>NZ_JAMYVW010000006.1:0-45156 GCF_040324395.1 Mesorhizobium sp. C277A | reverse complement strand
CCTCATGGCGGGCACAGCAATCACTATTGTTGCCACCACGCTCGGCTACGCATCGTGGCCATCCATCCTCTGCTTGCTGCCAGTCATCGCTCTCAATGGCTCGCCTTCGCGAGTCTAGCGATGGTCGTCACGGCGCTTGCGCCCAGTTATGGAATATTTCATATTTTATAATACGCTTGTTATTACACCCATGCTGTTCCTTTGCGGCGCGATGTTTCCGGTCAACCAATTGCCCGGCGCTTTTCAGTATGCTGCCTCCTTATTACCGCTCGCACATGCAATCGACCTCATTCGTCCAGCGATGCTTGGCCGTCCGATTGACCAAAATGGGCCTGCATATCGGCGCGCTTTGCATATACACATTTTTGCCCTTCTTCTTTTCGATGCTCTTTTTCGTCGAAGGCTGATGCGTTGACGCTACTCACCATTCGAATTGAATGTTTGGTCGCAACCCATTCACACGCCGCCTAGATCAAGACATGCGTTTTAAGGGACTCGATCTGAATCTCCTCGTTGTGTTGGACGCTCTGGTCAGGGAACGTAAAGTCACCGCGGCGGCCCGCAGTATTAACCTGAGCCAGCCGGCAATGAGCGCCGCCGTTGCTCGGTTACGCGCCTATTTCAGCGATGAGCTATTTACGATGAGCGGCCGCGAGCTCATTTGACACCTCGCGCTGAGGGGCTCGCCCCAGCAGTCAGGGAGGCATTGCTGCACATCCAGCTATCGATTATTTCCTGGGACGCCTTCAACCCAGCCCAATCGGATCGTCGCTTCCGGATTATCCTTTCCGATTACATCCGCTCGTATTTTTTTAAGAAGATCGTAGAACGTGCTGCGCGGAAGCTCCCGCCGTCCGCTTTGAATGTCTCCCTATTTCCGACGACCCCGAGGAGCTTCTCCGGCGCGGCGACGTTGATTTTCTAATTATGCCGGAAGTATTCATGTCGAAACATCCTCGCGCAGCCCTGTCGAAGATATGCTCGTGTGCGTAGGCTGCGGCACGAACAAGCAGCTGTCAGAGCCACTTACATTGGAGCGATACTTATCGATGGGGCAGGTTGTGTTCAAATTCGGGGACACTCGGCAGCTCTCCATGGAGGAATGGTATTTGCTCGAGCACGGTTTCGAGAGACGCATCGAAGTTGTCGTACACGGCTTTAGCCTGATCCCGCCCGTTGTATCAGGCACCAGCCGCATCGGGACCATGCCCTTACGGCTGGCGCAGCATTTCGCAAAAACAACACCCCTGCGGATTGTCAAACTTCCGCCGCCACTTCCTCCCGCATTCACGGAGGCCGTTCAATGGCCTGCGCTCCACAATAGTGATCCGGCAAGCCTGTGGATGCGGGAAATGATGTTGCAGGAGGGATCTCGTATGATTCCTCTGCCTAAGAGCACCGGACGTCTGAGTTGTCCCCAAATTGAGAAACTGCCCCCCCTCGACTATGAGAGGAGGCATGGATGGCGATCCCCGCCGCCTGCGACCCCGCAACTGCTCAGCAGAAGGGCGAAGCGCACGAGAGTGCATCCATTTCGTAAATGTGTGCCTATCCAAGCAATCGATTTCTGCAACTGTCCGATGACGAATATGAACGCGCCTGAAGGTGTGGAGGCGGAAGCCTGTTCGGGCCCTTGCGGCCGACCACGATGAATCCCTTCCAAACTTTCAGCCGGACGGTGTTGTTGACCCGCTCCATTAAATGCCGGGACCAAACATATTCGGCGGGAGCACTGATCCTGAACCAGCGAGCGGATGCAGTCGGTTGCCGGTCGGGGAGCAATATAGGGAGCTGGGTCGCCAGCCTCCGGAGACTTACGTGACAACCATTCCTTAAAGGATTCAGCTTTGAGACCCTTCCCTCTGACTTCCGCGATTTGGGGCATTGTGTTGATCAGCGGCGTGGTCAACGTGCTTGCGCTCATCTCGCCGCTGTTCATGCTTCAGGTCTATGACCGCGTTCTGGCAAGTGGCAGCGTATCCACTCTAGTGGGGCTCGTCGTGCTTGCTGCGGGGCTTTATGCGTTCCAATGCCTGCTCGACATTTTGCGCGCCCGCGTGCTGCTGCGGATTGGCGAGCGTTTCGATGGACAGTTTTCCGGACGCGTTCACGATGCGATCGTTCGCCTTCCGCTTTCAACGCGCATGCCGGGCGACGGCTTGCAGCCGCTTCGCGATCTCGACAATGTTCGCGGCTTCTTAGGTGGAAACGGTCCGACAGCGTTCTTCGATCTGCCATGGATGCTGTTTTATCTTGGCATTTGCTTCCTCCTTCATTTCTGGATCGGCATGACGGCACTTATCGGGGCGGTCGGTCTCACATCTCTGACACTCCTTGCCAACACTCTCTCGCAAGGGCCGATAAGCGATACCGTTGCCCACAACATGGCACGCAATGGTCTGCTGCAAGCAGCGCGTTGCAATGCCGAGGTCGTGCAAGCTCTCGGTCTTGGAAAGCGGATCGCTGCCCCGATGGCAAAAGGCCAATGCCAAGTGTCTGGCCGCCAACCGGAAAGCTGGGGATGTGGCAGGTGGGCTGGGTGCCATTTCAAAGTCGCTGCGCGTGCTGCTGCAATCGGCCATTCTTGCCGTCGGTGCGTACCTTGTCGTCAGGGAAGAGGCTACGGCCGGGGTCATGATTGCCAGTTCGATCATGATGGGGCGTGCGCTGGCTCCGGTCGACCTCGCCATTTCAAGCTGGAAACCCTTCCTCATGGCGCGCCAGGGTTGGGCGCGGCTGGAGGACCTCTTGGAAAAGGTTCCTGAAACCGCTCCTGTTATGCTAATGCCTGCACCTGAACGCGAACTGCGCCTCGAAAGCGTGACAATCGTTCCGCCCGGTGAAAGCAAGCCGACCGTGACCGGCATTGCGTTTGCCATTCAGGCGGGAAGCGCACTCGGGGTCATCGGCCCGTCGGGCTCGGGCAAGTCGACACTCTCGCGCGCCATCGTCGGCGCATGGACGCCGGTCGCCGGGAAGGTTCGCATCGACAGCGCAAGCCTCGATCAATGGGACCGGGAAGCACTAGGCCGTCACATCGGCTATCTGCCACAAGGTGTTGAATTGTTCGATGGCACCATTGCCGAAAACATCGCTCGTTTTGAAGATGATCCTGACCCTGAGGCTATTGTCGCCGCGGCGAAAGCAGCGGGCACGCACGAACTCATCCTCCGATTTGAGCACGGATACGAAACTCCGATTGGTGAGGCCGGATCGGCACTTTCCGCCGGGCAGCGTCAGCTTATCGGTCTTGCCCGGGCCCTTTATCGAGACCCTTTCCTTGTCGTGCTGGATGAACCCAATGCCCATCTCGACGCGGAAGGCGAAGCTGCAGTCGTTAATGCGATCGCCTCCGTGCGCGAGCGCAAGGGCATTGCGGTTGTCGTCGCCCATCGGCCGAGCGCCATCCGCGCCGTCGATTTGGTGTGGTGATGGAAGGTGGACGGCAGCGATCATTCGGTGCGCGTTCCAAAGTCCTGAAGGCCATCGAGTCTACACAGGATCACGTGGCAGAGCGCGCTGACATGGAGGATCCCGGTGTCCGGCATTCATCAGAACAATGACGTTTCGAGTCCATTCGCCGGCACCTGGTGGCGGGCCTTCTGGCGAGCGTGATCCGGACACTTTGTCGTCGTTTCCTGGTGAGAAGATACAGCACCCGACTGGCGGGTGGTCGGAGAAATCCTGGTGAACCCGGCATTTCGTACTACCTGGTGCGCCTGTCAGTTCCGATCTCGGCTCGCGCGAACGCGCTCCCTAACGTTCCATTGCTCGCAATGGGCAGTGCCGGCGCGACTCGGCAACACAGCCCCATGCCCGTTCTTCCGAGGGCGGCCCAACCAGGACGACCGGTTGCCAAGTTTTCCTGGACCGTTCTTTGAGTGTGAATGTTCGGGCCGATTGCCTGGGGCGTGTCCCCGCCGCCTGCGAGCCCGCAACTGCTCAGCAGAAGGGCGAAGTGAACGAGAATGCATCCATTTCGTAAATGTATGCCTATCCAAGCAATCGATTTCTCCAATTGTCCGATGACGAATATGAACGACTCAGGCAGGGGCATCATTAGGAGTATTTTCAATGGCAAAGATTATCGAAGGTGGCCCGGGTTCCGAAACACTCCTCGGCACCGAGGGTGTTGACTGGATCGAGGGTTACCAGGGCGGTGACTGGCTTGACGGTCGTGGCGGCAACGACGAGATCTCGGGTGGCGCGGGCAGTGACCGAGCCATCGGCGGCAAGGGTAACGACCGCATCTTCGGCGGAGATGGCTGGGACGATCTCTCCGGCGACAACGGCCGCTTCAACGCGCGCGTCTCCGGTGAGGACAATGACAGGCTCAGCGGCGGACCCGGCCAGGATGTCCTCTACGTGGGTGACGGCCAGGACACGTTGACCGGGGGCAGCGACAGTGACACGTTCGTGTTCCAGTTCCACAATCCGGTGCCTGGGGTTGTCGGGTCGACGTCGGACATTACCACTATCACCGATTTCAACCCGGCGGAGGACAAGTTCGCCTTCGATGCGGTGGGCCTCTACAACGATGGTTTTGGCGCGAACTTCGTCAACAACGCCAGCATACAGTCCGGCTACCGGTGAGCAGCTTCTACAGCGGTGCGGCCTCGGGTGCGAACGGCGAACACGTCGTGGTGATCACTGGCGAATCTTTCAACTCTGCTAATGAGGCGGCGAGTGCGATCTCCGGCGAGCACGCCGGCGACATCATTGTCTACCAAAGCAGCTACACCGACAGACTCGCAACTCTGGCCTATGTCACCGCCGACGGCAGCGCGCACGAGTTCGCCCACCTGGGCGGTGTGGTCACCGTGGCAGACCTGGGCCTGACCGCGTCCGACTTCACCTTCGTTTGATCCAGAAAACCCATACGGAACCGCGCCCGCCCCGCCCCCCTGGGCGGGCGCTTTCCCGTTTCCGCTACTTGCCATGGGCCGGGGCGCCCGGGAGCAGTCAGCGTGTACAGTGACGAAGCCCTGCGCGTCGCGCTGGTCGTGCACCGAAATCCCACTGAAGGTGTGGAGGCGGAAGCCTGTTCGGGCCCTTGCGGCCGACCACGATGAATCCCTTCCAAACTTTCAGCCGGACGGTGTTGTTGACCCGCTCCATTAAATGCCGGGACCAAACATATTCGGCGGAGCACTGATCCTGAACCAGCGAGCGGATGCAGTCGGTTGCCGGTCGGGGAGCAATATAGGGAGCTGGGTCGCCAGCCTCCGGAGACTTACGTGACAACCATTCCTTAAAGGATTCAGCTTTGAGACCCTTCCCTCTGACTTCCGCGATTTGGGGCATTGTGTTGATCAGCGGCGTGGTCAACGTGCTTGCGCTCATCTCGCCGCTGTTCATGCTTCAGGTCTATGACCGCGTTCTGGCAAGTGGCAGCGTATCCACTCTAGTGGGGCTCGTCGTGCTTGCTGCGGGGCTTTATGCGTTCCAATGCCTGCTCGACATTTTGCGCGCCCGCGTGCTGCTGCGGATTGGCGAGCGTTTCGATGGACAGTTTTCCGGACGCGTTCACGATGCGATCGTTCGCCTTCCGCTTTCAACGCGCATGCCGGGCGACGGCTTGCAGCCGCTTCGCGATCTCGACAATGTTCGCGGCTTCTTAGGTGGAAACGGTCCGACAGCGTTCTTCGATCTGCCATGGATGCTGTTTTATCTTGGCATTTGCTTCCTCCTTCATTTCTGGATCGGCATGACGGCACTTATCGGGGCGGTCGGTCTCACATCTCTGACACTCCTTGCCAACACTCTCTCGCAAGGGCCGATAAGCGATACCGTTGCCCACAACATGGCACGCAATGGTCTGCTGCAAGCAGCGCGTTGCAATGCCGACTTGCGCCTGCAGGTGCAATCGGCCATTCTTACCGTAGGTGCGTACCTTGTCGTCAGGCAGGAGGCTACGGCCGGGGTCATGATTGTCAGTTCGATCATGATGGGGCGTGCGCTGGCTCCGGTCGATCTGGCCATTTCAAGCTGGAAACCCTTCCTCATTGCGCGCCAGAGTTGGGCGCGGCTGGAGGACCTCTTGGAAAAGGTTCCTGAAACCGCTCCTGTTGTGCCTATGCCTGCACCTGAACGCGAACTGCGCCTGGAAAGCGTGACAATCGTTCCGCCCGGTGAAAGCAAGCTGACCGTGACCGGCCTTGCGTTTGCCATTCAGGCGGGAAGCGCACTTGGGGTCATCGGCGCATCGGGTTCGGGCAAGTCGACACTCTCGCGCGCCATCGTCGGCGCATGGACGCCGGTCGCCGGGAAGGTTCGCATCGACAGCGCAAGCCTCGATCAATGGGACCGGGAAGCACTAGGCCGTCATATCGGCTATCTGCCACAAGGTGTTGAACTGTTCGACGGCACCATTGCCGAAAACATCGCTCGTTTTGAAGATGATCCTGACCCTGAGGCTATTGTCGCCGCGGCGAAAGCAGCGGGCACCCACGAACTCATCCTCCGATTTGAGCACGGATACGAAACTCCGGTCGGTGAGGTCGGATCGGCACTTTCCGCCGGGCAGCGTCAGCTTATCGGTCTTGCCCGTGCCCTTTATCGAGACCCTTTCCTTGTTGTGCTGGATGAACCCAATACCCATCTCGATGCGGAAGGCGAAGCTGCAGTCGCTAAGGCGATCGCCTCCGTGCGCGAGCGCAAAGGCATTGCGGTTGTCGTCTGCCATCAGCCGAGCGTCATCAGCGCCGTCGATTTGGTGTTGGTGATGGAAGGTGGACGGCAGCGAGCATTCGGTGCGCGTTCCAAAGTCCTGAAGGCCATCGAGTCTACACAGGATCACGTGGCAGAGCGCGCTGACATGGAGGATACCGGTGTCCGGCATTGATCAGAACAATGACGTTTCAAGCTCCATTCGCCGCCACCTGGTGGCGGGCCTTCTGGCGAGCGTGATCTTTGTGGGAGGAGCCGGAGCCTGGGCGACCTTCACGAATCTCTCCGGTGCGGTTGTAGCGTCCGGACACTTTGTCGTCGTTTCCTATGTCAAGAAGGTGCAGCACCCGACTGGCGGGGTGGTCGGAGAAATCCTGGTGCGCGAAGGGGATAAAGTAAAAGCCGGCGACATCCTCATGCGGCTCGATGCTACCCAGACGCGCGCTAATCTCGCCATAGTCACCAAGCGGCTCGATGAGCTGGCCGCCTACCTGGCACGACTCGATGCTGAGCGTGACGATCTCGCGGAAATCGCCTTCCCGGACTGGCTACTCGCCCGAAGAGATGTTCCAGACGTAGCTTCGGCAATAGATAGCGAGACGCTGCTGTTCGAATTCCGCAGGCAATCCCGCGACGGGAAGCAGGCGCAATTGGCGGAACGCATTACTCAATATCACCACGAGATCGAAGGACTCAAGGCGCAGGAAATTGCCTGTGAAAAAATGATCGAGGTTCTCCAAAAGGAAATTGCTGTTCTAAGTGGGTTGCGCAAGCAAGGCATTGTCTCGGACCAACGGTTGAACAGCCTGAAGGTCCAGGTTGCCACTTTCGGTGGCGAGCGCGGTGAGAAGATCGCAGATCAGGCACAGACGGCAGCCCGCATAGCCGAAACGCGCCTGCAGATCCCGCAGATCGATCAGGATTTCAAGTCGGAAGTCGGCCAGGAGCTCAGAGAGGTTCAGGCGCAGGTCGGGGAGTATGTTGAGCGCAAGGTGGCGGTTGAGCAGGAACTGCGGCGGATCGATATCGTCGCGCCGCAGTCAGGCGCCATTCAACAACTCGCAATTCATACGGTCGGCGGAGTGATTACGCCCGCCGATCCGATCATGCTAATCGTGCCGGAAGGCGACGATCTTGCGCTTGAAGTACGAATCACCCCGAAGGACATCGACCAAATCCAGCTTGGCCACAAGGCCGTGCTGCGGATGTCAGCCTTCAATCTGAGAACCACGCCGATATTGAACGGATATGTCAGCCGGATCGCAGCCGATCTGGCGACGGATGAAAAAAACGGCATTTCGTACTACCTGGTGCGCCTGTCGGTTCCGCAGGCGGAACTGACGAAGCTCAAGGGCCTGACGCTCGTGCCCGGTATGCCGGCCGAAGCGATGGTCGAGACGGGCGAGCGTACGGCGCTTTCCTATATCGTGAAGCCGCTGTCGGACCAAATCAGTCGGACATTCCGGGAGGAATGAACCCAGAGAAATGAGTCTTGGCCATGGTGGCGTTCCTTCGCGGGAATCAGGTGAAGTGAACAATGACCAGCCTGCTATGACCGCCCCCTCTCAGCGAATTTGCAGAACTCTCAGCACACTACCGGGACGGCCTTGTCCGGCGAGGTCATACTGCGAATGTCCCATATCGTTTCTCCTCAGGCCGCTATTGGCCAGAGCACAAACGTTCAGGAGGGGGCCGGGAGCCGACCGTCTACTTTTGGCAACCCTTGCCTTAGAAGCCGCCGAAAAATGGATAGCGTTGAACAAGTGCAGCGCCCTCTGTGTCGCTTCACCTTGCGGCACCAAAGGTCCAGAAGGTCAGTTGTCTGTTCAGCGATGAGGGTACCGACGCGACTCTGGGGTGGCGTGCCTGCCCGGGTGGTGGCGTATCAGGGCCCAAATGTTTCGGTAGTGTCCAAGGGGACCGAGTTATCGACCGCGGCCAAGTACTAGCCGAGTTTCGCCGGAGAACCGGCCTCACGGACAACACAGCAATGCGCGCAACCGCTCCGTCGCGCAGTCACCGTTTTAGCCATCGACAAGTTCTTGAACTGGAGAATTGTCTTGGGTTGCAAGTTCACATCTGAAGACAATCCCGATGTGACACGAAATAGGCTGGCTGCGGCCATCGTGGCGGCCGCCATGGACACGAACGAAGCCGAAAACTCCGGAGGCATCCGGTCTACGAAGCTCTTGACATCGCTTTCTCCCAACTGTCCGCATCTGGGCTCGGCAGAAGCGAGATAGGACAAGGCTGCATCAAGGTTTTCGACCTGTCCGGCCAATTCCTTCCGTCGTTCTTCCGGCGACATTGCCCGTAGGGCCGCTTCCCGGGCAGCGGCCTTGGCCCTTCCGTCGTCGGGCACGTTCCAACAGCCCAGGCATTCGGCTTGTTCGACGAGGCCGTATATCACCGCTTGAGCCCTTAAGCCGTCTGTACTTCCGCCCACGACGACGCGGGGGCACAGACCCTGGATGTCCTGACGGGACGTATTGATGTCCACGGCCGATACCACGAGTTCGTACGAGTCCCGCGCTTCCGCCAGATCGAGCTTCGGATGCAGGCCTGACCGGCTCGAGAGGATGTAATCCCGAAGCGTTCCGGAATGTTCGAAGCCCCCCAGTCCGCTGAAGGTCCTGTATCGCTCCACGGCCTCGACCTTAGGTCGGTCGAGATCGTCGAGGCCGGCCAAAAAGCACCGGTTAAGATTGGTGCCCTCGAGGTCGTGGCGGTCATGATCGATGGTAACGAGGAATGAGCTTGCCAATTCGCTGGCGCCCAACACCTGGATGATCCCCTGACCGACGGCGCCTGCCCCGACGACATACAAAGGGGGCAAGCGCGTGTCCGATACGGCTGGACCGTCTTCCAATACTTCCCAGCGGCCGGATTCCCCCGACCACAGGGAATACGCGTCATCCCGGGCGAAGCGTCCTTTCTTCAAGCCTTTGGCGTGCTTGAAGACCTCGCCTGCTGCCAAGGCCGCTGCCAGGTATGGGCCGAGGCAATCGCGCCGGCCGAAAGAACCACCGAATGCTCGCGGAGCGGAGCCGATCCAGGCTTTCCACCCCTCTCCCCAAACATAGATGCTCGCGCCTCCACGCATCTGACCGGTCATATCTATGGTCAAGTCCTCCACGCCATCGGGTGGAAGCACCGGTATCCGCCCGCCGTTGGCCCAGGACGCGAGGTTCTCGACGGCCTGGAAGGCATTTGCCGGACCGGCCCCGTTCGGCGTGACGACCGTCATCTCGCCTTTTACCGCGACCCGGATCGAACCGACCAAGCCATGCAGCCTAGCCAGTAGATTGACGAGACAGACCAGAAGGTGTTGGCGATTGACTGCCCCTGATACGTCGCCGGCACGAATGAGGATCGTTTTAGGCGACGCGACGTCCCCCAAACCATCCAACGGTCGGGAATGACGATCCCCCAATGCCAAGCCACTCATCGGAAATCCCTTCTGTCCACTGCCGGTGCGGCGATCACCTCAAGGCGGCCATGGACCTGCCCTGGGGATAGCATGTGCCAATAATCGTTCTGCCACTCGTGCACGCCGACGCCTTGCGGCCAGGGCGCGGCCGGGACGCCGTATATCGGGAATACGATCGAAAGAATCCGGCGGCTCGAAATCATGCGGTCATCATATCGCGAGTGTTCCGTGCCCATTCCGGGATGGCTGTGAATCTGAGCCAAGGGCTTCCACCCTTCGGGCAGATCGCGCACCATTTCGCTGATCGCATCCGGCTCCACATGATAGTTTCCGGGCATAGATCGCTGCGTGGGCGCCCGGACCGATCGCACAAGGGCGGTATCGCCGTCCCGCTCGCCGTACCAGAAAACACACGATTCCCGGCGGCCTTCGCGCTGAAGCAGTTCGCGTGTCGCCGAAATCGCAGTCGGAGGTAAGCGAAGGACGGATCCGATCGGCACATAGGGCCCGGGTGCCGGGTCGCGCCACAATAGGTATTCATCCTGCATGACGACCGAATCTTCCCGAATAGTGGTTGCGGAAAGCACGTTCGATCGCCACCAACGTATGATTAAAGGTATCGCCCGTGCGCCAGAGGGTGGTGTCTTCGCCGCCGTGATTGACGTCGTAGTATTCGAACACAGCGGAACAGCACACGAGCTGGATCTTTTGCCCGCTGGGGTTCTGGTAAGCCGGATGGACGTGGACCTCCGGCGAGGTCAGTTGGGGCAGATGGTGCTGTTCGGCTAGGCCGGCGTAGTCAAGGGTCGCCGGATTGACGAACCTGGCGCTGGGCGGCCAGTCCGAACCGGCAAGAAAATCGAGCCGGAGAAGATACTCTTCGGTATTTCCGCCGAAAGTGCCGCGCATGGGGACAAGCAGCGTCCGGTCCGATGGCCGGCTCCAGCCGAGCTCTTCTATCGTCTGGCCCCTGAAGGACAGCACCCGCGGCAAGTGCTGGCCTAGCACTTGCGTGCCTGCCTGCAGGTCGATGGTGGGCCGGACGCCATGCGATGCCATTTCAGGCCCCCCCGGTCCTGGCCGCGATCTCGAACTTCTTGTCGCACAAACCTTCCTGCTGGGCCGTCTCGAGAGGAAGGCCGAGGTGGTCCATCAGGCTCACTGTCCCGACGTCCGTCTCGGCCTGGAACACGTCACGCTCGTTGCGCATGACGTCGAGCTCCTCGTAGGCCCGGTCCCAGATCGACTGCAGAGTAGTACCGGACTCGACCTTGAAGCGCACCGTTTCCAGTTCACCCAGGTGCTTGACGCGCACGGTCTGCTTCTTTGGCCCCGCAAGCTTGCCCGCCTTGAAGCTTTCGACGCCATCTTCATCCAGGTCGATGACGTCGTCCTCATCGAGGGGAAAGTCGGGCTCGTCCGTCTTTTCCAGATAGATGCTCTTGTCGGCAGCCACGCCCTTCAGCTTGCGCAAGGTTCCGGCCGTGATGAAGCGCGCGGGCCAATCCAGGGGGCCGCCGGCGAAGGCAAGCCGGTAGGATCGGTCGCTCAGGGCGACGATAAACCGCTGTCCGTCGGACAAGGGCACGGATTCGCGGCTGCGGACGTCCTCAAGTTCGCCGTTGTCCCGCATCTGCAGGACATAGCTGTAATCGTCGGACGAAAACCCCGCGGCGAGGGCGATCTGGTCGCCTGAGGGGGTCTGGTCATTTACGGGAACCGCGCGGAACACTAGGTCGGTGCCGGCGATATGGATGCTGCGAATGGGATCGCTGTCGTTCATTTGGTTTCTCCTGCGTCTCGATATCACATCAAATAGTAGCTATTTCTTAGCTAGTCAATACGTGACCTGTAGCTATTAATTGTTGACTAGCCTCGTGGATAATGATATGAACGCGCGGCCGTCAAGGAGGACCCTATGGTTGAAAAACGTACGATGACGCTGAATTTGAGTTCGCAGGAGATGGATCTAGTCGATCGCCTCGCCGATGAAAAAGGTTTGTCCAAGACCGCCCTAGTCCGACAGGCCCTCAGGCTCTACCAATCCATCACGGACAGAATAGAACGCGGCGAGAAGGTATTCTTCGAACACCCTTCCACCAAGGAAAAAGCCGAGCTCATGATGCTGAGCTGAAGCCATGTCGGGTAGCCTCATCGGTACCTACGACCTGTTAGACCGTCGGACCGGCAAGTTCACGGAATCCCATCTCCTCAGCCCCGCGGATGCCGGCAATGTCGCCGATATAGACGGCTCGTGGCGCCCGCTCATGGAAGCCAGGATTGCGGAACTGAAAGCCGCCGGCCAATACAACCTGCAATTCCTCGCCGATAACGACATCCAGGACGCTCATTGGCGATGGTCCGAGAAAGTCGACATGGCGTCAAACCGGCTTGACCGGCAGTCGTTCGCGATCGTGGCGGAAGGTGCCACACAGGGCCTGATGCTCGTGACGACTGCAGGTTTTGCCAAAGAACCCTCGCAACGCGGCAAGCCGCTGGTCACGGTGGACCTGCTGGCTACCGCGCCTTGGAACAGACCGCGTTTCGATGCGTCCCCTCGTTTCAAGGGCGTGGGGCGCATCATGATGGTTGCCGCGATCAGCTTGAGTGTTCAAGAGGAATTCAGGGGACGGGTAGGCCTGCACGCCTTGCCACAGGCCGAAGCTTGGTATCGAGATGTGGTTGGAATGACCGACCTGGAAATCGACGACACGCGCATGCGCTACTTTGAGATGACCGAAGCACAAGCGCGCGCCTTCCTCACTTAAACAGAAGGAGCAGATGATGGAGATGCTTATCTCACGCGACTGGCTCCGGCGAAAGATCGAGTCCGATCCGGATACGGACCATGACGCGGGATGGCCGTTGGAAGCCATCGACAATATAGGGATGTTCCTGCCGTCCGAACTTGTGTCGGACGCGGGCAACGTGGTCGAAATGAAGCACGCCTTCGGGGTCTTCATACGCCAGTTGAGACGACGCGACCAATTGTCGGTTGAAACCTTGGGCGCAAAGGCGCGGGTGGAGGCCGCCGAGATCAGGTTGATCGAACGGGACCCCAACTACAAACCCAGGCCGAGGACCGTTCACCAGTTGGCCGAGTTTTTTAGGATGCCGCCACGAGCGCTGATGAAGCTCTCTGGCGCTACGGTTACTAGAGACGAGGTCCTGCAGGAAGAGGCCCAGAAGTTCGCGGCTAAGTCCGATGATTTGTCCAAGCTCAGTAAGCACGAGCAACAGGTCTTGGACAGTTTCGTCAAGTTTCTGGTGCTGGGGCAGAAATGAACCGATGATGGAGGGGACGGTCGGAGCATATGAGGCGGACGACATCCGAGGACTCGTTGACAGGATTCTCCGCGAACTCGGCAATCCCGAACCGCCCCTCCGTCTCCCGGAGGTCCGGCAGTTGCTCGCGCTAGACCTCAAGTACTATAGCTTGTCCAATCCGACGCTCCTGCAGGAAGTCGCGCATAGGATGAAGGTGGCGGGCAAGCAGGTTATCGCCCGTCCGACCATTCTGATCGACGTGATCAAGAAGGCCAACCTCTCCGCCTTATGGATACCCGACGGCAATCGCATCCTGATCGACCAACAGGTTCCCGACGCGAAGAAACGATGGATCGAGGCCCATGAGGTTGGGCATAGTTTCATTCCCTGGCACAAGGATTTCCTGTTCGGCGACGATCAGTACACGCTCGATCCGAACTGCCACGCCAATGTGGAGGCGGAGGCTAATTTCGCCGCCGCACGCTTGCTGTTCCTTCAGGACCGTTTCGCGTGCGAGGCTCGCGACGTCGAGATTACCTTCAAGTCCATCCAGAATCTGGCCAAGCGCTACGGCAATACGATAACCACCACGTTATGGCGCACGGTCGAGGAGCGGGATGGCGAAACGCCGGCATTCGGGATGGTCAGCGCCCATCCGCACCACGACGATATCGGCCGCGACCCCGGCGGCAAGGACGTGCGATACTTCATCCGCTCACCCGCGTTCAGGACGCGGTTTCCGGGGATCACTCAGGAATTCTGTTGGAACTTTCTCAGGGCCAGTGCCGGCCGGGCTAGGAGAGGTCCGATTTTCGACGGAACCGTCGTGTTGACGGACGCGAACGGAGTCCGACACGAGTTCGCGATCGAATGCTTCTGCAACCACCACGCGATCCTGACCTATGCCGTACACGGGCGCCCGGCTCCGTTGATAATACCGGTTAAGTGATACCGCTGCGGCGCTAATAAGCTCGCCCGGCTACGTCCGCTGGTCAGGGAACGGAAGCTTCCAGGCTTAAGCTGCGTGAACGAACGGCCGATACCAGGGCGCATTAGGGCCGCAGGCGGCCATCGTTTTCATTGAGTCGTCTTGGCCAGCCGTGGTCTTCACTTGACCCCCCCGCATGATGATAGATAACCAAGAAGGATCTAGACCGAACCGGAAAAGACAAGGTGCAGGTGCGAGGCATTGAGATAAATATCAGGAACCGAACCAATCCACAGAAATATTTTGTTGGTATTTCTGTTGGTAGCAGATGCGGCCAACCTTCGCATAAGTCTCTGAAACGAAAACGGGATTTTCTCCACTTGGATTCCGCCTCTGGGCACCATCCCCCCTTCTCCCGGCACTCCCTTTCACCGAACCTTCTACGCTGCAGCTTCTGCAATCGCTTGGAATTGTTGGTCTTTTGCGGTCGCATTGCGCGGTTAAGCGGGACACGGAGGGCTTCAGGAGCATTTGGTCCAACGAGGCGGGGGGATGGTATTTCCGTTGGTATTCGACATCCTGATGGTATCGAAACAGCCAAGGGAGACCTGACGAATGCCCCTCTCCGACGTGAAATGTCGAAATGCCCGCCCTGCTTCCAAGCTTGTGAAATTATCTGATGGGGGCGGGCTGCAGCTATGGGTACAGCCCACGGGCTCTCGCCTCTGGCGGCTCGCCTACCGCTTTGACGGCAAGCAGAAACTGCTCGCGCTGGGCAGCTATCCCCTTATCTCTCTCGCCGAGGCACGGGAGGCGCGCGATGACGCTAAAAGGCTTCTGCTAGCTGGCGTCGACCCTGGAAAGGAACGCAGCTTGCGGAAGGCCGATTCGGCAAAGGACACCTTTCGCTCAATCGCGGACGAATATGTTGACAAACTAAAGAAGGAGGGACGTGCTGACCGGACGATCAGCAAGGTCAAATGGCTGCTCGACTTTGCCTATCCGATAATTGGCGACAAGTGCATTCGGGAGATCGACCCGGCCACCATCCTTACCGCCCTCCGCCGCGTGGAGGTTCGCGGTCGATACGAGTCGGCCAGGCGACTGCGCTCCACGATCGGCAGCGTGTTTCGATACGCAATCGCGACCGCACGCGCCGAGACAGATCCGACCTTCGCCCTCAGAGGCGCACTCATCAGTCCGACGGTAACGTCTCGCGCCGCGATTACCGATCCGAAGGCCTTGGGCGGTTTGCTGAGGGCGATCGATGCATTTGACGGACAGCCTACAACCCGGGCCGGTCTGATGCTGATAGCGCTGCTGTTTCCCCGCCCCGGGGAGCTTCGCGTCGCTGAATGGGAAGAGTTCGATTTTGAAAGCTCGGTGTGGACCATCCCTGAAGCACGCATGAAAATGCGACGGCCGCACCGCATACCCCTATCAAAGCAGGCGATCAGCGTCCTGACTTCACTCAGGGAAATTTCTGGTGGTGGATCGCTGCTGTTTCCTAGTGTTCGATCGGCTTCACGTCCGATTTCCGACAATACGCTAAACGCCGCACTGCGTCGTATGGGTTACGGCAAGGAAGAAGCTACCGCGCACGGCTTTCGAGCAACGGCATCAACTTTGCTGAACGAATGCGGCGAGTGGCATCCGGACGCGATAGAGCGGCAGCTGGCCCACATTGAGAACAACGACGTTCGGCGCGCCTATGCCCGGGCAGAGCACTGGGAGGAGCGCATCAACATGATGCAGTGGTGGGCCGATTATCTGGATGAACTTAAGAGCAAAAACCCGCGGGTGAACTCAACCGAGGGACGCCGCAAGCCTGCTGTCCATACGATAACGCGACCATCCACTTTGAACCCAACAGCGGCCGTTCATCAAAGGCCGATACAAATCTCCAACCGCCGGAAATCATACTGACCGTCGAAAAACGCCGAAACTCGTCGCCAAGTCGTAGGCCCGGAGGGGGCAACTTTCTTTCCAGGACACTATTAAGGTTACCGGATGATGACGGTTGGTTTGGGGCCGAAAGCGCAAGGTCCGTTTTCGGGATTCCTGGGTCAAATTAACCCCTCAGGCCTCGAGCTTTTCGCCGTCAAAACGGCTGTTGAGGGATTGGCAGGCTATACCGCTGACGAAGCGCACATGTGACGCACCGAGGATAAGTAACCCCGCTTGGTCACGCGGGCGCTGCCGACCGGTTGGTCGAAACTGGCGCTGGTACTCGCTATTCACGAAATTGCCGATCACCCTGACGAGGTCCACTAAGCAATGGTGAACGTCATTTCTGAAGTCGCAAGCAACTCGGCCGCCCTGCTCCATTGAGGTCAGCCATGCCTTCGCGGAGCCGGCGCAATCTCTGCTGGAGCCTGCATGCTTCTTCAGGCGCAAGCGCTGTGTCTCAGTGCGGCATGAATCCTTTTCTCAGCCAAGCCAATATCTTGCTCCCATTGAGGACCCTGCGGACACGCCCGGCGGCCCAGCCAGCCTGCATGGTGGCGCCGGTGTGGCAACTGCAGACGATCTCATGCAACTGCCAATCGGAGAGTTCGAAGAAGCGTCTGGCTTCCCCGTAGGTATCCGATTGCATGCCCGATGCACGCAGCAGTGGATCGTCAAAGGCGACACTGATCGCCGATCCGACCGCGCGCGCTTCTCCGCGGACAGAGGGATGCAGATGCTCAGTCCCGGTGAGAGCCACAAGGGAGCGCGTCGGATTTCGATAGAGCAGTTCCGCCCACCGCTCTATCCGTTGCGTCCTTGTAGCCAGCAGAGCCGGCGATAGTGGACTGATGTCCGCGACTGACTGGAGTTGATCGAGTGTCTGGTGCTTCATGACTGCCTCCTGTTGGTCGTTCCAATCCCTAGGCCTTTGCTGCAGGATTGGCTCACACGCTAAGCCGCCTCGTAAAGGAGCGGCGGCCGATCAGGTGTTGCCACCAATCGCCCACAGGCACCGCGCGGCGGCATCTGCAGCGACACCAACTGCATTCCTTCGCCAATGTTCCAGCGGGATGAAAAACTGTGCGGCCGGCCGACCCGACGGTCCCGGCTGGCGCACGCAGGATCCTGGAGTGCTGGACGATGATGACGCAGGCCCGGAAAGGCGGCTAGGTTGGACCTTGCTTTTCAGGCTTGACCATGATGTTTCACTACCCGCTCGGTCATCGCGGGAAGGCCAGGAGCAGAGCCGCTGGCAACGGTGAGTTGCGGACGAGGTCGGGCCGTGGAGGACGACGCCCTTGGGCCGCCAGGTCACTGAAGGACCAACCGAAGCGGCGCTTCGGGCGTAAAAGCGACGTCCTTGTAGGTCTGCAATGTCTGCTTATGGAGGAACGGCGGGCAAGGTCTCTTTGACCGGCATGAGGCGCATTTCTGACCGGCAGTTTTGGGGCCGAAAGCGGAAGGTCTGCAATTCGCCCGGGTGAGTGGTATACAGACATGAGCGTTCAACGGCTCGAATTTCCTGTCTGGGAGCCTCTGATGCAGCAGGTGACATTTGGAGACGAGACATGACCAAGATCAAAGGCAAGAATGATGGCCCCGGGGGCCGGAACGAACATTACGACATCGGCAATCGAAAAGATGTTCCTCGAAGAAGCGTCGTGGCCGAGATTAAGCGTGGCGAACACCAAGGCGCACACGTCGTGAAAATTAACGGCCGGGAATATGCGCGGGACAATCCTGATCATTCGAAGAAGGATAATGTTAATCGAGCAGAGTGATCACATTTCGCCTCTGCATTTGGGCGATGCAACCGTAAGCAGTGATAGTCTCCGATCAGGCGGCGGTGGCCGGCAAAGTTCCTGTGCTAGCTCGGTGTACCATATCGCAGCCGGTGCGGTGAGCCCGATACAAAAACAGTAAATGAGATCGAGAAGCTGTCGGGCGGCCTGCCGCCTACGACGAGGAGTACCGGCGCCTCGCAGCGATACAACGGGTCGCCAGCGATTTTCCGCATCGCGGCAATGTCGGAGCCACTGGGTTCGGCGCTGCCCCCAGGATGCGAGTGCCACTCACCGACGTAATACTGGCCCTGCCCCCATCGATCGCGAAGTAAAGCATCGAGGCCCTTCCGGCCCCGTTTGAACCAGGCCCGGCCGAAACGGGAATCCTCGGGCATTGCCATGACTTCAGTAATTCGAACAGAGCGCCCCCCGTCAAAGTATTCCCCAACAAGAATGCCGCCGGTTTCAACACTGCCGGCCCGACCGGCCAACCTCGTAACCTCAGACAGCAGAGGCAGCTCAAACACAGCGGACACGTCAGGAGCGATCGAGCTGTATTTGACCTTAGGAAACTCAGACATTGGTGGCAACCAGTTCGATCTGGCCGTCTTCGTGTTGACGATAGTAGCTCAACGTCCGGCTCGGACTCTCAATTGCTTTCCGGATAAATCGCGTGCCAAACGCGGCCCATAATCTCATGTCCTCGGCAGTGGCGGGAAAGATCGGGTGCCAACAGCCGATCCCTTCCATCGTCGACTCCGAGCGCGCTGGGCTTGGCGTCTCCATGCTCGCCATGCGTTCCACAGCGTCAAAGTAGGGAAAGCTTACTTCGGATGCAGTATAGGCCAGTAGTCCCTCGGCCCTCCACGTTATAGCCAAGCTGACAAAGATCTTCTCCGTACCCCAGTCGAAATCGGCCATTCGACGCAGTACATCATCCGCTCCGGTGCAGTCCACCACCACGTCGGCGGCTCGCAGAGTGGCGATCACAGACTCATCGCTGGGGGGAAAGTTCGTTGCATGCCCAACAGTACGACCATCAATCATCGACGAATTTAACGCGTCCGCCAGTGCGACAGCCTTGTTCCGGCCCACGGCCTCAAGCCCAAGTGCATGCCGGGTCAGGTTCCCGACCTCAAGCCTCTCCCCATCCAGGATGACCAAATCGCGGTTGCCCATCCGGAGCAAGTTTTCCGCGACCGCACCCCCAAGTGCTCCCGCCCCCAAAAGCGCGATCCTGGACGAACCAAGCTTTTCCGATGAGGGGCCACGCCTGCGGAGTTGATCGGACGTCCAGTTCATGGTCCTCATCCAATCGAGCCGGCCGTGGGATTGGGCCACCGCCCTGTCCAGCATACGACGATTGGCTTCGATCGGACGGAAGCCATTCATTTTAGAATGGCGGTGTTGAAGAGGCACGGAGCCGATAGCCATCCAATGCAATCGCGATGGCCCATCCCCAACCCGTTCTTCGACGGGAAACCCCAACAGCAAAGTTGCGCTTTCATTCTTGTGGGTACGTTTGCGAAGCTGGACCCCGGCGAAGTGCAAGATCTCGCCCAGGTCAAACCCCTGTTCAGCAATCAGTGCGTTCAATTCGCTCCAGGTTGTCGGCAAGCCCCACGGTCTGACGACAGGTATCTTGTCGAGTCTCAACCATACGCCCATCTGAACCGATGCAGCCTGCCCGGCCCAGGCTCCCCAGGAAATAGTCTTCACAATCGTGCCGCCGCTATCCGAGAAAGTAACCGTCACCCTGTTGGCACGCGCATGGGGGATATCAATGAAGGAGACGCTTCCCCAGCGTTGCTCCATCTCCATCCAAGACTTGAAACCGGAAATCGCCTCGTCAAAGCCAATCACTGGATGCGAGAGGTTCTTGGCGACGGCGGGACTTCGAACGGATCCCCGACCTGCTTCAACTGGCCGGTCGCAGCGGCATCAATCCACATCAGCAACCGACTGAGATGCCAAATCACCTTCTCAACAATGTCCGAGGGTTCGCCCGTCCACCTGTCTCTGCCAAAGGTGGCTTCCGGCCGGTCAAGACAAAGTTTACCAGTGCGCCATGGGTCGCGGCCCGCCGGCTTGCCATTGTATAGCTGATGCGGAAATGTGACCGTGGGGCCACTCGATGCGCAAGGATAAATCTCGACGCGATTATCCCCGGGCACGAATGACACCACCACGCGCCATCCGGTGCGGGTTGCCATGAATTCTGTCGCCGGCTCGGACAATGTCGCATCAATGGCTAACCACCATCGGCCTGGCGCGACACTGCTCCAGTTGTTCCTGACCATGACGCGCTCCTCGTCCTCAAGCAGCGAGAGCACCTCCTGCAGTGCTGGCGGCACCGAGGGCGAGTTCAAGATCAAGCAAATCGCTGCGTTGTCTGCGGCTGGGCAGGCTTGGTCGGGGTATTGAAAACCGATGGCGCCCGGTCGCCGCCGCGGGGGCCAGGCAATGGAAACTTCGTGCCGAGCAGTGAGCGCCACAGCTCGGCCGATTCCTGGGCATCGTTACTGTCCAGTGCTGCGCGAGCGCGGGACGCCGCCTCGCTGGCAGCCTTATGGAAGGCCCGGAAATCTTCCAGCGGCAAGCGCTTCAGCACGTCGTGCTCAGGAACACCATGATCCGGCAGAACCGGTACTTGGCCGATCTGAGCCGCGTATTCCCAAGTATCGCGAATGCTCTCGAGGACCTGTACGACACCCATCGCCATCGACGTGGTGCCGTCATTGATGACGTGACCGATCATGTGTTCAAGCGGGTAGCCTTTGGGATACTTCGGAAACTCTTCGGTCCCCTCCTGCTTCATCCACTTCAAGGACCGCACGATTTTGACGTAATGGCCATTGCAGACACGGTTCTTGGCCGCCGTCCACTGGATCTGGGCCAGCGGATGGGTCCGGCCCCACTCTCCCACGTCGCGATCGGGCAGATACAGCGGATGCGGTCGCCACTCGCTTGGCGCCAGATCGTTGAGCACTGACGCAGCTTCACCCAATTCCGAGGGGCGCCATTGCCGGTTGAGACGCCATGACGGATCTTCTTCGACGCTGAGGTTAGTCAATACGGAATTGGACCGGTAGAGACTTTCCATCACTGCCCGGGATTCTGGATCCTTCGGCAAGGCGGTGATGACCAGATCCAGGTCCACATAGGACAGCTCGATGCCAAAAGAACGCCCCTGCCAGCGCCACTTACCCTCATAGTGGCGATCAAGGAAGGGCACGAACTTCTTCATGGCCTGCTCAGGCGTCGTGTTCTCGTAGTCAATATTGGTCACGACGACGATATCAACGTCCGGCCGCTTGTCACCGCTAGGCCGTATGGCCGTCGAACGACGGACGCTACCTTGCAGAAAAGTAGCCACGACCAGCCCTTTGAGATCTTGGTCCGCGTCCAACCGCGCCCGCAGGGTCGAGGCCCCGCCCTTCCAGTCTTCCTTCTGCCTGTCGGTCGGTCGGATCGACGCAAGAAACTCATTGAATTGAGGCTTCAGTTCCATATTCATCCAATCCGGAAGGAGGGGTGGTAGGTCTTGGACCCGGTGAAGTCGAACTCGTAAACCTTCACCGGGCCGATGGCGTCCCGATGCTGGCCGAGGAAGAATGAAAAGGCGTTTGGCGCCGAAACGAAGATGTGGGCCCTGGCGCCGCCGCGCAGGCTAAGCGCCACCAGGACGTCAGACACTTGGTCAGCCATTTCTGCTGCATGAGTGCCGCCTGCTACCGACCCTGGGCCAACCCCGTTTGCTGCGGCGAAATGCAGAATCTTGCCAACGTTGCCCAAGGAGGTGCTAACATAATCCTCGACGTCCGCCAGTGCGTCCCGTGAAAGACTGATTGCCACCGCAACATCTTTGCCCGCCTCGATATCCTGACAGGTGACCGTCATCGACGGCCCCGTGAGCTTGTCGTCCGAGCGCCAGACGGAGGTGCCGCGGCGCCCCTTCTGCATGACTTCGACACCAGTGCCGCTTTTCATACCCAAGAGCGAACCAGCCAGAAATGCAACGGAGGCGTGGGTATCGAGATGAAGCCGAATATCCTTGGTCGTCTGGCGCACGCGCTCAAGGAATGTTCGGACCTCAGGCATGATCGTCTCGGTCCAATCATTTCCCGGACGCAGCAGCCGTTCGTCGAAATGATCGAGCAGCGACAGATGATTTTCCGGAGCGGCCAGTAAATAATCGGTCGGGCCATCACCGAACGAGCGGATGGCGACATTCCGCCGGTCTTCGCCCGCACGAATCCAATCCTGTTCCTGGCAAAGCAGTTCGAAATCTTCTCGGGACAACTTGTTGCGCTGCGTCGCCTTCAAGGCTCGGGCCGCGCCATCGAACCTGAATTCCAGCGTGTTTCCACCGGCCTTCAGCCCGACGCCACGGAAGTGAAAATTGACTTCATCGCGCATCTCTTCGAGCGACCTATGGCCCTCAACGATGTGGAATGTGTCCACAATCGTCTTGAGCTCTTCGTCGCTCGACAGCTTCAGGTGCTCGCGCCAGCATTTTCTGATCTTACCGGTCCAGCTGCGATCGGTCGTTCCGTCGAATAAAATTTCCACGTTGATCGAGCGGTCTTTCGACGTAATCAACTTCCGGAGGTCATCATCATCGCGAATGCGGTCGGTTGTCACGAGAGTGAACGTGGAATTCGTTGGCGCCTTCTCGACCGCCTCCTTGAGGCGCTCAAGGATTGAAAAGCGCGTCGCATGGATAAAGTCCGGGTTCGTCAGCTCCTTGTAACCGAACCGCCCTTCCTGGCTGACGTGGAATTTGACTTGGTGGTGGGCAACCTCGACCGCAAAAGAACGGCGGCCCGATTTCCCTGGGCTATAGCGCACCACCACATCGTCAAACCCTTTCGGACCATCGGCCTCGTATGAGACCTCGACAACAAAGTGTTGTTCCGGGTCACGAAGCCCCGACGCGTGAATCCAGAAGTATCGCGCCTGGTAGTCGTGCCCGTCCCAATTTGCGATGACTGCGTCAGCCACAGCTCCCCACAGTATCCTCCAATCGATCCATTTCACACCAGCCCTCCTTGGTGGACGGGTCTTACTACCGGCCGCAGCCAATGGATTGGAATGCAATGATGTCGATTGCCCCGCGGTGATTTACCGCTCATTAACCGCATCTAGGTTTCAGAAACGATCGCTTCAAGGGTCGAACGAAAAAAGAACAGAGCGCGCCTCTCACCAATTCCGGATGATCAATCTAGGCTACATCAGCAGGTCCCAGCCTTTCCGAGCTATGATGAAACTCGGAAAACTACTTACATCGTGGCAGGGGCCGAATGGCAGCTTTTGGGCCGTTGCCAAGGGGGCCGAACGACCGGAATGAGGCGCATTGCTGCTCGACAGCATAGGGGCGGACAGCAGGCGGACCGCTTTCAGGCTTACGGAGCGCGAAGCGAGCGTTCAGGCTGAAAACGAAAAGGTCTCAAAACTGGCTCAAACATGACATTTTGCCGATTTTTCCATGAGAAATGCGCGATAACATCACATCGCACAATGTGAACTAATGAGCGAAGCTGTCCTAGTCGACCCACCGTCACACGGGCAACTGTCAGCCGAATACAAGCTCCGGCACAACCGCTTCCCAGACGTCTCGGTGAAGGTGCACCCGGAACTCTTCCTGATTGTCGGACTTGCGCCAGCGCACGATGGCACCGACCTCGCCGCGCAGAAAGCTGAGGCCTTCGGGAGGCGACCAGCTTCTGGCCATGCGTCCGAGGGCCTGCCCGTGCTTGTCCTGTATCGCCCAGAGCGGGCCATGGCGCACGATCTGAATCGGATCTCCTGCTTTCGCCGCCGAGATGGCGGCGAGGGAGGGATGGCCCGACCTGAGACGCCCCGCCCATGACAGGTCCACGGTCTTGAGGTTCGGCACCTGGTACAGCGCGGTCGGAAGAGCCGCGCCGTCGGCGACAGCCGGCGCGGCTCGGCGCAGCACATGCTCTTTGTCCTGCTGGACGAACGGATGCTGCGCTTGAGTAATGATCGCGAGGCTGCGTCGCGCTCGGGTCATGGCGACATAGAACAGGCGGCGCGGCGCATCGGGGTCCTCGCCTTTGGAAGGCTTGTCCCAACCGCCATTCAGGATGACGACATCCTCGAAATCCAGACCTTTCGATCGATGCGCCGTCAGCAGCAGCAGCGCGCGCTGATCGCTGTGGGCATCATTGGCCCACTCAGCGAACCACTCGACAAGGTCCGGCACGGGCATGGTCTTGTTCGCAAGCTCCTTCGCAAGAGCGGCGATGCCTTCGGCGATCAGATCCGTCCAGCGATTGGACGGTATCGCGTTCAGCATATCCATCAGATCACGGACGGCCAGCAGACGCGTATTTTCGCGGCGCAGTGTGTCAATGAACTGCTGCATCTCGCGCAAGCGCCAGATGCCGGGCAGGCTCTCGTTTGCCATCTCCACCGGGATACCAAGCGTTTCGGCATAGGCCCGCACCGAAGCCAGCCGCCGCCAGTCGCGCGCGATGATCGCGGCGCGCGACCAGCTCCACTCCGGATCAAGACGCGAAAGCCGGACGAGTTCATCCACTGCGGCCATCGCCTGCGCCACGTCACCGGCTCGGCAGTCCAGCACCTGCACTCGCCCTTGCGCAACCGGATCGAGCGCCGCCATGTCTCCGCCGGGCGGCGCCTTGCTGCGCCTGCGATCTATGGCAATGTCGTGTCCCGCCTTCATACGGTCAGCGGCGGGCGCAATCACCGCGTTGGCCGCCGCAATGATATGTCCGGTCGAGCGGTAATTCTCGATCAGGAACTGCGGTCGTGCACGATAGTCGGCCTCGAACTGCCGGATGAAGCGGATGGACGCCCCGGCGAAGGCGTAGATGTTCTGATCGTCATCGCCCACCACAAAAAGGCTGAGCTGAAGGTCCGGATCGTCCAGTGAGCGGCCCGCAATGGCCGAGATCAGCGCGTATTCCTCAGGGCCGATGTCCTGATACTCGTCCACCAGAATCCAGCGATGACCTTGGATCAGGGTGTCGCGTTGTGCCTCCGCCTCGGGCTTGCTGAGCCCTTCGCCGTTCAACAGGCGCACGGCTTCCATGACGATCCCATCGAAGTCGTGCATCGTCTCGTTCGCAGTTCCGGCAAAGCTCGCTCCCACCAGCCGCATCGCGAGGGCGTGGCATGTGGATATGGTCACTGCATTCGCGTCATCGCCGATCAGGTGGCGCAGCCGGATGCGTATCTCCGCGGCGGCATGACGGTTGTAAGTCAGAACAAGGATGCCGCGCGGATCCTCGCGACGGACCCGGATCAGATAGGCGATGCGGTGCACCAGAACGCGCGTCTTGCCCGAACCCGGTCCTGCCAGGACCAGGACGCTGGTCTGTTCGCGGTCGTCGGCAACGATCTCTTGCTGAACTGGGTTCTTCAGTGCCTCAACGATCGCTTTCCAGGAGGTGCCGGTGGTTTGACGCCGGATCTCGCCGCCCTTGCCGGGCATCCAGCGGCGCAGGAAGGCGTCGCGTTCCAGCACGAAGTAGTCCTCGGACAGCCGCAGCGCCTGATCCATCGCGGCAAGGCCCTTTTCGGCATAGGCCGCCATCACATGGGTCTGGATCGTCTGCTCGGCGTAGTGTTCTTCGAGGGGTACAAAATCCTTCACGGTGAACAGGCCGCCCGAAGGGTTCAGATGGACCGTCATCGCCTGCCGGAAGATCGTCAGCCCCTTGCCCAGAGTCACCACCTCCTGCTCGTGCAGCCACAGAAGTGCGCGGTCCATCAGCTTGGTCATGTCCTGAATGCCGCTGCCGCGCAGCAGGGCGTCTCCGGTCAGGGTGGCGAGCAGATCGCCCATTGTGGTTTCGACCTGGATGTCCTTACCGCGGCTGCCCTTCGGCAGCTTGCCCAGAAGATGCCCCAGCAACAGTTCTGCGCCCTGCCGCCGCAGGCTTGCCGTCTGTTCCAGTGCCTGCCAGGTCCGTTGCAGCGTCACCATCAATGTGTTGCGCGAAGCCTTGCGCAGCCGCAGATTGCCCTTGCCACCATCCTGATCGCGCCCGTCACGACCCATGCTGCGCAGCAGCTTTTCCACGATGTCGGGTCGCACCGCGCTGTGCCCCTGATTGCGGAGCGCCTGACAGGTTTCGGCCAGATGCAGGGGAATGCCTCCGGCACCTTCGGCATCGGGGGCGGCCTCGCGCATCAGGGTGGTCAGCGCGGTTTCAAGCCGTGTGGCCTGCGCCAGCCGCTGCTGCGAATGACCCTCGACGGCGACATGGACAAAGACCGTGACCACGACGTCGTTGCGGGCGATCCCGAGCGCCTCGAGATCGGCCATCGCCTTGTTCAGCATACCCCCTGTCAATCCGCTGATCCCGGCAAGTTCATCGGTGGAAATGCCCTGATCGGGGGACGCGTTCATCAGGTGGCGGGTGATATCCAGAAGCTCCTTCCGACGGGTGCCGGTGATCGCGGCCCTGGCCAGGATCGCTTCGACTTCTTCCAGGTTGCGGATCCTGAGGGATGAGGGGAAGACCTGAACCCGGTTCTCCTCGCGGCGCAGCAGCTTGGCCTCTTCCAGCCAGGACACCGCAGTCTTCACCCTGGTATCGTCGGTGGTGCTGTCGCGCTCGAACTCCTGATCGCGTTCGGCTCGCACGACCTCGCCCGAGGTGGCGACCACGGTGCCGGTCTTCTTCGTCCGCTCGTCCAGCCGCCGCAGGGCCTTGACGATCGCGCCGATTTCATGTCGAGCCAGGCGCGAGCGGGCCGAAAGCGAGAACTGCCGCTCCACATCCTCAGCGGCGAAGAGCAGCACGCAATTGGCATGGGCGCGATCGCGGCCCGCCCGCCCGGCTTCCTGCAAGTAGTTCTCCAATGAGCCCGGAACGTCGCCATGCACCACCAGCCGGATATCGGGCTTGTCGATCCCCATGGCGAAAGCGTTGGTCGCGGCAATGATCCGCAGGTCGCCTATGCGGAAACGCTCCTGAATGTCGCGCTTCTCCTCGGGCGTCAGACCGGCGTGGAACCGTTCCGCTGACAAACCCTGCTGTTTGAGGAAATCGGCAACGCGTTGCGTCTCGCTGCGGGTGGCGCAGTAGACCACCGCACCCGAAGCGCCGTCCTGTGGCAGCCTGGCCTCGATCACGTCGAGGATATCGGCTAGCTTGGTGCCGCGCTGCGTCGGCCGGACCTCGAAGCTGAGATTGGTGCGCACCGCGCCGCCGTCCAGCAGCATCAGTTCGCGCTCCAGACGTGACTGGAAATGGTCGCGGATGTCGCGCACCACTTCGGGCTTGGCGGTGGCGGTCAGACAAAGCACTGGGGCAGCAGCTTCATCCCCTACGGATTCCTTGATGAAGCGGCTGACATAGCGGTAGTCGGGCCGGAAATCGTGGCCCCATTTCGACACGCAATGGGCCTCGTCCAGCACCCAGAGTCCGATTTCACGCTGTGCCAGAACCGAGCGGACCGAGTTGCTGCGCAATTGCTCGGGCGAGATCAGCAGCATTGCCGCCTCGCCCATACGCACACGGTCCAGCGCATCCTGCCGCTCGGGCATCGACAGCATTCCGTTGACGGTGACGGCCGAGGAAATGCCCGCCCGCGCCATGCCCTGCACCTGATCGGCCATCAGCGCGACCAGCGGAGAGATCACCACTGTCAGCGCCCCAGTCTTGTCGAATTTCGACAGGGCGGGGATCTGGTAACAGACCGATTTGCCGGTGCCGGTCGGCAGGATGCCGAGGATGCTTGCCCCGCGCATCGCCTCATCGACGATCCGCTCTTGGAGGGGGCGGCCCGTATCGTCGACCGGCTGCGCGCGGAAGGCATCAAACCCGAACCAGCGCGACAGTGCGCGGATCGGGTCGTTCTTCTCTCTGCACCAGGCGCAATCCGGGCTTCCGCAGTCGGTATCGCGCAGATGCCGCACGATCAGTGCCGCCTCGCGGAACTGCGCCCGCACCCAGGGCGGCATGACGGAATCCCCGCCCGCAACCAGGATCCAGGACAAAGCATAGGCCATAGGCCATCCGAGTTGCGGGCTGGAAAGGCGGTTCAGCGTCTGCTCGACCCGCCTCTCGCAGGCGCGCCCCGCCAGTAGCCGGGAAATCGCTTGCCTTGCCGTAGATGGTTCGGGCGCAGGAGCCCCCCGAATCTCCTGGAAGACCGCGTCGAACCCGCCTGGGTTTTCCATCCTCGTGGTGACGAAATGAAAGGCCGCCACTGCATCGGGCTGGTCGGCGTTCTGTTGCGTCAAAGCTGCTAACTGATTGCGTAGCACCTGGAACACTAGCCGCGCATCCATTTCCGGGTCGTTGACATGGCCCGCTTGTAAGCGACCGTCGTGGTAGTGCTTGACCAGGTGGTGGTAGGGGTTGCGCGGAAACGCGAGAGGGTTGAGCCACAAGGTATCGATCGGCGATCGAAAAAGATTAGCCAACCGAGGCCGCGCCGCGACCAGATGAGGCAAGTCATGTCGAATGATGTTGTGGCCGAGCAGATGCTCGGCCTCGGCTGATTCTGCTCCCAGACGGTCAAGGGCCGCCACGAGATCGCGTTTCTTTGCCAGGATTGCGGGACGAGCGTCATCGCGCACCGCCGCAAAAGCGAAGATGGTGGCGGTTGCAGGATCCACTTCCAGATCGACCGAAACGCAACGCTGCAGAAAGGGTTGGAAAGGCTCAGTCATACTGCAACGCTGTACTCACGGGATGAAACGGTCAGCGATCATGGTCGCGCGCTCGACGAAAGGTCAATGTCGCCGGCCGCCGAAGGTGGATCCAGTAGATGTACGGTAGAGCACCTCATTGCCAGATGTGATGGGGGAAGGATACACCGGAGAACGTCGTCGCGGCATGTTGGCTCTGCAACAGTCGACGGAACCGGCGGAAGACTGCGATTAGCTCAGAGGCCTATCTGACGTTCGTCCGGCAACGGCTTGCGAAGGGGAAGTGGTTCTAGCCGCGACGGTCACCACCGCGTCAAACGACCTCGGCGCTAACAATGTCGGCTCCTGGAATACTTTATCAGCTTTTCCAATGACCAGTATGCGGCGCCTTCCTGTCCGGCAGCTGTGGGGCCGATTCCAGACGGTCTGCTCTTGGATCATTGCTGGAGGATAGCTGTCGTTGAGCGTAACCTGGTTTCAACGGCGACTTCCAACCCCCGAAGCGGTCGTTCACTAGCTCGCATTAGCGACTGACTAAAATCTCGTCGTAGTTCTAAATCGCGATTCGAGATTTCAACTGTACTTCGCGACAGGTTCAAGCGCGGCGGCACCCTTGGAGCTCGCCCCGCGAGTAAATTGTTCCAGCCGGCGGTTTAAGCGGCTATGGTACTGACATCGCCAACAATCAGCATCTGCAGAGACCTCCGAGGCCGTACTTGATCCAACAGCGTGCAGCACTTGTCATTGGAAATGCCAACTATACCGGCCAGAACACAAAGAAGCTCAGAAACCCCGTCAATGACGCGACGGCGATCGCGAGGAAGTTAAAAAAATACGGGTTTGGTCTAACATCGGTTTCTGATGGCTCATTTGTCCAAATGCGCACCGCGCTGAGCACATTCCAAGGCACGATACAGCCGGGCGGCGTAGCTCTGGTCTTCTTTGCAGGTCACGGCATCCAGATTGACGGCGAGAACTTCCTTTTCGCCTGTGATACGGATGCAGGAGGTGAAAACCAGGCGAAATATTCGTCCCTTTCGCTCAACCAAGTCATCGATGTCCTCGACCGATCGAAGGCGGACACGAAGATCATCATTCTCGATGCGTGTCGTGAAAACCCGTTCGAGGCTGCGTGGCATCGATCGGGCGCAAATCGAGGGCTTGCCTCAGTTTTCGCTCCGCGCGGGACGATCATTGCCTATGCGACGTCGCCGGGTCATATAGCGGCCGATGGGTTGTCCAGCAATGGCGTGTATACCGGCGCGCTGCTGCAACATATTGACGTGCCGGATACTCCGATCGAGACTGTCTTCAAGCGCGTGCGCAACACCGTCGCCGCCGATACCAACGGGAAGCAAATTACCTGGGAACACACTTCCTTGGCCGGGGATTTCTATTTCAACACGAGCGCCATGAGCTTCGTAACCACCTATGCGTCGTCATCACTCGCGGACAGCCTTTTCGTGCTCGATCCAGGCAAAACCTCACACCAAATCATCCGAGGCCTGAAGAGCGTGGACTGGTACACGCAAAACCCTGCGATGGACCGTCTGACGCCGACCTTCGCGAACACGGTCAAGGACGAGACGCTCTTCGTCTTGGGCCGCAACATCTATCAGGCTGCGCATGGCGGCGCCCGATCGGCAGAAGCCTATATCCGGAATTTCTTAGGCAAGACTAGCGGGATGAAGCCTGAAAAAATCCGTCCGCTGCTCGATGGCATCCTTTACGAGATTTTCTTCGACTCGAGAGGTGAACTCCGTGAAGCCATTAAAGGCAATATGTTCAGCGATGCGTTCGAGCTAGAGAAATTCCCGCAGTTCAAGGACAGCTTCGAGTTCATCGCCGAAACCCTGATCGGAGCGCACGGTGATTTCTACAGGGTGCCTGGCAAAGGCCATATGCTATCCGCGTCGGTCGTCACGAAGGCCGAGAAGCGCGGCCGTCTGGTCACGGGCGTGTTCGTCGACACGGTGAACGTCTTTAGCCTGAGCGATCCTGAATATGCAGTGGAGGAAGGCGAACCGACGCCGGCGCGAAGCGTAAGCCAAGACGCTTTCGAGGAGGAACTCGCAAAGGAGCTGATCGTCCCGAAGGGATTGCTGCAGGTGAGATACACACCGGCGCTTCAACCCATCGATCCAATCCGGTATCCCTATGGCTGGGGCGTCTCAAAAAAATAGCCTGAGGAGCTGTGAAATCGTGTCAGCGAGCGCAGAACCCCAGTCCCGACAACTATGTCAGCAAACCACCCCGCGCTGGCCGTTGGCGTCGATCTGACCGATCGGCGCGAGGATGTGGATTTCCCGAGGCAGATTTGGGCCGGAAGCCGCCAGTCTGCTCCCGGGCGATATCTACGATAAGCTGCCTTGCAACACACGATCGTTCCCAATCGCATGGACCGTCCAGCGCGCACTCCGGAAGCGCGTTGAGGCCCCAATCTCGACGCGGCACGACTGCCCTGCTTGACATGAGCGATGCAGGCGCGCAGATCGCCGATTGTTAAGGCATCACGTCCGTCGACCATTTTCGCAAGGTCGCGGAGCGCCCCTGATCATTATATGTTCGCTGCGCTGTCACAGGGGGAGTTAGCCAGCGTGGCCAGCCAGATCGAAGAACTGATGCGGCGGGGCACCAATCGGGCTCGAGACGAGCGCCTGGCGGTCGCGCGCTACCGCAAGCGCGCCAGGCGAGGCGTGAGTGTGTTGGTGCATGACATTGAGCCGCAGTCAAAGAGGATGCGGGACGCCGATCGAGACCGGTTCCAGACAGCGGTGTCTGAACAGATGGCGACCTTCTCGCGGGCACCGTTCAATGGACCCGTCGCGCTGAAGATCGACCTAGCGACCACCAGCCGAACTGCGCCGCAGGCGCACACGATCGCGAAGAACCTGCTGGATCTCCTCGGGAAACGGCGGGCGGGGGTGCCGGGAATGCGTCGGCACCTCCTCTACAAGAACGATGCTCAGATCCAGGCGCTCTCCGTCAGCTGCCGGCACGGCGAAGATTATCCGATGATCCATGTGGCCGGCCGGCCCTTGTCGGCGCTGCTCGACGATATGGAGCTTGCGGCCGAAGCGATCCGTGTCGACGAGATGGAGAATTATGGAGACGTCTACCGGTGGGACCAAGAGGAAGAGGCTATGGAGGATCTTCGCAACCTGATCCGCGATGAGCGTGGGCAGCGCGAGCGGCTGGGTGACGACTTCTACGACGCGTACTTCAAGATGCTTCGCTGGAGCGCGCAACGCGCTCTGCTCGGGTGTAGCGGCATCGACATCCCTGTCCTCGGTTGGATGTACGGGCGTCCGGAAGGGTCGACGCCGATTCTGCCGCCCGATCAATGGGCGCTGCTGATCGGCCGGTCCAAGCTGCGCCTTCAGCTGGGCGACCTTCCGATCACCCCGGGCAGCTCAGGGGCCTTCAAGCGCAGGGTTGAGGAAGAGATCGCAGCCTTCAAGCAGCGGTGGGACTGGGTCATCAGTCCGCTGGTGATCGCCGTCGCTCTCCAGGTGGTGGTACGTCCGAGCGCAGCGACCCCCGCAGCAGTGCTTCACGACCTGGACAACATCGTCCGCGATTACCTCCTGCCCCGGATCATCCCGTCATTCGGCACGGTGACCGATCATCGTTGGACGATCGACTTCGACGAACTGCGCCGACGTGATCCCGTTCTCGCGGACCGATGGGGTCCGAACCCAACGCCGCCTCCGGGCACGAAACAGGGTGTGACGCGGTACGAGGCGTGGCGGCTTCCACCGGTCGAGGGCGGACCCGGTTTCGTCAGCGTCGCGCTCGTAGCGGATATGGACGGACGCGGCGATACGTTCGACCGTATCGACGAGTGCTCGCGCAAGTGGGCTGACGCACAGTCGAGCACGTCTGGTAAGCGACAGCGATGGTGATGATCCGGGACAAGGACGACAAGCTTGGTTGATTTGTTCTGTCTCGGGCCCGGCCATGGATCGCGGTCTATGAGACCTTCGCCGACCCAAACTTCGTCGGCGAGTACGCGCGGGAGCCGGATACACGCTTCTGGGGATGTATGTCGCCTGCCGGCTGCTCGATCCCGGCAAGACGCTTCTGCCAACTGCAGGTTCACATGCCGAGGCGACCGGGCACTACGTCAACCACATATTCCTCAGCGATACGGTGGACGGTGTAGTGAAGTGTGCGCCGACATAGTGTCTGAACCATAGTGCTACACGTTGACGGCTGCTCTTAGGATAATTAACCGATCATCGGAGCGGCCGAACTGAGGCTGCCGTTCAGACCGTAGAGAACTCGGGAGGAGATGCTGACGCCCGCGGAATACGTGCCAGAAGTCGATGCCTTCCGCACGATCAAAAGCCGAATCTAGTATCCTACTTTGTCCATAAGCACCCGCAACTCGGGCTGAGGCGCGACCCAGAAAGTTCGAAAAGCTTCCAGGAAACCCCAGCCCAAACTGGATGCCTTCTAGGCAGCCTTGCTCCGCGACCATTTTCGGTCGGCGCTTATCTCCCGTTTCTCCCAAGTTGAGCAGCGTCCGGGGATCTATGATCGACGTACCGATGACGCCAGCCTGGATGAGAAGCCATCAACTGTAGTCGACCCTTTGGGCGTCTGCTTCCTCCTAACCGCCGGAGGAGAAGCCGCAACACGAGGAATGGGCGGAGAACGTATCCAGACCCTCAATCGCCTGGGGCGGGTTCATGATTCGCTGAGCGATCGGATCGTCTCTCAGCGCCGGATCCGACGCGACAGCCAATTTCAACGCATTTACCGTATCCTTGGGAAGAAGGATCTCTAAGCTGCCGCCCGGGCCGTTTTTGTCCAACCAATCGCGAAAAACCTGTTCCTTGCCATGTCTGCGATACATATCGAGAACTTGAAATATATCCCGCGCCGCAAACGACACAGGCTCGTCAGCCGTCATGAACGTGACAAGATTGCGTGGATCCGATTGGTCGGACATGGAGATACCTTCCTAGTTAGTGTTTATGTGGACAACCGTCTGGAAAGCCTTTCTCGCAATCGAGCGGTCAACAGCGCGCGCGGCGTTTAGTGAAGTTGGGTCACCCGTTGCTGACAAGAACTGCCCCTCGTATTGGCCTCGGGCGTCCCGGAAATCACTGTTAGCAGACTCGGGTATCGACAAGCCGATGATAACTTTATGCGTGTCGATGCGCTTTGTTTCCGCAACAAGTCCTGCCTCTGCGAGCCGGAAGCTGCGTTCTGGCAGGGGATTGAACACCACCTTCGGGGAGGCCGTCCCGCTAATCGTCGTTTCGAAATTCAGGGTCTCAGTAATAGTCGGTGCACTTCCTGTTGCGTCTTTCTTAGCTGCCAAGTTGCCGAGCAGGCTGAGGTAGACAAAATTGTGCAGCATGCCCTCGACGCCTATTTGACCCGCGATCGGGTAAATGTAGTTGGGTCCGACGATCTTGCCTCGACAGCCCCCGTAGGGCGGATGAGCGATTAAGTTATCAACTTTGTCAGTGACGGTAAATTCTCGCGTGTTCTGACGGGAACGATCCAAACTGGCATCAACTCCGAGCTCGAACAATCTTGCGGGAAATTTATCGAGAAACGATGTAGATGCCGATAATTGGTTGTCCAATTTCATATCAAGTTCAAAGTTGTACGCGATACCACTTGACCAAAATAGAGACACCAGTTTTCTGGCATTGCCGGTAAGCGCCGAGGGGGAGAAGCGAGTAATTTCGTCGGGAGAGGCCTTCAGTTGGCGTCCGATTTGCCGCGAAGGATCGTCGACCCCCTCCCCGCCAGTCAAATAGTCGACAAGAGTATTGCGAATGCTCTGGCGCATTTCACAACGGATTTGATTCACGATTCCAAACGTATCAACGCCCGTCACCTCTTCCGGCAACGGTCTTATAGCACATCCGGAAACCATAGTTTGTGCTGCTATGACAGCCGTCAATATCCTTTTCAAGATAACGCCCGCCCTTGATTCGCCCTACATGATTGAATGAGGCATCAGGACATCTTATGGGCTCAGGAAACACTCTCTCTCTTTCTTTTCCACAGAACAGTTTGCTATACTGGCGATCAGGCTATCGATGTTCCATTCTGGCAGACGACGAAGTATGGGATAAAAATTGACCCATTGACATGCGAAAGCCCCGACCTACCGTTCGCATCTGGCATTCACACCGACATGCGCAAAGGGCACGATGGCCTCGCCACGCTGATCCAAGAACATCTCAAGAAGGATCTTCTCGGGGCATCCGTTCGTGTTCCGCGGCAAGAATACCTCGCTCCTGAAGATCCCTTTTGGGATGGCACGGGGCTTTGCCTGTTCACCAAGCGAATCGACCGTGGAAACTTCTGGTGGCCGGGTTGGCGGAGCCAGGTGGCTAGGTGCCGCTGTCGCCGGCGCAACTCGCGACGCTGCTCGAAGCGATCGATTGGCGTACGCCGCAGCGCTTCTGGCGACCGCATCTGGCCAGGTGAAATTCGCAGCAAAGACGCAGCAAATCGAGGGAAGTTGCTGCTCAGACACGGCTGATGTCGTCGAGGATCGCGACGGTGAGATCGAGCGTCTTCACTCGATCATCAAGCAGCTGCAGCGCGCGCAGGTCGGCTACCGTTCTGTGAATCGGCTTGGAAAATTGGAGGCGCCGATCGGGAGGGAGTTTTGGAAACCGTTTTACAGGGTAGCTGGCCTGCAGCGATCGTCACCACGGCAAGTTTGAGACTCGGCGCGGTCGCTAAAAAAGCAGTGGCTTGCCGGCTATCTCAACGAGGTCAACGAGGTCCGAAAGATCCGACCGTTGGGGATTGGTAGCAATAGTGCCCGAGGCGATAGGAACCTCGACACCGAGCTCTCTCCTAAACACTTGGGCGTCTGCCTCCACACTGACTCCGATGCGGCCGATTCTCAGTACCTTGAAACCACTTTGTTTCAATACGTCCGCAGCCAGTTTCATCCGCACTGGCTGGGAGCCAGTTTGTCCCGGCGGCATTCGAACACGTACCGTGGCCCTCGTTTTCATGACCAGTCACCTTTCATGGCGACCAAGCATACACGGTTGTCAGCCATATGGCAGGCGATTGGTTATCAAACTTGTGCGAGGGCTTTGGCCGCGTCGACGAGACCGTATCCAACCGCGTTGTTGGGCTGGCCTACGGCCGGGAATCCCATTGCATTGCGTCCTTGAGAAATCGGTGTGCATGACCCGGTAAGCATGGCTTTGACTTCGCTGGGCGACAGGGTGCGCCCCTTTGCCTTGGCTCGCTCAAGCATCAAAGCGACAACCCCAGCAATTTGCGGTGTCGCCGAGCTCGTCCCTGATGCGCCGACCCATCCGTCATCGGGAAGCGTACCGTCGCCGGCAGGATAATCGGCGCCTCCTAAGTCTCGGTCCATTTCGTTTGCGGGCTGGGTTGGCATCATGATGTAGATGGCTCGGGGGGTCTGGCCGCATAATCCCGCTACATCCGGCACTCTCCGATTCAAGAACATACCGCTCATATAGCCGCTGGCATAGTTACTTGCCTCCAACCCGAAATTCTCGTCACTGTAAACGCCCCCCACGGAAATCACGTCGGGCTCACTGCCCGGCCACGCATAGTGGCCGTTTCCTGACGCGAAGAGCACAATTTTGCCTTCGGCAATGACATCCAGAAGGGACGCTTGGAGGATCGGAAAGACCTGCTCTCGGTCATAGCCCCATGAGCAGCTTATGATATCGGCTCCCTGATCGGCAGCATCCTCGATTGCATCCTGCGGGGGGTCGGTGTGCTGGAAGCCTAACACCTCCGCACCGGGAGCGACCGCAAAGACGTTGTAAGTGATTGCCGTGCCGTGCCCCTCCACGTCGATGTGCGGGCGCGGGGCTGAGTTCGTCTTTACCGGCGTCAGCGCGAGCTTGTTTTTTGTGTAGTAAGGGTGCGGAAAAAAGCCTGTGTCGACGACCGCCACGCGGACACCCGCCCCTGAGACACCTTTACGCACATTTAGCAGCTTGCGGATCGCAGCTTCATTGAGTGAATGGAATTTTGCATTGGGCGCTTTTGCACTGGGTTGCGCGAAGAACAGAGGAGGAGGAATGAACACCAAGTGATCAACGCCATCGGCTACTTTGCTGGAAACACTCAATGACTTTTCGGGCGCCAGAAACAAATCTTGCGGGCTTGGCTTCCAAAAGCTCTCAGCGAACATCCGAGTTGAGCGCAATGGGGACTGCTGCGGGCTGGCCTGCACGACCAGTTTTTGCCCGATAATTTCCTGAACAACATGGGCCGGACCGCGCATCGAAACGGAGAAGCGGCCGCGCCGCACAACCGTGCAGCCGACGGCCTCAAGTTTTTCGAGCGCACGTTCCCGTTCCTCTGGAAGCGGTCGAAAGGCATCGATATTGCCGGAAGTCAGCAGGCCAATCTGTGCTTGAATGGGCTCACCGCTTTTCGTCGAGGTTGCGACGCTGAACGGCACCTCCTCTGCCAAACGGGCGATGCGCTCAGCCAACGGCTTGGAGGTTTTGACGATCGGCTCGAGACCCACTCCGAATGACAATACCTTAGGCGTGGGCCACGTGCGCACACGACGCACCACAATCTTTGCCTTACCGATCGTTGTTCGCGAAATTTTGCGCGCTGCCATACCAGCCCCCAAGATTCTTGTTAAGATCACTCGCCGAGCGCCGGCGGTGCCACCGCCTAAGTTGTCAGCGCCCCTGCCCGTCTGGAGACGCCAGCTTTCTCAGGGTGGGGTAGAACTGCACCCACACATTGTCCTTGCTCGCATGGGCCTTGTGACAGTTGGCGCACGCGACATCCGGAAAAGCCGGAGCTGATGGCAGGACCATGGCGCCGTTGTTGAAAACATAGTAGGCCCATGCGGACCCGCTGGGCTGCCTGCCAGGTCTGCTTAAATCCTTAACCGCGACCTGAAGGCCCCGGAAGTCGCCGTTGTATTGTCCTGCGGCCAGGACGCCTTTGGGTTCTCGGTCCGCGGCGGCGAATATTTCCATAACCAGGGTCGTGGGATCCGCGAACTCTCCGGTTTCTACAAAGACCTTGTAGGCGTGGGGATCGAGGTAGACATTGTGGAACAGTGCTTCGACCGCGCGCTCGGCCTCAAGCGAAGTCATGGCGGCAAGATTGTTCTTGTAGGACAAGCCCAGGTTAGAGCCCACAAAGACCCAAGTGTCGAATCCTTCAGGAACCTTAAGCTGCCCATTCTCCTCGTAGGTCGGTGTAAACTCCGAGGGGTCGGCGGCAACGGGACTTGCCATGCTTAGCAACAGAACGCCGAGCACAGCGGAACGGGCGGGTGAACCCTTACCGCTCATCTTAGCTTCGCTCCACAACATGTGAGCCCGCGGCGTCCTCCACGACCACCGAAGCAACGGTTGTCGACAAGATTTGCTCCTTGATCGTGGTTGGGAAAGGGGTTCCCGCCTGGCCAGCCGGCAGCGGCTCCGTTACCAGTCGGTATCGCCGCGTCTCGATGGTTGGATCGGTGAAGTCAAACCAGGCCCTCGAACTCACATCGTCAAGCGTCGCATTGCAGCTCAAGGCCAGGTTTGGACCAACTTGCCGGAGCTTATAGTTTGATCCAGCTGCCAAGGTGAGCTTCTTGCATCCCTCAGCCGTCCATCGCTCGAAGACAGCGATCCACTCGTCCGGCCAAGGCCCTCCTGTCATTCGGGTGGGCATGGGCGTGGCGTTGGTGAGCTCGACAAGAATCTCCTCAGCGTGCGCGCATACAAAATCATAATTCCAAAGGTCTATCGGATCCGGTCCGATGCGTTTGGGCAGCATGTGTGCCCAGTCGATCACCCGAAACATCGGCCGAATATGCAGTTCAAATACCGGCGTCCGGGCCATCTACCGCTCCTCAATCTCAAGGCGCTGGATGAGATTTGAGATCGAAGCAAGGCGGTCATTGACCGAGTCCTGAAGGTTGACGCGCTCGGCGGGCGGTACAAGGGGTAGCGCCGAGGTGACGACCGTCAACTGCCAGCCGTCCAAGAGATCCCGGCCATTCGCCTTGCTCAGATCGACATATACGCTCGCGCCGCCATGGTGGCCGTGTCCTGCGCGACCCTTCCAAATCACAAGGCGGTCAATCAAGAAGCCGTCGCGTTCTGAGGATGGACCGCCGGCTAATGGGTCAAAGCCCGCGGGATGAACATAGACCAGGATTTCGTAGCTCGCCTCAAGAGACGGCGACACACCGACCAGCTTGAGCAACCGCCTCGCGCCCTCCTTGGTTGGGGCGGCCACGCTAGTCGTCATCGCGCGCAGGCCAACTCGATCGGGCGACAGCGCGTTGGTTGTTCGGGTTCCTGCCATCTGTATTTCGGCCTCGCCATCCGCCGCGAAATCGAACTCATACAGGTAACCCAAATCCATCGTCGCGACGATCATTTGGTTGACGGTTCGACTCTCCGGTTCAACCCACACGGTAGCCGCGCCATTCTGGGCAGTTTGGCTATTAAGTCGCTGCCAGCGAGCCCAGGTAAGGTCGATGAAACTGTGGAAGGACCAGAAGATCGGGTCCTCGGCTGCAGTTCCAGGATCGCCCATTGTGGGGCCGATCGTACCATGCATGGTGTTGTGGGCATGAAGCTCAAGATAGCCGTAGCTCGGTGCCGGCTTTGCGTCCCCTGCAAACAGATTCCAGTCGTCTTCATTTATCGCGACGGCAATATCGGCGGGATCCCATTGTGCCGGTCCCGCGTCAACACCCCACCGGCCAGCATGAAACAGCGGCGAAGCCGTATCTTCGAATGCTTTCGGAAAGCGTTTGCCCGAGGCGTTTTCCTGCCAGTTCCAATATGGGAGGGTAATGTTCGAGGTACGAGGAGGATCCGATGCACGTAGGAGATCCTCAAAGAGCAGCAGGTGAATGCGGTGCCAAGGTAGGAATTCCTCGCTCCCATGTTCGCACGAACCAACCGTGCCGTCCGGATGAGTGCGATCCGCGTTGTGAAGTGCGGCTTGATAGTCGTACCCGGCGGGATCATTCGGATTGACCTCGCTCCGCTTCCGGAGAATCGAAATCGCATAGCCGTAATCAGCGACTTCCTGCGGTGTCAGCTGATCGATGTTTTTCCTCGTGCGCGTTTCGCCCGCCACGGCGCGCGAGTGGAGTGCATTGAAGAGCCATGGGCCAGTGAGGCTTCCGCAGGTGAGAACGCTGAGTACTGACCGTCGGCTAAGCATTGCTTCCCCCTTGGGTACTCCGAAAACCGGACGATGGATGAACCGTCTAAAACACGGCCTGTCACAGCTTACTGTCGGCGGCGTGACTCGGGCGTGACAGCCCCGGTAGCGGAATGATTGTCGTCTGATTGCCGGTCCGCAGCTGCCGCCGGTTATGAAAAGGTAGTGCAGAGTTCGCCGGGCTACGGAAGAGAATTCCTTCGCTGGCCCAATCGGGCGAACCTTCAGCCGCCGGACTATGCAGGCGCGTTTTGCTCAAGCCGGGGAGCGCCTTGGAATTAGTCGGCAACCCGTGCCAGCGACTTGTCACGCCCGAGTCACGGCGCTGCGGCTACGCTTCAATCCACTTCCGCGAACTGCAGGGGGGTCAGCCCGGGTTCGTCGCAAAAGACTGGAGTGCACGAAGGCCCACGCAGCATTTGTTCGCGTGGCAGTGGGTGCTTCTGATGAGTAGCGAGGAGAATTGACAGCCCAATCGGAGAGCAGACGCCATGTCGTCGTCCTTCTACCTTCCAATCTCGGCACAATCTTATTCTGTATTCCGTCCCTTGCATTTGCCGAGACAAATATTCGTCTGGCAAGCTGGAACATCGCCAATTTCCATCACCACGTCGACGTGGAACTTCGCGAAGGAATTGGTACAAAGCGCCAACAAGCCGATTTCGAGGCGTTAAAGCGTTACGCTGAAGGACTGGCCGCTGACGTAGTCGCACTGCAAGAGGTCGGAACCCAGGAGGCGGTTGCTCGCCTGTTCCCGCGTCCGATATCAGACTTTCATTGAGTCTCGATATGTCGAGGACACGCAGGCCGCAGCCTCGAAGGATATTCCACGCAGCTGTCGTCGTTCGCAAGCGAGATGACATTAAAGTCCTTGAGCAAAGGGACATCCTCGGCCTTCAGATTGCCGATGTTGATGAAGACGGAGGCACTCACTACACGCGACGCGGCACGGCTTTGAAATTGGACGTGTTTGGGACTTCGGTCTGGGTGGTCTCGGTCCACCTAAAGTCGAGCTGTTCAACGCAGGCCGCGCCCGATCAGAGCACCGATACGGATTGCTTGATCTTCTGGCAGCAGCGGCTCCCGTTGAAGGAATTCATCGACGAGCGAGTTGCGGAGCACACGGCCTTCATCATCGCCGGTGACTTCAACCGGCGTTTCCGCCAGTTTAATTTCCAGGATCCGATGTGGCGTTTTCTAATGGCGAGAACCTCGATGAGCCGCTTCTCGTAGCGTATCCGGAGACCGTCACAAGGAAGTGCCCAACGCGACTTGGTGCAAGCACCCAGCAATTGACTGGATCGTGATGGACGCGAAGGTATCGGACTGGTTCAAAGAAGGCTCGTATCGGGTAACGCGCTCCAAATTCGCCGATGTAAGCGCCGCCGGTGGGCAAGGGAGCGATCGGTTAAGTGAATCACTGCCCAATCCAGATTGATCTCGTCTCCCCTAGGCACAGCGCGCAGCGAAAACGCCAGCCATGACCAGTGATCAACGGGATCGGATTGAGAGAATGCAGATGTACGACGCCTTATCCTCAAGCCGGAGCGAACATAGTGTCGTCGAAGCGCTGGCAGTCTACTGAGGTGGGCTAGCCGCGCCCAGCCGCAAATTTGAGCCAGGGTGGGCATGTTTCAAGGACGCAGTTTCGACATGATGCTCGGCTGAAGAACAGGCTGTTTTTTTGCGAATAGCCGCGGATAGGGGGTTAGTGGCGAAAAGCCTTGCGTCAAATCGTGCCATGACATCCCGACGACGTTTCGATTGCTACAGAATGCGAACCTCGTTGGGATCGGATACGGTGCGAAGGAGACAGCCGGGAAGATCACCGGTGACCTAGCCGTCCGGGTTTATGTTAGACGAAAATTCCCCTGGCTGATCTCGCCACTCCGATCAGAAAATCCCTCGGTTTGTCGCCGGAATAGCGACTGATGTGATCCCGATCCGGCCAGCCCGCGCTTTCATTCCAGGCCTGCGCATCTCGGCATCGGAATCAGCCACGTGCGAGGCAAGGCAGGCTCCCTGGGCTGCTTGGTACGAAAGCCCGGCGATGAGGCCTGTACATACTTCGGCGTGTCATGTTTTGGCGCTGTCCGGCGCCGGTGAGATTGGTGACTTGATCGTCGAGCGCCTGCACCGTCGGCAACTTCGACACGGCTTGCTGTTCTGGCTGATTTCGAGCCTCTCCAGATAGGCGACGAGCCGAACAGTTCGATGCGGCGGTCCGCTCGTTTGGACCATCTAGCCGACGTCACCAACATGATCCCGGCGATCGGTGAGCCGCAATGGCCTCTTATGGAGCCCCTTGCTCTATCAAAGCGTACGCAAGCACGGCGCAACCTCGCTGCACACCGGTCGGGGTGGTGTTGGACACCCCAAGCCGAAGGGCTGATCGTCTCCGGTGGACAATCATATGCATTCGCCGATGTCGTTTTCGTCCGGTGGCGCTGAGAAGGCCTTCTCTCTCGGAGGAGACTCCGGTGCGCTCGTCGTCGACGCGATGTCGCGGCGGGGCTGTTGGACTTGTCGTCGGTGGTACCGCGCGAGGCACGTTCATAAGCCCGCTGAAGGCAGTTTTTCGCCGATTCGGTTTGGAGGCACCAACATCGACGCCAGTCGTCTAACAGGAGGACAGTTCATGCCCCTGGCCAATATATTCATTTGCACTTCCATCAGGCTGTCCGCCGCCTGTCTGCTATCCGTCTTCGCGGCTGGTATTTCCCGAGCGGAGGAGATTTCGGCCGGACATCCTCGCAGTCAACTCAATGGACACGCCTTCCAGCTCAAACAGTTCCAGTGTGGAGGGCGTAGCGAGCAGGCTGCGATCGCATACTACAAGGATGTGATTTCGAAGCAGCTTTTTCCGGGGCAGCCAACTGATGCGATCCTATCTACGTCTATCGCCGATCTGCTTGCATATTTTGTCATACGAACGTCAAGTCGAGCGACTTCACGCCCTTACCTCGCAGCAGTTGATGGCGCTCGGCTCGAATGATGAAATCCTGGCGATCCGTTTTTTGCGCCGAAAATCACTGATGTCGCGGAAAAGCCAACCGATCCTCCGGCGGCGGTTTCGGCTGGCGCAAGCTGGTCAGGTTCAAGGCGAAGGCGGGCTCGCCGGCCGACTCGAAACGGTATTGGAACGCTTTATGTCCTGCAGAATACGTTTGAGGCAACCGCAACCGCGACCCCGTTCGATCCCGACCGGAATGTCTCCAAATTCAACCAGGTCATCATCACACGCAAACTCGGCAGCGGCCCGTACACTGGCGACAAGCGGCCCACTTTCTTCATGACTTATGGTCCGTTCGTTAAGCTCGATTCAGCCGGCAAACCGGAAAAGATCGATGGCGCCTTTCAAGAAAACGGACCGATCATCTTCAATCTCAAAGCGACGTTCGATGAGGACGACCGGGATCCCGAAACCAATTCGGCCGCGCAAGAATACTTCGTCGCGGATTCCTGTCAGCAGTGTCACGGCGGGTTCTCTCAAGTGAGAGGAAAGCTGAATTTCCTCGACACCGATCATTGGTTCGACCGTGTGCTGCCGGAATATGGGCTGACCGACTCAAAATTTAACGAGGAGGATTTCACGTCACTGGCGCAATCGCCGTTCGGCCTTCTCTACGACGGCGGCAAGGACACCGCCGCGCCGGAATTTGCATCGGCGTTCGACGCCATCAGGAAGTTCAACGAGGAAGTAAAAGCACAGAATACCGAGGTTGGGGGAGGCAACAATTTTCAGCTTAACGCAGTCACGAAATGGCTTGAACTGCATGGGCCGGGAGCATCCGGAATAAACCGAGTCCCGCCAGCTGGGCGAGGCTTCGGTACCGACCCCTGGAACCCGGCCCGCGAAGAGGATCGCAAGCTCGTCTACTACCTCAACCGATACTGTTATCGGTGTCACAGCTCGGTCAGCTACAACGTGTTTGACCGGGCGGCCGTCGCGCAGAGAGTCGCCGGCATCAACGAGCGAGCCGTGATGTCGGTGACTCCGGATTCTGGATGCCTCAGGACAGAATTTTCCCCGGTCTTGCCATAAACCAGGGTCCCGGAAGCCACGGAGGATCTTCGCGAGTTCCTGGATCTCCTCAATGGAATGCAGTGATCGGTCGCATGACGTCGACCAAACCTCAACTTCGAAGGGAGAGCGTTGCTATGCCGTATCGAATCTATCCAGCGATAGGAATTGCCAGGCTCGGAAACGACCTCGACAGGTTCTATGTCGGCCGGAACGACCCGGCCATCGCGGCGTCGAAATCGACGCTGCGGGGTGGAGACGGCCGTCACCGAATACAAAGTCGACGCAGATCAGGTCAAAAGACAGGCGGCAAGGTTCAGGTTGTTCGAACTGCCGCCCGATGGCGGAGCACCTCAGCCTGCGCAACTCGCCGCTGGCTCGACCGTCGAGTGGACCGTGCACCTGGCAAACAGGAAAGCTGCAGTACAGCGGCCGGACGGCCCTCCCTCACAGCCGCTTCGACCACAGCTCATTGCAAATGCAAGTCAGCTGCTCGTTGACCCGGGCAGCCGTTCGATCACTGGCGCCAGCGCCTTAGCGGTTCGCTTCAATACGGGCGAGTACAAAGGACGACGCGTGCCACTCGGTGAGTTACGGACGGATAAGGACCAAAACCTGCTGGTCTGTGGCGGGTTCGGTTTTTCTTCCTCGCCGACCAACGCACCGCTCCCAAGTTTTTATACAAATCCGGGCTGGCACGACGACACATCGGATGGGTTCGTGAAGGCAAAAATCCGGCGTGCCGACGGCAGTTTTGACGAGGATGTCGAGGGGCATGGGTGATTGTCGGACCGCCGGACTATGCGCCCGAAGTCCAGGGTGTCGTCACGCTGTACGATATCCTTGCCGATGTCGGCCACGCGAACTTCGGCGTTCCCGCACCGGCCCAAATCTCATTTACAAACCACATTTTTCCGATGCTGCTGAGGACCAGGCGGCTGCAATGGGTTAATTCGGACCCGAACTGGAGCGAAGTCAGCGAAGATTGGGCCGCGCTGGGCAACAACACAGCCGCGCTGCGGCGCTGCGCAGTGAAAACGCTGACCATGTTCGCGATATCGAAGGCCTGCTGCAACGCTATCGCCTAACGAGCTTGCAAAACCAGGCTTTGGATCAATGGGTACTCGGAAATTTCGCTTCGGACTGGGTTGGGTTACCACAGGTTCCAGCTGTTTGATGGCGGACGGACTGACACGGGCGGCGCTCGACGGTACTATTGGCCGGGATTCTATCCTGGCATCGAGGGGGGTATCCTCCTGACTGACC
>NZ_JAMYVW010000005.1:0-9081 GCF_040324395.1 Mesorhizobium sp. C277A | reverse complement strand
CCCGCGAGCTTGTGCAGCTACCGCAGACGCGGCCGTTTCCGCAAGTAAATCAAACGGTTGCCTGAGGACCGTGCGGACCTCGCCGCGATTCCATTCGCAGTTCGACAGCACCAGATTCAAAAGCCGTTTTTTCTCATTTGGGGCCTGGTGAGTGAACATTTGGCTGGCGTTGCGGGCTAGCTCAAGCAGTTGGATCCCATCGTCCATGTATGATTCCTGCGCCTCGCCATGGCGCTCTATCTCACGCAGCAGACGCGCTTGTTCGACGCGCCATTGCGCCGACATGCGGTCGTAGAAGGCATTGTCGATGCGGCCGTCGAGCTTGTCCAGGTACATGGCGTTGAGGCGGTCTTCGAGACGCTTGTACTGAGTCTGACACCGCTCAATCGCCTGTTCCTGCTCCCGCCGCTCATCTGCATGGCTCGCCTTCAGCGCGTCGCGTACCCATTCCAGAACCTCCTCATCGAAATGAAGTTGGTCTAGGAGCCCGGCAAAAGTCTTATCCAGCACCTCCTCGCGAACATATTTGCGACGACAGTCGGCATAGCCGCCCCGGCCTTTGTCGGCATGTCCCGTGCAGTGGTAGTAGATGTATTTGCCCTTCTTGACCTCCGCCACGACCGCACAGCCGCACTCAGCGCAGGTCATGAGGCCCGAGAAGGCGAACTCATAACCATAGGAATGGATAGGGGTCGCGTGCCGGCCTGCCAGGACGCCCTGGACTCGTTCCCAGAGGTCGATCGATACCAACGGCTCGTGCTTGCCGTGGTGCAGCCTGCCATTCCATTGAAACAGGCCCGTATAGAGCCGATTGCGCAAAATCGTGTGCACGGTGCTGACCGGTACTGGGTTGCCGCTCTTTGGATGGATGAGGCCGTCGCAATGCGCCGCCTTCGTGAGCGCCTTGAGTGAATACTGGCCGGTCGCGTAGCGCTCGAATAGCTTGGTGATAACCGACGCTACCACCGGGTCCGGCTCGATGACCTTCTTACCGTCCTTGGCCGTGACATTGAGATAGCCGAGCGGCGCCTTGGACGGCCAGATCCCCTGTTCCGCCTTTTCCATCTGCCCTTTCCGGGCTTCCTCAGAAAGATTGTCGATGTAGTTTTGGCCATCAGCACCTTGATGCCATGCATGAACTTTTCCGAGGATCGCGAGTCTCGCGACAGCACCACGCCTTCCTTGGCGAGGTGGATCTCGACATCGAGTTCGTCAAGCGTCACCCAATCCTTGAGGTTGCGGTAGAGCCGATCGGTCTTCTCGACCAGGATGACGCGTACGCCAGGATGCTTGCGCAGATATTTGACCATCTCGCCGAAGTTGGTCCGCCCGGTGTTCTTGGCGGTCTCGACATCAACATATTCCTCAACAATGCCAAACTGCCGCTGAAGAGCATATTCTCTCAGCAGCTTACATTGCGCCGGGATCGAAAAGCCTTCTTTCTCCTGCTCTTTCGAGGACACGCGCGCATAAAGCAGCGCTTTCACCAAGCTGCCGGGCTTCGCCTTCGGTGCTGCTCGCTTGTCGATCGGCTTCATCTCCGCTCCTTCGCAGTCACGAAACGGCGCATGTGATTGGCATGTTGGCGGTCAGGCCTGGCCACAACATGCGAACCTGCAGTCGGCGGAACCGTTTTTCCTCATGTCATCTGAGGCGGCGAAGAGCCATAGCGCGATTTCACGTGCCGGTCGGTGCTACTCAATCCATCTTGTGCCATTCGGCAAGGATGCGAAAGAACCCGCTGACGTTTTCCACGATCTGGCGCGCTTCTTCCTTCGACAACAAACGACCGGTGCGTGCCTCGAAGAGTTGAACCGTTCGTTCCAGCAAGGCGTCGTCGACAGCGCGCCGCCGAGAATATGGGACGCCCTCGACCTGCCGACTGGCATCTCTGCGTGTTGCCTTCATTGCACTTGCCCGATTTCGAACGCGCGATTGCGCGGTCAGAGCAAGGATCGTCGAAATCTGCGTAATCGCGCATGACCGTTATGTACGCTCCCGTTTCCTTTTCTACTTCCGCTTTGCTTCCGGAAGTCATTCCGGGGCTCTGGAACTCCCGGCGCCTGTCAATCAATGAGGAGCGTGATGAAAGGAGCACTCGCGAGCTTTCTACAAGGAATCATCTACGCCAACCCTCCCTCGACCGGCATGGGTTCGGCGGACGTTCCGCTCTCCTGCTTTGGGTCGACGGCCGCCAGTTCCTCCCCTAATGCAGCGATCAAGGCCGACACACGGCCGCGCACCCGTGGATGAAGTTGCACCAGCCTTCAATCAGGCGTCGGCCTTCCGCGCTGGCAATAAAATCGATGCGCTCATCGACCGCTAGCGTGGCAACGTCACGGTCAGTCTCATTGCCCGGCAGGCCTCCGAAGAAACGGCTGACTGGGACGGCCAGTGAACTAGCGATATCGTAGAGCATGGAGGCACTAACGCGGTTTTTCGCGTTCTCGTATTTCTGAAGCTGCTGGAAACTGATGCCTATGGATCGGGCAAGCTGGGCTTGCGATACGTCCGACTGGAGACGAACGATGGCGATCTGCCTGCCGACGTGCTGATCTGCGGGATGCGGGCTACACTCGGTTTCAGTCTTTGGCCATGCCTGGATGACGCGGGGGCGTCCTGGCTCCGCAAATACCTTTCGGGACTGCATCAGTCACTCCATGGATAGAGAGTTTGATTCGGTAAGCCCCGCGAAAATTACCAAACCGCCGAATGATCGCGATTTCGGAACCTTATTGCCGAAGTTCAGCGTGAGACTTTCTGCTCTCTAATCCGAGCTATATCGTCTAAGGCCGAGCGGATCTGTGGCCACGGGGGCTCACTGTCATGTAGCGAATACTCCCCTTCCCTAAGCGCTGCATTTAGCTTGGCGGCTATACCGGCGAGCGACGTTGCAGGAACTTGGGATAAGGCTTCGAGCAATTTCTTCGCCCGCTCGCCAGCTTCGCGCTCAGCAAGTAAGGCTGTCGAATAACCAATCTCCCTCGCGGCGGCATCCCAGCGCGCCTGATTGGCTACGATTTCAGCTTCAGCTTGGGTGCGGGCCACTGTGTTAACCGGACGAACACCGAGCAATTCCTGGAGGGCTTCAACGGAGTGAACTGTCACGCTCTCGCCGTCGGACAAGGTAACTGTCGTGCAAGGGAAGCCAACGGTCTCGATAAGTACACTCTCCAGCCGCTGCTGCTGAGTGCAAAGCCGTTCAGCCTCCTCCCAAGCCGCCTGCCATCGTTTCCACACCGCCACCGCAGGATCAATGGCGTCATCACCCTCCAAGTCGATGCGAGCAAACGATGTAGCCTGCGTCGCCGCCATTGCGATTGCTGTTCCCGCAAGCACCTTCCTGCGGGTGACGAAAAGCAAACTCATGGTATTGTCGGAATCAGCCATGATCCGAGCTCCAAACAGCTTGGGTTGTGGTCAGGTCGAACGGCGTGTGCGAGCACGTCGTTCGACCGTCTTATGTGCGGTGAAAGACTACAGGTCGAGGCGTGAGCGGGCAACAAAAATCATTACAGGGTGATGAAATTAGCCCTATCCAGTCCAGGATGGCGCGAGCAGCTCTTGGCTGGGGGTGCGAGAACTGGCCGAAATTGCCCAAGTCGCAACGCAGACAATCACTCGCCTAGAGCAAGGCGATCAACTCAAGCCCAGCACTCTTCAGGCGATTCGTGCCACCTTCGAAGCGGCAGGAATCGAATTCATTCCCGAAAACGGAGGGGGGCTTGGCGTCCGGCTTTCGCGTCGCCGGGACGGGAAATGACACAAGCAGAACGCTGAGCGCGGAGATGCATCCGCGCTTCTCATTAACAAGATAGCCAACCACCAACGCAACGCCAGCCATTGAACCTCTAATGCATGTCGCTCAAAAGTGGCCCCGATTTTGAGACAGCGACATGCATAAAAACAAAGACCTAAAGCGGGTCGCCTGAGTCCGTTGGAGTCCGTTCAAACGCGACGCGCTTTAGACGGCGCAAGAACCTTCACGCCAAACTGGAATGAGGCAGGGGCCGTCCGGTATAAAGGTCGTTCCTATGAGAGATGGTCCAGTTCGATAGCGGAACGTTCGCCATGAAGTTGGCCAGCGCCAAGCACGCCGGTCAATCCTATTCGGCGGTGCAACTCAAAGCCGCTCATCCTGAAATTCGCCGGTCTTGTCAGATCGGCTTGAACATGCTTTCCGCTGAGTCGGATTTCAAACGCGCCCAGAACTCGATGGAATACCGATCCGTCATCCCCGCCACGAAATCGCACACTTCGCGGGCCCGGCCAGTGATGTTGTCTGCTTTGTTGAAACGCTCTCTGACGTCCTCTGGCATCAGAATATCGCCCTTGTCAGCCATCAGCGCTTCGAAAAGATCGGTCACGACATCGTAACCTCGATATTCGCCGAGCTTCACGCGCGGGGCATAGATAGCGGCCTCATAGGTGTACTGTTTCAAGACTTCCTTCCTGCGCAATCGCCCTTTGGTCAGCTTCACCTGGCTCAGAGGCGGACATTGCTCATTGTAGTCCAACTCCACTGACGAGATGAATTCGTGCACCAGTTGCGACGACAACTCTGTGCGGTTGTATCCGTCATCACTGATCAGCCTGGACGTCTTATAGACAGCGGTAAATCGCTTGAATCCTACCCGCTCGGCCTCCAGCTTCTGTCTTCTGGCCGCCTCGGCTGGCTGCAGACTGTCCCGATCCTCGTGGTTGCGCATTCCGGCGCCATCCGAACTCCCAGTCGCATCTACCCCCGCGCCACTTTCATCGTTAACGGGCTCGCCCTGGAACAGTCCGGCAAAAATATCGAAGAATACGTCGAGCACATCTTCCTTGCTGACGTCCTCCTTGATCTGCTTCGATACGGTCGCTGCCACCTTTTCCAACAGCGCATCCTTGGTCGCCAGGATCTTCGCAGGACTGAGGAACCCGACCTTCAGGCAGTCTCCAAGATCGTAGACGGAATATGCAATGTCGTCTGCCAGATCCATTATCGAGCATTCGAGCGACTTGAACTCTTTTCCGCGCTTCAGTTTGAAGTCGCCTATTACTGAGCTTTTGATATTCTCGACGATCGTTTTTTCCGTAGCGTAGTAGCCCTTCTCCACCTTTGAGCCTTCAGGGCGCACGGCTTTGATCATGTTGTCGTACTTCAGGACAGAAGCCAGCGTCCGATGGCAGAGGTTTAGACCGGCCCTTATATCGCCATCGCCCTCGAGAGCTTTGGCGTATTTGACCTTCTTCTCTAGCCTGGTCAGGATTCGCAAGGTTTGGGCATTGCCCTCAAACCCGCCATATTCGAGCATCGCATTGTCGAGCGCCCGTTCACCGTTGTGACCGAATGGCGGATGGCCAATGTCGTGAACCAGACCAGCGGCGAAACACAACCTAACGTCAATAGGTTCAGGCAAAGTAGTCTTGTATGTGTGGTTGATGAACTCGGCTATTCCCTGGGCGATCTGGGCCACTTCAAGCGAATGTGTCAGCCGGCTCCTGAAAAAATCGGACTCGCGGCTGGGCGCACTCGTGCCACGTTGGGAACTACGCCTGCGGCAAATGCAGGGGTTGCGTGAAGCACTACAACACTTGGTCGGCTCTTGGCTGGACGCCTCACTGAAGAACCTGCTCCGAGGGAGCAGCCTCTTGACTGGTCTGCCTGGTTACCGGCAGGCGCGGTGATACGTGAACTTCCAAAGCCGGAAGAGCAGCGCGATCGGTCATTTATAGACGTAATGCAGTCGCGCCGATCCGCCACTGGAGGACCCGTAAGCTGGCGAGACATTGAAGCGTTGCTTTGGTACGCGTGCAGGACCCGCGAATCTTGTGGGATCGGACGTGCCGGCGTGCCTTTGGAACACCGGATTTCACCCTCAGCAGGTGGATTGCACGCCGTCCAGATCATTTATCAAATGTCGAACAGCGATCATGCGGCACGCGCGTATCTGCCCACGAGACACGCTGCAGCTTTACTCGGCGCCTCATCCCAGGCAGCCGAACTCAACAGAGAGCAGGTGAATGGGGTACTGGGAACCGCCCTAGGGTGCACCCTTCGGTTGGTAGCAGACCTGTCAAAAATTGATGCAGGCTATGTGAATGGAGAAAGCTTGGCCTGGCGTGATGCCGGTGTTGTTTGCGCTACCCTAAGTTTCGTAGCGGAGGGGCTTGGCCTGCGCTCCAACGTGCTGGGCTTTTCAGGCAACGCCTATCTACCCTTGATTGGGTTTCCAACGAACCGCTTCATGGCAGTCGGGGCCGTGCAAATCTCCAGTTCCGGTTAGTGGTCGCACCAAACGACAACCTGGAGATACATGAATCGCCAAACAAGATATCCGCGCAGATGGGGGCACACGTGATTTCTGGCCCTCGACGGTTGTTTCGACTGGCTGCTGAAAATGTGGAATCGACTGCATCGCTTCGCCGGCTCGCACCGACAGAAAACGGCTGCCGCTAACTCTCCAATCTTGAAGGCCTGCCCCCTGAAAGCGACAATGTATGGACGCGGTTTTGGCAGTTGCGGCCCGTCGCTGATCCTAAGTGGCCAGTCCGGTCCACACTCCCAACAATCAATCAACGTCGTTTCCGACGGGCACATCTGAAAGTTGCTGACCGCTTCCTAGGCCACTCGCGAAAAAGTCTCACGCGCCTCCCTCCCTAAAAGATATCGACTTGGACAGACGATCCCCTTCCCTGACCGATTATATTCGCTGCTGGTGAGCAGTACCTCTCCTCCTCCCGGCTGACTCTGTCGGCGTCGTCGCTGCTACCGCCTATTTCGTAAAGGGCGAACCCGGCGGCTCTGTACCGAGCGCCTTTTGCCCCAACCGTCGAGGCGACGACAGCGCTGCCGGAGTGTGGAAAAGCAAGGCGCGGCGGTTCATCCTGGACGTGGCAAACTCTCCCATATGCTGTGATGGCGATCAGTCAGTGACGTAAAACCATCAGTCGGCAATACGACGGTTGCGATCCGCTTCAAGATTGCGAGACCCCTGGCAGCCGACAGCCAGTTCAGTTGGCAACGCGCGGCGCCTGCATCTCGGACATATGCCGCGCCCGACCGCCCTACGACGGATTCTCGTTTTGGGGCGGGCTTGTCGCGACGAGGCGCTTCCATTGAGGCCGTGAAGCCTTGCAGCCGCAGTGCGGCTGGGGAGTGGCCAACCGACAAGCCTGCGCTCGGCCGCCATCCTACGGCCGGCGCTGGCGACGTCGACTCTTCGGGCCGAGGTGAAGGAGCCGAGGTGAAGCCCCTCTGCTGCAGCGAGCCGTTCGCCGATCGCGGCCACCTCAGGCTAGGTCGGCGAGGTTTCTAACGTGGTCTATCCAATAGCTCCTTGTCTACCGACTAGCGGCTACCTCAAGAACAGTCTCTGACCACGCCGCCCTCCTTTCCCGGCCCCAACTCAAGGTCAGCCAGGCGGCCGCACATCGCACCAAGCTACGGACGAAGAACGAAAATCGACGATTTGAGAGGTGCAGGGAAAACCCGCACCTCGCGAAATCGCCGGAAATTCCATTAAAAAACAACGACCGATCGACGCCGCACCTCGCGGCCTTTTATCTAGCCGTCTTAATCGGTCGTGCTAGGCGAGAATTTGTACGCATCGTCGTTTCTCCTTCCATCTACGATAATATACGAATTTATTCTCCACGCTACGTTTCCACGTTTTGGCGTCGAGTTCCGATGCGCCGAGCAGTCTTACGCGCTCTGCGACGGGTGTTTCGGCTGCACTGTGGCAGCGCTCGAACCGTCGTGGCGCACTTTTCCATCGGACTGGCGGAGCATCGTCACAGGCAATCGACCGCGGTCCGGCCGTCTGTGGATCGGCGCGGCCGCAGGCAAGATAACGTGCGTTCCGTCGTTCCTGGTCTGCATCGGTCCTCATCCGCCAAGGCGGATCTTCGTGTTCAGCTGGCGTCGTTCACGTTGCTGACGCCCTGCGTTTCAACTGACGATCCCCTGCTCATCGATGGGCTCCGAGCAGCTTGCGGTCCTTGAGATGAGCGCGCTGGGCAGCGTCGGTTGGGCTTGCCGCCGGATCGCCGACGTAGAACGTTCCGTCGCTCCACATGGCGTGCATGATCACCGCCAGCTTGCGCGCCACCGCCACGCACGCCTTGCGATGGCAGGAGCGTTTGGCGATTTCCCGGCCCAAGCTTTTGCCCTTGTCCATGCCGCGGAGGCGCGTCATCAGCGCCGACGCCGCCTCGTAGAGCGCGCGCCGCACGGCCGCGTCGCCAGCCTTCGAGATGCGTCCCTGGACGTCGATCGATGTGCTCGACTGCCATCGCCGCGAGGTCAGCCCGAAGTAGGCGGCGACGTCACGCGAGCGGCGGAAGCGCGATCGTCGATCGCCGTCATGAAGGAGAGCGCCGTCACCGGGCCGACGCCGGGGATGGCCATGAAGCGTCGGCACAGCTCGCTACGCGCGACGATCTCACCACCAGATCGTGCAGCCGGCAATATTCCCGCCACTGAACGGCGCGCCCCGACAACATGGCGTCCATCAACTCGGCTGACAGCGGATCGGCCGCGAGCACCGCCTGGTCGAAAGCGCCACGCGACGTGCCGCCAAGCTTGATGCCGAACGCCTTCAGCGAGTGCCGGAGGCGTTCTCAAAATTGACGAACTTGCGCTTCAGGTTGCGCCGGTGGGTCAGTAAAAGCCGCATCCGATAGCAATCCTGCGTCTTGATATGGGCCTGACGAAACCAGCCGGTGCGCATGATGTGGGCGATGCCGAGCGCATCGGCGGCATCCGTGTTGTTGCGCTGCGCCGACATCGCGGCGCCCACGTGCTGTGTCTCCAGGCAGATCGCCGGAAGGCCGCGTTTCAGAAGCTCGGGATTGAGCCAGGGCGACAGCGATCCGGCCTCGTGGCCGACGCGCCGCAGCCGCGCCACGAACGGCTTCAACACCACGAACAACGCATCCGGATCGGTCTCCACCTTGACCGTCAAATGCACCTCACCATGTTCGTCGACGACGGACACCGCAGTTTCGTCCACGCAACATCCAGTCCGCAAAAATATTCCATCAGCCGCCTCCTGCGTGGCTTGACAGGTGATTTCTTAGCAGTTGCCCTGCTGTACT
>NZ_JAMYVW010000004.1:0-506198 GCF_040324395.1 Mesorhizobium sp. C277A | reverse complement strand
TGGCGATCAAGGAAGGCACGAACTTCTTCATGGCCTGCTCAGGCGTCGTGTTCTCGTAGTCAATATTGGTCACGACGACGATATCAACGTCCGGCCGCTTGTCACCGCTAGGCCGTATGGCCGTCGAACGACGGACGCTACCTTGCAGAAAAGTAGCCACGACCAGCCCTTTGAGATCTTGGTCCGCGTCCAACCGCCCCGCAGGGTCGAGGCCCCGCCTTCCAGTCTTCCTTCTGCCTGTCGGTCGGTCGGATCGACGCAAGAAACTCATTGAATTGAGGCTTCAGTTCCATATTCATCCAATCCGGAAGGAGGGGGTTAGGTCTTGGACCCGGTGAAGTCGAACTCGTAAACCTTCACCGGGCCGATGGCGTCCCGATGCTGGCCGAGGAAGAATGAAAAGGCGTTTGGCGCCGAAACGAAGATGTGGGCCCTGGCGCCGCCGCGCAGGCTAAGCGCCACCAGGACGTCAGACACTTGGTCAGCCATTTCTGCTGCATGAGTGCCGCCTGCTACCGACCCTGGGCCAACCCCGTTTGCTGCGGCGAAATGCAGAATCTTGCCAACGTTGCCCAAGGAGGTGCTAACATAATCCTCGACGTCCGCCAGTGCGTCCCGTGAAAGACTGATTGCCACCGCAACATCTTTGCCCCGCCTCGATATCCTGACAGGTGACCGTCATCGACGGCCCCGTGAGCTTGTCGTCCGAGCGCCAGACGGAGGTGCCGCGGCGCCCCTTCTGCATGACTTCGACACCAGTGCCGCTTTTCATACCCAAGAGCGAACCAGCCAGAAATGCAACGGAGGCGTGGGTATCGAGATGAAGCCGAATATCCTTGGTCGTCTGGCGCACGCGCTCAAGAATGTTCGGACCTCAGGCATGATCGTCTCGGTCCAATCATTTCCCGGACGCAGCAGCCGTTCGTCGAAATGATCGAGCAGCGACAGATGATTTTCCGGAGCGGCCAGTAAATAATCGGTCGGGCCATCACCGAACGAGCGGATGGCGACATTCCGCCGGTCTTCGCCCCGCACGAATCCAATCCTGTTCCTGGCAAAGCAGTTCGAATCTTCTCGGGACAACTTGTTGCGCTGCGTCGCCTTCAAGGCTCGGCCGCGCCATCGAACCTGAATTCCAGCGTGTTTCCACCGGCCTTCAGCCCGACGCCACGGAAGTGAAATTGACTTCATCGCGCATCTCTTCGAGCGACCTATGGCCCTCAACGATGTGGAATGTGTCCACAATCGTCTTGAGCTCTTCGTCGCTCGACAGCTTCAGGTGCTCGCGCCAGCATTTTCTGATCTTACCGGTCCAGCTGCGATCGGTCGTTCCGTCGAATAAAATTTCCACGTTGATCGAGCGGTCTTTCGACGTAATCAACTTCCGGAGGTCATCATCATCGCGAATGCGGTCGGTTGTCACGAGAGTGAACGTGGAATTCGTTGGCGCCTTCTCGACCGCCTCCTTGAGGCGCTCAAGGATTGAAAAGCGCGTCGCATGGATAAAGTCCGGGTTCGTCAGCTCCTTGTAACCGAACCGCCCTTCCTGGCTGACGTGGAATTTGACTTGGTGGTGGGCAACCTCGACCGCAAAAGAACGGCGGCCCGATTTCCCTGGGCTATAGCGCACCACCACATCGTCAAACCCTTTCGGACCATCGGCCTCGTATGAGACCTCGACAACAAAGTGTTGTTCCGGGTCACGAAGCCCGACGCGTGAATCCAGAAGTATCGCGCCTGGTAGTCGTGCCCGTCCCAATTTGCGATGACTGCGTCAGCCACAGCTCCCACAGTATCCTCCAATCGATCCATTTCACACAGCCTCCTTGGTGGACGGGTCTTACTACCGGCGCAGCCAATGGATTGGAATGCAATGATGTCATTGCCCCCGGTGATTTAACGCTCATTAACCGCATCTAGGTTTCAGAAACGATCGCTTCAAGGGTCGAACGAAAAAAGAACAGAGCGCGCCTCTCACAATTCCGGATGATCAATCTAGGCTACATCAGCAGGTCCCAGCCTTTCCGAGCTATGATGAAACTCGGAAAACTACTTACATCGTGGCAGGGGCCGAATGGCAGCTTTTGGGCGTTGCCAAGGGGCCGAACGACCGGAATGAGGCGCATTGCTGCTCGACAGCATAGGGGCGGACAGCAGCGGAACGTTTCAGGCTTACGGAGCGCGAAGCGAGCGTTCAGGCTGAAAACGAAAAGGTCTCAAAACTGGCTCAACATGACATTTTGCGATTTTTCCATGAGAAATGCGCGATAACATCACATGCACAATGTGAACTAATGAGCGAAGCTGTCCTAGTCGACCACCGTCACGGGCAACTGTCAGCCGAATACAAGCTCCGGCACAACCGCTTCCCAGACGTCTCGGTGAAGGTGCACCCGAACTCTTCCTGATTGTCGGACTTGCGCCAGCGCACGATGGCACCGACCTCGCCGCGCAGAAAGCTGAGGCCTTCGGGAGGCGACCAGCTTCTGGCCATGCGTCCGAGGGCCTGCCCGTGCTTGTCTGTATCGCCAGAGCGGCCATGGCGCACGATCTGAATCGGATCTCCTGCTTTCGCCGCCGAGATGGCGCGAGGGAGGGATGGCCCGACCTGAGACGCCCCGCCCATGACAGGTCCACGGTCTTGAGGTTCGGCACCTGGTACAGCGCGGTCGGAAGAGCCGCGCCGTCGGCGACAGCCGGCGCGGCTCGGCGCAGCACATGCTCTTTGTCCTGCTGGACGAACGGATGCCTGCGCTTGAGTAATGATCGCGAGGCTGCGTCGCGCTCGGGTCATGGCGACATAGAACAGGCGGCGCGGCGCATCGGGGTCCTCGCCTTTGGAAGGCTTGTCCCAACCGCCATTCAGGATGACGACATCCTCGAAATCCAGACTTTCGATCGATGCGCCGTCAGCAGCAGCAGCGCGCGCTGATCGCTGTGGGCATCATTGCCCACTCAGCGAACCACTCGACAAGGTCCGCACGGGCATGGTCTTGTTCGCAAGCTCCTTCGCAGAGCGGCGATGCCTTCGGCGATCAGATCCGTCCAGCGATTGGACGGTATCGCGTTCAGCATATCCATCAGATCACGGACGGCCAGCAGACGCGTATTTTCGCGGCGCAGTGTGTCAATGAACTGCTGCATCTCGCGCAAGCGCCAGATGCCGGGCAGGCTCTCGTTTGCCATCTCCACCGGGATACCAAGCGTTTCGGCATAGGCCGCACCGAAGCCAGCCGCCGCCAGTCGCGCGCGATGATCGCGGCGCGCGACCAGCTCCACTCCGGATCAAGACGCGAAAGCCGGACGAGTTCATCCACTGCGGCCATCGCCTGCGCCACGTCACCGGCTCGGCAGTCCAGCACCTGCACTCGCCCTTGCGCAACCGGATCGAGCGCCGCCATGTCTCCGCCGGGCGGCGCCTTGCTGCGCCTGCGATCTATGGCAATGTCGTGTCCCGCCTTCATACGGTCAGCGGCGGGCGCAATCACCGCGTTGGCCGCCGCAATGATATGTCCGGTCGAGCGGTAATTCTCGATCAGGAACTGCGGTCGTGCACGATAGTCGGCCTCGAACTGCCGGATGAAGCGGATGGACGCCCCGGCGAAGGCGTAGATGTTCTGATCGTCATCGCCCACCACAAAAAGGCTGAGCTGAAGGTCCGGATCGTCCAGTGAGCGGCCCGCAATGGCCGAGATCAGCGCGTATTCCTCAGGGCCGATGTCCTGATACTCGTCCACCAGAATCCAGCGATGACCTTGGATCAGGGTGTCGCGTTGTGCCTCCGCCTCGGGCTTGCTGAGCCTTCGCCGTTCAACAGGCGCACGGCTTCCATGACGATCCCATCGAAGTCGTGCATCGTCTCGTTCGCAGTTCCGGCAAAGCTCGCTCCCACCAGCCGCATCGCGAGGGCGTGGCATGTGGATATGGTCACTGCATTCGCGTCATCGCCGATCAGGTGGCGCAGCCGGATGCGTATCTCCGCGGCGGCATGACGGTTGTAAGTCAGAACAAGGATGCCGCGCGGATCCTCGCGACGGACCCGGATCAGATAGGCGATGCGGTGCACCAGAACGCGCGTCTTGCCCGAACCCGGTCCTGCCAGGACCAGGACGCTGGTCTGTTCGCGGTCGTCGGCAACGATCTCTTGCTGAACTGGGTTCTTCAGTGCCTCAACGATCGCTTTCCAGGAGGTGCCGGTGGTTTGACGCCGGATCTCGCCGCCCTTGCCGGGCATCCAGCGGCGCAGGAAGGCGTCGCGTTCCAGCACGAAGTAGTCCTCGGACAGCCGCAGCGCCTGATCCATCGCGGCAAGGCCCTTTTCGGCATAGGCCGCCATCACATGGGTCTGGATCGTCTGCTCGGCGTAGTGTTCTTCGAGGGGTACAAAATCCTTCACGGTGAACAGGCCGCCCGAAGGGTTCAGATGGACCGTCATCGCCTGCCGGAAGATCGTCAGCCCCCTTGCCCAGAGTCACCACCTCCTGCTCGTGCAGCCACAGAAGTGCGCGGTCCATCAGCTGGTCATGTCCTGAATGCCGCTGCCGCGCAGCAGGGCGTCTCCGGTCAGGGTGGCGAGCAGATCGCCCATTGTGGTTTCGACCTGGATGTCCTTACGCGGCTGCCCTTCGGCAGCTTGCCCAGAAGATGCCCCAGCAACAGTTCTGCGCCCTGCCGCCGCAGGCTTGCCGTCTGTTCCAGTGCCTGCCAGGTCCGTTGCAGCGTCACCATCAATGTGTTGCGCGAAGCCTTGCGCAGCCGCAGATTGCCCTTGCCACCATCCTGATCGCGCCCGTCACGACCCATGCTGCGCAGCAGCTTTTCCACGATGTCGGGTCGCACCGCGCTGTGCCCCTGATTGCGGAGCGCCTGACAGGTTTCGGCCAGATGCAGGGAATGCCTCCGGCACCTTCGGCATCGGGGGCGGCCTCGCGCATCAGGGTGGTCAGCGCGGTTTCAAGCCGTGTGGCCTGCGCCAGCCGCTGCTGCGAATGACCCTCGACGGCGACATGGACAAAGACCGTGACCACGACGTCGTTGCGGGCGATCCCGAGCGCCTCGAGATCGGCCATCGCCTTGTTCAGCATACCCCCTGTCAATCCGCTGATCCCGGCAAGTTCATCGGTGGAAATGCCCTGATCGGGGGACGCGTTCATCAGGTGCGGGTGATATCCAGAAGCTCCTTCCGACGGGTGCCGGTGATCGCGGCCCTGGCCAGGATCGCTTCGACTTCTTCCAGGTTGCGGATCCTGAGGGATGAGGGGAAGACCTGAACCCGGTTCTCCTCGCGGCGCAGCAGCTTGGCCTCTTCCAGCCAGGACACCGCAGTCTTCACCCTGGTATCGTCGGTGGTGCTGTCGCGCTCGAACTCCTGATCGCGTTCGGCTCGCACGACCTCGCCCGAGGTGGCGACCACGGTGCCGGTCTTCTTCGTCCGCTCGTCCAGCCGCCGCAGGGCCTTGACGATCGCGCCGATTTCATGTCGAGCCAGGCGCGAGCGGGCCGAAAGCGAGAACTGCCGCTCCACATCCTCAGCGGCGAAGAGCAGCACGCAATTGGCATGGGCGCGATCGCGGCCCGCCCGCCCGGCTTCCTGCAAGTAGTTCTCCAATGAGCCCGGAACGTCGCCATGCACCACCAGCCGGATATCGGGCTTGTCGATCCCCATGGCGAAAGCGTTGGTCGCGGCAATGATCCGCAGGTCGCCTATGCGGAAACGCTCCTGAATGTCGCGCTTCTCCTCGGCGTCAGACCGGCGTGGAACCGTTCCGCTGACAAACCCTGCTGTTTGAGGAAATCGGCAACGCGTTGCGTCTCGCTGCGGGTGGCGCAGTAGACCACCGCACCCGAAGCGCCGTCCTGTGGCAGCCTGGCCTCGATCACGTCGAGGATATCGGCTAGCTTGGTGCCGCGCTGCGTCGGCCGGACCTCGAAGCTGAGATTGGTGCGCACCGCGCCGCCGTCCAGCAGCATCAGTTCGCGCTCCAGACGTGACTGGAAATGGTCGCGGATGTCGCGCACCACTTCGGGCTTGGCGGTGGCGGTCAGACAAAGCACTGGGGCAGCAGCTTCATCCCCTACGGATTCCTTGATGAAGCGGCTGACATAGCGGTAGTCGGGCCGGAAATCGTGGCCCCATTTCGACACGCAATGGGCCTCGTCCAGCACCCAGAGTCCGATTTCACGCTGTGCCAGAACCGAGCGGACCGAGTTGCTGCGCAATTGCTCGGGCGAGATCAGCAGCATTGCCGCCTCGCCCATACGCACACGGTCCAGCGCATCCTGCCGCTCGGGCATCGACAGCATTCCGTTGACGGTGACGGCCGAGGAAATGCCCGCCCGCGCCATGCCCTGCACCTGATCGGCCATCAGCGCGACCAGCGGAGAGATCACCACTGTCAGCGCCCCAGTCTTGTCGAATTTCGACAGGGCGGGGATCTGGTAACAGACCGATTTGCCGGTGCCGGTCGGCAGGATGCCGAGGATGCTTGCCCCGCGCATCGCCTCATCGACGATCCGCTCTTGGAGGGGGCGGCCCGTATCGTCGACCGGCTGCGCGCGGAAGGCATCAAACCCGAACCAGCGCGACAGTGCGCGGATCGGGTCGTTCTTCTCTCTGCACCAGGCGCAATCCGGGCTTCCGCAGTCGGTATCGCGCAGATGCCGCACGATCAGTGCCGCCTCGCGGAACTGCGCCCGCACCCAGGGCGGCATGACGGAATCCCCGCCCGCAACCAGGATCCAGGACAAAGCATAGGCCATAGGCCATCCGAGTTGCGGGCTGGAAAGGCGGTTCAGCGTCTGCTCGACCCGCCTCTCGCAGGCGCGCCCCGCCAGTAGCCGGGAAATCGCTTGCCTTGCCGTAGATGGTTCGGGCGCAGGAGCCCCCCGAATCTCCTGGAAGACCGCGTCGAACCCGCCTGGGTTTTCCATCCTCGTGGTGACGAAATGAAAGGCCGCCACTGCATCGGGCTGGTCGGCGTTCTGTTGCGTCAAAGCTGCTAACTGATTGCGTAGCACCTGGAACACTAGCCGCGCATCCATTTCCGGGTCGTTGACATGGCCCGCTTGTAAGCGACCGTCGTGGTAGTGCTTGACCAGGTGGTGGTAGGGGTTGCGCGGAAACGCGAGAGGGTTGAGCCACAAGGTATCGATCGGCGATCGAAAAAGATTAGCCAACCGAGGCCGCGCCGCGACCAGATGAGGCAAGTCATGTCGAATGATGTTGTGGCCGAGCAGATGCTCGGCCTCGGCTGATTCTGCTCCCAGACGGTCAAGGGCCGCCACGAGATCGCGTTTCTTTGCCAGGATTGCGGGACGAGCGTCATCGCGCACCGCCGCAAAAGCGAAGATGGTGGCGGTTGCAGGATCCACTTCCAGATCGACCGAAACGCAACGCTGCAGAAAGGGTTGGAAAGGCTCAGTCATACTGCAACGCTGTACTCACGGGATGAAACGGTCAGCGATCATGGTCGCGCGCTCGACGAAAGGTCAATGTCGCCGGCCGCCGAAGGTGGATCCAGTAGATGTACGGTAGAGCACCTCATTGCCAGATGTGATGGGGGAAGGATACACCGGAGAACGTCGTCGCGGCATGTTGGCTCTGCAACAGTCGACGGAACCGGCGGAAGACTGCGATTAGCTCAGAGGCCTATCTGACGTTCGTCCGGCAACGGCTTGCGAAGGGGAAGTGGTTCTAGCCGCGACGGTCACCACCGCGTCAAACGACCTCGGCGCTAACAATGTCGGCTCCTGGAATACTTTATCAGCTTTTCCAATGACCAGTATGCGGCGCCTTCCTGTCCGGCAGCTGTGGGCCGATTCCAGACGGTCTGCTCTTGGATCATTGCTGGAGGATAGCTGTCGTTGAGCGTAACCTGGTTTCAACGGCGACTTCCAACCCCCGAAGCGGTCGTTCACTAGCTCGCATTAGCGACTGACTAAAATCTCGTCGTAGTTCTAAATCGCGATTCGAGATTTCAACTGTACTTCGCGACAGGTTCAAGCGCGGCGGCACCCTTGGAGCTCGCCCCGCGAGTAAATTGTTCCAGCCGGCGGTTTAAGCGGCTATGGTACTGACATCGCCAACAATCAGCATCTGCAGAGACCTCCGAGGCCGTACTTGATCCAACAGCGTGCAGCACTTGTCATTGGAAATGCCAACTATACCGGCCAGAACACAAAGAAGCTCAGAAACCCCGTCAATGACGCGACGGCGATCGCGAGGAAGTTAAAAAAATACGGGTTTGGTCTAACATCGGTTTCTGATGGCTCATTTGTCCAAATGCGCACCGCGCTGAGCACATTCCAAGGCACGATACAGCCGGGCGGCGTAGCTCTGGTCTTCTTTGCAGGTCACGGCATCCAGATTGACGGCGAGAACTTCCTTTTCGCCTGTGATACGGATGCAGGAGGTGAAAACCAGGCGAAATATTCGTCCCTTTCGCTCAACCAAGTCATCGATGTCCTCGACCGATCGAAGGCGGACACGAAGATCATCATTCTCGATGCGTGTCGTGAAAACCCGTTCGAGGCTGCGTGGCATCGATCGGGCGCAAATCGAGGGCTTGCCTCAGTTTTCGCTCCGCGCGGGACGATCATTGCCTATGCGACGTCGCCGGGTCATATAGCGGCCGATGGGTTGTCCAGCAATGGCGTGTATACCGGCGCGCTGCTGCAACATATTGACGTGCCGGATACTCCGATCGAGACTGTCTTCAAGCGCGTGCGCAACACCGTCGCCGCCGATACCAACGGGAAGCAAATTACCTGGGAACACACTTCCTTGGCCGGGGATTTCTATTTCAACACGAGCGCCATGAGCTTCGTAACCACCTATGCGTCGTCATCACTCGCGGACAGCCTTTTCGTGCTCGATCCAGGCAAAACCTCACACCAAATCATCCGAGGCCTGAAGAGCGTGGACTGGTACACGCAAAACCCTGCGATGGACCGTCTGACGCCGACCTTCGCGAACACGGTCAAGGACGAGACGCTCTTCGTCTTGGGCCGCAACATCTATCAGGCTGCGCATGGCGGCGCCCGATCGGCAGAAGCCTATATCCGGAATTTCTTAGGCAAGACTAGCGGGATGAAGCCTGAAAAAATCCGTCCGCTGCTCGATGGCATCCTTTACGAGATTTTCTTCGACTCGAGAGGTGAACTCCGTGAAGCCATTAAAGGCAATATGTTCAGCGATGCGTTCGAGCTAGAGAAATTCCCGCAGTTCAAGGACAGCTTCGAGTTCATCGCCGAAACCCTGATCGGAGCGCACGGTGATTTCTACAGGGTGCCTGGCAAAGGCCATATGCTATCCGCGTCGGTCGTCACGAAGGCCGAGAAGCGCGGCCGTCTGGTCACGGGCGTGTTCGTCGACACGGTGAACGTCTTTAGCCTGAGCGATCCTGAATATGCAGTGGAGGAAGGCGAACCGACGCCGGCGCGAAGCGTAAGCCAAGACGCTTTCGAGGAGGAACTCGCAAAGGAGCTGATCGTCCCGAAGGGATTGCTGCAGGTGAGATACACACCGGCGCTTCAACCCATCGATCCAATCCGGTATCCCTATGGCTGGGGCGTCTCAAAAAAATAGCCTGAGGAGCTGTGAAATCGTGTCAGCGAGCGCAGAACCCCAGTCCCGACAACTATGTCAGCAAACCACCCCGCGCTGGCCGTTGGCGTCGATCTGACCGATCGGCGCGAGGATGTGGATTTCCCGAGGCAGATTTGGGCCGGAAGCCGCCAGTCTGCTCCCGGGCGATATCTACGATAAGCTGCCTTGCAACACACGATCGTTCCCAATCGCATGGACCGTCCAGCGCGCACTCCGGAAGCGCGTTGAGGCCCCAATCTCGACGCGGCACGACTGCCCTGCTTGACATGAGCGATGCAGGCGCGCAGATCGCCGATTGTTAAGGCATCACGTCCGTCGACCATTTTCGCAAGGTCGCGGAGCGCCCCTGATCATTATATGTTCGCTGCGCTGTCACAGGGGGAGTTAGCCAGCGTGGCCAGCCAGATCGAAGAACTGATGCGGCGGGGCACCAATCGGGCTCGAGACGAGCGCCTGGCGGTCGCGCGCTACCGCAAGCGCGCCAGGCGAGGCGTGAGTGTGTTGGTGCATGACATTGAGCCGCAGTCAAAGAGGATGCGGGACGCCGATCGAGACCGGTTCCAGACAGCGGTGTCTGAACAGATGGCGACCTTCTCGCGGGCACCGTTCAATGGACCCGTCGCGCTGAAGATCGACCTAGCGACCACCAGCCGAACTGCGCCGCAGGCGCACACGATCGCGAAGAACCTGCTGGATCTCCTCGGGAAACGGCGGGCGGGGGTGCCGGGAATGCGTCGGCACCTCCTCTACAAGAACGATGCTCAGATCCAGGCGCTCTCCGTCAGCTGCCGGCACGGCGAAGATTATCCGATGATCCATGTGGCCGGCCGGCCCTTGTCGGCGCTGCTCGACGATATGGAGCTTGCGGCCGAAGCGATCCGTGTCGACGAGATGGAGAATTATGGAGACGTCTACCGGTGGGACCAAGAGGAAGAGGCTATGGAGGATCTTCGCAACCTGATCCGCGATGAGCGTGGGCAGCGCGAGCGGCTGGGTGACGACTTCTACGACGCGTACTTCAAGATGCTTCGCTGGAGCGCGCAACGCGCTCTGCTCGGGTGTAGCGGCATCGACATCCCTGTCCTCGGTTGGATGTACGGGCGTCCGGAAGGGTCGACGCCGATTCTGCCGCCCGATCAATGGGCGCTGCTGATCGGCCGGTCCAAGCTGCGCCTTCAGCTGGGCGACCTTCCGATCACCCCGGGCAGCTCAGGGGCCTTCAAGCGCAGGGTTGAGGAAGAGATCGCAGCCTTCAAGCAGCGGTGGGACTGGGTCATCAGTCCGCTGGTGATCGCCGTCGCTCTCCAGGTGGTGGTACGTCCGAGCGCAGCGACCCCCGCAGCAGTGCTTCACGACCTGGACAACATCGTCCGCGATTACCTCCTGCCCCGGATCATCCCGTCATTCGGCACGGTGACCGATCATCGTTGGACGATCGACTTCGACGAACTGCGCCGACGTGATCCCGTTCTCGCGGACCGATGGGGTCCGAACCCAACGCCGCCTCCGGGCACGAAACAGGGTGTGACGCGGTACGAGGCGTGGCGGCTTCCACCGGTCGAGGGCGGACCCGGTTTCGTCAGCGTCGCGCTCGTAGCGGATATGGACGGACGCGGCGATACGTTCGACCGTATCGACGAGTGCTCGCGCAAGTGGGCTGACGCACAGTCGAGCACGTCTGGTAAGCGACAGCGATGGTGATGATCCGGGACAAGGACGACAAGCTTGGTTGATTTGTTCTGTCTCGGGCCCGGCCATGGATCGCGGTCTATGAGACCTTCGCCGACCCAAACTTCGTCGGCGAGTACGCGCGGGAGCCGGATACACGCTTCTGGGGGATGTATGTCGCCTGCCGGCTGCTCGATCCCGGCAAGACGCTTCTGCCAACTGCAGGTTCACATGCCGAGGCGACCGGGCACTACGTCAACCACATATTCCTCAGCGATACGGTGGACGGTGTAGTGAAGTGTGCGCCGACATAGTGTCTGAACCATAGTGCTACACGTTGACGGCTGCTCTTAGGATAATTAACCGATCATCGGAGCGGCCGAACTGAGGCTGCCGTTCAGACCGTAGAGAACTCGGGAGGAGATGCTGACGCCCGCGGAATACGTGCCAGAAGTCGATGCCTTCCGCACGATCAAAAGCCGAATCTAGTATCCTACTTTGTCCATAAGCACCCGCAACTCGGGCTGAGGCGCGACCCAGAAAGTTCGAAAAGCTTCCAGGAAACCCCAGCCCAAACTGGATGCCTTCTAGGCAGCCTTGCTCCGCGACCATTTTCGGTCGGCGCTTATCTCCCGTTTCTCCCAAGTTGAGCAGCGTCCGGGGATCTATGATCGACGTACCGATGACGCCAGCCTGGATGAGAAGCCATCAACTGTAGTCGACCCTTTGGGCGTCTGCTTCCTCCTAACCGCCGGAGGAGAAGCCGCAACACGAGGAATGGGCGGAGAACGTATCCAGACCCTCAATCGCCTGGGGCGGGTTCATGATTCGCTGAGCGATCGGATCGTCTCTCAGCGCCGGATCCGACGCGACAGCCAATTTCAACGCATTTACCGTATCCTTGGGAAGAAGGATCTCTAAGCTGCCGCCCGGGCCGTTTTTGTCCAACCAATCGCGAAAAACCTGTTCCTTGCCATGTCTGCGATACATATCGAGAACTTGAAATATATCCCGCGCCGCAAACGACACAGGCTCGTCAGCCGTCATGAACGTGACAAGATTGCGTGGATCCGATTGGTCGGACATGGAGATACCTTCCTAGTTAGTGTTTATGTGGACAACCGTCTGGAAAGCCTTTCTCGCAATCGAGCGGTCAACAGCGCGCGCGGCGTTTAGTGAAGTTGGGTCACCCGTTGCTGACAAGAACTGCCCCTCGTATTGGCCTCGGGCGTCCCGGAAATCACTGTTAGCAGACTCGGGTATCGACAAGCCGATGATAACTTTATGCGTGTCGATGCGCTTTGTTTCCGCAACAAGTCCTGCCTCTGCGAGCCGGAAGCTGCGTTCTGGCAGGGGATTGAACACCACCTTCGGGGAGGCCGTCCCGCTAATCGTCGTTTCGAAATTCAGGGTCTCAGTAATAGTCGGTGCACTTCCTGTTGCGTCTTTCTTAGCTGCCAAGTTGCCGAGCAGGCTGAGGTAGACAAAATTGTGCAGCATGCCCTCGACGCCTATTTGACCCGCGATCGGGTAAATGTAGTTGGGTCCGACGATCTTGCCTCGACAGCCCCCGTAGGGCGGATGAGCGATTAAGTTATCAACTTTGTCAGTGACGGTAAATTCTCGCGTGTTCTGACGGGAACGATCCAAACTGGCATCAACTCCGAGCTCGAACAATCTTGCGGGAAATTTATCGAGAAACGATGTAGATGCCGATAATTGGTTGTCCAATTTCATATCAAGTTCAAAGTTGTACGCGATACCACTTGACCAAAATAGAGACACCAGTTTTCTGGCATTGCCGGTAAGCGCCGAGGGGGAGAAGCGAGTAATTTCGTCGGGAGAGGCCTTCAGTTGGCGTCCGATTTGCCGCGAAGGATCGTCGACCCCCTCCCCGCCAGTCAAATAGTCGACAAGAGTATTGCGAATGCTCTGGCGCATTTCACAACGGATTTGATTCACGATTCCAAACGTATCAACGCCCGTCACCTCTTCCGGCAACGGTCTTATAGCACATCCGGAAACCATAGTTTGTGCTGCTATGACAGCCGTCAATATCCTTTTCAAGATAACGCCCGCCCTTGATTCGCCCTACATGATTGAATGAGGCATCAGGACATCTTATGGGCTCAGGAAACACTCTCTCTCTTTCTTTTCCACAGAACAGTTTGCTATACTGGCGATCAGGCTATCGATGTTCCATTCTGGCAGACGACGAAGTATGGGATAAAAATTGACCCATTGACATGCGAAAGCCCCGACCTACCGTTCGCATCTGGCATTCACACCGACATGCGCAAAGGGCACGATGGCCTCGCCACGCTGATCCAAGAACATCTCAAGAAGGATCTTCTCGGGGCATCCGTTCGTGTTCCGCGGCAAGAATACCTCGCTCCTGAAGATCCCTTTTGGGATGGCACGGGGCTTTGCCTGTTCACCAAGCGAATCGACCGTGGAAACTTCTGGTGGCCGGGTTGGCGGAGCCAGGTGGCTAGGTGCCGCTGTCGCCGGCGCAACTCGCGACGCTGCTCGAAGCGATCGATTGGCGTACGCCGCAGCGCTTCTGGCGACCGCATCTGGCCAGGTGAAATTCGCAGCAAAGACGCAGCAAATCGAGGGAAGTTGCTGCTCAGACACGGCTGATGTCGTCGAGGATCGCGACGGTGAGATCGAGCGTCTTCACTCGATCATCAAGCAGCTGCAGCGCGCGCAGGTCGGCTACCGTTCTGTGAATCGGCTTGGAAAATTGGAGGCGCCGATCGGGAGGGAGTTTTGGAAACCGTTTTACAGGGTAGCTGGCCTGCAGCGATCGTCACCACGGCAAGTTTGAGACTCGGCGCGGTCGCTAAAAAAGCAGTGGCTTGCCGGCTATCTCAACGAGGTCAACGAGGTCCGAAAGATCCGACCGTTGGGGATTGGTAGCAATAGTGCCCGAGGCGATAGGAACCTCGACACCGAGCTCTCTCCTAAACACTTGGGCGTCTGCCTCCACACTGACTCCGATGCGGCCGATTCTCAGTACCTTGAAACCACTTTGTTTCAATACGTCCGCAGCCAGTTTCATCCGCACTGGCTGGGAGCCAGTTTGTCCCGGCGGCATTCGAACACGTACCGTGGCCCTCGTTTTCATGACCAGTCACCTTTCATGGCGACCAAGCATACACGGTTGTCAGCCATATGGCAGGCGATTGGTTATCAAACTTGTGCGAGGGCTTTGGCCGCGTCGACGAGACCGTATCCAACCGCGTTGTTGGGCTGGCCTACGGCCGGGAATCCCATTGCATTGCGTCCTTGAGAAATCGGTGTGCATGACCCGGTAAGCATGGCTTTGACTTCGCTGGGCGACAGGGTGCGCCCCTTTGCCTTGGCTCGCTCAAGCATCAAAGCGACAACCCCAGCAATTTGCGGTGTCGCCGAGCTCGTCCCTGATGCGCCGACCCATCCGTCATCGGGAAGCGTACCGTCGCCGGCAGGATAATCGGCGCCTCCTAAGTCTCGGTCCATTTCGTTTGCGGGCTGGGTTGGCATCATGATGTAGATGGCTCGGGGGGTCTGGCCGCATAATCCCGCTACATCCGGCACTCTCCGATTCAAGAACATACCGCTCATATAGCCGCTGGCATAGTTACTTGCCTCCAACCCGAAATTCTCGTCACTGTAAACGCCCCCCACGGAAATCACGTCGGGCTCACTGCCCGGCCACGCATAGTGGCCGTTTCCTGACGCGAAGAGCACAATTTTGCCTTCGGCAATGACATCCAGAAGGGACGCTTGGAGGATCGGAAAGACCTGCTCTCGGTCATAGCCCCATGAGCAGCTTATGATATCGGCTCCCTGATCGGCAGCATCCTCGATTGCATCCTGCGGGGGGTCGGTGTGCTGGAAGCCTAACACCTCCGCACCGGGAGCGACCGCAAAGACGTTGTAAGTGATTGCCGTGCCGTGCCCCTCCACGTCGATGTGCGGGCGCGGGGCTGAGTTCGTCTTTACCGGCGTCAGCGCGAGCTTGTTTTTTGTGTAGTAAGGGTGCGGAAAAAAGCCTGTGTCGACGACCGCCACGCGGACACCCGCCCCTGAGACACCTTTACGCACATTTAGCAGCTTGCGGATCGCAGCTTCATTGAGTGAATGGAATTTTGCATTGGGCGCTTTTGCACTGGGTTGCGCGAAGAACAGAGGAGGAGGAATGAACACCAAGTGATCAACGCCATCGGCTACTTTGCTGGAAACACTCAATGACTTTTCGGGCGCCAGAAACAAATCTTGCGGGCTTGGCTTCCAAAAGCTCTCAGCGAACATCCGAGTTGAGCGCAATGGGGACTGCTGCGGGCTGGCCTGCACGACCAGTTTTTGCCCGATAATTTCCTGAACAACATGGGCCGGACCGCGCATCGAAACGGAGAAGCGGCCGCGCCGCACAACCGTGCAGCCGACGGCCTCAAGTTTTTCGAGCGCACGTTCCCGTTCCTCTGGAAGCGGTCGAAAGGCATCGATATTGCCGGAAGTCAGCAGGCCAATCTGTGCTTGAATGGGCTCACCGCTTTTCGTCGAGGTTGCGACGCTGAACGGCACCTCCTCTGCCAAACGGGCGATGCGCTCAGCCAACGGCTTGGAGGTTTTGACGATCGGCTCGAGACCCACTCCGAATGACAATACCTTAGGCGTGGGCCACGTGCGCACACGACGCACCACAATCTTTGCCTTACCGATCGTTGTTCGCGAAATTTTGCGCGCTGCCATACCAGCCCCCAAGATTCTTGTTAAGATCACTCGCCGAGCGCCGGCGGTGCCACCGCCTAAGTTGTCAGCGCCCCTGCCCGTCTGGAGACGCCAGCTTTCTCAGGGTGGGGTAGAACTGCACCCACACATTGTCCTTGCTCGCATGGGCCTTGTGACAGTTGGCGCACGCGACATCCGGAAAAGCCGGAGCTGATGGCAGGACCATGGCGCCGTTGTTGAAAACATAGTAGGCCCATGCGGACCCGCTGGGCTGCCTGCCAGGTCTGCTTAAATCCTTAACCGCGACCTGAAGGCCCCGGAAGTCGCCGTTGTATTGTCCTGCGGCCAGGACGCCTTTGGGTTCTCGGTCCGCGGCGGCGAATATTTCCATAACCAGGGTCGTGGGATCCGCGAACTCTCCGGTTTCTACAAAGACCTTGTAGGCGTGGGGATCGAGGTAGACATTGTGGAACAGTGCTTCGACCGCGCGCTCGGCCTCAAGCGAAGTCATGGCGGCAAGATTGTTCTTGTAGGACAAGCCCAGGTTAGAGCCCACAAAGACCCAAGTGTCGAATCCTTCAGGAACCTTAAGCTGCCCATTCTCCTCGTAGGTCGGTGTAAACTCCGAGGGGTCGGCGGCAACGGGACTTGCCATGCTTAGCAACAGAACGCCGAGCACAGCGGAACGGGCGGGTGAACCCTTACCGCTCATCTTAGCTTCGCTCCACAACATGTGAGCCCGCGGCGTCCTCCACGACCACCGAAGCAACGGTTGTCGACAAGATTTGCTCCTTGATCGTGGTTGGGAAAGGGGTTCCCGCCTGGCCAGCCGGCAGCGGCTCCGTTACCAGTCGGTATCGCCGCGTCTCGATGGTTGGATCGGTGAAGTCAAACCAGGCCCTCGAACTCACATCGTCAAGCGTCGCATTGCAGCTCAAGGCCAGGTTTGGACCAACTTGCCGGAGCTTATAGTTTGATCCAGCTGCCAAGGTGAGCTTCTTGCATCCCTCAGCCGTCCATCGCTCGAAGACAGCGATCCACTCGTCCGGCCAAGGCCCTCCTGTCATTCGGGTGGGCATGGGCGTGGCGTTGGTGAGCTCGACAAGAATCTCCTCAGCGTGCGCGCATACAAAATCATAATTCCAAAGGTCTATCGGATCCGGTCCGATGCGTTTGGGCAGCATGTGTGCCCAGTCGATCACCCGAAACATCGGCCGAATATGCAGTTCAAATACCGGCGTCCGGGCCATCTACCGCTCCTCAATCTCAAGGCGCTGGATGAGATTTGAGATCGAAGCAAGGCGGTCATTGACCGAGTCCTGAAGGTTGACGCGCTCGGCGGGCGGTACAAGGGGTAGCGCCGAGGTGACGACCGTCAACTGCCAGCCGTCCAAGAGATCCCGGCCATTCGCCTTGCTCAGATCGACATATACGCTCGCGCCGCCATGGTGGCCGTGTCCTGCGCGACCCTTCCAAATCACAAGGCGGTCAATCAAGAAGCCGTCGCGTTCTGAGGATGGACCGCCGGCTAATGGGTCAAAGCCCGCGGGATGAACATAGACCAGGATTTCGTAGCTCGCCTCAAGAGACGGCGACACACCGACCAGCTTGAGCAACCGCCTCGCGCCCTCCTTGGTTGGGGCGGCCACGCTAGTCGTCATCGCGCGCAGGCCAACTCGATCGGGCGACAGCGCGTTGGTTGTTCGGGTTCCTGCCATCTGTATTTCGGCCTCGCCATCCGCCGCGAAATCGAACTCATACAGGTAACCCAAATCCATCGTCGCGACGATCATTTGGTTGACGGTTCGACTCTCCGGTTCAACCCACACGGTAGCCGCGCCATTCTGGGCAGTTTGGCTATTAAGTCGCTGCCAGCGAGCCCAGGTAAGGTCGATGAAACTGTGGAAGGACCAGAAGATCGGGTCCTCGGCTGCAGTTCCAGGATCGCCCATTGTGGGGCCGATCGTACCATGCATGGTGTTGTGGGCATGAAGCTCAAGATAGCCGTAGCTCGGTGCCGGCTTTGCGTCCCCTGCAAACAGATTCCAGTCGTCTTCATTTATCGCGACGGCAATATCGGCGGGATCCCATTGTGCCGGTCCCGCGTCAACACCCCACCGGCCAGCATGAAACAGCGGCGAAGCCGTATCTTCGAATGCTTTCGGAAAGCGTTTGCCCGAGGCGTTTTCCTGCCAGTTCCAATATGGGAGGGTAATGTTCGAGGTACGAGGAGGATCCGATGCACGTAGGAGATCCTCAAAGAGCAGCAGGTGAATGCGGTGCCAAGGTAGGAATTCCTCGCTCCCATGTTCGCACGAACCAACCGTGCCGTCCGGATGAGTGCGATCCGCGTTGTGAAGTGCGGCTTGATAGTCGTACCCGGCGGGATCATTCGGATTGACCTCGCTCCGCTTCCGGAGAATCGAAATCGCATAGCCGTAATCAGCGACTTCCTGCGGTGTCAGCTGATCGATGTTTTTCCTCGTGCGCGTTTCGCCCGCCACGGCGCGCGAGTGGAGTGCATTGAAGAGCCATGGGCCAGTGAGGCTTCCGCAGGTGAGAACGCTGAGTACTGACCGTCGGCTAAGCATTGCTTCCCCCTTGGGTACTCCGAAAACCGGACGATGGATGAACCGTCTAAAACACGGCCTGTCACAGCTTACTGTCGGCGGCGTGACTCGGGCGTGACAGCCCCGGTAGCGGAATGATTGTCGTCTGATTGCCGGTCCGCAGCTGCCGCCGGTTATGAAAAGGTAGTGCAGAGTTCGCCGGGCTACGGAAGAGAATTCCTTCGCTGGCCCAATCGGGCGAACCTTCAGCCGCCGGACTATGCAGGCGCGTTTTGCTCAAGCCGGGGAGCGCCTTGGAATTAGTCGGCAACCCGTGCCAGCGACTTGTCACGCCCGAGTCACGGCGCTGCGGCTACGCTTCAATCCACTTCCGCGAACTGCAGGGGGGTCAGCCCGGGTTCGTCGCAAAAGACTGGAGTGCACGAAGGCCCACGCAGCATTTGTTCGCGTGGCAGTGGGTGCTTCTGATGAGTAGCGAGGAGAATTGACAGCCCAATCGGAGAGCAGACGCCATGTCGTCGTCCTTCTACCTTCCAATTCTCGGCACAATCTTATTCTGTATTCCGTCCCTTGCATTTGCCGAGACAAATATTCGTCTGGCAAGCTGGAACATCGCCAATTTCCATCACCACGTCGACGTGGAACTTCGCGAAGGAATTGGTACAAAGCGCCAACAAGCCGATTTCGAGGCGTTAAAGCGTTACGCTGAAGGACTGGCCGCTGACGTAGTCGCACTGCAAGAGGTCGGAACCCAGGAGGCGGTTGCTCGCCTGTTCCCCGCGTCCGAATATCAGACTTTCATTGAGTCTCGATATGTCGAGGACACGCAGGCCGCAGCCTCGAAGGATATTCACGCAGCTGTCGTCGTTCGCAAGCGAGATGACATTAAAGTCCTTGAGCAAAGGGACATCCTCGGCCTTCAGATTGCCGATGTTGATGAAGACGGAGGCACTCACTACACGCGACGCGGCACGGCTTTGAAATTGGACGTGTTTGGGACTTCGGTCTGGGTGGTCTCGGTCCACCTAAAGTCGAGCTGTTCAACGCAGGCCGCGCCCGATCAGAGCACCGATACGGATTGCTTGATCTTCTGGCAGCAGCGGCTCCCGTTGAAGGAATTCATCGACGAGCGAGTTGCGGAGCACACGGCCTTCATCATCGCCGGTGACTTCAACCGGCGTTTCCGCCAGTTTAATTTCCAGGATCCGATGTGGCGTTTTCTAAATGGCGAGAACCTCGATGAGCCGCTTCTCGTAGCGTATCCGGAGACCGTCACAAGGAAGTGCCCAACGCGACTTGGTGCAAGCACCCAGCCAATTGACTGGATCGTGATGGACGCGAAGGTATCGGACTGGTTCAAAGAAGGCTCGTATCGGGTAACGCGCTCCAAATTCGCCGATGTAAGCGCCGCCGGTGGGCAAGGGAGCGATCGGTTAAGTGATCACTGCCCAATCCAGATTGATCTCGTCCTCCCCTAGGCACAGCGCGCAAGCGAAAACGCCAGCCATGACCAGTGATCAACGGGATCGGATTGAGAGAATGCAGATGTACGACGCCTTATCCTCAAGCCGGAGCGAACATAGTGTCGTCGAAGCGCTGGCAGTCTACTGAGGTGGCTAGCCGCGCCCAGCCGCAAATTTTGAGCCAGGGTGGGCATGTTTCAAGGACGCAGTTTCGACATGATGCTCGGCTGAAGAAACAGGCTGTTTTTTTGCGAATAGCCGCGGATAGGGGGTTAGTGGCGAAAAGCCTTGCGTCAAATCGTGCCATGACATCCCGAACGACGTTTCGATTGCTACAGAATGCGAACCTCGTTGGGATCGGATACGGTGCGAAGGAGACAGCCGGGAAGATCACCGGTGACCTAGCCGTCCGGGTTTATGTTAGACGAAAAATTCCCCTGGCTGATCTCGCACTCGATCAGAAAATCCCTCGGTTTGTCGCCGGAATAGCGACTGATGTGATCCCGATCGGCCAGCCGCGCTTTCATTCCAGGCCTGCGCATCTCGGCATCGGAATCAGCCACGTGCGAGGCAAGGCAGGCTCCCTGGGCTGCTTGGTACGAAAGCCCGGCGATGAGGCCTGGTACATACTTTCGGCGTGTCATGTTTTGGCGCTGTCCGGCGCCGGTGAGATTGGTGACTTGATCGTCGAGCCGCCTGCACCGTCGGCAACTTCGACACGGCTTGCTGTTCTGGCTGATTTCGAGCCTCTCCAGATAGGCGACGAGCCGAACAGGTTCGATGCGGCGGTCGCTCGTTTGGACCATCTAGCCGACGTCACCAACATGATCCCGGCGATCGGTGAGCCGCAATGGCCTCTTATGGAGCCCTTGCTCTATCAAAGCGTACGCAAGCACGGCGCAACCTCGCTGCACACGGTCGGGGTGGTGTTGGACACCCAAGCCGAAGGGCTGATCGTCTCCGGTGGACAATCATATGCATTCGCCGATGTCGTTTTCGTCGGTGGCGCTGAGAAGGCCTTCTCTCTCGGAGGAGACTCCGGTGCGCTCGTCGTCGACGCGATGTCGCGGCGGGCTGTTGGACTTGTCGTCGGTGGTACCGCGCGAGGCACGTTCATAAGCCCGCTGAAGGCAGTTTTTCGCCGATTCGGTTTGGAGGCACCAACATCGACGCCAGTCGTCTAACAAGGAGGACAGTTCATGCCCCTGGCCAATATATTCATTTGCACTTCCATCAGGCTGTCCGCCGCCTGTCTGCTATCCGTCTTCGCGGCTGGTATTTCCCGAGCGGAGGAGATTTCGGCCGGACATCCTCGCAGTCAACTCAATGGACACGCCTTCCAGCTCAAACAGTTCCAGGTGGAGGGCGGTAGCGAGCAGGCTGCGATCGCATACTACAAGGATGTGATTTCGAAGCAGCTTTTTCCGGGGCAGCCAACTGATGCGATCCTATCTACGTCTATCGCCGATCTGCTTGCATATTTTGGTCATACGAACGTCAAGTCGAGCGATCTTCACGCCCTTACCTCGCAGCAGTTGATGGCGCTCGGCTCGAATGATGAAATCCTGGCGATCCGTTTTTTTGCGCCGAAAATCACTGATGTCGCGGAAAAGCCAACCGATCCTCCGGCCGGCGGTTTCGGCTGGCGCAAGCTGGTCAGGTTCAAGGCGAAGGCGGGCTCGCCGGCCGACTCGAACGGTATTGGAACGCTTTATGTCCTGCAGAATACGTTTGAGGCAACCGCAACCGGCGACCCGTTCGATCCCGACCGGAATGTCTCCAAATTCAACCAGGTCATCATCACACGCAAACTCGGCAGCGGCCCGTACACTGGCGACAAGCGGCCCACTTTCTTCATGACTTATGGTCCGTTCGTTAAGCTCGATTCAGCCGGCAAACCGGAAAAGATCGATGGCGCCTTTCAAGAAAACGGACCGATCATCTTCAATCTCAAAGCGACGTTCGATGAGGACGACCGGGATCCCGAAACCAATTCGGCCGCGCAAGAATACTTCGTCGCGGATTCCTGTCAGCAGTGTCACGGCGGGTTCTCTCAAGTGAGAGGAAAGCTGAATTTCCTCGACACCGATCATTGGTTCGACCGTGTGCTGCCGGAATATGGGCTGACCGACTCAAAATTTAACGAGGAGGATTTCACGTCACTGGCGCAATCGCCGTTCGGCCTTCTCTACGACGGCGGCAAGGACACCGCCGCGCCGGAATTTGCATCGGCGTTCGACGCCATCAGGAAGTTCAACGAGGAAGTAAAAGCACAGAATACCGAGGTTGGGGGAGGCAACAATTTTCAGCTTAACGCAGTCACGAAATGGCTTGAACTGCATGGGCCGGGAGCATCCGGAATAAACCGAGTCCCGCCAGCTGGGCGAGGCTTCGGTACCGACCCCTGGAACCCGGCCCGCGAAGAGGATCGCAAGCTCGTCTACTACCTCAACCGATACTGTTATCGGTGTCACAGCTCGGTCAGCTACAACGTGTTTGACCGGGCGGCCGTCGCGCAGAGAGTCGCCGGCATCAACGAGCGAGCCGTGGATGTCGGTGACTCCGGATTCTGGATGCCTCAGGACAGAATTTTCCCCGGTCTTGCCATAAACCAGGGTGTCCCGGAAGCCACGGAGGATCTTCGCGAGTTCCTGGATCTCCTCAATGGAATGCAGTGATCGGTCGCATGACGTCGACCAAACCTCAACTTCGAAGGGAGGAGCGTTGCTATGCCGTATCGAATCTATCCAGCGATAGGAATTGCCAGGCTCGGAAACGACCTCGACAGGTTCTATGTCGGCCCGGAACGACCCGGCCATCGCGGCGTCGAAATCGACGCTGCGGGGGTGGAGACGGCCGTCACCGAATACAAAGTCGACGCAGATCAGGTCAAAAGACAGGCGGCAAGGTTCAGGTTGTTCGAACTGCCGCCCGATGGCGGAGCACCTCAGCCTGCGCAACTCGCCGCTGGCTCGACCGTCGAGTGGACCGTGCACCTGGCAAACAGGAAAGCTGCAGTACAGCGGCCGGACGGCCCTCCCTCACAGCCGCTTCGACCACAGCTCATTGCAAATGCAAGTCAGCTGCTCGTTGACCCGGGCAGCCGTTCGATCACTGGCGCCAGCGCCTTAGCGGTTCGCTTCAATACGGGCGAGTACAAAGGACGACGCGTGCCACTCGGTGAGTTACGGACGGATAAGGACCAAAACCTGCTGGTCTGTGGCGGGTTCGGTTTTTCTTCCTCGCCGACCAACGCACCGCTCCCAAGTTTTTATACAAATCCGGGCTGGCACGACGACACATCGGATGGGTTCGTGAAGGCAAAAATCCGGCGTGCCGACGGCAGTTTTGACGAGGATGTCGAGGGGGCATGGGTGATTGTCGGACCGCCGGACTATGCGCCCGAAGTCCAGGGTGTCGTCACGCTGTACGATATCCTTGCCGATGTCGGCCACGCGAACTTCGGCGTTCCCGCACCGGCCCAAATCTCATTTACAAACCACATTTTTCCGATGCTGCTGAGGACCAGGCGGCTGCAATGGGTTAATTCGGACCCGAACTGGAGCGAAGTCAGCGAAGATTGGGCCGCGCTGGGCAACAACACAGCCGCGGCTGCGGCGCTGCGCAGTGAAAACGCTGACCATGTTCGCGATATCGAAGGCCTGCTGCAACGCTATCGCCTAACGAGCTTGCAAAACCAGGCTTTGGATCAATGGGTACTCGGAAATTTCGCTTCGGACTGGGTTGGGTTACCACAGGTTCCAGCTGGTTTGATGGCGGACGGACTGACACGGGCGGCGCTCGACGGTACTATTGGCCGGGGATTCTATCCTGGCATCGAGGGGGGTATCCTCCTGACTGACCCAACGATCTATCGGGTTCCCTTCGACTACCGAATCGACCAAGCTCAGCTGGCGCCCGGCGACCTGACTGCGCACATGGCGCTGCCCTGGCAGGCGGATTTCTTCGACTGTCGTGGTAACTGGTGGCCATCGCAGCGCCCCGATACCGTGCGAATTTCCGCATCGTCTCCGGCTACGTTGCAGTGGGTGCGCGGGGTCACCAGCCACCTTGACATGGTGCACAACTTCTCAAAATTGGGATTCGTCACTGCGCAAGTGGATCCGGCAGGCAACACCGTGTTCGTCGAGACCCAGCGATCCGATCCAAACCTGTTCGCATGAGCAGAGAGCCGGAACTCGACCTCGATGCCCTGATCATCGGTGGCGGCCCGGCCGGCAGTGCCTGCGCAAATCGGCTGGCACGAGGCGGAGCTCGCGTCGCCATCGTCGAGGCAACGGATTATTCGGCCTTCCGTATCGGAGAAGTCATAGACTCTTCAGCCCAGTCGCACCTGTCATCTCTCGGTCTTGAAGCGCTGGAAACCCAAGCGTGGGCGTCTCGCTGCAGCGGCGTCATGGCCAAGTGGGGAAGCTTGGCGAGCGAACCGCGGGTCCCGATGCTGAAGCTCCAAGGTCGGAGCTACCGTCTGGATCGCAATCGGTTCGACCAAGCTTTGTTCAATTCAGCGGAGCAGGCTGGTGCAGCAGGATTTACGCGCAGCAGGGTAACAAATCTCGAAATCGACCAGGGCAAATGGAAATTTGCGCTGCAATCCAGCGAAGGCCTGGCTCAGGGTCGAACAGAATGGATAGTGGCCGCTACCGGCCGAAATCGCCGGGCTCCCGGTACTCCGTCGCAGTCCAAACACCGGCTGGACCGACTTATCGCAATCGCGATGATCGGCGGGGGCGAGAACTCGGAGGCGCATATCTTGCAAGAAGCACTGCATCTTCAAGCCGCGTCGAGCGGCTGGTGGTATTCGATAACAACTCCCAGCGGTCGTATCGTCGTGGTTTTTTTGACCGACGCCGACCTGCTCCCCGCCGGAAAACGAGCACAGTCCGAGTTCATGCTGACCCAATTGTGTCAGGTTGCGCTGCCGGTGCTTACAACGAAGATCGCCGAGACATGCTTGATGGAGTACAGGTGGTCTGGGTTTGGCGCGGGATCGGGCATCCGAACTATCGGAATGGCGCAAAATTGGATAGCTACTGGTGACGCGCTCACGGCCTATGATCCGCTTTGCGGCAAGGGAATAGCATGCGCGCTTGGATCGGGCATTGAAACAGCCGATTTGATACTGGATTCCAGCTCACACGACGGCACGGCACGGTCGAAGTGGGCGGATCGCGTCATGCGGCAATACAATACGCATGCAGTTGAACGACTCGCCAACTACGGGCTGGAGCGCAGATTTTCCAAATCGACGTTCTGGCGACGCCGGCAAGACTGATTTGTGGTGTGCAACGCTTGCGGGATGCGGCAGGGGCGCGACTTGTGGCAGGCTGAGCAAAGTCGCGGGTGTCGGTCGCACCCAAATCCCCCATACCGGTAATGTGCTGAGAGTTCTGCAAATTCGCTGAGAGGGGGCGGTCATGGCAGGCTGGTGATTGTTCACGTCACCTGATTCCCGCGAAGGAACGCCACCATGACCAAGACTGAAGTTAAGACCGCCAGCGCTGCCGTCAAAGACATTTTGCTTTCGAACCCGGATGGATTGCACGAAGTGCTCCGTGCGGTGATGCAGGAGGTGCTTGAGGCCGAGATGGACGAGGCGCTGGGTGCCTCGAAGAGCGAGCGCACGCCCGAACGGCTTGGCTATCGCTCGGGCTATTACGGCCGTACCCTTGTGACGCGGGTCGGCAAGCTCGAGCTGCGGGTTCCGCAGGACCGGGCCGGGCGCTTCTCCACCGAGCTGTTCGAGCGCTACCAGCGTTCCGAGCGGGCCTTGGTGGCGACGCTGGCGGAGATGTATGTGCAGGGCGTGTCGACCCGCAAGGTGAGGCGATCACGGAAGAACTGTGCGGCCATGCCTTCTCGGCCTCGTCGATCTCGGCCATCAACAAGCGGCTGGACGAGAGCCTCGCTGCCTTTGCCAGGCGCCCCCTTCAAGAGCCGTTTCCTTACCTCATCCTCGATGCGCCTACGAGAAGGTGCGTGAAGCCGGTGTTGTCATGAGCCAGGCGGTGCTGATCGCGGTCGGTATCGACTGGGACGGAAGGCGCCAGATCCTGGCCGTGGAGATGGCCAATCGCGAGAGCCGCTCGGCCTGGAGGGACTTCCTCGTCGGCCTCAAGGCGCGCGGCCTCAAGGGCGTCGAGTTGGTCGTGTCCGACGATCACGCCGGCCTGGTGGCAGCGACCGGCGAGGTGATCCCCGAAGCCGCCTGGCAACGCTGCTACGTGCACTTCCTCAGGAACGCGCTCGATCATCTGCCGAGGAAGCACGGCGACGACTGCCTGCAGGAATTGCGCTGGCTCTACGACCGGCGCGATCTCGCAGAGGCCAGGGCTGATCTTGCCGCATGGCTTGCCAAATGGTCGGCACGCTATCCGCGCCTGACAGGCTGGGCCGAGGATGCCATCGAACAAACCCTGACCTTCTTCAGGCTGCCGAGACAGCACCACAAGCATCTCAAATCCACCAACATGCTGGAGCGGCTCAACGAGGAATCCGCCGGCGCACCTATGTCGTGCGCATCTTCCCCAACACCGAAAGCTGCCTGCGCCTGGTCAGGGCGTTGGCCGTCGAGACCAATGAAAACTGGATGGAGGCCAACCGATACATCAACATGGACGACCTGCGCGAGCACAAGAAGCTCGCTCTGCGCCAAGCCGCATGGCCAGCATCATGGCTGCCCCATTTTACAGAACTTGACGCACACAACCCCCATACCCAACACATTGCAGGTCTCAGCCAATGTGGCGAGCATGGCCATTTGCTTCGGCTTGGCTGTTTGGCTTGTCCGCGAAACCGCGTTGTTTGACGCGAGCCGATTGAAACGCGACATTCCCTACGGAAGTTTGAGGTAACTGCCTGTCACGCTTTGATCCACATTTCCCTAACGCGGGACAAGTGTTCGACGCGGACGCCCTTTGAATGTTCGCAGCAAGCGGATTCCTGAGTCAGGGGAAATGAATGCATATACGTGCCGCCGCATTCATCCGTTCAGCGCGCACGCGACAATGTTTGGTTGACACGGACTACCCCAGTTTGCCGCAAACACATGCAGTCGGAAAACGCGAGGTCGGTGCACGTCAGCCGGTCAATACGAGCGCTGCGCTGTCGCCCAGTCCAATCGATCAGCGGATTGCGGTTGCCTTGCATTTCGGAAATAGCTGCGTTGCGATGCAACTCCCATTCGTCTGGCGCTTCGGTCGTATGCCAAGCCAGCAATGTCTTGAACCTCCCGCCATCGTAGCGCCCGCCGATAATGCCCGGATAGCGCAGCATGAAATAGAGCGTCGCGCGCGCGACCGCGCCCTTGCCACCCTTTGGCTCGAATGTCTCCTCTTCAACACGGCCGCAGTCTTGCATCGTCCGTTCAAGTGTGTGCTGCACGAGGGGGCAGTTTGATCGGAAGCTGTTGCAACGTGTTTCCCAGGAGAACAGGTGATGCAGATCGCCGCGCATCGGCTCCTTCTTCTCGAACCAGCTTTGTGGCACCACGTGCTCGCAATTGTACGGGAACCGGCTTCGATCGTCGCCTCCAGCCCGGATGACTCCAACAAACCTCGCTCAAGCAGCGCTTTTTTGGCTTCGAGCCGGTGGCGTTCGACTTCGATGTCCGCTTGAATGAAGATTTCGGGATCGGCTTCGAAGCCGGAGTAGATGCCGCGAAATTTGCCGTTCCGCCTTAGATTGACCAAGGGTAGACGTACTTGGAGGGCTGGTAGTTCAGTGGCCTGGTGTGCGTCTGCGCAAGAAGCTCGATGACAGCCTCCGTGAAGTTTGGCAGTTCTGGCCTGACTCTCCCCCAATAGGCCTCTTTCGCAACCTTGTCCGCAGCGCTGTCGTAGTACGGCCGGTCAATGACATGCGGTGCAACGGAAGACCGAGCTGGCGTCTCTAGCCCTCGCCAAAGACGAGCACGCTCGTTGTCGGTGAGCTGGGAAGCAACCTTGGTATCCACGAGTTGAGGCGTCGATCCACCCGAAAGCCTGACAAGGATCGGCCTGTGGTCCGATATCTCCAGAACCTCTCCATCGTCCGGTCGAGTGCGATGATCATAAAATCGTCGTCGCTTGGCACCAGATTTGGCGATAGGAAAAGGTGGTCGATGAGGGATTTGAAAGGCGCCTTGATATACGTGATTTGATTGTCAGCCGCATCCTTGGCAGTCAGCGGCACCAAGCCGGCACCAAGCAAATCATTCAAGTCCCCCGACTCGAGCGACGCGTTTGCGTCGCCCCCGATCAACCAATCGGTATCGTGGCTCTCGTCATTAGCGAGTTCGGCTACAGCCGCAGCCAGCAGCCGCGACGCCATGCGGCGGCGCAGCTTCCCTCGTCCTTTGCCTTGAGGTGGATTGGGACGAGATTGAAACGTGACGCTGCACCGGCCAGCCTGGTGTTGACCTGAAAGAGAGCCGGAAACCTGTCGAATACTTTGCCATGCACCGCTTCGAGGCCGAGCGAACCGAAATCCCGGCTGGAAACATTAAACCAACGGTGGACTTTCTCGGGCCAGGCTAGCTGCGAGACCTCGACTGTCGCCGAATTCCACATGACAGTCGTGATTTGCAGCTCTGGTGCCGCGTCTTGGCTCGCGAATACTCGCCAGGTTAACACATTGTATTTTTCGGCGAGGTGTCGGGCCAAAGCATCAGTCGCTTCCTGGCTCGATTCAACGAAAACCCAGATGTCGAGATTCATCTCGACGACTATCCGCGCGACGCTGTCGAGCTTCTCCTCCCAGCGCCTGTTGAACCACTCGATATTCCAGAAGCCGATGTCGACGTCCTGATCCTCGCCGGAATATGCACTGACGACCCGCTCCATTCCACCGTTGCCGGAAACAGTCCTGCCAAGTGAGCCGAAGAACCCCATGAGTTCGTCAGCGCCGCGAAACAGCGTCATAAGTTGTCGAGCATTCTTGTCGCCATTTTGAGAATCCTGTTCGATGGCGGTTGCAAGCGCCGAGAATTTGATACCCTCATTCGACTTTTCTTGCGCCGCGTGGTGAAGCGCCACCGGCTCCCCCGAGCTTCCCGCCTCGGTGTCCGATTCGTAACGAACGACACGAGCATCCTGCCAAGTTACTGTGTTGTCCCTGATGGCGACTTCCTTCAGCCGGCCACTCGGGTGCTGAATGATATTTAGCTTGTCCTTGTCGCCAACGCTGAACGTTTGCCGCAACAGCGACATGTGGCTGAAGGTTGTGCCGGGGTCACCGTCCACCGCGACAAACATGGCGTCAAGCCCACCGCTTCCATCCTCGGCTACTACTGGGCTTGTCCAAAACAACTTGTCCGGCCGTAGCCTGACGGTTGACACTTGTCGCACGCTACCGTCGGGAAGTGCGGCGAAGTCAAACAAACCTCGGCTCCGCGCCGCGACGTCGCGGTTGTTGATGACATCATGGTTTGTGCAGAGAATTCCCGGCGCGACAAGAAAGCCCGTGCCACTCCACGAGCCAGAATTGCCCTCGTAGTCGATACCCGAAGCTTCGATCTTGCAGACCGCACATGACCGCGCAGCCCCCTCTTCCAACCAATATGCCGGCCGCAAGTCGTTCCCGAATATTTGCTCAGTTTCTCGAACATCGTGCTCGCCATTTCCGTCAAGCCGTCGAATTTCTTCGGCCGTTTCTGATGGCTGTTTCAATCAGCTTTGGGTCCTGGGCGAGGTTGTCCAACCCCCAGTTCTTGCTTGTGGCCACGCTTTTCGCCGCGGCCACAAGCGGCTGTACCATTTTTTGCTTCCGTGAAATGTTCTCATTGCTGCCCGACATTGTCCCTGACCTCTGATAGCGGTGAATGGAGATGCTGGCTGCCATCATCGGCGACCAAACGTGGCTCGATTTGCTTGTTCACAACTCGGTGGTTGAGGGGCGTATCCGCCTTCCGCAATCTTCATGAGCGCTTCGAAATGAAACTCGAAATGCATCCAATCCCGATTCAGCAATAGCCCGTGCGAATGAACCCTGTCTCCTCCATCGTGCGAGCGAACTCGCGATTTCACGGTCACCGGCTTTCGTGGTCGCGATGTTCGATTTGCGCTTCGGGGCATCATTTTGAGGTGCCGCCGTCACATTACGGCGACTTGCGTTTTCATTTCGCCCCAAATTGCAATCAGCAAGCGCGTCGCGCCGGCCGTCATGTAGGCGTGAGAACCGCGCTTGCTACCAAAAGCGTCATTCGCCATAGTCCGCTTTTGTGCCGTCCACCCCTCATCCATTCTCCATCGCTCGCTTTCGGCTGGCGTTCATGTAACTGCCGAGCAAATCCGAAATCGCGGTGATCGCACTCGTGCCGCCGGCAAGCAGCCCGGCAGTCAAAAGCACGTCGACTGCCTTGAACGCGGCCAATTGACATCCGCTCGGCATAGGCGCGAACATTGGCGCCAGGACCCGTACGCCGACCAGGCTGACCGCCAACGAAATCAAAAACGACAACGCCAATCTCTCAAGATCAATCTTGCTCTCGGTAACCGCCAGATCAACATTGACGGTTTCCAATACTTTACCCTGGTTACTGATTTGTTCCCGCGCTCCTGCGAGCAGGTTATCCGGCCCAACTACGATGTCCTTCGCATGGGCCATCGCCGCGGGCTTACTTGACCGGAAAGCTTCCTTGATGACTTCTTCGTGAGTGTTGAGAGCCTTCTCCAAGGCGACGCGCTTGGCGTTAAAATCCTTGCCGGCCACCCTGACCCTTTCCTCTTGCTGCTTGCGCTGCTCTCCAAACCAAATCTCAGTCAGGACGGCCGTTGCTCGTTCCGTGACGGCCGCGATCGCAAGAAAACTGGCAAGGAGGTTCGGGATGACGCTGGTCAGGAGATCGGCTTTGAAACCAACGTTTTGAAAACCGACATTCGTCGCCACCAAAACAGCCACCAATGCGGCTACCGACGCACCCCACTTGCCAAGCAAAAGGCCCTTCATTCACCCCTCCATTTTTCGACATCGCCATCCCACAGCTGGCCGGGTGGCGGGGCGCTGCTGACGGACAAGCGACGTTGCAACGCCCCGGATGACCGACCGACACCCCAATCGGGCTCGCATCACCAAGCCAAGCTTTGTCGCTGGTACTTGAGAAACTGGCGAAACTTATTCGCGGGGGCGTCATCGCTCCCGAAATTATCCCGCTCCGCTCGCTCTATTTCACCGACAATCGCCCTTGTGATCAGCGTAAGTTGGCGATCAAACGCGCTTGAACTGCCGCCTTCCTTCTCGATAGACCCGGTCCAAAGCAATTGTCCGGAAAGACGCGAAGATGACTCGCTCCGTTGTCGTGGATTGACCATGCTGAGCCAGAAGCCAAGCTGAGTTGTCGTTCGAGGCGCAACGTGGAATGCGTACGCTTCGGCAGCGCTCGAGTGCGAGGGCCAGTTCCCTGTGCCGCACTCCACAATATCAAGAGCCCGATAATTGGAGAGGGAGAAAACGATCTTCTCGTAGAGAGACGCGTCGACGGTATCCAGCCCGAACCCATTCAGCGCTCGCGTCAGCAGTAGGAGCGGTCGCTCGCCCTTCCTTTTTGTCGCCGAATCTCCACAGGATGACGCCGAAGCGATGTCCGGCCGACCAGACAGGCGCGAGCGTGCCAGCTTGTCCCTTAGTTCTTCGAGTTGCGGTGGCGGAAAGCGCCCTCTCTCACCTCGGTAGGCTTTGAGGCAGCGTGCATAGGTGAGTTCGGGCGTGTTGTTTCCACGGTTGGCTAGCGCATCCTTGAGTTTCTGGGTCCAAGCGGCCTGGTCCGCGGGATCATCATCAAGGAGTCGTTCGGCAATCGCGTCAGCCAACAACATCGGTAAGGTTGCTGTTGCCAAGATACGGCGTAAGGCGTTTAGAACCTGCTTCTTATACCAAGCACGTTCTATTGAAACCCATTCCACCAACTCTTCTTCGAGGCCCCACCCAAACTCAATGCCTTCAAGAAGCTCTTCGCGGTAGGTTTCGAGCAAAAGATTTGCCTTCTCTTCCGCTCGATTCTCGATATGCTTTGTGACCCCAACCAATTTCAAATTTTGCCGCAAACTGACCACGTCAAGAGAAATCTCGGAAAGCGCCAAGGATCGCATGGACCCGGCTGATGGCACGATGTCTACCCCAGCAGTTTGCCGGCGAATACGAACTGACAGTTGCCGGAGCGCAGCCGCGGAAGCTCGTTCCGTGGACTGCGGCCAAAGCATGGACCTGATTTCCTGAACCTGCGCTGTAAAATTTCGGGTGGATGAAAGTAGGGCGATCAGAGCGTATCCCTTTGCCGGGATGCTGATCGAGCGGCCACCTATGCTAGCCGCAGGGCGGCCCATAATTTTTACTTCGACAGCCAAGCAACCTGCCCCACCTAATATTTAATCCGTTGGCCACATTACGCACTGTCGACCAATTTGCAAGAAATGATTACCAACCTTCAAAGTCTGGGTCGGAATAGTCAGCAATCAGCGTTATAGGTACAATTCGTCTGGCCATTCCGACTGTTTCAATAGTAACTTGCATCAACCAATAGCCCATCTCTGGACTGCTCGTCCTGCGCGCGGATTGATAGTGACTTCAGACCGTTTCCACTACGATCGCCACCTGCGGGCGCCATGGATAACTCTGTCGATTCACCAACACTGTTCAGGTGCCGATAGTTCGCTCGTAGACTATTGGCTGTTGTCGCATTTCTTCTCTGGATCTGGCTTCCATTCCGCAGCTTTGAGCAAGGTGCCCTGCTGGCAGATGTCGGCGTCACCACTGACAGTGCCCGTCACGGTCCCGTACGTGCCAGGAATTGGCTTCGGGCTGGCATGCGTAATGTTGTAAAGCTGGTCCTTGTCTTTCAGCACGACACAGCCGCTTTCAACGCCCTTCTCCGCGCATCCTGAGACATTCACCTGCTGGGCTTGAGAACCGAATGTAAGCGCCGCCAACGCCGTGGTTGTGAAGATAGCTAGAGCAAGCTTTTTCATCTCATCCTCCTAAGGTCAGTATTGCTAAGCACATGCGCGCCGTTGGCCTTCAAGTGCCTGGATCCCTTCGATAAACGGTAGCTGGGTTCCGCGTCGGACCAGTAGCGAATAATCGATACCAAGGATCTTGCGGACGCTGGCAAGTGCGGCCTCATTCACCTCGATGTAGGCGACGATGTACCATTCGCCATTTTCTTCCCTGGCCATGCCCAGGGGCTCGGCTCGCCACTTCAGCGCGCCGTGGTGAGGCATGAAGTAGGTTTCCTGGACGCCGCCGACAGCGCCGAGGCCCTCGTCGAGCGCGTATTCCATCACCGCGCAGCACAGCTGTGTCAGCGTGCCTCTCAAGCCGGTTGAACGCTTGCCGGGAACGACGAAGGTGCGCGTCCACTCAGCCCAATCGGAACGTCGGGGAACGCCCGACCTTTCACACATGTGAGGAAAGACCTCCGAGACCATGTGCGGCTCGCTCGTTGGGATCAATCGAGCTGAGGTCACCACACGACCATCTTCGAGACCCAGCAGGTACGTCGCCGCGTCCGTATCGAACTGGTCCAGCTCCCGACCGTCGGGGCTTGGAGGGCGCCAGCGCTTCTGATGCACGAAGAAGTCGTGCCGGCGGCGCAAAAACTCGTCGAACTCGCTTTCATAGAGGTGCTTATTAAGCGCATTGACGACATGAACAGCAATCATCGCGCGATCCCCTATCCTTCCCCAGAAGGATAGTTGCAGCCGCGCTAAAGTACGTCACCTGTCCGATCGGACAGTTGACAGGCCTATGGGTGGATTAGCCGCCTGCGAACCGCCTCAACGACCGCTTGCGTGGTTGTGCCGACGCCAAAGGCGTCACGTGCCTGCGTTGCATGCCATTTAACCGTGCGCTCGGTCATGCCGAGGATTTGGGACGTCTCCGACAAGGTTTTGCCGGCCGCTGCCCACAGGAGCACTTCCTTTTCCCGCTCTGTAAGTACGCTATCAAACTCGCCATCGACGTGCGCCAACGCCTGGATTGACATGCCGGCGTAGACCGCCATCGTTACCAGTTGCACCTGTTGGCGGGGCGACAGACTGCACGCCTTTTGCGAAGAGGCGAAGGACAGCACTGATTGCCAATGATGGACGCTAAGCATCGGCACAGCGAAGCCGCTCCAGATGCCGAACTCCGTCGCCTCGCCTGCAACGCGTCGGGAAGCCTCTGTGTCAGACCATTTTGCCGGCACTTCGGCCCAGAGGAATGGCTTCAAAGTTTTTGCCGAGTAGATGCAGACGCCGTCAACTGCTGCATGCTCTGCCTCGATATAACGTCCGAACCAACCCTCAGGCCAGCCGTTCAGTTCAACCATTGGGGCAAGCTTTTGGCCGCCAAGGGGAACACCGCTCAGGATCAGGTGCTCGAAGCCCAGGTTTCGCACGGTATCGAGAAGATCGCTCAATAGCGGCCCGGTTGCCGTGTGCTTCCGGCAGCGTTCGACAAAGTCGAATACATCTGAATCGATCATCGAATAGACGCCCCAATTCGTATGCCCCGATGCAATTATGCGCCAAATTTGGCAGCTTGTAATATCTTATTAAAAAAGGGTAGTGGTGTTTCAAACTCACCCACTACGTTACATTGCGCCAAAATGACGCTCGAAGAACGCAAATATCCTGGTGAGCTTGCATCCGCACAGCAGGTTCACACCCTGGCGGAAGAATACCGTAGAGCAGCATGCCATCTCCTTCAACTCGGCCGACCCGGCAAGCCGCTTTCCCGAGCGCCGTTCAGAATGGCGGCAATCCATGCGATTGAACTCTATCTGACTGCGCTTTTGCTCCACTTTGGGCTCAATCCCAACCAGATCCGTAGGATGCAGCACGACCTGTCGGCGCGGACGGAACATGCTTTGGAGTCGGGGCTGCGACTTCGCGCCAAAACGGCCAAGCATCTTCAGTCCCTCAGCCAGAACCGAGAATATCTCGTTACCCGTTACGGCCCGGAACTCGCAGCAACCGCCTCGCAGTTAAACCGTCTGACCGCTACCCTCGAAGAGGTGGCGACAAAGGTCACTGTATTGATCACGCTGCCGCCGAGAAGGCCCAAGCAAGCACACTCGGCTATCGACGAGCTTGAAGGCCAGTATCCAGCCACCCTGTTGCAAGAACCGAAACCCAAGGACACGACAAGTGAGCGCCAGTAGCAACGGATCACACTGCAGCGGCAAATGGCATGCCACCGATGGGACACGCCAGCGTGCAATTCAACGTTGCTTTCCACGGTGATTTGAACATCTCAATCTCTCCGTGATAGGTCGGCGTCGGGATCTCTTATTTGCCGAGCGTATCGAGTGTGGCCTTGACAAGATTGCTATCTGGCCGCTTGCGCACCTACCGCCCTGGCTTCTTTGCGCGGTTGTTTTCGGCGGGAAAATGGAAGCTGACCCTGGACCCGAAACTGTCGGGACATTTCCGGCTGGCTCAAGATAGGGAAGTCGAGTTTAGCTGCCTTGACATTGTGGCGATTTCGACCGGCAAGGCCCTCTTGTGGCATACAGTCGAGATACGAGCTCGCGGCAGAGCAGTCACGCTGTCGGGCACTATCGGGTGACGCGGCCGCACAACTGCCCGCAGACCTTCACGCCTTCATCAACACTCATATCTTTGGTCTGATCGATAACGAGAGAGAGTGCTTCCTCGATGTCGACGACAGACTTCGGGAGATCACCGAAGGCAATAGGCAGTATGTTGCCCAGGCCGATCTCGGCAGAGCCATTGCCAGCGTCCCTGGCGCCGCGGCAGGCGCCCTCTCTCACCCGCTTCTCAACCCAAACTTAATGCCTGCGGGGCTCAAAGCATCCCTCCCTGCCTCATTCGCCATGCTAACCGATCCGGCTGTTCGCCACGCTTACAATGAAGCGTTCGTCAGATCTGAATTGCCAAAGTTCCAGACATTCTTCGACGACCTCGACGGGGGTTCGTTTTCCCGCCAGCAGCGCGAGGCCTGCATCCGCCTGGAAGACAACAACCTGCTCGTTGCCTCCGCAGGGTCCGGCAAATCCGCGACGATGGTCGGCAAGGTCGCTGTTCTGGAGAAGAAGCTCTATCGGCCTGACGAGATCCTGCTTCTGGCCTACAACAAGAGCGCAGCCGATGAACTCAAACGAGGGTCATTGAGGCAATCGTCCAAAGCCTCGTCGATAGTGATCCGGAATTCGCCCGACTGTGGAGCGACCTTCTCGTGGTTCATCCCAAGGCCGACATCCCAGTCGAGTTTTTTGACGCCCAGGCCGACTACCGCCGCTATGTGTCGGATAGCCTCAGGAAGGGTAAGGCCACTATCGGCTCCCTGCCGGGCGTGATTGTAAAGTCGCTGCAGGAACAGAAGATCGCCAACTGGCTTTGGCAGCATTCCGTCAGCTTCGCGTATGAGCGGCAGATCGCGGTAGAGGACGATGACGGCACGGTCCGCCATCTACATCCCGATTTCTATTATCCGCAGACCGAAACCGTGCATGAGGATTTCGCGCTCAACGCCGACGGAACGTCGCCCTTTCCGGACTATGCCCTGCACGCCGAGAAAAAACGGCAGGCATATCGCCGCAAGGAGATCGATTTCTTCGAGACGACTTCAGCCCAGGCCAGTAACGAGACGCTGCTTAGTACGCTTGAATCAGAACTGGCGCAGCGCTCCATGCCTTTTCGAGCGCAAGACCTACGCCGAAATCACCAAGGCACTCGACCCCGTCGTGATCAAGCACTACCACCAGCTGATATCCACCTGCCTGAAGTTTATCGAGTTTTAAATGGTAGTTGCAAGTTTCAACAACACCCAACCAAAACCGTAGCGGCCATTGAATCACCGAAATTGGGCGGAGGCTGACTGGTACCTGAAACTGTGCAAGTTAGCTCCTTGCCAGAGTTTCAGTTGATCGATTTCTTGCAGACAACGCGCGCCGTGACGGTCAGATTGTCGGCCACCGCATGATAGAACATGATCGGTGTATCCTTGACTGTTAGCAGGCAAGTTCACGTTAGTAACATTCCTTGAAATTCCTTCCGACTGAATATTCACGTCTTCATCGCTGGTTTCGCCATCGCTTTTTCTTAGCAGACGTGGAATTCTCCCTACATCGCAAGGGATTGCTCGCTCCGCCAAAATCATTCCGACTGGTGGCCGTCTTCGCGATTTGGAGGATCCTCAATGTCCGACGAGACGCAGCACGATCCAGAACAGGCGCCCTTCGAAGTTACCGACGTCTTGGGAGGTCCGAAGCTCGAAGACGGCATCGGACTGTGTCTATCGGGCGGCGGTTTTCGCGCAATGCTGTTTCACCTTGGAAGCCTGATCCGATTGAACGAAGTCGGCTTGTTACCCGCCATCAACCGGATATCGAGCGTTTCGGGCGGATCGCTCGCCGCAGGCATCCTGGCTGCGGGTTGGTCAGAGTTGGGTTTTGCTAATGGCGTCGCCACTAACTTCAACGCGAAGGTTTCGGAGCCCCTACTCCGGCTCGCCAGGAAGCATGTCGACGTGCCGGCGATCCTGTTGGGCTTCATTCCGTTCGTGCACGCCGCCAACGTGGCCGCAGGCGCCTATGAGCGGACAGTGTTTCATTCGAAGACGCTGAGGGACCTTCCCGATCACCCCCAATTCGTCTTCACCTCCACGAGCCTGCAGACCGGCGTGCTGTGGCGTTTCGCTAAGGAATACGCGGCGGAATGGCGGGTCGGAAAATGGACTGAGCCCAATCTGAAGCTGACTCTTGCCGTGGCAGCCTCGGCCGGTTTTCCTCCGTTGCTTTCGCCCACGAGGATCAAGCCCCCCAAGTCCAGTATCAAATCGTGGGGCGAACCTTCAACGTTGACGGCGTCGGCCTTCACCAAACGACTGTTCCTGACCGACGGGGGTGTATACGACAATCTCGGTCTCGAACCGATTTGGAAACGTTATCGGACGCTCTTAGTCAGCGATGGCGGAGCGGCTACGCAACCGATCGCCCGACCGTTCACGAACTGGTACTCACAATTTCGCAGGGTGCTAGATGTCTCGCTTCAACAAGGTATCAACACCCGGGTTCGCATCTTGCATGGTCTTGAAAAATCGCAGGCCAGAACGGTGGCCTATTGGGGGATCGGCAAGACGGTAGACAGCTATGGCAAGGGCAATCCGCTGGAGTTTACGCCGCAGATGACCGCTGAAGCGGCCAGGGTACCGACGAGATTGACGAAGTTTCCGAGGGAGACACGGCAACTGCTGGTCCGTGCTGGGTACGCGCACACCGCAGCAGCGCTCGCGGCCAGCCGGATTCAGATACCCAATCCTCTCGCCCCGAATTTCGACCGGCTCCCAAACGTCGCTTAGCGGACAATCGATGTCTTTCGTCAAGCAGAATACCGCATACGAAGACTGGATGCGGACGGCGGCCGAAATCCCTTACGCATCGGACGTCCTGAGGCTCGCGGTCAGCGTGCGTCTAGCCGACTTCCGCATCCAAGACCACGAAGCCGCAACCGCGATTTTCGAGGGCTACCGTGCGGGACTGCTAGATCCTGGTCCGACGCTGCTCGACGAGAGGGAGATGTGGATGCGGGACTATGTCATGGTCAGCGACCAGGAGCGAAAGTCGTTCTGGGAAGAGATCGACAGGCGTCCCGACGCAGAACCTTCGGAGGATGCGGGGTCGGCGCTGCTCGCAGGTTTTCCCGTTGGTTCTTCGATCTAGCGTTACGCACGCATCACCAAGGGCGGAGGTAGCCTAGGCCGACCACGCTTCGTCGCCGTGGCGAGATGGCGCGGGGGACGCATCGCTCGCGAAGCCAAGGCGCTTCTTCCATCCGGATGGGATTTGGCAGTGGGGAACGCCGGCAGAACGAACAGGTTCGACGACATCGTTAACGCCCCTACGCGCGCGCCGGATCCCTTTCTGCACACGGCACACGGATTCATAGTCAGGCGGATCGCCCCCGACACACGCAAGATCGAACGCGGCTCAGACTTCGCCCGCAGGCTCGACACGAAGCTCCTAAGTGCCATGGGTTCGGAGATCGGTTCGATTCACGCTTCGACGCCACGTCTCGTCGAAGCCATCCTCGACGATCTCGAACGCAGGGACGCAGATTGGCTACAGGCCGCGAAGGTCGCGGCTTCGGTCGTTGAAGCGGACTTCGCGAATGGAAGGCGCCGGCCGGCAGTGGCAAATCGACAAAGGGGGATTGATCTTCGCGGGAACAAGCATAGAATGCCTTTCTATTTAGAATGGCATATGATTATTTTTCCACGTCCAGTATGTTCTGGGACGGTGTTTTGCTCAATTGTTCGGTCATGCGGGTGTCGCGAAGGGCAGCGATCATGAACGGCCAAATTCAAGGGGGGGATATGGTTCAGGTCGATTTCGCACGCTTGAAGAAGGTCGCTGATCAGGTCGACGCACTTCAGCAAGGCCAGTTGCTAGGGAAATTCCAGCCGACCCGCATTCCAAAGATCGATTTTCCAATCACCCCCCTCAGCGTCTCGTCATTCGAGGCGGGCGTGAGCCCCGATTGCACGTACCGATTGATCTCTGCGGCGCTAGAAGAGGCCAAGCATACGTTGCTTGTATACGTCTATGAGATTCATGCCGACTACATGGTCGAGCTCGTCAAGAAGGCACACGAAAAGGGTGCCAAAATTCGTCTCATGTACGACCGCGGGGGCACCCATCCCGAAGAACGCGAGGTGCTTGATGCGCTCGAGGACGACGGCTTCGAGGTCAGGCCGGCGCCGTCGAGCGGCGGGCGTGGTGTCTTTACGGTCTGCCACCAAAAATTCGTCGTGATCGACGGCAAGACCGTTGTCGTCGAGAGCGCGAACTGGGCCAAAACTTCGATACCACTCATTGAGCAGGGGGACCCTTTCAAGAAGGGAAATCGCGAATGGATGCTCCGCATGGACGACGCGGAAATTTCCAAGTTCTTTACCTCCGTGTTCGACGCCGACTGGAACATCCCCGATCTTGGTGGGCCCGGCGCACTAGTATCGGTCGACGAGGACGACATTGTCGAGGCGCTAATGGTGCCCGCAGAGCTTGTTTCCTATCCGCAGAAAGTTTTCGAGATCGACAAGTTCGACGGCTCCGTAGACGTCATGCCGATATTTTCCCCCGATAACTACTTCGATGTGATCTCGGATCGCCTGGAGAAGGCCGAAGAAAGCATCATTCTGCAACAACAATACATCCTGGCGGGCGACAAGGTCGACGATCTGCTCCAAATCGTGGCGGAGCGCCGCGACAAAGGAGTCGACGTGCGGATAATGGCGAGCGCCACGTTCCCGAAGAACTGGAATCTTACCGTGGAGACCTTGGACGCGGTCGGGCTCAAGGACTGTCTGAAGGCGCTGAACCTCAAATTCTTTACACACCTCCACAACAAGGGGGTCATAGTCGACCGCACACATGTGGCGGTCTCCTCGACAAATTGGAGCGCCAATTCGATTACGAAGGCGCGTGAGGCGGGCGTACTCCTGACGTCAAAGCACCTAGCCGGCTACTACGCCAAGGTCTTCGACGAGGATTGGGACGAAGGCATCGCTGCGGACGACGTCAAGAAGAAGCTGCTAGAGGTGAGCGGCGGGGAGATCGTCTGAACATGGACCTTCTGCGCCTGAGAAGGCGGGAGCTCGAGCGGCGAACAAAGGAACTGCCGGCGGAAGTCGCGGAGTGGAAGACTCTCGCCGAGACCGATCTCGATTCGAACTTGCACTGGAGCCAGATGGAGGCGATCGCCGATTTGATTGCCGCCTTTAGCAGCAGGTACGACACGCTGCTCGGCAACCTACCATCTGAAAACGACCAGTCCTTATACGAATCCGGTCTGTACGACATTTTGATGGCGATTGGGTCGGCGCAACGGGCCTGGGATTTCTTCCGCAGGAAGTTCGACCAGCGCAGGTCCGACCGCTTCCGCAAGCGTCTGCGGGCGGCCGACATAATCGCGATCGACTGCTATGACGCCGCGATCGGGGCTGCGAAGGCCAAGGGATGGATCGCCGCGGAAGACGTGAGAGAGCCGCCCCTCACCTACCTCAGTCCAGAACTTTCTGCGATGACCTGGGCTCGCGGTACCCGTCCGAATGACGGGCAAAGCGAGGAACTCGCAGGCAGTACCCTTCCGATTCCCGTGGTGGAAGTGCCTTATGACCAGACGGCAAACGTGTGGGAATTCCTCTCTATCTGTCACGAGGTCGGCCACGAGATCGATGCCGATCTGAAACTGCTCTCGGCGATCAAGACGAATCTTTCCAAGGCGTTCGAAGGCACCGCGTTGCCGCAGCCTCGCCAGAGGCGTTGGCTGGGGTGGGCCTCGGAGATATTTCCTGATCTGCTCGCGCTGCATTTTTCGGGTCCCGCCTTCGCGTACATGCTGCGCAATATACTGATCCTTCCTCCTAACCAGGTGATGCAGATCATCCCGGGTGACGCACACCCAAACCATTATATCCGAGTAATGCTGTGCACCCAATACATCAGGACTATGGGCGCGGCCTCGCCGGACGCGACCTTCCGCAGCGCACTCGAACAGCATGCCGACGCGCTGGAAGCCGATTGGAAGCCGCTGTATGAAGATTCCGCGGCCCTGAACGACTACCTGGCCGACATCCCGCTGGTCATCGCTGGAGTGATGGATTCGGCGATACCCGCCATGGAGGGCGCGACGTTGCGTTCCCTGGTGGAGTACTCGAAGGAGCACGAGGACGCGATCACGAAGGGCGCCACCTCGCTAAGGCAACTCAACTCCCAGTTCGGCATCGCCCCCCGCCACGCCGTTTCGGTGGTGAGGATCGCAATCAACGACGCGATCGTGAACAACTCCCTGGACAAGGAAATAGATGCCCTCTCGACCAACGCTATCCAGCTTCTCGAGCACAATGCTCCCAAGGGCAAACGCAGCATGAATGATCCCCTCGCCTCTTCCCCCTCAGCACGCAAATCCAGGATTGATCGTTTCGTGTCGCAAGAGTTGAGTAGGTCGCTGCAACAATAGAAAGGATGACCAACATGGACCTGATCGTCCGCTTCACTCGCGAAAGCAGCCTGCCAAACGCGAGAGGCTCCTCCATATCTCCCGAGCAGGTTTTTGGCTCGGAAGAAGCCTATTTTGTCGCATGGGCCGCCTCAGAGGAGGAGATGTCCGCCCTGCCGGCATCGGAAGGAATGTTTGTCAGCCTGCCGCCGTGGTCGAGCGATCCGTCGTCGGGGCTGGCCTCAGACTGGCTGTGGGGATTGGTGCCACCGGAGGCCCAGCAAAAGGTCGCGATGGCGAATGAGCCGGTCCAACTCATGATCCAGAGTGGTAACGTGGGTGTCGACCTCCTACCTTGGGAATCGCTTCTGCGCTTGAATCTGAACCCGGTGGGATTCTCGGTCGCTCGTCTAGTGCCGTCGTCGCTCAGACCACCGCCGCTCACGGTCGTGCCGCCGCTCCGCATGCTGCTTGTTTCGTCTAATGCGCACGACGATATCGCCTTCAATGAGCGCGACAGGTCCATTCTGCGGGAATCTGCGGATTCGCAATTCTACGACGTGAGGGAAGCCAGGCGTGCGACCGGAACGAGCGTGATGGAAGTCGTGCAAGAATTCGATCCGCATATCATTCACTTCATGGGTCACGGAGGCATCGTGGGCGGCGAAGGCGCCGTAGTTCTCCGTGACGAGACAACCGGGCTGACGAACTGGATCCGCGCCTCGCAGGTCTCCCGCGGTCTGCCGGTATCGACCAGGCTGCTGTGCATCAGCACCGGTTTTTCGCAGCGCAACTACGACATATCCGGCCTAGTTGGCTTTGCGCATGCACCGCAGTCCGTTCGCCTGCCCACCAGCATCGTCAACCGGTCGGACGTCGACGAGAGCGGTGTCGCTGCGTTCTGGGGCGAATTCTATTCCGAGTTGATAGCCGAACGTGGAAACGTTCTCAGGGCATACAACACCGCCGTCGCCCGGCTTGCGCGCGCTGGGACGTTGACCCCAACAGAGAGTTTCTCGCTGGTGATTCGCGAGGACGGATACAGACCCCTGAGACTCGGAAGTACGATCGACCCGATGCAGCATGCGGCCGAGGTTCAGGCCCAGCTGGCTGCCAGGCTGGCGACCGACTTGCAGGAAAAATTGAAAACGTTCGGGGATACCGAGATGGGGAAGGCTTTGGGGGAAAGCTATGACGAAGAGCGGTCGCGCTTCTCCGACTTATCCTCGACTGCCGAGAGCTTTAAATCGGAGTGACTACAGATGCCGTGTGACGAGTTCAGGCTGCAGATAACGCCAGGCATCGACGGACAGTTGGCGCTTCAGATACTCGAAACACCCATAGCCGCATCCGCTGGACCGAAGGGGCGGCCCGAAGCTGTGTTCGCGGCAGCGGACCTGGCAGCGATCCGCGACAAGGCAAACTTCGGCAATGGGGGCAATTTGGGGGAAATGCAACGTATCGGTGAAGCGGTCTACAAATCCGTCACCAATCCTGCCGTGCAGGCAGCTCTCGACGCAGCGCTTCAGATATCTTCCGACAACAATCGGACCCTTCGCATCGTATTTTCCACTCTTTCGCTAGACGGACCGCAGCAGGGCGTTCGCCTGTCCGAAATTCCCTTCGAGACCATCTACACACCCGGAAGCGGGTTCTACGCATCAGCCATGCGGACGCCTGTAAGCAGGACCCTCGTTGCCAAGCCGGACCGAAAGACCGTTCCGCTCTCACCGCCACTGCGCATCTTGGTGGTTGCGGCAAGCCCACAAGGGTGGCCGCCGGCCGACGTCGCGAAAGAAACTGCAACCGTCAGGGAGGCGTTGAAGGAACTGGACGCGAACCGCCTTGTGTCGATCGATCAGTGTACCCCACCGACGCGTGGCGAATTGAACAAGCGGCTGTTGAGTGGCGGCTACCACGTCCTGCACTTTGCAGGGCACGGGGGCGTCGGGCAGATTGGCGGTGATCCTACGCCGCGTGCGTTTCTTTGCCTCCAGGCGGAGGATGGAGGCCTGGATCCTCTCGACGCATTCACGTTCGACTCGATGTTAAAGAATTGCCCTTCTGTAAATCTTGTCGTCATCACCGGATGTTCGACAGCGGCGCTTCCGCCTCCGATTGCAGGAGCTCCGTATGCAACCACGGCATTCAACGGAATAGCGCAGCGGTTGGTCAGCCCGGGAAGTCTCTCGAATGTGTCGGCGGTCGTCGCGATGCAGTTCGATTTGGAATCGGCGGCGGCAGTATCTTTCAGCGGCAGATTTTACGGGGCGCTGCTCAATCCCGGTACCACTATCGACGAGGCTGTCACTGAAGCCCGATCGCAGATCGCCGCAACGACGTCGATAGGATCTCCTGGGTGGGCGAACCCGGTCCTTTACTGGCGTTGCAATGACGGTCGTCCTTTCGAGGTGCGAACCTATCAAGACGAAACACTTTCGCCGGACGATGAGAAGAAGATCATGGCGCTCAAAATCCAGGTGGAGGCCTATCTGAGCAGCCTGCAGGATCTCAGGATGCAGCCCGCGGCGGTACAGGCAGTCGCCTCGGACTTTCGGCAGTCGATCGTCGCGAAGATTGACGGCTTCCTGGCGCAGATCAGCGACGTTATGGGGAATGCGATAAGGTTGAAGGGCGGTCGGCCGGACGCGAACGACGAAATTGGGTTTGGTCTTTCCGCGAGGCTCAGCGCCGCAGCGCGAATCGATAAGGTGCGGGCAAAGATCAGCTTCGAGGAGGAGGCCTTCGACTTCACATCTGCGGCAAAGGGTGACAATGTGTCAAAGGCGCCGCTCTCCAACGCTGCGGCTGGCGTGCTGGAGATATTGATCGAGAACGTATCGGCCGGCGCCATATGGCCGGCGGGTGAGTACGAGATTGCGCGGTTCCGCATGAAGGTCAAGGACCGCACTCAGAGTGCCCGCGTCCTGACGGTCTTCGAATTGGATATCGAAGCAGACCCTGTTCGTTTCTATTCTAGCCTTGATGGGTATGCCTTTCTGACGTGAGCCGATTGAGCCGGCCGATGGCGCACCGCGGCTAACCGCTTGCCGAGGACGACAAGGTCAACCGCTCCCACCCATTTATGACCTCTTCGACCAGTGGGCTAACCAGCCGATCCTTGTCATCGGCGCCGCCTCGCCGCCACATTGTCCGCGTCAGGGCTTCGTATCTGCCGCCGCTGTAGAGGACCGTCCGGTCTGGGCGACGCTGCTTTGAGGGCTGCTATGGCCTGGGAGACTGACCGCGGCCCAGGCGAGGTGGGGACTGGCGAAGGCTATCCCGTGGTCGCCCTGAACTATTCGGCCGCCTGATAAGCGCTGGCAAAATCGTTAGCTTGGGAAGGAAGGCTGCTCCGGCCAAGAAACCTACCTCAACGCGTAAAGCGAAAGCCTGATCTCAATTTTGCGAAGCGCTCGCTGGGACCGGCCGCAACGCGGTCAGGATCAAGAACCTAGCGTGCGACCAAGCGACACCAAGCGCTACCCGTTGTCCAGCTTGGAAGATGATTGCCGTCGTGGTTTCTCCGACACGCCAGCGCCCGGCAGACCTTCTTTTCTGGCCTTGGCAAACGCCCGGTCGCCTTCCAGGAACCCGACCAGCATAAAGGGAATCAGTTCAGCCACGGTTTCGGACTCGCCATAGGTCTGACGGTAAAGTGCGGCATAGTCGTTGAGTGCTTGGCTCAAGTCGGCGCCAACGGTGATGGTGATCTTCGAAGGCGTCCGGTCCGGAAGTTTTCCGAGTTTCAAATTAGCCATCAAGTCCTCCTGTTCACCCCGTATATGGCCGCAACACGAGGTCCTTGTGCACGACGACGCGCAACGGCCAACCAGGGCGGACGGTGATCGTGGGTTGGACGTTCAGGTTCTTTTCCGTGATCCGTTGGCCGGCTTGACTGACGTTCTGCTGGGCGGATTCACGAATTGCCTTGACCAAGTCGCTTTCATTTTCCCCAAAGCTCAACTCGGTACCAACCCCCAGCAATGTGGCCACCGCGACGCCCTTGATCAGCTGCCAAGTATGGAAATCCACTTTGTCCTCGAGCCCGGCATAGCCGGCCGCGTCGGTCACGGGCAGATTGTCGATTTCGATAGATGAGCCGTCCGGCATCACGATGCGTTGCCACACCAACAGAGCGCGCCTTTGCCCAAAGGCTACAACGCTGTCGTAGGTGCCGATCAGCCGTGAGCCCTGCGGGATGAGCAGGATGCTGCCGGTGACGCTGTCGTGCACATTCTCGGTGATCTGGGCGACGACAAGGCCGGGCAGATCGGAATTGATGCCGGTGATCAGGCTTGCAGCGATCACGCTACCGGCCATGATCTGATAGGGCGAAGCCGGCGTCTGCAGTGTATGCGGGTTGTAGATCCCGCCGGTGTTCCGTTGATCGATGAAATCGAGCTTGCGCTGTTGATTGTTCGGGTCGCCCTCGGCCGGCGCGACGGAAGCTCGCTGGCCTTCTGTATTTGGCTGCGGAGACGCCGTCTCGAAAGGCGAACGTCCGCCCTGCCCATTGCCAAAAGCTTCCGTCTGCTGGGGCCGGTTTTCGATGCGGAAGAGGACTTGCGACTCGCGCGCCTCAACCGCTTGTTGTGCAAGCCGCTGGGCCTCGGCGGAAACGTCTTGCCCTGGTGCGATGCCAAGCTGGCGCTGGTGCTCGAGAATAGGACGGCCGAGATCCCCAGGCAGCGGCGGTCCAAGCACCGGAGCCTTCGGCTTGCTCCCGGAATAGTCCTTGGGCAGCGTTTCAAGTCCCTCGGCGGTCGGCTTGCGGTCCGTGCTGTAGAGCTCTTCGGCCTGCTGTTTCAGGCGCAATGCGGGTCCCCGCAGCGCCATCATCGTGACGCCAAAAACAGCGCCGGAACCAACAGCAGCGATCGCAACGATTATGCCGCGCCTGAACCGCACCGCTCGGCGGGGCGAGGCTCTCAGCTGCAGCTGTTCGGGATTGAGCTTCGGCAGAGCATTCGGATGGGAAGTATCGTTCATGAGCCTCCCCTTATCTGCCAACACGCGAAAACAGCGAAACCCGCCGCGGCGGTTGCCGACCGTCGGTTCTCGTAATGCGCACCACCTGCTGCTGTTTGGTGCCAAGCCGCAGTTCGGCGGCAGCAAAGAGGCGATCGACGACGTAGTAGTTGCCGCGCATCCGGTAGTTCACGAGCTGGTTATCGCCGTCGGCTCCGACGATGAAGAGCGGCGGCGCCTCACCTTGGTCGATGCGGCGCGGGAACTCGATATAGACCTTGCTGCCATCATCGAAGGCGCGCGTCGGTCTCCACGGCGGCGTGTCGCCGGTGATCGAATAGCGGAAGCGGATGTTTTCGAGTGCCACGTTCGAGGCCGCGGGCATTTCAGCCTCGGCCTGAGCGTTGCGCCGCCGAAGCGCCACGAGTTGGTCTTCGCTGTAAATCCAGGAGAGCGCCGCCATGGCAGTTTTCTCAGTGCTTTGAAGCTGCAGGTGATAGGATCGCCTGTCCGTCGTGATGACCAGATTGGTGGCAAGCCCCGGCGCGAATGGCTTCACCAGCACATGAGTGCGCTGGTCATCGCCTGAGCCACTAACGGTGTCACCGATCACCCAACGGACCGTATCGCCGGCTGAGACCGAGGTCAGCTTCTCGCCCCGCTGCAATGAGATATCGGTGACGCGCTCCGGCGCGGCGTAGAGCTGGTAGAGCGCGCCGTCGGCAAAGGGGTAAACCTGCACCGCATTGACATAGCCAAACTTGGTGGGTTGTTGCGTCGCCGCCTTGTTGGCATCGGCGACCTGTTCTTCCGGCGAGCGCTTATCTGGGGCGGGCTTGCCGGGTGCGGGCATCAACTGACCAGGCAACGGTAACGGTTTCGGCACTTCCACGACCTTGACCGGCTTCTCCGGCGCCTTCTCGATCGCGGCTGGTTTGAAGTCCTCGTGGTCATAGGAAATCTGAGGCGGCGGCACTGGCTTCGAGGCACAGGCCGAAAGAACCGCAACAGACGCCGACAGGATCGAGGCAGCACGAAGCAATGGGGCTCTATTTGTCATTGGCGGGCTCCTTAGGGGAAACGGGGGTTGGCGCGGCGCTGTCGAGCTCGCGCGACCAGTCGATGGCGTTGATGAAGACGCCGAGCGGGTTCTTGCGCAGCTGCTCGGTTGTCCTAGGCGGGCGGATGAGGATGGTGAGGATCCCGATCCAGCGCGTCGTGCTGGCGAGGCTGCCGCGCTCGAACACCTGCTCGGTCCATTTGACCTGGAACGAGCTGTCGGAAGCCCTGACCACGCTGGTCACCTGTACTGACACGCTGCGCGTGCCGATTTGGCCGAAAGGGTCGTTCGCCTTGGCATATTCGTTGAGGAAGAGCGCCGCTCGGTCGGTGGCAAAGTCGTAGGCCGACAGCCAATTCTGCCGCACCAGAACCGCATCGGTGGAAACCGAACGAACATTCTGGATGAAGCGGCTGAGATGCCAGGCGATCTGGGCATCGTCGGGCTGGTAGTTTTGGACTGCCGGCCCGACCGCGTGCGCCTCGCCAAAGCGGTCGACCTCGACGACATAAGGCACGACGCGGCCCTGCATCGACTGCCACAGAAGCCCACCGGAAAGCCCCGTCGTCAGAGCCAGGCAGCCAAAGGCCATGAAGCGCCAGTTCTTGGCCTGGACGCGCGCCGTGCCGATGCGCTCATCCCAGAGTTGGCTGGCCTTCTGGTAGGGTGTTACGGGTTCGGGCGTCTTTCCATAACGCTGAACGGGTCGCTTGAAGAGCATCTAGTCTTCCTTGTCATTGAGGGAGGGATTGGCGCCGCTTCCGCCCCGATCTCCATCGCGCACCGCCTGCGTGGCAGCATTGCGATGGGCGCGTGCGGTCTGTTCGGAACGCAGACGCCTTGCCCAGGCAGGCGCGGCCGCGGGAGCTACAACTGGAGAGCTTCCGCTCATCGAGCTGGTCGGCATGCCGCCGGTCATCCAGCCGGCATCGCGACCGGCGTCGGCACTACGGCGGAATGGTTCTGCTGCGGATCGCATTCCCCGCATCGCGGCGCCGCTAGCGGCACTCGCAACCCCCTGCAGCCCAGCAGCTACCCCGGACAGCCCGGACTCGGGCGATGTCGCGCGCCCCGTTTGCCAGGCGACGGTGGCAGCGGACCCCATGGCGGCGCCGGCACGGACTGCGGCGAGGCCGCCGCCTGTTGCCATGCGCGCGCCGGCAAACGCAGCGCCTCCGGCAACGAGCGTTGATCCAGCTGCGGCCGCCGTTGTTCCAAGTGCCGCGCCGGCGCCAAGCTGCGGCGCGCCGGAAACGAGACCCGAGGCAATCCCGGGGCCGAAAATGCCGAGCCCAAGCAGCGCCAGCGCACCCAGCACCTGAGACATGGCCGCCGCCAGGTCCGGCTCCTGGCCCTGCAGGGCGGAAGCGAACTCGCCAAAGAGCGTGGAGCCGATGCCGACGATGACGGCAAGCACCATCACCTTGATGCCCGACGAAATCACATTGCCGAGCACGCGCTCGGCCAGAAACGCCGAACGGTTCCAGAGCGCGAAGGGCACCAGGACGAAGCCGGCCAGCGTGGTGAGCTTGAACTCGAGGATGGTGATGAAGAGCTGGATGGAAAGAATGAAGAAGGCGATGAGGACCAGGAACCAGGCCAGAAGCAGCACGAAGATGGTGAGCGCGTTACCGAAGATCTCGGGGAAGCCTACTAGCTGGCTCGCTTGATTGAGGAGCGGCCAGGCGCCCTCGAAGCCGGCCGCGGCAATGCGGCCTGGCCGCAGGAGACTGTCGGCGGACAGGTTGCCGGCCGATGCGTTGATGCCGAGACCGGCAAAGGAGCGGTAAATTATGTCGGCGAGGTTCTTGAAACTGTTCAGGACGAAGGCGAAGGCGCCGACATAGAGCACTTTGCGAACAAGCCGGCCGAGAATGTTGGGCTCGCCGCCGAACGCCCAGACCAAGCCCGCGAGCGTGATGTCAATGCCGATCAGAATTGTGGTGAGAAAGGCGACGTCGCCCGAAAGCAGACCGAACCCGCTATCGATATAGCGGGTAAAGGTCTCCATGAAGCGATCGATGACTCCGAGGTCGTTCATGTAGCCGCCTTCCTCGTTGTCTTAAAGAACTGCCGATCAGTTGCCGGGATAGGCCGTGCCGGTGCCCAGGAAACGCTTCGTCGTCTCGCGAGCGGCTTCCTCAGACTGCGCCTTGCGCGCCGCATCCTCGGCCTCGGCCCGGAACTGGGTCGCAAGCAGCGTCTGGATCTGCATCTGCTGCTTGGTCGAAAGCGCGATCAGCTGATTGGTAGCCTGGCTTGCCTCGAGGGCACCTGCCGCGCCCTGACTACGATTGACGAGATCGGTAAGCAGGTCGCCATCGGCCTGCACGTTCTCGACGATCTGCGACTGCGCGCTCATGGTCTGGCGGAACGCCTGCATGGCGCTCTGCCAGCGCTCGCGCGCGGCGCTCGCCACATCGCTGACCTTGATGGTGGCGTCGTAGCTTTCCGGATATTGCTGGAGCCACTGGTCCTGCAGCTTGTCGAGATCGAAGCTCAGGCCGCTCGCCTGGGTCATCAGACCGTCAATCCGTTGGAGCGAGCCGGTAAGCTGGCCCACGGAAGAGAAATCCAGGCGCTGAAGGTTGCGCGCCATGTTCTGCAGCATGGTCGCCTGGTTCTGAAGCGACTGGATTTGGTTGTTGATCTGCTCCAATGCGCGTGCTGCCGACAGCACATTTTGCGTATAGTTGGACGGGTCAAACACGATGAGCGCATAGGCCGGCTGGACGTAGTCAGCCATCGGTTTGGCAATCAGGGAAACGGTGACCAGGCTAGTAAAAAGGCGGCGTCCGATCATGACGATTGCTCCTTGTTAGGTTGAGGAAATTGCTGGAGAAGCTCGGCAGCCCAATCCAGGCCGCGCGCACTGAAGAAACGGGCGGCAAAGCTGCCCTGCCCTTCTTCGGAAAGAATATTGTCGATCAGGGTCTGCGCGGCCGGGTCGGAGGCGCCGCAAAGCGCAAGAGCGATCGGGCCTAGCCCGAGCTCGAAGAGGCGATTGCCGCGGCGCGACTGCAGATAGTAGTGGCGCTTCGGCGTGGCGCGGGCGACCAATTCGATCTGTCGCTCATTAAGACCGAAGCGCTCATAGGCTGCCCGTGCCTGCGGCTCCACCGCACGATCATTGGGGAGAAAAATGCGCTGCGGGCAGCTCTCGATGATTGCGGGTGCGATAGAAGAGCCGGCGATGTCGGCAAGCGACTGCGTCGCGAAGATGACGGAGACGTTTTTCTTACGCAGCACCTTAAGCCATTCGCGGATGCGGGCGGCAAAGAGCGGGTTGTCGAGATAGACCCAGGCCTCGTCGAGCATGAGCAGCGTCGGCCGCCCGTCAAACCGGTCCTCAAGACGATGGAACAGATAGGTGAGCACAGGCAGCACAGCGCCTTGGCTGTGCATCAGCTCCTGGGTTTCGAAACACTGCACATCCGAGATGGCCAGCCGGTCGTCATCGGCATCGAGCAGTCGGCCGAATGGTCCGTCGAGCGTGTAGGGCATCAATGCCGATTTGAGCGCATTGGACTGAAGCAGGACCGACAGGCCAGTCAGCGTGCGTTCCTGCGCCGGCGCGGTGGCGAGGCTGGTGAGCGCCGACCAGATTGCCTCCTTCACCTCCGGGGTGACGGTGACATTCTCGTGGGCAATGAGGCCGGCGATCCATTCGGCCGCCCAGCTCTGTGTGGCCGGGTCGTCGATGTGGCGCAGCGGCTGGAAACCAAGCGCACCATTCGCACCCAACGCATGGTGGTCGCCGCCCATGGCAAGCGCGGCGGCGCGGGCCGAATTGCCTTTGTCGAAGACATAGATTTGCGCGCCAGCGTAGCGCCGGAACTGCAAAGCGATCAGGGCAAGCAGAACCGACTTGCCGGCACCGGTCGGCCCGACAATCAGCATGTGGCCGACATCGCCGATATGGGTCGAAAGCCGAAACGGCGTCGAGCCGCTGGTTTCGGCGAAAAGAAGCGGCGGAGCGTGATCGCCGGTGACCTCGGCAAGGTGCTCGTTCTCCGCTGGACCTGCCCACACGGACGACAGCGGCACGAGATGGGCAAGGTTAAGCGTGTGAACGAGCGGCTGGCGAACGTTGGCGTAGACATGACCCGGCAATGAACCAAGCCACGCTTCGACGGCATTGATGCTTTCGCGAATGGTGGTGAAGCCGAGCCCGTTGACGATCCGCTCGACGGCGCGAAGCTTTTCCGCGGCGGCTTTACGGTTCTGATCCCACACCGTCACCGTTGTGGTGAGATAGCCGAAGCCGACATGATCGCCGCCCAATGCCTGCAGTGCTGCATCGGCATCGAGCGCCTTGTTGTCGGCGTCGCTGTCGACGAGAGGCACCGGTTCGTTGGTCACCACCTCGCGCAGAATAGCCGCGATCGATTTGCGCTTGGCAAACCACTGCCGCCGGAGCCGAGTCAGCGTCTTCGTGGCTTCCGCCTTGTCGAGTGGAATGAAGCGCGTCACCCAGCGATAGGCGAAATCCTGGTTATTGAGCGCATCAAGGATTCCTGGCCGGGTGACGTTCGGAAAGCCGAGAACTGTGAGCGTGCGCAGATGCTGCTCGCCCAGCATCGGCTCTAGGCCGCCGGTCAGCGGCGCGTCAACCAGGACGCCGTCGAGATACATTGGCGTTTCCGGCACGGCGACCGGATGACGGCGTGTCGAGATCGTGCCGTGCAGGTACGTCAGGGTCTCGGCATCGTCGAGCGCGCGCACCTCGGGCACGAAGCCCGAAAGAAGATCGAGAACGCGGTCAGTCTCGTCTCGGAACCGGGCAAGCTCCTGGCGCCAGTCTCTTTCCCCTCCCAAGTCATGCGAGTCGACGAGAGCACTTTCCGCGCGCGCTTGGCCATCGGGCCCAGGCATGAAGACCAAGGTCAGATGATAGATGCTCTCGAAATGCGCGACCTTGCCCTCGAAGGCCGCGCGCCGTTCCTCATCGATCAGCCATGAGGCAGCATCGGGAAGGGCCGAGCTCGCATAGCCCAGCGCTTCGATGCGCTCGGCCTCGAAGAATAATGCCCAGCCAGAGCCGAGCCTTCTCAGCGCATTGTTTGCCCGCGCGCATATGCCGATGAGTTCGGCCTCCGTCGCGCTTTCAAGGTCGGGGCCACGAAACCGCAATGTCCGTTGGAAGCTGCCATCCTTGTTGAGCACGATGCCGGGCGCGACGAGTGCTGCCCAGGGCAGATGGTCGGCAAGCCGGTCGGCTTTGCCGCGGTATTCGGAAAGCTTCAGCATGCAAGCCAGCCCTTTTGACGAAGATGACGGACAAGCACGCTGGCAAAATCCGGATCACGCCGTGCGGCAAAGACCGCGAGCGTGTGGCCGGCGATCCAGAGGATCAGACCGGCAATCCACTGCTGCAGGCCTAGGCCGATGGCCGCGGCCACCGTGCCATTGAGGATCGCCACCGCCCGCGGCGCGCCGCCGAGCAGGATCGGCTCGGTGAGCGCCCGATGGACCAGAACCTCGAAGCCTTCGATATGCTGCTCTTCGGTGCTCATCAGACGACTGCCCCGCCGCCAAAGGAGAAGAAGGAAAGAAAGAAGCTCGAGGCCGCGAAGGCGATCGACAGGCCGAAGACGATCTGGATCAGCCGGCGGAAACCGCCCGCCGTGTCGCCGAAGGCAAGGGTCAGACCGGTGGTGATGATGATGATCACCGCGAGGATCTTGGCGACCGGCCCCTGCACCGATTCCAGAATCTGCTGCAGCGGCTGTTCCCACGGCATGCCGGAGCCGGCAGCGTGGGCCTGGGCCGTGAGAAGAAGCGCGACGGCGGCGAACGAAAGAAAGCGAAGCTTCTTGCGCATGAGGTGACCTTTCAGAGCTGCTGGAGTTGCGGAAGTGTGAGCGGGGTGACGGCGTAATCGCCGCTGCCGTCGAGACCCGTGACCTCGGCGATCGCGTCAACGCGGCGCGCGGGTCCTCTTCCGGCAATAAAGATGACCAAGTCGACGGCATCGGCGATCAGCCGGCGGGGAACGGTGACAACGGCTTCCTGGGCGAGCTGCTCAATACGATAGAGTGCGGAGCGTGCCGAATTGGCGTGAACGGTGGCAATGCCGCCGGGATGTCCGGTGTTCCATGCCTTCAGCAAATCGAGCGCTTCCGCGCCTCTGACTTCGCCGACGATGATGCGGTCGGGCCTCAGTCGTAAGGTCGAGCGTACGAGATCGGCGAGTGTGATGGAGCCCCGCCTCGTCCTCATGGCAACGCAGTCCTTGGCCGCGCATTGCAGCTCGCGGGTGTCCTCAATCAGGATCACCCGCTCATCGCATTCGGCGACTTCTGCCAGTAGAGCATTGGTAAGTGTCGTTTTGCCCGACGATGTGCCGCCGGCGACCAGGATGTTGCGCCGCTCGCGCACTGCCTTCCTCAGGGCATCAGCCTGCAGCGGGAGGATGACGCGATCGGCGACGTAGTTGGCCAGCGTGTAGAGTTTTGCCGCCGGTTTGCGGATGGCGAAGCATGGCGCCAGCACGACCGGCGGTAGCAGACCCTCGAAGCGCTCGCCTGATGGCAATTCGGCACTGACAATCGGACTATCTGCATGCGCCTCGGCGCGTACATGGGAGGCGACGAGCCGGATGATGCGTTCCGCCTCGGCAGGATGCATATGCACGCCTGTATCGACCCGGCCTTCTCCCAACCGGTCGAGCCTCAGCGCGCCGTCGGGGTTGACCATCACCTCGATGACGGTCGGATCGGCAAGGGCCTCGGTGATCGCGGCGCCCATGGCTGTGCGCAGCATGGCTCGGCGGCGGTGGTCCGCTGCGGGATGAGAGCTCATCCTTCGCCTCCATTGCCATTGCCGTTGCCAAGCGAGCGCTTCCCGGAGGCTATCTGGCGACCGACCTGCTCGACGAATTTGTCAAAGCGCTCTTGGGCGATCGCCTGTGTCGCCCGATCCGGAATTGGCGTGTGCGCATGAAGCGTGATTGAAAAGCGGATTAAGAGCGCCAGGCTCTCCAGAGTTATTTCGGCGTCGCGCCTGACATGGTCGAGATCGCGGGAAAGACGGTCCAGCCGCTTGCCGTAGCGCTGGTCGAGCTCGTTTTCACCACGCCGTTCGATGAAGGCCTCGACCGCTTTCGCGACGATCGCCGATTTTGTGGTCGACGGGTTGCTACTGAGGGTTTCCAGCTTCGCGCTTAACGCGGGTTCGAGCAGAAACTGGTGGCGAATGCGATGCGGCTTCATGGGGCTCGTTCCGACTGGCCGGCCTGATGCGCCGGCGGCGGCAACGAACATCGTCGAGATCCGCAAAATCGCTTATGGGCGTTATCTACGCTGAGCTACGCCTGAGCTGCGAAAGCGCTTAGAAGCCGGGGATGATGTCCTTGTCGTCGCCCCTTCCCTCGTTGATACCGTAGGCGCTGGCTGCGGTGGAAACCCGGTCCATGACGCGCTTGTCTGCGAGTGCCTCGGCGTCATCGTCCGCCAGATTGAAGAGGTCGTCTTGATCAGGCTCCTGAGAGACGACGACGTGTTCTTCAGGCAGGCCTGGATGACGCTGCTGTTGCACGCCGCCCTCTTCTTCGATTGCCTCGCCGGCGTTTTCGTCATCGGCAGCGAGACGGCGGTCAACACTGCGGACTAGTCCGCTCCAATCGTCGGGGCGCGACGCAGGACAGTCCGCGTACAGACCGTCGCGCAACACCGGCGCCGGCAGCACCCGTTCGGTGAAATTCGGATCCTGATAATAACGCAACTTCTGGGCGCGGATCGGCGGCAACCCCGAAACAAGGATTAATTCGTCAGCTTGCGGCAACTGCAGCACCTCGCCAGGCGTCAGCAGCGGGCGAGCGGTCTCCTGGCGACTGACCATGACGTGCGAGAGCCAGGGCGCCAGCCGGTGGCCGGCGTAGTTGCGCATGGACCTGAGTTCCGTCGCCGTACCGAGCGCATCCGAGATGCGTTTGGCCGTGCGCTCGTCGTTGGAGGAAAAGGCAATGCGCACATGGCAATTGTCGAGAATGGCGTTGTTCTCGCCATAGGCTTTGGAGATCTGGTTCAAGGATTGCGCGATCAGATAGGCGCGGATGCCGTAACCCGCCATGAAGGCGAGCGCGGTCTCGAAGAAGTCGAGGCGGCCAAGAGCCGGAAATTCGTCCAGCATCATTAGCAGTTGGTACTTGCGGCTCTTCTTCGGGTCACCTTCCAGCCGCTCCGTCAGTCGCCTGCCGATCTGATTGAGCACCAGTCGCACCAGTGGCTTGGTGCGCGAGATATCCGATGGCGGCACCACTAGATAGAGCGACATCGGTCGTTCCGCATCCATGAGATCGGCAATGCGCCAGTCGCAGGCCGATGTTGCCGCGGCCACGGTCGGATCACGATAGAGACCGAGAAACGACATGGCGGTCGAGAGAACGCCTGAGCGCTCGTTCTCTGATTTGTTAAGCACCTCGCGAGCCGCCGAGGCCACGACGGGATGGACCCGAGGTTTGTCCGCCGTGCCGAGGTGGTTGGTGGTCATCATCCGCAGCAGTGTCGTGGCAAACGAGCGTTGCGGATCCGACAGGAAAGTGGCGACGCGGGCGAGCGTCTTTTCTTCTTCCGCGTAGAGCACGTGCAAGATGGCCCCGACCAAGAGTGAATGACTAGTCTTCTCCCAATGATTCCGCCGCTCCAGCGCGCCTTCCGGATCGACGAGAATGTCCGCGATGTTCTGAACGTCGCGGACCTCATCTGAACCCCTGCGCACTTCCAGCAGCGGGTTATAGCGCGCCGTTCTCGAGTCGGTCGGATTGAACAGGAGGCAGAAAGAGAACTTCGACCGCCAGCCGGAAGTCAGCTGCCAGTTCTCGCCTTTGATGTCGTGAATGACGGCCGAGCCGGTCCAGGAAAGAAGCGTTGGAACGACCAATCCCACGCCCTTGCCCGAACGTGTCGGCGCAAAGGCCATGACATGTTCCGGCCCGTCATGTCGCAGATAGTGATCCTTCAGTTTGCCAAGGAAAACGCCGGCCGGCTCAAACAGGCCTGCCTTCTCGATTTCCCGAGCCACGGCCCATCGTGAGGAACCGTAGGTGGTGACCAACCCCCTCTGCCGCGCGCGCCAGAGGGAGCCAGCTATTGCGGCCGCACACCCCAAGAATCCGCTGGCTCCGGCAAGCATGCCGGCCTTGTCGAAGACCTCAGGCGCATAGGCGTCGAAGTGAAACCACCATTCGAACAGTTTCCACGGCTTGTAGATCGGCCGGGCCGCCGCGGCAAACCATGGCGCGCCAAGCTGCGGCTGATAGTCCAGCATGTGGGCGCACCATTGCGTTGCCGCCCATACGCCAACGATGACGATGGCGAACACAACTACGATCTGGCCGACAAGGAGCTTCGTCGGTGTCACGGGCACAGCCTCCACTGTTTGGTAGTAGATGGAAGCAGCATGACGTGACGTTTCAGAATATCGAAGATACCCAATATACGCGCCCGTGCGATGCAGTGAACGTTGCAGGCTTGGAAGACTGGGGCGCCAAGAAGTGTCATCGCGAAGGGCGACGAGCGAATAACTTGTATGGGCCGGGAGCGGACCGACTGGTTTCGGCCAGCAAAAGCTGTAAGGAGCCTTAAAACGGCGCCTTCGATGCTAAACTGAAAGCCAAGAAATCGTACAGTATGGCCGCGATTTCATTGATCAGCAGTCTGCACGTCGATTTTGAGGAGTAGCCGCTTCTCTGGGCCTGCCCCAGGCACGATTTGCCATTTCGTGAACCCGACGCCACCGTCGTAGGTAGCTGGCAGGTACAATGTGCCTAGGCTCATTCGACCACAAGCCCATGAATGCCCAAAGCAAGCGAACACGATACGCTCCAGAGTAGCGTTGTAGTGGTCTACATCATACAAATTTGATTTGCTGTTCAATGCTATGATTGGGTTTGCCCAAGCCCCCGTCTCCTTCCGGGAATGACGCAGCTGAACTCAGCGTCCGAGATCAAGTGCATTCACGGCTCCACTCTGGAAGTGGCGCCGTTTCTGATCCGATCTCAAAGCAGGATCTGGATGGCTCGCAGGTTTCCGGCCGCCTTGTTGGACTGCGTGCCCTATTTCTGAGGTCGAAGCCCGATCACCGCGATCGATTCGTTTACGCGACTTTCGCTCAAGGCCTCTGAGAGTTGCAACGATACGACCAGCCTCTTAGAGCCTTACCGACGCTCTCTTGGCCCATCGGGCTTAGGCATTTGATGAAATTGGTTCCAATCTCCTTTCACGAGGTCCGGAAGTGCTGATGTCGCCTCCTCGGCGAAATCGCGAATGACCTGGTCGTCGCCATCCCACCCTTTAGGGTCTATTTCCAACACGGTTGGTGAATCGGTGACTTCGAAACTCGGATCCGATTTGGAACCTGTTTTGCGAAGAAAGGCCGAGCAACCCTTCACGGGCCGTCCGTCAGATTCTCTCAATTCGAGGTATGGCAGAACGAACAAGCCGCCGCCATGGAAGCCTATCTTTCGGCAGACAAACATCTGTAGGGCCCAAATCCTTGCATATTTCCCAACTGCGTTCTGAAATGTAATTTCGATGCCACTTATTGGCATGAACAGATAGCGACCAATCTTGATTTGGGATCCAATCCTCACCTCTTGAACGATGGAGTTGATGGCACCGTCCGTGTGGATTGCAGCGGCTCCCGCCTGGAATTGTCGCGTCAGCGCCGCCAAAATCGCCGCGGCGACCGCATTGATCAGGTCTTCGGATCTTGTGCGCTCGGCGCTCTCCTCGAGCTTTCGCTGCGCTTCTGTTGCCGCTGTCTGCTTGAAGTCTTCCAGCGCGGTTAGACCCCGCTTTGAAAGCCCCGATCCTCCACCATTTCGGATGCTCTGGAGCTGGTCGAGGCGCATAATGATAGTGTCCATGGTCGATATCCGCGGAAGCGGGCAGATCATTTGCGTAAGCAGCAGGCGAAGGCCTTCCAAGCCAGGTGCGGCGAGCGTCGGGGCATATTTCGGATCGCTTAGGCTCTCTCGAGGCAGCCGAACGCCTGTGAAAAGAAACAAGATGACCTTGCCAAGCGAATAGACATCGGCGGCAGCCGTCACATCGAGCTGCCCGCCGTGCTCGAGCTCCGGCGCCATGAACAGCGCCGGCCCGACAACTTCGCCCGACGGGGTATTGCGTTGTCTACCGTCCTCGATCAGGCAAATGCCGAAGTCAGATATCCAGACTTCATCGCCATTGCCGGTTAGTAGGATGTTGGCTGGCTTGATATCTCTGTGAATGATCGAGGCGTCGTGCGCAGCCTTGAGGCCCGCCGCTACCTGCTTCGCAACGCCGAGAGTGCGCCCAAGATCGCCGACGAACTGGGCCGCCGATTTGCCGAGGTCGCCCCCTTCTGCAACCGGCATGACGATATACTGCTTCGTCCCGTCCTGCGGCTGTGCGTCGAGAGCAGAGTGATCCAGCAGCTCGATCACATTCGGATGCTTCAGCCGCTTGATCGCGTCCACCTCATTGCGGAAGCGGTCGGCCCGCTTTGGGTTTAGAATGCGCTTGAGGGCGAAAGGGCCATCGCCCGGGTTTTGCCGATCGATGACCTTTATGACGTGACCTTGTCCTCCTTCGCCAAGGTTCCCGTCTATCCCCTCCCACCGATTGCCGTAGATTCTAGCCATTCTTCACCCTCAAGCTGCTCAATGCTCGATCAGTACTCGCTCGGTCGCATGTTGAGCAAGCTCCAATACCCCAATCCCCTACAGCAGCGGCCATAAATGCTAATATTCAAAAGCCGGGCTGCCAATTGACACATGGCCGGACAAGCAGCACAACCGCCGCTTGGGCTTGGAAACTTCTTATGTGGTCCGATTCGGATACCGACGTCGATTTTTTGAACTATTCGGAAGTTGCGGAGATGGTCGTAGACCTTCTCTCTGACCTGAAATTGTTGCCACTTTCTGTCGGCGTGTTCGGCGGTTGGGGAATCGGAAAGTCAACTACACTTCGCCTTGTCGAGCGCGAATTGGACAAGGCTCCGGATCGCTATCTCGTCATCAAGTTCGATGCTTGGATGTATCAGGACTTCGACGACGCGCGCGCCGCGCTGATGTGCGTGATCTCCGGGGCGCTCGTAAAGGCTGCCCCCCCTGCCCTGAAAGACCGAGCGAAGTCGTTGATCGGGCGCGTGAACAAACTGCGGTTCTTGGGCGTGGCGCTTGAGGCCGGCGCCTGGGCTATGGGTGTGCCCACCTTCGGAGCGATCTCCAAAGGTGTGACAGCCGCGGGCGCGCTTTTTTCGGGGTCGGAAGACGACAAAAATCTCGAAGCCGTCAAGGAAGCCGCCTCAGACGTAGAGTCACGGGGCGCGTCGCTGTTGCGCGAGCCGGAAGAGAGGGGCCCGCCCGACGAGATCGACGCATTTCGCGCAGAATTCAAAGGTATTCTCCAGGACCTCGGGAAAACGATGGTCGTCTTCATCGACAACCTCGACCGCTGTTTGCCCCGAAACGCCATCGAGACCATGGAGGCTGTGCGGCTTTTCCTGTTCATGCCCAACAGCGCATTCGTTGTGGCCGCTGACGAGGACATGATCCGACACGCCGTCAGTCAACATTTCAACAGTCCCTCGCAGCGCCACATCACCGACTATCTGGATAAGCTGATCCAGGTTCCGGTCAGGGTGCCAAGGGCGGGCATTCAGGAGGTCCGGGCATACCTTATTTTGCTGCTTGCGAGCCGGTCCGATCTGGACGACGCGGCAGTCGAGAAACTACGGCAATACCTCATCGACCGGCTCCGGACCTCGTGGAAGGATGATGGCGACTTCACAATCGAGGAGATGCTGACTCAGTCAGGCGTGCAGGCGTCGAAGGAGCTGGCGGCTGCGTGGGACATGGCCGACAGAATGGCGCCGATCCTGGCTCTGTCGCCCGGCGTCTTAGGCAACCCCCGCACCGTGAAGCGCATGCTCAACGTGGTGAGGATGCGGGCCAACGTTGCTCGTCGCCGCGCGATGCCTATCGATGAGGCGATGATCACCAAACTGGCGTTGTTCGAGCGTTGCACCGACATCGATGCGACGGAAGAGCTCCATAATCTGATCAACGCCAGCCCCCGCGGAAAGCCCGCTGTCCTGGCCAGCCTTGAACAAGCCAAGCCAGGCGAAACGATCGCTGACTTGCCCGAGAAATGGACGAAACATGCGCCATTTCTGATGGAATGGGCGAAGCTGGCTCCTGGCCTGGCTGGTGTTGATCTGCGGCCTGCAGTCTACCTCGCCCGTGAGACTGTTCCGCTTCGCATGCGATCCGGTTCTCTCGCCGGCGGCGCTGCAAAAGCCGTCGAAACGCTCCTTCAGATCCGGTCAGTGTCTTCGCCCGCTGCGAAGGCGGCGTTGGACAGCCTGCAGCCAGGGGACATGATCCTGGTGATGGAAGCGGTCATCGAGGTGATGAGAAAAGACTCTGATTGGTCGCGGGCACGAATGGATTTTCGGGGAGCGACATTGGTTGCCGACAGATCTGCAGCCTCGGCCGAATTGCTCAACCGCTTTTTCAGATCATTGCAGCTTCCAAAGACCCCGGGATGGGTCTCAACGATGCTCAAGGACAAGGCGTGGTGGGAGGAGTGAAAAAAGGGCATGGGGACATCTTCATCAGCTAAGGGGCGCAAGAGCACCAGCCCAATGGTCCCGCCGCACGCCGACGCCAATCCAGGCCAACCAGTGCCTGCGCCAGAGGGACAGCGGTTCCGGGGCTTTCGTACAGAGTTCGGCCGGGCTTTGGCCGGCGCCGGTGGCGGTTCGCTTTCAGCCGCGCTGGGCAAATATGCGCGAAACGCAACAGGAGGTGTCGCAGTCGGGCCGAGGCGGTTTGGTACTGCATACACGGCCGGCGGCGCGCTCGTCGGGGTGCTCAACGATCTTCAGCAAGGCGGGACTGGCGCTGAGTTTGCGGGAATAGACCTATCATCGCTCAATGGCCGTCCCTTGGCCGAGGCGATTCAGGCCATTGCGCAGGCACTCGCCCCGGAGAATGCAGACGCTGACCTCATCCGGATAGCGGTACAAGAGGCCTTGGCCGAAGTGTTGCCCGAGACCGCGTCGTTCGAACCTGCCGACCTTGACGACGATGCGTTGATCGCCGTCCTAATCGAGTTTTTCACGAGGATCATCTTTCAGGACATTGTCAACGACGCGGGCGACGCCTGGAACAAGGCTCCCGACCAGGATCGCACGATAGAGGCGGAGAACGAACTCTTCGACATTGTCCATGCCGCGGTCGACCGGCACTTGTCGCCTGCTTTGGCCAACGGGATACAGAACATGACGCGGGCACAAGTTGAGGCGAAAGAGCGGCTAGCCATGGACGCCATCTGGGCCGAATGGGAGGGCAATGAGTGACGCTGTGCCGCTTTTTTTTGGACAAGAAGACTTTTCCCGCCGACTGCCCGCCCAATGAATTGCACGTTCTCCTTTATGGCGGTTCAGCCCCAATTGCAGGCGCCGTCGCCATCGGAAACCAGGTCAAAGACCTCTTTTTACGTTTCGGAGTGCAGCCGTCTGCGACGGCGGTGGATTTTGTATCTATCGCGCTTGCCGTCACTGCGGCCGACACATTCGTGCTGAGAGAGGACGCCGCGGACAGCTGGAGCAGGGATATCGAAATCTGCCTGCCGCTGAGAACTCCAGGACCGTGGAATGCGGTAAAACCCCGGCTCCAGCGTCTGCTCAGTTTTCTGAGCGGCGATCAGTGGCGTTTTCACTTTGAAGGCGGCGGAGAGGCTCCTCCCGTTCCCTCAGTCATCCGGCAGCATCAAAGTCGGATAAACCTTGTTGCCGGTGATCTCGTTTCTCTGTTCTCAGGCGGTCTGGACAGCACCATTGCTACGTTCCGCCTCGTCGAGGACAGCGCCCGCCCGATCCTGGTATCTCATGCCTACACCGGCGACAAATCGGTCCAAAACGGCATCGTTGGACGCTTGCCGCAGACCCTTCAACACGTATCGGTCAATGCCTGGCCAAACTCGGAGCGCACGTCGGAGATATCGATGCGCTCCCGAAGCTTTCTCTTCATAGCTATTGCTGCATTGGTTTGTGACGTGAAATCAAGGCTGGTTGGCGGCCGGCCGATCCCGCTGCAAGTCCCGGAAAACGGTCTGATTGCACTGAACGCACCACTAACGCCGAGACGGATCGGGTCGCACAGCACGCGGACGACGCATCCTTTTTTCTTAGACGGCGTCCAGGCTATTTTTGGGGTGGTCGGCATTCCGGCTACGATCGACAATCCATATGCGACCTGGACAAAAGGCCAGATGGTGCGATCGGTGAATGGCGTACAGCTTTTCCAAGCCATTGCCTCGGAAACGGTCTCGTGCGGGAAATGGAAGCGGGAGGGCCAACAATGCGGCCGCTGCGTTCCCTGTCTCATCAGGCGCGCGTCTCTCTACGAAGGCGACGTGGATGACAGGACACTCTACCAATCTGCCAGCCTTCTCGACGTGATGACCGTCGAGGATACTCGTGACGACCTGGTCGCCATGCTTACTGCCGTCAAACGCCTCGACGGTGCGAATCTTGACGCCTGGGTCGCCCAGTCAGGGCCTCTGCCTGCCGATATCGATCGCCGATCGGCCCTTGTCGATGTCCATCGACGCGGTCTAATGGAGGTCGGCAGATACCTCACGGACAGTGGCTTCAAGATGTGATCGATTTTCATTGCCATCTCGATCTCTATCGGTATCCCGAGCTTGCGGTCGAAGATGCGGACAAATCAGGGGCCTATGTCCTCTGCGTGACCACGACGCCAAAGGCGTGGAAGTCAACGTCAGCATTGTGCGCGAACCGGGCACGAATCCGCACAGCCTTGGGACTGCACCCCGAGCTCGCCCTTGAGCGCGAGGGGGAATTGCCCCTGTTCAGGCATTTTGCATCCGAGACAAGGTACTTTGGCGAAGTCGGCCTCGATGGCTCCGAGCACCTGCGAACCTCGAAGGCGGCTCAAGAGCGCGTTTTCTCCGCTATCTTGGCCATCGCAGCTGACCTCGGCGGCAAGATCCTGTCTATTCACAGCCGCCGAGCCGCTGACGAGGTTCTGGATTGTCTATCCAAACAGGCCGCGGCCGGCATTCCCATCTTGCATTGGTTCAGCGGATCTCAACGACAGCTTAGGCGGGCGGTCGACCAAGGGTGCTGGTTCAGCTGCGGCCCTTCCATGTTGAAGTCAGAAAATGGGAAGGCGATTGCAAGAGCCTTGCCGCGCAACCGCGTTCTCACGGAGACCGACGGTCCATTCGCTCTAGAAGGCAGCCGGCCACTTCAGCCAAGGGATTCCTGGCAAGCATTGAAGATGCTATCCGACATCTGGCAAATCCCCGAAGCGGAAGCCGCTGGAATTCTCAAAGACAATCTCGTGGCGCTGACAACGGGAAAGTCCTAACGGCGGGACGGCGCTTTGGTCGGCCACTTCGAGGCTGAGCGATCTGCTTGCTTTTACCTCGCCGATGCGGGAGCTTTTAGGCCGGAAGCGGACTGTCGGGTTTCGGGTTTTGCACAGAGGAAAGTTGCCGTTCTGCATCCGACCCCTTTCCGCCGTCCAAGCTGATCTCGCTGTATCCCGAAAGCAGAATAGCCGATCAGTGGTCAGTGCGTCGCGTGTAAGTGACCCTGGAGACTCGCGTATCCGAATTGCGCGGCCGACGTCCGCCAGTCCAAAATCAAAGAGGGGCGAGGATAGGTAGGACGAGTCGGTGGTAGAGGATATCAAAGCGGTAGATTTGAAGTTGGTAGGCGATCTGTTCGGCGACGGCTACGTGATGGACTTCACCAACCGGACCTACCAGGAGTTCTTCCGAGATGAAGTTGGTGTCGACATCTACAACGACGCCTACTTGATTAACGACGGCAACTCGAAGGGGAAGCGTCTGCGTGCGTTCATGCAGAAGGCGCAGAAAGGGGCCATCGTCAAAGCGCTCCATGGTCTGTGGGAGTATCTCGTCGCCTACATGGCCGGGCACGACGATCCAGTGCCGCAAGGTCGCCAGCGGCTGAACGCCTTAGTTGTCAGGTTCGGCGGCAAGCCCATCCCGGGAGCTGTTGACACCACGTCGACACATGCGCCGCCACCCAAGTCGAATGCCCCAGGGGAGAGTGTCCAGGCCGCGCTGGAAGCAGGCTTCAACATGTTGCACGCGATCAACGACGCGCCACATTCCAGAGGTTATGCCTTCGAAGGCTTCCTCAAAAGTTGGTTCGACGCCTGGGGCTTGCAAGCGCGCAAATCCTTTAAGATCGGCCATGGCGAGCAGATCGATGGATCGTTCGTCCACCGGAATTCGGTCTTCCTCATAGAAGCGAAATGGAAGAACGCCGCGACGGACGCCGGCGCATTGCATGCATTTCAAGGCAAGGTCGGTGAGCGGTTGGAGGGTGCCCGCGGTCTCTATGTGTCCTATGCGGGCTTCACACCGCCCAGCCTCCGTGACTTCACCGCGAAGCGGATACTTCTGATTGACGGCATGGACATTGTGGATGCGCTAAGCCGGCGGCTGTCCTTGGACGAGATCATCGCCGCCAAGCTGCGCATTTCGATCGAAGAGCGTAAGCCTTTCGTCCGAGTGCGCGATTTGTTTCCCTGATCTATGCCCTCAGTCGGCATGGCAACAGTCGTCGATGGACATGCTTTTGGGGCGGCATAGATGAATCTCGACTATTGAATGCGCCAGCGTACCGATATAATTCGTTTTTTACGACAAGGCACGCACGCCGTTAGAGTAACTTAAGCGTCACATCGAGGAAGAGGTGCGGCCATGGGAGCCGCCACTGTTCAACCCGGAAACGGATGATGCCGAGCCGCCCTTCTGGTAGAGTGGTGCAGGTTGAACAAACCCGTGGGCTCGTCGCGCGCACTCAATCGGCGCAGTCAATTTCGCATCAAGTATGGCAATCTTTCTGCCCTTTATGTAAGTACGACTGAGGTGAATACTGACGAGAATATTAAATATGCATACTGTCAAACCTCCTCAGGAGCTACTCGATGAGTGGCTGGAACCCTTCCCGTCTGTTGAAGGGCAGTACGGCCACACCCTTCTCGAACAGCTGATCCCTTCAGACGACCATGTTCGTGCGGGGCTCACACCGTATTTTGAATCTGCCCATCTGGATGCACGAACGTGCTTCCACGAATTCGCCAGCATCAGCCTTCACCCCGACGATGGCGAGTCCGGCTGTAACGCACAGTACCCCAACGCACTTCCTCCAATTTCGAGGCGTGGACTTTTTGGCGAAGTTATTTCTGGCTTGGTAACACAGGCCTACAGTTTTGTCGGGGAGCATGAATGGCTCCTGCCAGTCTTCCTCTTCCGCAATCACGAGGACGCACGGCAATATCTGTTCCAGCTTGTGCGTGACCCCGCCCGCCAACGCCAAGTACAGGGTCGCAAGGGCGATGACTTTATTGCCATCTGCGTTGATGAAGATGGAAAAGTCACAAGGTTTATCGCGGGGGAAGCGAAGTGGCGTGCGACGTGGAATAACTCCGAACTCGACAAGGTTATGCTGGGCGATACCGTGAAGGACCCGGATACAAAGAAAGCGCAACGCGACGACGACGGCAAGGTCATTCGGGATGGTCGAGGTGTCTGGTTTGAAATCAATCGTGCCATCAAGGTGCCTACTGGTGTGAAGCAACTCCAGATGATCCTTGAAGAGTGCGCCAAGGCTGAGTTTGAGACCGTGATCGAGTCACTCGACCGCATCCTGCTCCCGACTGATCCCGATCCATCAGAGCGAACCGACCTGATCCTCCTGGCTGGCGGAACCGGGCCCGCGCGTGCCAAAGGTTCCCCACTGATAGACTGGGAGGAAATGCCGACTGAATATACCGCTGGCCGCGATCTTCAGGTTGTAGAGCTGCTTCTGAAGGACGGTGATGCGCTGATCGATGCCATTTATGATGGCCTCTGGGCCGATGATGATGACGATGACTGACGCTGCCCGTGTCGAAATTGCCGAGAACGTCCGTGCGGCCCTTGCAGAAGACCAGGTTCTGACACCGCTGCAGGCGCGTTCGTTTGTGCGCTCAATACAGACCAGCTGGCGGGTGGATACTCTCGAGTGGCCCGCGGCGGACTCTGCGGAAACCCTGTCCCAGGCAATGCGCCTAATACACGCCGCTCAGATTCTGGGCACACTTGAAGGAGGCAGCGACTCTGAGGCAAAGCTCGCCTACAGACGTGCTGGCGAACTGTTCGAGTGGCTGGCACGATCAGACGACGAACTCCGCAATACGATCCCGCTCGCGCTCTTTGGGGCCGGCGCATATCAGCTGGGCGGTCTTCCTGCGATGGCCACCGGCCTACTTCGTCAGACGGATTATACCGACATCGGACTTCAACTCTTTGCGACCTTCCTAAGCGCTAATTTCAATGTCGTTGTCGAAAAGTGCGCAGCTTTCTGGGACGCCCATCCGCAGCTGACAACACGCGAAGCCGGAGCTACCTACTTCGCAGATGCCAGCGCCGAAGACATGTCATGGCTGGCAACCGTCGAACTCGTGCGCTGCCTTGGTCTTGCTTCTCATTCCCTCCGGAGAGGAGATGACGCTCGCTTCGACGCGGCCCTGAGCCACCTTCGGCGCATTGAAAAATTCCTCGTACGGGCAGCGCCCGATGACGTGGCGGTCCTCGCGTTCTTCCTGCGATCAGCGTGTGAGCGCTATGGAAAATCCACGATCTATGGGTCCATGCGAGCCCTGGGTGCACTCAGACCGGTAAACAGTAATTATCTCGAGCGCTTCGCGCGCGTGCAGTATGAACGCGGTCGCGGACTCCTCTGGTCATCACAGCAGCAGGGCATTGAACGGCTTCTCAATGAGTCGTCTTTTGCCTTATGCACGCCTACCGGATCAGGCAAAACGATGATCGCCAACATGGCAATCGTCAAAGAACTTCTGCTCATGGCGCCGAACGATGGAATAGCCCCTCTTGCGCTGTATCTTGTGCCGTCCCGTGCGCTTGCAGGTGAGGTCGAGGCCAAGCTCACGTCAGAACTGGGACGTGAGTTTCTGGTCACCGGGCTATACGGCGGCGCCGACTGGGGCATCACCGATGCATGGCTCATAACAAACTTGCCTACCGTCCTGATTGCGACGGTTGAAAAGGCCGATGCGCTTCTTCGCTATGTTGGCCCCATGCTTCTCGCGAGGCTCCGTCTGCTTATTGTGGATGAAGCACACCAGGTCGTGGTCGAGGGCAGTGTGCGTGACCAGGAAAATCTGGCTAACCACAGTAGCCGTGCTTTGCGCCTCGAAAATTTGGTTTCGAAAATCATCGCGCGTAAGCCGGATATCGTGCGGATCGCACTGACGGCTGTTGCAGGCGGAGCTGCGGACCCCGTGGCACGTTGGATACAATCTGATGCCGAGGCGGAAGCAGTTGGAAGTTACTATCGCAGCACCCGCCAGGCGGTTGGCATCTTTGAAGTGCGCAATAATAACAGGACCCCGCGTCTCACTCTCGACATGCTGAATGACAGGCTGCTCGCAGTGCGCGGGCGAGAGGAAGGCCTGTACATCTCGCTTCGCATACCACCCATGCCGCAGGCCCCACCGCGTATACGCAACAGTCTCAACCACAACACCCAGAATGCCCTTCTATGGTACGCGCTGCATCTCACGGACCGACGCATTCTCATATCCATTCCGCAGAGCCCCGAAGATACCATGCGATGGTTCGCGGAGGCCCTTTCCCTCGACGACTGGGCGGATGCACCGCGCTTTACTCCGCCGCAGGATGGCGACGACGCCGCGCTCTTCGCTGAGGCACGCGTCGTATGCATAGACTACTGCGGGGAAGACTCTCACGAAGTCAAATTACTCGACCACGGTATCGCGACGAACCATGGCCAAATGCCACAGCGCCTGCGCCGCATGATGGTTGCTCTCATCGAACGGTCCATCTGCCGCATTACGGTCGCAACGGCCACTCTGACCGAGGGCGTTAATCTGCCGTTCGATATCATTTTCCTCCCCACGCTCAAACGGACACGGTTCATCGGCCGGCCCCGTCCGAGGCAGGAAGAGATCCCGCTGTCCACGTTCGAGTTCAGGAACCTCGCCGGCCGGGCCGGGCGACCGGGAGCGGCAAACGGCATGGAGGGTATGATCCTTGTCGCCATACCCGTGGGCATATCTACGACAGCTGCTGGGCCGAGGCAGACACAGATCAATCAGATGAATGCCTGTCAACGGGAATACGATGCACTGCTCCGTCGCCTCACCGCAGACGCCGCAGGCGGAGGCGAGCACAACAGCCCGCTGGCACTACTGCTCCAGACGTTACACGACGAAGCTTCGCGCTTGGAAGGTATCGACAGCGACGACGATTTTCTCACGTGGCTGGAAGAGACAGCTCCACTTGATGTTTCTCCAGATGCTGGAACGGCTCAGGAGTCTGGACATGCGCAGCTGGCCGACACCCTAGATGAGCTCGATGGCTTAATCCTGTCGGCGATCGAGGAAATTCGCGCAATAGATGGCGCAGAATTTAGCGGCGATCAGGCAGAGGGCATTCTTGCCAGTATCTGGCAGCGCACATTTGCACTTGTATCAAGCGGTCTGGAAGATTGGATGGAGCGGGCATTCGTCAAACGCGGGCGCGGCGTCGTTGAAACTGTCTACCCGGATGCAGCAGAACGGAAAAAGCTTTATAGTTATGGGTTCACGCCACAGGTGGGCCGACGTTTTGATATCGTCGCCGACACGCTGCTTGAGCTACTCGAAGATGCCGATGCGTATGGCGACCTCCCTGACAATGAACGGCTTGCAATCTTCAATGGCCTTGGCAGAGAAGTCGCAACCGATCAAGGTTACGGATATCTGGTGCGCGATAGCATCACATCACAGAATCTCTTCAATAACTGGCGGGGAGTGCTTGGTTGGTGGATGAAGGCAGCTGGGGCGGCCGGCCCACAGCCGGACAATCTCCGCGACTGGCAGATTTTCGTAGCTGACAATTTTGAGTTTCGTCTCGGTGTGGCTGTCGGTGCTGTTGTTGCGCGACGCTGGACGGAGCGGTCTGCAGATCCGTTTGAAGTTCCGAGTCTCGCAAACTGGAAGGATGTAACAGAGCTCCCATGGTTCGCGTTCTGGGCTAAGGAACTGCTACGCTGGGGTACACTCGAGCCCCTCGTCGCGTTTATCCTCTCACAGGGAATGGCAAGATCACGCGCTGAGGCCGAGCAACTGCGACCCGCTTTTGTCGATTGGTTGAATCAGCAGCCCGGACTTGAGGAAGCTGGTGGCGACGATCTCATCGATCCAAATCATTATCTGGAATGGGCGCGTAGCCGTCGTCCCGCTGCGGGCCCCAACCTTCCAGTGCGTAGGGTCGATGTCAATCTGACGGGAACGACGGGCAATCGAGGCACATACGCTGTTCTCCCAATTCTGAGGGATGGACGGATGGTTTGGCTTGATCCATCTGGATATGAGATCGCAGAGGGTGAAAATGCGGATGGCTTTGTCGAGGCGCGCCCATATGCACATGACTACGAACTTTCGACCGATGATGTGACTTCCCGCGTACGCCGAACTTTCTGATTATGATCTCGTTGAACTCAGCCGCTGCCGCAGCGCGGATCGCAAAACAAAGGGCCGCTTTGGGGCGCAAGGCTGAAAGCACGCACCCAGGCACTATGGTGTTGACCAGAGCTCCAAGTTCCCTCCGATTTCGATGAGAGTCCCTGGGATTTTTGACGTGCGGCCATCGTGACTGGCAGCTTTCGGGAGTTGGTTGCGCCGACCTGAACGATCGAAAGTGGGCGCTTTGCGGTCCGTCAGGAATGTCGCGCACGCCCTGCGCCTGGCACCACTCGAGGAACTGGCCGACTCCCAGCTTGGCGATGGAAGTCGTCTCCTTCGAACCGTGCCGATGGCCTTTCAATCAGCGATTGCCGGGATCATGCTTGCCGCAGACCTGGTCAAGCATAGTGCGGGTTTTCCGATGAGTCCGACGACCAGCACTCGCGTGAATCTACCGCGCCCCTTTGGTTCTTACCTCCATGATCCGAAAGCCAAAGATTCCAGCGGCCGCTGCATCTGCAGCGATGAGGATTTCGTTGCCGCCTACAGGCTGAAATACGGCTGTGCCGTTGAACAGCTGAGCAATGGGTCCGCCTAAGAAAGATCTGAAGTTTTCGTTACCGCGGACGGCGCGCTGTCAAGCGCTCACCGATGTTTCGACCACGATCGAGTGCCTGATGACAGTGCGGGGCGGATACTATGACACGCTCGGCCCGCTGCTTGCCAATGTCAGGCCCAGCACCCACGACAGAGATCCTTGAGCGACGGCTCGCCGTTAACGTTTTTTGTACTGTTATCTACGTTCGACCATATTCGTCGTCGAAGCGAACGATATCATCCTCGGCGAGATAATCGCCGCTCTGCACTTCAATGATAACCAGGTCAATTCTGCCTGGGTTTTCGAGCCGATGCTTATGGCCGCAGGGGATGTAAGTAGATTCGTTTGTCCCCAGGAACAACTCCTGCTCGCCATTGACGATTTTGGCGGAGCCGCTGACCACGACCCAGTGCTCCGAACGATGATAGTGCATCTGCAGGCTCAACTGGCGACCGGGCTTCACCTCGATGCGTTTGATCTTGAAGCGCTCGCCTTCCTCCAGAACCGTATAGGTACCCCAGGGCCGGTGTACCGTGCTATGGACCAGATGAGCTTCATGTCCCGAAGCCTTGAGGCCCTCGAAGAGCTTCTTAACGTCCTGAACGCGGTCGCGGGATGTGACAAGCAAAGCGTCCGGGGAATCCACGATCACCAGATCGCTTACGCCCACCGTGCCGATGACGCGCTTGTCGGAGCTCACATAGGTGCCGGTCGTGTCGACCATGTGCACATCGCCGCGTATCCTGTTCCCGCTTTCGTCGGGGGCGATCAAATCGGCCATTGCGTTCCAAGATCCGATGTCGTTCCAATCCATGTCGCAGGGAATCACGGCAAGTCTGTTAGTCTTCTCCATGACAGCGTGGTCGAGCGAGATTCGCGGCGCGGAACCGAAATGCTCAGGCGCGAGTTCGATTTTGGCAAAGCCTTGGCATTGACTGGCGCGGCCGTTCTCGTAGCTGTCGGCGACGGCCTGGAGCACCTCGGGACAATGCAAAGCCATCTCGTCGAGCATGGTTTGCGCACTGAAGCAGAAGATGCCGGCGTTCCAGAAGAAGCGTTGAGACGCGACATAGGCCTTGGCTGTATCCAGATCCGGTTTTTCAACGAAACGGACGACGTTCTCACCATCTGCTTCGATGTAGCCGAATGCTGTGTCCGGTCTGGTTGGGGTGATGCCCAATGTGGCGATCCGCCCGAGCTTCGCATGTTCCATGGCCAGGCCCATGACGTCTAGAAACGCAGGCAGGTTGCCAATCAGGTGATCGGCCGGGAAGACGCACAGGATCGCGTCAGGGCCTTGCGTTGCCCTCGCATGGATCGCGGCTGCAGCCACGGCGGCGGCCGTATCCCGAGGTTCGGGCTCGAGCAGAAAGGTGCGTGGCAGGACCACGGAATCCAGTTCGTCAAATTCGTCCTTGGTCAGGAAGAGGTGTTCCCCGGATGTCACAGCGACGAGTTCCACGACACCTTCTATCGAAGCGACGCGCAGCACAGTGTGCTGAATGAGAGAATATCCATCCGCTACTTTGAGGAAAGGTTTGGGGTGCGATTGCCTTGAGGCGGGCCATAGCCGCGATCCGGCTCCGCCGCTGATGATCACGGGAATGACTTTCATAACCAACCTCAATCTCGTCTCTGGAGTGATCGCCCGCGTTGTTTCGAGCGTCAGCGTCACGATCGCCGTCGCTCTGGCTTGTCTGCGGCCGCGCGTAACAGCGAAGTTCTGGTGCGTTGCAGGCGGCGTCAGATGACGACGCTATCGGTAATGTACGACGCCTCCACTGATGCCTGTTGGTTGCCTCTGCCGAATTGCGCAGGTGGCGGGTCTTAACTGAGATCAGAGACTTGGCTGTCTTCTATCAAAGTCAAACGACTTGGCTCCTTCAGATCGAATTCAAGTACCCGTGGTGCGAATAGACGTGCATATCGTGTAAAGGCGCTCGTCGGGGGAAACCGAATTACGGTATCGCAGCGCCCGAGAAGATACATCTCAACGAGGGCGGAAATTCCGCCGTCAATCCCGAGTGCTGCAGTGTGTAAGGGGCCACCTTGATTGGATCCGAAGTGCTTCGGGACAGTGAGCAGATCGGGAAACCTGGCCGCCAGAAGATCCAGTATCCGCGCGCTGTCCGTGCATAAGAACAGCCGCACAGGCCTGGGGTGCGGTAACGCCTTAGCCTTGTCAATTGCAGCGCACACTTGCCGAACGGCGAGCTCCGGATCGGCCCAGTAGGGCGCATGCTCCATGATGTCTTCACCGTTACCGTGCCGAACATGAATCCCGATGATGCTGTGCCCCTCAAAACATTCCTGATAAATGGCATCTATGCGGGCTTGAATTTCTGGCCGAGGCTGGACACTCTGGAACACCTGCCGCTCTGCATCCTCATCGCACCGCCACATCAGACAAGCGTCACACACTACTGTGTTCGCTTCGACATCGTGTTCGGCCTGAAAGAGCTCGCCCAACTCATCGCGCTCTTGGAAAATCTGCTCATCTGGCCGGTAAAGGCACTCGATCGCCGGCCTGTTCCACCACTCCGGGAAGAATGGACCGGGGAAGGAAACGTCGTTGATCCGGTCGTCGGAAATAGCCGGCACGCCAGCGATGTCATTGATCGGCTGGAAGAACACCGGAAACGCATTTGTGAAGGGTTGGTCGAGGTAGCAGGCCCCCCGCCAGTCGATGACTAGAGTTCGTCCCGACCGCTGCGCGTAGCGCCAAGCGGCCGCCAACGACCACAGACAATCACCGAACCCCGTACGCCTCCGAGAGACGACGAACCGGCGCTTTTCCACTCCACTAACATACATTTTCGGAAATCTCGTTTCGGAGAGGAGGTTGCATCCGGTTTGGAATCCTTAGTCGACACTAGTAGACCCTGACGCCGGGCCCTTGGCAGAGGCCGGGCCATAGGGCAGAAGAGCTCACTCAGCACTGCCCACTAATCCCGTGACGCTCGCAAAGCTTGAAGCCGATGCCCTCGCTTGGGGTTGCCCTCGCTTCCGGTTCAGCCTTCTCTACTGGGCCTCCGCCGCATATGTAAAATCTATTGAGTGGATGCCGGCCATCCATGTGTTGGATGCCATGATGAAGGGGCTCGGCTGACGCGGGCCCGGTCAATAGAGCCGAAACAGCCGGAAACGCTAAGACACTGCCTGCCGAAGCAAATCATTCCGTCGACGCCGTACGCCAAGGGTGCAAGGCTGCATACAGCAACCGGTACCGGGCGAGATGAGGTCGACGGCTCGACGCGCCTGGAACCAGCTGATCGACAGAATCCGCAGTCGGCTCCCAAAGTTCTGCACGACCTGTGCCGGATGCTGTGGTGCGGCTCGCGGCCACGAACTTTGTCCTCGCCCCGAACGGAAGCTCGCGCTACGACTCCGGGCCGGCGATGCGCCCCCGCTGCTCGCTCAGACAATCCATTCTGTGGATGCACTTTATCCAAACAATCGATTTCACGGATCCAAACAATCCCCATTAGAAGACGCTGAAGCAAGAAAGAAAGGCGTCCTCACTCGCTGATAGAAGAGCAAATCAGCTGCAAGGTGCTGGGAGTACATGTCGCTCAGGGCGTGAGCTGAGCGGCACTCAGACCGCATGTACGAGTCCGACAGGTTAGCGGGGCGACTCTATTTTTGCTCGTGACTCTAAGCAGAGCAGGTGTGCTCGGCTGGCGGACCGTCAATGACGATCTTCGCGCCGCACCTGTCGAAGTGCTCCATAGGGCACCGGGCGGGCCGCACATTGTGTCGGCGTGGCGAGCCGGAGCCGAAACTTTAAACTTTAATAGAGCAGGAATAGAATGGGTGATAGCAGGAAAGTTGCTCTTATTACGGGCATAACTGGACAGGATGGTGCCTATCTTGCCCGTCTTCTTCTCAAAAAAGGCTACATCGTTCATGGGATTAAGCGACGTTCCTCTTCCTTCAACACCGGTCGTATCGAAGACCTCTACCAAGACCCGCACGAATCCGATCCGCGCTTAATCTTGCATTACGGTGATCTCACTGATTCGACTAACCTCATCCGCGTGGTTCAGGAATCTCAGCCAGACGAAATTTACAACTTGGCTGCTCAGAGCCATGTCCAGGTGTCGTTCGAAACACCTGAGTACACAGCAAACGCGGACGGTATCGGTACATTGCGACTTCTTGAGGCGATTCGCCTCCTCGGTCTGACGGACAAGACCCGCTTCTATCAAGCCTCGACGTCAGAGCTATACGGCCTCGTGCAGTCCGTACCGCAGAACGAAACGACGCCCTTTTATCCGCGCAGCCCTTACGCCGCCGCCAAGCTCTACGCCTACTGGATGGTCGTCAATTATCGCGAGGGCTATGGTATGCACGCTTCCAACGGCATTCTTTTTAATCACGAAAGCCCCCTTCGTGGCGAAACTTTTGTGACGCGCAAGATCACCCGCGCTGCCGCTGCTATTTACCTGGGCAAGCAGGACAAGCTTTATCTCGGCAATCTCGATTCTCAACGCGATTGGGGCCATGCGCGTGAGTACGTGCGAGGTATGTGGATGATGATGCAGCAGGATCAACCGGATGATTACGTGCTGGCTACGGGCAAAACGACTCCTGTCCGCCAATTCGTCGAGTGGGCTTTCGAAGATGTCGGCGTCGAGATCGAATGGCGTGGCAAGGGTGTCGACGAAAAGGGCTATGATCTAGCGAGCGGCAGATGCCTAGTCCAAGTGGACCCACGCTACTTCCGCCCCACGGAAGTCGATCTTCTCCTGGGTGACGCTACCAAGGCGAAGGAGAAGCTCGGCTGGGTGCATGAGATATCCGTGCGCGACCTTGCTGCGGAAATGGTCCGCGAAGACCTGAAGGTCATGCAGACATCTGTAGTCATGAAGGAAGCGTAATGTATGATCTGAACGGAAAAACCGTGTGGGTCGCTGGCCATAAAGGTATGGTGGGCAGCGCTGTTGTACGCCGCCTCGCGTCCGAAGACTGCAAAGTTGTGGCCGCCCCTCGGGGAGAGCTAGATCTCAAGCGACAGACCGAAGTTGAAAACTTCGTGGCAGTGATGAAACCGGACGCTATCGTTATGGCGGCGGCAAAGGTAGGCGGCATTCTCGCGAACGCCACCTATCCGGTCGACTTTCTTTACGACAATCTGATGATCGAGGCCAATATCTTCGCGGCAGCCCACGAAAACAATGTCGACCGCGTCCTCTTCCTCGGCTCGTCTTGCATCTATCCGAAGATGGCACCACAGCCCATTCCTGAAAGCGCGCTTTTGACCGGCCCACTAGAGCGCACCAACGAATGCTACGCCGTCGCCAAGATCACCGGCATCAAAATGGCTCAAGCCTATCGCGAGCAATATGGCCGCGATTACATCTCCGCTATGCCGACGAATCTCTACGGGCCAGGCGACAATTATGACTTGCAGTCAGGCCACGTCGTCCCAGCGCTGATCCGGAAAGCGCATGAAGCTAAGCTCATAAGTGATAAGCAAATCACCATCTGGGGCACGGGCACACCACGTCGGGAATTCATGCACGTCGACGACTGCGCCGACGCATTAGTCTTCCTTCTGAAGAACTACTCTGACCATGATCACGTCAATCTCGGCTGCGGACAGGACATCACGATCCTAGAGCTGACAAGAATGATCTGCCGTGTAGTCGGATTTACTGGGGAGATTGCGCATGATCACTCTAGACCTGACGGTACACCGCGAAAGCTGATGAGCGTCGACAAGCTGCGCACTTTGGGATGGGCAGCAAAGATCGCTCTCATGGAAGGCATCGAGAGTGCCTATCATGCATTTCTGAACGGGAGCTACACCGAACGGCGATAAATAAAAGGATTTGCTGCGTCTCAGGCCTGTACGCGCTTTCGGGACCCAGAGCTAATGTGGACTGAGACAATCACTCGACGGCGAGCGCTCATGTGAGCCAGCCGCGAGGAGCCCTGCCGGATCTCAACCCCATCCGCTCCAACCTCGTCGCCATGAAGGTCACGGTGCGCTGCCCACGACGACGCCGACCGCGCCAATCCTCACAAGGGTAACCGTACAGAACCGAACGCGTCTACGCTAACGGAATGTACTTCTTGTTCTCGTCCGAGGGATCTGTCGATGGGCATTCCGGACGAGCCAAGGTTTGAGCATGTCACCTTTAAAAACCAGTTAGCAACGTCGGATTTGGTATGAAATTCGGAACAAGTGGATTACGGGGCCTAGCGACAGAATTGGCAGGAGCCGCCTCTGCCCTATATGCAACGGCATTCGCGACATTCCTGCTGGAATCCGGCCTGGCCAGAATTGGCGACGAGATACTCATAGGGCGCGACTTTCGCGCCTCGAGTCCGGCCATCGCCGCCGTCTGTGCGGCGGCACTGTCGGCGCTCGGCTTCATCGTAGTCGATTGCGGCGCAGTCCCCACCCCTGCCCTGGCACTGTATGCTCAGGCGCGTAAGAGTGGTTGTTTGATGATCACAGGCTCGCACATTCCGGCCGACCGTAATGGAATAAAATTCTATCGACCCGACGGTGAGATCGACAAAGGTGATGAGCGGGAGATAACGCGCATCGCCTTGCAGTTGGAGAAGCGCGGATACGTCCTTGAAGGTGCTGTTGCACGTCGGCAGCACCGGGAGGCCGAATGCAAGGCTTTTTTCATGGAGCGCAATCGGAAGCTTATGGAGAATAATGCTCTAAAGGGCTTAACGGTGGGCGTATATCAGCACAGCACAGTCGCGCGCGATCTCTTGGTTGACATTCTCTCATGTCACTGTGCGACGGTCGTAACCCTGGGACGTTCGGAAGGTTTCATTCCTGTCGACACTGAAGCGGTCCCTGACGAGACTGCTCAACAGTTCAAGCTCTGGGCCAAAGAGCATCGACTTGATGCGATCGTCTCGGCAGATGGCGATGGTGACCGCCCACTGGTAGCTGACGACCACGGAGACCCCCTTCGTGGTGATTTGTTAGGCCTGGTTACGGCGAACTTCCTGCAAGCGAAGACGGTCGTCACGCCGGTCACATCAAACTCTGGTATCGAGACCGCAGGTTCTTTCAAAGTTGTACGTACTAAGGTTGGATCGCCATTTGTTATTGCTGCCATGCTCGATTTGGTTGCGTTGGGTCACGAGCGCGTGGTTGGTTTCGAAGCAAACGGTGGTTTGTTGACCGGCACGGACTTTGACCCGAACGGAACTAAACTGCGAGCGCTACCCACACGCGACAGTTTTCTCCCCATCCTTGCGGCACTTTCCCTTGTTAATACAAGTGGGCAGCCACTGTCGGAGATTGGCAGTTCCTTTCAATTGCCAGCGGCGGTGGCGGATCGCTTGGAAAATTTCTCCGTCGAAAGCAGCACTCGCCTCATGACATACCTTCGTACAGCGGAAACTAACATCGCCGCCTTCGTCGGGTCGATTGGAGTGGTAAGCAAGGTTAGCGATGTTGACGGAATTCGTATCACTCTCGCGGATAAGCGTGTCTTGCATTTGCGTCCATCCGGAAATGCCCCGGAAATGCGGTGCTACGTCGAAGCCGAAAATCGGGAGGACGCGGAGCTTTTGCTCCGGACTGGATTGGATCGAATTCGTAATTGGACGCAAGGCTAAATAAAAGCCGCCTCCCTGCGTATTCCAGGTGACCCTGGGGGTCGCACGAGCTACTCTAGCGCGATCAGAACGTCCACAGTGTCCCTGGCAGCTGTCGCTTTGAAGCGAACCGGAACGCCCGTGGAAATGGCGGGGCGGTGGACGTGAGCCGATCCGTACCGGCCCGAAGCGTCCGGTAGCTCATGGTCAAGGCAGCGCCTTCCGGTAGCGAACAGCCGGTCCCGCACTCACCGCCTGTGCCGCATGTACGATGGCGTTGGTGTCCAGGCCGTGGTGACGGTAGAGGTCCGCAATAGTCCCCGTCTGGCCGAAATGCTCGACCCCGAGCGCCTTCACGCGATGCCCGTTAACCCCACCGAGCCACGCGAGCGTCGCCGGGTGGCCGTCGATCACGGTGACGATGCCGCAGTCACGCGATAGCGGCGCGAGCAGCCGCTCGATATGACTCAGGGCGCCAATCGCTCCACGCTGCCGGGCTCGTTCCGCCGCCTGCCAGCCCGCATTAAGCCGGTCCGCGGAGGTGATCGCGAGCAGCCCGACATCGCGCCGGTCCTCCGCCAGAAGACCCGTCGCGGCAATCGCCTCCGGCGCGACAACGCCTTGGTAAGCAATGACGACACTCGCGTTCGGCCCGGGCGGACGCAGCCAATAGGCGCCATTGACGATGTCCCGCGCGAGCGCCGGTTTCATGTCGCGCAGCGGCTGCTCGAGCGGCCGGGTTGACAGGCGAAGATAGACCGATCCTCCGGTCTGATCACGCAGCCACGTCGTTTCATCCGGATTCCCCTCGCCATTACGTTGCATGTAATCGAAGGCAAAGCGCATGATCACGGACAGTTCGTCGACGAAGGCCGGTTCGAAGGCGCAAAGCCCATCCTGCGCCATGCCGATCAATGGGGTGCCGATCGACTGGTGTGCCCCGCCCTCGGGCGCCAGCGTCACGCCCGAGGGCGTTGCGACCAGCATGAAGCGCGCATCCTGATAGCAGGCGTAGTTTAGCTGGTCGGCCGATCGGTAGATGAAGGGATCATAGACTGTCCCGATCGGCAGTAGGCGCACGCCATTAATCGAGTGCGAGAGACCGAGCGCCCCGAGCATGATCATCAGGTTCGACTCGGCGATCCCGAGCTCGAGGTGCTGCCCCTTCGGCCCAAATTCCCAGGTAAAGGTCGACGGAATGCGTTCGGCCTTGAAGGTGTCCGCCATGGTCTCCCGGGCGAAAAGGCCGCGCCGGTTGACCCAGCCACCGAGATTGGTCGAGACCGTCACATCGGGCGAGGTGGTGACAATGCGGTCGGCAAGCAGACTGCGCTCTCGTGCGATGTCGTTCAGGATCTGGCCGAAGCCCATCTGGGTCGAGAGCGGCTTGCCGGGCTGCCCCGGTGACGGAAGGGTTTCGGGCACCGGCACCGACGGCGCAGACAGCCTCCTACGGCCCTCACTGAAGAACGGCGCCTTTGCGAAGAAGGCGTCAAGTTCCGCTTCCGGCAAGTTGGCGGCCGCCCATTTGTCCCACTCCTCACCCCGCTTTACGCCCATCTGCAGGCGGTAGTCTTCCATCTGCGTGGGCGTCATCTGCCCCGCGTGGTTGTCCTTGTGTCCGGCAAGCGGAAGACCGTAGCCCTTGATGGTGTAACAGATGAAGCAGACGGGACGGTCATGCTTGGACGCCGCCTCGAAGGCTTCGAGGAGGCTCGGCATGTCATGCCCGCCAAGGTTCGTCATCAACGCCTGCAACTCGTCGTCGGAGCGGCGTTCGATCAGAGTGGTTACCCGCCCTTGGTCTCCGATCTCGTCGAGCAGCCGCTTGCGCCAGGCAGCACCCCCTTGGAAGGTCAGCGCCGAATAGAGCTGGTTCGGACAGCGCTCTATCCACTCGAGCAGCTTCTCGCCCCCCGGCTCGGCAAAGGCAGCCTCTTGCAGAGCGCCGTGGCGCAGGACCATCACGTCCCAGCCGAAGTTGCGAAAAATCTGCTCGAACCGCTGCCAGAGGCCCTCCCGGATCACGGCGTCGAGCGACTGGCGATTGTAGTCGACCACCCACCAGCAGTTCCTGAGCCCGTGCTTCCAGCCTTCGATCAGGGCCTCGTAGATGTTGCCCTCATCCATCTCGGCGTCGCCGATCAGGCTGACCATTCGGCCCTCGGCACGCTCCTTCATCCAGCCGTGACCCGAGACGTAGTCCTGCACCAGCGACGAGAACAGCGTCTGAGCAACGCCGAGACCCACCGACCCGGTCGAGAAGTCGACATCGTCGACATCCTTCGTCCGCGAAGGGTAGCTCTGCGCGCCCTTGTAGCCGCGGAAGTTCATGAGCTTTTCGTGAGTCTGGTTGCCCGCCAGATACTGAAGTGCGTGGAAGATCGGCGCCGCATGGGGTTTGACCGCCACCCGATCCTGCGGGCGTAGGACCGAACCGTAGAGCGCGGTTATGATGGTGCTCAGCGACGCGGACGAGGCCTGATGCCCCCCGACCTTGATCTCATCGCCCTCGCGGACGTGGTTGGCGTGGTGGATCGTCCAGGCTGCGAGCCAGGAGACGCAGCGCTCGATCTCGTTCAGATATTCCAGTTTCCTCGTCATTCAGTTTCCTGCAAATAAGCTGCCGGTCTCACAGGACCCCCGCCCAAATGGTCAAAGATCGAGTTTCAACAAACCTGTCGCGCGCGACACGCAGGGGATGAAGCGGTGGCCGCGTGCCTCCTTGGACAGGACGGCATCCCGATGGATCGGCTGTCCCGCCAGCATTGCGCATTCGCAGGTCCCGCACACCCCATTCTCACACGAGGCCATCAACGGCACACCGGCCCCGCGCAGGGCCGCGAGCGCCGTGGTCTGCGCCGAAACCTCGACCATCCTGCCCTCACCCAGTTCTATGACGAATGGTTCCGGTGGCGCGCCATCAAACTCGGGAGGCTGGAAAGTTTCGAAATGAACAGTACCCTCGGGCCAGTGTTCGGCCGCGCGCCCCACAACCGCCATGAAGCCAGGCGGCCCGCAATAGTAAACCTGAGCCTCGGCCGAACGGTTCGCCAGCAGCGCGGCGATGTCCTGCCGGGTCTGAGGCTCGTCGTCGAAATGAATCCGCACATTGCCGCCGGGAAGATCGCGCCCGATCGCCGCCAAGAGTGGCGTGAGCGCACGGCTGCGGGTGAAATAGTGCAACTCAAAGGGCTTGGCCTGCCGGGTGAGCGCGCGCGCCATGGCCAGAATCGGGGTGATCCCGATTCCCCCTGCCAGCAGCAAAGTCGGCCCCTCGCCTGGCTTGAGCGCAAAATGGTTGCGTGGCGCGGAGACAGGCAGTGCGGAGCCGACGGCAATGGTTTCGTGGATCCACGCCGAGCCGCCACGGCCGTCATTCTCGCGCTTCACCGCGATGGTGTAGCGGCCCAGCTCGGTCGGGTCGCCGCAAAGTGAATACTGACGCACCTTCCCTTCAGGCAGATGGACGTCGACGTGAGAACCCGCTTCGAACGCCGGCAGCACAGGTTTGCGTGGGTGTTTCAGGTCGATGACCAGCACGTCGCCCGGCTCCTTGCGGACGGCGGTCACGGTCAGCTTCATGATAATACGCGGCGAGGCCATGGCGTTTCACTCGTCGATGGGCAAGATCAGATCACCAGGGCGGATCACGCCCCCGACGTCGATTGTGCAGTTCAGGCCGGAGCGGTTCAGAAGCCCCTCGTAGAGACCCGAAAGCCCGAGCAACTCCTCGATATACTTGCACGGCACATTCATCCGGGCGGCCCTGAGAATCGTTTCCCCGACCCGGAAGCGTTTGCCGACAAGATGGCTAAGCGGAACGCCTCGTGTCGTAAGATTGCGCCGGTGATCTTCGGGTGCGAGCTTGGCCTTGAAGCCCGGAATTCTGGGTTCGCCCTGCGCGATGGCGTCCAAGACTTCAGCTTCGATCAGCGTCACTTCGCGAACGTCAGGACGCGCGGAATAGGTCCCCGTCCCCAAGTAGTAGCGGTCTCCGACAATGCCTTGGCCGGCAATAAGCTGCGCCTGCGCCAGCTCCTCCATTTCATAGGAGGCGGCAGGCGCGATATGGACGTGAAGCAGCTTTCCTCGCCAGGTCATCATCACTCTCGGAAATTCGTCTCGTGGAACCTGCTGCAAAACTGGCCTGATCAACAGCGCCAGTTGCATGGCATTTTCCCGGTCCAGTTGGCTGTTTGGAAAGAAATACGGGGGGCCCTCGGACCGTTTTCAGCGCCAGCTTTCGGCGTCGCCCCGGCTCAGTTGTTCCGCGCCGGCATCGCGTCTTGCACCTGCTTGACAACCTCTCGCAGGACCTCAACGCCCTTCCCGATCTGCCGAATGCTCAAGGCGGCATAGCCCATGACAAGTCCGACGCGATCGGTGCGGCCTTCGTCCGATGGCCGTTCGTAGAGCGGCGAGATCAGGTGTAGCCCAAGGCCAGCGTCGCGGGCGGATTCGACCAAGGCCGTTTCCCGCGATCGTGGCAGGTCATTGAACCAAACCGCGACGTGCAGTCCCGCATCTGCTCCCTGGACAGTGATGCGATCCCCGAAGCTGTGCTGCAAGGCACCCAACAACGTTTCCCGACGCTCGCCGTTCAGCCTGCGCACACGGCGCACATGGCTTTCGTAGCCGCCGCTCTCGATCAACGATGCCAGCGCTTCCTGTTCAGCGACCGGCGAATGCCGGTCTGCGAATTGTTTGGCGGTTGCGAAGACCTCCTGCAATTCGGGCGGGACGACGAGGTACCCGATGCGCAGCATCGGCGAGAGCGTTTTGGAGATCGTGCCGAGGTAGATGACAGCCCCGTGGTCCTCGAGACTGTGCAGCGGAGGGACCGGATTGATGTCGTAGCGATATTCGCTGTCGTAGTCGTCCTCGATCACATAGGCGTTGTTGTGCCGCGCCCATTTCAGAAGCTGATGGCGGCGCGCGATCGGCATGACGCCGCCCAGCGGAAACTGATGCGATGGCGTCACATAAGCCAGTCGTGCTCCGATCCCCGCCAGCAACTCGGTCCTCATCCCGTCTTCGTCGACGATGACCGGGATGGGTGAGGCACCCGTACTGGCAAAGACCTGACGCGCCATCCTGTAGCACGGATCCTCGATGACGAAACGGTCGGCGGGATCGAGAAGCAGGCGCGCGCACAGATCAAGGCCCTGCTGCGAACCGTTCACAACTATGATCTGGTCGAGGTCGCAGCTCAGGGTCCGGGCGCGCCAGAGATAGCCCTGAAGCGCCTGGCGAAGCCGGCGCGAGCCGCGAGGATCGTCATAGGCAAGACGCAGCGGGCGCTGCCCCATCGCCTCGTTCATCGCGCGTTTCCAGACCAATGAAGGGAAATCCGACGGCGCGAGGTCGCCATAGCGGAACTCGACCTTCAGCCCAGTCGGCAGATAATCTGGCCAGGGTGACGTCGCGCGCAGCCGCTCGCCATATGCGGACAGGTGGATTGGGCCGACCGGTTGCGCGTGAGTGCGCCCCGTCCCATGGCCCATCAACGAAGACGCAACGCGAGGTCGTGCGCCTTGACGGACTTCGATGAAACCCTCCGCAGCCAGTTGTTCATAGGCGACCGTCACCGTGGTTCGCGAAACGCCGAGGTCATTTGCCAGCGCCCGGGAGGATGGCAACTGACTGCCGGTTTCGTAGACGCCGCCGAGGATTTGCTCGCGAAGGGCTTCGTATATCTGGCGTGCACCCATCGCGTGCGAGCGCGCTGCAGACCCGGCACTTGAAGACTGGACCATCTCTTTCATCGCCAACTGGATATTTCACATTGGCCAGGTTGCCGTCAATCTTTCGGAACCCCAAGAGAGATCGCAGAGGCCGAATGACCAGCTCCCATCAATCCGAAACCGATGCTCCCACGGGGTCGCTCAACCGAACCAGCCCCGGATTTGCCACCCGGGCGATCCATCATGGCTACGATCCGGCCGGCTTTTCCAATGCCGTCCAGCCGCCAGTGTTCCTGACGTCAACCTATGGGTTCGAAAGCGTGGCAGCAAACGATGCCGCCGCCGCCCTTGGTGGAAGGCTCTATGCGCGCGAATACAATCCCACGACCGAGATCCTCGTGCAGCGGCTCGCGAATCTGGAAGGAGCCGAGGCGGGGCTGGTTGTTGCCTCGGGGATGGCGGCCTTCGGCACTCTGATCCTGTCGCTCCTGTCCCAGGGCGATGAACTCATCGTCCACAAGACGCTTTATGCGAACACGCTTGCCATGGTCGAACAGGCGGTCCCCCGCTTCGGCATCAAGGTCGTCGCGGTCGATCTGTCAAATCCCCACAATCTCGATGCTGCGATCACCGAGCGGACGCGGCTGGTTTTCTTCGAGACGCCGGTGAATCCGCTGAGCCGCATCCTCGACATAGCGGCAATTGCCGAGCGCGCTCACGCGCGCGGTGTAAGGGTTGCAGTCGACAGCACCTTCGCCTCGCCCGCGCTCCAGCGACCGCTTGAGCACGGGGCGGACATCGTGCTCCATTCGATGACCAAGTACATCAATGGTCATGGCGATGCCCTTGGCGGGGCGCTTCTCGGCGACGCCCAGACGCTCCGTACGCTGCATGAAACGGGCCTGCGCTACATCACCGGCGCAGCGCTCTCGCCCATGTCAGCTTTCCTAATCCTGCGCGGTCTCAAGACGCTGACGCTGCGTATGGAACGGCACAGCGCCACAGCCCTTGCGGTGGCTCGGGCGCTGGAAGCGCACCCGGCGGTGGCATTTGTGAGTTATCCGTTCCTCGACTCGCACCCTGATCAGGTGACGGCGCGAAAACAGATGTCCAACGGATCGGGCATGTTGGCCTTTGGCCTCCACGCTGGATACGAAGGAGCGCGCCGGATGATGGACCGGCTCAACCTGATCATTCGCGCCGTCAGCCTCGGCGATGCCGACAGCCTCATCTATCATCCAGCAAGCCTCACCCGTGCTCGGCAGCCGATCCGCAAGGATGCCCATTTGGCCGATGGAGTCGGCGAGGATCTCATGCGTCTCTCGGTGGGGCTTGAAGACGCTGATGACCTGATCGCCGATCTGCGGCGGGCTTTGGACGTCTTGTAATGACCTGGCGTGCGGCCACCTCTGCGCTCACACATAGATCTGGAGCCTTGCCATGGCATTCCTGAGCGGTCTTTCCGCGTTCCCCATCACCCCGACCAATCGTGACGGCCGCGTCGATAGCGTTGCCCTGCGCAGGCTGATTGCTCGGCTTGGCATTGCTCAGGTCGATTCCATCGGTCTTCTCGGCAGCACCGGCACATACATCTATCTGTCGCGCGAGCAACGGCGGCGGGCGCTCTCCGAGACCTTGGACCAAACGGCGGGGCAAATGCCGGTCGTGGTGGGTGTGGGCGCGCTGCGCACCGATGAAGCCGTGGGGCTCGCGCAAGACGCCAAGGCCCTTGGAGCAGCTGCGGGTTTGCTTGCCGCCGCCTCCTACACCCCGCTTACTGATGACGAGGTGTTCGATCATTTCTCCACTGTGGCGCGCGAAAGTGGCCTGCCGATCGTCGTCTACGACAATCCAGGAACGACGCATTTCCATTTCAGTCCACCCCTTGTCAGCCGCCTGGCAAAGGTGGCTGGGATTGTCGCCATCAAGAATCCGACAGACAAAAGCGATGCGATCAAGAACCACCTGACCGCCCAGAGGCGCACACTGCCGGAAGGGTTCTCGATTGGTTACAGCGGCGACTGGAACGCCGCCGAGGCCATGATCGCCGGCGCCGACACATGGTACAGCGTCCTCGCGGGCATCCTGCCCGAGGTCTGCATGACGATCGTCACAGCGGCGCAACAGGGCGATGCGGCCGAAGCGCGACGGATCAATGCCGCGCTGGTCCCGATCTGGAGCCTCTTCAAGGAGTTCTCGAGCCTTCGCGTCGTCTATGCACTCGCTGAATTGCTCGACGTTTGCAGTGCCGAACCCCCGCGTCCCATCCTGCCTCTGCCCCCAGCAGCGAAGCGCCAGATCGCCGCCGCGTTGAAAGGTTTGCCATCGGATGCCAGCCGGTGAACAGCAAACCCCGTTCGGCAAGTGAAAGGTATTTACCCGCTCATTTCGAGAACTGATCGAAAACAACGCACTCGGCGTGCTGATAGCCATGGCTGGAGCGGTCTCGACGCCAATCACACCCCCTTCGAACTCGACAATCGACTGCGGAGGTACAGACTGCGCAGGGCACTCCGCCCATGCCGTTCGCCTTCAAACTAGGAATCGGTGGTTTATCCATTGGAATGGCATCGAGCCGGCGCTTTACTTCCGGCCCGGTGCGCGCATTGAAGCCGGTACCAATGCCGCCGGCGAACACCAGATTTCCGTCCTCGACATTCGCCAGAGCACGCTTCCCGACCGCCGTAACTGTTGCCGGGTTCGCAGCCGATGACGATGAACTCATCACTCAGCACGCATTTTGTCTCACCCATTCTTGGCGCCGGCCGGATCGATATGGACTGACACGCAGCTTGGAGACGATGCCCATCGAGGCCGAACTGGGAGACTTGCGCGAGAATGTCGCTGCCGCCGCTGATCTCGTCGCTCAGAACGATGCCGTTTGGCGGCGTCTCAGCAGGTTAACTAGCGCTTTGCGCCGATCGACGAGTGGCCGATCGCGAAGACCCTCGCCGTCGATCTTGAGCAGGTCGAAGCCGGCAAGCATGGTCCTGACGTCTCCCGCCGCGGCCAAGAGCCCGCTGAAGACTGGGAATGCGCGACAAGCCTTCTGGTCAACGACGAACGCCTCACCGCCTATTATCGCGTCCGAGGCGCCGAGCTCGGCCACCGCCCGGGACGATAGCCGGAAACCTGAGGGTCCAGTCGTGGAGGTTGCGGGTCGAGGTAGGCCACCATCGATAGTAGTCCCATTTCATTTCGTGTAGCCAATCAGGGCCCTGCCGGACGCGGCCGACCAGCGGTCGATGTTCGCGACGACCCGAATGTCCAGTCTCGTGTAACCCAGCCTAAAGCGGCCTGTCCGCCCAAAAAATGACATTCAGTTGCCTCCAGCCTTTCGACACGACCCACTTCACGATCTCGTAACTCGCCAACCTAGCGGCTTGTTGCTTGAGCTGCGCGTTCCTACGGTGTGGTCGCTAGGCCTCAGCAACAAGAGCTCGGTTGCCAGGCGGGCGGAGGCTCAACGAGATAGCCAGCTCAGGACAAGGAGAGCAAGCAATGGTCGCTTTTACCCTCAATGGCGAGGCGCGAACACTCGACGTCGATCCAGAGATGCCGCTGCTCTGGGCGGTCCGTGACGTCATCGGACTCACGGGAACGAAATTCGGTTGCGGGCTTGCCCAGTGCGGCGCTTGCACGGTTCACGTTAACGGCATGCCGACGCGCTCGTGCCAGACCGCAGTCGGCGACATCGAAGGAGCCTCGATCACCACCATTGAGGGTGTGTCGGGCAAGATAGGCGAAACGGTCCAGGCCGTGTGGGCCGAGTTCGACGTACCTCAATGCGGCTATTGCCAGTCTGGCCAGATCATGTCGGCCGTGGCCCTCCTTACCGAAACGCCTAAGCCGACGGACGATGATATTGATTCGGCGATGAGCGGCAACCTCTGCCGCTGCGCCACCTATCATCGCATCCGCGCGGCCATCCACGAGACCGCCAACCGGCTGGAGACTTGAGGCATGTCGCAGTTTCTCTCGAAGCATACTGCCGTGCGGCCCACGCGCCGCTGGTTCCTCGTCGGCGCGGGCGTCACCACCGGCGGCCTCGCAGTGGGCTACCGGCCAGTGCTGGCCGCGCCCGACATCGCACAAACGACCCCTGCAAAGGTTCCGGCGAACCCCTTCCAGACCTATGTCGAGATCACAAAGGAGAACCGAATCATCATCCACTCCTCGCAGTTCGAGATGGGACAAGGCTCCTATTTCGGCATCGCCACCCTGGTTATGGAAGAGCTCGACGGCGACTGGGCGCAGGTGGACGTGGTCGGCGGATATGGCAATACCGCGTTCTACGGCAATCTCGCCTTGGGCGGGGCCGCACAGGCAACTGGTGGCTCCACGTCGATGGGCTCGTCGTGGGAACGCTACCGCAAGGCGGGTGCTGCCGCACGGGCCTTGCTGGTGGCGGCCGCGGCGCAGCGGTGGGACGTGCCAGCCGGCGAGATCAAAGTCGCTTCCGGGGTCGTGTCGCACGCCTCAGGGATGCAGGCGCGCTACGGTGACCTGGCTGAAGCCGCAGCGGGAATGCCGGTTCCCGACGACGTGCCGCTAAAGCCGCGCGACAAGTGGGCCCAGATCGGATCGGACAGCCTCAAGCGCTACGATTCCGCCGGCAAGACCAACGGCGCGCAGACCTACACGATCGACCTCATGATGGAGGGACTCCAGACGGCCGTTATGATCCATCCGCCGAAGTTCGGCGCCGAGATCGAGAGCTTCGACGCAACCAAGGCCAAGGCACTCGACGGCATTGTCGATGTCGTCCAGACGCCGCGAGGCCTTGCCGTGGTTGGCAGGGACACCTGGACGGCGCTGAAGGGCCGCGACCTCGTGGAGGTGACCTGGAACGAGGAGAAGGCCGAAGAGCGCGGCACGGCCGAGATCATGGCCGAATACAACAAGGCAGCAGACGATCTGGGCGCGGCCACCGCGCGCGACGACGGTAACACTCCCGCAGCGTTCGCCAGTGCTGAGAAAATCATCGAGGGGCACTACGAATTCCCCTATCTTGTCCATGCTTCGATCGAGCCACTCAACGCGGCCGCCCGAATCAACGAAGACGGCACCATCGACGTCTGGGGCGGACACCAGATGCCCGACCTTTATCAGGCGGCTGCCGCTCAGGTAGGCGGCACCACGCCGGACAAGGTGAGGCTGCACGTGATGAAGACCGGCGGCAGTTTCGGCCGCCGCGCGGTCTTGGATGCAGATGTCATTATCGAAGCTGTTTCCACAGCGCGTGCACTGGGACGCGGCAAGCCAGTGAAGGTGCAGTGGACCCGCGAGAATGACATGCGGGGTGGGCGGTACCGCCCGGCCTATGTGCACGCAGTCAAGGCGGGGCTCGACAAGAAAGGCAATGTCGTCGCTCTCCATGACCACATCGTGGGTCAATCGGTCTTGGGCGGTTCGACCTCTGCGGCGATGATCAAGAACGGCATCGATCCAACCTCCGTAGAGGGCGCCACCAACCTGCCCTATGCGATCCCGAACCTGAAGGTCGAGCTGACCACCACGGACGTGAACATCCCGGTGCTGTGGTGGCGTTCGGTAGGCTCCACCCACACCGCTTACGCGGTGGAAACCCTGATCGATGAGCTCGCCGCCGCTGCGAACCGTGATCCGGTCGACTTCCGCTTGTCAATGCTCGGTCACCATCCACGGCATGCCGCCGTGCTTAAAGTGGCTGCTGAGAAGGCAGGCTGGGACAAGCCTCTGCCGGAAGGCCGTTTCCGCGGCGTGGCCCTGCATGAAAGCCTCTCGACCTATGTCGCCGATGTGGTGGAGATCACCCTCAACGATGAAAATGGTTTCAAGGTCGACCGCGTCGTCTGCGCGGTAGATTGCGGCACCGCGATAAATCCTGACCAGATTCGCGCTCAGATGGAGGGCGGTATCGGATTCGGGCTAGGTGCGATCCTCCAGGAGGAGCTGACCCTGAAGGGCGGTGTCGTAGACCAAGAGAACTACGATACCTATACACCGCTCAGGATCGAGCAGATGCCGCGAGTCGAGGTGCACATTGTGCCGTCCGAGGAGCCGCCCACGGGAGTTGGTGAGCCAGGTGTGCCGCCGATCGGCCCGGCCGTCGCCAACGCGCTACGGGCGGCGACGGGCAAGACTATCCGCAAGCTGCCGATTATAAAGAACATGTCAGGAATGACACCATGAAACAGCCGCGATGAAGATCGCGCCGTTTTCGAACGCCTCCTGACAGGCGCTCATTTCCATGGGTCAAATTCCGGCGGCTGCCCGCTCCAATATCCGGTTTGGAGACGGCACCCCGTGTTCTGAACGACCACAGACGGGCCTTGGCGCCGGTTCCACTGAAGAACCGCTTTCGAGACGCAAACGCGTCCACTCCATGAAGAGCACAACCGTATAGCACCAGGAAGGCTAGCTACCTCCATCGCTTCGGAGACCCAGGAACCCTCAGAAAACCGAACCTCCCGAGCTCAGAGGCGCTCGTGATCACAATCGCGCTGGTGCGTGGATCATTGTTCAAGGGTTTGTCAATAGGCAGGCGAGATGGCCGATCGACATGATCTTCGCCCGATGCCCTACAAACACAATGCCAGCCGCTGTCACGGAGTCGCGAAGACGAAGGCAATGAGGGTCGACGCCGATACTCATCGTTTGGTTGGCAGAGCGCTTGGAATGCCATGCGCTTCACATCGGAGTAGCCATCCGGGAAGCCTGAAGCGCTTTGAAAAACGCATGTGCTGCGGCTGTTATTCATAGCGTGGATGACTTTGATCAAAACAATCGATTTCATCACTCTTCCGGAATCGTGCATGGACAAAAAAGAGCCTCACGCACCAATCACACGCTGCTCTAACGCGTGACGAAAGCTGCCTTAGGTATAATCCAAAGGAGAAAATCTTCGATGCGCCCTGACGTGCAGTGGAGGTCGTGCCGAGAAAGTGAGTTGCAACTGGCCGACAATGTCGGGCGGTGCGACCATGGTCGCTTCGGAGAATGAAATCGGGCCAGTTCACGGGGGCGGTACTGTTATTCGTCGACGGCCGCCCTTCCCAAGAACAGGCGGCATCGCAAGTTGGTTCTGCCGATGAAAACGACATCGCCGGATACATGTCAGCAGCCGCTCAGGATTGGATGATCCAGCCAAGCTCTCGGCGTGATGGCACTGTAGGCGTCACAGTCGAAGCATCTCATTGATCGTTTATGAGGCTTTCTTCGATGCCGCTGATGCCTGACGGGCGGTCGCAGCTGCAGGCGACAACACGCCTATTTAGTTCGAAACAGTCGAGGTAAGCCAATTTGGCTTCCCGTTACTATTTGGAGAAAGAAATGCTGTGCCTAGGAATCAGCGGCGGACTTGACCAAGTCCATGAAAACCGATTCGAGCGTCCGAACGCCTTTATGCACGATGGCGCCGCGGTGCTCGTCCGAGACGGAAAGGTGATAGCCGCCGTAGAAGAGGAACGCCTCAATCGAATCAAGCACTCGAACAAGCTGCCAAGTGGTTCGATTCAATACTGTCTCTCGACGGCGGGGGTTCAGCTCAGCGACATTGATCGTGTCGCGGTCTACGCCAGCGAGCCCTATGCCAACGCCATGCTTGAAGGTATGTCCGCTTCCCAACCGGACATTCTCTCCACTCCGTTGGATGCTAAAATGTTGGTGCAGAACCTGTTAGCGCGTGAGTTCGGCACTAAGTTGGACAGTTCGCGTATTTCATTCGTAGGTCATCATCAGGCGCACGCCGTGAGCGCCTTTGCAATGTCGGGCTTCGAACAAAGTCTCATTCTAGCGATTGATGGCTGTGGTGATTTCCTGTCGGGCCTTGTGGCGGTAGGGTCTGGCACAGAAATTACGCAAATCGAGGCTTTCCCGGAGGACAATTCTCTTGGGCTGTTTTATCTCGAGACGATCCGCTGTCTCGGCTACGGCATGTTCGACGAGTATAAGGTAATGGGACTCGCGCCCTATGGCGACCCCGCTCCCTATCGCGAGCTCTTCGAGCAGTTCTACGAGCTCTCCGCCAACGGTGGCTACCGTGTTCACCTCGACCGCATCGGTCCGGCGTTGCTCCGCAACATCGAGATCAGGCGAAAGGGAATGCCTTTCACCCAGCAGCATCGAGATGTGAGTGCGTCACTGCAGGAAGCGCTTGAGCGGATCGTGTTCCACATTCTCCGGCACCACCGTGAGGCCACCGGCATGAAGCGGTTGTGTCTGGCGGGAGGGGTAGCCCACAACTGCACGATGAACGGCAAGCTGCTGTATTCAGGGCTTTTCGAAGACATCTTCGTGCAACCCGCGTCTCACGACGCTGGCTGCGCATTGGGAGCTGCGCTGATAGTCTCTAACGAGATGGGCCGCCCCGCGCCGCGTGAGCGACTGCAGGAGGTCTATTGGGGTCCTGATCTCGGGAGCGACCGCGCCGTGGAACAGGAACTGAATGCATGGTCCGGACATCTCGAGGTTGAACGCTCTTATGACGTAGCGAGCAGTGCAGCCCACTGGATCACCAACGGCGCCGTGATCGGCTGGGTGCAGGGTCGTTCGGAGTTTGGGCCACGTGCGCTGGGCAACCGCAGCATTCTTGCCGACCCTCGGCCCGCTGCAAACAAGGACCGGATCAATGCCATGGTCAAGAAGCGCGAAGGCTATAGGCCTTTCGCACCATCTGTGCTGGAAGAGGATGCGAGCGAATTTTTCGACCTCCCGGACGGTAAGCACGAATTTCCATTCATGAATTTCGTCGTTCGCGTGCGTGACTCAAAGCGCGCCTTGTTGGGTGCCATTACGCACGTCGACGGTACGGCTCGGCTGCAAACAGTATCGCGCGATGCCAACCCAGCTTACTGGGAGGTCATCAATGCCTTCAAGAAGCGGACAGGCACTCCAATTCTGCTCAATACGTCCTTTAACAACAATGCTGAACCGATCGTGGATACGGTTGCAGACGCGATTGCCACATTTTTGACGACAGAGCTGGATGGACTTGTGGTCGGGCCCTTCCTGGTAAAAAAACGGGCTGCAACGCTGCAGGATTGGACTGCGCTTGCGATTTCATTGCCTCCCTCAGTCTCCCTCCATCAAACCCGTGCTTACACAGCGCGAGATCATCAGGAGACTGTCTGCGAGATTATTCCGAACCACTCCAGCATTGACAGTGTGCGAATTTCAAACGACTTGTTTAATCTACTGATGCGGATCGAGGGCGAAGCCGTGTTGCGAGATCACCTCAATATGATTGAGCCGGATCAGGCCAGGCATGCAGCTCTAATGGAGGGCCTGCGAAGACTGTGGGAGCAGCGCCTGGTTCGGTTGCATCCCTCACAAGCTGGTCGGATGGATCATGCGTCCGATCAAACGCTGGACCAGCCCAATAGGCAATCAGCCTGATAGAGATGCACCTCAAGCTCGGCCAATCAAGGGTTTTTGTCGACCCCGCCTGCGAGCTCCCGCTGTGATTACGGGGTCGTCGCCTACGCGGCGGCGCCCACCAACATCTCCATCAGTCGCTTCGGCGACAAAGCCAATCATCTCCCGTAAGAGCAAGTGCTTTCGGGCAAGGTCTGCAGGTTCAAGGAGTTCGTTGAAGGCGCCGCCAGCTGGAGCTGCGTCGAGCGCATCATCGCGCATGGTCGAGCTCGGCGCCCAAGGGAAATCGCCCAATTCGACACGCGTGCGTTTGCGCCTCATTCAAAACCGCTGCGCGGGTGGTCGAGGTGAAATCGGAAGTCCGTCTGTGCCAGCCGACGACGTTCCCGCAGCGCATCCTGCACATCGCCCTCGATCGCATTCCTCAACTCGCGACATACGACGGGGCGCAGGCGCCGGAAACGAACCCGCCCACCGCAAGCTGCAAACTCCCGCCTGTCCTCACGACGGAGCAATCCTGTCGCCTGACCAGGCGCGTGGAAAAGCATCACAAGGGTGACCACAGCGTCGCTTCAGGCCGTCAAACGCTATTGCCGTGCGTCAAGGCGGACTAGGTGACCCGTCGGGAAGCCGGCACCAGCGGCTTTGTCGGGACAAGACACATGCTATTGGGATTTGACCGCCGCAGCCGCGAGCATCGCTTCTCCCATCGCAATGGCCCCTTGGGCACGCAGCATTTCGCCAGGGTTCTGAATGTCGCGCAACTCTTTGTTCTGGCTGAGTTTTGATTTTCCAACCAGGCCGGTGATCTCGATCTCCAGGGCGACGATTGCCCTGACCATCGTGTCGATGAAGTCCTTCGGCGCGTCGCCCATCTTCCATGGGACCGGCTGCGAGGCTTCTTGCATGTGAGTGAGCTTCGCCACGTTGCGGCGCACATACCGCTCATCATCCCGGACAGTGATGCGTCCGTGGGCATGGACGACGAGATAGTTCCAGGTCGGCACCTGCTTGTGGAATTCATGCTTGCTCGGATACCAGTTCGGCGAGATGTAAGCGTCGGCCTCACGGAAGATTACGAGAACCTCATCGCCATTGGCGACTTCCTCCCAGACTGGGTTCTTGCGAGCGACATGGCAATTGAGAACGCCCTTGTCTCCCTTCGAGCGGTCAAGCTCGAAAGGGAGGTGGTTCGCGTCCAGCGTGCCTTTGCTTTGGGTGACGAGGATACCGAGCGGGTGTCTCTCGATAAGGTCGAACAGGGCGTTCTGATCAGGGACGGCAAAATGAGGCGGAACGTACAACGGTTTATCTCCTGTCGCGAATGTGCGGTTGTTAGTAATCGGCGGGGCCTTACGGAACGTGCCCCTGAATCTTCGCTGCCGTCGACGAGTGCCCCGGATTTCGGTGTCCACCACGCTCAAGCACCGCCATCGTGAAGTGGGCGGGCACATCAGATGCCGCCGCATATGAGTGAGGTTGGTCAGTGACAAGCCGCGCACTCTCGCCTTCGCTTAAAATTTCCACGTGGGTACCTACCACAACGCTCAGGGCACCCTGACTGACCGAGATCAGCTCGCGCGTATCCGGACTATGAGCGTCCGCGGAAAACACGTCGCCCGGCATCATGACCCAGCTCCACAGTTCGAACATCGTGCGTCCCGAGGTCGACGAATGCAGTTGCGCAGAGCTTCCCTTGGCGCTCGTCCAAAGCCTCCTGGTCTCTGTCCGCTCGATGGGAAGGCGCACCGTGGAAGGGTGCTCGTTCAACAAATCGGCCACCGAGAGCGAAAACGCCGCCGCCAGCCGACACAGTATGCCGATACTGGGGTTTGCCCTAGCCTGCTCCAGCGCGACCACGGTTCCCTTCGATAGGCCACTTAGTTTAGCCAGGCGATCCAGGGTCAGGTTTTGGTCACGCCTCAAGTCTCGGATCCGGGCTGCTATCGCTTGCCCAAGCGCTTGCTCGGCATCAAACGCTTCCGTAACATTGGTCATTATATTGACTTGGGTCCTCGGCTCGCGTATTGCGGTCAGTATAGTGACCGGCACGAAATTGCAACTGCCCGTTAGGAAGGAAATAGCCGATGCGTTTTGAGACGAAGGCGATCCACTGCGGCCGAGGTGTCGACGCGTCCACGGGGGCCGTATCCATGCCGCTGCACACCAGCACCACGTTCGAACGAGGCGCCAACGGGTCATTTCCGTCCGGCTTCGAATACACAAGGGATGGAAATCCGACACGCAATGCGTTCGAGGCGGCCATGGCGACGCTTGAGGGAGGGGGAGACGGCATCGCCTTCGCTTCGGGCATGGCCGCAATCGCTGCAGTTTTCGAGAGCCATCCGTCGGCGGGTCGGATCGTTCTGCCGGATGACATGTATTTCGGCATTCGTTCGCTGATCGAAGAGACCGACATTGGGTCTCGCTTCGACTTTGCCCCCGTCGACATGCGCGATTTGGACGCTTTGCGCGCCGCGGTGACATCGAAGCGGACTGGCCTCGTCTGGGTCGAGACGCCGTCAAACCCGATGATCCGCGTTGTCGACATTGCGGCCATCTGCGCAATCGCGCACGAGGCAGACGCGTTGGCGGTGGTGGACAATACGTGGGCCACCCCAGTGCTTCAACTGCCACTCGAAATCGGGGCAGACGCGGTGATGCACTCGGCGACAAAGTACATTGGCGGCCACTCGGATTTGATGGCCGGTGTCGTCATTGTCCCAAACGCGTCACCCCTCGGTCGCCCATTGCGGATGGTCCAGAAACACAAGGGCAGCGTCGCAGCGCCCTTCGACTGTTGGCTGGCGTTGCGGGGCCTGCAGACATTGCCGGTCCGCATGCGCGCCCATTGCGAAGGCGCCCAGAAAGTGGCCGAGGCCCTGGCGTCTCATCCGCGCGTCGAAAAAGTGCTCTTTCCTGGTTTGCAAACTGATCCGGGACACGATCTTGCTACGCGGCAAATGAGCCATTACGGAGCGATGCTATCCTTTATCGTCGAGGGCGGAGCCGATGCTGCAATGGCCGTGGCCGGCCGCCTGAAGATTGTTGTCCGGGCGACAAGCCTTGGCGGGACGCATTCTCTGATAGAGCATCGCGCATCCGTTGAAGGTGCGAAGTCCAAAGCGCCAGGCGGATTGCTGCGAATTTCTGTAGGGCTTGAACATCCTCAGGACATTATAGATGACCTGATGCAGGCCCTAGGCGAAACCTGCAAAGCGGGAGTCCAATGACGGGTGCAAGAACTCTGGCGCCGCTTTACGTGACGGCTGGCGCAGCCGACGATCGGCAGAACAATGTTCCTGCTGAGTAGAACGCACGTCCTCTGGTGAACCGCTACCGCCGTGTCGCATTGTCTCGGGCGTGGTGGTCGCCTGGGTGATGAACGTCTTCGGGTTTCCGGACGATGGCCACGCGCTCGACCGGATAGCGGAAATACCCAGATTTGCCGTTGACCTACTGCTGCTCGACCTCGCCGGAGATCGCGGTCAACAGATGGGATGGATGTGCTGGCACTACGGCAGTTTGACAAGCCGGCCATCGGGGCGCTAGCACCGTCCAAAGCCAAGAGTCGCAGGGCAGAACTGACCGCACCCAGCGGGCTGCGGGACCCATCAGCTAACGGCCAGGTTGGTACCTCAAGGCGCATCAGCACCATGGATGTCACATTGTCCCTGTTGCGAGCGCGATTTCGGAACTTCGTTGTGACGCAGTCTGTGCACAGAGCGCACCGCTGTAAGCAAATGAGCGGAAGAACGACACCCAGTGGAGGAGAGAAGTGATGCGGCGTCAAGATCCTCCGCGCTTTGCGGCAAACACACTGATCCCTCTTCACAACCCGGTCTTTCGTTCTATCTGGACAGCCACGCAGATATCCAGCCTTGGCTGGCTGGTGCAGAGCGTGGCTATAAGCTGGCTCATGGCGACGATTTCAGCCTCCGATCTAATGGTTGCGCTCGTACAGGCTGCATCGACACTGCCCGCGTTCTTCTTGTCGATCCTTGCTGGAGCCATTGCAGACAGCTTCAGCCGCCGCGGCGTGATGCTTGCCGGACACTGCCTTATCGCACTGGCATCCACGGCGCTGGCACTCGCTGTGGGACTGGGCTTTGTTAGTCCATGGCTGATCCTGGGACTGAGTTTCTTGGCCGGATGCGGCTTTGCCTTGAACGATCCAGCATGGCACGCGTCGGTAGGCGATATCCTGGAAAAGCGCGACATACCCGCCGCAGTGACGCTGATGTCGGTGGGCTACAACGTGGTTCGGAGCATAGGACCGGCGCTGGGCGGTGTAATCTTAGCTTTGCTAGGCCCCCTTACGGCTTTCGCCCTCGCTGCGCTGAGTGACCTGGTCCCGTTGAGCGCTGTTCTGCGCTCAAAGTGGCAAGTTCGCTTTTCGCCTCTTCCGCGCGAGCGGATGACTACGGCCATTCATGATGGCATGCGATTCACGGCAATATCCTCCGAGATCAGAGTGGCGATTGTGCGTGCAACCCTATTCGGGCTGTCAAGCATCTCGATCCTTGCTCTGCTCCCCCTCCTGGTTCGCGACCAGCTGGCGGGAGGGCCAATTGTTTACGGGGTGCTATTGGCTGGCTTCGGCACAGGCGCCTTCATAGCCGGCATTGGCAGCAGCTACTTGAGACGCATTACGTCCCAGAACCGATTGATCACGCTCGCATCCGTTGCTTGCGCAACGTGTTGCCTTTTGATGGCCCTCACATCGTCGGTGGCTGTGGCGGCGATCGCGCTTGCAATCGGTGGCGCTGGCTGGGTTGTCACCTGGACCGGAACCGACGTGTGTGTGCAGTTGGCAAGCCCAAGGTGGGTCGTTGGTCGGACCCTGTCCATCTATTACGCCCTGACCTACGGCGGCATGGCAGCGGGCAGCTGGATCTGGGGTGCTGTCGCGCAGTACTATTCGCTGACGTGGGCTTTGGAAGGTGCTGCAGCGGCACTGTTGCTGGTCGCGGCTGTGGGAAAGCTATTGCCAGTGCGGCTATGGGAGGAATCGGATCAAGCGGCCGTCGACTTCAGGCCACCAGAACTGGCCCTCCCTTTGAAGCCCAGGAGCGGTCCGATCGTGATCAAGGTGGAGTACTCGATACCCGAGGAGAGTATCGATGAATTTCTGAGTTGCATGCGCGAAAGGCGGCGCGTTCAGAGCCGCGCCGGTGCGCGGGACTGGACCCTCCAGCGCGACCTTCAGAAGTCGACGCTTTGGACCGAGACATTCCGCACGCCGACATGGACGGACTATCTTCGTCTAAACCATCGGCTAACGGTGAATGACAGGGAGGTAGGCGAGCGCCTTGCCGCTCTGCACATGGGTGATTCTCCGCCTCGCATCTCACTTTCAATCGAGCGGTCGACAAGCCCCGCCCCCGGCAGCCAAGTCCAGCCTGTGCCTTTTGTATCGCGCCCGTGAGAAAACCAAGACTTGTCTGGGCTTGGACACGGAACGAGCTACTCCTTAATTTGTCGAGCCTGCCCGGATTGCAAATCGTTCCGGCCGGTTAGGCGAGCATGAGGATTCGCGCGGCAATTATGTCAATCACGGGTCCCATGTTCAGCCCGCCCCCCTCTGCCGCCAGATCGGCTTGAGCACGGATTCAGGTCGCCTGTCCTTTGCATAGCGGCGGGCAACGAATAGCAAGGGGGCGGAGGGTATCCCCGTCTGCGAAGCGGGCGGAGGAGGAATCCGCAAGGCGGGTTGCTGGGGAGAGGGGCCGCGCGCCTCTTTCCGCCTCACTTAGAAAACGTGCGGCCAAGCACGTTCATGTCGGCCGTGGGCGGCCGCAACAATTGCCTACAAGGCGCAAGCGTCGTCACATATTAAGCGTAGCCGCGCGACAACCATCCGTGGTCACGCGCAATCCTGCGAATTGTCAAGCGGAGACAACGATCGCGGCACCAAGCAAAGTGGCGAACCCGATTCTGCTCGGGAGATCCCAAAGCTCTCCGAACCCTATTAGATCCATGAAGCGAAACACGGCGCCCTGAAGCAGGTAAAGCAGCAGTGTGCTCTGACCAAGCTCCACCGCAACAAAGCGAGCTACGCGAGTTGAATGGCCAACTCTCCAGCATAGGAACATAAGCTGCATTGTGACTGCAGAAGTTGCTACGGAGCCAATGAACATCAGCAACACTTGTCTCGCCGACTCTCCATCGTAGATCGAAACGAGATTGTTGTAGACGTAAGTCTCCCTTCCCCAAACAAGAAAGCACACTCACGGCGTGCCAAGCAGCTTGGCCAAGGAGCCGCACTGGGGCCTCCGGAGTGAGTGTTATCGCTCAAGCAGCCACGTCGGCGCGGCCTAAAATCTTCGATGAGCGCGTCAGGAGAGCGTCGATCTCCACATTTCTTCCAGGAGATCGTCCCCACATCATCATGGCCACGGCTCTAACGGGCTGGTGCCCTCCCTTTCCCGTTTTTTGTCTCGATGCTCGGTTGCGCCGCCCGCCGGGGCAAGGCAAAAAAATCGTCGAGGCTGAGCCCCCACTGCGGCTTCGGCGAAATATTCATCCACGGGTTCGCATCACCGCGGGCAGCGGGCGAGTTCGTCGATAGGAGTGCGGATGGAAGTAGGCGATGCACATCGTCACCAGCGGCTCAGATTGTGTGAGGTCCACGGCTCGCTGGTTTCCGCCGACGACGGCGCGGACGGCATCGGTATGCGCAGAGCGGTCCGTCGGCTTGGCGTCAGTTTCGGGGCAAGGGGCTATTGCTGGTCGCGCGGCGCTGAGTTGGGCGGAAGGATCGACGGCGCAACCCGGGGCTCCCGCGCGACGAGCAGGTTTTTTTCCCGGTCTGACCTGGCCTCGACTCCAGATGTCGCGATGACCGACGTGGCCGGCGCGATTGAACGGGTCTCATGCCCAAAGCTGCCTCGGTGCCCAGTAGCGGCACCGCATGACCCACCCGGCGCTGCTCGAAGTAAACCGCGGCCAGCCAACATCCGAAGGTGCGCCAGACCCGATGTCGCGGCGGCCTTATGGCTCCGGCGCCGTGCCGCGGCAGAAAGCTGCCGATCTCGTCTGGCATGGTCGCTGACCGCATCGTCACCCGGGCCATCGCAGCGACTTTTCTCCGTTACAAAGTCCCCGCGGGACGGACTGCCAGTTCACGCCAGGGCCAACAGCACCCGCAGGGGCGACCGCCGCGTCTGCCGGTCCTGCGAGTAGAATAAGATCGGGAAGTGCGGCTTCATCCTCGATGCCAGAGCTCGCTTCGCCGTACCGCGGCCGCCATAGCCCCTTGCGCTATCACGAGTCAGCCCACCTTTCTAGCTGGCAGCCATCGGGAGCCGATCCGCAACCACAGGGCGGCACCTGTCGGCCCGGCCCGGCTTCCGTGTCAACGCAGAACATGATGCATATTCCCAGCGCTTTTTGACAGAGCGAACTACAAAATGCAGAACACTGACTCTCCGCCAAATGAATGCTGCGAGCAAGCAGCAGGCGGAGGAACTCCGTCTGGGCTGAGTACCTGTTTCAACGTGGACAAATAAATTGTAGCCAGTTCACGAAACGCCAGGCCCGCTCCTCTGCCGTCCGATCGTCCAGGAAATCCCCTCGGCGCGCGCCACGCCAGACACCTCCTTGCCGATATGATGCTCAAGCACCGGCCGCCAGGGCACCAGCGTGAACTCGCGCGATTTCTCGATGACAGCGTATTTTCCGCCGGCGAGCTCGACGCAGCCGCGCAGCGTACCGTCTATTCGATTGCCATGCTGCGCTTCAGAATACGAGAGCCCGAGTTCGTCCGAGAGCTGACTGGCAACACGGTTCAGCTCTCGTTGGCGCAGCATTGAAAGCATGTTGGCGCGATAGATGACCCGATCCTGCGCATCATGGGCAAGACCTTGCGCGATCAGCCACTGCTGTCGGCGGGCCTGGACCTGACGTACTTCTCGACCGAAGCCAGAGTCGCGCAAGGACTCAGGGTGGGCTGATACCAGCTCCTGGTCGATCCAGGTGGCGCCGTCAAAGCCTACTTGGCTCTCCAGCGGCATTGATGAGAGCTTTTCGACGACAACAGGCTGGGCCCTCGCTCGTTGACGCTCGTAATCCGCGACGCGGTTGAGATGGTCGGGCGCGACTGTCCATGTGCCGTCCGGCTCGCGCTCGACGCCACCGGTCGCACGGCGGATCGCCTCCAGTCGCCGCACGTGCGTTTCGGCAAAGCGTTCGGTGGCCGAGGGGTCATGCTTGAGATGGATATCGATGCTGTAGCGCCCGTCGTTGACCGTGGCGATGCCGGCAATTGTGCGGTCGACTTTTCTTGGCCCGGTGTCCCTCGGCCTGATCCGCACTATGCAGCCTTCTGGTGTCGGTTGGGTGGCCTCGCCTTTGCCGATATCAAAATAGTGGCTTTTGCCGTCCACGCCGTCGACGACGAGGTAATGGCGGTCAGTGATTTCGTCGGCCAGCCCGCGCCCGACGACACGTCCGACCACGGTTTGGGCCGACCCGTCGGATCGATCGTGGATAAGATAGTCGGCGGCACTGCGGACGAGCCCCTTGCCGGTCAGCTCGCGATGGATGGTCTTGACAATGTCGCCGCGCTCGCCGATGCGGCGTAGCGTGGCTTCGAGCTCATCCTCCAGGCGCCAGCGACCCGAAGGCATCTCCTCGGCAAGGCCCATCCGCTCGAGCTTGCGCAGGCGGCCCTGGTGCAGCGTCTGGCGAAAGGTGTCTCGGCTGGCTGGTGAGACATGCCCCTCGTCGCGCATGCGCATCAGCTGCCGGTCGATGCTGGTGAAGCGTTCCTGCTCCATCTCCTGGCGCAAGCGCTGCTCGATCTCGCGGTCGGTGCGCGGGCCAAGGTCGAGGCTAACCAGTTCGGCTGCGCGCTCGCGCAGGCCAGAGGAGATGTAGTCCCGCGCGATGACGAGGTTTTCGCCGTGATCGTCCCTGCCGCGCACGATGATGTGGGTGTGAGGATGGCCGGTGTTGAAATGGTCGACGGCCACCCAGTCTAGCCTGGTGCCGAGGTCTTCTTCCATTTGCGCCATGAGGCGCCGGGTGAGCAGCTTCAGGTCATCATACTCGATACCGTCTTCAGGGGCGACGATGAAGCGGAACTGATGACGGTCACCGTTCGCGCGATCGAGAAAGGCCCTGCCGTCCGCGTGGTCTTTGTCGGCAGCGTAGAGCTCGCCACGCTCGCCTTCCCGGGTGACGCCGTCGCGCTGGAGGTAGCGGAGGTGCGCACGTGCTCCGTCGACTCCCTTGCCGGCCAGCTTGACGATGCGTGCCTTGACGACTGCGCGCCGCTGCCGAAAGGCCGCGTGGCGGTCGCGTGCTCTAAGAACGGCGGCAGCAGCCCCGCCGCGCCCCACCCGGCTTCCGATGAAGCGGCTGCCGCGTCCGCTCCTGCCGCCTGCTCGGTTGACCGCGGCCTGGACCTGGCCAGCGTAGCGTTTGCCCGCCTTCGAGCCGCGCGAGCCAATTTTGCCGAGCCTCGGCGTGAATTCGTCATCCTGCATGCGGCCTCCGATGAACCAGCAGCAAAATCAGAGGCTTGCGCGCCAGACCCTCCTGGACCCGCAGGCAACCTCCCGGGAAAACGATGTGCAGACAAACACTTCGCCGCCTCAGGAGGCGATGCCTTTATCTTGCCTTCCGCGGACCTGCCTCCCTGCCCCCCCGCCCGAACCGCGGTAGCCGCTGCCCTCACCTGCGATCCGGCCGGCCTGACCTTGCTCGCTCCGATCCGAGCGGCACCAGGAGTTGGCCATTCGGGCCGGTCACGGAAACACCGTTTCGGAGGAAAAACAGCGACTGCCCGGAAGGGATTCCCGGCGCGCTTTTGGAACGGGATTTGTCGGTGAGCGCGTCCATATCAGCGGCCGAAATGCCCGCCGCCTTGACCTCTTCCAGATACGAAACCGTCTCGCTGGGCAGTGGCCGCCCACGCTGCAAATGCTGTTCGTAGCGCTCCGGCCCGGCGTTATAGGCTGCAAACAGGCCTGGAAATCCGAAGCGGTCATACATGGCGCGCAGATAGGCAGTGCCTGCCAGAATGTTGTCGCGAGGGTCGTGCGGGGCGGCTCCCAGGCCAAGCTCTGCGCGCAACTCCTCGTAGGTGCCTGGCATCACCTGCATCAGGCCAATGGCACCGGCGCTCGACGTGACCGGCCGTCCATTGAGCCTTGTCTGCCCCCGGCTTTCGGCATCCATGACGGCATAAATCCAAGTCTGTGGAATGCTGAAACGCCGGCTTGCTTCGGCTACGAAGGGCTGCCATCTTGCAAGCTGCGGACTATGGGAGATGACGACCGGCTTCGTGTTGGTCGCCGCGGAACAGGAGCATGGTGCGAGAGACACCATGCCCAGCATCAGGAGGGTCACTCGGTCCATAGCGGCACGAGCCTCCCGATGATATTTTCGGTCGGCACCGGCCCGAAATAGCGGCTGTCGAACGAGCGATTTTCGTCGCTGCCGAGTAGGAAAACCTCGGCAGCGGCGAGCTTTCGGCAGGCATTCCACGAAGGCAGCGGACGGTGCTGCGTGTCGGTTGCAAGCCGGCGCGCGACAATCTCGCCGCCGATGATGATGGCGTCGCCGAAGGCGCAGACGTGCTCGCCAGCCAGCGCGGCAAGGTGCTTGACCAGCGGCACGTTGCTGGGCAGATAGAAGCGTTCGGCGGCCAGATCGACGACCGGTTTTGGCGGGCGGACGAGTACGAGATCACCAAGAGCTGGCGATCCGGACGCGACGCGATAGAGGCCGACCGGCGCACTCGCCGAGGCGTTCCAGACCAGCCAGGGCGATGGTTTGCCGAAGGCGGCGAAGCCGATCAGGGCAAGGCCCATCGTGGCCATGGCGATCGTCTTGCGCGCCCGAATGCGCCGCAGATGGCTGCCGATCAGATGGATGGTGGGACGCCGGCTCATGAGCGGCCTCCCTCGCCGGCCGAGCCGGAATCGTGCCCGCCGTCCTCGGGCCCGGTCTCCTGCGCGTGCCCCTTCGACCAATCGTCGAGTTCGTCGATGTGATAGCGGACATAGCGGCCGTGCTTGCGGAATTGCGGGCCGCCGCCTTTGAGGCGCATCTTCTCCAGCGTGCGCTGGGACAGCCCGATATAGAAGGCCGCTTGCGCGGTATTGAGAAACGGACTGCCCTTCTTGGCGCGGGCTGCGCGTTCGTTTTCGTCGTCCATGATGATCCTCGTTTCGCTACGGACAAGCGAAGGCGAGGATCGGCGAGCGAGATCGTTTTGGGGACGGGCGAAGAGTGGGGGGCGAGTTTTCGCCGCCCCCTTCGGCGGCCTCACGGGTCCTGAGAGAGGACCCCGCGCCGGTGGCGGCGCGGGGCTTTCCGGATCGGCCGGTTAGTCGACCGGGTTCCAGATGATGGCGTAAGTGTCGTCGTCATCCTGGCCGGCGGCGCGGCCGAGATTGGCGTAGAGCTTGCGGGGGCCAAACTCGGGGGCGGCAATCGACAGGCTCACATAGTCCTTGCCGGAGGTCTCGCCGGTGCGGATCCAGCCCGCACCCACTTCGACCCCTTGCGTCAGCACCCGGAAGTCGGGATGGGTGTCGGCGCTCTTTGCCTGATTGGGCACGATATCGATGTCGGCGCGGACGCTGAGCGTCTTGAGCTGGCCCTTGTAGCCGCCGTTTTCCTGTTTGGTGACGTATCCGATCGCGGTCATTTCCAGTCTCCTCTTGGTGCTCGCAAGGGACCATTCCCCTGCGATGGCGGACCGTGATGGGCGCGTCCGGACCGCCGGAACCGGGACGGCCGCAGCGATAGCGGAGGACCCGCGCGGGCAGCTTTTTTGAAGCGAAGCGGCGCGAGGAAGCCGCCGCAGGCGGCGGGGAAAAAAGCTGCCGGCGAGGGTTTCGGGCGGGCCTGATCCGCCCATAGGTCGACAAGCCAGCCGCAGGAAATGGTCCCCGAGACACAATGGAGACAGGTGGCGCGATCGGTGACACAAGAAGCCGGCCGCAATGCAGAGCGCCGGCTGCGCGGGCTCTGTCGGCAACCGGATCGGACAATTGGCCCGATGGGCCTTTGGCGCCTCAGCAAGCAACCCGGCGCGGTGCGGGGCTGCCGAAATGGGGCGAACTGGCGTCGGAATTTCTCGCGCGCGGCACTGGCTCGACAAGACGCCCAATCGGCAGCCGGCGTGGCCCGTAGCGGCGCGCGCGACCTGAGCGGCGGTAATCGAGAGAACCGCCGCTCGGGCCCTGATCGACTATTCGCGCACGAACAGCGGCTGCACTTGTGTCCACTGATCGGCGGTGCGGAGCCGCTGCGGCTGGTGTAGCAGCTTTCGGCCGGGAATTTCATCCAGCGCGGCAGCCAGGTCTCGACCCAGGGGCGGCCATTCTCGCCCGCCAGGAAGTCGCGGATGATGTTCTTTTGCGTCTTGACCTTCTCGGCGACATTGCCGTCCGCGACCAGCTTGCCGCCGACGTCGGCCAGCATCGAATTGGCGATTTCCTTGTCGCGCAAGAGGTCGAAGAAGGCATCGTCCGGTTGCCACCATATGCCAATGTCGACGTTCAGGTGGTTGCCGAGGCCTCGACGACGGCGCTGCCGGCTGCAAGCGTCTCGGCCATGACAAGGGTGAGAACGCGCATGACATCGTCGTCGCAGAGCGCCAAGAGGCGCGCGAACACGCCGGCGATAGCAACGGCGTCGCCATTGCCGCCGGCGACCAAGCTATCCTCATCCGGTGATCCGAGCAGGGCCAATACCTCGCGCCGCTTTTTGCCGAATGCGGCTTCAGCCTTGCAGCCGGCAAGGCTGGCAGTCACCGTCTCGTTGGCTGCGCGCTGCGGCTCAGGCCGCACCTGCCACAGGCCCGAACCGGTGATGGCGTGCGCCACCACGAGGCGCAGCGCCACGGCGGGATGGTCGAGCATGGCCGCGCGCACGGCGGCATGGCGATGCAGATCGATATAGTTGTGCATCGGGCCGGTGACTTCGGGGCGCGGCAGCTTGGCGGCTGTTTCTTCTTGCTCGCCGCCCTCGCGGGCGCGGCGGGCTTCCTTTGCGTGACAGCCAGCCCTCGTGACACTCGACCTCACCGCGATGCGAGACAGTGATGATGATCTTGCCGCCCTTCTTCTTCGGGGTCTTCTCGTGGTCCCATGCGTGGAAATACTGGCCCGGTTCCAGCGCACAACCTCGCTCCAGCCCTCGTTGAGATAGGTGTCGCGTTTGGTGGCAATCGCTTCGTTCTGCTTTTGCCAGAACAGGTCGGCATCGGCGAAATAGCTGTCCTCGCCGAACAGGTCCGAGGTGATCAGGCCGGGATACTCCTCGATGGCAAACAGTGCCACCTTGGTGGAAATCGACTGGCCGCCGAACAGCCATTGCTTCAATTGATAGCCACGCGGCGCGTATTGATCGGGATCGGCACAGAGTGCCAGCCAGTCCTTCTGCTGCGCCTTGGAAGACATGGTGAGATGGCGCACCGGCTCGGTGTCGATCTCCTCGCGCGGATAGGCTTCGCGGATTTTGGGCAAGAGGTCGCCAAGCGCCAGAATGCGTTTGACCTTGAGATCAGTGATGCCGAAGGTCACAGCGATGTCGAGAACGGTGCGGCCTTGCCTGACAAGCCGCGAAACGTCTCCCATTGCCATACTTCGTCAGGATCGAGGCGGGCGAGGTTTTCGATCAGAGAAGCTTCCAGCGCATCGGCGTCGTCACCGTCCTCCATGATGGCGCAGGGCAAGGGATCGCCTTCACCGCGCTCGTCGGCAAGCGATTTCGCGGCGAAATAGCGCCGCCTGCCGGGTTGTCCCCGCCGCGGAGGCCGAAGGCCGACGCGGCGGGACGGTTTTTGCGCCTATCGGCGCTGCTGTTCCGCCGTGTCGGGCGGAAGCTCGGAATGGGGCTTTGATAGGGCGTCTGCTGCCTGCCGCAGCAGTCGCTCGGCCTCGGTGACGTGGCCGCAAAATGCGGGCGGCTTCGGCATGGACGGAGATCGGAAAGCGCGCCTGGAAATGCAGGTCGCGCTCTATGCCGAGGCCAAGCGGCCCTTTTACGGATGCAAGCTCGGCCAGACTGACGCTGCCAAGTTCGGGGAAGCCGAAGCCGAGATCGCAAAGACCGAACAGCGTGTCGCCATCGGCGTCGAGTTCGCTCAGAAGCGAGGTCGCGGCACCTGTCGGATCAAACAGTTTCACAACGGGAAAATGGTCGATGTCGGCGCCGGCGGCGCCATGGGCGAGCAGTCGTGCGCGCAGTGGATTGGTGATCAGGATCATGGAAAGACTCCTTGTCAGAACGGGTCGCGTTGACTTCTTGCGTCCGGCGGGAGAAAGGTTCACCGGACCTTCCTCTGATCCGCCTCCCCATTAGAGACCGACCTCGAGCAGCTTTGCGCCGCGCGCGGACACATCGGCGCGTCCATCAGGAGGGTTTGCCCGCGTGGTGATCGGCTGGACGCCGGGAATGAGCGTCTGCTCCTTTGCGGCGTCGGCTCGGTCGCGGTCAGTTGAGGATCGCGCATCGTCATGCCGCAATCCCTTCTTGCGCCTCGCCTTCCGCATCGGCCGGAAGGCCAAACAGGAAATCAGCGGCCTTTGAAGCTAGGCTGGCGGCACGGAATATAGCGCGGTTGTCCTCGCGCAGCACCTTCAGCCATGAGCCGATGTAATCGGCGTGACGCACGGTCGGCTCGATGCCGAGATTGCTGCAGACGAAGGCGGCAGTGATTTCGGCGACCAATTCTTCACGCGCGTAGGCCTTGGAGCCGAACGAGCCGGAGAGGTCGCGAGCAAGCCGCGTCGGGTGGCCGGTCCAGTGGCCTAGCTCGTGAAAGCAGGTCCGGTAATAGTCGATCTGCTGATGGAACGCTGGCTGCGGCGGCACCTGAATGTGGTCGCTGCACGGCATGTAGAAAGCGCGATCGCCGCCGACCCTGAAATCCGCACCGCTGGCGAGAATGAGCGTCTCGGCCTGCGGCACGATCTCGCACTGTGGCAGCGGCTCGGCAGGGGCATGGAGGTGTTCCGGAAGATTGTCGCATTGCGCGACATTGAAGACGGTAAAGCGCTTCAGAAAAGGCACGGCCTGTGGTGCATCGCCCTCGTGGCGTGCGCGCTCCTTCTCGTTCTTTGGGACAAAGCGGTCGGCATGCACGATCGTCGTGCCGCGCTCGCCCTTCCTGACATTGCCGCCCAGGGCAAGCGCCTGCCGGAAGGTCAGCCAATTCTGGCTGGGATAGCTGCGCTCGATGACGGCGCCCCACAGGATGAGGATATTGATGCCGGAATAGGTGCGCCCCGTGGACGCATTCCTCGGCAGGCCGAGGCCTGCTTTTGCGCTGCCCCATGGCTTGACCCATGGCACGGTGCCGCGCTCCAGCTCGGCAATGATGCGGTCGGTGATCTCCTGATAGAGGCTTGCGCCTGGGCGCCTGCCCTTGCCTGCGCCAGCCTCTCCGCTGGTGGTACGCTTGCTGTTTGCACGCATGTGTTATCCTCCGCTCGCCAATCGCCGCGCCTTTCCCCGGAAGCGGGGTGGGCGGCGAGTCGCGACCGGAAAGGCCCGCCGTGGTAGGCGGACCGCATCCGAAGGACCGGAACGAAGAGGAGGACCCTGAGCGGCACGCGAAGGGTTGCGGGCTGCCGCGGCGGGTCTAGAAGGGAGTGCCGCCCGCCCCGCGCCACCGGGAAAGGCCAACAGACAAACCGCGCCGCCCGCAAGGGCGGCGGCCGTCACAGCCCGAAGGGCTGCCCACGCCAAGGGGCGAAGCCGAATGGCCGAGACCGCCTGAGCTTGCCGAAGAAAAGCGGGCTCGGTTCACGAGCACCTGGTGCGCGTCGTCAGGCGCGCGGGCGCCCGCCAAGTTTTTTCGCACATGGTCAGGCGCCGCAGTTACGTCGAGAACCAAAAGGCATCGGCGCCGTGCGCGCGGCTTCCTCCGAGAACCAGCGCTCGCCTTTCAACAAATTGAGGCGTTGTCCCACTCAATATTCCTGTCCGTGATCATGATGGATGCGGCGCGCCCGCTAGGACCGGAGGCTGGAGAGAATCTCGCACGGATCAGCGTCAAGGGCCGCAGTTATGTCGAGAAACTCGATGACATCGAGACGCCGCTCTGCGCCCTCGTACTTGGCCACGAAGGATTGGGGACGACCAAGCTTGTCAGCCAGCTGCTTCTGGGTCAGGCCTTTGGCCTTGCGCAGCAAAACCAGCCGGGCCAGGAACCGCTGGTGGCGGGGCGATCGAAGGGATTTGGGCATGGAGGCGAACCGGTCGGGTAAAGACCGGATCAGCGACTAATCCCGGTTTCGGATTATCCCATTTTGGGATATACTGCCTGCGCTCACAGGCGAGGTTCGCAGGCATGAATGGACCAATGGGAACAGATGAGACTCGAAGCTCAAGTTTGAGCGATGAAGTCCCCTGGTCGGAGAACCTCACGAGCTACGACAGGGAGCATTTCACGATCTACCTGCGGATCCTGGATGCCTGCGCCGAGAATGCCAGCGAAAAGGAGATGGCCGAGCGCATCCTCGGCATCGACCCGTCCATTGACCCGGTCCGCGCCCGCAAAGCTCTTCGCAGCCATATCGACCGTGCGAACTGGATGGTGACGACCGGCTACAAGGAACTGTTCGCCGGCTGATGCACAGCGCCCAATGCCACGTGTTTCGAGTAGGCAAGTCTCTGTAGCCAAATTCGGCAGCGCACGGCCGCGACAGCGGGCGCTGCGGGAGCGGTCACAACTGGTTCGCGTACTGTTTGACTGCCATTTCCAGTGCTTGCATCAAAGGCACAGCCTTGGAGAAGAGGAAGCCTTGAGCGGTTCGGCAACCAAGCTTGTGCAGGGTTTGCCGATCCGCCTCTGTTTCGACGCCCTCGGCCATGACCTCGATCCCGAGCATGTCACCGAGTTCGATGACGGATTTGACAAGCAGTCGGTCCTCTCGGGACTTGGCCAAGCCGCGAATGAAGCCTTGGTCTATTTTCACCTTGCGTATCCGACGGTCCTTGAGAGATGCCAAGGTAGAAAAGCCGGTGCCGAAGTCGTCGAGCGCGATGGAAATACCGGCATGCGAAAGCCGTCCGAGCTTTTCATCCACTCTGTCCGGATCCACCGGCGATTCTTCGGTAATCTCGATTTCGAACATCGTCGCAGGCAGGCCTCTTGCGGCCAGACCATCCAGAACCATGTCGTCGATATCGCCGGCTTCCAGTTCGCGCGGGGAAACATTCATCGCCACACGAATGTTACGACAGTCAGCTTTCACCAAGCCGTCGATAAAAGCACAACAGTCGGCGAATACGGTTTGCGTCAGCAGCTGAAGCATTCCGGTTTCGCGTGCGGCTGTGATGATTTCGGGTGGAGAGATGGCACCATGTGTCGGATGGGACCATCTCAGCAAGGCTTCAAAACCGACCACGGCCTCGGTGTCGAGTTTCACGATCGGCTGGAACCAAGGTTGCAATCTTCCCGTCTTTATCGCCGAATGAAGGTCCCGTTCGATGGACTGGCGGCGTTGGAGTTCCCGGTCGAGTTCGGCATCGAACAGGCAAAATTCGTTCCTGCCATGGCGCTTGGCCGTATAAAGGGCGATATCGGCCCGCAACAGCATTTCAGTCAGGCTCGACGTCTGCGCCAAGTATATCCCTATCGATGCCCCGACGCGCACGGACGCGACCCCGATATAGGGGCGAGCAATTTTGGCTATGATATTGGAGGCGAGATCACTGGCAGAAAGCGAAGCTCTCGTTGAGGGAAAAACCAGCACGAATTCATCGCCGCCGATACGAGCTAGCGTTGAGCCTTCCGGTGCTTCCTGCTCTATGCGGCGGGCGATCATGACAAGCAGTTCATCACCGGTCCTGTGACCGTAGGTGTCGTTGACAGATTTAAAGCCGTCCAGATCAATCAGCATTGCCACGAAGGGGCCATCCGCGGTCTTGAACCGACCGATGGCGTGTTCAAGGCCCCGCCTGTTGAGAAGGGCGGTCAAATGGTCCTCCCTGGAGTTGCGCTCCATTTCCGACGCAAGTCGCTCTGCCTCATGTCTCAGGCGGCTTGCTTCGCGGAAGCGCGCCTGCCCAACAAACGAAGCTCGGACCAAGCCGCCCATGAAGAGCAGAACGGTGAAAGCCAGAATGTAGCGTTCAAAATTGCCTTTCGCCAAAAGGCACGCCACCGTGATGAGGAGTGGAGGTGTGATGAAGCTGGTCGCCGCCGCGGCATACGAACTGCCATATGTAACCGCACCAGCTGAAATGCCCGCCAGTATGACCAGATGCATCGGTGCTTGAGGTGTTGTGTATCCAACAGTCAGCACGGCCGGGAAGGACCAGGCAAACCCTGCCAGAAGGGCAAGGACGCCAAACATGCGAAGGCGCGGCAAAACGCCAAGCGAATCCTGATGGCGCCCCGTTTCCTTTAGCTGAAAACGGGCGAGTGCAAGCCGGGCGGCATTTAGCGCATTGACGACCAGGAACCAGCTTGCAGCGGCAAAGCCGCCGCCAGAAAGGGCCTGCACCCCGCAAATCAGGCCTGACAGGATCGCGCTTATCGGCATCGACACGAAGAGCCCGGCCCTCAGGTCAGCAAGCTGATCCTGACGGATTTTGGCCTCCAGCGATTCTTCTTTCTTTAGGGGTGCCATGAATGGACCAGCTTGCTTCCGTCATTGTTCGCGAGGACCAAACCTATGCAAGCCCACTGAAGGACGGGTTAACTACCCAGCGAGGGTAACCGGTGCGCTCACCATGCTTCGGGTCACACCTTTGGCTTAGCATTGCCGAATCATCAAGGTTTCGCCCGCGCGCGTGCCTTGATCCGAATCATGCCATGATCGGCAACGTCACCAGGAAGCAGCCTTGCCCGCGACGCTGCGAGCCAGCAAGACAAAGAAGCCGCGCCGAGACAGCGCTCCAGAGCGGTAGCGCTCTGTGCGATTCACCGCCTGAGCATGGCCGAAATGCCATGGCGGACAAAGGGAAGATGTTGGGCAAAGCGGAGCCCAGCATGTCTTGCAAGCCGTGCCGCCGGGTGCTCGCTTGAGTAAAGACCGACAAGCATGTTGGTGGCATGATAGAGCGGCGCCGCCGACAGCCGCAGCCGGCTTTCATATCTGCCGAGCATGTCGGGATCGGCAATGTCGCGGCGTGCGCGACATGCTGTCAGTATTTTATGAGCGAGTTGCTTCTGGCCGCTGAGGCCGATGTTGAAGCCATGCGCGGTCACCGGGTGCATGCCGATGGCAGCGTCTCCTATAAGTGCCGCACTCGGTGCCGAGAACTTGTGCGCCCAGGTCGTGACCAGCGGATAGGCATGGCGGGTGCTTGCCAGGGTCAACTGCCCGAGGCGTCCTCGACACCGGTTCATCAATTCCATGAGGAACAATTCGTCATCGAGAACAGACAGTCTATCGGCCTCGATTGAGCGCAAAGTCAGAAGCAGCGACGACACGCCTTCCATGAGCGGCAACATCGCTATGGTCTGATGGTGGTCGAACCATTCGACCGCGATCTGGCGATGGAAGCGCTCGTGCCTCACTCGGCAAATCAGCATGGAGTGGCCAAGCGGATGGATGTTGGCGCCAATGCCGAGCAGGTCGCGCATCGCGGACAAACGCGAATCCGCTGCTACGAGCAGCCGAGCGGCCAATTGCCTGCCATCAGAAAGCGTTATGACCGCCTCGTCGTCGCTGGTTGTTGCATTCACGACCGAGTTGCCGCACAGCAGCCGGGCATGATCCTGGAAGTAGACAATTTTGAACAGGGCATCGCGGATCCGACAATTTGGGACCAGAAATCCGAGTGGTTCCCCAGATCCGCTGCGAGTATCGAAGCACAGGGCGAAAGGGCTCGATCCGTTGAGCACGCGCGCGCCATGAAGCGGTGATTTGTCAGATGCGGGCATGGCGTCCCAGGCGCCGAGCTCGCGAAGGATTCTCACCGAAGCGTGCGTCAGCGCGATCTCGCGACCGTCGAAAGCCGGATTCGCCAGGCTGTCGAGCGACTGCCGTTCAACCACTGCCACCTTGAGTCGGCTCAGGGCGAGCGATGCTGCGAAGGCAAGTCCGACCGGCCCAGCTCCGACGACAATGATGTCGAATGTGTCGACAGAGCCGGCCATCAGCGTGCCGCCATAGCGGCTATCTGCGATACGAAGCGCTCTTGAAGCATCGCAATCACCCACGGTTTGCCGCTCATCTCCCCATCGTCGACAGACATGCGTTCTCCGTTGGAAGCCTGGTCAATGAAACCACGCCGACGAAGAGATAACGCTGATCTGGATCAACCAGGCTCGATAACCCGGCAACGGCGGGTTCACGGTCGAGTGGTCGATTGCCGTGAAAACGTTTGCATGTCTAGGCATTCTGAACGGTCGGCTTCCCAATCGCGTGCCCCTACTGGCCAAAGGTTCGGCAACGTATTGTGGCTGATCCGTTCTTCGCACGCGCGCCGATATCATCATGACGAGGCAATCCAGCAAAGACTCGGTCGACTGACGACCAGCATCCGCACAGTCGTTGGGCGCCGCCAACCGGTTCAGCCTCGCGGCTCTTCCCGATCGATAAGGATCCGCTGGGCGGAGCCGTCGAGATCTTCGTATTGGCCGCTCTTCAGATCCACAGGAAGCGCCGGTCCAAGCCCCACCAAAACAGGCAGCGGCCATCGCATTCCGTCAGGACGGGCATCTTGCTGCCGACAGCGTACTCTCCGCCCATGACGGGCGCTAGACGCCGAAGGAACTCGCCGACGGCCTCATGTCCAAGTGATGTGGGAAGGGAGCAGAACCAAAGGGACTCTGCTCCGCGTCCCCGCCTTTTCCGCAGCTATGAAACCTTCACCGAACGGATCCGTACTGAGGAGGAGGCCGTCCTTGACTTGCCCGACGCCGGCAACCTTCTCAGCCGCAACGATCGCTGCCTTCCGCTGACGCTCGTCGACAATCGCCCCCTTCAGTTCGACAAGGCCGTCGCTGACCCTCACATCGATCAAGTCACCACCGCTCCAGGTTTGTGACTGCAGTTCGGCAAGGATAGCCTTGCGGATCAGGTCGTCATCGGGTGGCGTGGTTCCCTGTTTCGGCATGGCGCGGATCAGGACAAGCAGCAAATCAGTTCGCGTGATGATGCCGATGACCCTGTCCCGATCGACAATCGGAAGATTGTTGATGCGATGTTGCATCATCAGGTCGACAATATCTGCAATCGAGGCGCCAGGAGGCGCCGAGATGACGGGTGTGGTCATCACCTGATGGATGATCCGTCCGTTCGAGCGCGCATAGTCATTGGCGACTGTGCCCGGGCCAAGATCAAACTCCAGCCAGCGCGGACGCACACGCTGGGTCCCAAGTTCTTCTCGGCGCAAGAAGTCGCTTTTGCTTACAATACCAATCAGGGTGCCGTCGCTGTCTGCTACCGGCAGGCAGCTGACCTTGTTTGAAAGCATGAGCTCGACCGCTTGCGCGATCGTCGCGTTCGCATCCGTCGTGATGACTGGCTTTGTCATTATGGATTCGGCCTGCATCCTCACCCTCCTGATCTTTCGTCGGACGACGATAGGACATCCCGACCCGCGGCGCTTTGATCTGAGTCACTTGGAGCGAGGAGCATTCTCCGCGCCGTCGTCGCGGTCGATTAGAATGCGCTCCGCAGCGCCATCGAGATCATCGTACTGGCCGCTTCTCAACGCCCACAGGAAGCCGGACAGGCCGAGTGCGCCAAGGAACAGCGCCACCGGAATGAGATAGGCGAGCGTCGTCATGAGGATCGGGCCAAGGCGCCGGCCCGCGCGGGCCTGTCCTGCCGCGCAGTTTCGGACGACGCACCCGTTGCGAAGCCTTGCAGACGCATGGCATTTCCAATCACAAGCAATGACGAGGCAGACATCGCGACCGCCGCGATCAGAGGCGTAACATGACCCAGAATGGCGATCGGCACGGCCACAGCATTGTAAACGATAGCAATTGTTATGTTCTGTCGGATCAGGCTTCCCGCCTTGCGCGACACGTCCAGCGCCAGCGGGATCGCCAAGAGGCTTTCGCGCAGAAAAACGAAGTCGGCTGCATTGCGGCCAATGTCGGCGGCGGTGGCGGGTGCGATCGAGACATGCGCGGCGCTCAGCGCCGGCGTGTCGTTGAGCCCGTCGCCAACCATTAGAACCTTGTGCCCGTCTCTCGCCAGGCTCTCGATGCGTTCAACCTTGCCGGACGGCAGCAGGCAGGGAACGAAGTCATCGACACCAAGCATGTCGGCAACCTCGGCGCAGGCTTTCGCGGTATCGCCCGACAGCATTTCCACGCACATACCAGCGTTGCGCAGTTGATCGATCGCTGCCCTGGTGTCGAGGCGTAGCGCATCTTCGAAAACGAAGGATGCGACAATCATGCCGTTTTTAGTCAGGACTGTTCCGCCATAGCCATGTTTGCCTTCGCCGCCGGTTCGCGCCTTCCAGCCAGCCCATCCGCGTCGACCCAGCCGCCAGGTGATACCGGCGGCGGTGGCTTCGATCCCGAAACCCGGGTGCTCGGTCACCGCATCGAATTTGTGCTGGCTGCTGCTGACGGCAAAGCCGGCAATGGCCTTTGAATATGGATGACGCGAATGCGCGGCCAAGTCGGCAGCGATTGCCAGCATGGCGGGATCGATCGACGACGTGTTGACGAGCCTGGGCTGGCCAAGCGTGAGCGTGCCGGTCTTGTCGAACACGGCTGTATCGATCGCTGCCAGGCGCTCCATGGCCGAGCCGTCCTTCACCATGATGCCGTTCTCGAACAGGCGCCGCGCGGCGACCACCTGAACGATTGGGACGGCGAGGCCAAGCGCGCAGGGGCATGTGATGATGAGAACAGCGATGGCAATCGTCATCGCCCGATGCCAGTCGCCGGTCACCGCCATCCAGCCCGTGAATGTTACCAATGCGGTGAGATGAACCACGGGCGCGTAGAGTGCCGACACGCGGTCGGCGATACGGCGATACCGGGCGCGACCACCTTCGGCGGCCTCCATCAACCGAACCATTTCCGCCAGGAACGAATCCTTGGCGGCCGCTGTCGCCTCAATCGTCAGCGGACCGGTGAGGTTGAGGACACCGGCCTGCACAATCTCCCCTGGCGCGACGTTTCGCGGCGTGCTCTCGCCAGTGACCAGTGAGCAGTCAAGATCCGACGCTCCATGAACGATCGTGCTGTCGACGGGGATTCTCTCGCCGGCTCCAATGAGCAGTTGCATCCCCGGTTCGATTTCGCCAACCGGCAAATAGTCCCGTGCGCCATCGCCGCGCAGCACCATGGCGCCACGCGCAGCCAACTGTGACAGGTTCTTTACCGCGGTCCGCGCGCGTTCGCGCATCACGTGATCGAGCGTGCGGCCGATCAACAGGAAGAACAGCAGCGATACCGACGCGTCGAAATAGGCGTGGTCGCCATGGGTGATCGTCTCATAGAGGCTCATGGCGTAGGCCAGCGACACGCCGACGGCGATCGGCACGTCCATGTTCATGCGGCCGTGGCGCAGCGCAGTCCACGCCGATTTGAAGAAGATCCCGCCGGCAAAGGCGAGGGCGGGAATGGCGATGAGCGCCGAGACCCAGTGGAACAAATCGCGGGTGGCGCCTTCGGCGCCGGACCAGACCGATACCGAGAGCAGCATGATGTTGCCCGCCGCAAAGCCGGCAACGGCGACGGCGCGGATGAGCTCCGATAACGTCCTGTCCTTCGCATCGGTGTCGGCTTCGAACAGATGTGCCTGGTAGCCCAGGCGCCCGAGCACTGCGACCAATGGTGGAACCTCATCGCCGCGCCACTGGACCGAGACCCGCTTCGTTGAAAGGTTGACGCGGGCGGCCTGAACGTGATTGAGCTTTCCCAACGCGGTCTCGATCATCTGGATGCAGGCGCCGCAGTGAACCGTCGGTACCGACAGGTCGGTCTGATGAAGGTCATCGCCCAGCGACCGGCTCGCCAGCCTGACCTCCTGGCTTGACGGCAGGACCGAAGCGGGGCTGACCAGATCCAGCGCCATTTCAGCGCCCGGCGCGCAGCAGCTCATTTCAGCACCCCTTGGGAAATCATGACCCTGCGCACGTCGCGATAAGGTTTTGCCAGGCCGGCATCGGCGTCTATTTCGATGATCCAGACACCATCCCTTGGCACGTGTTGTGCTGCAAACTCCTGGCCAGAGACCAGGGCGAGCGTGACGGACTCATCCTCTTTCTCGTAAGCCGGATGGCGAAACAGCACCTTCACGCCATGCAGGGAAACCGGTTTGCCCGCGGCGTCGATGATGCGATAGCGGACTTCGCCCCATGCGATGGTCAACTGGCCGGTCCAGCCAAGCGCTGCCTGCGCACGGCCTTCCTCGGCCTTCTTGTTGAATTGCTGGCTCGCCACATAGGTATTTTCGACGACAAGGCCGGTCCAGCTTGTGTTGGCAAGCGTCGCCATCGTGAGATTGACCGCGATGACCACGCCGAAAAAGGCAAGGACGGTGGCCAACATGTGCCTGCCGGTGAACTCGCGGGGTTTTCGCGTGGTGGCGTTCATCTGGCGATCTCCGGCGAGTTGAAGGTGGCGGTGTATTCGTTGGACTCGAAGCTGACCTTGTCTTCGACCCGGAATGTGAAGGTCTGCGCCTGGCCATGAATCTGGTCGGCGGGCAGGCGCGCGAAAACCTTCAACATCTTCAGCCGGTCGGGTTCGACCTGGACTGCAAAGGAGCGATCGGCGGGGAGATCGACGCCAACGATGCTCATCTCCGCGCCTGGCAAACCCCCGAGGGTGACGATAATCGTTCTCGGTTCGGGGATCATGTTCAAGAGCTTGACGGTATAGCCATTGCGGATCGAGCCGTCCGAGAGCGTCACGAATTGCGGGTTGCGGTCGTGTAGGACATTGATTTCGAGCCGGTCGCGCGTCAGCAGCGAAAAGAGCAGGCCCAGCCCGATCAGCGACCACATGGCCATGTAGACATAGGTTCGTGGCCGAAAGATCTTGCGGATATGGAAAAGCGCCACCCTGTCCGAAAACACGCCGTCATCCGTCCTGACCAGTGATGGATCGACCGAGCTGGCGCCGCCGGCGGTGGCCAGCATCATGTTGGCGTTGTAGTCGGAGAGCGTCGCGTAGGAGATCAGTCCTCGCGCTTTGCCGAGCTTGTCCATGACGCCGTCACAGGCATCGATGCAGAGCGCGCAGGTGATGCATTCGAGTTGCTGACCGTCGCGTATGTCGATCCCCATCGGACAGACGGCGACACAGGCATTGCAGTCGACGCAATCGCCGACGGGATGCCCTGCGGCAAGAACCTTCTTGGCGTGACGCGTGCGCGGTTCGCCGCGCCAGTCATTGTAGGTGACAGTGAGCGAGCTCTCGTCGAGCATGGCTGCCTGGATGCGCGGCCATGGGCACATATAGGTGCAGACCTGTTCGCGCATCAGCCCACCAAACGTGTAGGTCGTCGCCGTCAGGACCGCGACGGTGATGTAGGCGACAGGCGCTGCCGTGCCGGTGAAGAGTTCGCCGAGCAGGGTCGGCGCATCGGCGAAATAGAAGATCCATGCGCCACCAGTCGCTGCGCCTATGACCAGCCAGATGACGTGTTTCGATGCCCGCAGCACAAGCTTACGAGTGGTCCAAGGACCGGCATCGAGCTTGATGCGTGCGTTGCGGTCGCCCTCGATCGCGCGCTCGACGACCAGGAACAGATCGACCCATACGGTCTGTGGGCATGTGTAGCCACACCATGCACGGCCAACAGTCGATGTGATCAGGAAAAGACCGACGCCGGCCATGACCAGAAGACCGGCGACATAGTAGAATTCCTGCGGCCATATCTCGACGAAGAAGAAGTAGAAGCGCCGGTTGGCCACATCGAGCAGCACGGCCTGGTCGGGGGCAAACGGACCGCGGTCCCAGCGCAGCCACGGCGTGAGATAGTAGATGCCGAGCGTGATCGCCATCACGATCCATTTGAATCGGCGAAAGCTGCCCGAGGCCCGCTTCGGGAAGATCTTCCTGCGCGCGGCATACATTGGCTGGCGCACCTTGGCGGAGTTGAACGTCGTGGGTTCGATCCGTTCTATTTGCGTGTTATCGAGCACGAGAAGCTCCAGTCACCAGCGACGATTTCGCCGGAAGCCGACTCATCGGTTCTGGATGATGCCGAGGCCCGGCTTGCGCCGGGCCTCGTCGCTTGGCGGGAGGGGGAGGACGAGAATAGGCTGCTTTGCTATTCTCCGCCGCCAAGCGAATGGATGTAGACCGCCAGTTCCTTGACCTTGATCTCGCCGAGGCGCGCGCCCCAAGCCGGCATCACGCCGTGTTTCGGTGCGGTTACCTGGGCGGCGATGGCCGCTTCGCCTGACCCGTAGAGCCAGATGGCGTCGGTCAGATCTGGAGCGCCGAGTTCCTTGTTGCCTTTTGCATTGTCGCCATGACAGGCCACGCAGTTTTCGGCAAAGACCTTTGCGCCCGGCGCGACCAATGCTTGATTGACGACGGCTCCCGACAGACTGGCGACGTAGGCGCTGACCTGTTTGATCTGGTCGGCGGTGATGATGTCGGCAAAGGCGGGCATTTCCGACAGGCGCGTATCCGGATCGGAGGCGAAGCGAATGCCATGGGTGATCGTCTGCTGAATCTGGTCCGCCTTGCCGCCCCACAGCCAGTCGTCGTCGTTAAGGTTGGGGAAGCCCTTGGAGCCCTGGGCGCCGGAACCATGGCACTGCACGCAATTGAGCTTGAACGCGGCACCGCCGGCGGCGACGGCGAATTCGCGCAGCGTGTCGTCCGCCGCGATCTCCGAAACACTTTTCGCTTCTATCGCGGCGACATATTTGCCCTTGGCCGCTTCAGCCGCGGACAACTCGTTCCCGACATCGTTGCGGCTGGAGTAGCCGAGCACCCCCTTGGTTGCCGTGTGCAGCAGAGGCCATGCCGGATAGGCGATCGTGTACCCGATCGCCCAGACTATGGTGATGTAGAACGTCCAGACCCACCAGCGCGGAAGCGGGTTGTTGAGCTCCCGGATGCCGTCCCACTCATGACCGGTGGTTGAGATGCCGGAAACCTCGTCGATGTGATCGCTGCTCATGATCAGTCCTCCTTCAGAGGAATTTGAGCTGCTTCGCCGGCTTGCCTGCGGCCTCCGGGACGAACTGCAAAGGCAACAGATCCGATGAAGAAAAGAGCCATGGCAAGTAGGCCCCAGCTGTCGGCAAACTCCCGCATGAAATTGTACGTCATGGCCATTGTCCTCAGCGGTAGCCGGCGGTCTCATCGTAGTTCTTGAAATCGACCAGCGTGCCCAGCATCTGGAGATAAGAAACCAGCGCGTCCATTTCGGTGACTTGCTGCGGGTTGCGGTCGAAGTCGCCGATCTTGGCCTTGGGGTAGCGGGCCTCGAGGCCGGATGTGTCGGCGTTGGGATCAGCCTGCGCCATCAAATCGGCATTGGCGTTGGCGATCATGTCGTCGGAGTAGGGGACGCCGACGCGCCTGTTGGCGACCAGATGCGTCGAGAAGTCCTTCACCGCGATCGGCTTGTCCTTCAGGAAGGCATAGCTCGGCATGATCGATTCCGGCACCACGGACCGTGGATCTGTCAGGTGATCCACGTGCCACAGGTTGGAATAGCGGTCGCCAACGCGGGCGAGATCCGGTCCGGTGCGCTTCGATCCCCACTGGAAGGGGTGGTCGTATATCGACTCGGCCGCCAGGCTGTAGTGGCCGTAGCGCTCGACCTCGTCACGGAACGGGCGGATCATCTGGCTGTGGCAGAGGTAGCAGCCCTCGCGGACATAGATGTTTCGACCAGCAAGTTCGAGCGGCGAGTAAGGCCGCATGCCTTCCACCTTCTCGATCGTATTATCGAGATAGAAGAGCGGTGCGATCTCGACGATACCGCCGATTGTCACGACCAGCAGCGACCCGAGGAGGAGAAGTGTAGCGTTCTTCTCGATGACCGCGTGTCTGTTCATCAACCTCATTTTCTGTCTCATCATCGCGCAAGCTGGAGGGCGGGGGTGGAGCGCGGCATCGGATCCTGCTCGCGCCGGTAGCCGAGGATGGTCATGGCGATGTTCCAGGCCATGATCAGGGTGCCGGAGAGGTACATGGCCCCACCGATGGCACGCATGATGTAGTAAGGATGCATGGCTGCCACGGTTTCGGCGAAGGAGTAGACCAGGAAGCCCTGTTCGTCGTATTCGCGCCACATCAGGCCCTGCATGATGCCGGACACCCACATCACCGCGGCGTAGACGACGATGCCGAGCGTCGCCAGCCAGAAATGCCAGGTGACGAGCCTGAGCGAATAGAGGCGTTCACGGTTCCAGAGTCTCGGCACCATGAAGTAGATTGCGCCAAACGAGATCATGCCGACCCAGCCGAGCGCACCGGAGTGAACGTGGCCAATGGTCCAGTCGGTATAGTGCGACAGAGAATTGACCGTCTTGATCGACATCATCGGGCCCTCGAAGGTGGACATGCCGTAGAAGGCGATGGCCATCACCATCATGCGGATGATCGGGTCAGTGCGCAGCTTGTCCCAGGCGCCCGACAGCGTCATCAGGCCGTTGATCATGCCGCCCCATGACGGCATCCACAGCATGATCGAGAACACCATGCCAAGCGTCTGCGCCCAGTCGGGCAAGGCCGTGTAGTGCAGATGATGGGGCCCGGCCCAGATGTAGAGAAAGATGATTGCCCAGAAATGGACGATCGACAGACGGTAGGAATAGACCGGCCGGTTGGCCTGCTTGGGCACGAAATAGTACATCATGCCGAGGAAGCCGGCTGTGAGGAAGAAACCGACGGCGTTGTGGCCGTACCACCATTGCGTCAGGGCGTCCTGGACTCCGGAAAATGCAGAATAGCTCTTGGAGCCGAGAAAGGAGGCCGGCATCGACAGGTTGTTGATCACATGCAGCATCGCGATGGTCACGATGAAGGAAAGGTAGAACCAGTTGGCGACGTAGATGTGCGGTTCCTTGCGCTTCAGGATGGTGCCCAGAAACAGGATCAGGTAGCCGACCCAGACGATGGTCAGCCAGATGTCGACATACCATTCGGGTTCCGCATATTCGCGGCTCTCGGTGATGCCGAGCAGATAACCGGTCGCGGCCATGACGATGAAGAGCTGGTAGCCCCAGAACACGAACCAGGCGAGATCGCCACCGAACAGCCGAGCGCGGCAGGTGCGTTGGACGACATAGAGAGACGTGCAAAGCAACGCGTTGCCGCCGAAGGCGAAGACGACGCCCGAGGTGTGCAGAGGCCGCAAGCGGCCGAAGTTGAACCAGGGCTGGATGTTGAGATCGGGATAGGCAAGCTGCAGCGCGATGACCACCCCGACCAGCATGCCAACCACACCCCAGAACATGGTGGCGATGGCGCCGTAGCGGATTGGACCATCCATGTAGGCGGACGGGTCGATCGGAGCGGCAGGCTTGAACTCAGTGTTACGCAGTAGGATCGCAGTGAAACCAGCCAAGGCGAAGAACAAGACCCACATATGCTGGCGAAAGGGTTCATCCACCCCAGCGCCAGCCGCCACCAAAGCCGCGAATGCGAACAGGCTTAGAAGCACGATTTCTTTGCCGAATTTCATCGCAAGCCCCGATTTCCAATTCCGGCGGATGCCAAACCGCGGTGTCTTATTGCGCAGCCGTCGCCTGCTCGCCCTGATCCATGTCAGAGCCGCACCATTTTGCTCGAGCAGCATCGAGTTCGGTGCGATCAGACTGCGACAATCGAATGTGGAAGCGCACCACCGGCCGCTCGTTTATGGATGGGACCTGGCGTCCCCGGTCGGGCCCCGGGTGCGGAGGCGACCGCGGGCGTGTGGGGGAGCGCACCTTCTGCGACGCTGGAAAGCAGGTCGACGCCTTACCGAACCCCGCGTTCAATGCCTTGGAACAGCCAGCGCCAGCGTTACGCTGCCGTCGTGACATTCGTGGCTTGGGGAGACGGCGATTTTCCCCTGCGGATGAGGCGTATTGACTTCGGCCAAGTGTGGATGCTTCGCCGACGAGCCGAAAGGCAACTGGCGCATACGATCGGATGGAGAACGGGCTGTCGCTACGCGACTTCTTCTGAGCCCAACGCGAGCATGCCCTGCCCCGAATGAAGTAAGTGACGGGGGCCATGCAGCTTCTGCGTCATTCAAACGGCTGTAGCGCCTCGGCCGCCGCAGCGCCGTTCCAGCCGGCTCATGCTGTCCACGGTGACGCGGCGGTTGTTCTCGATCCGAATCACGCCGTCCATTCTCAGGCTGGTCAGCTGACGGCTCACGGTCTCGTTTGTGATTCCAAGGAAATCAGAAATGTCGGCACGCGTCATCGGCAGCTCGAAGCACGTCGAGCTAGCCGTCGGGTCAACATTGGAGTCGATGTTCCGGGCAATCATGAGGAGAAAGCTCGCCACCTTCTCTGGTGCGGTCTTGCGCCCCAGAGTCACCATCCATTCGCGTGCCTCGTCAAGTTCGTTCAGCGCCTGCTTGAGCAGGCGATGCACAAATTCGGGTGACTGCTTCATCATCCGTTCGATGGCCGCTCTGGGAAACGAGCATAGCGAGACAGCTGTTGCCGCTTCCGCATTGATCGCACTTTTCATCTTGAAGGGCCGACCCAGAAAATCCGGGGCGAACTGCAGGCCGACAATCTGTTGGCGTCCATCTGACAGGCTCTTCGTGAGCTTCACCACGCCTGAAAGCACGTTCGAATAACAGTCGATCGCCTCGGCGTCGCCGATCAGTTCGACCCCCGGCTCGATATTGTGCCGCGACGACGTCTTGGCGAGCTGAGCCAAATGGTCTGGCTCTAGCGCGCCACAGACACCGCGGCTCCGTGCCTCGCAAGACAGGCAAAGAACGGGGATGCCGGAACTGTGAATATCCTGCCGTAATGTCATTCGATCGCTCTACCGGTCCGTGCGGGCAGGATAGCATCCACGGTAGAAAAATCCTTGCGGCAGTTTGTCCGTGCTTAAGGTTGATCGAAATCAGGGCTTAGGCTCATCCAAGCATCCACAGTTCGGGCGACGCAAACACGGTGGACCACGACATGCGACAAAAGCTAGTTGCCAGATTTGGCGAGAACGTCCCGCGATACACGAGCTACCCGACCGCGCCGCATTTCAATGCAAGCGTTGACGCTACCGTTTGTCGTGGCTGGCTACAGGGGCTCGACGAGGGCGACGAAATCTCGCTCTATCTGCACATCCCATACTGCGACAAGCTTTGCTGGTTCTGTGCCTGCCATACCAAGCAGACACGCCATTACGAACCGGTGACCACATATCTGCGCTCACTGCATGCCGAGATCGCCACCGTCGCCAGTCTTGTTGGAGGCAAAGGTCGTGTGCGTGCCGTCCATTTCGGCGGTGGTTCGCCGACGATGCTCAAGCCCGAAGATATGGTGGCGCTGGGAACCGCCCTGCGCAACAGCTTCGGCTTTCTTCCCGGCGCCACGATCAGCGTTGAAATCGAACCCAACGATATGGACGATGCCCGCCTCGATGCGCTTGCCGAAATCGGCATGACCCGTGCGAGCCTCGGCGTTCAGGATTTCGATCCGAAGGTGCAAAAGGCGATCAACCGCGAGCAGAGCTTCCTGCAGACCAAGACGGTCGTCGACGGCGTTCGTTCGCGCGGCGTCGGATCCGTCAATCTGGACCTGCTCTACGGTCTGCCGCACCAGACCAGGGAAAGCGTCGCTTCTACGGTCACGCAGGCACTGACCCTGGAACCGGATCGGATCGCACTGTTTGGCTACGCGCATGTACCGTGGTGCAAGAAACATCAGACGATGATCGACGAGGCCTGGTTGCCGGGTCCCGCGGAGCGCTTTGCCCAGTCGCAACTGGCTGCACAGGCGATTGTAGACAATGGATACGAGGCAATCGGGCTCGACCATTTCGCCAAACCAGGCGATGCGCTGGCGATTGCGGCACACACCGGGACTTTGCACCGGAACTTTCAGGGCTACACGGACGATTGCTGCGAAATCTTGATCGGGCTCGGCCCGTCATCCATTAGCCAGTTTCGGCAAGGCTATGCGCAGAACATGCCTTCAACCAGCGAATATAGACGCATGGTTGATGACGGCGGGCTGGCCGCTGTTCGGGGTATCGCACTTTCCAACGACGACCGCGTTCGCGGCTGGATCATCGAACGTTTGATGTGCGACTTCGCCTTCTCGGCCATCGATCTGGTGGAACGCTTCGGCGAGGCCGGCCAGAGGCTCCTCCTTCAGTCAAGTTCCATGGCCCTCCACGATCCGGTTCGATTGCTTGAACTTGATGGCGACAGATTCGTTGTGCCGGCTGAAAGTCGCCCTTTCGTCCGAAGCATCGCGGCCAGGTTCGACAAATATTTCGAAGCTGGAACGGCCAGGCACTCGGCGGCAGTCTGAGCACTCAGAGGAACGGTCATGCCTCTCAGTCGATCATGGACCGCGGTACGTTTGTTGATCGGCGACCGTCTATCGAGACAAGATTCTGAGCGGACCAGACGCGTCTTGGCGCAGCGACGATATCGTCCGCTCGAGCCCTGCCTGTCGGATCATGGTTGTCGGCGACAGCTCCCTTCGACCTGAACCACCCGTTCACCCGAATTCTGCCGGCGCAGTTCCAGTGGAAAGGGCCTGGGCTAGACGGCTCTCTTGTTACCCCAGAGCACAACGTGCAGCTGCGGCAGCACGCGGGCCTCGAACCATCTGTCGCGGGTCACGCTGTCAACCAGCCACTCCATGCGCTTCAATATTCCGTCAAGGTCGACAGGCGCGTCATCATTTGTGGGGTGTGGCGGCGTGTGATTGCCGGGCTGCAGATAGATCGGAAGTTGCGGAAATTGCGCAGCGGCGTCTTTCGCGTAGGTGTAGTCCCTTTCGTCGAAAACAATGAGCTTGAGCACGACTTGGGGCTTGCCTTGTGCCGCCTGGAGGCACGCCTCGACAGCGGCCCAATCTGTCGTCATTCGGCTTGACGGCGGCTTTGGGCTGAGGATCAGCACGTCAAGCTGCGCAAACCAGTCCCTGACAAGCGACCCTTGGGTTTCCAGCGCAAAACGGTAACCGTCACCATGGCCCCGGTCGATGAGCGCGCCGAGCGGCTGGATGGCCGGATTGCCGCCTGATAGCGACACCATCAGCGGGCGGCCACCGGAAAGGGCAAGCACATTTTTCCACACCGCCCCAACGGACATCATCTCCCATTCATGGCGGAATTGATTGTCCACAGCATGGAGGCTGTCGCACCAGGAACAGCGATAGTCACACCCGCCGGTTCTGACGAAGATCGTCGGCAAACCTATGAGCACGCCCTCGCCCTGGATCGTCGGCCCGAAAATCTCGCTAACGCGGATTGCGGGATGAGTATTCGTCATGGCCGGTATTCCGCCCAGGTTTTCGGCGTTTCGCTCACCCGCACGGCCGCGGTTTCGCTCAGGCGTGCCTTGCACCAGTCGTAGAAATGTCTGGCCAGATATTCCGCCGTGACTTGCTCGTGTCCCAGCACGTCGTTGAGATGCCGGTGGTCGAAGCTCTCGTCGATGTAGCGTTTGAATGGCGCCAAGTCGTGGTAGTCGCGCACGAAGCCGTGATCGTCCAGTCCATCCGCTGAAAGCTCCACTTCGACGATGTAGTTATGTCCGTGCAGGCGCGCGCATTGGTGATCGGGTGGCAATGAGGTGAGCTGATGCGAGGCTGAGAAGTGGAATTCCTTGGTGATGCGGAACATTACGCGGTGGTCCTTCGCAGCGCTCCGAGCCAGAAGTCGGAGTCCTCATACTCGGTTGGGTCCGGGTGCCCAGCGATGTGAAACGCCTCACGCCGCTCGACGCAGGTCCCGCACCTCCCGCAATGACGCTCGGTGCCCTTGTAACAGGACCAGGTCTGCGCAAACGGCGTGCCGTATGTGGCTCCATCCGTAACAATGTCCGCCTTCGTCAGGTTCACATAGGGTGCATAAAGGCGAATCTGCGCGTAGCCGTCGAGCGCGTGGTCCTGCATCATCTGGAAAGCGTCGATGAAGGCCGGACGGCAATCGGGATAGACAACGTGATCCCCACCATGCACGGCCGTCGCCACTGCGTCAGCGTCTTGCGCTGCGGCGAGGCCGAAGGCAATGGCCAACATGATGGCGTTCCGGTTGGGCACCACCGTTATCTTCATCGTGTCTTCGGCATAGTGCCCGTCGGGCACGTCCACATTGTCGGTCAGCGCGGAGCCGGAAAGGTCGCCGCCGATCTCGTGGATATCGATGATTCGCTGCGGGACACTCAGGCGCTCCGCGCAAAGGGTGGCGAAGCCCAATTCCTTCCTATGCCGTTGGCCGTAATCGAACGATAGCAGGCCGGTCAGCTGGTGCTCCGCTGCCACCTTGTGGGCAAGAGTAACGGAATCCAATCCGCCGGAGCAGACGACGAGAGTCTTCATCGTTGGGTCCTTGTTTTAACCGGGTAGGCTGCGACCGGAGATTTCTCTGCGCTCCAGTACTTCAGGAAAACCATTTTGTGAAGTGAACGGAGACCAATTCGTGCGCTTGCGTGCGATGCGCAAAAAGCCTTCGCGGTGAGCTGCAAGGACACGGACTGACGAGACGTCACCCTTCAGCGGAATGCTCAAAGTCGAACGCTTCTCGGGGACAAAGTTCTCGACGAGCAGAGCCTGTCGGTCCCGAGCGCCGAGCGACGCCATTGCAACGGTTTCGGAGTACAAAGCCGAGATGGGCTTGCCGCAAACAGCTCACTTACCAGGGATGTTCAGCGATGCCGAAATCCAGATATCGGGGTGGATTATGAGATCAATTGTCGCGACAGCTTTGGCTGGCCTGCTCGTCGCGCTTCGTAGATGCAGCGCATTCCACGTCAGGATCATTTTGATGAGCACGCCCTCAATGGATAACCGGCGAACCCTGAATAACCGGTCGTGAGCCGACATCTGTGAACAAGCGGTGTGGTCGATTGCAATCACCCATGTCTTGCGCACAGGTACCTTATGGCAGTGGATGAACTGAACTTGATGGTTTTACAGATGGCAGTCGAAAGCGTCCGCTCGCTCTCGTTGAGCTTCGCTGAAAAAGCCGCCGAGATAGCCACCAGGAGCCGCGGCAGCCTGCTTTTCAACGTGCGGATCGACGGTGACGCGCAGGTCCAGCGGGTCGCAGCCATCCGATATCACGGCGGCCAATTCGGCGTGCTGGCGTTAGACGGACACGGCCTAGTTACCCACTATTGCATCGTTAACGGTATGTTCTCACATTACATTGCGGCCTTGGAGAGCTGGCACAGGATGCCCCTGTCGATGCAGGCCAAGATGGATGCCAACGGCAATGCCCGTCTCTTCGTAGCGGCGTTGCGGGATGCCGGACATATGCTGGGCACCTAGCATTTGGCCAGAGTGCATCTCTGAATTTGCAAGTGCATCACTGCGATGGCGCCGGCATGATCGTCATGCTCGAAAAGGGCTGCGGCGGCCGCGGCAAAGCGGTCGCCGCGATGATGGTGTCAACGGCGTTGCATCGATGCGAGCGTTTAGAACAGAGGTCTCCTCCTGGCATCGAGCGCATGCAAGGAGCTACGCAAGCGCAAATGTATCAAGTATTTTGAAGGGACGACCCCTCATGCATACTTAGCTGCGATGCTCGGGCGGCATAAGCCTCGTTGCCATCTAGCCGCCTTGATGCACGGCGATAAGCTTTTGACGGCCTGAAGCGACGCTGTGGTCGCCGTTGCGGTGCTTTTCCACGCGCCTCGTCAGGCGCCGGGATTGCTCCGGCGTGATGGCAGGCGGGGGACGAAGCGGATATCGCCACCGTGGGCGCCGACCTCGACCCGCGCGATGATGCGCTCGACGCGGCTCCAACTAGCGGCGCCGTCAATGAGCTCCTTGAACATGCGGACCTTGCCTCTCTTGGCCGACGCTTCCAGGCGTGCTGTCGTGCTGGCCTCCAGATCCGCCACATGCTTGCGCAGGGTCGTGGTGGGCGCGAGGCCAAAGATGAAGTCGACGCGCAGCACCAGTCGATGACCTGGGTTGCAATAATGGCTATCCCCGCGGAGCAGGATTCGAATGTTCGGCCAGTTGATCCGGATCGCCCGCACCAGACGGCGCAGGTGGGGGCGGATCTCAGCCCCACTCGGCCGCTTGGCCGGTCGCAGGATCGCGCTGACGAACCGTCCCGCACCATCGAACACGACGATCGGCTGGAAGCCGTACTCGTATGGTGGGCATTGTACAGGCGAAGCTGTTGGCCTCCGTGCACAGCGTCGAAGGTGTCGTCAATGTCGAGTACGATCCGCTTCGGTACTTGCCGGAACGAGGCGCAATAGAGATCGACCATCGCCCGTCCCATCGCGACCAGCTCCCGCACCCCGGGTAGGTTCTCCAGCCGGCACAGCGTCGATTGCGACGCCAGATCCCGACCCGACGGCAGCGCATCCTGGGCCATCTTGAAGACCGGATCGCGGCGCAGCCGGTTGGCGTCGTTGCCGTCCTCGTAGCCGGCGCCGATCATCTTCATGCGAAAGTCGATCATGTCCGCCAGGCTGTGGACGACCTGGTCCGGGCAGCGCGGATCGTCGATGCAACGCGCCAGACGCTCGGCCACCCGCAACCGCTTTTCCACCTCGGCCAAGGCCAGAACGCCGCTGTTGGACGACAGCATGCCGCCGTCGAAACGGGCGACGACGGACTAGCCGCCGACTGATGACAAACCGCTCAGCGGCAGCGCAAGATCGTTCATGGTGGGTGTGGTCTCCGGGAAATTTCGGATCGGCTTAAGCAACCAAATCCTACGTCATTTCAACGGGCTTGCGCCACATCCACCAACCCCCATGAATGGTTAGGTTGATGCTGCGTGCCGCCGCCGTGAGGCCGCGCTCGCTAAGCAGCGCGTCGAGAACGACGAGAAGATTCAGATCGAGCCCTTTGAAACGCATGTCTTAGCTATCCATAGCGTGGATGAATTTGATTGAAACAAACGATTTTACCAATTTTCCGGAATGTCGCATGGACCTGGCAGGACCTCACGTGCGCCGATCACTGCCTCTATCGCGTGGCGAGTCCCTTGAGAAGAGCCCGAAAGAGGAAATCTGTCGCGTGCGGTGGAGATTGTACTGGGAATGAGAGGCAGCGCTCCAAATCATGTCGAACTCTCCGACGAATGGCGACCGGTACATAGTTGATCGCAACTGGTCCGGAGCTATGAAACATCTCGATTACATATGAGGTGCCGAGTGAATACGCTGACAGCACCCACCGTCGCAGCGTTTAGCTGACGTTTGACGACGGTTCCTATCCATTTACACGCAGATTCTTGATGTGCTGGCGCAAAAGCGGGAGGCCGGCGACTTTTCTTCGTCATCGGGCTGACGCCGCAGAAGCCGGAACTCGTCCGGTTCCTATGGGCATTGGGCTTGGTCGGCGCACAGGCTCTATGAGGGGCAATTTTGGCAACGCGACGCGACTCGGGTTTTGAACGACGCCGAAAACGCAAGCTGGAAAGGAACAAGATGGCAGATCAACTCGCCAACGAAATAATCGCAATGATCAAGAAGCGCGCCGCGTCGGAGGGCGGCATAGCGCCTGCCACGGGCGGCGAAATAACGGCTGCCACGGGACTGACTTCGCTCGGTATCGATTCACTGGGATTGGCGGACGTTCTCTGGGACCTGGAGCAGGCCTACGGCATCGAGATCGAGATGAATACGGCCGAGGCATGGTCGGATCTCCAGAATGTTGGGGGCATGGTGGAAGCCGTGCGCAGCTTGCTCCCTACGGGGGTGTGAATGGACAGGCGCGTCGTGATTACTGGGATTGGCGGGATTTGCGGGCTTGGAACCAACGCCGCCGCCATTTGGACAGAGATGCGAGAAGGCCGCTCCGCCATCGGCCCAATCGTCAACTCCGAGTTCCATGAATTGAGGGTCAGGATCGGTGCCGAGATCAAGGCCCTGCCGGAGCATGACATCGACAGCAAGCAACTCATCTCCATGGACCGCTTCAGCCTGCTCGCTGTGCTTGCGGCGCGCGAAGCCATGCGTCAGGCCGGACTTTCCTCCAAAGACGGAAATAGCTATCGCTTCGGTGCGACGGTGGGCGTTGGCGGCTGCGGGTGGGATGCGATCGAGCAAACCTACCGCGCCATCCTTCTGGGCGGTAAGCGTGCCGCTCTCTTGACTGTACCCAAGGCGATGCCGGGGGCCGCTGCCGGCCAGGTCAGCATGAGTCTCGGCCTGCGCGGGCCGGTCTTCGGCGTCACGTCCGCCTGTTCCTCGGCAAACCATGCGATTGCCTGCGCGGTGGACCAGATCAGGCTCGGCCGGGCCGACGTGATGCTTGCCGGCGGCAGTGAAGCGCCGCTCATATGGGGTGTGCTGAAGGCATGGGAAGCGATCCGCGTGCTTTCGCCCGATACTTGCCGGCCATTCTCGGCCGATCGCCAGGGGCTGTCGCTTGGTGAAGGCGCCGGCATGGCGGTGCTGGAAAGCTACGAGCATGCCCTGGCTCGGGGCGCCACCATCCTTGCCGAAATCGCCGGTGTCGGCCTTTCCGCCGATGCGTCCGGCATCGTCGCGCCGACTGTCGAGGGGCCGGAGGCAGCAATGCGGGCCTGCCTTGCCGATGCCAGGCTGGACGCCGAGGATGTCGACTATCTCAACGCGCACGGCACCGGCACCAAGGCCAACGACCAGATCGAGACGGCGGCGATCAAGCGCGTCTTCGGTCAGCACGCCTTCTCAATGTCCATTTCTTCTACCAAGTCCATGCACGCGCATTGCCTCGGCGCGTCCGGCGCGCTCGAGTTGATCGCCTGCGTGATGGCTATCCGCGAGAGCGTCGTGCCGCCGACTGCCAATTATCGTGAGCTGGACCCCGATTGCGATCTCGACGTCACGCCCAATGTGGCACGCGAGCGCAAGGTGCGCGTGGCACTGAGCAACTCCTTCGCCTTTGGCGGCACGAACGCGGTTCTGGCGTTCAGGCAGGTGTAGAAGCCATGAAAGATGCTTCCGGCAACATTATCTCTCGCACCTAGATGCTTGCCGGATAACCTTGTGAAGGGCGGGTCATTGACCGCCTCGGCGCATGCGGGAAGTGGCAGCGGAAGCTCGAGGATCCGGGGGTATCGTCTTTGCGAAATTCTTAACTGTTGAACCGGCTTGGACGTACCGCCGCCCCGTAAAAGGTAAGCGAGGCCATGCGGGCTCGGCTTGAGGGTCTGAAGCTGTACACGACAATGTCTGGAAGCCGCAGGGTCGGCTCTGCGCCCGTTATAGTCGCCTGAGTGCTGCCGGCCCGGCCGCGCCGCGGGCTCCGTCAACGAACTTCTTGAACCTGCGGACCTTGCCTGTCTTGGCCGACGCTTCGAAGCGCGCGGTCGTGCTGGCCTCCAGATCCGCGACATGCTTGCGCAGGGTCGGGGTGGGCGCGAGGCCAAAGATGAAGTCGACGTCGTTGGCGCGGCACCAGTCGAGGACCTGCGGGTTGCAGTAAGGGCTATCGCCGCGGAGCAGGATTCGAATGTTCGGCCACTTGATCTGGATCGCCCGCACCAGACGGCGCAGGTGGGGGCGGATCTCAGCCCCACTCGGCCGCTTGGCCGGTCGCAGGATCGCGCTGACGAACCGTCCCGCACCATCGAACACGACGATCGGCTGGAAGCCGTACTCGTCATGGTGGGCATTGAACAGGCGAAGCTGTTGGCCTCCGTGCACAGCGTCGAAGGTGTCGTCAATGTCGAGTACGATCCGCTTCGGCACTTGCCGGAACGAGGCGCAATAGAGATCGACCATCGCCCGCCCCATCGCGACCAGCTCCCGCACCCCGGGTAGGTTCTCCAGCCGGCACAGCGTCGATTGCGACGCCAGATCCCGACCCGACGGCAGCGCATCCTGGGCCATCTTGAAGACCGGATCGCGGCGCAGCCGGTTGGCGTCGTTGCCGTCCTCGTAGCCGGCGCCGATCATCTTCATGCGAAAGCCGATCATGTCCGCCAGGCTGTGGACGACCTGGTCCGGGCAGCGCGGATCGTCGATGCAACGCGCCAGACGCTCGGCCACCCGCAACTGCTTTTCCACCTCGGCCTAGGCCAGAACGCCGCTGTGGACGACAGCATGCCGCCGTCGAAACGGGCGACGACGAACTTGCCGCCGACTAAAAACCGCTCAGCGGCAGCGCAAGATCGTTCATGGTAGGTGTGGTCTCCGGGAAATTTCGGATCGGCTTAAGCAACCAAATCCTACGTCATTTCAACGGGCTTGCGCCACATCCACCAACCCCCATGAATTTTTCAGGCTAGCAGAGAGGGTGCTTGCGGTGCACTCACTGACACGAGATCGCAAATGGAGGCGCGTGACCACCAGAACTGGCGACACCCATGGTGGTCCGCTGGACCCGCAGGAGGAACCACAAGGTGTCAGCGGGCAGAGCGCAAGCGAGTGCCTACTTCGATCTTTCTAGAAGCGCGCCGGCAGCCTGGGCGGGGGCTTGGGGGTCAGACTGCCGGCGCACGCCACTCACGAAGAGCGGCCCCTTTTCGTGGTTCGAACGCCCATAGTCAACCGGAAACGTCAGGATGCCCGCCATGTTACTTTCAGAGCGGCGCGACTTCGCCATGGTGGACGATTCAGCCTAGGACTAGCCACTCTCGTAGGCCGAGTTGATGCTCAAGCCAGCATCGCCTCGCCGAACTAGGAAGAGTTCGCCGTTAGTCCTTCGTCGCGAGCCGATGCCGTCGTGCACGTTTCGTAGCACTCCGGGCGGCTATATCGCTTTGTGTTCGGCGAGCTGCGCCAGAAGGCATCGCATCAAATCGAATCAAGCGTCGACATCAGCCGCAAGCTTCACATCACAACAGCTAGTCCACCCATTGCAGATCATCCGACTGTTCAGGCGGCGTCCGAAATGTCCAACTCCGACTCAAGAATTCCCACAGGTATGGAAAGCGATTTCGCTATCCGATCCCGATAGCCCTTGCTGTACCTCAGACCTCGCTCGATGTTTTGGATTTCCTCAGCGGCCAGCCCGCACGCGACCGCCAGGTCGTCGATCGAATATCCAAGGTGCTCGCGATAAGCGCGGACGATGTGGGTTCCCTGGGACATAGCCGTCAAGACTGGTTCGGGAATGCGCGAATCCTTCATAAACATCTCCAAGAACTGGGAGCTCCCTCGGAGATTCCTCCCCGAGGCGCACACTTAGCAAATAAAAAAAATTGGTCGTCCATTCGGCCGAACCGGCCTCATGCATGGGCCGCTGAATTGGCCGGGCCGGAATATGGCGGCTCACCTCCTTCTGATCAAGTATCAAGGCTGCCCGTGCTGAGAGCCTGGTCGGCGTAGCGCATGCGACCTGCGATCCTTCGTGGACCATTCTCGCCGATGGCTTTCTTGAACAGCAACTCGAACTTTCGGCAGGACACTGCTTCCTTCGGCCAATCTCCACCGGCGAGGCAGCGAAAGACCCGCTCGTAACCGCTACCGAGTTTCGCAATTGCAGCAAACAATGGTCATCTGGTTTCATCCGGGCTTCGGATCCAGACAAGGGGTACCGCTTTCCTGGAGGCGCATCGCCACCTGTACAGGTTCACAATCATTCGACCGTGACCGATTTTGCGAGATTGCGCGGCTGGTCTACATCCGTCCCCATGAAGAGCGCCGTGTGGTAGGCTAGAAGCTGTATCGGGAGCGAGAAGATCATTGGCGCGATAATCTCGTCGACAACCGGCAGCACGAGCGTGTGCATGGTTTCGAGTTTCGATACGGCTGCCCCTTTTTCATCGGTGATGAGGATAATCCGCCCTCCACGGGCAGCCACTTCCTGCATGTTGGAAACGGTCTTGTCGAAAAGACGGTCATGGGGCGCGATGACGATCACCGGCATGTTCTCGTCTATCAAGGCGATCGGCCCGTGCTTCAATTCACCCGCTGCATAGCCCTCGGCATGGATGTAGGAAATCTCCTTGAGCTTCAGCGCACCTTCCATCGCTAGCGGGAAACTGGTGCCACGGCCGAGATACAGGACGTCACGACACTTTGACAGTTCGCGCGACAAGAACTCGATTTCCGGCTGGATGCACTCGAGTACGTGGCCCATCACGCGCGGCAATTCGGCGAGGCTCCTGACGAGCGCCTGCAGCTCGTGTTCGGGGACGGTCCCGCGGGCTCTGGCCGCGCCGATGGCGAGTGCTGCTAGAACGGCAAGCTGGCAGGTAAAAGCCTTGGTAGAGGCGACGCCGATCTCCGGTCCGGCAAGGATCGGGAAAACCGTATCGGCCTCCCGAGCGATGGTCGATTCGCAGGCATTGACGATAGCGCCAATTTTCAGCCCACGCTCCTTGCAGTACCTCAATGACGCAAGCGTATCGGCGGTTTCGCCGGACTGCGAGATGAAAAGAGCCGCCGATTGCGGCGGCAACGGGATCTCGCGGTAACGGAATTCGGACGCAACGTCGATTTCAACGGTCAGGCGCGCATAGCGCTCGAACCAGTATTTTCCGATCAGTCCGGCGAAATAGGCGGTCCCGCAGGCAGAGATCGCCAAGCTCGGGACCTTGGCGAAATCAATGCCAGGAAGCATGTCGCGACTGTCTATGATGTTAATGTAATGACGGAGAGCATGGGCGATGACCTCGGGCTGCTCGTAAATCTCCTTCTCCATAAAGTGGCGATGGTTGCCCTTGTTGGCGAGATCGGCCGCGGCCGTGGAGATATGGCGCGGACGCTCGACGGGACGGCCGTCGACATCGAAGATATGGGCGCCCGAATTGCTGACAACGGCCCAGTCGCCGTCGATGAGATAGGTAATTTCATTGGTGAAGGGAGCAAGGGCGATCGCGTCGGAGCCCAGGAACATCTCGCCGTCGCCGTGACCGATCGCGAGCGGTGGTCCGTTGCGCGCCGCCGTGATGGTCGACGGTTCATCTTCGAAGAGGATGGCAAGCGCATAAGCGCCCTTGACGCGTTTCAGCATGGCACGCGTGGCCTCTTGCGGCCTCATGCCCTCTCGGCGGTATCTTGCCAAGAGATGCCCAACGACCTCGGTGTCGGTGTCGGTCTGGAACTCGGCGCCATCCGCCGCCAATTCGTCCTTCAGCTCGGTGAAATTCTCGATGATGCCGTTATGGACTACGGCGACACCGTCGCTAAAGTGCGGGTGCGCATTGCGTTCGGTCGAGGCCCCGTGGGTTGCCCAACGCGTGTGGCCGATGCCGACGTTGCCGCTCAGCGGCTCTTCCTTCAGTCGCGTCTCGAGATTGACGAGCTTGCCCTCGGCGCGCCGGCGGTGCAAGGCACCCTCGATGATCGTCGCAACGCCGGCGGAATCATAGCCGCGATATTCCAAACCCTTCAACGCGCCGATCAACCGATCCGACACCGGCTGTTGCCCAACGATGCCAACAATCCCGCACATGTTCGTCTCCGCATCTTTGCGGGCAGCACCAGCCCACGCGAGACGGATACCCGTCCGGCCGCTTTAAGTGGCGGCCTTGTAGTAGAATTCCATAATATTGGTAAAATTGATTGTTGTGATAACTACCATCCACCCGATGGATAGGTCGGCGGCTGTGGAGCCACGACCCAAACTTCTATTCGCGCCTGACGCTCTTATGAGGATCGCAAACTCACACCCGCGGCAGGATCACGGCCTCGGAAAGGCCAGGAGGGCTTGGACAGTGGACGGACGACGGGCCTGCGACCCTTTGTCAGGCAGTCGGCATCTAGGAGCATGGTGCCGCCGACTTGGGCATCGGCGATGGTCTGTCTTGGCGACAGCCTGAGTTCGCTTCAGGACCGTCGTCGTCTCGCGCGGCTGCCGGTGTCAGTTGACGATAACAAATGTCCGCCGGGGGCGAGCGCCTCGCGCACGGCACGTGCCAGCCGCGGTCGGTCCGGGACGCCGTCGAAGGCGTTGGCCGTGAAGACTCGACGGGGCGTGACACCAGAGTAGCGAGTTCGTAGCGCGTAGCCGGCGACGAATTCGCAATTGGTCGCGCCGGCGCCGGTCAGCCGGCGCTGCGCGGCCTCCAGTTGGTCGGCGTAGTGCGACGACATGGCGGGCGATCGTGGTGATCGGCACAGCCGCCCCGCAACAGAGGTCGACCACCTCCATGCCCGGCTTCAGCCCGGTTGTCGCAAGCGCCATCTTCGCTGCGGTCGCGCTTGTCATGCTGCTCTTTCCTGGCCTTTGCAAGAACACGAACCTCGGCTTCGGTCGGAATGGCAATGTGGCGAAGGGCGACCCGATCTGCGTCAAGCTCATCGCCAGGGAAGAGGCGAATGATGGGCAGCCCCACTACCGCCTGATCACCACCGGCGGCCGCCGATGTTCCCAGCATTCGCGTTCCAAGGTCGGCATGTCGTGCTCCTCGCTGGCATAGCCGAGGCAGAAATAGCCGATCAGCGTCCATTCGGGCGGCGTGTCGAGAATTTCGGCCATCTCGGTCGCATCGAGGATCGACACCCAGCCCATGCCGATGCCCTCCGCCCGCGCCGCCACCCACAGTGTGTGCACCGCCATGACGGCCGAATAGTCGATGGTCGCCGCCATGGTCATGCGACCGAGCCCATGGCCTTGTCGGGTCGTGCGGTCGGCGAAGACCGCGAACTGACAGGGCGCCTCGTCGAGCCCGGCAAGCTTCAGCCGGGCATAGAGTGCGGCGCGCTCTCCCGAAAAGCGCGTGAGCGCCTCGGCATTGCAGCGCTCGAAGCAGTCTCTCACGGCAGTGCGCCGCTTGAGGCTCTCGACGACTACGAAGCGCCAGGGCTGGCTGAGGCCAACGGAGGGCGCAGTGCTGGCGAGCTCGAGCAGGCGTTCCAGCGTACCCTCCGGCAGAGCCGTCGGCTCGAAGCGCCGCACATCCCTGCGCCAGCGCAGCAGCGTGATCAGCCCGGAGCGAAAATCGTCGGTGAAATCTGGAGGTGACGGCATGGCGGTCTCGTTAGGTATGTATTGGACACTAGGGAGTACAGTGTGGACAGCCTACTGCCGATTGCCAAGCTGGCTTGTTGCGTCCGACAATCGCGTCATGCGGCCCCAACCGCAAACGATAGAAAAATGTTTCCTGATGGGCGGCGCTATTAAGATGCAATCGACCAAGCCAGTTTCGATCAGCTCGCACGGCGGTGAATCGCGTACCAGGCCGTTGGTAGATGCGCCATTGACACTCAGGCGCACCCGTATCGCTCACCAGGCCTCGACGGCGACAGGCGTCTCAGCTTGCATATACTCGTTCCTGCCGCATCGCCTGCAACTCAGTTTGCTTCCGACCACGTCGGCCTCGACGTCCCCGAAGATTCCCCAGGTCATTCGGCCGATACCATCGTCTGACATCATAGCGCCGCAGCGGACAGCACCAGCTGCCCAATTTCATTTGGGGCATCGCTGAGCTTCCAGTCGCCACCGCAATTTCGTCTTCCACCAGCGTCAGGCCTGACCCAAATTGCAGCTCATCCCTCTCACAGTCAATTCGCGCTTGAATTATATGTTCTACTTTCGTTCACTGTTCGGACGACACATTAGAAAGAGCTGGAATGGAATCTATCATCAGCCCTCGATAGCCGCCAAAGGTGGCCGCTGTTCAAGCCCGCCGAAAAGTTTGGATGCCGTTCACAAGGGGAGAGCATTGGTGGGACCATGCCGGCGCCATCTACCTCTTTGTTCTTCTCGGGGAACATCGCCCGGGCCAGTGGTCTCAATCGTGACCGGAGAGTAAAAATAACGGACGCGCATCAGGGCTCGCGCACGTGGAACGCAATGAGCATCCCCAGTTACTGGCACATTCTACAATCAGCTACCAACTGACAAACGTATGGCAGGAGACGGATGAGACGTGGACGGTGTTCGACCGTCGTACCGCAGAGTCGCCATAAGTCGCATTTAGGAGGTCCTGATATTTGATGCAAATGGCTGGGAACGTTGCTCACCCTCAACTCGGAGGTGACCGTTACCATAAACAGCGGATGGGCTGGTGCCGTCATGAAGTTGGAGGGCGACTTGCCTCCTCTAGCCGTTTTCGCAACCTATTCCGTCGCCGTCTCGGTCAAGATCATAGATATCGGTGCCTACGACAGAGACCGGCCCGTGTACGTATGCGGGACCATTGCCCTTTCCGGAGGAACAGTCGACATCGCTGGCGATTGGAACACAGGCGCCTGTGTAGTTAGGGTCGCAGGATTCTTGGCCATGAGCGCTGCTGATGAAGGACGCCAGACCCAGAGCGACCGCGCCTAGACGATGAAACCGCATCAAACACCCGCCAGCTAACACCCAAGAAATCTTAGCGGGCATTTTAGCTCCATGCAATATTAGCACTGGCTTGGGCGCCTATATATCACCACCAAGCTCCAAAGAGATAAGTTATTGCCCCACTGCAATGATCAAGATCGCGTTGAGGGTCGCGCGATGGCGGGCTACTTGATTTCGGTTTGGCAGATGCGTGGCCAAAGACCGACGCGTGCTGCCAGGCATATGCATCTTCGGCGGGGTTTGACTTTTGATATTGCTAGGCAGGAAGGTCGCTAGCTGTACAGACCAGCTTATTACCGAGGTCGAGAATCCTAGTACCGATCGGTGGTAGTGCATCCACAGCAGTCTGATTTGACAGCCGTCGTCGAGCCGGAGTTCGCATCGCCCTCTGCGGTGAGGCCTCCGTAAGCGTCTGCGACGACCGACAGAGTCGACAAGCACGCGCTTCGTTCAGCGCCCCGAGGTGATCATGGCTGAAAGCGGCCCTACAAGGGCGGCCGATAGTAGCCTTCAAGGCCTACAAGAGGCAAACGCTGTGGAATCGTGTGCAGGGCGAGGTCGGCGGTCCCGAAGGAGCATAAGAAGAACAAGGCCGAATGGCTGAAGCCGGGACTGGTCCGCCGGTCACGAGGTCGGAGGGCGAAGAGAAGCTGCGCCTCGCGAGGCTACGGATTTCTGGGAGGATAACCAAAGAGCGCGGCCAGTCTTAGGTATATTGTACGATTGTTACCCAAGCGGCGGCCGCATGGACTCTCATCATCTTGGAACTACATTGCCAGAATGGCACAGCTCTTTGAATCCGCCCCAATGAGCGCTTCATTTCAGATGATCGTGGACCACTATGAGACAGCGGTTTCACTCCAGGAGCGCATTGTAACTCGCGCTCGACAAGTCGGCTTGGCGACCAAAAGCGATGACGAATTTCTGGAGCATCTGAATGCCGCGTTAGAGCGGGTGCGCCAAAGCTTGGCTCGGGCCGATTAACGTAATTGATTAAAAAATGGGACATCCGCGGTCGGCAGGCATACAGTGTGCCATCGACGGCAACTCTAAGGGCGTCCGTCGGCTGTGAGCGATCAACATGCTTCCGCCCCAATAGGGAGAGGGAGCTATGACAGACTCCAGTTCACAAACTCACACTGCCGCGCAACGCGACACCGGCCAAAATTCGATCTATCGCAATTCGCTGCTGCTACGAATGTGCTCGGCAGATTTGGCATTGCTGCAACCTCATTTCGAAAGCGTCTCCCTTGGGCTGAAGACGCATCTCGAAGTGGCGGGGTCACCAATCAGCACCGTGTACTTCTTCGAGAGCGGTCTCGGGTCAGTGGTGGGCGAGCTGCGGCCTGGTATCGAAGCTGAGATCGGAATCATTGGTTGTGAGGGCATGACCGGCTCAGCGCTTATCATGGGCGATGACCGGTCAACGCACGATTGTTACGTCCAATTAGAAGCCCGAGCCTTTGTTATCGACGCGGGCCTCTTCACCAAGGCGCTTCTGACAAGCCCAACCTTGCGAACCTTTCTGCTCCGCTACGTTCACTACTTTCACCTCCAGGCAAGCTTTACCGCGCTCAGCAATGCCCGGATGAACATAGTCGACAGGCTCTCAAGATGGCTGGTGATGTGTGATGATCGCGTCGACGGGAACAGCTTTGCGATTACGCACGAGTTCTTATCAGTTATGCTCGGTGTCAGGCGGCCCGGCGTCACCATAGCGCTGCAAACCTTGGAGGGCCAAGGTCTGATACGCTCAATGCGAGGAGAGGTAGTCATTCTTGATCGCGCGCGTCTAATTGCGCTGGCAGATGGGTCATATGGCAGGGCTGAAGCCGAATACGCTCGGCTAGTCGGCAAACTGCATTGATCGCAGGTGCCGCGGCGTCCGTAGCGCCGCGACGGTGATCGCCAACGAATGTGCTCGACAGGAGATGGTCGATCTCCTGCATTGGAGTCACGTAAGCCGCCTAGACAGAGCCTTCACCGCCGACGTTGCCGAGCATCGGGATCCAAGACGAAGCTGTCATGCCGGCACCGCTGCATGCGCCCCGCGAGGAACAAACCGCCCCTCGCCTTCGTTCAGGATCCCGAAGCACGATACGGCTGTGCACCACCTTCCGGCCACTCAAAGGAGACCCGAGACGACTTGGTCCGTAAAGGAGGTTGTCGAAGAGCATCTGAGGCTTCGCGCGGCAGGCGATATCGAGGAGGATCTCTGGGGCGCACTGCCATCTAACCTCGATTAAACAGGCACTGATGCGCTGGCTGGAGCAATGGCGAGACTCATTGCACCAGCCAAGTTCAGGGCATGTGCAGACAACCGCTTTTGGCCCGGAACAGATCGATTGGCGGCATAGCCTTATCTTTCCCTCACAACGGGAAGGCTGTTTCGGGACTTTTCGAAATCAGCGGATCACAGGCTCGCCATGGAAGCGGCGGCGCGATGGAGGAGAAACGCCGAAGCCAACTTCCATCATCAGCCGTGGCCTGTGCGACGGCACGGTGCCCATATGGAACCCGAACGGATCCTCGACGAAACCGAAACCGGCCTTGCCGGTCAGCGTGACCGGACTCTGCTTGCCGTAGACGTCCAGAATCTCTTGCGCTGGATGGCCGACGACAAGCGTAAATTGGTGCTTGAGGGCGCGGCGATCATGGCTGCCGCGAACATAGATATGCGGGCCGGTCCCCTCGTCGACGGGCACCAGATAGAAAAAGAACTTCAGCATCCGCCAGTCGTCCAGGTCGAAGTGGTATTTGCCGAGCGAAGCCAGGTTCTTGTCCGCGTCCGACGCCTGGCCGGTCGGGAAGCTCCACCAGACGCGCGTCGTGATCAGCGTCGCCTGGCCGCCGAGATAGTGCGCCGCGATATCCATGAGCAGCGGATCGTTTTGGATGGCAACGGCCGACTTACAGCCCAGAATGCGCTCGAAATAATGGCCGCTGAGCAACGGACGGCCAAATCGCGCCTCAGCCTCCGCATGCTCCGCCGGCATGAACTCGAGTCGGCGATCGAAATTGCCGAAACAAGGTGTGCACCTGGCGAATGCGGCTACATCTTCAGCCACCATTGCAGGCAGGACAAGGCCGGGAAAAAGCCCATCCATCCGCAGCGCGTCGACAACGTCGTGGCAATTGACACCGGCAAACATCGTGTCCTGGGCTCTTTGCGGCCTTCGGACCGGCTTTGCACCACGCCAGTGCATTCTCCGTGCCGGCATGGTGCGCGCCAACATGAACATGGGCAGCCACGCCGGGTTCTCGCGAATATCCGACAGGTAGGTCGGAATGCGTACGGCTATGCGACGCAGCATGCTGCCGTTTCGCGCGATTGTCTCAAGGCTTGCAGCGCCGGCTTTGTCGGAGTTCATAACGGTCATCGGGGTCCTCAGGTCATGAATGCACTTATCGACGAAGTTGGGTCCCGGTGTTTCGCCGAAACCCGATTCGCCGCGGAAGAACTAGGCGCTTGCCACGTTTTGTGCAACGCACCATTGCAGTGAGAAAATGGAGGTTGCGCGTTCGTATAAGACAATCGCAACCACTCCAATTACCTCAGGAACTGTCTGTAGCCGCCGCCCATCAGGTAGCGGCCGCGTTGGATGGCGCGACGTACCTGATCGCGAAGATGGCCGCCTGGATGACGCCAATCTTCTTCGACACGGCGTCTCCCGAACAAGGCAATGGCGACCTCCTGATGAGATGCTCCCGCCAGCGAGCCATCCAAAGCCTGCAGTACAATACGCAGACGCGCTCCGCGGTGTTCCGGCGGAAAGCAAGCAGCTGACACGCGGCGGCAATCATTGATGTCGTTCAGGAACTGAAGGGCAGCGACATGGAACTTGAGGTGCTGCGGCTGAAGGATTGCGTCGACATATAGCCGCAACGGGCGGAGGACGGACGCACCGGAAACGGCGATCTGCAGACTCCGGCAGTTCTCCCTCAGCAGCACGTGCTGCATGCCCGCAGCTGTCAGCAGGATGTCCTTGCAGCATGAGAGCGAAGAAAGGTGAAGCGGTTCAAAATCGTGGTCGAGCCCCAGCGGCTCCGCGGCCGCTCGTAGAATACAGGCGCAATCGCGCGGATCCCAAAAGACCCTCGCCGATGTAGCGTCCGACTGTGGCGCGTCCGCGAAAAAGGAGGCTCCATTGTCTTAGGAAAGCTGATTCTGTCGTCAACTCGATTATCTTCATGTCGGCCTGGGTTCCGACAAAGCAGGCGGACGGTGCCATTTTGGCGTGGTCGCGCTGGAATTGTGGATTACGCCGAAGAAACTCCCAGGCCCAGCCAGTGCGTGGCAATCGTCTGGCGTAGTGGTAAGCGTCCTGGCGACGCCAGTCCGGCCAGCATACAAGGCCGACCGTCGCTTCCTTGGACAAACCAGCATCCTTCATGGCACAGGTGTCCACAATGGCGCTATGCTGACGGGCCTAGAACCGGTTGCCACAGTACCGGTCCGCTCAGACGTCCCCTGCTGCGGATGCGCAAAAGGCTCGCGTGGGAAATCTCGAGAAACCCAGCCACCGCCTCCGTTTTGCCGACGCACTTGGGTTCTCCGATGCGCGACAATGGCCACGTAGCAAGGCGGAGGATCCGCTCCATGCGCGTGTCCGTCACCGTTACGATCCGGGTCAGATCCTTGGCCAAGCCGAACTCGATCATGCCCGCGAAGAGCTCGTAGGTCGCCTGAGCCAGCCCGCCCGCTGCCTTGGGCGCCGACGGAGGAAGATCGAGCGCGAAACGACTGCTCTCCCATATGTCGGTGGTCGAGGGCACGACGTCAGCACCCAGCAGCACCGGGAAGGTGTCGCGCAACATTGTGGGTCCGGTGCTGGGCAAAAGACGCACGCAACCGCGAATTCGCCAGTCGGATCCTTTGAGGAGCAGATAGACAGGCTTGAGAGCATCAAACGGATCGGATTCCATCTGGTCTTCGGTATCAACTTCCCAATCGAGCCTTTCCTTGAACACCCGAAACCTGAGCCCGTGCATCTCTTTGAGCTCGCCTGCAAAATCACTGTAAAAGTCTGGTGCTATCAGTTGCATCATGGTCGCCTCCATGTGGGATGTGTTCCCGCCATCGAAGGGCAAAGCTGACAGCGATGCAGCCTGTAGAGGTTTACAGGTATCGTGGCTGAGAATCAGGATCTCGTCAGGCCGGAGGCAGCCATTCGTGCAACGGCTTGGTTGATCGTTCGAACGCCAAACTTTGCCTTGGCGTTTTCCAGATGAAAGGTCACGGTGCGCTTTGAGACGCCGAGAAGCTGGCTAGTATCCCAAGCCGACTTGCCGCGCGCCGCCCATTTCAGGCACTCGAACTCCCGCGGGGTGAGCGTTACACCATCCACCACGCGATGATCGGCGAGCCTTCGCCGGACATGGATATGAAAGTTGATGGCCACCAGCTGCAATGCTTTTTCGTAACGTGCCAGTGACCGCAACAGAGGCGGACGGGACTCGTCGGAAGCAAAGGTCAGGGCAGCAAACCGGCCGAGATGATCATGCATGGACATCGTCAGGCCGCCGCAGATGCCAAACTCAGCCGCACTCTCTAGAATTTGTTGCTGCGAATTCGGCAGACCGTGCCGAGCGCGATCCACACCCCAATCGAATGTATCCCAGCCTTGCAGCCCGCGCAGGATGACCGGATCGAGACTGTGGTACCGCTGTTGCAGATAACGTGACGTCCAGGATGAAGGATAGTTTGAAATCAATTGGGGGGCGTCGCCGGAGGCTGACGGGTAGGTGAAATAGGCGAATAGCGGGAAGTCGAAGCCGGCTGCAGCGGAGGCCATTGCCTCACCGAGATCGGCAGCATCAACACTTGCAGACAGTTGCTCGACGAAGTTCTCAAACACGCGATGCATGTGTCCTGTGCGTAACCTCCGTAACGCTCAATGCCAGGCAGAGACCTTGTTTTAGATGATCCCGGACGAATACGGCGCGTGCCGAGAACGTGGCTAATCTGTTGAACCAATCCGAAATAGTCTGACGTTGTCTATGAGCCGTGTGCCGCCGAGCCAGGCAGCGGCAAGCAACCGTGCCGGTCGATCGAGGCTCGTTATCGGGTGCAGATCTGCCTCATCGCGAAGTTCCAGGTATTCGACCTCGCGATAGCCTGCAGCCAGAATTGCTGCGCGAGATTCTGCAAGCGTTGGCAGGATGGGTGAGCCGCGCTCAAGCCGCTCAGCCGTCTTGAGCAGGACCGATGATAGCTTGGGAGCAACAGCGCGTTCCGCTGGCGAGAGCCGCACATTGCGCGATGATAGCGCAAGACCGTCGGCTTCACGGACTGTCGGACAGGCAACAATGGTGATTGGAATATCCAGATCCCGGGCCATGCGCCTGACCAGGTGAATTTGCTGAAAGTCCTTTTCGCCAAAGAAGCCGAAGTCAGCGCTGGTCTGCAGGAAGAGCTTGGCGACGACGGTCGCCACGCCGTCGAAATGCCCCGGCCGGAATGTACCGCACAGGCCTTCGCTGACACCGCAAACCGAAACGGTGGTGGCGAAGCCCGCCGGATACATCTCCTCTGCATCTGGCGCATAAAGCAGGTGCGCGCCAACCGATGCCAGTTTGGCGGCATCCTCGTCCTCGGTGCGGGGATACGCGGCAAGATCGGCCTGGCTGTTGAATTGCTTCGGGTTGACGAAGAGCGTCACTATCACACGGTCTGCCTTCTCGAGTGCAGCGCGCACCAGGCTGAGATGGCCCTCATGCAGGACGCCCATCGTTGGCACCAGGGCTATCCTCACACCTTCGCAGCGCCATGCGGCGACGCTTTCGCGAAGCTGGTCAACGCTCCTGACGATCGGCACGCTCACGCTGCTTCTCCGCTCTTGGTGGCGTCCGTGTCGGCGGGCTTGGGCGCATCGGCAAACACATGCTCTGCGGCGGGAAACTGGCGCTCCTTCACCTCGCGCGCATAGGAAGCGATCGCAGCCGCAGCCGCCTCCCGGAGTTCAGCATAGCGCTTGACGAACTTGGGCCGGAAGTCGCCGAAGAGGCCCAGCATGTCGTCGACGACGAGAATCTGGCCGTCACAGGCTGCCGAGGCACCGATGCCAATGGTCGGGGTCGCCACCTCCTTGGTGATCCGGCGGGCGAGCGCCTCAGGAACCTTCTCCAGGACGACCGCAAAGGCGCCCGCTTCGCCCACCGCAATTGCGTCGCGCCTGATGCGCTCGGCATCCCCGCCCCTGCCCTGTACGCGGTAGCCACCGATGGTGTTGATGGCCTGCGGCGTCAATCCGACATGGGCCATGACGGGCACGCCGCGTGCGGCGAGGAAGCCGATCGTCTCTGCCATCGCTTCGCCGCCTTCGAGCTTGACGGCCGTGCAGCCGGTCTCGGCCATGACGCGCGCGGCATTGCGGAAAGCCTGCTCTGGGCTTTCCTCGTAGGAACCGAACGGCAGGTCGACCACCATCAGCGCCTGCTTGATGCCACGGCGCACCGCCTGGCCGTGCGTGATCATCATCTCCAGCGTGACGCCGAGCGTCGAGGGCAGGCCGTGGAGAACCATGCCGACGCTGTCGCCGACGAGCACCACATCACAATGGGGATCGACAAGCCGGGCGACTGGGGTGGTGTAGGCGGTAAGGCAGACGAGCGGCGTCCCACCTTTGCGCGAACGAATATCCGGCGGTGTGATCGCCCTGGTGTCACCATAAGCGCTCATGGGACCCTCCTTCCCCTACGTTACCAGCTGCGGCTGTCGCCTTTGGCACATTTTTGTGCAGGTGCGAAGAGCAAAAAAAATGGCCATGCAGCTGCGGGGTGTTGACGTGCCAATTGGCACGCTTACACTAAATCGATTAAGGTGCCCCCGAGTTGGCCAAATAATGGACGATCAGGCAATAGGACTCAGGAAAGACAGAGCCGCCGGCAAGGCCGACAACGTCAAAGTGGACTTGATCGCCTTTGTGGTCGCCGTAAACGGCAGTCAACCCTGTGTCCTCACCATCGGCCAGGCGGACACCTTGCCCTCCGGTCCCTTTGCGCTTGAGCACCGATCGCTGCAATCCGGCTTGAGGGGGTGGGTCGAGCAGCAAACCGGCCATCGGCTGGGGTACATTGAGCAACTCTACACGTTCGCGGATCGGGATCGCATCGGCGCCGAGCGCCAGCAGCGCGTCATCTCCATCAGCTATCTCGCATTGACGCGCAAGGAACAGGCAGCGGGCTCGCCCAAGTGCGGATGGCAGAGTTGGTATGAATATTTTCCATGGGAGGACCACCGCTCCGGCACGCCTGCGGTCGTGCTGGACGTTCTGCGGCCGCGCCTGATCGAATGGGCAAACGGGGTTGGCGATTCGGCCACGCGACGTGAACGCTGGCAGCGGGCGACGATAGCCTTTGGCTTCGACGACCGCCTTTGGAACGAGGAACTCACGCTTCAACGCTATGAGTTAGTCTACGAAGCAGGCCTGGTCCAAGAGGCCGTAAGAGGGCGGGACGCAGGACCCCCGCCGCTGGTGCCCAGCAAGTCCATGGTCGCCGATCATCGCCGCATCGTGGCGACCGGCATTGCGCGGCTGCGCTCCAAGATCAAATACCGCCCAGTCGTCTTTGAGCTGATGCCGCCGGTCTTCACGCTTTTGCAGCTGCAGCGAACCGTGGAGGCGCTCGCCGGCAGGCTCATCCACAAGCCGAACTTTCGCCGACTGATCGAACAGCAGGAGCTGGTCGAGGAGACCGGAGAGGCCACCACTGAGACCGGCGGCCGGCCAGCGAAGCTTTTCCGTTTCCGCCACGCCGTTCTGGACGATAGACTCATCGCCGGGACAAAATTGCCGCTGGCGCGGGGTTGACATCCCTTATACTCACAGCAAGTATATGCTGGTTATTTTCAGTTAGAGTATAAGCGGGAGGGGGTCGATGGGCGCCATGCTGCCTACGGCCACGTTGCTCTACGAGCGCGTCCGACGAGTGATCCCGCCGATTGAATGGCCGGCTTTCGCCGAGGATATCGAGGCGATCCTTGCGCTGAAGCGCGAGCGCAACGCGATCATCCTGGCGCACAATTATCAGACGCCCGAGATCTTCCACTGCGTGGCCGACATCGTCGGCGACAGCTTGGCACTAGCCCGCACGGCTGCGACGGTCGAGGCGCAAGTCATCGTGCTGGCCGGCGTCCATTTCATGGCCGAAACGGCCAAGCTCCTCAATCCGGGCAAGACCGTGCTCATTCCGGATCTCAGCGCCGGTTGCTCGTTGGCGGACTCAATCACGGCAGAAGACGTGCGCTTGATGCGCCAGCGTTATCCCGGCGTTCCGATCATCACTTATGTAAATACGTCCGCCGAAGTGAAGGCCGAGTCGGATATCTGCTGTACATCCGGCAACGCCAAGGCGGTCGTCGAATCCCTTGGGGTTCTCCGGGTGATCATGTTGCCGGACGAATATCTGGCCCAGAATATCGCCGCCCAGACAGATGTGCAGATCATCGCCTGGAAAGGGCGTTGTGAGGTGCATGAGCGCTTTTCACCGGCCGACATCCGCGAGTTGCGCGAAAGCCATCCCGGCGTGGTCGTGCTCGCCCATCCCGAATGCCCGCCCGACGTCGTGGCTGAAGCCGATTTTTCCGGCTCGACGGCTGCCATGTCCGACTATGTCGAAAGGCAAAGGCCGCCACGTGTCGTGCTGATGACGGAATGCTCAATGAGCGACAACGTCGCGTTAGCCCACCCAGAGGTCGAGTTCATCCGGCCCTGCAATTTGTGCCCGCATATGAAGCGGATCACGCTTGCCAACATCCGCACGGCGCTCGAGCAGAACCACCATGTCGTAACCGTCGAACCCGGGATCGCCGGGCGCGCGCGGCTAGCGGTCGAACGGATGCTGGCAGTTTGAGCGCCGACCCCCGCAGCTTCTTCGGGCGGCCCATCATCATCGGCGGCGGCATCGCCGGACTGATGACCGCGCTTCAACTGTCGCCGGAGCCGGTGCTTCTTCTGTCAAGGTCGCTGCTGGGAGCTGACAACTCGAGCACCTGGGCCCAGGGGGGCCTGGCTGCAAGTTTCGGCGAAGACGACGATCCGGCAATGCACCTGGCCGATACGGTTGCCGCCGGGGATGGTCTCTGCGACAGAGACGTGGCGAGCCGCATCCTCCAAGCCGCGCCTAAGGCCGTAGAGGGGCTTGCGGGCTTTGGGGTTCGCTTTGACCGCACGCCGGAAGGATCACTGTGCCTCGGATTGGAGGCCGCACACAGCCGACGTCGCATCGTTCATGCGCATGGGGACGGCACCGGGCGTGAGATCATGCGTGCGCTGATCGCGGCTGTGCGTTCCACTCCGTCGATAGTTGTCGTGGAGGGCGTGGAAGCGCGCCGGCTCGCCGTGCGAGAGAATGCAATCCGAGGCGTCTGGGCGAGCTGTTCGATCGCACCTTTCTTCTTCGGCTCACGGCGGGTCGTCCTCGCCACCGGTGGCATCGGGGGACTGTTTCTCGACACCACGAACCCTTGGGGCAGTTGCGGACAAGGCCTTGCGCTTGCGGCCCGCGCTGGAGCTGTCCTAGCCGACCTCGAATTCATTCAGTTCCACCCGACCGCGCTTGACGGCCCAGAACGCCCTATGGCGCTGGTCAGCGAGGCTGTGCGAGGCGAAGGTGCTGCCCTGATCGATGAAACCGGCCAGGCTTTTCTCCAGAGCGTGCCCGGGGCGGAACTTGCGCCTCGCGATGTCTTGGCCCGCGCCGTGTGGAACCATCTTGCGGACGGCCACCATGTTTTTCTCGATGCCCGACAACGGCCAGGCCCGGCATTCGCTCGACATTTCCCGACAATCGCATCAGCCTGCCTTGGAGCGGGCATCAATCCCGCGCGCGATCTCATCCCCATTCGTCCGGCCCAACACTACCACATGGGTGGCGTTGCCGTGGACAGCTCGGGCAGGACCTCCGTCAAGGGGCTGTGGGCCTGCGGCGAAGTCGCTTCGACAGGACTGCATGGCGCCAACAGGCTCGCCAGCAATTCCTTGACGGAGGCAATCGTGTGCGCCCGCTGGGTCGCTGAAAGCGTCGCCGGAACGCCTGCGCGCAGAACAAGGCCTGCGTTTGCGAACGTTTACCCACCGCCCGCTCCGATAGCCGTGCGCGTTTTTCTGTCGCGCGCACTCGGCATCGTCCGGGATGGTCAAGCGTTGAAAGCAGCCGCGCGTGCCTTATTGCCGCTCGCCGAAAGCAAGGATGCGGCCTCGGATCCGGCGGCTGTCGGGCTAATGATTGCTGTTGCCGCCTTGTTGCGCGAAGAAAGCCGCGGCGCTCATTACCGGACAGATTTTCCTCATCATGCGACTGCCGCCCGACGGTCCGAAATCACGCTCGAAGCCGCCTTGGCGGCTGCGCGGGAACTCGGACACTCGCCAAGCTCCGAAGGTGCAAAGGGATGATGCTCTCACCGCTCCCCACGGTCCTGCTTGAGCCGCTTGTACGGGCATCTCTTCTTGAAGACCTTGGCAGAGCCGGCGACTTGACCACGGACGCCATCGTCCCGAAGGAATGCCAAGCGGGAACCGTGTTGGTGGCGCGACAGTCCGGAGTTGTCGCCGGCATCGATCTGGCGATGCTCGCTTTCGGCTTGATTGATCCTGGTGTCGAAATCTCCGTGGAGCGGGCAGACGGCTGCAATGTCGTGGATGGAGAGGTCATTGCATCAGTGGTTGGCCCGGCCCGGGCCATTCTCACAGCCGAAAGGACGGCACTCAATTTTTTGTGCCATCTGAGCGGCATCGCCACAGCAACGGCATCGATGGTCGCTGCGGTTCGTGGATATGGCGCGAAGATCATCTGCACCCGCAAGACGACGCCCGGATTGCGGGCAGTCGAAAAGTATGCCGTGCGCGCAGGTGGCGGGTCCAATCACCGCTTCGGCCTGGACGATGCAATTTTGATCAAGGACAACCACATCGCCATCGCAGGCGGCGTCCGGCCAGCGCTCGAGCGAGCACGAAGAGCGGCCGGTCATCTCGTCAAGATCGAAGTCGAGGTCGATACTCTGGCCCAGTTGGAGGAGGTACTTGGCTTCGCTCCCGATGCGGTTCTGCTCGACAACATGTCCCTCCCCGATCTTCGCCGCGCCGTCGCAATGGTCGGTGGCCGCGCTATCACCGAGGCTTCTGGCGGGATCACGTCGCATACAGCGCGAGCGTTTGCCGCGACCGGCGTTGATCTGATTTCGGTCGGCCGACTCATCCACAGCGCGCCGATCCTGGATATCGGCCTCGACCATCGGGGCTCATGATTGTCTGAGTAACGAACAGGATTGGGTCAACTGTCCTTTCCGATCACTAGTCAGATAGCAAAGACCCGCAAGTCATACCGGAGGAACAGCATGGAGATGCAAACGGCAAGTTCAACGCAGACATCGCCACAGGCTCAATCCCCTGACCCCCCTGACCTTGGGGCGTGGACCTTGGAGAAGGCTCAGGCGCTTTACCATGCCCCCTTCAACAATCTCCTCTTCCTGGCGCAAACGGTGCACCGCCAGAATTTCGATCCAAACAAGGTCCAGCTCAGCCGGCTGCTCAGCATCAAGACCGGAGGATGCCCGGAGGATTGTGGCTATTGCAGCCAGTCGGCGCGTCACGAAACCGGGTTGGAGGCGTCCAAGCTGATGGATGTCAGGCGCGTCATCGCCGAAGCGACCAAGGCGCGTCATGCCGGCGCCACCCGTTATTGCATGGGCGCGGCCTGGCGAAACCCCAAGGCGCGCGACATGGATGCGGTGGTGGCGATGGTCGAAGGCGTCAAGGCGCTGGGCCTGGAGACCTGCATGACACTCGGCATGCTCGATCTTGAGCAAGCCGCTCGACTGAAGCAGGCGGGCCTCGACTACTACAACCACAACATCGATACGTCAGAACGCTACTATAGCGAGATCATCGGTACGCGGAGCTTTGCCGAGCGGCTCGAGACGCTTGACCACGTTCGCAAATCCGGCATCAAGGTCTGCTGTGGAGGCATTGTCGGCATGGGCGAGGAGCCGGTGGACCGGATCGACATGCTGGTGACGCTGGCCAATCTGCCGGAACATCCGCAAAGCGTTCCGATCAACATGCTGATCCCGATCGCCGGTACGCCGCTTGCAGACGCCAAGCCCATTGAGCCGATCGAATTCGTGCGCGTGATCGCGCTGGCGCGCATCATGATGCCGAAATCGCATGTCCGTCTGTCCGCCGGCCGCACCGCGATGACTGACGAGATGCAGGCGCTGTGCTTTTTTGCCGGCGCCAACTCGATCTTCTTCGGCGACACGCTGCTGACGGCGGACAATCCCGGTGAGGACAAGGATACCCTGCTGTTCCGGCGCCTTGGCATCGATCCGATGGAACTCGAGGCGCAATGAACGGGGCGCCGCTTGCCCGTTATGATGCGACCTTGCAGGGGCTAGCGCGCAAGGACCGGCTGCGGACGCTTTCGCCCCGCGCCGGGCTGGACTTCTCGTCGAACGACTATCTCGGGCTGGCCGCGTCCAGAAGACTTGGCGATGCGGTTGTGGCGGCGATTGCGCGGGGCACGCCGGTTGGCGCCACCGGGTCGCGGCTGTTGCGCGGCAATGCACCGGAACACGAGCAGCTCGAGGCAGACGCGGCGGCATTCTTTGGAGCCGACCGCGCGCTGTTCTTCGGCAGCGGCTACATCGCCAACTTCGCTCTGCTGAGCGCCCTGCCGCAGAAGGGCGATCTTTTGGTTGTCGATGAGCTCGCCCATGCCAGCATGCATGAGGGTGCGCAGGCCGGGCGCGCACAGTTCGTGCTGGCCGCGCACAACGACGCCACCGCTGTCGAGGATGCGATTACACGTTGGCGCGTCGCAGGCGGCATGGGATGCGTCTGGATCGCGGTGGAAAGCCTTTACAGCATGGATGGCGACTGCGCGCCTTTGGAGAGCCTGGTCGCACTTGCCGATCGGCACGGCGCATTCATCGTCATTGATGAGGCGCATGCCACCGGCGTCTGGGGACCGGATGGCCGGGGGCTTGCCGCCGCTTTCGAGGGCCGCGACAACATCATAGCGCTCCACACCTGCGGCAAGGCGCTCGGCGCATCTGGTGGGCTCGTCACCGGGCCGAGGGCACTGTGCGAATATCTGATCAACCGTTGCCGTCCATTCATCTACGCAACCGCGCCATCGCCACTGATGGCGGTCGTGGCGCGCGAGGCACTCGCAATGCTCGCCGACGAGCCTATGCGGCGTGTTCAGCTGCATGAACGCGTCGCCAGCGCCGGCCGGTTGGTCAATCGCTGGGGTGTGACACCAAGTGGCTCTCAGATCCAGCCCTTAGTAATCGGCGATGTAAGGCGCACCATGGCAGTGGCGGCGCGCCTGCAGGCCCGCGGCTTCGACATACGCGGCGTTCGTCCTCCGACCGTGCCCGAGGGCACGTCGCGGCTGCGCATCTCACTGACGCTCAATATTGGCGAAGCCGACATTTCCGCCATGGTCGAGGCGCTGGTCGAGGTGTTCGCCGAAACATCACCGGAGGCGATATGACCCAACGCATCGTCATCACCGGAACGGATACCGGAGTTGGCAAGACCGTGTTTGCGGCTGGGCTCGCCGGTTTGCTGGACGGCTTTTACTGGAAACCGGTGCAATCGGGCCTCGACGGCGAGACCGACAGCGAGGTTGTCGCGCGGCTTGCCGGCTTGCCCTCAGAGCGCGTGCTGCCGGAAGCCTACCGCTTGCGGAGCCCGCTGTCGCCGCATCGTTCGGCCGAGATCGACGGCGTGGCGATCAAGGCTGCCGATCTTGCTTTTCCCGTCCTACCGACGCCGCTCGTCATCGAAGGCTCCGGCGGCCTAATGGTGCCGCTCAACCGGCGCACAAGGTTAATCGACATCTTCGCTGAATGGCGGCTGCCCGTTATTCTGTGCGCCCGCACCACACTCGGCACCATCAACCACACCTTGCTATCGGTCGAGGCGCTCCGCGCCCGCTCCATCCCGTTGGCGGGCATCGCTTTCATCGGCGATGAGATGGCCGATACGCAACGGACCATCGTGGAATTCAGCGGTGCCCCGCAGCTCGGCAGGCTGCCGCACCTCGATGTGCTGACGGGCAAAACACTGAGGGACGCAATGGTTGCCGGCTTCGCCTTCGCCTCGATTACTGGAGGTGACTGATGTCGCAGTCTCATGTGTGGCATCCCTTCACCCAGCACGCACTCGAGCCTGCGATCCCAGAAATCGTCCTGACTGAGGGCGCCTATCTCCACAGGGCCGACGGCGCCCGCATCCTGGACGCCATCTCCTCCTGGTGGGTCGTCACACATGGCCACCGCCATCCCCGCATCATGAAGGCAATCGAGACAACCGCGTCGAGCCTCGACCAGATTATCTTTGCGGGCTTCACGCACGAGCCGGCAGAGCGCTTGGCCAAGGCGCTTGTCGGCCTCGCTCCCGCTGGACTCGACTGGGTGTTCTATTCCGACAGTGGCTCGACCTCAGTCGAAGTCGCGCTGAAGATGGCGCTCGGTTATTTCCGCAACATCGGCGCGCCGCGCTCGCGCATCGTCGTCATGGAGCACAGCTATCATGGTGACACGATTGGAACGATGAGCGTCGGTGCGCGTGGCGTGTTCAACGCCGCCTATGAACCCTTGCTGTTCGAGGTCGACATCATCCCCTTTCCGGCCGCGGGGCACGAGCAGGAGACGCTGGATCGTTTCGAGGCTGTGACCCGCGATCGACGAGCCGCAGCCTTGATCGTCGAGCCGCTGGTGCTGGGCGCCGGCGGCATGCTGATGTATCCAGCATCGGTTCTGGCCGAATTGAAGAAGATCACTGAGGCCTCCGGCTCGCTGCTGATCGCCGACGAGGTGATGACCGGCTGGGGACGCACCGGAACCATGTTCGCCTGCGAGCAGGCATCGATTTCTCCAGATATCCTGTGCACCTCCAAAGGCTTGACCGGCGGCACCATCCCGCTGGCCGTAACGCTTGTCACCGATGCCATCTTCCGGGCGCACTATTCCGAGGACCGGAAGAAGACGTTTTTCCATTCGAGCTCCTACACCGCCAATCCGATTGCCTGTGCGGCAGCACTCGCCAATGTCGAGATCTGGCGCGACGAGCCAGTGGCCGGGCGGATCACGGCCTTGAGCGTGATGCAGGCCGTCGGGCTGCAACGCTTTCGGGACAATCCATATTTTGCCGACTGTCGAGCCACGGGAACGATCGCGGCGCTCGACCTGCGAACCGGTTCAGCAGGTTATCTCGCCGAGATTGGTCCGAAGCTGCGCGCTTTCTTCCTCGAGCGCGGCCTACTTGTGCGCCCGCTCGGCAATGTCCTCTACCTTCTGCCACCCTATTGCATCGCAGGCGACGAGCTCGAACGACTCTATGACGCCATCGAGGAGGCCGGGGAACGCTTCGGGTCAAGGCCATGAGCAAGTCGTCGCGCATTCTCGGACTTGGCCATCACGTGCCTGGGCGCAAGGTGGCCAATGCCGAGATCGAGAGCAATCTCGGCCTCGAGCCGGGCTGGATCGAAAGGCGTACCGGAATCCGTTCGCGCTTCTGGGCAACGGACGAAGACACGCTGTCGGGTCTTGCCACCCGGGCTGGCGACATGGCGCTGGTGAACGCCGGTATTGCGCGCCACGACATCGGTCTGCTGTTGCTTGCCACCTCGACGCCCGACCATCTTCTGCCGCCAAGCGCGCCGCTGGTCGCACACAAGCTTGGCCTTGGCCGCGCAGGCGCGGTCGATCTGACCGGCGCCTGCGCCGGCTTCATCTATGCGCTCATGTTTGCGGACGGGTTCACCCGCCTGCATGGCAAACCAGCGCTGGTCATCGCCGCCAACATCCTCAGCCGCCGCATCAATCCAGCCGAGCGCGCGAGCTCAGTCTTGTTCGCCGATGCCGCCGGCGCCCTGGTGATCGGTCAGTGCGATGATGCTGATCGGGGCATTCTCGGTGCCTCGGTGGCTTCGGACGGCTCGCGCTACGGGCTGATCCAGATTCCCGCAGGAGGAAGCAACACGCCGTTCCATGGCGACCTCGACCTCGGGCAGACCCGGATGACGATGACCGACGGGCCCGAAGTGTTCGCAAAAGCCGTCGAGATGATGACCGATTGCTCGACAGCCGCGCTAGCCACTGCGGGAGTGCGGCCACACAATGTCGGCCGGTTTGTGCCGCATCAGGCCAATACTCGGATTTTCGGCGCGGTCGGAAGAAACCTCGGCATTGCGGACCAAGCAATTGTCAAGACGATTGCCGAATACGGCAACTCTTCGGCCGCGACGGTCCCGCTGTCGCTCTCGCTCGCCAACCAGATGAAGCCATTCCAGCCAGGAGAGAAAATCCTTCTGGCGGCGGCGGGTGCGGGTCTCAGCGGCGGCGCTCTCGTGGTTGGAATCTAGCCGGCCGGCTCACGCGCGCAGGATTGGTCATGAACGGCAATAGGAGCAACAGAACCAATGCCAAAAAATGGCCTTCTGAAGCTCGACATAACCAAGCTGACGCAGCACGACCCGTGCGAGCCTCTGGATGAGTTCAAATGCAGCACCCGTTGCACCAATCGTACCATCTGAATAAAGCTCAATTACAAAGGGTGAGCCGCCCCATATATGTCGGATACCCGACATTGTTCACATAAAAGGCTCGATGCTTACACGCTCTTTGCTGCCTGCTCTTTGCTGTCTTCTCTTTTCTCTTTGCTCTTTGCTCTTCCGTCTTGACTAGCAGGAGCCTGCGGCTTATCTCATTGCCGCGTTAGCACTCGCTTCGGCTGAGTGCTAGGCATGCTCCGGCAACGGAGCACCGTTCAACATCCGCACCAAGGAAATCCAAAAATGGCAAAGTCGAATTTCCGGCCGCTGCATGACCGCGTGGTCGTACGCCGGGTCGAATCCGAATCCAAGACCGCCGGCGGGATCATCATCCCGGATACGGCGAAGGAAAAGCCGCAGGAAGGCGAGATCATCGCCGTCGGCTCCGGCGCTCGCGACGAAGCCGGCAAGCTGGTCCCGCTGGACGTCAAGGCCGGCGACCGCATCCTGTTCGGCAAGTGGTCGGGCACCGAAGTCAAGCTCAATGGCGAAGACCTTCTGATCATGAAGGAATCCGACATTATGGGCATCATCGGCTGATTATCGGCCTCACCGTCAACTGAATTTCGGGCTTGATCGCAAGCCCCTGCCAGGAGCTAAAAAATGGCTGCCAAAGACGTAAAATTCTCCCGCGACGCCCGCGAGCGCATGCTTCACGGCATCAACATCCTCGCCGACGCGGTGAAGGTGACCCTCGGTCCCAAGGGCCGCAACGTCGTCATCGACAAGTCGTTCGGCGCACCGCGCATCACCAAGGACGGCGTCACCGTCGCCAAGGAAATCGAACTTTCCGACAAGTTCGAAAACATGGGCGCGCAGATGATCCGCGAAGTTGCTTCGAAGACCAACGACATCGCCGGTGATGGCACCACGACCGCGACCGTCCTGGCGCAGTCGATCGTCCAGGAAGGTAACAAGGCCGTTGCCGCCGGCATGAACCCGATGGACCTGAAGCGCGGCATCGACCTGGCCGTGACCGAAGTGGTCGCGGCTCTCGGCAACGCTGCCAAGAAGATCAAGACCTCCGAGGAAGTTGCCCAGGTCGGCACGATCGCCGGCAATGGCGACGAGTCGGTCGGCAAGATGATCGCCGAAGCGATGCAGAAGGTCGGCAATGAAGGCGTCATCACGGTTGAAGAAGCCAAGACCGCCGAGACCGAGCTGGAAGTCGTCGAAGGCATGCAGTTCGACCGCGGCTATCTCTCGCCCTACTTCGTCACCAACGCCGACAAGATGGTTGCCGAGCTCGAGGACGTCTACATCCTCCTGCACGAGAAGAAGCTGTCCAACCTCCAGGCCATGCTGCCGGTTCTCGAAGCCGTCGTGCAGACCTCCAAGCCGCTGCTCATCATCTCGGAAGACGTCGAAGGCGAGGCTCTGGCCACGCTGGTCGTCAACAAGCTGCGCGGTGGCCTGAAGATCGCCGCCGTCAAGGCGCCGGGCTTCGGTGATCGCCGCAAGGCCATGCTGGAAGACATCGCCATCCTCACCGGTGGCCAGGTCATTTCGGAAGACCTCGGCATCAAGCTCGAGAATGTCGGCCTCAACATGCTCGGCCGCGCCAAGAAGGTGTCGATCTCCAAGGAGAACACCACCATTGTCGACGGCGCCGGCAAGAAGGACGAGATCCAGGGCCGCGTTGCCCAGATCAAGCAGCAGATCGAAGAGACCACGTCGGACTACGACAAGGAGAAGCTGCAGGAACGTCTGGCGAAGCTCGCGGGCGGCGTCGCGGTGATCCGCGTCGGCGGCGCGACGGAAGTCGAAGTCAAGGAAAAGAAGGACCGCGTCGATGACGCCCTCAACGCGACCCGCGCGGCCGTGGAAGAAGGCATCGTTGCAGGCGGCGGCGTCGCACTGCTGCGCGCTTCGGCCAACATCAAGGTCACCGGCGTCAATGCCGACCAGGCTGCCGGCATCAACATCGTTCGCCGTGCACTGCAGGCTCCGGCCCGTCAGATCGCTTCGAACGCAGGTGCGGAAGCTTCGATCGTTGCCGGCAAGATCCTCGACAACAAGGGCGCGACCTACGGCTACAACGCCCAGACCGGCGAATATGGCGACATGATCGCCATGGGTATCGTCGATCCGGTCAAGGTCGTTCGCACTGCCCTCCAGGACGCGGCCTCGGTCGCCGGCCTGCTCGTCACCACCGAAGCCATGATCGCGGAGGCTCCGAAGAAGGAGTCAGCTGGCGGCGGCATGCCTGGCGGCATGGGCGGCGGCGGTATGGGCGGCATGGGCGGGATGGGCGGTATGGATTTTTAATCCAGCCCCTATCAACTTACAGCGGACAGGGCGGCAGCAATGCCGCCCTTTCCTTGTGTGCCGAACATGATCGAAACCTTGGAGTGCGTCCCGAGGATCTCGTTCGAGCCTCACCGCATGGTCGAGAATTAGGATCTTGTCCGATCGAGCAATTCGCGGGCTCAACCTGGTCAAACCGGCGCCCCCTACGAACTGCCCGATCCTTGAGGATTCCGCTGCGCGACAATCACGATGATTCATTCAGTTGGTAGCTATAGGCGGTGAATCATGAGGGGCATTGAGGAGCGTGGCAAGGCGCCCATCTCGCCATTTAACTCCATCGAGCGTGATATCAGGGACAATTCTCTCATCGGAACCGGCGGCTGGCGTTGAAGGACCCGGTGAATCATCCTGATCTATAGTGGAGCAGACGCGCTCTGAGCCTCAAGAGCGTTTCCTCCTCTGAGTATCCTTGATCTGCCGCTGGACATTCTCGTTGATATTGCTGAGCGGCTCAGCCCGATAGATCTGCTGAGGATTTCGCACACAAATCAAGAGCTGCGTGTCGCCGCGATGATAGTCGCAACGCCTCAGCGTCTCATCCTCCTCGCCGAAGGGCTTGAGCCCAGGTCTCAGACCATTGCCCTGGAGGGCCTCGGAGCAGGCGTGGGTGGCGGACATAGCAGCCTGTCCCATACCTATGAATACGTTTGGCTGAAGCAGACCGATGGCTGCGCGTCGAAGCCGAAGCCGTCGAGTTCGCGGACAGACGGGAACTGCGCGATCTTGCTCGACATGAGCGTGTCGAGCTGGTCGCGGATCGCCGTCAACTTCAGCCGATCCAGGATTGCGATCAGCAGGTCATGATCTAGGGTCGTCATCACCAGCTCCCTCCGGCCGCCGCTTCGTACTCGGCGAGTGGCCGCAGCAAGGTGGCCGGGGGTGATCTTGATCCGCTCGGCGCGCACCGGCCCTTCGAAGCCGGCAACGCCGACAAAAGGCTCTGTCGCAAACCTGGAAATGGGGTTGTGAACGGCCATTTCGGCCTGTCCGTCAGGCAGCGAGAGATCGAAACAGCGATCGACAGCCTTGTAGGCATACCTCGCCTGTCGCTTGCCCATCATGTGGATCATCTCGATGCCGGAGAGGATAACCACGCGGTTCGCATGCGACTTGAAGCTGAGGCGTTTTTCTTGCCATGCTCGTTTACAAAAAGGTTTGCGACAGAGCCGTTCGAACCGCATGCCGACACCATCGTCAAGGGCGGCCGCGATGTCCATTATGGCCACAAGATCACCCTGACGACGGGCAGGCAGTCTGTTCTTTCAATTTAGACCAACTATGCGGATGCCGCCTCAGTCAATTCAAGAATGTAACCAATGCCGCGCATGGTCGTGATACGTGGCGTTGCACCTGACCTTCTCAGGTGTCCACGTAAGCGATAGATTCCGACTTCAAGCGCGTTGGCAGATACCTCGTCGTTGAACGAATAGAGGTGATCTTCCAACTGCGCACGAGGCACGATGCGGCCTGCACGGATAAGCAGATGCTCCAAAATACATAGTTCGCGGCGTGCGATCTTCAGAGGATGACCCGAGACGGAAACCTGTCGGCCGATCGGATCGAAATTGAGATTGCCAAATACAACGATGGGGTCGGTCACCTGTGTCGACCGGCGCAGAATGGCTCTCATTCTGGCGATGAGCTCATCGAAAGAGACGGGCTTGAGCAGAAAGTCGTCCGCGCCACCGTTGAAAATTGCAATCCGCTTCTCGAGATCGTTGATGCTACTCATAATGAGGGTTGGAACTGAATGCCCGTTGCTCCTTAGCTGTCTCAGCCAGCCCAAGCCATCGCCATCTGGCAGAGCCAACTCCAGCAGGAGAATTTCATAGGTTGCGCAACAAAATGCCCTCGATGCCTGTTCCAGGTTGCCAACTACATCAACGGCAAAACCGCTATCCCCGAGCGCAACTCGCACAGCGCGCGTAAGATCCACATGATGATCAATGAGCAGCGTTCGCATTTCACGTCCTATCAAGGTCGGACAGGTCACCGTCCGCTGTAAGACCGGGGCGACAGCGGAAGTCGCGCAACTCTTCGTAGTGTTCGTAACGCTCTTTCCGATGGGTGATCGCGGGAGCATGCAAGCCGCACGCCTGCAATAGTCGGGGATGGAACACGTGAAGACCTGTTGACGGGCTGAAACCGTCGGTCGGCGGGCCCACAATGCCACCGACTCTGCCTGCGATTTCTCTGCGCATCGATCCTCCTATGGGTTGCGTCGCAAACTCCAGCTGAGGTCGCAAGGGCAGGTTGCGGCTTTGTTCATTGAGAGGACCCCCTGGAGGCAATACCAGGAGATTCCCTATATGGCACTTCCCGATTTACCACCGGTCATTCCGAACCACGTTCGGCGGCTTTGAAGACATTCATTGAGCGCGGCTAGCTAAATCAAGGGTACGACCTGCCGGGTGTCGATGCCGCTTTTGAAGCAGGCATCGGCACCAGATCGGTGAGCGTCGCCCGCGCAATTCAGCGGACGCGCTCGATACACCCAGTCGAATCGTGCCGCGACTTGCCGCGCCGACAGGGCGCCCGAAGACTTCAGACTTGTGACCGAAGGTCTACGCCCAGTCCTCCTCCCATTATCCACCTCCTTCAAATCAAAGTGGACGTTCAATCTGAACAAATTACGCCATCGTATCACAAACGACTTACCGATCCCCGACGTGCTCTAGCTCTAGCCTTAGTGCTTGTTAAGAAGGTCGGCTACTGTCTCTCCGCGTCGCCGGGCATCGGCGGCGAGCCACACCTCCCCCACCTCATACACGTCGCCGTGGGTACTGAACGGCACAATGACGTCAATGGCAGCCGACAGCAGGTCAAGAAGCGTGTGGTCTTCCACAGCAGCTCCTTGCGGGCTGCTCTTGACGAGTGAAAAGAGCTTTTTAAAGCCTTGGACCGGATCCGCCCCATGAATCGTTGATATTGATCCCGCATGGCCGGAGACGACTTCGCTAAGGTAGGCCCAAGCAGCATCATCGCGCATCTCGCCAAGCAATATTCGATCAGGGCGCATGCGCAAGCTGGCTTGCAACAGTTGCTCGGCTGTCACCGCACCTACGCTTGCTCGGTCCTTCGGATAGAGTAATCGGACATGGTTCTCGTGCGGGATTGCAAGTTCGAGCGTGTCCTCGATACTTATCAGCCTCTCTTGCGGGGGTATAGCGTTGATCAAAGTCTTGCTCATCGTCGTTTTGCCGCTTCCAGTAGGTCCGCAAAGCAGCATCGTGAGCCGCCCGCAAACGCATGCTCGCAAAAATTGCTCCAAGTCACCATGGTCGTAGTGCTGAAGAATCGTTTCGTCCTGCCGCTCTTGGCGCTCCTTTCGTGACCGCCATTGATTCCAACGCGAGTATTCGTAGCGAGAAGAAACTTCCTTGAGTTCGGTCACACGACTTGAGGGACGCCGTATCGTCAGGCTTATTGTTCCTGAGGGAACAGCGGGCGGCAAACAGATCTGCAGCCGCTCTCCGTTCGGCAGCTCAGTCGCACAGAGGGGGCTTTGCGGTCCGACATCTTGCTTGCGCAGCGCTCCAGCGAGGATCGCGATGTCCTCCAGATCGTCATAAGATAGCGGTAGCGGATGTTTCGTGAAAACGCCGGCCTGTCGGACAAAGGCTTCCCCAGGCCGGTTGATAGCGACCTCTTCGGTCCTTGGCTCCTCAAGCCATTTCAAAACAGGGTTGAGAAGCAAACGCAATTGAGGGTCAGCCTCCGGTCGCATTGTTGTCTCTCCGGCGTTGGCGATGTTGGGGGGCTGGCGCCACGGCGATCGGTCTAAGATCGTATACATCTGAGAAATCGAGGTCCCGAGCCACAAAGATGGATACAGCATCTCCCTGGTTTTTCTTCAGAGTTGGCGGAACGTTGATCGTTGCTCTAAGGGTCGTGTCAACGGCTTGTCCGGCGTTGCTCTGGAAGCTGTTGATGCCGCTTCCTCCACCTGAGCTGCCAGCGTATTGACCGGCGGCCTGAAACGCGCCTTGAATGACGCTCATGAGCATTGCTCCGCCAAAGCGCTGCCAGAAGTGATTATCCACCGTGCCAGGCATTCCGGAGCGGCCGAGCTCGTCAGCGCCCGGCGACGCTAGCGAAACGAGGGCATGGTCAGGCGTTTCGATGCGCGTCCACAGCACGAAGACACGCGCATCCCCCTGTTGGAGACCACGCTGGATCTCGCCAATCACGGTCGTCCCGCGATCCAAAAGCACCACGTTGTTGGTGGCGCCGCGGACGTCTTTAGGTAAGACGCACTTCACATAACCCGGTAAATTTGTGTCGACTGCCGTTTGCAAAATGCAGGGAATTATCGTTCCTTGGGTAATCACGAGATCAGGGTGCGGCAAAAGTGTGGCCCGGCTTGGCTCCTGTATATCTGGCTTCAATCGGCCCGTCAGATCGCCAGCGTCTGAAATCTCATGCGAGGTCGCGGGAGCATCCCTATGGTTGTCTTCGCTCCGCTGACCGTCGTTGGGCATTTGACCGCTGCCACTGTAGGCGAAAATTGGTGTTTCCTCCGGCGGCGGATCAGCTGGCGCCGGAGGCGGCGTGGATGGCGCAGGATCTCCTGCCTGCGCCGCCTGTACGGGTGCTGGAGCTTCGGGAGCAATCTCAATCGGCACGGGGCGGAATGGCTCGGCGTCGGCGACAATTGGAGGTTTTGGCTGAGTTGGCTCGTCTTGTGTGCTGGGACGACCGCCGAGCCAGATGAGCGATAGAGATGAGATGAGAACGAGAGCAGCGACGGCCAACTTCTGCAATCCCGAAACATGCCGGCGGGCCGGCTCCGAGACCATCGATCCTGAGGCATGGACATCTTGTCCCGACTGTGGGCCGGTTTCATTCATCGGCCGGGCCTTTCAAAACGCGCCACACGTCGGGTGTCACTGTACCGGTCCCTGGCGCTCGTCCCACAGGGTCATAAGCCCTGTTGAAAATGGACAAGACCGTATTGCCATCTCTCAGACGCCATTCCCGGGCGACTGCGGATACTTCAACATAGTCTCCTTTGACCGTGTAATTGGCAGCGGCTTCCTTGCCGTCGGGATTGATAATGTAGAGGGAGGGTATGCGGGAATTGCTTGCGAAGCCAAATACGGTGGTAAAGCCATTATCGAAAACTTCCAGCGGCGCCAGCGATCGATCGCCCTTTGCGACGTAGTGAAAATTGCTTTCGTCCGGACTGGTAGTTGCGGCGGGCCGATTCAACAAATCCTGAACTCTCTCGTCGCGCAGCACTTTCGCCCGGGCCTGACCAAGAATCGAGCGCCTTTCTGCGTCCTTTCTCTGAGCAGCAGCCTCATCAGCAGGATAGGTGAACTGCACGCTGTAGTATAGGTCAGGTTGCTGCTCATCGAGTTTTGGCATCGCTCTCGTTGAAATACTGAAGACGTATCTCCGTGTACCGGACTCACTCTCGGCCAGCACGACGACCGGCTGCGGCGGGAGCATCCGGCTAGCCTTAAAAAAGAGATAGTTGGCGCGCGGGAGGGCAGCCAGGTCTTTGCTATTGGAAACGGCCACGGCTGCGACTGTCTCGTTGGCCGCGAATGTGACAACCAGCGTTGCCCCCACTGCGGTAGACAGGCGCACCACTTCGTCAGGACGGTAAGCCAGGTAGCGCATGCGCGCATCGTGCTTGCCGGCAAGTGGTGTGTCTTCCGCGGACGCTTCCATCGTTAAGAAGAGTGAACAGACCAGCGCGAGAAACGCTCTTTTTGTCATGGCTGCACATAGCCCAGGTTCGATACGCTATCTTCCGAGCTTTGATAGGAAGTGACGAGTAGACCTCCCGGATTGGTGAGCCTCGATTGCCCAGGCAGACCCGTCAAGCGCTCGTAGCGGATGGTAGCTGTCCAGGTGGTCACTATCGGCATCTGCCCATCGACAACAAGCGAACGTTTGTAACGGATCTGTTGAACGTCCGGACTGATGTCGTTTGAAGAAATATGCCCGACCTCGAGCTTGCCGCGTTTGCCGACCGTGACTTGCGGCGAGGTGGGATTGGGATAGTTGAAGAAATCTTGATATTGCTGTCGCACAGCCGGCGCGCTGAAACTGGATACGAGGTCATAGGCGTATTGGGCTGTATCTGCTGTGTACCCCTCGCGCAGGCGTACATATTCCCACAGCGAAGCATTTATGACGGCTCGGTCTTGGGTTGCCGGCAGTCGAGAGACTGACACTTCGCTGTCGACGGTCCCATCCGGCCGGACCCAGAGGAACACAGGTACGAGCTTGGCCAACGGGACCATGGCAGCAATGGTAAATGCCTGGGCAACATTTCCTAGGACCGCCGCTGCGGCAAAGGCTATCAGGGCCTTTGACAGGCGCCGCGCAGACTTCGCTCGTGAAGTTTGAAACGCTTCCACCTTCTTATAGTGGGCGGCTAGCGTTTCTCTCTCCACCAGAAGGGCATGTTCAGGAACTTTCACTTTGGCTCTTCCGCGCATTCGACCTGAAGATCCTCAGGGGTGGTTTCCCATTGTCCCACGTTCAGTTGGAATGGGGCACCCGCGCATGTCGCAAGCCCATGGCTCGTCTTGCAGGCGGCCAAAGCGAGGATTGACAGAAGTAGGCAATATTTCATGTTTTTGGCACCGAGCTTGTCGATTGATTAAGCACCCGCCGTTTTGGCAAAGTGGCGATTGAGGCTGTTAAGAGGTCGGTTCGCACCTCCCCAAGAGCCGCCGGCGATGCTGCTGGCGATCGTCGGAAGCGCGACGATCAGAGCGTCACCAGCTAGGAAAAGCATGTCGAGCTCGTAAAGCCCGATGATCTTGGCTGCTGTCGTGCCCGAGAATTTGATCATCAAAAGCATGGCTGCCAGCGAGACTGCTTCGGCAGCGATTACTATCGTTGCAACGATGTTGAGGAGGAGAAGCAGCAGCCCGTACGAGAGCAGTTGGCCGATCCATCTGGTGGCTATGTCTCGAGTGTGATCAAAAAGGTAGCCTACAAGGACCAGGGGGCCGATCGTCAAGAGCACCTTCGTCAGAATTCCAACGGCATCGTAGATCTCGAACGCTGTCCACAGCGCGCCGTAGAAAATCCATTGCGCTCCCTCGAAAGCAAGTATGTCCTGGCCGTTCATAGGCCCAATTTCGGAAGCAATCAGCTGAAAGACATACTGGCTTGAAGCAAACATAAGATCGAGCTTCTGGGGGATTCCGATGAAGGGCAAGTCGCTGCCACTGATGTCGTGAGCCAACCTCGGAATCGTGTCGTCGAAGAGCGCTTCAATGTACTGCTGATAGTTGGCCTGCCCTAAGATAAGGGCGACGACAATCGACACCATGATTACGCGCGAGATACCCCCGCGCGCATCGACTTGACCACGCATGACCAGACAGCCTTGGATTATTATCCAGAGCGTGACACACGCAACCAGAGGCGCACTGACCGCCGCTTGGACGTTTTCAAGCACTTTGTGCAGCCCGGACGTGAAGGCCCCATGAAAGATCGTGTGTATAGTCGTGAATGGCGCGGGAATTTTAAAATTCATGGCGTGAGCCTGATGTGTCCCTGATCAGCGCAGCTGAGCCTGATGAACTCTGTGTGGTTTACGGGAGGATGCTAAACATATTAGCGGTGTCCTGATGTTCGCGACGCTGCGTGGCGGCCTCCTCCACGGCGTGAAGGCTCCCTTGTGCAGTGGCCATTGTCAGCAGACTCGTGGCCTGGACATTTTGGATCATCGCATCGTGAATCTGCTTGAGGACCAGACCGTTGGTCACGGTGGCCTGCATAATATTTCCCGAGCGGGAAAGCTGACCAAGCGTGCCGGCGTTATCCTTAAGGCGCTTGTCCATCATGCCCAAAGTGTCGGCTGCAATAGCTGCGGCATTGGCGGCCCCGGCGATTTGTCCCTGTAACAGTTTCGCTTCTGAATCGGTGCCGTTGACTATCCGATTTGGGTCCTTCGCAATGTTACGGGCCATAATCGAAGCTGGCGCCCGAGCATCAAACATCTGCTCCTCCAGCTTATTGCTCGACGGGTAGTGATTTCCTTGGTTAAGTGAGCTTAGCAGTCCCGTGACAGCGAATGACGACGTTAGAATTGTCACCATTTCAATCGTGGTAGCGAGCGTCTCGATTGACCTCTCAAGGATCGCCGCATTGGAAAGCGCTGTTAAGGTCGCTTGTGTTTCTGTTACAGGGTCGCTGACGATAAATTGCGAACGGGCCTGTCCGTGAAGCAGAAGGGAAGCAGCAAGGGTCGTTACTGCAAGTTTGGCAAATTTCATGAATATTCCTCCGTCAGTCTTGAACTTCGTGGTACCGGGCCATGAACTTGTCGAGCCACCCACTTGGGGCGTCTCCGTGCTGGTTACGAAGCTGGTCGGCAAAGCGCACTGTGTTGGCCCGCCCCGAGAGTACGGCTACGTACTCGCGCATCTGCCCAAGATCGAATTCGCAAACAATACTCCCGCTATCGCGCTTGAGCAAAAACTTGCGGCTGCCGATTGCCATTCCCTGGCGGATTGCCTCGAACTCCTGCGCAGTGCACTTCAAGCCATCGACATACGCAGAGCGGTCCGCCGTCGGTGATGGGTAGAAAATTTTCGTCATACATTGCGCAACGAGACTAGCTCCGAGAGGCGATTCCAGAACGTGTTCAGGCTGCTGCGTTGCGAGTATCAACATGCCGTTGTTTTTGCGGACCGTGAGCAAGAACTTGTCGATAACGGCCGAGAATTGGGGGTTGAGTAGATAGAATCGAAATTCGTCGCAGCTCATGACGAACCGACGACCATCGACGATAGCGCCCACTCGATGCAGAAGGTATGCGGCGGCCGGTGCACAGACCTCCTCATATTCCAGGAGCTGCGTCATGTCGAAGCCCGTAATGGAGGCATCCAGCCTTACTTCGTCCACGTCGCCGTCAAAGGCCCATCCAAGCGCCCCCCCTCTACACCACCGCTGCAGCCGTGCTCCTGCGCCCTCGGAGGGGCTGTGCAATAGGAACTCGCGCAGGCCCGCAAGTGAGCGCATAGGGGGTTCGAACGAAAGCTGACGAACAATGCCGCGTTCCAGCCGACGGCTTTCCTCCGGCGAGATCGGACCACGGCCGTCACTCTCGATCAGGGCCATCAACCACTCGCGCAGAAAGTCCCGGGAGGCGGAGGTGTTGTCCAGTCCACGCAGAGGGGCCAAGCCGCTCGGAGCGCCTCTGCGCAACGCAAGATATGTCCCTCCCGTGGCTCGCACCAGCAGTTCACCACCCCGATCCTTGTCGAAGAAGACGATCGCACCATTGCGATCGACCAAGCTTTGCTCAAGCATCGCGAGGACAAAGGTCATCAGCGTCGTCTTGCCTTTGCCAACGGGCCCGAATATTGCCGTCATGCCGACGTCATTCTCATGGGGGATGTAGTCGAAAGAAGTTCCACCGTTTGTGCGAAAGCGCGCAACAGCATTGCCCCAGTGGCCGGAACTGGAACCGCTTGGGAAGTTCTCAAATGAGACGAGCCCGGCAAAATTGTGTGAGGTGATCGCCCCCGGGCGCGTGCGCCACCTGTTGTTCCCCGGAAGTTGGGACCAATATGCGGCCTCCATGCCGATGCCCTCTTGGACGATAACGGCGCCCGCGTCGGCCAGCCGTGCGCGGGCACTTGCTGCGCGATCTGCAAGGCTATTGAGGCTGTCGGCATAGACGCACAGGCTCAGATGATGCGAACCCATCACGAATTCGTTGCTTGCCAGTGCGTCCTCTGCCTCGGCAAGTTCATTGATCTGGGTGAGAGCCTTGTCGCCGGCACTCGTCATCTGGCTGGACTTAAGGCTTAGTTTGGCATGAGCTTGTGGGCGAGTGAGGAAGGAAAAGCTCTGGCTCAGGACAAGCGGGAAGTTGGCGGACAGCAAGGAATTTAGCATGCCCGGCCGCGTCGTCGCCGGATATTCACGGAACGAAAACAATGATCCGACGGAGCTATCCCCGGGCCTTCGAATCTCAAGCGCCCGCTTCCCGCAGATGACCTGGTCAGTGTAGATGGAGGCGCCAAGTGAGCCGGTAACCATCGGAACCGGAAGAAACCGGCAAGTCATCATGAGCCGAAGCGCCTCGCCGATTTCCGTGAAGAGCACGTTGCCTTTCTCACGAATGCCCAACCGGCGCAGACCGTAACCGCCGAGTGCGCCAGCAGTGATGTGCCAGAGGTCTTCCAGGCTCCGCATTTGGGTGGCTAGATCGTGCTCATTCCGTCTGCGGGACTTGGCAATCCGCAAGCCGATCTTGCCGATTGCGGTGCGGGGGGACACGATCAAAGTGAGGAAGTGATCGTTGCGAAAGAGCTTTCCCGACAGCACACGACGCTCGTAGGCCTCGCTCAGACTGCCAGCGAATGCACTTTGAAACTGGCGCGGCGCCGGCGCCGGCACATCGTTGTGTCTCACAAGATGAGCGTATATCGAGACATTGTCATCGGCGATGTTGCGCAAGAGAGTGTTGAACGCGCGGCAGCGCGAGTTGCGCATCTCAGCGTCTTCCAAATCAAAGGGCACACCGTTCACATGTGCCATGGCCATGATCGATCCGTCTTCCAGAAGGACAACCTGATCGCTTACGTGACCAACATACGGAAGGTAGATCTCGCCAGACCTCTCGGTCCGGCCGCTGGCGCCGAACATTACACCATTCCTCTTCCGCGTTTCGGCACTCTGATCGGATTGGCGCTGACGCTTGCGCCTCCCCAGACCGGCCCGTCCACGCTTCTGCCGGCCGTCTGCAAATAGAGCAGCACGACGCTTGCCGCGTTATAGTCACGCTCAACAACCAGCCGTGCTCCGAACCAGAGTGGCACGAGAACGATTTCGTAGAGCGGGTTCTGAAGGATAATGATAACAAGCCCAGCCAACATCATGAGCAATCCGGCCAGCGTCAGCGGCACCCCCAGAAACAGTGCGGGGCGCGTCGCCGCCACATAGAGGGTGCTCACTTCCAACCGGTCGCTCATCAGCCGCCGCCTATGAGCGCCTTGCCCAGGAAGCTGGCCCCGAACATGATGACGATCCCTCCAACGACACCCGCAACCAGGCCAAGTGAAGCACGACCGAACATCCAAGAGATACCGATGGCTACGAGCCCGAGCACGGCCAGTGATTGTCCAAAGGGGCCAAGTATGAACGTGCAGATATTCTGGACCATCTTGGCAGGATCCGTCCCTCCGGTCACCTGAGCCGCGGCTGGCCCGCTGTAGAAGACCGTCCACGCCGCGCCTGCAGCAGCGGCCGGTACATATTCAGCCGCCATGCGCAGCATGGAAAAAGGCGAAGGAACACGCGTTTTAAGCGCACGAAGTATCTTGAGTGGCGTCATCATTGCATCTCCATGTTTCAATCGAATACGAGTTTGTTCGGGTTCGCGGGTTCCCGTGCTTTCGCAGCCTGGCTGCCTGTCGGACCGGAGGGATCGGCCCCGGAGCGGTCTGGCTGATACGAGCCCCAAATGTCCCAAGAATCTTGGTTGGGCTGCTTCTTTCTATTGGCCTGTTGGCTCTGCTGGAGCAGAGGCGGCACGGCTTTCCGACCGGGTGCCTCAAGGTGCGGCACATCTCGAGCAGTCGGCTCCAGCGTTCGCTCAAGGAGACTTGAGATGTCCTTTGCGGCCGACTCGACCTTGCGTACATAACCGTTGGCGAAGCCACGCGTGACGTCGCCCGTGTTATAGGCCGAGATGGCACGGCGAAGCGCCAGTTGCTGTGCCACAGCAGTGGTGCCGCCGGCATACCGGCTTTCAAGCAAGTGGGCGGCAGCCGAAAGCGAGGCGCAGGGCTCGAAAGCCCTTTCCGGCGTAAGATTGAGCATGGCAAAGTTCTTGCTGTTTATCTGCATCAATCCAACATCGACAGAATGTTGTGCTTCGAGGCGTTCCTTGATGCCCCGCGTGGCTTCTAGCTGGTCTATCCAGCGAAGCTGCTCACCTGTGGTGTTGTCATGAGCCACCAGCGTGTCAAAGCCACTTTCAATCTTGGCAATCGCGGCGAGGGTGGACGGCGCAACCCAGGGAGCGCATTTGCGCGACAGGCTGCGGAACTCACGCGGGGAAAGTGGCGCGGGCTCGGCTGGGAGTGACATGGATGTCAACAGGACGACGGCCAGCGGCCAAGCTGCAATAAACATTCCCTATCACCTACCTTTCCAAGCCGCCGGACGGGTTCTGGCCCTGTCCGGCACGCGCTTATCGGGGAGGTTTGTTACTGTGTGATGTTCAAGTTCAGCTTTTCGGTTTCAATTGAAGCAAAGACCGTGTTCGTATCAGCGTGGGTAAGCATCTTGCGCATGCGTGGGTGGCGCGGGCCCGATCAGCCAGCGACATCCGGAGCGTCTTGGTACAATGACTCCTGTACAGGATTTTGCTCGTCCCGGCCGTCCGTTGCTCCTGGAGTGTGGGCCACGACTTTGGCGTCATGGATGGTACTTCTGTCAGCGCCAAGCCAAGGACAAAATGGGGAGCTTGGCGGGCTTGTTCAGGCTCGGGATCACCGTGGGGAATCTACTAAGGCGATAAAGCGGCCCAACTTTGCCGGTATGCTGCCGGTCCTTAAAGAGCAGCCATGCGCGGCCCTGCACACTCAGATCATTGCTTGAGACGCGAGCTCGTCCGCGAAGCTGGCTCGAAGGCGCAAATCCGCGGCGGCGAGGGTCAACTGGGAAGACGTGGCGGCGCAGCCCATCCTGGTGCGAGCCTCGTTCAGCTGTTCGGCCGCCGCCGCCAAAGGGTGGATCATGCACAGTTCAATCGGCAGATAACCGCACGTCATTGACGGAGTCCGACGGCGCAATGGACAAGCATAGTGACACGCTCAAGATGGAGGAGTTGCAGTAACTGAAATGTTAGCCCGGACGTTCACCGCAACCGGCGACCTGCCGGTCGCCGAACAGCATTTGAGGCCGCCGGCCACCTTGGACGAAGCCGGCTTGGCAGGAGACGCACTATTTTGCACAAGGCCGCTGCAGCGAATCACGGTCTTCTTCCGCCGACCGCCTCTCCGATCAAGCCAAACGCCGCGCTGCTCAACCATGTCCGAGCTGGATCCACGAGCCGGAGGATATCGAGATGATCCAGGTCCGCAAACTCCAGGATGACCAGGATGCAAGGGCATAGCAGGAAACTTGGCATCCATGAGGTCGAACTTGAGTGATATTGGCAGGCCTGCACCAACGGGGGAGCTCGAAGCGAAAAAGCGAAGGACCACACGGCAGGGTCATGTCGGCGCTTGGACCTGTCTGGTGGCCACGGGCTGCCTTGGTGCGGTCAATTCGCTGGGGATGAAAAGAACAGGACGAGCACGGCCTCACATTGGCCGCACGCAACGGCGAGTGGTATCAAGGAGCAGCTGTTCTGGGTCGGTGCCCCAGGGTTGCTCGGCAACAGGTTTAGACAAGGGGATTCAAGATTGAAGGTGTGCCGTTGAAACATGTTCTTGTCATTGACGATGATGCCGCAATGCGGCGCCTCATCGCCGAGTATCTCACGATGCATGCCCTGAAGGTAACCGCAGTCCACGATAGCAAGCAGTTTGACTATGTTCTTTCACGTGAGCCAGTCGATCTCGTGGTTGTTGACCTTAACCTAGGCCGGGAGGATGGACTTGCGATCGTCCGCAATCTGGCGACAAAATCGGATGTTCCTATCATAGTGATCAGCGGCGACCGGCTTGATGAGGCGGAAAAAGTGGTTGCACTGGAGCTCGGCGCAACCGATTTCATTCCCAAGCCTTTCGGGATGCGCGAATTCCTGGCCCGCATTCGAGTAGCGCTACGCCAGCGCATTTCTAGTCCGCGAACCAGAGAGCAGCGCTCATTTCGCTTTGGGGCCTGGAAGCTCAGCGTGAAGCAGCGGCGACTGATCTGTGCGGAGCGTGGCGAGGTCAAGCTTACCGCATGTGAGTTCAATCTCTTGATCGCATTTCTGGAGAACCCCCGCAACGTGCTATCCAGAGAACGGCTTTTGCTCGCGAGCCGTGTGCGTGGAGAAGAGGTGTACGATCGAAGTATCGATGTCCTAATCATGCGCTTGCGCCGAAAGCTGGAGGCTGATGCGGCCAACCCTCGCCTGGTCAAAACATCCCGTGGCGCAGGGTACTTCTTCAACGCTGACGTAGATGTTAGCTACGGAGGCACGTTGGCCGCGTGACAGTGAGCTATGCTGGAGATTGGGGTGACGAGGCTGATCAAGCCTTCCAACAGTACCAGCCTGATCAATTACGGCGAGAGCTACCGGTCCGGAGATCGCATCAGCCCCTCTCTGCATATGCACGCGGCCGCCTGAATTGCCGATTTCGCTCAGCTGCTGCTGAATGGCGACGGCTTGCGGCGCATTCAGGGCCCTCTGCGTCTCCGCTGGCCACAACAGCGCTGTGGGATGTTCATTGTTGGGACGACTCACTCGGGTGGCAGGTGGTTGCATGGTCAAGCTCATCCGGCGAAGGGCGGATCTGCTGTTGGCTGGCAGCCAGGACTGGGGGCGGCGGCCCGAACTCCGGCGTCCCAGAGCTTGCGAAAGCCTCCGACACGCTTCTGTTGAGGTCATCCCGTCCATCGGGCATCCTGGGTTGCTGAAAAAAGATGAGGCGGCTTGATGATCCTGCCCTCGCTGAAGCACCTCGCGAGACCCCCTGTTCCAGTCGCAGAAGCTCCTCTGGATTGGATGGCGGCTCGTCAGCTCGACCATCGAACAGCGGCCGGGGCGCCTCGGACACGTGCTGCTCAAAGCCCACTCGCCGGGCTTTGCCCGCTTGCCCCTCTTCCAAGCCGGCGTCCTGCACCTGCGACAAAGCTGTTACACGGGATGGAGTTTTTCGCGGGGTCCACACCAGCCTCACATCAAACTGTATCGTCAAAGTCCTGCGCCAATTCACACAGCGGGTCATCGAGTTGAGATCCGGCGGAGAGCGCCTCCTCTGTTCCCGTCAAGGGCGCCGGCTCCGGGAGGGCGCCTGTCTGGCGTTCAAAGATGCGTTTCAGAATGCGATCCGAGAAGTAACGCACCTTCCTCAATTTTAATGGTGGCAGACCTTTGATGAGAACAATCTCGTAGTCGTCATCGAGCAGCCGAACCTGTTCGGGACGCAATAGCGGTGCACCTTGATGTGAATTCTGAATGGTCCAGTCGAACGTTCGCGCCTGGCTGTGGGAAATCGATTTGGCTTCAAACGTGTATTCACCGATGGCCTTGGAAATGTAGTTCGGAGTCTCGTCATCAGCCGTGGCCATGAACACTTGCAGTCCGGTATTGCTGAGAAAATTCTGCTTGCCAGCCTCTCCATAAGCCCCCGTCAGTGCCGAAAGGCTTTGGATGATGAGCATGAAACGCCCCTTGTAGCCCGCGATAGTCGTGATTGCGGTCTCGATCGCCTCCAGCTTACCCAGGTGCTTGAACTCATCGAGCAGGAAGAGAACCTCGTGCTTTTCATCCCGGCGGGCCAGCGACCGCTGCAGAATTGAAACGATTTGCTGAAAAAACAAGCGTATCAAAGGCGCGATCACCTCAAGGTCGTTCGGACCAACGCAAAGATAGATGCACGTTCTGCGACGGCGAAGATCATAGACCGAAAAGTCCGAGCGACTTGTGGCCGCCTTTACAGCGGGATCCGCCCACAGGTTGAGCCCGCCATCGCCGAGCACGGAAGTGTAGGAGGTTAGGATTTTCGTATCGTTCCCCGCCATGTCGTCGAAGATGCGTTGTGCCTCTTTGTTCTGAGTCTCCATGGCGAGTCGCGCGAAGAGCTTAAACTTCTCCCCCGGCTGGGCGAAGAGGTCGTAGACGGCGCCGATTGTTGGCGTGCCCCGCTCGATGCAGGCAAGGATTCCCGCGACAAAGATATCTCGCGCGCCGCTGACGAAACCTTCCGCGCCCTCCCCCTTGGCCGTAATCAGGTTTGCGGCCAAGCGGCGGGCCTCGGTGAATTGCTGCTGTGGAGGCAGCGCTATAAGATCCAACAGCGGATTGTAGCAGTTTGTGCGCCGCTCCGAATCCAGCGGCGCGAATTTAAACACGTCGTCACCTGCGGCTTTGCGCGCCCTCGAGGTGAGCTCAAAGAGCTCCCCCTTGACGTCCAGAGCTATCACCGAGCCTTTGAATGTAAGTAGCGTTGGAATGACTATGCCGACGCCCTTGCCAGCGCGGGTCGGTGCAACGATGAGGCTGTGAGGCTGCTCGCCATTGGTCAGGTAGTAGCCAGGCCAGAAAGGGCCACTTGTCTTCCCAAACACCGGCCCTGTCACGCCACGGTATCGTCGCAGATATCCCGTGCGTCGCATTTCATCCACTCGAGCCCAACGAGCCGTCCCGTGGTGTTCGAGCTTGCGGCGCAATACGATCTGCTGAATCAGCAAGACGACCGCGGACGTCGAGAGCACGATAGCCGCGCCCCGATAGAAAACGGGGGTTGCGAAACCCAAATAGAAGGGCGTTTCAAACCAAAAGGCACGGACATCAAACGCCATCAGAGCCTCGCCGCTGCCGCCGTGGCGGAAGGTTGCGTAAAGACTTGCCGCACAGAAGCCCACGGCGAGTGAGCACGCGATGCTAATGGCTATGTTGGGGGGCGTCGTTTTTGTTGAAAGCATTGTTCCATTGCCGGATTAGCCGTAGCTAATGCTGCGCGTGCTTCAGAGACCGAACCGGCGTCGCGCGATGTCGCCGCTCGACAGATCGATGCCGCAGTGGGTGGTGCGATGCTTGCAGCGCATCACCCGGCAGACGTGGTTTTTGAAAGTTACACTAAGCAGGTACGTCAACGGCCAGCGAATTGGAAACGGCAAGGCCGTAGACGGAATTCGGGAGAGAAAGCGTCACTGTACCATGGCCGAGACATCAACGGCCGGAGCGATCTCTGCTTCTGGTGGCCTCCATTAGGTCCTCTCGGGCGTGATTGTAGGCTTGGCTTATGGACCGCCCGACTTGAGCACCCCGCTGCAGCTGTTCATAGGAGGTTTGCGGGCCTACTGTATCACGGACTGCAGCCTCAATACCTGCTATGTGGCCGTCCAGATTCGCACTCCGTTCCTCTGCTGCATGCTGCGGCGGCGGCATGTGCGGCAAGATGTCTTGCATGCCGGGAAAAACTGAGTGAGCTTGGGCCTGTTGATTTGCGTCGAACTGGTGATACATGTTGAGAATAGCATTGGATGCCATGTTTCTGACATTGCCATCCGGATCAGAAGAAGCCAATCCAATGGCCTGATCAAGAATGCGAGATTTGTTTTCCTCAGTAAACTTACTGAAGTGTGGCGCAACGTAATAAGTTCCGAGAGCTTGCGACGGCGGATCCATGTTGCCAATGCGATTAACAATAGCATCTTGCAGCCCTGGCGTTAGGTAATTACCTAGATTACTGGCCGCTCCGACTTTCTGCAATGCTATGTCATCCGTGCTGTACCCCAATTCGGCTGTTAATGTCGCGGCCAGATTGATGGCTGATCGTCCAAGCCGATTGGTCCGCCTTTCAAATCTCGCGAGGTCAGTTTCTGGCCCGGGTTGAGTGCCCCGAACGGCTGTTCGCTCGTGCGTCCCGAGGCCTTTGAAGCCCCCAAGATTTCGCGCTGTATCGCGCGGGTTAGCGGTTACCAGCCGTTCTGCAACATCGCTCAATGGCCCCTCTGGAACGTCACGGAGGCTACTGCTCCCCACGCCTTGAGATGATCTTGCAGCTGCGCGTGCCCGTTTGTTATCGCGATCCATTGCTCGCCTCCAAAGTAGTTATTCTACCCAGAGGTTACCACCGAAGCTTGACCTGCTAAACCGATATGATGTTACAGTTGTAGTATGGCAAAGGGTTCCCAGCTCTGTGGGTCTGCCAAGTGCCCGTCCAAGCCGAAGAAAATACGATGAAGCTGGCATCAAATGCGATGTGAACTGCCCCGGGCTTTCCGGAGGCCGTTTCGTTTGAGTTACGCGGCTATGGCTGGTTCATCCAACATGGCGTAGTAGCGTTCCTCGGCTTCGGCCGGCGGGATGTTGCCGATGGGCTCCAGCAGCCGGCGATTGTTGAAGCAGTCGACCCATTCGAGCGTGGCGAACTCGACGGCCTCAAATGAGCGCCAGGGTCCGCGTCGATGGATCACCTCGGCCTTGTAAAGACCGTTGATCGTTTCGACGAGAGCATTATCGAAAGAGTCGCCGGCACTGCCCACCGAGGGTTCGACGCCGGCCTCCGCCAAGCGCTCGGTGTATCGAATGCTGACGTATTGGGCGGATTCAACCGGTCGTCGCGACACCAAGGGATTGGAGGTGGCAATGACGGCTCACCAACGCGCTTAGATCGGTGCACTCGAAAGAAGCTGGATTCGCCCGGGCGTCCGCCTGCCTGGCAGCGTGAGAATCGCTTCCGGTTCTGGCAAGCTATTGCCTTGGGACATTCGAGCGAGGAGGCCGCACTGGATGCCGGTACATCAACGCCTCTTGGTCCGCGCTGGTTTCGGAGTACAGGAGGGATGCCGCCAACGCATTTGGCGCCGTGGGCGAAGCCGCCTTCGGGGCGATATCTTTCTTTCGGGAGCGCGAGGATATTGCGCTTGAGCTTGCCAAGGGGATCGGCATCCGGGCCATTGCTCGTAAGCTAGGTCGGCCGCCGAGCACAATCTCGCGGGAGGTCAGGCGCAATGCCGCGACGCGTAGCGGCAATCTGGATTACCGGCCAGTGCCGCCCAATGGCACGCCGATCGTGAGTCCCGCCGGCCTCCTGGCAAGCTGGCGGTCAATCCGGCTCTGCGTGAATATGTTGAGGAGCGCTTGGCCGGCAAAGTCACCAACCCCAATGGCGCCTCATTCGAGGGCCCCAAGGTGGGTGTGGAAAAAACGACAGAGCCGGAGGTGGTCGGCAACCTGGAGCCCCGAGCAGATCGCTAAATCGGCTTCAGATCGATTACCCAGAGGATCAAACCATGCGGATCAGCCACGAGACGATCTATCAGTCCTTGTACATTCAAGGACGCGGAGCATTGCGCCGAGGACTGACCGCATGTCTGCGTTCAGGCCGAGCGTTGCGCGTACCGCCCGAACGCGCGTACCGCGCGAACGGGCCCGAGTTCGCAACAAGTCCTTCATTGGAGACGCCCTTATAATAAGCGACCGTCCGGCCGAAATTGCCGATCGGGCTGTCCCCGGACATTGGGAAGGCGACCTCATCCTTGGCCTCGGAAGCTAGGCGATCGGTACGCTCGTGGAACGAAGTTCACGCTTCACAATGCGTGCTTCACCTGCCGCGCATGCAATGGCTATCAGCAGAGCCTGCGCATCAAGAACGGTCCACCACTTGCCGGCCACGGCGTTGAAGCAGTCCGCAGAGCCATAGCCCGATCCATGGGCAAACTTCCCGAGCAACTGCGTCAGTCGCTGACTTGGGCCCATGGAGCGGAAATGGCGCAGCAGCCGACCTGCGCATCGACACCGGGCTCGAGATTTTCTTCTGCGATCCCCAAGCCCGTGGCAGCGAGACTCCAACGAAAACACCAACGGCTTGCTGAGACAGTACTTTCCAAAGGGCACGGATCTCAGTCGGCACACAGCCCGGGAACTGGACGCAGTCGCCCATGCTATCAACACAAGACCGCGCAAAACGCTCGGCTGGAAAACACCTGCCGAACTCCTCGACCAACTCCTTGGGGGACAGTATGATGCCGGTGTTGCGACGATCCGGTTGAATCCGCCTTGGCTGCCTCTATCGCTGTGATGGATGAGCCCGCCTCCCCGCACGGGCCGCCGATCATCGAGAGCCTGTTCCAGGGCATCGAGAACGAAGGCTGCATGCGCCGTCCGGCTCACCCGCCAGCCGACGATCCGACGGGCATAGGTGTCGATGACAAAGGCGACATAGACGAAGCCCGTCCAGGTCGCGACGCAGGTGAAGTCGGAGACCCGCAGCATGTTCGGCGCGGAGCAGTGGAACTGGTGGTTGACGTGGTCGAGAGGGCAAGGTGCGGCCTTGTCGCTCACCGTAGTGCGGATCGGCGGACGATGCCTTCGAGGCTCATGGCCTTCATCAAGCGGGCAACCGTGCAGCGGGCGACGTCGAAGCCCTCGCGACGCAACCGCCGCCAGACCTTGCGAACGCCGTAGACGCGGAAGTTCGCCTCAAACCGTCGGACCTCATGCTTCGAGGCTGTATCCCATCTTGCCCGAGCCGACAGCCGGCAGGGGTCGACGCGCTTGGCGACATGGTCGTGGTAGGTCGACGGGGCGATCGGCAGCACCTTGCAGATCGGCTCAACCCCATGCGCCTTGCGGTGATCGTCGATGAACGCGATCGTGGCCTGAACCGGCGGTCGAGCTTCGCCTGGGCAAAATACGCGGAAGCCCTGCTCTCGTTGGCCTGCGAAGCTCGCGGCTCTCGCGTTCCAGAGCCTTCAGTTTCGTCGCAGCATCCGTGGGAACTCCGGCGCGCACGCCGCCGTCACGCTCGGCTTTCTTGCAGCCGATCTTGGCGGCGATCGATGAAACCGCCGCCCAGCGCGACGTATGCTCGCGTTCGTGATCCAGAACCAGCCGCACCGCGGGGGGTCCGGACCTCGGGAGAGAACTTGTTGGTCGCCTTGCTTGTCATGGTTCCACCTTCTCAGGAGTTGGAGCCTCCGATCAACCCGGGGCGGAACACAACAAGGGGCACGGATCAATCTGGGCGGAAACCCTAGAGAATCAGCCCTCAGAGCCTTTGGTAATAACCGACCCCTCGCACCTGTTTGGGCTGGGTGTACAAGTCAGGTTTTCATCAGGTTGGACGAGTATGTCTGGCAGCCAGAGCGCGACCACTTCCGTGCCCGCCCGCTCGTCTGGCAGACACACAAAGGAGAAAGATATGCCGTCAGCTACAAGCAGCGCCATCGTTTCCTGCCGCAGATCATCGCCCATCCGGTCTGGCCCTCCTTCAGGTCCCCTTGAGCCTGTGTCTCGTCGAGGAAATGGCCCGGGAGCGGGATCGTGGTTTCGTATGAGACAATCCGCCGGTGCGGCAACAAATGCGGTCCGCATCCGGAGCCATTACGTCGCGGCACTTGATATTGCAGTGCAGCAAAGGTAGAGGGCCGCCCCTTATCGGAGTGTCGTCCATGGTCCTTACCAATACCGGTAGCGAGGCAGAACCCGTCGAACAGTCGAGCCATCCGGCAATCGAACAGCAAAGCCCCAAGGTGCTGATGCTAGGCGCGCTCGGCGTTGTCTATGGCGATATTGGCACCAGCCCGATCTACGCGTTCCGTGAGGCGCTGGTGGCGTCGTCGGGCGGCAATGTCGCCGAGCGCGGCGATATCCTCGGCGTGCTGTCGCTGATCATCTGGTCGCTGACTATCATCGTCACCATCAAGTACATCATGTTCGTGCTGCGCGCCGATAACGGCGGCGAGGGCGGCGTGCTGTCGCTGATGGCGCTAGCGCGCGGCAGTTTCCCCAAGCGGTCGGCGGTGATCCTGGGCATCGGCATCGTCGGCGCCTCGCTGTTTTTCGGCGACGCGGTCATCACGCCCGCGATTTCGGTGCTGTCGGCTGTCGAGGGTATGAACGTCGTCACGCCGACCTTCCAGCCCTATGTGGTGCCGCTGACACTGGTCATCCTGGCCATGGTGTTCGCGGTGCAGCGCTTTGGCACCGGCGGGGTGGGATTGGTGTTCGGCCCGGTGACCGCCGTATGGTTCCTGGCAATTGGCCTTTCCGGTCTCAACCACATCATCGCCGATCCAGAAATCCTGTGGGCGGTGAGCCCGCACTACATCGTCGCCTTCCTGATCCATTCGCCCGACGTCGCTTTCGTGACCATCGGCGCCATCTTCCTCGCCGTCACCGGCGCCGAAGCACTCTATGCCGATCTCGGCCATTTCGGATGCAGGCCCATCGTGGTCGCCTGGCTGTGGATCGTGTTTCCCTGCCTGCTGCTAAACTATGCTGGGCAGGGCGCTTTCGTGCTGGCGAAGAACGGTCACGTCGGCCATCCATTCTTCGAGATGAACGAAGGCTGGACGCTGATCCCGATGGTGGTATTGGCAACCGCGGCGACGGTTATCGCCAGCCAGGCGGTCATCTCCGGCGCCTTCTCGCTGACCCGGCAGGCGGTGCAGCTCAATATGCTGCCGCGCCTCGAAATCCTGCACACGTCGGAACGGCAGTCGGGCCAGATCTACATGCCCCGCGTCAATGTTTTGCTGGCGTTGGCGGTGATGTTGCTGGTCGTCGGTTTCGGCGAATCGAGCAAGCTGGCCTCCGCCTATGGCATCTCGGTGACCGGCAACATGCTGGTGACGACGGTGCTGCTGTTCGTCGTCATGACGCGCATTTGGAAATGGCGCCTGTGGGTGGCGGTGGCGATGACGGCGGTGTTCGCATTCATCGACATCGGCTTCTTTGCCTCCAACATCGTGAAGGTGTTCGAGGGCGGCTGGGCGTCGCTTGCGGTGGCCTTCACCATCGTTCTGGCGATGTGGACCTGGGTGCGCGGCAGCCGCTATCTGTTCGACAAGGCCCGGCGCAACGAAATCCCGCTCGATTTCCTCGCCGGCAATCTGCTGAAGAAGAAGCCGCAGCTGGTGTCCGGCACCGCCGTGTTCCTGACCAGCGATCCGCAAAGCGCGCCGACAGCGCTGATGCACAGCCTGAAGCACTACAAGGTGCTGCACGAGCAGAACGTCATTCTGTCGGTGGTCACCGCACCGCAGCCGCTGGTGCCCGACAGCGAGCGGGTCAAGATGGAGACAGTCAACGAGCTGTTCATGCGGGTGACGCTGACCTTCGGCTATATGGAGCAGCCCAACATTCCGCGCGCGCTGGCGATCTGCCGCAAGCAGGGCTGGAAGTTCGACATCATGACGACGTCGTTCTTCCTGTCGCGGCGCTCGCTCAAGGCATCGCCCAATTCCGGCATGCCGGTGTGGCAGGACAAGCTGTTCATCGGGCTCGCCCGCTCGGCGGCCGATGCGACGGAGTATTTCCAGATCCCGACCGGACGTGTGGTCGAGATCGGCACGCAGGTGGCGATTTAGGGCATGCCGCGGTTGAGAAGAATCGGTGCTGTCACATTGAATGAGCGTTAAGGAAATTCAGGTAGCAGCGCGCCCGGCACTGTAAGTTTCAGCGGCTTGATGCAGCGATAGCTGGCCGGGACGGCTGTCACGCTGTGGCGACACACGCGATTTTGTTCAGATTTGCATGGGAGCGTTACGCAGGTCTCGATGTTGAGCCGATGACAGCGCATTGCAGGGAAAGTGAGCAGGTCGGCAATCGGATCATGGATGGAAACGAACCGCTGAAGCTGGCGTGCCGACTTGAAGCGTTTCATGATCCTTTGGCGTCGTCGGGTCGGCTGGTGCGAATTTTCCGCTCGATTATTCAGGCCTGTGTGCGACCGGTGTTCGACGCCGGGCATGAGGTCGCGCATGGCGGCATCATAGGATCGGAGCTTGTCGGTGATCATGATCCGTGGTGTCCGCCCTTGAGCTTTCAGCAACTTGCGCATCAGACGCTTTGCCGCCTTGGCATTTCGGCGGCTTTGTACCAGCACTTCGAGGACGAAGCCGTCCTGATCGACGGCACGCCAGAGCCACTGCTTCTTGCACTGATAGCCACGACACATTCGTCGAGATGCCATTTGTCGCCCAGGCAGCCGGCTGATATTGATCTCCTGGGCGAAATGCCGTCCGAATTTCTCCGCGCAGCTTCGAACGGTCTGATGCGTGACGATGATGCCGCGGGCCGCCAGCATGTCCTCAACCATGCGCAGGCTGAGCGGAAAGCGAAAGTAGAGCCATACCGCGTGCGCAATGATCTCGGGGGAAAGCGGTGGCGACCATAGAGCGGACCACGAGCAACTTCTGACATGGCCCAATGTAAGCACATCTTCATAAGCTGTCGGTTGACTTTACGGTGCCGCGCCAAGCGAGCAGCATCCGGCCGGCGGGGCCGACCCCGTCTCCCGGCCGTGAGCAGAACGGCATCACGCAGGGGCCGCTTCATCCTCGACGCGGCCAGCCTGCTTTGCCGTTACCGCCGCCGCCGAAAGCGCCAGGCGTTGCCGCCAGGCGCCGGTCCGCCGGCAGCGGTTCGTCTCCACCGATGATCCGATTGCCAACCAATTCCACTTTCCCCCATACCTGCGTAACGCCGCTATGCAAATCTGGACAAAATCGCGTATGTCGCCGCAGCATGACAGCCGTCCCGACCAGCTATCGCTGCATCAAGACGCTGATATCTTTACAGTGCCCGCACGCCTCTCGCGCGCCAACGGCCAGTCGGTGTCGCGAATTGAGGCGCGCTGAAGCCGTCCGGCTCAGCCGATCATGGCGCTTCGGTTGCCGGGTTCGAGGTCGTGGCCTCTGCCGCTGCGCGATTCTAGCAATTGCGCCTTGGAGAGCTCTGCTTCAGCCTCGGCGAGGCATGGCTCGGCTGCGGTTCTCTGCCGCAGAAGGTCCGATTGCGAATTCTTGACGTTGTCACGACGTAGGCGAGCGGCCTTGGCGAACGTCGGATAAGCGAAATGATTGACATCGGAGATGCCGCCCTTCGTTTCCTCGGCGTTTATCTGGAAGTCCAGTTCTCGCGCCATGCGTTCGAAATCGGCAATCATGATGTCTAGCTGGTGCAACTGTCGCCGCTTCTCATTCACCTGAAATTGCTTCAGTCGGACCAGATTACCTCGTGGCTTCATGACTCGGTACTCCGGTACCCATTTCGTCCAATCAAACCGCTCTCTCCCCTTGACGTTAGGCCTACAGCGGCTCTCACGTTTTCTGCTGCGAGCGGAACCATATTTTCCAAAATCCTTGGCCGATGGCTATGAGTTCAATGCATCGACAAGCATGCGAGCGGGGGACTTAAGGGGCGGTAAAAAAAGGCGGAATAGGACGATTTTCACAATGTCTGCATATGAACGCGTTGAGACCTGCGGCGGGCTTGACACACAAGCAATCGTCAAGATTTGCGACATGGACGCCGGGGGCATGAATACGCCCGCCGTCAGCTACACGCCCCCCGATTTCCGCCGCCTATTATCGCCCACGCGCTCTGGCTTTATTTCCGGTTTCCGCTGAGCCTGCGCCTGGTTGAGGAAATGCTGCTGGAACGCGGCATCGTGGTTTCGTATGAGACAAGTCGCCGGTGGGGCATCTAAGTTCGGGCTGGACTGCGCTCGCTGCTTGCGCCGCAAGCCGCCGTGCCGGAATGATGTCTGGTACCTGAACGAAGTGGTCGTCACCATCGCCCGGCAAAAAGCTTTGGTTGTGGCGCGCCGTCGACCAGGATGGATATGTGCTGGACGAAATCGTGCAAAACCGCCGCAACACCAAGGCCGCCAAGCGCTTGCTGACGCGGCCGTTGAAGAAGCAGGGGCTCGCGCCGAAGCGCATGATCACCGACTAGCTGCGCTCGTATGGAGCGGCAAAGCGACAGGTGATGCCGGACGTCAAGCACCGGTCGCACAAGGGGTTGAACAACGGAGCGGAGAATTCCCATGTGCCGCCGCGAAAACGGGAGCGGATGATGCAGAGGTCCGATCGCCGGGAGGCCTGCAACGCTTCGTCTCGACCTTGTCAGCCCTCCGCAACCTCTTCGTCCCGCCCCAAACGTTCTGCTCTCGCCATACATGTTCATCGCCTCAGCGCGATGGCGCTGGTGATATCACGACGCGTTTGTACCGCTCGACCTACGCCACAGGTGCCGACGCTGTGACGAGCTTCGTCGGTCGCGTGTCGAGTGACGGCACCGGGGACAATTATCGTCGACCGCAGTCCATTGCCCAGACCAAGGCGCTTCTCGGCGTCGGCACGATGGCAAATCGCAGCGTCACGATCTCGGCCGCTGCCCCTTCTGGCGGCGTGGACGGTGATTTCTGGGTGCAGCCGTAATGGCCCTTTACGTCAAAGCCTCCGGGGTCTGGGGGGCGGCTAGCGCCGTATGGGTGAAAATCTCAAGCCTCTGGACCAAGGCTCGACAGGTCTATGTGCGCAGCTCGGGCGTCTGGGAGAAAATGTTCCCGATAGATCTGGTCTTCAATGGCACTCACGAAGACTCGACTGCCACGACCGTTTACACCCACACCAGCATTCCGCTTCTTGTCGCGCCACACGCTAATCGTCGTGTCATCGTGACAACTGACACCGAAAGTGCAGTGACCGTCAACAGTATGACGATTGGGGGTGTGGCTGCCACCCTTCTCGCTCAGGTGGAAAGCATCTTCAATTCTGGTGTGGTCTATCTGTCAGTGTGGTCGGCCCTCGTGCCAACCGGTACGACGGCAACGATCGTGACCACGTATAGTGAGAGCGTGTTCCGTGACTACATGTCGGTCTATACGACCACCAATTGGGATGGTGTGGTGGGCACTGTTGCCTCTGACAACAATTCAACGGGTGGCCTGACAACGACCGTCAGCATTGGTGCCCTGGGCGCAGCGATCGCAATTGCGGGCAACGCCACCAAAGGGGCATCGGCACTGCGACATGGACCGGGCTGACCCAACAGTTCTCAAACACACCAGTCACGAATAGAAACCACAGCGGAGCAATGGCAATAGCTACCGCCGCCCAAGCTGCCCTCACCGTAACCTGTGCCTACAGCACTACTCCAGCACTTGTCGCACTGCTGGTGGTTCCGCGGTGCGCAACTCCTGACTGGCGACGGCGTCGGCGACATGCCTTACGGACTCGTATTGCCAGAGCTTGTAATCGTCGACAAACCAGCCAAGTCGGCTCTCGATCGCCGTAGCAAGCTCGTTATAGTCGAGGCTGTCGAGGCCGAGATCCCGCATTCTGGTTGTCATCGACACCTCTACTTTTTCGGCAACTAGAGCGTTGAGGGTTTTGAGAACCAGTTGTTCAATTTCAAGTAATGTCATCACTAATACAGCCTTTTGCTTGCAGATTCAGGTAATGCAACCCTGATCGGGGCGCAACCCCCAAAACCAGGTGTGCCGTTGAAACATGTTCTTGTCATTGACGATGATGCCGCAATGCGGCGCCTCATCGCCGAGTATCTCACGATGCATGCCCTGAAGGTAACCGCAGTCCACGATAGCAAGCAGTTTGACTATGTTCTTTCACGTGAGCCAGTCGATCTCGTGGTTGTTGACCTTAACCTAGGCCGGGAGGATGGACTTGCGATCGTCCGCAATCTGGCGACAAAATCGGATGTTCCTATCATAGTGATCAGCGGCGACCGGCTTGATGAGGCGGAAAAAGTGGTTGCACTGGAGCTCGGCGCAACCGATTTCATTCCCAAGCCTTTCGGGATGCGCGAATTCCTGGCCCGCATTCGAGTAGCGCTACGCCAGCGCATTTCTAGTCCGCGAACCAGAGAGCAGCGCTCATTTCGCTTTGGGGCCTGGAAGCTCAGCGTGAAGCAGCGGCGACTGATCTGTGCGGAGCGTGGCGAGGTCAAGCTTACCGCATGTGAGTTCAATCTCTTGATCGCATTTCTGGAGAACCCCCGCAACGTGCTATCCAGAGAACGGCTTTTGCTCGCGAGCCGTGTGCGTGGAGAAGAGGTGTACGATCGAAGTATCGATGTCCTAATCATGCGCTTGCGCCGAAAGCTGGAGGCTGATGCGGCCAACCCTCGCCTGGTCAAAACATCCCGTGGCGCAGGGTACTTCTTCAACGCTGACGTAGATGTTAGCTACGGAGGCACGTTGGCCGCGTGACAGTGAGCTATGCTGGAGATTGGGGTGACGAGGCTGATCAAGCCTTCCAACAGTACCAGCCTGATCAATTACGGCGAGAGCTACCGGTCCGGAGATCGCATCAGCGCCTCTGTCGTCAAGAGAGCTGTTCTGCTTGACCCCAGCCATGGAGCTCAACGCCCCGCGTCGGAGCGCTCCCTGCTTCTGAAGGAAGCCATTAGGTCCGCTCGGGCTTGATCGGAGGCTTGGCTGATGGACGTCGTGGTTGCTTCGCTCAGTTGCCGCCTCATGGCGCGGCTTTGCGGATTATCAGTCCTCTGCCTCTTCGCCGGTCTCAACAGCGCTGTGTAATGTTCATTGTTTATGATGACGCCCCCGCTGTTCACGAGGTTGCTCCTGTCAAGTGTACTCGTCAGTCCGTCCTGGGCCTCACGCTTCTTGCCCAAGTGCCGTTCAAACGGCGCTGGCGCGACTTGTTGAGCTCGAGAGATGGGTCCCTGCTCTCCTGCGTGGCCATGAGCTTGTGCCGCGGTCTGCGCAGCGGCGTCCCCAATGGCACGAGCCTCCATGCCGACTGCGTCTTCCGGACGAGCAGCAAGGGCAATTTCGCGCCCGAGTGCGAACTTCCGGACATGAGTTAGTGCACTGATGTCAGCGGTTTTCATATAGCGCTTGGCATCTTCATCCAGCGACCGCTCGTGAAGCCGATCCGCAATCCCCGGCTTTTTGTTTTCAACCAGGCATTGACTGAAACGTCTAAGAGCAGACCCATAGACCTCGACGGTACGGGGTTTCGGCCCGGTCGGCGCTGCCTCGTACGCTTTGATGAGAGCCGCTGTGTACTCTCTGATGAGCACGGCGTCGGCAGGGTGGGGATTCAGGGCAGGGCGGCCCACCACTGGCGCTCCGCCCGCCCACGTCTTGAGACGACCCAGTGACCCAGCCACGGCCGAGGGGCCGCCACCCCAGATCTCGTACTCCTTGCGATCCCGATCCAGCGACGAATCGTGAAGCCGATCCGCAATCCCCGGCTTGTTATTTTCAACGAGCCAATGACCAAAGCCGAAAAGAATATCTACATGGCGCTTGACCGTGATCTCCCCGACATTACCGGCATAGAGTGCTGACCTCAGCCCTTCGACAAGGGTCGCATCGTTGGAATAAAGAGGACCCTTGTCGGGACCGGAGACCACTTTTGGGCGATCTGGCTGCACCGCCGCCGGCACAGAACGAGCATGGTCACGCAACTCGGACGGTGCGGGGGGATTCAGATCAACCACTGACGAATCCGGCGCATGATGATGGCGCGCCGTTGAGTGACCCGGCTGCAGCACCGAGGCACCCAGCATCGACCCACTGCCTCCGGCGTACGGCGCCGCGGCGTGTTCTTGTCCGCTCCCTTGCATCATGGGCCGCGCCTCCCATGGCAATGCACCCAGTTGATGGGTGGGGGCCTGCATCAGCACGCGAGCGCCTGAATTGCCGATCTCGCTCAGCTGCGGCTCAGTGGCAACGTCCTGCAGACGACTGTTCGGGGTCCTTTGCCTCTTCGCTGGTCTCAACTCCGCTGTATCATGCTCACGGTTGATGAGGACCTCCTCGCTTGGTAGCTGGTTGCTCCTGTCCTGTGCAGCGATCCGCTCGTCCGGCGCGCGCTGGTCGCCGTCGCGCCAGCTCAGGGGACGAAAGGACCCTGCGGGATCCGAGGCTTGGTGATGGGGCCCAGTTGGCACGAAAGACGATGCCAGAACAGCGTCGTCTTCATTAGCTTTCCCAGGGGGGAGATACTCTGGCCAACTGTATTCCTCCTGCGGCCCGCTGCGCTGCGCAGCGGCGTCCCCCTTGCTCTCAAGACTTTGAAATTTAAATGGGTCCCCGGGAGCAACGTCTGGCGCTGACTGGCCGAGCCGCTTGATCTGCTGGTGAAACGTCCCAACGGGGCTTTCCTTAACCGCGTCTCGGGCCTGTCGGTCCATGAGTTCAAAGTTCGTAAGATTATTTGCCGTTCCGAATGTATTGTCACCACTGAGGCGGGTTTGTAGTGCCTGCCGATTGACGACGAGGTTGTTGAGGTTCAGGTTATCTGGCTGCGATTGCAATCGCCCAACCAGCGCCCGCGTGCCGTCCACCACGTAGACTCCGCAATCCACCACGTTGCTCTGCTGGGCGATGCGGGATACGCCCACGCGGGTCTCCAGGCTGGCGCCCAGATTTTCTGCGAGCTCTTTTGCAAGCGTGTCATTGCATCCGTTGTAGGAGTCATAATGATAGGCAACCGGCCGTTCCCGGTCGCTGCGATCAACGAACAGCAGCGACCAATGGGTGCCGCGCTCCGCAAGAGTCTTACCGCCATCGCTCACTGGCACGAACAGGAAGTCGGCTGTGTCGTTACCGTTCTGATGGACGATGCGCTGGAATGCGCTTAGCATGACGCTCTCGGAGCCCAAGCGCAGATGATAATTGGCTACGAGGGGATCCACGAACCGCGTCCGGGCGGCGAGATCTGGATTGTTCCCCTGCAACTCCTGCTCTAGGAGTTGGTAATCCCTCTGGATATGTTCGTCGCCTAGCCATTCCAATGCGCCGAGCACCCGCCCGTCTTTAGCTTTCCCAGGGGGCCTCTCTGGCCGACCCAATGCCTCCTGCGTCCCGCTGCGCTGCGCAGCGGCGTCCCCAATGGCACGAGCCTCCATGCCGACTGCGTCTTCCGGACGAGCAGCAAGGGCAATTTCGCGCCCGGGTGCGAACTTCCGGAGATGAGCTAGTGCACTGATCCTCCGGTTACCACCGGAGTTCACATAGCGCTTGGCATCTTCATCCAGCGACCCCTCGTGAAGCCGATCCGCAATCCCCGGCTTTTTGTTTTCATGCAGATATTCACTGAAACGTATAAGAGTAGATCCATAGACCTGAATGGTACCGCGATTCGGCCCGGTCGCAGGCGCTTCTTTGTACTCTTTGATGAGAGCCGCTGTGTAATCTCTGATGAGCGCGGCGTCGGCAGGGTAGGGATTCCGGACAGGGCGGTCGACCACTGGCGCTCCGCCCGCCAACGTCTTGAGACGACCCAGTGCTCTAGCCACGATCGAGGGGCCACCCCTGCTCTCGTACTCCGAGGGGCCACCCCTGCTCTCGTACTCCTTGCGATCCTGATCCAGCGACGATTCGTCAAGCCGAGCAGCAAATCCCGGCCTGTTATTGTCAAAGAGCCAACGACCAAAGCCGAGAAGAGAATTTACATGGCGCTTGACCGTGCTCTCCTTGACCTTACCCGCGTAAGCTGACCTCAGCCCTTCGACAACGGTCGCATCGTTGGAATAGAGGGGACCCTTGTCGCGACCGGAGACCCCTATTGGAGGATCTGGCTGCACCGCCGCCGGCACAGAACGAGCATGGTCACGCAACTCGGACGGTGCGGGGGGATTCAGATCAACCACTGACGAATCCGGCGCATGATGATGGCGCGCCGTTGAGTGACCCGGCTGCAGCACCGAGGCACCCAGCATCGACCCACTGCCTCCGGCGTACGGCGCCGCGGCGTGTTCTTGTCCGCTCCCTTGCATCATGGGCTGCGCTTCCCATGGCAATGCACCCACTTGATGGGTGGGGGCCTGCATCAGCACGCGAGCGCCTGAATTGCCGATCTCGCTCAGCTGCGGCTCAGTGGCAACGTCCTGCAGACGACTGTTCGGGGTCCTTTGCCTCTTCGCTGGTCTCAACTCCGCTGTATCATGCTCACGGTTGATGAGGACCTCCTCGCTTGGTAGCTGGTTGCTCCTGTCCTGTGCTGCGATCCGCTCGTCCGGCGCGCGCTGGTCGCCGTCGCGCCAGATCAGGGGACGAAAGGACCCTGCGGGATCCGAGGCTTGGTGATGGGGCCCAGTTGGCACGAAAGGCAATGGCAGAACAGCGTCGTCTTCATTAGCTTTCCCAGGGAGCTCGCGCCCGAGTTCGGACTTCCGGAGATGAGCTAGTGCACTGATCCCACCGGAGTTGTTATAGCGCTTGGCATCTTCATCCAGCGACCCCTCGTGAAGCCGAGCCGCAATCCCCGGCTTTTTGTTTTCAACCAGGTATTCACTGAAACGTCTAGGAGCAGATCCATAGGTCTGAATGGTAGCGGGATTCGGCCCGGTCGGCGCTGCCTTGTACTCTTTGATGGGAGCCGCTGTGTAATCTCTGATGAGCGCGGCGTCGGCAGGGTCGGGATTATTCAGGACAGCGGCGCGGTCCAGCACTGGCGCTCCGCCCGCCCACGTCTTGAGATGACCCACTGCTCTAGCCACGTCCGAGGAGCCACTCTTGCTCTCGTACTCCTTGAGATCCGGATCCAGCGACTCCTCGTGAAGCCGAGCAGCAAATCCCGGCCTGTTATTATCAAAGAGCCAACGACCAAAGCCGAGAAGAGAATTTACATGGCGCTTGACCGTGCTCTCCAATGCTGACCTCAGCCCTTCGACAATGGTCGCATCGTTGGAATAGAGAGGACCCTTGTCGCGACCGGAGACCCCTATTGGAGGATCTGGCTGCACCGCCGGCGGCACAGAACGAGCAGGGTCACGCAACTCGGACGGTGCGGGGGGATTCAGATCAACCACTGACGAATCCGGCGCATCATGATGGCGCGCCGTTGAGTGACCCGGCTGCAGCACCGAGGCACCTAGCCTCGACCCACTGTCTCCGGCGTAGGGCGCCGCGGCGTGTTCTTGTCCGCTCCCTTGCACCATGAGTTGCGCCTCCCATGGCGATGTATCCACTTGAGGGCCGGGATCATGCACTGGTTCGTCCATTTGCTTTTGCAACCGAGCCCACCTTTCGGCCACCGCGGCCTCGCCAACCGCGGAGGGCGTCTCCTCAGCCCTGGCGAACGCTGGCCCGGCAGGCGCCGCCGGCACAGAACGAGCATGGTCACGCAACTCGAACGGTGCGGGGGGATTCAGATCAACCACTGACGAATCGCGCGCCGTTGAGTGACCCGGCTGCAGCACCGAGGCACCCAGCATCGACCCACTGCCTCCGGCGTAGGGCGCCGCGGCGTGTTCTTGTCCGCTCCCTTGCGTCATGAGTTGCGCCTCCCATGGCGATCGTAGAAGGTCCGCGTGCGGAATCGAGTCGAAATATCCCGACAAATCAGCGTCGACCTTCTGCTTTTGCAACCGAGCCCACCTTTCGGCCACCGCGGCCTCGCCAACCGCGGAGGACGTCTCCTCAGCCCTGGCGAACGCTGGCCCGGCAGGCGCCGGCGGCACAGAACGAGCAGGGTCACGCAACTCGGACGGTGAGGGGGGATTCAGATCAACCACTGACGAATCCGGCGCATGATGATGGCGCGCCGTTGAGTGATCCGGCTGCAGCACCGAGGCCCCCAGCATCGACCCACTGCCTCCGGCGTAGGGCGCCGCGGCGTGTTCTTGTCCGCTCCCTTGCACCATGAGTTGCGCCTCCCATGGCGATGTATCCACTTGAGGGCCGGGATCATGCACTGGTTCGTCCATTTGCTTTTGCAACCGAGCCCACCTTGCGGCCTCCGCGGCCTCGCCAACCGCGGAGGGCGTCTCCTCAGCCCTGGCGAACGCTGGCCCGGCAGGCGCCGCCGGCACAGAACGAGCATGGTCACGCAACTCGAACGGTGCGGGGGGATTCAGATCAACCACTGACGAATCGCGCGCCGTTGAGTGACCCGGCTGCAGCACCGAGGCACCCAGCATCGACCCACTGCCTCCGGTATGCGGTGCCAGGTGCTCGTCCCCCAGCATCATGGGCTGCGCCTCCCATGCCAATGCACCCACTTGATGGGTGGGGGCCTGCATCAGCACGCGAGCGCCTGAATTGCCGATCTCGCTCAGCTGCTTAGCTTTCCCAGGGGGCTTCTCTGGCCGACCCAATGCCTTCTGCGGCCCGCTGTGCTGCGCAGCGGCGTCCCCAATGGCACGAGCCTCCATGCCGACTGCGTCTTCCGGACGAGCAGCAAGGGCAATTTCGCGCCCGAGTGCGGCGTACGGCGGGAACTTCCGGAGATGAGCTAGTGCACTGATCCACCGGTTACCACTGGAGTCCAAATAACGCCTGGCATCTTCATCCAGCGACCCCTCGTAAAGCCGAGCCGCAATCCCCGGCCTGTTGTTTTCATGCAGGTATTGACTGAAACGTCTAAGAGTAGCCGCATAGTCCTGAGTGGTTTTGGGATTCGGCCCGGTCGCAGGCGCTCCCTTGTACTCTTTGATGAGAGCCGCTTTGTACTCTTTGATGAGCACGGCGTCGGCAGGGTCGGGATTCAGGGCAGCGCGGCCCACCATTGGCGCTCCGCCCGCCGACTCTTTGAGACGACCCAGTGCTCTAGCCACGTTCGAGGAGCCACTCTCGCGCTGGTACTCCTTGAGATCCTGATCCAGCAACGGATCGTCAAGCCGAGTAGCAAATCCCGGCTTGTTATTATCAAAGAGCCAACGACCAAAGCCGAGAAGAGAATTTACATGGTCCGTGACCGTGCGCTCCCCGACCTTACCGGCATAGAGTGCTGACCGCAGCCCTTCGACAACGGTCGCATCGTTGGAATAAAGAGGACGCTTGTCGCGACCGGAGACCACTACTGGAGGATCTGGCTGCACCGCCGCCGGCATAGAACGAGCATGGTCACGCAACTCGAACGGTGCGGGGGGATTCAGATCAACCACTGACGAATCCGGCGCATGATGATGGCGTGTTTCCCCGGGAACAACGTCCCGTACGAACACCGAGTCTGGGTTGCCTTGGTCCGGCGCGACTGGAGCCAGGGCTCTGTCGTGCAACGCTCGCGCTGACTGGCCGAGCCGCTTGATCCGCTGGTGAAACGTCCCAACGGGGCTTTCCTTAACCGCGTCTCGCGCCTGTCGGTCCATGAGTTCAAAGTTCGTGAGATAATTTGCCGTTCCAGATGTATCGTCACCCATGAGTCGGGTTTGTAGTGCCTGCCGATTGACGACGAGGTTGTTGAGGTTCAGGTCTGGCAGGTCTGGCTGCCATCTTTGCAATCGCCCAACCAGCGCCCGCGTGCCGTCCACCACGTAGACTCCGCAATCCCACTCGTTGCTCTGCTGGGCGATGCGGGGTAAGTCCACGCGGGTCTCCAGGCTGGCGCCCAGCCTTTCTGCGAGGTGTTTTGCAAGCTTGTCATGCCATCCGCTGACGGAGTCATAATGATAGGCAACCGGCCGTTCCCGGTCGCTGCGATCAACGAACAGCAGCGACCAATGTTTGCCGCGCTCCGCAAGAGTCTTACCGCCATCGCTCACTGGCACGAACAGGAAGTCGGCTGTGTCGTTACCGTTCTGATTATGGACGATGCGCTGGAATGCGCTTAGCTTGTCGCTCTCGGAGCCCAAGCGCAGATGATAATTGGCTACGAGGGGATCCACGAACCGCGTCCGGGCGGCGAGTTCTGGATTGTTCCCCTGCAACTCCTGCTCCAGGAGCTGGTAATCCCTGTGGATATGTTCGTCGCCTAGCAATTGCAATGCGCCGAGCACCCGCCCGCTGGGGTCGCCGAAAACACCAAAAAACCCTTCGACCGCGGGGGACATCCCCTCAGGAAAGAGCTCTGGCGAGGCGGAATTCCCCGCCCGCAAGCTGGGAGGAGCGAATTCCGGTGGCCTCAGTGGCACCTCCTCGCTTGGTAGCAGGTTGCTCCTGTCCTGTGCAGCGATCCGCTCGTCCGGCGCGCGCTGGTCGCCGTCGCGCCAGATCAGGGGACGAAAGGACTCTGCGGGATCCGAGGCTTGGTGATGGTGCCCAGTTGGTACGAAAGACGATGGCAGAACAGCGGCGTCTTCATTAGCTTCCCCAGGGAGCTTCTCTGGCCGACCCAATGCCTTCTGCGGCCCGCTGTGCTGCGCAGCGGTGTCCCCAATGGCACGAGCCTCCATGCCGAGTGCGTCTTCCGGACGAGCAGCAAGGGCAATTTCGCGCCCGAGTGCGGCGGACGGCAGGAACTTCCGGAGTTGAGCTAGTGCAATGATCCTCCGGTCACCACTGGAGGCCTTATAGCGCTTGGCATCTTCATCCAGCGACTCCTCGTGAAGCCGAGCCGCAATCCCCGGCTTGTTGTTTTCAACCAGGTATTCACTGAAACGTCTAAGAGTAGCTCCATAGTCGTGAATGGTTTGGCGATTCGGCCCGGTCGCAGGCGCTCCCTTGTACTCTTTGATGAGAGCCGCTTTGTACTCTTTGATGAGCACGGCGTCGGCAGGGTCGGGATTCAGGACAGCGCGGCCCACCATTGGCACTCCGCCCGCCGACTCTCTGAGACGACGCAGTGCCACAGCCACAGTCGAGGAGCCACCACTGCTCTCGTACTCCTTGAGATCTTCATCCAGCGACTCCTCGTGAAGCCGAGCAGCAAATCCCGGCTTGTTATTTTTAAAGAGCCAACGACCAAAGCCGTAAAGAGAATTTACATGGCGCTTGACCGTTTCCTCCTTGGCCTTACCCGCGTAGAGTGACCTCAGCCCTTCGACAACGGTCGCATCGTTGGAATAAAGAGGACGCTTGCAGCCGCGACCGTCGGAGACCACTACTGGAGGATCTGGCTGCACCGCCGCCGGCACGGGGGAACGAGCATGGTCACGCAACTCGAACGGTGCGGAAGGATTCAGATCACCCACTGACGAATCCGGCGCATGATGATGGCGCGCCGTTGAGTGACCCGGCTGCAGCACCGAGGCACCTAGCATCGACCCACTGCCTCCGGCGTACGGCGCCGCGGCGTGTTCTTGTCCGCTCCCTTGCATCATGGGCTGCGCTTCCCATGGGGCCGCGCCTTCGATGAGGCTCAGGTCTCCGTGAGACGGATGAGGATGGAACGGGTCTGGCAGAGCCGGAACGCCGGGGGCGGGAATTTGGGCAGCGGCTTGGCGCGCCTCGCCCGAGCGCTGCTCAAAGCCCTCTTGCCCGGCCTGTGCCGCTTGCTCTTGAGATGCCGGGGGCTGCACCTGCCGCCAACCTGTTACATTGGATAGGTCAAATTTGTGCCGGTTCACGTTAGCCTCACGTCCACAGATCAGCTGAGCAACCTACTCGGGCATACTTACGAGAAGCTGACGAGGTCCGCGGTCCCGGAGCGGGTAGGCCTAATTTTCTGCGCGCCGATTGCGCTGGCGCGACGTAGCCCGGCCTTTTGCCAGCTCGGCAGCTACGGCTCGCAAAGAGCGTCGTAAGGCTTGCGGAGCCGCCCCTCAGCTCCCGTCGAGGAGCAATCCACAATTCACATATTTGGAGATGGCTCGCTGGTTTACCGGTCTGCGAGCCCTGCAAGCCCATGCTTCAGATGCCGCCCGTGCAGAGGTATTTCATTTCGAGGTAGTCCTCGAGGCAATGGCGGGAACCCTCCCGCCCGATGCCGGACTGCTTCACTCGGCCGAAAGGCGCGGCTTCCGACGACATGCGTCCCGTGTTCATACCACTATGCCATATTCCAAGGCCTCGGCGACACGCCAAACACGCTTCCGTTTGAGGCCAAATGTGGGGGAAGGCCGTAGATCGTGTCGTTGGCCTCATGCACGACCTATCCGCATCGTCGAAGCAATCACAGGCGCCAGCCGCCCGAATGTCTCTTTCTTGCGCGATGGTCATCTCGCTGGAGACCGGACCGATAGTTCGACGTGCCATTCGCGCGATGCGTTTGCCCCCGCATCGATTCTGCGGCCTTTCGCGACGGCATGGGATTCGATTTTGGCCAGAGCCTGCCTGTCGATCAGCGCACCGATCGCCACTCCGGAGCAAAGCCCTCGCCAACGATAAGTGGCGGACTTTCTCCACGAACTCTCGACAAACACCTTCGTGAACGCCTGACTGGACGGGGGTAGCCATGCCGAACAGGTCGCATAACCACGCCATCGTTCGGCGACTGCAGCCGCGAAGCGTCTCGAACACATCGGCTCGATGCGGTTGCGTCCAGAATGCATCAGCGAGCGGCGGGAGTCTTCGCTATATTCGCCCCCGACATCCCGAAGTCCACCAGCTTGCCTGCCAAAAAGGGGTGTTGCATGAATAAACCCGCTTTCGTCGCCGTCAGCCGCGTGCCCAGGAAGGACGACAGTCTCCATAGCAAGAATGCGAGATGATCATCGTATTCAGCGGCAGCGTGCCGGCGAAATTGGGTGTTCGGCAAGCCAAATAGCGCGATGCAGAAGGATGGTGAGGATTTCGCGTCCGCCACTGCGATGCATAGAGCCACCCTTCGCAACCGACCAGCGCAACAAAGCTCGTTATGCGGCGCGTAGGTTCGTAGACGCTTATCCAGTATCGAGATAACAAGGCCGCTGCGCAGGAACGAACTCTGAGAGCGCACCCTGCGAGAGGTTGCGCTTGCTGACGCGGCTGTGGAAGAAGCAGGGGCTCGCGCCGAAGCGCATGATCACCGACTAGCTTCGCTCGTATGGAGCGGCAAAGCGACAGATGATGCCGGACGTCGAGCACCGGTCGCACAAGGGGTTGAACAACAGAGCGGAGAATTCCCATGTGCCGCCGCGAAAACGGGAGCGGATGATGCAGGGGTCCGATCGCCGGGAGGCCTGCAACGCTTCGTCTCGACCTTGTCAGCCCTCCGCAACCTCTTCGTCCCCCGCCCCAAACGTTCTGCTCTCGCCATACATGTTCATCGCTTGCAAGCCATCGCCGAATGGAAGGCCGTGACTGGAACGCCCGCAACAATGGATTGCTAACGGCGAACTCATGCTGGTCGGCAAGGCGATACTGGCTGGAGCATCAACTCGGCCGACGAGAGTGGCCACACCATCCTAGACAGGATCGGCCGATATGCCCGGCATCGCCGCTCTGCAAAAAGCACAGCGGGCATCCAGACGTTGCCGGGTTGACTATGGGTGTCCGAACCGCGAAAAGAGGCCGCTCTTTATGAGTGGCGTGCGCTGGCAGTCTAACCCCAAGCCCCCCGCCCGGGCTGCCGGCGCGCTTCTAGGAACATCGAGGTAGATGACGAGACTCCGAACTACATTTCCAAAGCTATCGGTGGATTCACATTTCAAGCCCAATCGATTTCCTACAGCCAGGCGCGAACGTTCGATTGGAACATTCAGAATTCACATCAAGGTGCACCGCTATTGCGTCCCGAACAGGTTCGGCTGCTCGATGACGACTACGAGATTGTTCTCATCAAAGGTCTGCCACCATTAAAATTGAGGAAGGTGCGATATTTTTCGGATCGCATTCTGAAACGCATCTTTGAAAGCCAGACAGGCGCCCTCCCGGAGCCGGCGCCCTTGACGGGAGCAGAGGAGGCGCTCTCCGCAGAATCTCAACTCGATGACCCGCTGTGTGAATTGGCGCAGGACTTTGACGATACAGTTTGATGTGAGGCTAGTATGAACCCGCGAAATAGTAATCCATCCCGTGTAACAGCTTTGTCGCAGGTGCAGGACGCCGGCTTGGAAGACGGGCAAGCGGTCCAGGCCCGGCGAGTGGGCTTTGAGCAGCACGTGTCCGAGGCGCTCCGGCCGCTGTTCGATGGTCGAGCTGACGAGCCGCCTACCGGTCCAGAGGAGCTTCTGCGACTGGAAAAGGGGTTTCGCGAGGTGCTTCAGCGAGGGCAGGATCATCAAGCTGCCTCGTCTTTTTTCAGCGATCCAAGAATGCCCGCTGGACGGGATGACCCCAAGGGAAGCGTGTCGGACGCTTTCGCAGCAGCCGGCTCTAGGCACGCCGTAGTTGAGGCCGCCGCCCCGCCAGTGTTAGCTGCCAGCCAACAGCAGATCCGGCGCTCGCCAGTTGCGTTTGACCGGCCGGTATCATCCTCGGCTGCTGCAGGCGTGCGCTTGTATGCCCCTTCGATGATCTCTCGGAAGACCAGTTCCGAAAACTGCGATCAGTTGCCCGCCTTGTGCTGCCGCCTCGCCGTCGAGGTCGAAACGCCCGCGAATCAATGGAAGGTCAGCGGGCCATGGGGGCAGAGTGCAACGGTGTCTACACCGCCTGTTTGAGGGGAGAGGTACACTTGGCTTTCCTGTTCCAGCAGCATCCGGCCGCACACCGACGCGATGGGGAGCTAGAATTCAACTCGGACCTTCGCAAGGCACGCACCGCGGCTCAAACGCCGTTCGTTTGGGAAAAATGGCTCAGTACCGACAAAGCTTCTGTAATGGCCCTAGTGGCCTCGGTTGCGCTCTTGGTCGCGATACAGTGGCAAGACCCCCAGATCAACGAGGCGGTCCTAAGCGAACTGCGGACGATTCAGATCAACTACGCATTGCTCCAGCGAGACGTCGCCCGCGCCGACATGGTATTGGACTTCCGTTCCGTTGCTTCTACCGGGCAAGCATTAAAAAGGAACCTTCAAAACTACCAACGCCTTGTTGAGATTTCGCCCAATGAGAGCTCCGGGGTGCACTCCAGGTTGGTTGCACAGCTCAAAAAGTCCCTCGAAAACACAGAAGCTGCCATCTCGAACTCGGCCGCGCAAAATGAGCTTCTGCAAAGCTCTCTCGTACGCTTTGCTCGCTCGGCTAATCGCCTTTGGGGGGGAGTGTCGAACAGGCCTGAATTTTCCAATCTGATCCTTCAATTTTCGGCCAGACCGGGATTCAGCCTCGCATTACAAATCGATCAGTCTCTCCGCCGACTTCCTCCTAGCCAGGACCAAGTCACGGAGGATGTTGCCCGCGAGGGCCGCGCTATCCTGTCCTCAATGTTGAGGTTGGACCGCGCTGTCAATCGGATCCCATCCTTCGACACGTTCGCCAAGGCTGCCGAATTGGAGCGAGAACATCTGAAAGCCTACAGCTTCGCCAGCGCGCAAGCGCAGCGTACACGGCTTTTCTTTGGCTTGGTGTCCATATGCCTCTGCTTGTTTGCGACCATTCGAGCCTCCACGCTGCATGTGCGGACGAACCGGTTGGAAAGGCGGTTAGAGCTTGAAGCGGCGATGAGTGAGATCGAAGCTTGTTTCATCGACAGTCAAGCAACGAAGGCTTCGCGGCGCTTCTCCACCGAAGCGGCGCTTAGACTCATTCAATGCGTTTTCGATGCGGATCAATGCGCGCTTGCTCTGGTGGATCCGAGTATCAGCAGGAATACCGAGTACTTTGTCGCGAACAAGCGCATGCGCGTCTGGAACGCCACGCTAATCCATGAAGTCGTCTCACTTGTACACCCGGAACAGCCAGTGTTTCGCGTCGTTCCGGCGTCGGAAGTGGTTCGGACTGCCGTAGGCACTACCGGTGTTTGTCAAATTGTTGGTTGCCGGGCCTCCGATCAGCAGGCTGCGGTTTGTATCCTTGTTTTTGAAGGAGATCGCTCACCACCCTCCACAGACGACCTCCTGGTTCTGGCGAGCGCTACTGTGCGTTTAGGCAACCATCTTGAAATGCAACGTGTACACACGGAACGTAACCTTTTTGAGAGTCGATGGGAGCATGCGGAAAGGCTGACGGCTGTCGGCACAATCGCAAGCGGCGTTACACATGAATTCAATAATGTTCTAGGAGCAATAGTCGGCTACGCAGAGATGGCTAAAGGTCTTGTGCGTCGCCCCTCGAGAATTCGGGGCCACATCGGCCAAATTATCTTGGCCAGCAACCGAGCCAAACTGATTATTGATCAAATTTTGTCACTAAGCCGAAATCGGAAGCGCGTGACGATGCCTTTCGACGTCTCGGAGAGTGTAATGGATCTCGCGCCATTGCTGCGGGTTACACTTCGTGCGGATGTTCAGTTGAACTTCAAGATCAACGAGTGGCAAACGGTGATCGAGGGCAGCCCGACCGAGATACAGCAGATCCTTATGAATCTATGCAAGAACGCGTCGGAGGCTCTCTTGAATGAGGGCCGTGTCGAGATTAGCGTTTCTCGCGCTCACGTCTGTCAAACGAAGCCCGTGGCTAAGGGCACCTTGAAACCGGGAGATTACGTTCTCCTCTCCATCAGCGACGATGGCCAAGGAATCGCAAGTTCGGTGCTTCCGCATATCTTTGAGCCCTTTTTTACCACGCGCTCTCGCGTCGGCGGGACCGGACTGGGTCTTGCTGCAGTGGACCGCCATGTGAGCGCGCTCGCAGGATGCCTTGACGTCACCTCGGCTGTTGGCCGAGGTACACGCTTCGATCTCTACTTACCGGCCTGCGCTGAGGAGCAGGTCAGAGCTGATAGCGCTTTCGGCCCATGCGATGGATCACTTGGCAACGGAGAAATCATTGCAGTCGTTGACCCCGATCCAGCAGCGTTGGAGATCTACAAGGATAAGATCGCCGCGCTGGGTTATAAGCCGGTCGGCTTCGCGACCTTCGAGAGTCTTTGCGACTGGATCGAGAGCGGGAAGGCAGCCGACCTCCTAATTTTCGATAAAGCGACTTTCCTCGGGCCAGGACAGCCCGAAGCTCTACGTACCACCCTGATGACGGTGCCCATCATCGTCGTTGGTGGAAGCGACCCCATGCCGATCACATCTGGTAATCAGACCTTCGTCCTTTGGCTAGCCAAACCGGTCTCGTCCAGGACGATGGAGCATGCAATTCGTAGGATGATAATGGCATGATGCCGCCGACGCGCTCAGGATACCGAGCTACCGAGGCAGTCGGAGGCGGAGCCGGCTGGGATCCAGCAAATACAAGAGCGTCGGACGATCTCTGCGCACCCGGCTCATGGCGAGTTCCCCTCGAACACCGTCGTCGGCTCCGCCCAAGGAAGGGCTCCCCGACCACGGCAAACCTGCCGCCGTGCTCGTGACCGTCAAGGACAAGTCGCCGCGCGATGGGGTCTGCGGGCCTCCATCCTTGACAAGTCACTGCGCGCTGGCGGCGACAGGCAACGGGTAATATAAGGTCGGGACGAGGAGATGGTCGCCAATCGGTCACGCAAGATGGTTGACGAAATGACTCGAGAGCAAAGCTTGACAATCATCGCCCCATTCACGCCAGACTTCTCCTGTGCGTTCATCATCGGCTACGGCTCCTCGCTGCCCCGACAAGGCTATCGCCGCCCGGCCGGGCAAGCGATATCCCAGGTTCCGACGTGTTCCTTTCATGCTAGATTGACCTAGGCCCCGGCAGGGCGGGAGCATGAGGCTGGGTTCTCGGTCGCGGATCTGTGAGGCAAGCACGGGGTAAGCGACGGCTCGACCCACCATTGGGAAGGCCGGCTTCGGCACGGAGGTGCGGCCTCGGCGTTGAGAGGCATCGGATCGGGTGTAGCAGGACTTTCGAACTAACTGCCGACAACACACTGGATAGGCTGTTCTCGTCGTTCGGTCCAGTTCACCAACGCCTATGTCGACATTTTACGGCGCTTCACTACTAACCGGGCACCGCACGATGGCAGCTCGTTCTCTCCGGCAAAAGATACCCCCTGTGTTAGCTTCCGTGTGTCTGCTTGCCCTCACCTGCGGGATACGTAACGCCATCCCTAAAAGCATCGAATGCGGCAGCGACAGCGCGAATCCCAAAGCGATGCTCCCGCCGTACGCGGACAAAACCGTTTTCGAAGTCCACTATTCCGTCCTTGGCCAGCATCGCCAAACGCTCATCTGAACCGCGAAGACGGATCGGATCAGATCCGTGGGCGAACACAGATTGCCGGCACGTCAGCCTCGAAATCGCACAATAATCGCTCGATGATTGCGGCTCGCACGCGGTCGTCGTCTGTGAGGCGATGGCCCTTCGATGTCGCCAGTCGGCAGCTGCGATGTGCCGGATGTAGAAATCCCGTGTAACTTCGTTTTGAACGTACCCCTGGCCGATGCGGCCGATAGCCGACGCGCCGAAACAGATCAGGGTTCTGCAGGTATCGGCAGAGTAGCCCAACGAGTTACGTCGCAGGCGACCTGTTTCCTGTGCCAGCGCGAGCTCGTCGTGCGGCAAGGCGAAATGGTCGAGCCCGATCTCTCGGTAGCCGGCGGCAACCAGCGTCACCGCGACAGCCGCATGCTGTTCAGCGCGGGCAGCGCTGTGGGGAAGAAATTCCGCCTCGATGAGGCGCTGGTTCTTTATTTGGGATGGGATATGCGAGTAGCCGAACAAGGCAAGCCGGTCGGGGCGCATGGCGACCGCCGCCCTCGCCGTCTCGACCCACGACACCACCGTTTGACGCGGCAGGCGTCCCATGGTGATAACAAACCACCTTGCCGCTGAGCTCGCCTGTGTCTTTGCGTTATGCCAGTCCGTTCCGCTTAGATGTCTTGGCTGTTCCCGCCGAGACCTCACGCGCACCGTTTTATTCCCACCATCCCTCCCCGTCAGCTCCGCCTGGGAAATTCTGCCAGCTTGCCGGATCCGACGAGATAATGCAGCGCTGGGACGGACTTTGCTCGCCAGCTAGCGACCGTGGTGATCTCTGCCAAAAGGACGAGGCCATGAACGCGATCGGCGCTAACGGTGGCGGTTTGTATAAGCCTTGGGGTGGGAACTGGGCCTTCTATGCTGGCGCCACATACAAGCTCAACGAGACAACTTCGTTCTACCTTCGGCTCTCCCGGTGACCAGCTCTCAGTAGCGTCGCGGCAAACGTTGCCTATGGGCTTCTTTTCGATTTCACAGCTACGGCGACTCCAAACTCAGCAGTCGGCAAGATGGAAGCTTCCAACGGGAACTGCCCAATGCGAACAAGAAGAGCAGTGTCGGCAGTAATCCTGCGCTTCGAACGCTCATCCTAACGCCGTGAAGCATTGAGCTCCGAGGTTGGGCAGACCAAGCCCGCAACACGCTCCAAGAGAACGGCGCATAGAAGCCATACGAGATTGCAGCCTAGCCTCGGGGCCGGACGTTGTTTCATATCAGACCGGTGGGGATGAAGCCTGCCATCCAGCACCCGGTCAGTTTCAGGTCAAACTTGAACTCCCAGTCGGGTCAGAACGCGATCAACTGGCAGTCCGACGCACTTAAAAATGACAAATGGATCGCCTGCTTTTGGGCCATCCATGGGGAATTCGGGCGCGAGAGAACAAGCTCACACAGCATAAGCGAAGCTCCAGGCGAATCTTGCGCTGGCCGAGGCAGAACCGTGTTTAAAGCTGCCTGTTTTCCACCTCGAACCTGTCTGAGTCCGGCCGATCGTCATAGATCGGCCAAAGCATCGGCCAGATGGCTCCCCCAATTACGGTTTGTGCATAGTTGTCAGTACGATAGGCCTGCCGAACATCGGCCATGATCATCATCGGCAGCATCGATTTGTGTCCAAGCCTGGCAGCGGTGGCAGTGCCGAGGCCCGCAAGTCCGCATGCCGACGATCGGCCAGAAGATCAGCCAAACAATCTGGTCAACTGGAAAATTATGTTTATAATCGCGCATTTGGCGGAACCCAAGATCGGCCAATATGGAAGAGAGCGTACAGCGCATCGAACTGGCACGCCTACCCGATGTATCCGAAACTATCTCGGATGCGCTGGTAGAGCTGTCGGCGACGTCGGCTGTTTCGGGCAAAAGCCTGCACTCGCGTACCGCAGCCAACCTCGCCCATCTCGTGCGCATCATGAACACCTACTACAGCAACCTGATCGAAGGCCACGATACGCGCCCGCGCGACATCGAACGGGCGCTGGTCGGAATTTCGATCGAGACGAGAACCGCCGCAATCTGCAGCTCGAGGCGGCCGCGCACGTTCGCGTGCAAGCCGAGATCGACCGCCTGGCTGCCGATGGGCAGTTGCCGGAACCGGCATCGGTAGGTTTTCTTCGATGGCTGCACGCGGAATTCTATCGCGATGCCGAAGCGCCCATGCTGACCATCAAGGGTGCCGGCCGTGAGTTCGTCATGGCGCCAGGTGAGTGGCGATCGAAGCCAGAGCATGACGTCGCCATCGGCCGGCATGAACCGCCTTCGAGCGATCGCGTCAACGATTTCATGCAATACTTTGCCATGCGTTATCGCTTCGATAAGCTGGGCAAGGCCGGACGCATCCTGACCATTCCTGCCGCGCATCACCGCTTCAACTACATTCACCCGTTTCCGGACGGCAACGGACGCGTCAGCCGTTTGATGAGCCACGCCATGGCCCATCAGGCCGGGATCGCCGCGCACGGGCTGTGGTCGATCTCACGAGGCTTGGCACGTGGCGTGAAAAGCCGAACGGATTACAAGAGCATGATGGATCATGCCGATATGCCCCGCCAGGGTGATCTCGACGGACGTGGCAACCTCTCCGAACGCGCACTCGGCGATTTTACCTTATGGTTCCTGCAGGCGTGTATCGATCAGGTGAGCTTCATGACCGGACTGTTCGATCTCGACACGTTGGCCAAGCGGCTGTATCGGCATGTGGAGCGCAGTGGTCTGAAGCCCGAAGCCGGCCGCCTCGTGGAGGAAGCGCTCACGCGCGGTGAGTTTGACCGCGGCGAGGCATCCCGTATTAGCGGACTACCCGAACGTACGGCGCGTCGAGTGTTCAATGACGTAATCGCGCTCGGACTATTGGCGTCGGAAACGCCAAAGGGCCCAGTGTCCCTACGCTTCCCGGCCGACGCTCTGGACGCGCTGTTTCCGAAGCTTTTTCCGGAAACGTAAGAGCATAGGGCGCTCACGATCTTAGGTCACTTCTCCTCGGAACCGGAAAGATTTTCACCGGATCACCCGCGGGTTCGTCATTCCGCGTTCTGAGACGCGGGAAAAGCCGGCGCACTAGAGCCGAGGCCGCCGATGCAGACATATTTGGTATCGAGGTAATCCTCGATGCCCTGATGTCCGCCTTCCTTGCCGAGGCCGGATTCCTTGACGCCGCCGAACGGTGCCTCCGGCGTGGTGATGAGGCCTTCGTTGACGCCGACCATGCCGTATTTCAGCCCTTCCATGACGCGGAAGGCGCGGCCGAGATCGCCTGTGTAGAAATAGCAGGCGAGGCCGAACTCAGTGTCGTTGGCGAGCGCTATCGCTTCCTCTTCGGTCTCGAACTTGAACACCGGCGCCACCGGGCCAAAGATCTCTTCCTTCATGAAGCGCATCTTGGGTGTCGCGTTGGCGATGACGGTCGGCTGGAAGAACGAGCCGCCGAGCGCATGGCGCTTGCCGCCGGCAACGATCTTGCCGCCCTTGGATGTGGCGTCGGCGATCAGTTCTTCGACCTTCTCGACCGCCTTCTCGTCGATCAGCGGCCCCTGCTGCACGCCGTCCTCGAGCCCGGAGCCGACCTTCAGTCCATTGCTGGCGGCAGCGAGCTTCTCGACGAACTTGTCATAGACACCAGCCTGGACAAGGAAGCGGTTGGTGCAGACGCAGGTCTGGCCAGAATTGCGATACTTGGCGGTGATCGCACCGGCGACCGCACGCTCGAGGTCGGTGTCATCGAAGACAATGAACGGCGCGTTGCCACCGAGCTCCATCGACACTTTCTTGACGGTGACCGACGACTTCTGGATGAGAAGCTTGCCGACTTCGGTCGATCCGGTGAAGGTGATCTTCGACACCAGCGGATTGGCGCAGATCTCGTCGCCGATCTCGCTTGCCGAACCGGTCAGGATGTTGACGACGCCCTTGGGGAAGCCGACCTCCTCTGCGAGCGCACCCCAGGCGAGGCCCGAATATGGTGTCTGCGAGGCCGGCTTGACCACTGCGGTGCAGCCGGCGGCGAGCGCCGGGCCGAGCTTGCGGGCCAGCATCGAGGACGGGAAATTCCACGGCGTGATGGCGGCGATGACCCCGACCGGCTCCTTGGTCACCAGGATGCGGCGGTCCGCCCATGGCGAAGGCACGACATCGCCATAGGTGCGGCGACCTTCCTCGGCGAACCACAGGATGTAGGCCGCGGCCGAGCCGATCTCGCCCTTCGATTCGAACAGCGACTTGCCCTGCTCGATGGTGAGCAGTTCGGCCAACACGTCCTGATTGTCCATCATCGCGTCATGCAGCTTGCGCAGCAGCTTCGAGCGCTCGAGGGCGGTGGTCTTGCGCCACGACTTGAAGGCGGCGGCGGCGGCTTCAATGGCGCGGCGGGTCTCGGCCCTGCCCGACTTCGGCACGGTGCCGATCTTGAGACCGGTGGCCGGGTTGTTGACGTCGACCGTCAATCCGCTGTCGGCCTGCACCCATTCGCCGTTGATGAGATTGGCCTGGCGCATGAAATGGCTGGTTTTCTGAAGCACGGTCTGGCCTCCGTTCGGATAAGACAATCAGGATCCTGTATGCTGGCTGCGGCTCGCGCTTGCCCAAGCGCCTTTCGCGCGGCCGGCCCCTCCAGCGATGTCTCGCCGCCTCGCCGGGCGGGTTCATGCCGACTGGTCAGTCCGCGCATGGGCCGCCGCGGTCTCATCAAGAGCCGCGCGAATGCCATCAACCATGTAATCGATCTCTTTAGGGGCGATGACGTAGGGCGGGCAGATTGCCAGCACGTCGCCCATGTTGCGGATCATGACTCCGTGCTCGCGGCACCGCCGCTCGACATCGGTGCCAATTCGCAGCTCCGGCGCAAAGGCGCGACGGGTGGCGCGATCCTCGACGATCTGGATCCCCGCTATAAAACCGCGGCCGCGGACCTCGCCGACCAGTGTATGGTCGTTGAGCGCGTCCGCGAGCGCTGCATGCAGATAATCGCCGAGACGGCGCGCCTGGCTCACGAGATCGATCTCGCGGTAGATCCTGATCGCCTCGGCGGCGACGGCGGCTGTCACCGGATGGCCGGAATAGGTGAAACCGTGGCCGAACACGCCGACCTTGTGGGCCTCATCGGCGACGCACTGGTAGACCTTGTCGGAGATAATGACGCCGCCAATGGGCAGATGACCGGATGAAAGCCCCTTGGCGACCGACAGCATGTCCGGTTCCATGCCAAAAGTCTGGCTGCCGAACCAATTTCCGGTGCGTCCGAAGCCGCAGACCACTTCGTCGGACAGCATGAGGATGTCGTATTTGCGCAGCACCGCCTTAACCTTTGGAAAATAATCCTCCGGTGGCACCAGCACGCCGCCGGCGCCCATGATCGGCTCGGCGATCATCGCGGCGATCGTCTCTGGCCCCTCCGCCAGGATCAGGGCCTCGAGTTCCTGGGCCAGGCGCGTGGCGTAGTCATGCTCCGCCTCGGCCGGCAGACCGTCGAGATAGTGAAAAGGCCGCGCCGCGAATATGACGGGAAGCGGCGGCAGGTTGAAGGACTTGTGCATATGCGGCAGGCCACTCAGCGCCGCGCCCATGATCGTACTGCCGTGGAAGGCGCCAAACCTGCTGATGATCTTGCGTTTCTCCGGGCGCCCCCGCGCGGCCTGGTAATACCAGGCGAGCTTGATCATCGTATCATTGGCTTCCGAACCGGAGCCGACCAGAAAGACGCGCGCGTGGTCGAACGGCGCCAACGCGGTAAGCTGCTCGACGAGTTCGACGGTGGGCTCATTCGAGCGGTGATTGAAGGTGTGATAGACGGCGAGCTTGCGCATCTGGCGGTCAGCCGCGGCGGCCAGCCGGCTGTCGCTGAAGCCGAGCGAGGCACACCAGAGTCCGCCCATGCCCTCGATATAGCGGTTGCCCGCGTCATCCGTGACGGTCGCGCCTTCGCCGGCCACGATCGTCAACGGACCATGATCCTCATGCAGGCGTGGATCCGTTTGGGAATGAAAGTGCCTGGCCATGTCCAGCACGCGCGATTCGTTGTTCATCAAAATTCTCCTTGCGACCAGATAGGCGGTTGCTTAGGCGAGGAATATCTTATAACTTATAAGTTGTCGAGAAAAAATGATCCCGAGAGTGAAGCCAATGGCCAACCCGCCCACTCCTTCAAACAACGCCCTGCCCCCCGACGCGGAGCGGATCGCCCTGTTGCGCGACAGGGCAGAGTTCGTCCGGCTCGAGACGCTGCGCCTCATCCAGATCGCCAAGGTTGGGCATTATTCGTCAGTGTTCTCCTGCGCGGAAATATTCGCCACGCTCTACTACGATGCGATGCGGCTGAGGCGCGGCGAGCCGCAATGGCCGGATCGCGACCGCTTCCTTATGGGCAAAGGGCACGCCGCGGTCGGCCTTTACCCGCTGCTGGTCGACTGGGGCTTCTTCTCCAAGGACGTCCTCGATGGCTACACCCGGCTCGGCAATCCGCTTGGCGATCATCCCGACATGCGCAAGGTGCCCGGCGTCGATTTCAGCTCCGGCTCGATCGGCCATGCCCTGTCCGGCGGCCTCGGCATGGTGCTTGGCGGCCGTGCGGCCAACCGGCGCTTCGATGTCTATGTCCTGCTCGGTGACGGCGAGATGCAGGAGGGCCAGGTCTGGGAAGCGGCGCTCTCCGCCGCCCACCATAAGGCCGGCAATCTGATCGCCATCGTCGACCGCAACGGATACCAGCTCGACGGGCAGGTCGACGACATCATCGGCATCGAACCGTTGGCCGACAAATGGGCGGCGTTCGGCTGGCAGGTGCACGAGGTCGATGGGCACGACGTCGTCGCTCTCGCGACGCTGCTGCGACAGTTGAAGGCCGAGGCAGACCGCACCCGGCCCGTCTGCATCATTGCCAAGACCTCCAAAGGCAAGGGCGTTGGTTACATGGAAACCGAACCCGGCTGGCATCTGGGCTATCTCGCGCCATCGGACGAGGCCTTGGCCGCCGAAGAGATCAAGCGTGGAGGCAAAACACAATGAACGGGCCGATCGATACCAACTCCTGGCAGTACCGCCAGATCAACGCGCGCGCGCCTGGCCTGAGTTATCTGGCCAACGCGCTCATTGATCTGGTCGAAGACGGTTATCCGGTCGTGGCCGGTACGGCCGACCTTCAATATTCCAACGGGCTGGTGCGGTTCGCGCAACGCTTTCCCGAACGCTTCACGCAATTTGGCATTTCCGAGCAGAACATGGTTTCGGCTGCTGCCGGCATGGCCAGCACAGGCGCCATGCCGTTCGTCGCTACATTCGCTTCTTTCCTGGCGCTGCTGTGCTGCGAACAGATCAGAACCGACGTCGCCTATTCGGCGCTGCCGGTGCGGCTGATCGGTCATCATGCCGGTATTTCACTCGGCTTTTACGGCACCTCCCACCATGCGACGGAAGATCTTGCCATCATGCGAAGCATTGCCGACCTCACGGTCGTCGCACCGGCCGACGGCCCGCAACTGGCGGCCGCCGTCAAGGCGTCTGTCAATCATGCGCAGCCAATCTACTTCCGCATTGGCCGCGGCCAGGAACCGGTGGTCTATGACGACGGCGTCGACTTCCAGTTCGGCAAGGCGATCGTTCACGGCGAAGGATCGGACCTGACCATCATTGCCTGCGGCTCGATGGTCCATCCCTCGCGGGAGGCTTACCGCGCGCTGCGCGCGGCGGGCAAATCCGTCGGGCTGATCGACATGCATACGATCAAGCCGCTGGATACCAAGGCCGTGCTCTCAGCCGCCGCTCACTCCCGCTTCGTTCTGACGATCGAAGAACACAATATCCTCGGCGGTCTGGGCGGCGCGGTGGCGGAAATCCTGGCTGAGGCGGGCAGTCCGGCGCGGTTGATACGCCATGGCATCCGCGACGAATACAGCCTGATTGCGCCGCCAACACATCTCTACAAGCACTACCGGCTGGACGCGGCGGGGATCGAGGCCACCGTCCGCGAGGCCCTCGGCTGAGCGGCGGACAACCATAGCCATGCACGGACATTACGATGACCGATCAGAATGACACCACCTCACTCATCGAGCGCGCCGGTGCGGTGATGCCGGGCGGATTGCTCAGCCCGAGCCGCAGGCTCGGCGCGCCGCATGTCTTTGCCCGGGCGCAGGGTGCGTTTCTCTACGACGTCGAGGGACACCAGTACACCGACTTCCATTGCGGCTTCGGCGCCAACGTGCTTGGCCACTGTCATCCAGCGGTGCGTGAACGCATCGCTGCGGTCTCCCAGGAAATCGATCTTGTCGGTGCGGGAACGATGCGGCTGGAGATCGAGGTGGCGGAGGCGCTGGTCGACTGCATCCCTTGCGCGGATCTCGTCGCCTTCTGCAATTCCGGATCGGAGGCGACCTATCACGCCCTGCGCCTTGCCCGTGCCGCCACCGGTCGCAAGCGCATCATCAAGTTCCAAGGCGGCTATCACGGCTGGCACGACTATGTCGCCATGAACGTACAGTCGCACGCGCAGGCGATCGGCAAGTACGACCCCATCAGCGCCGGCATCCTCGATGATGCCGCCCGTCACACCATCGTGCTGCCTTACAACGATGCCGGCGCCGTCGAGGATTATCTCAAGGCCAATCCGGGCGAGGTAGCGGCGATCATCATCGAGCCAATCGCTCACAATATGGGGTCGGTGATCGCGACGGATGTTTTTCTGCGCGACCTGCGTCGCCTGACCAGCGATCATGGTGTCGTGCTGATCTTCGACGAGGTCATCACCGGCTTTCGCCACGCGCTCGGCGGCTATCAGTCGATCGCCGACGTCACGCCTGATCTCGCGACCTTCGGCAAGGCGGCCTCCTCAGGCTATCCCGTTGGCCTAGTGGCCGGTCGTCGCGATCTCATGGAGCTCGTCGGCCGGACCGGGGAAGGCTCCGTGTTCATGGGCGGTACTTTCAACGGCACGCCGTCGACGCTCGCCGCCATGCAGGCGACGATCGAGGAGCTGTCGAAACCAGGCTTCTATGACCGCCTCTTCGCCCTCGGCGCTTTCATGCGCACGCAGCTGGATGGCATTATCGATCGCCTCGGCCTGCCCGCGCAGAGCGCCGGGTTTGGCTCGGTCTGGCTGATCTATTTCCTCAGCGGTCCTTACCGCGACTACGAGGACTTGCTGCGCAACGACGATGTCTTCGATCTCGCATTCCGCAAGGAGATGGTGGCGAACCGGCTGATCGGTCAGCCGCTTCCGCTCAAGCGTCTCTACCTGTCAGGGAGCCATGACCGGGCGACGGTTGAGAAGTCACTGGATGTTATCGAGACAATCCTGCGCAAGCTCTCCGCTGGGAAACCCGCCAGCTCCTAGCCATGTTTCGCAACGGACTCATAGGATATAAGAGCGTCTCGCACTATCCGTTGCTGATTCGGTGCGGCCAACATGCAGCGGTGGACCATGAGCACGATGCAGCCAATCGAGCAAGGCAGTCTGTCGGCGAGAACCTATATCTCGCTGCGCGAAGCCCTGATCGCGGGCAATTTCCGGCCCGGCGAAAGACTGTTGATGCAGGATCTGGCGCAACGGCTGGGCACCAGCGTCACGCCTGTGCGCGAGGCCTGTTTCAGGCTCGTCAGCGAGCAGGCGCTGGAACTGCGGTCAGGGCGGTTCATCACCGTTCCAGAGTTGACGCGGTCGCGTTACTGGCAGGTCCGGCTCATTCGCATCGCGCTCGAGGGACTAGCGGCCGAACTCGCTGTCGAACATGTTTCGGAGGCGGACATTGAAAAACTTGTCGAGATCCATCGCGATTTCGTGGCCGGCGAAACGTCCGGCGATGCTGACCGCGCCCGTCGCGCCAATCGTGAATTCCACTTCGGCGTCTACCGCCTGTCCAAGATGGATATGCTGATCGCCCAGATCGAAAGCCTGTGGGTCTCGATGGGACCGATCCTCAACGTGTATTATCTGCAGGCCGAGAACGATTACATCGGCGCGGAGGAGCACGAGACGCTGATCGAAGCGTTCCGGACCCGCAACAAGAAGGTGGCGCGTAAGGCGATCGAACGCGACATCGTGCGCGGTGGCATGAACCTGTTGCGGTATTTCGACGAGCAGGACGCGGCCGCCAAGCGAGCGTGATCCAACCCATCGGTCATTCGCCGGCGACCTTTTTCGCGCTGGCTGAGGCCGTCCTGAGGCGCGCGGTGGCATCCTGGTCGACGACCCAAACGCCCTGCTCAGCGTCTAGCACCAAAGCCACCTTGTAGGATTGGCGAGCCGCTTCGCTCGTTAGCCAGCCGCGGCCAACGCTGGCCGCGACAAGGCGGACATCGCGCTTGGTCGGGTCGCCGTAGCCACCGCCGCCACAGGCAACGAACTCGATGCGCTCGCCGGCGCGACACGCCTCCTCATGGAACGCAGGCAATTCCACCAGCTTGCCGTCCGTGCCGCGCTTGGCACTATGACTGGCCTTGGCGTCACCGCCGCCGAGCACGCCACGCGGCGGAAAGGTTGTGCCGTCGGCCGAGTAGACCAGTGTCATTTCGTGGTCGACGGGATAGAAGACACCGCCTACCGCGGGAGCGCCCTCGAACTCGCCAATGCCTTGCGTGTCCGCCACCACGCCGCGCGATTCAATGATGATGGGGTACATGGATTCGTCCACCTCCACGGAATCCAGCGCGATCAGGCCGCCATTCGCCGGCCCGCAATATGTCAGCCAGCCATCATAGCCGTGACGCGCGCCGCCGCCGGCGTAGCCAATGAAGACCTGATTGACGTAGGGCTGCCCATCCTTGAACGGATCCTTGCCTGAAATCACGCCGATCCCCGCTGGCAGGTGCGAGCCGCTCTCGGCCTGGCCATAAGGTTCTCCCATGGTCGAGAACACGCAATTGCCGGCGATGATCAAGCGGTCGTTGACATTGGTGGTCGCCACCGAGGTGCCTACGGGGTAGCGGGGTTTGCCGACCACGCTTCCCTCCCGCATCAACACCTTTATCCGGCTCTTGGCGCCCTCGTTGTGCGGGATGCCGTCGTCGAGATTGTTGAAGACGCCAATGCGGCACGAGCCCGTGCAGGTGTTTTCCGAAAGGTTGAGACCACCAGGGACGTTATCCATGTTGTCACGCACGTCGACCGTGATCTCGCCGGCTTCAGGGTCGACATCGATGGTGATCCTGACCGGGATGCCCTCCTCCGCCACGCCGGGGACCGGGTCATGGCGGACTTCGTAGGAGAACTTGCCCTTCGGCAATTTGGCGATTTCGGCCATGGCGCGGCGCGCACCGTAGTCGAACCAGTCCTCGACGAAATCCAGCAGCGTGTCGCGGCCGTATTTTTCAAGCAGTTCCAATAGACGGCGTCGACCGGTCCTGCAGGCGCCGATCTGGGCGCGCACGTCGCCCAGCCAGATGTCTGGAACACGGTTGCGCATCATGCCGATGCGCAGGATGTCCTGCTTCTCCCTGTGCTGTTCGACCACGCGCACGCAGGGAAAGTGGATGCCTTCCTCATAAACGTTGAATGGCAGATATGTCGAAGGCGTCGGCGCGCCAGTATCGGCGTGATGGGAAAGCGCCACGGCCCAGAACAGCGGCTTGCCATCGAAAAAGATCGGCATCGCCATGATCAGGTCGGCATGATGGGTGCCGCCCGTGTATGGGCAGTTGTTGAGGAAGATGTCGCCGTCGGCGATATCGTCAAACAACTCCGTTATCGGACGGGTCGCCAGATCCATCGACATGACGTGGATCGGCAGCGCGTCCTCGGTGGAAACGAGGCGGTGATCATAGGTCAGGATCGCACAGCTCAGGTCGCGGGCGTTCTTGATCACCGCCGAGCGGCTGGCCCGCATCACGACCAGCGTCATTTCCCGCACGACGGCCTCGAACCGGCTTTTGAGAACCGACATCAGGAACGGATCGACGCGGCGCGTTGGCGTCTCCAGGCGAATGACAGGTGAATTCATTTTATGATGCCTTGCTCGGGAAGGTTGGTGTCAATCGACGGTCACGACGATGTTGCCTTGTGGGTCGACGCGCCCGCGATGTCCGTCCTTGAGGAAGGCGGTGAACGTCGTCGCCTCCACCAGGCATGGCCCATCAAGCGCCGCCCCCGCGCCCAGCTGGTCCATGTCGTAAACAGGCAGAGAGCTCGTCCGCCGGGTTTCATGCAAATAAGCTGACCGATGGGTCTTGGCGACCGGCGCCGTCGCCTGGTCGGCCAGCCTGAAATCCTTCCAGGCATCCTGGTTAGCCCGCTTGCCCACCGCGCGCAGCTTCCAGTTGGTGAATTCGACAATGTCGCGGTCGGATCTGATCGAATAAATGCGTTCGTGCATCTGATGAAACGCTTCGACGAGACTTGGGAGTTTTTCCGCTTCGAGGCGCGGCTCATTGGCCTCGAAATGGACCTCGATTTCCCAGGACTGGTACTCGTAGCGACCAAGAAAGGAGAACTCGAAACGCCGCAGCTCGGGCTCAACGCCGGCCTGTTCGAGGAATGCCTCGCCCGACACCTTCAACCGCGCCAGGATGTCGGAGACGCCAGCGGCGTCGAAGCGCCGGGTCGAGGTCAGGAAAACCGCGCTTTCCTCGCGCGTGATATCAGAGATCAACCCGCCGAACGCGCTCAACCCAGCCATGAAGCGCGGGATCATGTAGCGTTTCAAGCCCAATATGTCGGCCATCTCGGCGATGTGGATGGCGGTCGCGCCGCCGCCGCAGACAAAGAAACTGTCGCGTGGGTTTATGCCCTCGCGAATGGTGATTTCCTCGATGGCCCCGACCATGTTGTGGTTGCTGGTGGTCTGGATGGCGTAAGCCGCGTTGAGCAGCGGGATGCCGAGCCGCGTCGCGATGCTCGCGACCGCTTTCTCGGCCAGTTCGCGGCTGATCTTGATCCGGCCGCCGAGAAAATAATCGGGGTCAATGATGCCGAGCACGACATTGGCATCGGTGACCGTCGGCGCGGTGCCGCCCGCTCCGTAGCATGCCGGCCCCGGCCGCGCGCCAGCGCTCTGTGGGCCGACCCGCAGCAGGCCGCCATCATCGACCCAGGCAATGGACCCGCCGCCGGCGCCGACCGATCTCACATCCACCTTCGCGATCCCCAGCGAATCGTCGTGGATCATGCTGTCCGGGGTGACGATGATCTGGTGGTCGCGCAAAGCCGAGACGTCGAAGGTGGTGCCGCCCATGTCACCGACGATGACGTTGGCTTCGTCGCTCAGCGCCAGCGCGGCCATCGGCGCCAGCGTCGGCCCCGACATGACGCTGTAGATTGGCCGCCGCAGCATCTCGGCGGGAGGCATCATTCCACCGACGCAGTTGGCCAGCAGCAGCTCGCCCTGGAAACCAGCCTGCGACAGTGCTCGCCGCAAGTCCTCGATATAGGTTCGCACAATCGGATTGATCGACGCGTCGATGGCGGCCGCGATGATGCGCTTGTACTCGCGCGACATCGGATTGACTTCATGGCTAAGCGTCACCGGGATCTCCGGCCATGCCTGCGCGATGATTTCGCGCACCGTTGTTTCATGGATGGGATTGACGACCGACCAAAGCAGACCGACCGCTATCGCTTCGACCCCATAGCGCCGGAAGTCGGCTATCGCCGCCTCGACATCGGATCTCGACAGAGGCGTGAGCTCCCGCCCGCGCGCATCGACGCGGCCCCGCGCCGTCTTCGTCAGGTGGCGCGGGACATAGGGCTCGGGATAGTCGAGCCGCCACTGGAAGGCGCCCTTGCGCGGCCCCTCGCGCAGGACGAGGATGTCCTGATGTCCTTCGTTGAGGATCAATCCGACCTTGACGGTCTTGCGCTCGACCAGCGCGTTGGTCGAGACGGTCGAGCCGTGTACGATCAAGTCGATCTTGGTCATGAACGTCGCGGGATCGAGCCCGTATCCGGCGGCCGCGACGTGCAGCACGTTGATGAATCCCTTCTCGAATTCGCCGGGCGTGGTGGGCGATTTGAAGATCGAGATTTTCCCACCGGGCTCGGAAATCAGGCAATCGGTGAAGGTTCCGCCGATGTCGATGCAGACTTGATAAGCCATTTAAGGTCCGAAGCTGTTAGCGTTTCTTGTAATCGCGGCCCAGTATCAGGCTGGCCAGAATGATGAGGCCCAAAAGAACCTGCTGCAGATAGCCGTCGACCTGCATGAGGTTCATGGCGTTGGAAATGACCGTGATGAACAGGGCACCGAGCAGAGCCGCGGTGACGCCTCCCTCGCCGCCGGTGAGGCGCACGCCACCGACCACCGCCGCCGCTATCGATTCCAGGGTCAGGTTGCCGCCGAGATTGGGCTCGCCCGATCCGGTGCGCGCGGTGAGCAGCATGGCGCCAATCGCGGCCAGCAGCGAGCAGACCACGTAGTCGATCGCAACGACGCGTCCGGTGCGAACGCCCGCCGCCTTCGCCGCGCGAGGGTTGGCGCCGATGAGATACAGGCCGCGCCCGAACACGGTGAAGCGCAGGACCAGGAACAGCAGTGCGAAACACAGCGCGGCGAACAGGATGGGCACCGGAATGCCGATCAGCCGTCCCTCCGCCAAGGCGTCCGTAAAGGCTTCGGGAACGCCCGGCACGGGAAAGCCGCCGCTGACGGTTGACGCCAGTGCCATGACAATGTTGGCCATGCCAAGCGTCGTCACCAGTGGATTGATCCCGATACCGGCGATGAGGACGCCGTTCAGCCCGCCGATCAGCAGCCCGACGCCAAGGCCAGCGGCGATCCCCCACAGGATGGGCATATCGCCGCTTCCGGTCATCACCATCGCCGATATGACGCTGACGAGCGAGACGGTAAAGCCAAGCGACAGGTCGAAGCCGCGCGTCAGCAGCACCATGGTCTGCGCCATGGCAAACAGTGCGAGATAACTCGTCTGGATCGCGATGTTCCAGAGATTGCCGCTTGAAACAATGCGCGGGTCGAGCAGACCCAGACCCAGCAGGGCCAGGAATACGAGCCCCGGCAGCTTGGCCTGCGACGCGAACTGGCGGATGTCCGGGCGAGCGCGGTCAAGAACAACCGGAGCCGCCATGTCTGGACGATCAGACATTGGCCCGCCTCCCCTGAACAATTCGGTCGAAAGCCAGTGCGCCGATGAGCACCGAACCCAGCACCAGCGTCTGGAATTTGCTGTCGATCTGCGTGAGGTTCATCGCATTGGCGATGATCGCCAGGCACAGCGCCGCCATGGCGACGTTCTCGGCGCGGCCTGAGCCGCCGCGCAATGAAACGCCGCCGATCACCGCCGCTGCGATCGTCTCCAGTCCGAGCGTCCCGCCGATCGTCGACTGGCCGGAACCGATACGGGCGGTGATCAGCACGCCGGTGAGTGCGGCCAGGAGACCGGAGAGCACATACGCGGTAATCAACACACGGTGTGTGCGCACTCCCGACAGTCGGGCGGCGCCGACGTTGCCGCCGACGGCGTAGAAGTGGCGCCCGAGCGCGGTCCGACGCTGCAGAATGATGGCGATGGCGATCACCACGATCGCCAGCAGCAAGGCCGGCGGCAGGCCAAGCACCTGCCCTCGCCCGATGGCATAGACGAAGGCGTCGGAAACGCCATAGATCGGGATACCCTGCGTGTAATAGAGCGTAAGTCCCGCGACGATCGACAACGATGCCAATGTCACCATGAAAGGTGATAGGGAAAGGCGCGCCACCAGCGTGCCGTTTACCAGGCCAACACAGGCGCCGCAGGCCAAGGCCAGCGCTACCGGCATCAGCAGCTGGAGCCCATGCGCGTCGGGCATCGCGGCCATCGCCGCGGCCGTGACCACGGACGCCAAGGCCATGGTGGCGCCGACCGACAGATCAAAACCGCCGGTGGTCATGACGATCATCTGGCCGATCGCCGGAACCGCCAGGAAGGAGAAATTGCGCAGGACGTTGAGGATGTTCAGGCGGTTCAGAAAACGCGGTTCGATGATCGCGGCCGCGGCCGCAACCGCGACCAGAAGCAGGATGACGATCCCGCCGGTTTCCAGAAAACGGCGCCGCAGCGTGTCAGGGCTCATGCTGCCTCCGTGGCGCCGGTTTCGGCGTCGAAATAGTGACGCAGCACAGTGGCCTCGGTGATGCCGTCGGCTTTGAGTTCGGCGACTATGCGCCCTTCGCGCATGACATAGACGCGGTTGGCCAGGTGAACGAGCTCTGGCAGTTCGGACGATGACAGCAGAATAGCCGCGCCATTCTCGACCAGGCTTTTCATAAGCCTGTAGACCTCGCTTTTGGCGCCCACGTCGATGCCGACCGTCGGTTCATCGAAAATATGGACCGAGACAGGACGCATCAGACCGCGCGCCAGCACGAGTTTCTGCTGGTTTCCTCCCGAAAACGACGACGCCGCGCGTTCCGGCGCCATCGGTCGTAGACCCAGTGTCTTCAACGGCGCGGCTATCGCCCGGCGCTCGCGCCAGAACTTGAGCAGTCCGGCCTGGGACAGTCTCGGGTCGTCGAGCGCGGCCATGGTCACATTCTCGCGGCCTGGCCGGCCAAGCGCCAGTCCCTCGGCGCCGCGATCGGCCGGGTAGTAACAAAGTCCAGCACGCAACATGCTGTGCGGCACTGGCGCTCTGACCACCTCGCCATGGAGTTCGATCTCACCGGACGTCACACGCTCCAGGCCGAATACGGCTCGGCAAAGTTCGCTACGACCGCAGCCAACCAGGCCCGCCAGGCCGACGATTTCGCCAGCTCTGACCACGATGGAGGCATCGGATAGGGTGCCGGAGACACTGATCCCCCTGGTCGCCAGCACGATTTCGGCGGGGCGCTGGCTAATTGATGGATAAAGTCGTTCGACCGGCTGGCCGACCATCATCTCGATCAGGGTCGCGTCCGATGCCGCGGCGATGGCCACTGTGTCGATCTTGCGCCCTCCTCGCAAGACCGTGACACGGTCCGCGAGCCGACGGATCTCGGCCATGCGATGCGACACATAGATGATGCCGACGCCCCGCGCCTTGAGGCCCGCGATTGCGGCGAACAGTTTTTCCGCTTCACCGTCGGTAAGCGACGCGGTCGGTTCGTCGAGGATGAGGATCTTGGCATCCGAAAGCATGCCTTTGGCAATCTCGACCATCTGCTTTTGCGCCCGGGTCAGCGTTTCGATCTTGCTGTCCAGCTCCACGTGAAAGCCAATGTCGCGGAAGCGTTCCTCCGCGCGGGCACGCATCGCGCGCCGGTTCAGGAAAAGCCTTCCTTTGATCTCGCGTCCAAGAAACAGGTTCTCCTCGACCGTGAGGTCGGGGACGAGACTGAATTCCTGGAACACCGCCGCCACCCCGGCATCGCGGGATTTCTGCGGGGTCAGCGCGGAAACGGTTTGGCCGTCGATACGGCACGAGCCTTCGGTCCAGCCATAGGTTCCCGCTATCAGATTGATGAGCGTCGACTTGCCGGCGCCGTTTTCGCCAAGAAGGGCATGGACCTCGCCGCTCAACAGCGAGAAATCAACGCCGTCAAGCGCCACCACACCCCCGAAACGCTTCGTCATACCCGTAAGTTCAAGCATCTTTTGACACCACCGAACTCGAAGCAAAAAGGGCGGCAGGCCAAGGCCGAGGTCTACCGCCCATCGTAGATGCGACTATTGTACCGAAAATTCAGGCTTCCACCCATCGGGCGCGAAAATCTGCGTCGGGTCGATCTTGTCGACGTTGTCCTTGGTCACGATGCCCGGCGCGACCAGCAGAATCTTTTCATAGTCCTTCTTTTCCAAGGCGCGCACCGCGAGGTCGACGCTGATGCGGCCCATCATGACCGGATACTCGGCGGCAAAGCCAAGCACCTTGCCTTCCTTGACCAGCTTCAGCATCGTCTGGTTCTCGTAGGACGACATGATCACGACATCGTCGCGGCCGGCGTCGGCGACGGCACTGACGGCCGCTTCCGCCGCCGCGGCCCCGCCCCAGATGACATTGAGATCGGGATAGGTCTGCAACGCGTCCTCGACGAGGCGTAGGCTCTGCGGAACGCCGGGCTCCCCATAGAGCTCGGCCGCTAGCTTGATGTTGCCGGTTTTGGTGCTGTCGCGGAAGCCCGCCATATAGCTCTCAGCCCAGCCCGATCCCTGCGGACCCGGCAGGCCGATCGCGGTCGTCTTTTTGTCGCCGAGATACTTCTTGAGGTACTCACCCTCCTGAAAACCCTTCTGGTAGGTATCGGGAGTGATGCGCGCGGTGATCGGGGTTTCCAGGATCGGATTGGCGACGGCGATCTGGACAAGACCCTTGGCGTCGCCCTCCTTCAGCTTGGCCGCCAGACCGGCTTCCGAGATGGCGGCGACGAGGATGCCCTGGGCGCCGGATGCGACGCAATCGTCATATTGCGACAGCTGCTTTGGCAGTGCGTCATAGCCGCCGGCCTGCAGGACCGTCACTTTGACACCCAGGCGCTTTGCTTCTTCGACGATGCCGTAGTCGACCGAGACCCAGTAGCTGTCCTTGAGGTGCGGAAACAAGACGCACAGGTTCCAGGGCTTCTCGGCCTTTTCCAGCGGCACATAGTCGAGTGCCTCGACTTTTTTCAGATCGCCGCCTTTGGCCGCGTTGATCTTGAAGGGCCACCAATCCTTGGCTTGGGCGGCGTTGGGCAGGACGGCCACGCTGGTGACGAAAGCCGCCGCGAGCATGGATTGGAAAGCGCGAGTCTTGGTCATGTGATTCCCCATTTGTTTCGTGTGTTCCCGGGTGGGGAGCCGACGAATTCGCCGGCTCCCCGGTCTGCCTTGGGAGCAGAGATATCTGCCGATGCGTGGAAGTCACCTTTTCGGCGAATGCGCCTTGGGGTTGTCCGCGCTGTCGCTCATTCACATCGCCACCGTACTACTTATAAGTTATAAGTCAACAGGCTTTCATACGCTGGTGCTAATTTCAGGCAGGGTGAGCGTCTTCAATCCCGCGCCCTCGCCGCCGTCGACCGGCATGACGATGCCGTTGACGAAAGATGAAGCGCGCGACAGCAGCCAGGCCACGGCCTCGGCGACGTCTTCGGGAGTTCCCAATCGACCCACTGGAATGCGGCTTTCCAGCAGAGCCCTGCGGCCAGGAATGGCTAGCGTGCCCGTCATCATCCTTGTTGCGATCTGGCCGGGGCAGACGGCATTGAAGCGAACGTCGCTGATCTCCAATGCCAGCGACAAGGTCAAGGCGATCAGCGCGGCCTTGGAGGCCGAGTAGATGGCCAGACCCTCCTCGCCCATCAGCCCGGCCACCGATGACATCATCACCACCGATCCGCGCGCCGCGCGCAGGCCTGGCAGCGCCGCGCTGGTGAAGACGAACGACGAGCGCGCATTCACCCTCATGATCTCGTCCCAATCGCTCAGGGTGGCGGTCTCAAAAGCCCCTCGCCCCGTCATGCCGGCGTTGTTGACCAATCCGGCTATCTTTCCGTTACCGAGCATCATCGCGGTATTGATGACCGTTCGGCATTGGGCTTCGTCGCGCACATCACAGGCGATGAAATGTGCATTGGCGAGGCTGGATACGATTTCTCGTGCGGCAGCCTCGTCGCGACCCGTGAAGACGACGGCCGCGTTCTCCTGCTCGGCAAGGCGCCGGACACAGGCGGCGCCGATGCCATGCGTGCCGCCGGTTACGACATAGACACTCTCTTTTTCTCTCATGGTTCAGCCTTATGAATGATTGGCCCAACGAGCCAGGTTGCGCTGTCACGCTTCCAGCAAGGCTCGCGCAATTCGGTTGTGGTCCCGCCCACGGTGGGGTGGCTCACTGCGCGCGTCGATCGTGTTCACGGGCGTGGCGCCGCCGGTGGTCGGATAAAGGCATGTCGGAGCACGCAGCCTGCGCCGCGTTCAGTCAGTGTAAGTCGCGCTGAAAACCAAGCTCCAGCACGCCCGAAGCGTCATGGCCTCGACGAACCGCGGCGGTCCGGCGCTGACAAGACACAGTCTTTGATGATGTTGAAACCCGGGCATCCAGTGGCGTTGCGATCGTAAGCTTCGAAGACACCCATTGTCAGGTGGAGCCACAGAAAAATTCTTATCGTGGAACTGCGGCATTCGGCTATGCGAAAATATCACTGTTAACCCTCGACGCCCCCCGGCGATGCTGCTCATCATTCGACGGCCCACAAATAGACTTCCAAGCTAGGTAGTGAGGGTCACGAGACGCGCACTCCGCAGACACGAACAAACGCTGTGACGCGTCCCCTGCCCAAAGTCTGTGTTAACTTATAACTTATAAGGCGACTGTCAAGAATAGGGGCTGTGGTGTTCTGGCGTTGAGGGACCGGTTAGGCTGCGGCTGATGGAAAGACATGGCTGCATGGCGATGGCAGTGCGGTTCCGGACTGCCATTATGCGACTTTCGAGGCACAAATCATGAACATGGGACGACGGATATTTGGTTCGAACTCGCGAGCCCGTTCGAGGGGAACGGCCCAAAGTGCTACCTAGACTACTCTGAACTCGCGGCAGCGTTTGCCGCTGACTGATCAAATGCCAGCCGCAATCGCTCCATTTCCGGGCGACTGTGTTCGCGGGCGGCAAAGGATCCCACGGCAAGCGCCGGGCTGAGGCATGGATTTTCGCAATGTTGCAATGCTCGTCTGGGCGGCGCCACCCACAAGAAGCTTGATCCTATGAATCGGAATATGCAATTGCACGCGCCGGTGCGGCGATGCATCGAACGTTTTGATCCGGCTGGGACGCCGTGTACGAAATGCCGCCTTCGGCCTCATCGCGGTCATCGACGGTAAATGGCTCGATCGATCCGCCGGCCGACAGGTGGAGAGGGATAAGGAAGGACTAGCAACCGACGCGCACGGATTTGGGGATTCAGCCGTATGAGGTAGCGAAGCACGGTCAGAATATCCGCCGTTGTGCCGTTCCAACGCAGCACCCGAAGTTGGTTGACCGGCTTGTAGATACCGGCGCCCCCGGCGATGGCGTCGAGGGCGACTAGTACGAGGGCGAAATAGCCATAGGAAAAGGTATTCTCATTTGTCCACCGATCGAATGATACCGCGAAGAGGCGTGGCGCGGCACGCCATTTCCGAAGGATCTCCACCATTTCGGGATCTTCCTCGAGCTGGTCTCGAATATCGTCGAGAAAACGCCGCTTCGTGCGCGCCTTGAATTCGCTATGCAGATCGGCGAATGCAACATCGAAGCGCGATTTCCTCGCCATAGGCCCCCTGCGTCATTGAATGTTTGATCGACTAGCGTTGGACTAGAGTTGTTGTTTTCGGATTGCTCCATTGAACCGCCGTCGAGGACAGCGAAGAAGTGTTTGTCGTCAGCGTCAAGATCTCGAAGCTTGACGAATAGCTCTGAGGCGCCAGGATAGCCCTGAAGCCGCATAAGCCCCCGAACTTCGCGGTTCCAGAGCGCCTGGATCGCGGAGCTGTCTCCTACGGGTTTATTCCAGAGCTTGACGTAGTATAGGTCTCCAGCATCTTCGGCCTGCCACAGATCAGGAACTCCTCTCTTGGCGTCCCCACCTACGATCCGACGGATCAGTCGATACCGCCCCACCCTCTGTTCAGCCATCCGATCCCCACCCAGAAATGTTACTCGCAAGACGTTGGGCATCGGTTTGAAACAATGCGCACAGGATTTGTTTCATCTATTTCTTCGCAATACTAGCTTGAGTTGTTCGGTCCTTCTGCGCCGCGGTCAGTCGGCCCGAACCGGCCCAACCCTCCACTTTGGTACCGACACCGACGATAGCAATTAAACGGCCGCGGTTCCGCTAGTGCGGGGCGAGTCCGACCTGCACCGGCCGGCCAAACGTCAAGACCATTCCTGGTCAAGCTCTCGAGTGGGGACGAGGCCACCATCGGCTTCCCAGGTCGGTATGCTCGTAGCGTATATCCTGCTAGACCTGATCATCAGCATCGTACGTGCGTTCCGAGACCCCGCACTCAAGGCACACGTCGCCACCATGGTTCTCGCTGTAGGTCCAGCCACCCGCCCACCCGCAGTTGGGACAGAATTCATAGCAGTCGAGCTCGCCCCATAGCCATGGACTAGCATATTCCGGAACCGCGTCCCTATCATAGGAAATGATCTCAAAGGCATCTTGTCCGACAGAGATGTAAGCCCTCGATGAAAAGAGCTTCAGGGCAGAAATAACGTCGTCTGCCGACAGGAAAAACCATTCTCCCGAATCTGCCTTGTGGTCGAATATGAGGTGCAACCGCCGTTCGACCACGCGGTCTTCGGAAATCGATCCGGTCCGAATTTCTCCCATCAACGCAACTCTACGCCGATTGCCAGTCTGCAGGTTGGCTATGCGGCGATCGACCGCCTGCGAGCGTCCGACCTTCACATAAAGACGGCCGGCAAGGCTGTTGTCCAATTCAGTGATAAAATAGACGGTCATTGTAGCATTCAGGATATTCAGCTACGCGCTTCAACCCCGCTGCACTCCCAAAAGAAAAATTGCTAGCGAGGAACGGCAGCAGCGCGGTCACCTACTCTCTCCAGCCAAGTGCACGGAGCCACGCATCGACCTGACCAAATGCATCCTGCTGCCATTGTTCGGCGGTGCGTTCCCCGAGAATTTGGGTGTCCTGCACGAACTGGCGGACGCTAGTGGGGCCAAAACTATCAACCGCCTCGAACTTGCCGGCAATAAACCCGAAGCCCTCTTTGCCTTCCTTGTGAGCGAGAACCGGCTCGCAATCCGCGGCAAGTGCATCGGGGCCACCTGGATAGTTTCGAACGCAGTAATAGATGTCGTATGCATCCTTCCTCTTCAGGCGGTTCTCGATTGCGTAGCCCTTCATTGCGAGGAGGGCGGGGATCGATGCGACGGCGATGTTGACGTGGTTCGCGCCTCCATCCGGCATCTCGCCCGAAATCGCAACGAGGTTGTAAAAGCGTAAGGCCAATTCGGCACCCGATGCCCGCTGCACGGCAAAATGCTCGATCAGCGGCGGTTTGTTCTTTGTGAAGACGGCGTCGAAAGGACGCAAGAAGTCGACAACCACATCGATCGGACCTCCACCATCATCGACAGGCACTGTCCGAACAAGCTGGAACAGACGGTGATCGTCACGCTGCTCATACCCATTCCCCATAAGTGCCTCGACAAGTCGGGCGTATTCGCCATCTCCAAGTGCCTCGGTATCGAGGCCCAGATCGACGTCGAGAGTTCCGACATGCGGCATTTCTTCGTTTTCTAGGAGGAGCCAAGGCACCGCGCCGCCAATCACGGCGAACTTGCCTTTGAAACTGCCGAGTATCTGACCAATTTCCAGTAGAACCGATTTCACGGCCGCGGTGGTGCGGTCGTCGTAGTCGGCGGCCGATTGCGGATCGGGCGGTACTACTGGAGCCATTGCAATTTCTCCTGCCGCAAATGGTCAGCGGCTTCCTGTCCCCTCTCCCCGGATATCACCAAATCAAGGTAAGTTTGAACAGGACTTGTGCAAACGACGCCGGGCGCCGGCTCGATTGTATCAAGCAGTGGCCCTTCATCCTTCAGGATCGTGATCACAACGTTTTCACCCTTCGCCGCCGACGACAGCTTGAGGGCATGCCGCAGACGGTCGAGACCTCCGCTATCTGCGTAGAAGAACTGGCTGCCTACCCGAGCATATGGCGCAATCCATTGCGCTGCCGAGAACGATGCGAGGATCGCTCGGTCAATTCGATTCGACGCACCAAGCACATCGCGAACGACCTGGTCGAACGCTTTGCCGTGCAAGGTAGTGTAGAAGGTTTGGCGATCACCCGCTGGCGGCTCATAAGAGTTCCGCCAAGCGTCCAGAACCGCTGCCGGCCGAAAAAGCGACATGCCATCGTCGCCGATTTTCGCCCACTCCCGATCCACAAGCGCAGCGCGGACATTGCTGACGTGGCCGAGACTGACACCGGCTGCTTCCGCAAGCTCGGTGACGCGCCAGGGATGGTGTGGATCGCGCAACATCACTCTCAGAACCTGCGCGGACTTCGGTTTGAAGATCGACTTCAACTCGCGGCGTTCGATTGCGGGTCGGGTCGGAACCTTACGCTCAATAAATATGCCGTCGAAAGCGAGCCGGCAATTTCCCTCGAAATCGAGGAAGCCCACATTTTCTTCCTGGCAAAGAGCCTGTGCTTCTGGAGAAAGAAAGGGCGCAATGAACACAGGAATTGCGCCTTTTCCTATGTGGTTTACCGCCCTTCGCACCTGGAGTAGGCCCGAGTGAACGTGGCGCGGCTGTCCGCTCGACTTGACCTCACAGACGAGAATATGTGTGCGCCCGAAGGCGCTGATATACGCAAGAATATCGATTTCGCGATCGAAAGCGTCGGCTTCAACCTCTACATTCTCGATGGAAACGGGCGGAATATCGTTTAAGACGGCCCGCAGAGCGTCCGCAGCTTGATGCTCAATGCTTTTCAATGAGTCGCCCGATTTCAGCACCCGCTGAAAATGGCTGACCTACTGAAATATGTCAATCGCAATTTCACAAAATGTGGCGGTTTCAGCGGATGTTGAAATTCGACCAAGAGTGAAAATTAATCTTGAGTTAGCTTCGCCCGTGCCCCAATCAATCCATCTTATGTCGATGGCCGCGACCTGAGTATCGAAAGGCGTCAACTAAAGGCGCCTTCACCAAAATCATCGATAGCGCGCCAGATCGACAAGGGATTGAGATCCGACCGGGCCAAGGCGCTTGCCTTCATCAGCGCAATGCTCAGCGAGCTGAATCAGATCGCGGGGTCTCACAGGCTGCAGTTCCTAGGATACCTTCTGGAGATGGCGTATATCGAGTCGTACGACATGGTCCGCAAAGAGCGCTCCCACCATCAAAGCAAGGCCATAGATCAGGGATAGCCCTGCTGAACTGAGCGCTGCGGCAGCTTCAAATCTGACCTCGGCACTTCTATTTCCGCAAAAAAGACGCGCAGTGCTCCAGCGCGTTCACGGGCGGTTGGACTGCAAAAACCAGTTGGAATATTTGACAGCGCGGCAGGATCACGATTTGCTCTCCAGTGCGCGAGCAACGACATGGATTCGATCTCCTTGTTTCGAGAAATGGTCGGACTGTTTCGCACAACTGACATCAGTTTCGGTTGAGTGGATTCGAGTGGGTCTAGTGGCCCCTCACTGAGGCCCTATGCGAAATCCTAGGCCAGCGGATAAACCAAAAAGTCGTGTGACACGCCAATTGCATCGAGGAGGATTCGCGTTGCCCTTGTACGAGCCAATGCTTCGCCATCTGAAATCGCGCGAGCTGTTCGGAGCCATTGACCGGGTGCCGGCTCTTGGCATGCTGGTAAGTGAGCAGACCTTCGAGGTATTAAACCCTTCGACCGGCGAAGTGCTGGCGGAGCTGCCCGACATGGGTGTCGAGGAGACGCGCGCCGCAATCGACAAAGCTCATGTGGCGCAACCTGAATGGGCTGCACTGACAGCTCGCGAACGCAGCGACGTTCTCTGGCGCTGGCATCAACTGATCGTCGACCACGCCGACGATCTCGCTGCGATTCTCACTGCGGAGATGGGCAAGCCGCTAGCCGAAGCGAAGTCTGAGGTGGCGCATGCTGCCGCGTATCTGCAATGGTACGCCGAAGAGGCCAACCGCATCTACGGCGAGACGATCTCGGCGCCCTCCGCAGACCGTCGCATGCTGGTTATCAAACAGCCGATCGGCGTTGTTGGTACGATTACGCCCTGGAACTTTCCGGCTTCAATGGTTGCGCGCAAGATTTCGCCGGCTCTCGCCGCCGGCTGCACTATTGTGCTCAAACCTGCTGAACAGACGCCCCTGGTGGCAGGTGCAATGTTTGCTCTGGCCCATCTTGCCGGCTTTCCCGAAGGCGTCGTCAACCTCATCTACGCCTCCGAAGGCGATACGGTCGGCCGCGAACTCTGCTCGAACGCCAAGGTCCGCAAGATCAGTTTCACGGGTTCGACCGAGGTCGGCCGATTGCTCATGCGCCAGTGCTCGGACCAGATAAAGAAAGTCGGTCTAGAGTTGGGTGGCAATGCGCCTTTCATCGTCTTTGATGATGCCGACGTCGATGCTGCCGTCGACGGAGCGATCCAGGCCAAGTTCCGCAATGCCGGCCAGACCTGCGTTTCCGCCAACCGGCTTTACGTCCAGTCGGGCGTTCATGACGAATTCGTCGCCAAATTCGTGGAGCGTGTCCGTGAGCTTCAGGTCGGCGACGGCTTCGATCCAGGTGTCGCCATCGGTCCGCTGATCGACGGGCATGCACTGGCCAAGATCGAACTTCACATTGCCGATGCCTTGGCCAAAGGTGGCGCGATCCGATGTGGCGGCGGCCGGATCGGCAGCAATGGCAACTTTTTCCGGCCGACGATTCTCAGCAACGTCTCAAGGGAAATGATCCTGGCGCAAGAAGAGACCTTTGGACCCTTGGCGCCGATCATTCGCTTTGAGGATGCTGATCAGGCCGTGCGTGAGGCCAACGACACGATCTACGGCCTCGCCGCCTACTTCTATGCTTCGAACCTGAAGCGTGTCTGGCGTGTGGCCGAGGCGCTGGAATATGGCATGGTGGGGATCAACACAGGACGCATGTCTTCAGAAGCCGCGCCCTTCGGTGGGATAAAACAGTCCGGCATCGGGCGGGAAGGTTCCCGCCATGGCCTCGAAGACTATCTCGAAATGAAGTACCTCTGCATGGGCGGCATCTGAGGCGGCGGGCGGCGATTGCCGCGATGAAGGCCAGCGGACGGCCGGACGCCACGAAATGGACCCGCAGTTTTCAGATTCGCGGAACAATCCGCACCCAGTCTGCCTCATAAAGGGCCCCGGTTTTCCGCCTATTTTTTGGTGGTCGAACGTCGTCAATTGCCTTCGTCACTGTGGCGGAACGCGGCGCGATAGCCGGTTAGCAACAAGCTTTGGGCGTCATTTCTCTCTGGCGGAATCGACCCTTCCGACAAAAGCCTGACCTTTGCCAGTCTTCTACGGGCCAGCGTTCGCGCCAAAAGCTCAAAGCCGCGTCCGTAACATTCAACAATGAAAGCCAGCGTTATCAGGTCGAGCAGAAAGTCGTCTATCGCATGCGTGAGCGCATCAGACCTTTGTTCGAATCGAAGTAGCAAGGCGCGCGCCTCTTCGATCGCGGCCCGGCAATCGTCTGCGCCTATCAGTGAATCGATCCTGTCGAAGATCTGCAAGCGTCCTCACTCTCCCTAAGCCAGCGCATCGAACGCCGCTGATGAATGAGTCTTCAACAAAGAACAGGGTCGCGTTTCGCGAAAAGGCATCGCTCCGCAAAGTGCGCGTTGATGAAGCCTGGTGCGTTAAGCGACAAGTGAATCCGACCTTGACAAGACATCTTCGAAGGCGAGTGAGCCGGCCCACGCCCGCGTGCCGCGACCCTCAATGCCGAGGAAACTGTGCTGCACTCGTCGGAGGCAACCAGTTCCTCTCTATTCTTCCCGCCGCCACGGTTCAGCCTAGATTACATGCGAAACGACAATAACGGAAAGCAAAGGTTCGCAAAATGAGTAGGGTGGCTGGATCAAACGAAGATTTGGCTGCACCAAGGACCTTTGGGCCACTTCTGCAGCCGACCTTTCGTTCGATCTGGCTCGCGACGCAGGTTTCAAGCCTCGGCTGGTTGATGCAGACTGTCGCTATCAGCTGGCTGATGGCAACGATTTCGACTTCCGATCTGATGGTTGCGCTGGTGCAGGCTTCATCGAACCTGCCCGCTTTCATTTTGTCCGTGTTCGCCGGAGTTCTCGCCGACAATTTCAGCCGGCGCCGGGTCATGTTCGCCGGTCGCTGCCTTATGGTGATTGCCTCTGCGATGCTGACCGCGTCCGTGGCGCTGGGCTTTGTCAATCCGTGGATTATCCTCGGCTTCAGCTTCTTGATCGCAAGCGGCGGTGCTCTCAATGATCCGGCCTGGCAAGCGTCGGTTGGCGATATCGTGGATCGACGCGATGTTCCCGCTGCCGTCACCCTGCTTTCTGTTGGCTTCAACACCGTCCGGACTGTGGGTCCGGCGCTCGGCGGCATTGTGGTTGCTTCGTTTGGGCTTATGGCGGCATTCGCCGTAACCACGCTCACCTATTTCGTACCCTTGGCTACTATTTGGCGCTGCAAGTGGAAGGTTCGTTCTTCCCCTCTTCCCCGCGAGTCGATGAGGACGGCAATTTATGACGGGCTGCGCTTCACGGCGATGTCATCGGAGATCAAGGCAGCGATCGCGCGCGGAACCCTCTTTGGCCTGGCGAGCATCGCCATACTCGCGCTGCTGCCGGTGGTTGTCCGCGACCAGCTGGGAGGAGGCCCGCTTGCCTATGGCGCGCTCATGGCTGGCTTCGGGACCGGTGCCGTCTTGGCTGACCTCTCCAACAGCCTGTTCAGACGGAGCTTGTCGCAAGAAAGGCTGATGAGGCTCTCCTGCGTGGCCTGTGCGGCGTGTTCTCTCTCCCTGGCACTGACATCTTCGATTGCCGTGGCGGCAATTGCACTCGCCTTGGGCGGCGCGGGCTGGGTGACCGCCTGGTCCGGGGTTGGTGTGAGCGTGCAGCTGGCGAGCCCGCGCTGGGTCGTGGGGCGCACCATCTCGATCTACTATGCTTTGATAGACGGCGGCATCGCGCTCGGCAGCTGGGTGTGGGGCACGGTGGCCGAAAACCATTCGTTGACCTGGGCGCTGGAGGGTTCCGCTGGAGCCCTGTTGATCGTCGCTGCAGCCGGCGTTCTCTTTCCTCTTCGAGAGCGCCGCGACTCCGAGCCCGATCCCTTGGAGGAATTCGATGCCCCAGCTGTCTCTCTCAATTTGAAGCCGAGGAGCGGCCCGATCGTGGTCAAGGTCGAATATCTGATAGCCGAGAGAAATCTCGAGGCCTTCCTCGACCTCATGCGGCAGCGGCGCCACGTACACAGCCGCGTCGGTGCTCGGAACTGGACGCTCCAGCGGAACCTGCAGAAGCCTATGCATTGGACAGAAACGTTTCGCACGCCGACCTGGACGGACTACCTTCGCCTCAATCATCGTCTGACGGAAGTGGACAAGGAACTGGACGAGCGTGTCTTTCAGCTGCACGCGGCCGAGACCCCACCTCAAATGACACTTTCCATCGAGCGGCCGACAAGCTCGGCCCGCAAGCCCGAGCACTCAGCTTTTCGCCATCCCCGTCATTGAAGCCTGGCCGGCATCTCTGTCATCAATCGATTGGCTACGAGCGCGACCGGTCGCCCCCGACCCTCAAGACCATCGACATCGAAGCGGCCGCGAGTTGCCTATAAAACCTTACTGCACTCTTATTGTTTGTGACGCATGCGGGTGGTGAGCGGTTTTCACAGCCCATTTCCTGCTACAAAGCTAGCTGGACACTTGAACCACTGAATTGCCGATCAAACGCTCTCGGATACTGGTGCGAGTATGAAATCAAACACGGGCTCAGGCTGGGCAGGCTTTGGCTCCCGCGGAACAACCGGGTAAGCTACGATCGCTTGGGCATGTTCAGCGAGCGCGGCGGGTGTCATTCCCAGCGCTTTCTCCCACAGGCCGCCCGGCACTCTCACCAACTGACGAAAAAGCCCTGCAGCTCTTGTCGCATGGCGCGCCGCTGCGACCCGCTTGCCCTCGCGGATCTTCACCCCGGCCGCCGCTAACAGGATCAGTCCCTTGAAGAACATGCGGTGCTGAGCACTTTGTTTCGCAGCCTGCCAGAGAGGCTCCCAGGCTTCATGGGCTTCCCAGTAGTAGCCGTGATTGAAAAGGTCGATTCCCCATAGAAACACATCTGAGCCAAGCGCTTCGCCAACGGCGACGGTCACCGGATCTGATCGGTAACTGTGGCCCAAGGGATCGCGCACCGGATGCGGATATTTGCCGGGCAGATACGCATAGCTCGGGAAACTTTTTTCGGGCAGCAAGCGAGGGCGAAACATAGACCCAGCAAACATGAAAGTGCGTTAAGGGGCAATTCATGCTGACCGCGTCGTGACAGGGAAGCAGTCGTAACCGGCTTGTAAAAGGTGCCGAGATTGGCCAAAACGCGCTTTGCCAAATGATGACGTTGGGTAAGCGGCTGACGCAAGGAGAAGATATGATTTTGCGACTGAAGGAGCGGCTCGGCAAAAGGTTTGAGGAAGAAGTCCAATTCTTCAAAGGCTGGCAGAAGGACAAGAAGGGCGTGGGAGCCCTTATTCCCACTTCGGTTTATGCGGCACGCCGGATGGCAAGCGTGGTGAACCCACGGTCAGGATTGCCGATTCTGGAGCTTGGCGCGGGAACCGGTGTCATCACAAAGGCGATCCTGGCTAGGGGAATCAAGCCGCGCCAGCTGGTTTCAGTCGAATATTCCAGGATTTTCTACGACGGCCTGGTGCAACGCTCCCGAATGTGGACTTCAGATTGGGCGACGCATTTGCGCTGGACAAAGCTCTGGGTGAGCGCAAAGGTGAACAGTTCGATTGTGTTATAAGTGCAGTCCCGCTGTTGAGCTTTCCAATGCAACAGCGTGTCGCGCTGGTTGAGGATCTGCTTGCCCGTATTCCTGCGGGCCGGCCGCTAATTCAGATCACATATGGACTTCTGTCGCCGGTGATCAAGATGCCAGACCGTTACGTGGTTTCCCACTATGACTTCGTCGTCCGCAACATACCGCCGGCACAGCTCTGGACTTATCGTCGAGCAGTCTAGCCAAATCTGGACGGTTTTCCTTCTCTGAGGGTTCCGCTGGGTGGTGGCCTTCCACCCAAACAGGATGTGGACAGAGCAGGGGCAGATGCCAGACTGCCAAGAAGACGAAGCGGTCCTGGTTTGATTTGACAGTGGGCGGGCCAAATGCGCTTGACAAAGCCGCGCCGGCCCGTTCAACCTGAGGCATTCACCAGGGGAGTCCCGGCAAGGGGCTGAGATACTGCTGGCTTTCGCGGCGCAGTGACCCGTTGAACCTGATCCAGTTCATACTGGCGTAGGGACGGTGCAAGCGCTTTGCGGGAGTTACGCCCGAGGTCCTGTTTCGGCAGGTCGACAGAAGCGTCTTTTCATCCTTCCGGCACAGAACTGGGTCTCCAATGCATGAGCAAAGGAGCCTCAAGATGAATGCCCTCACCCCTGCCGTGTCGACGGGACCGCTGCCCGCCTCGCGGAAGATCCACAAGCCCGGCACCATCCACTCGCAGATCAAAGTGCCGATGCGCGAAATCTCCGTCCATCCGACAGCCGGCGAACCGCCAGTCACCGTCTACGATCCGTCGGGCCCCTATACCGATCCGGCTGTCGAAACCAGCATCGAAAAAGGCCTGGCTCGGCTTCGCCACGAATGGATCTTGGCCCGCGGCGATGTCGAGGACTGTGACGGCCGCCATGTCCGGCCGGAGGACAACGGATTCGCGACGGGCGAACGCCTGACGCCGGAATTTCCCATCCGCCACCGACCGCTCAGGGCCAAAGCAGGCAAGGCGGTGACGCAGCTTGCCTATGCGCGCGCCGGCATCATCACACCCGAAATGGAGTTCGTTGCCATTCGCGAGAACCTTGGTCGCGAGATCCTGCACGGCAAGCTTGAGCGCGACGGCGAGGCTTTCGGCGCGACACTGCCCGATTTCGTCACGCCCGAATTCGTGCGTGACGAGGTGGCGCGCGGACGGGCGATCATTCCCGCCAACATCAACCATCCCGAGAGCGAGCCGATGATCATCGGCCGCAATTTCCTGGTCAAAATCAACGCCAATATCGGTAACTCCGCCGTCACATCGTCGATGGCGGAAGAGGTCGAAAAGATGGTGTGGGCGATCCGCTGGGGCGCCGATACGGTGATGGACCTGTCGACCGGCCGCAACATCCACAACATCCGCGACTGGATCGTGCGCAACGCGCCGGTGCCGATCGGCACGGTGCCGCTCTACCAGGCGCTCGAAAAGGTCGGCGGCATTGCCGAGGATCTGACCTGGGAGGTCTACCGCGACACGCTGATCGAACAGGCCGAGCAAGGCGTCGACTATTTCACCATCCACGCCGGCGTGCGGCTGCATTATATCCCGCTGACCGTCGACCGGGTGACGGGTATCGTCTCGCGCGGCGGCTCGATCATGGCCAAATGGTGCCTGCACCATCACCGGGAAAGCTTCCTCTACGAGCACTTCGCGGAGATCTGCGACATCGCCAGAGCCTACGACGTCTCCTTCTCGCTCGGCGACGGTCTTCGTCCAGGCTCGATCGCCGATGCCAATGACGCGGCGCAGTTCGCCGAGCTGGAGACGCTCGGCGAGCTGACGAAGATCGCCTGGGCGAAGGATTGCCAGGTGATGATAGAGGGCCCCGGCCACGTGCCGATGCACAAGATCAAGGCGAACATGGACAAGCAACTCGCCGTCTGCGGCGAGGCGCCGTTCTATACGCTCGGACCGCTGACGACCGACATCGCGCCGGGCTACGACCACATCACCTCAGGCATCGGCGCCGCGATGATCGGCTGGTTCGGCACCGCCATGCTCTGCTACGTCACGCCCAAGGAGCATCTCGGCCTTCCCGATCGCAACGACGTCAAGATCGGCGTGATCACCTACAAGATAGCCGCCCACGCCGCCGACCTGGCGAAGGGCCATCCGGCAGCGAAGGTCAGGGATGATGCGCTTTCGCGCGCGCGCTTCGAGTTCCGCTGGGAGGATCAGTTCAACCTGTCGCTCGATCCCGAAACCGCGCGGTCCTTCCACGACCAGACCTTGCCCAAGGAGGCGCACAAGCTGGCGCATTTCTGCTCGATGTGCGGACCGAAATTCTGCTCGATGCGTATCTCCCACGACATCCGCGCCGAGGCACAGAAAGAGGGCATGGCGGCGATGGCGGCGAAATACCGCGAGGGCGGCGATCTCTACCTGCCGGCGGACGAGACCGGCGCACCGCTCATACCTCAGCCACGTGAGCCATCATGAAGGTCTTGGTCAAAGGGGCGGGCGTTGCCGGCCTCACCGCCGCCTTCGAGTTCGCCGCACGCGGCGCGGCGGTTACCGTTGCCGAGACAAGGCCTGCCCTTGGGGGCAATGCGTCGTGGTTCGCCGGTGGCATGTTGGCGCCGTGGTGCGAGCGTGAAAGCGCCGAGCAGCCGGTGCTGGATCTCGGACGCGACGCCGCCGACTGGTGGGACGCCGCAACGCCCGGCTTGGTAACACGACGGGGAACGCTGGTCTTGGCCTCGCCGCGCGATGCGGGCGAGCTCGACCGGTTCGCCAGCCGCACGACGGGCTATCGGCGCGTCGAGGAAGATGAAATTGCCTTGCTGGAGCCCGACTTAGCCGGCCGCTTCCGCCGCGGATTGCTCTTCCCCGCTGAGGGCCATCTTGATCCGCGCCAGGCGATGGCAGCACTTCATGACAAGCTCGCGGCCACGGGTGTTGAATTCCACTTCGGCGCCGACGCGCATCATGTTTTTGGTTTCGATCGTCAGATCGACTGTACGGGAATGGCGGCACAAAATGACTGGCTGCGCGGCGTTCGCGGCGAAATGCTCACCCTGCGTACCCCTGATATCTCGCTGTCGCGCCCTGTCAGGCTGCTGCATCCGCGCTTTCCACTGTACGCAGTGCCGCGCACCGACCACCGTTTCATGATTGGTGCGACGATGATTGAAAGCCAGTCCGTCGGACCGGTTACGGCGCGTTCGATGATGGAACTGCTGGGTACCGCCTATGCCCTCCACCCGGCCTTTGGCGAGGCCGAGATCGTTGAAACCGGTGTCGGCGTCCGCCCAGCCTTTCCCGACAATTTGCCGCGCGTCGAAACCAAGGGTGAAATCATCGCGATCAACGGGCTCTATCGTCACGGTTTTCTCCTGGCTCCCGCCATGGCGCGCCAGGCTGCCGACCTGGTTTTCAGTCAAGACAGAACCAAGGAGCTTGCTCATGAAACTGATGGTCAACGGCGAAGCGCATGAGGTTGCCGCCACCACGCTGGCCGAGCTGCTTGCCGCGCTTGACTATGAGGGCGATTGGCTCGCGACCGCCGTCAACAACGACCTCGTGCACAAAGCCAACCGGGCGGAATTCCAATTGAACGACGGCGACCGGATCGAAATCCTCTCGCCCATGCAGGGCGGCTAGGCCATGATCGAGCTTTATGGAGCCGAGCTTCCCTCCCGCCTGCTTCTTGGCACGGCTCAATATCCTTCGCCGGCCATCCTTGCCTATGCAGTCAGGGCATCGGGCACGGCGGTGGTGACCGTCTCGTTGCGCCGTGAAATGGCAGGCGGCAGGGCCGGCGAAGAATTCTGGTCGTTGATCCGCTCGCTTGGTGTCAGAATCCTGCCCAACACTGCTGGCTGCCACTCCGTCAAGGAAGCGGTCACGACCGCACAAATGGCGCGCGAAGTCTTCGGTACGAACTGGGTCAAGCTCGAAGTGATCGGCAACCACGACACGCTGCAGCCGGATGTTTTCGGTCTGGTCGAAGCCGCCCGCATCCTGTGCGAGGACGGGTTTGCGGTCTTCCCCTATACCACCGACGACCTTGTCGTTGCCGAGCGGCTGCTTGCGGCGGGCTGCAAGGTGTTGATGCCGTGGTGCGCGCCGATCGGTTCCGCTCTCGGACCGATCAACATCACGGCGCTGCGCTCGATGCGCGGACATTTCCCTGATGTTCCGCTGATCGTGGACGCGGGGCTCGGACGGCCGTCGCACGCGGCAACCGTCATGGAGCTCGGCTTTGACGCCGTACTCCTGAACACCGCGGTCGCCAAGGCGGCCGATCCGGTCGGCATGGCGCGTGCGTTCGGCAAGGCGGTCGAGGCCGGTCGTGAAGCTTTCAGCTCGGGTATGCTTGAACCGCGCGACGTCGCCGTGCCATCGACGCCGACCATCGGCAGGGCCGTTTTTTCATGAAGCTCGATCCCTTCTACCTGATCGTCGACAGCGCTGACTGGGTCGAGCGGCTGGTCCCGCTCGGCGTCAAGGTGGTTCAGTTGCGCATCAAGGATAGGGACGAGACCACGCTGCGGTCGGAAATCCGCCGCGCGAACGACGTCTGCGCGGTCCATGGTTGCCAACTGATCGTCAACGACTATTGGCGCACGGCAATCGAGGAAGGCTGCGACTTCGTCCATCTCGGCCATGAGGATTTGGCTGCGGCCGACCTGCTGGCGATTAAGTACGCCGGATTGAAGCTCGGGCTTTCCACGCACGATCATCTAGAACTGGAAATGGCCATCGCTGCCGAGCCCGACTATGTCGCGCTCGGCCCCATCTATCCCACCGTCCTGAAGCAGATGAAATGGGCGCCGCAAGGGCTCGAGCGGATCAGCGAGTGGAAGCATCGGGTGGCGCCGATCCCATTGGTCGCCATTGGCGGCCTCAACCCCGATCGGCTCGACGGTGTTTTCGCGGCTGGTGCGGACACCGCGGCGGTGGTCACCGACATCACGTTGAATGCCGATCCCGAAGCGCGCACGCGAGAATGGATCGAAAAGACAAAGCCATGGCGCTGAGGCGAGAACCGCATGTGCTCGTGGTCGGCGGATCTGACTCCAGCGGTGGGGCTGGAATTGCACGCGATATCGAGACGATCTCTTCCATTGGCGTCCGCACCTGCCTGGCTGTCACAGCGCTGACGGTGCAGACGCACGAAGCCGTGATGAAAATCCATCCTTCGCAGCCCGATCTTGTGGCCAATCAAATGCGCGCCGCGCTGCAGGCCAACAAGGTGGCGGCAATCAAGATCGGCATGCTTGCAACGGCCGAGATCGTCGTAGCCGTCGCGGCTGTGCTCCGCGAAAATCCACAGGTGCCGGCAGTACTCGACGCGGTGCTGGCCTCGACGTCAGGCCGGGCGCTGCTGGACGCAAGGGCCATCGCCGCCATGAAACGCGACCTGATGCCCCTTTGCCGCCTCGTCACACCCAATCTCATCGAGCTGGCGCTTCTTGTTGGCTTAGAGCCAGCGGTTGATGAAGACGGCGCGGTGTGGCAAGGCCAGGAATTGCTGGTGGCCGGGATGCAGGCCCTGCTGATCAAGGGCGGCCACGCGGCGGGACCCCGATCGATCGATATTCTGTTGCGCCCCGATCACGAACCAGTCCGCTTTGACACGCCGCGTCTTGCCGCATCGATGCGCGGGACGGGCTGCATGCTGGCCAGCTCGATTGCGGCACATCTGGCGAAGGCGCAATCAATCGAGTACGCCGTGCGCCAGGGCAAGCTCTTTGTGTTAGAAAAGCTTCGGAAAACCCCAGCCGAATAGCCGTAGAGCCGGCTCAAGCGTTCAGCGGCTGACGCTGAAATGGAAGCCGTAGCCCTCCTGCCCTTTTTTCACAGGGCGTGACGGGATGAGGCCGCTTTGCAGATCGGAATTCAGCGGCGCCGAGACAAGCTGCCCTGCCAGGCCGGGAAAGTAACGGGACCCTTCCTGCGGCGAAGCGCACTGCCAGTCAGGCATGGGGATGCACTTGTGCCTCCTGGCGAGTGTGAGGCCGCAGGAGCGAGGCATTTCAGCGCGGCGGGGGCCGCCGGATCTGGCCCCGCAGTGCTGGAGCAAAGCAAAGGCCGGTTTGAGTGGGTGGGGAGAGAGGGCCGCGCGCCTCTCTTCCCGCTACATAGGAAAGGTGCCGCTAGGCACATCCATGTCGGCGCAGCCGTGCCGCGAAGCGGCCCAAGAAAGAAGAGCGTACAAAACGGAAGCACCGAAATGCCCGCCAGCGGGACCAAGTCAGATCGGTGCAGGAGAAAGACCGTGGCCCTGAGACCGGCTCAACAGGGCGACCGTAGGAGCATCAGCAACGCGCCGCCGTCAGGCGGGATGCGGAACGGACGGCCCCCGGCGAAGGGCGCCGTTCTCTTTGAGCTGCGACCCTGGTGAGCGCCTTCGTGCCTAAAGCTGTGCCGTCGGGCTAAGCTTCAGCTTCAGATCGTTCTGAAAAGCCGAACATGGTTCGTCGAGGTAACCCTTGAGGGAAGGATCCTTGTCGGGTTCCCTGTTTTTCGACAAAATCGCCCTGCAGAATTTATATTGCGATTTGGCGGCGTCGCACTGCTGGGTGTCCGCCTTATAGCAAGCGTGGACCAAAACGGCTCCCACGTAATCATGCTCGACGTTGTTGGAAGAAAGGTGAGTCTGAATGTCTTGGAGAATGGCAACTCCATGGGACATCCCATCTGCTCCGGAGTAGGTCATTACGAGTTGACCGGGTCGTTCAAAGCCGCTTACCGAGCCGCTCCCTGCAACGTTCTCGTAGGTGCCAGACAAATCCGGGGCCGACGTGAATGTCACCTTGAAGGGGTGCCCCAGGCCGACGGGGGTGACATCCGTAAAGTCGGGACCGTAGTACACCGAGAGATACCACTCGCCCTCTGTAAGAGCGTTGGGGGCTTGCCCGAGCCCAAGGCGCTGCATGCTCTTGTCGATGACAGTCCGAACGAAGTTGGACGTGCCCTGCTGGATGCCTCGCCGAAGCCGGTCCAGATGAAGGCGCCTACGGCCAACACAGCCACACCCAGCAGGCCGAACCTCGCACCTGTTGACTTCGTTTCACGCCCGGGCTCGATTTCCGGCTGGTCCTGAATCCGCCCCTCGCAACGCTCGTCGGGAACAACTTGGGACCCGATTATGGGCCCCAAGGGATCGGTCAGCATGCTTCCAGATGAACTTTCTTCTTCATGTGCATTCCTCCTCGACTCAAGGGCACTTGCCGTGCGGAGCCGAACACACGCAGTATGGAGATGATAACCCGATTGCGGCTTTCAAGTGTCCTCGCATCCCCCGAGGGCGCCACCTGATCTCTCGGGCAACCTTGTTCGGCGCCGCAGTTATTGAGGCGGCCGGCTTGGAAGCAGTTCCTTATGGCCCTCATGCATAAACCAGAGCACCCGTTTGAGATGACTGCGAAGGGCCTTACGGGCGCGGATTGGCTCTTTGACCGGATCGATACCCAGTACATCCAGCGCCATCTCCTCTTCGCTGGCACTGTCGGCGCAAGCGTCCATGAGCTTCAAATAGAGCTCGAAATGCTTGTCATCATATGCGGTTAGGCTTTCCGACCAGGGGACTTCCGTTGCAATGGTTGGATCAGGTGTTGGGCGCGATCTGCTTTTCATCCATGTCTCGCTTTGGCGATGAACCAGGCCCCCGTTCCAATTCAGAATATCTCCATCTAGCGCACTTTCAACAGTTCTCGGCCTTCTTCGGACAGTGCCCAATCGTTGCATATGGTCGTGGGTTCCAAATTGGCGCGCGGCTGCTCGCGACCATACATCCTCAACTTGGCGAGGCGATGTAACGCCCGGCGGAACCAGAATGGCGCGGCTATTGAGCATCGCCGATTGGACCGAACCTCTTATTTTAGCTTCGCGGTAATCTTGTCTGGATGCTTGCAAGCGTCCATCATGCCGCCGTACATACGCTTAAGGATCTCGCCCATCACCGTACGAGCAGCAAACATTTCCAAACTCGATCTTGTAACTTGAGGCTTTGCGTTACTGCATAGCTGCATTGCACAATATGTGTTTGCGCATTGCACAACTTTTAGCGATTAAGCTTACAGCTGATGCACGCGATGGTTTCCTCCCATTCCATCGTACCAGCTGTTCCCCTCTGAAGGTTTTGACTTTACACCTAAAGGGCCTCGGTTTTCCGATGGCCCTTTTTTTGGCGATCGCCACGTCGTCAATTGCAACGCGGCGCGATCGCCGGTTCAGCCATCAGACTTTGGAACCATTTCTGCCCGGCCAATCCCTCCCGACAAAAGTCTGATCTTCACCAGCCTTCTACGGGCAAGCGTTCGCGCCAGGAGTTCAAAGCCGCGTCCGTAACATTCGACAATGAAAGCCAATGTCATCAGGTCGAGCAGAAACTCGTCGATCGCATGCGTGAGCGCATTAGACTTTTGTTCGAATCGAAGGAGCAAGGCGCGCGCCTCTTCGATCGCGGCCTGGCAATCGTCTGCGTCTATCAGGGAATTGAGCCTGTCAAAGATCTGCAAGCGTCCTCACTTTTCGAAAGCCACACTCAGCATCGAATGCCGCTGATGAGTGAGTTCCAACAAAAAAAAAGGGTCGCGTTTCGCGAAAAAATCTCGGCAGCGGCGTCGATCAAGCATGGCGCCTCCAATGCCATGTGAATCCCGGCTCACCAAGGTGTCTTCGAAGGCGAGTGAGCCGGCCCATGTCTGCGTCTCGGCCGCCTAACCACTGGTCAGGAGGAACTGTGGCCACATTTGTCGGGCAAATGGGTTCCATCTATTCTTCTAGCCGCCACGGTTCAGCCTAGATTACATGGGAAGCGACAATAACGGAAAGCAAAGGTTCGCAAAATGAGTAGGGTGGCTGGATCAAACGAAGATTTGGCTGCACCAACGACCTTTGGGCCACTTCTGCAGCCCACCTTTCGTTCAATCTGGCTCGCGACGCAGGTTTCAAGCCTCGGCTGGTTGATGCAGACTGTTGCCATCAGCTGGCTGATGGCAACGATCTCGACTTCCGATCTGATGGTTGCGTTGGTGCAGGCTTCATCGAACCTGCCCGCTTTCGTCTTGTCCGTCTTTGCCGGGGCTCTCGCCGACAATTTCAGCCGGCGCCGGGTCATGTTCGCCGGTCGGTGCCTTATGGTGATTGCGTCCGCGATGCTGACCGCGTCCGTGGCGCTGGGCTTTGTCAGTCCGTGGATGATCCTCGGCTTCAGCTTCTTGATCGCAAGCGGCGGTGCTCTCAATGATCCGGCCTGGCAAGCGTCGGTTGGCGATATTGTGGATCGACGCGATGTTCCCGCTGCCGTCACCCTGCTTTCTGTTGGATTCAATACCGTCCGGACTGTGGGCCCGGCGCTCGGCGGCATTGTAGTTGCCTCGTTTGGCCTTATGGCGGCATTCGCGGTGACCACGCTCACCTATTTCGTACCCTTGGCCACTATTTGGCGCTGCAAGTGGAAGGTTCGTTCTTCCCCTCTTCCACGCGAGTCGATGAGGACGGCGATCTATGACGGGCTGCGCTTCACGGGGATGTCATCGGAAATCAAGGCCGCGATCGCGCGCGGAACCCTCTTTGGCTTGGCGAGCATCGCCATACTCGCGCTGCTGCCGGTGGTTGTCCGCGATCAGCTGGGAGGAGGCCCGCTCGCCTATGGCGCGCTCATGGCCGGCTTCGGGACCGGAGCCGTCTTCGCTGGCCTCTCCAACAGCCTGTTCAGACGGAGCTTGTCGCAGGAGCGGCTGATGAGGCTCTCCTGCGTCGCCTGCGCGGCGTGCTCACTTTCCCTGGCACTGACAACTTCGATCGGGGTGGCGGCAATTGCACTCGCTTTGGGCGGCGCGGGTTGGGTCACCGCCTGGTCAGGGGTCGGTGTGAGCGTTCAGCTGGCAAGCCCGCGCTGGGTCGTGGGGCGCACCATCTCGATCTACTATGCTTTGATAGATGGTGGCATCGCGCTCGGCAGCTGGGTGTGGGGCACGGTGGCCGAAAACCATTCGCTGGCCCTGGCGCTGGAGGGTTCCGCTGCCTCCCTGATGTTCGTCGCTGCAGCCGGCGTTCTGTTTCCTCTTCGCGAGCGCCGCGACTCAGAGCCCGATCCTCTGGAGGAATTCGATGCCCCGGCTGTCGCTCTCAATCTGAAGCCGAGAAGCGGCCCGATCGTGGTCAAGGTCGAATATCTGATAGCCGAGAGAAATCTCGAGGCTTTCCTCGACCTCATGCGGCAGCGGCGTCATGTACACAGCCGGGTCGGTGCTCGGAATTGGACGCTCCAGCGGAACCTGCAGAAGCCTATGCATTGGACGGAAACGTTCCGCACGCCGACCTGGACGGACTACCTTCGCCTCAATCATCGTCTGACGGAAGTGGACAAGGAACTGGACGAGCGTGTCTTCCAGTTGCACGCGGGAGTGGAAGCGCCTCAGATGACACTTTCCATCGAGCGACCGACAAGCTCGGCCCGCAAGCCCGAGCACTCAGCTTTTCGCCATCCCCGTCATTGAAGCCCGGCCGGCACAGAAAACGCGATTCTTGTCTATCGCGCTCAAACCGGTGCGGGAGACGGACAATCCACCAAAATTCGATGATGGGTGGCAGAGAAGAACCCCAGGCTGAGAGTGCGACCGATCGGTCCCCACGGTGAAGCGGAGCCTGGGGCTACAGCGGCACGCGACTGTTGCCGCGTGTCACCTTTTGAATTTAAAGTCTTCCTCAGTCCGCCTCGCTGATCCGGGCCAACGCTATCTTGAGGTTGGCATTTTGTCCCGCCAGCTCGCTGAGACGATCACGTTCGGCGGCGACCACATCCGGACTGGCGTTGGCAACGATGCACCCGCGCGGAGCGTGCTGTTGCTGGAAGCAGGAAGGCATGATCGGCCAAAGCCGGGAGAGGTGCTGCCGGCAGTAGCGAATGGGCTGCTGCGTCAGCTTGGTGTCTGGACGCCGTTCGCCGAGGCCGGCTTCGTTGAAAATCGTGCGCTTGTTTCGGTGTGGGCCAATGAAGTTCCCAGCGAGCGGCACGGCATGTTTTCCGCTCAAGGTGCCGGCTGGCAGCTCGACCGGACGCGATTCGACCGGCTGATGGTGCAGGCGGCCAAGGCGGCAGGTGTGGACACGCGGTTTGGCTCGGCCGTGGGTTCGGCAGTGCGCGACGATCAAGGCTCGCTGCTCAAGCTGGCCGATGAAGCTATCGTTGCCCGCGCACGTGGTTTGGGCGACCGGTCGCAGTTGGAGGCCGGCGCGATGTTTCGGCGCCAAGCTCACCATGCACGGACATCTTGCCGCCTACACACGCTTTTTCGACCGCGCACCGGGCGATTGCAGCATGGTCGTCGAGGCGCGTCCCGAAGGCTGGTGGTACAGCGCCGACTTGCGCGTGCCTCACCGATCCGGATCTGGGCAGCGAACTGCGCAAAGCCGGACATTGGTACCGCGCTTTAGCCGCAACGCAGTCCATCGCGCCGCTCGTGCCGCCCAACGCAATCGAGACCGCCAGCATGATCAAGGCGGCGGGAACCGCAACGATCGATCCCGCCGCCGGTGACCGCTGGGTCGCGGCGGGCGACTGCCTGTTCTGTGCCGATCCACTGTCATCACGCGGGATCGTGCATGCACTCCGCTCAGGGATCCTGGCGGCCTACGCGGCATCGGACATGCTGGACGGGCGTGGCGATTCGCCTGCGCCCGCTATGCAAAATCGCCACACGCGGCTTTGCCGATTAGCTCCCGGCGCTGGCTACCCACTATGCAGCCGCCGCGCGATGGGACACGCCTTTCTCGCAGCGGCGGCGCAGCCATGTCTTCCACGCGTATAGCATCGAAGGAGGGAGGTCAGAGGTGGTCTCGGGACGGGGTGCTCGGCATTTATGAACCGACCGAGCGCCAGCGAGTGGTCGTCGGCGGGCTCAATGGCGGCATCAGGTCAGGGAACTCGACCTCCATGATCATCTCCGATTTAATTCAAATTTGTCTGTATATATTGACGATTGCACTACCTTCACCTCGTAGACGGCAATGCGGGCGGGTAGAGAGGGTTCTATGATATGATAAGCGATTTTTCCGCCGCCCGAGTGCATTTAGATCGAGCGTATGACTACCTTTGTGGGGATGACCCGATGAGTCAAAGGGGCCGCGAAGCCTTGGACCTGCTAATTGAGGCGGTTGCCGTCGAAGAGTTCAAGCAGCCACGCCAAAGCGCTGAGGTGCTAAGGTTTCCGATCGGGCGCCGCTGCTGAGGTAATCTCCACGGCCGCCATGTAGCCTCGCGGGTGAGGCGCTCACGGCAGGGACTCGCCGCCCCGTGAGGGCCCGGAACGAACGCATTGGCAAACGGAAAGCCCACTTGCCAGACCAGCGCCCGGCCGGCGTGGCAAGTAGGCCGGCGGTTCCAAGCGGAGACATTGATGCCGGACTATGTCGTGCTTTGCATCGCATTAAGCTGCTGCGGGATATACGTAACGCCATCCCTAAAAACATCGAATGCGGCAGCGACAGCGCGAATCCCAAAGCGATGCTCCCGCCGTACGCGGACAAAGCCGTTTTCGAAGTCCACTATCCCGTCCTTGGCCAGCATGGCCAAGCGCTCAGCCGAATCGCGAAGACGGATCGGACCAAATCCGTGGGCGACACAGATTGCCGGCACGTCAGCCTCGAAATCGCACATTAATCGCTCGATAATTGCGGCTCGCACGCGGTCGTCGTCTGTGAGGCGATGGCCCTTCGATGTCGCCAGTCGGCCAGCTGCGATGTGCCGGATGTAGGAATCCCGTGTAATTTCGTTTTGAACGTATCCTTGGCCGATGCGGCCGATAGCCGACGCGCCGAAACCGATCAGGGTTCTGCAGGTATCGGCCGAGTAGCCCAACGAGTTACGTCGCAGGCGACCTGTTTCCTGTGCCAGCGCGAGCTCGTCGTCCGGCAAGGCGAAATGGTCGAGCCCGATCTGTCGGTAGCCGGCGGCAATCAGCGTCACGGTGACAGCCGCATACTGTTCAGCGCGGGCAGCGCTGTCGGGAAGAAATTCCGCCTCGATGAGGCGCTGATTCTTTATTTGGGATGGGATGTGCGAGTAGCCGAACAAGGCAAGCCGGTCGGGGCGCATGGCGACCGCCGCCCTCACTGTTTCGACGCACGACTCCACCGTTTGACGCGGCAGGCCGTAGATGAGGTCGAAGTTGATGCGGCTTACTCCATGCCGGCGCAGCATTTCCACGGCAGCCGACGTCTGGGCCTCGCTCTGGATCCGGTTGATCGCTTTTTGAACAATGGGATCGAAGCTCTGTACGCCCAGGCTCGCGCGGTTCACGCCGGCCGCTCCCAAGCCTTCCGCCATCTCGGGCGTGAGCGTGCGTGGATCGATCTCGATGGCGACCGTAGCTGTTTTCGAGATGGCGAAGCGGCATCGCAGGAACTCCATCAGAGCGAGGAACTCGGCTGGTCCGATGAGAGACGGCGTTCCGCCGCCGAAATGTATGTCGCTCACGGGCAACGTCTTCGGCACTCGCACCGAAACCAGACGGATCTCGTCACGCAGCGCCGCCAGATAGTTGAGGATGGGCGCATCACGGCGGGTGATGGTGGTTGGGAAGCCGCAATACCAGCAGGCTGATCGGCAGAACGGAACGTGCAGATAGAGTGACACCGGATCATCAGCCGGCAGGTTCCTGAGCCATTCCTCATAAGCCTCGGCGCCGACCGCCCCAGAGAACTCCGACACAGCCGGATAGATAGTGTACCAAGGCAGCCGGGCCTCTCGAAATTTCGTGGTCTGCAACGGTCACCGTCCCATGCTGATAACATCCAACCTTACCGCTGCGCTCGCCTGCGTCTTTGCGCTATGTCAGTCCGTTCCGCTTTGGGCTCGAAATTTTTAAGCAATGGGCGCCGTTCAGTCTTGGCTGGACAGCGATGGTCTGAGCGCACTCGGTCAGCGACTGACGATGGTGTTCCCGCCGAAACCCTCACGCGCACCGTTTTGTTCCAGCCTCCCTTCCCTTCATCTGCGCGTGGGAGACTCTTCTGAGCGCAGATGCCGCATCCGATGAGACAATACGGTGTTGGGTCCAGACTTTGCACGCCAGCTACGTCTCTGCCGTCTCGATGAGCTCGTTGTGTGAATTGCTGGCAAGAAGCATTAGCTGTGGCGCGCCGCTTTCAGCACGAAAACCTGCTCGACGCGACCGTCAGGTCCGCCGCACTGCCAAGGCTGGCGCCTACTGATTCAGTGGTGCAAGGCTGCAGCGCGTGGTTGTCGACCATCAGCTCGCCAAAAATGACGGCGTCGAACCGAGCGGTGCCGCCGCATGATGCCTCAACGTCGGGGCTCACAGCAGACAATGCTGTCGCCATTGAGCGAAAACTGTCGCGAAGCGAACAGACGAGCCGTAGCCGAAAGATTTGCCGTTCCTGCTTGGGTGGATCCGCAAGGCAAAAAGAAGGGAGCGCGAACCAAGATCCGCCCGCACATTTGAGCTTCAAGCTGCAGCTGGGTCGTCAGGGTGGCACGTCATTTGTAGTACCTTTGTGAGGCCCGCCGCGGAGGTGAAAAAGGTGATTGTACAAAAATGTTGTACGACCGCCCGGGAGTGATAACTACTTAATATATGTGACAACAAGTCTCAATCACATTATAAATTCTCCTGAGCATTAGCACGGCAGGTGCAGCAACACTCCTAGAATTAAGCTTGGTTCGCTGTCAATCGTTCGCTTAGCAAAAATCATTCATCGGTCTCGATTCCTTTTACTATTTAGACGGAGATCAACAATGACCATTGGGAGCCTCCTCCTCGGCTCAACTGCGGCACTGATCGCCGCTTCCGACGCTCGCGCCGTGATCATCGTCCCCGAGCCTGATCCCACTGAGTACCTCAAGATCTGCGACGTCTACGGCTCCAGCTACGTCTATATTTCAGGCACCGAGACCTGCCTGCGCATCGGCGGCTATCTTAGCTACTACGTGGGCTTGGGCGATGTCGGATTGTTTTACCACGCAAGAACCTCAGATGTGAGGACTGGTGAGGATCAGGGTACATGGCAAAACAACACGCGCTTCACACTGAAAGCTTGGACCGGCCAGGAGACCGAACTCGGCACGTTGAAGACCTACACCGAAACCCGCGTGAATTTCGGTAACCGCCACACTTCGGTTTCGGACAGTTCTCGGTCCTATGCCTTCAACGGAGACAGCATCTTGACTTTCGCCTGGATTCAGCTTGGTGGCCTCCGAGTTGGTAAGGACTGGTCGGCCTTCGACATGTTTATTGGCGGCGCGGGTGACGTACTCAACCAGACGCCGGTTCCCTACGGCGCTTTGGATACCAATGTGGTCCAGTACTACTTCGACGCCGGGAACGGCTTTTCGGCCGTGGTTTCGCTCGAAGAAGGCTCAGGCGTGGTCGGCACAATCGACAACTACGCTCCGCAGATAGTCGGCGGCTTGAAATACACACATGGCTGGGGAGCGATCACCGGCGTTGCTGGTTATGATAGCAACTACGAATCGGTGGCCGCCAAGGTCCGTGTCGACATCAATGTCACCAACGAACTGTTGCTGTTCGGAATGTTCGGCTACGGTTCCAATGGCAAGCTCAACGACGACCCCATGAACGCGATCGACGCTCATGGTCGCGGTTTCTATAAACCTTGGGGCGGGAACTGGGCTTTCTGGGCTGGCGGCGGTTACGAGCTCACCGAGTCAGCTTCGTTCAACCTTCAGCTCTCGGGTGATCAGCTCAACAACTATGGTGTCGCTGCGAACGTCGCCTATGCGTTCCTTCTAGATTTCACAGTTACGGCTGAACTCGACTATGACCGCTACGGAGGCTCCGCCGTCGGAAAGGTGAAAGCTTCCGAAGTGAACTGGACCAATGCCAACAAGAAGAGCAGTGTCGGCGGTATCCTGCGTTTCGAACGCTCATTCTAATGCGATGAAGCGTTGAGCTCCGAGGTCCAGTTGATGCGCGGACATTCCCCCTACATTCCGTTGATTGTGCATGCACGGCTCGGACGGCCGTCGTACGCGGCGACCGTCATAGAGCTCGGGTTTGACGCCGTGCTCCTGAACACGGCGGTCCCGAGGGCGGCCGATCCGGTCGGCATGGCGCGTGCGTTCGGCAAAGCGGTCGATGCCGGTCGTGAAGCTTTCAGCTCGGGAATGCTCGAACGGCGCTACCCACCGACGATCGGCAGGGCCGTCTTCTCATGAAGTCGTGGACGTGCCGGCTGGATTGACCGGCTGGTGCCGCTCGGCGTCCGTCTGGTGCAGCTCCGGATAAAGGATATGGACGAGAAAGGACTGCAGACGGAAATCCGCCGCGCGAACGACGCCTGCGCGGTCCCTGGTTGCCAAGTGAGTCAACGACATTTGGCGCACGGCAATCGAGGAAGGCTGCGACTTCGTCCATCTTGGTCAAAAGGATTTGGCTGCCGCCGATGCTGGCGATGAAATACGTCGGGTTGAAGCTCGGCCTGTCGATCCACGATCACACCGAACTGGAAACGGCGCCAGTGGCGGAACCGGAGTATGTGGCGCTCGCCCCAGTCTATCCAACAGCCTCAAGAAGATGAATGGGCGTCGCGAGGACTCGAGCGGATCAGCGGTGGAAGCACCAGGTCGCGCCGATCCCATTGGTCTGCATCGGCGGCCTCAACCTGACCGTCTCGAAGGCGTTTTTTGAGGCTGGCGCGGAAAGCGCAGCCGTGGTCACCGACTTTGCGCTGAACGACGCCCCAGAAGCGCGCACGCCAGAATGGATCGAAAGACAGAGCAATGGCGCCGAGGCGAGAACCGCATGTGCTCGTTGCTGTCGGGTCAGACACCAGCGGTGGGGGCTGGAATTGCCCGCGAGATCCAGACGATCGCTTCCAGTGGCGTGCGCACCTGCCTTGCTGTCAGCGCGCTGACGGTGCAAACCCATGAACACGCCTGGAAATCCAAGTTACGCAACCCCGTCCGGTGGCGGATCAGATGCGCGCTACGCTTCAGCCTAACAGAGTGGCCGCCATCAAGATCGGCATGCTCGCAACGGCTGAGATCGATCGTCGCTGCGGTTGCCGCTGTGCTGCGCGAATATCCGCGCACCGACAATCCAGATCCGGTGCTGGCTTCCACGTCAGGCCGAGCGTTCTTGAAGCAAGCGCCATCCCGCATCATGAAGTAGCATCTGATGCCGCTTTGCCGTGTCGACACCCAATGTCATTGAACTGGCGCTTCTTGCCGGCTCAGTGCTACCGGTGAATGAGGCCGGCGCGCTTCAACAAGGACCACAAGCCACCCCGTCTGCTGGACTCCTCCAAATTCGAAACACGGATGGTTACTATCCAGACAATTGATTTTATCAATCTGCGACAATACCGCATAGCGGCGCCGGCGGAATGATCACCGGTAGCAAGACGAGCTGTTTCGTTGGCCTGTAGGACGCGCACCGCGACCGAGGTACAAGCCAGCCCGTCTGCGGCCATGTTCGGATCGGGCGCATCGGTGCGCCGATGAGATTGCCGGCGGAACGTTCTATTCGTACAGCCGTGACGGCAGTCATCTCACCGGCGCCATCCTGCCGATGGATGGCCGGCAGTCGGTGCAGCATGGGCTGACACTGTTCGGAATGAAGCCGCTCGCGCTTCGGACGGTTGAAATGGAGGACATTAGCGTGGAACCGATCAGTCTCGACGAACTTCTGGCCAGCGTCGGCAAGGAAGTCGGCGTGTCGCCGTGGCGGGTGGTCTCGCAGCAGATGATCGACCAGTTCGCCGAGGCCACCGATGACCACCAGTTCATCCACTGCGATCCGGAGCGCGCCAAGCGCGAGACGCCGTTCGGCGGCACCATCGCACATGGCTTCCTGTCGCTTTCGCTTTTGTCGGCGATGACTTTCGAGACCATGCGGCCGCTCGAAAACTGCAAGATGGGTGTCAACTATGGCTTCGAATCGCTGCGCTTCCTGGCGCCGGTGAAAACCGGCTTTCGCATCCGCACCCGTTTCGTACTGGCCGACGTCAAGGTCAGGCCGTCGGGCTGGGTGCAGACGGCGCTGGGCGTGACGATTGAGATCGAGGGCTCGAAAAAGCCGGCGCTGACCGCGCGCTGGTTGACGCTGACGCTGATCAAACGCCAGCCGGAGGCGGCCTGAATTGCTCAACGAGCATCAGCAGAGACGATCTTCACGTGCCGGGGCGATGTAGGCGACTAGCGCACCGATCGGCAACGCGGCCACGGGGGTCGGCTAGATAGAGTGGCAGGAATGCCTAATCGGGGCTCCGACTCGGAAGGGGCTTCGATGCATCGGAAGCGCTTCGGCTTTCGGCGCTGCATTCCTTCCTCACGAAGGTCCATGGAGAATTCCCGACCACGGGGTCGAAAGATCGGCTTGTGATCGGAGTGGGCAGATCCTCCCCGACTGAATCTGCCAATAGAGTGTTATCGAGTCAACCGGGTCGAACTTGAGGTCGCAGGTGTCGCTGATCGGCTGCTCGTCGAGCTCGAGAGCTGCCAGCTAAAGGAAGAACACGGCTATGAAGAGCTCCGCAGTTGATGTGGATGCCCAGAGCTGGGAGTGCAGACCGACGAGTTCCCAGCGGGCGAACTTGCCATTGGTAGCGCGCCAGACCAGTGGCGAGAAACCCTCGATGAGAAGGCCCCCGAGGCGCACGCGGGATGGACTACAGTGGCGTTTGGCGAGAGGGCCTTCGAAGACGAGATCGAGTGTAAGATGGACGAGCTCGACACGCGTATCGCGCAGTCCCTGCGATCGCGCCTTGTTCGCGGCGCTCGTGCGTGCGAACTGTTGGTAGATCGAGCTGACTAGATGAACAGGGATGGCATTAAAGCGGAACTGGAAGAGACGTCCCTGGCCAAACTAAGTAAGATCAATCCAGCCATCGCTAAAGGTAGGCGAACACGAGACGTTCGGACTCCCTGCCGCTGAAATCCTCAAATTGAAACGGCCGGACCGTTGGAGCTATCATCACCCGCTTGGCTTCCAGAGCTACGGAGCGGGTTGATTATCTGAACGTCCTCGAAGTCCTTTTCATTGTCGGTCACTACGACACACTCGTTGGCTTCGGCTACAGCGGCAATGATTGTGTCTAGGGCGCTCCGCGAACGGCCTCTGGCTTTGCCGTTGGCCATCAGCCGCGCCCACACGAGGCCAGCTTTCTCGTCGAACGATAGCACGCGGCCAGCGAACAGCGCTTGCGGGCCTTCGGAGCCCTCGAACCAAGTTTCAAGGCTGCTGCGCTTTTTCCCCTTCGGCTTCTCTAGGATGCCTCGGCGAATTTCGGCGACAGTAAGCGAAGCAATGAAGAGGTCTTCGTCCTTCTGCGCGCCCATCCAGGCCAGCAACGAGCCCGAAGGCTCCGGCTTTATGACGTTGCTGATGATATTGGTATGAAGAAGGTAGCGCGTCACAGGTCGATCTTGCGCCCCTCTTCGCGCGGCCGGCTGAGGTCGAGATTGGAGCCAACCAGAGGCGAGCGACGCAACGCGGCGAGAATGCTGCCCGCTTTCGGTGGCTCACCCGCCACGGCTTGCTGTATGGTCCGACGAAGCTGTCGGGCATCCGGCCCGCTCTCCGTTATTTTCGGGCAAGAGTTCGCAGTAGATCGCGGTCTGCGTCGAAGGCCTGGATCTCGAACCGCGCGATGCCGCGCTCAGCCAGGCGAGAGCGATAATTCTCGATGGCTCTCTTCTGTGCAGTGTTGCCCATCGCGTGCCTCCGTTCTCTATCCGGATATATAGCCATGGCTTCTTCGGAGCACAAGGTGCCCCGTGATCGGCCAGCACTGGCTCCTGCGCGACGCGCGTTATTGATAGAATTCCAGCTTGTCGAAGCACTGTGACTTGGCATCATTGTCGCGAAACGGAGTATTTCGCGTCAGGACAGGAACGCGATCATAGCGCGCCGAAACGGCAACAGCCGAAAAGCTTGGTGTGGTCGCCGGCGCGGCCCGCGAATCGGCTGTGTCTGCGTCGCCGAAGCCCGATCGACGCTTCGTCAATCTGGTCCGGCTGCTGGCGCGACAGGCCGCACGGGATTTCGTTCAAGCCGAAACGGATAGCCAGACGCGAGACCGCGTCCCGGAGTAAGGGGCCGCCTCATGAAGGTCGCGCTTGGCGCTCGCTACTCAACTGACAATCACCGATACGCCTCGATCGAGGATCAGTTGCGGCTCTGCTGCTTGCGTGCTGAAAAGCAAGGCTGGACAGTCGTCGACAGCAATACCCACCGCGCGATCTGCGGCGGGTCGCTGTTGCGTCCCGGCCTTCAGGAGCTGATCAGCGATGCGATGCAGGGCAAATTCCTGATTGTGCTCGCAGAGGCGATGGATCGCCTGACCATGACCGCTGCAAACCGGGAGCAGGCCAGGCTGGGCAAACGTTGCAACAGATCCTTCAAGGAAATTCATAGACTCTTAGCAACTCCGGCTCGCTGTGAATGGTAGGCTTATTGCAACGTCTGAGGTCAGTGGTTCCAAACCGTGGCCCCGCTTGTCTTCGACTGGCCGAACTGCTTGCAATTTCGGCTAAAGGCAAGAAGAGCGCCCATTTGTTTGTTCGACACAGGATATCGACGGTCGTCACGGCCACCGAGATTTGTCCGGTCGTTGGACAACCCTTCGAAATCGCAACTTCTGCGGAGAACGCGAAATGAGAAATTCGGCAGGACTTGGTCCTGAGCCATGATGACACTGGTTAGTCGCCTACGCATGGCAGCGCATCCAGACCGCCTTCGAATCCTGGGCCTTTGTGCGCATGCGGACCTAACTGTCTGCGAGCTAGCGGAGATTCTGGGCGTGTGTCGAGAGCGGGTTGCGCGACACGTCCGGCTGCTCGCCAGAGCCGACTTTCTTTGCTGCAACGAACAGCCTCCGTGGCGCTCGTACCATCTCAACGCAGGATCCAACGACGGCGGGCTGGTTCAATTATTGGTCGATCTCCTGCCCCATCGCGACGGCTATCATAAACAGGACCTGCAGCGGCTCGAAGCGGTACGAGACACGCGGCCGAAGGGGACCGCGTGCTTGATCGTGAAATAGGTCAATCCAATTGGAGCGCGAAGCTACCATGGACAACTCCGCAGACGGTGCGATCGCACAGCCCGACACCCACGGGCGGTCTTCCTTGGCCGCGGTTGATTGCCGCGTTCACGAGCTGCTTCTGAGACAGGAGCGGCAGGAGCGGACGACCCTCAAGCTCATCGCCTCAGAGAACTTTGCGTCCTCGGCCGTGCTGGAAGCGAACGGCTCGATTTTCACGAACAAGTACGCCGAGGGGTACCCCGGTGCGCGCTACTACGCTGGAAACGAGATCGTTGATGAGCTTGAGAATCTAGCCATTGAGCGCCTGAAAACGCTATTTGGCAGCGAGCATGCCAACGTCCAGCCTTATTCCGGCTCGCCGGCCAACCAGGCTGTCTATCGTGCGCTTTTGAGTCCCGGTGACAAAGTCATGGGCTTGCCCCTTCCGGAAGGGGGCCATCTGACTCATGGTTGGGCCATCAACTTTTCCGGAACTGACTATCAACGCGTGCCCTATGGACTAGATGAAAAGACACAGCAGATTGACTATGACCGCTTGCGCGAGACAGCCAAGCGGGAACGGCCGCGGCTCATTTGGGTCGGCGGAACCGCTTACCCGCGTGTCTTTGACTACGCGGCAATGGCAGAAATTGCCCTGGAAGCGAACTCCTATCTCGTAGCCGACATTGCGCACATCAGCGGCCTGATTGCCGCGGGAGCGCACCCGAATCCCGTGGGCCATTGCGACGTGGTCAGCAGCACGTCCCACAAGTCGATCCGCGGTCCCCGCGGTGGCTTCATTTTGTCAAGGAACGAAGATCGCTATCAGGCCCTGTATCATACAAAGAGCAAATACAATCTCGCCAGACGAATAGACCGGGCGGTCTTCCCTCACCTGCAAGGCGGACCTCACATGAATGCCATCGCTGCGCTAGCGGTTGCCTTGCACGAAGCCGCGAACCCGTCCTTCCGAGGCTACGGCCAACAGACGGTCAAGAATGCCAAGGCTCTGGCACATGCACTGCTTGAGCGAGGTTATGACCTGGTTACCGGGGGGACGGACAATCACATGCTGATCCTTGATCTTCGCGATCGGCCACTATCGGGCAAGGCCTATGCCGGGCGACTAGCAAAGGCAGGAATCATCACAAACTTTAATATGGTGCCTGGCGACCCGCGGCATCCGGCGGTCACAAGCGGAATTCGCCTGGGGGCGCCAGCAGTGACGTCAATGGGCATGCGCGATGTGGAAATGGTGCAAATTGCTGGCTTCATTGACTCCGTCCTCCAGCGGCCAGACGACGAAGATCTCCATGCCTGCGTGCGAAGAGACGTTGCCGACTTGTGCGCTGCGTTCGAGGTCCCGGGCATCTCCGACAAGTAAGGTGGGCCAAGCAAAATGCCCATACCACATCCAACATCCGAAGCGAGGTATTCATGGCTAGGCAGTTCGTGTTCTCTTCCGAATCGGTTGGCGCGGGGCACCCGGATAAGTTGGCCGACAACATCTCGGATGCCATCCTCGATGCCATCCTCCGCACAGATCCCAAGGCGCGCGTCGCCTGTGAAGCGTTGGTAAAATCAGGGATAGTCGTTCTGGCTGGCGAGATCACCAGCGATGCCCAGGTGGATTACAGCCAAATTGCGCGCGATACGATTCTCGACATTGGGTACGACGACGAGGCCGTCGGCTTTGACGGCCGGCGTTGCTCCGTCGTTCATGCCCTCACCGAGCAGTCGCCCGACATCAGCCAAGGCGTTGACGAGGGAAGAGGGCAAGACCTCCAGCAGGGAGCGGGAGATCAGGGCCTCATGTTCGGCTACGCATGCCGCGAAACCAATACCCTGATGCCTTTGCCGATCCAGCTCGCTCATCGCTTGACGAAACGGCAGGCGTATGTCCGGAAGGCACAACAGCTTGGCTGGTTGCGTCCTGACATGAAATCCCAAGTCTCAGTGCGCTATGAGGGGTTGCGCCCGGTCGCCCTGGATACCATCGTCGTGTCGACGCAACATGACGAGCAGGTCTCGCAAGAGACTGTCCGCGAGGGCGTCATTGAGGAAATCATAAAGCCTGTCCTGCCGACCCACCTGGAGACGGAAGGCATCAGAATTCTGGTCAACCCGACGGGGCGGTTCGTAGTCGGCGGGCCGCGCGGCGACTGCGGTCTCACTGGACGCAAGATCATCGTCGATTCCTATGGCGGGATGGGTCGTCATGGCGGCGGCGCCTTCTCGGGCAAGGACCCGTCCAAGGTTGACCGCTCGGCTGCCTATGCAGCCCGCTATGTCGCAAAGAACATCGTTGCTAGCGGACTTGCGGACGTGTGCGAGGTGCAGCTTGCTTACGCAATCGGCGTGGCCAGTCCGGTTTCCGTCATGGTCAACACGTTCGGGACAGCCAGGGTTGAGGAAAGCAGGATCGAGCGCCTCATTCTTGAGTTGTTCGATCTCAGACCGAAAGGCATTATCAAGATGCTTGATCTCTTACGCCCTATATATCGCAATACAGCGACCTATGGCCATTTCGGCCGTGAAGAGCCTGATTTCACCTGGGAGAAGACAGACAGGGCGGACGAATTGCGTCGCGAGGCAGGACTCGCCGCCCCGTGAGAGCCGCCGGCGAACGGATTGGCAAGCGGAAAGCCCATTTCCACCGGGCAGACCCGCGCCTGGCAGGCGTGGCGAGAAGCCGGCTCGGGTTTTTTGGCGGAGACATTGATGCCGGATTATGACGTGCTTTGCATCGGCAATGCCATTGTCGACATCATCGCCCAGTGCGACGAGGCATTCCTCGAGATCAACGGCATCATCAAGGGCGCGATGAACCTGATCGACACGCGCCGCGCCGAACTGCTCTACAGCCGCATGGGCCCGGCGATCGAGGCCTCCGGCGGCAGTGCCGGCAACACGGCGGCCGGCGTAGCCAGCTTCGGCGGACGCGCCGCGTTCTTCGGCAAGGTGTCGAACGATCCGCTCGGCGAAATCTACGCGCATGACATCCATGCCCAGGGCGTCGCCTTCGACACCAGGCCGCTTGAGGGCCAGCCGCCGACAGCGCGATCGATGATCTTCGTCACCCCCGATGGCGAGCGTTCGATGAACACCTATCTCGGCGCCTGCATCGAACTCGGGCCGGAAGACGTCGAGGCCGACAAGGCGTCAGGCGCCAAGGTGACCTATTTCGAGGGCTATCTGTGGGATCCGCCGCGCGCCAAGGAGGCGATCCGGCAGACGGCGAAGCTCGCACACGAGGCCGGACGCGAAGTGTCGATGACGTTGTCGGATTCGTTCTGCGTCGACCGCTACCGGGACGAGTTCCTCGAGCTGATGCGCTCGGGCACTGTCGACATCGTCTTTGCCAACAGCCACGAGATCAAGTCGCTCTACCAGACAAAATCCTTCGACGAGGCGCTGGCTCAGATCCGCAAGGACTGCAAGATTGCCGCCGTCACCCGTTCCGAAAAAGGCTCGGTGATCGTGCGCGGCGACGAGACCGTGGTCATCGAGGCGACCGCCATCAAGGAGTTGGTCGACACCACCGGCGCCGGCGACCTCTACGCCGCCGGTTTCCTGCATGGCTACACGCAGGGCCGCAACCTCAAGACCTGCGGCGACCTTGGCTCGCTGGCGGCCGGCCTGGTGATCCAGCAGATCGGCCCAAGGCCAAGGCAGAATTTGCGCCGCGAGGCGGAAGGGGCTGGGTTGCTGTAGATGCGCGGGCAACTAACCAGCCGCCCTACTGACGCGATGACCGCAGTGGCGGAACTGTGTCAAAGCTCGCTGATAGCGACAGCCATTCGCTTCGGAGAACTGACCCATGCTGCTGCCGTGAAGCTCGCTGGAGGAGCGGTGCAAGGCGTGCTTGCCATGACGGCATTCACCGTCATCCAGATCGTCACCAGCATTTTCCAGAAGCTCAGCTTGGGGAAGGCCAGTAAGGTTCCTGAGGTAACGGAGAACTCGCGGCGTCCGTCGGACTTGACTTGCGATCACGTCCCACGATGCCGAATGCGGGCAGCAGACTGAATATTTCACAATGCTAGACAAAGGCGTAAAACGCGACCATATAACGACATAAACATTTCATTATGCGTCATTGACAAAGAGCGGGTTGCTGTGATTGTCTGCTGTTGTGGTTCTCGCGTACGGTGCTGCCGCAGCGGAGCTAAGAGGGAAGCCGGTGCGATGCCGGCGCTGCCCCCGCAACTGTTAGCGGCGAGCCAATCCACTCATGTCACTGAGGCGAATACCCTCGGGAAGACGGGTAGAGGCTATGACCCCGCGAGCCAGGAGACCTGCCACGGCGAATTACGTCCACGGGCGGGGTGTCTCGGTGGCCGCTGCAACCGGCGTGCCGGCCTGCTAGCGCCTCCTTGTCACCGACGCCCCCAACCATCGGGGTATGACATGACTGTCTCTCAGCAAATTCCTGTAGCAACGCTCGGCGTGCCGCGCTTCGGTCGTCGGCGAGAACTGAAATTCGCCCTCGAAAGCTACTGGTCCGGAACATCGTCCGCTGGCGACCTTCTTGCGACGTCGAAGGCGCTCCGTGCCGCTAGCTGGGAAGAGCAGCGCGATCGCGGCGTGTCGAAAATCCCGTCGAACGACTTCTCGCTTTACGACCATGTGCTCGACACCGCAGCCATGGTCGGGGCCATTCCATCCCGGTACGGCTGGAATAGCGGCGAGGTCCCACTTGACATCTACTTCGCAATGGCGCGCGGCAACCAGGGTCAGACGGAGGATTGTGGACACGCTGGTCACCAGGAGGAGGCTCATGGACCTGGTGTAACCGCGATGGAAATGACCAAGTGGTTTGACACCAACTACCACTACATTGTGCCGGAACTCGATGATGATCAGACGTTCGCCCTCTCGTCATCGAAGCCGGTCGATTACTTCCTCGAGGCTAAAGCTCTCGGCATACACACACGCCCAGTCATCCTTGGACCCATCACCTTCCTCAAGGTGGCGAAATCGCGTGCCGAAGGGTTCGGTCCCATCGCGCTCCTACCGCGGCTGCTGCCCGTTTACGAGCAAGTCCTGCAGAGGCTGAAGCTGTCGGGAGCCGACTGGGTGCAGATCGATGAGCCAGCGCTTGTCCTCGATCTGAACCCGAACGAACGAGCTGCGTTCGAATTCGCCTATGGCCAGCTGTCGAAAGCCGCGCCCGAGCTGAAGATCATGCTGGCTACGTATTTCGGGTCGCTGGGAGACAATCTCGAAACCGCGGTTTCTCTGCCCCTGGCCGGCCTGCATATTGATCTCGTGCGCGCTCCCGAGCAGCTGGAAACGGTGGGTCGGCTCGCTCCGAAGGATCTGGTGCTCTCGCTCGGCTTGATCGATGGCCGCAACGTCTGGCGTGCGAACCTGCCCGCCATTCTCGACCGCATCAAACCGATCGTCGCCGGCTGGCCCTTGGACCGCGTCGAAATTGCGCCTTCTTGCTCGATGCTGCATGTGCCGATTGACCTGCGCATGGAGACGGAACTCGAGGCCGACATCAGGTCGTGGCTCGCCTTCGCGGCCCAGAAGACCGACGAGCTGGTCTTGCTGGCCCGGGCCCTTTCCAAAGGCAGGGATGCGGTGGCAGCCGCGTTGAAAGCTTCTGCCGAGGCTGCCGCCACTCGCTTGACGTCCACGAAGATCCATGACCCGCTTGTTGAGGGGCGGATCGCCAGCATTGACCATAGCATGAAACGACGAGAGAGCGCTTTTGGCGAGCGCTCCAGAGTCCAGGCCGGCACGCTCGGGCTGCCGCCGTTCCCGACGACGACAATCGGGTCCTTCCCGCAGACGCCGCAGGTACGCCGCGCGCGGTCCGCTCATGCGAAGGGCCAGCTCAGTTATGTCGACTACGAGATTTTCCTGAAGAAGGAGATCGAGTCAGCAATTCGTTGGCAGGAAGAGATCGGGCTGGACGTGCTGGTGCACGGTGAGTTCGAACGAAACGATATGGTACAGCATTTCGGCGAGCAGCTGTCCGGCTTCGCCTTCACTCAGCATGCCTGGGTGCAAAGCTATGGGTCGCGTTACGTGCGTCCCCCCATCATCTTCGGGGACGTATCGAGGCCCAATCCGATGACGGTGCGCTGGTGGCAATTCGCCCAGTCGCTTACGGAAAAGCCCGTGAAGGGAATGCTCACAGGCCCAGTGACCATTCTCAACTGGTCCTTTGTTCGAGACGACGTACCCCGCTCCGAAGCCTGCCGCCAGATCGCGCTCGCCATCCGCGACGAAGTGACGGATCTCGAAAGGTCCGGCGCAAGGATGATCCAGATCGATGAGGCCGCGTTTCGCGAAGGATTGCCACTGCGCCAATCTGACTGGAAAGCCTATCTCGACTGGGCTGTCGAATGCTTCCGGATCGCTTCAACGGGTGTAAAGGACGCGACTCGAATCCATACCCACATGTGCTATTCGGAGTTCAACGAGATCATCGACGCGATCGCTGGAATGGATGCGGATGTCATTTCGATTGAGACGTCGCGCTCCAAGATGGAACTGCTGGACGCCTTCACGAGCTCCAAATATCCGAACGAGATCGGTCCCGGCGTCTATGACATTCACTCACCACGTGTGCCGGAGGTCTGCGAGATTTCGGACCTAATCATGCTTGCCCGCGAGCGACTGTCCGACGGCCAACTGTGGGTAAACCCGGACTGTGGCCTCAAAACACGCAAATGGGAGGAGGTCCGCCCTGCCCTCATGAACATGGTCGCTGCAGCGCGCGCGCTCCGGGAGAAAGTGGCCTGAGGCTTCTCCTTCCTCACCGTGTGGTGAGCTACCGGCTGGCTCCTGTCGGCCGTGAACATGCCAAACCGGCACACTCTTGGAAATGAGCCACTCGGCGCAAATGTGCAATTTCCCTACGGCACGTGTCTTAATCCCGCAGAAATATAAATGTGGCACTACGCTATAATATTGGTTCCTTGGGGACATACAGGCCCCGCGCCTCGAACAAATCGGACACGCGTCGTTTCTCAAAGTAGACTGCTTGGCGCGTTCGCTCAGGCAGCGACAATATATGGTGCTGCGTCTGTCCGCCCCCAGTTGATCGCGCAGACTACGGGCGAGGTGGCAGGGTTCGGGTATCGCTAGCGTCCCGCCAATTCGGAGATGGACGTCGCAATTCGTGTCGCCAAGTAAAAATCGCCAATCATTTTCGATTGCGAGTCCGCGGCCGATTGGCCCTTATTTTCCTGAGATCTGCGTTACAGGCCGGGGCGTTGTCGCCGTTTCTGAGGGTAAGATGGGATAGGCGACGTCAGGTGCCTCTCCGGTCAGCGAGTTGAGGAAGGCAACAAGCAGGTCAACTTCTTCGTCCGCCAGTACTACGCCGAGCTGGGTGGTCCCCATAATGGCGACGGCCTGTTTCAGATCCCAAACCTTGCCCGAATGAAAGTATGGCGCGGTGAGTGCAACGTTGCGCAGCGGCGCCACGCGGAAGACATAGGAATCGTCGGCTGCATTGGTGACCTCAAATCGGCCCTTGTCTTTGTCCGGCAGGACTTCGGCGCTGGGCCGTTCCACGAGGCCGAATGGGTAATAGGCTTGCCCACCAACGTTGATGCCGGCATGGCAGGACGAGCAGCCTTTGTCCATAAAAAGCACCAGGCCCTGTTTCTGTTCGGAAGTCATGGCAACCTCATCACCATTCAGGAAGCTGTCGAACGGGGCAGGTGTGACCAGTGTCGCCTCGAAGGCTTCGATCGCCTTGGCGAAGTTGTCGAAGGTGACCCGATCGGCTTCAGCCGGAAAAGCTGCATCGAACCACTCGACATATTGCGGCATGGACTTGAGAGTGGCGATGAGTTGGCCCGGTGTATTGGCCATTTCGATCCCGGCTTGGACCGGTCCCTTCGCCTGAGCCTTCAGGTCTTCGGCACGACCATCCCAGAACTGGGCGATGTTGAAGACAGCGTTCAGTACAGTCGGCGCGTTGCGCTGTCCCTTCTGCCAACCATGGCCAATCGAGGTTTCGTGATTGTCGTCGCCGCCGGTGGCCAGGTTGTGGCATGAATTGCACGACAAGACGCCTGACGCCGAGACGCGTGGATCGAAGAACAGTGCCTTGCCGAGAGCGATCTTTTCCGGGGTGATCGGGTTGTTGGCGACTGTCGGCGTGGTGGATGGCAAAGCCGTGAAGGTGGCCAATGCCGTATCTCTGAGGTCGGTGGGGATCGAATCCGCAGCAAAGGCGGTGGGTGCCAGCAAGGTCACGGCCATCGTACTGAATAGGATTTTCATAATTGGTCTTCCTGCGTCGTCCACGCAGCCATTATGCGATCTGCGGCTCATGAACGCCCTGAGCTAGATCAGCTTGAGGGAGAGGACGGGGTCTCACACCTGTTTTCGCAGCTGAGCTGGGACCCTCTTGGAAGTGATCGCTCTTCTCGATTGGACTTCAGGGAGGAGGAGTATCCCTGGTTGGCAACCGGTTTTATGCATCAAAGCACGCCCTGAGGGCGGCTTCGTAGATTCGGTCACTGCGATCTTCCAGCCAAGGTTGAGAAAGTCGACAGCATCCGCAAGACTGGCAATCTCTTGCACGATGTGCGCTGCACGCCTTGCGAAAAGTGAGCTTCTGAAACGTCAGGGTTCATTCGTTCCTCCTGACCTGCTGATTGCGTGAATCGGCCTTGTCGACACCCGCCGACTGCACATTGTGATGTCACCAGCGATGGCGGTTTCAATACCTAAGCAGCGACGGTCTATGCGACAGTATGGAGGTCGTAGCGGAATAGCCGTTCTGCCTTCATCGATCGTCACACCGGCATATAGCTCCGCTTCTACGAACATCCCATCACGCGAGGATGGCGCGGCGCTTGAGCAGGTCCACCCGCTGCAACTGCCTCACACCTTGATCCACAGATCCTAGGCGATGACCATGTTGTCGTCATCATTTGACGGGCGCGGGGCATTGGCTCATAAGCGAGCCACCGCAAACTGTGCGGTTGCCAGTGCGTAATGAAGTGAATTGGAATGATCTTCGGTTTGGGAAACACGCACGTCCGACGCAGCTTGCGTTGACAGAGGCGGTTTTAGGCGCAATAGCACCTCCGCTGGCCTATTTTGTGGAGTTCAATTGTGGTTCGGCCAAAGGCGCGGGCCGGACCGGCCCCTTGTAAACGTAATCAAAGAGAGAGAGACCCTGCATGGAAGAAATCCTACCGCGCATCGCCACTGGTGCCGGCATCGGCCCGGCTGTCGCAGAGAAGGCCGTTGGGTTAATGCTGGGTTTCCTGCGGAGCCACGCGGCCGACGGTCCCGGCGCGCGCATGATCGAGGCCATTCCGGGAGCTTCGGAATTAGTAGCGAAGTATCATGGCGACGACCCAGAGGGTGGCGGCCTTATGGGGCTCGGGCAGCAATTGATGAGTGAGGGTCTCAGCATGGCAAAGATCGCCGCCCTCGCCAACGAGACGATCGCCTGCGCCAAGGAACATGCCGGCGACGAACTCGTGGACGAGGTCCTCAATTCCGTTCCTGGCCTTCCCCAGTTCGTCTGATTAGCGGCAGCCGGGGGCGCATGACCTTGTTCGCCCGTGCCGGCCCGTTTGCGCAGCAGGCATTCTCCGCCGGGCGTTCCGCACCGATCTCGTGAGACCACCAACCGCCGGGCACGCGGAGCGAGCGTTGGAGTACTTCATTCGTCTATCGAAAAATCAACTTCAGGCGATTCGATGTGTATAATTTCTGGCGGTAAGGGTTTATCCTGAACGCTTTCGATGAAGCCCGCGAGATAGGCAAACGTATTGTATTTCTCGAGGACTAGCCGCTTCGCCTCTCTTATTGCGCCGCGACGTTCCTTCCAGAGGTCTGAGTTGATGATTTCTTGAATTTTTTGGGTTACGTTCTTGTCCTCTGGGTCAATCAGAACCATAGAGTCCGAAGGGAAGAACCTCGTGATTGCTGGGCTGCCGTAATAGATCGGCATTGTTTCAGCAACGAAGCAGTCCATAAGCTTCTCTGTAAAATAGTAGTCAGCACGAGTATTCTCGAACGCTATACTGTAACGGTAAGGTGCGAGTGCGTTCCATTTATCTCCAATCAGCCGAAAACCTCGGCCGAACAGGTCAAAATCGAGCTCCTTTCTCAGCCGTTCCAGAAACGCCAGCCGATATCGATGTCCTTTTAGCAGGGCGATGTTACTGGTAATCCATGAGAGCCGAAACGGCTTATCCACGACTTCGCTGACCAGAAGTTGGTCATATGTCTTGTTTACAGACCAAGACCGAGTGATAGGTGGAGACAAAACGAATCGGCGCGCTGCATTCTGCCGAGCAGCCAGCTCTTCGTCAGACGTCAGGACGATAGTATTCTTCCCCTGCCCTTCATGAAATGCACGATGAGCTTTCGTCGGCGGTTCGCCGATTGCAAAGATTGTCCTGTTTGGGCTCGCCTCGATATCAACAGGGAGCCCAAAAAGAGAAGCAGAGTTAAAGACAATATGCCAATCGGGCACGAACGATGTAGTGCGTACAAAAGCGACGTTGTTCCAGATTCCACTGCCCTTTGGAGTGAGATGGTGGATTGCATCATCCAAAACGCCCCAAGAATCTAGACATGTAGCAACAATGGGCGCCGGGCGTTCCGTCAACAATTTGGCCGACAAAGCAGTTCCACTCCCTTCAGTCGTGAAGGTACTCAATCGCCATTCAGGATTGCGGTAACATCGGGCAGCATAAACCTTCCGGGACCTGCTGTCGAGGCAATTGTCGCTTTGCACTTGACCAGGTTCTTCCTCGCTTTGTGTGGTGATCAGGCCGGCTGAGTGGCAGCATGCGTGCCCTAATGAGTTCGCAGCCCGCTCTGCCCAATGGTACGTTTAATCGTCTTCAGGCGGTTGATCAGCCCTTCCGCCTGGCCGTTGCTCCACGGTAGTTCAATGGCATCGCGAACGGCGTCAGCGTCACGGCGTAGGACCCGACCGAAACGCGTGATGGCGACAGACCCGGAGTTGACGCCACGTCGATCGAAGTGTCGAGCTTGCCCAATTCACAGGCCCCGCAAAATGCCGCGGAAGCGCATGGCAAGCCTGCGCATAGTGGCAAACTCATGTGATCCCTGCTTCAGGACGTCGACCTTTGTGGCCTGGTTGATCATCAGCACATCCCGAGGCTTCGTGCAGAGGGCCGGGGCGACTACCGGCGAGATCACACGGCAGGTCGCGGGATTCGTATGGGACAGCGTCGCTGACTGGTTGACGCGTATGATTGAAGCAGGCGACGCACTGTCCTTGCCCGGCCTCTCGGCGCGGCGCCAACTTGCGAGAAGCCGCTCCAGATTCGAGAAGCTGCCTGTGTCGCCGCGCTGTTCGATATCGTGGAACAGGTGTCGTCCGCAGTGATTGCCGTCTCTCGAGGACCGGCTAAGAAACGCCTCGAAATACATTGATGTCCTTGGTTACCAGCGGCGGTTCCCAGCCCCTTGGAAGAGCGGCTCACCGGGCGATGAACTTACATTTGGCCATTGCCAATGACCGTCCATCGTCCCTGACGCCCACCAGCAAGCGATCACGATCCCTCGATTTCACAGTCCAAAGAAGTAAAGCGAGACGAAAATAGCGCGCTTAGCCTCGACTACTAGCAACTTCGGCGCAAAGTACAGCCGGGACGCGCCACGCACCACGGCAGGGTCGCCAACAACGAGTGGCTCAGCGGTCACGACGGGAAATATGGCGCATCGATGTCGCTTCTGGACGAGCATTGGCAATAACGCTGTCGAGACATTGTTGCTTTCAGCGGCAACCGGCCCTATGAAGCGACGCTTCGCTGACTATGTTTCACCGCCTGGAGAGTTTCATGACAGAAGAAGCCGGAAAAAACGTCGACACCCTCATTGAGCTTGCCGCCGATGTCGTGTCGGCCTATGTCTCCAACAATCCGATCCCGGTGGGGGATCTCCCTGCCCTCATCGGCCAAGTGCATGCGGCTCTGAGAGCGACGGCCGGAGGTGTCTCTGCGCAAGAGCCGGTTGCCCTTACGCCCGCAGTCCCGATCAGGAAATCGGTGACACCGGACTACATCATCTCCCTTGAGGACGGGAAGAAATTCAAATCGCTAAAGCGCCATCTGTCGACCCACTATGGGCTGACGCCGGATGGATATCGGGCCAAATGGGGCCTGCCCGCGGATTATCCCATGGTCGCGCCGAACTACGCCGCGGCGCGCTCGTCATTGGCCAAGACGATGGGGCTCGGCCGCAAACCTAAGGCGCCGGAAGCGCCGGAGCCTGCGCCGACGAAGCGAACCCGCAAGAAGGTCGCGGCTTGATTTCGGCAATCGAGATTCGTTCTGGAGCGTTGCAGCCATCGGCTTAATCTGCGCGTCATATAAAAAGGCGGGGCCAACCCCGCCTTCCTTTCAAACAACTTTGTTTCATGAGGAATTCGCGACGCCTGCAGCAATCTGCTGCCCTCAGTTTTTGCTCGCTCCTATCGAGCGGCCGTGAGGACCTACGTGCCTACTCTTGCCAGGACGCAGGAGAAAATTTCAACCAGCTTTGCTCAGGCTGCCAGCTGAGGACTTGCCAGTGCGGCGGTCCTGCTCGATCTCATAGTTGATCTTCTGGCCGTCAGCCAGGGTCGAGAGGCCCGCACGTTCGACAGCGGAAATGTGGACGAAAACTGTCAATGACCATGGAATCGGGACCCTGTTTTTTCGCGCAAAAGGGGGTCTCTAGTCAGCGAGATCGGGGCTTTGCGCACGCCCTCCCGCAATCGCTCGTAGGGGAGCGTCTCGCTGCGGCACCAGTGAGCACCAGGGGACTCGACCATGACGATTTCTTTGGCCATCGGTGCAAAGTCCGCGCGGAAGTGAATGGTACTCTTGACTGCGACGACGGACTGCTCCTTCGGCTCTATTCCAACAGCGCGCAAAAGATCTTGGTCTAGGCATTGATATCGGATGGTCGAGACTGCGACCTGCACGTCGGAACGCGGGTCCAGTACTCGTAGGCGCGCCATCCGACCAAGATCAACTTTTACGCCGGCGAGGAACGGTCCATTGGCCGTGAACACCCCTTCCCAAAGTTGCTCGACGCGAACTCTGACCCGGTAAGGTTCGGCATCATACCCGAAACGTCCTCCCAGGCGTACGTCCATTTCGGCGCCTACCCCGGCCTCGTGAGCTGACGCTGCTGTCTCTGGATCCCAAAGCAGCCCTAGAGCGCTGTTCCGCAATCCACCTTCGACCATCCCTCTGAGAAGTCCTACGGTATCTGATGTTCCTCCGCAGCCTGGATTATCCTGAACATCGGCGAGGACGATGGTTTCGCCCCTGCCTCCGTGGAGTAGGGCATGTTCCACTGCCTGCCCGACGCTGAGCAACGGCATCTCGAACATGCTTTCAGCCTCGAGCATCGCCGCGCAGGCCTTGTCGGCTGCGGCTGCGACGGCCGCTGCATCTGTCCCGTAGGCTACTATCGCCGGGCCGCAGTCCCGAATATCAGCCAAAGGAAAACCTAGCGCCATGTCAACATTGAATACAGCGGCGTCCAGATAGCCCGGCAGTTTCTGGTACAGGCTCTTGCAAGGCTCGAAGTCTGTGCACTGCGCGGCCAGCGGAATCAGAAACGGCGGCTTTCTGAACGCTTTTGCCAGAGCCCTGCCATGTCGGATGCGGTGCCCTAATAGCGTAAAGGCGCGTTGACCGGTCGCGGCCATGTCGATGTGCGGGTAGGTGCGAAACAGAGCGATGCCATCACACAATTCCACCATCGTCTCAGTGACGTTGGCGTGAAGATCAAGGCTGATGACGACGGGCAGCTCAGGTCCGACGAATGCTCGGACGCGTCGAAGCAATTCTCCTTCACCATCCTCATATGATTGGACTGCCATAGCGCCATGAAGGTCGAGAAAAATCGCGTCGAGCTTCCCAGCGGCCGCGATGCCGCTGCAGATCTCCGTGGCGATCCGTTCGAACGCGTCGTCCGACACGAAGCTAGTCGGCTCGGCCGCAGCCCACACTATGGGCACGAGATCGCACGTGTCTTTGGCGGCAGCAATGAAGCCCCCAATCGGGATCTCAAGGGGAGGAAAGACATCGAGAATGTCAGCGCCAAACGTTATTGCTGGCCAGCCGTCGGCCCGAGCGAAGTCGTCGTAGAAGGCGCCAAACGGGGCGAACGTGTTCGTCTCGTGCAAGAGGCCAGCAATGGCTACGCGCAAGCGAGCCTCTGCCGGCTTGGTCGATGCTGGTTCAACGCTTTCGTTCATACAATGCTCCCTTCGGGAATTGGGCCGGCTGTTGCTGGTTTGAGAACCGTTCCTGACAGTTAATTGCAGGTGCTGCGTTGCCGCCCACCGTCTCGCGCACTGCTCGCATGCGGTTTGTGCTAAACACACACGGTAGCCGCGCGAACGCTCTTGTAGACCATGCGAGCCGCGACAAGGTCGGCCAACCCGGATCCAACCGCTTTGAAATAGGTGATCTCATCAACGGCGGTGCGCCCCTTCACTTTCCCGTTTGCAAGGTCCTCGAGCGTGCCGAGGACATGTTCCTTGGCAACCACGCCGCCTCCTATGGGCTGAACAAGGTCACCCGCCTCGTGCAACGCTTCGTGGGTATCGACAAACACCCTGGCCATCATCAACGCTGCATCGTCTGCCTCCCTCATTCCCGGGGTAAAGGCGCCAATGAGATCGATGTGTGTTCCCTTACGAATCCACTGTCCTTTGATGACTGGCTCGGTCGCAAGGGTTGCAGCTGTGACAATGTCCGCGGCGGCTACGGCCTGTTCCAAATCAGTCACGACCTGAGCGGTAATCCCGCGCTCATTCAATGAGCGAGTGAGCTTGTCAGCGCTCTCATGTTGAATATCCCAAACCGACACTTTCTCGATCGGTCTAACGGCGAGGTAAGCGTCAGGAATGAGGCTGCCGACCCGACCAGCGCCTATAACCAGTAGTGAGCGTGCATCCACCCGAGCGAGAAAACGAGCGCCCAATGCGGCCGTGGCCGCCGTCCGCCTTGAGGTGATGACATTGCCATCCATCAAGGACAGTTGTCGGCCTGTCACCGCATCGTAGAGGATGTAGGTGGACGTCAGTCCGGGTAAGCTTCGGGCTGCGTTTCCTGGAACCACAGTGACTAGCTTGACCCCCAGGAACTGATCCTGATCCTCGGGTTTGGCCCAGGCCGGCATGATAAGAAGGGTTGCATCCGGCTCACCAGTTTTCTCGAGACGATGATGATGCCGGGCAGGCACCACACAGCCATTGTGAAAACCGGCCTGTAGGGCGTCGACAAGTGCATCGAAGGGGAGACTTGCCGCAGTCGCATGGGCATCAATGATCCTGATAGCGGCATCAGTCATATCCGTTTGCTCCTTGTGGTATCGCTCCGTCGGCGAGCTTCGTAGCTTCCGTCCAGAATCGCGGCACGTCGAAGTTGCAGGCAGCAACACAAAGCTATGAAAGCCATCGAGCCCTCGAACTGACGTCCTCTAACGATATTTGTTCGCCTATGATCCTTTGCGCCAGCAACTCGCCGCAGCCGAACGCCATCGTCCAGCCGAGTTGCCCGTGCCCCGCGTTGATCCAAAGATTGTCGAACCGCCGGATGCGGCCCAGGTAGGGGGGACCACCGGGTGTGGTTGGCCGCAGACCGGACCAGAATTCCGGCGTTGCCAAATCCACCGCGTGCCCGAAAGACCGTCGCGCGTAAGCGGCAATCCGTTCAATGCGATCCTCGGGAAGAGAGCGATCGCGAGCCGCAAATTCAGCGATCGCGGTGACGCGTAGCTTTCCGCCAAAGGTTGCGACAGCCAGCAATTCCGTTTCGTCGACATAGGGCAACGTGGGCACCCCCTCGGGATCCGTAATCGTCCAAGTGCCCGAATAGCCCTTTACTGGATATATATTGGGGCGAAAGCTGAGCGATCGGGTGATGTCGGGCGTTTCGACACCCGTGGCCAAGATCACTGCCGAGCAGGGTATTTCTCCGCGGTCTGTTACGATCGCCGCGATAGCATTGCCCACGCGGCGAAAGCCTGTGACGCGGGTATCGAAATGCAGACTTACCTTGTGTGTCTGGCTCAAGAAGGCGGCTGCTCGTTGGCTAAACAGCCGGCAATCGCCAACAGAGTCTGCTGCACTGAACAGCCCTCCAACCAAATCGGGCATAGCGGCGAGCGCAGGTTCGCGCATAATCAGCCCCTTCCGGTTAAGCACCTCGATTGCGCCGTCGCCATGACGCCTGATCGAGGCGACATAAGTGTCGAACTGCGTCTTGTTCTGGAACAGATACAGGCCGCCCTGATGTCGGATTTCTTTGGGTAGGTCCATGTCGGTTTCGGCCGCGGCGACGAGAGCGCGGCTATAGCGGCTCAGACGCTGGAGCTTGTCGGTGTTCCTTAGATGAGTCGAAGAGCGGCAGTTGAGCAAGAACTCAAGGCCCCAATGCCAAAGCGCAGGATCTCCCAGGCGTGTTATTTGGACCGACGGGTCACGTCCCGCAATGGCTTTCACCATGGCGCCAATTGCTTGCGGTCCTGCCCAGGCTTTCGCGTGTCCGACAGCGATGATCCCGGCGTTCGCGCGGCTGCACATTTCGGCCGGGCCGGAGAGTGCGTCAATGACAGCTACGTTGATGCCGCGCTTCGCAAGAGCGTATGCGGTTGTGATTCCGGCTACCCCGGCACCAATCACGGCGATGTTGTTATTTCCATTTCCGTCACTCATAAAATTTCTTCAAGACTTAGCTAAATTCATTTTGTCCCTCTCAAACCCTTGGCGCGTCCGTCAAAGCGCACATGCGAACAGATCACCGGAATGCCTTTTCGGCAAAAGTTCATCGTGCGCTAGCGCGAGATCGCTTCAAACGGCTGAAGAGGGCTGGACCAGTACTCCGTGGACGCGCGTGGCGATCCACAAGATCAGTGCATCCTCCTCGCTTGCCGAAACGAGCGCGTGACCCATTGTGGAGTCATAGTAGCTGCTGTCGCCTGGCAAGAGGCGCACCGGCGCATAGTGCTCGGTGTGCAAGATCACCTCACCTGACAGCACATAGAAGAACTCCTCCCCCAGATGGCCCTCGATTTTGGTGAATTCTTTGATTGAGTGCGCACGCACACGCGTCAGCAGAGGCGTGAACTGCTTGGCTGCGAGATCGGCGCCAAGCAACTCGTATTGGTAGTGAGGTGTCTGTTGCAGAATGCCCTCGCCGCCTCTGGTGACGACCAGGCGGCCTGCCGCACCGGGTTTGCTGGTGATACTGCCGAAGAGCTCGGTCACATCGACACCCAACCCAACCGAAAGGCGAAGGATGGTGTCGTATGTCGGCGAGACTTGGCCGTTTTCGATTTTTGATACGGCCGAAATCGAAAGCCCCGATCTCTGCGCCAAGTCATTCAGGGTGAGCCTGAATTGCTTGCGCAGCTTCTGAACGGTAACTCCGACCGGTGGATATTTGTGCTGCTGTATGGAATCCAACTGCGTCATCTCATCTCATACCGAATCGGGCTGGGGCGTCAGAGGTCTTTTTACCATCAAGGAGCAATGTAGGATGGATAATCACGCATCGCCTGGCGGGCAGCGGCGTCAGTCCTCAGATCGGGAACACCGGCACCCGGCGCGACCGTCAGCGTCGAGTTCAGCAGAAGCTGTGTGTAGGGGTGGCGCGGCTTTTCGAAGATCCGCTCGGAGACGTTCATTTCGACGACCCGGCCTACGTACATTACCGCCACGTGCGTGGTCATATGCTGGATCACGCTCATGTTGTGGCTGATCATGACGTATGTCAGATCGAATTCCTCGCGCAGCGTCAAAAGCAGATTGAGCACTTGGGACTGAACCGACACGTCAAGCGCCGAGGTCGGCTCGTCGCATATCAGCAGTTTCGGACGTGAGATCAGAGCTCGCGCGATGGCGACGCGCTGCCGTTGGCCGCCCGACATCTGGCTGGGATACGCTTCCAGGAAACGTGACGGCAAACCCACCACGTCAAGAATTTTTCGCGCTCGTTCTTGCCGCTCCGCCGACGTGCCCTCGCCGCGCAAATACAGCGGATAGGCCACGATCTTGCCCACGGTCTGGCGCGGGTTCAGCGACGAATACGGATCTTGGAAAATGAACCCCATCCGTTGGGCGATCTGCCGACGTGTCATGCCGGCGATGGACCGCCCATGCAGCAGTACGTCCCCTTGCGTCGGCGGGAGGAGACCGAGCATGATCTTTGCGAGCGTGCTTTTCCCAGACCCAGACTCGCCGACGATACCAAGAACGTCGCCCTTCCTGACGCGGACCGAAACGTCATCCACAGCACGCATCGGCGCGCTGTGGCCGAAAATCCCTCTTCGGCCACCGTATTCGTGCGAGACCTTGCGCAACTCGAGAACAGGTTTGTCGCTCATCAGGCAACGACCTTCAGACGCATTTTTGCTTCGCCGGCCTTTATGCAGCGTGCCTGATGGCCGTCTCCGATCTCTTCCAGGTCAATCGGCCTTCTGCAAGCATCGGAGGCGAGAGGACACCTATCGTAGAAATGACAGCTCTCTATACGCGTTAGAAGCGAAGGCACTGTGCCTCCTATAGAGGGCAACGGCTTCATTCGCGGGTGCGAAGGATCAGGTACTGAACCAAGCAACGCACGGGTATAGGGATGGGACGGATTGGTGAACAGTTTCTCGGCGGCCGCTGTTTCCACCACCTGACCCGCATACATGACGAGCACCTTATCGGCGATGCGTGACACAAGCCCGAGGTCGTGCGTAATCATGATCATTCCCATCCCGAAAGACTTCTGCAGGTCGATAAGCAGTCGCAGCAATTCAGCCTGGATGGTGACGTCCAGAGCCGTGGTCGGTTCATCCGCCACTATCAGCTCGGGCTCGCACATCAGCGCCATGGCGATTACGACACGCTGGCGCATCCCGCCCGAGAGCTCGTGCGGATAGTTGCCCAAGCGTTGCGTCGCGTTGGAAATCCCAACCTGCTCGAGAAGTAGGATGGCCCGCTCCCGCGCCTCCCTGCGAGTGGCCCAACGATGCGCCCGATAGACATCGGATAACTGCCGTCCGATCGTGTGCAGCGGGTTTAGCGCGGTCATCGGCTCTTGAAAAATCATCGACAGACGGTTGCCCCGCAAACCCCGCAGTTGACGCTTTGAGATCGATTGCATGTCGATGCCGTCGAAGCTCACCTCCCGCGCCGTCCGCTTTGCCACCTTGGGCAAGAGTCCCAGAAGCGACAGCGCGGTGATCGACTTTCCACAGCCGGATTCGCCGACGATGCACAGAGTTTCGCCTTTCGACACGCTGAAGCTTACATCCTGAACGGCCGCAAGAGTTCCGTTCGCCGTCGCAATGTCAATGTTGAGCTTTTCGACGTTGAGAAGCATTGGCCTTCCTTCAATTGCGTCCATCGGGCGACAGCAGATCGCGCAGACCATCGCCAAGAAGGTTCGTGCCAAGGACGAGCGTGAACAGAAACGCCCCAGGTATAGTGATAAGCCAAGGCTCAAACAGGATCGAGGCTTTGCCTTCCGCAATCATCAGGCCCCATGACGGGAGGGGCGCCGGCACGCCGAGACCCAGGAATGAGAGGGCCGCCTCGAGAATCATCGCCTGCGCCATTTCAAGCGTAGCCACCACGACCAGATTGTTGAGGAGATTTGGGAGGATCTCGTGCCTGACGATCTGGAGGACGGAGGCGCCCTGCAACTGCGCCGCGGTCACGAATTCCGTTGACCTCAGTTGAATCGTCGTGGCCCTCGTAACGAGCGCAAACCGGTCCCAAAGCAAGAGCCCGAGCGTCAGCATGACCACCGTAAGTGAGGACCCCACCAGCGCCACCACGGCCAGCGCCACCAGAATGACTGGCATTGCCAAACGAGCGGTGATGACGAACATCGCCACGCTGTCCACCTTGCCGCCGAAATAGCCCGCGCAAATCCCGATAGTGGTTCCGATGATGCCCGACACGACGGCGGTCCCAACGCCGATTACCAGGGAGATTTGGGCGCCATAGATGATGCGTGACAGGTAATCACGACCCAGCTGGTCGGTGCCAAGCGGGTGCACCCAACTTCCCCCGGGCAACCAGATTGGAGGGGCAAAGCGGGTTGCAAGCGATTGCAGATACGGGTCATAGGGGGCCAGCAAGGGCGCAAACACTGCCATAACAACGACGATGAACAAGACTAAGAGCCCTAGCACCAACCCGCCGTGCCTTAGCCAGCGCAGCAAGTTGCTCTTTTGTGCAATCGGTTCCGATCTTGCTGGATATGCTGAGGCGTCGGTCATTTGCTGCGCATCCTTGGATCAAGCATAGCATTGAGCATATCGGCCAGCAGGGTCAGCACGACGTAGAACAGCGAGAAGCAGAGCACGAGTGCCTGGACAGTTGGTAGATCGGCTCGCGATATGCTTTCCCAGGCTAGAGAGCCCGCTCCGTGAATGGCAAACACATTCTCGACAACTACAGAGCCTGCCAGCATGAAACCGAACTGCGCCGACGCCAGACTGATAACAGGCAGCGCTGCATTGCGCAGGGCGTAGTCGAATAGAACCCGCGTCTCCGAGAGCCCCATGGCGCGAGCGGTGCGAATATAGTCAGCCTCAAGGGCCGATATCATGCCTGAACGCGTCAAGCGCATGATTGCCGGGGTGGCGAAATAGCCCAGCACGACCGTAGGCATTATAAAACTTTGCCATGAGGCCGTGCCCGAGGCCGGCAAGATCGCCAGCTTCACGGAAAACAGGATGATCAGCAGAAGGGCAAACCAGAAGCTGGGCATGGCCTGACCGACGACCGCGAATAGCAAAGCCAGCCGATCCACAAAGCTGTTGGGCCAGCGCCCTGCAACAACGCCCAGCGGCACTGCAATGAGCAGCGCCAAAATCAAGGCGAAGAATCCCAGCTGGGCTGTCATCGAAAAGCGATCAATAAGAAGCGTGGCGACCGGCTGCCCGAAATAGAGACTTGTTCCAAAATCCCCGCGAAGAACTCCACCGAGCCAATGCACATATTGGACGACAATAGGCCGGTCGAAACCGTAGAGATGCCGCAGTCGATCGGCATCAGCCGCAGTCGAGGCTTGGCCGGCCAAGGCAGCCGCAGGATCACCAGCCGCAAAGATCAAGGAATAAGCGACAAACGATACAAATAGCGTGAGGAGGCAAGCCATCAGTATCCGCCGCATTGCAAAATGCAACATTGTGCGCTCCTGCAAGGGTTATGCGTCCAGCCGCACGTGGCGACTGGACGGCAGGAGATCACTTCCATTTCGCGTCGTAGAACGGAATGAACTCGTCTGGATTGATGTGCAGCTCGAGGTCTTTCGACATCGCAGTGTTCATGCTCCACACCCACAGTGGAACCCAATAGGCCCGATCGGCGATCAGCTTCAGAGCCTTTGAATAAAGCGCTTTGCGGCGATCCCTATCCATGATTTTGGAGGCTTCCACGACAGGCGCGACGATCTCAGGGTCGTTCACCACGTCGTCGCCTGTGCCTGCAAAGAAGTCACCAACGCTCAGCGCGACATCCCCCACGCCATAAGAACCCCAGTCACTATAATACATGTCCTGCTTATGGGCGCGCCACTGTTCTACGCCCGCTGCATACTGGAGATTGTTGAGGTTCAGGTTGATCCCGACCGCGGCGAGGTTGGCCTTCACGGCTTCTGCCACCGAGACGCCTTCGGGCGAGATGACCATGCTCAGGTTGATGCCCTTTTCCAATCCAGCTTCCTTGAGCAGCTGCTTTGCCTTTTCCGGATTGTACTCATAGGTGGTAACGTCGGTCTCGCAGCCGAACTGTACCGGATTGCAGGCCGAGTTGATGATCGGAGAAGTTTCTCCCTTGAATGCGTCGCGTATTTCTTTCCGGTTGATGGCGTAGTTGACGGCCTTGCGAACGCGTACATCAGCGAGCGGTGAGTTGGGGACGTGGGGATCGAGGCTGATTTCGTCGAAACGCATAACAGGCGAGCTTTCGACGTGTACGCCTGGTTGACCGGCAAGCCGCTGGATGTCATCTTTGGGAACACGCCAGATCCAGTCGATGTTGCCATTCAGCAATTCGGCATACTGGGTGTTGCTTTCCGGCAGGACCCGGAAGTTAATCTTGCCGATCTGCGGTTGTTCCTTCTGGCCGCCCTTGTAGTAGTCTAGGAATCGCTCAAGCTTGACTCCGACACCAGGCGTCAGTTCAACAAGTTTATAGGGACCAGTTCCGATGGGCTTGACAGCCATGCCAGCCGCACCGACCTTTTCGTAGTAGGCCTTGGGGTAAATAGGGACGTTGCCGGCGAGCATCTCCAGTGCCAACGGATAAGGAGCCTTCATGGTGAGTCGGACAGTATCATTGTCGAGCTTTTCAGCCTTATCGATCCAATTCACAGCGATGGCGTATTTAGCGCCGAAGTCAGGGCGGGAGACTAGGTTTAGGGTGAAAACCACATCGTCGGCGGTGAACGGAGACCCGTCGTGAAATTTGACGCCCTTGCGGATTTTGAAGTCGATCTGGGTGTCGGAGTTGAACTTGTATGACTCGGCCAGTTCGGGCACGAACTTTCCGGACTTAAAGTCCTTGGACACAAGGCCGTCGTAGAGGATGCGACCGACAGAGAGAGATTCTCGGCTGGTCCCGGTATAGTAGTCAAGCGTCTCGATCTCGTTGGTAAAGGCAACATTGAGCGTGTCGTCCGCCTTGCCCGCGAAAGCCGGGTGGCCGATTGTCATGAGGGCAAGAAGCCCGACGGCAGCTTTGTATTTTCTGACCTTGTTTTTCATTGCAGTTCCCCTGTTCTCGATGACAATGAGTTCCGATGCACCGTTTCGTTCATGTTTCTTTTGCTTCATCCCCCCAGATGGTTTCGTAGATCCGCAGCAGGTTATCGCCATAGATCTTGCGAATGTCGTCAGCCGTAAAGCCGCGCCTCAGCAGAGCTTCGGTCAGGGCCAACATGGTCTTTGGCGTTTCGATGCCTGCGGGATAGAAATGCGGGGGCTCGGGATAGGCGTCAGCGCTCCAGATATTTTCGGCAAGGAACCCACGATAATCCTTTATCGAAGCGGCATCATCCATGTAGGGAGACTGCCCGCTGTAGTAATCGATCCCTAGAGTGATGCACTGCGTACCAACAAGGTCGCACATGTAAACGATATGATCGATAAACTGGTCGATCGTCGGACGCTTGTCGCCCGAGACGAAACCGGGGAAGCCCACCACTCCAATGGTGCCGCCGCTCTCAGCGATCGCCTTGATCATCTCGTCCGAAATGTTGCGGGGCGACGGATGAACTGATTTGGCGTTTGCGTGCGAGATGATGACGGGCGCAGAAGAATGCTCGATGGCGTCCATCGTCGTCTGAATACCGGTATGCGAGCAATCGACGATCATGCGCGCTTGGTTCATCCGGTCGACTACTTGCAATCCAAAGCGACTCAGGCCTGCATCGGTGCGTTCTTCGCAGCCATCGCCGATGCGGTTCTTCACGTTATACGCGAGTTGCATGATGCCAACGCCAAGCGCTTTGAAAGCGTCGATCAGGTCGAGACTGTCCTCGATCGGTGCCGGCCCTTGGAAGTGCATGATGATGCCCGTCTTGCCCAGTGCCTTGGCCTTCCGAATGTCGGCAGCGGCACGGACCAACACGAGATCATCCCGCTCCCTCAGCAGCCTATGCCACGATCCGATCGTCCGCATCGTCGCGCCGGCGCCGTGCCAATACCCCACGGTTGGCGCAATCGCAGTCAGACCGCCAGCCTGGTAGTCCGCAATTCGCGCATGGTCATCCAGAAGCGGGCATACGGCATCAATGATGATTGCGGCCTCGTGCAGCTGTTTCTCCGTGGCATCCATCAAGTCCTCCTAGTCCAGTCCTCATTGCGTCCGGTCCACTAGCCGACCTGATTTTCTTGTAGGAAAATTTTGTCATCTATGCAACAAAATTGTCGTACTGTCGACACAAGAGAATCTCGGCGCCTCACCAAGGGAGCGGAAGGAACTCCGGGAAACCCACCGCATCTGGGCACGGCAGCCGTCGGGCTGGGGTCCTCTGCGGGACTCTCGGGCGGCAATTGACCGGGCACGTGCAGTGACGACAGGTTGAATTCCGGCGGCACCTGCGCAGCACCAAGTTGGCGAAGGTTCGGCTAACATGCTCGTCGTCTCTGCCGGTGCAACGAACAGCATTGCGACGCGTCCTTAGTGGGATTCATCGGTTCGACCGCGGTCGACAACATGAAAGCGACGTGCAACTAACAATCACCGTGGCGAACCCGGCAGCCCGGACCTGACCGCGCCCATCGCCCGGCGCTCGACCGCTCGAGAAGCCGTCAGCCGCTTGCCCTACCGTTGGGCCGATAGTGGCGAAAGACCTCAGGCTGACCAGCCACGAACAAGACGGAGATGGTCAAACGAGTTCGCTGTGCCGTTGGTATTGTTCCAGATGTAACGTGCCATGCTCGACAGATCGTTCTGAGCAAGCAACGTTCGGACTGCGCCGGGGCCACAGTGCTGTCCAGCCGCACGACCGCACCGTCTTCCAGTTTTAGTTGGGGCATTCGACGGCAGCGCTCGATTGATCTCTTCCCAGGTCTCTGGCCGAATTGCGCTGATCGTCTTTTGCAGCACCGACTTCTGCGGGCTCCAGGGACTACGGCAGACGGGCAAAGGCGCGAAACGAGGCTAGTCTTCGAGGTTGGAATGCGGTGTTGCTCGAGAAACGCACAGCGCAGCACCGCTTTGCCCCGGGGGTCTTGACGCCGCACCGAACCAAGTCTCGCGCCAAGCAGGTCATAGTGCTCATCCAGCCACTAGACCGCCTTCAACTCATGGCCGATCTCGTGCGTGGCGACAAAGATCGAATATGCTGGCTTGGACGGTGCGTTCTCGGCGCCTTGTCGGCTCCGGCGGTGCCGGATTGTGCTTTGGACTCGGCGCCATGAGGCGAAGTGTACCTGAAACCGCCGGACCTTGCCTGCGCAAAAACCTAGGGGCCCCCGAACAATATCAAAGTGATGGACGGAAACTAGTGGTTCTCGCCTGACATAAGAGTCCGGCTTGGGATTCCCTTTCGCGGGTTTGCATGCGAGTCTGGCGCATGCGCACAGGAATATCCCTCACCGTTTCGTTGATTGATCGCCAGCGCCTGAATGCGCTGATCCGGGATCTCGCACGCAGAAGCACGTTTGGCGCGCCGAGATCATTCTGTTGAGCAGCGACGGCGTCGGGACCGTCCAGATCATGCGGCAAACCGGCAAGTCCAAGACCTGCGTGTGGCGCTGGCAGGAGCGCTTCGCCGCCGAAGGCTTCCAAGGACTGTTGCGCGCAAGACGCGGCCCTCGCGCATTCCACCACCCGGGCCTGAAGTCGCCGAGCGCGTGGTGGCGCTGACGTTGCAGGACCCGCGGGCGAGACGACGCACTGGATCGCAGACATGATGGCGCAAGCGGCTGGCATCAGCGCAAGCGCTGTTCGTCGCATCTGGAAGGCGCACGGGCTGCGGCCGCATCGCTGGCGGCAGTTCAAGCTCTCCAACGATCCGCAGCTTGTCGACAAGCTGCGCGACGTCGTAGGCCTCTATGTCGATCCGCCTGCTCACGCCATCGTGCTGTCGGTCGACGAGAAGAGCAGATCCGGGCGCTTGACCGCACCCAGCCGGGCCTGCCGATGAAAAAAGGAAGCCTCGGCACCATGACCCACGACTACAAGCGCAATGGCACGACCACGCTGTTTGCCGCCCTCAACGTGCTCGACGGCACCGTTATCGGCAGGAACGTGCAGTGGCATCGCCATCAGGAGTTCATCCGCTTCCTCAACGCCATCGAGGCGCATGTTCCGGCCAGCAACGCCGTCCACGTCGTCCTCGACAACTACGCCGCTCACAAGCATCCCAAGGTGCGGGCCTGGCTCGATCGCCGTCAGCGCTTCACTTTCCACTTCACGCCGACTTCGTGCTCGTGGCTCAACGCGGTCGAGGGCTTCTTTGCCAAGCTGTCGAAGCGTCGCCTCAGGCGCGGCGCCTTCCACCCGTCGTCGACCTCCAGGCCCAAATCAACCGCTTCCTCGAAGAGCACAACCAGCAACCAAAGCCCTTCAGTTGGACCGCCGACCCCGACAAGATCATTGCCGCCGTCAAACGTGGGCACCAAATGTTAGATTCCATCCACACCTAGTCTAGCCGGAGCGCACGGCGACTATTTCGGATAAGCCTCTCACGGCACCTGCTATTCGCGCCCTTGCAAAGTTCGTGGCCAACGTTTCCACGCAAACGGCAATCCGTGGTGATCATCTAGCGGGCCTTCGTTCCCTAGCTTGGCTTTTCCTGCGACGATCACACGACCATCGGATGATGAGAGTTGCAACACTCCTCCACTCTCAGATGCCTGCAGCGCACGCAGCTCCGTCCTCCCCAGGACCCTTGCCCAATAGGGATAGAGCTTGCAGTGCGCGGACACGCAGACCTGATCCTCATTGATAGCGATCCTCGGCGAAAAGAACCTTGACACGATATCAAACTCGGCGAGTGCTCCTTTTGGATCAACAAGAGCCGTGAGAACGAGACCGCGGCAATCGATCTCTGCTATGGTCCGAAAATTCGGCTCATAGTCAAGAACGAGACGTTCGTCGCCGACGACGACAACGAAATCATCATACGCCCTCCGAACTTCCTTGATCGGCAGGCCCATGCACCGTTCGATCGTTTCATATTCCATGGAATTTGCCGCAGCCGTGTCGATTGCCGGAAGCGCGACTTGCACGACGTCCCCTTCCAGCCAACCGTGGAGAAGGCCGCTTTGCGACTGATAGGACACTCGAAGGTGCCGGCCGTAGTCGGCGAAAAAATAAAGCCAGTATGTCGCCGCCAGCGTTCCATGCCCGCAGAGATCCAGTTCGGCGTTCTGCGTGAACCAGCGAATTTCGAAATGACCTGCAACTTCCAACGGGCGAAGAAAGACGGTGACAGGCTGGCGAAACCGTTGCGCCAGCCGGAGGCACTCGGCCGTTGCCGGATATTTCTCATAGAGCACGACTGCCGCCGGATTGCCGGCGAAGCGGTCGTCCGCAAACGCATGAACGACCGTCGGCAAATCGCAATCCGATCGAGTCGCATCAAACGTTTCCTGACTTGAGCTAGGTGGGCTGACGAAACCTTGCTTGCCAGGGGTCATATCTCAACTCCCGGACTCGGGCTGAGATCATCAAGTTCCGTCGAAACTTGAAAGCCTGGGTCGGCCTGCTCTTCTTCGCTCGGATATGCGCGTTGCGCCTCGGCTCTGGCTCTCTCGTCCAAAAAGCCATATGGCTCGGCCCGCATGACGGGAACCAGCTTGGCCTCCATCTCTCTTGCGTCCACCAACATCGCGTGGGTCCCGCCTATTGGGAACTGCCGCAGCACATCTCTCATTTCGCGAACGTCGCGCTGAGTATCGTGTGCCAAGAAGGAATACTCGGGTCGACCCTTAACGTCGCGAGCATAAACCGAGGTCGAGAGATCCACCGGACCTTCTCCGAAGTCAGCGAGCCCCCTTAGGTTAATTGTCTTGCTGTAAGGTACGTCCCCTAACAGCTCGCACCTATGCACATGTGTAAAGCTTGATGTGCCGAGGCCGATAATCAAACCATCTGAGCGGCTGATCTCGCCAAATATCGAGTCATCGCCAAACGGGCTGCCCTGCCACCAATCTGTCTGGCACAATCGTTCCGTTCCCGGGCCGATAACGACCATCGAATAGGCGGGATGTTTGGTGCGCCTGGAGGGAAGCTGTCTCAACACTAGATCGGCCAATACGCCTGTCTCGGACTTCGTCTCCGTCCAGTGAAAATGCCGGGTGGCGCAGTAGCTCAACGTGAACGCGGGGAGAATAACTGTGGAGGAAGCGGAGACGCGCACTAATGCTTTCAGAAGAGTGGACGTTACCTCATCCGCACTTACGTTCCTCAGCGCCACCAAAGATGAGTGCAGGACAATGGTGCTGGGCGCTCGTGATTCGACGTATTCAACAATTTGCGCGAGCTCGTTTCCAAATCCGGAAGCTTGCCCGCACGCGGCAGTAGCGCCCGCTTGAAATCCGGTGCGGTCGATCGGTCGAATTCGCCTAGCCCACTCCTCGAGCGACAGGCCTTGCGCTTCATAGACGTCTTCGCCGAACATGAGGCCGCTTTGGGCCAGCATGAGCTGTATGTCGAGGAAGTGCAGGGAATCAATGCCATGTTCCCGGGCCGCGCAGTTGGGCAAAGCCGGTCGTTCCGTGACAGCGCGCACCGCCTTCAGTAGATGATCCAAAGGTGACCCCGTTCCCTGTCCGGCCTGGGGGTGAGCTGCGGCAGGCCTAGTATTCGCCCGAAGCGCTTCCTTGGCTGCTCTCTCAAGCGCGAGCTGATCGAGTTTTCCATTGGCGGTGAAGGGAAGCTCGACAATAGGCACAACAAGTCGAGGAACACGATCTTTCGGCAGCGCACGGGATAACCGCCGCTGAATTTCATCCACGTCGGCGCTCGCAGGCGTCACCAAGCAAACCAGCTCCTGATCCGCGTCGTCGTCTCCATTTAGCACGACCACCGCTGAGTCCCTGCAAGCACCCGTCTGGTCGATCGCGCTAGTGATTTCCCCTTTCTCCAGTCTGGTTCCGCGAAACTTTATTTGCTCATCCTTTCTTCCGAGAAACCGCAGACCGTGTTCTGACGAAGCCATGACGTAATCACCAGTGCGATACAGAACTTGCTCACCATTGTCCGTTATGCATCGCGCGAAGCGCAATTTCGATTGTGCTTCATCAGCGACATAGCGATGTGACGTCTGCACGCCTCCCACCCAGAGCTCGCCCTCGGCCTCAAGGCCAACATTGGACCCGTTCTCATCGACAACAAAGAAATCGACGTTGCACGCTGGCTTGCCGATGAACATCGGACTGGCTTCATCACCTCGAGGGCAATAGTGGTAACTAACGGCAACGCAGCACTCGGTAGGACCATAACTATTTATTAGAATGGCATTGGGAAGGCACGAATAGAATCGCCGCCTAACTGAATCTGGCAAGGACTCACCATTGCATACCAGATATTTTAGATCGGTGAATTGCTCAGCAATATGAGGCAGACGTTCAACAGTTCCAAGAAACCGTCGCAGCAGCGTCGGCACCATCTGAACGACGTTGGTTCGGCTATGAGCCAGAAACTCGATCGTCTGAATAATCTGTGTTTGCAGTTGAGTGGATGGCAAGACTATCGCACCGCCTGTCACGAATGGTACGAAGAATTCGGGAATGGAAACATCGAACGCAGGGCGCGTAAGCTGCGAAATGCTAGCTCGCTCCGAGAAATCGATCATGTCGACATACCAGTCGACCAAATTCAGAAGAGCTGCCTGGGAAACCGGCACCCCTTTCGGGATTCCAGTGGTTCCGGAGGTATGCATGATATAGGCGATCTCCGAGAAGGCTGACTTGATGCCGCCGCTCTGCGAAAGGCGCTCGACGCGGATCGAACCATTGGAATGGTGCTCGACTATGGCCTTGGGTTTCGTGTTGCGGCGGATATAGTCCAATCGCTGGTCGGTTTCCGCTGGGTCAATAGGAACGAAGGCTGCACCAAGCAATTGAGTAGCCAAAATGGTCGCAACCAGTTCTACAGATCGGGGAAGTTTGACAATGACCGCATCACCATGGCCGACCCCAGCAGCCTTCAGGCGCCCTGAAAGGCCGGACGCGGACATCCCCAACTCGCGGTAACTCACGTCGCCATTATCGTTCGTGCGCACAGCAATATTCGACGCAAACCTGTCCAAATTCTTTGCGATGAGGTTGGCTAACGACTCGCGCCCAAAACGCAACGGCCGGCGCGGACCCGAGAGGGTCGGCGTTAGAGTCTGCATCGTCAGCATCTTCATTTGGGTTCTCTCCAAAGCTCTCGAGTTCTTACGCATCCGCCCCGTGCAGCCGACGTGCTGAGCAGCCCGGCGGCGACGGAGGGTCTTCATTTGCGAGTCGCATGATCTCCTGAGTGGCGGCCGGTCGATGTATCCGGGACTGGCTTAAATACCTTGGCGCCCGGACAGTGATTGCTGCCAAAAGTCGACAGCGGCAAGCTGACGGTCGCCTTACCCTGCTTCATCGAAAGGCTGGAGCATGCCAGTAAGTGGGCAGTTCCCACCAACGCTCATCACCTCGCGCAATGTTTCGTCGCTAGTCCGTTGCTGCATGAACTTCACTGTACAACCGCATGAGCTGTGCCAAGTCGAAAAACAATTTCGGTTCAACACCGTTCGCTTCCGAGGTCCTCATTCAATTTGTCTGCGCGAACGCGGTTCTGTCCGCTTTCCGACAATGGATAAACGTTCAAAGGGGAATGTTGCGGAACGTTCGACACCGCCAAGACATCCAGATCCTTAAGGTCACTGCGCGTTTTCGACCGAGCGATCTGATCGCTGGTGGCTCCTCGAGTCCCTTCGTTGTGCGCGATGCACACCCTGACAAACGGCTGCCAGCAGTAGCAGCAGCGAGCAAAATGGCACGACTCTTGATGGCCCATTGAATGCGGACGCTGCCGCCTGCGGGCATTTGCCTTGCGGGCAACCCCAAAAAGGGATCAGGAGTTGAGCAACATGTCTGCGCAGATGGTCGGCTTGCCGAACGGCGAATGGAAATGGAGGTGGGCGCAGCCATCGGCCCCGCCTATAGCGAGAAGAACCCGCTGCGCCCCGCCCACCCGCAACGTCGCGAGCGCGACAAGGAGGCGCGCTCCGGCGCCGTCGAGCTGCGCACCGAAGCTCAGGAAGGAAGTACTCCCCGGGTTTACTCGAACCCCCGCCGCGCTGACCGCCGTCATCCAGGAAGCTATATTTTGAGCCCATCTCGACCCGGCGATTGACGCCAAGGGGTGAGCGGCAGCCTGGTATCAACGTGAGGCCTTTCTTCGAGCGGCCGATCGAGGGCGATCGGCCATACCTGTGGGTTGACGCCACTTGCCCGAAGGTCCGCCGTGGTGGGCCGATCGTCTCGGTCGCCGTCGTCATACCGTCGGCGTCACGCGGACGGACGACGCGAGGTACTGGGGATAGAGATTGGCACGTCTCGTCTGAGGGCGAGCCAATTGGACGGAGTTCCTGCGCAAGATGACCCGTTGCGGCCTCGCGACTCGGCGTCTCCAATGCCCATGAAGCCAAGAACGCGGCGCACCAAGGTTTTGTCGGCCATATGGCAGCGCTATCGCATCCACTTGGTGAGGAACGTACTTGCCCATGCCGGCGATAGCGGCCAACACTCTTAGCCTCCATCGCCACCGCTTTCGCCCCAGGATCCAGCGGCCACATTAACAGCCGTTTACAATTCATTCATACAACTTCACAACCTTAAATCGTCGACCCGTGATAATTTCACGACAGGTCTGAGATTAGGGCGCATCAAAAATGCAAAAGCCAATGACCAAAAGAGTACTTATCCTGGTTGAAGGCTCGAGGACTGGTCTGTTATACATCCAGGCAGCCCAGCGTCTTGGCCTTCATTCGATTACCCTATCGGCTGATCCAGCTCAGTATGACTATATTGCGAGGGAAGAGGCCGAGGCAATCCGTGTCGATACAGCCGACCTCGATGCCTTGACCGACGAATGTTCCCGGCTTCGTGCGACCTATGGCATTGCTGGCATTACGTGCGCCAATGAGTCGGTCTATGCGACAGTTGGCAAGCTCTGCCGCTATTTCGATCTACCGGGGCCAGACCCAACGTCTATTGAACGATGTTGCAACAAATTCGTTCAACGTGAGCTCCTCAGGGAGGCCGTCGTTCCAGTGCCGTCTTATCGCTTGGCAACGGATGCGAAGGATGTAACACGCTCTGCCGGGGAGATCGGCTTTCCGGTGGTTCTCAAGCCAGCCGTAGGAGTCGGCAGCAGTGGTGTCCGATTGTGCCGCGACATCGATGAGGTGGCCGAACATACGACCTATCTGTTGGGTGGGAAGCACATGTGGCGGTCGTCACCGAGGATACTGGTCGAAGAATTCGCACAAGGCCCCTACTATTGCGCCGACATAATGGGAAATGAGGTCATTGGGATTTATGCCGGAGAGTTCGGCCCCCCACCGCATTTCGTCTTTCGTGAATTGACTCTACCGGCCCCGCTGACAGATGATGAGAATGAGCGCATCGTAGATATTTCGCAAAACAGTTTGCGAGCTCTCGGCCTTGGCTGGGGGCCAACGAACATTGAACTCCGGTGGACGAAGCGTGGGCCAGTCGTCATTGAAGTCAATCCGCGTATGGCGGGTTTGCCCAATCCTCAAATGATTCAGCTGGCTTATGGTGTCGACCTAATCACCGAGCACATTAAGCTTGTCATCGGCGAGGAATGGGATTTGCGTAGAAGGCATTCGCAGATTGCGGCTGCGCGAATCCTAGTTCCGGATCGCGATGGCACGCTCGAATGGATCGACGGGGACAGTCGGGCGACTGCTGTCCCAGGCGTCGCCGAGGTCGAATTCTATATTGGGCCCAAGACGCGGATCGTCAGGAAAGGCGATCACCGGGACTGGATCGGACATGTTATCGCCGCCTCACCCATCCGGGCTCGTACCGAGGCGGTACTTCAGCAGGCCGTCGATTTAATCGATTGGTCGATCACACCATTTCCGACCGCCGGCGATCAGGAACAGTGTGCGGCCCCTCAACTCTCCGCACCAGCGCAGGTGGCACCAGACAAAAGGTGATCGTCTCGGAACATTGATCCAATCGAAAGCGCGAGACAGAGAGACGCAATTTGATGAGAGATCCCAATTTTTGTCTCTGGCTGCTCACCAACTAAACGCTATTGGATGCAAGAAGAGCTTAGAAAAAAAGTTCCAACGAGGACGGCCCAAGAGTCGGCTCGCAGGCTGATCGTCAAGATCGGCTCCGCAGTCATTGCAGACGCAGGAGAGCGGACAGGTACGAGGTACTTGGCTTGAAGATTGAGTCCATGTCACGTTACTTTCGTTAGACACAGCTTAGCCGACCCTAAAAAACTGGATGTATCTCTCGACGCTCGCGATTTTTGGCGGCCCTCGCCTGAGGCGACGGGCTGTGGTTGCGCGGGTCTGGTTGGAAGCTTGCGCACCATCGCCACCGTGAACGCTGGTTGCGAGCAGTAGCGGGTTTGTAGGGCAGAATTTGCTACCTTCCGATGTCAGTAGCTCAGTTGTTCTTCGGCCGACTGCCGTGCCGGTACAGACTCGGACAGAACCGAAGATAGCATCACGCAGGCATTCGCATTCAGCATTCACAGTAGTGATCGGCGCACGACCCAGGGTTCGCCAGGAGACCAAGCGGGTCGAACCGCATGACAGCCTTGACCGGCTGGAGGACGGAAATCCCGATGCCGAAGAGGTTGGTCAGCGCAGTCGAGCCCACACGGCATTTGCGGAACGAACAGCAAGGGCTGGGAAGCGATCGGCCGGGCGGTCCTCCAAGGGCGGGCCAGGGTTGTCGACGACGCGTTGGTTCTGGTCCGCTACTCTGGTCTCTACCGTTTGATAGCGGCTTCGGTCGCCACTGACAGCGAGTCAAGATATTTGGCATCGTCGGCTTTGATTACCGCGCAGATCTGGTCGAGATTGGGACAGCTCACTGGTGCACCTTTGGGCTCATAGTGCTTCCTCCTCATCAAGATGAGGATTGCCGGATTTGGCGTAGAACACCAACACGGGTCCGAGATCAAAGCGCGTTCCGGGCGCAAGGCGCTGGGCGGATCGGGGCCATGTTTCGGTTGAGACGCCATCGATGCCTCGCGCCAGCGTTCTGGCGAAGCGGGGCATCAGCGGAGCGAGTGTCGGTGCCAGGATCGCAGCGGCCGTCGTCTGAAGGGCTGTCGAAGTCCGATTGCGGGCGGGATAGAAACGTCGGGCCGCCGTATAGTCTCGCGCCCCACGGTAGATTACACAATCGCGCACGAAATCGCAGACCTGAGCGGCCGCGCGCCGAACCGAGAAGCCTTCGTCCGAATAGGCGCGCTCCATCGCCGCGCGATAGATCTCTATCCGAGCAAAGAAGGCGCGGTCGACCGGGCTCCAATCGCCTGCATCGGGTACACGACCGGCAAAATCCTGCTTGATTTCCTGGTTCAACGCCTCAAGCCAGTTCAGCCAGATCCTTTGGAACACCTCGTTCTCAGTGCGGCGCAGCGCGTCCAGCGTGAAATCCGTCCGCTCACCTTCTGGGCGTGTCAGGCCCAAATGGAGGCGCACGACGTCGACTGTCTTTGGGCTCAGAACCTCCTTGCCCCAGACCGCATGGCGGCAGCTGGTTGAGAATTTCTTGCCGTTGAGCAGGTAGAACTCGTTGACGTGATAGCGGATGCGTGGCGTCCAGTGGGAGAAGACCTCGGCGTAAAGAGCGGGGTAGAGTAGCGCGTGGTAGAACGAATTGTCGAAGCCGAAGAAATGGACAATCTGCCAGTCGTTGCCGGGCATTTCCGCCTTCCAGTCGCGACCCATCGAGCGGCCGAGCGCCTGGATGTTGTACAGAAAACCGAATGCCATCTCCGGCCACACCCAGATCACTTGCCCCGGGAACCCCTCGGCCGGCAGGCCCCAGTCCGAGGGGTGGGTAATGGGCACTGAGAAGTCGCCGCGTTGGCGCAGGCGCGCGAAGAGATCCAAGATCCGTAGCGGGACGCCCGACGCCCTTAGATGCCGGTCGATATTGTCGTAGCATTGGTCCATGGCAAGTTCCGGACGGCGGAGGGAGCCGACCACCGGCGCCTTTGCAGACTTCCGTGACCGCGCTGCACCTAAGTCGTGGCAAAGGTTTGGGGCACCGCATTCCTCGCAGATGTTGCCAGCGGCGGAGCCGCCGCAATCGGGGCAGAGGCCGCCAACATCCGGCTCGTAAAGATAGTGGCCTGTCACGGCATCAAAAAGCGCAGGGCTCTGGCGCAAATCTACCGCCGCGCTGCTCAGAAGACTCCGGAAACACGCGGTTTGGAACTCGCCGTAACCGTCATCGCCCATTGTGGCTTGGAAGCTGTGGAGTTCACAATCGAGAAGTGCAAGCGTGGCGCGTATCTCGTCGGCGTAGTAGCGCGCCACGTTTGCAGGAGTCGATTGATCGGCATCGGCGCGTGTCGCGACGTAGCTCTGGTAATCGTCGCTTCCGGTCAGGTGATAGGCCTCGAGTCCTTTCATGCGCAGGAAACGGGTATAGACATCAGCGCCGAAATAGGGGCCAGAAAGATGCCCCAGATGCAGATCGCCATTTGGCGTTGGCGGCGTGGAGAAGACGAAGATTGGGCCGCGTGGAGCCGTGAACTTTGCAGCGGCATCAAGGGCGGCCTCGCCGTCTCGCCAGTAGACAGCGACGAAATCTAGGTCTTTGTTCCCGTCGTTGCGCAGCACATGCGCTTCAAAAGGATGGAACAGAACGACGTCGCCGGCCGCGACCGAGATTTCCCCAAGGTCGGTGGTGACCTTGCCCGCGCCAGACAGGACCACGAAGGCCTCGATTTCGTCGTGCCGATGGGGCTCGGATGTGACCCCGGGTCCAACCTTTCCGAACGAAAACCCCGTGCGAGCGCTGCCCGTTCCAAGCGTGGCCGTGTCGATACCGAACGCCCGCGACAGCTCCGTTCGAGAAAACGTGTATTTGCGCATGACAACGAACCTAAGCTGTTGAAGAGTGGGCCGGACCTTCGGCTGCAACGAACAGCCTCAAGTGCACTTCATGGAGAGAAACGGCAGTCCGACCCGTTGGCGGCCCGGCCAGGATAGTGCAGCTCTGGGCCGGCAGGCGGGCGACCAAGGGGGGCGCTAGTCGGGCTGTAGGCACACGGAAGACCGCCTGCGACCACCTCCACAATCCACGTGGCCGAAGCGTCCGATGCTCCGCGAGCCCGAAAATCAGACCGCCATACCGTCCGCGCATTTTTTGAGCGGTCGATCAGTTTAGTGTGCATGCCTCCGCCTGGCTGCGTGAGCTCAATCGCGATAGAAGATCCCATTTGGGGGCTTGAGATTGTCGAGATCGGCCACTTTGCCCTCGGGCGGGTTAAGGGCGCGCTTAAGCACGTTATATTCAGCGCGGGTCGGCCCACCGGTTGAGGCACGCTGGAACACCAAGTAGAGTGTCCGCCGAGAACGATTGCTTTTGTTCGGTCGTGAGTAGTGCGGTGCGTAATCGTCGAAGATGAAGATGTCGCCAGCCTTCCATACTACGGGTTCCCAGGAGAACGTTTCGGCTATTTGAGGATAGATCACCCCACCGGCATCCATGGGAAAGACCCCCTTTTTGTGGTTGCCGGGGCTGAAGAAAAGCCCGCCGTTTTCCGGGTCGGAATCGTCGATGGCTATGGCAACCACCGCATGGACCATCCGGTCGGGGAGTTTGTGTGGAATATGATAAATGTCCTGATGCGGGAGATAGCCGCCGCTGTCTGGGTAGTGGAAAATCAGCAACTCCTTGAGCCTGCGCGAATCTTCGCCAAGCAAATCCTCGACCGCTGACTTTATGCGCTGATCTTCTAAGAGCAAACGGCGCAATGGATCATGGAAATCGAGAAAATTCTCGATCTTGGAGATGATCTTTCGATTGTCCGTCGTCTTCTCGAACCACATGAGCCATTTATCATCGCTGACATCCCAGCGTGACATATCTTCGACAAAATTAGAGATATCTTCCTGAGCCGCTGGCGCAAAGAAGCTTTCGAGCCTGACGTATCCGTCTTTCTTCCACTTGTCTCTTTGTGCATCAGTCAACATGCGAAAAGCCTCCTGTTGGAAAGACTGGTTGGTCGGACATCCCAATTAGGGCAGTCGGGCGCTGGGGAAGTTGCGGGTCCACGGAGACGGTCCCGCGCATGTGGGACGGCGATGCTAAGTGCGTTCCGCTCCGACGGATTTTGTCCGCAGAAGCTCGGCGCGAGACTGCCTATGTCAGGCTCAGCCGGGTCCAGGGCTTCGGTAAACTGGGCCGGATCATTCGGTTCACCCGGTCCAGCCGCGACACGCGTCGCTAAAGGCCGGCACCATCCGACCGCCGACCCAGCCATGGCCGCCAACACCACGGCGCTCTTTCGAGTGAGCGACCTGGTACGGTCTTGACAACCGTAGGGGAAATGCACGCCCCCAGAATAATGCGATGCGCCGCTTGGTCCAAGAACTTGTTCGGTCACAATTTCGGAGAAGCCTCCGGCCTTCGCCGCAGCGGAGGCGGACATCATTCCTAGGATGCCACCGCCGATGATCAAAAGTCTACGAGTCATATCCCGCTGCCCATTTCTTCGGCTGCGGGGGCGGGCCAGCTCTCGATCGAGGTATGGCTGATGAAGCCAGGATGCTCGGGGTTCGCGCATGGCGCGCGCCCAATAAGGCTATCGAGGATGCGGCGCGCGCGCCAGGCCAGCAGGCTTAGGTTCGGATCGGCCAGGCCGCGCTGCCCGAGGCTCGCATTTTGTACGAAGATGCGTCTGTCACGCGGTCCGTCCCAGCTCACCGAAAAATCCTCGCGAATAGCTAATTCATTGTCGATATGCTCCAGCCGGTGCGCGATAGGTTCGAAGAAGTCTGGGATCGCGTTCTCGTAACCGGTGGCCAGCACGACGATGTCAGCCGCGACTTCTTCGACCTCGACCATGCCGTGCTGCAGGGTCAGCCTGTGACCCGCGCCGGCGTTGATGCAGTGCGAGACGGTGCAGCCCGGCCGCAGTGTGATGTCGGATCGGTTTGGCTCGAAAAATGCGTGGCGGTAGAGCGCCTGATAGATCGCCCGCAACGTGCTTTCTGAAATGCCGTCCGAGGCAAGCACGAAACGCCGCAGGAGCAGCTTACGCTGCGACTCGCTCATGGCCGCGAAACGATCCGAAAAGCAGGGCATGAACAACTCGTTTGTGAACGGGCTGTTGTCCAGAGGCAGATAGTTTTCGCGCTGCGAGACCCAAGTGATCGAGGCAGGCCGCCGTTCTTTCGGCAGGCCGATAAGATGCAACATCACCTCGGCTCCCGATTGTCCTCCGCCGACCACGCAGACATGCTTTCTCCGCACCTCAGGGTGGATGTGCAGTAAAACAGATGAGTGGAACAGGTTGCGTCCAGTCCAGCCCTGGAACTGAGGCGGAATTTGCGCCTGCTTGCCAATGCCGACCACGACGTCTCTGGCGCCGAGAACCGCCTTATCCGTCCGCACCCGAAACTCGCCGTCAAAGCGGATTTCGCGCACTGTCTCGCCGCCAAGCACAAGTGGGTTCCTGTGGAAGACCCAGTTCAGGTATTGTTCGAACTCCACTCTGAGCACGGCTTCGAACTGTGCGTTCAGGAAGTGATACAGACGCCCCTTTTCGTGCAGGAAGTTTACGAAAGTGTAGGCTGATCGCGGATTCACTAGAGTGATCAGGTCCTTGAAGTGGCTGACCTGGAGCTCGGAGGAATCGAATGCATTGCCTGGATGCCAGCGGAAGTCGACCTGCCGATCCAGGAACACCGCCCCTTTCCCGACTTGCTCGTGTAGCTGACACGCAAGGCTCAAATTGGACGGGCCAGCACCGATCCCAACGCAAGATAACTCCACTGCTTCCTCCTATAGAGTCTTCCCACTAGGCTGCTTGTTCGCGGCGAATATCGGCCGCAGCCACTGGCCCCCCCTCGCGGACGTTCGGAGCACCGGTCCCGACCGGGTTTGCGAGAATTTGTCCAGCGCGTTCGCGTCGTCGAATGTGGACCGGAGCATTCCGGCGCGGTAAATCGAGGGGTCAGGCCGGCGACGTGGGCAACGATGTATGCCTTTCCGTTCGTCTGGATGCCCGCGTGGCCGTCACGCGAGACGCTTTGCAGGCCCATTAAGGTGTTTGAAGCCGGCCCAATCGCCGGCCCGACCATGACGCGCCGTCCTTTCGGCGACTTGATGGCAGGCGAGAGCGCGGTGTTCACTACGGCGACGGCATTTTCGGTGCGCATGATCATGGACAACGTCTCGCTGATGCATTCGCAGAGTCCCATGCATGGGCCATGCCAGAGAAGGAAACTATATTAAACAATGGGTTGGCGGAACTACGATCCTGTCCGAAATCCGACATTGAGGGGGACGCTTCAGGGCGGCGACCGATTTGCACTTCGGATGTCGCCTTTTTCCGAATAGCTAATCGGGCACCCTCTGCATCGGAATACTCATGGGACCAGCACAGTCTTCATGAACGGACAGTGCAGAACCCTGCGTCTCTGTCGGACAGATCACGACATGCCGTGTCCAATCGAGCCTCAGCAGTTGCAAGAGCTGCCAGATCCTTCGCCCTATCGTGCCGTTGCACTGGCTGTCCCGACATCCTCGGAGGCCGCGATCATGAAGAGTGACGCAAACTCATGTCCGCCGCGAGGCCTCTCTCATGGGGAAGCAATTCTCTGTGGTGAAGGATCGATGCTCATGCTCAGATGGTCGCGGATGGGCGCATGCCCGGCCTAAGCGCATCAATGAATCTCTGTACAGATAGCCGGAACAGAATTGGTTATGACCATTCTGCCGGTCCAAAGCACGACGCCACTCCATCCCTGCGGCTCAATCCAGGCGGAGGGATGAGGCAGCAGTCTTTTGCGGGCCTACCGGTCGGCCAAGAATGGGAGCCCTCGTAAACGCTGTCATCCGATGATGGCCGCCGCGGAGATCCTCAGGCAGTGCCGTGCCCGACACCGGCAACGGAGTGGTCGTCAATCGCCCCGTCGCCGATGTCGATTTGAAGCTCGGCCAGTTCGCGGTGAGCTTCACTGCTATTCCGCAGTGCCCACCGAGCTTGCACAGAGGTTCTATCAGGGCGGTCACGGCTGCACTCGTTGTCGGGTCTGCGACAAAGTCGACATGAGGCACACGGCAGTCAGAGCCATGTCATTGTTGTGAAATGATTTTCTCCTTTTGGCACGGCACGTGCAAGACTATCCGCAAACGCGCTGCGGCAAGGACTGAGGAGAAATCATATCATGATCGAGCCCGCCGAACATGCAGTCGCAGCTGCGAAAACCGGGCCTTTCCGAGCCGACAGGACGTTGCGGTTATTTTCCAGTCGACACCAGACTTCACGTTATCCGGACATGACCGTATTCGATTTCCAACCAACGCTGAATGCCCCGGACGATGATCCCTATCTTTGGCTCGAAGATGTGGAAGGAGAACAGACAATTGCCTGGGCCGCCAGCCAGGCCAGGATCCTGGCGCAGTTCGGTGGAACACAGTTCAATCGCGACCACGACGCGCTGACAGCCATCTTCGCCCGTCCCGACAAGATTCCCGTGTTCATGCGGCGCGGTCAGTACCTCTACAATTCTGGCAAGACGGCCGGAAATCCGCCCTCACTGTGGGCCCGGGACCACCATTGCCACCTACGCAGATCCTGCTCGCCACCACGAAGCGGGCCGAACGCGCCCACCCGTGCCACGCGCGTAAGATGGTCGCAAAGCTGCAGGCCTTTGGTTATCCCGCTTACGTCTAAGTGAGTACAGGTCGATGATTGCGAGCACGGCGCAAATAGTGTGTGCGCGGTCTCGCGCACACTGCGCATGAGCGCTCCGCCAATCTCACGCCATTTGCAAGAGTTTTCGTAGTTCAGTGCATCATTTCTGAAGAGCAAGGAGAGAATATCATGGCGAGAAAGCGAATGGGCGTGGCGCGGGGCGTAACAGCGGCCATCGTCCTGATTCTGATGGGGCAGCAGGCCGTGGCGGCCGAGCTTGCGCAATCCGCGAGCGTCCCGCAGGCTGGAGCCACGGTCACGGAATGGCCAAATCCTTGGCAGTTCCGCCTGCGCGCGTTGGGGGTCATTACTGAGGATTCGGGCTACGTCAATGCAGTGCCCGGCTCCGACCTTTCGTATTCGAACACTGTGACGCCGGAACTCGATATCTCCTATTACTTCACGGACAACATCGCCACGGAGCTTATCCTCGGCACCACCTATGCCAACATTGAGGGCCAAGGAGCGATCGGCGCGCTGGGCAATGTCGGCAAGGTTTGGCTGCTGCCGCCCACGCTCACATTGCAGTATCATTTTACCAATTTCGGCGCTTTCAAGCCCTATGTCGGCGCCGGCGTGAACTACACGATATTCTATAACCAGCATGCCGGCAGTGCCGATGCTTTCAAGGTTGATAACACGTTCGGCACCGCGCTGCAGGTCGGGTTCGACTACATGGTGGATCAGCATTGGGGCGTCAATTTCGACGTGAAGAAGCTTTTCCTCAAGCCAGACTTCGACGTCACAGTGGACGGCGCGAAGCAGACGGGAAAGGCGGAGCTCGATCCCTGGTTGATAGGCGCAGGTGTCACCTACCGCTTCTAACAACGAAAGGTGAAGGCGGCTGGCTGATAGCCGATCGAAATGAAGGGCGCGCCTTTGTGCGCCCTTTTTCCGTCGGCCCTGAACGGGCGACACTTGAAGAAGCCATTGTCGATGGGCGGCCGCCTCCTCCTGCGAAACAAGAAGGGTGACCCTGATCAATGCGGGCTCGACTAACGCCGGTAGTGTGCTGAGAGTTCTGCAAATTCGCTGAGAGGGGGCGGTCATGATGCTGGTCATGCGGCTTGGCGCAGAGCGAGCTTCTTGTGCTCGCGCAGGTCGTCCATGTTGATGTATCGGTTGGCCTCCATCCAGTTTTCGTTGGTCTCGACGGCCAAGGCCCTGACCAGGCGCAGGCAGCTTTCGGTATTGGGGAAGATGCGCACGACATAGGTGCGCCGGCGGATTTCCTCGTTGAGCCGCTCCAGCATGTTGGTGGACTTGAGATGCTTGTGGTGCTGTCTCGGCAGCCTGAAGAAGGTCAGGGTTTGTTCGATGGCATCCTCGGCCCAGCCTGTCAGGCGCGGATAGCGTGCCGACCAATTGGCAGGCCATGCGGCAAGATCAGCCCTGGCTCTACGACCGGCGCGATCTCGGAGCGCGCAGGCTGGGGTTTGGCAGCTGATCCAAGCGGCTACGAAGCGAATAAATAGAGGGTAGCGGCACTCAATTAGCTTGATCGGCGCCGAAACGGAAAACGCCGCTTGTCTGCAGGGGCCGAGTCGAGCGGGCCGAGCCTAAAAAGCGACTCTGGAACAAAAAGGGAACAAAAACCTTGTGGGTAAAGCCAGTCCCGGCGGGCAGAGAGACTCGACGATCTGTATATTGGATGGCGCTGGATGAGGCCTGCGGCGTCACCTTGGAAATGACATCAGCCGCAGGCCCCGAACTTCCAGTTGGCACGGGCGCACGGGAGGTAGCTCTAACTACCTCCCGTAGCCGTAACCATTTTGGTTACATGTTGCGATTTTCGCAACTCACAAATTCAACCGTTACGCTAGTTGTCCACCGCCTCTTGATCGGCGGCTACGCCTTGACAGCCGTACTGGCTCAGCTACCTTTGCGGCGTGCTTTGAGAGAACCGGCGCCTAGCACCTTCGACAACGCCGCGTGATAACCGACGATGGGGGAGCCCTTACGTCGTAGACAACGAGCAGCACGGCTGCCCAACAAAAACTCGTTGAACATCAACGTGGCTCGCGGTCCCGCTTACGCGCGTCCGCAGCCCAAGGATATTGGAGAATGCAATGCCTCTACCTGTTGAGTACCAAGACGATGACGTGATGGTAACCTCGCACAATCCCTTGAGAGGGCTGCTGCCGTTTGTCGGCGAAGACGAAGAAGTCGAGCTTTCGCTTGATAGGGACACCGCGGAGCTGCTGATGAGCGCCCTGCTCGAATTCCTCATGGCCGGGGAAGGCGGTGATATGCCGAAGATCTCAATTGGGAGGGGATAAAGTATCAGCCCGGTCCTCGGGCCGGGCGTTTTCTTCAGGCTCGTCCCAAAGCCTAGCTGCCGCGCTCTGCGGCCCTCAGCATCTAACGCCGCCTGTAGCGCAGCGACATGCGCAACTCCGCACTATGGATCATGGCTGCTGCCAAGGCTCCACCATTCGTACTTGTGCTGCTTGCCTGCAACCACGTCGTATGCATCGCCGAGCCGCTTGATGTTTTCCTCGTGGTTCTTGAGGATTTCATCGAGCGTCTTCAGGCTGCTGCCGCCAAACTCCTGGTATGCCAGAAAAGCCACGCCAGCTGCTGCTATCGCCGCCGTCGCCAGCGGGAACTTGGTAGCCAGGCTAAGCGCGCCTTCGCCTACCGCCTTTAGCGGTCCCTTGACACCTCCCTGCCCCTGCTCAGCGCGTCGTAAATCTGGCCGGCCTGCGATGCAAAAATCTGCATCGGCGGCGCGCCAAGCGCGAACATGGTGACGACGTCATTACCCCGCGACAGGTTGAGCATTTGGTTGGCGCTAAGCTTGGCCGATCCGCCAACCTTCCTAAGCGCCGCATCGTGCGTATTGATCGCGACGACATTGGATGCAAACGCAGCCTTCTCGCGCGCAATGGCGGCGGCCGTCTCTTCGGTGCCGATCGCCCCGAGGGCCTGCGCCATTTTGATATTCTGCAGGTTGGTCAGGTAGGTCTGCTGGGCAGCAAAGAGCGGGCTGTACTTGGTCCGAAGCGCCTCAAGCTCACGCCCCTGATCGGCAAGGACGCCGTTTCATTCCTTGCTGGCGTTCGTGCCAATCCCGACCATTTCATTGATGCGCGTCTGCAGCGCCGTGGTCATGGCCTTATCGATGCCGCGGCCGACGCTGTCGAACTGCTTCTGGATGCCGCTTGTCGCAGCGCCAATGTCGGCGCCAAGCTGCTTAAGTTGACGGCGGACAGTAGAGAGGTCGGTAGAGATGCTTATTAGCAGGTCGTCGCCATTTGCAGTCAATGTTTACTCATGGCGGTGCGATCGCGCCGAGGCGCGTTGCGTCGTGGTTATGTTGTCCTTGTGGAAAAGGAGGGGACGCCTGTGGAAAGCGTGCATGCATGACGAATTAGGGCATCGTCAGGGATTGAATCATCTATCTATATTGGTGATTGCTGGCGGCAACCTGCTTTCTGACAGCTTAGGCTGCACTCTCACGGATGGCGGCGCAACAATGGTGATGGTCCGTGCCGGGGCGAAAATCCCCTACTGGTGGCACACCGAGCACCCTGTGCGGCGGACAACCGAGAAACGCCGGCAAACCGCTGCGTATGGCGTTGCTGTATCTCTGCGATTCGTGGATTAGGCGCATAGTGGCGGCACCGTAGGACACTAACTCATGCAATTCGGCGTAGCGGGTCAATGAACACCTCTTCCCCTGGCCAAGGTAAGGTGGAAGTCTACTACGCCGCATTCTGCAGTGCACGTGCGAGCAAACCCTCATGTTTTCAATTGTGGCGTTGTGGACTCTGGAGCCCCCGCCGGTCCCTAGGACCATCGGCCCTAGATATCCGACCGCCCCCTACCCTCGACGGCTAGATGGGATTAGCTCAATCTGATATAATGAAGTCGATTAACTCGTTCCCGGAGGATTGATGTAGTGAACAGCAGAAAAGATGAGACCCAAACTCAGGTAGTAGATTTTGAACAGAAAAGCGCTGTTCCACATACAACCGGGAAACCAGAGCGCGGCGGGCAAGAAACTTCTCAAAATCCGCTTACAACAGAACCCAAAGAAGGTGGAGGCGCGCCAAAGCTGCGCCGCTAACTCTATCTTCTCAGCTGTCTTACCTTCCAAGAGACGTCCATCTGCCGTATCTGAGAACGAGGTATGTATGTAATTGTCTCGAATCCGCTATTGTCACCTTGAGTAAACTGCTCCGATGTACCATCTGGTCGATAGATGGCGCTTAGATAGACAGACACTCCGTCTTCGTGCAATCTGATCCCGGGCAGCGGAACTTTCTTATCGAGCTTGTTGAAATGACTCTCTAATACTTTTCCGTCTTCGAGATGTATTTGGACGCAGTCCCACAATGCACGCGCGCCAGTTATTGAGTTCCACGTGCTCGGCTCATGGTCATCTCGGTATATTTCGAAATGTTCCATGGCCTTGCTGTACCATTCAGAGCCAATGGCGCGCCAAAACATTGCTGACAACATTGCATTGATTATGACCAATGCAGAATACGTGACCACGGCGGCATTGCCACTAAGGCCCCAGTGAAACCCTTGCAAGGTCCACAGCCCCTGCAAGGCATACGTCAAGAGCCTTCCAATGACACCAAAGGCGACTATTTTTAAGAATAACTCTTCTTTGGTATCCGTCTGTAGCTTACCAATCACCGCTGTCTTATAGGCGAAGTAGCCAGAAACCAGCAGGATCTGCAAATCCAGCGATAGGCTTAGCAAGTCAGCCACGCAAAACACTCCCCAACGAAACGCAAGTCGTATCTTCAACAGATAATTGGGCGTGCATCAACTCGCTGAGTGAAAATTAGGCCAAGCGGCTGCAAGCTCCTAGACTCAACTGCCCGTCGCCTGCCAGTTCACACGCTTGCCGAACGTCGTCACTGCCAGGGATGTTCTAGCCAGGACCGCTCGCCGCTGCTATCACTCACTTGTATCTATGGGAGTATGCGAATGGCAAAACGAACTGTATTTCATTCGTCGCCGTCAAAGGATGGTTGGAAGGTGACGCAAGGCGGAAACACATTATCCAATCACAAGACCCAGAAGGCGTCTGAGGCCAGCGCAACGGCCGCAGGTCGCGCAGTGCATAAGGCTGGCGGCCTTGCCCAAGCAGTGTTGCACAAGGCAAAGGGAACAATTCGCGAGGAACGCACCTACGGTGCAGACCCACGAAAAACCAAGGGTTAGGTTTACGGCGTCCGAGTTTGCGTGGCGCAAGTGGTCGACGTCTGGAGTGCGCCAAACAAGGCAGAGGCCAGGGCTGATCTTGCCGCATGGCTTGCCAAATGGTCGGCACGCTATCCGGTCTGACAGGCTGGGCCGAGGATGCCATCGAACAAACCCTGACCTTCTTCAGGCTGCCGAGACAGCACCACAAGCATCTCAAATCCACCAACATGCTGGAGCGGCTCAACGAGGAAATCCGCCGGCGCACCTATGTCGTGCGCATCTTCCCCAACACCGAAAGCTGCCTGCGCCTGGTCAGGGCGTTGGCCGTCGAGACCAATGAAAACTGGATGGAGGCCAACCGATACATCAACATGGACGACCTGCGCGAGCACAAGAAGCTCGCTCTGCGCCAAGCCGCATGACCAGCATCATGGCCGCCCCATTTTGCAGAACTTGACGCACACAACCCTAACGCCTGAAATGGAGGTGTTTAGATGCGCTTTGATCAGGAGGGCTATTGGGTATTGGTGATGGAATGCCAAGGTTAGGGCCTTTGCCCGGCATCATTCTCCCGAGCTATTCGACTGTGTTAAAAATCACGGAACTCCTCGACGCCGACAAGATGCCTTGTCAGCCACGCTGCGGCAGCTGCTGTTCTTTGCTGCAGGAGCGGCGACTGGCCCCGTGGACGCATTCCTCGGCAGGCCGAGGCCTGCTTTTGCGCTGCCCCATGGCTTGACCCATGGCACGGTGCCGCGCTCGAGCTCGGCAATGATGCGGTCGGTGATCTCCTGATAGAGGCTGGCGCTGGCGCCTGCCCTTGCCTGCGCCAGCCTCTCCGCTGGTGGTACGCTTGCTGTTTGCATGCATCGTTTCATCCTCCGCTCACCAATCGCCGCGCCTTTCCCCGGAAGCGGGGTGGGCGGCGAGTCGCGACCGGAAAGGCCCGCCGTGGTAGGCGGACCGCATCCGAAGGACCGGAACGAAGAGGAGGACCCTGAGCGGCACGCGAAGGGTTGCGGGCTGCCGCGGCGGGTCTAGAAGGGAGTGCCGCCCGCCCTGCGCCACCGGGAAAGGCCAACAGACAAACCGCGCCCCCCGCAAGGGCGGCGGCCGTCACAGCCCGAAGGGCTGCCCACGCCAAGGGGCGAAGCCGAATGGCCGAGACCGCCTGAGCTTGCCGAAGAAAAGCGGGCTCGGTTCACGAGAACCGGCTGCGAAGGCGCGCGGGCGTTCCTGTCAGCAGCACGAATGCCTGTAACCTTCTGGCCGAGTCTCATCAACCGCGTTTTCGTCTCCGCTTCCAGATTTATTCAGAATGAGGGTTGAGTAGATCGGCCGGATCGATTCCGAGCACTCTGGCGAGTTTCGCCACCGTATCAATGCTGGCGGCATAGACCGAGCGCTCAAGTGCGCTGACATATGTTCGGTCAACGCCAGCCTCATGCGCCAGCGCTTCCTGGGACAGTTTCTTTTTTGACGATGCCTGCGCAGATTGCGGGCAAAGACCTCTCGGATTTCCATGCACGAGAAGCCACCCCCTTGTCGAGGATTTCACCACGGAGTATTCTCTACAAAGATCAGAGGCAACAAAGGGCGAGCGGCTGCACGGCATCATTTCGCGAGGGCAAATCCCCTGACCGTGAACTCAAGGACGGGAGTCGTGGAGTTTGGCAGCCAAACAAAGCGCACGCCATCTACAGGTCACGAGCGCGACTCAATTGTGCCAGAAGCTCGCAAGGATCGATACCGAGAGCCTCGGCGACGTCGAGAAAGTCAATGACGTCCAGCCGACGTTCACCACCTTCGTACTTGGCCACGAAGGATTGTGGGCGGCCCAACATATCAGCAACCTGGGTCTGGGTGGCCCCTTTGGTTTTGCGCGCCGCAATCAGCCGTTGTAGCAGCCGGCGCTGGCGAGCTGATCGAAGTGATTTCGGCATCAGACGAACCGGGCCAAGAAGGAACCGGCTCATGGACTAATCCCAGTTTCGGATTATCCCATTTTAGGATATTGTGCGGTCAAAGATCTGCGCGGCGCGGGATAGGTCTTACCGGCGAGAGATGAAATGGTAGACAGATTGCTCAAACCTGCTGTTGCCGACGAGGTCCCATGGGCGGAGAGCCTGACCGCTTACGACGATGAGCACTTCACGACATATTTGAAGCTCTTAGATGCATGTGCCGGCAATGCCAGCGAAGAAGAGATGGCCAAGGCGATATTGGAAATCGATCCGGTGCAAGAGCCAGCGCGCGCCCAAAGGGCGGTTCGCAGCCATCTCGCGCGCGCCCACTGGCTGGTGGTGGCGGGGTACAAGGAGCTGTTCTCTGGCCGCCAAAAGGCCTGATGGTGGCGTTATAGAAGAAGACGCTTATAACCACCGTTCATTAGCGAGCGCCCGCGTCTGACTGCACGGCGGACGCTGTCTCGAAGATGGTCACCGGGGTCGGCCCAGTCCTGCTCGACACGGGCTCTGCCGAAGAGAGCAAGGCCGATTTCGCGGTGTGATACGCCAGCGATGAAGCCGTCGAGGGCATGCAAGACTCGGCGCAACCGCGAGCTACGGGGCTCGGTCGGGAAGAATCCTGATTGCAGCCTGCCGGTCCAACAGAGGCTGTTCAGACATTCCAACGCGTTCAGGCGCTGCTTCAGTTCCTCTGGCGGCCAGAGGACGGAGGATGTCAATCGCACAGGTTCGAGGATGCTGACGCCGGAAGCAGCCAGCTGCAAGCTCCTGCCACTGTCCTCGACCAGGAGGTGCTGATGCCCGTCCCGCGTGACGAGCATGGAGATGCGGCAGGAGTGCCGGGCGAGATCAAGCAAGTCGACCCCGCGCGGCCGCGCCGCCGTTTCGGCCACTATGGGCAAAACATGCGGACATTGGGGGCACCAAAAGACGCTCGCATCAGTTCCTTTTGAGCTTGCAAAACAGAAGGCCCCACCGCGAGAGATCAACAGTATTCGAAGCCAGGCTGATAATGTCTATGGATCGGGCGTTCGTGCGTTCGGCACCGCGTAGCGCGTTCGCCAGATCTTTTTGGAAGTCCGGATTGCGCCTGAGGAATTCCCAGGCCCAGCCTCGGCTTGTGAGCTGGTCGACATAGCCATAGGCACGATCATCTTGCCTGTCCGGCCAAGCAGGGCCAGGTCTTGTTTCGTCCATTGCATCATGTCCAAAAAGGGTTGGATTACAGGCTCAGGCGATCTTAATGACCGGGGTCCACAGGACCGGGCCCTTGAGCCCGCCATTGCGGCGGAGGCCTTCCAAGCTCTCTCTCGAGACGTCGAGATATCCGGCAACGGCGCGTGTGTTGCCAATTGTTTGCGGATCGGACAACCGTTCGAGTGGCCAGCCGGCGCGACGCAAAATCCGCTCCATGCGCAGATCGGTTACGGTGACGATGCTGCGCAGACCGCGTGACAAACCAAACTCGACCATTCCGGCAAACAGCTCGTAGGTGCCAATTGCGATGCCCGCCTGTTTGGGGGCGGAAGGCGGCAGATCAAGCGCAAAACGGCTGCTTTCCCAAACACGTGGATCTTCCGGCGCTGGACGGTCGGGCATCGTCGGTCCTGTAGTCGGCAACAGGCGCACGCAGCCGTCGATGCGTCCGGCGGGCGCACGCAGCAATAGGTAATGGGGACGAAGCGCATCGAACGGATCGACCTCAAAGCCGCCGCTGAACGAAACGTCCCAATCAAGTCGATCCCTGAAAACGCGATACCGCAAGCGATGCATCTGCTCGAGCTCGTCGCTGAACTCAGCGTAACAATCCGGCGTGATCAACTGCAACATGATGGCCTTCTCCTCGCATGGATAGCACCTGCGATTGAAGGCAAAGGCCGGAGTTGAAACAACCTGTGTATGTGCCCAGGTTTCGGGAGATCAGGTGAAGAGAGATGGCCGAGACAGTGCCAGCCGAACAGCTGCCTGAATAGCCGTCTTCACGCCAAGCTTCTTCCTGGCGTTATCCCGATGATAGGCTGCGGTGCTCCGACTGATTCCCAAGATGCGGCCGATTTCCCACGCCGTCTTGCCCCGAGCCGCCCACTTCAGACACTCCATTTCCCTTCGAGATAGGGTGACACCATCCACGGTCCTGCCGTCGGCCAGCTTGCGACAGGCATGAAGGTGGAAGAAGATCGCGATGAGTTCGAGCGCGCGGTCATATCGATTAATCAGGCGAAAGAACGGTGGTCGCCTTTCATCGGAAGCGAAGGTCAGTGCGGCAAAATTACCGGTGCTGTCATGGATCGGGATCGTGAAGCCGCAGTGAATGCCAAATTGCGTCGCCTCATCCATCAGTTGTCGCTGCTGCGTCGATAGTTCGAGATCAGCACCGTGCGCATCCCAGCTGAATGGTTCCTGACCACCACGCGCTTGATGAATTACAGGGTCAATCTTTTCATACCGACTGTGAAGGTAGTGAGATGTCCAGGATTGAGGGTAGGTGGAAATCAGGCGCACGTTGCGGCCCTTGCCAGAAGAAGGGAAAAGATAGGCGAAAGACGGCAAATCGAGCGAAGAGGCAATCTCGCCCAGAGCGTTGCGCAGGTCAGTCGCGTCAGCGCTGTCTGCGATCTGCCCTACAAATCTATGAAAAGCGTCTTGCATAGCTAAACTGCAGTGAGTTCTGGCCCCCTCCAGGAGCCAACACGGGCGGGCCAGCCATTCTGGGTTGAAGGCCCGGCCGGAGACTGAGCTCCGTGCCGGGCCGTGCGCCTTGGGAGGGCGATCCGTGCTTCGACGGCTCTGTTATCGACGTCGAGACCTCATTCCAGCGCCATCTGTTAGCAGGGTGACAGTTGTCCTCTTGGGTTTGCACTTCATTGCGGTCGGGCTGTCTTTTTGCGTCCGGCTTGAGACTGCTCCATGGAGGAGCTCAGCCTCACGGTACATTGGGGTGTGAGAGCGTCACCGCTACATTCTTGCAGCAGCTCACGTGAGCGTCTTCGCACGCGAAGGCGGTACTGTGTCGTTCGAGACTGGCTCGTATTTCGGCATCGGCTGGCACACCCTCCATGCAAGTAGCCTTAAAAAACGGAGCGGATTGTTGCGCCCCTGCTCATGATGCTACACGGCTGCCGCACGTGAATATTCCGGCGATCCGAGTTGAAGGCGTCATCTCACGCCAGATCATATCGCGCCTTCCGCCTGCAGCGCACGATAGGTCGTATCGACTGATTTCGCAGTCGCATCGACGATGATGTCGATCTCTTTTCGGGTAATGATCAAAGGTGGGGCAAAGCCGAGAATATCCCCATGCGGCATGGCGCGGCCTATGACGCCATTTTCAAACAAAGCAGCGGCGACCCGCACGCCGACCTGAAGTCCGGGTTCAAATGGCACCCGGCCCTTCGGATCCCCCATCAGCTCCACGGCGGCTAAAATGCCGATGCCGCGAACCTCGCCGACAATGGGATGTCCTTCCAGTTCGGCTTTCATGCGGGCTTGCCAATAGGGTCCGACGTCCCGAACATGTTCCAGGATGTTTCTTTCCTTTAGCAATTTGATGTTGGCAAGCGCTGCGGCAGCACAAAGCGTGTGACCGGAATATGTCCAGCCATGGCCGAGTGGGCCGTGCTTTTCCGTTCCTTGTTCCAACACCGACCAGACGCGATTGCCGATGATTGACCCGGAGATAGGGAGGTAGGCTGAACTCAAGCCCTTGGCTATGGTCACGAAATCCGGACGCATGCCATAGAGATGGGAACCGAATTTCTCACCGGTTCGCGCGAAGCCGCAGACCACCTCATCGGCGATAAGAAGGATATCGTACTTGTCAAGCACTCCTTGGATCGCGGACCAATATCCCTTAGGGGGCGGAACGATGCCGCCGGTCCCAAGTACCGGCTCTCCGATGAAGGCGGCAACCGTCTCTGGACCCTCAGCAAGAATAAGAGCTTCAAGTTCGCTGGCACAGCGCCTGGCGAACGCTTCCTCATTTTCGCCATCATGCGCCTGGCGGTAATGGTGGGGCGCCGTCGTATGGCGCACCAAATTCAGAGGCAGGTCGAAGAAATCGTGAAAAAACGGAAGGCCTGTCAAGCTTCCGGTGACCAGCCCGGACCCGTGATATCCGCGATTGCGCGAGATGATCTTCTTCTTTTCAGGGCGACCGAGGATGTTATTGTAGTACCAGACCAGCTTGATGTTGGTTTCATTGGCGTCCGAGCCGGAAAGGCCAAAATAGACCCTTCGCATGTTCTGACCGAAATATTCGACCACGGCTTCTGCCAAGAGGGCAACCGGCGCCGTGCCTTGACTGGCATAGACATGCGCGAACGGCAGCTCATGCGCTTGCCGGGCGATGGCTTCGGCGATCTCCGTGCATCCATATCCCATGTTGACACAGTAAAGCCCTCCGAAACCGTCAAGGCTCTTTCGGCCGTCGGTATCCCAGATGTACACGCCTTCCGCACCGGCCATGATCCGGTTTGGCGTCTCGCCGCGGCTGTGCTTGGCCAAGTGCGTGGACGGATGGAAGACGAAGCTTCGATCCTTCTCCCGCAGTTGCTCGGTTCCCAGATTACTCAAGCTCATAGTTCCTCTCCTCGCGAGCAGTAGGCAGAAGACACTCACCCAGCCACCTATTAAAAACAAGCATACCCGCAAACACCTCTCGAGTTTCGCGGGACTGCACGTCTTTAGCCGGTGAATTCGCGAAAATCGGCTCGAACGCAGTGAAAACCAAGGTTTCTGGAGTTACCTTCTCCTTGAGGCGCATAAGGGGATCAGTGCGGCCGCCGTGTTCTGTTCGTCGTCGGATGTTTGCGAAAGGTACCGCATAAACCGCGGGGACTAATATGGGAGATGCGCTGTTCGAAGTCCCCATCCAGCAGCCCAACAGAACCTTCGCGATGTGTTCTTCGTGTCGCCGGGATATGTTCGGGCATATGAAGATGCGCACGCTCGTGGCGGCACGCCTTGGCTATTCAGGACTGCCACCCTCGCTAAGCGGACTCGCAGCGTCGTGAAGGCGTTGGGATCGCGAGTCGCGCGGCAGGGGAAGCATGCTCGAGAAGCCCCTCCGCAGTCTCCTCATCGAGCAGCAAAGGTCCCCTCTTCACATCACGATCGACTTACGATCCCAGGACCTACTCTAATAGTTTCTTCTCTCGCACAGATTGGACGGGCACGCCAATGCTCGACGCCGTGTCCACACAGCAGTAGACGCTTCCATCTGTCCCGATTGCAACTGGCTGTCTCTATCTTCAAGCCGTGGTCTTCATCACGGAAGAACTGCTCGATGAGCCAGCGCTGCGTGTACAAGCGACATCGGCCAGTTCGCGGCGGAGCAGGTTGCCGCATGGGTGGTAGGAGCAGCCAATGCAGCGGGTCCGCGCCGGCGGGCTCGGCCGTTTGCGACTTCACCCGCTGCAGCCCACGCCGTCTGGCAGGCCGTCCTCGCGCAGGTTTGCCGGACCGTCGCCGGACCGAAGCGGATGTCAGGTCATGCCTTTCATCAAGCCGCCGGCATCTGCGGGTGCAGAGATTTCAAAAGGCCCTTATCTGCACCGGATCGAGATGCAGCTTGTCCCAGAGTACCACGCGCGGCACCGTTTGTGCTCGCCACGCTGTCAGCTGCCATGTCCCGGAAGAACCCCATAGAATCATCATCAGCGGCAGTGCGCAGCGCGCTTCTGGCGTGGTGATAACGCGGCGAAGGACGCCGCGGTCGGTCCAACTCAGCGCGCCGCTCGGAGCGCCGGGGTGGCTATGCCAGTCACCAAGGTAAGTCTCGCGGCGACCCGAACTCTCATAGTGGGCGGCAATCTGCTCAACCTGCCATTGCTGATCCGGCTGGAACCGAAAGCGCTCGTGAAGGGCGCCGGGTCCGGGACCAATCATGGCGGCTACGACGGCGGTATCAGGACTCAACCACCAGCCCATGAACGTGCCGCCGGTCTCTAATGGGAATTTGGTGTCGGCTTCGTCCGCACATTCCTGAATCAGGGTGTTAGGCAGCCAGGCATCGACATCCGGCAACATCAATGCCCGCCCCAGCAGTCCCGATGTATTGGCAGCGGATCGACACGCCAGCTCGGCGGACAGCGCGCTCGTTCATCATCAACAAAGCTGAGTGTCTGCACGACCGAACCCTCGTCCGCCTTGCCCGAGAGGGTATCGATGGCCAGCCTCACCGCCTGCAGCGAGAGTTCCTGCAGATCATACGCGGCACCGGTGAATGTGCGTTCGCTGCACCCGGCCGGCTGGGTCAGGGCCTCGTCACCGGCATCCTGTCCTGGCGGGGGTTCCATCTCGTTCTTGTGCCATGCGTGCAAAAGGCAATTCGGGCAGCCGCTTTCGCGGACGTGCCGGACAACGGTGCCGCCCTCCATCGTCGGCGTCGCGGACATGCTTATGAGGGGAACGGCTGCGCTTCGGCAGCGGTCATCGAGCAGCGTTGTAACGGCGTGCGAAGCGCTGCCGTCGATAACGAGATCGGCGTCCTTGATGAGCGAGTCGAGTATATCGTCGTCACCCGGATCGCTCAGAGCCTGCGCCGCAATACCTATAAAATGCGAATGGCTACGGACTTCCGTTGCCGGATACTGGCGAGCAAGAAAACCCTGCAAGGCTTCTGTCTTGCGCTGACCCCAGGCGGCTGCGCCCAGCGGCCAGCGGATCGTGTTTCCAGGCTCAAGAATGTCATGTTCAACGAGATCGAGGGTGCCGCATCCGTTGCGAGCAAGTTCGATCGCTACCGGTGCGGCGACGGCGCCAACACCGACGACAAGGATCCGCTTTTCTTTGAGGAATGCAACGGCCGGAACACGCCAGCCAATGTCGACCGGCCCGGCGCGAAAAACGGGCAGCGCCGTGATACGCAATGATTTAGGGGCTTTGTTCTTCTTCGGCTCAAAGCCGTGCGCATGACCGAAGACCATGACGAAGCACCAGCCGAGGCCCGTCTCACCAAAGCCGAGCTCGCTCGGATAGACGAGTGCGCGGAGGTCAAACTTCAGACCTGAACCGTACTTTCGTGGCCGGGTACGCTGGAGCCATGAGTAATCTTGGCGGAGCCTTTTTAGCTGTGCATCGAGCTGAGGTTCGGGTAGTATCGTGTCTTTTGATCTTACCCACGGAACCTCAAGTTGATTCTTCGCTTCGGTCAGGTCGGCTGGGAGCGGACCCGCCCATTGGTGAAGCACTTGGCCATCCTCAGCGCGAACCTCTTCGACATAGGCCCTGACCGCCGGAATATGGATTGGACCGTTCTCGGCCTCCACTTTGACCGTTTGATCTTGGATGTAACGCAGCTGCAATGTGCCCTGCGAGGCGTCGCCGACATCCCAGCCGCTGTCGATCAGACAATAAGATCCGGAATTACGGCCAAGGTTGTTCCACCAGTATTCGGCAGGCTCGCCCTGCTGGTCTTCCTCACCGGTACCACGCACGGAGTCGGCGAGCTGTTTTTCGAGCAACGTGCAAAGCGTCCAGCCCGGTGTCCACTGCCGGGTGTCGCGGCCGAGCAGGCAGAGATTGCCCTCGATAGGACTGCGGTGGCGCGTCGGCGGTGGGTCAAGGCCGGCGAGCAGAAAGACCTGAGGCCGAAAGTGCGGGTAAGCGTCGGGAAAGACAGCCTGCAACCGAAGGGTCGTCGCCCTATCGAGCGGCCAGTCGAGAGTTAGCGACAATCGCCCGGAAGAGAGGGCCTGCTCGTCAATCTCAGGGGTTATTCCGGCTGCGTACAGCGCGTTGAGTTCGTACTTAAGCCGCCCCGGATAACGCTTCTCCCAGCGGGGAACTGGCTGCGCCGGGGTCGTTGTGGATGAATCGGGATCAACCATCCTCTCATCCCACCTTGCGCGGCGGGGGCACGGGCGGAACGGGTGGCCCCGGCGGAACATTGTGAGGCGGCCCGGAAGGCACTCCGTGAGGCGGTCCTTTTCCCGGATTATCTGGTGGTCCCTTTCCAGGGTTGTCAGGTCTTCCAGCCATAATTCCCTCCATATCTACATAGTTGTGAGCTTGTGGCAGAGCAGGCACTCAAAGGTCTTTGGCAATATGTGCTCTGAGCTTAGATCCTGGCCGAATGACTTTTCGGACTCTTAAACGCTTGGCCGCTCTTCGCCCGAAAATTGAAGCGGAGCACTCGGTTGAGGGCTCGTTATATCCGCAACGGCCTCTTGGATTTCGCGGAAATGTGCGTATCTGACCGATTAATTCGCGGAATCGGGGCTAGTTGCCGACGGAAACGCTTCAGAGTTCATCTCCGCTTGGATGGGGACAACGGAATCGGTGAATTGGCTTTCACTGGCTTCGTCACGACAAGGCTGTAGTATTGGTTGATCCTCAATCCTGCCTGCAGGAGTCCCTCCATGAAATCTTGATACGCAGCCATGGAGGGAGACGAAACGCGCATCAGATAATCGATACGTCCCCCAATTGCCCAGCAGTCCAGGATTTCCGGGACGTTTTGGATGGCAGCCTCGAAGTGTCTTTGATCCTCGAGACGATGGCGATCCAAAACCACTTCCACCAGTATAGAGATGATGCCCCCCATGAGGGCTGGACTGAGTCGCGCAAAGAATCCCTCAATGATGCCTGCGGCTTGCAGCGCGCGGAGCCGTTCTGAACAGGCCGACGCTGAAAGGTGAACACGCTTTGCGAGCTCGCTTTTTGAAATCCGACCATCTGACTGGATCTCTGAAAGAATCCGGAGATCCCAAGTGTCTAGTCGCACAGGATCGGGTTTCGACTTCATGACCTTTTGCTCTCAAGTGTTTGGTCGACAGCGCAGTTAGTTTTCACCAATTCTATCATCAATTGAAGCGAGCGAATTCAGTGGACGTCATCCGTCCTCAGCCCGAAACGCGTCAGTGCGAGGTTGTCGAAGGTCAGGCGACTGAGAGCAATCCAAGCAGAAAGGCTGTAGAACAGTTGAGCCATAGCCCTCCCCTAACCGGGCGACGACGCTTTTGGAGGCGGCTACCTCGTCGTAATGGATAGGCTCTTTTTTGGTATCTCCGATGCTTACCTGTTGGCATCCTCGACAGCACGCGAACGTCAATCGAATGGTCGGCAGGTCCATGCGGTGTCTACATCCGAGCATTTGGCATCGAAGAGGACTTGCAGGCCTTACTATGCCTCGCCGAGGAGCTGAACCACAGAAAACCCCGCTTGTGTTGCGGATGCGGCTCAAAATCCGGTGCGGGAGGCTGGCCGGATCGCGAAGCCGGGAAGGCTCAAACGCCGATGCTGCGGGCAATGCTGTCGGCAGCCATGCGCTTACGCCACTCAAGGGGCCCGGAACTGTGAATGGAGTTTCCCTCAACATCGACAGCCGCGATAGCCGGCATGTCCTGCACCTCGAATTCATAGATGGCTTCCATGCCAAGGTCCTCAAAGGCAACGATCCGCGCCGCCTTGATCGATTTTGAAATCAGGTACGCAGCGCCGCCCACTGCGACGAGATAGGGTGTCCTGTGTCTGACAATCGACTCGATGGCCGCCGGTCCCCTTTCCGCCTTACCCAGCATCGCGAAGAGCCCGGTCTCGGCGAGTATCTTTTCAGCAAAAGCATCCATCCGCATGGCGGTCGTTGGGCCAGCAGGCCCGACGACCTCATCCCTCACCGCGCGGACTGGTCCGACGTAGTAGATCACGCGTCCCCGCAGATCGATCGGGAGCGGCTTCCCGGCATCGATCAGGTCGACCATTCGCTGGTGGGCGGCGTCACGGCCCGTCAACATCTTTCCGGACAAAAGAAGGGTTTCCCCGCAGCGCCATGATGCCGTCTCTTCCTTTGTGAGCGTATTGAGATTAACCCGGCGGACGCCGCTTGCGTGCAAATCCTCATGACCGATCTGGGGCCATTCGGAAAGGTCAGGCGGCTCAAGCCTGACGGGTCCAGAGCCGTCCAGGGTAAAATTCAGGTGCCGGTTTGCGGCGCATTGTGGAATGAGCGCCACGGGCTTGGACGCGGCGTGGGTAGGATAAGTCGCAACCTTGACGTCAACGACTGTCGTCAGGCCACCTAGGCCCTGAGCGCCGATGCCTAGCGCATTAATCCGTTCATAAAGCTCGATCCGCAGTGCCTCCTCCGCACTTGATGGCCCCATGGCGATCAATTCCGACATGTCAATTGGCTCGTTCATGGCCTCCTTGGCCAGCAGCATCGCCTTTTCAGCGCTACCACCGATGCCGACCGAGATCAGGCCGGGCGGGCACCATCCGCTGCCAAGCGTCGAAACAGTGTCGACCACCCAGTCGGCAACGGACGCGCTGGGGTTAAGGGTGCTGAAACGTGCCTTGTTTTCCGATCCGCCGCCTTTTGCGGCGATGGTGATTTCAATCTGGTTGCCTGGCACGAGGTCGACGTGGACGACTGCCGGCGTGTTGTCACGCGTGTTCACCCGCCCGGCAAGCGGATCCGAGACGATCGATGGTCGAAGTGGATTGTTCGGGTCTAGATATGCTCGGCGGACGCCCTCATTCACGAGGCCGGCGAAACTGGCAGTTGATTTGATGCGGACGTCCATGCCGACCTTTGCAAAGACCACCACAAGACCGGTGTCCTGGCAGATCGGGCGCCGTCCGAAGGCCGCCATACGGGAGTTCAGCAAAATCTGCCCGATGGCGCTCTTAGCCGACAAACTCTGTTCGCGCGCGTATGCTTGGGAGAGGTATCGGATGTAGTCTGGAGGATGGTAGTACGAGACGTACTGGAGGGCGTCAGCGACGCTCTTTATAATATCCTTGCCAGCAATGGTGCGCGTGCTTTTGCTCAAGAGGCTTATCCGAATGACCCGAGCCCATTGACCAATTTCAGACTTTGGAAGCTCCGCACCCCCTGTTCGCCCCCTTCGTATCCATAGCCGCTCTGTTTCACGCCCCCATACGGCGCATCCGCGGAAACCCCTTTCAGGTAATTTACACTGATCGCGCCCGCCGAAAGACCGCCGATCAGTGCCCGTATCGCATCGGCGGCGCCAGTGAAGAAGTAGGCAGCCAAGCCATACTCGGTGGCGTTGGCTTCTTCGATCGCCTCCTCGATCGAGTCGAACGGTGCCACGGTGAGGATCGGCCCGAACGGCTCGTCATGAAGCACTTTCGCAGCCTTTGGCACGCCTGTCAGGATGGTTGGCGGCCAGTAAAAGCCCGGCTGGTCGAGGCGGGTGCCGCCGGTCGCGATGCGGGCGCCGCGATCGACGGCATCCTTGATCAGACTATGCATGGCCTCGATTCGCCGCGCGTTTGCCATTGGGCCCATCTCCGTCGCCGGGTCGTCCGGTGGACCGATCTTGATCTTGCGGGCGACTTCGGTCATCCGGGACAGGAATTCCTCATAGAGAGGCCGCGCGACGAGGATCCTGCTGGGCGCATTGCAGCTTTGGCCCGCGCACTCGAACTTGTATTCCGAAATTGCCGGAATGGCCGTCGCCAGGTCGGCATCTTCGCATATAACGACCGGGGAATGCCCACCGAGTTCAAGAATGCACCGCTGCAAGTTGTTTGCTGCTAGCTTGGCGAGCTGTTTTCCAACCTCGGTAGAGCCCGTGAAAGTTAGGACCTTGACGATCGGCGAGCTGAGGAGATGCCGGGATATTTGCACCGGAACGCCAAAGACGAGATTGACCACGCCGTCCGGAATACCCGCTTGTTGCAACGCTTCGACGAAATGGACAGCCGCGCTTGGTGTCTCTTCAGCCGCCTTGAGGATCACGGGGCAGCCTACCGCCAAAGCAGGGGAGAGCTTGCGGGCGATGAGAACGGCGGGATAGTTCCAAGGCGTAAAGGCAGCAACGACGCCAAGTGGCTCGGGGACGATCATCCGGTTCGGGCCCATCGGAATAGGGGCCGACAACTCTTCGGCGTGGGTTCCGTTCCACTCCAGCGTTTCGACAGCGCGCGCGTACTCACCTGTCGCTTCGGCAATCGTCTTTCCCTGTTCGGCTGACAGGTCCCTAGCCGCCGCTTCAAGCTTCGCTGCCAGAATTTTGGCGGCCGCTACAAGAATCTCGCCACGATCATTTGCAGGCCGCGAGGCCCAGGCCTTGCGGCTGCGCTCTGCCGAAGCGAGGGCCTCATCCAGATCCGGTATCGTCGCCGAGGCCACCGAGGCAAATACCATCTCCGTCGCCGGATTGATTACTGGCAGAGTGGCTCCGCTACCACCGGGTCGCCATCTGCCATTGATGAAAAGCTGATAGCTCGTGGCGTTGGACATCCCATGCTCCGCTTGAGTATTTCTGCAATGCGAGACCAGCCGATCTCCGACCATGGGCTGACTTCTCTGCAGTCTCATCGAGATGGTCACGCTAGGTCAAATATGGAATGTCGCCCAAAACCATCTCGAATCCAGATTGAGGGCCGGCTCGGGCGGTGGAAGCGTGATAGCACTGGGACTCGGTTTGACGGATATGCCTAAGCCCGAACCGGAGCCGTGGCCGGCCACTGCCCGCTCTCGATTAATGTCCTGGTGACATTGGGGATCAGCTTGCGGACAGCAGAGACAGCGGGAGATTGCTCATCTTTGGGGTTGACGGCAAGCACAACGGAGCGGGTAATCACTGGATCAACGATTTTAACCGTTCGGACCTGTCCCTGACAGGCTTCCCTCTGAATGGCCGACGGGGCAAGGATAGAATACGCTTTTCCTTCCATGACCATATTGATGATCGTAGAAAGGGAGTCGACTTCGAATCTGACGTCAAGCACAGAACCGTGCTGCGCAACGACATCAGCCACCGAACGCCTGACATTGTTGTTGCGCATGGGAACCGCTAACGGGAACGCATGTAAATCGGCGAGCGGTATCTCGTCTTCGAACGGTGGTTCACCCGGCGGCACCACAAGGCAAAATTCTTCGCGTGCCAGCACCGTCATCCGCCCCGCGCTCTCGGCAGTGCGGTAGAGGACAGCCAGATTGAAGCGGCCGGCAGCCATCCACTCCTCCAACGGTCCCGTCATGCCCTCGATCATCTTAAGGGAGATCCTTGGCATCTCGTTTCTTACGGATTCAAGCAGCGGACCGCTAAGGACACGCGCAGCCCCGGACGGAATGCCTATGGTCACCTCTCCGGAAGGAGAAGCCACCGTGTTGGTCAGTTCCATCTCGGTGAGTCGAACTTCCCTGAGAATCGTCCGCGCCCGCTCAAGCAGTTTCGTTCCAGAGGCGGTCACACTGATGCCGGTCCTGTCGCGTACCAGCAGCTGAGTGCCGAAGCCTTCCTCCAGTTGACGCACATGGAGGCTAAGGGCGCTCTGAGCGACATGCAGGAGCGAAGCGGCCTTCGTGAAACTGCCGGCTTCCACTACGCCGACAAAGTATTTTAACTGCCTGATATCCACGGCTTAACCTAACTGAGGCAACTCCCCCAGTCCTTTGCATTTATCTCGAAACGAGATGGGCCGCAAGTAATACTTGCTGGCGCACAGCAGGGAAAGGTTCCCGGTCGGACCATTGACCGGAGTTAGGTTCAGTTGCTACCGGCGAGGGTCAGGATTTCGTGGGCGCGCCGCACCACAGGCGGATCAACCATCCTACCATCCAACGAGAACGCAGACAGTCCGCGGTCAGCGGCATCGTTCTCCGCTGCAACAACAGCGCGGGCCCACTCGACTTCCTGCGCGCTTGGCGAGAAAGCCTCATTAAATATGGCCACCTGTGTCGGATGGATCGCCAAGGCTCCGGCAAAGCCAAGCCGCCGCGCATGCGCCGCGGCCTCGCGAAGCTTATCAATGTCCGAGAACTGGCCGATGCTTCCGATGAAACCGAGCGGGAGCAATCCGGCCGCACGGGCAGCAAAAAGAACTGCAAGGTTCGGAGTCAACAGAAGGTCGAATTCCGGGGCGCCGCCGATAGCAGCACTGAAGTCTTCAGGACCAAGTGCCATTGCGACCATCCTTGGATGCGCCGACGCAATGGTCGCGAGCCTTTGCAAGGCGCCCGGGGTCTCGATCTGGGCAAGGAACTGGATGCGTCCCAGCGGAAGATTTCTTTCTCGTTCAAATTCCGAAACCGCATTGGCGATCTCGGATACCCACTCTGCCGAGTCCGTCTTGGGAAGAACAAGTGCATCAACACCCGCCACAGCGGCTGCATCGAGATCGGCAGCTAACGCACGCAAACCACGATTGACCCGGACCAAAACGGATGCACCCTTGCGGGCCACCTTTGCCACGGATTCAGAAAGCTGCCGCCGCGCCTCGTCCTTCTGATCCTGAGGAACGGAGTCTTCCAGGTCGAGGATGACGCCATCTGCCCCGCGCTCGTGGGCCGCCTCCACAAAGCGCGGAACGTGAGCGGGAACGAAGAGCAGAGATCTCCAGCGGGGTACAGACATCGCGCTTTCAACGGTCGGACTGGTGTCCTTGATCATGGAGTTACCTCTGCGGTCGATTTTAGCGAGGGCGTTGGCAATAAGGTTGCTGGACGGCTGCACCGGGATGGCCTGAAGTATGCACGCTTTTTGTAAATCGCGAGCACGCCCACTTTTCCGAAAAGAGGCCGCTCACGCTGATGCGGCTCTTTCGCGCAAACGCCCCAGAACCTCTTCGCGGACAGCCTCGGTGTTGGCGCCAAGAGCCGGCACCGGGCGCAGCGAGGGGCGCTCAGAGTTGAAAATCGCCGCCGGCGCTATCGTCTCGACGGTTCCTTCGGGTGTGCCAACCTCGACCCTGCGAATGTGTGGATGCCTCGAAACATCCACCACTTCGTTCAGTCGGCCATATGCCAAGCCGGCCGCCTCGAGCTCCCGCATCGCTTCATGGCAGGACAGTTCACAAAAGCGCCTCTCAATGACCTCATCAAGCTCCGCGCGGTGACCTAGGCGCTCCATGTTATCAGCAAAACCAGGTGCGCGTGTAAGCTCCGGCTGCTTCAGGAATTTCTCGCAGAAGTTTACCCATTCGCGGTCGTTTTGAACCGAAAAGATGAGTTCTTTGCCGTCAGCGCAGCGATAGGCGCCATAGGGAACCAGCGACGGGTGCTTCACGCCGGCGCGTACGGTGTGATAGCCGCTGTAGTCGCTTTGCAGAACCGGAACATTCATCCAATCGGCGATGGCATCGAACAGTGACACCTGGATGCTGGTGCCTTCGCCGGTGACCTCGCGGTGATAGAGGGCCTGAAGAATGGCGCTATGCGCTGTCATGCCCGCCGAGATGTCACAAACCGAAACGCCTACACGCGCGGGCCCCTGTTGGTTGCCGGTGATTGCGCATAGACCTGTTTCGGCCTGGACGATGAGATCATAAGCCTTCAAATGGGAATACGGCCCTTTGTCCCCGAAACCCGAGATGTCGCAGGCGATCAGCCGCGGAAACCGTCGGCGCAGATCAGCAGACCCGAAGCCCAGTTTTTCGATACTGCCCGGCTTCAGATTCTGGATAAAGACGTCGGCATCGGCAATGAGCGTGTCGAGGACCTCGCGGTCCGCCTCCAACCTCAGGTCTAGACACACCGACTCCTTACCCCGATTGAGCCAGACGAAGTAAGCGCTCTGCCCTCGAACCAACTTGTCATAGCTTCGGGCAAAGTCCCCTTCCGGCCGTTCGATCTTGATTACCCGGGCGCCGGCATCCGCAAGGCGAGACGACGCATAAGGCGCGGCCACGGCCTGCTCAACCGCAATAACTGTGATCCCCTCAAGGCTATTCTGCATTGGTGACACACCGCGCTTTTCAGCCAATATTTTCAGTTGCTCGACGGCTCAGGATCGCGAGCAGCCGGCTCTGTTCGTTCCCAACGATGGAAAATCCCTCGTCGACGCCCATTCCGGGCTTCGCGAGCATCATGTCGGCTTGGGTTGCCACCGAGACGTGGACAGAAGCTTGAGCGGAGAGATCCGTCTCGGTACAGCTTCCCCCGACATATGCCCCAACCTTATTCGCCTTGCAGATAAGAACGGCGCGCACCGTATCGGCAATTGAGCCGACATCGGGGGTCTTGATTTGGACGAGATGGGCGGCCTTCGCTTCGGCGAAGAGCCGGATATCCGCAAGCGTATTGCACCTCTCGTCTACGACAATACGAGCATTGGAGCCCCGGGTGTCCAAAATCGATACGATCTCGGCGTAGTTCTCAATTTGAGCTTGCGTCGAACCAAAATCGGCAGGGAACTCGATGTTAAGAGTGAAACCCGGTACGCTATCGGCAACCTTGCAGACAAAGTCGGCAATACTTTGCGGCGCCAGCCCGATTTCCTGACCGATCCAGCCATACACATCGAAGTGCAGCACGGGCTGATATCCCGGATGGCCGATCTCGCGCGTGCGCACCGCAACCCACTTCACGAACTCCTGGAAAGTCTGGCCGCCTGCGCCGAATTTCTGCCTGGAGTTGATCAGGCCGTGCGGAAGGACATCCACGGCTTTTAGAATCATCTTGTCAACGTTTGTTTCGCGCGCATCTCCACTCTGGCAGTAAATCGGGACTCTAAGCGTTGGCAGCGGTAGGTTAAATTCTCTGCAAACGATCTCCGCCATTGTCGTACGTTGAAGATGAGCCGCTGCGCGAAGCAGCGCCTGGCTGACCCCGTACTCAATCGCGAGAGGTAACCGCTTGCGTCCGATGGGCTCGAAAATCTTAGCGCAGGCATCAAGGTAGCGAGACACATCGACATCGAGAAGCCGCGGCACCACAACCTGCGACGTCAGATCTGAGATTCGAGCAGTTTCAAACAGAGGATCGCGTCCACCGGCACCAGAATACTGAACGCTCATCATGTCGCCCCAAACGACGGTGTCGTCGACAAGGACAAGCCCGACACTCAGCGAAGATGCCGGAACGCGAATGGATTGGAAGTCCGGCGTGACGGGTTCACTCACATAGACAAAACCGTCCTGCGAGGCACCGGCTCTTATGGCTGCCTGATCGTCGTAGAAAAACGCGCCGTTTCCTGGCGCGAGGAGCACGTCTTTGATCTGCACTTCAGTTCGCTCGATTTCTGTCGGACGGCGTTGACGGGAGGATGCAGTGGGATCCGCTACCCGCCGAGTATGTGCCACTTGGCATTGAGTCCGCCAATATAATGTTCCAGACAGTGCCATCGCGTTTTGAGATGGCTGCTGCCTTACTTTTAGGACGGCCGTCGCTCTTTTGTGCAATACTGTGCGTGCTGCGCTCGATGTTTTCTCGAATCCTCATCCTAGTGATGCTTTCATGTAGTCCAGCCGAACAGTTGGTATGTGGAGGAACTTGCCGAGCCGACCGCCGCTTTGAGAGTCGGAATAGCAAGGACCAAATGGGGTGAGATCGATCTGGATGCGGAAGTCCTGCGCGCCCTGGAAGCGAGGGCTTCACTCCTCGGGGACGACAATGCGCCGGCAATGGCGCGCGCGATTGATTCTAGTACTTTGGCGCTGGTCAATTTGGAGCACTACGAATATGGCCGAGCTGAGCAAATCGACCCTTGAGAGCTTCATGAGGCCTTGCGGAAAAAGCGCTTTCAGGTGGGTGAGGCGATCCAAGGATTCGATATCCTGCTGACTCCCATAATGCCCCATGTCGCTACTGCGAGCGGACTGTATTCGTCCCGGCGGATCCTGCCGCGAACGGAATGATTTTGTGATGATCGTGGCGCTCGATCCGCCGGATTTCCGGACGATCAGCGACTTCCGCAAGCGGCATTTGAAGGCGCTCGAGGCGCTGTTCGTGCAGGTTCTGAAGCTGTGTGAGACGGCAGGATTGGTCAAAATCGGCCATGTCGCGCTGGATGGCACGAAGATCAAGGCGAACGCGTCGAAACACAAGGCGATGAGTTATGAGCGCATGAAGAAGCGCGAGCTGGATTGAAAGCCGAAGTCGCTCGTATGCTGGCGGCGGCCGAGGCCGCGAATGCCGAGGAGGACGTGACTGTCGGCAAGGACAAGCGCGGCGACGAGATGCCGGATTGGGCCGGCGACAAGCAGAAGCGGCTGGCCAAGATCCAGCAGGCGATGGCGTCGCTGAAGCCGAGGCCAAGCTGGCGACGCAAGAAGAGCGCCGGATCGAGGCCGAAAAAGAAGAGCAGCGCCAGGCCGCAGGCCGCAAGAAGCCTGGCAAACCGGCGGCGGCGCCATCAGAGGAGCCCGATCCCCAGGCGCAACGCAACTTCACTGGAAAGCCGCATCATGAAGTCGAAGGATGGCTTCGTGCAGGCCTATAATGCCCAGGCTGCCGCGGATGCCCATGGCCAGATCATTGTCGCGCACGACCTGACTCAGTGCGGCAGTGACCAGGGCCAGTAGGTGCCCCTGATCGAGGCCATCGAGAATAATCTCGGGGCCAACCAGCGCAGGCCTCAGCGGACTCCGGCTACTGCAGCGAAGCCAATCTCGAAGCGCTCGAAGCGCACGGCATCGACGGCTACGTCGCGCCCGGACGCGCCAAGCACCCGACCGCCGCGAGCGGAAAAGTCGGCGGGCCGCTGACCCAACGAATGCGAGAGAAGATCGGCGACGGCGGCTTCGAAACGCCCCATCGATTGAGAAAGCAAGTGGTGGACCAGTGTTCGGACAGATCAAACAGGCACGTGGCTTCCGCCAATTCCTATTGGGGGGCGTTGAAAAAGTGCGTGCCGAGTGGGCAATGATCTGCACCGCCGCCCGCCTGAGCCGGCTATCGTGCAACAAGTGCCCGTAGCAATGACCTATCTGGACGGGCTCCTAGAGCACCTGTGTTGGCAAGACGGCACGGAAGGCCGACGAACTTCCCTTCTGACCACAGCCGTCATATTTGCGACACTCAGCGCTCAGTTGCTTGATCATCGGAGATGGTCGAGCGTCCAGGCCATGCGAAATGCTCTTTCCTCGGCTACGCCAGGCCCGTGAGAAGCACCGCTGTGGCCGCCGACCATCCGCATGCGGAAAACCAGCTCGGGATCGCGATCGGCAGCACAGGATCGACGCTGCGCCACATAGCGAGCGGGCTGATAATAGAGCACCTGGCCATCATCGAGCGCGGCGTCGACATATGTCGGCGGAAGTGGGCGATCGGCGCTGAGGTTGTAGTAGGGGTCGTAGCTGAGCAGGTGCCGATATTCATTGGCGATGTGGGGATGTCCATACTCCGCCCTCTCCCATAGAGCCCACGGCATTGCGGCGTCCATTTCAGTATCCAGGATGTCGGCGAGCGGAACCTCGGCAAGCACGGCGCGGAACAAGTCCGGCCGCAAGGCGGCCGTAGCAAGCACAACGCCCCCGCCAGCGCTCGCTCCCTCGATTACAATCCCGTCGCGGGTGGCGAAGCCCTGCTCAACAAGTCCCTCGGCAGCGGCGATCAGATCTGTGTGGGTGGTGCGTTTTGCCTCACCCATGGCCGCCTCGTGCCAGGGGCGGCCGAGTTCACCGCCACCACGTACGTGGGCCCAACCGAAAGCAACCCCTCGGTCGAGCAGGCTTAACCGAGCAGTCATGAATGAAGGCCAGGCCTTGAACGACGGCCATCTTGATGACCCGTAACAGCCGTAGACGCGGAGTACGACCGGCCCAGGGCTCGTTCGGTCGCGCCGAGCAACAAGCGAAATCGGTATCTCAACGCCGTCTTCCGCTTCGACCATCATAACCTGGGACACGTATAATGCAGGGTCAAACCCTGGTATGTCGGCCTGGAACAAGGTCACCGAACGGTCGTCGTCGAGATCATGCTCTTTTACAGCGTCAGGCGTCACAAACGAGCTAATTGAATAAACTAACTTCGAGCTTTCGAACAAATGCCGTGCAACCGAATGCGCCCCTCCTGCGGATAAGCCGGCCTTAAGAGTGCAACTCGACTCGTCGGGAACGATCGTTGTCCCAACACGCCCGCTTCCGTCACGTGAGACCAAGCGAGGACGCAGGCCTTCTCGTTCTAGGACCACCAAGTGCTTCTCTAGGACGTGTACTTCCTCGAGAGTCACGCCCGCTCGATGCGGGATGATCTCCTCCCAGGACGACGGTGACGGGTTATCTATCGGTGCACACACCAGCCGGCAATACGGTCCAGCGTCGTCCACCCGAAACAGGAAACTATCGCCCCAGTGCTCCGCATAGATCTCGTGGCCGTTTCCGCGCCTCACAATCCGGCGCCAATTGCCCCCCGCCTGGTCGGCAGGAAGACACCACACCTCTTCAGCACCGACATGAACAGGAAAACACGAATAGCCGGAGAAGGCAGTCACGTCGAGGAACAACCAGGCGCCACTATCAGAACGCCGAACCTGTACTTTCAATTGCTCGTTGGTTTCCTCAAATACTACCTCAGAAAGCCCAGTTGCGATGTTCAGGCGGATAAGCTCATGACATTGTTGTCGGCTAGGCTGCTCGCGCGTGAAAAACAAAGTGTGACCATCTGCGGCCCAAGCCACCATCGCAACTTTGTTCGAGCCCTGCCAGACATCTTGGCCGGTCTTCATGTCCCGAACCCTAAGCTCGTAATTCTCGTTCCCAATCACGTCGAAGCTGAAGGCCACGTAACGACCGTCGTCACTTGGCTCGAAGACACCGAGTGAGTAGAAGACCTCTGCACCGGGAATCGCGTTTGGGTCAAGCACTTGTTCCTCCGAGCCGCCTCGTACTGGGCGGCGCCACCAAGCCGGATGAGCCAAGCTCGGCTCGTCCCTCTGGAAGTACTCGAAAGGCCCAACTTGTAACGCTGGTGGGATTCCCTCGCGAGGCTGACGACCATCAATCTCGGCGATGATCTCCGCCTTAAGCGCTGAAAGGTGAGCTGTCGCTTGCTCTGCGTAGCTGTTCTCGGCTTGCAGATACGCGCGAACATCGGGATTGTCCCGGTTGCGGAGCCAGCGATACGAGTCCATCATAACGTCGTCATGAAGCACCCGAATCCGTGGCTCAGCCCGAGGAAGAAGTGGCTGAAGGCGCTTGTCTCCCATCAGACGACGCTCATCTGAAAACAGGAGTATTTTGCCGCGGCAATCAGCAAACAACATAGTTTGTGCATTAATATTCCTCCTGGGAGATAGCGAGCAAACCGTTCAAGCCGCCCTAGCTCAAATTGCCAAACATGTTCCTTTTCATCATTTTGGCAGCATCGCGTCCGGCCCGTAGTAATGCTCCCTGTCGGATGGAAAGAAAGCGTACATTCTTCAACACTGCATCTGAAGTACACCGAGAAATAACCCGCAAACAGGCTATCTCCTCACATATCTAGCTGATCGCGCGGCAGCTCCCTCGCCGTGCTGCTGATCAGAGTTGCATGCTCATCTCGGAATTGACAAACATAGAATGAAGACCCCAGCTATCGAGAATCTAGATGGTCAGTCCTCATCCGTGTCCGACACGGTGCAAACGTGCGAAGGCTGCCTGTGGTGCGAGGTCGAAGTGCGTTGGCAATGGCGTTTAATGCTGACGAGAACCTCGTCGGGGGATTTCGTTACGAAGCCGTCAGCCTTCACTTCGCCAGCACGCGGACATGTGCCGCGTTCCGACTTCGATGGCGGGCGGCTCCTCGACTTTGCAGCGATCGAACGCCAGTGGGCAACGCGTATGGAAACGACAGCCTTTCGGCACGCGCGCGGCACTTGGAACCTCGCCTTGTAGGGCCGGCAGCTCGGAGCGACCTACGTTGCCGCCAATCTGTGGTGTGGCGTTACGCAAGGCAACTGTATAGGGATGGCATGGGTTGAACGTGAGCTCGTCGGCACTGCCGATCTCGACCAATTTTCCAAGATACAAGACCGCAATTCTGTCGGCGATCAACCAGGCGAGCGGCAGGTCGTGGGTAATGAACAGCAGCGCCATATTGTGCTTGTCGCATAAGTCAACCAGGACCTGAAGAATCTGCGCGCGTATCGAGACATCGAGCATCGAGACAGGTTCATCAGCAACGATGAGCTCTGGCTTCACGGCAAGCGCACCGGCAATAACGACTCGTTGGCGCTGCCCGCCGGATAGTTCGTGTGGGAAACGGGAGAAGAAATCACCGGGAGGATTGAGCCCGGCGGCCGCAAGCGCTTCGCTCACCCGCTCGGCGAGTTGAGTGGCGTTGTCGACCAGCCGCAGTGAGCGCAATGGCTCCGCCACGACATCGAATACGGTGTGTCGCGGGTTGAGTGCCTGATAAGCGTCCTGGAAGATCATCTGCACGCGATGCCGGTAAGGACGCAGGGCCGAGGAGCCTCGCTCCGCGGTCATGTCGCGGCCTTCGAACAACAGCTTGCCGCCTGTTGGCTGAGCAAGCTTGGTGATGACACGGCCCACCGTCGTCTTGCCGCTTCCCGATTCCCCGACCAAGGCGACAATCTCACCTCGTCCGATGTTGAGGTCGATTCCGTCCACCGCGCGCACGGCGCCGGCAGGTCGGCCCAGCACACGGTCGCACAGCCCGCCCTGTATAGGAAAATGGACCTGCAGCCTCTCGAGACGCAGGATATCGGCGGTGTCAGGCATGAGCTGCGACCTTGGCTTCTTGCGAGGACCGGTAAAGGTGACAGGCAACGCGCCCCCGCCCGAACTGATCGAGGCTGGGGACTTCGGTCCCGCAAATCCCCATGGCCGACGGGCAACGTGGATGGAAAGCGCAGCCTGAGGGTCGATTCACCAGGTTGGGGGGATCACCGGGTATTGGCCGAATGATCCGTTTGCCGCTCGCTGGGTTCGGGATCGATTCGATCAGCAGGCGCGTGTAGGGATGTTTAGGCTGGGCGAAGATTTCGGCGACAGCGCCATCCTCGAGGATCCGCCCCGCGTACATGATCATCACGCGATCGCAACACTCAGCCACGACAGAAAGGTCGTGGGTGATCAAAATGAGGGCAAGGCTAAGCTTCGATCGCAACTCCCCCAGCAGCTTAATGATCTGAGCCTGTGTTATGACGTCCAGCGCCGTGGTGGGCTCATCGCCGATGACGATCGAGGGGCGACATGCGAGCGCCATCGCGATCATCACTCTTTGACGCATGCCGCCGGACAACTCGTGCGGATAGGCGGAACCGCGGTCAGTCGGAATACCCACGAGCCCGAGCAGCTCTCTTGCCCGCGCGGTCGCCTCAACACGCGACATGCCGAGCTTCAGCATACACGGCTCGGCGATCTGCTTGATGATGCGGTGAACAGGATTGAGCGCATTCATAGCGCCCTGGAAGACTACAGACGTTTCGCACCAGCGATGCGGTCGCATCGCCGCATCATCGTCGATCGGAAGTCGGTTACCGCGATAGCGTACCTCGCCCTCGCTGACCCTTGCGTTGGGTGACAGCAGACCCGCGATCGCCATGGCAGTCGTGGTCTTGCCACTGCCCGATTCTCCGACGAGGCCAACGGCCTCTCCGGCCCGGAGCACGAAGCTCACGCCGTCGATTGCTCGCGATGAAACGCCCTTGAGCCCATAGTCGACAGAGAGACCGTCGACTACCAGAAGCGGAGCCTTGTCCTGGGAGGAGTTTATCACGGGATAACCCTCCGCCGTGGATTGAAGGTGTCGTCGAGGGCATTGCCAATCAGGACGAAGCTAAGGGAAACCGTGACTACGCACATCCCGGGAGCACCAAGGTACCACCACGCCCCAGCGCTGGCCGCCCCGGCGCGCTGGGCGAGCGATAGCAAAGTACCCCATGAAGGCTGCAAGGGGTCGCCAAGCCCGAGAAACGAGAGCGATGTCTCGACATAAATCGCGCCGGCGACGACCAGAGCCCCGTTGGCCGCGATTTGCGGCACGAGATTGGGGAGAATGTGTCGCAACATGATCCTGAGATTACTGCTGCCGGCAACGCGTGCACGATCAATGAATGTTCGCTCCTTGAGTGACAGTGTCTGGCTGCGGACGATACGGGCGACGAACGCCCAGCTTGTCATGCCAATAACGAGAAGGATCACAAAAAGAGAGGGACGGAAGCCGAGGATTTCTCTGCCCCGACCCATCACCTCGAGAACCACGGGTGTGATGACCAGCGCTAGCACGAACGACGGCATGACGAAAAAGAAGTCTGTCAAGCGCATCAGCCAAACGTCCACCCAGCCACCAAAGTAGCCCGCGGTCATTCCGACCGTAGTCCCGACGATGAGGCTAATCACCGTCGCCAGCAGCGCAATCGTGAGCGAGATCCGGGCGCCGTGGACGACCAGATTGAGCACGTCCCTCCCGACTTCGTCTGTCCCCAGCAGATGCTGGCCTGAGGGTGGCACGAGGAAATCGCCGGATGCGTTGATCGCAGTCTGGAGCGGTCCCACCAGCATATTGGGCATCGCTGCCATAACAAGAAAGAATAACAGACACAACAGGCCAAGCTGAGCCTCGCCATAGCCAAGAAATTGACGAAGAAAACCTTTTACGGCGCGCGCACGGCCTCGCGGGGAGTACCGAACAGTACTGTCACTCATTGTCGAACCCTCGGATCGAGAAGGCCGTAGGCAAGATCTGCTACGAGGTTTGCGAGAACAATCGAGGCGCCGAGCAACAGGAAAACTCCTTGAAGGACTGGGTAGTCCCGTGCATTGAGCGCCTCCACTGTCAGGCCGCCGATCCCCGGCCAGGCGAAGACAGCTTCAACCGTGATGGCACCGGCGACAACGTAACCGAGATTGAGGGTAATCAAGGTTACGACGGGCAGCATTGCATTACGCAATGCATGTCGCAGCAGCATCTGGCCCCCGGTCAGCCCCTTGGCCCGCGCGGTCACCATGTAATCCTCGGTGACAACGTCACTCATCGCGGCACGAGCGACCACGACATATTGGCCGATGAGTCCAAGAGCCACCGCGGTGACTGGAAGCGCGAGATGCCGCAAGTAATCGAGCAACGAATCAAGGGAGCCTGTGCTCACGCCGGGTGAATATGCACCATAGCCTGGAAGCCAGCCGAATTTCGTACTGAAGATCACCACAAGGAGCATGCCGAGCCAGAACGACGGCGTAGAGTAGAGCGCCAGGGAGACTCCCGTGGCGATATGGTCGACGGCTCCTCCTCGGCGCCAGCCCGCATAGAGGCCAAGCATCACCCCAACAACGATTGCAATTACCTGAGCAACTCCGACCAGGGCAATGGTGGCGGGCAGGCGCTCCACAATCAGGTCAGCGACATGCCTGCCCCTGAACTTGAAGCTGTAGCCCAAGTCGCCCTGGAGGGTCGCGGACAAGTAGTCGAGGACTTGATCCGGAAATAAAGGCCGATCGAGGCCCCAATTTTGACGTTGCGCCTCCATCTGCTCAGCGGTCACGCTGGTGCGCGCTCCGCCAAGCAAAAGCGATGCAGGGTCACCAGGAATGACCCTGAACAGGATGAAGTTTAGCGTTGCCACCATCACGAGCGTAACGATGGCTCTTAGAAGGACCTGCCCAATGCGCCGACTTGTCCGGCCCCCGCTTCCAGGATTAGCCATTGCGTGGCTTCAGGCGATCAAACGGGAAATAGCCCCACTGTGACACCGCATCATCCGTCCCCCAGCCTTCGAAGCAATCCTTGCGATGGGCCTCGAGCGTTAAGGGATAACTCAGCATGATATACGGGGAATCAGTATAGATGAGACGCGCAGCCTGGTCGACCAATAACTGGCTCTTTTTGACGTCAACAGTGCTATCCAGTTCAGAAAAGTATTTCTCGAATTTCTCGTTAGTCCAGTACGAAGTGTTGTTCAGAGCCTTCCTGCTTCCCAAGCTAAGAAGGTCGTGAGGCGAGGTAGACAGCCAGGTGCTGGCGATGAGCAAATCCCAGCCTCCGCCGCCGTCCGCCGGCGGTTTGATGCGGGCGCCCAACGCCCCAGAATCGAGCTGGGTCACGGATACGGGAATGCCAATTTGACTCAACCAGCCCGCGATGAGCTGCGTGACTGCAATCGGAATTTCATATACACCCGAAAGATTTCCTGCGATCAGCTCAAGCTGGAAGCTGTTTCCCTCCTTGTCCTCGCGGACACCATCGGCGTTCGTGTCCCGATACCCGGCCTCATCGAGCCGACGAGCCGCCTCTGCGAGATCGAAATGGCGCCTGATGTCGCCCAGGTCCGAATAGTAGTCAGCGGCCACCGGCATTGCGATTCCCACACCAGGGTCGGCGTGCCCGCGGTACGCCCGATCGACAATGGTCTTCTGGTCGATCGCGTAGCCGATCGCGTCGCGAAACGCTGGATCCTGCAGCGCTTTGGTGCTGCCCGCCCCTTCGGCGGACGCCGTGTTGAAGGCCAGGTAATCCCGCTGCTCGTTGCGCGCTTCACCGACCACGACATTGGGGTTCTTCGAGAGGTCAGCCCATTGGGCAGCCGTTACGCCACCATAATCAAGACTACCACTCTTCAGACCCTGGGCAATTGGATCTTGCGTGCTGAACTGGTGGACAATCATGCCGGCCGTTGTCGGCTTCCCTGTGCGGAAATAGGGATTCGGCGCGAGGCGCACAAACTGACCCTGCTGAAACTCAGCAACGATCATAGGCCCAGTTCCAACCAGCGGCGGGTCGTTGCGGAAAGTGCTGCGCGCATCCGCGTAGCTAATGTCCTTCCAAATGTGCTCGGGTACCATTAGAAGGTAGTTGTCAACTGGCCAACGCGTAGGAGCCTTGGAAACGATCTGCAAAGTCTCATCATCAGTGGCCGTAACGGATGCAATTTGTTCCATGCCGTTAGTGCTGTTTTGGCCAATATTCAGTTCGTCTGGCTTGCCTATGGAGCCAAGTAGATAGTTAAAAGTGAACGCGGCGTCTCTCGCGGTGGCGGGTTGGCCATCCGACCACTTCATGCCGGGCCATATCTTAAATGTCCAGGCGAGACTGTCATCAGCGACGGACCACGTCTGGGCAAATCCCTTCCGATCATCGTGTCGCTGGGCGTCGACACCGACCAGGCAGTCGTAAGTGTAGAACAAAGGGAAAGCCGAGCTCCAGGTCGCGAATGGATTCATTGTATCGGGAGCGCTTGTTGAGCCGATACGCACAATATGGTCGTCGCAAGACGAGGCGAATGCTTTTGAGCGCAGCACAAAAGGCGAGGCGGCTGCTCCCACTAGAAGTGCCTTCGCGAGCGTGCGTCGGTTGAAGTACGAATTCATTCTTTTCTCCCCTTTACCTTGGGCCGCGCCGGTTTCGGCTGCTTGCAGCGCCAATTTCTGGCACTGGTGCCCCACACTAGCCTGTGGTGCCGCGGCATCATTTTTCTAGATTGAAGCTACGTCTGCCGATTCTTGGCGGCAAATATTGAATCGATAACGCAGCCATCCAAAAATTAGATGGCGCTCTCGCATCGTTCTTTTACCGGTGACAACTCGAGGCCTTTGGTCCGGTGCAGGTATGCCGCCAAAGCGGATTTCTACCATTGGGTCCTTCCTGCGTTCCCGAGACCAAAATCATGGAGTCGTCGGCATAGCGCACCAGTAGGAATAGACAGCGACCAGCTTTGCGGTCGGTGTCCCGCGCACTCTTTCCCGCCTTTACCCCGTCACTCGCGGCGGGCCTGGGTCTCGGTGCGGAGATACGTCCATCGCGACGAATCATGCGCAGGATGGCCACGACGGCATTGACGCCGGTGATCGTCTGAAGCCAACCGACCTGCGGATCGTCAATCGCATCCCTGGCGATATCACGATCAACGTGTGCCAGATCCTCGGCCAGGCGATCGATCTCACGGATATGTCTGGCGATCGCGGCCCGTTCGTCGTCGGGAAGCACCTGCCGCTCAAGCCAGGCGCGGCCGCAATTGTTGAACAGATCGGCATGCGGGCACTTCGGCACGAGGTGCGCCTGCAGGATGCCATGCACCTCGTTCTTCACGCGCGTGCGATGTCGCACGACGTGATTGCGCCGCGCGACGAGACGGCGAAGCCGCTCGGTCCGCTCGTTGGGAACCAACACCTCCGGCAGAAAGCCGCTGGCATGGAGCTACGCCAGAACCCCGACATCGATCTTGTCGGTCTTGATCCTGTCATGGGCGATCGCCTTCACCTGCATCGGATTGGCGACAATCACCCGGCCGACGAAGGGCGAAAGCACGCGCACCACCGCCATGGCATTGCCGGTCGCCTCGACAACGACCTCGTCGAGTTGCAACCAGGCTGCGGCCGAACCCTTCCAAACCGGAGCGGGTGATGACGATCCCTCCGTGGTGGCGCAGCCGGCCATCTTCCCAGAAAACCACTTCCGCAAAAGTGCGGTGGATGTCCATTCCAATCACACGTCTCATCGGCTCCCTCTTCCTTGAACAATCGGGAGCCGGCGGGCGACGCGACACCTACGGATCCGCGCTCTCGGCGGAACCGGGCAGGTCGCAGGGGCGGCCAGCTACTAACGCGAGCTCGCATCTGATCGAATACCTCGGCCTGCCCACACTTGGCGTGCTCCCGGTGCCCCTGTCCCGGATGGTCGCACGATAGGCCGAAAATCTCGCATCTCCAGCGGGGGACCAGATGGCACGTCATGATTATAGCGGTTACGAACATGCTGGAGCGCCTCAATGAGGAAATCCGCCGGCGCACTTATGTCGTGCGCATCTTCCCCAATCCGAAAGCTGCCTGCGCCTGGTCAGGACATTGGCCGTTGAAACCAACGAAAACTGGATGGAGACCAACCGCTACAATATGGATGATCTGCGCGAGCACAAGAAGCTCGCTCTGCGCGAAGCCGCGTGACCAGCACTATGGCCCACCCATCTCTGCTGCCGCTTGACCGAACCGCACACACGGTGACGGAACGGTGCGCGCATCAGAATCCGCAAGAGCTTCGCAGCCTTCTCAATTTCGCAGCGGCCGTCATAATCACGCTGAAGCTCAACAAGCCTTAGTTCGATTGAGGACAATCCGTGCTCAGAACCAGACGTCCCTGGACGCTGCTAGTATTAAGCTGGCTGAGGGTGCCCTTCATTTTGTGCTCCTTGCTCGCGACACCTTTCGTGGCATGCCAATTGCGAGGGTATCACCAGATGCCTGTTCCGACAGTGGCCGTCGCGCAGTCTTCAAACGCAGGAGTTCACATGACACTCGGCCACGCAATACCTGCTGCGCATCCCGTTGGACGCGCCAGCGGCGCTGGGGCTGCCTGCGGACCGGCGGCATCTTCCGTCCGGCAGCAACCTTCAGTCCGGAGTGCATTTAGTGCTGATGACATTGTTCATCAGCATTCTGACAGGCTGGTCTGTTAGTACTCGCGCAGGTAATCGGGGCACCGCGCAAATCCGAGCGAGTCACCGTCAAACCGATCAAACATCAAAGGAGTAGCTCATGCGAGTAGCCGTTGTTACGAACAGAGACCTTAAGGGGGTGATCAACCGATTCGGCCAGCCTTTGCCGCAGCCGCCGGAGCCTTGCACAGCGTGGGAATGCGACAGTGTGGTGCCGGCGCTGCAAGAAGGCGGCCACGAGGTGCTGCTGTGTGAGGGTGATAAAGGCATGCTAACTACGCTTGAGCGGTTCATGCCACCCGATTCGCAAGGCCGCCCTTCAGGATTCGTCTTCAACTTGGCTGGTGGAATTCAGGGCGAGTCCCGCTTCTCCCACGTTCCTGCCATGCTCGAGATGGCCGGCGTTCCCTACATAGGAGCAAGCCCGCTCGGACACGAGCTTGCTAACGACAAGGTCGTCACCAAGATACTCATGCGCGACCGCGGTGTGCCGACGCCGAAATTTCGAGTGATGCATCGAGGCGATGAGAATACTGGAGACCTGAGATTTCCAGTGGTAGTGAAGCCTCCTCGTGAAGGTGACAGCCTCGGATTGCAGCTCGTACATGAACCCGCTGAGCTAAAGCAGGCCGTAGAAGTCATTGTCGAGCAGTTTGCGCAGGAGGCGCTTGTTGAAGAATACATTGAGGGGCGGGAAATCACCGTTCCGCTGCTTGGAAACGGAGAACTCGAGGTATTTCCGCTCGTGGAGCAGGACTTTGGCGATCGCGCAACGCGTCTTATGACTTGGGAAGCGAAGTACGTGGCGGCTGCTGCGGTGTCGAAGATTTGCCCGGCACAGATCGGGAGCAGGCTTGCGGCGGTCCTGCGAGATATTTCGATTGCGTCATTCCGCGCCTGCCAGTGCCGGGACTATGCCCGCGTCGACATCCGGATCGACCGCTCCGGCCAGCCTTTTGTCCTTGAGATCAGCGCCAATCCGTGCCTCACAAAGGGCTCATCGTATTGCGTGGCTGCGAGCACAGCTGGACACAGCTACTCGAGCTTGATCAATCGCATCCTGGATATCGCCCACAGGCGGTATTTCGGAACCGCTATCCCCAGCCGAACGTGACTTTGCGCCTTTCGCCTAGGGCTAGATGAAGCGGCTGGGTCTCTCCGGCCCAGACGTCAGCCTCGCGCCGAGAGAGGTCGATCAGCATCGCGGGATTAAAGATCTGATCGGCCACCAGAAGCAGACCTCGACGGCCTCAGGCAACCTGAGCAATCGCCCATCTCACGACGGGTGTACTTGAACCGCAGAGCCTTCCTCCCTGGGTGTTGGGGGGCGAGTGACGGATCCGGTCGTAGGGTATGAGCGCAGCGCGCTGGCGAATGGCGCCGGCGCATCGGGGCCGACCCGCGCAGCACCTGACGCCTGCTCGGCGGCTCCGGCCACCACCGCGTATGCCGTCATCTCGTCGCAAGAAGACACCAATCTGCGAACTGAATTGGACGCCCGCGGCCATGGGCTGTCTAGGGTCCGGACCCATAAAGGGATTCCACTGACGGTGGTTTTATGATTGAACTAAACCGCTGCCGCGGTAGCTTATGCGCGGGTCTGGCCTGAGGACGCCCCTGTCTGAGAAGATTTGGTGTCGAGCCAACCTTCCAGACAGGAGAACCCCAGATGGCCCAGATAAGCCCTCTGCGTCAGCGGATGATTGAAGATCTGACGATCCGCAATTTGTCACCGGAGACCCAGCGATCCTACGTGCATCACGTGGCGAAGTTCAGTCGATTTTTTGGACGCTCACCCGATCAACTGGGATACGAAGAGGTGCGCGCCTATATCAGGCCCACTTAGTGGGCCGAAGGATCTCGTGGGGCGCGTTGAACCAGACCGTTTGCGCCTTGCGTTTCTTCTACGGCGTGACGCTGGGTCGATCTGATCTGCGCCATCTGAGCCGACGCCTCGACCAAGTTCGCGACTGAGAAAGCATGGAACGGATCGATGAACGCATCCAAAGTCTGGCAACCCTAATGGTGCTCGCCAACCTATCCGCTAATGAGACCAACGGTGCGTGCGTATTCCCCATAAAGGCCACGGCCCACGAGCCGATCGACAGGCCGGATACATATGAGCGACTTCCTCTATCCTTGCACGCCTCACTTGCGAAAGGCAGCCGGTCCATACATAGGGTCGGGTTGCTCACATCAACCTGATTCGAAGGAAAACCGATGACCGCCGAGATGAAGCTGTTGAAGGCGCGCTCGCCAGCGGCGTCCTCGCCGTCGACTTACACCACGTGCTGGGGCACGACCCCCAAGACAGCTTAGCTGCTTCAACGTTTCTTGTTCGCTGTGTTGCCGGAGGCATGAACAGAGTAAAAAGACGATTTTGGTCGCTGCGACGCATCACGCGCGATAGAGTGCGTGTGTTGTACCGCTGAGTATTTCTGCTCCGCGCTCCGTCACCATGACAGTCTCGCTGCAGCCAAACAAGTAACGACCTTCCCCAATGAGAATGATGGGCATATGGACGGTCATATTGGCCTGAAGGACGTCCAGTGCGCTGGGCTCCAGGCTGATATTGCCGCGTTCGCCCCATGGGGATCCGGTCTGGTATCCAACCCGATGATTAAGAGCTTTGGGTCTAACAGATCGCTTGATCACCCTGCGAGCCGCCGCGTCCACCTCTCCCGCCGTTACACCTGGCTTGATTGCAGTGATGGCGGCTTCAAGTGCCTCCTCCGCCAAGGCATGCAAAGTCTCGGTCTCAGCATGCTTACCAAGCACGGCACCGCGAACCAGAGGCCCGGCATACCCCTGCTTAATGCCGCCGACTTCAACCATCGCAGGTTCGTTGTTACCCATTGGATGGCGTGTCAGCTTCGTGTGCGGTAGCTTCGTCCTCTCGCCAAATCCGACTGAGACAAGCCTGACGTCCTCGCCGCCGGACTTGGTAACCTCACTCTGGATGGCCACCGCCATTTCAGCTTCGGATATGCCGGCCCTCAGAGATTGCTGAAATGCACGCACGGCCACGTCAGTCGCGGCCATCGCATGACGCATTGCAGCAATCTCCAACTCGTTCTTCACGGCCATAACCGATGAGACCAGACGAGAGGCATCGGCAATTTTCATTTCGGGAATGAGGGTCTGAAGCGCATATACATCTGCCGGAGCGAGGCCCCAGCAGCCCAGCTCGAACCCGACCTTCTTGCCTGCTAGTCCCGACCTGCGTAAAACGTCGGCAGCCACTTTGGCAAAATCTGATTGCTCTGTATAACCAACCAACTCATCGATGCAGCTCTCTGCACGAACGCCAGTCAACTCGTATTCCCGAACTACACATATTGGAGCCCGTCCCGGCACGAGGATCAACGGAAACGGCATGAAATACGCACCTGTTCCATCGTATCCGCTGAGATACTGGAGATGACCGTGCGCGGTGACCACGAGTGCGTCCAGCTCGGATCGGGCTATCTCTTCAAGCACCTTCTTCTGCCGTCGTTCGTACTCTGATTTTGGAAACGGTGCGCCGGTGAAAGGAATCGATTCGGCCGTAGTCATAGATAACTCCTTATCGTTGGTTGTAGTCGGTCAAGTTGAGGGAAGAAATACGCCCCTGGGGCTACGTTCCGTACTCGACGGCCACGGACATGCGTCGGCTAACCAATATGCGCTCCAGATGCACTTTTGCGTCCGGGTATCATGAACAAAGAAGAATTCCCGATCTCTGGCGTTCACGGATACCGGGACTAAATATCTAGAATCGCATACGATCGCCGAGGTACTCGATTGTATGGTGGTGGTGGGCAACGTTCCCTCAAGCGCCACCTACTTCCTATTGCTGGGCTCAAGCACCATCAACGGCGCGGTAGCGGAATTGCGCAACCACGTCATCCAGTGGTACGCCCATGGCCCGCTCTAGGTTCGCCCAGTAATACTCGGCACTAGCCAGTAGCTCCTCGCTCTGGTCAGGTGCGCGCTCCGCCTTCCAGTACCTGATCAACGCCAGCATGGTGAGCCGCGCGAGAGCCGCAACTGGCAAAAGTGGGAGTTCTGACTGGTTTATCGGCCGGCTATGCTCGTACCCGGCGACAAAGGCAAAGGCATCCTCCCAAGGGTTCTCCTGAGTGCGGCCGATCAGGTGCGCGACCGTATTGGCGGGATCGAAGATCACCGCGCTATGGACAGTGTCACCAAAGTCAAGGATGGTCCTAACGAAGACATCGCTATCCGGATCCACCACGACATTGTTGGGAGCGTAGTCACCATGGATCACTTGCATTTCAAGACTTGTCAGCCTCGGCAGAACGACTTCCTCAAAGAGCCTGAAGACCCGTTGAGCCAGCAATCGGTGCCTGGGGTCTGGCGCGTGATCAACAAGTCCCGCCCAATGGGGGAAGTGCCTAATGTCGTAAACTAAGCTGCGCTCGGCAGCTGGATGACCGAATAATCGCAGCGCAATGTTTACCCGCCCGAGCATGTCTCCGACCTTGGTCAATTGCTCGACATTAGCATCCATTTGTTCCCATAATAGGCCTTCAACAAAACAGAAGACGCTAAGTGTTCGACAGGTGCCATCCCCCAAGTCGATTGGAACGCTATCCCTTCGCTCAAGGGTGGGCTTGATCCGCTGGATCGGCAAGGCGTGAGCGGCGTCATCAAGATAACGCATCGCTGCAATCTGCAACGCCGTAATTTGTTCAGGCTCATCGGACGGTGACACCTTTACGAGGTATTCATTCACGCCGGTTTTGAACCTGAACGTATTGCCCTTTTCACTGCCCAATCGTTCAACCTGTCCGCTGAGGCCGTAGTGCCTCTCAAGCATGTTGTCCAGCAACAAGGGGTCGATAGATTGGGTTGATGAGAGCAAGCTGCTCTCCTCCAGGAGCCGTTGCAGCATTGCGCCAGGTAATTTGTTCATGTTGCCAGAGCCCTCTAGAGCCGCTGTTTCGCTACGATGGAAAATGTTTCAAGGAATCGAGACACGTCCGCTGCGGTGAAAGCGACTGGAGGACGAACTTTCAACACGTTACCTGCGGGGCCGGTCCGGCTGATCAGAACTCGACGATCGCGGAGGTCCTTGATGACGCTTTCGCAACGAATAGGATCGGGCTCGAGCGTCGTTCTGTCCTTGACGATCTCAACGCCAAGGTACAGGCCGCTGCCTCTGATTTCCGCAACATAAGGAGAATCCCTTGTCAGCGTTTCAAGCCCTGACAGCAGGGTTGCTCCGTTCACGGCAACGCGTTCACGCACATTCTCCTGCTCGAACACATCGAGCACTGCGGACGCCGCGGCTATAGAAAGCAATCGGCCGCCCAATGTGTTGAAGTAACTGACCTTCTTTCCGAATTCGTCCGAGACCTCCGGGCGGAAGACGACGCCAGAGATGGGGAAACCGTTCCCAATCGCTTTGCCCATCGTGACGATATCAGGAACCACCCCGTGCCGAGTGAAACCCCACATCGAATCTCCGAGCTGAGCGAACCCTGATTGAACTTCGTCAGCAATGTGAAGGCCACCAGCGGCATGAACTTGCTCGACCATCGCCTGCATGAAGCCCACAGGGTGAGTAAAAATACCGTCGGAGGTGAAAGCGGAATCGGCAACCAAGGCCGCTAGCCTGTAGCCATGCCGTTCGAGATCAACGATCGCGGAACGCACTTGATCCCGCATATACTTCTCAAGGGATTGTTCGGGCCCGCAGAACCTGGGGTCAGGAGCGGCAATAAGTCGGACGTTTGGTCCGAGCGGGGATCCTGCGCCTAACATCGGGGAAAAACTGGCGACTTCACGAGTGCGACCGTGAAACGCCCAGCGAGTAACTATGATACCCTCGCCGCCCGTATGGAACCTCGCGACTCGAATTGCAAGGTCATTTGCTTCAGATCCAGTGCAGGGCAAGCTTAGCTTCGACAGTTCAGCTGGGAATGTTGCAAGTAGCCGCTCAGCATAGGCGACCAGCGCTTCCTGGGGGTAGCGTGTATCAGTGTTGACTGTGGCAATCTGGCGGGAAACGGCGTCCGCAACATGCTTGTGCGCGTGGCCGACGCCCTGCACGTTGTTAAACGCGTCGAGATAGTCATTGCCGTCGATGTCTACTAAGTGAGCACCAAATCCCGAGACAAACTCCACCGGAATCGTCTCGGAAAATTGGTAGCCAGGACCGAGCACCGCGTCACGGCGTCGGATGATGTCCTGGAGTCGTTCTGGCAGATCGCTGACACCAATCGCATCGATCTGCTTGGGGTTGCGCGAGCTCATCTTAGCGTGACAGCGGACGATCGAAAAAAACGGCCGCAGTTTTCGTCGAGTGCGCTGCCATCTTGTGAGTCAGAGCTACGTTTCGCATAAGATCGGCAGGCTCAGCCTCGACGCGAGATGTTGCGATCGTTACTAACTGCTGCAAAAAAAATTCGTTCATTCGAGGTGCCCTGTAGGCTGCAATCAAATCCATGCCCTTGATCAGGAATAGACCGCCATCGGCCGCCGCAGTCCAATCCAGTTTACAGATTGTTGTCTTCTCGCGACGAGATGACATGGGACGCGCGCATCTTGATAAACTGCCATCGCTATGAATGCCACCATCGCCAACACCATCAACGATACCGGCGGCGACTTCCGCTGGCCGTCAAGAACTAACAGCCGATGCGCATCGAAGTGGGCGGCAATTGTTCGTTTGCAACTCGCCGGCGCTAGGGTGAATTGCTCAAACCGGCGTGGCTGTGATTTTTCGTGGAATGAGGACCATGTTGAGGGGTGATTTTCGTCCAAACGGGGCTCTGACGCATTCCCGCTTCGACCACAGCCTAAGTTGCACCGATGAGGCGCGCTGGAGCAGACCGATCTTGGCGGCCATACATCTGCCGCTTGATGAGTTTGAGCTTGGTGATCTGGCATTCAGTTTGGCCGTTCGACCATGGAGATATGATGGCATTGCGGACCGCGGCGATGTCTTTCTCTACGCCGTTCGCGAAGGAGCCGACGAGACTTGCCTTGGCGTGGTCGAGCCGAGCGTCCAATCTGGCGACCGCCTTTGACCGGATCATCTGCTGAAAGTTGGCGACAAGCGTTCGCGCGGTGACGAGGTCAGGAACATTGCTCTCGATTGCGGCGATCAGTACAGCGTCCGATTTGGACAGGTCGTCACGCGCCAGCGTCATGAGCCTGGCGATGCTTCGTGCCGAAGGCGTGAGGGCAAGTGCACTTTGATCGGCCCTTTCAGCAAGGCGTCGGCGCTGCGCCCATTTAGAGACGACGCCGATCTGGCCGCGGAAGCCCTTCTCGCGCATTTCGCGCCAGAGCGCCGATGCATTGTGCGCGCCTTGCCCCAACGGCTGTCCAGCCAGGGGAGCCATTCCTCGAGCGAGCTTTGTCGAACGCGAAACACATCGGAGCGTTGGCCGCGCAGGACGCTACGGACGAGCTTGCGGCTATGCCCGGTACGCTTGACGATCTGCTTGATCGGAATGCCCTGCTTCGACAATTCCAGAATGGCCTCGTTGGCTTCCTGCCGGCGCTGATATCCCTCATACTGTAGCCGTTCGGCATAGGTGAGAAGCCTCGGATCTATGATGGTGCTGCCGACGGCCTTTCGAATCTGCCGCATGGATTTGCTAACTTCGTCGAGAAAGGCTCGGCGGCGTTTTCCATCAGGTGCCAGCAGTCGGCCACCTGATCGGCATGCGGCAACGCCTTGGCGATTGCCTCGCCATCTCCACCACCTCGGTCACGCGCGACGGTCGTGATGGACGGATGGCCATGAGCCATACCTGCGATGTCGCCTGCTCGCGTCAGGCAGCAAGGTCATTGGCCTGCGGCGTTCGAGATCGCAGACAATCGTCCCGTATCGCTGACCGCGCCGCAATGCAAAGTCGTCAATGCCGATCATGGCGAGTTCATCACGCGGCTGTTCAGTCCTGCGGGGCACGACGCAACATGAGTATCGTTGCTCACCGGCATCATGAGGCGATTGGCAAAGGCCGCAGCCGGCCTGCCGCTAAGCGCGAGCCCCAAGTGATGAACGATCGTCTCAAGACGTCCGGTCCTTCGCGATAACGGAGCCAAAATATCGGGGCCAAGCCGTTCGGCAAAAATGCGGGGGCGGCAAAGAACGGCGTCGCACCAGAAACGGCGAACCGTCACCCGCAGGAAAACCCGCCGACCGGCGATCGGCAAACCGGCGGGTTGCCGCAGATATCGGCTCTGGGTCCGGAGTGAACTGGTCCCGCAGCACGGGCACGTTGCCGAAACCGCCGTAGTGCGCACGTCAAGAAATACGCAATCCGTGTCGATCTCCGCATGCTCGACGATGAAGCCCGCCGGCGCCAGTTTCGTCGACCCAGATCTCCGTTAATCGCGCTGATTCCCCCTCGGATCGCGACTTCAGCCGTCACATGCAGCGAGATTGAGTCTGCCCCCTTTTGCGCGAAAATGCGGGGTCCACGGTCATTGACAGCGTGGCAGCTGAACGTCATCTTTAATTGCCATCCGCGATGCCCCTGCTTTGTCTGGCTATGTCAGCAAGCCACGATCTACCTCCAAGATCTGAGGCCCTCAACCATTTGCCTATGCACCTGACGGCTGCGCCAAAGAATCATTTCGCGCCAATCCTCCGACCTCGGATCGTAGTGTTCGCGAAGACGGAGTCGGACGGCTCGTGCAAGGTCCGGGTCAGCGTCGGGATTCTTCGCTAACCAATGATCCTCTCTAAGAACCTTTCGACCGTTCTCCGGATCGAACGTACCGAATTCAAGCGCTACGTAAATGTGACGCTCACCTAGCAGCCGCTGCCAAAACTCATCAACGCAGCCCCGTATCGGCACTGACGATGAGGTCCCAAGATCAGGCGAGGTTACCGATCTGCCGAACATTGCCAATGCACGTTCATAACCAGCAAGCCCAGAGGGCTGCTCAGTCTGAAGCTCGCCGTATCCAAAGGGACCCAGCCCGGTATGTGCGTCGACAATCACCACCTGATCCCGGGATTTTAGAGAGAAATCTTCCGAAATTCTCTCTAGCGTCAAACGCGAATGGCTGGGACCGAAGCCTCCGAAGAATACGCCGTCGGGATAACGATATTGTCCAGCCTTTCGCGCGGTTTGGAAGGCGACTTCGCCATTCTTCTTGCGAAATTTGTCAATGGCCTGCTCAGAGGCTTCAAACACCGGACCACTCATCAGTGCTGGGACTAGATTACCGGCAAGATCGTCGTACCCCGGATTAGTTGGAAGAGGCTGCGAAAAGTCCACGAAATTGCGATTAAGGTCACAACCCTCTTCGGTCACGCGGCGGTTCCATGCAAAACCATATGGGTTGAGTGCATGTATCAGCAACATTGCCTGGTCCGGCCCCAGCGATCTCGCACTGCCGCCTCGCATCCAGTCCACTTGCCCAGCCGACCCGCAGTAGCCCTCTACGCCGTGTGTAGCAGAGATCAATACGCCCACATGACACGCGTCTGGATTGCCCACCCAAGCGACATCGGTGAACAATTCCTCGCCACCTAGTCCCCTGGCTGGCGATTTATATGATTTCACAGACTTGGCGAGGTCGAGGAACTTCTGGCGCGCTTTGAAATACGTGTCGGAAAAGCTTTCGGAGATGTCCTGCAGTATCATGTCGCGCATTGTCAGTCCTTAAAGACCATCTCGCGGGGGGCTTTCGATGGGTGGCTAGTACCCATCCTCAGTGAGGCTTAACGATCAGGTGATCGCCGTGCCAATCTCTTCGAGACAAAGACCCGTCATGAGGTGGAACGACACCCCGGTCTGCACCTGACAGTGCCCGGTACGTTACCGTTTTCCTCTTAATCTCTCGGGTGGTTGACGACGAACATCCGACCCTCAGTGAGCTAAGGGACGTGCGAGTATCGCCACTTCTTCGTTGCCGTGGACATATATTGCTGACCGGATGGCGAACACGATAGATTTCGATTGCGCGCGAATATCGATGGAAGCAACGGACAGCGAACCCATCGGATGTAGGACGCCTATCACATCTCCCTGCTTCACTTCATCCATCACCGAGCAGCGCGGTTCGAAGATGCCCGGTGAAGGCGATTTCAGTTGGTCGGAGGAAGTTGTTTCTAGTGTTTGGCCGGACTTCTGCTGACGGAACGTTGGATATTCCGCCTTGCCCTCGACCAAGCCTAGCGCAATGAGGCCATTGCGCACCCCAGCTTCGTAGATGGTGAGAGCATCGGCGCTGACTACGCCGCCGCCAAATTCAGTGCAAATGAATGTCTTGCCTTGTCTATGCACCCAAGTATCGAACATTCCCTCCGTTTCGTTGTGCTCCCAGAGCAACGTCACCGGCAACTTGAATGCCTCTGAAACGCTGACCGTCTTCGTCATCTGATCGATATCAGCAATAGGGTGTGAGATGATCGACGGTGCACAATCCCAAGTTGGCCCAAAACTGTGCAGATCGAGTACGTTGTCCACCAAAGGCAACAATAGACGCGAAATGGCATCTGCGATCCGTTCGCTTACCGAGCCATCCGACCGGCCCGGAAACACTCGGTTGAGGTTCTTTCCATCAATTGGCGTGTTGCGGGTCCAAGCTTGCACGGCAAGTGGATTGATCTCTGGCACGATAATAATCCTTCCGCACCTCTGCGCCTCGGGAAGCCATTCAACAAGTCGCCGAGCAAGAATCGGCCCCTGCAGTTCATTGCCATGGTTTCCGCCAGTGATAAGTAGGCTCGGTCCCTCCCCTCTATTGCAGCTAAAGACCGGGAGCGAAAGAGCTTCGCAATCCGCGCCTTTCGGCACAACAAGGTGCCCCGTGCTTACGCCAGGGGTGTCAAGGTTAAACGTAAGATGTGGTGCTTCGCTCATTGTTCATCCCTGTTGCGAGTACTCAGGCGACCAGGCGCCAGCGTGCGTTTTTCCGTTTTATGACTATGCGCCGAATTGTCTTCAATACGCCAATATAATGTTCCGAGCGGCACCATCGCGCTCTTAGATGGCCGCCGCCTGGCTTGGTGAAACTACCCGCTGCTCGATGTTCATAAGGACCCGCGACAGGCACGTCACGCCTGGCGCTGTACCATCGCGCCCTTCGATCCGCTCTTTCGAACGGCCCGGCAGATCTGAGTCGGATTGGCTCCGCCGGCTACCCGCAAAAAGATTTGCGGGAGGAGATCAAGCCGGGTCACGCTGAATGTGCGCGCACCGCACCACGAAAAGCCCGCGCTCGTACTAGGGCCGATGATCGACTGGCAGCCTTAGCGCAAAGTCCAAGGCCCGCCGAGTAATCGGGCCCAGGGCGATCTGTGAGGAAGCGCTGGGGCGAACTGCTCGTGCTTGCGCCGACGGCGCTGATCCTGGCGGTATTTGTGGGGCATGAGCGGCATCTGGCTCGATAACTTCGCAAGGAGCGAGGGCGTAGCTCTTGCGCGCACGGCTCCCCTTCGCCTCCTGTGCTTCCCGTTGTGATCTTGCTCGCAGCCGCCTGAATCAACCACCGATCCGCGTCGCGTGCTGGAGCGCGGCCGGCGCCGCAATTGTCGCCGCCGGTGGGCTCACGTGCGGGAGAAACCCGACGGCGATAGGCCCCGGCGTCATCCAGTGAACTTGGCGCAGCCGTGTTCACTTATGATTCGGCGGGGCTAACTGATTCCCCGAGCAAACGAGGCAAGCACCTGCGCCGTCGCCGTAGGCCTGCAGCTCACGTCGAAAGTTCCTGGAGAGACTGGTGATTTCTCGGCCGGGACCGCCACCATGTGAGATACAGGACTATGAGCCAAAGGACGGGTACAAGCATTAGTAAGGATGACACCGCGGCGATCGTGGGATCGATCTCGTTGCGTATGTTTTCCCACATTTTTAGAGGGAGGGTACGGATAGAATACCCGCTGACCAAGGATGTTATGACAAGTTCGTCAAAAGAGTGGAGGAACGCAAACACAGCCCCGCCGATGATCCCCGGCCTGATCAATGGAAGCGTTACCCTCATAAAAGTTCGCAGCGGGCCCGCCCGCATGCTCTTTGCGGCCTGCTCCAACGTCCGATCGAAATTCGCAAGCGTAGCCGATACGATCACGACGACGATGCCAATGGCACCGAGGCTTTGGGCAAGGATGATCCCTGTTGTCGAGCCTATCAGCCCGAGATTGACCAGCCCTAGATAGCTGGCGATGCCAACGACGATGACGGGAATGGTGACGGGGGTCAAGATCGCCATTGTCAGGAAGCCTCGTAGCCGTGGATGGGTGCGGTTGAGACCATAGGCCGCGAGCGTCCCAACGACAGTCGACAGGATAGCCACCGCTGCGCCAATCTGGATGCTGGTCCAAGCAGCGCCATTCCAGGATGGATCGCCGAAGAAGGATCGGTACCATTGGAGCGAAAGACCCGAGGGCGGGAATTCCAAAAAGGCCCCGGCACTGAAGGACATCATAATGACGATGAGGCCAGGTGAAAGAAGGTAGACCATTAAGACCGATAAGAACAGCGCGCCGACGATGTTCGACACGCGGCTATCATCTCCTGCCCGGTAGAGCTGGCTCGTCCAAAGTCTCGCCCGATAGGGTCCGAGAAACTCACCAAAATAGCGCTTCAGAGTGCCCAATATGGGTAGCCGCCGCACGACCCATGATTTCCGCGACGCTGCGGACGTGCGCCCTTGTGCACCGGCGAGATCGAGCCCTAGCATGGAAAGTGCCGCAACAGCGATGGCAAGGAGTATGAATGCTGAAGTGGCAATTCGTGAGATGTCGAAGGAGCTTGCGACTTGACCCGCGATAAAGGTAGACAGCATGGCATCCCGTAACCCGCCGAGCGCAGCTGGCGTAATGTAGAACCCCAGGCAAAATACGAAGACCAGCAGTGAGCCGCTGCGCACACCTGGCAAGCTGAGTGGGAAAAACACCCGCCAAAAAGCTGTGAGTGGACGCGCTCCCATGCTTCGTGCCGCTGCCATCAGCGACCTGTCGATCCCCATCATGGCGCTAACCAAAGGAAGAATCATCAGTGGCAGCATGATGTGCACCATCCCAATATAGACGGCCATTGTGTTGTAGATGAGCTGCAAGGGGCTGCGGATCACCCCGAAATGGAGCAAAGCATTATTGATCACGCCGCGATCGCCGAGAATGACAATCCAGGCATATGTACGAGCCAACCCGCTGGTGAGGTAGGGGATAATGACGAGCGCAATGAGGGTGATGCGCACGCTCCTCGATGCGGTTACGATAAGATACGCGGTGGGATAGCCGATTATGAGGCAGATGAAGGTGGCTACGACGCTCACCTCGATTGTTTGGAAGAGTACGCGGACGTTTGCCGACTGGCCAAAGAACTTATAATAGTTGGTTGCAGAAAAGGCCGGCGCATTGATGCTGGTCAGGAACAGATGGATAATAGGAATTCCGAATATTACCAGCAATATGGCGAAGGCCGGTACGGTGAGCCCAATTGGCAATCGGCCCAATTTTTGAAGGGTCTTCATCACGTCTACGCTCCTTGTGCGTCACATCGCGACAAAGCGAATGTCAGACCGCAGCCAGTTGAGGCATATTCGGTCACCGGGTCGGAAGATCGGCTGCCCGGCGGCGACATGTTCACGGACGATCAACACGCTGCCACCGACACGTACATGATATTTCCGCAATGGCCCCGCGTAAATCATGTCTTCTACGGTGCCAGTGACAGACTGGCGCAGATCTGCGTCGCCGCTCGTCCGCGCATCAGCCGTGACAATGCGGATACGTTCGGGCCGAATCATAGCCACGGTGGCGGACGGCTGCTCTACATCGGATTGAATCTTGAGGTCCGGATTTTCGAAGATATTGGCCTCTCCCAAGAATTTCGCCACGAAGCGTGTAGCCGGCCGGTCGTACAGGGCTTCCGGACTGTCGGTCTGCTCAATCCGGCCCGCGCGCATGACGACAATGCGGTCCGACAGGGTAAGCGCTTCTTCCTGGTCATGCGTAACGCAAATCGTGGTGATGCCGAACTCTTTGTGTAGACTCTTCATCTCGATCTGCATCTGCTCTCGAAGATTACGATCGAGGGCGCCGAGCGGTTCATCGAGCAAGAGGAAGGGCGGATCTGCGATAAGCGCACGGGCGAGTGCCACGCGCTGCTGCTGGCCGCCGCTCAATTGCGACGGCATACGGCCACCAAGATCACTGAGGTGCACGCGCTCCAGCATGCGGCGGGCGCGTGTTGTCCTCTCCGCAATGTTGATGCCACGCATCTCAAGCGGGAACTCCAGGTTCCGTGTCACCGTGAGATGCGGAAACAGCGCGTAGTTTTGGAAAACGATGCCTTGGTCGCGCCGGTAAGAGGGCACTGCGGCGACAGAGCGCCCAGCGATCAAGATATCACCGGCAGTCGGGGCCTCGAAGCCGGCTAGCAGCATCAGTGTTGTAGTCTTGCCCGAACCGCTCGGACCGAGAATAGTTAGGAACTCCCCACGCTTAACTGTAAGTGACAAATCTCTGACCGCCGTGACCTTCCCGTAGGTCTTGGCTACGCTCCGGAATTCAATTTGTGGCGGAACGAGGGTTTTCTCCAACGCGGCATCCTCTGAGTTCGGGACGGGGCGGGGTGCATGCATATTCACTGTCTCTCCTCCAACGATCCTACCGCTCGCGGACGCCGGCTACTCACCGAAGCTGTCTATTTGCCGAAGCTGCTTAGCCTAACTCGACGCGCAATCAGGTGACCGCATGACCGGTTGGCAAGCCGAGCGACGTGACTTTTCGCTCGGCCAGAATAGCTCCAGTGACTCCAGGTCTATTGTAGAACCCATTCGTTCCAGCGTTGAGTGAGCAGGTCGGTATTCGACAGGCCACCCGGCCCAATGGCATTATACCACTCCCCATTCATGGAAATGCTGCTCTTCATATACTCAGGATGGGTTGGTAGTTTGCGGGCGATCTCATCCGGAATAAGTTTGAAGGCGTTGCGATTGGTTGGACCTTCGGGGTATTGCTGTGAGAATGCTGCTTGGCGGTCAGCGCGTGTAACGAATTCAATCCACTTCTGCGCGTTCTGCACATTGGGTCCCCCCTTGGGTATCACCCAGTAATCCCATTGCAGCTTTGCCTGATTCCGATTGATCTCGACGGGTGCACCCTGGTCGATCAGACGAAGCGCTCGCCCGTCATATGACTGCGCAACGTCAACTGCCTTATCATGCAACATTTGCTGGATCTCGGAGCCCGATCCCCACCACTTACGAATGTGCGGCTTGATCTTGTCCAGGCTGCTGAAAATGCGATCGATGTCCATCGGGTAAAGTTTATCGGCGGATACGCCATCAGCTAGCAGGGCCTCTTCCCAAGGTCCTTCCGATCCGTACTGCCCTGACACCATTGTTCGGATGCCTGGGAACTTTTCGACGTCCCAGAAATCGGTCCAGGTCATGGGCCTCGGCTTGCTGGCAGGAAATGCGTCAGTATTGTACACCATATTGAACGAATAGATGAGCGAGGCGATGCCAAATGGTTGCTTGGCAAATTCAAAGATGCCGTCTAGCTCCTCCTTCTTGTGAAGCGAATAATCGATCTTCTCAAGGAGGTCTTTTCTAGCTAGTGTAAGGGCAGCCCCTTGTGCTTGATAGCCAACGTCAAGCGTGACGTTGTTCGATTTCACCATCAACTCAATCTGGCCCATGTTTGCATCGTCGGTGATGGGTGTTACCTTAATGCCTGTCTCAGCTTCGAACGGCTTGACATAGGCCTCGATAGTGGCTTTGCCCACATCGCCGCCGCCCACTGTCACCCTTAACTCACCCGATGATTTCCCCGAAGCAGCGCGAACGACGGAGGACAGCGCGCCGACTGCCATAGCCGACGACGTCGCTTGCATGAAACGCCTGCGATCTATCCAAAAGCTCATTTTAGTTCCCCTTTTTTATGGTCTTGACTGAGACCGGCCGAGATGTCTTCTTTCCTCGAAACGCCCTGACTTTCCGACCTTAGGAAAGCTAGCGTCGTCTCGACCAAGTTCACCCAATAGGCTACGTCATCAGGCTAGGGCTTCGTCGTTGGAATCATAGCCGGTTGTGCAAAGCAGCGGTCGCGCCGCTGCAAGTAAAATGAAAGGACCCGGCCGCACCTCAAGCATGTAGACTAAGTCCTCCGATCCCATCCTCGGCTTGATCTCATCGTCCACAGATGAGCCCGAGGAATCTCGACGTCAAGCGGTTGACTCGCCCTGAGCCTCGCTGAAAGCTTCAACGTTGGCCATTTGTACGTTCCCGAATTTGAGCACTTTCGGCCAAAAGTGCCACTGTCAGCGATGATCGGTTGAGCGGGAGTTTTCGTCAAATGCAGTTTGCATATAGCGTCATCTAGAAGCGAGATGGAGCCTACATCTGAGTGTTCATGTGATCTGAACTCTTTCTCATAACGGCGGTCAGGGTGGAAGTCAGCCGCTATGGCGCAAGGATCGGTGAGGCTTAGACGCGGCCGACGATGCGCTTCGTCTCAAAATGAAAAGAGAAAGTAGCAGGGTGTTGTGGTCGGCGAGTCTGAGGCGCTGCACGGAGTCACACTGTACGGGCGCCGACCTCTTTTTCGCGGCCGGCAACGTCAGTAGGCTTTCCGCTCAAATTCGTGTCGCAGCAGCATGCTTCCACGATGCTGCTGACAACCCCCTCACCCGATCGGCGGGGATGTTTCACTCCGAGCAGATCTTTGCAGTTGTTGCTTCGATCGTTCGACCCTCACCACTGCGAGCTAGCGACGCGATGTAGTTCGGAGCTAAGTGGGGAGACCGGAGGAGCAGGCGCGACAGCGTCACAGTGACATTCATAATCGCAGCCGCCGCCCCCTGATTCAGGGTCCCCGACAGGGATCAGGAAAGCCCACACCTTTAGGCGGCTGGGATTGCGGCGCTTGCGGTGTAGATTGTTTGGATGGAAGGGTACAAGCGTGGCGGCCACAGATTTTGGGACTGCAAATATCATCTGGTCTGGGTGACGAAGTACCGTTACCCGGTGCTTGGTGGCGACGTGGGGAACCGGTGCCGGGAACTGTTGCGCGAGACGGCGCGGGCGCATGAAATGGTCGTGCATGCCGGATCAACCGCGACCATGTGGACATGCTGGTGTCAGATCCCCCCAAGCCTGTCGATATCGCGCGCGGTACAATATTTGAAAGGGCGCCAGTTCGCAAAAATTGCTGAGCGAGTTAGGGATATTGCGCAAGCGCGATTGGGGCCAGCACCTATACCTATGGGCGAGAGGCTATTGGGTGGTGAGCAGCGGGAACTTGACCGGTGAGATGTGGGCCGAACACACCAAGAACCAGGCTTCGGCCGAGCCCGACGACGATTTCAACGTAACGTGAGTTCAGGCCCTGTCCACCGAAGGGCGGACCGATCCGGCTTTAAGCAGTAACTCGAAGCCACGCCTTTCAGGCGGTAACGGTTGAGTGCCGCTATTGGCGCTTATTGCGATCGCGCCTCGTTCAAATAATCAATCACGCATCTGCGATGCAGCTGACGCAAGAGCGGGTGACCTTGCCCCCAGTTTCTATCCAGTTTTGAGTTCGTTTCCGGCGTGGGTTGTGCCCTGTTGGGCGGGTGAAGCGACGGGCGCTGGAGCGGAGCCTTTGGCAGAGCGCAGCGCGAGCGGCCGCCGCAGATTGAAGGTGGTGGCGAACTCGGCCGGTGTCTGCCACGCGATTTGGGAATGCGGCCGCGCGGTGTTGTAGTCGGCGCGCCACAGGCGATACTGAGCCAGCGAAGTAAACAACGTCTCGTTGAGCAGTTCATCGCGCAGTCGGCCGTTGAAGCTCTCGATGAAGCCATTCTGCATCGGCTTGCCGGGCGCAATGTAATGCCATTCGAGGCGGTTCTGATCCGCCCAGGAGAGGATGGCGTCGAGGTGAACTCGCTGCCATTGTCGCTGACGATCATTCTCGGCCGGCCGCGCTCGGTGATGAGCCGGTCCAATTCTCGGCCACCCGCATGCCGAGACAGACGTATCAACGATGAGTGCCAGACACTCTCTCGTGCAGTCGTCGACGACGGCCGGGATGCGGAAGCGGCGCCGGTCTGTGAGCTGGTCCGATACGAAGTCGAGCGACCAGCGCTCGTCGGGCCTCAGCGGCACCACCATGGGCGCCCTGGTCCCGATCGCCCGTTTGCGGCCGCCACGGCGGCCAACGGCGAGCTTCTCCTCCCGATAGAGCCGGAACAGCTTCTTGTGGTTCACGACCAGACCCTCTCGCCTCAGCATCACGAGAAGACGCCGGTAGTCCGAACCGGCGACGCTCCTGCGCGATCGCCTTCATCCGCTCGCGAACCGCGCTCGTCCGGCCTGCTGGTCTCGTAGCGAACCGTCATGCGGCAACAGCAGATGGCTTTCCACGCCCGCCGTTCGCTCATCCCGAAGCCTTCCTTCAGGCGAGCGACAGCTCTCCGCTTGGCCGCGGGCGTCATTATTTCTTCCCACAAGATCCTTCAACGCGGCATTGTCGAGCATCGCGTCGGCCAGAAGCCGGTTCAGCCGCGTGTTCTCGTCCTCCAGAGCCTTCGCTCGCCGAGCCTCGGAGACATCCATCCCGCCGAAGCGGGCCTTCCAGTTTTAAATCGGGGCGTCGCTGACCCCCTGCTTGCGGCACAGCTCGGCAACCGATACCCCGCCTCATGTTCCTTCAAAATTCCGATGATCTGCTCCTCAGAGAAGCGGCTACGTTTCATGTCCCGGTCCTCTACGATGGGCCAGAACGAACTTCAAACCGGATTAGATCAGAGGGGCAAGGTCACGGGTCACCCCGGGATAACGGTATCCGCCGAGGTTACCTTTTCGGTTTGCTCGATGCTCAGGAAAACCCAGGTCGCCGGAATAAGTCCTGATCCGGGCTCTGGCGTGGGCGATATAGTTTTCAGGCAGGAGGCCAGCGACCTGATTCGAGTTGCTTAGGCATCATGCGCGATAGAGCGTGGGTGGCGTTTGGCTCAGTAGTTCCGCGCCACGCTCTGTCACTAGGACGTGAGCGCCCGTCCCGAACAAGTAGCCGTTTTCGCTGCACAATATATTTGGCATGTGCAAGGTCATGCCAGACTTCAGGATATCCTCCGCGCCCGGCTCCAAGCTCAGGTCACCGCGTTCAGTCCAATTAATACCAGTCTGGTATCCGGTTCGTTGGCGAAAGACTCCCTTTCTCCCAGATCGCTTCAGCACCTCACGGCCGGCAGCGTCAACTGCCGCCGCGGAGATGCCCGGCTTAACTGCGGCAACGAGGGCGTCAATGACCTCCTCGGCCAAGGCATGTAGAGACTCAGCCTCAGGATGTCGGCCAAGGACAGCGCACCGGACCATCGCTACGGTGTATCCGTGTTTTGATGCACCGATTTCCAGAAAAGCCGGCTCGTTATTGCTAATTGGATGCTGAGATGGCGGGCCATGCGGCAACTTCGTCCGTTCCCCGAACAAAATGGTAGCGGGAGAAAGCCCAACTTCCCCGCCAGCGTTGCTGGCCTGTGCCCTGATGGCCGCCGCCATGGTCGCTGCCATCTCCAATTCGGTAACACCTTCCCGTAGCGAGCTTTGGAAGGTTCGCACTGCCAAGTCAGTCATGCGCATTGCGTCGCGCATGCACTCCAGTTCTAGCTCGCCCTTCACCGCTGCCACCGAAGAAACTACCCTAGTCGCATCAGCGATCTTTAAATCGGGGAACTGCGCCTGAAGAGCATTGACATCTGCCAGAGCGAGGTTCCAGCAGCCAAGTTCAAAACCGATCCTCTTGCCTTGCAAGCCATACCGACGAAGGACGTCCGCACACACTTTCCCAAAATCTTGCTGGTGGGTGTAAGTAACTATCTCATCAATACAGCTATACGAACGAACCGCTTGTTCATCATACTGCCGAACAACAAATATTGGCTTCCGACCGGGCACCACGATCAAAGGAAACGGGGCGAAGTATCCACCACTGCCATCGTATCCGCTGAGATACCGAAGATGGCCATGGGCAGTCACTACAAGTGCGTCTAGTCCCGCGCTCGCCACTGCCTCCAGCACGTTGAGCTGCCTGCGCTCGTACTCGGATCTTGGGAACGGGACACCCGTTAGAGGAATAGCTGAGGACATCGTCGCCATATCTCACCTATTGATTTGCCATGCTTTGGTTCGGTTGCGCATTACGCATCAGACCGCCGCTGGAAGCTGTCGCTTACCTTCAAGGCTTCGGTTCAGGCAGACATTCAACCGTCCTAGCCGCTTGCGTCAAATGCAGTTTTTATATCTTCGTCATCTGGCAGCGAGATGCGGCTAAGGCAGAGTGATCGACAGGACAAATCCTGCACCGCCACACATTCGGTCCCCGCTGATGTGCTTGCTAACTACGACTCCGAGAATCGTAAAGAAACTGAATGTTGAAATCGAACTAGGCATCCCGCGGCGCGGCGGATGCGATGCAAATCGTCGGGCAGTGTATGCAGGAGAAAGCGACGGATGAACTCGTGCAGCCGAGCCTCACGAGCTTCGTCTTGCCGCGATGGCGATCGTACGGTAGCGGAACGCGACCCCGATCGTCCATCCTCGAATGGCAACAGGCGTGGTGGCCAAACCAGTCGAGATCATGTTCGTCCAAACTTTTGCGTTGCAATCATCCTCGGCCCCGGCGCCGTGGCGCTGCCGACCAAACTTCGGCATCTCCTTGGGGCGGGTGGCAGCGCTGGGTGCCTGGCGGGCAACTCATAACGAGTTCGTATTCGAGGTTGACATCAAAACATTCTTTTTGATTCAGGCTTCCGACGAAGACTCAGGATGGTGACCTTCACCCACGTCGAGATGGGCGAAGCTCGTGTTCGGGCATTGCGCGGGTCATGCGGAGGTCTGAGCGATGTTGCGCACCCGGCAAGACGAGTGCATGGGAAACCTGTGCCCCGCCGCCGACGCGCTGGTCAACAAGGTCACCGGCGAGCATCACCTTTCCGCCCAGTGGAGTCTTCTCGGTTAATTTCAGCTAACGTCAACTTCCATGCAGAAAACCCGGCATGCCGCCTGAAGCACAGTGGCCACGCCGGTCTTGAGCCGCACCTCGCCAAATGGCACGCCGGGCATATTGTGCAAAGAGAAAGCGAAATCCGGCGCGATCTCGCCAGCGCAGATCGGCGACGACCCCGGCTGCTCCGATGCCGGTTTCTTCGCTGGCTGAAACATCAGCTACACGGCCGTTGGATCATGCGATTTCCGATCGCGCTCGCCCGGCGTTCGGAAAAACGACGTAGCGCCTGATACCTGTGTTTGAAATTTGTTCGGATGAAATGTCCCCTTTAGGCAGGCGCTCTACTCTATCTTGCAAATCGACCAGGCGGAACTTCTCGGTTGTCTTGCGGCGCTGCACTGAGTTGATCCCTTCACGCGGCGGATGGAAGAACGGATCGGAAGTCATAGTTGCAAACTTATGCGCAAGGCTATGTGTTGAGGTGGAATGCATCGGCAAAGGTAAGGCCCACAAGCCCTTACGAGTTCGGCGTCAAGGTCTCGGTCGCCACCACGCTACAGCGCAGCCGCGGTGGCCAGTTTGTTGCACAGTCAAGGCGCTACCCGGTAATCCTATGACGGCCACACACTTGCCACGGCGTCACCGGTCCAGCCACGATCAGCTGACCTCCGCAGCTCATCGTTCCCTCGCTAAGCATAGGCAAGGCCCCGGGTTGCCCAGAGCCATACCCGAATTCAGCTTACGGGGGGCCCCCTTCGTCCTAAAAGGGTCTAAACGGCCTTTGTCGCCGGCGCCCGCTGGATAAATTTAGATCGCGCAACGCTGTACCGGCCGTCGACACTGACAGGCACCTCGCCCTCAATGGTCGCGCGACGAACGACGCGGCGTTGCTCGCCGCAATCGTTGGTTGCACAATGCATCGTTGCTCGATTGTCCCAGATGGCGATATCACCCTGCTTCCACTTCCAGCGCACCGTGTTTTCCTGCGCGGTGACATGAGACTCAAATAGATCGAGTAGCCTTAGGCCGTCATATTTGGATATGCCAATGAAACGCGTTACATAAACGCCGAGCACAAGCGTGCGCTCCCCGGTCTCGGGGTGGACGCGTACGACTGGATGCTCTGTTTCGATCATCGGTCCAGTATAGGGCGCGGTAGAAGACCTGAGATAAGATCCAGGGAAGCTGTGAACAGCCCAGAGTTCGTTGGCAAGCCGTTGCAGCGGCAACGCTAAGTCGAGATATGCGGCCGCGGTGTTTGACCAGACGGTGTCACCGCCGACTGGCGGGATCACAACGCCTCGCAGCACCGCGATCTTGGGATAGGCGTCCATGCAGGACCAATCGATATGCCAAACGTAAGCCCCGATATCGCCACGTGCCGAATCAATGTCGAAAATCGGCGTCGTTCCCTCCGGATACGGCGAGGGCTTCCCGAATCGTAGAGCAAAGCGCTCCTGCTCAGCGTCGTCGAGATGACCCTGGTCGCGGAAGAAGATGACCTTGTGTTCAAGCACCAAGCCGTTTATTGCAGCGATGGTCCGGTCCGCCAAATCGGCCGACAGCTTGACATTCCTGATTTCAGCACCGATGCGCGGTGTGCATTTGATGACATCCGTACGTGGAATGACATCATCGATCAATTCCATTTCACTCATGGTGGCATTCTCCGGTGCTGCAGTTTTGTTTGCGATTCACAGGTGGTAGTGTTTCATGTGTTGTTGCGAACCGCACCTACCACTCCTGGTAGGCTGATCTCGCCCGAAGCGAGGTCAGCGCGACGTCCGATTTGAAATCGCCCTGCCGCCGAAGTCATAAGCCGCTACGCAAACGGTTACAGACGCATTGACTTCGGACGCGTCAACGGAAAAATGTGCATTCGCGCCTCTGCTCCTCTTCGAACCGGCTCTTTGACGAGCGGATGCAACCGTCCAACCCGGGTCTCCCGCAACTTGACGACGGCTAAAGCGTCTTCCTCCGGTGAACCTTCTGATTACCCACATCGTCGGCTTAATCCAATGGAGATGCCGAGGGTGATATCGTGCAAGCGGGTCATGCCGGGCCAGACGACCATGTTACCGCAGCCATCCCAACCATCAGTCCCCCCGTCCTAACCGTGAACGAGACAATCTCCTCGTAAGCGCTGTTCTCAGGCCACGGCCTTGAGCTCGAGCTTGTCGATGTAGGCCCAGGGCAGGAGCATCGTCGATCTGGCTGTTAGGATGGCCGTTGACGATCCTGGTGAGGACATCGGCGACATAGATCTGCGCCTGACGATAGAGCGGCAAGTGATCGGCGTATTTGGAGACCAGCACCTGGGCGACCGTTGCCTCGATCGGATGACCACCCTCGATCAGCCGCGTCGGCGCGGGAGCCTGAACGACCACACCCTCACGGGCGGCAGATCCCATGGGGAGTGGACCGTGGCCCGCACTCTGGCAGAGTGGGCCATCGCTTTCATGCATCTTTCGACCGCCGATCAATCCGAGGTACAAGCTGCTGTCCGCGTGGATCTTGGCGCGCAGGTGCCAGGCGGTGCGGCTATCCCGTCGCGAGCGTGTAGCGATCGAGATTGATGCCTTGCCGGGCACTGCTGGTGGCGCTGTGGAAATACGCGACCGCCGGCGTCATCATCGAGGAGCGCTCATGAAAACCGCATGACCGCTTCCATCACCCTTTTCCCCCATTCCGCAAAGGCCTGATCAGCCCTTCGGATCCAGGTGGGCGAACCGAAAATATGCATGGCCTCAACAGCCGATCGGCAGAATGGTTCGTCTTCCTGAGCCTGCGCCCGCCGGGAGCGGGATATTGGTGCTGCCGCCAGGAGCGGCGACGCATGTGAGGCATATTTGGGCCGGCGCACGACGATCACACGCAGCTGCGCCGGAACGATATCGAGCCGCTCGCTCACATCCTCACCGATCAGGTGCAAGTCATTGCGGCAGCACGGGCAGGCATGGTCCTCGATGTCGACCACCATCTCCACGCGCGGCAGATAGGATGGCAGCACGCCCCGGTTCGCTCGGCCCTTGCGACACGCGCCTGACGTTCGCCATGAGCGGTCTGTGCCTGCTCTTGGTCACCGGCGGCCTCGATCTGCTCGGCCTCTTCGAGCCCCAGCAGCAATTGATCCTCGGGGAGAGTCTCAGCACGCCGGCCGAAGCGGTGACGCTGCAATTCCTTCGATGATCTGGATCAGCCGGGCGTTCTCGACGTCGCGAGCCAGGACCATCGCCTTCAGCGCATCCGGATCGTCGGGAAGCTGGTCAACAGTCCTCGTCATAACCGGATCAGACCATATTCGCCGACAGCCCGGGACAGCGGAATCCAGACTGATTCACTTCGTCGCGGGTCAGCCCGCCTGAACCGGAACGCGGGTCCGGCGCGCCTCGTGGACCCGCCGCCAGGCGAGACCTTCGAGCAGCGCCGAGAGCTGCGCGGCCGTCAGCCGCATCATGCCCTCATGCACCTTCGGCCAGCGGAACTCCCCGTCCTCCAAACGCTTGGCATAGAGGCGGACGCCAGTGCCGTCCCAGAAGATCAGCTTGATCCGGTCCGTGCAGTTTGTTTCATAATGCATAGCCTTGTCAGAGTCCGGGCAGTCGGACGACTTTATCGTATATATTGCTCGTAGAAATCCGGTCGACGAGCGACGATACCTTGCACCCCTATGCGCACCGCTTCTGAAGCGAGTGCTTCAACCGGGACCAGCCAGGGCGAACCGGGCAGATCTGTCTCGCCGGCAGGATGCCCTTAAGAGCCAAGCTTTTGGCGGACCCGACGCAGATGCCAAGCCATTCGGCGGCTTTCATCAGACTGATCATTTCGCCATCAGCCTTGGCTGGATCGTAACCGGGTATGCCGAGCCGCTCGCGCATTCGCGCACGCGCACCGTCGTCCAGGTCCCGCCATCGCCGGTCTTGCAGCCATCCGGTTGAGCGATACGGCAAGCTCGCGATCCGGCCAGTGTCCGGCGAGTTTGCGCAGTGCTTCGACGGCGATCGGCGCCATATCTGGACAACGGCCGGTCTTGACGCGGGCAACACGCACCTCGGTGTGACGCCCGCCGGTCCAATGGATCAGCAGCACGGCTTCGTTGGTCGCCTCATGGAGATCACATACGACCTCCTGAACCAGGATATGGATAAGGCGCTGCTTGGTCCGAGTGTCGGTTGAGGGTGCGTTCCACACCGCCGGTAGATCATGGGCAAGCTGAAGCAAACGGGCGCGATCGACCTTTGGGCGTGTCGCCGACAGAGCCGACACAGCTCCGCGATCCGGCGCTCCAGTGTGGCCAGGCCGTCCAACGCATCCTTCCAGCGAGCCTCGAGTTCGCGTGCGACATGGCGCTTGACGAGGTCGACCAGTTCGTAACGACGCCCGGCAGCGAGGCATCGTATCGGGCTGCTTCCAGCTCCCGCTCGACGGCGGCAACGATGTCCTTTCGCGAACGCTCGGCCTGCTCCGAAGCAAAGATCGCGGCTTCCACGGCACGATCGGAGACGGCTTCTAGGATCTGCAGGGCGACGGCGCGATCAATCCGCAGACCGCCAATGCCGATGCACAGGCCAGCGCCGACATAGGCATCATCGCCGCGGCACTGGTAGCGATGGGCGTTGCCTTTCGCCATGCCATAGAAGACGCGCATCATTCGTCCGCATCGCCCATAACGCATCAATCCCGTGAGCAGGGCGCGGCCTCCACGTGCAGATTTGCGCGCGCAGTTCTTCTTCATATGCGCGTTCTCGAGCAGGAGCTTCTGATTCTCCTCGTATTCCTGCCAGCTGATGTAACCAGGATGATTGTCACGCAACAACACATGCCATTCGTCGCGAGACTTCCTGAAGCCGCTGGCCTTACGGGCGCGCCCCTCGACAATCCGTGTCCGCTGCGCCGTTCTGCCGAATGCGTAGGCGCCGCCATAAAGCGGATTGTGAAGAATCTGCATGACACTGTGGTAGGCGGGAGGCTTCCATACGAGTTTGCAAACCTCGACATTGCGCCGGACCACGGGCATTTTAATGTCTGCCGATCGCAGCCATAAGAAGACCTGCCGCGCGCTGCCCAACTCGCGGAACTTCGCGAAGACCAGCCGGATGGTGTCGGCCACGTGCTCGTCAGGTTCGATCTCGACCTTATCGGCCTCGCTCCAGCAGAAGCCGGGCGGAAGCATGAAGCGGAACTCCCCACGCTTGGCCTTGGAGTCACGGGCGGCAATGCCGCGCTGTCGCATCAGGCTCAGTTCGTATTCTGACATCGTTCCCTTCAGCCCAAGCAGCAGGCGGTCGTTGACGAGCCGCGGATCGTATGCTCCATCCGGATCGACAACCAGCGTGCCGGCCAGCGCGCACAAGTCAATCAGATGTTGCCAGTCCCGTCCGTTACGCGCCAGTCGTGACGCCTCGATGCAATAGACCGCGCTGACATCGCCGGAGCAGACCATGGCGACAAGCCGCTCAAAGCCGGGTCGCTGCATCAGGCCGGACCCCGAGCGGCCAAGATCGTCGTCGATCACCGTCATCGATGCAAAGCCGACCGGTTCTGCGGCTCCCGCCAGGTCATACTGCCGGCGCTGACTTTCCAGATTGCCCGTCACTTGCGACATGGTCGATTGACGAACGTAAACTACCGCCGAGCGGGCGAGGTATCAGGCGTGATCTTCGGGTTCATCACCGCCTCCCTGATCCGCTTCGGCCGCCAGCGCTTCCAGCAGAAGGTCGGCCAATGTCTCGACCAGTCCCTTTGTGTTTTTGCCCACTGGCGGATGAGGAATTTGACGCTCCAGCTGCAGGATGAGCTGCGCGCGATTGTGATATCGGCTTCTTCGCACCGTCCCTCTCCTTCTTCCTTGAAGGGCGGGATTGTGCGCCTTGCTTGCGATTCGCGCCGAGCGCCGTCAGGATGATCGTGAACTCATTGAGACCCTCGATGCCGATTTCGGGTCGCCCGAGCGTCATGCCCGCGCAGTAGCCGGCGTCGAACATCCAACTCGGGAGTTCGTGGCAAAGGTCAGGACGCTCCTCCGTGTAGATGCACGTCAAGGCCTTCCCACGACGAAATGGCGAAGCCTGCAACGTGCTCCCAAACAACGGATGCCAGCGATAGGCAACCGTCGCAAAGCGGAAACCATGCAGAATGTCGATAATTGCGCCCGCTTGGCGCGGAAGACGTAAACCGCCCCGCTGAACGGATCGGCGCCCATCGTCTCGCGCACCAGCGCCGCCAGCCCCTCCGCACCCTTGCGGGAGTCGACTGGCTTGTCGCCACCATTACCTTGACCGCACCCGTCGGCCCGATCACGTCATTGCCTTAAGCGCGCGGATTCCGCAGCCACCGTCTTGGTATCGGCGCCACGGCCAACGCGCATGGCGACACCGTCGATCTCAAGCTCGATCAGGCCGGCGTCGCGGACCGTCTTCTGCTTCCGTGGTCGTGCTGGGCGCTGCGCCACCGGTTCCGGCAAGGACGCTGCAACCACCGCAGGAAGGAACAGAGATTCTGATGCCGTCGCCTCTGCCGAGGGCTGACGCGCAGCTCGGCGCCAGGCAAACAGTTGCTGCGGGGAAAGCGCATATCGGCGAGCTACAGCACAAACCGTCTCACCAGCCTCGTAGCTCTCCGCAATGATCCGCGCCTTCTCCTCTGGAGGCCACTCGCGTCGCCGGCCGGAGCCCGTGAAGACCTTGAACCGGCGCACCGGCTCCAAATCGTTCGACTTAAGCGTAAGCTCTGAAGTCGTCATATGTCGAAGCCCTCAAAGGCTCCGAACATCGTCCTTCACGCCGATCCCCGAAAGGTGCCGTCGGAATATCGCTTACATCTCCTCCGCGAACGTACGCGGATCGTCAAGCGAATCAAGGCAATCCTCGCTCGCCTCGGCATTCCCGCCTTCAAATTCAATCTGCGCAAAGCTGCCAAAAACTGCAGGCTCTGCATACGGCGGAAGGTATGCCCCTACCGAAACGAAGCCGAGCCGAGTTGCGCCGTAATCTCGGACGGCAGGTGACCGTCTCCGTCGATTCGGTCAAAAGCCGAATGGCTGAGCTACTCGACCACGATCGGGCTGTCGCGGAACACCATCCGCAAATACCTGCGCTCGGGCGAGTTCGGGACGCGCGAAAGTGCCGGAGCGGCCGAGCAAGCTTGATGACCATACCGAGCGGCGGCAGTACGCTTCCGAAGGTGATGAGCGGACACGTCAACTACCAGATCCCGTAGTATCCGTGCCGGACCCGGACCTATAAAAAACTTAGCACGCCTAAATGAAAGCTCATACAGATTGCACTCACAATAGCGCACCGACCGCACAGAAAGGCAATAGCTGATGCCAAGACGAGCTCTCATCCTGCTTGAAGGTCATAGGGGCAATGGGCTGCTATACGTTCAAGCGGCCCAGCGTCTAGGACTTTATCCAATCACCCTGGCGGCTGACCCAGATCAATACGACTATATTGCGGCAGAAAGCATTGAGGCCATGCGGGTCGATACCGAAAATTTCGATTCGCTGATGCAGATATGTTCTCGGCTGCGTGCGACCTATGATATTGTTGGCATCACTGGTTTTGCGGGCCGAGATGAATCACTTAACGTGACAGTTGCCAAACTCTGTCAGTATTTTGATCTACCAGGGCCCAGCCCCGCATCGATTGAACGATGCAGCGATAAATTTACTCAACGTCAGCTCCTCACGCAGGCAGGTGTTTCAGTACCTGCTTACCGATTGGCAGAAAGTGCGATCGAAGCAAGAAGCTCCGCCACGGACATAGGCTTCCCGGTGATTCTTAAACCAGCTGAAGGCAGTGGGAGCAGGGGCGTCAGATTGTGCCGCGATGTTGACGAGTTAGCTGAGCATACAACGTATCTATTGGGGGGCGCGCACGCTTGGCGATCTCCGCCGAGAATACTGGTCGAAGAATTCGCACAAGGCGCTTTCTATGACGTTGCTACTGTGGGAAACGCGGTTATTGCAGTGGGTACCGCCCGCTTCGACCGGTCACCGTATTTCGTCCCTTGCGAGAGCGTGTTTCCAGCCGCACTAACTGATGAGGAGCATGAGCGTATCACCGATGTTTCGCTGAACTGCTTGCAAGCTCTCGATCTTGGCTGGGGGCCAGCGAACATTGAATTCCGATGGACGAACCAGGGTCCAGTCGTAATGGAAGTCAATGCGCGTCTTCCGGGTTGGACCACTCCTCTGCTGGTTCAACTGGCTTACGGTGTCGATATGATCAACGAGCACATCAAGCTTATCATCGGTGACAAATGCGATCTGCGCGCAAGCCATTCACACACTTCGGCCGCCCGGTTCTTACTTCCTGATCGCGACGGCATCCTCGATCGTATCGAGGGCGCCAGTCGGGCGGCGGCTGTACCGGGAGTCGTCGACGTCAGGTTTTATGTTGAACCCAAGGCCTCGATCGTCCGCAAGGGCGATTACCGAGACATGATGGGGCATGTCATCGCTGCTTCGCCTGACTGTACTCGCACCGAGGCGATACTTCAGCGTGCCGTCGACCTACTCGATTGGCCAATAATACCACTTCCGCCCTCTGGCGAACTGGAATAGTCTCGGATTGCTTGCCGCGCGGTTCCAGTCGCCCTGACGTTGTGCCACATTAATTTCCAGGAAAACCAAGGATTCCGCTATGACTGGTGGCCTGGCAAAGCTTATGAAGACGCAGCTTCTTGCGCAGATCGTCGCTCGCCGCGGAGCGCACCCGCACTATTAGATCGCGCACCGCTTCATGCCGCGTCTGGAACCCAGATCCCTTCAATTCTGCGGCCCGCAGCAGCCGCGCCAGACTAACGCTTCGCCCCGGTTCGTCTTGACGCGCTCGCCCGGGCGCTTGGGATCAGCGAGGGCGCAAAGACATCAGCAGCGCTGACCGAGCTCGACCATCTGCCGGTAGAGCCGGTGTCCGGTCGGGCCGGCTTCGTAACAGAAATGCAGGCGAGGATGCTTTTTCTCCAGCTTGCGCACGAAGCGCTCGACCGCCCCCCTCGGCAATCGCAAAGGCCTGCTTCGCCCTCGACACATCGGCACCGACGTACGGGAGTTGCTCGGGGGTGCCGAGCCGCGCCCCACGCGAAGTGCCATGGAGAACGCCTCGCTTCGGTTGCTGCTGCGTGGCGACTAGATCGTGGCGGAAGGCTATGGGCTTTCGAATGAGTGCCCTCTATCTCGCGACTTCCCCATGACGGTCCCGCGTGTTTCGCGAAGGTGGGCTCATCCTTCAACATCTCCGCGCTTTTTGACTGATGGGTCTGCGGCAATGCCGGTGGAGCCGGCTTGTGGCCTGTTCGCAGACCCAAGGAGTGTGGCGCGGCGATCAAGTTGATCGAGAAATAAGCGAGACGAGCGGCAGGTTAGTCGCGTTCCTCGTCGAGCGTCGGTTCATCGCGCCGGTGCCCAGCGTCCCCGGATCACCCGTTACAAGGCGATGAGTCCCAAGCGTATTGCTTTCACTGCCGCGACTGTTCTGCTGGCGGCATCCAATTTTGTCATGATGTTTTTGATATGGAAGTTCACAGTATTTGCGGATATCCCAAGAATCATCCCGGTTTCCCAGGACGATTTTCCTCTCGCAGTCCACATGAGACATTCCTTCTCTCTGGGAGAAAGTTTAATTCCTGTGTCACTTTCCTTCGGTCGACCCGAAGGTTTGGTTCCTGGCTTTCCGGTCGATATGCCGTATCCATCTGCTGGCATCCGAGTCCTCCTGCGAGCGTTCCGTAGTCTCTCCAACACTGGAGCCGTTTGCGCTTGGCATTGCCCGGCTGCGTACGATCTGATGGCAAACCATCGGCTTGCAAAGCAACGGCCTAGTCCCTCAGGCGCCATTATTTCCGCACCCTTATTCGGATAGTTGACACATCAATCCGATGGCTGAAAGTTCAATCATAGCACACCCAAGAGACTTATATTTTGAGTTTTCGTGATTGCATCTTACGGCCCATTTATTAGCTTAAGTTGAGTGATCTCACTATGTCGGAACGGAGTATCGATAACTTTGGAGCGATACGCCTGTTGTTTTTAGCGACAAATCGAAGAAATTCTTCGTCATACATGGTTACATAATCAAGACTCTTTGCAACTTCGCCAGATAGCAGCGGGATTGACGAGAGATCCACTATGGCGCATGGCTCCAACCGCAGAAGCGCATGTCGAAGAATTGCTTCGTATTCATCATTGACATCGGCCGTAGCGATCACAACGATCGACCGAGGTTCACGTACAGCCCCCATCTCCGCCGGGCGGATGAGCGAAACTTCTATGTCGGTCCAAGGGCGCAGACGTCTGCGAAGATTTTTGGGGTTCCGCGTAACGACTACCGTCGAACGAAATCGCTCTCCCAGACCACTCCTGATCAACTCGCGACCCAACATACCCGCCCCGATCATGTAAAGGCGGTCGGGTAGCTCTCCATTCTGAAATCGATCAGCTATTATGTCTCTGACGATCTGATCGTAGTTGAACGACGCGATGAACCCCTGTCGCTCGCGCGATGCACGACCTATATCAATTGCCAACCGTCCGATCTGGGAAATCGGGAGATTTGGATCGAGTAGATCGACAGCTTTCGCGAGCTGGTCGCCGATATAATTCTCGCCGAGGATCTGGGAATGAACGCCACATGCAATCTCGGCAAGGCGTTGAGTGATATTTGCTGTCCCTTCAATCTGCTTATAGTTAAATGTAGGAAATACTGTTCTATCAATATCTATAAGAGACGTCGCAGATCCGTACACCTCAACTCGTAGGCACGTAGCAACAAGCAGGACTCCTCTACTGGATATATCTTTTGCAAGTGCTTTTACCTTCGCAGAATGTTGCGCCATTGCAAATGGCGAAGTCATTTTGTGATCGACATAAAGGCCGAGGTGTCTGCTCATAGCTTCATCCCAAGTTAATTCGACATTAATTCGCGCAAGGAGCGCATTTTTTGAGGTCTTTTCACCAACCTTCATTTGCTGGTGGATGCAGCGTGTGTCCTTCGCCTCTTCCTTCAGGAGCAGGCTGTTGGGTCGGTTTCGGGCCGCAGTCGATGATGAGGGAATGCTCGAGGCCGAGGAGGTGGCGAGCGTATCTGGGAGTTGCTGAACTTACCGATCCCCTCCAGGTGGCGGATCTCTTGCAGACCTGACATTTTGGTTTTCGTTAGTCCCTTGAGCGACGTCATATGGGTTGGTTTCTCCCGCCTCGCGACCAGGGAGCAGCAAAAGTCGCGCCAGCTCCGCACTAGAGCCGCAGCAGAACTATCTTGCATACGATTCAACGGCTTCGAAGAGTTTGGCAGGACGCCATCGGAACGTTACCCGTGTCTCGTACCCGACAAACGACGAAACAATCATCGGAATGACCTGCCACCGAGAGTTTTTCCTTCCGGGATTAGAGTCCGGGCGGCCTTGGTTGAAGGATGGCTGATGGAGAGAACGCGATTTCTGGAAGTGGAGCGGAGCATGCAGACGGGCATCAGGCCGGTGCCAGTCAGCCGGTGAAGATCCGGATCCCAGCGCAAATGGCGAGGCTTGATCGGGTCCGGTTCGCCTCATCGATCCTGCCGAAGGGCGCGTCGGACGCGAAGTTTGGCTGCGCTGCATCCCGTTCTCTACCTGCGCGGCGGTTCGACGGGCCATTTTCAGGAAGCGCTGAGCGCGCCTGTGGGCAAGGACGCGCCGAACCTTTCACCCCCAGTGATCACGCGGCTCTGATCGGTGCCACGTCCGAGGGCAAAAAGGAACTCCTCGGTTTCCAGACCGGCATTCGCGAGATTGCGCAAAGCTGGCGCGAGCTGCTGGCCGACGTGAAGTGACGTGACCTGAAGATCGCGCCCCCGATATTGCCGTCGGCGATGGCGCGCTTGGCTTCTGGAAGGCGCTCGACGAAGTCTTTCCCGGCACCAGGCGCCAACGCTGCTTGCTGCACAAGACCGCCAACCTCCTGAACAAGGTGCCGCTCTCGGTACAGGCCAACATGAAGACGGATTTGAACGAAATTTACGGCGCGCCGACACGCTCAGCCGCCGAAAAGCGATCGATGTGTTCGCCAGAAATACAGCGCGCGAAGTACAACGGCGGTGACTGCCTGACGAAGGATCGCGCGACGTTGCTGGCGTTCTACGACTGCCCCGCCGAACACTGGGATCATCTGCGACGGTCGAATCCGATAGAGGCGTCTTTGCCACCGTTCGCCATCGAACAGTGCGCACGAAGGGCTCCCTGTCGTCGAAGACCGCCAGGTGGATGGTCTTCAAGCTCGTCATGCCGCCGCCAAATCCTTGCGTCGGTTGAAGGTACACAATCAGTTGCCGAAACTGCTCGGAGGTGCCAGGTTCCAAGACGGGATCGAGGTCATCAACGAAGCCGCAAAGCACCGCTTGATCAACCGTCGGCCGTGAAGAATTCGAAAGCCACTGATATTTCTAGATAACCGCTGTGGTGTTGACTTCGCGATTGCGGGAAACGCCTATTTGCGGGTCGTTTCCTTGCAATTCCAGTTTGTGGTTTTCCTGCCCGGCGAAGCGGGATTCACTCCCTTATCAAGATGAATCGGAGAGCCCGGGGATGGGCAAACCACGCGAGCGGCGCGAGAGGGGAGAACAGGATCTGTTCCGCGCCCGGCTTGATCGGATTCTCAACATGAAGCACGAACTGGTGCGGTTGACGCAGGCCATCCACTGGTCAGTGCTGGAAGAGCGTTTCGGCGCGGTCTATTCCGAGGGACCGGCCATGCCGCCCTTGCCGACGCGGCTGATGGCCAGGCTGGCGATTCCCAAGCACACCTTCGATCTGTCGAACGAGGCGCTGTGCGAGCGCTGGATCGAGAATCCCTATTTCCAGTACCTGTGCGGCGAGGAGTTTTTCCAACGATGAACTGCCATTGGACCGCTCGTCGATGACGCGCTGGCGTCAGCGCATGCGCGAGGAGCGGATACGGCCCTGGTGCAGGAAAGCCTGGGGGTGGCGGTGAAGACCGGAGCGATGAAGCCGCAGGACACGCGGCGGGTCGTCCCAAGAATGTGATGTTCCCGACCGATGCCAAGCTCATCCATCGCGCGCGCGAGCGGCTGGTGTGGCTGACGAAAAGAGTGCGGCTGGACCTGCGCCAGGGCTATGTCCGGGTCGGCAAGCCGGCGCTGATCAAGCATCAGCGCTATGCGCACGCCAAGCAGTTCAAGAGGGCCGGCAAAAGCCTCGCGCAAACTGAAGACCTATCTCGGGCGTATCATCCGCGACATCAAGCGCCAGATCGCCGTCCATGCGGAGTTGGACACAATCTTCAAGTGGCCGCTCTACCAGGCCTCGACCGCTCTCGAACAGAGGCAGCGTCAGCGCGGCCGCAACATCTACAGCTTGCGCGCCCATGAGGTCGAGTGAATCGGCAAAGGGAAGGCGCACGCCCCCTACGAATTCGGCAAAGTCTCCATCGCCACCCCGCTGAAGCGCTCGAAGGGCGGCCAGTTCGCCCTGCCATCGCCCTTCCCGGCAACCCCTATGACGGGCACACGCTGGGGCGCCGAGATCGAGCGCATCCTCGCCGACGCCGGCTACCGCGGCCACAACGCGCCGCAAAGCAACAGGTTTAGGGTCTTCTGCAGGCCAGAAGCGTCGCGAGACGCCGGCCATCAAACGCGCAAATGCGACGACGATCCGCGGTCGAGCCGGTGATCGGCCATATCAAGAGCGAACACAGAATCGGCCGCAACTAGCTCACCCACGACCAAGGCGACGCGATCAACGCCATCCTTGCCGCCGCGGGCGAGACGCCAACCTCCTTGACGATAGGCTTGCCGGACCTGCGCTCCCGGCGCAGGGCCTCGATGCGAGCGACGGCTGGCGGCGGCGTGGGACGATACAGACGCGGTGGTCGAGAGCTGCGGTCCTGAAGACCGCCCACACCTCCGGCCTGGTACCGCGCAACCCACTTGCGCACCGTATGCGCGCAGACGCCTGCGACTCGTGAGGCGGCCTGCGGCGTCTGCCCGCGCAGCACCTCAAGCACAATCCGCTCTCGACCATGTGGCGTCAGTCGGGCATTCTTATGGATGTTCATTCGGTCCTCCTCCGAGAATCGCTAAAGCTTCACCAACTTGAGCTTCCTCGCTCGGGACCGAATGAACAACCTGTTGAAACCTCACATCTTTCTACAGCTAGTAGGCTGTAGTGACAATTTGAGCCAGAGCATGATGGCCTGCGAGCGTAACGAAGCCGTGCGGCGTGACCGGCGGTTGACCAGGATGCTGGCCGCGTCCAGAACCCTATTTTGATGCCGCGTTCGTACACGAAACGATGCAGCCAGAAACCGTCGCAGCCGGCCTCGTAGCACGACGCCCGTCGCCTCATGGTTTCTTTTTGCGCCGGGCCCCCGCAGCTTGGGCCTGAGCACGGATAACGGTCGTGTCGATTATCAGCCATTCCAGACCTGGATCACTGCTGATCGCTTCCAACAACCGGTCGAACACGCCCGCTCCGATCCAGCGACAATAACGTCGCTTTGCCCTCCATACAGGCCAAACCGCTCCGGCAGGTCACGCCAGCGTGCGCCAGAGCGAGCGATCCATAAAAGCGCATCGAAGAAGCGCCGGCCATCAGTGCGAGGGCCGCGCTTGCCCCTTGCGTTCGCCCGGCACAAAATGGCTGGATCTGCTCCCACTGATCGTCGCGTAGAACCTCACCTTCCAAAGCTGACCTCCAAAAGTCAGCCTTGTTTCCCCCGTAGAAAGAACCTGGAGAATCTGAAGGCTTCTGTCAGGTCCGCATGCTCGACGGAGCGAGCCGGCTGATTATCGGACCTCATTGCAAGCCGGATTGAGCGAAGCTGCGGGTCGGTCTGGCGCTATGGGGATTGTAGCCTGGAGAAGTGGTCGGGATTGTCTTCGCCAGGCTCATCCAACAGCTGGCGGAATCCATAGTCGGGATGGAATGCGCCCTCCTCTTGCGTTTGCCCGACCACTTCCACCGCTTCAGGATAGCAGTAGCTGGCCATGCCGGGTGCAACGTAGATCGAAGCGCGTTCCGTCAGCATAGTGACGCCGGCGCAGACTTGCCGGGCCGAGTGGAAGGTGCCGAGCGTCAGATAATGCACTGCGATTTCGGCATCGAGCGCGAATGGCACACCCAGGAAGTCCGCGAAATCCGATGAGTAATACCGCATCGTCCCGGGCGCGACATTAGATCGGCGGAGACCCAAGAACGCCCGCGCGAATTCGCATCCGGCATTCTTCTTCCACGACTTCGACCATCACATAGTCCAGCGGCCAGGCCACACATTCCTGGTAGAGCTCGACAGAAACGTCGAACCGCCAGCCTCGGCTGGCGCTGGTGTGATCCACTCCGGCTGCTCACTCACATACAAGGGCGAACCATTGGCCGTCGGTCGTGACCAGCACATTTCCAACGCTGGATGCTTAAAAGCCTCGATCCAACTCCCACCGAATTCGACTCGGCCCCCGCGTAGCAGCACGCCGCCCCTCAGATCCTATAGTCTCATTTCCGCCTTCAACACTGTCGTTCTCTCAAAGAGAACCGCCCCCGAAGGGGCGGCCTTGGAGCGGCGCTTAGAGGTACGTCAGGGTGGCGCTGTCACCCGGCAGGCGGCGCTTTGGCAGGGGCGCCTGGACGGCGGTGGACTTATTCATGAGGCGATCGAGCTTCTGCTTGTTCATGGCCGGTATGGCGGCCTGGCGGCGATGGTGTGACGACCTCGTCCAGGTGCCAGACATGGTTTCGGCTGTGCTGCTTGCGGCGCAAGCGGCGAGCGTAATGTGCACCGAGATGCCCCACCCGCAGATTGTCACCACGATCCCGCGCTCCAGCAGCATTTCTTCGACCAGACGCTGCCAGACTGCATTGGCGATGATCTGCGGCGGAAAACGAGGGCGCTTGTAGCTGACGGTCGCGGTGTTCATGCTATCGGGTCTATGCCGCAAATCTCTGAACGGAAGTCGATAACGCCTCCAATCGTGTTCCAGATAATGCCAGGTTCCCACGAAGTACCACCGCATGAACTGGACCACTGGGGCGGTGCCGAGAAAGGACTCCGGACTTGGTGACACGAAGTAGATTAACGCAATCTTCCTCGCTGGCGGAAAGCAGAAGCGGTTTGAACCCGAGACGCCCTCACCCTGGGGACCCCACTCATCTTGGTCCGCATCCAATATCAAGGGCACGGGACAAGAACAGGTCGGGACGCATTCCCACCAGTTGGGGCATCTCGTATGGTTTTTTTGAAAAGTTCCGCGCGCAATTCCATGCCTCTCTTGAGACAGGCAGTAATGATCACTGCCTCTGTGGTTATCATAAGCCTGATGTACAAAACCGACGCTGTCATGACTTAACCAATTGAGGCCAGTTGCTTTGGGCTAAGCCGCAGCGCAGCAGCACGGCGATGGCCCTCCAGTTTTTCGGTCGCGCTCTGACGCACGGCAGCCGGAGCCACTGCGGCGACGCCTCGCTCGTCCAGCCATTGGTGGGTGGCGATCTTAACGTAGGAGCCGACCCAAAGACCACCGGTGTAGCGAGCTGCGGCCATCGTCGGCAGGGTGTGGTTCGTACCACAGCATTTGTCTGAATAGACGACGCTTGCGAGTTCACCGATGAAGAGCGAGCCGTAGTTACGAAGCTTCTTGGCGGTTGCTTGCGGATCGCGGGTGTGGACCTGCAGATGCTCCGTCGCGATGTAGTCCGAATAGGCAATCATCGTGTCTTCGTCTTCCACGGTGGTGATTTCGCCGTAATCCTTCCATGCAGCGCCTGCTACTGGAGCCGTTGGCAGGCCTTCAAGTTGTCTTTCGACTTCCTTCAGAACGTCTTCAGCAAGCTTGCGGTCAGTCGTCACGAGCCCAACTCGGGTGCGGACGTCATGCTCGGCCTGCGCCAACAGATCGGATGCGATTGTTGCTGCATTGCCGGTTTCGTCGGCGACGATGAAGATCTCGCTCGGGCCGGCCAGCTGGTCGATCCCGACCTGACCAAAAACCTGGCGCTTTGCCTCGTTTACGAATGCGTTCCCCGGGCCAACGATCTTGTCGACTGCCGGAATCGTCTCGGTGCCGTATGCCATTGCCGCAATCGCCTGGGCTCCGCCAACGCGGAAAATGCGATCTGCACCGGCAAGGTGGCAGCCCGCGATCATGGCCGGATGGGCGTTCGGTGGAAGGCAGGCGATTACCTGGTCGCAGCCAGCGACCTTGGCCGGCACGATGGTCATCACCGGAGCCGACAGAAGTGGATAGCGACCGCCAGGTACATAGCAGCCAACGATTTCAATAGGAATGACGCGGTGGCCAAGATGAAGTCCCGGCAAGCTTTCGATTTCGAGGGGAAGAATTGTCTTCAACTGGGCCTCAGCGAAGCAACGAACGTTAGCGATGGCAAATTCGGTGTCTTCCCGGGTCTGGGGATCGAGATCGGCGATAGCTTTCTGCTTCTCCTCCTCGGTGATTTCGAAGTTGGTCAGGTCAGCCTTGTCGAAGGCAAGCGAGTATTCACGAACCGCAGCGTCCCCACGCTTGCGAACGTTTGCAATAATCTGCTTTACGCTTTTCTCGACGGGGGCTGTGTCTGAGATGGCGTCCCGAGAGGGCTGCTTAATCTGGGTGAATCTGCCTTTCAGCGCTTCGAGACGCGACGTCATGAAACCTCCTTGTTTTGTGCGATGGTGGATGTGAACTCGTCCAACAACAGCGGTTAGACGATTGCCGAGCGAGTACGCCTTCAATATAGTGACCAGCTGATCAGGTTCTAAGGTGGTCGGCCGCCGTGATCCCCGGTCCAATAGAAAGCGGCCGTCTCCAGCTCTAACCGGGAATACTTCGACATCCACCCGCTAGACGACGGCGAGTATACTGGCGTGGCTCATACTCGATCTTGTCGAGAGGATAGAATGGCCGCGCGTGCTGCCAAGGCAACTGGTCAAGGTAGTACGAGCTCATGCCTGGCGTATCTACCGTAACCACGTGGCCAATTTTGGCGAAATTCAGCTGAAAGTGATAGCCAGAGCGAGAGACAATGATTGTCGCTTTTTCAGGATCGAGACCCACGGCTTTGAAATAGTCGGGGTCCATATAGGAGTACGGCTGGTTTGTGAGTAGTACGCTGATGTTCCCGATCTTAAAGACCGCGTATTTTTCGATGTACGTTTTCGTGCCGCGGTCCGACGGACCATCGTATAGGACCGGCACATTCGCGCCCAGACTGACAACCTTGCCTTTGGCGGTCACGCTCGGGCTTGCGCTGGAGTATTTTCCCCCGAAATTTAGGCAGATCTCGCCTCCGACGCCGGCACGATCACATGTTGCCACGGCGTCGGGATCGTAGATCGGAAAGTACGTGTCGACGTTGATCTTGTTTTCCAAAAGGTAATTAAGAATGTAAGTGCTATCGCCTGGGCTGCCTGCAGCCACCCGGTCCCCCTGATCACCTATAATAATCGGCCGATCCGATTGTTCGATGTCCTTCAGCTGCTCCTCGAGGGTCGGGTACTTTGTGATCAGGTCGTCCCGGTAGTCCCAGATCATTTTCATGACCTCATTCGCGACCTTTCGTGCCTCATCAATTTCGCCGTTTCCATAGGCCAATACGGTCTGCCCAATCGAGGGGACGTCTAAAAATTGCTGGGAGTTAAAGATGGATACATCCCAAGCTAGGCCCCGCTCCACTGCATTGTGGGCATAGGCATGTATGTCGACGAGTGGGCCAGAGAGCGTGGTGTCGTTCCCCAACGTCAGCATCGGTAGGAAAGTGGCAGCCAGAACCGGATCGAACGTCCCGTCAAGAATTCCCATCGCCGCGCGGAAAGCCCGCTTTGCGGTGGCGGACTGATCCTCGTGCGGGTTTGTCAAATAACCTGAAAGGAAATCAAGGGGCTCTAGTGTGCTTTCTTTCACGTGAGCATGGAGGTCGAATGCCGCAGTGATCGGGACTTCATTGCCGACGATGGCACGGAGTCGCTCAACCAATAGACCCTCTGGGTCCGACAGGGTCTCGGTAAGCATACCGCCGTGCAGAGGAAGTACGATAGCGTCGAAGTCGCCACGCTTCGCCGCTGCGACCATGATTTCGCTCACCTCCGCGAAGACTAAGTCGTCCACGGGTCCCCCAGATTGCGCCCGGAAAAGGGTTGGGACAATCAGGTCCAAGCCGGCTTCATAAGCGGAGTCGATAACCCCGCCGAACGCGGAATTTGCTCCGCGATTATGCTCGATAGCACCTTGCCCTTCAACAATCGTGAAGCGTTCGCGACGTGTGACAATAGGGTTGAAACTGTGAGACTCCTGAGCAATACCACCCGTTAGAACCTGCCTCTTAGCCATCGCATTCCTCGTTTATTCTCTTCACGAAGGCTAACATCGGGGGCTACCCAAGCAAGTACCTCAACCTGCGCGGTTAATAAACTCACCAAAACCCCGCCTCGACTGCCTGCTTTTTGGCTCGGCTATCGGCAAAGCGTTGAGGATTGGCGTGAATTGCCTCAAAACCTGCGGCGCGCCCGTCATATAAATCAAAAGGACGCTGAGCATGCTTTACTTTTGGCTGGCCTGTAAGCTTCTGTTTTGAATTCACGGATGAGCGTTTCGGCGGATGAGATTGCCGCCAATCGCGACAAGAATTCATTGCGAGAGCGTCGATGCGCTGCTGCTCCTAGTCGCGCACGAGGCGGCGCCATCGTGTCATGCAGCCGAAGGTCCGCTCGACGACCCAGCGGCGGGGCAGCATCTGGAAACCCTTCTTGCCGTCGGACCCACGGATGATCTCGACCCGGAAGTCGAGATAGGTGGCTTTGTCTATGAGCTTCTGCCTGTCATAGGCGCCATCGGCGAACAGATGCTTGACCAATGGCCATCGATGCGGAAATCATCCAGGACGCCTAAGCGCCGGTACTGTCGGAAATATCGGCGGTGTGAGTTGACCATCAACAGTCGCCCATCCGTTCCGCATCGACGGCCATGTGTCGCAGCTTGCGGCTGACAATCTTCTTGCCGGCGTCGTTTTAGCATGCCGAGCTTTGACCATTGGCAGTCGCACGCCAGCCCCGGCCCCGCGCCCGGCTCGCTCGCATGGAGCGTCTGCACGCTGAGCGTCCGGAGCAATATCCAGATCAGCTGCAGCGCCTCTTGAAGATCTGCGAAAGGAAAAGGCGCACGGGATAATATTCGGCGCGATGCAGTTCGCCCGGCGATCGAGCCGATGACGAATTGATCCGGACCCAGTCGTGGGGAATATTGTGATGAGGTGACGAGGCAACGACAATGTCGGTCGGGAGCATTCCACGGGGAGGAGTACGCGCTCGCAGCTTCATTGTCGCGCCGCACCAGCCTCAGACAGAACCCATAGCGAGCCGATTTTCAAAACGGTCTCTAAGACTTCCGCCTTTCAAAGTTCATCAGAGTTGCAAGCGCCAGGGATCGGCCTCTCAGTATGTAGGCGGCGCGATCGCGCTCAGTATCTCGCTCTCGCGGTCATACACGTTGCGGAACCTGTGCGGCAAACGGCTGTCAAAATAATAACCGTCGCCTGGCCGCAAAACCTTTTTTTGATCCCCTACGGTGACCTCGACTGCGCCGGAGATGACCATTCCGGCCTCCTGGGCTGCATGGGCGAACTCTCTGCCAGAGTCTGCTCCTACGGCATATCTCTCCTGAAGCATGAGCAGTTGCCGGTTCGGGTGATTCAGCCCGATCACCCGGTAAGAGATCGTCTCAACCCTTCCTATCTCCACAAGATCGGCGGCCGCATAAAAAGGGGTGTAGGGTAGACTCGACTGAAGGTCAGAAAAAAAACCCGTAAGCGTCGTTCCGAGGGCATCCAGCACAGCTCCAAGGGTGTCAATCGAGGGGCTCATTTTATCCCGTTCCAGCAAGGAAATTGTAGAATGGGATATTCCGGATCGAATGGCGAGTTCTCGAAGGCCCAGATCGCGCCTGCGCCTCAGCTCCCGGAGCTTGCTTCCGATCTTAGGCATTTAGGACCTCTTGTCGTCTTCAACATATCTGCCAGCAGGGCAGCGGTGAAAATACTGGACAGGGGTTCCCTGCGCAACGTGCGAAATGATTACTTTGCATGATGCGATCGTGTCCCGCGGCGTGGTGTAGCTGGCGGCATTAGTCGCCGTGCTCTCCGGCATGGGCCGGGCTGATCAGCGCGCCACGGCTGGCAGGCTGATCAGGGGATCATCGCTCATCTGGCTGATCGTTTCCAGAGTCATATATCTGGCCCGCTGCACTGCCCATTCATCGTTCTGTTCGAGCAGGATTGCGCCGACGAGGCGCACGACCGCATCGTCGTTCGGGAAGATTCCGACGACCTCGGTGCGCCGCTTGATCTCGCCGTTGAGACGTTCGATCGGATTCGTCGAGTGGAGCTTGGCGCGATGTTCCTTGGGGAAGGTCATGTAGGCCAGCACGTCGGGCTCGGCGTCGTCCATGATTGTCGCCAGCTTTGGCACCTTCGGCCGGATCTGGTCGGCGACGGCGCGCCATTGTACGGACGCGGCCTCGGGCGTTTCCTGGGCGAAAGCGGTGGCGATGAAGGCTGAGACGACCCTGCGGCCGCTCTTGCCGGCATGGGCCAGCACGTTCCTCATGAAGTGGACGCGGCACCTCTGCCATGTCGCGCACAGCACCTTGGTGACGGCCGCCTTGAGGCCTTAGTGAGCATCGGAGACGACGAGCTTGACGCCGCGCAGGCCGCGACGTGTCAGCTTGCGCAGGAACTCTGTCCAGATCGGCTCGGCCTCCGAGGTGCCAATCTCCATGCCCAGTACCTCGCGCCGGCAGTCCGCGTTGACGCCGACGGCGATGATAACGGCGACCGAGACGATCCGCCCACCGCGGCGGACCTTCAGGTAAGTGGCGTCGATCCACAGGTATGGCCAATCGCCCTCGATCGGCCGATCGAGGAAGGCCTTCACCTTCCCGTCGATCTCCTCGCACAGCCGCGAGACCTGGCTCTTGGATATGCCGCTCATACCCATGGCCTTGACCAGGTCGTCAACCGACCGGGTCGAGATGCCTTGCACATAAGCTTCCTGGATGGCGGTTAGATGTTTAGTCCCAAGGTTTGATGGGTTGGATCGAGCCTGAATCGTTCGGGCTCTTTTGTCCAGATTTTGCAGATGTATTCAAAGGGCGTGAGGCCCTTGAGGGTCTTCAGTCGACGGCCGAAATTATAGGCTAAGACGAAATCGGCGAGATGCTGGCGCAGTTGGTCATGGCTCTCGTAGTAGAAGCGTTTGACGGTCGCATCCTTGATCGTGCGGTTCATGCGTTCGACCTGGCCGTTGGTCCATGGGTGCCTTGGCTTTGTCGTTCGGTGGTCGATATCGGCCTTGGCGCAAGTATGTTCGAAGGCGTGCGCCCATATGATTTCTCCCGCCGCCATGGCTTCCTTGATCAGCGGAACGGCCGAGCCGCCGGCACCTGGGGTCGTGAACTGAATGCCGTTGTCGGTAAGCACTGTGTGGATCTTGTAAGGGACAGCATCAAGAAGATGGCGCAGGAAATCGGCGGAGACCGCTGTCGTTGCCTTCTCGTGCAGCTCGACGAAAGCGAACTTCGAGGTCCGATCTATGGCCACGAACATATGCAGCTTGCCCTGCTCGGTTCGGACCTCGGCGACGTCGATATGGAAGTAGCCGATTGGATAGGCCTTGAACTTCTTCCTTGCCGGCTTGTCGCCCTCGACATCCGGCAACCTGCCTATCCCGTGACGCTGCAGGCAGCGATGCAAGGATGACCGCGACAGATGCGGGATCGTCGGTTAGAGAGCATAGAGGCAATCGTCCAGTGGCAGCAGCGTATAACGCCGAAAGGCGACGATGACCGCCTCTTCCTCAGTCGATAGCACTGTCGACTTCGGATCTCTGGGGCCAGTCGGAAGATCGGCGGCCGACGTCCGGTTCCTCCACTTCCTAACCGTCTTCTGATTGATGCCGTAGCGCTTCGCCAGCGCCCTCAGACCCTCTTGACTATGCTGTATCGCTCGACGGATCGTCTCTGTCGTCGTGGCGCTCCCATGAAGAACCTGGCCCATAGCGCATCCTTTGATTCGGACGAAAAGTATGCGCCATCAAAGCCTGGGATCAAACATCTAGCGCCTTCTCGGCCATGCGGCGCGGTTCGAGGAAACCTGGGAAGTAGCTTCCCTTCCTGAGCTTCGGGATGCGCAGCTCGACCGTGCCGGCCCGCGTCTCCCAGTCCCGGTCGCGCTAGCCATTGCGCTGGGCGAGCCGCAGCGGCTTCTTCTCGCCATAGCTGGCGCCGGTGGCCGCGCCCACCTCCATTTCCATCAGTCGCTCGGCGGCAAAGCCGATCATCTCCCGCAGCAGATCGGCATCCGGGGTCTTCTCCACGAGCGTGCGCAGGTTCATCATGTCGTCGGTCATCGGTGGTCCTTCCGAAATGGATTGGCGTCAACAACCAAACCCTACCGGAAAGCGCCGATGACCACCCACACGCCGCTCGCTCGCTACAGCGCTACTAACGGCGCGCTCGTGAGCGGCTTCGCTACCGCCGAGCTACACCACCTGATGGGACACGACCTTGGTCGACGGCTCGTCCAAGCAAGTCTCGAAAAGCTGAGTAATCTCGGCTTTACCCATCCGGTATCGGGTGAAAACGCTTTCAAATGTTGACGCCGCAGTCTGCTGAGCCAGCAGTGCACCCAAACGGAATGCCCGCCTCTCGCATGACGTCTCAGCGCGTGCTCAGAGGCTGAACGCTATCCGGAAGCTGTCACGCTGTGGCTACGGCGGCCCGATCGAAGAACTCGCGGTTTTTAGCATCTCGTGTATCGTCACCGGCAGCTTACCTCTCCCTCCTGAGTTCGAGACCCAATGCCCGCAGTCCGTCCTGTCGGCCGAGTTTCGGGTCGGGATGACTGTCCCCACTTCGCAGAGCTGCGCTCGCAAGTACCGGTCGCCGCGGCGAGGTATAGCCATCATTGCCGTCTTCTCCCGATTGGGGAGCGCAGGTCGTGGCCGCGGATCTGGTTTGAGAGTTTGGTCGTGATCCTGAGCACCGGGGCGTGCCGCCACAAGGGCGCCGAGACGTTGCCTTTCACCGCTCGAGTTCTGATCGATTTGATACGTTCGGCCTGTTTTGCGGAGCGGTCGTTCCACTGCCCCTGATGGAAATCCGCGAACAAGATCCCTGATCACGTCAAAAGCTTTTGCCAACGGGGGCGTCCACATACGACGAAATGAGCTGCAGGTGATTCTGGCGGCCTCTGTGCGCAGGTAGTAATTATGGGGGGATCAGATGACGCAGGTTCCCAAGCCCTCATCTTCTACTGACGCTTAAGGTCCGTCGTTTGACAGGCCGCACCATTCTGCCAAGAACAAGGCCATGGTTTTTGTCACACGCTTGACCGACTCTAAGTCGACGCGCTCATCAAAACCATGTGCCTTTTCCACCGTCGGCCCGTAATTTACGCCCCACGTATCTTGGTAGAGGTTGAAGTACCGAGTATCTGAAGATGCAGATGTCACAACCTCACGCATCTTCGTGCCGGTGATTTTCGCGTGGGCTCGTCGGAGGATGTCTTCCGGGACTTCAGCATGTTTTACGAAATAGCCAGCCGACATGTGTCCAAAGTATTCGATCACAGGCGGGTTGTTCGACAGGTATGGATCATCCCGGCTCGCGTTTCTAACAGCGTCTTCTAATTCGCGGCGGGCCTCCTCCTGAGTGAAGCCGGGCATCAGCCCAACCCGCACATTCAGCGCTGCACTCGCGGGTACGCTAGATGTCCACTCCCCACCGTGAATCTCTCCGATATTGACGCGAACCGGGAAAGGGTGGTCACAGTATAGGGGAACTTCGCTCTTCCGGTCGTTCCACTTGGCCTCGAGTGCTTTGATATGCGGCCACAGCGCCATTGCCTTCTCGATGGCGTTTGTCCCTACTCCAATAAACCCGGAAGCGTGCTCTGGATCCCCTTTAACGAAGATGCGCGCCCATATCAGCCCGACCTCGCCGCGGGTGAACAATTCTCCACTTGGCTCCGGTATAAATGCTGCATCGGCGCGATACCCCCGTTGGAGGCAGGCGAGTGTGCCGTTCCCTGTGCTTTCTTCCTCAACGACCGACTGAAAGTGAATTCGCCCTTGCGGCGAGTATCCACTTTTCCTGACGGCGTCGAAGGCAAAAAGGGTTGCCGCCAGCCCCGATTTCATGTCCCCCGATCCGCGACCATACAACCATTTTCCGTCGATCTTGGGCTGGAATGGACCAAAACGCCATCTATCAGCGGAACCTGTAGGGACCACGTCAACGTGGCCGTTAAAAACGAGCGAGCGCCCTTGTTCTTTCGTCGGGCGATATGTGCCGACTACGTTGAACGCCTGATCATAAGAGGTGGCGACCGGACTAAACCCCTGGAGATCCTTTAGTTCATCGACATCTAGCCTCCATCTATCGACATCGAGTCCTCGCCCTCGCATCGCGTCAGCCATGAGATCTTGAGCCGTGGCTTCCTGCCCTCGCAGCGAGGGTATGCCCACCAAAGCTTGTGTAAATTGAACTTGCTTTTCGAAGTCACTATCGACTGCCGTGCAAATGTCGCTCACTACTTTATCAGCTAACAAAACTAGTCTCCTCCCTCTAGGGTATCGCGACTGCAGCGGAGATATCCACGGCATCCCGGTCCTATTTCCTCAAGGCCGTTCCCCAATGGGTTCAATAAACCGGTTCGCCAGTATTTCTGAGAACGATCGTGTTCGTTTGAATGGTGGCTGCATGATTTTCCGACTTCGGCCAGATCGAAGGTGTGCGCAACTGTTGCGAGGTGTAAAACCCTGGCGCAGCATCGAGCAATCTCGGTATCGTGTTGACGGCAACGGCAGCTGTACCAAGTCCACCACGCTGAGAGATCTGCTCTTTGACTACCAAGTCCACCGAGGGGCTACCGGTAATGCGGACGCTATCTCCCAAGGGTTCATCTCGATCGTCGGGATCCAGTATGCCGACCATTACAAAACGGAGCCTTTCATGGCCCTTGGAGAGGCCAACCACCGATTGGCGGAAGCCGCAAACCCGACCCGGCTCGATTTCGATATATGACGTACGGCGGTGGCGCAAAGTAACTATCGCCGATTTGGTTTGCTGGAGCTCGTCAACCTCAAGACCCATTGAAACTGCGACCATGCCAGCCGTTTCTAATAGCCCGATATGGCCAATTGCGCCCTCTTTGGCTCCCAAAGCGAATTCGGATTCGGTCAATCCTGCCCCAATGTGCTTCATCTCGTCTGGCCCGTAGGGAGAAAAGTCTACGATGCGCCGCCCATCTACTCGGTTCACCTCCCAGCAAGGCAAGGACGCCGAGATTGGGAGAAGGTCGAGTATGAATCCGGGATTGATACCTACAGCGGTAACGCGTGCACCTGCCGTCTTCGCCTGACGATCGATCTCCTCTGCTATGCCGACATTGGAACCAAGAGGGAAGAACAGCTCTTGCGTTATAGTGACAACGTTAATGCCTCTTGCGATCAACGATTTGATAACAGGATATGCCTCGGCTGCGAAAGCGGTCGTGGCGTGCAGAGCAATATCGGCCTTCATTTGATTTGTCGTCTCCGGAGGCGACACCTGGATGCCGGTGAGAGCCGGTTCCTGAAGCAGGTCACCAAGATCACGGCCGATTTTGTTTCGATCGTTGTCAACCACGCCGACGATGGTTACGTCGCTGCGTCTCGCGAGCAGGCGAAGCATCAACCCGCCCATTGCTCCTACGCCATATTGAATAATTCTCATTTTAATTGCTTCCAGTTGGGATTGGTGTTGGCGATCGCCTATTCGGCAGACGGGATGGGAGTTGCTAACGAAGAAATTGCTCTACGTAGCCAGCACTTCGACCGAGCGCTTTGTAGTGACGCGTGGCGGCAGAGATTTTGGTGAAAACGTCCTCGTATCCCAAAGCCACGCCCTGAGGATCAACGTAGACGTAGCCGCCACTTACATGGAATAGCGTAATCATCTCGCTGCAATCGTCAGGCACTACGAGCGTGTGCGTCTCGCCCGGCGGTTCAAAAGCATAGTCGCCAGCCTTGGCGATCCAATCGTGTTCCAGATAATGCCACGTTCCTCGAAGTGTTACCGCATGAACCGGACCACTGTGGCGGTGCCGAGAAAGAACTCCGGATTTCGTGACTCGGAGTAAATTAACGTAGTATCCCTCGCTAACGGAAAGCAGAAGCGGTTTGAACCAGACGCCGTCAGCCTGGGGGACCCATGCATCTTGGTCCGCATCCAAATCAAGGGCTCCGGACAAGAATAAGTCGGGACGGATGGCCGGCGGTTGGGGCATCTGGTACGGTTCTTTTGAGAAATCGAGTGCATCATTCACGACATGCCTCCATTTAAGACGAAGCAGGAAAGATCTCTGCCTCTGCGGGTCCCATGCTTCCGGCATCTGCCTTTCAGCGCTTCGAGACGCGACGTCATGAAAACCTCCTATGTGCAACGATGATGGACGCCAGCATCGTGCAACGAAAGCAAGGCGACAACTCCTTAGCGAGCGCGCGTTCAATATACTCACCTGCTGGGCAGCTTTGTAAAATGGTCGGCCAGGTGCCAAGACGTTAATTAACGTAGAAGGTGATGTTGCCGCTCGATCATAACTGGCTCTGTTCTCCTTGTGGTCCGTTCTGGAAAGAGGACTGAAACGTTCGGGGTACGGCCGCGCAGCTCGTGTGCGGCCGGTGCTCGTTATATAACATGCCGACAGAACGCGCACGGGATCGCGGAGCACGAGCTTTTTTACCCGCGGCATCCTTGGGCCGGGAGCCTGGCCCATATCTCTGTTTCGGGATCCGATCGGTGGCTGGAGGTTCCAGCTTGGATGTTTGTGGGGCACTAGAGTGCCGCCTGGCAAGTTGGCGCCGCCCCCCGTGTCGACATTGCTGCGTTTCGCGCCGTGGCGACGCTGCTGCAGGATGTAGCACCCGCATCGGGTACCCCATCGTGAATGCCACATTAGTGCGCAGCATTGGGCTTTCGGGGAGATGTCCATGCCGCGCCAGCTCGCGGCACTGTGAATCGGCGTGCACAAAATTGAATGGAGTGCGCCCCTCGGACCGGACAGGGTGAACTAGCAGAATTGACTTGGAAGCCGGGGTTTCGGAGGATGGAAGCCCATGGTGACTTATCGCACGCACAGCATCGAGTTCAAACGTCAGGTGGTGCAGGAGTTCCCGTCCGGCGAGACGCTGCATGGTCTCGCCAGGCGGTATGAACTAGCGCGTAACCTGATCCGCATCTGGGTTCAGAAATACGAGTCCGGCTCCTTCGACGAAGACGTGGCGGCGGCCGACACGATGCAGACCTATGAGGCGCGGATCGCAGCGCTGGAGCGGCTGGTAGGCCGGCAAGCCTTGGAAATTGAGTTTCAAAAGGGGGGCTCTGAAAAGCGGACCACGTCCGAGAAGCGGGACTACATCCGTGATCACCGGCCCCGCGGTGTCTCGATCGCTGAAGGATGCCGGCTGATGGGGATCGCGCGATCAACCTACTACGATCAGCCCGAAACCGCGGTGGATGACACAGCGCTCGTCGAGTCCATGGGTGAGATCTCCGACAGCTTCGAAGCTTACGGCTCTCGCCGCATGCAGGCGGCGCTGCGGCAGCGCGGCATCGTCGTCAACCACAAGAAGGTATGATGCGCGAGCACGATCTGCAACCCAGGATCAGGCGGCGCTTCATCGCCACTACGGACAGCGATCACGAGTTGCCGATCTTCCCGAACCTGTCGAAGAACGTGACACCCGACGGGCCGAACCAGCTCTGGGTGAGGGACATAACATACGTGACGATTGCGGCGGGCTTTCTACGTCGCGGTCATCTTGGATGCCTGGTCACGCAAGGTCGTTGGTTATGCCAACTGTCGGTCGATCGACACGCGCTTGACCGTTGCAGCATTGAAGGCGGCATCGAACGACGAAAACCCCCGCCGGGCTGCGTCCATCACTCGGACCGAGGGTGGCAATATGCCGCACTCCTCTACCGCAACGTTCTCGCCGAGCACGATCTTATTGGATCGATGGGCCGGCGCGGCAATCCCTACGATAATGCGAAAGCGGAAAGCTTCATGAAGACCATGAAGGTCGAAGCCGTCTATCCGATGGCCTACGAAACCTTCGCCGACGTCGCTGAGGACCTTCCCCGCTTCATTGATGAGGTTTACAATACCCGCCGATTGCACTCAGCGCGCTCGGCTATCTCAGCCCGCAACAGTTCGAGGACCAACACGCCCGGCTGATGGTCAAAACTGCGGCTTGACCCTGTCCGGTCCGAGGGGCGCACTCCATAAGCTGGGGAATCGGCGTCCAATTTTTGACCCCTGATGCTTTGATTTGCGACCACCAGCTCGTCGTGGCGAGCGGACGGCGTGGAAATAAAGTCGGTGGATACCAATTGCCCGGGTTCGGCGCGCCTTCCATGGGCAGGGGATGGTCGCTCAATTTCCCGACGTCTGAATGGTGAGCGCAAATCTCGTTGCGGCCGTATGGTTCGCAAATCTCTCGAGCCGGCCATTACGCAGGTGGCGATTGACCAGTCTCGACCGACCCCATTGTCAGAACGATCCCGTCGATTGCCGCGCGGTATACCTACGTATTTCAGACTTTCAGACGGTCGTGAGCACGGATTTGACCGGATGGCGAGCACGGAATTCACGGCATCATAAGCAATGATTTTGCGGGATCGTGAGCAGCGATTTAAGACGATCATGAGCAGCTTTTCGAAGGTGCTGGACGCTCCGGCCCAACTCAGCCAGTGTACAGGATGACTCGTTCAAAAGGAGGAAGGCTGCGCTCCCTATGGAGCAGCTAGGCGACACCTCAGGAGGAGCTTGATCTCAACGAAGCCCAATCAGAGAACCCTGCTAGAGGGGCTGGCGCTTGAGACCTGGAACAAGCGCGGCGGCGAGCCACTTCGCCTGGCTCATTTCGATGACGGCGATGATCGTGTGTTATCCTGCTCCAGAGAGGTGAGGGACTGGCTCTCGTCAAAAGATTGCGACATGGGGCGCTCCTTCTGATGGTGATCTTGGAGCGCCGGAGGACGCCACACGCTCGCCGCTCTCCCCATAGCATCTACTCAGCAGGGGGCAGGCAAGAGCGTCATCGTCACCCTTACTCAGCGTGTGTTGTCGGCAAACTGTTTAAGGCTTTTGATAAACCGCGTGCCAGAATTTTGCGGTTTTCTGGGTAGGTCATAATCGTGTTGTGATTGCCTGGAACTGGAACTGCATGGATGGCCGCCACACTCAAAATGCGGTCCCAGCCTCGCGTGAGCGATGTTGCCTCTGGGCCAATTGAGCTCTCGGCGAGTCTCATACTACGGCTGAGGGGATCAGCTGCATAAAACTGATGTATCTCAATTGGTAGGAACGGAACTCGATACGATTGTAGTGCCCTGTGAAAATAGGCACACCTCAAGGCGTCATCGTAAAAATCGCGTTGTGGAACGATTGCCCCAATTTGCTGCGCCTTCTCGAGCAATTGGGCAGCTGAGCTTTTACTAGCAAATTCATCCAACACTTCAGACTTATCATCATCTAATGACCCACGATATTCAAAGATCATCTCTGCTACAGCTTGTGCATCCGAGATGTTCGATAACGTTGAAGGTGGCGTTACATCAATGAAGGCCATGAATGGTACGATTTCCCCGCAACTTAACATATGTTTGGCAAGCGCATAAGCCAAGATTGCCCCTGATGAGTACCCAGCAAACCGGTATGGGCCCAGTGGCTGGATCTCTCTGATAGCAATGATTACCTCCGCGGCTATCGCCTCAAGAGTTGGTGAGCCAAGGTCATTGAAGGGCGGCCATGGCAGAGCGTAGACGGGACAGTCTATGTTCATTTCCTTTACCAAACTGGTGACATAGGAACAATCGCCCCAACCGTCGGGAACAAAGAAGAGCGGCGGTTGAGATCCCGCCGCACGAATGGGTAGAATGCCACGTCTATGACGGTGAAAGTCAATTTCGACTTTTGATGCAAGCTCCTTCAGGACAGGAGCATGAAAGAGATCAGCCGAGCTAAACTTCAGTCCAAGATCTGGCGCTCGGCTGAGTAGCTGCACCCCCAAGAGCGAGTCGCCGCCGAGCTCGAAGAAGTGGTCATGGCGTCCGACGCGCTGGACACCTAGAAGCTCCGCCCAGATCTGTGCCAGCGCCGTCTCGATCTCGCCGCGCGGCGCCTCATAGGCCGCCCGCGCATAGGCGTCGTCGGCCGGCGAAGGCAGTGCCTTGCGGTCGAGCTTGCCGTTCGGCGTCAACGGCAGCGCCTCGATCCGCACGTACGCAGCCGGCACCATGTAGTCCGGCAGCCGCCCGCTCACATGCGCGCGCAAGGCGGCGGCAAGCCCGCCTCCATCGTCCTCGTCCGAGCCGGCATTGGGTCCACACACCACATAGGCGACAAGCTGCTTGTCGCCGGCGCGGTCCTCGTGCGCCACTACCGCCGCCTCACGCACCCGGTCGTGCTCACAAAGCCGCGTGGCGATCTCGCCCGGCTCGATGCGGAAGCCGCGGATCTTCACCTGGTCGTCATTGCGGCCGAGGAACTCCAGATTGCCGTCCGGCAGATAACGCGCCAGGTCGCCGGTCCGGTACATCCGCGCGCCTGCCCCATCGCTGAACGGATCGGCCAGAAACCGCTCCGCCGTCAGCTCGGGGCGGTTCAGGTAGCCACGCGCAACACCTGCCCCGCCAATGTAAAGCTCACCCACAGCCCCAAACGGCACGGGCGCACCTTGACCGTCCAGAAGATACACCCGCGTGTTCGCTATCGGACGCCCGATCGGCACAACTGGCCTGTCTAATCCAGCGGAATACACCCAGGCTGTCGCGTCAATCGTTGCCTCACTAGGCCCATAGAGATTGACAAGTGGCCGCGATGCCAATTGCAGCCATTTAGCTACATGCTCATTCCGGAGCGGCTCTCCGCCGCAGAATGTGTAACGTAAACTACGGACTTGGTTGGGATGAACGTCATCACCCGTTGTCAATGCCGAAAGCAGCGACGGAACCAACTGAAGTACTGTCACCCGATACTTATTTACTATATCCAGAATTGCTCGGACATCTAATTGGCTGTCGAAGGGGAGAAGAGTTAATTGGGCCCCAATCGACAAGGCTGTCCATAGCTCCCAAACCGCGGCATCAAAAGAGGGGGAGGTTCGCTGCAAGAAAATGTCGTGGGCAGCAAGCCGGAATCGATCCGCCTGCCAAGTTGTGTGATTCACCACCCCCCGGTGCTCGACCATGACGCCCTTTGGGGTTCCGGTTGAGCCTGAGGTGTAGATCACATAGGCGAGATGGCGCGCGGTGAGGCCAAGGGTGCGCGGGTCCGGGTTCGAGGCCGGCAACTCGGCCCAGGCCGGGGTCGCCGTATCCAGATCGACCACGCTGACATCGTCCAGCGCCTCGGCCCCGAGTGCGGTTCGGCCGGCCGCATCGCAAAGCAGCAGCCGCGGCGCGGCATCGTCGACAACCTGCCGCAGCCGCGCGCACGGATAGGCCGGGTCCAGCGGCAGATAGGCGCCCCCAGCCTTCAGGATCGCTAAAAGCCCCACCATCATGGCCGGGCTGCGCTCCAAGCAGATCGCCACCGGCTGGTCCGGCTTCACCCCAAGCGCCATCAGATGACGGGCCAGGCGGTTGGCCCGCGCGTTGAGCTCGCCATAGCTTACGCGCTCATCTTCGCAGACCACCGCCACCGCCTCCGGCGCCTTTTGCACCTGCGCCTCGAACAGCTCGTGGATGCACCGCTCCGAAGGATAGGCCGCCGCCGTCCGGTTCAACTGCTCCAGTAGATACGTGCGTTCGTCGGCCGGTAGGATGTCGATGCGGCCGACCGGCTGCCCCGCATCGGCCATCACACCATGCAACAAAGTTTGCAAATGCTGGGTGATGCTGTCGATCTGCTTCGGCGCTAATCGAGTGGCATCAAAATGCCAGCGAAAGCTCCCATCCAGAGCGCAAACCTCAAAGGTCAGCAAATTGCCGCATAGGGCTGGGCCAGCTCTGCGGCCCGTCTTCGGATCGCCAGCGACGGAACAGCTGTCCGTCGTGATTGCGATGCCAATCGGCCAGGGCTGGCGTAACCGTAGCGCCTCCACACCTCGCAATGTCGGGCAGCGCGCGACAAGATCCCGGGCAAAGCTGCCGTGCGCCCTCAGCTGGGCGAATTCGACCGCGGCCGTTTTGCGCATTTCTTCAAAGTCATGTGCTAGGTCAATGGTAACTTGCATCGGGACGACAGAGGCGATCAACACCTCTACCGCTTTGGAGCCAGCTTGCGATCCATCCGATGCAGGCGTCCATCCCAGTTGCAGCTCTGTCTCTCCCGTGATGCGGGCGAGATAGATCAGCCAAGCCGTTACCAAATAGTCCGAGCGATCGAGTGGCGACAGTTTAGCCAAAGCATTTGCAATGAACCACGAACTCGACTGCCATCTGGGTGGCGCCTCAGCCACGGACGACGATAGGTAAGGAGGATGCAATAGTCTAAACTGCTCCAGCCGCTGTCGCCAGAAATCCTCTGAAGGCGCTATCTCCTCATGTGCAGCCGTCAGGCTCCGCGCCTGTTCATCGCTCAAGGTCGGAAGGCGACTGCCTTCATCCAGATTGGAGTGCCTGGCGAGGGCTCGCGCGTCCAGCACCTGGCCATCGGGGCCGCCAAAGCAAACTTCGAGATCTTCTGTACCCGTCGCCACACGCCAATGGCTGGAGTGGACTTCAAGCAGGGAGCCGGCCGGAACTTCCGAGCGTCGAGCCGACACCTCCAGGCGTCTGACTGTGGCAGCCTCATCGCCTACGAGAGCCTTGGGCAGACACATTGGATTGGAATGGAACGGGCCAAAGTCTAGGGCACGGATCATCGCTGACAACTCTTGCGCGGATCGATCCCATCGCAGACAGCCCGCAGCATCGGGGCGTCGACGTTTCGGAAAATAGCTTCTGTTCTCCAGCGCCTGCGGATAGGCCGTAAGCTTCCCGTTCTCGAGGCCAGTCAAGAGCTCGCGGAAGCCCTCGATTGCGGCTTCATAACATTTAAGGTTCAGGGTCAGCGCCGTGTCGGTTGGACCAATCAGCACTTGGCGCTGAACCACGACGTCACCCGTATCAACACCATCATCGATCCGATGCCAGGTGACGCCGTGTTCGGTTTCCCGCGCCAGAAGCGCCCAGGACGTCACGTGCGTGCCTGCATATCGTGGCAACGGACCGTCATGGTAGTTGTAAGCACCTCGTCGCGCTCGCCCAAACACGTCCGGTGGCAACATAAGCGGATTGGCAACGGAGAAAATGCAATCCACCGGCTCGGTGTTCAGGAACGTCGAGAGCTCTTCAACAGTCGCAATGCACAAGATGTTGGCGCGAGCCGCCCAATCCGCGAATATCGCGTCACTACACAGGGCCGCAGCAATGACGTGGCCCATCTCCATTGCCAGCTGAACGCAACTGATTGCGAGCGTACCACTGCCAACAAAGACGCTGGAGGAGATTGACTGGGCTGCAGATTGCCTATCCCGACCGTCTGGTTCGCATGCACTTCCGCACGCCGGAGAGGACCGAGGTGCCATCTTCACCTTTCCAGCAGTCCACCCAGGAGGCCCGGACAGTGCACGCCCTAGGCGCCGCGCCACGTAGCGGCCCGCACTAATGATACTAGTTCGGATTTGCTCGGGGGTAACCGCGCCAACAGTCCCTTGTGTAATATGGCGTGCATTGACGGTAACGAAACTTTTGCGAGCAGCCAGATCTTCCAAATGTCCCCGGCAAGCCCCTCGGTCTTCAAGTAGCGTCTCCGGCAATATCGCAGCTGCCACCTTTACCTCGCCTGAGTTTCGGGTCAGGGTGTCCATCGGACGACTTCTCCTTGGCTATGCCTTTGTAGAGGATGACGCATGTACCGTGCCAACGGAGAAATCGTTCCGAAGCAATATGATAGCCCAACACTGCTATGTTACTTGGCCCACAGTCGTCGGATATAGGACAATTGAGCGCTGGCAATTGGCCGTTCAATTGCGGATCGCCCCCAAGCGTCTGCCCGGCGTTATCAACTTAACTCGCGTTCAGTGATTTGCGGCATGGACCCGATGGCATGAACACCGGGACCGTCAGCTACAAGCGCCAACGTTTTCCGCCGCAGATCATCGCCAATGCAGTCCGGCTCTACTGACAGGCTCCCCTTGAGCTTGCGTATGGTCGAGGAAATGCTGCTAGCGCGGGATCGTCGTTTCACTAAGTCGCGGACAGCAGGATGGGGTCGGTCCTCGGTTGCCTGGTCGAACTCATTAGCGATTGATTTTGCCGTATTTCGGCGTTGGTCAAGAGCGGCGGTGTTTTTTACTCTCTCATGCTGTCGTCTTCGAGGGTGAGGCGATGGGCGTTGTGGATCATCCGGTCGAGAATGGTGTCGGCCATTGTCAGTTGGCCGATCGGCGCATGCCACTGGGCGATCGGCAGTTGCACGGTGATCAGCGTCGATTTCCGGCGATAGCGTTCCTCGAAGATTTCCAGCAGATCGAGACGCTGCTGGTCGGTCAGGCTGTGGGTGCCCCAGTCGTCAAGGATGAGCAGTTGCACCCGAGCCAGCTTGTCGATGAGACGGGGAAAGCGGCCATCGAGGCGCGCCACGGCGAAATCTTCGAACAGACGCGGCATGCGCAGGTAGAGCACGGAATGGTCGAGCCGGGCGGCCTGACGAAGGTGCAGGCCGGCCAGGTCGTTCCGGTGCCGGTCTGCCCGGTGATGATGAGATTTTCATGCGCCTTCAGCCAGGCGCCTTGGGCCAGCGACAGCGTATTGCGCCGGTCGAGCCCGCGATGCGCGGCGAAGTCGATGTTCTCGATGCAGGCGTCGACAAAGCACAGCCTGGCAACGGCGAGACGGTTGGTCAGCCGCTTGTCGGCACCCATGGGGGCTTCACGATCGAGCATCAGGCCAAGCCATTCGTCGCGACTGAGATCGTCGGCGTTGCTCTGGTCGGCCAGGTCCGGAGGCGGAGGCCATCCCGCCAAGGCCGAGGCGCAAGACGCCAAGTCCCCGCGACGTCTGGCACCTGGATGAGGTCGTCATCACCATCTCCGGCCCGAAGCATTAGCTGTGGCGGGCGGTCTATCAGGACGATACGTGCTCGATGACATCGTCCAGACGCGCTGCAACACCAAGGCGGCCAAGCGTTTGCTGAAGCGTCTGTTGAAGAAGCAGGGCAGCCCCCGCCGGATGATCACCGATTAGGTCGGCTGTTATGCCGCCGCCCATCGCCAGATCATGCCGCCGGCCGCGCACTGCTCGCACAAAGGTCTGAATAATCGGGCGGAGAATTCTCATCTGCCCCTGCGGGGGCGAGAGCGGGCGATGTAGGGCTTTCGATCGCCTGGAGGCCTGCAGCGGTTCACCTCAGTGTTCTCCGCGGTCAGGAACCTCTTCGTTCCACCTCGCTCCCACCGCTCTGCCTTTGCTACCCGCCTTCACCGCTTGAAGACCATGGCAGAGTGGAAAGTCGCGGCGAATGTCGCCGCTTGAACCTGTCAGTCGGCCGACTCTGTCTTAATGCGGCCGATGCTGGTTATTGTAGTGCCAGCGGAAGGCGGTCTGTCACTGCGACATCCAACTTCAGGTCCACCAGAGAACAAGATCCGGGCGAGCAAAACCGAAAAAGCTGTTCAGCACCAGGCGACGCTTTCCGTTGCCCGATTGACCGGTGACCCCGTGAACGAAACCGCCGTCGATCAGGCCGATATCCCCCGCCCTGAGCTGGAAATCGCGGCAAGGGACGCCCTCGAGATAGGCTGCCGAATAGGGGTAGCCCGTAGTCTCCACACCTTGCGACTTTCGGTCGGTGACCGTCGGCTTGTGGCTCCAGAGCCGCAGATTGCCACCTTCCTCGGGCATGCTGGGATAGAAGTTGAGTGCTGCGACGGTGTTGTGCGCCACCGCAGAAAGCTCGTAATCGTTCCCAGCACATAACACTTGAGCGACGTCGTCGTGGGGGTCCAAGGAGAATGTTCCGCTGCCAGACCAACTGAGAGCGCGACAAACATTAGCCTGACCGTGCTCCGAACGGGCCAGCCGCAATTCAATGCCCAGTTTGCGAAGCTCGCGCTTCAACGCGTCGAACAATGCTCGGACCGGATCAACCAGATTCTCAAAAAGGGCGTCGATATACGGTCGCGAAGTTTCCGCCTCTGCGAAATAGGTCGCCGCATCCTTCCTGTAGTGGGATGCGCCGACATATTGTCCGGGGACGCCATCCCTACGCTCCTTGAGACCGGGACTGCCACTGAAGTTCGCGGTGATCTCCTCGGCTATTTCGGTGCTGAACGCTTGCCTGATGTGCAGGGCGGTTATCTCACCTTTCAGGACTGAGATGATGTCCGCAGTGCTGATCAAGCCGGTTCGTTCTCTGATCGCAACAGGCGAGGTGGCTGGGGCTTGGGATACCTGGTTAGTGTTCATTGACTTGCTCCTTTAGTGCGTGACCAAGGATGGCGATGCCATGATCGAGTTCGTCATCGGTGATGGTTATCGGTGGGAGGACTTTGATGACGTCGCGATTTGGTCCTGAAGATTCGATCAGCAGGCCATTTTCGAATGCGACATCGTGCACACGGCCGACAACGGCCTGTGAACGGCATTTCAGACCGGCCATCAGACCACGGCCGCGCTTTTGTTCGACGCACGTGGGAAATTTGGCAACAAGGCTGTCCAGGTGTCTTTGCAGTTTGGCGGCTGTCCCCTGAACGCCTGCAGTGAACTGCGTGTCGGACCACAGTTTGCACATCGCCCCTGCAGTCACGAAGGCGAGATTGTTGCCCCTGAAGGTCCCGCTATGTTCTCCGGGATTCCAAATGTCCAGGTCGGGGCGAATCAGAACGATGGAGAACGGACTGCCTGATCCGCTTAGGGACTTTGAAAGGCAGACGATGTCGGGATCAATATCCGCGAACTCGAATGAGAAGAACTCGCCCGTTCGTCCCGCACCCGCCTGGATGTCGTCGACGATCATAACAACACCGTGCTTGCGGCAAATGCGCTGAATTTCTGTGAGCCAAGCAGCAGATGCAGTGTTCAAGCCGCCTTCTGCCTGAATGGTCTCCAGAATGATTGCGGCCGGCTTTTCTATGCCGCTCCCTGCGTCGCCCAAAACGAAGTCGATGTAGCTAGCGGAATCGAAAGCTTTGCTCGGATATCCATCGTAAGGGACACGGATGACATCGTGGCGAGCAACGCCGCCCAGTTCCCTGGTTGACGCCGACCCCGACACCGCCAGAGAGCCAAGCGACATGCCGTGGAACGCATTTGTGAAGGCCATGACGCTTGAGCGGCCGGTATATTTTCGCGCCAGGGCCAGTGCCGCTTCGTTAGCGTTTGTGCCGGTCGGGCCAGGAAATTGTATTTTGTATGAAAGGCCTCTAGGCTTCAGGATCGAATCCACAAACACTTCAATGAATTCACGCTTTGCCACCGTATACATATCGAGCGATAGAAGGATGTTCTCACCAACCAGGTATTCGATTGCTGGCGCAATAATATTTTGGTTGTTGTGTCCGTAATTGAGGGCGCCGGAACCTACGAGGAAATCGATATATGGTTTGCCGGCCTCGTCCCAGATTGTCGCCCCAAGGGCTTTCGTAAAGACTGTGGGAAACGACCGCGCGTAGCGACGAACGTTAGACTCATAAGTCGTGAAAACGTCGGTGTTCATTTCATAGTGCCTCTTTGTAGGCGTTGCGTGCAGCCAGAGATTGATTAAATGCGTTTCGTTGGTCGCGCTCGTTCTTCAGTTTCACAAGAATATCAGAACGGCCCCGAAGGAACTTTGGAAGGTCGTGACGTCCCAGGAATCTTTTTATAATGCCGACACGCTCCTCAAAAGTTCCGCAACAAAATAGAGCCGTGAATCGCGCGGCAGCTCACTGCTGCACTGACGCACTTCGGAACCTCGACGGTATTCATGTTTCTCTCCATGGCGCTATCTCTCGTCTACGCGTTGGACGAACTCAGTCTAGAGTTTTGGAGCAGGCGGCGATACTACGGCATCTGGTAGTTGACTTATCCGCTCATCGCCCGCGAAAGCGCCTACCCACCAATCTAGGCTTAGCGCTGGCGGCGCTTCATGTGCGACAGCGCTTCTGCCATTCAGCAGCATGTTAAGGTGTTGCAGGCCTTCGGCAGCAACACGAACCGTCGTGCCCGGCCGGTAGTGTAGCTCGGCGGTAGCTAAGCCGCTAGCGAGCGCGCCCTCAACAGCGCTGTAGCGAGCGAGCGACGTAGCCGCGCTGGTGCTGGGAGATGCGACCACAGGATCTGTCGAAGCCGCGTAAAAATAGGGGACTACTCCATCGACCGGATTTACGCGAGGCAATGGAGGCGGCCTGCCTTGTGCAGTCTCAAGAGGATCGACATTCGTTCGGGTTTTCAGGCGGTTTGCCGACCTCCAGTCAGCATGCGGACGCCTTTGGATGGGCATATTCGCACATCCTACAAAGCAGAAAGCCATCCGTCCCATCCATGCGGTCGATGATTTGGCTAAAAACTGGCCCTTCAAAAAGATCTGCGTATTCGTCGCGCAGAAGATTGCCCAATACGTGTCGCCGTTCAAAATCCATGCAGCAGAGCGTAACGTCACCGTTTGGGAGAAGAACATTTCGATACTGCCGTCCGTCAACGCATGTCAGCGCGTCGACGACTGGCTGCCGTGGTTCGACGACCTTCGGATTGACGCTTCCACCCCTGCTGCTCAGAGGCCGCGCGCGAACTAGCGCTTCGGCGGGGATTATCCCGGCGATATCCGGATGGACCTCGCCCAGGACTATAAACCGAATCGAGGCGATGTCTGTGTCGACCACTTCACGAATCAAAGCGAGATACTTGTCTCCGACAAGACGGCTATTCATGTATGCGCCATCATCGAGAACATGGACCACGAATACCCTTGAGCGCAGCGCTTGCAAGCGGTGTAGATCCCGCCCCTTCATTCCTACAAGCGTCGTGAAAATCCGGATGCTATGGCCTCTGGCGTAAGCGTGCTCGACCATTTCGGTGCAATCGGGATTGAGCCAAGGCTCGGAGTATCCGGCGAAACTAATGTCAACGGAAGTTGGTACGCGCGCCAGACATCGCTTGAAGTCTTCAAGACGAAGATGCTTCACATGAGAAACCGCCCTTTGCCGACGGGCGAACTTGTCCTGCGGACAGTAAGAACATCCGACGATGCAGCCGGTGGTCGTCGTTATTTCTAACACCCTGCCGCCCGGAATGGCAGAGCCCAGTTCCTGTAAGATCACCGTATATTCCTCCACTCTTCTGGCGCACTTGGCCAATCCTGAACTTTCACATGCAACAGCTTAGTTGCTTCAATTGATATAAGTTGTTTCTCTATGCACATCTAATTACTTATCTTAGGGTCTCGGGTCTATCGCCTTAATCTAATATTCCACGATCATACTCTCAGCGAACTGATTTCCTCATCAGTCCGCTTCGCGTGAGCGGCTAATTAACCGCCGGCTCCCTGGGTTTGCTGGGCGGCCCTCGAACCAACTTTGGGCACATCGCCGGCACGCAGGACGGCGAAATCGCAATGTGTCGAGCGTCAGCCGTTGCGGAAGGTGAACTGTAACCGTTAATGGCCGGCCCGCCGCCGAGGTGCGGGTAGAGCACCCTCGATCCCTCTGGAAAGAAGCCTTTCTGGACGAGGTCGATCATCCCTTGCATGAGCATGCCGGCATGCGTCGAGCCCGTGACCGTGCAAACGACAATGTAGTCGAAGGCAAACCCAAGCTGTTTCAGCTGGGCGCGCACCTCCTTCGCGAACCCGACGTACCCAAGCCGGCCATATTTGTGAACTGAGGCCCCGGCCGGTATCGCGTAGGGCCTGCCGCCCCTTGACTTGACCTCATTGAGCGCCTGTTCCCAACTACGGCGGATGCCGATATCGAAGCCCTCGTCGACAAGGCGCACTTCTGCTGCCATGATCCGACTCAAGAGAATGTTGCCGACCCGGTCGTAGATGGCGTCCTCATGTGGCACCCAGCTCTCTTGACCAGGAGACATTTCATGCCGATTTTGGCGACGACCGCGGCGACCATCCGCGTGTGGTTGGACTGCACGCCGCCGATGCTTGGAGATGCGGTCGAGCTTCTCAGTGGGCGTGGGCCCAAAGGTGAGCGGATAACGTTCGAACTTTTCCAGCATGTTCTCTCCGGCAACACGCGATGGAGCTGAATTGGCCATGCATGAGTCATTCTAGAGGTGTCTTTGGTTTGAGGTCATCTGCGTTATCCGGCGCCGAAGAGTCCCATTACTATTTCCAGGGTCATTGAGAGTTGCAACCGCACGCCGGCGTACTGCGAGAGGGCTACGATGGTATGGCATTCAAGAACTGCATCTCGTGGAATACTAGAATGACCGGATTGCGGTCGCCAATCGACTTCTCACGCAAAGTAGCCTTCGAATATCTGCTCAATATTACGGTTGGTCCAAAGCGGTGCCAGCTTGAGCACCGACCTTGTCATGGCACCTCAAGGCAGCAGCGATATGGCTAGCATTTGATCGCGCTGGAGCAAATCTGCGGAATCATTCGTCACCTCATCAAGGTCTGGCGGCTCGGATCCAACTTCCTTGCAACTGCCGAAATGCTCAGCCCTTTGGCCAACTCGGCTATCGCAGCCAGACCGCCAGATCAGAAAGAGCACGCTTGCGAAATACGCCAGCTGAAGGAGCAGGGAACAAGCCAGGGTCGTGACGACTACTGTGCCGATTGAACGAGATGCGAAGTAGACAGTCAGTGCGGTGCTGCACAGCACCACCCCCAGGACTCGACAAAACATTCTAAAGGGCACGCCGTTCTCCTGGCTTTGTCTCCTCAGATCACGCTGCGACCTGATCGGCCGCAACATGGGTCTGGGAGTTCTTCGGGCAGACGCGGGCGCAGGCCCCGCAGCCAATGCAGCGGCCAGCATAATCGACGACCATGATCATGCGATTGAGCTCGCCATCGAAATCGTCGTCTTCGCCGTGGCAGGCGCCGAGGATTTCACCCGCTTCATCGACGCCGTGAAGATGCATGACCTCGCGAGAGCAGACTTTGAAACAGCGGCCGCAGCCGATGCAGGTCGTGACGTCTATAGTGGTGAGATATTCCGGCACCCATCCGGAGCCGTCGCGGGTGATAAATGAGTTCGTCATCGTAACTTCTTCATTTCAGCGAGCGCTCTCTTGGCACCATCCAACTCGGCAAAAACCGCCGACGTTTCCTGAGCAACTTCCTCTATCTCAGTCCATTTCCGGGAGATCCTCTGCAAGGTCGCAATTGCATCTTGGCAACTGCCGCGCGCAGCTGAAGCCTTCGGATTTTCTTCCCCATCTCGTCTAGCTTTGACATAAATCCTTCCTCGAAATCGGTTTCTTCACGCCCGTGCCACGTCGGGCTATGCTTCGATGGCTGAAGTCGAATCGTCGACCAGTTTCGTACCGGCCTCCGCGATCTTCCTGAACGTCTCGAAGCCGAACCCATGGACGTCTGAACAGAAAGACGAGTTGCCCGACCATGAAAAGCACGGCCCGAAGTCCTTACGGTTTCATCTCCACGATTGGCGATGTCACCGGGCGGAGACGCTCCGCAATCGCAAGCCCGACGACGGTGTAAAACAAATCGAGCCTCGACAGCACGTCCGGATCGGGGTAGCCCATGCCACGGATCGCTTGGCGCTTTTCTGGTGATGATGAAGTCGGCCAGCAGCGTGGCGTCAGATTTGCCTTCCCATAAGCAGTAGGACTCCTGAGCACGGATCATCCGCACCAGGCATTTGACGAACGGGGTGGCAAGGGCCGCCTCGTCCTCGTTGACAGCCGGGCTGACCGCGGCATCAGACATTTCGCCTTTTGCTCATTTCAGTCCTCTTCCTCGAAGCACGATGTCTTTTTTCTGGGGCGCCTACTTCGGGCACACTTGCGCAGCCGAGGCCATGAAGATTCGAGCCTCGATCCTGCTGCAAACGATGGACCAAGTGCTGCATGGACCTCCTTCCTGCGGTCACGCCAGGGAAATGGACGAATTGAGGAGTAAGCCATTTCGACCAATTACCCTTTTTTATCTTTCTTCCTCGGCCGACCGCGATTTGGCACCCTCGGGAAACTGTTTTGCGGAGCCGCAAAGAGAGCGCCGCAACAAGCCTTCGCACCCCTGTACCTTGCGAGGGCCTGCAGCAAATCCGGCAGATGCTGCTCTTTCAATTCGGCTGGGATAGGCTCCGCACCGTCCAGCGACGTCAGTGCCAGTTCGACCAACTCGATCGCGCGATCATCGTTGCCGTTCTCGTGATAGTACCGGGCGACCGCGGGATAGGACCGGAACTTAGGACTGTCGCCTTGCGGGGGATTCAGCGCCAGGATGTGTTCGGACAGCTCCTTGCCCATCGCGAAGCGCTCAGCAGGGGGAAGCCGCGAATGGTCATTGGCCGGATGGAAAAGTTGGTCTAGCGCCGAAACCATCCAATCCTCGGTATTTTTGTCGATCGCGTCGCGAACCAATTGCCGCATCACGGGCAAGCCGGTCCACATGTCTTGGATTTTGTGAAGCAACAGATGCGCATGAGCCAGGCGCAAATTGAGGTCGTCCGGCATCAAGGCAATGCCCTCTTCGATAGCCCAGAGCGCCGTCTTCCAATCTTCCAACTTCACCGCCGCCCAGAACCTGTCATCGATCGGCTTCTTCAACGATTGTCCGCGCGCCAGGGGTTCGCTTGTTGCGATCCGCTCCTGATCGGCCGCTTTCGCTTTGGTGCTGGTACCCCAAATGCCGTTGAGCACTTTCGGCAAAACCTCACCGAGTTGGCTCAGATGACCGATAAAGGCGATGCAGCCGTCTCGGTCGACTACGAACGAGGTCGGAACCCCGACGCAAAAGCTGGGTTCCCTCCAAAGCTTCTTCATTTCGCCTGTGAAGTCGAACGCAATCCGATGATTCAGATCCGGGCACTTTTCGGCCAACCACGCATCCAACTTGGTCCGGGCCTCGACGGCCGTTGGAGCTTCTTCATCAGCCGCGATCCCGAGCACCTCAAGTCCGCTGTCCTTGTATTTCTCCTGTAGCTGCATAAGCTCGAGCATCTCCGCCGCACATAGTTCGCACCAAGTTGCCCAAAATTCGACGATATAGACTTTGCCGGGCTGGAAGTCCGCAACGGGCTCGCCACGCAGCCAGTCCTCCACTTTGATCGAAGGAGCCGGCGACCCCATCCGCAACATCATCTTGCCCTCCAAAAAAAGCTGTTGCCAAAGGTTGCGTGACCTATGCGCAAGCTTGTTCCTCTTTGCGACGGGGCACGAGGGTTCAACGAAGAGAGACCATCGCTCGTCTTGCGCATCTGCGTGCAGTCAGCCTTCACTGCTTCACTCAGTGTTCTCAACTCAATTCGCAAAGGCCGTGCCAACGCGCTCATCGTGCGGTAAACGCTTGATTATACTTTAAAAAGTTGCGAGGCGCTCCAAGATAGCCGGTTGTATTGGACGCGACATGTTTTCTGCCATTGTCAGGTCTTGCACACGCATCACCCGCTTCGGTCGGCACAGAAGCGTGGCCAGGGACGTCTCGACATAGGGATGAACAGATGGACATCATAACTGCGTTGGCTAGCGCCAGCCACGTCATCATCGTCCGCCTCAAGCCTTGCTTGAGCTTCTTGCCTCGGTCGCTCAGCGGAACGCCATTGCGATTGCAGGGGCCGCTCCCTCCAAGCATCGCCTCTGCCCTACCTCTTCCGCTTTGCGCTTTCCTGGCTCGCAACGCCGAAGTTTCACGAGGAAGCCGGTCATGTCCGGCTGCGGGTCGCGAATAACGCCAGATTGACGATGATGATCGTGGCGAAGAGAGCCGAGATGTGTGTCGGCATGTGCCAGGCCAGTGAACTCTCCCGGCTTGCTGCTTTTTTTGTTCTATATCCCCGTGCACAGGTCCAACAGGGACCGCCTGTTGCGAATGTGAGCGTTGTGGGAATTGACCGGCCTCAAGGCCGCTCGGTCGCCACGCGGTGCGCCGGGCAGACTGAAAACGCCGAAGATGCGGCGCCCTCGCCGCTGACCCGGCTACCCTCACAGGCGATGACACGTGATTGCTGCCATCGTTCGCGCCGAGGCCGGCAAGAGCCCGACCGTCGGACTCGAAGGTCGGTGCCTTGGCCGCTGCACGTCGTTGCCATGTTCCGTTCCCGGCCGGTGGCGAAGGAAATCGTGATAACGCCAATCCGATGAGGCTTACGGTCCGAACGCGGCCTGCCGCGCTGAAACGACTCTCTTTCTCGACCTGCCGCCGACCCGAATATCGGTGTTTTGAGGCATTGAGGACGCCTGGGCCTCGGCCCGGCCGTCGGTCTGCGCGTTACGCGACGAGCAGACCCCGAGCGCGCGTTAGAGGCGTCCGGGGAATGTCTTCGCGACGGCGCTTCCAAGTTGCTCATGAGCTTCGCGAAACCTGCTCGTTTGCGGCGACCTTCCTCCGACTTGGTATCAGGGTAGGTGACCAGCGGAGTAGAGCTTTGAACAGCATCGGTGCTACTTCAGAACCCGTCAGCGGGCCAAAAACAGCGGCAAAGGCGTGCCAACTATCCATCTTATCACGCTACCGGAGAGCCGCCCGCGCAACCAGCGGCTGCCATAAGCGCCCATGACGATCACGTCGGCAGACGTGTCGATTGCATGCTGCGCTAGCACCGTGGCCACCGGTTTGCCGCGGCTCGCCAGCCGGTCGACCCCAACCCGAGCACCGTGCCGAGTGAGATAGGCAGCGATGTCGGCTCCCGGCTCGGCGCCGTGTCCCGTGCAGGTCGCCTCCGGATCGACGACTGCGACACGAACTTCCTCAGCACCGGCTAGCAGATGCAGCGCTTCTCGAATCGAACGAGACGCCCCGACTCGCGAATCCCAGCCGACCAGCACGCGCCGTGGAGACAGAGTCGCCTCAGCGCCCTCCGGTACGACAAGCACCGGCTTTCCGCTGTCGAACAAGCTGCCGTTGATAACAAGGGGTCCGAGACTAGTCTCGTTGAGAAGTGCGGGGCCGACGATTGTCAGGTCGGTGCAGAGCGCCCGCTGTCGCACCGCGTCACCGACGCCAGCCTTGTCGCAGTGTTCGGTGTCGACATCATAGCACCGCCACGTGGCTCTCAGCACTTTGTGAATTTCCCTCAATGTCTTTTCCAGGTTGGCCATGTCCTGTGAAAATTGCTCCCGTGCGGTAATGTGGTGTGCGCGATGTCTAGACCACTCGGGGATGCCACCGCCCAAGGGCGGAGGGGACCCAATAACCGGAGGCGACATCAGGAGCGGCGGAGGCGATATAATTAGTACGGAAAGATACGCGCCGACCTCGGCGCACAAGCGAGCAGCTATTGCGACGTCCTGATCGGAATGGTCAGCTCCCGTCACACTGAGTATTTTCTTGAAGGCCATCTGATTGTCCCCCTGAGATGTCGCGCCCGTAGCGCGTTTCGAACCGCAAGACTTGCCTTCCAACAAAGATGGAGAGTGGCACACCGTCCGTTCGCGATTCAGTCGTCCAGCTTCTCGAGCGAGTAGCCCGCAGACCTGACAGTATGAATAACGCTACCTGGCGAGGCCGCCTTCAGCGCCTTTCTGATCCGGCTGATATGGACGTCGACAGTGCGTTCACCGACGTGGATATTGTCCGGCCAGGCCGCGTCGATCAGTTCGTCTCGGCTGAAGACCTTGCCGGGAGCCTCAAGAAATTGGCGCAGCAGGTTGAATTCGAGAGGTCCGAGATGGATGTAGTGGCCGTTACCTCGAACCCGGTGAGCATCGAGCTTCATCTCAAGGCTGCCGCAACAGAGCCAGCTGCCGTTTTTTATCCAGTTTGAACCCGGCTGTGGCAGCGCCAATTTCGTGCGTAGACAGTCAAGCAGCTTGGCCGGTGCGAAGGGCCGCACAAAGCTCTCGTCAACACCTGCCTTCAAGAGATCGAGGTGCTGGTTCTCGGCGCCGGGCGCGATCAACGCAATGACAGGCAGGCGGCCGGTCCGGGGCTCCCCCTTGAACCGGGCGCAGATTGTGGAGCCTGCCGCGCTTCCTGGCCCGCAGTCCAGCACGACCGCGTGGAGCTCCCGTTGATCGGCCAATGCAAGTGCTTCCTTCACGCCGCCTGCCGGCTCACTCGTGAAGCCGTCCACCCCCAGAATGTGGCTGAGGAACAGATACAACTCCGCATCTTGCGAACAGATCAGTACCACCGGCTTCATCAGCGCTACCCCAAGAACCACATCGGCCTCGACCGCCTCGATTGAGAGGGCTCGCATGTCCTCAAGGCCTGACATGATCCCCTCGACCGAAAATCGGTTCCATCACGCCCGCGCCACCTCGGGATAAGCCTCAATGGCTGCGGTGGCATCGCCGGCCAGTTGGGTACCGGCCGCAGCGAGTTTCCAGAACGTCTCGAAGCCGAACCGATGGACGTCGCGCAGGGTCTTGGATAGAACGACCAGTCGCCCGGCCGTGAAGAGCACGCGCCCGAAGCCCTCGTGGCTTATCTCCATCATCGGCGATGCCATCAGGCCGGAGCGTTCCTCAATCGCAAGCCCGACGGCGGTGTAGAACTTATCGAGCCTCCACAGCACGTCCGGATCGGGATCGCCGATGATTGGAATTGCACGGCGCTGTTCCCTGTTGATGATGAAGTCGCCCAGCAGCTCGGCGTCCGATTTGCCTTCCCATGACCCGTGGGAATCATTGGCACGAATCAGCCGCACGAGGCATTTGACGAACGGGGTGGCAAGGGCCGCCTCGTCCTCGGTGGCGGCAGGGCTAACAGCAGCTTCAAACATTTCGCCCACTCCTCATTTCAGCTTTCGTCCTCGAAGGAGGGTTTCTGTTCAGCGACACCTGCCTGCGCCAGGACCTTGCGCAGCCAAGGAGGAGGACACGTCCTGAGCATCATCTGCGTGCGCAACAGCACCTCTTGGATGGTCTGGGGCTGCGGCACTTTGATCGGATGGATCTTTGCGGAAACAAGTTTGGCTGCCGAAGGTCCACCGATCGCCAGACAAAACAGGAGATGGCAGCCCTTCATCGCCTCCACCTTCGGGGTGATGCGGTCATCGCCCTCAGTTCGATGCTTCCCGCTCTCGTCGGAAACGTCATCGAAGGCCACGGCTTCCACGAGATTCCACTCCTCGCGCATCACGTCGTAGACAGCAAAGCGCCTGGCCGATCCGAAATGGGCGTTGAGGTTCTTCATGTCCTGCGTGGCGATCGCCACGCGCAATGCGCCCGCTTGGCGTTCCGGCGTCGGTACGTGAACCTCGTCAGTGACGAGCGAGAGGCGACGGACGGAGTTCATCTGGCATTTCTCGCTTACGGAGTGGATCAAGCGCCTCAGGCGTCGGCGCTCGCCCGTTGGCTTCGAAAATGTTGGCAACCTCGAAGATCAGGTCGCGGGTCCCCTGGTAGAGGATTGTGAGCTTGTGCTGGGCCCCGAGCCGGTCGAAGATCGGGAAGCCGACCCGCATGAGCGGAATGCCGAGGCGCTGCGCCGCGTGGCGGCCGTGGGAATGAGTAACGAGAAGATCAGCGCCGGCGCCAAGCGCTTCCAAATCGCCGAGATCGCCGATTTGAACCGACTGCGCCGGCATTTCCTCCAGAATTTTCGACATAGCGGCCGTTGTGACCGCCGCCGCGATTTCGGAGCCCATGCCGATGAAGAAGCTCGCGAGTTGGTAGAGTTGGTCTGGTTCAGCAGCGATCGCAATTTTCTTGCCTCCAAAGTGGAAATGTCCATCGAGCAACGCGTCCTGCAACTGCGACCGCTGACGGCGCACCCCAGACGGCGCCGCCGCGCCCGAAACCGTAGACAGCAGCGAGACGAACCGGTCGGCGTCTCTCAATCCAGTCAGTGACCGGAACAGTACGTATGGCACGCCGGTCAACGTATGCAGCACCTCGGCCGGGCGGCGCATATGCTCACCGATGACGATACATTGCTCGGCCGCGCCAAGCTCGCGGATATCCTCGACGCTGGTGCCGCCATAGGTGGTCGTGACCCAACGGTCGGGCACCGTACCGTCGAGCGAGCCGGAGACGTCCGGCAAAATCACCGGCTTCAGTCCAAAGCTCTCAACCATCTCGCGCACATGCTCGATGTCAGCCACAGTGAGGTTCCAGCCAGGCAGGATCACGATCTTCTTCGATTTCCGCGCCTGCTCGCCGGGCCGTGTAATCCCTTCGATCATTGCGGTGACAGCTTTGGCCCAGCCCTCTTCGATCGCACCATCGAAATCTGGCGTGTTGGCCAGCACCACCTCAGTACCCGCGAGTTCTTCCGCGCGCTTCAGCCTGATATTGGCGATATCTCCTGCGCAGTCTTCGCCCCGGGTTTCCACCAGCGCGGTCGTGCAAACCCCGATCAGCGTTGGCTTTGTGCGGGCCTTGAGGTTGAGGATCGCCTCTTCCAGATGGTCTGCCCCGCCGAGGATCGTCGCCACCTCGTCCATCGCGGTTGTCTGCAAGGGAATGGCTTCCTTGAAATGTCGCACGAAGAGCACGAGCGCGAAGCTGGTGCACCCTTGGCTGCCGTGGAACAACGGCATCGCGCCGTCGACGCCAAGAAAGGCCAAGGCGGCACCGAGCGGCTGCGATGACTTCAGCGGATTGACCGCCGCCGCTTTGGTCTGGGGAAGGATGCGAACCATCTGCTTTCCTCAACACTCGCCGAAATCGTCGGCCGTCGTGCCGGCGAATTCCTGGACAGCATGCAAGGTCCCGGTCTCGCTTTTCGTGCTCGGCCGTTCCTCCCTCACCGCAGGCTGGCAATCCCATGGTGCCGGCTCCCGCACCTGCCCCCAGATCGGGTTGTGAATGACGATGTCGATCTGGCGTACGAGTTCCACCATGCCGTCATAGCCGGCGTAAGGGTGTTGGCGCTCCTGGTTGATATCGAGCCAGGGTGTCTTGGCCTTCAGCGCGATGAATTGCGTGCGCCCGCCCGACAGCAGGATATCGGCCTTGTGTTCGGAGAGCATGGCGTAAAGCTCGCGCGCTGCCATCTGCTCGAATATATGGTTGTCGTCCTTGAGGATCTGCTTGATCCGCTCCTTGTCTTCGACGGTCGACTTCTTGACAGAGGTGCCGACGATCTCGATCCCGATCTCCATCAGCGCATGGACGACCGACCAGGACTTCACGCCGCCGGTGTTGAGCAGCACGCGCTTGCCTGCGAGCCTCGGCCGGTAGGCCGCTAGCTTCTTCCAGGCGATCGCCTCTTCCTCTGCAATCAATACCTCGGTGCGGCCGAGGATCTCCGGATCAGCACCCTGCTTCACGAGCAGCTCAGCTATGTTCCGGAGTGCATCCGAGGTATCGGTGATGCCGTAGAAGGAGCCCTCGAAAAACGGGATGCCCCAGCGCTCGTCCATCTTGCGGGCGAGATTGATGAGCGCAGTGGAGCACACCATCATAGCCGCCCGAGCGCGGTGCGCGCAGGCAATGTCGAAGTAACGCGCGTCACCCGGAATGCAGGCGCGCACCCGGATCCCGAGCCGATCCAGCAGCGCCTTCACCAGCCAGAATTCGCCTGAGAGGTTGAATTCGCCAAGGATGTTGATGTCGTAAGGGCCGGGATCGTCGGGCTCGGCCGTGCCGATGACATGCTCGAGCAACGCCTCGCCGGCAAGCCTGTTGCCAAGATTCTTGGAGCCGACGAAGCCCGGCGCGTTGACCGGTACAACGGCCAAGCCGAACTTTTCCGCCGCGCGCTGGCAGACGGCCTCTATGTCGTCGCCGATCAGCGCCGTCACGCACGTCGGATAGACGAATATCGCCGGCGGCCCATACGCTTCCTTGATCTCGCGGATCGCTTTGAAAAGCTTCCGCTCGCCCCGCCCCATCACAACATCGAGTTCGGTGAGGTCGGTCGTGAAGCTTGTGCGCCACAGCGTTGGCCCGGACGAAGCCGCACCGCGGTTGTCCCAGGAATTGCCCTCGCAGGCGAGCGGCCCATGGACCAAGTGTGCGGCGTCGGTGATCGGCTGCAGCACGATCTTGGCGCCATCGAAGGCACAGCCACCGGCCGCCGCTCCGGGGGTCAGCGGCTTGGAACAGCCCTTTTTGCGCGCCTTGGCATCCTTGCCGCGGTTCTGCTCGCAGCCAGGCTCGTTGAAGACATCCTGGATTTTGGCTCTGAGCAAGGACATTGCGTCGGTCTCCAAAGTCCCTCGGGAAGACGGCCGGCCAAAGCCGACCGTCAAGCTTAGCGGGTGAGGTCATACGAATAGTCCGTCACGCCCGTCTCGCTTGTCTCGCGATCGAGCTTGTCGAAGATCTTGTCGAGGATCGTCGTCAGCACGCGCAACCCGCCTTGGTAGCCCATCAGCGCAAACCGATGGTGATGGTGGCGATCGAAGATCGGAAACGTCAGCCGGATCAGCGGCGTGCCCGTGTCGCGCTCCAGATATTTGCCATAGGAGCTGCCGATCAGCAGGTCCACCGGCTCGGTGAAGAGCAGCGAGCGCAACGCCCACAGATCCTTGCCCGCCCAGACTTGAGCACCCTTGCCGAAGGGCGATGATGCAAGCAGCTCCTTCAACTCCGCGTGCCACGCCGAGGTGCCGTTGGTGGCTAGGCAATGGGTCGGCTCGCCGCCCGTTTCCATGATGAAGCGGGCCATGCCGTAGACAAAGTCTGGATCGCCGTAGATGGCGTATTTCTTACCGTGCAGCCAGGATTGGCTGTCCGCCATGGCGTCAACAAGTCGGCCGCGCTCCAGGCGGATTGCCTCCGGGATTTGCTTGCCGGAAATCGCGGAGACTTCCACGAGGAAGTCGTCGGTTGCCTGGACTCCGAGCGGGTAATGGAACGAGGCCGTCGCCTGCCCCACCCCCTCGCAATACTCCAGTGTTTTTCGGGTGTTGTAATGCTGTAGCGAAAGTGTCGCCTCGGCGTTGAGTGCCTTTCTCACGTCTTCGATCTTCGTGCCGCCGTCATACATGCGGTATTCGCCGTCCGACGGCGTGTCGAACTGGTCAGAGGCGTCTTGGATGAAGGTATAGGACACACCTACCAGATCGAGCAGGCGTTTGAGTTCCCGGTTGTTGCCGACACAGAACCCGTCGAAGCCCGGAATGATGTTGATGGTCCCCTCGGCTTCTGTTCGTTCCTCGCCCTTCCAGAAATGCTCCAAAATACCCTTGAGCGTGACGTCGTAGCCATCGACATGACTGCCGACGAAGGCCGGCGTATGGGCGAAGGGGACGTCGAAGTCGCGCGGGACCGAGCCTTCGTCCTTGGCGTTCTCGATGAAGCTGTGCAGGTCATCGCCAATGACCTCCGCCATACAAGTGGTCGAGACGGCGATCATCTTCGGGTCGTAGAGTTGGTACGTGTTGGCGAGCCCGTCGACCAGGTTCTTCAGGCCGCCGAACACTGCCGCGTCCTCGGTCATCGAGGAGGAAACCGCCGAAGCAGGCTCCTTGAAATGGCGCGACAGGTGCGAGCGGTAATAGGCGACGCAGCCCTGGCTGCCGTGGACGAAGGACATGGTTCGCTCGAAGCCTGCGGCCGCGAACACTGCGCCGAGCGGCTGGCAGGCCTTGGCGGGGTTCACGACAAGCGCTTCGCGAGCAAGGTTCTTTTCGCGGTATTCCCACGTCTTGGTGAATTCGCCTTGGTCGGTAACGATCTGGTCCGGGTGCGGACATTCGAAATTCAGCCTCTTCTCGGCGAGCATCTGCCTGTATTCCGGCTCGCGGAACAAGGGCGCGTGGTCGAGAACTTTTTCAGCCGACTGCGGCATGGGTGGTTACCTCTTTCCATCTGGCCCGCCATACGCGGCACAGGGACGTCGAAAGTTTCAGGTCTCCCGCGGACAAGCGGCCACAGGCGTTCGCGGCCTCCCGGCTTCGGGAAGCCAGGGTTTCATTCGGCTGCGATCGCCGCCGACGGCTCGGCTTTTTTCTTCCAGGGGGCGTCGTAGAGATTCCAGACAGGGTTGTTGATGGCCAGGTCCATATCGCGCGCGAAGATGGCGAAGCCGTCGTAGCCATGATACGGGCCGGAATAATCCCAGGAATGCATTTGACGGAACGGTATGCCCATCTTCTGGACCGGGTACTTTTCTTTGATGCCGGAGCCCACGAGATCGGGACGGATCCCCTCGATGAACTTCTCCAGCTCGTAACCAGTTACGTCGTCATAGATCAGCGTGCCCTTTTTCACGTAGTGGCCGGTGCGCTGATAGTCGTCGTTATGGCCAAATTCATAGCCAGTGCCGACGATCACCATGCCCAGGTCCTCATATGCGGTGACGACGTGACGGGGGCGCAGCCCGCCGACATAGAGCATCACCGTCCTGCCTTCGAGGCGCGGCCGGTACTTGGCTATGACCGCCTCGACCAGCGGCCGGTATTTGGCGATGACCGCCTCGGCCTTTGCCTCGATTTCCGGCCCGAAGTGCTTGGCTATCTTGCGCAGAGAGGCTTCGGTCTGGGAGGGCCCGAAGAAATTGTACTCCATCCAGGCGATGCCATACTTTTCCTCCATGTGCCGGCAGATGTAGTTCATCGACCTATAGCAATGGATGAGATTGAGTTTCGCCTTTGGCGCTCGCTCTATTTCGGCCAGCGTAGCGTCGCCCGACCAGTTGCCGACCACGCGCAAACCCATCTCCTCGAGCAGGATGCGCGAAGCCCAGGCGTCGCCGCCGATATTGTAGTCGCCGACCACATTGACATCGTACGGGCCGGCCTCGAACTCGAGGTCCTTCTTCTCGAACACCCAGTCGCGGATCGCGTCGTTCGCGATGTGGTGGCCGAGGGATTGCGAGACGCCGCGGAAGCCCTCGCAGCGCACCGGCACGATTGTCTTTTCGTGCTCCTTGGCCTTATTGCGGGACACAGCTTCAGTGTCGTCGCCAATCAGGCCAATCGGGCATTCGGATTGCACAGTCATCCCCTTGTTCAGCGGAAACAGTTCCTCGATCTCGTCGATGATCCGTTCGAGCTTCTTGTCGCCGCCGAAAACAATATCCTTCTCCTGGAAATCGGAGGTGAACTGCATCGTGACGAACGTATCGATGCCGGTTGTGCCGACGTAGTAGTTGCGGCGCTGAGACCAGGAATATTGCCCGCAGCCGACCGGGCCGTGCGAGATATGGACCATATCCTTGACTGGACCCCACACCACGCCTTTCGAGCCGGCATAGGCGCAGCCGCGAATTGTCATCACGCCGGGGATGGACTTGATGTTCGATTTGACCTCGCATTCGGAAAGGACCTCGCTTTCCTCGCCAGCCTCGTCGCCGCTTTTTGCGACGCTGAGGTGCTTTTTGCGGCGCTTCGCCGACTTGTCAGGATATTGCGACAGCACTTCCTCGATAAGCCTCGCATGGAGGCCACCGTCATTCTCGTATTCCAGGCTCATGGGACCCCTTTCAAGGTTCAGGGTGACGCCTCACCGACGAGGCGCCGTTCTTTGAAAGACGCACCAGATCAGGCGGCGCCTCGTGTCGGCAGCGGTCGCTACTGTGCGGCCGCCTTAGCCGCTTCCTTGACCTGAAGCTCGGCAAGCATCTGCTCGTCCGTCTTCATGATGCCGAAGTCGAGCAGCATGTCCTCGAGCTCCTCCATGGTGATCGGGGTGGGGATGGTGCCCTGGCCCGAATTCCCATGGATCTTCTCGGCCAGCGCCCTGTATTCCCCGGCCTGCTTGGAGTCCGGCGCATACTGGATCACAGACATCTTCCTGAGCTCGGCGTGCTGGACGATGTTGTCGCGCGGCACGAAGTGGATAAGTTTGGAATTGAGCCTGGAAGCAAGCGCCTCGGCGAGGTCGAGCTCGCGGTCGGTTTGGCGCTCGTTGCAGATCAGGCCGCCGAGCCGCACGCCGCCCGAATGGGCGTATTTCAGGATACCCTTGGCGATGTTGTTGGCGGCATAGAGCGCCATCATCTCGCCGGACATGACGATATAGATCTCCTGGGCCTTGTTCTCGCGGATCGGCATCGCGAAACCGCCACACACCACATCCCCGAGCACGTCGTAGGAGACATAGTCGACGTCGTCGTAGGCGCCGTTCTCCTCGAGGAAGTTGATCGAGGTGATCACGCCGCGGCCGGCGCAGCCGACACCCGGCTCGGGTCCGCCCGACTCCACGCATTTGATGCCTTTGTACCCGACCTTGAGCACGTCCGCGAGTTCCAGGTCTTCCACCGAACCTTCCTCTGCTGCGAGATGCAGGACCGTATCCTGCGCCTTCGCGTTCAGGATCAGGCGGGTGGAGTCGGCTTTGGGGTCGCAGCCGACGATGAGGATTCTCTGCCCGAGGTCGACAAGTGCGGCGAGCGTATTTTGGGAGGTGGTGGACTTGCCGATGCCGCCCTTGCCGTAAAAGGCGATCTGACGCAAACCTGACATGTAGCTTTCCTTCCTTCGTTCCATTCATCGCGGCTGCCGCGACATGAATGCCGGTCGGGCAGCTGTAGCCGCCTCGCACCTAAGGATCTCAAGACTCGTGCCAACATGGCTGATCCAACCGAAGAATAATTTGATGGTTGCTTTTCAGGGGGTTAGCTTGAGTTCCAAGAAAGGATCGTCGAAACAGCCCGTGTAGCGGACGCGACATTGGCGACACAAAGCGTCGGATCGCGATCCTCAGCCACCGCATTCGTTTGAACCGCACCCTCTGCGGGATGCTGCGAACTCTTCTGTGCCCACGAGCTGACGTGCTTGCTCAACGCGTGTCCAAGTGGACACTCGCCGACTTTGCGCGCGATCCTAGCATACCACCGATCCACGGCCACTCATCCGGGGCCACGGGCGAATAGTTCCGCTATATCAACCCGAGGGACTCGGTTTACTTCTCGGCGCAGGAGTTCAGTATCGGCGTCATCGCCTTCACATGTCCGTCGATCCGCTCGAGCACTTTCGCTGCGACAAGGTCGCGCTCAGGCAGATGCCACCAGTGTTCGTTGACGAGTTTGACTGTCTCGACCACTGCCTTCAGGACTGCTGGCTCCGGAAGCCGTGCACGGTTCGCAAATGCTTTCCATCGCGGTGCTGCTAGCGCCTTGAACGAGCGCTCTCCTCCAAGCGACAGCGCCATGGCGTCGGCGGGAATATATGGCACGGTGGATAGGAGGTCGTAGATTGGTGCAAGCGCCGGCTTGTCGCCCTTACCGGGATAGATCAAAGACCAGTTCTTCAGGTGCATGTCGCCGTTGCCGGTGATGACGATCAGTGCCAGGCGGCGGACGAACTCGAGAGCCGCCGTAAGCGAGACGGCCACGCCAAGAGCCAAGGCTATGTCATGATAAGCAGCTCCCTCATATTTGCGCGAGGGGTAGACACCGAAGACCTGAGCGAAATCCTCGATGTGTATCCTCTCGCCACCGGCGCCGCGATCGAAGCGTTTGACGAGAAGGACCTTGCCGTCAGACAGCGTGTTGAATTCTTCTGGAACGCTCTCAAAATCGGACTTCTCGACCAGTTCGCATTCAGGAACGTCCATGCCGATTGCTGCTGCCAGCGCCAGGTTGGCGAATTCGTTCTCGGAAACGCCCGGAAAGGCCGTCGAAGGGAACTTGGCAATGTACCGGCCCTGCTCGTCGTCCATCGGCAAGGTAAGGCCGCCGCCTTTTCCAATGTTCTTCATGACCGACAGCTTCATCTGCACGCCGGCAAGCGAGAACCGTGCCTTGGGCTGATCCTTTGAAGCATCCTGCGAAACCGCTATCGCGCCGTCACTGGGCAACGCCCGTACGGCTCCCGGCAGATCGGCGCCTAGTGCCGCTAAAAGATCGAAGTCATTGCCTGGCCGCACATTGCCTTCGTGGTGCCTTTCCATCGCCTCGCGCAATTTCTCCTCCGGCAGGAGGTTCGCGAAGAAAGCGGGCAAGGCGCTTGCCAGAGGCTTCGGATCTTTCCGCAATCCTCCCGTCGCTGCCCGGAACGACAGGCTGAGAACCGGAAAGCCGCCCGTCGCGCGGTAGGCCTCATCGAAGTTAAATGCATTGAAATCGCCCGGCGTCCTGACGATTGTGCCGATCTTCACTGCGTTCAAGAGCACGTCCAGCGACGGGATCGTCTTAGGTGCGCGAAAGACTGGGGCCATGATCGTCATCGTCAGGTTGAGAAACAAAGGCGGGTCGATCGTTATCATCATGCGGACGCAATAGAGCCTGGACAGCCGGCACCATGACTTGCGGAACCAGCATCATTTCCAGACCGAGCGCGCGAGCGATATTCATGAGCGTCGTTGCACGCGCGGCCGCGGCTCCCTTTTCGATGTCGCGATATCGGGGACGGGATATACCCGCCAAGCCAGCGACCTGCTCCTGCGTCATGGCAGCGGCCAGCCTCGCCTGCCTGAAAAACCCACCGATTTCGCGCAGAATTTCCGATTGAGAGTCCATATGATACGTAAACGATCCATTCCAATGCTAGATGATATGGCAGAGTACCTTATCCAGCGATCGAGTCAACACGTCATGATCTGTTCGCGTATCATGCATCAGCTCTATGATATGAAAAGAGATCAACTGTCCTGCATTTGGCGCCGCCGGACGATGGCGCCGTCGAAACGGACGCCCGATCAGCGCTCCGAAATCATCGGAACGTTAAATCAGGCGGTCCGGCAGCTGAAATCGCGCTCGTCTCTTCTCGTTCATACAGCCGGCCGCGCTGACTGGGTCAATGTGATCGCCACTCCTTGATGGCAATGGCTTTGTACCACTGCTCCTACCGGTCTCCCGCCGCACCTGGTGTTCCGACCCTTTTAGGGGCTCATCTTCGGCGTGACCGGTCACCCTGATCGAGCATCGAGATAGCCGTCGAATACGCTTACTCGCGGCTGTCCATATGGCGGAACGCGTCCTTGATCACGAAGCAGCACCCGAAAAACCCGGCGACCAGCGCGAATGGCCCGGCGGTCCGCGATCTTCTCACTCAGTAAGACTAGCGCCCGCCGCACCGTACGGGCGCCGCCGGCATCAACCGGAGGGCAGATGCGCCCAGGGCAACAAGCGCGCCTGACGCAACGCCGCCAGATCAGCCGAGCCGGTGCAGAAGCAGGCGACGGCCAACTGGCGGATGACGATCTCGAAATGCGCGACAACCGCCTCGGTGGATACCGTAGCCGCGCGCAGCACGCCGGCTGCCTGCCCGGCGATGTCCGCGCCCAGGCGGATAGCCTTGGCCACGTCGACGCCGTCGCTGACCCCGCCCGACGCGATCAGCTTCACCGCTGGCAGCGCCCGACGTACCGCCTGCACGCTGGCCGGGGTCGGGATCCCCCAATCGGCGAACGCCATCGCAACTGTACGGTCGGCGGCATCGGGGGCCCGCTCGCCCTCCACCGCGGCCCAACTGGTGCCGCCGGCGCCGGCGACATCGATCACCGCCACGCCCGCCTGAACGAGCGCACAAGCCACCGAGGCAGAGAGGCCCGACCCCACTTCCTTGGCCACGATCGGCACGCCGACGCTGCGTGCGGCGCGAGCGATCTGGGCCAGGACGCCGCGCCAGTCGCGGTCGCCCTCCGGCTGTACCGCTTCCTGCAGCGGATTGAGATGGACGATGAGTCCATCGGCCTCTAGTGCATCCACCGCCCGGCGCGCCAGGTCCAGGCCGTCGGCCTCACGCAGTTGCGCGGCGCCGATATTGGCCAGCAAGGGAACGTCTGGGGCCTGGCGGCGGAGCGCGCGCGTCAGCCCCTGGGAGTTGCGGGACTGTAGGCTCACGCGCTGCGAACCGACGCACATGGCGATCCCCAAGGCTTGCGCTGCCTCGCTCAGATGGCGGTTAATGGCCTCGGCGCGTGGCATGCCGCCAGTCATGGAGCTGATCAGCAGAGGCGCGCGCATGGTCTTGCCCAGCAGCGAGGCGCTCAGGTCGATTTGCGTCAGGTCCAACTCGGGCAATGCGCAGTGTTCGAAACGGATGTACTCCCAGCCGGCGGCCTTGGCCCGTGCCGTTCGCCGATTCAGCACTATGTCCAGATGGTCGTCCTTGCGCCGGCTCAAGTTGGTGTCGCTGATGCTCGCTCCATCCGCGTCATCGGGCGACGGCGTTGCGTCGGGTCGGACCGACGGCAGCGCGCGCACGCCGCCATTTTCCGCTGGTTCAGGCCGGCGCACGCTGGGCTGCCCCCGCAGGGTCGCTGCGGTAGCGACTGTTTGAGGTCTGGTAGTACTGCACGCGGACGGCCGCCATGGCTTCGATCAGCGGTCCCCACGGCGGGGGAAAGCGTTCTTGCGCCATCACCCGGTGCAGCATGCGTGTGTGGCCGGCCAGCTCGTCCTTGAGGAACTCCACGACAGGCATGGCCGGATAGCGCTGCAGCAGCAGGATCGCCGCGTTGTCGGCCTCGCCGGCCGACCTATCCTTTTCGCGTCCATGCAGATCGTTCTGCAGGCGCCCTATCGCAGAGATGAGCCGCAGGACCTGGCGGAACGCCGGACGCGCGCGCAAGGTCGCCATGTCCAGCCCCCACAGCAACGACAGGCAACAGAACACGTTCGTGTAGGCGATCGAATCGATGCCGTTGTGCAAGTACTCGGCGTAGGACCATCGCTCCGCCCCTGCCGCCTGCGCGTGTCCGGCTTGCAGCGCCGCGCAGTAGCACCGGGTATCGTCGAGAAGCTGAGCATAGTCGCGACGATCGTAGGCGAGCGCGGCCAGCGAAGCGCGCAGCACAGCACAGCCCTCGAATCCGGGGAGCGCGCACGGCACGCCCCGCCCCAGCGCCTGCTCCACCGCGGCGAGCTGCTCCGGCGCGATCAGGCCAAGGTCGTTGCAATCGTCCAGCCAGAACAGCAGCGCCAGTTCGCGATAGAACGCCATGATCAGCGTTTCGTCCAGCGGATCGCGGCCGGTGCGGGCGCTGGTGTCGCGCAGGCTCGGATGGATGCGCTGCAGGATGTACTGGCCGCCCCGGACTGCTTCCACGCCATGCTCGTCGGCGAACCCGGTCAGGGAACGCCCCCACTCTAGCACCTGCTGCAGCGCGCGATCGGTCGGGATCATGGCCCGGCTCCTGCTCCCTTGGCCGAGACGCGCCGCCCCCAACGAAGCGCCAGCCACAACCCGGCGAGTTCGGCCACGCGCACCACACGGGTGGGGCAATACAGTTCCTTGCCGATCCACAGCGGTGTCTGAGGCAGTGCGTGCGCTGCGTGGCGGGCGAGCATCCACTTCAGCGCGCGCGCCACCGCCTGCGCGATGCGCCGTCGCCCTGCCGGCTCTTCGGTCCCGTCTATCACGTGCAACGCGAACAGCGCATAGGCGGTTTCCTCGAATGTGGACGCGCGACCGGCGCCCCAGCCGCCGTCGTCGCGCTGCGCCTGCAGCAGCGCTGCCAGCGCGCGCTCGTCGCGCCACTGGGGCTTGCCTTGCGCCAGCGCAGCGACCGCATGCGCGGTGGGATACAGCCACGAAACGTGCCATTTTTCGTTCTCCCATAGACCGTGCGGGTTGCGATTGGCCTCGACGTAGGCGCTGGTGCCGGCGGCGGGTTTTCCCAACATTCGCAACGCATGCAGGGCATGGATGTTGGTCGACACCGAGGCATTGCGCTCGCCGGGGAAGGTGACGAACAGCTCGCCGGTTTCGAAATGGCGCAATGCATCGACCGCCGGGTCGCGGCCTGCAAGGCGAAGGACGCACAACGCAACGGCGGTGTCGTCCGCATCGGCCGCGAAGTGCAAGGCCGGGCCCAGACCGCGCACGCCGAGGCGGGCTTCGAGCTGCGCGATGATCACTTGCACCGCCTCGGCGAGCGCGGGATGCGCGAACAGACCGGCCAGATGCAGGGTGTACAGCGACCAGCATGGCTCGAACACATTGATCGGCCAGACGTTGGGAACGACACCTTCGATGCCGGTGCGCGTTGCCCGCGATGCCGCCTGCAGATACCCGTCGGTGCGCCCGACCTGCGGCGTTCTTCCCTGTGTCACGGCGTGCGCACGCCACGCGGCGGTGGCCGCCGGACTGATGCCGATGCTGCCGTCGTCGTCCGGGCATGCGGTGGCCGGCGACGCGCCCCAGGCTTCCCAGGAGTGCAGCAACGGATGGCCGCTCGGCAAGGTCGCCACAGCCCCCAGCTTGACCAGGCGTGCTTGCCGCAACGGCAACAGCGCCGGGTGGCGCGGAAACGCCAAGGCGCCCAGCAAGGATGCGGCCTCGTCGCACAACTGCGGCAGGATCAGCTCCGCGCCGATGGGCGCGTCTTCCGGCACCGCATGCGCGTAGGGATCGGGCTGGCGCTCGAGGAACCGGATTGCAGCCTGGACTGCGTCGGCGGCGCCGGGAAGAGGATCGGCACGCTGCAATGCCAGCAGCGCCGCCCAGGTGGGCGCATGGCGAAACAGCGGGAAGTCCGCACCTCCCCATCCGCCATCGGCCTGTTGCTGCGCGAAGAGCCACGCGTATGCGTCGTGCCGACCGGTGACGTTGCCGTCGAACTGCAGAGCTCGCGCCGTGTCGTATACGGACGGACCGACGCTGCCGCCGTCGCTCATCTCGCTCAGCAGGTGACGCAATTCGGAAAGGATCTGTTCGGACAGCGCGTTCACGCGGGATGTTCCTTCTGCAGAGGGCTAACGAGAACAGAAACGGGCAGACGTCGCGCACGCCGCCGCCGACGCGGGCACAGTGCAGCATGCAGCGCCCGCCGGCCGATCGCACCAGCACAGGGGCGAGTCCTTACGGATGGGCGCGCTCATGCGTATGGCGCGGACAGATAGACGTTGGCCCGCTGCAGCATCTGCGCCAACCCTTCCGCACGCGGCCCCAGAGGGGCGATGGCCTCCCCGGCGTCGTGCAACAAGTACAGGGCGAACTGGCGCGCAGCCTGCAGCCCCATGATCGACGCGCAGGTCGGCTTCTGCGCCGCCGCGTCCTTGCCGGGGGTCTTGCCAAGAGTCGCGGTATCCGCCGTCGCGTCGAGAATGTCGTCGGCCACCTGCAACGCCAAGCCATAACATGCGGTGTAGCGATCGAGCGCACTGTACAGCGCAGAGTGCGCGGCATTCTCCGCGATGGAGTATAGCGCGCCCATGCGAACCGACGCGCGCACTAGCGCTCCGGTTTTCATCCGGTGCATCCCCAGGACCCTGTCCAGCCCGGCGTGCTTTCCGACCAGCGACAGATCCATGGCCTGCCCGCCTGCGGCACCCTCGGCGGACACCGCATGCGCCAGTTCGCGCACGAGCGCTATACGATTGTCGCCCGGCGCATCCAGGCTCGCCAGCGTCAGGAAGGCGTGGGCCTGCAGCGCATCGCCGACCAGGATCGCAGTGGCTTCGCCGAACTTTACGTGCACGGTCGGAAGGCCGCGGCGAAGCACGTCGTCGTCCATCGCGGGCAGGTCGTCGTGGACCAGGGTACAGGCGTGCATCATCTCGATGGCGGCGCCGACGTCGTCGAGCATGTGCGCCGGCGTGCCCGCCAGTGCGCCGGCAGCCAGACAGAGCAAGGCTCTGGTGCGCTTCCCGCCATGCAAGGTGGCGTAGCGCATGGCTGCCATCAGCTCTGTCTTACCGTCGTCTTCGGCGCAGAGCAGACGCGCCAGCGCCTGTTCGACCCGCTTTGCGCCGTCCTGCATCCAGATCTCCGGGACCAGCCCGCCGGATGCGCCACGCGCCTGCGCGCCCAACCCGCCGAATGCGGAAACGCCAGTTCGGTCGTCGTGTATTGTGGAACCGGTTTGCATGTTGTTCATGTCCTTGTAGCTGAGACGGCCACGGCGAGCGCAAGTCGTCACACGAGTGCGTGCGCCGGGTGCAGCAATGCCGCGCCCCGCCAGCGCCGCTGCCTTGCCACACAGGGCGTGCGACGCCAGCTCATGAGAAGCCTATGCGGATTGCCATGGACGGATGTGCGGTCGGGTAATAGCGCCGGCCTTTTTCGACGTCGCTCAGCAACTGCGGCCGCACCCCGGCCTTGTGCATGGTCAGCGCCAAGGCGATGCAGAACTGCACCATTTCCAGCCATACCAGGTGGTAGCCGATGCAGACGTGTGGGCCGGTACCGAACTGCAGCATGTCCACGGGCCGGATCGGTTCTGTGCGTAGCAGCCACCGCGCCAGGCGGAACTGATCAGGCGCCTCGTGTAGCAGCGCCGAGGTCGAGAAATGCAGCAGCGGGATGCATAGGTGGGTGCCCGCGGGAATACGCCGTTGGCCGAGTTGCAATTCCTGAAGCGCGCGACGCGGCAGGAGCGTGGTCGCCGGATGCAGGCGCAGTGTCTCGCGGAACAGCGCCTCGGCGACCGGACACTGCGCCAGGTCCGCGTGCCGGGTCGGCACCGCGCCCACGCGTTGCGCCTCCTCGACCAGGGCGTCCCACAGCACAGGCTGCCGCGCCAGCTCGATCACGATCCAGGCCATCGTCGAGGCAGTGGTGTCGTGACCGGCAAGCAGCAGCAAGCGAATATTCGCGACCAGGACGTCATCGGAGAGCGGACCGTCGCTGCTGTCAAAAGCGCTCACCATGTCGTTGATGAACCCGGTGCGCGCGGCATGCGCGCGCGCATCGCGGACGAACCGGCGCAACTGCGCGTCGATCCAGTCGCGGGCGGAGCGGCCGCGCCGCAAAGGCAATCCGGGCAGGTCGACCGGTGGCGCGATGATCAACTGCAGCAATTGCCGGTACTTGCGATGCCATCCCGGCAGGTCCTGCGCGGGGATTCCCATGAGGCTGAAGATGAGCTTCAGCATCAGGTCGCCGGTCTCGCGCAGGATAGTTACCTCGCCGCAGGCGCGCCACGCCTGCACCCGCGCCTGGATGACCGGCGCGAACAGGTCGCCGATCCCGGCCTGGGTCAGCCCCTTGGGCAAGAACGCTGTCTTGATGGCATCGCGAGCCTGCCGGTGAGCGCCGCCGTCCAGGGCAACCAACGTTCCGCCAAGCAATTCGGGCGCGATCTCTTCGATCAGCGCCGAGGACACGTCCTTGTGCTTGAGCAGAGAGAATGCGTCCGGATCCACACAGGTCATCAGATGTCCGGCAGGGCCGAAATCCAGCCAGAAGTGGCTGCCCAGCGTCCGTTCTGCGCGTTGCAGCAGGCGCGGCAGGTCGCAGACAATGGCGGGAAGATGCCCGACCAGGGGGAAAGCGCCGGGCATGACCGGGATGTCGGATCGCAGCCGGTGCCGACGGTTGAGTGGGTTGAGCAGTATGTCCATCAGCAGCGCGCCGCCGTCGCCGATTCGGTATCGCCGGCAGGGCGCGCGGCGCAGCTGTTGCCACCGTCCGCGTATGTCGGCACATGCGCCAGCATGCCGCCATCGATGCACACGACCTGGCCGGTGATGAACGCAGCATCGGCGGAGAGCAGGAACGCCACGAGCGCGGCCACGTCCTCGGGGCGGCCGACGCGCTGCAGGAGCTGGTGCCGGCGCAGATGCCGTTGCATGCACTCGTCCAGCTTGGCGAGGAGACGCTCGGTCATGATAAGACCCGGCGCAACCGCGTTGCAGCGAATCTGCGCATGACCGTACTGGGTGGCGAGCGAAGCCGAGAGCATGTTCATCGCCGCCTTCGACGCGCCATAGGACGTCTGCGCCGTGTCACCGCTGAGCCCTTGGCACGACGACATGTTGACGATCGCGCCACCGCCGCGGGCGATCATCCGTGGGATGGCCTGCCGGCAGCAGAGCAGCGTGCCGCGCAGATTGGTCGCCATGGTCTGGTCCCAGACTGCCAGGTCCAGGTCGAGGATCGCGCAGTCGCGCGGGGTCAGATGCATGGCGCTCGCATTGTTAACCAGCAGGTCGACCCCCCCGAAGTGCCGCTCCGCCGTCTCGAACAGTGCTGCCACCGCCTGATCATCGGCGATATCCATGGCTATGGGCAGCGCGTGGCCTGCATCGGCCGCGATCTGCGCGGTGCAGGCGATGGCCGCCGAGCCATCAATGTCGGCCACCACCACTCTGCCGCCCCCGCGCGCGATGGCGAGAGCGCATGCCTTGCCGATGCCGGCGCCGGCGCCGGTCACCACGGCCACCTTGCCTTCAAACCGTCCCATCGTGCCTCCTGAATTGCATTGTTCTTCGGGGGCATGCCGCTCGGTCTGCGCCGGAGAAGGCGCAGGGTCGGCGCTGGCGCGCTCGTCATGGCCGGCGTCGCTTTCGATCACCCGAATGGCGGCGACCGGGCACTGGTTGGCCGCAAGCCGCACGGCGTCATGCAGCGCCTGCGGGACCGTCGCCACGCACACTTCGGCCACGCCGTCCGGTTCGCGCTGGCGAAAGGTGCCCGGCAGCGTCAGCACGCACTGTCCGGTAGTTCCGCACAGATCCTGATCGACCACGACGCGCATCTCAGCCCTCCTGCCCATGCAGCCGCACCGGCAGCGCGCGGAACGTCCTAAGGAACGCGGAGGGCTCCCGGGTCGGCTGCTCGGCCAATGCCAGCGTGGGGAAGCGCGCCTGGATCTGCGGCAGGCTTTCGGCCAACTGCACCCGGGCCAGCTGCGCACCAAGGCAGAAGTGGATGCCGTGGCCGAAGGTCAGCATGATCTTCCCGTCGATCGACATGCCAGGACTGGTGCCGCAGAACCGCACGGGATCGAAGCGATCGGGATCTGCGAAGGCGTCCGGGTCGCGATTGCCGGCCGCGATCAGCACGCGCACGTCCGCGTTCTTCGGGATCACGACGCCGCCCATTTCGATGTCGCGCTGGGCGATACGCGGAATGGAGCTGAACATGGCGGGCGCGTCGTAGCGCAGGGCTTCTTCGACGAATGCCTTCACCCCCACGGCATCTCCCTTCAGCCAGTGCCGCTGTTCGGGATACGCCAGCATCGCCAGGACAGCATGGCCGATGGCCGCAGCAGTGGTGGCGAAGCCGCCCAGCAGCATGCCCCAGAGCATGCTGATCAATTCCGCATCCGACAGCGTCTCGGCATCGTCGTCGTGTGCGCCGACCAGCATTGACACGATGTCGTGGCGGGAATCGGTGCGCTTGCGCTGTATGAGGTCGCCGAAGTAGGCCTGCACCCTGGCGCTGGCCTCGTCCCCCGCGGCGAGCTGCGGATCGCTGGCGTGCGGGCTCAGGCCTTCCAGAATGGCGCTGATGCCGGTGACGAGCGCGAGAATGTCGTCCGGGGGCATGCCGAACAGTTCACCGAAAACCAGCATGGGCAAGGCCAGCGCGAATTCCTGATGCAGGTCCACTGCCTCCCCGCGCTCCAGCGCGGGCGCCATGCCGTCCAGGCGCGCCGCGACAATGCGAGCCATGGTCGGCCTCAGCTTGTCAATCTGGCCGATGGTGAAATCGCGCGAGATCAGCCGGCGCAGACGCGTATGCGTTGGAGGTTCCTTCATCGCCAAAGTGGACGCCAGCAGACTTAGCGACAGGCTGGTCGCCGCACGCGGGAAATAGCGCGCCAGTTCGCCTGGCGCCGGCCCCCGAAAAGCATCGCCCGTGGCCTTGAGCGCCCAGTAGATGTCGGCGTGGCGGCTCAACAGAAAGAGGCCCGACGCCGCGCGATGTACCGGATCGTGCTCGCGCAACCACCGCATGAATGGATACGGGTCCTGAATGCACGCTGGCGACGCCAGTTCGGCGAAGGCGTCCCGGCATGCTGCCGTGGTTTCTTGCACGTCCATCTTGGTCACCTGTTGGTTGGCTGATCTGATCGGCGCGCGGCAGGGGCGCCGGCAATTCGAGAGCATCGGGATTCCTGGTGGCGTCCGCGCATCACCAGAGCACCGGGAACTCCTCGAACCCGCCAGTGATGATCTCCTTGCGCAACTTCAGTTCTTCGGGCGCCACCGCCAGGCGCAGCGCGGGAAAGCGCTGGAAGATCGAACCGAACACCGCTTTGAGTTCCAGCCTGGCTAGCGCCAAGCCGATGCAGCTGTGCGGCCCGTAGGAGAACGCCAAGTGCGGGTTTTCGTCACGTCCGATGTCGAAGATTTCCGGGTCGTCGAAATGGCGCGGATCGAACGACGTCGCCGGCAGGCCGACCAGCACCTTGCTCTCTGCGGGAACATGCACGCCCGCGATGGTCACGTCGGTCCTAGGATAGCGCATGATGCCGTCCCAGCCGGCGCCCGGCGGGTACATGCGCAGGATTTCCTCCACGGCCTTGTCCACCAGGGATGGATTGCCCACCAGGCGTTCGCGCTGTTGCGGATGGCGGAACATGGCCAGCAGGCCAAATTCGATCTGTGCCACGGTGCTCTCGTGCCCCGCCACCAGCATGCCTGCCGCCAGGCCGATCGCCTCTTCCTCGGTCGCCTTGCCCTGGTCGACCGCCGCGAGCAGATCCGTCAGCACGTTGTCGCCCGGATCCTGGCGCTTGTCCCGCATCTTGCCGCGAATGTAGGCGCGGAGTTCTTCCCAGGCCAAGCGCGACGCGCTTCGCGGGCCGCTTTCATGCTGGTGCGTCATCACCTCGTCGGGCAGCCCGGCGAAAAAGGCGTGGCCCTCGTAGAGCACGCCCATCAGCGCGCCAATGACCATGGCTGGAAGCGGAAAGGAGAGGTGGCGCCGCAGATCGGCGGGCTGGGGCTGGGCCGCCAGCGTCTCAAACAACTGCGCGGCGATCGCCTCGACCTGCTGCGCGAGCTGCTTCACCCTGCCGTTGCTGAAGGCCGGCGCCACGATCGTGCGTAGCCGCGTATGCTCGCCCCCCTCGTGCGAGACCAGCCATCCTGGCGAACCGAGAATCACCGAATCCGGGGTGAATGCGGCCGGCGGCATTCCCGCGGGCCGGAACGCCGCGTCGGACAACACCGCCTTGGCCTCGTCATAGCCTGTGACCCACCAGCCTTCGTGCCCGGACGGGAAGCGCACGCGGTGGATCGGACCGTTGGCCCGCAGCGCCAACATCTCGGGCGAGGGCTCAATGTGATCGACCCGCCACATCGGCAGCGTCGGCAAAGGTTGTTCGGGCATGATGGCACTTCACTCGGTAACGATGGAAGGGCGGAAGGTGACCGGCGGACGCTGCGGCAGCGAAGACCTGAGACGGCATGTAGACGACGTCGTCCGGAGGCAGACCGATTATCAAGATCGGCTAACGCGTAACTGTCTAGGCACATCGCGCGGCGAGATGCAGAACATTATCCTGTACCTTCGAGGTCAGGATAAAGTCCGTGTGGTGGGCCTTTGACTCGCCGCCGGCCAAGATTTCCTGCGCAAGCGTCGACAAGGGCGGCGAGCTGTTGGGTAAGGGCTTTCGCCGAGGCCCCCCTGCCCATAGACGCTATCCGACGCAGATTTGACATTTTGCTTTTCTTTCTTCGTTCGATTCGTGTCATCCACGAAATGAAAGTCGGTCGGCGGCTCCCGGCCCGCAACGAAGGTGCTTCAAATCTCGTGCCAATTTGGCCGCAGCAGAAAAACTCGTGGCAGCTTCTCAGCGGCTTAGCCTGAGGCCAGAGAAGAACTAGGCGAAATAAGCCGGTGTCGCGGGCCAACAAAGGCGACGGAACAGTGTCGGACAGAACGCCTCGGGCGACCTTTAGGTCGGGCCTGCGACATTCTGGTCCAGTTTCGAACATAAGAGGGCGGCAAACAGACACGATTGGGGAATTCGGTCCTCACGGCGCCAAGGCGCTTGCCCAAGAGCGCGCGCTCATGTTGCTGCGAGAGGCGCGTGTTCGCGATAGCCGTGCTGCGCACCCATGAACGCTAGCGGCACACGCTACGACTGGAGTGCCCGCCAGCCTCAGGTGGTGCATCGGCTCGGCTTCCGGTTCTTCTTTGCCCAGCCGGGGCTGAAGCGCCGAATATCCGCACCATACAGCATCGGATGTGACGAGGCGGCATAGCGCGCTCCCGGTCTTCTAAGACACGGCCTCCGAGAAGAAGGGGGCGGTCCAACAGCACCTCTATTTGAAATGGCACGCCGCTTGCTGCTCCTGGTTAGAGCACCATCAAATTACGATGAAAGCGACTTGCACCATGCCCGACGCGCGAAGCTCTAGACAGTGGCCTGAGGAGACGGTGCCCGTTCCCGCTGAACATCGGGACATCGTCTCCTCCGGAAGGCCGTTCTCGGTGGCCGCTTTGCGCATGGCTGGTCCGATGCCGGCACGCCAACACGGGCCGCTCGCGCAAATGCCGTTTACCGGTTCTGTTCAGCATGGGAGTGCCCAAGGGCCCCGTCAAAGGGTCACCCAAGCCAAGGCCGGCGGGTCACTGCCACATATCGACAACACGCTGAACCAGTCCAGTGACCCGAGTCTGCGTGAAGTGACATTTCAGGTCGCCACATGCTTGCGATATTGGCTACTGCCGGCCGCTATCCCTTTTCCCCGGGCACGATCGCGGGTGACCGATCCCGCTTCCGGCGCCATAGCCGTGGAAAGCAAGCGGCTCGACGGTCTCCAGCTCGCTCAGATCGATTGCCTTCGCGTGGCCAAGACCACCCGCCAAGACGTTCCCCGGCATGGAAAAGGAGGCTGCTAACCGCGAGGTCCTCACTCCGTGCCCGGCATACGAGCCTTAGCTCGGTATTGCGCCAGCCTCTGCCAGAATTCAGCGCGCCAGTTTCTACTTTTGCAGGAGCAAATTAATGACAGTTCAAAAGAAAGTTCCTTTCGTCACCTTTCTCACGCGTGTTCACGATAAGTCAGTCCAGGCGCCAAATCCATATCGCTGGGAAGAAAAGACATCTGACGACTACTTTGCCGGCAAGCGGGTCATCCTGTTCTCGCTGCCTGGCGCCTTCACCCCGACCTGCTCGACCTACCAATTGCCCAAGTTCGAAGAGCTCTATGATGAGTTTGCGAAGCAGGGAATTGACGCGATTTACTGCGTCTCAGTCAACGATGCCTTCGTCATGAATGCGTGGGGGAAGTCCTTGGGCCTGAAGCAGGTCGAACTCATCCCCGATGGCTCAGGCGAGTTCACACGCAAAATGGGCATGCTGGTCGCCAAGGACAATCTCGGCTTCGGGATGCGCTCCTGGCGCTACGCCGCCCTGATCAACAATGGCGTGGTGGAGCACTGGTTCGAGGAGGAAGGTTTCTCCGACAATTGCGAGGCCGACCCGTATGGCGTCTCATCCCCGCAAAATGTTCTCGAAACGCTGAAAGCCGCCGCCTGACCTAGAAAACGTCTCACTGGTGCCATTGCCGGCCCCAAGAGGCTCCTCGACAGGATTATCGCGCTCACCATGCAATCCTCAGCAAGCCTGCTTCAGCGCCAGAAGCAATCCATGGTCGCATCGCCTCAACTCATTGAGTCGATTCGCTTGCTGCAACTGGCGCACACTGAACTGCATCAGTTCGTGGAGCGGGAAATCGAGAAGAACCCGCTCTTGGAATCTGCGTCAAACGATGGCGGGCCTTTTGACGATGCTTCGATTTCGGGAGCGGATCAGCCTCTCGGCCCTGGTGCAAACGCCGTTGAAGGACTGACCGGGGCAGGGTCGCCTGAACGGCTCGGGCAATGGAAATCACTTCGCAACATGACCAACAACCCGCCGGGCAATGGCCCTTCCCTCGACGAGTTTGCCACCCTCGCCGAAACATTGCACGACCATGTCGCTCGTCAGATCGCCCTCACTGCGTTCACACCACAGGAGCGGCTGATCGCTGGCCAGCTTGCCGCCGATTTGGAAGACACTGGCTATCTTCGGGCAAACCTTTTGGAGCTGGCCGAGAGCCTGAATGTCTGTGAGGCTGTTGTGGAACGGGTTCTCGGAACGCTGCAGCAATTTGATCCACCGGGAGTTTTTGCGCGAAATCTCAGAGAATGCCTCGAGATCCAGTTGCGCCAGCGAAACCGGCTCGACCCGGCAATGGCAGCTTTGGTTGCCAACCTTGAAATGCTTGCGCGACGCGATTTTGAGGCACTAAAGCAGCATTGCGGCGTCGATGAAGAAGACCTTCTCGACATGATGCATGAGATTCGGGCGCTCGATCCCAAGCCTGGGAACAGATTCCAATCCGGTGCGTCTGAATCAATTATACCCGACGTCTGGGTCACGCCATCGCCGCAAGGCGGGTGGCAGATCGAACTTGATCCCGCCACGTTGCCGAAGCTGCTGATCAACCAAACCTACTATGCCGAAGTCACGCGTCAAACTGCCCAAAATTCGAAAGATAAAGCATTTCTCGACGAATGCTTGCAAAACGCGAACTGGCTAATCCGCAGCCTCGATCAGCGCGCCAAGACGATTGTTAAGGTTGCGGCTGAAATCGTGCGTCAGCAGGATGCCTTTTTGGAACATGGCGTCGCCCACCTGCGGCCTCTCAATCTCAGAACCGTCGCTGACGCGATCGGCGTGCACGAGTCGACGGTAAGCCGGGTGACCTCGAACAAGTACATGCTTACCCCGCGCGGCGTCTTTGAACTGAAGTATTTTTTCACCGTCGCGATCGCGTCCTGCCAAGGCGGCGATGCGCACTCCGCCGAAGCTGTCCGGCATCGGATCAAAGCGATCATTGCCGCAGAATCTCCCGGCGACGTGCTTTCCGACGAGGACATCGCTGTCCGGCTGAAGGAAACCGGCATTGATGTGGCGCGCCGCACCGTCACAAAGTATCGCGAAGCAATGAACATCCCCTCCTCCGTACAACGCCGCCGGGAAATGCGCTTGTGTTTTTAGATTTGGGTCAAGGCAGCCAACATCACGTTGCATTGCATCAAAGTGGAGACTTCGTCCATGACCCAATCCGCAGCAGGCGTCATGAACGCTGTTCTGCACGACCCAGAAAAGCCCGTCGCACCGTCTGGTCCCGCATGGGGTGCGGTCATTTCGCTTTCCTTGGGCACCTTCGGGCTGGTCACGGCAGAGTTTCTGCCTGTCAGCCTGCTCACGCCCCTCGCGCACGATCTCGGTATCAGCGAGGGAGCGGCTGGACAGGCGATGACGGCGACAGCTATCGTCGGGGCGATCTCGGCGCCGACGGTGGCCATCATCACAAAGCGCCTGGACCGCAGGACCGTCATGTGGACCATGACGCTGCTGCTGATCCTGTCGGACGTTCTGGCGGCCGGCGCGTGGTCGCTGGCGGTTCTCCTGACTGCACGCGTCGTGCTCGGCATAGCGCTCGGAGGCTTCTGGTCGATGTCGGCAGCACTGGCGATGCGGCTCGTTCCAAGCCACCTCCTGCCGCGCGCTATGTCGATCATCCTCACCGGCGTTTCCGTAGCTACCGTCTGCGCAGCTCCAATCGGTGCTTATGTCGGCGATATCTGGGGATGGCGAAGCGCCTTCATGCTCGCCGCAGCCGGCGCCGCCGCTACACTGCTCGTGCAGCTCATAACCATTCCGAGACTGCCTCCGATTGGAGTGACTAGCGTCCGCAGCCTGCTGGACGTGGCAAAGATTCCGATGGTCAAGGTTGTGCTCTTTGTCATCCTGCTGGTCGCTTCCGGCCACTTCGCCGGAATCACCTATATCCGCGCCTTCCTCGAAAAGATTCCCGCGCTTGACGTCGAGACGATCTCGCTTGTGTTGCTTGCTTTTGGCATCGGCGGATTCTTCGGCAATTTGGCCGGCGGGCTTCTGGCCGAGTACAGTCTCAAGGCAGTCGCGGCCCTTGCACCGCTGCTCATAGGGATAGCGGCTGTTTCGCTACTGACGGCGGGAGCATCGGCCTTCGCCTCGGGGATTGCGGTTGGCGCGTGGGGCTTTGCCTTCGGCGCGGTGCCGGTGGGATTACAGACGTGGATGGTGCGGCGGGCCGTTCCCGAGCAGGCCGAAAGCGCCGGTGTGCTGATGGTCGTAGCATTCCAAGTGGCAATCGCAGCCGGCGCGATTTTGGGCGGGCTATTGGTGGAGAATGCGGGGATCGCCAGCGCCATTGCCTACAGTGCTGTTGCCACGTTCGTCGCTGCCCTCATAGTATTCCTGCTCGGCCCGAAGCGCGAAACCTAGACCGCCTGGCAGGAGAGATCTCAGCAGCGCAGCGGGACGAGAGGTCCAATCGCATGCACGGCGCGGCGCGATCCTCTGCTTGCATGGACCCGCGGAAGCGCTTCGCCGGCTTCACCTCCGGGCCATGGCGACCGACACCGCCAGACAAGCGAACCTCGCCGGCACCGGTTTCCATTTGGCGACGGTGAGCGCTGCCGGCGCGATGAAACGCTTGCTGGCGGTCATATCCTTCACGACAAGCCGGCATTCTGGGCAAGCGACAGCTACACGCCGGCTACGCCCGTCAGAACGCCGGTGACGATGCCACTCGATAGCGCAGACAGGTCGCGAATTGCCCGTCGTGTCAACGGCGGCCGGCTTATCGTCGACCGCGCGTACTTTGTTTCGGCCGATGAGGGGACTAGCGGACCGCATAGCCTAGCTTCGACGCTGATGATGGTGTCTGGCGGGTTGCGTTCGCATTCGACCGGAAGCGGAAGGCCATCCTGCTCGTCGCCGGCAATAAGTCGGGCGTGAGTGAGAAGCGCTTCGATAAAAGTCTGTTCGCCAAGGTGGACAAGCGCTATCAAGGGCATCTCGACCGTTTGGCGGCGGCGAAGAAGGGGAAGAAGTGATGGGACGCAAGCTTGACGACCTAATCGCTGCGCTGCCCGAGGATCGTTGGGAGCGGGTCGACGCGCGTTTCGAAGAGTTAAGGGGAGAAGTCGAGAGTCTCGGCGAGTTGCGGCGTGCCGCTGGAAAGGCCCAGGCCGAAATCGCTTCGGTCCTCAAGATCAAGCAGCCTTCGGTCTCGAAGATCGAGAAACAAGCCGACATGTACTTGTCTACCCTTAAAAGCTAGTCGAGGCGATCGGGAGCAACTCGAACTCGTCGTTCGCCATCCCTCGCGCGCGCCCCTCGGTGGAGCGGCTCGGCGACGTCGTGGCTCCCAAAGCGGTCTCCATGCGTAGCGTTAAAAGAGCGGCAGGTGGACTTAATCGCACAAAGGCCGCACGCGCCGGCTGACCTCACTCTGTTTCGGCTAAAGACTAACGATGGGGCGAGATGGTCTCCTCGATGCAGGGAGTAGGTATGAGCAACGTCCCAGTTAAGCCAAAGACCGATCTGCCCGCCGTCACACTGCCCGACGTGACCCCTCTCTCCTCGCCCATGCTAGCCCAACTTACCGCCGCGTTGGGAGTCCGCCGCAATGTGCTCGCCGAGGACGACCAGATCGCCCATGCTTGGTCCCAGCTCCCACGCCTGATCAAGAGATCCCGCCGCACGTGCGCGATGACCGGATCGTCAAAATGTGTGTCGCCGTCGCCACCGGTCTGTGCGACGCAGCCATCAACTATGTTTGGAACGCGGCCGTGGTGGAACTGCGCGTCAAGGTTCGACGGTTCGGCATCAACGTCGTCCCTCAGATCCTCGACGACAAGTCCTTCGACGAGGACACGCTCCTCGACCTCAAGGACGCCGAGCTGCTCGACCTCTGCCGTAAGCTCAACCTGATTGGTGACGACGGCTTCTTCTTCCTCGACCAGTGCAGGGCCACACGCAACAGTTTCTTTATCCTTGCGCCTGAGGGCGTAGAACGCCGTTCGAAGCGTGTCTACATTGATATGGTGGTAGAGCGCGGTGAACCGTTCCTTCTTCCTCAGCCCTGCGGCTGCGTACGCGGTCCAACGACTGGGACATGCGAGCCCGACTCTGTGTCCGGTGCATGCGTTGCTGTTCCACGTTCCCCTTGGTCCCCGGCCTTGGTTCCACCAACTCTGCTGCCGGTTGTCCGGCTTTGTTCGTCGGCTTCACGCCATGTTGTCTGTTTTTCAGACATGTGCTAGATTTGAGTCGGATAAATGGACATGCGAGGTATCATCATGTTCCCTGATAGAGCGTTTGAAGATGCAATCCGAAATGAAATCAGTACGGCTATCAATGACCGTCCTGCTCCACGCGCGGCATGGGAGCCCGCGGTTGACTCGCTAGTGATGGTCCGGGTTGTTTTGCGTATCGAGGAAGAGTTCGCACTCAATCTTCCGGACGACGTAATGCCAGCTGGTGGCTTCCGTAGTGTCGAACACTGCGTAGTGGCCGTCATGGAGACATGTCGTGAAGCGTGGAGAGTGAGCCAGCATGAAAGCGAGGAGGTGTAATATGGCACGGACCCCTGTTGGATTTGCCGGTCCAAACCCCGAGGCCGTTCAGCTCGGCAAGCGCCTCAAGGACGCGCGTGAATATGTGGGCATTACACAAGAAGAAGCGGCGAACCATCTGAACGTCCGGCGCTCGGCAATTTCGGAAATGGAGGCAGGCAAGAGGGGTGTCGGCGCCCTTGAAATAAAAAGTCTAGCCGCTCTCTACGAGCGACCCACGTCCTGGTTTACCGGCGAATCCGAGCAGCGCGTGCCCGAAGACGTCGCATTCCTGGCGCGCACCGTGAGCGATCTATCAGAGAACGACAGAGGTGAGCTGGCAAGCTTTGCGGAATTCCTGCGCTCCCGTTCGAAGGTGACCAAGAATGGCTAAGGCGCCCACGCGCGACGCAGTCCTGAAGGGCATGCGGGCAGCGCTTCGCCTGCAGCGCGACCTCGGCCTTGATCAAGGCGCCGCGCGAGGGCATCGCGTGGACGTATTCGGCTCGATTTACAGACAGAATGTCCCCTTGCTTTTCCGCAAGCTTGAACCGCTGTTGGGGGCTTATCTGCGCGAGGGGGGCAATCCAGGGATCATTCTGACGACGCGTCGTCCGCTCGGCCAACAGCGCTTCACCGCGGCACACGAGCTTGGACACCACGTGCTGAACCATGATCCCCATGCGGACGATGATAGCATTCTGCGCCGGTCGCCGGATCACGCTCGAGACTACATCAATCTTCCACCCGCCGAGCAAGAAGCCGATGCTTTCGCATCATACTTCCTCGTGCCTGACTGGCTGATTACGGCACTCATGCAGCGTCACCATTGGACGCCGCAGCATCTTCAGAATGCTGACATCGTTTACCAAATGGCATTGCGCGTTGGCGCAAGCTATCGCGCGACACTCTACGCGCTAGTGCGCAACAGGGTTATTGCGAACGGAATCCGGAAGCAGCTTGTTAAAGCGCAACCAGCGACGATCAAGCGTGCACTCGTGCCCGACTATCCAATTGGGTCCACGCAAAACATCGATGTGTGGCACCTGACAGAGCGCGACGAGGGTACGGTGATCGAAGCCGGCCGGGACGACTTGTTCGTGGTCAAGCTGCGAGAAGACAGTAACGCCGGTTACGTCTGGAATTTCGACGAACTGGAAATGGCTGGTTTCGCGATACTCAAAGATGGTCGCGAACAGGTTGCCGAAGGGGTCGTCGGGGCTCCGACGATCCGACATGTACTCGCGCGTGCTTCCGACGCGACCGTGCACGGTGTCTATACTTTGTGGGAGCGTCGGCAGTGGGCGCCGGCGGACGATCCCAAACGCTGGTCGTTCGACTACAGGCCTGTCTATTCGCACGATGCAGGACTGTTTCGCCCCTCGTTCAAACACGCGGGCGGTGCGCGCTGATGTTGAATGTCGTCGCTGATCTGAGAAAGAGGCTTGAGCCGGCCCGCGATCAAGGCCGCCGCCCAACCTGCCTGTCTTTCGCGGCGAGTGCGACCCACCGTGCGGCGCATAAGCACCCAAGCCAGTTGTCTCCTGAATGGCTCTATTACCACGCAACCCGACGTGACGGGTTGCAGCCGGACCAAGGTTCGACGGTTGAAGCGACCTGTGTGGCGATCTTGAATGACGGTCAACCGGATGAGGTGTTCTGGCCTTACCAAGATCGCGACGTTTGCCCCAATCCCTATCAGCCGCCCGGCCAACGCCCAGTCGTCGTCCGCTGCGATACCGGCCAACGCAGCAGCGATGCTGATCTCTGGCGCTCTGAGATCGATTCGGGCTCACCTGTCGTCATCGCATTGTTCATTTCGCCCGCGTTTTACCGGGCGGCACGGTTCATCGGACCGGAGGCGCTGATGGCGGAGGATCATATTCCGATCGATCCTGCACTGGCGCATGCGGTCGTGCTAGCCGGACACGGCTACGTTAATGGCGTATCGCATTTTCTGGTCCGCAACTCCTGGGGACTGGGATGGGGATGGGCAGGCTACGCCTGGTTCTCCGAAACCTACCTCACCCGCCGCTTTGCCGGCGCCTTCGTCATCCAAGATGGAGCATCCGACTATGTATAATCCCATGACGCCCGCACCCACTCCCGTCTCCGCATGGATTAGAGCTGCCCTCCGGCTTAAGGCCGACGGCGATCAACACGGGCTTATGCTTCATATCGAAGATCCGACCGGATTTTCGCCGGGGGAGGGCGAGATTGTGTGTCAGGTCGACGCGTTCCTGCGCGATCATGACAAGTGCGGCGTCAGCACGGTCGCAAATACGATCTTCCCCGCCGCCCTTGATAGAGGCGACGGCATCGATGCGCTGACGAAGCGCTACATGCAGATCTACGAGCGCCGCATGCATCGTCAGGGCGAGTGGGGTCGCTATTTTCAGCGAATGGTCGCCTGGCCGACCGGCAGTGGCAAGGGTGCGGGAACCGTCAATCAGCTTTCCGCGAATATCGATACGCTCCGGGCGATGAGAAGCGGAGAAGCGAAGTTCTTCGGCAACGTGACAGAGATCGCACTCTTCGATCCGGCTCGCGATCTGCGCAAGAAAATGAACCGGCAATGCTTGAGCTTCATCGAGCTGAAGCCCGAGCGCGAGGGACATATGTGGCGGCTCAGCATGATGGCCGTCTATCGCAACCACTACTACGTCCAGCGCACGCTTGGTAATCTCATTGGCCTCGGCCGCCTGCTGCAGTTCATCGCCAACGAAACGGGTTTTGACATTGGGACGCTGACAATCCAGTCCACGCATGCGTGCCTCGATCCAGACCTGCAACGTGGCGAGGTTTTCGATCTGATAACAGCTTGCGACGATCCAACTGCCCTGACTGCCTCGTTGAGCCGCAGCAGTGTGCAACATCTGGTTGGCGCTCGATAGATCTGCGCCCGTGGACGAAATCTGCGAGCGCTGCAATAAAAAAGGATTGATTCTATGAGCGACGCAAAGCTCCCGGCCTTTGAGGGTATCGGACAGATCGAAGTCGACTTTCTCGGCCAACGCATCGTTATCGGATGTATCGAGGGAGAAGAAGAAAAGGCTCGTCGGCTTGCCAAGCGCTTTGAAAATGACGCTGGCGAAGTGACTAAAGCGGTCTCCGCGAAAATCGAGCCGATCCAGGCCATGCTGATGGCTGGCATCCTGGCATATGAGCAACTTGAGCAGGCGGAGGCGGGCTTCAACGATGGCGCCGATCACAGATAAGAATCGACAAGCAAGCCCGAAGGAACCCCGCATTTCCATGCGGACGCGACAGCGAGCACAGCATGAGCACGATTTGCACAATCATTTCGATATATTGTCGATGTCGCGCCTGGATCGGCTGAAGCATTACGGTTTGCATTTCGCGAAATACTCGGGACGGTTTGCTCGGGGTGATGCCGAAGTCAAAACCAGAAGGGAAACACTTGTCGACGCGTTTCTAGTTGCGCTGAGCGCTGCAAATGCCCTGAACCAAGCGTTGCCGGACGTAGGAACAGGAGGATTGATCGGGGACGCGATCTCAGACCTCGACTTTACCGACCACGCTGGTCGTTTCGCCGACGCATGCGAGAAGATTGATCATCTCGAGGAATTCCGTGCGATCGCCCTTGCCGCAAACGCCGCGCTTTCAGAGTGGATCGTGTGCAGCGCGAAAGCGGCTGGCTTTGATCTCGACGCTCTCGTAGACGATCGTCGACGACAGCTTGCCCGCAGGCAGGTTTACGCACAGGAGACGTAGATGTTTCTATCGGGTGACCTCATCGCTGAACATGGCGGCGGCTGGATTGCGCCATTCGACCCGCAGCGGGTCGATTGCGCGGCCTATACTCTGCGGATCGGTGACGAGGCTTTCATCAGCCCCGAAGGTCGAGACACCCGCAAGCCGGGCCTGGTTGAACGCTTAGAGTACAAGGCGCCTATCGTGATACCGCCTGGGCAGTTCGCCTATTTGACCACGCGAGAGTTCGTAACACTCCCGCACGACATCCTCGGCTTCATCAACATGAAGAGTACGCTTAAAAATAGCGGTCTTGTGAATGTAAGCGGATTTCACGTCGATCCGGGCTACAAGGGAAAGCTTCTGTTCGCTATTTTCAACGCGGGGCCGCAGACAGTGACGGTGCGGTGCGACCAAGACGCCTTCCTGATCTGGTTTGCGCGTCTCGATGGCGCGACGGAACAATATGCCCGGAAAAAACCCGGATTTCGCGGGATCGACACGACTCTGATGGGGTTACTCCCGACCGAGACCGCATCGCTCAACTCGATCAACAAAAGGATGGATCAAATCGAGCGACGCATTTCCTACGCACTCGGTATACTGACACTTGCTGGCGGTGTCGCGGTTGCTGCGGTATCCGGCGTCATTGCGAGCATAGCCTTTAAAGCCTTAGGAGGATCGTGAATGGCAGACGCTTACGTTTTCAACGAACACCTCAATAACGACGACCGCGCAAAAATCGAGGCGATCCTGCAAGCGGCAGGATACAATCCACGATACGATGTTCCGTACGCTGTTTCCTCGATCGACCCGCACACTGACATCGGCGTCATCGGGCTTCCGGCCGCCCCAGAAGACGGCGGTACCATTGATGCCCGGACGATGGCGTTTGCCGGCGCCGGCATTCGGGTCGTGGCAATTTGGTTGCACGCGGACGAGGATGGTCCAGGCGTTGTCCCCGAATCGATCGGAAAATACGCCACCACAGTTGACAGCGACTCCAAAGTCTTGACTCCGACGCTTAAGGGCGAGACGGATGTCTGGGAACAGCCAGGCGGGGAGCAAAGGTCAAAACCTAGCATCAAACGCAATAAGTGCTGAGCCGTGACCCGAATCTACTCCTACGTCGTCGAACATGACCTTGGCTTTGCGCCGAACCCCTTCTGGGGCGTATGTACGCTAGCAAATTGCAAGCCGATGATTCGCAAATTTGCGAGCGCAGGCGACCTCATAATCGGAACAGGCTCGACGGACCTGCAGGCTAGTGACCGCCTGGTCTACTGGATGCGAATATCGGACGTCACCTCCTTCGACGGCTATTGGTCAGATCCGCGCTTCGCGCGCAAAAAGCCAAACATGAACGGCAACATGATGCATCGCTATGGCGACAACATCTACCACACCGGGAACGACGGCACATTCCAGCAGATCGACTCTTTCCATAGCGAAGACGATGGCAGTCTGAGTGTCAGAAACAGGGAACGCGATACCGGTAAGACGGAAAAGGTCATGCTTGCGGCCGACTTCGCTTATTTCGGGAAATCGGCTCCAATCATCCCGGAGCACGTGCGTTTTCTGATCAAAAAAGGGCCATACCACAAATGCCGATTTTCCGACGGACAGCGAGCCGCTATAGAGGGTTGGCTGGAGACGTTGCCCGAGCGCGGGTATGTCGATGAGCCTGGGCATTGGTGACGCTGAAGCGTTTGGCGCCTTCAGCGCAACTGCGGTTCTCTGATCAACCGAGCGTACCGCCCCGAACTGCCTGTTACCGACAAGCAACAGCCCGCCGAAGTTCCGCCTCTGTGATTCCTTACGCTGCGATCATCTGGCAATCTGGTCTGGCGGGGGATTCGCGATGGATGGATCAACTCTATCACTAAACGAATATCAAGATTTAGCGGTCAAGACGGATCGAACAGGCCTGAAATCCAGAAATTTGAGCCTGCCAATCCTCGGACTGTTTGGTGAGACCGGCAGTCTCCTTAGCGAGGTGAAAAAGAAGCAGCGAGACTCCAAGGCCTACGACTCGTACGAAAGCGGTGTCATCGAGGAGTTCGGTGATGCGCTTTGGTATCTCGCGGTTATTGCAGCCCATGCCAATATCCGGCTAGCTGATATTGCAGAGGAATTCGAATCCGGCTCCACCGAGGCGCTTCGCTTCGTCAATCTGCAACCGCAACAGACGCTCAACCTTGCAGCGCCCACGACGGAATTCGCACGAACGCTTCTGAAATTGGCTAATTCGGTAGGCAATCTTACCAATAGCGACGGTGAAGCCCTATCATACTTTGACCCAACCGCTTTTGCACAAAAGCTTAAGATCATTTTCCGCAATTTGGTGCACGCGGCCAACGAGGCAGGCGTGACCTTGGGAGACGCGGCGGTTCACAATCTGCGGAAGGCGCAGGATCGCTGGCCGACGGACCGCATTCCGCCTCCGCTGTTTGATCTGGAATTCCCCTCTGAGGAGCAGCTGCCTCGAAAGCTCGCGATTGAGCTTTTCGAGCGCAATTCTGGCTCCAAACAATACGTCTACCAGCGTTGCAACGGCGTCAATATCGGGGACCGCCTGACCGATAATAGTGTCGTGGAAGACTTCTATCGCTTTCACGACGCTTTTCACTATGCCTATGCAGCCGTCCTCGGTTGGTCGCCGGTAACTCGGGCTCTATTGAAGCTCAAACGAAAGAGCAAGACCAAAGTCGATGACGGCGAGGACGGTGCCCGCGCGATTATTCTCGAAGAAGGTGTTGCGGCCTACGTTTTCGCGAGAGCCAAGGAACATCAGTTCTTCGAGGGACGCGATGAGGTTGATTTCAACCTGCTGAAGACCGTGAGGAGTTTCGTCCAAGGTTTTGAAGCGGAGCAGTGCCCGCTCTGGCTTTGGGAAGAAGCGATCCTGAAAGGAAACGCCGCCTATCGCTTTTTGCGCCAGTATCGACGTGGGCGCCTCATCCTTGATCTAGACAAACGTGATATGATGGTGGAGGAGCTTGCGCCATGAAACCAGCTGACTTTGTCGAAGAACTCGCGTCCTACCATTTTGCCAACGCGTTCAATCCCTACGCCGACGCGTGCCCAGAGTGTGACGCCAAAGATGCGCCAGCCGTCCGCCGTCGAAACCTGCAAGCCGTCTTAAATGCAGCAATCGAGAGGGGGGTTCAGTCCTTCTGGATTGCTCGAGATCTTGGCTATCGGGGTGGCCGCCGAACGGGCCTGGCATTAACTGACGAAGCGCATCTTGATTGGCACGCAGAACTTCTCGGTACCGAACCACTTATGAGAGCGACCAAAGGCCCCCCGTGGCCGAACGCACCGCTACCGTTGTGTGGCAGATGCTGCGTTCAATCGAACAACCGATCTTTCTCTGGAACGTCTTTCCGTTTCATCCGCATGGCCCCAATGAGCCGATGACAAATCGGTGTCATACCCGTAGCGAGCGACTGGCGTGCAAGCCCATTTTGGAAGCGCTGATCGACACCTTACGGCCGAAACATCTTGTTGCCATTGGACGCGATGCCCAAGCAGCTTTGGCGGAGCTCGGCCTTGAGGCAACTGCGGTTCGTCACCCTAGCTATGGGGGGCAGAGTGAGTTTATAGGCCGCCTTGAGGAATTCTACTGCGTCCGCTCTAAGCCCGCTCGGGAAGCCCAGTTACATCTGCTCTAATCTAACCGTTTCGATCTCTCTACAGGGTGGGGCGCTTGCTTGTCTTCGGCATGGCTCTGCGATGCACCGGCATCTTCCTGCGCCGCATGCCCGCTGAGGAGCCTGCGTCTTCAAGCGCCTTACTGTTCGATAGATCCGAGCGTCTCCGTGCTGGGGCCGAAACAGGTGCGGCGGCATCACGTGGGTGTAGAACGCGCCTGGCGCAGGGCTCGCTGGCGTTTCTTTTGCCGTCCGCTTGTAAGACCTGGAAATAGCCTGCCAAGTATTCAGTGTAGGGCGCATAGCTGCCAGCACGACACGTAGAGTCAAACGCCTTCGTGCTGACGTGAACGACCTGCGAAGTCGCGAGCGTTAGAAATTCGAAACCTCCTGAACCTATCCTAAGTCCGAATCCAGTAACCTAATTTGTCCAACAAGCACACGCAATTCGGGTTGAGGGCGGGATCCAGAAAATTCGAAAATTTTCCAGGGACCCCACCGCGCGCCCTGCCGAACCTGGCCGAGAATTATGGCGGAGCCGGCAGCAACGAAATTGATGGCGACGCCGGAGACAATCCGGCCGCCCCAATGGGTGATCGAGGCGAAACTGTGCACCAGCGCGAACAATGACGGGGTGAACCGCCGCAACCGCCAGGCAGGCGAGGAGCAACGACCCGGAGAACAGCAGTTGCTCGGCGGCGATGGTGCGGGTCGGGTCCTGCACGGCCATGATGACAGCGCCCGCCGAAGCGAGCATCGCGAGCAATCGGACAGCAGGCAAAGCATTCAATCCTCGAAGGCGTCCGCCATCGACAAGAGATTGGCGCGGCGCGAGCGCTGGCGCTGTACCATTGATGAAAGCGGCTCTCAATCCGAGGCGACGCCGTTCTTGATCCGTGTGAGGCGGCTTTCGCCTTCCTCCGGGCCGAAGCAGCTTTCGAAATCATTGCAGTCCCGGCAACTGGGGGAGCTGCACAGCGAAAAGCCTTCGGCCTCGCAGAGCTTTCGGTAAAAGTATTTTTTCCATTTCATGTTTTGGGTGTTGCCGGCCGCCAGCGTCGGAAAATGCGAGGCGAGCAGGCGGCCGAGGTCGCTTCGACTAAAAAGGCCAAGGTCTTGCCAGAGGTGGTCATTGCGCATGGCACGCCGGGCGATGATCTTGGCGAAGCGGGCGCTTGCCTTGTCGTCGGGCCGGGCATGCGCCAGCAGCAGTCCGCGCAGAAGTTCTTCTTCCAGATCCGGCTCAGGCTCGCTCCCCTCTTCCAAGGCAAACGCGTTGATAGGAAAAGCAGGGAAACAGCGGGACAGGACATCGCGCAACTCGGCGCGCGAAAGTCCGGTTGCCTCCGTCGCCGTCGCCTCGCCGGCCTCGATCTCCTCGAGCGCACGTGAAAGCACACAGGCAAGCACATGCTGGTCGAACCTTCTCTCCAGCTGCGGCCATTGGCCGGTGCTGAGCCGGGCATAATGTTGGGCAAATATGGCGCGTTCTCCTGGTTTCGCCCTATCAAATCATGCAGAGACCCGGCCTGCCGCAACATGGGTCGGGCAGTTCTTCGGTACGGCACTCCGGGTCGCCTCGCGTCGAGTAGTTCGGCAATTCTCGTCTGGTCCATCGGCTCTGGCGCAAATTCTGTGATTCGAAGAGGTTCGCGAACCCCGGCCCTGCCGTTTGCGCCTCACGGGGAACACTGGCGCCGGAATTTGCCCCGCAGAGTTGGACGTGAACCGTGCGGGACAGAGGTCGCGTGCTGAGTGCGGCCACATGGTTCAAGCCGCCAGACTCACGGTTGAATGCCGTCTCATCCAGAGCGTCAGCGAGTGAGTTCCAGCGCACGTTCAGGACAGGATCGCGCGCCTCGTGATGCAGGCAGTTCCTCCCCTTCCGCAACTTCAATGTCACCAGGCAGGATGTAACCGTCATTATCGAGTTTAAAGATGTCCGGCGCTTGCGCCGCGCATCGCGCGTGGCCCTGGCATTTGGCCTTTTGGACGATGATGCGCATGGCGCTGCCTCCATTGTCTGTGCCTGGGCTCGGGGCGGGCCTAAGACCAGTCCAGGATCAAATTTTCGATCCCGAACACATGGCCGCCAGAAGTTATCGGCGCCGTACCCTGCTTGATCCTGAAAGCCGGGATGCGCGCCAGCCACTCCTCCAGGCCAATGACAATCTCGCGCCGGGCAAGGTGTGAGCCAAGGCAACGGTGGGGACCATAGCCAAACGCTGCGTGGCGGTTGTCCTCCCGCTCCAAATCAATCGTGTTGGGGCATTCGAATTCCGCCGGGTCACGATTGGCAATCATCGTGGCGCAGGAAACATAGTCCCCCTTCCGGATCGGCGCGCCTTCGAAGTCGATATCTTTCGTGGCCACGCGGATCAACTGAATGGGCGGATAGGCCCGCAGCAATTCTTCGGTTGCGAGCGGGATGCGGTCCGGTTCGCTCCGCAGCAATTGCTGATCTTTGAGGTTGCGTGCGAGGTACGCCAAGTCAAAGCCTATAGCTGCTGCGACCGTGTCGAGCCCAGCGACGAAGACAAGCACGCCGATGCCGCGGACTTGGGTGTCAGTCAGCCGGCGGCCCTCGACCTGTGCCTGCACTATAAAGGTCATGAAATCGTCAACCGCCTCATCGCGGCGCATGGCTGCAAGTTCGTCGATGAATGCCACGATCGTCCGGGCAGCCACAGGTCGTTCCTTATCGTCGCCGTGGAGCAGATCTTTCCCCCAGCCGACGAATGTATCGAGTCGGTCATCAGGCAACCCCAGAAAGCGAAGAAAGGTGCTCACCGCGAAAGGAAAGGCAAAATCCTTCATCACGTCGCAGCTTGTGCGCGACGCGGCGATCCTTTCGATCAGCTCGACCGCCCGTTCGCGGACAGCCGGTTCCAAAGCCAACACCCGCTTTGGCGAAAGCAGCGGATTAAGCAGTGAGCGAAAGACGCCATGGGCCGGTGGATCGAGCTCAAGCGGGATCGTCGGCCAGTTCTCACCCAGTATGGAGGAGAAGATGCTGCGATGGCTGGAAAAAGTCTCTGCGTCCTGCAGCACCTTCCGCTGGTCCGCGGCACGGGTGATGACCCAGGTACCCCGGCCATCTTGCGTGTTGTAGCGGGAGTAAAAGATCGGAGGCCCGTCATGTACGCAAGCGACAGCTGCGTGTGGATCCCCGTTGGGTGTTGGTGGCATCCCTGGCGATGTAAACAGGCTGAAGTCCCTCACCATTTCGGGCGGGACATGATCTGGAACGGGGTTGGTCGCCATTTTGTTTTCTCTACATTGGCGTTCATGGCTCAATTGAGATTGCACCGCTGTTCATAAAGTCGATTTCCAGCATGGGCACGTCTCTTGTCGGGCGCCTTCTAGATTCTGTCGCCTGATACAGCCCACCTGCACCAGCGCGGACGAGATGGGTTGCGAAGTCGATCAGAGGGGCATCTCCGCCGCGCTCCGGTCATGAAGCAAAACGGCCGCTTCCCCGTTAGGGTTGAGAGACTGGTCAATCACCTCTGCCCTGCTGATCAAATTGTCGAAGCAAGTCGCGTGCCGGATAGGGTAGCCATGGCGGTGCACCAAGCAATGCCAGCCTGCGCTGGGTCTGCCGCTGATGATCACCTGTCCATCATTCTTATGACAACGTCCGACAACCGACATCCGTGGTCGGTTTTGTCGAGCCCGCGACATCGGGCTGTTCGGCTTGGCTGTTGCTGCACAGCCTGCCGGTCGACGAGCGAGTAGATCGCTCGCACGGCCCGGATTGAGCAATGACGCGATCCAGCGCAAGGATCGGGTGCGGTCCGAGAAGACCCGACGGCGCTTGCGCGAGACGATCGGAAATATCAAAAAGGTCAAGCCGCGCTTCGGTTCGGCGCTGATGGCGTATGCGTTTTATCGCTCGCAGGCGCTGCAAGGCTTTTCCGGCAGACGGCGATGCACTCGTGCGCACCGGTGCCGACGGGCGACCAGCTTGACTGTATAGATGCGGTCCATTCCGGCGTGCATCACCTGACCATGCGCATGCGCTACGACGGCATCCTTTCCGCTCATGGACCTAGATTTGCTCGCGAGCCGCTGTCGGAACGTGGTGCTGAGTCCTATCGCGGCCAATTCAATCCGAGGACCTGTCGGCAGTCAACACACCCCTGGAGGTCGGACCGGGAACGCGTGGCAGACTCTCGGCCAGAAACCGCCAGTCGCTGCCCTCGCGTTCGCCTTCCTTGCGCGTGCCGAAGAACTGGATGATCATCTTGCCGTCCGCGCCATAGGCTTCAATGGACGTAACGTGACCATCCCTCGTCGGCTTGCGCACGGCCCAGACCTCGCGGATGCGATGGGTCCTAAGATGCAGATGGAAGGTCTCTTCGAGCACATTGATCCGCGGCCCGATCTGCTTGACCGACCTGATCGGGCCGGAATGGATCTGAATGCAACCACGATTGCCGACAAAGCACATGATCGGCATCTCGTCTTCGGCCGCCTGTTGGAACAGGGCGCCAATGGCATCATTGTCGAGTAGCCAGGCGTCATCCTCGTCGGCCATACGCATCGCCTGGCAGCGGCTGAGCTTCAGTGTCTTCAACATATGGTAGAACTGATGCACGTCGCTTAGCCGGCCCCAGTGCTCGCGTAGGTCGTCGACCGTGGTGGCGTGGTCTGGACTCACTGCGTTATCGCGCGCGCCGCTCGCCTCGAGCGATATGATCGGCTCCTGGTCGGGGGATACAAGCTCTGCCGTCAGATCCTGATAGGCCTGCAGGTTCGAGGCGGGCGTGAGATGAGCTTTGTGCATCGCCTCGCCGGTGGCATCAAAGAATTGCAGGTTGCGGCGGATCTCGGCCCCCTCGCGCTTCTCGACGGCGAAGCCATACGCCCACGCTTTCGGGAAGATGCGCAGGTCGATCTCGTCGCCGAGCAGTATGGCATGCTGGTTGCCGGTGACCACTTTGCCGTAGACGCCAATCTTTTGGTGCACGGCACTTTCGTTGCTGGTGACCGCCATCACCTCGCCGACCGCTTCGAGGCCGGTCAGCAGATCATCGACGCGCGGCTCGATGCGCACCGCGCCGTGACCACAATGCGCCGCGACCAACTCGGCTTCCGAAATGCCCAATCGAGCGGCGAGATCATGCTCCCGGATCTTCGGATTGTCTTTGCACGCCCGCCGGATTTCGTCGGGCGACGGTTTCTCGCGTTGGTCCATGCTTACCCCTGTTTCTACGACGTGTGAGGATCATCTGCCCTGCCCGGGAATCTTCAGCCGATAAGGCGCGCCGAAATGCTCGATCCTGATCTGCTGCTGGCCCATGAACAAGGTGTCGCTGGACAGCGTGCGCACGGCGTCGCACCGATGCGAAAACCGGCGAGCAGCCACATGCCGATGGCATCCCATCGAGCCGGTCGGCGGCTACTGGGCGGTGGTGAGCCAGTATGGATGTTGTCGCAATCGGCCAAGCGGGCATTCGGATGCCACGAGCGGCGCTGCTTTGCCAACAACGCGTATCTGACCACGGTCCTGACATGTTACTCCCTTGCTTCGCCCCATCCATCGCGATGGCACCCACGGCATGGTTGTGGATCGGCATGCTCTTGCCGTCTCGCCAAACGGAGCTTCAAAAACCGTGCCAATTGCGCCGAGGCAAGCTCAGAAGAAGTTCTGTCCTTGGTGATGTGAGTTCACCCAAGAACTCAGGCCAACATCCCTCGTGCCGGTCCCGACAAACCCGACAGCACGTGTCGGTTGGCCGACACCTTATCAGCAATCAAGAGTTACCAGTGCGAGAGATGCCGCGCTGTGTTGAAACGTTTTTTGGCTTTGGCACGGTGCATGCAACGTGATGGGCAAGCAGGTCGCGGACTGAGGAGAATGGAGCCATGATTACGCTCACCGACAACGCTGTTGCCGCCTTCAAGACTGCTCTTTGCCGTGCCAGCGAGCCGGCGGACGGCTTTCGCATTATGGTCGAGGCCGGCGGCTGCGCAGGCTTCAAATACTTAATGGGCCTGGAGAGCGTGTCGCGCGAGGGCGACGCGATCACTGACACAGATGGGGTCAAGCTGTTCGTGGACGCGGGCTCCCAACCCCATGTAGCCGGCATGACCGTCGACTTCCTCACCGGGCTCCAATCTTCCGGTTTTGTCTTCGATAACCCCAATGCGCGCGAAAAGTGCGGCTGCGGCAAGTCCTTCAGTTAAACGCCCGAAGCGCCTGTGCGGCCGACAGAGTGATTTTGCGGCAGAGGAGACTTATATGGCCGGCACAACAGATGTCCCCGTCCTAAAAAACAAGACAAGGTCAAAGCCGATCTCGGGACCGCCATTCGCTCCCAGTAGGATTCAAAGAACGTCGCCTCCCGAAGCAGCTCGGTTCCTGGTGGCACCCGAGCTGCTTGCGGACAAATCGCGCCGCTGCGCCAAATTCGGCTCATCGGTAGCGTTATCGCGTTCGGGCGTCCTTACCTGCGGGCTGACCTACGGCCACTGCGAACATGTCCATATCGACGGAGATCCGGTTTACGTCAAACACTCCGGGCGCCTGCGCGCGCTGCCAGTTCAAATGATCATCAACGGCATGCGCCAGAGGCTCAACGAGTCGGTCTAGCGCTCGCGTCATTCTGTTTAACTGAGGATCGCACCTATGAAGCCTGTCTACCTCGACAACAACGCAACCACACGGGTCGATCCTGAGGTCGTGCAAGCGATGTTGCCGTTCTTTAGGGATCAATTCGGCAACCCTTCGTCGGCACACGCTCTTGGCGCCTCAGTCAGTGCGGCGGTGAGAAAGGCGCGGAGGCAGTTGCAAGCTCTGATCGGCGCGGAGTTCGAGGATGAGATCACTTTCACCTCGGGTGGGACAGAAAGCGACAATGCAGCGCTTCTTTCAGCGCTCGAGGCGGCGCCCAACCGAACCGAGATCGTGACGTCCGCGGTCGAGCATCCCGCCGTGCTGACGCTCTGCGCGCATCTTGAGAAGACCCGCCGCCTCAAGGTGCACAGGATCCCGGTGGATTGCCGTGGTCGGCTCGATCTCGACGCCTATATGGCCGCCCTCACCCCACAGGTTGCAATCGTGTCAATAATGTGGGCGAACAACGAGACTGGTGTGATCTTCCCCGTGGCAAGGCTTTCCGAGTTGGCCAAGGAAGTGGGCGCCCTATTCCATACCGATGCTGTGCAGGCGGTCGGCAAGCTTCCGATGGACCTGAAGTCGACCGCAATCGACATGCTGTCGCTCTCCGGCCACAAGCTGCACGGGCCGAAAGGGATCGGTGCGCTTTTCGTAAAACGTGGCGTCGATTTCCATTCGCTGATCAAGGGGGGTCACCAAGAGCACAACCGGCGTGCTGGAACCGAGAATACGCCCGGCATAGCCGGGCTCGGCACGGCGGCCGAACTCGCCTTGAAATTCATGGACGACGAGACCACACGGGTAAAGTCGCTCCGCGATCGCCTGGAGGGCGGGATCCTCCAGCGCATCCCAAGCACCTGTGTCACTGGTGATCCCTTGCAACGGTTGCCCAACACCGCAAACATCTCCTTCGAACATGTCGAAAGTGATGGAATTCCACTTCTCCTCAGCCGCATTGGCATCGCGTGTTCCTCTGGCTCGGCCTGCACCTCCGGCTCTCTGGAACCAAGCCATGTCCTAAGCGCGATGAAAACGCCACACGCGGCAGTCCGCTTCTCCTTGGCGCGGGACAACAGCGAAGAGGACATCGACCGGGTGCTCGAGGTCATGCCGGGAATCGTGGGGAAGCTGCGCAGCTTTTCCGGTTCTGGGCCGGGTAGTCCGGTCTATGCGTGAGCCGCAGAAGAACAGGCTGCCTGTCATGACCGGTCATGTCTCCCTCAACGATACGACCTTGCGCGATGGCGAGCAGGCGCCGGGCGTCGCCTTCACCACGACGGAAAAGCTGGAGATCGCTGAGTCTCTTGCGGCGGCTGGCGTGACAGAGATCGAGATCGGCACGCCGGTCATGGGCGTCGACGAGATGGAAACAATTCGCGCCGTGGTAGCGCGGCGTCTTCCGGTTCGGCTCATGGCCTGGTGCCGGATGACGTCGTTGGATCTCGATGCAGCGATCGAGAGCGGCGTCCAAGCGGTCAATTTGTCGCTGCCTGCGTCGGACATCCAACTTGCCGCCAAGCTCGGCCTCGACAAGGCGGGAGCGCTCCAGGTCATCGATCATATGGTCAGGCGCGCCGCCGATGCCGGCTTCTTCGTCGCGGTGGGCTGCGACGATGCCTCGCGGGCCAATCGGGATCATCTCGCCCGCGTCATCGAGACGGCCGCACGCGCCGGCGCAAGCCGCGTGAGGCTGGCCGACACAGTCGGTGTTCTCGACCCGTTTTCGACCTTCGAACTTGTCGCCCAGCTCGTGGTGCAGTCTCCAATCGACCTTGAATTTCATGCGCACAACGATCTCGGACTTGCTGGCGCCAACACGCTGGCGGCGATCCGCGCAGGCGCGCGCCATGCCTCCGTCACCGTCCTGGGGCTCGGCGAGCGTGCGGGCAATGCCGCGCTGGAGGAGGTGGCCGCCGCAATGGCAGTCTTCGACGGCGCAGACACCGGCATTGAGCTGACCGCATTGCCCGGCCTCGCCGCCCAGGTGGCTTGGGCCGCCCGCCGGCAGACCGCAGCCACTAAGCCGGTCGTCGGCGCCGATGTATTCACCCACGAATCCGGCATTCACGTCGCAGGGGTGCTGAAGGACTCGCGTACTTATCAGGGGCTCGATCCGACTCTCGTGGGCCGCTGCCGGCGGATCGTCATCGGCAAGCATTCCGGCGCCACTGCGATTGCCCATGTGCTGAGCGAAAGCGGTCGCGATCTCGACCCGGATCTGGCAGCCGCGATGGTGGCCCGCGTCCGACGCGAGGCGGCCGAGACCAAATCGACCGTCACTGCAACTCGACTGGTCGAGCTCTACGATGGAATGTGCAGCGAGGCATCCCTCATCGAGCTGTGCGGGTCCAAGTCAGCCGTGCGCGAGCGCACAGAGGCCACAGTTTTGCGACCAGGAAGAATGCAATGAATTGTTCCGCTGACAGCCGCCCCATGGATGTCACCGACATCCTCGCACGACTGAAGCGCTTGTCGGCTGCAGAGGAATTCTTCTCAGTCCTAGGCGTCGCCTATGACCCGAAGGTACTGAATGTCTCGCGGCTCCATATCATGAAGCGTGTGGGCCAATACCTCGCCGAAGAAGATTTCTCCGGTCTGCCCGGCCAGGTGATTGCCGCGAGGGTGCGCGCGACGCTCGAACGAGCTTACGAGGACTTTGCGATTTCCTCGCCGCTCACGCATCGGATTTTCAAGGTGCTCAAGGACCACGATCCGAACAAACCTGCCGCGCCGGGTCACACCTTTGTTCCGTTCGACTCGGTACTGAAGCGGTTCGGACGGGAATGATCGGCGACAAGGGTGCGACGCGACAATGTCGAGCAGCCGCCAAATGCGGTCATCACCACAGCGCCGTCAGAAGCAACCAGCCGAAGTTGTAGGGAAGGGGGGAGCGCAAGAGACTTGGCACGAATAATGCGGACAAAGGAGATAACCGCAATGCCGGACCCGGACAGGAGCCTAGAGAAACCGCCAATGCACATCGTAATCTGCATCAAGCAGGTGCCGGACTCGGCACAGATAAGGGTCCATCCGGTCACGAACACGATCATGCGCCAGGGTGTTCCGACCATCATCAACCCTTACGACCTGTTCGCCCTCGAAGAAGCGCTCAGACTGCGCGACGCACATGGCGGCGAAGTCACTGTGCTCACCATGGGTCCGCCCATGGCAGAGGACGCGCTGCGCAAGGCGCTCGGTTACGGCGCCGACCGAGCGGTGCTCTTGACCGACCGCTATTTTGCCGGCTCTGACACGCTGGCAACCTCGTTCGCCCTTTCCCAGGCAATCGCGAAGATTGGCGAGACGTTCGGCACGCCAGACCTCGTCTTCACCGGCAAGCAGACGATCGATGGCGACACCGCCCAGGTCGGGCCCGGCATCGCCAAGCGCCTCGGACTCCTGCAACTGACCTATGTCGCGAAGATCCCTTCTGTCGACCTTGCTGCAGGCGAGATCAAGGTCGAGCGCCGTTCCGAAGGCGGCACACAGATGCTGAAGAGCAGGCTCCCTTGCCTCATCACCATGCTGGAAGGCACAAACGAGATCCGCCGGGGCTCGATCCAGGACGCCTTGTGCGCCGCGCGCAGCCAGGTCTTGAAATGGAGCGCGGCCGACGCCGGCATTGAGGATCTCACCAAATGCGGCCTGCGCGGTTCACCGACGGTCGTCAAACGTGTTTTCGCCCCTCCTGCTCGAGCTGAAAAGGCGGCACAAATCGACACCGCCGAGAAGGCCTTGCGCGATGTCGCTGACGAACTCATCACCGCAATCTTCACCCGCCAGCCGGCGCTGGAACATGAGCTCGCCTTTAACGGCGGCGCGTGACGGCAAGGAGCAAAACGATGTCGACCGCGAACGGAGAAACCCCTCGCCCTGCCGCCGGCCGCGCCGGCATAAAGAAGGAATTGCCCGCCCATTTCAAGGACTATCGGCACGTTTGGGTTTTCATCGAGCTCGAACGTGGCGAGGTCCATCCGGTATCATTCGAACTGCTCGGCGAAGGCCGCAACTTAGCAGACAAGCTTCAGGTCCAGCTTGCAGGCGTCGTGCTTGGACCGCCGGGAGAGGCCGTCGGGAACGCCGTTGCCGAAGCATTCGCGTATGGCGCTGACCTTGTCTACATCGCCGAGGCGCCCCTGCTCGCCGACTATCGGAATGAACCTTTCACCAAGGCGCTGACGGATCTGGTCGATACCCACAAACCCGAAATCCTTCTTCTCGGTGCCACCACACTGGGCAGGGATCTTGCCGGCTCCGTGGCGACGACCTTGCAGACGGGGCTCACGGCCGACTGCACCGAACTCGATGTGGATACCGACAGTTCGCTCGCCGCCACGCGTCCGACTTTCGGCGGTTCCTTGTTGTGCACGATCTATACGCTCAATTTCCGCCCGCAGATGGCGACCGTGCGGCCGAGGGTCATGCCCATGCCGCAGCGGACGGATAAACCGGTCGGGCGTGTCATCCGGCACAAGCTTTCGCTTGCCGAGGACGAGATCGCTACCAAAGTCCTCGGCTTCCTGCCGGACAATCAGTCGGCGAAGGCAAACCTTGCCTATGCCGACGTCGTGGTTGCGGGAGGCCTTGGTCTTGGCGCGGCGGAGAACCTGCAGCTTGTGAAGAACCTCGCACGAGCAATCGGCGCCGAGCACGGCTGTTCGCGTCCGTTGGTCCAGAAGAGCTGGATGCCAGCTGATCGGCAGATCGGCCAAACTGGCAAGACGATCCGGCCGAAGCTTTACATAGCGGCCGGGATTTCCGGCGCCGTCCAGCATCGGGTTGGCGTGGAGGGGGCGGATCTCATCGTGGCCATCAACACCGACCCGAACGCGCCGATTTTCGATTTCGCTCACCTCGGAATCGTCACCGACGCGATCCGCTTCCTGCCCGCACTGACGGAAGCCTTCACCCGGCGGCTGTCGCCCCACAGTCGCGATAAGCTTTCGAGCTAAGGGGATGGACATGATCGAGGAAAACTTCGACGCCATTGTTGTTGGGGCAGGCATGTCCGGAAACGCAGCTGCTTACACCATGGCCAGCCATGGCCTGAAGGTGCTGCAGTTGGAGCGGGGTGAATATCCGGGCTCCAAGAATGTCCAGGGTGCCATCATGTACGCGAACATGCTGGAGAAGATCATCCCGGATTTCCGGGATGATGCGCCTCTCGAGCGGCATTTGGTTGAACAGCGGCTTTGGGTGATGGACGACACATCCCATACAGGGATTCACTATAGGTCGGACGACTTCAATGAGGCGAAGCCCAACCGGTACACGATCATCCGTGCCCAGTTCGATAAATGGTTTTCGCGTAAGGTGCGCGCGGCCGGCGCGACCGTTCTGTGCGAGACGACCGTGACGGAACTCATCCGTGATGCCAATGACAGGGTGATCGGCGTCCGCACAGACCGGGCGGGCGGAGCCATCTACGCGGACGTGGTCGTTCTCGCAGAAGGTGTCTGCGGACTGCTTGGCACTCGAGCCGGCCTGCGCGAGATGCCAAAGCCGCAAACCGTGGCCCTCGCCGTCAAGGAAATGCATTTCTTGCCCGAAGAGGTCATTGAGCAGCGGTTCGGCGTAAAGGGCGATGAGGGCTGCGTGATCGAGGCGGTGGGCACGACCTCCCGCAGCATGGCCGGGCTCGGCTTCCTCTATACCAACAAGGAGTCCATCTCACTGGGCATTGGCTGCCTCGTCTCCGATTTTGCCGCGATGGTCGAGAGCCCCTACGTTCTCCTTGATGCCTTGAAGAGCCATCCTTCGATCCGGCCGCTGATCGCCGGCTCGGAAGTGAAAGAATATTCCGCACACCTCATTCCCGAAGGCGGCTACAAGGCTATTCCGCAGCTCTTTGGCGATGGTTGGGTCGTGGTCGGCGATGCCGCGCAACTGAACAACGCCATTCACCGCGAGGGTTCGAACCTCGCCATGACCTCCGGCCGCATTGCGGCTGAGGCAATCGTCGAGGTCAAGAGCCGCAACGGTCCGATGAACAAACGGAATCTCGCCCTTTACAAAGCCATGCTGGACAAGTCCTTCGTGGTCAAGGACCTGAGGAAATACAAAGACATGCCGGCCTTGCTCCACACCAATTCATGCAATTATTTCACGACTTATCCGCGGTTGATGTCGCAAGCTGCGCAGAACTTCATGCGTGTCGACGGCACGCCGAAGATCGAGAAGGAAAAGGCGACCACGGCGGCCTTCATCAAGGCGCGCTCGCGCTGGGGGCTGGTCAGCGACGCGGTCCGCCTTGCATTGGCGTGGCGCTGAGGGGAGACGAAATGACCAGCGCAGCGACGAAGTCACGTGTCGAGGACAAGCTTTACCAGAACCGCTACTTGGTGGATTCCGGCCGCCCGCACATCAAAGTGCGACCGCACCAGAAGCCGAGCGCGAATTTGCTCGCGCTGACCCACGTCTGCCCGGCGAAATGTTATGAGTTGAACGACAAGGGTCAAGTGGAGATCACTGCCGACGGCTGCATGGAGTGCGGCACCTGCCGGATTTTGTGCGGGACGACTGGTGAGATCGAGTGGAACTATCCACGCGGCGGTTTCGGAATCCTCTTTAAATTCGGATGACCGGCGCACGCATGCCCTAAGCAGATACCGCGCTCAGGGACTCTACGATATGTGAAGGTGCTGACCGCGCCAAGCGAGCTGGAGATACGCTCGCCATACGCTGGGCAATTGCCGTGAACGTCCTGCCCACGTTTCTGCAGACGGGTGATGGAGAAGTCGTCGTCTGGACGCTGAAGGAGAGCCGGAGATTGCCGCCACTGCCGGCAACACCCACGCACCTCAATCAGGCACTCGCCGCCTCATACCACAGGCTGTACCAGATCGAGCGGATTGCGGCTGCCGGCCAGTCGCATCGGCGCCTCCGCAGCAAGGTATCTCCCCTTACGGCCGCCTTACGGCCGGGGTCCGAACCATGCCGCTTGTCGCCCGCATCTGACGGCACGCAACCGGCTGATCGACGCGATTGACTAGGCCGGTTGGGTTCTTCCAGGGCGGCTCGTATCCTCGGCCTCACGCCATGGCAAATCGGCTACGCCCTGGGCCGGCATGGTATCAAGGTGAAGAAATTCCAGACGTCGCGATGACGTCAAGCGTAAGCAGCCCGGAGTGGTCTCGCTCACACTCTGCGCGCCCGAGGCTGCTAGCCTCGCGACCCTATTTGCTTGTCCACTGTCGTAAGCCCGACAAAGGTGTGTCGGAGCAATCCGAAGGAATCTGACACGAGAAGCCTATTCGTGAACCGAAACAGCTCTTTGAGCTGGCATAGCTCTTGCGCTTTGAACTGCGACATCACGCAGCAACGGAGCCGTTCATGTCTGCACCGGCAATTTCGCTTGAGAGCCTCAGCACGACATTCGGTGACCAGTTGCTTGGCACCATGAAACCCGGTGGCTGCGCGTCTTCGTCCTGCGGCTCGTCGACAAAGCCCGACGACACGGATCCGGCTGTCTGGGAGAAGATCAAGGATCACCCCTGCTTTTCAGAAGAGGCGCATCACTATTTCGCGCGTATGCACGTCGCGGTCGCGCCGGGCTGCAACATCCAGTGCAACTACTGCAATCGCAAATATGACTGCGCCAACGAAAGCCGGCCTGGGGTGGCCTCTGAAAAGCTGACGCCCGATCAGGCGCTACGCAAGGTGATCGCGGTCGCCAATGAGGTGCCGCAGCTTTCCGTGCTCGGCATCGCCGGACCGGGCGACGCCTGCTACGACTGGAAGAAGACGAAGGCGACCTTCGCCAGGGTCGCCAGGGAAATTCCAGACATCAAGTTTTGCATATCCACGAATGGGCTGGCGCTGCCCGACCATGTCGATGAGCTTGCTGACATGAATGTCGATCACGTGACGATCACGATCAACATGGTCGACCCTGAGGTCGGTGCAAAGATCTATCCTTGGATCTTTCACGATCATCGCCGCTACGTCGGCATTGAAGCCACCCGGATCCTGCACCAGCGGCAGATGTTGGGCCTCGAGATGCTGACCGCGCGGGGCATCCTCACCAAAATCAACTCGGTGGTGATCCCGGGCGTGAATGATGAGCATCTGATCGAGGTGAATAGATGGATTAAGGAGCGAGGCGCGTTCCTGCACAACCTTATGCCGCTGATTTCGGACCCGGCCCACGGCACGCACTACGGTCTGAGCGGGCAGCGCGGCCCAAACGCAATGGAGATGAAGGCTCTTCAGGATCGTGTCGAAAACGGCGCCCAGTTGATGCGCCACTGCCGGCAGTGCCGGGCAGATGCCGTGGGCCTGCTCGGAGAAGATCGTGGCCAGGAATTCACAGTCGACCGGATTCCCGGCGAGGTCACCTACGATGCCAGCAAACGCAAGGCCTATCGGGAGCTGGTCGCGGAGGAGCGCCGTGATCACGTCGAGGCTAGGAGAGAAGCGATCGGATTGGTCAAGGCAGCGAGCCCCGGCAAGTCCCTTCTCTTCGCGGTGGCCACCAAGGGCGGCGGCCGCGTCAATGAGCATTTCGGCCATGCGAAGGAATTCCAGGTTTATCAAGCCTCGCTGAAAGGGATCAGCTTCGTCGGGCATCGGAAGGTGGACAAGTATTGCCTTGGCGGCTGGGGCGCAGAAGCCGCCCTCGATGGCGTCATCGCAGCGCTTCAAGGCATAGATATCGTGCTGTGCGCCAAGATTGGAAATTGCCCGCAGGATCAGCTCGCGGAGGCTGGAATCAGAGCCACCGACGCCTGTGCCCATGACTATATCGAGACAGCAATCAGCGCGACTTACATCGCCGCATCTGGGACCCCCACACTCGCGGCGACGGCCTGAGCTGTCTCATTCATTCGGACCAGGAGTTAAAATGGCTTTCAAGATCATCGCATCCCAATGCACCCAATGCGGCGCCTGCGAATTCGAATGTCCTTCCGGCGCGATCAAGTTCAAAGGCGAGAGCTACGTGATCGAGTCACAGAAGTGCACCGAATGCGAGGGGGTCTTCGATGCGCAGCAATGTGCCTCGGTATGTCCGGTGCCGAAGACCTGCGTTCCTGCGTAACGGACATTGGACTGCCGACATGGTTGGGGGCTGCCTACGCAGGACGCCTGGAACGCCTTGTTCGCAATCTCAGCCGCAAGAGAAATCAGGGAACGGACATGTCGCTCGGACGCGAAGAGGAGATCGAAATCCGCAGGCCTCCACGATTCATGCCGGGAGAGCGGGTACGTGCCACTCGCCACATAAAGAATGACGGCACCTATCCTGGCAGGGAGATCGGCGAAAATCTCGTGCGGAAGGGGGACGAGGGATATGTGCGCGACATTGGCACCTTTCTCCAGCAGTTCTTCATCTATGCGGTCGAGTGGATCGACCGTGGCACCGTAGTCGGTATGCGAGCGCGTGAACTGATGAGCCTCGACGAGGCCGAGGCGCCCTGCAGTGCTGAAAGCAATACCAATGAAGGGACGGCCAGATGAAAGTCATGATCCGCAGGACCGATGCTGGTTTGTCAGCGTATGTCCCCAAAAAGGACCTCGAAGAGCCGATCATCAAACTCGAGAAGGAAGAGTTGTGGGGCGGAACGGTCACGCTCAGGAACGGGTGGCGGCTCCTCCTACCCGATCTCCCACATGATACGCGTCTGCCGATCACCGTCGAGGCAAGGAAGATTTCCGAAGAGGGCTGATGCTGCCCCTAGGTGCGTCGCGAGGAAACGAGATGAACACGATCCTGACATCGGGCCACCTCGTCATTGTGCGGGACAGTTTTGCTGAAAAGCTGCTTGACCTGGCGAAGGAAGCGCTCGCCGCCGATGAGGTGATCCCCTATCTCGGTCCGGGTCTTCTTGAGTTGAACTGTGTGGAACCGCCTGTGCCGCATACCCCGGAGGTTGTTGCCGCGGCACTCAATGCACGGGCTCCAGCCCCTTCCAGGATCCGCACCAATATGTGGTCGGTTGCACAGTTCATCGAACAGCGCCGGCATCGCCGGACGCTTCAAGCTTGGATGACCGACATATTCGCAGCGCCGGTGGGGCCGACCCCCTTCCACGCCTGGCTCGCAAGGCTGCCACTCTCCCTCATCATCGACAGCTGGTATGACAGCGCGATGCGCACGGCTCTGGTAGAGACCGGTCGAACGGACGTCCTTGAGATACAAGGCGTCACGCGCGCGAATGAAATCGGCAACATTTGGACGAAAACCTACGATTTGTCCGGGAGGGAGCTCGACCCCCGATTGGGGGCCAAGACGGTTCTCTATTCACCTCACGGGAGTATTACGCCCGCGCAAAACTTTCTCGTCGCAGATTCCGACTACGTCGAAGTCCTGTCCGAAATTGATATCCAGACACCGATCCCAGACGCTGTGAAGGAACGGCGCATCACCCGTGGATTTTTCTTCGTTGGCTGCCGCTTCAACGATCAGATGCTGCGCACCTACGCCAGACAGATCATGAAGCGCTCCCGCGGTCCCTATTGCACCGTAATGGACGCGGAAACCCTGACCAGAAACGAAGCGCGTTTTCTTGCGGCAAGCGGAATCACGGTGATCGACATGCCACTAAGTCAAGCGGCGGCTCGGCTTGTGGGAACGGGCACGGCTGCAGGTTGAGGACGGGATTAACAATGGCGGATGCCTTTGATGATGTCTGCTTCGGCTTTCCTCGAAGGCGCAAAATGCAGTCGGGAATACACCCGTGAACAGTGAAGCTGTCAGCGGCGCAACGAACGCACTGAATTCGTTGGCCCATGTTGAAGCGGCGCGCTGGGGCCGGGATTTGAGTACGCTGTTGCGCATCACGCGTATGAATCTGCGCCATCCGTGGCAGGTCGCCCTCGCTATGGGCTCGACGATCATGGCGGCAATCCTCCAGTTGCTCATTCCCCAGCTTCTCGGCCGGGCTGTCGACCAGACCCAGACAGCTATCGGGGGCGGTGTCGCGGGGGCTGCGGCAGGACAAGCGCTCTGGGCCCCGGCTCTCCTGCTGCTCGCCGTCAGCGCGCTACGCGGCGTTTTCACGATGGCGCAGAACTATTTTGCCGAAGCCGTCGGGCATCATGTCGCGTACGAATTGCGGCTCGCCTACTACGACAAGATCCAGCGTCTCAGCTTTTCCTTTCACGACCGGGTCCATTCAGGCGATCTGATAACCGCCGGAATGCTCGATCTCGAAGGCGTGCGGATGTATTTTTCCACCGGGCTCATGCGGGTGCTCCTGCTGACGATGCTGATCGGGATTGGCGCTTACATGATGATCTCGACCGATCCGATGCTCGGCTTGGCCGCGCTCAGCTTCGTGCCTTTTGTCGCTTGGCGCTCATCGACCACACAGCTTAGGCTGCGCGCCACCTGGCTCGACCTCTATGAGCGCCTTTCGGTACTAAGCCGCGTGATGAAGGAAAATCTCGCAGGTATCCGTGTGGTCCGCGCTTTTGCGGCTCAATCCTATGAGATGCTGAAGTTCGACGGCGCTTCCAAGAACGCGCTCGACCTCGCCAACGATCTCGTTGACATCTACGTACCCAACACGTCGGCGATGACCTTGTCCTACTTTTTCGCAATGGGATTGGTGCTTGGGATCGGTGGCAACAAGCTCGTCGCTGGCGAGATCAGCGTCGGAACCATGGCGACCTTCCTGACCTTCATGACCATGCTGCAAATGCCAGTCCGCCAGATCGGTCTCATGGTCAATGCGTTTGCCCGCGCTTCTAGCTGCGGTTCGCGGCTTTTCGGTCTCCTCGATCAGGAGATCACCATCAGGGATGCTCTCGAGGCCAGACCGCTTGAGATAAGTGACGGCACTCTGCGCTTCCACAATGTCTCATTTGCCTACCCCAACGCCGAAAACCGCGCCATTCTGAAGAACCTCAGCTTTGAGGCCCGGAGAGGCGAGACGATCGCTATCGTCGGTCCGCCGGGTTCCGGCAAATCGACGATGGCTCATCTGGTCCCCCGCTTTTACGACGTGACCGGTGGCGCCATCACGTTGGACGGCCAGGACATACGCAATGTCACCCTCGAGAGCCTTCGCAAGGCGGTCGCGGTTGTACAGCAGGATGCGTTCCTATTCACAACAACGATCGAGAACAACATCGCTTATGGCGATCCCTGGGCGAAGAGACAGCGAATTGAACGCGCTGGAGAATTCGCCCAGCTCCACGACTACATCCTCGGGCTCCCGGCAGGGTATGAGACGGTCGTGGGCGAACGCGGCGTTTCTCTCTCTGGCGGCCAGCGCCAGCGTCTCACGATTGCTCGCACCATGATGCTGCGCCCCTCCGTCATCATTTTCGACGACTCGATGGCCGCGATCGATGCCGGCACCGAGCTGCGCATTCGCGCGGCGATGCGGCGCTTCGCAAAGGATCGGGTGACGATCATCATCGCGCACCGGCTGAGTGCGCTTAAGCATGCCGATCAAATCCTTTTTGTCGATAAAGGCGAAACCGTAGAACGCGGCACGCATGAAGAGCTTCTGGCGAAGCGGGGACGCTACAGGGCCCTTTACGATCTCCAGACGCGCCCGGGTGATAGCATTATTAGCCAGGATGGGGGCGCCCGCTGATGGACCAGGGCCGCGGCGAACTCGAAGCCGAACGTGACGATGGGAGACGCCCTCCGCGCGCGGTCGTCGGCTCGCACCGGATCGAGGAGGAGATGTTCGGCCGGGCTTTCGACAAGAGCATCCTCCGTCGCATCTGGGGCTTCGTCCATCCCTACCGGGCAAAGGTAGTTGTCACGATTGTCGCGATGCTGATCTTCACCGGGACGCAGCTTCTCATCCCCTTGATCATCCGCTACGCGATCGACCTCGGCATGAACCCGGCAAGGCCCGATCGCTCAGCCCAGCTTGCGGCCGTCGGCGCGTTCCTTTCGGCGATTTTGGTCAATTTCGCCGCCGGCTACATGCAGGAAGCCTTGGATGGGAAAATGGCCGAAACTGTCCTGTTCGACATCCGCCGCGCCATGTTTGGCCATCTGCAAAAGGTTTCGCTCTCTTTCATGGACAAGACTGAGGTCGGACGCCTGATGTCGCGCCTGCAAGGCGACGTTAACTCCATACAGGAGTTCCTGGAAACCTCGGTATATTCCCTAGGCGATGTTGCGCTTCTCTTCGGCATCGTTTTCGTAATGCTGTGGCTCGACTTTCGCCTCGGCCTCCTGACGCTATCGGTTCTGCCAATCCTGGTGATCGTCCGCATTGTCTGGTTGCCGCGGGCCCGCGACGCCTTCATGGCTGCACACGAAACCAATTCCGTCGTCAATGGCGCGCTGGCCGAAGCCATTCACGGCGTGCGGACCATACAGTCAATGGACCGCCAGCAGGTGAATTTCAGTCTTTTTGACGATCGGGCCCATGCCAACCTCAGGACCCACCTGATCGCTGCCAGATATGCACTGGTCATGGTGCCCATCGTCGATGGCATCACCGGCCTCGCCTTGGCCGCCGTTATTGTGGTCGGCGGCTCGATGGTCATGAATAGCCGTATAGATGTGGGCGTGTTGGTAGCCTACCTATTTTACATCCAGCGCTTCTTTGACCCGATCCGCTCACTCACCCTGCAATATTCGGTCATGCAGCGCGCCATGGCCTCAGGCAAGCGCCTGACCGATGTGCTCGACGTCAAGATCGATGTTAAGGACAAACCCAATGCCGAAGTGCTTTCGCCCGAAATGGACGGCTCGGTCGAGTTTAGGGACGTCACCTTCGGCTACGATCCGAACCGTTCGGTTCTGAAAAATGTCTCGTTCAAGGTCAATCCGGGCGAGACGGTCGCACTAGTCGGACCGAGCGGTTCTGGCAAATCGAGTGCGATGGCCCTGGTCCACCGCTTCTATGATGTTCAGCAGGGTCAGGTGCTGGTCGGCGGACATGATGTACGCGACCTCACCCAGGAATCGCTCGGCCGCCAGGTCGCCATGGTGCTGCAGGAGCCATTCCTGTTCACCGGGACGGTCTTCGAGAACATTCGATACCAGAAGACGGAAGCCACGCGCGACAAGGTGATCGAGGCGGCCAAGGCTGTCGGCGCGCATGACTTCGTCATGAGCCTCGCCGACGGGTATGAGACCCAACTTGGCGAACGCGGCGACAACTTATCTCTCGGCCAGCGCCAGCTTATCAGTTTCGCCCGCGCCCTCGTCGCTGACGCCAAGATCCTCGTGCTCGACGAAGCTACCGCCAATATCGACAGCTACACGGAATTGCAGATTCAGAAGGCTCTGATCAAGCTGCTTGAAGGGCGGACTGGCCTCGTCATCGCCCACCGTCTCGCCACGGTCCGGGGGGCCGACCGCATCATCGTGCTTCAGAATGGCCAAGTTATTGCGACTGGCAACCACGATGAGTTAATAGCCATGGGCGGCCTGTATTCCAAACTCTACTATCTCAACTACGCCTCCTTCGACGACCTTCCCGAACACGATACCACCGTCCAAGCTGGCTCTCAGACCTGACATCTTGGCGGCCTTGTGGTAGTGGCGTTGACTTTCGGGCGTGTCGGCAGACCACTCAGGCCACCGCATCCGGCCAGCAGCCAGCATTCAAGAACGAGCACTCCTCGCAATTCCTGAAGACCGGCTGCGAACGATTTCCTCCAGCATCGTATCCGACCGCGGTGCACCACCATCATCGGGCGAGCTCGCTGGAGGTGTTGGCTGGGCGTCGCAAAGCCGCTCGCGAGCGCGCCCTCAATAGCGCCGTAGCGAGTGACGGCTTTGCCACCGACGGGCCGCTGATGAAGCTGGATTAGTGGGCGCCGCACCGACGCCGCCCCGGGCGAGAAGAACCTCCTGCGGCTGGCTATGGGCAACGACTAGCGCCAGCGCGACGAGCAGACGCGTGCCGGCATCGTGACGCGCTCGGCTACCCTCTCCTTAGGATCGTGCATGTTCACACGATGGCCCAGACGCCAGCCAACGCACAAAGCTGGTATTCTGTGCCGCCTGCTCGTCGTCAGTTTGGCCTCCTCCCGATTGCCCGCCCCACCACGTGCAAGCTCGAGCACATGGTCAGCCAAGTCGAGCCATGATTTCGGATTGAATGGTCCTCGCGGTGTAAAGGGAAGCATCTAGCGGCAGATTTCCAAATGCCATTTGACAAAGCAGGTAGTTGGCACCTGCCTCTTCCAACTGATCTAGCAGAGCTTTTCGCACAGACTCTGCTGATCCTACCACGCACAATTCACTCTCGACTGCCGCATCGAAGGTTAGCGGCAAGTTTGGTGGAGTGGGGATAGCGTTAAGCTCGTAAAGGAATTGGAAGCTCTTGAGCCAGCGTGCGTAAGCAGGTGCCGCGAGCGAATAGGCATGTGTGTCACAACGCCCAATCACGACCATGCGGAGCAATCCGACAAATCTCCCTTGATCCTCCCCGCCTGCGTTGTCCTCTCGATAGGCGCGGAACGCATCAGTAGTTTTGCGAACAGAAGAGGAAGGTCCTACACACGCGATATTTGTTCCATTCGCAGCGGCCCAAGCTGTGGACTCGGGTCGATTGGCAGCGACCCATGTGGGCGGATGTGGACGCTGATGAGGTCTTAGCGTCAAAGGAACGTCATTGAGATCAAAATGGCGGCCTTGATAGCATAGCGTGCCGACCTCCCTCGAATTCACAAGTATTTGCATAAGAATTTCGCTGGCTTCGGCATAACGGCCCGGCACCGCGTCCGCACCAATCCCGAAGTAGCCCAATTCGGTCGGGAGAGCACCGCGCCCTATGCCCAGTTCGAGCCTGCCACCGCTCAACTGGTCCAGCATACAGATCTCTTCGAACGCACGCAGCGGATGATAAAGCGCAAGCAGCATCACCAAGGGTCCGAGACGCAAGCGCCGGGTGCGCTGGGCGACGCTCGATAAGAACAGATTCGGCGATGGACCTCTCCCATGGGGAGTACAGTGGTGTTCTGCGAGATGATAGGCATAGAACCCCAGCTGATCGCACGCCTCTGCTAATATCAGGCGATCTTCGTACTGCCGGCCTATATCGCGGCCATCCTCATCCAAATGATCGAAGATGCCGAAAGCCAGGTTTGAAGGAAAGACGTTTGTCACTCTTTAAGTCCCCGATTTTAAAAGCAGGCTGTTTTCTTGCTGGGATCACCAGCAAGTCGGAAGAGATGTGTGTGATCGCCGATTAGCGTCAGCGTAACGAAGAAGCAGAGCCTGACGCTTCCCTGCCTCTGGAGCTTGGCACCGTTAAGCTTCCAGCAATGTCGCCAGCGGCAGCAAGAAATTCATCCATCTGCTCTTTTGTGCCGATGCTGACGCGGATACAGTGTTCCAAGCCTTTGTCCGGAAAAAACGCGACAAGTATCTTTTGCCTCTCCAATGCTGCTTGCCACCATGAGCCGTCCTGTCCCGCGGGCACACGGGCCAGCAAGAAATTTGCGCGGGAGGGTGTTACGGAAAATCCGAGTTGCGATAGTGCAACTGTCACTCGCTCTCGTTCATCCTTGATGTGCTTGTGGTTGTCTGCGTAGGCGCCGCGATGCGCAAGCACGCTGATACCAACGGCATGCCCGATCACGTTCATGTTGAAGACGTTCTGGATGTTTCGCAGCCTTCCAATAATTTCAGGGTGACCGAAACCGAAACCGACGCGAATGCCGGCGGCGGCATAGCTTTTCGAGAATGACCTCAAGATCAGAAGGTTCGAATACCGGTTGATGAGGCGCAGTCCGTGATCGGGTGCAAAGTCGACGTAGGCCTCATCGAGGACAATCAAGCGGTCCGATTGTGCTACGAGGCGTTCGATATCGCTTATCGGGAGGAATGTTCCGGTCGGATTGTTTGGATTGGCCAACATAATAAACTTGGCGTCTTTTGCCGGACCAGAAAGCAATTGCTCCATTGGCAGGGAATGAGCTTGACATCCGATTTCGAGGAACTCAGCGCCCTGGAGCATGGCAAGTTTGCGGTTGAACGAAAACCCTGGCGACATCATCGCAACCTTGTCGCCGGGTGCGAGGAAAGCTCTGTAGATCAGTCCGAGCAGTTCAGACGACCCGTTGCCAGCGATGACCTGATCCCTGGAAACGCCATAGGCGCTGGACGCTGCTTCCCTCAGTCTGAAGTTATCGTCATCCGGATATAGATACTGGCGCTTGAGGGCCGCCACTGCACTTTGCATTATGATTGGCGGCAACGGAAACGGGTTCTCATTCGTATTCAGCTTGATAAAATTTGCGTTCGGCGCTGGTCCGTTGGACGGCAGAGCATCCAACTGTCGTGTCACTTGCGAAAGAGCCGAAAGCACAGTTTGCAGTTTTGCGTCGGACATATTTAACTCCGTTTCAGTCACACAGGGGCATCCGCATGAGCTCGCAACGAGAGCAACATGGCGGACGGGATTGGACGATGGCAGGGTTGCCTTTCACACAATGGTCGCAGCGCCGGCTGACATGGGAATTCAGCCACCTGTCCTCGGTCGAATCGAGTTGACGCGCACGCGGATCTGCATCGCTGCGCGGCGCCAAGGCGCTAAGCTGCTCAGCTCATGCCCAGGGTCATGCTTTCAAAGACGCTTGATCTCGACGCCGTATTTCCTCAGCACGTAGCCAATCTGGCGCGGGGTCAGCCCAAGCAAGCGCGCTGCCTTTGCCTGCACCCAGCCACATCTTTCCATGGCAGCAATGACGCGCTCTATATCGGGCGTCCTCGCGCCAATTGGGTGGGTTGCGCCGGCAAGTGGGTTAGTCGCGGCCGAACTGGCGGCCTCGTCCGGGGGCGTGGCCAAATTCGCTGACTCCGGCATGATCGGCGGTGGTTGCAGCGCGGCCTTGCCCGATCTGCACTTCCACAGCGCCTCGGCAAAGCATTGGCCTTGGGAGCAGGCAAAGTCGTTTCTCCCGATTGACAGTCCCTCGGCCAGGATCGCTGTCCGGTGCACGCAATTTTCAAGCTCGCGAATGTTGCCGGGAAACTCACATTTCATCAGCACTTCAATCGCACGCGGATCGAAGGTGAGCGTACAGCCGTTCTCGTCGTTGAACTTCTTGAGAAACTCAGCTGCGAGGAGCGGAATATCGCTGCGCCTTTGGCGCAATGCTGGTACCAGCAAGGGAACCACGTTGATGCGGTAGTATAGGTCGGCGCGGAACTCATTCCTTGCAACCGCCTCTTCCAGGTTCCTGTTCGTGGCGGCAATCACGCGAACATCGACCTTGATGGTCTGATTGCTGCCGACGCGCTCAAACTCCTGCTCCTGCAGCACGCGCAGTAGCTTTGCCTGGAACGAGGCCGAGATCTCGCCGATCTCATCCAGAAACAACGTCCCCTTGTCAGCGAGCTCAAAACGCCCCTTGCGGGAATTGAATGCGCTTGTGAAGGCACCCTTCTCATGACCGAACAATTCGGATTCCAGGACTGTCTCTGGGAGCGCTGCACAATTGAGTTTAACGAAGGGCCGCTTGGCGCGCGGCGACAACTCGTGAATTGCCTTGGCAGCCAGCTCCTTCCCGGTACCGGACTCACCTCGCAACAGAACTGTGGTTTTTGCCTTCGCTACGACCGCGATCTTCTCCAGCAGGGCGCTTATCGCCGGACTGTCACCAATCATCCCCTCGACGTGGACCTTTTTGCGCCGGGGTGCAGGGTGCTTAACATCAGAAAATTTCGTTTGCAGCCGATGTTCCAGCTCCGGCGTTCGCTCGCGGTCGACCGCGGAGAAGCGATGCAACTTGACTGTCTGTCCCACCATGTTGGCAATCATGGTAAGCAACCGGACATCATCGTCGAGCCGATAGCTTGACCTACTTTCCAAAACCCGGTCCAAAGTCAGCGCGCCTATGGCGTTCCCATCAACACGAATGGGAACGCCGATGAACGACACGGTGTCGGAGGCCCCAAGCACCTCGATATCAGCGGCAGTGAAGGTCGGATGCATCACTATGTCGTCGGCGACAAGCGGCGTGTCGGTCGTCACAATCTGGTCGATGGCGTTGCGCGGCAGGCGCGAGCGGGAGGGCTCATTGCCGTTCGTGCCGCAGCCGCTGGCCACTGTGATGTCCAGTCCGCCCTCGGCATCGCAGAGAGCGATGATGCCGTGCCGCATCTGCACAAACGAGTGCAGGAGATCGACTACCTTGGCCAACTTGAGTTCGAGCCGGGCGGCATCGGCGAGTACTTTCGATATTTCGAAGATGCCGGTTAGCGCGCGCTCGTGCAATGCCACACTCGCAGGATTCGTGTCGGACTTTGGACAACCCTTTATCGCATTCGGCAGCGATATGCCGCAGTCGCGGGCATTCTGTTCTGACTTGCTAATGTTGTGGTGCATGTGATCCTCGATCTCGCGCCATCAAATCTAGGCTGGCGGCATGTGCGCCGCGACATCGTGGGCACGCGCGAAAATGCTCCGACGTGAACTCGTGCCGCCGCCGTGTGGTCGAGTGCAAAGCGGGTCTAGCCCTGACGCATCGCTTGGCTACTCCCTCCACGAGGCTTGGCCATGTTATTGGCTTGCCCCGGGCAAACACACGTTGTTTTCAAAAGACTGGAGCGAGGCGGCATAGTCAATCGAGCTTTCTTTCATCTGTGAAAGGAAACCTCGCGGCCTATGATAGGATTCATCAGTTCTATCTTTGCGATGAAGCAGAAATACCTGGGCCGGCCATGCGTTGCCCGAGCGGCTGACCGCGCGGAGTGTAAATGCGGGGCCGTGCCATTCACCAGCGCCCGCGAAGGAGGGTCGGGAGCGATAATAACCGCCAACGGCACTGGTCGGTTGCGGCAACCGCCATCTTTCTCGAGTTGATCAGGCGGCGGCGATGTCGGGTGTGAAGGCGCGAAGCTGGCGTTGAGTACGACTTCCTAGGCGGTGCTCGCAACTTCTGAATCGCATCGTCGTGGTCAGCACCATCACCGGCCTGGGGCCGAAATCGGCGCACTCAATGAGCGTATCGAAAAGTCTGAACAGATTACGATGCGACCGCTTGAAAACGGCTGCCCCTGCTGCGGGCGTTGATTTGCAAAATGGGTCGTCCAAAAGGCCGTCCGAATTTATTCTGTGATTGCAGTGGCTGCATGGTCGTAGGCTGTCTAGAAACGAGCGCTTCCGAACAGGGGTAAGTTAGCCTGTCATCTGGACGGCCTTGAACAGGCGACCTATTGGTACGCGCTGGCGCCAACGATGGGGCCCGGTCCAAAGCCGGCCAACGAGGAACCCACCACGCTCTGTGCAGCAAAACCGCTAGCCAGAGGGATCGACCGGCGGCACTCTGCCACAGACCATCAAGGGCGTTGGGACCGCGGCCTTGCCCGCTGGTCTGACACCGCATTCCTCCATCATTGGCGAGCCCACATCAGTTCAGGTGATCGGATTCATCTGGCATGGGTATTGCGGCGGCGTTGGTGCAGCGTTCGACCGGAGCGCCGCGATAGGGAGAAGCCCGGGAGAAGTCACGCCACCTCGATCCGGTCAGGGAGAGAGAAACAGTGTCAGCTGCACAAGTCCGCGGCGCGAGTCCCGCGCCCCGCAAACCCTTGTACACCAAGCTCTACGCCCAGGTGCTTGCCGCCATCGCGCTCGGCGTCGCAATTGGCTATTTTTATCCGGAGACCGGCGAGAGCCTGAAGCCGCTGGGTGATGCCTTCATCAAGCTGGTCAAGATGATCATCGCGCCTGTCATCTTCCTGACAATTGCGACCGGCATTGCCGGCATGAACGATCTTCATAAGGTCGGCCGGGTCGCCGGCAAGGCAATGGTTTATTTCCTCACCTTCTCAACGCTCGCGCTGATCGTCGGCCTCATCGTCGCCAATGTCGTCCAGCCTGGCGACGGCCTGAACATCGATCCGGCCTCGCTCGATGTCCAGGCCGTGAATACCTATGCCGCAAAAGCCAAAGCGCAGTCGGTCACCGGCTTCCTGATGAACATTATCCCGCCAACGATCGTCGGTGCCTTCGCGGAAGGCGACATCCTGCAGGTGCTGTTCTTCTCGGTTCTGTTCGGCATGGCGCTTGCGATGGCCGGAGAGACGGGCAAGCCTGTCGTTTCCTTCCTCCAGGCGCTCATTGTGCCTGTCTTCAAGCTCGTCGGAATTCTGATGAAGGCCGCGCCGATCGGCGCTTTTGGCGCGATGGCCTTCACCATCGGCAGATATGGCATCGGTTCGGTAGTCAACCTCGCGATGCTGGTCGCGACGTTCTATTTCACCGCCTTCCTCTTCGTGTTCGGGGTTCTCGGCGCAGTCTGCCGTTACAACGGCTTTTCGATTTGTTCTCTCATTCGTTACATCAAGGAAGAGCTGCTGCTTGTCCTCGCAACGTCCTCCTCGGAGGCGGCGCTCCCGTCGCTGATGGAGAAAATGGAGAAGGCGGGCGCCAGGCGTTCGGTTGTGGGTCTCGTCATCCCGGCCGGATATTCGTTCAATCTGGACGGCACGAATATCTACATGACGCTAGCGGCTCTCTTCATCGCACAGGCGACGAACACGGATCTGTCCATCGGCGATCAGGTGCTGCTGCTGCTCGTAGCAATGCTTTCCTCCAAGGGCGCTGCAGGTGTGACAGGTGCGGGCTTCATTACCCTGGCGGCTACGCTAGCGGTAGTTCCGAGTGTTCCCGTTGCTGGGATGGCACTGATACTCGGCATCGACCGATTCATGTCCGAATGCCGGGCGCTGACGAATTGCGTCGGCAACGCAGTGGCATCCCTCGTCGTCGCACGCTGGGAAGGAGAGTTGGACCGAGCACAGATGAAAGCTGCCTTCAGCGGTCATCAGCTTACCGAGGCATCAAACCGGCTACCCTCCTGCAAGTAAGGTGGGCGGCCCACGACCTGTGAAGTCGCTTAGCTGGTCACATAACTGAACGACCGACCCGCAGCCTCTAAACGGCTCCTCACGGACCATGTATCAGAAGCGCTAAATGTGTGAGTGCAAATCGTCACCGCCCTTTAAGCGAATGAGCCTTTCAGTATACCCGGCCGGTTTACGTCTGCAATGATGTTCGTCCAACACGCTGTGCCCATTCGTATGGGGACGTCTTCACTTTGCCACCCGAAACCGAAACGCGTTAGGCGGACAGAGAGCCGGCCCGCGTCAAAAACCAATCAGAATAGGACCTATGACCAAGCGCCCCACAATTGCCGATCTCGCCCGCGAAGCCCGAGTCAGCGTAGCAACGATCGATCGGGTTCTGAACGCCCGCCATCCGGTGCGCGAGGAGACCGCGCGGCGGGTCCACGACGCCGCCCAGGCGATCGGCTATCATGCTGCCGGGCTAATCAAGCAGCGGTTGCGGCGAGACCTACCGCACTACCGTCTGGGCTTCATCTTGAGAAAACCGGCCCAGCATTTCTACCAAGATTTTGCGCGCGAGGTCGAAGCATCGGTCAATTTGGCCCAGTCCTTCCACGGCATTCCGCTCGTCGAATTCGCCCCGTCACATATGCCGAGCGACCTGATCGCGCCGCTCAAGGAGTTGGGCGCACGCTGCCATGCAATCGCGATGGTGGCACCGGACCACCCGAAAATCACAGCAGCGGTTGAGGACCTCAAGGCCAAGGGCATTCCGGTTTTCTCGCTGCTTTCCGACTTCGCCGCCGGCGTGCGACAGGGGTATATCGGCCTCAACAACCGCAAGGTGGGGCGCACGGCCGCTTGGATGGTGTCCAAGGTCGCAAAACGGCCCGGCAAAGTGGCGGTGTTTGTCGGCAGCCATCGTTTCCAGGGGCACGAGCTCCGTGACGTCGGCTTTCGCTCCTATTGCCGTGAGAACGCGCCCACGTTCGAGGTGCTGGATCCGGTCATGAACCTCGAGAAACGGCAGATCACCTACGAGGCAACGCTTGATCTCATGCAGCGGGAGCCCGAGCTCGTCGGCTTCTATGTCGCCGGCGGCGGCATGGAGGGCGCCATCTCCGCGCTCCGAGAAGAGGGCAAAAGTCGGGATCTCGTCGCGATCGTGAATGAAATCACACCTGAGTCTCGGGCAGCGCTTGCAGATAACATCGTCACGATGGCGGTCGCCACGCCAATGCGCCGGCTTTGCCAGGAGCTGATAACGCTGATGACACGGGCTATCGAGACCGGCACCGCTGAAACACCCGGACAGACATTTCTGCCGTTCGACATCCATCTGCCGGAAAATATATGAAGGCGGAAGCGCGAGGTAGATTGCCTAGATCCGCAGCGTCAACCTCCACCGGCTTCACTTGCCAACATGCCCCACGTTCTCGTGCAGGGGGTGTGGTCAATGATCCCGCACGGCAAGAGCCGAGCGAGGCCAGCACAGTCCATTTGGGGTCGACCTCGTCGACCGCCATCTCCTCGCCTGGCTGCACGTGAAAAGCCGCGGCACAGCCGGCAAGGTAGGAATTTAACCGGGCTAACCATCTTCTGGGACTTCGCACGCAAATCGAGGCGGCAGTCAATTCAGTAGCAGCCCGGGCGTGTGTTCTGCTCGTTCCGGCCCCTCGCACTTAGCAAGGAACTGCGCCGCTCTGCCGGGCCAAAGGCCCGACGCCCGAAGGGCAACCGCTCCTACGCGATCGCGTCCGCCTCCAGAAGCCGCCATCGAAAAGAATGCTCGCGTCGTCACCACCTACGGCCAAAGCGGGCAATCAAGGCAGCTGGCATCACTCTGCCACACATCCTCGACGAGCAACTCGCCTGAGATCAGCCCCAGAACGTAGGTAACACGCGCCGCGCCGGCGCTTGTCGAACATGCTGATCAGCCTGTCTTACAGGCGGTGATTAGGTGGGGCTCAACATCTTCCGGGACTTCGCACGCGATTTCGAGGTGGCAGTCGGTACCAAGAAACGAAAGGTCGGATCGGCGTGCCCGAGACGCTCAATGATTTCAGGCAAAGGCGCCAGGCGAGATGCCTCCTGCAACATCATTTCCCGCATCCACATGCTTGCCGGATCACTATTGTGAAGCTCAGGCCATTGGACGGCTTCCGTGAATGCAGGAGGAGGAAGTGGCGGCGGAAGTTGGACAATCCGCAGGGGTGTTGTTTTTGCGAAATGCTGCGCCAGCCGTAAGGGCATGGTCCCGATGCGGTTGGTGCCTGACAGGACGGGCGGGATCAGGCTAAAGCCCTGTACGACAACTTCGATACGTCTCTCGAAACCGTGCTCGAGCAAATACCATTCCTCCATGGTGGGCTGCCGGGTGTGCCTGAATTTGAGCACAACATGTCCCATGCACAAGTATCGCTCGAATGTAAGTGGCTCCGACAGCTGCTTGTTCGTGCCGCAGCCTACGCCTACGAGCTTATCTTCGAACAGGGCTGCGCGAGGATGTTTCGACATGAACACTTCCGGCATGATCAGAAAATCAACGTCGCCGCGCCGGAGAAGCTCCTCGGGGTCGTCGCAAATAGGCAGACATTCAAAGCGAACGGCGGGAGCTTCCCGCGCAGCGCGCTCTACTATCGTCCTAAAAAATACGAGCGTGATGTAATCGGAAAGCATGATTCGGAAGAGGCGATCCGATTGGGCCGGGTTGAAGGCGTCGGGGGAAATAATCGATAGCTGGATGTGCAGCAATGCATCCCGGACTGCTGGAGCGAGCCCGTCGGCGCGCGGTGTCAAAATGAGCTCGCGGCCGTTCATCGTAAATAGCTCATCGTTGAAATAGGCGCGTAGCCGAGCAACGGCGGCGCTCATGGCCGGCTGGCTCAGGTTGATACTGCGAGCCGCGGCAGTGACTTTACGCTCCCTCATCAGAGCGTCCAGCACAACGAGGAGATTTAGATCCAGCCCTTTAAAACGCATGTCATGTTCTATCCAACGTGTGGATGCGTATCATTCAAACAATCAATTTTACGAATTTACGAGCCATGCATTAGAGGAACGGAAAGTGAGCGACGTCAAGCTCAAATCGACGACACGGGCCGGAACTCGAGAGAGCGTCTGGCTCACCTTCGCCAACGACAACGGCTGAGTGCAGCCACCAACGCCGCTTTGGTCGAGTAATGCGGCCGCAAAAACCAATATGAAGAGAGGTCCTGAATGCGCCATCAGGTGCAGTGGAAGTTGTGCTGGGAAAACGAGTTGCAGCTCTCCGATCACGTTAAGCTCGCCGAGTTCTTTCGTGATACGTACGGGCCGACTGGGGCGTCCAACGCAGAACCGTTCGAAGGTAGTCGAAGCTGGGCCGGAGCCAGGCCTGAACTCCGCGTAATCGCCTATGATTCAAGCGGTGTAGCGGCTCACATGGGCATACTGCGCCGTTTCATCAAGGTCGACGCGGTCGACCTGTTGGTGGCTGAACTGGGCCTGTACGGGGTACGTCCGGACCTTGAGGGTCTGGGAATCGCCCATTCAATCCATGTCATGCTTCCAATACTGCAGGAGCTTGGCGTTCCATTCGCTTTCGGAACGGTCAGGGACGCGATGCGGAATCATGTTGAGAGGTTCGGACGGCGATACAGCCCTATGGCCGTTTTGTCGGGAATTCGCGTGCGCTCCACCCGACCAGAGGCCCGCCTCGACCTGCCGCCCACACGCATCGATGACGCACTCACAATTGTTCTGCCAGTTGGACGGCCGATCAGCGAATGGCCCACGGGCACGATGATAGATCGGAACGGACCAGAGCTATGAGCCGGTCCGATTGCTTGTACGAAGTGCGCCGTGAGTGCTCTGACGGCACCGGCCGTCGAAGCGTTTATCTGACGTTTGACGACGGTCCCAATCCACTTTTCACACCGGAGATTCTCGACGTGCTGGCAGAGCAGCGGGTGCCGGCGACTTTCTTCGTCATCGGCGCCTACGCCTTAGAGCACCCATATCTAATCCAACGGATGATCGCAGAAGGGCACGAGGTAGGCAACCACACGATGTCTCATCCGGATCCGTACCAATGCGGTTTCGGCGAAGTGCAACGTGAGGTCTTTGAAGCGAACGACGCGATCATGAGAGCGTGCCCGCAGGCCTCGGTCCGCTTTGTTCGCGCGCCCTACGGCGCCTGGAGCGAAGAAGTCTGCACAGCATCACAGATCGCCGGGCTGGCGGCCCTTCATTGGTCCGTCGACCCTCGAGATTGGTCTCGCCCTGGAGTCGAGGCGATTATCGATAAAGTGCTCGCCTCCGTCCGGCCGGGCGCAATTGTACTCTTGCACGACGGATGCCCTCCCGGCGAGTTGAGCCAGGGCGCTCACGCCGGCATGCGCGACCAGACGGTCACGGCGCTGTCCCGGCTGATTCCAGCACTGCGTGAGCGCGGATTTGTAATCCGCTCACTTCCTCAACATCACTGAACAACGAGATCCCATGACTCTTCTTGGTACAACCAGCACTGTGGCCATTTCGCTTTATGCACTGCTCTCGACTGCCTATAAGAGCATGCAAGGGCTTTATGCTATGCCGACAAAGGATTCGTCGGCGTTGGAGGTTCTCGCCGGCTCCGACAAACTGCCCAGCGTCGATGTCATCGTCCCCTGCTTCAACGAGGATCCGCGCACGCTTTCAGAGTGCCTGGCTTCCATTGCAGACCAAGAATACGCCGGAAGACTTCGGGTCTATTTGGTTGATGACGGTTCTGGAAATCGCGAAGCCTTAGGAACTGTCCACGAAGACTACGCGCGCGACCCCAGGTTCGACATCATTTTGCTTCCCGAGAATGTTGGAAAGCGCAAGGCGCAGATCGCCGCGATACGACGCTCATCAGGGGATCTGGTGCTTAACGTTGATTCAGACACGGTACTCGCGCCCGACGTCATTTCCAAGCTTGTACCGAAGATGCGAGATTCAGCGGTCGGCGCAGTCATGGGTCAGTTGACGGCCAGTAACCGAACCGAGAGCTGGCTGACCAGGCTGATAGACATGGAGTACTGGCTGGCTTGCAACGAGGAGCGCGCGGCACAGGCTCGCTTCGGTGCCGTTATGTGCTGTTGCGGCCCATGTGCCATGTACCGCCGGTCTGCGCTCCTTTTGTTACTGGACCAGTACGAGTCGCAATTTTTTCGGGGCAAGCCAAGCGACTTCGGTGAGGATCGCCATCTCACTATCCTGATGCTGAAAGCAGGCTTTCGAACCGAATACGTTCCGAGCGCCATCGCGGCCACAGTCGTTCCGAACAGACTCGGACCGTATCTGCGCCAACAACTCCGTTGGGCACGAAGCACATTCCGGGACACACTGCTTGGGCTGCGCTTGCTGCCTAGCCTAAATAGCTATCTCACGTTGGACGTGGTCGGACAGAATCTCGGCGCGCTACTCCTCGCCCTATCGGTATTAACGGGCCTCGCACATTTCGCACTGACAGGCACTGTGCCTTGGTGGACAGGACTGATGATTGTGTCCATGACCATGCTCCGATGCAGCGTGGTAGCATTTCGTGCTCGACAATTTCGATTTCTTGGCTTTTCGCTGCACACGTTCATCAACGTCTTTCTCTTGCTTCCGTTGAAGGCCTACGCGCTGTGTACCTTGAGCAATAGCGATTGGCTGTCGCGAAGCTCTGCTGTCGCTACATCGAACACTGGGGGAAAACAGGCCCCCACCCAAGCTCCGATCACTGGTTCCAGCAGGGCAGAACTCTCGCCCCATTCGGCTCCGCTTCGCAGGCTCAGTCTTGCGCGGGATTCTTCGGAATTAGTCCTGTCGGACAACATTTGCGGCGACGATTGATCGCAAATACCTAATGGACGAGAGGTGCACGAGTTTGACCCAGAACGTGAATCATCAGTTGCTTGATCGGGAATTGGCCGCCGACGATCCGTGGGGCCTCGACGGCAATCCATTCGAGCGGAAGCGCCACACGCAAATGCTCCAGCTGGCGCTTGCCCAAGGCTCCATTACAAATGCCCTCGAAGTCGGGTGCGCTGCCGGCGCATTCACGGAAAAACTAGCCCCCTACTGCCAAGGGCTCACCGTCATCGATGTCGTGGCGCAAGCGATTGCTCGAGCACGTCAACGGATAAAGGAGCCGTCGCGCATCAACTGGATAGTCTGCGATGTTCAACAGTTTTCGACCGACGAGTTGTTTGACGTGATCGTTGTGGCGGAGGTCCTCTACTACCTCGGAGACATAGCCGAGATGCGCGCGGCCGTCAAAAACCTGGTGCGGGTGCTTGCGCCAGGCGGGCATCTGATCTTCGGATCGGCAAGGGATGCTAATTGCCGTCGCTGGGGTCACGCCGCTGGTGCTGAGCCGGTCATCGCCATGCTGAACGAAACGTTGATCGAGGTAGAGCGGCTTGAGTGTCGGGGCGAGTCGGTCAACGAAGACTGCTTGCTCGTCCGTTTCCGGAATCCGATTTCCGCTTCCTGATGAATCTCGAATCTATCGCCGTTAACGTGGAGACACTATGCGCATCTGTGGTACCAAGCTGACCCATGATGGGGCGATCGCCCTGGTCCAGGATGGACGGCTCGTCTTCTGCGATGACCAGGAAAAGCGGCACAACGATCCGCGATACCAATCCATCGATAATCTCGACGCAATTGTCGCCGCTTTAGCGGAGCAGCGGCTAGATCCTTGTGATGTCGATCAGTTCGTTATCGACGGCGGGGATGACGAAGACGAGTCACAGTTTCAGGTCGGCAGGGAACCAAGCAACCGCCAGTTTTGTCGTCCCTCTCGGTAAAATGAACCCATGTCCATGATAGCGATCGACCTTACTGACGTAAGCAAAACTTATGACAAGCTCGTTGTCGACAGGCTGTCGTTCCGCGTTGCGGCGGGGGAATGCTTCGGGCTCTTGGGACCGAACGGCGCGGGCAAAAGCACGATTGCGCGTATGGTCCTCGGCATGACATCGCCTGATGCGGGGAAGATTACTGTGCTCGGCGCTCCAGTGCCGGCGCGCGCGCGTTTGGCACGTATGCGCATCGGCGTGGTCCCGCAGTTCGACAATCTTGATGCCGCGTTCACTGTACGCGAGAACCTGTTGGTGTTCGGGCGCTACTTCCGGATGAGCAGACGCCAGATCGATGCGGTCATACCATCGCTGCTTGAGTTCGCCCGCCTCGAGAACAAAGCGGATGCGCGCGTCGCCGAACTGTCCGGCGGCATGAAGCGGCGCCTGACGCTTGCGCGTGCGCTCATCAATGACCCGCACTTGCTGGTGATGGACGAGCCGACCACCGGCCTCGATCCGCAGGCCCGCCACCTGATCTGGGATCGGCTGCGGTCGCTGCTGGCGCGGGGCAAGACTATTCTTTTGACTACCCATTTCATGGAAGAGGCCGAGCGGCTGTGCGATCGGCTGTGCGTTATGGAGGAGGGGCGCAAGATCGCCGAAGGTCGCCCGTCCGAACTCATTGACGAGCAGATCGGCTGTGACGTGGTGGAGGTCTACGGCGGCAATCCGCATGAACTGGGTGCGCTGATCCGGCCGTACGCACAGCGCATCGAGGTGAGCGGTGAGACGCTTTTTTGCTATGCACCCGATCCGGAGCAGGTGCTGGCGCAGCTACGCGGGCGCACGGGTCTACGCCTTCTGCAGCGTCCCCCCAATCTCGAGGATGTGTTTTTGCGGTTAACCGGGCGCGAGATGGAGGACTGAACAATGGGCGAACGTTATGCGGCGGGCATGCCCGCCAATGCGTGGAATTGGGTCGCGGTTTGGCGCCGCAACTATCTTGGATGGAAGAAAATCGGGCTTGCATCGGTTCTCGGCAACCTCGCCGATCCGATGATCTATCTGTTCGGTCTCGGCTTTGGCATCGGAACAATGATAGGTCCTGTTGAGGGCACTTCGTACATTGCGTTTCTCGCGGCTGGCATGGTTGCCACAAGCGTGATGGCATCGGCGACCGCTGAAACGGTCTACGGGAGTTTCGGCCGCATGGGCGACCAGCGCACCTGGGAAGGAATGCTATGCACTCAGCTGACGCTCGGCGATATCTTACTCGGCGAATTGGCGTGGGCAGCCACGAAGGCCCTCATGGCGGGCACAGCAATCACTATTGTTGCCACCACGCTCGGCTACGCATCGTGGCCATCCATCCTCTGCTTGCTGCCAGTCATCGCTCTCAATGGCCTCGCCTTCGCGAGTCTAGCGATGGTCGTCACGGCGCTTGCGCCCAGTTATGAATATTTCATATTTTATAATACGCTTGTTATTACACCCATGCTGTTCCTTTGCGGCGCGATGTTTCCGGTCAACCAATTGCCCGGCGCTTTTCAGTATGCTGCCTCCTTATTACCGCTCGCACATGCAATCGACCTCATTCGTCCAGCGATGCTTGGCCGTCCGATTGACAAAATGGGCCTGCATATCGGCGCGCTTTGCATATACACATTTTTGCCCTTCTTCTTTTCGATTGCTCTTTTTCGTCGAAGGCTGATGCGTTGACGCTACTCACCATTCGAATTGAATGTTTGGTCGCAACCCATTCACACGCCGCCTAGATCAAGACATGCGTTTTAAGGGACTCGATCTGAATCTCCTCGTTGTGTTGGACGCTCTGGTCAGGGAACGTAAAGTCACCGCGGCGGCCCGCAGTATTAACCTGAGCCAGCCGGCAATGAGCGCCGCCGTTGCTCGGTTACGCGCCTATTTCAGCGATGAGCTATTTACGATGAGCGGCCGCGAGCTCATTTTGACACCTCGCGCTGAGGGGCTCGCCCCAGCAGTCAGGGAGGCATTGCTGCACATCCAGCTATCGATTATTTCCTGGGACGCCTTCAACCCAGCCCAATCGGATCGTCGCTTCCGGATTATCCTTTCCGATTACATCACGCTCGTATTTTTTAAGAAGATCGTAGAACGTGCTGCGCGGGAAGCTCCCGCCGTCCGCTTTGAATGTCTCCCTATTTCCGACGACCCCGAGGAGCTTCTCCGGCGCGGCGACGTTGATTTTCTAATTATGCCGGAAGTATTCATGTCGAAACATCCTCGCGCAGCCCTGTTCGAAGATATGCTCGTGTGCGTAGGCTGCGGCACGAACAAGCAGCTGTCAGAGCCACTTACATTGGAGCGATACTTATCGATGGGGCAGGTTGTGTTCAAATTCGGGGACACTCGGCAGCTCTCCATGGAGGAATGGTATTTGCTCGAGCACGGTTTCGAGAGACGCATCGAAGTTGTCGTACACGGCTTTAGCCTGATCCCGCCCGTTGTATCAGGCACCAGCCGCATCGGGACCATGCCCTTACGGCTGGCGCAGCATTTCGCAAAAACAACACCCCTGCGGATTGTCAAACTTCCGCCGCCACTTCCTCCCGCATTCACGGAGGCCGTTCAATGGCCTGCGCTCCACAATAGTGATCCGGCAAGCCTGTGGATGCGGGAAATGATGTTGCAGGAGGGATCTCGTATGATTCCTCTGCCTAAGAGCACCGGACGTCTGAGTTGTCCCCAAATTGAGAAACTGCCCCCCCCTCGACTATGAGAGGAGGCATGGATGGCGATCCCCCGCCGCCTGCGACCCCGCAACTGCTCAGCAGAAGGGCGAAGCGCACGAGAGTGCATCCATTTCGTAAATGTGTGCCTATCCAAGCAATCGATTTCTGCAACTGTCCGATGACGAATATGAACGCGCCTGAAGGTGTGGAGGCGGAAGCCTGTTCGGGCCCTTGCGGCCGACCACGATGAATCCCTTCCAAACTTTCAGCCGGACGGTGTTGTTGACCCGCTCCATTAAATGCCGGGACCAAACATATTCGGCGGGAGCACTGATCCTGAACCAGCGAGCGGATGCAGTCGGTTGCCGGTCGGGGAGCAATATAGGGAGCTGGGTCGCCAGCCTCCGGAGACTTACGTGACAACCATTCCTTAAAGGATTCAGCTTTGAGACCCTTCCCTCTGACTTCCGCGATTTGGGGCATTGTGTTGATCAGCGGCGTGGTCAACGTGCTTGCGCTCATCTCGCCGCTGTTCATGCTTCAGGTCTATGACCGCGTTCTGGCAAGTGGCAGCGTATCCACTCTAGTGGGGCTCGTCGTGCTTGCTGCGGGGCTTTATGCGTTCCAATGCCTGCTCGACATTTTGCGCGCCCGCGTGCTGCTGCGGATTGGCGAGCGTTTCGATGGACAGTTTTCCGGACGCGTTCACGATGCGATCGTTCGCCTTCCGCTTTCAACGCGCATGCCGGGCGACGGCTTGCAGCCGCTTCGCGATCTCGACAATGTTCGCGGCTTCTTAGGTGGAAACGGTCCGACAGCGTTCTTCGATCTGCCATGGATGCTGTTTTATCTTGGCATTTGCTTCCTCCTTCATTTCTGGATCGGCATGACGGCACTTATCGGGGCGGTCGGTCTCACATCTCTGACACTCCTTGCCAACACTCTCTCGCAAGGGCCGATAAGCGATACCGTTGCCCACAACATGGCACGCAATGGTCTGCTGCAAGCAGCGCGTTGCAATGCCGAGGTCGTGCAAGCTCTCGGTCTTGGAAAGCGGATCGCTGCCCGATGGCAAAAGGCCAATGCCAAGTGTCTGGCCGCCAACCGGAAAGCTGGGGATGTGGCAGGTGGGCTGGGTGCCATTTCAAAGTCGCTGCGCGTGCTGCTGCAATCGGCCATTCTTGCCGTCGGTGCGTACCTTGTCGTCAGGGAAGAGGCTACGGCCGGGGTCATGATTGCCAGTTCGATCATGATGGGGCGTGCGCTGGCTCCGGTCGACCTCGCCATTTCAAGCTGGAAACCCTTCCTCATGGCGCGCCAGGGTTGGGCGCGGCTGGAGGACCTCTTGGAAAAGGTTCCTGAAACCGCTCCTGTTATGCTAATGCCTGCACCTGAACGCGAACTGCGCCTCGAAAGCGTGACAATCGTTCCGCCCGGTGAAAGCAAGCCGACCGTGACCGGCATTGCGTTTGCCATTCAGGCGGGAAGCGCACTCGGGGTCATCGGCCCGTCGGGCTCGGGCAAGTCGACACTCTCGCGCGCCATCGTCGGCGCATGGACGCCGGTCGCCGGGAAGGTTCGCATCGACAGCGCAAGCCTCGATCAATGGGACCGGGAAGCACTAGGCCGTCACATCGGCTATCTGCCACAAGGTGTTGAATTGTTCGATGGCACCATTGCCGAAAACATCGCTCGTTTTGAAGATGATCCTGACCCTGAGGCTATTGTCGCCGCGGCGAAAGCAGCGGGCACGCACGAACTCATCCTCCGATTTGAGCACGGATACGAAACTCCGATTGGTGAGGCCGGATCGGCACTTTCCGCCGGGCAGCGTCAGCTTATCGGTCTTGCCCGGGCCCTTTATCGAGACCCTTTCCTTGTCGTGCTGGATGAACCCAATGCCCATCTCGACGCGGAAGGCGAAGCTGCAGTCGTTAATGCGATCGCCTCCGTGCGCGAGCGCAAGGGCATTGCGGTTGTCGTCGCCCATCGGCCGAGCGCCATCCGCGCCGTCGATTTGGTGTTGGTGATGGAAGGTGGACGGCAGCGATCATTCGGTGCGCGTTCCAAAGTCCTGAAGGCCATCGAGTCTACACAGGATCACGTGGCAGAGCGCGCTGACATGGAGGATCCCGGTGTCCGGCATTCATCAGAACAATGACGTTTCGAGTCCATTCGCCGGCACCTGGTGGCGGGCCTTCTGGCGAGCGTGATCCGGACACTTTGTCGTCGTTTCCTGGTGAGAAGATACAGCACCCGACTGGCGGGGTGGTCGGAGAAATCCTGGTGAACCCGGCATTTCGTACTACCTGGTGCGCCTGTCAGTTCCGATCTCGGCTCGCGCGAACGCGCTCCCTAACGTTCCATTGCTCGCAATGGGCAGTGCCGGCGCGACTCGGCAACACAGCCCCATGCCCGTTCTTCCGAGGGCGGCCCAACCAGGACGACCGGTTGCCAAGTTTTCCTGGACCGTTCTTTGAGTGTGAATGTTCGGGCCGATTGCCTGGGGCGTGTCCCCGCCGCCTGCGAGCCCGCAACTGCTCAGCAGAAGGGCGAAGTGAACGAGAATGCATCCATTTCGTAAATGTATGCCTATCCAAGCAATCGATTTCTCCAATTGTCCGATGACGAATATGAACGACTCAGGCAGGGGCATCATTAGGAGTATTTTCAATGGCAAAGATTATCGAAGGTGGCCCGGGTTCCGAAACACTCCTCGGCACCGAGGGTGTTGACTGGATCGAGGGTTACCAGGGCGGTGACTGGCTTGACGGTCGTGGCGGCAACGACGAGATCTCGGGTGGCGCGGGCAGTGACCGAGCCATCGGCGGCAAGGGTAACGACCGCATCTTCGGCGGAGATGGCTGGGACGATCTCTCCGGCGACAACGGCCGCTTCAACGCGCGCGTCTCCGGTGAGGACAATGACAGGCTCAGCGGCGGACCCGGCCAGGATGTCCTCTACGTGGGTGACGGCCAGGACACGTTGACCGGGGGCAGCGACAGTGACACGTTCGTGTTCCAGTTCCACAATCCGGTGCCTGGGGTTGTCGGGTCGACGTCGGACATTACCACTATCACCGATTTCAACCCGGCGGAGGACAAGTTCGCCTTCGATGCGGTGGGCCTCTACAACGATGGTTTTGGCGCGAACTTCGTCAACAACGCCAGCATACAGTCCGGCTACCCGGTGAGCAGCTTCTACAGCGGTGCGGCCTCGGGTGCGAACGGCGAACACGTCGTGGTGATCACTGGCGAATCTTTCAACTCTGCTAATGAGGCGGCGAGTGCGATCTCCGGCGAGCACGCCGGCGACATCATTGTCTACCAAAGCAGCTACACCGACAGACTCGCAACTCTGGCCTATGTCACCGCCGACGGCAGCGCGCACGAGTTCGCCCACCTGGGCGGTGTGGTCACCGTGGCAGACCTGGGCCTGACCGCGTCCGACTTCACCTTCGTTTGATCCAGAAAACCCATACGGAACCGCGCCCGCCCCGCCCCCCTGGGCGGGCGCTTTCCCGTTTCCGCTACTTGCCATGGGCCGGGGCGCCCGGGAGCAGTCAGCGTGTACAGTGACGAAGCCCTGCGCGTCGCGCTGGTCGTGCACCGAAATCCCACTGAAGGTGTGGAGGCGGAAGCCTGTTCGGGCCCTTGCGGCCGACCACGATGAATCCCTTCCAAACTTTCAGCCGGACGGTGTTGTTGACCCGCTCCATTAAATGCCGGGACCAAACATATTCGGCGGGAGCACTGATCCTGAACCAGCGAGCGGATGCAGTCGGTTGCCGGTCGGGGAGCAATATAGGGAGCTGGGTCGCCAGCCTCCGGAGACTTACGTGACAACCATTCCTTAAAGGATTCAGCTTTGAGACCCTTCCCTCTGACTTCCGCGATTTGGGGCATTGTGTTGATCAGCGGCGTGGTCAACGTGCTTGCGCTCATCTCGCCGCTGTTCATGCTTCAGGTCTATGACCGCGTTCTGGCAAGTGGCAGCGTATCCACTCTAGTGGGGCTCGTCGTGCTTGCTGCGGGGCTTTATGCGTTCCAATGCCTGCTCGACATTTTGCGCGCCCGCGTGCTGCTGCGGATTGGCGAGCGTTTCGATGGACAGTTTTCCGGACGCGTTCACGATGCGATCGTTCGCCTTCCGCTTTCAACGCGCATGCCGGGCGACGGCTTGCAGCCGCTTCGCGATCTCGACAATGTTCGCGGCTTCTTAGGTGGAAACGGTCCGACAGCGTTCTTCGATCTGCCATGGATGCTGTTTTATCTTGGCATTTGCTTCCTCCTTCATTTCTGGATCGGCATGACGGCACTTATCGGGGCGGTCGGTCTCACATCTCTGACACTCCTTGCCAACACTCTCTCGCAAGGGCCGATAAGCGATACCGTTGCCCACAACATGGCACGCAATGGTCTGCTGCAAGCAGCGCGTTGCAATGCCGACTTGCGCCTGCAGGTGCAATCGGCCATTCTTACCGTAGGTGCGTACCTTGTCGTCAGGCAGGAGGCTACGGCCGGGGTCATGATTGTCAGTTCGATCATGATGGGGCGTGCGCTGGCTCCGGTCGATCTGGCCATTTCAAGCTGGAAACCCTTCCTCATTGCGCGCCAGAGTTGGGCGCGGCTGGAGGACCTCTTGGAAAAGGTTCCTGAAACCGCTCCTGTTGTGCCTATGCCTGCACCTGAACGCGAACTGCGCCTGGAAAGCGTGACAATCGTTCCGCCCGGTGAAAGCAAGCTGACCGTGACCGGCCTTGCGTTTGCCATTCAGGCGGGAAGCGCACTTGGGGTCATCGGCGCATCGGGTTCGGGCAAGTCGACACTCTCGCGCGCCATCGTCGGCGCATGGACGCCGGTCGCCGGGAAGGTTCGCATCGACAGCGCAAGCCTCGATCAATGGGACCGGGAAGCACTAGGCCGTCATATCGGCTATCTGCCACAAGGTGTTGAACTGTTCGACGGCACCATTGCCGAAAACATCGCTCGTTTTGAAGATGATCCTGACCCTGAGGCTATTGTCGCCGCGGCGAAAGCAGCGGGCACCCACGAACTCATCCTCCGATTTGAGCACGGATACGAAACTCCGGTCGGTGAGGTCGGATCGGCACTTTCCGCCGGGCAGCGTCAGCTTATCGGTCTTGCCCGTGCCCTTTATCGAGACCCTTTCCTTGTTGTGCTGGATGAACCCAATACCCATCTCGATGCGGAAGGCGAAGCTGCAGTCGCTAAGGCGATCGCCTCCGTGCGCGAGCGCAAAGGCATTGCGGTTGTCGTCTGCCATCAGCCGAGCGTCATCAGCGCCGTCGATTTGGTGTTGGTGATGGAAGGTGGACGGCAGCGAGCATTCGGTGCGCGTTCCAAAGTCCTGAAGGCCATCGAGTCTACACAGGATCACGTGGCAGAGCGCGCTGACATGGAGGATACCGGTGTCCGGCATTGATCAGAACAATGACGTTTCAAGCTCCATTCGCCGCCACCTGGTGGCGGGCCTTCTGGCGAGCGTGATCTTTGTGGGAGGAGCCGGAGCCTGGGCGACCTTCACGAATCTCTCCGGTGCGGTTGTAGCGTCCGGACACTTTGTCGTCGTTTCCTATGTCAAGAAGGTGCAGCACCCGACTGGCGGGGTGGTCGGAGAAATCCTGGTGCGCGAAGGGGATAAAGTAAAAGCCGGCGACATCCTCATGCGGCTCGATGCTACCCAGACGCGCGCTAATCTCGCCATAGTCACCAAGCGGCTCGATGAGCTGGCCGCCTACCTGGCACGACTCGATGCTGAGCGTGACGATCTCGCGGAAATCGCCTTCCCGGACTGGCTACTCGCCCGAAGAGATGTTCCAGACGTAGCTTCGGCAATAGATAGCGAGACGCTGCTGTTCGAATTCCGCAGGCAATCCCGCGACGGGAAGCAGGCGCAATTGGCGGAACGCATTACTCAATATCACCACGAGATCGAAGGACTCAAGGCGCAGGAAATTGCCTGTGAAAAAATGATCGAGGTTCTCCAAAAGGAAATTGCTGTTCTAAGTGGGTTGCGCAAGCAAGGCATTGTCTCGGACCAACGGTTGAACAGCCTGAAGGTCCAGGTTGCCACTTTCGGTGGCGAGCGCGGTGAGAAGATCGCAGATCAGGCACAGACGGCAGCCCGCATAGCCGAAACGCGCCTGCAGATCCCGCAGATCGATCAGGATTTCAAGTCGGAAGTCGGCCAGGAGCTCAGAGAGGTTCAGGCGCAGGTCGGGGAGTATGTTGAGCGCAAGGTGGCGGTTGAGCAGGAACTGCGGCGGATCGATATCGTCGCGCCGCAGTCAGGCGCCATTCAACAACTCGCAATTCATACGGTCGGCGGAGTGATTACGCCCGCCGATCCGATCATGCTAATCGTGCCGGAAGGCGACGATCTTGCGCTTGAAGTACGAATCACCCCGAAGGACATCGACCAAATCCAGCTTGGCCACAAGGCCGTGCTGCGGATGTCAGCCTTCAATCTGAGAACCACGCCGATATTGAACGGATATGTCAGCCGGATCGCAGCCGATCTGGCGACGGATGAAAAAAACGGCATTTCGTACTACCTGGTGCGCCTGTCGGTTCCGCAGGCGGAACTGACGAAGCTCAAGGGCCTGACGCTCGTGCCCGGTATGCCGGCCGAAGCGATGGTCGAGACGGGCGAGCGTACGGCGCTTTCCTATATCGTGAAGCCGCTGTCGGACCAAATCAGTCGGACATTCCGGGAGGAATGAACCCAGAGAAATGAGTCTTGGCCATGGTGGCGTTCCTTCGCGGGAATCAGGTGAAGTGAACAATGACCAGCCTGCTATGACCGCCCCCTCTCAGCGAATTTGCAGAACTCTCAGCACACTACCGGGACGGCCTTGTCCGGCGAGGTCATACTGCGAATGTCCCATATCGTTTCTCCTCAGGCCGCTATTGGCCAGAGCACAAACGTTCAGGAGGGGGGCCGGGAGCCGACCGTCTACTTTTGGCAACCCTTGCCTTAGAAGCCGCCGAAAAATGGATAGCGTTGAACAAGTGCAGCGCCCTCTGTGTCGCTTCACCTTGCGGCACCAAAGGTCCAGAAGGTCAGTTGTCTGTTCAGCGATGAGGGTACCGACGCGACTCTGGGGTGGCGTGCCTGCCCGGGTGGTGGCGTATCAGGGCCCAAATGTTTCGGTAGTGTCCAAGGGGACCGAGTTATCGACCGCGGCCAAGTACTAGCCGAGTTTCGCCGGAGAACCGGCCTCACGGACAACACAGCAATGCGCGCAACCGCTCCGTCGCGCAGTCACCGTTTTAGCCATCGACAAGTTCTTGAACTGGAGAATTGTCTTGGGTTGCAAGTTCACATCTGAAGACAATCCCGATGTGACACGAAATAGGCTGGCTGCGGCCATCGTGGCGGCCGCCATGGACACGAACGAAGCCGAAAACTCCGGAGGCATCCGGTCTACGAAGCTCTTGACATCGCTTTCTCCCAACTGTCCGCATCTGGGCTCGGCAGAAGCGAGATAGGACAAGGCTGCATCAAGGTTTTCGACCTGTCCGGCCAATTCCTTCCGTCGTTCTTCCGGCGACATTGCCCGTAGGGCCGCTTCCCGGGCAGCGGCCTTGGCCCTTCCGTCGTCGGGCACGTTCCAACAGCCCAGGCATTCGGCTTGTTCGACGAGGCCGTATATCACCGCTTGAGCCCTTAAGCCGTCTGTACTTCCGCCCACGACGACGCGGGGGCACAGACCCTGGATGTCCTGACGGGACGTATTGATGTCCACGGCCGATACCACGAGTTCGTACGAGTCCCGCGCTTCCGCCAGATCGAGCTTCGGATGCAGGCCTGACCGGCTCGAGAGGATGTAATCCCGAAGCGTTCCGGAATGTTCGAAGCCCCCCAGTCCGCTGAAGGTCCTGTATCGCTCCACGGCCTCGACCTTAGGTCGGTCGAGATCGTCGAGGCCGGCCAAAAAGCACCGGTTAAGATTGGTGCCCTCGAGGTCGTGGCGGTCATGATCGATGGTAACGAGGAATGAGCTTGCCAATTCGCTGGCGCCCAACACCTGGATGATCCCCTGACCGACGGCGCCTGCCCCGACGACATACAAAGGGGGCAAGCGCGTGTCCGATACGGCTGGACCGTCTTCCAATACTTCCCAGCGGCCGGATTCCCCCGACCACAGGGAATACGCGTCATCCCGGGCGAAGCGTCCTTTCTTCAAGCCTTTGGCGTGCTTGAAGACCTCGCCTGCTGCCAAGGCCGCTGCCAGGTATGGGCCGAGGCAATCGCGCCGGCCGAAAGAACCACCGAATGCTCGCGGAGCGGAGCCGATCCAGGCTTTCCACCCCTCTCCCCAAACATAGATGCTCGCGCCTCCACGCATCTGACCGGTCATATCTATGGTCAAGTCCTCCACGCCATCGGGTGGAAGCACCGGTATCCGCCCGCCGTTGGCCCAGGACGCGAGGTTCTCGACGGCCTGGAAGGCATTTGCCGGACCGGCCCCGTTCGGCGTGACGACCGTCATCTCGCCTTTTACCGCGACCCGGATCGAACCGACCAAGCCATGCAGCCTAGCCAGTAGATTGACGAGACAGACCAGAAGGTGTTGGCGATTGACTGCCCCTGATACGTCGCCGGCACGAATGAGGATCGTTTTAGGCGACGCGACGTCCCCCAAACCATCCAACGGTCGGGAATGACGATCCCCCAATGCCAAGCCACTCATCGGAAATCCCTTCTGTCCACTGCCGGTGCGGCGATCACCTCAAGGCGGCCATGGACCTGCCCTGGGGATAGCATGTGCCAATAATCGTTCTGCCACTCGTGCACGCCGACGCCTTGCGGCCAGGGCGCGGCCGGGACGCCGTATATCGGGAATACGATCGAAAGAATCCGGCGGCTCGAAATCATGCGGTCATCATATCGCGAGTGTTCCGTGCCCATTCCGGGATGGCTGTGAATCTGAGCCAAGGGCTTCCACCCTTCGGGCAGATCGCGCACCATTTCGCTGATCGCATCCGGCTCCACATGATAGTTTCCGGGCATAGATCGCTGCGTGGGCGCCCGGACCGATCGCACAAGGGCGGTATCGCCGTCCCGCTCGCCGTACCAGAAAACACACGATTCCCGGCGGCCTTCGCGCTGAAGCAGTTCGCGTGTCGCCGAAATCGCAGTCGGAGGTAAGCGAAGGACGGATCCGATCGGCACATAGGGCCCGGGTGCCGGGTCGCGCCACAATAGGTATTCATCCTGCATGACGACCGAATCTTCCCGAATAGTGGTTGCGGAAAGCACGTTCGATCGCCACCAACGTATGATTAAAGGTATCGCCCGTGCGCCAGAGGGTGGTGTCTTCGCCGCCGTGATTGACGTCGTAGTATTCGAACACAGCGGAACAGCACACGAGCTGGATCTTTTGCCCGCTGGGGTTCTGGTAAGCCGGATGGACGTGGACCTCCGGCGAGGTCAGTTGGGGCAGATGGTGCTGTTCGGCTAGGCCGGCGTAGTCAAGGGTCGCCGGATTGACGAACCTGGCGCTGGGCGGCCAGTCCGAACCGGCAAGAAAATCGAGCCGGAGAAGATACTCTTCGGTATTTCCGCCGAAAGTGCCGCGCATGGGGACAAGCAGCGTCCGGTCCGATGGCCGGCTCCAGCCGAGCTCTTCTATCGTCTGGCCCCTGAAGGACAGCACCCGCGGCAAGTGCTGGCCTAGCACTTGCGTGCCTGCCTGCAGGTCGATGGTGGGCCGGACGCCATGCGATGCCATTTCAGGCCCCCCCGGTCCTGGCCGCGATCTCGAACTTCTTGTCGCACAAACCTTCCTGCTGGGCCGTCTCGAGAGGAAGGCCGAGGTGGTCCATCAGGCTCACTGTCCCGACGTCCGTCTCGGCCTGGAACACGTCACGCTCGTTGCGCATGACGTCGAGCTCCTCGTAGGCCCGGTCCCAGATCGACTGCAGAGTAGTACCGGACTCGACCTTGAAGCGCACCGTTTCCAGTTCACCCAGGTGCTTGACGCGCACGGTCTGCTTCTTTGGCCCCGCAAGCTTGCCCGCCTTGAAGCTTTCGACGCCATCTTCATCCAGGTCGATGACGTCGTCCTCATCGAGGGGAAAGTCGGGCTCGTCCGTCTTTTCCAGATAGATGCTCTTGTCGGCAGCCACGCCCTTCAGCTTGCGCAAGGTTCCGGCCGTGATGAAGCGCGCGGGCCAATCCAGGGGGCCGCCGGCGAAGGCAAGCCGGTAGGATCGGTCGCTCAGGGCGACGATAAACCGCTGTCCGTCGGACAAGGGCACGGATTCGCGGCTGCGGACGTCCTCAAGTTCGCCGTTGTCCCGCATCTGCAGGACATAGCTGTAATCGTCGGACGAAAACCCCGCGGCGAGGGCGATCTGGTCGCCTGAGGGGGTCTGGTCATTTACGGGAACCGCGCGGAACACTAGGTCGGTGCCGGCGATATGGATGCTGCGAATGGGATCGCTGTCGTTCATTTGGTTTCTCCTGCGTCTCGATATCACATCAAATAGTAGCTATTTCTTAGCTAGTCAATACGTGACCTGTAGCTATTAATTGTTGACTAGCCTCGTGGATAATGATATGAACGCGCGGCCGTCAAGGAGGACCCTATGGTTGAAAAACGTACGATGACGCTGAATTTGAGTTCGCAGGAGATGGATCTAGTCGATCGCCTCGCCGATGAAAAAGGTTTGTCCAAGACCGCCCTAGTCCGACAGGCCCTCAGGCTCTACCAATCCATCACGGACAGAATAGAACGCGGCGAGAAGGTATTCTTCGAACACCCTTCCACCAAGGAAAAAGCCGAGCTCATGATGCTGAGCTGAAGCCATGTCGGGTAGCCTCATCGGTACCTACGACCTGTTAGACCGTCGGACCGGCAAGTTCACGGAATCCCATCTCCTCAGCCCCGCGGATGCCGGCAATGTCGCCGATATAGACGGCTCGTGGCGCCCGCTCATGGAAGCCAGGATTGCGGAACTGAAAGCCGCCGGCCAATACAACCTGCAATTCCTCGCCGATAACGACATCCAGGACGCTCATTGGCGATGGTCCGAGAAAGTCGACATGGCGTCAAACCGGCTTGACCGGCAGTCGTTCGCGATCGTGGCGGAAGGTGCCACACAGGGCCTGATGCTCGTGACGACTGCAGGTTTTGCCAAAGAACCCTCGCAACGCGGCAAGCCGCTGGTCACGGTGGACCTGCTGGCTACCGCGCCTTGGAACAGACCGCGTTTCGATGCGTCCCCTCGTTTCAAGGGCGTGGGGCGCATCATGATGGTTGCCGCGATCAGCTTGAGTGTTCAAGAGGAATTCAGGGGACGGGTAGGCCTGCACGCCTTGCCACAGGCCGAAGCTTGGTATCGAGATGTGGTTGGAATGACCGACCTGGAAATCGACGACACGCGCATGCGCTACTTTGAGATGACCGAAGCACAAGCGCGCGCCTTCCTCACTTAAACAGAAGGAGCAGATGATGGAGATGCTTATCTCACGCGACTGGCTCCGGCGAAAGATCGAGTCCGATCCGGATACGGACCATGACGCGGGATGGCCGTTGGAAGCCATCGACAATATAGGGATGTTCCTGCCGTCCGAACTTGTGTCGGACGCGGGCAACGTGGTCGAAATGAAGCACGCCTTCGGGGTCTTCATACGCCAGTTGAGACGACGCGACCAATTGTCGGTTGAAACCTTGGGCGCAAAGGCGCGGGTGGAGGCCGCCGAGATCAGGTTGATCGAACGGGACCCCAACTACAAACCCAGGCCGAGGACCGTTCACCAGTTGGCCGAGTTTTTTAGGATGCCGCCACGAGCGCTGATGAAGCTCTCTGGCGCTACGGTTACTAGAGACGAGGTCCTGCAGGAAGAGGCCCAGAAGTTCGCGGCTAAGTCCGATGATTTGTCCAAGCTCAGTAAGCACGAGCAACAGGTCTTGGACAGTTTCGTCAAGTTTCTGGTGCTGGGGCAGAAATGAACCGATGATGGAGGGGACGGTCGGAGCATATGAGGCGGACGACATCCGAGGACTCGTTGACAGGATTCTCCGCGAACTCGGCAATCCCGAACCGCCCCTCCGTCTCCCGGAGGTCCGGCAGTTGCTCGCGCTAGACCTCAAGTACTATAGCTTGTCCAATCCGACGCTCCTGCAGGAAGTCGCGCATAGGATGAAGGTGGCGGGCAAGCAGGTTATCGCCCGTCCGACCATTCTGATCGACGTGATCAAGAAGGCCAACCTCTCCGCCTTATGGATACCCGACGGCAATCGCATCCTGATCGACCAACAGGTTCCCGACGCGAAGAAACGATGGATCGAGGCCCATGAGGTTGGGCATAGTTTCATTCCCTGGCACAAGGATTTCCTGTTCGGCGACGATCAGTACACGCTCGATCCGAACTGCCACGCCAATGTGGAGGCGGAGGCTAATTTCGCCGCCGCACGCTTGCTGTTCCTTCAGGACCGTTTCGCGTGCGAGGCTCGCGACGTCGAGATTACCTTCAAGTCCATCCAGAATCTGGCCAAGCGCTACGGCAATACGATAACCACCACGTTATGGCGCACGGTCGAGGAGCGGGATGGCGAAACGCCGGCATTCGGGATGGTCAGCGCCCATCCGCACCACGACGATATCGGCCGCGACCCCGGCGGCAAGGACGTGCGATACTTCATCCGCTCACCCGCGTTCAGGACGCGGTTTCCGGGGATCACTCAGGAATTCTGTTGGAACTTTCTCAGGGCCAGTGCCGGCCGGGCTAGGAGAGGTCCGATTTTCGACGGAACCGTCGTGTTGACGGACGCGAACGGAGTCCGACACGAGTTCGCGATCGAATGCTTCTGCAACCACCACGCGATCCTGACCTATGCCGTACACGGGCGCCCGGCTCCGTTGATAATACCGGTTAAGTGATACCGCTGCGGCGCTAATAAGCTCGCCCGGCTACGTCCGCTGGTCAGGGAACGGAAGCTTCCAGGCTTAAGCTGCGTGAACGAACGGCCGATACCAGGGCGCATTAGGGCCGCAGGCGGCCATCGTTTTCATTGAGTCGTCTTGGCCAGCCGTGGTCTTCACTTGACCCCCCCGCATGATGATAGATAACCAAGAAGGATCTAGACCGAACCGGAAAAGACAAGGTGCAGGTGCGAGGCATTGAGATAAATATCAGGAACCGAACCAATCCACAGAAATATTTTGTTGGTATTTCTGTTGGTAGCAGATGCGGCCAACCTTCGCATAAGTCTCTGAAACGAAAACGGGATTTTCTCCACTTGGATTCCGCCTCTGGGCACCAGTTTTCTCTGAACATCAAGGGCTTGACTTCCTGGCGCCGCACCGACGGATTCCTGATTTCGGCCTGCCGGCTGTGCCGGCAAGCCTGCGCAACCGAGTTATGAACTTTCGGGGCGCACGGTCTCCACGCGCAGCGAGCCGGCTGGAAGCGGCTGCAGCAGTTCGGCTTCCGGCTTCGTCAGACTGAGCCAGGCGGACCAATTCTCAGGCCGAAGCACCACGACCTGCCGACTGTGATAGGGCGCAATATCCGGTCCAGGCTCGGTTGTCAGCATGGTGAAGGTTGGCGGCTTGTTGCCGGCAGCTTCACGCCAAAGCCCTGCGATGGCCATGAACGGCGAGCCGTTGAGCGTGAAGCGATGCTTTGCCTTCGGATACTTCGTGCCCGTGAACTCGAAGAAGGCGGATGCCGGCACGAGGCAGCGTTTGCTGCCGGCGAATTGCCGGCCTTCGGAGCGGAAGTTGAACACTGGTCCGCCTTTCGGGCCGGCCGGCGGAAATCCAAACGTCATCGACGTCAGTTCAACAACGCCAGTGTCGCCGGCGGCGCGCATGATCGGGGCTGGATCGTTGATATGGATGTCATCAACCCGCGGCAGGTCAAGTTCGGTCTGATGGGTCGGGATCTCGAGTGCCAGCGACTCCAGCATCCGGCAATATTCAGCCCAGAGAATATGCTGCTCATAGTCGTTGCACATGGAAGGCTCCCGACCGGTCTGCCAGTTTACCTCACGCCAAACAAAGAGGCGATGGACCGCTCAACCCTCGCGGTCGCGCTCGAGCAGTATATCGGCCTCGATCGCCGCGTTGACGAAGGCGGCGCGGGCATAGCGCGCCTCTTGAAGGCCTTCCAGAACGCCAAGGCAGGCTTTGCGGGCGGCGACGTGATAGCCGCCTGTCTTCACGGGCCATCGGTTCATGAGGATGTCAGCGGCCTGCGCGACACGCTCCACCTTGTAGATCGTGTTTCTGGACCTGCCGAGCGCCACGCGAACCGGCTCATCGAAATGCTGATCTTGCATGCTTCCCCTCCCGAACGCGATCGCGAGTCAATTCGGGGGAGGCAAGTTCGGTTCCACGGGACGGCGCCACTGTGTTCGAATTGCCGCCGGCACGGGGAGCGTCAGCTGCGCGGGCTGCCTAGGGCTGCGCACCCACGGATGCCATCACGGAAAAGCCCCCGCCAGGATGGCGATGGGCCAATATCGCCTGCAATGGGCTCATATCGGGGGCTCAGATATCGGGCTGATCCAGCGCCTCGAAAATCACCCGTTCCAGCGGACCGAGATCCTCTTCGATCTCGCTGACCTCAAGGCCTAAATGCCGAGCATCCAGGGCAGCTCGCGTGGTTAGGGTTCGAGCCGTTGCCTTGTCGGCAGGCAGTTCGCCCGGCAGGTGCTCGTGGATCCAGCCCTGCAGGAAATCAACGCCGCGCTCGCTCATCGATTTATCCCTTCCGTTATCTGGGGGATCATTCCCCCAGAATGACCCCAGAAGCGACGATCTGAGCCGTCAGGCTGGTGAGCCTGCCTCGCTTCACGAGCGTCGGCTTTTGGTAGATTTTCTTCATGGCGGTGCCTTTCGCGACAAATCGCTCGTCGGCAACAACGTCCGTCGCGGGGCAGCGTTCCATGGCGGGCTGTTGAGCCCGACCCCCTGACACATCGTATTTGAGAACAGCCCCGCTCCCGCGACCCGTGATGTTGATGCCGCGGCAGGTTGCGAAGCCAATGCGGGGCGTGGCATTTGTCGATGCCGATCATTGGGATGGCAAGCAGGACATGGCACGGCCACCAGACACCGCCCAACACCAGACCGCGAGCGCAGGCGTCAGCCTGAACCGGGCGCTTTCCAAACTCGGCCTGTGTTCGCGCAAGCAGGCCGAGCTGCTGATCGCCGAAGGGCGCGTGCGGGTTGGCGGCAAGGTGGTGCGCGATCCGTCGCTGCGCGTCGATCTCGGCCGCGACCGCATCAACGTCGACGGCGAGCAGATCGTCGCCGAGGCAAAAGTCTACCTGATGATCAACAAGCCGCGCGGGCTGGTCACCACCCGCGACGACCCACAGGATCGCGGCACCGTCTATGACTGCCTCACCGGGCTCGAGCTGCCTTTCGTGTCGCCGGTCGGGCGCCTCGACAAGGCCAGCGAAGGTCTGTTGCTGATGACCAACGACACGCGCTGGGCGAACGGCCTGCTCGATCCGGCCTCGCATGTCGCCAAGACCTATCATGTGCAGATCGGTGCCGCGCCAGACGAAGCGATGCTGAAGCGGTTTCGCGACGGCGCGATCGTCGATGGCGAGCTGCTGGCCGCAAGTTCGATCGAGCTGCTGCGCAGCGGCGGCCGCACCGCATGGCTGGAAATCGTGCTCGACGAGGGCCGCAACCGCCAGATCCGCCGCCTGCTCGGCGCCTTCGATATCGAGGTGCTGAGGCTGGTCAGGGTGGCGATCGGCGGTTTGCAGCTCGGCGAGCTCGCCATGGGCAAGGCGCGGCATCTGACATCGGAGGAATTGGCGGTGCTCGCGCGTTAAGAGGCAGGCTTGCTGAGAAACACTACTTCTGGTTCCACCTGCGTATCACCGGCTCGCTCAGATCGTGCTCATAGCCGAGGATGCTGAGGCTCGCGGTATCAAGCACGAAGTGCGCACCGCCTTCGGGTGGCAGACCGAGCCAGCGCGCGGCCAGCACGCGCAGGAAATGCGAGCTTGAAAACACCAGCACATTGCCCTCGATTGCCCGCAGCCCGGCGATGATCCTGTCGGCCCTGGCACCAACATCCGCTACCGACTCGCCGTCGGGACAGCCGTCATGGAACAATTGCCAGCCGGGGCGCTGCACAAGAATCTCCTTGGTCTTAACGCCCTCATAGGCGCCATAGTCCCATTCCTGCAGGTCGTCCTTCTTGACGGCAGCAGCGCCGAAGCCGGCAAGCGTGCAGGTGCTGAAGGCTCGCTGCGACGGGCTCGACCACACCGCCTGGAAGGACAGATCCTTGAGCCGGTCCGCCACGCCGCGAGCTGCCGCCTCGCCCTTTGCCGTCAACGGTATGTCGGTGCGGCCGGTGTGTTTTCCCGAAGCGCTCCACTCCGTCTCGCCGTGACGGACGAGGTAGATTTCGGGGTACGGATTGCTCATGCGCCGGCCTTTCGGTTTTACGTCCGCACCCTACCCGGGAGGGCCCGGCCAGCGCCAGCCACGTGCAGGCGGAAAAGGAAAGGCCGCAACCGAATCGGCTGCGGCCTTGTGCTCAAACGTCAGTGCCCGGAGCGGTCAGGCGGGCTGCAGATCGCCCGACAGCGCCAGGTCGGCTTCCTCGGACAATGTGCCGGCCATGGCGGCGGCGAACTTGGTCTGGTCGAGTTCGCCTTCCCAGCGCGCCACGACGATCGTCGCCACTGCATTGCCGACGAAGTTGGTCAGCGCCCGGCATTCCGACATGAAGCGGTCGACGCCGAGGATCAGTGCCATGCCGGCGACCGGCACAGTAGGCACCACCGAGAGCGTGGCGGCCAGCGTGATAAAGCCGGCGCCGGTGATGCCGGCGGCACCCTTGGAGCTCAGCATGGCGACGAGCAGCAGCAGGATCTGGTCGCCATAGGTGAGCGGCGTATCGGTCGCCTGGGCGATGAACAGCGCCGCCAGCGTCATGTAGATGTTGGTGCCGTCGAGGTTGAAGGAATAGCCGGTCGGGATGACCAGGCCGACCACCGAGCGGTTGCAGCCTGCGCGCTCCATCTTGGCCATCAGGCCGGGAAGAGCGGCTTCCGAGGACGAGGTGCCGAGCACCAGCAGCAGCTCTTCCTTGATGTAGCGGATCAAGGCGAGGATCGAGAAGCCGTTGTACCAAGCGACAGCGCCGAGCACGACCAGCACGAAGAGCAGCGACGTCAGGTAGAAGGTGCCGATCAGAAAGGCGAGGTTGGCAATCGCGCCGATGCCGTATTTGCCGACGGTGAAGGCCATGGCGCCGAAGGCGCCGATGGGGGCGGCCTTCATCAGGATGGCGACCAGGCGGAAGATAGGCGAGGTCAGCGCCTGCAGGAAATCGACGACCGGGCGGCCGCGCTCGCCGACCAGAGCGAGAGAGATGCCGAACAGCACCGAGAAGAACAGCACTTGCAGAATGTCGCCTTGCGCGAAGGCGCCGGTGATGGTGTCGGGGATGATGTTGAGCAGGAAGCCGACGATGGTCGTGTCATGCGCCTTCTCGGTGAAGGTGGCGACCTTCGAGGGGTCGAGCGTCGCCGCATTGATGTGCATGCCGGCGCCCGGTTGGACGACGTTGGAGACGACCATGCCGACGACCAGCGCCAGGGTCGAAAAGACCAGGAAATAGATCATCGCCTTGCCGGCGACGCGGCCAACCTTTTTCAGGTCGGAGACGCCGGCAATGCCGGTGGTCACCGTCAGGAAGATGACCGGCGCGATCACCATCTTGACCAGCTTGATGAAGGCATCGCCGAGCGGCTTCAGCGAAGCACCGAGTTCGGGATAGAAATGACCGAGCAGCACGCCGGCGGCGATCGCCGTCAGGACCTGCACGTAGAGATGACGGTAAAAGGGTAGCTTGCCGCGCGGTTCGGCGGCAGCGAATGCTGGCTGCATGACGTCCTCCATGGCGCCCCGATCGAAAGCTCGACCTCCCGGGGCAGTTGTTTTCCGCAGCCTTGCGACTGCCGTATTGGTCACTGCAACTGCCGTGCCAGACTGTGCGGCATACCGCAGCCATTGATTTTGTTGAGTATTCGTCCGATCGAGGCTGCTGCCGCTCAACGCAAGTGCGGACATCCGCATGACTGAATTGTGCTTTGTGCGAAATCATGCACAAATAGGGAATGCTGCAACGCCCTGTCGCGGTCCTGTCGCCGACGCCCGAGCAACTCGGCAAACGCGCGCGTCGCGCCTGGCTGCTGTTTGCGGCGATCGCGCTGGTGATCGTTGCCACGGCGCTCACCGGCGCCGGCCTCTACGCGCGCCGCGCCGAGGTCGCGGCACTGGCGGCGCAAGGCCGCACCGATGCCAATCTGAAGGTTGCGTTGCTGCGCGCCGTGCTGGAAAGCCCGCGGGCGCTGCCGCTGCTCTTGTCCGAGGACCAGCAGGTGCATGACGCCCTGCAGAACAAGGGCGCTGTCACGATCGACGTGCTCAACCGCAAGCTCGAAGGGCTGGTCTCCGGCACCAAGGCTTCGGTGCTTTACGTCACCGGCGTCGACGGGTTTGCGATCGCCTCCAGCAACTGGCGCGAAACAACCAGCTTCGTCGGCAACGACTATGGTTTCCGCGCCTATTTCTCCGGCGCCATGCAATCGGGAACGGCCGAATATTTTGCGCTGGGCAACATCAGCAAGCGCCCGGGCCTCTATATTTCGCGTCGCGTCGGCAATGCGGCGGCACCGCTCGGCGTCGTCGTCGTCAAGATGGAATTCGACCAGCTTGAAGCCGACTGGCATGAGGCCAACCGGCCGGCCTATGTCAGCGACGACCACGGCGTCGTGCTGATCACCAGCGTGCCGTCCTGGCGCTTCATGACCACCGCGCCGCTGACCGGCCCGGTGGCTGCCGCCATCCGGAGCAGCCAGCAATTCGGCAACGCGCCGCTGATCCCCTTGCCGATCACACGCCCCGAGGCATTGAGCCCTGACGTGTCGATGGTGCATGCGATAACACCGGGCGGCAGCGATGCCGAATATCTCAGGCTTTCGACACTGGTCCAATCGACGCCATGGCGGCTCGATTATCTCGTGCCGGTCGAAGCGCCGATCGCGGCTGCGGTGCGTGAGATGCGGCTGCTGGCGCTGGGCGTCGTGGTGCCGTTGCTGGCGCTGGCCGGCTACCTCCTGTGGCGCCGTCAGTCGGCGCAGATGCGCATCGCCGCCGAACAGGCAGCGCGCATAGAGCTCGAGCGCCGCGTCGTCGAGCGTACGCATGACCTCAGCCTGGCTCGCGACCGGCTGCAGGCCGAGATCACCGATCACCGCAGCACCGAAGCCAAGCTGCAGGTCATGCAGCAGGAATTGGTGCAGGCCAACCGTCTTGCTACCCTCGGCCAGGTTGCCGCCGGCGTCGCGCATGAGATCAACCAGCCGGTGGCGACCATCCGCGCCTATGCCGACAATGCGCGTGTGTTCCTGGAGCGCAAGCAGACCGCCTCGGCCGAGGAGAACCTTGGAGCGATTGCCGCGCTGACCGAGCGCATCGGCGGCATCACCGAAGAGTTGAAGGTCTTTGCCCGCAAGGGGCGCACGGCAGCCGAACCGGTCGAACTGCGCGGCGTCATCGAGGGCGCCGTGGTGCTGCTCAGAAGCCGCTTTGCCGGCCGGCTGGACGCGCTCGATATCACGCTGCCGCGGTAACGCTCAAGGTGATGGGCAACCGGCTGCGGCTCGAACAGGTGCTGATCAACCTGTTCCAGAATGCGCTGGAAGCGCTGGACGGGCGCGACGGCGCCAGGGTGCAGGTGTCGGCCCAGGAGACGGCCGACGGCGTGGCGCTTGCCGTCGCCGACAATGGGCCGGGCATTTCGCCTGCCATCCTCAAGTCATTGTTCACGCCGTTCAACACCTCGAAGGAAAAAGGCCTGGGGCTCGGCCTCGTCATCTCGCAGGACATCGTCGCCGATTATGGCGGGCGCATCGAGGTGGCGAGCGGCAGAGACGGCACGCGCTTCACCGTTCACCTCGCCAGGGCAGCATGATGGACACCGCACCGGTCGTATTGATCGACGACGACAGCGAATTGCTGAGGGCCACTCGGCAGACGCTGGAACTCGCTGGTTTTTCCGTCTCGGCCTTTGCGGTGGCGGCCGAGGCGCTGGCCGGGCTCGACGCCAATTTTCCCGGCGTGGTGGTGTCCGACATCCGCATGCCCGGCATTGACGGCCTGCAGCTCTTCGACCGCGTCTTGCAGCTCGATGCCGATATTCCGGTAATCCTGGTCACCGGGCATGGCGACATCGCGGTTGCGGTCAAGGCGATCAAGGATGGGGCCTACGACTTCATCACCAAGCCTTTCGCCGCCGACCGGCTGGCGCAAAGTGTGGCACGGGCGGCGGAAAAGCGCCGGCTGGTGATGGAGAACCGCGCCTTGCGCGAAAGCGCCGAACAGGCGCAGGACGGCCTGCCGCTGATCGGGCAGACGCCGGCGATGGAGCGATTGCGCCGGACGCTGCGGCAAATCGCCGATACCGATGTCGACGTTCTGGTGACCGGCGAGACCGGCTCCGGCAAGGAGGTGGTGGCGAGCCTGCTGCATCGCTGGAGCCGCCGCGCCAGGGGCAATTTCGTGGCGCTGAATTGCGGCACGCTGCCGGACACGGTGATCGAAAGCGAACTGTTCGGCCATGAGGCCGGCGCCTTCACCGGCGCACAGAAGAAGCGCATCGGCCGCATCGAGCATTCGAGCGGCGGCACGCTGTTTCTCGACGAGATCGAAAGCATGCCGGCCTCGACCCAGGTGCAGATGCTGCGGGTGCTGGAAATGCGCGAGGTGACGCCGCTCGGCACCAATGAAATCCGGCCGGTCGACCTGCGCGTCGTCGCCGCCGCCAAGGTCGATCTCGGCGATGCCAGCCGGCGCGGCGCCTTCCGCGAGGATCTCTACTACCGGCTCAATGTGGTGACGATCTCGATCCCGCCGCTGCGCGAACGCCGCGACGACGTCGCCCTGCTGTTCTTCTACTTCGCCGAGCGTGCAGCCGCCCGCTTCCGCCGGCAAATGCCAGCAGTGCCTGCCTCAGTGCACCGCCATCTGAGCCAGCACGACTGGCCGGGCAATGTGCGTGAACTCGCGCATTTCGCCGAGCGTTTCGTGCTGGGACTGGAGGAAGCGGCGCAAGCGCCACCTGCCGCATCGGCGGAGCCGGATGACGCCAGTTCATTGCCGGAACGGCTGGAACGCTATGAGGCCGATGTCATCCGCGAGGCACTTGGCCGCAATGACGGCGATGTCCGGCGCACGATCGAAGCGCTCGGCATTCCGCGCAAGACCTTCTACGACAAGCTGCAGCGGCACGGCATCGTGCGCAGCGATTTTTCCAGGTAATTCATTTTCCAGGTAATTCAGGCCTGTGGAACCGAAAGCAGGGTAGATATTGTGAACCGGCGCAAAAAAACCGTGGCAAGTCGGCATCAGAAAGTGTTGAAGACCGCATCGGCGGCCTTCGGCACGGCGCGATCCGGTTGCGCTCGGCAGATGTTGATGATTTGTTGCCGGTCAGCGGAGAATGAATGATGCGAGAACCTGTCGGTCAAGATGAATATGGATCGACCAACCCGTTCGATCCGGACGATCTGACGAATTTGAACGCGATCGGCCCGGCCATGGGCGGCGGCAACGACTTCGAGAAATACGCCGTTGCCGTGATCATCGTCTTCGGCGCGCTGATCATTGGCGGGCTGATGGCCGCTTCCATGACCTTTGGTCACCGGAACGGCTTCCTGTTTGCGCTTGGCGGCGCAACCGCGGCCTGGATATCGGGCAATGCGCTGCTCCTCGACCGTCCCCGCATCTACGCGGCGTTCGTTGTGATCGCGGCGCTGATGCTCGTCGGGTCGACGCTTACGCTCGTCCTCTGATCAATCTCTTGTTTTGATCAGTAGCCAATCGCCTCGCCGGATGCGGCGCGGCTGTCGATGGCGCCGTTGTAACGGGCGCCGCCGCCCTTCTCGATTTCCGCCAGGCTCTTGCCGCCGACAAGAATGCCGGCAGCCTGACCCCAGGTAGAATCCGCGAGATCGAGGTGGTAGCCCATGCCGGCCAGCAGTTTTTCCGTGTCGGGCGACAGGCCGAAGGGTTCGACATAGATCGTGTCGGGCAGCCATTGATGGTGGATGCGCGATGCGTCGATCGCCTCCTGGATGTTCATGCCGTGGTCGATGACGTTGACGATGGCTTCCAGCGTGATGGTGATGATGCGCGAGCCGCCGGGGCTGCCGATAACCATGAACGGCTTGCCGTCCTTGGCGACGATGGTCGGGCTCATCGATGACAGCGGCGTCTTCTTCGGCTGGATGGCATTGGCCTCTCCCTGCACGAGACCGTAGAGGTTGGGCACGCCAGGCTTCTGGGTGAAATCATCCATCTCGTTGTTGAGCAGGATGCCGGTGCCGTCCGCGACCACGCCGGCGCCGAACGAGCCGTTCAGCGTATAGGTGACCGCGACCGCATTGCCGTCATCGTCGATGATCGAATAGTGCGTCGTTTCCTTCGACTCGCCGAAGCCCTTCGGCATCAAATTTTGCGAGACGCCGGCGCGGAACGGGTCGATCTTGTCGCGGGTCTCCTTGGCGTAACCCTTGTCGAGCAGTTTCGAGACCGGATTGTCGACGAAATCGGGATCGCCGAGCGCCGAGTTGCGGTCCACATAGGCGTAACGCATCGCCTCGACCATGACATGCACCGTCTCGGCCGAGCCGGCGCCGAGATAGGACAGCGGGTAGCCCTCCAGCACGTTGAGGATTTCGCAGATGATAACGCCGCCGGAGCTTGGCGGCGGCGAGGACGTGATCTCATAGCCGCGATAGGTGCAGCTCACCGGTTGCAGCTCGCGTATCTTATATTGCTCGAAGTCTGCCTTGGCCAGAATGCCGCCCCTGGCGCCGCTCGCCTTGACGATGGCGTCGGCAATGGCGCCTTTGTAGAAGGCGTCGGCGCCTTTTTCGGAGATGGCGGCGAGCGAGGCTGCAAGATCGGGCTGGAGGAGACGCTCGCCGGCGCCATAGGGTTTGCCGTCCGGCTTCAGGAAGATGGCGGCGGCGGCAGGGTCCTTCGCCAGCCGTGCGACATTGCTTGCGAATGAAGCAGCGTCGCCCTGGTCGAGGATGAAGCCATCCTTGGCATAGGCAATTGCCGGCGCCATCAAATCCTGGCGTGGCAGCGTGCCATATTTTTCACGAGCCATCTCGAACCCTGCCACGGAGCCCGGTACGCCGACCGCGAGGTAGCCATCAAGGCTGGCGCCCTTCACCGGATTGCCGTCCTTGTCGAGATACATGGTCTTGGTTGCCGCCAGCGGCGCGCGCTCGCGGAAATCGAGGAAGGTCGATTTGCCGTCCTTGAAGCGGATGGTCATGAACCCGCCACCGCCGATATTGCCGGCATTGGGGTAGACGACGGCGAGCGCATAGCCGACGGCGACCGCCGCATCGACGGCATTGCCGCCCTTCTTCAGCACCTCGACGCCGGCTTCCGACGCCAGATGCTGGGCGGTGACGACCATGCCGTGCTCGCCCTTCGCCGGTTGAGGCGAGGCGGCATGGAGCGCGCCGGATGGCGCGAGCGCAATTGCGAGCGAAAGGGTGACGCCAATCAGCGTCCGGCGGGTCAAGGGCATGGCGGTGCTCCAAGTGCAGTGTGCCTAGAAGACCTACATGGAGCGGCCGAGTCCATCATCAATGTGAGCGAACATTGGTGTTCGCCTGCTGGCGGAGGCAAGCTGATCTCCCCCCTGTGGTGGAGATTAGCCAATCTCAAACAATCCCGCCTGAACCGGCCACAACCGCCGGCCGTTCCGCCGCGACCTTCGCCCGGTAGCCCGCCGCGCGATATGCGGCGACTGGATCGATGGCGCCGCCTGTGTTCAGCCGCGCCATGGCCAGGATCGGCTCGACATCGGTGCGGTAGGCAGCTTTCAGCGTCTGCGTCGCCATCAGCGCATCATTGCCGTCCTGAAAACCTTCGAGCGCCTTGCGGTCGACCAGCAGCGCCTGCGCATAGGCGCGCTGCACCTCGACTGCCGACAGCATCAGGCTTTCGATCGGGTCGGTGACGTTGTGGCTCTGGTCGAGCATGTGGGCGGGATCGAAACCCTCGGCGCCGGACAGCTCGGCATCGACCAGTTCGTTGAAGACCAGGAACAGCCGGTAGGGATCGATCGAGCCGGCATCGAGGTCGTCGTCGCCATATTTGGAATCGTTGAAGTGGAAGCCGCCGAGTTTCTTGAACTGGATCAGCCGCGACACGATCATCTCGATGTTGACGTTGGGCGCATGGTGGCCGAGGTCGACCAGGCAGTAGGCCTTGTCGCCCAGCTCCTTGGCGATCATGTAATTGGTGCCCCAGTCCTGCACGACCGTGGAGTAGAAAGCCGGCTCGTACATCTTGTGTTCGGTGAACAGTTTCCAGTCGGCGGGCAGTCCGGCATAGATCTCCTTCATGGCGTCGAGATAGCGCTCGAAGGCTTTGGCGAAATTGACCTGGCCGGGGAAATTCGAGCCGTCGCCGATCCACACTGTCAGCGCCCTGGACCCAGCGTCTTGCCGATCTCGATGCATTCGAGATTGTGCTCGACGGCCTGGCGGCGCGTGCCGGCATCGGCATGCGAAAGCGAGCCGAATTTGTAGGAGAGCGTCTGATCCCTGGCATCCGAAAAGGTGTTGGAGTTCATGGCGTCGAAGCCGAGGCCGAAGCGCGAGGCGGCCTGCTTCAGCCGGTTCGGATCGGCCTTGTCCACGGGATGTGCAACGAGACGGTCGGTGTCGCCTGCGTCAGTTGGCTGATGACTGCGCAGTCCTCGATCTTGTCGAAAATGTCGCGCGGCTCGCCGGCGCCGGGAAAGCGGGCAAAGCGTGTGCCGCCGGTGCCGACGCCCCAGGACGGAATGGCGACGGCGAATTTCTCGACCTTGCGCGGATGGCGTCGATGGCGATGCCGCGACGGTCGAGGCGTTCCCCGAGAGAGGCGTAGTCGCGCTCGAGGTCGGGTTTGCGCTGGGCGTTGTGGCTGGAGACGAGATCGGCGGCGATGATGGTTTCGGACAAGTGCTATTCCTCCCAATGCGTTCAGTCAGCGCTGCCCTCATGCGGCCCTTCGGCCACCTTCTCCCCTTATAGTGACGGGGAGAAGAGAAGCGCTCCGCCCTTAACTCAGCGCGTAAAGCTCTGCGCGTTGCCGGCGTCGACGTTGATGATGTTGCCGGTGGATTTGGCCGACATGTCGGACGCCAGGAAATAAATCGCTTCGGCAATGTCTTCCGGAAACACCGAGCGCTTCAGCATCGAGCGCGAGCGGTAGTGTTCTTCCAGATCGTCGGTCGACATCTTGTAGGCGGCGGCGCGCTGTTCCTTCCACTCGCCGGTCCAGATCTTCGAACCGCGCAGCACGGCGTCCGGATTCACGACATTGACCCGGATCTGGGCTTCCGCGCCTTCCAGCGCGAGGCAGCGGGCGAGATGGATTTCGGCGGCCTTGGCGGTGCAATAGGCGGCGGCGTTGGGTGACGCGGCAAGGCCGTTCTTGGAGGCGACGAAGACGACATTGCCGCCGATCTTCTGGGCGCGAAACAGCCGGAAGGCTTCGCGCGAGACCAGGAAATAGCCGGTCGACAATATGTCCATGTTCTTGTTCCACAGCGCCAGCGTTGTCTCCTCGATCGCGCCGAGGAGGCGAGGCCTGCGTTGGAGACGAGAATATCAATGCCGCCGAACTCGACGGCTGTCTGGGCGAAGCCGGAAATCACCTGCTCCTCCGCGGTGACGTTGATCAGCACCGGCCGACGAAGTCCTTGCCATAGGCTTCGCCAGTTCGTCGTTGGCGTTGGCAAGTGCGGTCTCGTCGATATCGGCCAGCACGACGCAGGCGCCTTCGCGCAGCAGCCGGCTGGCGGTGGCGCGGCCGATGCCGCCGGCGCCGCCGGTGACCAGCGCGATTTGGCCGGCGAGCGACTTCGGCTTCGGCATGCGCTGCAGCTTCAAATCCTCGAGCAGCCAGTATTCGATGTCGAAGGCCTCCTGCGCCGGCAGGCCGACATAGGACGAAACGGTCGAGGCGCCGCGCATGACATTGATGGGTTGACGTAGAATTCGCCAGAGATGCGGGCGGTGGCCTTGTCGCCGGCGAAGGTGAACATGCCGACGCCGGGCATCAGGTAGACCACGGCGTTGGGATCGCGGATCGGGGGCGAGTCCGGATGCTTGCAGCTGTCGTAATAGGCCTGGTAGCCGACACGGTACTCAGCGATATGTCGGCGAGGCGCGCAATTACGGCTTCGACGTCGGGCTTTCGCTGGGTCGAACTCGATAACCAGCGGGCGGATTTTTGTGCGCAGGAATGATCCGGGCATGAGGTACCGAGTGCCGCCAGCGGGCGCAAATCCCTGGAGTTGAACGAATTCGAGCACGGCGGCGGAATCGTCGAAATGGCCGAGCTTGTGGCTCTTCTCCGAAATCAGGCCGCGGATCCTCGGCATCAGTCTCGCCGCGATGGCGCGGCGCTCAGCGGCGTCTAGCGATTTGACGACTTCGCCGCCGAAGATGGCGAGACCCTCGGAGCGGCGCTCGAACCATTCGATCGCCTGGTTGATGACCGAAATGGTCGTTTCGTAGCACTCCTTGGGTGTGTCGCCCCAGGTGAACAAGCCGTGGCTTTCGAGGATGACGCCCTTGGCCTCGGGGTGTTCGACGCAGAATTTCTCAAGCCACAGGCCAAGTTCGAAGCCCGGCCGCTTCCATAGCAGCCAGCCGATGGCGTCGCCGAAGATTTCCTTGGTCAGCGCCTTGGAATCCTTGGCCGCGGCAATCGCGATAATGGCATCGGGATGCATGTGATCGACGAACGGCTTCGGCCCATAGGCGTGCAGCGGCGTGTCGATCGAGGCCGCGCGCGGGTTGAGATTGAAGGTGCAGTGGGGAAGATAGCCCACCATCTCGTCCTCATGCGCGACGCCACGATAGAGGCCTTTCAGCGCCTGCAGTTTGTCCATGTAGAGCGTGGCGAAACCGTCCAGCTTGATCGAGGCGCTGTCGCGCCCGAGCCCTTGACCCATAGCACTTCGACTTCGGCGCCGGAGAGCGGGTCCTTCTGCCGGATCTTGGACGAGGTGTTGCCGCCGCCATAATTGGTGACACGCTTGTCGGAGCCGAGCGTGTTGGAGCGATAGACCAGAAGCTCAGGCTCGCTCAGCCCCTTGGCTTTCGCCATCGTCCCAAAGGTTGGCAAGGCGCGAGCCGGAGCGCTTGTCGAGCATGATTATCCTCCCTGGGACGCAAAAGGCGCGGTCCATTTTGCCGGAAATGTCTACGCAAGCATCTCGGTTGTCAATCATAAACGATCAAGATCGATCATATTGCACTGCACAATGAAATTATATGAGCGAAAATGATTGACACTGGTGGTTTTCTAGTGCCTCATGACCATGCAGGGAGGAACCATGCACGAAAAAGAGCGCCACAGGATCATTCTGTCGCCGTCCAGGAAAAGCCTGTGGTGACGGTGCAGGAGATGGTCGACCTGACGGACTCCTCCGAGGCGACGATCCGGCGCGATATCGCGGCTCTTCATGTGCAAAAGCGCCTGCGCCGCGTGCGCGGCGGCGCCGAGGCGATCTCGCCACCGCAGTTCATCGGCCCGCCGGCCGGCCCTTTTCCGTCAACGAAACGCTAATGCTTCGCAGAAGCGCGCGATTGCGCGCGAAGCGGTGGAGCTGTGCAAGGGACGGCGAGCCGATCATCATCAATGGCGGCACCACCACCTTCCAGATGGTGCATTTCCTGACCGGACGCCGCATGCCGATCTTCACCAATTCGTTCCCCATCGCCGAGCACCTGCTCAAGCATTCGAAGAACACCGTCATGCTGTCGGGCGGCACCATCTACCGCGAGCAGAACATCATCCTCTCGCCCTTCGACAATGACGTGACGCGTAATTTCTACGCGCGCCGCATGTTCATGGGCGCTCAAGGGCTGGGGCCGCTTGGCCTGATGGAAGGCGACCCGCTGCTGATCCAGGCGGAGCAGAAACTGATCGACCAGGCCGACGAACTGGTGGTGCTGGTCGACTCATCGAAATTCCGCCAGCGCTCGAGCCTGATCCTGTGCGGGCTGAAGCGCATCGCCACCGTCATCACCGATGACGGGCATCGAGGATCGCGAAGCCAACATGCTGGAGGCCGCGGGTGTGACGATGATCGTCGCCCGCAAGTCGGCAAAGGAAGAATCCTCGCTGCAGGCCTGAGGCCAACCGCAGCGACGATGGAATGCAACGCTCAAGGGAGGAAATACGATGAGCTTTCTGAAGAAATTGGATGGTGACGGCCGCGTTCTCGGCCGCCATGTCGTGAATGCCGCCTATGCCGAGAACGTCAAGATCGCGCTGGTGGTGAAGTCGCTCGGCAACGGCTTCTTCGACGCCGCAACAAGGGCGCCGAAGAGGCGGCCAAGGAACTCGGCGATGTCGACATCATCTACACCGGCCCGACCAAGGCGACCGCCGAAGCGCAGATCGAAGTGGTCAATTCGCTGATCGCGCAGAAGGTCAACGCCATTGCGATTTCGGCCAATGACGCCGACGCGCTGGTGCCGGTGCTGAAGAAGGCGATGGAGCGCGGCATCACCGTCATCTCGTGGGATTCGGGCGTCGCCAAGGAAGGCCGCCAGCTGCCTCAACCCGTCCGACACCGGCCTGATCGCGAGACCATCATCAAGCTTGCCGCCGACTATCTGCCGGAAGGCGGCGAAGTCGCCATTCTGTCGGCTTCGTCCACCGCGACTAACCAGAACGCCTGGATCGACGCGGCCAAGAAAATCCTGCCGGATAAATTCCCCAAGATCAAACTCGTCGCCACCGTCTACGGCGATGACGATTCGGCCAAGAGCACCGACGAAGCCAAGGGCCTGCTGAAATCCTATCCGAACCTCAAGGCGATCATCGCGCCGACCACCGTCGGCGTCGTTGCGCTGCCCAGGTCGTCACCGACGCGAACCTGATCGGCAAGGTCAATGTCACCGGTCTCGCGCTGCCGTCGGAATTCAAGAAGTTCATCGACAACGGTTCCAGCCAGGCGGTTGCCCTCTGGAATCCGATCGACCTCGGCTACTCCGCCGTCTACCTCGCTCATGATCTGGCGGTGAAGAAGGAAGAGGCAAAGCCGGGCGCAACGCTGTCGATCGGCCGCGTCGGCAAGGTCACGCTCGATGACAGCAACTCGGCTGCGATGGCTCCGCCCTTCCAGTTCGACAAGTCCAACATCGAAAAGTTCTCCAAGATCTATTGATCTCGGACGTCTCGGACCAAGCGCGGCGGGACCAAAATCCCGCCGCGACTTTAAACGGACCTTGTTTCAGGGCTTGATACGGATATGGACACGACAGCCCAGCACGGCATTGCGAAGGAGGAGCCCACGGGTCCTGCCCGCGCCTGACGCTGTCCGGCGTCTCCAAAAGCTTTCCCGGCGTGCGCGCTGCACAATGTCAGCCTGTCGCTTTACCCCGGCCAGGTTACGGCGCTGATCGGTGAAAACGGCGCCGGCAAGTCGACGCTGGTCAAGATCATGACCGGCATCTACCAGCCGGACGCCGGCACGATCAGCATTGACGGCCAGGCCGTCACCCTGCCCAGCGCGCATGCCGCCTTCGGCCACGGCGTCACTGCCATTCATCAGGAAACCGTGCTGTTCGACGATCTGAGCGTCGCCGAAAACATTTTTCTCGGCCATGCGCCGCGCACGCGGCTAGGCACCATCGACTGGCGCACCATGCGAAAACACGCGCGCGAAGTGCTCGACACCATGCATGCCGGCCATATCGACGCCGATGCGCGGCTGAAAGACCTCGGCATCGCCAACAAGCATCTGGTAGCGGTTGCTCGCGCGATGTCGATCGATGCGCAGATCGTCATCATGGATGAGCCGACCGCAGCCCTTTCGATGAAGGAGATCGAGGAGCTTTTCCTGCTGATCGAATTCCTCAAGGAGGAAGGCAAGGCGATCCTGTTCATCAGCCACAAGTTCGACGAGATCTATCGGATCGCCGATCGCTACACCGTGTTCCGCGACGGCGAGATGGTTGGCGAGGGCCTTATCAAGGATACCGGCCAGAGCCAGATCGTGCGCATGATGGTCGGCCGCTCGGTCGATCACATCTTTCCGCAACGCAAGGCCGAGATCGGCGCGCCTGTGCTGTCGGTCGCTGGCCTTTCGCACCCGACCGAATTCAACGACATCGGCTTCGAACTGCACAAGGGCGAGATCCTCGGTTTCTACGGCCTTGTCGGCGCCGGGCGGTCAGAGGTGATGCAGGCGATATCGGGCATCACCCGCATATCGGGTGGAACGATCACGCTGGAAGGCAAGACGATCACGCCGAAATCGGCGGCGGATTCCATCGAAGCCGGCATCGTCTACGTGCCGGAGGAACGCGGCAAGCAGGGCGTGGTGATCGGCCTGCCGATCTTCCAAAACGTCTCGCTTCCCTCGCTCAAGCGCACCTCCAAATCCGGCTGCTGCGATTGTCGGACGAATTCGCGCTCGCCCGCTCCTACACCGAGCGGCTAGACCTGCGCGCCTCGTCGCTGAGCCAGGATGTCGGCACGCTGTCGGGCGGCAACCAGCAGAAGATCGTCATCGCCAAATGGCTGGCGACAGCGCCCAAGGTGATCATCCTGGACGAGCCGACCAAGGGCATCGACATCGGCTCCAAGGCCGCCGTGCACGGCTTCATGGCGGAGCTCGTCGCGCAGGGCCTGTCGGTGATCATGGTGTCGTCGGAACTGCCGGAGATTCTGGGCATGTCCGACCGCGTCGTCGTCATGCGCGAAGGGCTGGTTGCGGCGGTCTACGATAGTAAGGGGCTGGACGCCGAAACGCTGGTCCGGACGGCAGCGGGGATCGCGGCATGAAGGCTCTCCTGAAATTCCGCGAGATCTGGCTGGCAGCGGCGATCGTCGTTTTGATTGCTCTGATCTCGACGCGCTTCCCGGCCTTTGCCGACCCCGGCAATCTCGCCCAGGTGTTCAACGACACCTCGATCCTGATGATCCTGGCGCTGGGACAGATGGTCGTCATCCTGACCCGCTCGATCGACCTGTCGATGGCCTCCAACCTGTGCTTCACCGGCATGGTGGTGGCGATGCTGAACGCCGCACATCCGGCGATCCCGATCCCGCTGCTGATCGTCATTGCGCTGGCCGTCGGACTGGTGCTCGGCGCCATCAACGGCCTGCTGGTGTGGCGGCTGAACATCCCTTCGATCGTGGTGACATTGGGCACGCTCACCATCTATCGCGGCGCCACCTTCGTCCTCTCCGGCGGCGCCTGGGTCAATGCCGACAAGATGAGCCCGGACTTCATCGGCTTCCAGCGCGCAGCTTTCCTGGGCATTCCGGTTCTGTCCTGGATCGCCATACTGGTCATCGCGCTGTTCTTCGTGGTGATGACGCGAACCGCGCTTGGCCGTTCGATCTATGCCATCGGCGTCAACCCGACGGCGTCGGTCTATGCCGGCATCGATGTCGGCCGAACCAAATTCATCGTCTTCTGCATTTCCGGCATGATCGGCGGGCTCGCCGGTTATCTCTGGATTTCTCGTTATGTCATCGCCTCGGTCGAGGTCGCCAATGGCTATGAACTCAATATCATCGCCGCCTGCGTCATCGGCGGCATTTCGATTGCCGGCGGCATCGGCTCGGTCGGGGGCGCGGTGTTAGGGGCGCTGTTCCTCGGCATCATCTCCAACGCACTGCCGGTGATCAACATCTCGCCCTTCTGGCAGATGGCGATTTCAGGCAGCGCCATCATCCTGGCCGTCGTGCTCAACGCGCGCGGCGAACGCCAGCAGGGGCGGATCATTCTGAGGAAGGCGGAGGCGGCATGACCGACACCCCCGCCCGCGCCACATTCCCGACCGGCTCGACAAGCCGCTCTCTTCAGCGATCTTTTCCTGGGAAGCGCTGCTGGTCTTCGTGGCGGTCGCCATCTTCGCCATCAACAGCTTCGCATCGCCCTATTTCCTCGATGCCTATTCGCTGTCGGACCTGACCTTCAATTTCACCGAGAAAGGCCTGATCGCCTTCGCCATGGCGCTGCTGATCATTTCGGGCGAGATCGACCTGTCGGTCGCCGCCATCATCGCGCTCGCCTCGACCATGATGGGCATGGCGGTACAGGCCGGCGCCGACACGCCGGTGCTGGTGGCTATCGGCATCGTCGTCGGGCTCGGTTGCGGCGCCTTCAACGGCCTGTTGGTGACGAGGCTCGGCCTGCCGTCCATCGTCGTTACCATCGGCACGATGAGCCTGTTTCGCGGCATTGCCTTCATCATCCTCGGTGACCAGGCCTACAAAGGCTATCCCGAGAGCTTCGCCTTCTTCGGCCAGGGTTACGTCTGGTGGGTGGTGTCGTTCGAACTGGTGCTCTTCCTCATCGCGGCCGTCGCCTACTGGTTCCTGCTGCATCGCACCAGCTTCGGCCGCCGTGTCTTTGCCATCGGCAACAATCCGGTCGCGGCACAGTTTTCCGGCGTTCGCGTCGGCCGCATCAAATTCATCCTGTTTTGCCTGACAGGGCTGATGGCCGGCATCGCCTCGGTGCTGATCACCTCGCGGCTCGGCTCGACGCGACCGTCCATCGCGCAGGGTTACGAGCTTGAGGTCATCACGATGGTGGTGCTGGGCGGCGTCAGCATTCTGGGTGGCTCCGGCAGCATTGTTGGCGTCGTGCTCGCCGCCTTTATCATGGGGCTGGTGACCTTCGGCCTCGGCCTGCTGAACGTGCCCGGCATCGTCATGTCGATCTTCATCGGCCTGCTCTTGATCGTCGTCATCGCGCTGCCGATCGTCTGGCGACAGCTGCGTGGTAACAGCTGATGCCTGAGAAATACGCCTTCAAGATGCAGCTCAAACCCGCATGAAAGCCGAGTACAAAAAGCGCCACGATGAGATCTGGCCGTCGCTGGTGGCGCTGCTGAGAGAGGCCGGCGTCGCCGATTATTCGATCCATCTCGATGAAGACACCAACATCCTGTTCGGCGTGCTGTGGCGGCGCGACGACCATGGCATGGCCGACCTGCCGAAGCACCCGGTGATGCAGCGCTGGTGGCGCACATGGCCGACATCATGGAGACCAGGCCGGAAACCAACCGGTGGCCATCCCCCTGGAAACAATGTTCCATATGGCATGAGTGCGCTGCGCCACATCGCCGTCATCGACATCGGCAAGACCAACGCCAAGGTGGCGCTGGTCGATCTCGTCACGCTGAGCGAAGTGGGGTTGCGCCGCATGGCGAACGCGCCGCTGCGGCAAGCGCCCTACCCGCATCACGATGTCGAGTCGCTGTGGAGGTTCATCCTCAACAGCCTTGCCAGCCTCAACCGCGAACAGCGTATCGAAGCGATTTCGATCACCACGCATGGTGCGACCGGCGTGCTGGTCGACGCAGCGGGCGAACTGGTGCTGCCTGTCCTCGACTATGAGTTCGACGGCCCCGACAGGCTGGCTACAGAGTATAGTGCGATCCGTCCGCCCTTCATTGAGACTGGGACGCCGCGCCTGCCGCTCGGCCTCAATCTCGGTGCGCAATTCTTCTGGCTTGAGAAGCGTTTTCCCACCGAATTCGCCAGGGCCGCCGCGATGCTGATGTATCCGCAATACTGGGCGCTGCGCCTGACCGGCGTTGCCGCCAACGAGGTGACCTCGCTCGGCTGCCACACCGATCTGTGGAGCCCTTGGGAGGCGGACTTTTCCTCGATGGTCGACAGGCTGGATTGGCGCAGGCTGATGGCGCCGGTGCGGCCGGCCAGGGACCAGCTCGGCCCGATCCTGCCGGCGCTTGCCGCGCGCACCGGGCTCGATCCGCAGACCCCGGTTTTCTGCGGACTGCACGATTCCAACGCCTCCCTATTGCCGCATCTTCTGTCCGACGAGCCGCCCTTCTCGGTCGTCTCGACCGGCACCTGGGTGGTATCGATGGCGGTCGGCGGCAGAGAGATTGCGCTCGATGCTGCGCGCGACACGCTGGTCAATGTCAGCGCGCTGGGCGACCCCGTGCCCTCGGCGCGTTTCATGGGTGGCCGTGAGTTTTCCCAGCTGACCAAGGACAAGCCGCAGGACTGCAGCGGCAGCGAGGTGCTGGCCGTTCTGACAAAAAAGATGCTGCTTTTGCCTTCTACCCAGCAGGGATCAGGACCGTTCCCGCACCATGCCGCGGCATGGCTTGGTGCCGAGGGCATCAGCAAAGGCGAGCGGTTCGCCGC
>NZ_JAMYVW010000003.1:0-18733 GCF_040324395.1 Mesorhizobium sp. C277A | reverse complement strand
CGCTATCTTTAGCGGCGTGTCGCAATTGACTGGCGGTTCGGAGAACGTCGTGACGCTCCTCAAGAAGATGGCCGAGATCATCGATACCGCGCGTGTCCATCTCCCGACCTGGGCGATGGCCTATTTTCCGTCGAATATCGAGGAACTGGAAGTCTTCGCGGCCCGGTGGCTCCGCGAACATGCCGGCCAGCTTCAACTCGTCGGGCGAGATGTCGGCGTCCTGGTGGTCCACATTATCGTCGGCATGGTGATCGGCGGCTTGATCGCGGTGAACTCGGCGGCGCCATCGGGCGAGCCCGGCCCACTGGCGATCGCGCTGGCGGATCGTGTCAAAATTCTGAGCAAGGCTTTTCGCAACATCGTGTTCTCGCAAATTCGGATTTCGGCGTTGAATACATTTCTAACGGCGATCTATCTCGTCGCTGTTTTGCCGTCCTTCGGAATCGATCTGCCATTCATCAGGACGATGATAGCGCTGACTTTCGTCGCCGGCCTTCTGCCGGTCATCGGCAATCTGATCTCCAACACCGTGATCGTCGTTGTCAGCCTCAGCATCTCCTTCCTTGCAGCGCTCGGCTCGCTTACCTTTCTCATCGTCATTCACAAGCTCGAATACTTCATGAACGCCAAGATTATTGGAACGCGGATCAACGCGCGTGCCTGGGAGCTTCTTCTGGCGATGGTTTTCATGGAGGCCTGGTTCGGTATGCCGGGTCTTGTCGCCGCGCCGATCTATTATGCCTATCTGAAGGCTGAACTCACGATGCGCGGGCTAATCTAGGATTGGAGCAATGCCCGATCGAACGAAATCGGGTCGCGTCGATGGTTAACAGGCCAGCTAGCATCAGGCTCATTGATTAAGACGGAAGGCCACGGCGGCTGCGATGCAGATGCCGAGAAGACGGTGTGTGCGTAGCGGTCAAATTGGGCGCGATGCGCCGCTAGTCCTTCAGCTTGGCGAACATGTTCTCGATGTTGTGACGTTGGCGGCATAGGGTGTTGTCGTCGTCGATCGGCTTGTTTCCGCTTTTGACCGGTGGGGTGCATTTTGAGTATCCATCCGGCGTGTCGCGCCTTGTTCGGGTGATGAACGAGTGGTCTTAAGCGTGCTCTTATGAGCGCACTTAGGAGCAGTTGATGGGTCAGATCACGTTGCTCACAGGCCCCGAACGTCGGCGGCGGTGGAACGAGGCGGAACGGCGCCAGATTTTGGAGGAGGCGTTTTCGCCGAGACCTGTGTGACGCAGGTGGCGCAGCGGCATGACGTTTCGACGCCGCTGATCTACACGTGGCGCGCAAGCTGTGCGAGCACGTCCCGGACCCGTGCCTTACAGAGGCGGTGGTTGTCGATGACGACGTCGGCCATCCACTGGAGCACCGGCCGGCTATTGTCGTGGAGGTGGTAAAGGGCGGCCGGGTGAGCATCTTCGCGGGAGCGACGCCCACGCTGGTTACGGCAGTGGTAAAGGCACTGCGGTGATCCCGCCGGGCGCGCGGGTGTGGCTGTCGATGGGTCACACCGATATGAGGAAGGGCATGCAGGGCCTGGCTTTGCTGGTGCAGCAGCACCTGAAGCGCGATCCCCACGGTGGTGATCTCTACGTTTTCCGCGGACGCGCCGGATCGCTGGTAAAGACATCTGGCATGACGGGATCGGTATGTCGCTTTATGCCAAGCGGCTCGAGAAGGGCCGCTTCATTTGGCCCCAGGTGAAGGACGGTGCAGTGTCGCTGACGAGCGCTCAGCTGGCGTGTTTGCTCGACGGGATTGACTGGCGCAACCCGCAGTACAGCTGGCGTCCGGTGAGCGCGGGATAGGACACGGATTTCCTCAGCCAAAGCGGCATTTTTCGGTTGCACCGAGAGACAGTGTGCTGATTCATTTCGGTCATGGAAGCCGCCATTTAGCCCCTGCCGGACGATGTCGAAGCGCTTAAGGCCCTGGTTGTGTCGATGGGCGCCGAACTTGCCGCCGCGTGGGCTAAGGCGTCGGCCAGGGAAGCTCTGATCGGGCACCTCAAGCTGCAGATCGCCAAGCTCAGGCGCGAGCAGTATGGCCCCAGCGCCGAGCGCAGCCGCCGGCTCCTGGACCAACTTGAATTGCAACTCGAGGAACTCGAGGCCACAGCCAGCGAAGTTGACCTTGCCGCCGAAGCGGCGGCGACCAGGACGACCAGTGTCACCGCCTTCGAGCTTCGAGCGCAAACGGCCAGTGAAGAAGCCGTTTCCCGAGCATCTGACACGTGAGCGCATCGTCATCCCCCGCGCCATGTTCGTGTCCGACTTGCGGCGGGACGCGGCTTTCGAAGCTCGGCGAGGTCGTGACCGAGACACTGGAGGTGATCCCGCGTCAGTGGAAGGTCATCCAGACGGTGCGCGAGAAGTTCTCGTGCCGGAACTGTGACGATCACCCAGCCGCGGGCGCCGTTCCATGTCGTGCCGCGTGGCTGGGCAGGTCCTGGCTTGCTCGCCATGCTGCTGTTCGACAAGTACGGCCAGCATCAACGCTTAACCCGCCAGGCTGAACGTTTCGCTCGCGAGGGCGTGCCACTGAGCCTGTCGACGCTCGCCGACCAAGTTGGCGCGGCCACTTTCGCGCTCATGCCCCTCTATCGCCGGATCGAGGCTCATGTTCTCGCCGCCGACCGATTGCACGGCGACGACACAACGTGCCGGTCCTCGCCAAGGGCAAGACCGATATCGGCAGGCTGTGGGTCTATGCCCGCGACGACCGGCCCTTCGGCGGCGCCGATACGCCCGCCGCGCTGTTCCACTATTCGCGCGACCGCCGTGGCGAACATCTTGCGCTGTTCGCGTTCGCATGGTTTCGGAGCGACCCCAAGAAAGCTTAAAGCGCCAGATAGAGCAAGGCTGCGGCTCCAGCGCCGATGCAATAGTACGCGAATGGCTTGAGCGTGTCCGTTTCAAAGTATTTGAGCAGAAAGCGAATTGAAAGAAATGCGGTTCCGCCAGCACACAAGGCGCCAACAACCGCCTGACCCAATCCTGCGCCGCCATTTGTGAAAAGATCGGGACCTTGAGCACGGCAGCCGCCAGGATGATTGGGGTGGCCAGCAGGAATGAATAGCGGACGGCGTTCTCGTGAGAAAGCCCACAGGCGAGCCCACCGCTCATGGTCAGTCCGGTGCGAGAAAATCCCGGTATCAATGCGAAACATTGCGTGATGCCGATGATGACGGCTTGGATCCATGAAAGGGCAGCAAGCTTCCCGTCATCGTGGGCACCTTCAGTCGCGCCGCGCGAACGCAACACTTCGACGACATAGAGCATTGGGCCATTCAGTACGAGCACAGCCGCGACGAGTGTCGCGGCTGCAAAGAGCTGCTTCAGTCGCTCTTCGAACAGAAGCCCAAGGAGTCCGGCCGGAATGGTGCTGACGATGAGAAGCCATCCCAGCTTGGCATAGGTGTCATCGGCGCGGATCTCGTGTTGTTTGAGGGAGCGGAGAACACCACCGATGATGCCTAGCCAATCGCGCCAGAAAAAGCCCAGCAACACGAGAGCCGTCGCCAGGTGCGTCAGCACCAAAAAGGCGACAAATGCAACGCTCGATCGGTCGACGGGCCAGCCAAGCAGGGCAGGGATCAGAACGGTCTGTCCCAAGCTCGAAATCGGAAAGAGTTCGGCGAAACCCTGCAAAAGCCCCAAAACGACCGCCTGGAAATAAGTGATCATAGGTCCGTAATCCCGGAATCTTGGTTCCCCAAAATAACGTCGATACCAGCTTTCAAGGGGTGACGGTATCAGGTGCGGCCATTGGCCTTTCCAAATACCTCGTGGCGCTCATCGCGAAGTGCAGTCGTGATCTAAAAGGCGCTCGGCGGCGGAGTGCTCCCAGTTGGCCAGAATGTAAAACCCTGGCCTGGCATGGGCCAGTTCGGCCCCAACAACGACGATATTTACCCGATGCATGGCGCGCCGAGCCTGCGGCAACCCGGCAGCAACAATGCCGGCCACGTTGGTGGCTGCCAAATCCGGCCGATCGACCGCCTTGATCCAGTAGCGTTTTCCCATCAGCGCCAGGGGGAACAGCTGCCATGGGCCTTCGGTCTTCGGCCCGGTCGAGGCGAGTTTCTTTTCTACCGATGCTGCAAGGCAATCGACGTGGATGTGGAACTGATCCTGGGACCGCGCAGTTCTGGAATTCACCGCCAGGGCAACCGCCGTTCGTGGCAGATATCGTCCAAGGCTCGCCGAAACCCTGTTTCGAACTTCCCATGCCCGATGCCAGAGTTGGGCACTGTCCTCCTCACGGACCGGCGGGCTTTCAATACCGGCAACAGCCGCAAGTGGCATCAACAGAAACTCGGTCCGAAATCGGGGCGACTTGATGAGAGCCGACCCAGGTGGCCCTGTTTGGGCAGGACCACTTCCTCGCAAGGGAAGGCGCTGCCAAGATGCGCCGCGGCAAAAGCGCAAGTCTGCACAACCTGCCAGAGCGCGTTGCGATGCGCGGGAGCGGAGCCGACGCTACTGGCCGACATCGTTACAAACAATGTCAGCAGTGCCCGGAGGACCCTGTCCCGAGCCAAAAGGCCCCACAAATGGCGTTGGATGGTCATGGGTAGCGGAAACCGGCAGCGCAAGATTGCCAACAATATCAAAGCTTCTGGACGACAATGATGGAGGAACTGCGACCTGCAACCGGGTATGTAGCAGCCGAAATGTCGTTCACGAGGCTTGGAGACTGAGGCTGCGTTCGGCGGAACCGGGATGGTATCGGTGGAGCCGCTGTTTGACTCCTTGAGATGGTTTCGTTCAAGCGGGCTGTCGCCCTTTTGGTGTCAGATCACCGGTTGGATGCGGTGGACGCCAACTTTGAGTCAGCGCTCTGTTCAGCAGCCGGATTGCGATCGTTATCCTTCCCTTCGATGGCCTTATCAGCGCTTTGCGATACACTTTCCATTGAATTCTTTAGCACCGAGCGGGTTTCCTGCAGGTCGAGTTCCTTCTCGGCTTGTCGTACGGCGTCGTCAAACTGCTTTCGAAAATCACCAGCGATCCGATTGAATGTCTTCATCATTGCCCCCGCCGATCGCATTACTTTTGGAAGCTCCTCTGGTCCGAAAACAACGAGCGCCACCACAAAGATGACCACCAGGTGGGTCATGCCAAGTCCGAACATCGGTAAGTCCTCTCGCGCACATCGCCGGCAGTGACAATCTCTCCGCGGTTTTGCGTCGACCTATCGGGTAGCGGTTCGATCGACACCGCCGAGCCTGCCATCAGACCGCCTCGCGTGAGCCATTCCAGTATGCGCCGCGCGATTGTCGTCCATACTTCGCGCCATGTGGCACCACCCGTCAACCCGAATATCAAGCCATGCTCACAGCAAGCGGACACCACGCCGGAGCGGATGGCACACGGCCCAGAATCTTTGAAGCGGGCGCCTACTCCTTTTCTGACGAACTCGGCGGATTACGGGTCATTTCAGTCTCGGGAGCAGGAACGAGGGGCGCCCCCATCGTGGTCACCGGGGAACTTGAATCGGTTGATCCCGTAGCCCTGACCATACGGACCATCCGGCCGGTTCAACCCTTCGGGCACTTTGGCAACTACGCCGCGGGTTTCATTCCCCTCAAGATCGTCGCCCTCAACAATAGTCGTCACGCCTGGGTCGAATTCGAGCTGGAGTTGCATTAGATTCTCAACAGCAGAGCGATTTCGGCGACGGGCTTTGGTTCGACAAGGCACGCCGCGGGACGGGTCCAATTTTGTCAAGCAGTTTAGCCGGACCTCACGACCGCCTCCTGTTCCGCAAAGGCAAGGTCGATCCGTGTAGCGATGGTGCGGACTTGGTCAGGCCTGCGAGCACAACCAGTTTCCCGGATGAAGGCCATTACTCGTCAAGACACCCACCCAGGAGGCGTGCTGAAAATTCGGTTCTGGGCGAATTTCACCGTTCACAAAACTGGGTCGGTGGCAGCGAGTTACTGCGCAATAACGTTGCTAATCTCGATCATGTTTGAGCGCACGCGCAACATGTAGAAGCCAATTGTCGTTAGGTGGTTCGGCAGCAGCCAGCCGTCCTCGCGGCCGTTGGCGATGATTAAGGGCAGGATGCGCAGCGCCGAGACGAACTGCGCATCCATGGTGTCCCACAGGTTCTGCAGGTGCTTTTCCTTGATCACGTCCTCGAAATCGGCCTGGGCGCCCTTCATCAGCCCGTAATAGGCATAGAGCTGACCATAGGAGAACCAGAAGCGGTCGTCGGCGCGGAAGTCGAACCAGCCATTGTTGTGGTTCTCGGCGCGTTCCTTGAGGATCGCCGAGGTTGAGCCGATGTCGGAGGAGATGCGGTCGATATACTGTTTCAGATTGTCGGCTCGGGCATCGAACGTCGCCTGGCAGGTGGCCAGCCGAGCATTGAAGGAGCGCAATTTGCGAACCGCGTCGCGATAATAGCTCGGCGTCGGCGTCTTGGGTCCGAACGGGTTGAGGCCGAAATACCAGGTTTCCTCATCGAACTGCAGATTGCCGCGCGCATCCTGTAGGTCGGTGTCGATCTGCGATGTGGTGCGCACGCGGCCGAGATTGTCGGCAAGCTCGGTGGAGGTGCGCCGCACCGCCTGGTTGATGCCCCGCTGGAACGAGGCCTTGTTGTCCATGAACGGCGTGTGGTCCCAGTCGATGCCGAACAGGCCGAGTTTGTAGAGGATCATCGACGAGATCCAGGCATTCTGGTTGACGTTGAAATCGGTGAGGTCGGCCGCGACCTGGGCGATACCTGAATTGCCGCAGGTCTTGGCGGTTTCGGTGCCAGCGCCGGCCGCGACCTGTTCGCCGGCGGAAATGTTGCGGTTCTCGAAGGTGTATTTGTCGACGTAGTTGGGATCGAACTTGTTCCACCACTGGGTGGCGTAGAAGAAATTGGCGTAGAGACCGATCAGAACCAGCAGCGCGAGGCCGACCGCCGCCTTCAGGATCCAGCCGCGCTGTGTGTACCAGCGCCCGGCCCACAGGAACGGCCAAAGGATCACGCCGAAGGCGAGGCCGATGCCGCGGCCGATCCACTGGAAGATGCGGGTGAAGAAATTCACGATCGGATCAAGCATGGCTCTCGTTCACCCCTTCAGCATGATGCCAAAAAGTTGCAGACTTTTTGGATGACATCATGCGCCAAAACAATAAGTTAGAACGAAATGACGGCTCATTTCGTTCTAGTCAGTCAAGCCGTAAAGGCGCGTGCGAAACGCCACCTTGTCCTTCAAATATGTGGTTTGCAGAACGACGCGCTGCATAGACCATCCGTCCCGGTTTTCAAACCGCATGGTTATCGGCACACACCATACCTCGCCTAGCCATTCGCACACGACAGGCAATTTCGGCGCTTTTTATGAGCGCGCCTTCGTGCCAGTTTACTTCGTTCTGATATCGATAGACGTTCGCCAAATGCAAGCAGTGTGCCTCTGCGAGATGCCCGTCTTGACGTTTGAGACTGCCAACATCATCTAGTGTTCGCTCAGCCCCAGACTTCTGGCTCTGTGCGAGTTCGGCCTCAAGTGGTTGCAGGCGCGGACGTGATGGGCACCAAAGGCGGACCGTCATTGTCGGCCTCTGGCAGGGGCAGGAATCAATCGTAGGTGCCGCGAACGGCTATGCTCCCGGTTCAGGTCGAGTTCGATATCGAAGGCAAAACAATCGGCAACTCACGAGCAATCCGGCAGTTTCGTCTTGGGCTAGTTTAGAACCTGATACAGTGCGCCGCTGGCACAATCGTAGTAGCCAACCCGCCGCCGACAACTCTCGGGCAGATTTCTAGTGCGACAAAAGGACAGGCAGGCGCAGATCGCCAAGAACGCTTTTGGTTGCTCCACCCACGACAAAATCTCTCATCCGGGAATGGCCGTATGCACCCATAACAAGCAGATCGGCGCCCATGCTGACAGCGCGCGCCTGAAGCGTAACGCCAATGGGGCGATCTTCGAGGTCGATTGAGATCCCCTCAGCGGGAAAGCCACGCTTTCTCAGGCTCAGGGCGAGGCGTTCGCCAATATCGCGCAGCGACTTTTCGTCTGTCACTGTCAGTACCGTTATCTTTGAGGCACATTGCAGAAACGCGTGCGCATCGGCAACGGCCCGGGCCGCAACGCGGCTACCATCCCAAGCGATGATGACATGATCGATCGCACCAACGTTTGCGTCTTCCGGCAGAATTATGGTTGGGCGACCCGAACCAAACAGGACCGCATTAACGGTCATGCGCGCAGTCTGGTTATTTGGCTCCAACCCAATCAAAGCAAAATCGAAATAGCGTGACTGAGTTGCCGCAACATCGCCGATAGATGCTGGCTGAACAGCAATCTCCTCGGTTGTGAGGAGCGATCCGACGCGTGCCGCTTCAGCTTTCAATGCCTCCAGCAAATCGAGCCCATGCTTGCGGCTGGTCGCTTCTGTCTCCCGGATCATTTCGGGAAGATCGATCAAGTATCGCGAAACCGGATTGGAAATACCCGGAATATCGACATTGATCGTCAATGCATGAAGTGCGGCACCAACGTGCTTGACCACCGCGATTGCGTTTGATGCGATTTTGGTGGAATTCGCTTCCGGATACGTCGCCAGAGGAAGTAAGGCAATTTTGCTCATCAGACCTCAACCCCGTTATTTCGATCGCCGTCGACCATTGGCCCAATGCGTGTCACACTCAAGCCAGCCATTTCAGCCTACAAAAACTCAGACGACCGAGGGTTGTTACTGCCTATCCAAGGCGATCTTGCGCCGCGCCGATTCCGTCCTGAACGACTGTGGCTATAATGGCAGGCATCCAGGAACAGAGATGGCAAATGACGATTGGCCTGCTTGTTGCCATGAGCGCAGTGCCGCTCGCAAGCATTGTTTGAACAGTAGCGGTAGGCGATGATGTGGCCGCAACCCAGCGGTTCACGATCCGCGCCGGGGAAACCACGCTCCGCGACCATCCTGCTAAATCAGGATACCAGCCAACTTGGATGCTGGGGAGGCTGCGACACAACTTGGAGCACCCGACGCGCCAGTATTGTGTCCCCCACATCATGTCCGACAGGACGCGACATTTGAAGATGCAGTAGGTCCTCTTTTTCCACGATCGTGTAGGATTTTCAGTTACCGACAGGATAATATGCTGAATGATGAAATGGCACTTTGCTTTTCGCGAGCGAGGTACTCCAAAGCTGAGCACGTGGGGACGTGATCAGGACCCGACTTCGCAACTGAGCTTTGGCGTTCAAAGGAACCAAACGCGTGAACCATCAGGCGGTGGAGCAAGCTGACACAAGAGCGGGAGGGGTTGAAGCTGTCGATCGCGCGCTTTCGATCCTCGGGTGCTTCACAGAGCATGACGAGGGTTTAAGCCTGGCTGAGATATCTTCTAGAACGGGCCTATACAAAAGCACGATCCTTCGGTTAACGGAATCCCTTGTCCGCAGTGGCTACATTGTTCGCATGGCGGACAAGCGCTTTGCTGTCGGCCATACGCCGATGATATTGGCCTCATTCTACCGTCGTCGTTTTAAGATAGAGGCATTCGTTCGGCCTCTCCTTTTGAGCCTTGTCGAACAGGCGGGTGAAAGCGCATCGTTTTTTCGAAAGGAGGGAAATGACGGAATTTGCCTATTTCGCGCAGACTGTCGTCATTTGATCCGTGATCAAATCCGAGAGGGTGATGTGCTTTCGCTTGACGGTCACGCAGCTGGCCAAGTGCTTGCACGGTTCAGTACGGCTAAGCCTAGGACGCGAACAGCTCTTATGGCGAAGATTCCGTTTATATCGCTCGGGAAGGGAGATTCCGAAACAGCTGCGATGGCCGTACCGGTTTTTTCAGGCAGCGAGGGCTTGATCGGAGCGCTGGCTGTTTCTGGGCCGCTGACCAGATTTACGCCGGAAAAGTTGGTCAGCATCAGACCGCTTTTGCTGGGTTTTGGCGAACGTCTATCGATATCCCTTGCGAGCAAACAATATGCACAAGCGCGCTCATAGAATGGTCGTGACCAGCACGTGTCTGCTTAAGGGAAGGGGAGTAGCAGTTGGGGCGGATTGGTGGCAAGCGAGGCTCCAAGTCGGTTACTCTCTGCTCTGTGGCAAGTGGTCCCGCCAAACATGACTGGAATCGACATCGGCCCCTTGCGGACATGACTGCCAGTGAGCGTCCAAGCATAATGCGCACCAATCAAAACGATAGTGACGATCTGATCCGCCGCGCTTTGGCCGCGTTCAATTCCGGCAATCATCGCCAAGCGATCGATGTGTGCGAATTGGGCCTGAAGCAGCACCCAGGCGACCCGGCGCTTTGCCATCTTCTGGCGGCTGTATTGTTCGCCAAGGCAGATCTGCCGGAGGCTCGTGCGCGCATCGAAGCAAGCCTTGCCACTCGACCCGACTATGCGCCCGCCTTGATACTGGCATGCCGGATTGCCCGGGCCGAAGGCAGGTTTGAAGCGGCGTTTCAGTTCCTGGACCGCGCGGCAAGACTGTCATCTCAGGCGGAAATGCTCGTCGAACGGGCACGCACCTTCGATCAAGCAGGCGATGCCCCTGCGGCGAGCGCGTCCTGGACACTTGTCTTGCAACGGGATCCGAAATCCGGGGAGGCAGCGGCGCGCCTCGGGCGCCTTGCATGGCAGCGCCGAGCGGCTGTCGAGGCGGAAGGTCTGCTCGAACGCGCAGTCGCTGGCCGCGGGCATCTGTCGGCCTGGTTCGACCTCGGGCTGGTACGTCAGGACATGCGCAAGTTCGGCAGCGCTGCACAGGCCTATCGACGCGTGCTTGAGATGAGCCCGGCGCCCCGGAAGCGGCTGTCAATCTGGGTGTCGTCCTGCAGGAAACCGGCGACCTCGACGAGGCCATGGCAGCGTATTCATTAGCCTATGGTCTCAGCTCATCCACCTTCAGCGTCATCGCCATGGCGCTGACGTCGGCGCCAAGGGGCCGGCTGTGGCTTGATGAGAAAGCGCTGCGTCGCTCACTCGCTGGCGGAGCGTCCCCGCCTGGCGCGAAACCGCTTGCGGTAGACGCCGGGCGTTGACAGGACATCGGCGACCGTCTGCGCATAGGATGCCTGTCGCTTTTCGTCGAACACTTCGTATTCGAGCTGCGGCGCGGCCCGCGGAACCGCAAAGCACTGCGCGACTGGAGTTCCTTTCCTGAGCACGCCAGAGAATCCGGGCTCCGTCCAGATCGCCGGGAAATTGATGCCCCCATCGCTGAACCGGTCGGAATCCACCAGGCCAGTCACCAGCCTGAAGGGAAGATCCTCGCGATTGACCGGATGCGTCGCGAAGAGCGACCAGCCGTCCTCGATCTGTATGGTCCAGAAGCTGTTGAATTTGATAGCGGCTTGACCGGGAGTGGCAAACGGGCTGCCGGCGAGCTGCCCCGGCGTGTGGAAGCTCAAAGGCGCTCGGGGGTGGTTCTCACTGACCGGGTCTGGAATGTGCCAGTCCCAGGAAAAGGTCCCTTTGTCGACGACGACGTCGCACGGCAGGAGGATCATGAAGCCATAGGTCATCGCATCGATAACGGGCGGGCACTGCTTGAGCGTGCGAATGTCGCGGCCGTGGATCGCCGAATAGGCAGTGGCGGGCATTGCGCGCAGCCAATCCGGTAGAGCACCGCGCGCGAGGATCGGGCGTGGCAAATGCTCGATCAACATCGGATCACATCGGAAAATGACACGCATCGTCGCCTCCCGGCGTTGCGGTACCACGATTGCCGATCACACTCCAAGCGGCGATAAGGTAGGGCAATGCTGCACTAACACCTTGGACAAATTGGCGAGTTTTTCTTCAATTCAGGCGAGACCCAGCCATTTGCTAGGCCAAGCTGTTCCAAAGGCTATCCGGAAGGGCGCAACGCAGTCAACAAACCGCCGCGTCACACATGACCAACGGCACAATCGCCACCAAGACTGCCGCGTTTGCGAGGATAAACGGAGGGCGCTGCCAAGCAACCAGGCAAAAGATGAAAATGACGACGCCAACGACAACAAGATGCAGGCGAAAAGTTCACCGTGTCGTTGCGAGAACGACAGTCGACATCGTAGCTTGCATTTTGTCGTCACGACAATCCGGGCATCCTGTCTCGCCTGATGCGCCCTCGTCGGCCGACAGTGTATACGCAGATCAAAATGAAGGCAGACGGCATGGCGCAGCCAGTCGTTCGGATGATTGGAAGCTGAACAGCTGATATCCGCAGATGCTGTCGAGCGCGACGCTTGATAGGCTACTGCTTCCGTGCAAATGCTCCGTCATGCGAATTCTCCTCGTCGAAGACACGCACGACGTTGGCGAGGCAATCAGCCGCCGCTTCGAAACGATCGGCCATGCGGTCGATTGGGAGACGGACGGTCGTGCTGCCGCAGAAATCCTCGGTTTCACCAGCTACGATCTCGTCATACTCGATGTCATGTTGCCCGGCCTCGACGGGTTCGAAATCGTTCGAAGGCTCCGGCAGGCAAGAAAGACGACCCCAGTTCTGATGTTGACGGCCCGTTCGGAGATAGAGGACCGCGTTGGCGCGCTCGATATCGGCGCCGACGACTATCTGGTCAAACCGTTCGATTTCCGCGAATTGGAAGCGCGCGCCCGTGTTCTGCTGCGGCGGAAAAGCGGCGAGGCGACCAACATCGTTCAGTGCGGCGATGTCGTGCTCGACCGCGCCAGCCGCTCGGTCCGGGTAGGCAGGCGCGAGGTGCAATTGAAACGACGCGAAATGACGTTGCTTGAGATACTGGCGTCGCGGCCAGGTCGCGTCTTCAGCAAGGATGAACTTATCGATCAGCTTTTTGGGTTTGACGAGCCGGTCAATCAGAACGCGATCGAACTTTATGTCGGCCGGCTGCGCAAGAAGCTGGAAGGCGCCAAGGCGCAGATCGTCACCGTGCGGGGCATGGGATATCAGCTGGCTTCCGATGATACCGGCTGAGCCTTCCCTTTTCACGCGCCTGGCGGTCCGCATCTCGCTGGTGCTGGGCCTGGGCGCGGCTCTTCTGGTGAGTGCGGCGTGGTACTACGCGCGAACCGCCGCCGATGACGCCTATGACCGGCTTCTGCTAGGTGCGGCGATCCAGATGGCGGACAGCCTTACGGTTGAATCCGGTTCACTCATCGTCAACTTGCCGGTATCGGCTTTTGAGCTCCTGGGCCTCGCCAGCCGCGACCGCATCTTCTATCGCGTGATCGATCCTTCCGGCGCGACGCTGACAGGTTATGCCGATCTGCAAACAGAAGTTGATTTGGCAGCAATACACGATGTCCCGGTATTGGAATCGGCGCGTTATCGCGGCGAACCGGTCCGCATAGCGGTGGTGGCTCGCGCTCTATCCGATCCCGCCGTATCCGGTTGGGCGCATGTCATCGTTGGGCAGACCACGGAAGCGCGCAGTGCGCTCGCGGGGGAGTTGACGCTCAGAGCGACCGTCCTCCTGGTAATCATGAGCATATTGGCATTGGCTGGGGCGATGGTGGCCATTCGCTATTCTCTGCAACCGGTCAAGCATCTGGGAGCGACGCTTCGCCGTCGTGATCCACAAGACCTTACGCCCGTGACAGTCGTCGTCCCGCGAGAATTGCGGCCTTTCGTTACTTCCATCAATTATTTCATGAGTCGGCTCGACGAGCGCGTGAAACTCCTGCAGCGCTTCATCGCCGACGCGGCGCACCAGATCAGAACGCCGCTGACGGCACTTACCGCGCAGCTCGATCTGTTGAGTCAAGCCAAGCTGGACAAGTCGAGCCGCCAGCATCTCGATCGCGTACAGCAGCGCGCCGGCGAACTTGCGCGCCTGACCAACCAGTTGCTCAGCCACGCCATGGTCATCCATCGTGCCGATTCCGTGCAGCTTCAGCCGCACCACCTTGCAGACGTCGCACGGCGCGCTTTCCGTGCGGCGGTTCCGATAACTATCGATTCGGACATCATCGTCTCCTTCGAGGCGCCTGACGATGAACCTGTCGTGCTTGCGGACGCCGTCAGCCTGCGTGAAGCGATCGTCAATATCATCGACAATGCCCTGCGCCACGGAGTGATGTCGCGCCTTGAGGTCAGGGTACGCAGCGACGGTACGCTTGCCCATGTCGAGGTCGAGGATGACGGACAGGGCATTCCGTCGAGCGAGTGGGAGCGAGTCACGCAGCGCTTCGAAACGTCCAAATCTCACGACGGCAGCGCAGGTCTGGGTTTCGCCATCGCGTCGGAGGTGGCGGCGGCTCACGGTGGCGCGCTGACCTTTCGCGAGAAAAGCGAGGATGGCGGGAAGCGCACGCAAGGGTTCACCGTCACCTTGACGTTGCCCATCGCCAGAGAGAAGGCAGGATGATAGCGAGAGCATTGCGGGCATTCACTTTACTGGCTGCAATCCTTTTGTGCGTCGATCAGGCGGCAAGAGCTGCTGAAGGAAGCAGCGCATTTTTCCCTTCGCCACAGCCGGAGAAGGATCGACTGTCGATCCACGCCGCGACCGATCTGGTGGCGATGGAACCCCTGATCCGGGACTTTCAGTCCGTTTTCCCCAACGTTGCAGTCGACTATGTTGAATATGTCACCAACGACTTGCAAAAGAGTGCCAGCGAAGCCTGTCGGACGGGCGCGGTGCTGGGCGACATCTTGTTGTCGCCGTCGGTCGACCAACTCGTGAAGCTCGCCAATGACGGCTGCGCGGCGCCGCACGTGTCGGCGGAAACCGCGCATGTCGCCGACTGGGCAAACTGGCGCGACGAAGTATTCGGCTTTACCTACGAACCGGCCGTCTTCGTCTACAACGCCCGCCTCGTGCCGTCCGGCGACGTACCGCGCACCCACATCGAACTCGCCGATCTTCTTAGGCGGCGGCTCGATTTTTATCGTGGGCGGGTCGGAACGTTCGACATCCGGCTTTCGGGCATCGGCTACCTATTGGCGTTCAGTGATGCGCGGCAGACGACCGCGGTCTACGGTCGGCTTCTGGAAAGCATGAGCCGAGCGGAAACCGTGGTTCGTTGTTGCACCGCGGAGACCCTTCAGGACGTTGCAAACGGGACCCTGTATATTGGCTACAATATGATCGGGTCATACGCCTATGCGGCGGCCAGGGACAATTCCGACTTAAGGGTCGTTGTCCCGCGGGACTATGCGCTGATACTCAGTCGTGGCGCGCTCATTCCGAAGACGGCACCGAGTATGGCCCTTGCCAAACGATTTCTCGACTACCTTCTGTCAGCCCGGGGACAGAAAGTCGCGAGGGAAAGTTCCTTTTTCTTCGCCGAGAATGGGCAATTGCCTGACGGAGCGGACGGCCCGGAAACACTTGGCGAGTCTGGTATCGCGCGCGCCATTCGCATCGGCCCTGCGTTACTTGCCGTACAGGACGAGGCGCTGCGCCGCCGCTTCATCGAAGATTGGAGCAAGTCGATGATCGGTGCCCAGGGCCAGCGACCGTGACCCCGCAGGATGCCGCTCCAAAATTTCCACAATCTCAGCGATATGTCGATGTGGCCGATCCGGCTGTCGTCGAGAAACTGAGCACGACCCATCGGGCCCAAGTCGGCTGAGCAAACCTCTACATTGCCGTGACAGGTTGGTGACAGGTCAGGATGATACTCGCCTTTTGTGCCTGGAGGAGGTACGATTTAGGCGAACTTGGAGGAGACCTCAATGAAAAATCGTCTTGCGACGATGACGGCCGTGCTTTCGCTGTCAGCCGCTTTCGCGACGCTTGCCCCCGCTGCCGAAATTCCCGCCGGGTATCCGGACAACTACAAGGATCTGGTGGCCGCCGCCACCGCGGAAGGACACCTCAGCATCTATTCGACGACCGATGCGGCGCTGGTCCAGCCCTTGCTCAAGGATTTCGAAGCAGCGTTCCCCGGGATTGCCGTAGAATATTCCGACCTCAATTCGACCGAACTCTACAATCGCGTCATTGCCGAAACCGCTTCGGGCCAAGGCACGGCGGATGTCGCCTGGTCTTCGGCTCCGGATCTGCAGATCAAACTTGCCGCAGACGGTTATGCGCAGGAGTACAAATCCGTCGAGGCGGCTCACGTTCCGGCCTGGGCGTCGTACAAGGGCATGATCTATGGTGCCACAGCCGACCCGGTGACTTTCGTCTACAACAAGCGTCTCGTGCCTGAAGGCGATGTTCCCGCAAGCCACGCCGATCTGCTCAAGCTGATGACCGGCAAGACCGCCGATTACGACGGCAAGATCGCGTCCTACGATCCGGAAAAGTCCGGGGTCGGCTTCTATTTCTACAACCAGGACGCCAAGACCTGGACCGATTCCTGGGCGCTCAACAAGGCTTTTGGCAAGGCCCATATCAAGCTCTATAGCTCCGCCGGCTCGATGATTGAGAAGGTCACGTCTGGCGAACATTCCATCGCCTACGGCATCTTCGGCTCGTATGGCCTCGCCAAACAGGCCAAGGACGAGAACCTTGGTGTGATAATCCCCAAGGATTATGTTTTAGTGACCACCCGCGCCACGGTCATTCCAGCGGAAGCCAAGGATCCCAATGCGGCGAAGTTGTTCGTCGACTATCTGCTGTCGGCGCGCGCGCAGAAGCTGATCGCCAACGACATCAAGCTCTATGCCGTTCGTGATGACGTTGAGGGGGCAACCACGCTGGCGTCCATAAAGGCCGCTGCCGGCGAAAATGTTCATCCGATCGCGCTCGACGACAAACTGCTCGAAGGCCTGGACGAGACGACACGGCTGGCGTTCCTCAACGAGTGGCAGAAAGCCATGAAGGGCGAGTAATCGCCTGATCGGGAGTGCCGCCACAATCGGCTCTTCCGCCTTTCTTGCTGTTAAGAACCATCGGAACGGCGCGCTTGCGCTCTTGCTAGCGGACGGCCCCCGGCTTTGTTCGAGGCGATCATGCCCTTCCGCGTCTTTCGTGTCAGCACCAATCTCCTCGCCATCCTGGTGGTGTTGGCGCCGGTAACGCTGATCATCTACCAGAGTTTTCTGTCCGGCCCGTTCTTCCAGAAGACCGCGCATCTGTCGCTGAAGGCTTATAGCTTCATCCTTGCAGATGCGGATTTCTGGCTGGCGCTGACGACTTCGCTCAAGCTCGCGGTGGGGATGACATTGATCGCCGTTCCGGTGGGAATCCTGCTGGCGTTCATCATCGTGCGTACCGACGTGCCGGGCAAGCGCTGGCTGGAGCCGATCATCCTCATCCCGGTGTTCATGTCGGCGGTAGTGCTGGCCTTCGGCTATGTGATGACGTTGGGACCAGTCGGCTTCGTCTCGCTGGCGGTCAAGTCGGTGATTGGCTACGTGCCTTGGAATGTCTATTCGGTGACATCGATCGCGATTATCGCCGGGCTCACCCATGTCCCGCATGTCTATCTCTATGCGTCGGCGGCGCTGCGCAATGTCGGCGCCGACCTGGAAGAGGCGGCACGCATCGTCGGCGCCGGCCCCTGGCGCGTCGCCGCCAGCGTGTCGCTGCCCATGGTGATGCCGGTGGTGCTTTATGCGGCGGTTCTAGTGTTCTTCCTTGGTTTCGAACTTTTCGGCCTGCCACTGGTGCTTGGCGATCCGGAAGGGGTGTTAGTTCTCGCCACCTATCTCTACAAGCTCACCAACAAGCTCGGGGTTCCTTCCTACCAGTTGATGGCCGTAGTGGTGGTGGCGATCATCATGATCGCGCTTCCGCTGGTGGTGCTGCAGCGCTACATGCTGCGCAATGCCAGCCGCTATGTGTCTGTCAAGGGCAAGGGCAGCCGGCACAACCCCATTCGGCTGGGCGCGCTTCGCTGGCCGGCCTTCGCGCTCGTAGTGGCATGGTTCGCGGCCACGGTGATCATACCGGTGGGCGGCGTCGCAATTCGCTCGCTGGTGACAAGCTGGGGCGTCGGGGTGAACATCTTCGAGGTGCTGACGTTAGATCACTATCGCGATCTCGCTGACTATCCGAATGTCGTCAGCGCCATTGTCAACACGGTCGGTGTTGCGGTCATCGGCGGTGCGGCTTCGATCGCGGCCTATACCGCCGTGGCACTCGCCGGTCACCGCTCGAACGCACCCCTGACCAAAGTCGTCGACTACGTGGCCATGATACCGCGGGCGATGCCGGGTATTGTGGCTGGCCTCGCCATGCTGTGGATCTTTCTGTTCTTCAAGCCGATCGCGCCCCTGCGTGCCACGATGATCTCGGTGTGGCTTGCCTATACCATTGTCTGGTTCGCCTATGGCATGCGACTGATTTCCGGAACGCTCCTGCAGATCGGCAAGGAACTCGAGGAAGCCGGCCGGTCAGTTGGCGCCAGCGAAGGCCGGGTCGCCAGGGACATCACGCTGCCGCTCATCCGTGGCGGGATGTTCTCGGCCTGGCTGCTGATCTTCCTGATCTTCGCGCGTGAATATTCGACCGGCGTTTATCTGCTCGGGCCGGGAACCGAAGTGATCGGCTCGCTCATGGTTTCCCTGTGGGGCACCGGCGCGATCGATCTGGTCTCCGCTCTCGCCGTCATCAACACCGTCATCATCGTGACCGGTCTCGCCGTAGCGATGCGCTTTGGAGTCCGCCTCAATGACTGACATCATCATAGACGGCCTGCGCCTCAGTTACGGCACCCTCGAGATCCTGAAAGGTGTGTCCTTCTCGGTCGAACCAGGCCAGATTGTCGCCTTGCTCGGCGCCTCCGGGTCCGGCAAGACGACGCTCTTGCGAGCGGTCGCTGGTCTGGAAACACCCAACCGCGGCAAGATACTGCTCGGTGACAGGCCGCTTTTCGACGCGGAGCAGAACA
>NZ_JAMYVW010000002.1:4272500-6009018 GCF_040324395.1 Mesorhizobium sp. C277A | reverse complement strand
AGCAGCGCGCCGACGGCGATCGGCAGCGTGCAGTGGCGGGCATCGATATGACGGGCGATCCACAATTCCTGGCGCGGCACGCCCATGGCCACAAGCAGCACGTCGGGCCGCAATGCCTCGATGCGATCGACGATCGCCTGCTCTTCGGCGGGGGAGAAATAGCCGTCATGGATGACGACGAATTCGTGCTGCACCGCCAGAGCGGCTAGCCTGACCGACGCCGCCTCGGCGTTGGCGCGGTGGCGCCAAGCAACCCGACGGTCAGCGGCCTCGCCGATGCCTGCAGAAAGGCCGGAATGAGATCAGTGCCGTTGAGATTGTCCGGGAACGGCGCCGCCGTAGAGCAGCTTTGCCGCCAGATCGACGCCAACGCCGTCAGGCAGGATGAGGAAATCGTCGAGCGCCTCGGCAAAGACCGGATCGGTAGAGGCGATGTTGGCGTTGTGAGCGTTGAGAAAACTGACCTTGGTGAAGCGCCGCTCGGCAATCAGACGAGCGAGCAGCGCGATCGCGTCATCCCAGCCGATGGCAAGGACCGAAATGCCGAGGATCGTCTTCAGCGTATCGAGCCCGAAGGCGGCGCGGGCGGTGTGCATGTTCATGCAGACACCTCCTCCCCCACCGACCCGAGCTTTTCCAGGCCGAGCCTGATGGCGGCATCCAGTGCCTTGATCTGCCGGCGGTGAAAGGCGCTGCCATCGACATCCTTGACATCGGCCGCCGCTGCCTCCAGCGCGCCGGCGAAGGCGGCCGGATCGTCGGTGACGAAGCAATTTGCCGGGCGATGATCGATGCCGCGCAGCGAACGGCTGGTGGCGACCGACGGCAGGCCGAGCTCGAAGGTCTCGATGGTCTTGAGCTGAACGCCGCTGCCCGCGGTGCTGATCAGTGGAATGACGGCGGCTCCGCGCACGAAATTCTGGGCGTCGGACACGCGGCCGACAAATTCGACACCGGGATGGGCAGAGGTGATATCCGACGGCATGTTGCCGGCGACCCTGATGCGAAAGCTCCGGCGAAGATGCGGCACGACTTTTTCCAGGAACCAGTCGAGGCCGATGCGGTTCGGCTGCCAGGTCCAAGTGCCGATCAGCGCCGCGTCGCAATCGATGCGGCGCGGCTTGACCGGCTTTGGCGCCGTGGCAGTGGTCACCAGCGGCAGCACCGCCGAGCGGTCGTCGCTGGCAACGCCGAGTGCGGCGCGGTCTTCCTCGGCCAGCGTGAAGACGAAGCGAGCCCGGCGGCAGAGCCGCTCCTCCATGGTCTTGAGCAGCCTGGCCTCGCGGGCAACAGCAGGCGCTGGAAGCGACTGTTGCTGCTGCCGCATTCTCTTTGGCCGAACCATGTTCGACATTGTGGGCGACGAAAATCGAGGGACGGTCGGCGAACAGTTTGTCAAAGGCGCCGGCGAACTGCACCGAATTCAGGACATAGCCGTCGAAGGGACCGGCGCGCTCGATCGCGGCACGGACTTCGCTGTCGGAAACCGCGCGCAGCTTCACGGAAGCGAAGGTGAGCCCTGACAGCACCGCCTTGCCAAGCCAGGCGAGCTTCTGCCGCGCCGAGGCGCTTTCCGTGCGCACGTCGACGGCGCCGAGCACGATGGTGTTTTCGGGGTCGCTGGGCGCCTTGCCCGGCCAGATGAAGCCGATGACGGTGACGCGCACGCCGGCGCGCCGCAAGGCGGCGATGATCGCAGCATTGGCGATCTCATAGCCCGAAGCGAGAGCGCCGTCGGGCACGATCGATGTGGCGAACAGCAGATGCATCTCACCTATCCAGGCGTCAGCGACTAGCAAAGCTGGGTGAACCCTTGATTAAATCACGCAACGCAACGGCTGAAAGGCGCGGACCGGCAGGCGCCGCTGCGAAAGGTGATTAACGAAACGTTATCGTCGCGGTGTTATCGAAAGCCAGATTCAAAACATGCGGCTGGAGCGGATGATCCCTTTGCCATCGGACGGTTCGGTATCGATTGCGGACGCTCTCCGGGGCTCGCCGCAGAGACGATCGAAGCCGTCGTCACGCTGCCGACCTTCAAGCGGCCGCAACTGCTGCTCGAAACGCTGGCGTCGCTCAAGGCACAGCAAACCAGCCGGCGCTTCGCCGTCATCGTCATCGAAAACGAGGCCGAGGCGCGTGAGGGCGCCCAGGCGGCCGTGCCGCTGTTCGAACGCGACGATATGAAGGGCATGGTCATCATCGCGCATGAGCGGGGCAATTGCAGTGCCTACAATGCTGGCTGGCAGACGGCGATCCTGCATTTTCCGGATTTCCGCCACCTGCTGGTCATCGACGATGACGAGATCGCCGACGCGGACTGGCTGGAGCGCATGTGCAGGACGGCGGAGACGCTTGGCGCCGACATTGTCGGTGGCCCGCAAGTGCCGGTGTTTACCGATCCTGCTCACGCCAAATGGGCCGAGCACCCGGTGTTTGCGCCGCCCTATCGCCAGACCGGGCGCGTGGCCGCACTCTATTCCTCGGGCAACCTTCTGGTCGGGCGCAATGTGCTCACCATCATGGGGCCACCCTTCCTCGACCTGCGGTTCAACTTCATGGGCGGCGCGATTCCGACTTCCTCAGCCGCTCGGCGCAGAAAGGTTTCGTGCTTGGCTGGTGCGCCGAGGCAAAGGTGCGCGAAGGCGTTCCGGCCCGGCGCGTCGAGGCTGACTGGATCCGCGCCCGATCCTTACGCAACGGTGTAATCTCGACGCTGGTCGAAAGAAGAAGCGCGCCGGCACGCCATTCGCCGGCGCCAAGGTGTTTGCAAAAAGCCTGGCGCTGCTGATAGCCTCGCCCGTGCGCGGGCAATCAAATTGGCGCGGACAGGATCGCTGTCGACGGCGCTTTACCCCGTCTATGTCTCGCTCGGCCGCGTGCTTGCCGAATTCGGATACGCCAATGCAATACAGGCAGCCTGAGAAGAACTGACGAGCTGCTGCTGGGCGGCATCGTCACCCGCGACGGCGTGGCGACGGCGATTGCCGCGCTGTTGTTTGCCGTCGTCATCGTGTCGTTCCGCCGTTTCAGCCGGCGCGGAACTGACCGGCGACGGCGGCGACATCGTCAACCAGCTCGGCTTCAGTTCGCTCGGCGCCATTTCGATCTTCTCACTGCTGACGTTCGCCGACCCCAAGGTGGTGCGCTCGCTGCTCAGCCCGTCCTGGATTCTGATGCTCGGCTTTTTCATGCTTTCGGTCATCGACGCGACGACCCGTCCTCGGCCATGCGCGCGGCCTTCTTCACGCTGCTTGGCGTTCTGACGATAGCGACGGTCCTGGTGCTGCCGCGCGATGCCGACAGTTTTTCGAAAGTCATCATATTCTGCGCGATCGTCGTTATCGGCCTGTCCTATGTCGGCCTCATCGTCTTTCCGCATGAGGCCCTGCATACGGCCGATTCGCAGGAGCCCGAACATGCCGGCCTGTGCGTGGTGTGTTCGCCCACAAGAACATTGCCGGACCAATCATGGCCTGCTTCAGCTTCGCCGGCCTCTATCTCTTCCGGCGCGGCCAGAAATTCTGGGGCGTGGCGATCTTCGCGCGGCGATGATCTTCATGCTGCACACCGGATCCAAGACGACGGCCGGCCTGGTGCCGTTCTCGATCCTGATCGTCGTGCTGCCGGGCCTGATCGGCATGCGGTTCGGCACGCCGATCCTGTTTGCACTGGCGATCATTGCGACGGCCATCGGTACCTTAGGCATCGTCTTCATCCCGCCGGTGAAAGAGCTGGCGGCACCTATTTCCCCGACCTCACCTATACCGGGCGCACGACGCTGTGGGAGTTCTCCGGCGAGATGCTGGCGAAGAAGCCTTGGACCGGCTACGGCTATGAAAGCTTCTGGGGCACGCCGCTGCTGCTGAGCCAGGACCAGCCTTTCGACCGGGCCTGGGACATCCGGACCATCGTGCATGGCCATGACGGCTATCTCGACATTGCGGTGCTGATGGGCATCCCGGCGCTGTGCGTTGCCGTCTACACTTCGTGATCGCGCCGCTGCGCGACTACATGCGCATCCCGCCGCGCAAGGAGAACATCTATCTCGGTGACTTCTTCATGATGGTGGTGCTGTTCACGGCGCTGAACGCGTTCCTGGAAAGCTTCTTCTTCCATCGCGGCGACCCGGTGTGGCTGCTCTCGTGCTCGGCGTGCTTGGCTTGCGGCAAGTGTCGCTGCGGCCGATCGCGGTGCGCCGGCGACCTTGACCGGCTGCCTGATCCAGCACCCCTTGAGGGCTTTCCCGTCTGCCCGCTAGCGTCTAGGAGAACCCTTGTCTCGGAGGGCTCTCAATGACGATCAGGCTTGTTCTCGCCGGTTGCGGCATATGGGTTACGCCATGCTTGCGGGCTGGCTGAAATCCGGCAAGCTGCCCCCGCAAGCCGTGTTCGTGGTCGAGCCCAATGCCGAATTGCGCAAGCGCGCCGAGCACCTCGGTTGCAGTGTCGCCGCGGACGCGAACGGGATCCCCGCCGACGCAGAGCCCGACCTCGTCGTCATCGCCGTCAAGCCGCAGGTGATCCGCGACGTCACCGCCGCCTACAAGCGCTTCGGCGACGGCAGGACCACCTTCGTCAGCATCGCCGCGGCACGCCGGTCGCCACCTTCGAGCACATCCTCGGCCATCTCGCGCCTGTTATCCGCTGCATGCCCAACACGCCGGCCGCGATCGGCAAGGGCATGATGGTGGTCTATTCCAACCCGCTGGTGACCGACGACATCAGGCGTTTCGTTGCCGAGCTGCTGTCGGCGAGCGGTGTGGTGACGACGATCGACGACGAAGGCCTGATGGACGCGGTGACGGCGGTTTCGGGGTCCGGTCCGGCCTACATCTTCCATTTCATCGAGGCGCTGACGGTTGCAGCCGAGAAGGCGGGGCTGCCGACCGAGACCGCCAGGCTGCTTGCCATGCAGACCGTCTATGGCGCTGCTGCACTCGCTGCCGAAAGCGGCGAGGAGCCCGGCGTCCTGCGCCAGCAGGTGACCAGCCCCAACGGAACCACGGCAGCCGCCCTTGCCGTGCTGATGGGCGAAGACCGGCTGACGAAGCTGCTGACCGAGGCGGTGGAAGCCGCGCGGCTGCGGTCGGTGGAATTGGGGAAGTAGCCGAGACGCTCGCGGGCCGTATCAGCCCCACTTCATCTCACCCTTGGCGACCTTTGCGCCCAGTTCCAGGGACGAGACGTCAAGAAGATCGGGATAGCGCCGCTTCATCGCTGCAATCAGCTCGACGCTGGATTTCGCTTTTTCGGCTTCCTTATTGAAAGCTTCGAGGTAGGCGCGGGTGAATTCCACGGCCGCCAGACCGTCCGGTGCACCGGCTACCTGATGGGACGGCACCACGATGTTGGGTTTGCGGGACGCGATTTCGTTGAGCGCGGCAATCCATTTCTTGCGGTCGTCTACGGTTGGCTCGTCGGCAACCCAGACATGTACGCCGGACGAGATCAGCACGCCGCCGAACACCGCTTCAAGGCTGGGCACCCAGAGATACCGCCGGTCTTTCAGATCGGCGACGGTGACGATCTCGATCTTGTTTCCTTCGATTTCAAGTGAGGTGATATCGGATGCCTCGGGAATGACGACATCCGCCAGGACCTTCGGTCCATTGTCCTTGAGCTGCGGGCCCCAGACATCCAGCTTGGCTTGCACATTGGCTTTGATGGCAGCCACCGTCGCAGCGGCTGCGATGATCTTGGCGTCGGGGAAAGCATCCGCGACGGGACGCAGGCCGAAATAATAGTCAGGGTCGCTGCAACTGACGTAGATCGTGGTCAGAGTCTTGCCCGTCGCCTTGATCGCATCCGCGACCGCACGGCCATCCGACAGCGTAAATCCGCCATCGAGGAGGATGGCTTCCTTCTCACCGGTCAGCAGCACCGGCGTGCGGCGGAAACCCCTCTCGTCAGCCTGAAAATAGGTCCATTCCAGCTTGGCGGCGGCCTTGGCTGCAAAAGCCAGAGGCTGAAGCATGGCAACCATGCCCGTTGCCAGAAGGGTTTTCATTGTTTCGCGTCTTGTCCAAATGGTTTGCAAGATTTCAACCTCAATGGGGTTCAACTGATCGTTCGGAGATTGGCATCTCGGCATCGTTTGAAAAACCCGGATCAAAAAGACAGATGGTCTGCATCGTCAGCACGAGCGCAATGATCAGGCGTGTTGCGCGAGCAGGTCAACAGCCCCATGGCGCGACCGCGGCAGCATTTGGCCTGCTGGGCGGGAGCGGCTGACGAAGCTGCTGACCGAATCGTGGAACTGGGGGAGTAGGATCAGGCCAGATCGGTGTGGGAAAAGCCTTTCCCTTTGTAGAGCGAGGGCATCCCACGGCTTTTTGCCGAGGCGTATGACAGGCAGTCAGCGAGGTTGAGCTGAGCCGGGTGGCCGCGACCTTTGCCATAGTTCGAAAAAGCCTGGATCGCGAGCTTGGCATCACCTCTTTCGATCGGAACCACCTCGATCGCGGCTTCGCGCAGGAAGTCTCCTATTGCCCTTTCGGCGAGAGCGGCTCCACCACCAACTTCGACGAAAGCCGCATCGCCGCTTCGAGCACGACCAGCGGAGATGTTATCCGTATCGAGGCCTGCCCGATCCGGCGGCTCCAATTGGCGGCGTCTTCCTCTGCGGCGAGGACAGCGATCACCACCGAGGTGTCGATGAACATCAGGAATGTCCCCACATCTCGTCGATCTCATCCTTAGTCAGATCCCTGCCGCCGCTTCCCGCCTTGGCCTTCAGATCGTTCGATATGGCGGCCAGCCGCTCAGCCAGCGGAACTCGTTCACGTTCGCGCTGAAGCTCGGATTCGAGCGCCTCGATCACCGCCTCGGTCATTGGAATCTTTCGCTTTTCGGCAAGCTGCCGGGCGAGGTCACGGGCGCGCGGGTCTCTGATCTGGAGATTCATCCTAGAAGCCTCCGTTCGGTGCCACTACAACATAGGGAGTTGTCATGACAAGGCCAGCCCGACTGGCCTGTCGTCCAATCTCAGCTCCCGTACAGCATCTCATCCTGCAGCTTGCGCAAAGCGAACAGCCTGGTCGTGCGGTCGGGTGTGGCGTTGTCGGTGGTGATGAGCTCGCCCTTCCTGACCGGCTTCAGCACCTTGCCGCCTTCGAGCAGGCCGACCGCGACGGCGCTGACGGCGCGGGCCTCTTCGACGGTCATTGTCCAGGAGCGGTAGCAGGTCTCACCGATGGCATCGAAGGTCTCGCCCATGGCGAGATCGCGCTTGGCGACCGCGCAGACCTCGGCCACCGGCTTCGGCAGCGGCACCATGTCGGGGCGGCCGTAGAGCATGATACGCGCTGCCGTCAGCGGCACTTCCAGCGAGGTCAGATGGTAGGGCCGGAAGAAGCTGTAGTAGGGGCCGTGGCCTATGTGCAGGTCGTCCATGCGCTCGACGATGCGCGGATGCGTCGCCTCGACGATGACGAACACGCCGGGCGCCACGCCCGTGCCGATGGTGTAGTCGACAACGCCCTTCTTCGACAGGATGCCGCCATCCGCCTTCGGGATGAGCACCTTGGCCAGCTGATCGCGGTCGGCCTTTGGGCCGTGCATGCCCGGCACATCGGGCACCAGCCCGGTGGCGTTGGCGATGGCGCACATCTCGACCATGGTTTTCGAGCCGTCTACGAACTCGACCAGCATGCGCGGGTTCATGTTGCGGCGAAGGGCTTCCTCGCGATAGTCATCCGGAACGGCATCGTGGTTGAGCGGGTTGTTCTTGCCCTTGCCAGCCGAGACGATGGTGTAGCCGAGCGCGGAGGCAAACTCGATCAGCTCCATGCAGCTCGACGGCTCGTCGCCGGCGCCGACCGAATAGACGACGCCGAGCCGGTCTGCCTGCTGCTTGAGGTAGCAGCCGATTGTGACGTCGGCCTCGACATTCATCATCACCAGGTGCTTGCCGTGCTCCATCGCCTTCAAGTCGAAATCGGCGGCGACACCAGGCTTGCCGGTGGCGTCTATGACGACGTCGATCAGCGGATTGGTGACCAGCATCTCGTTTGAGGTGATGGCGATTTTCCCGGCCTCGATCGCCGCCATGACCTTCGATTGCGTGTCGGTCTCGGCCGCCATCGCCTCGTCGCCATAGGCGATGCGGATAGCGTCACGCGCGGTGTGCGGGCGCCTCGTCGAGATGGCGCAGACCTCGATGCCCGGCATCAGCATGCCTTGCGTGACCAGGTCGGTGCCCATTTCACCGGAGCCGATGACGCCGATGCGCACCGGGCGTCCCTCGGCGGCGCGCCTGGCGAGATCGCGGGCCAGTCCGGTCAGGGCGACATTGGTCATGCAAGCGTGTCCACGGCTTCTTGATTTGCAGGCGGGAATAGCAGGGAACGGCGCCGCTTTGCCAACGAAACCGGCGAGCACCGGCAATTTCTCCGGCAACAGGCCCGGCCGGTGAGGCCAACCCCGGTAGAGGCTGATTGACCCGCCTCGGCGTCAAACCACCCTGATATAGCTCGTCATGCCGGTTTTCTGATGTTCGATGATGTGGCAGTGCAGCAGCCAGTCGCCGGGATTGTCGGCGACGAAACCGAGCTGAACCTTCTCGTTGGGCTGCATGAGATAGGTGTCGGAGATGACCGGCTGAACCTGGCGTGTCGACGACGACAGCACCTTGAAGCTCATGCCGTGCAGATGCATCGGATGCGATTGCGGCGTCAAATTCTCCATGTCGATGACATAGTTTTTGCCGAGCTTCAGCTCGGCCAAAGGCGCGGTCGGATCCGGCGTGTCGCCCGGCCACGGTACCTTGTTGATGGCCCAGAAGGAGTAGCCTAGCGTGCCGCATATGCTGTCGCTCGGCACGTTTTCCGCCGTGGCGCTGAGCGAGAGCGCGATGTGTTTCGCGCTGGCGAGATCCACCTTCGGCACCGGGTTGGCTTCCAGCGGTGCGAGGTCTCGCAAATCGCGCTGAGCGAGCTGCCGGTGGCGCGCAAGGTGGCGAGGACCTTGGGTTTGGTGCCTCTGATGTCGCCCAGGCTGACGATCGCGCCCTCCTGGTCAGGCATGCGGATGGCGAGCTCCATGCGCTGCCCCGGTCCGAGCAGCAAAGCATCGGGCGCAAAACGCTGCGGCACCGGATTGCCGTCCAGCGCGATGACCGCGGCCTCCCCACCCTCGACGCGAAAGGCGTAGATGCGGGTGACATCGGTGATGGCGACCCGCAGCCGCACCAACCCGCCGGCCGGCGCGTCGAATTGCGGCTGGTCGAGCCAGTTGGCGGTGCGCACCGTGCCATAGGTGCCGGTTTTCGCGGCATCGCGCGGCCGGAACTGCTGGATGAACTGGGCGTCGTCGCCGAGCCGCCAGTCTCGCAGATTGATGACCGCCTCCGCATCGAATTTCGGATCGCCCGGGTTTTCGACCACGATCACGCCGGTCAGGCCGTGGCCCATCTGCTCCAGCGTGTTGCAATGCGGGTGATACCAGAACGTGCCGGCGTCGGGCGGCGTGAAGGCATAGTCGAAATGATCGCCGGTGTAGACGTAAGGCTGAACCAGGAAAGGAACACCGTCCATCTTGTTTGGAACGCGAATGCCGTGCCAGTGGATGGTCGTCGGATCGTCGATGCCGTTGACAAGCCGTGCGGCGAAAGGCTCGCCCTTTTTCATCCTGAGCACCGGCGGCATTTTGGCCTCTCCATAAGTCAGCACATCGCGGGTCTGGCCGATATCCATGAACCTGGCCTGGATCTTTGCCGTCTTGAGAACCACCGGCTCCGGTGCGGCCGCGGCCCAGTCACCAAGCCTGGCCATCGCTGCAAGGCCAACCCCGCCAGCGCCGGCAACCGCGGCCGTTTTCAAAAGCCTGCGGCGGGTGAATAGGGTCATCTGGCGCTCCAACGGAATATGATTACCTGTCGTCCTGAATGACGGGTGGCGACCGGCGCACAAGCCGATACTGCCACATCGCATCTCTGTCATGCCATGGCGAGCCGGTGACATCTGCTTGCGCAACAGCGTGAACGCTGGCGTGCCCACCATTCGCCCGCATCCGGGAGCGCGGGCTCGGGTTAATGCAACTCGGCCAGCAACGCCTGTGCCTCGGCGAGGTTCTTTTCGGAACCGGCGGCGAGATCGTCCATCTTCTTGTCACGGAAGATGACGAGCGCGTCCTGGCATGCGGCGATCGCTTCCTGTGCCATCGCCTTGTCCTTGTGGGCGGCGCCCAGATCGACCAGCACGTCGCACAGGCTGTCCTGCGTGAAGGCGACAGCCGGCACCGAATTGATCTTCTTTTGCACCACGATCGCCTCGCGCAGGACCAACACCGCCTCCTCGAAATGCGCGACATTGTTTTCGGCGCGGCCGGCCATGGTCAAGGCATAGCCCATCTCGTTGCGCGCATTGGCCCAACGTTCGGGATCGCGGTCGCGACCGAGCTGCTCGGCAAGCGCCCGGTTGACGACAATCGCCTCCTCGTACAATTCAGCCGAAGGCTCGCGGGCCGCGATCATGCTCAGCGTCTGCGCGAGACTGGTCTGGTTGGTGATCCAGAGATCGGGATCGCGGGTGATCGTTCGCACCGTGGCGAGGTCGCGGTAGATCTGAGCGGCTCGTTTCAGCTTGCCGACATCGTTCGCCCAGTAACCAAGACTCGACAGCCCGCCGGCGAGATTGTTCTGATTGTTCTCCCAGACAGCCAGCGCATTCTCGCGCGTTACCACGCTGAGCGCTGCGTCATAGGCGGCAATCGCGCGGGTGAGCAACTCGACGTCCTTGCCGTCCGCGGCCATCAGCAAGGCATTGCCGATATCGCCCTTGGTGCGCGCCCATTGCATGCGGTTGGGAAAACCGTCGTAGATCCGCGCTGCCGTCTCGAAGCTCTGCACGGCCTTGGCGTAGAACGTGGCGTCGCCACCAATCCGGCCCTGGCTGTAGAGGGCAAAGCCGAGGTCGTAATTGATATTGGCCCACTCCTCCGGGTCGGCGTCCTTGGAGTAGGCGGGGAGCGCGGCTTCCAGCATGTCGGCTGCTTGCGCCAGCAAGTCCAGGTTGGATGTATTGTCGCCCAGGATCGACAGGGTCTGGCCGAGCACGCGCCGCGTCTGGCCGATCTCCGTGACATCACCGCCTTTCGTCTGCCCGTCGAGCGCCGCCCGCAGCGCGTTGACCGATTGCTGCAGCAGTTGATCGTCAGAGGCCAGCTTGCCTGACATCATCAACGCGCAGCCGAGGCGGAATTCCGTCTTGGCCCAATTGGCTGGGTCCTTGTCGCGGGTGCGAACCCTGAGCACCTGACCGTAGACATCGATCGCCTGCCGCAGGGTCGAGATGTCCCCCGCGCGTTCGCCCCAGTTCGATAGCGTGCCTGCAAGGCTGTAACCAATCGAAGCGAACTCGCCCGGCGCGGCGGTTGCGGTATAGACCTCCCATGCCTGACGATACGCGGTCACCGCCTGAATGTAGTAATCGGTTCCCGTATCGAGATCGCCGAGCGTGTCGTTGACCGATCCCAGATTCTGCTGCAGCGAAGCCCAGTCGAGCGGCAGTTTCTCACGCGGATATTCGGACAGAGCGGCCTGGTACGTGGTGGCTGCCTGCAGCAGCAGTTCCTTGTTCTTCTGCTTGGCGCCGAGGCGCTGCAAGGCGTTGCCGAGCGTCAGCTGGCCGTTGGCCCAGCTCGCCGCGGCGTGCTCGCGCGTCCAAACCGTAAGCGATGCCTCCGCCGCCTCCCGCGCGCGCTGCAACGCGGCGATATCGCCGTTGATCTCGCCGATCGACTCGAATGCGGTGCTCAAATTGTTCTGGATGGTCGCCCATTGCGCCGGCGCGCGTTCCCTGGTCATCTCCTCAGCCGCCGCCTGGAAGGCCGCGACCGATTGCTCAAGCGTCGGTACATCCTTTTCGCGCGCGCCGAGGCTCGCCAGAACGACACCCAGATTGATCTGGCTCAATGCCCAGTCGAGCGGTACGCGCTCTCTGTTGTATTCCGTCAATGCCGCACGATGCGCCTCGATCGCCGCGCGGAAACTGTCCGATGTGGTCTGGCGGTCGCCGATTTCGGACAGCACGATGCCGAGATTGTTCTGCGTCGCCGCCCATTCCAGCGGTAGTTTCTTCAACGACTGCACCTCGAGCGCCGAGCGGAATGCCGCGACAGCCCGCTCCAGAAGCGCCGTCCCGTTCTCGCGCCGGCCGAGCCGCCAGTAGACCGTGCCCAGATTGCCATAGGTCGATGCCCAGTCGTCGGGGTAGGCGTCATGCGTATAGACGGTCAGCGCCTGCTCATAAGCGGCAGCTGCCTTGTCGAGGTTTTCGCGGCCGGCTTCCCGTTCGCCCAACGTAGCAAGCGTGGCGCCCATATTGTTCTGGGTGGCCGCCCAAAGTAGCGGCAACTTTTCGCGGGTGACATAGGTCAATGCCTGTTCATAGGCTGTCAGGGCCTGGGCGAGATACGCATTGTCGCCGGAGAAGTCCCTTGTTCCGACAGAGCGTTGGCCTCTGCCGCCTTGTAGTAGAACGCGTCTTCGTCGCTCCATTTGGCAGCCTGCTCGAAGGCCTTGGCGTAATCCTGCGCCGCCTCCTTGAAGTTGAAGGAGATTTCATAAGTCCTGGCACTGCTGGCGAAGACCTTTGCGAATTCCAGCCGCTTTGCCTTCAGCTCGGCCTCGGCCTGGTCGACCGTAGACGAAAGTTCGCCGATGCGGGCCTTGGCCTGCTCGTTGAATTTCTGCGCCGCTTCGAGCGCGCCTTCCTGAACCGCCTGTTCGGCGAGTTTCGATAGCCTGGCAATTTCGGGGTCCGGGTTTTTCAAAGTCTCGCGTTCAGCCAACACGTGTTTCAGCCGTTCGGTCTGGCCACGCAGCAGCTTGTCGAGCTCAGCCGGATCCTTGGGTATGTCGACCCCGAGCGCCTTCAGCATGGCGTAGAGCCCATCCATCGGCACCTTGCCGTCACGCGATATGGTTTCGATCTGGCGGCGCTCCGGCTCGGGTAGCGTCGAGATGGTCAGCAGGAGCTGGCGCCGCTCCCTGAGGATTTCGCCCTCATCACCTTTCGGCGCCTCGGCGGGGGTACCGAAATAGAGCAGCCGGCGCAGGCTCTCATTGACCCAGGGCCGCTGCTGGCCATTGGTCTTGAGATAGACCTCCTCGCCGATCATGCGCAAAACGGTGCCGAATTCCTCGCCGCCCATCGTGTCGATGTGGCGCAGGATCGCCGCCGCATATGGGCTGTTGCCGTCGGCCGGACCGTCGAGCGCAACTTTACCGGGTTCGGCGGCAAAGGCGATGACCTGGCCGAGGCTGTCGTCGGCAGAGCCCTTGGCCTGGTCTCCCGACTTGAACGCAACGACGCCGCGCGTTTCGCCGAGGCCGCCCGCGCCGATCGGCTTGCCTTCATCATCCGGCGCCAGCTTCAAGAGCGTGCCCGGCGGGAACGGATCGTTGCGGCAGGCGTCGAGCAACACGATGGTGACCGGCACCTTGGCCTTCAGTTCGGCGACGATGGCCGACAGCGGCACCAGCTTCTCGCCGGCGTCGTCGAGCGCCGAAATGTCGGCATCGACAGGCAACAGATAATTCTCGCCGCCGGCTTCGATGCCATGACCCGAATAGTAGATGATGGCGACGTCTGCTCCCTCGGCGTCGTCGACGAAGCCTTCGAGATCGCGCCGCAATTTGCGCGCGTCGCGGTTGGTGGCGACATCGGTCTCGAAGCCGAGCTTGTCGAGCATCTCCTCGATGGCGCGGGCGTCGTTTTCCGGATTGGGCAATTTGCCGACATGCTGGTAGCCGGACTGACCGATGACCAGCGCCACGCCTTTCAGCGCCTTCGGCTCTTCAGCCCACGCAGGGAGAAGCGTGCACAGGCACAGCAGCAGTGCCGCGGCTATCGCCGCACACGCGCGCCCCATCGCACCTGCTGTTCGCCCAAAGAGCATCGTCTATCCCAAACCCGGCGATATCTTCCGCAGCCGAGATGGCATCATGATGGCCGGCTGATGGCAAGTCCTTGGGCGAGCTGTGTTCTTGTGGTGGATATGCGTACGAGGCGGCTGGCTTTCAGCGTGCGAGCGGTAGTGTTCAGCATGCCGGATACGGCCAGTCCGGCCTGTTCATGAGTGGACAGGTCCGGACTTGTTGAGCAGTCGTCCGGCCCGTAGAGCCTCTTTCTCTCAATGTTTCCGGGCGAGGGGGCCACGGTTGGATGCGCGGGATTGGCACTTTTGCGTCAGCCGGCTTTTTTGGTCCGCAACGAGACCCCGACTTCGCGACGCATCTTTTTAAAATCGAAGGAATGAACTGGTGCTGCGAGAGAGGATTGAACTCTCGACCTCTCCCTTACCAAGGGAGTGCTCTACCACTGAGCTACCGCAGCCGCTGATGGCGGGGCTTCTGCCATATAGAACCGGCAAGCGCAAGGCGTCTGTGAAAGGCTTTGCCAGACAAGTTTCGCTGACACGGCGGCGCCACAATGCTAGCTATCCCTTGAACAGCAGGCCCTGCCAGTCGCGGGCGGGACGGAACGATGGACGACAAGACAATTCCACCGAAAAAGGCTGATCCGGAAAAAAAGGACGGGACTGACCGCAAGGACCGTCTGGCCGAGCAGCTGCGCGCCAATCTCACGAAGCGCAAGACGCAAGCGCGCTCGCGGCGCACCGGTGATCCTGACCAGCGGCCCGAAGGACTGCCGGCTGCTGAAAAAATGCACAAGGACTGACCGATATCAGCCACACTGGCCGGTCACCTTGGCCAAAGGGGCTCAGAAATCCTATTTCTTGAACCAAGCCGGCCAATGGTCTAGACGGGCCGATACTCAAACTGACGAAAACCGGCCTATCGGGCCGAGGGGACATTCTCTCATGGATCGCATCAGAATTGTCGGCGGCAACAAGCTCGCCGGAAGCATTCCGATTTCGGGCGCGAAAAACGCCGCTTTGCCGCTGATGATCGCCTCGCTGCTCACCGACGACACGCTGACGCTGGAAAACGTGCCGCATCTGGCCGATGTAGAGCAGCTGATCCGCATTCTCGGCAATCACGGCGTCGACTATTCGGTCAACGGCCGCCGCGAGAAGCAGAATGAGGGCTATTCGCGCACCATCAATTTCTCGGCCCGCAACATCGTCGACACGACCGCGCCTTACGAGCTGGTGTCGAAGATGCGGGCATCGTTCTGGGTGATCGGCCCGCTGCTGGCCCGCATGGGCGAGGCGAAAGTGTCGCTTCCCGGCGGTTGCGCCATCGGCACGCGGCCGGTCGACCTGTTCCTCGAGGGCTTGCAGGCGCTGGGCGCCGACATCGATGTCGACACCGGCTATGTGCTGGCCAAGACCAGGAACGGCCGCCTCGTCGGCAATCGCTATGTCTTCCCGAAAGTCTCGGTCGGCGCCACCCATGTGCTGATGATGGCGGCGGCGCTGGCCAAGGGCGAGACGGTGCTGGAAAACGCCGCCTGCGAGCCCGAAATCGTCAACCTCGCCGAATGCCTCAACGCCATGGGCGCCAAAATTTCCGGCGCCGGCACGCCTGTTATCACCATCGATGGCGTCGAGTCGCTGTCGGGCGCGCGCGTGCGCGTCATCCCCGACCGCATCGAGACCGGCACCTATGCCATGGCGGTGGCCATGACCGGCGGTGATGTCGTGCTCGAAGGCGCCCGCCCCGAGCTGCTGCAGACCGCGTTGGATGTGATTGCCCAGACCGGTACCGAGATCACGCCGACCAATTCCGGCATTCGCGTCCGGCGCAACGGCGCCGGCATTTCGCCGGTCGACGTCATGACGGCGCCGTTCCCGGCCTTCCCGACCGATCTGCAGGCGCAGTTCATGGGCCTGATGACCATGGCCAAGGGCAAGTCGCGCATCACCGAGACCATCTTCGAAAACCGCTTCATGCATGTGCAGGAACTGGCCCGGCTCGGCGCCCACATCACGCTGTCCGGCCAAACGGCGATCGTCGACGGCGTCGCCAAGCTGAAGGGCGCACCCGTGATGGCGACCGATCTGCGCGCCTCGGTGTCGCTGGTCATCGCCGGTCTGGCGGCCGAAGGCGAAACGACGGTCAACCGCGTCTACCACCTCGACCGCGGTTTTGAGCGGCTGGAAGAAAAGCTCTCCAATTGCGGCGCGGTGATCGAGCGGATTTCAGCTTGACCGCACGGCAGTTGCTTCAGACAGACAGGCGTCTGGTGCTGCCTTCATTCACCGCCAACACTTCAAACCCGAGGCGCTAGCCTCGGGTTGAATTTGTGTCGCGGTTGCACGGACCGGAAAGACCGCCTAACAGAAGGCTGAAACCAACTTTCAGGTGTGCATTCGGCATGGCAGCCCTCAAACTCATTGCGCTCGACGATCAGGATCTGAGCATCGTCTCGGCTCACGTCCAGGACGCCGTAATGAAGGTCTCCGACCTCGAATACCTGCCTTCGGCCAAGCGTTTCATATTGACCATGAACCGCTTCGTCTGGGAGGCGAAATCCGGACTGTTCAGCAAGCACAATGAGCGGCGCCAGGCGGTGTTGCATTTCGACCGCGTGCTCGGCGCCAAGACCAGCGGCATTGCCCGCGATCGGCCGGCCGAGGTGCTGTCGCTTCTGGCAATCAGCTTTATCGAAATCAGCAAGCCGGCCGGCATCGTCGAGTTGGTCTTTTCCGGCGGCGGCGCGATCATGCTCGACGTCGAATGCATCGAGGCACGGCTTGCCGACATAGGCGGCGCCTGGGAAGCCACCTCGCGTCCGGTGCATAGGGTCTAGAGCATGATCCCAAAAAGTGGGTGCCGGTTTTTGTTGGACAAAACGGGAATCGTTTGTCCAGAGATCATGCTCCAACAAAGGGCTAGATCATGATGAGATTTCAACCAAATCTCACCATGATCTAGACGCAGCCGATGGCCATTACGCTTATCCAGTCCGATGCCGGTTTCGCGCAGCGTTTCGCCGCCTTCCTGACCACCAAGCGGGAGGTATCGGAGGACGTCGACACTGCCGTGCGCGCCATCATTGCGCGGGTTCGTGCCGAGGGCGACGCTGCCCTGGTCGACTACACGCTGAAATTCGACAAGGCCGACCTCAATAGTCTCGGCATCGCCGTGTCGAAGGACGACATCGCTCAGGCCTACAAAGACGCCGATCCGCAGACGGTCGAGGCGCTGAAGTTCGCCCGCGACCGCATCCGATCCCATCACGAACGGCAAAAGCCGCAAGACGACCGCTATACCGATGCCGCCGGCGTCGAACTGGGCTCGCGCTGGACAGCGATCGAGGCGGTCGGGCTCTATGTGCCCGGCGGCACGGCGAGCTATCCAAGCTCGGTGCTGATGAACGCCGTGCCGGCCAGGGTGGCAGGCGTCGAGCGCATCGTCATCGTCGTGCCGGCGCCAGGCGGTGTCATCAACCCGCTGGTGCTGGTGGCCGCCGATATATCAGGCGTTTCGGAGATCTACCGCGTCGGCGGCGCGCAGGCGATTGCCGCCCTTGCCTATGGCACCGAGACGATCCGGCCGGTCGCCAAGATCGTCGGGCCCGGCAATGCCTATGTCGCCGCCGCCAAGCGCCAGGTGTTCGGCACGGTCGGCATCGACATGATCGCCGGACCGTCTGAAGTGCTGGTGGTGGCAGACGGCAGCAACGACCCCGACTGGATTGCCGCTGATCTTCTCGCTCAGGCCGAGCATGACGTGTCGGCGCAGTCGATCCTCATCACCGACGATCCGGCCTTCGGCAAGGCCGTCGAACAGGCGGTCGAGCGGCAGCTGCAGAGCCTGTCGCGCGCCGAGACGGCGGCTGCCAGCTGGCGCGATTTCGGTGCGGTGATCCTGGTGGAGACCATCGAGGCCGCGCTGCCGCTGGTCGACCGCATCGCCGCCGAACATGTGGAACTCGCCATCGACGATGCCGAGGGCTTCCTGGCCAGGATGCGCAATGCGGGTGCTGTGTTTCTGGGACGCCATACGCCCGAAGTCATCGGCGACTATGTCGGCGGCTCCAACCACGTGCTGCCGACGGCGCGTTCGGCGCGCTTCTCTTCGGGCCTGTCGGTGCTCGATTTCGTCAAGCGCACCTCGATCCTGAAGCTCGGGCCGGAGCAGCTGAGAGCACTTGCGCCGGCGGCGATTGCGCTGGCCAAGGCGGAAGGCCTCGACGCGCATGGCCGCTCCGTCGCCATCCGGCTGAACATGTAGGCGGCGATGGCGGACGGCGATCAAACCCGCGCAAGGCTGATCGATGTCGAGCTCGACGAGTCGATCGGCCGTTCGACGCCCGATGTCGAACATGAGCGCGCGGTGGCGATCTTCGACCTGATCGAAGAAAACAGCTTTCAGCCGGTCAATGATGACGGCGCCGGGCCCTATCGGCTGAAGCTCTCGCTGGCCGAATCCCGGCTGGTGTTTGCGGTCGCCCGCGAGGATGGTGCTGATGTCGTCACCCATATCCTGTCGCTGACGCCGCTCAGGCGCATCGTCAAGGACTATTACCTGATCTGCGAAAGCTACTACGACGCCATCCGCTCCTCGACGCCGAGCCATATCGAGGCGATAGACATGGGCCGGCGCGGCCTGCACAATGAAGGCTCCCAGACGTTGATGGACCGGCTGGCAGGCAAGATCGACATCGACTTCGACACGGCGCGGCGGCTGTTCACGCTGGTCTGCGTGCTGCACTGGCGGGGTTAGACCTGACTGGGGCGCCCCGCTCGATCCTGTTTTTGTGCGGCATGAACGCCGTGCGCTCGCCGATGGCCGAGCAGCTGGCGCGGCGCATGCTGCCGCCGGCCACTTTCGTCGCCTCTGCCGGCGTGCACAGGGGCGAGCGCGATCCGTTCGTCGACGCGGTGCTGGCCGAAGAGGGCCTGACGCTGGGCGAGCGCCAGCCGCGCTCGATGGACGATCTCGAGGACGATTATTTCGACCTGATCGTCACCCTGGCGCCGGAAGCCCACCACGCCGCGCTCGAGCTCACCCGCTCGCTTGCCGTCGACGTCGAATACTGGCCGATGCCGGATCCGACCGATGTCGGCGGCAGGCGCGAGCAGATCATGGCCAGCTATCGCGACGTGAGAGAACGGCTGAAAGCGCGCATCAGCCGACGTTTTCTGCTTCCGGAGGTAAAAAACGCGGCGGATTGATGCATCTCGCTCATAAGCGGTCCCGGTTTTGAGACAACGACATGCATAAAACGAAAGCGTGGAGCGCGTCGCATATGACGCGATCTAAGCGTGTTCACAAGCGCACGATTATCATATAGGTTCCGCCGAAATTCCGGCCTGGGCGCTCCAGGGCGCCGGAACTGCAATCCAAGCAAAGGTATCGAATGCCGAAGGAAGAAGTCCTCGAGTTTCCGGGTGTCGTGACGGAATTGTTGCCCAACGCGATGTTCCGGGTGAAGCTCGAAAACGAACACGAGATCATCGCCCATACGGCTGGCCGCATGCGCAAGAACCGCATCCGTGTGCTGACCGGCGACAAGGTCCTGGTCGAGATGACGCCCTATGACTTGACCAAGGGCCGCATCACCTACCGTTTCAAGTAACAGTCCGGCGCGAACCGCGATGAGCATCCTGCAGAAGCTCGTGCTTGCCTCTGGTTCGCCGCGCCGGATCGAACTGTTGCAACAGGCCGGCATCGAGCCGGACCGCGTGCTGCCGGCCGATGTCGACGAAACGCCGCTGCGCGCCGAACATCCGCGCTCGCTGGCCAAGCGGCTGTCGAAGGAAAAGGCCGAGAAGGCGCTGGCCTCGCTGAAAAGCGAGGAAGACTATGCGCCAAGTTTCGTGCTGGCCGCCGATACGGTGGTCGCGGTCGGACGCCGCATCCTGCCCAAGGCCGAGACGCTGGACGACGCCGCCAATTGCCTTGGACTGCTTTCGGGCCGTTCGCACCGGGTCTATTCCGGCATCTGCCTGATTACGCCGGGCGGCAAGCTGCGCCAAAGGCTGGTTGAATCCAGGGTACGCTTCAAGCGGCTTCCACGCGAGGAGATCGACGCCTATGTCGCCTCCGGCGAATGGCGCGGCAAGGCCGGCGGCTATGCCGTCCAGGGTCTCGCCGGTTCGTTCGTCGTCAAGCTGGTCGGCTCCTATACCAACATTGTCGGCCTGCCGCTCTACGAGACGGTGGCGCTGCTTTCGGGCGAAGGCTTCAAGGTCCACACCAGCTGGCATACCGCGCGGCCATGAGCCTGGACGATAAGGTCACACCACTGCGCCCGAAGCGCCCCTGCCCCGAATGCGGCAAGCCGTCGGCGCGCGAGACCTATCCGTTCTGCTCGAAGCGCTGCAAGGACATCGACCTCAACCGCTGGCTGAAGGGCGCCTATGTCATCACCGCGCGGGATGACGAGGACGAGAGCGACGAGCCGAAGTAGGGTTTGGGCGGTGCCGGCCGCGCAATTCCACTTCGCCGACCTTACGCAATTGCTGCTTTGCCGGCGTCGGTATTGTCTGCGACAATTGCCCCGGAAAATCAGCGCTTAGGCGCTGGACAGGCCGGATTCCCGTGCTATAACCCACGCGCTTTCAAGGGGTGCCCCACGGCGCTTTCCTGAAATCCGGTCAGGCGATGTCTCGTTTGCCGGCGAGGCCCAGATAGCTCAGTTGGTAGAGCAGCGGACTGAAAATCCGCGTGTCGGTGGTTCGAATCCGCCTCTGGGCACCAGTTTTCTCTGAACATCAAGGGCTTGACTTCCTGGCGCCGCACCGACGGATTCCTGATTTCGGCCTGCCGGCTGTGCCGGCAAGCCTGCGCAACCGAGTTATGAACTTTCGGGGCGCACGGTCTCCACGCGCAGCGAGCCGGCTGGAAGCGGCTGCAGCAGTTCGGCTTCCGGCTTCGTCAGACTGAGCCAGGCGGACCAATTCTCAGGCCGAAGCACCACGACCTGCCGACTGTGATAGGGCGCAATATCCGGTCCAGGCTCGGTTGTCAGCATGGTGAAGGTTGGCGGCTTGTTGCCGGCAGCTTCACGCCAAAGCCCTGCGATGGCCATGAACGGCGAGCCGTTGAGCGTGAAGCGATGCTTTGCCTTCGGATACTTCGTGCCCGTGAACTCGAAGAAGGCGGATGCCGGCACGAGGCAGCGTTTGCTGCCGGCGAATTGCCGGCCTTCGGAGCGGAAGTTGAACACTGGTCCGCCTTTCGGGCCGGCCGGCGGAAATCCAAACGTCATCGACGTCAGTTCAACAACGCCAGTGTCGCCGGCGGCGCGCATGATCGGGGCTGGATCGTTGATATGGATGTCATCAACCCGCGGCAGGTCAAGTTCGGTCTGATGGGTCGGGATCTCGAGTGCCAGCGACTCCAGCATCCGGCAATATTCAGCCCAGAGAATATGCTGCTCATAGTCGTTGCACATGGAAGGCTCCCGACCGGTCTGCCAGTTTACCTCACGCCAAACAAAGAGGCGATGGACCGCTCAACCCTCGCGGTCGCGCTCGAGCAGTATATCGGCCTCGATCGCCGCGTTGACGAAGGCGGCGCGGGCATAGCGCGCCTCTTGAAGGCCTTCCAGAACGCCAAGGCAGGCTTTGCGGGCGGCGACGTGATAGCCGCCTGTCTTCACGGGCCATCGGTTCATGAGGATGTCAGCGGCCTGCGCGACACGCTCCACCTTGTAGATCGTGTTTCTGGACCTGCCGAGCGCCACGCGAACCGGCTCATCGAAATGCTGATCTTGCATGCTTCCCCTCCCGAACGCGATCGCGAGTCAATTCGGGGGAGGCAAGTTCGGTTCCACGGGACGGCGCCACTGTGTTCGAATTGCCGCCGGCACGGGGAGCGTCAGCTGCGCGGGCTGCCTAGGGCTGCGCACCCACGGATGCCATCACGGAAAAGCCCCCGCCAGGATGGCGATGGGCCAATATCGCCTGCAATGGGCTCATATCGGGGGCTCAGATATCGGGCTGATCCAGCGCCTCGAAAATCACCCGTTCCAGCGGACCGAGATCCTCTTCGATCTCGCTGACCTCAAGGCCTAAATGCCGAGCATCCAGGGCAGCTCGCGTGGTTAGGGTTCGAGCCGTTGCCTTGTCGGCAGGCAGTTCGCCCGGCAGGTGCTCGTGGATCCAGCCCTGCAGGAAATCAACGCCGCGCTCGCTCATCGATTTATCCCTTCCGTTATCTGGGGGATCATTCCCCAGAATGACCCCAGAAGCGACGATCTGAGCCGTCAGGCTGGTGAGCCTGCCTCGCTTCACGAGCGTCGGCTTTTGGTAGATTTTCTTCATGGCGGTGCCTTTCGCGACAAATCGCTCGTCGGCAACAACGTCCGTCGCGGGGCAGCGTTCCATGGCGGGCTGTTGAGCCCGACCCCCTGACACATCGTATTTGAGAACAGCCCCGCTCCCGCGACCCGTGATGTTGATGCCGCGGCAGGTTGCGAAGCCAATGCGGGGCGTGGCATTTGTCGATGCCGATCATTGGGATGGCAAGCAGGACATGGCACGGCCACCAGACACCGCCCAACACCAGACCGCGAGCGCAGGCGTCAGCCTGAACCGGGCGCTTTCCAAACTCGGCCTGTGTTCGCGCAAGCAGGCCGAGCTGCTGATCGCCGAAGGGCGCGTGCGGGTTGGCGGCAAGGTGGTGCGCGATCCGTCGCTGCGCGTCGATCTCGGCCGCGACCGCATCAACGTCGACGGCGAGCAGATCGTCGCCGAGGCAAAAGTCTACCTGATGATCAACAAGCCGCGCGGGCTGGTCACCACCCGCGACGACCCACAGGATCGCGGCACCGTCTATGACTGCCTCACCGGGCTCGAGCTGCCTTTCGTGTCGCCGGTCGGGCGCCTCGACAAGGCCAGCGAAGGTCTGTTGCTGATGACCAACGACACGCGCTGGGCGAACGGCCTGCTCGATCCGGCCTCGCATGTCGCCAAGACCTATCATGTGCAGATCGGTGCCGCGCCAGACGAAGCGATGCTGAAGCGGTTTCGCGACGGCGCGATCGTCGATGGCGAGCTGCTGGCCGCAAGTTCGATCGAGCTGCTGCGCAGCGGCGGCCGCACCGCATGGCTGGAAATCGTGCTCGACGAGGGCCGCAACCGCCAGATCCGCCGCCTGCTCGGCGCCTTCGATATCGAGGTGCTGAGGCTGGTCAGGGTGGCGATCGGCGGTTTGCAGCTCGGCGAGCTCGCCATGGGCAAGGCGCGGCATCTGACATCGGAGGAATTGGCGGTGCTCGCGCGTTAAGAGGCAGGCTTGCTGAGAAACACTACTTCTGGTTCCACCTGCGTATCACCGGCTCGCTCAGATCGTGCTCATAGCCGAGGATGCTGAGGCTCGCGGTATCAAGCACGAAGTGCGCACCGCCTTCGGGTGGCAGACCGAGCCAGCGCGCGGCCAGCACGCGCAGGAAATGCGAGCTTGAAAACACCAGCACATTGCCCTCGATTGCCCGCAGCCCGGCGATGATCCTGTCGGCCCTGGCACCAACATCCGCTACCGACTCGCCGTCGGGACAGCCGTCATGGAACAATTGCCAGCCGGGGCGCTGCACAAGAATCTCCTTGGTCTTAACGCCCTCATAGGCGCCATAGTCCCATTCCTGCAGGTCGTCCTTCTTGACGGCAGCAGCGCCGAAGCCGGCAAGCGTGCAGGTGCTGAAGGCTCGCTGCGACGGGCTCGACCACACCGCCTGGAAGGACAGATCCTTGAGCCGGTCCGCCACGCCGCGAGCTGCCGCCTCGCCCTTTGCCGTCAACGGTATGTCGGTGCGGCCGGTGTGTTTTCCCGAAGCGCTCCACTCCGTCTCGCCGTGACGGACGAGGTAGATTTCGGGGTACGGATTGCTCATGCGCCGGCCTTTCGGTTTTACGTCCGCACCCTACCCGGGAGGGCCCGGCCAGCGCCAGCCACGTGCAGGCGGAAAAGGAAAGGCCGCAACCGAATCGGCTGCGGCCTTGTGCTCAAACGTCAGTGCCCGGAGCGGTCAGGCGGGCTGCAGATCGCCCGACAGCGCCAGGTCGGCTTCCTCGGACAATGTGCCGGCCATGGCGGCGGCGAACTTGGTCTGGTCGAGTTCGCCTTCCCAGCGCGCCACGACGATCGTCGCCACTGCATTGCCGACGAAGTTGGTCAGCGCCCGGCATTCCGACATGAAGCGGTCGACGCCGAGGATCAGTGCCATGCCGGCGACCGGCACAGTAGGCACCACCGAGAGCGTGGCGGCCAGCGTGATAAAGCCGGCGCCGGTGATGCCGGCGGCACCCTTGGAGCTCAGCATGGCGACGAGCAGCAGCAGGATCTGGTCGCCATAGGTGAGCGGCGTATCGGTCGCCTGGGCGATGAACAGCGCCGCCAGCGTCATGTAGATGTTGGTGCCGTCGAGGTTGAAGGAATAGCCGGTCGGGATGACCAGGCCGACCACCGAGCGGTTGCAGCCTGCGCGCTCCATCTTGGCCATCAGGCCGGGAAGAGCGGCTTCCGAGGACGAGGTGCCGAGCACCAGCAGCAGCTCTTCCTTGATGTAGCGGATCAAGGCGAGGATCGAGAAGCCGTTGTACCAAGCGACAGCGCCGAGCACGACCAGCACGAAGAGCAGCGACGTCAGGTAGAAGGTGCCGATCAGAAAGGCGAGGTTGGCAATCGCGCCGATGCCGTATTTGCCGACGGTGAAGGCCATGGCGCCGAAGGCGCCGATGGGGGCGGCCTTCATCAGGATGGCGACCAGGCGGAAGATAGGCGAGGTCAGCGCCTGCAGGAAATCGACGACCGGGCGGCCGCGCTCGCCGACCAGAGCGAGAGAGATGCCGAACAGCACCGAGAAGAACAGCACTTGCAGAATGTCGCCTTGCGCGAAGGCGCCGGTGATGGTGTCGGGGATGATGTTGAGCAGGAAGCCGACGATGGTCGTGTCATGCGCCTTCTCGGTGAAGGTGGCGACCTTCGAGGGGTCGAGCGTCGCCGCATTGATGTGCATGCCGGCGCCCGGTTGGACGACGTTGGAGACGACCATGCCGACGACCAGCGCCAGGGTCGAAAAGACCAGGAAATAGATCATCGCCTTGCCGGCGACGCGGCCAACCTTTTTCAGGTCGGAGACGCCGGCAATGCCGGTGGTCACCGTCAGGAAGATGACCGGCGCGATCACCATCTTGACCAGCTTGATGAAGGCATCGCCGAGCGGCTTCAGCGAAGCACCGAGTTCGGGATAGAAATGACCGAGCAGCACGCCGGCGGCGATCGCCGTCAGGACCTGCACGTAGAGATGACGGTAAAAGGGTAGCTTGCCGCGCGGTTCGGCGGCAGCGAATGCTGGCTGCATGACGTCCTCCATGGCGCCCCGATCGAAAGCTCGACCTCCCGGGGCAGTTGTTTTCCGCAGCCTTGCGACTGCCGTATTGGTCACTGCAACTGCCGTGCCAGACTGTGCGGCATACCGCAGCCATTGATTTTGTTGAGTATTCGTCCGATCGAGGCTGCTGCCGCTCAACGCAAGTGCGGACATCCGCATGACTGAATTGTGCTTTGTGCGAAATCATGCACAAATAGGGAATGCTGCAACGCCCTGTCGCGGTCCTGTCGCCGACGCCCGAGCAACTCGGCAAACGCGCGCGTCGCGCCTGGCTGCTGTTTGCGGCGATCGCGCTGGTGATCGTTGCCACGGCGCTCACCGGCGCCGGCCTCTACGCGCGCCGCGCCGAGGTCGCGGCACTGGCGGCGCAAGGCCGCACCGATGCCAATCTGAAGGTTGCGTTGCTGCGCGCCGTGCTGGAAAGCCCGCGGGCGCTGCCGCTGCTCTTGTCCGAGGACCAGCAGGTGCATGACGCCCTGCAGAACAAGGGCGCTGTCACGATCGACGTGCTCAACCGCAAGCTCGAAGGGCTGGTCTCCGGCACCAAGGCTTCGGTGCTTTACGTCACCGGCGTCGACGGGTTTGCGATCGCCTCCAGCAACTGGCGCGAAACAACCAGCTTCGTCGGCAACGACTATGGTTTCCGCGCCTATTTCTCCGGCGCCATGCAATCGGGAACGGCCGAATATTTTGCGCTGGGCAACATCAGCAAGCGCCCGGGCCTCTATATTTCGCGTCGCGTCGGCAATGCGGCGGCACCGCTCGGCGTCGTCGTCGTCAAGATGGAATTCGACCAGCTTGAAGCCGACTGGCATGAGGCCAACCGGCCGGCCTATGTCAGCGACGACCACGGCGTCGTGCTGATCACCAGCGTGCCGTCCTGGCGCTTCATGACCACCGCGCCGCTGACCGGCCCGGTGGCTGCCGCCATCCGGAGCAGCCAGCAATTCGGCAACGCGCCGCTGATCCCCTTGCCGATCACACGCCCCGAGGCATTGAGCCCTGACGTGTCGATGGTGCATGCGATAACACCGGGCGGCAGCGATGCCGAATATCTCAGGCTTTCGACACTGGTCCAATCGACGCCATGGCGGCTCGATTATCTCGTGCCGGTCGAAGCGCCGATCGCGGCTGCGGTGCGTGAGATGCGGCTGCTGGCGCTGGGCGTCGTGGTGCCGTTGCTGGCGCTGGCCGGCTACCTCCTGTGGCGCCGTCAGTCGGCGCAGATGCGCATCGCCGCCGAACAGGCAGCGCGCATAGAGCTCGAGCGCCGCGTCGTCGAGCGTACGCATGACCTCAGCCTGGCTCGCGACCGGCTGCAGGCCGAGATCACCGATCACCGCAGCACCGAAGCCAAGCTGCAGGTCATGCAGCAGGAATTGGTGCAGGCCAACCGTCTTGCTACCCTCGGCCAGGTTGCCGCCGGCGTCGCGCATGAGATCAACCAGCCGGTGGCGACCATCCGCGCCTATGCCGACAATGCGCGTGTGTTCCTGGAGCGCAAGCAGACCGCCTCGGCCGAGGAGAACCTTGGAGCGATTGCCGCGCTGACCGAGCGCATCGGCGGCATCACCGAAGAGTTGAAGGTCTTTGCCCGCAAGGGGCGCACGGCAGCCGAACCGGTCGAACTGCGCGGCGTCATCGAGGGCGCCGTGGTGCTGCTCAGAAGCCGCTTTGCCGGCCGGCTGGACGCGCTCGATATCACGCTGCCGCCGGTAACGCTCAAGGTGATGGGCAACCGGCTGCGGCTCGAACAGGTGCTGATCAACCTGTTCCAGAATGCGCTGGAAGCGCTGGACGGGCGCGACGGCGCCAGGGTGCAGGTGTCGGCCCAGGAGACGGCCGACGGCGTGGCGCTTGCCGTCGCCGACAATGGGCCGGGCATTTCGCCTGCCATCCTCAAGTCATTGTTCACGCCGTTCAACACCTCGAAGGAAAAAGGCCTGGGGCTCGGCCTCGTCATCTCGCAGGACATCGTCGCCGATTATGGCGGGCGCATCGAGGTGGCGAGCGGCAGAGACGGCACGCGCTTCACCGTTCACCTCGCCAGGGCAGCATGATGGACACCGCACCGGTCGTATTGATCGACGACGACAGCGAATTGCTGAGGGCCACTCGGCAGACGCTGGAACTCGCTGGTTTTTCCGTCTCGGCCTTTGCGGTGGCGGCCGAGGCGCTGGCCGGGCTCGACGCCAATTTTCCCGGCGTGGTGGTGTCCGACATCCGCATGCCCGGCATTGACGGCCTGCAGCTCTTCGACCGCGTCTTGCAGCTCGATGCCGATATTCCGGTAATCCTGGTCACCGGGCATGGCGACATCGCGGTTGCGGTCAAGGCGATCAAGGATGGGGCCTACGACTTCATCACCAAGCCTTTCGCCGCCGACCGGCTGGCGCAAAGTGTGGCACGGGCGGCGGAAAAGCGCCGGCTGGTGATGGAGAACCGCGCCTTGCGCGAAAGCGCCGAACAGGCGCAGGACGGCCTGCCGCTGATCGGGCAGACGCCGGCGATGGAGCGATTGCGCCGGACGCTGCGGCAAATCGCCGATACCGATGTCGACGTTCTGGTGACCGGCGAGACCGGCTCCGGCAAGGAGGTGGTGGCGAGCCTGCTGCATCGCTGGAGCCGCCGCGCCAGGGGCAATTTCGTGGCGCTGAATTGCGGCACGCTGCCGGACACGGTGATCGAAAGCGAACTGTTCGGCCATGAGGCCGGCGCCTTCACCGGCGCACAGAAGAAGCGCATCGGCCGCATCGAGCATTCGAGCGGCGGCACGCTGTTTCTCGACGAGATCGAAAGCATGCCGGCCTCGACCCAGGTGCAGATGCTGCGGGTGCTGGAAATGCGCGAGGTGACGCCGCTCGGCACCAATGAAATCCGGCCGGTCGACCTGCGCGTCGTCGCCGCCGCCAAGGTCGATCTCGGCGATGCCAGCCGGCGCGGCGCCTTCCGCGAGGATCTCTACTACCGGCTCAATGTGGTGACGATCTCGATCCCGCCGCTGCGCGAACGCCGCGACGACGTCGCCCTGCTGTTCTTCTACTTCGCCGAGCGTGCAGCCGCCCGCTTCCGCCGGCAAATGCCAGCAGTGCCTGCCTCAGTGCACCGCCATCTGAGCCAGCACGACTGGCCGGGCAATGTGCGTGAACTCGCGCATTTCGCCGAGCGTTTCGTGCTGGGACTGGAGGAAGCGGCGCAAGCGCCACCTGCCGCATCGGCGGAGCCGGATGACGCCAGTTCATTGCCGGAACGGCTGGAACGCTATGAGGCCGATGTCATCCGCGAGGCACTTGGCCGCAATGACGGCGATGTCCGGCGCACGATCGAAGCGCTCGGCATTCCGCGCAAGACCTTCTACGACAAGCTGCAGCGGCACGGCATCGTGCGCAGCGATTTTTCCAGGTAATTCATTTTCCAGGTAATTCAGGCCTGTGGAACCGAAAGCAGGGTAGATATTGTGAACCGGCGCAAAAAAACCGTGGCAAGTCGGCATCAGAAAGTGTTGAAGACCGCATCGGCGGCCTTCGGCACGGCGCGATCCGGTTGCGCTCGGCAGATGTTGATGATTTGTTGCCGGTCAGCGGAGAATGAATGATGCGAGAACCTGTCGGTCAAGATGAATATGGATCGACCAACCCGTTCGATCCGGACGATCTGACGAATTTGAACGCGATCGGCCCGGCCATGGGCGGCGGCAACGACTTCGAGAAATACGCCGTTGCCGTGATCATCGTCTTCGGCGCGCTGATCATTGGCGGGCTGATGGCCGCTTCCATGACCTTTGGTCACCGGAACGGCTTCCTGTTTGCGCTTGGCGGCGCAACCGCGGCCTGGATATCGGGCAATGCGCTGCTCCTCGACCGTCCCCGCATCTACGCGGCGTTCGTTGTGATCGCGGCGCTGATGCTCGTCGGGTCGACGCTTACGCTCGTCCTCTGATCAATCTCTTGTTTTGATCAGTAGCCAATCGCCTCGCCGGATGCGGCGCGGCTGTCGATGGCGCCGTTGTAACGGGCGCCGCCGCCCTTCTCGATTTCCGCCAGGCTCTTGCCGCCGACAAGAATGCCGGCAGCCTGACCCCAGGTAGAATCCGCGAGATCGAGGTGGTAGCCCATGCCGGCCAGCAGTTTTTCCGTGTCGGGCGACAGGCCGAAGGGTTCGACATAGATCGTGTCGGGCAGCCATTGATGGTGGATGCGCGATGCGTCGATCGCCTCCTGGATGTTCATGCCGTGGTCGATGACGTTGACGATGGCTTCCAGCGTGATGGTGATGATGCGCGAGCCGCCGGGGCTGCCGATAACCATGAACGGCTTGCCGTCCTTGGCGACGATGGTCGGGCTCATCGATGACAGCGGCGTCTTCTTCGGCTGGATGGCATTGGCCTCTCCCTGCACGAGACCGTAGAGGTTGGGCACGCCAGGCTTCTGGGTGAAATCATCCATCTCGTTGTTGAGCAGGATGCCGGTGCCGTCCGCGACCACGCCGGCGCCGAACGAGCCGTTCAGCGTATAGGTGACCGCGACCGCATTGCCGTCATCGTCGATGATCGAATAGTGCGTCGTTTCCTTCGACTCGCCGAAGCCCTTCGGCATCAAATTTTGCGAGACGCCGGCGCGGAACGGGTCGATCTTGTCGCGGGTCTCCTTGGCGTAACCCTTGTCGAGCAGTTTCGAGACCGGATTGTCGACGAAATCGGGATCGCCGAGCGCCGAGTTGCGGTCCACATAGGCGTAACGCATCGCCTCGACCATGACATGCACCGTCTCGGCCGAGCCGGCGCCGAGATAGGACAGCGGGTAGCCCTCCAGCACGTTGAGGATTTCGCAGATGATAACGCCGCCGGAGCTTGGCGGCGGCGAGGACGTGATCTCATAGCCGCGATAGGTGCAGCTCACCGGTTGCAGCTCGCGTATCTTATATTGCTCGAAGTCTGCCTTGGCCAGAATGCCGCCCCTGGCGCCGCTCGCCTTGACGATGGCGTCGGCAATGGCGCCTTTGTAGAAGGCGTCGGCGCCTTTTTCGGAGATGGCGGCGAGCGAGGCTGCAAGATCGGGCTGGAGGAGACGCTCGCCGGCGCCATAGGGTTTGCCGTCCGGCTTCAGGAAGATGGCGGCGGCGGCAGGGTCCTTCGCCAGCCGTGCGACATTGCTTGCGAATGAAGCAGCGTCGCCCTGGTCGAGGATGAAGCCATCCTTGGCATAGGCAATTGCCGGCGCCATCAAATCCTGGCGTGGCAGCGTGCCATATTTTTCACGAGCCATCTCGAACCCTGCCACGGAGCCCGGTACGCCGACCGCGAGGTAGCCATCAAGGCTGGCGCCCTTCACCGGATTGCCGTCCTTGTCGAGATACATGGTCTTGGTTGCCGCCAGCGGCGCGCGCTCGCGGAAATCGAGGAAGGTCGATTTGCCGTCCTTGAAGCGGATGGTCATGAACCCGCCACCGCCGATATTGCCGGCATTGGGGTAGACGACGGCGAGCGCATAGCCGACGGCGACCGCCGCATCGACGGCATTGCCGCCCTTCTTCAGCACCTCGACGCCGGCTTCCGACGCCAGATGCTGGGCGGTGACGACCATGCCGTGCTCGCCCTTCGCCGGTTGAGGCGAGGCGGCATGGAGCGCGCCGGATGGCGCGAGCGCAATTGCGAGCGAAAGGGTGACGCCAATCAGCGTCCGGCGGGTCAAGGGCATGGCGGTGCTCCAAGTGCAGTGTGCCTAGAAGACCTACATGGAGCGGCCGAGTCCATCATCAATGTGAGCGAACATTGGTGTTCGCCTGCTGGCGGAGGCAAGCTGATCTCCCCCCTGTGGTGGAGATTAGCCAATCTCAAACAATCCCGCCTGAACCGGCCACAACCGCCGGCCGTTCCGCCGCGACCTTCGCCCGGTAGCCCGCCGCGCGATATGCGGCGACTGGATCGATGGCGCCGCCTGTGTTCAGCCGCGCCATGGCCAGGATCGGCTCGACATCGGTGCGGTAGGCAGCTTTCAGCGTCTGCGTCGCCATCAGCGCATCATTGCCGTCCTGAAAACCTTCGAGCGCCTTGCGGTCGACCAGCAGCGCCTGCGCATAGGCGCGCTGCACCTCGACTGCCGACAGCATCAGGCTTTCGATCGGGTCGGTGACGTTGTGGCTCTGGTCGAGCATGTGGGCGGGATCGAAACCCTCGGCGCCGGACAGCTCGGCATCGACCAGTTCGTTGAAGACCAGGAACAGCCGGTAGGGATCGATCGAGCCGGCATCGAGGTCGTCGTCGCCATATTTGGAATCGTTGAAGTGGAAGCCGCCGAGTTTCTTGAACTGGATCAGCCGCGACACGATCATCTCGATGTTGACGTTGGGCGCATGGTGGCCGAGGTCGACCAGGCAGTAGGCCTTGTCGCCCAGCTCCTTGGCGATCATGTAATTGGTGCCCCAGTCCTGCACGACCGTGGAGTAGAAAGCCGGCTCGTACATCTTGTGTTCGGTGAACAGTTTCCAGTCGGCGGGCAGTCCGGCATAGATCTCCTTCATGGCGTCGAGATAGCGCTCGAAGGCTTTGGCGAAATTGACCTGGCCGGGGAAATTCGAGCCGTCGCCGATCCACACTGTCAGCGCCCTGGACCCCAGCGTCTTGCCGATCTCGATGCATTCGAGATTGTGCTCGACGGCCTGGCGGCGCGTGCCGGCATCGGCATGCGAAAGCGAGCCGAATTTGTAGGAGAGCGTCTGATCCCTGGCATCCGAAAAGGTGTTGGAGTTCATGGCGTCGAAGCCGAGGCCGAAGCGCGAGGCGGCCTGCTTCAGCCGGTTCGGATCGGCCTTGTCCCACGGGATGTGCAACGAGACGGTCGGTGTCGCCTGCGTCAGTTGGCTGATGACTGCGCAGTCCTCGATCTTGTCGAAAATGTCGCGCGGCTCGCCGGCGCCGGGAAAGCGGGCAAAGCGTGTGCCGCCGGTGCCGACGCCCCAGGACGGAATGGCGACGGCGAATTTCTCGACCTTGCCGCGGATGGCGTCGATGGCGATGCCGCGACGGTCGAGGCGTTCCCCGAGAGAGGCGTAGTCGCGCTCGAGGTCGGGTTTGCGCTGGGCGTTGTGGCTGGAGACGAGATCGGCGGCGATGATGGTTTCGGACAAGTGCTATTCCTCCCAATGCGTTCAGTCAGCGCTGCCCCTCATGCGGCCCTTCGGGCCACCTTCTCCCCTTATAGTGACGGGGAGAAGAGAAGCGCTCCGCCCTTAACTCAGCGCGTAAAGCTCTGCGCGTTGCCGGCGTCGACGTTGATGATGTTGCCGGTGGATTTGGCCGACATGTCGGACGCCAGGAAATAAATCGCTTCGGCAATGTCTTCCGGAAACACCGAGCGCTTCAGCATCGAGCGCGAGCGGTAGTGTTCTTCCAGATCGTCGGTCGACATCTTGTAGGCGGCGGCGCGCTGTTCCTTCCACTCGCCGGTCCAGATCTTCGAACCGCGCAGCACGGCGTCCGGATTCACGACATTGACCCGGATCTGGGCTTCCGCGCCTTCCAGCGCGAGGCAGCGGGCGAGATGGATTTCGGCGGCCTTGGCGGTGCAATAGGCGGCGGCGTTGGGTGACGCGGCAAGGCCGTTCTTGGAGGCGACGAAGACGACATTGCCGCCGATCTTCTGGGCGCGAAACAGCCGGAAGGCTTCGCGCGAGACCAGGAAATAGCCGGTCGACAATATGTCCATGTTCTTGTTCCACAGCGCCAGCGTTGTCTCCTCGATCGGCGCCGAGGAGGCGAGGCCTGCGTTGGAGACGAGAATATCAATGCCGCCGAACTCGACGGCTGTCTGGGCGAAGCCGGAAATCACCTGCTCCTCCGCGGTGACGTTGATCAGCACCGGCCGGACGAAGTCCTTGCCATAGGCTTTCGCCAGTTCGTCGTTGGCGTTGGCAAGTGCGGTCTCGTCGATATCGGCCAGCACGACGCAGGCGCCTTCGCGCAGCAGCCGGCTGGCGGTGGCGCGGCCGATGCCGCCGGCGCCGCCGGTGACCAGCGCGATTTGGCCGGCGAGCGACTTCGGCTTCGGCATGCGCTGCAGCTTCAAATCCTCGAGCAGCCAGTATTCGATGTCGAAGGCCTCCTGCGCCGGCAGGCCGACATAGGACGAAACGGTCGAGGCGCCGCGCATGACATTGATGGCGTTGACGTAGAATTCGCCAGAGATGCGGGCGGTGGCCTTGTCGCCGGCGAAGGTGAACATGCCGACGCCGGGCATCAGGTAGACCACGGCGTTGGGATCGCGGATCGGGGGCGAGTCCGGATGCTTGCAGCTGTCGTAATAGGCCTGGTAGCCGACACGGTACTCAGCGATATCGTCGGCGAGGCGCGCAATTACGGCTTCGACGTCGGGCTTCGCTGGGTCGAACTCGATAACCAGCGGGCGGATTTTTGTGCGCAGGAAATGATCCGGGCATGAGGTACCGAGTGCCGCCAGCGGGCGCAAATCCCTGGAGTTGACGAATTCGAGCACGGCGGCGGAATCGTCGAAATGGCCGAGCTTGTGGCTCTTCTCCGAAATCAGGCCGCGGATCCTCGGCATCAGTCTCGCCGCGATGGCGCGGCGCTCAGCGGCGTCTAGCGATTTGACGACTTCGCCGCCGAAGATGGCGAGACCCTCGGAGCGGCGCTCGAACCATTCGATCGCCTGGTTGATGACCGAAATGGTCGTTTCGTAGCACTCCTTGGGTGTGTCGCCCCAGGTGAACAAGCCGTGGCTTTCGAGGATGACGCCCTTGGCCTCGGGGTGTTCGACGCAGAATTTCTCAAGCCACAGGCCAAGTTCGAAGCCCGGCCGCTTCCATAGCAGCCAGCCGATGGCGTCGCCGAAGATTTCCTTGGTCAGCGCCTTGGAATCCTTGGCCGCGGCAATCGCGATAATGGCATCGGGATGCATGTGATCGACGAACGGCTTCGGCACATAGGCGTGCAGCGGCGTGTCGATCGAGGCCGCGCGCGGGTTGAGATTGAAGGTGCAGTGGGGAAGATAGCCCACCATCTCGTCCTCATGCGCGACGCCACGATAGAGGCCTTTCAGCGCCTGCAGTTTGTCCATGTAGAGCGTGGCGAAACCGTCCAGCTTGATCGAGGCGCTGTCGCCGCCCGAGCCCTTGACCCATAGCACTTCGACTTCGGCGCCGGAGAGCGGGTCCTTCTGCCGGATCTTGGACGAGGTGTTGCCGCCGCCATAATTGGTGACACGCTTGTCGGAGCCGAGCGTGTTGGAGCGATAGACCAGAAGCTCAGGCTCGCTCAGCCCCTTGGCTTTCGCATCGTCCCAAAGGTTGGCAAGGCGCGAGCCGGAGCGCTTGTCGAGCATGATTATCCTCCCTGGGACGCAAAAGGCGCGGTCCATTTTGCCGGAAATGTCTACGCAAGCATCTCGGTTGTCAATCATAAACGATCAAGATCGATCATATTGCACTGCACAATGAAATTATATGAGCGAAAATGATTGACACTGGTGGTTTTCTAGTGCCTCATGACCATGCAGGGAGGAACCATGCACGAAAAAGAGCGCCACAGGATCATTCTGTCCGCCGTCCAGGAAAAGCCTGTGGTGACGGTGCAGGAGATGGTCGACCTGACGGACTCCTCCGAGGCGACGATCCGGCGCGATATCGCGGCTCTTCATGTGCAAAAGCGCCTGCGCCGCGTGCGCGGCGGCGCCGAGGCGATCTCGCCACCGCAGTTCATCGGCCTCGCCGGCCGGCCCTTTTCCGTCAACGAAACGCTTAATGCTTCGCAGAAGCGCGCGATTGCGCGCGAAGCGGTGGAGCTGTGCAAGGACGGCGAGCCGATCATCATCAATGGCGGCACCACCACCTTCCAGATGGTGCATTTCCTGACCGGACGCCGCATGCCGATCTTCACCAATTCGTTCCCCATCGCCGAGCACCTGCTCAAGCATTCGAAGAACACCGTCATGCTGTCGGGCGGCACCATCTACCGCGAGCAGAACATCATCCTCTCGCCCTTCGACAATGACGTGACGCGTAATTTCTACGCGCGCCGCATGTTCATGGGCGCTCAAGGGCTGGGGCCGCTTGGCCTGATGGAAGGCGACCCGCTGCTGATCCAGGCGGAGCAGAAACTGATCGACCAGGCCGACGAACTGGTGGTGCTGGTCGACTCATCGAAATTCCGCCAGCGCTCGAGCCTGATCCTGTGCGGGCTGAAGCGCATCGCCACCGTCATCACCGATGACGGCATCGAGGATCGCGAAGCCAACATGCTGGAGGCCGCGGGTGTGACGATGATCGTCGCCCGCAAGTCGGCAAAGGAAGAATCCTCGCTGCAGGCCTGAGGCCAACCGCAGCGACGATGGAATGCAACGCTCAAGGGAGGAAATACGATGAGCTTTCTGAAGAAATTGATGGTGACGGCCGCGTTCTCGGCCGCCATGTTCGTGAATGCCGCCTATGCCGAGAACGTCAAGATCGCGCTGGTGGTGAAGTCGCTCGGCAACGGCTTCTTCGACGCCGCCAACAAGGGCGCCGAAGAGGCGGCCAAGGAACTCGGCGATGTCGACATCATCTACACCGGCCCGACCAAGGCGACCGCCGAAGCGCAGATCGAAGTGGTCAATTCGCTGATCGCGCAGAAGGTCAACGCCATTGCGATTTCGGCCAATGACGCCGACGCGCTGGTGCCGGTGCTGAAGAAGGCGATGGAGCGCGGCATCACCGTCATCTCGTGGGATTCGGGCGTCGCCAAGGAAGGCCGCCAGCTGCACCTCAACCCGTCCGACACCGGCCTGATCGGCGAGACCATCATCAAGCTTGCCGCCGACTATCTGCCGGAAGGCGGCGAAGTCGCCATTCTGTCGGCTTCGTCCACCGCGACTAACCAGAACGCCTGGATCGACGCGGCCAAGAAAATCCTGCCGGATAAATTCCCCAAGATCAAACTCGTCGCCACCGTCTACGGCGATGACGATTCGGCCAAGAGCACCGACGAAGCCAAGGGCCTGCTGAAATCCTATCCGAACCTCAAGGCGATCATCGCGCCGACCACCGTCGGCGTCGTTGCCGCTGCCCAGGTCGTCACCGACGCGAACCTGATCGGCAAGGTCAATGTCACCGGTCTCGCGCTGCCGTCGGAATTCAAGAAGTTCATCGACAACGGTTCCAGCCAGGCGGTTGCCCTCTGGAATCCGATCGACCTCGGCTACTCCGCCGTCTACCTCGCTCATGATCTGGCGGTGAAGAAGGAAGAGGCAAAGCCGGGCGCAACGCTGTCGATCGGCCGCGTCGGCAAGGTCACGCTCGATGACAGCAACTCGGCTGCGATGGCTCCGCCCTTCCAGTTCGACAAGTCCAACATCGAAAAGTTCTCCAAGATCTATTGATCTCGGACGTCTCGGACCAAGCGCGGCGGGACCAAAATCCCGCCGCGACTTTAAACGGACCTTGTTTCAGGGCTTGATACGGATATGGACACGACAGCCCAGCACGGCATTGCGAAGGAGGAGCCCACGGGTCCTGCCCCGCGCCTGACGCTGTCCGGCGTCTCCAAAAGCTTTCCCGGCGTGCGCGCGCTGCACAATGTCAGCCTGTCGCTTTACCCCGGCCAGGTTACGGCGCTGATCGGTGAAAACGGCGCCGGCAAGTCGACGCTGGTCAAGATCATGACCGGCATCTACCAGCCGGACGCCGGCACGATCAGCATTGACGGCCAGGCCGTCACCCTGCCCAGCGCGCATGCCGCCTTCGGCCACGGCGTCACTGCCATTCATCAGGAAACCGTGCTGTTCGACGATCTGAGCGTCGCCGAAAACATTTTTCTCGGCCATGCGCCGCGCACGCGGCTAGGCACCATCGACTGGCGCACCATGCGAAAACACGCGCGCGAAGTGCTCGACACCATGCATGCCGGCCATATCGACGCCGATGCGCGGCTGAAAGACCTCGGCATCGCCAACAAGCATCTGGTAGCGGTTGCTCGCGCGATGTCGATCGATGCGCAGATCGTCATCATGGATGAGCCGACCGCAGCCCTTTCGATGAAGGAGATCGAGGAGCTTTTCCTGCTGATCGAATTCCTCAAGGAGGAAGGCAAGGCGATCCTGTTCATCAGCCACAAGTTCGACGAGATCTATCGGATCGCCGATCGCTACACCGTGTTCCGCGACGGCGAGATGGTTGGCGAGGGCCTTATCAAGGATACCGGCCAGAGCCAGATCGTGCGCATGATGGTCGGCCGCTCGGTCGATCACATCTTTCCGCAACGCAAGGCCGAGATCGGCGCGCCTGTGCTGTCGGTCGCTGGCCTTTCGCACCCGACCGAATTCAACGACATCGGCTTCGAACTGCACAAGGGCGAGATCCTCGGTTTCTACGGCCTTGTCGGCGCCGGGCGGTCAGAGGTGATGCAGGCGATATCGGGCATCACCCGCATATCGGGTGGAACGATCACGCTGGAAGGCAAGACGATCACGCCGAAATCGGCGGCGGATTCCATCGAAGCCGGCATCGTCTACGTGCCGGAGGAACGCGGCAAGCAGGGCGTGGTGATCGGCCTGCCGATCTTCCAAAACGTCTCGCTTCCCTCGCTCAAGCGCACCTCCAAATCCGGCCTGCTGCGATTGTCGGACGAATTCGCGCTCGCCCGCTCCTACACCGAGCGGCTAGACCTGCGCGCCTCGTCGCTGAGCCAGGATGTCGGCACGCTGTCGGGCGGCAACCAGCAGAAGATCGTCATCGCCAAATGGCTGGCGACAGCGCCCAAGGTGATCATCCTGGACGAGCCGACCAAGGGCATCGACATCGGCTCCAAGGCCGCCGTGCACGGCTTCATGGCGGAGCTCGTCGCGCAGGGCCTGTCGGTGATCATGGTGTCGTCGGAACTGCCGGAGATTCTGGGCATGTCCGACCGCGTCGTCGTCATGCGCGAAGGGCTGGTTGCGGCGGTCTACGATAGTAAGGGGCTGGACGCCGAAACGCTGGTCCGGACGGCAGCGGGGATCGCGGCATGAAGGCTCTCCTGAAATTCCGCGAGATCTGGCTGGCAGCGGCGATCGTCGTTTTGATTGCTCTGATCTCGACGCGCTTCCCGGCCTTTGCCGACCCCGGCAATCTCGCCCAGGTGTTCAACGACACCTCGATCCTGATGATCCTGGCGCTGGGACAGATGGTCGTCATCCTGACCCGCTCGATCGACCTGTCGATGGCCTCCAACCTGTGCTTCACCGGCATGGTGGTGGCGATGCTGAACGCCGCACATCCGGCGATCCCGATCCCGCTGCTGATCGTCATTGCGCTGGCCGTCGGACTGGTGCTCGGCGCCATCAACGGCCTGCTGGTGTGGCGGCTGAACATCCCTTCGATCGTGGTGACATTGGGCACGCTCACCATCTATCGCGGCGCCACCTTCGTCCTCTCCGGCGGCGCCTGGGTCAATGCCGACAAGATGAGCCCGGACTTCATCGGCTTCCAGCGCGCAGCTTTCCTGGGCATTCCGGTTCTGTCCTGGATCGCCATACTGGTCATCGCGCTGTTCTTCGTGGTGATGACGCGAACCGCGCTTGGCCGTTCGATCTATGCCATCGGCGTCAACCCGACGGCGTCGGTCTATGCCGGCATCGATGTCGGCCGAACCAAATTCATCGTCTTCTGCATTTCCGGCATGATCGGCGGGCTCGCCGGTTATCTCTGGATTTCTCGTTATGTCATCGCCTCGGTCGAGGTCGCCAATGGCTATGAACTCAATATCATCGCCGCCTGCGTCATCGGCGGCATTTCGATTGCCGGCGGCATCGGCTCGGTCGGGGGCGCGGTGTTAGGGGCGCTGTTCCTCGGCATCATCTCCAACGCACTGCCGGTGATCAACATCTCGCCCTTCTGGCAGATGGCGATTTCAGGCAGCGCCATCATCCTGGCCGTCGTGCTCAACGCGCGCGGCGAACGCCAGCAGGGGCGGATCATTCTGAGGAAGGCGGAGGCGGCATGACCGACACCCCCGCCCCGCGCCACATTCCCGACCGGCTCGACAAGCCGCTCTCTTCAGCGATCTTTTCCTGGGAAGCGCTGCTGGTCTTCGTGGCGGTCGCCATCTTCGCCATCAACAGCTTCGCATCGCCCTATTTCCTCGATGCCTATTCGCTGTCGGACCTGACCTTCAATTTCACCGAGAAAGGCCTGATCGCCTTCGCCATGGCGCTGCTGATCATTTCGGGCGAGATCGACCTGTCGGTCGCCGCCATCATCGCGCTCGCCTCGACCATGATGGGCATGGCGGTACAGGCCGGCGCCGACACGCCGGTGCTGGTGGCTATCGGCATCGTCGTCGGGCTCGGTTGCGGCGCCTTCAACGGCCTGTTGGTGACGAGGCTCGGCCTGCCGTCCATCGTCGTTACCATCGGCACGATGAGCCTGTTTCGCGGCATTGCCTTCATCATCCTCGGTGACCAGGCCTACAAAGGCTATCCCGAGAGCTTCGCCTTCTTCGGCCAGGGTTACGTCTGGTGGGTGGTGTCGTTCGAACTGGTGCTCTTCCTCATCGCGGCCGTCGCCTACTGGTTCCTGCTGCATCGCACCAGCTTCGGCCGCCGTGTCTTTGCCATCGGCAACAATCCGGTCGCGGCACAGTTTTCCGGCGTTCGCGTCGGCCGCATCAAATTCATCCTGTTTTGCCTGACAGGGCTGATGGCCGGCATCGCCTCGGTGCTGATCACCTCGCGGCTCGGCTCGACGCGACCGTCCATCGCGCAGGGTTACGAGCTTGAGGTCATCACGATGGTGGTGCTGGGCGGCGTCAGCATTCTGGGTGGCTCCGGCAGCATTGTTGGCGTCGTGCTCGCCGCCTTTATCATGGGGCTGGTGACCTTCGGCCTCGGCCTGCTGAACGTGCCCGGCATCGTCATGTCGATCTTCATCGGCCTGCTCTTGATCGTCGTCATCGCGCTGCCGATCGTCTGGCGACAGCTGCGTGGTAACAGCTGATGCCTGAGAAATACGCCTTCAAGATGCAGCTCAAACCCGGCATGAAAGCCGAGTACAAAAAGCGCCACGATGAGATCTGGCCGTCGCTGGTGGCGCTGCTGAGAGAGGCCGGCGTCGCCGATTATTCGATCCATCTCGATGAAGACACCAACATCCTGTTCGGCGTGCTGTGGCGGCGCGACGACCATGGCATGGCCGACCTGCCGAAGCACCCGGTGATGCAGCGCTGGTGGGCGCACATGGCCGACATCATGGAGACCAGGCCGGACAACCAACCGGTGGCCATCCCCCTGGAAACAATGTTCCATATGGCATGAGTGCGCTGCGCCACATCGCCGTCATCGACATCGGCAAGACCAACGCCAAGGTGGCGCTGGTCGATCTCGTCACGCTGAGCGAAGTGGGGTTGCGCCGCATGGCGAACGCGCCGCTGCGGCAAGCGCCCTACCCGCATCACGATGTCGAGTCGCTGTGGAGGTTCATCCTCAACAGCCTTGCCAGCCTCAACCGCGAACAGCGTATCGAAGCGATTTCGATCACCACGCATGGTGCGACCGGCGTGCTGGTCGACGCAGCGGGCGAACTGGTGCTGCCTGTCCTCGACTATGAGTTCGACGGCCCCGACAGGCTGGCTACAGAGTATAGTGCGATCCGTCCGCCCTTCATTGAGACTGGGACGCCGCGCCTGCCGCTCGGCCTCAATCTCGGTGCGCAATTCTTCTGGCTTGAGAAGCGTTTTCCCACCGAATTCGCCAGGGCCGCCGCGATGCTGATGTATCCGCAATACTGGGCGCTGCGCCTGACCGGCGTTGCCGCCAACGAGGTGACCTCGCTCGGCTGCCACACCGATCTGTGGAGCCCTTGGGAGGCGGACTTTTCCTCGATGGTCGACAGGCTGGATTGGCGCAGGCTGATGGCGCCGGTGCGGCCGGCCAGGGACCAGCTCGGCCCGATCCTGCCGGCGCTTGCCGCGCGCACCGGGCTCGATCCGCAGACCCCGGTTTTCTGCGGACTGCACGATTCCAACGCCTCCCTATTGCCGCATCTTCTGTCCGACGAGCCGCCCTTCTCGGTCGTCTCGACCGGCACCTGGGTGGTATCGATGGCGGTCGGCGGCAGAGAGATTGCGCTCGATGCTGCGCGCGACACGCTGGTCAATGTCAGCGCGCTGGGCGACCCCGTGCCCTCGGCGCGTTTCATGGGTGGCCGTGAGTTTTCCCAGCTGACCAAGGACAAGCCGCAGGACTGCAGCGGCAGCGAGGTGCTGGCCGTTCTGACAAAAAAGATGCTGCTTTTGCCTTCTACCCAGCAGGGATCAGGACCGTTCCCGCACCATGCCGCGGCATGGCTTGGTGCCGAGGGCATCAGCAAAGGCGAGCGGTTCGCCGCCATTTCCTTCTATCTAGCACTGATGACGGCGACCTGCCTCGAGCTGATCGGCGCCGACGGCCCGACCACCGTGGAAGGACCGTTTGCTCGCAACCGGCTCTTTGTCGGCATGCTGGCGGCAGCGACCGCGCGCATCGTCATCGCCTCCGAGGCGGCCACCGGCACCAGCATCGGCGCGGCACTGCTCGCATCCGATCAGCCAGTGACGCACGGCAAGGGCGAAAGAATTGAGCCGCAGACCGACCCGGTCTGGGCGGCCTATGTCACCGCGTGGCGCGCGGCAGTCGACGCGCAAGGCTGATCACAAAATCCGCTTGCCAAAGGCCGACATGACGAAGTTGATGGCGTCGGCGCCGATCCGCGGCTCCAGACCGGCGGTCAGCCCGGAAACATCCATCGACAGCAGACCGCCGGACAGCGAGATCGCCTCCATTGCCTGATGCGTCTCGCGCACCGTCAGCCCGCCCGAGCCCGCAGCCCAGCCGGCGAATTCGGTCGCCGTCGGCGAATAGCTGAGATGGAAGCCTTGCGTGCCCGAGGTGGCGATGCGGATCGCCTCGTGCATGAGGTCGCGCATGCCCATGGCGTCGATGTCGGTCATGGTGAAGGCCGAGACACGCGAATCCTTGAGCACCCTTGCCTCCGCCGGATCGGCATGGCGCAGGCCGACGATGACGACATTTTCCGGCGACAGCTGCGGCTGCAGCGCGCCGGGCTTGTGATCGAGACCGAGCGCGCGGGCCAGCACCGAGACTTCAGGCATGTCTTCGGCCTCCTCGTCCTCGGGCATCAGGGCGGCGAGGGAATCGATCCAGATCAGGCCGAAGGAATGCGTGGCGCGCGCCGTTGCGGTCAGCGCCTTGTGGGCGATACGGCGATCTGCGCCGGCGGCGAGACGGACGAGGCCCGAGGGCGGCCGCTCGACGTCGGCGAGTTCGACCACGTCGAAATTCATTGCCTCCAGCCGCGCGCCGGTTCCCTCGCGGGCGATAATCCCGCCGGCTTCCGGTTCGGCCGAAATCGACACCATCTTGCGGCCGGAGAAATCCGCGACGTCGTGCATCGGCGCCTTCTCGACATATTCCGAGGTCATCGCCAGAAGCATGGCGCCATAATTCATGCGGAAGGCGACACGGTCGCCGACGGTAGGCCGCGGATCGGCATCCTGCACATCGAGCAGCAGATGGTCGCTGGAAGCGCCGAGCACCCTCACCCCCTTGGCGATCGGCGTCAGCCCTTCGACCAGCACGTCCTCGCGGCCTATATTGGCGATGGCGCGCAGCCGGTCGCCCTCGTCGGCGAAGACCGGCTGGTTGCCGAAGGCGTCGTAGCCGGATGTGCCGATCGGCCGCGAAGGCTTGAGTTTGACCTCGATGATGTCGCTGGTCAGCCGGCAGGCATCGGGTTCGAGTTCGGGCCACGGCACGTCGCGAAAGGTTTCGACACCGCCTTGCAGGATCGCCTCGCCCACGCGCAGATTGTTGATGCCGGGCGGCAGCTTGCCTTCGAGCAGCAGCGTCAGCGATGACGAGGCGCCGCCGGAAATGAAGTCGAGGCTTTTGCCGGACAGGCGCTCGGTTTTGTAGGCATGGGCGACGAGTTGGCCAAGGTTCTCCGGCGTCGGCATTATGGCGCCGAAGCAGCCGAGATTGGTGCCGATGCCGGCGATGCGCACGCCCTTGAATTGTAGGATCTGCTCGACGGTGGGGATCAGGTCGCTTGGCCAGATGCCTTCGCGGAGATCGCCGAGATCGATCATCAGCATGATATCGTGGACGCGGCCCATGCGCTCGGCAATGCGCGATATCTCGCGGATGGTGGTCAGTTCCGACTGCAGGCTGATGTCGACGGTGCGCACGACCTCCTCTACGCGCGCCATGGGCGGGCTGCGCAGCAGCATGACCGGCGCATTGATGCCGCTGTCGCGCAGCCGGCGGATGTTTTCGAAGCGCGATTCCGCGATGCCGGCAACACCGCCGCGCAGCATGGCCCGCGCCACTTGCGGCATGCCGCATGTGCCCTTCGTAACTCCGAACACCTTGATGCCGGACAGCGCGCAGCGCTCGACGATGGTGCGGGCGTTGCGCTCGATGCGGCCAAGGTCGATAGCGACTTGCGGTCCCGACATTTCGTCACTCAGGGTTTGTAGAATCTGTCAGCCAGATGCATCTTCCAGATCGTCGTACGATATTTGTCAAACTTTGCGCAGTGACGGCCTCAATGTTGGAAACCAGAGCAATTGTATGTGGGCACGTCTTTCGATCGGAGAGGCCGGTGACGCTGGTCGTTCATCATTTCGATGGTGAGTGGCAACTGACCTGCGGCGAACATGATCATCCCGCGGACTGTGGAGATTTCGAAGTTATCGGTCTCGGCCATTTGACCTCCAGGCAGGAAAACTTGGCACAGATTGGCCAGCTTGAGCGCGGATGGCTTGCCGAATGGGTGCACGGCGAATGGACTCGATGCCAACACGACGACTAGAGCTCCCTCAGTTCCCGTAGACCAGCCCTTGCGGGTCGATCTCCGGCTTGCGGCCGGCGACGAGGTCGGCCAGGAACTTGCCCGAGCCGCAGGCCATGGTCCAGCCGACATGGCCGTGGCCGGTGTCGAGGTAAAGGTTCTTGTATTTCGCCTTGCCGATGACCGGCACCGAGTTGGGCATCATCGGCCGCAGACCTGCCCACAACAGCGCCTTCTTCTCGTCGAAAGCGCCAGGGAAAAGGTCTTTGCCGGTGCTCAGCATAGACTTGAAGTCGCTGGGCTTGAAGCTGCGGTCGAAGCCGGTGAACTCGGCTGTCGAGGACATGCGCAGGCGGTTTCCGAGCCTGGAGTAACCAACCAGCCGGTCCTCGTCGGCGCCGCCCATGGTCGGTCCCTTGCTCTCGTCCTCCAGCGGGATGGTCGCGCTATAGCCTTTAACCGGATAGACGGGCAGGTCGATACCGTAGCGGCGGCCGATCAGGCCGCTCTCGGGGCCCATGGCGATGACGACGGCGTCGCCCGTCACCGGGCCGGCCGACGTCATGACCGCACGCACCCAGTCGCCCTCTATGTCGAGCCCCTCGACCGTGGTGTCGAACAGGAATCTGACGCCGAGCTTTTCGGCGGCATAGGCGGCCAGCCCATCGACGAATATCCTGGAATCCCCGGTCTGGTCGATTGGCGAATAAACGCCGCCGGCGATCTTTACCTTCACTCCGGCGAGCCCGGGCTCAAGTTCGACCAGCCGGTCGCGGCCGACGATCTCGATCGGCAGGCCATGCTTTGCCAGAAACTGGTAGTTGTCGGTGCCGGTGTCGAGACTGTGCTGCGAGCGGAAGAAATAAAGAATGCCCTTCTTGCGCTCGTCATAGTGGATGCCGGTGGCGTCGGAGAGCGCGTTGATGCAGTCGCGCGAATAGAGCGCCAGGCGCAGTTTGACCTGGCTGTTGGCGCGCAGGCGCTCCACCGTGCACTGGCGCAGGAAGCGCAGGCTCCAGGCGAGGAAATAGGGGTCGAAGCGCAGCCTGACCTTGATGCCGAGATCATGGTTCCAGAGAGCGCGCAGGAAGGTCTTCAGCGCCGCCGGCGAGGCCCAGGCGGTGGCGTCGCCCGGCGACACCAGACCGGCATTGGACTGGCTGGTGCCGCGCGCCGGCGCCGGATGGCGCTCGATCACGGTGACCTCATGGCCGTCGGCGGCCAGATAATAGGCGGCCGCGGTACCGACAACGCCGGCTCCAAGCACCGTTATCTTCATGCCACCCCCTCTTCGCGGCACAGCGCCTCCACGCCGCACCGCCATTGCTTCAATAGCGCTTCGCCGCGCGCCTTGCGAGCCCTCGGAAGTGCCCGGCTCAGCCCCGCGCGGAGTTCTTGCCGGTGAGGATACGCTCCCAGGCGAGTGCATCGGCGACGATCTGGTCGAGGTCGTCGCGTTGCGGGGTCCAGCCGAGTTCGGCGCGTGCAAGGTCCGAATTGGCAACCACGGCGGCGGCGTCGCCGGGGCGCCGGTCGCCCATCTTGACCTCGAAATCCCGGCCGAAGGCGCGCCGCACGCTGTCGATGACCTCGAGCACCGAATAGCCGTGGCTGTAGCCGCAATTGGCGACGAGGCTGCCGCCGCCGGCGCGCAGGCGCTGCAGCGCCAGCCGGTGGGCCGCAGCCAGGTCGCTGACATGGATATAATCGCGCATGCAGGTGCCGTCCGGCGTCGGATAATCGGTGCCGAACACCTGCATGAAGGGGCGTTTGCCGAGCGCGGTCTCGCAGGCGACCTTGATCAGATGCGTGGCGCCAGGCGTCGACTGCCCCGTCCGGCCCCTGGGATCGGCGCCGGCGACGTTGAAGTAGCGCAGCGCCGTGTAGCGCAAGGGATGCGCAAGCGCTGCATCGCGCAGCATCCATTCGCTCATCAGCTTGGACAGGCCGTAGGGCGATTCCGGCGCCAGGCGGGCATCCTCACGCACCGGCTCCAGGCCGGCGCCGCCATAGACGGCGGCGGTCGAGGAGAAGATGAAATGCGGCACGCCCTCGCGCACGGCGGTTTCGATCAGCGTGCGGGTCTTGGAGGTGTTGTTCTCGTAATAGGCGAGCGGATCGGCAACCGATTCCGGCACCACGATGGAACCGGCGAAGTGGATGATCGCGTCGACCTTGTTATCCCGGATGATCTGGCCGACCAATTCCCTATCGGCGACATCGCCGACGACAAGCTTGGCTTCCGGCGCTACCGCCCATTCGAAGCCCGTGGAAAGGCGGTCGAGAACGACGACGCTCTCGCCGGCATCCAGCAGTTCCCAGACCATGTGGCTGCCGATATAGCCGGCGCCGCCCGTTACCAAAACTGTCATCCGCGTCCTCTTTTACTCATGATTTATCGGAAACTGTCTCAATCACCGCCTTACTGGAAAGCCTGCGGCAAGGCCATTAGAAACGCCTGAATGTTAAATCCGTAACAGTCTCACCGGCCTGTGGCATCGTACGGAAACAAAATTGATCCACATCAAGGGAATAGGCCACGATCTGGCATCGTTAGGAACAGGCTTGGGGCGTGGCATTTTGACCAAAACGGCCCGGTGGACGACGAATGGCCCAACGATTATGATCCCGCGCAAAACTGGGAAGGCGACATGAACTATCAGCGGTTCTTCGAGGAAGCGATCGACCAGCTCCACGCCGAGCGGCGCTACCGGGTTTTCGCCGATCTCGAGCGCATTGTCGGCAAGTTTCCGCGCGCCATCTGGCGTTCAAACGGCCGCGCCGAGGAAATCACCGTCTGGTGCTCCAACGACTATCTCGGCATGGGCCAGAACCCCGATGTCATTGCCGCGTTCCAGAATGCAGCCGGCAAGATGGGTTCGGGCGCCGGCGGCACCCGCAACATTTCCGGCACCTCGAACCCGCTCGTCGAGCTCGAGCTGGAACTGGCCGACCTGCACGACAAGGAAGCGGCGCTGGTCTTCACCTCCGGCTTCGTCTCCAACGAGGCTTCGATCTCGACCATTGCGCGGCTTTTGCCCAATTGCCTGATCATTTCGGACGAGTTGAACCATGCCTCGATGATCGAAGGCGTACGGCGCTCGGGCGCCGAAAAGAAGATTTTCCGCCACAACGACGTCGCGCATCTCGAAAGCCTGCTGCAGGTGGCGGGCCGCGAACGCGCCAAGCTGATCGTGTTCGAGAGCGTCTATTCGATGGATGGCGACATCGCGCCGATCAAGCAGATCGTCGAGCTCGCCGAACGCTACAACGCCATGACCTATATTGACGAGGTCCATGCCGTCGGCATGTACGGACCGCGCGGCGGCGGCATCACCGAGCGCGAGGGGCTGGCCGACCGCATCGACATCATCGAAGGCACGCTGGCCAAGGCGTTCGGCACGCTGGGCGGCTATATCGCCGGCAACAGCGCCGTCATCGACGCGGTGCGCTCCTATGCGCCGGGCTTCATCTTCACCACGGCGCTGCCGCCGGCCATCGCCGCCGCCGCCACCAGGTCCATCCGCCACCTCAAGCGCTCGCAGGCCGAGCGCGATGCGCAACAGCGCCAGGCGTCGCGGACCAAGGAGGTTCTGTCTGCAGCTGGCCTGCCGGTGATGGAATCGCCGACCCATATCGTGCCGGTGCTGGTCGGTGACCCCGAACTCTGCAAGATGGCCAGCGACCGTCTGCTCGGCGTGCACGGCATCTACATCCAGCCGATCAACTATCCGACCGTGCCGCGCGGCACCGAGCGGCTGCGCATCACGCCGACGCCGTTCCATACCGATGCGCTGATTGCGGGACTGCAGGACGCGCTGGTCGAGACATGGGATGCGCTCGGCATTCCCTATGGCTCCGCCGGACGGCCCACTGTCGCCAAGAGCGACCGGATTGTGCCGCTGCTGGTGCCGAAGTCGGGCGGCTGAAGCCGCCGCCCATTTATCTCAAACCGTCCTCATCCATCCCGCCAAGCGATGTGCCGCTTCCTCGAGCTGGTCGAGGCGGCGGTGGAAGCACAGGCGCAAAAACGCCTCTCCGCCAGGGCCGAAGGCGGTGCCCGGCGCCAGGCCGACATTGGCCTTGTCGACGATGTCGAAAGCAGCCCGGTGCGGATCGGTGATGCCGTCGACCGTGAAAAACAAATAGAACGCGCCTTGCGGCACGGTGAAGCGCGCTTTGCCGGTTGCGCCGAGAATATCGCAGACCAGGTCGCGCGCTTTCCTGGCGCGCTCCACCTGCTCGACGATGAAGGCATCACCGTGGTCCAGCGCCGCGACGGCGCCGCGCTGCATGAACTGGGCGACGCCTGAGGTCGAATACTGGATCAGGTTCTCGAACACCTGCTGCAGCTCGGGATGGGTCTTGATCCAGCCGACGCGCCAGCCGGTCATCGCCCAGTTCTTGGAAAAGGAGTTGACGAACAGGATGCGGTCTTCCGCGGTCGAAATGTCGAGGAAGGACGGCGCACGGCCGTGGCCGTAGTGGAACAGCGAATAGATCTCGTCGGCGATGATCCACAGGCCCTTTTGGCGGGCGAGATTCAGGATCGCCTGCAGCGTTTCCTTATCGGCCGTCCAGCCGGTGGGGTTCGATGGCGTGTTGACGAACAGCGCCTTGGTGCGCGGCGTCACCGCAGCCGCAATCTTGTCGACATCGCAGGACCAGCCATTGCCCGACTGGTCGAGCGTGACCGCAACCGGGGTAGCGCCGGAAATACCGGCGGCGGCGGCGAAATTCGGCCAGGCCGGGGAGAGATAGACCACCTCGTCGCCGCTGCCGGCGACCGCGGCTAATGCCAACTGAATGGCATGCATGCCGGAACCGGTGGCGATGAATTCCTCTTCGGCGAAGCTCTTGCCGAAATGCCTGGCATAGTAGCGAGAAAGCGCTTGCCTCAACTCCGGAATGCCTTTCTGCCAGGTATAGAATGTCTCGCCATTGGCGAGCCCCTTGGCGGCGGCTTCCGAAATGAAGGCAGGCGTCGGCAAATCGCCTTCACCGGCCCAGAGCGGGATCATGCCCTCGCGCGAACGGCCGTAATTGACGACGGCGACAATGCCGCTTTCGGGGGCGGCCACCGCTTCGGCGCGCAAGCTATCGATCAGGGTCATGAACAGGTCCGTTTTGATGTCTGCTTTGATGCATGTCATTATCCAGAACCGCTGCGCACTTGTGGGCGACATGCATTGGCGGATGCTCTTAGCAGATGCGGCAACAGAAAACCCCGGCCGCGAACGACCGGGGTTTTGGTCCAGAAATCTGGCCTTATCTATTTCCTGGCGAGGAGATCGCGAATTTCGGTGAGCAAAGCGACGTCGGCCGGTGGCGGAGCCGCAGGTGCGGCCGGCTTCTCCCGCTCGAGCCGCTTGCGCATGTTGTTCACGGCCTTGACCATCAGGAAGATGATGAAAGCCAGGATGACGAAATTCAGCGCCACGGTGATAAAATTGCCGTAGGCGAACACCGCGCCTTCCTTACGCGCGTCGGCAAGATTGGTCGAATGCACTGTTGATGAGAGGCCTATGAAGTAGTTGGAAAAGTCGACGCCACCAAGTGCGCCGATGAAAGGCATGATGATGTCGTTGACAAGAGAATCGACGATCTTGCTGAAGGCCGCGCCGATGATGACGCCGACCGCAAGGTCCATCACATTTCCTTTGGAAATGAATTCCTGGAATTCTTTCAGCATTCGACCCTCCTTGTCATGACGGACCGCGCTGCCGCCGTCCCTCCGGCGTCGGCCCGTGCGCACCATAACAAAAACCTGCGGTTGCAACAGAAGCAAAAGCTGGAAAACACCGCTTTCTCCTTACCTTGGTTCACGGTTCGACAGGGCAGCGTCGCGACCATGCGCCGAAAGCCGCGATGGACTTGACCTTAGAGCTGTGATTGCCTCTGGGCAGGCCGGGGTGAAAGCTGGCCGAGGAGGATTTTCGGGCCGTGCAGGGCTGGTTCATCGTCATCATTGCGGTCGCCTATTTAACGCTGCTGTTCGTCATCGCCAGCCTCGGCGACCGGCGTTCAACGGCGTTGGGACCCGGCCGCGCCCGGCCCTTCATCTATGCGCTCAGCCTCGCCATCTACTGCACCTCCTGGACCTTCTTCGGCTCGGTCGGCCTGTCGTCCGAACGCGGCCTCGAATTTTTGGGCATCTACACCGGGCCGGTGCTGGTGTTCGTGTTCGGCTTTCCGCTGCTCAATCGCATCGTGCGGCTGGCCAAGAGCGAGAAGATCACCTCGATCGCCGACTTCCTCGGCGCGCGCTACGGCAAGAGCTTTGCCGTCTCGGCGATCGCCACGCTGATCGCCACCATCGGCGCGGTGCCCTATATCGCACTGCAACTGAAGGCGATCTCCGGTTCGGTCGGCCTGATGGTCGAGCATTATACGGGATCGCCGCCCTCCTTCGATCCCTTCGTCAGCGACATCTCGCTGGTGGTGGCCATGCTCTTGGCGCTGTTTGCGGTGCTGTTCGGCACCCGCCATGCCGACGCCACCGAGCACCAGGACGGGCTGGTGCTGGCGGTGGCGGTCGAAACCGTGGTCAAGCTCGCCGCCTTCCTGGCGATCGGCCTGATGGTCACCTTCCTGATCTTCGGTGGCCCGGGCGACATGATCGACAAGCTGGCCGAAAACAGCCAGGTGCGGCAAGCCATGGGCTACAACACCTCGCTCGCCACCTGGCTGGTGCTGACTTGCCTGAGCGGCTTTGCCATCATCATGCTGCCGCGCCAGTTCTACGTCACCATCGTCGAGAACCGCGGCGAGGCCGAACTGCGCACCGCGACCTGGGTGTTCCCGCTCTATCTCGTGGCGATAAACCTGTTCGTGCTGCCGATCGCCTTCGCCGGCCTGGCGCTGGTCGGCACCAAAACCACCAGTGACCTCTATGTGCTGGCGCTGCCCTTGTTCGGCGGCCATGACTTCCTCGCCATGGCCGCCTTCATCGGTGGGCTGTCGGCGGCGACCGCCATGGTGATCGTCGAAAGCGTGGCGCTGTCAATCATGATCTCCAACGACCTCGTCATCCCGCTGTTCGTGCGCCGCCTGCTCAAGACCACGACCTCGGAGAATGAGGATTGGTCGACGCTGATCCTCAACGTGCGGCGCGGCGCCATCTTCATCCTGTTGTTCATCGCCTTCCTCTACTACCGCGAAAGCACCAACTCGGCGCGGCTGTCGTCGATCGGCCTGATGTCGTTCGCGGCAATCGCCCAATTCGCGCCGGCGCTGATCGGCGGGCTGATCTGGCGCGGCGCCAATGGCCGCGGCGCGGCCCTTGGCATGGTCGCCGGCATCCTCGTCTGGGGCTATACGCTGCTTTTGCCGTCGCTCTCGGCAGCCGACGCGGACATCGTCGTGCAGGGGTTGTTCGGTTTCGAGGCGCTGCGGCCGCAGGCTCTGTTCGGCACCGTCGCCGAACCGTTGAACCACGGCGTGCTCTGGAGCCTGTCGGTCAACACGCTGTTCTTCGTGCTCGGCTCGCTGTCGCGCGCGTCAGTGCCGCTGGAGCGGATCCAGGCGTCGATCTTCGTGCCGCGCGAATCCGGCCCGATGCCCAGCCTGCGCCGCTTCCGCACCGCCATCACCGTCAACGTGCTGAAAGACACCATCTCGCGCTACCTCGGCGTCGAGCGCACCGAGCGCTCCTTCCAATCCTTCGAGAAAAGCAATGGCGTCTCGCTGCACGGCAATGAGCAGGCCAGCATGGATGTCATCCGCTTTTCCGAGCAGCTGCTGGCGAGCGCGGTCGGCTCGTCTTCGGCGCGGCTGATCCTGTCGCTGCTGTTTCGCCGCAACGACCGCGAGTCCAAGGACGCCTTTCGCCTGCTCGACGACGCCACCGAAGCGCTGCAGCACAATCGCGACCTGCTGCAGATCGCGCTCGACCAGATGGAGCAGGGCATCACCGTATTCGACCGCGATTTTCGTCTGATCTGCTGGAACAGACAATATCGCGCGCTGTTCGACCTGCCCGACGAGATGGGCCAGGTCGGCGTCTCGCTCGACCGCATCCTGCGCCACCTCGCCGAGCGCGGCGATATTCCGGCCGACCAGCGCGTGGCGATGCTCAACCGGCTGACCAGTTTCGTCAGCCCGTGGCAGATGGAGTTGAAGACCAGCGGCCGCATCCTCGAACTGCGCTCAAACCCGATGCCGGACGGCGGAATCGTCGCCACCTATGCCGACATATCAGGACGCGTCGAACAGGATTTGGCGCTGAAGCGGGCCAATGAATCGCTGGAGCAGCGGGTCAAGACGCGCACCATCGAACTGACTAGAGTCAACGAGGAGTTGACCCGGGTCAATGAGGAGCTGGCGCAGGCGCAGATGCTGGCCGAGGAGGCTAATCTGGGCAAGACGCGCTTCCTCGCCGCCGCCGGCCACGACATCCTGCAGCCTTTGAACGCCGCCCGTCTCTACTGCTCGTCGCTGATCGAAAAAGCCGGCAAGGGGCCGGCGGGCAAGGCTGCCGTCAACATCGAATCCTCGCTCGAATCGGTCGAGACGATCCTGGGCGCCGTGCTCGACATTTCGCGCCTCGACGCCGGCGCAATGAAGCCGGACGACAGCGCCTTCCGCCTGGACGGGCTGCTGCGCCAGATCGGCAATGATTTTCAGCCGCTCGCCGCCGAAAAGAAACTCGATCTGACGATCATAGCCTCGTCGCTCAGCGTGTTGACGGACCGCAACCTGCTGCGCCGGCTGATCCAGAATCTGGTCTCCAACGCCATCAAATACACCCCCCATGGCCGCATCCTGGTCGGCGTGCGACGGCGCGGCGAACTCGCCGAAATCCAGGTGATCGACACTGGCATCGGCATTGCCGGCGACAAGCTGAACACGGTCTTCAACGAGTTCACCCGGCTGGACGAAGGCGTGCGCGAGGCCGAAGGTCTCGGCCTTGGCCTGTCCATCGTCGACCGCATCGCGCGGGTGCTGCGGCTCGAGATCCAGATCTTTTCCAACCCGGGCAAGGGTACGCGCTTTTCCGTTATCCTGCCGGTTGCGGCGGTTGAGGCGCCGCGGCGCGAGGTCGAGCCGAAGGCGCCTGCCCGCACCGCGAATTCGCTGGCCGGCCTGCGCGTCATGTGCATCGACAACGACGCCCGCATCCTCGACGGCATGCGGCTTCTGCTCGAGGGCTGGGGCTGCAGCATCGGCACGTTTTCGGGTTCGGAGGATTTTGGCAGGGCCGATCGTCCCGACATCGTGCTTGCCGACTATCATCTCGATGGCAGAAGCGGCCTCGACATCATCGCCCGCCTGCGTGACATCCATGGTTCGGACCTGCCGGCCGTGCTGGTCACCGCCGACCGCTCCACCGAGGTCCGTGCCGCTGCCGCCGCCCTGGACGTGCCGGTGATCAACAAGCCGCTGAAGCCGGCCGTGCTGCGTTCCATGATGGCAAGGGTCAGGCCGCTGGCATCGGCGGCCGAGTAGGGTTCAATGCATGTCGCCCAGAAGTGTGCCCCGGTTCTGGGACCACGACATGCATCGAACAAGAGCTAAAGCGGGTCGCATGAATCCGTTCAGCGCGATGCGCTTTAGCCTGCTGGCTGCAACGGATCGCTGCCGATCTTGGACAGCTGGATCACCGCCTGGGTGCGGCTGTCGACGCCGAGCTTCTGCAGGATGGCCGAAACATGCGCCTTGACCGTCGCTTCGGAGACGCTGAGCTCGTAGGCGATCTGCTTGTTGAGCAGGCCTTCGGCCAGCATGCCGAGGACACGCGTCTGCTGCGGTGTCAGCGCCTGCAGCCGCTTGATCAGGTCGGATATTTCCGGGTCGCGCTCGACGCCGAGGTCGATGCCGACGGGGGCTGCGATATCGCCTACCAGCACCGATTGCACAGCGCTGCGGATTTCCTCCATGCTGGCCGATTTGGAGATGAAGCCGGATGCGCCGAGATCGAGCGCGCGCCGGATGGTCACCGGGTCGTCGTGGGCCGATACCACCACCAGCGGCACCGCCGGGTGGATGCCGCGCAACGCGATCAGACCGGACAGGCCGCTGGCGCCCGGCATCGACAGGTCGAGCAGCACCAGGTCGACATCCTCATTGGCCACGACCAGGGCCTTGGCGCTTTCGAAATCGCCGGCCTCGTGAATGGCGGCGACATCGCCGACGCCGGCAAGCGCCTCTTTCAGCGCGCCGCGGAAAAGCGGATGGTCGTCGGCGATGACGAAGGTGTAACCCGACGGCAAATGTTCCTCCCCAAATCCCTTATTGATTATCGGCTTTTACGGGGACCGGACGATTATGCGGCGAAGCGCTTTGTCTTCATGCGGCAATGGCCGGACGGGGCATTCCCCGCCGGGCAGTTCAGGTCTTTTGCGAATTGAGATTGGCGCCGTCATCCTTGTCCATTTCCTTGACGATGCCCATGAAGCCGCGCAGCATGCGCTCCATATAGCTCATCGTCTTGTCGAAATCCTCCTCGCTCGGCAGCTTCGATTCGAGGCGGGCGGACAGCGAGTTCTCGAGCTTGGCGACGCGTTCGTCCATTGCTTTCATCGAGGCCTGCAAACGGTCGACTTCGTCCTGGAAGGCGGCGCGTTCGTCGGCGGCCATCTTGCAGACGAGCTGGCCGGAGCGCTCCTCGCAGATCGACATGGCGCCGGTCTGGGTATCCATGCGGACATAACCGTTGGCGGATTTTTCCAGCCGGTAGCGGTCGGTCTGTTCGGACCAGGCCGATGCCGCAACCAGCGAGACCAGTGCGGCGGGGATCAGTATGTGCTGCAGACGCATGTTCCATCCTCCACGAGCCAGTATGCGCAACCTATCACAGCTTTGCGCCGTAAATGCGGACGAGTTGCCCTTCCCCGCATGATCGGTTCGGATTATAGCGCAACCATGTCTCAGATTATCTACAAGATCGCGCCCGAAGCGCTTTGGCGCGAGGCCGAGAAAAACGGCCGTTTCACCGGCGCTCCGATCGATATCGCCGACGGCTTCATCCATTTCTCCACCGCTGATCAGGCCAAGGAGACGGCGGCGAAGCATTTCGCCGGCCAGATGGATTTGCTGCTGATCGCCATCGACGGGGCGCTGCTCGGTGACGCGCTGAATTACGAGGTCTCGCGCGGCGGCGCGCTGTTCCCGCATCTCTATGGCGTGCTCGATATGAGCGCCGTGCTGTGGGTGCGGCCACTGCCGCTCGGGGCCGACGGCGCCCATCAATTCCCGGCGCTGGAGGCCGAATGATCGTGTTCGATCGCATCGCCCAGAAACTGCTGTTCACCTTCGATCCGGAAACGGCGCATGGCATGTCGATCGCGGCGCTGCGATGCGGTCTGCCGGTCGGCGCGCGGACGGTGCGCGACGACAGGTTGAAGCTCAGCCTCTGTGGCATCGCCTTCCCCAATCCGCTCGGCATGGCCGCAGGCTACGACAAGAACGCCGAGGTGCCCGACGCGCTGCTTGGCCTCGGCTTCGGCTTTGCCGAAGTCGGCACCGTGACGCCGCTGCCGCAGGCCGGCAATCCGAAGCCGCGCATTTTCCGGCTGACTGAGGATGATGCGGTGATCAACCGCCTGGGCTTCAACAATGAGGGCCACGAGGCGGCGGAAAAACGCCTTGCCGCGCGCCAGGGACGCGGCGGCATTGTCGGCGTCAACATCGGCGCCAACAAGGACAGCGCCGATCGTGTCCGTGACTATGAGTTGGGCGTTTCCCGTTTTGCGAAATACGCCAGCTATCTCACCGTCAACATCTCGTCGCCCAACACGCCCGGCCTGCGCACCATGCAGGCGCGCGAACAGCTCGGCGAACTGTTGTCTCGGGTCATGTCGGTGCGTGCAGCAGCTTCGGCGCAGCCGCCCCTCTTCCTCAAGATTGCGCCCGATCTGGTTGAGGCCGAGCTTGAAGACATCGCCGCCGAAGTCAGCGAGAAGCAGATCGACGGCGTCATCGTCTCCAACACGACGCTCTCGCGATCCGGATTGCGGAGCCCAAGCGGCGCCGGCGAGACCGGCGGTCTCTCGGGAAAACCGCTGTTCGAGCGCTCGACCATCGTGCTCGCCAAGATGCGTCGGCTGCTCGGGCCGGATCGCGCCATCATCGGGGTCGGCGGCGTCGATTCCACTGATGCCGCGCTGGAAAAGATCCGCGCCGGCGCCGATCTCGTCCAGCTTTACACCGGCATGATCTATGCCGGGCCGGCACTGCCGGGCCGCATCCTTGCCGGGATGGTGCGCTTTGCCGACAAGGAGCGGCTGAAATCATTGCGCGAACTGCGCGACAGCCGGCTCGATCAGTGGGCTGCCAAGGCGCTCTAAAAAGCCGTGCGCAGCCTGAGCCGCAGGATGGCCAGCAGGCTGAAGCCGCGCACCAGCAGGAAAACGTGCAGCGCCGCCCACAGGCCGCGATTGCCGAGAGACGGCGCCAAGCTGAACAATGCGGCGCTGAAGGCCAGGAACGACACCAGCATCATGTTGCGCATGTCGCGCGACCACGTGGCGCCGATGAAGACGCCGTCCATCTGGAAGGCCAGCACGCCGCTCAGCGGTGTCAGTGCCGCCCACGGCAGATAGATGTCGGCAACAGCACGAACGTCCGGCGACGTGGTGATCAACGAAATCAGGCCGGCGCCGCCGAGCCAGAAGATCAGCGTCGCGGTTCCGGCGAGGCCGAACCCCCAGAATAAGGTCAGACGTACCGCCCGGCGGAACGCCGTCTCGGCACGTGCGCCGATCGCGCGTCCCGCCAACTGTTCGGCCGCGGTGGCGAAACCGTCGAGAAAATAGCCGGCGACGAGGAAGAAGTTCATCAGCACGGCATTGGCGGCCAGCGTCAGCGTGCCGAACTGCGCGCCCTGGCGGGTGAACAGCGCGAAAGCGGCGAGCAGCGAGAACGAGCGGATCATGATATCGCGGTTGAGCGACAGCATGCGCAGGAAAGCGGGCATGTCGAGCAGGCGATGCCGCGGCAGGCGGGGTGCGGCCCGGAAGCGCCAGACAACGATGGCGAGACCCAGCAGCATGGCCAGACATTCGCCGGTGACGGTCGCCCAGGCCACGCCGGCGACGCCCCAGCCAAGCTTCAGGCCGAGCAGGATGCAAAGCACGATGTTGATGCCGTTGAGCACCGCCTGCAGCATCAGCCCAAGCCCGCCCTCGCCGCGTCCAAGGACATAGCCGAGGATGGCGTAGTTGATCAGCGTGAAGGGGGCGGCGAGCATTCTGATGTGGATATAGACGCCCATCGCCTCGCCGACGCGCGCTTCGCCGCCGATGAATTTCTGGCCGGCGATGGCGATCAGCGGCGCAAGGACGACAAGCACGATGCCGGCGGCGACCGCGATCAGCACGGCGCGCCAGAACACCGCCTGCTCCTCGGTTTCGTCGCCGCGCCCAAACGCCTGGGCGACGAGGCCGGTGGTGCCGGAGCGCAGGAAATTGAAGGTGCTGAAGACGACGTCGAAGACCAGGGCCCCGGCCGCCAGGCCGCCGAGCAGGGCGGCATCGCCGAACTGCCCGACCACCGCCGTGTCGACGATGCCGAGCAGCGGCGTCGTCAGATAGGCGAGCGTCATCGGCACGGCGATGGCGAGCACCGAACGGTTGGTGACGGCGAAGGGTCTCGCGTCGGCTGGGGTTGCACCCGTGTCCAGGGGATTGCTGCCTTGCTGGTTGCGGCTTGATCGAACAGCCGATGTGCCCCATTTTCCCGCCACCGCGCAATCACTCTTGCCGTGACGGCCAACCGAAATGTTCTTCTGGCGCGAGCCCGCCGGATCCCAGTACTGGTTTTAAGCAATTCCCAAAGGGAGGCGCTACGCGCTTCTCCCGGGAAAACCGCTGCACACTTTTCCTGGAATTGCTTTAGCCATGCCCCTGCAGATCGTCCATCATCCCGACTACGATGCCGGCTTCGCCGTCAATCATCGCTTTCCGATGAGCAAATATCCGCTGCTGATGCAGGCCTTGCATATCAGGGGTCTGATCCATGCCGGGGCGCTGTCGATGCCCGAGCCGGCGCCGGCCTCCTGGCTGAAGCTCGCCCATGCGGCTGATTATGTCGACCAGGTCATCACGTGTTCAGTGCCTGAAAAGATCGAGCGCGAGATCGGCTTTCCCGTGGGACCGCGCGTTTCGCTCAGGGCGCAACTCGCCGCCGGCGGCACGGTGCTGGCGGCGCGACTGGCGCTTATCAATGGCATTGCCTGCAACAGCGCCGGCGGCAGCCACCATGCGCGGCGCGCGCAAGGCGCGGGCTTCTGCACCTTCAACGATGTTGCCGTCGCTTCGCTGGTGCTGCTAGCCGAAGACGCGGTGAAAAACATCCTGATCGTCGATCTCGATGTGCATCAGGGCGACGGCACCGCGGACATCCTGAAAGGAGAGCCACGCGCGTTCACCTTTTCCATGCATGGCGAGCGCAATTATCCGGTGCGCAAGATTGCCTCCGATCTCGACGTTGCCCTGCCGGACGGCACCGGCGATGGCGCCTATCTCGAACGGCTGGGTGTCCTCCTGCCGGAGCTCTCGGCCAAGGCGCACTGGGACATCGTCTTCTACAATGCCGGTGTCGACGTGCATGCCGAGGACCGGCTCGGCCGGCTGTCGCTCAGCGATGACGGCGTACGTGCCCGCGACGCCATGGTGATCGGTCATTTCCGCGCGCTGGGCATCCCGGTCTGCGGTGTCATCGGCGGCGGCTATTCGACCGATGTCGCAGCGCTCGCCGCGCGCCACGCCATCCTGTTCGAGGTGGCGTCGGACTTTGCCTAAGTGGCCTTTGGTTTGAGCATGATCTTTTCCGAAAACCGGTTGCCACTTTTCGGGATCATGCTCCGCTTCACTTGCGGTAGTTCGCGACCCTGAGCAGGATGAACACCGGCACGACGATCGCGGCGCCGAGCAGGATATAGCCCAAGAAGCGATAGACCGCGTTGAAGCCGAGGTTCCAAAGATCGATGAAGAAACCCTGGATGCGGTAGAAGACGTCCATCGGCGTCCAGCCGAACGCATTCATGACCAGGCCGACCAGGAACGAAACGACCAGCAGCTTGACGATCACCCTGACGGGCGAGTCACCGAGAAAGCGCGTCACTGTGGACAAGGGGCCTGCCTCCAGATTGGTGTGCCCGGATTCGGGGTACAAACCCACGAATACGCACTTGCTGCGCCCGCATCAAGGCGGGCGGACGGCGCAATCGGTCGGGTTTCCAACAGCCGTTTCCGAACAGCTGTCCAAGGGCGATTGCCCGAAGCACGCCCATCATGATATCGAGAGGCCGACGCGGGTATGATGTAATGGTAGCTTGTCAGCTTCCCAAGCTGAACGCGAGGGTTCGATTCCCTCTACCCGCTCCAGTTCCTATCCCACTTCCCGCAAGATAAAATCGTGCAGCATCTTGGCTGCCGGCGACAGCACGCGGTTCTTCACCGTGATCAGGCTGTAGGGGCGGACCTCGATGTCGAACTCGGTCTGGACGACATCGATGGCGCCGGCGAGACCGTCGGGGTTCTGGATGAATTTTGCCACCTGGATCGACACCGGGGCGATGGCGTCGGACTGCGCCACCATGACCAGTGTGAGCAGCAGCGACGAGGTGTTGAGGATGCGGTCCGGCAGGGCGATGTTGCGGTTCAGGAAATTGCTCTCCATCGCCTGGCGCAGCGGCGACCCGCCCGACTGGAACACCCAGTCAAAGGCGGCGGTGTCCTCCAGCCTCACCGCCTTCCCATTGTTTAGAGGATGGCCGTTGCTCAGCGGGTGGCCTCGGCGCACGATCAGGCAGGCCTTCTCGACGCCGATGACGCGCGATTCGAACAGGCGCGGATTGAGGTCTTCGGGGACACGGGCGATGATGAAATCATGGCGCGTGGCGATCAGTTCGCGCGCCAGCACATTCGACGTCTCGACCTGCATGGTAATCTCGATGCGCGGATAAAGGCGGCGTATCTCGCGGATCGCCGGGACCGCCAGTTCGATCGCCGGCGCCGTCACCGCGCCAAGGAACACCGAGCCGCCCTTGCCGGCCTTGAGCTCCGATATTTCGCGGTCGGCCTCGCGCATTTCGAGCAGGATCGAGCGCGCGCGCCGGGCCAGCGCCTTGCCGTAAGGGGTGAGTGTGATGCCGCGCGGCAGCCTTTCGCAGAGCTTCACCTCGAGCACCGCTTCCATCTCGGAAATCATGCGCGAGGCCGCCGGCTGCGAGATGTTCATCACCTGGGCCGCCGCGCTCACCCGACCGTGATCGTCGAGTGCTGCGATCATGCGCATGTGACGCAGGCTCAAGCCACTGCGCAGAAGTGTCTCGCCATCGCCCGGCAATTCATCGTAACCGCTTGAAATTCCCTGAGGACCTCGTAAAGCCGCCATGCCTTTTCCCGCATCCGCCACTGTTCCAACCGGCCTGGTCATATACCGGTTTTGGTATAGCAACCACCGAAGATCGCATTTGACAGTTATGGCAAAGGGTCACACTTTCGCGCGTCCTCAAGACTTGACGGTCGATGACGAGCAAAATCGTATCGATTTAAATCTGAGGGCCGATTGGGAGGATACCGGAGATCGATTATGACGGCGGCGGCGCTTTGGCGCATCCGCCCGACTGCGCGGCCCGCGAAGCCCCGAGGTGTCGCGTCCATCAACCAGGGAGAGTTTTACGTGAAAATCATCAAGACACTGGCCGCCGTCGCGGCCCTTGGCATCGCTGCCATGACCTACTCGGCGCATGCAGCCGACAAGGGTCTTGTCGGCGTGCTGATGCCGACCAAGACCTCGCAGCGCTGGATCAATGACGGCGATGCCGTCAAGTCCCAGCTCGAAGCTCTCGGCTACACGGTCGACCTGCAGTACGCGCAGGACGACATCCCCAACCAGCTCAGCCAGCTGGAAAACGAAATCACCAAGGGCCCGAAGGCGCTGATCATCGCTTCGATCGACGGCACGACCCTGTCGGACGCGCTGCAGAAGGCCGCTGACGCCGGCGTCGTCGTCGTCGCCTATGACCGCCTGATCAAGAAGACCGCCAATGTCGATTACTACACCACCTTCGACAATTTCGGCGTCGGCGTGATCCAGGCGAACTCGCTGGTCAAGGGCCTCAAGGAGCGCTTCCCGAACACCAAGCCGTGGAACGTCGAACTGTTCGGCGGCTCGCCGGACGACAACAACGCCTTCTTCTTCTACAACGGCGCAATCTCGGTGCTGCAGCCGCTGATCGATGACGGCTCGATCAAGATCAAGTCCGGCCAGACCGGCATGGACAAGGTCGGCACGCTGCGCTGGCTCGCCGCCACCGCCCAGGCGCGCATGGACAACCTGCTGTCGGCCAACTACTCGGACGGCAGCCGCGTCGATGGCGTTCTTTCGCCCTATGACGGCCTGTCGCGCGGCATCACCGCTTCGCTGCGCGCCGTGGGTTACGGCACCGACGCCCAGCCGTGGCCGATCGTGACCGGCCAGGACGCCGAGACTGCTTCGGTCAAGCTGATCATCACGGGCGAGCAATACTCGACCGTGTTCAAGGACACCCGCGAACTGGCAAAGGCCACCGTCGAACTCGTCGACAAGGTGCTCTCGGGCGGCAAGCCGGACGGCCTCGATGAAAAGACCTACAACAACGACGTCAAGGTCGTCCCCTCGATCCTTTTGACGCCGCATGAGGTCGACAAGTCGAACTATCAGGCACTGGTCGTCGACTCCGGCTACATCAAGGCCGACGAACTGAAGTAATCCGTTTATAAAGACAGGGGTCCTGCCCGACGCAGGACCCCTGTCCGTTCACAAGCGACCCCGGTATTGTTTCTACCGGACTTAGTTTGCGTGCATGTCGTTGTCTCAAACCGCAAGCACTTTGGAGCGACATGCAACAGGAGGAGCTTGCCCTGATGACGACGATTTTGGAGATGCGCGACATCACCAAGACGTTCCCCGGCGTGAAGGCGCTGTCGAACGTCAACCTCAGCGTCGAAGAAGGCGAGATCCACGCCGTGGTTGGCGAGAACGGCGCCGGCAAGTCGACGCTGATGAAGGTCCTGTCGGGCGTCTATCCCGCCGGCACCTATGACGGCCAGATCATTTTTCAGGGTCAGGAATGCCAGTTCAAAGGTATCCATGACAGCGAACACAAGGGCATCGTCATCATCCACCAGGAGCTAGCGCTGGTGCCGATGCTGTCGATCACCGAAAATATCTTCCTCGGCAACGAAAACGCCCGATACGGCGTCATCGACTGGGATGCCAACGAGGCGCGCACCGCTGCCCTGTTGAAGAAGGTGGGCCTCAAGGAGGACCCCAAGACACTGATCACCAATATCGGCGTCGGCAAGCAGCAGCTGGTCGAGATCGCCAAGGCGCTGAGCAAGGACGTCAAGCTTTTGATCCTCGACGAGCCGACCGCGTCGCTCAGCGAGAAAGACAGCCAGGCGCTGCTCGATCTTCTGCTCGAATTCAAGCGCCAAGGCATGACCTCGATCCTGATCTCGCACAAGCTCAACGAGATAAACCGGGTCGCCGACAAGGTAACCGTCATCCGTGACGGGCGCACCATCGAGACGCTGGCCAAGAAGGATATCTCCGAAGACCGCATCATCACCTCGATGGTCGGCCGTTCGCTCGACGACCGCTATCCGCCGCGCGAGCCCAAGATCGGCGAAGTCGTGTTCGAGGTGAAAAACTGGTCGGTCTATCACCCGCTCCATGCCGAGCGGCAGGTGATCAAGGGCATCGACCTCAATGTGCGCAAGGGCGAGGTGGTCGGCATCGCCGGGCTGATGGGCGCCGGCCGCACCGAATTCGCCATGAGCCTGTTCGGCCGCTCCTATGGCCGCCGCATCACCGGCGAAGTGCTGCTCAAGGGCAAGCCGGTCGATGTCTCCTCGGTAAGCAAGGCGGTCCAACACGGCATCGCCTATGTCACCGAGGACCGCAAGACCTACGGCCTCAACCTCATCGACCATATCAAGCATAACATTACGCTGGCCAATCTCGACGGCGTGTCGCGCCACAGCGTGATCGACGACATGCGCGAACTTGCGGTCGCCAACGACTATCGCAAGAAGACCAATATCCGTGCGTCCAGCGTCTATCAGATGACCGGCAATCTTTCCGGCGGCAACCAGCAGAAGGTGGTGCTGTCGAAATGGTTGTTTGCCGACCCTGACGTGCTGATCCTCGACGAGCCGACACGCGGCATCGATGTCGGCGCCAAGTATGAAATCTACACGATCATCGCGCGCCTTGCCTCGGAGGGTAAGGCGATCGTGGTCATCTCGTCGGAAATGCCGGAATTGCTAGGGATTACCGACCGCATCTACGTCATGAACGAAGGGCGCATGGTGGGCGAAATGCCCGCGGCGGAAGCAAGCCAGGAAAAGATAATGCGCGCCATCGTCCGGGGAGAAGGAAAAGCAGCATGAGCACCGAAAGCGCCCCCGCCCCGCAGGGCAACGTCGCTGACGAACAGCGCCCGCGCATCGCCGTCTCGGCGCTGGCGACGAATTTACGCGAATACGGACTGATCATAGCCCTGATCGTCATTATGCTGTTCTTCCAGTTCACCACGTCGGGGACGTTGTTCAAGCCGGTCAATCTCAGCAATCTGGTGCAGCAGAACTCCTTCATCATCGTGATGGCGCTCGGCATGCTGCTGGTGATCGTATCGGGCTATATCGACCTCAGCGTCGGATCGGTCGCCGGTTTCATCGGCGCGCTGGCGGCAAACATGATGGTTATCTGGCAGCTCGGACCGCTGAGCAATCCGCTGGTGGTTTCGATCGTCTGCCTGGTCGCGGGTGGCCTGATCGGCGCCGCGCAAGGGTATTGGATCGCCTATCACCGGATACCGAGCTTCATTGTCACGCTGGCCGGCATGCTGATCTTCCGCGGCATTTGCCAGGCCTTGCTTGGCGGCGGCTCGTCGGTGGGTCCGCTTCCCGACGACTTCAAGATGCTCAGCTCCGGCTTCATCCCGGATGTGATCGGCCCACTGACGCTCGTCCCGCCGGTCGTGAACGCAGCCGGCAAGACCATCATGGGCAGCGGCGTGACCCTGCACATGACGACTGTCGTGCTGGGGCTGATCGCCGTGCTCGCCTATGCCTATTTCGGGGTCCGCACCCGGCGCAAACGAGAACGCCATGGTTATGAGGCCGAGCCCTTCACCCTGTTCGTCGTCAAGACGCTGGTCGCCAGCGCGCTGGCGCTGTTCCTGGTCTATGAGTTTGCCAGCTACCGCGGCCTGCCCGTGGTGTTGCTGGTCATGGGCGTGCTGATCACGCTGTTCGTCTTCGTCACCAAGCGCATGACCATCGGGAGGCGCATCTACGCCATGGGCGGCAATCCCAAGGCGGCGCAGCTGTCGGGCATCAACACCGAGCGGCTGACGCTGATGGTGTTCATCAATATGGGCGTGCTGTCGGCGCTTGGCGGCCTGATCATCGCGGCTCGTCTCGGCCAGGCGGTGCCGGCGGCGGGTCTCGGCTCGGAGCTCGATGTCATCGCCGCAGTGTTCATCGGCGGCGCCTCGGCGATGGGCGGCGTCGGCCAGGTCATCGGGGCGGTCGTCGGCGGCTTCATCATGGGCGTGATGAACAACGGCATGTCGATCATGGGCGTCAATGTCGACTGGCAGCAGGTGGTCAAAGGCCTGGTGCTGCTCGGCGCCGTGATCTTCGACGTCTACAACAAGAACAAGGCCTGACAAGCTTCAGGCGAGGCAAGCAGGAGGCATACGATCGCGGCGCAGCCGGCAAGTTGTCGGCATAAGAAGTCCCCCTGAAGGATCGAGCTCGCGAGCGCAATCCGGACGAAGAGTTCAACCCGTGGCGCGGCGTGGTCCGAGCCGCGCAGGTCAAGGTTTGCCAAGAGGCATCCAAGGCCAAGCACATGAGAGAGGATTTAATCATGCTGATCTCCCAGATCCTCGACGACGCCGAGACCATCCGCGTCGTCGCCCGCAATGGCGGCGGCAAGACCAGGATCATCAACGGCGCCCGCAGCGTCTATTCGCTGGCCATGGAAGCCGCGCGCACCGGAACGGGCCTCGCCGCGCTGATCGAGCGCAAGGGGTTCGGTGAAGCGATAGACCTCGACGCCGTCTACAAGAAGGGCCGGCTGGTGTCCCCGATCAACCATCCCGATCCCGCGCATCTGCATCTGACCGGCACCGGCCTGACCCATCTCGGCTCGGCGGCGACGCGCGATTCCATGCACAAGAAGCTCAGCGATGGCGGCGAGGAGCAGCTTACCGATTCCATGAAGATGTTCCGCATGGGGCTCGAAGGCGGCAAGCCGGCCAAGGGCCAGACCGGCGTGCAGCCGGAATGGTTCTACAAGGGCAACGGCACCATGGCGGTGGCGCCGGGCGCCGCACTGATGTCGCCGGCCTTTGCGCAGGACGCCGGCGAGGAGCCGGAAATCGCCGGCATCTATGTCATCGGCGACGACGGCGCGCCGTTCCGCGTCGGCTTCACGCTGTCGAACGAGTTTTCCGATCACGTTACCGAGCGGGTGAACTATCTGTTCCTGGCACATTCCAAACTGCGCAACGCCTCGTTCGGGCCGGAAATCCTGATCGGCGACCTGCCGGCCGACGTCAGGGGCTCATCGCGAATCTATCGCGACAGCAATTTGCTCTGGGAAAAGCCGTTCCTGTCGGGCGAAGCGAACATGTCGCACACAATCGCCAATCTCGAACATCACCACTTCAAATATTCGGCCTTCCGCCAGCCGGGCGACGTGCATGTGCACATGTTCGGCACGGCGACGCTGTCCTTTGCCGACGGCATCAAGACTCAGGCTGGCGACGTGTTCGAGATCGAGGCCGGGGATTTCGGCCTGCCGCTGCGCAACCCGCTGGAGATTGAGCAGCCGGTGAAGGTGGCGGTGAAGGCGCTTTGAGAGCGTAATCTCCCTCCTTGAGGGGGGAGATTGGCAGCGCCCACCGTCAATAAATATCGAAATCGAAATACTTGGCCTGGATCTTCTTGTAAGTGCCGTCGGCGACGATGGCGTCTATCGCCGCATTCAGCTTGTCGCGCAGCGCCGTGTCTTCCAGGCGGACAGCGATGCCGGCTTGCGTCTCGGTGCCCTTGACGTCGCCGACAAGCTTGCAGCAGCCTTCGCTCGCCTTCTTCAGCCAGTCCATCAGCACGAACTTGTCGGAGATGACGGCGTCGAGACGGCCGTTCTGCAGGTCGGTGATCGCCTCTTCCTGGGTGGGGTAGAGTTTCGCCTCGGCGCCGGCCTTGCCATAGGCGTCCTGCGCATAGTCGGCCTGGGTGGTCGAGGCCTGCGCGCCCACCGTCTTGCCGGCAAGGGCTGCCGGTTCGGTGGAAGTGAGGTCGCTGTCCTTCGGCGCCACCAGCGCCAGCGGCGTCGTGTAGTATTTGTTGGTGAAGGCGACCTGTTTCTTGCGCTCCTCGGTGATGCTCATCGAGGCGATGATGGCGTCGAACTTTTTCGCCTGCAGCGCCGGGATGATGCCGTCCCAGTCCTGGGTGACGATCTCGCACTCGACCTTCATCTGCGCACACAGCGCATTGGCAATGTCGATGTCGAAGCCCTCGATCTTGCCGTCCGCGGTGATGGTGTTGAAGGGCGGATAGGCGCCCTCGGTGCCGATCTTCAATTTCTCCTGCGCCTCAGCCAGCGAGCCGGCCGATATCACCAGCATGGCAGCGCTCGCTGCCGATATGATCCATCTTGAAATCTGCATTTGGTTCCCCTTGCCCGCCGTTCTCTTGCCGGCCACCGAAAGGCAGCCAAGCATGGTGAGGCAGCGCAGGCAAGTATTTTGCCTGACGGTGATCGAAGGTTCAGCCGGCGGGGCGGAAATGCTTGGAGAGCTTGAGGCCTTGCGCCTGGTAATTCGAGCCGAGATCGGTGCCGTAAAGCGCCTGCGGCCGCTTCAGCATGTGTTCGTAGACCAGCCGGCCGACGATCTGGCCGTGGTCGAGGATGAACGGCACTTCGTGGCTGCGCACTTCGAGCACCGCCCGGCTGCCGGTGCCGCCTGAGGCCGAATGGCCGAAGCCCGGATCGAAGAAGCCGGCATAGTGAACACGGAATTCGCCAACCAGCGGATCGAAGGGCGTCATCTCGGCGGCGTAGAGCGGCGGCACGTGCACGGCTTCGCGGCTGACCAGGATGTAGAACTCGTCCGGGTCGAGCACCAGTTCGCCGGCGCCGCTCTTATAGAGCGGCTCCCAGAAATCGACGGCATCCTGGGCGGCGCGCTTGTCGACATCGACCAAGCCGGTGTGATGCTTGCCGCGATAGCCGACCAGGCCGTTCTGGTCGCCGTCAAGATCGATCGACAGCGCAATGCCGCCGCCGGAAATGTTGGGCGGCTCGGTCGCCACCAGCATCTCGGCGCGGTGCAATTCGTTCAGTTCTGCCTCCGACAACAACGCGTTGCCAGTGCGAAAGCGGATCTGCGACAGCCTCGATCCGGCGCGTACGACGATCGGGAAGGTGCGTGGACTGACTTCGAGATAAAGCGGCCCGTGATAGCCGGGGGCGATCTTGTCGAACTCATGGCCGCGATCGGTCATCACCCGGGTGAAGATGTCGAGCCGGCCGGTCGAGCTCTTCGGGTTGGCCGAGGCCGACACGTTTGCGGGCAGCGCCAGGCTTTCGAGCAGCGGCACGATGTAGACGCAGCCGGTTTCCAGCACCGCGCCCTCGGCGAGACTGAACTCATGCAATTTCAGCCGGTGAAGCTTGTCGGCCACCAGATGATCGGGACCCGGCAGGAAGGAGGCGCGCACGCGAAAAGCCTTGTTGCCGAGCCTCAGATCGAGGCTCGCCGGCTGCACCTGGTCGACATCGAGCGCGCGCGGCGACTCCAGCGCGCCGGACTGAAACAGCGCGGAAATGTCCTGATCGGGAAGAATGCCTGTCTGCCGCAAAAGGCTGGCTCCGCTCCAAGGTCGGTCTCTTTGTGGCAGGTTCTTGCCGCAAAACCGCTGGATATTATTGCGGAACCTGCCTGGTACAAACCTCTTAATGAAGCCGGCAATTGACGCAAGCGCAGGTGAGGTCTAAAGGGTCGTTATCCCGTGGTGATTTGGCCGGTCGGCTTGCAGCCACGTTAAACAAGTCGCTAAAGGACCGTCGGGCCGCAAGGCCATATGGACCGGTTGCGACTTTCGCGGCCGGTTTTTTTGTGTCTGGAACAAAAGCGATGAGCACCAAGAAGCGTAACTGGAAGCCTCAGACCGCACTCGTGCACGGGGGAACACTGCGTTCACAGTTCGGCGAGACGTCGGAAGCGATGTATCTCACCCAGGGCTATGTCTATGAAACGGCGCAGGCCGCGGAAGCCCGTTTCAAGGGCGAGGAGCCGGGCTTCATCTATTCGCGCTATGCCAACCCTACCGTCGACATGTTCGAAAAGCGCATGTGCGCGCTGGAGGGTGCCGAAGATGCGCGCGCCACGGCGTCCGGCATGGCGGCGGTGACGGCAGCGCTCCTGTGCAGCGCCAAGGCCGGCGACCATATCGTTGCGGCGCGCGCGCTGTTCGGCTCCTGCCGCTGGGTGGTGGAGACGCTGGCGCCGAAATACGGCATCGAGGCAACGCTGGTCGACGGCACCGACATCGCCAACTGGGAAAAGGCGGTGCGGCCGAACACGAAACTGTTCTTCCTGGAAAGCCCGACCAATCCGACGCTGGAAGTGGTCGACATCGCAGCGGTGGCGGCGCTCGCCACCTCAATCGGCGCCAGGCTGATCGTCGACAATGTCTTTGCCACGCCCTTGCAGCAGAAGCCCTTGCAGCTCGGCGCCCATATCGTCGTCTACTCCGCGACCAAGCACATTGACGGCCAGGGACGCTGTCTCGGCGGCATCATCCTGTCGGACAAGAAATGGATCGACGAGAATTTGCACGACTATTTCCGCCACACCGGCCCGAGCCTGTCGCCGTTCAACGCCTGGACGCTGCTCAAGGGCCTGGAGACGCTGCCGGTTCGGGTGCGCCAGCAGACGGAAAGCGCGGCCAAGATCGCGGATTTCCTGGCAGGACGGCCGGAAATCGCCCGCGTCATCTATCCCGGCCGCGCCGACCACCCGCAGGCCGACATCGTCAAGAAGCAGATGACGGGCGGATCGACGCTGATCTGCCTCGACGTCAAGGGCGGCAAGCAGGCGGCCTTCGCCTTGCAGAACGCGCTCGACATCGTGCTGATCTCCAACAATCTCGGCGACGCCAAGAGCCTGATCACCCATCCGGCGACCACCACGCACAAGAACCTCAGCGACGAAGCTCGCGCCGAGCTTGGCATCGGGCCGGGAACGCTCAGGCTGTCGGTCGGTCTTGAGGATACGGACGATCTGCTGGAGGACGTTGCGCAGGCGCTGAAGGCAGCCGGATAGGCCGCGAGGCGTCACGCTCCCGACGAAACCTCTTCCAGTTCGGCCGTCTTGGTGCCGATGGTCATGATGTTGCCGCGCCAGTCGACGGCGCCGCTCAGCCAGCCGCGCGCCCAAATGGCGGGAAGCATCATGTCGCGCACCATCATCGCCGGGACCATGCGCAGCGACAGGTGCCAGCCCTTGGCCGCGGCCAGCGCGCATTCGGGAATGTAGGCCGCCGTCAGCACGGCCAACACCGTGGCCGGCAGGCTGATGCCGGCACTTGCGGCCGCCACCAGCGCCAACGCCAACGGCACGGCGACGCCGGTCAGGATCTCGGGTGCGAAAAACAGCGGGAAAGTGACGCGGCGCAACCGCGCCCAGCGCGCCTGGCGCGACCAGATGTCGGGAAGTCGGCGCTGCCCCAGTGGTTGCTCGAAAGGCGAGGCAACGAGATTGACGCGCAGGCCCAGTCCGTTGACCAGCTTGGTTGCAGCAGCATCCTCGGCGATCTCGGCGGCCAGCGCACGGATACCGCCACTGGTATCGAGCATCGGCTTGTTCCACAGCATGCTCTTGCCTTGGGCAAAGCCGAGACCGAGCGCCTCGCCGGCATATTGCCAGCGCGCCTGCAGCGTGTTGAGAAACGCGCATTCGACCTCGGCCCAGAAGCCATCCGGCCGCGAGCCGATCGGCGTCGAGCAGATAAGCCCGGTATTGGTCCGCCAGGCCGCCATCAGGTGCTGGACGTAATCCCTAGGCATCAGCACGTTGGAATCCGCCAGAATAACCCAATGATAGCGCGCCGCTTCCCAGCCCTTGACGCAGTTGTTGAGCTTCGGGTTGCTGCTGACGCGGTCGTCGCCGATCAGCAGCCGGGCCGGCACGTTGGGAAACAGGACGATCGCCCTGTTTATCAGTTTGACGACGGGATCGTCGGCGTGAGCGACGCAGAAGATCAGTTCGTAGCGCGGCCAGTCGAGCGAGAAGGCTCGCTGCAGCGTCTCTTGTGTGAACGGCTCCACGCCGCGCGACGGTACGACGATCGAGACCGGTGGCTGCTCGTCGGACGGCGGAGGGATAAGGCGACGCGCTTGCAGTTTCGACGAAGCAAGCAGGATGCTGGCGAGATTGGAAAGAAGCAAAGCGGAGGAAGCGAAGGCGGCTGTGAGAGCTAGTTCCATGAGATCTGGTCACTCCAAAAAGCCGCTCGCGGCTGCTTTGTCAGTCGACAGATGGGCCTTGAGTCGCCGGCAAGGTTTGCGCACACCAACACTGTCATGTGTCACTTAAATGACATTGTTTGTCGGCACCTCCGCTTTGAGGCTGGCAGGACATGCCGTTGTGCGCGTATCAAACCGCATAGCGCGACAAATGTTCCTTGCCGCGCAACCGGAGCAGCCCATGTATCGCGCCGTCACGCGCAACATCGAAGTGCAGGTCAGACCGTTCTACCTGGAGGACCGCTCGGACCCGGCGGAGAACCGTTATGTCTGGGGCTACCAGGTGACGATCGACAACCAGTCGGACGATTTCGTGCAGCTTATGTCGCGTTACTGGCACATCACCGACGGCAGCGGCCGGATCGAGGAAGTGCGCGGCGCCGGCGTGGTCGGCGACCAGCCTGAGCTCAATCCCGGCGACAGCTATCAATACACGTCAGGCTGCCCGCTCTCGACGCCCTCCGGCTTCATGGTCGGCCACTACACCATGCGCAACAAAAAGGGCGAGACGTTCGACGTCGCTATTCCCGCGTTTTCGCTGGATCTGCCGGGGACGCGGCGGACGGTGAATTAGGGGTTTTCTCCCCATCTCTATACGGGGAGAAATGCCCGGCAGTGCAACGAGGGGCGCCGCCGGACTCATGAGGTTATCTTCCACGCACATGACGTAGGCTATGCGCGGCCATTCACCAAAGTTCGCGCTGCCCCTCATCCGCCCTTCGGGCACCTTCTCCCCGTGAACGGGGAGAAGGAAGAGATGCTACTGAGTTGCAAACTCCGCCGGGTCGAAGTCGTACTGCTTCGAGCAGAACTCGCAGGCGACGTGGATGCCGCCATCTTCGGTGCTGTCCTTGATCTCCTGCGCGGAAAACCCCTCGAGGATGCCGCGTATCTTGTCCCTTGAGCATGAACATTGGTCGGCGACCGGCACGCCGCCGAAGACGCGCACGCCATGTTCGTGGAACAGCCTGTAGAGCAGCCGCTCGGCGCCGATGGTCGGGTCGATCAGCTCGGTCGGCTCGATGGTGCCGAGCAGCGCCACCAGCTCGCGCCACGAATTGTCGGCCGGCTCCTGCGTCACGTCACGCGGATCGCCGTCGCCGCCCGAAATGTCCGGCACGCGCATGCGCTCGGGTGACTGCGGCAGGAACTGCGCCAGGATACCGCCGGCGCGCCACTGCTCGCGCGCACCGCCGGGGCCGGGCGTCAGCAGCTTGGCCACCGACAGCCGGAGGTCGGTCGGGATCTGCTCCGACTGGCGGAAATAGGTGCGCGCGGCGTCTTCCAGCGTCTCGCCGTCGAGCTGGACGATGCCCTGATAGCGCTGCGTGTGCGCGCCTTGGTCGATGGTCAGCGCCAAAACGCCGCTGCCCAGCAGCGTCTGCTGCGAGGTCTGGCCTGCGGCCACCAGGGCCTCCAGCCGGTCGGCATCGAAGCGCGCATAGGCGCGCAATGCCGAGGGCGTGGAGAAATCCGCGACCAGCATGTCGACAGGCCCGTCGGTGCGGGTCTGCAGGATGAACTTGCCTTCAAATTTGAGCGAAGTGCCGAGCAGCACCGTCAGCACACAGGCTTCCGCCAGCAGGCGGGCGACCGGCTCGGGATAGTCATGACGGTTGAGGATGGCGTCGAGCATCGGCCCGAGCTGCACGGTGCGGCCGCGCACGTCGAGCGGGCCTACCTCGAAGGGCACGACATGATCGTCGCCGGCATAGCCGAACTCGCCGAGTTTGGGGTGATGTTCAGTCACTTGATGCGTTTCCAACATGACAAAGCTCCAGGGCGCGGCCATGCGGCCCGGGGGGGTGCATGCGTCCAAACGCGCTTGATTTGCGTGATGGGGCGCAAATAGGCATCACGCCGCCCCGGATCAAGCGCTTGGAGATCAAGCGCCTGGAGATCAAGCGCCCAGACACCAGGCCAAAACCGCCTTCTGGGCGTGAAGCCGGTTCTCGGCTTCGTCGAAGACCACCGAATGCGGACCGTCGATGACCTCGTCGGTCACTTCCTCGCCGCGGTGCGCCGGCAGGCAGTGCATGAACAGGGCGTCGGGCTTGGCCCTGGCCATCAGCGCCGCATTGACCTGATAGGGCGAGAAGACATTGTGGCCGCGGGCGCGGTGTTCCTGGCCCATCGACACCCAGCAGTCGGTGACGATGCAGTCGGCCTGGTCGACGGCCTCTTCGGGCGAGCGGGTGAAGTGCAGCTTGCCGCCATTGGTCTTCGACCAGTCGATGTGCTTCTGCGCCGGCTCGCTGCCTTCCGGCACTGCGACGTTCAGGTTGAAGCGGAACCGCGCCGAGGCCTCGAGCAGCGAATGCAGCACGTTGTTGCCGTCGCCGGTCCAGGCGATGGTCTTGCCGGCAACCGGACCGCGATGCTCCTCGAAGGTCATGATGTCGGCCATCAGCTGACAGGGATGGGTGTCGTCGGTCAGCCCGTTGATGACCGGAATCGTGGCATTCTCGGTCAGCTCGAGCAGCCGCTCATGCGACGTGGTGCGGATCATGATGGCGTCGACATAGCGCGACAGCACCTTGGCGGTGTCGGCAATGGTCTCGGAGCGGCCGAGCTGCATTTCGGTGCCGGTCAGCATGATGGTCTCGCCGCCGAGCTGTCGCATGCCGACGTCGAAGGACACGCGCGTGCGCGTCGACGGCTTGTCGAAGATCATGGCCAGCACCTTGCCTTCGAGCGGTTTGGTCCGTTCGCCGGCCTTGAGGCGCGCCTTGCGCACCACCGCATCGTCCAGCATCAGGCGCAGATCGCCTTCGGAAACGGCGGAAAGATCGGTGAAATGGCGAAGGCTCATCGGGAATGGTTCTCGGGATTACTTCGCGGCGGCCGCGGCGATGGCGTCGGTCAGGCCCTTGGCGCCGGCGCGGATGCGATCGAGCGCTTCGCCGATCTCGGCGTCGGTGACGGTCAGCGGCGGCAGCAGACGAATGACGTTGTCGCCTGCCGGCACCGCCAGCAGATGCTGGTCGCGCAGCGCCATGTTGACCTTGGTGTTGGGCATGGCGCATTTCAGGCCAAGCATCAGGCCGCTGCCCCTGATGCCTTCGATGACATCGGGAAATTCGTCGGCGACCGCCGCCAGGCCCTGCTTCATCAGCAATGCCTTGCGCTGGACGTCTTCGAGGAAGCCGTCTTCCAGCACGACGTCGAGCACAGCGTTGCCGACCGCCATGGCCAGCGGATTGCCGCCGAAAGTGGTGCCATGCACGCCTGCCGTCATGCCGACGACAGCGTCGTCGGTGGCGAGGCACGCGCCCATCGGGAAGCCGCCGCCAATGCCCTTGGCAATCGCCATGATGTCGGGCGTCACGCCGGTCCATTCATGCGCGAACAGCTTTCCGGTGCGACCGATACCGCACTGGACCTCATCGAAGATCAGCAGCAGGCCATGCTGGTCGCAGAGCTGCCGCAGCCGCTTCAAGGATTGCGTCGGCACCGGGCGGATGCCGCCCTCGCCCTGTACCGGTTCGATCAGGATCGCGGCGGTCTCTGGTGTGATCGCCTTCTCGGCGGCGTCGATGTCGTCGAAGCCGACCTGGTCGAAGCCTTCGACCTTGGGGCCGAAGCCTTCGAGATATTTGTACTGGCCGCCGGCGGCGATGGTCGCCAGCGTGCGGCCGTGGAAGGCGCCTTCGAAGGTAATGACCCGGAAGCGCTCGGGATGGCCCTTGACGAACTGGTAGCGCCGCGCCGTCTTGATCGCGCATTCGAGCGCCTCGGCGCCGGAATTGGTGAAGAACACCTTGTCGGCGAAGGTGGCGTCAGCCAGCCGCTCGCCGAGCCGGGCCTGCCCCGGGATCTCGTAGAGATTGGAGACGTGCCAGAGCTTGGCCGCCTGTTCGGTCAGCGCCGAGACCAGATGCGGATGGCTGTGGCCCAACGAATTGACCGCGATGCCGCCAGCGAAATCGAGATATCGCTCGCCCTTGTCGGTAACCAGCCAGGTGCCTTCGCCATGGTCGAAGGCCAAAGGGGCGCGGGCAAAGGTCTCGTAAAGCGCCGAACCGCTCATTATATGCGTCTCCGGTACCGGAAAAATCAAAAAAGCCGCCAAAGCGGCGGCCTTTGCGGCTTATCGTGTTTTTCGGCCATGAAGTCAACGAAAACGTCGCGCAGAGGCGCGCGGCAAGCTCCCGACGAGACGCCGGCTCATAAGCGACCGGGCAAGTTGGGGAAAACCTAAAAAACCGATTCGTGTTGCACCTGGGACTCTTGTCACCGAGTCAACACATGAGGTAATTGTAGTCCGGAAATAACTAGATTTCGTGCGGCGGACCTAATCACCTAATATATGTGGTGTCTGCCCCGGCAAAGATTGCCGGGTCGGGAATGGATTCCGGCTGCCGCACACTTAGCAGGAGCGCGGTCTCATGAACTGGACTGACGAGCGGGTCGAACTTCTCAGGAAACTGTGGTCGGAGGGCTTGAGCGCAAGCCAGATCGCCGCACAACTCGGCGGGGTCAGCCGCAACGCGGTCATCGGCAAGGTGCACCGGCTGAAGCTGTCGGGCCGCGGACGCTCGACCGCGACGCCGGCGCGTCAGAAGAAGACAACGCAGGGATCTTCGATCCAGAAATCGGTGCCTCGCGCCGCAACCACGCAGCGCCATGTCACGACGTCGATCGGGGCGAACGCGCTGCAGGCGCAGTTCGACGCCGAGCCAGTGGCGCGCCACTACATCCGCCCGGTCGAAAACGTCGTCGTGCCGATCTCGCGGCATCTGCAGCTCACCGATCTCACCGAGCGCACCTGCAAATGGCCGAATGGCGACCCGCTGTCGGAAGACTTCAACTTCTGCGGCAACGAGGCGGCCGAAACCGGACCTTACTGCAAGTACCACGCAAGGGTGGCGTTCCAGCCGGCTTCAGAGCGGCGCAGAAGCCGGTAGTTAGGAATAGGGATTGGGGACTGGGCAGTAGGGAATGGGGTAGCGCTCGTGAGGCGCTACCTTATTCTGCCTACTGCCTACTGCCTACTGCCTACTGCCTACTGCCTACTGCCTACTGCCTACCATCACAGCCACCCACTCTTCCGAAATCGCCAATACAAAAACGAGCAGATCAGCGCGATCGAGACCAATACGACGGGATAGCCGTATTGCATCTTCAGCTCCGGCATGTCGTCGAAATTCATGCCGTAAATGCCGGCGAGCGCCGTCGGCACCGCCAGGATCGCGGCCCATGAGGCCAGCTTCTTGGTGTTCGCGGTTTCCTGGCTCTGGCCGACCAGCAGGCTGGCTTCGAAAGCGAAGGCCAGAACCTCGCGCAGGCTGTCGATCTTTTCCTGCACGGTGCGGATATGATCGGTGACATCGCGAAACAGCGGATGCATGGCGGTATGGATCTGCGGCAGGTCGGCGCTGGTCAGCCGGCGGCAGACCTCGACCAGCGGCAGCGCCGCATTGCGCAGGCGCAACAGATCGCGGCGCAGCATATAGAGCCGCTCGATGTCGGGACCGGTCATCGGCTTCAGCAGCACCCTGTCCTCGATCGCCTCGACCTCGTCCTCGATCTGCTCTAGCACCGGCATGTAGTTGTCGACGATGAAGTCGAGGATGGCGTAGAGGACGAAATCCTCGCCCTTGGCCAGTGAGTGCGGACAGCTTTCCCAGTGCTGGCGCACGGCGGCGTATGAGGTCGAGGGACCATGCCTGACGCTGACGATATAGCCCGAGCCGACGAACAGATGCGTCTCGCCGAAGGTGACGCGTCCGTCGATCAGCTGTGCAGTGCGGGCAACGATGAACAGCGCATCGCCATATTGCTCGATCTTCGGCCGCTGGTGCGGATGTTCGGCGTCTTCAATCGCCAGCTCATGCAAATGGAATTGCGCCTTGACGCGCAGCAGAAGCTCGCGGTCGGGTTCGAGCAGCCCGATCCAGACGACATGGCCCGACTTCTTGGCCCATTCACCGGCTTCCTCGATCGGAATGTCGGCGATGCGCTTGCCGGCGGTGTAGACGCTCGACGCGATGATGCCGGACGATGCCGGCGCCGGCTTGAACTCTCGGACATATTCCATCGCAGCCTCCTGAGCGCCTGGCCTTGGCCAGGAACCGAGACGCTAACATCGGGGTAGTTTAGCGCAATATGATTAAGCGTTCGAGGGGTGCGCGATCACTTCACCGGCAGCGCCGGAAGGGCAATCTTGTCGGTCTTGTCGCCCTTTGGACGCTCGGCCGGCAACTGCTCGCCGGTGACGATGTAGTAGATCGTCTCGGCAATGTTGGTGGCGTGGTCGCCGATGCGCTCGATGTTCTTGGCGCAAAACAGCAGATGCGTGCACGGCGTGATGTTGCGCGGATCTTCCATCATGTAGGTCAAAAGCTCGCGAAACAGCGAGGTGTACATGGCGTCGATCTGGTCGTCGCGGTCGCGAACGAAGCCTATTTTCTCGACCGAGCGCGAGGCATAGACGTCGAGCACTTCCTTGAGCTGGGTCAAAGCGAGTTCGGCAAGCGCCTCGAGGCCGCGAAACAGGCTGGTCGGCTGGCGGCCGTCAATGACGCTGACCACACGCTTGGCGACGTTCTTGGCGAGGTCACCGACCCGTTCGAGGTCGGCCGAAATGCGGATGGCGCCGACGATCTCGCGCAGATCCGTCGCCATGGGCTGGCGCTTGGCGATGATGACGATGGCTTTGTCGTCGATTTCGCGCTGGCCATCGTCAAGCACGATGTCGTCACGAATGACCTTCTGGGCGAGGCCGGGATCGGCATTGACCAGCGCCTGGATCGCCTGCTCGACCATGCGCTCGGCATGGCCGCCCATCGCAGCGATGCGCTTCGCCAGGTATTTCAGCTCTTCGTCATAGGCGCTGACAATGTGTACGGACTGCATGGGCGAAATGCCTTCCTTAAATCTTTGGCCTTTTGAGTCGTTTCCTCGACCCCTGTTCTGATACGCTAGCCGGATGACAGAAAGAAGAAACAGGCAGTTAGCAGATAGTACCGCCTCAGCCTGCCGGCAAATGGACCGTGAACGCCGCGCCCTTGCCAACCTCCGACTTGATCGAAAGCCGGGCGTTGTGGCGCGTCAGAATATGCTTGACGATGGACAGGCCAAGACCGGTGCCTTTCTGCGTGCGGCTGCTCTCCACGTCGACGCGATAGAAGCGCTCGGTAATGCGCGGTATGTGCTCTTCCGGGATGCCCGGGCCGTAGTCCCTGATGGTTACATCGATGCCCGGTTCCGGGCCGGCCTCGCCCCGCGCGATCGACACCGTGACGCGTCCGCCAGGCTGGCCGTATTTGCAGGCGTTTTCCAAGAGATTCTCGAACACCTGGAACAGCTCGTCGCGGTCTCCGGGCACGTCGAGCGGCCCCTCGGCGTAGTCGCGTTCGATGACGACGCCGTTCTCGCTGGCGAGCGGGCCTAGTGAATCGATGACGCTGTCGATGGTCTGGCGCAGATCGACCTCGGTTCCCGGCCTCAGGTAAGGCTTCATTTCAAGCCTCGACAGCGACAGGAGATCGTCGATGAGGCGCGCCATGCGGCCGGTCTGGTTCTGCATGATCTGCAGGAACTGCTCGCGCGCCGCCGGATCGTTGCGGGCCGGGCCGCGCAACGTCTCGATGAAGCCCGAGATTGAAGCAAGCGGGGTGCGCAACTCGTGGCTGGCATTGGCTATGAAGTCAGCGCGCATGCGGTCGATGCGGCGCGTCTCGCTCTGGTCCTTGAATACCAGCACATAGAGATCGGTGGCGTGGCCGACCGAGGACGCGCTGACCCGGTAGGCCCGTTCCACCGGCAGCTTCTCGGTGTAGTCGACGGCATCGGAGGCGACGGTTCCCGACAGCACGCCGTCCAGCAAGGCCTGCATTTCCGGCGCGCGGAATTTTAGCGACAGCGACAGGCCAGGCGCGATACCGACAAAGGCGGCAAAGGCGGCGGCATTGGCGTGGACGATGGTGGCGGTGCGGTCGAAGATGATCAGCGGATCGGCAACGGCAGCCGCAAGATATTCGCCGGAAAGCCGCTGCAGCCCGCTCGCCTCGACCGTGGTAATGGTCTCAGCAGACCGGCTGGCGCCACCGGTTGGCAGAAGCGCGGCGGCCAGCAGCACCGTCAACGCAGCCAGGACGACATAGGCGGAGATACCGGCAAACCCATAAACGGCCATGATGGCGATCGCACCGGCGGCAAGCAGCCGTCGGCTGTTCCACAGCCGGCCGGCGACGGCCTGCCCCGTGGTTGTCCGCTCTGCGCCGGTGTCAGCCATTCGTGCTTTCCGTGCTTCTGCGCCGGTCTCGCCGAAACTTCCGCTGGACCGGGTTTGAGGCCCCCCATAGCATGAGTCCGCAAGATGGAAAGGTTCGTCTCGATGAAAAAAGCCAAGGAAAGTCCCGCCGCAGAGCCGGCAAAGGGGCCGCTGAAGATCAAGGTGGACGGCAAGGAGCGGGAGTTCGACATCGAAAACCCTGAGCTTCCCGGCTGGATCGAGGACCACAAACTGACGGCAGGCGACTACCCCTACGACAAGAAAATGAAGACCGAGGAGTATGACGAGACGCTGGAGCGGCTGCAGATCGAACTGGTCAAGGCGCAGGCTTGGCTGCAGGCGACCGGCAGCAGACTGATGTCGCTGTTCGAGGGGCGCGATGCCGCCGGCAAGGGCGGCACCATCTCGGTGCTGCGCCAGTATCTCAATCCTCGAACCGCGCGCAACGTGGCGCTGACCAAGCCGACCCCGACCGAAGTCGGGCAATGGTACTACCAGCGCTACGTCGCCCATTTCCCGACATCGGGCGAATTCGTCACCTTCGACCGTTCCTGGTACAACCGCGGCGGCGTCGAGCCGGTGATGGGCTTCTGCACACCGGAACAGCATGCAAAATTCCTCGACGAGACGCCGCATTTCGAGCGGATGATCTCCAATGAGGGCATCTATTTCTTCAAATTCTGGCTCAACATCGGCCGCGAGACCCAGCTCGAACGGTTTCACGACCGCCGCTGGTCGCCGCTGAAGAACTGGAAGTTCTCGCCGATCGATATTGCCGGCATCACCAAATGGGACGACTACACCAAGGCGCGCGACCAGATGGTCGAGCGCACGCACAAACAGTTCGCGCCCTGGATCATCGTGCGGGCCAATGACAAGCGACGCTCGCGGCTGGCCGTCATGCGGCGCATCCTGTTGTCACTGCCCTATGATGGGCGCGATCTCGACGCCATCGGCAAGGAAGACAAAAAGATCGTCGGCGAAGGGCCGTCGTTTCTCGAGAAGTAGAGACTGGCCTCGATAGGCAGAGGCTGAAATTACAGAGCCCACCCCCACACGGAGGTGGGCTCTGTGGCCATTGTCTAAAGCGCATCGCATTTGAACGGATTCACGCGACGCGCTTTAGGTCTTTGTTTCATGCATGTCGTTCTCTCAAAACCGGGGCCACTTTGAGCGACATGCATTAAAGCGCGTCGGGTGAAGACAGTCTCACGACGCCTGCCGCATGCCGAGCATGTGGGGGGTGCCCCTGGCCAACACCGGGGCGTGATGGTTGCGGCGCGAACGCACGACATCCAGCGTATGCTCGTTGAAGGTCAGCAGTGTGGCGACGACCTGCTGGTTGCCATAGGTGCGCTGGTAACCGAGCGGCGTCGCCAGGAAGTGCAACTGCAGCGTCCGCAGCACCCACACCGGCTCGACCTCGATAATGACCTGATCGACATTGCGAGCAAGGCCCCATTCGACGAAGCCGGCGATCAGTTCGGTGCCGACCGTAGACACGCCGCGCTTACCATCGCGAAAGCCTGGCGCCACCGCGTAACGGGTTAGCTCCCAGACATTCGGTCCCGAAGGGCGCTTTCCCTCGCAGAGTTCCGGCATCACATCGCTAAGGAGATGCGGCCGTGTGGTCGGCAGCATCCGATGATAGCCTGCAAGCTCGCCATTGCGTATGACAAGGTGGTGTTCGGCCTCATCATGGTCGAATTGATCGATTTCGAGGCCGTCCGGGCGATCGAGATCGGTCCACCGCATCTCATCGACGAAGACCTTGTAACGCAGGCGATGGACGGCCTCCCATAGGTCGGGACGTTCCATCAGTTGTTGAGTGGTAAGGGAAAATAGCATTAGCCGTCTCCTGGGCTTAAGAGGAAGATACGGCCGGGCTTTCCCGAAAAAATTGCGCGAAGGTGTTGGCAAGGATTTCCAGGCTGCCACAGCCGACATGGCTAATATAGCTGCGCCTAAACGCCTCCGCGATGGCGTGCACCCTGTTGGCGGCGCCGAGTCTGCTTTTGGCGTTAAGAAAGCATTAGCCGTCTCAAGAGGACGACAGGGGCCGGTCTTTTCTGAAGATATGACGCCAACAATGCGGCCATAAATTTCGGGCCGCCAGAACCGGCCTAGCTGATATAGCCGTGCCTGACTGCTTCGGCGACTGCCTGCACACGGTTGGCGGCGCCTAGTTTGCTCTTGGCGTTGAGAAGGTGTTTCTCAGAGGTATGCTCCGAGATGCCGAGGATCTGCGAAATCTCCCACTCGGATTTTCCGACCGCCGCCCATTGCAGGCATTCGCGCTCGCGCGGCGTCAATTCAATGTGATCGATAGATTTGCCGGCCGTCGTTTGAAGCTGCATGGCGCGGCCGATGGCATAGGTGGAGGCCAGCGAGACCATTGCGAATTCGGCTTCGGACAGTTCGACCGCCTCACCGCCCAGCGAGACCAGCGCGATCTGGCCTTCGAGCGTGATCAGCGGGAAGGCGAGGCCGTCACGCAGCTTGAACTGGCGGGCGTCGCGCATTACCTCGGCGCTGCTCTTGTCGGCGGGCATGCTTTGAACGGCATCGCGCCATTGGAATGGCGCCCGAAACTGCTTCAAATGGCTGACGACCGGATCGTGGTCGACGTAGTTGCGCGATAAGTAACGCTCCAGCCATTCGCTAGGCCAATCGCAGAGCAGCACATGGTCCTTCGTCTGGCTGCTTGGTGTACCGGGCTGCGGCACCGTTGCGGCTATCAGGGCCGTCAATCCGAAATTCGAGGTGACACTAAGTAGCTGCTCGCACACCGCAGCCGACGTGTCGGCACGCTGCACCCGGTCAATATATTCAAGTGTCCGGTCAAAATAACCCATCGCAACATCTACCCCATGTTGCCTACCGCTCTTGAGACCGATGCTACGTGCCTGCCCCGCACTTAGCCATCAACCCCGGATTGCAAAGCCACATCCTTAGCTTTTCTAACGCCAGCGACCGCCAACCCCGGGCCGACTCTGTGCGGCTATTTGCAACCTCGCCAAAGCATAACCCGAAATTTGCCCTTTGAAATCAAAAACAATTGTGCCTGCGCCGTTTTCGTATCACAAGCCAACGGCCAAGACGGGCGGAGTTTTTTGTGACATCACGCTGGATAACCATCGCCTTGCTGTCGATGCTGATCGGAGTGCAGCCGTTTGCCGGCGCTGTGCGGGCAGCGGAACCGCAGGTGCCGGTGCTTTGGGATGCCAAGGAGCGGCTGCCGAAGCCGGACCTTGCGGCGCTGCCGAGGCTCAGGTTCCTCACCACAACCGATTTCCCGCCCTTCAATTTTCTCGACGGCACGGGCCGACTGTCCGGCTTCCACATCGACCTGGCGCGGGCGATTTGCGCCGAACTCGACATCGCCGACAAATGCCAGATCCAGGCGCTGCCCTGGGCCGAACTCGACGACGCGTTGCAGAAGGGCGAAGGCGAGGCGATCATCGCCGGCATCGCCGCAACGCCGGAGACGCGGGCGAAGTACAGCTTTTCGCGCTCCTATCTACAGTTTCCGGCGCGCTTCATCATGCCGAAGACCAAGGCCTTCGCCGAGCCGATCCTCGACAAATTGCGCTCGAAGCGGGTCGGCGTGCTGGCCGGCTCGGCGCATGAAAAGATGCTGCGCGATTATTTCGGCACCGTGCAGATCATCCGCTTTCAACGGCCGGAAGACCTCTACAGCGACTTGAAGAGCGCCAAGATCGATGCCGCCTTCGGCGACGGCATGCGCTTTTCCTTCTGGCTGGGCGGCACGGACGCCGCCGGTTGCTGCCGCTTCGCCGGTGGACCCTACCTGGCGCCGGAATATCTGGGGTCCGGCATGACCATTGCCACCCGGGCCAGCGACCCAGCGCTGGCCGCAGCCATGGACTACGCGCTGCAGGAGATATCGGTGAAAGGCACCTTCGCCGAATTCTACCTGCGCTATTTCCCGGTCAGTTTCTTCTGATCCGGTTCCCGGTCAGCTTTTTCTGATCCGGTCCCGGTCAGCTTCCTTTAGGGGCTGGATCAGGTCAGCGTGCGCAGGCGGGCCTTCGCCCCGCGCGCGATGGCTGCGGCGGTCAGCGTGTCGAGATCGAGCTCACGCCGGATCAACTGCAGCACCCGCAATTCCTCCATGCGCATTTCGAGATCGACGGCGGCAACCTTGAAGGCCGCGGCATAGGCGGTGTCGTGCAGCCGTTCGGGCAAAATCTCGGCGACACGCTCGAGCACGCCTTCCAACCCATCCTTTTCATGCAGCATCTTCTGGCAGTCCTGCGCAATGGCGATCAGCCTGTCCTGCTTGAAATCCTCGAACACCGGCCAGCTGCGGACGACGTCGCCGATGCGCGCCAGTTCGATATCGGTCATGTCGCGATCGGAAGCCGAGGTGATGACCATCAGGTAGATCAGGGCTTCATGGGTGGACGGCAACGGCATTCAAAACTCCTTGATAGTGAGGGTCGAAGGTAGGGACGCCACGGCGCCGTCGCAACGAAAACGCCTGATATCGTTGACGCTCCGCCCTGTCGCGCCTAGAGACCCGGTTGAAAAATCTTACCAGCCGCGAAAGCCGGCCATGACTGGAACTTTGACATGACGGGATCAAACATCGCCGATCTCAACCCCGAAATGCTTGCGGCAGCCGCCGAAAGCAAGGCCTGGCCGTTCGAGGAAGCCAAAAAGATCATCGAGCGCTACAAGGGCGGCGACTTCCCGGAGATCGTCCTGTTCGAGACCGGCTACGGCCCGTCGGGCCTGCCGCATATCGGCACGTTCGGCGAGGTCGCGCGCACCTCGATGGTGCGCCATGCCTTTCACGTGCTGACCGGGAACAAGGTCAAGACCAAGCTGCTCTGCTTCTCCGACGATATGGACGGCATGCGCAAAATCCCCGACAATGTGCCGGATCGCGCAGCGCTCGAGCCCTATCTGCATATGCCGCTGTCGGCGGTGCCCAATCCGTTCGGCGGCGACTATGCGAGCTTTGCCGACCACAACAACGCGATGCTGTGCCGCTTCCTCGACACGTTCGGCTTCGACTACGAATTCGCCAGCGCCACGCAGTACTACAAGGCCGGCCGCTTCGATGCGATGCTGGTGTGCGCCGCCGAGCGCTACGAGCAGATCATGGCGGTGATGCTGCCGACGCTGGGGCCGGAGCGGCAGGCAACCTACAGCCCGTTCCTGCCGATCTCGCCGAAGAGCGGGCGCGTGCTCTACGTGCCGATGAAGCATGTCGACGCCAAGGCCGGCACCATCACCTTCGACGATGAGGGCACCGAGACCACACTTTCGGTGACCGGCGGGAAGGTCAAGCTGCAGTGGAAGCCGGATTTCGGCATGCGCTGGGCAGCGCTCGACGTCGATTTCGAAATGTTCGGCAAGGACCACCAGACGAACGCGGTGATCTACGACCGCATCTGCAACATTCTCGGCGGGCGCGCGCCCGAGCATTTCGTCTACGAACTGTTCCTGGACGAGAACGGCCAGAAGATCTCGAAGTCGAAGGGCAACGGGCTGACCATCGACGAATGGCTGCGCTACGCGCCGACCGAAAGCCTCGGCCTCTATATGTATCAGCGGCCAAGGCAGGCGAAAAAGCTCTATTTCGACGTCATCCCACGCGCCGTCGACGAGTACTACACCTTCCTCAACGCCTATCCGCGCCAGGACTGGAAGGAGCGGCTGGGCAATCCGGTCTGGCACATGCATGACGGCAAGCCGCCTTCCATCGACATGCCGGTGCCGTTCTCGCTGCTGCTCAACCTGGTCAGCGCCTCCAACGCGCAAAACAAGGATGTGCTGTGGGGCTTCATCTCGCGCCATGCATCTGGCGTGACGCCAGCGACGCATCCCGAACTCGACCAGCTGGTCGGTTTCGCCATCCGCTACTTCGACGATTTCGTGAAGCCGACGAAGACCTTCCGGCCGGCCGACGATGTCGAACGCGTGGCGCTGGAAGCGCTTGGCAACGCGCTTGCTGGCCTGCCGGCCGGCGCCGACGGCGAAGCGATCCAGAACGCTTCGCTCAACGTGGCGCGCAAGATCGAACGCTATCAGGACCATTCGAAGAAGAGCCCGGACGGCGGCCCTGGTGTCTCGGGCGCTTTCTTCCAGATGATCTACCAGGTGCTGATCGGCCAGGAACGCGGACCGCGCTTCGGTTCGTTCGCAGCCCTCTACGGCATCGCCGAAACCCGCGCGCTCATTGAGCGGGCGCTGGCTGGTCAGCTGGCGGCGTAATTTCCGTCCCGGCCGGCGGCGTGTCTATCGCCGGGGCATCGAGGATCGGTTGCGACGCCGTCGGTGCCACAACAGGCGTTGGCGCCGGTGGCAGGCCGCCAAGATCGGGCGCGGCGCCGAAGACGCCCTTCTTGGCGGCGCGCGCCTTGTCGCCCGCTTCGACATAGGGGCCGGCTGCCGTGGCGCGCGCCCAGCCGTTTTCGACCAGCCACTGGCCGACATCCAGCTTGCCGATGCGGCATTCGGCGGCGATCAGCGCACGGTCGGCCTCCGGCGGCACCTTGCAGGCAACGGCCCGGCCGCGCAGGAAAGACCGGAACGCGGTGCGCGCCCTGATACCGCAAGCCCAGGACTTGCCGCCCTCGGTGCAGGTCTCGTCTTGCCTGACGATGTCGATGCCGGAGACCGTCACGGAATAACCATTGGCTTCGATCAGGCCGGCGGCGGCCGCGACCGGCTGGAACAGTTTTGTTCCTCCCCAGTCGTCGACCGCTCTGCGCCCACGCGGCTTGGGCGGCCCGGCCAGCGCCAGGTCGCTCAGCGGCGCGCGTGGCTCAACCCGTTCAAGTTCTTCTACCGGCAGCGGCGGCGGAGCGATGGCCTCGGGATCGATCGCCCTCGAATGCACCTGAGGCGAGTGCATCGGAGGCTTGACGGGCCGGACCTCGGGGATCGCCGACGTCGCCGGCTCCTCGGGCACGGCCTCGGTGTCCGGGTCGATCTGGTCGACGGTGATGGCGGTGCTTTCGCGATGCAGCGCGCGACCGCCGGCGACGACAATGGCGACCATCACCGGGATCGCCAGGAGGGCTATGAGGATTTGAAGCAGACGCACCGCGAGACCTACTGGCTTGCCCAGACGATCCGCGCCACCCATTCGACATCGCGCATCGCGATGTCGCGGTCCGGGTGGTCGGGGTTGAGCGAAATCAGCACGATCGATTTCGTCGTCTGGCGGTCGAGCACCTTGGCCATGACTTCGCCGGCATTGGTCTTGACGACGACGCGGTCGCCCTTGCGGGTAGCGGCGCCCGGCTCGACGATCAGCACATCGCCATTGCGGTACAGCGGCAGCATGGAATCGCCCTGCACCTTCAACGCATAAGAGGTTTCGGTCGCCCGTGCCGGAAGCTCGACAAGGTCCCAGCCCTGGCCTGAGGGATAGCCGGCATCATCGAAGAAGCCGCCGGCGCCGGCCTGGGCAAAGCCGAGCAGCGGCACCGCCGAACGCTGCGCGGCTACCGAGCCCGAAGCGGCCTTGGCACGGCCTTCGACCAGCCCGGTGAATTCGTCGAGCGAGGCGCCGGTCGCCTCGATGATCTTCGCCAGCGATTCGGTCGACGGCCAGCGCGGCCGTCCATCCGAGGACAGCCGCTTCGATTTGTTGAAAGCGGTGGAGTCCAGACCGGCTCGCCGGGCCAGGCCGGAGGCCGACAACGAATAGCGCTCAGCGAGAGCGTCGATGGCTGCCCAAACTCGGTCATGCGAGAGCAATTCGCTCTCCTCAAAACAGGAAAAAATACCTTTTCCTTCTAACGCGCGGTCATCCGATTGTCCACCGGCGCGCGGCCCGATCCCCTAAAAAGCGGTGTGCGGCGAAGTCGTCATGGATGCCTCAAACTGCCTTGGCAAGGCTGCGCAATCCCTGGTCGGAGCTCATGAAACCCCGCTCGGCCTAGGTCGGCGGTCGCGGTTGAACGGAGCGGGCAAGCGTACTGTTGGACGCGCCAAGGACGCTGTAGCATTTTGATTTGGCGCATGACCCCGAAAATCGATTCCGATTTTCGGGGTCATGCGCGAGGTCGGCGAGCATCATGTAGCGGGCGTTGTTGAGATGGAGGTTGAAGTCGATCTCGGTCGGCAGGCAGCGAAAAGCCAGTCGGCTTTCGCTACCGACCGCATAAGGCCACGGCGCCTTGCCGTGGCCATCATGCGCGCAAGGCGCCCCCAGACGTACATGGGGCGCTAGCTCAAGCGGCCTTCTTCACCTCGCCTTTCGCATAGGGATCGAAGCGCTGGTAGAAGGTCTCGCCCTTCTCGGCCAGGTCGAGCAGCAGCTTTGGCGCCTTGAACTCGGCGCCGTATTTCTTCTGCAGGCCTTTGGCTATTCTGACGAACTCCCTGGCGCCGATGCCGTCAATATAGGACAGCGCGCCGCCGGTGAATGGCGCGAAACCAAAGGCGAGGATCGACCCGAGATCGGCCTCGCGCGGATCGGTGACGATGCCTTCCTCCATCACCCGGGCCGCTTCCAGCGCAATGGTGACCAGCAGGCGCTGCTGCAGTTCCTCATAATCGACCTTCTCGGCCTCCAGCTGCGGATAGAGATCCTTCAGGCCCGGCCACAGCTTCTTCCTGGCGGGCTTGGCGGGATAGTCGTAAAAACCCTTGCCGTTTTTGCGGCCGAAGCGGCCATGGGTGTCGACCAGCGTGTTGATCAACGCCATCTGCCTGGGGTCGACGGCCTTGTCGCCGAGGTCCCTGATGGTCTGCTTCATGATCTTCTGGGCAAGGTCGATCGCCGTCTCGTCGGTCAGGGCCAGGGGGCCGACCGGCATGCCGGCGGCCTTGGCGGCGTTCTCGATCATCGGCGCCGGAACGCCTTCGATCAGCATCTTGTAGGCTTCCGACATGTAGCGCAGCACGCAGCGGTTGACGTAGAAGCCGCGCGTGTCGTTGACGACGATCGGCGTCTTCTTGATGGCGCGCACGAAATCGATCGCGGTGGCCAGCGCCTTGTCGCCGGTCTTCTTGCCCAAAATGATCTCGACCAGCATCATCTTGTCGACCGGCGAGAAGAAGTGGATGCCGACGAAATTCTTCGGCCGCGCCGAATTCTTGGCCAGTGCGGTGATCGGGATGGTCGAGGTGTTGGAGGCGAAGATCGCCGACGATTTCAGCACGGCTTCGGCCTGCTCGGTGGCAGCCTTCTTGACGGCCGAATCCTCGAACACCGCCTCGACCACCAGATCGCAGCCGGCGAGATCGGCATAGTCGGCCGACGGCGTGATCAGCGACAGAAGTCTGTCCTTCTCCTCGGGCTTGACGCGGCCCTTCTTGACCTGATCGGAGATCAGGCTGTCGGAATGCGTCTTGCCCTTTTCGGCCGACGCCATGTCGCGGTCGAGCAGGACGACCGGGATGCCAGCCTTGGCGGTGACAAAGGCGATGCCGGCGCCCATGAAGCCGGCGCCGAGAATACCGATCTTCTTGAACTTGGTCTCCGGCACGCCGGCCGGGCGGCGGGCGCCCTTGTTGAGCTCCTGCAGCGAGACGAACAGCGAGCGGATCATCGCTGCTGCTTCCTTCGACTGCATGATTTCGGTGAAATAGCGCTGTTCGATCCGCAGACCGGTGTCGAACGGCACCAGCAGGCCTTCATAGACGCATTTCAGGATCGCCGCGGCGGCCGGATAATTGCCGTAGGTCTCGCGGCGCAGGATGGCGATGGCCGGCGGCCACAGATTGAAGCCGGCCGGCGTATAGATTTGGCCGCCAGGCAGCTTGAAGCCCTTCTCGTCCCAGGGCTGGACGGCTTTCAGGCCGTTCCTGATCATCGCCTTGGCGGTCTCGATCAGCTTGCCGGGTTCGGCGATCTCGTGGATCAGCCCCATCGCCTTGGCTTTCTGCGGCGACAGCGTCTGGCCGGTGGTCAGCATCTGCAACGCCTGCTGCTGGTCGGTCAGGCGCGGCACGCGTTGGGTGCCACCGGCGCCGGGGAAGATGCCGACCTTGACTTCCGGCAAGGCCATCTTGACCTTTTCGGAGTCAGCGGCAACGCGGCCATGACAGGCCAGCGACAGCTCGAACGCGCCACCCATGCAGGTGCCGTTGATCGCCGAGACCCAAGGCTTGCCCGACGTTTCGAGCTTGCGCCACAAGCCACCCATGCGGCCGGCATTGTCGAACAAAAGCTGTGCCGCCTTCTCCGGGTCCTTGGTCTTCTCCTTGGCAAATACGGCCAGCATCTTCTGCAGCATGGTCAGGTCGGCGCCGCCGGAGAAGCTGTCCTTTCCCGAGGTGATCACCGCGCCCTTGATGGCGGCGTCGGCCACCACATGGTCGATGATCTTCTCGAGCTCGTTCATCACCTCTTCGGTGAAGACGTTCATCGAGCGGTCCGGCATGTTCCAGGTGACCAGCGCGATGCCGTCTGCGTCGGTGTCGACCGTGAAGTTTGTATAAGTCATGTCTCTCTCCTTCCGGCCGAAAATCAGACGCGTTCGATAATCGTTGCGGTGCCCATGCCGGCGCCGATGCAGAGCGTCACCAGAGCGGTGTTCAAATCGCGGCGCTCGAGCTCGTCCAGCACCGTGCCCAGGATCATCGCGCCGGTGGCGCCGAGCGGATGGCCCATGGCGATGGCGCCGCCATTGACGTTGATCTTGTCGTGCGGGATTTCGAATGCCTGCATGTAGCGCAGCACCACTGAGGCGAAGGCCTCGTTGAGCTCGAACAGGTCGATATCCGACAGCTTCATCTTGGCGCGCTTCAGAAGCTTCTCGGTGACGTCGACCGGACCGGTAAGCATCAGCACCGGCTCGGAGCCGATGTTGGCAAAGGCGCGGATGCGGGCGCGTGGCTTCAGGCCCATCGTCTTGCCGGCCTTCTTCGAGCCGAGCAGTACGGCGGCCGCACCATCGACGATGCCGGACGAGTTGCCGGCATGGTGGACGTGGTTGACCTCTTCGACTTCCGGATGCTTCTGCACGGCGACCGCGTCGAAGCCGCCCATTTCGCCAGGCATGACGAAGGACGGGTTGAGCGAGGCCAGCGACTGCATGTCGGTCGACGGCCGCATATGCTCGTCATGATCGAGGATGGTGAGGCCGTTCTGGTCCTTGATCGGTATGACGGAGTTCTTGAAACGGCCATCGGCCCAGGCCTTGCCCGCACGCTTCTGGCTCTCGACCGCATAGGCATCGACGTCGTCGCGCGAAAAACCGTATTTGGTGGCGATCAGGTCGGCCGAAATGCCTTGCGGCACGAACCAGCCGGGCAGGCCGACGGACGGGTCCATGAACCACGCGCCGCCCGAGGCGCCCATGCCGACGCGCGACATCGATTCCACGCCGCCTGCAATGACGATCTCGTCGGCGCCTTGAGCGATCTTGGCGGCGCCGAAATTGATGGCGTCGAGGCCTGAGGCGCAGAAGCGCGAGATCTGCATGCCCGGCGCCTTGTTATCGTAGCCGGCCTCGAAGGCGGCGGCACGCGGAATGACGGAGCCGGCTTCGCCGACCGGATCGACGCAGCCGAAGATGATGTCGTCGACGTTTGCAGTGTCGAGGCCGTTGCGGTCGCGCAACGCTTCAAGCGTCCTGGCCGCAAGCCGCACCGCCGGCACCTCGTGCAGCGAGCCATCCTTCTTGCCCTTGCCGCGCGGTGTGCGCACGGCGTCATAGACATAAGCTTCAGCCATTTGCTTGCTCCTTGCTTTGCCGACGTCGCTCTCAGAGAGAGCGGCCGATCAGCAATTTCATGATCTCGTTGGTGCCGCCGTAGATGCGCTGGACGCGGGCGTCGCGGAACATGCGGGCGATCGGATATTCATTCATGTAGCCATAGCCGCCATGCAATTGAAGGCATTCGTCGACGACTTTTCCCTGCAGGTCCGAGAGCCAGTATTTCGCCATCGACGCCGTCACCGGATCCAGCCCGCCATTGATGTGGCGGGTGACGCAATCATTGTAGAAGACGCGGCCGATGGTGGCCTCGGTCTTCAGTTCGGCGAGCTTGAACTGGGTGTTCTGGAACTCGATGATCGCTTTGCCGAAGGCCTTGCGGTCCTTGACGTAGTCGATGGTCAGAGCAAGCGCGCGCTCGATCATGGCGATCGCGCCGGTGCCGATCTGCAGGCGCTCCTGCGGCAATTGCTGCATCAGCTGGATGAAGCCCTGTCCCTCTTCGTGGCCAAGCAGGTTCGAGGTCGGCACGCGCAGATCATTGAAGAACAGCTCCGACGTGTCGTTGGCCTTCAGGCCGATCTTGTCGAGGTTGCGGCCGCGTTCGAAGCCTTCGGCCTCGTCGGCCTCGACGACGATCAGCGAGGTGCCCTTGGCGCCTTTGGCCGGATCGGTCTTGGTGACGACGATGATGAAATTGGCCAGTTGGCCATTGGTGATGAAGGTTTTCGAGCCGTTGATCTTGTACTGGTTGCCGTCCTTCTCGGCGCGCGTCTTGACGCCTTGCAGGTCGGAGCCGGCGCCCGGCTCGGTCATGGCGATGGCGCCGATCAGTTCGCCGGTTGCCAGCTTCGGCAGCCATTTCTTCTTCTGCTCCTCGGAGCCGTAATGAAGGATGTAAGGGGCAACGATCGCATTGTGCAGGCCGATGCCGAAACCGTCGACGCCGACATGGCCGATCGCCTCGATGATGGCGCTCTCATGCGCGAAGGTGCCGCCGGAGCCGCCATATTCCTCCGGCATCGAGGCGCAGAGCAGGCCGGCGGAACCTGCCTTGCGCCAGCTCTCGCGGTCGACCATCTCGTTCTTCTCGAACTCGTCGTAGCGCGGCGCGATCTCTTCCGACATGAAGCGATGCGCCATGTCGTAGAGCATGCCGACTTCGTCCGCCGCCCAGGCGGGCTTCGGCAAGGAGAGCACTTCGGCTGGATTTGTCATGCCGTTTCTCCCGCGCCAACGTCCCCCTCCCCCTCGAGGGGAGGGTGGCCGCGAAGCGGTCGGGTGGGGTCGCCGATGACGTGCTCGACCTTATCTTCGGAATTGACGCGGGTTTGGGGCATTGCGATCATCTCCTACCAAAGCGCCAACCAGCCGGCGCACTGCACGCAAGGACCCCTCCCGGCCCTTCGGGCCACCCTCCCCTCAAGGGGGAGGGGGACGCCAGCCATTTCTAGAACGCTTCCGCAGGCAGCGCCATTAGCGTGTCCGCACCACTGGAAATGCGGGCGAGATGTGCCGATGTCTCGGGCATGATCCGCTCCATGAAGAAGCGCGCCGTCACCACCTTGTTGTCGTAGAAAGCCCCATTTTCGTGGACAGATTGGGAGCCATTGGCGCCGGTCTTGCCGAGCGCGGCCTTGGCCATCTGCGCCCACATGTAGCCGAGCGCCACAAGGCCAAAGAGATGCATGTAGTCGGTGGATGCGGCGCCGGCATTGTCGGGCTTGGCCATGCCGTTCTGCACCAGCCACATCGTCGCCGCCTGCAGATCGTTGAGGCCCTTCTTCAACGCCTTGGTGAACGGCGCCAGCTTCTCGTCGGCACGGTTCTCCTCGCAGAACTCGCCGACGTCCTTGAAGAAAGCCTGCACTGCGCGGCCGCCATTCAGGCCAAGCTTGCGGCCGACAAGGTCGAGCGCCTGGATGCCGTTGGCGCCTTCATAGATCATGGCGATGCGGGCATCGCGCACGAATTGGCTCATGCCGTGTTCTTCGATATAGCCGTGGCCGCCGAACACCTGCTGCGCCATGACGGCATGGTCGAAGCCCTTGTCGGTGAGCACGCCCTTGATCACCGGCGTCAGCAGGCCTGTATAGTCGTCGGCCGCCTGGCGATCCTTGTCGTCGGCGGAGCGGTGGGCGATGTCGGACTTGATCGCCGTCCACAGCGCCAGCGCGCGGCCGGCCTCGTTGAAGGCCTTCATGGTCATCAGCGAGCGGCGGATGTCGGGATGGACGATGATCGGATCGGCTTGTCTGTCCGGCGCCTTGGCGCCCGACAGCGAGCGGCCCTGCAGCCGGTCCTTGGCGTAGGAGACCGCGTTCTGGTAGGCGATCTCGGACAGCGACAGGCCCTGCAGGCCGACGCCGAGGCGGGCTTCGTTCATCATCGTGAACATCGCCTTCAGGCCGCCATTGGCCTCACCGAGCAGCGTGCCTTCGGCCTCGTCATAATTCATGACGCAAGTCGAATTGCCGTGGATGCCCATCTTCTCCTCGATCGACCCGCAGGAGAGCGTGTTCTTCTCGCCCGGATTGCCCGAGGCATCGAGCTTCAGCTTTGGCACGATGAACAGCGAGATCCCCTTCACGCCTGCCGGCGCACCTTCGATGCGGGCCAACACGAGATGGACGATGTTTTCCGACATGTCGTGCTCGCCGGCCGAGATGAAGATCTTCTGGCCTGAGATCTTGTAGGTGCCGTTGCCGTTCGGCACCGCCTTGGTGCGCAGCAGACCGAGATCGGTACCGCAATGCGGCTCGGTCAGGTTCATGGTACCGGTCCAGGACCCCTCGACCAGCTTCGGCAGCCATGTCGCCTTCTGCTCGTCGGTGCCGTGTGTGATGATCGCAGCGATAGCGCCTTGCGTCAGGCCGGGATACATCATCAGCGCCATGTTGGCCGAAACCATGTATTCGGCAACCGCGGTGTGCACGGCATAGGGCAGCCCCTGGCCGCCGAACTCGACGGGCGCCGCCAGTCCCATCCAGCCGCCTTCGCGATACTGGTCGTAGGCTTCCTTGAAGCCCTTCGGCGTCGTCACCGAGCCGTCCTCATGGCGCACGCAGCCTTCCATGTCACCGACGCGGTTCAGAGGATGCATAACGTTTTCGGCGAGCTTGGCGCCTTCGGCGAGGATCGCCTCGACAACGTCGGGCGTCGCGTCGGCAAATCCGGGAAGGTTGGAGTAGCGCTGATAACCCAGCACCTCGTTGAGCACGAACAGCGTGTCCTGGACCGGCGCCCTGTAGATCGGCATGTGTTTCCTCCACCATGCGGGTCTTGGCCGCGAGATCGAGCCCCGAAACATGAGGTTGGGGCGGCATGCGGGCCAATGTTGAAAGCGGGATAGCAAAAATTGACGTTTGCGTAAACGTCAATTTTGTCGCCGGGACAAAATTTACCTATGCCAGCCTATCGGCACGAGCGGTGCATGGCTTTGTGCAAAGCGAGGGGGGTCAAACAAAAAGAGCCGCGCGGGCGGCCGCGCGGCTCTTAAGTTCAAAGCTTTCGCCGGGAGCTGCGGAGCAAAATCAGCTGGCGGCGCTGGCCGGGGCCGAACGCTCGGACAGCATCTGGCGCACGGCCGACATCGAGCCGCTCAGCTCGTTGATGGCGTCGTCGATCAGCGCGCGCTGCTTCTGCAGGCGGGCTAGCTGCTTCTCCGACTTGTCGAGAGCCAGCCGCAATTGCTTGGTGTTGGATCCCGTGGGATCGTAGAGATCCATCATCTGCTTGACGTCGCGCAGCGAGAACCCGACCTTGCGGCCGAGCAGGATCAGCTTCAGCCGCGCCTTGTCGCGGCGCGTGTAGAGGCGCGTTGCCCCATCGCGTTTCGGATTGAGCAGGCCCTTGTCTTCATAGAAACGCAGCGTGCGCAGCGTCACGCCGTATTTCTTGGCCATCTCGCCGATGCGCACGAACTCCTCACTGGCTTCGGCAGACATATTGTTGGTGTTGGCCGCGGCTTCGCCGGGCGAAACAAGTTTCATAGTCACTGGCTTTCCCCTGTCGTGGCATCGCGGTCTCGGACCTTGCAACGCCTGAGTGGAAGCGGGGGCATGCTTCCAGTCGTGGTTTCAACTAATTCATCGCAAAAGGCACGAACGGCGCCCCTCTTACGTTTACGTCAATTCTATAACGATAGCCGTCGCATGACGCAAGGGCGTTCTGGGATTGCGAAACCTTATGCCGCACCCCCGGCGCCGGGTCCGAACGGGCACCGCCTGTATTTCAGCAATGCCGTAACTTCTTAAGCTTGGTTAACACCTTGTTTACCACGATGGGTGAAATGTGCGGATGTCGGTCACCCGTGTTTATCCTGTAGCGAATTTTTCACGGTTTTTCGGAGAGCGGGCCTGGCCCGGGAAGCTCGTCTTCCGCCGCAGCAGTGCCGCGCGGCCGCCTTCGTTCCCGACAAGGACTTGGGAAACTGGCAGCAAGCCGGCCATTCTGAAAAACGGACGCATCGATGAACAGCAAGCGGTCCTATCTCGATACACTCAACGCCGGCAGGCCGCGCAGGCCGAACACCACGCTTGACGAATTGAACCGCTCGCTGGAAACGCTGGAGCAGCGGCTGGAGCGCAAGCGCGAGGACGCCGCCGAGCGCTTCGATCCGCGCCGGCCCGCTCCGGAGCCGCGCTACGCAAGTGCCCAGCCCTACGCCCCGCCGCCGCGCTGGTACGAGGACCCGCAGCCCGCGCCGCGGCCGAAAAGCCCTGTGACGGCCGCCTTCGACCAGAACTATCAGGCGATCGCGCGCGACATCGACCGCGTGCGCGGCCAGGAAGACAGCGTCGCCGTGGTCGGCAAGATCGCCGGCGAATTGCGTGGCCTGCGCGAGGAACTGCGCCATCAGATGACGGCCGGCCTGCAGCGCGAATTCGCCGCGTTGCGCAAGGACATCGAACGGGCCTTCCAGGCGAGCAACCAATCGGGTGGTCAGGCAGGCGGCTTGCCCGGCAAGGGCAGCGCCGAACTCGGCGTCGAATTCGAGCGGCTGTCCGGCGCCATCCAGACGCTGGCCGAGAAGAGCGACGACCGAAGCGTCAACATGCTGCGGCTCGAGCTCGAGCAGGTAAAGACGGCGCTCGACACATTGGCGCGCGAGGAAAGCGTGCTGAAGGTCGACCGCCGCTGGGACGATTTCGACCGCCGCTGGAGCGCGTTCGAGGACCGTGTCGACGCCGACCAGCGCAACCGCGCCGACGGCCCCGGATTTTCGGCCCTGACCGACCGGCTCGAACAGATCAGCAATGCGGTCCACAATCTGCCGGAATCGCTGTCGCTGCGCTCGATGGAAGAAAAGGTGCGCACGCTTGCCGGCGCCGTCGATCATTTCGTCAGCCAGCAGAGCAACCGCGGCGGCGACACGCTTGGCCTGATCGACGAACGGCTCGATGAGATTTCGCGCGCCATCGTCGCCTCCACCGTCGCCGCACAGGCCAATTCCTTCGACCCCGAACCGTTCGAGCGCATCGAGAAGCGGATCGCCTCGCTGGCGCAGCAGATCGAGGAAGTCGTGCAGGTTCGTCCGAGCGGCGAGGTTCTCGACCGTCTCAGCACGCTGTCGAACAGGGTCGACGAGCTTGCCGGCCGCGCCAATCTGCCGGAACAGGCGATGGAGCGCCTCGGCAAGCAGATCGCGATGATCGCCGACAAGATCGACCGCGCCCCGGCGATGCCCGACGCCGACTATATCTTCCAGGGTCTGGAACAGCGCTTCGACGTACTGTCGGGCATGATGGAACGCCGGCAGGGCGACGCCATCGAACAGGGCAACATGCTGTTTCGCGATCTCGAGCGGCGGCTGGACGAGGTTGCCGACCGGCTGGACCAGCGCCAGCCGCAGGCTGACAGCGCCGGCATCATGGACGCCATCGACGCACGCTTCACCGCGCTCGCCCAACGCATGGAGACGCGCATTCCCGATCCTGCCAACGAGGCGGCGATCCGTGGCCTGGAAAGCCGGCTCGAAGACATTTCAAGCAGGCTGGAATCGTCGGCCGCGCAGGTCGCCGGCATCGATCCGGCACTGATCCGCAGCCTCGAGGCGCAGGTCTCCGGCCTATCGGCGCATCTGTCGAAGCCCGGCACGCCGCTGCCGGAATTCGAGGACATCAGCCCGCGCCTCAACGAAATCGAGAAGTCGCTGGCCGGAACCCGCGAATCCATCATGGGCGCGGCACGGGAAGCGGCCGAGAGCGCCGTGCGCTCGCTAGCAGATTCCAACGCCAACACCGCGGCCGTTACCGGCCTTGCTCAGGATCTGAAGACGCTGGAAGCGCTGACGCGCCGTTCGGACGAGCGCAATTCACGGACATTCGAGGCTATCCACGACACGTTGCTCAAGATCGTCGATCGTCTGGGCTCGCTGGAGACCAGCGAACCGGCCGAGGCGGTGAGCGAGCTTCTGGATGCCCAGGCCGAGCCGGCGCGGCGGGCCCGCGCTGCACGCGCCTCCAAGATTTCGGTGCAGGACGCGCCATCGATGGATATCGACCAGCCGCTGCCGCTGACCGGAGACATGGCCGATCTCGACGGCCGCGCCGCCGCCATCATGCGCAGCGAGCCGGATATGCGCGCCGACCCGGGTACGCGTAGCGACCTGGGTACGCGTAGCGACCCGGTCATGGGCAGCGAACCCGTGCGGCGCTCGCCAGCCGAGGCTGCCGCGGCCGCTGCCCAGGCAGCGCTCGGTTCCGACAGGATTGCCGAGAAAGGCGAAGCCACGGCCAAGACGTCGCTGTTCGGTGGATTGGCGCGCGCCTTCAGGGGCAAGAAGCCGGCTGACATGCCGCCGCTTGCCGGCTCGGGGCCTAATGTCGACATGCCGAGCGTCGATCTCGACGAGCCGCTCGATCCGAAGCTCGCCAACCGGCCGTTGGAGCCGGGCTCCGGCGCGCCCGACCTCAACGCCATCATGAAGCGCGTGCGCGACGAGCGCGGCCCGCCGGTGCGCCAAAACCCCGGCGATGCGTCGAAATCCGACTTCATTGCCGCGGCCAGGCGCGCGGCGCAGGCCGCGGCCGCCGAGGCCGACGCGCTGAAACGCCAGTCCACCATGAAGGGCCCGGTCAAGGCGCTTCGTATCGGCGACCTGCTCAAGGCGCGGCGCAAGCCGATCCTGATGGGAGCGGTCGCGATCATGCTGGCGCTTGCCGGCCTCCAGTTGGGCAAGGCCTTCTTCGCCGACCCGGTCGAGGTCGCAAGCAACGATACAGCGCCGATCGTCGCCTCGCAGCCGGTCGAGACTGCCTCGGTCAACGCTGCCAGCCAACCCAAGGCAGAACAGCAGGTGGCCGTTCAGGACGTGCCGGCCCGGATCGTCAGGCAGGCGGAGCCCACGGAACCGGCAGCTGGCAATGATGCGCCAATGAATGCGGCCTCGGTCGCTGGGCCCGAAGTGCCGGCGGTGGAGCCCGCGCCAGCGCCGATGGCTTTGGCCGATCCGGCCCCCACGCCAAATGCAATGCTGCCGACCACCGCCACTGCGGAACCGGCGGCTGCCGACGCGCAGCCTGCGGCCGCCGTCATGGCGCCCTCGGCCTCGGATACGACGGCCTCGGATACTACCGGCGCCGTTCCGCCGGCTGATGCCGCGGTAGCACCTGTCGTGGCCAAGATAGACGTTCCGGCCGATGCCGGCCCGCAAGCCTTGCGCGACGCGGCTGCCGGCGGTGACGCCAAGGCGCTGTTCGAGCTCGGTTCGCGCTATGCTGAATCGCGCGGCGTCAAGGAAGACATGGCGGCAGCGGCCAAATGGTACGAAAAGTCGGCCGAGCTCGGCTTCGCACCGGCGGAATACCGCATCGGCAATTTCTACGAGAAGGGCATCGGCGTCACGCGCGACGTCAAGAAGGCAAAGACCTTCTACCAGCTCGCCGCCGCGCAGGGTAATGCCAGCGCCATGCACAATCTGGCCGTTCTGTTTGCCATGGCCGCCGACGGCGTGACCGACAATGAATCGGCCGCGCACTGGTTTCAGGCGGCGGCCGATGTCGGCGTCAAGGACAGCCAGTTCAATCTCGGCATCCTGGCGGCAAAGGGCGTCGGCATGAAGCAGAGCTTGGAGGAATCCTACAAATGGTTCGCGCTCGTCGCCAAGACCGGCGACAAGGATGCGGCTGCAAAGCGCGACGAAGTCGCCACTGCGCTGCGCCCCGAACAGCTGGAGCGGGCGCGCGCCGCCACGGAACTGTGGAAGCCGAAGCCGCTCGACCCGGCGTCCAACTCGGCCGACATTCCTGAATCCTGGCAGGAAGGCACGCCGCAGACCACCGCCAGCGTCGACATGAAGAAGGCGGTCAAGAACATCCAGCTCATCCTCAACAAGAACGGCTACGATGCCGGCGGCGCCGATGGCGTGATGGGCGGCAAGACCAAGACCGCAATCATGGCTTTCCAGACCGACAACAAGATGCAGGCGACCGGCGAAATCGACGAAAAGCTGGTGAAGGCGCTGCTGGCGCACAAATAACGGCAGATGCGTCGCTAACGCGACGCCCTTGCCATACATTTGCCTGTTAACTGCTTGAGATGTTTTTTGTTTCGGTAGGGCGGCGGGGTTTGATCCCACTGCCCCGGCGGTGCAAGAAAGAATTGGCTTTTCGGTGCGACAATGCCCTGGAATGGCTGCAATCGCCGACAGGCAAACTGATCGAGACTGACGGGTGGGCATCTATCTCCCGATCGCGGAAATTTCCGTCAACGTCTTCGTGCTGCTGGCAATGGGCGCGGCGGTGGGTTTCCTGTCGGGCATGTTCGGGGTCGGTGGCGGCTTTCTGATCACGCCGCTCTTGATCTTCTACAACATCCCGCCGGCAATCGCCGTTGCCACTGGCGCCAACCAGGTTATCGCCTCCTCCTTCTCCGGCGCGCTGTCGCACATGAAGCGCGGCACGCTCGACTTCAAGCTCGGCGGGGTGCTGCTGGCCGGCGGCATCGTCGGCTCGACCGGTGGTATCTTTGTCTTTGCCTTCCTGCGCCGGCTCGGCCAACTCGATTTGTTCATTTCGCTGCTCTACGTCGTGCTGCTCGGCACCGTCGGCGGGCTGATGCTGGTCGAGAGCGTCAATGCGCTGCGCGCCACGCGCAGCGGTGCGGCGCCGGTCTTGAAGAAATCCGGCCAGCACAACTGGATCCACCGGCTGCCGCTGAAGATGCGCTTCAGGGCCTCGAAGCTGTTCGTCAGCGTCATTCCGGTGCTGGGGCTCGGCGCCGGCATCGGCTTCCTGTCGTCGATCATGGGTGTCGGCGGCGGCTTCATCATGGTGCCGGCGCTGATCTATCTCTTGAAGGTGCCGACCAACGTCGTCATCGGCACCTCGCTGTTCCAGATCATTTTCACCTCGGCCTACACCACGCTTGTCCACGCCACCACCAACCAGACGGTCGACGTCATGCTTGCCTTCCTGCTGATGGCGGGCGGCGTTGCCGGCGCGCAATATGGCGCCAAGGCAGGACAGAAGCTGCGCGGCGAACAGCTCAGGGCACTGCTGGCGCTGCTGGTGCTGGCGGTTGCCATCCGGCTTGCCATCGATCTCTTCGTCACGCCGCCAAACCTCTATTCGCTGACCGCCGCGGGCCTGAACTGATGCTGCGGTGGGGGATTTTTTCGGCCGCCGCTTTGCTTATCGCCGTCGCTCTGCCGGCCGCAGCGCAATCGCCGAACCCCTTGCCGGAAGGCATCCAGATCGGTCTCTCCACCGACGCGGTGTCGATCACCGCCGGCTTTTCCGGCGCCGACCTGACCATTTTCGGTTCGCTGGAAAACCCCGACCCGCTGGTCGCGCGGCAGGGGCGCTATGACGTCATCGTCGTGCTCGAAGGGCCGCCGCGGCCGGTTGTGGTGCGCCGCAAGGACCGGGTGCTCGGCGTCTGGGTCAACCTGGAATCCGAGACCTTCGAGAACGTGCCGGTCTCCTACTCCGTCGCCACGACGCGGCCGCTGCAGGACATCACCGAACCCAACAGCTACAAGCAGCTGTCGCTCGGCGCCTCCAACCTTTACATGCAGCCGGCCGAGGTAACCGACAGTCCGGCGACGATCGAGGAATTCACCGTGGCGCTGCGCGAGCGCAAGGCGGCGACCGGCCTCTATAGCGAGAATGTCGGCGGCGTGCAGTTCTTGTCGCAGAACCTGTTTCGCGCCACGGTGCGGCTGGCGCCCAACGTCCCGGTTGGAACCCATAAAGCCCGCGCGTTCCTGTTCAAGAGCGGTCTGTTCCTCAAGGAAAGCTCGGCCCAGCTCGAAATCCGCAAATCGGGCTTCGAACAGTCGATCTTCCGCGTCGCGCATGATTACTCGTTTCTCTACGGCGTCTTCTCCGTGTCGCTGGCCATGATCACCGGCTGGCTGGGCAGGCTGATTTTCCGCAGGGATTGACGCGCAGGACCCATTTCCGGGGAAAAGGGGTTCCCCTTTTCTCAGTCTTGCGATAGACCGCCGCCTCCCAACCCTCGGGTAACACGCACAATCATTCGGCAGAGCGGTCAGGCCTCTGGACGGCGCGCGTCTTGCGGACGCCTGCCACAGCGACGACCCAATGACAGGAGGCTGCAATGCACCAGGCATTTGGCGGCATCGATTTCGGCACGTCCAATTCTACGGTGGGCGTGATCCGCAACGGCCAGGCACGGCTGGTGGCGCTGGAAGGTGAACAGCCGACATTGCCAAGCGCGGTTTTCTTCAACTTCGAGGACGGTCACACCTATTTCGGCCGCCGCGCCATTGCCGACTACACCGATGCCATCGAAGGCCGGCTGATGCGGTCGCTGAAGAGCGTGCTCGGCAGTTCGCTGGCGCATGAGAAGACGCGGATCAAGGCCCGGCAGATCGGTTTCATCGACATTGTCGGCATGTTCGTCGGCCATTTGAAGAAGCGGCTTGAGGAAGATGCCGGCGCTCCGGTGGAGAACGTTGTGCTCGGCCGGCCGGTGCAATTTGTCGACGACGATGTGGAAGCCGATGCCAAGGCGCAAAGCGAGCTTGAAAAAGCGGCGCGCGCGCAAGGCTTCAAGCACATCGCCTTCCAGTTCGAACCGATTGCGGCAGCACTCGACTATGAGCAGGACGTGAAGCGCGAGGAACTGGCGTTGATCGTCGACATGGGCGGCGGCACGTCCGACTTCTCGATCGTGCGCGTTTCGCCGCAACGCGCCCGCTCACGCGACCGCAAGGACGACATCCTCGCCAACCGAGGCATTCATATTGGCGGCACCGATTTCGACCGGCTGCTCAGCATCGCCCATGTCATGCCCAAGCTCGGCTATCTCTCGCCCACAAAAGACGGCAAGCGCAACCTGCCGGCGAGCTATTTCATTGATCTCGCGACGTGGCAGCGCATCAACCTCGTCTATACTGCCAAGGCGATGACGCATCTGAGGCAAATCCGCTTCGAGGCCGTCCGCGCCGACCTTGTCGACCGCTTCATCCATATTGTCGAGCACCGTTACGGCCATGCGCTGGCCGGCCTGGTCGAACGAGCCAAGATCGCGCTGACGGATCAGGCTTCGGCCGATGTAACGGTGGCGCTGCCTGGCGCGCATTTCGCCGCCGAGATCTCGCGGACCGGCCTGGAAGAGACCATCGCCGCCGACATCGAGCGGGTGTCCGCTACGGTGCGGCAGACGATTGCCGATGCCGGCATAACGGCCTCTGCGATCACCGCCGTATTCCTCACCGGCGGTTCGACCGCGATCCCGCTGGCACGGCGTGAAATCCTGTCGCTGGTGCCGCAAGCCGCCGTTATCGAGGGCGACATGTTCGGTTCGGTCGGCCTTGGCCTGGCGCTGGATGCGCAGCGGAAGTTTAGCTAGAGTTCACGATTCGGTTCCCGCCCTCAGCGCCGAGATGCGCCTTGAGCGCCATCTGGGCGAGGCTTGCCTGGCGGTCACGATGGGTGATCATGGCGAAGTCGCGCTTCGGCAGTTCGAGCGGCACCGACCGGAGACTGCCCTCGGCGACGGCGCGTCCGACGACGAGGTCCGAGATGATGGTGGCGCCGGCGCCGGCCTCGATCGCCTGGCGAACCGCCTCGTTGCTCGGCAGCACCAGAAATATCTGCAGGTCGCCAAGCGATATCCCCTCGCGGCGGGCCAGGTCCTCCAGCACCTCGCGCGTGCCGGAACCACCCTCACGGATGATCCAGCGCAGCCCTCTGATATCCGGGCGGCCCGGCGCGATCTCGGCGATTTCGGGATGCGAGGCGGCGACGACCAGCATCAACCTGTCGACGTCGACCTTGGTGCGGCGGAGGATGTCTGACTCGGTGCGCCCCTCGACCAGACCGAGATCGGCGGTGCCGTCGAGCACATTGGCCTCGACCTGCCTGGTGTTGCCGATGCTGACGCTTAAGCGCACCGCCGGGTAGGCCTCGTGGAAAGAGGCCAGCCTGCGCGGCAGCCAGTAGCTGGCGATGGTCAGGCTGGCGGCGATGGACAGACTGCCGGCGACCGTCTGCGAGACATGCTCCAGCACATTTCGGGCGGCGGCGGCGCGTTCCAGCACCGCCTTGGCCTCGGGCAGGAAACGGTGGCCGGTCTGAGCCAGCTCGATGTTGCGGCCGACACGGTTGAACAGATGAACGCCATGCTGCTCTTCGAGCGCGCGGATGGCGGCCGACGCCGCCGACTGGGAGATGCCCAAAAGCTCCGCCGCCTTGGTCATATGGCCGCGTTCGGCAACGGCAACGAAAATGCGCAACTGGTCCAGCGTCATGTGTGCATTAAGAACCAATTCCGATCGAATTTACAAGAACAACTGATTAGACGGATCGATAGCTTTATTCTACTTTTTCTGCCGAAGTTAGAAAAAATTCGCCAACAAATCGCAGCCAACAAAATGATCGGGCGGTTCAGATCCCTGTTTGCGCATTGGACCCGTGGCCTCAGGCGGCGGCTGGCCGGCGACCGCTATCATCCTGAAGAACACTATATGCGTGGCCCCGGACCGAAGACGCGGGCCAAATTCGCAGGTAGCAAAAGCACGCCGGCATCATGAACCCAGCTGCGCCGCGCGGGGCCAATTCCGCACCGTCGCAACGGCCGCTTCCCAATACACGCGCGCCTGATGAAGGCGACGGTGTCGACACCTCGCCAACCGTTTCCGACAGCATCGCCAAGACCACCTGCTATATGTGCGCCTGCCGCTGCGGCATCGACGTCCACATCAAGGACGGCAAGGTGCGCTACATCAACGGCAACAAGGACCATCCGGTCAACCGCGGCGTAATCTGCGGCAAGGGCAGCTCCGGCATCATGCAGCATTACAGCCCGGCGCGGCTGAAGAAGCCGCTGTTGCGCAGCGGCCTGCGGGGCTCGGGTGAATTCCGCGAGATCGAGTGGGAGGAAGCGTTTTCGATTGCGACCGAGCGGCTATCGAATATCCGCCGAACCGATCCGAAAAAGCTCGCCTTCTTCACCGGGCGCGACCAGTCGCAGTCGCTGACCGGCTGGTGGGCGAGCCAGTTCGGCACGCCGAACTTCGCCGCCCATGGCGGCTTCTGCTCGGTCAACATGGCGGCCGGCGGGCTCTACACGATCGGCGGCTCGTTCTGGGAGTTCGGCGAGCCGGACTGGGACAATACGAAATACTTCATGCTGTTCGGCGTCGCCGAGGACCATGATTCCAACCCGATCAAGATCGGCTTGGGTAAACTCAAGGCGCGCGGCGCCAAGGTGGTGTCGATCAACCCGTGCCGCACGGGCTACAACGCGATTGCCGACGACTGGATCGGGATCCGGCCCGGCACCGACGGCCTCTTCGTCTTCGCCCTCATCCACGAACTGCTCAAGGCGGGCCGCGTCGATCTCGATTATCTGCTCCGCTACACCAACGCCCATGTGCTGGTCATCCAGGAGCCGGGTGCGGCGGACGACGGGCTGTTCCTGCGCGACAGCGACAACAATCTTCTCGCGTGGGACAGAGTGGCGAAGACAACCGTCAACGCAGCCGATGCGGATGCGAAGCCGGCGCTGACCGGCAGCTTCACGTTCGCCGGCCGCCGCTGCGTGCCGGTGTTCCAGCTTATCGCCGACCGCTACATGGACGACAGCTACGCACCCCATGCGGTCGCGGCACGATGCGGCATTCCGGCCGACACCATCCGGCGGATCGCTGCCGAACTCGCCCACGTCGCCTTCGAACAGACGATCGAACTGCCGGTTGCGTGGACCGACTGGGCCGGACGGCGGCACGAGACGATCAAGGGACGGCCGGTGTCGATGCATGCCATGCGCGGCATCTCGGCCCACTCCAACGGCTTTCACTCCTGCCGCGCCATCCACCTGCTGCAGGTGCTGCTCGGCACGGTGGACGTGCCCGGCGGCTTCCGTTTCAAGCCGCCCTACCCGCGCTCGGCGCCGCCGGGACCGAAGCCGGCCGGCAAGGTGGTCAAGGCGATGACGCCGCTGGACGGCATGCCGCTCGGCTTCGTCTGCGGGCCGGACGATCTCCTGGTCGACGAGGCCGGCACGCCTTTGCGCATCGACAAGGCTTATTCCTGGGATGCGCCGCTCGCCGCGCATGGGCTGATGCATACGGTCATCCGAAATGCGTGGGCCGGTGACCCGTACCCGATCGACACGCTGATGATGTACATGTCGAACATGGCTTGGAATTCCTCGATGAACACCGTCGAGACCATTGCCATGCTCACCGACCATGACGAAGCGGGTAACTACAAGATCCCCTTCATCATCTATTCCGACGCCTATTATTCCGAGACGGTGCCGTTCGCCGATCTGGTGCTGCCCGACACCACCTATCTCGAACGTCACGACTGCATCAGCCTGCTCGACCGGCCGATCAGCCATGCCGACGGGCCGGGCGACGCGATCCGCCATCCGGTGGTCGAACCGGACCGAGATGTCAGGCCGTTCCAATCGGTGCTGATCGAACTTGGCGCTCGGCTTGGCCTGCCCGGCTTCGTCGAGGACGATGGCTCGGCCAGATATGCCGACTATGCCGACTACATCGTCAATCACGAACGCACGCCGGGCATCGGCCCGCTGGCCGGCTGGCGCGGCAAGGACGGCACTTCCGTCGGCAAGGGCGAAGTCAATCCCGACCAGTTGCAGCGCTACATCGGCAATGGCGGCTTCTGGCACCAGGATTTTGCTGAGGACCAGCGCTATTACAAGATGGCCAACCGCTCCTATCTCGACTTTGCAGAGCAGATGGGGTTCATCCCCAAGGCCGAGCCAATCGTGTTCCAGCTCTATTGCGAACCGATGCAGCGCTTTCGCCTCGCCGCGCGCGGTCATGGTCGCGTCCAGCCGCCCGAGAGCGAACGCCAGCGCATCGAGACCTATATGGATCCGCTGCCGTTCTGGTTTACCCCGTTCGAAGAGGCCGCGGTCGATCCGCAGAAATACCCGCTGCATGCGCTGACGCAGCGGCCTATGCACATGTATCATTCCTGGGGCTCGCAGAATGCGTGGCTGCGGCAAATCACCAGCCAGAACCGCCTGTTCGTGCACCACCAGACCGCGGCAGTTCTCGACCTGGCCGACGACGACTGGGTGTGGATCGAAAGCATCAACGGCCGGGTGAAGGGACAGATCAAGCTGGTCGACGGGGTCAATGCGGATACGGTCTGGACATGGAACGCCATCGGCAAAAGGCGCGGCGCCTGGGGGCTGAAGGACAACGCCGCCGAGAGCAATCGCGGCTTCCTGCTCAACCACATCATCGGCGACCAGACCTCGGCCGATGCGAACGGTAAACGCTATTCGAATTCCGATCTGGTGACCGGCCAGGCGGCGTGGTTCGACCTCAGGGTACGCATTGTCAAATGCTCTGATGAGGAAGCCGGCTTCACCGAACCGCAATTCGAGCGTTTCAGCCAGCCGCCAAATGTCGAGCCTTCGCCCGACATCCTTCGCTTCGGCGCCGAGTTCCGCGTCCATAGGGAAGCCGTGGAATGACCTGCCTTCCCGCCCATACAGACAAGAAGCTTGGCCTAGTCATCGACCTCGACACCTGCGTCGGCTGCCAGGCCTGCGTCACCGCCTGCAAGGAGTGGAACACCGGCGGCCACATGGCGCCACTGACCGACATCGACCCCTATGGCGGCCGTGTCGACGGCGTCTGGTTCAACCGCGTGCACAGCTACGAGCACACGACCGAGGCGGGCGGGCGCACGGTCAACTTTCCGCGCTCCTGCCTGCATTGCGAGACGCCTGCCTGCGTCACTGTCTGCCCGACCGGCGCGTCCTACAAGCGGGCGTCGGACGGCATCGTGCTGATCGACGAAAGCAAATGCATCGGCTGCAAACTGTGCAGTTGGGCCTGCCCCTATGGCGCGCGCGAATTCGATACCGACGTCGGCGTGATGAAGAAATGCACGCTGTGCGTCGACCGTATCTACAACGACAATCTGGCCGAGGAAGACCGCGTGCCGGCCTGCGTTGCCGCCTGCCCGACCAGCGCCCGGCATTTCGGCGACCTCGGCGATCCCACCTCGGCGGTATCGCAACTGGTGGCGGAGCGTGGCGGCGTCGACCTGATGCCGGAGATGGGTTACAAGCCGACCAACAAATATCTGCCGCCGCGCGCCCAGCGCGCCGCATCGGTGCCGGCGCCAAGGCTCGAGCCAGTCACGGTCGAAGGCGGTTTTCTTGGCTGGATCGACCGCATGCTTTCGAACTGACCAATGCATCCAGCCTTTTCCGTCGTTTTCTTCACCACTGCTACAGGAGCGGGCTACGGACTGCTGGCGCTGCTCGGCGTGCTTGGCGGACTGGGTTTTATCCCGGCCCATTTCTGGCTCGGCCTTATCGGCATGGGGCTGTCGCTCGGGCTGATCGCCGCCGGCCTATTGTCCTCGACCGGCCATCTCGGCCGCCCCGAACGTGCATGGCGCGCCTTCTCGCAATGGCGCAGTTCCTGGCTGTCGCGCGAAGGCGTGGCCTCGGTCGCGACCTTCATTCCCGCCGGGCTGTTCGGCATCGGCTGGGTGTTTTTTGGCCGCACCGGAGGCTGGATGGCCATCGCCGGGTTTCTCGCAACTATCGGCGCAATCGTCACCGTCTGCACCACCGGCATGATCTATGCCTCGCTGAAGCCGATCGCGCAGTGGCATAGCCCGTATACGCTGCCGGGCTATCTCATCTTTTCGGCGATGACCGGCAGCGTGCTGTTGAACGCGCTGCTGCAGGCTTTCGCCATCAGCCCGACCGCCGTTGCGGTAGCCGCCCTGCTGCTGACCTTGCTCGGCTGGGGCTGGAAGCTGGCGACGTGGCGATACAATGACGCGCTGGAGATTGCGAGCACCGCCAACACGGCAACGGGGCTCGCCGGGGGTACAGTGCGCTCACTGGAATGGCCGCACACCGAAGAGAACTACCTGCTCAAGGAAATGGGCTTTCGCATCGCGCGCAAGCACGGCGCCAGGCTGCGTCGTATCACGCAGGTGCTGGCTTTCGCCTTGCCTGCCCTGCTGCTTGCTGTTCTGTTCGCTTTGCCCTGGCCGTTCGCAGCGGCGCTGTCGGTGCTTGCGGCAATCGTCCAGTTTGCCGGCATGCTGGTCGAGCGCTGGCTGTTCTTCGCCGAGGCGAAGCACACCGTCACCCTCTATTACGGCCGGTAGAGCGTCCCGCCGTCAGGCGGCTCGCGCTTCTGGCGCGACGGGCAAATCCTTAAGGAGGATTTCGATCGCGGCATCGACAACAGCTGTCCTGCGGTCGTGCGCGTAAAGGCCGTATTGGACCGTGAGCGGCTCGGGCAGACCGGCTGACGTCTTCAGCACCCGCATCGAAGCGGTGCGCACCGATTCGGGCGGAAGCAGTCCAACGCCCAGTCCGTTCTCGATCGCCGCCTGAAGGCCGGTGACGCTCTGGCAGGACAAGGCGATCCTGTGCTGCCGGCCGGCGGCAACCAGCGCCTCTATCATACGCCTGCGCCAAGGGCAGGTTGCGCCAAAGGCGACGAGATCGAGCGGCCGGTCATGATCCAGCACATAGTCCTGGGCACAGACCCACTGCAGTTCGACATTCCATGTCCTCAGGGCATCGGCTGTTACGACGGATGTCGGGGCAATCATGACATCCAGCGCGTCCTCGCTCCATAGCCGTCCGAGCGAGACGCTGTGCTCGACCATCGCGCCAAGGCTGATGTCGGGATAGGTGCGATGCAGCCGCCCGAGCGCGGCCGAAAGCGCTGCCGTCGTGACCTCCTCGGCGAGACCGATTCGCACGCCGCCGCCTATGCCGGTCTGCTGCAGACGCGCCACCGCTTCATCGCCGAGAGCCAGGATGCGGGTGGCGTATCCCAGAAAGAGCTCTCCCTCCGCAGTCGGTACGACACCGCGGCCGGTGCGCTGGAACAAGTGCCGTTGGAGCAGGCCCTCCAGCCGGCGCATCTGCATGCTCAGCGCCGATTGGGTCTTACCGGTCTGCGCGGCGACCCTGCTCAGGCTACCCTGCCGGCAGACCGCGACATAGGTGCGGAGAAGGTCGAGGCCGATCTGTTCAGATATCATTTTGTTTGAACTCTGATGTCACCGGTATCAGTCTACAATGATATCCCGCCACGCGCTATCTCACACTCAAGGGAACAGCGCAGGGGAGAAAACCATGAAAGCGATCCGTGTTCACCGCCATGGCGGGCCAGATGTGCTCGCCTACGAAGATGTCGACATCGGCCAGCCCGGACCGGGCGAGGTGCGCGTGCGCAACCGGGCGGTCGGTCTCAATTTCGTCGACATCTATTTTCGCACCGGCGAATACGCGCCGCCCGCTCTGCCATTCATTCTCGGCAATGAAGGCGCCGGCGAAATCGTCGCCGTCGGTGAAGGCGTCAGCGGCTTCGCGCCTGGCGACCGAGTGGCCTATGTCGAGACCCTCGGCGCCTATGCCGAAGAACGCATCGTGCCGGCGCATTTCGTCGTGCATCTGCCCGACTCCATCGATTTCGAGACGGGCGCGGCCATGATGCTGAAGGGGCTGACGGCGCAATATCTGCTGCGTCGCACGTTTCGCGTCGAGGCGGGCCATACCATCCTGGTGCATGCCGCGGCGGGCGGCGTCGGACTCATCCTGACGCAATGGGCAAAGCATCTCGGCGCGACCGTCATCGGCACGGTCGGTTCACCCGAAAAGGCCGAACTTGCGCGCGCCAATGGCTGCGACCATGTCATCGAATACTGCAAAGAGAATTTCGCCGCACGGGTGAAAGAGGTCACCAACGGCGAAGGCTGCCACGTCGTCTATGACGGCGTCGGCAACGCGACCTTCCCGGCCTCGCTCGACTGCCTGCGGCCGTTCGGCACCTTCGTCAGCTACGGCACAGCGTCGGGGTCGATCCCGCCCTTCGACATCATGCTTTTGATGCAAAAGGGTTCGCTGTTCGCCACCTGGCAGTTGCTGTTCCATCATCTCGCCAGGCGTGAGGACGTTGTCGCCATGAGCGAGGATCTGTTCAGCGTCGTCCTCAGCGACGCAGTGAAAATCCCGGTGCACACAAGCATGCCGCTTGCCGAAGTGGCGGAGGCGCATCGCCGGCTCGAAGCACGGCAGACGACAGGCGCAACCGTGCTTATACCGTAGAAACTTAGCCCGGCCGCAGCATCGAACCGGAAATGGCGAAGATGCGCGCGGCGCCCATCATATAGGCTATCAACGTCTCGCGGCGGAACAGCCCGGCATAGGCGCGGTCGAGCACGTTGAGCGAACCGGTATAGGCGCCGAAGGCCGGCATGATCATGCGGCCGCCATCGCCGGCAAAGCAGCGCCGCCGAACCGAGCGGCCCTGCTGGACGATGCGGGCGCAAGGGTGAAGATGGCCGGCAACTTCGCCCTCGGTTCTTACCTTCGACGGCTCGTGGCGGAACAGCAGCGAGCCGATGGCGAGTTCGCGCACCGTCTCGCCGGGCAAATCCGCCGGCGCTTCCGGGTCATGGTTGCCGGCGACCCAGAACCAGTCGCGGCCGGCCATCAGCGCTTCCAGCAGCTCGCGAAAACTCGCATGCATGCGCTCGGCACCGCCGCCGTCGTGGAAGGAGTCGCCCAGGCTGATGACGATGGCCGGCTGGTAGTCGGCGATCACCGCTTGCAGCCGCAGCAGAGTGGCGCCGGTGTCATAGGGCGGGATCAGCGCGCCGCGCCTGGCGAAGGACGAGCCTTTTTCCAGATGCAGGTCAGAGACCGCGAGCAGCCTCAGATCGGGGAAATAGAGCACGCCGCGCGAATCACAGACCGCGCGCTCGCCCGCGATGCCGACAAAGTCGGCCTCGGCGATCAGCGATGCCCGCGCCAGCGAAAAATTCATTCCTCAACCATCCCAGGACCCATGGCTTCCTCGACCAAAGTCGCGGCATCCATCAGCAGCGTTTCGTCGGCCTCGCCATTCACCGGCATCTTGCCGATTTCGAGCATGATCGGCACGGCCAGCGGCGATATCTGTTCGAGTGCCTTATGCACGATTCGACCCTGGATACGCGAGAGCATGTCGGCAAGTCTGCTGACATCGAGCAGACCGGTCGCCGCGTCGGCGCGCGTCGCCTGCAGCAGGATGTGGTCGGGCTCATGGCTGCGCAGCACGTCATAGATCAGATCGGTCGAGACGGTGACCTGACGGCCGCTTTTCTCCTGGCCGGGGTGGCGCTTCTCGATCAGGCCTGAAATCAGCGCGCAGTTGCGGAAGGTGCGCTTGAGCAGCCAGCTGTCGGCCAGCCAAGCCTCGAGGTCGTCGCCCAGCATGTCCTGGTCGAACAGAGCGCCAAGCGAAGGTTTCCGCGATTTGAACATCGCGCCCATATCGCCCAGCGACCAGATGGCCAATGCGTAGTCGGTGGCGACGAAGCCAAGCGGCCTGGCGCCGGCCCTGTCCAGCCGGCGGGTGAGCAGCATGCCGAGCGTCTGGTGCGCCAGCCTGCCCTCGAAAGGATAAGCGACGAGATAGTGACGGTTGCCGCGCGGAAAGGTCTCGATCAAGAGGTCGTCGCGTTTGGGCAATACCGATTTGTCGGCCTGGAACCGCAGCCAGTCCGATACCTGCTCGGGCAGCTTCTTCCAGCGCTGCGGGTCGTCCAGCATGGCGCGCACCTGCTCGGCGAGGTAAGTCGAAAGCGGAAATTTGCCGCCGCCATAATAAGGAACCTTGGCGTCGCTTCCCGGCGCATTCGAGACGAAGCATTCGTTCTCGCGGATGCCTTCGAAGCGCAGCACTTTGCCGGCAAACATGAAGGTGTCGCCATGCGTCAGCGTTTCGAGGAAGGCCTCCTCGATCTTGCCCAGAGCCCGGCCGCCGTGCGAAGCCGAGCCTTTGCTGCCGGCCTTGACGTAACGCACATTGAGCGCCGGCACCTCGATGATGGTGCCGACGTTCAGCCGATATTGCTGCGCGACGCGGGGATTGGAGACCCGCCACATGCCGTCCTTGTTGAGGCGGATGCGGGCGTAGCGCTCGTAGTTCTTCAGTGCGTAGCCGCCGGTGGCGACGAAATCGATGACGCGGTCGAATGTCGGCCGGTCGAGGCTGGCATAGGGCGCTGCTGTCAGCACTTCCTCGTAGAGATCGTCGGCGCGAAACGGCGCTCCGCAGGCGCAGCCCAGCACATGCTGGGCCAGCACATCGAGCCCGCCATTGACCAGCGGCGGCGTATCCTGGGCGCCCAGATAGTTGGCGTCCAGCGCTGCCCGGCACTCCAGCACCTCGAAACGATTGGCCGGGATGAGGATCGCCTTCGACGGCTCGTCCATGCGGTGGTTGGCACGGCCGATGCGCTGCGCCAGCCGGCTGGCGCCCTTGGGCGCCCCGACATGCACGACCAGATCGACGTCGCCCCAATCGATGCCGAGATCGAGCGTCGAGGTGGCAACGATGGCACGTAAGGCATTGTCTCCCATCGCCTTCTCGACGCGGCGGCGCTGGGTGACATCGAGCGAGCCGTGATGCAGCGCGATCGGCAAGGTATCCTCGTTGACCCGCCACAATTCCTGAAACAGCAGCTCGGCCTGGCTGCGGGTGTTGACGAACAGCAGGGTGGTCTTGTGGCGCTTGATCTCGCGGTAGATTTCCGGCGTCGCATAGCGCGCCGAATGGCCGGCCCATGGCACGCGCTCTTCCGAATCGAGGATCGAGATTTCGGGCTTCGCGCCGCCGGTTACGACGATGAGCTCAGACATATCGGGACTTGCCAGGCCTTTGGGCGGATTCTGGCTCACCAGCCAGCGCCGCAACTCGTCGGGCTCGGCCACCGTTGCCGACAGACCGATCGTCTGCAGGCCGGGCACGATGCTGCGCAGCCGCGCCAGCCCGAGCGCCAGCAGATGGCCGCGTTTCGATGTCACCAGCGAATGCAACTCGTCGAGCACGACATAGCGCAGATCCTCGAAGAAGCGCCCGGCATCGCCGGCCGCAATCAGCAGCGCCAATTGCTCGGGCGTGGTGAGCAGGATATCGGGCGGCGCCAGCTTCTGGCGCTGCCGCTTGTGGGAAGGCGTGTCGCCGGTGCGCGTCTCGATGGTGACGGGCAGGCCGATCTCCTCCACCGGCTTGCCGAGGTTGCGCTCGATGTCGACGGCCAGCGCCTTCAGCGGCGAGATGTAGAGCGTATGGATGCCGCGCCGTGCCATACCGGCTTTGCGTCTGGGGCGGTTGGCCAGTTCGGTCAACGATGGCAAGAAGCCGGCCAGTGTCTTGCCGGCGCCGGTCGGTGCGATCAAGAGCACCGATTGCCCGGCTTGAGCCTTCGCCAGCAGCTCGATCTGGTGAGCGCGCGGCGACCAGCCTTTTTCGCCAAACCATCTGATGAATGGCTCGGGCAGAAGGACGGCGGCATTTTGTTTGGCAAGGCGCGGCTGCTCGGTCACGCGAAAGAGGTAGCGCGACGGCGCGCGATCGCCAAGGAAAATCGGAACAAAAGGTGATCGGGTGAGTTGCCCTCACCCCGTACGGGGAGAGGATGCCGGCAGGCACGTGAGGGACAGCGCGAGCTTTCAATCGCTGGCGCCGCCCCTCATCCGCCCTTCGGGCACCTTCTCCCCGTGAACGGGGCGAAGGAAGAGGCGCTAAGGCCGCCGAAACCCAGTCGGCCCGCCATAGAGATACCCAATCCGATCAACCGCATCCTTCAGCCCTTCGCGCGAGACCAGCATGGTGTGGCCGTTGGCGTGGATCATGGTCTCGGCGTCGGTCATAACGGCGACATGCCCCTTCCAGAACACGAGGTCACCGCGTTTTAGCCCGGCATAATCGGATCCCGGATCGAGCGGCTCGCCCAGGCCTGCCGCCTGCATGTCGGAATCTCGAAGCACATTGCGGCCGGCCATGCGCATGGCCAGTTGCACGAGGCCAGAACAGTCGATGCCGAAGCCGGAGGTGCCGCCCCAGAGATAGGGCGTGCCGATAAACATCTCGGCGACCGAGACATAGTCGGCGGCGATATCGCTGACCGGGCGCACATGGCCGGCGATCAGCGCCTCGCCGGAAGGCAACAGCGCATAGTGCGTGCCGCGCGTTTCGGCAGCGCCCCTCACCGTCACCGTCGAGCCCATCGACAATTGCCCGCTGATCGGAAAGCGCAGATCCGGGCCTGGATAGAGAAAAGTGCGCGGCGCCGTGACGATGTGGGTTGGCGCATGCTCGCGTGCGCCCAGCATGGTGGCGCCGACGTAGCCGACATAGCCGTCGCGTTCGGCCTGGACCCAGGCCCAGCCTTCGGCTTCCTCGAAGACAAGCACATCGTCGCCGAACAGTACCTGCGTGTTGACGCCGGCATCCGGGCGCGGTGCCTTGCGCACGTCAGCCACGGAGGCCGTGATCCGAGCCCGACGGCCGGTGACGAAGCGATCGGCCGAAACCTCCCCTTTCAGCCTTGCATCGGCGAGGTCGGAACGGAAGGCGTGGAGGCGGGCATCCCTGGCAGTCAAATCGGTACTCGTTCTAATTCATGGATTGATCAGATGGGCAGTTCATGAGCCCTGGCAACGATACCATCCCCGAAGCGCTCGACAAAGAGCGCGCCTTCGACCGTGCGCCGGATCAGCACATTGCGCTTGTCGAGCTCGTCGCGATGGCGTGACACCAGTTTCAGCGCACCCATAGTGTCGAGGGCGCGGGTGATGACCGGCTTGGTGACATTGAGGCGGGCTGCCAGGCCGCGCACCGTGTGCGGCGGCGGGTCGAGATAGATCGTGAACAGGATCGCCGTCTGGCGCATGGTGAGATCTGGCGCGCCGGCGCGCACCTGCGACAGCATCACCTGCTGCCATAGTCGCATCGCCTGGCTCGGACGCATCGAAATCGACATCGCGCGAGCATGACGGCAAATTGTTTCGGTTCCGTTTCAGTTTAGAGGCAGTGTGCTTTGCTCACGACCCTAGGCATAGCGCCTCGAAATGACCCGCTCCAGTGCACGGATGCCTTGCGCCTCGCCGCCGGCGGGTCCATAGGGGCGATCGGACGGGTTCCAGGCGAAGATGTCGAAATGCGCCCAGCCCGTTGTCCGTTCGACAAAGCGCTTGAGGAACAGCGCCGCGGTGACCGAGCCGGCGAAACCGTCCGTGGTGACGTTGTTGATGTCGGCGATCTTCGACGCCAGCCTGGCGTCATAGGGCCGCCACAACGGCATGCGCCACAACGGATCCTCGACGGCCACCGAGGCCGCAGCCAGTTCGGACGCCAGCGCTTCGTCGCCAGTGTAGAAAGGCGGCAGATCGGGACCGAGCGCGACACGCGCTGCCCCGGTCAGCGTCGCCATGTCGATCAGCAGTTCCGGCTCCTCGTCATCGGCCAGCGCCAGCGCATCGGCCAGCACCAGCCGCCCTTCGGCGTCGGTGTTGCCGATCTCGACGGTAATGCCCTTGCGGCTGGTCAGTACATCTCCAGGCCGGAAAGCGTTGCCGGCAATCGAATTCTCGACCGCTGGGATCAGGACGCGCAGCCGGATCTTCAGCCCGGCAGCCATGATCATCGAGGCCAGGCCCAGCACATTGGCGGCGCCGCCCATATCCTTCTTCATCAAGAGCATGCCCGACGACGGTTTGATGTCGAGGCCGCCAGTGTCGAAACAGACACCCTTGCCGACCAGCGTCACCTTCGGCGCGCCTTCCGGTCCCCAAACCATGTCGATCAGTCGCGGCGCTCCGACCGAGGCCCGGCCGACCGCATGGATCATCGGGAAATTCTGCTTCAGGAGATCATCCCCCTTGATCACCGACACCTCGGCCTTGTGAGTGGCCGCCAGGATCCGCACGGCCTTCTCCAACTCGTCCGGTCCCATGTCGCTGGTCGGCGTGTTGACGAGGTCGCGCGCCAGGAAGACGCCGTCGGCGATGCGCCGGACGCGTCCTGCATCTACGCCGAGCGGCAGCGCAAAACGCAGCGTCTTGCCTGATTTCTTTCCGTAGCGAGTGAAGACGTAACCGCCGAGCACCAAGGCTATGGCCGCGAGTTCCGGCTCGGCTTGAGCGGCGGCAAAATGCCAGTCGCCTTCCGGCAAGGCTCTCGCCAGCATGCCGACGGCCAGCGCGCCCTCGCCATCACCGACGCCGAACAAGGCGCCGGCAAGGGACCCGTTGTCGCCGGGGACGGCGAGCGTCCTACCGGCTTCGCCGGAAAAGCCGTTGGCGGCCGCCCATGCGGTCATGGAAGGCGAAAGCCCCAAGGCCTCCAGTCCATCGCTCGCGACCAGATGGACCGGCAGGGCAGTGTTTAGTGTCTCGATGAGTTCGACGGGCATTCGATGGTCTCCGGGAGGCTTGCAGGTCGTCCTCAGTCAAGTGACAGGGACGTCGGATGATTTCAACATCTATGCACAGGGGCCGGCATGGGACTGCCAGGCCAAAGGCTTCCGGCGGGCCGTTCACCGATCCGACGGCTCGCTTTTTAACTGTCCGTTAGGGTTAACAGAATATTTCTGCGGGGATGAAGATGGCCACGTGAATGGCCACGCGCAGGAATGGAGAGCCCCGTGCCGATGCCCACCAACCGCAGGATGAACGTCACGGGCAAACGGTTGGTCACCACGGCACTGCTGATGGCGCTGGCGGCCGGTGTTGCCGGGTGCGGAACCAGCAAGCTCACGACCGGCTCGATCGGGCGCACCAGCGGCAAACCGCTGGAAACCATGTCGGCCAGCGAGTTGCACGGGGCAACCGGGCGGCTCGGCGAATCCTACGCAAAGAACCCCAACGACAAGCGGCTGGCGACAAATTTTGCGGCGGCGCTCCAGATGGACGGCGATGCCGACCAGTCGCTTGCCGTGATGCGCAAGCTGGCGATCGCCTACCCCAAGGATCGCGACGTGCTTGCCGCCTACGGCAAGGCGCTGGCCGCCAACGGCCAGTTCGAGCCGGCGCTCGACGCCGTGCGCCGGGCGCAGACGCCGGAATATCCGGACTGGCGGCTGATGTCGGCCGAGGCCGCCATTCTCGACCAGCTTGGCCAGAAGGATGAAGCGCGCCAGAACTACCGCAAGGCGCTGGACCTCAAGCCGAACGAACCCTCGATCCTTTCCAATCTCGGCATGTCCTATGTGCTGGAAGGCGATCTGCGCACCGCCGAGACCTATATGCGCTCGGCAGCCCAGCAACCGAATGCCGACAGCCGGGTGCGCCAGAACCTTGCGCTGGTCGTGGGACTGCAGGGCCGCTTCGACGAGGCCGAGAAGATCGCCTCGCAGGAGCTTTCGCCGGAACAGGCGCAAGCCAATGTAGCCTATCTTCGCCAGATGCTTGCCCAGCAGAACGCCTGGAGCCAGCTCAAGGATCAGGACAAGGCAAAGGCGGCGACCAACTGAGCGCCGCATGGGCGCCGGCTCCGCACAGCGCAAAATCCGTCCACGCATCAACGCTGAAAGCCAAGAGCCGCACTGCATTGGCAGTGCGGCTCTTTGTATGGCTGCAACGAGGCCTACTGGCTTGAGGAATTGTGCTGGTCGCCGAAGATGCCGCGCTGGCTGACCTGAATGCCGGCTGGGCCCAGAATGATGGCGAACAAAACCGGCAGGAAGAACAGGATCATCGGCACGGTAAGCTTCGGCGGCAGGGCGGCGGCCTTCTTCTCGGCTGCATTCATGCGCATGTCGCGGCTTTCCGCGGCCAGCACGCGCAATGCGTGCGCCACGGGTGTGCCGTAGCGTTCCGCCTGGACCAGTGCCTGGGACACTGACTTCACCGATTCCAGGCCGGTACGAGCCGACAGGTTTTCATAAGCCTGCTTGCGTTCCTGCAGATAAGAGAGTTCGGCATTGGTCAGCACGAATTCCTCCGCCAGCGCCACCGATTGCGAACCGATCTCCTCGGAGACCTTGCGCAAGGCAGCCTCGACCGACATGCCCGACTCGACGCAGATCAGCATCAGGTCGAGCGCATCCGGCCACGCCGCCTGGATCGACTGCTTGCGCTTGGCGGCACGATTGTTGACGTAAAGGATCGGCGCGTAGAAGCCGGCGTAGGCGACGAGAATGCAGACGAACAGTTTCGCGAAGGCCGGCCGGTCAGGCAGTCCGCCGAGCACGAACAGATAGATCGCTGCCAGCGCGAAACCCACAAACGGCAGGATCAGGCGGAAAAACAGGAAGCGCGTCAGCGGGTTTTGGCCACGAAAGCCCGCCACCTTGAGCTTCTGCAACGTGCCTTCATCGGCCAACGCACGCCGCAGGTCGAGCCTGTCGACGATGTTGCGCATGCCGATCGACTGCTCTTCGCGCAGCCCCTTGCGGCGGCGATCGGCTTCGTTGGCAAGCCGCGAGCGCTGCTTGGCGCGCAATTCGTCACGCTCCAGCGCCACCGATTTCATGCGCGCCTTGAGCTGATTGCCGCCAAGCGCCGGCAGCAACGTGAAGACGGTCGCGAACACCGCAACGCCGACCAGCAATGCGATCAGGAAGGCAGGATCGGTCAGCGATTTTATGACTTGGTCGGTCATCCGTTTTCAGTCTTTTCGTTCGAGCTTTCCAAGGTGGGCCTAAACTTCAAAGTTCATCATCTTGCGCATCACCAGAATGCCGATCGACATCCACACGCCGGAACAGCCAAGGATCAGATTGCCGGTGCTGGTGGTGAACAGCGGCATGATGTAGTTCGGGCTCGACAGATAGACGAGAAGGGCGACGACAATAGGCAGCGCGCCGATGATGACGGCCGACGCCTTCGCTTCCATGGACAGCGCCTGGACCTTGGCCTTCATTTTCTTGCGATCGCGAAGCACGCGCGAAAGGTTGCCTAGCGCCTCGGAGAGATTACCGCCGGCCTGTGACTGGATCTGGATAACGATTCCGAAGAAACTTGCCTCGCTGCACGGCATGGTCTCAGCCATGCGCAAGGTGGCGTCGGGGATGGACATGCCAACCTGCTGCGAATCGACGATCCGGCGGAACTCGGTCTTGACCGGCTCCGGCGATTCATTGGCGATCAGGCGAATGGCGTCATTGAGCGGCAGGCCGGATTTGACGGCGCGCACGATGATGTCGAGGGAGTTGGGAAATTCGTTGAGGAACGCCTTTACCCGGCGCGCGCGGCGAAACGAGACGAACCAGCGCGGCAGGCCGAGCGCGCCGGCCAGAAGCGTACCCGGCAGGACAAGTAGCGGCGCGCCGGCGAGATAGGCGAGCACCGTCAGCGCGATGCCGCAAATGACGGAGTAGATATAGAAACGCTCGATCGAGACCTGCATGCCGGCCTGACGAATCTGGGCCTTCAACGGCGGCTTCTTGACGGCGAGTTCCTTGGTTTTCTGCTTTTCGTCGAGCTGTTTCAGCGTGTCCTGGACAGATTTACGCCGCTTGACCGCCTCCGCGACACGGTCGCGCGAAGCCTTCACGACCGAACGATCGGTCTCGGCGGCCTTGATCGTCTCGAGCCGCTTGCCGGCCTGCTTGTCGTTGCTCATCTTGGTGAACAGGAAGGCATAGGCGACCGCACCGGCGCTGAAGCCGGCGAGCACGATGAACGCCAGTACGGTGGTATCAATTCCGAACATTACCTCAGTCCCCACGCCTGGATATGCGTTAGTCAGCGCGTTTCTCCATCGATTCCAGAGCATTGGCGAGGCGCTGTTCCTCGCCATAGTAGCGGGCGCGATCCCAGAAATGCGGACGGCCGATGCCGGTCGACACATGCTCGCCAAGCAGCCTTCCGTTCGAGTCCTCGCCCTTGATGTTGTAGAGCACGATGTCCTGCGTGATGATGACGTCACCTTCCATGCCGATCACCTCGGTGATGTGGGTGATGCGGCGCGAGCCGTCGCGAAGGCGTGCTGCCTGGATGATGACATCGACGGAGCCGACGACGATTTCACGCACGGTCTTCTGCGGCAGCGAATAGCCGCCCATGGCGATCATCGATTCGATACGGTTCAGGCATTCGCGCGGGCTGTTGGAGTGGATCGTTCCCATCGACCCGTCATGGCCGGTGTTCATCGCCTGCAGCAGGTCGAAAACCTCCGGTCCGCGCACTTCGCCGACGATGATGCGTTCGGGCCGCATGCGCAAGCAGTTCTTGACCAGGTCGCGCATGGTCACCTCGCCTTCGCCCTCGAGATTGGGCGGGCGGGTTTCGAGACGTACCACGTGCGGCTGCTGCAGTTGCAGTTCGGCCGAGTCCTCGCAGGTGATGACGCGTTCCTCGCGGTCGATATAGTTGGTCAAGCAGTTGAGCAGCGTCGTCTTGCCGGAGCCGGTACCGCCGGAGATGACGATGTTGCAGCGGACGCGGCCGATAATCTTGAGTATCTCGGCGCCCTGCGGCGAGATGGCGCCGAACTTGACCAGCTGATCGAGCGTCAGCTTGTCCTTCTTGAACTTGCGGATGGTGAGCGCGGTGCCGTCGATGGAGAGCGGCGGCGCGATCACGTTGACGCGAGACCCGTCAGGAAGACGGGCGTCACAGATCGGGCTCGATTCGTCGACGCGGCGGCCAACCTGGCTGACGATGCGCTGGCAGATGTTGAGCAGCTGCTGATTGTCGCGGAAGCGGATGCCGGTCTGTTCGACCTTGCCGTTGACTTCGATGTAGACGTTCTTGGAGCCGTTGACCATGATGTCGGCGATATCGTCGCGGGCGAGCAGCGGTTCCAGCGGCCCGTAGCCTAGCACATCGTTGCAGATGTCGTCGAGCAACTCTTCCTGCTCGGCGATCGACATTGCGAAATTTTTGATGGCGATGATGTCGTTGACGATATCGCGGATTTCCTCGCGCGCGCTCTCGGGATCGAGTTTCGCAAGTTGCGACAGGTCAATGGTGTCGATGAGCGCGGAGAAGACCTGGCTCTTGGTGTCGTAGTAGGTTTCGCTTTTTTCGCGCTGGATCTTTTTTGGCGGCTCCGGCGCCATCGACGGCGCCTCAACGGCACGGCGAGTTGGCGGCGTTGCCAGCGCTCCCGGCGGCGGCGCTGCCGGGGGTCGGGCAAGTACCGCCATCTCCGCAGGCGTTGCAGCAGCCGGCGCCGCTGACGCTGGCTGACGGAACTCCGGGGTGAACCGGCCGCCGTCGTCGGAGCCTCTTTTTCCAAACATGATCGACTACCAATTTCGCTTGAGAAGCGTCATTTCTTGTTACGCGAGAGCTTGCCGAGGAGGCCGCCAAGGCCTGCCTTCTTCCTGGCCTTGATTTCGCTGCGACCGGTCAGCACGTGCGCGATTTCGTTGATCATGCCGACGACCGGGCTCTTGGGATCCATCTCGCCCAGCATGCGGCCGTTGTTCGCGGCATTTCCAAACAACAACGGGTCGAAGGCGATGACCGACATCGGCGTGAGGCTGAGCGGCTCGGCGAAGTCGGAAGCGGAAATCTCGGGCCGTTTCGGCACGCCGGCCTGATTGATGATCAGTTTCGGCGGCGGATCGTTCGGGCGAAGCCGCGTCAGCATATCGACCAGATTCTTGGTGTTGCGCAGATTGGCCAATTCCGGCGTCGCAGTGATGACGATCTCGTCGGCCTTGATCAGTGTGTTCTTGGTCCAGCCCGTCCAGATATGGGGGACGTCGAGCACCAGCAGCGGCACGCTGCGCTGGGCGGTATCGATGAGTTGCGTGAAGGCATCGGGATCGAAATCATAGACACGTTCGAGGGTGGAGGGCGCGGCGAGCAGCGACAGATGTTCGGCGCACTGGGCAAGCAGACGGTCGAGATAAACCTCGTCGACGCGTTCGGGCGAAAACACGGCCTCGGCGATGCCTTGCGCAGGGTCCTGGTCGAAGTTTATGTTGGCCGTCCCGAAAGCCAGGTCGAGATCGGCGACGACCACTTCCGACTTGAACAGCGATGACATCGCCCACGCCACATTGTGGGCGATGGTCGAGGAGCCGACGCCACCCTTGGCGCCGACGAAGGCGATCGAGCGGCCGATCGGCTCGGCTTCCGGATCGACGAAGATCGACGAAACCACCGAGACAATATCGGCCATCGACACGGGCGCGATGACGTATTCGGAAATACCGAAGCGGATGAGTTCGCGGTAAAGACCGACATCGTTGTAGTGGCCGATCACCACGACTTTAGAGGAGGGATCGCAATATTCTGAAAGCTGGGCAAGCTGCTCCAGCAACTGCTTCGGTTCGCTGCGCGACTCCAGAAGGATGAGGTTCGGCGTCGGCGCGGATTGGTAGAATTCGATCGCCGTGGCGATGCCGCCCATATGCACTTTCAGATGCGCCTTGGCCATGCGGCGATCCTCGCCGGCCCGCTCCACCGGATGCGCGACACCTTCCGTCTCGCAAAATGCCTGGATGGAAATACGCGGAACCGGCCGCAGCGCCTGCATCGCGGCAATATCCAATTGCGAGCTGTCGCCGCCGTCTACGGGCGTATCGTAGGCAAGATTGCTCATTGTCATGCTCTTTTCCGTGACTTCTCTTCCGGTCTCTACGCGGGACCGGCGCTCCTAGTACGTCACTTCCGAATTGCCGAGGAACTCGTCCGAAATACCTCTGCCGCGGTAGACGTCGATCACCGCGCCGCGGTTCTCGGCGTCGATGTCGGACGACTTTCTTGGCCCGAGCAGATCGGTCGGATTGGCGAGTTGCGCGGCGAGGTTGTTTTGAGACGAGCAGCCGTAATCGGCGTAGTGCTTGTTTTCGGAGGTTTCGAGGATGTCTTCGGGCCAGCGCCCGCATTTGTCGGTCTGGGCTCTCACCGAAATATAGGAAACGCGGATAGGCGCCGACGCTTCCGGGGAAACCGACTGGTAGGAGGTCACCACGATCCGGTTTAGCTTGATGCCGCTGGCAACCGCCAGCCTTGCGAAATCGCGCGCCGCGGCAGTCGCCGCGACCTCATTAGCCGAGCCGATCGGGGTTGCGATCGTCAGCGCCGGGGCAGCGCTCTTGTCGTAACCGTCGAGGAAGCCCAGAAGCGTGTCGCGCTGCGAGCCGGTCATGCCGCGATCGCCGGCGCCGACCGGGAGGTCGAGCTTCTGGTTCTTCTCAGCAATTACGATCGGATGCGTGGTGCGATAATCATCGGGAATCGCCCCAACCGTGATGCTGTCGCGCTTAGCGCAACCGGCAAGCGAGGCGGCGATCGCGACCGCCAGGATCGGCATTGCCGATCGGCGGATCCGGCCACGGCCAGACCATGCCGTTGCGGCAATCGCCAGTACCTTTGATGCTGACTGAGACATGTCCGCTTCCCCGCTTACTTGTAGATGAAGCCGACAACGCCGTGGTAGCGGCCGTTGGGCTTGTCGGTCTGCATGGTGCCGTAGACGCGGTTGACGCGGCCAAGGAACATGGCCGGACCATCGCCGGCGGCATTGAAATTGTCGTCCGGCTTAGCCAGGTCGTTGCGCGCCACCGGCCGAGCCAGATAAGGCGTGATGATGATGACCAGTTCAGTTTCATTGCGGACGAAATCGCGGCTGCGGAATAGCGTGCCGAGCACCGGGATCTTGGTCAGGCCGGGCAAGCCCGATACAGCCTGGCGGACGTCGTCGCGAACGAGGCCGGCAATCATCATCGAACCGCCCGACGGCAATTCGACGGTGGTGTCGGCAAGTCTCTTGCGGATCGACAGAAGCGTCAGGCCGGGCAAGCTGCCGCCGCCTTCCAGGGTGGTAGCACCTTCCGAGGTCGGCTCCGAAACCGATGTTCTGACCTTGAGGCTGATCCGACCCGCCGACAGCACAACGGGCTGGAACTCGAGGCCTATGCCGTATTCCAGCTTTTCGTTGGTGTAGGTGACCTGGCCGGTCTGGTTGTCGGTCGAAACGTTGTTCGTACGTGCCGTGATGAGATTGAATTCGCCGCCGACCCTGAACGTTGCCTTCTCGCCCGAAACCGCGGTGAGGGTCGGTTCTGCAAGCGTCTTCATGACGCCGCTTTGCTCCATGGCATTGATGTAGGCTTTGAGGCCACTGCCGCCCAAGTTAAAGCCTGAATTCTGCGAAAGCGGCTTTCCCAAACCGTAGTTGGGCGAACTCAGCGCACCGTAAGCGATGCCGTCCATGCTGCCGCTGCCAACCATGTTGACGCCGAGCTGCTTCATCACCGAGCGGCTGACTTCGGCCACGGTCACCTTCAGCGTCACCTGGTCGTCGCCGATGATCTGTAGCAGGTTGACGATCTTCGAGACCCGGCGTTCGGCATCCGGGTTGTTGATGTCGACGCCGCCATTGGCATTGCCGCCGGCCGCGGTCTGCGAATACTGGCCCGTCGTCGCTTCACCTCCGGACACGAAGATGGTTGCCAGATCGACGGCGCGCTTGGCATCGAGCGGCGTATCCACCGTCCCGGTCAGGACGACGTTGTCGTTCAGCAATTCGACCTTGATCTCGGCATTCGGAAGGAAGCGCTTGAGGTAGTCTTCCAATCCGGCGACGTCGCGTTCGACGGCCAGATCCAGGCTGGCAATCTGCTCGCCATTGGGACCGAAGACGAAGATGTTGGTTTCGCCCACCGACTTGCCGAACAGATAGATGCGCCTTGCGGTGCGGGTCACCGCATCGGCGACCGCGGGATTGGCGACAAGGATGTCGTAGGCGTCGCTCGGCAGATCGATGACGACCGATTTGTTGAGGCCGAGCTTGACACGTTGCGTGGCGGTCGAGGCCGTGACCCCGACGCTCTTTCCGGCGGCCTTGGCGTCGCCGAGGCCACTTGCATGGGCTCCGAGGAAAAGCAGGCCGACGGCTGCAGCCATGGTGACCGGCAGTTTAGCGACTAACCTCATTTCCTTGCCCCTACTTCGGAAACTTCGCCCGATTTGATCAACCGCACCGTTCCGCGCCGCCCACTGCCGGAAACGAGGTAGTCGGCTTCATCGGTACCCTTTTCCTTGTTGTCGGTGATCGAGCGCAGCGCCAGCGTCAGGCGATCGGCCATCTGCTGGGCGACGGTTATGATCTCGGCCTGCTGCGGCGTCAGCTCCAGCGTCGCCGTCTGTCCGACCCTGGTCTTCTTGCCTTCCTCGTCCTCCTGGATGGTCTGATCGATCGCCAGGACGCGGATGTTCTTGAGGATGGTCTCGGTGGTGAATCCGCTGCCGCCGTTGCCGGTGTCGGATCTGCGGGTCATGATGACGTCGACAAAATCGTTGGGCAGGATGAACCCGCCTGCCGACGTGTCAGCCGAGATCGCGGTGGCGACGGCACGCATGCCGGTGGGCAGGATCGAAGACATGAAGCTTTGCCCCTCGCCGATCAGCTTGGAGCGCCGCAGCGGCTCACCGGTGTACATCGCCATGCGGGCGACGGAGCCCTTCAGTTTCTCCCGCGCTTCGGGTTCGGCGGCACGGGTGATGAAATTCGCATTGATGCCATCGGACGGCCAGGACTCCCAGCTGAGATTGTTCTCAAGTGGGCTGCCCATCGGCACGTCGCCGGAAAGCACGAGCACATCCTGCAAGGCAATGGCCGGCGCCTGCGGGGCATCGGCGACGACCTGCTGGGGCGGGACCGCCACCATATTCTTGGCAACATAACCTGCACCACCCGCCGCAGCCACCGCCACGCCCAGAATAATCAGTCGGGATGCTGGCATCTGTCCGAACCCTCGCCTTTAGGCAACCACCTAGCCAGGCCGGACTTTGCAGCGGCAATCGTCAAAACAAGGTTAATGCAATGCTTACGATCGTGATTAATTTAAGGTTTACATAAATTGGACGGACCCGTGCTCCGACGACAGAAAGGGCGACCAGCGGCCTCTTTTCAGACCGATGTCGGAGCGGCAAAGGTTGCTTGCTGCTTCAGTTCGCCAGCTTTGCCAGTGCCCAAACCATCAGGGGTGAATCCGGATAGGTCAGCAGCCCGCCAATGCCGAGTGCAATGCCGTAGGGAACGCCAGTCGTGTCGTCGGCGAAATGGCGCAGGAATACATTGTGGCTGGTGTAAATCGCCAGCGGCGATTTCCGGTAGAGAAGGATGGCGAGCGTCAGCAGTCCGCCGATGAACGTCGATATCACGAGATACTCGACAACGTGAATGTTGAACCCCATCCAGACGGCGGTGCCGGCGAGCAGCTTGGCGTCGCCGCCACCCATGCCGCCGAGTGCAAACAGACCGAACGTCACGGCCAGCACTAGGGCGCCGGCGGCGAAATGCCAGCCATAGGTTGCCCAGTCCATGGCCGTCAGCGGCGCAACCAGCGCAAACACCGCCAGCAGCAGCACCGGTACGCGGTTGGCGATCGTCATCGACAGCATGTCGGAGATCGCGGCGAAGAGCATGCAAAAAGGAAAGATGACGAAGATCAACGCTTCGAGCATGGGCGCGACACCCTGTTGCCAACTGTGTCCAGCCTCAGCCTAGACATATATGATTAACGATCGATGAGACTGGGTTACTCAAAACCGCCCGACGCGATGAAATAAGGGCCGCCAGTCAGGCGGCCCCTATCTCTAAGGCAACCAGGGTATTACGAACCACTCACCTTACCGGCGATGGCGATGAACTTGTTGTTCAGGGCGTTGCCGAGCTGACCAGCGCCAAAAATGATGGCAAGCGCGATGAGAGCGGCGATCAGACCGTATTCGATAGCGGTCGCGCCGGATTCGTCCTTCGCGAAACGTGCGATGAGATTAGACATTCGAGAGCTCCTACTCCACGTGTTACAGCACTTCCGTCAACTTCTGTGGTGGTTGATCGGATGCTGCCAATCTACGGAGAAGCTCTTTCAATCGGCTTAATAAACAGCCTTACCGATTCCTTTCCCGCTTCGAACAGCTTGCGTGGTTAACCGTAAACTAAACGCTGGACAGTAGCTCGCCTGCCCGTGAAGAGCTGTAATTTCACGGCTATCGGCAGGATGCATTGTTACATTAGCTGGCAGCAGGATTGGTGCGAATACCCCGGCGCCGGTCAAGGGTTTAACCGTTGGTTCACCAATCTCCTTCATGTTTCTTTGAACAAGTTTTGCCGCTGTGGAGCGCCTTGATGACTGCCATGAAATCGTCATTCCTGCTTGTCGCGCTTCTCGCCGTCCCGGCTTTTGTGCTGCCGGCCAAGGCCGGAGCCGGCATCGAAGTGACGATGAATCAGGCCAAGATCGTCAAACTGACACGCCCCGCCGACACCATAGTCGTCGGCAATCCGGCGATTGCCGACGCCTCCGTCCAGGATGCATCGACGATCGTACTGACTGGCAAGGGGTTCGGCGTCACCAATCTGGTTGTCCTCGACCACGATGGCAGCCCGATCGTCGACGAGCAGGTGACCGTGGTGCGCCAGGACGCGTCGTCCGTGCGTATCTACAGGCGCGCCTCGGTACAGACCATGTCCTGCACGCCCTATTGCGAAAGCTCGTACAAGAGCGACTCGGAAAAGTCGTCCGAAGCCGAGATGAGCGCTGGGCAGTAAGCGCCTCAGTTGGCTCGATTGTCTCGGGAAAGCCGCGTCGGTTAGCGGCCGGTTAATGTCGCCTGGTCGAATTTAACGGTCATTCAAACCGGAGCTAAATGGGTTCTTGATAGTGGTGCTGACGGTACCGCATCAGGATCGCAGGAACGGGATATGGGCGACGTTTTGGACGAGGATTCAGAACGCGAGATCTGCAAGGCCAAGGCAGGGCGCGTGACGTTTGCCCGTCGTTTCCTTCGTGATCGGCGCGGCAGCACGGCGATAGAATTCGCGATGCTTGCGCTACCGTTTGCGGCTCTCGTCTTCGCCATCCTCGAGAGCTGCGTTTCATTTGCCGGACAGGAGGTGATGGCCAACATCACCGATGATATCGCCCGTCAGTTGCGTACTGGCCAGTTGAGGCAAGCCGATGTGACGGAAGAGAAGCTGAAGGGCTTGGTCTGCGCCAGACTCGAGATCATTGTCGCGAAGGGTTGCCCCGGTTTGCTGGTGGATCTGCGCCCGTTCAAGACCTTTGCCGGGGCAGCCAGTGCGGGTTTCACGATTTCCGGCTCGACCATCACGCTGACGGGCAAGGATCCGGATACAGGCAAGGACCCGGCTTTCGGGACCCCTACAATAGGTCCGGCAGAATCAAAGAACATGCTGCGGGTCTTTTACCCTTGGCCGGTCATGACCGATTTCATGGCTCAATACATGTCGAATATGGATGGCGGCAAGACTCTGCATTACGCGACGACAACGTGGCAAAACGAGCCATTTGACAACTGAAATTGCACGTGTAAGCAAAAGGAAAAGTGCATGTTTCGTGCGGGGGCACATCCGGGGATGTCGGTTAGCTGGAAGAGAGCGGCGCGGTTTTTTTCCGATCGGCGCGGCATAGCGGCCGTCGAGTTTGCCCTCATCGTGCCTGTCTTGCTGATCATGTATTTCATTACGATGGAGGCCTCGCAAGCCATCGAGGCCAGCAAGAAGGTCAGCCGCATCAGCTCCATGGTTGCCGACCTCGTCACGCAGCAAACGTCGGTGGTCAACGCAGATCTCACCGACATCATGAAGATCGGCAACTCCAGCCTTCAGCCTTACAACCGCTCGGTCGCCAATATCTCCATTACGGCAATCGACATCAGAACCGACCCGAACAATCCGATACCGCAAGCAAAGGTGGCGTGGTCCTGGAGCGTGCTGGATGGGAAGACTGGCCGCGACTCCAACCCGACAACTTCCACCACCGTTCCGGCGACGCTCAATGTTGCGGGGACTTTCCTCATTCGTGTCAAAACCACTCTAGCATACCAACCGATCATCTCCTGGTCGGAAGGCTCCGAAAAGCCGCTCGGATTTATCTCGGCCTTCAACGAAGGCAAGATAACGATGAGCGAAACCTACTATCTCAGGCCGCGCCGGACCACGTCGATCCCCTGCAGCGATTGCTGAAGCAGCTCTGGCCCATCCGACCCCGGCTTTATTGCGCGCCGCTGTCGGTGCTGCCCGACACCAGGCGCACGATGGAATCGGCCATCGCATAGTCACTCGCAGCGGCGAGCGTGAACCCTCCCGAATGTTTCGATTCCACGAAATCGTAGACTTCCGGCGACTGCGATCTGAGATTGGTGAGGAAGACGGTCAGTCGGCGTTTGGCTTCGGGGTCGAGATCGCTGCGGACGGCGTGAGGGCCGTATCTGAGCACGCCGGAGGTCCAGATGATCTGGAGCGCGGCTTCTGGAATGCCCGCCGCCTCCAGTCGCGCCGCCGTGCCGTCCGGATCAGCCGGCTGATCGCCAGCAATCGCCGTCCGGTTTTCCGCCGTGGCCCGCTCCCAGCCGAACAAGGCATCGGCCTGGCCATCGACCAGCATCGCTTCTGCGGCGGCAGCCGAGCCGGCATGAGCGAGGAATGGCGCATCCTGGCTGATCTTGATGCCGTCGGCCGCCAGCCCGGCGAGCGGTAGAAGCGAACCGCCGACATTGTCGGAAGGCGCCATGGCGATGCGGTGCGTTTCCAGGGCCGCGAGATCGGAAAGCCTGCCGTCGCGCGTCAAAAGCACGGAGCGGATGCCCGTGGCACCGTCGGCATCGACCGGCGCCACAAGAGGTTCGACGCAGCCGCAGCGCTCCGAGGCGGTGGCGTAGGCGGTCGCCGAATAGACCGCGTACTGAATCCGGCCAATGGCCTGTGCCTCTATCAGCGCCGCATAGTCATGCGCGACGACGAATTCCACCTTCATGCCGAGCGCCCTGCCGTAGGCGTCAGTCAGCATGGCCAGACCCGGAACCGTGTTGCCGGCGCCCGGCTCGGCAACGATGCCGATCCGAAACGTGCCGATCTGGTCGCGCCAGTCGGCGTGCGCGGCGAGCTGCGAGGCCAGCAGCGCTACAGTGGTCGCCAGTGCACTCCAACCCAGGTCAGCCCGTCTCATCGATCCATGCCCCGCACGCCGTTCCTTGAAGCGCATCGCATGTCTCAAGGATGCGTACAGCGCGCCTGCCCGACTTCGCGACCATCGCGTCAGGCCGTTGCCGCCTGGTTTACGATTTGCCAATGCCGCGACGGGACCTTATGTCTGGTCAACCAGACTGGCAATGACGGCACCGATGGCACGCGCTTTCCTCTTCGTTCTCGATTCTTTCGGCATTGGCGGCGCCGCCGATGCCGAACCCTATGGCGACGCCGGCTCGAACACATTCGGACATATCGCGCTGGCCTGCGCGGAAGCCCGCGCCGATCGCGAGGGCCTGCGCGAGGGACCGCTGAAGGTGCCCACCATGGTTTCGCTCGGTCTCGGCCGCGCAGCAGAAACCGCAACCGGCTTCCAATTCGACAGCAAAGCCGCTGTTTCAGCCTCCGCTTTCCACGGCGCCGCGCAGGAGATTTCGAGCGGCAAGGATACGCCGTCGGGTCACTGGGAAATCGCCGGGCTGCCCGTGCGGTTCGACTGGGGCTATTTCCCCGATAAGGTGCCCACCTTCCCTGCCGAACTGACCGAAGCGATGATCCGCGAGGGTAAGGTGCCGGGCATTCTCGGCAACTGCCATGCGCCCGGCACGGAGATCATCGAGCGCTTCGGCGAGGAGCATATCCGCACTGGCCAGCCGATCTGCTACACCTCGGTCGATTCCGTCCTGCAGATAGCAGCGCACGAAGTTCATTTCGGCCTGGAGCGGCTCTACGAGTTCTGCAAGACGGTACGCCGGCTGGTCGATCCGCTGAAGATCGGACGGGTGATCGCACGGCCTTTCCTGGGCGAAACATCGGCCACCTTCGAGCGCACCTACAACCGCCATGACTACGCCGTGCCGCCGCCTGAGCCGACGCTGCTCGACCGCTTGACCGGGCGCGGCAGCCGGGTGATCGCGGTCGGCAAGATCGGCGACATCTTCGCCCATCGCGGTATCTCGGAAGTACGCAAGGCGCCCGGCAACATGGCAATGTTCGACAAGGCGCTGGGTGCGATGGACGATGCCGGCGACGGCGACCTGGTGTTCGCCAATTTCGTCGACTTCGACACCGATTTCGGCCATCGCCGCGACGTCGCCGGCTATGCTGCAGCGCTCGAAGCCTTCGACCGCCGGCTGCCCGAGGCACTGGCAAAGCTGAAGCCGGGCGATCTGCTCATCCTCACCGCCGACCATGGCAACGATCCGACATGGCGAGGCACCGACCACACGCGCGAACGCGTCCCGGTCATCGGCACCGCACCGGGTCTCACGGGCGGCGACATCGGGCTCAGGACCACCTTCGCCGATATCGGCGAGACGGTCGCCGAACACCTCAAGCTGGCGCGCGGCCGCCACGGCGCTTCCTTCCATGCGGCGATAGGCGGCCATGCCTGAACTGCCCGAGGTCGAAACCGTCCGGCGCGGCCTGCAGCCGGTTCTGGAAAGCGCGCGGATCGTACGCGTCGAGGCGCGCCGGCCCGATCTCAGATTTCCGTTTCCGGCGAAATTTGCGCAGCGGCTGACCGGCAAGACGGTCATCGCGCTTGGCCGCCGCGCCAAATATCTCACCATACACCTGGACGATGGCCCGGTGATGATCTGCCATCTCGGCATGTCGGGCTCGTTCCGCATCGAGACCGCCGATGAGAAAGAGACGCCCGGCACGTTCCATCAAGAGCGCTCGAGGAATGCCAAGCACGACCATGTGGTGTTCCATGTCGTGTCGCCTGTCGGCGTCCAGTCTCGCGTGGTCTTCAACGACCCGCGTCGGTTCGGCTTCATGCTGTTTGCGGAAGGCCTGGCCGAGGCGCATCCGATGCTCGCGGGACTGGGCGTCGAGCCGACCGGCAATGCGCTGGAAGGCGCCCTGCTCGCCTCTCTGCTGAAGGGCCGCAGATCGCCGTTGAAGGCGGCGCTGCTCGACCAGAAGCTGATTGCCGGGCTCGGCAATATCTATGTGTCGGAAGCGCTGTGGCGCGCCGGCCTTTCGCCATTGCGCGAGGCAGGCACCATCGCCGGGACCAGCAAGAAGGCCAAGGAACAGAGCGAACGACTGGCCGAGGCAATCCGTTCGGTGATCGCCGATGCGATCGCCGCCGGCGGGTCTTCGCTGCGCGACTATGTGCACACAGACGGGTCGCTGGGCTATTTCCAGCATTCCTTCGCGGTCTACGATCGCGAAGGCGAGCCCTGTCCGACGCCCGGCTGTCGCGGCCACATCGAGCGCATCGTGCAAAGCGGCCGCTCGACCTTTTATTGCCGGACGTGCCAGCGGTAAGCTAGACGGTCCTTCAGTGCCGCAACCAGGAGGCCAGCCCATGAGCTATGAAACCATCATCGTCGAGACGCGCGGCAAGGTCGGCCTGATCACGTTGAACCGGCCTAAGGCGCTCAACGCGCTGAACGCGCAGGTGCTGGCGGATTTGCTGACGGCGGCAAAGGGGTTCGACGCCGATCCCGGCATCGGCGCCATGGTCATCACCGGTTCCGAGAAGGCTTTTGCGGCGGGCGCCGACATCAAGGAAATGCAGGCCGTCACCTACGCGGAGGCCTATGTGCAGGATTTCTTCGTCGGCTGGGAAGAGTTTACCCGTGCGCGCAAGCCGATGATCGCCGCTGTCGCGGGCTATGCGCTGGGCGGCGGCTGCGAACTGGCGATGATGTGCGATTTCATCATTGCCGCCGACACGGCCAAGTTCGGCCAACCCGAAATCACGCTTGGCGTCATTCCCGGCATGGGCGGCTCGCAACGGCTGACCCGCTTTGTCGGCAAGTCGAAGGCCATGGACATGTGCCTGACCGGTCGGATGATGGATGCCGCCGAAGCCGAGCGCAGCGGCCTGGCCTCGCGCGTCGTGCCGGCCGGCGAGTTGATCGAGGAGGCGATGAAGGCCGCGGCCAGGATATCAGAGTTTTCACTGCCATCGGTGATGATGGCCAAGGAGGCAGTCAACCGCGCCTACGAGACGACGCTGGCGGAGGGACTGCGCTTCGAACGCCGGCTGTTCCACTCGCTGTTTGCGCTCGACGACCAGAAGGAAGGGATGGCAGCCTTTGCCGAGAAGCGGAAGCCGAATTTCACCAATCGCTAGAGTGGCGGCGGCGAGGACCAAAAAGAAGCCAAAGCGGCGTTGACGCGCCGGAAAAGCTGAACTATAAGCCGCTCCAACCGAGGCGGCCGTTGGCTGCCCGTTTGTTTTTTGCGCCCTGCGGCATCCCGCATGCGCCCACCAGATCAGAAGAGAGGCATCATGGCCAATACCTCCTCGGCCAAAAAGGCAACGCGCAAGATCGCCCGCCGCGCAGCGATCAACAAGAACCGCCGCTCGCGCGTGCGTACATATGTCCGCCAGGTCGAAGAGGCACTGGCTGCCGGCGACAAGGCAGCCGCGCTGGAAGCCTTCAAGACCGCAGAGCCGGAATTGATGCGCGCCGCGACCAAGGGCGTGATCCATAAGAATACGGCATCGCGCAAGGTGTCGCGTCTGGCTCACCGCCTCAAGGTGCTGTCGGCCTGATTGACCGTTCCTGAACTGTCGTTCTTTCAAACCCGGCCAATCGTGCCGGGTTTTTTCGTTTGCCGGCAAGCACTTAAAAAGAACGGCCGCAAAGCACGCCCGAGCCGCATTCCAGAGTCTGGAATGCTTTGCCGGCACATACACTCCCACTGATATTCCAATCCGCCGAAACGGCCCACGCCAATAAATTTGGCTGTCACAAATTGCTGATATTTTTCAACGACTTGCTGGAAGTGATCCACAGCTTGTTCACATCGCCTGTGGGCGATAGGCAGCAAGTTGGTGTCAAGCGAATTATTTCAGAAAATTTCAAACCGCACAGCCATTTTCATATTCGCGGCAAAAGGGTTTGAATCCCAATGGCTTTGTCAAAATATGCGCTTCCAGCACGGAGCCCGAACCGTTGTTCACTAACCAGATTCCTTAAAAATCCGTTAGAGGTGGCCTTGCCCTATCCACAGCGATTTCGGTAATGTCGGTCTATCGAAAGGGACGGGCCATTAGCCCTTAACCCAGCCTGAATCGGCCAGCTAACAGTGGCAGAATTCATGACGTGGATCAATTCCGCGAACGGGTATGGCTTGCCTTTTCGATACGATAGGGGACTGGCGTAATTGTACATGGCAGCTTGATGGCGCACCGGCGTTTTCGCCGGGTAGCACCGCTTTGCCCGAACATGTCAGACGGACTGGCTTTAAGCAGCCGGGACCCATCCCATTCTGACGAGGCAACGTCATCCGCCGGCGGCGGCGGTGGTGTTGTAGCGAAGATACGGTCGCCGGAAACATGGGTGCAGGAGGCGCACTCCCGGCGGAAAAAAGGTACAAAGGAAAAGGGACGCACAATCATGCAGAGCGGCATCGAGCGGGAGCTTACGGGCGACCTGCCATTTCCCGGAACATTGGTCGGAGCGCACGATATGGCGGCTTCCAGCGACGCGGAACAGAAGTTCGACCGGGTCAAGGCCCAGTTGAAGGCGCGCCTGGGAACCGAGGTCTATTCGAGCTGGTTCGGCCGTATGAAGGTGGCTGAGGCTTCCCGGGGCATTGTACGCATCTCGGTGCCCACGGCCTTCCTGCGCTCGTGGATCAATGGCCATTATCTCGATCTCATCGCCGATCTGTGGAAGCACGAGGATCCCGAAATCCTCAAGATCGAGATGGTCGTGCGCACCGCGACCCGTCCTGCCCGCAATGGCGTCGTCGAACCCGAGGCCGTGCCGGCGCGCAAGATGACCAAGCATACGCAGACCGCATTGGCGGCCGGCACGGTCGGCCCCGGCAGGGTGGAGCGGGCGCCCGCCCCTCGTCCCGGCACGCCGATCGAGAGCGAATTCCGGCACAATGTGCTGGGGTCGCCGCTCGACCCGCGCTACACGTTCGGCTCCTTCATCGAAGGCCCGTCGAACCGGGTGGCTTTCGCCGCAGCCAAAGCCGTGGCGGAATCGCAGTCGAGCGCGGTGCGCTTCAACCCGCTGTTCCTTCATGCGACCGTCGGGCTCGGCAAGACGCACCTTTTGCAGGCGATTGCGGCCGAATCCCTGAAACAGAACCCGAAATCGCGCGTCGTCTATCTGACGGCCGAATATTTCATGTGGCGCTTCGCCACCGCGATCCGCGACAACAATGCGCTGACGCTGAAGGAACAGCTGCGCGACATCGACCTCTTGATCATCGACGACATGCAGTTCCTGCAGGGCAAGTCGATCCAGCACGAATTCTGCCATCTCATCAACATGCTGCTCGACAGCGCCAAGCAAGTGGTGGTTGCCGCTGACAGGCCGCCGTCGGAACTGGAATCGCTGGAACCGCGGGTGCGCTCGCGCCTCAATGGCGGTGTCGCGCTGGAAATGTCGGCGCCGGACTTCGCCATGCGCATAGGCATGCTCAAACTTCGGCTTGCCACCGCCAAGGTTGACGATGCATCGCTCAATATTTCGGAGGAGATCCTCAACCATGTCGCCCGCACGGTGACCGGCAGCGGTCGTGAGCTGGAGGGCGCGTTCAACCAACTGCTGTTTCGTCAGTCGTTCGAGCCGGCGATCACCATCGACCGCATCGACGAGATCCTGGGGCACATCTATCGCTCTGGCGAGCCGAAGCGGGTGCGCATCGAGGACATCCAGCGCATCGTGGCGCGCCACTACAATGTGTCGAAGACCGAGTTGCTGTCCAACCGGCGCACGCGCACCATCGTGAAGCCCAGGCAGGTCGCCATGTACCTGTCGAAGGTATTGACGCCGCGCTCGCTGCCGGAGATCGGCCGGCGGTTCGGCGGGCGCGACCACACCACGGTGCTGCATGCGGTGCGCAAGATCGAGGACCTTTCCGGCGTCGACAACACGCTGGCGCAGGAACTGGAACTGTTGCGCAGGCTGATCAACGACCAAGCCTGATCGGCGCGGCAAACGGTCGTCGCGCTTTAAATTTTCTTGTTTTGATGCATGTCGTTGTCCCAAAACCGCTGCGCAGTTTTCGGCGACATGCATCGGTTGCCGGCCAACGTCCGCTTTATCCCCAGAAAGCCCGCTTAACCGGCGCGAACCGGTGGCCCGGACTTGCGTTTGCTGGCTTTTTCCTGTCAGTTTGCATAGATTCTGAGCCTGTTCAGACCTTTCGCGGGGCGCCGCCCACTGGTGACCCGTCCATTCATTCAAGCGAGCCTGTTTCGTCATGCGTGTTATCCTGGAACGGTCCAATCTCCTGAAGTCGCTCAACCACGTTCATCGCGTGGTCGAGCGGCGCAATACCATACCGATCCTGTCGAACGTGCTGCTCAGCGCCGAGGGCGCCAGCCTTGAAATGAAAGCCACCGACCTCGACCTCGAAGTGACCGAAGCGACGCCGGCAAAGGTCGAGCGCGGCGGGGCGACGACGGTTCCGGCGCACCTGCTCTACGACATCGTGCGCAAGCTGGCCGACGGCGCCGAAGTGATGCTGAAGACCGACGAGGACGGCAACGCCATGACGGTAACGTCGGGCCGCTCGAGCTTTCGCCTGCAATGCCTGCCGCAGTCCGATTTCCCGGAGCTTTCGGCGGGATCCTTCTCACACATCTTCCGGCTCGATTCCGTCGCCCTGAGAGGCCTTATCGAAAAGACCCAGTTCGCCATCTCCACCGAAGAGACGCGCTACTATCTCAACGGCATCTACCTGCACACGCATGAAACTGGCGGCAAGCTGAAGCTGCGTTCGGTGGCGACCGACGGCCACCGCCTGGCGCGCGCCGAGATCGACGCTCCGGCCGGGTCCGAAGGCATGCCGGGCATCATCATTCCGCGCAAGACGGTCAGCGAATTGCAGAAGCTGGTCGACGATCCCGATGTCGCGGTGACCACCGAATTGTCCGACACCAAGATCCGCTTCACCATCGGCAGCGTGGTTCTGACCTCGAAGCTGATCGACGGCACTTTCCCGGACTACCAGCGCGTCATTCCGACCGGCAACGACAAGAAGCTGATCATCGACCGCCAGAGCTTCGCCGCCGCCGTCGATCGCGTCTCGACCATTTCCTCCGAGCGCGGCCGCGCGGTGAAGCTTTCGATCACCGAAGGCCAGGTGACGCTTGCCGTCAACAATCCGGATTCGGGCAGCGCCACCGAGGAACTGGCCGCTGATTACTCCTCAGACCCGATCGAGATCGGCTTCAACGCCAAATATCTGCTCGACGTCGCTGCTCAACTGACCGGCACGGAAGCCAAGTTCATGCTGGCCGATGCCGGTTCGCCGACGCTGATCCACGACATGGCCGATGAGACCGCGCTCTACGTGCTGATGCCGATGCGGGTGTAGCAGCCGCACTGCGGCACACTGCAGCATAATTGATTGCGGCGACTTCTACAGGCGGATAGCGGTTGCCGGAACAAAGTCACATAAGGAAGCTAACACTTACGAATTTCCGCAACTATGCGGCGCTGTCGATCGGCTTTTCCCCCGGCCCTGTGGTGTTTTCCGGCGACAATGGCGCCGGCAAGACCAATCTTCTGGAAGCCATCTCCCTGCTGACGCCGGGCCGCGGCCTGCGCCGTGCGCCCTATGTCGACGTGGCCCGCGAAGGCGGCGATGGCGGCTTTGCGCTCCACGCAAGGCTCGACGGGCCGGAGGGACAGGTCGAGATCGGCACCGGCATCACCGGGGGTGAAGCGGCCGGCGAGGGCGGTCGCAAGGTGCGCATCAATGGCGCGCCGGCACGGTCGGCAGACGCCATGCTGGAATGGCTGCGCGTCGTCTGGCTGACGCCGGCCATGGACGGCCTGTTCCCCGGACCTGCCGCCGACCGGCGGCGCTTTCTCGACCGGCTGGTTTTGGCTGTCGATCCCGGCCACGGCCAGCGTGCGCTCGATTACGAGAAGGCGATGCGCGGACGTAACCGCTTGCTTACGGAAGGCTCGCGCGACGGCGCCTGGTTCGACGCCATCGAGATGCAGATGGCCGAAACCGGCGTGGCGATCGCGGCTGCGCGCGCCGAACTGGTACGCCTGCTTACCGCCATGATCGACAGGCTGCCTTCCAGCGGGCCGTTTCCGCAGGCCGACATCAGCCTCTCCGGCGACCTTGAAAGCGACGTCGCCACAGCACCCGCCGTGGATGTCGAGGAACGCTATCGCGCCGCCCTTGCCGACGGCCGCGAGCGCGACCGCGCCGCCGGACGCACGTTCGATGGCCCGCACCGTTCGGATCTGCTGGTGCGCCACCGCCCCAAGGCGATGCCGGCCGAACTCTGCTCGACCGGAGAGCAGAAGGCGCTGCTGGTCGGCATCGTGTTGTCGCACGCAAGGCTGACCGGCGAGATGTCGGGGATGACGCCGATCCTGTTGCTCGACGAGATTGCCGCGCATCTCGATGCCGGCCGGCGCGCCGCGCTGTTCTCGATCCTGGAAGAGCTGAGCTGCCAGGCCTTCATGACCGGAACCGACGCCGCGCTGTTTTCCAGCCTGAGGGGACGCGCGCAGTTCCTCAACGTCGACCACGGCACGGTTGGGCCAACCGAAGAGACCTGACAAGCTTTTTGCTCCGCTATATGGTCCGGCAATGACCCCTGCCGCCCTCACCGACGAAGAGCTCGAACGCTATGCCCGCCACATCGTGCTGCCCGAGATCGGCGGCGCCGGCCAGCAGAGGCTGAAGCGGGCGCGGGTACTGGTGATCGGCGCCGGCGGCCTCGGCGCGCCGGTGCTGGAATATCTCGCTGCCGCCGGCGTCGGCACGCTTGGAATCGTCGACGACGATATTGTCTCGCTGTCCAATCTGCAGCGGCAAGTGATCCACGCCACCCATACGGTCGGCACGGCGAAGACCGAGAGCGCCAAAGCAGCGATCGCCCGGATCAATCCCCATGTCGCGGTGGAATTGCACGATTTCAGGCTGACGGCCGACAATGCTGCCGTTCTCGTCGCGCGCTACGACGTGGTCGTCGACGGCTCCGACAATTTCGAGACGCGCTATGTGGTGGCGGATGCCTGCGCGGCGGAAAAGCGGCCGCTCGTGCATGCCGCCGTCGGCCGCTTCGACGGCTCGGTGACGGTGTTGATGCCGTTCGGGACCGGCGCCGACGGCAGACCGAACCCTGGATATCGCGACCTCTTTCCTGAAGCGCCGCCGGAAGGACTGGTGCCGTCCTGCGCGGTGGCCGGGGTCGTCGGTGCGCTGACCGGCGTCATCGGCACCTTGCAGGCAATGGAAGCCATCAAGCTGATCACCGGTATCGGCGAACCACTGGTCGGCCGGCTGCTGCTCTACGATGCGCTGTCGGCGCGCTTCGACACGATCCGCTACAAGAGAAGCTGACCGCATGGATCAGCCTGCCAGTGTTTTGGTCACGCAGTTCGCCCCCGGCTTCGACCGCTGGGACGAACTGCTCAGCCTGATCATGCGCGCCTTTGCACCGATGGACGGCGTCATCGACCCGCCCTCCTCTGCGCATCTGCTGTGCGTCGAAAGCCTGAGGGACAAGGCTGGGCGGGAAACGGTGTTCGTGGCTCTGCAGGGCGGCCAGATCGCAGGCTGCGTTTTTGCGCTGGAGAGACCCGATGATTTCTATATCGGCAAGTTCGCCGTCGAACTCGGGCTTCAGGGCCAAGGCATCGGCAGACGATTGATGCAGGCTGTCGAGGACCTTGCCCGCAACCGCAACAAACCCGGCATCGAACTGCAGACGCGGGTCGAGCTCACGGCAAATCACGCAACCTTTGCGCGTCTCGGCTTCCGCGAAACCGCGCGCACGGCGCATGACGGTTATGACCGGCCGACCTCGATCACCATGCGCAAGGAGTTCGCGTGAGCCTCGCCCTCAGCGCACAGGAGCAGACAATCGCCTCCGGCCATGACGGGGCGGCGATGGCGATGCGCATCGTTGCCGAAAGCGCTGCGCTGCTCGGCGCGCCGCGACTGATCCCGATCGCCTCGACGCATATAGACGGCGCGCTCTATCACGGCGATTCCGGCACGCTGTTTGCCGAAAGGCTGGTCGATGGCGGCGCCAGGGTCGCGGTGCGCTCGACGCTCAATGTCGGCGCGCTCGACCTGATGGGCTGCTCGCGCGTGCGCCTCGAAGAGCCGGCGCGCGGCATGGCGCGACGAATGATGGAGGCCTACCGCAAACTGGGCTGCGAGCAGAGCTGGACCTGCGCGCCCTATCAGGCCGGCCACAGGCCAGCGCTTGGCAGCGATGTCGCCTGGGGTGAATCCAACGCGGTGGTGTTCTGCAATTCGGTGCTGGGGGCACGCACCAACCGCTATGGCGACTTCCTCGACATCGCCTGCGCCATATCGGGCCGCGCGCCGGATTACGGCCTGCATCGCCCCGAGAACCGGCAGGCACGGCTGGTGTTCGATGTGTCCGGCCTCTCCGCCTCGTTCCTTGGTTCGGAGATCGCCTGGCCGGTGCTGGGCAACCTCTACGGCCGTGAGGTCGGCAACGCGGTCGGCGTCGTCACCGGCATATCCAGCCATCCCGGCGAGGATGCGCTGAAGGCCTTCGGCGCGGCGGCGGCATCGTCGGGCGCCGTCGGCCTGTTCCATATCGCTGGGGTAACGCCAGAAGCGCCCGACGCCGAGACCATCCTGGTGGGCGGCAGGCCGGAAACGATGATCCGCGTAACGCCGGAGATGGCCATGAAGGCCCGCGCCGGCCTGTCCACCGCAGCCACGCAGACCGCCATCGATGCCGTGGCGATCGGCAGTCCGCATCTGTCTTTGGCCGAATTCGATGCACTTGAGCGGCTGATTGGCGGGCGGCGGCTCAGCGTGCCGATTTACGCCTGCACCGGCCGCCACGTGCTCACCAGGCTGGAGCAGAACGGCAAGCGCAAGATGCTCGAAGCCAGCGGCGTCATCATCGTCGCCGACACCTGCGTGGTGGTGACGCCGATCCTGCCGAATCTGGCCGGCGGCGTGCTGATGACCAATTCGGGAAAATTCGCGCACTACGCGCCGGGCAATACCGGTTACGCCGTGCTTTACGGCTCGCTGGCCGACTGCGTGGAAAGCGCGGTTGCCGGTAAGCCCAGGTTTACGGATATCGCCGCATGAGCGCCGTCGCTGAAATCCTGGTGCCGGGCAGCGGAGGCGAAGGGCTGGCCTTGGTGCTGATGGCGCCGATCAGCTTCTGGGGCGGCGTCGATCCGAAGAGCGGCCGCATCGCCGATGTCCGTCACCCGCAGCATGGCGAGACCATTTCCGGGCGTGTGCTGTTCCTGCCCGGCACGATCGGCTCGTCCTCAGCGTCAGCCGTGCTGATGGAACTCGTCCACAATGGCCATGCGCCGACGGCACTCGTGCTGCACGAGCCGGACGCGATCCTGCTGCTTGGCTTGATTGTGGCCAGGGAAATGGGCTGGCCGACGCCGGTAGCGCTCAGGCTCAGGCGCGACGCTTTTGAGGCCTATCGCGGCAAGCGTGTGAGTGTCGCGGCGGATGGCGCCCTCACAACCGCATCCTGAACGCGGCCCGCTTCAAGTCCATAGCGGCAGCACGCGGTCCGGCGGCCGGTGGCCGTCGAAGAAGGCGCGGATGTTGATGATCACCTTCTCGCCCATGTCGATGCGGCCCTCGATCGTCGCAGAACCCATATGCGGCAAAAGCACGACTTTGTTCTTGGCGGCAAGCTTCAGCAGTTTCGAGTTCAGCGCCGGTTCGTGCTCGTAGACGTCGAGGCCGGCGCCGGCGATCTTGCCGTCCTGGATCAGCTTGACCAGCGCTTCCTCGTCGATGATGTCGCCGCGCGCGGTGTTGACCACATAGGCGGTGGGCTGAAGCAGAGCTAGGCGCCGCGCCGAAAGCAGATGAAAGGTCGCCGGCGTCGACGGGCAGTTGATCGAGATGATGTCCATGCGGGCAAGCATCTGGTCGAGGCTTTCCCAATAGGTCGCCTCCAGCCCTTCCTCGACCGCCGGCAGCACGCGATGGCGGTTATGGTAGTGGATCGACAGGCCGAAAGCCTTGGCGCGCCTCGCAACCGCAGTGCCGATGCGGCCCATGCCGACGATACCGAGGCGCTTGCCCCAGATGCGCCGGCCGAGCATCCAGGTCGGCGACCAACCGGCCCATTTCTTGTCGCTGGTGAGCACATTGGCGCCTTCGGCCAGCCGCCGCGGCCCGGCCAGCATCAGCGCCATGGTCATGTCGGCCGTATCCTCGGTCAGCACGTTCGGCGTGTTGGTGACGGTAATGCCTTTCCTGGCCGCCGCCGCCACATCGATCTTGTCGACGCCATTTCCGAAATTGGCGATCAGCTTGAGATTGTCGCCGGCCTGGGCAATCAGCGCCGCATCGATCTGGTCGGTGATGGTCGGCACCAGCACATCGGCTTCCTTGATCGCCGCGACCAGCTCCGGCTGCGTCATCGGGCGGTCCTCGACATTCAGCCTGGCGTCGAAGAGTTCGCGCATGCGGGTCTCGACCGGATCGGGCAGCTTGCGCGTGATGACGACGAGAGGCCGTTTTTTGCCTGCCATTGTTTCCTCGAACCCGATCTCGTTGAGACCTCTTTAACCAAGACAGGCGAAACTGAATACCGGTCGCGGTGCCTGCCACTCCTGTAACAAGCGGTGCCGCCGAAGACAAAGAAAAAGGGGCGCCCGGACCAAAGGGCACGCGCCGAAAGGAATGAAAGTGTCTGGTTTCGCGTCGCTTCGCCTGATCCTCAGCGCAGCGCTTCTCGGCGCTCTCCTGCATTCCCCGCAAGCCGCGGCGCAAGGTGCCGCCGCACCTGTGCAGACGGTCACGCTCGGGCCGAGCGGCCTGCCGCTGCCGCGTTTCGTCAGCCTGAAATCGGCTCGCGTCAACTCGCGCGTTGGCCCCGGCGCCAACTATTCCGTCGACTGGATGTACACAAAGGCCGGCCTGCCGATGGAAATCATCCAGGAATTCGATACCTGGCGGCGGGTGCGCGATGCCGATGGCTCGGAGGGTTGGATCAACCAGTCGCTGCTGTCCGGCCGCCGGACCGCGATCGTCGCCCCTTGGCAACGCACCAAAGGTGGCCGAATCAATCTGCTCGACGATGCCGATAAGGACGCCAGCGTCATCGCCATCATCGAGCCGGGCGTTACGGGCACGATCAAAACCTGCGATGGCCAGTGGTGCGAAATGACCTTCGACGGCCACACCGGCTGGATCGCCCAGTCGCAGGTGTGGGGCGCCTATCCCGGCGAGCACGTCAAGAATTGAGATTGCTGGAGGCCTAACGGCCGATACGGCCGAGATGGGTGTCCTGAAAACCGGTCGACAGTTTGAGACCGTAGCCGAGCGCGCGGTCGACGGCGATGTGGATGATCCAGATCAGACCAATCGCGGTCGCCGTCGAATTGGCCAGAACATATCCGGCGAGGGCCAGCAACAGCGGGACGATCAGGATGTGCAACGCGTTGTAAGCGACAGCGCCGATCCGTGCCCCGGCGAGATAGCCCAGCATCGACAGGTCGGGCGCCAGAATAAGCAGGGCGAACAGCCACCAGGAAACGCCTGACGCGGCATAGGCGAGTATAGCCACGACCGCGACCGCAACCCATTCGAGCCGGATTGCAAAATCGACAGGTTTCACGGGTTGGGGCTTAAACGCTGCGCTTCGGGCGCAGCCTCACCACGATGTCGACATTGGCGATCTCCATGCCTGCGGGTGGCTCCGGCAGGTTGGAGACGGTCACCGGACCGCTTTCTATATCGAAGATCCTGTTTTCGCCTTCGATGTAAAAATGATGGTGATCGGAGGTGTTGGTGTCGAAATAGGTCTTGGACCCCTCGACCGCCAGGATGCGCAGCAGGCCGGCCTGGGTGAACTGGTGAAGCGCGTTGTAGACGGTGGCGAGCGAGACCGGCACGCCGGCGGCGACCGCCTCTTCATGCAGTTCCTCGGCCGAAAGGTGGCGGTCGCCCTTGGCAAACAGCAGATCGGCCAGCGCAATGCGTTGGCGTGTCGGCCTAAGGCCGGCTTCGCGAACCCGCTTGTCCACAGCGACATTTTCCTTCCGGCCGCCCAGATCCATCTATCCGTCCAAGCCCACAGTTCTGCCTCAAGACACGCCCAGAGTGGCGAAAAAACGTCATCAACCGAAACTGGATACCTCCCGACATATATTCTGTTGGCGGAATACGATCAATAGAGCGACGTGCGTCCAGTTGGACGCACTAAGTGCGCTCTATCGCTTTTTGGCGTCGCATCGTGCTTTCCGGAATCGAGATCGATTTCGGGCCGATGCGAGAGCGCGCATTGACCCGGGCAGACGGGCGGGTTAAGCGCAAACGCCGGTTTCCGGACCGAAAGGGATTGTGTTAGGAAACCAACGACAAGGGCGCCCCACCGCCCGGGACATTATGGGGACGAGACATATGGCGGGTTCGAAATCCAGCTACGGTTATGAGGAATTGCTTGCCTGCGCCCGCGGCGAGCTGTTTGGGCCCGGCAACGCCCAGCTGCCCTATCCGCCGATGCTGATGTTCGACCGCATCACCGAGATCAGCGAGACCGGCGGCGCCCACGACAAGGGCTTCATCCGCGCCGAATTCGACATCAAGCCGGACCTGTGGTTTTTCGCCTGCCATTTCATCGGCAATCCGATCATGCCGGGGTGCCTGGGCCTCGACGCCATGTGGCAATTGACGGGTTTCTACCTCGGCTGGCTCGGCGAGCCGGGCAAGGGAATGGCGCTGTCGACCGGCGAAGTGAAGTTCAAGGGGATGGTGACGCCTTCGGTCAAGAAAGTGGAATACGGCATCGATTTCAAGCGCGTCATGCGCGGACGCCTGGTTCTCGGCATCGCCGATGGCTGGCTTAAAGCCGACGGCGAACCCATATACGCGGCGACAGACCTCAAAGTGGGGCTGTCCAAGCAATCGGCCGCCTGACCGGCGCCACTGCAGCAGGGCGTTCCCGGACGCGCAACGACGCTGCGGCATTTTGGTTTTGCGTATGATCGCCGGCGAAAACCGACTAGGGTTTCGGGATCATCCGCTGGAAGGAGTTGCGAATGAGAAGGGTCGTCGTCACAGGCCTCGGCATCGTATCGTCGATCGGCAACAACGCCAACGAGGTGCAATCCTCGCTCCACGATGCCAAATCAGGCATCAGCTTCTCCGATTCCTTCGCCGAACACGGCTTCCGCTGCCAGGTCTGGGGCGCGCCGACGCTCGACCCGACCCCTATGATCGACCGGCGCGCCATGCGCTTCCTGAGCCAGGGCGCGGCCTGGAACCATGTCGCGATGGACCAGGCGATCGCCGACGCCGGGCTTGGCGAAAGCGACATCACCAATGAGCGCACCGGCATTGTCATGGGCTCGGGTGGCCCCTCGACCCGCACCATCGTCGAGGCTGCCGAGACCACGCTCAAGAACAACAGCCCCAAGCGCATCGGTCCGTTCGCGGTGCCGAAGGCGATGTCGTCGACCGCGTCGGCGACGCTCGCCACCTGGTTCAAGATCCACGGCGTCAACTATTCGATCTCGTCGGCCTGCTCGACCTCGGCGCATTGCATCGGCAACGCCTACGAACTGATCCAGTGGGGCAAGCAGGATGTGATGTTTGCCGGCGGCCATGAGGACCTCGACTGGACGATGTCGGACCTGTTCGATGCCATGGGGGCGATGTCGTCGAAGTATAACGACAAGGCGTCAACAGCTTCCCGCGCGTATGACGCCAATCGCGATGGCTTCGTCATCGCGGGCGGCGCGGGCGTCCTCATCCTGGAGGAGCTCGAACACGCCAAGGCGCGCGGCGCCAAGATCTACGCTGAGATCGTCGGCTATGGCGCGACGTCGGACGGTTACGACATGGTGGCGCCGTCGGGCGAAGGCGCGGTGCGCTGCATGCGCCAGGCTCTAGCGACGGTGTCCGCGCCGGTCGACTACATCAACACCCACGGCACCTCGACGCCGGTCGGCGATTCCCGGGAAATGGGCGCCATCCGAGAGGTGTTCGGCGACAAGATGCCGTTCATCACCTCGACCAAGTCGCTGACCGGCCATTCCCTTGGTGCCGCCGGCGTACAGGAATCGATCTACTCGATCCTGATGATGCAAGGCGGCTTCATCGGCGAGAGCGCCCATATCGAAAACCTCGATCCCGAATTCGAGGGCATGCCGATCGTGCGCAAGCGCATCGACGACGCCAGGATCGACACGGTTTTGTCCAACTCGTTCGGCTTCGGTGGCACCAACGCAACGCTGATTTTCCAGCGCTATTCCGCATAAGGCCAGCGTTTTTTTGTAGGGGGATTGCCGGCCATGGACGGACTGATGAAGGGCAAGCGCGGGCTTGTCATGGGCGTCGCCAACGATCATTCGATCGCCTGGGGCATCGCCAGGAAATTGTCCGAACACGGAGCGGAGCTTGCCTTCACCTATCAGGGCGACGCATTCGGGCGCCGCGTCAAGCCGCTTGCCGAGAAGCTTGGCGCGTCTCTGGTGGTGCCCTGTGACGTCGAGGACAGCGCATCGGTCGCCGCCACCTTCGAGACGCTCGGGAAGGAATGGGGCGGGCTCGACTTCGTCGTCCACGCCATCGGCTTTTCCGACAAGAACGAGCTCAAAGGGCTCTACGCCGACACCAGCCGCGACAATTTCGTCCGCACCATGGTCATCTCCTGCTACTCCTTCACCGAGGTCGCCCGCCATGCCGCCCCGCTGATGAGCGAAGGCGGCGCGATGATCACGCTGACCTATGCCGGCTCTGTCCGCGTCATGCCGAACTACAACGTCATGGGCGTCGCCAAGGCCGGGCTGGAAGCCAGCGTGCGCTATCTCGCCAACGATTATGGCCCGCGCGGCATCCGGGTGAACGGCATATCGGCGGGACCGGTGCGTACTTTGGCCGGCGCCGGAATCTCGGACGCCCGCCACATGTACTCCTACCAGCAGCGCAACTCGCCGCTGCGCCGCACGGTGACCATCGACGAGGTCGGCGGCTCGGCGCTCTATCTTTTGTCCGACCTCTCGTCAGGCGTCACCGGCGAAATCCATTATGTGGATTCCGGCTATCACATCGTGTCGATGCCAACCCTGGATGAGTTGAAGCAGACCGACAGCGTACGCGATTAACTCACCAGTAAAATTAGATGCATCGGCGGAAACTCATTTTAAGGAGATATCCGCTAGAAGTCTTATGGGCTTGGGCTCTGCGCGTTCTTGCTGGGCGCAAAGGATGCTTTAGCCTTTATGAATTTGCGCTTGATATTTCCGAAAGTCGAGTTGATTTCGGGATCATGCGACAGGGACTGAGCAATGCCTGCTGTCAGCAACCCGAAGCGAACACCTGTGTTCCGGCTGCTCACCGTCGCCAGTTCGGGCCTTGGCAGTTTCATCCTTGGGCTTTGGGGCCTCCGGCATGGTTTCGGGGACGGCTTTGCCGGCATGCAGGCGGAAACCATGATCGGCATCGCGTCGGCGCTATGCGCGCTGGCCGCCGCCGGTGCTGCCTTGTCCTTCTTCGCCGGCGTCGATGAATCGGTGGACTACGTTTTCAACGAAACCCATTTTGACAAGCTGACCGGGCTTTTTGCGCGGCCGGCGATGGTCGGCAGGATTGCCGACGCGGCGTCCGCGACGATCAGGACCGGTGAGCCGGTGTTCCTCATCGACATCGACATCGACCGCTTCAAGCAGATCAACGACGCCATCGGCTACAGCCATGGCGACGAACTGATCCGCGGCTTCACCAAGCGGTTGAAGGCCTGCATGCCCGAAGGCGCGGTGATGGGGCGCATCGGCGCCGGCGAGTTCGCTATCCTTGTCTGGGAACACCAACTCCAAAGGTCCATGGAAAGCACCGTCGAAACCATGATCGAGGAGATGCTGAAGCCGTACCAGCTCGATTCCCACCTGCAGTCGGTCGGCCTGTCGGTCGGCATCGTGGCGATGCCAAAGGATGGCGTCGATCCGGTCCTCATCCTGCGCCGCTCCAACCTGGCGCTGCAGAATGCCCGCGCCGGCGGCGTGGGCAACTGGTCGGTCTTCCATTCCGACATGGGCCAGGTCGCCGACTACCGCCACTGGATCGAATCCGAACTGCACATCGCCTTCGTCCGTGGCGATTTCGACCTCCACTACCAGCCGCAGCTCGACCTGCCGACCGGCCGTATCGTCGGCTACGAGGCGCTGATCCGCTGGAAGCACCCGGAACGCGGCATGATCCCGCCGATGGAATTCATTCCGATCGCCGAAGAGACCGGCATGATCCACCCGATCGGCAATTGGGTGCTGAACAAGGCCTGCAGCGATGCCCGTCATTTGCCCGAGGACTGCTTCGTTGCCGTCAACATCTCGCCGGTCCAGTTCATGACCAAGGATTTCGTCGGCATCGTGCGCGATACGATGGCCAGCACCGGCATCAAGCCGTCGCGGCTGGAGCTCGAAGTGACCGAGACGGCGATGATGCAGGACCGCGACCGCGCCGCCACCATCCTGCAGCAGCTTGCCGACATGGGCATTTCGGTGGCCGTCGACGATTTCGGCACCGGCTATTCCAATCTCAGCTACCTGATCGACTTCGCCTTCGGCAAGCTGAAGATCGACCGCTCCTTCGTCAGCCGCATCGACACCGATTCGAATTCGGGCGCCGTCGTCTCTACCATCGTCGGCCTGTCGCGGGCGCTCGGCGTCGGCATCATCGCCGAAGGCGTCGAGACCGAGAACCAGGCGACGCTTTTGCGAGCAGCTGGTTGCGAGATGGTGCAGGGCTATCTGTTCGGCAGGCCGGCGCCGCTCAAGATCAAGCCTGGCGATATCAGACCGACCATTCCCGTCCACGAGCCGGCGCGCATCGTCAGCATGCATTGAGGCGACCGGCACCGTCCTATCGGCGCGCGGAGAAAACCTTGAACATGCCGTCGCGGGCGAGCTCGGCATGGCTGGAGAAGACGGCCTTCAGAACCGGTTCGTAAGGCAGCTGACGGTTCGCCACCATGAACAGCCGCCCGCCCGGCTTCAGCGCCTTGCCCGCCGCCTGGATCATGCCGGCGCCGATTTCCGGCTCGGCCGCCCGGCTGCGATGGAAGGGCGGGTTCATGACGATGGCATCATAGCGCCGCTCGACCGGCTCGCTCAGCAGATCGGTCCAAAAGAAGCCGGGCTCGAAGCCTGTCTGGCCGATATTGCCCTTGGCCGCCTCAAGCGCGTCGAAATCCGCTTCGTAAAGGTCGAGCCCCGTTATACCGGATGAACGTGCCGCGACCTCGGCGGCGACATAACCCCAGCCGGCGCAGAAATCAGCAATGTTGCCGCGCAGGTCTTTGGGCAGGTTGTCGACCAGAAGTTTCGAGCCGGCGTCGATCCGGTCGAAGGAGAACATGCCCGGCGCAGTGCGGAAGCGGTCCTCTACGACCAAGGCAGGATTGGCGACGCGCAGTTTTTCCGCAGGCGCCAGATCGACCGGACGGCGAAGCCAGAAGGCGATGCCGTGATATTTCGGCAGATGCCCTTCGATGGGGACAAGCTCGTCGATGCGCTTGCGCAGGCTGGCGATGCCTTCGTCCTTACCGCCGGCGACAATGATCAGACCGCCCGGCGTGACGCGTTCGATCGCCTCGGCAATACGCATCTCGTTTAGCCCACGATGGCGGCCGGCAAGCACGAGCGCTGCATCGAATGCATCGCCTTCCGAGCGGGGCGTTACCTTGTGACCGGCACGCTCCAGCGCTCGGAGATGCGGCCGGAAACCCTGTGCAAGATGGAGCTCTGCCTCGAAGCCTTCCGGCAAGCGGAAGCCGGGCTCCGCACCCAGGAACAACACACGCTCGCCCTTTTGCGGCAGAGGGAGCCCCTCGGCCTCGAAGGGATGGAACAGTGTCTTCAGCGGCTCAGCGGCCATTCTTCGATTCTCATGTCGTAGACGGGTATTGAACGAAAACGGGCGCGACATAAGCCGCGCCCGTTCAACTCTATTGTCAGACCACTCAGGCGGCGTTTTCTTCGCCTTCGGCCTTCTTGTCGCGGGCGATTTCCTTGCCGGTGGCCTGGTCGACGACCTTCATCGACAGGCGGACCTTGCCGCGCTCGTCGAAGCCCATCAGCTTGACCCAGACCTTGTCGCCTTCCTTGACGACGTCCGAGGTCTTGGCGACCCGGTCGTTGGCAAGCTGCGAGATGTGGACGAGGCCGTCACGCGGACCGAAGAAGTTGACGAAAGCGCCGAAGTCGGCGGTCTTGACGACCGTGCCTTCGTAGATTTCGCCGACTTCCGGCTCGGCGACGATGGTATGGATCCACTTCTTGGCCGCCTCGATCTCCTTGGCGTTCGACGAAGCGATCTTGACCGTGCCGTCGTCCTCGATGTTGATCTTTGCGCCGGTCTTCTCGACGATCTCACGGATAACCTTGCCGCCGGAGCCGATCACGTCGCGGATCTTGTCGGTCGGGATGTGCATAACCTCGATGCGCGGTGCGAACTCACCGAGTTCGGGGCGGGCGCCGGTCAGAGCATGCGCCATCTCGCTGAGGATATGCTGGCGGCCGTCCTTGGCCTGGTCCAGCGCGATCTTCATGATCTCCTCGGTGATGCCCTCGATCTTGATGTCCATCTGCAGCGAGGTGATGCCGCCTTCGGTACCGGCAACCTTGAAGTCCATGTCGCCGAGGTGATCTTCGTCACCCAGGATGTCGGACAGAACCGCGAAGCGCTCGCCTTCCTTGATCAGGCCCATCGCGATACCAGCAACCGGCTTGGCCAGCGGAACGCCGGCATCCATCAGCGCCAGCGATGTGCCGCAGACGGTGGCCATCGACGACGAACCGTTGGACTCGGTGATCTCCGAGACGACGCGCAGCGTGTAGGGGAACTGGTCCGCGCTCGGCAGCATCGGACGGATGGCGCGCCAGGCGAGCTTGCCGTGGCCGATTTCGCGGCGGCCCGGCGAACCCATGCGGCCGGTCTCGCCGACGGAGTAGGGAGGGAAGTTGTAGTGAAGGAGGAACTTCTCCTTGTACATACCGGTCAGCGAATCGACATACTGCTCGTCCTCGCCGGTGCCCAGCGTGGCAACGACCAGCGCCTGGGTCTCGCCGCGGGTGAACAGCGCCGAACCGTGCGTGCGCGGCAGGACGCCGACTTCCGAGACGATCTTGCGGACAGTCTTGAGGTCACGGCCATCGATGCGCGAACCGGTGTCGAGGATGTTCCAGCGCACGACCTTGGCCTGGAGTTCCTTGAACACCGAACCGATCTGCTCGGAGGTGTACTTGGCGTCTTCGCCTTCAGCCGGGGCAAACGCAGCCTTGACCTTCGCCTTGACGGCGTCGACGGCAGCGTAGCGCTTCTGCTTGTCGACGTTCTTGTAGGCATTGCTGAGCTCGTCGCCGACGATCTTCAGCATTTCGGCTTCAAGCGCGGAGTAGTCCGGCGCCGTGAAATCGCGCGGCTCCTTGGCGGCAACTTCGGCCAGCTTGATAATGGCGTCGATCACCGGCTGGAAGCCCCTGTGGCCGAACATGACGGCGCCGAGCATCAGCTCTTCGCCGAGTTCCTTGGCTTCGGACTCGACCATCAGCACGGCGTCGGCGGTGCCGGCGACAATGAGGTCGAGCCTGGATTCCTGCATCTCATCGACATGCGGGTTGAGCACGTATTCGCCGTTGATGTAGCCGACTCGGGCGCCGCCGATCGGGCCCATAAAGGGAACGCCCGACAGCGTCAAAGCGGCCGAGGTGGCGACGATCGACAGGATATCGGGATCGTTCTCGAGGTCATGCTGGACGACGGTGACGACGATCTGGGTGTCGTTCTTGTAGCCGTCGGCGAAGAGCGGGCGGATCGGGCGGTCGATCAGGCGGGAAACCAGCGTTTCCTTTTCGCTCGGACGTCCCTCGCGCTTGAAGTAGCCGCCGGGGATCTTGCCGGCGGCGTAGGTCTTTTCCTGGTAGTTGACGGTCAGCGGGAAGAAATCGAGGCCTGGCTTCGGCTCCTTCATCGAAACGACGGTGGCGAGAACCTTGGTTTCGCCGTAGGTCGCAAGCACCGCGCCGTCAGCCTGACGTGCGATCTTGCCGGTTTCCAGGATGAGCGGACGGCCGCCCCATTCGATTTCCACTTTGTGGTAGTTGAACATATCTTGTCCTTAATAAGCGGAAAGGGCCGCGCCGTTTCACGGTGCGCGGATGCCCTTTCCCTGGCTTCCTTTCTCGGGCAGCCACGGGCAAGACAACGGGAAGCTCGGGTAGATTTCGGCACTGGTTAGCGCACGAGCGTCCTGCAATCCTGCCCCATGACCGTCCATGGGCGGTTTCGAGTGGCCTCTGCGCGCTCGAAACCGGGTCTAGCCAATCGATGCGACTGGCAGAATGCGCGACCGGCGGGCTCTCCTTCGAAAGCCCGCCGGTCAATTCGTCAACGGCGCAGACCGAGCTTCTCGATCAACGTCTGATAGCGCGCGTCATCCTTGCGCTTGAGATAATCAAGCAGGCTGCGGCGCTGGGAGACGAGAGCGAGCAGACCACGGCGGGAATGGTTATCCTTCTTGTGGTCCTTGAAGTGGTCGGTCAGGTTCTTGATGCGCTCGGAAAGGATGGCCACCTGGACTTCCGGAGACCCGGTATCGCCCTTGGCGGTTGCGAATTCACCCATCAATTCCTGTTTGCGCTCGGCAGTAATCGACATCGTGTTTTTCCTTATCTGTTTGAGGAAACGGGTCGCCCTCAGCCGGGATGTCGTCCAGCAGGGGCCGGTGCAAGCAAAGCGACATGGCGCGATGCTGCGGCGCATATAGGGCAATTCCCCGGAAAACACCAGCCCATTCATAAAGCCGGCTTGTCGCAGCCCTTTGCTCGGGAATCCAGGATTCCCCTGACACCGAAACCTTACAGCCACTTCTTGCTTTTGAAGAAGACGATCAGCCCGACAGCAACGGCCAGCATGAACAGCAGCGAAGCCGGGTAGCCATAGTAGGCTTTCAGTTCCGGCATGTTCCACGGCGAGCTCTCGGGATCGAAATTCATCCCCCAGATACCGACCAGGAAGGTTAGCGGCATGAAAATCACCGAGACGATGGTGAGATAAGAGATCACATCGTTGGTGCGTGCCTGGCTCAGCGACAAATGCATTTCGATCAAGCCGGTCAGCATATCACGCTGGTTCTCGACCAGCTCGATCAGCCGCAATGCGTGGTCGAGCGTGTCGTTGAAGAAGATTTTCGTCTCCGGCTTCACATAGGGCACGTCGTTGCGGATCAGCGTCGCCAGCGCGTCGCGCATCGGCCACAGCACGCCCTTGAGCACATTGGCGTCGCGCCGCAATTCGTGCAGCTGGCGCATCTGATGCTTGTGAGGCGTGTTGAGCATCTCGTCCTCGATGCCATCGACCTCCTCGCTAGCGGCCTCAATCGGCGGGAAATAGCTGTCGACGATGGAGTCGATGAGCGCATAGGCCAGATAGTCGGCGCCGCGCATCCGCAAGCGGTTGGGCAACGCTGCCGCGATGCGCTTGCGTACGGGGTCGAACGGATCGCCTTCGCGCTCCTGGAAGGTGACGACGAATTTCTTGCCGAAGAACACCGCGATCTGCTCATAGCGATGCACCTTGACGTCGTCGATCATGCGCATGACGACGAAGGCGTGGTCCTCGAAGAAGTCGACCTTCGGCCGCTGGCCGGTGTTGACGACATCTTCCAGAGCCAGTGGATGCAGGTTGAAGATCCGGCCGATCTCCTCGATCAGCTGGATGTTGGCGAGACCGGTGCAGTCCAACCAGACGACCGGCCAGTTGTCGCAATGGGTGTTGAGATCGTCGATGCTGGCATCGTTGATGGTCTTGAATTTTTCAGGCGAAATCAGCGTCAGCCGCAGCTCGGACCGTCGCGCCGCCGGATCGGCGATCAGCGTGCCGGGCGAGGCGCCAACCGGCGGCCGGCGCGTTGTCACCGGCGCCCGCTTCTTCACCGCCTCAGCCTTTGCCATGTGCCCCTCGGATGTGACGTCGACGTAAGACTAGACGAGAGTGGTCAGCCGACAAAGACCCGCTTCGGCTTGAACATGCCTTGCTCGATGGCGCCGATGGCGACAAGCTTGCCGCGCGCGGTGGCGCAGGCTTCCTCGGCTTCCACGGGCGCGTCGCGGCCGCGGATGATGACGGGATTGCCAAGGCGGATCTTGGTCGCCGCTTCGTCGCTGATGGCGATCTGGGGCAGGCAGTCGAGCGCGGCGGCCGTGTCGACAAGCAGCGCATCGATGGCGCCGAAGTCAATCGGCGCATCGGCAACATCGGCGTCGCCCTCTTTGTCAGCTTCGCGCTGTTCGCCGAAACGGGCGACTTCCAGTTCGGCGAGGGTGACGAAATCCTCCTGGGTGAACGGCTCGACCTCGACCCGGCGCAATTCGGCGATATGACCGAAGCAGCCGAGGTCGCGGCCCATGTCGCGGGCCAGCGAGCGCACATAGGTGCCCTTGCCGCATTCGACCTCGAACAAAGTGTGGTCGGCAGCGTGCTCGACGATGTCCAGACGGCCGATCTCGATCTCGCGCGCGGGGATGTCGACTGTCTCGCCCCCACGGGCGAGATCGTAGGCGCGTTCGCCTGATATCTTGATGGCCGAGAATTGCGGCGGTGTCTGCATGATGACGCCGGTGTAGTTCGGCAGCAGCGCCCTGACATCTTCTTCCGCCGGACGGCGGTCGGAACTTTGCGTCACCGGGCCTTCGAGATCGTCGGTCGAACGCTCCTCGCCCCAGGCGACGGTGAACCGGTAGATTTTGGCGCCGTCCTGCACATAAGGCACGGTCTTGGTTGCCTCGCCGAGCGCGATCGGCAGCATGCCAGAGGCCAGCGGGTCGAGCGTGCCGGCATGGCCGGCCTTTTCTGCCTGGAAAAGCCATTTGATCTTGGAGACGGCTTCGGTCGAACCCATGCCAACCGGCTTGTCCAGCACCACCCAGCCGGAGATCGGCCGTCCCTTCTTCTTGCCGCGGCGCCCCACTATTTCTCGTCCTTGTCGTTGTCTTCGCCATCGGCACCCAAGTCTCGCGCGACTTCGGGCGATTTCAGCAAATCGTTGATCCTGGCGAAATTGTCGAAGGACGTATCGAGCTTGAAGCGGAACTCCGGCATGAACTTCATCTGGCGGAGCGCGCCGGAGACGCGGCCACGGACGAACTTCGCATGCTTGTTGAGCGCGTCGATGACCGCACCCGTGTCCTTGGCGCCGAGCGGCGAAACGAAGGCCGTTGCGACCCTCAGATCAGTCGACATGCGCACTTCCGAGACCGAAACCACGGTGTTCTCGATCAGCGGGTCGATAATCTCGCCGCGCTGCAAGGTTTCCGACAGCGCATGGCGCACCTGTTCGGCGACGCGAAGCATGCGCTGGGATGGGCTGGAGGCGGTTGGACGGGGCATTTTTCTCAATCCGGAAAGCGTGAGGCGCGGGATGGGACCGTGCCGCATGTCTCATACTTGTTTCTATGCATGTCGTTTATCCCGCACTTTTGGGCGACAGGCATTAAAGTTAGGGCGGCGGTCTTTCGACCACCGCCCGGTCGTATCGACAGTATACGAACTCAGAGCGTCCGGGTCACCATCTCGACGCGGAAGCACTCGATGATGTCGCCAACGCGCATGTCCTCGTAGTTCTGGAAGGCCATGCCGCACTCCTGGCCGCCCGGAACTTCCGCGACTTCGTCCTTGAAGCGCTTGAGGGTCTTCAGCGTGCCTTCATGGATGACGACGTTGTCGCGGATCAGGCGCACGCCCGCTCCACGCTCGACCTTGCCTTCGGTGACACGGCAGCCGGCGATCTTGCCGACCTTGGTGATGTCGAAGATCTCGAGGATCTCGGCATTGCCGATGAAGGTCTCGCGGCGTTCCGGCGACAGCAAGCCGGAAAGTGCTGCCTTCACATCGTCGACGAGGTTGTAGATGATCGAGTAGTAGCGGATTTCGATGCCCGCGGCCGCCGCGGCCGCACGTGCCTGCACGTTGGCACGGACGTTGAAGCCGATGATCGCGGCCCCCGAGGTCTCCGCCAGCGACACGTCGCTTTCGGTGATGGCGCCGGCGCCGGCATGAACGATGCGCGCACGCACCTCGTCGGTGCCAAGCTTGTCGAGAGCGGCGTTGATCGCCTCGATCGAACCCTGCACGTCGCCCTTGATGACCAGCGGGAATTCCTTCAACCCGCTCGTCTGCAGCTGCGACATCATCTGTTCGAGCGAGCCGCGCTGGCCGGCATGGCGAGCCACTGCCTTCTCGCGCGCCAGACGCTGGCGATATTCGGTGATCTCGCGGGCGCGGGCCTCGTTGTTGACGACAGCGAAGCGGTCGCCGGCTTGCGGCGTGCCCTGCAGGCCGAGCACCTCGACCGGCATAGCCGGCGGCGCCTCCTTGATCTGCTCGCCACGGTCGTTGACCAGAGCGCGCACCCGGCCCCATTCATTGCCGGCGACGAGGATGTCTCCCGGCATCAAAGTGCCGGTCTGCACCAGCACGGTGGCGACGGGACCACGGCCCTTGTCGAGCTGGGCTTCAATGACGACGCCCTCGGCGGTACGGTCCGGATTGGCCTTGAGGTCGAGGATTTCGGCCTGCAGCAGGATCGCTTCCAACAGCTTGTCGAGGTTGGTGCCCTTGGTCGCCGACACTTCGACGTCCAGCACTTCACCGCCCATCGATTCAACGAACACCTCATGGCGCAGCAGTTCCGACCGCACCTTCTGCGGATCGGCATCATGCTTGTCGATCTTGTTGATCGCCACGATGATCGGAACGCCGGCCGCCTTGGCATGGCTGATCGATTCGATGGTCTGCGGCATGACGCTGTCGTCGGCCGCCACCACCAGGATGGCGATGTCGGTCGCCTGAGCGCCGCGGGCGCGCATCGCCGTGAAGGCGGCGTGACCGGGCGTGTCGATGAAGGTGATCTTCTGACCGTTCTTCTCGACCTGGTAGGCGCCGATATGCTGGGTGATGCCGCCGGCTTCGCCGGAGACGACATTGGCATTGCGGATGGCGTCGAGCAGCGAGGTCTTGCCGTGGTCGACATGGCCCATGATGGTCACGACAGGCGGCCGCGACACCAGGTCCTCGGCATTGTCGGCAATGTTGAACAGGCCTTCCTCGATGTCGGACTCGGCGACGCGGCGGACCGTGTGGCCGAATTCGGTGGCGACCAGCTCGGCCGTGTCGGCGTCGATGATGTCGCCCGGCTTCAGGATCTGGCCCTGCTTCATGAAGTACTTGACCACATCGACAGCGCGCTCGGACATGCGCTGCGCCAGTTCCTGGATGGTGATGGTTTCAGGCAGGATCACTTCGCGCATAACCTTCTCGCGCGGCTCATTATGCATCGCGCGCTTGAATTTTTCCTGGCGGCGACGCATCGACGACAGCGAGCGGGCGCGCGCGTCCTCGTCGGAAAGCGCCGTGTTGAGGGTCAGCTTGCCGCGACGACGGTCTTCCTCGGCCTTGGTCGGCTTGGCCGGGCGCGCCACTTCGGGCGTAACCGGACGGCGTACCGGGGCGCCGGCGGCGGTGCGCTTCGGCTTGACCTCTTCCTCGTCGTCCGATGCCACAAGCTCGGCAGCCTGCGGCGCGCGGCGGCGCGCTTCTTCCTCGGCGCGGCGGCGGGACTCGGCCTCGGTCTGCAGGCGGGCTTCTTCCTCGGCCTGACGGCGCGCGGATTCCTCGCGCTCGCGCTTGCGGCGTTCCTCATCCTCGTTGCGGCGCTTGGCCTCTTCGATGGCGCGTTGGCGGTCCTCGACGTCGCGAACCTTGGAGCCTTCGAGCGCCCTGCGGCGCGCTTCCATTTCATTGCGCGACAGTTCGTTCAGCACCATGCCGCCGCGTTCGGCCGGCGGCGGCGGAGGCGGCGCCTTGGGCGCTTCCTGCACGACGGGGGCTGCCACAACCGCGGGCTTGGGCGTAAATACGGGTGCAGCCACCGGCTCCGGCTTGTCGCCGGGCATGGAGAATTTGCGCTTCTTGATCTCGACCTGGACCTGCTTGGTGCGGCCATGCGAGAAATTCTGGCGCACGACGCTCTGCTCGGTACCGGGGCGCTTCAGCGTCAAGGTCTTCTTCGGTGTAACACTCAACGTCTTGTCGTCGCCCGATTTCGTATCGCTCATTCCATATCCTCTGCAGCATCATCTTCGTCAGCAACGGCCGCAAGCATTGCCAGATCGTCGGGGGTTCCGCCCCGATATCGGTCGAGCGCAACCATGCGCCTCTCAACCGCCTTGCCCGCGTCTCCCGCGAGAACGGCAGCATGTATCACATTTGTACCCCCCAATGCCAAGCTCAACTCGGCCTCGGAGAAAAGTTTGTAGGCAAGGACTGCAGGCCCGCCGAGGTGGACAGTTGCCCGCCGCGCCTGACTGATCTTGCGCACGCCATCGTCGGATGCCTCGGTCGCGTGGAGCACGAAAAGCGCCAACCCCGAGCGCACCGCGCTCTCGACCTTGGTTGCGCCGAGTGCGATCGAGCCAGCCTTGCGGGCAAGGCCAAGCATACCCAAAGCGGATCGTGCAAGCAGTCCGTCGACCATGCCGCCGAGATCGGGCGGCACGACGACCTGCGCCTTGAAGGCGCGGGCAAACAGGTTCTTCGCCGCCGCCTTGTCGATATGTAGGCGGTCGGCGCTCACCCAACAACCACGGCCGGGCAGATTTCTCTTCAGGTCAGGAACGACGGCCGAATCCGGGCCGACGACGAAACGGATCAGCTCATCCGGCTCGGCTTGCTTGCGCGTGACGATGCAGGTGCGATCGTTCATCTCGTCCTGGGGCGGGTTGTGTGCGATGCGGTTTCACCTCACGCACCAACGGCTTCGTCAGCCGGGACCTGTTCGGCTGCAAGCTCGTCTTCGGTGATCCAGCCGGCCTTGAGGCGGGCTGCCAGAACCATCTGCTCGGCGTCGGCGCGCGACACGCCGTGATTGGCGAGCACACCCGGGAATACCTTGGTCTCGCCGTCCTTGCGTTCCTTCCAGCCGGTCAGGTCGTCGGCGGCATAGCCGGCGAAATCCTCGATCGTCTTCACGCCATCCTCGCCGAGCGTCACCATCATGGCGGTGGTGACGCCAGGGATCTCGCGCAGTTCGTCGGTGACGCCCAGCGCCTTGCGCTTGTCGTCATGCTCGGCTTCGATCTTCTCCAGATATTCGCGGGCGCGGGTCTGGATCTCCGAAGCGGTGTCTTCGTCGAAACCGTCGATCGAGGCGATCTCGCCCGAATCGACGTAGGCAACTTCCTCGACGCTGGTGAAGCCTTCGGAGGCCAACACCTGGCCGACCATCTCGTCGACATCAAGGGCTTCCATGAACAGCGACGAGCGTTCGACGAATTCCTTCTGGCGGCGCTCAGACTCCTCGGCCTCGGTCAGGATGTCGATGTCCCAGCCGGTGAGCTGCGAGGCAAGACGCACGTTCTGGCCGCGACGGCCGATGGCCAGCGACAGCTGGTCGTCGGGAACCACCACTTCGATGCGCTCGGCATCCTCGTCGAGCACCACCTTGGCGACTTCCGCCGGCTGCAGCGCGTTGACGATGAAGGAGGCGGCCGAAGGCGACCACGGAATGATGTCGATCTTTTCGCCCTGCAATTCGCCGACCACGGCCTGGACGCGGCTGCCGCGCATACCGACGCAGGCGCCGACCGGATCGATCGACGAGTCACGCGAAATGACGGCGATCTTAGCGCGCGAGCCTGGGTCGCGGGCGACCGACTTGATCTCGATGATGCCGTCATAGATTTCCGGCACTTCCATGGTGAAGAGCTTGGCCATGAACTGCGGATGGGTGCGCGACAGGAATATCTGCGGGCCGCGCTGTTCGCGGCGCACGTCGTAGACATAGGCGCGGACGCGGTCGCCGTACTTGTAGTTTTCACGCGGGATCAGCTCGTCGCGGCGGATAATCGCCTCGCCACGGCCGAGATCGACGATGACGTTGCCATATTCGACGCGCTTGACGGTGCCGTTGACGATCTCGCCGATGCGGTCCTTGTATTCGTCATACTGGCGGTCGCGCTCGGCCTCGCGCACTTTCTGCACGATGACCTGCTTGGCTGACTGGGCGGCGATGCGGCCGAAATCCATTGGCGGCAGCTGTTCGGCGATGAAGTCGCCAAGCTGGGCGTCCGGATTGCGCTCGCGGGCCGAGGAAATGGCGATCTGGGTGGCGTAGTCGTCGACCTTCTCGACCACTTCCATCAGCCGCTGCAGCTTCATCTCGCCGGTGTTGGCGTTGATGTCGGCGCGGATGTTGGTTTCCTGGCCGTAGCGCGAGCGCGCGGCCTTCTGGATCGCATCAGCCATGGCGGCAATGACGATCGACTTGTCGATCGACTTTTCACGCGCCACCGCGTCGGCGATCTGCAGCAGTTCAAGTCTGTTGGCGCTTACAACCATCTTATTTCTCCCGAGCTTGTTGCCGAGCTTTTAGGCCCGGCCGCTCATCATAGTTCCTGTTCGATTTCGTCTTCCGCGCCGCCTTCAGCACCTTCGGGTGCATCATCAGCTTCGCCGCGGCGTTTCTTGGCTTCCTTGCGTTCCCGGTTGTCCTTCGAAAGGGCATCGCGAATAAGGTCGTCGGTGAGGATCAGCCGCACATCGGCGATCGCGTCATAAGGAATGCGAACCGTCGGCTCTTCGCCGTAGGCGGCCTTGTCGCGCTCGAGCAGCATGTCGTCTTCGCCGGCTTCGGCGATCTTGCCCTTGAAGCGCTTGCGGTCGGCGACCGGCACCGAGGTTTCCATCTTCACCAGATGGCCGGTCCAGGTGACGAAATCCGACTTGCGTACCAGCGGCCGGTCGATGCCCGGCGACGACACTTCGAGATGATAGGCCTTCTCGATCGGGTCATCGACGTCGAGCGCCGGCGACACAGCGCGGCTGACCTCTTCGCAATCCTCGACGGTCATGGTGCCGTCCTCGCGTTCGGCCATGATCTGCAGCGTCAGGCCGTTCTGGCCCGACAGATGCACCCGCACGAGGCGGAAGCCAATGCCTCGCAACACCGGCTGAACGATCAGCGCGATGCGCGCATCGATACCGCTTTCGCGGATGATGCGGTCGTCGGCTTCGCTTGCCGTTGCAGTCATGCGGTTCCTGTCGTTCTCTGGATCAGGATGATCGTCGTCCCGAACCATCTCTTTGCTGATGGCTGACCGGCAGGTAATAAAAAAGAGCGGGACCGGGTGGACCCACTCTTCGTCATACCGACCAAGAATTTGAGGCTGATATAGACGATCCCGGCCGGTGTTTCAAGTCTGTTGACGGGCCGGGCAGAGTGCAGCCGGGGACGGCTGGCAGGATTGCGCGCGGCGCATGCCGGCTATGCGGTAACGGCCCTGTGATCCCGGATTTCACATCCCTATCTATGTTGCACTGCACAAATCAAAGATGAGCGCGCGGTGGCGCGCGAAAGGTCAAGACAATGAGCAACCGTACCGTGTTTTCCGCCATAGGCGACGCCTTTGCCCTGTTCGGCAGCGCCGTTGCCGCCTCGCGGGCCGTCGAAGCCGGCCGCAAGCCGCGCGCCAACGATCTGCGCCGGCTCGGCATGGACCCGACCGCTTTCGGCAAGATCGGCCGTTTCTGAAGCCAGACCGGCTGTCGATGCGGGACACTTTCCCGCATCGAACTATTTTCTGATGAAGGTGAGATAGACCGGCCGTCGGCCCTCGCGAATGGCTTTTGCCTCGTAGCGTGTGCCCGGCCAGCCTTCATAGGGCCGATGCCAGTCGGCCCCATCTTGCACCTGCCAGAGGAGCCCGCCATGCGCCCGACAGTGCAACAAGGTCCAGTTCACATAGGTGTCGATGTCGGATGCGAAGCGGAATTTTCCGCCCGGCTTCAGCACGCGCGCGAACCGATCGAGGTTGAGCGGGCTGACAAAACGCCGCTTCCAGTGCTTTTTCTTCGGCCAGGGATCGGGGTAGAGCAGATCGATGCCGTCGAGCGACGCCTGCGGCAACCAATCGAGCAGGCGCGTGGCGTCGTCGTCATAAACGCGAAGATTGGCAAGCGGCTTTTCCCGCACCGCCATCATCAGCTTGGCCATGCCGTTGACGAACGGCTCGACACCGATGAAGCCGGTCGCCGGTGCCTCCGTGGCACGGTGCAGCAGATGCTCACCGCCGCCGAAGCCGATTTCCAGCCGAACCGTTGAAACATCCGCTGAGAATAGCGCGCGCAATTCTGCCGGTGCCTGGACGGAGAGGTCGAGGCCATAGGCCCCAAGACCGCTTTCCAGCGCCGCCGCCTGCTGCGGGCGAATGGTCTTGCCGTGCCGGCGGCCGAAGAACCCTTCGGTCGCCCGGCTCCGCCTGTCCTGTGGATCCATGGCCTGGTCGCGCGCCGCGCTTAGATTGAGATGAGATTTGGGATTGAGATGAGATTTGGCTGAAATCTCATCTCAATCTAATCCTTTGTTGGAGCATGATCTTTTCCAAAAAACCGGTACCCACTTTTTGGAATCATGCCTAAGCAGCGATCGCGTCCTTGAGCGCCTTGGCCAGATCGGTCTTTTCCCAGGAGAAGGACCCGTCTCGGCCGGCCTTGCGGCCGAAATGGCCGTAGGACGAGGTCTTTGCGTAGATCGGCTTGTTGAGGTCGAGATGCCTGCGGATGCCGGATGGCGACAAATCCATCACCGTGCGCAGCGCTTCCTCGAGCTTGGCCTCGTCGACCTTGCCGGTGCCGTGCAGGTCGACATAGACCGACAGCGGCTGGGCAACGCCGATGGCGTAGGACAGCTGGATGGTGCAGCGGTCGGCGAGCTTGGCCGCCACTACATTTTTGGCGAGATAGCGCGCCGCATAGGCGGCAGAGCGGTCGACCTTGGTGGTGTCCTTGCCGGAGAAGGCGCCGCCGCCGTGCGGGGCAGCACCACCGTAGGTGTCGACGATGATCTTGCGGCCGGTCAGGCCGGCGTCGCCGTCCGGTCCACCGATGACGAACTTGCCCGTCGGGTTGATGTACCACATGCAATCGTCGGCGATCTTGAGGTCGCCGAGCGCCTCACGGATGTAAGGCTCAACGACCTTGCGGACCTTCTTGGAATCCCAGGTCGCGTCGAGATGCTGCGTCGACAGCACGATCTGCGTCGCTTCGGCGGCTTTGCCATCGACATAGCGAACGGTGACCTGGCTCTTGGCGTCGGGTCCGAGCTTGCCGGCTTCGCCGTTGTTTTCGTGACGGGCAGCGGCGAGCAGTTCGAGAATCTTGTGGCTGTAATAGATCGGCGCCGGCATCAGGTCCGGGGTCTCGCGGCAGGCATAGCCGAACATGATGCCCTGGTCGCCGGCACCCTCTTCGCCCTGGCGGTCGGCGGCGTTGTCGACTCCCTGGCCGATGTCGGGCGACTGGCCGTGCAGCAGAACCTCGATCTTTGCCGTCTTCCAGTGGAAGCCGGCCTGCTCGTAGCCGATTTCGCGGATCGCCTTGCGGGCGACCGACTTGAACTTGGCCGGGTTGACGACCGAATGCCCGGCGGCGTCCTTGAGGATGTTGCCGGCTTTGTCCCGCTTCAGCAGAGTATCGGGAACCCTTACTTCGCCGGCGATGACGACGCGGTTGGTGGTTGCGAGCGTCTCGCAGGCGACGCGGACTTTCCATGGGTCCATGCCGGTCTTCTTGGCCTCGCGATAGACCAGATCGACGATCTCGTCCGAGATGCGGTCACAGACTTTATCGGGATGACCCTCGGCCACGGATTCCGAGGTGAAGAAGTAGTTCTGCCGCGTCACGGGTGTCCCCTCTTGAAAAAACGATCGGCAGGGCTGCCGATTTTGGCGCGCCACGTGTTAACGGTGCCGGGCGCCGCTCGTCAAGCGGTGCCGCGGTTCTGGCATGAGTGCCGCAGCAATATATCTTGTACCACCGGCGGCTTGGCGCCGCCGGCAGTCGAGCCTCTGGGCTACTCGGACCCAGGGGATTACTGGGGCCCAATGGGTCAATCGACCCACCGAATCACTCGGCATCTTCGGCAGAAAGGGACTTCACAAGGTCGATAATCCGGCGGCGCACCTTCACATCCGCGATCTTGACGAACGCGCGGTTGAGCTGAAGCCCTTCCGGACTGCCGCAGAATTCGACGGCGAAAGCCATCGAAGTGTCCTCGGCAAATCCTCTATTACCCACCGGCTCCTGCCCTGGCGCATCCTCGAAAAAGAAGGCGACAGGCACGCTGAGTATCGAGGCTATTGCCTGCAGACGGCTGGCGCCGACGCGGTTCGTTCCTTTTTCATATTTTTGGATCTGCTGAAACGTAATACCGAGATTTTCACCAAGCTTTTCCTGGCTCATTCCAAGCATATTGCGCCGAAGGCGGACGCGACTTCCGACATGGATGTCGATCGGATTCGGTTTCTTCTTGTTTTCTTCTGTCATTTTTTCCTCGCCGAATTTTTCCGGCCTTTTCTATTTTTCTCGCCCAACGAAGCCGGAGCCAACTGCCCCAACAGAAACACCAACCGACTTCGAGAAAATTAGGCGGTAACAGTATGAGTTTCTAATGTGTCGACTGTCAATTCACCCGTAGCCGTTGCCTTACGTTCAAGCTGAGGGCGATTGCGGCAAACACCAACATGATCAGCATTCCGTTAATGCGCCGCCGCGCGGCGGAGATGAAGGCTTGGCCGGAGATCGGCACCCGCACGTCGATGGCGCCACGTGCATCGACCGCCAATGCGTCGACGATGCGTCCGCGCGTATCGACAACGGCGGAAATGCCGTTGTTGGCGGCGCGCAACAGCGGCAATCCGTTTTCCACCGCGCGAATCTGAGCCTGCCTGAAATGCTGGTACGGCCCGGGCGTGTCGCCGAACCATGCGTCGTTGGTGACGTTCACAATAAGCTGGGATGACGTTGCGTCAACAGCCACAAGATCAGGAAAGATCACCTCGTAGCAAATAAACGGCAAGGCGCTGATGCCGCCGGGCAAAGCGATCGGATGGCGCTCGTTGCCGGCGGCGAAATTCATCGGCCCGGCGACGAGCTGTCCGATGCCGAAGCGGCTGAGCAGACCGGAAAACGGCAGATACTCGCCGAACGGGACCAGATGGACCTTGTCGACGGCATCAGCGATTTCGCCCTTGTCATCGATCGCCACCACCGAATTGTAGTAGCGGCTGTCGGCATCCGCCCCGGATCCGCGCTCCTCGCGCACGACGCCGGCAATCAGCATCTGACCAGGCTGCAGCATGTCGCCGACCGCGGTCAGCGCGTCCGGACGCTCGGTGAACAGGAAGGGTACCGAGGTCTCCGGCCACAGGATCAACTGCGGTTTGTTATGGCCGGGATCGGGCGCTGCGGCCGACAGGCCCATCATCGTGGCGAAGATGCGGTCGCGCACCGAAGTGTCCCATTTTTCGCTGAGGTCGACATCCGGTTGCACGATACGGACATCGAGAGTGCGGGTTGCCGGCTTGTCGGGGGTCGCGAGCCTGACATAGCCGAAGCCGGCATGGGCGGCGACGAGAATGGCAAGCAGGACCACACCGAGACGGACATGCCGGCGTGCTGCAAGCAAGGCCGGCATGGCGAAGACAAAGACCGCCAGCGCGTTCATGCCGACCATGCCGGTCACCGACACGCTTTGCATCAACAGCGGCACGGGCATCGCCGCATAGCCGACGGCATTCCAGGGAAAGCCGGTGAACAGGAAGCCGCGCAGCCATTCCGTCAGGCCAAAAGCAAAGGCAAGGGCGGCAACGCGGCCAATATCGTTGGTCCATAACAGCCGCGCGACGACGGTGGCGAAGCCGTAGAAAAATGCCAGCGCCAAAGGAATGCCTGCGACCGCGAAGGGTAAGGCCCAGGCGAAACTGTCGGCCTCGACCAGAAGCGCCTCGCCGATCCACCACAGGCCGGCGAGGAAATAGCCGAAGCCGAACCACCAGCCGATGGCAAAAGCCGGCCGCAGGCGCCTGAGCCAGCCGTCGGAAGCCTCGCCGGTGGCGCCGTCGAGCAGCCAGACCAGCAGTGGAAACGAGACGAAACAGACGGCGAAGAAATCGTAAGGCGCCTGGGCGAGCACCGCCAGCGCCCCGGCAAGAAACGCCACCAGCGCGCGCCGCCAGCCCCAAAGCAGAATTATCCGGCCGGCAAGGCGCTCCATACAGACTTCCCAGGTCGCGCGAATCAGGAGCCAAGATTTATCAGATTTATTGAAACGCGAACCGGCCGATCGCTGCGCTATCGGTGCCATCCCTCGATGGTGAGCCCGCTCAGGTGCTCGGCCTCCTCGCGCGGCACCGTGCGCACGGTCTGGGTGAAGGTCCAGACATGGCCTTCGGGGTCGCGCGCCCGATACTGCCGTTCGCCGTAGAAATGGTCGGCAGGCTCCTCGACGATTTGGGCTCCAGCCGCCATTGCCCGCCCACAATGCACGTCCAGGCCGTCTTTCAGACGCACACAGACCGACTGAGTGTTCTTGCCGCCGACGCTTACCGGACTGGCAATATGATCGGCCCATTCGGAATCGACGATGATGTAGCCGTCGCCAAAGCGCATTTCGGCATGGACCAGCCGTCCGTCGGCATCGCTGACCACCATGCTCGGCTCGAAGCCGAAGGCCGTTTCGAGCCATTTCAATGCGGCTCGCGGGTCCTTGTAGAAGACACCCGAGCCAAAGGTTGAGTGCTTGAAGGGATCGTCGATCGTCATCGGCCGGGCAACGTTCTGTCCTAGGCCTGCTCGGTGCGGGGGGCGGTCACGCGGCGGCGACGCTCGCCCTTCTGGTTCTGGACGATGCGCACCCGCTTGACGCGGCGCGGATCGGCGTCGAGCACGTGGAATTCGAAGCCGGGAATGGCTTGCACAACCTCACCACGCGCGGGCACGCGACCGAGCGTGTTGAAAATCATGCCGCCGATCGTGTCGACATATTCACCATGCTCACCGGCGGTAAAGTCCTCGCCGATCATCTTGGCGACCTCGTCGATCTCGGCCTTGCCGTCGACGACGAACACGCCCTCGCCGGTCTGGGTGATCAGCGGCTCGTCCTCGTCATGCTCGTCCTCGATATCGCCGACGACCATCTCGACGATGTCTTCCAGCGAGGCGAGACCATCGGTGCCGCCATATTCGTCGATGACCAGCGCCATCTGGGTTCGCGTCGTCTGCATATGGCCCATCAGGTCGGAGGCAAGCATCGAGGGCGGCACGAACAGCACCGGGCGGATCAGATTGAGGTCGCCGATGGTGCGGCCGAGATCGACCTGGGCGAGGTCGAGAAGCGTCGTTGCCGGCGTCTTCCTGGATGTTCTGCCCTTCTTGACCCGGGCGACCTTGGTGATGTGGGCCAGCACGTCGCGGATGTGAACCATGCCGCGCGGATCGTCGAGCGTCTCGGAATAGACCGGCATGCGGGAATGGCCGGACTGCTCGAACAGACCGAGCAGATCGCCCAACGTCGTGGTGATCTCGACGGCCTCAATATCGGCGCGCGGCACCATGACGTCCTCGACGCGTACCTCGCGCAGGCGCAATATGTTGTTGAGCATGGCGCGTTCGCCGGGCGAGAAAGACCCGGCATCGCTGGTCGTTTCGGCAAGCGCGCCGGCGATTTCCTCGCGCAGGCTGGTGCCGTTCCGCTGCCTGAAAAGGCCCAAGACGCGGTCGAACAAGGACGGACCGGCAGGCGATGGCTCGCTGGCAATACTACCAGAAGCGGGGCTGCCGGAACTGGGACTCGGACTCGATCCCTCTTCCGTCGTATCGGAAGGCTTTGTCGCACTGCCAGCCTCGGGGCGGGCGGCAGTTTCTGGTTTGTCGTTCATCGTCGTCCGGTCAATTGGTCTTTTGTCATTACGTGTAGGGATCGGGAATGGCAAGCCTTGCGAGCGTTGAGCGCTCGATGGCTTCCATCTCCTCGGCCTCTGCATCGGTCTCGTGATCGTAGCCCAGTAAATGCAGCAGGCCGTGGATGACGAGATGGGTGATATGGTTCTCGAAGGGCTTGTCTTCCAGGGCTGCTTCGCGCGCCACCGTCTCGGCGGCGAGCACGATGTCACCCAGCATCGGCGGCAGCTTGCCACCCCTGGGGAACGGAAAAGCCGGGAAAGACAAGACGTTGGTCGCCTTGTCCTTGCCGCGCCAGCCGGCATTGAGGGTACGGATATGGGCATCGTCGGAAAAGACGATGCTGACTTCGGAAGGACCGGCAGCAGCGGTTTCGGCAAAGGCAGCCGACACGGCGCGATCGACCAGACGCGTCAGCGCCGCCTCATCGGGCCAGTCGCCGGCCTCGACCGACATATCGATCTCGACGGGAACCGAACTATCCCCGCCGCCAGGTCTTATGTCTTCAGGCATGAGCCCGCATCGTCACATCAGCTCTCGGCGCCGAGGCCGCGCGCCAGCTTGGCGTCGCGGTCATAGGCCCTGACGATTTCGGCCACCAGCGGGTGGCGCACAACGTCGACATCGTTGAAGCGCACGGTTACCGCGCCGGCCACGCCGTCAAGGACACGCAAGGCTTCGACGAGGCCCGACTTGGTGCTTGGAGGCAGATCGATCTGCGTCGGATCGCCGGTGACGATCATGCGCGAATTCTCGCCGAGGCGGGTCAAAAACATCTTCATCTGCATCGGCGTGGTGTTCTGCGCCTCGTCGAGGATGACGGCGGCATGCGCCAGCGTGCGGCCGCGCATGAAGGCCAGCGGCGCGATCTCGATGACCTCGGCGGCAATGGCGCGCTCGACCTTGTCGGCCGGCATCATGTCGTAAAGCGCGTCATAGAGCGGCCGCAGGTACGGATCGACCTTTTCCTTCATATCGCCGGGCAGAAAACCCAGCCGCTCGCCGGCCTCGACCGCCGGCCGTGACAGGATGATGCGCTCGACCATGCCGCGTTCGAGCAGCATCGCCGCATGGGCCACCGCCAGATAGGTCTTGCCGGTGCCGGCCGGGCCAATGCCGAAGACAAGTTCCGAACGCTCCAGTGCCCGCATATAGGCGTCCTGATTGAGCGAACGGGCATAGATCGTCTTCTTGCGGGTGGAGATCTGGGCGGCCGAGACCTTGCCCTTGCGTTCCAGCGTCGGCAGCGTCAGCTGGTCGTCGGCGGCAATCGCCATGCGCACGGCGCCATCGACGTCGGACTGGCCGATATCGGTGCCCTTCTGGAGAATGCCGTAGAGATTGTCGAGCGCGCGGCGCGCCTGCTCGGCCGCCGAGGCCGAGCCCTTGATGGTCAGCTGGTTGCCGCGCGAGCGGATGTCGACGCCGAGCTTCTGCTCGAGCCGGGCCAGGTTCTCGTCGAACTGGCCGTACAGGGCGCTGGCAAGCTTATTGTTGTCGAAAGTCAGAACGATGTGCGCCATGTCAGAGGCCCCGGATGTCTGGTTCTGGGGCAGAGTCTTCACTTCAGCAGCGCTCAACCGTCTCTCCTCATCTGCCGAGGCCATCAAGCCAACTCGGCGAACAGGCTATTGTACCCCGTCTTCGTGATTCGCACCCGGATAATGTCACCGATTTCGCCGGCCTTTTCATCAACAATAACCGGCTGCAGCCAGGGCGAGCGGCCGACCTTCTGGCCGGCCTGACGGCCGGGCTTCTCGATCAGCGTGTCGATGGTGCAGCCGACCAGGCTCAGGCCGAAATCCTGCTGTTGTTTCAGCAGCAGCGCCTGCAGGCGTTGCAGGCGGTCGTCCTTGACCGCTTCCGGCACGTGATCGGGCATATCGGCGCCCGGCGTGCCGGGACGCGGCGAATATTTGAACGAGAAGGCCGAGGCGTAGTTCACCTGGCCCACCAGATCCATCGTCGCCTCGAAATCGGCCTCGGTTTCGCCGGGGAAGCCGACGATGAAGTCACCGGACAGCGCGATGTCGCCGCGTGCAGCGCGGATGCGCTCGAGCAGCGCCAGATAGTCCTTGGCCGTGTGCCTGCGGTTCATCGCCTTGAGGATGCGGTCTGACCCGGATTGCACCGGCAGGTGCAGATAAGGCATCAAAGCCGGGAGATCGCGATGGGCAGCGATCAATTCGTCGTCCATGTCGCGCGGATGGCTGGTGGTGTAGCGCAGCCGCGCCAGGCCGGGAATTTCGGCTAGCCGGAACAGCAGACGGCCAAGCCCCCATTCCATGCCATCCTCACCCTTGCCGTGCCATGCATTGACGTTCTGCCCCAGCAGCGTCACCTCGCGCACACCGGCATCCGCCAGCCGCTCGGCTTCGGCGACGATCTGCGCCACCGGGCGCGACACTTCCGAGCCCCTGGTATAGGGCACGACGCAGAAGGTGCAGAACTTGTCGCAGCCTTCCTGCACGGTGAGGAAGGCGGTGACGCCGCGCTTGATCATTTCGGCACGCTTCGGCTGCGGCAGATGCTCGAACTTGTCCTCGATGGCGTATTCGGTCTCGACGATCTTCTCGCCGCCGCGCACCCGGGCCAGCACATCGGGCAGCCGGTGATAGGTCTGCGGGCCGATGACCAGATCGACAGCAGGCGAACGGCGGATGATTTCCGCGCCTTCGGCCTGCGCGACGCAACCGGCGACGCCGATCAGCATTTCGCGCCCAACTGCTGCGCGTTCAGCCTTCATGTCGCGGATGCGGCCGAGCTCGGAATAGACCTTTTCCGCCGCCTTCTCCCTGATATGGCAGGTGTTGAGCAGCACCAGGTCGGCGTCGGCGATGACATCGGTCGCGGTGTAGCCGTCGGCGGCCAGCGCATCGGTCATGCGCTGTGAGTCATAGACATTCATCTGGCAGCCATAGGTCTTGACGAAGACCTTTTTGGCCGGGGCGGACGCCGCAGCAGCGCTTTGCGAGGCGCTGTCGGGGTCGTTCCGCTCTATCGTGTTCAAATCCATCCGGCGGCTTCTAACGCCTTTCCGTGACAAAAAACAGACGATTCTCGGGCATCGGCCTGTAGGCGCCCGGCCTGCGCTAGCGGCTCGGTCGGGGATCGGCGAGCGCGGCCTGCATCATGGCGCGCACCTGGCTTTCCATCATCCTCGACGTTTCCTTGCGGTTCGAGCCCTTGGAAAAGGCGATGGGCTCGCCGAAATGCACCTCGACGTCAATGGCGCCTTCGGCCATCAGCACCTTGAGATGCGGCATCAGGTCCTGATCGCCGATCCAGGCAGCGAGCGGCCGGTGGCGACGGCCGAGAGGCACGCCGTGCACCCGCGTGTAGGCAATCGCCAGCGGCTGGATGAAGACCTGCTCGGCCGCGCCTTCCGAAATCGCCATCGAGGCGGCGCCGAACAAGGTGCTCTTGAACGGCAGGATGGTGTTGCCGTCGCCGGTAGAGCCCTCGGCAAACAGCACCATGGCGTCGCCCTTGGCCATGCGGCTGGCGATCTCGCTGGCCTGGTCGCCAGCTGTCCGCTTGCGCTCGCGTTCGATGAAGACCGTACGCTGCAGTTTCGACAGCCAGCCGATCAGCGGCCATCCCTCCATGTCCGCCCGGGCGATGAATGTCACATCGGCAAAGGAGCCGAGCACCATGATGTCGGTCCAGGAGATATGGTTCGAGGCGACCAGCAGCGGGCGCTGGCTGGACAGTGCGCCTTTGACATGGATGCGCAGGCCGAGCGTCCGGACGATGAGGCTGTGCCAGACCTTCAGAATGACCGTCTCGCGCCAAATTCCGGTCTTCATCGACAGCAGCTGCAAAGGCACAAGGACCAGCGAACCGACGACAACGAGGCTCAGCGCCAGGAAAATCCTGATTTTTCCGATCATGCAGCTTGGCCCTGCCCCAAAACTTTGGCTAGCGAAGATCGCGGCGCATGACAAGCGCGCCGGTAGGACCATGTTCGGTCGAGCGGTAATAATTGGCGCGGTGGCCCACCTGGCGGAAGCCGAGCCGCCGGTAGAGGGCGATGGCAGCGACATTGGTCTCGTCGACCTCAAGGAACAGCGCCTCGGCGCGCTGCGCATGCAATTCGCGCAGCACGGCGTCCATCAATTGCCAGCCGAGCCCCTGGCGGCGATGCGAGCGCGCCACCGCCACGGTCAGAATCTCGCCCTCGCCGGCTGCAAGCCTGGCCAGCACGAAGCCGACCGGCGGCTTGGCGCCCTGGCCGATTTCGCGCGCGGCATAGCCGAACACGGTTTCCTGTTCGAGCAACGCGGCGAACTCGCCATCGGTCCAGGGCCGGACGAAATCCTCGCGATGCAGCACCGACGCTGCCGGGCTGTCGGCGATGGTCAGCGGCTCGAGCGCATAGTCCCTGCGGCGCGGCTGGAGGAAAGGGATGCGCATCACTTTTCCTGCCTCAACAGGATGAACCCGGCCTGCGCCTTGGCATCGGCGCCGCGCAGATAGAGTGGCTTCGGCTTGTCGCCCTCACCTTTTGCAGCGGCGAGCCGGGCGTAGACGGCAATGTCGGCGGTGGCAGCCGTCGGGCCGATATCGAAATCGCGACCGGCCGCGGCTGCGATCTGCACGGCGGCCGTGCCGGCAAGCACCGGACGATTGTCCGCCGCCATTCCCGCGGCTTGGGCAAGTGTGGTCACAGCCGGACCATAGCGCAAAATCGCTTCCGCATCGTAAAACGCGGCATGGATCTCCTCGCGGCCTGCATCGAGAGCCGCCAGGATCGGGCGGCCGGGAAATGCCGCCCTCGCCTCGGCCGCCAGCGCCTCCAGTGTCGTTACCCCGATCGCCGGGATCTTCAGCGCCAGCGCCAGGCCGCGCGCCGCCGAGACGCCCACCCGCAGGCCGGTGAAGGAACCCGGACCGATGGAGACCGCAACGGCGCCAAGGCCGGCATAATCGGTGCCGTCCGCTTTCAACGCTTCGTCAATGACAGCCATCAGGTGTTCGGCGTGGCCTTTGCCGAGATCGAGTACCGAGCGGCCGAGCTCTCTGCCGCCCGATGCGTCATAGACGCAAGCGGCGCAGAGATTGGCGGCACAGTCGATGGCGAGCAGTTTCATGGGCGACCGGTTCGAAAAACAGTCTCCCTCTGCCCGCCACGGCGCGCCGCCGCAAGAGCCAGCGCGTAAATTGTTAAGCGGCTTCGCTTCGGTGCAGGCCGGACGGCTTACGCCGCCGGCGCGATGCGCAGCATGTGGTTGTCCCAGACATAGTCGGGCTCGGAGCGCGTCGCGCCGCTGCCTTCGATGATTTCGCCGGCACCCGTGGTTGCCATGAAGCCCGGGCCGTCGGGCGCCAGGCCGCAGACCTCGACCAGCGCCTTGGTGGCGACGATCTTGCCGCTGGCGGCGTCGATGACGGCCAGCGAATTGCCTTCCGGCGAAGACACCGCGACCGTGCCGGCAATCGGGTTGGCGGCGACCGAGCCGATGTAATTCCGGAAGCCGGATAGCACGTCCTGCGGCATGTCGAGCAGCTGCAGCCCCTTGCCGCGCGTGGCGCGGCCGACCAGCGGTGGCCGCTCGGTGCCCGGCCCGCGGTACTGGCAGCCGAACCAGATGGTGCCTGTGGGGTCGGCATCCATGTGGCGAATCGACAGCTGGTGCAGAGCCGGCGGCAGTTCGTGCTTTTCGATGAGATCGCCGGTTGTGCGATCGACCAGCACATAGGACGGCTTCATGGTGGCGATGTTGAGCTCGGCGCGGCCATAGTCGGGATGGGTCTCGATGCCGCCATTGGCGATGGCGATCGTCCGGCCGTCTCCGAGCAGCAATAGCTCATGCGGCCCCATGCCATAGGTCGGAAACTCGCCGATGCGGCTGAACTTGGCCCGTGCGTCGTAGATCCCGACGACGCCGGCGGCATTGTCGAAATTGTTTTCGGTGACGTAAAGCAGCGCGCCGTCGGTGGAAAACACACCGTGGCCGAAGAAATGCCGACCGGTGATGCTGGCGATGGTCAGCGGCGGCTCGCGGCCGGCATGGTCGAAGACCACGGCGAAGGTGCCGGGTTGCCGGGCGAAGACCACGGAGCGCTTCGAGACCGGATCGAAGGTGACGTCGTGGCCACGGTCGGGCAGGTCGATCGCATGCAATACTTTTCCGGCTTCCGACAACACAGCGGCGCCAAAGCTGCCGTCGCGCTTGACGAAGGCGGTGGCAAAGACGGCATCGGCGGCAAGCGTGTCCGCCCAGGCCCGCGGCGCCATTGACGCGACGAAGCCGGCGCCGGCAGCTCTGAGAAAATCGCGGCGGTCCATCAGCGGCGTGCGTGTCGCAACCATTGGTCAGTCCCCGTCCAGTGACGAAAAGCCGGCGGTCAGGCCGAACTCGGCGGTTAGCCGGGTGCCGATCAAGCCCGACAGGCTGGAGGTGATCAGCGCGAAATGTTCGAGTTTTCCGCGCTCCGCGGGATCGGCGAGCGTCTTGTCGATCCGACCCTGGATGGATTTGGCAGTGGCAACGCCATTGATGAGCTGGATATGGATGGATTCCGCCATCCATCTGCTATCCTCGGGCAGCGCGTCGCCGAGCTTCGAGGCCTGGAACAGCGCATCAATGCCGGAGAGGTTGCCGGCTAATGAAAGGCCGGTGTTTTGCGAGCGCCAGTAGATCGCTTGCCTCGGCTTGTCACCCTGCGGTTTGGCGCCGAGAAAACCTTTGAGGCGCACGTCGCGCACCATTTCGAGTTCATTGATGAACACGCCGACCAATTCGGTCACCGCTTCAGTGCCGTCGCGGTAAAGCGCATTGTCGGGTCCGGGATTGGCCCACAGGCCTGCAAAACCGTCCGGTTTTTTCCAGGCGGCGTCGACATCGGCCGCCATGGTCTCGATATTCTTGGCGATCGCCGCGCCATAGGCGCAGCGATAGGGCTCGTCCTTGCCGACGAGCGTCTCGGCGCCGTCGCCGTAAAGCACGAACTCAAGCGCCCCTAATCCCTGCATCGCGACACTCTTGCCCGCCAGCTGCGCCGGATCGGTGGCGGTCGGATCCTTGCCGGCCAGCGCCGCCTGCACCTGCTTCAGGCCGATGCTCTTTCGGTCCGGCCAGTAGAGCATGCGCTCCAGCCGGTTGTTCTCCTTGATTGGCCCGAAGCCGATGATTTCAGCCGACGACCAGGCTGCGACCGTGGCCGAGAATCCGGCATGCGCGGCATCGAGGTTACCCTGCGACGGCGCCTGGCAGAGCGCGTCCATGGCCTTCGCCAAGGTGCCGGCATGGCCATGCAGGCTGGCATAGGCGGGGCGGACAAAGCCGTCGATCGCTCTTTGGATCACGTCGGAGGCTTTCACCGAGGCCGATGCCGGGGACGCACCGAACAGAGCCAATGGGAGGAGTAGAACAGGCAAAACCCGCTTGAGCATCAGAATGACTCCAGGAATTTGATGAGAGCATCGCGGTCGGCCGTATTGGCGGCGGCGAAGCGATCGCGCGCTTTCTGCCCCTCGCCACCATGCCACAGGATCGCTTCGGCAAGCGTGCGCGCACGCCCGTCATGCAGGAAGAAAGCGTTGCCGTTGACGGTCTTTGTCAGGCCGATGCCCCATAGCGGCGGGGTGCGCCATTCACTGCCCGTGGCATCGCCCACCGCCTGGCCGTCGGCAAGGCCAGGCCCCATGTCGTGCAGCAGAAAGTCGGAATAGGGCCAGATCAGTTGGAACGCCTGCGCCTTGTTCCCGCGCATGGTGACGAATTTCGGCGTATGACAGGCAATGCAGCCCATCTCGTAGAACAGCTTCTTGCCGGCGAGCACGGCGGGTGCGCCGACATCGCGCCGCGCCGGCACCGCAAGGTTCTGCGAATAGAAGGTGACGAGGTCCATCACCGGTGGTGGCGCCTCGACCGGGCCGAGCCGCTTCTGCACGCCATTGGGCATGGCCAAACAGGCCTCTTCGGCTGCGGTGCAATCGCCCCAGTGACTGGGCTCTTCCGGCGTCGAAATGCCGATGTCGCCGGCAAAGGCGTCCGCCGCCTGCTGGCGGATCGACGCGGTCTGGGCCTTCCAACCGAAGCGGCCAAGCGTCAGTTGCCCACTGCTGAGGTCACGCACCATGTTGGGCTTGCCGGAAATGCCGTCGCGGTCGTCGGGATCGGCATGGGCAAGGAGGTCGGCCGGCGCGATCTGCTCGATCAGGCCAAGGCCGATCATTGGCGGCGTCAGGCGCGGCGACAGCGTGGTGCGCGGGTCAAGCGGGCCGTAGCCAAGCCCGTCGACCGAATAGCTCGGCTTGCGCAGCCAAACCAGGCTGCCGTCGCCGAGCGTGACCTTTTCCTCGCGATAGTCGACATACATGCGGCCTTCGCCCTTGAGGCCGGGCACCGCCAGTCCCTGCAACTGCGCGCCGTAGACCAGATCGGGGAAGTTCAGCACCTTGTGCGCGGCGATCTCGGTCTTTTCCTCGGCCGTGCTCGCATCGCGCGCTAGCCGCAGGAACATCGACGTGGTGCGGCTGTCGGCGGCCGGCGGGCGGCCGCGGCCATCCTTCAAATGGCAATTCTGGCAGGCGCGCTCGTTGAACAGGGGTCCGAGACCGTCCGAGGCCTGGGTCGAGGATGGCGACGACACCCAGTTCTTGCGGAAAAGCGCATTGCCGAGCTTGAAATTGCCCTGTTCCTCGAAGGTAATGTTTTCAGAGGGTTGCGAGAAGGCGTCGCGGTCGACCTGCTTGCGCGACGTGCCGGCGCCGCCTTGCATCGTTTCGAAGGATTCGGGCTTGGAGAAATCCTGGGTTGGCCTGGTAACTGCAAGGACGCGGGCCTGGTCCTTCGGCGTCAGGTCGGTGCGGCTCGTGGCGAGGCCGACCGGTTCCGACGATCCGGCCAGGGCCGGGGCCAAAATTGCCGCCAGGGTTACAACCGAAAGCCCGCGAAAGGCCTGATATCGCGGGTTTTTGAGGAGCAGCGGGCCGGCGGCCCGCCGCAAGCGGCGCAGAATATCTATGGGGCGCCGCATTCCTGCATGGTCCTATTCCGCCTCGTCCGCCGATGCGGCGTTGAGCTGGCCGTATTTTTCCTCGCCGATCGAGGCAAGGAGGTCGAGCTGCGTCTCGAGGAAGTCGATGTGACCTTCCTCATCCGCCAGCAATTCCTCGAACAGCTTCATCGTCACGTAGTCGCCGGCTTCGTTGCAGATCTCGCGCGAACGCTTGTAGGCGGTGCGTGCGTCATATTCGCCGGCGAGATCGGATTCGAGCACTTCCTTGACGTTCTGGCCGATGCGCAACGGCGCCACGGACTGCAAATTGGGATGCCCTTCGAGGAAGATGATACGGGCCACCAGCCGGTCGGCATGGTGCATCTCCTCGATCGATTCGGCGCGTTCCTTCTTTGCCAGCTTGGCATATCCCCAATCTTCGAGCAGGCGGAAATGCACCCAGTATTGATTGACGGCGCCAAGCTCCAGGAACAGAGCCTCGTTAAGCCGCTCGATGATCTGCGGTTCGCCTTTCATGGATTCTGCTCCCATATTGGACGCGCAGGCCTCTGACGCGATCCAGGTGTGAAACGATGTCCACGCCGCTCGCCTCCGAACGGGTGTGGTAATTTTCGGTGACCCGAATGATCGTTTCGACCACATTTGGGAAGCAGCCGCAACAGCGACCGCGCTTTTGCATCGTGTGATAGACCTTCGCCGGCACGATCAGTTGCCAGGGGTCCTGATCCAGCAGATCGACGATCGTCTGCTCAATCTCCTTTTCGGTGATGATGTTGCAATGGCAGATCAGCATGGATTGGCTCTGGCTGACGGCGCCCCTCCGCGCCGTTTGGCTGGTAGTTGGTTGGGGTGCTACTTGAACACCTTGTCCGGTGCGTCGAGGCTGTCGGACCCCTCGAAGGCTATGTTGTTCAGCTTCAGCGCGCCGACGGCGCGTTCGATCGACTTGGTCTGGTCGACCAGCGCGTCGATTGCCGCCTGCACGGTAGCATTGCCTTCGGTGTTGCCCTCGGCGATCTGCTGGTCGTAGGCCTCGCCGGCCACTTCCCGCGCCTTGATCGCCTCCATCTTGGCGACCGAGACATCGAGCTTGTCGGACAGTTCCTTGTCGATCGCCGGATCGGCCGCCTTGACCATATCGTGCACCGACGGGCCTGAAACGACGGTGCCGTCGATGCGCGTGTAGCTGGCGAGATAGGCGGCGCGGATGCCGATGGCGTCATAGAGATGCGAGTTGTAGGTATTATCCGAGAAGCAGTCGTGCTCCTCTTCGGGATCGTGCAGCAGCAGGCCGAGTTTCATGCGCTCCCCGGCCAGTTCGCCGTAGGACAGCGAGCCCATGCCGGTGAAGATCACCGAGATAGCGGTGTTCGGCTGGCCATCGACGAGGTTCTTGCGGGCGGCGCCGTCTTCCTTCCAGTTGCCGACCATCTCCTGCAGGTCGGAGACCAGAAGATCGCTGGCCGACTTCAGATACTCGGCCCGGCGATCGCAATTGCCGCCGGTGCAGTTCTTGAGGTCGTAGTCGGTGAACGGACGCTCGCCGGCGCCCGGGCCGGTGCCGTGCAAATCCTGGCCCCAGAGCAGGAATTCGATGGCGTGATAACCGGTGGCGACATTGGCCTCGATGCCGCCGGCCTCCTGCAGCGTGCCGGCGAGGAACTCCGGCGAAAGCTTCGAGGCGTCGACCTTCTTGCCGTCGATCTCGATGTCCTTGTTGGCGATGACATTGGCGGTGTAGAGCGCGTTGGCGTCGGACTCGGTGCCGTAGCTCTTGGCGACGTAGTCGATCAGGCCTTCGTCGAGCGGCCAGGAGTTCACCTTGCCTTCCCAGTCGTCGACGATCTTGTTGCCGAAGCGGTAGACCTCGGTCTGCTGGTAGGGCACGCGCGACGCCTTCCAGGCATCGCGGGCGGCATTCAGCGTGTCCGCCGACGGGTTGGCAAGCAGCGCGTCGACAGCCTTGTCGAGCGCCTGCGCCGTGGTCAGCGAATCCTCGTACTTGGCCAGCGCGATGTCGGAATAGGTCTTGATGACCGCCTTGGCATCGATCTCCGCCGCCTTGGCCGGCAGGATGAAAACCGCCGCCGTCAACATAGCCGTGGCACCGATCGCAGCCAGTCTGCCGCCATATCGCGCTGTCATCATCAGTCTCCAGTCCAAAGGGGATTCGGTAAAAGGCGCGCGTGCCAAACGGTGCCGGGACATAGGCATGCCGTAGGACACCACAGATGCCGCGCCGCTCTGCGGCTCACGGGAGAAAGACACCAAATGCCTCCAATCGAACGGGTTCAAGGCCCAAACATCAAAGGGATGCGCTGACGCGCGAGCCTCCATAAAACGATGGCGAGGCCGCAAGTCAACTGGTGAACCCTAGAAAATTCAATTGAAACAACAGTTTAGAATTATTCTAAACTAGCACTATCAACTTTAAATCGTAGCCAGCAGCCAAGGTGAGAGACGCCGCGATTGACAAGCGACCGTTCCGGGTGCGACCCGGACCGGGGCTCTTGCGACGGCGGCAGACAATCGCCATCTGGCGGAACGGCTCACAATCAAAGCATGATGTCGTCCGAAAACCGCTTCACACTTTTCGGCATCATGCTCCAGATTTGAAACAGGAATTCGGGTTGCGATGAAGAACGGGGTCGTCATTGTCGGTGCGGGTCATGCGGGCGTGCAAGCGGCCGCCAGCCTGCGCGAGGAAGGCTATGACGGGCCTGTCATACTGATCGGCGACGAAACCGATCTGCCCTATCACAAGCCGCCGCTGTCGAAGACCTTCATCAAGGACGCCGATGCCAAGCCGCAACCCTTGCGCGGCGAGGCCTTTTACACCGGCAGCGCCATCGACTTCAGGCCGGGCATCCGAATAGACAGCCTCGATACGGCAGGCTGCAAGCTGGAGGTAGCGGGCGGCGGCGTGCTGCCGTTCGACCGGCTCATCCTGGCCACCGGTTCGCGGCCGCGGCTTCTGCCGCTGCCGGGCGCCGACCTCTCGGGCGTGGTGTCGCTGCGCTCGATCGCCGATGCGCGGCTGATCCGCGCGCTCAGCGCCCAAAGCGAAGACGTGGTCATCCTCGGCGGCGGCTTCATCGGGCTGGAGATCGCGGCAACGCTGAGGGCCGCCGGCCGCAACGTCACCCTGGTCGAGGCTGTCGACCGGCTGCTTGGCCGCGCCGTGGCGCCGGTGGTGGCGAGCCATGTCCGCCAACGGCTGGAGGCGATCGGCGTGCGTATCCTCACCGGCACCACCATTGCCGGGCTGGAAGGGGAAAACGGCCATGTCTGCGCTGCCATCACCTCCACCGGCGAAAGGCTGCCCGCGCGCATGGTCATCGTCGGCATCGGCGCCGTGCCGAATGTCGAACTTGCGCAGGCTGCCGGACTGACTGTCGCCAATGGCATCCGCGTCGACCAACAGATGCGCACCTCAGTGCCTGATATTCTGGCCATCGGCGACGCCGCTTCCTACCGCCACTGGTCGACCGGCGGCGACGTGCGGCTGGAATCGGTGCAGAACGCCACCGACCAGGCGCGGCTTGCCGCACGCACGATCACCGGCCATACGGACGCGTATGCGGCGGTGCCGTGGTTCTGGTCTGACATCGGCGACATGAAACTGCAGATGGTCGGGCTGACCTCGGGCGGCGACAGCCATGTCGTGCTGGGCGACCTCGCTGAGAACAAGTTCTCGATCTACCACTATGCTGGAAGCCGGCTGCTCGGCATCGAATCCGTCAACAGGCCGGGCGACCATATGCTGGGCCGCAAGATGCTCGGGGCCGGGTTTTCGCCGATGGCGCAGACGATTGCTGAGGGACCTGACGGGCTGAAGGCTGCACTGGCAGCGTTCCAGCAGGATGAGCCGGCACGGGCTGCGGGCTAGACGCACTTACCCTCCCCCTTGTGGGGAGGGTCGCTGCGAAGCAGCGGGGTTGGGGTCGGCGCGAGGCCCCCCACCCGGACCTGCGGTCCGACCTCCCCACAAGGGGGAGGTAGGGTTTGCGCTAGGCAGCGCAGACTTCGCGGATCGAGCTTTCCAGAATGTCGAGCGCCTCGTTCATGACATTGTCCTGGATGGTGATCGGAGCCAGGAAACGGATGACGTTGCCGTAGACGCCGCAGGTCAGCAGGATCAGCCCCTTGTCGAGCGCCTTCAGCCGGATCGCATTGGCGATCTCGGCCGACGGCAGGCCCTTCTTGACGTCGTTGAACTCGACCGCGTTCATGAAGCCGAGACCCCTGATGTCGACAATCTCGGGCACATCGTCGCGGATCGACTGCAGCCGCTGTTTCAGCCGGGCGCCCAGCGTATTGGCGCGGTCGCACAGCTTTTCGTCCTCGATTACGTCGAGCACGGCGTGTGCTGCGGCGACACCGATCGGGCTGCCGCCATAGGTGCCGCCGAGCCCGCCAGGACCGGGCGCATCCATGATCTCGGCGCGGCCGGTGACCGCCGCCAGCGGGAAGCCGCCGGCCAGGCTTTTCGCCATGGTGGTAATGTCGGCCGCGACCTCATGATGATCCATGGCGAACATCTTGCCGGTGCGGGCAAAGCCGGTCTGCACCTCATCGGCGATCAGCAGCATGCCGTGCTGGTCGCAGAGCTTGCGCAGCGCCGTCAGGAATTCGCGCGGCGCGTCGTAGAAGCCGCCCTCGCCCTGGACCGGCTCGATGATGATGGCGGCAACGCGAGCCGGATCGACATCGGCCTTGAACAGTTTGTCGAGTGCGGCCAGCGAATCGGCTGTAGACACGCCGTGCAGCGGCACCGGAAACGGCGCGTGGTAGACGTCGCCCGGCATGGCGCCGAAGCCGACCTTGTAGGGCACGACCTTGCCGGTCAGCGCCATGCCCATGAAGGTGCGGCCGTGGAAGCCGCCGGCAAAGGCGATGACGGCTTGGCGGCCAGTGGCGTTGCGGGCGATCTTGATGGCGTTCTCGACGGCTTCAGCACCCGTAGTGACGAAGATGGTCTTCTTCTCGAACTTGCCGGGCAGCATGCCGTTCAGCCGTTCGGCCAGCCTGACATAGCTCTCATAGGGCACGACCTGGTGGCAGGTATGGGTGAAGCGGTCGAGCTGTGCCTTGACCGCCTCGATCACCCTGGGATGGCGGTGGCCGGTGTTGACGACGGCGATACCGGAGGAGAAATCGATGTATCGGCGGCCTTCTACATCCCAGATCTCCGAATTCTCGGCGCGGTCGGCATAGATCTGCGTCGTCATGCCGACGCCGCGCGAGATCGACTGGTTCTTGCGCTCAGAAATGGCTGCGTTCTTCATTTCGTCCCTCATCGGGCCGACGCCCGTTCTCGTTAGATGAATGCCAAGGCCTCTTCTGACCTTATTTCACGTTTTCCTCAAGTTGGCACCGCCGCCGGGCGATTGGGCCTGTCGTCGATGCGGGCCACTTCGACAGACCGGTCTTAACCAGCCGACCGATACACGTACGGGGCAGTCCGTGACAGCTCACCCGTCACCGGGAACGGCGAAGCGATCCCGCTCGCCGCGGTGGCGAACTTCCGCTACGACCTCGAACAGCCGACGGTGTGGCGGCGCAACCGCATCCCGATGATCACCGTTCGCGCAGGCCTCGTTGGCGACGTGCTGCCGGCCACCGTCGTGAACGAATTGAAGCCGTCGGTCGACGCCTTCATCGCCAAACTACCGCCCGCTATTCCGTTGCAACCGCCGGCTCGGTCGAAGAAAGCGCAAAAAGCCGCAGCGGTGGTGCCGCTGATGCTGTTCGTGATGGCGACCATCCTGATGATCCAGTTGCAAAGTTTTCAGCGCCTGTTCCTGGTGGTGGCGGTGGCGCCGCTCGGCCTGATCGGCGTGGTCGCGGCCCTGGTGCCGAGCGGCGCACCGCTCGGCTTCGTCGCCATTCTGGGCGTCCTGGCGCTGATCGGCATCCTGATCCGCAACTCGATGATCCTGATCGTGCAGATCGAGGATCTGGTGGCCGAGGGCCAAGACCGCTGGGAAGCCGTATCGAAGCGACCGAGCACCGCATGCGGCCGATCGCGCTGACGGCCGCGGCCGCCAGCCTGGCGCTGATCCCGATCGCGCGCGAAGTGTTCCGGGGCCCGATGGCATACGCCATGATGGGCGGCATCATCGCCGGCGATCACGCTGCTGTTCCTGCCGGCGCTTTATGTGACGTGGTTCAGGATCAAGGAGCCTAAGCAGGGGGACGAACCATCTGTTCCAGAGAACGGCGAACTGGCGCAAAGCTCGACTTAGCCCTCCTGCATCACTCGTTGTCGTTGGAGGGTACAGGGAGTGATTTAGCGCGCTGCCAAGGCGACAATTTTGAACTGCGCCAAGCATGCCAGCCTTTTGGCAAATCGGCCAATTCCAGGATGCTCTCATCCCGCTGAACCACATTCTGGAGGCTGACGAGCATTAGCTCGGGTTCATCTCGATTTTGCTTGTCGTTGCTATGAAATTGCCAACTGCCACCCTCATCGTTGTGGTTATCGTCGTCATCAGCTTCGTGCACAACGTATGCGATCCAGTCACCACGTTTAAATATGCTTCTGTCCGACAACACCGCGACATTGGGTGGGTCTTCGAACGTCCATTCCGCCATAGGAAACCCCAGATTCAAGCGGTCCGCACAAACCCCTCGCTCGCCCTCAACAGATTGCGCGTATAATCCTTCTCTACGCGATGCCCGATCAGCTGGCTCGCGGTGAGATTTTCCACCGCTTCGCCGTTCTGCATCACCATCAGGCGCTCGCACATATGGGTGATGATGGCGAGGTCGTGGCTGACCATCAGGAAGGTCAGCTTGCGCCGACGGCGAACCTCTTCCAGCAGGTTGAGCACTTCGGCCTGCACCGAAGCGTCGAGCGCCGAGGTTGGTTCGTCGAGCAGCAGGATCGACGGTTCGAGGATGAGCGCGCGCGCGATCGCCACGCGCTGACGCTGACCGCCGGAGAGCTGGTGCGCGTAGCGGAAACGGAAACCGTTGCCTAATCCGACCTCGTCGAGGGCGCGCTGGATGCGTTGCTCGCCATCGGCAAAGCCGTGAATGGCGAGCGGTTCCTGTAGCAGGCGGTCGACGGTCTGACGCGGGTGCAGCGAACCATAGGGGTCCTGGAAGACCATCTGCACTTCGCGATAAAAAGCCTTGTCGCGGCGCGCTCCCAGCGTCTTGCCATTGACCGTGATAGTACCGGATGCGACAGGCACCAGGCCGGCAATGGCTTTGAGCAGCGTCGACTTGCCGGAACCGCTCTCGCCGACCAGGCCGAAGGATTCGCCGGACTTCACCTCGAGGTTCGCCCCTTTCAGCGCGCGAAAACGGTCGAACACCACCTCCAGCCCTTCAATCGAAATGGCTGGCGTCATGCCGCCCACTCCGGCTTGCGGTCGAGCACCGGCAGCGGGTGGCGTTCGTAACCGATCCTGGGCATGCAGTTGAGCAGGCCGCGCGTGTAGGGATGCTGGGCGTCGCGCAGCTCCGACGCCTTGAGCTGCTCGACCACCTTGCCGGCATACATGACGATGACGCGGTCGCAGAAGGAGGCGACCAGCCGCAGGTCGTGCGAGATGAAGATCAGGCCCATGCCGCGCTCACTGACCAAGCGGTCGAGGATGCCGAGCACATCGAGCTGCACGGTGACGTCGAGCGCCGAGGTCGGCTCGTCGGCGATCATCAGTTCCGGTCCGGCGATCAGCATCATTGCGATCATGGCGCGCTGGCCCATCCCGCCGGACACCTCGTGCGGATGCAGGTCGAAGACACGCGAGGGATCGCGGATCTGCACAGCTTCCAGCATGGCCAGCGCCCGCTCGCGCGCTTCGGCCTTGGAGACCTTTTCATGCGTGCGCAGCGTCTCGACGATCTGGCGGCCGATGCTCATCACGGGGTCGAGCGAATATTTCGGATCCTGCAGGATCATGGCGATGCGTTTGCCGCGCAGCGCCCGGCGCTGACGGGCCGGTATGGCCAGAAGGTCGATGCCGTCGAGGGCGAGCTTCTTGGCCGACACCAGAGCCTGCGGCGGCGTCAGGCCCATGATGGCGCGGCCGGTCTGCGACTTGCCGGAGCCGCTTTCACCGACAATGCCCAGCCGCTCTCGGCCAAGCGAAAAAGTGACGCCGCGCACCGCCTGGATGAGGCCGGTCCGAGTCGGGAAGGTGACGCGCAGGTCGTCGACATCGAGAAGTGCACCGCTCATTGGTCACCACTCATTGGTCGCCACTCCGGGGATCGAGCGCATCGCGCAGGCCGTCGCCAAGCAGGTTAAAGCCGAGGCTGACGATGAGGATGGCGAAGCCCGGCGCGCCGGCCACCCACCATTGGTCGAGCACGAAGCGGCGGCCGGACGCGATCATCGTGCCCCATTCCGGCAGCGGCGGCTGGGCGCCCAGGCCGAGGAAGCCGAGGCCGGCGGCGGTGAGGATGATGCCGGCCATATCGAGCGTCACCCGGATGATGAGCGAAGAGATGCAGAGCGGCATGATGTGGCGCAGCACGATGCGGAACGGAGAGGCGCCCATCAATTGCACCGCCTTGATGTAATCCGAATTGCGCACGGTCATCGTCTCGGCCCGCGCAATTCGGGCGTAAGGCGGCCACGAGGTGATGGCGATGGCCAGCACCGCGTTTTCGATGCCGGGGCCAAGGGCCGCGACAAAGGCCAGTGCCAGGATCAGCTTGGGGAAGGCGAGGAAGATGTCGGTAATGCGCATCAGAATGGCATCGGTCCAGCCGCCGGCATAGCCGGCGACGGTGCCGACCAAAAGGCCGATGGGGGCTGCGATGACAGCGACAAGAATGACGACATAGAGGGTCCAGCGCGAGCCAAAAAGAATGCGCGAATAGATATCGCGGCCGAGATCGTCGGTGCCGAACCAATGCGCCGCACTCGGCGCCAAAAGCCGGGCATTCTTGAGATCGCCGATGGTCGGCGAATAGGGCGCCAGCACATCGGCAAAGGCTGCGACCAGCAGCAGCGCGATGATGATGAGCAGGCCGAGAAACGCCAGCCGGTTGGCGGAAAAGCGCCGCCAAGCGACGTAGGCGCGGCCGAGCCGTGCCTGCATGCGCGAGGCCGGCCGATCGCTGAGCAGCCAATCGCGGCGCGTTTGGATTGCTTCGGCGCTCATCCTGTCTTCGTCCTCGGATCGAGCACCTTGTAGAGAACATCGGACAGGAGATTGATGCCGATGAACACCGAACCGATGACGATGGTGCCGCCGAGCACGGCGTTCATGTCGGCGTTCTGCAGCGAATTGGTGATGTAGAGGCCGATGCCGGGCCAGGAGAACACCGTCTCGGTCAGCACCGAACCTTCGAGCAGCCCGGCATAGGACAGCGCGATCACCGTGACCATCGGCACCGCGGCGTTGCGCAGCGCATGGCCCCAGATGATTCGCGTTTCAGACAGGCCCTTGGCGCGCGCGGCGACGATGTATTCCTGCGACAGCTCGTTCAGCATGAAGGAGCGCGTCATCCGGCTGATATAGGCGAGCGAGAAATAGCCCAGCAGCCCTGCCGGCAGGATGATGTGGCGGTAAGCGTCGTAGAAGACATCCCACTGGCCCTGCAGCGCGGCGTCGAGCAGGTAGAAGCCGGTGATCGGTGTGAATGTGTACTCGTAGACGATGTCGAGGCGGCCGGGAAAAGCCACCCATTGGAGCTTGGCGTAGAACAGGACAAGCCCCAAAAGCCCGATCCAGAAGATAGGCACGGAATAGCCGATCAGGCCGACAATGCGAACGATCTGGTCGATGAGACTGCCGCGTTTTACCGCTGCCAGCACGCCGAGCGGCACGCCGATCAACGAGCCTATCAGAGTGCCCAAAGTCGCGAGTTCGATCGTTGCCGGAAAGGCACGGCGGATGTCGGTCATCACAGGATTGGTGGTCAGCACAGAGGTGCCGAAATCACCGTTCAGCGCATGCTTGAGATAGATATAGAATTGCTCGATCAACGGCAGGTCGAGCCCCATCTCGCGGCGGGTGCGCTCGACGACATTGGCCGGTGCGCGGTCGCCGAGCACCGCCAGCACCGGATCGATCGGAATGATGCGGCCGATGAAAAAGGTCACCGCGAGCAGGCCGAGATAGGTGGTGACGGCGATGACCAGGAAGCGGCCGATCGCCAACAAGATAGCGACGGCGCGGGCGCTTCCCTGCCCCGCCGTCGCCTGGTTTTCAATCGCGCTCATCAGGGCGCGTCCGCCGGCGCTATTCCTTGGAGACCGGGCCGACGAAGTTGGTGTCGAAGCTCGGACCGAGCGCAAAGCCTTTCAGGTTTTTGCGCAGGCCTGCCACTTCCAATTGCTGGTGGATGATTACGAAGGGGCTGGTGTCGAGGATCGTCTTTTCAAGGCTCTTGTACATATCGGCGCGCTTGCCGGCATCCTTCTCCAGCAAGGCTGCTTCGGTCTGCTTTGTCAGGTCCGGGATGTCCCAGGCATTGCGCCAGGCCAGCGTCTTGGTCTTGCCTTCATCAGAATTGTCCGGGTTTGAGGCAAAGGTCTGGGCGTTGGAGTTCGGATCGAAATAGTCCTGGCCCCACTGGCCGATATAGATGTCATGATTGCGGGCGCGGTATTTGGTCAGCGTCTGCTTGCCGTCGCCCGGGATAATTTCCAGCTTGATGCCGGCCTGGCCAAGCGTCTGCTGGATCGATTCCGCCATGCCCGTTGTCGGCTGTCCCGTGCGTACGTCCATGGTTACGCTGAAGCCGTCGGCCAGGCCGGCCTTGGTCAGCAGTTCCTTGGCTTTGGCGACGTCGAACTTGAACGGATTTTCGTCCAGTTCGCCCAGCACGCCCTTGGGCAGGAAGGTCTGGTGAATCTCGCCAATGCCCTTGAGGATGGTCGTGCTCAGCGCATCGTAGTCGACCAGATATTTGAACGCCTGGCGAACCTCGGGCTTGGCGAGGTTCGGATTCTTCTGGTTGAGACTGATGTAAAAGACCGTGCCCTTCGGCGCGCTGGTCGTGGTGAGATCGGCATTCTTGGCGATGGCGTCGAGATCGTTCGGCTCGAGGTTGCGGGCAACGTCGATGTCGCCTGCTTCGAGCGCCAGGCGCTGTGCCGAGCTTTCCTTCATGTTGCGGTAGATGACGCGGGCGAGCTTGGCCTTCTCGCCATTGTAATTGTCGTTGCGCTCCAGCACGACGACCTCATTGGCCCGCCATTCGCGCAGCTTGTAGGCGCCGGAGCCGGCATAACCGGTCTTCAGGAAGGCGTTGCCGAAATCGTTGTCCCATTTGTAGTCGGCACTCGGCGTCACCGCGGCGACATGTTCCTTGACCAGCTTTGCGTCGACGACCGAAGCGACCGTTGCCGACAGGCAGTTTAACACGAAGCTCGGCGCATAGGCCTTGTCGACGGTGAACTGGAAGGTGGTATCGTCGACGGCCTTGGCCTTGTCGGCAACATTGTCGCCGCTGATGCCGAACTGGTTGATGATGAATGCCGGCGGCTTATCCAGCTTGATGGCGCGCTCGAAGGAATAGGCGACATCGGCGGCCGTCAGTGGATTGCCCGAAGCGAACTTTAGGCCGGGCTTGAGCTTGAACGTATAGACCAGGCCGTCGTCGGAGACGGTCCAGCTCTCGGCAAGGTCGCCCTTGACCTTGGAGGTGTCGCTGAGGTCGAGGCGGACCAGCAGATCATAGGTGTTGCCGGTGACCTCTGCGGTCGACAGTTCGAACGCCTCCCCCGGATCCATGGAGATGATGTCGTCGATGGCAAAACCTTCGACCAGCGTGTCGGCGGGGGTCACGGCAAAGGCCGGCGCGACGCCAATGAGCAGAGCGGACATGGCAGCACCTGCGAGCCAGACGCGCGAACGTAGAGCAAACTTTTCCATCATCATGATGATTGTTCCCTGTTTTGTTGATTGTTGACCCCGAGTTCCCGGCTCAGGGCTGCAGTAATCTTTTTCGCGGCCGGAGGACGACCGTTAGACCCCATACCGTGTTGATTTTTTTCCAGTTGGTCAACACCCTATCCGGCGGCCCTCCAACCGGCAACGGGCATTTTGCGAGCCGGCATACTGGACCGGAATACGCTGTGCGCGTCGAAGCATGGGCGAGCCAATTGCAGCCGCCGATGGGGAAAAATCTGCTCTTTTCGGTGCTACTTGATGGCAGCAACCAGATCGGCGTCGGGGAAGCAGGTGGCGGGGCGGCCGTTCTTTTCCTGCCAGGAGCCGATCGAGCGGCGGGTCTTGAAGCCGGGCAGACCATCGGCGCTGCCGACATCGTAGCCCTTGGCCTCCAGCGCCCGTTGCAGCGCGGCGATGTCGGAACGATGCAGGCCGCCGACCGCACCCCAGCTGCGGACAAAATCAGCATCGCCATGGGCGATGCGGTCAGCGCCATGGCCGATGAACAGGGCGTAGAGGTCGCTGGTGTTGTACTGTTTCAGCACGTAGAAATTGGGCGTGGCGATAAAGGCCGGGCCGCTGCGTCCGGCCGGCATCAAAAGGAGCCCTTCCGCCTTCAGTTCGTTTGCCGGAAAGGCTTTGCCGCCGACGCGGCTGATTCCCATCGCCGCCCAGGTTGAGATCTTCTTGCCTTGGTCGGGACCTTCGAGCGAGCAGGAAACGCTTTCCGGCACCGTCACCTCGAAACCCCAGCCACGCCCCTTCACCCAGCCATAGTGGACGAGATAGTTGGCGATCGAGGCCAGCACGTCCGGCGTCGAATTCCAGATGTCCGGGTGCCCATCACCGTCATAGTCGACTGCGTGCTTCAGGAACGAGGTCGGCATGAATTGCGGCTGGCCGAGCGCGCCGGCCCAGGACGATTTCATGGCGCCGACCGGCGCCAACCCATGCTCGACGATCTCGAGCGCCGCCAGCACCTCGGTGCGGAAGAAGTCCTTCTTGGTCGACATGAACGCCTTGGTGCCGAGAACCTCGAAGGCGTCGTAGGGCATTTTCGCCGCGCCGAAGCCGGTCTCGCGGCCCCAGATCGCCAACAGTATCTCGCCCGGGACACCGTAGCGCTTTTCGATCGCAGCCAGCGTCTTGGCGTTGGCCGCCTCGCGCGTGCGCCCACCTGACGTGACGGCGCGCACCGTCTTTCGGCGAAATAGGCGCCGGGCGAACCGAACTCCGCCTGATGCTGCTTCTGCGGCGTGTTGGGCTTTTCGCCGGGCAGAACGAGGTCGGGCAGTTTGAGGTTCGGCTTCACGCCGTCGAAAGCGGCGTCGAAGGTGGATTTGGAGATGCCTTTGTTCTGGGCTTCCGGCCAGAGATCGGTTTGCAGCCAGGCGCGGAACTGGTCGTCGATTTTGGCCGCGGAGGCTGGGGAGATGAGGAAGAGGGCGAGCAGGGCTGCAAGGAATGAAAATAGTAGCAGCCTTGGAGGCTTGCGTTCCTTCACACCCCCCTCTGTCCTGCCGGACATCTCCCCCTCAAGGGGGGAGATCAGCAGCTTCTTGGACGGCATTCTTCTTTCAACGCAGGTGGTAGGCGAAAACCGAAGCGACAGCCAATCTCCCCCCTTGAGGGGGAGATGTCCGGCAGGACAGAGGGGGGTGTTTGGCGCAAACCTCGAAGAATGCGAAGCTTTCATGTCGCACATCCTGCCCGCCAATTGCGTCAAAACGCCGTCCGCGAGCGCAAGGCCGCCGCCAGCGTCCCCTCATCCAGATAGTCGAGTTCGCCGCCGACCGGCACGCCATGCGCAAGCCTGGTGACCTTGATCTCGAAACCCGAGAGCTGGTCGGTGAGATAATGCGCCGTCGTCTGGCCCTCGACGGTGGCATTGACGGCAAGGATCACCTCCTTCACCTCACCGCCGGCAACGCGGTCGACCAGCGAGCGCACGTTGAGCTGTTCGGGACCGATGCCGTCGAGCGGCGACAGCGTGCCGCCGAGCACGTGGTAGCGCACATTCATGGCCGCCGCCCGCTCCAGCGCCCAGAGATCGGAGACATCCTCGACGACGATCAGCGTCGAGGCATCGCGGCGCGGATCGGTGCAGATCATGCAAGGGTCGGAGGTATCGACATTGCCGCAGGTCGTGCAGATGCGCACCTTGTCGGCGGCTTCAGCCATGGCGGCGGCGAGCGGTGACAAAAGCTGCTCCTTCTTCTTGATCAGGTGCAGTGCCGCACGCCTGGCCGAACGAGGCCCTAGCCCCGGCACCTTGGCCAGGAGCTGGATCAGGCGTTCGATCTCGGGACCGGCGATTCGCTTTGACATCGCACTGATCTAGGATTTTTCCGCGCGCTTTGAAACATGCGCATACGCACCGAGCCCGCCATGCTGCCATGGCGGGCTCGGAAATGTTCTGGGCGTCAGTAGGCTGAGAGCGGCCGGGTTTGATCGACGATCATTGCGCCGATATCGTCGGTGTTCTCAGGCGTCGACTGGAAGCCCATCGACGCTTCCTGCGTCGCCGATGGCACCAAGGTGACGTAGCGGGCGTTCAGCGTGCCGCCGAAACGCGAGGCATCCGGCTCGGCCATCGGCTCCTGCATCGCCACCTCCGTCTGCTTGGCGGCGACGCGGGCGCTCATAGCGGGCGCCGCGGAAGCCGTCACATAGGTCTGCTCGGCCGGGGCACGTGTCGCCTTGGCTGCGCGAACCGCCGCGGCCTGCTTGGCAGGATCTGGACGGACAACGGTCTTCACCACCGGCTCGGCGGAGGCAACCTGCACCGGCGCTTCAGGCACAGGAGCGCGCGGCTGCGCCGAGGCAACCATGGTCGTGGATTCATCCGGCAGCGGCTGCCAGTTGCGGCCGCGCTTCTCGTAGAAGGCGTTGCCGCCGGCAACCATGGTGTAATGCATGTTCTTGTAGGGGAACCTCAGGCCGGCGGTGTGGAAGTACATCGTGTTCTTCAGCTTGGCCTTGCGCTCGCCCTTGAGCACCGCATCGGCGGCCTCCTCGACATCGGGCATCGCTTTCGAATTCATCGCCCGCGTCATCACGCCGGGCGCGAACTGGCCCGGTTCGCCAACCACTTGGCAAATGGTGCTGCCATGATTGCCGGAGCGCAGCCGGTTCATCACCACCGTGCCGACGGCGATCATGCCGTCACGGCTCGAGCGGTTGGACTCGAAGAACATCGCCCGCTCCAGGCATTCCTTCTCCTTCGGCGTGTTGCGGTAGGCGCGCGTCGAAAGGAAGCTGGGCGTGATGGCGTCGGTCAGGCTGGCGACCGACAGGCCGTGCGAAGACGTGGTCTGGCTGCAACCGGCCAGGAACATAGGGGAGAAGATGATGCCGAGCAGAAGCGGCGTCTTCCATCGCGTCGCGATCAACAAAAATGCCTCATTGTCCAGATGCCAGCCCGCCCCGAGATGTGGCAAGAATGAGACTCTTAAAGGCAAAAAGATGGCTAAAGGATTAGCTTTCGTGCAGCATAGGTAAAACTTTATAAATGCCCGGATATGTCCGCGTGAGCAAAGCCGGAGAAAGTCTTAACAACAGCCTCCGCAGCCGATTTCCCTTCATAATCAATTAACTGGTTGGAGCCGGCTCAGAACGGCAATTTCATTCCGGGCGGGATCGGCAAGCCTGCCGTCAGCGCCTTGGTCTTCTCCTGCATAATCTGCTCGACCTTATTTTTGGCGTCATTGTGAGCGGCCAGCAGCAGGTCTTCGAGAATCTCGACCTCGTCCTCCTTGAACAGCGACGGATCGATCTTCAGCGACTTCATTTCGAACTTGCCGGTCAGCGTGACATTGACCAGCCCGCCGCCCGCCTGCCCGCTTGCTTCAATCGTCGCGATCTCGTCCTGCATGGCCTGGAACTTGGCCTGCATTTCCTTCGCCTTGCCCATCAGGCTGAGAAGATCTTTCATGGTCGGGTCCTTTGCGGATTCGTGGCTATGGTCAGGTTTCGTCGTCGTCGGACGGCGGCTCGACCGGCGCTTCGGCCTTGTCGGTGTCGACTTCCGGCGCGTCGGGAATGCGCACGTCGATGATCTTGGCGCCGGGAAAGCGCGCGAGGATGGCGGCCACCGCCGGATCGCTTTTCGCGTCGGAGAAAGCGGTCTCGCGCCTGGTCGATTCCATCTCGGCTAACGTCTGGCCGCCCTCTTCCTTCGACAATGACACCAGCCAGTTGCGGCCGGTCCAGGCCCGCAGCTTCGTCGTCAAGTCGTTGAGCAGCATCTTGGGCGCATCGGCGGTCAGGCCGACGTCGATACGGCCAGGCTCGATGCGCACCAGGCGAATACAGCTCTTGACCAGCACCTTGAAGGCGATGTCACGCTGCGCGTCGGCAAGAGCGACAATATCGGCCAGCGATTTCAGCGGCGGCGATTGCGGCTCGACGACCGGCTGCGGAGGCGCGACAAAGGCGACCGGGGGCGCGTCGACCAATCGCATGGTTTGCGCACCGGCTGGCCCGGACGGCATCCGGGTCTGCGCTACCGCGCTGGCGCCGCCGCCATTGCCGGCATTTACCGGCGCACCATTCGGGCGTGAAACACCACCGGACGCCGGAGCGCCGCTCTCTAGAGATTTCAGCGCCTCGTCCAGCGTCGGCAGGTCGGCGGCATGCGCCAGCCGGATCAGCACCATCTCGCCGGCGCTGACCGGTCGGTTGGATGACTGCACCTCGGGAATGCCTTTCAAGAGCATCTGCCAGGTTCGCGACAGAACCTTGACCGACAGCGTGCTGGCGAAGTCGGCGCCGCGGCGGCGCTCATCCTCGGACAGGGAAGCGTCGTCGGCAGCCGTCGGCACGAAGCGCAGCCGGGTGACGAGGTGGTTGAATTCGGCCAGATCGGTCAGCACGGCAGTCGGATCGGCGCCGGTGTCGTACTGGTTGCGGAATTCGGCAAGGGCGGCCGCCACATCGCCCTTCATGACATGTTCGAACAGGTCGATGATGCGGGCGCGGTCGGCGAGACCCAGCATGGCGCGCACCGCTTCGGCGCTGACGGCGCCGCCGCCATGGGCGATCGCCTGGTCGAGGATGGAGAGCGAATCGCGGGCCGAGCCTTCGGCGGCGCGCGCGATCATCGCCAGCGCGTCGTCGTCGACCGATATGCCTTCCTTGCCGGCAATCGAGGAGAGGTGCGCGACCAGTGCGCCGGCATCGATGCGTCTCAGGTCGAAACGCTGGCAGCGCGACAGCACGGTGATCGGCACTTTGCGGATTTCGGTGGTGGCAAAGATGAATTTGACGTGCGGCGGCGGCTCTTCCAGCGTCTTCAACAGGCCGTTGAAGGCCTGGGTGGAGAGCATGTGCACTTCGTCGATGATGTAGACTTTGTAGCGCGCCGACACCGGGGCATAGCGCACGCGCTCGATAATGTCCCTGATGTCGTCGATGCCGGTATGCGACGCGGCGTCCATCTCGATGACGTCGACATGGCGGCCTTCCATGATCGCCTGGCAGTGCTCGCCCAGGAGGGCGAGGTCGACCGAGGGATGGTCGACCGTCGGCGTCTTGTAGTTGAGCGCCCGCGCCAGGATGCGCGCCGTCGTGGTCTTACCGACGCCGCGCACGCCGGTCAGCATCCAGGCCTGGGCGATGCGGCCTGTGGAGAAAGCGTTGGTCAAAGTGCGGACCATCGGCTCCTGGCCGATCAGTTCCGAGAAATTCGACGGACGATATTTGCGCGCCAGCACGCGATAGGCGACGGCCTTTTGCTTCTCCAGGTTTTCGGGGTCCGAATTTCCGGCTTCGCTCATTCGCCCGTAAAGCTCCAAAAGGCCGCGTCTCAGCGTAGCCGATTCCTGCTAGATCGTTTCACCGTTTTCTGAAACGGCAAACCGCTCTACCCTTTGCTTTAACGCAATTCCGGACGGGAAACCGCTCACACTTTCCCTGGAATTGCTCCAATAGTCTCGCCCGCGCTGCAATGCGTCGTCAATGTCGCGAGAGGGGCCGATGAGGTGGGAGGCTGGAACAATGACCCGTTCCGGGCTCGTTAGGGCTGCTTCCTTCCGGACCTGACCCGGTTGGCGAGTGGATCGTCCACCACCAACCTCCCGCGTTCCATATCGGCAATTCAGCGATCAAATGCAAGGGTGCATTGAGAATCGGATGCCCTTGAACTCCGCCGCTCAATGAATCGCTTGCAGCCCCCGTGCAGCCGCTCTAGCGTCATGAGTTTGGGAATAATGCGAGAAGCGCAAGGGAAACGCCAATGCTACCGGGCCTCAAGGCCGGATTCACGCTCGACTCCAGGCTGGAGGCGGATAGCGAGCAGCTGATGTGGCTCGGCCTGTGCGAGCTCAGGGTGATGAACGATAGCCGCTGGCCATGGCTGGTCCTGGTGCCGCAGCGGCCGGGGGCCGAAGAAATCCACGACATGACGCCGCTCGACCAGGCGATGTTGACCTTCGAAACCAACATGGTGGCGCAGGCGCTGAAAAGAACCACGGGCTGCACCAAGATCAACACCGGCGCGCTCGGCAACATCGTTCGGCAATTGCATGTCCACGTCATCGCCCGCTCGGAAGGCGATCCGGGCTGGCCGGGGCCGGTGTGGGGGCACGGCATGCGCGAGCCCTATGAGCGTTCAGGCATCCGCCAATTTGCGCAGCAGATCAAGGCGGCGCTATAAGCCGCCTGTGTCCATCCCTAGACGTTCGAGCTTCCATGACCTTTCGCCTTTTTGACGCGCCCTTGCGCGAACCGAGCCAGTTCGTCGGCTTCGCCGGAAACACGATTGATCGGCAATCCGAGAACCGCGCCGACGATTCCGTCGAAAGGGCGTTGGCCGATCCCTCGGCACGTCTTCTGCCGATGCATGGCGGACGGCTGTATCTGAAATTGCACGATGGCAGCTTCGACCCTTGGTTCGATCTGGCTGAGAGCCAGAAGCTGCAGCCATCACTCGCACAAGGCGTGCTGCTTGGCTTTGCCGAGAGCGGCCCGGTCCTTGCCGTGCCGGTCGGCCTCGATCCCGAACAGCTACCGGAGACCATGAAGGCGATCGATTATCGCTCGGTCTATATGCAGGGGCTGATCGACGAGGCGGCAGCGGGCGCGCTGGCGCAAGGCGCCGCCCTGCTTGCCTGGCATGCCACCCATCGCTTCTGCAGCAAATGCGGCCATGAATCGCATATGCGGGCCGGCGGCTACAAGCGCCATTGCCCAAATTGCGGCACCGAGCACTTTCCACGCACCGATCCGGTGGCGATTATGCTGACGGCGACGCGGGAAAAATGCCTGCTCGGCCGCGGCCGGCATTTCGGGCCCGGCATGTACTCGGCGCTTGCCGGCTTCATCGAGCCGGGCGAGACGATCGAGGCGGCGGTGCGCCGCGAAACGCTGGAGGAAGCCGGCATCCGGCTCGGCCGCGTCGTCTACCATGCCAGCCAACCCTGGCCGTTCCCCTATTCGCTGATGATCGGCTGTTTCGGCGAACCGCTCAATGACGACATCCAGGCCGATCTCAACGAGTTGGAAGATTGCCGCTGGTTTTTTCGCGACGAGGTGCGTTCCATGCTGGAGAGGACGCACAAGGACAATCTGGTCACGCCGCCGAAAGGCGCGATCGCGCATCATCTGATCCGCGCCTGGGTCGACAGCGAATAAGACTTGTTATTTTACGCAATTCCGGACGGAAAACCGCTTCACACTTTTCCTGGAATTGCTTAACGGGAGCAAAAAATGATCCGTCACACCGTGGTTTTCACCCTGAAGCACCCGCAGTACTCGCTGGAGGAAAAGCGGTTCCTCTCCGATGCCAAGCGCATTCTCAGCGCAATCAAGGGCGTCACCCATTTCGAGCCGCTGCGGCAAGTCAGCCCGAAAAACGACTATCACTTCGGCTTCTCGATGGAGTTCGTCGATCAGGCCGCCTACACCAGATATAACGAGCATCCCGACCACGTTGCCTTCGTGCGCGACCGCTGGATCCCGGAAGTCGAAACCTTCATGGAAATCGACTATGTGCCGCTGACCCTGCTGGTTTAGGGAACCTTAGTCCGCGACCTTCCACTGCTCGCGCGACTCGCTGGCGGGATAGACACCCAAAATGCGCACTTCGCGCGAGAAGAAGCGCAGTTCGTCCAGCGCCAGCTTGACCAGTGGATCGTCGGGATGGCCCTCGATATCGGCGTAGAACAGCGTCGCGGTGAAGGCGCCCAACTGATAGCTCTCCAGCTTCGTCATGTTGACGCCGTTGGTGGCGAAACCGCCCATTGCCTTGTAGAGCGCAGCCGGCACGTTGCGGACACGGAACATGAAGGTCGTCATCATCTTGGTGTCGGCCGAGGGCCGTTCGGCCAATCGCTTGTCCTTGGTCAGCACGACAAAGCGGGTGACATTCGAATCCGTGTCCTCGACGTTCTTCTCGATGATGTCGAGGCCGTAGAGTTCTGCGGCTAGCGCCGGGGCGAGCGAGGCCATGGTGCGGTCCTTGAGCTCCGAGACCAGCTTCGCAGAGCCCGCCGTGTCGCCGGCGATCACCGGCTTCCAACCGTTCTTGCGGATGTATTTGCGGCACTGTCCCAGCGCATGGATATGGCTGTGCACGGTCTTGATCTCTTCGCGTTTGACGCCTGGCAGCACCATCAGCTGGAAGTGGATCGGCAGAAAATACTCGCCGACGATGTGGAGTTTCGATTCCGGCAAGAGATGATGAATGTCGGCGACGCGGCCGGCGATGGTGTTTTCGATCGGGATCATGGCGAGGTCGGCCTTGTTGGTCTCGACCGCGTTGAAGGCATCCTCGAAGGTGGGGCACGGCAACGGCTCCATCGAAGGGAACATGTTGCGGCTGGCGGTGTCGGAATTGGCGCCCGGTTCGCCTTGGAAGGCTATTCTGTTGGTCTTGTCAGGCATGCCGATATCTCAGGTTGAAGGTCTCAGGAAAGAATTTGTCGGGCGCGTTCGAGGTCTTCCGGCGTGTCGACGCCCAGCGGCAGCGATTGCACGATCTCGGCATCGATGCGCATACCGGCCTCCACCGCCCGCAACTGCTCCAGCCGCTCGCGCCGTTCGAGCGGCGAAGGTTTTAGCGCGACGAAGCGTTCGAGGGCTGAGCGCCGATAGGCGTAGAGGCCGACATGGTGATAGAGCGGCCCCTCGCCCCAGGGCGCGGTGGCGCGGGTGAAATAGAGCGCCTTCAGCCGCGTCGCCGACAACGGCGAACCGACGATCTTGACGACGTTGGGGTTGGCCTTTTCCTCGTCGCGGACGATCTCGACGCCGAGCGTGGCGATGTCGACCGCAGCGTCCTCGAACGGTTTCAGCGCCGCACCGATGATCTTGGGATCGATGGTCGGCAGGTCGCCCTGCACATTGACGATGGTTTCGACCTTGCGATCGGGGTCGAGGGCGGTCAGCGCCTCGAAGATACGGTCGGAACCGGATTCGTGGTCGGTGCGCGTCATCACCGCCTCGAAACCGTGCGCGCGCACCGCTTCGGCCACGTTGCGCGTGTCGGTTGCCACCACTACCCGGCCAAGCCCAGCCTCAGCGGCGCGGCGGGCGACATGGACGATCATCGGCGCGCCGGCTATGTCGGCCAGCGGCTTGCCCGGCAGGCGCGTCGAGGCCATGCGGGCCGGGATCAGGATGAGCGTGGACATCGAGGTTGCAAGGCGTTCGAAAGAGGATGGGGAAAGTGGCAAAAGGTCTCACTGGAAGCGCCCTTATAGGTGTTGCAACGCCCAAGCAAAAGACCTAGTTTCCGCCCGATTTGACCGGCTCGACGGGGTGGGTCACGATACCGACGGACGGAGTGGACGGAGAGGTCCGCCGGAAAAGGGAGCCCTGGGGCGTATGGATTCCAACGAAGTCAACAAACTGCTCGCCGGGTTGCTTGGAACCTGTTTCGTCGTCTTCTCGGTCGGTTTGGTGTCCGACGCCCTGTTTGCCTCGCCGGCGCCGGAAAAACCCGGCTTTGCCATCGAGGCGACGGAGCCTGCCGAAGGCGGCGCCGCCGGACCCGCAGCAGAGGCGAAGCCGATCGCCGACCTTTTGGCCACCGCCAATGTCGAGCAAGGTGCGGCCGTCTTTAAGAAATGCCAGGCCTGCCATTCCGGCGAAAAAGGCGGCCCCAACAAGGTCGGCCCGGATCTCTGGGACATCGTCGACCGCCCCGTCGCCGAGCATGAGGGCTTTGCCTATTCGGCCGGCATGAAGGAGTTTTCCAAGGGCGGCGCCGAGAAGTGGACCTATGACAATCTCAACCACTTCATCACCTCGCCGAAGAAATTCGTGAAGGGCACGGCGATGGGCTTTGCCGGCCTGCCGAAGGACGAGGACCGCGCCAACGTCATTGCCTATCTGCGCACGCTGTCGGATAGCCCGAAGCCGCTGCCGACGCCAGGTGCCGCCGCCGATGCAACGGCGCCGGCCAAGCCGGCCGAGGGTGCCGCTCCGGCCAAGCCGGCTGAAGGTGCAGCTCCAGCCCCTGCGACGCCGGCACCGGCGCCCGCCAAATAACCGAATTGTCATCTCCATGACCTCAAAAAAGCCGGGTTCAGCCCGGCTTTTTGTTAGGAAAATCGCATATGCGGCGACAAAGCCGCCGCATGGCGGTTTTCACCGGCGTCAAATCATTTAGGATTGCCGGGCATCGCGACGAGGAGAACGCATGACGGTTGGCCGAACGCTTCTGAGGTCCTTTCTGGTTGTGGGCGCCCTCGCAGGCGGCCTGCAGGCATCCTTCCCCCAGGAATGGCACACCACCTCTTCGCTGATCGGCCCCTCCAAATATGGCGAGAACTTCCAGCGCTACGATTATGTGAATCCGGATGCACCGAAGGGCGGTACCTACAATTCGGTCGTTTCCGGCACGTTCGACAGCTTCAATCCCTACGTCGTGCAGGGCTCGCCGGCGGCCGGCCTGCAGCCATTTGGCGGCGGCCTGCTCTACGACACGCTCATGGATCAAGCGACTGACGAAGGCAGCGTCAGCCACCCGCTCATCGCCGATGCCTACAAGTACCCTACCGACTATTCCTCGGCCACCTACCGGCTCGACCCACGGGCGAAATGGCATGACGGACAGCCGATCACCACTGACGACGTGATCTGGTCGTTCCAGGTGCTGAAGGCCAACAGCCCGATGTACAGCCGCTATTTCGAAAACGTCACCGACGCCGTCGCTGTCTCGGACCGTGAGGTCGAGTTCCACTTCGACCAGAAGGGCAATCGCGAACTGCCCAAGATCCTCGGCGACCTTGTCGTGCTGCCCAAGCATTGGTGGGAAGGCACCGACGACAATGGCAAGAAGCGCGACATCACCAAGGGGACGCTGGAGCCGCCGCTGGGCTCGGCTGCATACAAGATCGCCAGCTTCAAGGCGGGGTCGGAAATCGTCTGGCAGCGCGTCCCCGACTATTGGGGCGCCAAGCTGGCTGTGAAGATCGGCCGGGAGAATTTCGACACGCAGCACTTCACCTACATTCTTGACGACAACGCCTCCTGGGAGGCGTTCAAGAAAGGTGGCCTCGACGATATCAAGCCGGAAAACAGCTCGAAGCGCTGGGCGACATTTTATGATTTCGCGGCGATCAAGGCCGGCGATGTGATCAAGCAGGAGTTCAAGACCACCTCGCCCGAGCCGATGCAGGCTTTCATGCTCAACCAGAGACATAGGTTGTTTGCCGATCGTCTGGTCAGGGCCGCGCTCACCTACCCGTTCGATTTCGAATCGATGAACCGCACGCTGTTCTTCGGTTTCAACACTCGCACCCACAGCTATTTCCAGGGCACGGACCTAGCCTCCAGCGGCTTGCCGCAAGGCAAGGAATTGGAGATCCTGGAGAAGTACCGCGACAAGCTGCCGCCGGAAGTATTCACCCAGGAATTCAAGTTGCCGGTCTACGATTCGCCGCAGGCGGAGCGCAAATATCTGAAGCAGGCGGTCGACCTGTTCGCCCAGGCCGGCTGGGTGATCAAGGGCGGCAAGATGGTCAACGCCAAGACCGGCGAGCCATTCAAGTTTGAAATCCTAGGCTCGAATGAAACCGACCAGGTCATTTCCAGCCCCTGGATCGCCAATCTGCGCAAGATCGGCGTCGATGCAACACTGCGCATCGTCGACCCGAGCCAGTACACCAACCGCGTCAGAAACTTCGATTACGACGTCATCACAGGACAGCTCCAACAGTCGGAATCGCCCGGCAACGAGCAGCGCGATTTCTGGAGCTCCAAGGCCGCCGACACACCGGCATCGCGCAATTATTCCGGCATCAAGAACCCGGTCGTTGACGCCCTTGTCGACCGCATCATTTTTGCCACGGATCGCGATGACCTCGTCGCCACCACCCATGCGCTCGATCGCGTGCTGCTGTGGAATTACTATGTGGTGCCGCAATACTATCGCGCCGTTGTGTGGCTGGCTTACTGGAACAAGTTCGGCATCCCGGAAAAGCAGCCCGGCTACCGTGGCGCCGATATCGATTCCTGGTGGATCGATGCGGACAAGGAAAAGGCCCTGGCCGCCAAGTACAAGGGCAGCAATTGATGGCGGGGCTCCCTCGCCGCGATTTCCTGGCCCTCAGTGGCGCCGCGGCCGTTGCTGCGCTGCTGCCGGGCAAGGCTTTCGCCGCCAGCCCAACCGGCGTGAAACTGCATGGACTGTCGGCTTTCGGCGACCTCAAATACAAGCCGGACTTCACTCATTTCGACTATGTCAATGTCGATGCGCCGCAAGGTGGCGTCTTCAACTTCCTGCCGCGCAACTGGCTTGCCAACCAGACGCCGCTGACCTTCAACACGCTGAATTCGTTCGTTCCCAAAGGCGATTCGCCCCAGCGCACGGAGATGTGCTTCGATTCACTGATGGTGAGAGCGTACGACGAACCTGACGCCGTTTACGGGCTGATCGCTGACAGCGTGACGATTTCCGACGACCGCAACGACTTCACCTTCTCGCTGCGCCCGCAGGCCCGCTTCCATGACAGCACGCCATTGACGGCAGAGGATGCCGCCTTCACCTTCAAGCTGCTCAAGGACAAGGGGCACCCGTACTATTCCCTGCCGCTAACGCATCTGGATGACGCGATTGCCGTGGATGCCCACACGCTGCAGCTTAGGTTTTCCGGCAAGCAGACAAGCCGCACCATCCTCAACGTCGTCGAGTTCCCGGTCCTGTCGAAGGCGTTCTACACGGCCAACCCGTTCGATTCCTCGCAGATGAACCCGCCGTTGGGGTCAGCCGCCTACAAGGTCGGTCGCTGGTCGGCAGGGGCCTGGATCGAATATGAGCGTGTGGCTGATTATTGGGGCAACGACCTGCCGGTCAATCGCGGCCAGAACAATTTTCAGCGGATCCGCGTTGAGTTCTATCAGGACCGTAGCGTTGCCTTCGAAGCGTTCAAGAAGGGAGAAATCCTCTACAGGGAGGAATTCACCTCGCGCGTCTGGGCGACCGGCTACGACTTCCCAGCGTTCACTGCCGGCAAGGTGGTGAAGCACGAATTCCCGGCCGAAACGGTGCCTTCGATGCAGGGCACCGCCGTCAACCAGCGGCGCGAGCAGTTTCGCGACTCGCGCGTGCGGCAGGCGATCGGGCTCTGCTTCGACTTCGAATGGACGCGGCGCAATTTCTTCTACGGTTCCTATGAGCGCTCGCAATCCTGCTTCGAGAAATCCGAATTTCGCGCCGAGGGCAGACCGTCGCCACAAGAATTGGCTCTTCTTGAGCCGCTGCGTGAGCAGATTCCCGCCGAGGCTTTTGGCGAAGCCGTGATCCAGGACGCGTCGAACGGCTCCGGCCGCGACCGGCAGTTGCTTGGCAAGGCGGCCAAGCTTCTGGCCGAGGCCGGCTGGAAACGGTCCGGCAATTTCGTCGTGAACGACAAGGGTGGTCGGTTGTCCGCAGAGTTTCTTGTCGACGACGAAGTCTTCGAACAGGTCTACTCGCCCTGGGTCGAAAACATGAAGGCGGTCGGCATCGATGCCTCGATCCGGCTGGTGGATGCCGCGCAATATCAGCTGCGGCAGAATTCGTTCGACTACGACCTCGTCTCGGTCGCGGCCTCGTTTCCGGCGACGCCAACCCGTGACGACCTCGAAACCATTTTCCATTCGCGAGCAGCTACCGTATCGGGCTCTCGCAATCTGCCGGGAACGTCGAGCCCGGCCATCGACGCCCTGGTTGACGCCGCAGGTGCCGCCGAGGGTCGCGAAAGCCTGACAATTGCCATGCGCGCGCTCGACCGGGTCTTGCGTGCACGGAGGGATTGGATTCCAAGTTGGTTCCTGGCGAATCATCGAAGCGCCTATTGGGACATGTTCGGTTTTCCCGAGCGGAAACCCGATTTCGACTTCCCGGTCGAAGCGCTGTGGTGGGTCGACAAGGGCAAGGCGGCAAAAATTGGCAAAGGGTAGGCTGTTGCGCGGCACTTTACCCTCCCCCTCGTGGGGAGGGTCGGTGAGCACTTCGTGCGCAGCGCGAATGGCGAACCGGGGTGGGGGTGTGACGGCGTACGCCGGATCGAGACTACCCCCACCCCGCTCCGCTTCGCGGATCGACCCTCCCCACAAGGGGGAGGGTGAAAGCTGATGGGCGCCTACATACTGCGCCGTATCCTGCTGATGATACCGACCCTGTTCGGCATCATGGCGGTTGCTTTCGTCGTCACTCAATTCGCACCGGGTGGACCGGTCGAGCAGGTCATCGCCAGCCTGACCAACCAGGGCGGCAGCGACCGCCTCGGCAGCGGCGGCGGCGATGCAGGAGGCGGCGGCAATTTCGATGTGGCCGGTGACGTCGGCTCGAAGTATCGCGGCGCGCAAGGGCTCGATCCGGAATTCATCAAGAAGCTGGAAAAGCAATTCGGCTTCGACAAACCACCGCTCGAACGCTTCGGCATGATGCTGTGGAACTATGCCCGCTTCGATTTCGGCGACAGCTATTTCCGTGACATCTCGGTTCTTGACCTGATCCTGGAGAAGATGCCGGTGTCGATCTCGCTTGGGCTGTGGATCACGCTGTTGTCCTATCTGATCTCGATCCCCCTTGGCATCCGCAAAGCGGTCAAGGACGGCTCCGCCTTCGACGTCTGGACCAGCGGCGTGATCATCGTCGGCTATGCCATACCGGCCTTCCTGTTCGGCATATTGCTGATGGTGCTGTTCGCGGGCGGCTCCTTCTGGGACTGGTTCCCACTGCGCGGCATCGTCTCCGACAATTGGGACCAATTGTCGTGGCCCGACAAGATCGTCGATTATTTCTGGCACATGACCTTGCCGCTGACGGCGCTGGTGCTGTCGGCCTTCGCGACGACGACGCTGCTGACCAAGAACTCCTTCCTGGAAGAGATACGCAAACAGTATGTGGTGACGGCCCGTGCCAAGGGCCTGTCGGAGCGGCGGGTGCTTTACGGACATGTGTTCCGCAACGCAATGCTGATCGTCATTGCCGGCTTTCCAGCGGCCTTCATCTCGGCCTTCTTCACCGGCTCGCTTTTGATCGAGAACATCTTTTCCCTCGACGGTCTCGGGCTGCTCGGTTTCAGGTCCGTGTTGGCGCGCGACTATCCGGTCGTGTTCGCCAACCTCTATATATTTTCGCTGCTTGGTTTGTTCGTGACGCTGTTGTCCGACCTGATCTACACATGGGTCGATCCGCGCATCGATTTCGAGCGGAGAGACGTCTGATGACGCAGGCTGCAGCCGAGATCACACCGACAAGGATCGCCCGCCCCTGGCTGTCGCCGCTCAACAAGCGGCGCTGGCAGAACTTCAAGGCCAACCGGCGCGGCTACTGGTCGTTGTGGATATTCCTCGCTCTGTTCGTGCTGTCGCTGTTTGCCGAACTGATCGCCAACGACAGGCCGATCGTCGCCTACTACAAAGGCGAGATCCTGTTCCCGGTGGCGGTCGCCTACCCCGAGGAAAAATTCGGCGGCTTCTACGCCGTCACCGACTATCGCGACCCGGTCATCCGCGACGAGATCAACGCCAATGGCTGGATGATCTGGCCGCCAATCCGCTATTCCTACCGCACCGTCAACAATGCGATCCCCGACGCCGCTCCCGCAAAACCGTCATGGGAATACGACGCGCAGAGGCGATGCAGCCAATATCCGCAAGGCGCTGCCGATCCTGACTGCATTGTCGGCAACTGGAACTGGCTGGGTACCGATGACCAGGCGCGCGACGTGCTGGCGCGCATCATCTACGGGTTTAGGATTTCCGTGCTGTTCGGGTTGATCCTGACTGCGGGTTCGTCGGTTATCGGCGTCGCCGCCGGCGCGCTGCAAGGGTATTTCGGCGGCTGGACCGACCTTCTCTTTCAACGCTTCATAGAAATCTGGTCGGCGATACCGCTGCTGTATCTGCTGCTGATCGTCGCCGCCATCCTGCCGCCGGGCTTCTTCATCCTGCTCGGGCTGATGCTGCTGTTCTCCTGGACGTCGCTTGTCAGCGTGGTGCGCGCCGAATTCCTGCGCGCACGCAACTTCGAATATGTCAACGCGGCCCGCGCGCTTGGTGTGTCCAACCGCACCATCATGCTGCGCCATCTTCTGCCTAATGCCATGGTGGCGACGCTGACCTTCATGCCTTTCCTGGTCAGCGCCTCGATCTCGACACTGACCTCGCTCGACTATCTCGGCTTCGGCCTGCCGCCCGGCACCGCGTCGCTCGGTGAACTGCTAAAACAGGCGCAGAGTAACCTCAATGCCCCCTGGCTCGGTATATCGGGCTTCATCGTCATCTCGCTGATGCTGTCGCTGCTGGTGTTCATCGGCGAGGCGACGCGCGATGCGTTCGATCCGCGCAAGGCGTTCCGATGAGCGAGCCCCTGCTCTCGGTCCGCGATCTCAGCGTTGCCTTCACGCAAGGCGGCAACCAGTCGATAGCCGTCGACCACATCTCCTTCGATCTCGCCAAGGGCGAGACGGTGGCGCTTGTGGGCGAATCCGGTTCCGGCAAATCGGTCTCGGCGCTGTCGGTTCTGAAGCTGCTGCCCTACCCGACGGCCAGCCATCCCTCGGGCAAGATCCTGTTCCAGGGCGCCGACCTTTTGGCGATGAACGAAAAGCAGTTGCGCAGCGTGCGCGGCAACAAGATCACCATGATCTTCCAGGAGCCGATGACCTCGCTCAATCCTCTGCACACGATCGAGCAGCAGATCGTCGAGATCCTGGCGCTGCATCAGGGCATGGGCGACCGCCAGGCCAAGGCGCGCACGCTGGCGCTGCTCAACGAGGTCGGCATTCGCGAACCGGAAAAGCGGCTCGACGCCTATCCGCACCAATTGTCCGGCGGCCAGCGGCAGCGCGTCATGATCGCCATGGCGCTGGCCAACGAACCGGAACTGCTGATCGCCGACGAACCGACGACGGCGCTCGACGTCACCGTGCAGGCGCAGATCCTCGAATTGCTGGCGGGGCTGAAGAGCCGCAAGGGCATGTCAATGCTGTTCATCACCCATGATCTCGGCATTGTCAGAAAGATCGCCGACCGCGTCTGCGTGATGACCAAAGGCAAGATCGTCGAGACCGGGCCGACCAGGGACATCTTCGCCAACCCGCAACACGCCTATACCAAGCACCTGTTGGCCGCCGAGCCGAAAGGCAAGCCGCCGGCCGCCAACGACGCCGCCAAGCCTGTGATGACCGGCAAGGACATCAAGGTTTGGTTCCCGATCAAGAAGGGTTTCTTTCGCACCACCGTCGACAATGTGAAGGCAGTTGACGGAATCGACGTCACCGTACGCGCCGGCCAGACGCTCGGCGTCGTCGGCGAATCCGGCTCCGGCAAGACGACGCTCGGCCTGGCGCTGGCGCGGATGATCTCATCGACCGGCACCATCCAGTTCAATGGCAGCGACATCAACCAGCTTTCCTTCAACGCCATGCGGCCGCTGCGCCGCGAGTTGCAGATCGTTTTCCAGGACCCGTTCGGGTCGCTCAGCCCGCGCATGTCGGTCTCGGAGATCATCGAGGAAGGCTTGAAGATCCACGAGCCGAAGCTGTCGCCCGACCAACGCGACGACAAGGTCGTCGCCGTGCTGAAGGAGGTCGGGCTCGATCCGGCGACCAGGAACCGCTATCCGCATGAATTCTCCGGCGGTCAGCGCCAGCGCGTCGCCATTGCGCGCGCCATGGTGCTCAATCCACGCTTCGTCATGCTGGACGAACCGACCTCGGCGCTCGACATGAGCGTGCAGGCGCAAGTGGTCGACCTCTTACGCAATCTGCAGGCCAGGCACGACCTTGCCTATCTGTTCATCAGCCACGATCTGAAAGTCATTCGCGCCCTTGCCAATGACGTCATCGTCATGCGCAATGGCAAGATCGTCGAAGCCGGCCCTTCCGAACAGATTTTCGAGCGGCCGCAGACCGACTATACGAAGGCGCTGATCTCGGCCGCGTTCAAGATCGAGACGGCGCCGGTCGGTATCGTCAGCGAATAACAGGGAATACAATCCGCAAATGGAAAAAGGCAAAATCCTGCTTGCCGTCACCGGCTTTCATCCGCAGCGCTGGCGCGAGCTGCTGTCGGCCGAGCGCGAAGTGGTGCTGGAGCCGGACGGCGCTTCGGATCCGTCGATCACCTATGCGGTGGTGTGGAAGCAGAAGCCGAACCTCTTGAAATCGCTGCCCAATCTACGCGCAATCTTCTCGATCGGCGCCGGCGTCGACCATATCTTCGCCGATCCCGGCCTGCCCGATGTGCCGATCGTCAAAGTGGTAGCCGACAACCTCACCCAATACATGACCGAATATGTCGTCTGGCGGGTGCTCGACCATCATCGCCAGGGCATGCTCTATCGTGCCCAGCAGCCGAAGAAGACCTGGCACGAACCGCCGCAGCGGCCGGCCGGCGACATCTCGGTCGGCATTATGGGGCTCGGCAATCTCGGCCGCGCCGCGGCGTCGGTGCTGTTGTCGCTCGGCTTTGCCGTCAATGGCTGGTCGCGCAGCGACAAGGCCATGAAAGGCGTTGCGACCTATGCCGGAGAGGCCGGGCTGATCCCCTTCCTCAACGCCACCGACATACTGGTGGTGCTGCTGCCGCTGACGCCGGATACGCACGGCATCATCAATTACGGCGTGCTGAAGGAATTGCGCAAGCGCAACGGCCTCGGCGGCTCGGTGCTGATCAATGCCGGGCGCGGCCGGCTGCAGAAGGACGCCGACATATTGCGCGCGCTGGGCGACGGCACGCTGAAGGAGGCGAGCCTCGACGTGTTCGAGGTCGAGCCGCTGCCGAAGACCAGTCCGCTATGGAGTCACCCGAAAGTGTTCGTGACGCCGCACGCGGCGGCGACCTCCGACCCTGTCCACCTGGCGCCGAGCATGTTGCGGCAGATGGATGCCTTCGAGCGCGGCGAAAAGCTTGATAACGTGGTCGACCGCAAGGCGGGGTACTGAGGAAGTCCAGGTTCAGCTCGGCAGACTGAACTTCTTCTGCTTGTTGGGCGTGCCGCAGTCGCGGCGGACGATCGAGCGGTTCATGGCGTCGATCTTGCCACTTGCCAGATCAGTATCGCGCTTGCTTTTGGAGCGCATATCCGGCGTGAACGGGCCGAAGCCCATCGCCGGATTGGAGAAGCTCGGCTTGGCGTCCGTCGACAGATGGTATTGCTGCGCCAGTTCGTTGCGCTGCGCCAGCAACTGGTCGCAAGCCACGTTGTCATATTGCAGCGACGATTGCACGTCCTGGTCCTGCCGCTCCGACATCGAACTGCCCATGCAGCCGGTCATTGCCAGGCAAGACACCAAGACCATCATGTTCCAGCGCATGTGTTCCTCCTCAATGCCTGCCGAGGGCTTTTCTCGGCTTGTATCCTACCTGATGCCGCGCCAGCCGCAAAAATCCTATTCACGTTTTCGAACAAGACGAGACATCAACCCTTGGACGAGGGCACCGCCAGCGCGGCAAGCCCGCCGACCGGCTGGCGGCGATCCCAGCGGATGACGGTCGGCTGCATCGACAGCACCGACAGGCCGTTTGCGGCAAGCACCCGCTCGACATAGGCTTGAGAATGGGCGTAGCGACGAGACGGCTGCAGCGCAAAACCGGCGTCGCCGCCCGCCCCGCCCTTGGCTGGCGTTTCGACGGAAAAGGCAAACAGGCCATTGGTGGCCAGAATGCCGGCGACGGTCTTCACCACGCGATCGAGCGCGCCGACATAGATGAACACGTCGGCCGCCGCCACCAGATCGGCTTTCGGCCCGGCATAGGCGAAATGCTGCAGATCGGCCTTGGCGAGCAGGTCGTAGACGCCCTTGGCGCGGGCCTTTTTCAGCATGGCGGCGGAGATGTCGTAGCCCTCCAGCCGTTCGGCGACCGGCCGCAGTTTCTCGCCCATCAGACCGGTGCCGCAACCGAGATCGAGCGCCAGCGAAAAGCGGCCCGGTCTTGCCGCGCGAATGGCGCGATCGAGAAACTCCGGCAGCCGGTAGCCGAGCTTGTCGACCAGCGAGTCCTCGAAAGTCTCGGCATAGTGGTCGAACAGCGTCTCGACGAAGGCGCTGGGTGGCGCTGCGGCAGCCGGCGCCTTGCCGATCAGCTGCAGCTTCAGCGCAGCACCCAGGCGATCCGCCGGGTCCAGTTTCAGCACCGTCGCCCAGGCCTGCGTCGCCAGGTCGAGCAGCCCCGTTGCCTCCTGCATCTCGCCCAGGCGGAACCAGCCCGCCGCCCATTGCGGCGCCAGTTCCAGCGCGCCGAGCAGCAGCTCCGTCGCTGCCGCGTGCTCGCCCGACCCGAAAAGCATCTCGGCATAGTCGGCGCGACGGTCGGCGGTCAGGTCGCCGGACGAGATTTTCAGCGGTTGCATGGCGATGGCCCCGCCGGCTGATGCGGCCGGTGGCTGGCTGTAGGCCGAGTCAGCAGTCTCTTGCAACAGGCTTCCCGCGCTGGAATTAGCCACTATCTTGACTGGATGCGCGCCAGCGACCTGCTCCATCCCCGGCCTGAAGGCCTTTATTGCCCATGCGGCGATTTCTTCATCGACCCGGTGCGGCCAGTCAACCGGGCGTTGATCACGCATGGCCATTCCGACCATGCCCGATCCGGCCATCGTTCGGTGCTGGCGACGCAGCAGACGCTCGACATTATGGGGTTGCGTTATGGCGAGGATTTTGCCGGGACAACGCAAGCGGCCGTGCTTGGCGAAGCTATGGCGCTGAACGATGTCAGCGTCACCTTCCATCCGGCCGGCCATGTGCTGGGCTCGGCGCAGATCGCGGTCGAGCACAAGGGCAGGCGCATCGTCGCCTCCGGCGACTACAAGCGCCAGAAGGACGCGACCTGCGCACCGTTCGAACCGGTCCGATGCGATGTGTTCATCACCGAGGCGACCTTCGGCCTGCCGGTGTTTCACCATCCGCCCGACACGGAGGAGATCGCCCGGCTGCTCAAATCGGCGGCGCAGTTTCCCGAGCGATCGCATCTGGTCGGCGCCTATGCGCTGGGCAAGGCACAGCGGGTGATGCGGCTGCTGCGCGATGCCGGTTATGACAGACCGATCTATATCCACGGCGCGCTGGCCAAGCTCAGCGACTATTACCAGAGCCAGGGCATCGACCTCGGCACGCTGGAGCCGGCAACCGTCGACAGCGGCGGCAAGCAGGATTTCACCGGGGCCATCGTTGTCGGCCCGCCATCGGCCTTCGCCGACCGCTGGGCGCGCCGCTTTCCCGACCCGATCTCGTGCTTCGCCTCGGGCTGGATGCGCATCCGCCAGCGCGCCAAGCAAGGCGGCGTCGAACTGCCGCTGATCATTTCCGACCACGCCGACTGGGACGAACTGACCGCCACCGTCAAGGAGACGGGCGCCGGCGAAATCTGGGTGACGCATGGCCGCGAGGAAGCGCTGGTGCGCTGGTGCGAGCTGGAAGGCATCGCCGCCAGGCCACTGCACCTGGTGGGATATGAGGACGAGGGCGATTGATGGTGATCACCAGCGCCGCGACCCGTTGCGCCCCCCTCTGTCCTGCCGGACATCTCCCCGTCAAGGGGGCATATTGGCAGCTCCAATGCCGGCTCATCTCCGCCAATATCGGAGATTGGCCAAGGCCGGCGCGACATCCGATCATCCTCCTTGAGGGGGAGATGGCCGGCAGGCCAGAGGGGGGTGCCTCGCGCCGGTTTTCACCATTGGCGTGGGGCGACGCATGAACCGTTTCGCCGAACTCCTCGACCGCCTGGTGCTGACGCCGTCGCGCAATGGCAAGCTGACGCTGCTCGTCGACTATTTCCGCAGCGTCGAGGACCCCGACCGCGGGCTGGCGCTGGCGGCGATCACCGGCGACCTCAACATTGCGGCGGTCAAGCCGGCGATGCTGCGCACGCTGGTCACCGGGCGCATGGATCCGGTGCTGTTCGGCTATTCCTACGACTATGTCGGCGACCTCGCTGAAACCGTGTCGCTGGTCTGGCCGCAAACGCCGGGACATATCCCCAACCGGGAGCCGACGCTTGGCGACGTCGTGACGAAGCTGCAGGCGGCGAGCCGCTCGGACGGACCCAAGGTGCTGGCCGGGCTGCTCGACAGCGCCGGCATTTCGGCGCGCTTTGCCATCATCAAGCTGGTCACCGGCGGCTTGCGCATCGGCGTTTCGGCGCGGCTGGCCAAACAGGCGCTGGCCGATTTCGGCAAGGTCGATGTCGCCGAGATCGAGGAGCTGTGGCACGGGCTGACGCCGCCCTATATCTCGCTGTTCGCGTGGCTGGAAGGCAAGGCCGAGAAGCCGAAGCGGACCGCATTTGCCCTGTTCAGTCCGGTGATGCTGTCGAACCCGGTCGGCGACGGCGACCTCGAAAAGCTCGATCCGGCCGACTATGCCGCGGAATGGAAATGGGACGGCATCCGCGTTCAGGCGGTGTGCGAGGGCGGCGTGCGCCGGCTCTATTCGCGCACCGGCGACGATGTGTCCGGCGCATTTCCCGATCTCGCCCAGGCAATGGATTTTTCCGCCGCGCTCGATGGTGAATTGCTGGTCGGCGAGCCGATGGCGACCGGCACCTTTTCGGACCTGCAACAGCGGCTCAATCGCAAGAGCGTGGCCCCGAAGATACAGCAGCAATACCCGGCGTTTATGCGCTGCTACGATGCGCTGCAGATCAACGGCGAAGATTTGCGCGCGCTACCTTTCCGCGAGCGGCGGGCCCGTCTTGAGGCCTTCATCACAACGCTGGACCCGCACCGTTTCGATCTGTCGCCATTCGTCGAATTCCCGGATTGGCAAACGCTGGAGGAACTGCGCCGCGCGCCGCCGCACCCGATCATCGAAGGCGTGATGCTGAAGCGCTGGGATTCGCCCTATCTCGCGGGACGGCCGAAAGGCCCGTGGTTCAAGTGGAAGCGCGATCCGCACACGGTCGATGCTGTGCTGATGTATGCGCAGCGCGGCCATGGCAAGCGGTCAAGCTTTTATTCCGACTATACGTTCGGCGTCTGGTCGGGGCCGGAAGGCGCAGAGGAACTGGTGCCGGTCGGCAAGGCCTATTTCGGCTTCACCGACGAGGAGCTGAAGCAGATCGACAAATTTGTCCGCGACAACACGGTCGAGCGTTTCGGCCCGGTGCGCTCGGTGCGCGCCGACCGCAGCCAAGGCCTGGTGCTGGAGGTGGCGTTCGAAGGTCTCAACCGTTCGACTCGCCACAAATCCGGCGTTGCGATGCGATTTCCCCGCATCTCACGGCTGCGCTGGGACAAGCCGACCGCCGAAGCCGACCGCATCGAGACGCTGCAGGCGCTGCTGGATCGCTAGGCAGCGCTCACGGTTCGATCGAGACGCGGATCTCGTAGATGTCGACCGCCTTGCCCTGCTTGTCGAAGTCGGAGTTGATGGCGATGCTGCCGGCGGCGCCCGGGGGCTTGTCGGGGAATTTCACGTCGAACAGATATTCGTTACGCTGCTGGCCGACCGCATAGCGCTTGCGGCCGCAATCGCCGAGATCGCCGAAATTGCAGTCGACGGAGATCTGCGTGTCCTTGCCGTCCTCGGCGCGGGCGACGATGTCGAACACGGCATGTTTGCCGGCAAGCTTCTCCAGCACGCCCTGCCCGACATCGAAGCTGATGGCCGAGCCGGAAGCACCGGAGCGGATGCGCAGGAAGGAGCCGGTGTCGTCCTGCACGACATCGGCCTTGGCGTCGGACGGGGTCGCCACATGCGTTGGATCGGTGGGTGTAAACACGTTGATCCAGTCGCGCGTCTGTTCGGCGACACCAGGCTGCTGCGGCGCGCCAGGCTGCTGCGGCTCAGTTGTACCGGCAGGCGGCGTGAAGTCGTCATCGTCGACGGTCGGCGGCGCTTCGGGCGGCGCCGTGTCGAGCTGCGCCGGCGTCTTGAACACCCCGGTCTGCACGGCGAAATAGAGGCCGATGCCGGCGGCGGCGAGCAACGTCACGCCAAAGAAGATCGCCGTCAGCGGCAGGCGGCGGCCCCTTATCCGCCTTTCATCGCGATCAGGCGCCACTTCCGCCGCGGCCTCGGCCGGCGCGGAATCGGCCATATCGATCGCCGGGGCGCCGGGCAGCGTGGCGTCAGGCATGATGTCGGGGACGACCGGCAGCACGCGCGAACGCGGCGCGTCGGATGCCTCGGGCTGAACCGGTTCATCAACGACGATCGCCGGCGACGGTCCGGCCGCGACACCTGTCGGGGCATCGACCGCGGGCGCTTCGGCGGCGCCCTGTACGGCGTCTTGCGGCTGCGCAACGCGTTGCGTCAGCGCGGTATCTTGTGTCTGCGCAGCGCTCTGCGTCGGCGCGGCGCTCTGCGTCGGCGCGGCGACATCGGGGACCGCGGGCAGGAATTCGGATTCGATCTCGGCGATCTTTTCCTGGACCGCCTTGCGGCGCTTGATGGCGGCTTCCACCGTCACGCCGGGATTGGCCTGGAGCACGCGGTCGAGCGCCGCGAAAGCCGACCGATAGACCCTCTCGCGAAATGCCCGGTCCTCGGCGTTGCCTTTCTCGAAGGCGTTGCGGATCGCTTTTTCGATCGCGTCCAAGCGAATTTCCCCTGTCCGTTCGCTTACATTGCCATGATCGTTAGCCGCAGGAGACCAATCAATCAACGGGCGAGCGCCCGCATTCTGCCTTACAGGCCTGTTCAAGGCCCATTTCGATGCGTTTTGGCAATAAAATCAGTCGGTTTTGCCGCCTTGCCGGGCAGTTTGTGCGCAGTCCACCGCGACGTCTCCGCGTAGCCGAAAAAGCAAATGAGGCGGTGGCTCATTGCGCGCCAATGGAAAATGCCGGGACGAATTGCCGGATGCCGGCTCGAAATCGCGGTTGCCCATCTTGAATTAGCGGCCGGTTGAGTCTATCACCCAGCCGATCCTGGAACCTCGCGCTTCCCGGGCCGCTTTAGCTCAGTTGGTAGAGCACATCATTCGTAATGATGGGGTCAGGTGTTCGAGTCACCTAAGCGGCACCAGTTCTCCATCCGACGCAAGCGTGACGGCAGGTGCAAGGCTAATGCACGTCACTCCCTACGCCAACACCGGCACTTCCTGTCTGCCTCGTCGACATGCGCCATATGGCCGCCGCCACAGGATTGCGTCGTCAGACGCTTGACCATCGACTATGCTGCATCGCGCAAGAATGACAGCCTAGAGAACCCGACAATACAAGCATAATTTATAAGATACAAAACCACTATCTTAGAATAATATTCGTCAATTTTGACCTATATCAGACGCTCCGGATTATAGCTGTGTAATTAAACCGTGCCTTTTCTGACATGGTACTACTGCTCATGCAGCATTGCGGACGTGAAAAACCCTCAGCGACGCAACGCACTCGCAAATCATACCCATTTTTAGCACTAACTCACACAAATATTACAGCTCGATAGATATTTTGTGTTGCACTGCACCATTGCCCGGTTGCACCATTTCTTGGGGGATTTGGTACTGGGAAGTGCGCCGTGGAGGATTCCGCCAAGTTGATCAGCTTGAATTTTTCGCTGGCCAGCACCGATTTCGAGGCTGCCCCGCGCACAAGGCGCGGGTTTGATGTTGTCGGCGCACTCTCGACGCTGGCAGGCCTCGACCTGAGGCCCGGAATGCAGGGCCGCTGGCTTCATCGGAGATTTCAGACCGGCGGAAATGGCTGATGGCGGTCGCGCGTGACAATCAGTTGGACGCTCTGCGCGCCATCGCTGTCACGATGGTTCTCTATTCCCATTTCCTTGCACCCAACGGGTCCTCCTTTTGGGGCCACATCGGGGTGCGGCTTTTTTTTGTGCTGAGCGGCTTCCTGATCACACGACTGCTGCTCGAAGCGCGCGCCGCGGCCGAATTCAAAGCCGGCCCTGCATTGAGTTCCTTCTACATCAGGCGCGCGCTGCGCATATTCCCGCCCTATTTCGCCGTGCTTGGGTTCGTCTGGCTGACCGATCTGGAGCAGTCCAGTGGATCGCTCGTCTGGCATGCGCTTTACCTGTCGAATTTTTGGTACGCGCTGCGCAACGAATGGACGCCCTGGCTACTCTGCCATTTCTGGAGCCTGAGCATCGAGGAGCAGTTCTATATCGCCTGGCCGCTGGTCGTGCTTCTCGCACCCCGCCGGCGGGTGGAAGCGATCACTATCGGCGTCATCCTGTTGTCGCTGGCCTATCGCTTCTACTGGCCGATCACCGCCACCCCGGCGCTAGCGCGCGACCTGCTGCCGCCAGCATCGATGGACGCGCTGGCGTTTGGTGCTTTGCTTGCCTGCCGGCGGACCAGAGGCGCCGGCCTGCCGCAATGGATGCGGCTAGGCTGGCCAGCCCTTGCGGCTGTCTTCCTGGCGATTGAGTGGCTTATCCCTGCGCCGGCCGATCCTATGCTGGAATGGGCCCGCTGGGCGTTGCTGCAGATCCTGCCCCTAGTGCCGCTGGTGGCCGTTGTGGCCGCCTGTTCAGCCGGCCTTGGCGGCGTCCTCGGCAGGGTTTTCGAACTGCCACCGCTGCTGTCACTGGGCCGCATCAGCTACGGCGTCTATCTTTACCATCCGATCCTTCTGTCGCTCGCCGTCAAGTCACAGCCCTGGATCCCGCTCAACGTCTCGGAGCAGGGGCCAGGGCGTTTCCTGGTCGCGAGCGCCGCCACGATCGCCGTCGCTTCGATCTCGTGGACGGCTTTCGAAAAGCCGCTCAACGGCCTAAAGCGCCGCTTCCCCTATGTAGCGCGCCGCCGCTCCCAGGCACGCGCTGGCGATCCCGGCTGGCTCGGCAGGGCGGCGGACGCCTATCCCGGCGGATCCCCCGATGGCCGCGCCGCACTCGAACTCCGGCGAACGGATGCGCAGAGATGACCACCGCGCCGCTCGTCTCCGTCCTGCTGCCGGTCTACAATGCCGGGCCTTATCTCACCGCTGCGCTGGAGAGCATTCTGCGGCAAGACTACGATCGCCTGGAGGTCATCGCTATCGATGACGGATCGACTGACAACTCGCTCGAGATTCTCGAACGATACCGCCGGGCAGACAATCGCGTTTCTGTCATCTCGCGTGAGAACCGCGGCCTCGTCGCCACCCTCAATGAAGGGCTACGGCTGGCCCAGGGCGAGCTTGTTGCGCGAATGGATGCGGACGATGTCGCCTATCCCCGGCGCCTCTCGCGCCAGGTCGCACTGTTCGAGCGGCGGCCCGATCTCGGCTTCTGCGGCGCCTGCGTCGATACCTTGCTTCACGGCCGTATCGCCAAAGGCAGGCTAGATCCGGTGTTCCGGCTCGGCCGGCTCGACATATTGTCGATGTTCTTTACGATATTCTTACATCCGACGGTGATCTATAACAGGAAGGTTATTGGGAACAACGATCTCTATTACGATCCAAAATATAGGCATGCCGAGGATTTTGATCTCTTCAGACGGCTTGCCGGCCGTTTCCCGGCGACCATATTGCCCGATAGCCTGCTCGTCTATCGCATCCATGCGGGAAGCGTGACCATGCGGCATGCCAAGGAAATGCGCAGGACGCATTTGCGGATCGTGGCCGAAAATCTCGAGCGTGAGGGGCTTGCGGAAACCACAGCGGATCTGCGCGACATCGGCGAGGCCGTCTCTTTCGACACGGTTTCGCGCGCAGCCGATTTCATCCGTGCGCTTGAAGAGCGGATTTCCGAGCTGCCGACCGACACACGGCCAAGCTTCGAGGCAGGCGCGCTGAACCTGTTCTATTTCCTCTACCAACTCGTCGGCGACGAAGGAGAACCGCCGCTGACCCACGAATTGCTCACGCGGACGGCGAGATGGAATTTCATCCGGCGCCGCGAACAATATGCGCTGCGTCCCGGCGTCTGGGCGCCTTGGCTCAGCCTGCTCTCGATAAGGGCCGGAAAGCGGGCGGACGCGGTGGCCTACTTCTTCAAAACCACGCCGGCCGAAGCGGTGCTTGCGCGTTATCAGCGGGGACTGGTATGACCGACAGGCCCCACCCGCTCCTGCGCGATCACCAGTTTGCGAGTGCGCCTGTCCCGACATCTCCCCGATCGGAGCGGCCGTCGCTCGAGGTCAGTTTCATCGTCTGCACGCGCGACCGCGCCGCTGTGCTGGAGGCTTGCATAGCCTCGATCCAGGCGGCATGCCGGGTGCACGCCACCTTCGCGGCAGAGTTGGTGGTGGTCGATAATGGTTCACGGGACGGCACGTCAAAGCGGCTGGCCGCTATCGCCGAAACTTCCGACATCCCAGTCACAGCCGTCTCGGAGACTCGCCCCGGACTAGCCGCTGCCCGCAATGCCGGATTGGCGCGAGCGCGAGGCCGCGTGCTGGTCTTCGTCGACGACGACTGCAAGCTCGACCGCGACTATCTCCGCGACCTGGAGCGGCACTACCGGAGTGGCGAGAAGTGGCTGATCCGCGGCGGCCGGGTCGAGCTCGGTGATGCCCGGGACCTGCCCTTCACCATAAAGCTCTGCGAGGCAAGCGAGCGGCTGACCCCGGCGGTCCACCCCGGCGGCTTCGTGCTCGGCTGCAACATGACCATGCACCGCGACGTCGCGGCCCGCATCGGGTCGTTCGACGAACGCTTCGGCGCTGGCGGCCCGCTACGCTCGGCTGAAGATACTGATTATCTCGTGCGGGCGATGCTGCTCGGCATGCCGGTCGAGTATGTGCCCGACATGACGGTCTTGCATCATCACGGCCGGCGAGACCGCAAATCGATCGACAGGCTGCACCGCGACTATAGCCTCGGTAATGGTGCGCTGTGCCTGAAACATGTCCGCCACGCCCCTTGGCTGCTTCGCCATGTCTATTGGTCCGCGCGGGCCGCGTTCAGGGAACTGGCGGGCCGTCCTCGCTTTGACCGCGACCTCGATCTGTCGCACTGGCCTATTGTCGTTATGAATCTGGCAGGTGCCGCCAGATTTGCGCTGCTCGTCATGATGGGATGGCCAAAACGGCTGCCGCTGCGCCACGACCGAGAAGCCAGCGAAGCCAATGCGGAGGCCAGAGCGCGATAATGTCACTGATTCCGTCAGCCCTGCCAATGCTGCGCCGCGCGCTTGGTGGCAGGCTGTTGCGGCTCGTTCCCGTCGTGGTGGGGCTCGGGCTTGCGGGCGCCGCGCTGGAAGGCCTCGGCATCGGTCTCATCATTCCGCTGCTTGGCATCATTATGGGACGTGGCGAAACATCAGGCATGGCCGGTTTCTCCGCCCTCCTCCAGCAGGTTGGAGCGGCCCTCGGCGAGCGCCAGCGGCTGATCGCCATTTCGGCCGCGATCCTCGGTTCGATCGTACTGAAAAATGTCTTTGCCTTCGCCAACACGCTGCTGACCAGCTACATCTACGGCAAGGCAGGTTATTCGATCCGTAGCGCACTGTCGGAGCAGTTGCTCAGGGTCGGCTACCCCTTTTTCCTGCAGCAAAGCCCCGGGCGGCTGCTCAACATCATCTCCAACGAATCCTGGCGAGCATCCGACGCTATCCAGGCCCTGCTCGGCGCGATCGTCAGTGCCTCGGCCGCCGTCATCCTGCTCGCCTTCCTCCTGCTCCTCTCTTGGCAGATGACGCTGCTGGTGACGCTAGGGCTGGCGCTCGTCCAACTGGCGCACGGGGTTTTGTCGTCCAATCTGAAGGCGCCGAGCCGCAGCGTCGTCTCGCGCAACAGCGCACTGGCGTCGCAGATGCTGCATCTGGTGCATGCCGGGCGCCTAATTCGCATCTTCGGGCAGGAGAACCGCGAAAAGGCGGTCTTCGCCAAAGCGTCCGACGGGGTGCGGCGGGCGGCTTTCGTGCTTTCAATCCGCCAGGGCGTCTTGCCGCCACTGACCGAGGTTTTGCACGCGATGCTGTTCCTGGCGGTGGTGATCGGAGCCTGGCTGGCGAATGTAAGCTTCCCGCTGACCGTCGCCTTCCTCATCCTGCTCTACCGACTGCAGCCGCATATGCGGGCCTTGCAGATGTCCTGGAGTCAGTTGCAAGGCATGAGCGGCTCGCTGGAGGAGGTACAATGGCTGCTCGATCCTTCCGACAAGCCCGAGGCGCCGCAGGGCAGCCTGCCGTTCGACGGCTTGCGCCAAGGGATCAGCTTCGATGATGTGAGCTTCGCCTATTCCGGTCCCCTGTCTGGCCCCGACGCGCGCGAGGCGGTGCTGCATAAGGCGGTGTTCGATATCCGCAGCGGCCGCTCGACGGCGCTGATCGGCCGCTCGGGCGCCGGCAAGACGACGATCGTCAATCTCCTGTGCCGCTTCGTCAAACCCGACAGCGGCAGGATCCTCGTCGATGGGGCACCGCTCGATGAAGTGGACCCAAGCCAGTGGCGGCGGAACATTGCCCTGGCCAGTCAGGAGCTGGAACTGGTCGATGGCACCATTTTTGAAAACATTATCTACGGCTACGACACGGCGTCGGCCAGCGACGCCATGCGCGCCGCAAGGCTGGCCGAGGCACATCAATTCATCGAGCACCTGCCGCAGGGCTACGCGACACTGGTCGGATACCGGGGCATCAACCTGTCAGCCGGACAAAGGCAAAGGATCGCCCTGGCGCGGGCGCTGGTGCGCGATCCCGATATTCTCATCCTCGACGAAGCCACCAGTGCGGTGGATGGGTTGTCAGAAGCCGCTATTGTCGAGACGCTGAAATCGCGGGCCGGCCGCCGCACCACCATTGTCATCAGTCATCATTACAGCACCATATCGTTCTGCGACGACGTGGTGATCTTGAGCCGCGGTCGGGTGAAAAAACAGGCCCCCTTCGCAACCCTGGCAATGCTCAGCATGGACGAGCTTTACCAGCACGGAGCGGGTGAGTGATGGGGCGCACCCCAACCTGCGACGCGGCTTGCGCCCGGCAGCTCGCAGATCGCGATCAATCCTGCCGGCAAACCACCGCCGCGACGCATTTCCGATTGTTCAAAAACAATTCTCGGTGGGAGGTCAGGCGGCCTTCTTCTTCGCCAGCCGCGCCTTGATCGAGGCGACGTCGGCGCGCGGCGTCGCGGCGAACAGCGTCCTGGTGTAGTTGTGCTTGGGGTCGGCGAAGACCTCCTCGCGCGAGCCGTATTCGACGGCTTCGCCGAAATACATCACCATCACATCGTCGGCGATGTAGCGCACGACCGACAGATCGTGGCTGATGAAGACATAGGTCAGCTGGAATTCGTCCTGCAGATCGGCGAGCAGGTTGAGCACCTGCGCCTGCACCGAAAGATCGAGCGCGGAGACCGGTTCGTCAAGCACCAGCAGGCTCGGGTTCAGCATCAGCGCGCGGGCAATGGCGATGCGCTGGCGCTGGCCGCCCGAGAACATGTGAGGATAGCGATTGTAGTGCTCGGTTCCGAGGCCGACTTTCTTCAGCATCCTCATGGCGAGGTCGCGCCGCTCTTCGGCCGGCTTGTCGGTGTTGATGAGCAGCGGCTCGCCCAGCACATCTCCGATCTTTTGGCGCGGATTGAGCGATCCGTAAGGGTTCTGGAAGACGATCTGCACCTTGCGGCGCATCTCCCTGGTCAGGCCGTTCCTTGCGATGTCGACCTTGTTGCCGTCGATGAACAGTTCGCCCGACGTTGCCGGATCGATCAGCGTGATGATGCGCGCCAGCGTTGACTTGCCGCAGCCCGATTCACCGACGATGGCCAGCGTCTTGCCCTTGTCGACGCTGAACGAGACGCCCTTGACCGCATGCACGGTGCGCGCGCCGCGAAACAGGCCGCCGCCGACGTGATAGTCGCGCACGATGTCCTTGCCTTCGACGACCTTGATGCTCATCAGACGCCCCCGGCAGCCGGTTCGAACAGCATGTCCGAGACGGTCGGCAGCCGGTCGCCGACGGCATTTTCCGGCAGCGCCGACAACAGCGCGCGGGTGTAATTGCTCTTCGGCGATTCAAACAGCGACAGCACGTCGGCCTCTTCCATCTTGCGCCCCTTGTACTGGACGATGACGCGGTCGGCCGTCTCGGCCACGACGCCCATATTGTGGGTAATCATGATCAGGCCCATGCCGTATTTGACCTGCAGCGACACGAGCAGGTCGAGGATCTGCTTCTGGATGGTGACGTCGAGCGCGGTGGTCGGCTCGTCGGCGATCAGAAGCTTCGGATTGCAGGCGATGGCGATGGCGATCATCACGCGCTGGCACTGGCCGCCCGACATCTGGTGCGGAAACGAGTTCAGCCGTTCGGCCGGCTCGGCAATGCCGACCTGCGTCAGCAATTCGATGGCGCGCTCGCGACGCTGGGCCTTGTCCATGCCCATATGGAAGCGCAGCACCTCCTCGATCTGAAAGCCGACGGTGAAGCACGGATTGAGACTGGCCATCGGCTCCTGGAAGATCATCGACATGTCCTTGCCGACGATCTTGCGCCGGTCGGCCGGGCTCATCTTCAGGAGATCGCGGCCGTTGAAGCTCATCTCGTCGGCAGTGACCGTCGCCGTCCACGGCAACAGCCCCATCACAGCCAACATCGACACCGACTTGCCGGAGCCGGATTCGCCGACGATGGCCAGCACTTCACGTTCGTTCACATGGAGCGAGACGCCATCGACCGCGCGGAACGGGCCGGATGCGGTCTGGAACTCAACGACGAGATTGCGGATGTCGAGCAGCGCCATTACGACCTCCTCAGCTTCGGATCGAGCGCATCGCGCAGACCGTCGCCGATCAGGTTGATGGCAAGCACGGTGATGAGGATGGCCAGACCGGGGAAGGTCACCACCCACCAGGCGCGCAGGATGAATTCACGCGCCGAGGCGAGCATGGTTCCCCATTCCGGTGTCGGCGGCTGGGCGCCAAGGCCGAGAAAGCCGAGAGCGGCCGCCTCCAGGATGGCGTTGGAGAAGGACAGCGTGCCCTGGACGATCAGCGGCGCCAGGCAATTGGGCAGGATGGTGCGCAGCATAAGCCTTATATGGCCGGCGCCGGCGACCTTGGCGGCGACCACATATTCGCGGCTCTTTTCGGCCATGACGGCAGCGCGCACCAGACGGGCAAAGTGGGGTTGCAGGACAAGCGCGATGGCCAGCATGGCGTTGAACAGGCCGGGGCCGAGGATGGTGACCAGAACCAGCGCCAAGAGCAGCGACGGGAAGGACAGGATCAGATCCATGACCCGCATGATCGCCACGTCGACCCAGCCCCGGAAATAGCCGGCCAAAAGGCCGAGCGTGATGCCGCCGACAAGCGCCAGCGTGACCACGACGGCGCCGATGAGCAGCGAGAAACGCGCGCCATAGAGCAGGCGCGAGAGCATGTCGCGGCCGACCGCGTCGGTGCCAAGCAGATATTCCATGCTGCCGCCTGCCTGCCAGGCCGGCGGACGCAAGAAAGCGGTCTTGTCCTGGATGTCGGGCGCATAGGGCGCGAGCAGCGGTGCAAAGAGCGCGGCCAGCACCAAAAGGATGAAGACGAACAGGCCGATGACGGCGCCGCGGTTTACCGAGAAATAGTGCCAGAAAGTCCTGAAGCCGGTCAGTCGGTCAGGGTTGCCGGCGGCCATCGGGGCGATTTCGGTCGACTGGCTCATCACGCCGCCCTGATGCGCGGGTTGATGACGGCATAAAGCACGTCGACGATCAGGTTCACCGCCATGACGATAAGGGCGATCAGCAGCAAGCCTGACTGCACGACGACATAGTCGCGCTTGGATATGGATTCGACCATCCACTTGCCGATGCCCGGCCAGGCGAAGATGGTTTCTGTGAGAATGGCGCCGGCGAGCAGGGTACTGACCTGCAGGCCGATGGTGGTGACCACCGGGATCAGCGCATTGCGTAGCGCATGCACGCCGATGACGCGGGACGACGACAGGCCCTTGGCGCGGGCGGTCCGCACATAGTCTTCGCCCAGCACTTCGAGCATGGCCGAGCGCGTCTGGCGCGCGATCACCGCCAGCGGGATGGTGCCGAGCACAATTGTCGGCAGCACCAGGTGACTCAATGCCGAGCGGAAAGCATCCCACTTGCCGTAGAGCAGGCTGTCGAGGGTCAAGAAGCCGGTGATCGGCTTGATAAAGAACTGAAGGCCGATGCGTCCTGAAACCGGGGTCCAGCCGAGATAGCCGGAGAAAAAGATGATCAGCAGCAGACCCCACCAGAAAATCGGCATGGAATAGCCGACGAGGGCGGTGCCCATCAGCCCCTGGTCGAACCAGGAGCCGCGTTTGACCGCAGCAATGATGCCGGCCGGGATGGCCAGCACCATGGCGAAGATCATGGCGAAGACTGAGAGCTCGATGGTTGCCGGGAAGAGCGTCATGAAATCTTCGATGACCGGCCGCTTGGACGAAATCGACACGCCGAAATTGCCGGTCGCGGCATCGCGGACATAATGCGCGTATTGCTGCCAGATCGGCAAATTGTAGCCGAACTGTTCCTTCAGTTCCGCGTAACGCTCGGGCGACACGCCATGCTCGCCGGCCATGGCAAGAATGGGATCGCCGGGCAGCAGCCTGACAAAAGCGAAGGCGCAGATGGTGATGCCGATCAGCGTCGGCAGCACCAAGACGATTTTGTTTAGGAGATATCGGAGCATCTTGAAAAGCGGGCGGCGCCTGATTGCGCGCCGCCCGCCTAACAGTTCTATTCGGCCTTGTCGACGCCGTCGAAGCGATGAATGCCGAGCGGGTCCATCATGAAGCCGCTGACATTCTTGCGCACGACTGCGTAGACCTGGCTGTGTGCCATGAGGAAGGCCGGAGCCTGCTTCTGGAAGACAACCTGCGCCTCTTCATAGAGCTTGGTGCGTTCGGCCTGGTCGCTGGTCTTCTTGGCCTTCTGGATCAGATCCTCGAAGTCCTTGTCGCACCAGCTGGAGTAGTTCGACACGCCGATGGCCGAGCAGGCGAACAGCGTGGCGAAGAAATTGTCCGGATCGCCATTGTCACCGGTCCAGCCGATCTGGAAGGCGCCCGGCCGTTCCTTCTTCTTGCCTTCCTCGCGGTACTTCGTCCACTCGTAGCTGACGATTTCCGCCTTGACGCCGACCTTCGCCCAGTCAGCCTGGATCAGTTCGGCGGCGCGCTGGAAGTTCGGGTTGTAGGGACGGACGCGGTCGGAGGCCCAAAGCTGGATCTCCTTCAATCCGGCATCGGCCAGCACCTTCTTGGCTGCTTCCGGATCATAGGCGTCGGACTTCACGTCCTTGTTCCACGACCACATGGTCGGCGGGATCAGGTTTACGGCCGGCGTGGCACCGGCGTCCTGGAACAGCGACTTGATGAGCGATTCCCGATCGATCGCCTGGTTGAGCGCATGGCGCACTTCAGGCTTGTCGAGCGGCGGGATGGTGGTGTTGTAGCTCATATAGCCGATGTTGAGGCCAGCCTGATCCATCAGGGTCACGTCGGCGTTGGCCTTGATCGTGCCGATGTCGGCAGGATTCGGATAGGGCGCGATATCGCATTCGCCGGCGAGCACCTTCTGGATGCGGGCGGTGGCGTCAGGCGTGATCGCGAAGACGAGATCGTCGATCTTCTCCTTGCCCTTGAAGTAGTCCGGGTTGGCCGCATAGCGGATGACCGAATCCAGCTGGTAGTCGACGAACTGGAACGGACCTGTACCGACCGGCTTGGTCGAGAAGTCGGCCATCTTGCCGTCTTTTTCCAGCTGGTCGGCATATTCCTTCGACACGATCGAGGCGAAGTCCATGCCGAGATTGGCCAGCATCGGCGCGTTCGGCTCGGTCAGCGTCAGCTTCACGGTCAGGTCATCGACCTTTTCCCACTTGGCGACGTATTTCGGCATGTCCATGCCGGTGTAGTAGTCCCAGGTCAGGTTCGGCAGGTACTTCTCGCCGTTCCAGGGGTTTTCCTTGTTGAACTGGCGATCGAACGAAAAGACGACGTCGTCGGCATTGAAATCACGCGTCGGCTTGAAGAAATCCGTCGTCTGGAACTTCACGCCCGGATGCAGGTGGAAAGTATAGACCAGACCGTCGTCCGAAATCTCCCATTTGTCGGCGAGACCGGGCACAACTTCGGTGCCGCCATGCTTGAACTCGACCAGGCGCGAATAGACGGTGCGCGACGAGGCGTCGAAGTCGTTGCCGCCCGTCGTGGTACCCGGGTCGAAGTTGGCCGGCGAGGCCTCCGAGCAATAGACCAGCGTCTTGGCATTGGCCACACCGCCGAGGACGCTTGCAGCCAGCAACGCGGCTGCAAAAGTCAGTTTCTTTTTCATTGAGCACTCCCTGATGTTCTTCCAAGCCCCTCTATAGGCTCGCGAAGCGCGCATATAAGCACCGTTTTTCCGGCTTTGGAACACCCTGTTTGCCTACCCCTCCGTAAGCAGAAAATATTTCTCGGTCTTTGACGAGCTGCAGAAACAAATAGCAAAATCTGCTAATCACGGGATTGTTAACGACCGCATTTTTTCATTGATCGCAGCAATCGTAAGCCAAAAATCCACAAGCCTGGGTTTCGCCACCGAGATGACCGGACGGCATTGCCTGAGCTGGCATCGCGGGAAGGATTTCGACGGCAAATCTTTGCCGTCCTGCCGCTGGGGCAAGACTTGCACGGCCGCCGATAGTCGCAATAGATAGATGACACGCTGGATTTTCCGGGAATCCGCGACATCGATGCAGCGGAGGACGCCTCACCACATCGAGGCGGCGCAGCAGGAGCAGGCAACAGAACGACCGAGGGAGGCTAGAGGTGGCGAAAGCAACAAAGACAACGGCCCCGGCGAAAGCAAAAGCGGCGAAAGCTTCAAAACCGGCCGCCGCTGCCGCCAAGTCGAAAGCGCCACCGGCCAAAGCCACTCCCGCCGTCAAGCCAACGGCAACCTCGACGCCGGCGAAGGCAAGCGCCAACCCGGCAGCGAAACCTGCGGTCAAGCGCGCGGCGAAGACAACACCCGCTGCAAAGCCCGCCCAGCCGCCAGCCGCGAAGACAGCCGCGGCGAAGCCCGCCTCGAAGCCGTCGCCGGGCGCGGCCAAAAAACTGCCGAATACGCTGACGGCGCTTGCCGCGGGCTTGCCGGAAAAGCCATGGCTAAAAAGCTATTCGAAAGTCGTGCCGGCGGAGATCGGCGCCCTGCCCTACAGTTCGATCGGCGACTTCCTCGTCGGCGCCTGCAAGCAGTTTTCCGGCCAGCCGGCATACGTCTGCATGGGCAAGTCGATCTCCTATGCCGAACTCGAGCGGCAATCGGCCGCCTTCGGCGCTTATCTGCAATCGAAGGGCCTGCAGAAAGGCGCACGCGTGGCGCTGATGATGCCGAATGTGCTGCAATATCCGGTGGCGATGATGGCCGTGCTTCGCGCCGGCTATGTCGTGGTGAACATCAATCCGCTCTACACGCCGCGCGAGCTCGAACATCAGCTCAAGGATTCCGGCGCGCAGGCGATCGTCATTCTGGAGAATTTCGCCAGCACCCTGGACGCGGTGATTGCCAGGACGGCGGTGAAGCATGTGGTGGTCGCGGCGATGGGCGACATGCTCGGCGGCCTCAAGGGCACGATCGTCAACCTGGTCGTGCGCCGGGTGAAAAAGATGGTGCCGGCCTGGTCGCTGCCCGGCCATGTCAAGTTCAATGCGGCGGTGAAGGCCGGCGCCGGCATCGCCTTCAAGCCGGCCAAGATGGAAGCCAGCGACGTCGCCTTCCTGCAATATACAGGCGGCACCACGGGGATTTCCAAAGGTGCTGTGCTGCTGCACTCCAATGTGCTGTCCAATGTCGCGCAGAACACGCTGTGGCTGCAGGACGCCTATGCGATCAAGCCGAAACCGGCGCATCTCAACTTCATTTGCGCACTGCCGCTCTACCATATCTTCGCGCTGACGGTGAACGCGCTGATGGGCATGCAGCAGGGCGCCCAGAACGTGCTCGTTCCCAACCCGCGCGACATTCCCGGCTTCGTCAAGGAGCTGCAGAAATACCCGATGCACATTTTCCCCGGCCTCAACACGCTGTTCAACGCGCTGCTCAACAACGAGGATTTCCGCAAGCTCGACTTCAAGCCGCTGATCATGACGCTGGGTGGCGGCATGGCGGTGCAGAAGGGGGTGGCCGAGCGCTGGAAGGCGCTGACCGGCAATTCGATCACCGAGGGCTACGGGCTGTCGGAGACCTCGCCGGTGGCCACCGCCAACAAGTTCAGCGACAGCAATTTCACCGGCACGATCGGCCTACCGCTGCCGTCGACCGAGATCGTCATCCGCGACGATGACGGCAACAACCTGCCGCTGGGCGAAGTCGGCGAGATCTGCATCCGCGGGCCACAAGTCATGGCCGGTTACTGGAACCGGCCGGACGAGACCGCCAAGGTGATGACCAAGGACGGCTTCTTCAAATCCGGCGACATGGGCTTCATGGACGAGCGCGGCTACACCAAGATCGTCGACCGCAAGAAGGACATGATCCTGGTCTCCGGCTTCAACGTCTATCCCAACGAACTCGAGGAAGTCGTCGCCCAGCATCCGGGCGTGCTCGAAGTGGCGGCGGTCGGCGTGCCGGACGAGCATTCGGGCGAAGTGCCGAAGCTGTTCATCGTCAAGAAGGATCCGGCGCTGACCGTTGAGGCAATCACTGCGTATTGTCGCGAAAACCTGACCGGCTACAAGCGGCCGAAATACATCGAGTTCAGGACCGAACTGCCGAAGACGCCGGTGGGCAAGATTTTGCGCCGGGCGCTGCGGGAATAGTTTGAACGGCGAGCCAAGCGACGGCGGGATGGCGGACGATAGTCGGCGTCCCGATGCAGTAGTGTTCATCAAGGCGAACCTGCGGCTTGCGCCCGTTCCCGCCCTTCGTGAAATCCAGCTCTATACGGCTCATCCCGGCAGCGGCCTGAGGCGGCTTGTCGAGTGGCGAGCTTATGGACCGGAAGACGGCAGCCAAACCGAGCAGCACGAAGCTGAGCCGCAGCCGCCCTACTGGGCCTATGCCTGGGCCGGCGGCGCCGTGCTTGCGCGCTATATACTCGACCATCCGCAAAGCGTGGCCGGTAGCCGCGTGCTCGACCTCGGCGCCGGCTCGGGCCTCGTCGGCATCGCCGCCGCCAAGGCCGGCGCCAGCGCGGTGATCGCGGCGGAGATCGATCGCAACGGCGTCGCCGCGATCGGCCTCAACGCGTTGGCCAACGGCGTCGAGATCACCATTGTCGACCAGGATATCACGACGGGCCCGCCGCCAGCGGTCGACCTCGTGCTTGCCGGCGACGTGTTCTACGGCCGCGAGGTTGCTCTGCGGATGATCCCGTTCCTCGACCGCTGCCTGGCAGCCGGCATCGAGGTGCTGGTCGGCGATCCCCGCCGCGCCGATCTGCCGCTGTCGCGGCTACGATTGCTCGCCGAATATCAGGTGCCGGATTTTGGCGACGCGAAGGGTGCTTCGACCAGGCCGAGCGGAGTGTTTTCGTTTGAAGCCGATGAGCGCTGAAGCGGCAACGCCCACCGTTGAATACCCGGTAAGGGTGGCCCGGCCTAACCGCGTGGTCGGGCGGTCGAGCCGCGGACCAACAGTTCGACCGGTATGATCACTTGGCTCGGGGCGCCGTTTGCAAACACCGTCGTGGCGGCAAGTCTCCCCTTCCCGACAATGTCTTGAGCCACTGTCGTGAGTGGAGGCGTGGTGCGCGAAGACTCTGCGGTACCATCGAAGCCGACGACCGACACGTGCTCGGGTACATTGATATTGCGCCGACGCGCTTCGTCCAGGACGGTGATCGCCTGCCAGTCCGACATAGTCAGGATCGCCGTTGCCTGCGGAACCTGGTCGAATACGACCTCTCCGGCCGAAGGATCACCTGGAGTCGTCTCGATGATCGGGACATTGTCGATTGACAGACCGAACTCAGCCAACCCTTGGGCGAAGCCGAAAAGTCTCTCCTGATCGAGTTGAAAACCGGCAGAGATAGCGCGCGGGGAATTGCCAGGCAAATGGACGATGGGTGACCCCGATGTGCGCCGAATGGACAGGATTGCAAAACGCCGATGTCCAAGAGCAGCCAGATGCCTGATGGCCGCCAGCGCCCCGCTCCTGCCGTCTATCCGGATAGAATTGACGTCCGGACCGGCATCGCTCTCGAGGATGACGAAGGGCAGCCGCCGGCGACGTAAAGACGCGATCAACTCGATGTCCGCGCTGTGGCCCAGAATGAAGCCGTCAACCAAGGCCTCTCGAATGGTGGAGGTGCGTGTTTCGTCCGTACCATTGACCAAACTCAATGTCGCTCCAGCCTCGTCACAAGCAAGCGAAACGCCAAGCACCAGCTCACGCAGATATGGGCTCCTGATCATGTCGGCAATGGCATATGCACCTGGAGGGATAAGGCCAAGGGCGTTAAACCTCCCGTCGCGCAGCACGCGTCCTCTCGGATCGGGGCCATCATAACCGAGCTGGCGAGCCGCGGCCTCGACGCGCCGGCGCAGATCGGACCGCACCAGGTCCGGATGGTTGAAAACGTTGGAGACAGTACCGCGGGAGACTCCCGCGACCCGGCCGACATCGGCGAGCGTAGGCATTTTAGAAGCGTTCATTTCCCTCAGTTAGACAATTTTTTGGAACGCTCCAAGTTTTTTCTTGACGCCAAGCGTCAAATGATGGAATTTGCACTTGGAGCGCTCCAAAAACTAAAAAATTGCAGATTTCCGGTCTCTGTGCCGGACATCGGCCAAGCGTGCCTGATTTCGCAAATCATTAAGGAGGACTAGGATGGCTACGACCAATGGTGCTCCGACCTCACTCGTCGGAAAGACTTTTGATTGCTTGTTCGGACAATTTGTACCGAGGTTGACGGTCCTGTCGCCGACCGAATTGCGGGTGCAGGCGACGATCGGCGCTACAAAGATCGACGAGGTGGTTCAGAGCAGTCTGACCGGCGTTCGACCCGGACTTGTCATCATGAGTTGGACCGAGCAAGGCGGCAACTTCGTCGTGCAGGTTCAAGATCACGAGAACCAGATCGTTCATAACTATGCGCGACTGGCGGACGGGCAGCAGTTCTGCGCGCAAGGCACAATTCAACCAGTGACGACGGCGTGAGGGCCGCCTGTCTATCTGAGAGGAGAATTACGCCATGACCACCAAGGTGATCGACCAGACCGACCCTACACAGTGGGATCCAAAGCTTGACGCCGTTATCGCGGCTCCCGGAAACCATAAGGTGTTGTTTGAGAATGACCGGCTACGTGTGCTTGAGGTAATCCTCAAGCCCGACGAGGAAGAGCCGACACATCACCACCGCTGGCCTTCAGTATTCGTGTTCGATGAGGTGGAAGGCCCTATCCACGACTTCGCGCCGGATGGAACCATGATGCCGCCCAATCGAGATGTCGTCCAAGCGGTTCAGGCATGGGACGGTCAAGGGTGTCTTGTGGTGCATATGGCCCCCCAACCAGCGGGTCGCGTGCTCAACGCTTCGAGCAAGACCCTGCACGGTATCCGCGTCGAGATGAAGTCATAGCAGGCGTGATCCTGGCCAACGGAATCCGCGCACGCTGAACGTCCGCTTTTGAGGATTCAGGCCTTAAAGCTGCAGTCGGACTGCGGCCTAAGAACGGACGTTCGGTACTTCGCGCTTCACCCCAGGCACTCCCCGTCAAACCGTCTCCTTGACCCGCGCCGACAGAAAGTCCGGCAGGTCGGCAACAGAATCGAGAACGACGTCGGCGATCGCCGACAGCGATTCACGCGTGCCGGTGCCGGAGAGCACGCCGACCGCCAGGCCGCAGCCGCCGGCACGCGCCATCTCCAGGTCGTGGCGGTTGTCGCCGACCATGGCGATCTCGGACGCCTTCAACCCGGTCAGGTCGCAAAAGGCGACGATCGTGTCCGGCGCCGGTTTCGGATTGGCGACCGCGTCATAGCCATAGGCGGCGGTGAACAGCTGCGCGACGCCAAGCGTGACCATGGTCTTTTCCGCACCGGCAGTCGAATCGTTGGTGGCGACGCCGAGCCGGTAGGATCGCTTGTGCAAAGCCGTCAGCGCCACGACGATGCCGGGCAAGGCCACCGCCATCGATGAGCCTTGCACCGAGGTGATCTCGTTGAAGCGGGCGACGGCCAGCATCTGGTCCTCGTCGGACAGGCGCGGGAACCACAGTTCGACGACATCCATATTGGTGCCCGAGGCGAAGATGGAATCCGGCTTGAAGCGCTTGGCGACAAAATCGAAGCCCGCCGCTGAAAGCAGCCTGTCGGCTTTCCAGCGATCGCCCTCGGCGGCGTCCATGGCCATGAAATCGGCAATGCTGAGCCAGGTCGCGTTGAAATCGACAAGCGTGCCGTCCTTGTCGAACAAGATGCCCTTGATGTCGGCCGGATTTTTCATTGAGCCCCCCGCAGTTGCTGGATGCGCGCCACCAGCCCGGCGGTCGATGCGTCGCGCTTGTCGGCGCTCTCCTTGCCTTCCACGACTGGCAACAGGCCGGTCGCCAGCTCCTTGCCGAGCTCGACGCCCCATTGGTCGAAGGAATTGATGTTGAACAGAGTGCCTTCGACGAAGACGCGGTGCTCGTAAAGCGCGATCAGCCGGCCGAAGGTGCGCGGGTCGAGCTTACGGTAGAGGATCGTCACCGAGGGGCGGTTGCCGGAGAAGACACGGTGCGGGGCTATTCTGTCGACATCGGCCGGCTTCATGCCCTTGGCCAGCATCTGCGCGCGCGCCTCGTCCAGCGTGCGGCCCTTCATCAACGCTTCCGACTGCGCCAGGCAATTGGCAAGCAGTAGATCGTGCTGGTGCTTGAGATCAGGCTCATGGCCGACGGCAGCGGCAAGGAACTCGACCGGGATGAAATCGGTACCCTGGTGCAGCAGCTGGAAGAAGGCGTGCTGGCCATTGGTGCCGGGCTCGCCCCAGACCAGCGGTCCGGTCGGCGTCGTCACCGGCGTGCCGTCGAGGGTGACGCCCTTGCCGTTCGATTCCATGTCGAGCTGCTGCAGATAGGCCGGCAGCCTGGAAAGGCGCTGGTCATAAGGGATGACCGCACGCGCCGGATAAGCGCAGATCACGCGATGCCACCAGCCGACCAGCCCCAGCAGCGCCGGCAGGTTCTTCTGCAGGGGTGCGGTGCGGAAGTGCTCGTCCATCTCATGCGCGCCGTCGAGGAAGGCGCGGAAATTGCGCGGACCGATGGCGATCATCACCGGCAGGCCGATGGCGCCCCACAGCGAATAGCGGCCGCCGACCCAGTCCCAGAAGCCGAACACGCGATCCGCTTCGATGCCGAACTTGGAAACCAGGTCGAGCGCGGTCGAGACGGCGGCGAAATGCTTGCCGACAGCTTCCTTGCCGAGCGCCTTCTGCACCCATTCGCGCGCCGTCTCGGCATTGGTCATCGTCTCGACCGTGGTGAAGGTCTTCGAGGCGATGATGAACAAGGTGGTTTCGGCCGACAGGCCCTTCAGCGTGTCGTGGATATGGGCGCCGTCGATGTTGGAGACGTAGTGCGCGCGCGGGCCGTCGTGATAGGGCGCCAGCGCCAGCGTCGCCATGGCCGGGCCGAGATCGGAGCCGCCAATGCCGATATTGACGATGTCGGTAATCTTCTTGCCGGTGGCGCCGGCGGCCTTGCCGGAACGAATGGCATCGGCAAAAGCGCCCATGGCGTCGAGCACGGACAGCACATCCGCCTTGACGTCCTGGCCATCGACCGTGACGCCCTTGCCCGAGAGGTTGCGAAGCGCCGTGTGCAGCACGGCGCGGTCCTCGGTGATGTTGATCTTCTTGCCGGAAAACATTGCGGCCCGGCGACCTTCGAGATCGGCGGCGGCGGCGAGCTTCTCGAGCAGTTCCATCGTGCGCTGGTCGACCGCGCATTTCGACCAGTCGAGCAAAAGGTCGCCGTCGCTGGCCGAAAACGTCTCGAAGCGCTTGGGGTCGGCGGCAAAAGCCTCGCGCATCGTGCCCGATGCCGCCGCGCGCGCAGCACGCAAGGCGACAAGCTGTTTGTCGAAGGAGGAATGATCCAATGCCGGCTCCTGATCGTTTTTCACGACATCTTATCAGACCGGATGTTTCCGGCGCGTGTCGTCGGGGTGATGTTATCGAGCCGAATTCCCCATGTTTCAATGCGTGGGGATGACGCAGTGCAGCATAGTGCGATCTGATGGAGCTACGACGCTGCGCGTCGCGCTGGATGATGTGATGGGAGTAGCGACGACGCTACGCGTCGCGCTTGGGATAATGAGGCGCGACGACGCTTCGCATCGCGCGGGCGTCCGCGCTGCGGGAGGACGAAAGCGTCACCCGGGGATGCGACGACGCTGCGCGTCGCGCATAGATCACTGGCATAAATCCCAGCGATCAGAAAAATTGATTGGCGCAACCCCTTGTGCCACGGTTACCTTCCGCTGGTCCAGCCAAGCAAAAAAGACTGGCCATCGAGGAACACCTTCCATGCCACAGCGTAACGACACGGCCATATGGTCCGGCCTGTTCCGGATTTCGGCGGAATCGGGCCAGACCCTGCAGGCGCAGATCCGTCAGGCGATCGTCGCCGCCATTCTCGACCGGCAGATCGCCGCTTCGATGCCGCTTCCGTCCTGCCGCATCCTGGCTGAAAAACTCGGCGTCGCGCGCGGCACTGTGGTGCTGGCGTTCCAGCAATTGGTCGATCAGGGATTCCTGGTGGCGCGCGAACGGCGCGGCCATTTCGTCAATCCGGATGTGCTGGCCACCCCCGCCAAGCCGCACCAGAAGGCGCCCGACCAGCAGAACGAGATCGACTGGAAGGCACGCCGGCAGATCGCCGCCAGCGATATGCCGCCACCGGCCAAGCACGACAACTGGATCAAGTCGTCCTACCCCTTCGTCTACGGCCAGTTCGACCCGGCGCTGTTCCCGACAGCCGAATGGCGTGAGTGCAACCGCATGGCGCTGGCCGTGCTCGAAATCCGCAACTGGGCCTCCGACATGGTCGATCGCGACGATCCGCTCTTGATCGAGCAGATCCAGGCGCGGCTGTTGCCGCGGCGCGGCATCTTCGCCAATCCGGACGAGATCATCGTCACGCTCGGCGCCCAGAACGCGCTCTATATGCTGGCGACACTGCTGATGACAAAGGGCTCCAAGGTCGCGATGGAAGACCCGGGATACCCCGACGCGCGCTCGATCTTCCGCCTGGCAGGCGCCGAAATCCAGCCGGTTCCGGTCGATCAGTCCGGCATCGTCACCTCGTCCATCCCCAACGATTCCGGCTTTGTCTTCGTCACCCCCAGCCACCATTGCCCGACCATGGTGCCGCTGGCGGCAGAGCGGCGGCAGGACCTTCTGGCGCGCGCCAACCGCCACAACCAGATCATCATCGAGGACGGCTATGACAGCCAGCTTCTCGACGAGGCGCCGCAGCAGGCGCTGAAGAGCCTCGATCGCTCGGGTCGCGTCGTCTATGTCGGCTCGATGTCGAAGACGCTGGCTCCGGGTCTGCGGCTTGGCTACATCGTCGCTTCGGCTGGACTAATCTCCGAGCTTAGGGCGCTGCGCCGCTTCATGCTCAGGCACCCGCCGGCCAACAACCAGCGCGCGGTCGCGCTGTTCCTGTCGCTCGGCCATCACGAGGCGCTGGTGCGGCGGCTGTCGTCGGCCTTCGACGAGCGGCGCAAGCGTCTGGTCCATGCGATTTCCGCATTCCTGCCGGAATGGCGCTCGACCGATTCCGCCGGCGGCACATCGCTCTGGCTGGAAGGCCCGCGCGGCACCGATTCACGTGGACTGGCCGAGGCCGCGGCCTCGCGCAGCGTCATCATCGAGCCGGGCGATCGCTTCTTCGATCGCACCGAAAAGCCGTCGCGTTTCATGCGCTTGGGCATTTCCTCGATCGCGCTGCAGCACATCGAGCCGGGTATTCGCGAGCTCGCGACTGCGGCCGGACGCAGGCCCGCGGCAGCCTGATTTGCCTGTGCCGGAGCTTTGAACAGCCCCGGCCCTTGGCATGATCACCAACATTCTGCATTAGCTCTCTGGCATACTCGGCTGCGTTGACTGGCCCATAGGCTGGGCCAATGGCAACGGCATAGTCGGCTGACAGAGGGACGAAGCAAGCCGACGGTGGACCAATCACCGCGCCGTGTTTCGCAAGCTAAAGGTGGAGTGCCCCCCATGTCAGTGGCTGCTGAGCAGCAGGATGCGGCTCTTAAGGATGCGGCTCCTAAAGATACATCAGCCGACCAGCGTTCGCGACGATCCGGCGGGCGCGAAGCGCGCCGCGCCATGCGCGCCGCACCGCTTGCCGACGATATCCGGCCGGTGCGCGCCGGCCTCGAAGGCGGCAGCTACGGGCCGCTCAACCAGAACGACCAGGAGCGCATCCATGAAGCGGTGCTGACGCTGCTGGAGACCGTCGGCTTCGCCAATGCCATTCCCTCCTGCATCGAGGCGCTGACCGGGGTCGGCGCCGTCTATGGCGATGACGGCCGCATCCGTTTCCCACGTGGGCTTGTGATGGACACGATCAAGAAAGCGGCGAGGAATTTTACGCTGCACGGCCAGGACCCCAGGCATGACATGCTGATCCAGGGCAAGCGCGTGCATTACGGCACGGCGGGTGCGGCGGTGCATCTGGTCGATGTCGAAAAGCGCGAATACCGCGAGTCGCTGGTGCAGGACATTTATGATGCCGCTCGTCTCGTCGAAGGGCTCGACAACATCCATTTCTTCCAGCGGCCGATGGTGCCGCGCGACATTCCCGATCCGCTCGAAATGGATTTCAACACGCTCTACGCCTGCGTGATGGGCACGTCTAAGCATGTCGGCACCTCGTTCACGGTGCGCGAGAACGTGCAGCCGGCGCTGGAAATGCTTTATGCGATCGCCGGCGGCGAGGAGAACTTTCGCGCCCGGCCGTTCGTATCCAATTCCAACTGCTTCGTCGTGCCGCCGATGAAATTCGCTGAGGACGCCTGCGGCGTGCTCGAAGCCTGCGTCGAAGGCGGCATTCCGATCCTGCTTCTATCGGCCGGCCAGGCCGGCGCCACCGCTCCGGCGGCAATTGCCGGCGCTGTGGTGCAAGCGGTGGCCGAAGTGCTGGTCGGCCTCATATACGTCAACGCCATCAAGCCCGGGCATCCGGCGATCTTCGGCACCTGGCCGTTCGTATCCGACCTCAGGACCGGCGCCATGTCGGGCGGCTCGGCCGAGCAGGCAGTGTTGACTTCGGCCTGTGCGCAGATGGCGCAGTTCTACGATCTGCCGGGCGGTTCGGCCGCCGGCATGACGGATTCGAAACTGCCCGACATCCAGTCCGGCTATGAAAAGGGCATCACCGATGTGATGGCCGGTCTTGCCGGCCTCAACTTGGTCTATGAATCGGCGGGTATGCATGCCTCGCTGCTCGGCTTTTGCCTGGAGAGCCTGATCATCGACAATGACATGCTGGGCCACTGCCTGCGCTGCGTGCGCGGCATCGAAGTGACCGACGAAGCGCTGTCGATCGACACCATCACCGAAGTCTGCATGAATGGCCCAGGCCACTATCTCGGCAATGAGCAGACGCTGCGCCTAATGCAGACGGAGTATTTCTATCCTGCCGTCGGCGACCGCTTTTCGCCCAAGGAATGGAACGAGAAGGGCCGGCCCGACATCTTGCAGCGGGCGATCATCGAAAAGAAGCGCGTGCTGGCCGAGCGCTTCCCGCGCCATGTGCCGAAGCTGCTCGACGACAAATTGCGTGCCCGCTTCGGCGAGATGATCAAGCTGCCACGCAGCGGCATGGGCGGGTAAGCTTCACCTTACGAAGGTCAGTCCGCGCTTAGCCCAAAGCGCTCGACGACTTCGGCGCTGATCAGCTTGCCATGCAGCGCCATCAACACGATCTGGGCATCCAGGCTGTCGCCGGTTTTAAGCGCAGCCTCGATGCGGCGCTCAGCCTCCAGCCGCCGCTCCGGCCCATTGGCCTGCTCGAAGGTTTGTGGGCCCGCGATGCAAAAGCCGAACAGCAGCGCCACGGACCGGTAGGCGTCGGGCGGCGGCTCGTCCGGCCAATGATCCTTCATCAAATTGACGATGGTGAGCTTTACCCCCTCAGGGACAAGCGCCGGATGCAGATCGGCGCCGCGCAGCGCGGTGTCGAGTTCCCGCAAATCGCCGGAGCGACCGAACATGCCGAGGAAACCGATTGAAGAGCGCCGTTTAGTCACGTTGATACTTTCCGTCCGATAGCCGACCACTCATATGGGAATGTAGGATCGTTTTTCATCGCCCTTGCGGAGTCTCAGGCAAGCCAGGCGTCGAGCCCGAATTCCCGCTGCAACAGGTCTTCCGCACTTTCCAGCGCGCCCTCGATCCAGCCGTGATTGTTGGACCACGCTTCGCCACAGACATGAATGCCCGGAGCAAGCGTATGGCTCGCCAGTTTTATACCGGAGATATCTATGCCACGGTCCCAGACATGCGACGCGCCGCCATAGGCCGGCGCACCCCAATCCTGCGCAAACCCGCCGATGGGTTTCGAGATGGCGCCGTGTTTGCCATGGACTTCGACCATCTGGCCGTGAAAGGCCTCCAGCGCGGAATGTCCCTCGGCCAAAACCGCAAAACCGTGGCGCCGAGCGAGCTCAGGCAGCAGTGAGCGCCAGAATACCATGTGCCTGCCATCGCAATAGGCCATGGCGACGCTCCGCCGAATCGTCGCGTCGCGCGCGTCCGCTTTTGTGAACTGCCATATCTGGCGAGCCGGCAGATCGGTCACGCTGTGGCCGGCCGCGATGCCGTTTCGAGCCCACCATGGGCTGGCATAGCAGGCGGCCAGCGTGAGCATCGGCCAGGGTTCCGGTGCCGGCAGATCGCTGGGCTGCTCGATGCCGGACTTTTCCAGCAGGGTCCGCAGGGGGCGGACCGGTAACGCCAGCACGACCTTGCGCGCCTCGACCGTCCCGCCCTGCCCCTCGACAGACAAGACCATCCCTTGCGCCGAGCGGGCGATGGCGGTCACGGTGTGATCGAGATGGACGGCGCCGCCGCTGACAGCGATCCGCCCGGCCATTCGCTCCGCAACCGGCTGGAACCCACCATCGGGGGAACAATAGGAGCGGCCGCCGCTCAGCTCGCCGAGCGCAAGCCTGAACGTCTCGGCGGCGTTGGGTCCGCGCAGGAGCAACGAATAGCCCACCGCGTCCTCGGCAAAAGCCATTTCCTCCGGGGTCAAGACCGTCGCCAGCACATCCCAAGTCGCCCAATCCGCCAGCTTGCGGCCGCGATAAACGAAGCCTGCGGCGCCGTTCCATTCGGCGCTGCCGAAGGCCTCCGAACCCGGCAGGATCAGTGCTGCCGCCTTTCGCAGCAGGCGGGACGGGCCTTTTTCCTGCAGCCGACGCGTCACGTCATAGGCAAACAGGCGGCGCGGCGCAAAGCGCGATATAGCGGCGTAGGGCAGGCTCCTACCGCGCAGATGGAGCCGGTTGGCGCCGGTGACGACGTCCATACCCGACAGCTTTACATCCAGCGTCGCCATGAGTTTTTTGAGCAGCCGATGTTGTGGCATCAGCATCATCGCGCCGAGATCGATGCCGAAGTTCGGCTCTCCGGGAAATGAGACCGTGGAGGCCCGACCGCCGACGCGACCGGCGGATTCGAAAACTGCGATCCTTGCGGGCTTTTCACTTTGGGACAAGCGCCACGCCAGGAAGAGACCGGCCATGCCCGCGCCGACAATAGCAATGTCGACCGGGGCAATGTCGATCGGGCTAGGCGGCAAGGATACGCCCGTGGCGGAAAACCATCATCATGGACGACGCTCTGGACCCCTCTTGATTTCGTGTCAAAAAACCCGAAACTGACGAGGACTGCAATGTCATACTGACAGGTGGGATCAGTTGGCGTGCGAGCAGTGATCTAAAACGGGCAACGGGTCCTATGAAGAAACAGTATCACACACCAGTCATCCGCAAGGCAGGACGACTCTCCGGCATCACAGCCATCGCCGCTTCGTCCGGCCCGCCTCCACCCTGAGGCCGCCATCCAAACAAGCTTACGCCAAGGCTTTCATGCCGGCCCGATCAGGCCGGCATTTTCATATCAAGCGGGTGCTCAGTGGTTGTCCCTCGGCACGCCGCTGGTATGGGCGACATCCTGGTATTTCACCGCCGGCTTCAGCACCATGCCCTCCGAGAACTGGTCGACCATGGAGCGCTGGATCTCCTGCCATGGCGTCTGATGCTTGGGATAATGATAGCCGCCATCGACCTGCAGTTCGGCACGGCGGCGCGTGATTTCCTCGTCGGTGACGAGGATGTTGGCAGTGCCTTTCCGTAAATCGATGCGCACACGGTCGCCGGTCTTGAGCAGCGCCAGGCCGCCGCCAATGGCGGCTTCCGGCGAAGCGTTGAGGATAGAGGGCGAGCCCGATGTGCCCGACTGGCGGCCATCGCCGATGCAGGCCAGCGCGTGAATGCCCTTCTTGATGAGATAGGCGGGCGGCTGCATGTTGACCACCTCGGCGCCGCCGGGATAGCCGATCGGGCCGGCCCCGCGCATGAACAGGATGGTGTGCTCGTCGATGCCTTGCGCCGGATCGTCGATGCGGGCGTGGTAGTCCTCCGGACCGTCAAAGACCATGGCGTTGCCTTCGAAGGCTTCCGGGTCGTTCGGGTTGGAGAGATAGCGCTCGCGGAATTCCGGCGAGATGCCGCTCATCTTCATGATTGCGGAATCGAACAGATTGCCGCTGAGATTGATGAAGCCGGCATTGGCCTTCAGCGGCTCGGCGACGGCGCGGATGACGTCGGTGTTCTCGTTGGCGACACCCTTGCAATTGTCACCGATAGTCTTGCCATTGACGGTCATCGCTTCGGGATAAGGCAGCAGCTTGGCCTTCATCAACTCGGCCACCACAGCCGGCACGCCGCCGGCATGGTGATAGTCTTCGCCGAGATATTCGCCCGATGGCTGCAGATTAACGATGAGCGGCACATGGAGGCCGACCGTCTGCCAGTCGTCATTGGTGAGCGGCACGCCGAGATGGCGGGCAATCGCGTTGAGGTGGATCGGCGCGTTGGTCGAGCCGCCAATCGCCGAATTGACGACAATGGCGTTCTCGAACGCCTTGCGCGTCATGATGTCGGATGGCTTCAGATCCTCATGCACCATCTCGACGATGCGCTTGCCCGTCTCATAGGAGATCTGGCCGCGCTCGCGGTAGGGTGCCGGAATGGCAGCCGAGCCCGGCAATTGCATGCCGAGCGCCTCGGCCAGCGAGTTCATCGTGGTGGCGGTGCCCATGGTGTTGCAATAGCCGGTCGACGGCGCCGATGAGGCGACGATGTCCATGAACTCGTCATAGTCGATCTCGCCGGCCGAGAGGCGCTGGCGCGATTCCCAGACGATGGTGCCGGATCCCGTGCGCTTGCCTTTGTGCCAGCCATTGAGCATCGGTCCGACCGAAAGTGCTATGGCCGGAATATTGACGGTGGCCGCCGCCATCAGCAGCGCCGGCGTGGTTTTGTCGCAGCCGATGGTCAGCACGACGCCGTCGAGCGGATAGCCGTAAAGCACTTCGACCAGGCCGAGATAGGCAAGGTTGCGGTCGAGTGCCGCGGTCGGGCGCTTGCCGGTCTCCTGGATCGGATGGCACGGGAATTCGAAGGGGATGCCGCCCATCGAGACGATGCCTTCGCGCACGCGCTTGGCCAGTTCGATATGGTGGCGGTTGCACGGCGACAGATCCGAGCCGGTCTGGGCGATGCCGATCAGCGGCTTGCCCGACATCAACTCGGCCCGCGTCAGGCCGTAGTTCAGGTAGCGCTCGAGGTAGAGCGCGGTCATGCCTGGATTGTCGGGATTGTCGAACCACTCCTGCGAGCGAAATTTCTTCTTTCCGGTGGGGGCGCCTGCCATCATGGTCTCCGTATTTGTAAGACAAATCGATATGGCAACGCGCGGAAGCAGGCAAGAGGGCGCACCGTCGCAACCGGACTTTGGTGCGATAGACACAGACCAGACCGTGCGTTAGGCCTTCGAAGTCTGTCCGGGAGGTGTCGATGGCTTTGGTGATCGAAGGCGAGGAACGCATTGCCGCCCCCCTGCAGAAAGTGTGGGACGCGCTGAACGATCCGAAGGTTTTGCAGGCGACCATTCCCGGCTGCCAGCACCTGGAGATGAAATCGCCGACCGAAATGGCGGCGACGGTGGTGTTGAAGATCGGACCGATCAAGGCGACATTCAACGGCGAGGTGACGTTGAAGAACCTGAAGCCGCCGCACTCCTACACCATCCAGGGCGAGGGCAAGGGCGGTATTGCCGGCTTCGCGAAGGGTGGCGCCGACGTGACGCTGACGGCGGACGGGCCGGATGCGACGGTCCTCAAATACGCGGCCAAGGCCGAAGTCGGCGGCAAGATCGCCCAACTCGGCAGCCGGCTGATCGAATCGACTTCGAAGAAGCTGGCCTTGCAGTTCTTTTCAAGCTTTGGCGAGAAGGTGGGCTCCCCTCCCCCTTTAGGGGAGGGTGCCTCGTGAAGCGAGGCGGGTGGGGTCGCCTCAACTGCCTCAACGTGAGTTGAGCTGCCTCGACTTGTAAAGAAATAGCGTCGAGCGTGTCACCGCGGACCCCACCCGGCCCTTCGGGCCACCCTCCCCTCAAGGGGAAGGGATATCCGAGCTACTCGAACACGATGTTCGGCACCGCCGCTTCGGCCGCGCCGCGTTCTTCGTTGACCCGGTCCCAGACCTTCGAAGCAATGCCGCGATAGATCTTCGCCTCGGCGCTGTCTGGCTTCGACGCCACCACCGGAGCACCTTCATCAGAACTTTCGCGAATGCCCATTTCCAGCGGCACTTCGCCGAGGAAGGTCACGCCGAGTCGCTCGGCCTCGCGCCGCGCCCCGCCATGGCCAAAGATGTCGTAGCGCTTGCCGGTATCGGGGGCTATGAAATAGCTCATGTTCTCCACGATGCCGAGCAGCGGCACGTCGACCTTCTTGAACATATTCAATCCTTTGCGGGCGTCGATCAGCGCCAGGTCCTGCGGCGTCGAGACGATGACGGCGCCGGCCAGCGGCACCTGCTGGGCCATGGTCAGCTGGGCGTCGCCGGTGCCGGGCGGCATGTCGACGACGAGCACGTCGAGGCGGCCCCATTCGACCTCGCGCAGCATCTGCGTCAGCGCCGACATCACCATCGGACCGCGCCAGATCATCGGCGTCTCCTCGTCGACGAGGAAGCCCATCGACATCACCTTAAGGCCGTAATTCTCCATCGGTTTCAGGATCTTGCCGTCGACGGTCTGCGGCCGGCCATGGATGTTGAGCAGCCTGGGCATGGACGGGCCATAAATATCGGCATCGAGCACGCCGACACGCAAACCGTTGGCGGCGAGGCCAAGCGCGATGTTGACAGCGGTGGTCGACTTGCCGACGCCGCCCTTGCCGGACGCCACCGCGATGATCGCCTCGATGCCGGGCACGCCGCGCTTGCCCGAGCTTTGCGAGGCCGGGGCGTGCGGGGCTGGGGAGTGTGGAGCTGGGCGGGGCGCGGCGGGCGCGGTCGGTGCCGGCCTGGGCGCGGGGCGCGACGCAACCGGAGCCTCCATGCCGCCGCCCTTCTTCTCCGCCGTCAGCGCGACGACGGCGCCGGCGACACCAGGGATCGCCTTGACGACACGCTCGGCTGCAGCGCGCAGCGGCTCCATCTCCTGTGCGCGGGCGGCGGGAACGGTGATCGAGAAAAACACTTTCGAATCGGCGATGAAAATCTCCGAAACCATGCCGAGGTCGACGATGTTGCCGGTGAAGTCCGGCCCGTTGACCGTCTTTAGACGCTCGGTGACGATTTCCTTGGTGACGGACATGCATTATTCCCTAAGGCGTTTGGCTGCGGCTCAGATAGTGCAGATTGGCAGCGACTCCAAGCACCACGGTGTCCGCCTCACCTTGCCAGGCCAACCGCAAGGTAGGTGAGCGCCGAAATTGCAGCCGTGGCCGGCAAGGTGACGATCCAGGCGATGACGATGTTGCCGGCAATGCCCCAGCGCACGGCCGAGACGCGGCGGGCGGCGCCGACACCGATGATGGCCCCGGTGATCGTATGGGTGGTCGACACGGGGACGCCAAGCCAGGTGGCGGCAAACAGGGTGATGGCGCCGCCGGTCTCGGCGCAGAAGCCCTGCATCGGGTTCAACCGGGTGATCTTCGAGCCCATTGTGTGGACGATGCGCCAGCCGCCGAACAAAGTGCCGAGCGCCAGTGCTGTCTGACAGGTGAGGACGACCCACAGCGGCACGTAGAACGTCCCGCCGAGCATACCTTGCGAATAGAGCAGCACGGCGATGATGCCCATGGTTTTCTGGGCGTCGTTGCCGCCGTGCCCTAGCGAATAAAGCGAGGCCGAAAAGAACTGCATGACGCGGAAGGTGCTGTCGACGGCGAACGGTGTCTGGCGCACGAACAGCCAGGAAACGGCCAGGATCAGGACCAGCGCCAGAACAAACCCTGTCGCCGGCGACACGACGATTGCGGCGACCGTCTTGCCAAGCCCGGTCCAGACGATGGCGCCGGACCCAGCCTTTGCAACGCCGGCGCCGACGAGCCCGCCGATCAGGGCATGCGAACTGCTGGACGGGATGCCGGCAATCCAGGTGACGATGTTCCAGACGATGGCGCCGACGAGCGCCGAGAAGATCACCGCCGGCGTGACGATGCTGACGTCGACGATACCTTTTCCCACGGTTTCAGCCACGTGAAGGCCGAAGAACATGAAGGCGATGAAATTGAAGAAAGCCGCCCACAGGACCGCATATTGTGGTCTCAGCACGCGGGTGGAGACGATGGTGGCGATGGAGTTCGCCGCATCGTGCAGGCCGTTGAGAAAATCGAAAAACAGCGCGACGGCGACAAGGCCGATCAGCACGGGAAAGGCGATGGTGGCTTCCATTGCCTAAACGTTCTCGATGACGATGCCGCTGATCTCGTTGGCGACGTCCTCAAAGCGGTCGACCACCTTCTCCAGCTGGCCGTAGATCTCCGAGCCGATCAGGTAGGCCATCGGATCGCTGCGGCCATGCCGCTTGAACAGGTCCTTCAATCCCTGCTCATGCAGATCGTCGGCGCGGCTTTCGACGCGCATGACCTCTTCGGCGATGGCGTTGAGGCGTACCGTGTGCGTGCCGACCTTGCTGAGCAGCGGGATCGCTTCGGCAACCAGCCTGGAGGCGGCAACGATGACGCCGCCCATCTCCTGCATCAGCGGGTCGAATTCCTTCTTTTCGAACAGCTTCACCGTCTTGACGGTCTTGTGCATCATGTCGATGGCGTCATCCATTGACTGGATCAGGTCCTTGATGTCGCCGCGATCGAAAGGCGTGATGAAGGAACGCCGCACCGCCAGCAGGACTTCGGCCGTGATATGATCGGCCTCGTCCTCGAGATCGATGATCTTCTGGCACCAGCGATCGATGTCCTTGCCCTGCAGAAGCTGCTCCAGCGCCTCGGCGCCGCCGACCACGGTGCGGGAATGCCGTTCAAAGAGGTCGAAGAAGCGATCTTCGCGCGGCAAAAGCTTGCGGAACCAGCCCAGCATGTCCGATCTCCTCGTATTCCATCCAACCACATAGCGCCGTGTTCGGCCGGGGGAAACAGCCAGCCGGCCCAAAGATGTGGATGCATGGCCAATTGCGGGTAGAGCTTGCGGCGAAAGGCAATTTCTCCGACCTTGCGCGCAACGAATGGACGGATGGTATGATCGACAAGCTCGAATTCTTCATCACGCTGGCCAAGGAGGAGCATTTCGGCCGGGCGGCGGAAGCGTGCGGCGTCACGCAGCCGACCTTGTCGGCCGGGATCAAGCAGCTGGAGGGCCAGCTCGGCGTCATGCTGGTCAATCGCGGTTCGCGCTTTCAGGGGCTGACGCCGGAAGGCAAGCAGGTGCTGGTGTGGGCGCGTCGCATCGTCGGCGACTCCAGGACCATGCGCGAAGAGATGCGGGCGGCGCGACATGGCCTGTCCGGGCGTATCCGTATTGCCGCCATCCCAACCGCCCTCGCCATGGTGGCGCGGCTGACGACGCCATTTCGCGAGAAGCACCCGGGCGTCACCTTCTCTATCCTGTCGCGCACCTCGATCGAGGTGTTGTCGCTGCTCGGCAATTTCGACGTCGATGCCGGCATCACCTATCTCGACAACGAGCCTCTCGGACGGGTGACGAGCGTGCCGCTCTATGACGAGCGCTACCAGCTGATCACGGCGGTCGGAAATCCCTATTCGGATCGCGACAAAGTGACATGGGCCGAAATCAGCCAGCTGCCGCTCTGCTTGTTGACGCCGGACATGCAGAACCGCCGCATCATCGACCAGCATCTGGCCGAGGCCGGCGTGCAGGTGCGGCCGACACTGGAATCCAACTCGATGATCGTGCTGTTCTCCCACATACGGACAGGCAAATGGTCGTCGATCATGCCGCTCAACCTGGCGGAAACATTCGGTTTTTCCGAACCGATCCGGGCCATTCCGATCGTCGAACCGGATGCCAGCCACACTGTCGGGCTGGTCGCCGCGCCGCGCGAACCGCACACGCCGCTGGTGCAGGCGCTGCTGGACGAGGCGATGGCGCTGGCAGACGATTTCCGCGCCAATCGCTGAGCTAGTCATAACTGGTCAATCAGCGCGATAGAAATTTTCTATCGTGCAACGAAACCGCTTTATTGATTTCAGAGGTTTTCTTTGATTTCTTAAGCACTTAGCGATTAAGCGGCATAGGCATGTCGTTGTTCCAAAACTGCTTCATGCTTTTGGACGATTATATGCATCGATCGCTACGATAGGGAGGGCGCTGCGTGACGATGCAGCCTGCAAGTACCGAGATACAGTCGCGCACGGCGGCGATCATCCAGGAGTTGAAGGGCCTCGAAGGCCCCCTGCTGCCGATCCTGCACGAGATCCAGGAAGAATTTGGCCACGTGCCGCAGGACGCCGTGCCCGTCATCGCCGATGGGCTGAACCTGTCGAGGGCCGAAGTGCATGGCGTCGTGACCTTCTATCATGATTTCCGTGCCCGGCCGGCTGGCCGGCATGTGCTCAAGCTTTGCCAGGCGGAAGCCTGCCAGTCGATGGGTTCGGATGCGATCGCCGCAAAGGTCAAGCAGTTGCTCGGCATCGATTTCCATGAGACCACCCGCGACGGATCGGTTACGCTTGAGCCTGTCTATTGCCTCGGGCTGTGCGCCTGTTCACCGTCGGCGATGCTGGATGGTGAGGTGATCGGGCGGCTCGATGACGAGAAGATCGAAGAGATCGTCGCGGAGGTACGCTCATGATCCCGCGCATCTACATTCCAGGTGACTCCGGCGCGCTGGCGCTCGGCGCCGAAAAAGTCGCCAAGGCTGTTCGTGCGGAACTGGCCGAACGGGGTGTCGAGGCCAAGATCGTCCGCAACGGCTCGCGCGGCGCCTATTTCCTCGAACCGATGGTCGAGGTCGCGACCGAAAAGGGCCGCGTCGCTTACGGGCCGGTCAAGCCATCGGACGTCAAGAGCCTGTTCGACAGCGGCTTTCTCACCGGCGGGCATCACAAGCGCTGGCTGGGCGCGCCCGACAAAATCCCGTTCCTGGCCAAGCAGACGCGCCTGACCTTTGCGCGTTGCGGCATCAACGACCCGCTATCGCTCGATGCCTACAAGTCACTGGGCGGGCTCAAGGGCCTGCAGAACGCGGTGGCCATGGCGCCGCTCGACATCGTCAAACAGGTCACGGAATCGGGCTTGCGCGGCCGAGGCGGCGCCGGCTTCCCGACCGGCATCAAGTGGAAGACGGTGCTCGATACGACATCTGACCGCAAATACATCGTCTGCAATGCCGACGAGGGCGACAGCGCCACCTTTGCCGACCGCATGATTATGGAGGGCGACCCCTTCGTGCTCATCGAAGGCATGACGATTGCCGGCATCGCCACCGGCGCGACCAAGGGGTTCGTCTATATCCGCTCGGAATATCCGCATGCGGTGGCTGTCATGAACAAGGCTGTCGAGGTCGCCCGCAAGGCAGGCGTGCTCGGCGTCAGCGTGCTGGGTTCGCCCAACGCCTTCGACATGGAAATCCGCGTCGGCGCCGGCGCCTATGTCTGCGGCGAGGAAACTTCGCTGCTGAACAGCCTTGAAGGCAAGCGCGGCGTGGTGCGAGCCAAGCCACCGCTGCCGGCAATCCAGGGTCTGTTCGGCAAGCCGACGGTGATCAACAACGTCATCAGCCTGGCCTCCGTGCCCATCATCATGGACAAGGGTGCTGCCTTCTACAAGGATTTCGGCATGGGCCGCTCGCGCGGCACGATCCCGATACAGATCGCCGGCAACGTCAAGTTCGGCGGCCTGTTCGAGGCGGCGTTCGGCATGACGCTGGGCGAGATCGTCGACGATATCGGCGGCGGTACGGCCACTGGTCGCCCGGTGAAGGCGGTGCAGGTCGGCGGCCCGCTCGGCGCCTATTTCCCGCGCGGCCTGTTCGACACGCCGTTCGACTACGAAGAGTTCGCGAAGCGCGACGGACTGATCGGCCATGCCGGCATCACCGTGTTCGACGACACGGCCGACATGCTGAAGCAGGCGCGCTTTGCCATGGAGTTCTGCGCCATCGAAAGCTGCGGCAAGTGCACGCCCTGCCGCATCGGCTCGATACGCGGGGTGGAGACCATCGACCGGCTTGCCGCCGGCATCGAGCCGGAGAAGAACCTGGCACTGGTCACCGATCTCTGCAACACGATGAAGTTCGGATCGCTCTGCGCGCTGGGCGGCTTCACGCCCTATCCGGTGATGAGCTCGATCACCCATTTCCCCGAAGATTTCAAGCCCGCGCCGGCGCGCGTGGCTGCTGAATAGGAGCTGGCAGATGAATATCAAGGCCGACTTCCCGACACTCATCGAAGAACTCGATTACGGAACCCCGGAATCGAAGGCGCAAAAGCAGGTTACGCTGATCGTCGACGGCCGCAGCATCAGCGTGCCGGAGGGTACGTCGATCATGCGCGCGGCGATGGAAGGCGGGGTCGAGATCCCAAAACTCTGCGCCACGGACATGCTGGACTCGTTCGGCTCCTGCCGCGTCTGCCTGGTCGAGATCGACGGGCGCGGCGGCACGCCGGCATCCTGCACGACCCCCGTCGGCGAAGGCATGGTGGTGCGCACGCAATCCGAGCGGCTCGACGCCATCCGCCGCGGTGTCATGGAGCTTTACGTCTCCGACCACCCGACCGGCTGGAACGAGAAGGCCGGCACCGGCGCCAGCGAGTTCGACGTTGTGGCGAAATCGGTCGGCCTGACCGAGAACCGCTTCGGCATTGAGGGCCGCAACCACGTCAAGCAGGAAAACGGCGTCGCGCCCGGCCATGGCTCGCTGGCGGTCGACTACATCGCCCGCGACGAGTCCAACCCCTATTTCACCTATGATCCGGCGCAATGTATCGTCTGCTCGCGCTGCGTGCGGGCCTGCGAGGAGGTGCAGGGCACCTTCGCGCTGACGATCGAGGGCCGCGGTTTCGAATCGCGCATGGTCGCCGGCATGCACGAGGATTTCATCGCCTCCGAATGCGTGTCCTGCGGCGCCTGCGTGCAGGCCTGTCCGACCGATGCGCTGCGTGAAAAGACCGTGCTTGAGAAAGGCATGCCCGAGCGTTCCGCTGTCACCACCTGCGCCTATTGCGGCGTCGGCTGCTCGTTCAAGGCCGAAGTGAAGGACGACGAAGTCATTCGCATGATGCCCTACAAGGACGGCAAGGCGAACCACGGCCACTCCTGCGTGAAGGGCCGTTTCGCCTATGGCTATGCCACCCACAAGGACCGCATCCTGTCGCCTATGATCCGGGAAAAGGTCAGCGATCCCTGGCGCGAGGTGAGTTGGGAAGAGGCCATCGCCCATACGGCCAAGGAATTCCGCCGTATCCAGTATCAATACGGCCGCACCTCGATCGGCGGTATCACGTCCTCGCGCTGCACGAATGAAGAGACCTATCTCGTCCAGAAGCTGGTGCGCCAAGGCTTCCGCAACAACAATGTCGACACTTGCGCGCGCGTCTGCCACTCGCCGACCGGCTACGGCCTCGGCCAGACCTATGGCACCTCGGCCGGCACGCAGGATTTCGATTCCGTCGATTTCACCGATGTCGCCGTCATCATCGGCGCCAATCCGGCTTCCGCGCACCCGGTGTTCGCCTCGCGGCTGAAAAAGCGGCTGCGCCAGGGCGCCAAGCTGATCGTGCTCGATCCGCGCCGCACCGAAATGGTCAAGTCGGCGCATATCGAGGCCGACTATCACCTGCCGCTGAAGCCCGGCACCAACGTGGCGGTGCTGACGGCGCTGGCGCATGTCATCGTTACCGAAGGGCTTTTCGACGAAGCCTTCATCCGCGATCGCTGCGACTGGGCGGAGTTCCAGGATTGGGCTTCTTTCGTCGCCTTGCCGGAAAACAGCCCCGAAATCGTGGGCAAGCTGTCCGGCGTCGATCCCGAACTGATCCGAGGTGCTGCACGGCTCTATGCCAAGGGCGGCAATGGCGCGATTTATTACGGCCTCGGCGTGACCGAACACAGCCAGGGTTCGACCACGGTTATGGCTATCGCCAACCTTGCCATGGCGACCGGCAATATCGGCCGCCCGGGCGTCGGGGTGAATCCGCTGCGCGGCCAGAACAACGTGCAGGGTTCCTGCGACATGGGCTCGTTCCCGCATGAACTGCCGGGCTACCGCCACATCTCCGGCGAGGCGGTGCGCGACATCTATGAGACGTTGTGGGGGGTGAAGCTCGACGACGAACCGGGCCTGCGCATCCCCAACATGCTGGATGCCGCCGTCGACGGATCCTTCAAGGGCATCTACATCCAGGGCGAGGACATCCTGCAATCCGACCCTGATACCAAGCATGTCGCGGCCGGCCTGGCGGCGATGGAATGCGTCGTCGTGCACGACCTGTTCCTCAACGAGACAGCTAACTACGCGCATGTCTTCCTGCCGGGCTCGACCTTCCTGGAAAAGGACGGCACCTTCACCAATGCCGAGCGCCGCATCAACATGGTGCGCAAGGTGCTGGAGCCGAAGGCGCGCTATGCCGACTGGGAAGCGACACAGGAGCTTGCCCGCGCGATCGGGCTGGATTGGAACTACCAGCATCCCTCCGAAATCATGGACGAGATCGCCAAAACGACGCCAAGCTTCGCCGGCGTCTCTTTCGATCTGCTCGACCGTGTCGGATCGGTGCAATGGCCCTGCAACGAGAAGGCGCCGCTCGGCACGCCGATCATGCATATCGACGGCTTCGTGCGCGGCAAGGGCAAGTTCATCCGCACAGAATATGTGGCGACCGACGAGCGGACCGGGCCGCGTTTCCCGTTGCTGCTGACCACCGGTCGCATCCTCAGCCAGTACAATGTCGGTGCACAGACAAGGCGCACCGAAAACGTCATGTGGCACTCGGAGGACCGGCTGGAGATCCATCCGCACGATGCCGAGAACCGCGGCCTGCGCGATGGCGACTGGGTGCGGCTGACCAGCCGTTCGGGTGAGACGACGCTGCGTGCGCTGATCACCGACCGGGTGTCGCCAGGTGTGGTCTACACAACGTTCCACCATCCCGACACGCAGGCCAACGTCATCACCACCGACTTCTCGGACTGGGCGACCAACTGCCCGGAGTACAAGGTGACCGCGGTGCAGGTCGGCGCCTCCAACGGGCCTTCGGACTGGCAGCGCGATTATAACGAGCAGGCCGAGCAGAGCCGCCGCATCGCAAAGCTGGAAGCGGCGGAGTAGTCTTGCCACGGCGTTCGACAATAAGAGCTTCAATCTTGACGGTTGGTCGACCCCTACTCCGTCAGGAAGGACGCGAGCTTATGCCGCCTGGCGCCTTTCTTCTCCCTCCGGAGGGGGGAGAGGTGGCGCCGCGAAGCGGCGACGGAGTGGGGGAAGCCGGCCCCGCAACACGCAGCCGTCGAAAGTCGCGCACAACCCAAAGAGCAGGCAAACCGGCCTATCTGGCGAGCAGTCGACCCCCACTCCGTCAAGCTTCGCTTGACACCTCTCCCCCGGTCGACGGGGGAGAGGAAAGGCGCGAGCCTCCACAGCTACTGCTAAGGACGAACAGGGCAGAGGGGCGCGCCTCGTGACCCGCAAACGCCAAGCCACCACCCAAATCTCTCGCCTTGCCCACCGCGCCAGCGGCACGACATCGGCCAACCGCATGGTGCCGGAGGAGACGCCGGTGGCGTTCTCCTTTGCCGGCACCACCCATGCGGTGATGATGGCGAGCCCGGCCGATTTCGAGGATTTCGCGCTCGGCTTCTCGCTGACCGAAGGCATCATCGCGTTGCCTGACGAGATAGAGGCGATCGAGGTCGAGGACCATGGCGCCGGGATCGATATCCAGATCCGGTTGAAGGACCAGGCCAATACGCGCTTCGAGGCGCGACGCAGGCGATTGGCCGGTCCGGTCGGCTGTGGGCTATGCGGCATCGAATCGATCGAGGAAGCGATGCGCTCGGTCGACAAGGTTGGTGCGTCCAAGCTTACGCTTGAAGCCGACGATATCACCCGTTCGGTAAAGCTTTTGTCCAAGGTGCAGCCTCTGCATTCAGAAACCGGCGCCGTGCATGCAGCGGGCTTCTACATTCCCGGCAAAGGCATCGTCATGGCGCGCGAGGATGTCGGCCGGCACAATGCGCTGGACAAACTGGCCGGCGCGCTGGCCAAGGCCGGCATTGACGGTGCATCGGGCGCGGTGGTGGTGACATCACGCGTCTCGGTGGAGATGGTGCAGAAAACGGCGACGATCGGCTCCGCCTTCATCATCGCCGTGTCGGCGCCGACAGCGCTCGCCATCCGCACCGCTGATGAGGCCGGCATGACACTGGTAGCGCTGGTGCGCGGCGATGATTTCGATGTTTTCACCCACCCGGAACGGGTGGTCTTGGGAGTTGCCCAGCATGTCGCATAACGAAGAACACATCACGAGCACCGGGGAAAAGCTGGTGCGCATGGCCAACCAGATCGCCGCCTTCTTCCATTCAAGGCCCCGCGAGGAAGGTGTGGCGGGCGTGGCCGAGCACATCAACAAGTTCTGGGAGCCCAGGATGCGCCGGCAGTTCTTCGAGATGCTGGACAGCGGCGGCGAAGGTTTTGACGAACTCGTCGTCGTGGCCTCGGCCAGGATCAAGCGGCCGAAGACCGAGGAGCAGGCCGATGTGAGCATCGGCTACGTCCAACCCACGGGTGCAGAGAGCGCCGCTCCCCAGAAATAGCCTCCCCCAGAAATGGCGGGCGAACACGGCTCGCCGCGGGCTATATTCCTGTCTTCTAAAGTTTGGCTGCCGCATCCGCCGGGCGTCTGCTATGGTCGGCGATCAGAAATCGTCTGGCCGGGCGGGATAGCAACGTGAGGCCGATCGAGACGCGATATGCCCTCAGCGGCGACGTGCGGATCGCCTATCAGGTGGTCGGCCAGGGATCGTTCGACCTGGTTTTCGTGCCCGGCTTCATCTCCAATCTCGACCTGCATTGGGAAGACGAGGGCTACGCCAGGCTCTTGAAACGGCTCTCGGCGTTCTCGCGGCTTATCCTGTTCGACAAGCGCGGCACCGGCCTGTCCGACCGCGTCGACCCACGCCACCTGCCCAGCCTCGAAACCCGCATGGACGATGTGCGCGCGGTGATGGATGCCACCGGCAGCGGCCGCGCGGCCTTGCTCGGCGCTTCGGAAGGCGCGCCGATGGCAATGTTGTTTGCCGCCACCTATCCGGAACGGACACGAGCGCTGGCGCTCTATGGCGGTTATGCGCATTTCCACAAATGGGTGATGTCGCCGGAGCGCCTCGAGGCCTTCATCGCGACGGCCGGCACGGAATGGGGCACGGGCGCCACACTGCCCAACTTCGCTCCCGGCCGGGTAGATGATGCGCATTTCACCCAGTGGTGGGCCCGCTTCGAGCGGCTGTCGGCCAGTCCGACGGCAGCGGCAGCCCTTGCCCGGATGAATGCCGGAATCGATGTGCGCGGCGTGCTTTCGGCGATCGGCGCACCGACACTGCTCATTCATCGCCGCAACGACGCGCGGGTCGACCCGGACGCCAGCCGCTTCCTGGCGAAAGAGATCGCCAATGCGCGATTGGTCGAGGTCCCCGGGCGCGACCACCCGATCTGGACCGGCGATGTCGACCGGGTGGCCGACCTGATCGAGGAATTCCTGACCGGCGAGCGTGCCGTGGTCGAAGCGGAGCGCGTGCTTGCCGCTCTTCTGGCGACACGCATCTACGACACGGCGCGGGTTGGCGACCGCATGTGGAGCGAACGTAGCGAGCGCTTCCAGGAGAGCTGGCAGCAGCTGGTCGGCCGTCATGGCGGACGCGTCGCCGGCATCCATGGCGAATTGATGATCTCGCGCTTCGACGGGCCGGCGCGGGCCATACGCTGCGCGGCGGCACTGCGCGATGCGGCGCAACATATGGGCATTGCAAGCGCCCAGGGCGCCCATGTCGGTGAGGTCGAAATGCGCGGGCCGCCGGTGGGGCTGATGGCACGGGTGACGATGCAGATCGCCGCCCATGCCGGGCGCGGCGATATTCTGGCGTCGCGGCTGGCCGCCGATCTGGCGGCGGGGTCCGGCCTGCATTTCATCGATGCCGGGCGTGTCACGGTGGATGAGCTGGACGAGCCGCTGGCGCTGGTCCAGGCAACGTCGGAACAGCACCTGGAGCCGGCCTGCCGCCCCAAGGCGAAACCCGCCGAGCCGGCTCAACTGACGGCGCGCGAAAGCGAGGTGGTGATCCTGATCGCCGACGGCAAGAGCAATGCCGCGATCGCCGCCGAGCTGAGGCTCAGCGAGCATACGGTCAAGCGTCATGTCGCCAACATATTGCTGAAGCTCGATTTGCCGTCACGGGCGGCGGCAGCGGCATTTTCCGCCAGGCAGGCTGGCCCGGACGGGCCATAGGGACCATGGCGCTTTCGGGCGAAGCGGCCAGGTGGGGTCGAGGCGTACCAATTCTCTCCATGCAGGCCAGGCGGATGTCGCCGGGAAAGGCACTGCGGATGGAGGATGCAATGCTGAAGTCAAACAGGTCGATCAAATCGCTGGTGATAGCGGCAGGCGTTGGCGCGTTGTTCACGATCGCTCCCGCCAGAGCCGAGGATGCCTCGGCGGCCGCCGCCTACAAGGACATCGAGGCGACGCTCGGCTCAGTGCCGGACATGTTCAAGACGCTGCCCGATGTCGCGGTTGCCGGCGCCTGGGCCGAGATCAAGGGCGTGCAGCTCAACCCCAAGACCGCGCTCGACGGCAAGACCAAGGAACTGCTGGGGCTGGCCGTCGCCTCGCAGATCCCCTGCCAGTACTGCATCTATTTCCACACCGAGGCCGCCAAGCTCAATGGCGCGACCGATGAGGAGATCAAGGAGGCGATCGCGATGGCGGCGATCGTGCGCCACTGGTCGACGATGCTCAACGGCAGCCAGGTCGATTTCGCGACCTTCAAACAACAGACCGACGGCGTGTTCGCAGCCGTCAAAGCCAAGTCGCAGTGAAAGAAAATGCCGGGCGGTGCGCCGGGCATTGCTTGTGATCATTCAACCGCCCGATCAACGGGCCATGGAGGAGAAGATGCTGACCAAGACGCAGAGCGTGGACGGCGCGGCGATCAAGAAAGCGATCGAAGGACGGGACGGCAGGATGCTCGCTAGCTTCTATGCCGACGACGCACTGGTGCGGGTGATCGACCGCAACAATCCACCGAGCAAGCCGCGCGAGATCCGCGGCCGGGCGGCGATCAGCACCTTCTGGGACGACATCTGCAGCCGGGCGATGACCCACAAGGTCGACACCACCATCGCCGATGGCGACAATCTCGCCTTCACCCAGGCCTGCGCCTATCCGGACGGAACGAAAGTGTTCTGCGCGGCGATGCTGGAGCTGAAGAATGGGCGGATTGCACGACAGACCGTCGTGCAGGCCTGGGACGAGTAGTTCCACCGCGGAAAGATCAACCGCGGTTTGGGCCGCAAAACTGGAGGAGACAAAAATGTTCAGCGCCAGATGGCAGATCGACGCCAAGTTCGGGCACAAGCAGACCGTGCTCGACCTGTTGAAGAAATGGGAACGCGAGATCGGCTCTCAGGTCGGCATTGCCGATCTCGAGTTCCAGATCATGACCGGTTCGGTCGGAGCTCGGGAAGCGACGGTCGAATCGCATCATCAGGTCGAAAGCCTTGCCCAGCTGGAGGGATTCTTCGCCAGGATTGGCAAGATCGACGCGCACGCCAAATGGGGCAAGGAGATGGAGCCCTACGTCGTTTCAGGCACCAGCCTTTGGAACATCTACCGCATCGTGGAGTAGCCGTGGCAGGTGCAGCAGTTTTCGGCCATCAGTTGCGGCGGCCGAAACTCGTCCGCTGCCCGGAAAACCGCCCTTCCCTGGCCGATCCGGCAGCCGCGACACGTGCCGGGTGATTGGGCAATGTGGCCTGCTTGGCCAGGGCCGCCGCTATCAAGGCGTCGGCCTGGCGCGCGCGCTGGTCCGCGCCGGCATTTCCGGCAGGGTTGCCCGCCACGGCGGAGGTCGACATCCGCCGGCGGGGTTTGAAAGCAAGATAGAGAAGCAACGCGCCGAGCAGTCCAGCCCCAATGACGATCGTCAAACGCGTGCCGGTCATGCCGGTGCGTTCGATCTGGGTGGGGTTGGCGGGGTTCTGGACGACGGTGAGCTTGTCGCCGACCTGCGGTTCGCGGGCACCGTTCTTGTTCAGCTCCATCGTGGCCTCGACGGCATCGGCGTCGGTGCCGACGCGCAAGGTGCCGGTGAATTTCTGGGTCACCTTCCACTCTTTGTCAGCATGAACCGTCTTGAACGCATCAACCAGTTCGCACGGGATCGTGGCGGTGCTGACGGTCTTGTAGACAATCTTGTGGGCGGTCGATTCCATGTCGCATTCGACATTGACCGCGAGGATTTCAGCAGGCGCCTCGGGCCAGCCGCTCTTCTTGATCATGTCCTTGCCGCCGAACACAGCGATCAGCAGACAGAAGCCGCCAATGAGTACCAGCTTGATCTTGGTCGTGTTCATGCGCAAACCCCTCGCCGCGCGGTTTCCCGGCAAGAGGCTGCTCGTTCAGGTTGAATATTCAGTAAATCGTGAACTCCCGCCGTACCGCAAAGGTAACTCACGCTTAATATACAGAAAACGCGGTGGCGAATATTTTAGAGATAGTGGCGGCCTCTACCCATGCGCCACCATCACATGACGAACGGCGGTATAATCCTCCAGCGCATAGAGAGACATGTCCTTGCCGTAGCCGGACTGCTTCAGCCCGCCATGCGGCATCTCGTTGGTCAGCATGAAATGGGTGTTGATCCAGGTGCAGCCATATTGCAGACGGGCGGCCGTCGCCATGGCGCGCGAGACGTTCTTGGTCCACACCGAGGATGCCAGGCCGTAGTCGCTGTCATTGGCCCAGTTCACGGCTTCATCGACTTCGGAGAAGCGGGTGATGGAGACGACCGGACCGAACACTTCGCGGCGCACGATCTCGTCTTCCTGCAGCGCGCCGGCAACCACCGTCGGCTGGTAATAGAAGCCGGAGCCTTCGCCGGGCTTGCCGCCGGTGGTGATCTCGACGTGCTTCAGTTCCGAAGCGCGCTCGACGAAGCTCGAGACGCGATCGCGCTGGCGGCGCGAGATCAGCGGCCCGATCTCGTTTTTGGTGTCATCGGGCTGGTTGTATTTGATGGTCGAGACGGCAGATGAGAGATCGGCGACGAGCTTGTCGTAGATCTTCTTGCCGGCATAGATGCGGCAGGCGGCTGTACAATCCTGCCCGGCATTGTAGTAGCCGAAAGCGCGCAGGCCGTTTACCACGGCGCCGAGGTCGGCGTCGTCGAAAACGATGACCGGCGCCTTGCCGCCGAGTTCCAGATGCGTGCGCTTGACCGACTTGGCGGCGGCCTGCAGCACCTTCTTGCCTGTGGCGACGTCGCCGGTGATCGAAATCATGTTGACCTTGGCGTGATTGATCAGCGTGTTGCCGACGCTGTCGCCGCGGCCGAGCACGACATTGACGACGCCCTCGGGCAGAACCTCGGCCAGGATCCTGGCCAGCTTCAGCGCCGTCAGCGGCGTCTGCTCCGACGGCTTGAAGACGACGGTGTTGCCGCCGGCAATGGCCGGCGCCAGCTTCCAGGCCATCATCATCAGTGGATAGTTCCACGGCGCGATGGAAGCGACGATGCCGATCGGGTCGCGCCGCACCATCGAGGTGTGGCCGGGCAGATATTCGCCGGCGACCACGCCCGGCATCGAACGTACCGCGCCGGCAAAGAAGCGATAGCAGTCGACGATCGCCGGGATTTCGTCATTGAGCACGGCGTTGATCGGCTTGCCGCAATTCAGCGCCTCGAGCGCCGCGAACTCCCGCGCGTTGGCCTCGATGCGGTCGGCGATCTTGAGGAGATAGCCGGAGCGCTGCGCCGGCGTTGTGCGTGACCACAAGACGAACGCTCGCCCGGCGGCAGTAACAGCCGCCTCGATCTGCGCCTGGCTGGCTTCAGGCAGGTTGAGAATGGTCGCCCCGGTCTTTGGATTCAGAATCGGCTCCTCGGTGTCGGTGCCGTTCTCGAACTTCGAGCCGATCAGCATCTGGGTGTCCATGCGGGTTCTCCTTGGTCAGGAGCGAGTAGCGAATAGCGAGTAGCGAATAGGGCTGGTCGTGCAATCTCCCTATTCGCTATTCGCTACTCCCTATTCGCTGTTCTTCATTTGCCCGAACCGGCGATCTGGTCGCCGTCGCGGGTCAGGTAATAGGCGGCAAGGATGGGCAGCAGCGTCACCAGCACCACGACCATGGCGACGACATTGGTGACCGGACGCTGGCGTGGGCGGATCAGCTCTTCCAGCATCCAGATCGGCACGGTCTGCTGCTGGCCGGCGGTGAAGGTGGTGACGATGACCTCGTCGAAGGAGAGCGCGAAGGCGAGCATCCCCCCGGCAAGCAGAGCGGTGGCGATGTTGGGCAGCACGACGTGCCGGAAGGTCTGGAAGCCGTCGGCGCCGAGATCCATCGAGGCCTCGATCATTGAGCCGGAAGTGCGGCGGAAACGGGCGACCGCATTGTTGTAGACGACGACAACGCAGAAGGTGGCGTGGCCGAGCACGATCGTCCAGAACGAGAACGGGATGTCGGCTAGCGAGAAGGCCGAGCGCAACGCGATGCCGGTGATGATGCCGGGCAGCGCGATCGGCAGGATGACGAGCAGCGAGATCGTCTCGCGGCCGAAGAATTTCGTCCGTGACACGGCGGCGGCGCACAGCGTGCCCAGTATCAAGGCAATCGCGGTCGAGATGGCGGCGACACGGACCGAAAGCGACAGCGCCTGCCAGACATCCGGCCGGTTCCAGGTGACGGCGAACCATTGTGTGGTCAGCCCCGGCGGCGGCCAGACGAAGCTCTTCTCTTCCGTGGTGAAGGCGTAGACGAAGATCAACAAGATCGGCAGATGCAGGAACAGCAGGCCGCAGGCGGCAGCGATCTTGAGGCCGAGCGGAGCGGATTGCGAACCGTCAGAGCGCATCGAAGGCCCCCATGCGCTTGGCGCCCCAGAGATAGAAACCCATGATGACGATGGGCACGACGGTGAAGGCTGCGGCGAGCGGGATGTTGCCGGCTGTGCCTTGCTGCGAATAGACGGCCTGCCCGATGAACAGCCGCGATGTGCCGATGATCTGTGGGATGATGTAGTCGCCCAGCGTCAGCGAGAAGGTGAAGATCGAGCCGGCGACGATGCCGGGCAGCGCCAGCGGGAACAGCACGTTGCGGAAGGTCTGGCCCGGCGATGCGCCGAGATCGGAGGACGCCTCGACCAGATTGCCGGGCACGCGCTCCAATGCCGCCTGCACCGGCAGGATCATGAACGGCAGCCAGACATAGACGAAAGCGATGAAGGTGCCGGTGGCGGAGACCGACAAAGAGTTGCCGCCGACGACCGGCAGCGACAGCCAGCCATCGAGCACCCAGAGCAGATGCAATTTGGCGAGCAGCCAGGTCAAAATGCCTTCCTTGGCGAGGATCAGCTTCCAGGCGTAGATCTTGACGAGGTAACTCGACCATAGCGGCAGCATGATTCCGAGATAAAACAGCGCCTTCCACCGGCCGCGGGCATAGCGCGCCGCGTAATAGGCAATGGGGAAGGCGATGACGGCGGAGGCCAGCGTGACCAGAACCGCCATCGTCACCGTGCGCAGTATGATGTCGAGATTGGCGGGCTGGAACAGGTCGCCATAGGTCTTCAGCGTGAATTCGTGGTTGATGAGGCCGGAGAACTCGTCGATCGAAAAAAAGCTCTGCGCCAGAAGTGCGAACAACGAGCCGATATAGACAACGCCGAGCCATAGAACCGGCGGCAGCAGCATGAGGAACAGCAGCAGTTGCGGCTTGCGCCAGAAAAGGTCCGACAGTGCGCCGCGCATGCCACCGCTGCCGGGCAGGATGGCGGGGGCGGAGGTTGAGTTGAGCGCGGCGATGGTCATGGGGCGACCGCGTGCTGAAGGAACCCTGAGAAGCCGCGTTCCTTCACACCCCCCTCTGTCCTGCCGGACATCTCCCCCTCAAGGGGGGAGATCAGCAGTTTCGCTGCCTCGCCAAATCCCCAACGTTGAAGATTGGCGAAACCGGGAAGAACAGCCAATCTCCCCGCTTGAGGGGGAGATGTCCGGCAGGACAGAGGGGGGTGCTTGGCGCAAACCTCAATCATGCCGGCTCGTCCATCAAATGCAAATGCTCGCGGTTGAACATCAGCACCACCGCTTCGCCTTCCGCCGGCAGCTTTGTCCCGGCCGGCACGATGGCGTGCAGCCTCAACCCGTCGGCGTCGAGCGCCAGCTTGGTCGTAGCGCCGAGATAGTTGGTTCCGACCAGGCGCGCGGCGACGCCCTCGCCTTTGGCGGCGCGGCCGATGCGGATGGATTCGGGACGCAGGCTGCCCCAGCGGTGCTGGCCGGAATAGCGCTGGACGAAGTCCGGCGGCAGTACGTTGGAGGAGCCGACGAAATCGGCGACGAAGCGGGTCTTCGGCCGCTGGTAGATGTCTTCCGGCGTGCCGATCTGCATGATCTTGCCGTCATTGAAGACGGCAACGCGGTCGGCCATCGACAGCGCTTCGCCCTGATCATGGGTGACGAAGACGAAGGTGATGCCGAGCGCCTTCTGCAGCGACTTCAGCTCTTCCTGCATGTTCTCGCGCAGCTTGAGGTCGAGCGCGCCGAGCGGCTCGTCGAGCAAAAGCACCTTGGGCTGGTTGACCAGCGCACGGGCCAGCGCGACGCGCTGGCGTTGGCCGCCGGAGAGCTGGCCGGGACGGCGGGCGCCATAGCCCGGCAGGCGCACCAGCGACAGCGCTTCTTCCGCCGCCTTCTGTCGTTGCGGCTTGGCGATGCCCTTGACCATCAGCCCGTAGCCGACATTGTCGAGCACGTTCAAATGCGGAAACAGCGCGTAGTCCTGGAACACGGTGTTGACGTTGCGGCGATAGGGCGGCACGCCCTCGGCGCGTTCGCCGAAGATCGAGATCGAGCCCGATGTCGGCTGCTCGAAGCCGGCGATGAGGCGCAGGCAGGTCGTCTTGCCTGACCCCGACGGACCGAGCATGGCGAAGAACTCGCCGGGCACGATGTCGAGATCGACCGCATCGACGGCGCGCACGCTGCCGAAATGGCGAGAGACTTTCTGGAAGGAAACGGCCGATGTCATGGGCTGTCCGTCTGTTGCCGGTTTGTGGTTCGTCGAAATAGCTCTTGCCGCCACCAATCAGGCCAGCGGGCACGGCACTTCACCTCCCCCTCGATGGGGGAGGTCGCGGCGAAGCCGCGGGTGGGGGTGACTAGCACCGGACGTCAGCGCTGCCCCCACCCCGACGCTGCGCTCGACCCTCCCCACAAGGGGGGAGGGTTAAGGGAGCTCACCGCCCGCCGATGACGCCGATATAGTCGGACACCCAGCGGTAGTAAGGCACGCACTGGTCGTTCTGGGTGGCGCACTTCGAGACCGGCGTCTTCCAGAACTTGATCTTGTCGAAGTTCTCGTAGCCGTTGGTCTTGCAGCCTTCCTCGCCGAGCAGCTCGTTGCCCTTGCAGGCAGCGGGCACGACCGGGAGCGAGCCGAACCAGGCCGAGACGTCGCCCTGGACCTTGGGCGACAGCGAATGCTCAAGCCACATATAGGCGCAGTTGGGATGCGCGGCGTCGGCCTCCATCATGGTGGTGTCGGCCCAGCCGGTGACGCCTTCTTCCGGCACGGTCGAGGCGACCGGCTTCTTGGCGGCAACCAGCGTGTTGACCTGGTAAGGCCACGAACCGGAAGCGACGACGCCTTCGTTCTGGAAGTCGTCGACCTGGATGGCGGCGTCATGCCAGTAGCGGCCGACCAGCGTCCGCTGAACACGCAGCAGCTCGAGCGCTGCCTTGTACTGGTCTTCGTTCAGTTCGTACGGGTCCTTGATGCCGAGTTCCGGCTTGTGGAACATCAAATAGTTGGCGGCGTCGGCGATGTGGATCGGCCCGTCATAGGCCTGGACGCGGCCCTTGTTGGACTTGCCGTCCGGCAGGTTCATTTCCTCGAAGACGACGTTCCAGCTCTTGGGCGCTTCCTTGAAGACATCGGTGTTGTACATCAGGATGTTCGGGCCCCACTGATAGGGAACGCCGTAATGCACCTTGTCGACGGTGAACCAGGGCGCATCCTTCAGACGGTCGTCTACCGCCTTCCAGCTCGGGATGAGATCGGTGTTGATCGGCTGCACGCGCTTGCCGGCAACGAGGCGCAGCGATGCGTCACCCGAAGCGGTGACTAGATCGAACCCACCCTCATTCATCAGCGAGACCATCTCGTCGGAGGTGTTCGCGGTCTTGACGTTGACCTTGCAGCCGCTCTCCTTCTCGAAGGAGGTCACCCAGTCATAGCCCTTGTCGGTTTCGCCGCGCTCGATGTACCCCGGCCAGGCAACGATGCTGACCTCCCCTTCGCCCTTGCCAAGTTCCTTGACCTGGGCGACGGCCTGACCGGAAAAGGTCAGCGCGACCGTCAAGGCGGTGCACGTCTTCAGGAATGAATTCATCGTCAATCTCCCATTTTGGCGCCTGACTGCGAAGCGAGTCGCCGCCGCGGTCAGCCGCAGGCTGAAAAGCGTCAGTTCATCCGATGGCACGTTGCCGCTCTGATGGCGGCTTTCGTCCCTGACATGAAAAGTGCTCGGAAAATTCCGGTTTCGCAAATTCATTTATCAGAAACGCGATATCGGTTTTTCCGATAGATAACCACGCACCCTATCAACGCTGCTGGCGTACCATACGCTGCGACTGGGCAAGGCCGATGAAGTCGCGCGACGCCTGCGGCAGACCGGAGCCGCGGCGCCAGACCATGCCGACCTGGACGACCGGCAGGGAACCCGAAATGTCGCGCGATTCGATGCGGTCGCCTTCCAGCGACCACGGCCGGTAGACTAGGTCGGGCAGCAACGCCACGCCCGCACCTGTGGCGACGAGGCTGCGAACGGCTTCGACCGAGCGGGTGCGAAAGGCGACATGCGGCCTGGCGCCGATCGCCGCCAGAAGCTTGCCGGTGTTCTCCTCGATCTCGTCGACGGTCAGCATGATCAGCGGCTCGCCGGCAATGTCGCCTATGCCGATAATGTCGGCGCTGGCCAGCTTGTGGCCGAGCGGGACCCACAGCCGGTAGGCCGAGACCTCGAGGATTTCCGACTGCAGCGCGGTGCGGTCGCGCAAATTGGAGGTGACCATGACGGCAATGTCGAGCTTGCCGCCGATCAGCAGATGTTCGAGATAGTCGCCATTGTCCTCGATGGCCGAGACATCGACGCCGGGATAGGCGCGGCGGTAGCGCGCCAGCAGATCGGACAGCACATAGCCCGCGACCAGCGAGGTGACGCCGAGCTGCAGGCGCCCGCCGGCCACCACCTGGTCGTCGGAGAAAGCGCGGCGCGCATCGGAGACGTCGGCCAGGATCTTGGTCGCATGGCGCAGGAACTGGTGGCCTTTGTGAGTAATGTTGAGGCCACGTGGGTGGCGCTCGAACAATTCGACGCCGAGATCGCTCTCCAGCTCCTTGATCGCCTCGGTGACCGAGGATTGCGAGATGGAGAGGTTTTGTGCGGCGCCCGACACCGTGCCTTGCTCGGCGACGGCAATGAAGAACTGCAGCTGACGGATGGTGAAAGCCATGGCCGGACTAAACACCGGCGCGACGGAGAAGGAAAGCCGAAGGCGGGCCTTTTACCCGTAGGGCTTGAGGCGCCTCCTGTCAGCCGAAGCCGAGGCGCCGCCGGCAGGCAGGACCGTAGCGAAGCGCGAGCATAAAAGCCGTCTCCAGCGCCAAAACGATGACGATGATGCGAAAGCCGATGGCATAGGAATCCCGGCCGCTGCCGCGCATAAGGTAGCCGGTGACGAGGAAGCCGGTGTTCCATAGCGTGGCGCCGAGCAGCGTCGCCGCCGCGAAGGGCAAGAGTGGCAGACGGAGCGCGCCGGCCGCGATCGGCAGATAGTTGCGAACCGTCGGGATGAACTGCGCCAGCAAGGAGACCCGGACATGATGGCGGCGATAGGCCTGACCAAGCTTGCTGTAGGTCGCATAGCGCAAGCAGACATATTTGCCGAAACGCTCGACCAGCCTGTCGGCACGATCCAATCCAATCCTACGGCCCACACTATACCAGACAAGGCAGCCTGTGATGGCGGACAGCGTCGTCACCAGGAGCAGAATCGCCAGCGCCAGGAGATCGGAGGCTGCCGTCATGCCGAGGAACAGCAGCAGCACATGCGAGGGCGGCAGCGGCAGGATCTTTTCTGTGAAGGCGAGGCAGGCGACGCCGAGCAGGCCGAAGCCCAGGATCGCCGACAGTGGATCAGTCATGCGAAGCGCCAGTCATAGGTTTTGAGGTTCTTGATCCTGGACACCTTATACACCGTCATACACCGTCGCCGGCGGAAAGTTGCGGAATGTCCGGCCAAGCCGGGTCCGCTTCCAGGTCGGAGCGCGCAAGCGTCCAGGCCATGAGGAAAGACAAGGCATCGTTTGCAGCATGGTGACCTCATTGCTGATGCGGGCAATTCGCCCGGCCCGCATTTCGACGAGGCGCTGTTTGCGGCTGCCAAGTTGCATGGACATTGCGAAGAGCCGGATGATTAAAAAACAATTTTTCACCAGAACGACATCTTATGCGGCCGGCGACGCGGACGCATGATGCACAACATCGCCTTCGTGGTATCGGGTAGCGGCATGGGCCGGGATCGCGGCGCGCCAGTCGCTGGTGTTTGGCTAGGCCGCAGCGATGCTGAGGCGCGCTCCAGCCTCGGCAAGTGCCGAGGCAATGTCGCGCGGCGGCGGCTGGTCGGTGGCGAGTTCGGAAAAACCGTCGAAGCCGCAGACCTGGACCAGACCCTGGCGACCGAACTTGGTGTGGTCGGTGATGACCAGCGAGCGCTGGCCGCGCGACAGCACCATGCGGGCGAACTCCGCCTCTTCCAGATCGTAGTCGGCAAGGCCTGCGGCGGCATCGACGGCGCCGATCGAAATCACCGCATGGCTGACCGAGAAGCGGCTGACGAAATCGATCGCCGAGGCGCCGAAGGCGGCTCCGGAATCGCTGCGCAATTCGCCGCCGGCCATATAGACCTTGTTGCCGTTGACGGTGGCCAGCGTGCGGGCGATGTCGGATGAATTGGTGACCACGGTCAGCCGCCGGTGGCCGAGCAGTTCGCGGGCCAGGAACGAGGTCGTGGTGCCGGTGTCCAGCATGACCGATTCACCGTCGCGAATGGTGGCAGCGACCATGCGGGCGATCAGCCGCTTGGCCTCCGCATTGTCGCGCATGCGCCGCTCGAAGGGCGCTTCGCCGGCCATCGACGGCAGGCCGATGGCGCCATGCATCTTGAGCACCGAGCCATTGCCGGTCAGTGGCTTGACATCCCGGCGCACCGTTTCAAGCGAAACCCCCAGCCGGTCGGCGAGGCTGGCAATGGTGACGGTGCCCTCTTCCTTGAGGAGGCGGAGGATTTCGCCATGCCGTTTCGAATGGATCATCTGGCTTCCTCAATTTGCGGCCTGCCCGGTTTTAGGGCAATGCCGCCGTTTTTAAAGGAATTGCTCGTGGTTTCGGGCAAAACACCCAAAAAAAGTCACAACATTTCATTGACAGCTAGGCAGCACTGGCGTGACATTGACGGCGTGACAGCTTCGGAACTGCCACGGGAGGGTGATGGCAGAGCCGCAATTCACGGACCGGACCGTTTGGCCAGACCGTCTGGGTTTGAACTGGCACAAAAGTTTCTCAAATCCGCGGGGGCGGAGACCGGGTATCAAAACCTGGCCAGAGGGGCTCGTCGGTGCGGCGCGGGATAGGAGTTCCTGCGTCCCGCACCGACGAGATTTTTTGCGTTTCCCAACGCTCGTTGCGCGGCGCATGGCGCCCAAGAAAGCTCCGCAAAAGTCAGGGATGGCCCCGTGACTGCTGAAGACCGCATCCGGGCCTTGCCTTGCTGGAATGGCAGCATCGACATTGCGCCGCTGCCGGGCGGCCTCAGCAACGCCAACTATCTGGTCAAGGACGCGGCCGGGCGGCATGTCGTGCGCTTCGGCCAGGACTATCCGTTCCACCATGTCTTTCGCGACCGTGAAGTGATGACGGCCCGCGCGGCGCACGCCGCTGGCTTCGCGCCGGCGGTCCACCATTCCGAACCCGGCATCATGGTCACGGAATTTCTCGGCGCGAAAACCTATGTTGCCGAGGACGTGCGCGCCAATATTGGTCGCGTCGCAGCCCTTATGCGCGGATTCCATCGCGAGATGCCCAATCACATCTCCGGCGCCGGCTTCATGTTCTGGGTCTTCCACGTCATCCGCGACTATGCGCGAACGCTGAGCGAAGGCGGCAGCCGCAAGCGCGACGACCTGCCCAGGCTGCTGGCGCTGGCCGACGAACTGGAGCGGGCGCAGAAGCTGCTGCCGATCGTATTCGGCCACAACGATCTTCTGCCGGCAAATATCCTCGACGATGGCGACAGGTTGTGGCTCATCGATTTCGAATATGCAGGTTTCAACACCGCGATGTTCGATCTTGCCGGCGTTGCCTCCAACGCCGAGATGAGCGACGCGGAGTCCTTCACTTTCCTCACGGCGTATTTCATGCGCGAGCCGGATGAGGCGATCCGCCGCTCGCACGCCGCCATGCAATGCGCCTCGCTGCTGCGCGAGGCGATGTGGAGCATGGTTTCCGAACTTTACCTCGACGCGCCCGGCATCGACTACGTCGCCTACACCGCGGAGAACCTGACGCGGCTTGACGCGGCGCTGGACAATTACCGCACGAAATACGGGACACAGTCATGAGCTTGCCCACGCATGCCGATATCGTCGTCATCGGCGGCGGCATTATCGGCTGTTCGACGGCCTACCACCTGGCGCGCGACCACAAGGCCGATGTCGTGCTGCTGGAACAGGGCAAGCTGACCTCGGGCTCGACCTGGCATGCGGCCGGGCTGGTCGGCCAGTTGCGCTCGTCGGCCTCGATCACCCGCGTGCTCAAATATTCGGTCGAGCTCTACAAGGGACTGGAGACTGAGACCGGGCTCGCTACCGGCTGGAAGATGACCGGGTGCCTCAGGCTTGCGACCAATGCCGACCGCTGGACCGAATATAAACGGCTGGCGACGACGGCCAGGAGCTTCGGCATGGACATGCAGTTGCTGTCGCCGGGGGAGGTCAAAAAGATGTGGCCGCTGCTGGAGACCAGCGACCTCGTCGGCGCCTCCTGGCTGCCGACCGATGGGCAGGCCAGCCCCTCCGACATCACGCAGTCGCTGGCCAAGGGCGCGCGCATGCATGGCGCCAAGCTGTTCGAGGACGTCCGCGTTACCGGCTTTGACATGACGGACGGGCACATCACCGCGGTGAAGACCAACAAGGGCGACATTGCTTGCGACAAGGTGGTGAACTGCGCCGGGCAATGGGCACGCCAGGTCGGCGCGATGGCCGGCATTTGCGTGCCGCTGCAACCGGTCAAGCACCAGTACATCATCACCGAGAAGATCGACGGGCTGGCGACCGACGCGCCGACAATCCGCGATCCCGACCGCCGCACCTATTTCAAGGAAGAGGTCGGCGGGCTGGTGATGGGCGGCTATGAGCCGAACCCGCAGGCCTGGGCGACCGGCCTGCCCGGCGGCGATGTCCCCGATGACTGGGAGTTCCGCCTGTTCGACGACGACTACGATCATTTCGAACAGCATATGAGCCAGGCGATCGCGCGCGTGCCGGCGCTGGAGACGGTCGGCGTCAAGCAGATGATCAACGGGCCGGAGAGTTTTACGCCGGACGGCAATTTCATCCTCGGTGTCGCGCCCGAATGCGCCAACATGTTCGTCGGCGCCGGCTTCAACGCCTTCGGCATCGCCTCCGGCGGCGGCGCCGGCTGGGTGCTGGCGCAATGGGTTGTCGACGGCGAGGCGCCGCTCGACCTTTGGGTGGTCGACATCAGGCGCTTTTCCGGCCTGCACCGCGACCGGCAATGGGTCAGCGACCGCACGCAGGAGGCCTATGGCAAGCATTACACGATCGGCTTTCCGCATGAGGAGTATTTGTCGGGCCGGCCGCGCATCGTCTCGCCGCTCTACGAGCGGCTGAAAGCGCACCGCGCGGTGTTCGGCTCCAAGCTCGGCTGGGAACGGCCGAACTGGTTCGCGCCGCAGGGCGCCACATCCGAAGACATTTATTCCATGGGCCGGCAGAACTGGTTTGGCCCGGTCGGCGAGGAGCATCGCCATGTGCGCGAGAAAGTCGGCATCTTCGACCAGTCGTCCTTCGCCAAATACGAAATGACGGGTTCGGATGCGGCCAAGGCGCTGGACTGGATCTGCGCCAACGATGTCGCCAAGCCGGTGGGACGGCTGACGTACACGCAGCTGCTCAACACGCGCGGCGGCATCGAGGCCGACCTGACTGTGGGCAGGCTCGCCGAGGAGAAATTCTACATCGTCACCGGCACCGGCTTCCGCTCGCATGATCTCTCCTGGATCGGCGACCATGTCGGCAAGGGCCTCGACGTGACGTTGAAAGATGTCACCGAGGATTTCGGCACGCTGTCGCTGATGGGGCCGCGCGCCCGCGATGTGCTTTCGGCCGTCACCGACGCGGATGTCTCGAATGCCGCCTTCCCGTTCGGCCATGTCAGCGAGATCGCCATTGCCGGTCATACGGTTCGGGCGCTGCGCGTCACCTATGTCGGCGAGCTCGGCTGGGAATTGCATGTGCCGATCGCCGCCACCGGCGAAATCTTCGACGCATTGATGGCCGCCGGCAAGCCGCACGGCATCCGGCCGATAGGCTATCGGGCGCTGGAATCACTTCGGCTGGAGAAAGGCTACCGCGCCTGGGGCTCCGACATCACCCCCAACGACACGCCTCAGGAGGCCGGCCTCGGCTGGGCGGTGAAGCTGAGGAAGAACACCGATTTCGTCGGCCGGCGGGCGCTCGAAAAGATCAGCGGCGCCGATCTGAAGAAACGCTTTGCCGGCTTCACGGTCGACGATTCCGATATCGTGCTGGTCGGGCGCGAGACGATTTTGCGCAATGGCGAACCGGTCGGCTATCTCACCAGCGGCGGCTATGGCTACACGCTGGCCAAGAACATCGGTTACGGTTATGTCCGCAATGCCGATGGCGTCGGCGACGATTTCCTCGGCTTTGGCGACTATGAGCTGGTGGTCGCCATGGAGCGGACGCCGGCCAAAATCCATCTCGAACCGATGTATGATCCTACAATGAGCAGGATCAAGGCGTAGACGAAACCTGGATTAGCTCACACGGAGCACAAGGCCGCGGCTGGGCACGGTGTCAGCCTCGCCCGGCATCGAAACATAAGGCGCAGTCTCCTCGGCGCGGACAACCCTGCCCTCAGCTTCGAGTACAGCGATGCGTTCGGCGAAGCCGGCGTTCCACAGCGTGTTCTTGATGGTCAGCACGATGACGCCACCGGGACGGCAGACGCGGATCAGTTCGTCCAGCCCCTCGGCGCCGACATGGCCGGAGGTGAAAACGCCGGCCGAGACGATGCCGGCATAGGCATTGTCGGCAAAGGGCAGTGGCCCGCCGAGCGCCAGGCAATGCAGCGCCGAATAGACGCCCTTTGCCGCCGCTTTAGACAGCATGCCTTGCGAAATATCGAGCGCTTCGACCTGGGGATAGCCGGTGATGGCCAGCCACTCGCCGATCAGCCCGGTGCCGGCGCCGGCGTCGAGAAGCGGTGCGGCGCCGCGCGGCAGATGGCGGGCCAGCAGGGCCAGGCAGATCGTCGGATGGCGGTAGCCGGCGGCCGACATGTCGGCATCGTAGGTTTCCGACCAACTGTCATAGATCGCGGCGACGTCCTCGGGCCGTTGCGCCGCATAGGCGGCGCCAAGCCCGCCATGATCCTTGTTGCCCGCCATGGCTGTTTCTCCGCCAGCTCGCTGCTCACCCTCGATCGGATGATAGCCAAACGGCGAAAACTGTGGAACCGTTGTCGCAAGAAATACACGGCCAAGGGCAACAGGCATGGGGACGGACGAGGCACGCGCAACACTTGCGGCAATTCCGGCATTTGCGGGCTATGACGGACCGCTTGAGCGGCTGGGCGGGATGACCAATCTCGTCTTTCGGGCCGGCGATATCTGCCTGCGTATCCCCGGCAAAGGCACCGAGGAGTATATCAACCGCGCCAATGAAGCGGTGGCGGCGCGTGAGGCGGCCAAAGCGGGCGTCAGCCCCGAAGTGCTGCATGTCGACCCCGCGACAGGCGTGCTGGCGAGCCGCTTCGTTGCCGGCGCCGTGACGATGTCGCCGGAAAAGTTCAAGCTGCGCGCCGGCAGCCCGGCCCGCGCCGGCGAAGCCTTCCGCAAGCTGCACACGTCCGGTGCGGTATTTCCGTTCCGCTTCGAGCTGTTTGCGATGATCGACGACTATCTCAAGGTCTTATCGACCAAGGAAGTCGCCTTGCCGCCGGGCTACCATGACGTGGTGCGCGAATCCGACACCGTGCGTGCGTCCCTTGCCGCGCATAGACTGCCGATTGCCGCCTGCCATTGCGATCCACTGTGCGAGAATTTTCTCGATACGGGCGAGCGGATGTGGATCGTCGACTGGGAATATTCGGGGATGAACGACCCGCTCTGGGACCTCGGCGACCTCTCGGTCGAAGGCCGGTTCGACACCGCGCAGGAGGAAGAGATGATGCGCGCCTATTTCGGCGGCGAGGCAAAACCGGCCGAGCGCGGCCGCGTCGTCACCTACAAGGCGATGTGCGACCTGTTGTGGACGCTCTGGGGCCTTATCCAGCTTGCCAACAACAACCCGGTCGAGGATTTCCGCGCCTATGCCGACGGCCGCTTCGCCCGTTGCAAGGCGCTGATGGAAACGCCTGAGTTTTCACGGCATCTGGCGGCGGTGCGCCAAGGTTAGGTCAATTCACGCCTTTCGGCACGTTCTCCGGCGGCACGACTATTTCGACCACCTTCTGGCGGTGGAAGATGAACAGGCCGGCGAGCACGACGATGGCCGCGCCGATCAGGATGCGCGGTCCCGGCACGTCGCCGAAGAAGGCCAGGCCGAAGATCACCGCCCATAGAAGCAGGCTGTAGTGCAGCGGCGCCAGCGTCGAGGCAGGGGCCAGTTTCAGCGCCCTGGTAATCATCAGATGCGCGCTGCAGGAGACGATGCCGAGCAGGAGCATGGCGCCGAAATCGAGTGCCGAGGGCGTCTGCCAGGCGCCGATGGTCATCACGCCGCCGACCAGCAGCGTGCCGATAGTCTGCCAGGTGACCAGCGTTGTGTCGCTGGTGCCGCGCAGGCGGCGGCTGAGGATGATGGCGAAGGCGAAGGCAATGCTGCCGACCAGTGCGAACAGCGAGGACTGCGAGAACGCCGCCGAAGACGGCTTCAAGATGATCAGCACGCCGCAGAAGCCGACCATGATGGCGGCCCAGCGGCGCCAGCCGACCTTTTCACCGAGCAGGAAATGCGACAGCGCCGCCACATAGATCGGCCCGGCCATGTAGAAGCTCATCACATCGGCCAGCGGCAGATAGACGACGGCCGCGTAAAACAAGGCTGTATCCACCGTGGTCGCCAGCACGCGCAGAATCTGGAGGACCGGCCGCTCCATCTGGAACAGTCTGCCGGCGCCCTGGTTGGCGATCATCGGGCCGAGCACGATGAAGGCCCCGATCGATCGGATCAGCACCACCTGGCCGACCGAGAAGCTGGCGACCAGCCATTTGCCCATCGCGTCGTTCAGCGCGAACATGAAGTCGCCGGCCAGCATCAAGAGGATGCCGGCCAGAAGCGCGTTCCTGATGGTAAAGGTGCGGACGAGCGACTGGGCCATGCGGCTCCCTAGCTGCAAGCGGCCGCTTTGACGAGGCAAATCGGCAAGACCAGCGGCGGAAATCGGCTGTTTCTACGCAGTTTTGTGCCGCCGGTTCACCTGTCCGGGACGGCCGGCGATCGACAGCCGTGTCTCCTGCTTCGTGCGCTCGGCCACCACCTTGCCCCTGGCGACGACGCACAGCCGTTCGGCACGCAGCCTCAAGGCCTCGATCGGGTTGCCGGCATCGAGAATGACGAAGCTGGCGCGCTTGCCCACGGCAAGGCCGAGATGATCGAGGCCCATGATGGCGGCGTTGACATTGGTGACCATGTCGAAGCAGCGCGCCATGTCGGCAGGGCTCGACATCTGAGCGACGTGGAGGCCCATGAAGGCGACGTCGAGCATGTCGGCGGTGCCGAGCGAATACCAGGGGTCGAGAACGCAATCCTGGCCCCAGCCGACGCGGATGCCGAGCGCCTGCATCTCCTTCACCCGGGTCATGCCGCGGCGTTTGGGAAACGTGTCGTGGCGGCCCTGCAGCATGATGTTGATCAGCGGATTGGGGATCGCCGAGACACCGGCCTCGGCGATCAGCGGCAGCAGCTTGGAGACGTAATAATTGTCCATCGAGTGCATCGAGGTGAGGTGCGAGCCGGCCACCTTGCCCTGCAGGCCAAGGCGCTGCGTCTCATAGGCAAGCTGCTCGATGTGGCGCGACAACGGATCGTCGGTCTCGTCGCAATGCAGGTCGACCATCAGCCCGCGATCTGCCGCGATTTCGCAAAGTTCGGTGACCGAGCGCGTGCCGTCGGCCATGGTGCGTTCGAAATGCGGGATGCCGCCGACGATGTCGACGCCCATGTCGAGCGCGCGCAGCGTGTTCTGGCGCGCCGTCGGCGAACGGTAGAAGCCATCCTGCGGGAAAGCGACCAGTTGCAGATCGATATAGGGCGCGACAATCTTCTTGACGTCGAGCAGCGCCTCGACCGCGAGCAACCGGTCGTCGCAGACATCGACATGGGTGCGGATGGCGAGCAGGCCCATCGAGACCGCCCAGTCGCAATAGGCGAGCGCCCGCTCGCGCACCGCGTCATGGGTGAAGAGCGGCTTCAGTTCGCCCCACAGCGAAATGCCTTCCAGCAGCGTGCCCGAAGCGTTGATGCGTGGAATGCCGTAGGACAGCGTGGCGTCCATATGGAAATGCGGATCGACGAAGGGCGGCGAGATCAGATTGCCACGGGCGTCGATCGCCGTGCCGGCGCTGACATGCAGTTCGGACTCGATGGCGACGATCGTCTCGCCGATGATGCCCAGGTCGGCGACGGTGCCGTCGGGCAGCGTTCCGCCGCGCACAACAAGGTCGAAATCCATCTGTCGTCATCTCCCCGCAGATCAGTCGCCGCAATCGTGGCGCAAAAGACACCGTGCCGCAGCCGATTGTCTCCGCGACAGCGAAAGGTTCCATCCGGCCACAACTCGCTCTATAAGCCGCCTTTCGCCCCGGTGGCGAATCCGAAATTCGTCAGTCAGGCATGGGATCGGCCATTTGTTTCGCTTCTTCCGTTCGACGGAAAACCAGCGCCTTATCGCAAGGCTTTTGCGGGAATCCTTTCACGCACATAGATTTGGCTACGCTGCGGCCATTCTGTCGATGCTGGTGGTGGCGGCAACGACAGCAGCCAGCGCCTATATGCTGCGCGAAATCACCAATGAATTCGTGGTTTACAAGAGGATTGGGCAGGTCAATCTGATCGCGGCGGCGACCGGAGCGATTTTCATTCTCAAGGGCTTCGCAAACTTCATCCAGGCCTACTTCATGAGCAGGGTCGGCAATGCCATCATCGCCGACCGGCAGCGCAAGATCTATGACAGCATTCTTGCGCAAGGCATCGAATTCTATCATTCGACCTCTTCGTCCGAACTGATTTCGCGCATGACGAACAATGCCCAGGCCGCGCGCAGCGTGCTCGACCAAATCGTCACGTCCTATGTTCGCGACCTGGTGACGCTGGCTGCGCTGGTGGGTGTGATGGTCTGGCAGCAGCCGGCGCTGTCCCTGATCTGTCTGGTGATCGGGCCGATCGCCATTTACGGCGTCAATCGTATCCTGAAGCGCGTCCGAAAAATTGCCTCGCAAGAATTCCGTTCGCTCGGCCAGATCGTGCAGGTGATGCAGGAAACGGCGATCGGCGTGCGCGTCGTCAAATCCTTCGGTCTCGAAGGCGCCATGCGCAAGCGCATGTACAAGGCCGTGTCGGACGTGGAGAGCCGCGCCAACAACATCGCCACGCTGGAGGCCGCCACCAGCCCGGTTATGGAAACGCTTGCGGGGCTGGCCATCGCTGGCGCCGTTTTTGTCAGCGGCTTCCTGGTTCTGGGCGGCGGCGGTCAGATGCCGGGCAACATCATGGCCTTCATCGCGGCGCTGCTGTTGGCCTATGAGCCGGCCAAGCGCCTGGCCCGCGTACGCATCTCGCTTGAAACCGGCATTGTCGGCGTGCGCATGATGTTCCAGCTCGCCGACCGGCCGCTGACGCTGGCCGAAAAGCCGGATGCAAAGCCGCTGCGGGCCGGGCCGGGCGAGATCCATTTCGACAATGTCAGCTTCGCCTACCCCGAAAGCGCGCCGGTGTTCGAGGGACTGGACCTGACGCTTGCCGCAGGCAAAATGACGGCGCTCGTCGGACCCTCGGGCAGTGGCAAGTCGACCATCCTCAACCTGATCATGCGCATGTACGACCCGCAGAGCGGCAGGGTGATGTTCGACGGGCAGGACATTTCTTGTGCCACGCTCACCTCGGTCAGGGAAAAGATCGCCTATGTCAGCCAGGACACGTTCCTGTTTGCCGGCACGATCATGCACAACATCAGGCTCGGGCGCGAGGGCGCCACGGACGAGGAAGTAATGGCCGCCGCAAGGGCCGCCAATGCACATGACTTCATCAGCGCCCAGGCGAAAGGCTACGACACGGATGTCGGCGAGAATGGCGCGCTGCTGTCAGGCGGCCAGCGCCAGCGCATCTCGATCGCACGCGCCATGCTGCGCAATGCCGAAATCCTGCTTCTGGACGAGGCGACCAGCGCACTCGACGCCGAATCCGAGGCGCTGTTCCGCGACGCGCTGCAGCAGCTGACGGTCGGGCGCACCACCATCGTCATTGCCCACCGCCTGTCGACCGTGCACCAGGCCGACACGATCGTGGTGCTGGAGGCCGGCAAGGTGGTGGAAAGCGGCGCGCATCGCACGCTGCTCAACCAGGGCGGGCTGTATCAGAAGCTTTACGAATATCAGCTGATGCCGTGAGCTTTACCCTCCCCCTTGTGGGGAGGGTCGCTGCGCAGCAGCGGGGTGGGGGTCGGCGCCGCACCCCTCACTGCGGCACGTGCCTCACCGCGCCCTTGTCTGCGCTGGTGGCGAAGGCTGCGTAAGCGCGCAGCGCGGTCGTCACCTTGCGCTTGCGCTTTTCCTCGGGCTTCCAGGCCATGGCGCCCTTTGCCTCCATGGCCGCGCGGCGCGCATCTAGCTCGGCGTCACTGACCGCCAGACGTATGGTGCGGTTGGGGATGTCGATCTCGATCGTGTCGCCCTCTTGCACCAGCCCGATCAATCCGCCTTCGGCCGCCTCCGGTGAGGCATGGCCGATCGACAGGCCTGATGTGCCGCCCGAGAAGCGGCCGTCGGTGACCAGCGCGCAGGCTTTGCCGAGGCCTTTCGACTTCAGATAGCTGGTGGGGTAGAGCATTTCCTGCATGCCGGGGCCGCCACGCGGCCCTTCATAGCGGATGACGACGACATCGCCGGCCTTGATCTCGTTGGACAGGATCGCTTTGACGGAAGCGTCCTGGCTTTCGAACACGCGGGCCGGGCCGGTGAACTTCAGGATCGACTCGTCGACCCCGGCGGTCTTCACGATGCAGCCGTCGAGCGCGAGATTGCCTTTCAGAACCGCAAGCCCGCCGTCTCTGGAGAACGGCGTTTCGGCCGAACGGATGACGCCCTTCTCGCGGTCGAGGTCGAGCTCGTCCCAGCGGCGGTCCTGGCTGAAGGCGACCTGTGTCGGCACGCCACCCGGAGCGGCGAGAAAGAAGTCGCGGACGCTCTGGCTCGAGGTGCGGGAGATGTCCCAATGGTCAAGCGCTTCGCCGAGGCTTGCCGTATGCACCGTGGGCAGGTTGCGGTTGAGCAGCCCGGCATTGTCGAGCTGGCCGAGGATCGCCATGATGCCGCCGGCGCGGTGGACGTCTTCCATATGCACGTCGGACTTGGCTGGTGCGACCTTGCACAGCACCGGAACGCGGCGTGACAGCCGGTCGATGTCTTCCATGGTGAAATCGACCTCGCCCTCATGGGCGGCGGCCAGGATATGCAGCACGGTGTTGGTCGAGCCGCCCATGGCGATATCGAGCGTCATGGCGTTCTCGAAGGCGCCTTTGGAGGCGATGCTGCGCGGCAGTGCCGACTCATCATCCTGCTCGTAGTAGCGCTGGGCGAGATCGACGATGAGATGGCCGGCCTCGACGAACAGCCGCTTGCGGTCGGCGTGGGTTGCGAGGGTCGAGCCATTGCCGGGTAGCGACAGGCCGAGCGCCTCGGTCAGGCAATTCATCGAATTGGCGGTGAACATGCCGGAGCACGAGCCGCAGGTCGGGCAGGCCGAGCGTTCGATGACCTTGACGTCCTCGTCGGAGATCTTGTCGTCGGCGGCGGCAACCATGGCGTCGACCAGGTCGAGCGCTTGTGTCTTGCCGGCGAGCACCACCTTGCCGGCTTCCATCGGCCCCCCGGAGACGAAGACGCTTGGGATATTGAGGCGCAAGGAGGCCATCAGCATGCCGGGCGTGATCTTGTCGCAATTGGAGATGCAGACCATGGCATCGGCGCAATGCGCGTTGACCATATATTCGACCGAGTCCGCGATCAGCTCGCGCGACGGCAGCGAATAGAGCATGCCGTCATGGCCCATGGCGATGCCGTCATCGACGGCGATGGTGTTGAATTCCTTGGCGACACCGCCGGCCTTCTCGATCTCGCGCGCCACCAGCTGGCCAAGGTCCTTGAGATGGACATGACCCGGCACGAACTGGGTGAAGGAATTGACCACCGCGATGATCGGCTTGCCGAAATCCGAGTCCTTCATGCCGGTGGCGCGCCACAGGCCGCGGGCGCCGGCCATGTTGCGGCCGTGGGTGGTAGTGCGGGAGCGATAGGCAGGCATGAATGTTCCTTGGCTGGTTGGCTGCGCTCAACGCGGAGCGTGGCGGCGCTTAATTTGGACCGCGGGGTTTATAGACCGGCAAGTATGGTCTGGCCACATTTTTGCAATGCGCCAGAGTCTCGCTGAAATCAGGGTTTCGAAAAAGATTGCCGGCCAGTGTCGGATCGCTAGCCCGGCATCCGTCCTTGGGACGACGGCAAGGGAATGGCACCATTTCTATAAGTCAGCCGCTTCACCTGTAACCGCAACCAAACACCCGAGGAGCATGACATGCAAAAGATCACCACCTGCCTGTGGTTCGATGGCCAGGCCGAAGAGGCGATGAATTTCTACGTTTCCATCTTCAAGAACTCGAAGGTACTGAGCGTGCTGCGTTGGCCCGAAGGCCATACCGATGCCGGCAAGGCGCTGGTAACCACGTTCGAACTCGACGGCGTGCAGTTCCAGGCGCTGAACGGCGGACCGCAATTCAAGTTCAACGAGGCGATGTCACAGTCGATCGACTGCAAGACGCAGGAAGAGGTCGACTATTTCTGGGACAAGCTCATCGAAGGCGGCGGCGAACCGTCGCAATGCAGCTGGCTGAAGGACAAGTTCGGCGTCTCCTGGCAAGTCGTGCCGGAGCAACTGCCGCGCCTGCTTCTGGATCCGGACCGGGCCAAGGCCGGGCGGGTGATGTCGGCGATGATGCAGATGAGCAAGATCGATATTGCCAAGATCGAGGAAGCTGCGAAGGGGTGAGAAGCGGCCGCGTAGCGGACGAAAAGCCAATTGCTTTGCTTTTCGAGCTTCGAACGCCCTGAGCCACGCGAACGGCCGGCGCGCCTTGGAGCCAATTGACCCTTCAAGGTCGGCGCTGCCCCTCATCCGCCCTCGGGCACCTTCTCCGCGTAAGCGGGCAGAAGGAAAAGGGGCGCCTTACGCCGCCTTGTCGCGGACCTGGTAGTCCTTGATGGTGGCGAAGCGGATCGCCCTCCAGCGTTCGGCTTCGTAGTTCAGCGAGAAGGCGTTCTGGGCCAGAAACACCGGGTCGTTGTCGAGATCGCGGGCGATGTCGCCGCGATGCGCCTCAATGAAGCGAAGCGTTTCGGCCTTGTCGTCGGCAGAGATCCAGCGGCAGACCGAGAAGCGCGACATTTCGAATTCGACCGGCAGCGTGTATTCGAAATTCAGCCTTTCCTTCAAGACGTCGAGCTGCAGCGCGCCGACAACGCCGACGATGGCCGGCGAGCCGTCTTCCGGCGAAAACAGCTGCACGACGCCTTCCTCGGCCATCTGGTGCAGCGCTTCCTTGAGTTTTTTCGCCTTCATCGCGTCGCCGAGGCGCACACGGCGCAGGATTTCCGGCGCGAAGTTGGGTACGCCGCGGAACAGTATCTCCTCGCCTTCGGTCAGCGTATCGCCGATACGCAGCGTGCCGTGGTTGGGAATGCCGACGACATCGCCGGCAAACGCTTCGTCGGCGGTGACGCGGGTGCGGGCAAAGAAGAACTGCGGCGCCGACAGGCTCATCGGCTTGCCGGTGCGCACCAGCTTGGCCTTCATGCCGCGCTCGAGCTTGCCCGAACAGACGCGCACGAAGGCGATGCGGTCGCGATGGTTGGGGTCCATATTGGCCTGGATCTTGAACACGAAGGACGTCATCTTCTCCTCCGTCGCCTCGACCTTGCGGGTGTCTGCGTCCTGCGCACGCGGCGGCGGGCCGAAGGCGCCGAGCGCCTCGATCAGGTCGCGCACGCCGTAATTGCGCAGCGCCGAGCCGAAATAGACCGGCGTCAGATGGCCCTCACGGAACGCGTCAATATCAAGAGGTCGGCAGGCCTCGCGCGCGAGTTCCAGCTCCTCGATGAAGGCTTCGCGCTCGTTTTCCGGCAGCAGGCCGGCGACGCGGTTGGAGTCGGGGCCGTTGACCGGCGTGCGGTCTTTCTCGGCATCGCCCCTGCGCACAGCGTTGAGCGCCAGGTGGTAGGTGCCGGCAAAAGTCTTGCCGCGGCCGATCGGCCAGGTGATGGGGGCGGTGTCCAGCGCCAACTTCTGCTCGATCTCGTCGAGAATTTCGAACGGGTCGCGGCTTTCGCGGTCCATCTTGTTGATGAAGGTGATGATCGGGATGTCGCGCAGCCGGCAGACTTCGAACAGTTTCAGCGTGCGCGGCTCGATGCCCTTGGCGGCGTCGATGACCATGACGGCCGAGTCGACCGCCGAGAGCGTACGATAGGTGTCGTCGGCGAAATCTTCGTGACCTGGCGTGTCGAGCAGGTTGAAGACATTGTCCTCGTATTCGAAGGTCATCACCGAAGTGACGACCGAAATGCCGCGCTCGCGCTCGATCTTCATCCAGTCGGACCGGGTCTGGATGCGGTCCTTCTTGGCCTTGACCTCGCCGGCAAGCTGGATGGCGCCGCCGAACAGCAGCAGCTTTTCGGTGAGCGTCGTCTTGCCGGCGTCGGGGTGGGCGATGATCGCGAAAGTGCGGCGGCGCGATACCGCCTGTTCGATGTCTTCAGCCAATTTCTGGAATCCTGTCTGTGGCGCGGGCTTCTAGCAGCGCATTGCCAGCCTGTCGACCGTTTCGGGCCGGCAGGCCTCGACCGCCCTTGAGCTTAACCCGCTGCGGTGGCATCAGAGGAGCCCAATTTGAGAGGTCCGGTATGAGCAGCGCTAAAGAAGTCATCGTCATCGGCGCCGGCATTATCGGGGCGTCCATCGCCTGGCACCTGACCAAGGCCGGGGCGCGGGTGACTGTGATTTCCGATAGTGGTGCCGGCGGCGTCGCCACGCCAAACTCCTTTGCCTGGATCAACGCCAGCTGGGGCAATCCCGAAATCTATTTCCGGCTGCGCATCCGTGCGATGGCCGAATGGAAGCGGCTGGCAAACGAGCTGCCCGGCCTGCCGCTCGCCTGGTGCGGCGGGCTGTGCTGGGATCTGCCGGCAGGCAGGCTCGAAGCCTACGCGGCTGAGCACGCTTCCTGGGGTTACGGCATCGAACGCGTCGACGCCGGGCGGGCAGCGCAAATCGAGCCCAGTCTCGTCGAGCCACCGGAATTGGCTGTCTATGTCGCTGAAGAAGGCGTGGCCGAACCGGTCGCAGCGGCCAAGGCGCTGCTGGCCGACGCAGAACGGCAAGGTGCGCGCGTTCTCTCCAGTTCTGTAACCGCACTTGTCCAGACCTATGGCAGGATTACCGGTGTCGATACATCGCATGGGCTGATGGCAGCCGAAGAGGTGGTGATCGCAGCCGGCGTCGGGGCGCCCGATATTGCCGCTACCGCCGGCATCAAGCTACCTATCGAGACCCCGCCCGGCCTGATCGTCCACTCGCGGCCATACAAGAAGCTGCTCAACGGGCTGGTGCATGCCGAAAAGCTGCATATGCGCCAGACGGCGGAGGGCCGCATCATTGCCGGCTCGGATTTCGCCGGCGGCGATCCAGGTGAGAACCCCGACGCCACGGCGCGCGATTTGTTCGCAGCAATGAAGGCGGCCTTGCGCGGCGCCGACGGGCTGGAATTCGAATTTCACACGGTTGGCTACCGGCCGACGCCGATCGACGGCTTTCCGATCATCGGCCGCGCCGAGGGCGTCGGCGGCCTCTATGTCGCCGTCATGCATTCCGGCATAACGCTTGCGCCGGCGGTCGGGCTGTTCGCCACGCGCGAAATTCTCGACGGTGAGCGTGATCCGCTGCTGAGGCCTTATGGGTTGGGTCGGTTTGCTCAGTAGCCCGGCGGACGCTTGAAGCCGCCGGTCAGCGCTTCGATTGCCTTCCCGATGCCAAGCAGGCGCGATTCCGACCAGCGCTTGCCGACCAGTTGCAGGCCGATGGGCAGGCCGTCGCGGTCTTGCCCGCAGGGCAGCGAGAGTGCCGGATGGCCGGAATAATTGAAGACCGCGCCATAGGCCGGTAGCATCCAATAGCTTAGCTCCTTGCCGTCGACTTCGATCGGCGTGCCGGGCTCACAATGCGCGAAGGCCGTGGTCATGGCGACCGGGCACAGCAAGGCATCGCAGGTTTCGAAGAACCTGTCCCAGGCCAGGATCGAGCGGTCGCGGCGAGCGAGCGCCTCGAACCAATTGGTGATCGGCGTTGGCTGCTCCGGCGGTTCGGGCTGCGCTGCCTCCAGCATCATGCCGATCAGATCGCCGCCCTGCTCCAGATCGTCATGCAGATCGATCTCAGGCAAGTTCGCTTCTTCCACAATCACCCCTGCTGATTGCAACCGCTTGGCCAGGCTTTCGACCGCGGCAGCGATTTTACCAGCCACCGGAAAGCCGGGGAAGGACGGCGCGACGGCGATGCGCAATGTCTTGAGGTCGAGCCTGGGCATGGCCTCTACGGGCACCGGCGCGAGGTCGGTGTCTGCTCCGTCCGGGCCGGCGATGATTTTGTAGATCAGCGCAAGATCCTCCACGCTGCGCGCCAGCGGGCCGAGGCAGGACATCAGCCGCACGCTACGCGCCGCGCCGTTCGGATCGGGGAGGGCGCCGGCCAGGGACACGCGGTGCTCGGTCGGTTTCAACCCGTAGACGCCGCAAAAAGCCGACGGCAGGCGGATCGAATCCTGCATGTCGGTGCCGACATCGAACGGCGTCATGCCGGTCGCCACCGCTGCCGCTGCGCCACCGCTGGACCCGCCTGACGTGCGCGATCGGTTCCACGGATTGCTGGTGCGACCGAACAGCGGATTGTCCGATTGCCAGTCGCCCAGCATCGTCGCGACATTGGTCTTTCCAATCAGGATGCCGCCTGCGGCTTTCAATCGGGCGACGACCGGGCTGTCTGCCTTTGCCACATAGTCGGCGAATGGTGCGAAACCAACCGTGGTCTTCATGTCGGCCGTTTCGTGCGTATCCTTCAGGGTGAAGGGCACGCCATGCAGCGAGCCGAGCGCATCGCCATGCGCCAATGCCACGTCGGCGTTTTCAGCGCGCTCACGGGCGCCTTCGCGGTCGAGATTGACGATGGCGTTGACGGCCTCGTTGTGTCGGTCGATTTGGACCAGATGGGCGTCCAGAGCTTCGACGGCGGAGATCTTTCGCGCCGCGATTGCGGCGGCGAGATCGATGGTAGAGGAAAAGGCGAGGTCCATGATTGCTCCGGCTGCTGCCAAACGTATCGCGGTTTAAAACCAAGTTCAGCATTCGGAGATCATCGGCGCTTGATCAAAATTGCGCTTGCCGGTCGGTTGAGGTTGGCGCTCTCCGGCGCCCCCCTCTGTCCTGCCGGACATCTCCCCCACTTTGGGGGGAGATTGGCAGCTTTGGCTTCGGCGCCCCTTTTCCTGCGTTGAAAATTGGCGAAGGCCGCCGTGACCTCCAATCTCCCCCCTCGTGGGGGAGATGTCCGGCAGGACAGAGGGGGGCGCGAAGGAATGCGGCTTAGACTAGGGCCTAGACGACCAGTGCCAGCCTTGCCACAGCCGGCACGAACGGCCGAATGCTCATCCCATCGCCAGTGATCGTGACAAAACTCGCCGGCGGGATCGCCTGCCAGTCGCCGCCTTCGCGGTCGAAGGGTTCGGACACGATGCAACGACCGCCGTTGCGGAGCGACGTGTACAGCGTCGGTGCGTGGGCATCGCTTGCGTAGCGCACGGCATAGAGCGCGCGCCCATCGGAAAGGGCTGCAGTGAGTTTCAAGGCCGGTTCGAGACCGGCGTGGCGTGACGCCTCCAGAACCCGAGCGGTGGCGCGCGATACTGCCCCTTGCGGGTCGCCAGCAAGACCCTCGTCGATCATCAGCAGGAAAAACAATTCGGAATCGGTGGTGCCCTCGCGCTGGTCGAAGACGGCGTCAGAGAGCGAGTTCTCCAGCGCGCGGCGGATCTTTTCGAAGCCGCCGATCTGGCCGTTGTGCATGAACGACCAGTTGCCGGAGATGAAGGGATGGCAGTTCATGCGGCTGGTGGCGCCGCCGGTCGACGCCCTGACATGGGCGAGGAACAGGCCGGATTTGATCTGCCGGCATAGGCTTTTCAGATTGGGATCCGACCAGGCCGGCAGGATGTCGCGGTAGAGGCCGGGCTCGGGCCGGTCGCCATACCAGGCAAGGCCGAAACCGTCGCCATTGGTCGGCGACTTGGCTTCCTGGGCGCAATGGCTCTGGGCGATCAGCGAGTGGCAAGGTGCGGTGACGACGTCTTCGAGGAAGACCGCTTCACCCAGATAGGCCGCCCATCGGCACATGGCTTCTAACCAATCCTAGGCGCGATCCAAGAGAGCCTGGGGCTCCTTGACCGCGTGCGAGCCTCTGTTGTGCGTCCGCTCGTAGAGTTCGCGAACGATTCGGCTTGCCGTAGTTTCGAAGAGAAACGGCAAGAAAGCGTGAACGAGTGCCGCACCAGCGGCCATCAGGAGGCGCGAGCAGAACCAGGCGGCAAAGGCCATATGGCTGAAATAGGTCTCGCCCACCTTGGCCGGGTGAGAGGTGAACAGCTTCGAAAACAGCGTCGTCATGGTGATCCCTCCTGCCGGGATAAGCCCCGATGTGGGTATCCTGCCACGGGGTAAAGGTTCATCGGTCTCAATTTGTCCTTGTCTAACGCCGTGGTTCGGGACATTCATCCCACATGGCGCTTGAATTTGATGAAATCGACCGAAGATTGCTGGCCGAGCTGCAACGCGACGGCACACTATCGGTCGATCAGCTCTCCGAAAGTGTCGCTGTCGCGCAACGCCTGCTGGCGCCGGGTCAAGCGGCTGGAAGAGGACGGCGTCATCACCGGACGGGTGGCGCTGGTCGATGCCGACAAGCTCGGGCTCGGACTTTCGGTGTTCATCCTGATCCGCACCTCCAATCATGACCCGGACTGGCTGCAGAAGTTCCGTGCGGCGGTGACCGGTTTTCCCGAGATCACCGGGGTCTATCGCATGTCCGGCGATCTCGACTACGTGCTGCGCGCCCGCGTCGCTGACATGAAGGCCTATGACCGGCTCTATCAGCGGCTGATCGCCAAGGTGGCGCTGTCGGACGTTTCGGCCTCCTTCGTCATGGAGGAGATCAAGGAGACGACCGTCGTTCCGATGGAATTGCGCTAGGTCACACTGACGCCTGAAAGAAAGCCGTTGATTGGCCTGCGGACGAGTTGACCGAATCGCCGTTCGCGCCGATAGGATCGATTTTATGCGCGCAGCCTTCCAAAATTCCTCCGTCATTGGTCCCACTGTCGGCTTCGTCAGGTTGCCGCATGGAGATGGACTTCCCCTTCCCGCCTATGAAAGCACCGGCGCCGCCGGCATGGATCTGCGCGCCGCGGTGCCGGAAGACCGGCCGCTGCTGATCCTGCCTGGCAAGCGCGCCTTGGTGCCGACCGGTCTGATCCTGGAAATTCCCGAAGGAATGGAAGGCCAGGTGCGGCCGCGCTCCGGCCTTGCCTTCAAGCATGGGCTGACCGTCCTCAATTCACCGGGCACGGTCGACAGCGACTATCGCGGCGAGGTCAAGGTGCTGCTGATCAACCTTGGCGACGAGGATTTCGCGGTGACGCGCGGCATGCGCATTGCCCAGATCGTCTTTGCCGCGGTGACGCAGGTGACGGTTGAGGAGCGCTCGCTGGCCGGCGCCACGACGCGCGGCGCGGGCGGGTTCGGATCGACCGGCACCGCCTGAAATGAGCATACCGAAACTGGTCATCTTCGACTGCGACGGCATCCTGGTCGACACCGAGAACCTTGCCAACCGGCGGCTTGCCGAGTGGTTTGTTGCCGCCGGTTATCCCACCACATTCGAATATTGCCGCAAATATTTTTCCGGCCGCAGCATGGCTTCGGTGCAGAAGGAAATCGAAGAGACGACCACGGTGCGGCTCGGCGCCGATTTCGTAGATCGCTGGAATGCCGGCCTGCCCGATCTGTTTGCGCATGGCGTCGAGGCGATCCCCTACGTGCGCGACTTCATCGAGGCGGTTCGCGCGGCCGGCATTCCCTATTGCGTCGCCACTTCCGCGCGTATCTCGAAGATGCACATCACGCTCGGCCAGACCGGGCTGCTGCCGCTGTTCGAGCATGCCATGTTCTCTTCGACCATGGTCAGCCGCGGCAAGCCGTTCCCGGACCTGTTCCTGCATGCGGCAAAGACCATGGGTTTTGCGCCGGCCGACTGCATCGTCATCGAGGACAGCGTTGCCGGCACGCAGGCCGGCATTGCCGCGGGCATGCGTGTCTATGCCTATCATGGCGATCCCTATTCCGACCGCGATGGCCTGGCCAGCGCCGGCGGCGTCCTGTTCGACGACATGCGCGAACTTGCCGGGCTGGTGCCGATCCACTGAAGCTGTGTTAGGTTCCGCGCGGCCAGCCTGAGGCGCCCATGCCAACGAACCTGCTTCGCTCCATCCTAAAGCGTTTCACCGTTTCATGGAAACGGCGAACCGCTCTATCTTTTTGTTTTGTTGCAATTTCCGGCCGGAAAACCGCACACACTTTTCCCGAAATTGCTCTAGCGCTTGTGCTGCTGCCGTGGCTTTGGACCGCAGCCGGCGCGCAAGCCGTCAGCTTCCCGGAATTCGGCAGCGCCATCCCCGGCCACATGGATGTGACCTATCTGGACCTCGCAAGGATGGTCATTCCCGGCCTCGCAGGTGACAGCAACGGTTTCTACCGGGGTGGATTGCCGATCGAGATGCGCCACATCGAGGGACCGGATGGCGGCGGTTCGCCGCCTGAGACATCGGGCCTCTCCAACGCCGGCGTGCTCGCCATCAAGGCCGGGGGCAAGGACCGGCTGGCGATGCTCTACGACCTCGGCGACTCTCCCGACAGCGCCGAAGGCTATGCCGTGCTGGCGCTCTACGACATCACAGACAAGCCGAAGCTGCTCGACGCCGTCAATGTCGCGCTCGACCGCGGCACCTATTTCCGTGAACCGGGCAAGCTTTCCGTTGGGCCGAACGACGACATCGTGATCACCATGAGCGCGCATTTCAATTCAAGCCAAAACTACGCGATCACGCCGCTGATCATGGTGCGCGACGACAAATTCCAATTGATCGACATGATCTTGACCTTCGATGAGAACCTGTGCGCCTACAGCCGCAAGCAGGACGTTGCTTTCCAGACGATCGCTGACGGGCAGCCTTATGCCGCAGTCAAAGTGACGGTGACCGACGCCACGGTGCTCAACGGCGAGAGCTGCGACGGCCAGCCGCCCAAGCCTGAAGCCCACGCAATTTCCGTTGCCTATCATTGGGACAAGAAGACGTTGCACTACGTCAAGGATTCCGACGCGCTGGATAGATTGGCAGGAGAGAACGCCAAACGCTTCTGAGCCAACCGCATTCGTTTGCCCGGTGCATTTCTTCACGATAGAATCTGCCGATATTCCGCATCTGAAGGGAGCACTCATGGACAAGGGCAAGATCTTTCGCGACCTGCACGCCTCGACCTTCGTCATGCCCAACCCCTGGGATGTCGGCACGACCAAGCTCCTGGCCTCCTTCGGCTTCAAGGCGCTGGCGACGACCAGCGCCGGTTTTGCCTTCTCGCGCGGCCTGCCCGATGGCGCAGTGACCTTCGAGGCGATGATCCACCATTGCCGCGAGCTGACGGCGGCAACCAGCCTGCCGGTGTCGGCCGATCTCGAGAAAGGCAAGGGCGACAGCGCGACGAGTGCCGCCGAGACGGTTTTTGCGGCCGAAGCGGCAGGTCTCGCCGGCTGCTCGATCGAGGACCATACCGGCGATCCCGACAAGCCCATCTATGAGTTTTCACACGCCGTCGAGCGCGTTGCAGCTGCTGCTGAAGCCGCACGGGCGCTCAAGCATGATTTCGTCTTCACCGCACGGGCCGAGAATTTCCTTTGGGGCAAACCGGATCTCGACGACACGATCAAGCGGCTGCAGGCCTTCGAAAAGGCCGGCGCCGATGTGCTCTATGCGCCCGGCCTCAAAGATGTCGAGACCATCCAGAAAGTCTGCTCGGCGGTGAGCAGGCCGGTCAACGTCATGGCACTGTCGGCCTTCACCATCGCCGACCTCGCCATGGCCGGGGTCAAGCGCATCTCGCTTGGGCCGTGGCTGACCAATTTCGCCTTCGGCATGCTGGAAACTGCGGCGCGAGAGATCCAGCAGGACGGCACGTTCGGCTTCACCCGCGCCGCCATGCCGTTCGGCAAATTGCAGGCGCTGTTTTCCAAATCCTCAGGCTAGGGGTCCCGGCGCATGACGCTCACCGTCGTCGACATGCACACCGGCGGCGAGCCGCTCAGGATCGTCACCGGCGGCTATCCAGACATTCCCAAAGGCACGATCCTGGAAAAGCGCGCCTATGTGCGCGACCACCTCGACCATTTGCGCAAGCTGCTGATCTTCGAGCCGCGCGGCCACTACGACATGTATGGCGCGCTGCTGGTGGAGCCCGACCTGCCCGGCGCCGACCTCGCCGTGCTGTTCATGCACAATGAGGGCTATTCGACGATGTGCGGCCATGCCATCATCGCGCTCGGCCGCTACGCCGTCGACGAAGGGCTAGTGGTCAAGCAGGAGCCAACCACCACCGTCAACATCGAGGCGCCGTGCGGCATGGTCGTCGCCTCGGTCGAGGTCAGGGACGGCAAGGCCGGCGCGGTGTCGTTCGAAAGCGTGCCGGCCTTTCTGTTTGCCCATGACCAACAAATCGAATTGGCGGGATACGGCAAGATTGCGTTCGACATCGCCTATGGCGGCGCCTTCTACGCGCTGGCCGACTGCCATCAATTCGGCCTGGAGTTCGGCCGCAGCCGGGTGCGCGACTTCGTCGACGCGGCAACCGCGCTGACCGAACGGCTGAAGGCGGCGTTCCCTCTATCGCATCCCGACCATGCCGATCTCGCTTTCCTCTACGGCACCATCCTCACCGATGGACATGCATTCTCCGGCGAGGCAACGAAAAACATCTGCGTCTTTGCCGATGCCGAGGTCGACCGCTCGCCGACGGGCTCCGGCGTCACCGCGCGGCTGGCGGCAATGCATGCCAAGGGCGAGATCAACCTTGGTCAGGAGCGGTCCTTCGAAAGCATCGCCGGCTCGCGCTTTTCCGGCGCGGTGGCGCGCACGACCATGGCCGGCCCGCATGATGCGATCATCGCCCGCGTCGGCGGCCGCGCCTACTATTCGGGCCGGGCAGAATTCACCGTCGAGCCGGATGACGAATTGGGACGCGGTTTTCTTCTGCGTTGATAGGCCTATCGCCTGGCGCTCTCCCGCGCGCCGACCGCCTTGTGCAGATGCACCATCATCGCGGCAGCGAAGAGCGGCGTCAGCAGGTTGAGCAGCGGCACGGCGAGTAAGGCGGCAATGAGCAGCCCGGCCAGAAACACGGTGCCGGCATGTTTCCGGCGCAACGCCCTCGCCTCATCTTCCGGGCGGAAGCGCATGGCGGCGAATTCGAAGAATTCACGTCCCAGCAGATAGCCGTTGACGATGAAGAAGGCGGCGATGTTGATGCCCGGCACCAGCAGAAGCAGCAGGGCAACGATGTTGCCCAGGATGACGACGCCGAAGAATTTTACCGACAGCACCAGCGAGCGCAGCGCCGGCATGGCGCGTCCGACCGGATCGGCGGGATAGTCGGTGCGCTCGACCACTTCGGCGATGTCGTCGAGAAACAGGCCCGCCACGATTGCCGTCACCGGCGCGATCAGCAGCGCCATCCCGAAGGCAAGCGCGATTGCGGCGACGATGCCGCCCAGCCATCCGGCCCATGACGGCAGGCCGGGCAACAAGGAGTGAACCCATGGCAGCGCCAGCCAATCGACAAGCCCGGTCAAAGCGAACCACAAGGCGACCAGCGCCAGCACTGTCAAGCCTAGCGTCTTCAGGAAAACCGCGCGGAATTCGGGAGAAAACAGCCGGCTGAAGGCGGCGCGGGCAGCGTTGGAGATCACGGCGTTTCCACCCCCAGGAACAAAGGATATCTCCGACATAGGTGGAGACCCTGTCAGCCGCAAGCCTGCTGGAGCGGGCGCAATTCCGGACGGGAACTAGAGCATGATCCCAAAAAGTGGGCACCGGTTTTTGGAAAAATCATGCTCCAACAAAGGGTTAGATCATGATGAGATTTCAACCAAATCTCATCATTATCTAGCGCGCCAGCGCCCGGGAGCGGGCTGGGATGGTCATCGCCGCAACGCCGGCGACGACGCAGCCCATGCCCCAGAGCGCCGTCGGCCCGAGGCTTTCGCCGAGGAACACGACGCCGATGCCGACGCCGATCGGCACGCGCAGATAGGCCTGCGACGTCGTGCCGACCGAACCAAGCGTGTGGATGAGGCGGAAAAAGATGCAGAAGGCCAGCGCCGTGGAGAACACCGACAATGCCAACAAGGCCAGTATCGACGCCATTGAAGGCGACAGCGTCCACGGGCGGTCGAAGGCCAGGCTCAAGGGGACGAGGATGACCGCGCCGCACAGCATCGAGCCGGCGGCCGGCAGCATCGGGTCGAGTCCCCTAAAGCCGCGGCCAAAGATGGCGGCGCCGGCATAGCAGACCGTGGCGGCAATGACGGCAAGTTGCGCCCACAATTGATGGCCGAGCCCGCCAAGCGCCTGGGTGCCGACGATCAGGCAAATGCCGGCAATGCCGGCACCGACACCGAACAGCTTGCGTGCGGTCACGGATTCGTGGCGGGTGATGAGCGCGGTCAGCAGGAAGGTGAAGATCGGCGAGGTCGCGTTGAGAATGGTGGCGAGGCCGGCGTCGATGGAGCGCTCGGCGGCGGCGATCAGCGTGAATGGCACGACGCTGTTGAGACAGGCCTGGACCATGAACCGCCACCAGGTCGCGCCGTCCTTGGGCATGGAAAGGCCGCGCCAGCGGATCAGCGCGAGCAGGATGGCGCCGGCGATCAGGGTGCGGGCGGCGATGAAGGTTATCGGCGGGATCGTCTCGACACCGATCTTGATGAAGGTATAGGACGCGCCCCACAGGGCGGCCAGCACGCCAAGCAGCGCCAGTTCGGTGGTCATGTCGGTCTTTGCTTGCATGCAGGGTGCTTCCAGGGCTTGATTTGAGGCCAAGCTTGTAGGCGACCCGGCGGTCAGATGCTTCGGCCACGGTCGAACTGTGATGGAGCCTCGTCCCAGGCGCGCGCGCCGGCTTGGGCCGGCAAAGGATGGAAATCGGTTGCCATTTTTCGGGGTGATGCTGTAGACCCGCCCGGGCGCGGCAGAAAGCCGGCAGGTTCCCAGGCGGAGACATTGATGCCGGATTTTGACGTGCTTTGCATCGGCAATGCCATTGTCGACATCATCGCCCAGTGCGACGACGCTTTTCTCGAGACCAACGGCATCATCAAGGGTGCGATGAACCTCATCGACACCAAGCGCGCCGAGCTGCTCTACAGCCGCATGGGGCCGGCGATCGAGGCCTCCGGCGGCAGCGCCGGCAATACGGCGGCGGGCGTCGCCAGCTTCGGCGGGCGCGCTGCCTTCTTCGGCAAGGTGTCGAACGATCCGCTCGGCGAAATCTACGCCCATGACATCCATGCCCAGGGCGTTGCCTTCGACACCAGGCCGCTCGAAGGACAGCCGCCGACGGCCCGCTCGATGATCTTCGTCACCCCCGACGGCGAGCGTTCGATGAACACCTATCTCGGCGCCTGTGTCGAACTCGGGCCGGAAGACGTCGAGGCCGACAAGGCGTCCGGCGCCAAGGTCACCTATTTCGAGGGCTATCTGTGGGATCCGCCGCGCGCCAAGGAGGCGATCCGGCAGACGGCGAAGCTCGCACACGAGGCCGGGCGCGAAGTGTCGATGACGTTGTCGGATTCGTTCTGCGTCGACCGCTACCGGGACGAGTTCCTTGAGCTGATGCGCTCGGGCACTGTCGACATCGTCTTTGCCAACAGCCACGAGATCAAGTCGCTCTACCAGACCAAATCCTTCGACGAGGCGCTGGCGGCGATCCGCAAGGACTGCAGAATTGCCGCCGTCACCCGCTCCGAAAAAGGCTCGGTGATCGTGCGCGGCGACGAGACTGTCACCATCCAGGCGACGACGATCCGCGAGCTGGTCGACACCACCGGCGCCGGCGACCTCTACGCCGCCGGTTTCCTCTACGGCTACACCTCGGGGCGCAGCCTGCAGGATTGCGGCGATCTTGGCTCGCTGGCCGCCGGGCTGGTCATCCAGCAGCTCGGGCCACGGCCGCGGCAGAACCTGCGCAGCGCGGCCCAATTGGCGGGGTTGCTGTAGGGCCGTCTTTCGGCGCGCAGCGCCGAGCCAGATGAGGGGTGCCCGCCGGTTCAGGCTGTCCGGCGCTCCGCTCAGGCGGTGCGGCGAAGGTCGTCGGACGTAGGCCCGGGTTCCAAAGCCCCGGCGGTGACCAGCCGGTTGCGGCCGCTCTTTTTGCCGATGTACATCAGTCGGTCGGCGAGCGTTATCAGCGCCTCCGAATCGGACGCTTCCGCCGGGTAGATGGCGACGCCAACGGTGCAACCAACATGGATGGCACCATTCGGCGTCGGCACCTTGATCCGCAGCTTTTCCAGGATACGTTCGGCGACGCCCACGGCCTTCTGTCGGGCCCGGCTAGCCTCTCCTGAAAACAGGAATGCGAACTCGTCTCCACCGAGCCGCGCCACGAAATCAGCGCTGCGCAGGACGGTGCGAAGCTGACCCGCCACCTCATGCAGCAGCGCGTCGCCGGCCTCGTGGCCGAGCGTGTCGTTGACCTTCTTGAACCTATCGAGGTCGATGAACAGCAGGCCGGCCGCCTGGCCGGTGCTGTCGCAGCGGTCGATCACCGACCTCAGCTCGTTGTGAAAGGCGCGCCGGTTGGGCAGGCCGGTCAATGCATCGTGGTTGGCCGAGTGGTCGCTGTGCTGCTTGGCCAGCTCGATCTCGCGCTTTTGTACGGAGAGTTCCTCATTGGCGGCCTTGAGTTCGAGCAGCAGCTCGGCGTTGAGATCCTCGACGACCTTGCGGTCGCTGATGTCGACGACGAAACCTTCCAGGAATTCCAGTTCGCCGGCCTCGTCCCAGACGCCGCCGCCGATCTCGCGGACCCAGAGCGGCTCGCCGACCTGCGGCACGATGCGGTAGTCGACGTTCCAGTTGCAGCGCGCCTCGAGCGCGGTATCGACGGCGGCATAGACGGCAGCGAGATCATCCGGGTGGATGGCCGAGACATAGTCGCGCACGGCATTTTGAATGAAGTCGCTCGGCCGATAACCGCTGACGGTGAAAATGCCGTCGCTGATGTAGAGCATGGTGTAGGACGCATCGTTGCGGCAACGGTAGAGATAACCGTCCATGCGGCCGGTGATGCTGAGCAGCGCATCCAGCCGCTCGTCGTGATAGACCCCCTGGCCGACCACAGATGCAGAAACCCCGTCATGCTTCATGGCCGCACCCCCGTTTTGGCGGTCTGAGCGCGCCGCCAATGCCATAAGGCCATAGGGGGCGAGAACGTTCCCTATAGCAGCCGAATATTATCAATCTCTTATGGGTTGGCTATTTTGCCGCCAATCAGGCTCCCGCGCTATAGGCCGCGATCGCAGCCATGTTGACGATGTCCGAATCCTTGGCGTTGAGCGAGACGATCTGGACCGGTTTGTTCAAGCCGACCAGCAGCGGGCCGATGACGGTGGAGCCGCCGAGTTCCTGCAGCATCTTGGTCGAGATCGAGGCCGAGTGGAACGCCGGCATGATCAGCACATTGGCAGGGCCGGTCAGCCGGATGAACGGATATTGCGCCATGGCGCGGGCATTGAGCGCGACGTCGGCGGCCATTTCGCCGTCATATTCGAAATCGACCCGGCGTTTGTCCAGGATACGCACCGCTTCCTGCACCCGCTCGGAACGTTCGCCCTGCGGGTGGCCGAAGGTCGAATAGGCAAGCATGGCGAGCCGCGGCTCGTAGCCCATGCGGCGGGCGAAGCCCGCGGCCTCCTCGGCGATATCGGCGATCTGCTCGGCATTGGGCATGTCGTGCACGGCGGTATCGGCGACGAGCACGGTCTTGCCCCTGGCGAGCACGATGGAGACGCCGATGACGCGGTGTCCGGGCTTGGCGTCGATGACGCGGCGGATATCGTCGAGCGCCGTGGAATAGTTGCGGGTGACGCCGGTGACGATGCCGTCGGCATCGCCCAGCGCCACCATGCAGGCGGCGAAATGGTTGCGGTCGTTGTTGATCAGCCGCTGGCAGTCGCGGAACAGGAAGCCTTTGCGCTGCATGCGCTCGTAGAGATAATCGGTATAGATGCCGTTGCGGCGCGACAGCCTGGCATTGATGATCTCGATGCCTTGCTTGTTGAGGTCGATGCCGGCGTGCCTGGCGTTTTCCTTGATGACATCGTCGCGGCCGAGCAGGATCGCGGTGCCGAGCTTCTGGTTCACATAGGAGACGGCGGCGCGCATCACCTGTTCTTCCTCGCCCTCGGCAAAGACGATGCGCTTGGGCTGGCGGCGGACGCGGTCGTAGATGCGCTGCAAGGTCGAGGCGATCGGGTCGCGGCGGGCCGACAGTTCCTGCGCGTAGCGGTCGAGGTCGAGGATCGGCTTGCGGGCGACGCCTGACTCCATCGCCGCCTTGGCCACAGCGAGCGGGATGGCCGAGATCAGGCGCGGATCGAACGGCACCGGGATGATGTAGTTCGGGCCGAATTTCGGCCGGTTGCCCTGATAGGCGGCGGCGACATCGTCGGGCACGTCCTTGCGCGCCAGGTCGGCCAGCGCTCTCGCTGCGGCGATCTTCATGTCGTCATTGATGGTGGTGGCCCTGACATCCAGCGCACCGCGGAAGATGTAGGGGAAGCCCAGCACATTGTTGACCTGGTTGGGGTAGTCGGAACGCCCGGTGGCCATGATGGCGTCGGTGCGGATTTCGGCCACTTCCTCCGGCGTGATCTCCGGGTCGGGATTGGCCATGGCGAAGATGATCGGGTTCTTGGCCATCGACTGCACCATCTTGGTGGTCAATGCGCCCTTGGCCGACAGGCCGAGGAAGACGTCGGCGCCGTCCAGCGCCTCGGCCAGGCTGCGCGTGTCGGTCTTGACCGCATGCGCCGACTTCCACTGGTTCATGCCTTCGGTGCGGCCCTGGTAGACGACGCCCTTGGTGTCGCACAGGATTATGTTCTCGGGGGCAAAGCCCATCGCCTTCATCAGTTCGATGCAGGCGATGCCGGCGGCGCCGGCGCCGTTGCAGACCATTTTCGTGGTCTTCATGTCGCGGCCGGTGATCTCCAGCGCGTTGATCAGCCCGGCGGCCGAGATGATGGCGGTGCCGTGCTGGTCGTCATGGAAGACCGGGATGTCCATCAATTCACGCAGGCGCTGCTCGATGATGAAGCATTCCGGCGCCTTGATGTCTTCCAGGTTGATGCCGCCGAAGGACGGGCCGAGAAAGCGCACGCAATTGATGAATTCGTCGGCATCCTCGGTGTCGACCTCGAGATCGATGGAATCGACATCGGCGAAGCGCTTGAACAGCACCGCCTTGCCTTCCATCACCGGCTTGGAGGCCAACGCGCCGAGATTGCCGAGGCCGAGAATGGCGGTGCCGTTGGAGATGACGGCGACCATGTTGCCGCGCGTCGTGTAGTCGAAGGCGCGGCTGGGGTCTTCGGCGATGGCCAGCACAGGAACCGCGACACCCGGCGAATAGGCGAGGCTCAGATCGCGCTGCGTCGCCATCGGCTTGGTGGCGACGATCTCCAGCTTGCCGGGGCGGCCCATGGCGTGGAATTCCAGCGCCTCCTCGGCGCTGACGGAGGGGCCGCTGTTTTCGGTTTTCTTGGCCATGATGCTTTTGATTTCCTCGCCGGTGTCGCCCCCTTGAGACGGGTGCGTGTTTTTGAAACGTCTGAATCAAGGCTACACGCCACCGCTGTAAATCGCCAAGCGATCTTCACGCCCGCAGCGAAATCTCCCGAGGGTCGGATGGCGTCACGTCGGCTCTGGCTCGCTGACGAAGGCAGCGATTTCGCGCACCGTTCCCCGTCGCATCATGCCGTCTGTGCCGGGGAAAGGCCACGTCTCGATGGGTGGCGCACGGCTTCCCTTGCGCCGCAGCAATGCAGTCAGGAACGCCATGAGTTCGATGCGCTGGGCGTGAACCTTCTCCAGCGTGCGGCGGCGGATGTGCTGACGCGGTATGGCACGATCTCGCAGCGTCTCGACGGCGCGGCGAATGGCAGCCGGTTCCGGATCGGCGACGATGCAATAATCCGGATCGAAATAGACGTCGCGACCGCCAAGGCTCGGCGTACTGACGATCGGCAGGCCGGCCATCAGATATTCCATCGAGGAGTACATCGCTCCTTCCACGGCCGACAGGCACAGCCCGACGGCGGCCTGGTTGTAGACGTGGTTGACCTGTTGCGCCGTCAGCTTGCCCGGCCAGCCGTCGACGAGCGGATTGGCGATCTGGTGGAGCGGCGAACGCGCCTGCAGTCGTCGAACAAAGGCGCGGGCGGCAACCGGCGGCAATTCGCCGATCGAATAGGTGATGTGGGCCAGCCGCTCTATGTCGAAGGCCAGGTGATGGCGTTTGATCGGCGAGATGCGGCCATTGTAGACCGCGTCGAATTCGACCGGCACGTCCGGCAGCGGCCGGAATATATCCTCCGACACCATCAGATTGTGGTTGGAGAAGATGGCATTGCCGCCCGCAGCCGCGACGAGACGGCGCTCTTCCTCGGTGTTGCACAGGAAGATGATTTCGTGCAGCGGAAACCGGCCGGCATACCAGGCGAGATCGCGGCCCATCCGGGCGATGACAGCCGGCCGCTCCATGGTCCAGGTCTGCATCGTCAGGAAGGTGACGCGCCGTCCCGCCAGGCGCCGGCCAAGGGCCGCCAGCGGATAGAGCGGACGGGCTCCGCCGATCGGGACATAGAGCACCAGCGGGTCGCGGCTGAGTACATGCAGCGACATCTCGATGCCGCCATCGAGATCGGACAGCGGTCCCCGTGTCGGCAGGAGGAAGGGAACGCGTTTGCGCACCGACCCGCGCAGCTTGCTTTTGGTCCGATGCACGCGCCGCGCCGCCAAAAGCAACAGGCGCGTGGCGGTCGATCCAGCCGGACCGACCAGTTCCTCGAACCCTTCCTGCTTGTCCTGATCCATGCCGCCTATCCCCGCCAGGGCGATCATAGGGTCTGGTTGTCGCCCGAAGCAACCAACGGCTTCACCCGGCGTAGAGGGAGCACAAGCCGCCGTCGAGGCCGGTCGTCCCCTGCTTTTCGAGCCGCCGGCATTAAACCCCGCACCCACATCTGCTAGCGTGCGGGCATGAACATGCACACTTCAGCAGAAACCGACGCCCCAGAGGTGACACCGCCTGCGCCCGTCGGCAGCGTCACGCCGATGATGGAGCAGTTTATCGAGATCAAGGCGGCGAACCCGGATTCGCTGCTGTTCTACCGCATGGGCGATTTCTACGAGCTGTTCTTCGACGACGCCGAAAAGGCGAGCAAGGCGCTGGGCATCGTCCTGACCAAGCGCGGCAAGCACCAGGGTAACGACATTCCGATGTGCGGCGTGCCGGTGCATGCGGCCGACGACTATCTGCAAAAGCTGATCGGCCAAGGTTTTCGCGTTGCCGTCTGCGAGCAGATCGAGGACCCGGCGGAAGCCAGGAAGCGCGGCGGCAAATCGGTCGTACGCCGTGACGTGGTGCGCCTGGTGACGCCAGGCACCATCACCGAGGATAAATTGCTGGCGCCGTCCGAATCGAGCTTCCTGATGGCGCTAGGGCGGGTGAAGGGCGGCAACAGCGGTGACGCCTTCGCCCTGGCCTGGATCGAGATCTCGACCGGCGTCTTCCGCGTCGCCGAAACCACGGCCGACCGCCTGCTGGCCGATGTCTTCCGCGTCGACCCGCGCGAGCTGATCGTCGCCGAACCGGTGTTTTACGATCCCGAGCTGAAGCCGGTGTTCGACGTCATCGGCCGCGTCGCCAGCCCGCAGCCGCCGTCGCTTTTCGATTCGGCTTCGGCAGCGGGGCGGATCGCGCGCTTCTTCGAAGTGGCGACGCCGGACAGTTTCGGTGCCTTCTCGCGCGCCGAATTGTCGGCGATCTCGGGCGCCATCGCCTATGTCGAAAAGACGCAGAAGGCCGAGCGGCCGCCTTTGTCGCGTCCCGAACGCGAGGAGCAGGGCTCGACGCTGTTCATCGATCCTGCGACACGCGGCAATCTGGAACTGTTGCGCACGCTGTCGGGCAGCCGCGACGGCTCGCTGTTCAAGGCTATAGACCGCACGGTCACCGGCGGCGGCGCCAGGCTGCTCGCCGACCGGCTGATGGCGCCGCTAACCGATCCGGCGGCGATTGCTGCCCGGCTTGATTCGGTATCGTTCTTCCGCACCGAGACGCGGCTCTGCCAGGCTGTGCGGTCAAGCCTGAAGAGCGTCGCCGACATGCCGCGGGCGCTGTCGCGGTTGGCGCTCAACCGCGGCGGTCCGCGCGATCTCGGCGCGCTGCGTGCCGGCTTTGAAGCGGCGGCCACCATTGCCGAAATCTTCGCCGCAACAGCGCTGCCCTATGAATTGACGGAAGCACTTGCCGCGATAAAGGCGCTGCCGCGTGCGCTGGCCAAGCATCTGGCCCAGGCTCTTGGCGAGGAACTGCCGCTGCTCAGGCGCGACGGCGGCTTCGTGCGCGGCGGCTACCATGCCGAGCTCGACGAGATGCGGGCGCTGCGCGATGAGTCTCGCAAGGTGATCGCCGGGCTGGAGCGCTCGCTGATCGAGGAGACTGGCATCCGCTCGCTGAAGATCCGCCACAACAATGTGCTGGGCTATTACATCGAGGTGACCGCCAACCATCATTCGATCATGACCGGCAGCGATGGCGCCAAGGCACGCTTCATCCACCGCCAGACCATGGCCAATGCCATGCGTTTCACCACGACGGAACTTGCCGAACTCGAGACCAAAATCGCCAATGCCGCTGACCGGGCGCTGAGCATCGAGCTTGCCGCTTTCGATACGCTGACGGCTGAGGCGGTCGGCGAGGCGCAGAAGATCCGCGCCGGCGCCGATGCGCTCGCCGTACTCGACGTGTCGGCGGCGATCGCGCTGTTGTCGGAGAGCGAAGCCTGGTGCCGGCCGCTGGTCGATTCCAGCCTCGCCTTCGACATCTCGGGCGGACGCCATCCGGTGGTCGAACAGGCGCTTCGCCGTTCGGGCGAAGGGCCGTTCGTCGCCAATGATTGCGATCTGTCGCCGCAAGACGGTGCCAAGGCCGGCGCCATCTGGCTGCTCACCGGTCCGAATATGGGCGGTAAGTCGACCTTCCTGCGGCAAAACGCACTGATCGCCATCCTTGCCCAGACCGGCTCCTTCGTGCCGGCGACATCGGCCCATATCGGCGTCGTCGACAGGCTGTTCTCGCGCGTCGGCGCCTCGGACGATCTGGCGCGTGGCCGCTCCACCTTTATGGTCGAGATGGTAGAGACGGCCGCGATCCTCAACCAGGCCGGTGAGCGGGCGCTGGTGATCCTCGACGAAATCGGCCGCGGCACCGCCACCTTCGATGGCCTGTCGATCGCCTGGGCGGCGGTCGAGTATCTGCACGAGAAGAACCGCTGCCGGGCGATCTTCGCCACTCATTTCCACGAAATGACGGCACTCTCCGGCAAGCTGCCGCGACTGCACAATGTCACGATGCGGGTCAAGGAGTGGGAAGGCGACGTCGTCTTCCTGCACGAGGTCGGCAAGGGTGCCGCCGATCGCTCCTATGGCGTTCAGGTCGCTCGCCTTGCCGGTCTGCCGGAAGCGGTGGTCGGCCGCGCCAAAGAGGTGCTGCATCAGCTCGAGGAAGGCGATGTCTCCGGCAAGGCCAACCGACTGGTCGACGATCTGCCGCTGTTTTCGGTGGCAATGAAGCGGGAAGCGGCAAAGCCTGCGGAGAGCGACGCATTGGGCGCAGCGCTGGGTGAGATCAATCCAGACGAGATGACGCCGCGCGAGGCGCTGGAAGCGCTCTACCGGCTGAAGGGGCTGGCGGGGAAAACCTAGCCCGATTTCGGCCTTGACCAATTGTACCGTTTGGTACAATGCTCGCCATCGCCTTTGCCGATGGGAGAATGACATGAGCCGTCCGCCGCTGCCGCCCTTCACCGCCGAGACCGCCGCGCAGAAGGCTCGGCTTGCCGAAGACGCCTGGAACAGCCGCGATCCCGAACGGGTTTCGCTCGCCTATACGCAGGACAGCACCTGGCGCAACCGCGCCGAGTTCGTCTCGGGCAGAAATGAGATCGTCTCCTTCCTCACGCGCAAATGGGCTCGCGAGCTCGACTACCGCCTGATCAAGGAGGTCTGGACCTGGAACGACAACCGCATCGCGGTGCGCTTTGCCTATGAATGGCGCGACGACAGTGGCCACTGGTTCCGCTCCTACGGCAATGAGAATTGGGAATTCGACGCGGCCGGGCTGATGCGTAGGCGCGTCGCCAGCATCAACGACCTGCCGATCGCCGAGGGTGAGCGCAAATATCACTGGCCGCTCGGCCGCCGACCGGACGACCATCCCGGCCTGTCCGAACTCGGATTTTAGAATATGATCCCTAGAGCTGTGTCGCGGTTTTCGGCAAAGATCATGCTCAAGCGGAAAAACTAGCGCATGCGCAGGATCGCGCCCGATCGCGCCGATTTGCTCTCCATCATCGGCGAGGTTTTCCGCGAACACGGCTATGAAGGGGCGAGCCTGGCGCGGATCGGTGCGGCGACCGGCCTAGGCAAAGGCAGCCTTTACCACTTCTTCCCCGGCGGCAAGGAAGAGATGGCGGCGGCTGTCATTGCCCATATAGATGGCTGGTTCGAGGAGAATGTCTTCGTGCCGTTGCAGGACAGGGCCTACCCTCGCACGGGTATCGATCGGATGTTCGAAGCGACCGACAGCTATTTCCGCTCGGGACGCCGGGTGTGCCTGATCGGCGCCTTCGCGCTGGACGAATCCCGCGACCTCTTCGCCATTGCGATCAAAAGCTATTTCGGCCGCTGGGTGGCGCATCTTGCCGAAGCGCTGACCCGAAGCGGGCACAGCGCTGCCAGGGCGGACGAACTCGCCGAAGAAACGGTCGGCGCCATCCAGGGCGCGCTCACGCTGGCGCGCGCCTTCGACGACACCGCAGTGTTTTCGCGCGCGTTGCGACGGGCGCGGGCGGCGCTCGGCTAGAGTGCTACAAGGGCTCGAAGCGGAAAGCCGTCTCGGTTCGAAAAACCCGGCCGACGCCGGGCGAATCAAGATGCGCGCCGGCGACGTAGCAGTCGTTGTTGGCCGCAAGCGCCAGCATTTGCAACCGGCTTGCCCTCGCCTGCTGCTGGTCTGCGTCGAATTCCCACGTGATCTCGGGTCGAGCGAATTGAAGCGACGGCACATGTACGATGTCGCCCCAGATCAACAGTGTTTCGCCTGCGCTCACAACGCGAAAGCAAGTGTGGCCGGCTTCATGGCCAGCGGAGCCGATCGTATCGATGTCAGCGCTGACGCGCTGTCCAGCATCGAGAGGCTGGGCGCGATCGTGGAAGCATTCCAGCCTCGCCACGTCGCGAAACATGCCGAGCTCAGCGCGCGGGACAAGCAGGCGAGAGAGCTGCGGGAAGCCGTCGCCACCATCGGCAAGGATGAGCCCGTGTATATGGTCGAGATGGGTGTGGGTGAAAGCAACAGTCCGAATCCGGTCGGTGGCGATCTTCGCCTCGCGCAGCGCCTCGGGCAGGTGCCCCATTGTCGGGTGCCAGGCGTTCGAAGCCCCTGTGTCGATCAGCGTGATGTCGTCGCCGTCATCGATGGCGAAGGCGTTGACCGACAGCCTGAGCGCACCGTCGACGAGCGGTACATGCGAGGGCAGGTTGTCACCGAATGTCCGGTCTCCGGGCTGGCGCAGCCGCCTGATTGGCATGTCGACGTAACCGTCGCGCAGCGACGTGACCGTCATGGCTCCGACTCTATACGCCGTATGATGATACCCGGTCGAAACCCGTTCCAATCTAGATCATCTCCAGCCCGCGCTTGCGCGTCGGCGGTGGAAAGGCGCGGTCGAGTTCGGCGAGGTCTTCGGCCGTCAGCTCGATGTCGAGCGCGGCAACATTCTGGCGGACATGCTCCTGGCTGCTCGCCTTCGGGATGGCGATGACACCGGGCTGCGCCATCACCCAGGCAAGCGCGATCTGTGCTGCCGTGGCGTTGTGGCGGGCGGCGATGGTTTCCAGCCTGGAATTGCGCGCCAGCGCGCCCTGCTCGACCGGCGAATAGGCCATCAGCGGGATGCCGCGCTGCCGGCTCCACGGTGCGAGATCGAATTCGGGGCCGCGCCGCGACAGATTGTAGAGCACCTGGTTGGTCTGGACATGATTGCCAGACGACAGGCCGGTCAGCTCCTCCATTTCGTCGGTGTCGAAATTGCTGACACCCCAGTGGCGTATCTTGCCGGCCTCCTTCAGCGCCTCGAAAGCCTCGACGGTTTCAGATAGAGGCACACTGCCCGGCCAGTGCAGGAGATAGAGATCGATGCGGTCGGTGCGCAGGCGCTTCAAGCTGTTTTCGCAGGCCCGCGCCACGCCGGCGCGCGAGGCATTGGACGGCAATACCTTGGAGACAAGAAAGAGTTCGTCGCGGCGCCCGGCAATGGCTTCCGCTACCACCTCCTCGGCGCCGCCGCTGGCATACATTTCAGCGGTGTCGATCAACGTGATGCCGAGGTCCAGCCCGAGCTTCAGGGCATTGACCTCGCCGGCGCGGCGGCGGGAATCCTCGCCCATCTTCCATGTGCCCTGTCCCAGCACCTGGACGGCCTCGCCCGAAGGCAGTGTGGTGGCTCTTATCGTCGATGGCATGTGGGCTCCTGGCGCCGTGTAATCGATGCGAATGGCATCACAAGCACGGAGAGAAATCCAGAATGAATCTCTCCGGCATGGCCGTTGCTGCCTTACTTCGCCGGATGGGCGGCGAGCCAGGCCTGCATCTTGGCGATCTCGGCTTCCTGCGCGGCGATGACATCTTCGGCCAGCTTGCGGATTTCGGGATCCTTGCCATTGGCGAGTTCCACCTTGGCCATGTCGATCGCGCCCCGATGATGCGGGATCATGCCGCGCACGAAATCGACATCGGCATTGCCGGAATATTCGATCATCATGTCGGTGTGCATCTTGTCCATCGCCGCCTTGTAGCCGTCGGTCGAAGGACCTTGCGCGCCCATCGCGCCCATGTCGTGTTTCATCTCTTCGGATTGCGCCGGGACGCTTTCGAGGAAAACGGCAAGCAGCATTCCCGCCGCCATCATCAAAAGCACGATCTTCTTAGCCAAGGTCATCCATGATCTCCTGTTGATTGATATTCGTATCTGGGGGCTTTGCTCAGAGTTTCAACGTCCGCAGCCGCAATGCGTTGGCGATGACCGAAACCGAAGACAGGCTCATGGCCGCCGCCGCCAGCATCGGCGACAAAAGCGTGCCGGTGAGCGGATAGAGCACGCCGGCGGCAACCGGCACGCCAAGCACATTGTAGAGGAAGGCGAAAAACAGATTCTGGCGGATGTTGCGGATCGTCCCCTGGGCGAGCGTTCGGGCCCTGACGATGCCGTTGAGATCGCCCTTGACCAGCGTAATGCCGGCGCTCTCGACAGCGACATCGGCGCCGGTGCCCATGGCGATGCCGACATCGGCGCTGGCCAGGGCCGGCGCATCGTTGACGCCGTCGCCGGCCATGGCTACGCCGGCACCTTTCGCACGCAACTCCTCGACAAGGGCTGCCTTTTGTTCCGGCAGCAGGCCGGCGCGCACCTCGTCAATGCCAAGGCTTTTGGCGATGGCGCGCGCCGTGCATTCATTGTCGCCGGTCGCCATGATGATCCGCAAGCCTCTGTCGTGCAGCGCCCTGATCGCCTCGGCTGTCGTTGCCTTGACCGGATCGGCGACCGCGACAATGCCGGCCAGTTTTTTGTCCACCACAACGAACATCGCCGTCTTGCCTTCTGCCTGCAGCGCCTCGGCCCTGGCCGACAGGGAAGCGGTGTCGATGCCGACGTCGGCCATCATGGCGGCGTTGCCGAGCGAAACCTTCCTGCCAGACACCGTGCCGGATACGCCCTTGCCGGTGACGGCGTCGAAGCCGCCGGCCTCGACGAGCGTCAGCCCGCGTTCGCCGGCGCCGCCGACAATGGCCTCGGCCAGCGGATGCTCCGAGCCTTTTTCCAGGCCGGCGGCGAGCGCCAGCAATTCATTCTCGGACAGGCCTTCGGCAGCGACGACATCGGTCAAGCGAGGCTTGCCTTCGGTCAAGGTGCCGGTCTTGTCGACGATCAACGTGTCGACCGAAGCGAAGCGCTCAAGCGCGGCCGCGTCCTTGATCAGCACGCCCGCGTGCGCCCCGCGCCCGGTGGCGGTCATGATCGACATCGGCGTCGCCAGGCCGAGCGCGCAGGGGCAGGCGATGATCAGCACCGAGACCGCCGAGACGATGGCAAAGATCAAGCTGGGTTCGGGACCGAAGATCGCCCAGGCGGCAAAGGCCGCGAGCGCAACCAGCACGACGGCCGGCACGAAGTAGAAGGAGACGCGGTCGGCTAAACCTTGAATCGGCGCGCGCGAACGCTGCGCCTTTGCGACCAGCTCGACGATGCGCGAAAGCGTCGTTTCGGAGCCGACCTTTTCGGCGCGCATGATCAGCGAACCGTTCTTGTTGAGCGTGCCGCCGGTCAAGGCATCGCCTTTCGTTTTTTCGACCGGCAGCGGCTCGCCCGAGATCATCGATTCGTCGATGGAGGAACGGCCTTCCGTTACGATGCCGTCGACCGGCACGGCGTCGCCCGGACGGAGGCGCAGGTGGTCGCCGGTCTTGACCGCATCCAGCGGCACGTCGGTGTCGGAGCCGTCCTCCCCGATCAGCCGTGCCGTCTTCGGCGCCAGGTCGAGCAGCGCACGGATGGCCGAGCCGGTCTTTTCGCGCGCCCGCAATTCGAGCACCTGACCGAGGAATACCAGCGCGACGATGACGGAAGCTGCCTCGAAATAGACCGGGACGGTGCCGCCATGGCCACGGAACTGATGCGGAAAGATGTCCGGAAACAGTGCGGCGACGACGCTGTAGAGGTAGGCCGCACCCACACCCAGCGAAATCAGCGTCCACATGTTGGGGCTGCGGTTGACCAGCGAATCCCAGCCGCGGTGGAAGAAGGGGAAGGCCGCCCACAGCACCACCGGGCTGGCCAGCGCGAATTCCAGCCAGACCATCGTGCGCTCGTCGACAAACGCCTGGAACGTCAGGCCGAGCATCGGCGCCATGGCAACGATCAGCAGCGGCACGGACAGCATCGCACTGACCCAGAACCGTCTGGTGAAGTCTACCAGTTCGGGGTTCGGCCCCTCATCGCCAGTGGGAACGCCCATCGGCTCAAGCGCCATGCCGCAGATCGGGCAGGAGCCGGGCTTGTCTCTTATCACTTCGGGATGCATCGGGCAGGTGTATTGCGTGCCTTTCGGCACCGGCGACGCCGCCGGCCTGTCGCCGAGATAGTTTTGTGGCTCGGCCTCGAACTTCGCCTGGCAGCCGGCCGAGCAGAAATAGAAACCCTGGCCTTCGTGGCGGAAAAAATGCCTGGCGGTAGCGCGGTCGACACTCATGCCACAGACGGGGTCGGTGGCGGTCAGGTATTTTTCGGGCCCGGCGACGAATTTCGTACGGCAACCCTCGCTGCAGAAGTGAAAGAGACGGCCGCCATGCTCGGCCGTCGGCTTGCCCGCGGCCGGATCGACGCTCATGCCGCAGACCGGATCGCGCACCACGGCTTCGGCGGCCGGCTCAGCAGCCTTTGCCGCACAGCAGCTGCCATCGGCCGCGTGGTGGTGATGCTCGGAATGCGCCATCGAAAAATGCCTTATATCTGTCTGGGTGAGGGGGTAGTGCTTCCAGTAACTGGAAGGTCAAGGGGCGATTTCCACTTTTCGATCATGGCCCTCATCGCACACATCGAGGGAAAATCGCTTACGCAACTTTGTTCCCATGCTATGGACGCGCGTCCCACTGCATCGATCCCACCCAAATGAAATGCCTGATTATCAATCTCGATCGGTCCCGCGATCGCCTCGCCCATGTAACGGCGGAGTTCGCCCGCATCGGCATCGCGTTTGAGCGGGTCGCCGCCATCGATGCGCGAGATCGGCCGGATCTGGCCGAAATGCCGCAGGGCAAGAAGCATTTGCGTCTGGCCGACGCCGAGATTGCATGCCTGCTCAGCCACCAACAGTGTTGGTCGATGATCGCTGCAGGTGAGGATGCTTACGCGGCGATTTTCGAGGACGATGTCGTTTTCCCGGACAAAGCCGGCGCTTTGCTTGCCGATGCGGGCTGGATTCCCGCCGATGCGGACATCGTCAAGTTGGAAACGTTCTTCAACCGGACCGTAATTTCACGCAAGCAAGTTGCCTGCGGCCACGGTTTTTCTGCGAGCAGACTGCACGGGCTCCATATCGGTACGGCGGGATACATCCTGTCCAGACAGGCCGCGCGGGACCTTCTTGCGGCAACGAATGAGATCAGCATTCCCGTCGATCACCTCATCTTCAATCCGCGTTTTGCGACCTCGTCCGACAAGGTCATTTACCAACTCGTCCCAGCATTGTGCCTGCAGGCACAATTCCTCGGCGACAGTCCGGTGAGATTGCCAAGCCTGCTCAAGCAGGAGCGAACAGAGGAATGGGTGGCAAGCGGGATAGGTAAACGGCGCCCCAGGCCAATCACCGCCAAGGTAAGGATCGAGACCAGGCGGTTGACGCGGCAGATCGCCGATCTCTTCCGGCTCCGGCGCGAGATGATCATCCCTTTCTGGTATCGCGGCCGACGCGTCCGTCCGCCCCATACACAGCGCCGTGAAAACGCGCTATAGACGCCGCGCAAAGGCGAGGCCCACCGGCAATCCATGGCAAAAATCTCCCTCAAGCTCGACGCGCTGATCGACAGCGAGGCTTTGCGCCGCGACATGACGGCGCTGATCTCGGCGGCCAGCGGCGCCGAGCCCGGCGCGCGCGTCGGTGCGCTCCGGCTGCTGAAGGATCGGCTGACCGAGGGCCGCAAGGTTGCCGAGCGCATGCTGATGGACGATGGCAGCGGCACGGCATGCGCCGCCCGGCTGTCGCATCTGATGGACGAGATCATCCGCGCCCTCTACGAGTTCGCCGCGACCCACGTCTACCGGGTGAAAAGCCCCTCGACCGCAGAGCGCATGGCGGTCGTTGCCGTCGGCGGCTATGGCCGCGGCACGCTGGCGCCGGGCTCCGACATCGACCTGTTGTTCCTGCTGCCCTACAAGCAGACGCCGTGGGGCGAACAGATCGTCGAATATATGCTCTATATGCTGTGGGACCTCGGGTTGAAGGTTGGCCACGCCACCCGCAACATCGACGAGTGTCTCAGACTGTCGCGCAGCGATATCACCATCCGCACCACGATCCTGGAAGCGCGGTTCCTGTGGGGCGAACAGAAGCTCTTCGACGAATTGCTCACCCGCTTCGACCATGAAGTGGTGCGCACCACCGGACCGGAATATGTGCAGGCCAAGCTCGCCGAACGCGACGATCGCCATGCCAAGGCCGGCGAAAGCCGCTATCTGGTCGAGCCCAACGTCAAGGACGGCAAGGGCGGCCTGCGCGATTTGCAGACGCTGTTCTGGATCGCCAAATACTTCTATCGCGTGCGCACAGGCGAGGAACTGGTCGACAAGGCTGTGTTCACCGAGGCCGAATACCGGGAATTCCTCAAGGCCGAGGATTTCCTCTGGGCGGTGCGCTGCCACATGCATTTCCTCACCGGCAAGCCAGAGGAACGGCTGCATTTCGATATCCAGCGCGAGATTGCCGAACGTCTCGGCTACACCACCCATCCCGGTCTGTCGGCGGTCGAGCGCTTCATGAAGCACTACTTCCTCGTCGCCAAGGATGTCGGCGACCTCACCCGCATCTTCTGCGCCGCGCTCGAGGAAGAGCAGGCCAAGCATGTGCCCGGCTTCAACCGCATCTTCCTCACCTTCCAGCGCCGCAAGCGCAAGCTGGCAGGCACGTCGGACTTCATTGTCGACAATCACCGCATCAACGTCGCCGACGACAGCGTGTTCGAGCGCGACCCGGTCAATCTGCTCAGGCTGTTCTGGTTCGCCGACAAGCACGGGCTGGAGTTCCATCCCGATGCGCTGAAGCTGCTCACCCGCTCGCTCGGTCTGGTCAACAAGTCGCTGCGGCGCGACGAGGAGGCCAACCGGCTGTTCCTCGACATCCTGACCTCGGACCGCAATGCCGAGCTTAATTTGCGGCGCATGAACGAGGCCGGCCTGCTCGGCAGGCTGATCCCCGATTTCGGCAGAATAGTCGCCATGATGCAGTTCTCGATGTACCACCACTATACGGTGGACGAGCACCTGATCCGCTGCATCGGCGTCTTGGCCGAGATCGAGCGCGGCGACGGCGAAAAGGTGCATCCGCTCTCGCACACGCTGATGCCGGGGCTAGAGAAGAGCCGCGAGGCGCTCTATGTCGCGGTGCTGCTGCACGACATCGCCAAGGGCCGGCCGGAGGATCACTCAGAGGCCGGCGCCCGGATCGCGCGCCGCATCTGCCCGCATATGGGGCTGTCGGCGGCCGACACCGAGACAGTCGCCTGGCTGGTCGAGAACCATCTGGTGATGTCGATGACGGCGCAGACGCGCGACCTCAACGACCGCAAGACGATCGAGGATTTCGCCTCGATCGTGCAATCGGTTGAGCGGCTAAAAATGCTGTTGATCCTGACCGTCTGCGACATCAGGGGTGTCGGGCCGGGCGTGTGGAACGGCTGGAAGGGCCAGCTCCTGCGCACGCTCTACTACGAGACCGAACTGCTTTTGACCGGCGGCTTCTCGGAAGTGTCGCGCGCCAAGCGGACGGCGGCGGCGCGCGAGCGGCTGGCCGAGGCGCTGGCCGATTGGCCGGACAAGGCCCGCAAGCGCTATGTCGGCCTGCATTACGAGAACTATCTGCTGACGGTCGACCTCCCCGATCAGCTGCGCCATGCCGAATTCATTCGCGAAGCCGACGCGGCAGGCAAGAAGCTCGCCACCGTGGTCAGGACCCACCAATTCGAGGCGGTGACCGAGATCACCGTGCTGGCGCAGGACCATCCGCGCCTGCTTTCGGTTATTGCCGGCGCCTGTGCCGGCGCCGGCGGCAACATCGTCGACGCGCAGATCTTCACCACGTCCGACGGCCGCGCGCTGGACATCATCCTGATCTCACGGGAATTCGACCGCGATGAGGATGAGCGCCGTCGCGCCGAGCGCGTCGGCCGGCTGATCGAGGACGTGCTGTCGGGCAAGAGCTGGCTGCCGGAGATGATCGAGAAGCGCACCCGGCCGCGGCGCGGCGCCAAGGTGTTCAAGATTCCGCCGCGCGCCGAAATCCGCAACACGCTGTCGAACCGGTTTTCGGTGATCGAGGTCGAGGGACTGGACCGGCCTGGGCTGTTGTCGGAAATCACCAGTGCGTTGTCCGATCTCTCGCTCGACATCGCCTCGGCTCACATCACCACCTTCGGCGAGAAGGTGATCGACACTTTCTATGTCACCGACCTTACGGGGCAGAAGATCGACAACCCGGCACGCACCGCCACCATCCACGCCAGGCTGATCGCGGCGCTTGAAGGCGTTGTCCCAGAGCGCGGCGGCAAGGCCAAGGCGGCGGCCGAGTGACCATCACTTTGTCCCAATCACCCCCTTTGTCCCAATCATCCAGGCAATCTCCCCGCGCATGAGCCTCGTCAAGAAATTCGCCACGGTTGCGTCCGGCACGCTGATGAGCCGCGCCCTTGGCTTTGGCCGCGAAATGCTGATGGCGGCCGCACTCGGCACCGGGCCGGTGGCGGACGCCTTCAACGCCGCCTTTCAGTTTCCCAACACGTTTCGCCGGCTGTTTGCCGAAGGCGCCTTCAACGCCGCTTTCGTGCCGCTGTTTGCCAAGGAGATCGAGACTCACGGCACCGACGGCGCCAAGCGCTTTTCGGAGGAAGTGTTCGGCGTCCTGTTCACCGCACTTCTGGCGCTGACCATCGTCATGGAATTGGCGATGCCGCTGATCGTGCGCTATCTCGTGGCGCCGGGCTTTGCCGACACGCCGGGCAAATTCGAGACGACCGTCCTGCTGGCGACGATCATGTTCCCGTATCTCATCTGCATGTCGCTCGCAGCCATGATGGCCGGCATGCTGAATTCGCTGCGCCGCTATTTCGCGGCTGCCGTGGCGCCCGCATTCCTCAACATCATCCTGATTAGCGTGCTCGGCTACGCCTGGTACCACGGCATGGATGCCCGTGAGGTTGGTTTCAGCCTGTCCTGGGGCGTGCTGGCGGCGGGGCTGGTACAGCTCGCCATTGTCTGGGTGGCTGTGCGCAATGCCGGCATCGCCATCGGTTTTCGCCGGCCGAAGATGACGCCCAACGTCAAGCGCCTGCTGATCCTGGCGCTGCCGGCGGCGATCACCGGCGGCATCACCCAGATCAACCAGCTGATCGGCACGGCGATCGCGTCGGCGCAGGACAGCGCCGTGTCGTCGCTTGCTTACGCCGACCGCATCTACCAGCTGCCGCTCGGCGTCGTCGGCGTCGCGGTGGCCATCGTGCTGTTGCCGGAGCTGTCGCGGGCGCTGAAATCGGGCAATCTGGTCGAGGCGGCCAATCTGCAGAACCGCTCGGTCGAGTTCACCCTGTTCATGACCTTGCCGGCGGCGGCGGCCCTTTGGGTAATGGCGGAGCCGATCGTGCGGCTGGTCTATGAGCGCGGCGCCTTCGCCGCCAACGGCTCGACGCCGACCGTGGCCGCGATCCTGGCGATTTTCGGCCTCGGCCTGCCGGCCTTCGTGCTGATCAAGGCCTTCACTCCCGGCTATTTCGCCCGCGAGGACACGCGCACGCCGATGATGTTCGCCGCCATCTCGGTCGGCGTGAACGTGATCACCGCGCTGACGCTGTTCCCCAAAATGGGCGCGCCCGGCATTGCGGTGGCCTCGGCCGTCGCCGGCTGGGTCAACGCGGTGATGCTGCTTGCGGTGCTGATCCGACGTGGCCATTGGGGCCGCGACGTGCCGCTGTTGAAGCGCATTCCGCGTCTTGTGCTGTCGGCGGCGGTGATGGCGGTGGCGCTCTATTTCGCCGAGCATTGGCTGGCCGTCAGGCTCGGCCCCGGCTCGCCACTGGTGATCAAGGCCGTGACGCTTCTCTCATTGGTGGCCGGCGGGGCGCTGCTCTACTTCGTCACGGCTTTCGCCACCGGCGGCGCCGATTTCGGAATGATCCGGCGCAATGTGAAACGCGGCTCGGGCAAGGCAGCGGCGCCAGCGCCAAACGCCGATCTGGACGAATAGTCCGGGCGAGCTAACAGCAACACCGGTCTTGATCCTCTCCGCCCCTTCGTCCATAAGCGCGCCGTCGCAAGACTTTCGCCGCGCGTGGTTTCCAGCCGCGTGATTGGCTCCGAAAAGTCTGCAACTTTTCGGAATCACGCTTATACGGCCCTCCACAAGCCATGAGGACATCATGACCGCCTTCAAACAGCTCGTCTTTTCCGGGGTACAGCCGACCGGCAATCTGCATCTCGGCAACTATCTCGGCGCCATCAAGAAATTCGTCGCCCTGCAGGACACGTCAGACTGCATCTATTGCGTCGTCGACCTGCATTCGCTGACGGCACAGCTCGTCCATGACGACCTCGCCGACCAGACCCGCTCGATCACCGCGGCCTTCCTTGCCTCCGGCATCGACCCGAAGAAGCACATCGTCTTCAACCAGTCGCGGGTGATGCAGCATGCCGAGCTTGCCTGGATCTTCAACTGCGTGGCGCGCATCGGCTGGATGAACAAGATGACGCAGTTCAAGGACAAGGCCGGCAAGGACCGCGAAAATGCCTCGCTGGGCCTGCTAGCCTATCCCTCACTGATGGCGGCCGACATCCTGCTCTACCGCGCCACCCATGTGCCGGTGGGCGAGGATCAAAAGCAACATCTGGAGCTGACCCGCGACATCGCGCAAAAGTTCAACAATGACTTTTCGAGCCGCATCGCCAGCCTTGGCGTCGGCGTCGAGATGCAGGTCGGCGAGGAGACGGTAAACGGGTTCTTCCCGATAACCGAACCGGTGATCGGCGGGCCGGCGGCGCGCATCATGAGCCTGCGCGACGGTTCGAAGAAAATGTCGAAGTCGGACCCGTCCGACCTGTCGCGTATCAATTTGACCGACGATGCCGACACCATCTCGAAGAAGATCCGCAAGGCCAAGACCGACCCGGAAGCGTTGCCAAGCGAAGTCGACGGCCTGGAAAGCCGCCCGGAAGCGGAAAACCTGGTCGGCATCTATGCCGGGCTGGCCGAGATGTCGAAGGCGGACGTGCTGAAGGAGTTCGGCGGCCAGCAGTTTTCCGTGTTCAAGCCGGCGCTTGCCGACCTTGCCGTGGAAAAACTGGCGCCGATCGCCGGCGAGATGCGCCGCATCGAAGGCGACCGCGCCCATGTCGACGCGGTGCTGAGAGACGGCGGCGAACGCGCCGGCGCGCTGGCTGAGACCACGATGAAGACGGTACGCGACATTATAGGCCTGTTGCAGGGCTGATCCTACCGTCAGTGCACCGCACCATTCTGGCCCAAGGCCGGCGGCTTGCCGCCGGTCTGTCGCGGTGGCAGATTGCGGCCGAAAACATCGAGTAGATAGACATGGTCTCCAAACGCCTCAGTCGCGAAGCCGGCCATCGCAGGAAATTCCTGACGATCATCGACGACACGCCGGAGTGCGAGCGCGCCGTCGCGTACGCCTCCAAGCGGGCGCAGAGCACCAGCGGCACGCTGGTGCTGCTCTACATCATCACACCGGACGACTTTCAGCACTGGCTGGGCGTCGAGAAGATCATGCGCGAGGAAGCCAACGCCACGGCGCGCGCGGCACTCGACGGCTACGCCAACAAGGTGCGCCAGAAGCTCGGCATCGAGCCCGAGATGGTGGTGCGCGAAGGCAAGCCGACCGAGGAGATCCACAAGCTGATCGAGGAAGACCAGGACATCGCCATCCTGGTGCTGGCGGCAGGTGCCGGCAAGGAAGGACCCGGGCCGCTGGTCGGGGCTGTTGCCGGCAAGGGCGCCGCCTTCCCTATTCCCGTCACAGTGGTGCCGCAGAACCTTTCCGACGAGGAGATCGACAGCCTCGCATAGAGAGTGATGCCGGAAAGTGTGAAGCGGTTCGGATAACATCACGATCCTGGATTTATAGCCCGCGCGGGATTCATCCCCAGCCAGTAAAAACATTCCGCCAGCCAGCCATTTTGAGCGATGCGTTTCGCTTGAATGTCCAGCAGATTGAGCCTATTTAGAACTATTCCAAACTAGCTGCCCGACTGGGGCACGGAGACGGCCATGTTCATCCAGACCGAATCGACGCCGAACCCGGCAACGCTGAAGTTCCTGCCCGGCAAGGAAGTGCTTGTCGAAGGCACCGCCGATTTCCGCGACGCCGACAGTGCAGCCAGCGCCTCGCCGCTGGCCGGCCGCCTGTTCGAGATCCCCGGCGTGACCGGCGTCTTCTTCGGCTATGACTTCATCACCGTGACCAAGGACGGCCCGGACTGGCAGCACCTGAAGCCGGCCATCCTCGGCGCCATCATGGAGCATTTCATGTCGGGCGCGCCCGTCATGGTCAACGCCGGCCCCGCTGCCGAGACCAGCCAGACCGGCGAATTCTACGACAAGGCCGATGAGCAACTGGTCATCACCATCAAGGAATTGCTCGACACCAGGGTGCGCCCGGCGGTTGCCCAGGATGGCGGCGACATCACCTTCCGCGGCTTCGAGAACGGCACCGTGTTCCTGCACATGAAGGGCGCCTGCGCCGGCTGCCCGTCCTCGACGGCGACGCTGAAGCACGGCATCCAGAACCTGCTCCGCCACTTCGTGCCGGAAGTACAGCAGGTCGAGCAGGTCTCCTAAGACCCCTTCACGCATTCGAGCGAGCAACAAAAAACCGGGCCAGATTGCCCGGTTTTCTGTTTTGGACGTCCGTTGTTGCCTAGACGGTCCGCGTACGAAGGGTAACGCCTATCTTGACCTTGATCTTCCCGAAAACCGGTTCCACTTTTCGCTTTCGTGGACCTCGGTTCCGGATCAAGGTCCTACATCACGATGACCTTGGCACCGACCGAAGTGCGGTCGTAGAGGTCGATGATGTCCTGGTTCATCAGCCGGATGCAGCCTGACGACATCGCTTTGCCGATCGAATTCCATTCCGGACTGCCGTGCAGGCGGTAGCCCATGTCGCCGCCCTTGTTGAACAGATACATGGCGCGCGCGCCGAGCGGGTTCTTCAAGCCCGGCTCCATGCCGCTCGCGAACTTCGCTAGCTCCGGCTGGCGCTGGATCATCTGCCGCGGCGGCGTCCAGGTCGGCCATTCGCGCTTCAGCGCGATATGGGCGGTGCCGTGCCATTCAAAGCCTTCGCGGCCGACGCCGATGCCGTAGCGGATCGCCCGGCCGTCGCCTTCGACGAAGTAGAGAAACTTGTTCTGGGTATCGACGACGATGGTGCCCGGCTTTTCCGAGGTGTCGTAGTTCACCTCTTGCCGGTGGTACTTCAGCGGCACCCTCTCGATCGGGATGCGCGGCAGTTGGTAGCCTGCATCGTTCACCGAACCGTAGTTGTTGGTGAACAGTTGCGAGCCGATCGTGCTGCAACCCGAGATCGCGGCCGACAACGCAAGTGCGGCGACGATTGCAAATGACTTCATGCGCATGAAATGGTCCGATGCCCCGCCAAGATGTCGCGACACGTTACGGCCGCTTTTCCTGAAATCATTCATGCTGGCATTTGCTTTGCTTGCCAAGCGCGCGATGCCTATATGCAGGAGCTTACGTGCCGGTAAGCCGTCAACTATGGCATTTCGGCAACAGGACTCACGGGATTGTGAAGGAAAAACAATGGGCGGCCCTGTCGGATAGCCTAGAAACAGGGAACCACATCGAGGAATCACAATGAATGTAGGCGATGCCGCGGCGCGGTCCGGCCTGCCGGCCAAGACCATCCGCTACTATGAAGAGATCGGCCTGATCGCGCCGGCGCGCGCCGGCAATGGCTATCGCGATTATTCCAGCGACGACATCCATCGGCTGGCCTTCCTGCGCCGTGCCCGCAACCTCGGCTTTTCAATCGACGATTGCCGCCAGCTGATGGCGCTCTACCGGGACCGCAGCCGCGCCAGCCACGATGTGCGCGAGATCGCCGCCGCCCATGTCAGCGCCATCGAGGAAAAAGTGCGCGAGCTGCAGTCGATGCGCACGACCTTGCAGACGCTGATCCAGGCCTGCCATGGTGACGACCGGCCGGATTGCCCGATTTTGGATGACATTGCGGGGGCTGCGCAGGCCGCAGACAGGCGGGCCACGGTTTGAAGCACGGGCGCCGGGATAGACTGGGCGCCGGACGCGCAAGAAAAACCTCCAAAGGTCTATATCTCATTTGGCTAAAATTACGGAACGTCCAATGGACAAGAACGGAACCAAAGCGGTTACATCAGACCTTCGCGCTCACGACGTAAGACTTTAGTCCGGCCGATTTATAGCTAAGAACGGAAGTCGATCGGCACGACATAGGGCCGCTGTGGATCAATACCAGACTGCACCCAGACGAATATGGTGCGATCGCGGAAGACGCTCGGACCAAGCCGTCACCCAGGTTTGGCAACCGAATAATCGTCTGATGAGGCGCGCGGATGCTGGGGTCAAAATCCGAAAGCGACCGCCACCTTCAGACCGAACGAGTAAGAAGCAGACCTAGCTTGAGGTAGGTTCAAACTCTTCTCTGACTTCCTTCCAGAGCAAAAACTTGAATGGCCACGCTCTGAGATAGGGGATCAGCTTCTCTCGCCGCAGAGCCGCAAAAAGAAGGGTGGTCAGAACTGAAAACATACAGGACAGAAACGCCACAAAAGCTATCGGCATCATCAATACCGCAGTGAAGCCACCTACAATATGCGGCCAAGTACCCTTCTCAGCTACGATTCCCGCGCTAGCAAGAAGGCCAATCCCCAGCAAGATTAGGCCTATCGTGCCCAACGATACGAGCAGCGCGGTGAGTGCGGTTCTACGCTTCATATGCTTTGCCTCCCGGTAGCTTATCTCAAGCATAGCGGGGATCAATCCGCAGGGCGCGTTGTAAAGTATATAGTCGCCCTGCGAAAGGTGATTGTATGGTTGACAAACCCATTTGCTCACGACCTTGGCTCTGCTAGTCTCGCGCTTGGGTTTGGGGGTCAAGACATGAATGCCGTTGAGTTTATCGACAAGGTTCTAACGCCGCTCGGTGGTGGGCTTGGCGTCCTGCTGGCATGCCGGTTTTCACCGCAACTTCGTGCGCAGGTCAGGCCTGGTCTGGAATTAGTGATGGCAGTTATTGTCGTGCTGATCCTGGGAGCCATCAAATGGCTCTAGGAGCTACCCAGCCGTAGGGAAGTTACCAATTTCGGAACCAAATTCCGCCTAACCTTACGAGTCGTCGTTTCGTATACGGCTTGGTCATTTACAAGGTTTCGTATGCATCCGCCCTGATAGCCGCCAGTCGGGAACGCGCTATGCTGGTGCGGCGTGGCGTGCAACGGCTGTTGCGGGACATGGGCCCTCTGCAGAACTGGCCCACGCTTGCCGCGGCGATAACAGGCCCTGACTGCCTCGATTTTTGATGATATGGCGGGCTTAGGCCGGGCGAAGGCAAGGCCGCTTCGGGCAGTGACATAAGCGGCCGGACCTCGCTCATCCGAGACTTCAGGACCTTTTCGGCCATCCCGCTTCTCACAAACGCGGAGATGACACCGATCAGAGATTCGATCCAACGCAGTATTGTCCGCAGTACTTCCCGTAGCGCCTGGCCCATGACGTGACATGCCTCTCGGATCATCAATCGTAGCAGGATTATATTCCTATCTGGCCGAATTTGTCAATCGGGATTTTGCCCAAGCATAGGTTCAAACCGTGAACAAAATCTGGCATGGTGGGTGCCATGCCGATCATTTCGCCGATTCCCCTCAATCCCCTGATCGATGGCCGCCAGTCCGAACGCGCCATGCTGGTGCGGCGCGGCGTGCAGAGGCTGTTGATGCAAATGGGCATGCATGTGCTGCCCGAACTGTCGCTGGCCACCGGGCGGCGCGCCGACCTTGTGGCGCTGACCAGGCAGGGCGACATCTGGATCATCGAGATCAAATCCTCGATCGAGGATTTTCGCGTCGACCGCAAATGGCCTGATTACCGGCTGCACTCCGACCGCTTCTTCTTCGCCACGCATCCGGGCGTGCCATCGGAGATCTTCCCCGAGGAATGCGGCTTCATCCTCTCCGACGGCTACGGCGCCGAGATTCTGCGCGATGCGCCCGAGCACCGGATGGCGGCGGCAACGCGCAAGGCGCTGATGCTGCGCATCGCACGGGCGGGTGCGGCGCGGCTGCTGGCGGCGGAACTGGCGGGTGTGGCGGTGCCGGCGCTGGCGGGAGAGAGCGAGTAGACGAAGCTCAAGTTCCTCGCCCCGCTTTGCGGGGGCGAGGAACCCAAGAACACCTACTCCACCACCTCCTCCACTCCTGCCGCCGGCGCCATCAGGAGCACGGCGGCACCCAGCAGCGCTGCAACGAAGGACCCCGCCAGGATGCCGACCTTGACGGCGTCCTGCAGCGCCATGTCGTTGGCGAAGGCGAGCAGGCCGATGAACAGGCTCATGGTGAAGCCGATGCCGCAGAGCAGCGAAATGCCGATCATGTGCAGCCAGCCGGCATTGACCGGCAGGTCGGCGAAGCCGAGCCGGATCGCCAGCGCCGAGGAGCCGAAGACGCCGGCCAGCTTGCCCAGCACCAGGCCGGCGGCAACGCCGAGCGTCAGCGGCTCGACCAGGGCAGAGGCGCTGAGGCCGGCCAGCGACACGCCGGCATTGGCAAAGCCGAAAATCGGGATGACGAAGAACGGCACGATCTTGTGCAGGCCGTGCTCCAACCGGTGCAGCGGCGAATGGTCGAGATCGTGCCCGCTGCCGGGAGAAGTTTTCAGCGGAATGGTGAGCGCCAGCGCCACGCCGGCCAGCGTCGCATGCACACCCGATTTCAGCACGAGCACCCACAGCACGGCGCCGAGCACGAGGTAAGGCGTCAGCCTCGTCACCCGCATGCGGTTGAGCACGATGAGCACCGCGATGACGGCGAAGGCCGCACCGAGATAGGCCAGCGACAGGCCGCTTGTGTAGAAGATGGCGATGATGATGACGGCGCCGAGATCGTCGATGATGGCGAGCGCGGTGAGAAATATCTTGAGCGACGCCGGCACGCGGTTGCCGAGCAGCGACAGTACGCCGAGCGCAAAGGCGATATCGGTGGCGGTCGGGATCGCCCAGCCGGAGAGCGCGGCGGCGTTGTTGCGGTTGATGGCGACATAGACCAGCGCGGGAACCAGCATGCCGCCGGCGGCGGCGACGCCCGGCAGCACGCGGCGCGGCCAGGTCGAGAGCTGACCGTCGAGCATCTCGCGCTTGATCTCGAGGCCGACCAGCAGGAAGAACACCGCCATCAGCCCATCATTGATCCAGTGCGACACGCTGAGCGGGCCGAGATAGGCGTGGAGAGCGGCGAAATAGGTTTCGGCCAATGGTGAATTGGCGACGATCAGCGCAAGGGCTGCCGCAACCATCAGGATGATGCCGCCCGCCGCCTCGCCATCGAGGAATTCGCGAAGGATGGATTTCGGCTGCTTGTCGCGCATCTGTGCTCCGTTGCCGGGTTTTCCGGCGGCGTTATTGCCGATGATGGGCAAAGGTCGATGGCACGGCAAGCGCAACTGTTTCCAGCGTTGGCGCCGCCCCTCATTGTCCTGCCGGACGTTCGTCATTCGAAAAGCCAAGCAGTTGGCTTTTCGTCCGCTTCGCGGACCATTCCTCAACTCCCCACATAGCGACGGGGAGAAAGAGGCAGCTTCAGCCTCGCCGTCGTCTCCTGCAACGCCGGCGATTGGCGACTCTATACGGGGAGAGGATGCCGGCAGGCAGGTGAGGGGCAGCGCTGAGGTTCGGCAATTGGCCGCCGGCGCCACCGGCGCGTGAACCTCAGCGTGGTGCGCGCTTGGCGAGTATGCGCTGCAGCGTGCGGCGATGCATGTTGAGCCGGCGCGCGGTTTCCGACACGTTGCGGTCGCACATTTCGTAGACGCGCTGGATGTGTTCCCAGCGCACGCGGTCGGCCGACATCGGATTTTCCGGGGGGGCGGCGCGCTCGCCGGCGGTGCGGGTGAGCGCTGCAAACACGTCGTCGGCGTCAGCCGGCTTCGACAGATAGTCGATGGCGCCGAGCTTCACCGCGGTCACCGCGGTGGCAATGTTGCCGTAGCCGGTGAGGATGACGGTGCGGGCATCGTCGCGCTTCTCGCGGATGGCGGCGACGACGTCGAGGCCGTTGCCGTCGCCAAGCCGCATGTCGACCACCGCATAGGCCGGCGGGTGGGCGCGCGCCTTGGCCACTGCCTCCTCGACGCTCTCGGCCGTCTCGACCACGAAACCCCTGGTTTCCATGGCGCGGGCCAGCCGCGTCAGGAACGGCTTGTCGTCGTCGACGATGAGCAGCGAGGTGTCCTCGCCTTCGACCATTGCGCCAATTGCTTCTTCGCCAGTCATTATCTCAAAAAATCCTGCTGCCTTAATTTTACGCAGATATAGTTCCTGAACGCCATTGTCCAATTTTGCCGCCTCCGCCAAGGCTTTTACGCGGTGTCGAACATCGAGATCCCCACCGATTCCGGGTTGAGGAAGACCGTGCGCGGCCACGATATCTGCACGATCGCGCCTTCGCCCAGTCCGCTCGAATTGCGGAAATCGAGCGTGGCGCCGGAGCGTTCGAGCAAGGTCTTGGCGATGAACAGCCCGAGACCCAGGCCACCGCCGGCCTCGTTGCCCTGGCGTGTCGACATATAGGGCTCGCCGATGCGATCGATGATTTCGGGCGGAAAGCCCGGCCCGTCGTCGATGATCGAGAAGGTGACGTCGAGCTCGTCCCAGCTCCAGCGCACGGTGACGGTCTTGCGGGCGAAGTCGACGGCGTTCTCGACCAGATTGCCGAGGCCGTAGATGACGCCGGGGTTGCGCCGTCCCACCGGTTCGGGGCCGACGCGCTCGCCCGGCCGAAGCTTGATCGAGATGCCGAAATCGCGGTGCGGCGCCGTCACCTCCTCGACCAGCGAGGTCAGCGGCAGACGCGACAGATGCGCCTCGCCCTCGGAGGACAGGCTGGTCAGCCGCTTCAGGATCTCGCGGCAGCGCTCGCTCTGCGACCGCAACAGCTTCACATCCTCACCATATTTCGGATCGTTACCCAGCGCCTTCTCCATTTCCTTGGAGACAAGGGCGATGGTGGCGAGCGGCGTGCCGAGTTCGTGCGCGGCGGCGGCGGCGAGGCCATCGAGCGCCGACAGATGCTGCTCGCGCTGCAACACCAGTTCGGTGGCGGCAAGCGCATTGGCGAGCAGGCGAGCTTCCTCGGCGACGCGGAAGGCATAGATGGCGGTGAAGGCGATCGAGGAAAACACCGCCATCCATATCCCGGCGACATAGATGAACGGCATGGGCAGCGGCGCGCCCTCATACCATGGCAGCGGCTGGTGGAAGAAGACCAGCAACGTGGCCGCCGCCATGACCAGCGCGCCGAGCACCGCAGTCAGCCGGAGCGGCAGCGACGCCGCCGAGATGACGACGGGCACGGTCATCAGCACCGAGAACGGGTTGGTGAGGCCGCCGGTCAAATAGAGCAGGCCGGCAAGCTGCAGGCTGTCGAAGGTCAGGATGAAAAAGGCTGAGAACGGGGTCAGCCGGTGCGCTGCCGGATAGCGGAAGGTCAGCACCAGGTTGAGCCAGGCCGAGCAGGCGACCAGCGCGAAGCAGAGGCTGACCGGCAGCGGGAATTTGAGCCCATAGGCGACGACCAGCACCGTCAGGCTCTGGCCGACAATGGCCAGCCAGCGCAGCCGGATCAGCGTGTTGAGGCGCAGCCGCTGGCTTTGCTGGAAGTCTGGCGCGTGCAGGATGTTGATCATGGCCAAGGATTATAGCCGGGAAAGGACGAGCGCTAGGTCCCTCGCGGTTTGGCGCGGGCGGTGGCCGCAGCGAGCAGCGGATTTTCCGGCCAGACATGGCGGGGATAGCGGCCGCGCATGTCGGTGCGCACATCGGCCCAGGAGCCGCGCCAGAAGCCGGGCAAGTCACGCGTCGTCTGGATCGGCCGGTGCGCCGGCGACAACAGCTCAAGCGTTAGCGGCACGGTGCCGTTGGCGATTGCCGGATGGCGGTCAAGGCCGAACAGTTCCTGCACGCGGATCGCCAGCACCGGCCATTCGCCGTCATAGCGGATCGGCACATGGCTGCCGGACGGCGCGTCGAAATGGGTCGGCGCCAGTGTGCCGATCTTGCGCTGCAAATCATGCGGCACCAGCGCCATCAGGCCTGACGACAGCACGCCGGGTTCGATGGCGGCGAAGGACGCCTTGCCCGACAGGAACGGCAGCAGCCAGTCGTCGAGGCGTTCGAGCAGGGCGGCTTCCGAAACATCGGGCCAAGGCGCGCCGAGGCCGCGATGCAGCCAGCCAAGCCGTTGGCGCAGCGTCTCGCCGTCCTTGCCCCATTCCAGCAGCGACAGGCCGTGCTCGCGCAAGGCATCCAGGATGGCGCGGTCGGCGTCTGTTCCAGTTGGTGCGGGCAGCATGCGCTCCGACAAAGTGATGGCGCCGAGCCTGGCGGTCTCGCGCACGCGCACCGCGCGCCGCTCGCGGTCGAAGCTTGTCTCGCGGCGAGTCTCGATCCTGTCGGAGAGTGCGGCGCGGATGTCGGCCTCGTCGACGGCTGCCGCCGCCGTGATGCGGGCATTTTGCGCCTTGCCTTGCAGATCGGCGACGACCAGCCAGGTCTCACCGGCCAGCGGATCGGCGGCGTCGAGCATGGCGCCGGAGCCGTTGGCGAGCACGAAACGCCCGCGCTCGCCGCGCGCTCTGGCGACACGGTCCGGCCAGGCGTGGATGAGGAGAAGACCGGCAGAAGCGGTTTCGCTGCTCTTGGCGCCGCCCGCCTGCTTCGCCAATCGCCCGGCAAGCTGCCTTGCCGCAACGGCGCGCGGTGACTTTTCCGTGCGGAAGCGCATCAGGCGCCGTTCGAGGTCGGCGCCGTCGCCGCCAAGGCCACGCTCGGTGAGCAGGACGGCTAGCATCGCAGCTTCGAGCGCGTGGCCGCCGCCAGCGGCTTCAGCGACCATGTGTGCGAGCCGCACGGGCAGCGCCAGCTTGCGCATCGCGCCGCCTGCCTCCGTCAGCCGTCCGGCCGCGTCGATGGCGTGCAGCGCCGTGAGCAGCGCCCGCGCCTCGTTAAGCGCGGGAATGGGCGGCGGATCGAGGAAGGAGAGACTTGCGGGATCGGCGACGCCGAAGGCGGCGCAATCGAGCAGCAACCCGGACAGATCGGCTTCCAGAATCTCGGGCGGGGTGAACGCGGGAAGGGCCGCCGTCTGCTCGGCCCGCCACAGCCGAATGGCGACACCTGGCTGCGTGCGTCCGGCGCGACCGGCGCGTTGATCGGCCGACGCCCTGGAAACACGCACCGTCTCCAGCCGGGTCAGGCCGCTCGCCGGCTCGTAGCGCGGCAGCCGCGACAGGCCGGAATCGATGACGACGCGCACGCCGTCGATGGTAATCGAGGTCTCGGCGATCGACGTCGCCAGCACCACCTTGCGGCGACCGGGCGGCGCCGGCTTGATCGCGGCGTCCTGCGCCGTGTTGTCGAGCTGGCCGTAGAGCGGCACGATGTCGGTGTCGGCGCCGAGGCGGCCCTGCAGCCGCTCGGCGGTGCGCTCGATCTCGCGCTGGCCGGGCAGGAAGGCGAGCACGCTGCCGCTCTCCTCGGCAAGGGTGGAGCGGATAGCCTTGGCCATGGCGTCTTCGACGGGAACGCCGGCCGGCCGTTCGTCGTATCTGACATCGACGGGGAACGCACGGCCTTGGCTTTCGATCACCGGGGCGCCGGACAGGAGTTTCGCGACGCGCGCGCCATCGAGCGTTGCCGACATCACCAGCAGCCGCAAATCCGGCCGCAGCGCGCCCTGCACGTCGAGCGCCAGCGCCAGGCCGAAATCGCCGTCGAGCGAGCGCTCGTGGAATTCGTCGAAAATCACCGCCGAGACGCCGGGCAACTCCGGATCGTCGAGGATCATGCGCGCCAGCACGCCTTCGGTAACGACGAGAATTCTGGTCCGTGCCGACGTGCGGTTTTCCATGCGCAGGGCATAGCCGACGGTGGCGCCGGGCTCTTCGCCAAGCAATTCCGCCATGCGGCGGGCGGCGGCGCGGGCGGCGAGGCGGCGCGGTTCGAGCAGGACGATCTTGCCGGCGACCAGCCAGGGCGCATCGAGCAGCGCCAGCGGCACCAGCGTCGTCTTGCCGGCGCCGGGCGGCGCCACCAGGACGGCGCTGTTGCCGGAGCCGAGCGCCTGGCTCAGGGCCGGCAGCACGGCGGATACCGGAAGCTCCGGCAAGGATCTCGTCGTCATTGCGTCCGCATATCAGCGGTCACTATGGCCATGCAACCGGATCAAAGCCTCGTGCGCGCAAACGGGTTCCAGCGCACCGTGCCCAGCCGCACCTCCTCGCGCACCATGGTGAGCAGGCCGGACGCGCCAACGACGGCCAAGCCGACCAGCGATATCCAGTCCGGATACTCCTGGAAGAACAACGCACCGAGGATCACCGCCCAGACGATCTGCGAATAATGCGTCGGCGCGATGCGGTTGGCCGGTGCGTGTTTGGCGGCCAGCAGCTGCAGCAATTGGCCGCCGGCGGTAAAGGCGCCGCCCAGCACCAGCCACAGCAGCTGCATGGCGTTGGGGAGGGTGAACGATGTGGCGATGGTGCCGGCCCCGTTGAACAGCAGCCCGTAACCGATGAGCACGCCGAGCATGGTGGTGCGCTTTTCCTGCTGGGCGAGCGACCGCATCAGGATGACGCTCGCCGCGGCAAGGAAGGCCACCGTGAAGGCGGCAAGGTGTCCGAGATGCAACTCGCGAAAACCTGGCCGCACCACCAGCATGACACCTGCAAAGCCGGCAACCACCGCCAGCCAGCGCCATGGACCGACCTTTTCTTTCAGGATGACGGTCGAGAGAATGGTAACGCAAAGCGGCGCCAGGAAGATCAGTGCATAGGTCTCGGCCAGCGGAATGGTGGTGAAGGCGTAGACGCTGAGCACGCCCGAGGCGATGCCGGCCCAGGCGCGGGCCTGCACCGCCCATGGCCGCCCGGTGCGCCAGAAGTCGCGCCAGCGCTCATCGACTGGGCGGCTGAAAAACAGGAAGCAGCCGGCAAACAGCGTGATGAAGAAGCCGATCTCGAAGACGGTGAACTGTCCGCCAAGGCTCTTGATAACGGCATCGCTGCACGAATAGCTTGCATAGGCGATGAGGGCGAGCAGGATTCCGTTCGTCACGTTTTTCCATTTCCGGGGAGAGTGCAGTGAAGGTATTGGCGCTCGGCGCGCATCCCGACGACATCGAGATATTCATGTTCGGTACGCTGGCTGCCTATGCCACGCAAGGCGCAGAACTGACTTTTGCCGTGGCCACGGATGGCGCCAGGGGCGGCATGGGCGACCCGAGCGTTTTGGCTCGTGTCCGCCGCGACGAGGCGGCGGCCGCTGCGGCGCTGCTCGGCGCAACCCTTCGCTTTCTCGACTTTCCCGACGGCGAACTGGTGGCTGATGCGGCACTGATCGCTTCGCTGAAAGCGCTGATACGCGAGACCGCGGCGGATCTGGTTATCGCGCATGCCCCCAACGACTATCACGCCGACCATCGTGCTTTGTCGGACGGCGTGCGCATCGCGGCCTCGTTCGGCGTCCCCGTGCTGCATGCCGACACGATGGGCGGCACCGGCTTTGCGCCGACGCATTACGTCGACATTTCCGCCTACGGCGATATCAAGACGCAGGCGATCCGAGCGCACCAGTCGCAGTGGCCGGAGCAATATGTCGACAGAGCGCGCGTCCAGAATGAGTTTCGCGCCGGGCAATGCAACAGCGTTCCCGGCTCCCTGGCCGAGGCCTTCCGATTCGAGCCGACATTTCCCTTCGCCGACATCCGCGCGCTGCTGCCGCCCGCGCCCCCTGTTCGGCCGGTGACGCCGCAGACGAAAATTATAGGCGACCCCGGCTAAGCAACTTCCGGGCGAGCCGTCCGGCAATCATTTCCCAACGATTTCAATCGCCGTTTCGCCATGTTGCGGCGCAGCGACGAATTCGCTTGCCTTGTTTAGTAAAAATTGCATCACTAAACAAATTACTAAACATCTGCGGCGCACCGCGCCGCCCTGGCGACGCATAGCGCGCCGTGTTTAGCCCCTCGGAGGAGCGAGGGTTGAGGGGTTCTTGAAACGGCCATCCGGGCGCGTTTCGCAAATGGGAGGAAGGCATGAAATCGAGCTTGAAACTGGCGTTGGGGCTGGCCTCGGCGATTACCGCGTCGACAGCCGTCTCGAACGCGGCGCACGCTGAAGACCTGACGCTTTGCTGGGCCGCCTGGGATCCGGCAAACGCGCTGGTCGAACTGTCCAAGGATTTTACCAAGGAAACCGGCATCGGCATGAAATTCGAATTCGTGCCGTGGACCAACTATGCCGACCGCTTCCTCAACGAGCTCAACTCGCACGGCAAACTTTGCGACCTGATCATCGGCGACAGCCAGTGGATCGGCGGCTCGGCCGAGAACGGCCACTACGTCAAGCTGAACGACTTCTTCGACAAGGAGAAGATCAGCATGGACGACTTCGTGCCGGCAACAGTCGTCGGCTATTCCGAATGGCCGAAGAACACGCCGAACTACTGGGCGCTGCCGGCCATGGGCGACGTCGTCGGCTGGACCTACCGCAAGGACTGGTTCTCCAAGCCGGAACTGCAGAAGGAATTCAAGGAAAAATATGGTTGGGACCTCGGCCCACCGACCACCTTCGACCAGCTGAAGCAGGTCGCCGAGTTCTTCCAGAAGCGCGAGATCGACGGCAAGACCGTCTATGGCGCTTCGATCTACACCGAGCGTGGCTCGGAAGGCATCACCATGGGCGCCATGGACGTGCTCTACAGCTACGGCTTCCAGTATGAAAACCCCAAGAAGCCCTACGAGATGGAAGGCTTTGTCAATTCGCCAGACGCGGTCAAAGGCCTGGAGTTCTACAAGTCGCTCTACGATTGCTGCACGCCTCCGGGTGCCTCGAACAGCTATATGGGCGAAGGCGTCGACGCCTTCAAATCCGGTCAGGTGGCCATGCACATGAACTTCGCCTTCACCTGGCCCGGCCTGCAGAAGGACGAGAATGTCGGCGGTGACAAGATCGGCTACTTCGTCAATCCGAAGGGTCCCGGCGGCGCCCAGTTTGCGCAGCTTGGCGGCCAGGGCATTTCGGTCGTGTCCTATTCAGACAAGCAGGAATCGGCGCTGAAATACATCAAGTGGTTCGCCAACAAGGATGTGCAGGCCAAATGGTGGTCGCTCGGTGGCTATTCCTGCCTGAACGCGGTGGTCAAGGACCCGGCCTTCCCGTCCAGCCAGCCCTATGCGCAGACCTTCCTCGACTCGATGGCGATCGTGAAGGACTTCTGGGCCGAGCCGAGCTACGCACCGCTGCTGCAGGCGTCGCAGAAGCGCTTCCACGACTATGTCGTTGCCGGCCAGGGTTCGGCCAAGGACGCGCTTGACGGCCTGGTCAAGGACTGGACGCAAGTGTTCCAGGACGACGGCAAGATGTAACCGGACCAACGGCTCCTCCCGAGCCTGACCCCAGAGGCGGATGATTTTCAGGCCGAATCGACCAGAAATCGTCCGCCTCGGGCTAAAAAGAGAGAGAGCATGATGTCGTCCGAAAACCGCTCCACACTTTTCGGCATCATGCTCTTGGTCCCGTGCCGCCCTTGGCACGGGACGCAGTTCAGATAAATTCATGATAGAGACGACCCACGTGACCGAAGCAGGACTCACCATGCTCAATCGGACTGCGGAGAACGTTGCCCGGGCGACCCCGGAGCCGTTGGCCCGCAAGGTCCGGGGGATCAGCGACAAGGGCCTCGCCTGGCTGTTCATCTCGCCGACGATCCTGTTGCTCTTGGCCATCAACATCTTCCCGCTGTTCTGGGCGATCTACCTGTCCTTCACCAACTTCCGCGCGAACCGCCCGAACGAGGTGGTGAAAAACCTCGGCTTCGCCAACTACCAGCGCATCCTCGGCGACCAGGACATCTGGATCGCCATGCAGACGACGGCGCATTTCGTGTTCTGGACGATCCTGCTGCAGACGCTGATCGGTTTCACGCTGGCCTGGCTGATCGACAGGAAGTTTCGCGGCCACGCCTTCTGGACGACCATCATCCTGGTGCCGATGATGCTGTCGCCGGCGGTGGTCGGCAATTTCTGGCGTTTCCTCTACGAGCCGCAGATCGGCCTGTTCGCCTACGCCATCTCGTTCGTCACCCGGATACCACCGACCGACATCCAGATGCTGTCCAACGTGTCGCTGGCGCCGTGGTCGATCATCATCGTCGACACCTGGATGTGGACGCCCTATGTCATGCTGATCTGTCTCGCCGGCCTGCGATCCATCCCCGAATACATCTATGAGGCCGCCGAGGTCGACCGCGCCTCCAACTGGCGGCAGTTCTGGTCGATCACGCTGCCGATGGCGCTGCCCTTCATCATGCTGGCGGTGCTGTTTCGCGGCATCGAGAACTTCAAGATGTTCGACATGGTCAACCTGCTGACCGGCGGCGGGCCGGGCTCGACCACCGAGGTCGCGTCGATCACGCTGAAGCGGCAGGCATTCGAGAGTTGGCGCACCGGCTATTCCTCGGCCTTCGCCATCATCCTGTTCGTCGCGGTGTTCGGGCTGGCCAACATCTACGTCAAGGCGCTGAACAAGGTGAAGCAGAGATGAGCCTGACCACTGCCCATTCGGTCGTCGCCCCCTCGGCCAATTCGAAGCGGATCGCCGGCACCATCATCGTGCTCTACGCGCTGATCTCGATCGTGCCGCTGCTGTGGATCTTTGCCACCAGCTTCAAGACGCCGCCGGATTCGATCGCCTATCCGCCCAAAATCCTGTTCCAGCCGAGCATCGAGGGCTATTGCAACCTGTTCACGACGCGTACCAGGCAAACGCCCGAGTACATCAACTCGCTGGGACCCGCGACCAGCTTCTGCGACGAGACTTCGCGCAAGCGCAACATGGTGATTGCCGGTCCGTCCAACTTCCTGCCGCGCTTCGTCAATTCGCTGATCATCGCCTTCGGCTCGACCTTCTGCGCGGTCTTCCTCGGCACGCTGTCGGCCTATGGCTTCTCGCGCTTCAAGGTGCCGCTGGCGGACGACCTTCTTTTCTTCATCTTGTCGACGCGCTTCATGCCGCCGATCGCGGTCGCCATTCCGATCTACCTGATGTACCGCGAGCTCGGCCTGTCCGATACCGCGCTGGGCATGATCCTGCTCTACACCGCGGTCAACGTGTCACTCGCGGTGTGGCTGCTGAAAGGCTTCATCGACGAGATCCCGCGCGAGTATGAGGAAGCGGCGATGATCGACGGCTATACCAGGCTGCAGGCCTTCTGGCGCACCGTGCTGCCGCAGGCGGCCACCGGCATCGCCGCGACCGCCATCTTCTGCCTGATCTTCGCCTGGAACGAATATGCCTTCGCCGCACTCTTGACGTCCGGCACCGCGCAGACCGCGCCGCCCTTCATCCCGACCATCATCGGCGAAGGCGGCCAGGACTGGCCGGCGGTGGCGGCCGGCACGACGATCTTCCTGGTGCCGATCCTGGTTTTCACCGTCCTGCTTCGCAAACAATTGCTGCGCGGCATCACTTTTGGGGCGGTGCGCAAATGATTGATGTGCCAGGTCGACCCCCACTCCCTCGAGCTTCGCTCGACACCTCTCCCCCGATCGACGGGGGAGAGGAAGGACGCGAACTTCATTCAGCCAGGCTCCCTTCCTCTCCCTCCGGAGGGGGGAGAGGTGGCGCTGCGAAGCAGCGACGGAGTGGCGGAACCACCTGGCAACCATCTCTCCCCTTCAACGGGGAAGGGAGGAACTCATGACACACCCCACTATCTCCAAAAAATCATCCTGGCCTCGCTGGGCCCGGCGCGGCCTCATGGAAAATATCGCCACGACGCTGATCGCCATTGGATTCCTGATGCTGTTCCAGCCCTTCGCGCTGGCGCTCTACACCTACTCCTTCATCACCATGCTCGCCGGCACGGTGATGTTCATCATCGTCTCGAAATTCCCGGAATAATCATGGCCGAAATCCGCGTCCAACATTTGAGAAAGGCCTTCGGCGATTTCGTCGCCGTGCAGGATTCCAGCTTCGTCGTCGAGGATGGCGAGTTCTTCGTGATGCTTGGGCCGTCAGGCTGCGGCAAGACGACGACGCTGCGCATGATCGCCGGGCTCGAACTGCCGACCGGCGGCCAGATCCTGCTCGGCGGCGAGGATGTCACCATGCGCCGGGCGCGGGAGCGCGACATTGCCTTCGTCTTCCAGCTGTTCGCGCTCTATCCGCATATGAATGTGCGCAAGAACATCGGCTTCCCGCTTCTCGCGCAAGGCATGCCCTCGGCCGAGATTCGAAGCCGTGTCGAGGAAACGGCGAAGCTGCTGCGCATCGACCATCTGCTCAACAAATCGGTCTCGGGCCTTGCCGGCGGCGACCGCCAGCGCGTGGCGCTCGGTCGCGCCATCGTGCGACGGCCAAAATGCTTCCTGATGGACGAGCCGCTCGGCACGCTCGACACCGAATTCCGCGATCTGATGGTGCATGAGCTGCGCGAGCTGCACAACCGCATCCACGCCACCACCGTCTATGTCACGCACGACCAGATGGAAGCGATGTCGATGGCCGACAAGATCGCCGTCATGAACCATGGCGTCATCGAACAGTTCGGCAGCCCGCGCGAAATCTACGACCGCCCGGCAACCATGTTCGTCGCCGACTTCATCGGCTCGCCGCCGATGAATTTCCTGGGCTTCGGTGGCGGGCTGGCGAAGGGGGCGAAGGAAATCGTCGTCCAGGGCGCCAAGGTGGCGGTGCCGGAAGTGCGCGAGGAAATTGCGCCCGCCGACATGGCGCTCGGCATCCGTCCCGAGCACATCCGTTTCGACGATGCGTCGAAACTGCGCGGCGCCATCTACGGCACCGAATATCTCGGCACGACGCAGATCGTGGCGGTGGAGACGGCGGACGGCATCATCAAGGCGCGGGTGCCGGCCGAAATCCGGCTCGCTGCCGGCGATCACGTCGGGCTGACGTTGAACAGCGCGCGGCTGTCGCTGTTCGACAAGGGCTCGGGTCGGGCGGTGCGCACCGCGATCCACGATACCGCCTCTCAAGGGAGAGCGCAGCATGGCTGACGTGCACATCAAGGGCGTGACCAAAAGCTTCGGCGACCATGTCGCCGTCGATGGCCTCGACCTTAACATCGCCGATGGCGAATTCGTCGTGCTGCTCGGCCCGACCGGCGCCGGCAAGACGACGACGCTGAGATTGATCGCCGGACTGGAGCGGCCGGATGACGGCACGATCCATATTGGCGGCCACGATGCGACGACGCTGTCGCCGGCCGAGCGCGACACCGCTTTCGTCTTCCAGCAATATTCGCTCTACCCGCATCTGTCGGTCTACGACAACCTCGCCTTCCCGCTGCGTTCGCCAGCGCGGAAAGTACCGGAGGACCAGATTCGCCGCCGCGTCGAAGAGGTGGCGAAGATGGTGCGCATCCACCACAAGCTGAACAACCGCTCGACCAAGCTTTCGGGTGGCGAAATGCAGCGCGTCGCCATTGGGCGCGCGCTGGTGCGCAAGCCGTCGATCTATTTGATGGACGAGCCGCTGTCGTCGCTCGACGCCAAATTGCGCGCCGATCTCAGGCTCGAACTCAAGCGCATCCAAGCCGAGCTCGGCGCCACCATGCTCTATGTCACGCACGACCAGATCGAGGCGATGACCATGGCGGACCGCATCGGCATCCTCAACAATGGCGTGCTGGTGCAGATCGGCACGCCGCGCACCATCTATTCCGAGCCGGCAAACCTTCATGTCGCCGCACGGCTCGGCCAGCCGGCGATCAATCTGCTGCCAGCGGGACTGCTGCCTGATGGTGGGGCGCCGACCGGAACCAAGACCATCGGCGCGCGCACCGAGCATCTGTCGATCGAGAAGACCGCAAACGGCCATGCCGACGGCGTCGTCGACTGGGTCGAACATCTCGGGGACCAGAACCATCTGCATGTTACGGTCGGCCCGAAGAAACTGGTGACGCTCACCGACCCCGATACGGATCTGGCCGAGGGCGACAAAGTGGTGATCCGCTACCGCTCGCCACTTTATTTCGGCGCCGACGGACAAAGACTGATGTGAGGTTTTCGGTGTCTCGCCAAGGGCACGGCACCGGCTTCTGATTGACGAATACAGGACGAATTCGATGAAGCACTTTTTCAACCGCAGGGAAACGATCGTCACCGAGGCGCTGGACGGGCTGTTGCGGACTATCGGTTCCGGCGATCTCGCGCGCCTCGACGGTTACCCCGAGATCAAGGTCGTGCTGCGCGCCGACTGGGACAAGGCGAAAGTTGCCGTCGTCTCCGGTGGCGGCGCCGGACACGAACCGTCCCATGCCGGCTTTGTCGGCAAGGGCATGCTGACGGCGGCGGTTTCGGGCGAGATCTTTGCCTCGCCCAGCGTCGAGGCGGTGCTGGCGGCCATCCGCGCGGTGACCGGCCCCGCCGGCTGCCTGCTGATCGTCAAGAACTACACCGGCGACCGGCTCAATTTCGGCCTGGCGGCCGAGAAGGCGCGCGCCGAGGGGTTTCGCGTCGAGATGGCGATCGTTGCCGACGACATCGCCCTGCCGGGTATCAACCAGCCGCGCGGCGTCGCCGGCACCTTGTTCGTGCACAAGATCGCCGGCCATTTGTCGGAGACCGGTCAGGACTTGGCAGCCGTTGCTACAGCCGCTCGCGCGGCGGCGAAGGACATCGTCTCGCTCGGCATGTCGCTGTCGTCCTGCTCGATCCCCGGCCAGCCACATGAAGAGCGGTTCGGCGAAAATGACGGCGAACTCGGCCTCGGCATCCATGGCGAGCCGGGCGTCGAGCGCATCGCGGTGCAAAGCGCCGACAAGCTGGTGGCGATCATGGCGGAGCGGCTGGCCGCGCGGCTCGACCCGAACGCCAGCCACGCGTTGCTCATCAACAATCTCGGCTCGGTGCCGCCGCTTGAGATGTCGCTGGTCGCCAATGCCGTGCTGGCCTCGCCGCTGGCCAAAACCGTCAAACTTGCGATCGGCCCTGGACCGCTGATGACGGCGCTCAACATGAACGGTTTTTCGCTGTCGCTGATCAAGCTCGATGCGGCGCGCGAGGCAGCCTTGCTGGCGCCTGTCGGCCCACATGCCTGGATGCCGGCCAAAACCGTCGTCGCGCCGGCTATCGTGCCTATGGCGAAAGCGGCTGGAAACAGCGCAGCCCAAAGGGCCAGCCAGGATTCCGGCACCAGGCGTTTGATCATCACGGTCTGCGAACGGCTGATCGCGCTCGAAGAGACACTGAACGGGCTCGACGCCAAGGCGGGCGATGGCGATACCGGTTCGACGGTTGCGACCGGCGCGCGCAGCGTGCTGGAACGGCTCGATGCGCTGCCGCTGGCCGACCCTGCCGCCACGCTTGCGGCTATAGGCGATAATCTGGGCGTCGCAATGGGCGGCTCCTCAGGCGTCTTGCTGTCGATCTTCTTCACGGCGGCGGCTCAGGCTTCGAACGGCGGAGCAACCCTGTCCAAGGCGCTGCTTGCCGGGCTTGACCGGATGACCTTCTATGGCGGCGCCAGGGTCGGCGACCGCACCATGGTCGATGCCTTGGAGCCGGGGCTGAAGGCGCTCGATGCCAAGGGGCTGGATGCCGCGGCTACAGCGGCACGGCACGGCGCCGAGGCGACCGCGGCCATGGAGAAGGCGAAGGCCGGGCGCTCCGCCTATGTCGGCACCAAATTGCAGGGCGTAGTCGACCCTGGCGCCCATGCCGTGGCCGAAGTGTTCGCGGCCGCCGCCGCGCTGCATGCAACGGCCTGACGGCATGCTTAGATTGTCGAATGAAAACTCTTGCGATACTGCCGGCAGGATCGAAACCGGGAATCTGGACATGGCAGCGTTCGACCTTGCCAGGCTGATCACCGCCGCCGCGGACACGATCGCCGCTCACTCGGAAGAGTTGACCGCGCTCGACCAGGCGATCGGCGACGGTGACCATGGGCTGAACATGAAGCGCGGGTTTGAGGCCTTGCGTGCCGATGCCGAGGCGTTTTCGGCCAAGCCGCTGCCCGAGGCGCTGAAGGCGATCGGCACCAAGCTGGTGATGACGGTTGGCGGTGCATCCGGGCCGCTCTTCGGTACATTGTTCCTGGCGCTGGGCAAGGAGATTTCGGGAGAGCCGGATCGTGCCAATCTGGCGGCTGCTTTCGGCAAGGCAATCGAAGCTGTGGCCGCCAGAGGCAAATCCCAGGTCGGTCAAAAGACCATGCTCGATGTGCTGCAACCTGTGCAGGACGCGTTGGTCGAAGGAAAGACGGCCATGGAAATTGCAGATATCGCCGACATGGCTGCCGAGGCGACCGTGCCGATGAAGGCAACACGCGGTCGCGCCTCATTCCTCGGCGACCGCTCAATCGGTCATATGGATGCCGGCGGACGCTCTGTGGCGCTGCTGGTGCGGACCGTCGCCGAAACCGTCGAGGGCCAAGCATGAGCAATGTCGGCATCGTCATCGTCTCGCATTCCCCGCTGGTTGCCGAAGGCACGGCCGACATGGTGCGGCAGATGGTGGGCGACGAAGTGCCGCTTGCATGGTGCGGCGGAAACGGCCATGGCGGGCTCGGCACCAGCGTCGAAGCGATCATAGGCGCCATCGACAAGGCGTGGTCGGAGGCGGGCGTCGCCATACTGGTCGATCTCGGCGGCGCCGAGACCAATTCGGAAATGGCGGTGGAAATGATCGGCGAGCCGCGGGCGCAGAAGATCATCGTCTGCAACGCGCCGATCGTCGAAGGCGCGGTGATGGCGGCGACCGAGTCCTCCGGCGGCGCCTCGCTGAAGGAAGTGGTGGCGACGGCGCATGAATTGTCGCCGTCGTGAGTGAACGGGAATTTTGACCTGATGTCCGCCTTTGCCGAAGCGACCGTCCTGATCACCCACGAGGTAGGTCTGCACGCGCGCCCTTCGGTGAAGTTCACCAAGCTTGCCAAGAGCTTTGCGGCCGAGGTGGAGATTGCGCTTGCCGCCAACGGCCCATGGTTCGACGCCAAGAGCATCGTCAAGGTGATGGCGGCCAGGGCGCCGAAAGGCACCATGCTGCACATCCGGGCCACAGGCGACGGCGCCGATGATGCCGTGAGAGCGCTGGCCGAGCTGGTGCGACGCGGTTTCGACGAGGATGCGGGCCATGCCCGAACCGCTTAGGCTGCAAGGCATTTCGGCCTCGGCCGGCTATGCCGAGGGGCCGTTGTTCAACCTCGACAACGGCACCGCGCACTACACGGGCAAGGCGAGCGCCGCGGACGAGAAGGCCGCATTGGAAGCAGCTATCGCCAGCGCGACGGACCGGCTCGCGACCCTGATCGAAACCGCCGATGACGAGGCCGCCGGCATTCTCGAATTCCAGCTCGCCATGCTTGGGGACGAGGCACTGACCGGCCCGGCTTTTGCCGCGATCGCGTCCGGCATGCCGGCTGACATGGCCTGGCGACAGGCGCTGGACGCCGAGATCTCCGGCTACGAAACGTCAGACCAGGACTATTTCCGGGCTCGCGCCGCCGATATCAGCGATATCCGCGACCGCGTGCTGCGCGCCCTTACCGAGGAGCAGGAGAGCGCTCCACCAGCGGGCGCCATTCTCTATGGCGAGGACATCGCGCCGACGCGCTTTCTCGAGACCGACTGGAGCACCGGCGGCGGCATCGCGCTGAGGGCCGGCAGCGCCGCCAGCCACGTCGCCATGCTGGCGCGCTCGCGCGGCGTGCCGATGGTTGTGGGGCTTGGCGCTTCGCCGGCTAATCCCGTCGGTCTGGCTCTGCTCGATGCGGAGCATGGCGGTATCGTGCTTTCGCCGACCACGACCGAGATCGAAGCGTTCCACCGGTCCTCGTCCTCGTTTGTGGCACATCGAGACAAGGCCGGAGTCTATCTCGCGAAACCGGCGGTAACCCGGGCCGGGACGACAGTGCGCGTGCAGGTCAACATCGCCGATCTGTCCGAGGTCTACGGCATCGACATTTCGACCTGCGACGGGGTCGGGCTGATGCGCACCGAATTCCTGTTCGGCAAGGCGCCGCCGGACGAGGAGACGCAATACCAGGCCTATCGCAAGGTGCTGGAATGGGCAGGCGACAAGCCGGTGACCATCCGTACCGTCGACGCCGGCGGCGACAAGCCGGTGCCGGGCTTCACCGTCGAGGAGAGCAACCCGTTCCTCGGGCTGCGTGGCATCAGGCTGTCGCTGGCAAGGCCGGAGGTGTTTCGCGTACAGATCCGGGCGCTGCTGCGCGCGGCGGTGCACGGCAATCTGAAGGTGATGTTTCCGATGATCGCCGTCGCGGAGGAATACCAACGCGCCGCCGCTCTGTTCGTGGAGGAGCAGGCCGGGCTTGCCGCGCGCGGCATCGCGCAAAAAATGCCGCCGCTCGGCATCATGGTCGAGGTGCCTTCGGTGGCGATCGCGCCGGAGGCGTTCGCCGATGTCGCCTTCTTCTCGATCGGTTCGAACGATCTGACCCAATATGTAATGGCGGCTGCCCGCGATAACGCAGCCGTGGCGCATCTTAATTCTGTCCGCCATCCCGCCGTGTTGCGGCTGATCGGCTCGGTTGCCGCTTTTGGCCTGCGCGCGAAAATCCAAGTCAGCCTGTGCGGCGATGCCGGCGGCGATCCGGCATCGATCCCGGCACTGCTCGAGGCCGGCCTGCGGGATCTCTCGGTGGCTCCCGCCCAACTCGCCATGGCCAAGGCGGTCATCTCGGATGCATCGGTCTAGGATGACTGAGATGGCCGACAAGACACCAGAAGCCGGCTCCGAAGAGGCGATCCGCGCCTACAAGACGATCCTGTCGCAGGTCATCGACCAGCGACCGTCGGGTATGCGACAACGCCTTGCCGACGCGCTTGGCAAGCACCGCAGCTTCGTCACCCAGATTTCCAGCGCGGCCTATTCGACCCCGATCCCGTCAAAACATCTGCCGGCTATTTTTTCGGTCTGCCATTTCAGTCCGGCCGAGCGCGATCAGTTTCTGGCTGCCTATCATCTGGCGCATCCCGGCAAGATGTCGGTTGCGGCAGGCATGCGCAAGACCCGGCATGTCTCGCTGATCGTGCCCGATTTCGGCGACGACAAGCAGAATGCAGCGCTCGACAAGGCGATCAACGAATTCATCCAGAAGATCACCAGCATCACCGGCAGGAGTGGCGGCTGATCGTGTTGTGTCGGGAGGACACATGAAGAAGTTTATGAATTCCGTCGACACGGTGCTGACCGAAAGCCTCAACGGCTTCGTTGCAGCTAATGCCGACATCCTGGTGCTGGGCGAGGAGCACAAATTCATTCGCCGCAAGGTGATGAAGCCGGGGAAGGTGGCGCTGATCTCGGGCGGCGGTTCCGGCCACGAGCCGTTGCATGCCGGCTTTGTCGGTCACGGCATGCTGGACGCCGCCTGCCCCGGCCAGGTCTTCACCTCGCCAACGCCGGACCAGATACTGGCGGCGGCCGCCGCCGTCGATACCGGCGCCGGCTGCCTGTTCATCGTCAAGAACTATGAAGGCGACGTGATGAATTTCGACATGGCCGGCGAAATGGCCGACGGCGTCCTGCAGGTGGTGATCAATGATGACGTCGCCGTCGAGAATTCGTCCTTTACGACCGGCCGGCGCGGCGTCGCCGGCACGCTGGTGGTGGAGAAGATCGTCGGCGCCGCCGCCGAGCAAGGCATGGCGCTGGCGGATCTCAAGGCGCTCGGCGGTCGCATCAACAGCGCGACGCGTTCGATGGGCGTGGCGCTGACCAGTTGCACGGTGCCGGCGGCCCGCAGGCCGACCTTCGAGATTGGTGATGGCGAGATGGAATTCGGCGTCGGCATTCATGGCGAGCCCGGCCGGCGTCGCGACACGTTGAAAAGCGCCGATGCGATCGCCGAAGAGATTTGCGCCGCGATCCTGGGCGATCTCGGCGACAGGGCGAAAGGCCCGGCACTGTTGTTCATCAACGGCTTTGGCGGCACGCCGCTGATGGAGCTCTATCTGATGTACAACAGCGCCCGAAACATCTTCGAAAAACAGGGCGTGACGGTGACCCGCTCGCTGGTCGGGTCCTATGTGACCTCGCTCGACATGGCCGGGTGCTCGATCACGCTGACCGTGCTGGATGACGAGGCAACGTCAATGTGGGACGCGCCGGTGCACACAGCCGCGCTGCGCTGGGGACTGTAACGGAGGGGCCTTGCCCATATCCCGAACAGGCGGCTTATGAACTTGCCTTAGCCTGCGGGACCGACGGACCGTTACCCGCAGTCACGCCGACAGATTGCCCGCCTGCAGCGCGGCCTGCCTTGCGGCCGACCGCTCCGGCTTCATCCAAACCGAAGCCGTAGAAGTCTTATTGCGGTATCGGCAGCGACGGCCCGGCCACCACGCTGGACAACTTTCCTGCCTTGCGCAGCACGGGCGCTTCATACTTTTTCTTGGTCATTCCAAACACCCTTTTCCGTCCAGTGCAAAAGAATGGACCGAAACCGTGGAAAGTCAATTCATGAGCTGGTTCTGCCACCACACGCTGGCTTCATGCATGCTTTTCTGCGACATACGCTCCTCTGAGTTGGTTGACGCAATTCCGGACGGGAATTGCTGATGTGGGCGAACGCAATCCGGGTTTGATGCTGCCATCTCTTGCGCCTGCCGATGAAAAACTGCTGCTGACCTTCGCCGACCCGGAGGCGACGGTTGCCATTGGCCGTGACGTTGCTGCCGAAAGCTTGCTGGCACTGCTCGCCAATGCCGAGTTCCACGGCGTGCTGCCGATCATGCTGCGCAAGCTCAGCGAGATCGGCGACGCCCAACTGCCTGCGGACGCAGCCTTGCGGCAAAAGCTGTCGGAACTGCGTGATCGCTCGACGCTGGCGACCGGCCAATCGATGCTGCTGCAGTACCATGGCGACCGCATCATGAAGGCATTGGCGGCGAAAAATGTTCCGGCCCGCATCGTCAAGGGTCCGGTCTTCGCGCGCAAACTTTACCGCCACGCCGCCGACCGGCCGTTCACCGACATCGACATTCTGGTCGAGCCGGCCAGCATCATTGAAGCCAACACGGTGATTGCCGGATGCGGCTTTGAACTCTGGAGCGAGGAGACGCAGTCGCAGGATCTGCAGGAGTTCAAGTGGCTGGAGAAGGAGAATACCAGCCTGCTGATCGAACTGCACGGCAACCTGGTGCATGATTCCGGCATGCGGCGGCGGCTGTCGCTGGGCTTTCGCGAATTGCAGATCATCGACGGCGGCGAGGCCGACACGCCGGCCGCGCTGCTGACCATCGCCATTGTCCATGCCGCGGGCGGGCACAAGTTCCACCGGCTGCAGCTTTGCGTCGACGTGCTGCAGGGCGTGCGCGCGCTGCGGTCGCCCGCGGATGAGGAGCGGCTGTTCGAGGCGGCGCGCATGAGCGGCATCGAGCTTGAGCTGGCGACGGTTCTCAATGTGACGGGGCGGCTGTTTGATGCACCGCGCGCGATCAAACTGGCCGACCGCATCAAGCCCGACCTCTCAATATTTTTGGCCAAATGGCTGATCACCGGCGATACGCTGCTCGGCGTCAATTCCAGGGACAAGATGCATTCGCGCCTGCGCCGCGACGCCTTCCGCTGGATCCAGCGGCTCGCCAGGCCAAAGTCGCGTTTTGCCTGAACTTGCCGCGCCGGCCGTCAGTCCGGCGCCGGCAGCGCGGCGCGGATCAACGGTGACGCCTCGGCCGGTTTTTCGCCGACTTCCAAGGTAAAGGTCGGGACGGCTTTGACCAGCGTTGCGATGGTTGCCATGCGGCGCTTCTGCGCCGGCAAAAGGCCGGTCATGCCGGTCCTGACATTGTCGGTGGCAAGCGCCACCATGGCGTCTGTCCTGGTCATGGGGACGAGCCGGGTTTGCGCGTCCGCCGAGCGGGCGAGATGAAGCAGTGCCGCAACCGGTCTGCCGACAGTCTCCTCGATGCGGATGATCTCGGCGAGACGTTCCAGCGAGACGGCCTGCTCGCCATTGGCGTCCCATTTGTCGCCAAGGCAAGGCGCCACGAAGGGCAGCATTGCCGCCGTGTGGCGGTGGACCTTCACCTTGCGCGGCAAGCCCCAGGCCGTGATGCCGCCGCCGGCCAAAATCTTGAGGATCATGGCGTCATCAGAGCACAGGCCGAAGCCTTGCGACGCCAGCGCCAGCGACGTCGTCGACTTGCCGGTGCCGCTCGGCGCATGGATCAGCACCAGCGCCTCTCGGCCGGGCAATGTCAGGCCGGCGGTGTGCAGCATGTGCTGGTCGCCGGCATCAAGTGCTGCATCCAGCACCATCATCAGCACCGTCCATTTGACCTTGGCATCGGGATGGACTCGTATCTCGGCCCAGCCTCCATCGGCATTGATCGAGACGGTCTGCAGGCCGGGAAAGACCAGATGAACGGTGCCGCCACCGTCGATCAGCCGGCAATGGCCGTCCTCCGGCACGTCGCCGTCGAAAGCGAGTTTTCCGGCAGGCAATTCCGGTAACTCCCGCGTCTCGACGATGTCGACGCGGAAATCGGGCTCGGCCGGCCCGCTCACGCGCAACGTGCCGAGCATGAGGTCGAAGCTCGGCCAGAGATCGGCCCGCGAGGCCGATATGCTGATGACCTGGCCCTGGAGATCATAGCAGAAGGTGGTCGCCGGACCGGTCAAGCAGCGTGCGCCTTTCCGGCATCGGCGTGATGGCGATAGATCTGCACCATGCCGGGGAGGCTGTCCGAGACCACTGGGCGGCCATCGAGACAGACCCAGCAATGGGCAGACATACGCGGCGCCTGCATCGACTTCGGATCGACGCCGAAGCGCAGATCCGGATCGAAGCCGGCAAAGCGCAGGAAGCGGTGGGCGAGCAGGCCCTCGCGCAGGCATCTGCGGTCGCGCATCAGCCAGGGGTGCCGGACGGTCCGGTTGACGGCAGCGACGATGTAGGCTGACGACAGGCCGCGATAAGGGGTGGGTGCGCTGAGCGGCGCCCATTTCAGCACCGATTCGAAGCTGCGGCGGCCGATCAGGGTCGGCATCAGCCGCGCGCTTGCCCATAAATGGACACGAAACAAAGCGCGCAGGAGAACGCCGTCCACCATCAGGGAGCCGGGTCGGCGAGAATGCCTTCGCTCACCAGTTCGGCGGCCAGCGCCGCCATGTCCTGGTCGAGCGTGCCCTTGTCGACCTCGAACTCGTCGGACAACAGGACGACGATCTGGTCGAGGCTGCGGGCGCCGTCCACCTTGTCGAGAAAGGCTTCGGTGGTGCCGTTGCAGGTGTAAAGCTGGCCGCTGCGCGCCAAGAGCACGACGGCGCCATCGCCGACATGCTGGACCGAGGCGTCGTCCGCCAGCCGCAGAACCATTTCAGAACCGATTTGGGCCATGGAGCCCCTCCACCATTTTCCTGGAGAGCAGATAGCGCGGCGATGCGGGTCTGTCCATTGCGCGGGCGAGAGGGAGAACAGGCAGGCCCGACCGTTCTGTGGCAATCCGGCAACGCCAAAATCCTCACGACACACGCAACCGAAGACGGCGGAGACATCCAATCCTGAGCTGTGGTAACTTCCACATTATTCAGGGTCTTAAAACAGGGAAGCACCCCAGAAATAGTCGGTGATTGCAGCTGGTAATGACCGCCGCAAACCGTCAAGCCGGCTATCTCGCAGGGTCAAGGTCTTGCTTTTCTTATCTAAAGTAAGCTATGCAGTCGCGGGGTTTTGGGAGAGCATTGGGTATGCGTTACAATTGGGAGCGGGCGCCGACCGCGTTCGAACGTCATCGAAAAGCGTTGGCAGCCGCCATATTGATTGCCGGTGGCGTCGGGCTGATGCTGGCGGCCTTGCCGCTTTAAGACTGATATTCGACACGAACGCCCTGCTTTCTCCGGGCGCATGAGCTTTTTCTGCCTGCCACAAGACGGGCCGCGGCTTAGCGTGCCTGGCCGGTTACGGCGATGAAGCGGCGGTCGCGTCCTTCGAAGCCCTGGCTGAAGCACTGCACCAGCACGGCCAGTACCGCCGGCCTGCCGGGCGGGGCGTATTCGTAGGATTCCGACAGGCTGTAGGAGGTCGGGCAGTTGCGCGAGCCCGGCACAGCCTTGTCCTCGTGCAATACCTTGAACGGCTTGCCGTCCTGCCCCTGCAGCGACAGGCGGAAGCCGCGCGCCTTGCCCGTCTTGTCCCCTTGAAGTGTCTTGTCGCCCTGAAGTGTCTTGTCGCCCGGAAGAACTTGGTCGCTTGGCTTGGCGTCATCGAAGCTTGCCAAGCAATCCTCCTTGCTGTCGGCAAGGATCTCATCGAGCTGGATGGTCGAAATCGGTGTTTCGCCATAGAACGGCGACAGCCATTTCTGCGCGGCCTGCTCGAGGCGGGGGATGTCGTTGTACTCGACCGTGTCGTCCGGGAAGGTGAACCTGTCGGAGGCCGTGCGCGTGCCGCGCTCGGCGATGCCGTATTTGGCCAGGATTGGCGCGGCCTGCTTTGCGGCCTGCGCCCGTGCCTGCTCCACCGTCGTGGTCGCCTCTTCCGATTCATCGAGGACAAGGATCGGCTTGCCGCCGACGAACTCGTCTGTGCTTGTGTCGATGATGTCGATCTGCGACCAGCCGGAAACGGCAGCGTCGAGCTCGCCATATTGCTCGAAGGCGAAATATTTGCCGTCGGGGGAAAAGCCGATGATGCGCCGCGCGGCGGCATCGCCGGCCTGGGCGGCGGAAACGATCGTCAACAGCAGCGCTGCTCCAACGGCAGATCCAACCCCGTATCGTACCGTCATTGCGCGCCCTGCCCCGATTTCAAACCCGGCCATGGTGCCTGCAATTTATGGACAAGGCGAGATCGGCCAAGCGCCAAATTTCGGGAAAGACATGGCATTTGGGGAAAGACGTGGCCGGGAAAACCCGCATAGGCTATTGCAACATAGAGAGTTTTCCCGAGGAGGGATGAATGGCGTCACGCTACCACGAGGTCTATGACGGCTGGAAACGCGACCCGGAACAATTCTGGGCCGCTGCCGCCGAGGCGATCGACTGGTATTCGCCGTGGACCAGCGTCTTCGATGCCAAGGCGGGCGTTTACGGGCGCTGGTTCAACGGCGCCACCTGCAACACCTGCTTCAACGCTCTCGATCGCCATGTCGCAGGCGGCCGCGCCGACCAGATCGCACTTATCTACGACAGCGCGATCACCGGCACGGTCAAGAAATTCACCTATGCCGAATTGAAGCGCGAAGTGGTAGCGCTGACTTCGGTGCTCAAGAACCGCGGCATTCGCAAAGGCGACCGCGTCATCATCTACATGCCGATGGTGGCCGAAGCGACGATCGCGATGCTTGCCTGTGCCCGCATCGGCGCGGTGCATTCGGTGGTGTTCGGCGGCTTTGCCTCGCACGAGCTCGCCACCCGCATCGACGACGCTAAGCCGAAGCTGGTCATCTCCGCGTCCTGCGGCCTGGAGCCTGGACGTGTCGTGGCCTACAAGCCGCTGCTCGACAAGGCGATCGAAATGTCCCGCCACAAGCCGGACGCCTGCCTGATCCTGCAGCGCGACCAGCTGCGCTGCGATCTGAGGGAGCATTACGATATCGATTTTGCCGACGCCGTTGCCCGCGAGCGGGCGGCGGGCGCCAACGTCGATTGCGTTCCGGTACTGGCTACAGACCCGCTCTACATCATCTATACCTCCGGCACGACCGGCCAGCCGAAGGGCATCGTGCGCGACAATGGCGGCCACATGGTCGCGCTCAAATGGACGATGGAAAACGAGTTCGGCGTCAGACCGGGCGAAGTATTCTGGGCGGCCTCCGATGTCGGCTGGGTGGTCGGCCATTCCTACATCGTTTACGGACCGCTGCTGCATGGTGCGACAAGCGTGCTGTTCGAGGGCAAGCCGATCGGCACACCCGACGCCGGCACCTATTGGCGGGTGATCGCCGAACACGGCGTTGTCGCGCTGTTCACCGCGCCGACAGCCTTTCGCGCCATCAAGGGGCAGGACCCCAAGGGCGAATTCGTGCCGAAATACGATCTGTCGAAATTCCGCACTCTGTTCCTGGCCGGCGAACGCGCAGACCCGGAAACCATCAAATGGGCGGAGCAGAAACTCAACGTGCCGGTGGTCGATCATTGGTGGCAGACCGAGACCGGCTCGCCGATGACCATCAACCCGGCAGGCCTCGGCCTGCTGCCGGTGAAATACGGCTCGCCCGGCGTGCCGATGCCGGGCTACGACATTCGCGTGCTCGACGATGCCGGCCATGAAGTGCCGCGCGGCACGCTTGGCAATGTGGTGGTGAAACTGCCGCTGCCGGCCGGCTGCCTGCCGACGCTGTGGAATGCCGACGAGCGTTTCCGGCAGGCCTATCTCGAGGAGTTTCCCGGCTTCTACAAGACGGCCGATGCCGGCATGATCGACGAAGACGGCTACCTCTATGTCATGGCGCGCACAGACGACATCATCAATGTCGCCGGACACCGGCTGTCGACCGGGGCCATGGAGGAGGTGCTTTCAGCGCATTCCGATGTTGCCGAATGCGCCGTCATCGGCGTCGCTGACGCTATGAAGGGCCAGGTCCCGCTCGGCTTCGTCGTGCTCAATGCCGGTGTGTCGCGCGATACCGCTGCCATCGAACGCGAAGTGGTGGGGCTGGTGCGCGAACGGATCGGCCCGGTCGCCGCCTTCAAGACGGTGGTGACGATCAAGCGCCTGCCGAAGACGCGCTCCGGCAAGATCCTGCGCGGCACCATGCAGAAGATTGCCGACAAGGAAGAATGGACGATGCCGGCGACAATCGACGATCCCGCCATTCTTGACGAGATCACCGCGGCGCTCAAAGCCCGCGGCATCGGGGTCTGACGGCCCCAGTGGCGTTGTTTCAGCGGTCCAGACCTCCCCGGCCGGCGCCGCGCGAGCGCCTGGAAATGGATATGAACGACGCCGTCGTCTACGCGATCGGCGACGTGCATGGCTGCTACAAGGAATTGCTGTCGCTGGAGCAGAATATCCAGCTCGACGCGCTGCAATTTCGCGGCCGCAAGATTATCGTCATGCTCGGCGACTATATCGATCGCGGGCCGCAATCGGCGCGCGTGCTCGACCATCTCTTGGCGCTGCCGCCAACAGGGTTCCTGCGCGTCTGCTTGGCGGGAAACCACGAGGTGGCGATGCTGAACTATCTCGACGGCTATCTGTCGCGGGACCGCTGGCTGGCGGTCGGCGGCCGCGAGACGCTGTTTTCCTATGGCGTCGATCCGGCGCGGCTTGCCAGCCTCTATGCATCAAGCGACGCGGTCGACCGGCGCGTGAAGGAAGTCATCCCGGCCAGCCATATCGATTTCCTGCGCAGCCTGCCGGTCTTGCTCTGTTCGGATAAATTCGTCTTCGTCCATGCCGGTATCAGGCCGGGTATCGACCTGGTCGCACAGGATGAGCAGGATCTGCTCAACATCCGCGACGAGTTCTTCAACGCCGCCCATCTGCTCGACCGCTTTGTGGTGCACGGGCACACGCCGGTCGATATTCCCAGGCTCGACGGGCGCCGGCTCGGCATCGACACCGGCGCGTTTCGAAGCGGCCGGCTGACAGCGCTCAGGATCGCCGGTAAATTCGGCAAGCTGATCTTTTCCTGACCTGCCGTGCTTCTTCGTTTGAGCGTGATCCTTTCCGAAAACCGGATCCGCTTTTCCGGATCACGCTCCTTTTCAGGATCGCGCTCCGTTCAGGCGGCGGTCTTGGCCCGCACGTCCGATTTCTCCAGATAGTAGGTCGAATAGCGGTCGAAGAACTTTTCCGAGCCGCCGAGCGAGCCGTATTTCGGCAGCTTCTTCAGATCGACCTTGTTGAGCACGGCGCCGACGACCTTGCTTGCGACGTAGGGTTCCTGCTCCAGCAGCGAGCGCACCATGGCGCGCGGGGTGCGGCCCCATTCGGCAACCAGCACGAAGCCATCGACCAGCGGCGCAAACGCCTTGGCGTCGACCACGGGGCCGAGCGGCGGCAGGTCGACGATGATGTACTCGAACGTCTCCTTGGCGTTGTCGATGAAGCGCCGCATGCCGGCCGACGACAGCAGCTCGCTGGTGTGCGAGAACTGGCCGCGCAGCACGGCCGGGATGATCGCCAGCTTGGTCTGGCGGTCGACCTTGCCGACCGACTGCCATGTCTGGCCGTTGACCACGGCCTCCATCAGCCCCTGCTCGGCCTCCATGCCGAGGTTGCGGCTGAGGCCAGGATTGCGCAGATCGGCGTCGATCAAAAGCGTCTTCGAGCCGTTGGCGGCCAGCAATCCGGCGAGATTGGCGGCGACCGTAGACTTGCCCTCGCCGGGCAGGACCGAGACCACGCCTATGACCCGGCTGCCTTGCCCTTCCATGACGACGTCGAAGGCGATCTTGGCGTTGCGCAGCGTTTCGGAGAACATCGATGCCGGCGCATCGACGCTGACCCGCATGCGCGCGCGTTTCTCGACCGCCGACAATGTGTTGGCGCCTTTGGCATCCGCCGCACCGTCGTCGGCGTCCTTGCCGAGCCTGCCGCCGATCATCGGCAAATAGCCGAGGAATTTGAGGCCGACGCGATCGCGAATGTCCTCGCCGGTCCTGAAGAAGCGCTCGTTGAACTCATTCAGGCCACCAAAGCCGGCGCCAAGCAGCACGCCAAGCACCAGCGACAGCGCCAGCACCCTGGAGGTGCGCGGGCTTGAGGCGGAAAGCGGCGTTGAGGCATCCGAGATGATGCGGACCTTGCCGACCGGGAAGGATTGCTGCTGCGAGGCCTCCTCGTAGCGGCTAAGGAAGGTCTGGTAGAGCGTGGTCAGCGCCTGCGCCTGCTGGTCGAGTTCGCGCAGTTTGACCTGGCTCTGGTTGTCGATGGAGCTCTTGCCGGCCGCGTCGGCGATCTTCTGCCTCAGTGAGGTCTCGCGTGAAAGCGCGACTTCATATTCGTTGCGATAACTTTCGGTCAGTTGCTTCAACTCGCCGAAAATCTGGGTCGACAGGTCGGCCTTTTCCTTGGCCAGCGCCACCGCCTGCGGATGGTCGGCGCCGAAATTGGCCGTCACGTCCTGCAGCCGCTTGGCCACTGTGAGATAGCGGGTCTTGAGCGTTGCAATGACGGAGCTTGCCGGCTGATCGCTGGAGATGGCGGAATCGTTGAAGGCATTGTCCGAGCCGCTTTCGACGATGGTCTTGTATTGCTGATAGCGGGCGCTGGCGCGCGCCGTATCGGCCTGCGCGACGATCAGTTGCGCGGTGAGATCGGCAATCTGCTTGTCGCTGATCAGCTGGCCGTCGCTGTTGGCGGCCAGACCATGCTCGGCCCTGAATTTCTCGACCGCCATAGCGGCCGCCTGTGAGTTCTGACGAAGCTCGGTCAGCCGGCCCTGCAGCCAGACCGCAGCGCGTTCGGTGGCGTCGAAGCTGGCGTTGAGCTGGTCGGCGAGATAGGCGTCGGCATAGGCCTTGGTGATGGCGGTGGCGAGCGCCGGATTGGTCGACTGGTAACCGATGGCGAGCACATAGGAGCGGCCGTTGCGCTGCGCCAGCACCTCGCTCTGCAGCTTCAGCACGGCATAGTCGTGGCGCGCCGTCTGCATCATGGCCTGGCGTGTCGCCTCATCGACGTTTTCCATGCCGGGAATCTGCTCGGCGGAACTTGAGCGGAAATAGCCGATCACGCCGCGCACGAAGCCGATGCCCTTGACCAGCGCCGATTGCGGCGGGTTCATGAACTCTGCGTTCTGGTCGAGTTTCAGCTTGTCGACCACCACCGAGGCCAGCCGCGCCGAGGTGATGATTTCGATCTGGCTGAGCAGGGCGGCGTCGGTCTGCATGGTGACGGAAGCAGCCGAGATGTCGTCGATGACCTTGTTCAGGCCTTCGTCGATCAGCACGCTGGCGACCGACATGTATTGCTTGGGCGTGGTCTGCAGATAGAGCAACCCCAGGAACAGGCCGATGATGGCGCAGACCGCCACCACCTTGACCTGACGCGCCGCCATGCCAAGCAGGCGCTCGACGTCGATGAAGTCTTCACCCTTTTCCTGATCGGGGTTGGGCAACGGCATCCTCTTGTCGAGAGGAAAGCTGGCATAATTCATCTTCGATCCAATTCTAGGTTACAGGCGCCGGAGCGAGACGGGGCACCTCGCCCGGAGCTGCGGAGATCGGGGGCAAGATATGCAACGCAAGCTTCATGCCATCTGGCGCCGGGCCTGAGCGGCCTGGCGTGCATGCACGAGCCGCGCCATCGTCCAAACGCATATGCCCTCGAAAGATGGGCATTATGCGGCCACTTCCTGACGCTCATGCGACCGCACGAACGCCTGCAGCATTTCCAGCACAGGTCCCTTCATGTCGTCGCGCGCCAGCGCGAAGGCGATGGTCGCCTCTATGAAGCCTTCCTTGGAGCCGCAGTCGAACATGCGGCCATCGAAAGGCTGGGCAAAGAAAGACTGGCTTTTCGCCAGCCGCACCATGGCATCGGTAAGCTGGATTTCGTTGCCGGCGCCGCGCTGCTGGTTGCCCAGCAGCGAGAAGATCTCGGGCTGCAGGATGTAGCGGCCGTTGATGTAATAGTTCGACGGCGCATTGGCCGGCGCCGGCTTTTCGACCATGGCCGTCACCTCGAAGCCGCTGCCTGTCTCGGCGCCGCGCCCGACGATGCCGTATTTGCTGGTCTCGCTGGGATCACAGCGCTCGACGGCGATCACATTGCCGCCGGTCTGCTGATAGAGATCGACTGTTTCAGCCAGGCAACCTCGGCGACCGAACGACACCATATCGGGGAGCAGCAGGGCGAAGGGCTCGTCGCCGATGACTTCGCGTGCGCACCACACCGCATGGCCGAGACCATGTGGCGACTGCTGGCGGATGAAGCTGGTGGCGCCGGCCACGGGCAGCATGCTTTCGAGCGCCTCCAGCTGGGTCTTCTTGCCGGTTTGTTCGAGCGTTCCAATCAGTTCGGGGTGCAGGTCGAAGTAGTCCTCGATGACAGCCTTGTTGCGGCCGGTGACGAACACGATGTGCTCGATGCCGGCTTCGAAGGCCTCGTCCACCGCATATTGGACGACCGGCCGGTCGACCACGGGCAGCATCTCCTTCGGAATCGACTTGGTTGCCGGCAGGAACCGTGTTCCAAGCCCCGCCACAGGGATGACTGCCTTCCTGATTTTCTTCATCGCAAATTCCTTCTGAGCAGATCGATTTCAGCCTGTTGCAGGCCACGAACAAACGTCTTCATGTACTCGCCCTCCTTACTCCGCGCCGACAGCAAACTGCGCCGCCACCCTTTTGAGGCGGACGGCGATCGGCATCGACATGTGCCTGACAGCCGCCGGATCACTTAGCGCGGTGCGTATCGCTTTCAACGGCGAACGCGCCTTGATGTGCTGGACCAGCGACAGGAACGATGCCGCCTTGCGCAGGCTGCGGGCGCGTTTGGCGAAGGCGGCCGCAGCAGCAGCGTCCATGGAATTGGTCTCGGCGAAGACCGCGTCGGCCTTGCGCATCGCCTCGATATGGTGAAGCTCGAGCACGCGCGAGATCGAGCCCGTGCGGATGTGGTAGATATAGCCGGTCGTCGGCTCGACGACGCATTTTCCGCCCTTGGCCAGCGCGTTGGCGAGCAGGATGTAATCCTCGCCTATGCTCAGACTTTCATCATAGCGCAGCCCGTTTTCGATCAGGAAACGGCGCTGGAAGATCGGCTTGAGATAGCCAAGGTTGAACGTGGATTCGAAAACGATGTTGCCAGCGATGTAGTCGGCGAGCGTGATTTCACGCAGGCCCTCCAGATATTCGGCGGGAAACATCGTCGCTTCGGCAATGCCGTCCTCGCGCACCACCTGGAGGTTGTCGACGGCGATCACAGCGCCCGCGCTTTCGGCCCGCGCGATCATGGCAGAAAGCCGCCCGGGCAGGACGGCATCGTCGGAATCGAGCACCGCGACCCAGCGGCCGGAAGCCAGTTCGAGCCCGGCATTCCTGGCGCCGCCAGGGCCACGATTTGCCGGCAGCGCAACCACTTTGACGACATCTTTTGGATAGGCTCTTGCGACGTCGAGCGTGTTGTCGCGCGACTGGTCATCGGCGACGATGATTTCGACGCTGACATCGCGCTGGGCCATGGCGCTTGCGATCGCCCGGTCGAGCGTGGCCGCGGCATTGTAGGCTGCGATGACAAAGGAGACGTCAGGCTGCACGCTTGCCTCCTTGCTGCGGGGAAGACAGTCCGTATTGGCGAATTTCGCTGATACCGACCAGGCCGCTGACGACGCCGACATGCATGATGCCGCGCAGCACGCTGCGGTTGCGGCGGACCGGGCTAATCGCGGTCAACGCCGCCATGCCGAAGCAATAGACGGCCTTGGCCGAGGCAAGGCCGACAGCCTTCGCACGCTCTATCACGCCTGCGTCATGGCCGATGAGGTGGCCGTGCGTCTGGCCGAAGCGGAAGCGGCGGCGGCGCAGCCAGTCGAAAGCGGCTCGCGAACGCGGCACGACTTCCTCGACCCACGCCTCCGGCGCAAAGGCGATGCGACCGCCTGCCTTGACCATGCGGTTGAAGAATTCGGTGTCCTCGCCGCCGCTCTGGCCGCGCGCCAGACTGAAACGACGGTCGCGCAAGCTGTCGGCGCTCATCCTCAAAAGGACGTTGCAGGTGTAGCCGGTGCGGATTTCGCCCTGCACCCAGACCGGCAAGGTCGAATGGAAATCGCCCTTGCGCATCCAGTCCGGCGCATCCGGGCGGTAGAGCGCCCGCACCGGACCGAGCACGGCCTCGGCGCCGCTTGTCTCCGCGATAGCAATCAGTTCGGCCAGCCATTGCCGGGAAGCGGTTTCATCGTCGTCGATGAAGGCGACAAAATCGGCCGTGCTGGCATCAAGACAGGCGTTGCGGGCAACCGAGATGTTGCGCGCCGGAGCGTGCCGGTAGCGGGCCACGAGCTTCAATTCGCTCGCCAGCGCGGTCACCAGCGGCTCGGCGGTCGGCTCGTCGTCATTGTCGGCGACGATGACGCCGATGCCGAAACCGGCAGGCATATCCATGGCAGCGAGCGACCGCAGCGTGTCGGCCAGTTCCGGCCGCCGGAACGTGCAGACGCAGATGTCGATTCGGCGGCTGTCGGCGACCATCATGCCACCCCGCGCTGCGATCGCGAGCCGAGCAGTTGCAGCCAAAACCCGAGCGACCAGCCGAAATGCATGACCATCGCCGAAATGCCCGCCAGCACATTGTTGGGATTGCGCTGGCTGATGGCGGTCACAGCGCCGTAGCCCAGACAGACCGAAGTCCAGACCAGCAGCGGCACCGCCGCCAGCCAGTGGATAAAGGAAAATACCGCGAGAAGGACGACCGGCGCCACCAGCAGCGGGATCATCTGCCGAACTTTCGGGATCATACGGTGCTTGAGCACATTCTTGGCGCGGCCGCGGCCATAGCCGAGATATTGGAAATACAGGCCCTTCAGCGACGAACGCGGATAGTAGACCATCTGCGTCTTGCCGCTCATCCAGATGCGGTAGCCAGCCTGGCGCAGCCGGTAGTCGAGTTCGGCATCCTCATTGTGGCTGAAGCTCTCGTCATAGCCGCCGACCGCGGTGAAGGCCGAAATCCGGATCAGCGCGTGATGGCCGTGGTCGACCCATTCGCCGGCCGAGAGGTGCCGGTGCTTGGAGCCGCCGGTGCCGAGCTTGGAATTCTGCGCCGCCGCGACCGCTTTCTGCACCGCGCCGCTGCCGCTGGTCAGCATCGAGACGACGACCGAATCGGCTGAAGTGGCGAGCGCCTCCTCGACCAGCCGGTCGCAATAATCGGCGGGATAGCCGCCATGGGCATCAATGCGGATCAGGTATTCGGCGCCGTCACCGAGGCTGGCGACGGCGAGATTGATCGCCGCGCTCTGGATACGTTTTGGGTTGTGCAGGAGGACGACCTGAGGGTCCTTGGCCGCAACCGCTTCGACAATGGCCAAAGTACCATCGGTGCTGCCGCCATCGGCAACGACGATGCGGGCGCCGAGCCTTAGCGCTGCCGGCCTGAGCTGCTCGAGCAACGCGCCGATATGGGCTGCCTCATTCAGGCACGGAATGACGATCAGGCTTGGCGGCAGCGCTTCGGTTTGCGTCATCGGCGCCTTCCCATGCTCTGTATTTTTCCCATCATCAGCCATCGCTAAGCCAGCGCTTCGGTGACGAAGGGACCGGGGACCGCCGCCAGACCGCGCAGCCTGTCGACAAAGGCGCGGCAGTCGCTGCGGTCGTAGCTCCAGGTTCGTGGGTTGCGGGCCAGCACACGCGCCTTGGCCTTGCCGAAGTGCTCCTGGTCCATGCGGCCGAGCGCGGTTTCCAGGATTTCGGGCGTGGCATCGGAAAGCAGGACGCCAATGTCCTGCTGGTCGAGAAAGCGCCCGGTCTCGGTATTGCCCATCGAGATCGGCACGGCGCCGAAGCGGCAGCCCTCATAGAGGCGGTTGGGCAGCAGCCATTCCGAATTCTGCCCTTCCTCGAAGAAATCGATCGCCCAGGAAAAATGCACTTCGCCGTAGATCGCGGCCATGTCTTCCGGGTTGCGGTAGGGGCCACGAAAGGAGAGATAGGGTTCGGCCTCGACAAAAGCGTGGAAATCCGGGAATTCCGAGAGTGCCGGACGGCCCCGGAGGACGACCTCGAAGCGCCCGCCCTGACGGCGCGTGAAGTCGGCCAGCAGCTCCAGCGAGCGGCGGCAGCGCAGCGCGCCGAACCAGCCGATGCGCCACGGGGGTGCTGCAGGGTTTTCGGCCTTTGACCTGTCATCCAAGGCGATCGGCGCGGTTTCGAAGTATTTGTTTTCGACCAGTTCCACCGGTGCGGCGACCTGCCCGAACGGCTTGAAATAATTGGCGATGAAGGCCGGTGAGCTCGTCACCAGAAGCTTCACGTCGCGGGCGAGATAACGCTCCGCTGTGCGCAGTGCTTTGCCCAGCATGTCATTGCGCAGCACCAGGCGATGGATGTCGAGGCATTCGTAGACGATCGGCACGCCGCCGCGAAAGGCGGCCTTGGCGCGCCTGGCCAGCGCCAGCATTTCCAGATTGCGCGCGATGATGAGGTCGGGCTTCGGCATCGCCGCAAGCTTCGAGCCTATCGACAGCGCCGCCTTGGCGACCGCCGCCAGACGCTGGCCGAATCGGCCGTCACGCGTCGCGCCGAGGTCGACCGGCTGCAGCCCCTCGACGTCGGGAACAGCATTTGTGGTCCGACGGAAGCCGGCCAACGTGACCCGCGCGCCGCCTGCCTTGAGCATTATGATCCGCCGGCGCACCGCCGGGTCGGAAACATCGTGCACAAGGTACAAGACATGCAGCATGAAAACTCGACCGCTGTTGGCCCACCCAGGGGAATGCTAACCCAGCTTTTGCTGCATCGCAACATTTTTGGTGCGCCGTAGCATAAGTGCACGTTTTTTGTTGCACTGCAAAATTGATGCGTTACCCTCCGTCGGGCTTGAGCGCCGCTCTGGCTGGTCACCCAGCCCGATGCAGCGATGGATTGTGACGCGAGCCGCATCGGGATCGTCCTGGCGTGGGTATTTTCGGTCACCATGCCCGTCCTAGGCACCGCAGGCCACGCCGCGGAATCTGCTGACGAAATGAGGTATCCCATGAAGATCGTCGTTGAAAACACAGTCTGCCTGAATACCGGGGATGCGGCGATTCTGCTGGCGATCCGCCACATTCTCAAGACGATCGTGCAAGGCGACGTGCGGTTTGCCGTCTTCGACAGCCAGCCCGAGGTTGCGGAACGACTCTATCCGAAGACGGATTATCCCGACCTCGAATTTCATAAGCTGCTGTCGGAATCCCTGTTCCGATACAAGAATGGCAGCGGGCTGAGGGACCGGTTCAAGCCGATCTACAATCGGCTCGTTCTCCAGGCCCTGCGCTGGTTTGGCAGCAGCGCGCTAGGCAATTTTTTCAGCCATCGCGACCGGCGCGGTCTCGATATCTACGCCGACGCGGACATGGTGGTCACCACAGGGGGAACCTATCTCGTCGAGAACTACAATCTCGAACGACGCCTCAATCAGTTCAGGCTCGATGCCGTATTTGGCAAAGATCCGGTCTTCTTCACGCAATCCCTCGGTCCGTTCGACAAAAGTTACAACCGCCAGGAGCTCGGCCCGATCTTTGACCGCAGTCCGCTCATCCTGTTGCGCGACGAACGGTCGCGGACCCATATCCGGGACTTGGTGAAGGATCTCGGCAAGTGCCACGTGGTGGCCGATGCCGTATTCGCCTTGGCCGATACCGACAGGATCGGCAAGCGTCTCGCTTCCAGCCAGCCGCCGGCGTCGACGGGCCGCGTCGCTATTTCGGTCCGCCACTGGAACTACGTCAGCGACGGTGAGGGCGGCATGCGCCGCTATCTGGATTCGGTCCGCGAGATCGCCACAATTCTTGTCAGGGACCTTGGCAAGGAGGTGACCTTCGTCTCCACGTGTCAGGGTGTGCCGGAATATGCCCATGACGATTCCAAGACCGCGCAGGCCATCGTTGCCGAGCTCGATCCTGAGATCGCCAGCCACGTGACGGTGGACGCTTCGTTCCACACGCCGGACCAGTTGATGGCGCTGGTGAAGGGCTTCGACTTCGTCGTCGCGACGCGCATGCATATGATGATCATGTCGCTTTGCGTCGGCACGCCGGTGCTGCCGATCGCCTACGAGTTCAAAACCAAGGAAGTGGCCAAGCGAATCGGTGTCGACGATGTGCTGCTCGACATCGACACCGTGACGCCCGAAGAGGCGCGCGAAAAGCTCGGCCGGTTTGCGGGAAATCTCGACCGCTATCGCAAGACAAGCCTTCAGGCCGTGCTCGAAGAACATGCTTCGGCAATGTCGGCCACAAACCTGCTGGCGCCGCTGATCGCCGGCCGCTCAGCGGATATTGCGCGCGGCGTTGGACAGGGTGGTGAACAAGGCGCGTCGCGACTGCGGGACGGCAAGCATGAAAACGAGACCGATGCCGTAGTTGAGGGCAAGCGCCAAAAAGACCGCGAGCAGGTCTGACTGGCCCGTTAGAGACGCCGGCAACCACAGGTACAGGAACCAGGCAAGCAGGGACGAGGCGATGAAAAGCCCCTGCATGAGCAGGAAGTCGGCGGCGGTCACCGGACCGACGCGATGGACCAGTAGCGCCAGCACGGGAACGCGCAGCACGTAACCGCTGATGGCATAGGCCGCGGCAACGCCGACGGCGCCCCAGTGCAGGCCGACGACGAAGGCAGCGACGGTCGTCAGCGACGAATAGATGCCCCAATGGAACATGGTCTTCGTCTTGCCCTGACAGATGAATATCCATCCCGTCGTGCTTGAAACGGACTGGACCAGGCTGGCGATGCCCAGCCAGGCAAAGATCGGTGCGACCGGTGCCCAGCCCGCGCCGAAGAGAAGTCCGACGATCTGATTAGAGGTCAGCGTCAGCGCCGCGATGCCCGGCATGGTAACGGCCGCCAGCATCCAGTTGGTGCGCACATAGATATCGCGAAAGCGGGCCTTGTCATCGTGAATGCGGCTGAGCAGCGGCACCATGACCCGTGTCAGCGGCTGGTTGATGTTCTGCAGCGGGAACAACAGGAGCTTGTAGGCGCGGTCGTAATAGCCGAGTTCGATCGCACCGGAATATTTTCCGATGAGAATGTTGTCGAGATTGCGCGAGAAGAAGTTGGCGAGGTTGAAGCCGGTCAGGTTGGCGCCGAACGACAATATATCGGCATCGACCTTCAGGTCCGGCCGCAAAGGCGTCCAACGCGCCACCAGCCAGGCGGCAGCCAGGGCGATAGCTGCCGAAACCGCCGGGCCGATGACCAGCGACCAGTAGCCCAACCCCGCATAGGCCGCGATTGCGGCGGCCAGAAGTCCGGCGGCGGCGCTTATCACGTCGTTCAGTGCGAGCTGGCCGAACTGCAGGTGCCGGTTCATCAACGCCAGCGGCACTGCGGCGAGACTGCCGAGAAGCAGCGGCAGGGCGGAGCCAAGGGTGATGCCGGACATACGTTGATCGCCATAGAACGCGGCGATGGCAGGCGCCAGGCCGGCCACTACCACGGCACTACCCAGCCCGACGAGCGCGCTGATCCAGAACACCTGGTTGAGCTGCTGGTTGCTGATGTCCTTGCGCTGAACCACAGCCTGCTGCAGGCCCAGATTCTGAAGCAGCCCGACGAAGGCCACGATCGGCCCGACGGAAGCCACCAGACCGAAATCCTCGGGGACGAGCAGACGGGCCAGCACGATGACGGAGAGAAACTGGATCGCCATCTTGAAGCCCTGGGCGCCGATGGTTACCAGCCCGCCGCGCAGGGCGACACGACCGAACTGGGGGGGCGGATTGGCGTTCATGCAAGCGACCTCGTTTCGCCAAGCCGCATGGCGATTTCCACGAAATGTTGGTTCAGCAGATCGGAGTTGAACTCGGCCTCGATCTTCTTGCGCGCCGCGAGAGCGATCTCTTCACACGGCTTCGGATTCTCGGCGATCCAGGCAAGCTTTCCGGTCAGCGCCGCAACGTCCCGCTCAGCCACGAGAAAACCCGTCTTGTGATCGTCGATCAGTTCAGGGATCCCGGAATGATATGTGCTGACCACCGTCAGGCCGGCGGCCATCGCTTCCATCAGCGAAACCGGAATGCCTTCCAGATCGCCATCGCGGGCGCCGACGCTGGGCAGCAGGAACACATGCGCATCGCGCAGACGCTGTTTGACTTCGCTGTGCGGCCGGGGCCCAAGAAAATTCACCCTGTCGGCAATGCCGAGCTCTGCGGCGATCCCCTTCAGCTCCTCGAGAAGTTCTCCGCCGCCGATCACCGAGTAGATCCAGTCTCGCCGCGGCAGGCCAGCAAGCGCGCGAAGCGCATATTCGATGCCCTTCTTTTCAGTCAGGCGGCAGACCGAGATGAAAGAGAGCGTAGCCTGCTCCCATGAACGCCACCGATAGTCGATGTCACTCGGCCGCACCCCCATATGGTGAACCACAACCTGCTCCGGCGATGCACCGACCTCAATCAAGGCATCGCGGAAAAACGCATTCACCGGCAGTTGAAGAACGCCCTTTTCGAACACAATCTTGTAGCGCGCGAGCGTATTGTCATGCAGCGGTTCGCCGACATCACGGCCGTGAAATATCGTCACCAGGGGAGCGGAAATCCTCCCGCGCTTGATGGCGCGGGCCACGCGCATGCCGTTGTTGCCGAAATGGGCAACGATGACGTCGGCGCCCTGCAGTTTTCGCGCATGAGCAATGTCGATGGCGGTCGAGAGCTTGTCCCAGAACCTGCCGGACCACTTCCTGAGCAGCGGGCGATAGCGACCCAGGCCACCCCACCAGCATACGACCTTTCCTGGCAGCGCCTGCCAGCGCGGATCATCGATGTTGCTGTCCCTGCCGAAGGACGTCTCGTTGCAGACGACGCCGACTTCCATGCCGCGCTCAAGGCATCCGGCTATCTGGTCGAGAACAAAGGTTTCGGACAATGAGGGGAACTTGTCGACTACGAAGCAAATCTTCATCGGCAGGATGCGCTCGTGCGGAGAGCCGGTGTGCCCTTGACAAAAGCCGGGCCGAAAACAGGGTGCCGGAGGCACAAGACATGCAGCATGGAACTCTACCGCTGTTGGCCCACCCGCAGGGACGTTAGTATAGGTCTTGCTGCACTGCAACATTTTTGGTGCAGTGTAGCAAGATTTCCCTCGGCTTGGCGTGTCTGCCGATCAAACGCAGAGCAGCAGTGTCAGCCGGCAGATGAAGGATCCGCCAAGCCCTCGGAAACCCCGACATGACCGGCAGGTTCATGCGCAGGGCTCGATGTGGCCAGTTGGGTAACGATCTGCGCAAAACGTTCATTCAGAACATCTGCGTTGAAGTCGTCCTCGACTTTGCGGCGTGCGGCAAGCGCGATACGCTCGCATTCGGTCGGGTGCTCCCCGGCCCAGGCAAGTTTGCCGGCAAGCGCTGAGATATCTCGCTCGGGCGCAAGCAACCCCGTCTCCCCATCCTTGATGAGCTCCGGGATTCCCGAATGATACGTGCTGACCGCAATCAATCCGGCGGCCATGGCCTCCATGAGCGCGACCGGAATGCCTTCCATATCCCCGTCGCTGGCAGTGATACTTGGCAGCAAAAAGAGATGCGCCATGCGAAGCAGTCTTTTCACCTCCGCGTGAGGGAGGCTGCCGAGGAACGTTACGCGACCAGCCAAGCCCAGCTCTACGGCCAGCTTCTCCAGATTCATCCGCAGAGGACCGTCGCCAACAATGTCGTAACGCCAGTCTAGCTGCGGCTGGGAGGCGTTGAGGGAGGCCAAGGCTCGCAAGGCGAACTCGACGCCTTTCTTTTCGACCAGGCGGCAAACCGTCGTCACGACCAGTTGGGTGCCTTCCCACGATTCCCAGCGATAGCCGATTTCGCGGGCGTCAATTCCCATATGGTGGACCGTCGTGCTCGCCTGCGACAGGCCGGCTTCCAGCAGCATCGTGCGGAAGTAATCGTTGACGGGCAGGTTCAGGGTCCCATGCTTGATCAGCCCGGCATATTGTGTCGCGAGCACTGCCTGCCGCGCCGGGATCGCCACGTCCGCGCCGTGAAAGATGGTTATGATCGGTGGCTTGAGCACCTTCCATTTCTTCAGTGCGGCTGCTCTCTCGCCGTTCTGTCCGAAGTGGGCGACAATCACGTCGCAGCGGTTCAGGCGGCGTGCAAAGGCGATGTCGAGAACGGTCGAGGCCTTGTATCGCAGACGCGGCGGCAGACGCTGTACAAATTTGCTGATTCCAGCGGCCCATCGCCACCAATGTCGGGTTCTAGCGAGCAGCGTCGCCATCGGCTCGCTTTGCCGGTCAATTCGGTGGTCACCTTGCATCCTTTCGCAGACGACTTCGACCTGAAAGCCCCGCGCCAGCAGCCCAGCCATCTGGTCCACGACGAAGGTTTCCGAAAGCAGAGGGAATTCGCCGACGACAAAGCCCACGCGCATGACCCGCCCATAAGGTTGGGGCTTGCTCTGACCCTCAAGCGGTCCATATCGCACAAGCCCTAATGTAGACAGGCAGAATACACGTTAATTGCTGCAGTGCCACAAAATATTGCACTGCAGCAATTAAAAGTGATCCGGACGGATAGGCGCACGACGCCTGGACCTGGCTCACGGGAACTTTGCGCGACCACGGTCGTGCAGCGTCTCAGCTGAACTGCAACACGACGCGTTTAGGCTGCGCGCTCCAAACCGACACGTCTCGCGCGGTCGAGAACGCCCATGAACGTTGCGAACTGGCTGTCGGGGTTCATTTGCCGCCGCTCCGAAAACTGACGTGCTGTCGCTGACAGCCGCTTGTACTCGGCCTCGTCGCTCCACAGCCGCCTGACCGTTGCGACCCAGTCGGCGAGCGGTGCGTCGTAGTCCAGTACCACGCCGCCGGCGCCGATCGCTTCCGGCAGACCGCCGCGCCGCGAGCCGACCACGGGAATGCCACTACAATGCGCTTCCGAGGCCACCCGGCCCCAGGCTTCTTCCCATTTGCTGGGCGCAAGCAGGATTTTCGTGCGGCCGTAGACCGTCTTCATGTCGCTGGTGCGGCTTTCAAGCTTGACGTTCTGGAGGGGAGAGATTGTTGCTTCGATCCGGGCTCGATGATCGTCGTCGAGCTTCCAGCTTTCGACGAACAGGAACGGGATCTCGGGACAGCCGGCGGCAATGCGCACCGCAAGATCGAAGCCTTTTTCCTCATACGGATTGATGAGCGTGACAAATTCACCGGTCGTCGGTGTGCTGTAGAACGCGGGATTGATGGTCGGCGGAATAACCGTCGAATCGATATCGAATTTTGCCTTATAGGCGCGCGCGGTGAACTCGGAGTTGGCGATATAGACCGCCGAATGGAGATCACGCAGATCGCCGGCCAATTCGTCGAATTCGACATTCCTCAGATAGACGGTCAGCGGCACGCCAAGCCTCTGCAGCTCTCTGCCGATCGGCACCGAATTGTGGCACTGCACGACCGCGACATCCGGCCTCAACTTTTTGACGGCGAAGCCGGCCGCTTCCCAGGGAAACCACGCCCGTACAACCGGATAGCCCGGGAAATTGTCGATGACCGCGCGCTGACGAAGGAGCTTCATCTTGGCGCGCGCCCTGAAGCCGAACATGCCGTCGCCGAACAGCGCTGCCAGAACGGATGCCTCGTGACCGTTTTCGCGCAATTGCTCGACCAGGTGGTGGGTGCTCGACTGGACGCCCCCGCTGAATTGCGGCGTGTAGCCGGTGCCGCCTGCAAACAGAACTTTCATGAACCTGGCTCCGCGTTGTGCCGCCCTGCCTTCACGCCGCCATCCTGCCGATCGAGAAATACTCGATGCCGTGACGGGCGATGACCTTGGGATCATAGAGGTTGCGGCCATCGAAGATGACCGGCGTGGTCAGGGCATCCTTCACCGCGTCGAAGGACGGGGCGCGGAAACTCTTCCACTCGGTGGCGATCAGCAACGCGTCGGCGCCGCGCAACGCCGCCTCCTTGGTGCCGCACAACAAAAGGTCGTCGCGCAGGCCGTAGATGGCCTGGCATTCCTGCATAGCCTCGGGATCGTAGGCCTGCACATTGGCGCCGGCCTGCCACAGCGCCTCCATCAGGACGCGCGCCGGCGCCTCGCGCATGTCGTCGGTGTTGGGCTTGAAGGCGAGGCCCCAGAGCGCGAAGGTCTTGCCCTTGAGACTGCCCTTGAAATAACGGTGCACCTTGTCGAACAGCACCGACTTCTGGGCATTGTTGCGCTCCTCCACGGCGCGCAGCAGCTTGGCGTCGAACTTGACACCTTCGGCGGTCTTGATCAGCGCGCGGACATCCTTGGGGAAGCACGAACCGCCATAGCCGAGGCCGGGATAGATGAAGTGATAGCCGATGCGCGGATCCGAGCCGATGCCCTTGCGCACCTCCTCGATGTCGGCGCCGAGCTGCTCGGCCAGATTGGCCATTTCGTTCATGAAGGAGATCTTGGTCGCCAGCATGCAGTTGGCGGCGTACTTCGTGAATTCGGCGCTGCGCACGTCCATCACGATCATCTTCTCGTGGTTTCGGTTGAACGGTGCGTAGAGCTCGCGCATCACCGCCTCGGTGTCCTCGCTGTTGGTGCCGACGATGATGCGGTCGGGCTTCATGCAGTCGGCGACGGCGGAACCTTCCTTGAGGAACTCCGGATTGGAAGCGACGTCGAAAGCCAGGTCATGGCGCCCGCGCGCCTTCAGCGTCGCGGCGATTTTGGCCTTCACCTTTTCGCAGGTGCCGACCGGCACGGTCGACTTGCCGACGACGATCTTGGGACTGTCCATCTCGCGGCCGATGGTCTCGGCCACCGCCAGCACATATTTGAGGTCGGCCGAACCATCTTCGCCGGGTGGCGTGCCGACCGCAATCATCTGGATCTCGCCATGCTTGACGCCGAAGGCGGCATCGGTGGTGAACTTGATGCGGCCGGCGGCGTGGTTCTCCTTGACCAGGGCTTCCAGTCCCGGTTCGAAAATCGGCACCAGGCCCTGGTTGAGCCGCTCGACCTTCTTTTCATCGACATCGACGCACACCACCTGGTGCCCGACCTCCGCCAGCACCGCGGCCTGCACGAGACCGACATAGCCAATTCCAAAGACCGTCAAATTCATTCGGGTTAATTCCTGTTCACGCCCTTTGGCCTTATATAGCCGGGCCGGTTCAGATCTACTTTATGCTGTTTACACTGCATGCCAGCGATTCCGGAAACTGGCACGGCTGGCCGAGCGCGGTGAAGGCGACGCGCTGCACCTGCATCGTCACCTGGCGGCCGGGGTCGGAAAAGGCGCCCATCCAGTTTTTCAGCGTGTCGCTGCCCCAGAGGCTGAAGAATATCTTCTGCGAGTGGGTCGGCAATTGCTCGGGATTGGTCACTTCCTGGACCAGCTTGCCGTTGACGTACCAGCGCAGTCGGTCCTTTTCCCAGATGAAGGCATAGTCGTTGAAGCCCTTGTCGGCGCCGCCTTCGACCTCGGCCAGCTTCTCGTTCTTGGGCTTGCCGGCGATGTAGCTGTTGACCTGCACCTTGGACGTGTCCTTGGTCAGCACCTCGAAGTCGATCTCATACCAGGGCTGTTTGTCGGCAGGGCCGATATAGGTGAAGAAAGCGGCGTTGAGACCGGATCCGGTTTCGGTCTTCATCCGTGCTTCATAGGTCCCATAGCCGAAGCGCTGCTTGGTCTGGATCTCGGCGCAGGCGAACTCGCGGTCCTTCAGTTTGCGCTTTTCGAAGCCGAGCGTCAGCATCTTGTCGGAAACTTTTACCAGGCTTTTCGACCAGGTGCAGTTCTGGTGATTGCCATTCGACCAGCCGTCGGAGACATACCAGCGCGAACGATCGAAACTCTTGAAATCGTCGACGAAGGACGGTGCGCTTTGCATCTCCGGGGAGGCGTCCTGGGCGCGGGAGGGGTGCGCGGCGCCGAGCAGAGCTGCGGCTGCCGCCAACAGAAGCGCACCAACGGATAGAAGACGCGTTGGGAATACAAGACGCATTGGCCGATTTGGCCGCGCGGAAATCATGGCATCGATTGCCGCCATGGGCGTCGTCTTCGGATCTGCGTTCATATCAATTCACCTTTGTGCTGTTCCGCCCCAACCCAAAGTCAACGATTGGCCCACATTGCTAACGGGCCGATCCTCCGTCCCCGAACTTTCTCTTCTGTGTCTCGTGTGACCGTGTTCAGCCGAAGCGACCTGCGGATTTGACATATTCGCCGTGCGAATCAAAACCATGGCCATTCTCGTCGACGATCGCATCGAGCGAATGACGCAGCTCCTTCATCCGGCTCGTCTGGCGCACCAGCTCGGCGATGCGCTGTTCGCAGTTCAGGATGGACTTCGTCAACTCGCCGACTTCCGACAGCTTGCTTGCCGACGCCGAGCCGTTCTCCATCGACTCGACCAGGAAGGCCGCGTTGGTGGACTTCGACCGGTAGCGGGCCTCCAGCCCGGTCTTCTCGGCCGCAATCTCGACCGTGATCTGATCCAACAGCTTTGCCAGACGGTCGAAACGCGCCAGATCGGTCTGCTTGTCCCGCGCCGGGTCCCTGGACCTGAAGCCGAAAATTGAAGCCATCCGGTTGGCCTTCCAAAATTGCTGCACCGCAACATACAGTGCCATCGTCGGGGCGTGTAGGCAACCTCCGAGTTTCAGAAAGGCAATTTTTTCAGCCTTGCGGCCGCCGTCCCGGACTTGGCGGAGCCTACTTTTGCGCCGCCGTGCTGGTACCGGCCATGAGGAAGCGCAAGGGCGGCACCGGCTGCTGCCGCGGGGGCAGACCGGCGTGGCGGAACAACGCATCGAGCTTGTCGGCGGCCACGCCGACAACGATGGGAATGAGATTCGACTGGCTGGCCAGCGCATAGGCGGCGGCAGACGCCATGCCGCGCTCGGCCTTCACATCGAGAAAATTGCGCAGCCGGTATTTGTCACGCACATGCCGCTCGTGCTTGCGCAGCAGGGCCTTGGAGCCTTCCGGCAGGCTGTCGATCTCGAGCAGTGCCAGATCCGCATCGGCGAGGCGCTTCAGATCCTGTGTCTTGTGGCGCCCGCTCAACGAATCGGCGCGCACGATCGCGCCATAGCCGCAGGAACGGATGACCTTGAAGCGTGCGCCAAGGGCAAAGGCGCGGGCGTAGAGTTCGTAATCTTCGCCGAGACGCAGGTTCTCGTCGTAACGCAGCTCATGCCTGTCGAGGAAAGCTCTTGATATCACCGGCTTGAGAAAGCCGAGTTCGCCGCGCTGGACACGCCGTCTGGAGATGTTGCCCTCGATGAATCGCTCGAAGTCGAGGAATTCCGGGTCCGCCGAAAAGGACGGGGCGACGATCTTCGAGACATCGGTCGCCGTATCGTCACGGATCAGCATGATGTTGTCGGCGGCGAAATCCCAGTCGGCGCTGGCAAACAGCTGGCGAAACCGTCCCTGAAGGAAGAAATCGTCGGCGTCGAGAATGCTGATGAAAGGTGATTTCGACCCGGCAATGGCGGTATTGCGGGCGAAGGACGGGCCGCGATTGGCGTCGAGCCGGATGACCGAAAGCCGGCCGCTGCCATCATCGGCAGCGCTGGCCACCTTTGCGGTGTCATCGGTGGAGGCGTCGTCGACGACGACGACTTCCGCCACCTCCGGCTCGCGCAGCGCCGAGGCGATGGCTGCGGGAATGGTCCGGGCCGCGTTGCGCGCCGCGATGATCACGCAGACCCGGGATTCTGTCATGGACATAGGGTGGCCTTTCGATTGCATAAAGTGTCGCGAGGCCCCTCGCCCTCCCGGCCCGCGGCGCCGGACCCCGATCCATCCCCCGATCCATCCCCAGCGGATCGGGACGGAACGTTATCTGCCTGCTGCATGACGACCCTCATCGTCACCGGCTTTCCCGCTCGAAAATCCGCCGGCTGAGGTCGGCTGACGCGGCCCAGCCGGCCTCGGTCAGGTAGCGGACAGGTTCGCGGCCGCACAATTCCCACAAAACGGTGCGCCGTTGCGGCCATCTGAGCGACGACAGCCACGGCGCGATGACCATGTGGAACAGGTCTTCATTGCCGATGCGTGACAGGATCCTGGTGGCCCGATCCGACAGCAGCGTGCCGGCGCCACCAAGCAGCACATCGGCGGCGCGCAGGCCCAGCAGCAGGGTGTCGGCCAGCCCCTGCTCGGCCGCGTAGTCGAGCACAGTCTGCTGCTCGGCCTCGCTCAGCCGACTGGCAGCGGCCCGGATATCGCAGACATAGCCCGCGCATGGCTCGCGGTTGAACAGCGCCTTTGCGACACTGATGCAGGACAGAAGCAAAGTGTCGGAGGCCGAGATGAACGGCACGCTGGAGCCGGCGATCGCAAGCGCGCGCTTGCGGCGCAGGAACCCTTCCGTATCGCGCGGGCTCGGCGATCCCGGCTGCTGGAGCCGGTAGTGGAGATCGACGGTGGACAATTTCCGACCCTGGCTGCGAACCATGTGCTGCTCGCCCAGAAAGCGCACCCACCAGACGGAGCGGGACTTGCCGGCGACCTCGTAGCCGATCGAGCGCAGCGCATCACGAGCTCTAAAGAAGCCGGCCGGCGACACCAATATGTCGACATCTCCGGACGGCTTCATGAAATGGTCGCCATAGAGCAGTTGCTGCTGGAGGGGGCCCTTCAGGAAGACGAAATCGATGCTGCTGCCGCGCAGCGCCTTGTCGATGGCCATCGAATCCATGATGCCGGACGAGTTCATCGCAATCGTGCGCCGGCGATAAGTGTCGAGCCACTCGAGCAATCCCGGCGGCGTCTCGCCCGCCGGTGGCCGCGACAGCGCCTTCAGCATGAAGGTGGCGACCTTGTTCAGCCTGGCGATGTCGCAAACATCGGCAACGGAGATGGCCGGTGCAGGCGCGGTGCTGGGGCTCGCCCCGGAGGCGAAGAACAGCCGCAGGCACGCCTGCACATAGGCCACTTCGTCGGCGCAGCCAGCGGCGCGCAACCTTTCGAAGGTCCCTTCCTGCAAGGCCATATACTGCAGCATCTCCGCAAAAATTCGCCAGGCGCGTTATATTGCAAGTGCGAAGCAAAGCATCGCCAAATTCATGCGCCGCGTCCAGTTTTTTCCTTGGAGACAATTTTCCTGCAACCTGACGTCTAACGACACAGTCGTACAACGTGATGCAAGTCGTCGCCTGATCGGAGCCTCTGCCCGACACGTCAGCAACAATCTTGTGGGAACGCGCCCAAATGACGAGCATTCGACTAGAAAATTTAATCTAATAGAATCAGTTGCTTAGTTAAGCACCACGGACACTGCGCTGAAATCGCCTAGGCTGTGAAAATGCAAGCGGTTTTGATCACCATTGAAGGCAACCGCAACCGAGAATTGATTAACGGCGGGTAAATCAGGCTTGACTCATAAATGCTGCCATGCAGCTATTGCGGTGCAGCAATAGCTCGCTGCCGGCAATCGACAGGCCGCTTCCAGTCCACAAGTGGAGAGTAAATTGGAACAGAATGTTGAAAAGCATGAGTACGAAACCCCTAGCCTGACGGTCCACGGCTCGATCGAGACCATCACGCAAGGCGGTAGCGGTACTACGGCACTCGACGCCTCGTTTCCGGCACATACGCCGGTCGGCGAACTCACCTTCTCCTGAGTCTTCTCTCGTTGGGGTGACAAAGTCCGGACTCTGCAAACAGAGCGCACTAAGGAGAGTCGGGGGTCAAACCCCGGCTCTCGCGTCTTTGTCCGGAATTGCCGAAGCGTTGGTGTTGTGAGTGAGGTTTAGGAATGGACTGGAACCCCTCGGACCATGATCGGGTGAGCGCGAGCAAGGATGCCGTGGCCTGCGAATTTGGCAACGGCCTGGCGCTGCTCGATATGAGGTCCATCTATTACAGCCTGAACAGCGTCGGCGCCTATATCTGGGAGCTGATCCAGGAGCCGCGGCCGATTTCCGAAATCCGCAGCGCCGTGCTGGACCGCTACAATGTCGATCCGGAACGCTGCAAGGCCGATGTCGATGGATTGTTGAAGGGCTTGGCGGACGCCGGGCTTGCGAGGCTCCATGATGAGGAACTTGTCTAGAGCTTTCTCGCTGAGCGGGCCGGAGATGCTCTTTCTCGCGCACTGCCTTGCGGTGGTCGTGGTGGTGCGGCTGGGGCTGACGCTGCTTTCCTATAACAGGATTCGCGGCATGGTGACCCGGTTCGACGCGCGCGAACCGGCCGACATCGGCGATCTCAGGCGTGTCGCCTGGGGCGTGGCTGCGGCTGCCCGCCTGGTGCCTGGCGCAAGCTGTCTGACCCAAGCGCTTTCCGGCCAGTATTTGCTTGCCCGCCAGGGCAACGCCTCAAAAATCCGCATCGGCATCGAGCGCGATACCGGCACCGAGTTGAAGGCGCATGCCTGGCTGGTCAGCGGCGACCACATCGTGCTCGGCGGCTCGCTTGGCGGGTTTAACCATCTCGTCGACCACGGCCAGTGAGCGATGAGCGGCGTCGCCGGAATTCTGCTGAGGCAGGAAGGCAAGCCGGCCGCCGCGGCCGACATTCAGCGCATGCTTGCCCGCATGCAACATCGCGCGCCTGACGGCAGTTCGTGGTGGATGGACGAGGGCGTCGTTCTTGGGCACGCCTGGCTCAACACCACCGATGAAGCCGGCCCCGGCCCGCTGACCATGGCCGGCGGCAAGCTCGCGATCACCGCGGACTGCCGGCTGGACAATCGCGACGAATTGCTGGCCAGGCTCGGCATCCGGGACAGTTCGGTTGCCGACGCCGTGCTTGTGATGCGCGCCTATCTGCGCTGGGGCGAAGCCTGCCCCGAGCATCTGCAAGGCGACTTCGCCTTTGCCATCTGGGATGGCGAGCGCCGGCAGCTGTTTTGCGTGCGCGACCATTTCGGCGTCAAACCGTTCTACTATCATTCGAGCGACCGGCGCTTCGTCTTTGCCTCGGAGATCGGGCCGATCCTCGATGCCGGCAGCGTCGACATGCGCATCAGCGAACACCAGATTTCGGGATTCCTGGCCGGGCTGCCCGACGATCCGCAGTCGACAGCCTATGCCGATATCTTCCGCCTGCCGGCGCGCCACAGTCTGACAGTGACCGGCAACCAGGTGGTGCTGCGCCGCTACTGGCAGATCGAACCCTCGCCAAGGCCGATGCGATCGGATACGGCCGAGGAATTCCGGCATCTGTTTTCGCAATCGGTCCGCAACCGTATGCGCGGCACGCCTGCGGTCGGTGCTATGCTGAGCGGAGGCCTCGATTCCTCGTCGATCGCCTGCGTGGCGGGCCTGCAGAATGCCGCGCAGCGAAAGCCGAGGCTGCCGACCTTCTCGCTGGTGTTCGAAAAGGGTTCGCCGATGGACGAGCGGCCTTTCATCGAGGCAGTGCTTGGACAGGAGAAGGTCGACGGCACTTTGATTTCCGTCGGCAACTACGCGCCTTTCGCGGAGTTCGAACGCATCCTGGAGGAGCAGGAAGAAACGTTCCTGGCCCCCGGCCTGTCGCTGACCCGCGACATCTACAGGACGGCCGGCGCCAAGGGCATGAAGGTGCTGCTGGACGGCCATGGCGGCGACGAGGTGGTTTCGCAGGGCCACGGCCATCTGCACGAACTCGCCTATGCCGGCAAATGGATGGAGCTGTGGCGCGAGCTGCGCAGCGCCTCCAACACCTATGGCGATGGCATGCTCGGCCTCTACTACCAGTTCCTTACCCTTTACGGGCCGGCCTGGCGCATCGCGAGAATCAAGCGGTTCGCGAACCGCGTGCTTGGCAAATTGCGGCGCCATCCCACTGGGCGGCCGGCGACGAGCTGGCGCGCCCTGATCAATCCGGACCTGGCGATGCGTACCGACCTCGTCGAACGGTTCCGCAGGGCCGGCTATATGCCGCCCGCGGTCAGCGCCAGCGAGACCTTGACCCATCGCTGGCTGCTGTCGAACGGCATGGTGCCGCACGCCTTCGAGGTGCTCGACAAGGCGGCGGCGAATTTCGGCGTCGAGCCGCGCTACCCCTTCTGGGACAAGCCTCTCGTCGAGTTCTGCCTGGCACTGCCCGGCGCGGAAAAGCTGAACCAGGGCTTTGGCCGCTCGGTGTTGCGCCGTGCCATGGAAGGAATTTTGCCCCCGGCGGTGCAGTGGCGGCGCGACAAGATCGATTTCACCTCCAATTTGGTCAAAGGCATGCTGGGCAATCACCGCGATCTCCTGGACAAGGTGCTGGTGAAAGATGCGGCGCGGATTGCCCCTTACGTCAACCTGCCTGAGGTGACCGCCGCCTATGGCCGCATTTCCAGCCAACCCGAGGCCGCGACCTTGCCCGATGTCCAGTATGTATGGCGTTCGATTTCGCTATCGTTGTGGCTGCGGCAGGTGCAACAGCGCGGGAGCCACTGATGATGCCGGCCAACATGCCTCTTGCCGCTGATGACCGCCATGCAATTGCTGCTCGCGCACAGCACTTCTACAAAGCCTATGGGCTGACGATCGCTTCGCAGGTCGAACTGCCTGAGCTAGAGCCGAGCGAACCAGCTTGCGTCGATGTGCTGATCACGGTCGGCCCGATCGACTTGCCAAAACCCTCGCCCGAGACCGGAACTGCTTTCCGCTTCGAGGCGCGGCAGCAATATCTGGCATGGCAGACGGTCGGCGCATTCCTGATTACCGATGCCTGCCGCATCGAGGTGGAGCCGGCGCCTGATGTCGACGATGCACTGCTGGCGTTTCCGCTGCTCGGTCCGGTCATGGCACTGCTCCTGCACCAGCGCGGCCTGCTCATCCTGCACGCCAGCGCCATTGCGGTCGGCGGCAAGAGCGCGGTCTTCATGGGCGACAAGGGCGCCGGCAAATCGACTACTGCAAGCGCGATGATCCGGGCCGGCCATCGCTTGCTGACCGACGATGTCGTGGCGCTCGATCTCACGGACCGGCCGATGATCGTTCCGGGCTTTCCGCAGCTGAAACTCGCCGCCGATGCGGCCGCCGCGTTTCCCATCCGCCAGGCAGAAATACGCCCGCAGGTGCATGCGGCGATCGACAAGATGCAGCATCGCCTGCACGCCGGATTTGCGGCAGACGCGGTGCCGGCGACCCGGATTTATATCCTCGAGCGCAGCGACAAGGCAGCGATCACGCCGCTGCCAGGCATCGGCGCCCTGCCGGCCATCATCAAATTTTCCTATGTGACGCGTTTCGGCCGTCCAGCCCTGGTCGGCGATTTTGCCACGACACATCTTCGCCAATGCGCGGCCCTGGCCAGCCAGATCGGCGTCTGTCGCCTCGAAGTGCCGACCGGGCTCGACCGTATCGGCGAAGCCGTCGCCCTGATCGAAAACGATCTGGCGGCCGACAAAGGGCCGCGGTGAGCTGACATGTCCGCATCGCAGATCCTGCGCTTTTCGTTTTACCGCGATGTCGCCGGCTTCGGCGCCGCCATGGCCCGGATCGGCGGGCGCAGGACCTTCACGGCATTGCTGTTCCTGATCCTGGGAAGCCTGACCGAAGGCATTTCGATCCTGCTTCTGGTGCCGCTGCTGCATCTGGTCGGGCGACCCGAGCAGAATTTCGCGGTCAGGTTGCCTGACCGCGACTGGGTGCGCTGGCTGGCGCCGGACGGAACGCTGCAATTGACCACGGTGCTTTGCCTGCTGGTCGGGCTTGTCGCGCTGCAGGCGGCGTTCAACCGTTATAAATCCGTCTACATGGCGCGGCTGCTGCTCGACTTCATCAATCGCCTGCGCATGAACCTGTTCGAGAGCATCGGCAAGGCGCGGTGGGGGATATTCGCGCGCATGCGCATCTCGGATCTCGACCATGCGCTGACCGGCGATATCGACCGCGTGCAGTCGGCGGCGTTCTCGCTGCTGATGCTGGTGCAGATCGCCGTGCTTCTGGCGGGTTATCTCGTTGTCTCGCTGTTCATTTCGACAGTGATGACGGCGTTTGCCATTGTCGTCGGCATCGTCACCTTCCTGGCACTGCAGCCGTTTCGGGCACGAGCCAGCGCCTTCGGCCGGGTTTTGACCAGCAATCGCCAGGAGCAGTACCGAACGGTCTCGGAGTTCCTCGGCGGCATCAAGGTGGCCAAGAGCCTGAATGTCGAGGCGACCTATTACGCGCAGCTTCGCGCGACGCTGGAGAAGATGAAGGCCGACAACATCAACTATGTGCGCAACAGCACCATCGGCACCGCTCTGTTCCAGGTCGCCAGCGTCATTGGTCTGAGCCTGTTCATCTATGTCGCTTTGGTCCGCTTCAACCTCTCGCTGGCCGAGATCGTTGTCCTGCTTCTGGTGTTCATGCGCATCGCGCCGCGTTTCATGGACATGCAGATGCAGGCGCAGCAGGTGCTGATTAACCTGCCGGCCTATGCCTCGATGCGCGACATGCAGGCGCGTTTCGATGCCGAACGCGAGCCGGCAAACCTCGAATCGGATGCCAAGCTGTCGCTCGATGTCGGGCTCAACATCCGCAACGTCTTCTTTGCCTATGAGGCCGGCGGCAAGCCGGTGGTGAGCGATGTGACGTTTGGCCTTCCCGCCGGCAAGGTAACGGCGCTGATCGGTCCGTCAGGCTCGGGCAAGAGCACGCTTGCCGACATGCTGCTTGGCCTGCTCGAACCGAGCGAGGGCAAAATCCTGGCCGATGGCGTCGAGATCGGCGCCGCCAACCGCCGGCGCTGGCGCGACCAGGTGGCGTATGTGCCGCAAGACGTGTTCCTGCTGCACGATACGATCGCCGCCAATCTGCGCCTTGCCGCGCCGCAAGCCAGTGACGCGGAGCTGTGGACTGCACTGCGCGCTGCGCATGGCGCCGACTTCGTCGAGCGGCTGGAGTTGCGGCTCGACACGGTGGTCGGCGACCGCGGCGTCCGGCTCTCGGGCGGCGAACGCCAGCGCATCGCGCTGGCGCGCGCGCTGCTGCGCAAACCTTCGCTGCTCATTCTCGACGAGGCGACCAGCGCGCTCGACTGGCAGAACCAGTCCCTGATCGCCAAATCGATCGACGGCTTGCGCGGATCGATGACGATCCTGACCATTGCGCACAGACCATCGATGATCGCCTTCGCCGACTGGGTGGTTGCAGTCGAAAATGGACGAATCGTCGAAGTCGGGCAATATCAGAGGTTGAAAGCGAAGGCCGGCAGCCGCCTGTCGAAAATGCTTTCAGGCGAGCAATCGGAACCCGAGCCGGCCGAAGCAGGCTGAGTCCGGCTGCAAGATGATCCGAGGCCGACCTTGCGGCTTCAGTTTGTTCAATGCACGCTGCGCCTCGCCGAAAGCTTCTCGCCTTCAACCGCCTTGTCGGCGCCGAGGCTTCTTTCGGCGTCACGAGCCCTGTCGGCCGATGTCGGCGCGCTCCTGGCGATCATCACATACACCAGCAGGAAATAACCGATTTGGATGAGGACAGCGCAGCCGATGACGCGAAGCACCGTTGTGGTGACCGTCGCGCCGTCGACATAGGACCACGCGACCACGATCGCGAGGGCGAAAACCATTCCAATGACGAATTTTGGTAATGACATGTTCGGCGGCCCGTCAACCGGCCCGAGCATGCAAAAGCGATGACTTACCCACCCGAGTATCTCCCCATTCGCCATGCGAGCTTATTTAGCTGCTCTTTTTGGCCGGTTGCTTCCGGCCTTCCCAACCCATCCAGACTCTATCAGGAATAATTTGCGACTCTATTAAGGCGCGAAACTGACGGCAAGGGCAACCTGCAATAATTTTCGGCTTGGCGGCGGCTTGGACTCCGCCATGCTGCGATGCACATGCAGGGGTGGTGACCTAACTCGTCATGCGCTTTATACTACAGTAGAATCTACAATGTTGATTAGTATTTTACTTGATTAATTTAGCAAAGCCAGTGATTCGAAAATCAGTTAAAGCCGTTCCCTCTGCAGCAAAGGACGATTTGCCCAAAACCCGCCGAAAAAAGGCATTACATTTCCTACGGTTGCTAATTATTCGTCACAAACCCGCCATAAAGGGCAAAATTTGGGCAAGGAGGGTTTATTATTTAGTCAATTCCTGACGTGACTATTTCAGCCATATGGGAAATTGTGTGTTGCGCTGCAGCATTTTTTTGGTATCGTGGCATAAACCATCCGTTCAACGTATGGAGCTTTTGCATGAGGGACGTTGCCAAGTCGGCCAATGCGGCATTTTCGCATGTCGGCGTAGATTTTCCGCCACCCATCGGCGGGCTGCTGAAGCGCAGTTTCGATATTTTCGGTTCACTTGTCGGCTTGGTGGCGCTTAGCCCGCTGTTCCTGATGGTGGCCCTTCTGGTCAAGCTTTCCGACGGCGGCTCGATCTTCTACGGCCACAAGCGCATCGGACGCGGTGGGCGGATTTTCCCCTGCCTCAAGTTCCGCACCATGGTCGAAGACGGCGAACGTGTGCTGGCCGCCTATCTCGCGGCCAATCCGGAAGCCAACGCCGAATGGATCGCGACCCGCAAGCTGAAGAACGATCCGCGCGTCACCCGCGTCGGCGCCGTTCTGCGCAAGCTCAGCCTCGACGAGCTGCCGCAGATCATCAACATCCTGCAGGGCGATATGAGCCTTGTCGGGCCTCGCCCGGTGGTGCGTGACGAGCTTGAGATCTACGGCAGCGCCGCGGTCTATTATTTGAAGTCGCGGCCGGGCCTGACCGGGCTCTGGCAGGTCAGCGGACGCAACGATGTCTCCTATGACAGCCGCGTCGCGTTCGACCGTCACTATGTCGAGAACTGGTCGCTGTTCGAAGACGTTCGCATCATCCTCAAGACCGTGCCTGCGGTGTGGATGTCGCGCGGTTCCTACTGACCGACCGCAACTGGTCAGCAATCGGGCCGGTACGGCCCGAAGCCAATCCGGTCCAAAGCTATTCGGCGATGGGCCGGTCTCGCATTGCAGCCATAGTATTCTGCCAGGTTCCGAAGGAGGCACTCGGCAGCAGGCCTATCGGGCGGATGGGGCCAAAACGGATCGGAAACGTTCAGTTGAAAACAGACATATCAGCGTATTTTCGCCTTGCCGGCCCGATGCGGCCGGCACGGCTCGTCGCCACGTGCCTCGCTGTGTCGCTCGCGGTTCCGGCCATGGCCGACGAGTACCGGCTCGGCTCGCAGGACAAGCTCAACATCCGCGTCGCCGAGTGGCAGACGGTGGAAGGCACGTTCCGTGACTGGTCGGCGGTAAACGGCGAATATTCGGTCGGTCCAGCCGGCAATTTGTCGGTGCCGTTCGTCGGCGAACTGCCGGCCGCCGGCAAGACCACGTCGGATGTTGCGGCCGCGATCAGCGTCGCCCTGCAGCGCAAGCTTGCCTTGTCGGACAAGCCGGAAGCCTCGGTGGAAATGGTGCAGTTCCGGCCGTTCTACATCTCGGGCGAGATCCAGACGCCTGGCCAGTTTCCCTATGTGCCGGAGCTGACCGTGCTCAAGGCGATCAGCATCGCCGGCGGCATCCGGCGCAACGCCGATTTCGGCACCCAGCTCGGCAAGGATCTGATCACCGCCAAGGGCAATTTCGACATTTATGACGACCAGCGCGTGCGGTTGATCGTCAAGCGTGCCCGCATCGATGCCGATCTCGCCGGCAAGGAGAGTTTCGAGGCGCCTAAGGAAGTCGAGGGCGACCCGCGCCTGGCGACAATCGTCGCCGACGAAATGCAGATCCTGATCTCCGACCAGAAAGCGTTGAAGCTGAAGCTGCAGGCGCTTGACGATCTGAAAGGGGTCCTGCAGTCCGAAATCGAGGCGCTGCAGAAAAAGATCGTCAACCAGCAAAAGCAGGTCGACCTGGCGCAGCAGCAGGCGGACAGTATCGGTCCGCTGGCGCAAAAGGGCCTGGTCGCCAACGCACGCCTGCTTTCCTCGCAACAGTCGGTCACCGATCTGCAGGGCAAGATCCTGGACTATGAGACGGCGATCCTCACCGCCAAGCAGTCGGTCAGCAAGGCGACGCAGGATGCCATCGATGCCCAGAACACGTTGAACTCGAGACTTGCCGCCGACCGGCAGCAGGTCGAAGCAGACCTCAACGAAGCCGCACTCAGGGTCAACATGCAACAGGGCCTGATGGCCCAGGCATCGGACCCGGCCACGACCGCCGCCATAACAAACAACAATGAAGAGCCGGCGCTCATCTATTCGCTGGTGCGCGTGACCGACGGCAAGACCAGCGAGATCGACGCCAAGGAAGATACGCCGGTGCTGCCGGGCGACGTCATCAAGGTGAAGCTGGCGCCGACGGCCAGTCAGTAGGCTGTGGGACTACGTCGCGATCCAGCGCTTTCTATCCATCCAGAGCAAAGAATTCCAATCTCCGTCAGGCCCGCCTGGCGGAGATTTTGCTATGTGCGATTTTAGGCCGCGAACCGATACGGCGCGCTGCTTTGAAGGAATTCACGCGGATGTCGCTGCTCCAAAGCCGCTATGCAGTTTTGGGTGACACGCATGGGCTTGCTTGATCGGCGGCCGGACGGCCGGCATGCCCGGGCCAGGCTGGTTCGCCCCTTGCCGCCTCCGCCGGCTCGAAGGCCGGCGACCAGCGCGTGCGGGTGACCGGCAGCCGCGCCAGCTTGAAGTAGCTGAAATACATCAGGAACGAGCCCATGATGTAAGGGTTGAGGATCTCGACCTCGACGAAGGAGCGGATGAGCAGCAGCACCATCACGCCGAAGAGCACCACCGATTCGGCCTGCCATGCCTTGAAGATCACCGTCGAAACGTGACCATAAAGCGTGCGCAGCAAGATCAGCGACACCATTATCGCGCCGGTGAAGCCGAGCTCGACAAGCGCCTCGACATAGGTGTTGTGGAAATGGAAGCCGGTGCGAGTGGTGATGTAGAATTCGTTCCACAGCCGCTCGGCTTCGGCAAAGCCCTGCACCCAATAGGCGGCATAACCGACGCCGAGGATCGGCGAGCGCTGCGCAGCGTTCCAGCCCTGCTCCCAAAGATATGTCCGCCCGGTGAGTGTCGAATCCTTACCAAAGAGGCCAAGCACGAAGTCCATGAGCCCGAGATTGAGCGCAACAACGGCCACCACGACGACCAGACCAGCGCCGACCACGAAGATCACCCGGCGATAGCGCCGCGACAAAAGCTTGGTCATAGCAAGAAGCGCAATCAGCGCCAGGACCGCCGGTATCGAGGCCATCGAGGTGGCGGAATGCGAGACCACCAGCACAAAGGCCGACAACAGCACCACAGGCACCGTTAGTATGAAGCTCAGCCGACCACGCCGCAGGAAAGTAAGAAAAACGACGGAGAAATAGATGCCAAGCGAGCCGACGAAGCCGACCTGGTTCTTGGAGGCGAAGGCGCCGACGAAGTTGTAGGTGCCGTCAAGCACGTCCTCGGAATAAGCCCCGACCTTGAGCGAATAGAGCAGGACGAAGAATATCCCGATCAGGGCGCCGAGCGTCAGGGTGCGTACGCTGACGGTGCGCGCCGCGACATAGGCGCAGGCAATGTGGGAAAAGTACTGGACCGCGGTTCTGGCGGTGATGCCGGGCGCCTGCGACCAGAAGACGGAGAAGCAGACATAGGCCGCGAACAGCAACGGCAGCCAGGCGCTAGACAACTGCCGCAGGAAGCGCCGGTAGTCGACGAGGATAAGCGGAAGCCAGACGGCGTAGTAGGCCAGGATCAGCACCTGGCCGAAAATGACGGAATAGGAGAACGCCCAGACCGATACGGCCACTGCAAAGGCGCCATAGACCGAGTTCTTCTCGGGGTCGACCAGCAGGGCCTTTGGAATTTTCATCTCAGAGTCCCGGCGACGCGGCCCAAGGTCGGCAAGCCAGACCGGCCGCAAGCCAGCCGGCATGTCCGCAAACAGGGGCGTGCAATAAACGGCATCTCCATTGTGCAGTGCAATATAACCTATCGCACGCCATGCTCAATGGCAAATCCGGTCACCTTGTCTTACATCGGAGCCGTTCACCGTTTTGCGGGAACGACGAACTGCTCTAACCCTTTGTTTTGATGCAATTCCTGTTGGAACCCGTTCACACTTTTCGTGGAATTGCTCCAGCGAACAGGGAGAGGTCAGCCGGTAGCCCACCCAGCACGGCAGCTCTGATCAGGCGAGGAGAACACACTACCACAGCGCCCCGCCGGTGATCTGGATGTTTTCCATGGTGATGCCCTTGGCCAGATCCGAACACAGGAACACGGCTAGAGCCGCGATTTCCTGCGGCTGCAGCATGCGCTGCTGGGGATTGCCCTTGGCGATCTCGGCCATCGCTTCCTCGGCGGTTCTGCCCTTGCCCTCACGCTCGACGACCTGCGCCACGTTGCGGCGCATCAGTTCGGTCTCGACCCAGGTCGGGCTGATCATGACGCAGGTGACACCGTGCGCGGCGCCTTCCAGCGCCACGCAGCGGGTAAGGCCGAGCAGCCCGGCCTTCGAGGCGCAGTAGGCCGGGTTGTCCTTCCAGCCGACGGAAGCCGCCGTCGAGCCGATGTTGACGATACGGCCCCAGCCGCGCTCGATCATGCCGGGCAGCACAGCTCGGGTGACGCGGAACGCTCCGCTGAGATTGGTGTCGACGATCTTGTCCCACAGCGCGTCGGAATGGCCGCAGACCGGCTGTTCTGCGGTGGTGCCCGCGGCATTGACCAGTATGTCGGCCGGGCCGATGGCGGCCTGCGCGTCGGCTGCAAACCGGTTGGTCACCTCGCTGTCGCGGACATCGAGATGGGCGGCACAAACCCTGGTGCCGTGTGCCGACAGGGCCAACCGCACGCGCTCGAGTTCATCGGCGCCGGGATAGTAGGCGGCGTCGGATCTGTCGGCGCCGGCGGGCGCGATGTAGGAGCCGACGGCGACATTGGCGCCGGCTTGCGCCAGGGCCGTAGCAATGGCGAAACCCATGCCGGAAAACCCGCCGGTGACGATGGCGCTGCGGCCGGAAAGGTCTGTCATGGTGGGCAGTCTCCGATGCGACGTACGATGCGTTTATTCATAGTCCGTCGCCGGCTAGGAGCGCTACCTTGCCGGCAACGCGGCCGTAACATCGAGTTTCGCTAAAGCGGTTTGCCCAGCCACTCGCGGTAGAAGCCTTCGAGATCTGGCTCGAAATCATGGACGATCGGGTAGCCCGGCGCCGCCGCTTCCACTTCGTGCATGGTGCCGCATTGTGGACAGATGAATTCGCGGATTTCCATCCATTGCGGATCGGGGATATCGCTGTTGGGATAGATCTCGCGCAGCGCTGCCTCGGTGTTTCGCACGTTGATCGCGGCCTTGAGCTTCCAGTTCTTGCGGTAGTCGCCGAAGGAGTGGCCGCATTCGCAGCGGGTGATCCGTTCATCGCCGCTTTGGCAGATGAAGAGGTGATCCGAGACCGGCAGCAGGATCGGGTCCTTCCATGCGACACGGTCCTGATAGACGGCGAGCATCTTGAAGAAGCGGTCGTCGTCCTTGTAGGCGCTCATGATGCGCTTTGTCTGCGGCCAGGGCAGCTTGCCTGCTGAGAGATCGCCGAGGACTTCCTTGCTGTATGAGGTCATGGCTTTGCTCCCGGCATGAAGATCGATCTGGCGTCGACGGTCCAGAAATCACTGAAATCCCTGGTGAAGCGCGACGATAGCTTGATCGCGCTGGCATACATTTTCTTCACCTCGGGCGCGAAGTCGGCCTTCTCGACACGGCCGCGTTCGGCAGCGATCCAGTCCGAAACCGGGATCGCCTTGGCCAGACGCTCTCTGCGCATGGCGGCACGACGTTCGACGATGGCGTCGATATCGGCAACCGGATAACCCTCGGCGTCGTCCTTCAGCACGATGCCGAAAATCTGGATCGCCGCCTGGCGGGTGAGAAAACCGTTCTCGGCATCCCAGGCGGTCTTGACCGGATCGCGCTCCAGCACGTCGCCGTAACCGCCGCCACCATTGTAGGAATGGCTGAAGATGTCCCCCGACTTGTGCGGCGAGGTGATGTAGGGGCCTTCGACCACGGCATGGTCGCCGCCGATGTTCTTCTCGTAGTCGGAGACATGCGGATCGATACCTGGGGCATGCGCGAGCGGTTCGCCTTTTGCCGCCAGTTCATGGATGTTGGAATTGCGTACCGCGCGATGCTTCTGGCAGGTCGGCGCGGGATAGCCGCCACACATGCCGCCATTGTCGAATACCCGCGAGGAGTGTTCCGAGGTGTGCAGTCGCAGGTGCGAGGTCTTGTTGATCAGCCAGGTCGAGACGAAGGAACAGCCGCCGCGATATTTGCCGGCGCCCCCTGAATTGGGGACAATCGAGCGGCCGATATAGACCATCGGCATCGATTGTTCCCAGACCTCGATGTTGCCCATGTCAGATTCCGGATTCCAGCCGACATAGGCGGTGTCGAGGCCATCGGCGATGGCCAGCGCGCCGGAGCCGGCGGCGGCGCATTCGAAATGCGCCATGCCGAACGGCGTACCGTACTGGCTTTCGCCGCCCATCTCGATCATCGGGCTGTTGACCTGGCCAACGAAGGCTTCCTCGACGAAGCCGCGCGCGACGAAGCCGCGCGACAAAAGGCGCTGGAACACGCCATAGGCCGGCAGCAGCAGCGCCCAGGATGTGGCGGTCGCCACCATCTCATTGTCGGGGTTGGTCCAGGTGCCGTGCGGCAGCTTCAGCTCGGTCGCCATCCAGGCGCCGTCATTGACCAGGCCTTCGAAGTTCATGTGCTGGGTCAAGGTGACGAACATGCCTCCATCCATGCCGGCCGGCGTGCAGTTCATCGAATGGTAGCCCCAGGGCTGCGTGCCCTCGAAGTCCATGGTGATCTTGCCGTCGGTGGTGATCTCCATCTCGATCGGGATGTTGTAGAGCCAGTCGGGATCGCCAAGCAGCTGGAAGCCGGGCTTGCCCGCCGTGACATGGCCGTAGAAGGTGTGGCCGCGATAGATGCCGGGCACGGTGAGCTGGCAGGTGCGGGCGAGCTGGGCGCGACGGCCCTCCTCGATGAACTCCTTCGACACCTTCATCCAGTAGTCGAGGCCGATCTCGGAGATCAGCTGCTTGACGCTTTCGCGCATGTCGATGCAGGAGGCGACCTTGGCCTTCTCGTCGAGCACCCAGTAGATCGGCATGCGCAGATTGCGCTCGCAGCGGATGACGTAGTCGCGGCGGATCTCGTCATTCTCGCCGATCTTTTCGGCGCAGACGAACAGGCCTTCGGTGAAGCGCTCCTGCGCCAGGCAGACGTCGCCGCCGGGCGTGATGCCGCCGGCTTCGAGCTCGTGGCAGACCGCACCGGCCCAGCCGACCAGCGTGCCTTCATGGAAGATCGGCACCACGTCCATGACGTCGGGCACCTGCACGGTGCCGATGAAGGCATCGTTGTTGGCGAAGATGTCGCCTTCGCGGATCTTCGGGTTTTCCTCGTAATTGTTCTTGATCATCCATTTGATGAAGCGGCTCATCGTGTGGACGTGGACCATGATGCCGTTGGACAGCGCGATCGCATCGCCCTCGGGCGTATAGATCGCCACCACCATTTCGCCGACTTCGCGCACGCCGGGCGAGGCCGAGATGCGGCGGGCCATTTCGCGGGCCGAGACGCAATAGGCGCGCAGCTTGGTGTGCAGCGTCTCGAATTTCAGCGGGTCCTGGTTGCGTAGCGTGAGCTCGGTGATGCCGTCATAGCAGCCGGTCTGTTCCATCAGCCGTTCTGAATCGAGCAGCCGTTCGCGAAGGCGCAGAGCCGAGGCAGGTTTGTCCAACATGGCGGTGCCCTTTCAAGAATGGGTGTAATGCAGCAGCGTCCACTCATCGACGTGGACACGGTCCTGCCGGTGAACAACGAGCGTGGTGGCGGGATGTTCGATGATGGCCGGACCGATCACCTCATGGCCGGGCTGCAGTAGGTCCATCTCGTAGAGATTGGCCTTGTGCCAGCGTCCCCCGATATAGGCCTCGCGCGCGCCCTTGTGCGCTGCTGCCGGGGCCGACTTGCCGAGCCGGCGCTTCAAGAGCACCGGCTTGACCTTGTCGGCGGTGGCGATCAATCCGAGCTCGGTGATGGTGAAGCCGGCTTCGCCATAGCGCGAAACGCGATGGTTGACCTTGGCGTAGACCGCCTCGAACTCGTCGATGACCCTACGCATGTCGTCAGCCGAATTGACCTCGGCAAGAGGTGCCATGACCTCGACATCCTCGAGCTGGCCGGTGTAGCGCATCATCAGGAACGGCACGGTCTTGATCTTGTCTCTGATATGGCCGTCGCTGATCATCTCGTCGACCGCCGCCTTGGTGAGATCATTCCAGACGTCGGTGACCTTCTTGCCGAAAGCGAGCAGCTCGTCATCGCTTGCGCGGGCGCCGATGTCGTGCTGCGTCGAGACCGAATGCCGACGCATGAAATCGGCGGTGGTGCAGCCGAAGGCCGAGAAGGCGGCGGCAAACTGGAAGGTGATGATGTCCTTGAAGCCGATGCCCCTGGAGCAGCCGGCCAGATGCAGCGGACCCGAGCCGCCATAGGACAGCAGCGTGAATTCCGAGGGATGGATGCCCTGGCCGGAGATGACCCGGCGCAGCGCGTTGTTGGCATCGTCTTCCAGCATGTCGATCATGCCTTCGGCAGCCTCCTCGACACCGACGCCAAGGATGCTGGAGCATTTTTCCTCAAACGCTTTGCGCGCCTTCTCGACCTGCAAGACGACCTTGCCGCCGAGGAAATAATACGGGTTGAGGCGGCCTAGTATGGCGTCGCAATCGGCGATGGTGGGTTCAGTGCCGCCCTTGGCGAAGCAGATGGGGCCGGGGTCGGAGCCGGCGCTTTCCGGCCCGAGCGAGACTTTCTTGGTCAGCGGGTCGACCTTGAGGATCATGCCGGCGCCGGCGCCGATCGTGTCGAGATGCAGCGTCGGCACGTTGAGCTTGAAACGGTCCATCAGCGGCTCGTTCTCGATCCGCGTCTGGCCGCGCGAGATGACGCCCATGTCGAAGGAGGTGCCGCCCATGTCCGAGCAGATCAGGGAGTCGTTGCCGATGAGCTTGCCGACATAGGCCGCGCCGAGAATACCGCCGATCGGGCCGGAAATCATGGTTTCGTGCAGGCGCGGATGGTTGATTGAGGTCAGGCCGCCAAAGGACAGCAGCGTCTGCACGCCGTATTTGAAGCCGTATTTTTTCGAAACGTCCTCGATACCCCTAAGCTGCTTGCGGCCGCGCGACGTCGCGTAGGCTTCGATCAGCACCGAGTTCAGCCGCGACTGTTCGCGGATGACCGGGCGGACCTCGTGGCTGGTGTAGATGAGGATGTCGGCGCCGGCTTTCAGCACCTCCTCGCGGCATATCTCGGCGATGCGCTTTTCGTGCACCGGATTGACGTGCGAGAAGATGGTCATGATGCAGATCGCCTCGACCTTGTCGGCAATCAGCTTCCTGGCCGCAATCGCGACTTCATGCTCGTAGAGCGGCAGCACGATGTCGCCGAACTGGTCGATGCGCTCGGTGACGCCATGGGTGCGACGACGCGGCACCAGCGGATCGGGATGATGGTGGGTCACCGCATGCAGCCGGTCGGCATAGGAATAGTCGGCCCAGGCCTGCAGGCCGCGACCCATCAGGATCATGTCTTCCAGACCCTTGGTGGTGATCAGGCCAAGCCGGCGCCCGGTGCGCGACAACAGTGTGTTGAGCATGCCGGTGCCGGAATAGAGCACGACGTTGACGCCGGAGAACAGCTGCTCCAGCGAGATGCCCCAGGCGTCGGCCGCGTCTTCGGCCGATGCGAGGAAGCCTTCGGCCTCGTTCTTCGGCGTGGTTGCCGACTTGCCGATCTTGAAGTGGCCGTCCTGGTCGACAAGGATCGTGTCGGTCATGGTGCCGCCGGCGTCGATGCCGATGACGATTGGATTGCCGACGATGGGGCTGGTGAGGTTGGGTTGGGTCACGGTCGCCTCAGGATTGCTGTAGGATGGCTCAAGCTAGATTCCTTGGGCGGCCTTGCGCCATATGCCAAAAGACACAATGTCCGCCGGACCGGGATCGCCGAGAAAAGGGCATGCGCATGGGCAATATCTGGGGGCCGCTCGCCAGGGCGATTGCCGCCACCGGTACGGACAGGCATGTCGACTGCCTGATTGACCTGATCGGCGCCGACATCGAGCACGATCTCGTCACCGTGACCCGATATTCGGCGACGCAGACGCCGGAATTCATCAAGCACCGGCGCTTCTCCGACGAGATGGTCCGGCGCTATCTCGACAATTACTACGTCTTCGACCCGTTCTATGCTTCGTGGCGGCGTGAGCAGAGGCTGGGCATCCTGCCGCTGAAGCGGCTTGCCGATGACGAGGCCAAGCGCGGCCAGTACATAGCCGGCTTCCTGGCGCAGTCGGAAATCTGCGATGAGGTCGGCATCATGCTGGCCGATGGCGGCGACTGGTGCCTCGGCATCTTCCTCGACCGCTCGACCTCCACCTTCAAGGAGAGCGAGATCGCCCTGCTGGACGAGCGGCTGCCGGTGTTCGAGGCCTTGCATGCGCTCGACATCAAGGCGCGCGGCACCGAGTTCTCCCGCACATCGGCGCCGACCGGCCCCGGCGCCTCGCCCCGGCAGGAGCCGACCATCCCGGCGAGCCTGTGGCCGGAGCTGTCGCTGCGCGAGCGGGAATTGGTGCAGTTGATCCTGGCGGGACATCCGACCGCCAACATCGCGGAACGGCTCGGCATCGCCGTCGGCACGGTGAAGAACCACCGCCGCCGCATCTACGAGAAGCTCGACATAACCACCGAACGGGAGCTGTTTTTGCAGTTCTTCCAGCATCGGGCAGACGGTTAGTCCGCCATCGATATGGCCGTCAGTCGTGCAATTGCCTGGAAATCGGCGGGCCGACAGTAAAGCCGGAGAATGTTACCTCAAACCCTTCGCGCTGCGGCGAGCAGCACATCATGCCGACATCGACGGATTTGGAGATCGGAAATAAGCCAGCCGCACCGGCTTCCACTTGCCATCGGTGGTATCAAGATATTGGATGCGGATCGCCTCGGCATGGCGGGTCAGCCGGATGCGCACGCCGTCGGGGCCGGTGGGAATGCTGAGCAGCGACCAGTCCGAGGTGTCGTTGGTGACCACAACCGAAAAGTAAGCCAGCCCGTCGGTGTATTCGATGCCGGCCTTGATCCAGTGCGTTTCACTCAGCCGCAGCATCAGCCCGGCCTGGTCGTAGAGCACCTTGTAGTCGCCCTTGACGGTGACTTCGGCGCTGAAGTCACCCTCAACCGGGCGATAGAGGAAATGGCCATTGTCACGCCAGAAGCCGTAAAAGGTTTCGCGCCAGAAGTCGGTTTCCCCGCCGGTGCGCACATGCACGATGCCATTACCGAAAGCATGGTGCGGCGGCGGGTTGAGCCAGGTCAGTTCCTCTTTCGCCGCCGTCATCGGTTCCCCCGCGATCAGCCGGCAAATGTATAGGCCGTCTTTACCGTGGTGTAGAACTCCGCGGCATAGCGGCCCTGCTCGCGCGGGCCGTAGCTCGAGCCCTTGCGACCACCGAACGGGACGTGGAAATCGACGCCCGCCGTCGGCAGATTGACCATCACCATGCCGGCTTCGGAGTTGCGCCGGAAATGCGTGGCATGCTTGAGGCTCGAGGTGCAGATGCCGGACGTCAGGCCGAAGGGGGTGTCATTGGCAACCGCCAGCGCCTCGTCATAATCCTTGACACGGATGACATTGGCGACCGGCCCGAAGATTTCTTCGCGCGAAATGCGCATGGCGTTGGTGCTCTCGGTGAACAGTGCCGGCCTGAGGTAGAAGCCGGGCGTTTCGCGATCGAGCCGCTCGCCGCCGAAAGCGAGGTTGGCGCCTTCCTTGCTGCCGATGGCGATGTAATCCTCGTCCTGCTTGAGCTGGCTCGCATCGACGACCGGTCCTATCTGGGTCTTGGTGTCGAGCGCATCGCCGATGACGAGCTTTTCCAGGCGCTCCTTGAGCGCGGCAACGAAGCGGTCGTGAATGCCTTCGGTCACCACCAGGCGAGAAGAGGCCGTGCAACGCTGGCCGGTCGAGAAGTAGGCGCCGTTGATGGCGCATTCGACCGCCGTGGCGAGGTCGGCGTCATCAAGCACGACCATCGGGTTCTTGCCGCCCATTTCGAGCTGGAACTTGCGCATATGCTCGACGCTTGCGGCGGCGACGCGTTTGCCGGTGCCGACCGAGCCGGTGAAGGTGATGGCGTTGAGGTCGGGGCTGTCAAGCATGGCCTGGCCGACCACCGAGCCCTTGCCCATGACCAAATTGAGCACGCCTTTCGGCAGGCCGGCGCGGTGCAGGATGTCGACGATGGTCCAGGCGCTCTCCGGCACCAATTCGGCCGGCTTGAAGACGATGGTGTTGCCGTGGGCCAACGCCGGCGCGATCTTCCAGGTGGGGATGGCGATCGGGAAATTCCACGGGGTGATGATGCCTACCACGCCGACGGCTTCGCGGGTGATCTCGACGCCGACGCCCGGGCGCACGCTGGGCACCAATTCACCCGACAGGCGCAGCGTCTCGCCGGCGAAGAAGTCGAAGATCTGGGCGGCGCGGATGGTCTCGCCAATGCCCTCGGCCAGCGTCTTGCCCTCTTCGCGCGACAGCGCGCGGCCGATCTCGTCCTTGCGCGCCATGATCTCGTCCGACGCCTTTTTCAGCACGGCGTGGCGCACCAGCGGCGCCGAACGCGACCAGGCCGGGAAGGCGGCTTTGGCCGCCGCGATGGCCTGCTTTGCCTGCTCGGCGCCGGCCGAGGCATATTCGCCAACGACATCGCCCGTGTTCGAGGGATTGATGTTGCGCGAGCCGGCCTCGCCCACCCACTCGCCATCGATCAGATTTTTACGAAACAGGCTCATGTCGCGGTTTCCTTGTATTGGTTCGCTGGCGGTGCCGTATGCCTGAATCATTTATCAGACAAATGACGACACTGTGAGGGCTGAAATCTAGCTGCGGACTGGATAGCCGATGGCGCGCGGCTATGAAAGCCGCGACCTCAAGATGGACAATATGAAGCGGCCCTGTCAGGTCGGAAAAGTCCAGAACAGGCAAGCCAGCGTCGCCGCGGCGAAGATGACGAAGAACAAGCTCCTGAGCAGGATGTTGCGGCGCAGCCCGTTCATGGTGAAATGGCTGCCAACGATGGCCGCGGCGAACAGGAAACGCCAGTTCAGGAGCGCCCACAGCACGCTGCTCTGGCCGAAAGCCCAGCGGGCGACGAGACAGCCGACAATTGTGGCGAACAGGGCAATCACCGCCCAGAACAGCGCATCCGCAGCATGGGTCAAGACGATGCCGGCGGCGCGGATCGGCAGGATCATCATCAGCATGGCGCCGAAAAAATAGACGGCGGCGAGTGGCAGGAACGACCCGGCATCGGCGATGCCGTCCAGCCGCCTCACCCCGATCGCGCCATAGGGATAGCCGTGCCTGGCGACCGCCAGGCTGAGCGCCATGAGCAATGCGGTGAGCACCGCGACCAATGCGAATGTAATGAGGGCCTTGCTCATGCCGTTCCTTGCTTTGAGGCCCTGTCAGAGCCGAATCACGAGGAACGATTTTAGCGCACGGTCCGCGATTGCGCGTCAGCTTTGCTGAGCGTTCCGCTCTTCACCGGTCGCTGTTTTCGAAGGCCCCCATGCCTTGCGCGATCAGATTGGTTGCCATGACAAGCGAAACGATGGCTGCGGAGTTGAAGATCACCACCCACCATTTGCCGCCGGTCAGGAAGCCGTAGCCGTCGGCGACCGCCAGTCCCCAATCGGCTGAGGGAGGCTGGATGCCGAGGCCGAGGAAGCTCAGCGTGGCGATCGAAAAGAAGGCGTAGCCAAGCCTTGTGACCAGCTCGATGAGGATGGTTTCCCTGACATTGGGCAGGATCTCGAGGAACATGATGGCAAGAGCGCTCTCGCCGCCGAGACGAGCGGCGCTGACATAGTCGCGTTCGCGCTGCTCGCGCACGGCGGCACGCACCGTCCGTGCCACCAGCGGGGCATAGGCGATGCCGATCACAAGGATGACGGTGAGGTTCGATGGCCCAAGCGCGACCAGCGCCATGGTGACGAGGACGATGAAGGGAAAGGCCATCAGCGTGTCGAGCAGCCTGGCGCCGATGGCGTCGATCAGCCCGTCGAAATAGCCGAGCACGAGGCCAAGCACGCTGCCGGCGGCAACGCCGAGCAGTGTTGCTGCCGGCGCGACCAGCAGGATGTCACGCGAGCCGACGACGATGCGCGACAGCACGTCGCGGCCAAGTTGGTCGGTGCCGAACCAGTGCGCGGCATCAGGCGGCGCCAGCATGACGAGGAAATCCTCGGCATAGGGATCGTAGGGCACAAACAGGCTGCCTAACACGGCGCAGCCGACCCAGAACAGCAGGATCAGCGATCCAACGATCACCGAGGGCGGCAGCTGCGAAACAGTCTCGCGGATGCGACTTGCTGCCCGCCAGCCCAGCGTACGGCGCTCCGGCAATTCCATCAGTTCCATCATGGCGAAACACGGCGGCGCTGCCGCGGATCGAGCAAGGCATTCACGAGATCGCCTGCCGCGGCCGACAGCACGAAGATGGTCGCCATGACCAGCACGCCGGCTTCGAGCATCGGGAAGTCACGCGACTTGGCGGCGTTGAGCACCAGATTGCCGAGACCCTGTATGCCGAACAGCGCTTCGATCACCACCAGCCCGCCAAGCATGTAACCGGTCTGGGTCGCGAGCACGGCGATGGTCGGGGTCAGCGCATTGCGCAGCACGTGCCGGACGAGAATTTCGCGCCGCTCGAGGCCTTTCAGGACGGCGGTGCGCGTATAGTCGGCGGCCAGCGCCTCGATCACGCCGGCCCGCGTCATGCGGGCGATGTAGCCGGCGAGGTTCAGCACCAGCGGCAGCGCCGGCAGGATCAGATAATAGCCACTGACCCACAGCCCGGCGCCATCGGGAGCAGCGCCGGTGATCGGGAACCAGTTCAGCCACAGGCCGAAGACGATGAGCAACAGCAGGCCGGAGACGAAGTCCGGGACGATGCCGAAGGACACGCCGGCGAGTACGATCAGGCGGTCGATAAAGCGGCCCTGGTTGAGACCGGCGACGATGCCGGCGCCGATGCCCAGCGGCAGCAGAAAGACGAGGATAATTCCGGCAAGGGCCGCCGAGCGCTTGAGGCTTTCCAGAACGAAGGGCGCCACCGGTAAACGCAGCGACAGGGAGGTGCCGAAGTCGCCTGACAGCACGCTGCTGAACCAGTGCCAGTATTGCACGAGCACCGGCTGGTCGGCGCCGAGCTGCCTGTTCAGCGCCGCGACGGCCTCGGCATCGGCGAACGGCCCGAGCATGAGGCGGCCGACATCGCCGGGCAGAACCTGCCCGGCGAAGAACACCAGCATGCTGACCAGCCACAGCGTGAGCAGAAGCGAGGCTGCCCGCACCGACACAGTGCGGCCGGTCAGCATCGGATTCCGGTGCCCGGAGTGGCTGGACGTCTCGCAATCATGCCTGGGCGAACGTCACGCGGTCGAGCAGCAGATGCGAGATTGCCGTGAAGCGGACGCCCTCGACCTTCGATGAGACGATCCGGCTGTATTGCGAGAAGTAGCTGATGATCAGCGGCGTCTCGTCAAGCAGCAAGGTCTGGATCTTGCCCGCCGCAAGGCGTTGCGCCTGAAGGTCGCGGGCCTTGCCGTATTCGAGCAGCAACCCGTCATAGGCCGGGTTGTTGAAATGCGCGGCGTTCCAGGCGCCCGAGCTCTTCAGCGTGGCATTGAGGAAGATGTCGGGCGTGCCGCGATGTCCGAAATCGGTAATGCCGAGATTGGAATCGAGCCATGGCGACGAGCCGAACTTCGCCGAGCCATAATAGGCGTCCTGCGGCAGCACGTTGAGCTTGATGTCGATGCCGGCCTTCTTGGCAAAATTCTGGATCAGCACGGCATAATCGGGAATGTCATAGGCGCGCTCGGTGGTCAGCGTCACCGGGAAGCCGTTCGGCACGCCGGCTTCGCCAAGCAGGCGCTTGGCCTCGGCGATGTCCTGCTTGCGCTGCGGCACCGACGGATCGGCCGAGGGGAAGATCGGCGCGAACGGGGTGTCGTTGCCGACGATGGCGCGGCCCTTGAGCAAGCCCTTGACCACCGCCTCGCGGTCGATGGTGAGCGCCAAGGCGCGGCGAATGCGCTTGTCGGTGAACGGCGCCTGGTCGGTCCGCAGATGCACCTCGTCATGCGAACTTGCCTGCACGCTGAGCAGCTTGAAGTTGGGATTGCCCTCGATCGCCAATTCCAGCCGGGTCGTGCTCGGGATGACGTCGAGCTGGCCGGCCTGCAGCGCCAGCACCTGCGCCTGCTCGTCGTCGAAGAACTTGATTTCGACGCGGTCGGGCAGCGCCTTGTCGCCCCAATAGTCAGGGTTGCGCACGAAGCTGGCGCCCTGCTTGGGGCGGAAGGATTCGAGCTTGAACGGGCCGGTGCCGTTGAAATTCTTTTCGAAATCGCCGGCATAGTCGGCCGGCAGTATTACGGCGTTGTAGACGTCGGAGGAGACATAGAAGGGGAAGTTGCTGTTGGGGCCGTCGAGATCAAAGGCGACTGTCTGGTCGTCGACGACCTTGGCGCCGCCCTTGGACAGGATGCCCTTATAGGCAGACAAAGCGGACGAACCGCTGGCCGGATCGACCAGCCGCTCGAAGCTCGCCACCACATCCTTGGCGGTGACGGTGCGGCCGTCGTGGAATTTCACGCCCGGCCGCAATTTGAAGGTCCAGCGGCTGGCGGTCTCGTCGGCCTCCCACGACAGAGCGAGCTTGGGCTGCAGACCGTCCTTGGGATCGTCGAGGATGAGATATTCGCCGACCTGGCTGATGACGCCGATGCTGGCCGGATCGGTGATGGAGACGGGATCGATCGCCTTGGTCGGCTGTCCGAGCCCAACGCGGACCGTGCCGCCGGCGCCGGCAGCGCGCGCCGTGCCGAAACCAGCAAGTCCCTGCGAGGCGGCAAAGCCGGTGAGGCCGATCAAGGCTGCGTATTTCAGCAGATCGCGGCGCTTGAGGAAGCCGGCCTGGTGCTCATCGACGGCGACGTTCCAGATGTCGCCGGACATATTGCGAAGCGTATCGATGTCGTTGCGTTTGGTCATTTTGAAACCCCTGTCTGAAATGACTGTTGAATGGCTTAAGCGACTGGTTCGCCGTCGAGATGGATGCGGTCGACGGCTTGCGGGTAAAAGGCGATGAGGCCCCTGATCTTGGGCATTTCGGCAATGGGATCGCGGTAGCTCCAGGCGACATCGGGGCTTACCGAGCCGTCGGCGCGCCGGCCCGACCAGTAGGAGGCGATGCCTTTGTAGGGACAGCGCGTCGTGCTGTCCGAAGCGATCAGCCGGTCGAGCCTGACATCGTCCGGGTGCAGGTAGAAACGCGTCGGCAGATGCGTTTCGAACAGAAGCACCGGGCGATGGCTGTCGGCGATCAGTTCGCCGTCGAACCAGATCTGGACGTGACTTGAACTCTGCAGCACATCGATGCGTGCGTATGGATCGCGGGCGTGGACGAAGACCTCTTCTTCCTCCTCGAACCATTGGTCGACCGCCTTCCAGGTGAAGGCGATACGCCCGGCCAACGGCGACAGATTTTCATCCGGCGGCGCGACAAGCGACCAGGCCGCGTTGGGCGAAGCTTTTTCTCCCGTCTCCAGGTTCCAATAGGTGGTTTCGCCGCCGACTGGATGCGGCTGGCTATGCTCGGACGGCTTTAAGAGCGAGCGGTCCACCGAGGAGGCCGGGAAGAAATAGATCGGCAGAAAATGGTTGGAGCGCAGCACCAGGACGCTGCGGCTGTCGGCGATGGTGCGGCCGGCGAATTTGACCCGAATGCGCTTGGGGCTGTGCAGAACATTGATGAGCTGCGGAGCCGTGGCTTCGCGGGGCTGAAGTTTTGGCGCTGCGGTCATATCAGTTGCCCCAAGTCAGGATACGGCGCGCACATTGTCGCGCTGTTCGGCGAAGCGGTTGGCCGGCCGAGCCAGGCCGAAACGGTCACGCAGCGTCCCCGGCGCATATTCGGTGGGGAATACGCCGCGGCGCTGCAGTTCCGGCACGACCTGCTCGGCAAAATTCACCCAATCCTCCGGGAGCAGCGGGAACATCAGGTTGAAGCCGTCGGCGGCACCTGCCTCGAACCAGTCCTGCAGCTGATCGGCGATCTGGTTCGGTGTGCCGACGACGGTCGGCACCGAACCGCTGTTGGCGAGCTTGCGAGCGATCTCGCGCAGAGTGAGGTTCTGCTTCGACCATTCCTTGACGCGATTGAGCGAGGTGCGGCCGCCATTGAAGGTGCTCTCGTCCGGCAGCGGCGGCAGCGGGCCGTCCGGCGGATATACGGAGAGATCGACGCCGCTCCAGCTCGAGAGAAGGTCGATGCCGACCCGATCGGGAAGCAAGCTCTGCAGATACTCCTGCCGCTCGCGTCCCTCCGCTTCGGAAGCTGCGACGATCGGCAGGATGCCCGGCAGGATCTTGAAGCTCTCGGGCTTGCGGCCGTAACGGGCGAGGCGCTCGTTGATGTCCTGCCTATATTTGATGCCGTCTTCCTTGGTGCTGTAGATGGCAAAGTGCGCATCGGCATGCGCGGTAGCGAAATTCTTGCCGTCTTCGGACGAGCCGGCCTGGACGATCAGCGGATGGCCCTGCGGCGGGCGCGAGACATTGAGCGGTCCGCGCACCTTGAAGTGCGGGCCCTTGTGGTTGATCGCATGGACCTTGTCGGGATCGGCGAAATAGCCCGATGCCTTGTCGATAAGCAGGGCTTCGTCTTCCCAGCTGTCCCACAGTGCCTTGACGATATCGAGGAATTCGGTGGCGCGCTCATAGCGAAAGGCGTGCTCGATATTGCCGTCGCGGCCGAAATTGCGGGCCTCCTCGTCCATGGCCGACGTCACCACATTCCAAGACGCCCTGCCCTTGCTGATATGGTCGAGCGAGGCAAACATGCGGGCGACATTGTAGGGCTCGCTGTAGGAGCTCGAGGCGGTGGTGATGAGGCCGATATGCCTGGTCACGCCGGCAAGCGCCGACAACAGCGTCAGCGGTTCCAGGCGGGCATTGGCGTAATGGGCTACGCCGCTCTGTACGGAATCCCAGATCGCGACATGGTCGGCGACGAAGATCGTATCGATCCTGGCGCGCTCGGCAGACTGGACGAGATCGCGGTAGAAGTCGAAGTCGAGCACTTCGCGGCCCGGCGCGCGCGGATGGCGCCACGACATGCGATGATCGCCCTGCGGATTGAAGAAAAACGCGCTGAGGATCATGTGGTCGCGTGCCATGCCGGTCTCCTTGCAGAACTGCTTCAGGCGACCGTCGCGATGCCTCGACCGGCTGCGACAATCTCTCCTGAGCGGTGAAAGGTAGATTGCGCTCCAGCTTAATTCGAGTAATTTTATAGAGATTGTGCGGCGCGAAAGCGGAAGCGATTGCCCTCGAAGACCGCGCCGAAAGAAAGTGGTTTCAGCAAGACATGTCGTCATCGGTTCTGAACGTCGAGCAGCTCACCGTCGCCTATGATGAACGCCGGGGATCGCATCCGGCCGTCAACGGCGTGTCGCTCACCATCGGCGAAGGCGAAGCGCTCGGCCTTGTCGGCGAGTCCGGCTCGGGCAAAAGCTCGGTGGCACTCGCTATTCTGCGCTATCTGCCGAATAACGCCCGGATCGCCGCGTCGGCGCTCGAGTTCCAGGGCCGCGAGATCCGCAATCTCTCCGGCGAACAGCTGCGCCGGCTAAGGGGCGATCGCATCGCGGCCGTCTACCAGCATCCGGGTGCGGCGCTCAATCCGGCCATGACGATTGGCCGGCAGATCACCGAGACGATCATGCGGCATCGCCCGGTTCGGCAGGACGAAGCACGCACCCGCGCCGCCGAGCTGCTCGGCCGCGTCAGGGTGAGCAATCCGGAGCGGGTGCTCGATCTCTATCCGCACGAATTGTCGGGCGGCATGCAGCAGCGCGCCAACATCGCGATTGCCATTGCGCTCGACCCGTCGCTGCTGGTGCTGGATGAGCCGACGACGGCGCTTGACGCCAGCGTCCAGTCCGAGATCGTCGCCATCCTGCAGGACTTGCGCCGCGATCACCAAACCAGCGTTCTGCTGATCAGCCATGACATCAACATGGTCCGCCGGGCCTGCGATCGGGTGGCCGTGATGCAGTCGGGGACGGTGGTCGAAAGCGGCATCGCCAACGATGTCTTCGAGAACCCTGTTCACGCCTACACCAAGGCGCTGATCGCCTCGATCCCGGCGCTCAACTTCACCAAGCGCGACGGCAGGCTGGCCGAGATGCACACAACCGGCCCGTCGAAGCCTGTCCGCAGCGATCAACCGGAAGCCGCACGTCCGATCGCCGTCGCCTGCAAAGGCATCAGCCACGCCTTCGGCTCCCAGGCCGTCCTGCACGATATCGACCTGGAGATAGCCCAGGGCGAGACGTTCGGGCTGATCGGCGAATCCGGCTCCGGCAAGTCGACATTGGCAAGGATCGTGACTGGCCTCCAGACGCCGGACGCTGGGTCGGTCGAGCTGTTCGGCAGCACTGTCGCGCCGCGCGTCGAGAAAAGAAGCCTGAGCGAACGGCGCGACGTGCAGATGGTGTTCCAGTCACCCGACCGCACGCTCAATCCGCGCCAGCGGATCGGCAGGATCCTCGGCCGTCCGCTGCGGCGGCTCGCCGGCTTTAGCCGCAGCGAGGTGAAGCAGCGTGTCGGCGATCTCCTGGCCTCGGTTCGTCTTGCCGCTACGACCGTCGACCAGAAGCCGAGATCGCTGTCTGGTGGCCAGCGCCAACGGGCGGCGATTGCGCGCGCCTTTGCCGGCGTGCCGAAGCTCGTGGTGTTGGACGAGCCGACCTCTGCGCTCGACGTTTCCGTGCAGGCGACCGTGCTCAATTTGCTCAACGACCTGCAGCGCGACAAGGACACCACCTATCTGTTCATCAGCCACGACCTCAGGGTGGTGCGCTATATGGCCGACAGGATCGGCGTGCTCTATCGCGGCCGGCTGGTCGAGACGGGATCATCCGAGCAGATTTTCCGTGGCCCCAACCACCCCTACACGAAGCTGCTTCTGGCCGCGTCCTCGGATGAGACGGCGCCGAGGGCTCCGGCTCAGCTCCACGTCGCGGCACACGATGCCGAGACCTCCGGATGCTCCTATGCCGCCCGCTGTCCTGTCGCGCTGCCCGATTGCCGAAAGGCGCAACCACCCGTCAGGCAGGCCGGCGACGGTCATCTGATCGCCTGCTGGAGAGACGCAAGCAGTCTCTGATTGCGAAGCGGGCAACTGACAAGCCTTCTTTCGAGGAGATGTCCCCCGGCCGATGCGGCCGGAGGACAGGCTTGGGAGGCGCCTGACGTCGGCTGGAAATTTCCGGCGATGGTTTTGACCAGCGTCGATTTGCCGGCGCCATTGTCGCCCGTCAGGCCGAGAACCTGGCCCTCATTGATGTCGAGCGAGACATTGTCCAGCGCGCGAACGGCACCGAAATCCTTCACGATATGTTCGAGACGCGCTAGAACCGTCATCGCATCTTCCCATGCCAATTTGTAAGTTTCTGATACAAATCATCGTTTGAAACTTGGGTTCAATGGGCTTGGAGATGCTGAAGGTTTATTGCAATGCGCCCAACCTTGGGTCTTTCAAACCGCCTAGAAATTCTATTAGTATGTCGAGCAAACAAATTGTGGAGAACGACGTGCTGGTGTCGACCGATCTTCGGCCGAACGAAACGCGGGCACTTGCGGCGCTGTTTCGTGCCGGCGCGTCGAGCCGGGCAGCGCTCGCACGCGATCTCGGCCTGACCCGGTCGACCACCGGCGCCCTGGTGCTGGGGCTGACGGAAGCCGGTCTGGCGCGCGAGCGGTCGGATGGAGCGGATGACGAGCAGGATAGCGAGGGTCGGGTCGGCCGTCCCGGTATCCTGGTCGAGATCGACGGCAATGGCGGCTTCTTCCTTGGCGCTTATATCGGCGTCAACTGGATCGCAGTCGTGACTGTCGACCTTGCCGGCGCGCGGCGTGCGAGCGCCTCTAGGGCATTTGCCGGCCCCGGTAGCACGCCCGAAGCCGCGGTCGACATCATCGGGGAACTCGTCGCCGAGATCCGCTCACAATTGCCTGCGGGCACGCGCCCCTACGGGCTCAATGTCGCCGTGCCCGGCTTCCCCGCCGCCGACGGGATTTCATACCATGCCACCATCCTTGGCTGGCACGGGGTCAATCTGGCGGAGCTTTTGCGCACTGCCTTTGGCGCGGACTTTCCAATCCTCTTGGAAAACGATGCCAATGCCGTGGCGGTGGCCGAGACATACCGGGCGCAGCCGGGCAAGGACCATGAGGATGCTCTGGTCATCCTGATCGAGAACGGCGTTGGCGGCGGCATCATCAATGCCGGCAGGCTGCATCGCGGCCGGCTCGGCGGCGCCGGCGAAATCGGGCATCTGCGCATCGGCGACGAAGGTTTTGTCTTCGACGCGAAGCGCCCGGGCCGACTGGAATCCTATGTCGGCAAGGATGCTTTACTGGCTCGCTATTTGCACATAAGCGGACTGCGCGCCGGCGTGGATGAGTTTGTCGCAGCGCTGGCCGGCGGCGATCCGGCAGCCGTTGCCACCGCGCGCGACTGGGCGCTCTGGTTCGGCCGCGGCCTGGCGACACTTGCCTGCACCTTGCAGCCGGAGCGCATCATCCTCTCCGGCTCCGTCAATGCTGTCTATCCCTTTGTCGCCGAGCAGGTGGAAGCTTTTTTGCTGGAGTTCCTGGCTGAAGGTTACCCCGTTCCTACGGTCGAACTGTCGCGCGTCGGGGCCGACGGTCCGGCATTGGGCGCTGCCTGTCTGCTGCATCAGGCAGCTTTGTCGGGCGATCCGCAATTTCAACTTCGCGGCCTCGCCGCGCGCTAATCAGGAGAGATTCCATGCCTCGCAAAGACGAAAAGCGGCTGCGTGTCGGCGTGCTCGGCTGCGGTCCGATTGCCCAGGCGGCGCATTTCGAATCCTGCACCAAGGCACGCAATACCGATCTCTATGCCATCTGCGATGTCGCCGACGATCTGCGCGACAGGATGGCGGCGACCTACGCGCCTGAAAAATCCTATGCCGACTACGGCCTGATGCTGGCCGATCCCGATCTCGATGCCGTCATCATCGCGACATCGGACATTTTTCACGTCAAGGCCGCGGAACTGGCGCTCGATGCCGGCAAGCATGTGCTTTGCGAAAAGCCGCTGGGCGTTTCGGTCGAGGAGGTCGAAGGCTTGCGGGCCACGCTCGACAAGAGCGGCAAGGTGCTTCAGGTCGGCCATATGAAGCGCTTCGATCCCGGCATCCAGGCGGCCAAGGCTTTCGTCGACGACGAAATGGGCGAGCGGCTGGCGTTCAAGGGCTGGTACTGCGACAGCACCCACCGCTACCCGATGACCGATGCGGTGCAACCGCTGATCATCACCAGCGCCAAGGCGCGCAAGCCTGCCGTCAATCCCAAGGCGGATCTGCGCCAATACTACATGCTGGCGCATGGCAGCCATCTCCTCGATACGGCGCGCCATCTGCACAGGCCGATCGAGGCGGTCGAGGCCCGGCTCACCGAGCGCTATGGCGCCTATTGCTGGTTCATCACCACCATCTTCGCCGACGGCACGATCGGCCATCTCGACCTGACGGTCGCCGTGCGCATGGACTGGCACGAAGGGTTCCAGATCTATGGCCAGAACGGCAGCGTTCTCGCGAAGACGTATAACCCCTGGTACTACAAGAGCAGCGAGGTCGACATTTTCCGCGAGGCCGATGGCAGTTGGCATCGGACGCTTGGCGCGGATGGCCACTTCTATCGCCGCCAGCTCGAAGGCTTTGCCTATGTCGTGCTGAATGGCGCGCCCATGATCGGCGCCAGCATCGAGGACGGCATCGCCTCGGTCAGGGGCATGGCGGCCATAGCCCGCTCGGCCGCTGCCGGCGGCCGCGCCGTCCGTCTGGCCGATGTCGACGGGGTCGTGTGATGCAGCTTGGGATTTTCGCCAAGACCTTCGCCGCCACCGGCGCCTTGCCGGTTCTGCGCGCGGTCGCGGACGCCGGCTACACGGCGGCGCAGTTCAACATGGCGTGCCTAGGACTGCCGTCGATGCCGGACAGCATCGAGCCGGATGCGGCCCGGTCCGTCGCTGAGGCGAGCGGCGAGGCCGGCGTTTCGATCGCAGCAGTTTCGGGAACCTACAACATGATCCACCCGGATCGCTCGGTTCGCATCCAGGGACTCGCCCGGCTTGAGGTACTGGCCGAGTCATGCGCCGATATGGGCACCCGTCTGATTACGCTGTGCACCGGCACAAGGGATGCGCAGGATCCTTGGCGCTGGCATCCCGACAATGCAAGCGAGGCGGCATGGAGCGATCTGCGGACGGAGATGGAAGCGGCGATCGCGATTGCCGAGCGCTTCGACATCGAGCTTGGCATCGAACCGGAACTGGCCAATGTCCTCTCCAGCGCCCGGGCCGCACGCCGCCTGCTGGACGAAATGAACAGCAAGCGCCTGCGCATCGTGCTCGATCCGGCCAATCTGTTCGAAGTGGCAGACAGCGCAGAGCGTCATCGCCTCATCGACGAAGCCATCGATCTGCTGGCCGCCGAGATCGGCATGGCCCATGCCAAGGACCGCCATGCCGATGGCAGTTTTGCCGCAGCCGGACATGGCGTTGTCGACTTCCCGCATTTCATCGGCCGTCTGAAAGCCGCTGGCTTCGACGGACCCCTGATCACGCATGGCCTGACAGAGGCCGAGGCGCCCGGCGTGGGCGCCTTTCTGCGCACCGTGCTGGAAGCGAGCGAGCGCGCGTGAAAGAGACCTTCAGCCGCGATGGCGTCGATCTTGCCTACCGGGACGTCGGCGCCGGGCTTCCCGTCATCTTTCAGCACGGCCTAGGCGGCGACGACGCGCAGGTTGCCGACGTGTTTCCCGATCTGCCGGTGACCCGGCGGGTGACGCTCGAATGCCGGGGCCAGGGCGGATCCAGCTACGGGCCGGTCGAGCGGCTTTCGGTTGCGACTTTTGCTGAAGATGTCGAAGCGCTCGCCGACGATCTCGGCATCGGTCCGGCCGTCGTCGGCGGCATTTCGATGGGTGCGGCGCTGGCACTGCGCCTGGCGGTGCATAAGCCGGCCCGCGTGCGCGCGCTGGTGCTCGCGCGGCCCGCCTGGGTAGCCCAGGCGGCTCCGGAAAATATGAAGCCCTATGCCGTCGTCGGCGATCTCTTGATGCGCCATTCGCCTGAAGACGCCAGGCGTCTGTTCGATGACAGCGCTGTTGCCGGCGAACTGGCCAGATTGGCGCCAGACAATCTCAGCAGTCTGCAGGGCTTCTTCAGTCGCCCGGACCCGGTTCTGTTCGGCAGGCTGCTTTTGGCGATCGCCGGCGACGGTCCCGGCGTGAGCGAGGCGGACATCCGCGCTATCGCGGTTCCGACCCTTGTCATCGGCCATGACCATGACCTCGTCCATCGACTGGACGACGCACAGACGCTGGCCGGGCTCATCCCGTCGGCCCGGCTTTGCACCATCACAGCCAAATCGCAGGATCGCGCCGCCTACCGGCGGGAATTCCGCGCCTGTCTTTCGGAGTTCCTGGAAGCGCTGGCATGACGCATCAAACGATGGACGACACGATCGCCGTGGTCGAGATCGGCGGCACGTCGGTCAAGGTTGGCTTTGCCGACCACGGCATCCCGGTGGATTTTGCCCGCACCTACCCGACCGCGCAACTGCGCCAGGGCGCGCCTGTGGCGGGGTTGGCCGATGCGGTCACCGCAGCCTGCCGCGATGCCGGGCTCAAACCTGCACGGGTCGTTGCGACGGTGCCTGGGTTCATCGACCGCGACTTCGACACGGTGCTGCACACGGCCAACATTCCCGAGCTGAACGGCATCCGGCTGGGTACGGAACTGGCATCGCGGCTCCGCGTTCCCGTGCGGCTCGAACGCGACGTCGTGCTGCAATTGCTGGGTGAAAGCGTCGCCGGCGCAGTGAAGCGGCAAAAGGAGGTGCTGGCGGTCTATCCCGGCACCGGCATCGGTGCGGCCTATCTCGGCAAGCACGGCATTTTCAGGGGCGGCGGCTGGGCGCTGGAAATCGGCCATATGCCGATCTACCGGCCTGACGAAAGCGGTCCGCCAAACCGGGTCGAGACCTATGCCTCAGGGGCAACGCTCGTCGACCTCGCGACAGACTACGATATCCCGGTGGCCGATCTGTTTTCGGCGGCCGGGCAGCCGCCATCGCTGCGCGAATGGCTCGACGAAATCGTCTGGCAGCAGGCGGTGGCCGTCGCAACGGCAGCCGCCCTGTTTTCCCCTCAGACAATCCTGATCGGCGGCGGTATCGTCGACATGAAGTCCTATCCCCGCCAGACGCTCAAGCAGCGCATCGCGGACAGCCTACCGCATTCGCTTGTTGTAGAGCCTCTGGACATACGCTGGGCGGCCCTGGGCTGGCAGGCGGCGATCCATGGCGCGGTGCTGCTCGGCGCGGTGTGATCGCCGTGGTTGCTGTCGGCGAAGGATTACTTGATCGTCTTGCCGTCCGCCCCAAACCGGTATGTCTTACCCGGCTCGGGCGTTGCATACAGCGTCGCACCGGGCTCGGCGTCGTAGACACCGAAAATGCGCACCGTGATCAGCCCGGCCTTTTCGCAGTCGAGATAGAGGTTGGTGTCGGCGCCGAGATGTTCGGCGTGCACCACCGTTCCCTTCCAGGCACCGGACCTTGGATCCACGGTCAGATGCTCCGGCCGCACGCCGATCGTCTTGGCCGTCTCGCCCAATCTGGCGCCGTCGATGAAATTCATCTTCGGCGAGCCGATAAAGCCGGCGACGAACTCGTTTGCCGGCGAATTGTAAAGCTCCATCGGGCCGCCGATCTGCTCGATCTGGCCAGCGTTGAGCACGACGATCTTGTCGGCCAGCGTCATCGCCTCGACCTGATCATGGGTGACGTAGATCATCGTTGCCTTCAGCCGGCGATGCAGCTGCGCGATCTCCAGTCGCGTGTTGACGCGAAGCGCTGCATCGAGGTTCGACAAGGGCTCGTCGAAGAGAAACAGTTTTGGCTCACGCACCACGGCGCGGCCGATGGCGACGCGCTGGCGCTGGCCGCCCGACAGTTCCGCCGGCCGCCGCTCGAGATACGGTTCCAGCGACAGCATCGACGAGGCGACGCCGATGCGGCGTTCGATCTCCGGGGCGGGCGTGCCGGCCTGCTTGAGGCCGAGGCCCATATTGTTCTTCACCGTCAGATGCGGGTAGAGCGCATACGTCTGGAACACCATGGCGATGCCGCGTTTTGCCGGGGGCGTGGCCGAGACATCGGCGCCGTCGATCACCAGTCTGCCGGAGGTCGAATCCTCCAGCCCGGCGATGACCCTGAGCAAGGTTGACTTGCCGCAGCCAGATGGGCCGACGAAGACGACGAATTCGCCGTCGGTCACTTCGAGGTTGATGCCTTTCAGCACCTCGACCGGCCCGAAGGCCTTCTTCACATTCTCGATTACCAGCGAGCCCACGGCTTCGTCCTTGTTCTAGAGTTTGCCCTACTAGAGCTTAACTGGGGCGCCGCTGCGCACGCTCTCATCGGCGGCAAGGCAGACGGCGAGCGATTTCACCGCGTCGTCCATGTGGCGGGTCAGGTCAATGTCTTCCCGGATCGCCTTCAGCACGAAGGCCTGTTCGAGATCGCAGAGGTCCTGGTGGCCGGGTTCGCCGTCCATCGACAGCATCTCGTCCGGCCTGGCGAACTTGCCGTCCGCGCCGGTCGCCGCACTGTGCAGGCGGATGGTCGAGGTCTTGGTGTGGGTGTCGATGTCGTCCGACTTCACACCTTCCTTCATGACGATCGACACGCAGCCATTGGGCGACATCACGTCCTTCACGAAGAACGCCGTTTCCGAAATCATCGGTCCCCAAGCCGCCTCGTACCAGCCGACCGAGCCGTCGTCGAACAGCACCTGGAGATGGCCGTAATTGTACATTGTCGGCGCGATCTCCTCGGTCAGCCGCAGCCCCATGCCGCGCACCTCGACCGGCCTGGCGTCGGTGATCTGCAGCATCACGTCGAGATAGTGCACGCCGCAATCGACGATCGGCGACGTCGTCTGCATCAACTGCTTGTGCGTCTGCCAGGTCGGGCCTGACGATTGCTGGTTGAGGTTCATGCGAAACACGTAAGGGCCGCCGAGCTTGCGCGCCTCGGCGATCAGCCTGACCCAGGACGGGTGGTGGCGCAGGATGTAGCCGATCACCAATTTTCGGCCATTGGCCTTGGCCGCGGCGACGACGCGCTTGGCGTCCGCCACCGTCGTTGCGAGCGGCTTCTCGACGAAGACGTGGCAGCCGGCCTCGAATGCCTTCACCGCATAGTCGGCATGGCTGTCGGAATAGGTGGCGATGCAGGCGACATCCGGCTTTTCATCGCGCAACGCGTCGTCGAAGGAGCGCCTGATGCCATAGCCCGACAGCCCGTCCGGTAACGGCACGTCGGAGCGGTTGATCAGGGCCGCGATCTCGAAGCCCGGATTAGTGTGGTAGGCCAGCGCATGGCTACGCCCCATGTTACCGAGGCCTGCGACGACGACGCGAAGGGGCGATTTAGAGGTCACCTAACTACTCCAGATGTTCCAGTTGTTCCTTCTGAGAGGGTGTCACCCCACCCGGCGCTTCGCGCCGACCTCCCCATCGAGGGGAGGTAGGACGTTGGCGCGAACACCCTCACTGCCAAAGAAGCTTCTCCGAAAGTCGCCCTTTGGCGGTCGTGAATGAAGCCACGACCTTTTACCTCCCCTTGATGGGGAGGTCGGCGCGCAGCGCCGGGTGGGGTGAAGGCTCCAGCAGAGATTTGTAGGGCTCCGCTCACTTGACGGCTCCGGATGTGATGCCGCGGATCAGCTGCCGCGAGAAGATGACGTAGAGGGTCAGCACCGGCATGATCGCCAGCGAGAGTGCGGCCAGGATGGCGTTCCAGTTGGTGACGAACTGGCCGAGGAACAACTGCGCGCCGAGCGTCACCGTCTTGGTCTCTTCCGACGGCGCCAGGATCAGCGGGAACCACAGATCGTTCCAGATCGGGATCATGGTGAAGACGGCGACCGTCGCCATCGACGGCCGCACCAGCGGCAGCACCAGCCGGAAGAAGATCGTGTATTCCGACAGGCCGTCGATGCGGCCGGCATTCTTCAGATCGTCGGACACCTGCTTCATGAATTCCGACAGGATGAAGACGGCCAGCGGCAGCCCCTGCGCGGTGTAGACCAGGATCAGCGCCGTCAGCGTGTTGACCAGCCCGCTCGCCACCATCAATTGCAGGATGGCGACGGTGCCGAGCCGGATCGGGATCATGATGCCGAGCGCGAGGTAAAGCCCCATCAGCGTGTTGCCGCGGAAGCGGTATTCCGAGAGCGCGAACGCCGCCATCGCGCCGAACAGAAGCACGAAGAACAGCGAGGCGACGGTGACGACCAGGCTGTTCTGGAAATAATGGATGAAGTCGCCCTGGCCGATCACCGTGGTGTAGCCGATCAGGTCGAAGGTTTTTGGCGTCGGCGGCGTCAGCGGCTCGCTGAAGATGCCGGCGCGCGATTTGAACGAGTTCATGATGACCAGGATCACCGGAAACAGCGCGATCGCCGTGTAGGTCAACAGGATCGCGTGGGCGCCGATGGTGCGGGGCAGCGAACGGGTGGCGGTGCTCATTGGAAGGTCTCCTGACGAGCGATGACTGTTGAGGTCGGCACCAAGGCACCCCCCTCTGTCCTGCCGGACATCTCCCCCGCAAGGGGGGAGATCAGATGCCGCGACTGCTTTCGCCAATCGCCAACGTTGCAAGACGAGCGGCAAGGCCAGAGCTGCCAATCTCCCCCCTTGCGGGGGAGATGGCCGGCAGGCCAGAGGGGGGTGTTCAAGCTCGACATCTCGCCCCTCAGAACTGGTAGCGACGCAGGCGCGTCTGGACGAGGAACAGGTAGACGCAGACGCCGCCGAGGATGATCAGGAACATCATCGTGGCGATCGCCGCGCCCATATTGGGATCGCCGGTCTGCAACTGAAAGCCGAAGAAGGCGCGGTAGAGGAAAGTGCCCAGAATATCGGTCGAATAGTTCGGGCCGGCGAGCGCCCCTTGCGCGGTGTAGATCAGGTCGAAGGCGTTGAAATTGCCGACGAAGGTCAGGATCGAGATGATGCCGATCGACGGCAGGATCAGCGGCAGCTTGATCTTCCAGTACTGCGACATGCCGGTGATGCCGTCACATTCGGCCGCCTCGATCACCTCTTCGGGGATCGACAAAAGGGCTGCATAGATCAGCATCATCGGGATGCCGACGAACTGCCACACCGAGATCAGGCTGAGCGCGGTCAGGGCATATTGTTCTTTGCCGAGCCACGGCGTGAACAGGCTTTTCAGGCCGACCAGATCCATCAGATGCGGCGCCACGCCCCACAACGGCGACAGGATCAGTTTCCAGGCGAAACCGACGATGACGAAGGACAGGATGGTCGGCACGAAGATCGCGGTGCGGTAGAAGGCGGCGAATCTCAGCCTCGGGCTGGACAGCAATGCCGCCAGCATGACACCGATCGGGTTCTGCACCACCATGTGGATGATGAAGAACCAGGTATTGTTCCGCAGCGCGTTCCAGAAGCCGACCGACCAGTTGGGGTCGCCGAACAACGTACGGAAGTTGGTGAAGCCAACGAACACCTGATGCTGCTCGACGTTGCGGAACAGCGACAGCTGCAAGGTGCCGGCGAGCGGCAGGATCATGATCGCCGTATAGACCAGCAGCGCCGGCGCCAGGAAGACGCCGATATGCCAGCGGAACGGTCGTTTCGGTCGTGTTTGTGCGGCCATGAGTGCGGTCCCCGCCGATCAGGTTTAGCAATGCCTTCGACGGCAGCGCTGCCCCTCACCCTCACGCTCTCCCCGTGAAGGACGGGGAGAGGGGGCGCCTGCGTTTCGGCTGATCCTTCTCCCCGTCACTATACGGGGAGAAGGTGCCGGCAGGCGGATGAGGGGCGGCGCCGTCGTTCGCAGTCGATGATGCTGTCGAAAAACGCAGGGCCGTCCACTTGGGGCCCTGTCTGTTGTCTGAGCTCTTACTTGCCCGGCTTGTACCAGCTGTCGAGGCCGTCCTGCAGCTTCTTGGCGGCAGCTTCCGGCGTGTCGGTGCCATTGATGACGTTGGCCGATTCAACCCAGGTTTCGTTCTCGAGGTTCGGCGTGCCGCGCGACAGGATCTGGTAGGTCGAGCGGATCGTCGACTTGCACTTGTCGCGCCAGGAGACGAATTCCTGCGCCAGCGGGTCTTCCATCTTCACCGGGGTGGAATTCAGGCTGAAGAAGCCCGGCAGTGCGTTGGCGTAGATGGTGGCGAAGTCCGGCGAGGCGACCCAGGACAGGAAGGTCTTGGCCGCGTCGGCATTCTTCGACGCCGCATTCAGGCCCATGCCGATATCGGTATGGTCGGAGATGTAGCAGGTGTCGCCGGCCTTCTCGACCGGCGGCGGGAAGGCGCCCATCTTGAACTGCGCCTGGGTGTTGAACAGGCCGATCTCCCACGATCCCGCCGGGTAGATGGCGGCGCGGCCAAGCGTGAACAGGTTCTGGCTGTCCGGATAGGTCTGGGCCTCGAAGCCGTCGCCGAGATAAGGCTTCCACTTGGCCAGTTCCTCATAGGGAGCAACCCAGTCCTTGTCGGTCAGCTTCTGGTCGCCCTTGATCAGCGCTGCGCGGCCCTCTTCGCCCTTCCAGTAGTTCGGACCGATGTTCTGATAGCCCATGGTCGCGGCTTCCCAGAGGTCCTTGGTGCCCATGGCCATCGGGATGTAGGTGCCGTCGGCCTTGATCTTGTCGAGCGCGGCGAAGAACTCGTCACGCGTCGTCGGCACCTTGAGGCCGAGCTTGTCGAAGGCGTCCTTGTTGTAGATGAAGCCGTGAATGACCGAGGCCATCGGCACGCAGAAGCTCGCCTTGCCGTCGTCGGTCTGCCAGGCGGCCTTGGCAACGGGCGAAAAGTTTTCCATGCCGGGCAGCGCCGACAGGTCGGCAAGGTTGCCCTTCTTGAACAGTTCGAGCGACTTGTCGAACGGGCGGCAGGTGATCAGGTCGCCAGCCGAGCCGGCGGCGAGCTTGGCGCCGAGTGCGGCGTCATACTCGGTCGGCGCCGACGGTGCGAACACCACTTTGATGCCCGGGTTCTTGGCCTCAAAAGCCGGGATCAGCTTGTCCTTCCAGATGGCAAGGTCGTCGCCGCGCCAGCTTTCGATATTGAGCGTTACGTCATCGGCGTGAGCCAACCCGGCGGTGCCGAGAATGCTGGTGCCGAGAAGCAGTGCCGTCAGTAATTTCGTTGTCATGCTAGTCTCCCTGTTGACCTTTTTCAGGTTCGGTTTTGAGAACAGGGGCCTTCGCGCCCTTGTTCCCCTCGATCGCGGAAAGGGCTGGCCGCAGCTTCTGGCCGGTCCCTTCCAGTATCTTCTCGGCCGCAACGGAGTTGGCAGCGCCGGCGGCGAGCAGAATGGCTGTCTTGACGACGCCGCCGCTCGCTTCGAGCAGCCGCACGGCGTCTTGCCGGTCGCGGCCGCTGATAGCGGCGACGATGCGAGCCGCGCGGTCGCGCAGCTTGATGTTGTCGGCGGTGAGATTGACCATGTAGCCGTCATGGACATGGCCGAGATGAATGGCGGTAAGCGTCGACAGCATGTTGAGCGCGATCTTCTGGGCAGTGCCGGCGCCCATGCGCGTCGAGCCGGCAATCACCTCCGGTGGCGTCTCGAGCAGGATGGCGACGTCGGCCAGCCTGAGCAGGGGCGTGTCCTTGTTGTTGGCAATGGCGATGGTTGCCGCGCCCCGGCTGCGCGCATCCTTCAGCGCCTGCACCGCATAGGGCGTCGAGCCGCTGGCCGAAATCGCGATCAGGCAGTCGCCCTTGCCGATGCCGGCGCCGGCAATTGCCGTCGAGGCTTCGTCGGTGTCGTCTTCCGGTCCGCCGGCCAGGGTCTTGAAAGCGTCGTCGCCACCGGCGATGAGGATGGCGATGCGTTCGCGCTTGATGCCGAAGGTGCCGGGCAACTCCAGCGCGTCGGCCAGCGCCATCAGGCCGGAGCTGCCGGCCGCAGCATAGGCGAGCTTGCCGCCGCCGTTCAGCCGCCCGGCGATGATTTCGGCTGCGGCGGCGATGGCGGGAATGGCGTCGCGCACAGCCTTGGCGGCCTCGATCTGCGCATTGACCAAAGAAGAAAGGATGGCGTCCGGGGCCTGGATGTCCAGTCCCTCGGCATTGCTGTGAAGCGCTTCGGTGCGCGGTTCGGCCATCCCTGTCCCTCCGATGGACGAACAATACCAAAAAAATACCACTTGTCCACACGCATTAACGAAATTGCGAACTGGAAAGCGTTGAGCCGGCGAAATTCCGGGTTTTTCAACCTGATACGCCTTAATCTTTTTGAAACGGAAATTAATCCCTTGGCTATTGGTATTTTATTGGTATTATCGCCCGGAGGAGACATCGCGTGAAATTCGTGCTCGGTATCGACGGCGGCGGCACCAGCTGCAGGGCAGCCCTTGCGACAGGCGATGGCGTTGTCATTGGCCGTGCCAAAAGCGGCGCCGCCAACATCCGCACCGATCTCACCGGCGCTCGCACCCACATCGTCGAGGCTGCTCGTCAGGCCTTCATCGCCGCCGGGCAAGATCCGGACCTGATCCCGCAGACACCAGCCATTCTCGGCCTTGCCGGCGCCAATGTCGGCACCTACCGCCAGCAGCTTGAAGCAATCCTGCCGTTCAGCATCAGCCGCGTCGAGACGGACGCCGAGATCGCGCTCGAAGGGGCAGTCGGCTCTGGTGACGGCGCCATGGCCATCCTCGGCACCGGCACCGCCTATATGGCGCGCAAGGGCGGCACGTCGCGCGCCATCGGCGGCTGGGGCTTTCAGGTCGGTGATCAAGGCAGCGGCGCCCGGATCGGCCGCGACCTGCTGGAGCAGACGCTGCTCGCCCATGACGGCGTCCGGCCGCGCTCAGCCCTGACCGACAGCATGATGGCCATTTTCCGCAACAATCCCGAAGACGTGGTCGAGTTCACCACCAATGCCAAGCCCGGCGATTTCGGCGGCTTCGCGCCCAAGGTTTTCGAGCATGCCGAGAAGGGCGACAGCGTCGCCAACTGGATCGTGGACAAGTCGGTTGCCGATGTCGAGGCGTCGCTCCACGCGCTCGACCTCTCTGATGACGCCCCGCTCTGCCTGCTCGGCGGGCTGGCGCCGCTCTATGGGCCGCGCCTTTCCCAGCGCTACCAGGCGCTGCTGAAAGCGCCGCTCGACGATGCGCTGGGCGGCGCCGTGCAGATGGCGGCCCGCATCTTCGTCAAAGCGGAGGCGACGCGATGAGCGATGCCGCCGACCAGATCTTCGCCACGCTGAGGCAGTCGTCGCAGAGCGGCGCCCCGCTCTACCTGCAGCTCAGGAAAAGCATCGAGGACGCCGTCAATCGCGGCCTGATCGGGCCGGGCGATGCGCTGCCTTCCGAGCGCGACATCGCCACCAAGGCCGACATTTCGCGCGTCACCGTCCGCAAGGCGGTGCAGGACCTAGTCAAGGGCGGCATCCTCGTGCAGCGCCACGGCTCCGGCACCTTCGTGGCGCCGCGCATGGAGCGCGTCGAGCAGTCGCTGTCCAGGCTCACTTCATTCACCGAGGACATGGCAAGGCGCGGCATGGCGGTGCGTTCAGCCTGGCTCGACCGCGACCTCTACCCGCCCTCGCCCGACGAGATGATGGTGCTCGGCCTGTCCTCGAACGAGCTGGTGGCGCGCGTGGCGCGCCTGCGCATCGCAAACGACACGCCGCTGGCCATCGAGCGCGCCTCGTTGTCGGCCAGCGTGCTGCCGGATCCGGCCGGGATAGGCTCGTCACTCTATGCGGCGCTGCAACTGACCGGCAACCGGCCGGTGCGGGCGGTGCAGCGCATTTCCGCCGCCAATCTCGGCGACGCCGATGCGCGTCTGCTCGAAGTGCCATCCGGCATTGCCGGCCTGCACATCGAACGCATTTCCTATCTCGCGAGCGGCAAGGTGATCGAGTTCACCCGCTCCATCTACCGCGGCGACGCCTATGATTTCGTCGCCGAACTGCGCCTGACAGGGCCGAGCGAAGAGGGCCGACCATGATCCCCAAGACCACCCATATGCGGCGCGAGATCGACGAAATTCCGCAAGCCGTCGCGCGTCTGCTCGATGGCTCGGCGGCGGTGCTGACCGAGGCCGGACGCGGCATTCGCGAGCGCGATCCGAGCTTCGTCGTTACCGTCGCGCGCGGTTCGTCCGACCATGCCGCCACCTTCATGAAATATGCCGTCGAACTGACCGCCGGCCTGGCCGTCGCTTCGGTCGGTCCATCGGTCGCCTCGATCTACGGCGCCAAGCTCAAGCTCGCCGGTTCGGCTTGCCTCGCCATCTCGCAATCCGGCAAAAGCCCTGATATCGTCGCCATGGCCGAGACGGCACGAGCCGGCGGTGCGCTCACCGTCGCCATCACCAACACCGCCGATTCGCCGCTGGCGCGGGCTTCGGATTTTGCCATCGACATTCTGGCCGGCCCCGAGCGCAGCGTCGCGGCGACCAAGACATTCGTCAATTCGGCGGTCGCCGGCCTGGCGCTGATGGCGCATTGCACCGGCGACGACAGACTGCTGGCCGCCCTCGCCCGCCTGCCCGAGCATTTCAGCAAGGCGATCGCCTGCGACTGGATGGCGCTGGCCGGCGCATTGGAGACGCCGCAATCGCTGTTTATCCTAGGACGTGGCCCGTCGGCGGCGATGGCCAACGAGGCGGCGCTGAAATTCAAGGAGACCTGCGGCATGCATGCAGAGGCCTATAGCGCCGCCGAAGTCATGCACGGCCCGCTGGCCCTGGTCGGGCCAGGCTTCCCGGTGCTGGCGCTCGCCGCCCGCGATGCCTCCGAGCCGTCCGTGGCAGAGGCTGCCGACAACCTTGCCGGCAAGGGTGCAGCCGTTTTTGTAACCTCGGACAAAGCCAAGAGCGCGGCGCGGCTGCCGCATGTCGCCACCGGTCATCCCTTGACCGACCCGCTGACGCTGATCGTCTCCTTCTACGGCTTCGTCGAAGCCTTCGCCCGCCATCGCGGCCTCGATCCGGATGTACCGCGCAATCTGCGCAAGGTGACGGAAACCGTATGAGCGACCGTTTTGCCCTGACTGGCGCCCGAATTTTCGATGGCGACGACTGGCATGACAACGCCGCCCTTGTCGTGCACGGCGATGTGGTCGAAGGCATTCATCCCGTCGGCGCCATTCCGTCGGGCGTTGCCCGCATCGACGCCGGGGGCGGCATGCTGGTGCCGGGTTTTGTCGACCTGCAGGTCAATGGCGGCGGCGGCGTCATGCTCAACGACCATCCCGATGTCGCCTCGCTGGCAACAATCTGCCGGGCGCATGCGCCGTTCGGCACGACCGCACTGCTGCCGACGCTGATCACAGATACGCCTGACATCACCGCCGCGGCCATTGCCGCCGGCACCGGGGCGGCACGGCAAAAACTGCCGGGATTTCTCGGCCTGCATCTCGAAGGGCCGCATCTCTCCGTCGCCCGCAAGGGCGCGCATGAACCGGCGCTGATCCGGCCGATGACGGATGCGGATGAAGCGGCGCTGGTCGCGGCACGCAAAAACCTGCCGGTGCTGCTGACGACGATAGCGCCTGAATCCGTCGAGCCTGCCCGCGTTGCGGCCTTGGCCAAGGCCGGTGTGATTGTCAGCCTCGGCCATTCCGACACCGGCTACGCCACGGCCAGAGCCTTTGCCGATGCCGGCGCCAGCGTGGTCACACATCTGTTCAACGCCATGAGCCAGATCGGCAACCGTGAGCCGGGGCTGGCGGGTGCGGCCATCGACATAGGCAGTCTGTCGGCCGGGATCATCGCCGACGGCATCCATGTCGATCCCGCCACCATGGCAATCGCGCTGCGCGCCAAGCAGGGGCCGGGCAGGATCGTGCTGGTCACCGACGCCATGGCGACGATCGGCACCGCCATGACGTCGTTCACCCTCAACGGCCGCATCATCTATCGCAAGGATGGCAGTCTGCGGCTGGCCGACGGCACGCTGGCCGGCGCCGATCTCGATATGATCTCGGCCGTCCGCTACATGCACAGGATCGTCGGGCTGGACCTGTCGGAAGCGTTGCGCATGGCCTCGCTCTATCCGGCGCAGGCGGTCGGCCAGGCCCACCGGCTCGGCCGCTTCGCCAATGGCACGGCTGCCGATATCGTCGCTCTGTCGGACGCCCTCGACGTCAACGGCGTCTGGATCGGCGGCGACAAGGTTTTTGCAGGCGCGGACAGTCCGCGCTAAAGTCCACCCATGCATGATGTCGACTGCGTTGTCGCCGGAGCCGGTGTTGTCGGCCTCGCCATTGCCCGCGCGCTGGCGCTGTCGGGCCGCGAGGTGCTGGTGGTCGAGAAGGCCGCAGCCATCGGCACGGGCACCAGTTCGCGCAATTCGGAAGTCATCCATGCCGGGCTTCATTATACGCCGGGCAGCCTGAAGGCCCGTCTCTGCGTCAACGGCCGCGAGCGTCTCTATGCCTATTGCCGCGAGCACGACGTCGCCCATCATCGCACCGGCAAACTGATCGTTGCCGTCGAACCCGACCAGTTGGACAAACTGCAGGCGATCCAGATCGACGCGGCGCAATGCGGAGTCGGTGACCTCAAGCTTTTGACGCGCGCAGAGGCCGAAAGCCTGGAACCGGCGCTGAGCTGCGCCGGCGCGCTGCTGTCGCCGTCAACCGGCATCGTCGACAGCCAGGCGCTGATGCTGTCATTGCGTGGAGACGCGGAAGCGGCCGGCGCATCTTTCGCCTTGCTCACCGTTGTCTCAGGCGCGAGCATCGAAGCCGACGGCATCCGGATCGACACGCGCGACGCCGATGGCGAGGGTTTCACCTTGAAGACCGGCGCCTTCATCAACGCCGCCGGCCTCGACGCGCAGGCGCTCGCCGGCCGCATCGAAGGCCTCCCGCAAGACCGTGTTCCGCCGCTGTGGCTGGCGCGCGGCAATTATTTCGCGCTTTCCGGCCGCTCGCCCTTTTCGCGGCTGATCTATCCGGTGCCGGTCCATGGCGGCCTCGGCGTGCATCTGACCCTCGACATGTCGGGGAGCGCGCGCTTTGGCCCGGATGTCGAATGGATCGATCGCGTCGACTATACCGTCGATCCCGCACGAGGCGCTGCCTTCTACGACGAAATCAGGCGCTACTGGTCCGGCCTGGCGGACGGCGCCCTGCAACCGGCCTATGCCGGCGTCAGGCCGAAACTGTCGGGTCCGGGACAGCCGGCCGCCGACTTCGTCATCCAGGGACCGGCTGACCACGGGGGCGGTCAGATCGTCAATCTGTTCGGCATCGAGAGCCCTGGCCTTACCGCCAGCCTCGCCATCGCAGAACATGTCGTTGGGCTTTTATATCCGCAATGACGGGCGTTTCCTGAAACGTCGGGCAGGCGCATACCATGAAACCTTTTGATATGGAGGTCGTTGTCGGGGCATATGTCCGAGGCAAAACCCAAATCGAAACCGGCCGACGGCATCGAAGCGCGCGATGCCACGAAGTCGCGTCGGGAAAAGCCGTCACGGCAAACGCGCGGAGATGGACCGCGCGAGGACACGCCGCGCGAGAAAAAAGCATCGGCCGCCGAAGCCGCGTCCGAGCCCGTTGGCGAGGCTGCGCCGCCGCCGGATGCCGTCGAACCCGATCCCAAGCTGACGCCCGAGCAGGCCGAGCAGGCGCGCAAAAAATATCTGCTGCGGCGTTTCTGGATCAGCGGGCGCGGCTATTGGGGGAGGCATGGCGACAAGCTCGCCTGGCCTTTGACGATCGGAGTGCTGCTGCTGATCTGCATCAACATCGGTTTCCAGTATGGCATCAACGTCTGGAACCGCTCGATGTTCGATGCCCTCGAGCAGCGCAACGCCCGCACGGTCTATCTCCTCAGCGCCGTATTCGTGCCGCTGGTGATCTGCAGCGGCAGCCTTGTCGTCGCGCAGGTCTATCTGCGCATGACGATCCAGCGCCGCTGGCGTTCCTGGCTGACCACCGGGGTCGTCGCGCGCTGGCTGGCAAACGGCCGCTACTACCAGCTGAACCTCGTGGGCGGCGACCACCAGAACCCCGAGGCCCGCATGACCGAGGATCTGCGCATCGCCACCGAGTCGCCGGTCGATTTCACCGCCGGCGTCCTCAACGCGTTCCTGTCGGCCTCGACCTTTATCGTCGTGCTGTGGACCATCGGCGGCGCGCTCACCCTGCCGATCGGCGGCGAGAGCATCACCATTCCCGGCTTTCTGGTCATCACCGCGATCATCTATGCCGCCATCACCTCGACCTCGATGGTGGTCATCGGCCGCGACTTCGTCCAGCTCTCCGAGCGGAAGAACCAGGCGGAGGCCGAACTGCGCTACACGCTGACGCGCGTGCGCGAAAACGGCGAGAGCATCGCCTTGCTGGGAGGCGAGGACGAGGAGCGCAGCGGGATCGACAGGAATTTCGGCCATGTGCTGAGGCAATGGGCGCTGCTGACCGGACAGCACATGCGCACGGCCGCGGTGTCGCAGGGATCGAGCCTGTTTGCGCCGGTCGTGCCGATCCTTTTGTGCGCGCCAAAATTCCTCGAAGGCTCGATGACGCTTGGCGAGGTGATGCAGGCGGCGTCTGCCTTTGGCATCGTGCAAGGCGCGTTCGGCTGGCTGGTCGACAACTATCCGCGCCTCGCCGACTGGAACGCCTCCGCGCGGCGCATTGCCTCGCTGATGATGTCGCTCGATGGGCTCGAGCGCGCCGAGCAGAGCGATGCGCTCGGACGCATCAACCGGGGCGAAGCGGAAGACGGCGCCATCCTCAGCCTCGACAATCTTTCCGTGACACTCGACGACGGCACCTCCGTAGTCAAGGAAACCGAGGTCGTGATCGAGCCGGGCGAGCGGGTGCTGGTTTCAGGCGAATCCGGTTCAGGCAAGTCGACGCTGGTGCGGGCCGTCGCGGGCCTGTGGCCATGGGGCGGCGGCAGCGTCAATTTCCACACCGACAGGCGCCTGTTCATGCTGCCGCAACGCCCCTACATCCCTTCCGGAACGCTTCGCCGCGCGGTCGCCTATCCCGCGGCGGCGGACAAGTGGACCATCAAGCAAATCAAGGCTGCCCTCGACAAGGTGGGGCTTGGCTATCTCACCGGCAGGATCAAGGAAGAGGCGCCATGGGACCAGACGCTGTCGGGCGGCGAAAAGCAACGCCTCGCCTTCGCGCGCCTGCTGCTGCATCGCCCCGATATCGTGGTGCTGGATGAAGCGACTTCGGCGCTCGACGAGAAGAGCCAGGACACGATGATGTTGACGGTGATCCGCGAACTGCCTGACGTCACCATCATCAGCGTGGCGCATCGTGCGGAGCTCGAAGCCTTCCACAGCCGCAAGATCACCCTGGAGCGGCGGGAGGGCGGCGCCAAGCTCGTCAGCGACGTCGACCTCATCCCGCGCAAGCGCAAACGCAGCCTGCTGAACCGCGCTTTGTGGGGTTCCAGCACTCGGGTGAAAAAGCCGCGCAAGTAAAAGGCGCCACTGCCGAACCGCGAACAGAGATGTCCAGGCGAAGCGCTTGGGCAAAGACATTAGCCGGCTATGGATTAGCCGTAGAGACCCTTGTAGGTCTCGCGCAGCAGGTTCTTCTGCACCTTGCCCATCGTGTTGCGCGGCAGCTCATCGACGAAGATCACCTGCTTCGGGTGCTTGTATTTGGCCAGCTGGCCGGCAATGGCGCCAACGATCTCGGCCCCGGTGATCCGCGATGCCGGCGCCCGCACCACGACAGCGGTGACGCCTTCGCCGAAATCGGGATGGGCAATTCCGATGACGGCACTTTCCAAGACGCCGGCAACGGCGTCGATCTCGCTCTCGATCTCCTTGGGATAGATGTTGTAGCCGCCGGAGATAATGAGATCCTTGCCGCGGCCGACGATGTGGACGTAGCCGTCCGCGTCGATGATGCCGAGGTCGCCGGTGATGAAGAAGCCGTCCTTGCGAAACTCCGCCTTGGTTTTTTCCGGCATGCGCCAATAGCCGGAAAAGACATTCGGACCTTTGACCTCGATCATGCCGACTTCACCCTGGCCAAGCGCATCGCCGCTGTCAGGGTCGGCGATGCGCAGCGAAACGCCGGGCAGCGGGAAGCCGACCGTGCCGGCCCGACGCTCGCCCTCATAGGGGTTCGACGTGTTCATGTTGGTCTCGGTCATGCCGTAGCGCTCGAGAATGGCGTGGCCGGTGCGCTCGCGCCAGGCCTTGTGCGTTTCGGCGAGCAGCGGCGCCGAGCCGGAAACGAACAGGCGGATGTTCTTCGCCGCCTGGGCATCCAGCCCGTCCTGCTGCAGGAGCCTGGTATAGAAGGTCGGCACCCCCATCATCACTGTCGCGCGGGGCAAGAGCGAGACGATGCGGCCGGCGTCGAATTTCCGCTCGAACAGCATCGAGGCGCCGGCCATCAGGGTGACGTTGGTGGCGACGAACAAGCCGTGCGTATGGAAGATCGGCAACGCGTGGATCAGCACGTCATCCCCGGTGAAACGCCATTGCTCGACCAGCACGCGCGCATTGGAGGCCAGGTTTTCATGGCTGAGCATGGCGCCCTTGGAGCGTCCGGTGGTGCCGGATGTGTAAAGGATTGCGGCCAGATCGTCCGGCCCGCGCGCCACGGCGTCGAAATCCGTGGGCTGTTGTGCCGCCAGTGCGGTCAGCGAGCCCTCACCATTGCTGCCAAGCGTGACGGTGGCAGCACCCGACGCCTGCGCCAACGGCGCGATAGCGCCGGCGCGGGCCGGGTCGCAGACGACCAGCCGCGGCTCGGCATCCCCGAAGAAATAGCCGAGTTCGGCCAGCGTGTAGGCGGTGTTGAGCGGCAGGAAGACCGCGCCGGCGCGCAGGCAGGCGAGGTAGAGGAAAATGCATTCGGGGCTTTTTTCGACCTGCACGGCAACGCGGTCGCCCGGCTCGACGCCAAAATGCCTCAGCGCATGTGCCAGCTGTGCCGATTGCGCCAACATGTCGCCATAGGCGATCGCGCGTCCGTCATCGGTCGCCATCAGGATGCGCTCGGAGGCTGAAATCCGGCCGCGGAACGCGTCGAACAGGTGATTGGTCATGCGCATTCCCTAGAGATGATGCCGAAAAGTGTGAAGCGGTTTTCGGAGGACATCATGCTCTATCCCTTTGATTTAGAGCCGGATGGCCTTGGAACAAAGGAAACGATTTCGCCTCCGTCCGGCAAAAACGTGAAATCGGGTTTGCCGCCGATCAGATGAAGGCAAGCGGACTTGGATAACGGGCGATTTTGGATAGCGGGCGGATTTTGGATAGCGGACCGGAAGCGCTTCTATCTGCGGCTGCGCAGCGCCTTGGTGGCGCTCACGCGTGGATCGCCGCTGTCGTTGAAGCGCTCCATGCACATGGCTGCCGTCAGACGGTAGTGGCTGAGGAGGGCTTCAACGGCGCCATCGGCATCGCCATCCACCGTGCGCTCCGCAATCAGCCGATGTTCACTGATTTCGTCGCGCTCGCTGCCGTCCTGGGAGATCAGCCGGTAACGGGAGGCCTGATCCGAAAGCTGGTCGCAAAAGCCGGTCAGCCAATGCGAGCGGCAGCCTGCGATCAGTGCCCGATGGAAGGCGCGGTGCAGCTTTTCCCATTCCGGATTGTTCGAGGACGGATCCTCCGGCAAGCGGCGCGGGGCACGCGCCAGGCGATGCAAGGCCAGCACGAGCTGCTCTTCCCATTCGCCGGTGCGGTTGGCAATGGATTCACGCAGCGCCCGCTCTTCCAGCCAGCAGCGGGTGCGCGTCAATTCCTCGAGTTCCGGGGCACTGACCGGCATGATGAAGAAACCGCGCTGGTCGTGGCGGCCGAGCAGGCCTTCCGAAGCAAGTCGGTTGAGGGCCTCGCGAACCGGTGAGGCGCCGGCGCCGTAACGGGAAACCACCCATTCGACACGAAGCTTGCTTTCACTTTCAAACACGCCGCGCAGGAGATCGTCGCGAAGCTGTTGATAGACCGTACTAGCGAGTGTGCTCTTGGGTCCCGCGCCTTCGCTCACATCGGCAGATCCGTAGGTCAATATGACTCCTGTAGCTCTCCCATGCTCCGCTAGGCCGTTCGCGAAGCAAACGATTTCCCCTGTAAATTTACTGTAACTCCTAAGGCATCCGCCCCTCAAGCGAAAGATCACGATATTCGACCTAAAGAGGAAGGTTGACCGCATCTTATCCGCCGGAAGTAACTAAAATCGTGAAAAACTTGTTCTTCTGAAGAAAGTTTGTCTCCCAGCATGGCAGGCGCCCTCGAGAAACAGCTTCGAGATCCCGAATACGGATAATTTTTTCTTAACGCGCGTCATGCCGCCGGATTGACCTCTCCCCGCATGCAGATCCCTCGGCAGTTATCCACTAGATTTATGGGCCAAAACTAGTGCCGGATGCCGCGATCCTGTCGCTTGCCGCGATGCCCTTGCGGCTGCCACCCGTTGACGGCTTTTTGGGAGATCGAAGGATCAGGCAGGGAGATCAGGCCGAGGAGAACCGACCAGCCGGGAACTTGCCCTGGAACTGATGTCAGCCGGCAGCCCGGTCGGCCGCGGTTCGGATGGCTTCTATATTGGCCCGGTAGGCTTCGACGCTGCCGCCCTTGAAGATGGCGGCGCCCGCCACCAGCACATCGGCGCCGGCTGATGTGACCAGAGGGGCGGTTTCCGGCGACACGCCGCCGTCGATCTCGATGCGAATCGGCCGGTTTCCGATCAGCGCTTTCACCCGCTTGACCTTGTCGACCATGGCCGGGATGAAGGCCTGCCCGCCGAAACCCGGATTGACGGTCATGATCAGGATCAGGTCAAGCCGGTCGAGCACATATTCGATCGCACTTTCCGGCGTCGCCGGATTAAGCGATACGCCGGCCTTCTTGCCGAGACCCTTGATGGTCTGAAGCGAGCGGTCGAGATGCGGTCCGGCCTCGGCATGCACGGTCATGCCGTCGCAGCCGGCATCGGCAAAGGCGGCCAGATAAGGATCGGCCGGCGCAATCATCAGATGGCAGTCGAAGAAGGCCTTGGTGCGGTTGCGGATGGCCTTGATCACCGGCGGGCCGAAGGTGATGTTGGGCACGAAATGCCCGTCCATCACGTCGAGATGGATCCAGTCGGCGCCGGCCGCCGCCACCGCCTCGACCTCGTCGCCGAGCTTCGAGAAATCCGACGCCAGCACCGATGGCGCGATCAGGGTCTTCCTGCTCATGATGCGGCCCCTTTGGGCGCCCTGTTTGCGGGCGCGATCCAAACGTCTGCCTAGACCATGATCCCGAAAAGGGAAAGTCGGTATTTGTTGTGCTAGGAGCGGCCCGGCTGATGCCTTACCTGCTCGGCCTCGCTTCCGGTTATGGCCCAATTGGCGAAAACAGAAAGGAGAGCTCAGAGGGAAAGACCGTCTCTTCCATGCTGACGTCGCTGGACGGCTTTATCGAGGGACCGTCGGGCGACAGCGGCTTGCTGGCGTCCGAGGAAGATTGCACCGGCATTTCAACGACGAGATGCGGCGGACCCCGATCGCGCTGACGAAAAAAAACCGCCGAATCGCTCCGGCGGGGTTCTGAATTTTGACTCGTGTCAGATCCTATGGCTTGAAGTTGGCCGCCGGATCCCTTTGCGGCTGTACCTGCGTCTGCGGCGTGCGCTTCGGTATGAACTGCTGAAGGACACCTGGATTGAGCAACAGGGTCGGGTCGAGCGACGGCTGCTGCCGGATGGCTCTGCAGTTCGGGAACCGACCAACGGTGCCTTCGGGGCAGCGCCGCCTGATGATCGGCACGCACTGGCCGCCGACCATCTGCGAGCCCGGGGCGCAGTCTCCCACCTGCGGCCTCGGCTTGCGGCATGCGCCGTCGATCACCTGGGTGCCGCGCGGGCAAACACACTCGCCGCGCTTGTTGTGCACCTGGCCGCGTATGTCGCACTGTTCCAGCACAGGCTTCTTCTGCCGGCAGGCATTGCCTTGCACCTCGGTACCCCGCGGGCAGACACAATTGCCATTGGCGTCGTGGACCTGGCCGCGGATCGAGCACTGCTCGGGCTTCGGCCGGATCGGCCGGCAGACCTTGCCCCTGACTTCTGTGCCGTCCGGGCAGACGCAATCGCCATTGGCGTTTTGGATCTGACCACGGATCGAGCACTGTTCAGGCTTTGGCCGGATCGGCCGGCAGGCTCCATTGCGCACCTCTGTCCCACGCGGGCAGACACAATCGCCATCGGCATCATGAACCTGGCCGCGTATGCTGCACTCCTGAGGCTTCTGCTTGTCGCGCACGCAGGCATTTGCCTGTCGGTCGAGATGCGTACCTTCCGGGCAGTAGCAGCCATTGCCGTCCGACGTCGGGACCGAACCGGGGATGGTGCAGCCAGGCTTGTCGGTCTTGATGCAAGCGCCGTTCTCAAGCTCGGTTCCGCGGGGGCAGACACAGCGTCCATCCTCGGTGCGGATCTGGCCCTTGAGCAGCACGCAGGGCCTTGGATCCTTTGGCTGGATGATGACGCCGCCGTCGGGCGAGCACTGGCCGTTGCGGAACGTCGTGCCTTCCGGACACACGCACCGACCGGCATCGTTCATGACGAACCCCGGCGAGCATTCCTTCTTCACCTCGCGCTTGATGGTGAACGGATGGCAGGCATAGGCCTTGCCGCGATCGCCCTGGATATTGGTCAGGTCGCCGGGCAGTACGTCGCCGCCGCCTTGCACCCTGGTGTCGGGAGACAAGACCCCGACGCAGTTCCGGCCGCTGACGTTGCCCCGCAGATTGGCCAGGGGAGCGTCGGGAAGGACCACGGTGACCTTGTGCACATGGCTTTCCCCGGCGCCGAGCGTCAGGTTGGCAATGCAGGTCAACGGCAAGGTCGTCGGTTCGGGCGAGCAGCCGAAGGGCGGCTCGATCGAGGTGATCGCGACGCCTTGCAGCCGCCCCAGCCCGTCCACCCCGATCGCATCGCCGATGCGGACCGGACCGGAGAAGGCGGTCTGGCCATCATTGGTGATGGTGATCTCGAACGAGCAGGGTTGCCCGGGCTGGCACTCGGCATCGCCGGTCTTCTTGACGCTGATGGTGGACGTGCCGCCGCCCTTGGCGCAGGCCTGGCCGATAGGGTAGACGATATCGTCTCCAGGGGCCGGGCCATACGAGCCGCGTGCGCAGTTCTCGAACGCGCCATTGGCCGAGACCGTCACGTCGAAGTGCCTCGATGTTCCGGGAGTCATCACGGCGCCGGGAATCTGGCACGACAGCGCATTGGCCGGAACCGCTCCGCAGGCCCATTCCGCACCGTCGGGTGTGACGGTCTGGATCTGGACCGGCGCGCCACCCGATATCAGCGTGGCAGCATCGTTGACCCGCACCGGACCGGTGGGGGCAGAGGTGCCAAGGCTGATGACGGTGATGCGGCAGGAAACCACCGCCGCACCGGCGAGCGAGCCATTGCAGACCTTGGTGATGCGTAGGGTCGGCTTGCCGCCATTGGGATGACGGAAGCGTTCCTTGGCGCAGGCCTTGTTGTTGGTGAGGTCGACCTCACCGGGGACGGGCTTCAGCGCCGCGCAGTTCTCGACCGAATCCGACTGGTAGCCGGCCGGCATGACCGCCCTGACGACGATCGGCGTCGAGGCGCCCGGCATCAGCACGATGCCTGCATTGTCGCAGCGGAACTGGCCGGGACCGTTCGGTCCGCATGTCCAGGGCGGAGACGGGCCGAAGGTCGAAGAGGCCGGCGCGCCGCCCGGGTAATTGTCGATAACCGTCAGCGGCCCATTATAGGGGACGCTGCCATTGTTGATGATGTCGATCACGAAGTAGCAGATGCCGTCGGGTGTGCAGACCGGGATGCGGGCACGCTTCTTCAGGATCAGGTCGACCTTCTTGTCGACCGGGGGCCGGCAATCGCGGTCGCGGTCGCCACGCCGGCAGATCGGGATCGAGGCACAGCCGCGATCGTTCTGCTGGCTGCCGAACAGCGGCTTGCCGCTGGCGCCGTAATTATAGGTGGCGCAGTTGCGCAGCGCGCTGCCTTGCCAACCACCCGCCGGCTTGAAGCCGAGCTTGAGGTTGATGGAGGCCCCCGGATTGAGCGTGGTCACCGGATAGGTGCACGTCATCGGGGTCACGCCGGGCATGCATACCCAGGGCGGATTGGGCCCTGAATCCAGAGTCGAGCCGGCCGGCAGCGTCACCTCGTCGAGCACGATCTTGCCGTGATACGGCCCGTCGCCGACATTGGTGACCTTGATGGTGAAGTCGCAGCCGCCCCCCATTGTGCAACGCGTCACGTCGGCGCGTTTCTCGACCTTGAGGTCCGGTTCCTTGTCCTTGGGGGACATCTCAAGTCACGCGGGATGACGATGTCGATGGTCTGCGTGCAGCATAGTCCCCAACCCTCCTTCGGGCCGGCATAGGTCTCGATGCCGGTGACGATGAGGTGGATGACGTCGCCGGGCGATGCACCGACGATCTTCCAGTTCAGCACACCGCCGCCCGCCGGCACCAATTGCGTGTCGGGGATGATGGTGATGCCTGGGGTCGTCGTCGATACCTGCACCCATTTTCCGCCCATCTCCGGGCCGACAGGCATGTGGTAGATGAACGCGCCGCCGCCTTGCACGCAATCGACCGTGCCGCGCTCCACCTTGAAACATTCCCGGTCGGGAGGCGGAGGCCGCTTGTCACAGTTGGTGAGGTCGATCTTGATCGAGGTCTTGGCCCCGGTCTTGTAGTCGCCGTCGTCGGGCTTGCCCGGATCCTGCGACGGGATGATGGCCCCCGTGCCGACGCCCGGCGTCACCTTGATCATGCCCTGGTTGTCGACGATGGTCGGCGAAGGAAACGCCGCATGGTCGATCTTGGCGGTGATCTTGAAATTGATGACGCGTTCATTGCCAGCCCCAGCGCCGTCGAGATCGGTGGTGGAAATCCGGAAATCGGAAACCGTTGCCGTATCGTTCGGATTAGCCGAGGTGCTGATTGTCGCACCCGGCAGCGGTCCGCCAGACGCATCCGTGCCGTCGCCGGACACGTTGACGTTGACGATCGCAAGACCGTGCGGAAGCTGATCCTTGAAGTCGAGTTGGAGTTTCTTCAGCCTGGCCGAAAAGCTTGGGTCGGCAAAGCCTTGCGAGTCGCCGCGCAGGCCAAAGCTCAGGGAGTAGACGACGTAGTCGCAGCTCCTCTGTGTGCCTGTTTTGGTGAAGAACGGCACGATCCGTTCCGGCCTCGGATTGACGATTTTTGAATTGTCGAGGTCGAGCCGCAGTTCCGGAGTGATCGGGACTGCATCTTCGGCGTGGCTTGCCACAGGGGTGAACATGGCGACCGCGATACCGGCCGCCATCAGCCAGCGCGCGCCGCGCCTGGCATATGACAGGGGTTTCATGATGGTCTCCATGACGTTGGATTGACTGCTGTTCGCGGTCGGGGAAAGTGCGAGATTTTTCATCTTCCCCTCCTCAACGTTCGCAGCTGACGGCCGGGGTTCTGAGCGGCAAAGTCATCTTGCAGCAAGGGTAGTAGCCACCCTTGTCCTTGTCGGACTGCCTGTAGAAGCAAAGTCCAACATCGACTCTGTCGCCCGGAGAATGGCCGGTGATGTCGACCGTGTAAGGCTTACCGGGAGCATGCGACTGGGGTGATGTCACCCCGACGCCTGGTGTCATGGACTGGACCTTGATCGAATCGCCGCCAAAGCCGGCATGGTCATGGAGATAGAGGTCGGCCTGGAGGCCGCGAGGCGTGCAGTAGAACTGAACATCCTCGACATCGATGCACGGAGGCAGATCGCCGGGCGGTGGGAAGCCCGGCGGATAGAACGGCGGCAGATAACCGCCTGGGATCTCTTCATAATAGCCGGCACGGCCGTCGCAGGGGTGCCAGACCTCGACGTCGCCGACATGGCCTTCCACTTCTGGGTCTTCGAAATAGCCGTCGAAGTCGACGAACCACGAGCCGAAAGGCGGCACGTTGGCCGGCTTGACCAACGGCGTCGGCGTGATCTGCACGCCGTGCACGGCAAGCGGCCCGCCGGCGGCGAGCTGGTCGGCAAGTGTCGGGTTGTCGCGCAGCTTGTCGCCGGTGTTGACCAGCGTGTCGGTGCACACGCCGGTGTCGAGATTGCCGTCGGCGTCATAGCCATATTGCAGGTCGAGCCCACCGGCCGACTGCCGGTTGCCTTGCGGGAAGCCGACTGCATATTCCTGCGGCTCTTCCACCCAGACCGATTCCGTCGCCGGATCGTCCGGGTTTTCGCGCCAGTAGCGGATGACCTCGCCCTTGCCGGAATCGGCGAACTGGCTGTAATCGTAGCGATTCTCGACCGGGCCGCGCTGCGCCAGATACATGAAGCCCTGGTTGTCGAAGGCGATGTCGGTGACGGCGTAGTCCTTGTCGGCCTTGACCGTCAGCTCCCAGCGCGGATCACCGGCAAAGCTGCCATCGCGGGCAATGCCAACCGACCAGATCTCGGCCTTTTCGCCGACCGAATAATAGAGCCGGCCGCCATGATAGGCGACGGACCAGACGCGGCGTTCGTCCTGCGTGTAGCCCCATGTGTCGGGGTCTTCCGAGTCGAAGACAGCACCCTGTATGTCCATCACCGCACCGTCATCGGCGACGGGAGCCAGCCCATGCGCCGGCCGCCCGGCAACGCCGTGATCGAATGTGTCGATCAGCGTGCCGTTGGCATCGAGGCGGTGGATGAGGCCGGTGTCGAGATCGCTGGCGAAGAACTCGCGGTGATTGCTGTCGAAGCTGATGTCGCCGATGCCGGAACCGCTGTTGGTGTCAATGTCGGCGAATTTGGAGACCGCGCCGGTGATGCCGTCGATCTTCCAGATCGTGCCCGGACCGCCACCGCTTTCGGTGCCGAACTGGCCGTCCATGAAGACGGCGCCTGCGGTTCCGCGGCGCTGTCGCTCGGGCCGACCGTCGGCATCTTCGTCCGGGGTGACGATACGGATGCCGTGCAGCGAGGTAGCGCCGGCATAGAGGTTGGGGACGCCCGAGGGAACGCCGTCGCGCACACCGTCATCATAGGTGATGGCGAATACCTGGCCGATCTGTTCGGCCGTCACCTCGAAAGGCGGCGGCGTGTAGACGAGCTGGCCGGAAGCCGGTCCGCCGAGCGCCGAAACGTCGAAGACGCGCAAGGTGGCGCGCGTCGTGTCGATGAAGGTTTCGTCGACCGGGTCGACGCCGGGCGGCAGCCCCCCCCTTTCGGAATCGGCAGAGTCGAAATTGGGAATGACGGTGCCGGAAAATCCAGTGACCGCCATCGAGCCGGGATAGATGATCTGGGTTTCCTGCGCTTGGGCGGCTGTGCCCAACCAGAGCGCGGCGCTCAGCGCCAGGGCAAGCAAACCGCCGGCCAGATGGAGCGAACGGCGCAAACCGCCGCTTGGAGACGACATGGACGCGCCGCGATCGCAGGACATAAAACTCCCCCCGAAGTTTTCGGGAGGAACATCCGGTCCGGCCGCGCGAAACAGGGCAAGGCGCGGCGTTCCGGCACGTTCGTCCCTGATCGAATTGTCTGCTTTCCTCATCTTCACGATACGCCTGCTCCTGCGCAGGGTCAACGGAATCAGCCGAAAGCCCAGCGCATCGACTCCATCCCGAAGGCGGTGGTCGCGCTGAGCTTGCGTTGGTCCCGGAGACCGTGGAGCCTCTGGGGTCCTAGTCATGGGGGCATCCTTTCCGGCCCGCACCATGCGGCGCCTGGTCGTCAGTCGCAGGCTGAAGCGGAAAGGTTCATGCAAAACGGCGGCCGGGTCTGTCCGCCATTTCACAGAGGCGCGGCTAATTCCTTGTGTCAACTCAAGGTGGAAAACAGTCTTGGCGCGCGAAAGACCGGCCGGCTTACTTACCGTCAGTGCCGGCTTCTGCTAGCGTCTTCCCAACCCTGGGGGGATCATGACACGCAGGCACTTCGTTCTCTTGCTGGCGGCGCTTTTTCCATGTGCGTTGCCGGTCCATCAATCCGTAGCCAAGACCTTGGTCTACTGCACCGAGGTTAGCCCCGATACGTTCGATCCCGCACTCGCCTCCGGATCCCGCGACGCCTCGGCCACCGCTCTCTACAACCGCATGGTCGAGTTCGATCCCGGCACCACCAAGGTGCGCCCCGGCCTTGCCGAAAGCTGGGAGATTTCCGACGACGGCCTCACCTACACATTCCACCTGCGGCACGGCGTGAAGTTCCACAGCGTCGAGGGTTTTACGCCGAGCCGCGACTTCAACGCCGATGATGTGCTGTTTACCTTCGACCGGCAGGCCAACGCGCAGAACCCGTTCAACAATTACGCCAAACGCCAGTACATTTACTTCGACGGCATCGGCATGCCGGATCTTGTCGCCGGTTGGCGCAAGCTTGACGACCATACTGTGGTGATGACGCTGAAGGCGCCGCATTCGCCGATGCTTGCCGACCTGGCGATGGATTTCGCTTCGCTCGTTTCCAAGGAATATGCCGACAAGCTCGTCGCCGAGAAGCGGCTGCTCGACCTGGCGCTGAAGCCGGTCGGGACGGGTCCATTCCAGCTTGTCGACTACCAGCAGGATGCAGTCATCCGCTACAAGGCCAATCCGGACTACTGGCGCGGCAAGCCGAAGATCGACGATCTCGTCTTCGCCATTGCCACCGATGCCAGCATTCGCATGGAAAAGCTGCGCGCCGGCGAATGCGATCTCATGCCCTATCCAAATCCGGCCGACCTGGAGGCGATCAAGGCGACACTCGGCATCAAGGTCATGCGGCAGGAGGGCCTCAATACGGGATACCTCGCCTTCAACACCTTGCAGAAGCCCTTCGACGATCCAAGGGTGAGGAAGGCGATCGCCATTGCCATCGACACGCAGGCGCTGGTCGACGTCGTATTCCGCGGCACCGGCGAAGTCGCACGCAATCCGCTGCCGCCAACCTCCTGGGCCTATGACAAGACGAGCCCCGATCATGTCTTCGACCCCGCTGCCGCCAGGCAGGGGCTCGCCGATGCCGGCGTAAAAGACCTGCACATGAAGATCTGGGCGATGCCGGTGCAGCGTCCGTATAACCCGAATGCGCAGCGTATGGCCGAAATGATCCAGTCCGACCTGGCAAAGATCGGTGTCAACGTGGAAGTCGTGACGTATGAGTGGACTGAATACCTTGCCCGCTCGAAGTCACGCGACCGCGACGGCGCCATGCTGTTCGGCTTCACCGGCGACAATGGCGACCCCGACAACTTCCTGTCGGTGCCGCTTGGCTGTGCCGGCGTCGGCACCACCAATCGTGCCAACTGGTGTTTTCCGGCCTTCGACGATCTGCTCAAGCAGGCAGCCGGGATCGTCGATCCCGCTGCCCGCGCAAAACTCTATTCGCAGGCGCAAGCGATCTTCAGGGAGCAGATGCCGTGGGTCGCTATCGCCCACTCCGTGGTCTCGATGCCGATGCGCGAACAGGTGACGGGCTATGTCATGGACCCCTTTGATCACCATGATTTCTCGGGCGTCGATATCAGGGAATAGCGTTCGGTGTCAGCGGCCGATCTCGATGTCTATGTGGAGAGCCTGCGCAATTTCCGCTTGGTGCGGAGCTACAGCATCGCGCAGCTGCTGCCTTACCTGGAACAGGCCGGATTGAAAGTGCGCCTGCTCGACCGGCCAGCCGGCCAGGATAGGGCGCCGGCGGCCTTTCTGCATGTCGACCTGACAGTCGTCCCGCCAACGTACCGCGGGCTCGGCCACCTCTACGACCGCACCATCAATGGTCGCGCGCTGTCCATCCACCGGTACCTTTATTCGACGCTGAAGCTGGAGGCAGGCGACAGTCACAAGGGGCCGGTTGTCGTCAAGACCGTCCTCAACTCCAGGGGTCGGCCAGAGCAGCGCTGGTGGCAGCATCGCAACGGCCTGACCAGGAGCGCGCATGTCATCCGCAAGCTCTTTGAACCCGGCTACAAGGACCGCCTGTGCCCGCCCTATCAAGTCTACCAGACGATCGGCGAGGTTCCGCGGGATGTATGGCGTAACAATCGCCTGATGGTCGAGAAATTCGCCTTCGATACCCTCGACCTGCCCATCGTCAAGCACCGCTACATGTTCCTGCTCGGCGCCGAGATCAACATGCGGCAGGTCTACGACGATGTGTTGTGCGCCGGCTCAAAAATCCTGAGCAATGAGGTGGGCGGCGCCGTGCCACCGGAAGTGCTGGCGGTGCGGCAGCGGCTCAACCTGGACTTCGGCGCCATCGACTATTTCATTGTCGATGGCAAAGGCGTTGTCGTGGATGCCAACAAGACCGTCGGCTCAAACCCTGAATGGCTGAAGAAAAACCGCTTTCGCCGCGAGTTCAACGATCGCATGGCCGAGGCGCTGATCGCCTTTGTCCGCGGCTGAGCGGCTCACCAGATCCAGTCGCCCTTGCCCAGCACGGCGACCGCCTCGACGATGCGGTTGAAGGAGGCGCGGGCCCGGTCGACCGTGTGCCTGGCCCTGAGATAGCCGTGCACCAGCCCCGGCTCCTCAAACCAGGCGGCATGGCCGCCGGCAGCGAGAAGGCGGTCGCGATAGGCCTCGCCGTCGGATGACAGCGGGTCGCATTGCGCGGTGATCAGCACTGTCGGCGGCAGATTGGTGAAATCGGCGTCGGCCAGTGGCGACAAGGTGACGTCGCCGGTCCGATCCACACCGCCGGTGCGGATGTGCTTGTAGAACTCGATATCGCGCACCGTCAGCATCGGTGCCTCGGCATGCGTCACATAGGATCCCTTCGAACGGTCGCCGAAAAGGCCGGCATAGATCAGCACCTGGCCGATCGGTCTTTTGGCATGACCGCGCGTTGCGTGGGCGACGGCCGCGCAGAGATTGCCGCCGGCGCTGTCACCGCAGAGCAGGACAGGTTGATCGTAGGTTTTGGCCGCCCATTCGAAGGCGTGCAGCGCATCGTCGAAGGCGGCCGGGTGCAGATGCTCCGGCGCCAGGCGGTAGTCGACGGAGACGACATCGAAGCCGGTCCGGGCGCATAGCTCGGCGCAGACATCGTCATGGCTGTCGAGCCCGCCGAGAATGAAGCCGCCGCCATGAATGTAGAGCACGATCGCGGCCCGGTTCGGGATTGCGCTGCGATAGATGCGGATCGGGATGTCGTGCGCCGCAATGATTGTCGTTTCCGCCGTCACGCCGTCGGGATAGCCGGCAAAGAACTCGCGGCACATCCGGTCATAGATCACACGCTGTTGAGCGATGGTGTAGTCGATCGTGTCCGGCGGATAATAGGAATTGGTGCGCTCGATGAAGGCCCAGGTCTCGGCGTCGATGAGGGTTTTGTAGTCGGTCATGCAGCTCCTTTACCTCCCCCTTGATGGGGGAGGTCGCCGCGAAGCGGCGGGTGGGGGTGGCGGCGCATCACCCCACCCCGGACCTTCGGTCCGACCCTCCCCATCGAGGGGAGGGTAAAGAGCCTACTTCCCCTTCCACACCGGGTCGCGCTTCTCTGCAAACGCCCGGAACCCTTCCATGCCGTCCTCCGAGCCATACAGGGCATCGACGGTCGCCAATTGCCTCCGCGTCACGCGGTTCATCGCATCCTGGAAGGTCAGCGCCTCGGCCACGCGCGCCGTTTCCTTGATCGCGGCGAACACCAGCGGCGGGCCGCCGGCGAGCAGCCGGGCGATCTCCCAGACGCGGTCCTCGAGCTTTTCCTTGGGCAGCACTTCGTTGACCAGGCCCCAGCGATGCGCCTCGGCGACATCCATCCAGCGGCCGGTGAGCAAAAGGTCCATGGCGACGTGATAGGGGATGCGCTTGGGCAGCTTGATCGTCGCGGCGTCGGCCAGCGTGCCGGCACGGATCTCGGGCAGCGCGAAGGAGGAATGGTCGGAAGCGTAGATGAGGTCGCAGGACAGCGCCAGTTCGAAGCCGCCGCCGACCGCCATGCCGTTGACGCAGGCGATGACAGGCTTGTTCATGTCGCGCAGCTCCTGCAGGCCGGCAAAGCCGCCGACGCCATAGTCGCCGTCGACCGCATCGCCGCCGGCGGCGGCCTTCAAATCCCAGCCGGCGCAGAAGAACTTGTCGCCGGCGGTCTTGACGATGGCGACGCGCAGTTCCGGATCGTCGCGGAACGCCTTGAAGGTCTCGCCCATCAGCCGCGACGTTTTCAGGTCGATGGCGTTGGCCTTGGGCCGGTCGAGCGTGACCTCGAGGATGGTGCCCTCGCGGCGGGTGGAAATGACGTCAGACATTCTTCTTCTCTCCCAGCACCAGCAGCGCGTCGGCGATCCAGGCGCCCTTGCCCTCGGCGCAGACGATCAGCGGGTTGATGTCGAGTTCCTCGATCTCTCCGGCATTCGTCTGCACGAAGCCGGCAATGCCCGCGATGGCGTCGATGGCAGCCCCGACATCGGCCTTGGGCCGGCCACGATAGCCGTCGAGCAGCGGAAACAGTTTAAGGCCACGCAGGGCCGCCTCGATGTCGTCGCGCGTCGCCGGCAGCATCAGCGTGACGCTGTCGCGCAACAGCTCGACCAGCACGCCTCCGGTGCCCAGCGTCATGACGGCGCCGAACATCGGGTCGCGGGTGAAGCCGACGATCAGTTCGGCAACGCCGTCGCGCACCATGCGCTCGACATAGAGGCCGGTGCCGAGCGGCAGCAGATCATGCGCCGCCGTGCTCACGGATTCGGCGTCCTTGAGGTTCAGCCTGACCGCGCCGACTTCCGATTTGTGGGTGACTCCGAGCGCCTTCAGCGCCACCGGGAAGCCGAGCGCCATCGATGAGATGACGGCCTCGACAGCATTGGCGGCACGTTCTGCCTTCGGCACAGGCAAGCCGGCCTCGATCAGCCGCGCCTTGGCCTCGGCCTCATCAGGCGTGACATGGTCGCCTCCGGCCGCACCTGCAGCCGTGGTGTCGATCGGCTGCGCCTGCGGCTCGGCCCAGGCCCAGCCGATGAAGGCTGCCGCGCCTGCGGCGTCCATGGCCTCGGAAATGCCGAACAACGGCACCATGCCGCGCGCCATCAGTTCGGCGGTATATTCCTCCGGCAGGTTCTCCGGCAGCGACGAGACGATCGCACCATGCGCCTTGTTGGTCTTCAGCGCCGATTCGAAGGCGCGCAGCGTCGCCCACCAGTCGGTGACCGAGCAGCGGTCGGGGCGTGGAAAGTCGAGCACCAGCATGTTGAGGTCGAAGCCGCCCGACACCATGGCGGTGAAGGTGGCGGTCATCGCCGGTTCGTTGTTCCAGATGAAGGTGTGATAGTCCAACGGGTTGGCGACCGCGACCAGCGGCCCGAGCGTCGATTTGACATGGGCGCGGTGCTTGCTGGTGAGCTCCGGGAAATTGACCCAGCGGCCTTCGGCGCTGTCGGCCATGACAGAGGCTTCGCCGCCCGAGCAACTCATCGATGACAGTCGATAGCCGGGCAGTGGTCCTGTGACATGCAGAAGCTTCAGCGCCTCGATAAAGGCGGGGATGGAATCGACGCGGGCAATGCCGAGCCGCCGCAGGAAAGCGCCCGAGGCAGCGTCCGAGCCAGCCAGCGATGCCGTGTGCGAGACCGTCGCCTGCCGCGCCTGTTCGGACCGGCCGACCTTCATGGCGATGATCGGCTTCTTCAGTTCGCGCGCCCGCGCCGCCAGCTTCTCGAAGCCGGCTACCGAATCGAAGGCTTCGATGTGCAGGCCGAGCGAGGTGACGCGCTCGTCCTCGATCAGGCCGAGCGCCATTTCGGAGAGGCCGGTCTGCGCCTGGTTGCCGGCGGTCATCAGGAAGGCGATCGGCAGGCCGCGCTTCTGCATCGTCATGTTGATGGCGATGTTGGAGGACTGGGTGATGATGGCGACGCCCTTGGCGCGTTCGGGCAGCCTGATGCCGCCATGCTGGTCGGGCCATAGCAGCGCGCCATCGGCATAGTTGATCAGGCCGTAGCAGTTCGGCCCGATGATCGGCATCTGGCCCGCGGCAGCCACCAGTTCGGCCTGCAGCCGCTCGCCGTCATCGTCATAGGCCTCGGTCTCAAGAAAGCCCGCGGCAAAACAGACGGCGCCGCCGGCGCCACGCTTGGCCAGCGCCTTGATCACCTCGATGGTGAGATGCCGGTTTACGCCGACAAAGGCGGCGTCGGGCGCCCCGGGCAATTCGGCGACCGAGCGATAGGCCTTGCGGCCGGCGACCTCGTCCTTGTTCGGATGCACCGGCCAGATTTCGCCGACAAAGCCCATCTTGATCGATTGGGCGACGACGGCGGCGGCCTGGGCCCCGCCGAACACCGCGATGGATTTTGGGCGCAACAGACGCTCAAGCTTGTGCATGGGTTATGCCCCGAACGGGCGCAGCAGCGCCCGCGAAATGATGTGGCGCTGGATTTCCGACGTCCCTTCCCAGATGCGCTCGACGCGGGCGTCGCGCCAGATGCGTTCCAACGGCAGGTCGTCCATCAGCCCCATGCCACCATGGATCTGGATGGCTTCGTCGGCAACGAAGGCGAGCATTTCGGTAGCCTTCAGCTTCGCCATGGCCATGTCCTGATCGGTGACGGTGCCCTGATCGTACTTCCAGCCGGCTTCGAACACCATCAGGTCCGCCGCCTTCAATTCGGTCGCCATGTCGGCGAGTTTGAACGACACGCCCTGGAACTTGCCGATCTGCTGGCCGAACTGCTGGCGCTGCGCGGAATATTCGATGGCATGACCGAGCGCCCGCTCGGCGCGGCCGAGACAGGTGGCGCCGACCTGCAGGCGCGTGGCGCCGAGCCAGGAATTGGCGACGTCGAAGCCCTTGTGGACCTCACCCAGCACCTGGCTTGCCGGCAGGCGGCAATCGTCGAATTCGAGGATGGCGTTGGTGTAGCCGCGATGCGAGACGTTGCGGTAGCCGTCGCGCACGGTGAACCCCTTGGTGCCCTTGTCGACGAAGAAGGCGGTGATCTTCTTGCGCTTGCCGCGCGGCGTTTCTTCCTCGCCCGAAGCCATGAAACAAATCGCGAAATCGGCGAGATCGGCATGGGAGATGAAATGCTTGGTGCCGTTAAGGACCCAGTCGTCGCCGTCCTGCACCGCGGTCGCCTTCATGCCTCGCAGGTCGGAGCCGGCGCCGGGCTCGGTCATCGCCAGGCAGTCCCACTTCTCGCCGCGGATGCACGGGAACAGGTACTTTTCGCGCTGCTCGGGCGTGCCGGCGAGCAGGATGTTGGAGGGGCGCGCGACGCAGGTCCAGTGCAGCGCATAGTTGGCGCGGCCGAGTTCCTTCTCGTAGAGCAGCCAGGTCACCGTATCGAGGCCGGCGCCACCGACATCGGCCGGCATGTTGGCCGCATAGAGCCCGGCTTCGATTGCCTTGACCTTGATCTCCTCGATCAACTCGCGGCGCAGCACGCCGGTGCGCTCGACCTCGCGTTCATGCGGGTAAAGCTCATTCTCGACGAACGCGCGCGTCGTCTCGACAATGAGCTTCTGTTCCTCCGAAAGACCGAAATCCATGGTCCTCAGCCCTTCTTCTTTTTCTTCGGCTTTTCCGCCTTCTTCACCGGCTTCGATGCCTTGGCCTTTTCTGCGGCCCTGGATGCGGCCGGCTTCTTCGCCGCCAGCTTGGCCAACTGCTTGGTATAGTCCTTGTGCAAGGCGCCGGCGCCCCAGCCCTTGCCTTTGTTCTGTTTCGACAGAGCATCCATGATCGCGACCAGATTGTCGTCGCGGATCTTTTCCAGTTCGCGGATCGACAGGCCGTGCGCCTGGTCGTCCGACTGGGTGGCAATAAGATCGACCAGCTCGTCGTTGAACTCCGGCACGTCCATAAGCTTGGTCCACGGCCATTTCAGGCACGGCCCGAACTGCGCCATGAAGTGGCGCATGCCGGCTTCGCCGCCGGCGACGCGATAGACCTGGAACATGCCCATCTGCGCCCAGCGCAGGCCGAAGCCATAGCGCATGATGTCGTCGAGTTCCTCAACGGTGCAGATGCCGTCCTTGATCAGCCACAGCGCCTCACGCCAGGCCGCTTCGAGCAGGCGGTCGCCGACAAAGGCCTCGATCTCCTTACGGATCAGCACCGGCTTCATGCCGATCGAGGCATAGATTTCCTTGGCAACCTCGATCGCTTCGGGGAACGTCTGCTCGCCGCCGACGATCTCGACCAGCGGCAGCAGGTAGACCGGGTTGAAGGGATGTCCGACAACCAGACGCTCCGGATGCTTCTTCATCGCGACCTGCATGTCGGTCGGCTTGATGCCGGAGGTAGACGAGCCGACTATGGCGTTCGCCGGCGCATAAAGGTCGATCTCGGCCAGCACGCGGTGTTTCAGGTCGAGCCGCTCCGGCACGCTCTCCTGGATGAAATCGGCGTCGGCCACCGCCTCGGCGATGGTCTTGGCAAAGGTCAGTCTGCCTTCCCTGGGCAGGCCGCCGGGAACCATCTGCTTGTAGGCGCGGCGCGCGCCCTTCATCACTTCCGAGACCTTGCGCGACGCTTCCGGGTCCGGATCGAAGATCGACACGTCGATGCCGTTGAGCAGCAGCCGCGCCACCCAGCCGGCGCCAATGACACCGCCGCCAATGGCGGCTGCCTTGTTGATGATGCTCATGGTCAGGCTCCGGTTCTTGTCTTGGCGGTTTCGGGGTCGATGAGAGGCACGCGCTCGCCGGAGCGGATCACGGAGGGGTCGTAGGCCTTGCGGGCGAAGACTTCGAGCACGAAGGGCCGGAAGAATTCGATCGGCAGCGTGTCGAAGTCCGGGTCGAAGCTCGACTGGTCCCAGCGTTCGCAAAACTGGTCGCAATCGTCGAAATAGGCATGGCCGGCGAAGCGGTCGCGAGCATGGCGGTTGCCGCCGAGATGATGCGCGTAATAGAGCCGCTGGAAGTCGCCATGCTTTTCCACCACCCAGGTGCATTGCTCGCGCACGAAAGGTTTCAGGATCGAAGCGGCGTGTTCGTCGTGATTGTAGGGAGCGTAGATGTCGCCGATGTCGTGCAGCAGCGCGCAGGCGATCCAGTCGGTGTCGGCGCCGTCACGCCAGGCCCGCGTCGCCGCTTGCAGCGAATGGCCGAGCCTGGTGATCTTGTAGCCCGACAGGCCTTCGTCGAGTTGCACCAGTGCGTCGAGCAGCCGCTCGCCGGTCCTGGCGGCATAGTCGATCTCATGGGCGGTCAGGAACTCATAGTCTTGCCTGTCGCCATCCTTCATCGCAGTGAATTTGACGGTAGCCATGATCCGCTCCCGTCTTAAGCAGCCGCTGCGATCGGCGCCCGCTTGGTGAGGTTGAGCTTCCTGCGCACTTCCTCCGGCCCCAAAATCCTGGCGCCGAGATTGGTGACGATGCTGGCGGCGCGCTCGACCAGCTGCGCATTGGTGGCCAGCACGCCCTTGTCGAGCCAGAGATTGTCTTCGAGACCGACGCGGACATTGCCGCCGGCGAGCACTGCAGCGGCTGCATAGGCCATCTGGTTGCGGCCGATGGCGAAGGCCGACCAGTTCCAGGTCGACGGCACGTTGTTAACCATGGCCATGAAGGTGTTGAGGTCGTCCGGCGCCCCCCACGGCACACCCATGCAGAGCTGCACCAGCGCGTCGGGATTCAAGACCTTTTCTTCGACCAGCTGCTTAGCGAACCAGAGGTGGCCGGTATCGAAGGCTTCGATCTCCGGCTTGACGCCGAGCGCCGTCATCATGCCGCCCATTGCGCGCAGCATGCCGGGCGTGTTGGTCATGACATAATCGGCCTCGGCGAAGTTCATGGTGCCGCAATCCAGCGTGCAGATTTCCGGCAGGCACTGGCGCACATGTTCCATACGGTTGGTGGCGCCGCCCATGTCGGTGCCTTTTTCATTGAGCGGCAGCGGCGCTTCCGGTGAGCCGAACACCATGTCGCCGCCCATCCCGGCGGTCAGGTTCAGGATCACATCGACTTCTGCCGCGCGGATGCGGTCCGTCACTTCGCGGTAGAGATGGACATCGCGGCGCGGCTTGCCGGTCTCGGGGTCGCGGACATGGCAGTGGACGATGGCGGCACCGGCCTTGGCCGCATCGATCGCCGAATCGGCGATCTGCTTGGGCGAGCGTGGCACATGCGGGGAGCGGTCCTGCGAGCCGCCGGACCCGGTCACGGCACAGGTAATGAAAACCTCACGGTTCATCGCGAGCGGCATGGACATCTCCTCCCCATAGAAACAGACCCTAACAATGACCGACTTGCCGGAAACTGTTTTGCAATTTACGAAGCTCTCGTGATCAAAAGCGAAAAACCGACCATCTTTCGCGCTGAGCGATCGCCGCTCAAGGTGACGCTGCTGGTGTTTTCAGGCTCGTCCATCATGTGCGTGGCGTCGACCGTCGACCCGCTGCGCGCCGCCAACCGCATCTCAGGCGAGACGCTGTTCGATTTCAAACTGGTCTCGGTCACCGGCGAGGCGCCGGTCACCACATGCGGCCTGCCGGTGGCGGTCAGGGGCCGCTTCGATGCGGCCGAGCCGACCGACGTGCTTGTCGTCGTCGCCGGCTTCGGCACCCAGAATTACGCGACATCGGCTCTGCTTTCCGGATTACGGCGAGCGGCCCGCGCGGCTCGCGCCTGCGGCGGCGTCGAGGCCGGCACATGGCTGGTGGCGCGCGCCGGCCTCCTCGAAGGCCGCAGCGCCACCACCCATTGGGAAGACATGGAGGATTTTTCCTCCGCCTTTCCCGGCGTCGACGTGCGTCCGGACCGCTACGTCATCGACGGACCGGTGTTCACCTCGGGCGGGGCGTCGCCGACCTTCGACCTGATGCTGCATCTGATCCGCACCCGGCTCGGCATGGCCGTCGCGCTCGATGTCGCCAGCGTCTTCATCTACGACCAGGCGCGCGCCGCGACCGACGCGCAGCCGCTGGTCTCGCTCGGCCGGCTCGACGGCTACGACCCGCGTCTGGCGCAGGCTATCCGGCTGATGGAATCGCATGTCGACCAGCCGCTGACCATCGACGCGGTGGCAAAACGCGCCGGGGTGACGGCGCGGACATTGGAGAGCATTTTTCGCAAGTCGATCGGCGAGACGCCGGGCGCATATTATCTCAGGCTGCGGCTGGGCGCGGCGCGGCGGCTGGTGGTCGACACGCGGATCGCCATGGCGGATATTGCCGGGCGGACGGGGTTCTCGTCCGCCGCGGCATTTTCCAGAGCGTTTTCAAGAGCGTTCGGCGAAGCCCCGGTCAGGCTGCGCCGAGGTTGATGCATGTCGCCCAAAAGTGTGTCGCGGTTTTGGGATTACGACATGCACAGACAAAGGGAGATCAGGCTGCGTTCTGTCGATCGCTGCCGGCGTCCATCTGCGAGCGCATCTGCCTCGCCAGACGGACTTCAAATCGGCTGCTGACAGCACGATCCCATTCGTTTTTCACGCTGTCGGTCGGCCGCGGCAGCGCCATCAGCCGGTCGATGATCGATCCGGTCTCGCCGGATGAGAGCAGGGCGTTGATTTCGCGTTCATGCTGCATATCGGTTCGCCTCCTTCCTTTTCACCCGCCACAACCGCATCCTTATACGAGATACGTGACGGCAGTTTGAAGGCAAGAGCGAGGTCATTGAGGGGCGCCAAAGGGCAAACCCTTGTCGTCGGATAGGGTCTTGCGCAAACCCCATTCCGGGGCGGCCGGAATGTTATCCAGCCACCCTTGAGCACAACGAATCGGCTTTCCGCCCTCAGACGTAGCGGTTGACGATGTTTTCCAGCAACTCCTGGCGGCCGGAGCGTGGCTGCGGCTCGATCTTCTTCTTCACCACGCGCTCGGCGATGTCTTCCAGCGAGCGCTTGCCCGACAGCATCGCCTTGCCCTCGGCCGTGTTCCAACCGGCATAGCGCTCGGCCAGCGGACCCGACAGCGCCTTGTCCTCGACCATCTTGGCGGCTGCCTTGAGACCTCGTGCGCAGGAATCCATGCCGCCGATATGGCCGATCAGCAGGTCCTGCGGGTCGAGCGACTGGCGGCGCAGCTTGGCGTCGAAATTGGTGCCGCCGGTCTTGAAGCCGCCGGCCTGCAACACCTGGTAATAGGCCAGCGCCATCTCCGGCACATTGTTGGGGAACTGGTCGGTGTCCCAGCCCGACTGGTAGTCGTTGCGGTTCATGTCGATCGAGCCGAAGACGCCGAGCGCATTGGCCAGCGCCAGCTCGTGCTCGAAGGAATGGCCGGCAAGAATCGCGTGGCCCTGCTCGATGTTCAGCTTCACTTCCTTCTCCAGCCCGAAGCGCTTGAGGAAACCGTAGACCGTGGCAACGTCGTAGTCGTACTGATGCTTGGTCGGCTCCTGCGGCTTCGGCTCGATCAGGATCGTGCCTTTGAAGCCGATCTTGTGCTTGTAGTCGACGACGAGACTGAGGAAGCGCCCGGCCTGCTCCTGCTCGCGAGCAAGATCAGTGTTGAGCAGCGTTTCATAGCCCTCGCGCCCGCCCCACAGTACATAATTCTCGCCCTTCAGCCGCTTCGTGACGTCGATGCAGCTTTTCACCGTCGCCGCCGCATAGGCGAAGACATCCGGATCGGGATTGGTGGCGGCGCCCGACATGAAGCGGCGGTTGGAGAACAGGTTGGCCGTGCCCCAGAGCAGTTTGACGCCGGTCTTCTTCATCTTGGCGGCAAAATAGTCGGCGATCTCGTCGAGCCGCGCGGCACTTTCGGAGAAATCCTTGCCTTCCGGCCGCACGTCGGCGTCGTGGAAGCAGAAATAGGGCGCGCCGAGCAGCGAGAACATCTCGAAGGCGACGTCGGCTTTCAGCTTGGCCAGTTCCATCGTGTCGACGCCGCCAGCCTTGGGAAACCAGGGCCGGTCAAAGGTCTGGCCGCCAAAGGGATCGCCGCCCGGCCAGGCGAAAGAATGCCAGTAGGCGACGGCGAAGCGCAGATGGTCTTCCAGCCGTTTGCCGGCCACCACCTCGTCGGGATTGTAGAAGCGGTAGGCCAGCGGATTGGTCGAATCCGGCCCCTCATACTTGATCGCTTTGATGTCGCCGAAAAATCCGCTGCTCATGATTTCTGTCCTCTCTCGAATAGTTCGCCCTGATTACCTCAGGCGTAATTGGTTTCGCTCTCGCTTGGGGTGAAAAGGCTCGTGTCAAAGCCACTCAACGAAGGAGACAGACCATGACCGACCTCAACACGATCGCCGAGAACTACATCACCGCCTGGAACGAGGCCGATGCGGATCGCCGTGCCGAACTGCTCAAGGCCACCTTCACCGAAGACGTCAGCTACCGCGATCCGCTCATGCAGGGCGACGGCCACGCCGGCGTTGCTGGGCTGATCGACGGCGTACAGCAGCGCTTCGCCGGCTTCCGGTTCTCGCTGAAGGGTACGCCGGACGGGTTTGGCGACCGCATCCGCTTCTCGTGGAATCTTGGGCCGGAAGGCGTGCCGTCGGTTATCGAAGGCACCGATATCGGTGTTATCGAAAATGGGCGCCTGAAGAGCGTCACCGGGTTTCTGGACAAGGTGCCGGCGCAGTGATCGATTAAGGGTGGCGCGAGACACCCCCCTCTGCCCTGCCGGGCATCTCCCCCGCAAGGGGGGAGATTGGCTGGCATCCACGCCTTCGCTAATCACCCACCTTACAAGACTGGCATACCCGCCGACGCTGCCGATCTCCCCCCTTGCGGGGGAGATGCCCGGCAGGGCAGAGGGGGGTGCCTCGCGCTCACTCACGCCATGGCGCCCTTGATCGCCGGATACAGCGCCCGGTAGCGCTGATAGGCATCGGCATACGCCCCGCCAAGCGGGACATCCGGTTCGATCGTCGCATCCGTCCTCGGCGCCGTACACACCGCCAGCGGATCGGCTCCGATTGCAGCGATCAGACCAAGCCTCGCCGCGCCAAAGGCAGCACCGAAATCGCCGTCGGCCGGAATGTCCACGGGCACCTGCAGCGCCGTAGCGATCGCCTTCAGCCAGTAGCGCGAGCGCGAGCCGCCGCCGATCGCGGTTACCCGGGTCAAATCCGTGCCGGCGGTCTTCAGGGCTTCGAGACTGTCCCGGAATGCGAAGGCAACGCCCTCGAGCACGGCTTGCGTCAGCACCGCGCGGCTCGACTCATGCGCCAGTCCGGTGAAGGACCCACGAACGGCGGAATCATTATGCGGCGTGCGCTCGCCCGAGAGATAGGGCAGGAACGACACCCCGCTCGGCGCTTTCAGCACATCGCCAAGTTCGGCGGTCAATTCGCCGGCCTTCTTGCCTGAAATCTCCGACAGCCAGTTCAGCGAATCGGTCGCAGACAGGATGACCCCCATCTGGTGCCAGGTGTTGGGCAGGGCATGGCAGAAGGTGTGCACCGCGCTGGCCGGATTGGGCAGATAGGACGCGTTGGCGGCAAACAGCACGCCAGATGTGCCCAGCGACACAAAAGCGTGGCCGGCGCCGACCGTGCCCATGCCGCAGGCCGAAGCAGCATTGTCGCCGGCGCCGCCGGCAACCGGGGTGCCCGATGCTATGCCCCAGCTGGCGGCCAGTTCGGCGCGCAAGGCTCCGGCCTTCTCCGTGCCTTCGACCAGCGACGGCATCTGCCTTTCGTCGAGCGATGTCGCCGCAAGCAACTCGGGGGACCAGCGCCGTTTGCCGACATCGAGCCAGGAGGTGCCGGCCGAGTCGGACATTTCTGAGATATGCTCGCCGGTCAGCCACAGCCGCAGGAAATCCTTCGGCAAAAGCACCTTCGCCACTTTGGCGAAGACGGAGGGCTCATTGTTCTTCACCCAGGCGAGTTTCGGCGCCGTGAAGCCGGGGAAGACGATATTCCCGGTGAGTTGGCGAAAGCGCGGGTCGGCATCGAGCGCCGCGGCCTCAGCGTGGCTGCGCGTATCATTCCACAGAATGCAGGGGCGCAGCACCTGGTCGCCGGCATCGAGCAAGGTGGCGCCATGCATATGGCCGGAAAGGCCGATGCCCTTGACCGCGGCAAGCTCTTTCGGGTGCGAGGCTTTCAGCTCGGCAATGGCCGTCTCGCAGGCGCGGATCCAGTCCGTGGGGTTTTGTTCGGACCAGCCGGGATGCGGCCGCGATACGTCAAGCGAAGCATGGCCGGAGCCGATGATCTTCTGCCCGGCATCGATCAACAGCGCCTTGACGCCCGACGTGCCGAGATCGAGGCCGAGATACATGCATTCCTCCCATTGCCATTAATTTTTTCGGGTCTCGAAAAAATCTGGCTTGCCAGTTTTTAAAACAAGATCCGCCGCGGGTCAATTCTCTGACAAATTGGCGGCGCGTTGCGAAAACAGCGCCGACAGCGGACTGTCCGGCCGGACCAGTGCGCGCTCGGCCGTCAACGCCCTGGCAAGCGCTGTGTCGCCGGCGCGCAACGCCGCCTCGATCAACGAGAGATCAATCACATCGCGCTGGGCGTGGCTGCCGCCAAAGCGATGGGCAATGGCGCGGATCGGTCGAATCAGGCGCACCGCTTCGCTGTAATTGCCCTCGCCGAATGCCTTGATGCCTTCCGTCAGTGGCTGGCCGACATCCCGGGTGAAGGCGGCGTTGTCGTCGCTGCCGCGCATCGCCTCGTGCTGGGCTTCGAGCAAGATCTTGACCGGCGCTTCGAGACCGGCGCCGACGAATGCCATCATCGCATGCGCATCGTTGAAGGCGTAATTGCCGGCTCCAGCCTTGGGCGCCCAGTTGGCAGCGAGCGCTGCCCAGCGGTCGCCGACATCGACACCGCCGAGATAAAGCCGCCACAGGATCGCAGAGGCGTCGACCATGTTCAGCGCCAGCGTCGAACGCTCGCCATAGATCGGCCCGTCATAGAGCTTGAGCACCTCGTCGATCTCGCCGAGATCGTAGTGGAACAGCGCCAGATGCCACCAATTATGCACCTGCAGGAAGCTTTCTTTGGTCCACGCCTCGGGATTGGCGCGCATCCAGGCGATGCCGTCCCGTTGCCGGCTCTGCATCTCCATGACATGGGCGACCGCGTGCTGCGCCCAGCCGTCTCGCGGCTCGATCTCGATCGCCTGTCGGCCGAAACTTTCGGCCCTGACATAATCGCCCATCTCCTCGAGACCGAAGGCCTGCATACCGAGAATGGCGTGATAACCTGGCATGCCGCTCTGCCAGGACGGTAGCGCGCGGCCGATACGGTCGCGCAGCATGCGGGCATTGCCGGTGAAGAAGTCGATCTGGTGGCCGACCTGCAACGCCACCGCGTCGAGCGGGTTGTCGATGGCGATATCTTCGAGCAGGCGCGCGGCGTCATGCCAGCGTCCCTCGGCAAGGTGGCCAAGGGCCGCCACATGCGCCTGTTCGCGCGGCGTCGCGGCAAGCGGCAGTGCCGCAGCATGGCATGCCTGGGTGACCGCCATTGCCTCGTGTTCGGTGGCGAGGCCGAACAGATACCCCTTGAAGACATGCGCCATGACGAAACCGGGATCCGCCGATATGGCGCGGTCAACGGAGCCGACCGGGTCGCCGACGAAGCATTGCAATTCATGAACGGCCTGGCTGTAGGGTGAAAACCCGGCCTCGGTCGCGCCCGAAAACATTAGGCCGAATGGATCTCTTACTGCCATATCGGCCCTGATGCTCCGCAGTTCCTAATTGCCCGAGCGCATCGCCACCGTGGCGATCCCGGCGCCGACCAGCAGCGTGCCGCCGGTGCGGTTGAAGATGCGGATCGCCTTGGGGTTGCGTACGACGTTGCGGGCGCGCGCCGCAATCAGCGCGTAGCCGAAGGCATTGGCGAAGGCGAGCGCCAGGAAGGTCGCTTCGAAGATCAGCATCTGTGCCCAGAAATCGGCTTCCCGGTTGAGGAACTGCGGCAGGAAGGCGACGAAGAAGGTGATGCTCTTCGGGTTGAGTGCGGTGACCAGCCAGGCGTGCGCCATCATCTTGGCGGCCGAGACGGCATCTGTGCGTGGTTCGGCTTTGAGCGCGCCGCCGGCGCGAAATAGTTTTACCCCGAGATAGATCAGATAGCAGGCGCCGATCAGCTTCAGAATGGTGAACACGGTCGCCGACGCGGCCAGCAGCGCGCCGATGCCCAGCATCGACAGGGTCATGGCGGTGAAGTCGCCCAGCGCCACGCCGACGGCCATCGGCAAGGCGGTGCGCCAGCCCTGGCCCAGCGCATAGGACACGACCAGAAGAATGGTCGGGCCGGGAATGATGAGCAGAACGGTGGAGGCGGCGGCGAAGGCGGCCCAGTTTTCGAACGACATCTTTGTCTCCTTGAGCGCAAAGAAAAGGATAAATCCTCGTGTGCGGAGGAATGTAAAGAGCCCTCTCCCAAAAATGCACGGCGGACCATTTCGCCCGACCGCTGCGGCTATTGGCGGCACAAGTTTAATGCCGGTCGTTGGGCCTTCACCCTTTTTCAACCATGTTTGGCGAAACTGCCTGCTATCCGGCCGGACCGTGTTTCCCGCCGACAGCGTAGGGTTTGGGTGCATGCGTGAGTTGCCGCAGAATGTGACGCCGCCAGCAAATGGCGACGCAAACGAGACCGAACATCTCTATTCCCGCCGCTTCGTCCTGTCGGGGGCCGGCGCCATGACGCTGCTCGGCATGGCCGGCTGCAGCACTTCGACGCTCGAGCTGCCGCAATTCCAGCTGGATGACACGGTCACCGGCTCGGTGCGGCCGATCCGTCCGGCGATCAGCGTCGACAAGAACGTCACCGGCCCCGATGTCATGTACGCTTCGCTAAACGATGGCGGCTTCGAAGTGCCGGCGGTGCCCTATCAGAAGGTCAAGCCGGAGTTCCGCCGCCAGATCGTCGTCAACGAGACCGGCGAGGCGCCCGGCACGATTGTCGTCCATCTGCAGGAGCGAAAGCTCTATCTGGTGCAGGAGGGCGGCGACGCCATCCGCTACGGCGTCGGCATCGGCAAGGACGGCTTCCGCTGGTCCGGCCGCGCCAACATCCAGTACGGCAAGGAATGGCCGATCTGGACGCCGCCGCCGGAGATGATCCAGCGCAAGCCGGAACTGGTGAAATGGCAAAACGGCCAGCCCGGTGGCCTCACCAACCCGCTCGGCGCACGCGCCCTCTACATCTACCAGGACGGCAAGGACACCGGCTACCGCATACACGGTTCGCCGGAATGGGCGAGCATTGGCCAGGCGATGTCGTCGGGCTGCGTGCGCCTGATCAACCAGGATATCATCGACCTCTACAGCCGCGTTTCCAAGAAGAACCCGGTCGTGGTCGTCTGATCCTGTGCGGCGGTTTGGCGCCGCTGGAAACTCCCGTTGCGCGATGCGGCAAGCTAGGCCAAGGTGCCTTGAAAACCACAGCGCCGGGAGAGATCGAGCATGGCTGGAACGTTTGTCATCGCACAGGGCGGCGGCCCGACCGCCGTCATCAACCAGACGGTTGTCGGGGCCACGCTGGAAGTCCGCAAGCGCCATCCCGGCGCCAAGGTGCTGGGCTCGCTCCACGGCGTGCGCGGCATTCGTGACGGCAACTATGTCGACCTCTCCGCCATCCCAGAGGACCGGCTGCGGCTGATCGCCGGCACGCCGAGTGCCGCGCTCGGCTCGACGCGCGACAAACCGGATGCCGCCTATTGCGAGGTCATCCTCAAGGGCCTGAAGAAGGCCGGCGCGGACGCTTTCATCTACATCGGTGGCAACGACACGTCGGGCACGCAGCAGATCCTGACCGACGCCGCCGGCGGCAGCATTGCTTTCGTCCATGCGCCAAAAACCATCGACAACGACCTCGAGGAAAACGACCACACGCCTGGCTTCATCTCGGCGGCCGAATTCGTCGCCGGCGCCTTCCTGTCCGTCGATCTCGATTTCCGCGCATTGCCCGGCATCTATGTCGGCATCGTAATGGGCCGGCATGCCGGCTTCCTCACCGCGGCGGCTGCAGCCTGGCAGCTCGATCCCGACAGCGGCCCGCATCTGGTCTACGTGCCGGAACGGCCATTCTCCGCCGCCGGTTTCATCGACGACGTGCGCTCCACGCTCGACCGCCACAAGCGCTGCATCGTCGCCGTCTCCGAAGGTGTCAGCACCGCCGACGGCAAGGCGCTGGTCGAAAGCCTAGTGCCGCCGGACAAGCTCGAGCGCGACGCGCATGGCAACGTCAAACTGTCGGGCAGCGACCTGCCGTCAGCTCTGGAACGTGCGCTCGCCGAAGGCCTGCCGGGCAAGCGCGCCCGCGTCGATGCGCTTGGCTACATGCCGCGCGGCTATGTCGGCGCGATCAGTGCCGTCGACGCGCAGGAGGCTTTCGACGCCGGCGCCTTCGCGGTTGCCGTTGCCGGCGAAGGCGGTGGCTCGGTGGCGCTGCAATATGACGGCACGAAAACCGTGCTGAAGAAGGTGCCGCTGAAGAACGTCGCCGGTAAGACGCGCCATATGCCCGACGATTTCATGAAGCCCGATGTCAACCAGCTTTCGGAAGCGGGTATGGCTTACCTGAAGCGGCTGGTGCCGGAAAAATACAAGGTGGGAAAGCCCTTCGTCTGATGGGCGGCCGTTTTGGCGGCGTCCGTTTTGGTGGCGAGCGCGTTGTCGGCGACTGGTTCGGCAAGACGATCATCGACGACCGCACGACGATGCTGACCGAGCCGTTCGTGCATGATTTCGTGCGCGCCAACATCTGGCATTTCAGCGGACGCGACGCCGACCTGCTGGTCGACACCGGCATGGGCATCTGCCCGCTGGCGCCTGAGATCGACACGCCCGAGGGCAAGCCGCTCATAGTCGTCGCCACCCACATCCATCTCGACCATGTCGGCTCGCTGCACGAGTTTCCGCTGCGCGCCGGGCCGCGGCACAGTGCCGAGCATTTCGAGACCATGAACGAGGCAGTGACCTACGCCTACATGTTTTGTAATCTCGACGGCGCCGTTTCGAAATTGCCGACGCCGGGCTGGACGGCGGCCGACTACAAGATCCCGCCGGCGCCGCTGACGCGCACGCTGGACGAGGGCGACATCGTCGACCTCGGCGACCGGCAGTTCCGCGTCCTGCATCTGCCCGGACATTCGCCGGATTCGATCGCTTTGTTCGAAGAGACGGACGGGTTGTTCTTTGCCGGCGACGCCATCTACGATTCCATGCTGATCGACGACCTGCCGGATTCCTCCCGGCCTGATTATCGCCGTACCATGCAGCGGCTCCTCGATCTGCCTGTCCGTCTCGGCCATGGCGGCCATGGGCCGAGCTTCGACGGCAACCGGATGCGCGAGATCGCCACAACCTATCTCAGGCGCACCGAAGGCCGCTGACGACATTGTGATCGGAACCAGCGTGGCGCCGTGGTCGAGCGCGTCAATCCGGACAAGGCAGCCGCCAATGCGGGCCTGCAGCCGGGCGACGTCATCGTCGCCGTCGACCAGTCGCCGGTGCGGAATGCGCGGCAAGCCAACCAGGCGATCGCCGAGGCCGGCAGATCGGGCCGGAAGTCGGTGCTGCTTTTGAACGATCGCGGCGACGCGCAAATCTTCGTCGCCGTATCCTTCGCCGCCGGTTGAGACATCATGGCAGGCTCGCCGGACCACCGACAGGCCTGCCGCACGGCCGCCGAAATTCCTATTGCCCGCCGCGACATCTTCGAGAACATTACGGCAGGCCGGCAATGGCCTGCTAAAAACGGACAGTCAAATGGTCACTCGCGGTTTTTCCTCCGGTCGAAAGCCTCCGACGGAGACCGATGCGCGCATTCCGCCCGGTCAGTATCTCGAACAGGGCTTTCCGGTGCTGTCGGCGGGGCCGACGCCGCGCGTGCGCACCGAGGACTGGTCGTTCACGCTCAAGCACGGGCCACGCCCGATCAAGAAGTGGAACTGGGCCGAGTTCAACGCGCTGCCCTTGACCAAGATGACGCGCGACATCCATTGCGTTACCGCCTGGACCAAGTTCGATACCGCCTGGCAAGGCGTGCTGGTCGACGACATCCTTGCCGATGCCGGCATCGAAGCGCCGACCGGCTTCCTGCTGGCGCATGGCTATGACGGCTATACCACCAACGTGCCGGCCAAGGATCTCACCGCGGGGAAGGCGATGGTGGCGCTGCTTTATGAAGGCAAGCCAATCACTGCCGACCATGGCGGCCCGGCGCGGCTCCTGGTGCCGCATCTCTATTTCTGGAAATCGGCTAAATGGCTGAACGGGCTGCAGTTCACCGAGCGCGACGAGCCGGGCTTCTGGGAATTGCGCGGCTATCACATCTATGGCGACCCGTGGCGCGAGCAGCGCTATAGCGGCGATCCATGAGCGAAGCGCCGCAATCTCCCTGGCAGACGGCGAAAATCACCCGGATCGAAAAGCGGACGCCACGCGTTACCAGTTTCTTCTTCGCGCTGTCACGGCCATTCGCCTATCGCGCCGGACAGCATGTCGATGTCAGGCTGACCGCGCCTGACGGCTACCAGGCACGCCGCTCCTACTCCATCGCCTCGGCGCCGGAGAGCGGCGCCACGATCGAGCTGGCGATCGAGAAGCTCGACGAAGGTGAAGTCTCGCCCTTCTTCCACGACGTCGCCGCGGTCGGTGACGAGATCGAACTGCGCGGGCCGCTCGGCGGCCATTTCGTCTGGTCCGATGGGGATGGCGGGCCGCTGCTTCTGGTCGGCGGCGGCTCCGGCGTGGTGCCGCTGATGGCGATGGTGCGGCATCGAGCCTTGCGCAAATCGGCGGTGCCGGTGGCGCTGATGTTTTCGGTGCGGGTCTGGGACGAGGTGATCTTCCGCGACGAGCTGATCGGCCTCGGCGACCGCGGCGACGGGTTCGAGCTGGTGCTGACGCTGACGCGCGAGGCGGCACGGCGCCCGTCCGACTATTCGAGGCGCATCGACACGGCAATGGTCATGCAGGCGCTCACGCGGCTGCCGCGGCCGCCGGCGCTCGCCTTCGTCTGCGGGTCGAACGCCTTCGTCTCGGCGGCTGCCCAGGCGCTGATCGACGCCGGCATATCAGCGGAAATCATCCGCACCGAGCGCTATGGCGTCTGAGAGGGCCACAGTGGTTCACCGTTTCATGGAAACAGCCACCCGCTCTCAGGTGGGTGAAAACCTTGCCGACAGCAATTGGAACGGCAGCGCGCCATAGGCGGCGACTTCGGCCTCATTGTCCCAGTTGCGGAACTGGCGCGATGGCCGTGCCTCGATCACCAGAGGCCGGCCGGTGTCGTCCACCGTTAGCTTGCCGCGAAAGCGCAGCACACGTCCGCCGCCGGCGCGGCTGATCACTATGGAACGCAGGCGGGCGACATGGCCGCCGCCGGCATTGATTTCCATCTCAATGCGGCGCCGGATTGGTGGAACGACGATCCTGACGGTGACGTCCAGCACCATCGCTCCAGTCCTGTCCGGACGCGGCAGGGTCTGGGAAAGTGCAAACGGCGCCGACGTCGCTCTTGCCTTGCGCAATGTCGGCCTGCCGCGCCAGACGGCGGGCGTCGGCTGCTGCAGGCGGCCCTTTTTGCGTTTGAGGCGCAACTGCTTGGCAAAGCCGCGCGACAGCCAGACGAGACCGCCGAAATCGGTGCGCGGCTTGGCCTGCAGCACCGAGGACCAGCGCGACAGGCCGGCGTGATCGGCGTTCGCAACCGTCCGTGCCAGTTCAGCCGGCGGCACTGCAATGCCGATTTCCAGGCTGAGGTAGGACAGCGCCACCGCCGCGGCTACGGCCAGGTGGCGCCTGGCGACGATATCGGCGAACACGTCCCAGTCGACCTCGTCGCCCTCGATGGCGACGGCGCAGTCGACCAGCCAGTCGCTGTGGGTGTGGGCATCGAGGCCGCCATGCGCGATGGCAAGCGTCATGCGGTCGGCAGGCGAGGGCACAAGCACGCGGACGCCATTGAATTCGGCCGACAGGGCCCGCTGCCAGACCGCCAGATCGTCTTCGGTGCTCTGCTGCGATCCGTCATAGGCCAACTGGTGCAGGTCGATGTCGCCGAAACTGCCCTTGAAGAAATTCATCGACCGCAGGGACGCCAGCCTTGTGCGCAGATATTGCGGGCTGACGCCGGTGGCGATTTGCCAGCCACCCTCGGTCAACACGTCGAAGGCGGCGATCATGTCCTGCGGACGCACCAATATGTCGATGTCGTGCGCCACCCGGCCCCGCTGCGCCGACGCGTTGACGGCGATGCGGCTGGCGCCTTTGATTAGCATCACCGCGCAGCCGGCGTCGATCATGGCCTGTAGCGCCGGCTCGGCCTCGCGCGCAGCCAGTCGCGATTTGGTCCACAGCATCTTTTGCAGGCCGACAAGACGTGGATAGGCCGGATGCCCAGCGAGCTTGCGGCCGAACCTGTCGGAGATCGCGGCCAGCAGCCGATGCTCGCGGAAAGCAGCATGGTCGATATCGTTCTCGTCGAGCCAGCGCGCCGCATAGCCCCCGGCCGCCTCTTCATCGGGAAGCAATGCGGCCTTCAGCAACTGGTCGAGGCCGCCCGTGGGCCATGACCAACCATAGTCCGGAAACCGACGGCCGATACGGCGCATGGCATTGGCCATCAGTCGGCGCTCGCCTTTTTCGCTGCTCGCCTTTGCATGGCCAGCCTTACGACCTCGACATAACCGCGGTCGCGCACGGGGTCGCGTCCATAGGACATGCTGTCGGGCCGGATGCGGCGCAAGGTCAGGACATCGTCGAGCATGGCAAGCGCAAAGCCCGCCTCGCGGACACGGGCGATCCAGTCGACCATGTCGCCGCGACCGCCTTGCGGGTCGATGATCGGACCGACGGCCTCGGCTACCTCCCGGCGGATCATCATCGTGGTGCGCGACCAGCCCGCCACCGCCACGTCCTGTTGCACATCGGGCTTGTCATCGCGAAACGTCCGCCAGTGGGCAAAGACCCCTGCCGTCGCGGGAAACCGCTCGAAATGCTCCAGCTGCCTTTCGATCTTGGTCGGCAGCCACAGATCGTCCGCATCGAGCGTGGCGACGAAGGGCGTCGCCAGCGCGGCGATGCCCCTGGTGGTGGCGCTGCCTGGTCCGGCATTGTCCTGGCGCAACACCTGCACCGGCATGCCCAGCGCATTGACCACCGCGACCGTATCGTCGGTCGAGCCGTCATCGACGACGATTATGGCGTCGGGCTGGACCGTCTGGGCCGCGACCGATCGCAGCGTCTCGGCGATGGTGGCGGTCGCGTTGAAGGCCGGAATGACGACGCCGTAGCTGGCCATCACAGGAAACGCCAATTCGCAAGTTCCTTGAAATCGAAGATGCCGTCGACAGGGTGCAAGGAGCGGTCGGCCTCGCGCCGTTTCATCGACTTGTAGACGGCGCGCATGAATTCGCGAAAAGGAACATCGGCCTGCCTGGTCATGTTGCCGGGATGGCGCCGGTAATAGAGCGCAACAGTGTCGGGCATCGTGAATTTCGGCCCGCTTTCGAAAGTGCGCAGCAGATAGTCGGTGTCCTCGGCCTGGTGGAAATCCTCGTCGAAGCTGCCGATGCGTTCGACCAACCGCCGGACGAAGATAGCGGGCGACAGGTGAATGCCGCGAACCGTCACCGAGTGGCTGTCGGCTGTCGGCTCCAGCGTATCGTCATCTATGTCGTCGACCAGCGTCATGCGCGAATAGGTGAGCTCGAGGGTGGGGTCTGCGTCGAAACAGGCCAGATCCGCCTTGAAGCGGCCCGGCGGGGAAATGTCGTCGGAATCGAGAAACGATACCAGCCCGGTCTGCGGCAGCAATTGCCGCAAGCCCGCGTTGCGTGCCCGCGTCACCCCGGCATTCTGCTGCTGGAAAAGGCGAATGCACGGCGCCTCCGCGATCAGCGAGCGCACGACCGCCACCGAACTGTCGGTCGAACCGTCATCGATAACGATGATGTCGAGATCGGCGGCATCGCGCTGCCTCAGCAGCGAGCGCAGCGCCGAGCCGACATGGCGTTCGCGGTTGTAGACCGGCATGATCACGCTCAGCTTCACGCACGCATTCCAGGCTGTGATCTGTTCATTCTTTCACCACTCTGCCGGGCGCTTGATCTCGAAAAGCCCCTCGACCGGGCGCCGCGACGGATCGGCCTTGCGCCGCCGCAAGGATTTCTGAATTACACGTAGATATTCGCGCACCGCCACATCCCTTTGCTTGGTCAAATTGCCGGGGTGGCGCCGGTAGTATACCGCGACGGTGTCGGGAAAAATGTGCTTCGGGCTGGTTTCGAAAATGCGCAGCAGATAGTCGGCGTCTTCGCCCTGCCGGAACTCCTCGTCGAAAGCACCGGTACGGTCGATGAGTGCCCTGCGGAATATCCCGGCGCTAAGGCTGACGCCGCGCACGGTGGGACCTGCGCCGCCCGGTGCCGGCTGAAGGGCTTCGTCGTCCATGAGATCGACGCGCGTCATCAGCGAGTAGGTCAGCTCGAGCGCAGGGTCGGTCGCGAACAGGGGTAGGTCAGCCTTGAATCGTCCAGCCGGCGAGACGTCGTCCGAATCCAGGAACGACACCAGTTCGGTTTGCGGCAGCAACTGCTTCAGCCCTGTGTTGCGCGCGTTGGCCACGCCCTGGTTGGCCTGCTGGAACAGGCGGATGCACGACGCTTCCCGCATGATGGCGCGGACGGCTTCAACGGAGCTGTCCGTCGAGCCGTCGTCGACAACGATGATATCGAGATCGGCATCGTCGCGTTGCCTGAGCAGGGACCGCAACGTCGAAACGACATAGATCTCCCGATTGTAGACCGGCACGATGACGCTCAACTTCATGCAGCGCCCCGAAGGACGAAATCCGCAATCGTGCCGGCGATCTCGCGCGGCTCGGTCCCCAGCAACAGCCGGTAGCATGGCAGATCGCGGGTAAGCTCGCTGAAAAAGCGAAAGCCCGCTTCCCGCTCGCCCGGCATCTGCACGATTCCTGACGGCGCCAAGGCGATCATGGCATCCTTGCGCGATATGGGCATGACCGAGCTTCTCGCACCTCCCCTGATATGGGGCACTATCAAAGCAATAATGTCCAGACTTGCAGGAGCTGGTCGAGGCGCGATCTCGTCGATGTGAAAGGCATGCTTGCCTTGCCAGTTCAGCGGTTGGTACGACTTTAGCCGCTCCTCCAGCTTCAGCCGCCTGAAGCCCTCCGGATCCTGCTTGAGCGTGGCAAACAGCGGATAGGCCGTCACCCCCTCGGTCCGGTCGATCAGCACATAGTCGTCGCCGACGCTATCGAGCCCATTGAGCAGACCGGCGACGACCGTTCCCGATTTTCCGGCTCCCCCGGAGCCCGCCAGCAGCACGCCCTTGCCATCGATGCCCAGCGTGCCGGCATGGGTGAGCCGCATGCCGCGCGCCGCATATTCCCAATGCAGGAAGGCGCGCAGCGGCGCCCCTTGTTCCCATGGCGGAAAGGCGTCGGCCGACATCATCAGCTGCGCCCCGACATGACGTTGCGGATCATGGAACTGCCAGAAGTCGAGGTCATGATAGTAGCTGCCGCGCAATCCGGCCTCTTCCAGCCGGTTGGCAAAGGCATGATGGTTGTAATCGCCTCGGCCCCAGGTGGCCGGGGCGGGGACGCCATCGATGGCCGGGTGGGCGACGAAAATGCGGCAGCCGTCAGATGCAGACGGATTTTCCGGGGCCGGTATGAAGGCATGGCTCATGGCTTCCGCCAGCGTGCCATGGTCGAGGTGGACACTCAGGTCCAGTCCCGGCAACCGCACCCCGGCGGTAACGGGATAGAAGGCGGCGGCGCTTTCCGCGGCCGCCAGCACATGGCGGGCATAATCCGGCAGGGTTTGCAGCGTGATCAAAGGCATGTGTTGGTTGTTCAGCGTCCAGAATTGCGCCGGGTCGCCTGATGCATGTCGCTCGGGGTGGCCCCGGTTTTGAGACGACGACATGCATAAAATCAAAGATCTAAACCGCGTCGCCTGAGTCCGTTCAAACGCGACGCGCTTTAGGGAAACGATTATGCCTGTTTCACCGCCGGCCAGCCGAGAGGTTCCTCGACCTCATGGATCGGGTCGACAATGATGAGATCGGCAAGGTCGTCATGGACATCGACCTTGAGCGGCTCATTGCTGGCAGCAAGCGCAGCCGACAGCTCGCCCGAAAGCGGTTGTGCCGGTGTTTCGGCTGGCGCAAGCAACCCGAAATCGAGCAGTCGGGCAACGAAGCTTTCGAGGTCGGCTAGGCTTGTTTTTGCGGCGCCCGCGGCAGCTCCGACCAGCGCTTCAGTGGCGACGCCGGACGACAAAGCCTGCCAGACCCGGCTGCCGGAATCGGAAAAGCCGAAATACTTACCGTTCGAAAGATCGAGAACGACGGCTTCGCCATCGAATGATTCGAAAACGATGTCCTTGCTTGCGACCGCGTAGACCCGCTGTTGCATCGCTGTGTCCCCCGTCCCATGCGCCCTGAAGGGATGCGCCGGCTTCACGGTCTGCCAAGCCCTTCCTAAGTGCGTCTAAATCACTTGGCCGTTGGTTGGCAAGACAAAGACCCGCGAATACAACGCCTGCGTCGGCGACCGTTGCGGCGAAGTCGACCGGCTCAAGCCTCGATTTCGAGCGCCGACAATGGTTTCGAGCAGCAGGCAAGGATAAAACCGTCATCGATCTCGTGGTCGAGGATGCCGCCATTGTGGCTCATCTCGACTTCGCCGGAGACCTTCTTCACCTTGCAGGTGCCGCACAGGCCGAACTCGCAGGCGGCGGGAATCCGCACGCCCGAGCTGCGCGCGGTCTGCAGCACGGTCTGGCCGGCGACGCAGCCGGCGTCGACCTCCGAAAGCGAGAAGCGGATCGGCGTCACGGCTTGGACAGGTGCAGCGATGCCGTCCTCGACCGGGGAGGCAAACGGCGCCGGAATTTCCTCCACCACAGGCGCGGCAAAGCTCTCCTGATGGTATTTCGTCATGTCGAAGCCGGCGGCATCCAGCATGCCGCGCACGGCGCGCATGAACGGATCGGGGCCGCAGCAGAAGATTTCGCGCTCGCGGAAGTCCGGAGCCAGCAAGGGCAGCCGGATCGCATCGATGCGGCCCATATGGCCGTACCAGCCTTCGCGGCTGGAACGTTCCTCGATCATGAAGCCGAGCGACAGGCCGGGCATATGGCCGCCGAGCAGTTCGAGTTCCTTGCGGAAGATGATCTCTTCGGCACGCCGCGCGCAGTTGACGAAACCGACATCGGTCCATGGCGCGCAGTCGTTCAGCCAGCGCAGCATCGACATCATCGGCGTCACGCCGGAGCCGGCGGAAATGAACAGGTATTTGGCCGCCGGGTGGCTGTGCAACGAGAAGTCGCCGGCCGGTCCGTAGGCCTTGACATGCGAACCGGGCACCAGATGGTCGAACATCCAGCGCGTGCCGATGCTGCCGGCCTGCGCCTTGATCGTCACCGCGATCGAAAACGGCCGCGATGGCGACGACGACAGCGTGTAGGTGCGCATCAGCGGCCCGTCCGGTGTCGGCAGTTCCAGCGTCAGGAACTGGCCCGGCTTGTAGCGGAACCAGGTCTGGTTGTCGGAGCGGAAGGTGAAGGTCTTGACGTCGGGCGCCTCGTCGCTGACGCCGATCACTTCCAGCACCTGCAGCCTATCGTTCCACGGCGCCATCTGGTCAAGATGGCGATAGAGCCCAAGATCCGTCATCGCATTCATCCTCTGGTCCCTCTTCGCCTGCTCCAGCTCACGCGACGCTGCGTAGCGCCGGCCGGCCGCCTTCGGCAAGGCGCGGGCCGATGAAGGCCGCGTACCATTCGACGAACTGGATCACGCCGCCCTCGTGCAGCTCCGAATAGGGGCCGGGCTCATAGGCCGGAGACAGGATGCCAAAGGCGTTTTCCTCGACGATGCGGCGGTCCTGGTCGTTGGTCTCGGTCCAGACATGGGTGAGCTCCTCAAGGTTGTAGTCGACCCCCTCGACCGCATCCTTGTGCACCAGCCACTTGGTCGTCACCGCGGTTTCGGTGGCGCTGATCGGCAGCACCCGGAAGGTGACCGCATGGTCGATCAGTATGTGGTTCCAGGTCGTCGGATAGTGGTAGTGCATCAAGGTGCCGATGCGGTCGGCGGCAACAGTGTCGGACAGGTTCTTCGTCACCGCGCGCTTTCCGGACATCGTGTAGCTGACGGCATCGCGCAGCAGCGGCGCGCGGGTGGCGCGGTATTGCCCGGCCGGATCGATGCGGAACTTGCTCGGCAGGCCCGCCGCCTCGCATTTCGCCCAGTGCGCCAGCATCTCCGGATCGCTGTCGGCGCCCTGCACGCCGGTCACCGTCGGCGCTTCGGGGAATGTCTTGCACAGCTCTGGATGATTGCCGGCGCAGTGATAGCATTCGCGGTTGTTTTCCCAGACCAGCTTCCAGTTGCCCTTCTCGATGATGGTGCTCTCGAAGGCGACCTTGGCTTCATTCAGCCGGTGCGGCTTGAGGTAGGGCTCTATCATGGCGCGCATCGGGGCAAAGTCGGCAGGTTCTTTTGCCAGGCAGATGAAGATGTAGCCGCCGACGCTCTCGCAGGCGACGGGCTTCAGGCCGAACTGGCTCTTGTCGAAACCGTCGGCCATCTGGCGGGCAAACAGCAGCCGGCCGTCAAGCTCGTAGGTCCACTGGTGATAGGGGCAGACAAGCTTTGCCGCCATGCCCTTCTCAGTGTTGCAGACACGGCTGCCGCGATGGCGGCAGGAATTGTGAAAGGCGTTGATGTTGCCCTTCTGGTCGCGGACCAGCACCACCGGATAATCGCCGATCTGCACGGTGATATAGCTGCCGGGCTTCGGCAGTTCGCAATCATGGCCGATGAACAGCCAGTCGCGATACCAGATAAGCTCCATGTCGAGCTTGAAATAGTCCGGGTCGGTGTAGAAGGGCTGTTCCAGCGAAAAGCCTTGCTTGCGGCCGTTCAGGAGCCTCAGCATGTCGTTGCGCGTATCCATAGTTCTGTCCTCGTGGTTTAAGGACTGAACTTGGTGGTGATGGAGGAAGGATCGGACGCAGGCCGGCGCGGCGCCGGACATGCACTATCCACCTCTTGACCGCCCACCGCGATCAGTCGAGTCTATGCATCTCGGGCTGGTTTCCGGGCTCTGGAGTTGTCCTTGCGGACCATCGCGACACCTTCCCAGGCTGCTGCCCAGTGGTCTCCCGTTGCGACTTCAACTCCACCACCGTTGCGGGGGCAGCGCCGGATTCTGACCGGCTTCCCAATTCTCCGCTGCGTCGTCACGAAGCGGCACCTGAGATGCGATCATCTAATCACGGCAGCGATCGCGACGTCGGCATGAAAGCGACATCATATCCATGCGGCGCGACACGCGCGGCATACGCCCCGCCGACCACCGAAGGGCTGAGATCCTGTCTTGCGGCGCTATCATCGCCGTTTCGAATCGCTGCGGATCCAGTTCCGATCGGGGGCAAAAAGGGCTCAACGGTATCGAAAAGTTACTATTAGCAATCTCTAATCGAACCGAACGGTTCGTTTCTGTTGACAATGCGTGCAGGACGGTGTGAACGACGGCCCGGAAACCGACACCGGAGCGAACCACTCGGTTCGACATAAGCAACTGAAAACAATGCGATAAATGACCATAGAGGAACTTCCTGGCACAATTTCAAGGTGCAGGACCGTGGTCCACACGGAACAACTTCGTGATTGGAAACCAGCCTATGGCTTTCCCACATCGGGGCTGTCCGAACGACGCGAATTCCTCCCAAGACACGCCGCTAGACGGACAGACAAACTGGAGTACTAAAAATGAAAAAGATCATCCTCACTGCCGCAGCCGTTTTGGCGATCACCGGCAGCGCCTTCGCCGGTAGCGACAATTACGGTTCCAATGGTGCGAACCAGCCAGCCGTCTCGGTCGACAGCTCGTATACGGCTTCCATTCAGAAGCCGGCGCACGCTGACAAGCAGCCTGTCGTTCAGGGCGCCGACCGCGACCTCTACGGCAATCGCTGATCCCGACCAAAGAAGGGCGGCTAACCCGTCGCTCTCGGGATCCCAAAAAATTCAGGAGTATTGAAATGAAAAAGATCATCCTTGCTGCCGCCGCCGTTTTGGCCATCTCCGGCAGCGCTTTCGCCGGCAGCGACAACTACGGTTCGAACGGCGCCAACCAGCCTGCGATTACGTCGACCGATAGTGGCCATACGGCTTCGGTTGAGAAGTCGGCTCCAGCCGAGCAGGCGCCTGCCCACGGTGCCGACCGTAACCTTTTCGGCCGCTAAAAGCCGGTTTCCAGCACGTGGCGGGCTTATCCGCTGCAGCTGGCGGCATCAGAAAAATTCAGGAGACTAAAATGAAGAAGATCGTTCTTGCCACCGCAGCCGTTCTGGCTATTTCGAGCGCTGCCTTTGCCGGCAGCGACAATTATGGCTCCAATGGCGCCAACCAGCCGGCCGCTGCCGTCGACACCACCCGCACTTCGTCGACCGGCACCAACTCGGCGGTCTACAAGCTGCTGAACTCGTCGAACGACCAACAGAAGTTCGTTCCTCAGAGCAGCGACAGGGATCGGTTCGGCAACAACTAACAGCCGAAGCTTAAAAAAAGAGCGGCGGGCCTGGCCCGCCGCTCTTTTTTCATGCCTGTACGACGCAGCTATCTCAAGCCGCCTTCACTTCCACCGGCTTGAGCGAGAAGGAGTGCCCATCGGCGTCGAAGATGTGCAGGTCCCCGGCATCCGCGGTCAGTCGCAGCTTTGCCCCGCGCTTGACCTCGACATTGCCGGGCAGCTTGGTCACCAACGGCAGGTCAGCGCGGCCGATATCGACATAGACAAGCTGCACCTCGCCGAGTTGCTCGACATAGTCTACCACGCCCTCGAAAAGATATTCCGCGCCGGTGGCGGCCGACAGATCCTCCGGCCGCACGCCGAAGCTGACTGCCGCACCCTTTGCTGACGCCGGCGTTGCGATCGGCACCGTTGCCTTGCGGCCGCCGACATGGCTGACGATTGTAGGGTTGCCCGTCCTGTCGATTGTCGCCGGCAGGATGTTCATGGCCGGCGAGCCGATGAACTGGGCAACGAACAGATTGCCGGGCTTCTTGTAGAGGTCCATCGGCGTGCCGACCTGCTCGATATGGCCATCCTTCAGCACGACGATGCGGTCGGCGAGCGTCATCGCTTCGACCTGATCGTGGGTGACGTAGATCATGGTCGTGGCAGGCATCGATTCCTTGAGCTTGGCGATCTCGATGCGGGTCGCGACGCGCAGCGCCGCGTCGAGATTCGACAGCGGCTCGTCGAACAGGAACACTTTCGGATTGCGCACGATGGCGCGACCGATGGCGACACGCTGGCGCTGGCCGCCCGACATCGCCTTGGGCAGGCGGTCGAGATATTTGGTCAGCTGCAGGATTTCGGCGGCCTGCCGCACCCGCTTGTCGATCTCGGCCTTGCTTTCCTTGCCGATCTTCATCGAGAAGGCCATGTTGTCGTAGACGGTCATGTGCGGATAGAGCGCATAGGACTGGAACACCATGGCAATGCCGCGCTTGGAAGGCGGCACGTCGTTCACCACCTCGCCGGCGATCTTCAGCTCGCCGGAGGTGATCTCCTCAAGCCCGGCGATGGACCGCAGCAAGGTCGACTTGCCGCAACCCGACGGGCCGACGAAGACGATGAACTCGCCCGACTTTATGTCGAGGTCGATGCCGTGGAGAATGTGCAGATTGCCGTATGATTTCTTCACCTGTCTCAGCGTGACATCGGCCATAATTTCCTCCCAGTGATTTCCCTAGAGAACCTGGATTTCCTCAAAAAATCCAGTTTCGTCAAAAACTCAGTCGATGCGCCCGAACCAGGCGCCGTAGCCGCCGAGGCGGATGGAACCTGTGCCGGATTGTCCCGAAAAACCGTGCCCGGCCAATGGCAGCAACGCCTGACCACCGAGATCGACCTCGGCCGGCTTGCTGGCCAGATTGAAGACGCAGACGATCTGCTCATTGCCCTCACGGCGGGTGAAGGCGACGGTGTCGCCCTCGCTTTCGATGAACTCGATGTCGCCTTTGGCCAGGGCCGGATGCTGGCGGCGGAAACCGAGAAAGCGCCGGTAGTGCTCGAGCAGCGAGGCCGCGTCGCCCTGCTGAACATTGACCGCTTGCGACAAGTGCTTGCCCGGCACCGGCAGCCAGGGCTTGGCCGTCGAAAAGCCGGCATTGCTGGCGGTTGCATCCCACACCATCGGCGTGCGGCAGCCGTCGCGGCCCTTGAATTCGGGCCAGAAGCGAATGCCGTAGGGGTCCTGCAGATCCTCGAACTGCAACTCGGCTTCGCCCAGCCCAAGCTCCTCTCCCTGATAGAGGCAGACCGAACCGCGCAGCGACATCAGCAGCGCCGAGATAACCTTCAGATAGGCGGCCGGGTCGGCCTCGTCGGCGGCCCAGCGCGAGGCCGGACGCATCACGTCGTGGTTGGAAAAGGCCCAGCACGACCAGCCGTCGCTGGCGACCTTGCCAAAGGCTTCCAGCACCTGGCGCACCTTGGCGGCGCTGATCTTTTCCGGCGCCAGGAAATCGAAGGAATAGCACATGTGGACGCGTTTGCCGCCGGCGGTGTAGGCGGCGACCACTTCCAGCCCACGCTGCGAATCGCCGACTTCGCCGACCGCGGCGGCCGCCGGATATTCGTCGAGCAGCGCCCGGAACCGTTCGAGGAAGGCAAGGTTTTCCGGCCGGCTCTTGTCGTAGATATGGTCCTGGTAGTTGTAGGGATTGACCGCAGGTGCTGTCTGGTCGTTGCGCTCTTCGGGCGGCAGCGGCGGATTGTTCTCCAGCCCCTGGCTGTGGAAGTAGAAATTGATGGTGTCGAGGCGGAAGCCGTCGACGCCGCGCTCCAGCCAGAAGCGGGTGACGTCGAGCAGCGCGTCCTGGACTTCCAGATTGTGGAAGTTGAGGTCGGGCTGCTCGGACAGGAAATTATGCAGATAATATTGCTGGCGGCTGGTGTCCCACTGCCAGGCCGAGCCGCCGAAGATCGACAGCCAGTTGTTGGGCGGCGTGCCGTCCGGCCTGGCGTCGGCCCAGACATACCAGTCGGCCTTGGGATTGCTACGGCTGGCGCGGCTCTCCTTGAACCATGGATGGACGTCGGCGGTGTGCGACAGCACCTCGTCGATCATCACCTTGAGGCCGAGGTGATGGGCTTCCGCAACCAGCGCGTCGAAATCGGCGAGCGTCCCGAACATCGGGTCGACGTCGCAATAGTCCGAGACGTCGTAGCCGAAATCCTTCATCGGCGACTTGAAGAAGGGCGAAATCCAGATGGCGTCGACGCCGAGCGAGGCGATGTAGGGCAGCCTGCGGATGATGCCCTTGAGGTCGCCGATGCCGTCGCCATTGGAGTCCTGATAGGAGCGCGGATAGATCTGGTAGATCACCGCGCCCCGCCACCAGTCGCGATCGACGGCGAGATCGGGCTTCGAGGTCGCCTTCAAAGCGGCTTGCATAAGTCTCAACCTCCTTTGACCGAGCCGGCCAGCAGCCCGCGGACGAAATAGCGCTGCAGCGAGAAGAACACGATCAGCGGCACGATAATGGTGACGAAGGCCGATGTCGTCAGGATTTCCCAGTCGCCGCCGCGCGAGCCGAGCAGCGCGTTGAGCTTCGCGGTCAGCACGATCTGGTCCCCTTCGGTACCGAGGAAAACCATTGCCACCAACAAATCGTTCCACACCCACAGGAACTGGAAGATTGCAAAGGACGCCAGCACCGGGAAGGACAGCGGCAGCACGATCTTGACGAAGATTTCGAAATCGCTGGCGCCATCTATGCGCGCCGATTCCATGATCTCGCGCGGCAGGCCGGCAATATAGCTGCGCAGGAGATAGATGGCGAAGGGCAGGCCGAAGCCGGTATGCGCCAGCCAGATGCCGAGATAGGTTTTCGACGGCACACCGAAGAAGATGCCGACGCCGTTGTAGATCTTCAAAAGCGGGATCAAGGACATCTGCAGCGGCACGACCAGCAGGCCGATGATTGTGGCGATCAGCAAGGCGCGGCCGGGAAAACGCATCCACGCCAATGCATAGGCGGCGAAGGCGGCGATCAGGATCGGGATGACCGTCGCCGGGATGGTGACGGTCAGCGAGTTTATGAACGAGCGGCCGATGCCCTCCGAAAACAGCACGGTCTTGTAATTGTCGGTGGTGAATTTCGGCGGCGCCGACGAGGCGTAATAAACGCGCTGGCCACGGTCGCCTTCGAAGGCTTTCGGCGACGACATGACGAACGTGCCGTCGGCATTGAGCAGCAGGGTTACCCCGTCGCCGAGGTCGGCCGTGGTGCCGGCCGGATACTGCGTCGGTGCGGCCGACTTGACGCCGAAGGCGCTGATGTTGCGGGCCACAGCATCGCCGAAGATGTTGCCGGCAAGCACGAACTTGCCGTCCTTCTCGACCTGCGCCGAGGCCGGCGGCAGGCGGCCGGCTTCGGTCTGGCTGGAGCTGGAGAACGAGTTCCACCAGCCCGAGGCGATGATCTGGTCCTTGTCGCGCAGCGACGAGACCAGGATGCCGAGCGTCGGCACGGTCCAGATGGCGACGAAGACGAGCACGGCGATGTGGACGCCGAAGCGGCTGGCAAAGGACTTTCCGGTCGCGACGGCCATCTCAATGTCCTCCCGTCTCTTTGTTCGCCTGGCGGATGTTCCAGACCATGATCGGGATGACCGCGATCATGATGATGATGGCGATGGTGGCGCCGCGGCCGAAATCGCCGCCGCCGCGGAACATCCAGTCGAACATCAGATTGGCCAGCACCTGGCTGTTCCATTGGCCATTGGTCATGGTCAGCACGATGTCAAACACTTTCAGCACCAGGATGGTGATCGTCGTCCATACCACGGCGATAGTGCCCCAGATCTGCGGCACCATGATCTTCCAGAAGATCTGGAACGGATTGGCGCCGTCGATGACCGCGGCTTCAAGCGTCTCTTCGGGGATGCCGCGCAATGCCGAAGACAGGATGACCATGGCAAAGCCGGTCTGGATCCAGATCAGGATGATCATCAGGAAGAAATTGTTCCAGAACGGCAGCGATATCCAGACCTGCGGCTGGCCGCCGAAATACTGGATGATGGCGTTGAGCAGGCCGATCTGCGTCTGGCCCTCGCCGCGATATTCGTAGATGAATTTCCAGATCACGCTGGCGCCGACGAAGGAGATCGCCAGCGGCAGGAAAATCAGGCTCTTGGCGATCGTGCCCCACCAGATCTTGTCGGTGAGCACGGCGATGATCAGCCCGAGGAAGGTGCACGCCGCCGGCACCACCGCCAGCCAGATGATGTTATTCAGGATCGAGTTGCGGAACTCGCGGTCGCCGAACGCCCATTCATAGTTGGCGAAGCCGACAAAATGCTGGCCGCCGCGGTCGAGGAAGGACAGCCAGAGCGTCGCCACCACCGGATAGATCAGGTAGACGGTGAGGATGATCATCGCCGGGCCGACGAACAGCCACGGACGGACCAGTCCTTGCCGGCGCAGATTGTCGATGGCCGCAGCCCCGGCCACGCCGCGCGACGGGAATATCAGGTCGACCAGCTTGTTGGCGCCCCAGAAATAGGCGACGCAGCCGCCGACGCCGATGATGATGACAAAAATGGCCGATAAGATCTGAGCAGCCATGGGTCCCTCTTCCCTGCGCATGATCGGCCGGGCCTTGAACAGCCCTGGCGATGTGGCTCTGCGCCGATTTAAGTTATTCTGAAACGAACGAACGCAAATCGGTCCGGCGTAAGGCGCCGGTCGGATCCGGGCCATAGCGGCCCGGATCCAGTCTGTGGAGGAAGTCCTGAATTTGCCGCCAAAGCGGCTGATTACTTGGCAGTGGTTACTTGCCAGCTGACTGCTTGCCAGCTGACTGCTTGCCAGCTGACTACTTGATAGCGTCCCAGCTCTTCTGGATGTCGGTGGCGACATCCTGCGCCGACTTGCCGCCGACCAGATCGATCATGCCGGTCCAGAAGGCGCCGGCGCCGATCTTGCCCGGCATCAGGTCCGAACCGTCGAAGCGGAAGGTCGAGGCATTGGCGAGGATATCGCCCTGCTTCTTCAGCGCGTCGCTGGCATAGGCATCCTTGTTGACCGACTTGAGCGGGGTGACGAAGCCGCCCTGGGCCATCCAGATTTCATGTGCCAGCGGCATTTTCAGAAATTCGATGAACGCGCGTGCACCCTTCGAATCCTTGGTGATCATGGCCAGCGTGCCGGCGCCGAGCACAGGCGTGCCCAGCTCGGGCTTGGATGCATAGGGCGGGAAGTAGAAGAAGTCGGCGTCCTGTCCAACCTTTGTGCCTTCCGGGAAGAAGGTCGGGATGAACGATGCCTGATGGTGCAGGTAGCATTTCGGCGGCACCGAGAAGAGGCCCTTCGGGCTGTCGCGGAAGTCGGTCGCGGCAACCGCCTTGGCCCCACCGTCGACCATCTTGTCGTCGGTCGCGATCTTGCCGAAAATGTCGATGGCGTTGACCACCGCCGGATCGCTGAACGGGATCTCGTTCTTTACCCACTTGTCATACACGTCGGGCGTCTGGGTGCGCAGCATGATGTCTTCGACCCAGTCGGTCGCCGGCCAGCCGGTAGCGCCGCCTGAGCCGAGGCCGATGCACCACGGCGTGCCGCCGTCGGCGATGATCTTCTTCTCGAGGTCGGCGAGCTCTTCCTGGGTCTTGGGAACCTTGTAGCCGGCTTCCTCGAAATTGTCGGGCGAATACCAGACCAGCGATTTCACGTCGGCCTTGTAGGGGAAGGCGAAGAAGCCCGGCTTGCCGTCCTTGTCCTTGAAGGTGCCGAGATCGACCCATGACTGGCCGGCGCCGTAATTGTCCTTGATCCATTTGGCGGTGTCGTCGCCCAGCGGCGTCAAAAGGCCCTTGGACGCCAGATCCTGGATCAGGCCCGGCTGCGGCAGTACGGCGATATTGGGCGGGCTGCCGGCCTGGGTATCGATGACGATCTGCTGTTCGTAATTTTCCGACGAGGAGTATTTGATCTCGGCGCCGGTGGCTTCCTGAAAATATTCGAGAACAGTGCGGATGAGGCCTTCGTCCTCGCCGCGCCAGGGCCCGAAGATGGTCAGCGTCTCGCCCTTGAGATCGACCTTCTTCAGCTCTTCGTAATTGGCCCAGTTGAAGCGCTTGTCTTCCCCGGGCTTGAACTTCAGTTCGGCTTGCGCCGGCAGGGACAAGGCGAGCGTGGCAAACGCTGCGCCAAGCAGAAGCATCTTCTTCATCGGTATTCCTCCCAGTGTGGACACATACACCCGGACGGAACCTCCATTCCGCCCGCCGACGCTGCAGGACTGTGACTCGTTCAGAAAGGAACCGCAACCTTTCGAAGAGTCTTCCAAAGCGCTTTGGTCTTTTTGATCTCGCCATTGAATCGGCTGGAAGTCAAGAGGGCGGTGGGCTAATCGATTTAATTTCGAGATGGAAGACTTGGTAAAGTGCACTGCAGCATAGTTTTACGGCGGTGCAGCAGCGTATTAAGCTTCAAACTGGCCGGACCAGTGCGTATGGTCGACCAGCTTGGCCGCGCCCGTTGTGGCGCCGCGTGGCTTCAAAATTAAAAGCGCTTTGAGGCTTGGAGGCCTCCCAGTGAACCTGAAGCAGCTCTCTCATATGCTAGCCCTGTCGCAGACAACGGTAAGCCGTGCGCTCAACGGCTATCCGGAGGTCAACGAGGAAACCCGCCGGCGCGTGGTGGATGCCGCCAAGCGCCACGGCTACCGGCCCAATCCGAGCGCGCGCCGGCTGGCGACCGGCAAGACGGGCATGATCGGCTATGTCCTGCCGACGGGCGCCTCCGTCGACATCGACCCGCATTTCGTCGAATTCCTCTCCGGCCTCGGCGACTATGCCCGCTCGCACGAGCTCGACCTGGTGCTGTCGCCGGCCGATGCCGACGACCAGGAAACCACCTATCGCCGCATCGTCGCCAACCGCCAGGTCGACGCCGTCTACATCTCCTCGCCGCGCCCGGCCGACCGGCGGGTGGCGCTGGTCAACACGCTCGGCATTCCCTTCATCGTCCATGGCCGCAGCGAAGGCTTCGATTTCGACTATCCCTTCACCGACATCGACAATGAGGGCGGCTTCCACGACGCCGCCCGGCTGCTGGTTCAGCTCGGCCACCGCCGGCTGGCGCTGATCAATGGCGACGACCGCGAGACCTTCGCCATCCACCGCGAGCGCGGCATGCGCAGGGCGCTGGCCGCGAGCGGCCTGACGCTCGGCGAGCGCCATGTCTGTTCACTCACCATGACCGAGGAGAACGGCTACCGCGCCGCCAGGCGCCTGCTCGAACAGAGCGAGCGGCCGACGGCGATCGCCTGCTCCAGCCTGATCATGTCGCTCGGCGTCGTGCGCGCGGTGCGCGACCTTGGCCTGACCATTCCCGGCGACCTGTCGTTGATTGCCCATGACGACGTCTTTCCATGGCTGAAGCCGGAGAATTTTTCCGTGCCGCTGTCGACGACGCGCTCGTCGATCCGCCTCGCCGGCGCCCGCATCGCCGAACGCCTGGCAGCGCGCATTTCCGGCTTGGAAGAAGGGGCGCGGGGCGAGGTCTGGCCTGTCGACCTGGTGGTGAGAGGCTCGGTCGCCGGCGCGCCGGTTTAGGGATTAATCCAATTGCTCCGCTGGGCAAGTTCACCCATGTGGATGTTGCCCGCAGATAGATTGACTTCGTTGGGACAACGGTCTGCCTGGACCTGTCCTTGATTTGGCTTCGAGTGGGTGGCAACCAGTAAGCCAGAGCCATCAACCAGTCCTCAGGGTGCGCCACTTGCCCATATTCCCGTTCTCCGAAACGGATCCAATCCGGCATCCTGGCCCACCGCCGAAAACGTCGGAGGTGGTCATTGTCGGTGGCGGCATCATCGGTGTGACGACGGCGCTTTTCCTGGCACAGCGGAACATCCCGGTGACGCTGCTGGAAAAAGGGCGCATTGCGGCCGAACAGTCGTCCCGAAACTGGGGCTGGATTCGAAAGCAGGGACGCGACGCCGACGAGCTGCCCATCGTCATCGAGGCTATTCGCCTGTGGCGGCAACTGGCTGAGGAATGCGGCGAGGACATCGGCCTGACCCAGACAGGTGTGACCTACCTCGCGAACACCGACAAGGACATGGCCGGCTTCGAAGCGTTCATGAAGATCGCTGCGACGCATGCGCTCGACACCCGTCTCCTGGATGCAGACGAAACCGCGGCACTCATCAAAGGCATGTCGCGCAAATTCAAGGGCGCGATGACGACGCCCTCCGACATGCGCGCGGAGCCTTGGCTGGCAGTGCCGGCACTTGCCCGGCTCGCCGCGCGAAAAGGCGTCAAAATCGTCGAGAATCGTGCCGCGCGAACCCTCGAAATCTCAGGCGGCAAGATCAAGGGCGTGTGGACCGAGGCGGGGTATGTCGAGGCCTCCAGCGTGCTGGTCGCGGGCGGGGCCTGGTCATCTCTGTTCTTGCGCAGACACGGCATCTCCATCCCCCAGCTCAGCGTCAGGGTAACCGCAGCCGCAACGGACCCCTTGGCTGAGATCTATGCCGGTGCGGCGGCCGACGAACACATCGCGTTCCGGCGCCGGCAGGATGGCGGCTACACGCTCGCCGCGGGCGGCAGCCATTTGCTTTATTTGGGGCCCGACGCATTCCGGCACGCCACCAAATACCTTCCCGCCCTCAGGGACAATCCGTTCGGGACGCGCTACTTTCCGTTCGCGCCGTCAGGCTACCCTGATGCGTGGTCGACGCCGCGCGATTGGGCACCGGATTCCGTCAGTCCTTTCGAAAAAATGCGGGTGCTGAACCCGCCCCCTGAACGAGCCGGTCTGCGTTCGATAGAACGCAATTTCGGACGTCTCTTTCCGCAGTTCGAGAGGGTTCGCCTGAAGGCAGGCTGGGGTGGCATGATCGACGCCATGCCCGACGTCGTCCCCGTCGTGGATCGGGTTGAGGCAGTCGGCAGCCTTTTCGTCGCAACGGGAATGAGCGGTCACGGCTTCGGTATCGGGCCTGGCATAGGCCGTGTCGTTGCCGACCTGATCCAGGGAAACCAGACGGGGCACGACCTCAGCCGCTTCCGGCTGTCACGCTTCCATGATGGCAGCCCTGTCCGGCTGGGCCCGGCGCTCTGAATTGGTGGCGCGAATTTCGCCCGGTTTACTTGTTCGCCGCCGCCTTCGTATCCAGCAGCCCATAACCGAAATCATTGTCCCGTCCCTTCGGACCGAGATCCCTGGCGGTGGCGGCCAGCGCCTTTTCGATGTCGTCGGCGGAGCGCTCGGGTGAAGCGTGGATCAAATTGGCGATAGCGCCGGACACGATCGCGGCGGCAAACGAGGTGCCGGTGACGACGTCAGAGCCGGCGCCGCTCGGCGCCACCATCTCGACGCCGGGCGCCGAGATGAAGACATAAGCGCCGCGATTGGCCTGCTGCATCAGCCCGTCCTTGGCGTCGGTGGCGGTGACCGCGATCACGCCGTCATAGGCGGCGGGGTAGCCATAGGGCGCTTTCGGCCCGTTGTTGCCGGCAGCAGCGACCAGGATGATGCCGAGCCCGCGCGCATTGCGGCAGGCGGTGGCGAGCAGATCGTTCTTGGGGCCGACGAAACTCATATTGATGATGCTGACATTCTGGTCCGCCGCCCAGTCGAGCGCCGACAGGATGACATCCATGGTCGACCTGCCGTCCTCGAAGGCGCGGGCGTGATAGATCCTGGCGCCGGGCGCCATGCCTTCGAGCGCGCCGACGCCGGCGATCAGCCCGTCGACCGAGGTACCGTGGTCACGCTTTTCGACCGGCACGTTGGGCATGGCGTCGAACTGGTCGGCAATGACGCCGGACAGCGCCGGATTGGTGTCGTCTATGCCGGTGTCGATGACGGCGATGCGCACGTTTTCGCCACTGGCTTGCTTGTTGTCGAGCTGAATGCGCTCGAAGGCATAGTTGACGATGCCGGCCGCCTGCTGCAGCGAATAGATATGGTTTGGCTCGCGCCGCAGGGTGCGGCCATCGGCGGCCAGCTGCGCCAGCACGGCGCCGACAGGGCGGCCGTCGGGAATGCCGAAGCGCACCAGCGTGGTGCCGAGCAGCCGCGACTGGCGCTGCGAGCGCACTTCAAGGCCGAAAGAGGCGGCGATCTGCTGGACGGCGCCGGCATCGCCGTCGACGGTCACCAGCACCTCGTCGGGCACGAACTCGCCGGCGATGGCACGGCGCGGCGCGGTCACGACAAGATCGGTCGGCGAAACGATCGCCCCGCCGGCGGGTGGCCCGGCCTGCGTGTCGGCAGGCGGCGCTGACGGCCGCGGCGTCGGCACGGGCGCTACGGGAGCCGGTGGGTTGGGAAACAGGTCGACGATCAGGGCCGGAAGGGTAACTGCGCCTGGTTCGCCGCCGACGTTGGCCTCATTGCCGTCTTTCGGGCAGTCGGCAGCCGCCGCTCCGGCCGCGTCGGTGCAGTCGGCCCGGCCGGCATTGGGATCATTGGTCTGCGCCGACGCCGGCACGGCAACGATTGTCGTCGCCGCCACCAGGATCGCCGCAAATCGAATGACCGCCCTAGCTGCCATCAACCGGTTTCCTTCCCTCGATCACAGTCTCCGCGAACGGCTGGGCGGCAATAAGGCCGACGAGCCTGGTGTAGTCTGCTCCGGTCTTGACCGGGATGGCAATGCGGAAGACGCCCGAGGCGGCCGGCCCGCCGGCGATCTTCAGCGCGTTCTGGTCGAGGAAGACAGCGATGTCGGACATCTTCGCATCCGGCTTGAACTTGACCAGCGCGAACGGCAGTTTCGCCAGATCATCCTCGGCGCCGGCAATCTCGAAATCATGGCTCTTGCCGCCGGTCTGCACGTAGGACTGCACCACGACCAACGCCAGCAGCACCGCCGCTGCCGCCCAGGCGACACCGACCGGCACCGCCATGAAACGGCCGAGTGCCTGCGCCAGCCAGGAACGGCCCGCGGGAGCGCGGACCGGTCCGGCTTCGGCGTCGAGCGCCCTGGCAAAGCGGCTGAGCGCATCGGCCGGTGGCCGGATCGCCTCGTTGGCGGCGGTGGCGCCGGAGAATTCCGCCTCAGCCTCGCCAAGCGCCGCCATCGCCGCCGGATCGGACGCCAGCCATTCCTCGACGGCTTCGAGGTCCGATCCTTCCAGCGAGCCGTTCAGGTAGAACGGCAGCAGCGTTTCCATTTCGTCACGGCGCGACTTTTTTTCAGCGGCGCTCATGTCTTCAGGATTGCTCATGGCCACCCCCTGTCGTAACCGGCGGCCTTGAGGGCTTCGCCGAGTTTCTTGCGGGCGTAGAACATTCGGGTCTTGACGGTGGCGACCGGGATGCCGAGCACCTCGCCAATCTCCGTCACCGACTGTCCATGGTAATAGGCAAGGTCGATCACCGAGCGGTGTTCCTCCGGCAAGGCATCGACGAAGCGCCGCAAGGCGGCGCCCTTGTCTTCCTTCATGGTGGCGACTTCCGGCGTGTCGGCGCCATCGGGAACCTGCGCCGCATCATCGTCATCGATCCAGTCTTCTTTTTTCTTGCGCAGCATCGACAGCGCCTTGAACCGGGCGATGCCGAGCAGCCATGTCGAGACTTCCGAGCGCCCTTCGAAACCGGGCGCTTGGCGCCACAGCTCAAGAAAGACCTCGTTTGCGATATCGTCGGCCATCATTTCCGATCCCGTCTGGCGCACCACGAAGCGGTAGACCCGCGCGTGGTGACGCATGAACAGCAGCCGAACAGCGGCACGGTCGCCCTTCGCGACCCGGTCGACAAGCGCGCGATCAGTCTCGGTCGCTGCCGTCATGGCCGGTCGAGCCGCCTGGCTCCTGTCTGCTCTGTCGCCGATAGGTTCAAAAAGGTTCATCCTTCCGCCAAGGAATTTTGGCGAAGCTAACCGAAGAAGGTGAGTGTTGCCAGAGTGTCTCCCTTCTCCCCGTCACTATACGGGGAGAAGGTGGCGGCAGCCGGATGAGGGGCGGCACCGGCGTTGGGGTATTTATGTTTGATGTTGCGCTGCCCCTCACCCTTACCCTCTCCCCGTATAGTGACGGGGAGAGGGGGTAGCGAACGGCGGCTCAGCGACGACCTCCGTCACCCCAAAAACGGCTTAGCCTTCATGGTCTCCGGCACCGGCACACCCAGCCGCTTCAGCACCGTCGGCGCCAGTTGCAGCTGATCAAGCAGCGTGTCCGGATCCGGCCCTTTGCCGGCTCCGAAATAATACAGCGCGAAATCCTGCATTTCATCGTCGCGGCCGCCATGATGGCCGCGGTCTGTCTGGCCGTGGTCGGCGGTTACGATCACCTCGTAACCGGCTTGCCGCCAGCCCGGCAGGAAGGCTGCCAGCATGCCGTCCATCGCATAGCAGGCATGGTCCATTTCGTGGCAGTCATGGCCGAAGCGATGGCCCATCGAATCGAGCGTGCAGGTGTGCAGGATCCCGTAGTCGATGGCATGGCGCCGGGTCAGCATGGTCAGCGTCGCAAACAGGTCAACATCGCTCGGCGTCATCTGGTTGCGGGCATTATAGCCGGTCATGGTGTGGAAGCGGCCATGCGCGATCGGTCCGTTGGGCTCGTCATACTCCATGTCCTCGACCAGATCGAACGGATAGGAACGGAAGAATTCGGACCAGTAGGAATGCGTCACTGCGCCGGTCTTGCCGCCGGCCTTGCTGACCTCGGAGAAAATATCTGGCTTGTTGACGAGAAAACGGTTCTCGTTGGATAGGATGCCGTGCTCCTGCGGCGAAACCCCGGTGTGGATCGAGGCATAGCAGCAGGCCGAGGTCGACGGCAGCACCGAGCGCATCTTCCACACCTGCGCCTCGCCCGACTGCACCCAGCCCTCGAGATTGCCCATCAGCCGGCGCCAGTTCCGGTAGGGCACGCCATCGAGAATGATGAGCAGCAGTTTGGTCTTGAGCGCCATGGGCGGCTCCGGAAAGCTTTTGCCGTTGAAGGAAGTTTTCGCGACAAAGGCCGCGAATTCCCTACTAATTCCCCGCGCTCGCCATGCGCCGTCCCTTGATCGCCTTTTCCAGCCAGCCGATCTCCATCTCGGGAACGGACGACAGCAGCAGGTCGGTATAGGCGTCGAAGGGCGGCGTCAGCACCTTGCTCTTGGCGCCGTAGCGCACCACCTCGCCGCGGTACATCACCGCGATCGAATCGGCGATCGACTTCACCGTCGCCAGATCGTGAGTGATAAAGAGGTAGGCGACCTTCTCGTGCTGCTGCAGGTTGAGCAGCAGCTTGAGAATGCCGTTGGCCACCAGCGGGTCGAGCGCCGATGTCACCTCGTCGCAGATGATCAGCTTGGGCTTGGCGGCGAGCGAGCGGGCGATACAGACGCGCTGTTTCTGGCCTCCGGAGAGTTCGGCCGGATAACGATCGAGAAAGCCCTTGCCCATCTCGATCTCGTCGAGCAGTTCGGCGACGCGCTTGTCGCGCTCGCGGCCGCGTATGCCGAAGTAGAATTCCAGCGGCCGGCCGATGATGGTGCCGACGGTCTGGCGCGGGTTCATCGCCACGTCGGCCATCTGATAGATCATCTGCAACTGGCGCAGATCCTCCTTCGGCCGGTCGGCAAGCCGGTTGGCGAGCGGCCTGCCATCGAAGGTGACGGTGCCTTCCCCGGGCGGCAACAGCCCGGTGATAGCGCGCGCCAGCGTCGACTTGCCAGAGCCGGATTCACCGACGACCGCCAGCGTCTGTCCCGGATAGATGTCGACAGAGACGTTCTTCAGCACCTTGACGTGGCTGCCGCCGTAAGCGGCGGTGACGTTCTTGACCGACAGGAACGGCGCGGCGCCGGGCTTCTGCTCGGCATGCTCGATCTCATGCACCGAGACCAGCGCATTGGTGTATTCCTGGCGCGGCTCCTTGATGATCTGGCGAGTGCCGCCCCATTCGACCAGCCTGCCATGGCGCAGCACCATGATCTCGTCCGAGACCTGGGCGACGACGGCAAGATCGTGGGTAATGTAGAGCGCAGCGACATGGGTGTCGCGGATGGCGTCCTTGATCGCCGCCAGCACGTCGATCTGCGTCGTCACGTCGAGTGCCGTGGTCGGCTCGTCGAAGACGATCAGGTCAGGTTCCGAACACAGCGCCATAGCCGTCATCACGCGCTGCAACTGGCCGCCTGAGACCTGGTGCGGGAAGCGTTCGCCGATGATTTCGGGGTTTGGCAGGCTGAGCTTCTTGAACAACGCCACGGCACGTTTCTCGGCCTCGGCGCGTGTCGCCGTGCCGTGCAGCAGCGTTGCTTCCACCACCTGGTCCATCAGCTTGTGCGCCGGGTTGAAGGCGGCGGCCGCCGACTGCGCGACATAGCAGACCTCGCGGCCGCGCAATTTGCGGAAACCTTCCTTGCCGCCCTTGAGAATATCGCGGCCGTTGAGCAGCACCTCTCCGCCGGTGATGCGCACGCCGCCACGGCCATAGCCCATCGACGACAGGCCGATGGTCGACTTGCCGGCGCCGGACTCGCCGATCAGGCCGAGCACCTTGCCCTTTTCCAGCGTCAGCGAGACATCGTGGACCAAAACGATGTTCTTCGGCGCTTCGCCGGGCGGAAACACTGTCGCTTCGATGCGCAGATTGCGGATATCGAGCAGCAGGCCGGGCTTTGCTTTTGTGTCAGCCATCACCCGCGTCCTCCCTTCAGGCTTGTCGTGCGGTTGAGCACCCAGTCAGCGACCAGATTGACCGAAATCGCCAGTGCCGCGATCGCCGCGGCGGGGATGAGTGCCGCCCCGATACCGAAGACGATGCCGTCCTTGTTTTCCTTGACCATGCCGCCCCAGTCGGCATCCGGCGGTTGCACGCCAAGGCCGAGAAAGGACAGCGTCGACAAGAACAGCACCGCGTAGATGAAGCGCAGGCCAAGTTCCGAGACCAGCGGCGACAGCGCGTTGGGCAGGATCTCGCGGAAGATGATCCAGCCGCTGCCTTCGCCCCGCAGCTTGGCGGCCTCGACATAATCCATGACGTTGATGTCGACGGCCACCGCGCGCGACAGCCGGTAGACGCGGGTCGAGTCGAGGACGCCCATCACCAGGATCAGCGTCACCAGATTGGTCGGCAGCACCGAAAGCACGACGAGCGCCATGATCAGGGTCGGGATCGACATCAGCAGATCGACAAGGCGCGACAGAAGCGTGTCGAACCAGCCGCCGAACACCGCCGCCGAAAAGCCGAGGATGGCGCCGAGCGAGAATGACAGGGCGGTGGCCAGCACCGCAATGAACAGCGTGATGCGAGCGCCGTAGATCATGCGCGACAGAAGATCGCGACCGAGATTGTCGGTGCCCAGCAAATGTGCCGCCGTCATCGGTTCCCAGACATCGCCGACGATTTCGGCATTGCCGTACGGTGCGATCAACGGTGCGAAAACTGCCGCCAGCACGAACATAGCCGTCAGCACGATGCCGATCAGCGCGGGGATGGGGATGCGTTTGATGTCGAGCATGCCCGCCGCCTATTTCGGATGTCTGAGGCGCGGATTGGCGACAATCGCCCCGATGTCCGCAATGATGTTCAGGCTGATATAGACGGCGGCGAAGACCAGGCCGACCGCCTGCACCACCGGCACGTCGCGCTTGGTGACGTGGTCGACCAGATATTGTCCCATGCCGGGATAGACGAAGATCACCTCGACCACGACGACGCCGACGATGAGGTAGGCGAGGTTGAGCATGACGACGTTGATGATCGGCGCTATGGCATTGGGGAAAGCATGCTTGCGGATGACGTTGAAGGCCGACAGGCCTTTCAGTTCTGCCGTCTCGACATAAGCCGACTGCATGACGTTGAGGATGGCCGCGCGGGTCATGCGCATCATATGCGCCAGCACAACCAGCGTCAGCGCGGTGGCCGGCAACGCGATCGCCTGCATGCGCTCACCGAACGGCATGCCGTCATAGACCGTGGAAATGGCCGGGAACCATTGATACTTCACGGCAAAGAAATAGACGAGCACATAGCCGATGAAGAATTCCGGGAAAGATGTCGAGGCGAGCGCCAGGCCGGAGATCAGCTTGTCGACCCAGCCATTGCGGTAACGCACGGCGATCAGGCCGAGGATGATGGCCAGCGGCACGGCCACGATCGCAGCCCAGAAGGCGAGGAACAGCGTGTTCCACAGCCGCCCCTTGATCGATGTGGCAATATCCTGGCCGCTCGACATCGCCGTGCCAAGATCGCCGGTGAGCACACCGCCTAGCCAATGGAAATACCTGATGTAAGCCGGCTGATTCAGGCCGAGCTGCTCGCGCAGATTGGCGAGCGATTCCGGCGTCGCCGACTGTCCGAGAATGGCTTGCGCGACGTCGCCGGGCAGGATCTGGGTGCCGGCGAAGATCAGGACCGAAACGGCCAGCAAGAGGACGATGCCCAGCGCAACGCGCTGGGCCACAAGTTTCACGACGGGTGAGGACATATCCGCAAAGCCGGGCTCAGGCTTCGAGCCAGCACTTCGCCAGCGCGTAGCCGTTCATCAGCTCCTGATGCGGATCGTCTACCCAGCCGCCGACCTTGGCGCCTGTCGCATCGATGAACTGATTGAACATCGGCAGGATCAGGCCGCCCTCGTCGCGCACCAGCACGGCCATGTCGTGGTACATCTGCTTGCGCTTGGTCTCGTCGAGTTCGGCGCGTGCGGCCAGCACCAGCTTGTCGAAGTCCGGACGCTTGAAACGGGTGTCGTTCCAGTCGGCGGTCGACAGATAGGCGGTCGAGTACATCTGGTCCTGGGTCGAGCGGCCGCCCCAATAGGAGGCGCAGAAGGGCTGCTTGTTCCAGACCTCGTTCCAGTAGCCGTCGCCGGGCTCGCGCTTGAGCTCGATCTTGATGCCGGCCTTGGCCGCGCTCTGCTGGAAGAGCTGCGAGGCGTCGACCGCGCCCGGGAAGGCGACGTCGGAGGTGCGCAGCAGCACGGTGCCGTCATGGCCCGACTTCTTGTAGTGGAACTTGGCCTTGTCGGGATCATATTTGCGCTGCTCGATCTCGGAAAACAGCGGATAGGACGAATTGATCGGGAAGTCGTTGCCGAGCGAGCCGTAGCCGCGCAGCACCTTGTTCAGCATCTCTTCGCGGTCGATCGCGAGCTTCAGCGCCATGCGCAGGTCGCTGTTGTCGAAGGGCGCGGTGTTGCAATGCATGATGAAGACGTAGTGGCCGGGGCCGGCATGGTTGCGGATGGTGACGCCCGGTACGCGCTTGATGAGGTCGACGATCTTCGGCTCGACGCGGTTGATCATGTTGACCTGGCCGCCCTGCAGGGCCGCCGTGCGCGCGGTCGCGTCGTTGATAACGATGATCTCGATCTGGTCGGCATGGCCCATCTTGTCGGCCTGCCAGTAATTGGCGAAGCGCTCGCCGCCATGGCGCACGCCGGGCTCGTTGGTAGTGACCTTGTAGGGTCCTGCCGAGATGCCGGCATCCGCCTTGTCCTTGCCGCCGTTGGGCTGGACGATGAGGTGGTAGTCGCTGAGGAGATAGGGAAGGTCGGCGTTGGCCTCCTTCAGCGTCAGGACGACTTCCTTGCCACTGGCCTTGATGCTGTCGATGCCTTTCATGTAGCCCAGCGCGCCGGACTTCGATTTTTCATCGGAATGGCGCTCGAGGGTTGCCGCCACATCCTCAGCGGTCACCGTCTTGCCGTTGTGGAATTCGACGCCGTCGCGGATTTTCAGCGTCCACACCTTGGCGTCGTCCGACGAGCCGATCTCTTCGGCGATGCGGTTCTCGAGTTTGCCTTCCGGGGACAGCTCGACGATCAGCTCGCCCCACATCTTGCCAAAAGCGAACGGCACTTGCGTCATGAACAAAGCCGGGTCCAGGCTGTTCGTGGATTCGCCGCCGACGAGGCCGGCCTTCAGCGTGCCGCCCTTGACCGGGCCTTCCGCGCGAGCCGCACTGGAAAGCAGCATATTGGCGAAGGGCGCTGTGACGCCGAGTGCTGCGGCGCGGCCGAGGAAATCACGACGGCTCAGCTTGCCGGACGCAACGCGCCGGCTCAGATATTCGAGTTCGTTGGACATTTGAGTTCCTCACTCTGTTGGTTCGACCTTATGGTCGTTTTTTGCTTGTTGTTACCAAAGGGATATTGACCGGAAGGCAAAGCCGTAAGCAAGACGGAATGCGACATACCGTGGCGTAAATCGTGCGTCGCAACTGGACCAGTCGGGTCGACGCTCAGAGCAGGTCGCGCGGGATCGTCTCTTCGAAATCGCGTTCGAAAACCAGCGTTTCGCCCTCATAGGCTTCGATTCTGGCGCTGACGATGAAGTTTTGCGCATCGCAGCGCATTTCAGCCGACGTCTCGGTGCGCACCGACCATCCGTTTCGCGACAAGGTCTGCGTCCAGTGCGTGCGGCCCGAGGCAGACAGCGGGTCGTCGGGGTGGATCGTCCAGCTCTCGCGGGCAATGCTGCCATTGGCCAGTCCATGCGCGAGATCGCGCACTTCTCCGAAATCATCCGTGATCGACAGCGTGACGATGCCGGTCTTCTCATCGCGATCGACGTGACGCTCGGAATTCGCTGCACGAACTGTCGCGGTTGCCCAGGGTGTTGCGCCTTCGGGAGACTGGAACGAGGTCTCGTCGGCTTTTGCGAGCGGGCGCAGCGGCAGCCTCAGCGTCGCCGCTGAAAGGTCGAGCCGCACCGGCTCCGGCGACGGCCAGATCATCGGCCAGTAAGCATTGGAAACCGCGATGCGCAGGCGGTGTCCGGCCGGCACGCGGTAGGCGCACTGGTCGAGAATAACGCGCGCCGAAACCGTTTCGCCCGGCACCAGCGCTTGCGGCTGTTCGTGCGAAGAACGATGCGTCAGGTTGAGCACGCCGTAGGAGATCAGTTCCGAGGCGCCGTCGGGGTGCACGTCGCACAGTCGAACCGCGATGTTCGCCTGCGGGCGATCGGACGACACCCGGATGAGAAGCTCCGGCGCGCCGACGATGTCGAGTGTCTCGGCAAGCACAGGCTGATCGAAGCAGACGGACAGCGCATCGTCCGGGCGCTGGTCGCCCGGCAGTTCCGGGCCAAAGGTGAAGGGAAAATATTCGCCGCCGGCGAGCCCGCAGCTTTGCGGGGTCGCCACGATCGCCGGCCTGACGCCGTCAGCAATGAGTTCGATCGCCCCGACCTTGATGTTGGGAGACGGCCATTCCTGTTCGGCCACCCAACGGCCCGGCCGCTCCGGGTGCCAGCGCGCCGGCCGCACACTGTCCATGACATAGGCGCGGTAGTCCGGGTCGGCCTCGACGCCGGTGTCGACGCCCTTCAACCAGCTGTCCCACCAGCGCAACGCCTCCTGCAGGAAGCCGATGGCGGGTTTGGGTTCGGCATAATGCGGGTATTTGTGGATCCATGGCCCGACAATGCCCTTCACCGGCGCCTGGATGTTGGTGACCAGATGCGAAATCGTGTTGCGGTAGCCGTCATGCCAGCCGCCGATCGACAGCACGGCGGCTTTGACCGCGGAGAAATCCTCGCAGATCGAACCGCGTTTCCAATAGGCGTCGCGATGCTGATGGCTGAGCCAGAGCGGCAGAAGGAAAGACTGGTTCTCCAGCCGCGTCAGCCAGAGGTCGCGCCAGCGGTTGTCGCCCGCAATCAGCGGATCCGGCGGTCGCGACGAATAGGACAACATGGTCGAGGCCCAGCCGAAATTTTCCGTCAAAAGGCAGCCGCCCTTGTAGTGGATGTCATCGGCGTAGCGGTCGACGGTCGAGCACAGGCTGATCACCGCCTTCAGCGCCGGCGGCTGCTTGGCCGCCACCTGCAGGCAGTTGAAGCCACCCCAGGAAATGCCCATCATGCCGACACTGCCGTTGCACCAGGGCTGTGCTGCCGCCCAGGCAATCACATCGCAGGCGTCCTGCAATTCCTGCTCGGAATATTCGTCGTCCATCAGACCTTCGGAATCGCCATTGCCGCGCATGTCGACGCGGATCGAGGCGTAGCCGTGGCCGGCAAAATAGGGATGCGTCAGCTGATCGCGAAAGATGGTGCCGTCGCGCTTGCGGTAGGGCAGGTGCTCGAGGATCGCCGGCACCGGATCGCTGCTGGCGTCCTCCGGCATCCAAACCCGCGCCGACAGCCGGCAACCATCCGGCATGACGATGCCCATATCGGGGAATTCGACGACCTTGCGGGGAAATTCGGTGATGGTTTTCATGCGATGCTCCAGGATGTCAGTGACGCATGGAGCGGGCATGTCATGAAGTCAAACGGGCGACGGCCGGTGTCGCCGCGACGACGCCACGATATGTAGCCCGATTGTTTTGCCCTGATGTTGCAGGATTATAATTAATGTATTACATTTATTAACTGAACCCAACGTGATGAGGATTTCGCCTGAAAATCGTTTGGGATGAGCCAAAGCGCGTGACGAACCTGGACAGCCGGGTCTCGATTTTGCCGAACTCGATATTGAGTTTTTTTTGCGACTTCAACCGTCCTTCCAGCCAAGGCCGACCGGTTCAAGGCGATTGGCGAATTCGGAGAGATCATCCTGGCCGTGATTTTCAAGCCGCTTGGTTCGGAGGCGATTTCGGTGATCTCGATGCGCCGTGCCAGCCGAAAGGAAAGGTCAGTATATGAACAATCCTAAATCGCGTGTTCGACCGCTTACCGATGCGGAGGAAGGGGAAATTCAAAGACAAATTGTTGATGATCCCGACGATGCGGAGACGACAGACGAACAGTTGGCGCAAGCCAGGCCTTTCGCGGAAGTGTTTCCAGAACTTTTCGAGAGCATAAGGCGTGCTCGTGGCCGGCCAGCCGTGGAGAAGCCTAAGCAAGTCGTGTCCATCCGTCTGGATCAGGATGTCATCAGTAAATTCAAGGCGACCGGCAAGGGCTGGCAGGCCAGGATCAACGAGGTGCTGAAAAACGCGAAGGTAGGCTAGGCAATCCGCGTCAGTTCAGCGGAATGTCGTTTTCGGCCTTGCGCGCCTGATAAGCGCCGGACAGTTCGTCGTAGCGGGCGGAAATATTGCCGATCCTTGCCTCAAGCCGGCCGCGCTCGGCCTCGGGCAGCGCCCGCACCAGCCTGCGAATGGAAAAACTCTTCCAATAAGCGTTCTCGGCATTGTAACCGCCGGGATCAAGAGTGAAGACCTCTTTCAGGATTTTCAGATCGTGCGGGATCGCAAAGCTGTCGCGTGAATCCTCGTGGCTGAAGAGGTAGTAGAAATTGTCGAAGCCGGTCCAGGTGATCGCCGACAGGCAGAGCGAGCAGGGCTCATGCGTGGCGATGAAGATGGCGTCCTTGGTGTCGACGCGCTCGGCTTTCGGCATTTCATAGAAACGCTTCAGGCAGTGCACCTCGCCATGCCAGAGCGGATTTTCCATCTCGTTGTTGGTTTCGGCCAGCACCAGCGAGCGGTCGCCCTTCCGCAGGATGGCGGCGCCGAACAGCTTGTTCCCATGGGCCACGCCCTCTGCCGTTTTCGGCACGATGTCGTGCTCGATGACATCGAGCAGGCGGTCGATCAGCGATATGTCGGTCATTTCTCAGGTCTCGTTGGGGAGATGGATTTCGTAGGGGTGCGAGAAATGGAACTCTTCGAGGTTGGAGCCGTCACCGCTGCGGTCGACGATGACGAAATCCTGCGCTTCACCGAGTGGTGTCAGCACGCCGTGCCAGAGATTGCGCGGATAGTTGACGCCTTGCCCGGGTGCGGTGATGAAGGCATGCGGCTCGCGCGGACCGTCCTTGCCGTCATGGCAGACGACGACCAGGAAAGGCCGCGGTGACAGCGGGATGAACGCCTGGCTGCCTAAGGGATGGCGCTCGACCATGGTCAGCTTCAGCGGCAGGTCGTAAGGCGTGCCGCGCGCCATCGAGATCAGCACGCAGGCATTCGGTCCCGCGGCTTCAGCGGTGGCGAGATTGTGGTAGCGCTCGGTCTTGCCGCCATTGATCGGGTAGTGATTGTCGCCGCCCATGTCGATGACATCGCCGAAGCCGGCAAAGCTTTCGCGGGTCAGCGGCCGCGCTGTGATGCGGGTCACCGCGCGCGACCGCCAATGCCCGCCCCGCCGAGCTTGGCGTGCCGGTTGACGTCCTTGTAAAGGAGATAGCGGAATTTGCCTGGGCCGCCCGCGTAGCAGGCCTGCGGGCAGAAGGCGCGCAGCCACATGAAGTCGCCGGCCTCGACCTCGACCCAGTCCTGGTTGAGGCGGTAGACCGCCTTGCCTTCCAAGACATAGAGCCCGTGCTCCATGACATGCGTCTCGGCAAACGGGATGACGGCGCCAGGCTCGAGCGTAACGATGGTGACATGCATGTCGTGGCGCATGTCGGCTGGATCGACGAAACGGGTCGTCGCCCAGCGACCCTCGGTGCCGGGCATCGGCGTCGGCGTCATTTGCTGGTCACTGCTGAACAGGACTTCCGGCGCGTCGATGCCGTCGGCGGCCTCATAGGCCTTCCTGATCCAGTGGAAGCGTACGGCGTCGCGACCTTCGTTGCGCACCGTCCAGCCGCTGTCCGGCGGCAGGAAGGCAAAACCGCCGGCTTGCAGCACGTGCTTCTTGCCGGCCAGCGAAACGGTCAACTCGCCCTCAACCACGAACAGCACGCCCTCGGCGCCGGCGTCCGGCTCGGGCCGGTCGCTGCCGCCGCCGGGCAGGACCTCGACGATGTACTGCGAAAATGTCTCGGCGAAACCCGAAAGCGGCCTGGCGATGATCCAGGCCCTGGTCTCGTCCCAGAACGGCAGTGGGCTGGTGACGATGTCCTGCATCACTCCCTTCGGTATGACGGCATAGGCCTCGGTGAAGACGGCGCGGCCGGTCAAAAGCTCATTTTGGCCGGGATGGCCGCCATGCGGTGCATAATAGGTTTTCTGGTCAGTCTTGATCATATCCATTGGGTCCTGACCCCTCAGTCATTTCATTAGAGCGGGAGCATGTCTTTCAGGCGGAGCAGCGCGATGCGCTCGACCTGTTTGCAGGCGGTATCGAGTTCTACGCCACGGCTGTTGCCGATGCGCGCCTCGAACTCGGCGAGGATCTCCTCCTTGGTCTTGCCCCGCACCGCGATGATGAAGGGAAAGCCGAAGGTGGTGACGTAAGCGGCGTTGAGCTTGGAAAACAGCTCGCGCTCCTTGTCGGTCAGCGCGTCGAGGCCGGCGGAGGCCTGCTCGCGTGTGGATTCCGCAGTGAGGCGTCTCGCTTCGGCCAGTTTGCCAGCGAGATCGGGATGGGCGTTGAGGACGCCGATCCGCTCGGTTTCGCTGGCGGCGCGGAAGACGCGGCAGAGCGCATTGTGCAGGCCGCCGGCGCTGTCATGCGCCGGCCCAAGCTCCAGCTCATAGGCACGTTCGGCGATCCAGGGCGAATGTTCGAACACGCCGCCGAAAGTGTCGACGAAGGTTTCGAACTCCATCTTCGACGGCTTGAGCGCCGCTGGCTGGTAGGGGTGGTTCTCCTGCCAGTGCCTGGCGATATCGATGCGCCGCGCCAGCCAGACCTTGTCGTGCGATCTGACATAGTCGACGAAGCGCTTCAGCGCCGCCACCCGCCCGGGACGTCCGACGAGGCGGCAATGCAGGCCGATATTCATCATCCGCGGCCGGCCCGCTTTGCCCTCGACATAGAGCGTGTCGAAACTGTCCTTCAAATAGGCGAAGAACTGGTCGCCGGAATTGAATCCCTGCGGCGTGGCGAAACGCATGTCGTTGGCATCGAGCGTGTAGGGGATGACGAGTTGCGCGCCGCCGCTGTGCTCGAACCAGTAGGGCAGTTCGTCGTCATAAGTGTCCGACACATAGTCGAAGCCGCCCTCTTCGGCCACCAACCGCACCGTATTGACCGAGGTGCGGCCGGTGTACCAGCCGGTCGGCCGTTGGCCCGTCACCTCGTAATGCAGCTTGATCGCCGCTTCGAGGTCGTGGCGTTCATCTTCCGGTGCATGATCGCGGTAATCGATCCATTTCAGCCCGTGCGAGGCCATTTCCCAGCCGGCCTCCTGCATCGCCGCCACCTGGTCGGGCGACCGGGCTAATGCTGAGGCGACCCCGTAGCAGGTCACCGGCACTTGCGCCTCGCTGAACAGGCGCAGCAGCCGCCAGAAGCCTGCCCGCGCGCCATATTCGTAGATCGATTCCATGTTCCAGTGGCGCTGGCCGACCCAGGGCGCGGCGCCGACGATTTCCGACAGGAAGGCTTCCGAGGCCTTGTCGCCGTGCAGCACGCAGTTCTCGCCGCCTTCCTCGTAGTTGACGACGAATTGGACGGCCACATGCGCACCGCCCGGCCATTTCGGATCCGGCGGATTGGCTCCGTAGCCGCGCATGTCTCTAGAGTAACGCATTGCCCCTCCCCGCCGGACGCTGCCGGAAGTTATGATCAGGATAGTCGAAAGGGTTGCTCGCGCATTCCCCCGAAATTTTTGAAAGTGTTTTTGTGCCACTCCGCTCGACCGGGACTTATGCATCGCCTTTAATTGGCGCACAATTCACTGCTTTGTTCGGCTGTATCGGAAATGGGAGGCGCCAGTGGCAGAAACGTCGAGAGCCGATGGCGGACGTCTGACGACGCATGTGCTCGACACCGCGACCGGCAAGCCGGCGGCGGGCCTGTCGATCGCGCTTTATCATCTTGAGAGCGACGCGCGGATACATTTGAAGACCATCGTCACAAATGCCGACGGCCGCTGCGATGCGCCGCTGCTGGCAGGAGCGGAATTCCGCCTCGGCGAGTACGAACTGGTGTTCGCCGCCGGTGACTATCTACGCGGCCAGGGCACCAAACTGCCGGAACCGGCCTTCCTCGACAGTGTGCCGATCCGCTTCGGCATGGCGGAATCCGTGCATTATCACGTGCCGTTGCTTATCTCTCCTTATGGCTACTCGACCTACAGGGGGAGCTGACGCATGGCCAAGATCACAATACGCAACGAGATCCGCTTCATCCTCAATGGCAGGGATGTCGCGCTGTCGTCGGTGGCGCCCGACGCGACCTTGCTCGACTGGCTGCGGCTCGACCGCTCGCTGCGCGGCACCAAGGAAGGCTGCGCCGAGGGCGATTGCGGCGCCTGCACGGTCCTGGTCGGAAAATTGTCCGCCGGCAAGCTGGTTTATGAAAGCGTCAACGCCTGCATCCGTTTCCTCGGTTCGCTCGACGGCACCCATGTCGTCACCGTCGAGCATCTGCGCGGCGCGCCTGGCCAATTGCATCCGGTGCAGCAGGCGATGGTCGATTTCCACGCTTCGCAATGCGGCTTCTGCACGCCGGGCTTCGTCATGTCGCTCTACGGCTTGTGGATGAAGTCGCCGGACCCGTCGAATGCGGCGATCGAGAAGGCCTTGCAAGGCAATCTTTGCCGCTGCACCGGCTATGAGGCAATCATGCGCGCCGCGCGTGCCATCTCCAGCTACGGCAAGGCGGCGAAGGATCCGCTGGCGGCCGAGCGCAAGGCGATCACCGCCAGGCTCGAGGCTATGCATGACGGTGCCCGCGTCGAAATCGGCGCCGGCAAGCTGAGGTTGGTCGTCCCGGCCAACGCCGATGATTTCGCCGCTGTACTGGATAAGGAACCCGACGCCACTGTTGTCGCCGGCTCGACCGACGTCGGCCTGTGGGTCACCAAGCACATGCGCGACATCTTACCGGTAGTCTTCATCGGCAATCTCGAGGGGCTGTGCGCGATCTCCGAAGACAATGACGTCATCACCATCGGAGCCGGCGTTACCTACACCGACGCCTTCGCGACACTGGCCAAGCGCATCCCCGCGCTCGGGCCATTGTTCGACCGCATCGGCGGCGAACAGGTACGAAACATGGGCACCATCGGCGGCAACATCGCCAATGGCTCGCCGATCGGCGACACGCCGCCGCCCCTGATCGCGCTTGGTGCGCAACTGACGCTGCGCCGCGGCAAGAAGCGGCGCACCATCGCGCTCGAGGATTTCTTCATCGCCTATGGCAAGCAGGACCGGCAGCCAGGCGAATTCGTCGAGGCCGTGCACGTTCCCGTGCCGGCCAAGGGCACGAAGTTTGCCGTCTACAAGATCACCAAGCGCCGCGACGAGGACATCACCGCAGCCCTTGGCGCCTTTTTCCTCGACTTGGCCAAGGACGGAACCGTGGCCGATATATGCATCGCCTATGGCGGCATGGCGGCAACCCCGAAGCGGGCTTTCGGTGTCGAAAAAGCGCTGCTCGGCAAGCCGTGGACGGAGACGACGGTGGAAGCGGCCATGGCTGAATATGCCGGCGATTTCACCCCGCTCACCGATATGCGGGCATCGGCCGAATACCGGGCGCTGGCAGCCAGGAACCTGCTGCTGCGCTTTTTTGCCGAAACCAGCGGCAGCAAGGCGCCGTTCCAGGTGTCGCGCAACGAGGCGGCCTGATGAACAAGCACGCCTCTCCAGATCTCAAGGCGCAGAAGATTTCCGGTGGCGTCGCCGCCGACCAGCGCCACGATTCCGCGCACAAGCATGTCAGCGGCAGCGCGGTCTATATCGACGATATGCCGGAACCGGCGGGCATGCTGCATGGCTGCCTCGGCCTGTCCACGGCGACGCATGCGACGATCAGCAAAATGGATCTGTCGGCGGTGCGCGCGGCGCCGGGCGTCGTCGACGTGCTGACGGCCAAGGACGTTCCGGGCGAAAATGACATCTCGCCGACCGGCCGCCACGACGAGCCGGTGCTGGCCGACGACAAGGTGCAGTTTTATGGTCAGCCGATCTTCTGCGTTATTGCCAAGACGCGCGAACAGGCGCGCCGCGCCACCCGGCTGGCCAAGATAGAATACAGTCCATTGCCTTTCGTCACCGACATTGGCGACCTCGACCCCCGCAAGGACAAGCTGGTCACGCCGCCACTGACCTTGAAGCGCGGCGATGCCGCCGCCGCGATCAAGGCGGCGCCGCGCCGGCTGAAGGGCAAGATGCGCATTGGCGGCCAGGAGCATTTCTATCTGGAAGGCCATATCGCCGTGGCCATTCCCGGCGAGGACCAGGACGTCACCATCTATTGCTCGACCCAGCATCCGAGCGAAGTGCAGCATATGGTCAGCCATGTGCTGGGCGTGCCGAGCAATGCCATCACGGTGGAAATCCGCCGTATGGGCGGTGGCTTCGGCGGGAAGGAGACGCAAGGCAACCAGTTTGCGGCATTGGCGGCGATCGCCGCCAAGAAACACCATCGCGCGGTCAAGATCCGGCCCGACCGTGACGACGACATGATTGCCACCGGCAAGCGCCATGACTTCCTCGTCGACTACGAAGTAGGTTTCGACGACGCCGGCAACATTCTTGGCGTCGACTTCATGTTCGCGGCGCGTTGCGGCTTTTCATCGGACCTGTCCGGCCCGGTCACCGACCGCGCGCTGTTCCATTGCGACAACACCTATTTCTGGCCGGCGGTGCATGCGCAATCGGCGCCGCTTTACACCAACACCGTGTCGAACACGGCGTTTCGCGGCTTCGGCGGCCCGCAAGGGATGGTCGGTGCCGAACGCGTCATCGACGAGGTTGCCTTTGCCGTCGGCAAGGACCCGCTCGAAATCCGCAAGCAGAATTTTTATGGCACCAGTGGTGATAAGGACGGGGGCCGCAACGTCACCCCGTATCACCAGACGGTCGAGGACAACATCATCCACCGCATCGTCGCCGAGCTGGAGGCGAGCGCCGACTATGCGGGGCGCCGCCGCATCATCCAGGCCTTCAACGCCAACAGCCGCTTCATCAAGCGCGGCCTGGCGCTGACGCCGGTCAAATTCGGCATCTCTTTCACGGCCACCCACTACAACCAGGCCGGCGCGCTGGTGCATGTCTACACCGACGGTTCGGTGCATCTGAATCACGGCGGCACCGAGATGGGGCAAGGCCTCTACGTCAAGGTGGCGCAGGTGGTGGCGGAAGAGTTCCAGATCGACCTCGACCAGGTCAAGATCACCGCGACGACCACCGGCAAGGTGCCCAACACTTCGGCCACCGCGGCGTCGTCCGGCACCGACCTCAACGGCATGGCGGCGCAGAACGGCGCCCGCCAGATCAAGGAACGGCTGACCGACTTCGCCGCCGAAAAATACCAGGTGCCGCGCGAGCAGGTGCTTTTCCTGCCCAACCGGGTGCGCATCGGCAACCAGGAGATCGCCTTCACCGACCTCGTCAAGCAGGCCTATATGGCCCGCATCCAACTGTCGGCGGCGGGTTTTTACAAGACGCCGAAAATCCACTGGAACCGTGACAAGGGCGAGGGCCGTCCGTTCTATTATTTCGCCTATGGCGCCTCGTGCTCGGAAGTCTCGGTCGACACGCTGACCGGCGAATATGTCGTCGAGCGCACCGACATATTGCATGAAACCGGCCGCTCGCTGAACCGCGCCATCGATCTCGGCCAGATCGAGGGCGGCTTCATCCAGGGCATGGGCTGGCTGACGACGGAGGAGCTGTGGTGGGACGACAAGGGCCGGCTGCGCACGCATGCGCCGTCGACTTATAAGATCCCGCTCGCGTCCGACCGGCCGAAGATATTCAACGTCACGCTGGCCGACTGGCCGGAGGCCAACGAGCCGACGGTGCACCGTTCCAAGGCGGTCGGCGAACCGCCCTTCCCGCTCGGCATGTCTGTGCTGCATGCGCTGTCGGACGCGGTGGCAAGTGTGGCCGATCATAAGGTCTGTCCGCGTCTCGACGCTCCTGCAACACCAGAACGGGTGCTGATGGCGATCGAACGGCTGAAGGGTGAAGCCAAGAACAGCGCCTGACTCTGACCTGGATTCTGGCAAAACGTGCAATTCAGACTGAAAAACTCTATATTTCCCATACGGGAATGCGAAATATGAACTCGAAAGTGCAAAGCCTCAGAGCTTTTCTCGCCAGCGCCGGCCGGCTTACTCTGGTCGAAGTGGCCGGCACCAAAGGCTCGACCCCGCGCGAGAAGGGCGCCTTCATGCTCGTATCGCAGGCGGCGATTTTTGGCACGATCGGCGGCGGTCAGCTCGAGTACATGGCGATCGACAAGGCGAGGCAGATGGTGGGGTCTTCACCCTCCCCCTTGTGGGGAGGGTCGGCCGGCGAAGCCGGCCGGGGTGGGGGTGCGGACGATCGTGCCAAGCCACCCCGTTTCGCTGACGCCGCCACACGGCGTCCGCTCACCGACCCTCCCCACAAGGGGGAGGGTAAAGAAGCCCGCATCGGCTTCGACGAAGTTTGCGCCACGCTTGACGTGCCGCTAGGCCCCGAGATCGGCCAGTGCTGCGGCGGGCGCGTCGAAGTCTTGATCCGTATCGTCGATGCCGCGCTTACTGCCGAGCTGATCGCGGCCGCAGAAGCCGAGGAAGCCCACCTGCCGCATGTCTATATCTTCGGCGGCGGCCATGTCGGCCAGGCGCTGGCCGCGACGGTAGCACTTCTTCCCGTGCATGGCGTCGTCATTGAGACGCGGGCCGAAGCGCTGGAAGGTATGCCGGAGACGGTCGAGAGGCGGCTGACGCCGATGCCCGAGGCCGAGGTGCGAAACGCTCCCGCCGGCACCGCCTTCGCCATCCTCACCCACGACCATGCGCTGGATTTCCTCATCGTCGCCGAGGCGCTGAAGCGCGACGACGCGGCCTATGTCGGCATGATCGGCTCGAAAACCAAGAGAGCGACGTTCAGGAACTGGTTCCTGAAATCGGCGGATGGCACGGAGGCTGAGTTCGCCCGCCTCGTCTCCCCGATCGGCGGCGACGCCGTCAGGGACAAGCGCCCGCCGGTGATCGCGGCGCTCGCTGCAGCCGAGATCGTGACGGCACTGGTCGTTCACAACACCGCGCCGAATGCCGACCATGAAGTCAAGCACAAGATGATGGCCGGCTAAGCTTCGGCGCGGCTAAGCAGGCCGCTTCAGGCCAAGATGATCTCGCAAGGTGCTGCCTTCGTATTCCCGACGGATCAGTCCGCGCCGCTGCAGTTCCGGCACCACCAGCGTGGCAAAGGCATCGAGCTCGCCGGGGAAGTATGACGGCATGACGTTGAAGCCGTCCGCGCCGCCGCCCTCGAACCGCGCCTGCAATTCGTCAGCGATCTGCGCCGGCGTGCCGACGATACGCCAATGGCCACGTGCGCCGGCGAAATGGCGCGCAAGCTGGCGGATCGACAGGCCGTCGCGGCGCGATTGTTCGATGACCAGCGCCTGGCGGCTTTTCATGCCCTCGGTCTCCGGCAGCTCGGGCATCGGTCCGTGGATCGGATAGCTCCCGAGATCGGAGATGCTGAGATAGCTGGACAGCAGCGCCACGCCGACATCGTCAGGGATCAGCGCCTGCAATTCCTCCTGTTTCTCCCGCGCTTCGGCCTCGGTTTCCGCCACCACCGGGGAGACGCCGGGCATGATCTTGATGTCGTCGGGTTCCCGCCCATAGGCCGCCATACGGCCCTTGAGGTCGTCGTAAAAGGCCTTGGCTTCCTCGAGGGTCTGCGCCGCCGTGAACACCACGTCGGCCGTGCGTGCGGCAAGGTCGCGGCCGACATCCGAGGCGCCGGCCTGCACCATCACCGGCGCGCCCTGCGGCGAGCGCGGCAGGTCGAGCGGGTCGCGCACCGAAAAGCTCTGGCCGTTGTGACAGTGAAAGCCACTGCCTTGCCAAAGTCCCGATACCACCTCGGCGAATTCGCGCGCCCGCTCGTAGCGGTCGGCATGGGGTTTCAGGCCCGTCGCGCCGAAATTGGCGGCTTCGATGGGGCTGGCCGACGTCACCAGGTTCCAGCCAGCCCGGCCACCACTCAGATGATCGAGCGACAGAAAGGTGCGCGCCAGCCCATAGGGCTCGTTGTAGCTGGTCGAGGCCGTCGAAACGAGGCCGATGCGGCTGGTCTGGACGGCGAGCGCGGACAGCAGGCTGATCGGCTCGAAGCCGATCGAGCGTGAGGTCTGGCTGGCGATGCCGACATTGGCTTCGCGCAGGCCGGCGGCGTCCTCGCAGAACACCATGTCGAACTTCGCCGCTTCCGCCGTGCGCGCCAGCCGGATGTAATGATCGATGTCGATGCCTGCCGTGACATGCGCCTTGGGGTGACGCCAGGCGGCGATGTGGTGGCCCGTCGCCCACAGGAAGGCGCCAAGCTTCATCTGGCGGGTCATTGCGCTCCTCCGGCAAGTCTGAGATGCGAGCGCAAGGTGGTGCCGGGATAATCCGGGCGGACGAGGCTGCGGCGCTGCAATTCCGGCAGCACGCGGCCGATGAAACCGTCAATCGCGGCAGGCGGTATTGCGATGTTGAACCCGTCGCAGCTTTGCGAGCTGAACAATGTTTCGAGCGCGTTAGCAGCGACATCTGCGCCAACGTTCAGCAGCAGCTTGACCGCACCCGGATCGCGTCCGCAGGCCACAACGCGGCGCTTGAGATCGTCATGGCGCGCCTTGGCGTCCTCTGTGGGTCTGTCCAGCAGGACGACATCGGCGGTGCGGGCGGCGATATCCAGGTCGGCCTCGGACAGGCCGGGCAGCACCAGCACCGGCGTATCCTGCGGCGAGCGCGCGACGTTCAGCGGCCCGCGCACGGAGAAAAATTCGCCTTTGTGGTCGAGCAGGTGCATTTTTTCGGGATCGTGGAAGCGGCCGCCGGCCTTGTCGAACAGCAGCGCGCCGGCATCCCAGCCCTGCCACAGGCGCTGAACGATGCCGATGTATTCCTGCGTGCGGCGGCGGAACACATCGTCGGAAAATCCATCCGGCCGGCTGAAATTGGCGGCTTCCCGTGGCGCCTGCGCCATGGTCGCGTGCCAGCCGGCGCGGCCATGGCTGATGATGTCGAGCGAAGCAAAACGGCGCGCCAGATTGTACGGCTGGTGAGCCACCGTCGAGGCTGCAGCGACAAGGCCGATCCGACTTGTCACCGTCGCCAGCGCCGCCAGCAAGGTCGTCGCTTCGAAAGAACTCGACCCGGCGCTGTTCGGCGCGGAATCATCGAGGACAATCATGTCCAGCCCCGCCGCTTCCGCTTGCTTGGCAAAGCCGGCCAGGTCGCTGAACCCGAGCGGCTGCCCGGAAGTAATGTTGAGCGAAACGGCAAGATGCATTGTGGCTTGCTGGTCAGTCGGCATGGGACCATCGATCATAGGGCGGCGTATGCGAACCTAAGGTCACCTGCTTGTAAGACAACCCTGGCGACTGGGCCAACAGCCCCTCACTTGCCGGCCAGCAAATCCTTGATCAGCCGCTGGCAACGCTCGGCCATGAAGTCGAGCAACAGCCGCACCTTCGGGTCCTGCAGCTTCTTGTGCGGATAGACGGCGGCGAACTGCACCGGCGTTGGCGGCGTGCTGGCCAGGATGACCTGCAGCCGCCGGTCGCGGATGAAGGGTTCGACCTCGAAGCGCGGCTTGTTGATGATGCCGCGGCCCGACAGCGCCCAGCCGGTCAGCACATCGCCATCGTCGGTGTCGTAGGGGCCGTGCACCTCGAATTTCTGCGGGCCGGACGGCGTCTGCAGGGTCCAGACATATTCGCGCGCCCCAGAATAGCGCAGCATCAGGCAGTCGTGCTTCTTGCCGATCAGCTCCTGTGGCTCCATCGGCTCGCCGCGCGCTTCGAGATATTTCGGTGCCGCCACCAGCACGCGTTCACATTCCATGATGCCGCGCATCCGCAGGCTGGAATCCTCGATGATGCCGAGCTTGAAGGCGACGTCGATGCCTTCCTTCATGATGTCGATATTGTGGTCGGAGAGCCTCAGCCGCACCTCGATATCGGGGTATTTGTCGTGGAAATCCGGAATGCCCGACGCCACGAGCCGCCGTCCAAGGCCGAGCGGTGCGGTCACCTTGATGGTGCCGCGCGGCTGGCCGGAAAGAGCCGAGACCGCGGCTTCCGCCTCGGTGATCGCCTCCAGCACCTGCTTGGCGCCGGAGTAGAACACCGTGCCATGCTCCGTCGGCATCAATTGCCGTGTGGTGCGGTTGAACAGCCGCACGCCGAGGTGTTTTTCCAGCTCCTTGATGCGGTTGGAGGCGACCGCCGGCGAAATGCGCATGTCGCGGCCCGCCGCCGAGAGATTGCCAAGCTCGACGACGCGGACGAAGACGGCGATGTTGTCGAGATAGGCCATTCGTGGCTCTTTATGTGGCGGCGTACGTGGTCAGCCTAGTATTTTCCATTTTTTTTTGAAAGTCATCGTACACCTCGCCTCTTTTCGTTTGCGCCCCACACCGTAAAGTCAGCCGATCGGCAGGACGATTTCACATGATGGATTTCGCGATTTTCTGGGACTGGCTGAGTTTCGCCGTGCGCTGGCTGCACGTCGTCACCGGCATCGCCTGGATCGGCTCGTCCTTCTATTTCGTCGCGCTCGACCTTGGCCTGCGCCAGCGCCCCGGCATGCCGGTCGGCGCATTCGGCGAGGAATGGCAGGTGCATGGCGGCGGCTTCTACCACGTCCAGAAATATCTGGTGGCGCCGGCCGAAATGCCGGAACACCTGACCTGGTTCAAGTGGGAATCCTACGCCACCTGGCTGTCCGGCTTCGCCATGCTGTGCGTGGTCTACTATGCCGGCGCCGATTTGTTCCTGATCGACCCCAATGTGCTGCCGATGTCGGTGCCGGTCGGCATCCTTTTGTCGATGGCCACCATCGGCGTCGGCTGGGTAGTCTACGATCTGCTCTGCCGCTCGCCGCTCGGCAAAAGTGACACCGGACTGATGCTGGTGCTCTACGGCGTGCTGGTGTTCATCGCATGGGGTCTGACGCATCTGTTCACCGGCCGCGCCGCTTTCCTGCATCTCGGCGCCATCACCGCCACGATCATGTCGGCCAATGTCTTCATGGTGATCATTCCAAACCAGAAGATCGTCGTCGCCGACCTGATTGCCGGCCGCAAGCCCGACCCGAAATACGGCAAGATCGCCAAGCAGCGCTCGCTGCACAACAATTACCTGACGCTGCCCGTGCTGTTCCTGATGCTGTCGAACCACTATCCGCTGGCGTTTGCGACGGAGTTCAACTGGGTCATCGCCTCGCTGGTGTTCATCATCGGCGTCTTGATCCGGCACTATTTCAACACCGTGCATAAGCGTGCCGGCAACCCCCACTGGACCTGGATGGCGGCTGCGGTGCTATTCGTCATCATCATGTGGCTGTCGACAGCGCCGAAAATACTGACCGGCGAGCCCAAGGCATCCGCCGCGGCCGAAGTCTATATCGCCTCGTCGCATTTCCCGGCGGTGCGCGACACCGTGCTTGGCCGCTGCTCGATGTGCCATACGGCCGAGCCGGTCTATGAAGGCATCTACCATGCGCCGAAGGGCGTGATGCTCGACACCGACGCCAGCATTGCCGAGCATGCGCGTGAAATCTATTTGCAGGCCGGGCGCAGCCACGCCATGCCGCCCGCCAACGTCACCCAGATCAGCGACAAGGAAAGGGCGCTGCTGGTCGCCTGGTTCGAAGGCGCAGGGAAATAAGCATGACTTCGACACTTCTGCGCGGCCGCACGCTGAGCTTTTTGCGCTTGCCCGAAGCCATCACCGACCATGCCGCCTGGCGCTATGAGGAGGATGGCGGCCTGCTGATCCGCGATGGCCGAATCGTTGCCGCCGGCGCCTACGCTGATGTGGAAAGGCAGGCTGGCGACGGTGCGAAAAAGATCGATCATCGGCCGCATCTGTTGCTGCCAGGCTTCATCGACGCGCACGCGCATTTTCCGCAGATGCAGGTCATCGCCTCCTATGGCGCCGAACTGCTCGACTGGCTGAACACCTACACCTTTCCCGAAGAGACCAAATTCGCAAATGCCCAGCACGGCCGCCGCATCGCGCGGCTGTTTTTGGATGAAATGGTGCGCCACGGCACGACGACGATCGCCGCGTATTGCTCGGTGCACAAGGCCTCGGCCGAGGCGTTCTTTGCCGAATCGCACGCGCGCGGCATGCTCAACATTGCCGGCAAGGTGATGATGGACCGCAACGCGCCGGCAGGCGTGCTCGACACACCGCAATCGGGCTATGACGACACCAAGGCGCTGATTGCGGAATGGCACGGCAAGGGCCGCCAGCTTTATGCGATCACGCCGCGCTTCGCCATCACCTCTTCGCCCGAACAGTTGGAGATGGCCGGCGCGCTCTGCCGCGAGCATCCCGATCTGCATATGCAGACGCATCTGTCGGAAAACCACGCCGAAATCGCCTTCACGCAAAAACTCTATCCGCAGGCGCGCGACTACACCGATGTCTACGAGCAGTATGGCCTGCTGGGGCCAAAGAGCCTGTTCGGCCACTGCATCCATCTCTCGGAACGCGAGGCCGATGCGCTGTCGGACAGCGGCTCGGTGGCGGTGTTCTGCCCGACCTCGAACCTGTTCCTCGGCTCCGGCCTGTTCGATTACCAGCGCTTTCGGCGCCGCGACAAGCCGCTGCGCATCGCCGCGGCCAGCGATGTCGGCGGCGGCACCAACTATTCGATGCTGCGCACCATGGACGAGGGCTACAAGGTGATTGCGCTGAATGGCGAAAAGCTGAACCCGTTCCAGTCCTTCTGGCAATTAACACGTGGCAATGCCGAGGCGCTGTCTGTGGCGGACAAGGTCGGCACGCTGGATGAAGGCACCGACGCGGACATCACCGTGCTCGACGCCCGCGCCACGCCGGCGATGCGGCTGAGGATGGAGACTGTGGAGACGCTGGCGGAGGAGCTGTTCCTGCTGCAGACATTGGGCGACGACCGCGCGGTGCGCGAGGTCTATGTTGCGGGGCGGCCGGCCAAGATCGATATGATCGTGGGGTAGGACCCATCATCCGCGCGGGACAAGATGATGATTCCGCCTGGTTGCCAAGTGGTTCCCCCACTCCGTCGCCGCTTCGCGGCGCCAACTCTCCCCCTCCGGAGGGAGAGGAAGGGAGCCTTTGCTTCGGAGGACGGGCGCCGGTTCGGACAGCTTGGCGCCCTTCCTCTACCCCGTCGATCGGGGGAGAGGTGTCGAGAGAAGCTCGACGGAGTGGGGGGCGACCCTGGCGGGGCAAGACCACCACCGCGACGAGACCTTGACCGGGCGGAGCTTGTCGTACACACGATTTGTGACTGACTTCGGAGAACAAAATGGCCGCTGCCGACGACATCGCTCTGATCCAGAAACAGGAAGAGACACTGGTCTTCCCGGCCTTCGACGAGGCCGTCGCGTTCAAGATCGGCGCGGCGATCCGAGAGCGGGCGCTGGCCGAAAAGCTGCCCATCATTGTCGATATCAGGCTGTGGGATCGGCCGCTGTTCTATGCCGCGCTGCCGGGTTCGAACGCCTCCAACCCCGATTGGGCTCGACGCAAGATCAATGTGGTCAAGCGCTACCTCAGGAGCACCTATCGCCTGGTGCTGGAACAGCAGCGACCGGACCGCACCTTCAAGGTCGGCGAGGGGCTGGATATTGCTGATTACGTACTGGCCGGCGGCGGGTTTCCGGTGACTGTAAAGGGGGCTGGCGTGATCGGCGTCATCGCCGTCTCCGGCCTGCCGGAACGCCAGGACCACGGCGTCGTCGTCGATGCACTGTGCGATCATCTCGGCGTTGATCGGACACAATTGGCGCTGCCGCCGGAAGATAAATCGTGACGCTAGCGCTGCCCCTCATCCGCCTGCCGGCACCTTCTCCCCGTATAGTGACGGGGAGAAGAGAAGCACCCCAACGCCGGCGAACCCCTCTCCCCGTCTCTATACGGGGAGAGGGTAAGGGTGAGGGGCGGCGCCGGCTTTTCGGAAGCTCGCAAACCGCGGATGGCGGCCAATTATGACCGTGCTCGACCCAAAATCCTTTCTCATCTCGATCTTCAATGCCGCTATTGCCGCTGCCGATCCTGAACGGACCATCCGGAATCATCTGCCGGCGAGGCCCAGTGGCCGCACCATCGTCATCGGCGCCGGCAAGGGATCGGCGCAGATGGCGGCGGCATTCGAGAAGGTGTGGGACGGGCCGATCGAAGGGCTGGTCGTCACCCGCTACGGCTATGGCGCCAGATGCGAGCGCATCGAAATCATCGAGGCGGCACATCCGGTACCGGACGCTGCCGGTCTTGAGGCGTCGCGGCGCCTGCTCGAAAAGGTGCAAGGGCTGACTGCGGACGACCTGGTAGTGGCGCTGATATCGGGCGGAGGATCGGCGCTGCTGCCGTCGCCTGCCCCCGGCCTGACGCTCGCCGACGAAATCGCCGTCAACGAGGCGCTGCTTGCCTCCGGCGCGCCGATTGCGGCGATGAACACAATCCGCAAGCATCTCTCGACCATCAAGGGCGGCCGGCTGGCAGCTGCCGCCTGGCCGGCCAAACTGGTATCACTGGTTGTCTCTGACATTCCCGGCGACAACCCGGCGCTGGTGGCCTCCGGCCCGACCGTGCCCGACTCCGGCAACCGGGCGGATGCGCTGGCCTCGATAGCGGCCTACGGCATAAAACTGCCCGACGCCGTCATGGCGCACATCAACTCGCCAGAGGCCGATGCGCCAGATCCGGATGACCAGCGCTTTTCACGCAATGAAGTGCACCTGATCGCCTCGGCTGGCGTGTCGCTGGAAGCGGCAGCCGCTGAGGCAAAACGGCAAGGCATCGAAGCCGTCATCCTCTCCGATTCCATCGAGGGCGAGGCGCGCGAGGTCGGTGGCGTGCATGCAGCCATTGCGCGCGAAGTGGCGACGCGCAACCGGCCGTTCCAAAAGCCGGTGCTGATCCTGTCCGGCGGCGAGACGACCGTGACGTTGCGGGCCCCTGTTGACGGAAAAAGGGGCAAGGGCGGCCGCAACTCCGAATTCCTGCTCGCCTTTGCCATCGGTATCAGCGGCGCGGAAGGTATTCATGCACTGGCCGCCGATACCGACGGCATCGATGGCTCTGAAGACAATGCCGGCGCCTTTGCCGATGGCTCGACTGTCTCGCGCATGCGTGCCGCCGGCGTCGACGCCAAGGCGATGCTGGCCGGCAACAATGCCTGGACGGCGTTCAACGCGATCGGCGATCTGTTCGTGCCGGGGCCGACGGGTACGAATGTGAATGATCTGAGGGCAATTCTAATCAGTTAATTCGGCCGTGGCGGCCGAAGTTTCCAACGTTGGATTCACGACCGTAGGTGATTGGCTGAAGCCACTCAGCTTCGTCGCTGAGGCTTTCGCTCATCTCACGACCCCATCAGCCGCTTCACCTCTTTCATATCCTTTAGGAACCGCTCGCGCTCAGCCTCCTTGTCTGTCGGCTCGTGAATGCGCAGGATAAAGGACGGGTGGATGGTGATGAACACGCGCAAGCCATCCTCGCGTTCGATCACCTGGCCGCGCATTTTCGTCACAGCAATGGCCTTGCCCAGCAGCGACAACGCCGCCGTTGCCCCAAGCGCCACGGCGAGGTCCGGCTTGATCAGCTCAAGCTCCCGGCCGATCCACCAGCGGCAGGCCTGGACTTCGCCGGTATTTGGCTTCGAGTGGATGCGGCGCTTGCCGCGCGGCTCGAACTTGAAGTGCTTGACGGCGTTGGTGACGTAGACTTTTTGCCGGTCGACGCCTGCGTCATCGAGAATTGCATCGAACACTTTGCCCGCTGGCCCGACAAAAGGTTTGCCGGCGAGATCTTCCTGATCGCCAGGTTGTTCGCCGACGAAGACCACTTTGGCGTCATCCGGCCCCTCGCCGAACACGGTCTGTGTCGCGTCGCGCCAGAGCGGACAGCGACGACAACCCTTTGCAGCCTCGCGCAAATCGGAAATCGTCTTGGCATCGTCTTCATCCGGCGCCTCGGCCGGCTCGGGCTTCGGCCAATGTCTTGCCTGCAGCTTGGCGTGGTGCGGCGCCGGCGTTGTCGGCAGTCTGGCAATCATATCCCTGGCGGCCTCGTCCGCTCCTGCGATCAGATCTGGAATGAGCGAGGCCTCGGGAAGGTTCCGCCAATATTTCTTCGGCATCTCCTTCTGCATCGCCTTCACCTTGAGCCGCGCCGGGTTGAAGATGTTTTCGAAATAGGTCAGCCACAACGCCTCGGTGTCGTCCTGATCGGGTGCATCGCCCTTGGCCGCACCCGGCCCGATCGCCAGCCTTTCGCCGTTCCAGTCGGCGGAGGCATAGGGCGTCAGGATGGTCCAGCGCATGCCGGTGAACCGCCGGACGAAGAAATCCGCGTTGCGCTCGACAATGAAATGCTCCGGCTCGAACCAGGCGACGTAGCGCTCGTTCTCGCCGTCGCCGATCTTCCGGAAGCGTACGAAGGCATGCATCTTATGGCTGTCGCGCCGCACCGCCTTTTCCATGGCTTCGAGCCGCCTGGTGTCGGGATCGGATGCGATCGCCAGCAGTTTCGGCTCGGTGCGCAGGCGCCAAAGCATCCAGTAGAGAAAGGCAAACCGGCCGGGGTCGGAGTGGCAGAAGGCGGTTTCGGCATGGGCGATGAACTCGCGCGGGACGGTAAGCTGCGCGCCCTCTGGCACCGCCGGCAAGGCATCTCGAGGATCATTGGCGTCGGACCCGACACCCCAACTAATATCCTCAGGCCGGACCTCATTCAGCGTCAGACGCCGTGCCGCATCGCGCCAACCGACGAAATCGGTCTGGCTCGCTAGCCGGACAGTGTATCGGGCAAGGTCGAGCTGGGCCGGCTGCATGGTCAAAACAGCGACAGTTGTTCGCAGGACTTCACGATCGTATCGCGCAGGCCTGTCTTGTCGGTGAGTCCGCCCGGCGACCAGCCTTCGGCGATGATGAAGGGCCTCAGCTTGGCGATCGAATGGCAGATCCGTCCGACATCTTCCAGCCGCATACGTCGGTGGCGGCGGGTTTCAAGGATCTTCGCCACCACCTTGGTGCCCAGACCCGGAACCCGCAGCAGCGCTTCCCGATCGGCGCGGTTGATGTCGACGGGAAACCTCGCCCGATTGCGCAAAGCCCAGGCGAGCTTGGGGTCAATGGCGAGATCGAGCATGCCGTCGCTGCTGCCGGCGAGGATTTCCGGCTGCGAAAAGCCGTAGAAGCGCATCAGCCAGTCGGCCTGATAGAGCCGGTGCTCGCGCATCAGCGGCGGTTTCTGGAGCGGCAGCGACGATGACGAATCCGGGATCGGGCTGAAGGCGGAGTAATAGACGCGCCGCAGATGGTAGCTGCCATAGAGCCGCGCACTGGAGTGCAAGATACCGTCGTCGGATGTCTTGTCGGCGCCGACGATCATCTGCGTCGACTGACCTCCGGGCGCAAAGCGTTCGCGCTTCTTGGTCCGCAACGTCGGCTCGGCCTTTTCCTCCATCTTCCGGCGCAGGTTCGCCATGGAAAGCCGGATCGTTTGCGGCTTCTTCTCCGGCGCTAGTTTCTTCACGCCCTCATCGGTCGGCAGTTCGACATTGATAGACAGCCGGTCGGCGTAGAGCCCGGCCTGCTCGACCAGTTCGGCCGAGCTTTCCGGAATGGTCTTCAGATGAATATAGCCGGAGAATTTTTCGTCCAGCCGCAGCCGCCGCGCCACTTCCACCATTTCGGCCATGGTCTCGTCGGGCGAACGGATGACGCCGGAGGACAGGAACAGGCCTTCGATGTAGTTGCGCCGATAAAAGTCCATGGTCAGCTTCACCACCTCGTCGATGCTAAAGCGGGCGCGGCGCACATTCGATGACGAGCGGTTGATGCAGTAGCTGCAATCGTAAATGCAGAAATTGGTGAGCAGGATTTTCAGGAGCGAAATGCAGCGGCCATCCGGCGCGTAGGAATGGCAGATGCCCATGCCTTCTGTGGAGCCGATACCGCCGGATTGGAGCGAATCCTTCTTCGCCGAGCCGGACGAAGCACAGGAGGCGTCGTATTTGGCGGCGTCAGACAGGATTGCCAGCTTTTCACGGACGGTGGGCGCGCTCATCTGTTCATGATATGTTCTTGAAGGCTGCAGCGCCACCTCATTTGATGCAGGCGGCGAAAAAGTGATCGCCGCCCGCCGTCAGGGCAATCAGAGACCGTTTCGAAATTCGCTCTGGCGAGTCATATGGTGGTGGTTTCGAGAACCGAAGCGCAGCGGACATTTGGTCCGTGAGCATCGGAAGCGCAGAAACCACCATCGATGGCCGCCGGAGTAGAATTTCGAAACGGTCTCTCAGACCTCGTGCAGGTAGAGGTGGTAGTCCAGCTCGCTCACCGTACGCGCGACGCGCAGATACTCCGACTGCTTGATCGCCACGAAGGTGCGATGCAGATCCTCGCCAAGCGCCTCTTTCAGGAAGCTCGAGGCCCGCGCCGCCTCGATCGCGGCGCGCCAGTCGACCGGCATGGTCGTGCGCGTGACAGCGGCTTCATAGCCATTCCCAGTGGTTTCAGGGCCGGGGTCGAGGCCTTCGTCCAGACCCTTGATGATGCCGGCCAGCACCGTTGCCGCGATCAGGTAGGGATTGGCGTCGACGCCCGACGGCCGGTGCTCGATGCGCCGGTTCTTGGCGTCGCCGGCCGGCACGCGCAGCGCCACCGAACGGTTGTTGACGCCCCAGGTCGGCGCCACCGGCGCATAGGACTGCGAGACGAAGCGCCGCCAGGAATTGGCGTGCGGCGCAAACACCAGCATCGATTCGGCCATGGTCTGGATCAGCCCGCCGAGCCCCTGCAGCAGCGGCAGCGACCAGCTTTCGCCGCCAGCCTCGGCAAAAACGTTGCGGCCGTTCTTGTCCTGCAACGAAACATGGAAATGCATGCCGGAGCCGGCGTATTTTTCGATCGGCTTGGCCATGAAGCAGGCGGTGACACCATGGCGGCGCGCCTGCGCCCGCACCAGCCGCTTCAACATGACGAGGTCGTCGGCCGCCCGCATGACATCCTTGCGATAGTTCAGCGTCAGCTCGTACTGGCCGGGCGCGTATTCGGAAATCACCGTTTCGGCCGGAATGCCTTGCGCCTTAGCCGCGGCATAGATGTCGGAAAACAGCGGCTCCATGCCGTGCAGATGGTCGACGGAATAGACTTCCGTCTTGGCCGAGCGGCGGCCGTCGAGCACGGCGTCCGCCGGCTTTACCTTGCCGTCGGCGTCACGCTCATTGGCAAGCAGGAAAAATTCGAGTTCGAAGGCGCCGGCGGGATAGAGGCCCTTGGCCGCCAAGATGTCGACCTGCCTGGCCAGCGCCAGCCGTGGGTCCGACGACATAGGCTGTCCCTCGAGATGGTACATCGCCATCAGCAACTGGCCGCGCGGCGGGTTCGTGCCGTAAAGCGGCACCAGCGTGCCGGGGATCGGCCATGCCCTGAGGTCGCCATCGCCGGTCGTCCAGATCAGCCCGGTTTCGTGAACATCCTCGCCGGTGATGTCGAGGCCGAGGATCGAGATCGGCATGTGGCGGCCGCCCTCGAAGATGCTTTTCAGCTCATGCCGGCGCACGATCTTGCCGCGGCCGACCCCGTTGGCGTCGGTCAAGACGATATCGAAGGCTTCGATTTCGGGATGGGCGTCGAGAAAGGCTTGCGCCTCGGCGGGCGTCGAGCCCGAAGGTGAAGTCATGATTAGTGTACTCGAGTTTGGCTTGGCAGCTTGTCTCATGCCGTCAGCCTTGCCGCAACCGTGGCGAAGGCGGTGATCAGCCGGTTGACCTGGGCGCCGGTGGTGGCCGGTGAGATCAGCATCATGTTGTGAAAGGGCGCGATCAGCACGCCCTGGTTGACCAGCGCGACATGGATAGCCGCCTCAAGCTCCGGCGCATGGGCAGTCTCGGCTTCGGCGCCGTTCCTGAGCGGGCCAGGGGCGCAGATGAACTCGACGCGGGCGCCGACGCGGGCGACATGCCAGGGCAGATTGTAGCGATCGATGACGCCGGTCAGCCCGGCATCGAGCCGCAGGGCGAGGCGATCCATCCGGGCATAATTCTCCTGCGTCATCACCTCTTCGAGCGTTGCGCGCATGGCTGCGAACTGCAGCGGGTTCGCCGACAGCGTCGTGCCCATGCCGGAATAGCCCGGCTCCTTGGTTCGGTTGTAGTCGGCATAGCGCGAGGCGACCTCGTCGCTCATGCCCCACACGCTTGCCGGCACGCCACCGGCGATCGGCTTGCCCAGCACGAAAAGGTCGGGCTGCAGCCCGAATTTTCTGGTGTAGCCGCCTGGGCCGGTCGAGATGGTGTGGGTCTCGTCGATCAGAAGCAGCGTTCCGGCCGCGCGCGTCAGTTTGCGCAAGGCGTCGTGAAAACCCGGATCGGGCAGCACCATGCAGGAATTGGTCAGCACCGGCTCAGCAATGACGCAGGCGACATCCTTGTCCTTGAGCGCTGCTTGCAGCGCGGCGACATCGTTGAATTCAATGACCTTCGCCGTCTTGGTCAGGTCGCGAAACTCACCCGCCAGCCCCGGCCGATTCACGGGCTTGCCGTCGACCATCCGGACCATCGTCTCGTCGACCGAGCCGTGATAGCAGCCGTTGAAGACCAGTATCTTTTCGCGGCCGGTGACGGCGCGGGCGACGCGCAGCGCGAAGCGGTTGGCGTCGGTGGCGGTGGTGGCGATCTGCCAGAACGGCAGACCGAAACGCTGAGTGAGCAGCGGCCCGATGGCCAGCGCATCTTCCGAAGGCAGCATATAGGTCAGGCCGCGCCCGGCCTGGCGGCGGATGGCGCGCGCCACCGGCGGCGGCGAATGGCCGAACATCGAGCCGGTGTCACCGAGGCAGAAATCGTCCAGCCTGTTGCCGTCGATATCCGTGATGGCGGCGCCCTTGGCGCTTTCGACCAGGATCGGGAATGGCGTCGGCCAGTCGTTCATCCAGTGCATCGGCACACCGCCGAAGAAGCCTGGCAGGCCGTTACCGACCTTGGCCTGCGATTTCGGCCGCGCCTTGCGGAAGGTGTTCGCCTCGCTTGTCCGCAATGCAGCGATGCGGTCACGGCTGATACCGCCAATGGACGCCTTTGAACTGTTCGTGCTGTGCATGAAATCCCTCTCGGCCGGCACACTACCCAATTGGCGACGGCAACCGCAATTGGCCGTGTTGGTGCGCTGCATTGGGTCAGCAGCAAGTTCGGCAGACTTGACCTTCCGGCGCAGTCGGGCGCCAATGCGATCGGGTCTGTGGTTTGGGGAGAAAAATGCGGACGATCATCTGCGCTATTGCGCTACTCTTGTCGGCCGCTGCGGCTTCCGCATCGGGCGGCGTCTGGTGTTCCGTCGATGACAAAGCGGTGCAATTCGAGGTCGGCGCCGGGGTCACCAGAGGTATGGGCGGCCCGACCTTCAATTTTCGCGGCGATCTCGAGATACTTGGCCGGCCGGAAGGCGACAGTCTGCGCAAGACCGTCTTCGAGGATTCCGACCTCACCCAGTACTGGCTGGACGACAAGGAGTTGCGGCTGAACGTCTACCACGAGCATCAGCTCGGAGATAAATTCAACTCTGTCGAACTGACGATCCTGACCAAGACCAGTGACGAGGGCGTCTATGACGGCCGGTACACGCTTGCCGTCTACGACAACGCCGCCGACACGGAACAGGACGGCAAGCCGAAAGAATTGACCGGCAAGGTGTCGTGCGGAGCCGAATAGGTCACGCCGAGATATCGATGACGCCGCAGTCGCCGGCGGCACTGCCGAAGGCGACCCGGCGCTCTTCCTTATCCCACATCATCGCGGTGATGGCGCCCTTGCCCGGGCGGCGCAACAGCACCTCTTTGGCATCGGTAAAGCGCACCGCCATGACCATGCCGTCATCATAGCCGACGGCGACGACATCCTGGCTCGGATGGCAGGCAACCGATGTCACCATGGCGTTGCCGCGCGTGCCGAGCTCCAGCGGCGCCTTGCCCATCGGGCCGTCCTTGCCCGAAAACGGCCAGACGATCGCCGCCGGCGCGCCGGAACTCGCCAGCCATTTGCCCTTCACGCTCCACGACAGGCTTTTGACCTTGCCGGGATAGCCGGTCATGCGCATGTGCTTGCCGTCGGCGAGCTTCCAGCCATGCAGCGCGTTTTCCTGCATGGTGGTGACGAGGAAGGCGCCATCCGGCGAGAAGGTGACGCCGGTATGGGCACCGGCCCATTCCAGCTCCACCGGCTTGCCGTCGGCGGCCGGGAAATGCAGCGTCGCGCCATTGTAGCGGGCGACGCCGAAGCGTATGCCCTTGGGGGAGAAGGCCAGCCCCTCGACCGAACGCGGATGGGCAAACTCTTTGGTCTTGCCGTCGGCAAAGCGCACGAACGCAGTCTTGCCTGTGGCATAGGCGATAGCGCCTTGCGGCCCGGCGGCGACGCTGGTGATCCACTTCTTGCCGGCGCTCGCCAATTCGCCGACGGTGCCACCTGCGGTGACAGCAAAAATCTTGCCGTCCTCGCCGCCGGTGATCAGGCGGTCGTTGGCGGCGTCATGGAACGTGGAGAGCAGGCCGTCATTGGCCTGAATTGTCTTGTGGCCGTTGTCGAGCCTATGAACTGTCCCATCGGCCAGCGCATAATGCGGCACGTTGTCGAGGAAGACGGCGGCAAGGCAGTGACCTTCCAGGTCGAGGGGAGCAACTGTGGGCATCAGGACCATTCCAATGAAGCTGTCACCACTCCCGGGAAGCCATTGAGGCGGCCAGGCCTGGCGTCAACCTTCCCCTTTGTGGGAGAAGGTGGATCGGCGCGCAGCGCCGAGACGGATGAGGGGTGTTGGACGGATCGCCGTCGGTGCCGAGCTGGAGCACCCCTCATCCGACCTCGCTTCGCGAGGCCACCTACTCCCACAAGGGGAGAAGGAAGAGCGGGCAGCGCTAGCGCCATAGAGTCCGGAAATCAAGCCGCCTGGCAGGCGTCAAAGCTCTTCTTCAGCCGTTCGGCGTCAAGCTCGCGGCCGATGAACACCAGCCGGCTCTCATGCTTTTCGCCGTCTTTCCAGGCGCGCTGGTGGTCGCCTTCGATGATCATGTGCACGCCCTGGATGACATAGCGCTCGTCGTCGCCCTTGAGCGCGATGATGCCTTTCAGCCGCAGGATGTTGGGACCTTCCATCTGAGTGATCTTCTCGATCCACGGGAAGAATTTCTTCGGGTCCATCTCGGCGCCGCGCAGCGACACCGACTGCACGGTCACGTCATGGATGTCGGAGGGATGCGCGTGATCGTGATGATGATGGTCGTGATCATGGTCGTGGTGATCGTGGTCGTGATCATGGTGGTCGTGATCATGATCGTGCGCCTCGAGAAAATGCGGATCGTTTTCCAATGCGCGCGACAGGTCGAAGGCGCCGCGGTCGAGCACTTCGGACAGCGCCACGCCGGCGCGCGTGGTGCGGTGAATCCTGGCCGCCGGGTTGATGGCGCGGATGGTCGCTTCGACCTTGGCCAGCTCTTCGGGCGTCACCAGGTCGGTCTTGTTCAGCACGACAACATCGGCAAACGCGATCTGGTCCTCGGCTTCCTTGGAATCCTTCAACCTGAGCGGCAGGTGCTTGGCGTCGACCAGGGCCACGACAGCGTCGAGTTTGGTCTTGGAGCGCACGTCGTCGTCCATGAAGAAGGTCTGCGCCACCGGCACAGGATCGGCGAGGCCGGTGGTCTCGACGACGATGGCGTCGAAGCGGCCGGGACGGCGCATCAGGCCTTCGACGACGCGGATCAGGTCGCCGCGCACCGTGCAGCAGACGCAGCCATTGTTCATTTCGTAGATTTCCTCGTCGGATTCCACGATCAAATCATTGTCGATGCCGATCTCGCCGAATTCATTGACGATGACGGCATAACGCTTGCCATGGTTTTCCGACAGGATGCGGTTGAGCAGCGTCGTCTTGCCGGCGCCGAGATAGCCGGTGAGAACGGTCACGGGGATTTGCGTCTGTGCTTCGCTCATATCTTGCCTCGAAATGGCTGGGCCACGGAATTGCGGGCCGCAAGAAGGGATTGTTGGCCTGATATAGGATGTGTGCCGGCCTTTTGCACGAGGCAAACCGCCTGGTGTTTGACCAGGATTGACGAAGCGGATGGGTAGACCCGAGAGGCCGAGTGCGAGGGATGCCGACCATCAACGTGTCGCTGGAAACGCCTCTTCGTTGACCTGTGCTAAGCCGCGCCGCGTCAAACCGTTGCAATCGCCTTGGCGGAAACTCGTTTGTCATCTAACTGAAATAAACATCTGGCATCACCATTTCGAGCACCACAAATGCTTGCCGGCAAAGCTGTTTCGAAAGCCGGAATCTTTTTGATCGTCGATTGCCAACCGGCCGGCTGCGTCTATGCTGCACGCACCGGTACGGCCGAAGAGGGATCACCATGGCCAAGGCGGACAAGACTGCAACGATGAGCCGGCTGCATTCGGCGGCAAGGCTGGCAAGGACCGCGCTGGCGGCGCGGCTTCTGGCGCACGGCTTCTATGCCGGCCAGGACCAGATCATGCTGACGCTCGACCGCGAGGACGGCCAGACGCCCGGCAATCTCGCCGGCCGCCTCGGCGTGCGCCCGCCGACCATCACCAAGACCATCAACCGGCTGCAGGCCCAGGGCTTTTTGGAAAAGCGCGCCTCTTCCGCGGATGCACGCCAGGCGCATATCTTTCTCACCGACACCGGCCGCGAGATCATCCACGCCATCGAGAAGTCGGTGAAGAAGACCGAGAAGCAGGCGTTGAAGGGCCTCGACAAGAAAGAACAGAAGACGCTGTTCAAGCTGCTCGCCCGCATCGAGGCCAATTTGTCGAACGAGGAGCTGGTGCTTGTCGACGACGATGGCGACATCGACGATTGATCTTCCTGACCTAGGCGGCTACCGAAGGCCCGCGCACCAGGGTCGACCAGCGGCCGGGCGTCAGGCCGAATGCTTTCTTGAAATGCCTGTTGAAATGGCTCTGGTCGCTGAAGCCGGCGCCAACGGCAATCTCGGCCAGCGGCTCGCCCACCTCGATCATCCGTCTTGCCTTTTGCAGCCGGCGCATCAGCAGGAACCGATGCGGGCTGGTGGAATAGGTCGCGCGAAAATGGCGTGACAGCGCATAGCGGTCGAGCCCGGTGACGGCTTCCAGCTCATCGGAACGAACGGACCGCTCGGCATTCTCCTCGAGATAGCCGCGCGCCAGCGCTGCCGCACGCGAGGCCGACTTCCCCATCGGCTTTGCTTTCTGTCCCGCATGACGCCCCAGATGCTGCGCCAGCTCCGCAACGAAATCGGCGACGAACAGCTCGTCCAGTTCCTCATCGAGCGGCGACAGGGCCGAAAGCAGCGTGCCACGCAAGGCAGGATCGCTGACCACAGCATCCCTGACGAAAGGCAGCGGCGCGCCGTCGAGGCAGTCGAGCAGCAGTGAGGGTTCCAGATAGAGGATCCGGTAGCGCAGACCATCCTCGGTCCCGGCGCCGCCATCGTGCACTTCGTCGGGATGCAGCACGATAACCTGGCCGGGCAGGCTGTGGTTGACAGTGCCCCTGTAGTGGAAGCGCTGCACACCGGAAAGCGTCACGCCGACGGCAAGCGTATCATGACGGTGCAGGTCGAAGGCGTTGCCATGGAAATGCGCCTCGATGCGCTCGATGCCAGCGGTAACAGGCGCCGAGACGATCCGGTCTTCATCCGCGCACGAACGTTCAAGACCCTGCGTCGCCTCACCTTCTAGATCGTGCGTCATCACCTATCCCTGCCCTTCATGGGCGTGCTCCGGAGTCCTCATTTTGGTGTTCGATACGAAATTTGCAATCGTGCTGCGGGACGATCTCGCCGTCTGGCAAAAGCTCAACGTCGCCGCCTTCCTGACCAGCGGCATCGTCGCGCAATTCCCCGCCATTATCGGCGAACCCTACCGCGACCGCGCCGGCAACCTTTATAATCCTCTGTCGATCCAGCCGGTCATCGTGCTTTCGGCCGATGGGCCGACGCTCAACTCCATCCACCGGAAGGCGCTGGAGCGGGGCGTGACGGGGTCAGCCTATGTCGAGGAGATGTTTGCCACCGGCTTCGATGCGGCCAACCGCGCGGTCTTCGCCGAGTTCGGGCCTGAGGACGCCAAGATCGTCGGCATCGCGCTGCGTGCCGACAAGAAACTCGTCGACAAGATCACCAAGGGCGCCCGCATGCACGCCTAATTCAGCAGGAAGCGTGTAACGGCGCTCATGAATTCAGTCGGCCGCTCGACGTTCAGCATATGGACGCCCGGAAGCAGTGTAAGCGTGGCGCCGGGGATGCTGGCTGCGATCGCCTCGCTGTGGCTTGCCAGCGTTACCTTGTCGTCTTCTCCACCGATCACCAGGGTGGGCGCGGTAATGAGGGAGACAGTCCGGCGCAGATCGCAATCGCGTACGGCGGCGAAGCATCCCGCGAGACCTTGGGGCGGCGTCGCCAGGACCATCGCGCGGAACGCGTCGACGGTTTCGTTTGGGCCGGCAAGCATCGAGGCGGGAAACCAGTTGTGCATGAACATGTCCGCGGTGGCCGACATGTTGCTCGCTGCAAGGACAGTCCTGATCTGCTCATCAAAGTAAGAAGCCGGCCCGAGATGCGGCGAGGTGTTGGAAAGGATGAGACGCTCGATGCGCTCCGAGGCATGGATACCCAGCCACTGCCCTACGAAGCCGCCCAGCGACAGCCCGCAGAAATGCACGCGGGCGATTTGAAGCGCATCCAGCAGCTCAAGGACGTCGCGGCCCAGCCGATCAAGCGAATAGGCTCCGGCCGGAGCATCGGAACTGCCGTGGCCGCGCAGATCATAGCGCAGCACCCGGAAAGATCCGGCAAGTTCCGCTAGCTGCCGGTCCCACATATGCAGGTTCGTCGCAATGGAATTCGAGAGCACAAGCACAGGGCCGGCCCCCGCCAGCTGATAGGCGATCCGGCAGCCGTCGCCCGTCGTAAAATAAAGCGTGTCAGTCATCTGGTCCTCATCTCACCCTGGCGAAAGGAGTTCCATGCTCCCGCCGCCCTTTGAATGAGCCACCCTAGGCCTCGTAATTATTCAGGAAAATTACTATGATTGGACGATCTCAGTAGTTTTTTACGATAATGAATGGTCTGAAACTCCACGACTTACGGTGCTTTGACGCCGTGGCAAGCGAGGGCAGCTTCCAGGCGGCCGCCCTTGCCTTGAACCGATCGCATCCATCCGTCTTCGCCGCTGTCGCACGCCTCGAGCAGTTGCTCGGGCTCACACTTCTCGACCGCAGCGGATATCGGGTGGGGCTGACGGAGGCGGGCCGCGAGTTTCACGCGCGAGCGCAGCTGACATTGCGCGAGCTCGACCATCTGCGAACCTATGCGGGCCAGTTGGCGAGCGGCGAGGAGACGGTCCTGCGTGTCGTCATGGGTGATCTCTGCCCGCGACCGCAAATCCTGCGTATGCTCAGCGGCTTCTTTGCCGAACGCACCGGGACACGCCTGCACCTGGAGTACGAGGCGGTCGGCGGTCCGCTCGAACGGTTGATGGAAGGCTCGGCTGACCTCATCTTCCATCGCGCGGATCCTTCCGATCCGCATCTCGAGCGGATCGATCTCTGCGCGGTGCCCCTCGTGCCGGTGGTGGCGCCTGGGTTCCTTCCGTTCGCGCCTGGCCGCGAGATTGCGCCGGAGCAGATGCGGCCCTTCACCCAGTGCGTGATCCGCGACACGGCGCGGCGGCCATCGCCGGAGAGCTATTTCCTCATCGACGGTGCGCATCAGTGCTCGGCGCCGGATCATCTGATGAAGAAGGAACTGATCCTTCACGGACTGGCCTGGGGCCATCTGCCGGCATGGCTGATCGAGGACGAACTGCGGGATAGGAGGCTGATCTCGATCGCTGGTGCACATCTGCCCGGCCGGACGGAGATCCTGGCGGCGGTGCGCCGGCGCGACCGACCGCATGGACCCGTCGCCGAGGCGTTGTGGCTTCATCTCCAGGCGCAAGTGGCATCCGACGAGGCGCTTTAGCCGGCATAGGATCGGCCCGCGCTGAGCCTGCGCGCGGCTCCTGTTGTGCCAGTCGCTTTTGGCTTGCCGGGCGCACGCGATTGCCGCAAAGGTTAAGCGTTGATCCTCCCTGCCCGGCCTGACATTTGAACGTTCCCGCAAGATCAGACGAAAGCGCAACGCCGCCCGCGGCGATGCTGTTCATCCTGTCCACCTATGTCTTTTTCACCTTTCTCGACACATCGAGCAAATATCTGGTGCTGGCCGGCGTCTCGGCGCTGATCGTCGCCTGGGCCCGCTTCACCGTCCATGTCCTGCTTGTCGGCGTCTTCCTGCGCGGCTGGCGCGAGCCGTCGCGCTTCCGCGCCAACAATTTGCCGGCCCACATCCTGCGCGGCGGTCTGCTGTTCGGCTCGACGATGTGCAACGTCATGGCGCTCAAAACGCTTCAACTGGCCGAGACCACCTCGATCTACTTCTTCGGGCCGATGGTGATCACCGCCCTTGCCGGACCGCTGCTTGGTGAATGGGCCGGCTGGCGGCGCTGGCTGGCAATCCTGTCGGGCTTTGTCGGCGTGCTCGTCATTACAAGGCCGGGCATCGGCGTGTTCGGCATCGGCCATCTTTTCGCGCTCGGCTCGATGCTGTCGAACAGTTTTTACGTCATCATGACGCGGCGGATGTCAGCCAGCGAAACCTCGGAAAGCCTGATCCTGTTTTCGGCGCTGGCGCCGGCCGTGCTGCTTCTGCCGATGCTGCCGTTCTCGCATGGGCTGCCGCAGGATGGCTGGCACTGGTTCATACTGGTGATGCTGGGCGTGTTCGGCGCCGGCGGCCACTGGCTGCTGGTGCAGGCCTACCGCCTGGCGACCACCACGGCGCTGGCGCCGTACCCCTATTCGCAGATGGTCTGGATGATCCTGTCCGGCTGGATCATCTTCCACCAGTTCCCCGACCGCTGGACGCTGGTGGGTGCTGCCATCATCGTCGCCAGCGGCCTTTACATCATCCATCGCGAGCACCGTTTGCGGCTGCGCAATCGCACGACCGTCGATGCCGAGGCGGAGGCGCTGGCGAAAAAACTTTGATTTGCTCCGAATCCGATGGCATAACGCCGCATTTAAAAAATTTAAAAAAACTCGGGGAGCGAAGGGCTGGCACAAAAGATCAAGCTTTCGACGATCGCGGATGCGCTTGGCGTGTCCACGGCCACTGTCTCCCTCGCCTTGCGCGACAGCCCGCTGGTCGCCGGCGCCACGCGTGACCGCATCAAGGAACATGCGCGGGCGATCGGGTATATCTACAACCGCCGCGCCGCCTCACTGCGCACCTCGCGCTCGGGCATTGTCGGCGTCGTCGTGCATGACATCATGAACCCGTTCTTCGCCGAGATCCTGCGCTCGATCGAGAGCGAACTCGATCGCAGCCGGCAGACCTTCATCCTGTCCAATCACTACGACCAGCTGGAAAAGCAACGCACCTTCATCGACACGCTGCTGCAGCTCGGCGCCGACGGCGTCATCATGTCCCCGGCCATCGGCACGCCGGCCTCCGACATCGTCATGGCCGAGGAAAACGGCCTGCCGGCGGTGCTGATCGCACGCAGCGTGGAAGGCGCCGACGTGCCGGTGTTTCGCGGCGACGATGCCTATGGCACGGCACTTGCCACCAATCATCTGATCTCGCTCGGGCACAAGCGCATCGCCATGATCGGCGGCACCGACCAGACCTCGACCGGGCGCGACCGCTACCAGGGCTATCTCAACGCCATGGAGGCCGCCGGGCTTGAGGTCAGGCCGTCCTGGCGCATCGCCGGGCCGCGCACCAAGCAGGGCGGATTCGAGGCGGCTGGACAGTTTCTGGCGCTTAAAGACAAGCCAACCGCCGCTTGCTGCTGGAATGATCTGGTCGCCATCGGCCTGATGAACGGCATTGCCCGCGCCGGCCTGGTGCCGGGCGCCGACATCTCGGTGACCGGCTATGACGATCTCGAGGAGGCGGCAATCGCGACACCGGCGCTCACCACAGTCTGGAATGGCCAGCGAGAGGTCGGCCGCCGTGCCGCCAGCGCGCTGCTCGACAAGCTGAACGGACAGGCGGTACGGCCGTCACAGGAACTGATCAAGCCGGAACTGCATGTGCGCCAGTCGACCGGCAAGCCGGTGGAGCGTGCATGACCAAGACTGATGCGTTGCAGACCGTCGCCGTTCTGGTGCCGGGACATTTCAACGACCATGCGGTCGAGCGCATCGACCGCACCTTCAAGCGGGTCAAGATAGAGCGCGCCGATCCCGCCCTGGTCACCGAGGAGATGCGCCATGACGTGCGCGCCATTGCGTCCTTTGCCGGCGTCAATGCGGCATTGATGGATGCATTGCCCAACCTCGAACTCATCGCCTCCTTCGGCGTCGGCTATGATTCGGTCGATGCCGGCCATGCGGCCAAGAAAAACATCATGGTCACCAACACCCCCGATGTTTTGACCGAGGAGGTCGCCGACACCACGATCGGCCTTTTGCTCAACACCGTGCGTGAACTTTACAACGCCGAGAAATGGCTGCGCGACGGCAGTTGGGTGAAGAAGGGCAACTATCCCCTGAGCCGGCTGACCTTGCGCGGTCGGCATGTCGGCATTTTCGGCATGGGCCGCATCGGCCTTGCCATTGCGCGCCGGCTGGAAGCGTTCGGGCTGCCGGTGGCCTACCACAACAGGCGCAAGGTCGAAGGTCTGGCTTATGAATACCACCCGACGCTGAAGGGCCTTGCCGAAGCGGTCGATACGCTGATTTCCGTAGTGCCGGGCGGCGCTTCCACGGAGAAGGCGGTCAATGCCGAAATCCTGGCGGCGCTTGGCGCCAACGGCGTTTTCGTCAACATCGGCCGTGGCAGCACGGTCGACGAGGCAGACCTCGCCGCAGCGCTTGCCAACGGCACCATCGCCGCGGCCGGGCTCGATGTTTTCGCCGATGAACCGAATGTGCCCAAGGCTTTGCTGGAGGCGCCCAACACCTCGCTTTTGCCCCATGTCGGTTCGGCCTCGCACCACACGCGCCGCGCCATGGCGGATCTGTGCGTCGACAATCTGGTATCCTGGTTCAGCGAGCGCCGGCCACTGACCCCGGTGCCGGAGACGGCGCAAGTCAAGCCACGAAGCTGAGCGGCTGTCTGCCACACTCGTTAACGTCGGCTTAACGCTTTGGAATCATTCTGCATCTGCGCCGGGGGGCGCGGAGTGCAAGATGACGAAACTTCCCGCATTGATTGCGGCAGCGGCACTTTTCGCCGGCTTTCAGCTGTTTCACGGCGGCAGCAGTGAAAGTTCGGCCAATGAAGCAAGGCCGGCAACCACCTTCAGGCTGGTCGCCAATGGCGACGAAGGCGACTGCGCGGTTAGCCGCGGCGCCGCGATTGACGATGGCCTGTCGCTGTTGACCGTGGCGCCGAACTGCCGCGGGTTGCTGCCGGGGATCGAGCGGGCAAAATTCTGGCGAGAGGGCGAGGACGGCACGATCGCGTTCAGCGCCGACGGCACCGACCCGATCGTCACCTTCTCGGTTGCGGATGGCGACGGCTACGAATCCTACGCTCCGGCCACGCCGCTGCTTTCGCTGGCGACAACCGGCGAACGGGATCAATCCGCCGGCAATTGATCGTCGGGATTTATTCCGCCGCCGCCCGCGCGCCGGCCTTCGCCGCCGCATGCAGCCGCACCGCATCGCCGAAGGCGCGGAAGATCTTGGCCGAGTTGTTGTCCGACTTGACCCAGTATTCGGGGTGCCATTGCACGCCGACGGCGAAGGCGCGGGCGTCCTTCACCGAAACTGCCTCCACCGTGCCGTCGCCGGCAACCGCCTCGACCTGCAGCTTCGAGCCGAGCCGGTCGATGCCTTGGCGGTGCAGCGAGTTGACCTTGATGTCGCCGGCGCCAAACACGCCGGCCAGGCAGCTGCCCGGCTTGATCGAAATGGTCTGGTGAATGGCGAAGCGTTCGTCCTGGTTGTCGCTCACCGGCGCGCGATGGTCGAGCGAGCCTTCGCGCTCCTGGATCTCGGTGCCAAGCGTGCCGCCCAGCGCAACGTTCAACTCCTGGATGCCGCGGCAGATGGCAAGCAGCGGCACGCCGCGCTCGATCGCCTTGCGGATTAGCGGCAGCGTGGTGGAATCGCGCGCCGGGTCGTAGGGGCCGTTGGCTTCGCTGGCGTCGCCGCCATAGAGCGATGGATGCACGTTGGACTTCGAGCCAGTGACCATGACACCGTCGACCGAAGACAACAGCTCGTCGAAGTCGAGCCGGTCACCGAATGACGGCACCAAAAGCGGGAACACGCCGGCGCCGGAAAGTGCTGCCTCGATATATTGCTGCGGGACGGCATGCCAGGTGTAGTTGTCGAACTGACGGACGTCGGTTGATATGGCGACGAGCGGCTGGTGCATTTTGGGTCCGGATTCCATTTGGCGCGAAGCGAATAGCTATTGTGCCTGCAAAATAGGCGATCCGAAGGCGCTTTTCCATGGCAAGTTTCGCCATCTCGCATGGGCCACGCGGCGAACGTTAGACTATAGTTGCAGGCTGGCCGGCCGGCCCGCGGATTTGTCGCCAGCGCCGCCGTCAAATCCCGCCACCATGCTGGACTCGACCTTTTGCCCGTGTATTGTTTCGGGCAAATCGATACCGGACGTGAGGAGATGTCCCTGATATCGGTTGTTGGTCCAATAGGGAGGAACTGCATGGATCGTCGTTCATTCATCCGCAAGGCCGGGGTCACCGGCGTGGGCGCAGCGGCGGCTGCCGCTACGCTAGCCGCACCGGCAATCGCCCAGTCCAATCCGAAAGTGACGTGGCGGTTGGCGTCATCCTTTCCCAAGTCACTCGATACGATCTATGGCGGCGCCGAAGTCTTCTCCAAGATGCTGTCTGAGGCGACGGACGGCAATTTCCAGGTCCAGGTCTTCGCCTCCGGCGAACTCGTGCCCGGCCTGCAGGCCGCCGACGCCACCACTGCCGGCACCGTCGAGGCCTGCCACACGGTGTCATACTATTATTGGGGCAAGGACCCGACATGGGCGCTCGGTGCGGCGGTGCCGTTCTCGCTCAACGCGCGCGGCATGAACGCCTGGCACTATCATGGCGGCGGCATCGACCTGTTCAACGAGTTTCTTGCCACGCAGGGTCTTTTCGGCCTGCCCGGCGGCAACACCGGCGTGCAGATGGGCGGCTGGTTCCGCAAGGAGATCAACACCGTCGCCGACCTGTCCGGCCTCAAGATGCGCATCGGCGGCTTTGCCGGCAAAGTGGTGCAGAAGCTCGGCGTCGTGCCGCAGCAGATCGCCGGTGGCGACATCTATCCGGCGCTGGAAAAAGGCACGATCGACGCCGCCGAATGGGTCGGCCCCTATGACGACGAGAAGCTCGGCTTCTACAAGGTCGCGCCCTACTACTATTATCCCGGCTGGTGGGAAGGCGGCCCGACCGTCCATCTCTTGTTCAACAAGGCCAAGTACGAGGAGCTGTCGCCCGCCTACAAGTCGCTTGTGCACACCGCCGCGCAGGCGGCGGACGCCAACATGCTGCAGAAATACGATTTTCTCAATCCTGCGGCGGTGAAGCGGCTGGTGGCCGGCGGCGCGAAATTGCGCCCGTTCAGCCAGGACATCATGGCCGCCTGTTTCGAGAAGGCCAATGAGGTCTACACCGAAATGGAAGCCACCAACGCACCGTTCAAGAAGATCTGGGACTCGATCAAGGGCTTCCGCAAGGAGCACTATCTGTGGGCGCAGGTGGCCGAGTACAATTACGACACCTTCATGATGGTCCAGCAGCGCAACGGCAAACTGTAGGCTGGGATCTGTCCCTTCTCCCCGTCACTATACGGGGAGAAGGTCCCGGCAGGTGGATGAGGGGCGGCGCAAACTTCGGCGATCGATCGCCTTGGGCTTGGTAGCCGCCCCGAAATTATAGCTTATTTTTCCGAGCGTTGACGCTACCCCTCACCTGCCTGCCGGCATCCTGTCCCCGTATAGTGACGGGGAGAGGGGCGCGGTCATCGCCGTTTCGCCAATCGCCAACGCCGCAGGATTGAGGCTGCCCTTCATTCCATGCCCGGCACCACCAACACCTTGACCTCGCCGGGCGCTGCCGGATTGGCGATCACCGAGGCGGCTTCCTCCAGGCCGACCTGCCTTGAGATGAGCTTGTCGATCTCGATTGCGCCGGACGCGACAAGGTCCGCCGCCCGCCTGTGGGTGAAGGGGTTGATGAACGAGCCGAGAACCTTCAGTTCGCGAAACAGGATGTCGAACGGTTCGAAGGGCACTTTCACGCCTTGCGGCATCACGCCGACGATCACCACCGAGCCGCCGGACTTCGCCAGCCGCATCGATTGTTCGACGGTATCGGGGACACCGGCGCATTCGAGCACCACGTCGGCCCCGCCGGGCACAAGGCCGGTTGGGCCGGCGATCGCCTCGATCGGGTCGACCGCGTTTGGGTCGACCGTCGCCGTTGCACCGAGCTCTTCGGCGAGCGCACGGCGGGAGGCCTGCCGCGTCGACAGGATGATGGTCGCCGCTCCTGCGAGCCTCGCCAATTGCACGGTAAGCAGGCCGATGACGCCGCCACCAAGCACCACCACGGCAGCGCCGGGTCTGATTCCGGCGAGGTCGACAGCGTGCAGGCAGCAGGCCAGCGGCTCGCAGAAGGCGCCATGCGTTGGCTTGAGGTTCGCAGGCAGAAGAAAGGCCTGGCTCTGCGGCATCACGACGTAGTCGGCGAAGCCGCCGTCGCGATGGATGCCGATGGCCCTGAGATTGCTGCACAGATTGACGCGGCCGGCTCGGCAATGACTGCAGCGTCCGCAGAAGATGTTGGGATCGCCGGTAACACGGTCACCGATGGCGATGCCGGAAACCGCATCGCCGACAGCCTCCACGATGCCGCAGAATTCGTGACCAAGCGTCACCGGCGGGCTCGAAGGGAATTCGCCGTGGAGGAGGTGACGGTCGGTGCCGCAAACGCCGCAGGCTTCGACGCGCACCAGAACGTCCTGCGGTCCCGCAACAGGCTTGTCGACCTCCCGTAGCGCAATGCTGCCCACGGCTTCCAGGCGCACGGCTCTCATGACATCCTCACTCAGGTTCTCAGTGTTCACACATCAGTTGAAGTTCGGCGGCTGCGACAGGTCGGTCGCCGGCGCCGCCGGCTTGGCGGGCGGCGTCTCGCCGAAATTCGGCGGCTGCGAGAGATCGTTCGACGGTGGCGCCGCGGGTGATGGGCCACCGTTGGCTGGTGGTGGTGTGCCGAGAGGCGCAAGGCCTGGCATATCAGGCAAGTTGATCTCGATCGTTCCCGGATCGACGGCCGCACCCTTGTAGCGCATGACCATTTGCGGGAAGGCGATGGTCAGCCCGATCATGATCACCTGGATGCAGACGAAGGGCACGGCGCCCCAATAGATCTGGCCGGTGGTCACCGGCGCGATCTGCTTGCCGGTGAGGCGATCGAGATAGGGCACGCGCGCGGCGACAGAGCGCAGGTAGAACAGCGCAAAGCCGAAAGGCGGGTGCATGAAGCTTGTCTGCATGTTGACGCCGAGCAGCACGCCGAACCAGATCAGGTCGATGCCGAGCTTATCGGCAGCCGGCGCCAAGAGCGGTACGATGATGAAGGCGAGCTCGAAGAAGTCGAGGAAGAAGGCGAGCACGAAGACCAGGATGTTGACGCCGATCAGGAAGCCGACTTCGCCGCCCGGCAGCGACGTCAACAAATGCTCGACCCAGACGTGGCCGTTGACGCCGTAGAAGGTCAGCGAGAACACCCGCGCGCCGATCAGGATGAACAGCACGAAGGAGGAAAGCCTGGTGGTCGACGCGAGCGCCTGTTTGATGACATCCAGCGACAACCGCCCCTTCATTGCCGCCATCGCCAGGGCGCCAACCGCGCCCATGGCGCCGCCCTCCGTCGGGGTGGCGATGCCGAGGAAGATGGTGCCCAGCACCAGGAAGATCAGCGCCAGAGGCGGGATCAAAACGATGATCACCTGCTGCGCCAACCTGGACATCATGTTGATGTTCAGGCCCTTGTCGGCGATCGCCACGATATAGATCAGGATCACCCCGATGCTGGCGCCAAGGATATCGGCATTGTCGCCATGCGCCGGCGCAAGGTAGCGATAGGCCGCATAGGAAGCCGCGACTGCCACCAGCAGTGCCGCGAGCAGCGACAGCACGCCGTGGCCAAGCGTGCGGGCCGCCAGCGGCAACGCCGGCATCGAGTTCGGCCGGACGATCGACATGATCAGGATGTAGAGCGTGTAAAGGCCGGTCAGCACCAGGCCGGGGATCAGCGCGCCGGCATACATGTCGCCGACCGAACGGCCGAGCTGGTCGGCCAGAACGATCAGCACCAGCGACGGCGGGATGATCTGGGCGAGTGTGCCGGATGCCGCGATGACGCCCGACGCCAGTCGTCGGTCATAGCCGTAGCGCAGCATGATCGGCAGCGAGATCAGGCCCATGGCGATGACCGAAGCCGCGACCACGCCCGTGGTCGCGGCAAGCAGCGCGCCGACGAAAATCACCGCATAGGCAAGGCCGCCGCGAACCGGGCCGAACAGCTGGCCGATCGTGTCGAGCAGGTCCTCGGCCATGCCCGATCGTTCCAGCACGATGCCCATGAAGGTGAAGAACGGGATTGCCAAGAGCGTGTCGTTCGACATCACCCGGCTGCCGTAGAAATTGTCGGGCAGCGCATGCAGCAGCGGCCACGCCAGGTTGATCGAGCCGCCCGAATAGGGCGACAGCACGACACCGATGAAGAAGAACATCAGGCCGTTTGCGGCGAGTGAAAAAGCGACGGGATAGCCGATCAGCAGGAAGATGATCAGCGAAGCGAACATGATCGGCGCCATGTTCTGGGCGATGAACTCGATCATGGGCGCGCCTCCTGGGCGAGCGCCTTGGCCTCTTCAGCAAGGGCTTTAGCCTCGAGCTCGGCCTGTTCGTGCACCGAGATGAACGGATTGGGATCGTCCATGTCGCCGCGCATGATGGCGATCTTCTTGATGATCTCGGAGATGCCTTGCAGCGCCAGCAGGAAGAAGCCGACGAGCAGGATTGCCTTGGCCGGCCAGATGATCAGGCCGCCGGAATTGTTCGACATTTCGCCGCTGCGGAACGACAGCGACACGTAGGGGACAAAATAGATCACCATCAGCGTCACGAACGGCATCAGGAAGAAGACATGACCGAGCAGGTCGATCCAGTGCTGCACGCGGCGCGACCACATGCCGTAGACGATGTCGATGCGGATATGGTCGTTCTGTTTCAGCGTGTAGGCGGCGGCCAGCATGAAGGCGGCGCCGAACAGGTACCACTGCAGTTCCAGCCAGGCATTCGACGAGACGTCGAAGACCTTGCGGATGATGGCATTGGCGGCGCTGACCAGGATTGCCAGCAGGATCAGCCACGATATCCACCGGCCGATGAACTCGTTCATACGGTCGATCGTTCTGGATAGAGCGAGCAGCCCTGCCATGCATTTCCTCCCTGAGGTCGAAGGCGCGCCGGCTCCCCTATTTTCCGTCGCGCCGCTGTGGCCCAACGGTATGCCGTGCGTGGTTCGGCGGGTCAACATGGCATGGGCGCGATCAACGCCGTCGTGACGGGAGGCAGGGGATAAGTGCCGACCGGCTGCTGCGTCATGCAACCAAAGTCTGACAGCGGATGCGGCGATCAGGCGATCTTCTGCTGGTCGCGGCCGGGACCGATCAGCACAAGTGCCGCGACCAGGAACAGATACATCCAGCCATCGCGCCATTCGATCGGGAAATAGCCGGCCCATAGCGACTCCGTCATGCCGAAGGCGGCCGCACCGAGCGCGGCCCGAGGCGGAGAGAGATAGCCGCCCACCGCCGTCACGAACAGGATTTTCAGCCCGTAGACGAGGCCGGAGCCGAAGCTGACATTGCCGTAGTAAAGGGCGGCCATGATTCCGGCCAGCGCGGCGCAGAAACCGCCGAACAGCACCGCATGCCGGAACACTGCGCGCACGTCCACGCCGCACATGGCAGCCGCTTTGGGGTCGTCGGAGACGGCGCGCCAACGGCGACCGAAGCCCGAGCGGGCAAACGCCCATGCAGCGAGCATGATGGCCGCCAGAACCACCGCGCAATCGATGAGCTGGATCAGCGTCAGCGTCGCCTGGAAGCCGGCATCCTGAGCGAAGACAATGGGTTGCGCCAGCATCGGCGGCAGCCACCAATCATGCGTGTCGGCGGCGATACGGCTTGCTTCCGACAGCACCAGCAGGATGCCGAGCGTCGTCACCACAATGGCATTGGGCGTGCGGTCGGCCAGCGGTTCGAAGACGCTGCGCGACAGCACGTGGCCGATCAGCGCGGCATAAAGGAAAGCCGTGACGACGCCGAGCACCACTGCCGCCAGCAAGGTCAGCCACAATACCTGATAGCCGAAGGCCACGGTCAGGATCATCGTCTGGCCGCAAAAGGCGAACAGCGCGCCATAGGCGAGATTGGTCCGGTGCAGGATGCCGTTGGTCAGCACGTAGCCGAAGGCAAGCAGCGCATAGAGCGCGCCGGAATGCAGCCCGTTCAGCACCTGCTGGAAGAAATAGAGCATGGACAGCTTTCAGGGCATGTCGCCCAAAAGTGCAAAGCGGTTTTGGGGCAACGACTTGCCTCAACAAAATCCTGCGCCGGAGCCCGCGCCAAGGTTTGCATCGTAGAATCTAACTTGTCAAATGCGTTTTATGGGTTAGATTTCTGATATGACAGTATCTTGGACCCCACATCGCTTCACCGGCGGCATTCTTGCGCTCGATACGGCCAACACCGTGGTGTTGCGCAACGATCCGGAAAAGACCTTCGACCGTTTTGACGATCCGGCCGAGATCGCGCGCTTCGCCGATGCCGCAAGCGGCTTTCGCGGTGCCGAGCTTGGCGGCAGACCGCTGGAGGCGACCTCGCCGGACAGGATCGCCCCGGTGGTGCTGGCGATCCGCGAGACGACCGACTGCCTGTTTCGCGGCGCGGTGTCGAAAGGTGCGCTTGCCGCCGGCGACCTCGCCGCTTTTCTCAAGGCCTGCGCCAACGGCCTCGACCGGAGCCTGGCCGAAATCGGCGCACCGGGTAGACCGTTCGGCGACCCATCGACGCCGATCGCGTTCGAGGCGGCGCTGGCGGTTTCGGCCTTGTCGCTGCTGCGCGACGACACGGTCGCCAGGCTCAGGATCTGTCCCAATTGCAGCTGGCTGTTCGTCGACAGGAGCCGCAATTCCAGCCGCCTTTGGTGCGATATGGCTGTGTGCGGCAACCGCCAGAAAGCAAGCCGTCACTATCGCCGCCGCCGCACGGCGCCCCATGAGGTCAACAATGCCTAGGGTTGTTTTTCGTTCGATCCTTGTCGGTGCTGCGCTCATTGCAGCCGTTGCGCTTGGCGCCTGCCGCGACACCGGCGGCGACGGCAAGCTGTTCGAGGTTTCCGGCAAGGTCGTCGTCTTCAATTACCGCCTCGCCCGGGCGACCTATGTCGTGACGCTGCGGCCCCTGCAGCCGATGGGCGAAGGCCAGGTTGCGGTCGCCAGCTTCCAGAATCCGGCTGGCGGTCCTCCCCTGGTGATCGAGCAGAAGGTCTGGCCGAAGCTCGACAAGGTCAGCCTGGAAAGCCCGGCGCTGACCTGTATCGTCAAGGACAAGCCCTATGCGATTTCGATCAGCATCAGGGGTCCTGACGGCACGTTCCTGCAGAAGATCGACACGACGCTGATGTCGAGCGAGGACCAGTCGATCCTTCCCGACCGGCCGCTGGTGGTCGACCAGCTCTATACGGCCAATCCCGATCTTGCCGGCCATCCCGACGGCAAGCTGCCGGGTGAGCCGAAGCCGGATTGCTCGAAAGGCTGATGCGTTTTTGCCCGGCGCGACTGCGTGGAAATTTTCGGTCGCCGGACAACCGCCGCGGACCGATTTCGTGCCGGATCCGCGACGGCAGCGGATCGTTCGTTGCGCTTTGCCTGGCACTTTCGATTTCGTTTGACCTGCCTTGCAAGCGGAGAAAGACTGCGCCATCTCACTCCTACGTTGGCTGCGCGCCCCCGGTGCTGTCTCCGCAGAGGAAATGCCTGATGACGCTGCACGACGTCGCGCTCGACGACAAGTTCGATCTTGGTAAGGAGCGCATCTTCCTGTCCGGCGCACAGGCGGTCATCCGCATGCTTTTGATGCAACGCGAGCGCGACCGCCGGGCCGGCCTCAACACGGCCGGCTTCGTGTCCGGTTATCGCGGCTCGCCGCTTGGCGGCCTCGATATGCAGCTGTGGCGGGCGAAAAAGCAGCTGGCGCAGGCCGACATCGTCTTCCAGCCCGGCCTCAACGAGGAGCTTGCCGCCACCGCCTGCTGGGGCTCTCAGCAGACGGAATTAATGGGCGAAGGCAAGCATGACGGGGTGTTTTCGGTCTGGTACGGCAAGGGACCGGGCGTCGACCGCTCCGGCGACGTTTTCCGCCACGCCAACCTCGCGGGAACGTCGAAGTATGGCGGCGTGCTTGCGCTGATGGGCGACGACCATATGGCCGAATCATCGACCAATGCGCACGCCACCGAATTCCTGTTCGTCGACACCATGGTGCCGATCCTCAACCCGGCCGGCGTTCAGGAGATCATCGACTACGGCCTCTACGGCTTTGCCATGTCGCGCTTCGCCGGCACCTGGGCGGCTATCAAATGCGTCAAGGACAACATCGAATCCACGGCCTCCGTCGATGCCGCGCTCGAGCGCCTGAACATCGTCGTGCCGGAGTTCGATATGCCGCCCGGCGGCCTCAACATCCGCAACGAGATCGACATGCTCGGCCAGGAGGAGCGGCTGCATGAATACAAGCGCGCCGCTGCGTCCGCCTTCATCCATGCCAACCGCCTGAACCGCATCGTCTATTCGGGCGGCCGGGCGCCGAAGCTCGGTATCATCACGCTCGGCAAGAGCTATCTCGATGTCCGCCAGGCGCTGGAAGACATCGGCATCGACGAGGCCGCCGCCGGCCGCATCGGCATCCGCCTGTTCAAGGTCGGCTGCCCATGGCCGCTCGACCTGCAGCATATCGCCGAATTCGCCCGCGGCCTCGACACCATCGTCGTCGTCGAGGAGAAGCGCTCGCTGATCGAGGTGCAGCTGCGCGAAAACCTCTACGGCACCGCCACCCAGCCGGCGATCGTCGGCAAGAAGGACGAGCGCGGCGACTGGCTGTTCCCGGCCAAGGGCGCGCTCGACCCCAACGAGATCGCCATTGCGCTGGGCGAGCGCATCCTGCGCACAATCGGCCCTTCGGAAGAGATCACTGCCAAGGTGGCGAAGCTGCGCCAGTTCCAGGCGATGCTTGCCGACACCAGCGATATCGGTTCGCGCACGCCGTTCTTCTGCTCCGGCTGCCCGCACAATTCCTCGACCAAGGTGCCCGACGGCTCGATCGCCGCCGCCGGTATCGGCTGCCATTTCATGGCGCTGTGGATGGACCGCAACACGGTCGGCTTCACCGCCATGGGGGGCGAGGGCGCACAATGGGTCGGCCAGGCGCCATTCTCCAAGCGCGGCCACATTTTCCAGAATCTCGGCGACGGGACCTACAATCACTCCGGCACGCTGGCGATCCGCTTCGCGCTGTCGACCGATGCCAACATCACCTACAAGATCCTCTACAACGACGCCGTCGCCATGACCGGCGGCCAGCCGCATGAAGGCGGCCTGACTGTCGACATGATCGCCAGGCAGGTGCGCGCCGAAGGCGTCGAGCGCATCGCCATCGTCACCGACGAGCCGGACAAATATGCAGGAAAGGCCGAATTCCCCTCCGGCGCCACCATCCACCACCGCGACGACCTCGACCTCGTCCAGCGCGAGTTGCGCGACGTCAAGGGCGTCTCGGTGCTGCTCTATGACCAGACCTGCGCCGCCGAAAAGCGCCGCCGCCGCAAGCGCGGCACCTTCCCGGATCCCGACAAGCGGGTCTTCATCAACGAACTGGTCTGCGAGGGCTGCGGCGATTGCGGGGTGCAATCGAACTGCGTCTCGATCCAGCCGGTCGAAACCGAGTTCGGCCGCAAGCGCAGAATAGACCAGTCGAGCTGCAACAAGGACTTCTCCTGCGTCAACGGCTTCTGCCCGTCCTTCGTCACCGTGCACGGCGCCAAGATCAGGAAGGCCGAAGGCATTGCCGGGCGCTCCGACCCGCTTGACGGCGTGCCGGTGCCAGCCGAATTCCCGCTCGGTAGCGAGGGTTGGGCGGCGATCATCGACGGCGTCGGCGGCACCGGCGTCGTCACCATAGGTGCTGTGCTCGGTATGGCCGCCCATCTCGAGGACAAGGGCTGCGGCATGATTGACATGGCCGGCCTCGCCCAGAAGGGCGGTTCGGTGTTCACCCATGTCCGCATCGCCCGCACGCCGGACGACATCCACGCGATCCGCGTTTCGGCCGGCAAGGCCGACCTGGTACTCGGCTGCGACCTTGTCGTGTCCGGCGCCAAGAAGGTGCTTGGCGCGGTGCGCGAAGGCCATACCATCTTCCTCGCCAACACCGCCGAGATCATGCCCGGCGAATTCGCCCGTTCGGCCGATTTCTCGCTGCCGATCGAGCGCCTGAAGAAGGCGATCCGTGCTGCTGCAGGCGAAGACAAGACGCATTTCTTCGACGCCACGCGCACCGCCACCCAATTGTTCGGCAATTCGCTCGGCGCCAACATGTTCATGCTCGGCTTCGCTTTCCAGCATGGCGGGCTGCCGCTGTCGGCGCAAGCCGTTGAAACAGCAATCGAATTGAACGGCGAGGCGGTGGCGATGAACATCGCCGCGTTCCGCTGGGGCCGGCGCGCCGCGCATCAGCCGGACTTTGTGCGCGGCCTCATCGCGCAGCCGGGCAAGGCCACTGAGATCGCCGAGACGCTGGACGATATCATCGCCCGCCGCGTCGCTTTCCTCTCTGCCTATCAGAATGCCGCCTATGGCAGGCGCTATGCCGAGAAGCTGGCGGTTTTGCGTGCTGCCGAGGCCAAGGCCGTGCCTGGCTCGACCGCGGTGACCGAGGCCGCCGCCAGAAACCTGTTCAAGCTGATGGCGATCAAGGACGAATATGAGGTGGCGCGGCTCTACACCGACGGCTCCTTCGCTATGGAGCTCTCAAAACAGTTCCAGAGCTACGACAAACTCGAATTTCATCTGGCGCCACCGATCATGGGCAGGCGCGGCAATGACGGCAAGCCGAGGAAATCGAGCTTCGGCCCGTGGATGATGAAGGGATTTCGCCTGCTGGCGGCGCTGAAAGGCCTGCGCGGCACGGCCTTCGACGTGTTCGGCTACAGCACTGAGCGGCGCATCGAGCGGCAGCTTCTGGCCCGCTATGAGGCCGATCTGGAGCTTGTCGCCAAGGCCCTTGCGCCAGGCAGGATCGAGGCCGCCATCGCCCTTGCCTCGGTGCCGGCGCTCATTCGCGGCTACGGCCATGTGAGGCAGGCCAGCGCCGAAAAGGCGGCGGATGAACGAAATCGCCTTCTTGAACGATTCAAGTTGCCGGTGCAGCCAAGCGCATTACAAGCCGCTGAGTAGCCAAAAGGGCCGGAAAAACAGGCCCTTCAGCGCGAGCTAAAGGTTTTTTAATGGGACTATGCCAAGGCTGTGGTTCAGTTGGGCGCCAGTAATGGGCAGAACAAAGACCGATAACATCCCTGTGGATGTTTATATCCAGTTTGTGCGCTCGTTGTTCGACAACGCGCATATGCTGGTCATTGGCGCGCTTTGCCACGCAACCGCCAGCCTTATGGTCTATTGGCGCAACGGCCAGCCTGTCTTCCTGGTTCTTGCCGGAGCACTGCTTGGCATCGGCGTTTGGCGGTATTTCAGCTTGCGGCGGTTCCATCGCCTGGGTGGTTCCATCCACGATGCCTTGGATGCGACACGATGGGAGCGCGAATATATCCTGAACGGCAGCATCCAGGGGCTGATGCTGGGCCTGTTCTGCTTCATTTCGATCTATGTCTACTCGGATGCGTATGCCGAGATCGCAGCGCTCGCCATAACGCTTGGCTCTCTGGTCACGGTCGTAGGCCGAAACTACGGCTCGCCCCGCATGGTCACGATCTTCGCGGTAACCTTCGTCGGGCCGATCGCAGCAGCCCTTATCCTCAGGTTTGACATCCCCAGTGTCGTGCTTGGGCTGCTCATCATCCCGTTCATGTTCATCATCAAGGGCAGTGCCGACCATGTGCGCAACGTGCTGTTCTCGGCCGTGGTCGGGCATAAGCAGGCGAGGCAAATCGCGCAGCGCTTCAACCGCGCACTCAACACCATGTCGCATGGCCTGGTCATGCTCGGACCCGACGGCAAGGTCGTGGTCGGCAATGCCGAAGCAGCGCATCTGATGTCGCTGCGCTCGCCCGACCAGTTGCTCGGGCGGTCGATCCATTCGCTGCTCCTGCGCGGCGTTGCGGGCGGCATGCTGGCGCCGAAAGACTGCCGCTATGTCGAAGCGCAGCTGACGCGCGCCTTGCGCGAAGGCCGTGACCGCAAGGTGCTGGTCTCCTTCTCCAATGGCCAGCACTACGAGTTCTCGGCCCGCGAGGGCAATCAGGACCTCGGCGTCATCACGTTCGAGGACGTCACCGCCCGCGTCGAGTCCGAAGAAAAGATCCGCTTCATGGCGCGCTATGACAGCCTCACCGGCCTGCCGAACCGCGCCTATTTCCATGAGCTCGTCGGCGAGGCCATGGCGTCGGGCAGCCGCGACCGGCTGTGCGCCCTGGCGGTGCTCGATCTCGACGATTTCAAGAGCGTCAACGACACACTTGGCCATCCGGTCGGCGATGGGCTGATCTATGCCGTTGCCGAGCGACTGGCGGCCGTCGCCGGGCAAGGCGTCAATGTCAGCCGTTTCGGCGGCGACGAGTTCATGATCTTCTTCGACCGCGTCGAGGATGAAAGCCATCTGACCGGCCTGCTCGACCAGATCTTTGCCGATCTGCAGGGCGAAGTCGATGTCGCTGGTCACAGCCTGCGCATCCAGGCAAGCGCGGGCGCCGTGCTGTCCAGGGTCGAGGACACCGATGTCGACGCCATGATCGTCAAGGCGGATCTGGCGCTCTACAAGGCCAAGGAACTCGGCAAGAACAACTGGCGACTGTTCGAGGCGGCGATGGATGCGGCGTTCCGCAACCGCCAGATGATGAAGGCCGACCTGCGCACGGCGGTCGAAGGCAAGGCCTTGCGGGTGGTCTATCAGCCCATCGTGGCGATGAACACCATGCGCATCGCCAGCTGCGAGGCGCTGTGCCGCTGGGATCATCCCGACCTTGGGCCGGTTTCGCCCAGCGTCTTCATTCCGCTGGCCGAAGAAATGGGCATCATTTCCGAGATCAGCACCTTCGTGCTCGCGGCGGCCTGCGCCGAATGCGCCAAATGGCCCGCACAGACCAGCGTCTCGGTCAACCTTTCGGCCAAGGATTTCCGCAGCCGCGACGTCGTCCAGAAGGTTCGCGACGCGCTTGCCATTTCGGGGCTCGCCGCCGGCCGCCTCGAGATCGAAGTCACCGAAACCGCGCTGCTCGACGACAAATCGCTGACGCGCCAGTATATCGAGGAACTGAAGCAGCTTGGCGTGCGCATCGCGCTCGACGATTTCGGCACCGGCTATTCAAGCCTGAGCTACCTCCACAAGCTGCCGCTCGACAAGATCAAGATCGACCGTTCGTTCCTGATGGACGTGACCCAGAACAAGCGTTCGCTCGACTTGTTGAAGGGCATCGTCGACCTGACCCGCGTGCTCGGGCTGACCGTCACCATCGAAGGTGTGGAAACGTTCGAACAGCTGAAGATCCTGGTGCATTCGGTGAAACCCGATCTCGTCCAGGGCTTCCTCTTCGGCGCAGCTCTCAGCGCGTCCGGCATCGAAACGATGTCCAATGTGACCTGGCCCTTCGCCGCGGAATTGCGGCCCGTCGCCAAACTCGCGACCACATGAAGCCCAACCTTTAAATCGCGCTTGAAAGCCGTCAAAAAAGCTGTGAATTGCCAAAACGTTAACCTATTGTTAACGTTAATATTCGGTAAACACAGACGATTAGAGTTTCATCTTCTTGTTCATTCGGTCGTCCGGTATGGTTTAGTTGCGACGGCACGAGGGTAACAATGGAAACTCAGCTAGCAGGTATGCCTCTGGTGGCTTCTAGGGCCACCGCTCAGTCTCCTTCGGTGTTTTCTCGTCATATCATGGACGTCCTGGAGCACGTCGAGTATCGCCTTTGCGACGGTGCCGAGGATTTGGAAGCCATCTATCGACTTCGCTACAAATCCTACCTTCATGCTGGCATGGTGAAGCCCGATGCCTCGCGTATGGTAAAGGACGACTTCGACGATCTGCGCAATTCCTACCGATTTGGCGTGTTCTTCGATGGTGTTCTGGTCAGCACCATCAGAATCCACTACGCCTGCGCGAAATACCCTGTTTCCCCCAGCACCGCCGTGTTCGGCGACACGCTGGCGCGGCGGCTGGCAGTTGGCGAGACGTTCGTCGATCCAAGCCGTTTCGCTGCCGATATCGAGTGGTCGACCAGCCTGCGCGTGCTGCCCTACGTGACGCTCAGGCTTGCGGTCGTAGCTTGCAGCCACTTCAAACCGACATATTGCCTGACGGCGGTCAAGGAAGAGCATGCCGGCTTCTATCATCGCATCTTCCGTTCCGAGCAGGCGGTGCCCCCGCGCATCTATCCCGGTCTCACCGTTCCCGTGCATCTGTTCCAGTCGAAGTGCTCCGAAAACATGCAGGCGACGCTGGATCGCTTCCCGTTCTTCAACTCCACGGCGTTCGAGCAGCGCATGCTCTTCCAACGCCCCAAGAGCGGCGAACTCGCACCGCTAACCATCCTGCCCACCGCCAAGTTTTTCCGCGAAGCCGCCTGACACCACTGAAGCCTGCGTAATTCGGCACGCGAACTCTGGAGCTTTCCCGCCGCTTCCGCGTTCTGGATGACCCCGACGCGGCCATAGAAAGGAACCGACATGCATATTCCCGAGCTAGCACTGACCCCGCTGATCTCGCTGATTGCCGGCGTGCTGATCCTGGTGATGCCGCGGCTGCTCAACTACATCGTCGCGCTCTATCTGATCGTCATTGGGCTGCTCGGGCTGTTTCCGCATCTAGCCGGTTGAAACGCAAAACCCTCAACGTTCGACGTTAGGCCGGCGACAAGAGCCCATACCGCCGGCTTTCAACATTCTTTGAGGCTGTTGTCGCTGGTCGTGCGGCAATAGCGCCATTGCTCTTGGTCCAGCTTTTCGCTATGTGCCTCAAAGATGTCTTCGAAGGGGTATTCCTATGGCTGATCACACGCCGACCGGTCCTGTCGAACTGGGCGCGAAGATGGACTATGCCGAACATGACCGCACCTATCATGGCTTTCTGGCGCTGGCCAAATACGGCTCGCTGTTCTGCGGCGCCCTGCTCCTGGCCATGGCTTTCGGCTTCTTCGCAGGCGGCTTCTTCTCCGCGACCATCCTGTTCGTGCTGATCCTCGCCCTCGGCGCCTTCATTCTCCGATAGTCTCTTCAGACCCTTGCCAAGGGCGTAGCCGGACATCCGGCCGCACTCTTTCGCAAAGCCGCACTCTTGCGCAAACAGGTTCCAGCCGAAAGGATCATGCGGTGGGACAGACGGTTTTCATCCCTCGCGAGCTCGATGCCAGCGAGCCTCGTGTCGCGGCCTCGCCCGATACCGTGAAGCGGCTGGCGGCGCTGGGCTTCGACGTCACCGTCGAGACGGGCGCCGGCACCAGGTCGCGCATTCCCGATGAGGAGTTCGCCAAGGCGGGTGCCGCGATCGGCAAGGCTTCGGATGCGAGACGGGCGGATGTGGTGCTGAAGGTGCGCCGGCCGACCGACGCCGAGCTGAAGGGCTACAAATCGGGTGCGGCGGTCATCGCCATCATGGATCCCTACGGCAATGATGCCGCGGTCGCGGCGCTTGCCGAGGCTGGGGTCACCGCCTTCTCGATGGAATTCATGCCGCGCATCACCCGCGCCCAGTCGATGGATGTGCTGTCGTCGCAGGCCAATCTCGCCGGCTACCAGGCCGTGATTGACGGCGCATCGGAGTATGACCGCGCGCTGCCGATGATGATGACTGCGGCCGGCACCGTGCCGGCGGCGAAGATCTTCATCATGGGCGTCGGCGTTGCCGGCCTGCAGGCGATCGCCACGGCGCGCCGTCTCGGCGCTGTCGTCACCGCCACGGACGTTCGTCCCGCCGCCAAGGAACAGGTGGCGTCGCTTGGCGCAAAGTTCCTCGCCGTCGAGGACGAGGAGTTCAAGGCGGCCGAGACCGCCGGCGGCTACGCCAAGGAAATGTCGAAGGAGTACCAGGCGAAGCAGGCAGCGCTCACCGCTGAGCACATCGCCAAGCAGGACATCGTCATCACCACGGCGCTGATCCCCGGCCGGCCGGCGCCGAAGCTGGTGTCGGCGGCGATGGTCGCCTCGATGAAGCCGGGTTCGGTGATCGTCGACCTCGCCGTCGAGCGCGGCGGCAATGTCGAAGGCGCGGTTGCGGGTCAGGTGGTGACGACGGCCAACAACGTTAAGATCGTCGGCCACCTCAACGTGCCCGGCCGCGTCGCCGCATCGGCCTCGCTGCTCTACGCCAGGAACCTGTTCGCCTTCCTCGAGACGCTGGTCGACAAGACCAGCAAGACGCTCGCCATCAACCGCGAAGACGATCTGGTTAAGGCGACGATGCTGACCGACGCTGGCCGCGTGGTGCATCCGGCCTTCGCCAAGGCGGCGGAACAGCCCCATATCGAACCGGCGGCCATTCCGGCCGAGACCATGGTGGCTGATGCCACGCCGAAGAAGGCTGCACCGAAAAAGGCGTCCGACAAAGCCACTGCCGGCAAGTCCGCCGCCAAGCCGAAGGGGATCGCGTGATGGATCAGACCTTGCAGAAAGCCCTCGATCAGCTCGACCAGGCAAGTGCCGCCGTCCGGCTGGCTGTGCAGAACCTGGCCAACGCGCCCGGTGGCGCCGATGCGGCGGGCGATGCCGCGCACGCACTGTCCGGCGGCGCCATCGATCCCTTCGTCTTCCGCTTCGCCATCTTCGTACTTGCGATATTCGTCGGATACTACGTCGTCTGGTCGGTGACGCCGGCGCTGCACACGCCGCTGATGGCGGTCACCAACGCCATCTCCTCGGTCATCGTCGTCGGCGCGCTGCTGGCCGTCGGCATCTCGGCCTCCGGCATTGCCACCGGCTTCGGCTTCGTCGCGCTGATGCTGGTCTCGGTCAACATCTTTGGCGGCTTCCTGGTCACCCAGCGCATGCTGGCCATGTACAAGAAGAAGGACCGGTAGAGAGCCATGAACGCCAACTTCGCGTCCTTCCTCTACCTGGTCTCCGGCGTCCTGTTCATCATGGCGCTGCGCGGCCTGTCGCATCCGACCACCAGCCGCCAAGGCAATCTCTACGGCATGATCGGCATGGGCATTGCCATTGCCACCACGCTGGCGCTGGCGACTCCGTCCGCCGGGCGCTTCGGCCTGATCGTGCTTGGTCTGGCCATCGGCGGCGGCGTCGGCGCCGTTACAGCGCGCCGCATCGCCATGACTTCGATGCCGCAGCTGGTCGCCGCCTTCCACTCGCTGGTCGGCCTTGCCGCCGTCATGGTAGCGGCAGCCGCCATCTACGCGCCGGAAAGTTTCGGCATCGGCACGAATGGCGACATCCACGCCCAGGCGTTGATCGAGATGAGCCTTGGCGTTGCCATCGGCGCCATCACCTTCACCGGCTCCGTCATCGCCTTCCTCAAGCTCGATGGCCGCATGTCGGGCAAGCCGATCATGATCGGCGGCCGTCACATCATCAACGCGGTCCTCGGCATCGCGCTGATCGTGCTGATCGTGCTTCTGGTCACCACCGAGGCCAAGCTGGTGTTCTGGCTGATCGTCGCGGCTTCGCTGGCGCTCGGCGTCCTCTTGATCATCCCGATCGGCGGCGCCGACATGCCGGTCGTCGTCTCGATGCTGAATTCCTATTCCGGCTGGGCCGCCGCGGCACTCGGCTTCACGCTTGGCAATCTGGCGTTGATCATCACCGGCGCGCTGGTCGGCTCGTCCGGCGCCATCCTGTCCTACATCATGTGCAAGGGCATGAACCGGTCGTTCATCTCGGTCATCCTCGGCGGCTTCGGCGGCGAGACCGCGGCGGTTGCCGATGACGGCATCGAACGCACGGTCAAGCAGGGCTCGGCCGACGACGCTGCCTATCTGATGATGAACGCACAGAAGGTCATCATCGTGCCGGGCTACGGCATGGCGGTCGCCCAGGCCCAGCACGCGCTGCGCGAAATGGCCGACAAGCTCAAGGCCAATGGCGTGGATGTCAAATACGCCATCCACCCCGTGGCCGGCCGCATGCCCGGCCACATGAACGTGCTGCTCGCCGAAGCCAATGTTCCCTATGACGAAGTGTTCGAACTGGAAGACATCAACTCCGAGTTCGCGCAGGCCGATGTCGCCTATGTCATCGGCGCCAATGACGTCACCAATCCGTCCGCCCGCGACGACAAGTCGTCGCCGATCTACGGTATGCCGATCCTCGACGTCGACAAGGCCCGCACCTGCCTGTTCGTCAAGCGCTCGCTCGGCTCGGGCTACGCCGGCATCGACAACACGCTGTTCTACAAGGACGGCACCATGATGCTGCTCGGCGACGCCAAGAAGATGACCGAGGAAATCGTCAAGGCCATGGATCACTAAGCCGCCGCAACCTTCCACTGGAAGGTTGTCGGTCCATCATCGGAAACAAAAAAGCCCGGTTCGACCGGGCTTTTTGATGTTGAAGACCGGTTCAGCGGCTGGTCAGGAAAACCGCTTCCTCGTCGTCGCGCTGCCTGCCGCCCAGGGCTGCCGCAGCGCTGGCGATGAAGGCGCCGATAACCAGCGACAGGGCGCCAAGCAGGGCGAAGGTGGCGCTGCCTTTCCGCGCGGCGTCGGCGGCCTGCTTTGCCTTGACCTTGGCGTCCTCGACCTTGGCCACCAGGGCGTCGACACGCGCCTTGGCGTCGGCCTCGGAAAGCCCGGTGCGGGCGGCGACCAGCTGCGACAGATAGGTCTTGTCGTCAGCCGAAACTTCGCCTGCCGCCGCACTGGCGATGAGGATGCGCGAAGCCTGCCCGGCCGCAGCCGCATCGCTGTCCGGATTGGCCGCCGCGAGCCTGGCGGCATCAGCCGGACGGAACAGCGTATCCACGAGATAGGACGTTGCATTGTCGGCCGGTGCGCTGCCGGCATTGGCGGACGCGCCGGCCGAAGCACCCATGGCGGCGCCTGAGGCAACAGTAGAAGCCGCCTGCACGCCTGAACCAAGCACTGCCGACAGCGCCGACCCGAGAATGCCGACGACCAGCAATGTCGCCAGCGCCCAGGCGAGGAGGCCGTGCGCGGTGTCACGGAAATAGACCTCGTCGGTGTGGATGCCGACCCATTTGGTGCGCAGGCGTCCGGCAAGATAGCCACCGACCCCGGAGGACAGCCATTGCACGATGATGAGCCAGATGGCGCCGGACACCGCGAAGGTGGTCAGCGAGGCACTGGCGCCGGACCACGGCGAGACCATGGTCAGCCCCAGCCCCGAACCGAGCAGCATGAGGATGAAGGTCAGCGTCGAGGCCGCGAAGGCGCCGGCGATGATCGGACCCCAGCTGACGGCCGGGGCGGAGGATTCCGTTGAGGCGGATACGTCGACAGCCGATACGGTGGACTGCATCGACGCCTCCTACCGTACGAACAGCATGATGAGAATGATGATCGGGATCGGAATACCGAGCAACCAGAGCAAAATACCGCGTCCCATAAAGAGCCTCCCTGCGAGAAATTGATCGATGTCGTCACAATGTTCCTGAGCGATTTCCGTTCCGAAGGGCAATGAAATGATTTGCTTGCCGGGAACGGAACTATTTTCCGCGCGGCCCGAGGCACAACTGCGAAACTGTGGATTGGTTCACGGAGTTCCACATGGGCTGCCGTGTATTGTTGGCTCGGTGAGCCGGGGGTAGCATGAGCGATCCCGCCGTCGGATGTCGTCAACGGAGACGCTGATGCCCAAGACTGTCGCATCGCTGGCTTACAAAAAGGCGCAGCCCGGCCAGGCGGTGGTGATCGTGCACGGCATGGGCGAGCAGCGGCCGATGGGTACGCTGAGGGGATTCGTCCAGGCGGTCTGGAGCAGCGATCCCACCCGTGCTCCACCCTACGCCCAGATTCCCGATCCGGCCGTTTCCGGCGCCACGATCAACCAGAGCTGGATCACGCCCGACAGCCGGACCAAGTCACACGAGCTGCGCCGCATCACCACGCCCTACGACGTCGATGGCCGCCGTACCGATTTCTACGAGCTTTATTGGGCCGACATCACGCAAGGCACGACGCGCGGCCGGCTGGCCGCCTGGGTGACGAACCTGTTGTGGCGCAAGCCCGCCGACATTCCGCTCGACGCCCGCAAGCTTTACGTCGCCACACTTCTGATCGTTATCGTCATTCTGGGCGCAGCACTCGTGCTGGCAACATCGGTCTGGCAACAGGCCGTTACCTTGACGACCGGCCTGATGATCACCACCCTCGCTTCTTTTGTCATCTGGGCGGTGGATCAGTTCGCCCTGCCCTATTTCGGTGACGTCGCCGCTTATGTGCGCGCCGAGGCGGCGACGATCGAGAAGCGTGCGCTGATCCGCGACAGAGGCCTGACGTTGCTCAAGACGCTGATGAAGGACGATGCTTACGACCGCATCGTGCTGGTCTCGCACAGCCTTGGGTCGATCATCGCCTATGATTTGCTGCAGATCCTGTGGGCCGAGTTCCGGCCGCGAAGGCTGGAAGCGGTCCGCGACAAGGCCAAACTGGCGGCGGTCGAGGCCGTCGACAAGGCAACGCTCGGCTCTGATGGGTCAGCGTGGCCAAAGAACCTTGAAGACCTCGCCGGATTCCGGCGCGGTCAATGGGCGCTCTACCAGCAGCTTCGGACCAAGGACGCCGACCACCCGCTGCCCTGGAAGATCAGCGATTTCGTCACGCTTGGCAGTCCGCTCTCCCACAGCGAATTCCTGGTGACCTACAATCTCGCGGAATTCAGGCGTGGCCTTGCCGAGCGCCTGTTCTCGGCTTGCCCGCCGATTGCCGATGACGGGCGCCCCGGCGGCACCGTGCTTTACCGGGAAGGACACAGCCAAGGCAAGGCGCAGCGCGCGGTGCATCATGGCGCGGTGTTTGCGGCAACGCGCTGGACGAACGTCTACGACCGCGGCAATGGCTGGGCGACAGGCGATCCGATTTCCGGTCCGATGACGGAAAACTTCGGCCCCGGTGTGGAGAACATCCAGATCGAGCTTCGCAGCTCACTTGGCCGTATCTTCACCCACACGCTTTATTGGTCATCGACGGCAAACGGCGTCGAAATCGCCCTGCCGGCGGGCACCGCGCCGCGCTCGCATCTGCAAGTGCTGCGCGACGCGGTGGACCTTGGTCGGAAGCTGGAGCCAAAGGCCTGACCCGGAGTGGAGCTCCGGCGGCAAGGCCCCCAGCCCTCAAATGTCCAGATTGGCAACTGACAGCGCGTTGTCCTGGATGAATTCGCGCCGCGGTTCGACCTCGTCGCCCATCAGCCGCGAAAACAGCGAATCCGCATCGGTGGCGTCATTGACCTTGACCTGCAGCAGCGAACGCACATTCGGGTCGAGCGTGGTTTCCCAGAGCTGCTCGGCATTCATCTCGCCGAGGCCCTTGTAGCGCTGCATGGTCAGGCCCTTGCGGCCGGTCGCAAACACCGCGTTGAGCAGCGCCAGCGGCCCCGAAATGGTTTCGGAGACATCCTTGCGGCGCAGCACCGGCGGCTCGCCATAGACTTCCATGAGGCGCGGGGCATAGCGGTCGAGCTGGCGTGCGTCGGCCGAATTTATCAGCCCGGCATCGAGCTGCGCGAATTCCTTGACGCTGCGCACCGTGCGTTCGAACACATAGCCGCCGACGCCTTCATTGGAGGTCGACAGCCGGCCGGTCCAGCCGCGCTCGGTGTCCTCGGCAATGATGTCAAGGCGCTGGGCGACGCGTTCGGCCATGGCATTGGCGCGGCCGAGGTCGTTTAGCACATCGGCGTTGAGCGCGCCGGCGATCGCCGCCTGTTCGACCACGCCCCTGTTGTAGCGCGTGTGCAGCCCGTTGATGAGCTGGCGCACGGCCAGTGCATCATCGATCGAGCCGCGCAGATCCTGTCCGGCCCGCGCCTCGCCGGAGGCAAGCGTCAGCGACGCCTCCTCCAGCCCGGAGCCGATCAGGAACTCCTCGAAGGCGCTCTCGTCCTTGATGTATTGCGAGCTTTTTCCGCGCGTCACTTTGTAGAGCGGCGGCTGGGCGATGTAGAGATGGCCGCGCTCGATCAGCTCCGGCATCTGGCGGAAGAAGAAGGTGAGCAGCAAGGTCCTGATATGGGCGCCGTCGACGTCGGCGTCGGTCATCAGGATGATCTTGTGGTAGCGCAATTTGTCGGCGTTGAACTCGTCCTTGCCGATCGAGGTGCCGAGCGCGGTGATCAGCGTGCCGATCATCTCGGAGCCGAGCATGCGGTCGAAGCGCGCCCGCTCGACATTGAGTATCTTGCCGCGCAACGGCAGGATTGCCTGGTTCTGGCGCGAACGGCCGCCCTTGGCAGAGCCGCCGGCCGAGTCACCCTCGACGATGAAGATTTCGGATTTCGCCGGGTCGCGTTCCTGGCAGTCGGCAAGCTTGCCAGGCAGAGAGGTGACGCCGAGCGAGCTTTTGCGGGTGATGTCTCGGGCCTTGCGCGCGGCTTCGCGCGCCGCGGCCGCCTGGATCACCTTGTCGATGACCACCTTGCCCTCGGTCGGGTGTTCTTCCAGCCAGGTGCCAAGCGCCTCGTTGACCAGGCCTTCGACCACCGGGCGGACTTCCGACGAGACCAGCTTGTCCTTGGTCTGGGAGGAGAATTTCGGGTCGGGAACCTTGACCGACAGCACCGCCGTCAGGCCTTCGCGGCAGTCGTCGCCGATCAGCGCCACCTTTTCCTTCTTGGTCAGGCCCGACGATTCGCCATAGCCGGTGATCTGGCGCGTCAGCGCGCCACGGAAGCCGGCCAGATGGGTGCCGCCATCGCGCTGCGGGATGTTGTTGGTGAAGGCCAGCACGTTCTCGTGGTAGCTGTCGTTCCACCACATCGCCACTTCGACGGTGATGCCGTCGCGCTCGGCCTTGATGGCGATCGGCTTGTCGATCAGCGGTTTCTTGACCCGGTCGAGATATTTGACGAACTCTTCCAGGCCGCCATCATAGTGCAACTCGTGGCGCACGAGATCGGCATGGCGGGCATCGGTCAAAATGATGCGCACGCCGGAATTCAGGAAGGCGAGCTCGCGCAGCCGGTGCTCCAGCGTGCCGAAGTCGAACTCGACCATGGTGAAGGTTTCGGACGACGGAAAGAAGGTGATCTCGGAACCGCTGCGGCCCTCATAGGTGCCGGGCTGCTTGTTCTGCTCATAGCTGCCGGTCGCCTTGAGCGGCGCATCGGCATTGCCATGCGTGAAGCTCATCTCGAAAATCTGGCCGTTGCGGCGGATTTTCAGCTTCAGCCAGGCCGACAACGCGTTGACCACCGAGACGCCGACGCCGTGCAGGCCGCCAGACACCTTGTAGGAATTCTGGTCGAATTTGCCGCCGGCATGCAGCTGCGTCATGATCACTTCGGCCGCCGAAATGCCTTCGCCAGTGTGAATATCGGTCGGAATCCCGCGGCCATTGTCGATAACGGTGACCGAACCGTCGGGATTGAGCGTCACCGTGACCAGATCGGCATGGCCGGCCAGCGCCTCGTCGATGGCGTTGTCGACCACCTCATAGACCATGTGATGCAGGCCCGAGCCGTCGTCGGTGTCGCCGATATACATGCCCGGCCGCTTGCGGACAGCGTCCAACCCCTTCAAAACCTTGATGGAATCGGCGCCGTATTCGGCCTCAGCGCCGTTGGCGTTGTCGCTTTGATCGCTCATGAAAACCTGTCTGATTGATGCCGCATGCTCAGCGCGAAAAAATGGCTTCGAATCACGCCGCTTTGATGTCCTAGATATAGGCGCAAAAGGCGGTTTTTCCAAGGTTTGCGGGCATTTCAGGGCTGAATCCCGAGCTGGCAGCCGGCTATTTTTTCGCGGCTTTCAATTTGGCCAGAAGACGGCGCAGATATTTGATCGTGGGTTTGTCCCTCGGCGCCAGTTTGCCTGTGCGGTCAAGCTCCAGCGTCAGGTCTAGCGCCTGCGACAACACAGCCTTCGGATTCTTCGCCACATAGGCATAGTTGATATAGGCCTGTACCAGATCGAATTGCCAGATCGCATTGTCCGGATCGGACAGGGCCAACCGCTGGCGGATGGCCAGGCTGGCTTCGAAGGCCTTCTTCGAGCCCTCATAGTGGCGCTGCTTGGTCTCCAGCAGGCCTATTTCCTCGAACGTGATCGACAGGTCGCGCTGCCAGTCGGAATTGCCCGGGTCGAGATTTGCCAACCGGTCGGCAATGACGAGACTGTCCTGGTAGTTCTGCAAAGCACCGGCGATATCGCCCTGGGCATCAAACACGCCGGCAATTTTTTCCAGACAGACCGACAGGTCGCGCTGCCAATCGGTGTTGCCTGGGTCGCTGGCGGCAAGGTCTCGCGCCGTGGCCAGCGCCTGCTGGTAGGCCTCCAACGCGAATGGCCAGTCCTTCTGGTCGCCGTAAGCATTGCCGATCTTGGCGTAACCGACCGACAGGTCGCGCTTCAAATCGGTGTCGTTTGAGTCGCGGCGCACCAGCGCTTCGGCGATTATTTGGCTCTTGTTGTAGGCGTCGAGCGCGCCCGCAGCGTCGCCACGCTCGCGCAGGACGTCGCCGATCCTGGTGTAGCTGACGGAGACGGCGCGCTGATGCCTGGGGTCGTCGGGGTTGTTCTGCGCCAGCGCCAGCCGAATTCTCAGGCTCTCTTCGAATGCAGTCTGGGCGCCATCCAGCTGGCCGGCGGTACGGGCAAGACCGCCGATTTCGTCGTAGGTAATGGTCAGGTCGCGCAGCAGATAGACGCTGTTCGGCTCGGCATCGGCCAATTGCTGCTTGATGGACAGGCTTTGCTGGTAGGCCTGGGCTGCCGCACCCAGGTCGCCTTGCGTGGCCAGCACATTGCCGATCTTGTCATTGGCCATGGCGAGATCGCCGAGCCAGTCCTTCTTGTCCGGCACGTCTGTGGTCAGGCCCTGCAACATGTCCCTGGCCGCCTCATAGTTTTGCAGGGAGGCCGGCAGATCGCCTTGCGCCATCTTGATGTTGGCGAACTTGATATGGCCGATGGCGAGGTCGCGCTTGACGCTCGGATCGGTTTCCTGGCGCGCTCGCTGCTCAAGATTGGCGACCAGCGCCGCAAAGGCGCGGCCGGCGGCGTCGGTGTTGCCGACCGTTGTGTAGAGGATGCCGAGCTCTTCCAGCGTGCGGCTTTGGCGGTCGGCCTGTTCCAGGCTGAGCGAGGTCTGCCCGGCTTCGCCATAGAGCGCCAGCACCGTTTCATAGTCCTTGATGGCGGTTGCATAGTCCAGGGTGGCACGCGCCGCGCCGCCCGAGAGAAATCGCGTCGCGGCTTCGGACAGGGTGCGGCTGACGAAATTGGCCTTCAACGCCTGGCGCGAGACATTGTCGACGTCGGCGGCCTTGGCGAGGATCACGCGTGCACCATCGAAAGCGCCGAGCGCCAACTGTTCCTCGGCCTGGCGGCGCAGTTCGGTCACCTGCGGGTCGTCGGCGGCCAGCGTCTTCATCTCGCCGCGCACCTTGACGAAGGCGTCGGCCGCCTCGCGCAGCTTGGCGTCCAGGCTTTCGCCGGAGAGATGGCTGGTGTCGGAACTGATCAGCGCGCCATAGAGCGGCGCCAGCGGCATGTCGGCATCGCTGGCGACCCGTTCGACCGCGCCGCGCATTTCCGGCGTCACATCGGCCATGGCAAGCAACAGCCGCTCGCGCTCCGGCAGTTGTTCCTTGGCCGCCGAGGCGAAGAACAGCTTCGGCAGCCCGCTCTCGACGTAGGGCAGCTGTTTTCCGCGCGAAAGGTCGTAGACCTCCTGCTGCACCAGCGTCAGCACCGAGCGGATTTCGAGCCCGTCGGTGCCGAGGTATTTGATCAGCGCCGCTGTAAAGGGCGAATTCGCACCGGTACCGTCGGCAGCCGTCTCGCCGGGCGCCGCCGAAAAGGCGAACAGGATGTTTTCCGCCTTGCCGACGCGTCCGAGGCCCGGCTTGATCTTGTCCACCAGGTCCTTGATCAGCGATGTGGCGCCACGCCCGTCGCCGTTGCCGCCTGTGAACGGATCGCTGCGGCAGGCGTCGAGCACGATCAGCCCGACCTTCGCCGTGGCGGCAACCGCATCGCGCACTTCCTCCAACGGCAGGCTGGTCTTCTCCAGCTGGTCGAGCGAGGAGGCATCGGCATCGACCGGCAGAAGACGGTTGTCGCCGGAGATTTCGACGCCATGGCCGGAGAAATACACCAGCGCCACGTCGGCGCCCATGGCGTCCTCGCGAAAATCGTCGAGAGCCCGGCGCATGCGCCTGAGATCACGATTGGTCTCGACCACGACCTCGAAGCCGAGCTTCTTCAGCGCCACTTCCATCACCTCGCCGTCATTGACAGGATTGGCCAGCGGCCGCACCAGCCGGTAGTCGTCCTCGGCAATGACCAACGCCACGCGCCGCTCCGCCACCGCTGTGGCGGTGGTCGCAAGCATCAACAGCAAGGCAAACAACAGGCGCAAATCGAACCGCCCCCGGCTCAGTCACCTGCCGACCATTCCACCTCTTTATGGCATGAGCAAGCCGGGGCCGGCTGCGTTACGTAGCCCGCATCGGCTTCAGCGCCCCGCTCCAGCGCGAGAGCTCGTCCAGCATGGTCTTGGTCCCACCCTCTACCTGCTCACTAGCCTGGAAGGAGCCGTCGCTCTCCAGCAGTTTCTGATACATCGGCAGCGCGACGCCTTCCGAGATGGGCATGACGCCCACCGCGGTCAGCAGCGGCTTCAGCGCCTGCGCGGCGCGCAGGCCTCCGGAAATGCCGCCATAGCTGAAGATGGCGGCTGGCTTGTATTTCCATTCGCGCGCAAGGTAGTCGATGGCGTTGACGATCGCAGGCGCCACGAAATAATTGTACTCCGGCGCCACGAACACGAAGGCATCGGCGGCATCAATGACCTTCGACCAGGCTTTGGTGTGGTCGTTCTGGTAATTGCCGAGCCTGGGGTGATGCGGCTCGTCCAGAACCGGCAGATGGAACGTGGCAATGTCGGTCAGCACCGGTTCGAATTTGCCGTGCTCGCGGGCAAAATCCTCCAGCCAGTGGGCGAAGACCGGCCCGGCGCGGCCCGGCCGCGTGCTGCCGATTATGATGTTCAGCTTGTGCTTCAAGCGGACTCTCCTGGGCGATTGGCAGTAGCTGTTGGTAACTGTCACCTATGGCAGAGTGTCCAACCGGACAAGCCGCAACCGTTTCACCGGCGGTCACGATCCGATGAACACACCGTCTGTCGGGCACACCGGGCGCTGCAGCGTTTCAGTTTGCCGTTCGGTCACATGGACGCCCGGATTGCCAGCCACTACATCTGAGCTATCAGCGGAGCACCTCATGGACACGCAGCCCGTCCCCTTCGTGCCGCCGGCGCCCAGGCCGCGCACGACGCCGCCTTCGACGCTGGAGATGATGCGGATCGTCTACCGCAATCCGCTCGAACTGTGGGGCGAGCACACCTACAACGAGCCCTGGATTTCGGCGAATGGCGTCGGCGGGCATCTGATCGTCGCCAACGATCCCGGCCTTATCCGCCACGTGCTGATCGACAACGCCAAGAACTACAAGATGGCGACGGTGCGCCAGATGATCCTGCGACCGATCTTGCGCGACGGGCTGTTGACCGCCGAAGGCGAGGTGTGGAAGCGCTCGCGCAAGGCGATGGCGCCGGTGTTCACGCCGCGGCATATCTTCGGCTTCGCCGAGCCGATGCTGCGCCGCACGATGCAGTTCGTCGCCCGCTATGACGAAGGCGGCATGACCGATGTCGCCCATGACATGACGCTGCTCACCTACGATATCCTGGCCGAGACGCTGTTTTCGGGCGAGATTGCGGGCGAGCCCGGCAGTTTCGCGCAGGAGATCGACCGCCTGTTCGAGACCATGGGCCGCGTCGATCCGCTCGACCTGTTGCGCGCGCCCGAATGGCTGCCGCGGCTGACCCGCATCCGCGGCCGCAAGACCATGGCCTATTTCCGCAAGATCGTCACCGATACGGTCAAGATGCGCGAGGAGCGGCTGAAGCGCGACCCCGACACCGCGCCGCAGGATTTCCTGACGCTTCTGCTGCGCGCCGAAGGCCCCGACGGGCTGACGCGGGCGGAAGTCGAGGACAACATCATCACCTTCATCGGCGCCGGCCACGAGACCACCGCGCGGGCACTGGGCTGGACGATCTACTGCCTCGCCGAAGCGCCGTGGGAGCGCGAAAAGGTCGAGCGCGAGATCGAGGCCGTGCTGGCGCGCGAACCCGACCCAACGAAATGGCTCGAGGCAATGCCGTTCACCCGCGCCGCCTTCGAGGAGGCGCTGCGGCTTTATCCGCCGGCGCCGTCGATCAACCGCGAGCCGATCGAGACGGAGACCTGGAACGATCTGGTGCTCCCCAAGCACGCGGCCGTACTGGTGATGCCTTGGGTCGTCCACCGCCACAGAAAACTGTGGGACATGCCCGACGCCTTCATGCCCGAACGCTTCCATCCGGGAAACCGCGAGAAGATCGACCGCTTCCAGTATCTGCCGTTCGGCGCCGGTCCGCGCATCTGCATCGGCGCCAGCTTCGCCATGCAGGAGGCGATCATTGCGCTGGCCATCATGCTGTCGCGCTTCCGCTTCGACGTGACGGCCGAGACCAAGCCGTGGCCGGTGCAGAAACTGACGACACAGCCGCAAGGCGGCCTGCCGATGCAGGTGACGCGGCGCGTTTAACGGCGCACGCCTTGTTACGCGATGCCGGCGGGCTTGCGCTGGAACTGGCCTGCGGCGCGGAAGCGCCAGAGATAGCTGGGCAGGATGGTGCCGATAGACTGCGGCTGGATGCCGAGGCCGGCAAGGTTCCGGTTGGCCTTGTTGGCCTCCTCCGACACGATGTTGGGCTGGCGCAGCAGCAGGACCTGGTCCTTGGTCAGCAACGGGTTGGGCAGCAGGCCGAGGATCGAGGCCTGCAGATTGGCCATCCACCACGGCACCGGCACCAGGAGCCGCTTGCGCTCGATGACGGTGAGCAGCTCTTCCATGCACTGCTTGAAGGTGAGCACTTGCGGCCCGCCGAGTTCATAGATCTGGCCGCCCTTGATCTTGCCCTCGACCGAACGCGCCACTGCTTCGGCGACATCGCCGACATAGACCGGCTGGAACTTGGTCTTGCCGCCGCCGATCAGCGGCAGCACCGGCGAATAGCGCGCCATGTCGGCGAAGCGGTTGAAGAAACTGTCCTCGGGTCCGAAATTGATCGACGGTCGGAAGATGACGGCGTCCGGGATCGTTTCCAGCACGGCCTTTTCGCCGAGCGCCTTGGTGCGCGCATAGTCGGACTCGGCGTTGAGGTCGGCGCCAAGCGCCGAGATGTGGATGAGCCCTGCGCCGACCGAGCGTGCGGCTTCGGCGACGGCGCGGGCGCCGAATTCGTGCACGGTGTTGAATTTCTGCCGGCCGCTTTCATGCGGGATGGCGACCAGATTGATGACATGGTCGGCGCCCTGCACGGCGCGGTCGACGGACCAGCGCACGCGCACATTGGCCTGCACCGGCTGGATCTGGCCGACATTGCCGAGCGGCTGCAGATGTCCCGCCAGATCGGGCCGGCGCACCGCCACCCTGATGCGGTAGCCGCGCTTGGCCAGCGCCCGCACGATGTGGCGGCCGACGAAGCCGGAGCCGCCGAAGACGACCACGAGCTTGGGGATCTGCAGGATTTCGGTCATGGCTGGCTCCGGCGCTCGAAAGCTTGGCTGAAGCCGTTTCATAGTCCGTTTTGGGCCAAAGGCAAAGGGTGACGCGTCGTCGCTGCCACCCTCTTATGGACCCTTCAGAACGCCTTGCCCAGGCGCGCGTCGACCGACTGGCGGTTGCCGCCGCGGATAACGAAGAACAGCAGGATCGCCGCCCATAGAAGCGACTTTTCAGCGCCGGAAAAGCCCTGGCCGACAGTGATCCAGTGGAACCAGACGGTGACCAGCAGCACGATCATGCCGGCAAAGGCGGCGGGCCGAGTCAACAGGCCGATGGCGATCAGAATGCCGCCGAAGAATTCGGTGCAGGACAAAAGCACCGACCAGAACGCGCCGGGATAGAAGCCGAGGCCTTCGACCATCTCGGCGGCGCCGAAAGGGTTGGTGATCTTCTGCGAGCCGTGAATGGTGAGAAACCCGCCGGCGACGACGCGCAGAAGGGTTTCGGCGCCATCATGCAGCGACGAATACAGGCGGCCAAACACCGGAACGATAAGTTTGCCCCGGGAAGCGTCGGTGGTTGCGGACATCGTAGCTCCTGTTGTTGTGACGATCCCTTGCAAACGCCCGATGGTTCCGGCAAGTAAAGTCAACAAAAGTTAACTTCGCCATCATGTTTTAGCACACAGAGCACGAACGCAGAAAACCCCGCCGAAGCGGGGTTTTCCGGGTGACGCAACGGTCGAGACAGAGCGCAACGCGGCGGATAACCTGAGACGGCATACGCCCGCCCGGGCCCTAAACGCATCCGACAGAAGACACCGACCGGGCAAACCCGACCCGTTGCGATCGGTAGAAAGGTTCAGCCAGGTCGCGTAAAAATTCGTTGTCGCAGGACTGCTTCAGCCCGAATAGCGCTCGGCGAATTCGGAAATGCGCTGCACCACGGCTTTGGAGGCATTGATGCCGCGCGCCTGCGCCTTCTCGGCCGCTTCGGCCCGCGCCCGGCCCGGCACGTGCACGCCAAAGCGCCGGCGCAGCCGGTCGAGCTGGTCCTTCATGCGTTGCTCGAAATCCGGGTCGAGCAGCTTGGGCTCGACGGCGAGCACGAACAGGCCGGTTCCCGGGCTGTCCGGTCCGCCGGAGAACCAGGGCGCGTCGAGCGACCAGTTGGCGCCCGACAGGCCGGCAGCCAGGACTTCGACCATCAGCGCGATGTTGGCGCCGCGCTGGCCGCCGAAGGCCAGCATGGCGCCCTTCATGGCCGCGGCCGGATCGGTGGTCGGGTTGCCGCTGGCGTCCAGCGCCCAGCCTTCGGGGATCTTCTTGCCGTCCTCGGCCGCCTTGCGGATGTTGACGAACGCGGTGGCGCTCGACGACTGGTCGATGACCAGCGGCGCGCCATCGGCGGCGGGTGCCGCAAACGACATCGGGTTGGTGCAATAGACCGGCTTGACCGAGCCCGAGCCTGCCAGCACCGCCGGCCCGTTGGTCGCGGCGAAGGAGACCAATCCCAATTGCGCCAGACGCCCGGTGAAATAGCCTAGTGCGCCGCAGGTATAAGCGTTCTTCTGCGAGAAGATGGCGACGCCGAACAGCTTTGCCGCCTTGGCAAGGTCATCGATGGTGCGGTCGAAGCCGGTATGGGCGAGGCCGCCACGCGCATCGGAGAGATAGACGGCGAGCGCCGGCCTGGTGATCACCGGATCGGCATTGCCGTCGATGCGGCCGGCTTCCAGCGCTTCGAGGTAATCGATGAAATGGGACAGCCCGACGGTCGAAAGCCCTTCCGCCTCGGCGGCAATGATCGAGGCGGTGAGCGACCGCGCCGCCTCCTCATTGGCGCCGGCGCCGAGCGCCGCCATCCGGCACAGCCCTGTTGCCTGGTCTAGAGAGAGTTGCACTGGTGCGGACCCGATTGGTGGTGAGAGTGAGTAGGGAGTAGTCAGTAGGGAGTAGCGAAAGCAAGCGGTTTCCCGGTCATATGCTGACTACTCACTACTGCCTGCTCACTATTCCCTAGCCCACCTTGTTCGGTATGCGCGCCTCGATCTTGCTGAATGCAAACACCAGTATGCCGGTGATGATCATGTAGATCAGCGCCAAAAGCAGCAAGGGTTCGTAGGTGAGGTAGGTGTCCTGCCGGACCTTGGACGAGACGGCGAAGATGTCGATGACGCTGATCGTCGCCACCAGCGGCGTCGACTTCAGCTGCAGCACGGTTTCGCCGGTCAGCGTCGGCAGCGCCCGGTAGATGGCCTGCGGCAGCCAGATGCGGCGGAAAATCTTCCAGCGGCTCATGCCGAAGGCGCGGGCTGCCTCGAGCTGCCCCTTGGGCACGCCGGCAAAGGCGCCGCGCATCACTTCACCCTCATAGCCGGCGAATGACAAGGTCAACGCCAGCACGCCATAGGGCCAGGCTTGCCTGAGATACGGCCACATCCAGGACTCGCGGATCCACGGATATTGCGGAAACAGCGAGCCGAGCCCGTAATAGAGCAGCCAGAGCTGGATCAGCAGCGGCGTGCCCCTGATGACGGTGCAGAATGTCCTGGCGGGCGCGGAAAACCAGAAAGAGCCGGCGGCCTGCGCGAGCCCGAGCGGCACGGCGAGCAGGAAGCCGAGAAAGCAGGTGACGGCCAGGATCCACAGCGACCGCCAGATGCCGAGAAGCCCCATTTCATAATATTGCGGCAGCCAGTCCCAGCGCATGAAGAAGGCGGCGCTCGGCACCAGCCCGATCGCGATCAGGATCAGCACGATGCGATGCGGCTGCAGCCACAGCGACGTGCGCGCGGCAGCGTTGATGATGGTCGCTTCTCCGGCCATCAGCGCGCATCCTTGAGCGACGGCATACCGCGCCGCGACCAGGCCTCGAGGCGGCCGATGAGCAGGTTGGAGACCAGCGACAAGATGAGATAGAGCACGCCCGCGGCGAAAAAGAAGGTGAAATAGGCTTTGGTGACGCCCGCCGCCTGCCGCGTCGCCAGCGCCAGTTCGTAAAAGCCGACGACCGCCAGAAGGGCCGTATCCTTGGTGGCGATCAGCCACAGATTGGCGAGCCCGGGTATGGCGAAGGGCAGCATCGCCGGCAAGGTGATGCGCCGCAGCATGAGCCCGGGTGACATGCCATAGGCGCGGGCGGCTTCGATCTGGCCCTGCGGTATGGCCAGGATGGCGCCACGGATCACTTCGGTCGAATAGGCGCCCTGGACAAAGCCGAGCACGGCGATGCCTGCCGCAAGGCCGCTGACGTCGACGCGCTGGTAGCCCATTGCCGTCAGCGCCTGGTTGATCAGGTCTGTTCCGGCATAATAGAGCAGCAGGATCAGCACCAGTTCGGGCACGGCGCGCACGATGGTGGTGTAAACCGCCAGCAGGTCGCGTACGACCGGCCCGCCGTAAAGTTTGCCAAAGGCGCCACCGGTGCCGATCAGGAGACCGAGGACCGTGGCGCCGAGCGCGATCTCGATCGAATGGAGCAGCCCAAGCAACAGCGTGCCGCCCCAGCCCGGCGGATTGGGCGAGAGAAGTTCTATGATGCCGGCCGCCGAGGCCGAAAGAAGTGCGTCGATCAGCGTCGCCCCCGGATTGCTGGCTTCAACCACCGCCGACGGCAGCGTCGGTGGCAGCATGTCTGGGAAAGGTCGGGCAGGAGGGGCATGGCGTTGGCGCCATGCCCCTCAGCTCATGCGAGGATCGTCAGTTCGACTGCGCGCCGCCACCACCGTAAATGTCGAAATCGAAGTATTTCTTCGATATCTCGTCATATTTGCCGTTCGAGCGGATCGCCTTGATGCCGGCGTTGATCTTGGCCTTAAGGTCGGTGTCTTCCTTGCGCACGCCGGCGCCCACGCCCGGTCCGAGCACTTCATCGTCCGGAGCCACCATGCCCTTCAGATCGCAGCAGGCCTTGCCCTGGTCCGACTTCAGAAATGCGTCGAGCGCGATCGAATCCGCCTGGACGGCGTCGAGGCGGCCTGCGGCCAGATCGTTGTTGGCTTCGTCCTGCGTCTGGTATTCCTTGATCTCGGCAGCCGTGGGCCCGAAATGCTTCTTCGCATAGGCCGAATGGGTGGTCGACACCTGCACGCCGAGCACTTTGCCCTTGAGATCGTCCGGCGTGGCGCCGAATTTCTGGTCCTTCGGTCCGATGATGGCGGTCGGCGTGTTGTAGTACTTATCCGAGAAGTCGATGGTCTTCTCGCGTTCGGCGGTGATCGACATCGAACTGGCGATGACGTCGATCTTCTTGGTCGTCAGCGCCGGGATGATGCCGTCCCAGGCGACAGGCGTGATGACGCAGTCGAGCTTCTCCTCGGCGCAGACGGCGTCGATGAACTCGATTTCCCAGCCAACCCATTTGCCGGAAGCGTCCGGCGAGGTGAAGGGCGGATAGGGCTCGGCGGCGACGCCGATCTTGACCGGATCGGCCTTGGCCACGCCCATGGCGGCGACGCCGAGCAGCAGCGCTGCGGCGAATGTTTTCAGAACAGTCTTCATGTCACGACTCCCAGTTTGTTGTTGGTTCCCGGTTTTCTTCCGTCCCGGCTTCCTAGCCGATGTTGCGGATGAACTGCTTCAGCCTTTCGGATTTCGGTGCGCCGAATATCTGCTCCGGCGGCCCCTCTTCCTCGACCAGCCCGTTGCAGAGGTAGACGACATGGGTCGCGACCTCGCGGGCGAATTTCATTTCATGCGTGACCAGCACCATGGTGCGGCCCTCGCGCGCCAGGTCGCCGATCACCTTCAGCACCTCGCCGACCAGCTCCGGGTCGAGCGCCGAGGTCGGCTCGTCGAACAGCATGACGCGCGGGTTGATGGCCAGGGCGCGGGCGATCGCCGCGCGCTGCTGCTGGCCGCCCGAGAGATAGGCCGGATAGACGTCGCGCTTTTCGGCCAGGCCGACGCGCGCCAAAAGCTTTTCGGCTTCCCTGATCGCCACGTCGCGCCTGACGCCCAGAACATGCACCGGAACCTCGATGACGTTCTCGATCAGCGTCATGTGGCTCCACAGGTTGAAGTTCTGGAACACCATGCCGAGCTTGGCGCGGATGCGTTCGATCTGCCGGCGGTCGGCGGGCACGGTGTGGCCGTGGCTGTCGGCCTTGAGTTTGATCTCCTCGCCATTGACGCGGATGATGCCGCTGGTCGGGTTTTCCAGGCAGTTGATGCAGCGCAGCAGCGTCGACTTGCCGGAACCCGAGCCGCCGATAATGGCGATCACCTCGCCGTCGCGCGCCGACAGCGAAACGCCTTTCAGCACATGCAGATGGCCGAATTTCTTGTGCAGGTTCTCGACATGGATGGCCTCGGCGGCGCCGTCCTGCGCCTTGCCGGATTGGACTGCGGCGGTTCCCGCCGCGCTCACCGGGGAACCTCTGCCACAGGGTCCACGGCAGATCGTCGAACGTCTATCCGGCTAATCAACATACGCTGTAATGCCCACTCCAGACTTCAGCATGGACCCAACAGCGCGAGCCCGTCAATCCCGCTCATTACGGCACTTGCGGCCTTATTGTGCAAGTGTATAAATAGCCTCCGATGAAATTTTTTCCATTTTTTTCACCTTGAAGACGGCATTGAAAAGGGCACTGATGAGCGCTTTCGGATCACAGTCCATGGCGGCGCCGTTGCGGCGCGTGCTGATGCGGTCGGCGGCCAATGCCATGCGCGGTGCCGACCGGGCTACCTGGCACTATGGCCCGGGTTTCGACCCGGCGAAAGCGGCGGCGCAGCACGCGGCTCTCGCTGAGCTGGTGACGGCGTCCGGCGCCGAAATCGAATGGATCGATGACAAGGCCGACGGGCTGTCGGATTCCGTATTCACCCACGATCCGTCACTGATGACCGACCGCGGCGCGCTGATCCTGTCCATGGGCAAGGCATTGCGCGCCAAGGAGCCATCACTGCATGAGGAAACCTACACACGCCTGGGTATTCCCATCCTCGGCCGCGTCGAGGCGCCCGGCCAGGTCGAAGGCGGCGATTGCGTATGGCTGGATAAACACACGCTGGTAATCGGGCGCGGGGTGCGCTCCAACCAGGAAGGCATACAGCAGGTTTCCAACCTGCTGACGCCGCTCGGCATTTCCGTCTACGGCTTCGATCTGCCGCTGTGGCAGGGCGAGGAGGCGTGCCTGCATCTGATGTCGGTGATCAGCCCGCTGGCCGACGACCTGGCCCTGGTCTATTCACCGCTTTTGCCGGCTCCGTTCTATCAGTTGCTGAAGGCGCGTGGCATCCGGCTGGTCGAGGGCGACGCCGAAGAGTTTGCCGCTTCGAACGGCCTCAGCCTGAACGTGCTGCCGACCAGCCCGCATAAGGTCATTGCCGTCGCCGGCTTTCCCAAGACCAAGGCCGCGATGGAAGCCGCCGGCTGCACGGTTCAAATCTTCGAGGCGGATGCCCTCTGCATCGCCTGCGAAGGTGGGCCGACATGCCTGACGCGGCCCATCCTGCGGCAATGAATGAGCGCCGCAAGTTCCGCCGCGAGGGCGAGGAGCGGCGGCGGCAGGATCTGATTGACGCGACCCTGGACAGCGTGGCCGAACATGGGCTGGAGGGCGCCAGCCTGCGCACCATCGCACTGCGCGCCGGTGTCACCGCCGGGCTGATCCGGCACTATTTCCCCGGCAAGGAAGACTTGCTGCAGGAAGCGTACGCGGCGCTGATGGGCCGCATGACGGAGCAGGCGAAGGCGGCATTGCTCATGGAAGACGCCTCGCCGCGCCGGCGCCTTGCGGCCTTCGTTGCCGCCAACCTCAACGCGCCGATCATCGATGCACGCGTGTTTTCGCTGTGGGCAACATTCATCGGCCGCGCCGGCGCGGATCCGAGCCTGGCTCGCGCCCACCGCGAAGGCTATCTCGGCTTTCGCAACGAGGTGGAAGCGGTCGTCGCCGAAGTGCTCGGCGCCGAGCAGCGCAGGCCGGACGCGAATGAGCTGCGCCGCCATGCCATTGCGATCAACGCGATCATCGACGGGCTCTGGATCGAAGGCTGTCTGGCCGCAGAGATGTTCTCGCCTGGCGAATTGGCGGCGATCGGCGTCAAAGCCATAGAGGCCGAGCTCGGCCTCGCGCCGCAAAAGGGAGAGAAGCCATGACCACCATCGGCGAAGCGCTGATCACGCTGCTCGAAGCGCATGGCGTCGACACCGTTTTCGGCATTCCTGGCGTCCACACTGTCGAGCTTTACCGCGGGCTGGCGCGTTCAAAGATACGCCATGTCACGCCGCGTCACGAACAGGGCGCCGGCTTCATGGCCGACGGCTATGCCCGTGCCAGCGGCCGGCCGGGCGTTGCCTTTGTCATCACCGGACCGGGGCTGACCAACACCATCACCGCAATGGGCCAGGCGCGCGCCGATTCGGTGCCGATGCTGGTGATTTCGGGCATCAACGCGATGCCGACGCTGGGAAAGGGGCTGGGCTTCCTGCACGAACTGCCGGACCAGCGCGGCATGATGGAGAAGGTGGCGCTGTTTTCGCAGCGTGTCACCGAGGCCAGCGAATTGCCGGGCGCTCTGGCGCGGGCCTTCGCGCTGTTTTCGTCGTCGCGGCCGGGCCCCGTCCATATCGAAATCCCGACCGACGTCATGGTCAAACCGGCGGACGGCATCGCTGCTTCGCTCACCAATGCGGCGGCGCCCGCGCCGGATGGCGCGGCCATTGCCGAGGCCGCCAGACTGATCGCAGCCACGCGCCGGCCGCTGATCCTTGCCGGTGGCGGTGCCAAGCGCGCTGAACAGCCACTGCAGCGCCTGGCCGAGCGGCTCGGCGCGCCTGTCGTCCAGACCGCCAATGCGCGCGGTCTGCTGCACGCGCATCCGCTTTGCGTGCCGGCCAGCCCCAGCCTGAAGGCGGTGCGTGCGCTGATGGCAGACGCCGATCTGGTTATCGCCGCCGGCACCGAATTCGGCCCGACCGATTATGACGGTTACAGCGACGGCGGCTTCGTGCTGCCCGCCAATCTGATCCGCATCGATATCGGCGCCGACCAGCTCGCCCGCCGCCCGGTGAGCGTCGGCATCCAGGCCGATTGCGCGGAGGCACTTGGTGCACTGCTAGGCGCGCTCCACCCTGATCATGCCGCAGCGAAGGACGGCGAGAGCCGCGCAGCCGCGTCGAGAAAGGCGGCCTTTGCCGAGCTCAGCCCGGCCTATGCCGCGCAGGTGCGTGCGGTGGAAACCATCCGCGACGCACTGCCGGGCGCCATCATCGTCGGCGATTCCACGCAGCCGATCTACGCCGCCAATCTCTATTACGACCATGACCGGCCAGGCGGCTGGTTCAACGCCGCCACCGGTTTCGGCGCGCTCGGCTACGGGCCGCCGGCGGCGATCGGCGCAGCGCTCGCCATGCCCGGCGTGCCGGTGGTTTGCCTGACCGGCGACGGCGGCTTCCAGTTCACCTTGCCGGAGTTAGGCGCGGCGCTCGATGCACCCGCACCGGTCATCTTCGTCGTCTGGAACAACAGAGGCTATCGCGAGATCGAAACGTCGATGCTCGATGTCGGCGTCGAGCCGGTCGGCGTGTCCCCGGCGCCGCCGGATTTCTGCAAGCTGGCCGAGGCCTACGGCATATCAGCCGAGCGGCTTGCCGGTACTGCCGGTCTCGCCGATGCGCTCAAACGCGCACGCGCAACCAGACTGCCGCACGTCATCGAAATCACCATCGACTGACGCCTGGCCGCGCGCCGTACGTCCATGCGCGGGGGTCGGAAGGGGCGGTCGGCGGCTTCGAGCGATGCAAAGACGCAACAACTGCCATGTCGAGATGTCGGTTGAGTGATCGTGCAAAAGGCGCGACGCTCTGCGTCGGCGCGGCACGACAAGCGACATAATATAAGAAACGACAGGAGCGTCCAGGATGACGGAAACACTTCAGGGCAAGCATATCGTGGTGACCGGTGGCACCGGGGCGCTGGGTGCCGCGGTCGTCGGCAAATTGCTAGCGGACGGCGCGATCTGCCATGTGCCCAATGCCCACGCGTCGGCCCCCTCGCATTTCCCCTTCGCGGCCCATGATCGCGTCCGGCTGGCGCACAATGTCGATCTCGCCGATCCCGCCAAGGTCGATGCCTTCTATGACAGCGTTCCCGAATTGTGGGCCTCCATCCATCTGGCCGGCGGCTTTGCCATGGCCCCCGTCGAGAAAATCGAATCCGCATCCTTTGCCGAAATGATGGACACCAACGCCCGCACCGCCTTTCTGTGCTGCCGCGCGGCAGTGCGCTCCATGCTTGGCTCGGCCACTGCAGGCCGCATCGTCAATGTCACGGCGCGTGCTGGGCTCGACCCGCGCCGAGGCGCCGGCATGGTCGCCTATGCCGCCAGCAAAGCGGCAGTGGCAGCGATGACCGTGGCGATGGCGGAAGAGCTGAAGCACAAAGGCATACTGGTCAACGCGGTGGCGCCCTCGACGCTCGATACGCCGGCCAACCGCGCCGACATGCCAGACGCCGATTTCGGCAAATGGGTCAGCCTCGAAGCCGCCGCCGAGGCAATCGCCTATCTGGCATCACCGGCCAATCTGGCGATGAACGGCACGCTGGTGCCGCTCTACGGCCGCGCCTGAAGTTCCGCCGCCCAGAGCGGCTCATTTGGTTTGGCTTCCGATGGCGGCCTTTGCCGACCTCGCCTGATCTACAGCGGAGGTTGGCCACCGCCGACGCCTCCACGGCATTAGAAGGCCTGCGATTACGTCAGGTTCGAGACCCCCACTTCCACGACCTCGACTGCGTCGCCGATGGCGATCGCGCCGGCGTTGTTGGGAATGGCATTCTGGCCGAAGATGATGCCGCCCTTGGCGGAGCGGTGGAGTTTGCCAAGCGTCTCCAACGGCTCGCTCGGGTCCGGCTGCTCGCCGCTCAACGGATCTCGGGTGGTGATGACGCAGCGCGAGCAGGGCTTTGCGATCCGCAACTCCACCGTGCCGATGCGGATCGTCTTCCAGCTGTCTTCAGGCCATGCGCCTTCTGCGTCGACGACGATGTTTGGCCGGAACCGCGCCATCTCGATAGGCCTGGCAAGATGGCTGTTCAGATGGTTCAGCGAGCCCGTCGTGGCGATCAGCAGCGGAAAACCGTCGGCAAAGCCGACGTAATCGCCAGGCTGGCCGAATTCCGCATCGACCGGCCGGTTTCGCGGATCGTCGAAATAGACGAGATCGACGGGCCGGCCAACAATAGCCGAGAGATAGGCGCCGGCGGCCGGATCGCCCGGCCGCGCGGCAACCATATCCTTCCAGATCTTGACTTGCCGGAGCGCGGTGCCGGGAGCCGGAGCCTCGACGAAGTGCGAGCCATGCCTGTCATGTTTCAACAGGATGCCCGTTCCGCGATGCTCGACGTCGATCGTCGTCATATCAGGTATCTGGCGAATGGTGAGGAATTGCCCATCCTTGTCGACGACCATCCAACGGCGGTCGCCTTCCATGCCCATTGTCTCGATGTCGGCGCTCGGCACGGCATGGCCGCGCAGGCTCTTGACCGGATAGCGATAGAGTTCGACGACCTTCATCGCGCATGCTTCTCCGTTGCCCGAAGGGCCGGACTTCCGTGTTTACGTCTGCAACGACAGCCGAGCCTACAGCCGCGCATGCGGAATTGAAGGGGTTCCGCCGTCTTTGTCTTGTGCCAACCGCGTCGCCGAGCATGAAAAAACCCGCGAGCCTTGCGGCCCGCGGGTCTTCTTGTTCAAGCCGCGCGTGAGGCGCAGCCGAGGTTTACGCTTGCGCGAAGCGACTTACGCGCTGCGCGCGAAGCGGCTTAGCTGCCCTGCTTCTTCAGCGCGGCGCCAAGGATGTCGCCCAGCGAAGCGCCGGAGTCGGTAGAGCCGTACTGTGCGACGGCTTCCTTCTCTTCGGCGATTTCCAGCGCCTTGATCGAGACCTGCAGCTTGCGGGTCTTCTTGTCGAAGGCGATGACGCGGGCGTCGAGCTTCTGGCCGACCGAGAAGCGCTCGGGGCGCTGCTCGTCGCGGTCACGGCTGAGGTCGTTGCGCTTGATGAAGGTCTCGATGCCGCTGTCGACCAGCCGCACTTCCAGACCGCCATCCTTGATGCCCGTGACTTCGCAGGTGACCACCGCGTTCTTGCGCAGTTCGCCTGAAGTCGCGGCTTCGCCGACCGTATCCTTGGCCAGTTGCTTGATGCCGAGCGAGATGCGCTCCTTGTCGATGTCGACGTCGAGCACCTGCGCCTTGACCATGTCGCCGCGATTGTACTCTTCGATGACCTGCTCGCCCGGACGGGTCCAGTCGAGGTCGGAGAGGTGCACCATGCCGTCCACGTCGCCTTCGAGGCCGATGAACAGGCCGAACTCGGTCTTGTTCTTGACCTCGCCCTCGACCTGGCTGCCGACCGGATGGCTCGCGGCAAAAGCCTGCCACGGGTTTTCCAGCGTCTGCTTGAGGCCGAGCGAGATGCGGCGCTTGGCCGGATCGACCTCGAGCACGACAACATCGACTTCCTGCGTCGTCGACAGGATCTTGCCGGGGTGCACGTTCTTCTTGGTCCACGACATTTCCGAAACGTGGATGAGGCCTTCGATGCCCGGCTCCAGCTCGACGAAGGCGCCGTAGTCAGTGATGTTGGTGACGGTACCCTTGATCTTCTTGCCGATCGGGAACTTGGTGCCGATCTCGGACCACGGATCGCTCTCGAGCTGCTTCATGCCGAGCGAGATGCGGTGGGTTTCCTGGTTGATGCGGATGATCTGCACCTTGACCGTCTGACCGATGTTGAGGATTTCGGTCGGATGGTTGACGCGGCGCCACGCCATGTCGGTAACATGCAGCAGGCCATCGATGCCGCCGAGGTCGACGAACGCACCGTAATCGGTGATGTTCTTGACGACGCCTTCGACAACCTGGCCTTCTTCGAGGTTCTGCACGATTTCCGAACGCTGTTCGGCGCGGCTTTCCTCGAGCACGGTGCGGCGCGACACCACGATGTTGCCGCGGCGGCGATCCATCTTGAGGATCTCGAAGGGCTGCGGGTTGTGCATCAGCGGGGAGACGTCGCGGATCGGGCGGATATCGACCTGGCTGCGCGGCAGGAAGGCCACGGCGCCGTCGAGGTCGACGGTGAAGCCGCCCTTGACCTGGTTGAAGATAACGCCTTCGACGCGCTCACCCTTGGTGAACTTCTCTTCGAGTTTGACCCAGCTCTCTTCGCGGCGGGCTTTGTCGCGCGACAGGACGGCTTCGCCCAGTGCGTTCTCGATGCGCTCGACCATGACCTCGACGGTGTCGCCGACCTTGAGCGTCGAGTCCTTGCCCTTGACGCCGAATTCCTTCAGCGGCACGCGGCCTTCGACCTTGAGGCCGACATCGATGATGGCCATGTCTTTTTCGATCGCCAGGATCGTGCCCTTGACGACCTGACCTTCGCCGGAATGACCGGTGGTAAATGATTCTTCGAGCAGGCTCGCGAAATCGTCGCGAGTGGGATTTGCAGCTGACATATTTTCTCCTGGAGTGCCCCGCATCTCTTGCGGGACGGGCGCCGTGGGTTAGCGTTGCGTTGGCCTGCCGGCGTTCCGGGCTACAAAAGCCCTGGGCCGCCTAAGCGGCAATTCCGGCGCATGAAGAATGCTGGCAGGCTGGTTCGTGCCCGATATGGGTATTTTCTTCGCCTCCGGCAACGGAAACGCGGGGAAAACCTCAGATCAGGCTTTGTCTCTCTTGGCCAGGGCGTCGTCGATGATCGCTTTGGCCGCTAGAAACGCGGCCTCTATAGCCATTTCGGAGGTATCAAGCAAGTGCGCGTCCGCCGCCGGCTTCAGCGGCGAGTCGGCGCGGCCCATGTCGCGCTCGTCGCGGCGCACGATATCGGCAAGGATTTCGGCGTAATTGGCAGTGCCGCCGATGCTCTCGATCTCCGCCAGCCGGCGCTGCGCGCGCACCTGCGCGCTCGCCGTCACATAGAGCTTTATGTTGGCGTCAGGGCACACGACCGTGCCGATGTCGCGCCCGTCGAGCACCGCGCCCGGCGGCGTTTTGGCGAAATCGCGCTGCTTTTCGACCAGGATGCGCCGAACGGTAGGGTAAACCGCTACCTTCGAAGCCGCTTCGCCGACAGCATGCGCCGACAAGACCGCCCGGTCGAGCTTGGCTAGATTGACCTGGCGGGCAGCGGTTTCGGCGGCCGAGACATTGTCGAGCGGCAGCGCGTGCCGGATCAACGCATGGGCGACCGCGCGATAAGTGAGGCCGGTGTCGAGCAGGTTGAGACGGTAGTGGTCGGCCAGCCGGCGGGCCAGCGTGCCCTTGCCGGCGCCGGCCGGGCCGTCGATGGCTATGGTGAAGGTGTGGGTCATGGTCGGGCCAAAGAAAGGTACAGGCGCCGCGATCCTTCACACCCCCCTCTGTCCTGCCGGACATCTCCCCCGCAAGGGGGGAGATTGGCGGCTTTGGCGCCCTGCTCAATTCTGTAGCGTTGAAGACTAGCGAAGGCTGCGGTGACGGCTGATCTCCCCCCTTGCGGGGGAGATGTCCGGCAGGACAGAGGGGGGCGCTGTCCCGCCGACATCTCTGCTAGCTTTGCGCTTGGCATCAACCTACCCGATCTCCGCACCGAGCCCCGTCATCAGCCCCATGAACTCCGGGAAACTCGTCGCGATCATGGCGGCGTCGTCGATGGTCACCGGCTTTTCCGTTGCCAGCCCCATTACCAGGAAGCTCATGGCGATACGATGGTCGAGATGCGTCTGCACCGTCGTGTCCTGGCCATTGGGATGGCCGCCCAGCCCCTTGCCGCCGGGCTTTCCGCGCACCGCGAGCGAAGCTTCGCCTTCGGTGCAGTCGACGCCGTTGAGCTTCAGCCCATTGGCAACCGCTGCCAGTCGGTCGGATTCCTTCACCCGCAACTCTTCCAGCCCCTGCATAAGCGTCTCGCCCTCGGCGAAGCTCGCGGCAACAGCCAGCACCGGGTATTCGTCGATCATAGACGGCGCCCGCTCGGGCGGCACGGTGACGCCCTTGAGCTCGGAGTAGCGCACGCGCAGATCGGCGACATCCTCGCCGCCGGAATTGCGCGGGTTCAAGATGCCGATCTGGCCGCCCATTTCCTGCAGCGTTAAAAGCAGCCCGGTGCGGGTCGGGTTCATCAGCACGTTCTCGATGACGATGTCCGAACCCGGCACGATCAGGGCCGCGACCAGCGGGAAGCCGGCCGAGGAGGGGTCGCCGGGCACGGCGATGGTCTGCCCCGTCAATTTGCCCTGGCCCTCGATGAAGATGTGGCGCACGCCGCGCTCGTCGGTCTCGACCGAGAGATTGGCGCCAAATCCCCTAAGCATCTTTTCGGTATGATCGCGCGTCATCACCGGCTCGATCACGGTGGTGATGCCGGGCGTGTTTAGGCCTGCCAGCAGCACGGCCGACTTCACCTGCGCCGAGGCCATCGGCACGCGGTAGGTAATGGGTGCGGCGTGTTTCGGCCCATGCAGCGTGATCGGCATGCGGTCGCCCGGCGTCGCCTTCAGCACCTGCACGCCCATCTGGCGCAAGGGTTCGAGCACGCGGCCCATCGGCCGTCCCGACAGCGATGCGTCGCCGATGAAGGTGGTTTCCATGTCGTAAGTGCCGACAAGGCCCATTGTGAGGCGGGAGCCGGTGCCGGCATTGCCGAAATCGAGCGGGCCTTCCGGCTGCAGCAGCGCGCCATTGCCGGTGCCGCGGATCACCCACTCGGCGCCGCGCTTCTCGATATGCGCGCCCATCGCCTTCATGGCGGCAGCCGTGCGCATCACATCCTCGCCTTCGAGCAGGCCGGTGACGCGGGTTTCGCCGGACGCGAGCCCGCCGAACATCATGGAACGGTGCGAAATCGACTTGTCGCCCGGCACGCGAGCGGTGCCGGAAAGGGCAGATGATTTGCGGGCGGTGGCCGGCTTGGCAGCGGCGGCGTGAGACATGGAATTTCCCTGGACGGAATGCCGGCGCACCGGCGCTTTTCATTTGTTGCGGCGGTCTCGTATCACGGCGGGGGGAAATGGTCATCCCCATGGTCGCCGCTTGGCGCGAGGCCTTTCAGTGCTTGGTTTTGTGACGCCGGCTTTTCGCTTTGACAGCGCGGTAAACTGTGGTTAAGGGGACCACTCTTTTACTGACGAGGCTTGACGTGGCAAAAAACGAACTTGGCACAAAGCGTGTCGACCCTGAAACGGGCCGAAAATTCTACGACCTGAACAAGGACCCTATCGTCTCGCCCTATACGGGCAAGACGTATCCGCGTTCCTATTTCGAGGACGGCAAGATCGCCGCCCTCGAAGAGGAAGAGGAAGTGGCCGAGAAGGAAGTGGACGCCGAGGAAGAAGAAGGCGTTGAAGTCGTCTCGCTTGAAGAGGCCGACGAAGACGTCAAGGCCGGCGACGAGCTTCCCGACCTGGGCGACGACGAGGACGATGTCGATCTAGGCGACGATGAGGACGATACTTTCCTTGCGGACGAAGAGGAAGAAGACGACGATGTCGCCGACATGATCGGCGTCGGCGACGACGACGACGAAGTCTAAGAACGCTTCGAACGCATGCATTTAGCGGCGTTCACGGGCTATGACGAAAAAGCGGCCCTCGAAGGCTTGATCTTCAGGGAAGGCGGGGTTAGAAGCCGCCTGCACTAAACGGCGCGGTCCTGAAACCCGCGCCGGACCTCTCGCCGGCAACGGCGACGGCTGACTGCCGGAGTGGGGCCATAGCTCAGTTGGGAGAGCGCTTGAATGGCATTCAAGAGGTCGTCGGTTCGATCCCGATTGGCTCCACCAAACAGTCTGCAATGTTTCCATGCATTTAGCATCGCGGCTTGCTTAACGCTGTTACTGTGATTAGTTCCGGGGCACCGCAGTGTTTCACGTCGACGGATTCCACTGCGGGCACACTTTGCCGACAGGTGTGGCTTCCTAGCTACATACAAAGTTGCAGGCATATTCTACTAGTTGCCTGACATTCTGCTGGGGATTCCGATGAAAGCCTTTCTTTTCGCTTCACTTATCGCGCTTTCGGTGACCGCGCCGGCAATCGCCGCCGACACCATTACTGCTCCTGTGGACACCCCTGAATGGACCTGGCAAGGACCTTACGCTGGTATCTTCGGCGCGGGAACGCTGGAGCACTACAAGATCGATGAGCCGAACATTGGCGCCGGAGCTACCCACAGCCCCGGCTCGGCAACAATCGGCGGCTTTGCGGGCTATAACTTCCAGTCGGGCAAGATTGTCTACGGCGTCGAAGGCGAGCTTGGGTATCGCTTCAAGAAGAACACCTTCAACGACATTCCTGGCCCAGGCGTCCTCGACGCTTCCACCGGGTTGTTTGGCTCTGTAAAGGGTCGAGTCGGAATGGACATGGGAGCGTACATGCCGTTCGTCACGGCGGGGGTAACCGCCGCAAAGTTGAAGACGTTCTATCCAGGTGGTGACGCGGAGCGCGATGCCACCTTGGTAGGCGGCATCGTTGGAGCAGGTTTAGACGTCGCACTCACCCACAACGTGTTTTTGCGCGGAGAGTATGATTTCTCCTTCTTTGGCAAGAAATCGCTAGAATATTGCGGTGGCGGGTGCACACTCGAACACACGGTTCAGACGCACGACTTCCGCGTCGGCGTCGCGATGAAATTCTAGCTGTTAGCAGCACGAGCCTTGCTGAACTGGTCGCGTGTGCGACTTGCCGCAAAGGTCGACCTTAGCGGAATGGCGATCAGCGGTCTCGAGAACGGATTCAGGAAATCGCGTCCTCACGATATCGCGGCAGTCCGCAAAGCGTTTGAAGAGGCCGGAATCGTCTTCACCGTCGAAGGCACTCCCTCGCTAGCCCGCTCAGAAGGTGATAGCGGCCTCGCCACCGACAACAGACAGTGGCGCCGGCGGCAGAGCAAATAATAAGGGCGAAAAGCACGGGCGACCGATGAAGAACGTCCGGGTGCGACTGAACATCCTCGCTCCAAGGATGTTCTTGGGCCGCACGAAAAAGCCCGCCAGCTTGAGCTGGGGGCAATCGGTCTGGAGTAGCTGGAATGAGCCAGCATAGACGAACGAGCGGCGGGTTGGATGGTCCCTTTACCTGCCTGGCTTACCAGCCACCGCTCTCCAAGGCTCCCATAGACCTACGCCTGCTAAGTCGTCACGTCGAGCGCGTGAGTGGCCGTCACCTTGCCAACCTTGGCAATTGTCACGCAGATCGCCCGGACCAGGCTCGGTAGCGCAAGATAACACGAAATGCCGCCGGTGGCGCGAACGCGAAGGCCAAACCCGATCCGCTCGCTGTCGAATACAGAAGTCCGTGCCGTTCGGCTTCGTAGCGCCCACCACGCGCTTTGTGATTTTGACTGATTTGGCGCCTTCGGACATACTGTGGCACCGCTTGGAGGGTCGGGGCACCGCCAGGGCACCATAAAATAGACAACCCGGCGACACTCACGGAAGCACCGTAGCTGATTTGCGTTGAAACTAATAACTTCCCGGACACTGGCTGCAACGCACGGAAACAGAACGAAAGAAAGGCCCTATGAATGGCATTCAAGAGGTCGTCGGTTCGATCCCGATTGGCTCCACCAAACAGTCTCTTTCCGACGCTCGGTTTCGCGGCATTCATGCTTGTCGCCTGCCAGTCGGCGCCTGAACCATCATCGCCGCCGCCAGCGCCCGCACCTCAGCCCATGGCGCCTGCCGCGATCTCTGCTCCGGATGGTGCGGCGGTCCTCGATCCATCCGTGCGGGTTATGCCGCCCGGCGAAGGCGTCCCGGCCAAATATGTCGCGTTTTCCGGCATATGGGGCGGACAGCTGGACGGGATGTATGACGGCAAGCTCGCCGTGCTGACGATTACGCGCGGCGGCAATGTCACCGCCACCTATGCCTGGGGCGATGTCGCCGACAACAAACCGGGCGTGGCCGATGGCGAAGGCAAGATTTTCGGCAACACGTTGAAACTGCGGCGCCTTCCCAATGGCGCGGACGTCAGCGCGGTCATTCAGGCGGACGGAACGCTGGCCGTCACCTATGGGCTTGCCGACCGAACCTATACGGGCACGTTCACCAAGCAGTAATCGCGAGAGCGAGTGTCAGCCTACGGTTCGCGCCTGCCCCGATCAGTGCAGGCCGAATTCGCGCAGCAGTTCTTCGCGATAGCGCACGAAGCGGCTCTCGCTGCGCTCGCGCGGGCGTGGCAGGTCGATGTCGATCAACCGCGCCGCGCCGCCTTTCTCCTTGGGCAGGATCAGCACCCGGTCGGCAAGATAGATCGCCTCCTCCAGATCGTGGGTGACCATCACCATGGTGACGTTCTCCTCGCTCCAGATGCGCGCCAGTTCCTCCTGCATGCCGATCTTGGTCATGGCGTCCAGCGCCCCCAGCGGCTCGTCGAGCAGAAGGATCTCGGGCTGCACGGTGAGCGCCCGGGCGATGCCGACGCGCTGCGCCATGCCGCCGGAAAGCTGGCTCGGAAAAGCATCCGCGAATTCGGCAAGGCCGACCAGGGCGACGTAGAAGCGGGCGCGTTCCTCGGCTTGTCTCTTGGGAACACCGCGCACTTCGAGGCCGAACGCGACATTGCCGAGCACGCTCAGCCACGGCAGCAGCCGCGGCTCCTGGAAGATCACGGCACGCTCGGCGCCGACGCCATGCACCGGCTGGCCGTCGATCGCGACACCGCCGCTGTCGGCCGCCTCCAGCCCGGCCAGAATACGCAGCAGCGTGGTCTTGCCGGAGCCGCTGGCGCCGACAATGACCAGGCATTCCCCCGAACGAATGTCGAGGTTGAGCGTCCGCAGCACGGCAAGCTGGCGCCCGCCGAGGCTGAAGGATTTGGACAGGTCGCGGATCGAGACCTCCCCGCCGCGGTTGGAACCGGTCATCTCATCTCTCAGCTATTTCAGAGCTCAGTTGATCTTGGTTTCGCCGGGCCGGTACAGGATGTCGGCGGCTTTCAGCTTGCCCTTGGCCAGACGGCCGTCGCGCTCCAGCACGGCGACCCAGAAGTCGATGTCGCGGTCGGTCGCCTGCGCACCTTCGCGCAGACCAAAGCCGGTCCAGTAGCGGGCGAGATCGCCGTTTTCACCGCGCTTGTCGAGGATAGTGGCCAGCACCTTGCGGGCTTCGTCCGGGTTCTGGCGCGACCAGTCCGAGGCGCGCGCCGACTGTTCGACGAAGTTGCGCGCCGCATCCGGGTTGGCGGCAATGAAGTCGCGCCTGAGTACGACGAAGCCGCCGGCGAGTTCGCCGAGCACCTGCGTGTCGTCGAACACGCCGCGCACGCCGCCATTGGCGACCAGCGCGCCGGCAAAGGTCGCCTGCCAGTAGCCGAGGCCGGCAATGTCGACCTGGCGCGAGCGCAGCGTCTGCTCAAGCTGCGGGCCGGGCACGACAATGAGGTTGGCGGCGGTCGGCGGCAGGCCGACGCTGTGCAGGGCCTCACGCACCGTATAGTCGAGATGAGCGCCGAGCGTGTTGACCGAGATGGTCTTGCCGGCAATGTCGGCGATCGATTTGATCGGGCTGTCTTCCAGCACGTAGAAGACGCTCTTCACATCCTTGTTGATGCCGTTGCTCGGATACGCCGCGACGAAGTCGTTGCCGCCCGAGATCGAGTTGATCACCGCCGCGGTGGCGGCCGAGCCGATGTCGACGCTGCCGGAAGACAGCGCAAACAGCGATTCCGGTCCACCCGAGGAATAGCCGACATTCTCCAGCTCGACGCCGAGCCCTTTGAAGTAGCCGAGCTCGTCGGCCAGCTCGTGCGGGGAGATGCTGCCACGGCTGGCGAGGTAGCGGAACTTGACGGCTGCGGCTTGCGCAAAGGCCAGGCGCGGCAGGCCGGCGGCGATGAGGCCGGCGGCAAGCGGCGCGCCGGCAAGCAGCGAACGGCGGGTGATTTTCATGATCGGGTCCTTGTGAGGTAAACGGTGAGGGGCGGACTGCTCAGTTGACAGGATTGCTCCAGCGACAGAGCCGCCGCTGCAGGGTGACCAATGCCTGGTTGGCGATCAGGCCAAGCCCGGCGAGGATGACGATTGCCGCAAACATCAGCGGGATCTGGAAATTGTACTGCGCGTTCATCACCTGGAAGCCGATGCCCTTGTTGGCACCGATCATCTCGGACGCGATCAGCAGCAGCAGCGCCGTGGTGGCGCTCAGCCGCAAGCCGACGAAGATCGACGGCACGGCGCCCGGCAGTACGACGCGGCGAAACACGGTGAGCCGGCTTGCACCATAGACGCGCGCCATTTCAAGCAGCTTGGGATCGACTTCCTTGACGCCGCTGGTGGTGTTGAGCAGCAGCGGAAACAGCGTCGCCCAGAAGATGACGAAGATCTTCGAGGTCTCGCCAAGTCCCAAGAGCAGGATGAACACCGGGTAGAGCGCCAGTGCAGAGGTCTGCCGGAACACCTGCAGGATCGGATCGAGCGCGGTTTCGACCGGGCGCACCTGGCCCATGAACAGGCCGAGCGGAATGGCGACGGCGACGGCTGCGGCAAAGGCGATGCCGGCGCGCTGCAGGCTGATGGCGATGTCGCCGAGCAGGCTGCCGCCGGCAAGCCCCTTCCAGAGCGCTTCGACGATCATGTCGATCGGCGGCAGCACCGCCGCGTTGACCCATCCGACGCTGCTCGCCACCTGCCAGAGCGCCAGGAAGCCGGCAAGCACGCCGTAGCGCTTCAGGAAGCGAACAGCAGCCCGGCCGCCGAGGCGCAGGAAGTCGGTGCCGAGCCCGGTTTCGCCACCACTGCGGCGAACCGTGATTTGCCGATCGATGTGCTGCAATGTCATTGTTTCACCCGTTCGGCTACGCGGATCATTCGGCGGCAAGGACGGTCGAGCGAGCGACGGTCCATGGATTTTCCGGCCGCCTGAGGCCGAGGTTCTCGCGCAGCGTGCGGCCTTCGTAAGCCGTGCGGAACAGGCCGCGCCGCTGCAGCTCGGGAATGACCAGGTCGACGAAATCGTCGAGCGCGCCGGGCAGCCAGGGCGGCAGGATGTTGAAGCCGTCGGCCGCCTCGCTGGTGAACCATTCCTCCAGCTGATCGGCGACCTGCGTGACGCTGCCGACGATGGTGTAGTGGCCGCGCGCCGTCGCTACCCATTGGTAAAGCTGGCGGATGCTGAAATTGTGCTCGTCGGCAATCTGCCGGATCAGCGCCTGGCGGCTTTTCATGCCTTCGGTTTCCTTGCTCGGCGGCAACGGGCCGTCGAGCGGATAGCCCCTGATGTCGAGCGTCTGGCCGGCAAGCCCGTTGAGCAGCGCAACACCGTCCTCGGGCAGGATAAGGTCGTTAAGCTGTTGGTATTTGGCACGGGCCTCGTCCTCGGTGCGGCCGACGAAGGGCGCGACGCCCGGCATGATCAGCACCTGGTCGGGATCGCGGCCGACTTCAGCCACGCGCGCCTTGATGTCGCGGTAGAATTCCTGCGCCGTCTCAAGCTTCTGATGGGCGGTGAAGATGACCTCGGCCGAGTGCGCGGCAAGCCCACGGCCGTCTTCCGACTGCCCCGCTTGTACGACAACCGGATGTCCTTGCACCGGGCGCGGCACGTTGAGCGGACCCTTGACGCTGAAATGCTCGCCCTTGTGGTCGATGTCGTGCAATCTGTCCTTGTCGTAGAAACGGCCCGACTGCTTGTCGCGGATGAAGGCGTCATCCTCCCAGCTGTCCCACAGCGCCTTGACCGTCTCGACATGCTCATGCGCCCTGGCATAGCGCTCGGCATGGCTGGGCTGGACGTCGCGGTTGAAATTGCGTGCCGTTTCGTCGCCGGCCGAGGTCACCACGTTCCAGCCGGCGCGGCCGTTCGACAACAGGTCGAGCGAAGCGAATTTGCGCGCCAGCGTGTAAGGCTCCTCATAAGTGGTGGACGCCGTTGCGATGAAGCCGAGATGCGTCGTCAGCGGCGCCAGCGCCGCAAACAGCGTCACCGGCTCGAAGCCGGCGATCTTGGCGTTGCCGCCCTCGCGGGCGCCGAGGCCGACGGTCAGGTTGTCGGCCAGGAAATAGGCGTCGAACAGGCCGCGCTCGGCGGTCAGCGCCAGCTGCTTGTGGAACTCGAAATTGGTGGCGCCGTCGGCCGGCGCATCGGGATGACGCCAGGCGGCGATATGCTGCCCGCCGCCGGGCAGGAAAGCGCCGAGCTTGATCTGCCGCGGCCTGCTATCGGACTTGCTGGCTCGAGTCATTGCAGGCGTCCTTCTGGTCTATGCGGGATGGAATATTGCGTCGCGGATCGTGGTTTCAGGCGGCAAGGACGACGCTGTAGGGCACGCCGGCCACCCGGCATGCCTCGGCGACCGCCTGCCGGGCTCGCGCCTTGACTGCCTCTGACACCAGCACGCCATCGGCAAAGTCCTTGTCCGAGGCGTAGATCGCGGTCGGCAGGGTCTGCGCCTCGAAGAAGCCGAACAACGGCCGCAACTGATGTTCGACGACAAGCGAATGACGCTCGCCGCCGCCTGTTGCCGCCAGGATGATCGGCTTGCCGCGCAGCGACGACGGGTCGAGCAGGTCGAAGAAGTGCTTGAACAGCCCGGTGTAGCTGCCCTTGAAGGTCGGGGAGCCGACCACCAGCACGTCGGCGCCGAGCAGCTGCTCGATAATACCGCGCGCCGCCGGATCGAGATCGCCAAGCTGTCTTGCAGGCGCAAAGGACGGGCCGAGATCCTCGATGTCGAAAACGCTCAAAGCCGAGCCGGCCCGGCTCGCCACCTCACCGGCGATGTGGCTGACGAATGCCTTCGTCTTGGACGGACGGGTCAGGTTGCCGGACAACCCCACCACCAGCTTTTTTGACATCCGAGGCTCCTTCTCGCAACGCACTATCCGCATTAAGCCTACCGATTTTATAGAATTAAATGAGCGAGAAGATTTCAAAACCGGGCTCTGAAGCGAATGGAGTTTGCGGTACATCGCCTTTGGTTGGTTCATTTGGCCCCAAAAGCGCCGCGGCAGATGCTGACGCGGTCGCGCAGGGCATCGCCGGGGACCATGGCCTTGGTCCTTTGCGCACCGATGGGTATCGTCGCGAAACCGTCAAGGGCCGGCGGCATTGACACTGCGTTGTGTGAGTGTCGATTGAACCCGATCGCGTGGGCGACGAAGTAAGCAACTGGAATCAAAGAACAGGATGCGCGCATGAAGAAGATCGGCTTTCTTTCGTTCGGCCATTGGTCGCCCTCGTCGCAATCGCAGACGCGCTCGGCGTCCGACGCGCTGCTGCAGTCGATCGACCTGGCCGTCGCCGCCGAGGAGCTGGGCGCGGACGGCGCCTATTTCCGCGTCCATCATTTTGCCCGCCAGCTCGCTTCGCCGTTTCCGCTTCTGGCCGCGGTCGGCGCCCGCACCAGCCGCATCGAGATCGGCACCGCCGTCATCGACATGCGCTATGAGAATCCGCTGTATATGGCCGAGGATGCGGGTGCTGCCGACCTGATCGCCGGTGGCCGGCTGCAGCTTGGCATCAGCCGCGGTTCGCCGGAGCAGGTGATCGACGGCTGGCGCTACTTCGGCTACGTGCCGCAGGACGGCAAAAGCGATGCCGACATGGCGCGCAACCATGCCGAGGTGTTTCTGGACGTGCTGCGCGGCGAAGGTTTCGCGCAACCCAATCCGCGGCCGATGTTCCCCAATCCTCCGGGAATGCTGCGGCTCGAGCCGTTCTCGGCCGGCCTGCGCGATCGGATCTGGTGGGGCGCCGCTACCAACGCCACCGCCGAATGGGCGGGCAAGCTCGGCATGAACCTGCAAAGTTCGACGCTGAAGTTCGATGAGGGCGGCCAGCCGCTCCATATCCAGCAGGCCGAACAGATCCGCGCTTATCGCGCGGCGTGGAAGGAAGCCGGCCATACACGCGAGCCGCGCGTGTCGGTCAGCCGCAGCATCTTTGCGCTGGTGAACGACCGCGACCGCGCTTATTTCGGCGGCGGCAGCAGCGAAGATCATTTCGGCTATATCGAGCCTGAGAAGCTTGCCGTCTTCGGCCGCTCCTATGCCGCCGAGCCCGATGTGCTGGTCAAGCAGCTGAAAGAGGATGAAGCGATCGCCGAGGCCGACACGCTGCTTCTGACCGTCCCCAACCAGCTCGGCGTCGAGTACAACGCCCACGTCATCGAGGCGATCCTGAAGCACGTCGCCCCGGCTCTCGGCTGGCGCTGACAAGAGGCACCAGCCGTCGGGCAAAAAAGAGATAGAGCGTTTCGCCGGCAAACGGTGAAACGCTCAAGAGAAGAGGCGGCTAGGCATCCGCCTTGAAGGTCTGCTTCTGCTGGCCTAGCCCCTCGATGCCCAGTTCCACCACATCGCCGGGCTTCAGGAACACGGGCGGCTTCATGCCCAGCCCAACGCCGGGCGGCGTGCCGGTGGAGATGATGTCGCCGGGGTGGAGCGACATGAACTGGCTGAGATAGGAAACGAGATAGGCGACGCCGTAGACCATGGTCCTGGTCGAGCCGTTCTGCATCGTCTTGCCGTTGACCGTCAGCCACATTTTGAGGTTCTGCGGATCGGCAACCTCGTCCTTGGTGACAAGCCACGGCCCGGTCGGACCGAACGTGTCGCAGCTCTTGCCCTTGGTCCACTGGCCCTGGCGCTCGGCCTGGAAGGCGCGCTCGGACACGTCATGGGCAACGGCATAGCCGGCGACATAATCCAGCGCCTCGGCTTCGCTGACGTATTTGGCTTTTCTGCCGATGACCACGGCGAGTTCAACCTCCCAGTCGGTCTTTTCCGAACCGCGCGGGATCAGCACATCATCGTCGGGGCCGACAATGGCCGAGCTCGCCTTCATGAAGATGATCGGCTCCGGCGGCACGGTGGCGCCGGTTTCGGCGGCGTGGTCGGAATAGTTCAAGCCAATGCAGATGAATTTTCCTGTGCCGGCAACGCAGGCGCCAAGCCTCGGGCTTCCGGGTACGGCCGGCAGCGACTTCGGATCGAGCTTCGACAATGTCTCGAGCGACGCCGGATCGAGCGCCTTGCCGGCAATGTCGGTGACATGACCCGAAAGATCGCGGATCGTTCCATCCGCATCGAGCAGGCCGGGGCGTTCGCTCCCTATCTCGCCATAGCGCAGCAGTTTCATCTTGCTCTCCAAATTGCGGCCCAAGGCCGTTTTCAACTCACTCTGCCAAAGCGACGAGGACTGGCCGACTCTGGCTAACGGATCCGACCTGGGGCAAGCCGGACTTTAGGACTGGTCGACCCGGAACCTGCGTATCGAGACTATGCTCAGATCGACCAGCCGCCGTCGATATTATAGGCCTGCCCCGAGGTGTAAGTGGCGCCGGCGAGGTAGACGGCAAGGTCGGCGATTTCCTCGGGCGTGCCGAGACGGCCCATCGGCTGGCGGGCAATGAAGGCCGCCCGGGCCGCCTCGTAATCGCCCTGCGCATGCATGCGGTCCTGCAGCGACGGGCTCTCGACGGTGCCGGGGCAGATGGCGTTGCAGCGAATGCCCTTGGCGACATAGTCCGCGGCAACCGCCTTGGTGAGACCGATCACGGCCGCCTTGGAGACGCCATAGGCGAAGCGGTTGGGCACGCCCTTGCCGGCGCCGGCGACGGACGACATGTTGATGATCGAGCCGTCGCCGCGCTCCAGCATGCCGGGCAGTACGGCCCGAATGGTGCGGATCATGGCGCGGACATTGAGGTTGAAGGCGAAATCGAGATCGGCGTCCTTCATCTCGAGGATTGAGCCGGAATGAACGAAGCCGGCGCAATTGAACAGCACGTCGACGCGGCCGATTTCAGCGAAGCCCGATGTGACGGCATCATCGTTGAGGACGTCGAGCCTGCGGGTCTTGATGCCGGAGGTCTTGGCGAGTTCGGCCAGCAGCGCCTCGTTGATGTCGGTGGCGTGCACGACGGCACCTGCCTTGGCGAAGGCCAGAGCGCTCGCTCTGCCGATGCCTTGCGCCGCCGCCGTGACGACAACGACCTTGCCTGCCAGATCCGCCATGCGTTTCTCCTCGCCCTCTTTGGCCACTTCCCGGCCCGATTTAATGCGGGCTGACCAGGGCGTCCTGTGCCAGACAGGCGCGACTATGCGGCCTGCACAATCCATCAGTCAAAATAACAAATGTTTTTTCTGGTTAAAGAACACACGTCCGGGCGTCAAGCCCGAACGCGATCACCTTCGCGACGGCCGATGTAATGCACATCGCTTGCTCTGATGCAACAACATGTATGACAACCGGGCAACGAGTGACGCTGCCATGGTTCGCTCAAGCACAGCGCGCTTCGGCGGCATTAGTCGCCGTATGGCACCCAGACGTTCTTCACTTCGACGGCGCGGCGCAGCAGGGCATCGCCGGCGGCCTCGTCGGACGCCCAGTCGAGGCTGCGGCCGTTGCCGGTCCAGACGCGCTTGAGATTGCCGACGGAATCGGCCTCCGCTTTGGCGCAAGTGTCGGCATCGGCAAACAGCCAGAGCCCGTCGACATCGTCATGCTTGGCCAGCACGCCGGCAAGCTCCGCCGTGCGGCCGGTGACGATGTTGATGGCGCCTGCCGGAACGTCGGAATATTCGATCACCTGGTAGAGATCGGTGGCAAGCAGCGGGTATTTTTCCGACGGCACGGCCACCACCGTGTTGCCCATGGCAAGCGCAGGTGCGATCAGGGAGATCAAGCCGAGCAGCGGCGCGCTGTCCGGGGCGACGATGCCGAGGACGCCGACCGGCTCGTGCAAAGCGAGCGTGACGGCGCGGGCCGGTGGCTGATGCACCCTGCCCTCATACTTGTCGGCAAGGCCGGCATAGAGGAACAGGCGCTCGATCGATTGTTCCACTTCCTCCCGCGCGGCCTTGGCGTTGGCGCCGGTCAGTTCGGACAAGCGTGCGGTAAATTCGCCGGTGCGGCCGGACAGGTTTTCGGCGAGATAAAAGAGCACCTGGGAACGGTTGTAGGCGGTCGCTTCCGTCCAGGCCTTGCAGGCGCGGGCGGCGGCAACGGCGTCGCGGATGTCCTTGCGGCTGCCGAGACCGACTTCGCCGGCCAGCTTGCCCCTGGCAGTGGCGACAGAAAGCGAATAATTACCATCGGGCCGCACCTGCTTGCCGCCGATGAACAGTTTGGCCGTACGATCGATGGCGCCGCCATCCGATTGCTCGACGGGCTGCGCCGAAGAGGTCGCCGGCTTGATCACGGGACCAAGCGGCAGTTTTGCCGAGAGATATTCGAACATGCCCTCGCGCCCGCCCTCGCGGCCAAAGCCGCTTTCGCGATAGCCGCCGAAGCCGCAGGCGGCGTCGAACATGTTGGTGCCGTTGACCCAGACGACGCCGGCCTTCAATTGCGGCGCGACATGCAGCGCGAGATTGATGTTTTCGCTCCACACCGAGGCGGCCAGCCCATAGCGCGTGTTGTTGGCAAGCTCGATCGCTTCCTCGGTGTTGCGGAAGGTCATGGTGGCCAGAACCGGACCGAACACCTCTTCCTGCGCCAATATATTTGCCGGCGAAACACCGGTGGCGAGCGTCGGCAGGTGGTAGTAGCCGGAAGACGGCAGCACCGCGTCGGGCTGCCAGCAGACGGCGCCCTGTCTGGCGCCTTCGGCGACCAGACCCTTGACGCGGTCCAGTTGCGTGAAGTCGACCAGCGGTCCGATATCGGTGTTCTTGTCGAGCGGGCTGCCGACGCGAAGCCGGCTCATCCTGACCTTGACCTTTGCGATCAACGCGTCGGCAATGCCTTCCTGCACCAGAAGCCGCGAGCCTGCGCAGCAGACCTGGCCCTGGTTGAACCAGATGCCGTCGACCAGTCCTTCGACGGCGCTGTCGAGATCGGCGTCCTCGAAGACGATGAAGGCCGATTTGCCGCCAAGCTCCAATGACAGCTTCTTGCCCGATCCAGCCGTGGCTTTCCTGATGATCTTGCCGACCTCCGAAGAGCCGGTGAAGGCGATCTTCTGGATGCCGGGATGGTTGACGATGGCGACGCCCGCTTCCGGCCCGCCCTGGACGATGTTGACGACGCCCTTGGGCACGCCGGCACGCTCGCAGATCTCGGCAAACAGGATGGCGGTGAGCGGCGTGAACTCGGCCGGCTTCAGCACCACCGTGCAGCCGGCGGCGAGCGCCGGCGCAATCTTCCAGGCCAGCATCAGCAGCGGGAAATTCCATGGGATGATCTGGCCGACGACGCCGACACCCTTGTGGCCTGGGAAATCCTTGTCCAGCGCCTGTGCCCAGCCGGTATGATGGATGAAATGGCGGATGGCCAGCGGCACGTCGATGTCGCGGCTTTCGCGGATCGGCTTGCCGTTGTCGATTGACTCAAGCACTGCGAACAGGCGCTGATGACGCTGCATCGCGCGGCCAATGGCGTAAAGCACTTTTGCGCGCTGGTAGCCCGAGGATGCCGACCATTTCGGTAAGGCCCTGGTGGCTGCGGCGACGGCTGCGTCGATATCGGCGGCGCCGGCATCGGAGATCTTGGCCAGCAGCTTGCCGGATGAGGGTTCGCTGGTCTCGAAGGTCTTGCCGCCGCCTGCTGCCTTCCAGCCGCCGTCGATGAACAGCGCCTTGCCGAAATCGCGTCCGGCAAGCCAGGCATCGGCCTCGGTGCGGGCTTCCGGCGCCGGGCCGTATTCCATGGCGTGATAGCGTTCGAGAATGTTCATGACGCGCTCCAGATAATCGTCTTGGCAGGCGCTCTGTGGCGCCCCCCTCTGTCCTGCCGGACATCTCCCCCACAAGGAGGGAGATTAGCCTTCGCGCCTGTCGGCTCTGAAACGTCGACAATTGGCGAAATCGCCGACGTTAGCCAATCTCTCCCCAATCGGGGGAGATGTCCGGCAGGACAGAGGGAGGCGCGAAGGAACTCGACGTTCAAGGCCTTCTCCGCCTCACGCCATCGCGTGGCGGTGATTGGCCGAATAATGCCCGGTCAGATGGTGCTCGAGCTGGCGCTCGATGTCGGTGAGCAGGCTCGAGGCGCCGAAGCGGAACAGGTCTGGCTCCAGCCATGGCCGGCCGAGCTCCTCCTTCATCAGCACCAGCCAGTCGAGCGAAGCCTTGGCTGTAGAGATGCCGCCGGCCGGCTTGAAGCCGATGAGAAAGCCGGTCTCCTCGAAATAGGCTCGGATGGCGCGCACCATGGCGAGGCCGACGGGCAGCGTGGCGTTGACGCTTTCCTTGCCGGTCGAGGTCTTGATGAAATCGGCGCCCGCCATCATCGCCACCATCGAGGCCAGCATGACATTTCGCAGCGTGGCGAGGTCGCCGGTGCCGAGGATAACCTTGAGATGCGCATCACTGCAGGCTTCGCGCATCGAGACGATCTCGTTGTAGAGCTCCTGCCATTTGGCGCCGAAGACCAAGCCGCGCGGGATGACGACATCGATCTCGTCGGCGCCGTCGCGCACCGAAGCCTCGATCTCCTGCAGGCGGGTCGACAGCGGCGCAAGGCCGTGCGGGAAAGCGGTGGAGACGGCGGCGACATGGATGCCGGTGCCGCGCACGGCATCAACAGCCGTCGCGACGAAGGGATGATAGACGCAGACCGCCGCCGGCCGGATTTTCTCGCCCTCGATGCCAAGCCCCTCGACGATGTCGCGACGGAACGGGTTGATCGCCTTGGCGCATAGGCGGCGCACCCGCTCTTCGGTGTCGTTGGAATTCAGAGTCGTCAAATCCATGCAGGAGACCGCGCGCAGCAGCCAGGCGGCCTGGTTGTCAGCCTTGATCGAGCGCCGCTTTGTGAGGCTGGCGACCCTGCGTTCCAGCGCTGAGCGGTTGACCGAGCGCACCGATTCCATGAAGCCGAGATCGAGCCGCATGCCGGTGTTGCGGGCAATACCGTGGCTTTGCGGCACGGGCGTGTTGGCGGCCGCACGTGCCGGCAGCGGCGTGACCTTGGACGCGCCGAGATCGGCTTCGCGGATTGTGCTGCTCATCTCCTGCCCTTTCGCTCGACGATTTTACGTCGTGGTGCGTGTCGTTGCTCCCGGACTTGGGCGACACACACCGAAGATAGCCCGTGAATCGATGCTTCACGAGTCCTTCAAGGGCTCATAACGGAAAAAGGCGGCAAAAGCAGCTGAATTTTGACCACATGGTCAAAACGTCAATTCAAGACGTGGCGCCGAGGCGCCGGCTGATGTCAGCCGACGAAAGCGCGCTCGACGACGAAGGTCGAGGGATGGCTGAGCGAGCCCTCATGGAAGCCGAGGCTTTCGGCCATTTCCTTGACGTCCTTCAGCATATGCATCGAGCCGCAGATCATGATGCGGTCCGTCTCCGGATTGAGCTTCTCGATGCCGAGGTCGGCGTAGAACTTGCCCGAGCCGATCAGCGCCGTGATGCGGCCCATGCGCGCCGATTCTTCGCGGGTCGTCGAATTGTAGAGGGTGACGCGGCCGCCGGTCAGTTCGCCGATCAGGGGATCGTTCTCGAGCGCGGCCACCAGTTCCTGGCCATAGGTCAGTTCGGCATTGTCGCGGCAGGTGTGGGTCAGGATGACCTGATCGAATTTTTCGTAGGTATCGGGGTCGCGCAGAAGGCTGGCGAAGGGCGCAATGCCGGTGCCGGTCGAGATCATGAACAGGCGCTTTGCCGGGGTCAGCGCGTCGACAACCAGCGTGCCGGTCGACTTCTGGCGCATGATGACGGTGTCGCCGACCTGGATCTTCTGCAGTTCGGAGGTCAGCGGACCATCCGGCACCTTGATCGAGAAGAATTCCAGCTCCTCGTCCCAGGCCGGGCTGGCGACCGAATAGGCGCGGTACACCGGCTTTTCGGCATTGGGCAGACCGATCATGACGAACTCGCCGGAGCGGAAGCGCAACGACTGCGGGCGGGTGATGCGGAACGAGAACAGGCGGTCGGTGTAATGCTTCACCGAGACGACGGTTTCGGCATAGACATTGGCCGGAATCGGGAACTGCAGCGGACGGGCGCCGGCGGTGTTGAGTGCGGATGTGGTGTTCATCGATCCAACTCTGTCTTGCCCAAGCCACTACGCGGGCGCCAAACCGTTTCCTGCGCGCCCAGACCCTTCAGGTCCCGGCGTGCCGTTCACACACTCCAAAGCAGTGAGCTCTTGTGTCCCAAATTTATTAGTATACAAACGATATTTGTGTCAAGATACCACGCTAAAACAGCTTTCCAAACTGCGGCATATTCGTAGTTCCGCCATTTCGGATTTCGACAATGAAAGAGAATTTTTCGGTGCAACAACCGGATTCCCTGGGTCACGTCGTTGCCGGCATCGATGTCGGCGGAACCTTCACCGACCTCATTTTGATCGACGGCAAAGATGGCGGAAAGGTGCATATCGCCAAGACGCCCACCACCGTCGACAACCAGGCTTTCGGCGTGGTTTCAGCGCTCGGCGCCACCGGCTTTGCCATAGACGGCATCGACCTCATCGTGCATGGCACGACCACCACCACCAATGCGGTTCTGGAACGCCGGCTGGCGAAAACCGGCATGATCACCACGCGCGGTTTTCGCGACGTGATCGAGCTTGGACGGCGCACACGGCCGCAGCCCTATGGCATGACCGGCACCTTCGTTCCGATCATCCCGCGCGATCTCCGGCTCGAAGTCTCGGAGCGCGTCGAAGCATCCGGCGCGGTGCGCACCCCGCTCGATGAGACCGAGATGCGCGACGCCGTGAAGACGCTGATCGTGGCCGGCTGCGAGTCCCTGGTCATCCATTTCCTGCATTCCTACGCCAACCCTTCGCATGAGCGGCGCGCGGCCGAAATCGCCGCCGAGCTTTGGCCGAACGGCTACATCACGACTGGCCATGCGCTGCTGTCGGAAGCCCGCGAATTCGAGCGCGGCGTGACCGCCGCGGTCAACGCCTCGGTGCAGCCGATCCTCGAGCGTTATGTCGAGCGGCTGCGCAAGGAATTGGCCGCCAAAGGTTACGCCCGCGACTTCCTGATCATGAACGGCAATGGCGGCATGATCTCGGCCCGTTTCGTCACCAGGGAATCGGCCAAGACCGTGATGTCCGGACCAGCCTCGGGTGTCATCGCCGCCGCCTATACGGGCAAGCGCGCCGGCTTTGAAAACCTCGTCACCTACGACATGGGCGGCACCTCGACCGATGTGGCGCTGATCCGCAATGCGGAGCCCGCCGTCTCGAACGAGATCGAGATCGAATATGCGATGCCGATCCACGTGCCGATGGTGGCGGTGCATACGGTCGGTGCCGGCGGCGGCTCCATCGCCCGGGTCGATGCGGCCGGGCTGATCCAGATCGGCCCGGAAAGTGCCGGCGCCAATCCCGGCCCGATCTGCTACGGTCGTGGTGGACCCGAGCCGACCATCACCGACGCCAATCTGGTGCTGGGCCGGCTGGCGCCGAAGAAGCTGCTGGCGGTCGAAAATCCGGTCACCGTCGAGCGGGTCACCGGGATCTTCGAAGACAGAATAGGCAAGGCCGCCGGCCTCTCCGGCGTCGAAGCGGCGGGCGCGGTGCTGCGCCTGGGCAACATGAAGATGGCCGGCGCCATCCGCATGGTCTCGGTGTCGCGCGGCCATGATCCGCGTGATTTCGCGCTGTTCGCCTTCGGCGGCGCCGGGCCGCTGCATGCAACCGCGCTGGCGCGCGAACTCGGCCTGCCCCGCGTGCTGGTGCCGGCCCGTCCGGGCATCACCAACGCGCTCGGCTGCGTCGTCGCCGATCTGCGTCATGACTTCGTCAACACCATCAACCAGCCGGTCGCCGTGCTTGATGAGGCCCGGCTTCGCGAGGTGCTGGAACGTCACCGCGGGGAAGGCGAGGAACTGATCGGCAAGGAAGCGGTGAAGCCGGAAACGATCCGCGTTACGCACTCTGCCGACATGCAGTTTGTCGGCCAGACCCACATCATCAACGTGCCGTTGCCGTCTTCATCGGTGACAAGGCAGGAGTTGCAGGTGCTGTTCGAAAAAGCCTATTTCGCCCGCTTCAAGGTCGAGTTGCCGGAGATCCGCGCCAATCTGGTCAACCTCAACACGTCGGTGACGGGCGTGCGGCCGGCGATCGACCTGTCACGGCTGATCGACCCGGCCGGACGTACAAAGACGCTTGACGAGGCACGGCGCGAGATCAGGCCGGTCTGGTATGCCGGACGCTGGCACGATACGCCGATCTATGCGCGTGAAAAGCTGCCGCTCGATGCCGTCATCGAAGGGCCGGCGATCCTCGAACAGATGGATGCGACCACCGTGCTCGAACCCGGCGACCGCGCAAGATCGGACGCCGACGGCAACATCATCATCGATATCGGCGAGGCCTGAGATGCAAAAGCTCGACGCCATCACGCTTTCGGTCCTGCAGGCTGCCCTCCAGCAGGTCTGCGACGAGATGGATCTCACTTTCTCCCGCGCGGCCTTCTCGCCGGTCATCGCCGAAGCCAATGACCGCTCCGACGGCATCTACTCGGCCGTCGACGGCTCGCTGATCGCACAAGGCAGCCAGGGCCTGCCGGTGTTCGTCGGCGTCATGCAGTATTCGACCAAAACGGTGATCGAGATGATCGCCGACGGCCGCTGCCTGCCCCCGGAACCCGGCGACATCTACATCGTCAACGATCCCTATCTCGGCGGCACGCATCTGATGGACGTGCGCTTCGCCATGCCGGTCTATCGCGACGGCAAGATATTTTGCTGGCTATCGAATACCGGCCACTGGCCCGATATCGGTGGCTCGGTGCCGGGCGGCTTCTCCGCTTCCGCCACAGCCGTCGAGCAGGAAGGCCTGCGGCTGCCGCCGGTCAAGCTGTTCAAGAAGGGCGTGTTGGACACGGAAATCTACGCCATCATCTGCTCCAACATCCGCGTCGCCGACCAGCGCATCGGCGATATAAGGGCGCAGGCCGCCGCATTGCTGATCGGTCAGGACAGGCTCAATGGAATCCTCGATCGTTACGGCGACGAAACTGTTGTCGAGGCGATCGCCGAACTGCGTCGCCGCGCCGCCGAGCAGATGCGCGCCAACATCTCCGCCATTCCCGATGGCACATACAGTTCGAAGGCCTTTGTCGACTCGGACGGCGTGGTCAACGAGCCGCTGACCATCGCGCTCGCCGTCGACAAGCAGGGCGACACGCTGACCTTCGACTTTACCGGCTCGTCAAAACCATGCGCGGGGCCTATGAACAGCGTGCTGGCGACGACCTTGTCGTCGGTCTATCTCGCCATGCGCCATATTTTCCCTGATGTGCCGATCAGCGCCGGCGCTTTCGAGCCGCTGATCGTCAAGCGGCCGGAAGGCACGTTCCTCGACGCCAAATACCCGCGGCCGGTCTCGGGCTGCGCGGCTGAAGTCTCGCAGCGCATCGCCGAGGCGGTGTTCGCCGCGATGGTGCAGGCGCTGCCGGACAAGGTGACGGCCGCGCCCGCCGGCTCCAGCGGCAATTTCGCGCTGGGCGGCAACGATCCGGCGCGCGGCCGCGACTATGTGATGTATCAGATCTCCGGCGGCGGCTATGGCGGCAATTCAGGCCATGACGGCCTGACCAATGGCTGCTCGACCATCGGCATTTCCAAATCGCCGCCGGTCGAGATCATGGAGCAGGCGTTTCCTGTGCTCTACCGCCACTATGCGTTGCGCGAAGGCTCGGGCGGCGCCGGCAAGCAGCGCGGCGGCTTCGGCCTCGCCTATGAGGTCGAGATCTTGCGAGGCGAAGCGCGCGCGTCCTTCGTCATGGACCATGGCCGTTTCGGCCCGCAAGGCGCGCTCGGCGGCAAGGACGGCGCGGTCAACACGGTGACCGTGTTCCGCGACGGCGAGGCACATGTGCCGCCGCATCTGTCCAAGGAGCAGGACATCGCGCTCAAGGCCGGCGACCGCGTGCGCGTCGGCACGCCGGGCGGTGGCGGCTATGGCGATCCGCGTCAGCGCGACCCGAAACTGGTCGCCGAAGACATCAGGCTTGGTTACTACACCGATGAACAAGCCAAAGAGCTGTTCGGAACCTGACAGCCGACAGGCCCGAGCCGCGTCAGGTCTGCAGCTTGGCCTTCAGCGCATCGGCGAATTTCTGCGCGATCTTCTTGAAGCCGGCGGGATCGGGATGCAGTTCGTTGGCCCAGTCGGCCACCTTCAACGTTCCCTGCGTGTCGACCAGATGGAAATTGTTGTTGGGATCGTCGGCCAGGCGCTTCACCACATCGCGGAACGCCGCCAGCGCGTCGTGAACGATGACCGTGCCCTTGGCGACCGTCCAGTTGCAGAAATCGAGCGACGGTTTCAGCCACGGGCCGACACAGGACGGATGCGCTCCGTTCGGGATCGGAAAATCATAGCAATGGCCAAAGATCGGCACGCCTGGCGCGACGCGGTCGCGCAGCGCGAACAAATCGAGATAGCAGGCCTCGACCATGCCGAGCGCCTTGGTGAAGCGGTTCTTGTTCAGCCCGGGGGCGTGGCCGTCATTGAAGTCGAGGAAGATGCAGAACTGGTCGCCGGCAATGTCGTTGCCACCGGCAGAGAACAGGATGGCATCGGGCTTGCCGTCCAGCCAGTTGGCCTTGTTGCGCAGGGCGGCGATCATGCGCTGCTGCTTGGGCAGCGACATCTCGTCGGTCGCCGCATCGCCATGATGGGCAAGGTTGAGGATGGTCGGCGGCATCGAGCCGATGCGGCGCAGCTGCGCGATCACGTCGGTGTCGACGAACGGAAAGCCGTTGCCGGTGAGCGGATAGTCGAACCAGGAATCGCCCTGCGCCAGCATCACCAGCGGCCGGTTGGCGACGGCCGCCTCGAGATTGCCGGCGCTTTCCCTTGCGGTTTCGAGCCGCTCGATGTTGGCCTGGTGAACCTTGATGCGCTTGGCGATGTCGTCGTCTATGCGCCGCTGCGCGGCTTCCTGCACGAATTCCTGCTGGTCCATCCCCAGGTCCCTCCCACGACCGTCTACTTCCAGCTGAGCATGCGCCCATGTCCATGATCGGTCTGTAATTTAGATCACAGTAAGATTCCTGGGGAAGGACGGCTTGCCGCGCCGTGATCGCCGCAGAGCATGTCGTTTCCGTCTCCGTGGGGCCTGCAAAAGACCATAGACTTCTATCCTTGTTTTCGCGCAATTCCGGACGGGAAACCGCCAACACCTTCCCTGGAATTGCTTAGTCAACGGAGATCAGGAACATGCGTCTTTTCGGTCGTTTCGTGCTTGCCGCTTCCGCCGCCCTGCTGCTTGGGACCGGTGCTGCCTCCGCCGAGAAACTCAGGATCGGGACCGAGGGCGCCTATCCGCCTTTCAACTATGCCAATTCGGACGGCACGCTGGGCGGCTTCGACATCGACCTCGGCAAGGCGCTGTGTGCCGAGATGAAGGCCGAGTGCGAATTCTCCGTACAGGATTTCGATGGTTCCATTCCGGCGCTGCAGGCCGGCAAGTTCGACGCCATCATCAACATCACCATCACGCCGGAACGGGCCGAGAAGGTCGAGTTCACCCACAAATATTACCAGACGCCGCCGGCCATCGCCGTGCCGAAGGATTCGACCATCGCCGGCACATCGCCGGACGATCTGAAGGGCAAGGTGCTGGGCGTGCAGAGCGCAACCATCCACCAGAATTTCGCCGAGCAGAAATACTCCGGCTCGACCGTGAAAGCGTATCCGACCGGCGACGACGCCCGCACCGACATGGCCAATGGCCGGCTCGACGCGATGATGGACGGCTCGATCATCCTGACCGAATGGCTGAAGAAGCCCGATGGCGCCTGCTGCAAATTGCTCGGCACGCTCACCGCTGATCCGGCCATTCATGGACCCGGCGTCGGCATCGCCCTGCAAAAGGGCAACAAGGAACTGGCCGACAAGTTCAATGCCGCCATCGACGCCCTGCGTGCCAACGGCAAGTACAAGGAAATCAACGACAAGTACTTCGCCTTCGACGTCTACGGGGGTTAATCCCTCAGCCAACCCGACCTCGGCAGCGCCACCCGGCGCTGCCGTTTTCATGAGATGACGGAGAAGTTTCTTGGTTGAGCGGCGCTCCCCTTTCTACACCAGCATCGTTGGCCTCGGCGCCACGATGGGCCGGGTCGGCGGCGACTTCGTCTCGGCCAAAACTTATTCCGGCATCGCCGACGAGCATCTGAACACGCGCAAGAATGTCGGCGTGCAGGATCTCAGCACCATGGGCAAGATGGACATCAAGGGGCCGGAAGCCGAGGCGCTGGTCAACCACATCATCGTCAACGATGCCGCCGCGATGAAGCCCGGCCAGGTGCGCTATTCCACCGTCTGCCGCGACGATGGCGGCATCATGGACGACCTCACCGTGTTCCGGCTGGCGCCTGAGCATTTCATGCTGGTGACCGGCTCGGTCAACCGGCTGAAGATGCTGCCCTGGCTGCAGCATCATGCTGAAGCGCGAAAGGCCTATGTCACCGACATCACCGCGGCCGTCGCCTTCCCGACCATACAGGGGCCGCGCTCACGCGAGCTGCTGAAAGCTATAGTGTCGGATGCCGATCTCGAAGAGTTGAAACGCTGGGCGTTCACTTCAGGGCGCGTCGGCGAGACCAAAGTCCTGATCTCACGCACCGGGGCGACCGGCGAGCTCGGCTTCGAACTGTTCGTGCCGGCGGACGAGGCCACTTCCGTCTGGGACGCGCTGATGCGGACCGGTAGCGATTTCGGCCTGAAGCCATACGGCGTGCTGGCCATGTTCACGCTCGGGCTGGAAAAGGCCTATCCGGCGCATGGCATCGACATGGACGAGAGCCGTACGCCCTTCCATGTCGGGCTCGATCGCTGGATCAAGTTCGACAAGGGCGAGTTCATCGGCCGCGAGGCATTGCTCACAATTCGCGGCAAGGGGCTCGACGAACGCTGGACCGGGCTGATTCTCGACGGTGACAAGCCGGCCGCGACGGATGCCAGGGTTTTCGCCGACGGCGAGGATGCCGGTGTCGTCACCTATAGCGATCACGGCTATTCGCTGGGCAAGGTGCTGGCGACCGCGCATCTGCGGCTGCCGTTCACCGCCATCGGCACCGAACTCAGCACCGACATTGACGGCAAGCGGACACGCGCGGTGGTGGCGCCGATGCCGTTCTTCGATCCAGAAGGCACGAGACTGCGCGCCTAGGCGAGTTTCGCCAGCAGCCGCATAAACGTAGCGGCCTCCTTGGCGGTCAGCGGCGCCAGCGTTTCCTGGGTGATGGCGCGGGCCAGCGGGATCAGCCGCTCGATCGCCTCGCGTCCCTCTGGCGTGAGGTTGACCAGCAGCCGCCTCTTGTCGACCTCGTGTTTGGTCAGATCGACCAGGCCACGCGCCTTCAGCCGGTCGATGACGCCCTTGACCGTCGCCGCATCCATGGCGATCAGCGTGCCCAACTGGTTCTGCGAGGTCTCGCCGACGTCGTGCAGCTTGGCAAGTGCAGCGAATTGCGGCGGCGTCAGGTCGCTGATCTGGGCGGCAAAGATCGAGACATGGCGCTGATGCGCCTTGCGCAGGATGAAGCCGACCTGCTCCTGCAGGCGGTAGTCATGTTCGTCGGGCTCTTCGGCCTCGACGAGCTTGAGAAGATTGTCCCCGCCGCTCATCGCAAGCCGTCCCAGGCCTTGATGTCGCCGACCGCCAGGCCGCCCATGCGGTCGTGCACGCGGGGGCCGCAGCTCATGGCGAGGCAGAACAGGATTTCGTCGGCGCGCGGCCCGTCGCTGAGACCGACCTCCATGGCGTCGAAATGGCTACGCACATAGGCGGCGTTGGTGTGGCCGAGCGGCACGTCGAGCCGCGAGCCGAAGGCGCCGACCTTGGTTGCCGACGGCACGATCGCCTTGGCGTCGCCCAGCCGCTCGCGCATGGCGTAACCGCCCGGCACATGCCACAGCGCGCCGTGCTCCAGCTCCCCTGACGAACCGACGATGGTGCCCTTGCCGTAGGCGTCGATCTGCTTGATGTCGCCGCCCAATGCGGCAATGAGCTTGTCGGTGAGCAGCAGGCCGAGCGGCTTCAGATCGTCCATGGCGCTCTGCAGTTCTTCGACGTAGCGGCCGGCGAACGGGTTCTTCACCAGGGCCACGGCTGCAGCGCGGCGGCGCGGCAGAGCAGCGACCGGCCCGCCATCGTGAAAGATCTCTTCGGTCAGAACCGCGATCTTGCGGATCGGAAACTCAGGCATGGGCAACTTCCTTCCCTGGATTTTTGTTGGGCGCGGCAAGCGCCATGGAACCACTGATGCGGGCTTCCCCACCTAGAAACAGCGCCGATGCGGCAATCAGGCCGCGCCGGCGAAAATCTTCGGCGACGGCAAGGCCATTGTCCAGCGCCCGCTCCACATCGCCACGCGCGAGCATGCCGACGGCTTGTGTCACCAGCCGCGCGCCGAGATCGCTGTCGGGCGCCAAGTCCTGCGCGGGAATGCGCTTGATGGCGGGATTGCCGGGCAGGTCGACGGCGTTGGCAATGAGTGTCGCGGCCGCATCGGCCTCGGCGCCGGTGTGCGCCAGCACGGTGACGGCGTCGGCAATGCCAAGCGAGAACGAACGGCCGCGCCAGCCGCTGGTGGCGACGCCGCGCACGCCGTCCGCCGAGCGAATGGTGAGGCGGTCGGCCATGCCGTTGCCGGTGCCGGCGATCGCCAGGTTCATCGACTGGCCCTTGCCGATATGGAGGGCGCTGTCGCCGCCATTGTTGACATAGGCCCGGTCGAGCTTGCGACCGGCAAGCAGCGCGGCGAGCACTTCGTCGGCTACTGATCCGGCGACGGCGGCCATCGGCGTGATGAAGCATTCCGCCAAGGGCATGACGGCTGCTTCCATGCGCCGCGCAGTCGGGCCGGCGAAGGTGCGCGGCGCCAGGAAAAATGCCGGCAGCCGCAATTCGGGAAGCTCCTCGACCAACTCGATCAGGATCGTCTGGAAGCGCTCGATCGCCTGATCGTAGGCGGCACGACACTCAGCCGCCTCACCAAAGGCCTCGACGATCAGGTCGATCGGCCCGTGGTTGAGGTGCAGCCGCTTGCCGTCCTGCAGCCAGTGGACTTGCGGGCCTTGCATCAAGAAGCCCCGTTCGAGCCGACGCGGCGCAACTGCGCCAGCGGCGGCCATGGATTGTGGGCCTCGGCGCCTGAGCCGCGGCGCGGGTTGAGATATTCGCCGCCTTTGGCAACGATATCCTCGACGCTGCGTATCTCGGCCTCGTAGCCGCCCAGCCGGACATAGTCGTCGCGGCGTAGCGTGAATTCGATCGGCGCCACCAGCGCCGGCGTCGGCACATAGCCGAAGGCGCCTTCCGGCACGCGCATGACGTCGACCATCAGCGTGATGCCGCCGCCCGGCCAGACATAGACCGGCGCGCCGCCAACGGTAACATAGGTATTCAAGCCCTGCACCGAGCGGGTGAGATTGACCGGGTTTTCGGTGACGCCGGCGCGCAGCGAACCGCCGGCGCCGCCGATGAACAGCACGGTGCAGAGCGCCGGCTCGCAATTGTCCTCGATCAGGCCGACCGATTTCTGCAGCCGCTCGGGGAACGGTTTTTCCACCGGCTTCAACTCGTCGTCGAGCTCGTAATAGGCGAACTGCTCGCCGGTGGTCGACACCATCAGCAGCGACAGGCCGGGGCGGGCGCCCTTCTTGGCGTTCCATTCGCCGAGGATCGACAGCGGGTCGGAAATCGAGGTGCCGCCCCAGCCGAGGCCGGGCTCGGAAACCTTGAAATAGCGGCCCGGCGTCGAACGGCGGCCGATGATCTTGATGCCGGTGTCCTGCCAGCCCAGCACCTTGCCGGCCTGATGCTCGGAGACGACGCCGGTGATGTGGTCGTCGACCACCACCACCTCGTCGACAAGGCCGCGCCATTGCGTGGCGAACATGCCGATGGTGGCCGAGCCGCAGCCGACCCGCATGCGGTGTTCCTGCTTGCCGTCGATGACAGGTGGTTTGCCGGCTTCGACGGTGATGGTGGCGCCGCCATCGATGGTCAGTTCGACCGGCTTGCGATTGCACAGACTGAGCATCGCGTCACAGGTTGCCCGGCCTTCGGCCTTGGAGCCGCCGGTCAGATGATGCACGCCGCCCAGCGACAGCATCTGCGAGCCATACTCGCCTGTCGTGACGTGGCCGATCGCCTCGCCTTGCGCGCGCACGATTGCCGTTTCGGGGCCGAGATGACGGTCCGTGTCGATCTTCACCTTGACGCCGCAGTACGAAAAAATGCCTTCGGTGACCACGGTCACCAGATCGACGCCCTCGACCTCCTGGCTGACGATGAAGGGGGCCGGCTTGTAGTCGGGATAGGTGGTGCCGGCGCCGATCGCAGTGACGAAGCGGCGGCCGTTGTTGACCAGTTCGCCGTCCCATTGCTCGCCCTCGGCGGTGAAGGGCACGACCGCGGCGCCACTCTCTGCCGCATGATCGAGGATGGTCAGCGGGTCCATACGCACGATGCGGCCACCGACATTGCCGTAGCGGTCGCAGGCGCCGGTGCGGCCATCGGCGATGTAGCACATCACCGGACAGGCATCGCAGCGGATCTTTTCCGCCACCAGCTTTTCGCCCGGATCGTGGGTTTCGAAGCGTTCGGCAAGCTCGCTCATCGGCGTGCCTCCTTGTCGCGGATGCCATCTTTTTCGCGGATGGCGGCGCGGATGCGCGTCGGCGTCGCCGGAACCTTGGTGATGAGAACGCCGGTGGCGTGGCGTATGGCGTTGAGGATGGCGGGTGCGGTCGGGATCAGCACATGCTCGCCCAGGCCCTTGGCGCCGAACGGTCCCTCCGGATCGGGAACCTCGATCAATATGTGCTCGATCTCAGGCACATCGCCGATGGTCGGGATGAGATAGTCGTGCAAATTCTCGGTGCGGCCGGGGATGTATTCCTCCATCAGCGCCATGCCGATGCCTTGCGCGATGCCGCCTTCGATCTGGCCTTCGACCAGCAGCGGGTTGATAGCCTTGCCGACATCGTGCGCGGCGGTGATTTTCAAGAGCTTCACCGTGCCGAGCTTGAGGTCGACCTCGAGTTCGGCGATCTGCGCGCCATAGCCGTAGACGGCGTAAGGCTTGCCCTGGCCCTTGGCATCGAGCGGCAGCGTCGGCGGATCGTAGGTCTCCTCAGCGCGAAAGACGAAACTGTCCGCATCGACATCGAGCGCGGCGAGATCGATACGCCGAGTGGCTTCGCCCTCACGAATGACGATCACCGGACCGTCCAATTGCAGGGCCGCGTTCTCCGAGACATTGGCAAAGCGCAGGATCTTTTCGCGCAAGGCGCGGCCGGCTTTTTCGGCCGCCTTGCCGGTGACAAAAGTCTGGCGCGAGGCCGATGTTTTGCCGGCGTCCGGGCTGATCGCGGTGTCGGCGCTTCTCAGCTTGAATTTTTCCAGCGGCAGGTCAAGTGCGTCGGCGCAGATCTGGGCAATGACGGTGTTGGAGCCCTGGCCGATATCGACGGCGCCCTGATGCAGGATGACCTCCCCCTCTGGCGAGATACCGACCCGGATGGTCGACGGATTGGGCAGCGAGGTGTTGCCGCAGCCATACCAGCAGGACGCGATGCCGACGCCGCGCTTTTTGCTCGTATTGGCATTGTTGAATGTATCTGCGTCGGCCTTCGCGCGAGCCCAATGCGGCCGCAAGGAGTCGAGGCACTCGAATATGCCGACGCCCGACTCCAGTCGCTGTCCGGTAACCGTTTCGGATCCGTTCCGAAGGCAGTTCTTCAGCCGAAAATCGAGCCGGTCCATGCCCAGCTTGCCGGCGAGCTCATCATAGAGCGTCTCCTGCATGATCGTCGCCTGCGGCACGCCGAAGCCGCGGAAGGCGCCGGAAATCGGCCCGTGGGTGTGGATGGCGCGGCCTTCGGCGCGGTAATTCGGCGTCGCATAGGGACCGGAGGCATGCACCGGCACGCGGTTGGCGACGGTCGGGCCCCAGCTGGCATAGGCGCCGGTGTTGAAATCGCCGGAAAAGATCATGCCGGTGACATGGCCCTCGGCGTCAGTGCCGATCGTCGCCTTCATCTCGGCGGGGTGGCGCTTGGTGGTCGACATCATCGATTCGGTGCGGGTGTAGGCAAGCGCCGCCGGCCGGCCGGTTTTCAGTGCCACAAGGCCGATGAGCGGCTGCAGTGAAACGTCCAGTTTCGAGCCGAAGCCGCCGCCGGTCGCGGTCGGCACGATGCGCACCTTGTCGACGGCAAGACCGAGCACCTTCGCCGTTTCGTCGCGATCCATGTAGGGGGCCTGGGTGCAGGCGACGACGACCAGCGTGTCGCCGTCCATGTAGGCATGGCCGGCTTCCGGCTCGATATAGGCGTGCTCGACATAGGAGGTGTCGATGGCACCGGACACTGTGAAGGCAGCCTCGCCAAGCGCCGCCTCGGGGTCGCCGCGCTCGACAAAGCCCTTGGTCAACAAATTGGCCGGGCGGTTCGCGTGGATGAGCGCCGCCCCTTCTGCCTGCGCGTCGCCGGGCTGCAGAAAATGCGGCAGCTCGGTCCAGCGGACCGGGAAATCCTGGAGGTCGAGATCGAGCATGGCCTCGCGCTCGCCGGCGACCAGCGCCACTGCCTCGCCGCGCAGCCGCGCAAAGCCTTCGGCCAGCGCCGGCTGGTCGGCAAACGGACCGATGACGCCGAAACAGTTTTTTCCCGGAATGTCGGCGGCGGTGAAGACGCCGGCGATGCCGGGATGCGACTTCACCCAGCCCTCCAGGTCGCCGAAGGCGAAGCCGGCATGATAATGCGGCGAGCGGACCACCAGCACGGCCAGCGCATCGGCGGGAAAGGCATCGGCGCCGAATTTTTCAGCGCCGGTGACTTTTGGCACGCCGTCGAGCCGGACCGGGGAGGCGCCTACAGCATTCCCTGTGGTTGGCATTCTACGTTCAAAGTTGAATTCCAACGAATGACGTTGGCGCTGCCCCTCACCCTTACCCTCTTCCCGTGAAGAACGGGGAGAGGGGAGCGTCGGCGCTGGAGCACTTCCCTTCTCCCCGTCACTATACGGGGTGAAGGTGCCGGCAGGCGGATGAGGGGCAGCGCCGTCGGTCGACGTCTCGAACCGTCCCGCATCCATCACTGCCGCAATGATCTTTCTGTACCCGGTGCAACGGCACAGGATGCCACCCAGCGCATCCTGCACCTCGGTCTCGGTCGGATTCGGCGTGCCATCCACCAGCGCCGTTGCCGCGACCAGCAGCGCCGGCGTGCAGATGCCGCATTGCGCGGCGCCATGTGCCAGGAAGGACGCCTGCAGAGCCGAGAGCCGGCCATTGGCGAGGCCTTCGACGGTCGTTACGGACGTCCCGGCTGCGGAGGCCGCCGGCATCAGGCAGGCGCAGACGGCGTCGCCGTCGACCAGCACCGTGCAGGCGCCGCAATCGCCGGCATCGCAGCCAACCTTGGTGCCCGTCAGCTGCAATTCGTCGCGCAAAACCTGCGACAGACGGCGCAGCGGCGGCACATTGACCGAGACGGCGGCGCCATTGACGGCGAAGGCGATCTCGGCGCGATCGAGGCCGACGCCCGGCACGAGGTCGGGCAGGGCTTCAATCATCTCGGAGTGGCTCATGCCGCCACCATGCTGTTGTCGTTCGTCAGTCCGCAAGCCCTCAGCACGGCGCGGGCGACAAGCTCGCGCGCTGCGTCGAGCCGGTATTCGGCGCTGCCGCGCACGTCGGCAATCGGCGAGAGCTCGGCCATCGGCGCGGACAGGAGCGCATCGGCGAGTGCCGGGCCGACAGGCTTGCCCACCAGCACGGCTTCGACAGCGGCGAGCCGCTTGGCCACGGCCGAGCAGGACCCGACCGCGACAGCGGCTTCCATGACCATGCCATCCTCGGCAACGAGGCGCGCCGCCACCATGGCGATGGAGATGACGAGGTAGCGCCGCGCACCGAGCTTGACGAAGGCCGACGTGCCGGTGGCCCTGGGCTTCGGCACCCGGATGGCGGTAACCAGCTCGCCCGGTAGCAGCGCGGTGCGGCGGTTGCCGAGAATGAACTCCTGCAGCGGCAGATGACGCGTCCCGGCTGCAGAGCGCAGCTCGACCTCGGCGTCCAGCACCAGCAGTCCCGGAACGCCATCGGCGGCAGGCGAAGCATTGCAGAGATTGCCGGCGATCGAGGCGACATTCTGGATCTGCAGGGAGCCCACTTCGCGCGCGGCCTGCTTCAGCGCATCGAAAGCCGCCGGCAATGGATGGCGGACAAGGTCGGTCCAGGTGGTGCGGGCGCCCAAAACCCAATGGGTTTCGGTCTCGGCAATGCCGCGCAGCGAGTGCAGGCCGTTAATATCGAGAACATTGTCGCGGAACGGTTTGGCGCCCTGCGCTGGATAGAAATCGGTGCCGCCGGCAAGCACGCGCCAGGCGCCCTCGCCCAGCAGAGCGAGCGCCTCGTCGAGCGTGGTGGGTTTCGCGTAACGGATCACGCTTTGCCTTCCAAAAAAATCGGCCTTCCCATTGGGGCCTTCAAAGGTGGGGACTTCCCGAACCCGCCAGTGTCTGATCAGGCCAAATTCATTCGTATGCAAATGATATCAAGCTGGCGGAAATTGTCAAAGCCGGAGTTTAAGGGAACCCGGCCGCCAAGCATTTCTTACGCTTGCAGAGGTTGACGCAGGCGGCCATCCGGTCAAGTTTCAGCATCCGGTCGCATCAGCGGCGTATTTCACTCGATCCCCCGTTCGAGACGTAGAAGAGGAGAGGCGCCATGGCCGACGAAGCGCTTGTTGTCATCGACCTGCAAAACGACTTCTGCCCCGGCGGCGCACTGGCGGTTGCCGGCGGCGACGAAATCGTGCCGCTGGTCAACGATCTGATTCGGCATGCCGAGCATGTCGTGCTGACGCAGGACTGGCACCCGGCCGGACATTCGAGCTTTGCCTCCAGCCATCCGGGGGCGCAGCCCTTTAGCGCGATCGAGATGCCCTATGGGCCGCAGACGCTGTGGCCGGACCATTGCATCCAGGGCAGCCTCGGCTCGGATTTTCACTCGGGGCTCGCCTGGACCAAGGCCGAGCTGGTGATCCGCAAGGGATTTCGCCCTGATATCGACAGCTACTCCGCCTTCTTCGAGAACGACCACAAGACGCCGACGGGGCTCGCCGGCTACCTCAAGGAGCGCAGCATCGACAGTGTGACCCTGGTTGGCCTGGCGACCGACTTCTGCGTTGCCTTTTCGGCCCTCGACGCGGTCAAGCAAGGCTTCAAGACGACGGTGCGGCTCGACGCGTGCCGCGGCATCGATCTAAACGGTTCGGTCGAGGCGATGCTGAAGAGGATGCGCGATGCCGGGGTGAAGCTCGAAGACCCGATCTCGGAGTGACTGGATCGTGACGCATCGAGGGGGCTGCACACAGTTGGGGAAGGCTTTCGCGGCAGGTGTACTCGCTTCCGCTGTGTCTCCGCAAATGGCCTTCGCGGCCGAGGCCCGCGGCCTGCCCGATGCTGCCATGTCGCTGTGGTGGGCGCTGCCTTTCGCCGGCCTGCTGCTCTCGATCGCCACCGGACCGCTGCTGTTCCACTATGTCTGGGAGCATCATTACGGCAAGATCGCCGCCGGCTGGGCAGCGCTGGCGGTCATCCCGCTGATGGTTGCATTCGGCGTTCCGGTAGCCGGTGAAGCCGTGCTGCACACGCTGCTCACCGAATACATGTCCTTCATTATCCTGCTGTTCGCGCTCTACACCATTTCGGGCGGCATCCTTGTCGCCGGCAACATCCATGGCACGCCGCTGGTCAATGCCGGGCTGCTGCTCGTCGGGGCGATGCTGGCCTCGGTGATCGGCACCACCGGCGCCTCGATGATCCTGATCCGGCCGATGCTGCGCGCCAACGACAACCGGCAGTTCAACGCCCATGTCGTCATCTTCTTCATCTTCCTGGTGTCCAACATCGGCGGCTCGTTGACGCCCTTGGGCGACCCGCCATTGTTCGTCGGCTTCCTGCGCGGCGTCGACTTCTTCTGGACGTCGGCGAACCTCTGGCGCGAGACGCTGTTTACCGGCGGCCTGGTGCTGCTTGTCTTCCTGGCCATCGACATCATGCTGCATCGCCGTGAAGGCGGCGCGCCGAAGATCAAGGATCCGACGCCGGATACGAAGGTGCGCCTTCGCGGCCTGGCCAATCTGCCGCTGCTGGCCGGCGTCATTGCCGCGATCCTGCTGTCGGCAGCGTGGAAGCCGGGCGTGAGCTTTTCAGTGCTGGGCGTGAGCCTCGAACTGCAGAACCTGGCGCGCGACGCCATTATCCTGGGGCTCGCCGGACTGTCGCTTGTCGTGTCACTCAAGAGCCATCGCGAGGCCAACGGCTTCACCTGGGGCCCGATCGCGGAGGTGGCGAAACTGTTTGCTGGCATCTTCATCTGCATCGTGCCGGTCATTGCCATCCTTCGCGCCGGCCATGACGGCGCGCTGGCGCCGCTGGTCGCGCTGGTGACGTCACCCACCGGGCAGCCCAATGATCTCGCCTATTTCTGGCTGACCGGCGGGCTGTCGTCCTTCCTCGACAATGCGCCGACCTATCTGGTGCTCTTCGAACTCGCAGGCGGCGACGCGCGGCACCTGATGACGGAGGCGGCCTCGACGCTGGCCGCGATCTCGGCCGGCGCGGTGTTCATGGGGGCCAACACCTATATCGGCAATGCACCCAACTTCATGGTCTACGCCATCGCCCGACACCGCGGTGTGAAGATGCCGGGCTTCTTCGGCTACATGGCATGGTCAGGGCTGGTGCTGATCCCGATCTTTTTGATCGCCGGGTTCCTGTTTTTCGGCTGATCAGCCGACGCCGACATAGCGCCTGACTGCCGATGGGTCGGCGCGCAATTGCTCGACATCGACGGTCTCGCGGTTGCGGCCGTTTTCGATGAAGCAGACGCGGTCGGCGACCGACAGCACGGCGTCGACGCGCTGTTCGACCAGAATGGTGGAGACACCTAGCTCACGCAGCTTCACCACCGTCTCGCGGATCTTGGCGATCATCGACGGCATCAGCCCTTCGGTCGGCTCGTCTAGCAACAGCACCTGCGGCTCCAGACAAAGCGCGCGGGCCATGGCCAGCATCTGCTGTTCGCCACCGGACAAAGTGCCGGAGCGCTGCCGCAGCCGCTGGCGCAGCAGCGGGAAGAGGTCGAGCACGCTCTCGCGCGTCGCTCTTCCCTTGCCGCGCGCCATCAGGCCGATCTCGATGTTTTCCGCCACCGTCATCTCGGCGAACAGCCGCCTGCCCTGGGGCACATAGGCGACGCCGGCCTTGGGCACCTCATGCGCCGCCAGGCCGGTCAACTCCTTGCCGGCGAGCCGGATCGAACCGGCGCTCGACCGAACCAGCCCCATGATCGCTTTCAGCGTCGTCGTCTTGCCGGCGCCGTTGCGACCGAACAGGCACAGCACCTCGCCCTTGTTGAGCACTAGGTCGAGCCCATAGAGCACCTGAACCTCGCCATAGAAGCAGTCGAGCCTGGAGATAGTCAGCGCTTCAGTCTCGTGGGCTTCAGTCTTGGGGGCTTCGCTCATGGCGCCGTCCCCAGATAGGCTTCCTGCACCTGTGTGTTGGCGCGAACCTGTTCGGGCGTGCCTTCGGCCAGGATCCTGCCGGCGTTGAAGACCGTGATGCGGTCGGCCAGCTGCATGACGACAGGCATGTTGTGCTCGATCAAAAGCACGGTGGCGCTCTTGGCGATCTCGCGCACCAGTTCGATGAAATTGTCGATCTCGCTGTCGGCCAGCCCTTGCGTCGGCTCGTCGAGGATCAAAAGCCGCGGCTTCAGCGCCAGGCCCATTGCCACTTCCAGCAGGCGCTGATGGCCGTAGGAAAGCTGGCCGGCCGGCATATGGGCGCGGCCGGCCAGTCCGGTGCGTTCCAGCGCGGCCATGACGCCGGTGCGCACCGCACCTTTCGAGCGGGCATCGGTCAGCGTGCGCTGCACCGGCAGCGCGACATTATCGTAGGCAGAGAGGTTGGCGAAGACGCTGGTGATCTGGAAGGTGTAGGCGATGCCCCGGCGCACCCTGAGATAGGCCGGCTGGCTGGTGATGTCGGCGCCGTCGAAGACGATCATGCCGGACGATGGCTGAATGCGGCCGCTGACCAGGCTGACGAAGGTGGTTTTGCCAGCGCCATTGGGACCGATGACGGCGCGGATCTCGCCCGGCATCAGCTGAAAATCGACACCGTCGACGGCGCGCAGGCCGCCGAAACTGCGCGCCAGGCCTTTGGTGGTCAGCAACGGCATCATGGCAGCCACCCGAGCCAGCGCTGGCGGATGGTGCCCAGAATGCCTTTGGGGAAAAACAGCACCAGCAGGATGAGCGCAATACCGACGATCAGGAGATAGGCGGAGGTGTAGCCGCTGGCGGTGTCGATGACATAGTACATGAACACCGTGCCGAGCAGCGCGCCCAGCGTCGTGGCGGCGCCGCCGAGCAGCACCCAGAGCAGCGGCAGGATGGAATACTGCACCGAGGCAAAGCTCGAGCCGACATAGCCGAACAGCAGCGCATAGGCCGCACCCGAGGCGGCGCAGATGGTGCCGGAGACGACGACGGCGATCAGCTTGTTGGAGAAGGTGTCGTAGCCCAGCATTTTCGTGCGCTCCTCGTTCTCGCGCACCGCGACCAGCACGCGGCCATAGCGGGAGCGGACGATGGCGAGGGTGATCAGCAGCACGACCGAGAACAGCGCCAGCGCGCTCATGTAGCGCACGGTCGGGTTGGTGAGGTCGAGCGATGTCGAGCCGAAGGCCAGAACCCGCGCCGGCTGCGGCACCACCAGACCCTGGTCGCCGCCGGTCCAGGCGGCGAAATAGAGGATGGTGAGGTAAAACACCTGCGCGAACATCATGGTGACGATCATGAAGGCGACGCCGGTGGTGCGCAGCGCCAGCAGGCCGATCACAAGTGCCAGCAGCGCGCCGCAGGCGATACCGGCGAGGAAAGCCAAAGGCACGCTCCAGCCGAGATGGATGACGGCGAGACCAGCGCCATAGAGCCCGGCGGCGAAGAACATGGCGTGGCCGAGGCTGAGCAGGCCGACATAGCCGAACAGCATGTTGTAGCCCATGGCGAACACCGCCAGCACCATGATGCGGGCGAGCAGGCCGTGATGATAATCCGGCAGGACGAAGCTCAGGGCGAACAGCAGCGCGATGGCGCCGATATGCAATGCATACGCTTTTGCCGGCGAAGCTTCGCTCATCGCGGCGCCTGCCCGAACAGGCCTTGCGGCCTGAACACCAGCACCATGGCCACCAGCAGCGTGGCTATGATCTTGGCCAAAGTCGGCGAGAAGAACACCGAGATGATGCCATCGGACAGGCCGATCAGCACGGCGGCAACGACGGTGCCGCGCAGCGAGCCGAGGCCGCCGATGATGACGACGATGAAGGACAACAGCAGCGGGTCCTGCCCCATCAGGTAGTGCGCCTGACTGATCGGCACGATCAGCACGGCGGCGATGGCCGCCAGCATGGCGCCGAGCGCGAAGACGCCGGCATAGACGCGGGCGACCGGAATGCCGAAGGCCTGCGCCGTCTCGCTGTCATATTGGGTGGCGCGCATGATGAGGCCGATCTTGGTGCGCGTCAGCACCAGCCAGGTGGCGATGAGCAGAAGGGCCGAAGCGGCAATGATCGACAGCTTGTAGCCGGAATAGCCGAACCAGGGCAAAAGGATGCGGTAGCTGAAGGGCGGCTCCACCGGGCGGGCTTCCGGGCCATAGAAGCTCAACGCCAGCTGCTGGATGATGTAGAGCATGCCGATCGTGGCGACGATGGTGGCTTCCGGATTGTAATTGAGCCGCCGCAGCACAAGCCGCTCGGCTACCAGCGCAATGGCGCCGACAATCAGCGGCGCAATCACCAGCGCCGCCAGGAAGCCGAGCGTGGGATGGCCGGGTATCGCCGTCGAGATCGCCCAGGCCAGCACCGCGCCCAGCATGAAGAACTCGCCATGGGCGACGTTGACGACGCGCATGACGCCGAACACCAGCGACAGCCCAAGCGCCGTCAGCGCCAGCACGGCTGAGGTGACAAGGCCTTCGAGGGCGGCGAGGAGGAGATGGGGTCCGAAATGCATTCAGGGCGCCCTTACCCTCCCCTTGTGGGGAGGGTGACCGCGCAGCGGTCGGGTGGGGGTTGGGCACGGGCCGTCGCGACCCCCACCCCGTCTCGCAAGCTTCGCAAAAGTGCGAAGCTTGCGTGCCGACCCTCCCCACAAGGGGGAGGGTAAGGCGCCTCACAGCGCCTGCGTCGTATAATCCCCTTCGGCCTCGTAAAGCCCGTCCTCGATCTTGGTCTTGTGGACGACATTCAGCTTGCCACCTTCGACCTTGGAGATGTTCTGGATGCCAAAACACTGGTGGATCTTGCCGTTGAAGGTCTTCGGCCCCTGCGGATGCTCCGGCCCTTCGGCGAATTCGGTCAGCGCCTCGGTCGCCTCGACCAGCTTGGCGCGGTCTTCCAGGCCCTTGTAGCCGGCGTCTTCCATCGCCTTCTTGACGACATAGAGCGTCTCCCAGCAGCCGAACATGTGGGCGGCGGTGGAGACGTCCTTGGGGTCGCCGACGGCAGCGCCATTTTCGTCGATGCCAACGGCGGCGCGGTAGGCTTTCTGCGCGGCCGAGTCATTGGCCTGGGCATAGCGCGGCGAGCCTTCCCAGAAATGGCTGCCGTCCAGGAATTCGAGGCCGGGGCTGTTGATGTCGGTGGCTTCGAGCGAATCGATGAAGCCGAACAGCTGCGGCCGGTTGGAGCCGTAGAACTCGCCGAGTTCCTTGACGAAGGTGAGCACGGCCGGGCCGACCATCACGTGGTAGATGACTTCGGTCTCGGCCGGTATCTGCGGGAAGTATTTCGTAAAAGACGACTCTGTCGGCGGGATGGCGATCTGGGCGATGACCTCGGCGCCTTGCGCCTTCAGCGCCGGCGGCAGGTAGTCGCGATGGTCGTAGCCGAAGGCGAAATCCGGGAAGATCTGCGTCACCTTCTTGCCGGCATTGGCCGCGATCCATGGCGCCATCGACTGGATCTGGCTCTTCACATCGGTGATGCCGGGCTGGAAGACGTAGCGGTTGAGCTTGGTCGAAGCGACATGGTGGCCTTCGCTGACGACGAAATAAGGGATCTTGTTTTCGCCGGCGGCCGGCGCCGAGCCGATCACGACATGCGAGAACAGCGTGCCGAAGACGATGTCGGTCTTGTGCTGGGTGGCGAACTTGCCGACCACTTCGGCGCCACGGCCGGGATCGGTGCCGTCATCCTCGATCACCAGTTCGACCGGCCGGCCGTTGATGCCGCCGGCATCGTTGATCGCCTTGACCGCGGCGGCACTGGTCTTTTCGTACCAGCGGCCATAGGCGGCGCCGATGCCGGTGCGGTGCGACTGGAAGCCGATCTTGATTGGCGCCGAACTCTGCGCCTGGCTGTAGCGGACGAAGCCGGGCGCGAGCGTCAGCCCGGCGCCGGCGGCGAGACCTTTCAGCGCGGTGCGGCGGCTAAGGGTGGATTTGGAGAGATCGAAAAACCCATTCTTGTCAGTCACGGCAGTTCCCCTGTTTTTGAGTTTTGACTGTCTGTAACGAGGCAAGGCCACTCCCTTGCAGGAGGGGCAGAAATTGCATGTGTACAAACTAAATCACCAAAGCACAGAGCTTGCAAGCGGGCTTTCCGCAAAGGCATGTTGATCAGCTTGTCTCATCCGGCCGTCGGCGTGGCAAGCAACCACAGGCCGAAGATCGTGTAGGCAATCATCAGCATGGTGAGCGGCAACTGGCTGAGGGCGGCGCGCGATGGCACCTGGTGCAGTCGCCAGGCCAGTCCATGGGCAACGAGCACCGCCAGCATATGGCCGGCGATGATGATGCCGGCCTGCAGGTTCCACAGCCACCAGGCGGAGTGGGCCCCGGCGACGATGCCGGCCTCGATCTGCATGTCGGCGGCGCCGAACAGGTTCCATCCCAGCGCGAACGGGTCGGACAGAGCGGCGATCGCATACTGGCCGTCGACCAGCAGCGCCGTCAGATAGTGCGCGACATGATAGGCGAGCGCGATCGGCACGATCGACCAGACCAGCAGCCCGGCGGCCTCGCCGTGGGAATGTCGGCTGCCGGCAAGGCGCTGGCCGAGTATGACGGCCAGCAGGAATGCCGCCGCCAGCAGAACGAAGGTCAGCACGAGGCCGAAGCTGCTAATGCCGATGAGCGCGGTGCGGCCGGGATATTCCAGCGGGTTGATGCCGAACAGGCCGAGCCAGAAGAAGGTTTTCGACAGGCCGTCGAAGGACACCGATGACAGGCTGAGCAGCAGGAAAGCGATGCCGCTTGCCGGCAGGGGCGCTGCGCCGAGCAGTTTTGAGCCCGGCCAGCAGAGAGCGAGGCGACCGTGTTCATCGCGCTCGACGACGGCGAAACGAGCCACCATGGCGAAAAAGATCGTCAGGAATTCGCCGCGCCGGCTCCAATCGCGGTAGCCAAAGGCGAGCATGGCGATGAAGGTAAGCAACCAGTAGAGGCCGGCGGCATAGGCCAGCCGCGCCGGGTCGTCGGGCGCCGGATAGATCAGTTCGAACCAGGCGAAGGCGAAGAACAGGATAACGGCCGGCCAGCGGCCGAGCCATGAAGGCAAACGCGATTTCTGTCCCTCACCGCCACGAAGCTTGAACAGGCGGCTTTCGATCCGCCGCGGGCCATACCATGGATTCAGCCACGACCAGAGATCGCCGAACAGGCCTTGCGCGATGGCAAGGCCGACCCAGAGCAGCGTCCAGATGGTTAGCGACAGCGGATTGGAGAGCGGGTCGCGGCTGCCGAACAGGCCGGCGGCGATGAGCGTTGCGAAGCCGGCAAAGGAGATGAGGCTGATGATTGTGCGGGCGGTGTCGCTGAAGGTGAAAAGTTGTAAGCGGCGGCGCCAGAAGCGGTCGAGGGTTGCGGGTGGCAGCAGGGCGAGGACGAGGAAGCTGACCGCGACGGCAAGCGCGCCGCCGGCGATGTAGTAGCCGGTGGGAAGCAGGAGGACGTGGCCGCGGTCGGAGGCGTGGGCGAAGGCAGGGGTGGGGAGGAGTGTGAGGGTGGTGGTGATAAGGGTTGGCCGGTGACAGCCGCGCTCTACGACGCCCCCCTCTGTCCTGCCGGACATCTCCCCCTCAAGGGGGGAGATTGGCAGTTGCCCTGCCGGCGCTTCCTTTGCAACGTCGGAGATTAGCGAAGGCGGAGATGACGGGGTAATCTCCCCCCTTGCGGGGGAGATGTCCGGCAGGACAGAGGGGGGTGGGCGGGAACTCACGCTATCGCGATTTCCATTTCGTCCAGCAAGGCACCCGCCGACCCTCAAACCTTGACCAGCTGCTCCACGCGGTCCTTCGCCCCGAAAATCCGGAGATAGCGCTCGATCTCCTTCTTGTCGCCCGTCGCTTTCGCCGGATTGTCCGACAGCTTCACCGCCGGCCGGCCATTGGCCTCCGTTACCTTGCAGACCAGCGATATCGCATCCAGGCTGTTGGTTTCGGTCGGCGCGCAGCCTTCGAAATCGTTGGTGAGGTTGGTGCCCCAGCCGAAGGACATGCGCACCTTGCCCTTGAAGTGCCTGTAGGTCTCCTCGATGGTTTCGACCTCGAGACCGTCGGAGAAGATCAGCAGCTTCTGCCTGGGGTCCTTGCCCTTCTCGCGCCACCAGTCGATGATTTTTTCGCCGCCTTCGATCGGCGGCGCGCTGTCGGGGCGGAAGCCGGTCCAGTCGGCGACCCAGTCCGGGGCGTCGCGCAGGAAGGATGCGGTGCCGAAAGCGTCGGGCAGCACGATCAGCAGGTTGCCGCCGTAATAGCGCTGCCAGTCCTGCAGCACCTTGTAGGGCGATTCCTTCAATTCCTTTTCCGACTTGGCAAGGGCGGCAAAAACCATCGGCAATTCATGCGCGTTGGTGCCGAGCGCTTCGAGGTCGTTGTCCATCGCCAGCAGCACGTTCGAGGTGCCGGTGAAGGCTTCGCCGATGCCTTCCTTGAGCGCCTCGACGCACCAGCGCTGCCACAGGAAGGAATGGCGGCGGCGGGTGCCGAAATCGGAGATGCGGATGCCGGGCAGCGCCTTCAAGCGTTCGGTCTTGGCCCACATCTTCCCCTTGGCGCGTGCATAGAGCACGTCAAGCGCGAAGGGACCGAAGGCGCGCATGGCGGCGCGGGAACGAAGCTCATTGATGATCGCCAGCGCCGGGATTTCCCACAGCGTAGTGTACATCCAGGGGCCACTGAAGGAGAGCTCGTACTGTCCGTCGCGCTTGGAGAGCTCGTAGTCGGGCAGCCGAAAACCTTCCAGCCAGGCGAGGAATTCCGGCTCGAAGATCTGCTTGCGGCCATAGAAATTGTTACCGCCAAGCCAGATCATCTCCTTCTTGGAGAAGCGCAGCGTGCGGGCATGGTCGAGCTGGTCGCGCAATTCGCCTTCGTCGATGTCGTCGGCAAGCCGCACCGAGGTAGTGCGGTTGATCAGCGAAAAGGTGGCGTCGACCTTGGGGTACATGCCCCAGATCATCTGCAGCATCAGAAGCTTGTAGAAATCGGTGTCGAGCAGGCTGCGGACGATCGGGTCCAGCTTCCAGGTGTGGTTATAGACGCGCCGCGCTATATCGGTTCTTGCCATGTCCTGCCGTCGCCTTCGCTGCTCACGTCTTTCTTACGCAATTCCGGACGGGAAACCGCCGCACAGTTTTCCTGGAATTGCCCGGCAAGAGCTTATTAGCATTGAATTTTTGAAAGCGCCTCCCGCTTTCCGGGCTGGCCCGACAAAAAGCAGTCGCTCCGGTCCAGCCTCAACTCTTGGCGCCCACCACCCGCAGCGCCGGACGCTTCCGGCGGCTGCCGATGCGGCCGGCCACCGGCGCGTCGGCGCGGCTGTCGGCCTGTTCCTTTTCGGCGAACAGCCAGTCGACGAACAGCTGTACGATCGGCGCTGAACGCATCTCGTTGCGGCAGACCACATAGAAATCGTCGACCGCCGGCACCGACAGGCTGAACGGCGCCACCAGCAGGCCCCTGGCGAGCAGCATGCTGGCGGTGACGGAATCGCCGAGCGCGACGCCGTGGCCATGCACCGCGGCTTCGATCGCCGTGCGGGCGTCGCCGAGATGGTGACGGCGGCCACGTTCGAGGTCGAGCCCATCGGCGGCGGCCAGCCAGGTGTGCCATTCGCGGCCATCATCGCCATGCAGGATGACATGGCCAGCAAGATCCCGGCAGATGCGGAGCGGCCGGTTGTTGATCAGCGTCGGACTGACCACCGGGAACAGTTCGAGGCCCGACCATTTGCGCATCCAGCAATCGGTCCAGCTGCCGTCGCCATAGAGCACGCAGACATCGACCTGTGGGGCGCGGATGTCCTTGGGGTCGTTGGACGGGATCAGCGTCAACCTGATGTCAGGATATTGCGCCATGAAGCTGCCGAGCCGCGGCGTCATCCACAGAAGCAGCAGCGCCGGCACGCAGGAGACCGACAGCGTACCGGCGCTGGCTGGCCTGGTCATGCGCTGGGTGGCGGCGGCGATGCCGTCGAAGGCGGTCGAGACCGCCGGCAGCAATTCGGCGCCGTGCGGGGTGAGCTTTACCCGCTGTCCGGTGCGTTCGAACAGTTTTACGCCGAGTGATTGCTCGAGCGCCTTGATCTGGTGGCTGATCGCGCCATGGGTGACGTTGAGCTCACTCGCCGCCTTGGTCAGCGAGGCATGCCGCGCCGTCGCCTCGAAGGCGCGCAGGGGATTCAAGGGGGGCAGACGCTTGGCCATGAGCAACCGGATACTCTGTGAGATTTTCTCACAATCAGCACCGTAACAATATCAATTGATTTTTCAATGCCGCTGCCGGACACTTTGGCAGGTCAACAGCATCAATGACGTGAAATCTACAGGCAGCCAGCGGGACAGCGGCCCGGCCGGATGATGGTCAGTTCGCAGGTGTCGCCACGGCCGCATGCATCAGCCCGCAGGAGGAGACCGACATGGGTTATGACAGAGGCAAGCTGGAAGCCTTGCGCCGCAAGTATGGCGAGAGCCATGGCGGCGAGATGTTCGACCCGAAGTTCCGCAAGGTCGCCGACAAGATCTTCTCCAAGAGCGGCACAAGGCTGGCGCCCTATGCCGGCATCCCCACCTTCCTCGCCGCGCCCTACCGTGAAATCGCTGCCGACAATCCGGATTTCGGCGATTTGCAGGTGGCGATCATCGGCGTGCCGATGGATCTCGGCGTCACCAACCGGCCCGGCTCGCGCTTTGGACCCAGGGCGCTGCGCGCCATCGAGCGCATCGGCCCTTACAATCATGTGCTAGAATGCGCGCCGACGCATGAGCTGCGCGTCGCCGACATCGGCGATACGCCGTTCCGCAGCCGCTACCGGCTGGAGGTCAGCCACGAGGATATCGAGCGCCGCACCAACCAGATCGTCGATGCCGGCGTGCTGCCGCTTTCGGTCGGCGGCGACCACTCGATCAGCCATCCGATCCTGAAGGCGGTCGGCAAGAAGGCGCCGGTCGGCATGATCCATATCGACGCCCATTGCGACACAAGCGGGCTGTTCGACATGACCAAGTTCCATCATGGCGGACCGTTCCGCAACGCGGTGCTGGACGGCGTGCTCGACCCCACCCGCACCATCCAGATCGGCATCCGCGGCTCGGCCGAGTATCTGTGGGAGTTCACCTACGAATCCGGCATGACGGTCGTGCATGCCGAAGAGGTGACGGGTCTCGGCATCCCCGCCATCATCGAGAAGGCGCGCAAAATCGTCGGCGACGGCCCGACCTACATTTCCTTCGACGTCGACAGTGTCGATCCGGCCTTCGCGCCGGGTACCGGCACGCCGGAAATAGGCGGCCTGACGACGCGCGAGGTGCTCGAACTGCTGCGCGGCTTGAAAGGTCTCAACATTGTCGGCGGCGATGTCGTCGAGGTGGCGCCGCAATATGACGCGACCACCAACACCGCCCATGTCGGCGCCCAGGTCCTGTTCGAGATCCTGAGCCTGATGGTGTTCAGCCCGGCGATCACCGGCAAGGGGGCCTGACGGATTTCACATGCAAAGGCGGCCGCCGCGCTGGAGCCGGCGGCCGTTTCCAAAACAAACAAGCTTCCAGAAGGGGAATACCAATGACAATCCATATGAAATCAACCATCGCCGCCGCGCTGATGCTCGCCGGCCTCGGCTTCGCCTCCCAGGCCAATGCCGACGCCGTCGACGACATCACCAAGGCCGGCGCCATCAATGTCGGCATCTTCTCCGACTTTCCGCCCTTCTCCTCGGCCAGCGCCGATATGAGCATCAAGGGCTATGACGTCGACGTCGCGCAGGCGATCGCCGATTCACTCAAGGTGAAGCTCAATCTGGTCAGCGTCACCGGCCAGAACCGCATCCCGTATCTCACCGACAAGCGCGTCGATATCCTGATGAGCGTCGGCTATTCCAAGGAGCGCGAGGAGGTGATCGATTTCGCCGCCGCCTATGCGCCCTACTACATCGCCGTCATCGGTCCAGCAGCGCTTTCGATCAAAGGCAAGGAAGATCTCGCCGACAAGTCGATCGCCGTCAATCGCGGCACGCTGGAGGATACGTCGCTGACCGAAGCGGCGCCGTCATCGGCCGACATCAAGCGCTTCGACAACTACAATTCCGTCATCCAGGCCTTCATCTCCGGCCAGACCCAGCTGATGGTGGTCGGCAATGATGTCGGCGCGCAGGTGCTGGCCAAGCAGGACGCGCTGAAGCCGGAGCAGAAGTTCCAGCTTTTGACCTCGCCTTCGCATATCGGCCTCAACAAGAAAGAGGACCGGCTGAAGACGGCGGTCAATGATGCGGTTGCCAAGATGCTGGCCAACGGCAAGCTCGACGAGAGCTCGAAGGCCTGGCTGAAGACGCCGCTCAATCCCGACAACCTCAAGGATTGAGTTCTCGTGGCCTTTGCCTGGCTCCCAGGTGCTGTGGGCGACATCGCGCGCGGCGCGGCCACGACGATCCTGTTGATCGTCGTGACCACGCTCGTGGGCACGCTGCTCAGCATCCTGGGCGCTGCCGGCCGGCGCAACGGCCCGGTATTCGTGAAGCGCGCCATCGCGGTCTATGTCGAGGTGATGCGCAACACGCCGTTCCTGGTGCAGCTGTTCTTCATCTTCTTCGGCCTGCCCAGCCTCGGCATAAGGCTCGATCCGATCCTGGCCGCCATGCTGGCAATGACGCTCAACATGGCGGCCTACACGATTGAAATCGTCGGCGCCGGTCTCGATGCCGTGCCCGGCGGACAGACGGAAGCCGCCTTGGCACTCGGGCTTCGGCCACGCCAGGTGTTTGTCAAGATCGTGCTGCCGCAGGCGCTCAAGGTGATCTATCCGGCGCTGACCAGCCAGATCGTCATCATGATGCTGGAATCGGCCGTGGTGTCGCAGATCGCCGTGCGCGAGCTGACCTATGAGGCCGACATGCTGCAAGCCCGCACCTTCCGGTCCTTCGAAACCTATTTCGTCGTGACCCTGGTCTACCTCGTCCTGTCCATGGCCTTGCGCCGGCTGCTGGTCACAGGCGGGCGCCGCGTGTTGGGGGCAGGTGTCACATGATCGAATTCACCTTCTGGGACATCGTTCGCAATCTGCTGCTCGCCGCCCGCTGGACGGTGCTGTTGTCGCTGGCGGCCTTTGTCGGCGGCGCGCTGGTCGGGCTGATCGTGCTGTTCTTCAGGATCGCAGAGAATAAATGGAGCCGGCGCATCGCTTCCGGCTACATCGCCCTGTTCCAGGGAACGCCGCTGTTGATGCAGCTGTTCCTGATGTTCTTCGGCCTGCCGATGCTCGGCCTGCGCATCGAACCATGGACGGCAGCGGTGCTCGGCCTGACCTTCTTCGCCAGCGCCTATCTGGCCGAGATCTGGCGCAGCGGCGTCGATGCGCTGCCGCGCGGGCAGTGGGACGCCGGTGCCAGCCTAGGCCTGCACCGTCTGCAGGAGCTCAGGCTGATCATCCTGCCGCAGGCGTTCTCGATCACTAGGGCGCCGATCGTCGGCTTCCTGGTGCAGTTGATCAAATCGACGGCGCTGACCTCGATCATCGGCTTCGAGGAGCTGGTCAGAACCTCCAACGCCATCAACAACGCCACCTTCGAACCGTTCAAGGTCTACGGGCTGGTGGCGCTGATCTTCTTCGTCATGTGCTTTCCACTGACGCAATACGCCCGTACGCTCGAACAACGAGCGGCGGCCCACTGACGCCAGGCGGCGACAGTGCGTGAAGGGAACCTGCCGGAATAGAACGGCATCAACTGAGGAGAAACCAGATGAACAGACTGATTGGAAAATCCCTGACACGGCGCGGCGTGCTTGGTGCGGGCCTCGCTACAGCCGGCGTGCTCGCCATGCCGTCGATCCTGCGCGCGCAGGACAAGTCGCTGAAGGTCGGCGTCTATGGCGGCTATTTCAAGAAATCCTTTGACGAGCACGTCTTCCCCGATTTTACCAAGGCCACCGGCATTGCAGTGGAATCGGTCGCCGAGCCGACCGGCGAAGCCTGGCTGGTGCAGCTCGAACAGGCGTCCAAGGCAGGCCAGGCGCCGGCCGACCTTTCGATGATGTCGCAGACCTCGACGCTGAAGGGCCAGTCGACCGAATTATGGACGCCGCTCGATACGTCGAAGTTCAAGCACTACAACGACCTCTTGCCGCGCTTCGTCAACAAATATCCGGATGGCCGGGTCGCCGGCATCGGCGCCGTCGCCTGGTGGATCACGCTGGTCTCCAACACCGACGTCTACAAGGATGCGCCGACCTCATGGGAGACGCTGTGGGACAAGGCCAATGAGGACAAGCTTGGCCTTCTGGCACTTGCCTCGAACTCGTTCCTGCTCGAAGTGACGGCAAAGACCTTCATGGGCGGCACCAATGCGCTCGACACCGAGGACGGACTGAACAAGGCATTCGAAAAGCTCGCCGAGCTCAAGCCGAATGTCCGGCTGTGGTATCGCGACGAGGCGCAGTTCGAGCAGGCGCTGAAGTCGGGCGAGATCCCGATGGGCCAGTATTATCACGACGTCACCGGCCTCGCGGTCGCCGACGGCTTCCATGTCCGCTCGACCTTCCCGAAGGAAGGCGGCATCCAGGATTCCGGCAATTGGGTGCTGTCGCGCGCCTCGACCAAGGTCGACGAGGCGCATGCATTCATCGACTATATGAGCCAGCCGTCGATGCAGGGTCTGATGTCGCGCAAGGTCGGCACCACGCCTACGCTGAAGAAGGAGGTGCTCGACCTCAAGCCGGAAGAGTTCGCCGCGGTGTCGTCGGATATCGATCCGATCATCCCGCGCTACGACCTCTATACATCGAAGGCCGACTGGATCAACCAGAAGTGGACCGAGCTGATCGTCGGCTGAGCCGTTCGATCCGTCTGAACCACAGCGGCCGCCGGCATAGTCCGGCGGCCCCTTAGCAAACCCTCCAAGGGATGAGCATGTCCGGACTAGACATCAACGCCGTCACCAAAAAATTCGGCAACTTCGCCGCCGTCGACAATGTCCAGCTCAACGTGCCGCATGGCACGTTCGTGTGTCTGCTCGGCCCGTCGGGCTGCGGCAAGACCACGCTGCTGCGCATGATTGCCGGACTGGAGGAGCCGACCAGCGGCGCCATCGTGCTCGACGGCGAGGACATCACGCCTTTGCCGACGCACAAGCGCAATCTCGGCATGGTGTTCCAGTCGCTGGCGCTGTTTCCGCATCTCTCCGTCGGCGACAACATCGCCTATGCGCTGCGCATTCGCGGCGCCTCGAAGGAGGAGCAGAAGAAACGCGTCGACGAGTTGCTGGGCCTCATCCATCTGACCGGCTTTGCCGACCGTCCGGTGGCCAAACTGTCGGGCGGTCAGCGCCAGCGCGTGGCAATTGCGCGGGCCTTGGCGCTGTCGCCGAAACTGTTCCTGCTCGACGAGCCGCTGTCGGCGCTCGACGCCAAATTGCGCGAGGCCATGCAGGTGGAACTGCGCCAGTTGCAGCAGCGGTTGGGCATCACCACCATCGTCGTCACCCACGACCAGCGCGAAGCCATGACCATGGCCGACCTGGTCGTCGTCATGGGCCACGGCAGAATCCTGCAGGCGGCGCCGCCGATCGAGATCTACCGCAAGCCGGCCGACGCCTTCGTCGCCGACTTCATCGGCATCACCAATCTGCTGCCGGCCGAGATCGACAGCACCGGGCGCACCACCATTCTGGGCACAGCCATTCCAGGTCTTGCCATGCCGGCGGGTCAGACCAAAGCGTCTGTTTCGGTCCGCCCGGAGGACGTGCATCTGGGCAGCCCCGGCGGCTCGGCCATTACCGGCGAGGTGAGTTTCGTTCGCGATCTCGGCGGCACCATCGAGACCTTCGTCGACGTCGGCGGCACCAGCATCATTGCGGTGACGACGCCGCGCGAGCGGCATGACGTGCCGGTCGGCGCCAAGGTCGGGGTCACGCTGCCACCGGCAAGCTGCGTGGTGCTCGGCGCATGAGACGCGAAGCCCCGAAGTCCATAGCCGACTACACGCCACTGTTCTTTCCGGCGCTGATGCTGATCGTCTTCTTCGTCGTGCCCTTCTCGACGATGATCGCGGTGAGCTTCTTCAAGCGCAACCCGTCCGGTTTCTACACGCCGGACTTCGTGTTCGACAATTACGCCCGCTTCCTGTCGGTGTTCTTCGGCGGCGTGCTCGGCTTTTCGCTGATGCTGGCGGTGCTGGTCGCCGTCTGCTGCGTGACCATCGCCTTCCCCTTCACCTACCTCCTGACCCGCCGGCCGCGCCGCGTGCAGACGCTGTGGCTGGTCGGCCTGTTGTCGGTGCTGTCGCTGTCGGAAGTCATTATCGGCTTTGCCTGGTCGACGCTGTTTTCGCGCACGGCGGGCATCACCAATCTGTTCGTGGCGATCGGGCTGATGGACAAGCCGGTGGCGCTGCTGCCGACCTTCGGCGCGGTGCTGACCGGCATGGTTTACCAGGCGCTGCCCTATACGATCCTGGTGCTTTACCCCGCTTTGGTCCGCCTCGATCCGACTCTGTTAGAGGCCGCGCGCACGCTCGGCGCCTCGCCTATCCGCGCCTTCTTCAACGTCGTCGCGCCGGCGCTGCGCAACACCATCGTGGCGACGCTGATCATGGTCTTCGTGTTTGCGCTCGGCTCCTACCTGCTGCCGCAGATTCTCGGACGGCCGCAACACTGGACGCTGTCCGTGCTGATCACCGACCAGGCGATCTACCAGTCCAACATGCCGTTCGCAGCCGCAATGGCGGTGTTCCTGGTGCTGATCTCGCTGGCGCTGGTCGGACTGACGCTGCTCGTCGGACGCCGCGAGAATGCACTATGACCGCGACCTTGCTGCGCCGTGTCTATTTCACCATCGTCGCTTTGTTCCTGGCGGCGCCGCTGATCGTGGTGGCCGGGGTTTCGGTCAACTCGCGGCAGGAACTCAGCTTCCCGCCGGTCGGTTTCTCGCTCGCCTGGTACGCCCAGATCTTCACCGATCCGGAATGGCGGCTGGCGCTGATCCATTCGGTGACGCTGGCCGTCTGTTCGGCGGCGATCGCTGTTGCGGTGGCGCTGCCGCTGGCCTGGTTCCTATGGCGGCGCATCGCGCCATGGGCAAACATCTTTCAGGTGCTGGGGCTTGCCCCCTTCATCCTGCCGCCGGTCATCACCGCGCTCGGCTTCCTCTCCTTCTGGGCGACGGTCGGGCTGTTCGGCCAGTTCTTCACCGCCATCATCAGCCACGCCATCTTCTTCGTGACGCTGCCGCTGGTGACGCTGTCGCTGGGCTTTGCCTCGATCGACCGCTCGCTGGTAGAGGCCGCCGCCACCATGGGCGCCGACGACCGCACGGTGCTGAAGACCGTGGTGCTGCCGCTGATCCTGCCCTACCTCGTCTCGGGCTACGCCTTCGCCTTCGTCTTGTCGCTCAACGAATACATCGTCGCCTACATGACGATCGGCTTCACCACCGAGACGCTGCCCATCAAGATCTTCAACGCGCTGCGCTATGGCTACACGCCGACCATGGCTTCGGTCTCGGTGTTCTTCGTGGCGGTGGCGGCACTGGTGTTCGGCTCGATCGCCAGGTTCGGCGATATACGCCGGCTGCTCGGCGCGATGTCGTCGGACGGGAGCTGAGCGCAGCCACGCCAAACGAGAACGGCCGCCGAACCCGGCGGCCGTTTTGCTTTTAATGGCTGAAGACGAGCGGCGGCGCGATCCGATCCCGCCGCAGCCAGCGCGCGAGCAGCAGCACCGCCACCACGGCCAGACCTGACGCCAGGCCGATCCAAATGCCGACGCCGTGCAGGCCGAAATGGAAGGCGAGCAGCACGCCGAGCGGCAGGCCGATGCCCCAATAGCCGATCGCGGCATAGATCATCGGCACCTTGGTGTCGTGCAGGCCGCGCAGCATGCCGGCGGCAACGGCCTGCGCGCCGTCGAAGATCTGGAACAGCGCCGCAAAGGCAAGGAACGACACGGCCAGCGCGATCACCCTGGCATTGGCCGGATCGGTCATGTCGATGAAGGCGCCGATCAACAGATGCGGCCACAGCACCATCACCAGCGCCATCAGCGCCATGGACGAGACGCCGATGACGAAGGCGGTCCAGCCAGCGCGCGAAACGCCTGCCGGATTGCCGGCGCCATGCGCCAGCCCGACACGCACGGTGACCGCCTGGTTGAGGCCGAGCGGCACCATGAAGGAGATCGAGGCGATCTGGATGGCGATGGCGTGCGCGGCGAGCGAATCCGCATCGATCAGGCCCATCAGCAGGGCTGCGGCGTTGAAGATCGTCACCTCGAAGGCGAGGATGCCGGCGATCGGCATGCCGAGCCGCACCAGACCCTTGAAGCGCGGCCAGTCGGAGCGCCAGAAGCGGCCGAACAGGCGGTAGCGGCGGAACTTCTTCTCCAGCATCACCACGGCTGCCAGGCCGCAGAACATCAGCGTGCTCGACAGCGTGGTCGCCAGCCCCGAACCGGCAATGCCCATCGAGGTGACGCCGAGATTGCCGAACATGAACACCCAGTTGAAAAAGGCGTTGCAGGCGACGGCGACGAAAACGATGACCAACGCCCAGCCTGGCCGCTCCAGCGCCGAGATGAACGAGCGCAGCACGATATAGCCGTAGAACGGCAGCACCGCCCATTCCAGCCAGCGCAGATAGATGCCGGCCTGGTGGGCGAGCGCCGGCTCCTGGCCCATGGCCAGCAGAATGGCCTCGCCATGCCACAGCACGATCCAGATCGGGATCGAGATCAGGATCGCCAGCCACAGGCCCTGGCGCACGGTACGGCGCAAATCGCGCACCGAATAGCGCCGGCGGCCAAGCTCGGTGGCGATCATCGGCGAGGTCGCCAGCATCAGGCCGAGGCCGAAGATCAGCGGCATGAAATAGAGATTGGCGCCAAGCGCGCCGCTGGCCAGCGTGTCCGCGCCCAGACGCCCCATCATCATGACGTCGGTGGCGGTCATCGCGGTCTGGCCGAGATTGGTCAGCACCATCGGCCAGGCCAGCGCCAGCGTCGCCCTGATTTCCTGACGCCAAAGATTTTCCGGCGCACGAGCGCCGGCTTCGATCGCAGACATTGTCCTGCTCTTTCCGATTGCGGCGCGTCGGCAACGAGGCCGGAAGCCGCACTTCCAAACGGCAAAACCTTCGGTTTCGCAGCGTTTGCGTCGTTCTATTGGACGAAATGCGGCATGAAGGCAAGGGAGGACGGGCAGCCGGCGATTGAGCCAGAGGCGGGAACCCTCCTATCCGGCTGCCCTTATTTGTTTTACGCAATTCCGGACGGAAAACCGTTACACACTTTTCCTGGAATTGCTCTAGATCAGCCGATGCTTTCGCCGCCGTCGATCACCAGTGCCTGGCCGGTCATGAAGGATGAGCGGTCGGAGACGAGGAACAGGATCGCTTCGGCGATCTCTTCGGCGCTCGCCCAGCGGCCCATCGGAATCTTGGTGCGGACATAGGTCTCGATCGCCTCGCGTCCGCCCATCTGGGCGATGAACGGCTCGTTGAAGGGCGTGTCGACCCAACCGGGGCAGAGCGCGTTGACGCGCACATTGTGCCGGGCATAGTCGAGCGACATCTGCCTGGTCATCGCCACAACCGCATGTTTGGAGGTGGCATAGGCGATCATTTCGCGATCGTAGAACACGCCGGAATTCGAGGCCGTGTTGAGGATGACGCCGCCGCCTTGCGCGACCATTGCCGGCATGACCAGCCGCGCGGCCAGGAACTGCGCCCGTACATTGATGCGCCAGGACGCATCCATACCATCGACTTCGACCTCGGTCAGCGTGCCGCCGACCTGGATGCCGGCGTGATTGTGCAGAATGTCGATGCGGCCATTTTTGCCGAGAGTGCCTGTGATGAGCTGCCCTACCGCCGCGTCGTCAGAGACGTCGGTGACAATGGCCTCGGCCTGCCCGCCAGCCGCGCGGATACTCGCCGCTGTCGCCTCGCCGCTGGTCTTATCCCGGTCGGCGATGACCACCAGCGCGCCTTCCCTGGCCATGATCATGGCGCCGGCGCGGCCGATGCCGGAACCGGCGCCCGTCACCACGGCGATGCGGTCTTTGAGGAGCATGAATTTGTCTTTCAGCTGGATGGCTTGTTCAGTTTGACGGCTGGCGCTGGCGCAGCTGCCATTGGGCAAGCACCACCAGAAGAACCGAGGCGACGAGCACGATGGTGGCGATGGCGTTGATTTCCGGCGTCACGCCGCGCCGGATCGAGGCGAAGACATAGATCGGCAGCGTCGTCTGCGCGCCGGCGACGAAGAAGGCGACGATGAAATCGTCGAAGGAGAAGGTGAAGGCGAGCAGGAAGCCGGCGATCACCGCCGGCATGATCTGCGGCAGCACGATCGAGCGAAACGTCGTCAGCGGCGTGGCGTAGAGATCGCTCGAGGCCTCGACCAGGTTGCGGTCGAGGCTGGCGAGACGCGTGCCGACGATTATCGTCACCAACGCCATCGAAAACAGGCCGTGGGCGGCGATGATCGATCCATAGCCGAGCGACAGGCGCGGCGGCTGGTCGTTTGGCCAGATCGAGGCGAGGAACGGGTTGAGCACGCCAAACAGCTGGACCAGCGCGACGAGCGTCGAGATGCCGATGACGACGCCGGGAACGACGATCGCGGCACCCATCAGCGCGTCGAAGACGGCGCGGGTTCTGAGCCCGACCCGCGCCAGGCCGAGTGCGGCTGCCGTGCCGCACACCGCCGCCAGAAGGGCGCTGGTGGTGGCGATGAACAGGCTGTTCTTCAACGCCTCGACTAGGAACGGGTTCGACAGCGCCGTGCCGTACCACTGCACCGAAAAGCCGGTGAACTCGCTGGCATGGCGGCCGGCGTTGAAGGAAAACAGCACGACCAACGCGATCGGCAGATAGAGGAAGGCGAAGACGGCTGTGACGAAGGCGCGCATCAGATCAGATCCACCCTGCGGGCGCCCGACACCCGTGTCGAAATGCGGTTTGCCGCGATCAGCACCACCACCGAAACCGCCACCAGCGTGATGGCGATGGCCGATCCGAACGGCCAGTTGCGCGACTGCAGGAACAGGTCGACCAGCGCGTTGCCGATGAAGAACACCTTGCCGCCGCCAAGCAGGGTCGGGATCAGGTATTCGCCAAGCAGCAGGATCATGACCAGCGAGAAACCTGTCATCACGCCCGGCAGCGACAGCTTCAGGGTGACACCCAGAAAGGTCGAGAGCGGCGTCGCGCCGAGATCGGCGGAGGCCTCCAGCAGCCTTCGGTCGAGCCGCTCGAGACTGACATAGATCGGCAGGATCATGAGGGGCAAATAGCCGTAGACGATACCGAGCAGCACGGCGCCCGGCGTGTTGATCAACCTGACATCCTCGATGCCGACAAAGGCCAGCAGTGCGGGAATGCCGCGTCCGCCCAGAATGTACATCCAGGCATAGGTGCGCATCAAAAGGCTGGTCCAGAACGGAATGACGACGAGCGCAAGCAGGATCAGTCGCCAGCGTTGCGGCGCCTTCAGGGCGAGATAGTAGGCAACCGGGTAGGCGACGAGCAGGCAGGCAAGCGCGCCCACAGGCGCCAGCATCATCGTGTTCCAGAAGGCGGTCGCCCTTGCCGGGAGATTGGCGTATTGCGCCAGCGTGAAGGTGGCCTGATAGCCGCCCTCCGGCGCCCGCTCGCCGACGCTGAACACGGCAATGGCGATGAACGGCAACACCAAAAACACCACCAGCCACGCTGTAGCCGGAGCGAGCAGCAGCGCTGTCAGGATGTTATACCGAAATCTGTTGCCGTGCATGGAAACCGCCCCGATGCCGGCGGACATAGGCCCGCCGGTTTTCCGTTTGCGTCAGGCCAGCCTCAAGCCGACTTGAAGCGCGCCATCAGTTCGGCGCGGCCGGGGTCGGTCAGCGTCGCCGCCGCACCAAACTCCAGCGGTGTCAACAGGTCGGCCGCCGGGTAAAGGATCGGATTGTCGAGCACTTCCTTGGGCAGCAGTTTGTTGACCCGCGCGTCGGTCGAGGGCGCGCCATTGGCGAGATGCTCCTTCACAGCAACCTCCGGGGTCATCAGATAATTGAGCAAGGCATAGCCGGCCGGCTTGTTCGGCGCGTCCTTCGGGATGGCGTAGAAATCGGTCCAGATTTCCCCGCCCTCCTTGCCCAGCACGTAGGCGATCTCCGGGATATCGCGATGCAACTGCGCGCCGTCATTCGTCCAGCACATGGTCATCCAGGCGTCGCCCGCCCGCATGCCCGGCTGGTAGTCGGACGAGACCGCGAACAGATGCGGCTTGACCTTGAGCAGCAGCTCCTCGGCCTTGGCGAGCTCGTCCTGCTTCAGCGAGTTGAAGGAATAACCGTAATATTTCAGCGCGTTGCCGATGGTGGTCAGCTGGTAGTCATGCACCATGGTGCGGCCATCACCCTCAGCCATGGCGACGTCCCAGAATTCCTTCCAGCTGGTCATCGGCTTGGCCAGCTTCTTGGTGTTGACGGCAAAGCCCGTGGTGCCCCAGTTCTTCGGCACCGCGTAGGTCGTGCCGTCGATCGTGCCTTCCGAGGTGAAGCGCGGGTCCTCCTGGGAGCCGTCGAAATTCGGCAGCTTGGCCATGTCGAGCGGATCGATGATGCCGAGTTTCTTGTAGGTCGAGATCGTGTAGTTGGTCGGCACGAACAGGCTCCAGCCCGAGGCGCCGGCCTGCAGCTTGGCAAGCATCTCCTCATTGGAGCCGAAGACGTTGACCTCGACGGCGACGCCGGTGTCCTTCTTGAAATTCTCGAAGGTCTGCGGGTCGTGATAGTTCGGCCAGGTGGCGATCGACATGCGGTCGCCGAGGTTTTCGGCGGCGAAGGCCGGCGTCGGCATGATGCCGAGCTCGCGCGCCATCACCGCGGTTGCGATGCCAAGGCCGGTGAGGCCGAGGAAGTCGCGGCGGCCGATCGAGCCGCGCTTCAGGCGCATCAGCTGGTCGACGAAGTTCTCAGGGCTAATCGGCAGTCCGTCACGATATGATTTCGACATTTTTTGCTACCCTCTGGTTGGTCCCGTTGTTCTTGGTCTCCGGAAACGCCAGCGGCGTCCCGGAGGCAAAGCCGATGGCGACGGGTTCACCCGGCTTGAAGAGGTTGCCATGGCCGATCACATGGTCGGCCTTGGCCAGCAGCGTTCCGATGCCCTGCACCTCGATGGCGTATTCCGCCGTCGAGCCCAAGAAGATCCGGTTGCGTACGATGCCCTTGAAAGGGCTGCCTTTGGTGGCGCCGAGGCTTAGCGATTCAGGACGCAGGCTAACAGAAACGGTCTCGCCCTGCTGCAAGGCGGTTCGTTTGCGCGCGGCAATGACGGTTCCGTCCGCCAGCGCCACATTGACAAGATCGCCTGTATGCCCGGCAACCTTGCCGCTCAACAGATTGGTCTTGCCGACGAAGTCGGCGACGAACAGGTCGGCCGGCTCGTCATAGATCTCGCTTGGTTGCCCGAGCTGTACGATGCGGCCGCCGTTCATGACGCAGACGAAGTCGCTCATCGACAGCGCTTCCTCCTGGTCGTGGGTGACCAGCACGAAGGTGATGCCGATCTCGCGCTGCAGGTTCTGCAGCTCGATCTGCATGTCGGTGCGCAGCTTTTTGTCGAGCGCTGCCAGCGGCTCGTCGAGCAAAAGCACAGCCGGCTTGTTGACCAGTGCGCGCGCCAGCGCGACGCGCTGCTGCTGGCCGCCGGAGAGTTCGTGGATCTTGCGGCGGCCATAGCCGGCGAGCCGCACCATTTCGAGCGCCTCGCCGGCGCGCCGGCCGATTTCCTGCGACGATAGGCGTGGCCGTGCCTGGCGCAACCCGTAGGATACATTGGCTTCCACATCGAGATGCGGAAACAGCGCGTATTGCTGGAACACCATGTTGACCGGGCGGCGATAGGGCGGCGTGCCGGCCATGTCTTGGCCGCGGATGAACACCTGGCCTTCGCTCGGCTGCTCGAAGCCGCCGATCATGCGCAGGCATGTGGTCTTGCCGCAGCCGGACGGTCCGAGGAGGGCGACAAAGGCGGAGGGCCGCACAGCCAGATCGATGCCGCTGACAGCGGTCACGGCGCCATAGCGCTTGGTGACGCCGCGAAACTCGATGTCGGGCACTGCGGTCAAAGTGCTGGCTCCAGCAACAGGGCTACTCCAGGACGCTACCAGAGCCAATGGCGGCTAGTATATACCTCGCTGGTGGTATATCTGATCTATTTTCTCGTTTAAGGGGGTATAGTTTGAGTGTGTCCCGCAGCGACGAATACAGCCGGCTCGCAGCCCTTGTCGCGGCGACACGAGAGACGAGCGGCGGCCTGTTCGGCCAGGCAATGGTCGATTGGCTGAGGCAGCATGTCAGCTTCGACCACTGCGTGATCTTCGGCTATCGCGGCGCCTCGCGACCGCCGCTGCTGTTCGAAACCTTCTCGCCGGACGAGAGCCATGTCTTCGTCACGCTCTATCAAGAAGGACCCTATCTGCTCGACCCGTTTCATCATGCGGCGGTGGAGCGTAAGGAGGGTTTTTGGCGCATGCGCGAACTGGCGCCCGACCGCTTCTATGCCAGCGAGTATTTTCGCACCTATTACAGCCAGACAAGGCTCGCCGAAGAAGTCGGCTTCTTTGTGCCGCTGCCCGGCAAGGATGCGCTGGTGCTGTCGCTGATGCGATTGCAGGCTTCGGGGCCCTTCGGCACCGCCCATGCCAGGCTGCTGCGCGACATGGCGCCGGCGGTCATCAACTTCGCCCGGTTGCGCTGGCCCACACTTTCGGCCGAGGAGCAGGACGAAGCGGAGCAGGGCGAGACGATCGCCGCCGTCAACGAGTTCGACCGCGCCCACATTTGGGAAAGCCTGTCGCTGACCCCGCGCGAAAAGCATGTCGTCGATCTGGTGCTGCAGGGGCATTCCACCGAGTCGATCGCAAGAGCCATGCGCATCGTGCCGGGAACGGTGAAGGTCCATCGCCGCAACATCCACCGCAAACTCGGCATCAAATCCCAGGCCGGGCTGTTCCCCCGCTTCATCGAGATCATCGAGAGCCGGCGTTGAAATCGCTGAGGCAGACATCGTTCACTTGCGGGCAACAGACTGCTACGGATTACCCGAAACCAGTCGCTTCCTCATACGCCCCGGAGAGCAGACGATGGCATTCAGGCGCAGAAAGAACACGGCCGCGATCCCTCGCACGGTGCCGGCTTTCGAGCACATCGTCACCGAGGCGAGCGACAGTTTCCTGTGGCGGCTCGACGACTATCCCTGGGAGCGCAATGTCTGGAATTTTCATCCGGAATACGAGATCCATCTCCTGAGGAAGTCTTCCGGGGTCGCGCTGGTCGGCGATCACATCGGCGAATTCGGGCCGGGCTACCTGAGCATCGTCGGCGGCGGGCTGCCGCATGACTGGGTGACATCGGTGCAACCCGGCGAGCTGATCGAAGGACGCGACATCGTGCTGCAATTCGATCCGCAGCGGCTGCGCGGCTCGGCGGGACTGCTGCCGGAGCTGCGCGAACTAGAACCGTTCCTGGAGCGATCGCTGCGCGGCATCGTCTTCCATGGCCGCGCCGCGCTCGACGGCGCTGCGCTGATGGAAAGGATGGGCACCGTGCACGGGCTCGCCCGGTTTTGCCTCTTCCTCGAACTGGTCGATCTGCTGGCCAGGACAGACGAATACGAGCTTTTGTCCTCGCCGGATTTCTCACCCGCGCTCGACGCAACCTCGCTGGACATCATCCAGCGCACGCTGACCTATCTCTTCCAGCATTTCGCCGAGGATCTGAAGCTGCCGGAGGCGGCGGAGCTGGCGGGGATGAGCGAAAGCACGTTTTCGCGCTTCTTCCAGAAAAACACCGGCAACAGTTTCAGCGACCACATCGCCAAGCTCCGGCTCTGGCAAGCCTGCAAGCTGCTGGCGGACACCGACATTCCGATCACCGACATCTGCTTCCAGGTCGGCTACATGAACATCTCCAACTTCAACCGCGCCTTCCTGCGCAAGCACCGGATGACGCCGTCATCCTACCGCAAGCTGTCGAAGCAGCGGATGACGATACGCGCCTGAAAACCGGCCTTCCTCACTCCATCGGTACTCATGTGACAGAGGCCGTGCAGGCGGGCCGGATTTTGCAGCGCACAATGCATAAAAGTACAGGTCTGCTGCAACGGGGCTTCTAGCGCGGCCTTTAGCAACTCCTCATTTTGGCGATGGGTGGCTTGTCGCTCGGGCGATGGCGAGGATCGCGCAACCGAAGACTTCCGCTTCCTGCGACTGTTCCTGGAGGAGAAAATCAATGAAACCAATTCGGCTCGCTGCGAGCATAAGCGCAGCTTTCATGCTTACCACGACCCTCTCGACCATGGCGCTGGCGGCGCCGGTCTGCTCGGCGCCGGTCAAGGTGCTGGCGCAACCGCGTGACGGGCTGACGCTGCTGGAGGCGTCCAAGGAGGAGTTCCAGAAACTGGCCGGCGCCAGCTTCCAGATCGACTATCTCAACGAGAACGACCGCCGGGCAAAATCGCGCGCCGATGCGTCCACGGTGGGCAACTACAACGTCTACTATGTCGACGAAGCCAATGTGGCGCTGTTCGCCTCGTCGAAATGGATCGTGCCGCTCACCGACTATTACCCGGCTGACTACGACTACGCCGATTTCGACCCGGGCCGGCAGAAGGTCGCCACCTATGACGGCAAGGTGTGGTTCGCGCCGCTGACCGGCGGCGGCGACCTGATGGTCTACCGCAAGGACATTCTGGAAGCCGCCGGCATCCAGCCGCCGAAGACGCTGGACGAGTTGATCGCCGACGTGCCGAAGCTGACAGATCCCGACAAGGGCATGTACGGCATCGCGCTGCGCGGCGCGCGTGGCTCGGGCGCCAATGTCTGGCGCTGGATGCCGTTCTTCAAGGCCTATGGCGGAAAATGGTTCGACGGTGACAAGCCGGCTTTCAACTCCGAGGCCGCGGTCAAAGCGACCGTGACCTATCTTAAACTGTTCAAGGATTCAGCGCCCGGCACGCAGACCGGCAGCTGGGATGAATCGACCGGCGCCTTCCTGTCGGGCCAGGTTGCCATCTTGGTCGAATCGACGCCGCTGTCGGGCATGGCGGTCGACCCGAAGACCTCGCAAGTGGTCGGCAAGATCGGCTTCCTGCCGCCGCCCTCGCCACTGACCGGCGGCGGCTACGGCCACGGCCTCGCCATCGCCGCCAAGGCCAATGCCGATGACGCCGCGAAGCAATGCGCCGGCCTGTTCATCGCCTGGGCGACGTCGAAGGAGAACGAGAAGCGCCGGCTCGACGCGCACCAATTCGGCGAGCTCAACCGCACCAGCGTGCTGTCCAGCAAGGAGTTCGCCGACATCTATGGCGCCGATCTCGGCCAGGCGCTTGCCGATACCGGCAAGGTGACGGCGGTGAACTTCTGGCAGGATCCGCGCTGGCCGGATCTCGGCGACCGCTGGGGCATCATCCTGGAAGAGCTGGTCACCGGCACGCGCACCGACGTCAAGGGCGGCCTCGACGAACTCGAGGCCTACGCCAACGAGCTGGTGAAGAAGAAGTAATCCTCCCGCCCGCGGCGCGCGGTCCACGGCATTCGACCGGATGCCGGGACCTGTGCGCCGCGGGTCTCTCCAAAAAGGCACAGCCCGAGGATAGGCAATGCGCCGACGCTCTTCCCTGCCCGTGACGTTTCTGGTTCCGACGCTCGCCATTCTTCTGGTGCTGTCGATGGTGCCGACGCTGTACGCCATCGTCATTGCGCTGCAGAACCGCGAGCTGAGCTCGTCGGACTATTCCTGGGTCTGGCTGTCGAACTTCATCGACCTGTTCGCCGACCGGCGTTTCCTCAACGCGGTCTGGGTTTCGGTGAAGTGGGAAATCGTCACCGTGGTGGCGACGATGATGGTGGCGATCGGGCTCGGCGTGCTGATGTTCGAAGTAGCGTCGCCGCGGCTGCGCAACATCTACTGCCTGCTGTTCATCATCCCGGTGCTGTTGCCGCGTGTCTCGGCGGCCTTCGTGTGGAAGTTTGCCTATCATCCGCTCTACGGCATCGCCACCTATCCCTACAGGCTGATCACCGGCGGGCTGATCTTCGACCCGCTGTCGAAGCCGTCGACGGCCCTGTTTGCCGTCGCCTCGGTCGATGTCTGGCAGTGGGGACTGTTCTTCGCGGTCATCGTGCTGAAGCTTCTGGAGACCTTGCCGCCGCAGCCGATCGAAGCGGCGCGGCTCGACCACGCCAAACGCTGGCAGATCCATGCCTATGTGACCTTGCCTATGCTGAAGGCGCCGCTGATCAGCCTGATGTTCGTCAAGATGATCGAATCGCTGCGCTCCTTCGACCTGATTTATGTGATGACGCGCGGCGGGCCGGGCGTGGCGACCGAGACGCTCGACATGTACGCCTTCTCGCAAGGCTTCATCGAATCCGGCAAGGTGTCCTATGCCTCGGCCATGGCGGTGCTGATGATGATCGCGACTGTCATCACCTTCACCATGCTGTGGAAGCGGGTGCAGGCATGAGGCCGTATCGCATGAGACCGGGCCGCCTCATCGGCAAGATCATCCTGGCCTTCGCCGGCTTCATGGCGGTGTTTCCGCTCGCCTGGACGGCGGTCAATTCGCTGAAGAACAATGTCGACATCATCACCCGCGTGCCGCGCCTGGTGTTTACCCCGACCTTCGACAATATCAGCTACATCATCGGCCGCGACAGCGTCATGACTGGTCTCTATAACTCGGTCATTTCCTGCGGCGTCGCCGTGCTGATCGGCGTCATGCTCGGCCTTCCGGCAGCCTATGCGGTGGCGCGCTATCCCAATCGCTTCGCTGGCGACATCCAGTTCTTCGTGTTGTCGCTGCGCTTCCTGCCCCCGGTGGCAGTCGCCATTCCGCTGATGGTGATCTGGCTGCAGATCGGGCTCTACGACACCTTGCCGGCGCTGATCGTCACCTATTCGCTGCTCACCATCTCGGTGATCATGTGGCTCGCCATTCCCGCCTTCCAGGCCGTGCCGAAGGAAATCGAGGAAGCCGCTTTCGTCGACGGCTACGGCGCTTACTCGGTGTTCTGGCGCATTGCGCTGCCGGTAGCGGCGCGCTCGCTGATCGGCGCCGTCGCCTTCAGCTTCGTGCTGGTGTGGAACGAATTCCTGATCGCGCTGATGCTGTCCAGTTCCAACGCCAAGACATTGCCGATCGTCGCTTCCGAACTTTCACAGCAAGGCATGAACGTGCCGTGGGGAATCCTCAACGCCTCGGTCGTGCTGTTGTCGCTACCGCCGCTGCTGTTCCTCGGCGTGCTCAGCGGCTTCCTGAATTCCGTTTTCCGGCAAAAAAAGACTTGATGCGAGGACTTACCTATGCGGGCACTGGTGCTTGAGAAAAAAGGCGAACTGTCGCTGCGCGAGATCGCGCTGCCGCTCGACGTCGGACCGGGCGATGTCAAGATCGCCATCCACACGGTCGGCGTCTGCGGCAGCGACGTGCACTATTACACCCATGGCGCGATCGGCAGCTATGTCGTGCGGGCCCCGATGGTGCTCGGCCACGAAGCCGCGGGAACGATCGTTGAGATCGGCGCCAATGTCGGCACGCTGAAGGTCGGCGACCGCGTCTGCATGGAGCCGGGCGTGCCGAACCTGTCGTCGCGCGCGACGAGGCTCGGCATCTATAATGTCGATCCCGATGTCAGCTTCTGGGCGACACCGCCGGTGCATGGCGTGCTGGCGCCCTATGCCGTGCACCCGGCCGCCTTCACCTACAGACTGCCGGACAATGTCACCTTCGCCGAAGGCGCGATGGTCGAACCCTTTGCTATCGGCATGCAGGCGGCGAGCCGCGCCCGCATCGTGCCTGGCGACGTCGCCGTCGTCGTCGGCTGCGGCCCGATCGGCATCATGATCGCGCTGGCGGCGCTGGCCGGCGGCTGCTCGAAGGTGCTGATCTCCGATTTTTCCGCACCCAAGCTCAAGATTGCCGCGCAATATCCCGGCATCGTGCCGGTCAATATAGGTGAGCAATCGCTGGTCGACGCAGTCTCCGCCGCGACCGACAATTGGGGCGCGGATATCGTGTTCGAGGCGAGCGGCAGCCCGAAGGCATTCGCCGACCTGTTCGATGTCGTGCGGCCGGGCGGCGCGGTGGTGCTGGTCGGACTGCCGGTCGAACCGGTCAGCCTCAACGTTCCGGCGGCGATCTCCAAGGAAGTGCGCATCGAGACGGTGTTCCGTTACGCCAACATCTTCGACCGCGCGCTGCAGCTGATCGCCTCGGGGAAGGTCGACCTCAAGCCGCTGATCACCGGCACTTATGATTTCTCGGACAGCATCGAGGCCTTCGAGCGGGCGGCGCAAGGCAAGCCGCAAGACGTCAAGCTGCAAATCCTTCTTACCGGCGAGAAGGGCTGACCATGTCCGCGATCGTTTGCTCCCATGTCGACAAGGCTTACGGCGCCACCACCGTCATCCGCGACCTCAATCTCTCGATCGAGGAGCACGAATTCGTCGTATTCCTCGGCCCGTCCGGCTGCGGCAAGTCGACCTTGCTCAGGATGCTGGCCGGACTGGAGGATATCAGCGGCGGGGAAGTGTCGATCGGCGGCAAAGTGGTCAACGATCTCGAGCCCGGCGAGCGCGGCATTGCCATGGTTTTCCAGAACTATGCGCTCTACCCGCATATGACGATCTTCGACAACATCGCCTTTGGGCTCAAGCGACAGAAAGTGCCCCCGGCCGAGATCCGGAAGCGGGTCGAGGCGGTGGCAACGACGCTCGGCCTCGAACCTTACCTCGCCCGCAAGCCGACCGAACTTTCCGGCGGCCAGCAGCAGCGCGTGGCGATTGCGCGCGCCATGATCAAGACGCCGAAAGTGTTCCTGTTCGACGAGCCGCTGTCCAATCTAGATGCCAAGCTGCGCAACCACATGCGGGTCGAGATCGCCCGGCTGCATCAGTCGCTGAAGACCACCACCGTCTATGTCACCCACGATCAGTTGGAAGCGATGACGCTGGCCGACCGGATCGTGCTGCTCAGGGATGGCGTTATCGAACAGATCGGCTCGCCTGCGGAGATCTATCGCCAGCCGGGCAATCTGTTCGTCGCCGGCTTCATCGGTACGCCGAACATGAATTTCATCGACGTGGCCGTCGGGCGGAAGGACGAACGCTGGACGCTGACAGGCGGCGGCTCGAGCTTCTCCATAGAAGGCTCGGGCTTCGATCTACGCGGCGTCCAGCGCGCCGTGCTTGGAATCCGACCGCCGGACCTGAAGACCGCCGGCGCTCAGAGCATCAATCTTCTGCAAGGCACCGCCGACCTCATCGAGTTCCATGGCAATGACGCGCTGGTGACGTTCGCCTGCGGCGGCAAGGAGGTCGGCGCATTGGTATCGGCCCGCGAATGCCCGGGGTTGCGCGCGCCTGTGCGCTACACATTCGAGGAGGAGAGCGTGCATCTGTTCGACGCGGCGACCGGCGCATCCTTGCGCCGGCGAGAGGAGGCCTAGATTTGGTACGCAATTCCGGACGGAAAACCGTTTCACATTTTTCCTGGAATTGCTCTAGCTGATGGCGTCGAGCTCCTGCCGCTGGCGGTGCATTTCGAGGAAAATCTTGTAGTCGCGGTCGAAGCGGCCTGACGCGGCCGGGTTCGAGGTGCGCGCCCTGCCGCCTTGCTGCATGGCGACGCAAGCGGCATTCAGGTCCGGGAACAGACCGGCCGCGGTGGCGGCGACCATGCCGGTGCCGAGCAGAACGGCTTCGTCGGCCAGCGGCTCGATCACCGCGCAGCCGGTGGCGTCGGCATAGAGCTCCATCAGCAACGGGTTCTTGGTGTGGCCGCCGGTGACATGCAGCGTGTCTATGAGATAGCCGTTCTCGTTCAGCGCCTCCAGCACATGGCGCACGCCGAGCGCGATGCCGACGGCGGTGCGCCAATACAGCTTGCACAGACTGTCGAAGGAGGAATCCAGCGTCAGCCCGCTGACCACACCGACCGCATGCGGATCGGCAAGCGGCGAGCGGTTGCCATGGAAATCCGGCAGCACATGCAGCCTTGCCGCCAGCTTGTCACCTTCGGTGCTGCGCAGTTCGGCGACGCGCCTGGCGATTTTTGCATGCATGGCCGCGTCCGGCTCGCCGCCGGCGCCGTGCCAGCGGATGATATGGTCGAGCAGCGCACCGGTCGCCGACTGGCCGCCTTCCGACAGCCAGAGTTTTGGCAGTGCGGCGCCATAGTATGGACCCCAGACGCCGGCGAAAGGCTGCGGATCGGGCGACATCGCCATGACGCAGGACGAGGTGCCGGCGATCAATGCCAGATGGCGGCCGATATTCTGCTCGTCGCCAGCAAAGCCGCCGAGCACGCCAAGCGCGCCGGCATAGGCATCGATGACGCCGGCGCCGACCCGACAGTTTTCGCTCAAGCCCAACTCCGCCGCCGCTTCAGGGGTGAGCGTGCCGATGTCTGCGCCGACAGCACTTGCCTTCTCCGGCAGGCTGCCGTGTTCGAACAGATCGCCAAGCCCGACCCTGTCGAAGAAGTCACGGCGCCAGCCGGTTTCCTCATGCGCCAGATAGGTCCATTTGGCGGTCAGCGTGCATTGCGAGCGCGCCAGCGACCCGGTCGCCTTCCAGGTCAGGAAATCGGTGAGGTCGAATAGGTAGCCGGCTTCATGCCAAGTCCCCGGCAGATTGCGCTTCAGCCACATCAGCTTCGGCGTCGCCATTTCCGGCGACATGACGCCACCGATATAGTCGAGTACGGCGTGGCCGCTATCGGTGCATTCATCTGCCTCGGCGATGGCGCGATGGTCGAGCCAGACGATGGTGTCCCAGCGCCGTTCGCCCGTCACCGAGACGCTGAGCTGGCCGGCATTCCTGTCCAGCACCACCAGCGAGCAGGTGGCGTCGAACGACATGCCGACAATATCGTCGGCTGACACACCGGCCTTTTCGCGCGCGGCACGCACCGCGATGCACACAGCCGACCAGATATCCTGCGAATTGTGCTCGGCGTGATCGGCCTGCGGCTGGTTCATGACGATCGGATGCTCGGCGCGGCCGAGCAAGGTGCCTGACGTGTCGAGAATGCCCGCGCGGGCGCTCCCGGTGCCGACATCGACCGCGCAAACGAAGCTTTTCGTCAAGATGCTTTTACTCTCGCTCCCTAGAGCCGGATGATTTCAGGTCTGTTCGACCTGAAATCTGAATCCGTCTCTAAATCAAAGAAGTAGAGCATGATGTCGTCCGAAAACCGCTTCACACTTTTCGGCATCATGCTCTAGCCTGCAATCAGATCGGGCAATTGCAGCATGTCCGCGAATATAAAGTCCGGTTCACTCGACGCAAGCCGCGCTTTCAAGGCCGGGTTGCCGGCGTGCGAACCGCCGGTGAAAGCAAAGACGCGCATACCGGCCGCACGCGCCGCCGCGATGCCGGCAGGGCTGTCCTCGATTACGATGCAATTACCGGGATGCGCGCGCATAGCAGCGGCGGCATGGAGAAAAAGATCCGGCGCCGGCTTGCCGCGCGCGACCATGGCAGCGCTGAACAGATGGGGCTCGAGCAGGCCGAGCAGGCCGGTAACGTCGAGCGCATAGCGAATGCGGTCGAGCGTGCCGGAGGAAGCGACGCAGCAGGGCACGCCCAGCCTCGGCAGGATGTCGCTGATGCCGGGAATCGGCTTCAGCTCCTCGCGGAATTTGCGCATCAGCTCGACGCGCATATCGGTCAGGTGCACGTCGGTGATGTCGATGGTGAAATCGCGAAGAAGTATCTCGCGCACGCTCTTCATGCTCTTGCCGAGGAAATGCTCGTAGGCCGCATCCTCGCTGACCGAGCCCCCGGCGGCAGAGATCATGCCGAGCAGAGCCGAAACCGACAGCGCCTCGCTGTCGACCAGCACGCCGTCACAGTCGAAGATGACCAGTTCGGGCGTCATTGCGGCTGGCGTCAGAGCTTGCCGGAGATGTAGCGCGTCAGCGTCGCGCGCGTGCCATTCGCCCACAAGACGTTGAGCGCATGGGCAAAGGCCTCGGCGAACGCCGCCGAGCGGCCGACATCGCCATAGATGTCCTCCATCGCAAGCCAGGCGCCGGGCGCATCCTTCGCCGCCTTGGCGGTTGCCTGCAGCCGGTCCCAGCTGGGATCGTTGGCTTCGATGTCGGCGCCGCTGTCGGTGGTGCCGAAGCAATAGCGGCACCACAGCGCCGATTCCAGCGCGAGACCCGCAACGCTCTTCCCGGCTTTCAGCCGGTCGGCGATGGTCGGGATGATGAATTTCGGCTGCCGGTTGGAACCGTCGAGGCAAAGCCGGCGGATGGTGTCGCCGATCTTCGGGTTGGAAAAGCGGTGCTCGATGAGCTGGTAATAATCCTCCAGCACGGTGTCCGGCACCGGCGGCACGGTCGGGATGATCTCGTCATGCTCGAGCTTGGCGAGGAAGCCGCGCACCAGCGGCTCCTGCATCGCCTCATGGACGAAATGGATGTCCATCAACCCTGCGGGATAAGCGATCGTGGCATGACCGCCATTGAGGATGCGGATCTTCATCAGCTCATAGGGCGCGACATCCCTCACGAATTGCACACCGACCTTTTCCAGCGGCGGGCGGCCGCCGGTGAAACGGTCTTCCAGCACCCATTGCTTGAACGGCTCGCAGAACACCGGCCAGTTGTCCTCGAGGCCGAACTCGGTGGCGAGAATGCCGCGCTCGCGGTCGGAGGTGGCGGGGGTGATGCGGTCGACCATGCCGTTGGGAAAGGCGACATTGTCGCTGACCCAGTTTGCCAGATCCTCGTCGATCAGCCGGGCGAGGCCGATGACGCCATCCGAGGTGACATGGCCATTGTGAGGGATGTTGTCGCAGGACATGACGGTGAACGGCACGATGCCGTCGGCCCGGCGGCGCATCAGCCCGGCCAGGATGAGGCCGAACACCGTCTTCGGCGTCGTACCTGCCTGCGCGTCGGCAACGATATCAGGATGGGTCGGGTTGAACTTTCCCGAGGCCGGATCGATGAAATACCCGCCTTCGGTGATGGTCAGCGAGACGATCTTGATCGCCGGATCGGCGAGCTGGTCGATGATCGCATCCGCATCGCCGGGCGTCAGGAAATCGATCATGACGCCGGTGACGCGGGCGCTCATATGGTCGGAATCCTGCTCGACCACGGTGGTCAGCCAGTCCTGCTCCTGCAGCTTGGAACGACCGATTTTTTCGCCCTCGAAGACCCCGGCGCCGACCAGCGCCCAGTCATGGCCGATGCCTGCATTGAAGAGATCGTCGAGGTAGACCGCCTGATGCGACCGATGGAAATTGCCGACGCCGAAATGGACGATACCGGGTTTGAGCCTGGAGCGATCATATCTGGGACCGGCGACCTTGGCGGGGAGTTCCGAGAGGATCGAGGAGGAGAGTTTCACGGTCATTTTTCTACCCTTTTGGCCGGGCTGCGGCCTTCGTGATCCCGGCCCATCAACTCATCCATTGGCCGCCATCGACATTGTAGGTCTGGGCGACGATGTATTCGGCGTCGTCGCTGGCCAGGAAGACCGCCATGCCGGTCAGGTCCTCCGGCTTGCCCATGCGGCCATAGGGCACGCCCTCGCCGACCAGCCGCTTCTTCTCGCCCTTCGGCCGGTTCTCATATTTGGCAAACAGCGCATCGACCTCATCCCACATATCGCTGTCGACGACGCCGGGCGCGATGCCATTGACGTTGATGCGGTGCTTGATCAGGTCGAGCCCGGCGGACTGGGTCAGCGAAATCACCGCGGCCTTGGTGGCGCAATAGACGGCGACCAGCGGCTCGCCGCGCCGTCCTGCCTGGCTGGCGATGTTGATGATCTTGCCGCCCTTGCCCCTTGCGATCATCGAACGCGCCGCTGCCTGCAGCATGAACAAAGTGCCGGCGACGTTGACGGAGAACAATTTGTCATAGCTCGCTTCGGTGATCTCGACGATCGGCGCCAGGTCGAACAAGGCAGCATTGTTGATCAGTATGTCGAGGCCGCCGGTCTTTGTTTCGACCGCCTTGACCGACGCCTGGATCGAAGCAAGGTCGCTGACGTCGAGCCTGACCGGATAGGCGTTGGCGCCAATCTCGGCGGCCGTGTTTTCGGCAGCCGCCAGATTGATGTCGGCAATGGCCACCGTGGCACCCTCGCGCGTATAGGCTTCGGCAAAAGCCCTGCCGATGCCGCGCGCGGATCCGGTGATCAGCGCCGATTTGCCTTTCAGTCTCACTGCGTCAGCGCCTTTCCGTCGGGGCCGAAGCGATGCATGCGGACCTTGTCCGGCGTCAAATAGATGGTGTCGCCGTGGCGTACGGCCAGTTCGCCATCGGCGCGTACCGTCAGCGGACCGACGCCGTCGGCCTGGACATGCAGGAAGGTGTCGGAGCCCAGATGCTCGGCGACGCCGACAAGGGCTTTCCAGTCACCCGCGGTGGTCGATATCCCCATATGCTCAGGACGAATGCCGATGGTCTTGGCGTTGTATTTGGCCGCCGGCGCACCTTCGATCAGGTTCATTTTCGGCGAACCGATGAAGCCCGCCACGAACAGGTTCTTCGGCGACTTGTAGAGTTCCATCGGCGAGCCGACCTGTTCGATGTTGCCGGCGTTGAGCACGACGATTTTGTCGGCCATGGTCATGGCTTCGATCTGGTCGTGGGTGACGTAGACCATCGTCGTCTTGAGCTGATGGTGCAGCTCGCTGATTTCGAGCCGCATGGTGCCGCGCAGTGCGGCATCGAGGTTGGACAGCGGCTCGTCGAATAGGAATGCCGAGGGCTGGCGCACGATGGCGCGGCCGATGGCGACGCGTTGCCGCTGGCCGCCGGAGAGCTGGCCGGGCCGGCGTTCGAGATAGTTGGTGAGGTTGAGGACCCGGGCTGCGTCCTTCACCTTCTTGTCGATCGTCGCCACATCCTCGCCCGCCATCTTCAGCGGGAAGCCGATGTTCTTGGCCACCGTCATATGCGGATAGAGCGCATAAGACTGGAATACCATGGCCAGCTTGCGCTTGGCCGGCGCCTCGCCGGTGACGTCACGGTCATCGATGTTGATGGTGCCCCCGCTGGTGTCCTCGAGCCCGGCGATGAGGCGCAGCAACGTGGACTTGCCGCAACCCGACGGCCCGACGAAGACAACGAACTCGCCATTCTCGATGACCAGGTCGAGGCCTGGAATGATGACCGTCGATCCGAAATGCTTGGAGACGTTCTTGAGCGTGATGTTTCCCATGGTTTCCTCCCCGAGGGGTTATTTGGCCGGATTGCTTCAGGCAACGTCCGTTATTTTACCGCGCCGAATGTCAGGCCGCGCACCAGCTGCTTCTGGCTGAACCAGCCCATGATCAGGATGGGGGCGATGGCCAGCGTCGAGGCCGCCGAAAGCTTGGCCCAGAACAGGCCTTGCGGGCTTGAGAACGAACTGATGAAGGCCGTCAGCGGCGCCGCCTCGGTGGTGGTCAGGCGGATGGTCCAGAACGCTTCGTTCCACGCCAGGATGATGTTGAGCAGCATGGTCGATGCGATGCCCGGCACGGCCATGGGGGTCAGCACATAGACGATCTCGCCCCACAGGGTGGCGCCGTCCATGCGTGCCGCCTCCAGGATTTCGCCGGGGATTTCGCGGAAGTAGGTGTAGAGCATCCAGATCACGATCGGCAGGTTGATCAGCATCAGCATGATCATCAGGCCGATGCGGCTGTCGAGGAGTCCGGCATCGCGGAAGATGAGGTAGATCGGGAACAGCACGGCAACCGCCGGCATCATCTTGGTCGAGAGCATCCACATCAGGATGTCCTTGGTCCACTTGCCCGGCGAGAAGGCCATCGACCAGGCGGCCGGAACCGCGACGATCAGGGCCAGGATGGTCGAGCCGACCGAGAGCAGCACCGAGTTGAAGAAGAACTTGAAGTAGCCGCTCTGCGCCTGGACCTCGGTATAGCTCTCGAACGTCCCCGACGGGATCAGCGCGAAGCCCTGGATGGCCTCCTGCTCCGACTTGAACGAGGTGATGATCGTGTAGAGGATCGGGAAGAAGATCAGCAGCGCGACGATCCAGGCGGCGCCTGTCGCAATGACCTTGTGTTGGGTGGTGACTGCACGTGCCATCGTATCCTCCCTTACTTGTCCAGGTTCTTGCCCACCGCGCGCATGGCGAAGTAGGCGACGATGTTGGCGAGAATGACGGCGATGACACCGCCGGCCGATGCCTGGCCGATTTTGAACTCCAGCAATGCCTTCTGGTAGACGAGGAAGGGCAGGTTGGTGGAGGCATAGCCGGGTCCGCCATTGGTGGTGACCAGGATCTCGGCATAGACCGACAGCAGGAAGATGGTCTGGATCAGGATGACGACGGTGATGGCGCGCGACATGTGCGGCAGCGTCAGATAGATGAAGCGGCTGACGAAGCCGGCGCCGTCCATCTCGGCGGCTTCCTTCTGCTCGCCGTCGAGCGACTGCAATGCGGTCAGCAGGATCAGCGTGGCGAAGGGAAGCCATTGCCAGGCGACGATGATGATGATGGCCAGCATCGGATGCTGCCCGAACCAGTCGATCGGTTGAGCCCCGAAGAAGCGCGCAATGTCGGCAAAGACGCCGTATTGCGGGTGCATGATCATGTTCTTCCAGACAAGTGCAGCCACCGGCGGCATGACGAAGAACGGAGAGATGACGAGGATGCGGACGATCCCCTGTCCCCACATCGGCTGATCGATCAACAGCGCCAGCATGATGCCGCCGATCACGGTGATCAGCAGCACGCTGCCGACCAGGACGAGCGTGTTCAGGATCGATTGCAGGAATGCCGGGTTGGAATAGAACAGCGAGTAGTTCGAGAACCAGACGAAGCCGTCGCGGATCGGGTTCAGCGGATTGTATTGCTGGAAGGAGAACCAGAAGGTGATGACCAGCGGCACGATCATCCAGACGAACAGCAACACGACGGACGGCGCCATCATGAAGCGGGCAAGCGAACGGGTCTGCTGAGTAGCCATGACGGTCACCCTTCACTAGTCGGACTGAATTTTCACAGCGGGGAAAAAGCGGCCGCCCGAACTGGGACTCGGGCGGCCATCGCCGGTCAGGAGGCGACCGGCGTTCGGCACCGGGAGGAGCCTTACTTGATATAACCGCCTTCGGTCATGGTCGCGGTGGCGGCGTCCTGCGCCTGCTTGAGCGCGTCGTCTACGCTGGTCTGGCCGGCGAGCGCCGCCGAGAACAGCTGGCCAACGGTTGTGCCGAGGCCCTGGAACTCAGGAATGGCGACGAACTGCACACCGACATAGGGCACCGGCTTGACGGTCGGATGCGTCGGGTCGGCGGCATTGATCGAGTCCAGCGTCATCTTGGCGAACGGAGCCGCCTTCTGATACTCGGCATTGGCGTAGAGCGAGGAGCGCGTGCCCGGAGGAACGTTGGCCCAGCCTTCCTTCGAAGCAACCAGTTCTGCGTAGTGCTTGCTGGTCGCCCAGGAGACGAACTTCTGTGCGGCGTCTCCCTTCTGCGTGCCGGCCGGGATGGCCAGCGACCAGGCCCACAGCCAGTTGCCGCGCTTGCCCAGACCATTGTCGGGGGCCAGTGCGTAGCCGACCTTGTCCGCGACGGTCGAGTTCTTCGGGTCGGAGACGAAGGAGGCGGCGACGGTGGCGTCGATCCACATGCCGCACTTGCCCTGCTGGAACAGCGCCAGGTTTTCGTTGAAGCCGTTGGACGAGGCGCCCTCGGGACCGTCGGCCTTCATCAGGTCGACATAGAACTGCAGCGTGTTCTTCCATTCCGGCTGGTCGAATTGCGGCTTCCAGTTCTCGTCGAACCAGCGGGCGCCGAAGGAGTTCGACATGGCGGTGAGGAAGGCCATGTTCTCGCCCCAGCCGGCCTTGCCGCGCAGGCAAACGCCGTTCACGCCATTGGCGCGGTCGGTCATCTTGTCGGCGGCCTGCTTGATGAAGTCCCAGGTCGGGGCGTCGGGCATCTTCAGCCCGGCCTTCTCGATCAAGTCCTTGCGGTACATGACGAAGGAGCTTTCGCCGTAGAAGGGCGCGGCATAGAGCTTGCCGTCGACCGACAGGCCGCCGGCGATGGCCGGGATGATGTCCTTGGCGTCATAGTCGTCGCCGAGCTTGTCGAGCGGCAACAGCCAGTTCTGCTTGGCCCAGATCGGAACCTCGTAGGTGCCGATGGTCATAACGTCATACTGGCCGCCCTTGGTGGCAATGTCGGTGGTGACGCGCTCGCGCAGCACGTTCTCTTCGAGCGTGACCCAGTTGAGCGTGACGTCGGGGTTAGCCTTGGTGAAGTCGTCGGTCAGCTTCTGCATGCGGACCATGTCGCCATTGTTGACGGTGGCGATGGTGATGGATTCGGCATGCGCGGCGAAAGCGAAGGCGCTGGCCGACAACAAGCCCAGGGTGAGCGTGCGCAGTTTCATCAAATTCCTCCCATGAACCAAGATGAGCATTTGCCTTGGTAATGGGCAATTACTCACTTGGCATAAATTATGTCAAGCCAGATTCGATGCTGCAGCGCAGCACGCAAGGCGGAGCGCCGCGTTGCGCGCGTAGAGGATATTGAACGGATTTGGGAAGCTGTTTGCAGGGGATGTGAGAGCGCGTTGATGCCGACCCATCGCAACCCAATCGTCGCGCCAGGGGAGCGATAGGGCCGAGTCCATCAGCCGTGGGACGGGTAGCTTCCCACGGAATATTCGAAAACCCTGCCGTCGCGTGTTTGCTTGGCTCTGGTCAGCACTTCCGTCACCTGGATCCAGCTGGGCTCGTCCTTGCGCAGCCTAACTTCCCGGCCGATTGCCTTCACGGCAGCTTGAAACGGCGTAAATGCTTCGATCACCTGCGTCGTGCGCACGGTGTTGTTTTCAATTTCTTCGACGCGATAGACTTTCATCAGCCGGCTGATCGACCCTGTTTCAATCTGCAGACGATTGATCCTGCTCAATTGGGTCGTCACAAGCACAAGCCTATGCCGGGCGAGTGATATCGACAGCGTTTTTGTCAAGCTTGGTTAACCGGGTGGCCCGATCGCAGCTGTTTGTCCGCGAAAGCGAGCATTCGTCGCGGATCCATGGCTCGCTTTGCATCTCGGAAATCAATCCGCGAATCGCTCGCCCTCAGGCGCAGGCGATCTCGGCCAGGATCCAGTCCCGGAAGGCTTTTATCTTCGGCACGTTGCGACGCGCCGTCGGGTAGACCAGCCAATAGGCGTGGCCGTCGTCGCCGACCAGGTCGAAGGGCTGGATCAGGCGGCCGGCGGCGAGCTCGGTCTTGAACAATGCGGTGGTCAGGATCGCCACACCATGGCCGGCGATGGCCGCGTTCGCCTCATAGGCCTGCGCGCCCATGCTGGTGCCGGTGCGCCTGGCAAGTTCGTCCGCCGGGACGCCGGCAAGGGCGAACCATTCCCGCCACCAGATGTCGCCGGGATCGAGAATGGGCAGCTTGAACAGGTCGGCGGGTTCGTGGACGCCACCTATGGTGGCAGCGAGTGCCGGGCTCAGCACCGGGGTGAAATCGGCCTTGAACAAAAGATGGGTCTCCACTCCAGGCCACTTGCCGCTGCCGGAGCGGATAGCGATGTCCATGTCCTCGCGGGCAAAATCGATCACCCTGTTCGAGGTATCGACGCGCACCGCCAGCGACGGATGCGCGACCTGGAAGGAGCCGAGGTGCTGCGCCAGCCAGTTCGAGGCAAAGGTCAGCAGCGTCGAGACGCACAGCACACCATCGGCGCCCCCACGCGCGGCGGAATAGGCGCTTGAGAGCAGGCTGAACGCCTCGCTGACGGCGGGCGCCAGGCGCTGGCCGGGTTCCGTCAGCACAATCTGGCGCGGCTGGCGCAGGAACAGCGGCGAACCGATGCGCTCTTCCAGAAGCTTGATCTGGTAGCTGGCGGCGGCCTGCGTCATGCCGAGTTCCTGCGCGGCCTTGGTGAAGGAGAGATGCCGCGCGACGGCTTCGAACACCCTGATGGCCTGTAGCGGCGGCAACTGGGCGAGCTGTGGTGCCTTGAGATCGGGCATAAGCCCTCCTTATGGGTCGTGATCGACGTTTGATTGGCGGCAAGAGGCAATCAGGCCGATATCTGATGTCAACGATCAATCAAGTTCAAGCATAGCGGAGGCTGAAGATCATGACCACGGTACAGCAAAAGCTCCATTCGACCCCGGCGCAGAGCTGGTTTTCCCTGCTGGTGCATGAATTTTCCGTGCTTGTGCACCGCCGGCGCGGCTACGTCGACGTCCGGGAGTTGTCGCCGCATCTGCAGCGCGACATGGGTTTTCTCGACGGCAACGACCCGTCCGGGCGCTGCAAATAAACGTGTTGGATTTTATCGATGGGCCGCTTAATCTATCAGGAATCGTCGAGCAAGGCCGTGGCGGTCCGCTCGTCGGTGATGAGGCCATTGACCAGCCGGCGGTTCACAGCGGCCAGGATGCCCGGCAATTTGCGCTCGCCCATGGCGAGCGCAATGACCAGCGACTTTTCGCGTGACGGCAAGGCTGCCGACGATACCCGGTCGTTGGTGATGCCCTCGATCATGCGGCCTTCCCGATCGAACACCCAGCCGACGATCTCGGCGACGCCGCCAGCCTTTTGCAAAGCCTTCAGCTCGCTTTCCGAGATAAAACCGTCCTCGTAGAGCGGCGCCTTCGGGCCGAGATCGCCGATGCCGACAAAGGTGACGTCGGCTTCCGCGGCCAGCGCCAGCGTCGGTTGGATCATCGGCTGGGCAAGCAGCATCTCGCGCTCTTCCGGCGACGAGGCGATGACCGGCAGCGGCATCGGGAACGAGCGCGCCTTGACCCGGTCGGCCATGGTGAAGATGACGTTGTAGAAGGCGGCCGAACCGTCGGGCGAGATGTTGCCGGTCAAGGACACAACCTTGTGCTGCGAGCATTCCATCGGCGGCAATTGCTCGATCGCCGCCTTCAGCGTGCGGCCGGTGCCGATGGCCAAGACGATGGGCGTCGGTGACCGCAGCCGCCGCTCGATCTCGGCCGCGGCCGCCTCAGCAATGCCGATCGTGGTCGAGGATGAGGTCGGATCGCTCGGCACCACTTCGACCAGGTCGAGCGCGAAGCGCGACTTCAGCCTTGCGGCAAGGTCGAGGCAATTGGCGATCGGGTGGTCGACCCGCACCTTGATCAGCCCCTCCGACACCGCCAGCGACACCAGCCGCTGCGCCGTCTGCCGGGAAATGCCGAGCGTGGCGGCGATCTGGTCCTGGGTGTTGCCGGCAACATAGTAAAGCCAGCCGGCGCGCGCTGCCTCGTCCAGCCTGCTGCTGCCGCCATCTTGCCGCGAATTCAAAATGTGCCTCCAGCCCTGCCCCTTTGCGCGCCCTTGGGCGAAGCGTCATAGTCTTGCAGGGAATGTGTCGGCGCGCAATTGTCTATCGGCAGGGCAATTGCTTGCTGCTTCGATCCGGCCGCCGCGCGGCAACCAACCAAGCGAAAATCGCCAGCGGACGGGCTCGGCGGTTTATCTCCTGATACAAACGCTTTAAGGGGATCGGCAAAGGAGCCTCGCATGACGCCGAAAGCGGTTTTCTGGGATATGGACGGCACGCTGGTCGACAGCGAGCCGCTGCATGAGGCGGCCTTGGTGGCGGCGCTGCGCAGCGTCGGTATCACGCCGCCGGCCGACCTGCATGAGCGGGTGCTGGGCGTCGCCGCCGCACCGGTCTACGAGATGCTGCGCAGCGAGTTCGGCCTCGACCTGCCCTTCGACGACTGGATCGTGCGCAAATACGATCACTACATGCCGATGGCCGAGACGCTGAAGCCGCGCCCCGGCGCGATCGAAGTGTTCAACGAATTGCGCGCGCTCGGCGTGCAGCAGGCGGTGGTGTCCAATTCCGACCGGGTGATCGTCGATGCAAATCTGAGCGCCGTCGGCCTGATCTATCCCGGCATGCGCACGATCAGCCGAAACGACGTGCGCGAAGGCAAGCCGCATCCCGAACCGTTCCTGCGCGCCGCATGGCTGGCCGGCGTCGATCCTTCAGACGCGGTGGCCGTCGACGACAGCGTTACCGGCGCCACATCAGGCCTGGCCGCGGGGATGCGGACGATCTTCTGGCCGGAAGCGCCGATGGCAGGACCGAAGGGCGCTGTCGTGATCAACAGTGCGGAAGAGTTGCGGGCTCAGTTGGGACTCTGAGTGAGCCTATGAACGTCGGCGCTGCCCCTCATCCCCCTGGCGGGACCTTCTCCCCGTGAACGGGGAGAAGGGTGAACTCATTCAGCTGCGGTACACCGGCTCTTCGTCGTCGAGGATCGCCTTCAGCTCGGCGAGGTGACGCTCCGCCTGGCCGGGATAGTCGTCCATTTCGCTGGCGGCCTTTTCGGCAATGGCGTCGGACAGCGTGCGCAGCGGACGGCCGGTCCACAGCGCCTTGATGTAGGTCTCGGCGGCGCGTTCGAAATAGAACATGCGGTTGAAGGCGTCGGCGACGGTGTCGCCGATGACCATGACGCCGTGATTGCCCATCACCATCACCTTGACCTTAGGGTCGGTGAGCAGTTGCGAGCAGCGCTCGCCCTCTTCCTCGAAGGCCAGCCCGCCATAATGGGCGTCGACGACGTGGCGGTTGAAGAACATGGCCGAGTTCTGATCGATCGGCGGCAGGGTCGAGTCGGCCAGCGATGCAAGCACGGTGGCATGAATGGAATGCACATGCATGGTGCAGCGCGCATGCGGCACGTTGCGGTGAATGGCGCCGTGCAGGCCCCAGGCGGTAGGGTCAGGGGCGTTGGGACTGGTCAGCGTCTCGGGATCGTTGGCGTCGATCAGCAAAAGGTCGCTCGCCTTGATGCGCGAGAAATGCACCTGGTTGGGGTTCATCAGGAATTTGCTGCCGTCCTCGTTGACCGACAGCGAGAAGTGGTTGGCCACCGCCTCATGCATGTTGAGCCGCGCCGTCCAGCGGAAGGCGGCGGCAAGGTCGACGCGCTCCTCATAATAGGGCAGGTTGGTCAGCGTTTCCTTTTGCAGGCGGGCGATGCTCATCCGAAAACCTCCGTTTTTAAGAGAATGCCGCGCTCGGCCGTGGCCAGCAACCGCAAACTGCTGGGGCAGGCTGTCTTCGCATTGTCCGTTGTCCCAAAACCGCTACGCACTTTTGGGCGACATGCATTACGCCGCCGAGCGGGCCGACTGCAGCCCGCCATGTTCGACGATGAAGTCGATGACTTCCTGCAGGCCCTTGCCGCGCGACAGGTCGGTGAAACCGAACGGGCGCTTGCCGCGCATGCGGGCGGCATCGCTCTCCATGACATCGAGGTTGACGTTCACATAGGGCGCCAGATCGCTCTTGTTGATGACCAGGAAATCGGAACGGGTGATCGCCGGCCCGCCCTTCCTGGGGATTTCCTCGCCCTGGCAGACCGAGATGACATAGAGGGTCAGGTCGGCGAGGTCGGGCGAGAAGGTGGCGGCAAGATTGTCGCCGCCGGATTCGATGAAGACGATGTCGAGGTCGGGGAATTTCCTGTTCAGTCCGGCGATCGCCTGCAAATTGATCGAGGCGTCCTCACGGATGGCGGTGTGCGGGCAGCCGCCGGTCTCCACGCCGACGATGCGGTCCTCAGGCAGCGCCTGCAGGCGGGCCAGCATCATGGCGTCTTCCTTGGTGTAGATGTCGTTGGTGACGACGGCGATGGAGAAATCGTCGCGCAGCGCCTTGCAGAGCTTCTCGGTGAGCGTCGTCTTGCCGGAGCCGACGGGACCGCCGATGCCGATACGCAGGGGACCGTTGGCCTGAGTCATAGCGAAAAATCCGTCATGCCGAAAACTCCGTGATGGCGAGGATGGCGAAGCTGAGCCCGATCAACAGGCAGAGCGGCGAATAGAAGCTGACATCGAGCCGCGCAAAAGGCTGTTCCGGCGCCAGACGGCGCCACCACGGCGTGAAGCCGGCAATGCCGCGGCCGAGGAAGACCAGCCCTATGAGCAGCGCTGTGGCGGCAAGGCCTTCCCTTGGAAAGGGGGTGGCGAAGACCCCGGTCAGCGCCAGCGGCCACAGGGTTGCGAGGCACAGGCACGCGGCAACGGCGAGACAGGCAAACGGCGTCGGCATCTCGTCGACGCCGCGAAAGCCGACGACGGCGTGGGCGCAGGAGACGCCGTCCCTGCCCGGCCAGATGCCGCCAAGGCCCCAATAGACATGCAGCGCGGTGATCAGCAGCAGGACGGCCGAGAGGGCGAAGGCGAGGACGATCATGAGCGGAACAGCCTGGAATACTGCGTCTCGTGCTTCATCGCCATGATGTCGGAGATGAAGGCGCAGCCGCCGAGATCGTCCAATGTCGAGCCGGCGGCGCGCGCGGCCGTCGACAGCGCCAACGGCTCGAAGCCGGCGAGCAAGGCCATAGCGTCCGTCTGGCCGACGATTCCGAGTCGGATCGCCGCCTGGACGAGGTTGGAGAAGAAGGCCTGCAGGAAGGCCGACATCGCGTCCTGAAGCGCGATGCCGTTGCCGCCGGCAACGGCGCCGACGGCGACACAGTAGGCGCATTCGGCCGGCAGGCGGCCCAACACCGGATTCGCCCAAGCCGCTGCCGCTTTCAGGAAGGCGGCGCCTTGCAGCATGGTTTCGGTGTGACGCTCACGCGAGCCGGCCAGCGCTTCGGCGAGATCGGCAATTTCATGGAGATCGCCGCCGTCGCGGGCGCGGCGCCAGGCTTCCGTGAAGAGCACGGCGTCGTTCCAGCCCGAGCCCATCTCGACCAGCGTCTCCAGCCAGAAGGCGAGGCTGGCGGTATCGGCAACCAGCCCGTCTTGCCCGGCGCGTTCGAGGCCATGGCTGTAGGCAAAGCCGCCGACCGGAAAGGCCGGCGACAGCCACGCCATGAGCCGCAGCAAAGCGATGCCGGATGGCTGGTCAGTCATGATCGTGATGGTGCCCGTCATGGGAATGGCTGTGCGAATGCGACTCGCTGTGTGCGTGGGAACGTCCATCATGGGAATGCGCTTCGGCGTGCGCATGCGCATGGCCATGATCGTGACCATGCGCACCTTGGGCGGAATAGGCGCCGCGCACCGGCTTGAACGGTTCGGAGACTTCGCGGACCGTGGCGCCCAGCCCTTCCAGCATAGCCTTGATGACATGGTCGCGCAGGATCAGGATGCGGCCGGGCTCGATCGCTGCCGCCAGATGGCGGTTGCCGATATGCCAGGCAAGCTCCGTCAGATGCACCGCATCGCGGGCGCGGATATCATAGACCTCTTCGGGTGCCGCGGTGATCTCGACCTGGCCGCCATCCTCCAGCACCAGCCGGTCGCCATCGTTCAAGGTCACGGGCTCGGGCAGATCGACCAGCACCTTGCTGCCGTCGGCAAGCTCAATGGCGCGGCGGCGCAAATGACGCTCGTCATGGGGCAGGACGGCACGGCCGGATGGCGGCGTAGTTCCGGCAGTGCCGGCAGGCACCACCGAGACGGCCCGGGGGAACTTGGTGAAGTCGGTGTTCAGGTTGAGTTTCATCGCATGGCTCCACCGTTAGCCTGGGCTCTCGCACGGGCAGGCCGCGCCAGGACGCGGTCGAAATACGCGTTGACGCGCTCGGATTCGATCGGAAATTTTCCGGCGCGGGCCCAGCCGCCCATGTCGCCCAACAGCACGTCGACGGCGGAAAACCGGTCGCCCAGCGCAAACTCCCGATCCCCCAGCCGGCCGTCGAGCGCCTTGGCCTCCGAGGCGAAATCGTAGGCGGCGGCGGGGCCGACATCGACCCGCACGTCCTTCGGCAACAGGAAGCGGTGGCGCAGCTTGTTCCACAGCGGCGCTTCGAACTCGGACTGGGCAAAATGCATCCAGGAATCCATTTCGGCGCGTCCGGCCACACCTGGATTGGCGCCCATGCCTTTGTCGGCGTGCTTGTCGGCGAGATAGACGCAGATTGCCGCCGAATCAGTCACCGTCAGTTCGCCATCGATCAGGATCGGCACCTTGCCCGACGGGTTGAGCGCATAGGCTTCGGGCGAACGCAATTTGACCTCGACGAATTCATAGGGCTGCCCGAGTTCCTCGAGCATCCACAGAACGCGGCTGACGCGGGATCCACGCGATCCGATGGCCTTGTACATGGTTGAACCCTCTTTCCTGCGACCCTAAACCATAGCCACTGTTCAGACGATGGTGTCGAAGAGCCGCAGGATGAACGATATCTGATAGATCAGCGTGCCGGCGACGAATGCGATGTGGAAGCGGCGGTCACGCACCAGTATGGCGGCGATGCACAACACCACGAAAACCGGCGTTCGGAACAGATATTCATTGCCGTAGCGGGCGAAATGCTCGGGACCCTTCAGCAGCGTGTCGACGACGTCGAGCAGATAGGTCGTCGCCAGCAGGCCGAAGAACCAGCCACGGCGTGAATAGAAGAAATCCTCGTAGCTGGTGTAGTCGAGCATCGAATCCGGAAACAGCAGCGCGCACAGCAGGAACAGCGTGATGGCGTAGAAGATCAGGAACAGGTACTTGCCGAAAGTCCAGACCTCTATGGTGTAGAGGCCGAACTCCCACCACCAGAAATGCACCAGCAGCAACAGCATGGAGGCGACCCAGCCGAGGTGCACGGGATAGAGCCTGTACTGGCCGGGATGCTGGACGATTCGCGCCACCCCCGACAGCAGGCGAGCGACGCCAAGTCCGATCACCATGCCCATGACGATGCGGATATGCGGGAAGATGTCGTGGGCGGAGGCTATTTCGGTGACCATGACCTGCTACGCGGTTCTTTGAGCCGCATATTGCGGTGGGACCGACCGGGTCGCAACGGAATTTGCCGGGTCGATCAAATCGCCCCTCGCCTCAAAACAGGAAATACCGCTGCGCCATCGGTAGCACGCTTGCCGGCTCGCAGGTCAGTAGCTCGCCATCGGCGCGCACCTCGTAAGTCTCCGGGTCGACTTCGACATGCGGCGTAGCGTCGTTGAGCACCATCGAATGCTTGCCGATGCCGCCACGGGTGTTTTCCACGGCCACGAACTGCTTGTCGACGCCGAGCCGGCCATGCAGGCCTGAGTCCAGAGCCGCCTTGGAAACGAACGTCACCGACGAGTTGGTCCTGGCCTTGCCATAGGCGCCGAACATCGGGCGGTAGTGCATCGGCTGCGGTGTCGGGATAGAGGCGTTTGGGTCGCCCATCGGGGCTGCGGCTATCATGCCGCCGATCAGCACCATGTCCGGTTTGACGCCGAAGAAGGCTGGGTTCCACAGCACCAGATCGGCGCGCTTGCCGACCGCGATCGAACCGATGTCCCTGGACAGGCCATGCGCGATGGCCGGGTTGATGGTGTATTTGGCGATGTAGCGGCGGACGCGGAAATTGTCGTTGTTGCCGGTCTCCTGCGGCAATGACCCGCGCTGGCGCTTCATCTTGTCGGCGGTCTGCCAGGTGCGGATCGCCACCTCGCCGACACGGCCCATGGCCTGCGAGTCCGACGAGATGATCGAGAAGGCGCCGATATCGTGCAGAATGTCTTCCGCCGCGATGGTCTCCTTGCGGATGCGGCTTTCGGCAAAGGCGATGTCTTCAGGGATCGACGGCGACAGATGGTGGCAGACCATCAGCATGTCGAGATGCTCGGCCGGCGTGTTGACGGTGTAGGGCCGGGTCGGGTTGGTCGAAGACGGAATGACGTTGGGCAAGCCGCAGACCTTGATGATATCGGGCGCATGGCCGCCGCCGGCACCCTCGGTGTGGAAGGCGTGGATGGTGCGGCCCTTGATGGCGGCGACGGTGTTCTCGACAAAGCCGGATTCGTTCAGCGTATCGGTGTGGATCATCACCTGCACGTCGTAATCGTCGGCAACCGACAGGCAGCAGTCGATGGCCGCCGGCGTCGTGCCCCAGTCCTCGTGCAGCTTCAGCGAGCAGGCGCCGCCCAGCACCATTTCCTCCAGCGCTGCCGGCAGCGAGGCGTTGCCCTTGCCGGACAGGCCGATGTTCATCGGGAAAGCGTCGAAGGACTGGATCATGCGCGCCATGTGCCAGGGTCCAGGCGTGCAGGTGGTGGCCAGCGTGCCATGCGCCGGGCCGGTGCCGCCGCCGAGCATGGTGGTGATGCCCGACATCAGCGCTTCGTCGATCTGCTGCGGGCAGATGAAGTGGATGTGCGCGTCGAAGCCGCCGGCGGTCAGGATCTTGCCCTCGCCCGCGATGATCTCTGTACCGGGGCCGATGACGATGGTGACGCCGTCCTGCGTGTCGGGATTGCCGGCCTTGCCGATCGCCGCGATGCGGCCGTCCCTGAGACCGATGTCGGCCTTGAAGATGCCGGCCGTGGCATCGACCACCAGCGCGTTGGTGATGACCGTGTCGACCGCGCCGCCGGCGCGCGACACCTGGCTCTGGCCCATGCCGTCGCGGATGACCTTGCCGCCGCCGAATTTCACCTCCTCGCCATGGACGGTGAGGTCCTTTTCGACCTCGATAAACAGCTCGGTGTCGGCCAAGCGCACTCTGTCGCCGACCGTCGCGCCATACATCTGCGCGTAGGCGGCGCGGGTAATTCTAGCCATCAGTCAATGCTCCCCAAACGAGAGGCCGGCCGCAGCCGAACTCCACATCGTCGCCATCCAATGGTCATGCAATGACCCGCCCGGCGACACCTTCTGATCCCATTTGGCCGTTGAGGTGGCCGTGCCACCCCAAACCGCCCGTTTGCCAAACCCTTGGCCAAATCGATGAAAGGAAAATACATGCGCAAAATCATCGTTCTTGCAGCCGCCGCCACGCTGGCCTCCGCAACCGTAGCCGGCGCCCAGCAGCAGCCCACGCCGCAACCGAAGCCGGCAGCGCCCAGCGCTCAGCCGGCGGCGCCGGCGATCCAGAAGGTCAACATCGTCGATATCAGCGAATTGCCCAAAGCCACCCAGACGCAGGTCAATCAGGTGATCGCCCAGCGTGGCGATGCCGGGCTGCAGAAACTGCGCTCTTCGATCGACGCGACGCCGCAGATCAAGTCGGCGCTCGAAGCCAAGGGGCTCACCTCGGCACAGGTGGTCGCCGCCAGCATGACCACCGATGGCGCGCTGACCCTTGTCACCAAGAAGGCAAGCTGAAAGAAGCGCTTGGCGGGCCGGCACCCGGCCCGCCAGCCCACAGGGAACCTTCGCCCGACAGGAGGCGTTTCGTCCCTTTGGCGCCGAACGGCGTTGCACAGAAAAGTCCACCAGGAGCGAGCAATGCCTGTCTTTGCCGACACCAGATGGCTCCAGAGCCTTGCTGCCTGCGCATTTCTCGCAGCTTTCGGCCCACAAGCCGCGCAAGGTCTTGAAAGCGCTGACGCCGTCAACCGGGCCGACACCGTCAACAGGATCGTCGGCTCCGATGTCCGGCAGGAGGAGGCGCGGACGGAACCACAGACCAACAAGATCATCACCGCGATCGAGCGGACGCGTGAGAACATCGGCGCCGTGCGCAAGACGTCCAAGCTCGATACTGTGGATATCGTCTTCCTCACCGACGCGGCGCGCAGCGAAGGCGGCCCGCCGCCGGCCGTCGAGAGCAAGGTCGAACAGCATCAGGACGACATTGCGGAACTGCGCAAGGAGATCGACGCCAACGCCTTGCTGTTCAACGCCATCGATTCGCGGCGCGTGCTTACGGAAGACGTCCTTGCGGTGGAATTCGACGGCTCGGCAAGAATCGTCATCTACGCGGCGGCCAGGCCGTCGAACTGACCTCAGGGCGCTCGACCCCGTCGATCTCACAGCCTGCCCATGATCTTCTGCTGAAAACCGTAGACCTCGCGTTTTCCTCCGAACGGCACCAGCGTGACGTCCCGCTCTTGTCCCGGTTCGAAGCGCATCGCGGTGCCGGCGGCAATGTCCAGACGCATGCCGCGCGCTTTGTCGCGGTCGAATTTCAACCCCTCATTGGTCTCGAAGAAATGGTAGTGGCTGCCGACCTGGATCGGCCGGTCGCCGCTGTTGGCGACCTTCAGCGTCACCGTCGGCAGCCCCTTGTTGAGCTCGATGTCGCCGCTTGCGGTGATGATTTCGCCGGGAATCATCGTTAGCCTCACAAAACGCCGAAGACCAGGCCGCCGCCGACTGCAGCACAAGCGGCGCCAGCGGCGCGGGCAAGCCCGCGAAAGCGCATGCCGAGGCCAAGGCCGGCAGCGATGCCCATGGCATGGAGAAGTGCGGTGGCAACGGCAAAGCCGGCCATATAGTCAAGTCCACCGGCATTTTCCGGCACTTCGGTGCCGTGGGCATGGCCATGGAACAGCGCGAACAGGCCGATGATGGCGACTCCGGCCGAGACCGGCAGATCGACCGCCAACGCCACCAGCAAGCCAAGCGCGACGACGGAGGCAAGGATGCCCGGTTCGACGAAAGGCACCGGCACGTGGAGCATGCCGAGCGCGCCGCCGACCAGCATGACGCCGACAAAGGCCAGCGGCCAGGCCCGGATTGCCTTGCCGCCCTTGAGCGCCGCCCACAGGCCGACGGCTACCATGACGGTCATATGGTCGAGGCCGGACAGCGGATGCGCGAAGCCCGCCGCGAAGGACGAGGTCGTGCCGATGCCGACATGGGCATAGGCGGGCATCGCCGCCGCCAGCAGCAGGATCGCTGCAAGCGTGGTGCGTTTGGTTGAAGCAGAGATCATCGGTCTTCCCTTCGAAGTCACGAAAACAATCACGCAGCCTTGCGCGGGCCGCAGCCCTCGGCCTTGAGCACGCGTTGGGTCGAGGCCGGATATTTCACCAGTTTCTCCACTGGGCGGATCGGGCGTGCGGAAAAATTGCCGCCGCAGTTCGGGCAGACGCCGCCCAGCACATGTTCAGCGCAGTCAGCGCAGAAGGTGCATTCAAAGGTGCAGATCAGCGCGTCCGCCGCTTCCGGCGGCAGGTCCTTGTCGCAGCATTCGCAATTCGGTCGCAGCTCCAGCATCGTTTTCTCCTCACCTGATCGGTTCGTGAACGGTCACCAGCTTGGTGCCGTCGGGAAAGGTCGCCTCGACCTGCACGTCGTGGATCATCTCGGCGATGCCTTCCATCACCTGCGCGCGGGTGATGACATGGGCGCCGGCCTCCATCAGTTCGGCGACCGGGCGGCCGTCGCGGGCGCCCTCGACGACGAAATCGGTGATCAGCGCGATCGCTTCGGGGTGATTGAGCTTGACGCCGCGTTCCAGCCGCTTGCGCGCCACGATCGCCGCCATGGCGATGAGCAGCTTGTCCTTTTCACGCGGCGTCAGGTTCATGCGCTTTCCTGGATTTGGCCTGTATTTGGCTCAGAGTGACCATAATTTGGGCAGACCCGCCCGCCCGTTGAGCAGTTCGACGAGCGGAACCAGCCGCTTGCGCAGCTGATAGCCGTCCTCGGCAAACAGCCTCGCAAGAAGCTTGCCAGATTTTTTGACGCTCCAGGCGCTGGCATCGCCGTCGGCGCCGACGATGTCGCGGGCCGGATCGAGCAAGGCTTCGGCCTGCGGCGAGACCATCAGCAGCGTCGCAGCGGCAATGGCGCCGCCGGCGACCGCCGGGCGGCCAAGTGCCGCCGCGATAGCCGGCCCGATGCGGAAATCCTCGGCATGAACGAGCGCACCATCCTGGCGGACACGCCAACGGTCGTGGAAATGGCCGTGCGCGGCCTCTTCGCCCATGGCGAGGCGGCCGAATATGGTGGCTTCAAGCAGCAATGCCTCGGCGCCTGCGGCAAGCTCGACCTCGAGCGTGCGGGCAAAGGCCGAGCGGTCGAAGACGATGGTTTCCTGGGGCAGCCAGGCGATACGCCCGCCCGCGCCGACGCTGAGCTTCACCCGAACTTCGGCGCGGTCGCTAGCGGCACGATAGATCTTTTCGCAGGCCTGGGTGGTTATCGAGGCGGAGGCACCTGGCCCGACATCGATTTCCCAGCCGAGCCGATCGCCGCCGGTCAGACCGCCGGCGGTGTTGATGAGCACGGCTTCGAGCGGATCGGCCGCAACGGCCGGCATGCGGATTTTGGCCGAGCCGTCCTGATAGAGGCGCAAAAGCCGGGTGCGTCCATCCCTGACGCCGCACGCAAGCCGGGCCGCCCCGGCCGCGCGCTGGGCCGGAAGAGCTGGGATCAAGACATGCTGCAACGTATCCACGGCGCTAACGTTAAGCACTCCCGGCGCTTTGTCGATATGGTGCTTGTTGATATAGCTTGTTGCTTGACAGCGTTTCCGTTTCTATAGAGGGAGCCTCTTTGGAACGGTCATGCTGCGCCTGGCGGGTTTTTGAAGGCGACGGCGATTTCAGTCCAGGCAACAGGGGCGCCAACCAATCGGCACCGCGACGTTATAAAATTGGGGAAGGAATCGAATGGCTGACGAGCTGGCAACGGAAATCATCGCCAAGATCAGGGCACATGCGGAGCCCGGTGGCGAAGAGATCACCACCAATACGGAATTGACCGCGCTTGGCATCCATTCCCTGGAACTGACCGAGATCATCTTCGATCTCGAGGAGCAGTACGGCATCGAGATCGAGATGAACACGGTCGATGCCTGGAGCAATCTCAAGAATGTCGGCGATATGGTTGAGGCTGTTCGCGCGCTGATTGCGAAAAAAGCCTGAGCTGAATGCAAAAGCGCGTCGTCATTACCGGCATCGGCGGCATATGCGGGCTCGGCGCCAATGCGCCTGCAATCTGGAACGAAATGCGGGCCGGCCGATCGGCCATCGGTCAAATCAGCAATCCCGGTTTGCATGATCTGAAGGTCAAGGTCGGCTGCGAAATCAAGACGCTGCCCGACCATGGCATCAGCCACAAGCAGACCGTGTCGATGGACCGCTTCAGCCTTTTGGCGACGATTGCCGCGCGCGAAGCCATGCAGCATGCCGGCCTGACATCGAATGAAGCAACCACCTACCGGATGGGCGCGGTTGTCGGCGTCGGCGTCTGCGGCTGGGAGGCGATCGAGGAGAACTACCGCGCCATCCTGGTCGACGGCAAGAACCGGGCCGGCATCTTCACCGTGCCAAAAGTGATGCCGAGTGCGGCGTCCGGCCATGTCAGTATGAATCTCGGCCTGCGCGGGCCGGTGTTCGGCGTCACTTCGGCCTGCTCCTCGTCCAATCACGCCTTTGCCTCGGCGGTCGACCAGATCCGGCTCGGCCGCGCCGATGTCATGGTCGCCGGCGGCACCGACGCGCCGCTGCTCTGGGGCATCCTGAAAGGCTGGGAAGCCCTGCGGGTGCTGGCGCCCGATACCTGCCGGCCGTTCTCAGCCGATCGCCAGGGCCTGTCGCTCGGCGAAGGTGCTGGAATGGCGGTGCTGGAAACCTATGAACACGCCATGGCGCGCGGCGCGACCATTCTGGCCGAATTTGCCGGAGCCGGCCTTTCCGCCGACGCTTCCGATATCGTCGCGCCGACTGTCGAGGGACCGACGGCGGCGATGCGCGCCTGCCTGGCGGACGCCGGGCTCAATCCCGAGGACGTCGACTATCTCAACGCCCACGGCACCGGCACCAAGGCCAACGACCAGATCGAGACGGCGGCAATCAAGCGCGTCTTCGGCGACCATGCCTATAAGCTGTCGGTGTCGTCGACCAAGTCGATGCATGCCCATTGCCTCGGCGCCTCGGGCGGCCTGGAAATGATCGCCTGCGTGATGGCGATCCGCGAAGGCATCGTGCCGCCGACGGCCAATTTCCGGCAGGCCGACCCCGACTGCGATCTCGACATCACGCCGAATGTGGCGCGCGAGCGCAAGGTGCGCGCGGCGATCAGCAACGGTTTTGCCTTCGGCGGCACCAATGCCGTGGTGGCGTTCAAGGCGGTCTGACGGCAAGCGACTGGCCTGAGCGACTGGCCCTGAATGACTGCGAAGACGGTGTGTGCACCTTCGACCGGTTGATCGGCAAAGAAGCCGAGGATAATCCTTCGCAACTCGCCAGACGGCGCGATACCGCGCCAAATTCCCGACCGGAGCTTTCGATGACCGACCTGTCCGCCTTTCCGATCACCAAGCGCTGGCCGGCCAGCCACCCCGACCGCCTGCAGCTCTATTCCGCGACGACGCCGAATGGGGTGAAAGTCTCGATCGCGCTGGAAGAACTCGGCCTCCCCTACGAGGCGCATCTGGTGGATATCGGCAAGGACCAGAGCTGGACGCCGGAATTCCTGTCGCTGAACCCGAACGGCAAGATACCCGCGATCATCGACCCCGACGGGCCGGGCGGCAGGCCATTCGGCCTGTTCGAATCCGGCGCCATCCTGCTCTACCTCACCGACAAGACCGGCAAGCTGATCCCTGCCGATCCGGCGCGGCGCTACGAGACCATCCAATGGGTGTTCTTCCAGATGGCGGCGATCGGGCCGATTTTCGGACAGGTCGGGTTTTTCAACAAATTCGCCGGACGCGAGATCGCCGACAAGCGGCCGCTGGATCGCTACCGCAATGAATCGCGGCGGCTGATCGGGGTGCTGGAGACGCGGCTGAAGGGTCGAACCTGGATCATGGACGACGACTATACCATCGCCGACATTTCGATGCTGGGCTGGGTGCGCAATCTGATCGGCTTCTACGAGGCGCGCGAACTCGTCGGCTTCGACGACTTCCCCACCGTCGCGGCATGGCTGGAGCGCGGGCTGGCGCGGCCCGCGGTGCAGCGCGGCCTGACCATTCCCGCCAGGAATTGACCTCGGCCAGCCGAAGCAGCCGGGTCTATTTCGCCTTGGCCTTGCTTTTCGAGCCGCCCTTGCCGATGACGGACGCAGCGAGCGACGCAGCGCCCCTGGCTGTCGCCGCCACCGCACCAGCGGCGACATTGGCGGTCGCCTTGACGGTGCGCATCGCGCCGCCGGCCACCGAGCCGCTGCTTGCCGGCTTCTTGGGTTTGGCGGTTTTCGCCGTCACCTTTGCCGTCGCCACCGGTTCTACCTTCTTTGGCGCCGCTTTGCCGAAAGCCGGCTTTGCGTCCTTGGACCGCTCGGCGATCGCCGGGCCGGCGCCTGCCTTCGCCTGCGTGGCCTTTGCCTGCCTGGCTTTGGGTTGAGCGGTCTTGCTCTTGGCGGGTGTTTTTGCCTTGGTTGCCATCTGACGGTTCCCTCACGGCGGCACGATTGCCGATGAGAGATAACGACCTGAAAGTCTTAAGGTTCCCGTTCCGAAGTCCAGCGAACTATGCGGGATCGCCAACAACCAGGTCGGCGGACCTGCGACGGCCGAGCACGCGATCGATGTTGGGCATGTCGTTGGAAGCGATCCAAGCGCGGGCGTCTTCGTCGGAGCGGCCATGCTCGTGCCAGCGCACCAGAAGGCGGCGCTCGAGTTCGGCACGCGGCACATCGACAAAGATGGTGAAGTCGAACAGCGGCGCCAGCCGCGACCACGGCTCCTCGTCCAGCAGGAGGTAATTGCCTTCGACCAGGATGAACTTGGTCTCGGCGGCAACGATGGAGGCGGCGGCGCGCGACAATTCCATGCTGCGGTCGAACACCGGAATGGCGATGTCTGGCTCGCCCGAACGGATGCGCTTCAACAGCGTCTCGAAGCCGGCGAAGTCGAAAGTCTCCGGCGCGCCCTTTCTTGACCGCAGGCCGCGCTGGTCGAGCACGATGTCATCATAGTGGAAGCCGTCCATCGGCACGACTTCAGCCGCGCCCTCCGGCAACAGATCATGCAGGCCGGCCGAGAGCGTCGACTTGCCGGCGCCGGGCGGGCCGGCAATGGCGACGATGAAGCGTTTCGCCTTGCCAGCGCGCTTGAAGATGGTGGCGGCGAGATGGGCGATTTCGGACATTGGGCGCTTCCAGTTATGCTTTGCATCTTGTCGGCAGTTTGAGGAAATTTCAAACCGCGATTTGGGCAATCTCACGACATCCGCCACGTCAGCGCTGCCCCTCGTCGCCCTGCCGGTGTGCAGCCGATAGATGGGTAACACTTCTCCCCCTATGCGTCCGCCGCAGCGCCAAGCAGATTGGTTGGCGCGGCGGTGCGGCGGACAAGCTCCATGTGCCGTGTGTCGAGGATGCCGGCAGGCAGGTGAGGGGCAGGGCCAGCGTTCGAAAATCAGCCGGGCTGGCCGATCCGCAGGAAATCGCTGTCGAACCTGACATCGCGGGTCGAACCATCGGCTCCGGTGAGACGCATGTGACCTGAGGCTGTCCCGATATCGCGCGGCGGCTCGCCGCTCGTCAGCGGCAGCGTGCCGATGACATGGCGGAAGGAGACTTCGCCGCCGAGGGTAAAAGCGGTCGCGACCCCTTCGCGCTTCAGCCAATTGTCGTCGATCGATGCGGCATGGCCGATGGCGGCGCGGCCGTCCTCGATGCCGAGCACGCCGCGATGGCGGCTGCTCCACGGCGCGTAGTCGCGGCCGCCATTGCTGAACCACAGCATGGTGACCGGAAGCTCCGCCGGGTTCTTCAGCACCAGCACCAGATCCTGTTCGGCCCGGCGCGCCAGCGCCGTCCAGCCCGGACCGTCATGATCGGCTTCGACCAGGGTGATGAAATCCTCGCGCTCATCCTCCATGCGGTAGTCGGTGAGATCGAGCGTGCCGCCGCCAGTGGCTGGAAAGCGCGTCAGATCGGTCGAGCGGGCGGGATAGGAAAGCTTGAAGCGACCGCGGGCCGGATCGGGCTCCAGCGGTGCGTCCAGTGTCCCGGCAAAGCGCTTCGGCGAGAAGGCCAGCCGGCCGCCATCGCGCATCGCCGCCATCGGATGGTGGGCGGCGGAGACCGCGCCGGAACCGCCGGAAAAGACATGCTCCTGATAGAGAAAGGGATGACAGTTGCGGAGCGTGAAGATCTTGTCGACCGTCGCGCCCATCACCGTGCGGCGCAACCGGAAGACGGCCCGCCAGCCGTCGGATGTCGCTTCGCTGGCGGTGACATCCCAGGCGCTGTTGGCCGGCCAGCCATGCAGCGGTGCGGCCTCGATGTCGCTGGCCGAAAACGGTGCGCATAGGAAATCGCCAGACAGCCGCACCGTGCCTTGAGGCAGATCCGGCGGCAGCGTCTCGCCGGCATCGATCCAGGGCGCGCGGTGCAGCGGCTTCAGCTGGCGGCCATCGCTGTCGACTGTCATGTCGGCGATATGGCCGACAGTGAGATCGAGCGTGACCGAAATGCCCTTTGCCTTGATCGTGACCGTATCCATCCGCGCACCTGCTGATTCTGATGGCAGCGAACAAACCCGCTCGGCGAGGGATGCGCAAGCACAGCGACCGGCATTTTGCATCAGGGCGATTTTTACCCTCCCCCTTGTGGGGAGGGTCGGCGAGCGCTCGACGCGAAGCGGAGATCGTTCGACGGGGTGGGGGTAGCGCCCTACGAGGACCCCCCACCCCGATCCGCTACGCGGATCGACCCTCCCCACAAGGGGGAGGGTGGACGCCTACTGCCGTTTGTACTCCCGGACCGGCGACTTGGTGCCGTCGGTGTAGGTGACCTGCACCGCCATCGATGTCACGTTGTCGGCGACCCTGAAGTAAGGCTGGTAGTCATAAGGAATGGCGTAGGGGTCCTTCTTGTCGCAAGGCGGCAGCTTGATCTCCTTGTCGAGCGCCGTGCCGTTCAGGCTGTAGCGCACCTCCTTGATGCCGCAGCGGAATGACAGCATCTGGGAGAAATAGACCAGGCCGTGATTGCCGCTGGCGTCGAAGGCGATCCACGACGTCCAGAACTGGTCGAGGATCTGTTTGTTGCCCTGTTGCAGCGCCGCGTCCGGATCGAAACTTATGTCGAACGGCCCGGTCTCGCGGCCCCTGAGATCGAGATATTTGACCCCGATGGTGGTGGCCGTGGTGCTGTCGGGCAATTCGAAGCTCGGATTGGGCATCGGCTTGCCGGTGCGCTGGTCGTTCATCGCCATCAGCCCGGTGTCGGTGAACGGACCTGACACACCCATGCGCCAGGAAATGCCGGTCGCGGCCTCGGGCAGCGAGATGGAGATCGTCCAGCCGGCATTGGAGCGCATCGGCGTCAGCGTCGGGGCAAAGCGCGCTGGGTCGAGCACGTCGCCAAGCGCGGTCAACCGGCTGCGGCTGCGATCGAGCCAGTCGGCGAGCTGCGTCTGGTCGATGAAATATTTGAGCAGCCTGCCTTCCTTTTCATAGGAGACGAACCTGGTCAGCGCCTCGGCCTCGCTGCGCTTGTCGGACAGCGACTGGACGCCGAGGCGATCCTCGGAAAACTCCTGCGCGAGCAGGTAATAGGCCGGTGCGAAATCCGGATTGGCCGCGATGAAGGCGTTGAGCTTGTCGAGACGTTGGGCATCGTCGAACTGCAGGATATGGACCAGCTTGATCGACAGCGCCTTGGCCTTGTCGGCCAGGGCGCCGAACACTTCGCGGGCGCCGGCCTTGCCGTCCTGCACGCGCAGCAGGGTGGCGAAGCGTGTGTAGGGATCGACGGCGTCGACGTCGAAACCGGCGAAAGCGAGATAGGAGCGCCGCGCATTCAGCATGTCGCCGGAAAGCTCGTAGACGCGGGCATTGTGATAGAATTCGTCCGGCCGCTTCGGCTCGGCGATCGTCCCGCCCTGCGCGGCCAATGCGGCAAAGCCCTTGGCGATGGTGTCGATCGAGGCGGCGATCTGCTCGGTGGTCGCCTGAAGCTTATCCGCCTGCTCGGCCTGTTTCTGCTGGCCGGCAGCGAGCGTTTCGGTCGTCTGCTTGACCGCCTCTACCGACTTTTGCGTCTGCGCGCCCTGCTCAGCCTGCTGCTGCTGGGTCGACGCAATTTCCTCGGTCTTCTTCGCCACCGCGTCGGTCGATTGCTTGACCTGGTCGACCGCCAGCTTCGTCTCGGTTACCGTTTGCTCGATCCTGGCCACCCTGGCCGAGACGATGCCCATCTGCTGCTGCAACTGGGCGATGGCCGGCACCAGGCCGGCGATCACACCGTTCTGCGAATTGGTCTGCTGCTGCAGGCCATAGACGCCGCCGGCGACGGCGGCAGCGCTGGTGGCAAAGATCAGCGCCGGCAGCGCCTTGGCGGCCAGCACCAGCCGCAGAACGATGGCAATGGCGATGATGGCGGCGGCAACCGAAGCGACCAGCGCGATATAGGCGGCGAATGGCGCCAGCGGATTGAGGATGTCGGAAGCAGCGCCGCCGATGAAAGCGACGCTGCCGGCCCATTTGCCGGTGCGGCTGAGCGAAGCCCTGATAAGAGATGGCGCAGCCGCGCCGATGTCACCGGTCATTGTCAAGTCCCCCAAGCAATTGCCGCCTCTATAGCAGCACCGCGACCCCGCAGGCAAAACAGGACAGGAAGCAGGCGATTTCGGGCGGGTGGGCGGATGTCGAGGTTGCCGTTTCAGCGCCGATGATTGGCGAAGCCGAAGCGACATCTGATCTCCCCCCTTGCGGGGGAGATTGGCAGCGTCATCGGCAGCTCCGCCGTTAACCAAATGGACGAACACAATGGGTTAGGCTAGGTTCCGGCCCTCTCAGCAACGCCGGACTTGCCTTGCCAAACTTCCATTTCCCCTCCCTCGTCCAAAAATTTCTCGCAGCCCTCCTGCTGCTCGTCTTCGTGGCCGGCTGCAGCACCACCGCACCGCCCGACAGCGTGCTGGCGGTGCCGGCGCCGCAGGAGAAATATGCCGCCATCGTAATCGATGCCGGCAGTGGCAAGACGCTGTTCGAAGTCAGTTCGAGGGCGCAACGCTATCCGGCGTCGCTGACCAAGATGATGACGCTGTACCTGCTGTTCGAGGCGCTGGAGTCCGGCCGCGTCTCGAAGGAAACGCAGATCCCGGTCTCCGACAATGCCGCCCGGCAGCCGCCGACCAAATTGCGCTTCAAGCGCGGCGAGAGCATCGATGTCGATTCGGCGATCCGAGCGATCGTGGTCAAGTCGGCCAATGACGTGGCGGTGGCGGTGGGCGAATATCTCGGCGGCTCGGAGGACCAGTTCGCCGCCATGATGACCTCGAAGGCGCGCCAGATCGGCATGAGCAGCACCGTCTTCCGCAATGCCTCCGGCCTGCCCGACGATGGCCAGCACACATCGGCGCGCGACATGGCGACGCTGGGGATGGCGCTGCGCGCCCGCTTCCCGCAGCAGTTCCACTATTTCTCCGAAAGCGACTTCATGTTCCGCGGTCGGCTGGTGCGCGGCCACAACGACATGCTCGGCCGGGTGCGCGGCGTCGACGGCATTAAGACCGGCTATATCAGGGCATCCGGCTACAATATCGTCACGTCCTACAATGCCGACGGCCGGCATCTGATCGTCGTGGTGATGGGCGCCGACAGCGCACGCCAGCGCAACGACCATGTCGAAGCGCTGATCCAGCGCAGTCTTTCGCCGACGCTGGCCGATACCAAGACGCGGCTGATGTTTGCGGGAGACCAGCCGGCAGCATCGCCCGGCCTGCCGCCGCCTGGTTTGCCGGCGCAGGGGTCGCAGTTGCCTGGTTTACCGCCGCAATAGAACCCGTCGTTGGGTGGAGGAACTCTGAAACGCCGGCGGACAGCACCCCCCTCTGGCCTGCCGGCCATCTCCCCCTCAAGTGGGGAGATTAGCAGCTTCGGCGTCTCGCCTCTTTTTCGTGTTTGGCGAAGCCATGGCGACATCTGATCTCCCCCCTTGAGGGGGAGATGTCCGGCAGGACAGAGGGGGGTCGTGAAGGATCGCTGCCTCATCTTAACTCTGCAGCAGGCGCGACCTTCGTCGGCAACAGCACTTCGGCGGTCTGGTTGCCGAGCAGCAGGCGAGCGAGGCCCCGGGGGCTGCGCCGCCACAGGCAATTGCAGCAGGCATTCATCACAAGCGCTTGCACAAGCCCCCAATCTTCACCGCCACAGTGGCTATGCCGCCTCGCCTTGGCGTATCGTGGGCGCGACAGCAGGAGCCGGCATCATGAGCCCAAACCCATCCGAACAGGCCGACAATGAAAACGACAGCGGCGGCGAGTATTTCGAGGCGCCGACCGACCACGACGCCGAGCTGGTGGCCGACGAGGCGCTGGAAGCGCCCGATGTGCCGGACTCCGAACCCCATGGCCGCCTGAAGCCGAAGCGGAAACCATCGGCGATATCGGGCCGCAAATTCCGCAAGCGCGACCTGGTGCGCATCGACGACCTGCGGCCAAGCCTGGCCGACCGCATCCGCTCCGACCATCCCGACCTGCCGCGCGGCGCCCGCATCAGCCGCGAAGAGCTCGGCCGCTACCGCATGCGCTACATGGAGGAGTTGCTGCAGCAGGAGCATGGCGAATTCTCCGAACTCGACCGCCAGGTGGTCGAATCGATCGCCAGGCAGGACACGATTTCGGAAAACTCGGAAGAGGAGTTCGAGGAGCACCGCTCGTTCGCCGACCGCGTCTCCGACAACATGGCGGCTTTCGGCGGCAGCTGGTGGTTCCTGATCTCGTTCGGCAGCGTGCTTGCGGTGTGGATCGGCATCAATTTGATCGCGGGCGTGAGCAGCGCCTTCGACCCCTACCCCTTCATCCTGCTCAACCTGCTGCTCTCCTGCATCGCCGCCATCCAGGCGCCGATCATCATGATGAGCCAGAGACGGACGGAGGCCAAGGATCGCCTGCGCTCGTTCAACGACTACCGGGTCAACCTGAAAGCCGAGCTGGAAGTGCGCCATTTGCACGAAAAGCTCGACTATCTGATCTCGCGCCAATGGACGCGGCTGGCCGAAATGCAGCAGATGCAGCTGGATGCGATGCACGAACTGACCGGCGCGAAGAAGGCGAAGCGGGCGCCGCGCAGGGTGCGCAGGCGGGTGGCGAAGGTGGAGGTGGCGGGGTGAGTCCCGGGCTGAGGCTGCAGGGCGGACGCGAAGTTGCCAAGCCGCGCGACGTGGCTTCGAAAATATCGCCACGCCAATTGCCCGTTGAAGCCCGCGCCGGCTTCCGCTAAGAAGCCGTGGCTGGCCGGCCTATCGGCTGGTTCGTTTTCAGGTTCCCTGAAGGCACCCGTAGCTCAGCTGGATAGAGCGCTGCCCTCCGAAGGCAGAGGTCACAGGTTCGAATCCTGTCGGGTGCGCCAACTTACCGATGCATTACAATAGCTCAGATAACCCTAAAGCGCGTCGCGCTGAAACGGATTCATGCGACGCGCTTTAAAGTCTTCGTTTAATGCATGTCGTTGTCCCACAACCGCGGCACTTCTGGGCGACATGCATGAGTGCCCGGGTCTAGGGACGGGCGATCAGTCGATATTCGGTGTTATTGGCGCGTCGATTACCACTTCCGCCCGTTCAGTCAGACGCTATGCTGCTGACCGTGACACCAAGGCGCGCGTTCGTGATGAAGCAAAGTCAACACCGCTTGCATGAGCGGATGACCATTCGCGGCCACCTCGAACCCGCGTCCTTCGTGCCCTGGATCATGCGCCATGCGGCCAAGCTCGGTCTCGCGCACCACATCGCTCATGCAAGCACCGATCGCATCGAACTCGATATTGCCGGTGCGGCGGAGCTGATCGACATGATGGAGATGGGATGTTCGCTTGGGCCCATTGAGGTCTGGGTCGAGACGATCGACCGCGCGCCTGTCGAGCAAAAAAACATATAGCTTTGCGTGTGGTTACCTCGGTTTGCACTTAATTTAACCAATATTGCAATTGCGAAATTATTATGCATACGTCAGCCGCATCGAGCGGTTCGCCAACTCCTTGCGCCGGCATCTCTCTGGTCGGGAAACAGTAGTATCAGTACGGAAAGTAAGGTCATGCTGTCCGACAAGACGGACACCTGGGTGCCGGTCGCCCTTACCCAGGATCTGCCAACAGGACAGGTAATGCCGGCGCGGACGCCCGCCGGTCCCATTGCCCTCTGGCGAAGCCAATCGGGGCGCTTGGCGGCATCGGCGGATCGCTGTCCGCATCGCGGCATGCGCCTCTCCCATGGCTTCGTGCGCGGCGAGGCGCTCTCCTGCATCTATCACGGCTGGACCTATTCGCAGGCCGGTCAGTGCCTGCGCATTCCTGCCCATCCCAGCCTCACGCCGCCGGAGACGATTCGCGTTGCGACCCGGTTGGTCGAAGAGGCCGGCGGGATCATCTGGGTCGCTGATGGAGAGCCTGATGGCAAGCCACCCCTTTTTGAGGGTTACGTCCCGCTCCGTTCATTGACGGCCCGTGCCGGACATTCGGCGCTCTCGGTCGCTGCCGGTACGAAGGCCACCGTTGAAGGATACGTCTGGCAGGCGCCCGGCGCGCCGGCAATTCGCCTGCTGCCTATCCCGCAGGAAGCCGGCGAGACGCTGATCCACGTCCTTGTTCCAGCCGATTGCGATGCGTCCGAGCGCATCGCCGCCTCGCGAGCCGCCGAGAGCCTTCGGCGCATGGCCGAAGGGATCGAGGCGAAAGGGGCTGTGCCATGATCGACGATGCGATGCGCGACGAATGGTATCCGGTCGGGCTTTTCAGCCGGCTCGACCGCGAAGGACGCGAGACCACCCTGATGGGCGAGCCGATCAAGATTGCGCTCGACGCCAATGGCGCGGCGAAAGTGACAGGCGAAAACGGGCGCGTGCTGCCGGTTTCGGTGCGCTATGGCCATATCTGGTCGTCGCTCGGCGAACCGAAGAAACCGGTCTTCCCGATTCCCGAAGCAGACCAGCCCGGGCGCCGCTTCGTCGATGTCGGCGTGGTGCGGGTGCGCTGCTCGCCGCTCCGCGCCGTCGAGAACTTCCTCGACATCGCACACTTCCCCTTCGTCCATACCGACATCCTCGGCTCGGAGCCGCATACCGAGGTCGAAAACTACAAGGTCGAGATACGCGAGGAGGAGGACGAGGTCTGGGCGACCCAGGTGAAGTTCTACCAGCCGCAGGCGGCGAAATCCGCGAGCGGAGGTATCACGACGGAATACATGTACCGCGTGCCGGCTCCGACCTGCTCAGTCCTCTACAAGACCTGCCCGCCGCGCCCGGGCGAATGGGATGTCATTACGCTATTCGTCCAGCCGCTTGCCGAGGATCTCTGCGACGTCTGGCCATGGATGGCGCTTTTCGATGACGAGACACCACTGACCGATCTCATCCATTTCCAGCAGACGATTTTCCTGCAGGACCGCTCGATCCTCGAAAACCAGATCCCGCGTCTTCTGCCGCTCGATCCCGGCATGGAAATCCCGACGCGCGCCGACCTGACCTCGGTCGCCTATCGCCGCTGGCTGAAGCGCCACGATTATACCTACGGCGCGCAATTGGTGGCACAATGAGGCTTTACGACTACGTCCTCTCCCCAAGTTGCTACAAGGTGCGCCTGATGGCGACGCTGTCAGGTGTGAAGCTCGAAATCCGCCCGGTCGACTTCCATCCCGGCGCCGAGCATCGTGGCCCCGAGCTTATGGCTCTTAATCCGGGAGGCTCCATCCCGATCCTTGAAGACGGCGACCTGATCCTGACCGAGTCTTCCGCCATGCTTGGCTATCTCGCCGCGAAGGCAGCACCGGCCTGGCTCGGCAGCGGCGCCCCCGAGGAGACGGCGCGCATCCAGCAATGGCTTTCCTTCTCGCACAGGCTGACCGCCAACCTCGGCGGCGCGCGCCTGCATGAGATGCTGCTGCGCCCCGGTGACATCGGTGCGCTTCAGGCCAATGGCATAGCGGCACTACGTGAGCTGGAAGCCGGCCTTTTCGAACAAAAAATGCGTGGCGATCGGTTTCTCGCATCCGACCGGCCGACGATTGCCGACATTGCTTGCTTTCCCTATGTCGCGCTCGCGCCCGACGGCGGCGTTTCCCTCGATCCGTATCCCACGATCCGGCTCTGGTCGCGAGCGCTCCGCAGCCTCGACAATTTCATCGAGATGCCCGGTATCCACCGGCTGCACGAGTTGAAGCCCGAACCGCGACCCATGCTGGACGAGGCGTGAGGTGACCGGCTATCTCCTGAAGAATTGCGCAGCGGTCATCACCGACGAGGGCAGGGGTCCGATCGTCCGGCGCAATGTCGATGTGCTGACGAATGGCCCGCAGATCGAGGCAATCGGGGAAGGCCTGCACAGAAGCGAGTTGCCGGCCGGTACTATCGTGCAGGATGCCGACGGCTGGTTCGTCTATCCCGGCCTCGTCAACACGCACCATCACTTCTTTCAGTGCTTTGTGCGCAACCGTGCCGAACTCGACTGGACGAAGCTGTCGGTCATCGAATGGCTCGACCGGATCTATCCGATCTTCTCCCGGCTCAACGAGGATTGTTTCTACCACGCCTCGATTACGGCGATGGCAGAGATGATAAAGCACGGTTGCACGACGGCCTTCGACCACCAGTACAATTTTCCACGCCATGCCGGAAAACGGCTCATCGACCGGCAGTTCGAAGCGGCCGACCTTCTCGGCATGCGTTTCCACGCGGGCCGCGGCGGCAACACGCTGCCAAAATCGGAAGGCTCGACCATTCCAGACGAGATGCTGGAGACCACGGACGAATTCATCGCCGACTGCGCACGCCTCATCGACACTTATCACGACACCAGTCCCTTCAGCATGCGTCAGGTCGTGGTCGCTCCCTGCGGATGCACACCCATGTCGGCGAGGGCGAAAGCCCGATCATCGAGGCCCGCCACGGCATGCGTACGGTGGACTATCTCGAGGACCTCGGATTTGCCGGCCGAGACACTTTCTATGCCCATTGCTGGGAGCTGACGCATGACGAACTGCGGCTGATGGCGGCGAGCGGCACCGGTGTCTCGCATTGCCCGGAGCCGGTCTATCTGGTGGGTGCGGAGGTGACTGATATTCCCGCCATGTCCGCCTTTGGCCTGCGCGTCGGTCTCGGCTGCGACGGTGCTGCCTCGAACGACAATTCCAACCTCATGCACTGCATCCATTCCGCCTACATGCTGCAATGCCTGGCGGCCTCGACGCGCGCTCATCCCGTGCCTGCGCCGGTCGATTTCCTCGGCTATGCGACAACGGGCGGGGCCGCGCTTCTGGGCCGCAATGACATCGGCCGACTGTCGCCCGGCATGGCCGCCGACCTCTTCGCGATCGACACGCGCCGCATGGATTATGTCGGCACGCGCCACGATCCGTCGAGCCTGATCGCCAAGGTCGGCATCGGCATGCCCACCGACATGACCATGATCAACGGCCGCATCGTCTGGGAGAAGGGTGCGTTTACCGGGCTGAACGAGGCCCGGCTTGCTGCGGACGCGGAAACCGCTTTTGCCGCGGTGGAATTCTAACAACTTAAGACAGGGGAACTGACATGCTGAACTATCTGACCCGCAGAACTCTGATGAAGGGCCTTGCCGCAACAGGGCTTGCCGGCGCGCTTGGCAGCCGTCCCGCCTTTGCGGCCGACGAGCCGCTCGGTATCACGCTCGTGCTCCCGTCGCCGGTCGGCGATGTCGGCTGGGGCCATGCGCTCGCCGCCGGCCTCGAGCCGGTCAAGGCCGCATACGGCGACAAGGTGAAGATCACCGTCATCGAGAACATCGCCGAAGGGCCGGACGCCGACCGGATCATGAACAAGACCGTCGCCGACGGTAACAAGTTCCTGATCGCCGGCTCATTCGGCTACCAGAATGGTGCACTACAGATCGCCCGCCGCGATCCTGCGGTCACCGTGCTGCATGCCTCCGGCTTCCAGACCGCGCCGAATTTCTCGCCCTTCGCGGCGAAGTATTTCCAGGGCACTTACCTGCTCGGCATAGCCGCCGCAGCTCTTTCCAAGACCGGCAAGGTCGGCTCCGTCTCGGCCTTCGCCATTCCGGAGCTGATCACCTCGATCAACGCATTTACGCTCGGCGCACAGACCGTAAATCCCGATATCGAGGTATCGGTCGTCTGGGTGAACTCCTGGTTCGACCCGGCCAAGGAACAGGAAGCCGCCAAGGCGCTGATGGCACAGAACTGCGACGTGATCTTCTCGAACGCGCAGGACACACCCTCCGTGATCTCGGCCTGCGAGGAGGCTGGCGTCTACGCGTTCAACCTCAATTCGTCGATGAAGAAATATGCACCGAAGAAATATCTCGGCTGCATCGCGACGGACTGGTCGCCCTTCTTCAAGGCTTCCGTGGATGCCCATCTGGCCGGAACCTTCAAGGGCGCCAACACCTTCCTCGGCGTCGCCGAAAAGGTGGTGGAGGTCGTGGACTGGAACTCAGATATCCCAGCCGACACGATGACGAAGATCAAGGAAGTGGCGGCGAAGATCGCCGACGGCAGCTTCTCGCCCTTCACAGGTCCAATCACCAAGGCCGACGGCAGCGAAGCCGCCGCCGCCGGTGCGACGATAGCGGATCCCGAGATCGTCGCGATGGACTGGCACGTCAAGGGTGTCACCACACCACTGCCGAAGTAAGTCATGACCCCGCCCCTTCTGTCGCTCCGCGGCATCTCGAAGAGCTACGGCCAGATCCGGGCCAACCAAGCCATCGATCTGGACGTGGCGCCCCAATCGATCCATGCGATCCTCGGGGAGAATGGGGCGGGCAAATCGACGCTGATGAAGCTCATCTATGGCGTTGAACAGCCGGACGAAGGCACCGTCGTCTGGAACGGAGAGCATCTGCGCCTTGCCTCGCCGGCTGAGGCACGGCGCAGGGGCATCGGCATGGTCTTTCAGCATTTCTCGCTGTTCGAGACGCTGACTGTCGTCGAGAACATCCAGCTCGTCGTCCCCGGCGGCAAGGCGGAGCTGGCGGGGCGCATCCGCAGCCTCGGCCAGGATTTCGGCCTTGAAGTAGATCCTCTCGCCGATGTGCACGCGCTCTCGGTCGGCGAACGGCAGCGGGTGGAGATCATCCGCTGCCTGATGACCGACCCGAAGCTGCTCATTCTCGACGAGCCGACCTCGGTCTTGCCGCCGCAGGCGGTGAAGAAGCTGTTCGACACGCTCAGGCGCCTTCGCGACCGCGGCGTGTCCATCCTGTTCATCTCGCACAAACTGGAGGAAATTCGCACGATCTGTGACCAGGCGACCGTCCTGCGTGGAGGGCGCGTTATCGGCACCGTCGACCCACGCGACTATGATGCGCACGACCTCGCCCGCATGATGATCGGCCGCGACATGCCGGAGGTGATGCCCGCGTTGGCCATGCCCGAGGGGGAGAAGCGGCTGGAAATAATCGGCATGGACTACACGCCGGACGACCCCTTTGCCACGCCGCTCTCCGGCATCAGCCTCACGGTACGATCAGGCGAGATTCTTGGCATAGCCGGAATATCGGGCAATGGCCAAGGCGAGCTTGCCGCGCTTATCTCGGGCGAAGCGATGCTGCTGAAGGAACAACGCGACCGGATTTACATGATGGGCCGCGACGTAGGCGCACTCGATGCGGCCGCGCGCAGGAGATTTGGCTTCGCCTTCGTGCCCGAAGACCGGCTGGGACGCGGCGCGGTCCCTGAAATGTCGCTCGTGCTCAACACCGTTCTTACCGCCCATCCTTTCGATCTCGTGAGGCGCGGCCTCATCAACAGCGCCGGAGCGACGGCTTTCACCAGCGAATGCATCCGTCGGTACGACGTCCGCGCCTCCGGCCCGGATGCCGAAGCGGGCTCGCTGTCCGGCGGCAACTTGCAGAAATTCATCGTCGGTCGCGAGATGATGCTGTCGCCAAAACTGCTTTTCGTGGCGCAGCCGACCTGGGGTGTAGACATTGGCGCTGCATCCGCCATCAGAAGGCGGCTCATCGCGTTGCGCAACCTGGGCGTGGCGATCCTCGTAATTTCCGAGGAACTCGAGGAACTTTTCGAACTCTGCGATTTCATCCAGGTGCTCCATCATGGAATGCTGAGTCCGCCTCTGGTCACGCGGGACACGCGCCCCGAAGACATCGGCAGATACATGATCGGAGCACATGCCTCGCCAGAGAAGGTTCCTGCATGAGCGTTTGGGCCGCGACGTTCCTCCCCGCGCTCGTCCGCCGGGAGCATGCCTCGCTCGTCGCGGCCATGCTGGCCCCGGCTGTCGCGCTTGGCATGGCGATCATCCTCAATCTGGGCCTTTACGTGCTGATAGGCCGAGATCCGGCGGCCGTCCTGTACGCGATGCTTCTCGAGCCGTTCCTCTCCTGGGCATCGTTCGCGGAGGTGCTGCTGAAGGCGGGGCCTCTTCTCCTTATTGCGCAGGGGCTGGCGATCGGTTTCCGCGCAAAAGTGTTCAACATCGGCGGGGAGGGCCAGTTTATCCTGGGCGCTATTTTCGCCTCGGCGATCCCCGTCTGGTTTCCGCAGGCGACCGGGCAGTGGATCTGGCCGCTGATGCTGCTTCTCGGTGCCATCGGCGGTGCGCTTTGGGCATCTATCACCGCCTTCTGGCGCGTCAGGCTCAATGCGAACGAGATCCTGGTCTCCCTGATGCTGAGCCTCGTTGCGACGCAAGTCCTCAACTACTTGCTGCTCGGCCCATGGAAGGACCCGGCCGGCTTCAATTTCCCACAATCCGTCATGTTTCAGAACGACGCGATGGTGCCGACCCTGATCACCGGTACCCGTGTCAACGTCTCGCTGCTCATCACACTTGCGCTCTCGCTGGTGGCCTGGGTTTTCATGCAGCGAAGCTTCATAGGGTATAAGCTCAAGGTCGGCGGCCTTGCCCCGCGCGCGGCCGGTTACGCCGGCTTCAGCGAAGGGCGTGCGATTTGGCTATCGCTTCTGATCGGTGGCTTGGCGGCGGGACTGGCAGGCGCGGCGGAGGTCGCGGGTCCGCTCGGCCAGTTGCAGCGCTCGATCTCGACCGGCTACGGATATGCGGCCATCATTGTCGCCTATCTCGGCGGGTTGCATCCAGTCGGCATCATCTTTTCCGCGCTCTTCATGGCTGTCCTCTATATCGGCGGCGACAATGCGATGGTGTCGGCAAACCTGCCGATCGCCGCCGTCCGCGTCTTCCAAGGCAGCTTGCTGCTCGCCTATCTCGGCGCTGTGGCCTTCGTGCGCTACCGCATCGAGTGGCGCCGCCCCCATCACCTGAGCCAGCCATGAACGCCGTCGAGTTCATTATTTCGGGCATGCTCGCAGCGGCAACCCCCTTTCTCCTTGCCGCACTCGGCGAGTTGGTGGTCGAGCGCGCCGGCGTTCTTAACCTCGGCGTAGAGGGCCTGATGGCCCTCGGCGCGGTGCTCGCGTTCATCGTCGTCTACCACGGCGGTGGACACCTGCTGGGGTTCGTTGCCGCCGGCCTCGGTAGCGCCGTCCTGTCCCTCGTCTTTGCAGTGCTGGCACTCGGATTCCGGGCAAACCAGGTCGCGACAGGCCTTGCGATCGGCATTCTCGGCCAGGGCCTTTCGGCGCTGTTCGGCAAAAGCTACGAGAGCTTGACGGTCAAGGGGCTCCCGAAACTTGCCTTTCCCGGCCTCTCGGAAATCCCGGTAGTCGGCAGGCTGTTTGTCCAGGACGTCGTCGTATGGCTTTCCCTTGCCGTGACGTTTGCGATCTGGGCGATGTTTGCCTATACGAGAGTCGGCCTTGTCGTGAGGGCAATCGGCGAGAATCCCAAGGCAGCCCATGCCATCGGCTATCCGGTCATCGCTATCCGTATCGCGGCCATAGCTTTTGGTGGCATGATGGCGGGTTTTGCCGGCGCCTATGCGGCGGCGGTGTACACGCCCCTTTGGGCGGACGGTATGATTGCCGGACGTGGCTGGATCGCGATCGCACTCGTTGCTTTGGTACGTGGCTCGCTGGCCGCATCTTCCTGGGTGCCTGCCTCTTCGGCGCGGTTTCGCTGATGAGCCTCGCCGCCCAGGCGACCGGTCTGGACCTGCCATCGCAACTGCTTTCCAGCCTTCCCTATCTCGTTACGATCGTCGTGCTCGGTGTCATCTCGGCGGACCGCCGCTTGCTCAGGCTGAACGGTGTCGCCTCGCTTGGCGAACCCTTCGAACGTTAGCCGGGATGCAAAGTGGATTTGCGAAACTCGACGTAAGTTGAAGAGATCGAAACGCCAGCGGACGATCGGCATCCGATCCAAAGGGCAGAAACGCCAAACGGGGCGAAGGTATTTCCGCAAGGGTAGCGCTGACGCCGTCGACTGCGAGCAGGGGAACGATGTGACGCTCAACGCGCCCGACACCGGTGGATCGTCGCGGGTTCTTGGATCGTCCCCTTTCCCCAGTACGAGCCCATTCTCGAGGGTCCATTCTCCACCGCAGCCTAGCGAAGCGGCGTCGCAAGATGGCCTGAGGCATGCGCCCGGTAAATTCCCGCATGCGAGCACTCGTCCTGCCTGTCTAAGGTTCCGAGTCTAACCGCAAATCCTCGATTTTTTCGGCCAATTCCAAAATATATATTTCGATCTCCGCAAGCAGCCATAACAACGATTTCCAATACTACCTATTCTCGCAGAAACTAAAAACGCTACGCTCGCGTAATCATATTGGTAACGGATGCTGTTCAACCTGCGTCCAGGCAACCAACACGGGGAGCGGGTTATGGGTTTCTTTAAAAGTTTAACAAAGGTCTTGGCCGGCGGCGCTGTTGCCTTGGCTTTGTGCTTTCCGGCTGGCGCGGGCGGGCTCAGTGTGGGCATCGGCGGCAGCGGTGGGGTGGGTGTTTCGGTCGGCGGCAGTGGCGGCGGGCTTGGCGTCGGTGTCTCGGTCGGCGGGAGCAAGGGCGTCAATGCCGGAGCGACGGTCGGAGGCACCAGCGGCACCACCGCCAGTGTCGGCGCCTCGGTTGGCAGCGGCGTTACCGCCGGCGCCGGCGTATCGGTCGGCACGGGCGTCGGGGTCGGGGTCGGCGCAACCGTCGGCAGCGGTGTCGGGGTCGGCGCCGGTGTCGGGGTGGGCAATGGGGTGACGGCCGGGGTCGGGGTCGGCATTGGCGCACCGACCGCGCCCACCAGCCCTCGGGATCCCAACACGCCGGCGGTGCCGACGCGACCGGCGGTGGTTGCCATCAGCGCCATGTCGGCCGGCCAGATCGCCAAGATGAAAAAACGCTGCGCCAGCGTGCTCAGCGGCAAGGGCACCTACGACCGGGACCTGAAGGAGCTCTGCCGGATATTGGCGCGGCGCTGAGTACCGCAACATCGCATCTGCCGTGGGGCGTCAGTCTCTCAGCCAGCCACTGCCGCAAGGTGGCGGGCATTCTTAGGGGGTAGCTTTGCCAAGCGGTTCAGAGTTTCGCGGAAAGGCGGAACCGCTCAGGCTGTGCGCTTTCATCAGCGGCATTCCGCATGGCTTGGTCACCGAGCCGAAGGAAGCGCGCCGCCCGGTTGCGGCCTTAATCTGACCTCTGCCGTCCGTCCGGTCACCCGTTTGGACCGGCTCGAAGATTCGCCTCTGGCCTTTTGTATCACCCGCTCTAGCTGCTTTGTGTTAGGCTCGTCATGTTAGCCTTGTCTTGCTGATGGAGGTTTTGATGGATCGGCGATCATTCTTGACAGCATTGTTGGGCGTTGCGGGGGCCGCGGCGCTTGCTACCGCGGTTGGGCCTCTCGAGGCCGTGGCCGGGGTTCCCAATGTCGGTAACGGCATTCTCGATGAACTCGACAAGCAGGATGCCAATTCGTTTGATGACGACGAAGGCGCTGGCGATGTTGAGCAGATCTCGCATCGGCGATGGCACCATCGTCGCCACCACAGGCGGCATGTCTGGAGACGGCACTGCCGCACGTTCTGGCGGCATGGCCGGCTGCGCCGGCGCTGCTATCGCAGGCGCTCCTTTGTCGTCTTGCGGTTCTAACCGCGGCACGTTCCCGGATAGTCCCTGCCCTGAGGCGCAACCACCAAACAGACCCATCCCGATTTGCATCGGGATGGGTTGTTTCAGCTTTATCCAGCCACAGCTGCCACCGACTCCCGCTCGACCAGCGGGCATTCCAGCTTGGTGATGGGATAGCGGCCGCGGCCGGCAGGCGGCGGCACTTCGAGCTGTTCGATCGCCCATTGGCCCATCGCCATGTGCGGCAGGATCGATGTCGTCAGCGGCGGGAACAGGTGACGGGCGATCTCCTCGTCGTCATAGCCGATGACGGAGATGTCCTGCGGGATGTGCAGGCCCGCCTCCTTCAGCGCTTCGTAACAGCCGATGGCCGTGCGGTCGTTCTGGCAGAAGATAGCGGTCGGACGCTCTTTCAGCGCCAAAAGCTTCACGGTCGCCGCGTAGCCGGCGCTCGCCGACCAGTCGCCCTCGACCACCAGTTCGGGATCGAACGGGATGTCGGCGGTGGCGAGCGCCCTGCGGTAGCCTTTGAGCCGGTCCTGCGCGGCCTGCATCCACGGCTCGCCGGTGATGGTGGCGATGCGGCGGTGGCCGTGGCCGATCAGATGCCGGGTCGAGTTCTGGCCGCCGGCGATCTCGGACGGCACCACGGCCGGGAAGGCATAATCGGCCGTGTAGCAGTTGAGCAGGATGACCGGGATGTCGAGGCCGTAGAGGAAGTCCGGTGCCGTGATCTCGCGGGTGAAGATGGTCATGTAGACCAGCGCCGAGATGCCGCGCCTGGTGAGCGCCGCAATGGCGCGCGGCTCCATGACGGAGTCGCCCATCGTCTGCGCCACGAGCAACACATTGCCGGCGTTCCACGATGCCTGGCGCGCGCCCTCGATGGCGACAACGGCTTCCGGGCTTGTCGCCAACTGGTCGACAGCGAAACCGATGACACCGTCAAGTCCATCGAAGGCGGCAACAGGTTTGCGCAGCGCCGAGAAGGCGGGTGCTGCGTAGCCGAGCGCACGCGCGGCGTCGATCACCCGCTCGCGCGTCTGCTGCGACAGCCGGATGCCGGGCGAATCGTTGAGCACGAAAGAGACGGTCGCCTGCGAGCAACCGGCTGCCTTGGCGATGTCGGTCATGGTGACGCGGCCGCCCTTGGCGGCTCTCGCCGGCGCCTTGCGCCGCTTCGCCGTGTCGTCCGGATCCCTCGTCTCGCTCATGGCATTGCGTCCCAATCCCCAGCCTGTCTAGTCGCAAGCCTGCCACACCGACAAGATGGTGTCGCGCCGTCGACCAATGGAAATAGTCGAAGGCGTTTATCTTTATTAGCAGCTTTGAAGTTCCCCGCCATGCCGCTTCGGGCCGCGTGAAATTCGAGGACTGCAAGGCATCTGCTTGCGCGAAGCCGTGCTGCACCTGTTCGGGCAAACTAGACCTAGGGCCGCCGCCGAGTGTCCGCGCGAGACCTCTGCTAATAGTGTTTACTAATACAAAACGACGCTGTAACGTCAATCCGCCGTGTCCGGTCAGGTGGGCCCGTGCGGCGAGAAGTGCACGTGAATGGCCCGATGGCGAGCGGGGTTTGCCTCCGCAAGCCTGGTCTCGGACATGTGATATGTCAGACAAATCAGACTATTTACGAGCACGGGATGAGTCTCTAAAGTCCGTGATCGCGACCGACGACGCCATTCTTCAGCGCCGGGAACCCCTGAGGAGGAGGGCGTCCAAATCGCGAGCGGCAAGTCAGTGAATGCAAGATCGGTTCAGTCCGACGACTGAGCCAAAACGGGAGGTTGAACATGAAATCCTTGATACGACATGCATCCGTGGCCACCGCAGCCCTGCTGCTTGGCCTGACCGCGACAGCCATTGCGCGCGCCGACGACAAGCCGACGCTGGCCTTCGTCGTCAACGGCGCTTCCGATTTCTGGAAGGCCGCCGAAGCCGGCGTCAAGAAGGCGCAGGCCGAATTGCCCGACTACAATCTCGAACTCAAATATCCCGAGCAGTCCTCGGTCGCCATCCAGCAGCGGCTGATGGACGATCTGGTGACCGCCGGCGTCAAGGGCATCATGGTCTCGGCCGTCGACCCCAAGACCTCGACCGACGGTCTGAACAAGATCGCGTCGGAAACGGCGCTGTTCACCACCGACTCCGATGCCCCGCAGACCAAGCGCGTTGCCTATATCGGCTCGTCCAATGTCGACGCCGGCAAGCAGGCGGCCGAGATCGCCAAGAAAGCGATGCCGGACGGCGGCAAGTGCCTCGGCTTCGTCGGCCTGCTCGGCGCCGACAATGCCAAGGAACGCATCCAGGGCATGAAGGACGGCCTCGCCGGCAGCAAGATCGAACTGGTGGACGTGCGCGGCGACGACATCGACCAGGCGCGCGCCAAGAAGAATGTCGAGGACGCGCTGGTCGCCAGCCCCGACATTACCTGCATGGTCGGCTTCTATTCCTACAACACGCCGCGCATCTATGAAGCGCTGCGCGACGCCGGGAAGCTCGGCTCGATCACCGTCGTCGGCTTCGATGACGATCCGATCACGCTGGGCGGCGTCAAGGAAGGCACCGTGGCGGCGACCGTCGTGCAGCAGCCCTTCGAATGGGCCTATCAGGGCATGAAGCTGATGGCCGCCTATCTCAAGGGCGACAAATCAGGCATTCCGGAAGGCGGCCTGATCATCATCCCGACCAAGATCATCGGTAAGGACGATGTCGACGCCTATGCCGCCAATCTGAAGGCGATGTCCGGAAACTGAGACCACGAGCAGTTGCGCCGGCTCAGGGTTCGCCTTGAGCCGGCGATCGTGTTGACGGGTCTGCCAAGGCCCGTCAGTCTGTAGCCCACCGGCTGCTGGCAAGCCTGATCAAATATGGCGTGATGAATTATTCCGACCCATCTATCGTCGCAACCACCCCGTTCCTCGGCCTCGAGAACGTGCGCAAGACCTATCCGGGCGTGGTGGCGCTGGACGGCTTTTCCATGGAGGTCAGGCCGGGCGAGGTGATCGGCCTGGTCGGCGAAAACGGCGCCGGCAAATCGACCTTGATGAAGATCCTCGGCGGCGTCACCAGGCCAGACAGCGGCGCCATCACCGTCGACGGCGTTGCGCATGACGGGCTTACCGTCGAAGGCAGCCTGGGGTCGGGCATCGCCTTCGTCCACCAGGAACTCAATCTCTTCGAAAACCTCGATGTTGCCGCCAATATCTTCTTCGGCCGAGAGCCGTTGCGCGGCGGGCCGCTGAGATTGGTCGACCGCGCCAAGCTGCGCGAAATGGTGGCGCCACTGCTGAAGCGCGTCGGCGCCAATTTCTCCGCCGATACGCCGGTTGCCTCGCTGTCGCTGGCGCAGCAGCAGATGGTCGAGATCGCCAAGGCACTGTCGATCAAGGCGCGGCTGGTGATCCTCGACGAGCCGACGTCGAGCCTGCCGCTCGCCGAAACCGACAAGCTGCTCGACGTCATCAAGGCGCTGAAGGCCGATGGCATCAGCGTCATCTTCATTTCGCACCGGCTGCATGAGGTCGAGCGCGTCGCCGACCGCGTCGTGGTGCTGCGCGACGGCATGCTGGCTGGCACCTTGCCGAAGAGCGCCATCAACCACGACCAGATGGTCAAGCTGATGATCGGCCGCATGCTGAAGGAGCGCGAGAAGGCCTCCGAGGCGGCTCGGGCGCCGGGCGCCACTGCGCTCTCGGCCAAAGCCATCCGCACCCCCGCCTACCCTGCCCGGCCGGTCGACCTCGACATCAGGCGCGGTGAAATCCTCGGCCTCGCCGGCCTTGTCGGCTCCGGCCGCACCGAACTGGCGCGGGTGTTCTTCGGCATCGACAGCACGCTTGGCGGTGGGCTCGAACTCGACGGCAAGCCGCTTGTGCTGGGTTCGGCGGCCGATGCGGTCGCGCATGGCATTTTTCTGGTTCCGGAAGACCGCAAGCTGACCGGCATTTTGCTTGACCTGTCGATCGCGCAGAACATCTCGCTGCCCAACCTGCCGGCGCATGCGAAGCGTCGACTGGTGTCGGCAAGCGCCGAGACCGCCACCGCCGAGAAGCAGAAGAGCAATCTCGGCATCAAGGCGCCGTCGGTGCAGACGCGAACCGGCACGCTGTCGGGCGGCAACCAGCAGAAGGTGGTGCTGGGCAAATGGCTGGCGATGAACCCGAAGGTGATGATCCTCGATGAGCCTACGCGCGGCATCGATATCGGCGCCAAGGCCGAGATTTACGGGCTGATGCGAGCCTTGGCCGATGCCGGCGTCGCCGTGCTGATGATCTCCAGCGACATGGAAGAGGTGATCGGCGTGTCCGACCGCATCGCCGTCATGCATGAGGGCCAGATCTCGGGCATTCTCGACAAGGAACAATTCAGCCAGGAAAACGTGCTGTTGCTGGCGGTCGGCAAGCCGGCAAACTAGCGGGCTTCAGGCGATTGCCGGTCCGGCGCATTGGGGAGAAGACGATGAGCAAAAAAGATCTCGGCCTGCTGATCCTGATCCTGGTGGTCGGCGCCGTGGTGACCGCCATCAACCCGCGCTTCCTTTTACCGATCAACCTCGCCAACACCTCGAACCTGATCGGCCTGTTTGGGATCCTCGCCATCGGCCAGGCCTTCGTCATCATCACCGGCGGCATCGAATTGTCGGTGGGATCGCTGGTGGCGCTGCTCGGCACGCTGTTCATCGATTTCATCGCCGTGCGCGACATGCCATGGCCGGTGGCGCTGCCGCTGATCCTGGTGCTGGGCGGCATCATCGGGCTGGCGCATGGCTGGCTGATCACAAGGCTGAAATTGCAGCCCTTCGTGGTGACGCTGTGCGGCCTTTTGATCTATCGCGGGGTCGCCCGTTTCTATACCGCCGACGGCACCGCCGGCTTCGCCTTCGGCCAGAATTTTCCCGAGCTCGAATTCCTCACTGCGGGCCGCAGCTATGGCGTGCCCAACAGTTTCATCGCACTGATCGTCATTTCGATCGTCATGTGGGTGGTGCTGCACCGCTCGGTGTTCGGACGCTACCTCTATGCCATCGGCAAGAACGAAGAGGCGGCTAAATATTCGGGCATCCGCACCGGCCGCGTCGTGATGGCCGCCTATGTCATCTGCGGCGTTCTGACGGCGCTGTCGGCGATCTATTTCGCGATGTACACGCGCTCGATCTCGCCGGCCAGCCACGGCCAGTTCTACGAACTCTACGCCATTGCCGCCGCCGTGCTCGGCGGCTTCTCGCTGCGCGGCGGCGAAGGCTCGCTGGTTGGCGTCATCCTGGGCACCGTGCTGCTGCAAGAGTTGCAGAACCTGGTCAATCTGCTCGGCATCCCGTCCTCGCTCAACTTCGCGGTGATGGGCGGCGTGATCCTGATCGGCGTGCTGGTCGACCAGCAATGGGGCGTGTTCCGCGCAAGGCGGCTGATGCTCGATGCCAGCCGGAAGACTGTCGCGGCGGAGTAGCGCTACATCACGCCGGATATATCCGAGAAGGCCATCGCCTTGCGCAGCACCTCGGCGAAGCGTTCTCCGGCGGCTTCGCGCCGGCCGCCATTGTCGATCGAGGTGACGCCGGAGCCGGACAAAGCGATATTGGCGCTGCGGGCGAGCCGAGCCAGCACTTCGCCGCGCGATTCGCGGCCGCGCTGGGCGAGACGCTCGGCGAGGATTTCCGGCGAGGCGGTGATCTCGACGACAGCCAGATTGGCATAGCGCTCCCGCAGCACCGGGATGACTGCGCGCGAGACATTGGCGACCGCGACATGGCCATTGGCGATGGACCAGTCGACATCGGCCGGAATGCCGTAGCGCAGCCCGTGCGCCTCCCAGGAAATGGCGAAGGCGCCGTCGGCCTCGGCTTCGACAAAGGCCGCGTCGGCCAGCGTGTCGTGATCCTCGCTTGCGGCGTCGCTCGGCCTGGTGATGACCCGGCGGACGAACTCCAGCCTCGTCTCGTCGGCAAACAAGGTGCGGGCATAACCGATTACCGTATCCTTGCCGGCGCCACTCGGGCCGACGACGGCGACGAAGACGCCGTTGCGGACCGGAAAGGCCTCGCTGCTGAGTTCGCGCTCGATCGACGCCGAGACCATCAGGCGACCCGCCGCCCTTGGCGCCAGACGGTGCGCACGACCGGCACATGATCGTCGAGGCGCACCCGCACGAGGTCGGCGCGGCGGCCCTGTTCGATGACGCCGCGGTCGTTTAGGCCGATCGCCTCGGCCGGATTCTTCGACACCATCGCAACCGCCTGCGGCAGGGAAATGCCCTCGACGACGTCGCCGAGGAAGAAGGCCGACTGGATCAGGCTGAAGGGAATGTAGTCGGACGACAATATGTCGAGCAGGCCGTCGCCGGCCAGCGTGCGGGCCGAGACGTTGCCCGAATGCGAGGAGCCGCGCATGACGTTGGGCGCGCCCATCAGCACGCCGAGCCCGGCATCCTTCGAGGCCTTGGCGGCTTCCAGCGTGGTCGGGAATTCCGCGACGCGCACGCCTTGTTCGATCGCCTCGTCGACATGGCCTGATGTGGCGTCGTCATGGCTCGCCAGCACGATGCCCCGCTCGTTGCAGGCGGCTGATATCGCCACCCGGTTCGGTCCCGAATTCTTCGCCGATTCCGACATCCGCTTTTCGCAGAACAATTGGAAGTCGCGATCGGTCAATTTCAGCTTGCGCTGATAGTAATGGGCGTAGGTCTCGAGATTGACGAACTGACGCTGTCCCGGCGCATGGTCCATCAGCGAGGCCAGCTTGACCCGCTCGTCGCCATCGAAATTGGCGAAAGCCCGCAAGCAATCCGGCGCCGAGACCTCGCAGCGCAGGTGCAGGAAATGGTCGGCCCGCAACCGGTCTTTCGCGACGCTGTCCTCGATCGCGCCGGCGAGCTTGCGGATGTCGTCGGAGGTAATATCCGCGTCCTCGTCCATGCCGACACGCAACGCGTCGAGGACGGTGGTGATGCCGGCGGTGGCCACCTGCGCGTCATGGGCAAGGACGGCGGCGATCGGGTTCCAGCGCACTTTCGGGCGCGGCGCATAGTGGCCTTCGAGATGGTCAGTGTGCAGATCGACCAGGCCGGGAATGATGTAGTCGCCGCCCATGTCCTCGCCGCCCATGCTCCCGCCGATTTGGCCGGTGCCGGCGTCGATGCCGGAGATAAAACCGTCGCGCAGCACGAGCGACCCTTCGACGATCTCGTCGGCAAGCACGATGCGGGCGTTGTGGAGAACGGTTTCGGCGGTCATTTCAGGCAGTCCTTGCTTACTCGGACGAATTGTGGTCAGGCAGTTTTTCGGGCAGCTCGGCGGCCGAGCGCATGATGCGAAAGCACCATGAACGGAGCGCCCGGTTCGGTCTCGACGAACAGCGTCAGCGCATCCACCAGCACCGGTTGCCGCAGCACCTGCGCAAAGAGGCTGTCGATCGCTGCGCGCAGACGTTGGCTTTCCTGCGGCCCGGCCCGGCCGGACAGCGTCATGTGGAAACGAAAGGTCTCAAACACATAGGGATAGCCCCACTGGCAGAGATTGCGGAACTCGGCTGGCTTCAGCGAATCCGGGCTGCGCCGCTCGATCTCGGCCTCGGTGAGCGGCGCGCGAAAACGGTCGAAGCTAAGCACGACATCGTCGGCGAAACGGTTGAGCGGCGGCAGCGGGCCTTCCGGCACCAAAGCGAAGAAACCATCGATCTGGCTGACGACCAGGCGCGGGATGGTGACCGTCGGCGTTGCTTCGGCAAAGGCGTCCAGCGCCGCGCGCAGCGAGCTTTCGGTTTCGTTGGCGGCCAACCGGAAGGGCGCTTTCAGCGTCGCATGGAAACCGTAGCGCCGCGCCGATGCGGTGTGAAAGGCGACTTCGGCCGCCGACAGCTCGCCCACCGCCTCGACCGGCCTGGTGGCGGCGCCAAAGGGGTCGCGGCCCAGCCAGTTGGCGGCGAGCCGCGCCAGCGGTTCGTCCTGCCTCGGGGTGAAATAGATGGCGTAGCGCATCGAAAAAAATCCTCGTCAGCCCGCTGCCATAGGTGATTTCCATGACGGATTGACGAAGCTTATGCGGGTTTTCGAAGGCAAATCGACCCCGTGGATCGTTAGCCGACGATTTTTCGCTGCTGGACCAACAGCTTCTGGCGCAAGCGAAGGCCGATCAGGCCTTCATGAGCCATTCGTGCTCGGGCGCGTTGTGGAACTTCCACGTCCGCTTCGGCCCGGCCATGACGTTAAGGTAATAGAGGTCGTAGCCGTGGCAGGCGGCGCAGGGGTGATAGCCCTTGGGCACCAGCACAACATCGCCGTCCTCGATCGCCATGGCTTCGTCCAGCTCGCGGGCGCCGGTCTTGTCGGCGTCGGTGTAGACGCGCTGGAAGGCAAAACCCTGCGGCGGGTTGAGGCGGTGGTAGTAGGTTTCCTCAAGATAGGATTCGGCCGGCAGGTTGTCCTGATCGTGCTTGTGCGGCGGGTAGCTCGATGTGTGGCCACCGGGCGTGATGACCTCGACCACCAGCAGCGAGTCGGCGGGCTTGCCCTCGGGCAATATGTTGGTGACGTAGCGCGTGTTGGTGCCTTTGCCCCGAGTCTCCTGGCCGAGGTCGTCGGGTGCGATGACGCGAACGGGCAAGCCGCCGCCCAGGCCCGGCGCCGAGCAGACCGCGAGTTCGAGATCGGTGTCGGCGGTGACCGACCAGTCCGAACCCTCCGGAATATAGACCGACCACGGCTTGCCCTCGAAGGGCGACATGCGCTCGCCGAGCAGGCCGAGTTCCTGGCCGCCGGCCCTTGCCGTGCCCTTGCCGGTGACGAACACCAGGCAGACTTCGCGATCCTGCGTCTTGCCGGATGCGGTCTCGCCCGGCTTCAGGCGGTGCAGGTCGAAGCCGACATAGGTCCATCCGGCGCTGTTGGGCGTGACATAGGCGACGCGGCCATGGCCCTTGTCGGCTTTGACGAGCAGTTTCGACATGTTTTGTCTCTCCTATCGCAAGTCTTCGAGGTCGGCCTCTCAACTTCGTCATCCTAGAGCGAAGCTCCGTCGCGAAGACCCTAGGATGACGAAGCGAGGGACGTTCCGGCCAATCACCGACGTAGGCGATACGCCAGGTGTCGAGTGTCCGACCCGCAAGCCCTTCCGAGCCACGGCCGCTTCATTCCTTCGGTTCGGCGTCCGCCTTCGCTTCGCCGGTCTTCGGTCGATCAGGCGCAGCCTTGCTCTCCTCCACCGGCTTGTAAAGATAGAAGAACTGCCACACCGCGTAGGCGGCAAAGCCGAGCGCAATGATGCCCCAGAATGGGGTGCCGGAGGCGAATTCTATTCCGGCCCAGATCACGCAGACGGCGACGACGGCAACGCGCCGCCACAGCGGCCGGAAGAACGGGTGCTCGTAATCCTTCATCGGACCGGCTTACGCATTGGGAAAGCCTTGCGTCTCGACCGTGTAGCCGGCCGCCGTCATCACCCGCATCAGCTCCTTGTAACCCACGTGGGCCATCTTCAGCGGCGGGTTCTTTTTCGGGTCCTGCTCGGCCTCGACGACGAACCAGCCTTCATAGCCATGGTCGGCGAAGCGCTGCACGATGGCGCCGAAATCGAGCGAACCGTCGCCAGGCACCGTGAAGGCACCGAGCGCCACGGCGTCGAGAAAGGACTGCTTTGTGCGGTCGAGCCCGTCGATCACGCCCATGCGCACATCCTTCACATGGACATGGCTGATGCGCTTGTGGTGGTTGTCGATGGCGCGCAGCACGTCGCCACCGGCAAAGGCGAGATGCCCTGCATCGAGCAGCAACGGAATGCCTTCGCCGGAATGGCGCATGAAGGCATCGAGCTCCGGCTCGGTCTCGACCACCGCCGCCATGTGATGGTGATAGGACAGCGGCATGCCTTGCTCGGCGCACCATTCGCCGAATTCGGTGAGGCGCCTGGCATAGGCCCTCATCTCGTCGTTGGACAATTTCGGCTTCGTGGCGAGAGGCCTGGAGCGATCACCCTGGATCGAGCGGCCGACCTCGCCATAGACGATGCAAGGCGCATTCACCGCCTTGAACAGGTCGATCATCGGCTGGATGCGATCCCTGTTCTTGCCCATATCCTCATCGACCAGCGTGCCGGAGAACCAGCCGCCGCACAGCGTCACGTCGGCCTTTTTCAGGATCGGCAGCATGATTTCGGGGTCGTTTGGGAAACGCCGGCCCATTTCCATGCCGGTGAAGCCGGCAGAGCGCGACTGGCGCAGGCACTCTTCCAGCGAGACGTCGTCGCTGAGTTCGGCAAGATCATCGTTCCACCACGCAATGGGGGACATGCCCAGTTTGGCTTTCAAGTTTTAGCTCCGGTTTCTTGTTCACCCTCCCGTTGTGGGGAGGGTCGCTGCGAAGCAGCGGGGTGGGGTGCGGCGCCAGACCCCCACCCGGACCTTCGGTCCGACCTCCCCACAAGGGGGAGGTAGGGGGCAGCGCTGACTTAGCATCAATCGCCAATAGTCTGCATCTGCCGCTTTTCGTCATAGGCCTTGCGGGCTGCGTTGACCTGCGGCCGTGCGGAGACTTCCGGCACCGCGACATCCCACCAATGGCCGCCGGCATCGGTGGAAATCAGCGGGTCGGTGTCGATGACCAGCACGGTGGTGCGGTCGTTGGTTTTCGACTTTTGCAGCGCGGTCTCCAGGCCGGTGATCGACGGCACCTTCTCGGCAATAGCGCCCATGCTGGCCGCATGCGCGGCGAAGTCGATGTCGGGCAGGATCTCGTGGCGCGCGTCCTTCAGGAGGTTGTTGAAGTTGGCGCCGCCGGTGGCCATCTGCAGCCGGTTGATGCAGCCATAACCCCTGTTGTCGAGCACCACGATGGTCAGCTTCAGGCCAAGCATCACCGACGTGGCGATTTCGGAATTCATCATGAGGTAGGAGCCGTCGCCGACCATGACGACGATTTCCTGGTCGGGCTTGGCCATCTTGGCGCCGAGCCCGCCGGCAATCTCGTAGCCCATGGTCGAGAAACCATATTCGCCATGGTACGAGCCGGGCGCGCCTGCCTGCCAGAGCTTGTGCAACTCGCCCGGCAGGCCGCCCGACGCGTTCAGCAAGGTCACGCCGGACCCCAGCGCGCGCTGCACGGCGCCGATCACCTGCGCGTCCGACGGGAAGGCGGCGTTGGTCGACGCCGTCACCTTGGAGGCTTCGGCCTGCCAAGCCTTCTTGCCTTGGGTCGCATTGTCGGTCCATGTCGCCGGTGCTTTCCAGTTCCCCAGCGCAGCACCGAGTTCGGCGAGCCCTTCGGCCGCATCGGCGACCAGCGGCAGCGCGCGGTGCTTGCCGGCGTCGAAAGGCTGGACGTTGAGCCCGATAATGGTCTTGCCGGAATTCTTGAACAGCGCCCACGAGCCGGTGGTGAAATCCTGCAGGCGCGTGCCGATGGCGAGCACGACATCGGCTTCCTCGGCCAGCCGGTTGGCGGCCGAGGTGCCGGTAACGCCGACCGCCGCCATGTTGAGCGGATGCGTGTCGGGCAGCGAGGACTTGCCGCCCTGCGTCTCGCAGACCGGAATGCCGGCGCTCTCGGCGAATTTCGCCAGTTCATCCGAAGCCTGCGAATACAGCACGCCGCCGCCGGCGATGATCAGCGGTTTTTTCGCACCCTTCAGCGCGGTGACCGCCGCCGCCAATTCATGCCGGTCCGGACGCGGCCGGCGCTGGTGCCAGACGCGCTCGGCGAAAAAGCTCTCGGGATAGTCATAGGCCTCGGCCTGCACGTCCTGGCAGAGCGACAGCGTCACCGGGCCGCATTCCGCCGGATCGGTCAGCACCTGCATGGTCCGCGCCAATGCCGGGATGATCTGCTCGGGACGGGTGATGCGGTCGAAATAGCGCGACACCGGACGGAAGCAGTCATTGACCGTCGCGGTGCCGTCGGAAAAGTCCTCGGCCTGCTGCAGCACCGGATCGGGGATGCGGTTGGCGAAAACATCGCCCGGCAAAAACAGGACGGGCAACCTGTTTACGTGGGCGAGCGCCGCCGCCGTCACCATGTTGAGCGCACCGGGGCCGATCGAAGAGGTCGCGGCCATGAAGCGGCGGCGGAAATTGGCCTTGCCATAGGCGATCGCCGCATGCGCCATCGCCTGCTCATTGTGGGCGCGGAAGGTCGGCAATTCGTCGCGCAGCTGGTACAGCGCCTCGCCGATGCCGGCGACATTGCCGTGACCGAAGATCGCCCACACACCGCCGAAGATGGGCACTCTTCTGCCGTCGATCTCGGTCATCTGCTTGCTCAGAAAGCGGGTCAGCGCCTGCGCCATCGTCAGGCGGATTGTCTTGCTCATGGTGTTTTCCTCCGCAGTCCTCTTGCCGCGCCTTTATGCTGCTTTACGGCCACGCGCGGCAAGCCACGCTTCGGTCAACTGTTCGAAGCGCGCGGCCATGTCGGCGATAGCCTCGTCATCCGTCATCTTGCCGGCCAGCCATTGTTCCGCGGCGTGGACGAAGATGGTGCGGCCGACGGCAAAGCCCTTGACGATCGGCGCCTTGGCGGTGGCGGCAAAGGCCGCTTCCAGTTCGTCCTGCGGCGCTTCGAGACCCAGCAGCACGACGCCGCGGCACCACGGATCATGCTTCAGGATCACCGCTTCGATCTTGGCCCAGGCGCCGGCCGACGCCTGCGGTTCGAGCTTCCACCAGTCCGGCTTGATGCCAAGCGCATAGAGTTCTTCCAGGGCGCGCGGGATCGTCGTGTCATCGAGCTTGCCGTGCTTGCCGGCGATGATCTCGACCAGAAGCTCCCGGCCGACCTTCCGCGCGGCTTCGAACAGCGAGCGCAGCTTCTGCTGCTGCTCTTCCTTGAGCGCTGCCGGATCGTCGGGGTTATAGAAGCACAGGCATTTGATGCAGTGGTCGACCGGCCATTCCACCAGTTGCGAGCCGATGTCCTGCGAGAACTCGAAGCGCAGCGGCCGCGAGCCCGGCAGTTCGACGGGACGGCCGAGCCAGGCAAAGGGGTGGCGGGCGAATTCGAACATCGCTTCGCGGCCATGCTTCTCGTCGATCAGCATGCCATAGCCGTCGCGGCCGGCGGCGACTTTCGCCGCAGCCTTGACCGCCAGCACCTTGAAATCGCGGATGCGCGCCGGATCGGCGCCGGTCTTTGCCGCGACGTCCTCAAGCTGCACACGGTGGTCGCAGGCGAGCGCCATCATCGAGGGGATATCGCGGCGGCGGGTCGTCGCCCAATGGATGTGGTTGATCGCCTCGTCCTTGCGCAGAGCGAGGTGCTTGCTGCCGTTCCTGAGGAAGAACTGCAATTCCTCGAAGGTCGGATATTCCGGCGCGCAGAGCAGCCGCGACACGGCGAAAGCGCCGCAGGCATTGGCCCAGGTCGCCGCCGTTGCCAGGTTTTCGCCACCGAGCCAGCCGCGCAGGAAACCGGACATGAAGGCATCACCCGCGCCGAGCACATTATAGATCTCGATCGGAAAGCCCTTGCCGACGATACCGTCTTCCAGATCGTCGCTGATCGGCCCGTCATAGACGATGCAGCCCATGGCGCCGCGCTTCAAGACGATGGTCGCCGAGGACAGAGCGCGGATGGTCTTCAACGCACTCAGGCAATCGTCGGCGCCCGAGGCGATCATGATCTCTTCCTCGGTGCCGACGATGAGATCACAATCGGGCAGCACCGTCTTCAGCTGGGCCGAGACGCGGTCGGATTTGACATAGCGCTCAAAACCTTCGGCATGGCCGGCGAGGCCCCAGAGGTTGGGGCGGTAGTCGATGTCGAACACCACCTTGCCGCCCCTGGCCTTGATGATGCGGATCGCCTTGCGCTGGGCGGCGTCGCTGTTGGGCCGGGAAAAATGCGTGCCGGTGACGACGATGGAACGGGCCGAGGCGATGAAGGCTTCATCGATGTCCTCTTCGGCGAGCGCCATGTCGGCGCAGTCGCTGCGATAAAAGATCATCGGCGAGACGCCTTCGCTCTCGACCGAAAGCAGCACCAGAGCCGTCAGCCGTTCCTTGTCGGTCTTGAGCCCATCGACATTGACGCCTTCGCGCCTGAGCTGCTCGCGGATGAAGCGGCCCATCTGCTCGTCGCCGACGCGGGTGAGCAGCGCCGAGCGCAGGCCTAGTCTCGCCGTGCCAACCGAGATGTTGGCCGGGCAGCCGCCGACCGATTTGGCGAAGGAGGTGATGTCCTCCAGCCGCGAGCCGATCTGCTGGCCGTAAAGGTCGACGGAAGCGCGACCGATGGTGATGACATCGAGCGTCGCCTGTTTGGCGTCCACGGCTTCGCTCATTGGAACCTCCCGTCGGTCTTGTTGTCTTGAGCAACGTAGTTGGGGGACACGCGCGAGCGGCAGCGTGGCGCCGGGAATATGAAATAATAATTCCAATTCATAGTCAATATGGAATGAGCATTCCTTCCTTTAAAAGTGCCGAAGAGCGATGGCTGCTGGAGACTTAGGATGGAGACCCGTTACCGCGCAACCAGATGTGGATCGACACGAGTTTGAGGGGGAAAGCCGCCAGCCGACAAAACGATTCGGTTATGAAAAAGCACGCCAGACCACACTCCCAAGGTCGGGAGAGTAGCGGGCGATGATAGCCTCCTGATCATTTTCCTGCGTCAGAGTTACCCGCTTCCCAGTAGCGTCACCTAGCAATCGCACAAAGCGGTCAAGGTGCTCAATCTCAGTTTCTCCGCTGACTTGCCTAGGATCGAAGTCGAACTCGATTTCGACAACGGTGAAGAAGTGACATGCAAGCTGGATTGGCCCGACGTAAAAAGAAAGTAGGCTGTCTGTTTCGCTTTCCAGGGCGGCTTCGACCCCCAATGGCATCGATTCGATCTTGCCGGAGACACTGAAATTGGCAGGCGGGGTCCATTCGAGGAGGATGTCCCAGACGGCCTGCCAATCTGCCTCAGACGTGTTCAGAACGTAGATATCTCGCCATGAGCCGTCCCAAGCGAAATCCGATGCGATCTGTTCCCAATTCATGCATGAACCATTCTCGATGAACTTCGGTTCTAGCATGGCATACGGGATGATCCCTTTCCACAGATCCCAAGTCCGCATTTTCCGGACGGAAAACCGCTTCACGCCTTTTTCTGGGATTGCCTAGACCTTGCGCTTCTTTCCGGTGCTGCGCCGCTTCTCGCCGACGCCGACGGTGAGCGCCATGGCCAGCGCCATGGTGGCCGACAGCGAGCGGAAGCCGGCGAAATCGGCCTCGGCGACCTCGAACCAGACCTTGGCGAACTGGGCGAGTGGCGAAAACGAACTGTCGGTGATGGCGACGATCGGCACGCCCTGTTCGGAAATGGTGCGGGCTTCCTCGATGGTGGCCGGTGCGTAGGGCGAGAAGCTGATGGCGATGACGGCGTCCGCCGGGGTGGCGAAGGCGACCATTTCGGCATTGAGGCCGGCGGCGGATTCGATCAGCTGGTTGCGGATCTTCAGTTTGCCCAGCGCATAGGCGATATAGCTTGCCACCGGGTAGGAGCGCCGCTTGGCCAGGACATAGATGGTCTCGGCCTTGGCCAGCAGCGAGATCGCGTCTTCCAGATGCGCCTCGTCGAGCGTTCGCGAAATATCGTTGAGCGAAGTGCTGGCGGCGGCGACGAAGCCGTCGAAGATGGCTCGGTGTCCAGCACCCGCATCGGCCTTGGCGCGCAGCGCCTGCAGGCGTTCGTCATAAGAGGAATTGCGCTCGCGCAGCCGCTCGCGAAACACCTGCTGCAGGCTGGTGAAGCCGTCGAAGCCTAGTTGCTGGGCAAAGCGGATCAAGGTGGACGGCTGCACGCCCGCCGAAGCGGCGATGCTGGCGGCGGTGCCGAAGGCGATGTCATCGGGATTGTCGAGCGCATAGGCGGCGATCTGGGCGATGCGCTTGGGCAAGGTTTCACGGCGATCGAGGATCGTGGCGCGCAGCGTCTCGAAGTCGCGAGGTACCCGTTCGTCCATCGTCGCCCCGTCCAAGCTCATCTAGAGCATGATGCCGAAAAGTGTGCAGCGGTTTTCGGACGACATCATGCTCTCTTTAACTCAAGTGACGTCCTCTCTGCCCCATCATAGCGAGCCTGCGCAAGAAGGCCATAAAAAATGAGGCAGACATTCCATTCGGAGAAGAAATGGACTAATTCATCCATCGATCGCTTCAGGTATTGGGAGAAAGAAATGGTTGGCGTTGGTCTTATCGGCACGGGTTTCATGGGCAAATGCCACGCCATTGCGTGGAGCGCCGTCGGCGCCGTCTTTCCCGATGTCGCCAAGCCGAAGCTGGTCCATCTCGGCGAGGTCAACGAGGAGCTGGCCAAGCGCAAGGCCGGTGAGTTCGGCTTCGCCAAGGCGTCGGGCGACTGGCGTGCCGTCGTCAACGACCCCGAGGTCGATATCGTCTCGCTGACCACGCCCAATCAGTTCCATCCGGAGATGGCCATCGCTATTCTCGAAGCCGGCAAGCATCTGTGGTGCGAGAAGCCGATGGCGCCGAGCTTTGCCGAAGCAGCGGCGATGGCGGCCGCGGCGAAGAAGTCCGGCAAGGTCGCAGCGCTTGGCTACAACTACATACAGAGCCCGGCCATCCGCCACATCGGCGCGCTGCTCGAGGAAAAGATCATCGGCGAGGTCAACCATCTGCGCATCGAGATGGACGAGGACTTCATGGCCGACCCCGAAGCGCTGTTCTTCTGGAAGCATGAGGCCGCATCCGGCTATGGCGCGCTCGACGATTTCGCCGTGCATCCGCTGTCGCTGGTCTCGACACTGTTCGGCCGCGTCACAAAAGTCATCTGCGACATGGCCAAGCCCTATGCCGACCGCAAGCTGGCCGGCGGCGGCCGCCGTGCGGTGGAGACCTACGACATCGCCAGCGTTTTGATGCATCTGGAAAACGGCATTGCCGGCACGCTGCTGGTCAACCGCTCGGCCTGGGGCCGCAAGGGCCGCATCGCCATACAGATTTTCGGCTCCAAAGGATCGATCCTGTTCGACCAGGAGCGGATGAACGAAATCCAGCTCTATGTCACCGCCGATCGCCCGACCGAACAGGGCTACCGCACCATATTGGTGGCGCCACATCACAAGCCCTACGACGCCTTCCTCCCGGCGCCCGGCCATGGCCTCGGTTTCAACGACCTCAAGATCATCGAGTGCCACGAACTGCTGACCCGCCTTGCCGGCAGGCCGGCACGGCTCATCGAATTTGCCGAAGGGCTGGAGATCGAGCGCACCGTGCACGCGATGGCGAGGTCGTTCGAGGAGAAGCGCTGGGTGGATGTGCGGTAAGATCCGCTCGCTTCAGCCGCCAGCGACAGCGTTCGCCTCCCAGCCATTGACCCAGACCTGCCGCAGGCGATCGCCTTCGCCCTTGAAGCGCAGGCCGGTCGGCTGGCAAGCCTCGATGCGGTCGCTGCGGAAATTGCGGATGGCCTGGCGCAGTTCACACCAAGCGACGATGTTGGCGGTTTCTGAATAGTAGATCAGCGCGATTGGACGGATCAGCCGCTCGGAGGCGCGGCCGATTTCGTCGCGATAGGACAGGTCGAGCTTTTCCTCGTCGCGGATGGCGCGGCGCACAAGCGCCAGATCGATGGTGCCGATTGCCGGTGCAGCGAACCCCCAGACATGCAGTGCGTTGGCGTCGAACGCCTGGCGTAGTGGCGGCGGCACGGCGCCGGCGATCTTGGCGCTGACGCGCTTGGCCGCCTGCTTGAGTTCGCTGTCTCCCGTGAGCTCCAGCAGGGCGAGCGACAGGACGATCGCCTCCATCTCCTCGATTGAGAACATCAGCGGTGGCAGGTCGAAGCCGGGCCGCAATATATAGCCGATGCCACGCCCGCCTTCGATCGGCACGCGCATCGCCTGCAGTGCGGCGATGTCGCGATAGATCGAACGCACCGTGACTTCCAGCTGCCCGGCGATCATCGCCGCCGTCACCGACTGCCGCGCCAGCCGCAGGATCTGGATGATCTCGAACAGGCGCGACGCCTTGCGCATTTCCTCTCCCTGATGAAACGCTACTGACACATCCCCGTCAGTTGGGGTGATTTATTGGACTGTCTATCAGCTTGAAAATCAACAAATTCCTTAACGGCACCCCAGCAGGAAGCGACAAGCAACTGACATGAGTTACGCGGAAAATCTCTGGCTGTTCTTTATCCTGCTGTCCGGCATCATCATCGTGCCCGGCATGGACATGCTGTTCGTGCTGGCCAATGCGCTCACCGGCGGCCGCGACCGGGGCCTCGCCGCCACGGGCGGCATCATGGTCGGCGGCATCGTGCACACGCTGAACGGCGCCATCGGCGTCGGCCTGCTGATGCATTTCGTACCAATCCTGTACAAGCCGCTGCTGATAGCCGGCGCCGCCTACATGGCCTTCATCGGCATCTCGCTGATGCGCAGTTCCATCACCGTCGGCCATGACGGGCCCGCCGGCAGCCGTACGGCCTGGAAGGCCTTTCGCCAGGGACTGGTGACCTGCCTGATCAACCCGAAGGCCTATCTCTTCATATTTGCCGTCTATCCGCAGTTCCTGAAGCCGGATTACGGCCCGATCTGGATGCAGGCGACGGTCATGGGCCTGCTGACGATGCTGACGCAGGCCGCCATCTATGGCGGGCTCGCCATCACCGCCGGCCGCAGCCGCAATCTGCTGGTGGCCAATCCGCGGGCGACCGCTTTTGCGGGCCGGGCGGCCGGACTGCTGCTGTTTGCGGTCTCGGTGTTTACGGCATGGGAAGGGTTGAGGGCAGCGTGATCCCGATCAAGCGATGACGCCGCGTTTCTTCGCCTCGGCGCGGCGCTTGCGGATCACTGTCCCGGTCTTTTCGTCGTCGAGGGCGGCAGCTACCCCGTCCGCGAGACCGATGACGTCATGACCGCCTCACGCCCTCGCCCAAGACGACGAGAAGCTCGTCCAATTGCTCGAACGTCTCGCCCATCGCATCCGCCGCCCCGGTACCGGCCGCGTCGAGAGCCTCCTTCGAGGGATAGAGTTCGTGCATGACCAGCAGCGTCTTGCCACTCTTTTCCTCGAAGGTCAGCGTGGTGACGGGTCCACCGTCACCACCTTCGTCATTGGTCCAGACGAGGCGTGAGTGGGGTGTCACTTCGATATACCTGCCGAAGAATTCGTGAAGGTCCGAGGCGTCGTGGCCGAACACCAGGCGGTACGTGCCTCCGGTACGAGCATCCATCTCGCAGGAACGCAGGAACATGCCCATCGACTTCGGCACCCACCACTGCTTGAACAGCTCGGGCTTGGTCCACGCCTCGAACACGATGCGCGCCGGACCGTTGACTGTTCGCGTGACGACCAGCTCGCGTTCGGACTTCCGTTCGACCGTGGTGCGGCTGTTCGTGGGCTCACTCTCGGTTCTTTGGCGCATCGGCTTTCTCCTTCCGTTTCAATTCCTCGACAACCTTGTCCAACTCGTTGAAGCGTGCGTCCCAGAGCAGGCGGTGCCGCTCGATCCAGGCCGCCTCTTCCTCCAGTCCGCGCAGGCCGAGCTTGCAGGTCCGCACGCGGCCAACCTTCTGCGTGGTGACGAGCCCCGCCTGCTCCAGGACGCCGACGTGCTTCTTCATGCCCGTGAGGGTCATGTGGAACTTTCCGGCAAGCTCGGTGATCGAAGCATCTGCGCGTCCGAGCTGCTCCAGAACGCCACGCCGGGTGGCGTCCGAGAGCGCGGCGAACGAGGCATCCAAGTCGGCATACTGAACCATGCGGTTCAGTATCTAGCAGACGGGTTGCCGGTGTGCAAGGGGAGCCGCAGTGCGCGCTGCGTTGCCGAACGCCGCAAATCGACTTCGTTTCGATGCAGATCGACTCGGCGATCCTCAGACCCTAAAGCCTTTGTTTGATGCATGTCGTTGTCCCCAGAACCGCGGCACACTTCTGGGCGACATGCATTTTGGGGCGGCGCAATCCTGGCTGGATTTCGAACCGCCGCCCTCCCCGCATCGCCTCGTATCAGGCGGCGCCCGGCCGGCTCTCCATCATGGCGCGGCGGGCTGAGCGGCGCCATTCTACGGCGCCGGCGAGGCCGTGCAGCACCGTCTCTGTGGTCGCCCAGTCGATGCAGCCATCTGTGATGCTCTGGCCATAGACGAGCGGCTTGCCTGATACCACGTCCTGCCGGCCGGCGACGAGATTGCTCTCGATCATGACGCCGATGATACGCTCGTCCCCTGCTGCCACATGGCCGGCGACATCGGCCGCCACCTTCGGCTGGTTCTCCGGCTTCTTGCTCGAGTTCGCGTGGCTGACATCGATCATCAGACGGGGGGCGACGCCGATGCGGGCAAGTTCGACCGAGGCCGCCTCGACGCTCGCCGCATCGTAATTCGGCTGAACGCCGCCGCGCAGGATGACGTGGCAGTCCTCATTGCCGGTAGTAGTCGCAATGCCGCTGCGTCCGCCCTTGGTCACCGCCATGAAATGATGCGGCTGGGCGGCGGATTTCACCGCCTCGGCGGCGATCCTGAGATTGCCGTCGGTGCCGTTCTTGAAGCCGACCGGGCAGGACAGGCCGGAAGCCAGTTCGCGGTGGATCTGGCTCTCGGTGGTGCGCGCGCCGATGGCGCCCCAGGCGACGAGGTCGGCAATGTATTGCGGCGTCGTCATGTCGAGAAATTCGGTGGCCGCCGGCAAGCCGAGATTGTTGACCGCCGACAGCACGTTGCGCGCCATCCGCAGCCCCTTGTCGATGTTGAAGCTGCCGTCGAGATCGGGATCGTTGATAAGGCCCTTCCAGCCGACAGTCGTGCGCGGCTTTTCGAAATAGACCCGCATGACGATCTCCAACCGGTCGGACAGGGTCTCGCGCAGCGCCGCCAGACGGCTGGCATAGTCAACGGCGGCGACCGGGTCGTGGATCGAACACGGGCCGACGATGACAAGCAGCCGGTCGTCGGTGCCGTTCAAGATGGCATGGGTGGCGTTGCGTGATGCGCTCACGGTGCGCGTTGCCGTCAGCGTGCGCGGGATCTCCCGCATCACCTCGTCCGGCGTACTCAATTCTCGGATTTCCTTGACCCGAAGATCGTCTGTGGTGGTCAACACGGCTTTCTGCTCCTGTTTTTAGGAGACCTGCCGGCTGATACAAAAAAGCCGCCAGGTCTGGCGGCTGTTCGGACTTGTTGCTGCAATCTTCAGATCGAGCGCAATCCTCCCGCCGCCAGCGAGCTGCTAAAGTACCAATACGAGGCGGTCAGGTTGATCATGAGGCTCATATAGTCGATGCGGAGGCGCTTGTCACGTGGGGTATGCGGAGACAATTCGGGATGGGCCGAATCCTCGCGATTTCGTCATCCCTGGGCGGAGCAGGAGCGAAGCCCCGTCGCGGAGACCCTGGGATCCATTCCGTGACCTGGGCCGTGGAGTGCGGCGGAGCAGAATTCTGGACCGTAGCAGCGCTCTGAAGTCGCGGCATGGATCCTCGGGTCTGCGCTGCGTCGCTACGCTCCTTGCTCCGCCCGTGGATGACGAAGTGCCGGCGGTTTCGCCAATCGCCAACACGTATAACGCGGAGCGGCTCATGCCGTCCATGGATCGAAGAGTTCAAGCCCTAAGCCTTCGAAATGTTCCGTATTGCGCGTTGCCAAGGTGAGCTCGTGCGCAATCGCAGTGGCTGCGATCAGGCCGTCCATCGACGATAGACCACGACCGCGGCGCTTGCCAAAACCCATCAGGTCGCCCCAGGCCAAGGCAACCGCATCGTCCACCGGCAAAACCCGCTGTTCGAAGCGCTGGGGCAGGTCCCGGGCGAGCCATTCGGCCAGCGCCTCGCGTTTGCGGCCCTCATCCATCAGAGAGACGCCGCGCCGGATCTCGGCGATCGACACTACGCTGATGAAGGAGCGGTCCTAATCAAGCTCGTCCAGCCAGCCCAGGACACGTGCGACAGGCGCTGGCCTCGTCACCTCGGACAGGACATTCGTGTCGAGCAGCAGTCTCACCGCGGCAGGTCACGCGGTTCGTCGCGCTGACGTTCAAGGTCGAGATCGGCGCCGCGCAGCGGCGAGTCCAGCAGGAACTCGGCAAGCGTACCCTTGCGTGCGATCTTGCGCTGCCATTCCTCGGCCGAGACGACAACCACGCTTGGTTTGCCGTTCTTGGTGATCGTCTGCGGCGAGGACTGTGCGCGCTCGATGACCTCGGAGAGCCGGGCTTTTGCCCCGGCAACCGTCCAGTTGGTGTCTTTGGATGACGTTAGCATCGCATGCTCGTGACTAGCCTGACTATCAGGACTATGTGGGAATGGCGATGTTGCTGCAACAGGGTTTGAGGCTACTCCGGCGAGGTCCCCGCGACGTTCTGGTCGTAGTCAACCAGCGAGCCGGTCATGACACCGGATTGCGGGCTGGCCATGTAGCTGATCAGCCGCGCCAGTTGGTCGGGCTTCACCAGTTGGCCCATGGGCTGGCCGGCCTCTGCCTTTGCCAGCCAGTCGTCGGAGGCACCGTGCCATTTCTTCTGCACGATGTCCTCGCCCTCGGTGTCCATCCAGCCCGGCAGCACGGCGTTGCAGCGGATGCGGTTGAAACGATAGGCGTTGGCGACGTTCTTGGTCAGCGTCGCCAGCGCGCCCTTGCTCGAGGAATAGGGCGCAAGGAACGACTGGCCGCAATGTGCCGACATCGACAGCACGTTGACGATCGAGCCCGGCGCCTTCTTGTCCAGCAGATGCGCCACCACGCCCTGCATCAGGAAGAAGGGACCACGCACATTGGTGTGGAAAATCTGGTCGAACACCTCTTCCGAAGTTTCGACAAGTGAACCACGCGCGGACGTGGCGGCGGCGTTGACCAGCGCGTTGATGGTGCCGAAATGCGAGATCGCGGTTGCCACCGCACGCTTGCAGTCCGCCACTTTCGAGACGTCGGCGCTGATGAAGATCGCATCGACGCCGGCCTTCTTGAAGTGGGCGACCGCCTTGTCGCCCTTCTCCTGCGAGCGGCCGATGAGCGCCAGCGCCTTGCAGCCCTCGTCGGCCAGCGCTTCGGCGACGGCAAAGCCGATGCCTTGCGCACCGCCGGTGACGATGGCGCGCGTGTTCGAATTGCGATCGGCGGATGTGCTCATCGCTCTGCTCCTGTGCCTTGGTTCCGGTTCTTACTTGTCGAGACGGACGGTCTTGCCTGATGTCGCCGACTTCAGCGCGGCATCGGCCAGCTTCAGCGCCACGAGGCCGTCGGCGCCGCTCGGCGATGCCTTCTTGCCCGAGGTTGCAGCAGTGATGAAAGCGGCAATCTCGATGGCGTAGGCGTCGAGATAGCGGGTCATGAAGAAATCGTGCAGCGGCGGGCGCGTATAGCCCTTCTCGTTGGCGACCTCTATCGACACCGGCCGCTGGTTTTCGGCGGCGACCATGCCTTTGGAGCCATGCACCTCGATGCGCTGGTCGTAGCCATAGGTGGCGCGGCGCGAATTGGAGATGACGGCCTGCTTCCCGGACGCGGTTTCGAGGATGACGCTGACCGAATCGAAATCGCCGGCCTCGCCGATCTTCTTGTCGACCAGCACCGAAGCATGGGCGCTGACCGCCGCCACCTCTTCGCCGAGCAGGAAGCGCGCCATGTCGAAATCGTGGATGGTCATGTCGCGAAAAATGCCGCCCGAGCGCTTGATGTAATCGACCGGCGGCGCGCCCGGATCGCGCGAGGTGATGGTGACCATCTCGACAGTACCGATGGCGCCGTCGTCGATCGCCTTGCGCACGGCGGCGAAGTGCGGATCGAAGCGGCGGTTGAAGCCGACCATCAGCGTCGCCTTGGCCTTGTCGACCACGGCCAGGCACTTCTCGACGCGCTTGACGTCGAGGTCGATCGGCTTCTCGCAGAAGATCGCCTTGCCGGCCTTGGCGAAACGCTCGATCAGATCGGCATGGGTGTCGGTCGGCGTGCAGATGACCACGGCGTCGATGTCCTTGGCCTTCTCGATCGCGTCGATGGTGCGCACTTCGGCGCCATAGGCGGTTGCCAACTCGGTCGCCGCCTTTTCAAAAGCGTCGGCAACGGCCACCAGTCTGGCCTGCGGGTTGGAGCCGACGGCGCGGGCATGGACCTTGCCGATGCGGCCGGCACCGAGGAGGGCGAAACGAACAGTCATGGGGTATTTCCTCTAGGGGGATGGGTTCGAGAGAGTTGTGTCTCCACCTTCCTTTTGAGAAAGGTGGCAAGATAATTTTTCGAGCACGCCAGAAAACAGGATGACCATCCTGTTCAGGCCGCGAGTTCCGCCTCCCCGGTCTTGGCGCCGGTGATGTAGGAGACGATGTCGTTGCCGTCGGTGTTTTCCTTGCGCAGGTTGGCGACGATGCGGCCGCGCCGGAAGACGACGATGCGATCGCACAGGTCGAACACCTGGCGCATGTTGTGGCTGATCAGGATCAGCGGCTCGCCATTGTCCTTCAGCGTGCGGATGATGTTTTCGACCTGCGCCGTCTCCTGCACGCCAAGGGCTGCCGTCGGCTCGTCCATGATGATCAGCTTGGAGGCGAAGGTCGCGGTCCGGGCGATCGCAACGCACTGGCGCTGGCCGCCCGACATGTGGCGAATGGTGTTGGACAAATTGGGGATTTTCACTGCCGTGCGGATCAGCGCCGCCTCGGTCGCCTTGCGCATGTATTTGCGGTCGAGGATCGAGAACGGGCCGAGATTGAAAAGCACCTTTTCGCGGCCGAGGAACAGGTTCGACGGCACGTCGAGATCGTCGGCCAGCGCCAGATTCTGGAACACGGTCTCGATGCCCGCCGTGCGCGCTTCGATCGGCCCGGCAAAATTCACTTCCCTGCCGTCGAACCAGATCTGGCCGCTGGTGCGCTGCTCGACGGCGGTGATCTGGCGCACGAAGGTGGATTTGCCGGCGCCATTGTCGCCCATGATGGCGACATGCTCGCCCTTGCGCAGCTCGAAATTCGCGCCTTCCAGCGCATGGACGCCGCCATAGCGTTTGGTCAGGTTTTCGGTCTTCAGGACGATGTCTGTCGTGGAGATATCTGGCATGGTCAAGCCCTCAATGCCCGCATGCGCTGGCGCCATTGGTCGAGAACGACCGCGCCGACGATGATCACGCCCTTGACCATCTCCTGATAGTAGGCGTCGAGGCGCAGGAAGGTGAAGCCGGAAATGATGACGCCGAAGATCAGCGAGCCGATCACGGTGCCGACGATCGAGCCGCGGCCGCCCGACAAAGAGACGCCGCCGATGACCGCCATGGCGATGGCGTCGAGCTCGTACATGACGCCCATGCCGGACTGTGCTGTCAGGTTCTTGGAGGAGAGCACGACAGCGGCCAGCGCGGCGAGGATGCCGGCAATGACATAGACGAGGATCTTGTGGTTGGCGATCTTGATGCCCGACATGCGCGCGGCATCCTCGTTGGAGCCGATGGCGTAGCAGTGCTTGCCGTAGCGTGTGTAGGTCATGATCAGCTGGAACAGCACCGCCAGCGACAGGAAGATGATGACCGGCATCAGCCCCTTGCCGATTCCAGCGAAACTTTCGGTCGGAAACGAGATCGGCTGGCCCTTGGACCACCATTTGGCAATGCCGCGCGCGGTCACCATCATGCCGAGCGTGGCGATGAACGGTGGAATGCGCGTATAGGCAATCAAGGAGCCGTTGACGAGACCGGCGAGCAGACCGCAGCCGATGGCGACCAGTACCGGCACGATCACCGGCAGGTCGGTCCAGCCTTGCGCCAGGAACATCGCCTTGGGGTTAGGGTTACCGTTGACCGTCGCCACCTGGGCAAAACTCATGGCGATCATGGCGGTGGCGCCGACGATCGAGCCCGAGGACAAGTCGATGCCGCCGCAAATGATCACCTGCGTGACGCCGATGGCGATGATGCCGACGATCGACACCTGCAGGATGATGATCTGCAGGCGGGCCTCATTGAAGATCCCGGCGACGTTGTCGCGCGTGTTGAACAGGAAGCTGTCGCCAAGAAAGATGCGGCCGATCAGTTCGAAGATGACGACCAGAATGACCAGCGCCAGGAAGACGTTGAATTCGGCCGGCCATGTCCGCCTCTTCGCGTCATAGCTGACCCCGCCGACGCCATGAGATGTCTGTGACATGCCTTGTCCTCCGTGAGGCCGCATTTGCCCTTCCGCCCCTCAGGGCGGTGGGGAAAACGGGAGCGGCGCGGTTGCGCCGCTCTCTTGTTTGTTTGTCGCAATTCCGGACGGAAAACCGCTTCACACTTTTTCCTGGAATTGCTTACGCGTGAGTTGCCGGCTCAGTTCTTCTTCAGGAACTTGTCGATGTTGGCCGGCGTAACCAGCTGGAAGGGCACGTAGACCTTGTGCTCGACCTTCTCGCCCTTGGCGAGCTTCAGTGCCGCGTCGAGCGCGCCGGCGCCCTGGCCGGCCGCATCCTGGAACACGGTGGCATCGAGGTCGCCGGCCTGCATGGCGGCAAGCGCGTCCTGCGTGGCGTCGACACCGCCGACGACGACCGTCTTCATGTCGATGTTGGCGGCCTTCATCGCCTGGATGGCGCCGATGGCGCTTTCGTCATTGTTGGCGATGACGCCGTCGAACGGCTTGCCGGTTGACAGCCAGTTGGTCATCAGGTTCTGCGCTTCGTCGCGGTTCCAGTTCGAAGTCTGCTTGTCGATGATCTTGATGAAGCTGCACTCCGGCGTGGCGATCACCTCTTCGATGTCCTTGGTGCGCTGCACGGCGGCCTGGTTGGAAAGCTCGCCCATGATGACATAGACATTGGCTTCCTTCTTGCCGGCCTCGGTGAACAGGCGGCAGACTTCCTTGGTCTCGAGCGTGCCTGAATCGGCCTCGTTCGACGCGACGAAGGCCTGGTTGTCCGGCAGCGTGTCGACATTGACCGGCTGGCGGTTGACATAGACCAACGGGATCTTGGCGGCTGCGGCGGCGTCCGACATCGCCTGCGTGGCCGAGGTGTCGACCGGGTTGACGATGATGGCGTCGACGCCCGAGGCGGCGAAGTTCTTGATCTGGTCGAGCTGCTTGGCGACGTCGTTCTGCGCGTCCTCGACCTGCAGTTCCACGCCGCTCATGCCCTTGGCCTGCTCGATCATGCCGTTGCGCAGCACGGTGAGGAAGTTGTCGTCGAACTTGGCCATCGACACGCCGACCTTGGCGGCAAAAGCGGACGAACTCATCAGCGCCGCAAAGGCGACGCCCAAAATCAGTTTCTTCATTGTGTTTCTCCTCCACATTGGTGTCCGGCTGCACCGATCTACCCGGAATCCCCGATAGCCCGAGGAATCTCTCCCTGATGCCTTCCTGTTCCGTATGGCGTTTTGTCCAAGGGATGGAACGCCAGGCTCCCAGTTTGAAACAGATGTTCCGGAACGAAAGAACCAAAATACCAATCTGATGAAATATTTATTCCATTTTTTCGCGAGACGTCAAGAGCGATTCCTAAGTCGGAAAGCGGATTTTCGGTCGCCGCGCCGCAATTTCACGTCGAATCAAGGCCGACAGCGGCCCAGGCCGAGTCTGAAGGCAGAATCTGATAGATTCTATCATCGCCGGGAGAGCCCACGCCGAACGGGTCGGCGCGGCAGAACGCGTTAGATATTTTCCGGCAGATAGATGTCGAAGGGCAGAAAGGTCTGGCCCGGCGCGTTGGCGGCGCCGGCCTCGATGGAATGCGCCATCAGGTCGACAAGCTCGCGGCACAAGGCGGCGAGCGGCGTCGAGATCACCATTGTCAGGATGTTGTCGGCGAGTGCCGCGCGCGATTCGGCGTTGATCTCGTTGCAGACGACCACCGGCATGTTTGCGGGCTTCGCTGCGCGCAGCGCCGAGACCGCGCCTTCCATGCCGCCGCCGGCGACATAGCAGCCGGCAAGATCCGGATACCGCACCAGGAGATCGATCATCGCATCGTGGGTGACCTGGTTGGCTTCCAGATTGACCAGCGTTTCCATCACCGTGAAGTCCGGCGCATGTTCGCGGAAGAAGGAGCGAAATCCGATCTCGCGCAGTTCATGGCCGTGGAAGCGATGACTGCCGACGAAAAGGGCGACCTTGCCGGGGTTCTTTGCCGCCCTGGCGATCATCCAGGCCGCGGTGCGACCGACCTTGCGATTGTCGAGGCCGACATATCCCTCACGGATGCCAGCGGCAAAGTCGGACAGCAGCGAGAAGACAGGTTGCCCCCTCGCTTTCAGCGACTCCACGACCGCCGTCAGCGTCGGATGGTCCGGACCGACAACGGCGATTGCTCTGGATTTCGCTGCCAGCTTGCGCATCTGGGCGGCGATCTCGTCGGCGGCTAGCGAGCTGGCGAAATCGATGGTGGCGACGCCGCGGAAGCGCTGCGATTGCGAGACCGCCATTTCTAGCTCCCTCGCGAAATCGCCGTAAAAAACATCATTGCCCCGCAGCAGCAGAAAGCCGAGGCGGTATTCCGGCAATTCCTGGCGCATGCGCCGCTTGATCAGCCCGGCGGCGTGGTAGCCGATGCCGGTCGCCGCCTCATAGACGCGGCGCGCGGTTTCCTCGCGCACCGGCAGCCGGTTGTTCAGCACCCTGTCGACAGTGGCGACGCTAACGCCGGAGATGCGCGCCAGATCGGTGATGGTTGGCCGTTTTGCCATGACTGTCCCGCATGAGTGCCTGCAACTGCTTACATCGTTCTGATGGAAAATGATAGAAACTATCTTTGTGATATTGAGACTATCACCGCATGGCGCTATTTTGCGCTCGGACACAGGCGCCTGTAATGGACATATCCGTCCTGACGGATGCTGTGGCCGACGGAGGCAGCCCCTATGGAAGCGACACTATCCACACCACCGTCCCGGCGCGACTACAGCCTGATCGGCCGCGACGCCAAGCTCGCCGTCGAGACCGGCCTGTCGGCGGCCGAGTGGTATCACACCGATATTCCGCGCAAGCAGATGAAGGAGCTGATGCAGCGCTCCGATGGGCCGGCGATCCGCGACACCACGATCTGGCTCGCCGCGCTGATCCTGAGTGCCGCCGGCGGCGCCTGGTTCTGGGGCAGCTGGTGGTGCGTGCCGTTCTTCTTCGTCTATGGCGTGCTCTACGGCTCCTCCACCGACTCACGCTGGCACGAATGCGGCCACGGCACCGCCTTCCGCACCCAGTGGATGAACGACGCGGTTTACCAGATCGCCTGCTTCATGATCATGCGCAATCCGGTGACCTGGCGCTGGAGCCACACCCGCCACCACACCGACACCATCATCGTCGGCCGCGACCCGGAAATCTCGGTGATGCGCCCGCCGGACCTGTTGCGCGTCGCGCTTGCTTTCGTCGGCGTGATCGACGCCTGGAAGGCGATGTCGGACATGCTGCGCAACGCCGCCGGCAATATCAGCGCGGCGGAAAAGACTTTTATCCCCGAACAGGAGCAGCCTAAAGCCATTCGCATCGCCCGAATCTGGACGGCCATCTATGCCGTCACCATCGCGATCGCACTGTATTTCGGCTCATGGCTGCCGCTGATGCTGGTCGGGCTGCCCCGGCTCTACGGCGCCTGGCATCATGTCATGGTCGGCCTGCTGCAGCATGGCGGGCTCGCCGAAAATGTCGTCGACCACCGGCTGAACAGCCGCACCGTCTACATGAACCCGGTCAGCCGCTTCATCTACTGGAACATGAACTATCACGTCGAACACCACATGTTCCCGATGGTGCCCTATCATGCGCTGCCCAAACTGCATGCGCTGATCAAGCACGATCTGCCGGCGCCGACGCCGTCGATCCTGGCCGGCTACCGCGAGATGATCCCGGCCTTTTTGCGCCAGCTGCGCAACGAGGACTATTTCCTCAAGCGCGAATTGCCGCCGACGGCGCGGCCGTACCGCGAGGAATTCCACAACGACGTCGTCGCCGCCGCGGCGGAATGATCGCGCGATTAAGCTTTTGTTTTGACGCAACTCCGAACGGAAAACCGCAACGCACTTTTCCTGGAATTGCTTTTGGGAGGAACACATGAGCGACTGGATCGAAGCCTGCGCCGCCGGCGACATCGACGAAGAAGATGTGATGCGCTTCGATCATGGCGGCCGCACCTTCGCCATCTATCGCAGCCCCGATGACGACTACTTCGCCACCGATGGCCTGTGCACGCACGAAAAGGTGCATCTGGCCGACGGGCTGGTGATGGATGACATCATCGAGTGCCCCAAGCACAATGGCCGCTTCAATTACAAGACGGGGGCGGCACGCGGCGCGCCGGTTTGCGTCAATCTCGCCACGTATCCGGTAAAGGTCGAGGCCGGCAAAGTGCTGATCCAGATCGGGTAGGACCATGCAGGCGGGAATGGTCATCATTGGCGCCGGCGAGTGCGGCGGGCGGGCAGCCCTTGCTCTGCGCGAGCTGGGCTATGACGGGCCGGTGACGCTGGTGGGTGACGAACCCCATCTGCCCTATGAGCGGCCGCCCCTGTCCAAGGACGCAATGACGAGCGACGCGCCCGAGATCAAGACGATCGCCAGCGACGAAATTCTGGCCGAGAAATCGATCCGGCATATCCATTCCGTTCAAGCGGTGGCGATCGACCGCCCGGCGCATATGGTGCGGCTGTCGGACGGTTCGGCCCTGCCCTACGACAAGCTGTTGCTGGCGACCGGCTCGACACCGCGCAAGCTGCCGATGCCGGGATTGGGGTCGCGCTGCGTCTACCTCCGCACCTTTGCCGACGCGCTGGCCATTCGCGCCCACCTCAGCCCGGCAAACCGCATCGCCATCATTGGTGGTGGCTTTATCGGCCTGGAGCTCGCCGCTTCGGCGCGCAAGCTCGGGGCCAGCGTCACGGTCATTGAGGCGCAGCCGCGCATCCTCATGCGCGGGGTGCCGGCGGAGATCGCTGAAATCATCCATCAGGCGCATGAGGCCGAAGGCGTGACCGTGCTCACCGGTCAGGGCATCGCTGATATCGCCGACGACGGCGCTGAGGTGCACATCATGCTCGCCGATGGGCAGGACATCGTCGCCGATCTCGCCGTCATCGGCATCGGCGCCGTGCCGGTGACCGGGCTTGCCGCGGAAGCGGGGCTGACCGTCGATAACGGCATCGCCGTCAATGGCGAACTCCAAACAATCGATCCCGACATCTTTGCCGCCGGCGACTGCTGCTCGTTTCCGCTCGCTGTCTATGCTGGCCGGCGGGTGCGGCTGGAAGCCTGGCGCAATGCGCAGGAACAGGGTGCGCTGGCCGCGAAGAACATGCTGGGCGCCCGCGAAGCGCATGCCGCGGTGCCATGGTTCTGGTCGGATCAGTATGGTTTGTCGCTGCAGATCGCCGGCCTTCCCGACGAGGGCAAAAGCACGGTCCGCCGCGATCTCGGCGACGGTGCTTTTATTCTGTTTCACCTCGCCGAGGATGGCACGCTGGTGGCGGCGAGCGGCATCGGTAGGGGCAATGCGGTTGCTCGCGACATCAGGCTGGCGGAGATGCTGATCGCCAAGCAAGCCAGGCCGGCGCCGAAGGCGTTGGGGTCGCCGGATGTGAAGCTGAAGTCGTTGCTGGCGGCGTGAAGGGCTGACCTACCCTCCCCCTTGTGGGGAGGGTCGCTGCGAAGCAGCGGGGTGGGGGTGCGGCACCGACCCCCACCCGGACCTTTGGTCCGACCTCCCCACAAGGGGAGGTAAAGGGCCCCAGCCCTAAAACAGCGCCTTCAGCTCGTCCAGCTTGTCGTTGACCAGCCAGCCGTAATAATTCTCTTCCGGCAGTTTGACCGTCTCACCCGCCGCGCGGCGCTTGTCGTTCTCTGCTTTCAGCGCATAGGCGCGCTGCTCGGGATTGCCGACATTGTAGAGCGTGGCGGTCAGCCCCGGGTTGCCTGAGATGTCGAAGCCGGCAATGTTTTTGTAGGCGTCGATCGACTTCCTGATCGTCGCTGCGACGTAGGGCAATGTCAGATCCGGATCCATGATGGTCTTGTAGACCCCATTGGGATCGCCGACATCGAGTTCGGGCAGCCCCGACACCTTGTGCACGAGATCGCTCATCTGCAGCGCGGTCAGCGGGTTGAGCTGGCCGAGGCCAAAGGTCTGGCCGGCATAATAGGGCTGGAAGAAGGTGGCGCCGAAGCGGTCGTTGGGAAAGCTGGTGCCGCCGACGGTCTTGCCGCGGAAGGAGCGGTTCCACACCTGCTCGCGGCATTCCCACAGGTCGTAGCTGTCCGACATTGTGCACTTCTTGAATTCCGGCCGCTGCACGAAATCGGTGATGTCCTCGCCGTCATAGGCGAAGGACAGCTTGCTGGAGAGGTAGGAGATCGCCTTGACGTAGTAGGTCTGCAGCCGGTCGTAGGCATCGACATTGTAGGTGTGCTCGCCGACGATGGCGCCGACGATGTGCAAGGGGTTGATGCCGTAAGCGGCAGCCGCCTTCCTGATCTTGGCGCGCAATTCGGCGTCGTTCTGCAACAGAGCGTAGACCTTGCGGTATTTGGCCTGGAAGGTGGTGTTGGTGGCCTGGGTGCGGCGGCTGGAGGCGCCCGGTATGTCAGGCTGCACGACATTGCGGTTGCCCGCCGGCACCAATGTCGCCGCGTCAGCCGCGAACAGCGTCGCCGCCAGCGTCAAGCCGAGAATGAGCAGGATCAGTTTTTTCATGCGCCGCCGCCTAGAGAATTGCCGCGCAAATTAGGTAAAGCTCCCGGTCGAGTCGAGAGCGCCCTTGCAGCCAGCAAGACGAAAGGTGGCCGCATGATACCATCCGGCCACACACGATGATGTTTGCCGGAAATTGGTGCCTAAGCATCGGCCCAAAAATCGAAACCGATTTTTGGAAAGTCCGATGCGTCGATTCAATACTGTTAGAGCGACCTTTGCGCGTCCAAAGGACGCGCGGCGCTCTAACACCGGCGCCGGATGAACCGGCGCCCTCGTTTAAAGGATGAATCGCGACAAATCTGTGTTTCTGGAGAGGTCGCCGACATGCTTTTCCACATAGGCGGCGTCGATGGCGACGCTGGTGCCGTTGCGGTCCGGCGCGTCGTAGGAGATCTCGTCCAGCACACGCTCCATCACCGTCTGCAGGCGTCTCGCGCCGATGTTCTCGACACTGGCGTTGAGGTCGACGGCAATGCCGGCGAGCGAATCGATGGCGTCGTCGGTGAAGGTGAGATCGACGCCTTCGGTCTTCATCAGCGCGATATACTGCTTGATCAGGCTCGCCTCGGTCTCGGTGAGGATGCGAATGAAATCATCCTTCTCCAGGGCCCGCAACTCGACACGGATCGGCAGGCGGCCCTGCAATTCCGGCAACAGGTCGGAGGGCTTCGAGACATGGAAGGCGCCCGAGGCGATGAACAAGATATGGTCGGTCTTCAACGGTCCGTATTTGGTCGCCACCGTGGTGCCCTCGATCAGCGGCAGCAGGTCGCGCTGCACGCCTTCGCGCGAGACGCCGGCGCCCATGCCGCCTTCACGCGAGGCGATCTTGTCGATCTCGTCGAGGAAGACGATGCCGTCATTTTCGGTCGCATCTAGCGCCCGGCGCACGACCTCGTCCTGGTCAAGCAGCTTGTCGGACTCGTCGTTGACCAGCAGCGCGTAGGATTCCTTGACCGTCGTCTTGCGCGCCTTGGTCTTCTTGCCGCCCATCGCCTTCGACAGCATGTCGTTGATGTTGAGCACGCCGATATTGGCGCCCGGCATGCCGGGGATCTCGAAGCCGGGCATGCCGCCGGTGCCGGTGTCGGCAACCTCGATCTCGATCTCCTTGTCATCGAGCTCGCCGTCGCGCAGCTTCTTGCGGAAACTATCGCGGGTCGCCGGGCTAGCCGTCTTGCCGACCAGGGCTTCCAGCACGCGCTCCTCGGCGTTGAGATGGGCGCGCGCCTTGACGTCCTCGCGCATCTTCTCGCGCACCAGGCCGATTGCGATCTCGACCAGGTCGCGGATGATCTGCTCGACATCGCGGCCGACATAGCCGACTTCGGTGAACTTGGTCGCCTCGACCTTGACGAAGGGCGCACCGGCGAGCCGGGCCAGGCGGCGCGAGATCTCGGTCTTGCCGACGCCGGTCGGGCCGATCATCAGGATGTTCTTCGGCATCACCTCTTCGCGCATCTGGCCTTCCAACTGCTGGCGGCGCCAGCGGTTGCGCAAGGCGATGGCCACGGCGCGCTTGGCGTCCTTCTGGCCGATGATGAAGCGGTCGAGTTCCGAAACGATTTCACGGGGAGAGAAGGTGGTCATATCACTAAATTCCACTTTGCCACTGCTTGATGGACTCGAACGGATGCAGCAGCATGATCACGTTGAGTGTCAGATTGTCCCGGATGAGGTAGCCGACACCCAGTTCGAAGATGAGGGCGAGGCCGACGACCACCCATATAGGTAGCTTTCTGGCCATCACAAATCCCAGCATCATGGCCAGTGTGTCGGACACCGAATTGATGATGCTATCGCCATAGTAATCCAGCGAGACGGTGCCGGCGCGGTAGCGCTCGATGATGAACGGGCTGTTTTCCAGGAGCTCCCAGCCGCCCTCGATGACGACGGCGAAAGCCAGGCGCAGACCGATTGGCGAGCGCGGGAACAGGAACCAGGCCAAGGCGTAGAACAGGAAGCCGTGGATGATGTGCGAGAACGTGTACCAGTCGGAAATATGCTGGGAATTCTCCGAACTGTTCACCACACCGTGCCAGAGTTTGACGTAACCGCATGTGCAGATCGGCGTGCGGCCCATGCCGTAAAGCGCGCCGGCCTGGAAGATGAGCAGAGCGAGCACGAGCAGAAGGCCCATCCGCCAGCTGTCTTCGTAGGCCGAATAATTCTTGTCCACGCCCGGTGCCGTCATCAACTCATTCCCCCTCTTGAGCGTCGTCCTCGGCATCGATGGCCATCAGCACGGCGTCGCCATATCTAGAGTGCCTGCGATCAATGACGCGGAATCCGGCCCTTTCATAGGCGCGGATGGCGCGGCCATTGTCGGGATGCGGATCGATGATGACGCGCGGCGCACCTTCCTCGAACAGTTGCTCGACGAATTGCCTGACGATAGCCGAGCCATGACCTTTGCCAACCAGGTCCGGCACGCCGATCGACAGGTCGATGCCGAGCGTGCCGAACGGCTGGTCGGCATAGGGATGGCCATCTTCCAGATGCGGATCGTAGCTCTGCAGATAGGCGATCGGCCTGCCGTCGAGCTCGACGATCAGCGGCTCTACAGAAATTGAGTCAATATGCTCCCGGATTTCGGCGATTTCCGTCTCCGGATCGTCCCACCATTCGGCGACATGCGGCTCGGCCAGCCAGCCGGCGATCATCGGCAGGTCTTTTTCGGTAACCGGTCGAAAATCATAGAGCACCGGCGGGTTAGCCGGCATCGAGCGTTTCGACAACAAAGTTGTTGTTGGTGTAGACGCAAATGTCGGAGGCGATCTGCATCGCCTTGCGGGCGATCTCCTCGGCATCCTTGTCGCTGTCCATCAGCGCGCGGGCAGCGGCCAGCGCATAGTTGCCGCCGGAACCGATGGCCATGACGCCGAATTCGGGCTCCAGGACGTCGCCGGTGCCGGTGAGCGCCAGCGAAACCGACTTGTCGGCCACCAGCATCATTGCTTCCAGCCGGCGCAGATAACGGTCGGTGCGCCAGTCCTTGGCGAGCTCGACGCAGGCGCGCGTCAACTGGTCGGGATATTGTTCGAGCTTGGCTTCCAGCCGCTCCAGAAGGGTGAAAGCATCCGCCGTGGCGCCGGCGAAACCCGCAATGACATTGCCGCCTTTGCCGATGCGGCGCACCTTTTTGGCGTTGCCTTTCATGATGGTCTGGCCAAGGCTGACCTGGCCGTCGCCGGCGATCACCACCTTGTTGCCCTTGCGCACCGTCACGATGGTCGTGGCGTGCATACTCAGTTCATTGGACATTTTTAGCTCCGATTCGCGCGATCCCGATAAGGCGATTGGCGCGCGGTACGAGTGATTTCGATCGGCCATATGTATGCATGGGGCGGGTGATTGCAAACGGCGTCCGCCATGGCCGTGGCTGTCCGCATCGCAACTGGCAATCGCCGGATCATGCTGCTAGAAGGCTTTCGTTTTCAAGCAAATGACAGCTTGGAACCCCGTCTTGAGTTTCGAACCCCTCAGCCAAGGACAAGGTCATGGCGTCCCGTTCCGCCGAAGTCAGCCGCAAGACCAAGGAAACCGAGATCAGTGTCTCGGTCCATGTCGACGGCACCGGAAAATCCGACATGTCGAGCGGCGTCGGCTTCTTCGACCATATGCTGGACCAGCTGTCGCGCCACTCGCTGATCGACATCACGGTGAAGGCCAAGGGCGACCTGCACATTGACGACCACCACACGGTCGAGGACACCGGCATTGCGATCGGCCAGGCGCTGGCCAAGGCGCTGGGCGAGCGGCGCGGCATTATGCGCTACGCCTCTGTCGACCTTGCCATGGACGAGACGCTGACGCGGGCCGCGATCGACGTGTCGGGCCGTCCGTTCCTGGTCTGGAATGTCGCCTTCTCGTCGCCCAAGATCGGCACGTTCGACACCGAACTGGTGCGTGAATTCTTCCATGCGCTGGCGCAGAATGCCGGCATCACGCTGCATGTCACCAACCATTACGGCGCCAACAATCACCATATTGCCGAGACCTGCTTCAAGGCGGTGGCGGTGGCGCTGCGTTTCGCACTGGAGCGCGACCCGCGCCAGCCGGAAGCGGTTCCCTCCACCAAGGGATCTCTGAAAGGGTAGGCTGATGGCCATCTATGTCGTGATGGAACCGCCAGGCCGCACCGAGGCGGCCGACGCACCCATTTTTGTCCGCGACGGTTTTTCCTGGCTGGCTTTCCTGGTGGCGCCGCTGTGGCTCGCCTGGCACCGGCTTTGGATCGAGGCCGCGCTCGCCTTCGTCGCCATGGGGCTTATCTCGGTGCTCGGCCAATGGCTGGGACTGGACTGGGCCGGCTCCGCACTGTCTTTACTGGTCTCGCTCTATATCGGGCTGGAAGGCCAAGGGTTGCGGCTCGCAGCCCTTCGCCGCCGCGGCTGGCATGAATGGGGCGTCATCGAAGCCGACAATCCTGACGATGCCGACATTCGCCTGACGCTGGATGCCGAGGCGCTTGCCGATGAGCCGGCGCCGCTGCCGCGCATCGTGCCGGACGCCAGCCTTGCCCGACCGGCTCAGATCGGGCTGACGCTGGGCCTGAGCCATACGCCGGGAAAAGCCTGAGATGCGGGTCGCCATCATCGATTACGGGTCGGGCAATCTGCGCTCAGCCACCAAGGCCTTCGAGCGCGCCGCGCATGAAGCCGGCATTGCCGCTGCCATCGAGCTGACCGCCGATGCCGAGCGTGTGCGCAGCGCCGACCGCATCGTTTTGCCCGGCGTCGGCGCCTATGCCGATTGCGCGGCGGGCCTGCGCGGCGTCGCCGGCATGTGGGAAGCGGTGGAAGAGGTAGCGATCGCCAAGGCGCGGCCGTTCCTCGGCATCTGCGTCGGCATGCAGCTAATGTCGGAGCGCGGCCTGGAAAAGACCGTGACCAAGGGCTTCGGCTGGATTGCCGGCGACGTCAAGGAGATCACGCCCGCCGATCCGGCGCTGAAGATCCCGCAAATCGGCTGGAACACCATCGATCTGGAGCGCAAGCACCCGCTGTTTTCGGGTATTGCGACCGGGCCTAAGGGTCTGCACGCCTATTTCGTTCATTCCTACCATCTCGACGCGACAAGGCCGGACGAAGTGCTGGCCGTCGCCGATTATGGCGGCCCGGTAACGGCGGCGGTCGCGCGCGGTAACCTTGCCGGCACGCAATTCCATCCGGAAAAGAGCCAGGCGCTCGGCCTGGCACTGATCACCAACTTCCTGCGCTGGAGGCCTTGAGATGAGCAAGAAGGGCTACTGGATGGCGATGGTCGATGTGACCGATCCGGAAAACTATCCGAAATACATCGCCGCCAACAAAGCGGCGTTCGACAAATACGGCGCGAAATTCCTGACGCGAGGCGGTCAGTCGTCAAGCCCGGAAGGGCCATCCGGCAATCGCCATGTGATCGTCGAGTTCGAAAGCTACGAGATCGCGCTGGCTTGCTTCCATTCCCCCGAATACCAGGCAGCGCTGAAATTCCGGCGCGCTTATTCGACCTCGCATTTCGCCATTGTGGAAGGGGTCTGAACGGTGATCCTGTTTCCGGCCATCGACCTCAAGGACGGCAAGTGCGTGCGGCTGAAGCACGGCGATATGGCGACCGCGACCATCTACAATGACGACCCTGCGGCCCAGGCCAAGGCCTTCGAAGAGCAAGGGTTTGAATGGCTGCATGTCGTCGACCTCAACGGCGCCTTCAAGGGCCAGAGCATCAACAGCGCGGCGGTCGGCGCCATCCTCAAGGCGACGAAAAACCCGGTGCAGCTCGGCGGCGGCATCCGCACGCTGGCGCAGATCGAGGACTGGCTCGACCGCGGGCTGGCCCGCGTCATCCTCGGCACGGTGGCGGTGCGCCATCCCGACTTGGTCCGGGAAGCCTGCAAGGAATTTCCTGGAAAGATCGCCGTGGGCATCGACGCCAAGGGCGGCAAGGTGGCGGTCGAAGGCTGGGCCGAGGCCTCCAGCCTCGGCGTCATCGAACTGGCGCAGAAATTCGAAGGCGCCGGCGTTGCCGCCATCATCTACACCGACATCGACCGCGACGGCGTTCTGACCGGCATCAACTGGGATGCCACCATCGACCTTGCCAATGCGGTGTCGATCCCGGTCATCGCCTCGGGCGGGCTGGCCTCGATCGCCGACATCGTGCGCATGACCATGCCCGACGCAAAGAAACTCGAAGGCGCCATCTCCGGCCGCGCGCTCTATGACGGGCGCATCGACCCGGCCGAGGCGCTGGCGGTGCTGCAGGGCAAGGCGATGGAGACCCGGCCGTGAAAATCTCCATCATCCTGGCCTCCTATGACAGCGGCCACTATCACGGCGGCATGGGCCGAGGCCCGGATGCACTCATCGCCGGCGGGCTTGTCGACGCGCTGACGCTCTCCGGGCATGACGTCGTCGTCACCGATATCGGCAGGGTTGGCGACGAACAACAGCGCGAGATCGCCACCGGCTTTGCCGTGTGCGGTGCCGTCTCCGGCGAGGTCCGCATCGCCATAGACCGCGGCCGGTTTCCCATCGTGCTGGCCGGCAATTGCCTGACATCGGCCGGTGCGGTTGCCGGCGAGGATGCCGATGCGATCATCTGGGCCGACCAGCATGGCGATCTCAACACGCCGGAGACGTCCATCTTCGGCTTTCTCGACGGCATGGCGCTGGCCACGGTTCTCGGCCTGTGCTGGAAGCCGATGGCCTCGGCCATCCCCGGCTTCAGGCCGATCGATCCGGCGCGCTGCGTGCTGGTCAACGCGCGCGATCTCGATCCGGCCGAAACGGAGCTGTTGAAGACGTTGCCGGTCATCCGCACCGAATGCCCGGACTGGGCGACGGCGAGCGGCAGGCTGAAGGCGCCGGATGCGAAGCGGGTGCACCTGCATCTCGATCTCGACGTGCACGACCCCGGGGCGCTGCAGGCCAACCGCTACACCACGCCCGGCGGCCCGGAGCCGAAACAGCTGCGCCAGGCTGTCTGCGGCATGGCCGGCCTGCTGCCGATTTCCGGCATCACCATTTCCGCCTACGATCCGGCGTTCGATGCGCAGGCCGAGGTTCCGCCGCTGGTCGGCGAACTGCTCAGCGAGTTGCTGGCGACGATGGAGAAGGGCTGATGCTGAAGGCCCGAGTCATCCCTTGCCTCGACGTCAAGAACGGCCGCGTCGTCAAGGGCGTCAATTTCGTCGACCTCATCGATGCCGGTGATCCGGTCGAGGCGGCCAAAGCCTATGACGCGGCCGGCGCTGACGAGCTTTGCTTTCTCGATATCACCGCGTCGTCCGACAACCGTGAAACCATCTTCGACGTCGTCGCCCGCACCGCCGAACAATGCTTCATGCCGCTGACCGTCGGCGGCGGCGTGCGCCAGGTGGCCGATATTCGCAAACTGTTGCTGGCCGGCGCCGACAAGGTGTCGATCAACACTGCGGCGGTGAAGAACCCCGATTTCGTCGCGGAAGCCGCCGACAAGTTCGGCAACCAGTGCATTGTCGTCGCCATCGACGCCAAAAAGGTGTCGGCACCCAATGAAGCCGACCGCTGGGAGATCTTCACCCATGGCGGCCGTGAAAAGACCGGCATCGATGCGGTCGAGTTTGCGCGAAAAATGGTCGATCGCGGCGCCGGCGAGATTCTTTTGACCTCGATGGACCGTGACGGCACCAAGGCCGGTTACGACATTGCGCTGACCCGCGCGATAGCGGATGCGGTGCGCGCGCCGGTGATCGCGTCGGGCGGCGTCGGCACGCTCGATCATCTGGTCGAGGGCATTCGCGACGGCCATGCCGGCGCCGTGCTCGCCGCCTCGATCTTCCATTTCGGCACTTACACGATTACGGAAGCCAAGGCGCATATGGCCGAGGGCGGGCTGCCGATGCGGCTGGACTATCCGGTTCAATCCACTCCACAAAGGCTGTAGACTGCGTCATGGCTGAATTTTCGCTGTCCGATCTGGAAACGATCATTGGCGAACGCGCCCGTTCCGGCGACCCGGACTCGTGGACGGCAAAACTGTTCGCCAAAGGCATCGACAAGGCGGCGCAGAAGCTTGGTGAAGAGGCAGTCGAGACCGTCATTGCCGCCGTCAAGGGCGACGAGAAAGCCCTCGTTTCCGAAAGTGCCGATCTCATATATCATTGGCTCGTCGTGCTTGGCATGGCCGGCGTTTCGCTGGGCGAGGTGCTGAAGGAGCTTGAGGGCCGCACCGGCCGTTCGGGCGTCACTGAAAAGGCATCCCGGCCGAAAGGCTGACCGCTAGAGCCGGATGATTTCGGGCCGAGGCCTGAAATCTGAATCCGTCTCTAAATTGATAGAGGGAGCATGATGTCGCCCGAAAACCGCTTCACACTTTTCGGCCTCATGCTCTAGAGGGCAGGAAACTCGATGGACCAGCTCGCTCCGACCGAGAAATATTCCCCCTATCGTTTCTTCTCGGCCGAGCAATGGTCGAACTTCCGCGCCGACACGCCGATGACGCTGGGCGAAGACGAGATCAACCGTCTGCGCTCGTTGAACGATCCGGTCGACCTGGAAGAAGTCAAGCGCATCTATCTGTCGCTCTCGCGGCTGCTTTCGGCGCATGTCGAGGCCAGCCAGCTGCTGTTTCGCCAGCGCCAGGCCTTCTTCAACGCGCTGGATGTGGTCAAGACACCGTTCATCATCGGCATTGCCGGTTCGGTTGCGGTCGGCAAATCGACCACGGCGCGCGTGCTGAAGGAGCTTCTGGCGCGCTGGCCGTCGAGCCCCAAGGTCGATCTCATCACTACCGACGGGTTCCTGCTGCCCAACAAGGTGTTGCGACGCGACAATCTGATGGAGCGCAAGGGCTTTCCCGACAGCTACGATGTCGGTGCGCTGCTGCGTTTCCTCTCGGGCATCAAGTCGGCGCAGCGCAATGTCCGCGCGCCCGTCTATTCGCATTTGACCTATGACGTCATTCCCGGCGAGTTCGTCACCATCGACCGGCCCGACATTCTGATCTTCGAAGGCATCAACGTTCTGCAACCCGGCAAATTGCCGAAGGACGGCAAGATCGTGCCGTTCCTGTCGGATTTCTTCGATTTCGCCATTTATATAGATGCCGACGAAAAGCTGATCCACCAATGGTACATCGCCCGCTTCATGCGCCTGCGCGAGACGGCGTTCCGCAATCCGGACTCCTTCTTCCACCGCTATTCGCAGCTTTCGGAAGACGCCGCGCGCGCCATTGCGGAAGGCTTGTGGGCCAACATCAACCTGAAAAACCTGCGCGAGAACATCGTGCCGACACGGGCGCGGGCCGACCTCATCCTGCGCAAGGGCGCCAATCATCTTGTCGAGGAAGTGGCGCTCAGGAAACTGTGACGGCCGCCTCCGGGCGGCTGCCGCCAGCCGCCGATTGCCGGGCCGGGCCTGGCATCAGGATTTCGCCGTCGGGTACCAGCTTGCGGACGGCCGCACATAGGGCGATCGTGAGCGCGACCGCCGCATAACCATCGATCGCATAGTGCCAACCAAGATAGACCGAACTCGCGACTATGAAGGCGACATACAGAAATGCGATGGCGCCCAACCGCTGGTCGTACTCCCAGGTATACACCGCATTCAGGGTGATCAAGGCGACATGAACGCTTGGAAATGCCGATATTCCCGACGCGAGTCCAGTCACACCCTCGGTCTGGAGCGTCCACAGATACTGCTGGTACACGGCGGCGGAACTCGCCGACGGGCTTTGCGCAAGAAACGAAAGCTGTTCACCGAAGCGTGGCACATCGCCGGTGACATAGCCGTAGAACGCCGGTCCGGCCGACATGAACAGCCCGGCCAGGATGTTTCCGACGACCACCCACACCACCATGAAGGACAGCACATAGCGTCTCTTCAGATGCGTGGTGCGTGGTGACGTGACCATGAAAAACAGCATGCTGTAGCAAATGATGAACCACAGCATGTCGTAGTTCCATCCGACGGATTCCCGTACCCAGTCATGCTTGCCGATAACGTAGAGCCATCGCCACGGATCAGTGCCGAAATGCAGATAGGCATCGATATCCGCCAAGGCGCGATCATAGGGGAAACCTTTCCACAGGACGGACATGCCGTTCTTGACCGAGGTGAAGGTGCTTTGGAAAATCATGATGCCCATCAACAGACATATGCCGGAAAAGAGAACCGCCATCCGCTCGGCTGAGAACATCTTGCCCGCAGCAAATTTCCGCCGACGCTCAAATCGATGCAAAAGCCAGCCGGTTTCCAGGAGAAGCGATACCGCCGGCAGCACGAAACCGAAAACCATAAGCCATATCGGCACGTAGGTCTGGTATGCGGTGCGATGGAGCGCGCCGACCCAAGCCAGAAACCCCAGCCCCGTTGCAGTGTAGATGCCAATGAACAGGTAGAGCGATGCATCCGAGCGGGCGATCGAAACCGTGCGCCATGCGGCATTTCGAATGTAGCGCCAAATCACTTCGGATTCGATTTCGAGCATGGTATCCACACCGGGAATGATGACGTTTTGGCGCAGACTAGCGGCCGAAACCTTAAATTCCGTTAGGGATTTTTCATTCGCAAGGTCAGTGGTTCAGTAAGTGCAAGAATGCACTCTCACCTCTTCAAGGCAAGGTCACCCGCCGCAGCGTCAGATTGATCCTGCCGCCATTTTTCAGCAGCGCCGATGTCGACGGGTAGATGCGGTCGACGCCATGGAAGCAGAGCCGGCCTTCGCCGCCGAGCACGACGACGTCGCCGCTTTTCAGGCGGAACGATTTGGTGCCGCCGTCGCGTGTGGCCCCCCTGCCCGTCACTTGGCCGACCCGGAACAGGCAATCGTCGCCAAGCGACACCGAGACCACTGGGGCCGAGAAATCGGCTTCGTCGCGATCCTGGTGCAGACCCATTTTGGCGTCCTGCGTATAGAAATTGACCAGGCAGGCCTCCGGCGGATTCGGATAGGCGGCGACCTCCCGCCACAATTGCAGCAGCGCGTCCGGGATCGGCGGCCATGGCTCTCCGGTGAGTGGGTGCGTTGGCTGGTAGCGATAGCCCAGCTCCTTGTCGGTGACCCAGCCGAGCGTGCCGCAATTGGTCATGCGCACGCTCATCTCCTTACCGGTCCGCGGCATCGCCGGCACGTACAGCGGCGCCCGCTGTACAATTGTCCTCACCTCTTCGACCAGCGCTTCCTGCGCCGCGCGGGACAGATAACCAGGCATGTGGCGGACGCCTTTGGGCAGAACGAGCATGACTTCGCCTCCGGTTGATACTGAAACCATGCCACCGCCAATCAGAAACGGCGACCCGAAAGCCACCGTTGTCGGCCTCCCTTTCTGTGGCAATGGTGAAACCTTGCGGCTGCGGCAGGGGAGGCCGCTTTATGCACGCAGTCGGCGCGGTCCTTAGTCGTTCTCTACCCGGCCGCGCAGCTTTTTGATCGTGCCGCGCCCTGCCTTGCTTTGCAGCCGCCGCTCCACCGAGCCTTTCGACGGCCTGGTCTTCTTGCGCGGCGGCGGCGGCGGTTCCGCGGCCTTGGCGACCAGCGCCGTCAGCCTTGCCCGGGCATCGGCCCGGTTCTGCTCCTGGGTGCGGAAGCGGCCGGCCTCGATGACGATGACGCCGTCCTTGGTGGCGCGCTGGCCGGCGAGCTTGATCATGCGCGCGCGCACGCGTTCGGACAGGCCAGCTGCATTGGCGGCGTCGAAGCGCAATTGGACGGCGGTCGCCACCTTGTTGACGTTCTGGCCGCCGGGACCCGACGAGCGGATGAAATCCTCGTGCAGGTCGCCCGGATGGATTACGGCTTCGTCTGATATGATGATGTCGTCGATAGGCATGCCGCAGTCATGGCGCGGCGGACCAAAAAAGAAAAGGCCCGATCGAGACCGCGCCTTTCAAGGATGCTTCGGTGAAGATGCCTGGACTATTCCGCAGCTTCCTGCAGGCGGGGTGCTGCGCCGAGCACGACGGCATCGACATGGCTCTCGAATTTCTCGAAGTTGACGGCGAACATGCCGACCAATCGCGCTGCCTGCCGGTCATAGGCTGCCTTTTCGGCCCAGGTCGAACGCGGGTCGAGAATGGCGCTGTCGACGCCAGGCACAGCAACCGGCACCTCGAAGCCGAAATTGGCGTCGGTGCGGAAACCGGACGCCTTCAGCGAACCGTCAAGCGCTGCGGCCAGCAAGGCGCGCGTCGCCTTGATCGGCATGCGCTTGCCGGTGCCGTAGGCGCCGCCGGTCCAGCCGGTGTTGACCAGCCAGCAATCGGCGCCGTGGCGGGCGATCAGCTCGCGCAGCAGATTGCCGTATTCCTTGGGGTGGCGCGGCATGAACGGGGCGCCGAAGCAGGTCGAGAAAGTCGCTTCCGGCTCGGTAACGCCCTTCTCGGTGCCGGCCACCTTGGCGGTGTAGCCGGAGAGGAAGTGATACATCGCCTGCGCCGGGGTCAGCCGTGCGATCGGCGGCATGATGCCGAAGGCATCGGCGGTCAGCATGATGATGTTTTTCGGATGGCTGGCGCGTCCGCTCTTCGAGGCATTGGGAATGAAGTCGAGCGGATAGGCGCAGCGCGTGTTTTCGGTGAGCCGGCCGTCGTTGAAGTCCGGCACGCGGTCGGCGTCGAGCACGACATTTTCCAGCACCGTGCCGAAACGCTGCGTGGTGGCGAAAATCTCCGGCTCGGCCTCGGCCGACAGCCGGATCGTCTTGGCGTAGCAGCCGCCTTCGAAGTTGAAGATGCCGTGCGGTCCCCAGCCGTGCTCGTCGTCGCCGATGAGCGTACGTGACGGATCGGCCGACAGCGTCGTCTTGCCGGTGCCCGACAGGCCGAAGAAGATCGCTGCGTCGCCGCCCGGGCCCTCATTGGCCGAGCAGTGCATCGGCATGACGCCCTTTTCCGGCAGCAGATAGTTCAGCATGGTGAACACCGACTTCTTCATCTCGCCGGCATAGGAAGTGCCGCCGATCAGCACGATCTTGCGGGCGAGATCGACCGCAATCACCGTATCGGTGCGGCTGCCGTGACGGGCCGGATCGGCGCGGAAGGACGGCAGGTCGATGATCGTCATCTCCGGCACGAAATCCTCGAGCTCGGCGGCCTGCGGGCGGATCAAAAGATTGCGGATGAACAGCGAGTGCCAGGCGAATTCGGTGATGACCCGCGTCGGCAGCTTCAGCTCGGCATCGGCGCCGCCGACGAGGTCCTGCACATAGAGATCCCTATTCGCGGCGTGGACAAGGAAATCGGCGAGCAGCATTTCGAACTGGCCCGCCGAAATCGCCTTGTTGTTGTCCCACCAGACATGGGGCTCGGTGGCGCCATCGCGGACGACAAACTTGTCCTTGGGCGAGCGGCCGGTGTGCTGGCCGGTCTCGGCAAGCAGCGCGCCGCCGGCGGTCAACCGGGCCTCGCCACGGCGGATCGCTGCCTCATAAAGGGCGGCCGCACCAAAATTATAATGCACCGTGCCGGTGGTTTTCAGGCCGATACGATCGATCGCGCAAGCAGAATTGCGTTTGCCGACTTCCGACATCAAGGGTCCCTTCTTCTGGATTCGCCGCACTTTGCCGGCGCGTTTCCGGCGAGCCCGCGTTAGGGGCTGAGACGGTGAGAACCAGAAAACCCAAATGATATCAAATCATTAATCGATTTAAAAATTTTGAAAGTTGTTTAAATCGTTTATATGTGCAAAAAATCGCAGTGGTTGCCCAAAGGATTGGCACACAGTGATCGTCCAACCCGTGTAGAGGTTCCGATGGGGCCGCCGGCAAGCCGTCCGCGACAGCGGGTGGAGCCTGTGCCACATTTTGTACCTAATTTGTCCTGCAAAAGCCCCTTCTCTAAGACAGAAGGGACAGCTCATGAGGGAGCCGCTTGAAATGGCAACAATCGCGCTTGTCGATGACGACCGCAACATTCTGACATCGGTGTCGATCGCCCTCGAGTCCGAGGGGTATCGCGTCGAGACCTACACGGATGGTGCGTCGGCGCTGGAAGGCCTGGCGGCGCGGCCGCCGAATCTCGCCATCCTCGACATCAAGATGCCGCGCATGGACGGCATGGAGCTGTTGCGCCGGATGCGGCAGAAGTCGGACCTGCCGGTGATCTTCCTGACCTCGAAGGACGATGAGATCGATGAGCTTTTCGGCCTCAAGATGGGCGCCGATGATTTCATCCGCAAACCGTTCTCGCAGCGCCTGCTGGTCGAGCGGGTGCGCGCCGTGCTGCGCCGCGCCAGCGCCCGCGAAGCTGCGGCAAAGGCGCCCAGCCAGCAGGCCCGTTCGCTGGAACGCGGGCAGCTGGTCATGGACCAGGAACGCCATACCTGCACCTGGAAGGGCGAGCCGGTGACGCTGACGGTCACCGAATTTCTCATCCTGCACTCGTTGGCGCAGCGCCCCGGCGTGGTAAAAAGCCGTGATGCGCTGATGGATTCGGCCTATGATGAGCAGGTCTATGTCGACGACCGCACCATCGATAGCCACATCAAGCGGCTGCGCAAGAAGTTCAAGGCCGTCGATGACGACTTCGAAATGATCGAAACCCTTTACGGAGTCGGATACCGGTTCCGCGAAGCTTGAGTTGATGCATGTCGCCCAAAAGTGGTCGCGTTTTTGGGACGACGACATGCATAAAACCAAAGACTAGGCGGGAGCTGCTATTCGATGGCAGTGGATGTACAGCGGAGCAGACGAACGAGCGCTGTCAGGCGGTCGCGGATTCTGCCCGCATTCCTGTCGAGGTTGACGGTGCCGATGCGCCGCTTCCTCGGCCACCACATCTTTTCCAGCCTGACCCGGCGCATCCTGTTCCTCAACCTGGCCGGCCTCGCCGTGCTGGTCACCGGCATCCTCTATCTTAACACCTTCCGTGACGGGCTGATCGATGCCCGCGTCGAAAGCCTGATGACGCAGGGCGAGATCATCGCCGGCGCCATTGCCGCGTCGGCGACGGTCGAGACCGATTCGATCAGCATCGATCCGGAAAAACTGCTCGAACTGCAGGCCGGTGAAAGCCTCGGGCCGGGCTCAGACCAGCTCGACAATCTGGATTTCCCGATCAACCCCGAGCGCGTCGCGCCGGTGCTGCGGCGGCTGATTTCGCCGACGCGCACCCGGGCCCGCATCTATGACCGCGACGCCAATCTGCTGCTCGATTCGCGCCATCTCTACTCGCGCGGCCAGATCCTGCGCTACGACCTGCCTCCGGTCGAGGACGAGCAGCCGGATATGCTGGAGCGCGTGCAGAAATTCGTCTTCGACTTCTTCCGCAACAAGGACCTGCCCGTCTACCATGAGCAGCCCGGCGGCAACGGTGCGGCCTTCCCGGAAGTGGTCAAGGCGCTGACCGGCAGTCCGTCGACGATCGTGCGGGTGAGCGAACAGGGCGAGCAGATCGTTTCGGTGGCGGTGCCGATCCAGCGCTTCCGCGCCGTTCTCGGCGTGCTGATGCTGTCGACGGAAGGCGGCGACATCGACAAGATCGTCGCCGCCGAGCGCAAGGCTATTTTGCGCGTGTTCGGCATCGCCGCCCTGGTCACCGCAATCCTGTCGATGCTGCTCGCATCCACCATCGCCAATCCGCTGCGCCGGCTATCGGCGGCGGCAGTGCGGGTGCGGCGCGGCGTCAAGAGCCGCGAGGAGATCCCCGACTTTTCCGACCGCCAGGACGAGATCGGCAATTTGTCGGTCGCGGTGCGCGACATGACCAATGCGCTCTATGCCCGCATCGAGGCGATCGAAAGCTTCGCCGCCGATGTCTCGCACGAGCTGAAGAACCCGCTGACCTCGCTGCGCAGCGCGGTGGAGACCTTGCCGCTTGCCAAGAACGACAATTCACGCGGCAGGCTGATGGAGATCATCCAGCACGATGTCCGGCGTCTCGACCGGCTGATCACCGACATTTCCGATGCCTCGCGCCTCGACGCCGAACTGGCGCGTGAGGATGCCGCCACGGTCGATTTGAAGAAATTCATCACCGACCTCGTCGCCGTGTCGCGCGAGGCGACGCGCAACAAAAAGGCTGTCGAGATCGAGTTCAAGGCCGCCAAGCTGCCGCAAGGCGTCAAAGGTTATTTCGTCACCGGCCATGATCTGAGGATCGGCCAGGTCATCACCAATCTGATCGAGAATGCCCGCTCCTTCGTGCCGGAGGACCACGGCCATATCGCCATTTCGCTGGCACGCGCGGGCAAGGTCAACATCGTCACCGTCGACGACAACGGCCCCGGCATCCGCCCGGACGCCATCGACCGCATCTTCGAGCGCTTCTACACCGACCGCCCGGCGGGCGAGGCGTTCGGCCAGAATTCGGGGCTTGGCCTGTCGATATCCAGGCAGATCGTCGAAGCCCATGGCGGCACGCTGACCGCCGAGAACATCCCCGGCACCAAGCCCGGCGACATCAAGGGCGCGCGCTTCGTCGTCACGCTGCCGGCCGAAGGCTGATCGCGGCTGCGTATGCCCGATCCCACCGCGGAACCCGAGAACATCCATGCCACCGCAGTCCTGATTGGGGAGCGGGGCGTCCTGATCACCGGGCCGTCCGGCTCGGGCAAGACAACGCTGGCGCTGGCGCTCATCGACCATTTCAGCCGGCTCGGGCTGTTTGCGAGGCTGATCGGCGACGACCAGCTGTTTGTCGCGGCGCGTTTCGGGCGGCTGGTCTGCCATGCGCCCGCCAGCATTGCCGGCCTCGCAGAGGTGCCCGGGCTTGGTCCGAAGCCGCTTTTGTTCGAACCCGTGGGGGTCATCGACCTTACGATCCAGCTGGTTGCCGCAAACGCTGTGGAGCGTTTCCAGGAAGAGGCGAGCGCGACCATTGCCGGCTGTGTGGTGCCGCGCATCGACCTCGTTCAGCGCAACGTCACTGCGGCTTTGCCGGCGGTAATGGCGCGGCTGGCGATTGCGCCTTTCGTATGATCCGCCGCCGGTTTTTTGCTGCAATGCGTCAAATTGGCCATGGCCGACGCAATTTTGGGCTTGTCAACGCGCCGCGCGTCGACAAGATAGCGCTCCCGCCGCCTGGGATGGCCGGCGAGCATAAAAAGCGCCTGTGAAGCGGCGATGACGGGAGCCACCATAGAATGATCGGACTCGTGCTTGTAACGCACGGTCAACTGGCCGCCGAGTTCCGCCATGCCGTGGAACATGTCGTGGGGCCACAAGACAATTTCGAAACCGTGGCAATCGGCGCCGATGACGATATGGAGCAGCGTAGGCGCGATATCGTCGACGCCGTCGGCCGCGTCGACACCGGGACCGGGGTCATCGTTCTGACCGATATGTTCGGCGGCACGCCTTCCAACCTTGCCATTTCGGTGATGGAATCCGGTCGCACCGAGGTCATCGCCGGCATGAACCTGCCGATGCTGATCAAGCTGTCGTCGATCCGCAAGGGCGACAACATGGCGACCGCGCTCGACGAGGCGCAGGCTGCGGGGCGCAAATACATCAACGTCGCAAGTCAGCTGCTGAGCAGCAAATGAACGCGCTGTCGCCCGGTGAGATCGTGCGCGAGTTCCCGATCGTCAACCAGCGCGGCCTGCATGCGCGAGCCTCGGCGAAGTTCGTCCAGGTCGCCAGCGGCTTCGACGCCACCGTCCATGTCGAGAAGGATGGTCTCAAGGTCGGCGGCACCTCGATCATGGGGCTGATGATGCTGGCGGCGAGCCCCGGTTATTCGATCCGCGTCACAGCCAGCGGCGCTGAAGCCGCAGCGGCGATGGACGCGCTGGAGCAGCTGGTCGCCTCGCGCTTCGGCGAAGAGTGCTGAAGTTTTTGCTTTGAACGCCGTTGTCCCAAAACCGCGGGATACTTTTGGGCGGCATGCATCCCCGTAAACACATACGCGCATAAAGATTTCTTTATATCCCATTGTCGTCTTGGCGGCGATCTGCTAGTCAGGCCGGCATTCCGCGCCCTTCGACGCGCCGTGTGGCGCAGGCGCATTCTGAAGACAAATCACACCGGAGCACTGCCATGACAGGTAGCAAGGACTATGTGGTCGCCGACATCTCGCTTGCCGGCTGGGGCCGCAAGGAACTCGATATCGCCGAAACCGAAATGCCGGGCCTGATGGCCTGCCGCGAGGAATTCGGCGACAAGAAGCCGTTGAAAGGTGCGCGCATCACCGGCTCGCTGCACATGACCATCCAGACGGCGGTGCTGATCGAGACGCTGAAGGCGCTTGGCGCCGATATCCGCTGGGCCTCGTGCAACATCTTCTCGACCCAGGACCATGCGGCCGCGGCCATCGCCGAGGCCGGCATCCCGGTGTTCGCCGTCAAGGGCGAGTCGCTCGAGGAGTACTGGGACTACACCGACAGGATCTTCCAGTGGGCCGATGGCGGCCTTTCCAACATGATCCTCGACGATGGCGGCGACGCCACCATGTACATACTGATCGGCGCCCGCGCCGAAGCCGGCGAGGACGTGCTGTCCAACCCGCAGAGCGAGGAAGAGGAATACTTCTACGCCCAGGTCAAGAAGCGGCTGAAGGCTTCGCCCGGGTTCTTCACCAAGCAGAAGGAAGCCATCCGCGGCGTCACCGAAGAGACGACCACGGGTGTCAACCGACTCTACCAGCTGCAGAAGAAGGGCCTGCTGCCCTTCCCGGCGATCAACGTCAACGACTCGGTCACCAAGTCGAAGTTCGACAACAAATATGGCTGCAAGGAATCGCTGGTCGACGGCATCCGCCGCGGCACCGACACCATGATGGCCGGCAAGGTTGCGGTCGTCTGCGGCTACGGCGACGTCGGCAAGGGCTCGTCGGCTTCGCTCAAGGGCGCCGGCGCCCGCGTCAAGGTCACCGAAGTCGATCCGATCTGCGCGCTGCAGGCGGCGATGGACGGCTTTGAAGTCGTCACGCTGGAAGATGCCGCACCGACCGCCGACATCGTCATCACCACCACCGGCAACAAGGATGTGGTCACCCTCGACCACATGCGCTCGATGAAGGACATGGTGATCGTCGGCAATATTGGCCACTTCGACAATGAGATCCAGGTCGCGTCGCTGCGCAACCTGCAATGGACCAACGTCAAGCCGCAGGTCGACATGATAACCTTCCCGGACGGCAAGCGGATGATCCTGCTGTCCGAGGGGCGCCTGCTCAACCTCGGCAACGCGACCGGTCATCCGAGCTTCGTGATGTCGGCTTCGTTCACCAATCAGGTGCTGGCGCAGATCGAGCTCTACACCAAGCCCGGCCAGTACCAGAACCAGGTCTATGTGCTGCCCAAGCACCTCGACGAGAAGGTGGCGCGTCTGCATCTCGACAAGCTTGGAGCCCGCCTGACCGAACTTTCCGGCGAACAGGCCGCCTATATCGGCGTGACCCCGCAGGGTCCGTTCAAGCCGGAACACTACCGCTATTAGCCAAAGCGGCGTTTACCACTAGATATTGAAGCCGGGCGATTGACTTTTCGCCCGGCTTCTTTTTTGCGCGGATGATTCTTCACGCCGATTCCAGCACGCGCTATTGTGCTGATTCGTGGGCCGGGGACGAGGCCGGCGTACGCATCGAGAGCATGATTCGAACCGAAGGACCGCGTCAGCGAAAAGTGGGAAGCGGTTTTCGGAAAAGATCATGCTCTTTAGAAAAGAGTTAGGTCAGAAGGGCGTTTCATCAAACGTGATCCTGATCTAGGCGGTCTTGCATTCAGGCGGCGAAGAGGACCAAGGCATGCCGGGGGAAAACCCGCCTCGCGCGGGATCGGCCGTTTCCGGCGGCCATGACGATTCCGATAGCAATGGCTCCGTCACGACAGGCGGTGGCCTGAAGAGGCGCGTTGGCGCCCGCACCGCCGGCTTTCTTGCCACCTCAGCTCTTGCCGGCCCGCTCACCTCGTTTGCCGCCCATGCCGAGCCGGCCATTGCGCAGAAGGCCGGACTGTCGGTCAGCGCGGTCGAAGTCATCCAGCTCGCCATGTTCGTCGGCGTCATGGGCGCGGCACTGGTCTCGGCCATCTTCCTGATCCGCGAAAGAGCCCGCACCTCGGCGCAGAATGTCGAACTCAGAGCCCGCATTGCCGACATCAATGCGGCGCTGCAGCGCTCCGAGGCGCTGCTCAATCTGCGTGACCAGCGCGTCATCGTCTGGGCGTCGGAGAACAAGAAGCCGGAGCTGATCGGCACGCTGCCGCTGGAAAGCGGTGCGCCGGACGACCGTGCAGCCTTCCTCGCCTTCGGCCGCTGGCTGATGCCGCGCTCGGCGGCGGCGCTCGAAAATGCCGTCGCTGGTCTGCGCGAGAAAGCGAAACCCTTTGATCTCGTGATCGAATCGCAGGCCGGGGCGCCGCTTGAAGTGCATGGCCGCAAGAGCGCCGCGCATGTGCTGGTGCGCTTCGTCTCGCTGTCGGAAACTCAGAGGAGCCAAGCCAGGCTGAAGATCGAGAACCAGCGTCTGGCCGCCGACTACGAGACCATGATCGGCCTGCTCGACGCCTTGCCGATGCCGGCCTGGCTGCGCGCCACCGACGGGCGGCTGAAATGGGTCAACCGTGCCTATGCCGGAGCGGTCGAGGCACCGAACGCCGAGACCGCCGTGCGCGAAGCCAAGGAATTCCTCGGCGCCCAAGCGCGCGAACAGATCGCCGCGCAGCACAAATCGCGCCCGATCTTCGAACAGACGCTGTCGACGGTGATCGAGGGCGACCGCCGGGTGTTCGCCGTCACCGACTTCGCCGGTGCCGACGGCTCGGCCGGTCTTGCCTGCGACACCAGCGCCACCGAAACCATTCGCGGCGAATATGAGCGCACGGTGCGCAGCCATGCCGACACGCTCGACCAGCTCAACACGGCGGTGGCGATCTTCGATGCCAACGAGAAGTTGCGCTTCTTCAACCAGGCGTTCCAGAAACTGTGGGGGCTGGACCCGGGCTTCCTGCACAGCGCGCCCGACAATGCGCTGCTGCTCGACCGGCTGCGCAGCGAAGGCAAGATCGCCGAGCAGCCGGAATGGCGGCGCTGGAAAGAAGGCCTGCTTGGCGCCTACCGCGCGGTGGAATCGCAAGAGCATTGGTGGCATCTGCCCGACGGCAAGACCATCCGCGTGGTGGCCAACCCGCAGCCGAAGGGCGGCGTGACCTGGGTGTTCGAGAACCTGACCGAGAAGATGGACCTCGAAAGCCGCTACCAGACGGCGGTGCGGGTCCAGGGCGAAACGCTCGACAATCTGGCCGAAGGCGTCGCCGTGTTCGGTCCCGATGGGCGGCTGCGCCTGTCGAACCCGGCCTTTGTCGCGCTGTGGGGACTGAGCCAGGATGTGATCAAGCCCAACGTCCATGTCTCGGCGATCCGCGATCTCAGCGACCAGCGCGCCGTCGACAGCCCGTGGGGCGGGTTCGTCGCCGCCATCACCGGTTTCGACGACGAGCGCCGCGACCGCCATGGCCAGACCGAACTGAAGAACGGCACAGTGCTCAGCTACGCCGTCATCCCGCTGCCCAACGGCCAGGTGATGATGACCTTTGTGGACGTCACCGACAGCGTCAATGTCGAGCGCGCGCTGAAGGACAAGAACGAAGCGCTGCAGAAATCCGACCAGCTGAAGAACGAGTTCGTGCAGCATGTCTCCTACGAGCTGCGCTCGCCGCTGACCAACATCATCGGCTTCACCGAGCTTCTGTCGCTGCCGGCGACCGGGCCGCTCAGCCCAAAGCAGCGCGAATATGTCGAGCATGTCGGCTCGTCATCCTCGGTGCTGCTCACCATCGTCAACGACATACTCGACCTCGCCACCGTCGACGCCGGCATCATGCAGCTCGACATTTCGGAAGTAAGCGTCGAGCGCACCATCGAGGCCGCGGCCGAACTGGTCGCCGACCGGCTGCAAGAGCATTCGATCAAGCTCCGGATCGACGCCGCTGCGGCGCCGAAGAGTTTTCACGGCGACGAGACCCGGGTTCGCCAGATCCTCTACAATCTGCTCAGCAACGCCGCCAATTACGCGCCGGAGGCGAGCACTATCACGCTTGCCTGCCGGCATTTGGAGCAAGGTGTGGAATTCTCCGTCCATGACAACGGCCCCGGCATGCCGCCGGACCTGCTCGATTCGGTGTTCCGCCGCTTCGAGCCGCGCACCAATGGCGGGCGCCGGCGCGGTGCGGGCTTAGGCCTGTCGATCGTCAAGAGCTTTGTCGAGCTGCACGGCGGCAGCGTGCGCATCGAGACCGGCAAGGACAAGGGCACCACCGTCATCTGCACCTTCCCCGATGCACCGTCGGGCATCCGCGCCGCGGCCGAGTAGCGCGCTCGATGACCGTTGTTGTGCTGGAGCGTTTTCTCGCCGACGAGGCTGCGACCGCAAGGCTCGGCGAGGACCTGGCCATGGCGCTGCGGCCGGGCGACGTGCTGGCGCTCAAGGGCGATCTCGGCGCCGGCAAGTCGACGCTGGCGCGGGCCCTGATCAGGGCGCTGGCCGACGATGCCGGCCTCGATGTGCCGAGCCCTACCTTCACCTTGGTGCAAAGCTACGACACGCGCATCCCCGTGCACCATTTCGATCTCTATCGCCTGTCCTCGGCCGGCGAGATGGACGAGCTGGGTTTCGACGAGGCGCTGCTGCAGGGCGCTGCCCTTGTCGAGTGGCCGGAACGGGCGGAGGCCGCTCTGCCCAGGACGTCGATCTGGATCGAACTCGTCCATCAGGGCGAAGGCCGCCTGGCGAAACTATCGGGCCAAGGCGTTGCCTTCGAACGCGTGGCCCGATCGCTGGCGATGCGCGATTTCCTCAAAACGGCCGGTTGGGGCGACGCCGCGCGGCGCCATTTCGTCGGCGACGCCTCGGCGCGCTCCTATGAGATCGTCTCGCGCGCCGGCCTTGCGCCGCGCGTGCTGATGAATTCGCCGCGGCTGGTGCTGGGGCCGCCGGTGCGCGACGGCAAGCCCTATGCCGTGATCGCCCACACCGCGCAGTCGGTCACCGCCTTCGTCGCCATCGACAAGGCGCTGCTGGCGCAAGGTGTCAGTGTCCCAAAAATCCATGCCGAGGATCTCGAGCAAGGGTTTCTGCTGCTGGAGCATCTGGGCTCGGAAGGTTTTCTCGACGGCAATGGTGAGCCGGCGGCCGAGCGCTACACGGCAGCAGCCGAATTGCTGGCCATGATGCATGGCAAGACCTGGCTGCAGCGCATGGAAGCCGTCCCAGGCGTCTTCCACGAGGTGCCGCCCTTCGATCGCGACGCCATGCTGATCGAAGCCGATCTCTTGGTCGATTGGTATGTGCCGATGGTGACCGGCAGCCCGGCAAGCGAGGCTTTACGCGCCGGCTATCACAGGGAATGGAACGCGGTTCTCGATCGGCTGGACACACAGGAATACACGCTGATGCTGCGCGACTTCCATTCGCCCAACATCATCTGGCGCGGTGACCGCAAAGGCCACGACCGCCTCGGCATCGTCGACGTCCAGGACGCGCTGATGGGTCCGGCGGCCTATGACGTTGCGTCGCTGGCCATGGATGCCCGCGTCACCGTTTCGCCCGATATCGAGCAGCGGACCGTGGACGCCTATGTCGCTGCGCGCCACGCCGCCGGCGGCTTCGATGAGGACGCCTTCCGCGCGGCCTATGCGATCATGGCGGCGCAGCGCAATTCGAAGATCCTCGGCATTTTCGTGCGGCTCGAAAAGCGCGACGGCAAGCCCTATTATCTCCGACACCTGCCGCGCATCCGCGATTATCTCAGGCGGGCGCTGGCGCACCCGGCGCTGGCTCAGCTGAAGGAGTTTTACATGGCACATGGCCTGCTGGAGGAACGGCTCCCGTGACCTTGACCACAGCGATGGTGCTGGCGGCGGGTCTTGGCAAGCGCATGCGGCCGATCACCGACACCATGCCGAAGCCGCTGGTGCGGATCGCCGGCAGGACCTTGCTCGACTGGGGGCTGGACAGTCTCGAAGCGGCCGGCGTCGAGAAAGCCATCGTCAACGTGCACTATCTGCCGGACCAGATCGTCGCCCATATCGCCCACAGGCGGGCGCCAAAGATCGTCATTTCCGACGAGCGCGACGCACTGCTGAATTCGGCGGGTGGCATCGTCAAGGCATTGCCGCTGCTGGGCAGCGACCCCTTCTACATCATCAACGCCGATACGTTCTGGATCGACAGCGGCCAGCCCAGCCTCGAGCGCCTTGCCCTTGCATGGGACGGCGCGAAAATGGATATTCTGCTGATGCTTACCGATCTCGACTCGGCCACCGGACACGGTGTCGGCACGGATTTCCTGATGGCGCCGGATGGCGGCCTGCGGCGCTCGAAAGGCGATCCGGCCGGGTTGATCTATGCCGGAGCGGCAATCGTCAATCCCGCCATCTTCAGGGATGCGCCGGCCGGGGCGCATTCGCTCAACACCTATTTCGACAAGGCAATCGCCTCTGGCCGTCTGTTCGGCATGCAGATGCGCGGAAGCTGGATCACCGTCGGCACTCCCGACGCCATTCCGCAGGCGGAAGCGGCCGCCGCCGAAGCTCTCGCGAAGGTGGTATGAGCGGCGCGCGCCGCGTTCTTTCGATCCCGCCCGGAGCGCCATTCCTGCCGACTCTGGCCGAGGCCTTGCTGGCCGGACGGCTGGTGCCCGGCTTCCGGTTCGACGGCGATCCGCTGGCGCTGGCTGATGTCACCATCTATGTGCCGACACGGCGCGCGGCCCGTGCGCTGCGCGGCGCTTTTGTCGACGCGCTTTCGGGACCGGGGGGGAGCCGCCGTTCGGCGATCCTGCCGGTCATCCGCCCGCTCGGAGAGTTCGACGAGGACGAAGCCGCCTTCGACGCCGGCACGCCGACCGAGCTTGAAATGGCGCCGCCGATCGCAGCCATCGAACGCCTGCTGCTACTGGCGCCGCTGGTGCGGGCCTGGAAGCGCACCTTGCCGGCGCATGTCCTTGATATGTTCAACGAAGAGATCGTCGTGCCGGCCTCCGCCGCCGATGCGATCTGGCTGGCGCGCGACCTCGCCCGGCTGATGGACGAGATCGAAACCGAAGGCACGGACTGGACCAGGCTTGCCGATCTGGTCACCGGCAATCTTGCCGGATGGTGGCTTGTGACGCTCGATTTCCTCCGTATCGTCACCGAGGCCTGGCCGAAATTGCTGGAGGAGCGCGACCGCTCCAACCCGGCCGCGCACCGCAATGCGCTGATCCGGCGCGAGGCGAAGCGGCTGGAACGCAACCCGCCCAAAGGCCCGGTGATCGCCGCCGGCTCGACGGGCTCTATTCCCGCCACGGCCGAACTGCTTGCCACGGTCGCCAGCCTGCCCAACGGCGCCGTGGTGCTGCCCGGGCTCGATGGGATGCTGGACGAACCGTCTTTTGCCGCGATTGGGGCGCCCGGTGCGCGGCCGGCACTGCTTGGCCACCCGCAATACGGCATGGCCAAGCTGATCGGCAAGATTGGCGTGCTGCGTGGCGATGTCGAGGAAGTGGTCTCCGCCGAGCCCGCACTGGCGCTCCGCGCGGCCCTTGTCGGCGAGGCGCTGCGGCCGGCCGAGACCACGGAATTATGGGCCGAGACCCGCATATGCTTCAACGCCGTAGACATCGCCGAGGCCTTCGCCGACGTGACGCTGATCGAAGCCGCCAGCGAACGCGACGAGGCGGCGGCGATCGCCATCGCGCTGAAAACCGCCGTGGAACAGCCGGGACTAAGGGCAGCGCTCGTTACCGGCGACCGCTGGCTGGCGCGGCGCGTCTCGGCCGAGCTGTTGCGCTTCGGCGTGATCGCCGACGATTCCGGCGGCACGCCGCTCGCCAACACGCCTGCCGCCAGCCTGCTGCGGCTCACACTTCAAGCGGTATTCCGGCCCGGCGATCCCGTCGGCCTTTTGTCGCTGCTCAAGCATCCGCTGCTCGGGCTCGGACTTGAGCGCACCGGCGTGCGCCATGCCGCCGAGCTCATCGAACTCGTGGCGCTGCGCGGCGGCACCGGACGCCCCGACATCGCCTCTTTGCCAGCACTGTTCGAGGAGCGTCTCGCCGGGCTGAGCGGGGACAAGCGCCAGCCCTTCTGGTTTTCGCGCCTGAGCGGGCGCGGCATCGACGATGCCCGCGATATGCTGAGCCGGCTTGTGACGGCACTGGCGCCGCTGACCGCCTTTCGCGGTGAAGAGAACGCCGATCTCGTCGCGTTGACCAGAGCGAGCGTCGCCGCGCTGGAAAATCTCGGCCGCACGGCGGAGGGCAGCCTGGCTGAATTTTATGCCGGCGACGCCGGCGAGAAACTCGCCGAGCTGCTGCGCGGTGTGGTCGCCGCGTCTGCATCGTTCGACTTCCCGGCCGACGAATGGCCTGATGTGATGGACGCGCTGATAGCACCGGAAACGGTCAAGCCCGGGCAAGGCACAGACCGCAACATTGCCATATGGGGCGCGCTGGAGGCACGGCTGCAGAACGTCGACACGCTGGTCATTGGCGCGCTGAATGAAGGCGTGTGGCCACGCAAGCCGGAAAGCGACCGCTTCATGTCGCGGCTGATGAAGACCGGCATCGACCTCGAGCCGCCCGAACGGCGCATCGGCCTTGCCGCCCACGATTTCCAGATGGCGATGGGGGCGAAAAAGGTGGTGCTGACGCGCTCCGCCCGAGCCGGCGACGCACCGGCGGTGCCGTCGCGCTGGTTGCAGCGCATCCTCACCTTCATCGGCAAGGATCCGGCCGCCGCACTGCGCGGGCGCGGCGACGAATTGCTTGCCTGGGCGCGCGCGCTCGATGCCGGCGAGCGGCAGCATTTCGCGCCGCGACCGCAGCCGAAACCGCCGCTGAGCATGCGGCCCACCCACTTCTCGGTGACCGAGATCGAGACGCTGCGCCGCGACCCCTATGCGGTCTACGCCAGGCGTATTCTGAGCCTTCTGCCGCTCGAACCGGTGATCCGCGACCCCGGTGCCGCCGAGCGCGGCACGCTGTTTCATGACATCCTGCATCTGTTCTCGACAGAGGTGGCGGATCCCCGCGCGCCCGAAGCTCTGGAACGCCTCATCGCTGCCGGCCGGACCTGCTTTGCCGAGATCGCCCTGCCCGCCGACGTCGAGGCTGTGTGGTGGCCGCGCTTCGAAAAGCTTGCCGCCAACATCATCGAATGGGAGCGCGGCCGCGCTCCCGCCGTCGCCCGGCGGCATGCCGAGGAGCGCGCCGAAAAGACCGCTGTCGGCCGCACCGGCGTGACGCTGTCCGGCTATGCCGACCGCGTCGACCTTTTGGCCGGTGGCATGGCCGACATTCTCGACTACAAGACCGGCTCGTCCCCGTCCAAGGCGCAGGCCCACACGCTGCTGGCGCCACAGCTGGCGCTCGAAGGGGCGCTGCTCCGGCGCGGCGCCTTCAAGGGGCTTGGCGCGCGCGAGCCCTCCCAGCTCGCATTCGTGCGGCTGAAGCCGAATGGCGAAGTGTTCGAGGAATCCATCCTCGACTACAACCGCCAGCCTCGGACCGCCGAAGACCTCGCCGAGGAGGCTTGGGCGCGGTTGGAAAAGCTGCTGGTCCACTATGCCGATCCGACGACCGGCTATCTGTCGCGGGCGCTGCCTTTTCGCGAGGGCGAGAGCGATGGCGATTACGATCATCTGGCGCGCGTGCTCGAATGGTCGGCCGGCGGCGACAGCGATGACGAGGCGGGGGAGGCATGAAAAAAGCCTATCCCATCCCCAGCGAAACCGCCGCCAGCCAGGCGCGCGCCTCCGACCCGAAGAACTCGGCCTGGGTGTCCGCCAATGCCGGCTCGGGCAAGACGCATGTGCTGGCCCAGCGCGTCATCCGGCTGCTGCTCAACGGCACCGATCCGTCGAAGATCCTGTGCCTGACCTATACGCGGGCGGCCGCCGCCAACATGTCGAACCGCGTGTTCTCGACCCTGTCGGAATGGACGGCGCTCGGCGATGCCGAGCTTGCCACAAAGATTGAGGCGGTGGACGGCCGCCGACCCGACCGCGACACGATGCGGCGGGCGCGCCGGCTGTTTGCCGAAGCGCTGGAAACGCCGGGCGGGCTGAAGATCCAGACCATCCACGCCTTCTGCGAATCGGTGCTGCACCAGTTTCCGCTGGAGGCCAACATCCCGGCGCATTTCGAAATGCTCGATCCGCAGATGGAGGCCTCGCTGTTTGCTGGCGCCCGCCGGGACATGATTTCGGGCACGTCAGCCGGAGACACCGGACTGGCCGAGGCCTTTGCCACCGTGCTGGAGCGCGGCGGCGAACACGGACTCGATGCGCTGCTCGCCGAAATCGTGCGCAAGCGCGACGGCTTACGCGGCTTCATCGGTGCGGTCCGGCGCGACGGCGGCGGCTTTCAGGCCCTGTTCGACGAATTCCATTTTCGCCCCGGGCAGAGCGCCGAAGACATAGCGGCATCGGTATGGCCGCTGCCGGGTTTCCTGCCGGACTTCTTTGCAGTGTTCGCCAGTGCCGCCGAGGCCGCCGACGCCCGCACCGTGCTCAACAATCTCTTGCCCTATGCCCGCTTGGCCTTTGCCGAGACGGACCCGACCCGCCGGCTGCAGATGCTCGGCAAAGCCTTTCTCAAGGCCGATGGCGACCCCTATGATCCCTCAAAGTTGTTCAAGAAGGCGCTGCTCGGCCGGCTGCCCGACCTTCCCGAGCGCTATCTGGCGGCCGTCAAGGCGATAACAGAGGTCTCCGACCGGCTGGCGCTGTTCCGGATGCTGGAAGGCACGGTCGCGGCGTTGACCATAGCCGACTGGCTGATCGTGCGGTACGAGCGCCTGAAGCGCAGCCGCGGCTTTCTCGACTTCAACGACCTCATCACCCGCACCGTCAACCTTCTGGCGCGGCCGGATGCCGGACCCTGGGTGCAGTACAAGCTCGACCAGGGTATCGACCACATCCTGCTGGACGAGGCGCAGGACACCAGCCCCGACCAATGGGAGGTGGTGAAGCGGCTGGCGGAGGAGTTCTTTGCCGGCCACGGCCAGCGCGGCACGACCAATCGCACGGTGTTCGCCGTCGGCGACGAAAAGCAGTCGATCTATTCCTTTCAGGGTGCCGCGCCGGATTCCTTCGCCGACAGCCGGCTCTTGTTTTCCGGACGCGTGAACGCCGCCAATGCTTCGTTTGCCGACCTGAAACTGACCTGGTCGTTCCGGTCGACCGACGACGTGCTTGCCGCCGTCGACCGCGTCTTTGCCGATCCGGGCGTGCGGCGCGGCATCAGCCATGACCCCGATCCGCTCGACCATAAGGCGATCCGCAACGACGCGCCTGGCTATGTCGAGGTCTGGCCGTCGCTCGGCGCTGACGCCGTCGAGGAGCCCGACGACTGGACGTTGCCGGTCAACCATGCCAGCGCGCCGGCTGTGCGGGTGGCCGAGCATGTGGCTGCGACCATCGAGGCCTGGCTCAAGGACCGCGAGATCATCGAGGGCAAGGGACGCAGGCTGAGGGCCGGCGACATTCTTGTGCTGGTGCGCAAGCGCGACCGCTTCGTCCATGCGCTGTCGCGCGCGCTGAAGGACCGCGATATTCCCGTCGCCGGCGCCGACCGGCTGAGCCTGCCCGGCCACATCGCGGTCAAGGACCTGATCGCACTCGGCCATTTCCTCATCCAGCCGCAGGATGACCTGTCGCTCGCCGCCGTGCTGCGCAGCCCGGTTTTCGACGTGTCGGAGGAGACGCTTTTTGCGCTTGGCGCCGGACGGCCAGCCGGAACATCGCTGATCGCCTCACTACGCCAGCATGCTGGCGACAATACCGCGCTGACCGATGTCGTTGCCCGGCTCGACGGCTGGGCCAACGAGGCGGCGTTCCGGCCGGTGTTCGAATTCTACGCCGGGGTGCTGGCGCGCGACGGCCTGCGCAAGAAGATGATCGCCCGGCTCGGCCCGGAGGCCGGCGATATTCTCGACGAGTTCCTGAGCTTCTGTCTGGCCGAAGAACGCACCGGCTTGCCGGGGCTGGAGGCTTTCCTGGCGACGCTGGAAAACACCGGCCCGGAGATCAAGCGCGAGATGGACCAGACGCGCGACGAGGTCCGCGTCATGACCGTGCATGCCGCCAAGGGCCTGGAAGCGCCTGTTGTCTTCCTGGTCGATGGCGGTTCGGCGCCGTTCAGCGACCAGCATCTGCCGCGGCTCATGCCGTTCGACGCTTCGGGCCGCAATTTCGACGGCAAGGGCTATCTCTGGCGCTCAGCCGCCGATGTCGCCAACGGCTTCTCAAAGGCAGCCTCGGCCAGGGCGCGGGAGCTTGCCGACGACGAATACCGGCGGCTGCTCTATGTCGGCATGACACGCGCCGAGGACCGGTTGATCGTCTGCGGCTATCACGGCAAGCGTCAGCCCAGCACCGGCACCTGGCATTCGATCGTCAGCCGCGCGCTGACAGGTGCACCCGAAAGCACCGAGCGCCGCCACCCCGCCAGCAGCGAGCCGGTGCATCGTTTCGTCATGAGCAAGCTTCCGCCGGTGGCGCAGGCGGCAGCCGACGAGTCGCGGCTGCCACAACAGGTGCTGCCGCTGCCGGTGGGCTTGTTCCGGCCCTTGCCGCCTTATGAGGAGCTGCCGCGCCCGCTGTCGCCTTCCGGCGCGTCGGCGCTGATCGACGAGGGCAAGGAAGCTGTTGTCGATACCCGCTCGCCGGTGCTGGACAGCGAGGCGGAGCCGGGCTTTGCGGTGATGCGCGGGCTGGCGCTGCACAAATTGCTGCAGATGCTGCCCGGCTTCCCCGAGGACGAACAGCAAGCAGCGGCGTTGCGATATCTCAGCCGTGCCGGCGCCGACTGGCCGGAGGCCGAGCGCAACAAGGCGCTGGCTTCGGTGATGGCGATCCTCAGAGATTCGCGTTTTGCCGGGCTGTTTTCGCCGTCGTCCCGCGCCGAAGTTGCTGTGATGGGCAGCCTTGAGGTCAAGGGCAGGCTGCGCTCGATCTCCGGCAAGATCGACCGGCTGGCGGTGACGCCCGGGCGCGTATCGATCGTCGACTACAAGACCAACCGGCCGGCGCCCGCAGGCCTGGCCCAGGTGCCGCCGGCCTATATCCTGCAGCTGGCGCTCTACCGCGCGCTGCTCCAGCCGCTTTACCCCGGCCGCGCGGTGACGGCAGCACTGCTGTTCACCGAGGCACCGAGGCTTATCGAACTGCCGGCGCAGGCGATGGATGACGCCCTTGCCCGACTCACGGGAGCGTGACACAAGTTCTGCTTGAAGAAGGGCTGCTCAACCACCACATTTGGTGCGAGATAAATTTCGAAAGGATTTTCGCATGGCCACCGTCAAGGTCGACAAGAGCAATTTCCAGGCGGATGTGCTCAACGCCTCGCAGCCCGTCGTCGTGGATTTCTGGGCCGAATGGTGCGGCCCCTGCAAGATGATCGGTCCGTCGCTGGAAGAGATCGCCAACGAACTCGGCGACAAGATCAAGATCGCCAAGCTGAACATCGACGAGAACCCTGAGCTTGCCGCCCAATTCGGCGTGCGCTCGATCCCGACGCTGATGATCTTCAAGGGCGGCGAAGTCGCCGACATGAAGGTCGGCGCCGCGCCGAAGACCGCGCTGTCGCATTGGATCAATGGCAGCCTCGCCTGAGCTGACTGATTTCCGAGATCCGAAGCCCGGCCCTCGCGCCGGGCTTTTTCTTTGGCGTCATCGCCCGACCGCCTCTGGCCCTCGCATCGGCGCACTCCATGTCATCTGCTTGTTGCAGGACAGGAGAGACAAATGACCGGATCCGCCAAGGCCACCGTCTTCATCGACAATGAGCGCGTCATCGTCACCGAATATCGCTTCCAGCCCGGCGACAACACCGGCTGGCACCGGCATGGCCATGACTACGTCGTGGTGCCGCTGATGGACGGCAAGGTGAAGCTGGTGACCAAGGACGGCGAGAGTTTTGCTGAAATGAAGAAGGGCGCGCCCTACTTCCGCAAGGAAGGCGTCGAGCACGACGTCATCAGCGCCAATGACGGCGAATACGCCTTCATCGAGATCGAGCTGAAATAGGCCTCAGACTGGTGCCGCGGCCGCCGATGTCTATTTAGTTTGAGCCACGGTTTTTTTGGCCTGCCTAGGCTTGCCGGGCTTCCGTCCGGTCGCGGGCTTCAGGACCTGCCCATATCCCTCTATAGCGCCCGTATACACACGATAGAGAAACGTCTCTCGGCTTACGCATACGCGACACTGGGCTGGCCGGATGCATCATTGGGGCGCGTCGGTCTGTGGGCCACTCGAACAATTGGGTGCGGTGGCTCGATGGCTCCCGGTAACATCACATGATCGCCGACCCGCGGAGCATATTCAAATATCAGCTCCTCCGGCGGGTCGTTGTCGACGGTAACAAGACACTTCACAACCATTCGAGCTTGCCTCCATGCTTGGCCAAGCATATCGGGGCTTCTGCCCGAGGGGCAACCGCCCGATAGATTCCCCGGGCCAAAATACTACCAGTCGGCGATGCGGTCGCCTCCGGTAAATTGCGCGCTTTTTGCGGTGTATTCGAACAGCTCGATCTTCACGCCGTTGGGGTCGCGGATCCAGGCCTGAAAAGTGTCGTCGCAGGCGTGCTTCTTGGCGGTGACGTCGATGCCCTTCGATTTGATATGGGCGATCGCCGCGTCGAGATCTTCGACTTCCAGGCAGAAATGGTTGATCTGGTTCTGCTCGCTGTATGCAGTGCCGTCCTTCTGGAACACCTCGACATGGCTGCGGCCGCCGCAATTGAGGTAGAAGCCGAAGACCTTGTCGTCGCGCAGGAAATTGAACTGCGTGTCGAGGCCAAGCACGTCGCGGTAGAAGCTTCGCGTCGCCTCCAGATCATGCGCGAAGATGCAGACATGGGCGAGTTGCTTGACCTTGATCATGATGGGCTCCTCGCAGTGAAATGGCTTCAGGTTGGCGGCGTGCCGTTTTCGGCCAGCACCGCGCCGGCGAGATATAACGACCCCCCGATCAGGATGCGTGGCGCCGGCCCGTCCCAGGTGTCGCGCAGCAGCATCAGCGCACTGGCGACGGAACTGACCGGTTCGGCCGTGAGGCCGGCTTCGGTCGCCCGCACCGCCAGCTCGTCATTCGGCACGCCGGCATCGCTCATGCTCACCGGCACGGTGTAGACGTGCCGAGCCAGGCCCTTGAAGGCGTGGAAGTAGCCGCTCTGGTCCTTGGTGTTGATCATGCCGGAGATCAGAAACAGCGGCCGCGGGTTCTTTTCCTCCTGCTCGGCCAGCGCCTCGGCAATGACCATGCCGGCGCCCGGATTGTGGCCGCCGTCGAGCCAGATGTCGGCGCCCTTGGGCGCCAGCTCCATCAGCCGGCCCTGTACCAGTTTCTGCATGCGGCCCGGCCATGCGACGCTCGCCATCGCCTTCTCAGTGGCGCGATGACTGATTTCGAAACCGGTGGCCTTGACGGCGGCAATCGCTGCCGCCGCATTGGCGAACTGGTGGCGCCCGGGCAGGCGCGGTGGCGGCAGGTCCATCAGCCCGTCCTCATCCTGATAGACCATGCGGCCGTTTTCCTCGAAGGCGAGAAAATCCTGGCCGTAGACGAAGGTCGGGCAATCCAGCCGCTCGGCGGTTTCGATCAGCACTTGCAGCGCCGTCTCGCTCTCCTGCGCGCCGATGACCACCGGGCAGCCGCGCTTCATGATGCCGGCCTTTTCGGCGGCGATCAGTTCGACCCGGTCGCCGAGATAGGCTTCGTGATCCATCGACACCGGCATGATCACCGACACCGCCGGCCGGGCAACGACATTGGTGGCGTCGAAGCGGCCGCCAAGGCCGACCTCGATGATGGCGGCGGCAGCCGGATGCTCGGAAAACAGGATGAAGGTGACGGCGGTTAGGATTTCGAAGACGGTGATCTTCTGGCCGGCATTGGCCCGGGCGACGCGGGCGATGGCCTCGGCGAAGGTCTCGTCGTCGACCAGCCGGCCGCCGCCCTCGGCCGCCAGCCGGTAGCGCTCGGCCCAGTTCACCAGATGCGGCGAAGTGTGGACATGGACAAGGTGGCCGCCGGCTTCGAGCAGCGCGCGCGAAAAGGCCGCGCACGAGCCCTTACCGTTGGTGCCGGCGATATGGATGACCGGCGGCAGCCGCTCCTGCGGATTGCCGAGGCGTTCGAGCAGCCTTGTGATGCGGTCGAGCGAAAGGTCGAAGCCTTTCGGATGCAGCGCCATCAGGGCTTCGATTTCACGATCTGCGGCAAGCGTTGTCATGAGCGAATCCTACGCATGCGCGCAGGTGCACGCAATCGCGGTTTGCGGCCAGAAATGTCGCGTCAGGCTTGCGGGCGGGCTTCCGTCGGGATGACCGACGGCGGCAGGATTTCCGGCTCCAGCGGCTTTTGCTCCTGCGGCAGTTTGAGCAGGATTTTCAACAGCCGTGAAATCGTCTCGCGCAGTTCCAGCCGCGACACCACCATATCGACCATGCCGTGCTCCATCAGATATTCGGAGCGCTGGAAACCGTCCGGCAGTTTCTCCCGGATGGTCTGCTCGATGACGCGCGGGCCGGCAAAGCCGATCAGCGCGCCGGGCTCGGCAATGTGGACGTCTCCCAGCATGGCGTAGGAGGCGGTAACGCCGCCGGTGGTCGGGTTGGTCAAGACGACGATGTATGGCAGGCCGGCTTCCTTCAGCCGGTCGACGCCGATCGTGGTGCGCGGTAACTGCATCAGGGACAGAATGCCTTCCTGCATGCGCGCGCCACCGGAGGCGGCAAACAGGATCAGCGGCCGCTTGCGCTGCAAGGCGACCTCGAAACCGTGCACAATGGCGTCACCCGCGGCCATGCCGAGCGAGCCGCCCATGAAGGCGAAATCCTGCACCGTCACCACAACCGGCAGGCCTTTGACCGTGCCCAGCGCGTTGATGATGGCGTCTTCCAGGCCGGTCTTGGCCTTGGCGTCCTTCAGCCGGTCCGTGTAGCGCTTCTCGTCGCGGAACTTGAGCGGGTCCTGCATGACCTTGGGGTTCTCAAGCTGCTCGTATTTGCCGTCGTCGAGGAAGAATTTCAGCCGTTCCTTGGCCGAAATCTTCATGTGATGGCCCGATGACGGGATGACGAACTGGTTGGATTCCAGGTCCTTGTGAAACACCATCTCGCCGGTCTCGGGATCCTTGATCCAGAGATTCTCGGGCATGTCGGTGCGCCGACCGAGCATCGAATTGATCCTCGGGCGAACGTAATTGGTGATCCAGTTCATCGCTTCGGCTCCTGTCCTGACGAAGAGTTGGCTCGTGCATGTCGCCCAAAAGTGGGAACCGGTTTTGGGATAACGACTTGCACAAGGCCTAAGTAGGGAAACTATTCGGCAGCAGCAAGGCGGGCCGAACGCACGCCCTGAGACAGTCCGCTGACCAGGGTGGCGACGGCCTCGGCCGGGTCGGCGGTCTTCTCGCCCTTCGGTCCCAACACATTGGCGACCGCGTTGACGATCGCGGTGCCGACGACGACGCCATCGGCATTGGCGCCGATAATGCGCGCCTGCTCGGCGGTCTTGACGCCGAAGCCGACGCAGACCGGCAGATTGGTGTGGCCCTTGATGCGCTTGACCGCGGCGGCAACCTTGCCGGTGTCGGCCAAAGCCGAGCCGGTGATGCCGGTCATCGACACGTAATAGACGAAGCCCGACGTATTCTGCAGCACCTTGGGCAGGCGCTTGTCGTCGGTGGTCGGCGTTGCCAAGCGGATGAAGTTGATGCCGGCCTTCAGCGCCGGAATGCAGAGTTCTTCGTCCATCTCCGGTGGCAGGTCGACGACGATCAGCCCGTCAATGCCGCTGGCGATGGCGTCCTTGAGGAAGCGATCGACACCGTAGATGTAGATCGGGTTGTAGTAGCCCATCAGCACGATCGGCGTTTCATTGTCGGTGGCGCGGAAATCAGCCGCCGTCTTCAGCGTCTTGACCAGGGTCTGGCCACCTTTCAGCGCCCGCAGGCCAGCGGCCTGGATCGCCGGTCCATCGGCCATCGGATCGGAAAACGCCATGCCCATTTCAATGATGTCGGCGCCGGCCTTGGGCAGCGCCTTCATGATCGACAAAGCGGTGTCATAGTCGGGGTCGCCGCTCATGAAATAGGTGACGAGCGCCGGGCGGCCCTCGGCTTTCAGTTTTGCCATGCGGCGGTCGATGCGGGTCACCATGATCAGATCTCCATGCCCAGCATCGAGGCCACTGTGTGCACATCCTTGTCGCCGCGTCCCGACAGGTTGACGATGACGATCTGGTCCTTGTCCATATCAGGCACGATCTTCACCGCATGCGCGATGGCGTGGGCGGATTCCAGCGCCGGGATGATGCCTTCGACGCGCGTCGTCAGCTTGAAGGCTTCCAGCGCCTCGTCGTCGAGGATCGGCACATATTCGACGCGGCCGGAATCGCGCAGCCAGGAATGTTCGGGGCCGACGCCGGGATAGTCGAGGCCGGCTGAGATCGAATGGCCGTCGAGGATCTGGCCGTCGGCGTTCTGCAAGAGATAGGTGCGGTTGCCGTGCAGCACGCCGGGCGCGCCGGCATTCATCGAGGCGCAATGCTCGATGCCGTCAAGGCCGCGGCCGCCGGCTTCGATGCCGATGATGCGGACTTCTTTGTCATCCAGGAACGGATGGAACAGGCCGATGGCGTTCGAGCCGCCGCCGACAGCCGCGATGATGGTGTCGGGTAGCCGGCCTTCCTGTTCGAGGATCTGGGCGCGCGCCTCGATGCCGATCACCGACTGGAAGTCGCGCACCAGCTCCGGATAGGGATGCGGGCCGGCGGCAGTGCCGATCAGGTAATAAGTGTCCTCGACATTGGTGACCCAGTCGCGCAACGCTTCGTTCATGGCGTCCTTCAGCGTGCCGTGACCGGCGGTCACCGGCCGCACTTCGGCGCCGAGCAGCTTCATGCGGAAGACGTTGGGGCTTTGGCGGGCGACATCGGTGGCGCCCATATAAACGACGCAGGGAAAGCCGAAGCGCGCCGCGACCGTGGCCGCGGCAACGCCGTGCTGACCAGCGCCCGTCTCGGCGATGATGCGCTTCTTGCCCATGCGCTTGGCCAGCAGGATCTGGCCGAGGCAGTTGTTGATCTTGTGCGAACCGGTGTGGTTCAAATCCTCGCGCTTGAAGTAGACTTTGGCGCCGCCCCCGAGGCCCTTCGCCGAGGAAACCTCACGAAGGTGTTTTGTGAGCCCTTCGGCGAAATACAGCTTTGATGGCCGACCGGCATAATGGGTCGACAGGTCGGTCAGTTCGGCCTTGAAGTCCGGATCGTTCTTGACCTCGTTCCAGTGCCGTTCGAGGTCGAGGATCAGCGGCATCAGCGTCTCGGCCACGAAGCGGCCCCCGAAGATGCCGAACATGCCCTGTTCGTCGGGTCCCGTGCGGAAGGAATTGGGTGTCGCCGGCTTGTTCATCGCCGATCTCCTGGTCTTGGTTCTGAGCATGTCTTATCGGAAAACCGGTTCCCACTTCTCCGGAACATGCTCGGGTTCGAAAGAAGTGCCTCAGGCAGCGCGGTCGTCGCGCGCGGCCCTGACGGCCCGGAAGAACTGCTCGATCAGCGCCGGATCCTTGACGCCCGGGCCGCTTTCCACCCCCGACGAAATGTCTATCGCGGGCGGATTGGCTGATATCAGGGCGTCGCCGATATTGGCGGCGTTGAGCCCACCGGAAAGCATGTAATCGAGCCCGGCGTCAAGGCCGGCCAGGATGCGCCAGTCAAAGGCGACGCCATTGCCGCCCGGAAGTTGCGAGCCCTTTGGTGGCTTGGCATCGAACATGAAGCGATCGGCAACGCCGATGAACGGCTTTAGCCGCTCGAGATCGGCTACCTCACTGACGGAGAACACCTTCATGACAGGCAGGCCGTAGCGAGCTTTCACCTCGGCCACCCGCTCGGGCGTCTCCGTGCCGTGCAACTGCAGCATGTCGGGGCGCATCTTTGCGACGATCTCATCCAGGAACGCGTCATCGGCATCGACCGTCACGGCGACCGCCCTGGCCTTGCCGATTGCCGCCTCGCGCAGGCGGCCGGCTGCCGCAGGCTCGACATAGCGCGGGCTTTTAGCAAAGAAGATGAAGCCGACATGGCTGGCGCCGCCGGCCAGGGCCGCGGCCATTGCCTCATCGGTCTTCAATCCACAGATCTTGATATCGAGCGCCATGGCGCGGGGCTTGGCACGAAACCGGCCAAGAGTCGAGAAAAAGCATGCTGTTTGCCGGCAACGCCAAAGGCGCTACCTATTGATGGGAGAAGCAAGGCGGAGCAGACGAATGGCCGACCAGAGCATAGCCGAACTCAGGCAGAAGATCGCGCAAGCGCGCGACGTCATCGCCCATCTGATGCAAAAGGCCGCCTTCGACGGGGCGGAAGCGCACCGGGTCCTGGATTATTTCGGCAGCGATGCGTTCGAGCAGAATTTCCTGCCATGGCCGCGCCATGGCGACGAAGGGCTGCGGCCTGAAGAGCTTAATGCGGCCAATGATGATTGAGCGCGCCGCCGGCGAAGGCTAATCGAACACAATCGCCTGCAATGCCCCACCATTCCGCTTCAGCCAGTCCTTGCAGCGGTCGGTGTCGGGGCAGAGCTGCTCGCACAGTTTCCAGAATTTCGGGCCGTGGTTCATCTCCTTGAGATGCGCCACCTCATGCGCGACCAAGTAGTTTATCACCGGCGTCGGCGCCATCATGATGCGCCATGAGAAGGACAAATTGCCGTCGGAAGTGCAGGAGCCCCAGCGGCTCGACGTGTCCTTGAAGCGGATAGCCTTGGCGCGCTTGCCGATGGCCTCGGTATGCTTGACCACCAGCTTCTCGATGTCCTTCTTGGCCTCGCGCCTGAGGAAATCGGCGATGCGGCGCGGCAAATGTATGCGCTCGCCATGGACGATCAGCAGCGGACCGCGCTCGTCGCGCGACACGGTGACGGTGCCGCGTTTCGACGGTTCGTGGACGATGCGATGCGCGACGCCGCGTATCGGGATCTTGATGCCGGGGCGCACTTGCGGCCGTGTCGGTACCTTGGCCAGACGCTGCTCCAGCCAGCCCTGATGGCGGTGAAGGAATTTCTCCACCTCGCCGCGGCGCAGGCCCGGCGGCACGGTGATGCGCAGCCCCTGGCCGCCCGAATCGATGCGCAGCGTCAGCCGCCGTGCGCGGGCGCTCTCGACGATCCTGAGCGGCAGTGTGCGGCCGGCAACGACGTGCTCTCGCTCTTCGACAGGCGAGGGTTTTGGTTTGGTCAGGTTGCGGAAAAAGCCGAAGGACATGGCTGAACGATACGCGATTCGAGGAAAACGACCAGAACAAAAAAGAAACGGCGCCGCTCGCGCGACGCCGTCCATCATGCCAAGGCCTGTCTTAGAGCGCCGCGCGTCTCTGACGCGCAAAGGACGCTGTAGCACTCTAATTCGGCGCATGAACCTTTCCGAAAATCGGTTTCGATTTTCGGGGTCATGCGCGCAGCCTCAGTCGTCAAGCAGGTTCGGGCCCTTGCGCTTGGGCGTCGCGGGCTTGGCCGTTTCGGCCGAGCCTGTCTTCGCAGGCGCTGTCGACTTGTTGCGGTTGGCCATGAAGCGGTCGAACTCGTCCTGGTCCTTGGCGCGGCGCAATTCGCGGGCGTACTCGTCGAACTCGCTCAGCATCTCATCGAGCTTGCGACGCTCTTCGGCGAGGCGTTCGAGTTCCTTCTCGCGCCAGTCGTCGAAAGCGACATTGCCGGTGCGGGCCGAACCGTGGCCCCAGCGCGCGGCCTTGTCGGAACCGCGACGGCAGCCGGCGAAGATGCCGTCGGTGGCCCGGTTGACGTCGCGCTTGAAGCCGTCAAGCCGGTCGCCCCAGATGATGTAGGCGAGCATGGCGAAGCCAAGCGGCCAGAACACCATGAAGCCGATCACCATCAGCGCGATGGTCGCCGGCGTCCAGGCCGGGCGGATCAATGCGGATGTGTTCATTTTCTCCCATTCCTTCGGTTGGAGACAGCCAAGAGCGGCTGCGTGGATTCGAAATGGGATGAGAAAAACGGCGATTCAAGACAACGTCCGCCAAAACCGGACAAGGTCCTGAATTGATTATCGCTTTTTGACCGCTTCGAGGAAAAGCACGACCAGGCCGGCGACCAAGCCCCAGAAGGCGGCGCCAACGCCGAACAAAGTCAGCCCCGACGCGGTGACAACGAAGGTGACAGTAGCCGCCATGCGCTGGTCCTCGTCCTTGAGCGCGATCGCCAGCGCGTTGGCCAGCGACCCCATCAACGCCAGGCCGGCCACCAGCACGATCAGGCTTTGCGGCAGCACTGCGAAGATCGCCACCAGCGAGGCGCCGAAAACCGCGAAGATCAGATAGGCAAGTGCATAGAAGGGTCCGGTCTTCCAGCGCTCGGCCGGGTCGGGATGGACGTCCGGCCCGGTGCAGATCGCCGCAGAGATCGCGGCCAGATTGGTGGTCGAGCCGCCAAACGGCGCCGACAGCAGCGAGAACAGGCCGGTGACGCCGATCAGCGGGCCGGGTTCGGGGTGATAGCCGGCGGCGCGCAAGACGGCGAGACCCGACAGGTTCTGCGACGCCATGGTGACGAGGTAGAGCGGCAGCGCCAGGCCGATGACAGCTGCGGCGCTGAAATGCGGAGCAATCAGCGTCAGCGTCGACAGTTCCGGTGCCGGCAGTCCGCCGACGCGGCCTGTCAGGAAGGCGGCGATGCCGCCGCCGATCAGCACCGCCAGCACCGACAGCGCCGGGTTGAACAGGCGAATGACGAAGAAGGCCGCGATCAGCGGCAGGATCAACCAGGGGTCGACCGGAATGGTCTTGACGGCATTGAGCGCGAAGGTGACGACGATGCCCGCCAGCATGCCGGACGCGACTGACGCCGGTATCCTTGATATCAGCTGGGTCAGCGGCTTGAACAGGCCGGTGGCGATCAACATTAGGCCGGTGACGATGAAGGCGCCGACCGCATCGGCCATGGTAAACCCGCTCGATGCCGCCATCAGCGCCAGGCCCGGTGTCGACCAGGCGGTGATGATGGGTATTTTCGTGCGCCAGGACAGCCACAAGCATTCGATCGCCATCGCCACGCACACTGCCGTCACCCAGCTCGCGGTTTCGGCTTGCGTGGCGCCAACCGCCTTGGCGGCGGCAATGACGACGGCCAGCGTGCCGCCGAAGCCGACGATTGCCGCGACAAAGGCGGATATCGGGATGGAAATGCGCATTCTCGCCTACCCCGCCCGCTGAACCATGTCGCCCACCGCCCTCAGCAGCATGTCGAGATCCTGCGGCCGCGACAGGCGGTGGTCGCCGTCGGGAATGAGCGACAAGGTGACGTCGTCGGCCGGCAGCAGCGAGACCAGCTTCAGCGCATGGCTTGCCGGCACATCGGCATCGGCCAGGCCCTGCAGGATGTGGACGGGGCAATGGGTATCGATCGGCCCGGTCATGACCCGGTTCGCCCTGCCGTCCTCGATCAGCGCGCTTGTGTAGATGTAAGGCTCGGCGGAATAGTCCGAAGGTTCTTCGAAAAAGCCTTTCTCCCGGAGGTCGCGCCTCTGTTCCTCCGTCAGAGCCGGCTCGACCAGCTCGGCGGTGAAATCCGGCGCCGGCGCGAGCAGCACCAGGCCAACCACATTGCTGTCGCCCGCCTTGCGCAGTTCCTGCACCATGCGCAGCGCGATCCAGGCGCCCATCGACGAGCCGACCAGGATTTGCTTGCCCTCGGTGAAACGCCGGAAGACGGCGAGGCTCTCGCCAAGCCATTTCGAAATGGTGCCGTCGGCAAAGGCGCCGCCGGATTCGCCATGGCCGGAATAATCGTGGCGCAGATACGCGCGGCCTTCCCTTGCCGCCCAATCCGACAACGTCTGCGCCTTCGTGCCCAGCATGTCGGATTTATAGCCGCCGAGCCAGACGATGCCGGGCGTTGCGCCCGAGGAATGGCGAACCGCGATATCAATGCCGTCGACATCCAGCAGGGTTGGGGTGGTCGCGGTCATGGCTGTGGATCAATCCTGGTCCTGGGGGCCTGATTGCGGGAGCCTGATTTTACTCGCCGGTCTTTTGACACAGGCACAGGCGAGGCGGAAAGTGCTCGCGACATCCTTTGTTTGGTGCAGGCCTGCGATCAGGGTGATTTTCTGTCAGCGCTGTGCTATTGACTCCGCCCGCGCGCTCACCACATTGGCGCGTCCTGAACATTTCTAGATTGAAACCCTGAACGAAACGGCCAAGGAGACCACGACCATTCGCAGACCTTTCAAAGCAGCGGCGCCCACCAAAGATGGCCCGCGCTCCAACCGTGATATCCGGGTTCCCCGGGTCCAACTGATCGACGCCGATGGCCAGAACCGCGGCGATATTTCCATCAACGACGCATTGCTGCTCGCCGAAGAGGCAGGGCTCGATCTGGTCGAGATCTCGCCCAATGCGGTGCCGCCTGTCGTCAAAATTCTCGATCTCGGCAAATTGAAATACGCCAACCAGAAGAAGGCGGCCGAGGCGCGCAAGAACCAGAAGGTCATCGAGATCAAGGAGATCAAGATGCGCCCGAACATCGACAGCCATGACTACGAAACCAAGATGAAGGCCGTGCGGCGCTTCTTCGAGGAAGGTGACAAGGTCAAGCTGACGCTGCGCTTCCGCGGCCGCGAGATGGCGCATATGGAACTCGGCATGCAGCTCCTGAACAAGGTGCGCGAGGAGACGGCTACCATCGCCAAGGTCGAAGCCGAGCCGAAGCTGGAAGGCCGCCAGATGATGATGGTGCTGGCCCCGCGCTAGATCAGTTCGGGCGTTGCGCTCTAAATCCGCCTGAATCCTGTCTCATGGCGTCCCGGCGATCGGCGGGACGCCGATTCTCCTGTCCAGACGCCGCGATCGCCGGCAAAGCTTCTCGACGATCGGATTCCCGACATGGCCAATGAAATCAACCCTGCGCCCATCAAGGAGCTGGGCGGCTACCAGCACATGCGCCGGATGGTGCTTGCGGTGCTGGTGGTGGTGCTGTTTGCGGCACTGCTGTTCGGCCAGTCGACCTTCCCGCCCGATACCCCGGTGCATGAAACGATCGAGATGGTCGGCGTGCTGCTGATCTTCCTTGGCGTCGTCGGCCGCTTGTGGTCGACACTCTATATCGGGGGGCGCAAATCCTCCGAAGTGGTCACCGGCGGACCCTATTCGATCACCCGCAATCCTCTCTACGTGTTCTCGACCGTTGCCGCCGCCGGCGTCGGGGCGCAGATCGGCTCGTTCTCCGGCATCGTCCTGTTTGCGCTTTTGTGCGCCGGCGCCTTCCACATCGTCATCCTGCGCGAGGAACGGTATCTCAAGGAGGTTCTCGGCGCGCCCTACACAGCCTATCTGGCGCGGGTGCCGCGTTTCTTCCCCCAGCTGTCGCTCTACCAGGAAGGCGACACCGGCAGCTTCAAGCCGCGCCTCTTGCTGACCACCTTGCTCGACGGGCTGGTGTTTCTGGTGGCGTTGCCGGTGTTCGAGACCATCGATGGTGCCCAGCAATCGGGCATTCTGCCGGTGCTGTTTAGGCTGCCCTGATCGCGGAGAGAGCGTCGCAGCCGCTCGGGTGTTGCGCGCCAGCCCGCTTTGACGTATAGGACCGCCGTTCCAAGAAAACCGCCCGGCAGGGCATGCCGTGGCGGTTTCATTTGCTTTTCGGGCTTTTGGTCCGCCCGAAGCGAACAAGAAGCGCGATTGTGCGCCACCAATACGGAGTAGCAAAATGCCCAAGATGAAGACCAAATCGGCCGCCAAGAAGCGGTTCAAGATCACAGGTACGGGTAAAGTCCTGTCGGCTGCGGCCGGCAAGCGTCACGGCATGATCAAGCGTTCCAACAAGTTCATTCGAAATGCCCGCGGCACGATGGTTCTGGCTGAACCGGATGGCAAGAAGGTCATCAAGAATTTTCTGCCGAACGGCCTCTGAGCATTCGGTTTCAGGAACAGCGTTTAAGGAGATCATGACATGGCACGCGTAAAAAGAGGCGTCACCTCGCACGCCAAGCACAAGAAGGTCCTGAAAGCCGCGAAAGGCTTCTACGGCCGCCGCAAGAACACCATTCGCATCGCCAAGCAGGCGGTCGAAAAGTCGATGCAGTATGCGTATCGCGACCGCAAGAACCGCAAGCGCTCGTTCCGCGCGCTGTGGATCCAGCGCATCAACGCCGCGACGCACGAGCATGGCCTGACCTATGGCCGCTTCATCGACGGCCTCAACAAGTCCGGTATCGAGATCGATCGCAAGATCCTGTCCGACATGGCCATCCATGAACCGCAGGCGTTCGCCGCACTCGTGGCCAAGGCCAAGGTCGCGCTCGAATATCTGAAGAACACCACCCCGAATGCTTTTGAAAGCGCTGTCGCCTAGAGCATGATGCCAAAAAGTTGCTGACTTTTTGGACAACATCATGCTCAGGGAAATTTAGCGAGGAGCGCGATCTTTCCGAAAAGTCTGCAACTTTTCGGGATCGGCCTCCGAGCCCAGCGCTTCCCAGCATTCGCAATTCTGATTGGGGAACCCGCGCTGGCACGGCTGGCGCGGGTTTTTCTTATGGCTGAACTTTCAACTTGAAAGTGACTTTCACCTCAAAGTTGACTCCCAACACAGCGAGTTTGACCGTGAACGACATAGCTACCGGCTTGGATACTCTCGAAAACTCCCTGATGGCCGACGTCGCGTCGGCCGCCGATGAGGCTGCTATCGAAGCCGTGCGCGTCGCGGCTCTCGGCAAAAAGGGGTCGATCTCGGAATTGCTGAAGACACTGGGCGCGATGAGCGCCGAGGAGCGCCAGGTCAAGGGCCCCGCGATCAACGGCCTGAAGAACCGCGTCACCGAAGCGCTGACGACACGCAAGGCCGAGCTGAAGGATGTGGCGGTCACGGCGCGCCTTGCCGCCGAGACGGTCGACGTGACGCTGCCGGTGCGGCAATCGCCGGCCGAGCGCGGCCGCATCCATCCGATCAGCCAGGTCATCGACGAGATCGCGGCGATCTTCGGCGATCTCGGCTTTGCCATCGCAGAAGGTCCCGATGTCGAGAGCGACTATTACAATTTCACCGCGCTGAATTTCCCCGAAGGGCATCCGGCGCGCGAGATGCACGATACCTTCTTTTTCCAGCCGGACGAAAAGGGCGAGCGCAAGCTGTTGCGCACGCACACCTCGCCGGTACAGATCCGCACCATGGAGAAGCAGAAGCCGCCGATCCGCATCGTCATTCCCGGCAAGACCTACCGGCAGGATTCCGACGCTACCCACTCGCCGATGTTCCATCAGGTCGAGGGGCTGGTGATCGACAAATCGGCCAATGTCGCCAACATGAAGTGGGTGCTGGAAGAATTCTGCAAGGCTTTCTTCGAGGTGCCGCAGGTCAAGATGCGCTTCCGGCCGTCGTTCTTCCCGTTCACCGAGCCAAGCCTCGAGGTCGACATCCAATGCGACCGCTCGCGGCCCGGCGAAGTGCGCTTCGGCGAAGGCTCCGACTGGATGGAGATCCTCGGCTGCGGCATGGTCCACCCCAATGTGCTGCGCGCCGGCGGGCTCGATCCCGACGAATATCAGGGCTTTGCCTGGGGCATGGGAATCGACCGCATCGCCATGCTGAAATACGGCATGCCGGACCTGCGCGCCTTCTTCGACGCCGATGTCCGCTGGCTGTCGCATTACGGTTTCCGGCCGCTCGACATGCCGACGCTGTTCGGAGGTCTTTCCGCATGACGGCGCCGCACGCCGGTGGCTGCCGCTGCGGCGCGGTACGGTTCGAGGCCTCGGTCGAACCGCACCATGTCAGCTATTGCCATTGCGGCGATTGCCGGCGCGCCAGCGGCGCGCCGGTGTCGGCCTTTGTCGGCTTCCTTACCGAGCAGGTGGCTTTCACCGGCAAGGCACTGAAGATGTACGAGAACGGCCCGGTTACACGCTCGTTCTGCGGCATTTGCGGCTCGCCTATCGCCTATGTCGACGAGCGGCTGGAAGACCACATCTATTTCATGCTGGGCGCCATGGACATGCCGGCTTATTTCCGGCCGACGCACCATGCCTATGTGCGCGAGCAGCTGCCCTTCGTGCATATGCCCGACGACTTGCCGCGCCATTTGAAGACAAGCGTGCCCAGACCCGATGGACAAGGTCCGGGCGGGTACAGACAAAACGGAACATAGTGATGAAACTCACCCTTTCCTGGCTCAAGGATCATCTCGACACCGACGCCACGCTCGACGAGATCGTCGAGAGGCTGACCTCGATCGGCCTCGAAGTCGAGCATGTCGACGACAAGGCCGGCCTGAAGCCGTTCGTCATCGCCAAGGTGCTGACGGCGGTGCAGCATCCCGACGCCGACCGGCTGCGGGTGCTGACCGTCGACACCGGCAATGGCGCAGCCCCTGTCCAGGTGGTGTGCGGTGCGCCGAATGCCCGCGCCGGCCTGATCGGCGCCTTCGCCGCGCCCGGCGCCTATGTGCCCGGTATCGACGTGACGCTGACCGTCGGCAAGATCCGCGGCGTCGAGAGCCATGGCATGATGTGTTCCGAGCGCGAGCTGGAGCTGTCGGATGAGCACAATGGCATTATCGACCTGCCGGCCGATGCGCCTGTCGGCACCAGCTTCGCGGCTTACGCGCATCTCGACGATCCGGTGATCGAGATCAATCTGACGCCGAACCGGCCGGATGCGACCAGCATTTACGGCGTCGCCCGGGACCTGGCGGCAAGCGGGCTTGGCCGGCTCAAGACCGCGCCGGTCGAAGCGGTCCCTGGCAAAGGTGAAACGCCGGTCAAGGTGACCATCGAGGCGCCGGAGCTCTGCCCCGGTTTCGCGCTGCGCCTGGTGAAAGGCGTGAAGAACGGGCCGTCGCCGAAATGGCTGCAGCAAAGGCTGATCGCCATCGGCTTGCGCCCGATCAGCGCGCTGGTCGACATCACCAACTACGTCACCTTCGACCGTGGCCGGCCGCTGCATGTGTTCGATGCCAAGAAGGTCGCCGGCAATCTCGTCGTGCGCCGCGCACGCGACGACGAGAAGGTGCTGGCGCTTGACGGGCGCGAATACACGCTGACGCCGCAGATGTGCGTGATCGCCGACGACAATGGCGTCGAATCGATCGCCGGTGTCATGGGCGGCGAGCATTCCGGCTGCGACGAGAACACCACGGACGTGCTGATCGAATCCGCTCTTTGGGATCCGATCACCACGGCCCGCACTGGCCGTACGCTCGGCATCATCACCGATGCCCGTTACCGTTTCGAGCGTGGCGTCGACCCAGAATTCATGGTGCCCGGCGTCGAGCTGGCGACAAAGCTTGTGCTGGAGTTCTGCGGCGGCGAGCCGACGGAAACCGAGGTCGTTGGCTATGCCGGCTACAAGCCTAAGATCGTTTCCTTCCCGATCTCGGAAGTAAAGCGGCTGACCGGCACCGAAGTGCCAAAGGCGGAAAGCCTCGACATCCTTTCGCGCCTCGGCTTCGAGCCGCAGGGCTCGGACGACATCGTCGATGTGGCGGTGCCGTCCTGGCGGCCCGATGTCGATGGCAAAGCCGACCTGGTCGAGGAAGTCATGCGCATTCACGGCGTCGACAACATCGCGCCGCAGCCGCTCGGCGCTCATGAAGCGGTCAATTCCAAGATCCTGACGACGCTGCAGGTGCGCACCCGCATTGCTAAGCGCTCGCTCGCCGTGCGGGGCATGCTGGAGGTTCTCACCTGGTCGTTCATCCCGGCCAAACACGCCGAACTGTTCGGCGGCGGCCAGACGGCGCTGAAGCTCGCCAATCCGATTGCAGCCGACATGTCCGATATGCGGCCCTCGCTGTTGCCCGGCCTGATCGTCGCCGCGCAGCGCAATGCCGACAAGGGCATCGGCGATGTCGCGCTGTTCGAGGTCTCCGGTACCTATGAGGGCGACGGCCCCGACCAGCAGCGGCGCGTTGCGGCCGGTGTGCGCCGCGGCACCGCCAAGCTCGACGGCTCCGGCCGCAGTTGGGCCGGCAATTCCGGTCCGGTCGGCGTATTCGACGCCAAGGCCGACGCGATTGCAGCGCTGGAAGCCTGCGGCGCCCCGGTCGACAGGCTGCAGATCGAGCCAGGCGGTCCGGCCTGGTACCATCCCGGCCGCTCCGGCACGATCAAGCTCGGCCCGAAGACCGTGCTCGGCACGTTCGGCGAATTCCACCCCAAGACGCTGGAGGGGTTGGACGTTTCCGGACCGATCTGCGGTTTCGAGGTCTATATCGACGCCGTGCCGGAACCGAAGGCCAAGCCGACGAAAACCAAGCCGAAGCTCGAGCTGTCCGCCTTCCATGCGGTGAAGCGCGACTTTGCTTTCGTCGTCGACAAGGCGGTCGAGGCCGGTACGCTGGTGCGCGCGGCGCTCGCTGCCGACAAGAAGCTGGTCACCGGCGTTTCGGTGTTCGACGTGTTCGAGGGGGCATCTCTCGGGGCCGCCAAGAAGTCGATTGCCATCGAAGTGTCTATCCAGCCGGTTGAAAAGACGCTCACCGACGAGGATTTCGAGGCGCTGGCCAAGCGCATCGTCGACAATGTCGGCAAGCAAACGGGCGGCATGCTGAGAACGTAGAGCGGCTAACGCCCGCCCTACATATTTCGCCTTCACGCAATTCTTAGGGAAAGCGCGTCTTAGGGAAAGCGCGGCGCGCTTTCCCAGGAAAACCGCTACACACTTTTTCCTGGAATTGCTTCTGAGGATTGCCGGCAGTTGCGAATCGCTCTCCAAAGGGCGATGGACCATCTGCGCTATTCCGGTCTGCCGTTCGAAGCCCAGCGCGAAGCGTTTCTCGCAATGGTGTTGGCGGATGCGCTCGTCAGCGACGCGCTGGAGCGGGCCCGCACGCTGGCGTTGCCGGACTGGCTGGTGGTGTCCGGCGCGCTCTACAACAGCATCTGGAACCATCTGACCGGCAAGCCGCCGGGCTACGGCATCAAGGATGTCGATCTCTTCTACTTCGATGACAGCGACCTGTCCTACGAGGCCGAGGACGCGGTCATCCGCCGGGCGGCGCAGCATTTCGAGGGGCTGGCTCTGCCGGCCGAGGTGCGCAACCAGGCACGGGTGCATCTGTGGTATCCGCAGAAATTCGGCCAGCCCTGCCCGCGCTATACGAGCTCCAGCGAGTCGGTGAGCTATTTCGCCTCGAAGACGCATGCGGTCGGGGTGCGATACGATGCCGACGAGCAGCTTGAGATCGTGGCGCCGTTCGGGCTGGATGACCTCTTCGCGTTTCGCATCACGCCCAACCGGCTGATGGATAACAGGCGCACGCATGAGGCGAAGGGGGCGAGGGCGAAGGCGTGCTGGCCGGAGATTACGGTGGTGCCTTGGTGATACGAAATGGCGGCGCGAGGCACCCCCCTCTGGCCTGCCGGCCATCTCCCCCGCAAGGAGGGAGATTGGCAGCTTCATCGTTGGCGCACTTTCTGCAACGTTGGTGATTGGCGAAAACAGCGACGACAGCCGATCTCCCCCCTTGCGGGGGAGATGTCCGGCAGGACAGAGGGGGGTGCCGCGCGCTGACTTCTCAGGGCGCCAAGCTCCCCCGCTTGTTCACCCATTCACCAGCGCCAACAGTTCCTCCGTATAGCGCTTGCCAACCACCTTATCCGGCGACAGCGCGTCGCCAATCGCCGCCACCTCGGCCGCGCTCAGCTCGATCCCGACCGCCGCCGTGTTCTGCTCGAGATGGCGTATCTTTCTTGCGCCGGGGATCGGCACGATGAAGTCGCCCTGGTGCAGCACCCAAGCCAGCGCCAGCTGCGCCGATGTGACGCCTTTTTCCACCGCCAGCTTTTCCAGCGTCGCAACGACCTTGGCGTTTGCCGCCATGGCGTCGGCCTGGAAACGCGGCAAGGTGCGGCGCCAATCGTCGTCGCTGAGGGCCTCGGGCTTGGCGATGGTGCCGGTGAGCAGGCCGCGACCGAGCGGGCTGTAGGGGACGAAGCCGATGCCGAGTTCGCGGCAGACATCGAACACTTCGTCTTCGGGGTCGCGGCTCCAAAGCGAGTACTCACTCTGCACGGCAGCGATCGGATGCACGGCGTGCGCCCGGCGGATGGTGGCGGCACTGACCTCCGACAGGCCCAGCGCCCGCACCTTGCCATCGCGCACCAGCTCGGCCATGGCACCGACCGTGTCCTCTATCGGCACGTCGGGATCGACGCGGTGCTGGTAGTAGAGGTCGATAACATCGGTATCGAGCCGCTTCAGCGAGGCTTCCGCCACCGCCTTGACGTGCTCCGGGCGGCTGTCGACGCCGACCATGCGTTCGAGGCCTGAGCCTTCCTCGGAAATCTTGAAGCCGAATTTGGTGGCGATCGTCACCCTGTCGCGCACCGGCTTCAACGCCTTGCCGAGAAGGATCTCGTTCTCAAAGGGACCATAGACTTCGGCGGTGTCGAAAAACGTCACGCCGATCTCGACAGCGCGGCGCAGCGTGGCGATTGCGTCAACCTCTGCCTGACCGCCATATGCGAAGCTCATGCCCATGCAGCCGAGGCCGACGGGGAAGACTTCGAGCTCAGTACCAAGTTTGCGGGTTTTCATGGCGCATCTCCTTGTTGCGATGAAACAGAGATAGCGCCTGGCTTTACGTTCGATAATTGGCTGTCATTCGCACGGGCTGTTCTATAAAATAGAGCAATGAACCGAGCGCATCTTTCTCAACTCGCTGTACTGGCAACAGTCGCCCAATGCGGTAGTTTTCGCGGCGCGGCGCGCGAACTGGCCATCGCGCCCTCGGCAGTTAGCCATGCCGTGTCCAGCCTGGAGGCGCGGCTCGGCGTGCGGCTTTTGGCGCGCAGCACCCGCAGCGTGGCACCAACGGAGGAGGGCGCGCAGCTGCTCGAACGGCTGCGGCCGGCGCTGTCCGAGATCGATCTGGCGCTGGAAACGGCGATCGAGGCGCGCGACCGGCCGGCCGGGAACCTGCGGCTGACCGTGCCGCGCACCGCGGCCCACCTGGCATTGACGCCCAGGCTCGGCGGCTTTGCCGCGGCCTATCCCGACATCGTGCTGGAAATCGTCATCGAGGATCGCTTCACCGACGTCGTCGAAGGCGGCTTCGATGCCGGCGTGCGGCTCGGTGAGAGCCTGCAGCGCGACATGATCGCGGTGCGCATCGGACCGGACCTTCGCGGCGCCGCGGTCGGCGCGCCATCCTATTTCGCGACCATGCCAAGACCCCGCCATCCGCGCGATCTTGCCGACCACCGCTGCATCCGCTTCCGTTTTTCCAGCGGCATTCTTTACCGCTGGGAATTCGAGAAGGATGGCGAAGAGATCGAGATCGCGGCGCAAGGGCCGCTGATCCTCGACGAAGACCATCTGATCGCCCAGGCAGCGGTCGACGGCGCAGGGCTCGCCTTCGTCTTCGACGATTATGTGCGCGCGCCGCTCGCCGACGGCCGCTTGATCCGCGTGCTGGAAGACTGGTGTCCGCCCTTCGACGGTTTCTTCGTCTACTACCCCAGCCGCCGCCAGATGCGCCCGGCGCTGCGGGCGTTTGTGGATTTCTTCAAGGTCGGTGCTTAGCCACCTCCCCCTTGTGGGGAGGGTGGAAGAAAGCCCAGCTGCCATTCGTTCACCAGCCATGCCGGCATTCATCACCAACAACTCAACCCGCTACGGCTGGGCGGCGATCGTCCTCCACTGGCTGATCGGCATCCTGTTCATCGGCCAGTTCATGCTCGGCTTCATCATGGTGCGGTTGACCAGCCAGCGCACCGCCTTCGAGCTGATCCAGCTGCACAAATCCTTCGGCTTCCTGCTGCTCGGCCTCCTCATCCTGCGCATTGCCTGGCGGCTCGGCAATGCGGCCCCGGCCTTGCCGGCCTCGGTCGGAGGCCTGGAGCGTCGGACGGCGCCGCTGGCGCATCTGGCACTTTATGGCTTCCAGCTCGCGGTGCCGCTGTCCGGCTGGGCACTGGTTTCGGTGTCGATGCTGGAGATCCCCAGCATGCCGTTCAACCTTTTCGTGATGCCGAACCTGCCGCTCGGCGTGTCCGATGCGGCGGAAAACTTCTGGGCGGCAGCACACTGGTATCTCGCCTATGCCGGCATTGCCTTGGTTGCGCTGCATGCGCTGGCGGCGCTGCGGCATCATTTCTGGCTGCGCGACAGCGTGCTCACGCGCATGATCACGCCTTCGTCAGATCAGGACATGGAATAGCGCGCGCCGCGCATTCGTTCATTGGAGTGAGGGCGCAACACTTCGCCTGCCCCAGTAAGGACAAAACCCATGTATGCGCGCATCTTCGGATTGGCGGCTGTTGCCGCTTGCCTTGCCATGCCTGTCTCCGCCGCTGTGGACCTCGGCGACGCCGCCGGCAGCTACACGGTCAACCCGGCCAGCTCCAGCATTCGCTTCTCCATCGGCAAGGTCGGTGGCGGCGGCCTCGACGGCGCCTTTGGCCGCTTCAAGGGCTCCATCCGCATCGACAACAGCGATGTCGGCCGTTCCGCGGTCAACTTCACCATCTATCCCGAAAGCGTCGGCACCGGCCAGGGCCGCATCGACGCCTTCCTGCGCTCCGATGCGGTGTTCGACGTGGCCAACAGCCCCGAAATCCAGTTCCGCTCGACCAGCGTAACCCGAACCAGCGACACCACGGCGCTGGTCAGCGGCCGGCTGACGGCGCGCGGCAAGACGTTTGCGGAAAAGTTCACTGCCGAGCTCGGCGGGCTGAAGGGCGGCGTCATTAAATTCCACGTCACCGGCAAGGTGCTGCGCTCCCGGTACGGCATGGATGTCGGCACGCCGATCTATTCGAATATCGTCAATTTCGACATGACGCTAACGGGCAAGCGAGGCTAGCAGGACCAGCGATCCGCATTGGCTTTTCCTGCAATTTCGGGCAAACCTCCTCGCCTGTAAATCGATAGGAGAAGCCTGATGTTCCGATGGGGTGTTTTGTCGACGGCCAAGATCGGCCGCGAGCAATTGTTGCCGGCAATCGTCGAGGCCGAGAATGGCGTTTTGTCCGCGATCGCCAGCCGCGACCTGTCGAAGGCCGAGGCCCTGGGCGAGCGGTTCGGCGCCAGGCATGCCTTTGGTTCGTATGAGGAGCTGCTCGCTTCGAAAGACGTCGACGGCGTCTACATCCCGCTGCCGACCTCGCAGCATGTCGAGTGGACGGCCAAGGCCATCGAAGCGGGCAAGCATGTGCTGGTGGAAAAGCCGCTGGCGCTCGACGCCAAGAATATCGCACCGCTGATCAAGCTGCGCGACCAGAAGAAGGTGCTGGTCTGCGAGGCCTTCATGGTCATCTACCACCCGCAATGGATCAAGGTGCGCGATCTCATCGCCGATGGCGCCATCGGCCGGCTGCGCCATGTGCAGGGCGCCTTCTCCTATTACAATGTCGATCCCACCAACATGCGCAACCAGCTCGATCTCGGCGGCGGCGCGCTGCCTGATATCGGCGTCTATCCGACGGTGTCGACGCGGTTTTCGAGCGGCAAGGAGCCACTGCGCGTGCAGGCGACGATCGAGCGCGACAAGAAATTCGGCACCGACATCTATTCCTCGATCCGCGCCGATTTCGGCGATTTCGAACTGTCCTTCTATCTGTCGACGCAGATGGCGGCGCGGCAGGTGATGGTGTTCCACGGCGAGAAGGGTTTCATCGAGGTGTTCTCGCCGTTCAATGCCGGGCTCTACGACCATCACCGCATCGAATTGCACAACCAGAACCATACGGAGGCGCAGGTGTTCCGCTTTCCCGGCACGCAGCAATACCGGCGCGAGGTCGAGACGTTTGCCAGGGCGGCACAGGGTGGCAAGGAGCGTGTCTTCACGCTGGAGGAGTCCGTGCTCAACCAGAAGGTCATCGACGCCATCTTCCGCGCCGGCGGCAAGGAAGGCTGGGAGGCCGTCTGATACAGCAATCTTAGCGGGTAATTTCATGGGAGAAGGGCGTCCGCATTGTGCATGCGGACGCTCCTTTCCTGTTGAACTGACGATCTCACGCGCCTCTGAGCGTCAGGTGCAAGGTCTCGGCGAAGCGGTCGGGATAGGGCGCAAAGCCCATGTGGTCGCCGGGGAAGGCGGCGCGCTTGCTGCCGAGCCCGTCGGCCAGCGCCTTGCCCATGCCGTCGATCGGCTGGCCGATGGACTCTTCGCCGATGCCGACCACGACCGGGCGGCCGCGCAGCGCCTCGATATCAGGACGGTAGAGCGACAGCGGCATGACGCCATGCGCCAGCCAGTATTCGAAATTGCCGCTGACCCTGGCAAAGGTCTCGGCCTCCTCGGGCGACGGTTCGAACGAAGGCGGTCCGTCCTGCGGCCCGGCTTCATCCTGACCCGGCCCTTCCGACAGGCTGTTCTCGCTGAAGAATTTCTGCATCGCCGCCTCGACACCCTGGCTGCGATAGGTGTCGTGCAGGTCGCGCATGCCGGCCAGTGACGGCGACGGGTCGTCGAGCAGCATCATGCTGGGCGGCTCATGCGCCACCAGTGCACGAACCCGGCCGGGATGGCGGGCGGCGAGGTTGAGCCCGATCTGGGCGCCGCCGCTGGTGCCGAACACATAGGCCGGTCCGGCGCCAAGCGCCTCGATCAATCGCGCGGCATCGTCGCCATGGACATCGAGGTCCTGCTCTTGCGGCTCTCCGTCGAAGGTGCTGCGCGAATTGCCGCGCGGATCATAGGCGACCACCGTGTAGCGGTCGGCGAGGTGGCCCGCGACATCGGCGAAGACGCCGGCGTCCTGCGGTCCGCCGGGGATTATCAACAGTACGGGGCCGGAACCGCGCATCTCATAATAGAGGCTGGCGCCCGGTACTTTCAGCGTCGACGTTTGGGGGGTCATGTCCATCTCTCCTGTTGTTCTCATGTCAAAGTTCGGCTTTGCGCCGGGTCCGATCATTTGCTGGCGACAACCATGCGGTTGCCCTCGCTGTCGCGGAATTCGGCGACTGTGCGGCCCGGCTGCCAAGGCGCTTCCTGCGGCTCGGTGATGATTTCGACGCCGCGCGCCTTCAGGCCCGCGACCGTTGCCTCGACATCGCCATCAACGAGCACCAGCACGGGCTCAGTGCCCGGCGTGTCATCGGGGCGTTTGACGAAATGCAAATTGGTGACGGCGCCGGGAAATGTCAGCTCGATCCAGCGCCAGCCGCTGTCGCCCATCAGCTGGTCCTCCGCCACTTGGCAAGCAAGATGTCCGGTGTAGAAGGCCTTGGCGCGGTCCTGGTCGAACACCGGCAATTCGGCAAACTGGATGTGCATGATGGGTCTCTCCTGCTCCTGGACGGCTGCCGCGCAGCCGTCGACGGGAAAGACGATCCGGACGATCGAAAAGATTCGCCGGGCGACGAATCTTTTCGAGGCCGCGAAACGTCTTCTCTGTGCAGAGTTGAAAAACAGGAGACGACAATGGGCTACAATCTCATCCGCTACGGCGTGAAGGACGAAAGCATCGCCGAGAACCGTATGCTGGTTGCACAGGTGTTCGAGGCACTCGACGACACGAAGCCGCAATCCGTGCGCTACCTCGTCCTGGAACTGGAGAATGGCGAGTTCATCCATCTTGTCAGCCAGGATGGCGACGGCCTGACGGGGCTCGCAGCCTTCAAGGCCTTCAGCGCCGATCATGCCGGGCGCCGCTCGACGCCGCTTGCCAGATCGCCGGCAAAGATCGTCGGCAATTATCGTATGCTGGCCGGCGAGGTCGTGCCGGCTTGAATGCAAAGACCGGCATTTTGGGAACGGACAGGATGAACACAGCAAAACTCGACCGCGTTGCCCTGGAGGCGATGCTCGGCGCCTTGCGACCGAAGCTGCACCGCTACTGCGCCCGCATGGCCGGCTCGGTGATCGATGGCGAGGACATCGTCCAGGAGACACTGATCAAGGCACTGCAGGCCATCGACGGCGACGCCACCGTTGGGCGTCCGGAGCAATGGCTGTTCCGCATAGCCCACAATGCCGCGCAGGATCATCTGCGCCGGCGCCAGCGGGAGCAGGCGCGCATGAGCGAGACCGACATGACGACGATCGAAGACCCCTCCGCAAGCGCCGATGCGAGGCTCGCCACCGCCGCCAGCCTGCGAAGCTTCATGCAGCTGGCAACAGTGCAGCGCAGCGCCGTGATCCTTGTCGACGTGCTTGGCCTCAGCCTGCACGAAACCTGCGAAGTGTCCGGCGCGACGCTGGCCGCGACCAAGGCAGCGCTGCATCGCGGGCGGTCGCAGCTGCGCCTGCTGGCGTCACAGGACGAGCAGGCGCCTGCCCCAAAGCTCGACGCCGACGACGAGCGGCGCCTGCGCCGCTATGTCGACCTGTTCAACGCGCGCGACTTCGACGCCGTGCGCGCGTTGATCGCCGAGGATATCCAGCTTGAAGTCGTCAACCGCACCCGCATGCGCGGCAAGGCGCAGGTTTCCAACTATTTCGGCAATTACGACCGTGTCCAGGACTGGGCGCTGTCGCTCGGCTTCGTCGACCGCAGGCCGGCCATCCTGATCCGCAACCCGCAAACGGGAGATGACGCCGTGCGCGGCTTCATGCTGGTCGACTGGCAGGATGGAAAGGTCAGCCATATCCGCGATTTCCGCTACGCGCCCTATTGCCTTGCCGATGCGGACATCCGCTTCATCGACGAGTAAGCATCGGCCAGAGAGCGCGGACTTCGCGCCTCAGGCGAAGCTTTGCAAATTGGCGTCCTGCAGCTTGGAGCCGGCGAGCAAGGCCTCGAGCACCTGCTTCTTGAGCGACAGGCACTGCGAGCGGGCAAGCTTTGCGATGGCCGAGACTTCGGCCAGCTCGCAGGCAAGCACCAACTCCTTCTGCTGGCCGATGATCGCTTGCGTGAAGTCGCGCGATTTGAAGCCGAGATGGAGGACACGCTCCGACTGGTCGAGCGTTTGGTCGAGCAGGCGAACCAGCCGCAGATTGCCGGAGAGTTCAGCCAGGGCCAGGCGAAAGGCGCGGTCGGCCGCCAGAAAGGCGACATGGCTGCGCAGCGTCTCCGGCTTCAGCACCTTCTGCGCCGCCAGCCTGATGTCGTCGAGCCCGCGTTCGGTGAGGTTTGCCGCGGCCACCCGGAACACTTCCGGTTCGATCAGGCTGCGGAGGTCGAAGATCTCGTTGACGTCGCGCAGGCTAAGCGGTGCGATGACATAACCGCGGCGCGGCTCGCTCTTGATCAGCCCTTCCTGCGTCAGGCGGGCCAAAGCCGAGCGGATCGTCGCCTTCCTGATCTGGTAGCGGTCGCCGATCTGCTTTTCGGTCAGGCTTTCGCCGGGTTGCAGGACGCAGGCGACGATGTCGCTCTTCAGCTGCTCATAAGCTTCCTCGCTGCGCAATATGTCGGCGGTCGACGGCGCCTTGACGGCGGACGGTGACACTGATTTCGGAAGAGCCATATCTGCCTGCCCGTGTGGTCTGCCCGCGTAGTCTGCCCGCGTAGTCTGCTTGCCCGTTTCGACCATCCGGTTGACGGGTCTGTCGGCATTCGCTAGCCTGAGCATCTCAGCTGTATTGGTTGAGCTTCCCAATGGAGATGACGACAAATGTCTCTTGCCGCCAACTCGCCTCTCTACGCCGTAACCGCCGGTATCGTCAACGCAGCCAAAGGTGCTCATGCCATCGAACGGGTCAAGGCGGTGCTGCGCGAACACACCGACCGCTTCCATGCATCAGGCGTGCTCGCGCATGAGGAAGACGACGATGAGGTGCTGCTGCATGCCAGCCCTGACTTGACCATCTACCACATCACGCTGTCGCCCGGCCTGCGGTACCCGCCGCACAACCATCTGATGGATGCGCTGATCGGCATCTACAAGGGCAGCGAGACCAACTTCATCTATCCCGTCGACGGCAGCGAGATCGATGCGCCGGAACGCCACGACATCGCGGCGCCCGCGGTGGTGCACATGACCCCTGATACCGTGCACGCGGTGGCCAACACCGGCATCGCCCGCTCAGGCGCGCTGCATGTCTATCTCGGCAATCTGACCGAGACCCACCGCCACATGTGGAGCCCGGGCAGCACCCACGCCGAGCCGTTTGACAATGAGCGGTATCTGGCTGGAGCGAGGCCTATTGGGCCCTGATCCGGGAAAGGCGGAAGAAAAGTGAGCGTGCTGCGCGGCGGCGTGAATGAGCATTCAGCGTCGCTGCGCCCAGATAACGGTCGCCGCGTACTCTCCCGTTTCAAGAACATCGCAGCGCGTTTATAGCGCAGTCAGGCTGACGACTGGGGTAATAAATGAAGAAGCCCGGAATAGGCGGCGTCCAGTTCTCCAGCACTCGGATGAGGCGGTGCTCGGCAACGTGTTCCGCGACCTGCTCTTCATATGCGAGCCCAAGACCGAAAGCGGATCGCAGGAAATCGCAGATTCGGCGGAAATGGCGCGCCCGAAGAGATTCGAACTCCTGACCCCCAGATTCGTAGTCTGGTGCTCTATCATTTCGTTGAGTAGCACAGCCGATCTGGAAGCATCAGAAACATTGCCAAGCTACCTAAAACACGGCAATATTGCCTGATAGCATCAGTCAGTTGGAGAAGAAATCCGTCATGAGCCCTCAGAAGCATCCTGCTTCCACGCCTGGTCCTGCTTCCACCGCGCTTCCAGATAACGTTATTCGTCTACCCGGCTCGACGCTACGCCCGCCCGCGCCAGACACCTTCACGAAGGCGAACATTGCCCGGATGCGTTGCCCCGACGGGCGGCCCGAAGCGTTCTTTTGGGATGCCGGCTGTCGGGGCCTGGGGATACGAGCTCTTGGCTCGCAACGAAGGACCTGGGTTTATCAATATCGGGATGAGCACAAGCGCACGCGGCGAATTGCACTTGGCGATCTGACGGCGGTCAGTCTTGATGCTGCTCGCGAGGCGGCGCGCCGTTACGCAGCAAATGTCACGCAAGGGACTAACCCATCTGTTCAAAGGAAGGCAAAGCGGAATGCCGCTTCCCTATTTACGGTCGTCGAGACCTATCTGAGGCACGCGCGAGCGCGCCAGAAGCCACGCTCCTATTTGGAAACCGAACGCCATCTCATGCGGCATGCAGCCCCCCTTCATCACGAGCGGGTGGAAACCGTGCGACGGCGAGACATAGCGCTACTTTTGGACGGTGTAGCGGAAGCATCCGGCCCGGTCGCAGCCAATAGATTGAGGGCAGCCCTCAGCGCAATGTGGACTTGGGGGCTACGCAGTGGAACCATCGAAACAGACAACAATCCGGTCGCGTTTACGCCTCGCCAGCAGGAGAAGGCACGCGAACGTATCCTCAATGACAATGAGTTGCGCGTGATCTGGCAAGTAACCAGCGGTGCCGAAGATTATGCCCGGATCGTTCGGCTCTGCATGCTGACGGGCTGTCGCCGAACTGAAATTGGCGGGTTGCGCTGGCCCGAAATCTACGACGACAAGATACTGATTTCGGCAGAGCGGATGAAGGGAGGCCAGATTCATGAAATCTCGCTCCTCCCCAAGATTGCCGCTCATCTTCCAGTGCGGCCAACTCAGGCCGAGGGCAGCGTCTTCGGTAGGCGCGGCAATGGCTTTTCTGGATGGAGCAAGAGCAAGGAGTCTCTGGACGCAAAGCTCACGAAAAGCGATGCGAACATACAGCCTTGGAGCATTCACGACCTCCGGCGGACTTTCTCCACGAGACTTCATGATGCGGGCGTGGAGCCTATCGTGATCGAGGCGTTGCTTGCCCACAAGCAACAGGGGGTAGCTGCTGTATACAATCGCGCCTCATTCCGAGACGCAAAGAAGGTAGCGCTAGAGAAGTGGCACGAAATTTTGTGTCAAATCGTACGCACCGCCGAATGAAGCGCTTGCCTGGCCCGACCAAGTGCTGCGGCGCATGCTGTTGGAATCCTCCCCTTCCGAACGTTCAGCAGTCTGCATGGAAATCGACACTTGGCGGCAGGGTCTTCGCCAAACGCCACGAATCTCGGTAGATGAGGCAAATATTATTCAATGTAACCGACCTGAAACCAGCCAATTATAGACAATTGATTGCCACTAGGTATCATAGCTCATCCTGATCATCCTGGAGATATGTTTATGGATGGCTATATTGATACGGTTGTCACCGAAAAGATCCTTTCGAAATGGCTTGGCATCTCCCTTCCTAGCCTTCAGCGGCTTCGCTCCAATGGCAATGGACCCCGTTTCGTCCGACTGAGTGAGCGTCGCATCGGCTACCGCCGAAAGGATGTGGAACTCTGGCTTGAAGCGCGCACTTGTGACCGCATCGACGCTGGTCCTGCACAGAATGAATTGGAGCGTCAACAACGCCAGAGCGGAGAATGAACCTATGGGTTCCGCAAATGGCAACGTGGGCGCGGCTCAAGTGTCTCATCGACCAAATGGCTCAGCCGCAATTCCGGTTGGTGGCGCCAACGGCGAGTGCCCTGCAGTCGAACAAAAGCAAAGCGCCGAGACCTTTCGCCGTTCAGCCGTTGCGAATGGCTACTCCGTTGTAAGAGTGAGGTCGAAGGGAAAAAGGCCAATCGCCGACAACTGGACCCAAGGGGAAACGCTTAGCCAATTGGTACCTGTGAGCGCGGCGGCTGCAAACACCGGCATTTGTACAGCGGGTCTCCGGGTTATCGACGTCGATATTGATGACCCAGCCAGGGTTCAAAAATTTCTAATGGCGGTGAAGCCAATTCTACCCACTGGCGGGCTCATCCGTCGTCGTCCGGGATCACCCCGCTTTGCGTTGGTATTTCGAGCTGCCGAGGGTGAGCCGTGCAAGCGCGTCGTTGGCGGAAGGCGTGGCAAAATCGAGGTGCTTGGAAAAGGCCAGCAACTGGTCGTGCATGGCGTTCATGAAACCGGCGGTGAATTGTTCTGGCTCGCGGGCAGGTCGCCAGCAACGGTTCCAGTCGCCACAGTCCCGTCGATCACTGAGGATCAGATCGCCAAGGTGCTCAGTGCTTCCCGCGCAGTAGTCGGACTTCCCGTTGATAGCCAGTTCGCGAACGATCGGTTCCCGCCCCGTTCATTCCATACCTCAGAGGTAACTGGCCAATCCGACCTCGCTGCCGGCATCTCAATTCACCATCCATTCGACGATCTTGCTCCCGATCGACAGCGTTGTGCGGTGGCAGAGTGCCTAACGGCTATCGACAACGCTACCTCAGACCCTCGCAACCAATGGCTGGCGGTCCTGTTCGCCGTTGCGGATGCTGGCCAACGTGGCTGTCCAGATGCTCGCAGCTTGGCCTTGGAATGGTCCAGACGGGGTGCAGGCTGGACGTCCGAGGGGGAATTCGACTTGGTGTGGGACTCTTACAGGGCCAACAAGGCGGGTGGAACAACGGTCGGCACGCTCTTTCATTTGGCTCGTTCGGCAGGCGTAGAAATCTCTAGGCTCCTCGGTTCGTGTCAACCTGAACAGAAGCCTGCTAGCACGACACATGGCGGAGCCCTGCCTGTTTCCACGCTGCCAGCCATTCCGCCGAAACGCCAGTGGCTTCACGGGACAGATTTGGTTCGCGGAGCCGTTTCCCTGATCGTTGCGCCAGGCGGCAAGGGCAAGTCGTCATTTCTGACCTCACTTGCTCTGGCATGTGCGTCAGGACGCCCCCTTCTAGACAGTCACGTATTCGGGGGGAGGCTTCGAGTTCTTTACATCAACGCTGAGGACTCGACCGATGAGATTGCTCTGCGCGTGCGCGCAGCGATGGCGCACCACCAACTGACCGACGCCGATGTTGGCGGGTTATATGTCGCAGGGGCGGACAGACTGTCTCTCACTTTGATCAGGGTGGAGCGTGGAACTCCTGCACTGAATCTGCCGGGTTGGCAGGAGCTTCGCGCGCTGGTCTCGCTTCACAAACCCGACGTTCTGATCCTCGATCCGCTCGTAGCCGTCGTGGGGGGCGCGACATTGAATGACAACGCCGCCGCAGCCCTGCTTATGCGCGAGTTGGTCTCGCTTGCGGCACTCAACAAGCTCTCCGTTATCATTGCCCATCACACGTCGAAAAATCGGGAATTGGGCAACGCCGACGCCGCAATGGGCGCAGCGAGCATTGTGAATTTGGCGCGCATCAGCCTTGCCATCGAACCGTTGAGGAATGACGATGCAACAAAAATCGGTGTCGCACCGTGGGATGTCTCGTCTATCTTCAGGGTCACAGGCACGAAGCAGAACCTGTCTCCAGCCGCTGCCGATGAACGGTGGTTCCGTCTTGTTTCGGTCGAGATGCCGAATGCGCAACCGCCAATCTATCCTCACGGTGACAAGGTTGGCGTTGTAGAGCTGTTCAAGCCCTCGCTGACTGCCACGCCGTTTCCGCAAGCGATGATTGCCGCCGCCCTGGTGGCGGTTGGCACAGCGCCCACGCCTCTATCTCCATCGCCCAAGTCTGCGGAGTATGCCGTTCCGGTGATAGCCAGAGCCCTTGCTCCACAGCGCAATGGCATCGCAAGCGACATCGAGGCAAAGGCCATTCTCGATCATCTTCACCGAATGGGTCGAATTCAGATCGGGCCCGTCCAGGTCAGCCGCACCGGGCGAGGAGGCTATACGCGACAGGCTTACATCATTGTTGGGCCAGTCCCCCCAACTGTCACGGGTTCGACTCCGCCGACGTCGGCCGTACCAACAGCGCATCATGGTAGCCAGAGTGCACCGAACCAGAAGCAGAGCGGAAAGCCATGAAAAGCCATTTCAGCCAATTTGGCGATCAAGTGGCTTGAGGTGGTGGTGGGGTGCGTCAGCGCCACCACCAACTACCGGGGGGTGTGGGGGGTGTGGTGGTGGCGAGACCGCAGTTGATTCTTGCCCTCGAATTAGGAGAACGAGTCATGTCGATGATTGATGCCGCGTGCGCGCGGTCCGCTTGGAAGGCGATAATGGCAGTCACCGTTGGCGCTCCTGGCCTCCGCCGCAACACCATTACGGGTGGGCTTTTTGTATTGGGCGAAGACGACCTTCTGGAAGAAGTCATGAAGGCGATTCCCAGGATTCGTGCCGTGGTTCATTTCGGCTGGAGCGGACCGTCGGGGCAGCGGCTGCCGATAAACCATATTGAACGCAAGGTGCTTGAATGCTCGACTGAGCCGACAGATGTGCTGTGGTCTCTCTTCGCGGGATCGCTTGAGGCTTCCGACTTTGACTATCGGCGGCACCCGTCGTTCATTGAGTATGCAGCAGGGGTCTTCGCCGCGCATCACAACCGGCGTTTGCTCGAAAAAGACCCTTCGTTGGCTTCCGAGTACCCACCCAAGCCGCTGGCGGGCCTCGACCATCGATCCACCGCATGGCGTCCAGTGTCCGGGTCTGGACGGCTTTAACGGTTTATATTCCTATAGATCTGATCATTTGACCATTGGACCTTGCAGGCATGAAGATTCGTCAAGCCAGGACGTGGGCCGTTCCAACCTCTCCACTGGAGCACCGTCCGTTTCTTTCACAATTGCGGACCATTCGCAGCGAGTTACAAGCCCGCAAGAGCGACCCGTGGCAAGAGCGGCTTGCCCTTCTTCGAGGACAAAAAGGGAGCGACGGTGTCGAGCGTGTTTCGACGGAAGCCGTGTTCGACCATTTGAACTTAAAGCCCGTTCAACGCACGCCTGAAGCCGGCAAGCGGGTAAAGGCCATGATGGGTGGCTTAGGGTGGACCTGGGTTCGCGCTCGTCACGTCACGGGTTCGGGCTCGGTAGGGCGGGTGCGGGGGTACGCCAGAGCTAGCGATAACACGCTGGAGGGTAACATCGAACTGGACAGCAAAAACTGCTGACATTCGCGCGTCGATCTCGTTCGGTTGGGTGGTAATCAAATTTGGGGTAGGTAGCAGTTACACTAAGGCTAAAATGGGTGGCTACTCGCCACCTTTCTCTAAAGCCATGCGTCGCCATCTCTTGGAGCTTTCGCTGAGAGCCCTCTCGAATCGACGTCTTCGATAACACCAAGAGCTTGCCTAACGACAGCTTCATCCAGCCTATCGCGATGAATTATCTGGGTGAAATATCGCTGCAACAAATCTCTGCGTCTGGCTTCCGTGGCTTCCCGCCAACTGCGATCACAGGCGCCCGCCGACATCGGGTGGGCCTTAAGGTGTGGCGACTGTGGGATTTTTGTAATGGCGATTTGTCCGGCGGTTGGTGCCGTTTCGAAAACGCCGCGCGCTGGCGTCCAAACAATCATTGCCTCTTCAAGGTTCATCAGGCTTGCCCTTCCCGAAAAAATTACCGGTCTGTCGTTAAATGGTCACTCTGAGGCTTGAAAGCGTGTCCGTAGAACATAATTCTAATTGACAAGCGCTATGAAACAGTAGCTACGCTAAGCGTAGCTACGTAAAACGTAGGTGATTTGGAGAATTTCATGCTACTCGCCGGGTTCGATGTTGGCAAGGTTGCGAACGTTGTCGCCTTCCTGGCACTGAAGTCGGGGGGCAGCATTAACGTGCTTAAGCTCTCGAAACTTGTGTACCTCGCAGAACGCGAATTCATGGCGCGCTATGACGAGCCAATGTTCTATGACACGCTCGTGTCGATGCCGGACGGCCCAGTCGCGTCGATCACCCTGAACCTGATCAATGGCAATGTAGAGAATGAGTGCTGGTCTCAATTTGTGGCTAAGCGCGAGGGCTTCGACATCAAGGTTGTTCCGGGTGTGACGCAAGAGGCCCTGAAGAATCTCAGCAGGGCTGACGTCAAGGTATTAGAGGCTCTGTGGGATAAATTCGGAAAATTCGACAAATACGCCTTGCGGGATTGGACTCACAAGAAAGAGAACGTGCCTGAGTGGCAAGACCCGAATGGCTCGTCGCGCCCCATCCATCATGAGGACGTGTTTCGGTATTTGAAGAAAGACGACAGCTTGTCGCTTTCTAAGGAAGTTCACGAATACCGGCGCCTGCACGAGTATCTCGACGCCGCTGACGATTACCTCCACGCCGCTGAATGACCTATGTGCCCCACAAAGGGGGTACTCTGCTCGTCCCGTCTGGTCCGGCAGGGATGCATCTGTTTGTAACCGTAACCAACCAATGCAAAAATGGATTCCATTTGCTTGTATCGCTTACGTCGATAAAGCCCGACAAGGCGCATGACCCGGCGTGCGTATTCAATGGCGGTGAGCACCCGTTCATAGACAAGCCCTGCTATGCATATTACCGGCTTGCCGAGCAGCGGCACAGCAATTCGATCATTAAGGCTGTACAGGCCGGGCTGTTCATTCCAAGGGTCGATATGCAGGAGCCGCACCTCTCGGCAATCTGCGCGGGCATTGAAACGTCGGAGTTCATTGGACAGTGGGCAGTCGAATATTACCAGATTAACCTCGGCAACTGACGGCAAGTCAGCCTTTGACCTGCCAGAAAATGTGCTTGCCAAGTCCTTCGGTTGAAACGAGCAGACCTCCAACGCGGTGGTGAAGAAGGCAAGAGCCGACACGCTTGCCGACTGTCCTACAAGACGCTTGTCAGCCGTGTTCAAGCAGCGCTCTGGCATAACGTGCTTAGTCAATTCTTGCGTGCTGCACGCCCTTCCAGCCTTTCCAAGCGTCGATAAGACTATCCAAGCCACTTCCTATCAACTCACCTTTAGGCAGCAGCACCTAGCGATGGCAGTCTGCACGGTTACAATGGCCCTCGCACGCGATTGAGTGCGCGTCCCGAAAAGACACCCTGGAGGAGGCTCCCTATTAGCCTCGCTTTACCATGACATCCCATTACCTCGCGGGGTAACTTTGTTTCATGTCAGGAAAACCCACATTAGGTCGCCAGGACGACCTCCCTTAGCTCTGTATCGACCTTTTCAATTCGGCCGCCCGGGGATCATATTCATACTGGGTGATAGACTGGTCGCGAATCCGCTCCACGGCCTGGTCGATTGCAGCCAACGGAACGAGATACCATTCCCTCGGTTTCACCGGATTGCCGAAACGATCTTCATACGTAACGCCGAGCCGACCGGGATGGCGCGAAGACCCGATGCAACAAGGTTTCTAGCCTTGTCCTGTTTATGTTAAGCAGCTTGTAAGTCGCTACAACTTCGACGTCCGCAAGAAGATAAGCCTGCCCGCCTAAAGGCATCTGCTTGCAGCTAATCCGCGTGCGGGCAGACGCCACGCGCTTGTCGCTCTTTTACGATATCCTCGCTAACTTCAAATTGCACAAGGTCGGACCTAAGCCACTCGGCTAGCAGCTCAGCCACGGCCTTCGCCTGATTGCCCTTTCGCAGTGCGCATTCCCAGACCGTCGCTACCCTCCAGTGGGTCTCAAGTAATGCCGCGTGCGCGGCTTGGTCCCGCGCGACATTGGCATCGAACTTGGCCTGCCAGAACTCTGGTCTCGTCGCTGGGGTAGTTGCGTAGCGACATCCTTCGTGACGGTGCCAGAAGCAGCCATGCACGAAAATGACCGCCCCAAATTTGGGAAGGAGGAGGTCCGGCCGACCCGGAAGGTCCATCGCATGCAGCCGAAACCTAAAACCGCGCGCATGCAGCTCACGTCGCAGCACCGTTTCGGGCTTGGTGTCCTTTCCTCGAATCCCGGCCATCATCCGGGATCGGGTTTCCTTGTCGACAATATCAGTCACAGGCCTCCTGGCCTCCTCGTCATAGTTGATATACACCGTCCCAGCGGATCTCTTAAGGAACTTGAATTGCCTTCAACTTTCGGCATCGTCGATCTTTTTGCTGGGCCTGGCGGGCTGGGTGAAGGCTTTGCCTCACTTGTCGAGGATGGCCACGCGCCATTCCGGATCGGCATCTCGGTCGAGAAGGAGGCATCGGCTCATCGCACCCTTACTTTGCGCGCCTTCATTAGGGAACATCGGCGTCGGCACGGAGCTATGCTAGATCAGTTCATCGACTTCCACGCTGGCCTGATTGCTGAGCCGGATTGGGGTTCGGTAGATGCCGAGACATGGAAGACAGCAACAGAGGAAGCGCGCTGTCTGGAACTTGGCACAGACTTGGCCGCTAACGCGATCGATGCGGCTACATTGATGCTGCGCCGCCGATTTGATGACACGGTTCTGATTGGCGGACCGCCATGTCAAGCGTACTCGCTGGTCGGCCGCGCGCGAGCTAAGGGTACACTCGGCTACATTCCTGAGAATGACGCGCGGCACTACCTTTTCAGGGAATACATTCGCGTGCTGGATCGCTTGCGTCCGGCGGCCTTCGTGATGGAAAACGTCAAGGGGATACTGTCATCAACGGTCGAAAGCAGGTTTGTTTTTGAGATGCTGATGGAGGATCTGTCGTCGATCGGCACGGGGCGCGGCGAACTCTATCAGTTGCACGCAATCCGCGTCGAGAACAGCGTAGCAAGCTTGCGCACGGCCCGTCACCCCTCAGACTTCATCGTGCGTTCTGAGGCTTTCGGTGTTCCTCAGCGGCGGCATAGAGTGGTTATCGTCGGCATTCGCTCCGACTTGGCCAATTTGGTATCTCGCGCAAATATCCCCGTTGTGGATGCACCGCGCACAGTATCGGATGTCATAGGCGCGCTTCCCGCGCTTCGCAGCGGCCTCAGCCGCGGAGATGACAACGTGGAGAACTGGCAGGCAGCGGTGACTCTTGCGGCGAAGCAGCTTGCCGAAATTTACAGCCATGGAAACAACAACGAACTTCTCATCAGGTTCTTGGATCTGGCGCGGCAATTGCAAACGCAACTCGCGCCAGTGAGGTCAACGGTCGCACTACCAGTCGGCTATGGCAATTCGAACGACGAGCTCATGCGCTGGCTAGAACGCCCAGAGCTACAGGCGATAGCCCAGCACGAAACCCGTGGCCACATGACATCAGACCTTGCGCGCTACATGTTCGCGGCAGTCTTCGGCCAAGTTTATGGGGCCAGTCCGAAGGCAGACCAATTTCCGATCGCGCTTAGCCCCGATCATCGCAATTGGCACAGTGGCGTGTTCTCGGATAGATTCCGGGTGCAGCTGGCACATGAGGCATCTACTACGGTCACCAGTCACATTTCGAAGGACGGTCATTACTTCATCCATCCCGATCCGGCTCAATGCCGCAGCCTCACAGTACGGGAAGCGGCAAGGTTGCAGACTTTTCCCGACGACTACCTCTTTCTTGGCAACCGCACTCAGCAATACGTTCAGGTCGGAAACGCTGTACCGCCATTTCTTGCAAGACAGATAGCGAGGCTCTTGTCGAAGGCTCTGTCAAAAAAACATACCAACAGATCCTGAAGAGCTTGTAACTCTCGGACATTTCGCGTGAGAGTAGATCGCAACCCTCTCTGGATGTCGTACATGCATGATTCGAGTATAATGCGTCGGGCGGATGTTACCCCCTACGCGGCAGCCTTGATTGAAGGGTTGCGAGATGTTGGATATTCGCTTGAGACAGCTCTTTCGGACATTATCGACAATTCGATTACCGCAGGCGCACGGCGCATCGAAGTTCTGACCGAGACTTTTGCTGACGAACCATTCATTGCGATTATCGACGATGGAGAGGGCATGACGGAGGATGAGCTGGTCGCCGCGATGCGCCCCGGGAGCAAGAACCCGCTGGCGACCCGGGATCAGCCGGATCTTGGCCGTTTCGGTCTAGGCCTCAAGAGTGCAAGTTTTTCGCAGTGTCGGCGGTTGACGGTGATTTCACGCAAGACCGGAAAGTCCTCTGCGGCCGTCTGGGACCTTGATGACGTCGCCGAAAGAAATGAGTGGTCCGTTCAGCTGCCGAATGATCTATCCGCCATCCCGGGTGTGGACAGGCTGGAAGCGTCGGGTACGCTTGTTCTCTGGGAGAAGCTTGACCGCCTCACCGGGGGCTATACCCAAGACGCAGCTAAGCGCGCCGAAGCGATCAATCAGCGACTGGCTGAATCCGAGCGACACCTGCGTCTTGTGTTTCACCGCTTCATGGAAGAATCGAAGCCTCTGCGCATACTGTTGAATGGTCGGCTACTTCGTCCCTTGGACCCATTCGCTCGACAAAACCCCGCGACGATAGCCGATCCAGAAGAAAAACTCCCCCTCCTACGTGGCGATGTAGGAATCCAGAGTTTCACGCTGCCGCACCACAAGCAAATGGCCAACGCAAGCTGGGAAGACATCGGAGGGCCGGAAGGCCATCTGAAGTCCCAAGGGTTTTATCTCTATAGAGGCAGGCGCCTGATACTTCACGGCACTTGGTTCGGACTGTGTCGCCAGTCGGAACTCACAAAGCTGTCGCGCGTGCGGATCGATATTCCGAACAGCATGGACGGGGACTGGAAAATCGACGTGAAGAAATCGTCAGCCCAGCTACCGCCCGTGGTCCGGGATCGACTGAAAAAGGTTATCGAGCGTATCCAGGACGGATCAAAACGGACATACCGAAAGCGCGGGCAGAAGCTTGTCGATCACGAGCGTTTGCCGATGTGGCATCGGATTCAGGCCGATGGCCAGATCCGCTATCGCCCGAACATCAATCATCCTGCATTTGCCGATTTTGCCGATAGTCTGCCCGAGGGCTTCCGCCGTGGGTTCTTCAACTGCATCGCGCTGGTAGGAGCATCACTTCCTGTCGAGACGCTGCATTCGGATATGGCGGGCACGGCCGAGCGGATAGTGGCGGACACGGTGGATGAAGACACTCTGGTTCAGGCTGTCCAGTCGACCTTGTCCGTACTCATGGACGCCAAGAAGGATATCAAGGATATCATGTCGATGATGAAAGACGTGGATCCGTTTCGGTCTGCTTGGGAAGATACTCAGCGGATCATCGCCGCAACACTTGAAGCGAAGGAAAATCCGTGACGCCAATGCTGAGCAGCCTTGAAGGCATGACGTCGATGTACATGGCGTCGCAGAGCGGCGCACACACTGCGCAATCCATCCGTGACATCATCGCGCAACTGTGCGGCACGCCCATGTTCGCTGGAAAGGTCACTGAGGCAGAAGCCGAGGACCTCGCCCGTTTGATCGAGGAAAAATACGGAATCAGCATGGGTTTTGGGGCCGTTGTCGACGCCGAGGATTTTCGACCTTGGCTGCACGATGCCAAGATCAATGGCGAGATCGGAGATTTCTACTGGGGGCGTTACCGGCAGCTTCTGAACCTCAAGGGCCTGCCCAAGGCGGTGATCGAGGCGACTGACGAGGTGACTGACCGGGTGCTCGACCGGTTGGGCGACCCGCGCAACACTTCCCCGTGGAGCCGAAGGGGCATGGTCGTAGGGCATGTCCAGAGCGGCAAGACACAGAATTACGCGGGGCTGATCTGTAAGGCGGCGGATGCCGGATATCGGCTGATTGTGGTCATCGCGGGTATCCACAACAACTTGCGCAACCAGACACAAGCGCGGATCGACGAAGGCTTCATCGGCCGCGACACCGGGCGGCTGGCGCATGCCAACAGGGCACAACGCCAGAAGATCATCGGCGTGGGCACCTTCGATCAGCGGGAGTTCCCCGTTTCGCTGACCAACACCCTGCGCGATTTCAACAAGGCTACCGCCACTACAAATACCAGCCAAGTCGGCCAGTATAATGTGCCAGTCGTTCTGGTTATCAAGAAGAACTCAAGCACGCTGAAAAACCTGCTGGAATGGTTGAAGGAACATTCAGTTCATCAGGGCACACAGATGGTGCAGCAGCCCATGCTGCTGATTGACGATGAAGCCGACAACGCTTCAATCAACACGCGCTATGGAAAAGACGAGGTGACGAGGATCAACAGTCAGATCCGGGAACTTCTGTCGCTTTTCCATCGCAGTTGCTATGTCGGTTATACGGCGACCCCCTTTGCCAATATCTTCATCGACCCGGACACGGATGACGATGCCCTCAAGCAGGATCTGTTTCCGCGCCACTTCATCATCGGCTTGGATGCGCCGTCAAACTATTTCGGGGCGCAGAAGGTATTCATTGACGCGCGCGACGCGCATGTTCGGCTGATCACGGACAACGAAGACGTGCTGCCGATGAAGCACAGGATCGACGATCCGGTCGATGTTTTGCCCGCCAGCCTGGCCAGCGCTGTCCGCACCTTCATCGTCGCGCGGGCGATCCGAAATTCGCGTGGCCAGCAGGCGGCACATGCCTCAATGCTGATAAATGCCTCAAGGTTCACGGATGTTCAGGGACGGCTCAGGTCACGGATCAGCGACCTGGTCGCACGTGTACGAGATGCAGCAGCCGTGGATGCCGCAAAGGGCTCGTCGGCGCTGAGGAACCCTGAAATAGCTTCTTTGCATGCGGTGTGGGAGCAAGAATTCGCCGGTGCCGATGGGGCGGATTGGCCCGGTATCCAGTCGCGGCTCCATGAAGTCCTGGTCGCAGCAAAGGTGGTGGAGGTAAACGCATCAAAACGGTCCTCCCCGCTCGATTACGATCAGGCAGGCGAGCATGGCGTTACAGTCATTGCGGTGGGTGGGTTTTCCTTGTCGCGCGGGTTGACGCTGGAGGGCCTGATGGTCAGCTACTTCCTGCGCAACTCCATTATGTATGACACCCTGATGCAGATGGGACGCTGGTTCGGTTATCGCCCCGGATATGAAGATCTCTGCCGCGTCTGGATGCCTGCCGATGGTGTTGGCTGGTATGCCCACATCCACGAAGCCATGGACGACTTGCAGGTACAGCTGAAGCGGATGGAACTCGCCAAGGCAACGCCGGAACAATTCGGCTTGGCTGTGCGCAGTCACCCCCAGGCGCTGATCGTAACCGCGCGTAATAAGATGGGCACCGGCAAGGAATTTCCGGTGAAGGTAGGGCTTGCCGGAAAGCTGGTGGAGACAACGCGCATCCGCACGGATGCCGCTCAGCTGGAGAAAAACCTTGCCGCCGGGGTGCAGTTAGTCTCGGCGATCCGGGGCAGAACCGACTCGGTGCTGGAAGAACGCCCCAGGGGACTACTCTACAAGGCCGTGCCTGTCGCACTGATCCGCGAGTTTCTGCGCACCTTCCGAGCGGATGCCGCCGATCCGCTGACAGATCCAAAGCTGATGAGCGATTACATAGACGCACGGGCAGAAACGGAGTTGAAAGAGTGGGATGTGCTGCTGGCTAGCGCTCGAAAGGAAGGGGCCGTTGCCACCGTTATATCGGGAGTCAGTCTCGTCCCTTTCGAGCGCTCGGTAGATGCTGACAATCTCGCTAGGGGCGTTCTGGCAATTAGTGGTGCGAGCAGGCGGGTCGGTTCGGCCGAGGACGAGCGCGAAGGCCTCACCACTCCGCAGGTCGAAGCAACGCTGGCCGCCTACCAGACGTCGCTTGGCGACAAGCCGATGCCCGGCACCCTCCCCCCGAGGATATTCCGCGAGGCCCGCGACCGGCCGCTGCTGATCTTGCGGCTGGTCAAACCGAAGGTTGGCCAGGACGAAGCAGATACCGCGCTTCCCAAAAGCGATGTCCTTGCCTGGGGGATTTCTTTTCCGCTCAGCCAGATCGCCGGCGGCACCGTCGAATACGTCGTCAATACCATCCGGATGCGCGAGATGTTCGGCGATGATGAACAGGAAGCGGAGGCTGACGGTGATCCCGAATGATACGCCATGGTCGGGGCTGGAGGCCGGAAAGGTCGACACGCGCCGGGTCGATGCCAAGGGCAAGTGGGATTTCTTCTGGGCAGTGATGCCCCGGGCCGATGTAGCCTTGGCTCTTCAATTAACGGAATTGCCCAAGCCGGTCCCTGACTTGCCAAAGCTCAAGAGCCTTGAAATCAAATTTCAGACCTTGCCGGGAGGCCCTATCCTTTACATCAGGGCTGAAGGACAATGCGCAACTCGAACTGTTCGAGACGCTGTGCCGGGATGTCGTGGCCGCATGTGAACAGGCAGAAACCGAAGCGAAGGCACTAGGACAGGCCATCGGGCGGACTTTTCGTTGGCATTACCTTCTGCGGGGCGGAAAGGCCGAGGTTCTTTCCGATGAGGCCCAGAAAGGTCTGATTGGCGAGTTGGAAATCCTGAAACGGGTAATCACCGGGCTTGGACCCAAGGCAGCGCTGACCGCTTGGAGTGGACCTGCCGGGGCACCAAAGGATTTCGAATTGAAATCCGACTGCATCGAGGTCAAGGCGCGTCGTGGCGCCTCGCAGCCTTACGTGAAGATATCAAATGAACATCAACTTGCCGATGTCGCGGATCGGCGGCTCTGGCTTGCGGTCTTGGCCGTAGACAAGGTTCAAAGGCCACATGGCAAGACATTGACCGAGCTGGTCGCTGAGATCACGAGTTTCTTGGAGGTCTCGGAGCCGTCGAGCATTCTGGACTGGGATTTGCATCTTGCCGATGCCGGATTCGACTCCCTGCACGACTATGCATCATCGAGGTGGATCGTGTCGGTCCCTGATTTCCATGCTGTCACCTCCGATTTTCCGCGCCTCGCGGCACCGGTTCCGCTGGGCGTATCAAATGTCACATATTCACTGTCGCTTGCGGCCTGCGCGCCGTTCATGACCGAAACCAAGGCTGTCGAGGCAAAGTTGTTCGAGAACCCCCACCTATGACAGTGCTTGACGAGTATCACCAGAACCTGATGGCCGATATCAGGCGCGAGGCTGATGCCAGTGGTGTCATGATGGTCGAGGCCTTCTTCGACCGAATGGCTGAACGGCTGACGGAAGCGGGCGAACTGGAAGTGGCAGACCGAGCATTTTACCAGAATGGCGAAGGCGGCCAGAAACTGCGGATCGACGGCTATGCCGGGGACCCACGTGATTGCGAGGGCGTCCTGGGCCTGATCGTCTGTGACTTTGTCGAGTCCGACAATGTCAGGACCTTCGGAAAGTCGGATGCTCCGACCATCCTCAATCCGTTGATCCGCTTCCTTAAGAAGGCACGGACCGAAGAATTTCGGGATGCCTTAAACGAAGTCAGTGCCGCCTTTCAGGTTTCGGACCTGATCATCACGACTTGGTCTCAAATTACCAAGGTCAAGCTGATCCTGATCTCAAATCGGCATTACATCGGCCGTGATGATGCGGTGAAGCTGGCAGACGCCGGTGACGTTCCAATCACCTACTCGGTCTGGGACCTTGCTCGTTTCGAGCGCTTCGACCGCTCAGGTCAGGCGCGCGAAGATATGGTCATCGACTTCGCGAAGGACTTCGGCGGACCACTGCCGGCACTGAAGGCGTCGCAGGCGGGGGCGGCATTGGAAAGCTATCTGATGATCGTGCCGGGGCAGCAGCTTGCCGACATTTACGACAAATGGGGCGCGCGACTGCTGGAGGCGAATGTCCGGTCGTTCCTTCAGGCTCGGGCCAAGACCAACAAGGGTATCCAGACCACGATCAGGACGGAACCGGAATTGTTCTTCCCCTACAACAACGGGCTATCTGCCACAGCCAACGATGTGACCTGCGTCCAGACGGCGGAAGGGCTGGCTGTGGCCTCGATCAGCAACCTGCAGATCGTCAACGGGGCGCAGACCACAGGATCGATTCATGGCGGGCTGAAGACAGCCAAGGACCAGCTTCCCCAGGTCTTTGTGCAGATGAAGCTGACCGTGGTGCCGCCCGACAGGTCCGAAGAAATCGTCCCGAAGATCTCGGAGTACGCCAACACTCAAAACAAGGTAAACGCTGCGGACTTCTTCTCTAATCATCCGTTCCACGTAGCCATGGAAAAGTTCTCGCGTGACGTTATTTTCGCCTCGAAAGAGGGCGAACGACATGACAGCAAGTGGTTCTACGAGCGTTCGCGTGGACAATACATAAACGCCCGAGCCAAACTTACAGCCGCGCAGCAGAAAAAGTTTGATCTGGAATTTCCGAAGACGCAGCTTTTCAGCAAGACTGATCTTGCAAAGTTCGAGTTTTCTGCCACCGGCCGCCCCCACGTGGTCTCAAAGGGTGCCCAGAAGAACTTTGCGGAATTCGCAAAGGAGATCGGTGAAGCGTGGAGCAAGAGCGACGTCAAGTATGATGAACTCTGGTTCAAGCGGTTGATTTCGAAAGCATTGATCTTTCGCCAGCTCGAGTCCCAAGTCCCTAAACAGACATGGTACGGGGGGGCTATCGTGCAAACATCGTAACTTATGCCATGGCCAAGGTCTTTCATGATGCCAACGACGAAAAGCAGGTTCTAGACCTTGATGTCATCTGGCGACGGCAGTCGGTGCCCGAACCGCTGGTTCGTGCATTGATGATCGCGGCTGCTGAAGCGCACAATGCGATTACGCACCCGCCCCGAGGCGTACGCAACATGTCGGAATGGGCAAAACAACAAGCCTGCTGGAACGGCTTGAAGTCACGAAAACTGGCTTATGATGAAGATTTCGACAGCTGCTTGGCGCCGATCGACGAAGCCAAAACCACTGCACGCGAGGCGCGCAGCAATAAGGTTCTGACTGAAGGAATAAATGCTCAGGCTGAGGTCGTGACACTGGGAGGTGAATTCTGGAATGGCGTGCTTGGTTGGGGTCGCGAGCGCAAGCGTCTGACCCCCAACGAGTTGCAAGTCTTGCAGGTTTGCTCGTCTATCCCGCGGCGATTGCCAACCGACTTTCAATCAAAGCTGGCGCTGGCTGTCTTGGAGCGGATGAAGGCCCAAGGTTTTGTTGGCCAATAAGTCCTAAGGGCGCACCCGGTGGTTTGGGCTCGGGCAGATAGCATTGGTGACCTCCAAGCTCTTCTGATCCGAATGTATGAAAAATTAAGGAGACCTTACCCCGAGCAGAAGTGTCCAAGTTGCACTTTTGGAATTCGCCGAAGGTTCGGTTCCGAATTTAGACAATCGAACGACCTGAAACAGAATTCATAATTCTGTTTCAGGTTTTCCTAGCCAGTTGTGTCGAGCCCCGTCAAAGCGCCCGACGGGGCCCGATGAGATCAGGAGCGGCCCAGCGCCTTACGGAAGCTGCGATAGGTCAGCTCCGTCACCTCGGCAGTGTGATCGATGTAGTTTCCATCGTCATCCCAGATCCCTTCGTGCTTATTCCAGTCGATGAGATAAGCGGAACCATCGCCTGTGATCGTCTTTGAACGACGGGTTAGTCCACCCCAGACACCTGTAAGCTCGGTCGTTTTCACACCGATTGCCTTGGCCACATCAGCCAACTGAAACCTACGGCTGTTGCTGTCGGCGATCACGTCGATCGCCTTCCGTGTTTTCGCACTACAGCCCGCATAAAACTCGCGTGCCTGACCTGGCGACAGCTCGACAAAATGCTCGTCCTCCACTTCTGAACTCGGGTCGGTCGATTGGCTTGCTGTGGGCACATCAACAGTGGGCGATCGCCCGCTGATGATATTGAAGAGCAGATCCTGCTCCTGCTTTGATAGAGACTTCAGGTGGTCTGACGTGATAAAGATACCGCTGGTGTTCATGGTTTTCTCCTGAGCTGCCAACAAACGAGAACGAACCGGCTCGAACCATCGTTCGTCCTCGAAGAGATAGATAGACGATGAACGACCATGAATCAAGATGATTCATGGTCGTTCATTAAATTGTTTTTGGTATGACCTGCCAAACGGCATCTAGTATTCTGTTTCAATGTCCGAACTGATCGCCCCAAGGGCCGCCGTGTTTATCTCGCCGGCGCCGTGCGCGCTGCCCTCCTCACGGCGGCCGCCAACGCGTCGCGCGAGGTGCGTTCCTTTTGCGAGGTTTTGAACTTCGCCGGCTGCCGGATTTCCGAGGTTTGGCACTCAGCATGGCTTGGGCGACCAAGCATTGGTGTTCGAGACGCTCAAAAAGCGCCTTGGCGTTGTATCAGGGCCGCTGCTGTACCGCCTAGCATGGCCGACCAACGAGGCCCGCAGGGGCCGTGGCGACCCCTTCCCGTGGAATGGAGCCGCACGATGCTTGGCGTGACCCGCGAATAGGCAATCGCCGTAGGAATGCCTGCCTAGGCGCGCATTTATTTCCCGACACAGCCGGTGCAAGATATCGAGACAACGGCTGGCGTCAGCAAATGCACTATACGATAGGACGAGGAGTATGTACCCCGTCGGCCTACCCCGCCCCCCCGTCCAATAGGGGGTGGGGTGCCCCAAGGACGCGGCGCGCGGGAAATTTAAAGCGCACCGATCTAGGACCGCCTCCCTACTTGGGCCACGCTCGATGTAAACGCTCGCTCAAAGCGCACTCGCCGCTTAGCCTAGGCTGTCTCCGCTTCCATATCGCTTCCGGCTATGCGCGCGTTGGAAGCAAGGTTAAATAAGCTGGTAAAATGCTCTGACAGATCACGAGCTTAATGGCGCGCCCGAAGAGATTCGAACTCCTGACCCCCAGATTCGTAGTCTGGTGCTCTATCCAGCTGAGCTACGGGCGCGCAACAGGCCATGCTTTACATAGCCCCGCTAACCGATCCTGACGACCGGCCGCGACAAGACGTGTTCCCTAGCGACTGAATTTCCGAAAAGCAAGCCAATCCGGCAAAAGTTTTGTCGCAGCTGCTTTCGACGGTGCCGATCAAAGGGGTGCTGAGATTCAGCTCAGTCCGGCTTCGGCTGAATATCAATACAGCTCAGGCAGGGCGGCGCAGGCCGTTGCGGGCCTGGTCGAGGCGGACCGGCTGGTCGGGGATGGTGACGGCGAAGGTGGTGCGGCCGCCGATCGATTCGACCAGTTCCACCGTGCCGCCATGGGCGCGGATCAGCTCGTGCGCGATGGCCAGGCCAAGGCCGGTGCCGCCGCTGCGGGCCGAGCCTCGAAACGCCGCGAACAGGTTTTCTCGCGCCTTCGCCGGCAGGCCGGGACCGGTGTCGGTGACAATGATGCGGCTTACGCTGCCTATGCGCTCGGCCGATACGGCGAGCCGGCGCACCAGCGCGCTCTCGGCGTCGGCCGCCATCGCCTGCACCGCGTTTCGGCACAGATTGGTGAGCACGCGAAACAGCTGGTCGGAATCGGCATCGACCTCGAAGGCGAGCTCGACGGCATTGACGAATTCGATGCCGTCCTCGATGTCGAGCAGGCCGTGGACGTCGTCGACCAGCTGGCGCAGCCGCAAGCGGCGGCGTGAGGGCGCCGGCTCCTGCGTGCGACCATAGTGGAGCACACCTTCGGAATAGGAGACGGCGCGGTCGAGCGCGCGCAACAGCTTTGGCGCGAAGGCCTGCACCGTCGGGTCCTTGACCAGGCGCAGGCGGTCCGACATCAGCTGCGCCGAGGCCAGGATGTTGCGCATATCATGGTTGATCTTGGAGACGGCGAGGCCAAGATCGGCAAGATGCTTCTGCTCCGACAGCATCTTTTGCAGCCGTTCCTGCATCTGCGACAGTTCGCGCTCGGCAACGCCGATCTCGTCGGCACGGGCGGCCGGGTGGATGATGCGCCCTGGATCGTCGGGCGCCTCGGAAAAGGACAGCATCGAGCGCGTCATGGTGCGGATCGGGCCGATCATGATCAGGTCGATCGCGGCATAGACCAGCATTGCGGTGAACAGCGAGATCAGCAGCGAGACGAAGGCGACGTTGCGCGAATAGCGCAGCATGGCGTTGCGCAGGGAATAGTCGGGCATGATCAGCTCGAATTCCTTGTCGCTGTCGCCGACCGGGCCGAACACCCGCAGCATGCGCTTGCCGCCGAAGAACAGCGTATCCAGCGCCCCGGTCATGCCCTTGATCATGCCGACATTGGCGATGTCGATATGCTCGTCGACCTGCGGCGGCATCTCGGCCACCACCAGCAGGCGCGATACGCCGCCGTCGCGCACCGCGATCGCCTTGGCGCCGATTGCCATCAGCACGTCGTTCTGGGCGGCGCGGGAGAGCGAATTGGGCTCGCCCTGCACCAGCACGATCGACACCGCGGCAGCGGTGCTTAGCCGCTCCTTCAGCCAAGCCAGGCGGTAGCTGGCGATCCAGGGCAGGAAAATGAGGACTTCGGCCAGGAGCACGAAGACAATGGTGAGCAAGAGCAGCTTGGTCGACAGGCCGCGCGCCAAGGGCACTGAACGATTGGGCACCGAACGGCTCGCAACCGGGCGAACGGTCGCCGGGCTGGCATCGGCTGTCGCCGGGCCGCTCCCTTCATCCGCTGATGCAACTTCGCTCATTAAGGCCTGTCTTCACAAACGCTTGATCGGTTGAGATTAGGTGATTGCGGCTTTTTTGCCAATTTCATCCTTCGTTGGACGATGGTGCCAGCAATAAAGATAGACTCGAACTGGGTGTTCGCGCCGCGACGAACGGGGTGTCGCGTCGTGACGAACTGGCAGTTCGCACTGCGACGAACTCATAGTTCGCGCTGCGACGAACTCATAGTTCGCGCTGGATTGACTCCCAAAACCCTTCTTTCTATAAGCCGCTCACGCTCGGGCCATTCGTCCCGGCGCGGTTTCGATCGCGCCAATGCCGGCCCGGCAAAGCTCCTGTTACACAGTGACAGAATCAAGAAGGGCCGCACCCCGCGGTATTAAAACAAATGAAGCGTACCTACCAACCGTCCAAACTCGTCCGCAAACGCCGGCACGGTTTCCGTGCTCGCATGGCCACCAAGGGTGGTCGCGGCGTCGTCGCAGCTCGCCGCAACCGCGGCCGCAAGCGGCTCAGCGCCTGAACGGAAGACGAGATCGTTGCCCGCAACCGGCAAGCCAGTGGGACCAAACCCCAAGCGGCTTCTGAAACGTGCGGAATTCCTGGCCGTCCGCCGCGGTGAAAAGCGGCGCGGGCGGCTTTTTCTCGTTGAAGTTCTCGACCGCAAAGACGGTCTGCCGCCGCGCGTCGGCTTCACCGTCACCAAGAAGGTCGGCAATGCGGTTGTGCGCAACCGCGTCAGGCGGCGGCTGAAAGAAGCCGTGCGCACCCATGCCGCAAGTGACATGGCGCCCGGCAATGACTATGTCATTGTCGGGCGTGAAGACGTGCTCACCATTCCGTTCGGCCACTTGAAGGCCGAACTCTCCCGCCGTCTCAGCGGAACACGATAGGCCAAGGGCTTTCGATGGAAAATAACCGGAACTTCTACATCACCATCGTCTTGTCGGTGCTGATCCTCGGGCTGTGGCAATATTTCTATGTGCTGCCGCGGAGCGAACAGCAGCGCGAGGCGGCCCGCATCGAAGAGCAGCGGGCGGCGGAGCAGAAGAAGGCGGCCGAGGCCGCCAATCCCGGCGGCACGCCGGCGCCCGCGGCGCCCGGCGCCATTCCAAACGCGCCCGGCACCTATGTCACGACGCCGGAAGGCCGCGCGCAGGAAGTGGCCAAGACGGCCCGCGTCAACATCGACACGCCGAGCCTGTCGGGCTCGATCAACCTCACCGGCGCCCGCCTCGACGACCTAAAGCTCAAGCACTACACCGAGACGGTCGACAAGACATCGCCGCAGATCCAGCTGCTCAATCCGCAGGCGCTGCCCACCGGCTATTATGCCGAGATCGGCTTTGTCGGCAGCGACACGACCGGCACGGTGCCGGGCCCGGAAACGGTCTGGAGCGTCGACGGCAATGCGACGCTGACGCCGGCGACGCCAGTGACGCTGACCTTCACCAACGACAAGGGCCTGACCTTCAAGCGCACGATCTCCGTCGACGGCGACTACATGTTCACCGTTTCCGATGCGGTGCAGAATTCAGGCTCGACCCCCGTCACGCTGTCCAATTACGGCCGCGTCATCCGTTTCGACAAGCCGGCCGTCGCCAGCTCCTATGTGCTGCATGAAGGCCTGATCGGCGTCACGGGAACCGAAGGCCTGCAGGAGCACAAATACGCCGACATCGAGAAGAACAAGCTCTATACGCCGAGCAAATCGACCGATGGCTGGCTTGGCATCACCGACAAATATTGGGCGGTCACCCTGGTGCCGACCGAGAAGCAGCCCTTCCAGCCGCACTATGCCTATTACGACAATGGCCGCCCGCGCTACCAGTCGGACTTCCTCACCGACCCGATCACCATTGCCGCCGGCCAGTCGGCGACGGTCGAGACCGAGATCTTCGCCGGCGCCAAGGAAGTCAACAAGATCAACGCCTACGCCCAGGATCGCCAGATCAGGCTGTTCGACCGGCTGATCGATTGGGGATGGTTCATCTGGATCACCAAGCCGATGTTCTACCTGATCGACACGCTGTACAAATTCTTCGGCAATTTCGGTCTGGCCATCCTTGCCACCACCGTCGTCGTCAAAACCCTCTTCTTCCCGCTCGCCAACAAATCCTATGCGTCGATGGCGAACATGAAGAAGGTGCAGCCCAAGATGCTCGAGATCCGCGAGAAATACGCGGACGACAAGATGAAGCAGCAACAGGCGATGATGGAGCTGTACAAGACCGAGAAGATCAATCCGCTCGCCGGCTGCTGGCCGGTGGCGCTGCAGATCCCGGTGTTCTTCTCGCTCTACAAGGTGCTCTACATCACCATCGAGATGCGGCACGCGCCGTTCTTCGGCTGGGTCCAGGATCTGGCCGCGCCCGATCCGACCTCGGTCTTCAACCTGTTCGGCCTGCTGCCCTTCGCGCCGCCGGCATTCCTGCCGCATATGGGCGCCTGGGCGGTGGTCATGGGCATCACCATGTTCCTGCAGATGCGCATGAACCCGACGCCGCCGGATCCGACGCAGGCGCAGATCTTCACCTGGATGCCGGTGATCTTCACCTTCATGATGGGCAGCTTCCCGGCCGGCCTCGTCATCTACTGGGCCTGGAACAACACGCTGTCGATCCTGCAGCAGGGCGTGATCATGAAGCGCCAGGGCGCCAAGATCGAATTGTGGGACAATCTGACGGCATTGTTCCGAAAGAAACCCTCGCCAGCTGAATAAACAGCGTGGCAATCAAAGCCCCGGCTCGTCCGGTGTTTTTTGTGGACGAGGCGCGCATCACGTTCCCGTGAGGCGCGAAACTTGCGGCGTGCAACCGGCGTGGCTGCTGCTTGTACCGCCAAGGCCGATCAACACCGATCAGCTCTAATCCGAAGACCGCTGTTTTTGATCCGTGACCCCGTCATGTCCATCGCGGGGATGCGGCGCGTGGAATGGGCATTCGCCTTTAAATATTTGTTATCATTATCCTTTTTTACTCTGCACCGAAACTTTCCCGCAATCGCCGCGTAACTCTTCCCGACAATCGAATCAACAATTGTCGCACCAGAAGGGTTCTCCAATGGCAAAGTCCATCCTCAAGGCATTCTGCTTTTCCGCCGGCCTGGCTCTATCGGGCCTCGCAGCTACGACGGCCTATACGCTCGCCAATCCCGCCGTTGGCGGCGCTGCGATGCTGACCTCGAAGAACATCGTCGAGAACGCCCTCAACTCGCCGATCCACAAGACGCTGGTTGCCGCCGTCAAGGCCGCCGGCCTGGTCGACACGCTGGAAAGCGCGGGACCCTTCACGGTGTTTGCGCCGACCGATTCCGCCTTCAAGAAACTGCCGGCCGGCACCGTCGCCACGCTGGTGAAGCCCGAAAATAAGGACAAGCTGACCAAGATCCTGACCGCCCATGTCGTGGCCGGCAAGATCTCGGCCAAGGATATGATGACCAAGGCCAAGGCGATGGGTGGCAAGTATGAAATGAAGACCGTCAGCGGCGACACGCTGATCGCCGAGGTAAAAAAAGGCGCGCTTTATATCGTCGACGAATCCGGCGGCGCCGCCAAGGTAACGGTCGCCGACGTCAACCAGTCGAACGGCGTCATCCACGTCGTCAACAAGGTGCTGTTGCCGAAGTAACGGCTTTACGCAACGGGGAATGACGGCGGGCTGCGACGGGCTTTCTCGGTCTGCCTTCCCTACCTCACGAGGAGGTGCCATTCTTTTGAAGCCGTCTTCGACACCACCGGGGTCCTGCTTGTCCTTCGCAGGGCCCCGTTTTTTTTGTTTCAGGGCGCCTTAGCCGACGGCGGCGGTCGACCTGATCGTGATCTGCCGCGGCACGAACTGAACATCGAAGCCCAGCAGGGCTCGCTCATCGGGCGATTGGTGCTATAGGGCGGATCACGCCATCTCGAATGGCGGCTTTAATTTGCGCCACTCTCGACGGATCTCGCCATGGACGGACCCAACCCAGACATCAAACACCCGATCCCGATGCACACCCGCGTCGGCTTCCTCAAGCCCCTGGTCACCGCGCCGAATATCGAGATCGGCGAGTTCACCTACTATGACGATCCTGACGGACCGGACAAATTCGCCGAGCGGTGCGTGCTGCATCATTATCCCTTCATCGGCGACAAGCTGATCATCGGCAAGTTCTGCGCCATCGCCGAGGGCGCGCGCTTCATCATGAACGGCGCCAACCATGCCATGTCCGGCTTTTCCACCTATCCGTTCAACATTTTCGGCCATGGCTGGGAGCAAGGCTTCGACCCGAAGACGTGGTCGCAGGAACTGCGCGGCGACACGGTGGTCGGCAATGATGTATGGATCGGCATGGATGCGGTGATCATGCCCGGCGTGTCGGTCGGCAATGGCGCCATCGTGGCGGCGAAATCGGTGGTGACGCATGACGTGCCGGCCTATGCGATCGTCGCCGGCAATGCGGCAAAGGTGGTGAAGATGCGTTTCGACGACAGGACGGTCAGGCGGCTGCTTTCCGTGGCGTGGTGGAACTGGCCGGTGGACAAGATCGGCCGCAACCTCAACGCCATTCGGGGCGCCGATATTTCCAGGCTGGAGGCAGCGATTTGAACGCGCTGGGCAACACCGTCATCGGAACCGACCTGTTCACCAAGGGGTGGATCTTCATCCGCGGCGTGCCGGCGATGAAGTTCCTGCCGCCGGAGGGGCCGCCGGAGATCGCCTTTGCCGGCCGCTCCAATGTCGGCAAGTCGTCGCTGATCAATGCGCTGGTCGGCCATAACGGGCTGGCGCGCACCTCCAACACGCCGGGGCGCACGCAGGAGCTCAACTATTTCGTGCCGGGCGGGTTTTCCGGCGAAGGCACCGACTTGCCGCCAATGGCGCTGGTCGACATGCCGGGCTACGGCTATGCCAGCGCGCCGAAGGAAAAGGTGGACGATTGGACCAAGCTGGTCTTCGACTATCTCAAGGGCCGCGTGACGCTGAAGCGGGTCTATGTGCTGATCGATTCCCGCCATGGCATCAAAGCCAAGGACGACGAAGTGCTGTCGCTGCTCGACAAGGCGGCGGTGTCCTACCAGATCGTGCTGACCAAGACCGACAAGATCAAGGCCGCCGGCGTGCCGCAGCTGATCGAAGAGACATTACTGAAGATCAAGAAGCGGCCGGCGGCGTTTCCGTTCGTGCTCGCCACGTCGTCGGAAAAGGGCGAGGGTCTGGACGAACTGCGCGCGGCGATCGTGCTGGCGGCCAATGGCGGTTAAAAGCAACTCCGGGAAAAGTGTGAAGCGGTTTTCCGTCCGGAGTTGCGAAAAAAGACCTTTGGCTAACTAGGCCTTTGCCTTGGACTTCGCCTCGAGCGCGATCATCTGGTGGCTTTCTTCCTCGGCAAGCTTTTCAGTGCCGTAGGACTTCAGGAACAGGCTGACGCCCGACCGCACGATGTGGTCGATTTCATCCTGGCTCGGCGCCTTGGTGCGGTAGGCGAAGATGCACTGGCGAAACAGGCCGGCGAGGCACAGTTCGGTGAATTGATAGGCGGCAAGATCGACATCATCGATCTTGAGCAGGCCGCGTTCGATGGCTGCATTGAGGAACTTGACCACCTTGTCGTGGCCGCGTTTGGGGCCACGTTCGTAAAACCGCGCGCCCATGTCCGGTATCCTGTCGGAGGCGCCGATCACGGTGCGTTGCGCCTGGATGACCTTGGCCGAGGTGATCTTCATCGACAGCACCTTGCCGAATTTCACCAGCGTCTGGCGCAGATCGTCGGCGCGGTCGAGCATGTCGTACATGTTCTTGAAGATGGTGCCGCGCTCTTCCTCGATCAGTGCCTCGAACAGCTCTTCCTTGTTGGCGAAGTAGACATAGATCGTGCCCTTGGAGACGCCGGCCTCGCGGGTAATGTCGTTCATCGACGCCGCTTCGAAGCCCTTGTCGATGAACACGCGCCGCGCGCCTTCGATGATCTGGCTGCGCTTGACCGGATCCTGGCCCGCCGCCGGGCGGCCGCGACGCGCACTATCCAGCACATCGCACGGATCATTTTCGACGTCGGGTAACGTGTCGGCCATTAAAGTCACACCTCGCGAAATAATTCGAACCGAGCGGTTCGATTGCTCTTGATATGGGCCTGCTTTAGCGCTATGTCAACGTTCGCATCGAACCGAACGGTTCAGTATAATACATTTTCCTTATGTAGCTACGGTAGCGAGATATCATGTCCTCGAACACGCCAACCACCGCCGAAGTCCGCCCCTTTCCCAACGCCAAGGTCTCGCCGGCTATCGAAGCGCCGGAAGCGCCGATCAAGCCTGCCGCCGAAGTTTTGGCCGAGGTGCCGGCCAAGAAGAAGCGGTCGGCTCGCTCGTTCATGCTGCCGATCATCGGCCTCGCTCTGCTCAGCGCCGGCGCCTGGTATGGCTATAATTACTGGACGGACGGCCGGTTCCTGATCTCGACCGACGACGCCTATGTCCAGGCCGACATGTCGTTCGTCTCGCCGAAGATTTCCGGCTATGTCGATCAAGTCAAGGTCTCGGAGAACCAGCAGGTCAAGGCTGGCGATCCGCTGCTGACGATCGACGACGGCGACTACAGAATAGCCGTTGCCCAGGCGGAGGCGCAGATCGCCACGCTGGCCAAGACGCTCGACCGTATCGACGCGCAGACGAAGGCGGCGCAAGCTTCGCTGCAACAGGCGCAGGCGCAGAAGGTCGCCGACCAGGCGGCAGCCGACAACGCCGCTCGCGCCCAGCAGCGCGCCGCGCAACTGGTCAAGACGCATGTCGGCACACAGGCGCAACTGGACGATGCCCAGACCGCTCTCGACCAGGCCAATGCAGCCCTCGTCGGCGCCGACGCGCAGATTGCAGCCGCACAGGCCAATATCGGCGTGTTCGAAGCGCAGCGCGCCGAATCGGCCAGCACGCTGGCTTCGCTGCGGCTGAACCGCGACAAGGCCGCGCGCGATCTGTCCTTCACCGTGCTCAAGGCGCCTTATGACGGCGTCGTCGGCAACCGCTCGGTCGAGCAGGGCGACCTCGTCAGCCCCGGCCAGAAGCTCGCCGTCGTGGTGCCGCTGGACAAGCTCTACATCGTTGCCAACTTCAAGGAGACGCAGCTGGCCAAGCTGGTGCCCGGTGAGAAGGTGCGGGTCTCGGTCGACGCCACGGACGGCCATGATTTCGAAGGCACGGTGTCGTCGCTGGCGCCGGCTTCGGGTGCGGTGTTCTCGCTGCTGCCGCCGGAAAATGCCACCGGCAACTTCACCAAGGTGGTGCAGCGCATCCCGGTTCGCATCGACGTGCCGGCCGATGTGCTGAAGGCAGGCAGGCTGCGCGCCGGCCTGAGCGTCGTCGTCGCCGTCGACAGCCGCACGGCTCCGGCTACGACGAACTGAGCGAAAGCCGGGAGCAACGCCATGGCAACCGCAACCATAACTGCAGGAGCGGGGCCGGCGCCTGCCATGCCGGCGGTACCGACGACCATCTCGACGCGCCGCCTCATCGCCTTCCTGGCGATGGTGTTCGGCATGTTCATGGCGATCCTCGACATCCAGATCGTCTCAGCCTCGCTGGCGGAGATCCAGGCCGGCCTCAGCGCCAGTTCCGACGAAATCCCATGGGTGCAGACCGCCTATCTGATCGCCGAAGTGGTGATGATCCCGCTGTCGGGCTTCCTCAGCCGGATGCTGTCGACGCGCGTGCTGTTTGCAGGCGCCGCGGCCGGCTTCACGGCGGCCAGCGCGCTGGCCGCGACCGCCACCAACATCGACCAGATGATCGTCTACCGCGCCATCCAGGGCTTTATCGGCGGCGGCATGATCCCGAGCGTTTTCGCCGCCGCCTTCACCATCTTCCCGCCGTCGCGCCGCGCCATGGTGTCGCCGATGATCGGCCTGGTGGCGACGCTGGCGCCGACCATCGGCCCGACCGTCGGCGGCTATATCAGCCATGCCATGTCGTGGCACTGGCTGTTCCTCATCAATGTCATTCCAGGCATTCTGGTGACGGTCACGACCTGGACCCTGATCGATTTTGACAAGCCCAATCTCGGCCTGTTCAGCAAGTTCGACTGGTGGGGCCTTGCCGGCATGGCGGCGTTTCTCGGCTGCATGGAATATGTGCTCGAGGAGGGTCCGAACCATGACTGGCTGCAGGAACAGGCCGTGTTCATCTGCGCCATCATCATGGTTGTCGGTGCGGCGCTGTTCTTCTGGCGTGCCTTCACCGCCGAGGAGCCGATCGTCGATCTCAGGGCCTTCACCAACGTCAATTTCGCCTTCGGTTCGCTGTTCTCTTTCGTCATCGGCATCGGCCTGTACGGTCTGACCTATCTCTACCCGGTGTTCCTCGGGCGCATCCGCGGCTACGATTCCATGATGATCGGCGAAGCCTTGTTCGTCAGCGGCCTGGCGATGTTCGTCACTGCGCCGATTTCCGGCATCCTGTCGAGCAAGATGGATTTGCGCATCATGATGATGATCGGGCTGTTCGGCTTCGCTGCCGGCACATGGTGGATGACGCATCTGACCGCCGACTGGGATTTCTGGGAATTGCTGATCCCGCAGATCCTGCGCGGCAGCTCGATGATGCTGTGCATGGTGCCGATCAACAACATTGCGCTCGGCACCTTGCCGCCGGACCGGCTGAAGAACGCGTCGGGCCTGTTCAACCTGACCCGCAACCTCGGCGGTGCGGTCGGCCTTGCCGTCATCAACACCGTGCTGATCGATCGCAGCGCCTTCCACTACGCCAGGCTGGCCGAGCATGTGGAATGGGGCAGTGCGGCGGCGCAGACCAAGCTGCAGAACATGACGCTCGACTTCCAGCAGACTCCCGGCCTCGACGCCACCAAGGCGGCGATCTCCAAACTGTCGGGCATGGTCCAGCAGCAGGCGTCGCTGCTGTCGTTCATGGATGTGTTCACCATGCTGACCGTGCTGTTCGCGACCATGGCGGTCTTCACCCTGGTCATCGCCAAGCCGGCGCCGCCCGCGGGCAGCGGCGGCGGAGGCCATTGAGCGCGCCGGACCCCCCGCCTGGCGCGCTCATGTGTGACCCCGGAAATCACCCCCGATTTCCGGGGTCACCCTTAAGCATCGATCGTTATCACCTATGCCGCGGCAGACGGCCCAAACCATTTGGTCAGCGAGTCGGTTAGCCCGGCTGCTTCAGGGCCGCCGACCCAGGCCACATAACCGTCAGGCCGGACCAGCACTGCGCGTGGGGCTTCGACTGCCCCCAGCACCGGAAGCTCCCATGCGCCATCGTAGCTGGCGTCGACCAGCTGAATCCGCTCCACCCACTGGCCGATACCAAAAGCGCCGGGCTCACCAAGATTAAGCAGCAGCGGCCGAGCGTCGTGCAGCAGGGCGAAAACCGGCAGCGGACCGGCAGCGGTGACGAGGTCGAGATCCGGCATGCGACGCCCCAGCAGCGGATGCCCCTCGCCAAGATCGTAGTGGATGTCCAGGCCGGACAACATGCCGGCAAAACGCTTGCGCGGCTCTTCCATGCCGAGAAGTTCCGACACTGTATCGCGCAGCGCCTTGGTGCGCTCGTCTTCGCGACGGAGCACGACCGACGCCATGGTGTTTTTCATCACACGCGCGGCAATCGGGTGGCGCTCTGCCTGGTAGCTGTCGAGCAGGCTTTCGGGCGCAGTTTTCCTGACCACTTGGGCGAGCTTCCAGCCCAGATTGACCGCGTCCTGCACGCCGGTCTGCAGCCCCTGTCCACCGTCCGGTGGATGCACGTGCGCGGCGTCGCCTGCCAGCAGCACCCGCCCCTTGCGGTATGAGGCTGCCTGCCGGGTCATGTCGGTGAAGCGGGCCAGCGATGTTGGATTGTGGACGCCGTAATCGGTGCCGTAGACGGCAATGAGCGCCTCGCTGAGCTCATGCAATGTGGGCACGCCGCCGGCCCCGACCTCGCGTTCGGTCACCAGCACCCGCACCGTACCGTCTTCCAGTCTGCTGAGGCCGTGAATTCCGATGGCATCGCGGTGGATACCCCATTGCGGCTCTTCCGTTACCTCGATCTCGGCGATCAAATTGCTGGTTGTCGGCTCGGAACCGGGGAACTCGATGCCCGCCGCCTTGCGCACGAGGCTTCTGCCGCCGTCGCAGCCGACGAGATAATCGGCACGAAGCGACCCGCCATCGCTCAGCGCGACATCGACGCCGCCGCCATCCTGCACCAAGCCTGTCACCTCGCGGCCACGGTAGAACGTGACGCCAAGCTCCTCGACCCAGTCAGCAAGGATGCGCTCTATGTGCTTTTGCCACAGCGCCAGCCCGTAATTGTGGCGGGTGGGGAAGTCGCTGATATCAAGCGAAACGCCGACGAAGCCTGCGACCTGTGCGGTCTGGCCTTGCGACAGGAACCGATCGGCAATGCCGCGCTGGTCGAAGATCTCGATGGTGCGCGAATGCAGGCCGCCCGAGCGCGCGCCGGCGAGGTCCTGGTTCTCGCGCCGCTCGACGATGGCGACATCGATGCCGGCCAGGGAAAGCTCGCCGGCCAGCATCAACCCGGTCGGGCCGCCGCCGGCGATCACCACGGAATGGGATATTCGCGGCCGGTCCGCATCAACACCGTCGGTCGATTTGGCGGTCGATTTGGGCTCGCCGTCGCGAGCCCGTGCTTCAGTTCGTTGCATAGGTTCTGGCCCTCTCGTTAAGGGCTGCGGAATCTACGCATAAAAAGCCGTCTGCCAATTCTTGAAGTTGACTGTTTTCGCCCCATTTCAAGAGATAGGAGGCGGTCGTCACACCGGCGCCAAATCCCCAATCCCGCTAAAAGACGCCGAACGGTCAGGCAGTGGCCGGCTTGAAGCTGAGCGCCACGCCGTTGATGCAATGGCGCAGGCCGGTGGGTGCGGGACCGTCATCGAAGACATGGCCGAGATGACCGCCGCAGCGGCGGCAATGGACCTCGGTGCGGGTCATGCCCAGCGAACGGTCCTCGGTCTTGCCGACGGCGTTGGCAATCTCTTGCCAGAAGCTCGGCCAGCCGGTGCCGGAATCGAACTTGGTCTCCGAGGAATAGACCGGCAGGTCGCAGCCGGCGCAGGCGAAAATGCCCTTGCGGTGCTCGTTGAGCAGCGGGCTGGTGCCGGGATACTCGGTGCCTTCCTTGCGCAGCACGTTGAAGGCTTCATCCGACAGGATGGCGTGCCACTCGACGTCGGTCTTGGTGACCTCGAAGGTTTCAGCAGCTCTGGCGGGTTGGGGTCCGCCCATGCGCAGCGTTGCCACCGCGCCGGCAAATGCGGCAACGGCGACGCCACTCAAAAGCAAGTCGCGACGGTTCATGACAGAAATCCTCCTGCGGGTTGTTTTGCCAGATTTGGCCGCCACTGGAAAATCAAAAGCCGGTGACGGTTGCCCTGCAAACGAACGCTCCACACCGGCTCCGCGCTTGTTGCGGACGGGATGGAGCGCTCGGTCGTTTGCTCGGCCCACGGGGGCGGGGCCGCGCAATCTGCAGGAGCTTACCGCCTGTTCGTCGGCGGCAGGGCTTTGTTACATCTTCGGCAGCAGGACCTTGTCGATGACGTGGATGACGCCGTTCGACTGCTCGACATCGGCGATCGTCACATTGGCGACATTGCCGTTCTCGTCGGTCACGGTGACCTTGCCGCCGTCAGCCTTGAGCGACAGCTCGCAGCCGCCGACCGTCTTGACCTTATGGGTGCCGCCATCGGCCTTGGCCATCGAGGCGACATCGGCGCCCATCGCTTTAGCGCCGATGACATGGCAGGTCAGGATCTTGGTGAGCTTGTCCTTGTTCTCGGGCTTGAGCAGCGTCTCGACCGTGCCAGCCGGAAGCGCGGCGAAGGCCTCATTGGTCGGCGCGAAGACGGTGAACGGGCCTGCGCCCTGCAGCGTCTCGACCAGGCCGGCAGCCTTGACGGCGGCGACCAGCGTGGTGTGGTCCTTCGAATTGACGGCGTTCTCGACGATGTTCTTGTTGGCGTACATGGCGGCGCCGCCAACCATCGGATTCTCGGCATAGGCGATTGTGGCGAGGGCGGAGACGGCAATGGTACCGGCGAGCAAAAGGGTGGCGATTCTACGCATAGTGTTCGAACTCCTCGGGGTTATTGTTTCCTCTTTCGGAACATGAGGAGATACGAAATAGAACTGCCTGAGTTTCCGCGCGCCGGGAAAAATTTCCTTTATTTTGTCGACGAATTAATCTCCGGAGATCGAACCTCTAATCTCCAGCAGCGTATCCAAAACGAAAACAGCGGAAGATGTACTTCCGCTGTCTTCATTGTGACGTCATGGTTTTACGATTTATCAGATGCCCTTCAGGTCGCCCGCGGCAACGACCGGTCCGGTCGGCTGTCCGGTCGTCGAACCGCCCGTCGGCTCGACGCTGACGGCAAGCACGGCGCCTTGCGCCAGCTTCTGCTGCACTGCCGGGGTAACCGGAATGTGCGTGACCTGGCCGGCGGGAATGACACCCATCGAGACCGGCGCATTCTTGCCTTCGATCATCCACAGTTCGAAGTCCTTGCCGGCGGCGCGTTCGCCCGAAACCAGCGACAGGCCGACATCGCGGCGGGAAGCGTCGTAGACGACGAGGTATTTGACATCGCTGCCTTCGGCAGCCAGCGAGGCGACGAGGCGCTCCTGCGGCACGACGACCGGCGACCTGACGTAAGGCACGGCGACATAGAGCACCAGGGCCGCGAGAGCCGCTGCGGTGAGGCCGCGCCAGAAGCTAAGGCTGGACCACAGGCTGCCGCTCGGGGCCGTCGTCGACGCCGCGGTGGAGGAGAACAGCCGGCGATCGATAGCCGGCTTGATGGTGGCCGGCGGCTCTACCTCAGCATAAGCGGCAGCCATCGGCGAGAGATTCACTTCCCAGGAATCGACGAGACGGGCAAAGCCGGTCTCCGCGTCGATGCGTCCGGAGGCTATCTGGCGCTCATCCGCCGGCAGCACGCCGAGAACGTATTCGGCTGCGAGCAGGTCGTCGCCTCCACGTTCCGGTCCATTTTCTTCTGCCAGGGTCATCTTTCCAGACATTCTCTAAGTTTCAACAGGCTGCGGCGCAGCCATGTCCGCATCGTGTTGAGCGGAACCTTGTGACGTTCCGCGAGCTCGGCGTAACTTTCGCCGTTCAAATAAGCACCCCGAACGGCTTGCGCCCGGTCTTGTTCCAACTCTTCAAGGCACTGATAGATGCGCTCGGATTCACCGCCCGCAACAACCATAGCCTCTGGCCCCGGACCGGGGTCAGCCACGTCGAGCGCGGCATCGATATCGGCAGCGGGCTTGCGTCGCGACCGGATGCGATCAATCGCATGATTGCGTGCTATGGCCACCAGCCAGGAGATTGGGCTTAGATCGGAAACAGCGAAACGGTCCGCCTTCGTCCACACTTTGACGAAGACCTCTTGCAGCGCTTCTTCCGCATCTCCGCGATCCTTCAATACACGAAGGCACACGCCGAAAAGTTTCGCACTGGTTTGCCGGTAAAGCAGATCGAACGCAGTCCGATCCTTCATCGAGGTCCGGACAATCAGGGTGGAGATATCCTGCGGCGTCATACGGACAAGCTAAGCGATCACGATTTATTTGCAAAGGCAGAAATCTTGTTGTCCACGCAAACGATGTCCGCGCCCGATCGCCAGTAATCGCCGGTCGGTGCCAAGGAAATCGGCTGTCGTTAGCCTCCCGCAGAAAGGGGAACAGCAATGTCGGCCGAACAGATGCTGTGGGAGAACGATGCAACCGGCTTGGCGGAGCTGGTGCATAGAGGCGAGATCTCGCCGCCGGACCTTGTCGATGCTGCGATCGCGCGCGCCGAGGCAACCCGATCATTGCGCATCCGCCGCTTGCCTGAGGCGCCATGGACCCGAAGGGGGCCGCGAGCTCATCGAAAACCTGCTCGACAAATTGCATTTGACCCGTCTCTTGGAGATCAGATCCCTGTTTGGGCAATTGATGGACAAGAGCCTGTGGTTCACCACTGGCCGGCGATCCAGAATGGCCTGCCGCTCGACATCCAGGGCGTCGGCCGCCCCGGCGACGAGCAGACGTTCTTGTCGCTCGCCGCGCAGATGGAGAAGATTTCCGGCTGGCTGACGCGGCGGGCGCCGCTCAAGGTGCCGGCCTGATCCGGCAGATTTCATCATCGTGATAGCAAAGCTGTTTGCGGCCTAGGCCAATTCCCGCTAAGACGCCGCCGTCCTTACCCGCATCCAGGGAACCATGCCGATGACGGAGATCACCGCCACCGCCGAAATGCAGGCCGCCCTGCTCTCGCGGGCCCTGCCCTATATGCAGCGCTACGAGCACAAGACGGTGGTGGTGAAATATGGCGGTCATGCCATGGGCGATATCGAGCTCGGCAAGGCTTTCGCCCGTGACATCGCGCTGCTGAAGCAGTCCGGCGTCAACCCGATCGTCGTCCATGGCGGCGGGCCGCAGATCGGCGCCATGCTGGCCAAGATGGGCATCGAATCCAAGTTCGAAGGCGGGCTGCGCGTCACGGACCAGAAGACGGTCGAGATCGTCGAGATGGTGCTGGCCGGTTCGATCAACAAGGAGATCGTCGCGCTGATCAACGCCGAGGGCGAATGGGCGATCGGCCTGTGCGGCAAGGACGGCAACATGGTGTTCGCCGAAAAGGCGCGCAAGACCATGATCGACCCGGACTCCAACATCGAGCGTGTGCTCGATCTCGGTTTCGTCGGCGAGCCGGTCGAGGTCGACCGCACCCTGCTCGACCTGCTGGCACGCTCGGAAATGATCCCGGTGCTGGCGCCGGTGGCGCCCGGCCGCGACGGCCACACGTACAACATCAATGCCGACACCTTCGCCGGTGCCATCGCCGGCGCCTGCCAGGCGACGCGCCTTTTGTTCCTGACCGACGTGCCCGGCGTGCTCGACAAGAACAAGAAGCTGATCGACGAGCTGACGGTGGCCGAAGCCAAGGCGCTGATCAAGGACGGCACGGTGTCGGGCGGCATGATCCCCAAAGTCGAGACCTGCATCGAGGCGATCGAGCGCGGCGTCGAAGGCGTCGTCATCCTCAACGGCAAGACGCCGCATGCGGTGCTTCTGGAACTGTTCACCGAACACGGCGCCGGCACGCTGATCGTGCCCTGATCGGCAACTGGCTTGGCGGCCAGTTGGTCGGCTGGCCAGCCCTTAGGCAGGCTGGGGCAGGCGCGCGATGACCTTTATCTCGAAGTCGAAGCCGGCTAACCAGTTGACGCCGACCGCCGTCCAATTGGTGTAGGGCGGTTCACCGAACACCTTCAGCCGAACGGCATCGATCACGGGCCATTGCGCTGCCGGATCGGTGTGGAAGGTGGTCACGTCGACTACATCGTCGAACGTGGCGCCCGCTGCTTTCAGCACTGCCGCGAGATTGTCGAAGGCAAGCTGGACCTGCTTTTCGAAGACAGGTTCGGGCGACCCGTCCTCGCGGCTGCCGACCTGGCCCGAGACGAATAAAAGATCGCCCGATCGGATTGCAGCAGAATAGCGATTGATCTCGTAGAGAGCCTGCCTGCCGGCAGGAAAGATCGCGTCACGTTTGGTCATTTTCACTCCATTGTCCGGGGCACTCACATACGTCCCGTATGCATGAGGTGGGTACATACGCTGCGTATGTCAATACGCATACGGTACGTATCTGTGAATGGCAGCGAGCCTGTCAGGCGCCGGCCGAGATCGCGACAGCCGCTTCGGCCGGCTTGCGCGACGGGCGCATGACGACCATGGATTCCTCATCGGCATCCTGCGGAGCGCCCCAGAACTCAGCCAGCGTCGGACCATCCTTGAGGCGGCGGTCGCGGGCCAGAAAACCCCAGACCTCGCGGAACCACACGCGGCGGCCCATTTGCGTGTACCAGCGCATCGAATGGCGCTGTTCGGGATCGGGGTGGAAGAGAATGCGCGCCAGCGCCTTCGGCCGCGACTGCACCGCGACCTCGATCAGCTTGACCGAGAAGAACAGCATCCACGGTTTCAGCCGCGTCATCTGCAGCACCTGGTGCTTGTAGTCCCACAGCCGGGCATCCGTCTGGATCACCTTGCGGTCCTTGGCGATGCGGAAGAACGGCGTCCAGCGGTGCGGCGTGACATAGAGCGCCTGGATCTGGTCGGGGTCATAGGCAAGCAGCTGGCGAAAGCCGCGCCACAGATCGCGAAAGGTCTCATCCTCGAACCCAGCCACCCAGGTCGCCATGGACAGTATGCCATGCTGGCGGAGCAGCCGGATCGCCTCGCGGTCGGATGAGGTGCTGCCGCCCTTGCGGATCAGTTGAAGCGTCTGCTCGTCGGTGTTTTCCATGCCGAGCAGCCAGCGGATGACGCCGGCCTTGCGATAGAGGTGCAGGATGTCGGCATCGCGCACGATGTCGTCGGCCCGGGTCGAGCCGACGATCAGCACCGGCACGTTCTCGGCGATCAGCGCATCGAGAAAGGCGCGCCAAACCTTCTTCGATACGGTCGGGTTTTCGTCGGCGAGGTTGATCAGTTCGACGCCGTGCTGGCGGTGCAGCCAGGCAATCTCCTGCGCAAATTTCTTGGGGTCGCGGTGCCGCCAGCGGGTCCAGAAACCGCGCTGGCCGCAATAGTTGCACAGATGCGGGCAGCCCCGCGAAAACTGCATGACCACGGCGCGCTTGCCGCCCCAATAGCTGTAGCGGCGGTGATCGATCAGCTCCCAGCCGACGCGGTACTCGTCCAGATTGGCAGTGGTCCCGGCCGGCCGCGTCGCGAAGGGGCGGCCGAGATCGTCGCGATAGGCGATACCCGCGACATCGGCCAGTGGCCGGCGATTGTCCAGTGCCACGACCAGGGCAAGGATGGTTGCCTCGCCCTCGCCGCGCACGATGAAGTCGAAGACATCGCTCGCCGCCAGTATGTCGCGCCAGTGATAGGTCGGGAACACGCCGCCATAGATCACAAGCGTCGCCGGCTCGAGCGCCTTGACCATGCGGGCGATCGCGAGCGCGGTGGGATGCGCCGAGGTCGAGCCGGAATGGCCGATCAGGATGCAATCGGGCTGGCCGCTGAGCGCATCGCGCACCAGCGTTTCCAACGGCATCGGCCCGAATTCGGCATCGACCAGCCGGACTTTATGGCCGGCGTCGATAAGCGGGCCGCCCAGCGCCAGCAGGCCGAGCGGTGGCAGATGGTCATCGGGCACGCGGCTGCCGATGGCGGTGTGCGGCGGATTGATCAGCACGATGTTCATGACGGACCTTTGAGCGACGGTCCGCATGGCGTAGCCGGCGTTTCAGTTTCGCATTTGGGCTCCGTTCAGCAGTTTGCGTGCAGCTTTTCCGCAGAAATGGCGATGCGTGTCCTACCGCCTGAGGTGGGCGAGCGGCACGTGGCCCGGGCCCTTGATGTTCTGCAGCACCAGCTGGGTGTGAACGTCGCGCACGCCGGCAAGGCGCATCAGGCGGTGCATGACGAAGGCGTTGAGTTCGTCGACCGACGGCACCATGACGTGCAGCAGGAAATCGTGGTCGCCGGTCATCGTCCAGCATGACGACACTTCGTCCATGCGTTGCACGGCGGCGATGAAGGTTTCGGGCGAACCGTTGCTGTGGCTGGTGAGGCGCACCTGGATGAACACCTCGACCATCAGGCCGACGGCGCGGCGGTTGAGCACGGCGGCAAAGCCCTTGATGATGCCGGCCTCCTGCAGCGCCTCGAAGCGGCGGGCGCAAGGCGTCGTCGACAGGCCGATCTCCTGCGCCAGTTCGGACACGGGCTTGCGTCCATCGCGCTGAAGAACATCCAGCATCTTGATCTCGAAATCGTCGAACTGAGGCATTTTCACTCTCTTTCAGCTTCTGCTTGGTGATTTTTACCTCAAATCATGGACCCAAGCCATCATCAAAGCTGAATTGCCTCGCCGGCCGCCGCTAGACTCTGCGGACATATTCAAGTGTCACGATCAGGGGAGAAGAACCATGACGACGATGAGCGTTGCCGAATATGCCCGTGATTGCGCGGCGCAAGGCCTGCGTGGCGACTATTCGGTGTGCCGTTCCGACTTCACCGTGGCGCAGGGCTACAACTACATCGCCGACGAACAAGCGGTGTGGCGCACGCTGTGCGACCGGCAGACCAAGCTGACGCAGAAGCTGGCGCACCATTCCTATCTCGATGGGATCGCCGCGCTCGGCCTGCTCGACGAGATCCCGGATTTCGGCGCGGTCTCAGACAAGCTGCGCAAGCTGACCGGCTGGGAAATCGTCGCCGTGCCTGGCCTCATCCCGGCCGCGCCCTTCTTCGACCATCTCGCCAACCGGCGCTTTCCGGTAACCAACTGGCTGCGCACCAAGGACGAGCTCGACTACATCGTCGAACCCGACATGTTCCACGACTTCTTCGGCCATGTGCCCATCCTGACGCAGCCGGTGTTTGCCGACTTCATGCAGATGTATGGCGAAAAGGCCGAGAGCGTGATTGCGCTGGGCGGTGACGAGATGATCACCCGGCTGTACTGGTACACCGCCGAATACGGGCTGATACAGGAGGAGGGCCAGAAGCTGAAAGCTTTCGGCGCCGGGCTGATGTCGTCGTTCACCGAATTGCAGTTCGCCGTCGCGAGCCCGGACGCGCACCACGTGCCCTTCGACCTCGAAACGGTGATGCGCACCGGCTACGAGATCGACAAGTTCCAGCGCGCCTATTTCGTGCTGCCGTCTTTCGACGTGTTGCGCGATGCGTTCCGGACCGCCGATTTCAAGGCGATCGTCGCCCGCCGCAAGGGGCAGCCAGCACTGGATCCAGCGACGGTTTAGCAAATCCTGAAGGGTTTGTGCGGCACCTACCCCCACCCTTAATCCCTCCCCAAAGGGGAGGGAGATCTCGTTGGCGCTAATTTCCGAGGGTTTCGACACCAAGGCATGGGTAGCGCCGGCAGCAATCCTGTCGCGCCGTTCGCTTTTTTGACAATCAGACGGTGATGACTTCGTCACACCGGGGGGATTACTTCGTCACACCGTGATTACTTTGGTCAGATGGTCGCCTAGCCGGCAGGCAAGTGCGGTGATCGTCGTCGTCGGGTTGCATTCGCCCGACGTGCAGAATACCGAGGAACCGCCGACATAGAGATTGTCCATGCCGTGCACCTTGCAGTTGGCGTCGACCACGCTCTTGGTGACATCGGTGCCCATGCGCGTGCCGCCCATATGATGGTGGCCGGCCAGTTCCTCATCCGTCGGGTAGTCCTCGCCATTGGTCAGCCAGTCCATGATGCGGACGCGGCCGAGGTCCTTCTCGATCAGCGTCGTTCCGAACAGCTTGAGCCCCTCGAGGATGGTGCGGCGCTCCAACGGCGACTTCTTCCAGTGCAGCTCGATGCGCGGCACGCCGGCACGGTCGACATCGGTCTTCGACAATTCGATATGGTTCGAGGCCAGCGGCGCCTGTTCCCAGGCGACGTAGAGCTGGGCGGCGCAGCGCAGGTTCTGGCTGAGCTGGTAGGCGACCCATTCGGCGGCCTCGGGCGCGGTGCAGGCAAGGTCGGCAATCAGGCTCTTGACGCCGGCATAGGGCGTCTCGATCAGGCGTATGCCGAAATTCATGATCTGCAGCCGCTCCATGGCGGCGAGCATCGGCGAGAAGAACGCCTCGTTGACGGCATCGACCTCGAACTCGCTGTAATCGGCCAGGATGGCATTGCCGCCCTCGAAGGTCGGGTGCTCCATCCAGTAGCGGCCAAGTGCCGTGGCGTTCGGCACCACGCCGCCATTCGAGCGCTGGTTCGACCATAGAAGCAGCCGCGAATTCTCCAGCCCGCCGGCGCAGACGATGAAATAATCGGCGCTGAAAGCGCCGGCATCCTTGCCGTTCGACCACAGCCTGGCGCCGGTCACTCGTTTGCCGTCCCCGGCAAGTTCGGTGGCATAGGTGTTGAGCACGAGCGCTATGTTTTTGCTCTTGTCGAGCTCGTCGGAGAATTTCTCGCCAAAGCGCACGGCCGGGCTCTTGATCAGCTGCACCCAGCGTATGTCGTCTGAAATCGGCACATCGGGCTTGAAGTCGGGAAGCTCGAGTATGTCGTGCACCTCGGGCAGATAGGGCTCGATGTCGGTCCGGGCGATTGGCCAGCCGGTGTCCGGCGCCCATGCCTTGGGCTCAAAGTCCTGCTTGTCGAGCACGCGGCACCAGCCGGCCCAGTGGTTCGACGACCCGCCCATGAAGCGCAGCCGGGTGATGTCGAGATCGAAATATTGATCGCCGACCGTGGAGCCGCGGTAGAAATCCTGCGACTCGTCGCTGAATTCGCGTGCGCCGGCCTCCAGCACCACGACCGGAATGCCGGCGGCGCCGAGCTTTCTGGCAATGGTGGTGCCGGCCGGCCCGGAGCCGAGAATGCAGACCTTGGGCTTGAAATCCGAGGCTCGAAACGCCTCATAGCTGTCGAAGATCATGCCAGGTCGCTCCGCTTCAGGATCCAGCCATTGACCACGACGATCTCGTCGGGATCGGCCGGAGGGCGGTCGCTGTCAGGCTGCTTGCGAAAAAGCTGTAGCGCCGGCATCGCAATCAGCGCCTGCACGATGGTGCGGCGCGATATTTTCCTGATGAAGAAACTCATGACACGTCTCTGGATGGGGGCTTCGATCCACGCATGGCGTTCCCTGAACGGCACAGGTACCGGCCAGACATGCCATTCCCGTGCCAAGCCTTGCCTGTAAACGAGTTACAACCCGGTAAACGGCGCAGTTGCGTGGAAACAATGTTGGCGAACCGTTAACAGCCCCACCACCAACACCTAGGCAGCTTCGGAAATGTCCCGGTCGAGGATCGACAAATTGCGGCCGCGGTGCTTGGCCTCGTAGAGCCGGCGGTCGGCGGCGCGCATCAGGTCCGAGACATCGGCATCTTGCGCACAGGTGATGCCGCCGATCGAGACGGTCAGCGGCACCGTGCGCTCGTCGACCGGACGAAAGCGGACCAGCTCGACTTCACGGCGGATGCGCTCGGCCACGCGCCGGGCTTCGGCTTCCGTAGCGCCGACCAGGAAGGCGCCGAACTCCTCACCGCCAATGCGGCCGAGCACGTCGCCGCTGCGGACGCCGCGCTCGATGGCGCTGGCGATCAACACCAGTGCGTCATCGCCGGTCAGATGGCCGAAACTGTCGTTGATCGCCTTGAAATGGTCGGCGTCGATGATCAGCAGCGCGCCGCGATCGGATTTGCGCCGCGAGCCGTCCAACGCGGCAAAGAAGCTCTCGCGGTTGAGCATGCCGGTCATGTCGTCGCGGCTCGCCTTCGCCGACAGGCGCCGATGCGCGGCGGCGAGCTGGGCATGCGCGCGGGCGAGATCGCGATGCGCGTTTTTCAGTCGGTCGCTCTGCCAGAAGGTGCTGGCGCAGGCGATCCAGGCGAGCGCCAGCGGGCACACCGTCGATGTCAGCCAGACAGTGCGGTCGACCGGAAAACCCATGGCGGGAACGATGATCAGCGTCAGCAAAAGCGAGATGGCTACCGAGCCGAATGCGACCGCGGCGGACTTTAAGACTATGCGACTCATCGCTGGCTCCCACTGAACCGTCTCTGTGCCAGCAAGCCCTGAAGGCCACCTTTCCGTGATGGCTAAAATTTGAATGGTGAGCCCATTTTTACAACTCTAGATGCACATAGGTTGTGGATAAGCTCTACATCAGAAAGGGGTTCGAACGGCAGATATTTCATGCCATAAGGACGCCATGACCACGCTGCCCGATCCCGCCCGCTTCGCCCATGTCACCGACTGGGTGTTCGACCTCGACAACACGCTTTATCCGCACCATTCGAATCTGTTTTCGCAGATCGACGTCAAGATGACGGCCTATGTCGGAGAACTGCTCACGCTGCCGCGCGAGGAAGCGCGCAAGCTGCAGAAGGAACTCTATCAGGAATATGGCACGACGCTGAACGGGCTGATGACGCGTCACGGCATCGACCCCGACGACTTTCTCGAAAAGGTGCATGATATCGACTATTCGTGGCTGGTGCCGGATCCGGTGCTGGGCACCGCTATCCGCCAGCTGCCCGGCCGCAAGTTCATCTTCACCAATGGCGACCGCAGGCACGCCGAGCGCACCGCGCGCCAGCTCGGCATACTCGACCATTTCGACGACATTTTCGATATCGTCGCCGCCGGGCTGACGCCGAAGCCGTCGCGGCAGACCTATGAGAAGTTTGCCGAACTGCACGCCGTCACCGGACACAATGCGGTGATGTTCGAGGATCTCGCCCGCAACCTCGAGGTGCCGAAATCACTGGGCATGACCACGGTGCTGGTGGTGCCGCGCAATTTCGAGCCGACCTTTGCCGAGATCTGGGAGCGCGATCCGGCCAATGAGGACGACGTCGATTTCGTCACCGACGATCTCGCGACGTTTCTGACGGGGATAGTGGAGGGGGTAGAGGAATTGAGGAGCTGAAGAATTGAAGAACTGGTGAAAGGGAGACCGATCCGGACCTCCTTTTCCTCAATTCTTCAGTTCTTCAATTCTTCAGTTCAATTCCCATTTCGCCGACCCTATTCTCCTAACTTGTAGAACCGGCTGATAATCCCCCACGCCTCATCCGCGGTGTCGACAAAGTCGATGATATCCTGGTCGCCGGGCGTGATGGTGCCTTGTTCGGCCAGGAAATCGAGGTCGATCGCGCGCTGCCAGAACGCCTTGCCGAACAGGATCACCGGCACGCGTTCCATGCGGCCGGTCTGGATCAGCGTCAGCGTCTCGAAGAACTCGTCCATGGTGCCGAAGCCGCCCGGAAACACCGCGACGGCCTTGGCGCGCATCACGAAATGCATCTTGCGGATGGCGAAATAGTGGAAGTTGAAGCACAGCTCCGGGGTCACATAGGCGTTCGGCGCCTGCTCGTGCGGCAGGACGATGTTGAGGCCGATCGACGGCGCGCCGACATCGTCGGCGCCGCGATTTCCCGCCTCCATCACGCCTGGGCCGCCACCGGTGACGACGACGAATTCGCGGTAGTAGGACGTGGCCGATTGCTGTGAGCAGAGGCGGGCGAATTTGCGCGCCTCCTCGTAGTATTTGCTGTTTTCCTCGAGGTTTTTCTTCTGCGTCTCGTTCTTGGCGGCCCAGGCCTCGCCGCCGGGCTCGGGAATACGCGCGCCGCCGAACAGGATGACCGTCGAGCGGATGCCGCGCTCGGCAAGGATCATTTCGGGTTTCAAGAGCTCAAGCTGCAAGCGCACAGCGCGCAACTCCCGGCGCGTCATGAAGTCGGGATCGTTCCAGGCCAGCCGGTAGGTTTCGGCGCGAGTCTGCGGCGTGTCGGGAACGCTTTTCGAGCGCTCCAGATCCTCGTCCGAATGCGGCAGCGGCGTCCATCCCGCCTTTTCCATAGGAGTCATATGCTTTCTACCCGTCCCAACAGTTCACTTGCGCCGTTCCATGGCGCACGCGCGATTGACCCCCAATACGCCTTAACATAGGGTCCGCGCGACTTTCAAAACAAGGTTAAGGCCGTCGGCCTTAACAGCGTGGTAACGGAGCGAATTCATGTCGAAGCCTGATCTGGCCAGCCTCGAAAAGACCATCGAGAAGGCCTTCGAGGAGCGCGACACGATTTCGACCGCGACCCGCGGCGAAACGCGCGACGCCATCCAGTCCTCACTTGACCTGCTCGACCGTGGCACCGTGCGCGTCGCCGAGCGCCAGGCCGATGGCAAATGGCATGTCAACCAATGGCTGAAGAAGGCGGTGCTGCTCTCCTTCCGGCTCTATCCGATGGAGATCATCAAGGGCGGCCCCGGCCAGGCAGTCTGGTGGGACAAGGTGGCGTCGAAGTTCGACGGCTGGAGCGCGGTCGATTTCGAGAAGGCAGGCTTCCGCGCCGTGCCGTCTTCGATCGTGCGCCGCTCGGCCTATGTCGCGCCGGGCGCGGTGCTGATGCCGTCCTTCGTCAATGTCGGCGCCTATGTCGATAGCGGCACCATGGTCGACACCTGGGCCTCGGTCGGCTCCTGCGCCCAGATCGGCAAGAATGTGCACCTCTCGGGCGGCGTCGGCATCGGCGGGGTGCTGGAGCCGATGCAGGCCGGCCCGACCATCATCGAGGACAATTGCTTCATCGGCGCGCGCTCCGAAGTGGTCGAGGGCTGCATCGTGCGCGAAGGCTCGGTGCTCGGAATGGGTGTGTTCATCGGCCAGTCGACCAAGATCGTCGACCGCGCCACCGGCGAAGTGTTTTATGGCGAGGTGCCGCCTAATTCGGTCGTCGTCGCCGGCTCGATGCCGGGCAAGGCCTTTCCGAACAACGAGCCGGGCCCTGGCCTCTACTGCGCCGTCATCGTCAAGCGCGTCGATGCCAAGACCCGGTCGAAAACCTCGATCAACGAACTGCTGCGTGATTGATCCTGTCCGAGCAACCAGAGCGCTCCAGATTGCCCAACACACCACCACTTCCCTGGCTTTTCTTCAGCCTCTCAGGGCGCGTCAGCCCAAGTGCCTACGTGCTCGCCGGGCTGCTGCTGGTGCTTGCACAGTTTTTCCCGCTCTACCAGTTGTCGAGACTGGAACCCGGCACCGCAACCAGCCAGAACTGGGCACTTGTGTTCTGGGTCGTTTTGCTGATCTCGACATGGTCGAGCTTTGCGGTAACCGCAAAGCGGTTTCATGATTTCGGCAAGCCGACTTATTACGCGTTGGTCTCTCTTATCATCGGCCCCATTCTTCTCATCGTTCTAGCGTGTTTCCGCGGTGACCCCGGTCCGAACCGCTACGGCAAACGCAGCAACGCGCCGGCTGAACCATGAGCGCCGACCGGATATCTCGCCATGCGCTACCGCACGCTTGATCCGAAACTGATCATCGACACCGCCGAGCGGCTGGAAGAGCGCGTCGCCGAGCGTTTTCCCGATGCCGGCCTGCGCGGCGTCGCCGCCGAACTGGTGTCGCTGTCGCGCGACCTGGCCAAGGCGGCGCAGGCGCTGGAAGCGCCGATCTGGTGGCTGCGCGGCGCCATCGTCGCCGCTGTTGCCGCCGGCGCGCTGATCTTCCTGTTCGTCGGCACCATCCTGCCGCTCATCCATATCTCGCAGGCCGACGATGCGGTGCAGTCGGTGCAAGGCATCGAAGCCACGATCAACATGATGATCCTTGCCGTGCTCGGCCTGCTGGCGCTGATCCGCACCGAGGAGCGCATCAAGCGCAAGCGGGTGTTTCGCCAGCTGCATGGGTTGAGATCGCTGATCCATGTCATCGACATGCACCAGCTGACCAAGGATCCGGCAGCATTGTCCGCCAATTTCAGGCCGACCGCGCATTCGCCGGCTCGCATCACCAATGCCGCCGACCTGGCGCGCTACCTCGACTATTGCTCGGAAATGCTGTCGATCACCGGCAAGATCGCGGCGCTGTTTGCGCAGTCCGTCAATGACGATGTGGTCATCGACGGCGTCAACGACGTCGAGAACCTAGCGTCCAACCTGTCGCGCAAGATCTGGCAGAAGATCACGCTGATCGAGAACCACCCGGCGGCGCAGCCCGTGCCGGCGCCAGGCCCGGCGAGCAAAGCGCCGGCTCCGAGGCGCGCACCAAAGCTGTGACGCGGGGCCCACGCGCCTGTTTTCGGGCTATGCGGGCCAAGGCCCGAGGCTCGCGGCAAGTAGACTATCCAGTGACGGCTTCCGGCGTCAGCCCGGGTGAGCCGCGCTTTTCCCGCTCGGCCTGCCGCACCAGCACGGTGACCCGCTTCAGCAGAGGCGCCGGCGTGCCGGCCTTTTCGGCGAGGTTCAGGACGGCCCCCTGCAGGTCACCGATCTCGGTCGGCCGACCACGCTGGAGGTCGTCCCACATCGACGAGCGCGCCTGCGGGTCGATGGCGAGCATGCGGCGGGCGACCAGCCGGAACAGCCAGTCCGGCAGCCGGAGCAGTTTCGGCAGCAGGACGGGATGCAAGCCGCCGATTCGTGCCGGCGCGATATGTAACGCCTTCATCGCCGTCAGGGCCTCGTCGATCTGACCGGCCAGGATTCGCCGCCAGCGGCGGTCGGCAAGTTCGCTCGCCAGCGGCAGGCCGGACAAGGCGACAAGCGCGTTGTTGAGGTTGATCAGCAGCTTGCCCCACTGAACGGCTTTCATGTCGGGATGGGTTTCCACGCCAAGCCCTTCGACATCGAGAAGGCCGGCAAGGCCGGTCACGCCATCTTCGATCATGACCTTGCCGTCGCTGGCGCGATGCACGTGAAGCGGCAAATTGCCTATGGCCGACTGGACGACATTGAACGGCACCATGCCGGCGAGCACAGTCCGTCCACCGAGCCCGGCGCGTAACCGGTCGGCATTGCCGACGCCGTTCTGCAGGCTGACCACCACGACATCGCCGCGCGCATGTCCGGCAACAAGCGACGCCATCTCCTCGGTAGCGCCGTTCTTGACCGTCACCAGCACCACGTCGGCACTGGCGAGGGCAGCGGCGGGATCGGTGGTGACGGACCCCGGCCGGATGGATCGGTCGCGACCATCGAGATCGGTGATGCGCAGGCCACCGTCCAGCAAGGCTGTCGCGATGCCTGGCCGCGCCAAAAACACCACCTTGCGTCCGGCCAGCGCCAGGCAACCGCCGACATAGCAGCCGATGCTGCCGGCGCCGGCAATGACGATGGTCTTTTCGGCGTTGGCCATGCGATTATCTCGTGTTGGCCTGCACTATACGACAGGAAAACCATAATGTCGGCGGCAGGATCGGTCATCATCTCTGGCCGTGACAGGCCTTTCGCTTTCGACTATCGCTTTGCCCATGAAACTGCCGACCGATCCCGCCGCCAACCTCGCGACCCTCATACGCTGCGCCTCCGTAACGCCCGCCGAGGGCGGCGCGCTGGCTGCCCTGGAAGGCATGCTGAAGCCGCTCGGCTTTTCCGTCGAACGCCCTGTGTTTTCCGAACACGGCACCCCCGACATCGAGAACCTCTACGCGCGTCGCTCCGGCAACGGGCCGCATCTGATGTTTGCCGGCCATACCGACGTGGTGCCGGCGGGCGACGAGGCGTCGTGGACGCATCCGCCCTTCGCCGCCGAGATCGCCAGGGGCGAGATGTATGGCCGCGGCGCCGTCGACATGAAGGGCGGCATCGCCTGTTTCATCGCCGCCGTGGCGCGCCATGTCGAGAAAAAGGGTGGTCCGAAAGGCTCGGTCTCGCTGCTGATTACCGGCGACGAGGAGGGGCCGGCGATCAACGGGACGACAAAACTGCTCGACTGGGCGGCGGCCAAGGGCGAGAGATGGGACGCCGCGATCGTTGGCGAGCCGACCAATCCGGACACGCTCGGCGACATGATCAAGATCGGCCGGCGTGGCTCGATGTCGGGCAGTGTCACGGTCAACGGCCGCCAGGGCCATGTCGCCTATCCATTGCTCGCCGACAATCCGGTGCGCGGCCTGATCAGCCTGGTCGACGCCTTGCTGTCGCCCGTCTTCGACAAGGGCACGAAGGATTTTCAGCCGACCAATCTGGAAGTGACCTCGATCGATGTCGGCAACCCGGCGACCAATGTTATTCCGGCCAAGGCGACAGCCACCTTCAACATCCGCTTCAACGACACATGGACTGCCGAGACGGTGCAGGCCGAGATCCATAACCGCCTCGACCAGGCGGCGAAGCGCAAGAAATACCGGACCGGCAAGACGCCGGTCGACTACGAGCTGATCTGGCGCGACCGGCCGAGCCATGTCTTCCTGACGCGCGACGACAAGCTGATCGAGACGCTGCGCGGCTCGATCAAGGCGACGGTCGGCAAGGAGCCGGCGCTGTCCACCTCGGGCGGAACCTCGGATGCGCGTTTCATCAAGGACTATTGCCCGGTGGTCGAGTTCGGCCTGGTCGGCAAGACCATGCACATGGTCGACGAGCGCGTCGCACTGGCCGACCTCGAGACGCTGACCCAAATCTACCAGCGCTTCATCGATGACTGGTTCGAGCAGGGCTGATCATGCTTTCGGTTGACGAGACCTCTTCATCGCTTAACGGCGCCTGGCGGCTGATGCTCGGAAAGGCCGACGGCTTGCGGCTGCTCGACCTTTCGGCGGACGGCTTCTGGAATTCCTTCTTCGCCATCGTCGTCGCCGCGCCGGCGATGATCGTCGGCTGGGTCGGCACGGCCAACGAGATCGGCGATCCCAATGCGTTCGCCGGTCGGCTGGGCATGTTGGTTCGCCTGGCGACCGTCGACCTCGGCTCGTGGCTGCTGCCCCTGGTTGTGCTTGCCCTGGTCGCATCGCGCGCCGGCATCGGCGACCGCTTCGTCCACTATGTCGTCGCGAGCAACTGGGCGTCGGCGATCACCGCCTGGATGCTGCTGCCTTCAGCGTTGATCAGGCTTTTCCTGCCGTCCGGCAACCCGGTTGCCGAATTGGTGTGGCTGGTTCTGGTGGTGCTGTCGCTGGTACTCACCTGGCGGATGACCAACGCCGCGATCGGCAAGGGCGCGGCTGTCGGCAGCGCCGTGTTCGCAGGCATGTTGGTGGTGTCTCTGGCCGTCTTGTTCGGCCTAGTGGCGCTGCTCGGCATCACGGTGCCGACCGCCGCTCCGGCCTAGAACTTTTCCGGATAGTCTACACCGACGAGAAAAAGCCCGTCGGGCGGCGCCACCTGGCCGCAGGCGGCGCGGTCTTGCGCCGCGAGCGCTGCCTTGAGGTCGGCGGCGGTCCAGCCGCCGTCGCCGACGCGTTTCAGCGAACCGACCATGGAGCGCACCTGGTTGTGCAGGAAAGAGCGCGCCGAGGCCCTGACTTCGATCAGGTCGCCCTGGCGGCTTACATCGAGCCGCTCCAGCGTCCGCACCGGACTGTTGGCCTGGCATTGCGTCGAGCGGAAGGTGGTAAAGTCATGTCGGCCGAGCAGGACTTTCGCCGCTTCGTGCATGGCGTCCGCATCGAGCCGCTTCGGCACCCACCAGACCTTGCCCTTTTCCATCGCTGCAGGCGCGCGCCGGTTGAGGATGCGGTAGAGATAGTGCCGTCCGGTGGCCGAGAAACGGGCGTCGAACTCATTGGGGACAACCGTCGCCTGCAGGATGGCGATGCGCGCGCCTGCCGCCTGCAGGTGCGCGTTGACGGCGTCGCGCACCTTGTCGTTTGGCCATGCCTTGGCGAGGTCGACATGCGCCACCTGGGCGGTCGCATGCACCCCGGCGTCGGTGCGGCCGGCGGCGCGTATCCGCACCGCCTCACCGCAGAATTTCTCGATCGCCTGCTCTATCGCCTGCTGCACCGAAGGCTGATCCGCCTGGTGTTGCCAGCCGGCGAAGAGGCTGCCGTCATATTCGATATCGAGACGAAAACGCGGCATACACCCTTCGTTCAGGCGGCGAGTGCGGTAAAGGCCTGGGCGTAGACCAGTTTGCCTTTTTCGGGTGCGTCACCCCAGGCCAGCGCCTGCAGCGCTTCGCCCTGATATTCGCTCTCGAACTTTTCGGCGCGCGCATGATTGTAGCCGAAGCGGCCGTAATAGGCCGGATCGCCCAACACAACGGCGAGCGTCTCGCCGGCATCCCTGAGGCGGATATGCGCCTCGCGGATCAGCGCACCGCCAATGCCCGAGCCGTGGAACGAAGGTTCCACCGCCAACGGCGCCAGCGCCACGGCTGCAAACTGCTTGCCGCCGTTCCTAACGAACAGCCTGGAAAACAGGATGTGGCCGACCACCTGGCCGTCTTCTTCCGCCACCAGTTCGACAACGGCGTCGCCGCCGGTGACCAGAGCGTCGACCAGCCCGGCCTCCGCCTGCTGGCCGAATGCGTGTTCCTCGACCAGGCGTATGGCCTCGCGGTCCCGCGGCGTCGCGCCGCGTATCGACATCATGCTCATGAGAACTTCATTCCTTTTTCGATCTTGGCCCCGCGCAGAAACTCCTTCGCGGCAGCAGGCTTTCCGCCCGCCCGTTGAACTTCGACCAGCCTGACCGCGCCCGACCCGCAGGCGACCGTCAGCCGGTCATCGAGAATTCCTCCCGACTCGCCCATGCTTTCAGAAAGCGTGCCTTCCAAAAGCGTCGAGCGAAGCAGTTTCAGCCGTTCCGTGCGGCCGCCGATGTCGGCCTCGCACCAGGCGCCGGGGAATGGCGACAGCCCGCGAATGTGATTGTGGACCTCCGCAGCCGGGCGCGTCCAGTCCACACGTGTCTCCGACTTATCGATTTTCCTGGCGTAGGTCACCCCGTCAGCCGCCTGCAAAGTCGATGCCAGGGTATTTGTCTCCAATCGGGACAGCGCTTCCACCATCAGCGTGGCAGCAATATTCATCAAGCGGTCGTGCAGATCGCCGGCCGTCATGTCGGGCTCTATGGCGCATTTTTCAACCAGTGCCACCGGACCGGTGTCCAGGCCCTCTTCCATGCGCATCACCATCATGCCGGTTTCGACGTCGCCGGCCATAATGGCTCGCTGGATGGGAGCTGCACCACGCCAACGCGGCAAAAGCGAGGCGTGGCCATTGAGGCAGCCGAGGCGCGGAGCCTCCAGAATAGCCTTCGGCAACAGCAAACCATACGCGACGACGACTGCGACATCGGCACGCAACGCATGGAAAGCAGCTTGCTCGCCCTCGCCCTTCAGCGACAGCGGCGTGCGCACTTCGATGCCCAGCCGCTCAGCCTCGCGCTGCACCGGCGACGGTGTCAGCTCCAGCCCGCGGCGGCCCGCGGCGCGCGGCGGCTGGGTGTAGACGGCTGCTATCTCGTGCCCGGCCTCGGCAATCGCGCGCAGCACCGGCACCGAAAACTCCGGCGTGCCCATGAAGATGACGCGAAGCGGCATTTTTCGTCCAGTATCCTGTTCTGCGCGCGGCAGTCCGCTCAAGCGTCTGCTTCAAACGGGTTTACGATCTTGAGGTCAAGCTCTTCGAAGTCCTTAATGTTGCGCGTCGCCAGCATAGCGTCGTGCGACAGGCAGATCGCAGCGATCATGGCATCGGAAAGGCTGATCGGCCGGCCGATAGTTTCTCGCGTTGCCCGGAGCTTGCCCGCCAGACGGGGGATGGGACCGGCAAATTCGACGACACGTCCCGAAAAATGCTTCGAAACCAGGTGGTCAAGTGCACGGACGTGGCGGTCCGAGCCGGTCTTGTTCAGAAACCTTTCGGCTCCAAAGGACTGCTCCATGACAACAGGACCGCAGAGATAGAGGTCGAGCAGGTCCTGTCTGCGAAACCACTTAGCGACGTTTGGATCGGGCGCGGGCCGGCTCGCTTCCGAGACGACATTGGTATCGAGGATTATCACTCGAAATTCTCAATGGTGCGGCCAAAGTCGCGTTTCCGTTCCGCTTCGATCTCATCCATCATCTGCGCAAATTCCTCGCTGATTGCATTTTCCGAGGCGAAGGCAGCGCGAATCGCATCCCAAGCCGTGAGTCCAGGCTCGGCCTTGCCTTCTTTTTCCGCAACCATGCCTTTTCGCAATAAATCGATCGCCTTGATCGAGAGGCTTTGGCCGCCCTTGCGTGCCGCATGCTCGATTTCACGCTTCAACGGCTCGGGAATATCTCTGATCAACATATCGCCCATCGGAGTCTCCAGTCTGATATCAATGATATCACGCAAGGAAGCGTCTCTCAATAGGGGCGGGTCGAGACGGGATTTTGTGCGAGTCGCCGAAAGCAGGGCCTATCCCACCAGCTTGCCCGGCGCCTTGTCCTTGGCGAGCTTCTTGAACTTCTTGACCACCATGTCGCGCTTCAGCTTCGAGATGTGGTCGATGAACAGCACACCGTTGAGATGGTCGATCTCGTGCTGCAGGCAGGTCGCCATCAGGCCTTCGGCCTTGATCTCCTGCAGCTTGCCGTCGCGGTCGAGATATTTCACGCGCACCGAGGCGGGACGCTCGACCTCGGCGTAATAGTCCGGGATCGACAGGCAGCCTTCCTCGTAGACCGAGCGAGCGTCGGCGCTTTCGAGGATTTCGGGATTGATGAAGACATGCGGCGCCGGCGGCTCGTCTTCCTTGGCGAGGTCGATGACCAGCATGCGCAGCGGCTCGCCGATCTGGATTGCGGCCAAGCCGATGCCCGGCGCATCATACATCGTCGCCAGCATGTCGTCGGCCAGTTTGCGCAAAGGCGCGTCGACGCGTTCGACCGGTTTGGAAACCTGGCGCAGGATAGGATCGGGAAGGATGATGAGCGGCTTGATCGACATGGCGCCTCACCTAAAACGTCGCAGGAGAAGCGTCAACCGGTGCGAATCGGTCTCGTTCACGTTTTGATCTGTGCCAGGTCTGCGAATCGGCTATGCTGGCGGGATGAACGACCTGAGCACCATCCTTTCCGAACCCGTTGCCCGGCTTGGCGCCACGACGATCACGCTCGGCCATGCACTGGCCCTCGGCGCGCTGGTGTTTCTCGGCCTGTTCCTGGCGCTTGTCGTGGCGCTGTGGCGATCGGCCAAGGCGCGCACCATCGCCGCGGCGGAAGCCGCCGACCACGCCCGCGACGCCGAGGCGCGGATGGCCGGCATTTTGCAAAGCCAGGCCGAGATGCAGGGCCGCATGGGCGCCATCGCCGACGTGTTCGGCGCAAGGCAGGCCGAACTCAACCAGTCGATCGGCCAGCGCCTCGACGCCATGACCGGCCGGCTCGGTCAAACCATGACCGAACAGACAAAATCGACGCATGAGAGCCTCGCCAAACTGCAGGAACGGCTGGCGGTCATCGACACCGCGCAAGGCAACATCCAGTCGCTGGCCGGCCAGGTCGTGCAATTGCAGGCGATCCTGTCCAACAAGCAGACGCGCGGCGCCTTCGGCCAGTCGCGCATGGAGGCGATCGTCGCCGACGGCCTTCCGATGGGCGCCTACGAGTTCCAGGCAACGCTGTCAAACGGCAGCCGTCCCGACTGCCTGGTCAGGATGCCGAACGGTGCGCCGCAGCTTGCCATCGACGCCAAGTTTCCGCTGGAAGCCTGGAACGCCATCCGCGCCGCCGATGGCGCCGAACAACAGAAGATCGCGGCCCAGGCTTTCCGCCGCGACATCGAAATTCACGTCCGCGATATCTCGGAAAAATACCTGATCCAGGGCGAGACGCAGGACACGGCCTTCATGTTCGTGCCGTCCGAATCGGTGTTCGCCGAAATGCACGAGAATTTCGACGCCGTGGTCCAGAAGGCGCACCGGGCGCGTGTCATCATCGTCTCGCCGTCGCTTTTGATGCTGTCGATCCAGGTCATCCAGGCCATCCTCAAGGACGCCCGCATGCGCGAACAGGCGCATCTGATCCAGGGCGAGGTGATCCGGCTGATGGAGGACGTCGCGCGCGTCGACGAACGCGTGCGCCGGTTGCAGACGCATTTTGGCCAGTCGGCCAAGGATATCGACGAGATACTGGTGTCGACGTCGAAGGTGACCAAGCGCGGCCAAAAGATCGAAGCGCTGGAGTTTGGCGAAAGCGAAGCCGAAGTGCGCGGTGGCGGACCCGCCAAGGCCGAAGCAGGGGTGCGGGTGGCGGATTCCAAGACGGGGCAGCTCAGGCTACGTGTCGTCGAAGGCGACGATTAAAGCGCGTCGCGCTGAAACGGATTCATACGACGCGCCTTAAGTCTTTGTTTTGATGCATGTCGTTGCCCCAGAACCGCGGCACACTTCTGGCGCCATGCATTAGACCGTAGCCACGATCACGTGTGCCTGGATCTTGGCCGCAACCTCGCCGCTGCCGTGTCTGGCTGCAATCACGGACGCGGCGTGATCGGTTGCGGCTTCCAATTTTCCTCGGGCCTCGATTTCATTGCGAAGCGGAGTTCCCTGGCAATAGGCAACCGCCGGAAGGCGCGGCGAGGAGGCACGGCTTTGTTCGGCCCTCGTGTCGATCACCACACGGGAGAAACCTGCGGCTTCCAACTCGCCGCGGATCAATGCAATGTCATTGTAGCCGTGCGGCGTGCGGGCGAGAAAGCGGGGCGGATCGTTCGGAAAAATCTCCGCAAGAGCATTCGTCACATCATTGGCGAATACATTCTCTTCAATGCGATCCCACACGTTGAACAGGAAATGGCCGCCGGTCTTCAGGACCCGCTTTGCTTCGCGATAGCCAGCGGCTCGGTCGGGAAAGAACATCGCGCCGAACTGACAGCAAACGAGATCGAAAGCCGCATCTTCGAACGGGAGCGCCAGAGCATCCGCCTGACGCCATTGTATGCGACTGTCGGGAGCTTGTCGCGAGGCCGCGTAGTCGAGCATAGGCTGGTTGAGGTCGGTCACGACATAGCTTGCGCCAGGGGACAGTTTTGGCGCGAATGCGCGGGTAACAACGCCGGTGCCGGCGGCGACTTCCAGGACGGCGCCGGGCGACAAGGACGCTGCCCGTCGTGCCAAATCCGCGGCGAACGGCTCGAAGATCAACGGCACCATGTAGCGGTCGTAGTTTTCCGGAATCGAGCCGGCAAACACCTTGTCCGTTTCCGACATTGCTATCCCCCGCCATCCGTTTGATGGCGAGCCTAGCACATATTGTCTGGTTTGGGCCGCGTTTAACCGGGAGGCAGGTGCTACTGCGCCTCTACGATGCTTACGCCCTCGAATTCCGGAAGCCAGTGCAGGGCCGATCGGTGCCATTTCTGTTGGGTCGGAACGAGATCCTCGCGTTGCCGCGCGGTCCCCGCCCTGATCCCATAGACCTTCGGCCCGTCGCCAACCGACGTTGCGTAAAGATGCGAACCGCATTCGCCGCAGAACGCCTGGGCACGCTTGGCGCCGCTCGATCCCGTCTTGATATAAACCTTCGGTGTGCCCTTTGTGATCCTATAATGATCCTCAGGCGCGGGAACAGTGACACGAAAGGCGGTACCGGTCAGTTGCTGGCAGTCGGTGCAATGACAGATAGAGGTCTTTTCCGGGTCGACGTCTGCTTCATAAGTTATGGCGCCGCAATGGCACCCACCATCGATTTTCATGGTTGATTCTCCGAAATCCGTCGGGTGATCTTAGCGGGACCAGGCGATGGGGCCAACGGTGCACTGCTGGTCCAGAACTAGTCCGACGCCGCCTCGACCTGCTTGCGCCGGTGCTCCCACGTTCCGGTCGTCTGCGGCTTGACGAACAGTCTGGTGATCTCCGGCATTTCTTTTTTCAAGAGCGCCTCGATTCGCTCGACACAGGCTTCGATCTCAGGCGCCGCCAGATGGTCCTCGAATTCGATGCTCAGCCCAGCGACGATCTGTTGCGGGCCGAGATGGACGGTGAGAACGCCGTTGGCCCGCTGCACTGCCGGATCCTGCTGGGCGCTGGCCAGCACCTTGGCCTGCACTTCCGGCGAGGCGGGCTCACCGATGAGCAATCCCTTGCTTTCGCGCGCCAGAAAGATGGCGGTGGCGCCGAGGATCATCGCGATGCCGATCGAGGCGACGCCGTCGAGTTCGGGCATGTCGAGGAGTTCGGCCGCCAATATGCCGGCGAAGGCGACGAACAGACCGAGCAGGGCGGCGCTGTCCTCGAACAGGATCGTGTAGACGCTCGGATCCTTGCTCGATTGCACGGCCTGCAGCCAGCCTTGCTTGCCCTTCTGCTGGCGGAACTCCTTCAGCGCCACGTACCAGGAGCTGCCCTCGAACAGCATCGAGAGGCCAAGCACGATGTAGTTGATTTTGGGATTGGCGACCGGCTCAGGCGCCATGATGTGGACGACGCCTTCATAGAAGGACACGCCGGCGCCGAGCGCAAAGACGAGCAGGGCGACAATGAAGCTCCAGAAATAGAGCTCGCGGCCATGGCCGAGCGGATGGGTGCGGTCCGGCGGACGGGCGGCGCGGTGCATGCCGTAAAGCAGCAGCCCGCCATTGCCGGTATCCACCAGCGAGTGCACGCCTTCCGACAGCATCGCCGAGCTGCCGGTGAAGAAGGCGGCGACGAATTTGGTCACAGCAATAGCGAGATTACCGGCGAGCGCCGCGTAGATGACCGTCTTCGACCCGCCATGTGCTGCCATGCTGTCCCTCCAAGGAACCTGATGTAACGCCCCTGAGCTCCACAGGCATCACAACGCACGAATCGCCCGGTCGTTCAGGGTCTTGTAGGCCAGCTTGCGGAAAGACGCCCCTATTCGATGATCTCGTCCGTCCACACCTTGAAACCAGCCAGCGTGCCCGGTCCGAAGATGTGGGTCAGCGGCACGTCGGCGGCGTCGCGACCCGACGCGATCAGGATGCGGCCGATGCGTGGCGAATTGTTCCGCGGATCGAAGACATGCCAGCGGCCACCGAGATAGACCTCCATCCAGGCTGCGAAATCCATGCTCGCCCAAGGTTTGGGCAGGCCGATGTCGCTGATGTAGCCGGTGCAGTAGCGGGTCGGGATATTGAGCGCACGGCAGAAGGTGACCGCAAGGTGGGCAAAGTCGCGGCAGACGCCGCTTTGCTCGCGATAGGCTTCCGCCGCGGTGCGGGTCGGCCGCGCATTGCCGTAGCTGAAGACGATGTGGTTGTGGACCAAGTCGCAGACCGCCTGGACGCGCGCAATGCCAAGCGGCGTATGCCCGAACAGCCGCCAGGCTTCGCTGGCCAGCAGATCGCTCTCGCAAAAGCGGCTCGGCAACAGGAACAGCAATGTGTCCGACGGCAGGTCGCGCACCTCATGCTGCCAGGCCATCAGGTCGCCCATCTCGAAGGTACCGGGGTCGCGGATTACCGAATCGGTGCCGAAGGTGAAGCGCCCGGGCGGGGCGACGAAACGGTTGCACCAATTGCCGAAACTGTCGCGGTAGCTCTGGATCGGCACCGGCGGGTTGGAGGTCAGGAAATCCGGGCGCTCGAGATCGGAGGCCCTGGAGTAGTGGACATTGAGCATCGCGATCAGCGGCGTTTCCTGCGGAAAATCGAAACTCATCTCGCTGCCGATGTGGATTCGCATTGTCGTCCTGACCGCACCGCCTGATCATCGCCGGGCGAAGGCATGGCCGATGCTGCAGTGCGAAGACAACCATGGCACGGACCGCAATGGTTTACGAGCAAATTAGAAACCGGTTGAAAGCGGCCCGCCGGCGCCGGCGACAGACGCCAGCCCTCTTGCAGTCCGGCGTTTCTCTTGTTTCACTTGGCCTCCCAGCAACTGGAGGAACGAATCATGGCTAAAGGTGCGATGAAGGCGGGCAAGGAAGCTCGGAAGCCGAAGAAAGACGCCAAGAAGCCCGCCGCAACTCCGGCGCTGAAGGCGCCGCCCGTCAAGGCGATGAGGCTCAAGGAAAAGTAATCCCGCCTTGGATCGTCAAGATCTTGGGACGGTTGAAACCCGGGCAAACCGTTTCGGCGCAGATTTGACACCGGCGGCATGAACGATGCTGCCGGTGTTTTGTTGATCGGACCGACGCAGCCGCTTATTTCGAGGCGGCGAGGACGACCTCGTGCCTTTCTCAAAAATCCGGCCGGGACGACCCGCCATCCTCGTGGAAGGAGTGCATCCCGATGTCGTGGATTTTTCTGTTCTTCGCCGGTCTGTTCGAAATCGGCTGGGCGATCGGCCTCAAATACACTGACGGCTTCTCGAAGCCGCTGCCGACGGTGCTCACTGTCGCCTCGATGATCATCAGCCTCGGGTTGCTCGGCCTGGCGCTCAAGACGCTGCCTGTCGGGACGGCCTATGCGGTGTGGACCGGCATCGGCACGGTCGGCACGGCGCTTCTTGGCATCTGGCTGCTGGGCGAGCCTGCGACGGCCATCCGGCTCGCCTGCATTGCGCTTATCGTCTGCGGCATTATGGGGCTGAAGCTCGCCGCCTGAGCAAAGCAACCAAGGAAATCGACGCACAAACACATTCAGGGCCGCTGGAAGGCGACCCTGATGTCCGATCGTTTCGATCGAAGCGTTAGCGGGCGGAGAAGCCCGGAGGCGTCCTGCCGGTACGCTGCTTGCGCGCCGCATAGCGTGCGTCGCGCTTGGCCTTGCGTTCGGCTTCGTCTGCCAGCAAACGGGCAATGCGCTCGTTTTCTTCGGCTTCCTTGATCTTCGCTTCAGCCTGCGCTGCCTCTTCGGCCGCAATACGCGCCGCTTCGGCTGCTGCCTCGCGCTCGGCCTTCTCGACCGCCTCGCGTGCCAGCTTTTCCTGCTTCAGCCTGGCCTTTTCGGCCTCGCGTATTTCGCGAGCCTCAAGAATCGCCTTGCGTTCGGCCTGTTTGGCCAGAACCGCAGGATCATCAGCCGCCGGCTTTGACTTGAAGCGCTCCAGAAGCGCCTTCTTTGCCTCGTTCGCGGCATTGCGCCGCTCGAAAATGTCTTTTTCCCTGTAGATAGCCAAGTCCACTTCCCTGAAGTCAATTCGCGACGCTTACATACGCGCGAAAACCGAGAGTTCAAGCGCCAAAACGGTATGCCAGCCATGAAAGTTTATGCTGTTGCAGCCGGGAGACGCGTTTTCCCTGAAACAAAGCCGGTCGAAACCGACATGCACTGTTCACTACCCGCCCCTCTGGCGGCCGGGGCGGCTCGCCGCTACCTCTAGCGGCAAATCAGAACATTTGGATGACATGCCATGGAACTCGGTCTCTACACTTTCGCCGACGTCAGCCCGGAGCCCGGCCCCGGCGCGATCGGCCCGCATCAGCGACTACGCAATCTGATCGAGGAGGTCGAGCTGGCCGACCAGGTCGGCCTCGACGTCTTTGGTCTGGGCGAACATCACCGCCCCGACTATGCCGCGTCCGCGCCGGTGGTGGCGCTGGCCGCTGCCGCCGAACGCACCAAGCGCATCAAGCTGACCAGCGCGGTCACCGTGCTGTCCTCCGATGATCCGGTGCGTGTCTTCCAGCAGTTCGCAACGCTCGACCTTTTGTCGGGCGGCCGGGCCGAGATCATGGCCGGGCGCGGCTCGTTCATCGAATCCTTCCCGCTGTTCGGCTACAATCTCGAGGACTATGACGAGCTGTTCGCCGAAAAGCTCGACCTGCTGCTGGCCATACGCGACAGCGTCAAGGTCACCTGGTCCGGCAATCTGCGCGCGCCCATCAACGACCGCGGCGTCTATCCGCGGCCGCTGCAGGACAAATTGCCGATCTGGATCGCAATAGGTGGAACGCCGCAGTCTGCGGCCCGCGCGGGGGTGCTCGGCCTGCCGCTGGCGCTGGCCGTCATCGGCGGCGAGCCGGCGCGGTTTGCACCGCTGTTCGACATTTATCGCGATGCCGCCAGGCGGGCCGGTACCGACCCCTCGGGCCTTGCCACCAGCATCAATGTGCACGGCTTCATCGCCGGGACCACTGAACAGGCGGCCGACGATTTCTACGGCCCGCAGGCCGAAGTGATGAACCGCATCGGCCGCGAGCGCGGCTGGGGCCCGACCTCGCGGGCGCATTTCGATCAGTCGCGTGGTCCGAACGGCGCGCTGTTTGTCGGTAATCCGGAGCAGGTGGCGGAAAAGATCGTCGCCCAGCACAAGATCTTCAACAATGACCGCTTCCTGCTGCAGATGGCGATCGGCGCCATGCCGCACGCCAAGATCATGAAGGCGATCGAACTGTACGGCACCAAGGTGGCGCCGATCGTGCGCAAGGAGACCGCCAAGCCCGGCGTCGCCGTCGCAGCGCCAGCCGCCTGAGCGACGGGCGGCCCGGATTGAGGGCCTTGCCGGCTAACGGAACCTTGGGCTTGCAGAGGCGTTTCCGTCAGGGGAATGCACCAATTGCGGTGCGCCGCTGAGGGAAAATCATGAAAGCCGAACCCGCCGCTTTGGGTGCTGGCCTTGCCGAGACCGAAGAGGCGAGAGTTGTGGCGCGTGCCGACACGCATCTGATGCGTTCGCTGCTCATCGGGATCTTCCTGTTCATGGCCATCTACGCGCTGTATTTCGCGCGTGCTTTCTTCATGCCGGTCATCCTCGCCTTCCTGCTGACGCTGACGCTGACACCAATCGTCCGCTTCCTGCGCAAGCGCGGCATTCCGGAAGTGGTTTCGGCGACAATGTTGGTCGTGCTGTCGATCTGCGTCTTCGGCGTTGCCGGCTATCTGCTCAGCGGCCCGGTCATCGACCTTCTCAACAACACCTCGTCGATCGGCCAACAACTTACCGAACGGCTGGCGCAATTACGGCGTCCGCTCGAGAGGATCATGCAGATCTCGCATCAGATCGAACAGATGACGGAGACCTCGCAGGAGCCGGGCATCCAGAAGGTGGCGATGGCGCAGTCCGGCGTCCTGTCGGCCGCCGCCAGCAACGTCCTGTCGGCGGGGACAAGCCTGACCATCATCTTCGTGCTGTCGCTGTTCCTGCTGGCGTCAGGCACGATGTTCTATGAGAAGATCATCCAGTCCTTCGCCAGCCTCAGCGAGAAGAAGCGGGCCTTGCGCGTCGTCTATGACGTCGAGCGCGAAATCTCGCATTATCTGCTCACCGTCACCGTCATCAATGCCGGTCTCGGCGCGGTTATCGGCCTTGGCCTGTGGGCGCTCGGCATGCCCAACCCGCTCGTCTGGGGAACGATGGCGGCGCTGCTCAACTTCCTGCCCTATGTCGGCGCGCTGATCACCATCGTGCTGGTCAGCGTCATTGCGATGATCAGCTTCGACTCGATCACCTACGCGCTTTTGGCGCCGGGCTTCGTGCTTTTGTGCGACATCGTCGAAGGCCAGTTCGTTACGCCGATGGTTGTCGGCCGACGCCTCGAGATCAACGCCGTGGCGATCTTCATCGCCATCGCCTTCTGGTCTTGGCTTTGGGGCTTTGTCGGCGCGCTGATGGCGGTGCCGCTGCTGGTCGTCGTCAAAGTGTTCTGCGATCATTTCGATGGCCTCAGCCATGTCGGCAATTTTCTCGCCGCACAGCAGACGGCCGTGGTGGAGGAGGAAGCGGCCGAAGAGAACGGAAAGGCCGCGCCATAAGCTTGCCGCGCCTGTCCGTCATCCCGCATTTGTTGTCTTCAGGCGGAGTGCCTATATCGAGCCGGTCAAGCCGGACCCTGCGATGAACGATGCCTCCTTCGACCTCGATTCCTATTTCGACCGCATCGGCTATCGCGGTCCGATCGATGCGTCGCTCGACACGCTGAGCGCGCTGCATCGCCAGCATCCGCAGGCGATCCCGTTCGAGAATCTGGACCCGTTGCTTGGTGCCAGCTCGACATCGTCATTCCCGACCGCGCCTTCGAAACCAGGGTCAGGCAGTTGAACATCGTAAAGGCTTGAGGCCCATGACCGCACTTTCCGTTCTCGACCTTTCGCCGATCGTCGAAGGCAGCGACGCCTCGCAATCGCTGGCAAATTCGCTCGACCTGGCCCGCCATGCCGAGCGGCTCGGCTACAGGCGCTACTGGCTGGCCGAGCACCACAACATGCCGGGCATCGCCAGCGCGGCGACCGCCGTGGTCATCGCCCATGTCGCAGGCGGCACCAAGACCATCCGCGTTGGCGCCGGTGGCATCATGCTGCCCAACCATGCGCCGCTGGTGATTGCCGAGCAGTTCGGCACGCTGGCGGCACTGCACCCCGGCCGCATCGACCTCGGCCTCGGCCGCGCGCCCGGCACCGATATGGGAACAGCGCGCGCGCTGCGCCGCAATCTCGAGGCGTCAGACAATTTCCCCCAGGATGTCGTCGAGCTGATGGGCTATTTCCAGCCGGCCGCGGAAGGCCAGCGTATCCACGCCGTGCCCGGCGAAGGCCAGAAGGTGCCGGTCTGGATCCTCGGTTCCAGCCTCTATGGCGCGCAGCTCGCCGCCATGCTCGGCCTGCCCTATGCGTTTGCCTCGCATTTCGCGCCGGCCGAACTCGACCATGCGCTGGAGATCTACCGTTCGCGCTTCCAGCCTTCGGAACAGCTGGACAAGCCCTATGTCATGCTCGGCCTCAACGTTTTCGCCGCACCGACCGATGGAGAGGCCAAACTGCTGTTCACCTCGTTGCAGCAGGCCTTCGTCAATCTGCGCACGGGGCGGGCCGGCCGCCTGCCGCCGCCGGTCGAGGGCTATGACCAGACGCTCGAGCCGATGGCAAAAACCATGATTTCGCAGGCGCTGTCCTGCGCCGTCGTCGGCTCCCCCGAAACCGTCCGGCAAGGCATAGACGCGTTCGTGCGCCGCACCGGCGCAGACGAGCTGATGGTGACCGCGCAGATCTTCGACCATGCGGCACGCGTGCGCTCGTTCGAAATCCTGGCCGAGGCGCATAAATCGCTGTCGCAGGCCGCGTGACGCTTTTGCCTGTGTCTGCTGTGGGCAGGCGCCTTCCTCAGCCAGGAGCCGCCTCTCTCACGCATAGGTGACGTTTTCTTGTGGTTTCGAAGCCCTGACTGGGCGCTTCGCCGGGGGATCGCGCAGATCCTGGGGTTTTGAGCGCGGTTTGAGCACATCCGGGCCGCCGGGCGGCTGTTCAAAGGCGCCAAGCGCGGCGCGGTGGATGCCATGCGCAGAATGCTTGCGCCCGATGCCGCCTGTTCTTATATACGCGCCAAGCCGCCCAGTGCCGGAATGCCGGTTGCCGGAGCGGAATTTCTTGTGAACAGGGGCTTTCGTCGGAACGCCTTACGGGTCCTGAGAGCCTGCTTAGCGGAGAGACTAGAAAAATGGCAAAAGTAATCGGTATCGATCTCGGCACCACCAACTCCTGCATCGCCATCATGGATGGCAAGGAGCCCAAGGTCATTGAAAATGCGGAAGGCGCGCGCACGACGCCTTCCATCGTCGCCATCTCGGGCGACGGCGAACGTCTCGTCGGCCAGCCGGCCAAGCGCCAGGCGGTCACCAATCCTGAAAACACCATCTTCGCGGTCAAGCGCCTGATCGGCCGCCGCTATGACGACCCGGTGACGGAGAAGGACAAGAAGCTTGTCCCCTACAAGATCGTCAAGGGCGACAATGGCGATGCCTGGGTCGAGGCCGGCGGCAAGAAGCAGTCGCCCAGCCAGATCTCGGCCATGATCCTGCAGAAGATGAAGGAAACGGCGGAGGCCTATCTCGGCGAGAAGGTCGAGAAGGCGGTCATCACCGTTCCGGCCTATTTCAATGACGCCCAGCGCCAGGCCACCAAGGACGCCGGCAAGATCGCCGGCCTTGAGGTGCTGCGCATCATCAACGAGCCGACGGCTGCAGCACTTGCCTACGGCCTCGACAAGAAGGATGGCAAGACCATTGCCGTCTATGACCTTGGCGGCGGCACGTTCGACATTTCGGTGCTCGAAATCGGCGACGGCGTGTTCGAAGTGAAGTCGACCAATGGCGACACCTTCCTCGGCGGCGAGGATTTCGACATGCGTCTCGTCGAATACCTGGCGGCCGAGTTCAAGAAGGAACAGGGCATCGACCTGAAGAACGACAAGCTTGCGCTGCAGCGCCTCAAGGAGGCGGCTGAAAAGGCCAAAATCGAGCTGTCGTCGACGACGCAGACCGAAATCAACCTGCCCTTCATCACCGCCGACGCGACCGGCCCCAAGCACCTGACACTGAAGCTGACCCGTGCCAAGTTCGAGCAGCTGGTCGACGATCTCGTCCAGCGCACCATCGAGCCCTGCAAGGCAGCGCTCAAGGATGCCGGGCTGAAGGCTGGCGAGATCGACGAAGTGGTCCTGGTCGGCGGCATGACCCGCATGCCCAAGATCCAGGAGATCGTGAAGCAGTTCTTCGGCAAGGAGCCGCACAAGGGCGTCAACCCGGATGAGGTCGTCGCACTCGGCGCCGCAATCCAGGCCGGCGTGCTGCAGGGCGACGTGAAGGACGTGCTGCTGCTCGACGTGACGCCGCTGTCGCTCGGCATCGAGACGCTGGGTGGCGTGTTTACCCGCCTGATCGAACGCAACACGACCATCCCGACCAAGAAGAGCCAGGTGTTCTCGACCGCTGAAGACAGTCAGTCGGCCGTGACCATCCGCGTCTTCCAGGGCGAGCGTGAAATGGCTGCCGACAACAAGGCGCTCGGCCAGTTCGACCTGGTCGGCATTCCGCCGGCGCCGCGCGGCGTGCCGCAGATCGAGGTCACTTTCGACATCGACGCCAACGGCATCGTCAACGTTTCGGCCAAGGACAAGGGCACCGGCAAGGAGCACCAGATCCGCATCCAGGCCTCTGGTGGCCTTTCGGACGCCGACATCGAGAAGATGGTCAAGGACGCCGAAGCCAATGCCGAGACCGACAAGCAGCGGCGCGCCTTGGTCGAGGCCCGCAACCAGGCCGAGGCGCTGGTGCACTCCTCCGAGAAGTCGCTGAAAGAATATGGCGACAAGGTTTCGGAAACCGAGCGCACGGCGATATCGGAGGCTATCACGGCGCTGAAGGCTGCTGCCGAAGGCGACGATGCCGCCGACATCGAGGCCAAGTCGCAGACGCTTGCCGAAGCATCCATGAAGCTCGGCCAGGCCATGTACGAAGCTTCGCAGAAGGAAGCGGCGGAAGCCGACGCCAAGGCGGACGCGGCCAAGGATAGCGATGTGGTCGACGCCGATTTCGAGGAAATCGACGAAAACGACGAGAAGAAGAAGTCGGCCTGACCGGTTGACGGCAAATAAAGCGGAAAGCCCGGCGCAAAGCCGGGCTTTTTTGCAACCCTCGCTGAAAAAGTGCGGGCCTTGCCGAAAAAGTCACTGAAAAACACAGGCACAAGCGCGCCGGCCCTAGCATCCGGGCAGCACCGCTCCTAAATCGAGACAACGTGCCGGCAAACGACGCAACATGCATCAAGACGTTGAGCATCCGGACTGCGGGAAAAGATGAAAGCTGATTTCTACGAGACGCTGGGCGTGCAAAAGGGCGCCGACGAGAAGGAGCTCAAGAGCGCTTTCCGCAAGCTGGCCATGCAGTTCCATCCCGACCGCAATCCCGGCGATCACTCATGCGAGCATAAGTTCAAGGAAATCAACGAAGCCTACGAAACGCTGAAGGACCCGCAGAAGCGCGCGGCCTATGACCGTTTCGGTCACGCCGCCTTCGAGCAGGGCGGCATGAATGGCGGCGCGCAAGGTTTTGGCGCCGGCGGCTTCGCCGACATTTTCGAAGATATTTTCGGCGACATGATGGGCGGGCGCCAGCGCCGCTCGTCGGGCGGCCGCGAACGCGGCGCCGATTTGCGCTACAATATGGAAATCACGCTGGAAGAAGCGTTTGCCGGCAAGACCGCGCAAATCCGCGTGCCGGCCTCGATCTCATGCACGGAATGCTCCGGGACCGGCGCCAAGCCCGGCACCCAGCCGGTGACCTGCTCGATGTGCCATGGCCACGGCAAGGTACGAGCGACGCAAGGCTTCTTCTCGATCGAGCGTACCTGCCCGCAATGCCAAGGCCGCGGCCAGACGATCAAGGACCCGTGCCCGAAATGCGCCGGCCAGGGCCGCGTCACCGAGGAACGCTCGCTGTCGGTCAATATCCCGGCCGGCATCGAGGACGGCACCCGCATCCGGCTTGCCAATGAGGGCGAGGCGGGCCTGCGCGGCGGCCCATCGGGCGACCTCTATATTTTCCTGGCGGTGAAGCCGCATGAATTCTTCCAGCGCGACGGCGCCGATCTCTACTGCAAGGTGCCGATATCGATGACGACGGCCGCCCTTGGCGGCTCGTTCGAGGTGACGACGCTGGACGGCAGTCAGACCAAGGTGAAAGTGACCGAAGGCACGCAGAACGGCCGCCAGTTCCGCCTCAAGGGCAAGGGCATGCCGGTGCTGCGCCAGCCCAATGTCGGCGACCTCTATATCCAGACCGCGGTCGAAACGCCGCAAAACCTGTCGCGCCGCCAGCGCGAGTTGCTGGAAGAGTTCGAGCAGCTGTCGTCGAAGGACAATTCGCCCCAGTCGAGCGGCTTTTTCGCCCGCATGAAGGACTTTTTCGAATCCTTCGGCGAGCACTGAACCCAAGCCAAGGCCGCCACGCTTCCCAAACGTCATCAACATCTTATGCCAGATCGCGCCTTGCCTTGGACCTGTTAGCTGCTAAGTAGCGTTCGGGGAGTGTTGAGGAGAACTTGCATGGCACGTGGTCCGGGATTGCGGAAGGCGCTGGCGGAAAAGTTCGACGACGAACTCAAATTCTTCAAAGGCTGGATCGACAAGCCGAAGTCGGTCGGTTCGATCGTGCCGACAAGCTCCGTCACCGCCCGCAAGATGGCTTCCATCGTCAATCCGAAGTCCGGCCTGCCGGTGCTTGAAGTCGGCCCCGGCACAGGCGTCATCACGCGTGCAATCCTCGCCCAGGGCGTTAAGCCCGAAAACCTCTACGCGGTCGAATATTCCACCGATTTCGTGCGCCATCTGCGCCAGCTCTATCCCGGCGTCAACGTCATCGAGGGCGATGCCTTCAATCTCAACGCCACGCTTGGCGAGAAGAGCGGTATGGTTTTCGATTCCGTCGTCTCCGGCGTGCCGCTGCTCAATTTCCCGGTCGCACAGCGGATCGCCTATATTGAAAGCCTGCTAGACCGCATCCCGGTTGGACGGCCGATCGTGCAGCTGACCTATGGGCCGTTGTCGCCGATCCCGCCCGGCCGCGGCAATTACACGGTCAAGCATTTCGACTTCATCTTCCGCAACATCCCGCCGACGCAGCTGTGGATCTACCGGCGCGAAGCGCATTAGCTGGTATTGGGGGCGGGAGAAGTCTCTGGCGCCTTGTAGAGGATCGACGTCTCCCGAAGGAAGCTCGATTGAGGGTCGATCCACATCCTTGACTGTTATCCGCCTCGCAAACTCGTGGCGACCTCTCTGATCGCCGCGCACATGGCCCGCACGGCCGTTGCTTCGGCGCTGCTGGAGAACAGAAGCAGCAGAGGCCGACGCGCACGCGGCTCCAGAGGACGCCTCGCGACGGTTCGCTGCCAATCGGCCGGAAACGCCAGGCCTGGCGCAATCGACAAACCGCGCCCGGCCCCAACCAGAGCAAGCAGCGCCGCCATATCGCTCGCCGACAGGATGACAACTGGCGCAACGCCAAAATCCTGGAACAATTCGGCAAGCATTGGTCCGCAGCCGCCGCTCGACATGATGAATGGCTGGCCGTCGAGAGCGCGGATCGGAAATGACCCGCCTTGGACTGAGTTCTTTTGCGATGACGCTACAAAGAGTTCGTCGTCGACAAGTTCCTCGGCTTGGCAATTGCCGGCGATGTAGGACAGTCCAATATCGGCGGCACCGCGATCGACCCACTCCGCCACCTCGGTATCCGTGCCCAAGAGCAGTTCGACAGCAAGCTCCGGGTGCCGGACGGAAGTAATGTTCAACGCATATGGAGCAATCTTTACCGAGGCGCTGCTGACCAGCGCGAGCCGTACTCTGCCTTTGATGGAGTGTTCCCGTAGGCCGACAAGACGGCCTAAAGCATGCAAAGCGGCGCGCGCCGCGTCCAAAGCCGCCTCGCCGGTTGCGGTGAAAGCGACACCGCGCCGATCACGTATGACGAGGGGCGCGCCAACGATCTCCTCCAGCGCCTTCATTGCATGGCTTATGGCCGATTGAGAAAGACAGAGCCGCTCGGCGGTTTTGGTGAAGCTGCGCGTCTCGCTGAGCGATGTCAGGACGCGCACCATCGTGATGTTGATATTAGCTTTGTTCATGGCTGCCGAAATATCTTTCATTTCGCTCATATTAAAGAGCGCTGTAGGTTTTGTGAAGGTGAGGGAAACGACCCTCGAAATCGCGGCGAGCGGCTTCCTGGCCTCTCTGGCATGCAGGCGTGCGGTACGACGAGCCTGAAATTGGAGCTTCGCATGAGCTACCTTCCGCAATTCCTGACACTTGCTTCAGTGTTCCTGCTCGGCGCCATGAGCCCAGGACCCGATTTTGTAGCCGTGACTTCCCATGCGCTGATCAGCCGTCGCGCGGGGTTCCATGTGGCGCTTGGCATTGCCGCAGCGGTCATGGTGTGGGCGGCTCTCGCGATGTGTGGCCTGGGCCTCGTACTGACGCAGATTGCATGGGCTCACCTTGCCGTCCGGATCGCCGGTGCCGTGTATCTCGGTTACCTGGGCAGCAAGATCCTTTTGTCGGCTTGGCAGGCGCAGCCACCGCTGGCCGTCAGTGGCGCAGAGACTACGGCTCCTTGGCGAAGCGGCTTCGTTGTCGGAATTACAAATCCGAAGACGGCCGCCTTCTTCGCGAGCCTGTTCATATCGGTATTGCCGATGCAGGCTCCGATCTGGGTCCAGGCAGTGTCGCTGGCCATAATCGGGCTGGTCGCGATGGCGTGGTTTGGGCTTGTCGCGCTAATGTTCTCCACAAGAACGGTTCGGGCGGTATATGGCAGCGTCCGCAGGCCGATAGATGCCTTGCTCGGAGTTGCACTCATCGCGCTGAGTGCAAGAATTGCGGTCACCCACTAGCAATAGCCCAGCTGCTCGGCACACCTTCGCGCGCCTGCCCCCCGATCGTTTCCGTTTTTTGAGCCAGTGCGTTGATTTGCGCAGCCTCTGGCTGTACCTGTCCGGGAACAAGAGTGGCCAATGGCTGTGATCGCGAAAATCCTCGTCTTCGCCGGCTCGGTGCGCAGCGGCGCCTTCAGCGGCAGGACCGCCGATGTGGCGCAGAAGGAGCTGGCCATGCAAGGCGCCGAGGTGACGCGCATTTCGCTGGCCGACTATCCGCTGCCGATCATCGACGAGGACCTCGAAAAGGAAAAAGGCGTTCCCGACAACGCCGTGAAGCTCGGCCGGCTGATCGCCGCCCATGACGGGCTGCTGATCGCGACGCCGGAATATAATGGCTCGATCCCGCCACTGCTCAAGAACACGATCGACTGGGTAAGCCGGGTGCGCCTCGATGGCGGCTGGCCGGTGAGGCCGCTTGTCGGCAAGGTCGCCGGCCTGTGCTCGTCTTCCAACGGACATTTCGCCGGGATCCGCTGCATCAACCATCTGCGCGCCGTGCTGGTGCGCTGCCAGTTGGAGATGGTGACGCCGGAATGCTCGGTATCCGATGGCGGCAGTGCCTTCGACGGCGACGGCAATTTCAGGGATGAGAGACTGACCAAATCGATGGAGCACCTATGCCGCACGCTGATCGAAACCTCGCGCATGCTGTCGACCCGGACCGGGGCATGATTTCCACAGCCATGCAGGCCCATACCATGAGAGAAAGGCTGATCGTCGGCCTCGACGTGCCGACGGTGAAAGAGGCCGAACAGGCGGTGCAGGAGCTCGACGGCGTCGTCTCCTTCTACAAGATCGGCTATCAGCTGGCCTTCGCCGGCGGGCTCGACTTCGCCAGGGAGTTGGCCAGCGGCGGCACGAAAATCTTCCTCGACATGAAGCTGCTCGACATCGACCACACGGTGGCGAAGGGTGTCGAGAACATCGTGCGCATGGGCATGACCATGCTGACCATCCACGCCTATCCCAAGGCGATGCGAGCCGCGGTGGAGGCCGCCAGGGGCAGCGACCTCTGCCTGCTGGCGGTCAGCGTGCTGACCTCGATGGACGAGCAGGACGTGATCGACGCCGGCTATGAATACGACCCTCACACGCTGGTGCTGAGACGCGCCGAACAGGCGCTGCATGCCGGCATGGGCGGCGTCGTCTGCTCGGCCGAGGAGGCGGAAGCGGTGCGCCGCATCGTCGGACCCGACCTGGCGGTGGTGACACCGGGGATACGGCCCAAGGGCAGCGACCATGGCGACCAGAAACGCGTGGTGACGCCCGGCCAGGCGATCCGCAACGGCTCCAGCCATCTTGTTGTGGGCCGGCCAATCGTGGCGGCAAGCGACAGGCGCGCGGCGGCGGAAGTCATACTGGAAGAGATGCGCGCCGCGTAACGAGGAGAAGAAAATGCCCAAGGGATACTGGATAGCCCGCGTCGATGTGCGCGACGCCGAAGGCTACAAGGACTATGTCGCTGCCGCCAAGCTCGCTTTCGACCGTTTCGACGTGAAGTTCCTTGCCCGTGGCGGTGAGCATGAAAAGGCCGAGGGGCCTGGCCGCGCCCGCAATGTCATTATCGAGTTCGAATCGCTCAGCGCGGCGCACGATTGCTACCACTCGCCGGAGTACCAGCGCGCCGTCGCCATCCGTCAGAAAGTAGCCGATGGCGAGATCGTGCTGGTCGAGGGTATCTGACGCGCGAAGCTGCTCTGCTCAGTGCGGCGCTTCCTCCTGCGCCAGCACCTCCAGTTGATGGCGGTGCCCCGACAGCTCATAGCCGACAACGGTGACGGCCGGCGCTAGCGTGAGTAAGATGAGGCAGACCGCCATGTCGACGCCGGCAAGGGCGGCGATGATGGCAAGTGCGACGACCGCAGCCGTTCCCGCCAGCAGCCAGACATGGAGGGGATCGAAGCGCTGGACGAGATAATAAAAATACAGCGCGTACATCGCCCCCAGGAACACGCCTAGCGGAATGGCGACCGAGAGCAGGGTCGCTACCGGGCCGATATGGGCCTTGTGCTCGATGAAATAGGCCGCGACATGCAGCCCGGCGCCGGTGGCGACGATGGCCGCCACGATCAGCATCTGGCCATAGCCCCAGACAAAAGAGCGATTGCGGTGCTGGTGCAGCACCGTCCCCGAGGGCAGCATGTAGTAGACCCACCACATGCCGAAGGTGAGACCCATTCCGGCAATGCCGATCAAGGCGGCATCGAGGTTCCAGCCCTGCTCCTCGACCGCGGCCGACAGCGTCGCCAGCGTGCCGACCACCCCTTCGCCCAGCGCGATGATGGCGAACAGGCTGTAGCGCTCGGCGACGTGATGCGCGTGCCAGGGCGTGCCGCCATCCCGGCGTTCGGCGATGACCGGTCCGGCAAGCTCGATGAGAAGCAGGACCGCGCCGAAAGCCAGGCTCGTCGCCAGCGAGAAATCGACGAGGATCTGCACCACCCAGCCGATCTGGGCGATCGCGATGGCGATGGCATAGGTGAGACAGGCACGCCGCCGCCCAAGGTCCTGCCGCGCCGCGCGCAGCCATTGGAAGATCATGGCGACGCGCATGATGACGTAGCCCAGCACCATGACCGAATTGTTGAGGTGTTCGCCATGCTCGATCGAGGCGAACATGCGCGGCAGGCCGATGGCCAGCACCAGCACGCCGATCATCTGCACCATGGTGACGAGGCGGAAGATCCAATCGTCGGTGTCATAGGCGGAGGAAAACCAGGAGAAATTGATCCACGCCCAGCAGATCGCGAAGCTGGCAAAGCCGAAGCCGATCAGCGCCGCCGCGTAGTGGCCCTCGGCCAAGGCATGCGCCAGTTGCGACGAGGCAAGGCTGAAGGCGGTGACGAAGGTCAGATCGAACAGCAGCTCGAGCGGCGTGGCGACGCGATGCGCCTCATGCGGATCGCGCCCGGCCATGCGCCTTATGTGATGATGGAGGGAGCTTGCTGGTGTGCTCATCGCGCGGCCTTGCCTGAGGACTGTCCCGCGACACTAAAGGTGGAGCAAAAGCCGTCAAGGCGCGGTAGGTCGTGCCGGTCCCCGCGGCCTTTCAGATCGCCTGTCGGTTCAGTCGGTTCGCCGCCGTCTCGGCAACCGCATCGGCCAGCGTCATGCTCCATTGCAGCCGGCAATAGGCGCGGAAATCGAAGCAGGGCAGGCCGGGACAGACTTCGAACTCGATGAGGTGGGCATGATCGGTGGCCTCGACCCTGAAATCGATGGAAAACACGTCGCGCAGGCCAAGTCCGCTGACCAGCCGCTCGGCGATGCGGCGGATGGTTGCCGCGGCTGCCGGCTGGGTGTCGGCAACCGCCTCCAGCACCGGCTCGCTGTATAGTCCAGCCGCCTTGGCGGCCTCGCCGGTGTCGCCGTAGAGCGCCATCGAGTCCGCCATGGTCTGGAAATCGCCGCCGGAGTCGACGAACGCAATGCCGAGCGCTTCCGCCCCGGCATCCGTTTGCAGCCCAAGGAAGCTGGCGCGGACATTGCGACCGCCGACATAGGGCTGGACGACGACATCGTCGCGATAAGCGGCATAGACCCGCCGGCTAAGCTCCAGCGCATGGGCCAGGTCGTTGCAGCGTGAATCCGGCCAGATGCCTACCTTGGAGCCGAGCCGGTTCGGCTTGACGAACCAGCCGGCTTCCGAAGCTGGCGGGGCGGCCAGCCAGCGGCCGTCGCGGGCCAGGCCTGCCTGCGGCGCCGGCAGGCCGAGCGCGCAAAGCACGGCGCCGGAGCGGAACTTGTCCTGGCAAAGCGCGAACAGCGCATCGTCGGCTCCGATGGTTCTAAGCCCATTCAGCCTGGCAAGTGCGGGCGCTGCAGCACCGCGGAAATAGGCAATGCCGTCGGTCAGCGTCCAGACAAGCGTGGTTGCGGGATCGGCCTTCGCCAGCGCGCTTGACGCATCGTCGAGTGCAACCGGCATGAAGGCGAGGCCGCGCCGCCCGCAAGCGGCGGTGATTTCATCGAATTCGGGCGCGAGATCGGTCGATTGCGCCAGATAGGACGAGATTTCCAGGGCGCGCTCGGCGGGAAAGCCGTCGGCGACCAGCCGGTCGAGACAGGCCTTTTCCGGCTCATGGACGAGGATCAGGGTCGGGCGCGGCATGGATCAGGACCTTCGGTGGTGTTGTCCCACCATGGCATGGCCCCTGCTTCAGACTTGCGCGAAACCGACCGAGCCGGACGCCTGCGCGACAGCGCTCAGGCGATGACCACGCGCGGCTCGAAGCGGCCGTTGACGGGGATGTCGAGCAGGAAGGTCATGCCGGCCTGTGGGTCGAGCTTGCGCTGCTTGTCGTCCTTGCCTTTCCAGGCCGAGGTCACCGCCAGCCGACCGGCCTTGGCCCCGACAAAGGCCGGGCACGAGGACTGCCCCGCCGGCACGGCAATTTCGCGCAACAATGTGCCATCTGGCGAATAGGCCTTGACCGCCTTGCCGCCCCAGACGGCGTTCCACAGCACGCCGTCGCGATCAACGACCGAGCCGTCGACAAAGCCCCTGGACGAGCGATGGTCGACGAACACTTTGGACTCGCCGATCGGCAGACCCGTTGCCGGATCGCAGGCGACGCGCATCAACAGGCCGGTCGAGGTGTCGGTGTAATAGGCAATCGAGCCGTCTTCGGAAAAACAGATCGAATTCGATACTGTGATGCCGGTGTAAAGCGTGCGCAATTCGCCCTTGAAGAACCAGTAGATGGCGCCGGCGCCCTTCTCCTCACCCTTGCCCATCGTGCCGACCCAGAAGGCGCCGCACGGATGGACGCGCGAATCGTTGGAGCGGGTCAGCGCATTGTCGGCCTCGATGGGCGTATGCAGCGTCAGCTTGCCGGTCGAGACGTCGCGGACATGCAGGCCAGTCTCGGTGGCGATGAGCTGGCGATTGTCATCGACAATGGCGATGGCGCTGGCCATCTGGCCGAGTTCATGGACTTTCCGCGCGCCGGACGTGACACCCTGCTCCAGCAGCAGGCCGTTGACAATGTCGAACCAGAACAGCGTATCGGTGGCGGGATCGTAGCTCGGCCCCTCGCCGAGCTCGCAGACATGGTCCGAGAAAACCGAAACGTTTTCCATCATGCCGCTCCGCCGAAGGCCGCATCCCAGGCCGTCACCGCCGCCCGGGCGCGCGAGGCCACCTCGTCGACGCTCATGCCGGGTTTGAACAGGCTGGAGCCAAGACCGAAAGCGGTCACCCCAGCGGCTTTGTAGCCGGCAAAGTCTTTCTCGGAAACGCCGCCGACGGCGCCGACCACGGTATCGGCCGGCAGCACGGCCCGCATCGCCGAAATGCCGCTGGGCCCGAGCACGCTTGCCGGGAAGAATTTGAGCGCCGAAGCCCCAAGCCTAATCGCCTGAAAAGCTTCGGTGGGGGTGAACACGCCTGGCATCGTCACCATGCCATGGTGCATGGCGCGGGCCATGACGTCGGCATCGATGTTGGGGCTGACCAGCAGCCGCCCGCCGGCCTTGGCCAAGGTGTCGACATCGGCTGAAGTCAGCACCGTGCCGGCGCCGACCAGCGTTGTCTTGGGCAAAGCGGTGACAATGCTGGCGATCGATGAAAACGGCTCCGGCGAATTGAGCGGCACCTCGATGGCTTCGATGCCGGCGTCAAACAGCGCCTGGCCGATGGCAACCGCCTCGCTGGGTTTGAGGCCGCGCAGAATGGCGACAAGACCACGCTTGAGCTTCGGGAAGGGGGCGGTCTGGGTCACGCTGTCACTCCACTCTGGTGAGTCATTTGGCGATCATGCCATTTTCCCGCGCTGCCTCGATAAGGCCGGCACGCACCGCCTCGTCGGCGTCGACCGTCCTGACGGCAAGCCCTGCAAGGTCTAGCGCCTGGCGGTAGAGGGCTGCTAGCGAGCCGGACGCAACCAGCACGATTGCGGTGGTGCTTTCGCCATAGCGGCGGCCCGCCGAGGCGATCTCGCCGCCGATCAGCAGGCCGGACAGGCAAGCGGCGGCATCGTCGGCCTTGAGGTTCTGCAGCAGGCCGGCGGCGCGGATCGAGAACAGCCGCGAGGTGACATCGCCGCCCTCCGCCAAAGCCTTGCGGCACCATTCCTGGAAGAACGGATTGTCCGGAGTGACCGGCTTCGGGCTCTCGCCCAGCGAATGGCGCAGGATAGAGTGAGTGGCCAGCACCGAAAACAGCTCGCCGGTCGGCCAGGTGCAGAAGCCGTCGACCGCGCCGTCTTCGACCAGAACCCATTTCGAATGGGTGCCGGGCATGCAGACGAGATGGCGACCTTTTGCCGGCAAACCGGCGCCGGCAAGCTGGGTTTCCTCGCCGCGCATTACGTCCGGCGCATCTTCCAGGCGCTGCGCCAGGCCAGGCACGATGCGGATGTCGCGGCTCTGGCCGGGAATGCGGGCGGCCCCCGCGAGGATGGCACTGAGCGGCGCCGGCACGATGACGTAAGGCGCTTCCAGCCAACCCTGGCGCGAGCCGGCCATGCCGCAGATGATGACTGGCAGTGTGTCAGGTGCGCTGAGCGCCGCCAGATGGCCCTCGAGGATGGTCGAAAAGCCTTTTTGCTGCGCGGTGATCAACCCATCATCGCCGCGACGCTCGGCAAGCACCCCGCCCGCCTCGTCGACCAGCCAGACCCGCATGCGGGTCGTGCCCCAGTCGACGGCGGCGACTGCCGGCGTGCCTGTTGCCGGATTTTGATTCACCGGGCTCACAGGAAACCCCCGTCCACGATCAACATCTGCGCCGTCAGCATACGCGAGGCGTCGGAGGCCAGGAACAGCACCGTGCCGACGATGTCGTCGGGCTGCATGACCTGCTTGATGCATTGCTTGGCGACATGGGCGGCGAGCCCCTGCTCGGTGACCCAGAGTTCCCGCTGCCGCTCGGTGATCACCCAGCCCGGCGCAATCGCATTGACGCGGATGCCGTCGACCCCAAGCTTGCCCGCGAGACCTTTGGTGAGGCCGAGTATGCCGGCCTTGGCGGCGGTGTAGGCCGGCATATCGGGGTGGTTGATGAGATAGGAGGTTGAGGTGAAGTTGATGATCGAACCGCCGCCGGCCCGCTTCATGCCCGGCGCGACCGCCTGTGCGGTGAAGAAATGCGGGCGCAGATTGACGGCGAGATTATTGTCCCAGAACTCGACGGTAACGTCGGCGACGTCGTGGCGTTCGTCCCAGGCGGCATTGTTGACCAGCACGGTGACGTCGCCATGCGCCTCAGCCGCTTTGGCGGCCGAAGCGCGCAACGCCTCGACGTCACGCAAATCGGTCTTGAGGTAGAGCGGTCGCCGGCCAAGTTCTTTTTCGACGCGGTCGGCAAGCAGCGTGCTTGGGCCATCGGCGATGTCGATGAAGGCGACATGGGCGCCCTGGCGAACGAAGCCCTCGGTCAGTGCCGCACCAATTCCGGAACCGCCGCCGGTGATCAGCACCGAGGCTCCCCTGAGGTCGGCAAAATCGGCCGATGGCATCATATTTTTCTCTCCCGATCCGGTCGGCGCGCATCCTATCCAGCCAAGTCCGGGGAGCAAGGGCGAAAACGGCGATTTGTTTGGCTTATGTCAGACAAAAGGACGCAAGATGGCGGCCACAGTCGATCTTGGCTCGCACCGCTGACTTGCTCGACGCAGGCAAGACCGCCGGTCAGACTGCCTTGGCGTAGAGGGCGCCGCGATAGGAATCGCGGAGGTAGCCGAGCGTGGCGTCGGCGTCGACCGGTTTGCCGAAGAGATAGCCCTGGCCGCCGGCGCAGCCGAACTGGACGAGGCGGTCGGCCTGCGCCTCCTCCTCGATGCCTTCGGCGACGACATCCATGCCGAGCCCTTCGCACATGGCCAGAATGGCGCGGATGATGTGTTCCGACGGGCGGTCGTCGAGGATCGAGGAGACGAAGGCGCGGTCGATCTTGAGCTTGTCGAAATGGAATTCGCGCAAGCGGCCGAGCGAGGACTGGCCGGTGCCGAAATCGTCGAGCGAGACTCGGATGCCGACGCGACGCAGGTCCTCGACGATCTTCTCGGCCGAGGCCGGATCGTTCATCAGGCCGGTTTCGGTGATCTCGATCTCCAGCCGTCGCGGATCGAAGCCGGTGCGGTCGAGGATCGACAATATGTGCAGGCCGGTGTTCTGGTCGACGAGTTGCGAGGGCGACAGGTTGAAGGACAGGAACAGGTCCTTCGGCCAGCTGCGCGCCGCTTCGGTCGCCTTGCGCAGCACCAGCTGCGACAGCGGGCCGATGATGCCGCGCTCTTCGGCGATCGGGATGAACACGGTCGGCGGCACCACGCCGAGGTCGCGATCGGTCCAGCGCGCCAGCGTCTCGAAGCCGATGGTGCGGCGGGTGGTCAAATCGACGATGGGCTGGAAATGCGGTTCGACCTCACCGGCCGAGACGGCACGGCGCAGCGCCTGTTCGATGCGGGTGACGCGCTTGGCCGCCTCTTCCATTTCGCGGGTGTAGACGACGACCCGGCCACGGCCCGAACGCTTGGCGTGGTAGAGCGCCGTTTCGGCCTTGTTGACGAGGATTTCCGTGGTTTCGTCGCCGGAATAAAAGAGCGAGCAGCCGACCGAGGCCGAAAGCCTGGCGGTGCGTTCGCCGACATCGTAGGGCGCCGACAGGATTTCGATCATCATGCGCGACTTCTCGGCCGCCGCTTCCTCCGAGAACACCATCGGATACAGGAAGGCGAATTCGTCGGCGCCGATGCGGCAAACGGTGGAGTGGCTGTCCATCGAAGCGCGCAGCCGCATTGCCACCTGGATCAATATGTCGTCGCCGGCCTTGTGGCCGAACAGATCGTTGATCGGCTTGAAGCCGTCGAGGTCGAGAATGCCGACCGTGAACGGCGCGGGATCGTCTGCACGGTCGCTGATCAGGCGATCGACCTTGTCGAAGAAGCGGCGATGGTTGCCAAGCCCGGTCAGCGCATCGGTGAACGCCAGATCCGAGTTTTCCCTGCTTGCCTGCCCGGTGCCAAACGTCGTTTGCATCGGTATCCCTGTTTGTGACGCCCGAAATTTAGGCTGAGACTGGCAGCAAAGCGTTTAGGAAGCGTATCGCGAAATCGATTTTTCGCTGGCGAATGATGCTTTAGCGGACGCGGTAGAGTTCGACCGGGGTTCCGCGCGTTTCGGCCACCGGTTCGAGCCAATCGGGGACGCTTCCCTGCATCAGCCTGGCCAGGAAGCCTTGCGGCGCCTTGGCGGCAAGCATCTTGCTTTCGGCGCTGCCGCGGCAGAGCGCCATCAGGCCGACGTGGTGAGCCGCCGCGATCATCCTCGCCTGGTCCGCCGATCCGAGGAAGGCATCGAGCGCAAGCAGGTCGCCGGCGATGTTGCGATGATAGGGGCCGGCAAAGACGCGGTGCCCGGAATAGGCAAGGATGGGCGAGCCGAGATTGGAAATGGCAAGCACCGTGGTGTCCGGCAGCCGGGCCAACGCCGCGAAGGAGGCCTTGCGCTCGCAGGACGGATCGCTGTCGGTGTCCTGTGCCTCGACCGAGACCTTGCTGGCCTCGAATACGCTCGACGTCGCGGCGGCAGCGCCGGCCCAGACGGCATTCGCCGACACCAGCCAGACCGCCGCCATGCGCAGCGATACGCTGCGCGCAGGGCTGATCCTCGCCCGTTCGCGCCAGCTTGCGATCCAGGCCGACAGCGGGATGACGGCAAAGGCGATCGAGAATGTCGAGCCGCGGACCTGCCAGGCGCTGACGATGAAGGCGCCGACCAGCAAGGCGCCGACGAGGCTGTCCTGGCGGCGCCATGGTCCGCGCAGGCGAAGCGCCATCAGCGCGATCGCCACCAGCGGCGTGACATAGCGCGCCGCCAGCGACGCCGGCTCATTGACGGCAATACTGAACAGCGACTGCGCCTCGTCGATGTGATCGAGCCACAATTCCTTGAGGCGCGGATCGAGGTTTGCGTAGGGAGCCGCAAGGCATTGCGGAAACAGCGCCACGATGACGGCGCCCAGCCCAAGCGCGAGCAGGCTAAGCGAGATCAGGCGGCGGCTGGCCGTGCCATTGGACACCGTGAGCGACGTCACGGCGGCAAGCCCCAGTCCGGCGATTGCCGCCACCACGAACTGCACAGCCGAGAAGGCATCGCACTGCGGCTGGCCCATGGCCGATGGCGGGATGGTGGTGACGAAGACGAGGGCTGAAACCCCGGCAAAGCCGAGACCGAAATCCCTGGCGATCCGGCGTTCGCCGCCGGGATCGACGACGAACAGCAAAGCGATGCAGGCGCCGATGGTGGCGACATAGGGCGCGGTTTCCATGCCGACGGCCAGCGTCAGGGCCGCACACAGCCCGGAAATCAGCGCCGCCCAGCGACGCGCCGGCGCCTCGAGCAGCAGGCTGAGGCTGGCCATGGTCAGCGTCAGCTGGACATTGTGATGATCGAGCGCACCCGGCAAGAAAATGCCGATGAAATGCAGCGCCGCCGCGCCGATGACGATAGCGGGCAGCACGGCGCCGACGCCGGCGAAGCTGCGTGCCGCACGGGCTGTAAAAAACACCGCCAGGCAAAACAGCAGCGACGGCCACAGCACCTGTGCGACCACTTCGGCCATGGCCATGCTGCCGGTCAGCGCCGAGGCGGCGAGGATGATGGCGGCGAGCGGTGCGTCGACCAGCCGCGACCAGTGCATGACGAAACCGCCTTCCGGCCCCATCCTGTACTGATGCAGGTCGAACCAGCCCTGGCCGGCCAGCATGTCGCGAACCTCGACCAGCCGCAGCAGGCTGTCATTGTCGCCGCCGGCATTGCTCAATTCGCGAAAGCCCGTGGCGGCATTGACGGCCAGCACCACCAGCATGGCAAGCAACGCCAGCGTCATATCGGACTTCCAGGAGGAAGCACCCGCCTTGGCTGCGTTCATCATCATGACCTTCGTCGGAAAGACTGCGGCCTTAAACCTAGCCTTAACAGCTTCAATAAATAGTAAAGTCGCCTGAGCGAGGCCGCATATGAGCGCGGCCGGAGGCTCCGCCGGGTGTCGGGAGACGGAAATGCCGCACGAAGTCCGCCATGAGCCGGCCATTGCCGTGCTCCTGCCTTGCTACAATGAGGAACTGACCATCGCCGAGGTGGTGCGGCGCTTTCGCGAGACGCTGCCATCGGCCGAGATCTATGTCTATGACAACAATTCCAGGGATTTGACCGCGCTCAAGGCGCGCGCAGCGGGCGCCATCGTCGTCCGCGAGCCGCGCCAGGGCAAGGGCAATGTCGTGCGGCGCATGTTCGCCGACATCGATGCGGACATCTATCTGATGGCCGATGGCGACGGCACCTATGCGCCGGAAGATGCCTCGCTGCTGATCAACATCCTGCAGACCGAGCGCTGCGACATGGTGGTTGGCACCAGGCGCGGCGTCACCGACGATGCCGGCCGTTCCGGCCATGCCTTCGGCAACCGCATCTTCAACAGCCTCTACAAGCGGCTGTTCGGCGCCGACTTCACCGACATCTTCTCCGGCTACCGCGTCTTCTCGAGGCGTTTCGTCAAGAGCTTTCCCGCGGTTTCCGGCGGCTTCGAGATCGAGACCGAAATGTCGGTGCATGCCTCGCAGCTCAAACTGCCGGTGAGCGAGATCGCGCTCGATTATGGCCGCCGGCCTGAGGGATCGTCGTCGAAGCTGTCGACCTATCGCGACGGCGCCAGGATCCTGTGGATGTTCGCCATGCTGATGAAGGAAACGCAGCCGCTGCGCTTCTTCGGCGCCTTCGCGATTTTCTTCCTGGCGTCGAGCCTTGCCCTGATGACGCCGGTGCTGATCGAATTCGCCCAGACCGGCCTCGTGCCGCGCATGCCGACCTGGGTGCTGTCGGTCGGCCTGCTGCTGCTCTCGATGCTTGCGATGGTGACCGGACTGATCCTCGATTCGGTATCGCGCGGACGCGCCGAGCAGAAACGCATTTTCTATCTCTCGGTTCCGTCGGGCCGGGTCGAACGGCGCGAACGCACGAGCGAAACAGCGAAGGCCGAACCGGGCAAGACGCCCCGGGCCGCCTGAGGCCGTGAGCCGGCTCGCCCGCTTCGTCCTGGCCGGCGGCGTTGGTTTCGTCGCCGATGCCGCGGTGCTCTGGCTGCTCTTGGCGGTGACGCCGCTCGGTCCCTTCGTCGCCCGTGTCCTGTCGATCGGCTTTGCGCTGTGCGTCACCTGGCAGATCAACCGGCACCTGACCTTTTCGCCGTCGAGCCGCGGCGTGGCGCAGGAGGGCGCGCGCTATGGCGGCGTCGGCATCGCCACCAGCATTGTCAACTATCTCGTCTACTGCGCCATCCTGTTCGCGCTGCCGGCAATGCCGCCGCTGGCGGCACTTGCCGTCGCCTCGCTGGTCGCCATGGCGCTGTCCTTCCTCGGTTACTCCCGGCTGGTCTTCGACCGGTAAAGGTCTGGGCCAAGCAAGCGCGATTGGCAGAAGCCGCCAAGTTCCGTATATCGGCGACTTGCCTTGCCGCAATTCCGGACGGAAAACCGCTACGCACTTTTCCTGGACTTGCTCGACCCGCTGGAGACCAAAAGATGACCCTGAAGATCGCCGTCCAGATGGACCATGTCTCCACCGTCTCGATCGCCGGCGACACGTCTTTTGCGCTGTCGCTGGAGGCGCAGCGGCGCGGCCACCAATTGTTCCACTACACGCCCGACCGGCTGTCGATGCTGGGCGGCAAGGTGTTTGCCCGCATCGAAGAGATGAAGCTCCGCGACGAGAAGGGCAATCATTATACGCTGGGCGACAAGGTGCGCACCGACCTGTCGGAGATGGATGTGATCCTGCTGCGCCAGGATCCGCCCTTCGACATGAATTACATCACCACCACGCACATTCTGGAGCGCATTCACCCGAAGACACTGGTCGTCAACGACCCGGCCTGGGTGCGCAACAGCCCGGAAAAGATCTTCGTCACCGAATTCCCCGATCTGATGCCCGAAACGCTGATCACCAAGGATCCCCAGGAGGTCGCGGCCTTCCGCAAGGAATTCGGCGACATCATCGTCAAGCCGCTCTATGGCAATGGCGGCGCCGGCATCTTCCATCTCAAGGGAGACGATCGCAACCTCGCCTCACTGCTCGAAATGTTCGCCCAGCTGTCACGCGAGCCGTATATCGTCCAGCGCTATCTGAAGGATGTGCGCAAGGGCGACAAGCGCATCATCCTGATCGACGGCGAGGCGGTCGGCGCCATCAACCGCGTGCCGGCCGACCACGATTCCCGCTCCAACATGCATGTCGGCGGCCGCGCCGAAAAGACCGAGCTGACGGAGCGCGAACGCGAAATCTGCGCCCGCATCGGCCCGTCGCTGAAAGAGCGCGGCTTCATCCTGGTCGGCATCGACGTGATCGGCGACTACATGACCGAGATCAACGTGACCTCGCCAACCGGCGTGCGCGAAGTGCAACGCTTTGGTGGCGCGGATATCGCCAGCCTGTTCTGGGACGCGGTAGAGGCGAAGCGGCGGAATTTGGCCGCGTAGTGTGCGTTGCTACGGAGGACTTTGGTGGGTCCAGAGAAGCATCGAAAGATGCTCTTTATCGGGTAAGACTGCCGAGCAAGCGGCTCATCAAATCAAACTATGTCCCGGAAGCGCCGAGGCCTCAGTTTCGGAGGAAGGAGACCGATAAGTCTGGTCTGCAATTTTCGCTGTGGTGTTGCCCAGTCTTTCAGCAGAAAACCCGCATCGGAGTTCTTTTCCAGCAATGCAAAAGCCGCAGACAGTCCGATCAGGTCGACCAAGGTCCTGCGCATTGAGTGGCGGGAGATTAAATGCGCCAGTCCCGGCGCCACTTCGCACCAACGATTGGCCAGTGCCCGCCGTATCGCTATTTCAGTATCAGGCGACATCCTGCCGAGGCCAACTCCGGTACCCAGGATGCGCCCGTCCGCCCAGCCATTGCCGCCGTGAAGCCGATAACTGCCAAGAGCCCGCCCAATCCTCACGGTTCCGCCGATCATATGGGCGGCACGAGCCATATAACCATCGGCACATATCTTTATTTCGTCCGGATCGGATGGACGCATGATTTCAAGCGGAGCTCGACGAAACATCATCCCCGATGTGGTTGACCAAAACCAACCCACGGTACCCCGATCAATAAATAATAATGTCGGGTCAGCTTCGGTGTCGACATGCAGGTAGCCGCTCATTTTCGGCATCGATCGCGGGTCGTTCAGGTGGAATACGGGATGACCGCCCGCAAGCAGGTTGCCGGCCGTATCTATCACCACCTCATCGGAGCTCGACATTGCCGCGATACGGTTTGGCTGAGATGCGCTCTCACATGGCATTCTATGAAGTCAGGATGCCAAGCATCGTCACCGTCAAGAAAGGAGATCAGGGGCCCGGCTGTCGCGTCAAGCCCGGTCATCATTACTGTCAACTGCCCGCCATTTTGCAGTCGGGGCAGAAAGCGGAAACGACTGTCGCCAAGCTGGGACAGACACTCTTCAATCCTTCGGCGGGAACCGTCGGTCGAAAAATCATCGACCACCACGCATTCGAACGCAGTGTATGTCTGCGCCGCTACGGATCGGATCGCAGTGTCGATGAATGCCTCTTGATTGAAACAGCCTACGCAAACGGATACGGTTGGTAGCGCGATGTGAGAACCAGCTCCGCTTGGGACGATGTTTTCTTTCAAGAGGCGCTTCTCCGTACACCAGTTTTGATCGCCTGAGATATTCCGTCGATCAAATGGCGGTGTTTCTTTGCCAAATTTCTCTCTATCGAAGCGAGTTTTTCTCCGCACTCAAGATCGCAATTGCCGCATGTTGACCCTACAGCACGGGTATCGCCCTCCTACCAAATTCGAGATTGTCAGAGCCATGCTGCGTCATGGCCACAACCTCAGAAAAGGGCACCCTTCCGCGAAGTCGCAACCTGCTCTTCAGGCCAGTTTGCTGTCGGACGATCCGTTCATATCCTATTCGGGAATGTCCGGTACGCCGCTCGGATTAGCAAGTCATATGCCTTTCCGTCCACGCAGCCACCGCGCCTGGTTTCTCATCTCGCCAACCTGGTCCATCGAAAACAGTGCTAGCGTCAAAACCATCCGGACCTATGCCGTTCTGCATAGACTCAAGAACCCCCGTCACTCGCTAATCTTCCTATCCAACACTCAGGCAGAGGCTGATCTGTTGAACCAGTCCGGCGAGGCCGCCGTCCTGCACAACAAGACGTCAACAACCTCCGAACACATATTCAGGCCTCTCGATGACGTCCCTGTAGAATTTGATGCAATCTACAATGCGCAACTGGCTCCGTGGAAGCGCCATGACTTGTCGCTTGGCATCCAGCGTTGCGCATTTGTCTTCTATCGAGATTCAAGCGGATCCTCCACGACGGAGTCGGAAAGAGCGCGAATAAATCGGCATAGGGAGCTCGCGCCGCATCACGTCTTTATCAACGAGTTTGACGGCACCGGCAAGCCTGTCCGATTGGCACCGGCTCAGGTGAACACGCATCTAAATCGTGCAGCCGTGGGAATCTGTCTCTCTCACCTTGAAGGACCAATGTTCGCAAGCACGGAATATCTTCTCGCGGGGCTTCCAGTGGTCACGACGCCGAACCATGGCGGCCGAGACCTTTATCTGGATGATGACTATTCGCTTACAATTCCACCCGATCCTCGATCCATCGCGGAGGCTGTCTTAGCGCTGAAGGAGCGACGAATTCCCCGGGATTACATTCGTTCGCAAACTTTGAAACGAATCGAACGAGACCGCGGGCGGTTCATAGACCTTGTAAACGAGATTTTTCTGGAGAGCGGCTCTTCGCGCCGGATCGCCCTGCCTTGGCCTTTCAGATATCCTGTCATGGAGTGGCTTCCACCGCAGGTCGCGATCGATCGATCGCTTTCAGGTTCGGTCGATGCCTTCATCACCGCTTAGAAGCAACACCCTCAGATTGCCGAAGGGCCTAGTCGCCTTGTTAACGCGGTCGAGGAGGCGGAGCAGCCGTTCCATTTTGCTCAACCATCTTCCGTTTTTGCAACCGGCACAGCGCGCTGCAACCACAACGAATGCATGTTCCTGTAATGTTCTTGCCTTGGCCTGAAATCTATGGTTGTCTTGTCCTGACGTCGCTCGCGGTCTGAACCACAAGGCCGAGGCGAGCTGATATCCGGGGGCAGAGCAAGATGGTGGCGCGGGTTCGCACGGTTGCTTTCCAGGGCATCGAGGCCGTACCGGTCGATGTCCAGGTGATGATCGCGCCGGGCAAGGTCGGCATGCAGATTGTCGGCCTGGCCGACAAGGCGGTGGCCGAAAGCCGCGAGCGGGTGCAGGCGGCGCTGCACGCTTCGGGCCTGTCAATGCCGTCGAAGAAGGTGACGGTCAACCTGGCGCCTGCCGACCTGCCCAAGGAAGGGAGCCATTACGACCTGCCGATCGCGCTCGGCCTGATGGCGGCACTCGGCGCCATTCCGGGCGATATGCTGGCGTCTTATGTCGTGCTGGGTGAATTGTCGCTCGACGGCACCATTGCCGCGGTGGCCGGCGCGCTGCCGGCGGCGATCGGCGCCAATGCCGAGGGAAAAGGCCTGATCTGCCCGTTCGGCTGCGGGCCGGAAGCGGCCTGGGCGGGCAAGGATTTCGACATATTGGCGCCGCGCAGCCTGATTGCCATCGCCAATCATTTTCGCGGCACGCAGGTGCTGTCGCGGCCCGAGCCCGGCATCCATGTCTCGGCCCGCGACCTGCCCGACCTTTCAGACATCAAGGGCCAGGAAAGCGCCAAGCGGGCGCTGGAAGTGGCGGCGGCCGGCGGCCACAATCTGTTCATGCTGTGGACGAAAGACCTTCACCTACAAAGAGCCTTCGGGCGACACAAACGTACGCCCGCGTGGCGCGCTATTTCTGCTACTTAACCGGGATCATGAGATGTGCGTAGGGAGTGCCCGCCCACATCACATACGGCTTTGAGGTGTCCGGCTTGGGGTTCTCCGGATAGCCGTGCATCACGTCCTTGGCGTTGACGACCATGACATGCGGTCCGGTTTCGATCCAATTGTTGCCCTCTTCTGGCTTTGTCGCATAAGGATCGGTGTTGCTGCCGTCGGTGCCGCCGGCCAGCATATACATGAAGCCGACCTTGTCTTTGGGCGGTTCCTTTTTTTGGACCAATGCCATCAACCATTCCATCGAATTGGCATCGCCACACATCGGGTCTGGTCCCGGCGAGCCCGGATTGTCCGGCATGCACCAGAAGCCGTTTGTGCCCTCTCGCAGCGTGCGCATGGCACCCTTCTCGTCCATGGTGTAGATCGCAGCGCCACTTGCTACAGCAGCGGGTGCAGCGGCTTCCGCGCTCTTGATCATCGCAGCGTCGTCGGCGGCTGCGCCGTGCATTGCAAACATAGTTCCCGCCGCCAAAAGGGCAGCGACCGTCGGAAGCCGTTTCATGGCCGTTCTCCGGTTCGAGTTGAACTTGTGCATGATGTCGGACGTGCGGCCATCCAGAACCGTTTTGTCGCTGATTAAATAGTAGCAGATCGCATGCGTCCGGACAACGATATTTAGCACTGTCTAATATTTTGGGGGTGGTTCGTGTTCATGCTGTGGACGAAAGACCCCTACTTTGTGCCGTGGTCTCGCTCGGCGTTCGGTCCACTGCAGGGGGTGCAAAATGCATCCCATAAGGATTGCATCCCAGTCGAGCGTTAGAACTCCTCGTGGCGGATTTCTTCTTCGGGTCCTGCGGTCTTAACGGCCTCTGCCGCAGCCCTTGCGGATAGAATAGCTTCAATGTCAGCCTCTTCAGCCTCGACCGCAGCCTTCTCCTCAGCTTCCTCAAGCTCAATCTCGCGGACGTCGACAAAGTCCCTAAGTTCCCTCCAGACTTCCGGAAGCCGCCTGCCGAAGTACTTCTCAAGGGCCATCGCAGCGACTTGAGGGTTGTCCGCCATCTTGGTTGAGAACATCTTCGCCATGTTGTCGGCGTAGCGTTGAGCTAACTCTTCCTGCCAGATAGACGCCTCTGTCTCGTCCATGTGCTGATACCCGCCCTTCGCCGCATTCCTCGCTCGGAACCAAGATTTGTTGTGGGCAAAGGCTTCATCGCCAAGCTGCTTCATCACCGACCGCATGTTGGCTACCTGTCGTTCGGATACTCCCGCTGCTCTGGCAATGTCGGGCTTGCTGTAGCGCCCTATTAGGACGAGCTTCCACGCCCTGTTTTGCCGCTCCCGGCTTTCCATAGGGAGCTTCACGGCTGAGTTGGCCTCGCTCGCTACCAGAACGGCCTCGCTGGGCGACCCATCGAAGTACCTTATCGGCACCTCTCGGTCTGGCCTAACACGCCCGTAGGCTTCTATGCGGTGGTGACCGTCAATCAAGATCGTCCGCTCTCCCACGACAATCGCAGTCACCGGATCGAGTTCGCCGAAGCTCTTGATTGCCTTAGTCAGGTCGGCGACGTGCTTCTCGCTAATGCCGTCTCGGGGCTGGAACAGCTCAGGCATGAGCGTGATTGCTCTAATGTCCAGCCTCTCGGGCCGCTCAAGATCGAACTTGACGCCATCCTCACGCCACCTGCGGTGAATGGTCTGCTCCTCCCTCCATTCTCTCTCCAGCTCCTCGATCAGCCGCTGGGCGGGCTCCATCTGTGGCACTCGTTGCCGGCCTCCGCCTGTCATTTCTGTGTCCTTTCCGGATTTTGTTGATCGCCGGGAGAGTTGTTGGTCTGATGAATGGGCGAGAAGAAGGTCACGCCCTATCAGCTTGCCGTTCGGGTAGATCGCGCCCACGGTGTTCGACAAGAAGCTCGCACGCTTCCTCCAGCGCCTCGCCAACGTGCCTCAGGATGCGCCCGCGTGACCTCGGGTAGACGTGCAGTTCCTTCACGTTCGCCCCTTCGCCCCACCTCTTGTGCGTCCCTGAAGCCATCTTGTGGATCAGCTTTGCAGCTTGCACCTGCTTGAACTCAGCTTTGCGCTCAGCCTGCGGATCGTCCCGTATGATCATCTCGACGGCCAGCCATGCAGCAACGACCCGGCGCGGATCGACACCGGCCTTCCGCAGCCTCGCCCAGGCTGCCTTCGCGCGCTCCTGTGGTGACAGCCCACGCAACCGGAAAGCCTCTATGTGAGGCCCCGAGGTCCGCAGAAGCGTGGCTACTCGGTCGACCGCATTGGCCACATAGGTGTCACTCTGGTTTGCCTCAAGCCATGCCAGCGCGGAGGCCCGGTAAGGGTTGATCTCCCGTGCCCCATAGGACGGCTTATAGGCGCTCCCATGGCGCGCGTAGTGATCCGCATGCGAACGGCAGAACCGCGTGTCCAAGCCGTCTCCTGTGCCCGCACGGGCCGGCCTACTACACCCGACCGCTCGGCATCGGGTGAACATCGCGCTGGGCTCATTCGCCCGGCTCTTCACTTCGGCTTTCCGCTCGCGCTTGGCCGTCCAGTTGGTCAATGGGTCCTCGTCCTCAAAGTAGCCACCCCGCATTGTCGGGCAGCCAAGCGTCTAACAGCAGCACAGGGCCAGCGACAGCGCCAAATGCACGCGCCAGCTTACCCAACGCGAGGCGCGTCACGGACCGTCTCTCGGCCTAATTGACGGCAGTCTCTTGGAACAGCGTCTCAATCAGTGGGCATGCCGGCAATGTGCCATCCCCGCACTGCTTGACGACCTCCTTGAGGACCTGTTCCATGCGCTTCAGGTCGGCGATCTTTGCGCGCACGTCCTCAAGGTGTGTCGCCGCAACCACGCGAGCGTCTGCGCAGGGCCGGTCACGCTCATCCACAAGCCGTAGCAGCGCGCGGATTTCGTCAAGTGAGAAGCCCAGCTCACGCGCCCTCAGAACGAAGCGAAGGCGTCGCTCGTGTGTCGCGTCGTAGTTTCGGTAGCCGCTTTGTGTGCGCGGCGGCTCCGGTAGAAGGCCAACCTTCTCGTAGTACCGCACCGTCTCCAAATTGGTTCCTGTCCGCCGGGCCAGTTCAGCTCTTTGCAGGCCCTTCACCAAGGCGTGATCGCGCATCCCAAAATTCCTCTTGAGCCTGTAGTCGCTACAGACTGCACATTACTGCGGAGACTGGATCTCGGCAATCAGCGAAGGACGAAATGGAAACTCTTGGAAACATACGGTCGGCGTCCGCCGATGAGGTCTCAGGCCGCAGCCACGCTGGACGGCAACGCCTCGTCATAGCAGGCGGCATACTCGGCGCGCTCGCCGCGTCCTCTTGTTGCATCGTGCCGCTGGTGCTGTTCAGCCTCGGTGTCGGTGGCGCGTGGATCGGCAACCTCACCGCGCTCGCTCCCTACAAGCCGCTATTCGTGACGGGAACGGTTGGTGTCCTCGGCTATGGCTTCTATCTCGTCTACAGGGTGCCAACGCGAGCCTGCGCCGACGACGCGGCCTGCGCACGGCCATTACCTAACCGGCTCGTCAAACTCGCGCTCTGGTCAGCGACGGCGCTCGTAACCGCCGCGTTTGCCTTCGACTACATCGCGCCCGTGCTGCTTGGCGCATAAACAAGGAGAATTGTCCCATGCAGAACCTTTTGAGCGCCTTCTTCGTCGGCGGGATCACCTTGGCTGCCTCTGCCGCCTTCGCTGCCGAGCGCACCGTCACCTTCGGTGTCGACAACATGACCTGCGCCTCCTGCCCCTACATCGTGAAGACATCCATGGCTTCGGTGGCTGGTGTCGACGATGTGGCCATCTCATTAGAGGCGATGACTGCTACCGTGACTTTCGACGATGGAAAGACGACGGCCGAGGCCATAGCCGCCGCCAGCACAAACGCGGGTTACCCGGCTCATCCCCAACAGGGAAGCTGACAGTCTACCGAGCCCAACCCGAACCCACCACCCTTCAATTAGGCTTGAACTCATGAGCGACTGCTGCGCACCTAAGTCCCCCTCAGATATTGGCTCAGCCGCCGCTCTGCCCAGTTTTGCTATACGACCCGGCGTGACGTTTCCCGATTGGTCGGTCGTGGCATCCTCGGTGGTCCGGGGTGCGCTGACTGCGATGATCGGTTCAGATCATGTCCTTGACCGCTGGAGCGGCTACTCGGCCGCCGTGGACCGGGTACGCGCTGCACTGCTTCAGTTCTATGCCGACAATGGCAGGGCGCCAACACTCGTCGCTCTTGCAACGGAAGTCGGGTTGACCGAAGCAGCGTTGCAACCGCTGCTCAATGAACTCAGTGAACGGGACCTTGTGGTTCTTGAAGGCGACCGGATCGTTGGCACTTATCCATTCACCGACCGAGACACCGGCCACCAAATCAAGCTGGATGGCCGTACTATCAACGCCATGTGCGCAGTCGATGCGCTTGGCGTCGGCGCAATGCTCGACAGAGACATTCAGATCACTTCCCGTTGCTGGCATTGCGGCTCACCGATCAACGTCTCCACGCGAGACCACGGCCGGGCACTCGACGAGGTCAACCCTCGGCAAACGGTGGTCTGGCTTAGCGTGCACTACGAGGGCGGCTGTGCCGCAAATTCACTTTGTTCGACGACAGCCTTCTTCTGTAGCGACGACCACTTCGCAGCTTGGCGAAGCATATGGCCGGCCGACGAACCGGGATTTCGACTTTCCATCAAGGAGGCTCTGGAGGCTGGCCGGGCGATCTTCGAGCCAAGCATGATCGGGCTGCGGAAGGATCGCACCCAAGCCGATGCTGGCTCCCACAGTGCCAATGGTGCCACCTCGAAAGTCACCACTGTCGGCCGTCGAGTCCCGAGGCGCGATGTCTATGACATTGCCGTCATTGGGGCCGGCTCGGCTGGCTTCTCGGCAGCTATCACCGCCGCCGATCAAGGAGCCCAGGTGGCGCTCATTGGCAGTGGGACCATCGGAGGTACGTGCGTCAACATCGGCTGCGTGCCCTCAAAGACCCTCATCCGGGCTGCGGAGACCCTTCACAACGCACGCGCCGCCGCACGGTTTGCTGGCGTTACGGCTGAGGCTGTGATCACGGACTGGCGGGCGACAGTTCTTCAAAAGGACGATCTGGTCGGGCACTTGCGACAGACGAAGTACATAGACCTGCTGCCGGCCTACGACGGCATCGCCTATCGCGAGGGATCGGCGCGCCTCGTCCACGGCGGAGTGAATGTTGATGGCACGCGGATCGCGGCCGACCGGATCATCATCGCGACCGGGGCGCGGCCCACTGTCCCGAGCATCCCAGGTATTGAAGCTGTACCTTATCTCACCAGCACAACAGCCTTGGAGCTTCAGGAACTGCCGAGAACGCTGCTCATCATCGGCGGGGGCTACATCGGTGCCGAGCTGGCTCAGTTGTTCGCGCGGGCTGGTGTCAGGGTGACGCTTGTCTTTCGCTCACGACTGTTGCCCGAGGCCGAGCCTGAGATCAGCCGGGCGCTGACGGGATACTTTGAGGACGAGGGGATCAACGTCGTCTCCGGCGTAGCCTACCATTCGATCCGCACGACCGATGCCGGTGTTGCTCTGACGGTTGAGCGCGATGGCCGGAATGTGACACTCGACGCCGAGCAAGTTCTCGTCACCACCGGGCGCACACCCAACACCGAGGCGCTCGACCTCACCGACAACGGTGTCGCTGTTGCGGCAAACGGGGGCATTGCAGTTGACGACCACATGCGCACCACCCGCCCCGGCACTTATGCCGCTGGCGACGTGACCGGCCACGATCAGTTCGTCTACATGGCCGCCTATGGCGCCAAGCTCGCTGCCAAGAACGCCCTCAACGGCGACAGCCTGCGGTACGACAATGCAGCGATGCCGGCCGTCGTGTTCAGCGATCCGCAGGTCGCGAGTGTCGGTCTCACTGAAGCTGCCGCTCGCGCAGCCGGGCATGATGTGCGCGTCTCCAAGATTGCTCTTGACCAAGTGCCACGCGCACTGGCCGCACGCGATACCAGGGGGCTGATCAAGCTGGTCGCCGAAACCGGGACGGGCAGGCTGCTCGGGGCTCACATTCTGGCACCTGAGGGCGCTGACAGCATCCAGACTGCCGTCTTAGCCATCACCTGCGGGCTAACCGTCCAGCAACTCGCAGACACGCTCTTCCCATACCTGACCACTGTGGAGGGCTTGAAGCTCACGGCGCTGTCATTCGACAAGGACGTGGCGAAGCTGTCCTGCTGCGCAGGCTAAGGCACGGCATGCGCTTCGCTTGATGGCACAAGGCGCTTCGCCAGCTTCGCGAGCGTCGAGCGCGAGCAACCTGTCGCTGCCACGACGGTGTTCCAGCTTTGCCCGCCCCGCAGCATGTCGAGGATCGCTTCGTTCCGCTTGGCGTCCTCAGGGCGACCCCTCATCTTGCCCTCGGCCTTCGCCTTTGCGATGCCCTGAGCCTGCCGGCGGCGTCGGTCGTCATAGTCCTTGCGGGCGATGGCGGCGAGCATGTCGAGCAGCATCCCGTTGATCGCGTCGAACATTCGCCCGGTGAAGGCGTCCTCGGTCTTCAGCATCATGTGCGAGGTCGGCAGGTCCAGCGCCACGACCTTCACCTCACGGTCCTTGATCTCGCGCTTGAGCTGTTCCCAGTCGTTGTCTGACAGGCGGCTCAGGCGGTCGACTTGTTCGGTGAGCAGGATGTCGCCCGGCTTGCTGTCCCTGAGCAGCCGGAACAGCTCTGGCCTGTGCAGCGAAGCGCCGCTCTCGTTCTCCTCGTAGGTGGCGGCGATGGTGAGCCCCCGCTCCCGGCAGAACGCTTCAAGGTCACCCCGCGCACGTCCTGCGTCCTGTTCCTTGGTCGAGGCTCTGAGATAGGCTCGGATAAATGTCACGGTGTGCTCCAGTTCGGTTTGAGTGGTTCGCTAATAGATGGTTCTATTTGACTGGTCAAGTGGCATTTATCGAACCACCCTCGATCCGGTTCGGAAAGGGCACACCCGAGCGAACCTGCTGCGGCCGGAGGGTGCTGCGTTGTACTAAGCGGCTACTGCTCCTAGTTTGGCACAGGTGAAGCGCGGCCGCGCGACCACCATCGGGCCGAAGGAGGCATCAAGATGAGGCGTTGGGCCTTGGCATTTCTCATTCCCTCGGCAATCTCCACCACCACCGCGCTGGCAGAAAAGGCCCTGTGCTCATCCTCCAACCTTACCCAGACAGAGAGCTATCGAATTGAGGCCAGCAAAGACGCGGTATCGGTCACATACCAGGGGACGAATAGGCTCGATAAGAAGACGCGCGAGGAGAAGGCAGAGGTTCTGAAGCATTGGTTCACGGGTTTGGATGGAGGCGATGCCCTTGGCATTTCTTTCATCATGTTGCGATTTCCAAACTCAGACGGCACCCAGGCTCTACCAGCCATGATCGTAATTGACTGGACAACTCTGCGGTTTGGACACAGCTACCTGCCTTTGATGGCGTTCATGACGGGCGACAAAGAGAAATTCCTTATCGCAAGGACCGACTACGGGTGCATCAGGCTCGATTGATAGCAACCATGCCCACTCAGTCTCCCCAAGCTGCAATGCTCTACCGACCCGGCAAGTGGCTCTGGCACGCCAGCCGCTGGGCAAGGCGAGGCTCTCTTGGTTTCCCGAAGGGTGGCGTGTGGTGGAACCGAAGGGGGTACGGGGGTGATCCCGCGCCGCCCTATATCTGATCGGTCGGGCGGATTTTTCCGCTGAACATTCCCCAAGGACTTTGGCATTACGTAATGGCAATCTTGATAATCGGCTCGGCCGTGCGTCACGTAATGGAATTGTCCGGTGCAGCGGAAAGGAACCGAGTGGATAAGACCTACGGCGACTACTACGACTTCGATGACGATGACGCGTACTTCCACCGGAAGCTGGAGGAGGCCAAGGGGATAGGGGCGGAATACCCGGATGAGCCTGTCGCCTTGAACCTCGCTCTTCACAACGCCGTCAATGCGGATCGGCAACGGCGGTTTCGCAAGAGGCGCAAGGCAGAAATAGCCATCCTGCAGGATACGGTGGCGGAACTGGAGGCCGAGGTGGAAAGGCTCCGGGCGGCAAACCGTTTCCTCCAGGTCGCCCTATTCGGTGATGGGGTGAGCCTCTCATAGGCCAAATGCCTTCCGCATAGCCAGCGTGGCAACATCAAGCCGCGCCTCCGGTCCTCGTCAAAGAGCGCGCCGGTATGACCCGCGATGTCAGCTCTGCCGAGGCAGCCGGCGATCGGCTCCTGCAGTTCACCAAGCGTCGCCCTAAGTGGAACCTAGCGGTGCGCGTCTGCATCGCCGTGATTGCCGATGAGATGCCACCTGAGGAGGCACGAAAGCGTTCCTGGCTGCGGCTAAGGAGGAGAAGGTATTCCAGCCTCAGCGACGCCACACCTTGACCGCTGAGATTACCAGGATCGCCGCGAGCAGCGGCAAGAGGACACCGCTCGGTGCAAATCCAAGCATCTGCCCGCCGAGGAACGCCCCGACGATTGAGCCGCAGGCCATCACCAATACGATCGCGATGTTGCGCCGGATGACCGAGAAGTTCTGGTCGCGGGTATAGCGGGCAAAACCAACGATCATGGTCGGCAAGCTCACAGCGAGTGAGAGGCTTCCGGCGAGCTTAATGTCGGCCCCGAATAGGAGTATCAGCGTTGGGATCAGCAGTTCGCCACCGGCCACTCCGAGTAGCGCCGCTACGATGCCTATGACGAACCCAGCGACGACCCCAGCGACCAACTGTGCCAGGCCAGTGAGCAGCGCGCCAGCGGTGTGAGCGTCATAACCAAACAACAGCACGCCCGCGATCACGAGAAGAATGATTGAGATGGTCTTGTAGAGGGTCTCAGCACGAAGGCGCGTCGCCCATCCAGCACCCAGCCACGCGCCTATGAGGCTACCGGCCAGCAAGTTCGCGATGATCGGCCAATGCGAAGCTATCTCCCCGAACGGCACCGTTTGAGCCCTGAAGGGCAGCGCCGTCGCTACCACTATCAGGCTCATCGCCTTGTTGAGGATCACCGCCTCCAACGCGCCGAAGTTGAACAGGCCAATCAGAAGCGGCAGGCGGAACTCAGCGCCACCAAGACCAACCAGCCCGCCCAGTGCCCCAATGACTAACCCTCCGCCGAACGCGAGGGGCTTGCTGGGTGAAGTCTGGTCGACAATCAACGGCTCTTCAGTCAAGGCGTTGTACTCCGTGGGAAACAACGCTGTAAGCCATCTTTGCTTGGGCCGATAGGTCACTCCATGTCGGGCACGTCGCCGCCAAGAGCGTGGTCGGCTCCCCATAACCATCCGCTCAAATCTTTCGGTCACGTCCGCGCCCTCTGAGCATTTAGCCGGAGCAGGACGACGGTATCTAATTCCGTCTCACACCCACAATTGGCCCGGGCTGGTACTGCTACTTTGAATTCATTGTGGTACCAACCATTCTTTCCAATCGCTTAGGTCATCAGCATGAACGGAAAGAGTCCGATAAGCCTCAAAGGGCTGCGCTTCACAAATGTGAGATTGGCCAACTGGCGCAATTTTGCTCACGCAGACGTTTCGTTGGCTGGGCGTGTCTTTCTGATTGGACCCAATGCCTCTGGAAAATCGAACTTCCTCGACGCATTCCGGTTTCTTCATGACCTCGTAGCCCTGGGTGGCGGTTTCCAGGAAGCCATCACCAAACGAGGCGGCGTGTCAAAACTCCGTAGCCTTGCCGCTCGCCGTTACCCGGATGTTGAGATAGCCGTCTCACTGGGCACCGATGAGGTACCAAACATCTGGACCTATGAAGTTACCTTCACCCAAGACAATCGCCAGCGGCCGCTGTTGCGGCGCGAGGTCGTCAAATCCATGGGCACGACGCTTATCCGTCGACCTGATGAAGATGATCGAAACGATCCAGCTCGCCTCCAACAGACCCATATCGAACAGGTGAACGTCAACAGGTCATTTCGCGATTTGGCAGACTTCCTCAGAACAGTCCGCTACGTCCATCTTGTCCCCCAGCTTGTACGAGAAACCGACCGATACGTAGGTCGTGACAATGACCCGTTTGGCTCCGACTTCTTGGAACAAGTGGCCAAGACCCAAGATCGAACTCGCAGCGCGCGGCTCCGCAAGATCGCGGAGGGCTTGAAGGTCGCCGTTCCACAATTGCAGGAGCTTCAATTCTTTCGCGATGAGGCAAAGGGAACTCCTCATCTCAGAGGAAAGTATGAACACTGGCGGTCGTTGGGCGCTTGGCAAACGGAGGAGCAGTTCTCCGATGGAACTCTGCGCCTCCTCGCGTTGTTGTGGGCGGTTCTGGATGGGTCGGGGCCTCTTCTGCTTGAAGAGCCGGAATTGTCACTCCATCCCGAGGTGGTGAGATACCTGCCTCAGCTATTCGCGCGACTTCAGCGACGAACCGGTCGGCAGGTTCTACTAAGTTCTCACTCTGCCGATTTGCTGCGCGATGAAGGCATCGCATTGGACGAAGTGCTTCTGTTGCGGCCCAAGGCCGAAGGAACGCGTGTGGAACTTGTATCGCAGCTGCAGCACGCTCGCGCGCTGGTGGAAGGAGGTTTGCCGCTCCCCGATGCATTGATCCCGGAGACGCGTCCGCCCAGGGCCGCACAACTCAGCCTCTTTGGCGATTGAGTTCAGCCAGCGATGTTCCACGCGGCCGTAGAGGGGGACCTTGACGAGGCCATGCTCAGGCGGATTGTTCGCCACACGGGCACGGTGATTGGCAATGTATATGGAAGGCAGGGAAAGCCACACCTGCTCCGTTCGCTTCCTGGCTACAACAATGCCGGACAGCATTTTCCATGGCTTGTGTTGATCGACTTGGACGACGATTTCCCGTGCGGTCCACACGGTCGGCAAGCATGGCTTCCGACCCCGAGCCAGCAAATGCACTTTCGAGTAGTCGTTCGGGCAGCGGAGGCCTGGATATTGGCCGACCGCGACCGTATTGCAGCATTTCTCGGCGTATCTACCGCTCGCATACCTCAAACTCCCGAAGGCCTCGCAAATCCAAAACGGGCATTGGTGGACATAGCACGTCACTCTTCGCGCAAAAAAATACGCGATGAGATGGTCCCCAGGGAGGGCAGCGGACGAGCTATTGGACCCCTGTACGGATCATTGGTGAGCGCATTCCTCAATGACGACGACGGCTGGCGGCCGGAAGTAGCAGCCGCTAATTCAGATAGCCTTGCGCGCTGCATTCGCACGGTTCAACAGATTGCGGCTGACGCATAGGCGGCACCCACGGCACGCTTGCCTTCTCCTGCTTAGCGCTTCTGAGCGTTGTGCTCGCCTGCAGCTTACTGGCTCATCTTCCGCCGCCGACACCTACAGTTCAATTGCAGTAGCCGTCAGGCGCGCGCTCAGGGGTCACTTGGCCACGCGAACATCAGCCCGGTCTCTTCTCCTGGGGCGTGTTTCCAGTGGAACCAAAGGTATCCGCGCGGCCAGTCCACGGTCACTTTGGTGAACAGTTGACGCATCGTCGCGTTGATGGCCACCACGTCGTGAGTCGTTGCCTTCAGCCCTTCAACGAGCCGGTCGACAGTTTGTTGTGTCCTGTTCGTCAGTGCGTCCGCGACCTTCTCGCCAACCTCGCTAACTTCGGTCCTGATCTTCTCACGGTCGGCTTCAACCTGTCGCAGACTATCCAGCAATACTGCCGAAGCCCCCCCTTCCTTGATCGCGTCAACGATGTTGCTGATCGCCTCGTCGTGGTTCTCTTCATCCGCCAGAAGTTGCTGCCACTTGGCTTCCAAAGCGGCATCAGGCGCAGGGAGCGTGCGCCAGAACTCGCCTGCCTTCTCCGCTAATGCGAACTCAACCTGCTGGCAAGGAATTGACTTGTAGGCGCACCCTTTGCCCGCCTTGGCCCTTACGCAAACAAGGGAGGGTCGTGATCTGCTGCCCTTGTTCACGCGGGTCATTGTCGACGCACACTTTGGGCACACCGCAAGCCCAGCGAGGACGTTCTCAATGCCATTTACAGTACGTCCCGCTCCTCTTCCGGTTGAGAGAGTGGCCACGCGCTCGAACGTTTCGCGGTCAACCGCCGTTGGGAAATAGCCTTCCATTGGCTCAGTGGGAATACGTCGCTTCTTGCCACCGATCCGCTCCACCCGGTGAGGCGTGTGAACACCTACGACGGAGGGGTCCGCCAGCATCTTCTTGATGTACGAGCGGTGCCACATCTTACCCGTTCCGAACACGGGCACGCCCTCGCGGTTCAGCCTTTGCGCAATCGCGTGCTGCCCTTGGCCAGCCAGGGTCAGGTCAAATACTCGGCGGACTACCTCAGCGCGTTCAGGTATCAGGTCAAATCCAAGGCGATCTTCGCGAAGCCGAACCCAGCCGGGACTGAGCCTTGTCATCGGGATGCCTTGCTCCTTTAGCTTCAGTCGCTTGCCATGCCACGCCGCGCGAAGGAGTTCCTGCTTGCGGGCGCTCTCATCATTCGCACGGATAAATCCAATGATGATCTCGAAGATCGCGAACTGGTTCTGGCGGATGCTCTCCCTAGAGTAGGCCCTATCGTTGCTGAGCGTGACAACGGTGATCCCGGCCGACAAAAGGCCCGTGAAGACCGCCTGAGCGTCCAAGATGCTATCGCGAGAGATACGGTCAAAGTTCTCGACCAACAGGAAGCTGCCCGGCTTAATGTCACCTGATTGGACCAGCGAGAGGAAATCTCCCAGCGCGCCCACCGCAACGTTGGCACCGCGAAAGGCTGAGACACCGAGGTCGCGAAAGGTCGTTGTGTCGTCAAGAATGAGATTGTGCTGGGCGGCATACTTCACGGCTTTGTCAGTCTGGCGACGTAGGCTGTCACCGGCACCCTGCTCGGGTGTGGAGAAGCGTATGTATGAGTACGCTCGGGCTCTGGGGCTCTTGGGCTTTGTCATGGCTAAGCGTCCTACCTGAGGTTGGGTCTAACGTCCATATCATGTTGATGGTCGGGCCTCCCGGCTCGGGAAAATCGATGCTGGCGCAGAGGCTGCCTTCAATTCTGCCGCCACTGGCACCGAAGGAACTTCTTGAAGTCTCGATGATCGCCTCGGTGGCCGGCGAGCTCGGCGAAGGCAAGCTCACCGACCGGCGGCCGTTCCGCGCCCCGCACCATTCGGCCTCGATGGCGGCAATGGTCGGCGGCGGCATCAGGGCGCGGCCGGGCGAAGTATCGCTTGCCCATAACGGCGTCCTGTTCCTCGACGAGTTTCCCGAATTCACGCCGCAGACCTTGGATGCGCTGCGCCAACCGCTGGAGACCGGCGACTGCATGATCGCGCGCGCCAACCACCGCGTCACCTATCCAGCGCGCATCCAGCTGGTGGCGGCGATGAACCCGTGCCGTTGCGGCATGGCCGGCGAGCCCGGCTATCGCTGCCTGCGCGGTGAGCGCTGCCGCACCGACTACCAGGCGCGCATTTCCGGCCCGCTGCTCGACCGCATCGATCTCAGGATCGAGGTGCCTGCGGTTTCGGCCGCCGATCTGATCCGGCCGGATCGGGCGGAGAAAAGTGCCGCCGTTGCGCAGCGCGTCGCGCGCGCCCGCACCATCCAGCGCGAACGGTTCGAGCGGCTCGGCGTGACCAGCGCGACCACCAACGCGCATTGCTCGCCTTCTGTTATCGAGGACATCGCGATGCCGGATGCCGCCGGCCTGTCTCTGTTGAAGGACGCCAGCGAAAAGCTCGGCTTTTCCGCGCGCGCCTATCATCGGGTGCTGAAAGTGGCGCGCACGCTGGCCGATCTCGAAGCGAGAGAAACCGTCGGCCGCATTCACCTGGCCGAGGCGATTTCCTACCGCATGATGTCGGAGCGGGTGGCGCAGGCGGCGTAACGCTCCTCCTTGAGGGGAAGGTGGCCCCGAAGCGGCAGGGTGGGGGTCGCCGAAGAATGGTGGATCTTTTTGGAGCCGAGCCGAGAAAGGGCCTCTGCAATGACATTGCTTGTAGTGTCGTCCGAAGGGAGTCGCCGCACTTCACGCAGGACCCCACCCGGCCCTTCGGGCCACCCTCCCCTCAAGGGGGAGGGAAATGCAGGCGCTAATTCGCCCGCTCTTTCGCGTTCAGCTCCAGCCGCCGTGCGTGCAGCACCGGTTCCGTATAGCCATTCGGCTGTTCGCGGCCTCTAAACACCAGGTCGCAGGCGGCGTGGAAGGCGATGGAATTGTCGAAATCGGTGGCCATCGGGCGGTAGAGCGGGTCGCCGACATTCTGCAGGTCGACGGTTGCCGCCATGCGGCGTAGCGAATCCATCACCTGAATCTGCGAGCAGACCTTGTGGTGCAGCCAGTTGGCGATGTGCTGCGAGGAGATGCGCAGCGTGGCGCGGTCTTCCATCAGGCCGACATCGTTGATGTCGGGCACTTTGGAACAGCCGACGCCCTGGTCGATCCAGCGCACGACATAGCCGAGAATGCCTTGCGCATTGTTGTCGAGCTCGCGCTGGATCTCGTCGGGGGTCCAGTTCGGCCGCACCGCCACCGGCACCGACAATATATCATCTAGCTTCGCCTTCGGCCGGCTCTTGAGCGCCGCCTGGACGGCATGGACATCGACCTTGTGATAGTGCGTGGCGTGGAGCGTCGCCGCTGTCGGCGACGGCACCCAGGCGGTGTTGGCGCCGGCCTTGGGATGCGCGATCTTCTGTTCCAGCATCGCCGCCATCAGATCGGGCATCGCCCACATGCCCTTGCCGATCTGGGCATGGCCGGCCAGCCCGCATTCGAGCCCGGCGTCGACATTCCACGCCTCATAGGCGGAGATCCAGGGGGCCTGCTTCATGTCGCCCTTGCGGATCATCGGGCCGGCTTCCATCGAGGTGTGGATCTCGTCGCCGGTGCGGTCGAGGAAGCCGGTGTTGATGAACACGACGCGCTCCTTCGCCGCGCGGATCGCTTCCTTGAGGTTGACGGTGGTGCGCCGCTCCTCGTCCATGATGCCCATCTTGATAGTGTTTTTGGCCATGCCGAGCAGCGCTTCGACGCGGTCGAAAATCTCGACTGCGAAGGCGACTTCCTCCGGCCCATGCATCTTCGGCTTCACCACATACATCGAGCCCGCGCGGGAGTTCATCCGCCGCCCGTTGGCGCCGACATCGTGCAGCGCGATCAGCGCCGTCAGCGCCGCATCCATGATGCCTTCCGGCACCTCGTTGCCATCGCGGTCGAGGATGGCCGGATTGGTCATCAGGTGGCCGACGTTTCTCACCAGCATCAGCGAGCGGCCGGGCAAGCTCAGCGCGCCACCACTGGGCGCGGTCCAGGCGCGGTCCGGATTGAGCTTGCGCGTGAAGGTTTTGCCGCCCTTGCTGATTTCCTCCGCCAGATCGCCCTTCATCAGGCCGAGCCAGTTGCGGTAGACGATGACCTTGTCCTCGGCATCCACCGCCGCGACCGAATCCTCGCAGTCCTGGATGGTGGTCAGCGCCGATTCCAGGATCACGTCGGCAATGCCGGCCGGGTCGGTGCGGCCGATCTGGTTGGTGCGGTCGATGAGGATCTCGATGTGCAGGCCGTTCTGGACCAGCAGGATGGCTTCCGGGTTGGCGCCGTCGCCGCGGTAGCCGGCAAATTGTTTCGGGTTGGCCAGTGTGGTGCCGCCGGCGCCGGCGCCGAGCCGCAAGGTGCCACCCGAAACCGTCAGCCCGTTCACGCCGGCCCATTTGCCCGAGGTGAGCGGCACGGACTCGTCCAGAAAACTCTTCGCCCAGGCAACCACCTTGGCGCCGCGCACGGGGTTGAAGCTTTTACCCTTCTCGGCGCCACCGGTCTCGGCAATGGCGTCGGTGCCGTAGAGCGCATCGTAGAGCGAGCCCCAGCGGGCATTGGCGGCGTTGATCGCATAACGCGCATTCATCACCGGCACCACCAGCTGCGGCCCGGCAACGGTGGCGATCTCGGGGTCGACATTGTCGGTCGACACGGAAAAGGCCGGCCCTTCGGGCACGAGATAGCCGATCTCACGCAAGAAGCTTTTGTAGGTCTCCATATCGATGGGCGCGCCATTGGCGCGGTGCCAGGCGTCGATCCGTTCCTGCATGGCGTCGCGTTTGGCCAACAACGCCCGGTTCTTCGGCGCGAGATCATGGACGATAGCCGAAAAGCCGTTCCAGAAGGCGTCGGCGGCAATGCCGGTACCCGGCAGCGCTTCGCCGACAAAGTCATGCAGTTCGCGGGCAATCCGCAATCCGGCGATCTCGACGCGATCGGTCATCAGGGCTTCTCCAGATGAAAGGCTTTGCGGCCTTTGGCATGTCAGGGGTGAAGGGTCAATTCAGCTTAGGGTGAAGGCGGGGAATTTGAAGCTGCTGATCTCTCCCCTCGTGGGGGAGATCACCTAAACCGCAATCCTCGGCCGACCCGATGCAACCGCCACCACATGCGCTTCGATAAACATCCGTTGGGCCTCAACCGTAGACACCTTGAACTCGGTCGAAACGTCGATCTCGGCATTATCCGTGCCGGCATCCTTCGCGCGCGCGGCTACGATCGCCCGCACATCAGCCTCCGCTGCCGCGATCGCCTCGGCCTCGTCCGTGAAGTCGCGCACCGTTTGCCCCGACGCCAAACGAAACAAACCTTCCTTAGGCTGGCTGACGCGGGCTTCGGCCGAGACGCGGACCTGGCCGACGACGGCGCCGAGTGCGTTGGCGACGTCGGTATCCTCCGGCACAACGCACTCATTACCGACCAGCTCGGCCAAGCCGGCATAGTGCAGCGGCGCCGAGGCGCCGAGGCCGATGACCGGACGATCGAGCGCGACGCTGAGCCTTGCGATGCCGGGATGGGAATCGACGGCGCGCTGCACCAGCGCATGCGCGACGGTGGCGGCGCCATCCAGCCCGTCTTCGGCAAAGGCGGTCTCCAGAATGTATTCGGCCGACCAGCGCGTCAGCGTCAGCAGCACGCGTTCGGAAATCACCTCCGGAGACGGCGCGATGTACTGGCCGCGGCCGTCGCGCTTGCGGGCAAACAGTTCGGCGCCGAGTCGGGCCGCAAGCGGGTCCCAGTTGGCCTGCTTGCCGAGCACATGCGCGGCGTCCGAAGGGGTGAAGCCCGAGATATGCACAAGACCGCGCGAGACCAGCCGGTTCAGCGTGGCGTTCTGGGCGTTCGAGGTGAGCAGCCTGTCGATGGCGAGCGGCACGGCACCAATGAGTTCATACAGTTTCGCCTCGGGCGCGGTCAGGCCGGCGGCGAGCCTGTCCGGCACGCCCGTGCGCAGCGCAAAGCGGCCGTCCATGCGGCCGGGGTTGGGCGCCCTGAGCTGGCGCTCGAACTCCGATGTCACGGAAACACCATGCATCATGCCGGCCAGCGCCAGCGGCACCAGGCGGCGCGGCCCGAGCAGGATTTTCGGGTTGAGCGCGCCATCTTCCAGTGCCACTTCGGAATCGCCGCCGAGGCCGAAAGTGCGCATGGCGACCGCCTCGACCATGGTGCGGAAGCCGCCGACGGTGGCGCCTTCGGGATCGAGCCGAGGACGGCCGCCGTCGAGCACGGCGACATCGGTGGTGGTGCCGCCAATGTCCGACACCATGGCGTTGTCCAGGCCCGTCATGTGGCGGGCGCCGACCAGGCTGGCGGCCGGGCCGGAGAGGATGGTCTCGATCGGCCGCTGGCGGGCAAACGCCGCCGAAACCAGCGCGCCATCGCCGCGCACCACCATCAAGGGCGCTGCGATGTTGCGGGCTTCCAAAAATCCTTCGGTTGCCGCCACCAGCCGGTCGATCATCGAGATCAGCCTGGCGTTGAGCAAGGTGGTGAGCGCGCGACGCGGACCGCCGAGCTTGGCCGACAATTCATGGCTGGCGGTCACCGGCAGGCCGGTCTTTTCGCGGATGAGGTCGCGCGCGGCGAGTTCATGCTCCGGGTTGCGGGTGGCGAAATAGGCGCACACGGCAAAGCCCGACACCGAGGCGCCGAGTTCAGGGAGTGCTGCTTCCAGCCCCGACAGATCGAGCTTGGCCGCATTGCCGTGCACGTCATGGCCGCCCGGACAAAACACCACCGGATCGGTGCCGAGCGCCGTCTTCAGCCCGTCGCGCGCAAGGTCGGCCCCGGCAAAGCCGATCATGATGAGCGCCACACGCCCACCCTGGCCCTCGACCAGCGCATTGGTGGCGAGCGTCGTCGACATCGACACGAGTTTGATCGCGGCCGGATCGGTGGCCGATTTTCCCAGCACCGCATCAACCGCGCCGGAAATGCCGACGGCAAGATCGTGCCGCGTGGTCAGCGCCTTGGCCTTGGCCAGCACCTTGCCTTTTGGCCCGCCCTGTTCCGACCACAGCACGGCATCGGTATAGGTGCCACCGGTGTCGATACCGAGAAACAGGGGTTTTGGCTTGGCGGTCATGTCTGGCGGTCCGGGATTCTGCTCCCCCGCCCTTAGCCGATACGGCCCGGCTGATAAAGGCGGGAGAGGTGGGCCAGTTTGACCCTCGTCGCCGCTCATGCCCGCCAAACTTTGTAACGGTCACATTTTTTCATTGGTGCGTGGCCTGCCTTTGCGTGCACCATGCGCCGATCTCATCCCTTTCAGGACTTCGCCATGACCACGCTTCCCGGCATCGCCGACATCCATGCCGCCGCCGCGCGGCTCTCCGGCCTGATCGCCGAAACGACCTTGATCGAATCGCTGGAACTCAACAAACGCTTCGGCGGCCGCATCCTGTTCAAGCCGGAGACGCTGCAGCGCACCGGCTCGTTCAAGTTCCGCGGCGCCTACAACAAACTGTCTTCGCTGAGCGAAGAAGAGCGCAGCCGCGGCGTCGTCGCCTTCTCCTCCGGCAACCATGCTCAGGGCGTCGCCGCGGCGGCTGCCATGTTCGGCGTCAAGGCGGTCATTGCCATGCCGGCCGACGCGCCGGCGATGAAGATCGCCAATGTCCGCAAGATGGGGGCCGAAGTGGTGCCGTTCGACCGCTTTCGCGACGACCGCATGACGGTGGTGCGACCCTACATGGACAAGGGCATGGCGCTGGTGCCTCCTTTCGACGATCCGGCCATCATCGCCGGCCAGGGCACGATCGGTCTCGAACTGATGCGCCAGGCAAAAGCGCTCGGCGTCAGCCTCGATGCGGTCGTCATTCCCTGTGGAGGCGGCGGCCTGACGAGCGGCATTTCGATCGCCGTCAAGGATGCCTCGCCGGCCACAGCAGTCTGGGCCGTTGAGCCCGAGCATTTCGACGACACCCGCCGCTCGCTGATCGAAGGAAAAAGGGTTTCCAACGAGCCCGGCCACAGTTCGATCTGCGATGCCATCCTCACCGCAGAGCCCGGTGCCATCACCTTCGAGATCAACCGCAAGAACCTCGCCGGCGCCATCGCCGTCTCCGACAAGGCGGCCGCACAGGCGGTGCGCGACGCCATGGCCCATCTCAAGCTGGTGGTCGAACCCGGCGGCTGCGTGGCGCTGGCGGCGCTCTCGTCAGGCGAGATCGAACTGTCGGGCAAATGCGTCGCCGTCGTGCTGTCAGGCGGCAATGTCGATTTCACCACCTATGCCGAGATCATGGCCGCGGGCTGAGAACCGATATGGCAGACGCTGAGATAAGGGCGGCTCTCGATCGCCATTGGGCTGCCTCCGATGCCAATGATCTCGAGACGGAGCATCAGATCTATCGCGAGGACGCGGTGCTCGATTATCCGCAATCAGGCGAGCGCATCAGCGGACGGCACAACATCCAGTCGTCGCGCGCCACGCAGCCCAACCGGAAGCGCTTTGCCGTGCGGCGGATCACCGGGTCAGGCGACCTCTGGATCACCGAATATGTCCTGACCTATGACGGGATTCCGTCCTATACGGTGAGCATCATGGAGTTCGTCGATGGCAAGGTGGTTCGCGAGACACAGTATTTCGGCGATCCGTTCGAGCCGGGGCAGTCGCGCGCGCAATGGGTCGAACGGATACCTTGAAACACGGCGGCGGTAGCATGACCGGCCACCATCCGCTCGATCGTGCCGAACTGCCTGATGATACGGCCGATCTCGCCCGCTATCTCATCGGCAAGCTCGTGGTGCGGGAGCTGCCGGAAGGCATCGTCAGCGGCCGTATCGTCGAGACCGAGGCCTATGTCACCGGCGACGCCGCCGGGCACGGCTATCGCGGCATGACGCCGCGCAACCGTTCGCTGTTCCTCGGGCCCGGACACGCCTACGTCTACCTCGCCTATGGGGTCTCCTGGATGCTCAATGTCTCGAGCGAGGGGCCGGGCACCGGCACCGGCGTGCTGATCCGGGCGCTGGAGCCGCTCGAAGGCATCGCCATCATGCGGCTGAACCGGGGCGTGGAGCGCCTGCGCGACCTGGCGCGCGGGCCGGGGCGGCTCGCCCAGGCATTGCGGATCGACCGTTCGCTGGACGGCCTCGATCTGTGCCGCCAAGGCCCGCTATGGCTGGCAGCCGACGAGCACGAGCCCGGCGACATCGGCCAAGGCATCCGCATCGGCATCACGAAGGATGCGGACCGCCCGCTGCGGTTCTATGTCAGGGGCAGTCCGTTCGTCAGCGGTCCGCCATCGCTCAATTCCTGAACGCTCAGTCGAGCGTGCGCCTGAACCGCACCAATGCGACGCCGGCAAACAAGGCCACGAACCCGACCAGCCAGGCGATCTCGCCCGCAACCGCCGGCAGTTCGGCGCCCTTCAGCATCACCGCGCGGGTGATGCGCAGAAAATGCGTCAGCGGAAAAATCTCGCCGAAGGTCTGCGCCCAGCCCGGCATGCCGCGATAGGGGAACATGAAGCCGGACAGCAGGATCGACGGCAGGAAGAAGAAGAAGGTCAGCTGCAGCGCCTGCATCTGCGTGCGGGCGATGGTCGAGATGGTGTAGCCAAGCAGCACCAGCGCCAGCACGAACACCAATACGGCTGTAAGCAGCAGCGACATGGAACCGGTGAAGGGGATGGCGAACAAGAGCTTCGACGCCGCCAGCACCACCACCACCTGGACGCCACCGACCACAAGATAGGGCAGCACCTTGCCCAGCATGATCTCGAACGGGCTGGACGGCATGGCGAGCAGGTTTTCCATAGTGCCGCGCTCGGTCTCGCGGGTCAGCGCGATCGAGGTCATCATCACCAGGGTCATCTGCAGGATGACGCCGAGCAGGCCGGGCACGATGTTGTATTGCGAGATGCCTTCCGGATTGTAGCGCTGGTGCACCACCACATCGAGCTGGCCCCTGGCGGCCTCACTCGCCGCCTCCTGCATCCCTTGCGCCCGAAGCAGCGCCTGGCTGGCCACTTTGCTTAGCGTCGAGATGGCGCCGCTGGCAGCGGCCGGGTCGGTGGCGTCGGCCTCGATGAGTATCTGCGGATTGTCGCCGCGCTCCACCCGGCGGCCGAAATCGGCCGGGATGGTGACGACGAAGGCGACATCGCCGCGCGCCATCAGGAATTCGGCAGCCTCGGCACTTTGCGCAACATGGTCGAAGCGGTAGTAGCCGGTCGTCTGCAGGGCCGCGACAATGGCGCGGGTGTAGGGGTCGTTGCTGGTCGCCACCAGTGCGGCAGGCAGGCTTTTGGGATCGTTGTTGATGGCGTAGCCGAACAGCACCAGCTGCAAAAGCGGCACGCCCAGCATCATGGCGAAGGTGATGCGGTCGCGCCGCATCTGGATGAATTCCTTGATCAGCAGCGCACCGAGCCTGGCGAAGGAGAAGACGCTGTTCATGCCATATTGTCCTTCGAGCCGGACATGAACTGAATGAAGACGTCCTCGAGGCTGGTCTCGCCGGGTTTTACGCTGACGCCCTTGTGCTCCTTCTCGACATCGGCGAGCGCCTTTTCGAGCTTTGCCTTGTCGGAGCCGACGACATGCAGCGTCGCGCCGAACGGCGCCACCTGGTCGACGCCGGGCCGGTCCCTGAGTGCATCGGCGACCTGGTCGAGGCGCGGTCCCTGCAGCACGAAGGTGGTCAGACCGGCATTCGTCACCACCTCGTCCACCGTGCCGGTGGCCAGCATCTTGCCGTAGGAGATGTAGCTGATGCGGTGGCAGCGCTCGGCTTCGTCCATGTAGTGGGTGGACACCAGCACGGTCAGACCGCCGCTCGCCAGCCGGTGGATCTCGTCCCAGAATTCGCGCCGCGCCTTCGGATCGACGCCGGCGGTCGGCTCGTCGAGCAGCAGCAGCTTCGGCTTGTGCATGATGCAGGCGGCCAGTGCCAGCCGCTGCTTCCAGCCGCCCGACAGCGTGCCGGCGAGCTGGTTGCGGCGGCTCGTCAGGCCAAGCTCTTCCAGCGTTTTCGACACATGCTCCTCGACCGACTTCAGCCGGTAGAGCCGCGCCACGAATTCGAGATTCTCGCCGATCGTCAAATCCTCGTAGAACGAGAATTTCTGCGTCATGTAGCCGACTTCGCGCTTGATGCGGAGCGACTCGGTGCGGATGTTGAAACCCAGCACCCTACCTTCGCCCTCGTCGGGCGTCAGCAGGCCGCACATGATGCGGATGGTCGTCGTCTTGCCGGACCCGTTGGGCCCGAGAAAGCCGACGATCTCGCCCTCGGCCACCGTCATCGTCACATGGTCGACGACAGTCTTGTCGCCGAAACGCTTGACCAGGCCATGAACGTCGATGGCGTTCATTTTGCGGAGGCCGCCAGCTCGACATCGACGATCTGTCCCGGCTGCAGCGCTTGCGCCTTGCCCTCAGGCCGCGCCTCGACGAGGTAGACCAGCTTCTGCCGGTTCTCGAGCGAGTAGATCACCGGCGGGGTGAATTCCGGGTCGGGCGAGACATAGCTGACGCGCGCCTTCACCTCCGGCCCGCAGCCGTCGCAATGGACGACAAGCAGCGTGCCGACCTTGATCGACGAGAACGCACTTTCCGGGACATAGACGCTGAGCTTCACCGCACCGTCCGGCAACATCGAAATGACAGGCGCGGTCGGACCGGCGGTGTCGCCGGAATTGCGGATGACGTCATTGATGCGGCCGGGCGAAGGTGCCGCCAGCACGCGCTTCGACAACCGCCACTCAGCCTGTTCCAACGCCGACTGCGCCTGTTTGACCTGATTGTCTGCCGCCTTGATCGTTTCGGGACGCGCAGGCAGACCGCCGACGGCGAGGTTGGCCTGCGCCTGGCCGACCTGCGCATTGGCGGTCTCCAGCGTCGCGGCGGCCGTGTCGTAGTCGGCCTGCGTGCCGGCACCGCGCTTGAACAGGTCGGCGGCGCGGTCGTATTTGCGCTTGGCATCCGTGGCCTGGGCCTTGGCCATGTCGACCTCGGCCTTCAGCACCGCGATCTCCTCCGGCCGCTTGCCGATCTGCAGGTCGGCAAGCTGCGCCTGCGCCTGGGCGAGCGCGGCCTCTGCCTGGGCGACGGCGATTTTTGCGTCGGCGCTTTCGAGAGTCACCACCGGCGTGCCTGATACAACACGGTCGCCGCGCTTGACCGCGACGGTCTCGACCTGCGCCACTTCGATCGGCGCCAGCAAGACATAGTCGCCCTCGACATAGCCGACGGCAAGCGGCGCTGCCGGCGCGCAGGCGCCGAACAGCTGGGCCGCGAGCGGCAGGGAACAGAGAAAACTCATCGCTTGCCCTCCTTGCGGGCGACCGGATTTCGGGCCGCCAGTATGGCGCCAAGATTGCTTGTGACCGCCGCCACCACCTTGGCGGCTTCGGCGTTACCGATCTCGCGCCAGCCCATACGACGCATCACTGCTTCGCGGCCGATGCGGAAATAGATGACCTGGCCGATCAGCGTGAAGACCACGAGCTTGGTGGCCTCGCTTTCGGCCGGCTCGCCCGTCGCCTGTTCCCAGATCTGGCAGAGGCGGCGATGCGTCGGTTCGAACACCCCGTCATAGATGCGGTCGAGGGCGGCCGTCGGATGCGACAACTCTCTAAGTACGAATTGTACGATATCGCCCGCCTCCGGCCGGGCGACGATAAATCCTACCATCCGCTCCAATGCGGTCGAGAGCTGCGCCCGCGCCGTCTCTGAACTGGCTTGACCTTGCAGCTGCATGCCGCCGAGCGCCTGGCCAGCAACCGCCTGGATGGTCTCGACGATGTGGTCGGCGGCGGCCCCGCGGAGCCCTTCCTTGCCGCCGAAATGATAGGCGATGGAGCCGATGTTGGCCTTCGCCTCCGCCGCGATCTCGCGCGTCGAGGTGCCGTCGAAGCCCTGCCGCCCGAACAGTTTGAGCGCGGCCAGCACCAGTGCGGCGCGCGTCTGCTCGGCGGGCGATGTCTCCTGGCGGGGCATTTTGTCGGGCGCGGATTTGATCATGTCGGCCTCTTTAATCAATCGATTGATTAAAGTCAAATTGATTATCTACGGCCGCTTGCCATGTCGAGCCGCAGACGCTTTAGTGCGCGGCCATGGGCAAGGAAGTCGAACGCAAGTTCCTGGTCTCCAGCGCCGAATGGCTAGAAATGGCCGAGGCGAATATACGCATTCGCCAGTTCTACCTTGCCGCAGCACCTGGCCGCACCGTGCGCGTACGCATCAGCGACGGCAGTTCGGCGAAGCTGACGCTTAAATTCGGCAGCAAGATCCGCGAGCGCGACGAATACGAATATGAAATTCCTCTGACTGATGCCGAGGAGATGCTGGCCTTCGCCATCGGACATGTCATCGAGAAGACACGCCACCATGTTAGGCATCGCGGCTATCTCTACGAAGTCGATGTTTTCGGCGGGATTCTAGCCGGCCTTGTGGTGGCCGAACTGGAGACGCCGGAGGATGTACCTGACGAAATGCTGCCTGATTGGCTCGGCCGCGAAGTGACCGGCGAGCAGAGATTTTACAACGCGTCGCTCGCCCTAGAGCCGGATGATTTTAGGTCGGGTCGACCTAAAATCGGAATCCGGCTCTAAATCAAAAGAGATGGAGCATGATGTCGTCCGAAAACCGCTTCACACTTTTCGGCATCATGCTCTAGGGGGATTCCGGAGATCGCCGCATGAGCTTTCGCATCGATCCGCGCCTGCCGCTGACCGGCGAGGTCAGGCGTATCCTTGGCGAGGAGATCGGCAAGGCGCTTGCCCATCTGGCCGTCGCGCGCGACCTGCCGGAGCAGGCATTGCACAAATGCCGCAAGCGGCTGAAGAGCGCGCGCGCCTTGCTGCGGCTGGTCCGTTCCGGAAATGAAACATTCTGTCGGACTGAGAACCAATGCTACCGTCAGGTGGCGGCGCTGCTTGCCGGGCCGCGCGAGGCGACCGCGCTGGTCGAGACCGTCGACCGGCTGGCAGCCGCCTTTCCCGAGCAGGTTGCCGGCGGCGGCCTCGACAGCGTGCGCGACCGGCTGATTGCCCGCCAGCATGAAATGCATGCCGGCGCCGGCCTCGACGCCGCCATAGGCGCGGCCACCGCCGCCTGCGAGGAAGGCCTCATCAGGATAGAGGGGCTGCTGCTCCCCGATCTGCCTGAGCATGCAGCCGATGTGCTTGCGGAAGGCGCTCGCAAGACCTTGCGCCGTGCCAGGAGGGCGCTGGACCGGGCGGGATCGCGCGGCGAAGCAGAGGATTTCCACGATCTGCGCAAGGCTGCCAAGACCCACTCGATGCATTTGTCGCTGCTCGGCCGGCTGTGGCCGACGCCGATCAAGGTGCGGCGCAAGGCGGTCGACGAACTGGGTGAAAAGCTCGGCGAACTGCACGACGTCTTCGTCATGCGCGTGTTGCTCGAGGCCGACGGTGAGCCGCTCGGCGATGCCCAGGACACAAGGCTTCTTGGCAAGCTTTTGAAGCGCTCGGAAAAAAGCCTGAAGAAGAGCTGCCTCGCCGGAGCGGCCGAGCTGTTCGGCGACAGCCCCAAGCGCTCGACAAAGAAACTCGCGCGCAATGCGCGCGACGACCTCGCCGGCCCGGTATTGTCGAAAGAGGTCCCGGTCGGTTGATCATGGCCGAGGACGTCACCTCGTGCTAGTCACACTTTACAATGACCGCGCCGCGCGACACGCTTCTCGACCGACTTGGCCGCTGGCTTGCCGGCCGGCTGCAGGACGAATCCTCGGGCTATGAGCCCTACACGCCGTCCGACGCCGAGACGTTGCGGCGCACGCTCGAACCCGGCGACATCCTGCTCATCGAAGGCAACCAGAAGATCTCCGCGGCCATCAAATACCTGACACAGTCGACCTGGTCGCACGCCGCCTTCTATATCGGCGATGCGTTGTCCGAACCGGAGGACGGATCGGAACGGCGTCGGCTGATCGAAGTCACGCTCGGCGAAGGCTGTGTCGCCGTGCCGCTGTCGCGCTACCGCACCTACAACACCCGTATCTGCCGGGCGAGCGGGCTGGCGCCGGAAGACCGCGACCATGTCGTCGCCTTCATGATCGGCAAGCTCGGCCTGAAATACGATCTCAAGAACATTTTCGACATGCTGCGCTTTTTCCTGCCGACGCCACCGGTGCCGGTGCGCTGGCGCCGCCGCATGCTGGCTTTCGGTTCCGGCGATCCGACGCGCGCCATTTGCTCGACGCTGATCGCCGAAGCCTATGGTGAGATCCGCTACCCGATCCTGCCCGAGATCACCCGCGCGCCCGGCCGCGCCTCGGCGCAGTCGAACTATTCGCGCCGCGAAATCCTGCACATCCGCCACCACTCGCTCTACACGCCGCGCGACTTCGACCTGTCGCCCTTCTTCCGCATCGTGAAACCGACGCTGGAATTTGGTTTCGACTACCGGGCGGTGACCTGGGAAGATAGGGCCGCTGAGGCGAAGGCCGCCGAATAGCAACCATTCAAACCGGCGCCGATGGCGAGTGGCGCCCTATGAGATCATTCGAGACAGTGTCGATGATCTCAGCGGAAAGCGTCGGATCGGGCACGACGCGGGAGAGGATCACCGATCCGACCATTTCCGCTAGGAATGCGATCGCGGCACTCCGCTTCGCGGCCGGGTCGCTTCCCGGCAGGAGTGAAATGATCAACGCGACATAATTGCTGACGATGCTTCCGAAGAACGATCGAAGCGCTGGATCGTCGTGCCGGGCGGCATCGGCCGCCAGTGCGGTGAGGCTGCATCCGTGCCCCGGATTGTCGCGATGATGGTCCGAGATGTAGTGGCGCACGAGCGTCTCAAACGGAGTATCGGTCGAAGCGAGCCGGGCGGATAGATCGGCGCTCATGTCACTGAAGGCCCGCTGCATGGCCTGAACGATGAGGTCGTCCTTCGACTTGAATTGTCGGTAGAAGCCTCCGTGGGTAAGCCCGGCCGCGCTCATCAGATCGGCAATGCCGATCCCGTCGATCCCTTGTTCGCGGAAGAGCTTTGCGGCGGTATCGATGACCCGCTCTCGATTTAACTCGACCATCTCCTTGCTCACCTTCACGACCGCATCCTCTCCTATTGATGATGATCGACATATAAGACGTGGCGGAGGCGCTTGACAATGATTGCGGCGGTCATTATCACCCAATGATTACGATCATAATCATTACGCAGGAAAGTTGAGATGACACAAGTTCAGTCGCGCGCCGAGAAGATCGCGCTGATCACCGGCGCTTCGGGTGGCATCGGGCATGCGGCCGGACTTGCGCTCATCCGGGCGGGGTATCGCGTGTTCGGCACCAGCCGCCGAGCTGCGCCCAACGAAGTGCGTCAGGGCATTCACATGGTCCCTTGCGACGTCACCGATGATGGGTCCGTCAGAGACGCCATCAAGCAAGTTGTCGCCCTCGCCGGCCGGATCGACGTACTGGTAAACAATGCGGGCCGCAGCCTGATCGGCGGCGCCGAGGAATCATCGGTCGCTCAAGCCCAAAGCCTGTTCGACATAAATGTCTTCGGCATTGTTCGCATGACCAATGAAGTGCTGCCCATCATGCGCAGACAGGGCGAGGGCCGGATCATCAACATCAGTTCGGTGTCCGGTTTCCTGCCGGGGCCATTCACCGCCCTCTACACCGCCACCAAACACGCAGTCGAAGGATATTCCGAGTCGCTCGATCACGAACTTCGAACGTTCGGCATCAGGGTTTCCCTTGTCGAGCCCGCCTTCACCCGCACCGGACTGGAAGAGAACGCCGAACAGCCTGACCGGATTTCCGGCGTCTACGAACAGGGGCGCTCAGCCATGAATTCGACCTGGCGCAACAGAATCGCGAGCGGCGATCCGGTGGAAGCCGTGGCCGACAAAGTGGTACAGGCAGCCACCGAAAAGACGCCGAGCATGCGCTATACGCCTGGCAAAACGGCAGGCCGTCTTCGCTTCATGCGGCGCTTCGTGCCCGAAAACATGTTCGACAAGAGCTTCCGCAAGCAGATGGGCGTGGCCGATTGATCTAAAATCAAGGCATCGCCAGGCCAGTCCGGCAGGCGAGCCTCCTTTCGCCGAGGAGCGACGAATGAAGTCCTATTTGTGCAAATATATTCCGCCGCGTTCCGACTTTCTGGCAACGATGACCACCGATGAGGAAGAGTGGATGAAGCAGTTCGGAGCATTCCTGGATGACCTGCTTGAAAAGAGGCTTATCGTCGCGCACGGCCCCGTGATGGACCCGGCTGGCGGTTATGGGGTGTCGCTCTATCGGATTGCCGATGATCTGGACATAGAGGCGATCACCTCGGAGGACCCGATCGTGAAGAATGGCGCCGGGCACTACGAACACCATCCGATGCTGCATTTGAAAACGCACGGCTAACCATTTCGACCAAACCGCATCGATGCGGCAGCGAAAGTCGCTCTCGAACGGGCCAGCTTTGCGCACGCTGGCGGGCGCGATCCTGTCGAGGTTTCTGGCGTCCATCCTGCCGAGGTGCAGGCGTCTCACATGGCGGCCTGCATCACGCCGAAACCGCAATAGCGCCCTGGTTTTCGGCTCTGTGTTCGACCCAGACATGGACCGGTTCGTCCCGGCCGCGGATGCTAACCGGTCCATGATCGCGCGCATTCAGCTGTGTCCCGAGCGATTCCGCCTTCGCGGCCTCGATCAGTCGTGACCCAAAGCAAATATTCGCCTGAAGCTCCCGGCAGAGCGCCTGCAAACGGCTGGCGACGTTGACGGTGTCGCCCACCACCGCGAAGGACAGGTTGCGCTCGCTGCCGACCGCGCCGAGGACGACGGCGCCATATTGTGCACCGATCCGAACGTCCAGCGGCGGATATCCTCTGGACACACGCTGGACATTCCAGTCTTCGATAGCGGCGATCATCGCTTCAGCGCACCGGATGGCCCGGGTTGCGTCGTCATGGCTGGCTTGCGGAACCCCGAAGGTCGCCATGATGCAATCGCCGATATAGTTGTCGACGGTGCCATGGTGGTCGAAGACGACCTGCTCCATGCGACGGTGGAACTGACGCAGTAGTTCGAACACTGCTTCGGCCGGATGATCCTCGGAATAGTGTGTGAAGCCGACGATGTCGGCGAACAGCACCGCGATATCCTGCCGGCGGACCGGGCCGAAGGGCTCGTCATCCGTGGCGAGCTGGTCGACGACATTGGGCGAAAAATGCCGGGCGAGATTGGCGCGGGCGCGCTCCGCCTTGACATAGTCTTCCGACAGATGTCGGGAACGAGAGACGACCAGCGCCATGATCGCGCCGATAATCAGCACAACCAACACATTGGTCGCCTGCGCGAACGTATCGACGAAATTGGGGTTGAGATAGAGATTCAGTCGCTCTGTCAGCGGCAGCGAATAGAGGTTCGTTGCCGGAATGACGGTTCCCGCATGAAAAACCACCCATCCCACCCCGATCGTCCACGTCAAGGCCGCGAGCGCGCCGAGATAGAGCGCCAATCGTGTCGAAAGGGTCAGCGCGCCAAGGCATACGAAAATCAGCAGGAATTTGAAGCTGCCCTCGCGCAGTTGCATCGCGGCCGGCGCGACCTCGAGGGAAAACGGGTTGGGCGTTACCAGCAGAACGGTCAACAGAATGATGTCCAGCGTACCGACGAGGTAACCGATCCACCATGGCGCGTTGCGACGGCGCGCAAAGCGAAACTGGATCAGGCCGACGAGTTGGAACAGCGCGAGGCCCGCCAGCACGAAGAGCAGCGAGGCATCCCAGCGGCTGATCAAGGAAAAGAAGCAGGAGATCACGGCGAGCGATGCCGTGCGCGCCCAGAACTGCAATGCAGCACCCTGGCGTTCTGCGCGCTCCCGCAAATTTTTCAGGCGCGAATAGCGGCGAAGTTCAAGTGTTGGCGCGGTCGGCATAGGATCACTTCGATTTTGCGGGGACGGTCACGCATTCGGCAAACCCGCCCCGTACAGTCTGGCAAATCAGCGCGCGAACTCTATCATGAATGTGGCTTCATTTTTGAAGCACCTCCGGACTGGAGCGCGACAAGCTCAGCCGCCAGATGCAATCCTGCTCGGATGATGGCCCAGTCAGGCCGGCAACGGGCGGCGTCCCTTTGCCGGAGCGGTGGGCCGGTCGGACGCACCGGCATCCCTGGGGTGCGGGCCGATCGGCATGATCGCCGGAAACGGGGTTGCGCCAAAAGCAAACGTCCATTTGTAGCCGGTCAGCCCGTCTTCCGGCGTCGTGTGCTGGTCGTGATGGGCGAGCAGTTTGGCGCGCTCGGCCAGTTCCTCCGCCTCGCGCTTCACCATCTCCGCCGTCTCCGGCCGCATCCGCCTGGAGAAAGAGACGAAGGTCGCTTCCCGCTCCAGATGGGTGATCGCCCAGCCGATGAAATTCTTGTTTGTCATCTCGAATAGCGGCCTGAGCGGCCCTTCGAAATTCCACTGGATCGGTGTGTCGACCAGCAGCCGTGCCGACAGCCCGCTGCCCAATGCGATCAGGCCGATCGCTTCGAGATCGCGCAGATAAAGGAACATCGAGGCTTCGCTCAAGCCTTGCGAGCGCATGACGCCTTCGGGCGTGAACTTCTCCGACAGCATGACGAAGATGAACAGCAGCGCCGGCCGTCCCGCGAGCTTGCGCTCGATCTCCGGCGCGATGCGATTGACCGGTCCCGGCCCCCGGTTCATCGACCCCAGCACGTTTTCCAGCTCGACGCCGGCGGCAGCGCAGATCCCGATGAGACGGTCGAGCTTGCAGTTGCGCTCGTGGAAGATGCGCTTCACCGTCGGCTCGGAAATGCCCATACGCCCGGCTAGCTCACGATAGGTGACGCCCTTGGCCTTCAGCGTCCGCTTCAGCGCCTCGAAGATCAGGCCGTTCATGGAATGCACCTCTTTTCTCGCGGTTTGGTATCGCGTTTCGATACTAGCGGCAATCGCCCTTCCGGAAACGTATCGACATCTCTAGCTCTCCGCCATCCACCACAGGAGACCTGGCCGTGAAAACCCTCATCCCCTCTATTTGTCTCGCCGCCTTCGGTATCGCGCTCGTGCCTGCGGCCGAGGCCGCCGAACTCTGGCGCGCCTCGGGCTTCGAGCAACCCGAATCGGCGCTGTTCGATGCCGCCAACAATCGCATTATCGTCTCCAACATCGTCGGCAATCCCGGGGAGGCCGACGGCAACGGCTATCTCTCGGTGCTGTCGCTGGACGGCAAGGTCGTTAGCCGGCACTGGACCGCCGGCATGGATGCACCGAAGGGCTCGGCGATCTCTGGCGGCAAGCTCTACGTCGCCGACATCACCAAGGTGCGCATCGTCGATCTCGCCAGCGGCAAGCTCATCTCGACGATCGATGTGCCCGGCGCCGTTTTCCTCAATGACGTGACATCGGACAGTTCGGGCAAGGTTTATGTCACCGACATGCTGGCCGATGCGATCTACCGCATTGACGGCGACAAGCCGGAACTGTTCGTGAAGGATGCGAAGCTCGCCGCACCCAACGGCATCTTTGCCGATCGCGATCGGCTGATCGTGGCGTCCTGGGGCAAGGGCATCAAGCCGGACTTCAGCACTGCCGCGCCCGGGGGCCTGCTGTCGGTCGATCTCGCGACGAAAGCCGTGACGCCGCTGCCTGGCGCACAAAACTTTTCCGACCTCGACGGCGTCGTCGCCATCGGCGACAGCATCTACGCCACCGCCTTCATGACCGGCACGCTCTATCGGTACAAAGTCGGCGAGGCGCCGAAGGCTGTAGAGCAGTTCAAGCCGGGCAGCGCCGATATCGGCACAGACGGCACGCGGATCTTCGTGCCGCTGATGAACGAGGGCGAGATCGCGGTGCTGAGCCTGGACTGACGGCGCACACTTGCCGGCTCAGCCAGCGGGCGCGGCTTTGAGTTGCGCCCGCGAATCCTTGATCGAGGCGGCAAAGGTCACCAGCGGCCGCTTGACGCCGTGGTTGATCAGCATGCGCCGTGTCTGCGGCGAGGCACCGGCGATGATGAAACGCACCCCTGCGCGCTTCGCCTTGTGCGCCGCGCCCTCGATGACATTGGCCGCGGTGGAATCGAAGAACGGCACCGCCGAGCAATCGAGGATGAAGTTCTTGCGCTGGTCGGCGATGCGGTCGAGCACCGTGCCGACAGTCGAGGCGGCGCCGAAGAAGAAGGCGCCGGAGATGCGATAGACGACGGTGTCGGCGTCGCTTGCCTCGCTTGCATCGTAGGCGCGGCCGCTGCTGTCGGCGACATCGTCCTGCACCAGCGGCAAATCCGCCTCCACGGCGATCGACTTGGCCATGCGGTCGATGAACAGGATCGAGCCTAGCGCGAAGCCGACGACGATGCCTTCGGTGAGATCGCGGAAGACGACGATCAGGAAGGTTGCCATCAGCACCAGGGCGTCGCCGCGCGAAGCGCGCAGCAACGTGGCGAAGGCCTGCTTCTCGAACATGTTCCAGCAGACAACCGCCAGCACCCCGGCAAGGGCGGCAAGCGGGATGTAGCTCGCCATTGGTGCGGCCACCAGCATGAAGACCAGCAGAAAAAGCGAATGCAGCATGCCGGAAACCGGCCCATGCGCGCCGGCCCGCACATTGGTGGCGGTGCGGGCGATGGTGCCGGTGGTGCAGATGCCGCCGAACACGGCAGACGCGATGTTGGCAAAGCCTTGCGCCACCAGTTCGCAATTGGAACGGTGACGCCGCCCGGTCATGCCATCGGCGACCACGGCCGAGAGCAGCGATTCGATGGCGCCGAGCAGCGCAAAAGCCACCGCATCCGGCAGCACCGCAAGCGCCTTGTCGAGGTTGAGTGCCGGCAGTGCCGGCAACGGCAGGCTGCGCGGAATGCCGCCATAGCGGGTGCCGATCGTTTCCGCCGGCAGCGAAAGCAGCGCCACGACAAGGGAGGCCAGTCCGACGGCGATCAGCATGCCCGGCCAGCCGGGCCGCCAGCGCTTCACCCCGACGATGGTGGCGATGGTCAGCGCCGCCACCAGCGTTGCCGAGATATTGAGCGTGCCGGCCGCGTGGCCGATCGCCATCAGCTTCGGCAGCAGCGGCCCGGGCTCCGGCCCGGCAAGCCTCAGCCCGAACAGTTCGACGATCTGGCCGGAGAAGATGATGACTGCGATGCCGGCGGTGAAGCCGACCGTCACCGGGTAAGGGATGAATTTGATATAGGTTCCGAGCCGGAGATAGCCGCTGGCGAGCAGGAAAATGCCGGCCATCATCGTCGCCAGCAGCAGTCCGTCGACGCCTTCGCGCTGCACCGTCGCCGCCACCAGCACGATGAAGGCGCCGGCCGGGCCGCCGATCTGGAAGCGGCTGCCGCCGAGCGCCGAGACGATGAAGCCGCCGACAATGGCCGTGAACAGGCCGCGCTCCGGCGTCACGCCCGAAGCAATCGCAATCGCCATCGACAGCGGCAACGCGACAATAGCGACGGTCAGCCCGGCCATGAAGTCGGCCTTGAACTGCGGCAGGCGGTAACCTTCGCGCCAGACCGTCACCAGCTTGGGCGTGAACAGCTCTGAAAATGTCGGCTTTGCCGACTTCTGGGCCGGTTGATGCACTGCCCGCCGGATCTGATCCATGGACTGCCTTCCGCTTGCGTGAAGGCGGCGGGATCGTCGGCAGGACTGTCGGCGGTCGCCGTCGCGACTATATGCCGGCTCAGCCTTGCGGGTTCGGCGGCGCGACCGGCTTGAGGCGCACGCCCCGGCCGCCGCGCTCGCTGGTCTGGTTCTCGCCGATGAGCTCCACCCCGGCCTCGTCGAGAGCCTGGATAACCTTCATCAGCGTATCGACCACACCCCTGACCACGCCGTCACTCGCTTCCATGCGCTGGATTGTCGGAAGCGAAACGCCGGCACGCTCGGCGAGCGTCTTCTGATCGATGCCGGCCAGCGCCCTCGCGGCGCGCATCTGGGCGGCAGTGATCATCGGTCGGAACCCCCGTCTGAGTCTGCGGAGACGACGTGTAATACAATCATAGTGATGTTTCAACCATCATAAAGCATGCATGAAACATGATCTCTCCACAAAGCCGGATGGCGGGATACGGGATGAGCATGCTACGCTACCGCCTTGGCTCTTACTGGCGGGGAAATATCAGTTGAATATTTTCAGGACCTTGACGACGTCGGCAGCCTTGCTGTCGGCGGTTTTTCTGCTGGCAGGCTGCGGACACGGGCTGATCAACCGGCTGATTTGAATGTCGCTCCGGATCGTCAGTCTTCGGGCTCGTTGCCATCGGCCACCGCCTTGTTCCGCTGCAGCATTCGCGCCGCCAGCCAGCACAGCGTCGCCCAGGTGAAGCCGGCGCACCATCCCGCCAGCACGTCGGAAGGCCAGTGGACGCCGAGATAGACGCGGCTGACGCCGACCAGCAGCGTTACCAGCACCGCCAGGCTGAGGACATAGATTTTCGTCGTTCGTCCCGGCAGGAAGCGCGCTGCGAGCGAGCCTAGCGTGAGATAGGTCACCGCCGACAGCATCGCGTGGCCGCTGGGAAACGACAGCGACGTCTCGTTGGCCAGGTGCGAGACAAGATCGGGGCGCGGCCGGTCGATGCCGGCCTTGAGCAAGGTCGACAGCAGCTGCCCGCCGGCCACCGCGACAAAGATCAGCAGCGCCGTCCTCGGCCTACGGATCAGCAGGAGGTAGACGATCACCGCCGTTACGATCAGCACCAGCACGCTGGAGCTGCCGAGGCTGGTGATGTCGCGCATCGCGCCTTCCAGCCATGCCGGGCCGACGGGAACATCCGGCTGACCCACTTTTCGGAAAGAGAGCAGGATCTCAGTATCGAAAGCGTGCGGCGTGGTGGCCCGCGCCACCTCCATCAGTTCCTCGAAGCCCCACAGCCCGGCGGCTATCACCAGCCCGGCCAGCAGCACCGGAAATTCAAGCCAGTTGGTGAACGCACGCGGGGTCTTCATCGGATTACAGTCGCCCCTGCAGGTAAGGCCCGAGCGAGATCAGCACCACCGCCGCGATGGCCAGCACGATGCCGGTCGCCTGCAAGGCATTGACGCGTTCGCCGAAGAACACCAGCGCCACCACATTGACCGCCACCAGCTGGATCACCGCCGACAGACTGAACGACACCGACATGCCGAACTCACGAACCAGCCGCAGCATCATCAGATTGCCCGCCGTATAGAGCGCCAGTGTCAGCACGATCTTGCCAAGGCTTGGCGCCAGCCCCCATTGCTTGGCCGCGATGGCCGCCAGCAGGAAGATCACCGTCGAAATGACGAGCTGCGCCAGTCCCCAGAAACTCACTTTTGTGCCTCGCTGTCCTTTGTGGCAGCTCTTGTTTCGCAAGCGTGGCGGCACGTCAAGCAGACTGCGGCGGAACAGGCCACGGCCGAGGTGCTGAATGAATGGCAGCGCGATCGCGGTCTGACTGCCACGCTCGGTCGGATTCGTGCAAACCCAGGCAGCTGCGCTCAAGCATTGGAAAAGAATGGACTTTTAAACATGGCGCCCTACCTCTTCTGGAGGAGAGTGCCATGCCAAAGTCCGTCTATGACCGTGGCCTGCTGAAACCCGACGACATCGCCAGGCTGCAACGCGTGTTCGACGAAGCCTGCCGCAGGCGCGACGTGCATCCCGATTCGGCGGAGGCGCGGGAGATCGCGCTGAACCTGCTTGCGCTGCACAATGCCGGCATGGTCGAGGAAGATATGCTTATGGAAACCGTGGGTTTCCGCCGGTTGGAGCCGAAATCAGCCTGAGGCCCGCAAGGCGGCCTGGAGCGATTCCAGGAAAAGTGTGAAGCGGTTTTCCGTCCGGAATTGCGTAAAAATAAAGGCCTAGGAGCGGTTCGCCGTTTCCGTGAAACGGTGAAACGCTCTAGCCGGCGCGCTGCACGACGGCCACATTCATCTCTGCCCGCAGCCTGAAGCCGATGGATTCGTACAATCCAACCGCGTTGGCATTGCTGGCATAGGCATGCAGGTAGGGAACTTCGCCGCGCGCAAAAATTCGGTTGGCCACGAACACCGACAGCAGCCGGCCGAGGCCGCTGCCGCGAAATTCGGGATGCGAGCAGACGCCGCTGAGTTCGCTGTAGCCGGGCTGCTTCATGCGCTCGCCGGCCATCGCCGCCAGCCGGCCGTCGATTTTCACGCCCCAGAACTCGCCGAGGCTCAGCGCCTTGAGCGTGAACGGGCCGGGCTTGGTCAGTGACGCCAAAGCAAGCATCTCGGCCGCGTCGTCCTGCGTCAGCTGCTGCACACGCTCGTCCGACACGGAAGGCAATGGCGCCTCGGCAACCATCTGAACGCCGAAGGCGGTCACGGTCGCGGTCAGTTCCGGCGGCAAGGCAATGGGGTCCGCCTGGAGCATGAACACGCTCTCACCTGCAGGAATGAGGCTTGCGAGCGCCTGCAGACTCTCAGCGTCGTCTGCTCCGGAAGCCGCGAAGGGGACGATCGAGGAGGGATAGCGCCTGGCGAGCCTGTCGCCATACGCAAAGATCCGATGCCGCGTGTCGAGCGCGCTCCAGACCGGACGATCGAGGACATGGCTCATGGCGCGACATCCTGTTTCACACGACGGTCGAGCGGGGCCGCCGCCAGGCCCTCCTCCATTGCCGAGAGTTGTTCGAGAAGCGGCCCTGCAAGGCCTTTGCACAAGTCGGCAACGGCGTTCTCGATGCGCGGCCAAACGTCTCGCTTCGCCTTATCGACCAGGCGCTGGCCGTTCGCGGTCAGCGAGATCATCCTGCGGCGCTGGTCGTCGTTCGATGGCGCGGCCTCGACCAGCCCCAACTCGGCCAGCAGCGCCACGCTGCGCGTCACCCCCGGCTGGGTGATCCCCAGTGACTGCGCCAGCTCGCCGACAGGCAGCGGCCCGAGCCGGTCGAGCGCGGCCAGCAGAGGATACTGGCTGGACTGCACCGGCACCTCCAGCCCATCGAGCATGCGCTGCGTATCGGCCTGCAACTGCTCGCCGATACGCTTCAGCCTGCTGCCTAGGGTGAGGTAGCCAAGGGATCGAATGATGTCTTCCATGGGTGGTCCGCCTGCGGAATAACCATGATATGTTATATAACCAGGCAATGAACGAGTTCAAGCGCCTGCTTTGGAGGTTGGCCGCAAGCATCTCAACTTCGTCATCCTTGGGCGAAGCAGGAGCGAAGCTCCGTCGCGGAGACCCGAGGATCCATGCCGGGACCTTGGCCGCGGAAGCAGCGGAGCAGAACCTGCAACGCAGCGTAGCTCAGAAGTCACGGCATGGATCCTCGGGTCTGCGCCGCGTCGCTACGCTCCTTGCTTCGCCCGTGGAAGACGACGGGATCGGCGTTTCAGCCAATCGCCAGGATATTCGATCCATCTTGCAGATGCGTTGAACCACCAGTCCCCGCCACAGCAGCAGCCCGAAGTGCGCGGTGGTTCTCCGTCCAGAAGCGCTCGTCTACAACTCCCTGGCGATCTGACGGGCAATCGCTTCGGCCTGCAGTCCGGCGCTGTGAAAATAGCTGGTCAGGCTTGGCCGCATGCCGATGAACCACAGGCCGGGCTGGCCGCTCGGGGTGCCGCCATTGGCCTTCGGCACGCCCTTGGCGTCGAGCACGCCGAGATCGCCCAGCATGGCCTCCAGGCCGGTGCGATAGCCGGTTGCCGCGATCACTACATCCGGCTCGAGCACCGTGCCGTCGTTCAGCCGCACGCCGGCGCCTTCGAAAGCCGCCACCGGCGCCACCACCGAAATCCGTCCGGCCTTCAGCGCTGCGACGGCGCCGTCGTCAACGGCAATAGCGATCTGCTCGACGCCGAGCCGGCTGGCGCCGCCCTTCGGCGCCGGCGGCAGGCCGAAGCGGGTGAGGTCGTCGAACACCAGCCGCTGCGTCGCGGCAATCGCGGCATCGGCAATCCACGTCGGCAGCATCGCCATGAAACCGCCGAAGCGCGCCACGGCGACCTTGCCGATCCGTTTCGGCATCAGCGACGGACCCTGCCTGGCTGACAACCAGATGGCCTTGGTGTCGGCACGGGCGAGGTGGTTGAGCACGTCGAAGCCGGAATTTCCGGCCCCGACCACCAGCACGCTTTTGCCCACATAGTCCTGCGCTGTGCCGAAATCGGCAGCGTGGACAAGTTTGCCGGTGAAAGTCGCCTTGCCTTGCCAGTCCGGCGTCCATGGCAAGCGGTCGCGGCCGGTGGCGACGATGACATTGCGGGCGCTCAGCGTTTCCCGGCCCGTATGGACGAGCCAGCCATTGCCTCTGCGTTCGATCCGCTCGACGGCGGTGCCGAATTCGACCCTTATGCCGCGCGCGGGCAAAATCCTCGAGATAACCGACGATGGCATCCTTGTTCGGAAAGGCGGCGGTGCGTGGCGGATAGGCAAGGCCGGGCAGGGCCGATAGCGCGCGATGCGTGTTGAGGGTCAGCTTCTCGTGCCGCCCTCGCCACGGTTCGGCGATCCGCGGCTCCTTTTCAAGCACGACGACCCGCACGCCGCGCCGGCCAAGCGCGTCGGCGGCCGCCAGCCCCGCCGCTCCGGCGCCGATGACGATAACCGTATAGTCGGGTCCTTTCGGCCCCAGGACGATAGGCATCGTTTCGCTTGTCGTAGCCGCCATTCGGTCGAGATTTCCTTTCAGGTGCGCCATGGGGACCCGTCCTATATGGCACGTCCCATATGGCACAGGGGCGATATGATCGATAATGAGGTCGCGTCAATGCGACTGATTCGAGGCCTTGGGGACAAGCCTCTGTTTATCATCGGCACGCGGAAGCTCGACCATGCCCTCCTTGCGTATCTTTCTCGACAGACTGCTGGAGGGCGCCGCAGCCAAGGTGCCGCGCCAGGATTTTCCGCATGTCGAGCGGCTGGCGCTTGTCCGCCAGCACGGCGACTTCTCGCTGGCCTATTCGACCGCCGTGCAGCAAAAACTGTCCTATTTCGGCGACGCCGACGGCTACATCGCCTTCGGCACCAAGATGAAGCACCATTTCGCGCTCGGTGACCCGGTGGCCCATCCGGCTGATCGGCCCGACTATATCAGGCGCTTTGTCGAAGCCGCCGACAGCCCGTGGTTCGTGCAGATCGGCGAACCGACGGCGCGCGTTCTGGCCGGGCTCGGCTACCAGGTCAACCGTCTCGGCGTCGACACGCGGCTGGAACTGCCGGCTCACGATTTTTCCGGCAAGCGCAACGAAACCGTGCGGTATTCCGAACGCTGGCTGTTGAAGAAGGGGTTTTCTTTTGGCGAAGGAGCGGTCTATCTCGACGAGGTCCAGCGCCTGTCACAGAACTGGCGGGCCGACCGCATCGTCAAGCGCTGGGAGATGGCGTTCCTCAACCGCCCCTTTGCCGATCATCTCGGCATCGATATGCGCCGTTTCGTGCTCTACAGCCCGGAAGGCGAGCTCGTCGCTCTGCTCGATTTCGATCCGATGTTCCGGGATGGCAAGGTGATCGGCTACACCACCTCGTTCAAGCGCAAGCACATCGATGCCTCGCCGCATGCCGAAATCGGGCTGACCAAATTCGCCGTCGACCGGTTTCGCAATGAGGGCATTTCGGTCGTCACGCTCGGCCTGTCGCCGATGCTCGATGTCGGAGCCAACAGCTTTGCCGAATCGAGCTTCTGGCGCAACGCCTTCGAGCGGGCCTATGAGTCTCCCTGGGTCAACCGCAGCAAGTTCAACCTCAAAGGCCAGGCGGCGTTCAAGCGCCGCTTCCATGGCGTCGAAGAACCGACCTACATCGCCTTCCGCGAGGGCAGGCTGATCGAGATGCTGGGGTTGCTGCGCCTCATCAAGGCGATCTAGCAAGAAGCGTGGCGGCCAACGTGGCCAATTTGCCCCCAGCAAAACTGTTGATTTGACCGGCGCACGGGCGATCGCCTATTTGCATGTCGCTCAAAAGTGGTCCCGATTTGAGCAAACGACATGCATAAAAACAAAGACCTAATGCGCGTCGCCTGAGTCCGTTCAAACGCGACGCGCTTTAGAGCGGCAGGGTCAGTTGCGCAGCCGGTAGCCGGTCCGGAAGATCCAAGCGACGATGGCGATGCAGATGGCGAGGAACACCATCGTCATGCCCAGGCTGACGGCGACCGAGACATCGGACTTGCCGTAAAAGCTCCAGCGGAAACCGCTGATCAGGTAGACGACCGGGTTGAACAGCGTCACCGTGCGCCAGGTCTCGGGCAGCATGTTGATCGAATAGAAGCTGCCGCCGAGGAAGGTCAGCGGCGTGATGATCAACAGCGGCACCAGCTGCAATTGCTCGAAGCTTTTCGCCCAGATGCCGATGATGAAGCCGAACAGGCTGAAGGTCACCGCCGTCAAGACAAGGAAGGCCAGCATCCAGAACGGATGCTGGATGGTGAGCGGCACGAACAGCGAGGCCGTCGCCAGGATGATCAAGCCGAGGATGATCGACTTGGTCGCGGCGCCGCCGACATAGGCGATGACGATCTCCAGATACGACACCGGCGCCGACAAGAGCTCGTAGATGGAGCCGACGAATTTCGGGAAATAGATGGCAAAGGAGGCGTTGGAGATCGACTGCGTCAACAGCGACAGCATGATCAGCCCCGGCACGATGAAGGCGCCGTAGCTGATGCCGTCAATCTCGGTGATGCGCGAGCCGATGGCCGAGCCGAAGACGACGAAATAAAGCGATGTCGAGATCACCGGCGAGACGATGCTCTGCAGCACGGTGCGGAACGCACGCGCCATCTCGACCCGGTAGATCGCCCATACTGCTCGCCAATTCATGGCTCTTGCCTCAACAGATTGACGAAGATCTCCTCGAGCGAGCTGTTTTGCGTGTCCATGTCGCGGAACTGGATGCCTGCCGTCTCGAGTTCGCGCAGCAGCGATGCGACGCCGGGGCGTTCGCTCTGATTGTCATAGGTGTAGGTCAGCTGTGTGCCATCGCCCGACAGCTCCAACGCGTAGTGCGAAAATGCATCGGGAATGGCGGTGAGCGGGTTGCGCAATTCGACGATCAGGCGCTTGCGGCCGAGCTTGCGCATCAGTTCGGCCTTGCCCTCGACCAGGATGATCTCGCCGCGGTTGATGACACCGACACGGTCGGCCATCGCCTCGGCCTCTTCGATATAGTGCGTGGTAAGGATGATGGTGACGCCGTCGTCGCGCAGCCGCCGCACCATCGCCCACATGTCCTGGCGCAGTTCGACGTCGACGCCGGCCGTGGGTTCGTCGAGGAACAGGATGCGCGGCTCATGTGACAGCGCCTTTGCAATCATCAGCCGCCGCTTCATGCCGCCCGACAGCGTGATCGCCTTGGCGTCCTTCTTGTCCCACAACGACAAGTCGCGCAGCACCTTTTCGACGAAGCCCGGATTGGGCGGCTTGCCAAACAGGCCGCGACTGTAGGTGACGGTTGCCCAGACGCTCTCGAACGCGTCGATGGTCAGCTCCTGCGGCACCAGCCCGATCAGGCTGCGCGCGGCGCGGTAGTCTCGGTTGATGTCGTGGCCGTCGACGGTCACCGTTCCCGACGAACGGTTGACGATGCCGCAGACGATCGAGATCAGCGTCGTCTTGCCGGCGCCGTTCGGCCCCAGCAGCGCGAAAATCTCGCCGCGTTCGATGTCGAGGTTGATTTCCTTCAGCGCCTTGAAGCCGGTGGCGTAGGTCTTGGTGACCCCGGCAATCGAAATGATGGAAGGCAAATTCGTGGAAGACATGAGGCCGAAAACGACTGTTTGAAAGAGGCGGGGATTATTATTGCGCTGAATGTCGGTGTGCAGGCTCGGAAGTCAATGCCGCTGCTGACAATTGTGGACAAACGTTCCCCTTTTGCCGTTTCGTCATGGGGGTGTCGGGGCGCTGACGGTTTGATACGATCTGCTGCGACAACGCGCCCCGCGTGACGCCAAGCCGCTTTGACCGGACCGCATCCGCCGCCTATTCTGCGCCAACAAACAGCAGCCGGAGCCCGCATGGACCCGCTCATCCTGTCGCGAATGCAGTTCGGGGCGAATATCTCGTTCCACATCCTGTTTCCGACCATCACGATTGCGCTTGGCTGGGTGCTGCTGTTCTTCAAGCTCCGCTACAACACCACCAATGATTCCGCCTGGATGCGCGCCTATTTCACCTGGGTGAAAGTGTTCGCACTGTCCTTCGCCATGGGCGTGGTCTCCGGCGTCACCATGAGCTTCCAGTTCGGCACCAACTGGCCGGGCTATATGGAAAAGGTCGGCAACATCGCCGGGCCGCTGCTTGCCTACGAGATCCTCACCGCCTTCTTCCTCGAAGCGGCCTTCCTGGGCATCATGCTGTTCGGGTTCCGCCGCGTCTCCAACCGCGTCCACACGCTGGCGACGGTATTGGTCGCCGGCGGCACCACGCTGTCGGCCTTCTGGATCATTGCGCTCAATTCCTGGATGCAGACGCCGGCCGGCTTCGAGATGATCGACGGCAAGGCGCATCCCGTCGACTGGTGGGCGATCGTCTTCAACCCGTCCATGCCCTACCGTCTGACGCATATGCTGCTTGCCTCCGGCCTGACGGTGTCGTTCCTGATCGCCGGCCTGTCGGCGCTGCGCTATCTCACCGGCGACCGGTCGGAATCGATGTGGAAGGCGCTGCGCACCGGCGTCTTCACCGCCGCCATCCTGATCCCGATCCAGATCTTCGCCGGCGACCAGCACGGGCTGAATACACTGGAGCACCAGCCGCAGAAGATCGCGGCCATGGAGGCGAACTGGAACACCGGCCCCAACGTGCCGCTGGTGCTGTTTGCGCTGCCCGACGAGGCGGCGAAGGAAAACAAATTCGAGATCGCCATTCCCGACGGCGCCAGCCTGGTGCTGCGTCACTCCACCAGCGGCATCGTGCCGGGGCTCAACGACTACCCCGGCCTGCATCCGCCGGTCTTCCCGGTGTTCTGGGGCTTCCGCATCATGGTCGGCACCGGCATTTTGATGCTCATCGTCTCGTGGTCGGCGACCTTCTTCCTCAAGCGCCGCCACAGCCTGCCCAAGCCGCTGGCCATGCTGATGGTGCCGATGGCGCTGTCGGGCTGGCTGGCGACGCTCGCCGGCTGGTACACCACCGAAATCGGCCGCCAGCCCTGGCTGGTCACCGGCGTGCTGAAAACCGCCGACGCTATCGGCCCGGTCGCCGGCAGCCATGTCGCGCTGACGCTCGCCATCTATCTCATCCTCTATGTGCTGCTGTTGATCGCCTATCTCGGCGTGCTGGTGCACCTGGCGCTGAAGGCCGCCACGGACGGCGATACCTCGCCGCTCCCGGGCGTCATGAAGACGGCGATGTCGCAACCGGCCGCGGGAGAGTGAGGAATGGTCCGCGTAGCGGACGAAAAGCCAACGATTTGGCTTTTCGAATGACGAACGCCCGGAGCCATAGCGAAGGGCAGAACCGTTGATGAGAGGGATGACAGACCGATGACCTTCGACTGGCCAACCGCGCTGCCCCTGATCTTCGCCGGCCTGATGGGCCTCGCCATCCTGATCTACGTCATTCTCGACGGTTTCGATCTCGGCATCGGCATCCTGTTCTCGGTCGCCGAAGATGCCGAGCAGGACACCATGATCGCGGCCATCGGCCCGTTCTGGGATGCCAACGAGACCTGGCTGGTGCTGGCCGTCGGCCTGCTCCTGGTCGCCTTCCCGCTGGCGCATGGCGTCATCCTCACCGCGCTCTATATTCCCGTCTTCGTGCTTTTGGTCGGCCTCATCCTGCGCGGCGTCGCCTTCGATTTCCGCGCCAAGGTGCCCGCCGGCAAGAAGCATCGCTGGAACCGCATTTTCTTCCTCGGTTCCGTCATCGCCTCGGTGGCGCAAGGCTATATGCTCGGCGTCTATGTGCTTGGCCTCGATGTCGGTTTTGGCGGCATCGCTTTCGGCGCGCTGGTGGCGCTCTGCCTGTCGGCGGCCTATGCAGCGATGGGCGCGGCCTGGGTCATCTACAAGACCGAGGGCGAATTGCAGAGGAAGGCGGTGGCCTGGCTGCGCACGGCCCTGGTGCTGACCGCGCTCGGCATGGCGGCGGTGTCGCTGGCGACCCCATTCGCCAGTCCGCGCATCTTCGCCAAATGGTTCGTCTGGCCAGAAATGCTCTATCTGTCGCCGCTGCCGATCCTGTCGGCGCTGCTGTTCCTGTGGCTGTGGCGGCAGACCTTCCACCTGCCCAAGCCCGACGACCGCCATGCGCTGCGGCCGTTCCTGACGCTCGCCGCCATCTTCGCGCTCGGCTTTGCCGGGCTTGCCTGGTCGTTCTACCCCTTCGTGGTGCCCGACAGGCTGACCATCTGGCAGGCGGCGTCGGCGACGGAAAGCCTCGCCATCATCCTCGCCGGCACGGTGGTCGTGCTGCCGGTGATCATCTTCTATTCGTTCTATGCGTATCGGGTGTTTGGGGGGAAGGCGACGGATCTGACGTATGATTGAGGGGGAGCTGATCTCCCCCCTTGAGGGGGAGATGGCCGGCAGGCCAGAGGGGGTCGCCGCGCGTGGAGCGCTAACCTTCTTCTGCCGCAGGAGGTCGCGTCCGGTCGGACCGACCCCCTCTGTCGCCTCCGGCGACATCTCCCCCTCGAGGGGGGAGATTAGGTGCTCAGCTCTTCCCCGCCAGCACCAGCACCGGTTTCTCGCTGTACAACCCCGGGAACAGCGACTTCAAATTCGCCACCTTGGGCAGGTCGTTGTAGACGATGTAGGGGTAGGTCGGGTTCAGCGTCAAAAAGTCCTGGTGATATTCCTCGGCCGGATAGAAGGTTTTGCCCGTCTCCAGCGTGGTGACGATGGGCTTGGCAAACACCTTCGCCTGGTCGAGCTGGGCGATGTAGCTCTGGGCGATCTTCTGCTGCGCATCGTTCTCGGCAAAGATGGTCGAGCGGTACTGGGTGCCCGAGTCGGGGCCCTGGAAGTTCAACTGCGTCGGGTTGTGGGCGACCGAGAAATAGACCTGCAGCAGCTGGCCGTAGGTCACCTTGGACGGATCGTAGGTGATCTCGACCGATTCGGCGTGGCCGGTGCGGCCGCTGCCCACCGTTTCGTAGACGGCGTCATCCTTGGCGCCGCCGGTGTAGCCGGAGACGGCCTTGGTCACGCCCTTGACGTGCTGGAACACGCCCTGCACGCCCCAGAAGCAGCCGCCGGCGAAGATAGCCTTCTCGCTGCCGCTGGCGGCCTTCTCGTCCACTGCCGGCGGCGGGATCACCACCGCGTCCTCGGCCGAACGCGCCGGGCTCTGCCAGAAGGCAGCCGCCGCGGCGGCGACGATGAGCGCGGCAAGCGCGCTCTTGAAGATCGGCGTTCTCGTCCTTGCAATGCCGGTCATGTCTGATCTCCTTGATGGTGGCGAAGACTATACGACAGAACGTCCCGCCTGGTTTCTCAAATTGCCGTGCGCCGGCCCGGCCATTGTGCGGCCGGGCCATGGGACCAAGCCTTATTGCGCGGGCGCCATGGCGTCCGCCGGCTTCATCGCATCCGTTGCGGGCTTCATCGCATCAACCGGCTTCATGGCGTCGGTGGCGGGTTTCATTGCATTCGTCGCCATTGGGTCGGCGGGCTTCATGGCACCGGTCGCCGGCGCCATGGCATCGGTCACGGGCTTCATCGCATCGGTGGCCATCGCCGGCTTCATGGCGTTGGTCGCTTCGTCGGCACGGGCGCCGGCGGCGAAGCCGGTCATCGAAAGCGCAAGGGCGAGCGCGGTCAGGGTCTTGGTCATGATGGTATTTCCTCCTTGAAGAGGGCGCGCGGATGCGAGCCCGGTTATGCCGCGCTAGCGGCGTTGCGTAGAAAAAGAATCAGTCGGCGGCTGCAGCCAGGATCGGCCCACCACCCGGCGACTGCACCAGCACCGCGGTGCTCAGCCCGCCGCTTGCCGCCGGCAGCGGCAGTGTGGTGGCGCCGCCGCTCCAGCTGCCGAGTTTCTCCAGCGAGTGCACGACATTGGCATGCGGCAGCGTGCGGCCGGTATTCTCGCCGCGCGCCACCGGCACTTCGATGACGCCCTTGTTGTAGCGGACCAGCCAGACATCGGCGCGGCCGGCCGGCGCGGAACCGGCGCCGATGCTGATCTTGCCGCCGTCGAGCGACAGCATCGGCCCCTTCGTGTGACCGCTCGCGGAAATCAGTTGCTCGATCTCGCCTGATGCCGCGCCCACCGCATCGGCACCGCCATTGACCACGACCTGCGGCGTGAACGGGCCGGAGCGGCCGAGCGACGGCTCATAGCGCACCTGGCGCTGGGTGAATTCCTCGCGGCCGAAAATGTCCTTCCAGCCGAGATAGTCCCAGTAGGTGACGTTGAACGACAGCGCCAGAACACCCGGCTCGTCCTTGACCTTGATCAGATTGGCATTGGCCGGCGGACAGGACGAACAGCCCTGGCTGGTGAACAATTCGACCACGGTGAGCGGCTGGGCGAAGGCGGTGCCGCCAAGCATCATCAACGCCGCGCCTGCGGCGGCCAGCATGCCGGCGCGTTTTGGGTTAAGTCCAGTCATCGGGGGTCTCCGTTGCGGCGGGTTCATCCCACACTTCGTCGCTGCCCGAGGCTTCGTTACATGGTTCACCGCTTCGTGATTGGGGGCGGACGCGTCGTTGCCTTCTCCCCTTGTGGGAGAAGGTGGATCGGCGCGAAGCGCCGAGACGGATGAGGGGTGTTCCAGCGGAGTGAGACGTTGGTTAATCTAACGTCATGCCACATCAGCCCGTCGCTCCTGCCAAACGAAACTTTGCCCGTTCGCTCAGACGTGAAATGACGGAGGCGGAAGACAAACTGTGGCACGAACTACGTGACCGCAGGCTCGATCGGATCAAATTTCGGCGCCAAGTTCCTGTTGGAAAATACGTCGCCGATTTCGCTTGTCTTGAATCACTCCTCATCATCGAGATCGATGGGAGTCAGCATGCGGACTCAGAGTCAGACCAGGCCCGTAGAACGGAACTGGAGGCGAGAGGCTTTCGTGTGTTGCGCTTTTGGAACGACGATGTCCTGAAAGACATGGACAGCGTCTGCACCACGATAATCGCTTATGTAAGGGATGTCAGTTTGCAGCCATGGCGGTGAAAGAACGCCGGCGTCAAGCTGGAACACCCCTCATCCGTCTCGGCGCTGCGCGCCGATCCACCTTCTCCCACAAGGGGAGAAGGCAAGGGCACCGCCACCCCGCTTGCCCCTGCAACCCGCCCCTGCTAAAGCGCGCGCCATGAGCACGCCTCTCGACCACATCCGCAATTTCTCCATCGTCGCCCATATCGACCATGGCAAATCCACGCTTGCCGACCGGCTGATCCAGTCCACCGGCGGGCTGGAGCTGCGCGACATGAAGGAGCAGGTGCTGGACTCGATGGACATCGAGCGCGAGCGCGGCATCACCATCAAGGCGCAGACGGTCCGGCTGAAATACCGCGCCAACAATGGCGAGGACTATATCCTCAACCTCATCGACACGCCCGGCCATGTCGACTTCGCCTATGAAGTGTCGCGTTCGCTCGCCGCCTGCGAAGGCTCGCTGCTGGTCGTCGACGCCTCCCAGGGCGTCGAGGCGCAGACGCTGGCCAATGTCTACCAGGCCATCGACAACAATCACGAGATCGTCGTGGTGCTGAACAAGGTCGACCTGCCGGCCGCCGAGCCCGAGCGCATCCGCGAGCAGGTCGAGGAAGTCATCGGCATCGACGCCTCCAACGCCGTGCTGATCTCGGCCAAGACCGGCCTCGGCATTCCCGATGTGCTGGAGGCAATCGTCCACCAATTGCCGCCGCCGCGCGAAGGCGACGCGTCGGCACCCCTGAAAGCCATGCTGGTGGACAGCTGGTACGACGCCTATCTCGGCGTCATCGTCCTGGTGCGCATCATCGACGGCGTGCTGAAAAAGGGCGCGACCATCCGCATGATGGGCACCGGCGCAAAACACCTGGTCGAGCGCACCGGCGTGTTCACGCCCGCCCGCATCAATGTCGACGAGCTCGGCCCCGGCGAGTTCGGCTTCTTCACCGGCTCGATCAAGGAAGTGGCCGACACCCGCGTCGGCGACACCATCACCGAGGACAAGCGCCAGACCGCGCACGCCCTGCCCGGCTTCAAGCCGGCGCAGCCGGTGGTGTTTTGCGGCCTGTTCCCGGTCGACGCCGCCGATTTCGAGGATCTGCGCGCCGCCGTCGGCAAATTGCGCCTCAACGACGCCAGCTTCTCCTATGAAATGGAGACCAGTGCCGCGCTCGGCTTCGGCTATCGCTGCGGCTTCCTCGGTCTGCTGCACCTGGAAATCATCCAGGAGCGGCTGGAACGCGAGTTCAACCTCGACCTCATTGCCACGGCGCCGAGCGTCGTCTACCGGCTGCTGCTCAATGACGGCTCGGTTAAGGAGTTGCACAACCCCGCCGACATGCCCGACGTGGTGAAAATCTCAGCCATCGAGGAGCCGTGGATCCGCGCCACCATCCTCACCCCCGACGACTATCTCGGCGGTATTCTAAAGCTCTGCCAGGACCGGCGCGGCATCCAGGCCGACCTGTCCTATGTCGGCAAGCGCGCCATGCTGATCTACGACCTGCCGCTCAACGAAGTGGTTTTTGACTTCTATGATCGCCTAAAATCGATCTCCAAGGGCTACGCCTCCTTCGACTATCATCTGACCGACTACAAGGAAGGCGATTTGGTGAAGATGTCGATCCTGGTCAATGAGGAGCCGGTCGATGCGCTGTCCATGCTGGTCCACCGCACGGCGGCGGAAAAGCGCGGCCGCCAGATGTGCGAAAAGCTGAAGGAGCTGATCCCGAACCATCTGTTCAAGATCCCGATCCAGGCCGCCATCGGCGGCAAGGTCATCGCCCGCGAAACCATCTCGGCGCTGCGCAAGGACGTCACCGCGAAGTGCTATGGCGGCGACGTCTCGCGCAAACGCAAGCTGCTGGACAAGCAGAAAGAGGGCAAGAAGCGGATGCGGCAATTCGGCAAGGTGGATATCCCGCAGGAGGCGTTTATCCAGGCGCTGAAGATGGGGGATTGAAAGAAATTGAACGCAATGCTGAGTAAATAATAGTGCTCGACCGTCGACCGGCAATCAAGCTAAATTCGAGTCGCTTGGGGAGGAAGATAGCGTGCATGTTTACCAAGGGTTCTTCTCTTACGCGCACTCGGATGCAGCTGCTGATCCAGATTTGGTAGAGGCATTTACCAGGCAGCTAGAGTTGCGTGTATCGAACAAGTTCACAAATGCAAAATTCGCAATATGGCGTGACACTGAAAACATCCGAATCGGAGAGAGGTGGAATGCGAAGATAGAAAGCGCCATAAATAGCTCAGACATAATGATATTACTACTTTCTCCAAAATGGGTGGAGAGTGATTATTGTCGCAAAGAATATTTGCCGTTCAAGGCTGTAGAATTAAATAAGTCTGTTGGTGAGTATGTCGCGCCACTTCTCGTCCGAGAGATTGCCGGACAGAAGAAGCACTTCACGGAAGAGCAAAACGAGACGGTTCTAGAGATTGAACAACGGCAGTACGTTGAAACGCTGGCTGCTTCCTTTGTCGACCTCACGAAAGATCAACGAACCTCGCTCGTTGAGCAGATTGCGGATGATATCGCCGGTATGGTCGAGCGGATGCGCGACTTGCCGGCGGGGACCCGGAATGATCAGGGTCGGTCTCGTGGCCGTCCGGCGCTGCAAAAGAATTCTCTTTTAAAGCTCGAAATTTTGAAGAGGTCGATTTTATCGACAGACCAGAGATCGAGATACATGAACTAAACAACGGCACACATGCACTATTGGGGCAGCTTGATTTTGTCGACAGGCTTTATATTCAGGGCGAAAAAGCTCGTGTCGAATTTGGAATTCGACGAGCGCATTTAAAGGTATTTGATCGTCGAGGTGGGGAAATTGAGCGATCAGAATATCTGAGAAGTAGGCAGCCGAATATCCGATACGTAACTCTGAGGGAGGATCCCGGCGCTCTTGTCATCTCAATTGATCCGCCCAGCGGTCATCGTGTGCTCGGGGAACTGGCATTGCCGCCAGGCCCCAAGGCAGGCGAGAATAGATTGTCGGAAATCGGGATCGTTTCTCGCGCGGATACTGGAGATCTTATAGCAGAAGTGTCGGTGTCGCTATGTGTGGAGGGGCTGAGCTTTGTCGAATCGCCAATAATACCACGGTCAAACACATTAAAGTCCGCAATTGAGGCGATTGCGGCGATAGCCGCGGCTAAAGATAAAGGCGCTAGTAATGGCCAAATGGTCCGCGAAGTCCGGATTAGGAAGGCGCGCAAATGACTGGCGAAGGGTCAAATATTGCAAAGATTCTCGATCGCCTTGTGGATGCCGCGGGGCGTTCCGAGACTCCAGGCTTTCGTGAACTATCCAGGTTGGCAGAACTAGATCCCTCGCGCGATTTCGTTGGTGCAGATCTCGCAAATCTCGATTTTAGGGATCAAGACTTGCGCGGCTTTAATTTTGCACACGCAGACTTAACCGGCGCCGACTTTCGTCGTGCCAACTTGGCGGGTGTGTCCTTTGTGGGTGCCCTGCTGGAAGGGGCGATTGGCTTGCATCCGTCCGTCGTTGACGAGCCCGATCTCGATGAAGAGTTTAGCATTAGGGCCGCGAAAAATATGGTGCTTAGCGGAAAGGTGCCGCCAGAGGCGTGGATTCCTAGAATACGATCGCTTCGTTTTGGCACAAGCAAACTGACGGACCTGTCACCTCTTCGGTTCCTGACTAGTCTAGAAACACTTTCGCTTATCAATAGGAGACCAAGGAGCCTTGAGCCGCTCAGCGGGCATCCGTCGCTTCAGTTACTTGACATGGACAGCTGCTACGTTGAGGATTTTTCCCCGTTGTCGGGAATGAAAGGGCTTCGATATCTAAGCCTAAGATACACCGGCATCTCTGACATGTCGCCGTTAGCAGAATTGACGAAGCTAAATACATTGTACCTTGATGGCGCGCTCGCTCTCGAGAATGTCGGCCCGTTAAGCCATCTGGTGGGACTTCGAGTGCTGAGCCTAGCAAGAACAGGTGTTTCAAACATAGAGACACTAGGTGGTCTAGGGAGCCTCACCTCGCTGAATCTGACCTGGACTGATGTCAGCAATATAGAGGCCTTGGGTAAGCTATCTAATTTGGAGCAATTGCATATTGATCACACAAGCGTCGGCGATATATCAACTATTTCTAATATGACATCATTAAAGCAGATTAGCGCGGCCGAAACTAAAATCCAATTTATACCTGAGGTGACAAAATTAACAAAACTGCGGTATGTAAATGTCAGCAAAACGGCTCTTGAGAGCTTGCATGGATTGAGGGAAGCAAAGAACTTAGTGTCAATAGTTGCCAATAATACGGGGATTGACGATCTTTCACCTCTAAGCGCATTGATGGATCTTAGATTCGTAGACTTGGAGCGAACAAGGGTGAAGAACTTAGAGCCACTCAGAGAACTGGGCGATCTAGACCATCTAGATCTGGAAGGAACACCAGTAGAAGACATATCGCCTATAGGCGCGCTAAATAAGCTCACCTATCTAAATTTGGCCGAAACGAGTATAGATAGTATTGATGCGTTATCGCAGCTATCTATGCTTGACAATATAAACCTGATGGGCGTGAAAGTATCAAATGTCGAATTGTTGGCAAACCTAAAGAAGTTACAGGTTGTAAACTTAAGAAATTCGAACGTGACGCGAATTTCGTTCATATCAGGATTGCCATCCATAAGACAAATTGATATTAGCTATACCAATATAGAAGATCTCTCGCCGCTGCAAACACTTACGGCGACTACGGTGATTTATGCGCATGGCATAGAGGAAAGGATAAGGCCGTTCGTCACTGAGAAAACACTAATAATCGGTACTCAAGGGAGGGTACTTTGAATATTTCGTAAGCCTGCTTTAGCAGAGTCGCAGCAAAGCAGCTTTCGGCTACCTCTCCACACCTGCCGCCCTTTCCGCTTCACTCCCCGCCATGTTCGCCTCGGCCGAAATCCGCAACAGAACCACCGGAAATCCTTTTCCGGCGATAGGGCGTTTCTGCTCGCCGGGCTGTCCGGTTTCTTCATGCTGAAGGGACTGTCGTCGGCCCGGCCTCTTCAACGCGCGCCGCTTGGAGAACCTCCCATGCTGAACTGTCCTTGAGCCGGCTTGGGGAGGTCTCGATGCGCACCACCCTCGACACCATCGCCGCAACCGGCCTAGCCATCGGCGGCACTTTCGGCCTGGCCGGCACCTTCGTCGCCAGCGCCCCGTTGCGCGAAACGCTCTGGGCAATCGACGGCGCAGCACTCGTGGTGGCCGCAGCACTTCTGACCATGAAATACCAGCGGCTGGGCAATGACTGCGTCGCCGCGGGCTTCCTCACCTTCCTCGCCGGCGAGGCCTTGATCATATCCGGCAATGCGGCGGGGCTGGAGGCCAGCGTGCCCTCCTATGTCGGCGGCATCTCGCTGTGGGCGGCAGCGCTTGTCCTGATCGGCGCGGCGAACACCTTTGCGCTCTGGATGCGGCTCGCCGGCGCGCCATCCTGTTTGTCGTGACGGTGGGCATGGTGGGGCGCGCCCTTGCTGCCCACCTCGGCGCCGCTGCCCGCCGCCGGCTATCCGTTCCTGGTGCTGACGTTTGCCGGCTGGATCTGGACGTTGCTGAAGTCGCCGAGGTGATTGACGCGATCCGGCGGCTGGCTCCGCATGTGAAGGTGGGGCGCTGACTTTTCCTTCCCCCCTTGTGGGGGAAGGTGGATCGGCGCGATAGCGCCGAGCCGGATGAGGGGTGTTCCAGCGGAGTGAGACGCTTGCGTTCCCTGGAACACCCCTCATCCGACCTCGCTTCGCGAGGCCACCTTCTCCCACAGGGGGAGAAGGGAAGATGGCGCTTCTTCCCCGACCATGCGAGCGTGCGTCTCCGATTCGGAAACCCGCCGCCATGCTCCGCCTCACCCTTGCCGTCCTCCTCATCGCCACCCCGGCGCATGCAGCCGATATGGCGTTCTTCGTCAAGAACTTGCGCAGCCAGGCGGTGGCGGTGGAGCTGTTCAGCCGCGATCGCAAGATGTCGTGGCCGGGCGGCGACCAGGTGTTCCTGATTGAGCCCAGCTCGCAGAAATCGGTGCCGATCTCGTGCATGTCAGGCGAGAACATCTGCTATGGCGCCTGGGTGAATGGCAATGATGCGGTCTCCGCCGGCGTCGGGCCGGATAATGACCAGCCTTGCGATACGTGCTGCTTTATCTGCGTGGAGAAGACGACCGAGACGATCGATCTGGTGGAGTGAGGGGCGGGGCGCCGAAGCTGCTGATCTCCCCCCTCGTGGGGGAGATGTCCGGCAGGACAGAGGGGGGCGCGAAGGATCGCCAGCGTATGGATCAGCAAGCCTAAAATTGAAATGGCGCGGCTGCAGGAATGAGCGGTCGGCGGGACAGCGCCCCCCTCTGCCTTGCCAGGCATCTCCCCCACGAGGGGGGAGATCAGCAGTTCCACCAACCTCTCCCAATCCCCCCAAAATCAGTCACGCCCCGCCCTTCAATGTCAGCCGCCATCATGCGATGCTGATTCCCTCGGCCGGGGGGCCGATTTGCCTCGGGGGAAACACCATGTCTTTCACTTGTCTGCGCCGCGTCGTCGTCGCGCTGTCACTTGCCGCGCTGTTTGCGCCGGCCGCGCACGCCGCCGACATCACCTTCGCCGTCAAGAACAGCCATCCCAACGCCATGCGCCTCGAGCTCTACAGCCAGGACCGCGACTATGTCTGGCCGGGCAACGACAAGGATTTTTATCTCGACGATGGCGAGACCAAGCAGATCCCGGTCTCGTGCGACGAAGGCGAGTCCATCTGCTACGGCGCCTGGGTCGACGGCGACGAGGGAACCTATTGGGGCGTCGGCCCCAACAACAAGGAAAGATGCGAGGATTGCTGCTACACCTGCAATGGCGGCGAGACGGAGGAAATTGAACTGACGCCGTAGGAAGTACAGCCAATCTCCCCCCAAGTGGGGGAGATGTCCGGCAGGACAGAGGGGGGCGCCATAGAGCGCAAGCCTCGGCAACCACCCAGCATCGTAATGCCGCACACGCCTCTATCGCCTCGACATCGCGCAAACGCCAGATCGATGCGCAAAGTCCTGACGCCAGCCGAACTCAAGCTCTGGAACGAACTTCGTGCCCACCGGCTGATGGGGCTTGGCTTCCGGCGACAATTTCCGATTGCCGGCTACATCGTCGATTTCGCTTGCCCGGAGAAGAAGCTGGTCATCGAAGTCGATGGCTCCCAGCATACGGACGCCGGCGCGGCTGCCGGGGATGAAACGCGGACATCGCACCTCGGACAAGATGGCTGGACCGTCCTTCGGTTCTGGAATGACGACGTCATCCGCGACGTCGACAATGTCTGCCAGCATATTGTGATTGCGGCTGGGCTTGGAGGCGCATCCTGAACCGTGCCGGTGCTGGGCTTTGGGCAGGGAAAGGTCGGCGGGACAGCGCCCCCCTCTGGTCTGCCGGCCATCTCCCCCACGAGGGGGGAGATCGGGTTTCCCCGCGGCTTTCGCCAATTATCCCAGCAACGCCCTCTGCCGCTTCGGCCCGCCCGCCTTGCGCCAGGAATTGAACCGGTGCGTCGCGGCGGCAAACGAGATCTTCATCTGCTGGGCGACCGAATAGCGCGACTTGCCTTCGTCGAACAGGCGGTAGCAGCATTCGACGCCCTCCTCGGTCAGCTTGCCGTCTGGCGCCTTGTTGTGCGGATTGGCGGGATCGAATTTTTCGACCTGCTGTTCGACCAGGCCTTTCAGCCGTTGCAAATCGGCCTCGATGCTGGCGATCAGATCGAGGACGGGTTTCGGATCGAAGTGGTCGTGCGGCTTTGCCGTCATCTTGCTCATGCCTTTTCGCTTGCGTGTCGCGACAATATAGGTGAACATTTGCCGATAATGAAGGGCGCGTTGCAATCCGGCGCTTCAACATTTCTTGACTGGTGATTGACCGCAGAGACTGCAGCGCCTAGTTTAGAATTGTTCTAAACTGGGGTGAATTTCTCATGCTTTCCCGTGTCTTCGGTTTCGGCCGCCGTCCTTTCGAAACGCTGTCGGAACAGGAGATCCTGGCCCTGGCAATTTCATCCGAAGAGGATGACGGGCGCATCTACCGCGCCTATGCCGACGGGCTGGCGGACAGTTTTCCGCAATCGGCGAAAGTGTTCGAGGCGATGGCGGAGGAGGAGGACGGGCATCGTGATTCCCTGATCGAGCTCTACCGCAAGCGTTTCGGCGAGCGCATTCCGCTGCTGCGCCGCGAGCATGTGAAAGGCTATTACGAGCGCAAGCCCGACTGGCTGGTGCGGCCGCTCGGCATCGAGCATGTGCGGCGCCAAGCCGAAGAGATGGAGCGGCAGGCCTATCGCTTCTATGTCGAGGCGGCCAAGCGCACCGGCGATGCCTCGACGCGGAAACTACTCGGCGACCTGGCCGCGGCCGAGCAAAGCCATGAGAATTCGGCGCATCGGCTGGAACAGAAACTCGTGCCGGGCGAGGTGAAGGACGAGGAAGCCAGCGCCGAGCAGCGCCAGTTCATCCTGACCTATGTGCAGCCGGGACTGGCCGGGCTGATGGACGGCTCGGTGTCGACACTGGCGCCGATCTTTGCCGCCGCGTTTGCCACCCACGACACCTGGCAGACGCTGCTGGTCGGCCTCGCCGCCTCGATCGGCGCCGGCATCTCGATGGGCTTTACCGAAGTCGCTTCGGACGACGGCAAGCTGTCGGGGCGTGGCTCGCCGATCAAGCGCGGACTGACCGTCGGCATCATGACGACGCTGGGTGGGCTGGGCCACGCGCTGCCTTACATCATCCCGCATTTCTGGACGGCGACGGCGGTGGCGGCTGTGGTGGTGTTCTTCGAGCTCTGGGCGATTGCCTTCGTCCAGAACCGCTACATGCAAACCCCGTTCCTGCGCGCGGCGTTTCAGGTGGTGCTGGGCGGGGCGCTGGTGTTTGCGGCCGGGGTGCTGATCGGGAATGCATGAGCGCCAAGCGCCCCCTAACCCAGCCTCCGCTTCGCTCGGCTGACCTCTCCCCGAGGGGAGAGGAGGTTTTCGACGCCTGCGCCAGTCTCTTCTCCCCAGCGGCGAGAAGGTGGCCGCGAAGCGGCCGGATGAGGGGGCCTGGCGCGACGCCGATACCTAGTCACCCATTCACCGCCCGGCTGTCGGCCGGCGCTTCATCCCTCTCCGTCAGCCCATAGTCCCGCAGCACATGCGCAATGCGCAGCCGGTAGCCGGCAAATATTCCGCCGCGGCCCGCATGCTGCGCCTGCCGGTGCTCTTCCGTGTTGCGCCAGGCTTTCACCGCTTCCTCATCGCGCCAGAAGGACAGTGACAGGACCCGGTTGGGATCGCCCAAGCTCTGGAAGCGCTCGATCGAGATGAAACCGTCTATGCCGTCGAGCAGCGGCCTGAGTTCCGCGGCGATGCCGAGGTAGGCATCGCGCTTTCCCTCAGCCGGTTGCACCTCGAAGATGACAGCGATCATATCTCCTCCTTGACCGCGGTCTGGAACAGGTGCCGCGGTCCATGCGGCCCCGACACCAGCTTCAGGAAGATGCGGTCTTCTTTCAAGATGAACTTTTCCCGGCGGGCGAATTCGTAATTGGCCTTGCCCGCGGGATCCGCGGCAAGCCGGGCGCGATAGGCTTCGTAGGCAGCGAGGCTGTCGATGTTGTAGGCGGCGTAGGCGGTGGTGGCCGAGCCCTCGTGCGGGGCGTAGTAGCCGATCAGATCGGCGCCGCAGCGCGGGATCGCCTGGCCCCAGGCCTTGGCATATTGCTCGAAGGCCGGCTTGCCGAACGGGTCGATCTCATAGCGGATGAAGCAGGTGATGGTCATCGTGATCTCCTTGGGTTTCGCGTGGATAGTTCGAGCGGCGTCGAAACGTTATGCCGCAGGGTCTGCTAAGCAAAAGCGCTGGCGGTCAGGCCTGCCAGAAGGATTTTGCGCATTCGCGGCGCACATCCTCACGGGTCAGGCCGAGATCGCGCAGCAGATGGTCGTCGATCTCCGCGAGATCGAGCCGCTGCAGGTGGCGGTCGTACCAGCGGGCGAGCAGCCGCCGTTGCAGCCAGGTGACGAACGGGAACGGCCGGCGGTCGGCGAATGGGGCGGAAGCGGTTGGCATCGGCGTTCTCCTTGATCCCGCCCGACAATAATGCTTATCTGACGAGAATGCTTCGATGGAGACCTAACTATGCGTGAAGGACCCGACATTGCCCGCATTGCCAGCCTGGTCGGCGATCCGGCGCGGGCAAACATGCTGAATGCGCTGATGGGCGGCACGGCTTTGACGGCCAGCGAACTGGCGCTGGAGGCCGGCGTCTCGCTGCCGACGGCGTCCTCGCATCTGTCGAAACTGATGGAGGGTGGGCTGCTGACCTTGGCCAGCCAGGGCCGGCATCGCTATTACGGCCTCGCAGGGCCGCAGGTGGCAGGCATGATCGAGGCGATCACCGGGGTGGCCGAAGCGGTCGGCCCCAAGCGCGTGCGGCCCGGCCCGCGCGACGGCGCCATGCGCGTCGCCCGCGTCTGCTACGACCACCTCGCCGGCGAACATGCGGTGGCGATGCTCGACCGGCTCGTCGCGCGCGGCATCCTGTTGCGCGACGACAAGGAGATCAGGCTCGGGGAGATCAGGCCGGGGCAGATCCGGCCGGGGGAGATCAGGCTCGGGCCGTCGGCGGCGTCATATTTTTCGGCCCTCGGTATCGATGTCGGCGCCAAGCCGCGCCGGCCGGTCTGCCGCGCCTGTCTCGACTGGAGCGTGCGCCGCTCGCACCTCGCGGGAACGCTCGGCGCGGCTATTCTGGACAAGATCCTGTCGGAGAAATGGGCAAGGCGGGAGAAGGACAGCCGCGCGGTGGTGTTTTCACCGCCGGGGAAGCAGGCGTTCGAGCGGGTGTTTTTGGGTTAGTTTGCAGGCACTAATTGGGCGACGCTGGCGGTACAGCACCCCCCTCTGTCCTGCCGGACAGAGGGGGGTGTGACGGAACGCTTGCGTAGCAGGTGAGGCGCGCGACGCTCACCCCCGCTTCAACACCTTCCCCTGCTTGAAGAAATCCGCCCACGGATCGGCCTGCGCTAGTTCCTTCAGCGTCGTCTTGCCCCCGATCGGGAAGGAATTCGGCGCCAACCCTTTTTCAACCTCCGCCCACGTCACCGGGATCGACACCGTCGCGCCCTTCTTGGCGCGGGAAGAGTAAGGCGCGACCGTGGTCGAGCCCCTGCCGTTGCGCAGATAGTCGACGAAGATTTTTCCCGTGCGCGCCTTTTTCGACAGCGTCGCGGTGTAGCGGTCGGGCGCGGCCTGCTCCAGCGCCTTGGCGAAATCATGCGAGAAGGTTTTGACCGCCTCCCAGTCCGCCGACGGCTTCAGCGGCACCAGCACGTGATAGCCTTTGCCGCCCGACGGCTTGACAAAATTCGGCAGCGACAGATCGTCGAGCTTGCCTCTGATGTCGAGTGCGGCCTCGCGCACCGCCTTGACGTCGACGCCTTCATCGGGATCGAGATCGAAGATGATCTGATCCGGCTTTTCCAGCTCATCGATCTTGCAGCCCCAGATGTGGACCTCGACCACGCCGTACTGGACCAGAGCGGCAAGGCCGTCGAAATCGCGGATGAACAGGATTTCCTCGCCATCGGTCGGGTCCTTCATGCGGGCAATCTTGTCGCTCATGCCGGCCGAGGCATGTTTCTGGAAGAAGCGCGGACCGCCGATGCCGTCCGGCGCCCTGACCAGGCTGAGCGGCCGGTTGACGACGAACTGCTCCATGCGCGGCCAGACCAGCGCATAGTGCTCAAGCAAAGCCTGCTTGGATATTTTTTCCTCGGGCCACAGCAGCTTGTCGGGATGGGATAGTTTTACGCTGGTCGTGATCGTCGCGGGCGCCTTAGCCCCGGCGGCCTTGCCGGCGCCGCTTGCCGCCGGCTTTGCCTTGTTCGCAGCCTTCGATGGCTTTTCCTGCACGACTTCCTCCGCCGGCTTGTCCTCGCGCAGTCCCTGGAACGACGCGTGGCGTATTATACGGTCCGACGTCCAGCTGCGGAACTCCACTTCGCCGACAAGTTCGGGCCTGACCCAGACCAGACCCTTGCCCTTCGGCACGGCGGCGGCAAAGGGCGAGGCGTCTGCCTTCAGCGCATCGAGTTTTTTCTTCAGATCGGTGGCGCTCCTGGCTGTGAAGCCCGTGCCGACGCGGCCGGCATAGTGGAGCTTGCCGCCCTCGTGGTAGCCGACCAGCAGCGAGCGCAGGCCGCGGCCGGTCTTGTCCGAGGGCAGATACCCGCCGATGACGAATTCCTGGCGGGCCGTGCATTTCGACTTCACCCAGCTTGGGCCACGGCCGCTGCGGTAGGGCGCATCGGCGCGCTTGGAGACGATGCCTTCAAGGCCCATGCGGCAGGCGTGCTGCAGCATGATCTTGCCGGGCTCGGCGAAATGGTCGCTGAAGCGGACGGCGGCATTTTCGGCCGTCTCGCCGAGCAGCTCCTGCAGCGCCTGCTTGCGCTCGACCAGCGGCTCGCGGCGCAAATCCTTGCCGTCAAGCCGCATCAGGTCGAACACATAGTAGGTGAAGCGGTTGGTTCGATTGGCGGAGAGATCCTGCTGCAGCAGCGAGAAGGACGAAACGCCGCTGTCGGCGAGCACAACGATCTCGCCATCGATGATGGCGTCGCTGCATTTCAGCTGGGCTAGTTCCGCGACGATCTCGGGGCCGAATTTCTCCGTCCAGTCGAGGCCGGTGCGGGTCAGCAGCCGCACCTCCGTGCCGGCGATCTGCGCCTGCATGCGGTACCCGTCGAACTTGACCTCATGCAGCCAGTCCTCGCCGGGCGGCGCCTCGCGCTCCAGCGTCGCCAGCTGCGGCTCGACGAAGTCGAGGCGCTTGCCGGCTTTCGCCTTGCTGGATGCCGCGGGCTTGTTGGAGTGCCAGACCTTCGGCTTCTTGCCGTCGGCGGTCTTGCCTTCCGCGACCTCTTCGATGGTCAGGCCGGACTTCACCGATTTCGGTGCGTCCTTCAGGATATCGTCGCCGGGGCGGGCGGCGGCATCGTCGGATTTGATCAGCAGCCAGTTGTCGCGCTTTTCGCCCGGGCGGGGTCTTAACCTGACCAGATGCCACCGCCCATTCAGCTTCTGGCCGTTGAGTTCGAAGTCGATATGGCCCTTTTTCATCGCCTTGGCGGGGTCGATCTCCGGCGTCCATGTGCCTTCGTCCCAGACGATGACGGTGCCGCCGCCATACTCGCCCTTGGGAATGGTGCCCTCGAAGCCGGCATAGTCGATCGGGTGGTCCTCGACATGCACGGCCAGCCGCTTTTCGTGGGGGTCGAGGCTCGGGCCTCGCGTCACCGCCCAGCTCCACAACACGCCCTCATGCTCGAGGCGGAAATCATAGTGCAGCCTGGTCGCGTCGTGCTTCTGGACGACGAAGATGCCGCCGGGCTGCTTGCCGCGCGCGACCTTGCCCGCCGGCTCGGCCGTCTTCTTGAAATCGCGCTTGGACTGATATTGTTCGAGGCTGGCCACGGCGCCGACCCTCAAGCCGACTTGCGCTTGGGCGCAGAAGCTTTCGCCTTGCCGCTTTTTGCCGCCGGCTTGGCCTTCTTCGCCGGGCCTTCCGCCTGGCCGCCATCGGACAGGCTCTTCTTCAGCGCGTCGAACAGATTGACGACATTGGACGGCTTGGGCGCGGCCTGCGCTTTCGGCGCCTTCTTGCCGGCCTTCTTGGCGCGGATCAATTCGAGCAGCGCGTCCTCATACTTGTCCTCGAATGTCGACGGATCGAACTTCCCCTTCTTCTTGTCGATGATGCGTTCGGCCATATCGGTCATCTCCTGGTCGGTCTTCACCGCCTTGATGTCGCCGAAGATGCTCTCCGGCTCCCGCACCGTGTTGCCGTAGCGCAAGGTGGTCAGCACCATGCCTTTGCCGCGCGGCTCGATGACCACGGGCCGCTCGCGGCTATAGAGCACGACGCGCGCCAGCCCGGCCATCTTCTTGTCCGCCATGGCATCGCGAATGACGGCAAAGGCCTCCTCCGACACCTTGTCGGCGGGCGTGACATAATAGGGCGTGTCGAGATAGATCTGCTCTATCGAGGCTTTGTCGACGAAGCCGTCCAGCGCCATCGTGTGCGAGGACTCGATCTGCACCGCTTCGATCTCTTCGTCCTCGATATGGACGAACTCACCGGGGCTCACCTCATAGCCCCTGATCTCGTCGCCATCGCCCAGCGGCTTGCCGGTTTCAGAATCGACATAGATGCGCTTGACCGTGTTGCCGGTCTTGCGGTTGAGCACCCGGAACGAAACTTTTTCGGCGTGGGTGACGACGTTGGTCAGTTCGACAGCGCAGGTGACCAGCGACAGTTTCAGATAGCCCTTCCAGGCGGGGCGAGGTGCCATGGCGAACTCCTGCGCGATGCGGTTCAAGCGAGAACGGGCAAGGCCCGTTCCGGTTCCGGGCGCGCAACCAGGGGCATTTCGGCAGCGAGCATGGAAATTTCGAGAGGCTCGCCAAATCTGAAACAGAACCGCGCCCAAGCGTCATTCAGACGAAACATATGTGATGCAAAAGTCACAATGCCGGAAATGGCGACGAACCACACCGAAAGACCCCCAAACAGCCGCATTCCAGCCACGAAGCATGGGGTTTTCGACCAAAGATTAACATCGTGTTCACCGACTATTCACGCCTCGACGCTATGATCCCCGCAATCGGACGGGACATCCGAAAATCGGGACAGGGACTTGAGTAAAATGAAATTCTGGGGCCACATTGCCGGCTATGCCGCCGCCATCCGCGAGTTCATCGCGCCGACCTATCGGCCGGAGCGCTACTACATGCGCGGCCCGGGTCCGGCCTGCGCCCGTCGCGGCAGCTCGCTCGGCGCGCATTGATCATGACGTTCGAAACGCGTCACGACAGCCGGATCTGCAGACCGGAGGCCGATCCCCGCGCAACCACCTATCGCGCCGAGCGCCCCGCGCTGGCCGCGAGAAGCCGTGCGACAACGCCGCGGCTTTGATCCCGCTGCCGGCGGGCTTAGTGTCTGAAGACACAAGCTGCCGGACGCCGCCGTCGGGAAATGGCCCTTTGACGAAAAAGGTCAGCCTGATGAGATGGTCGAGCCCGCTGCCAAGTTCTTCCAGATCCGATTTGATGTTGCCCAGAACTTCCCGCCACTGCGCCGCGGCAACGCCGGCGAAGCCGCCACCCTTCTTGGCGGCCGGATCGTAGTCAGCCGATGTCGCGGTGTTGCCGCAGAGATAGACGGTGCCTTTCGCACCGCTGACGACCGTGCCTTTGCCCCATGGCATCAACCGGCCGTTCTTGAATTTCTTGTGGGTCACGAGTTCCATTCTCTTCTCCGTCCTCAGCTCGCCTAATTTTCGTCTCGACGTGCTGGACGCGTTTTTCGCCGAGCATTGTCCGAAGCATTGTAGCGACAACAATCCGCCGCCTTCGAGGTAATCGGCGTCGCAGCGCTTGCCCAGGCAGACATCGTCATCGAGATCGTCGCCGTCGCGGCGTTGCCGGACTGAGGCGCGAACGAACAGGCCGGCCTTGCGCGACGTCGCCGTTGCGATCGAAGCGCGCCGGCACGAGCTGCGCCGCCGCGCCGGTGCCGGCGTTGCACAAGGCCTCGGCTTTGGCCAGTGAGCGCCCGGCGACGAGCAGGATCAGGCGTGGCTCGCTCTCCAGCAATTGCACGATGCGGCCGCCGAAAATGCCATAGCCGCCAACGACCAGAAGCCTCATCGCGCCGCTCTTTTTGCCCATGCCTCGTGTGACGTGCCCGCCAACGACAGAGGATAGTGCTGTGCGGAGCCACGGCCAGTCCGCTGCCGGTCATCCGCCAGCAGACGAAGGAACATCTGGTCCTTGCGAAATCTCCTGGCGGAGGCGAAAGTTTTTTCTGAAGCCTGTCGAAATCGGCCGCCGCCGCGCGACATACGTCTGGCCCCGCTAGGACGCGGCCTTCGAAACCACGGGAGAAGACCCATGCGATACATGCTTTTGATCAACAGCGACGAAGCCGCGCAGGCGAACACGCCAATCGAGAAGGCTCAGCAGATGAGCGCAGCATATGCCGCCTATACCGAAGCGTTGAAGAAATCCGGCGCATGGCTCGCCGGCGAACGGTTGCGCCCGACCCAGGCGACCACCTCGGTGCGGATCACAGACGGCAAGACCAACGTGATCGACGGCCCCTATGCCGACACCAAGGAGCAGCTTGCCGGCTTCTACATGATCGAGGCGGCCGATATCGATACCGCCATCGACTGGGCGGCGCGCTGTCCGGCGGCGAGCGCCGGCACGGTCGAGTTGCGGCCGATCTGGGAAATGGCCGACTACATGCCCAAGAAATGAAACCGTGATGGACAATCGCCCGGAGATCGCGCGGGCGGCGGCCGAAGCGGCCGCCCGGCAGAGTTACGGCAAGCTGGTCGCCTACCTTGCTGCGCGCACCCGCGACGTAGCCGGCACCGAGGACGCGCTGGCCGAGGCCTTTGCCGCGGCCCTTGAGCGCTGGCCACAGACCGGCGTGCCCGAGAAGCCGGAAGCATGGCTGCTGGCCGTGGCGCGCCGGCGGCGCGTCGACGCGGTGCGCCGTCGGCTGACCAGCGAGGCGAGCCGCGACCATCTCAAGCTGATGGCCGAGGAGATGGAGGCGAGCATGGAAGACGAAGACCTTCCCGACGAACGTCTCAGGCTGATGTTTGCCTGTGCGCATCCGGCGATCGAAGCCAGCGTGCGGGCGCCGCTGATCCTGCAGACGGTTCTGGGTTTCGACGCGGCGACGATCGCCTCGGCCTTCCTGGTTTCGCCGGCGACGATGGGCCAGCGTCTGGTGCGCGCCAAGAGCCGCATCCGCGAGATCGGCATTCCGTTCCGCGTGCCGGATCGCGCCGAACTCGGCGAGCGGCTGGGAACGGTGCTGGAAGCGATCTACGCGGCTTTCGCCGAAGGCTGGACCGACCCGGCAGGGACCGAGACGAGAGTGCGCAATCTGGCGACCGAAGGCATCTGGCTCGGGCGGCTGGTGGCATCGCTGATGCCGGACGAACCGGAAGCGCTCGGCCTGCTGGCGCTGATGCTGTTTGCCGAGGCGCGCCGCCCGGCGCGGCGCGATGCGGCTGGAGATTATGTGCCGCTCGCCGAACAGGATTGCCGTCTTTGGGATCACGCGCTGATCGACGAAGCCGAGTCGCTGCTGGGCCACGCCGCCACCATTGGCGTCATCGGCCGCTACCAGCTCGAAGCGGCGGTACAATCGGTGCATGCGACGCGGCGACGGACCGGCCAAACCGATTGGGCGGCGATCCGTAACTTCTACGATGCGCTGTCGGCGATATCAGGCTCGCCGGTGATTTCGATCAACCGCGCCGTGGCGATTGCCGAGGCCGAAGGGGCGGCGGCAGGACTGGCGGCGCTCTACGTGCTGGGCGACGACAAGCGGCTCAACGACTATCAGCCCTATTGGGCCGCTCGCGCCGGCCTGCTGGCCAGGCTCGGCAATGCGGCGCAAGCGGTCGAAGCCTATGACCGGGCGATCGGCCTTGAACGCGACCCCGCCGTGCGCCGCTTCCTGCAGGCGAAACGGGCGATCCTGCGAAATTGAAGCGTCCGTTCAGGCCGGCCACATTTCATGCGTGGTGTTGAGCCGTTTCATCAGCGGATGCGCGCGCAGCGCCGACCATAAGCGTTCGATGTTCGGCCAGTCGGCTCGCGCCTTGTCCATATCGGGGTGCCAGGCCACCAGCATGACGAGGTAGATGTCGGCCAGCGACATCGCGTCGCCGACCAGCCAGCCGCGCCCCTCGAGGGCTGCATCGACAATGGCGAAGCCGCGGTCCATCTCGGCAATGGCTGCCTGCTTGACGGCTTTCTTGCCGTCGGCATCGGCGGTGTAGCGATGGGCATAGTAGAGGCGCAGGATGGCGGGGTAGAGCACCGATGACATGAACGCCATCCAGCGCAGGAAACCGGCGCGATCCGGCGATCCGGCGGCCGGCGCCAGACCCGCCTCCGGATGGCGCTCGGCAAGCAGGATGCAGATCGCCGCCGATTCGGTTATCGATTGACCGTTGGGCAAGGTCAGCACCGGAACCTGGTTCAACGGGCTGATGTCGAGGAAAGCCGGGTCCGGCGGATCCTTCTTGGGCACATCGATCTGGTCGAATTGCGCGTTTGCCAGCGCCAATGCGGCCTCGACGACAAAACCGCCGCTGCCTGGGCGCGTGTAAAGCTTGTACATGTGATTCTCCCCCTGCCCGCGCGAAGCAGGCCGGGGCGATTTGACCCTGAAGCCGCCTCCCGCTCAAGCCGGTGGCGGACGCCACGGCCGGGTTTTCTGCGGTCCAGCCATGAGACTTCCGATGTCGGAGGGACAGCACCCCCGATGCCCGGCAGGGCAGAGGGGGGTGCGAAGGATCGCCGCCTATCCAGTTAAGACGTTAAGCCCCCAGCCCGTCGAACAGGATCGTCGACAGATAGCGCTCGGCGAAGGACGGGATGATCACCACCAGGTTCTTGCCCTTGTTCTCCGGCCGCGACCCGACGGCGATGGCGGCCTGCAGGGCAGCGCCCGACGAGATGCCGACCGGCACGCCTTCAAGGCGGGCGACGAGGCGGGCGTTGGCGACCGAATCCTCGTTGGAGACCTTGACGATCTCGTCATAGATCGAGGTGTCGAGGATCTTGGGCGCAAAGCCGGCGCCGATGCCTTGGATCTTGTGCGGGCCGGGCTGGCCGCCCGACAGCACCGGCGAGGCCTCCGGCTCGACGGCGACGACATGCACCGAGGGCTTGCGTTGCTTCAGCACCTGGCCGACGCCGGTGATCGTGCCGCCGGTACCGATGCCGGCGACGAAGATGTCGACCCCGCCATCGGTGTCGTTCCAGATCTCCTCGGCGGTGGTGCGGCGGTGGATCTCCGGGTTGGCCGGGTTTTCGAACTGCTGCGGGATGACGGCGTCAGGCAGGGTGGCGGCCAGTTCGTCGGCCTTGGCGATGGCGCCCTTCATGCCTTTCGGCCCTTCCGTCAGCACCAGTTCGGCGCCGAGCAGCGCCAGCATCTTGCGGCGCTCCACCGACATGGTTTCGGGCATGGTCAGGATCAGCTTGTAGCCCTTGGCGGCGGCGGCGAAGGCGAGCGCGATGCCGGTATTCCCCGAGGTCGGCTCGATCAGCGTCGTCTTGCCGGGTTTGATCCGGCCCGACGCTTCCAGCGCCTCGATCATGGAAACGCCGATGCGGTCCTTGACCGAGGCGATCGGATTGAAGAATTCGAGCTTGGCAAGAAGGTTGGCAACGACGCCCTTCTCCTTGGCGAACTTGTCGAGCCGCACCAGCGGCGTGTCGCCGATCGTCTCGGTGATCGAGTTGTAGACACGGCCGCGGCCGGGCGCGCGCGCGGAAGGCTTGTTCATTGGTTTCGCTCCCAAATCAGATCAGGCAATTGGCGTCGGCGGACAGAATAGGGCTTTCGCCCGCGCAAGATAGGCTGCCGGCCGAAAATATCGAGTGGGCCGCTTGCTGAAAACGCTTGTCTCCTCAAGCCGCATTTTCCGGATGGACCGATCGGCGGAATGGATGGGCCTGAACCGATCTACTGACGTGCGGCAATGGCAGCGGCCGCGCCCACCATGAAGCCGGCGGCGGTGCGGTTCAGCGCCTTCAGCGCGCGTGGCGATTTCAGGAACCAGCGCGCCTTGGCGGCCAGCGCCAGATAGGGCACAAGCACCACGAAGAGCACGATAACGGTGAGCGCGACCAGGATGCCGTAGTCGGCGAGCGTGATGGTCTTCAGGTCGACGATGGTCGGCGTGATGGCGAGGTAGAAGATCATCGTCTTCGGGTTGCCCAGCGTGACGGTGAGGCCGGCAAGGAAGCTCGATACCAGGCCGCCCTTGCCTTTCCTGGCCTCGACAGTCTCGGGCGTGATCCCGGCCGTCCAGAAACGCCAGCCGAGAAAGGCGAGATAGGAGACGCCCAGCCATTTGATGGCGAGAAACACCATGCCGAAGCTTTGCGCGACAAAGGCAAGGCCGAGCACCACCGCGGTGAGATAAATGAGGTCGCCGAGCATCAGGCCGAACGACATCGCCAGCGATGAGCGGAAGCCGGATCCGAGCGCCCGCGCCACAAGCGCGGTGACGCCGGGCCCGGGAATGGCGGCGGCGATGCCCAGCGCAGCACTATAGGCAAGGAAGCCGGTGAGGGTCATGACGGTCGCACCTCGTGAAACGACTCTGATGCCATGAAAGCCTGCAACGGCAAAACGGATTCGATTGCGCCAAGCAGGGCATGAAAGCCGGTCATCCTCGCCTGAAAGCGAGAGATGGTTCACTTACGCCCCGAAGGCGGTCGGCTATCTCGCATGGCTCCGAACGGCAGGAGCACCCATGTTAGCCAAAAGACTTCACATCCAGCTCATGAAGTGGATGCCCAACAACTATTCCGAAGCACGCGGTCACGTCCACGAGCTGGAATGGTATCTGTGGTTCGAGGGGCGTCAGGCTTTCAGCCTGTTCGACAAGGGCGATAGCGATGTCGTTCCGCAGACTGGATATTTTACCGACAGCCGGAACCCTGGCGCCTACCCCGTTCGTCCGATGATCTATCCGCTGGTCGTCAACAACCGCTTCAAGGTGCGGCTGGTGGCGATCGAGCGTGACGGACCGCAAAAGATAGACCCCGACGACACCGCCAAAGGCGAATTCTACATCGACCTCGACACCAAATATCCGCCGGTCTCGGACTGGCGCATCATTGCTGCCGATCCGCGCAATACCGACCTCAACGTGGAAGCGTCGTTCCAGCTGCAATGGCTGGATTATGTCGATACCGCCGAGATTGCCGAGGATGGCCCGCCACGCATCATCGACAAGTCCAATTATCCCTATCCCTGGGGCGCCAATGTGATGGTGTTCGAGCACTGGCTCGGGCTTGGCCGCAAGGCGCCGCTCAAACTCATCGACCCGAACCGCGCATCGCGCCGCGAATACTGGATGATCAATGGCAATGCGGCCCGGCGCATGGTGCAGGACCTCTATCGCTTCCACATCAACCAACTGGGCGTCGCCAACGACACCATCAGCAGTGTTTACGTGCCGAAGCTCAATGCCGGCCACGTCACGGTGAGCCTTTACGAGCACGATTTCAGCGACAGCCGCTTCGCGCAAGGGGCGAAGAAGTCCTTCGGCTCGGTCGGGCTCTTCAATCTCAGGGATACCGGTTTCGATGACCGCGTCTCATCGGCCGAGGTGATCCATACCTATCCCAAGGTGATCCATCGGGACGTGCATTAGGGCCGGATTGCGCTGTTCGCCGGCTCAGGATGGGCCATCGACATGGGTGATGCGCCAGATGGTGCCGTTGCCATCCTCGGTGACGATAAGCGCGCCGTCCTTGGCCACCGCGACGCCGACCGGCCGGCCCCAGACGGCGTCGTCGGAGAGGACGAAGCCGGTGATGAAATCCTGGTACTCGCCGGTCGGCTTGCCGTCGCTGAATCTCAGCCGCACCACCTTGTAGCCGGTCCTCATACCACGGTTCCAGGAGCCGTGCAGGGCGACGAAGGCGTCACCCTTGTACTCTGCCGGGAAATTGCCGCCGTCATAGAAGGCGATGTTGAGCGGCGCCGAATGCGCCTGCATCAGCACGTCGGGCACGGTGACCGAGCCGGCGAGGTCTGGGCGCGCGCCCTCGTGACGCGGGTCCTCGTTGGCGCCGATATAATACCAGGGCCAGCCATAGAAGGCGCCGTCCTTGACTGAGGTGGCATATTCGAACGGCACATCGTCGCCGAGACCGTCGCGCTCGTTGACGACACACCACAGCGCGCCGGTGGCCAGCTGCACGGTCATGCCCGAGCAATTGCGCAGGCCGGTAGCGAGGATGCGGCCATTCTTGCCGTCGGGGCCGAAGGCCAGCACGTCGGCACGGCCATCCTCGGAACCCCAGGTGGCGCCGAGTGGCTGTGATTTTGCCCAGGCGTCAAGGCCGCCCTTCGGTGCCTTCTGCATGCCCTCCGCGACGTTCGATCCGGAGCCGACCGAGAGATACAGCGTCTTCCCGTCCGGCGAGAAGGCGATATCGCGGGTCCAGTGGCCGCCGGTAGGGATGTCGGAGACAATCGTCTCCGGTTCGCCGGAGGCTTTAAGGTCGCCGTCGCGATAGGCGTAGCGGACCACGCTGTCGTTGTTGGCGACGTAGACCCATTGCGGCTTGTCGCCATGCGGGTAGAAGGCGATGCCATAGGGCTGGTTTAGATTGTCGGCAAAAATGCCCTCTTCGGCCGGCTTCGCGCTACCCTTGGCCAGCCGATAGACGCGGATCTGGTTGGCGTCACTGTCGGCGACGAACAGGTCGCCGTTCGGCGCCACGCGCACGACCCGCGGATTGGAAATGCCGGAAGCAACCAGTTCGGCCGAAAACCCAGGCGGCAGGACGGGCTTCGCGCCCTCGGGCCGATCGCCGAGGCCGGCGCTGTTGGAGGCGGATTCGGTCATGTTGGGCTTTTGCAGATCATCCGGCTTGATCAGCCGGCGCACACCTGGCTTGTCGGCCTTCCAGTCGCCGAAAGCGTCCTTGCCGGTCAGCAGCGGTTGATCGGCCTCCTGGGCGAAGGTGCTGGTGGCCAGAAGCAGGGCAAGGCCTGCCAAGCCGGCAATCCGGATCATGCTGTTCTCCTCGAACTCGCGCCGGTCGGCGCGTCATGCACAAGGGAGATATTGTGCAGCCGCCGCAAAAGAGAAGCGTGCGCGCGCGCAGATTCGACGAGAGAACCGCTCAACTTTCCTCTTCGACGTCCAGATCGTCGTCGAGACGCTTTTCCAATGCGACGAGATCTTCCGGCAGCGGCAAGCCCATGGCGCGCATTTCGCGCAGTTTTTCGCGCAGCTGCTCCTGGATTTCGTGCTCGTCCTCCGGCTGGTTGACCATTTCTTCGAGCAGCATGCTGATCTGGGCCTTGAACGATTCAAGCGCCATTCTGCGCCCTCCTTTACGGTGATCCCGGCTTCGGAATTATCTTAACATCCGGGTAATCAATTGGGCCGTGTAGTCGACCATCGGCACGATGCGGGCATAATTCAGCCTGGTCGGGCCGATGACGCCGAGCGCGCCGACGACGCGGGCGTCCTTGTCGCGGTAAGGCGCCACGACCAGCGACGAGCCGGAGAGCGAGAACAGCTTGTTTTCCGAGCCGATGAAGATCCGCACGCCGGGGCCGTCCTCGGCGAGGTCGAGCAGCTGGATCAGCCCGTCCTGCGTCTCCAGATCCTCGAACAGGTGGCGCAGCAATTCGATATCGGCCTGGGCGGTGACGTTTTCGAGCAAATTGGCGCGGCCTCGCACGATAAGGCGCGCCGGCAGGCCGCTATCGGCGCCGGCCCACACCGCCAGGCCTTTCTCGACCAGATCCTGCGACAGCGTGTCCAGCGCTGCCCTGGTCTCGTCCTTGATGCGGGCGATCTCGATGCGCGCCTCGGCGAGCGTGCGGCCCCTGATATGGGCGTTGAGGAAGTTGGAGGCCTCGTGCAGCTGCGAGACGGTGATGCCGGCCGGCAGGTCGACGACGCGGTTCTCGACATCGCCATTCTGCGACACCATCACCGCCAGCGCCTTGGTCGGCTCGAGCTGGATGAACTCGATGTGCTTCAGCGCCACCTCGTTCTTGGTGGCGAGCACCAGGCCGGCGCCGCGCGACATGCCCGACAGCATCTGGCTGGCCTCGGTCAGCATGTGTTCCAGCGTCGCGCCCGAGCCGGAGGCGCGCACCTGCGCCTCGATGACCCGGCGTTCCTCGTCGGAGAGATCGCCAAGCTCCATGAAGGCATCGACGAAGAAGCGCAGGCCGGTCTGGGTCGGCAGGCGCCCGGCCGAGATGTGCGGGGCATAGATCAGGCCGAGATGCTCGAGGTCGCTCATCACGTTGCGGATGGTGGCCGGCGACAGCGACGACGGCAGGATGCGCGACAGGCTGCGCGATCCCACAGGCTCACCGTCCTTCAGATAGGATTCGACGATGCGCCGGAAAATGTCGCGCGAACGCATGTCGAGCGATTGCAGCGCGGGCGCCAGCAGACTGGGTTCGGTGACTGCCTTGGTCATTCGAGCCAAAAACCTCCGGCTCAAGGATATAGACTTCCATCGCCCCCGCGCAACCCGGCCTCTGTGCCAGATCGCCCGGCCTTTTCCTTTGCGCCATGGGCTGCATGCGTCTACAAGCCGCCGACGCAACCGTAAAAGAACAGAAAGAGGCCTCGATGCGCCCTTCCAAACGCCAAGCCGACGAAATGCGCGCCATCTCGTTCGAGCGCGGCGTCTCCAAACACGCCGAAGGCTCGTGCCTGGTGAAATTCGGCGACACGCATGTGTTGTGCACGGCGAGCCTGGAGGAAAAGGTGCCAGGCTGGATGCGTAATTCCGGCAAGGGCTGGGTGACGGCGGAATACGGCATGCTGCCGCGTTCGACCGGCGAGCGCATGCGCCGTGAAGCCTCGGCCGGCAAGCAAGGCGGCCGCACGCTGGAAATCCAGCGGCTGATCGGCCGCTCCTTGCGCGCCGTTGTCGACCTGCAGGCGCTGGGCGAACAGCAGATCACCGTCGACTGCGACGTCATCCAGGCCGATGGCGGCACCCGCACGGCCTCGATCACCGGCGGCTGGGTGGCGCTCTACGATTGCCTGCGCTGGATGGAAGCGCGGCAGATGGCCAGTGTTGCCAAGGTGCTGAAGGACCATGTCGCGGCAATTTCCTGCGGCATCCATGACGGCCAGCCGGTCATCGACCTCGACTACATCGAGGATTCATCTGCCGGCACCGACGCCAATTTCGTCATGACCGGCAAGGGCGGCATCGTCGAGATCCAGGGCACCGCCGAGGGCGAGCCGTTCTCGGAAGGGCAGTTCGCGGAGTTGATGGGCCTGGCCAAGAAGGGCATTCAGCGGCTGGTGAGCTTGCAGCAGATGGCTGTGGCCTGATTGAATTTAACGTGATGACGTCGGCGATCCTTCACACCCCCCTCTGGCCTGCCGGCCATCTCCCCCGCAAGGGGGGAGATCAGAGGTCGCTACCGTTTTCGCCAACCATCAACGTTGAGACGCCGCCAGCGGAACTGCCAATCTCCCCCCTTGCGGGGGAGATGCCCGGCAGGGCAGAGGGGGGTGCCTCGTGACTCCCTCCGCGATTCTGGAATCGGCACTTTACGTCACTGATTTGCCGGCTGCCGAGACCTTCTACTCCGATGTCCTCGGCCTCCCTCTCCTCGGCAAGGTCGACGGCCGCCATCTCTTCTTCCGCTGCGGCCCGGGCGTGCTGCTGGTCTTCAATGCCGAAGCCACCAAAATCCCGCCGGCGCCCGATGCGCGGCTGAAAGTGCCGCCACATGGCACGGTCGGCGAGGGCCATCTCTGCTTTGCCGCAAGTGCGGATGAGCTCGCACAGTGGAAGGCGCAACTTGAGGCGAAAAACATCGCCATCGAAAGCGAATTCGAATGGCCGCAGGGCGGGCGTTCGATCTACATACGCGACCCCTCGGGCAATTCGATCGAATTCGCCGAGCCAAGGATCTGGGGCCTTTGATGCATTCTCTCGATGGAAAGAAGATCGTCGTTGCCAGTCACAATGAGGGCAAGCTGCGCGAATTCGCCGACTTGATGGGTCCGTTCGGCTTCGAGGCGAAGTCGGCCAAGGACTACGGCCTGCCGGAACCGGAGGAGACCGGCACCACCTTCGAGGAAAACGCCTACATCAAGGCCTTCGCCGCGGCTAAGGCGACCGGCTTGCCGGCGCTGTCGGACGATTCGGGCCTGTGCGTCGACGCGCTCGACGGCGCTCCCGGCGTCTACACCGCCAATTGGGCCGAAGCTCCCGACGGCAGCCGCGACTTCGGCATCGCCATGCAGCGCACCGAAGTGGCCTTGCAGGAGGTCGGCGCCGCCGAGCCAGCGCAGCGCAAGGGGCGGTTCGTCGCCGTCATCTGCCTGGCCTTCCCCGATGGCGAGGCTGAATATTATCGCGGCGAGGCTGAGGGAACGCTGGTGTGGCCGCCGCGCGGCGAACTGGGCTTCGGCTACGACCCGGTGTTTTTGCCCGACGGTTTCGACAAGACGTTCGGCGAGATGAGCGCTGAGGAAAAACACGGCTGGAAGCCCGGTCAGCCGACGGCGCTGTCGCACCGCGCCCGCGCCTTCCAGAAATTCGCCCGCGCCAGGTTAGGCTCAGCTTAATGTCGCTGGACCGCAGCCCGGGCTTCGGGGTCTACATCCATTGGCCGTTCTGCGCCGCCAAATGCCCGTATTGCGACTTCAACAGCCATGTCCGTCACCAGCCGGTCGACCAGGAGCGCTTTGCCCGCGCCTTCGAGAACGAGCTGAAGACCATGAGCGAGCGGACCGGGCCGCGCGAAGTGACCAGTATCTTTCTCGGCGGCGGCACACCGTCGCTGATGCAGCCGCAGACGGTGGCGGCGGTGCTGGACGCCGTGGCGAAGAACTGGACGGTGCCCGACGGCATCGAGGTGACGCTGGAAGCCAATCCGTCCTCGGTCGAGGCCGAGCGATTTCGCGGCTACCGCGCCGCCGGCGTCAACCGTGTGTCGCTCGGCGTGCAGGCGCTGAACGACAAGGATCTGCGCTTCCTCGGCCGGCTGCACAATGTCGACGAGGCGCTGCATGCAATTGGCCTGGCACGGGACATATTCCCAAGACTTTCCTTCGACCTGATCTACGCCCGCCCCGGCCAGACGCTGGATGACTGGCAGGCGGAGCTCGAACAGGCGATCGGCCATGCCGCCGACCATCTGTCGCTCTACCAGCTGACCATCGAGGAAGGCACGCCGTTCCATGCCCTTCATGCGGCGAACAAATTCATCATCCCCGATAATGACCGGGCCGCCGATCTCTATGCGCTGACGCAGGAGATCACCGCAGCGCATGGCCTGCCGGCCTATGAGATTTCCAACCACGCCAGGCCGGGCGCCGAGAGCCGGCACAATCTGACCTATTGGCGCTATGGCGAATATGTCGGCGTCGGACCGGGCGCGCATGGCCGCTTTATCGAGAACGGCCACCGCACCGTGACGATCGCCGAGCGGATGCCGGAGACCTGGGCCAATCTGGTGGAGGCCAGGGGCCATGGCGTCACCGGCGGCGAGATCCTGACGCGCTCCGAAGAGGCCGACGAGTTCCTGCTGATGGGGCTGAGGTTGGCCGAAGGCATCGACCTTTCCCGCTACGAGGCGTTTTCCGGGCGCGGCCTGTCGAGCGCCCGGCTGACCGTGCTGCAGGATGAGGGGCTGGTGGCGCCGATCGGCAATGCCAGGCTACGCGCCACGCCAGCCGGCATGATCGTGCTCGATGCCGTGGTGGCGGATTTGGCGCGGTGAGCCCACAGGGCAAATGGCCGGGCTGTTGGACGATTTATCGGCTTGAGCAAGGATGTTAGAAAGTCGACTTGTTGAACCGCTGGCGTGCCAGCGCCGCATCCGAGGTGACTCCTGCGATGACGTTCCTGATCCACGAGACCTTGATGACATTGAACACGGATGATGTGTTCGAGTTTGGATTGACCGAAATCTTGAGATCTCCAGAGCAAGACGACCTCTTTGAGGCTCAGGCGATTTTCATCAGGAACGCAACGGTCACATCGAAACTAAAATTGACCCACTTGAGCGAATTCAGCGTTGTCCTCAGTTTCATAACATATATTGGAAATAAGCTTCGCGGAATCGCCAAGGATGAGTTGCTCGAGTTTGATCTGAATGGACTCACATTTGATCAGTACATCCCTCTCAGCAAAAATCTGCGTAAGATCTGGGATGAGTAGTCGGTGAAGAACGTCCTGTTCGTCTGCAGCCAGAACCGCTTGCGCAGCCCGACCGCCGAGCAGGTGTTCTCCAAACGTAGGGATATCGAGGTCGAGTCGGCCGGCACCAATCACGATGCAGACACGCCGCTGACGCATGAACTGGTCGCCTGGGCCGACATCGTCTTCGTGATGGAAAAAGCGCACCGCACCAAGCTGCAGAAGAATTCAAGGAGAGCCTGAAGAAGGCCCGCGTCATCTGCCTCGACATCCCGGATGACTACGGATCCATGGATCCGGAGTTGATCGACCTTCTGAAGGCACGGGCTTCGCGATATCTCGATTGAACTATGGGGGCTTCGCAACCACGCGTTCGTCATCCTCGAGTCTGCGCCGCGTCGCTTCGCTCCTTGCTCGCCCGTGATGACGAAGTGAGGGTGGTCCTCGCCAATCGCGAAGGTCAAGCGTCGTGCTTGAAGCGGCGCTTGCCGCGGTGTTTCTCGGCATGCGCCTCTCCGGTCCGGGCCGGCTTGGCGTCGCTCTTGTCCCGGCGGACGCTGTTCTGGTCGTTCATCGGATGCGGCGGCGCGCCTTCGCGGGCGCTCTTCGTTTCAAGACGGGTGATGAAGATATCGAAACGATTGGGCATCGTACGGTCAGTGCTCCGTCGTGCTGTCCGGTTTGTTGTCCGAAAGCCTGACATTCGTCGGCAAGGCGGTGGCCGCCCGACTGGTCAGGCCGGTGTCGCTCTCGGCGAGCGCACGCTTGCCCTTTGGCGCGGGCACGCGGTTGCGCCCGGCATAGTAGGGCTCGAAAACGTCCTGCAATTCCAGGCTGTCCATCCTGTCCTCCTCCTCAAGAGACTCAGGTATTCAATCCGCCAGCCACGCTTTCGTTCCCCACTGTGGCAAAGACATGGCCGCCGGGTTACATCGGCGTCAGGTTTGGCCCGACGTTCGGGGTTTTGCAACCCGGCACGCGCCATGCCAAACAGGGCGAAATGGAGAGACCCGGTGACCGGCGAGAAACGCAGCTATGTGATCGGGCAGACCGAGATCGCAGTCCGGCCGCTGGCGCCGGCGCTGTATCTGGTGGCGACGCCGATCGGCAATCTCTCCGACATCACGCTGCGCGCGCTGGAGACGCTGGCGGCCGCCGACGTCGTCGCCTGCGAGGACACCCGCGTCTCGCGCGTGCTGCTCGACCGCTACGGCATCCGCCGCCGCACCACGGCCTATCATGAACACAATGCCGGCGAGGCCGGACCGAAGCTGATCGCAGCACTCGAGGCCGGGCAGAGCGTGGCGCTGATTTCGGATGCCGGCACGCCGCTGATCTCCGACCCAGGCTACCGGCTGGTCGGCGAAGCGCTGGAGCGCGGCCTGCGCGTGGTGCCGATCCCCGGCCCATCGGCGCCGCTGGCGGCACTGACGGCGTCGGGACTGCCGTCCGACGCTTTCCTGTTCGCCGGATTTCTGCCGGTGAAATCAGGGCAGCGGCTGACAAAGCTCGAAACGTTCAGGGCGGTGCCGGCAACGCTGATCTTCTTCGAGTCGCCACGCCGGCTGGCCGATACGCTGGCCGCCATGGTCGAGGCGTTGGGCGGCGCGCGCAAGGCCGCCATCGGCCGCGAGCTGACCAAGACTTTTGAAGAGATGCGGACGGGAACGCTGCAGGCGCTGGCCGACCACTATGCGGCGGCTGACACGCCGAAGGGCGAGATCGTCATCTGCGTCGGGCCCGCCGAGATCAAGCCCGACCAACCCGCCGACATCGACAGGCTGCTGCTGTCGCTGGCCGCCGAAATGCCGGCGTCCAAGGCGGCGGCGGAGGCGGCGAAGATGACTGGCGGGCAGAAGCAGGCGCTTTACCGGCGGCTGCTGGAACTCAGGGATGCGGTTGGAGAAGGCGAAGGTGGCTGAGCGCCCGGCCGCCAGCCGCCAAAAAGCCTATCGGCGCGGCCATCGCGGCGAGTGGCTGGCGGCAGCGGCGCTGATGCTGAAAGGTTACAGCATCCTCGCCCGCCGGCATCGCACCCGCTTCGGCGAGATCGACCTGATCGCCAGGCGCGGCGACCTGGTGCTGTTCGTCGAGGTCAAGGCGCGGCGCACGCTGATGGAAGCGATGGAGGCGATCGGCCACGAATCGGAGCGCCGCATCGAGGGCGCCGCCGACATCTGGCTGTCGCGGCAGCCGGACTACGGCAGATTGTCGATGCGCTTCGACATGATCGCGGTGCTGCCCTGGCGCTGGCCGGTGCATGTCGAGAACGCGTTTTTTGGGAGGAGTTAGCGGCCTTTACCCTCCCCCTTGCGGGGAGGGTCGGTGAGCAAGCGACGCGACGCGTCGTTGGCGAAACGGGGCGGGGGTGTGGCGCCGACCCCCACCCCGATCCGCTTTGCGGATCGACTGACCGGGGCGAGCCGCCTGTCTCGCCCGTCCTTCGGACCCCCACAAGGGGGAGGGTAAAGCTCACCCCCAGATCATCAACGCCACCAGCCCGACGCCACCCACGACCAGGCGCCACCAGCCGAACAGCGAATAGCCGTTGCGCGAGACGTAATCGAGCAGGAAGCGCACGACGATCAGCGCGGTAACGAAGGCGGCGACGAAGCCGATAGCGATGATCGGCAGATCGGCGCTGCTCAGCACGTTGCGGTTCTTGAACAGATCGAAGGCGAAGGCGCCGACCATGGTCGGGATGGCGAGGAAGAAGGAGAATTCCGCCGCCGCGCGCTTGTCGACGCCCAGCAGCAGCGCGCCGACGATGGTCGAACCGGAGCGCGACGTCCCGGGGATCAGCGACAGGCACTGGAACAGGCCGATTTGCAAATAAAGCCTTGTCGGGAAGCGCTCGACGTCGCGGTAGACCGGCTGCAGCTTCATGCGGTCGACGACCAGCAGCACGACGCCGCCGATGATCAGCATGATGCAGATCAGCCTTGGCGATTCGAACAGCACCGTCTTGATGAAATCATGCGCCAGCGCGCCGATGATGGCGGCCGGCAGGAAGGCAATCAGGATGCCGAGGACGAAATGCCGCGTCAGCCGGTCATGCGGCAGGTCGAGCAGCATCTGCCACAGACGGCGGAAATAGACGCTGAGGATCGCCAGGATGGCGCCGAGCTGAATCAGGATCTCAAAAGCCTTGCCGGTGGAATGGAAGCCGAGGAAATGGCCGGCGAGCAGGATATGGCCGGTCGAGGAGACCGGGATGAACTCGGTCAGCCCCTCCAGCAGGCCGAGCAGCAGGGCTTCGACGATGGTGTGGCTATCCATGGCAACCTCGGCATTCAAGGGACGGAAGGAAACGGCTGGCAAAAGGGCTTGCTTGTCACGGCGCGGAAGTCCCCCTATAGGTCGCAGCACCGTGACGGCCGCATGACGGGCCGCCAAGACTTACCGGTGCGGACGGCGATTCGCCAGTGCGCCTTAATATCGCGGAATCATGCTGACGCTTTTCCATCACCCGATGTTCGCCACCTGCCGCTTCGTGCGCCTCGCCTTCGGCGAGTATGGCGAGGAGCTGGCGCTGATCGAGGAAAAACCGTGGACGCGGCGCAAGGAGTTTTTGGCGCTGAACCCGGCCGGCACCTTGCCTATCCTGCTGGCCGAAGGCGACGTGCCGATCGTCGGCGCCATGGTGATCGCTGAATATCTCGACGAAACACGTGGTGTCCTGAAGCGCGACAAGCGCCTGTTTGCGGAAGACCCGATGCAGCGCGCCGAAATCCGCCGCCTGACCGACTGGTATCTCAACAAGGCCGAGAGCGAAGTGACCCGGCATCTGGTGCGCGAGCGCGTGCTGAAGCCGGTGATGCCGGAAACGGCGGGCGGCGGTTCCCCCGATTCGGCGGCGATCCGCGCGGCGCGCGCCAACATTCGCCAGCACATGAAGTACACCAACTGGCTGGCCGGCACCCGTCATTGGCTGGCCGGCAGCAAGGTCACCTATGCCGACCTGGCGGCGGCCGCGACGCTGTCGGTGCTGGATTATCTCGGCGAGATCGATTGGCGCGAGCATGCCGCGGCGCGCGAATGGTACACGCGGGTGAAATCGCGGCCGTCGTTCCGGCCGCTGCTCACCGACCGAGTGCGCGGCCTGTCGCCGGTGTCGCATTATGCGGACCTCGACTTCTAGAAGCCAAACCCTGCGCGCGCTGATCGACGCCGAGGCGCGGCGCGCCGGCTTCGATGCGGTTGCCGTCACCACGCCCGATGCGATCCCGCTGGCGCCGGCCAGATTGGCCGAATTCATCGCCGATGGTTTTCACGGTTCGATGGCGTGGATTGCGGAGACGCTCCAACGCCGCAGCGAGCCTTCGACGCTGTGGCCCGAGGTGCGCTCGATCATCGTGCTGGCAATGAATTATGGCCCCGACCACGATCCGCGTGCGCTGCAGGCAAGGCGCGACCGCGGCGCGATCTCGGTCTATGCGCAAAACCGCGACTATCACGAGGTGATGAAGGGCCGGCTGAAGGAGATCGCCGGCAAGATCGTCGCGCGGGCCGGCGGCGACGTAAAGGTTTTCGTCGATACGGCGCCGGTTATGGAAAAGCCGCTGGCTGAGGCCGCCGGGCTCGGCTGGCAAGGCAAGCATACCAATCTGGTCAGCCGCGAGCACGGCTCCTGGCTGTTTCTCGGCACCATCTTCACCACGGCTGAGCTCACGCCCGATGCGACCGAGGTAGACCATTGCGGTTCCTGCCGCGCCTGTCTCGACGCCTGCCCGACCGATGCCTTTCCGGCGCCCTATCGGCTCGATGCCAGGCGCTGCATCTCCTACCTGACCATCGAGAACAAGGGGCCGATCCCGCAAGAATTCCGCGAAAAGATCGGCAACCGCATCTATGGCTGCGACGATTGTCTCGCCGCCTGCCCGTGGAACAAGTTTGCCCGCGCCGCTTCGGAAGCCAAGCTTGCTGCCCGCGACGAACTGCGCGAGCCGCCGCTGGGCGAGCTGTTGCAGCTGGACGACACGGCGTTCCGGTCTTTCTTCTCGGGCTCGCCGATCAAACGCGTCGGCCGCGACCGCTTTGTCCGCAACGTGCTGACCGCCGCCGGCAATTCCGGCGATGTTTCGCTGGCCGGCCCGGTGCGCGCCCTCCTTGGCGACGCCTCGCCGCTGGTGCGCGGCGCGGCGATCTGGGCGCTGGCGCGGCTGGTGCCGGCCGCCGAATTCAACAGGCAGGCGGCGATCTACTCGAACACTGAAACCGACACGACAGTGCGGGGCGAATGGCTGTCCGTATTGCCAATTGAGGCGCACGCATGAGCGAAAAACAGGTTTTTATCTTTGGCGCCGGCTATTCGGGCAAAGCCTTTGCACGGGCCAATGCGGGCTGGCACGGTTTGCGCACTACGAATACCCCCACCCCTAACCCCTCCCCACAAGGGGGAGGGGAACTCGCGGAAGCGCCTACCTTCGCAGACCCAGCGACTGGGATCGGTAAGAGCGCGCGGCAGCGTTCCCTCCCCCTTGTGGGGAGGGGTAGTGTGGGCGCCCCTCTTCACAAGAATCTCATTTTTGGCACCACGCGCTCATTGGAAAAATTCGACGCGCTGCGGCAGGTCGGCATCGCGCCGCTGCTGTTCGACGGCGCCCTGACCCCTGAAATCGGCGATGCGCTGGAAAAGACCACCCATCTCGTCGTCTCGGTGGCACCGGAGGAGGCCGGCGACCCTGTGCTTCTCGCCGCGCGCAAGGCGATCGAGGCGATGCCGGCGCTTCGCTGGATCGGCTATCTCTCGACCGTCGGCGTCTATGGCAATTATGACGGTGCCTGGGTCGATGAAACGGCCGAATGCCGGCCGGTGTCGAAACGCTCGTCGATGCGAGTGGCGGCCGAGCGGGGCTGGCTGCAGCTTGGACTCGAGACCGGCAAGCCGGTGGCCATCCTGCGGCTTTCCGGCATTTACGGGCCGGGTCGCAACGCGCTGGTCAATCTGGAAAACGGCACGGCCAGGCGGCTGGTCAAGCCCGACCAGGTGTTCAACCGCATCCATTGCGACGACATCGCCGGCGCGCTCTGGCACCTCATCGGTGGCAATAGAGGCGGCATTTTCAACATCACCGATGACGAGCCGGCGCCGCCGCAGGATGTCGTCACCTATGCCGCTTCGCTGATGGGCGTCGAGCCGCCGCCGGAGATTCCTTTCGAGACCGCCCAACTTTCGCCCATGGCGCGGTCCTTCTATGGCGAGAACAAGCGCGTCGCCAACGCCGCGATCAAGGCAGCGGGCTACCGGTTCCGCTATCCGGACTACCGCCAGGCGTTCGATCGGATGTGGGCCGACGGCAGCTGGCGCGACGGCGAGCCGCGCAGCCCGATGAAGGTAGATAATCGAAACGCGAGCCCGAGGGTGATATGATTCGATTGTGTTGCGGACTTTTGCAGTGGGGTTCATGACGATTTCGATGCGATCCTTGACCGGCAGACGGCCGTTCCTGACGGCGGCGCTGGCGATCGTGGCGCTGGCCGGGCTGGTGGCGGGCGCAATCACGGCCGAGCCACGGGCAAAAGACCTGTTCGGCGCCAAGAAGCTGCCGGCGGTGGCTGCGGCGCAATCCTTCGGCTTCTATTCAAAGGGCTGCTTCACTGGCGGCGTCGCCATTCCGATGGACGGCCAGAACTGGGAGGTGATGCGTCCCTCGCGCAACCGGCGCTGGGGTCATCCAACGATGATTGCGCTGATCGAGAAACTGTCGCGCGATGCCGCCGCCGACGGCTGGCCGGGGCTTCTGATCGGCGACATTTCGCAGCCGCGCGGCGGGCCGATGCTGACCGGGCACGCCTCGCACCAGATCGGCCTCGACGCCGACATCTGGCTGACGCCAATGCCCGACCGCAAGCTCACCACCCAGGAGCGCGAAAACATCAGCGCCACGCTGATGGTCGACGACAAGACGCATCTGGTGAAGGACAGGCTGTGGAAGCCGATGCATACCAAGCTGTTGAAGCGCGCGGCGAGCTATCCGGAAGTCGAGCGCATCCTGGTCAATCCTGGGATCAAGAAGAAGCTGTGCGACACCGTCACCGGCGACCGTACCTGGCTGAGAAAAATCCGGCCGTTCTGGGGCCATGACTATCATTTCCACATCCGCATCGGCTGCCAGCCGGGTTCGCCCAACTGCAAGGGACAGGAAGCGACGCCCGACGATGACGGCTGCGGCAAGCCGCTGGCCTGGTGGTTTACCGAGGAGCCGTGGCGCCCCAACAAGAACCCGGATGCGCCCAAGGCGCGCGACCTGATGACGATGGCGAACCTGCCGAAACAATGCCAGTTCGTGCTTGACCAGCCCGACGCGGACTCGGCGGAAGCCGTCACCTATCGCGGCGGCGGCGTGCCGATCGCCGCCAGGGCGCCGGAACCCGACGCGCCTCCGCCTATTGCGGGCAATGCGGGCGGCTTGCCAAACGCAGCCAACGCCTTCACCGCCACGCCGGAGATCGGCATTCCCCTGCCAAGGCGACGGCCGCCGGCAAACGTCGGACAGTGATGGCGAACTGACGCTTTCCCTTTCCGGGGCCATGCGCTAGTCAATCGATTGAACACCGGGCGATTGAACACCGGGCGATTGAACACCGGGCGATTGAAAAACCGGGCGATTGAAAAACCGGGCGATTGAAACGGTCGCAACGGCGCCGCAAAGGGGACGAGCAAGAGCATGTCAGGCGACGACGACACCGCGTTGCGGTTTCCAGTGCTGATCGGCGACATCGGCGGCACCAATGCGCGCTTTTCGATCGTGCTCGACGCAAATTCGGAAGCCGGTGAGCCGCATATCGTGCAAACCGCCAATTTCGCCACCATAGACGAGGCGATCCAGGCGGCGGTGCTCGACCGGTCGTCCATCCGGCCGAATTCGGCAGTGCTGGCGATCGCCGGACCAGTCGATGGCGACGAGATCCCGCTTACCAACTGTCCCTGGGTGGTGAAGCCGAAGCAGATGTTTGCCAATCTGGGCCTGGGCGACATCGTCGTGCTCAACGATTTCGAGGCGCAGGCGCTGGCCGTCGTGGCGCTCGGCGAAGAGCACATGGAAAAGATCGGCGGCGGCACGCCGGAGGAGAATGCCGGGCGTGTCGTGCTCGGTCCCGGCACCGGCCTCGGCGTCGCCGGGTTGGTTCATGCCCTCCACCACTGGATACCGGTGCCTGGCGAAGGCGGCCACATGGATATCGGTCCGCGGACGCCGCGCGATTTCGAGGTGTTCCCGCATATCGAAAAGCTGGACGGCCGCATTTCGGGCGAGCAGATCCTGTGCGGGCGCGGTCTGGTCAATGTCTACCGGGCGGTCGCCAAGGCCGACGGCAAGCCGGCGCCGTTCACCACGCCGGCCGAAATCACCGGGGCGGCCCTGGCCAAGACCGATGCGGTCGCCGAGGAAGCGCTGGCGCTGTTCGTCACCTGCCTCGGCCGCACCGCCGGCGACCTCGCGCTGGTGTTCATGAGCCGCGGCGGCGTGTTCTTGACCGGCGGCATCGCGCAAAAGATCGTGCCCGCGCTGAAGGAAGGCAATTTCCGCGCCGCCTTCGAGGACAAGGCGCCGCACAGCGCGCTGATGGCCTCGATGCCGGTCTATGTCATCACCCACCCGCTGGCAGCGCTTCTGGGCCTTGCCGCCTATGCCCGCAACCCGTCGCTGTTCGGCGTCCAGACCGCGGGGCGGCGCTGGCGCACGTAATCCATTTCGTCCCGAACATGGGTCTGTTCCTGGAAATGGCTGCAGCTTTCGTGACCCTGACCTCGAGCCGCGACGAAGTTTCGCCATAGGCAAGCCGTAGCCGGGGCGCTAAGAGGGGGCCGAATTCCAGCCTGGCATCCCTAGATGCCGGTTGATTTCAGATCGAATCGACCTGAAATCATCCGGCTCTAAATCAAAGAGATAGAGCATGATGTCGTCCGAAAACCGCTTCACACTTCTCGGCATCATGCTCTAGCAAACCACGAAGCGCCCGAGATTTGACCGCTCAAAGTCCACTCAAACTGAAAGTCCAGCCAGCTGAGGTCACTGCGGTGCTGCGCCGCATCCTGGCCGAAAACGGTAGTGAATATCGCTGGACCTATGTCGTTGCCGTCGGCTGCCTGCTGATTGTTTCCGCCACCACCGCCTTCACGGCGTGGATCATGGCCCCGATGATCAACGAGATCTTCTACGAACGACGCGGCGACATGATCGTCTGGATCTGCGCCGGGTTCATGGCCGCCTCCGTGCTGCGCGGCTTCGCCGGTTACGGCCAGGCGGTCGCGTTGGCCAAGATCGGCAACAATCTGGTCGCCCGCTACCAGAAGCGCAGCTTCGACCACCTGATGAAGCTCGGCGTCGACTTCTTCAACGATACGCGTTCCGGTCGGCTGGCGGCACAGGTCAACGAGAATGTCGGCGGCGTTCGCGATCTGCTGTCGCTGACGCTGACCTCCATCAGCCGCGACGCGGTCTCGCTGATCGCCCTCGTTGGCGTCATGATCTACCAGGATCCGGTGTTGTCGCTCAGCTCGCTGCTGATCGGGCCGCCGCTGATCTGGGCCGTCGTCTACATCACCCGCCGATTGCGGCGCATCAACCGGGAGTCGGTGCTGATCAACTCGCGGCTGAACGGGTCCGTACAGGAGGCCACGCAAGGCATCGCCATCGTCAAGGCCTTCACCCTGGAAGCCGAGCTGGCGCGCCGGATCGGCATCATGGCCGATACGGCCGAGCAGCGTAACAACAAGATCGCCCGGGTCGCGGAGCGGCTGTCGCCGATTTCCGAGATTTTGGGCGGTCTCGCCATTACCTCCGTCCTTGCCTATTCCGGCTACCGGGCGCTGGTGCTCGGACAACCACCAGGCGCTGTGTTTTCCTTCATCACCGCGCTGATCATGGCCTACGACCCGGCACGGCGCCTGGCTCGTACGCAGGTCGGTATGGAACGTGCCCTGGTCAACGCCCGGATGATTTACGAGCTGCTCGACCTGGAGCCTAAACAGGGCGATGCGCCCGACGCGGTCGAAGCCAGGATCACCACCGGCGAGGTTCGCTTCGACAATGTGACGTTCGGCTACAGCGCCGACATGCCGGTGATCAGGAACCTGAGTTTCACCGCCGCGGCCGGCAAGGTTACGGCGGTGGTCGGGGCCTCGGGCGCCGGCAAGACGACGCTCGTGGCGCTGCTGCAGCGCTTCTACGATGTCGACAAGGGTTCGATCGAGATCGATGGCCAGGACATTTCCAAAGTCACCAAGCACTCGCTGCGCGGCTCGATCGCCTATGTCTCGCAGGCGCCCTATCTGTTCGAAGGCAGCATACGCGACAACATCCGTTTTGGCCGACTTTCGGCGACCGACGCCGAGATCGAGCGGGCGGCGGTGCTGGCGGCGGCCGACGAGTTCATCCGTCAGCAGCCGCAGGGTTACGACACGCCCGTCGGCGAGGGCGGCTCGACACTTTCCGGCGGCCAGCGCCAGCGCGTCTCGATTGCGCGGGCGATCGTGCGCAACGCGCCGATCCTTTTGCTGGACGAAGCGACCTCGGCGCTCGACAACGAGGCCGAGGCGCGCGTCCAGGAGGCGTTGACCCATGTGATGGAAGGGCGCACCACCATCGTGATAGCGCATCGCCTGTCGACGGTCGTCAACGCCGACCACATTATCGTGCTTGAAGAGGGGCGCCTGGTCGAGGAAGGCACCCATGCCGCACTGATGGCCGATCCAAACAGTGTCTACGCCCGCTTCCACCGCATTCAAGGCAAGAACGGACTGGGGCTTGTCGACGACTCGAAGCCCGTCCAAACTCCGGTCCGGCGCAGCCGCGCCAAGAAGGCGGTGGGGAGAACAGCATGAGCGAATCCGGCGCAATGGGCCTGGTGGTGGTGGGGGCGGCCGGCCGCATGGGCCAGACGCTGATCCGCGCCATCCATTCGATCCCCGGCGCCCGCGTCGTCGGCGCGGTCGAACGAACCGAATCGCCCTATCTCGGCAGGGATGCGGGCGAGCTTGCCGGCATCGGCATCATCAATGTGACGATCGGCGACGATCCGCTGCCGGTGTTCGCCAAGGCCGACGGCGTGCTCGATTTCACCATGCCGGCAGCCACCGTCGAATTCGCAGGCTATGCCGCGCAGGCACGCATTGCCCATGTCATCGGCACCACCGGCTGCTCGGCGGAAGACGACGCCAGGATCGAGGCCGCGGCGCGCCACGCGACGATCGTCAAATCCGGCAATATGAGCCTCGGCGTCAATCTTCTGGCGGTGCTGGTCGAGCAGGCCGCGCGCGCGCTCGGTCCAGAGGATTTCGACATCGAGATCCTCGAAATGCATCACAAGCACAAGGTCGACGCGCCCTCGGGCACCGCCTTGCTGCTCGGCGAAGCGGCGGCGGCGGGACGCGGCATTTCCCTTGCCGGCAAAGATGTGCGGTCACGCGACGGCCATACCGGCGTGCGCAAGCCAGGAACCATCGGCTTTGCCAGCTTGCGCGGCGGCTCGGTGGTCGGCGACCACAGCGTCATCCTGGCCGGAACCGGCGAGCGCATCACGCTGTCGCACCATGCCGAGGACCGCGCCATCTTTGCCCGCGGCGCGGTCAAGGCCGCGCTCTGGGCGCGCGGTAAAAAGCCCGGACTTTATTCCATGCGGGACGTGCTCGGCTTGAGCTAAACTATCCATAATTTTGAAGGAGCAAACATGTCGGGAACTCTCGTGCTCGTGCGCCACGGCCAGAGCGAATGGAACCTGAAGAACCTGTTCACCGGCTGGCGCGATGTCGACCTTACCGAGCAGGGCCACAAGGAGGCCAAGGAAGCCGGCCAGAAGCTCAAGGCACGCGGCTTGAAATTCGACATTGCCTTCACCTCGGCGCTGATCCGGGCGCAGAAGACCTGCCAGCACATTCTCGACGCGGTCGGCCAGAGCGATTTGAAGACGATCCGCGACCAGGCGCTGAACGAGCGCGACTATGGCGATCTCTCCGGCCTCAACAAGGACGACGCGCGCCAGAAGTGGGGCGAGAAGCAGGTGCACATCTGGCGCCGCTCCTACGACGTGCCGCCGCCCGGCGGCGAAAGCCTGAAGGACACCGGCGCCCGCGTCTGGCCCTATTACCTGCACGACATGCAGTCGCATGTTCTGAAAGGCGGCACCGTGCTGGTCGCCGCGCATGGCAATTCGCTGCGCGCGCTGATCATGGCGCTGGACGGCAAGAGCGGCGAGGAGATCGTCAAGCTCGAGCTCGGCACCGGCGTGCCGGTGATCTACAAGCTCAACGCCGATTCCACTGTGGCGTCGAAGGACGTGCTGGAGGGGTGAGGTTTTCGGCCAGCGCATTCGCCAAGTCGGCGCTGCCCCTCATTGCCCTGCCGGGCAGTTCTCCCGGTATAGTGACGGGGAGAAAGGGCTGGCCGCAGCCTCGGCGCTCTTCTTGTGACGCAGGTGACCGGCGAAAATCATCGATGAGAGCGCCCCTCTCCCCGTCACTGTACGGGGAGAGGATGCCGGCAGGCAGGTGAGGGGCGGCGCTGACCCCCGGGAAACTAAGCCGGCAGGCAGAGGCCCTCGAAAAAGCGCGTTGACACATATCGTTTGCCCGCTTACATGAGCCCGCACCAGCCCAGATGGCGGAATTGGTAGACGCGCACGGTTCAGGTCCGTGTTCCGCAAGGAGTGGAGGTTCGAGTCCTCTTCTGGGCACCAAATTCCCGTTTCGGATAAGTCCGAAATGATTTTGACGCGAAGCAAAAAAGCCCGGTTCCCGGGCTTTTTTGCTGATGGATGACAGATAGTCCAGCGGAGGGTCAATGCGGCGGGCGAACCGCTTTCATTGCTTCTTCTTCGAGTGTCTGGAGCTTCTCCCGAATCTCCTCCGGCTCGGCATGCTCCAAGCCGACGACATCGTTTCTGGTCTCATTCAGCGAAACGACAATCTCATCAAGCTTGGCGTGAATGGCGGCCGTGTCGCGGTAACCCTGGATCAGCACAACGCCGGTGATCACGATGGCCGCTACCGACAATGCGTAGGTGACCACATTGGTCAGGCCGAATGGCACCAACGCAGTACAGAGCAGCATGGCTACAAGAAGGACATAGAAGCCCGGTGGCCGGGATAGAAAGTCGCCCATCACAAACAGGAAGCGATTCATATCCAGGCCGCGGTCAAAAATGCCACGAGTGCGGTGACGGCTACGCAAATTGGAATTGCCGCGAGTAAGGCAGCTTCCAGGACCCAAGTTTCCTTGTCGCTAAACATCAGACATCCTCCCGTTGAGAAAAGGCTGCCCGTAGACTTTCACAGGGCAGCCACAGCCCGCCGCTCCAGACCGGAGCGGCGGGCTCGCGCGTTATTCGATGATCTGCACGACCTTGCGCGTGTCGGGATCGACGAGAACCGCATGATCTCCGACAACCGTATACTTGTAGCGGACATCCGGAACGTCGATTGCGTGGAGCTCGACAGTGTCTGGAAGTGCCGTGCCGACATTGAGTTCGACGCCGAGCAAACTGACTGAGGCCAGCTTCTGCTTATGGATATATTCGCGAATGACCGTCTGTTGTTCGGGCTTGAGAACAATAACATCCTCGGCAAACGAGGTTCCGATGCCCGCCATAAGGACGAGGGCGCCGGCGGCGCTGACGAAATATCTGGTCATGGGAATTTCCTTTCATAGGTCAGTTTGAAGGCGTGGATACGACCAGATCAGCCGCCACTCGCAGGGGCTGGGGCAGGTGCCGCAGGCTTTGCGGGTACAGCCGGAGCTTCCACCTTTGGCGCTTCAACCTTGACGTTGATATCCTTGCCGCCGTCGCCGCGGATATTGATGACGCCGGTAAAAATAAGCAATACTACGACTGCAATAAGTGCAAGAACAACGGCAATCGCAGTGCCGCCACCACCACCAGAATTAACAACAGTTGGGCCGTCGGCCATGTGTTCCTCTCCTGTTTTATTTAGTTGCATTTGGGAAACGCCTGCCCCGCTTGAACGTTCCGCCTCGGGACTTGGGTCTTAGCTGATATCCGACTTTGGTCTGGTTCGCCGCGGACTGAAGTCACAGGAACAATCTGGCTGATCTCAAGTTCGGTCTCTCGGCGAACAGGCGTGGTGCCGTCGCCGGATTACGCGAGGAGAAAACCATGAAAATCCACTTTGCAAGTGCCGCTGCAGGCTTGTTGCTTTTGGCTGGGGTCGGCGCCGCCGCAGCTCAGGATGTCGTCATCACACCGGAGCAGGATACGGTCGTCCGCGAATACGTAAAAAAGCAGCCGCTGGCTTCGGTGAAGATCCCGGGCGTGGAGCTGAACGTCGGCAGTGCCTTGCCTGATACGGTCGAGCTGCACGAAGTTCCCAACGTCAAATACCGCTACGTCGTGGTCGACAACCGCACCGTCCTGGTCGATCCCAGCACCCGGAAAATTGTGAAGGTCTACGACTGATCGAATAGCTGCCGCCCGCCGCCGGCCATGGCGGCGGGCAGCGGATTTCACATTGCGCTCCAGGATGATCGAAGATGATCGATGACGTCGAGACATCGCCAGCCCTTGATACCCGCTTGGGTTCTCTCAGGGCGAGAATGCGCGATGCGCGCATAACAGAGGCCGACATGAAGACCTTTCAGAAAGTCGCATCCATCATGGTTGGCGGCAGTGGCCGCATTAGTGGCGATGACCTGATTGCAGCGTCGTTCGTCCTCGAGGACCAGCCGGAAGGCTTGTGAGGCGGAGTACTCACGTGTGCAGGCTCCCGCAACGCTGATCCCAAGTGTTCTGGTGCTGAACACATTCCTGCTACGGGCCGGCGTCGAAGGCGTGCCCGCTGGCGAGGTCGCGTCGTGCTCAAGCATCGTCCAGAACACCATGTCGCCGCATGTGACGATACTCGGCCATGCTAGCCGATGCGGGCGCCATAGAAAATCACCGCGGCCGGCAGAACCGGGCAGGCCGGTCCAGAGCGTCGCCACGCCTATGGTCAGAAATGTCACCGAGGCCAGTTTGGTGCAGATCGGATGATGGTAGCGAGCGATCGCCATATCGACCGTACGGGCGCCGGCTGGGAAGGACCCACCAGCGCGCCAAGGCCGACCGCCGCGCCCAGCGTGGTCGGCGCGCTGTTTGCCCTGCAACGCGGGGCTATGCGGCGTGCTCGCACAAGTTAGCTCCAACTTGAGGCACGGCGTGAAGTCTCGGTGCTTGCCCCGCGATGGCGAGGTACGAAGTCAAAGGCGGTCAATGTGATTAGCGATCTACAGTCGATTTCAGCCGCCTTCGGATGATAGCGCCGCAATCACGAGATTTGTCGATAATAATCGATATTAGGCTGTATTCGCGACTATTCGATCGCTCTTCCATAGTGGGCGATAGATAAAATTGGAAATGACATCCCAGATCTGAGGAGATCAAGGCCTTGGGGCCGGCATCAGCATGATTGAACCGCAGCCACCGCACGTTGACAGTGATCATCAGGCGGATCTGGTTTGGTAGGAAGTCTTAATATGTCTCGCCTATGGTCCAACTTTGACTTGGGAGCGTGACGTTCGACAGACATATCGCCGCAGGTTACATTTCCCAGTCAGACAGCGCTCCGCACTCGAATGGATGTCTCTGAATGCCGGGCCTCACGCCTTCACGACCGCACCCGAGAACCTTGGGATGGATGGGCACGACAGCGCTCGCCATGGGTGGCAGCAATCAAAGCCTGTTTCTGATTGCCGCCCTTTTTGTCGGCCAGGGGAATATTCCCGGTCAAGGAAGCGCTGCGGTTCCTTTGCTCGTTGTTGGTCTGCTTCTAAGCTGGGCCGCCGCGCCTGCGTGGACCGAATTGGTTCTCATGTGGCCAAACCGCGTCGGCGGTATCTCTGCAGCGTGCGCCGAAGCCTTCAGACCTTACAGTCCCGTTCTCTCGGCTCTGACGGGCACCTGCTATTGGTGGGGTTGGGTGCCGACCTGCGGACTGACAGCGGTTCTTTCAGCGTCTGCAATCCAGCAATGGTACCTGCCGGGCCTCCCCGTGGAGGCGGTCGCCTGCGGGCTTATCGCATTCTTTACGACGGTGAACCTGTGTGGAATCAAGTGGGTGGTCCAACTGGCGATCCCGATCGCCACGGCCTCCGCGACGCTTGCGTTTCTCTCATCCCTCGTACCGGTCATCAGTGGCTCGGTCGACTGGCGGCAGGCGACGGATTTTGCCCTGACCAGCCCGTTTACCGGCCTGTTCGGCGACATCACGTCGGTGATGGCGGGACTGTATCTGATCGGGTTTGCCGCACCGGCATTTGAGGCTGCAGCCTGCCATGTTGGCGAAACCATCGATCCCAACCGCAACATTCCTCTGGCGATGTGGGCCAGCGCCGCAATGGCCGGCGTCTATTTCCTGGTCCTGCCGGTTGTCTGGCTGGGTGTGCTCGGACCGGAGCCGCTCGGCACCGACCTCGCCATAGCTCTCGGGCCCACCTTTGCGCCCTTGTTGGGGAGTTTCGGCAAGGCGGCCGCCATCTGGCTCATCATGCTGAACATGTTCCATGGAACGTTGCAGCCATTGGCAGGCGCCGCGCGGACCCTTGCGCAGCTGAGCGAAGACGGCCTGCTGCCGAGCTTCCTGGCCAGGCGCACCTCAACAGATTGTCCCTGGGCGGCAACGCTGCTCACAGCTGCCGCGGCAATCGGCTTCATGCTGTGCGGATATCCGCTCTGGATGATCGCCGCGGCCAATTTTACGTACCTGATCAGCATCTGCATGCCAAACATCGCAGTCTGGCTCTTGCGCCGTGACAGTCCCGAAGCCGAGCGACCCTTCCGGGCTCCCAGGGGAACGATCATCCTTGGCGTAGGCGCGGCTGCAATATGGCTGTTGACCGCCATACTGGGATTTCAGCAATTTGGCCTTCCTACCGTCCTGTTTGGTCTGGCTTTGGCATATTCGGGTGCTGCGCTCTACGCCTGGCGCACGATGGAGGATCGATACGCACTCGGTCTACCCTTGCTGCCACATACGCTTCACCTGAAGCTTACCGGAGCCATGCTTTTTGTGCTCGTGCTTGACGGTGCCGGCTATTTCCTGGCGATCGGCAGCGTTCCCCAAGGCGACACTTCATTGGTCGCCGCGCTGGAGGACATTTTTGTCGTTGTCGCGCTGCTGACCATCAGCGTTGGCCTGATCTTGCCGGGAATGATCACCCATTCGGCGACAGAGGTGAGCAACGCGGCAAAGCGTCTGACATCCGGAACGCTGAAGGATTTCTCTCTTGCCATGGTCGCCCTGGGGCGGGGAGACCTCGCTGCGGCGCATGCCTCCGTGAATATCATGCCGGTTACAGTAAACTCTCGTGACGAACTTGGAGAGATGGCCGAAAGCTTCAACCTGCTCCAGGACAAGGTGAGGGAAGCCGCCCACGGCCTGGACGACGCGCGCGAGAACATGAACGTAGCGCGCACCGAACTGATGGCACGGCACGAGGAAATCGCGCATCTCGCGCACCACGATCCGCTTACCGGCCTGGCGAACCGGGCCGCGCTTGCAGCACACCTGGCCACGACGCTCGAGCGAACAAAAGCAACGCACGCCAGCTTTGCCGTCTTCAGCATCGACCTTGACCATTTTAAAGAGGCGAACGACGTTTTCGGGCACGCCGCCGGCGACGATCTGCTTTGCACCATTTCCCGGCGTCTCCAAACCGCGGCGCCTGAGGCGTTTATCGCGCGCATGGGCGGCGACGAATTCACGGTTGTCCTGGCCATGGATGACCGGTCTGCAGGTGCCAAGGAAGTCGCGGACCGTCTGTTCGAATCGGCGGCAGGCAAATTCGAAATCCGGGGCCAGCACATTTCGATCGGGGTGAGCATCGGGGCGGCGATCTATCCGAAAGACGGAGAGAATGCAGCGGCGCTGATGGCAAATGCCGACGCAGCGCTCTACCGGGCCAAGGCGGACGGTCGTCGAATGGTGCAATTCTTCGATCCTGAGATGGATAAGCGGCTAAGAGAGCGCTACGCCTTGCAGCGAGATTTGCGCTCTGCGGTCGCCCATGGCGAACTTGTGCTTCATTATCAGCCGCAAGCCAGGATGGACGGCGAAATCTTCGGCTTCGAGGCACTCGCCCGATGGCACCATCCAAAGCATGGGCTCATCTCCCCAAACGCGTTTGTCTCGCTTGCCGAACAGGATGGCACGATCGTTGAGATAGGTGAATGGACGCTCAGGCAGGCGTGCAGAGACGCGGCCTCCTGGCCCTCACCGCTGCAGATCGCCGTCAACCTCTCTCCCGTGCAATTCCGTTTCGGGGACCTGGTAGGCCTCGTTCATTCTATCCTCTACGAGACCGGCCTTGCTCCGGGGCGGCTGGAACTGGAAATCACGGAAGGGGTTCTCATCCGCGACCGGGCAACTGCCTTGTCGGTTTTGCGGAGGTTGAAGGCGTTGGGCGTCAGGGTCTCGATGGATGATTTTGGCACCGGGTATGCCTCGCTGTCCTCGCTGCAGGCGTTTCCATTCGACAAGATCAAGATCGATCGCAGTTTTGTTTCGGGTGTCGGTTCGAATGTCCAATCGGCCGCCATCGTGCGCACGATACTCAGCCTGGGGAATGCGCTGGCCTTGCCTGTCATCGCGGAGGGTGTCGAAACAGAGGACGAGCGTGCCTTCCTGATGAAGGAAGGATGTCCCGAAATCCAAGGATATCTGGTGGGGCGCCCGCATCCGATAGCGCTCTACAAAGATGTGACGAATGGGATTTCGCCAGGATCTGCCTTCGGGGAGCCCAAGGATACTACCGCACCTCAGGCGCTTGGCGTAACGCGATAGCCCGGCGCCGACCGTCTGCGCGCTGCTCTTGCAGCATACTGGTGAGCGAGGACTGCTGGCGGTACTGCTCGGGCTCGCCCTTATAAAGGTCGCACTTGTCGGCGCACTGTTTGCCTTGCAGCGCGGGGCCATGTGAGGCATCCGCACGAGTTGGTGCGGGAACCAACCTGCCCTCCCGGCCAGGCGCTTAACAAACCACTTCAAACCCGGCCGTCTCGGCGCTACGCTCGCACCTATGGCCCCACCCACCCAGCCGATCACCGTCACCCGCCGCGACCAGATGTTTCCCATCCTGGGCGACGCCGATATCGAGCGCATGCGCCGGTTCGGCGAGGCGAGTTCCTATGCCGCCGGCGAGCATATCGTCACCGCCGGCACCGTAGCGCCGGGGCTGATCGTCATCCTGTCGGGCACGGTCGATATCACCCAGGATGTCAGGCCTGGCCGGCGCGAGACCATCGTCACTCATGGTCCCGGCAATTTCATCGGCGAGCTGGCGCAGCTTTCCAGCCGGCCGTCGCTGGTCAATGCGGAGGCGGCCGAGCCGGTCGAGGCCTTCGTCATCCCCTCGCAGCGGCTGCGCGACCTGATGGTGCAGGAGGCAAGCCTTGGCGAGCGGATCATGCGGGCGCTGATCCTGCGCCGCGTCGGGCTTCTGGAAAGCGGCTCGAGCGGGCCGGTCGTCATCGGCCCGGCCGGCAATGGCGACACGCTGCGGCTGCAGGGATTTCTGCGCCGCAGCGGCCAGCCGCACCGCGCGCTCGATTCCGACAGCGACCCGTGCGCCAAGACGCTGATTGAGCATTTTCATGTTGACCCGCACCATCTGCCGATCGTGCTCTGCCCCAACGGCAAGCTGATGCACAATCCCGGCGAAACCGAACTTGCCCGCTGCATCGGCCTGCTGCGGCCGATCGATCCCGACATGGTCTATGACGTCGCCATTGTCGGCGCCGGGCCGGCGGGGCTGGCGGCCGCGGTCTATGCGGCATCCGAAGGGCTGTCGACCATCGTGCTCGATTGCCGCGCCTTCGGCGGCCAGGCCGGCGCCTCCGCGCGCATCGAGAACTATCTGGGTTTCCCCACCGGCATTTCCGGCATGGCGCTGATGGCGCGCGCCTACAACCAGGCGCAGAAATTCGGCGTCGAAATAGTCATCCCCGACGAGGCCAAGCTGCTCGGTGCAGCAGGCGAGGGCTACACGCTTACCGTCGGCGACGGTGAAAGCCTGCGCGCACGCACGGTGGTGATCGCCAGCGGCGCCCGCTACCGCCGCCTCGACATCGCCAAGCTGGCCGAGTTCGAGGGCACGTCGGTGCATTACTGGGCCTCGCCGATCGAAGCGCGGCTATGCGTGGGGCAAGAAGTGGCGCTGGTCGGCGCCGGCAATTCGGCGGGGCAGGCGGCCGTCTATCTCGCCAGCCAGGTGCGCAAGGTGACTATGCTGGCGCGCCGCGGCGGCCTCAGGGAAACCATGTCGCGCTATCTGGTCGAGCGTATCGAGGCGCAACCCAACATCGAGGTGCTTGGCGAGACCGAGATCGAGGCGCTGGAAGGCGAAGGCGGCAATCTCACCCAGTTGCGTTGGCGCAACCCCGGCGGCGTCGAGACGCGGCCGATCCAGCATCTCTTCCTGTTCATCGGCGCCGACCCCAACACCGATTGGCTGGCTGGGTGCGATATCGCGCTCGACGCCAGGGGCTTCGTGCGCACCGGCGCCGACATAGGGGCGGGCCAGATGGAGACCAGCCGCAGCGGCGTGTTCGCCATCGGCGACGTGCGCGCAGGCTCGGTCAAGCGGGTCGCCGCCGCCGTCGGCGAAGGCGCCCAGGTGGTGGCTGCCTTGCACGCCTATCTCGCGCGACCCGACGCAGCAGCGCCCGAACTGGCCAGGAGAGCATAATGGATGAATGCAAACACACGCGCGACATCAAGACGGTGACGCCGAGCGCGCTCGGTTGCGAGGAGTGCCTGAAGAGCGGCTCCATGTGGGTGCATCTCAGGCTGTGCCGTACCTGCGGCCATGTCGGCTGCTGCGACGACTCGCCCAACCGCCACGCCACCAAGCATTTCCACGCCACCAAGCACCCTATCATCGAAGGCTACGACCCGCCGGAAGGCTGGGCCTGGTGCTTTGTCGACGAGGCGTTCATCGACCTGGAAGGCGACGTGACGCCGCAGAACGGCCCGATCCCGAAGTTTTTCTGAGGCGGCCGTTCCCGGGCAGGCAAGCCGACGGCCGTGCCGCTATTTCACCGAGCCCGTAACCGTGCGGTCGAGGGCGTCGGAACTGTGGTCGTTGCCGGCAAGAGCGGCAATGATCAGAAGGCTGGCGACGACCGGGACAAACAGGATGGCCACGCGGGCCTGCACATAAAAAATGGCGCGCCATTCGCTGCGCTTTTCCGGGTTGTTGTCCATCACACTCACTCTCGCCATGCCTCCCTGGCGGGACATAGCGGCGAAGGGTTAAGCAAAGGCTGCTGAATGTGTTAACGCGCGGCGGATTGGGATTTAATCTCGAAGGTCAGCGCCGCCCCTCATTGTCATCGGTACGCATCCGGTACGCCTACCCCCGCAGCGCCTGGTCCAGGTCGGCGATCAGATCATCGCCATCCTCTATCCCCGCCGACAACCGCACCAGCGAATCCGAAATGCCGATTTCCGCGCGCTTTTCGGCCGGGATCGAGCCGTGGGTCATCAGCGCCGGGTGTTCGATCAGGCTTTCGACGCCGCCGAGGCTTTCAGCCAGTGTGAACAGTTGCGTCCGTTCCAGGAAGCGTTTGGTGCCGGCGAGGTCGCGGTCGAGGTCGACCGAGATCATGCCGCCGAAGGCATGCATCTGTTGGACGGCGATGGCGTGCTGCGGATGGCTGGCCAGGCCGGGATAGACGACGCGGCGCACATCTTTTCGCGCCTCCAGCCACTGCGCAATCTTCAGGCCGTTCGTGGAATGCCGCTCCATCCTGAGCGCCAGTGTCTTGATGCCGCGCAGCGCGAGAAAACTGTCGAAGGGACCGGAGATGGCTCCGATGGCGTTCTGCAGGAATTTCAGCTGGGCGGCGAGGTCCTTGTTGTCGCCGACGATGGCGACGCCGCCGACCATGTCGGAATGGCCGTTGAGATATTTCGTCGTCGAGTGCACGACGATGTCGATGCCGAGTTCCAGCGGCCGCTGGATGTAGGGGCTGCAGAACGTGTTGTCGGCGACCGTCAATACGCCCTTGCGCCTGGCGAGTGCCGCAACGCCTTCGAGGTCGACGATGCGCAGGAGCGGATTGGTCGGGGTTTCAACCCAGAGCAGTTTTGTCTCCGGACGGATCGCTGCTTCCACCGCCGCCAGATCAGTGAAGTCCACAAAACTCACCTGCAGATTGGCCGAGCGCTTGCGCACCCGCTCCATCAGCCGGAACGAGCCGCCATAGATGTCGTCGGTTGCAACGATATGGGCGCCGCTGTCGAGCAGCTCGAGCACGGTCGAGATCGCCGCCAGGCCGGAAGCGAATGCAAAGGCGGCCGAGCCGCTTTCGAGATCGGCCACCCCGCGCTCGAAGGCGAAGCGGGTCGGGTTCTGGCTGCGGGCGTACTCAAACCCCTTGTGCACGCCGGGCGACTGCTGGCCATAGGTCGAAGTCGCGTAGATCGGCACCATCACCGCGCCGGTCAGCGGGTCATGGCTCTGGCCGCCATGGATGGTGCGCGTGGAAAAAGCCAGGCGGTTCTTGCCCGACGGGGATGTTTCAGCAGTCATCGTGCGCGCCTCAAATGGTTGATCAGGTCGATACGGGTTATCAGGCCGACGAACTCGTCGCCATCGAAGATGATGGCGACCTCGTTGCGGTCGAACACCGGCAGCAGCGCATCCAGCGTCTGGCCGGCCTGCAGCGTGTGCAGATTGGAGGTCATGGCGGTGCGCACCGGAGCGTTGAAGCGGTCCCAGCGGCCGTCATAGGGGCCGTCGACCTTGGCCAATATATCGCCCTCATCGATAATGCCGACCAGCTTGCCATTGTCCAGCACCGGCAGCTGCGAGACATCGGAGCGGCGCATGCGGCCATAGGCGTTGAGCAGGCTTTCGTCGGGGCCGACATAAACGGTGTCGCCGGTGCGGTGCGAGCGCATGACGAGGTCGCGCAGATCGCCATGCTGTTCCTGTTCGGCCAGCCCCTGCTCGGCCAGCCAGAAATCGTCGAACACCTTGGACAGATATTTGTTGCCGCTGTCGCAGACGAAGGTGACGACGCGTTTTGCTGTCGTCTGCTCGCGGCAATAGCGAAGCGCGGCCGACAGCAGCGTGCCGGAAGACGAGCCGGCGAGAATGCCTTCCTTCGAAAGCAGGTCCCGCACGGCCAGCATGCTCTGCTTGTCTGGGATGGAATAGGCTTTCCTGACCAGCGACAGATCGGCATTGGGCGGCACAAAATCCTCGCCGATGCCTTCGACGGTCCAGCTGCCGGCCTCTTCCATCTTGCCGGTCTTGATCAGCGGCGCCAGCACCGATCCGACGGGATCGGCCAGCACCATTTCGGTCTTCGGCGATGTTCTGGCGAAGTAGCGGCCAAGCCCGGTCAGCGTACCGCCGGAGCCGACGCCGACGACCACGGCGTCGAGGTCGCCATCGAGCTGGGCAAGGATTTCCGGTCCGGTGGTGGTCTCATGCGCCTCGGGGTTGGCCGGGTTGGCGAACTGGTTGGCGTAGAAGGCGCCGGGCGTTTCCGATGCGATCTTCTCGGCCATGTCCTGGTAATATTCGGCATGGCCCTTGCCGACATCGGAGCGGGTCATGCGCACTTCGGCGCCGAGCGCGCGCAGATGCTGGATCTTTTCGCGCGACATCTTGTCGGGCACGACGAGGATGATGCGGTAGCCCTTGGGGATGCCGACCTGGGCGAGGCCGAGACCGGTATTCCCAGCGGTCGCCTCGACGATGGTGCCGCCGCGCTTCAGCTTGCCTTCCTTCTCGGCCGCCGCAATCATCGACAGCGCAATGCGGTCCTTGATCGAACCGCCGGGATTCTGGCTTTCAAGCTTGATGAACAGCCGGCACTTGCCGGTGTCGAATTTGGTCAGTTCGACCACCGGCGTCTGGCCGATGAGGTCGAGCACCGAGGCGTAGGGCGGACGCAGGCGGGATAACGCGCCGTCCGAACTGCCTGGCGCAGCTTTTCCGTGCTCGCTCATATCGATGTGCTCCCTTGAACAAGCGACCGCCTCGGGGGCAGAGCGGCAGCGTAGCTTCTTTTCCGGCCGTTTGCAGTCGGAAAGAAGGTAGATCGTGCCAATCAACCGGCGAGAGGGGGAATGGAATTCCAGTTTGAGGCCGGCTTTGGACTCAAGCCAAACACCCTCCGTAGCGATCCTTCCCACTCCCCTCTGAGGGGCGTGCTATCCCGCCGACGTCAACAGCTTTACCCCAGCAGCTGCTTGCTCAGCCGCGCACACTGGACTCGGATATCGGGGATGGCGTCGATCTCGAAGAAGGTGCCGCGGGTCAGCGGCCCGACGGCGAGGATCTTGGCCGATGCGGTGCCGTCGCCGGCGATGATTTCGCATTTGGCTGTGACATCGAGACCAAGCCGCAGCGGGTCGGGCCGCGCCAGGCCGCGGTCGACCAGCGAGCGCACGACGCTGTTCGACGTCGTCGAGATATCGCGGGCGATGCCGGTGCAATCATAGATGCGCGCGACCTGCAGCATTTCCAGCGCCTTTGTGTGGCGGGACTGGATGCCGACGGTGAATCCATCGCCGGCCTCGATGCCGACGACACGGCCGGCGACCGGGCGGATGCGGCCGGTGCGCACCGCCTCGGTGACGCGGGCATGCACCTCGGGCGCCAGCCGATGGCGATGGATGTCCCACCAGGCCTTGGTGTGCTCGACGAAGCGGCGCTTGGCCGAGGACGGCCAGTTCTGCCAGATCTTCTGGTTGAAGGGTCGCAGCCCATCGACGACGTCGCGCCAGTCGATGCCGGCCTTCTGGTTTTCGCGGATCAGGTCGCGGAACCAGCCGACGAAATAGGAGAGCTGCGTGCCGAGCGGAATGTCGGCGACGTCGAGCTTGATCGGGTTGCCCTTGCGGTGCGGCGACGGCAGCAGGCCGCGCCGCGACACGGCGACGATCTCGCCGCGATGGTCGCGCTGCTCGAGCGACAGGAAGGCATCGACCATGCTGAGCCCGGTGCCCAGCACCAGCACGCGGGCTTCAGGATCGAGCGCGGTGTCGGCCTCGGTGCCCATGCGGATGGCGTGGCCCTGGCCGGCGCCGGGCTGCTCGTCATGGCCGGTGGCAAGCACCGCCAGATGCGCGACGACGCTGGTGCCGTTGGCCAGCACCACTTCGACGCCGGACGATGTCGGCGAGATCGACAGGCTTTCCTCGCGAATCAGCCTGAGACGGCCGGTTTCCTTTTCGCGCGCTTCGAGCTCGTCGAGCACTTCCTTGAGGTAGCGGGCATAGACGCTGCGCGGTGCATAGAAGGGTGTCTGCGGCGTCTGTTCCTGGCTTATCAGGCCGCGCCCCTGCAACCAGCGCCAGAAATTCAGGGGATCGTCGGCATAGGCGCTCATCCCCGCAGCGCTGACATTCAGCACGTGCGCCGACAAAAGCGTCGAATAGGCGATGCCCTGGCCGAAATGCGGACGCTTTTCGATCAGCGTGACGCGAAGGTCCGGGTTGGGCGACTTCAGCAGATGCGCGGCCAACACGACGCCGCTGGCGCCGCCGCCGACGATGATGATCGAGCTGGGGATGATCGAATTGGCGCGCGCGACGCTCATGCGAGCACGCTCAGGATCAGGCGGGGACCTTTTGCGCCGGCGCAAGCTCGTCGATGTCCCTCGGGACCGGAAGGTCGTCGAGGACGATGTCGCGCATCTCGGCCAGCGTGCGCTGGTCGAGCACCTCGGCGATCGCCTGCCGGACCTCGAGCATCAGATGTCGGACTTGGCATGTCGCCTCATTGCAGTCTTCACAGCGCTGATACTGGGTGCGGCTGGCGCAGGGGATGGGCGCCAGCGGTCCGTCGAGCACGCGCACGACATGGCCGACCTTGATCTCGTCGGCCGGGCGCGCCAGGCGATAGCCGCCATCCTTGCCCTTGCGGCTCTGGACGAAACCGGCATTGCGCAATTCGCCCAGAATGGCGTCGAGGAATTTCTTCGGAATGTTGTTGCCGCTGGCGATGTCGCCGACAAAGGCGAGCTGTCCCACCGGCAGTTGCGCCAGATGGACCAGCGCCTTGAGGCCGTACTTGCCTTTTTTGGTGAGCATAGACCGAATGTTTCTCTGTCAGGCGATGGCCCAAAACCATCGGTTGCGAAACGCCTGACGTGCCTCCCCGCCGCGTGCAAGCTGCTTCGACACATAAATTCTACTGACATGATATACAAGCCGAGAAACCTTGATTTTGCTTCGTTTTCACGCCGCAGGGGCCACTTTGGCAAGCTTTGTGCCGTTAAGGTCACAGCCAGCCGCGAGCGATTGCGGCGATGAGCGGCGGCTCCTGCTCCCAATGTCGATAAGATTACTATACTTACCCTCGAACACGCGGAACGTGTTTTCAAATCAACCGTCTTTTACAGCATGGATTTGCGCCATTTGGGGCTTTGCCGGGAATTTTGGGTCGCAGCCCGCGGATCGGCGAAACATGACTCCCGACAACTCGGGCGCCGCCCTGCGCCCGATATCAGGACGCCGCCTTGCCGCTCTGAGGCCGGGCGGCCTTGGCGGCCACCGGCACGCCGCTTGACCGCAGCATCCAGCGGTGGCCGTCGCTGCGGAAGTCGGTGAGGCTCAACGGCTCGACATCGATCCTGCGGCAGGCCGCAAGCGGCGCACCGAGCACCAAATCAGGCCTCTTCCGTAGGAGGGTTGGCAGGACCACCAACTCTTCAGCACCTTGGGGGCGCCGTTTGCGTTTGCGCACGGTTCGGCACGGGCCGGTCACCGCGCCCGCATCAGCCGGTGGTTTTTTCTAACAAGTGCTTCTTGCTTGGAAGGATTTAACTCTACAAGAATGATAGAATTAGCTGACTATGAACAGGCATCCGGTTTTTCTCATTTTTCATGGAGCCTTTCATGTCCAGCATTTCGCGACGCATTGTCCTCCTGTCGTCGGCAGCTTTGGCGGGTGCGGCCTTCCTCGGCCCGGCCCAGGCGCAGGACCTCAACATCACCATCGGCTACCAGACGGTGGTCGAACCTTCCAAAGTAGCGCAGGCCGACGGCGCCTATGAAAAGGCGACCAAGGCCACGATCGACTGGCGCAAATTCGATTCCGGCGCCGATGTCATCGCCGCCGTCGCATCCGGTTCGGTCGATATCGGCTATGTCGGCTCGAGTCCGCTGGCCGCGGCCGCCAGCCGCGAACTGCCGATCCAGACCATCTTTGTCGTCGGCCTGATCGGCCAGTCCGAGGCGCTGGTCGCCCGCAATGGATCCGGCATCGAGAAGATCGCCGACCTCGCCGGCAAGAAGGTGGCGGTGCCGTTCGTGTCGACCACGCATTACAGCCTGCTTGCCGCGCTGAAGCACGAAAACGTCGACCCGAAGTCGGTCGAAATCCTTAATCTCAGGCCACCGGAAATAGCCGCCGCGTTCACTCGCGGCGACATAGACGCGGCCTATGTCTGGGATCCGGCGCTCGGCCAGATCAAGACGACAGGCAAGGTGGTGCTGGATTCCTCGCAGGTTGCCGCCTGGGGCGCGCCGACCTTCGACGCCTGGATCGTGCGCACCGACTTCGCCGAAAAGAACCCGGACGCCGTGCGCGATTTCGTCAAGGTGACCGGCGAATCCTATGCCCAGTTCCTGGCCAAGCCCGAGGCATGGTCGGTTTCGTCGCCGGAAGCGGCCAAGATCGCCAAGATCACCGGCGCCAAACTGGAAGAGGTGCCGCAGCTCCTCAAGGGTTACGTCTTCCCGACATTGGAAGAGCAGGCTTCCGACAAATTCCTCGGCGGCGGCACGGTCAAGGCGATCGAGGCAGCTTCGGCCTTCCTCAAGGAGCAGGGCAAGATCGACGCCGTGCTGCCCGACTATTCGAAATACGTGTCGTCGAAATACGTGACCGAGGCTCTGGCCTCGAACTGATCTTCAGTTTTACGCAATTCCGGACGGAAAACCGCTTCACACTTTTCCTGGAATTGCTCTGAACACGCGCGGTTTCCTCTTCCCTGACGCCGCGTGCTGCCTGTCCCGGATCCGCTCAACGAGGGCCGGGGCAGGCTGATTTTCTTCCGGAGCCCCTTTTCATGCCGCATCTCGTACTCCACCCGCATCTCGTACTCGACAAGGTCTCGGTTCACTATGACGGCCAGGCAGCGCCGGCGGTCGACCGGGTTTCCATCGATGTCGCCAAGGGCGATTTCGTCGTGCTGGTCGGCCGCTCCGGCTGCGGCAAGACCTCGCTGCTCAATGTCGCCGCCGGCCTGGTCGAGCCTGCGCGCGGGGTCGCCACGATCGGCGGCCGGCCGATCACCGGCCCAGGCTCCGACCGGGCGGTCGTGTTCCAGAACGATGCGCTGTTTCCCTGGCTGACGGCCCGTGAAAACGTCGCCTTTGCGCTCAGGCTGCGCGGCGTGCCGCAAGCCGAGCGGGCGCGCCGCGCCGACCAGTTGCTGGCGCTGGTCAAGCTTGACGGCGTCGGCGACAAACGCATCTGGGAATTGTCCGGCGGCATGCGCCAGCGCGTCGGACTCGCCCGTGCACTCGCCGCCGAACCGGAATTCCTGCTGCTCGACGAACCGCTCGGCGCACTCGATGCGCTGACGCGCGAGCGCATGCAGACGACGCTGCTCGACCTGTGGACCGCAAGCCGGGTCGGCGTGCTGATGGTCACGCATGGCATCGAGGAGGCGCTGGTGCTGGCCACAAGCATCGTCGTTTTGGCGCCCGGACCGGGCCGCGTGGTGCGGACATTCGAGACCGGTTTCAGCCGGCGCTATGCCGCAGGCGAGCCGATCCGCGCCATCAAGGCCGATCCAGTCTTTGCCGCGGCGCGCGGCGAGCTGACCGATGCGATCTTCGAAGGAGAGGCGGCATGAGCGTCACCTCCTACAGCGAGCGGCCGGCCACCGGGACCGGCGAGGCCGATGCCATTTCGGTGCCGTGGTCGCGGCCGGTGCGGAAGCGGCGCGGGGTTTCCTCGCGGGCGATCAGCGCCGTCACCATCCTGGTCGTGCTGGCGGCATGGGCGCTGTCTGCGCGCCTGCAACTGGTGTCGCCGGTGTTCCTGCCGTCGCCCGCCGCCGTGTGGACCAAGTTCATCGTGGTGATCAAGGACGGCTTCGTCGACGCGACTTTGCTCCAGCATATCGTCGCCAGCCTCGGCCGCGTGTTCGCGGCGCTGCTCGCGGCCATCGTCATCGGCGTTCCGGTTGGGCTGGCTATCGGCATTTCGACGGTCGGGCGCGGCATCTTCGATCCCTTGCTCGAATTTTTGCGGCCGATCCCGCCGCTCGCCTATCTGCCGCTGGTCATCATCTGGTTCGGTATCGGCGAACCGTCAAAGATCCTGGTGATCGCCATTGCCATGTTGGCGCCGGTGGCGCTGTCGACGGCCTCGGGCGTGCGCGGTGTCTCAAAGGAGCGCATCGATGCGGCCCGTTCGCTTGGTGCGACGCAGCGCCAAGTGGTGCGCCATGTCATCCTGCCCAGCGCGCTGCCGTCGATCCTCACCGGCCTGCGCATCGCGCTCGGCGCCGGCTGGTCGACGCTGGTTGCAGCCGAGCTGGTGGCGGCAACGCGCGGCCTCGGCTTCATGATCCAGTCGGCCGCCCAGTTCCTGGTCACCGATGTCGTGGTGATGGGAATAGTGGTGATCGCGACAATAGCCTTCGTGCTGGAATTCATCATCCGCCGGATCGAGCGTCAGCTGGTTCCGTGGGCGGGAAAGGAATGACAACAAGTTTCTGCCGGTTTGACCGGCTGCTTCCCTTCGCAGCACGGCGACCGCCGACCCCGGAACAGAAGGAGTGATGTCATGACCCAGTCCACCGCGGTGCTGTTCGCCCATCTCGGCAACTGGCTGCTCGCCTGGCGGGAGAACTCGTCGTCACAGCCGCAACCGAAATCGCCGGCCCCGGTGCAACTCGACGCCGAACGCGACCGCCTGCCGCCACGCGACGAGGGATTTTACTGGGCCTGGCAGTATTGGTCGCAGTGAGGTGATGGTGATTAGCGCCAGCCTTCGCGATTTCGTCATCCTAGGGCGAAGCAAGGAGCGAAGCGACGCGGCGCAGACCCTAGGATCCATGCCGAGACGCTGATGCTACGCTACAGGGGAGCAACAAACCGGGCGCCTACCACCCGGTTCCGCGAAACAGCTCAAACCACTCCGGATTGGCCTTCTCTATCAGTTCGATCTTCCACTGTCTCGGCCATCGCTTCAGCGACTTCTCGCGTTGAATGGCATCGGTGATGTCGAAGAATTCCTCATATACCAGACCAGCCGTTGAACACCGTAGCGGCTGGTGAAGCCTGCGCCCTGGCCGGATTTGTGTTCAGGCATGCGGCGGGCGAGATCGTTGGTGACGCCGATGTAGATCGTGCCGCGTTTTTGGCTTGCAGTCATGTAGACGTAGCCGGTCATGGTTTCAGGGTATCGAGCCTCGGTTCGCGCACAAGCGACATTCTGATCCGTTCCACTCTACGGCAAACGTCACGGCATGGATCCTAGGGTCTGCACCGCGTCGCTTCGCTCCTTGCTTCGCCCTAGGATGACGAGCGCTGGGTTCTGAAGAAAATATTTCCACGTCAAGCAGCCAACTCGCAAAATCGTTTCTCTACTAAATTTATAGACCTACCTAGCCTTGTCTCTCATCCACGGCAGGGAGCCCTTCCCGGCGCCGGTTCGCAGCGAAGGAAGAGGGATCATGTTCAGCCTGACCAGACGCGTTTTCGGCCTTGGCCTTTTGGCGGCGGGCATTGCTGCCTCGCTCAGTGCCTCGGCGCAGGAGTTGAAGCAGCTCAACATCGGCTATCAGAAGACCGGCCTGCCGGTCATCGCCCGGCAGCAGCAGGTGATCGAGAAGGCGCTGAGCGACAAGGGCGTCGCGGTGAAATGGGTCGAATTCACCGCCGGCCCGCCGCTGGTCGAGGCGCTCAATGTCGGCGCCATCGATGTCGGCTGGACCGGCGACGCACCGCCAATCTTCGGCCAGTCGGCCGGCGCCAACATCGTCTATGCGGCGGCACTGCCGGCCAATGGCGACGGCGAAGCGATCTTCGTCAAGCCGGCATCGCCGATCCAGTCGCTCGCCGACCTCAAGGGAAAGCGCATCGGCGTCGGCAAAGGCACCAGCGCGCACAATCTGCTGGTCGCGGCACTCGAAAAAGCAAACATCCCCTTCGACCAGATCACCCCGGTCTATCTCAGCCCGGCCGATGCTGCGGCGGCTTTCGCCAGCGACCAGATCGATGCCTGGGCGGTCTGGGATCCGTTCTACGCCATCGCCGAGACACGCTACCAGCCGCGCGTGCTGGCGCGCTCCAGCGAGGTGCTGAAGGTGAACACCTATTTCCTCGCCAACAAGGATTTCGCCAAGGCGCATCCGGAGACGATCACCACGACGATAGCGGCGCTCGGCGTGGCGGCGAAATGGGCGGACCAGAATCGCGACAAGGTCGCCGCCGCCCTGCATGAGGTGACCGGCGTGCCGCTCGACGCGCAGACCATCGCCGCCAATCGCACCAAATTCGGCATCTTCCCGATCACCGACGAGATCATCGCCGGCCAGCAGGCGACCGCCGATCGCTTCTACAAGCTCAAACTGATCCCGAATGCGGTGCGCATCTCCGACGCCGTGTGGACCGCACCGGGCAATTGAACTTTCACGTGCGGCGCCGGGCGGAAAACGCCCGGCGCCTTTTTGCCGTTTCCGCTTCAGGGATTTCGCCATGACCGCTCCAGCCAATCCGCAAGCCAGCCCGCTCGATTTCTTCTGGTTCATTCCAACGCATGGCGACGGCTCCTATCTCGGCTCCGAACAGCAGCAGCGGCCGCCGGAGTTCGCTTACTTCAAGGAGATCGCACAGGCCGTCGACCGGCTCGGCTTTCCCGGCGTGCTTTTGCCGACCGGGCAGAATTGCGAGGATTCCTGGATCACCGCCTCCGGCCTTGCAGCGCTGACGGAAAAGCTAAAATTCCTGGTGGCGCTACGGCCCGGCGTGACGTTGCCGACCTTCGCGGCGCGCCAGACGGCGGCGCTCGACCGGCTGAGCAATGGCCGCCTGCTGCTCAATGTCGTGGTCGGCGGCAACCCGACCGAGCTTGCCGGCGATGGCGTGTTCCTGCCGCATGATGAGCGCTATGCGCAAGCGCAAGAGTTCCTGACCATCTGGCGCGCGCTGGTGTCGGGCGAGAGCGTCAACTTCAACGGCAAATATTACCGCGTCGACAATGGCCGCCTTGACCTTCTGCCGCAACAGGAGCGGCCGCCGCTCTATTTCGGCGGCTCGTCCGATGCCGGCCAGGAGCTCGCCGCCGATCTCGTCGATATGTACCTGACCTGGGGCGAGCCGCCGGCGCAGGTGGCGGAAAAACTCAGCGCGGCGCGCAAAAAGGCTGAACGGCGCGGCCGCAAACTGCGTTTCGGCATCAGGCTTCATTTCATCGTGCGCGAGACCGAGGAAGAGGCCTGGCGCGCCGCCTACCGGCTGATCAGCCACGTCACCGATGCCCAGATCGAAAATGCCCAGGCCCGCTTCACCAGGGAGATGGACTCTGTGGGACAGCGGCGCATGGCCGAACTGCATGGCGGCCGCCGCGACAGGCTGGTGGTTTCGCCCAATCTGTGGGCCGGCGTCGGCCTGGTGCGCGGCGGCGCCGGCACAGCTTTGGTCGGCTCGCCCGAGCAGATCGTCGAGCGCATCCGCGAGTATCAGGCGATCGGCATCGACACCATCATCGGCTCCGGCTACCCGCATCTCGAGGAAGCCTACCGCGTCGCCGAGCTTCTGTTCCCGCGTCTCGGCCTGGGCACCAGGCGGGCACGGGCGCATGAGAACATCGCCAATGAATTCGCCGTCGGCTTCCACGGCGCCAACCGCCTTCAGGCGTCGTCATGAGCCTGGCTCAACGGGTCAAACAGAACGGCATCGGCTGGCTGCTGCCGGCGTTGGTCATAATTGGCTGGGAAGCCGCCAGCCGCGTCGGCGTGATGCCGGCCAATGTGCTGCCGGCGCCGAGCGCGGTGGCCGAGGCCTTCTGGCGGCTGACGCTGTCGGGCGAGCTGATACAGAACATCGGCGTCAGCACGCTGCGCGCGCTGGCCGGCTTTGCCATCGGCGGCTCGATCGGCTTTGCACTCGGCCTTGCCAACGGGCTGTCGGCGCTCAGCCGCGGCCTGACCGACACGACGCTGCAGATGATCCGCAACATCCCGCATCTGGCGCTGATTCCGCTGGTCATCCTGTGGTTCGGCATCGACGAGGAAGCAAAACTGTTCCTGGTGGCGCTCGGCGTGTTCTTCCCGATCTACGTCAACACGCTGCTCGGCATCCAGAGCGTCGACCCGCATCTGGTCGAGATGGGCCGGGTCTACGGCATGGACCGCCGCGCGTTGTTTTTTCAGGTGATCCTGCCCGGCGCGCTGCCGGCGATCTTCGTCGGCCTGCGCTATGCGCTGGGCATCATGTGGCTGACGCTGATCGTTGCCGAAACCATCTCGGCCAGTTCCGGCCTCGGCTACATGGCCATGCAGGCACGCGAATTCCTGCTGATCGATGTGGTCGTGCTGTCGATCCTGATCTATGCGCTGCTCGGCAAGCTTGCCGACAGCTTCGCCCGCCTGCTCGAGCGGCTGTCGCTCGGCTGGCATCCCGCCTTCCAGAACGCCTGAGGGTTCGATGCCAACCGCCAGCCTGACCGCCATCCGTTCCTTCGTCGCCGCGCCGGAACCGTCACGGCCGGAGGAGGCCGTCGAAAGGCAGCGCGCCTTTGCCTTCAAGGGCGTGGAAAAGCGCTTTGGCGACAAGGTCGTGCTCGACGGCATCGATCTCGATGTGCCCGTCGGACAGTTTGTGGCCGTCATCGGCAAGAGCGGCTGCGGCAAGAGTACGCTGTTGCGGCTGCTGGCCGGGCTCGATCGGCCAACCGCTGGATCCCTTACATTCGGGCCGGAGGCGAAGGCCGGCGCCGGCGAAGAGAGCCGCTTCATGTTCCAGGAGCCGCGGCTGTTGCCCTGGGCCAGCGTGGTGAAAAACGTCGAGGTCGGGCTGACCGGGCTTGCCACCGGTGCGGAAGCCAGGCGGTGCGCGCTCGCCATCCTGGGTGAAGTCGGCCTCGCCGACCGCGCCGACGAATGGCCCTCGGTGCTGTCGGGCGGCCAGAAGCAGCGCGTGGCGCTGGCGCGTGCACTGATCGGACAGCCAAAGATTCTGGCGCTCGACGAGCCGCTCGGCGCACTCGATGCGCTGACCCGCATCGAAATGCAGCAGCTTCTGGAACGCATCTGGCTGGAGCAAAAATTCACCGCCGTGCTGGTCACGCATGACGTCGCCGAGGCGGTTGCGCTCGCCGACCGGGTGGTGGTGATCGACGAGGGCCGCATCGCGCTCGATCGCGACGTGTCGGTGGCGCGGCCGCGCCGGCGCGGTTCGGTCGAGCTTGCCAGGCTGGAGGGAAGGATTCTGGATCAGCTGTTCGGGTAGTGCTGTCGCGGGCAGGGCATTCTATCCGAGCCGGATAGATAGGTAACAGAATGGACCGGCAATATGGGGTGGCTGTTTTCTTGCTCGCCGGGTTGGCCCTGTTTGCGACTGCGGATTTGACCAGCGCCTTCCCCCACTCCGTCACCGCTTCGCGGCGCCACCTCTCCCCCTCCGGAGGGAGAGGAAGGGAGCCAGGCCGCATAAGTTCGCGCCCCTGCAAGGCTCGCGCCTTTCCTCTCCCCCGTCGATCGGGGGAGAGGTGTCGAGCGAAGCTCGACGGAGTGGGGTCGATCTGTGGCGGTCGACTTTCGTCGCAACTCACCCCGGCGAACGGCTCGCCCATACCAGCCCGGCGAAACCGACCAGCATGGTCACGATGCCGATATAGAGCCATTGCGACTGGCCGGTCATGAAGCTGCCGCCGACCACGCCAATGCCTTGCAGCGACCACAGCGCGCCGATGGCCAGTACGATCAGCGCCAGCAGATATCTGAACAGTCTCATCGCCAAGATTCCTTTCCGAAGTCGATCGTCAACTGCGCCATGACCGTGATGACAGAGCGAAAGGACGGCGCCCAATCGCGCTCTCTTCTACTTGTACTATAACGTCCTGCCTTGCTCACGGAATCTTTGAAACAGCTCGCAATATCGCCGGCGATACGGCCGCGCCACACGAAAGATGCCTGACAAACTGTTTCCCAGCGACTCGAAACGTGTGCCGGTGCCACGGAACTGCCCGATGCTTGCCGCATTTCCTGCCTTATTCGACACTTAACGGCTGGGGTCTGTCGAAAACGGAGCCAATCCCCCCAACATGAAGAAAACAAACCAGACCGCGCTTGTCGCGGTAACGATCGCGGCTGGCCTGATGGTCGGTGCATCCGCCTCCTCCGCCGCTGGCCAGTGCGGCCGCGCCTCCTGGTACGCACTGCATTCCAGGACCGCCAATGGCGAACGCATGAACCCGTCGGCGCTGACCGCCGCGCACCGCAGCCTGCCTTTCGGCACCAAGTTGAAAGTGACCAACCAGAATAATGGCCGCAGCGTCATCGTGCGCATCAACGACCGCGGCCCGTTCATCAAAGGGCGCGTGCTCGATCTGTCCAAGGGCGCCGCCGGCCAACTCGGCTTCATCGGCTCCGGCCATACCTCGGTGTGCATGGCGCGCGTCTAGATCTGTCCAAGTCCGGCCCGATCGGGCCGGACACATCCTGCCCCGTCGTCCAACAGCCTTGCATTTTGCAGTGCACATTGAGCCGGCTGCACCCGCCCAACGCGGTTTCTCAAGGCCTTGGACGAAAGATTGGCATATGTCACGCCACGTGACGTATTGCATCGCAGCAATATCTTGTTAACCTCCGCGCGAGACATTCAAGGCTCGGCGCTGTCCGTCGTCCCTTCGGTCACGGCAGCTGCGGAGTACCTGATGTTCTACCAGCTCTATGAAATGAACCATGCCGCCCTGCAGCCCGCGCGGCTTTATGCCGATGCAGTGCGGCTGTTCTACACCAACCCGCTCAATCCGTTTTCGCATACGCCGTGGGGCCGCTCGGTCGCCGCCACCGCCGAACTGTTCGAGCGCACGACGCGCCGCTACAGCAAGCCGCATTTCGGCCTGAGCAAGACCGTGGTCGACTGGAAGAGCGTCGAGGTCAGCGAAAAGACGGTGTGGTCGAAGCCGTTCTGCAATCTTACCCGCTTCGAGCGGTCGGTGCCCGCCGGGCGAAAGGCCGACCCCAAGCTTCTCATTGTGGCGCCGATGTCGGGCCATTATGCGACGCTGCTGCGCGGCACGGTCGAGGCGATGCTGCCCTATGCCGACGTGCACATCACCGACTGGGTCGATGCCCGCATGGTGCCGGTGACCGACGGCCATTTCGACCTCGACGATTATATCGACTACATCATCGACATGCTGCATGCGCTGGGGCCGGACACCCATGTGATGGCGGTGTGCCAGCCTTCGGTGCCGGTGCTGGCAGCGGTGGCGCTGATGGAAAAGCGCGGCGATCCCTTCGTGCCCTCGACCATGACGTTGATGGGCGGGCCGATCGACACCCGCCGCAATCCGACCGCGGTCAATCTTCTGGCCAAGGAAAAGGGCATCGACTGGTTCCGCGACAACGTCATCATGCACGCGCCCTGGCCGGTGCCGGGCTTCGGCCGCGAAGTCTATCCGGGCTTCCTGCAGTTGTCGGGCTTCATGAGCATGAACCTCGACCGGCACATCACCGCCCACAAGGACTTCTTCATGCACCTGGTCAAGCATGACGGCGACAATGCCGAGAAGCACCGCGATTTCTACGACGAATATCTGGCGGTGATGGACCTGACGGCGGAATTCTATCTGCAGACCGTCGACACGGTGTTCGTGCGCCATGCGCTGCCCAAGGGCGAGATGACGCATCGCGGCGAGGTGGTCGACACCAAGGCGATCCGCAATGTCGCGCTGTTCACGGTCGAAGGCGAGAACGACGACATTTCCGGTCTCGGCCAGACCCAGGCCGCCCACGATCTCTGCCCCAACATCCCGGCTGACCGGCATGCGCATTACATGCAGCCGGCCGTCGGCCATTACGGCGTCTTCAACGGGTCGCGATTCCGCTCGGAAATCGTGCCGCGCATCGTCGATTTCATCACAAGCTACGGCCGCCAAACACGCGTAGCGGTGAAACCCAAGCTGGTCCGCTCCGCCAAAGGCTGAGGCTCGATCCGGCTGCAGCGTGCATTGCCCGCAAAAGCGGGGCGATTTTGCGCGCCACAGGCGTTCTGTTGCACAATAGACGCTGTTGGGCGGGCGCGGGTAACCATGCCGAAGAATCTGGCTCCCCCGATAATTGACACGGAGTGTAAATCCCCTTTAACCTTTCGTTAAGAACAAGGGCGAACGGGGACAATGACTTCCTCACCGATGGCACGGACGCTGCGCTTGTGGGCGGCAGCAGGGCTGGCGATCTCTGCGTGCTGGGCAGTGCCGGCACTTGCAGGCGGCGCCATGGCGACGGGCGGCATGACCTCGCAGCCGATCGGCCACTATGATTTCTGTAAAACCCAGCCCGGCGAATGCTCGATCCGGCCGAGCAACCTCAACCCCGCCGCGATGACCGACGCCTTCATGCGCAAGCTGATCAACGTGACGTCAAGGGTCAACGCCGCCGTCAAGCCGATGAGCGACTACGACATCTATGGCAAGGACGAGGTCTGGGCCTATCCCGACAAGGGCGTCGGCGACTGCGAAGACTATGTGCTGGAAAAGCGCCGCCAGCTCTCGCGCTCTGGCGTGTCGCTGGCCGATCTCTTGATCACCGTCGTGCGCAAGCCGGACGGCGAAGGCCATGCCGTGCTGACGGTGCGCACCGACAAGGGCGACTACGTCCTCGACAATCTGACCGACAAGGTGAAGATCTGGGACGCCACCGGCTATCGCTTCCTCAAGCGGCAGGCCATCGACAACACCGGCCGCTGGGTCTCGATCCGCGGCGGCCAGCAGGTGCTGGTCGGCGCGGTTCAGTAAATAAGGACGATGCATGTGAGCGCGTCGCTGCGAACAGCTTCGTCGGAAGCCCGCGGCTAATAACTTTCACGAGATAACCGCAAGTCGGCGCTGCCCCTCATTGCCCTGCCGGGCATTTCTCCCCGTATAGTGACGGGGAGAAAGATGCTGCCATCGGTGATTTCGCCAATCGTCAACGTTGCAAAATAGGCGCAGCGCGGCGGATGAGGGCAGCGCTGACCTCGAAATCTTATCTCTCGAAACGCCTCCTCAAAAAATTTCGCTACCTGCGTGAACCAAACCGTCTCCAGCGGCGACACACAGCCGTAAACAGAAACCCAACCATGGAGACTTCAAATGACTGCTTTCCTGCGTAATGCTTTCCTCGCCGCCATCGCGGTATCGTCCCTGGCCGGATCCGCTATGGCCGACCAGACCGGCTGCGCCAAGAACAACCAGTGGGGCAATCGCTGTTGCGATCTCACCTCGGACTGCCTGGGTGGCGGCCGCGGCGGCGATCATGACAGCACTGGCGGCCGTGGCGGCCAGGCCGGCGCGAAGTAATCTCGCTATATGCCCGCTGGCTAACGGCCGGCGGGCATCGCCTTCAGGATGAAATGCCGGCGCTATTGATGAGCATTCGTGGCCTTGGCGCCGCCCTACTTACGCCGCTCCAGTGCGGCCCGGATCGAGGCGGTGATGCGGGCAAGCTCGGCTTCGCTCAGCTTCTCGATGTTCTCGGCCAGGAGATTGGCCAACTCGGTGGCGGCAGGACTGAGGCCGGACGTATCGAGTCTCACCCGCGGATGTGAGGCCTCGGCCAGACGCGCCAGCTCTTCGGCATCGTCCCAGATGACGTTGAAATAGCCGATGATCTTCTGGATCAGCGTCCAGGTCGGCGCGCCGCGGCGGCCATGTTCCAGCGCCGACAGATAGGCGGCGCTGACTCCGATCGCCTGCGCCATGTCCTTCTGGCGCAAGCCGCGCTCGGCTCGAAGCGCCCGCAGTTTTTCGCCGAACGGCGTCATCAGCGGGTTCGCCTGAGCCGAACGTAGAGCGCGCCCGAACCGCCGTGGTTGCGGGCGGCGTGATCGTGGCTGGAGACCAGCGGCCGGAAGGCAGGCGTCGACAGCCAGGCAGGCACGGCGCGCCGCAAGACGCCGTCGCCGCCCGACGACGACCCTTTTCCCGTAATGACGAGGACATAGCGGATGCCGCCGGCATGGGCCCGGTGCAGGAACGAAAACAGCAGCGAATAGGCCTCGTCCTGGGTCATGCCATGCAGATCGACGCGGCCTTCGATCGGCAGCCGGCCCTTCTTCAGCTTGTCCAATGTCGGCTCGTCCAGCGCGTGCGATACATGCTGCGCCTTCGGCTTGGCGGCGAGGACCGGACCGACAGCGACCGGCGTCTGTGCCGGCTTGGGGTCTACGACGATGTCGGGAATCTCGACCGCGGTCCGGCCCTTCAGCGGTCGGGCGGTGCGCGCCACCAGGTTCCACAGCACCCGATCGTCTTCGTTGAGTTTATCGGGGCGCTTGCTCATCGATTCGATTCCGAAACGAGAGCGCCTGGAACCAAGGCATAGAAATCGGCCGCATTGCGAACGACGCCGGCGATCTCGCCGGCCGCATCGCCGGAGCCGGCGAACAGATCGCCCCGCGCCGCTCCGATGATGGCCGAGCCGGTGTCCTGCGCAATCATCAGCCGCCGGAACGGTTTTCCGTCGAAGGCGGTCAGCGACGGAGCGTCGATGTAGAAGGGGGTACCGAATGTGTGCAGCAGCCGGTCGACCGCGAGCGAACGGCCGGGCGTCAACGGCACCTTGGCGGCGGCGATTGGACCGGATGCGGCATCGTCGACATCGGCTTCGCGAAAGAAGATGTAGGAGCGGTTCTGCCAGAGGATCTCGTCGACGCGATCCGGATGCGCCCTGAACCAGGCGCGGATAGACTGCATCGTCACTTTTTCCAGTGGGATTTCGCCGAGTTCGGCGAGAATCTTCCCCGGACCGCTGAAACGTTGGCCGGATTTGGCGGCGTAGGTGACGCGGCAAAGCCGGCCGTCGGTCATCTTCAGCCTGGCCGCACCTTGCACATGGATGAAGAAGACGTCGACCTTGTCGGCAAGCCAGGCGATTTCCAGGCCTTGGCCGGCCAGCGCGCCTCTCTCGATCTCACTGCGGTCGAAATACTCCACCAGGCCCTGCGGCGTATCGCGGGCGAAGGCGAGATAGTCGTCCATCCCTCGAGGACGGTTGGCGTCATCGATGTCGACGAGGTCGGCCGGCCGCTCCAGTAGCGGCACCGTGAATTCATCCGTGCGCACTGGTGAGGCCTCGACCTCCGGCTCGTAGAAGCCGGTGACCAGGCCGGGGTTTTCGGATCGAATCTGGACTGGGGCGAAATGGCGCTCGAAAAAACCCTTGGCCGCCGACCGATTCGCCGGCGAAACGGTGCGCGCCTCGTCATAGGCGCCGGCAAACGCGTCGAACCGGACGCCCAACGAACCGGTGCGGTAGGGCTTGTTCAGGACATGAAAGGCCGAACGGCGGAAGGCTTCGAAAGCGGGCAGATGGTCATCGGAATTCCAACCGGGAAGATCATCGAAGGACTTTTCCACGAAAAGCGGCGAGAGCGACACCTCAGCCTCGCCACTGCCCATGTTTGCTTGCATGTCGCTATCCCAAAAAAGCTGCCCGCATCGGGCGACATGCATAGGCTCAGTCTTCTTCCTCGGTGGCGACCAGCTTCCAGTTCGGATCGCGCGAGCGTGTGTCGCGGGCGAAGGTCCAGACATCCTTGACCTCGGCCACCGTCTCGGGATCGCCATCGATGACCGCACCCGCCTTGTCGCGGGTCGCCGAAATCAGTTCGCTCACGATGCGCAGCGTGATGTGGGCCTCGCCGCCCTTCATCTCGGCCGAGACGATGTCGGCCTTGTCGATGCCGACGAAGGAGGACTGGATCTTTTCGGCTTTCGCCTCGCGGTCGCCAATCGCGGCAACGAAGCCGTCAAAAACCTCGCGCGACAACAGGTTCTTCAGCGTTTTTCGGTCGCCATCGGCATAGGCCATGACGATCATCTCATAAGCCATCTTGGCGCCGTCGACGAAGACTTTGGGGTCGAAGGAGGGATCATTATCCTTGATCGCGCGCAGGCCCTTGTTGAGGTCGGTGTCGGGCTTTGCGAAGGCATCGATGGCCGCATAGGTCTCGGCAGCCGTCTCGCCCGGCATGCGCTTGCGTGGCAGCGAAACCACATTTTCGGGCTTCTGGGTCGCGTCCTTCTCGGTGCGGCTGGCCGTGTACGGATCGAAGGGCGGGCGCTCGCTGCCCGTGCGGCGGCCAAGCACGTTGCGCAGCTGGAAAAAGATCACCACCGCCGCAATTAGAAAGAAAATGGTGCCGAAGTCGAAGAATCCCATATCTTTCGCCAATCAATCCCTGACCTGGCCGGGACCGCCAGCCAATCGGGCGGCGGTCGCATGGCGTTAAACATGCAAAGCATATAGAACGCATGGCGCAATCATTCAAATCAAAGGCAGGCATACCTATCTAACGGCCTCAGTGCCAGCGGCGATTATGCGCCGCCCGGCAAACATGGAAACGATCGGTCAAGACTTGCGCATTTCCTTCCTTCCTCTGTTCCTGCTTGCGCTGCCGCTGCTGGAAATCGCCGGTTTCGTCATTGTCGGCCGCGAGGTCGGGGCGCTCGCCACGGTCGGCCTGGTGCTGGCTTCAAGCATTGCCGGCGTGCTTCTGCTCCGGCACCAGGGTTTTGGTGTCATGGCGCGGGTCCGCGCCGAGATGGCCGGCGGCGGCGACCCCAGCCGCCAGCTCGCGCATGGCGCCATGATCGTGGTCGCCGCCATCCTGTTGATCATCCCCGGCTTCATTACCGATATTATCGGCCTGCTGCTGTTCCTGCCGCCGGTGCGCGACCTTGCCTGGCGCAGGCTCAAGGGCCGCATCGTCGTCGCGACCGATTTCACCGCCGGCGGTTTTCGCGGTAGGTCGCGCGACAAGGTCATCGACCTCGACGACGGCGACTATTCGCGCGAGGACGATTTCAAGCGCGGTCCCGACCATAACTCGCCGTGGCGCCGCCTGAAGGACGACTGACCGTCGCCTTGAGGACGACTGAGGCTACATCGACCCCTTCGGCCTGAAGGCGGCAAACCTTGTCTTGTCATGCCGACCATGCTAGCCAACGCCCGATTTCAATTCGGTCAGCGCTGCTGTCCAGGCAAAAGGAACAAGGCTCATGGCCAGCAAAGATGACGCGCCGGTCGGCGCCGCCAACGGCAACGGCGAAACGGCGCAGCCGTCGCTCAACGTGCTTGCCCAGTATGTGAAGGACCTGTCCTTCGAAAGCCCCGGCGCGCCGAACTCGCTGCGCGGCCGCGACAAGGCCCCAGGCATTGCGATCAATGTCAATGTCAATGCCAACCCGCTCTCCGACAAGCAGTTCGACGTCAATCTGACCTTGAACGCCAAGGCGTCCTTCGACCAGGAAGTGCTGTTCAATGTCGAACTGGTCTATGGCGGCGTCTTCGCCATCGCCGGCTTCCCGCAGGAGCACATGCTGCCGATCCTGTTCATCGAATGCCCGCGGCTTTTGTTCCCGTTCGCCCGCCAGATCATCGCCGAAGCCACCCGCAATGGCGGCTTCCCGCCGTTGATGCTCGACCCGATCGATTTTGCCCAGATGTTCCAACAGAAGCTGGCCGAGGACCAGGCGGCATCGAAGGTCAAGGTGAGCTGAAGGCAAGCGTCACGCGCATGAGTTGAAAGCCCGGCTTCGTGCCGGGCTTTTATATACTGAGATGCTGGCGGGACAGCACGCCCTCTGCCTTGCCAGGCATCTCCCCCTAAGGGCCCGTTGCGTTATAGGCTTTGGGCGTGGAGAGAGACGGCAAGGGCAATGCGAGGTGGTTTCCGGCGCTGGTTTGTGGCCAGATGGGGTAGGAGTTGGCGTATTCGGCGAATTTCGGGCGCAGTGCGACCCTAGATCAGGTCGCCAGCGTCACCCAGCGACGCATGTTGAAGGCCATGGCGGCGATGAGAACCTGTCCTGCCGCCTTGGCCAGACCGCGATAGCGGATGGCGCAAAGTCGCATGCGGTTCTTTAAGGTGGCGAAGGTCGTCTCGACGGCAAAACGTTGCCGGGCGATCAGTTGGTTGAACTGCTTCAGGCGCGCCGGCAGGCGCGGATGATGCTTGTTGGCCCGCCGCATCAGCCGCGGCTTGATCCCGCGCTGCCTCAGCGACAGCTCGCGCGCCTTGGTGTGATAGGCCGCATCCGCCAGCACCGCGCCTTCGTCGCCACAGATCAGATGATCCGCCTCGACCGTGTCGTTGACGTTGGCTGCTGTCGTCCTCACCCGGCGGATCAGACCAGAACCCTGGTCGACGCCGACATGGGCCTTGTAGCCGTAGGAGGAGCCAGGCTTGCCCTGCCGGCGTGTAAAGCCGGCATCGGGATCGCCGGCATCGCCCGCTTCGTGCGCGGCCCCACTGGGCGGCCGTGCCGCCGCCGTCTCGATCACCGTGGCATCGAGCATCGTGCCGCGCCGCAGGATCAGCCCGGCCTTGTCCAGTTGATGGTCCAGTTCGCCAAACAGCTTCTCCAGAAGCCCGGCCTCCACGAGAAGATTGCGAAAGCGGTTGAGCGTGGTGTGGTCGGGCACCGTCTCCTCGAGCGTCAGTCCAACGAAGCGGCGGAACGACAGCCGATCGGCGAGCGCCTCCTCCAGTTCGTTGTCCGACAGCCCATACAAGGATTGCAGCAGAAGCGCCTTGAACATCACCAGCGAATTGTACGCAGGCCGCCCCGGCCCAGTTGGCGAGCGCAGCCGCGCCAGGATATTCTCGAAGCGATACCACTTCACCAGCGACGACAGCCGGTCCAGTCGTCCGCGCCGACCAAGACCCTGCGGCAGCAGAGCCTCTACAAACTGAACTGACCGCTCGGCTTTGTCGTCATCGCAAAATCCCCGTTTCAAAAACAGGGAATCACATCCACCCAATTTTGCAACAGTCCCCCTAAGGGGGAGATTGGCCGTCATCGCGACCTTCGCCAACTTTAGACGTTGCAGGAATGGGCTGGAGCGGCGAAGCTGCTGATCTCCCCCCTTGAGGGGGAGATGGCCGGCAGGCCAGAGAGGGGTGTGACGGAACGCTACCTCCGCGATCCGTTCACCCCGCCGCCACCTTCAGCCACAGCGCCTTTTCACCCAGCGTCGCCACCAGCCCCGCATGCGCCGCTCGCTCGCCCTCAGTCAGGCGCGGCGGCAGGGCGATTGGCCTGGCGGCGATCGAGATGTCGATGTCGGCAACGTCGCCATTGCTGTTGAGCTGCACCACGACCGCGTCGAGGACAAGTGCGGCCTGCTTGCCGCCGATGAGTTCGATGTAGACCTCGGCCAGGAGCTCGGAATCGAGCAGCGCGCCGTGCTTGGTGCGGTGGCCGTTGTCGATGCCGTAGCGGCGGCAGAGCGCGTCGAGCGAATTGGGGCCCATCGGATGCTTGCGCCGCGCCAGCGCCAGCGTGTCGACGACGCGCCCGGTGTCTATGGCCGGCTGGCCGAGCCGCCCGAATTCCGTGTTGAGGAAGCCGATGTCGAAATTGGCGTTGTGGGCGACGAGCTTGGCGCCGTCGGTGAAGGCGAGCCATTCCTCGGCGATTTCGGCAAAGGTCGGCTTGCCGACGAGGTCGGCGGCGCTGATGCCGTGCACGGCTTGCGCCTCGACATGGACGGCGCGCCCCTGCGGATTGATGAACTTGTGGAAGGTGCGGCCGGTCGGGAAGCGGTTGACCAGCTCGACGCCGCCAAGCTCGATGATGCGGTCGTCGCGCATGTCGAGTCCGGTGGTTTCGGTATCGAAAATGATCTCACGCATAGAATCAACTCACTCCTGGAGGAGTAGAATCATGGAGCGCAACAAAATGGCAATGGGCAATGCCGACAGCCTGCCGTCAGGAGCCTTATGGGCGCGACTTATCCCCCAGGAGTTAGCAGGCGAGCTCAGCGCCCTGAGAGCTCGGCAATGATCGCGCCGACCGCGCTGCGGGCGGCGTCCATGCCTTCACCGGTGTCGATGACGAAATCGGCCTGCCGGCGTTTTTCGGCATCGGGCACCTGCTTGGCCAGGATGGCCGCCAGCTTTTCCTCGCTCATATCAGGACGCGCCAGCACGCGGGCGCGCTGGATATTGGCCGGCGCGGTGACGACGACGACCTTGTCGACACGGTTGCGGCCGCCGGTTTCGAACAGCAGCGGAATGTCGAGCACGACGAGCGGCGCGGCGGCGGCGCGGTGCCTTGCCAGAAAGGCATCGGCATCGGCCCGCACCAGCGGATGGACGATCGCCTCCAATGTCTTCAGCGCAGCAGCGTTGCCGAGCACGCGGCGCGCCAACTCGGTGCGGTCGACCGAACCGGCAATCACGGTGCCGGGAAAGGCCGCCTCGACGAGAGGTGCTGCCTTGCCGGCATAGAGGCGATGCACGGTCTCGTCGGAGTCATGCACCGGCACGCCGGCGCCGACGAACATTTTCGCCGTCGTCGACTTGCCCATGCCGATCGACCCGGTGAGGCCAAGCACGATCATCATTTTGCGCCCATCATTTGCGACCCATCATTTGGCGACGATGTCGGCGACGATCATCTGTCGCAACTCAGGCGTGACCTGCGGCTTCTTGCCGAACCAGCGTTCGAAACCGGGCACAGCCTGGTGCAACAGCATGCCGAGCCCGTCGACCGTCTTCAAGTTTCTCGCGCGGGCAGCGGCAAGCAGCGGTGTTTCCAGCGGCACATAGACGATGTCTGCGACAATGGCGTGAGCTGGCAGGCCGGCCGGATCGGCGGCCAGCGTCGCATCGCCATGCATGCCAAGTGCCGTCGTGTTGATCAGCAAGCCGGCATCGCCAAGCAAGTCGCCGACCGCGCCATGCGCCGAGACGCCGGCCCCGAAGCGGTCGGCGAGTTCCTGCGCCCGCGCCAATGTGCGGTTGACGATGCGGATATCTTTGATGCCGCGCGATTTAAGCGCGTGGATGACCGCGCGCGACGCGCCACCGGCGCCGAGCACCACGGCCGGAGCGTTTCTCTCCCAGCCCCGGGCATGCTCGTCGAGATTGCCGGCAAAGCCGATCCAGTCCGAATTGCCGCCCCACAGCACGCCGTCGTCCAGCCACAGCATGTTGACCGCGCCGATCATCTCCGCCGCCTCGTCGCGGCGCTCGACCCGGGCGAAGGCGACTTCCTTGTGTGGAATGGTGACGTTGCCGCCCTGATAGCCATTGGCCTGGAGGGAAGAGAGGAACTCGGGAAAATCGGCCGGCGCGACATCGATCGCATGATAGCTGCCGTCGATGCCGTATGTGTTCAGCCAATAGCCGTGGATCTTCGGCGAGCGCGAATGCGCGATCGGATGGCCGGTGACGAAAGCTTTTTTCTCAACCATCGATGGCTCCGAGCGCACGCAATTCCGCCAGCACCGGTAACAGCGGCAGGCCGACAATGGTGAAATAATCGCCTTCGATCTTTTCGAACAGCTGGATGCCTTCGCCCTCGATCTGGTAGGCGCCGACGCTCGACAACGCCTTGGCGCCGACGCGGGCCAGGTGCCGGCCGACGAAGGCCGGATCGAGCTTGCGCATGGTAAGGCTGGCGATGCCGACGTGACGCCACAGCACCTTGCCGTTGCGGCAGAGCACGGCGGCGCTGTTCAGCTGATGCGTCTTGCCCGACAGCGCCAGCAGATGGCGGCGGGCGCCTTCCATGTCGGCCGGCTTGTGGAACACTTCATCTCCCAGTGACAAAGTCTGGTCGCAGCCGAGCACCAGGGCGCCCGGTCTGCGTTCGCTGACCTCGGTCGCCTTGGCTTCGGCGAGTATCAGGGCGACATCTTCCGGCGACACACCGCTGTCCTGCAACGGCGCCTCGAGCGCACGCTCGTCGACATCGGCAGGCACCGCTTCGATGCCGAGCCCGGCATTGATGAGCATTGCTTTGCGGAACGGGCTGCCGGAGGCGAGGATGATTTTTTCGGTCATGGGTTCTGGGCCTGGTCGATAGTGGTTGATTGGGGCAGGAGGTCGCGTTGCCATCCCATCATCTATTCTTCCCCCGCAGGGCAACAATGGCTGCCGCGGTCTCTTCGATCGAACGGCGGCTGACGTCTATCATCGGCCAATTGTGGCGGGTGCAGATCTGGCGGGCATAGGCGAGCTCTTCGGCGATCGAGGCACGGTCGACATAATCGGTCGCTTCGTAGGTGCTGCTGTTGCCGAGCACGCGGTTCTGCCGGACATGCGAGATGCGTTCGGCGGTGGCGATTAGCCCGACGATCAGCGGCTTGGTAGCAGCGGCCAGGCTTTCGGGCACCGGCACGCCGAGCACGATCGGGATGTTGGCGGTCTTGATGCCGCGGTTGGCGAGATAGATGCTGGTCGGCGTCTTCGATGTCCTGGAAATGCCGATCAGCACGACATCGGCGTCGTCCATGTTGAGCGGCAGCTGCCCGTCATCATGCTCCATCGTAAAATTGAGTGCGTCGATACGGTGGAAATAATCGGCATCGAGCACATGCTGGGCGCCGACGCGGCGGCCGGCCGGCGTGCCGAGATAGGACTGGAACACGGTGAGGACCGGCTCCAGCACCGAAACGCAGGGCAGCCCCATGGCGGCGCAGCGCTCGTCAATACCGCGCGCCAGCTTCTGGTCGACGACGGTGTAGAGGATGATGCCCGGTTCCTCTTCTATGTCCTCGAAGACTTTCGCCACCTGCTTTTCGGTGCGGATGAGCGGATAGATATGCTCGATGGCGCGCGCATCCTTGTATTGCGCCGAGGCGGCTCGGCCGGCCGCCAGCAGCGTCTCGCCGGTGGCGTCGGAAATCAGGTGCAGGTGAAAGAAGCTCTGGGGTTTGTTCACAGGGGGCGCCTCAGGCTGTGGGCTTGTGTGGATAAACCGGGGCCGCAAAGGCGACCGGCTGGAGGCGACTGTATCAGAAGGCCAGTTGTCCACAATTCGATGCGCTGTCAGCTTCACTGTGCGGTTGGGGACAAATCTGGGGACGGGCGTTTTTGCCAGCGCTTCATCCACAGAGGCGGTTTTTCAGCGGCTACGTCAAACCATTGACTCCAGTGATGGAATCCTGGTCATCCACACTCTTTGACAATCCCGCGGAAGAAACACGCGACAAAATGCTGGCTGGCCTTTTCCAGGGCAAAGCGGGACAGGTGACAACCACCGATACCAACAGACTCTTAGAATCAGAAAATTCTAGAAATAGACTATTTAATTATAGAGAAGGCAGGGAAGAGAGCGCTCAATGCCCGAGAACCGCATCGTGCTGGACGTGCTGAGAGGCGAGGCAGTGTTTCCGCCGCCGCTCTGGATGATGCGCCAGGCCGGGCGCTATTTGCCGGAGTACCGCGAGACCAGAAAGCGCGCCGGGTCCTTTCTCGATCTTTGCTACAATCCTGATCTGGCCGTCGAGGTGACGCTGCAGCCGATCGAGCGCTTCGGCTTCGATGCCTCGATCCTGTTCTCGGACATTCTGGTCGTGCCGCATGCGCTTGGGCGCGATGTCCGCTTCGAGGAGGGCCGCGGGCCGCTGCTGACGCCAATCACTGCAGCTCAGATTTCGGCTCTCAACGGCGAAACGTTTCACGTGAATCTCGAACCCGTCTACGAGACGGTTCGCCGGCTGCGTGCAAGATTGCCTGACGAGACCACGCTGATCGGCTTCTGCGGCGCGCCGTGGACGGTGGCGACCTACATGATCGCTGGCCACGGCACACCCGACCAAGCGCCGGCGCGGCTGTTTGCCTATCGCGAACCGACGGCCTTCAAGCATCTCCTGAAAGTGCTCGCCGACCACTCCGCGGCCTATTTGATCCGCCAGATCGAAGCCGGTGCCGACGTGGTGCAGATTTTCGATTCGTGGTCCGGCGTGCTTGATGATGCGTCTTTCGATCAGTTCTGCGTGCAGCCGGTGGCGGAGATCGTCAGGCAGGTTCGTGCGGTTCATCCCGATGTTCCGATCATAGGCTTTCCCAAGGGCGCCGGCGCCCGCTACGAGACCTATCGTGAGAAGACCGGTGTCACGGGGCTGGGGATCGACTGGACCGTACCCCTGGCGGCGGCGAACGAACTGCAGCGCTCGGGTGCGGTCCAGGGCAACCTCGATCCCTTGCGGCTCGTGGCCGGCGGCAAAGCCCTGTCGGACGGCGTCGATGCGATCCTCAAGGCGCTGGGCGACGGACCGCTGATCTTCAATCTCGGCCATGGCATCACGCCGGAGACGCCGGTGGCACATGTCGAGGCGATGGTGAAGCAGGTGCGGAGCGCGACACGCTGATGGCTCAATCGGATAATACGCGCGGCAACAGCACTCGTGGGGCGATGATGCGCATGACCATCGGCATCGGAGTGCTGGTTGTTCTCACCGCACTTTTGTTTTTCTTTGCGCCTGAGGGTTTCTATCCCTGGGCGAAGGCAATCCATATCCTGGCCGTCATCTCCTGGATGGCCGGCATGCTCTATCTGCCGCGATTGCTGGTCTACCACGCCGACGCAGAGAAGGGGTCCGTCCAATCGGAGACCTTCAAGGTGATGGAGCGGCGTCTGCTGCGCGGCATCATCAATCCGGCGATGATCGTCACCTGGGTGTTCGGGCTTTGGCTTGCCTGGAAAGTGTTTGGCTTTCACGGCGGCTGGCTGCACGCCAAGATAGGCTTGGTGCTGTTGCTGTCGGGCGTGCATGGCTATCTGGCCGGTGCTGTCAGGAAATTCGCCGAGGACCGCAATGAAAAACCGGCGCGGCACTGGCGAATCGTCAACGAGATCCCCACATTGCTGATGATCGCCATCGTCATCCTGGTTGTCGTCAAGCCGTTCTAGGCCCATTTCGGTCGACAAAACGCAGCTTGCTCTTTCCCCCGACCGACGATAAAAGACGGGTCTTCCTTCCCGTCATGCGCCGCCCTTGATTGCTTTCGGCCGCGCCCGGCATTTATCGCATCCAGCCGATATATTTTCCCCAAAGCAGATTCAGAGTCCGTCTATGCAAGAAATGAAACTCGCAGAGTTCAAGAACAAGAAGCCGCCAGAGCTGATCGCCTATGCCGAATCGCTCGAAGTGGAAAACGCCAGCGTCATGCGCAAGCAGGAACTGATGTTTGCCATCCTGAAGAAACTGGCCGCCCAGGACGTCGAGATCATCGGCGATGGTGTGGTCGAGTTGTTGCAGGACGGTTTCGGCTTCCTGCGCTCAGCCAACGCCAATTATCTCCCGGGTCCCGACGATATCTACATCTCGCCCTCGCAGATCCGCCGCTTCTCCTTGAAGACCGGCGATACCGTCGAAGGGCCGATCCGCAGCCCAAAAGAGGGCGAGCGCTATTTCGCCCTTCTCAAGGTCAACACGATCAATTTCGACGATCCCGAAAAGATCCGTCACAAGATCCATTTCGACAATCTGACGCCGCTCTATCCGACCAAGCGGCTGAAGATGGAGATCGACAATCCGACCGGCAAGGACATCTCGTCGCGGGTGATCGACCTGGTGGCGCCGATCGGCAAGGGACAGCGCGCGCTCATCAACGCGCAGCCGCGTACCGGTAAAACGGTGCTGATGCAGAATATCGCCCACTCGATCACGGCCAATCATCCGGAATGCTATCTGATCGTACTTCTGATCGACGAACGGCCAGAAGAAGTGACCGACATGCAGCGTTCGGTGAAGGGCGAGGTCGTGTCCTCGACCTTTGACGAACCGGCGGTGCGCCACGTCCAGGTCGCCGAAATGGTCATCGAAAAGGCCAAGCGCCTGGTCGAGCATGGCCGCGACGTCGTTATTCTGCTCGATTCGATCACCCGCCTCGGCCGTGCCTACAACACCGTTGTGCCGTCCTCCGGCAAGGTGCTGACCGGCGGTGTCGACGCCAACGCGCTGCAGCGGCCGAAGCGCTTCTTCGGCGCGGCCCGCAACATCGAGGAAGGCGGCTCGCTGACCATCATCGCCACCGCGCTGATCGACACCGGCAGCCGCATGGACGAAGTCATCTTCGAAGAGTTCAAGGGCACCGGCAACTGCGAAATCCAGCTCGACCGCAAGGTCGCCGACAAGCGCATCTACCCGGCCATGGACATTTTGAAGTCCGGCACCCGCAAGGAAGACCTGCTGGTCTCCAAGCAGGATCTGCAGAAGATCTTCGTCCTGCGCCGCATCCTGGCGCCGATGGGAACCACGGATGCGATCGAGTTCCTGATCGACAAGCTGAAGCAGACCAAGACCAACGCCGATTTCTTCGATTCGATGAACACGTAAGCTTCTCGTCGGCCATCGTTTCGCATTGAAGCCCCGTTCCGGGAACTGGGACGGGGTTTTTCATTGCGGGGGCAAACAGGTCGCATTTCCGACAGGGCGTGGCCTTGGGCGGCAATTTCCACAGCTGTCGTCATGCGAGTAATCGCGTCTCGAAGATCGGAAGCCGCATGGAGAAAACAATCCCGACCCTGATCGGCTTCTCGGCCATCCTGACATGGTCCTTCCTGGCGCTGCTTTCGACGGCGGCGGGACCGATTCCGCCCTTTCAGCTGGCGGCGATGACGTTTCTGCTTGGCGGGTTGGTCGGCGCGTCGAGCTGGCTTGTCCGTCCGGCGGCGATCAAGTCGCTGCGCCAGCCGTGGCAGGTCTGGGCGCTCGGCACAGCGGGGCTGTGCATCTACCACTGCGCCTATTTCTTCGCCATCCAGTCGGCGCCGCCGGTCGAGGTCAGCCTGATCGCCTATCTCTGGCCGTTGCTGATCGTCGTCTTTGCCGCCTTCCTGCCTGGAGAAAAGCTGAGGGCCCATCACATTGCCGGCGTCATGCTCGGCCTTGCCGGCGCCATTGTGGTGATCACCAAGGGCGGCACGATCGGACTGGCCAATGGTGTGATGAAGGGGCATGTCATCTCGCTGTTCTGCGCTTTCATCTGGGCCGGCTATTCGGTTTTATCGCGCCGCTTTGGCAAGGTGCCGACCGATGTGGTCGTCGGTTACTGCTTCATCACGGCTGCGGTCGCCTTGGTGCTGCACCTCACCCTTGAGACCACCGTCTGGGCACAGACGGCGACGGAGTGGAGCGCCATCGTCATCTTGGGCGTAATACCGCTAGGCGCCGGCTTTTACGCCTGGGACTATGGCTGCAAGCACGGGGACATCATGATCCTCGGCGCCCTCTCCTATGCCGCGCCCCTCTTCTCGGTCATCGTGCTTCTGCTGGCAGGCTTTGGTGTGTTTCACTGGTCGGTGGCTGTTGCTTGCATCCTGATCACGGTCGGAGCGGTGGTCGCGGCCAAGGATTTGCTGTTCGGGCCGCGGTCGCCATCCATTGATGCGACGCCGCTTCCTTCGGCGTTGGACGGAAACACCGGTTGACCTGCCGTCGCAACAGCGGCTCGGTTCCTACGGATCCGGCGCCACGGGCAGGATAGCCGGTGCATAGCTCCGGTCTGCCGGTTGGCGGCCGGATGCCACTGGCCAATGTTCGATCGATTCGCATGCGTTCCGATCGGGGCGACAATATCGGCGTGACGCGGGTCGGGATTCTGATTCGCAGCCGGAACGAAGCTTGCCTGTCGGGGGCGAAGGATCCAGCTTCACGGCTCGGGGCCAGGCACAAGCGTTAACGATGCGGCCTGCGTAGGGCTTGCTGGCCCGCCCAGAACTGCTTGGCGTCGGAATTAGGACCCGCCTGCTCGCACATGGATGACAAGGCGGCTATACAGATTTGGTAATGTCCGGCCGCTCCTCGCGATCGACCTTGATATTGACGAACAGCCGGTTCATGACGGCCGCATACTGTGGGATTGTCGACCGGACAGCTAGGCGACCGGTGAGAACGGGCAAATGATTTCAGGCGATTCGATTGTTGCGCTGTCCAGCGGCCGCCTGCCTGCCGGCATCGCTGTCATCCGCATCTCCGGACCAAGAACTCGATTCGCTGTCGAAACGGTTGCCGACGGCATGATCAAGGACCGGGTTGCGACCCTGCGCAAGCTCCGAACAGTGGACGGGTCGCTTATCGACAACGGCCTGGTGCTGTTTTTTCCGGGGCCGAACAGTTTTACCGGCGAGGATGTCGCCGAGTTCCACGTCCATGGCGGCCGCGCCGTCGCCAGCAAGATGCTGGAGATCATTGCCGGGTTTGACGGCGTGCGTCATGCGGAACCTGGTGAATTTACGCGCCGGGCTCTTCTCAACGGCAAGCTGGATCTGGTCGAGACGGAGGCGTTGGCCGATCTGGTCAACGCCGAAACCGAAGCGCAGCGGCGCTTTGCCGTGCAGAATGCCGAAGGAGTGCAAAGCGAACTCTATCTTGGCTGGCGCCGTCGGCTGATCCATGCACGGGCGATGATCGAGGCGGAAATCGACTTCGCCGACGAAGACGACGTGCCCGGTTCGGTTTCGGACACGGTTTGGTCCGATGTGCGCGCAATGGTGGGCGAGATCGGCCGGCATGTCGATGGCTTCCATGCCGCCGAGATCATCCGTGACGGGTTTGAGGTTGTCATCCTCGGTGCACCGAACGCCGGCAAATCCAGCCTGTTCAACGCGCTGGCCAGGCGTGAGGCGGCGATTGTTACCGACGAGCCCGGCACGACGCGGGACTTGCTCGAAGTGGTGCTGGATCTCCACGGAGTGCGGGTCAGGGTAACCGACACCGCGGGCCTGCGCGAGTCGCCCGGCAAGATCGAAGCGATCGGTATCGAAAAGGCGCGGGCCAAGGCGCACACGGCTGACCTGGTGCTGTTGCTGGAAGATCTGGCGGACCCTACTGCGATCGGCAACATGCCTGTTGACGCCCCGGCTTTGAGAATCGGCACCAAGGTCGATCTCTTGAAAGGTTCGCCGCGATCAGAGGCGTATGATGCGTTGATATCGACGGTGGACGGCACTGGTTTGGCTGAACTGCTGGCTGAGATCGGCAGGCGCGCCGCGGCTGCTATCGGCGATGCCGGTGACATCCTGCCGTCTCGGTTGCGGCATGTGGAGCTGCTCAATGAGACCAGGCGCTTTCTGATCTCGGCTTTGTCGGGGCAAGAGTGCGGCCAGGAGCTACGGGCGGAGGAGCTGCGTCTTGCGGCGGACCGACTTGGCCGGATTGTCGGCGCGGTGGATGTCGAGGACCTGCTGGACGTGATCTTTTCGCAGTTTTGCATTGGAAAGTGACTCACGTGAAACAGGGGGGCGTGTGAGTGACTCACGTGAAACACAGGGGGGCCGCCCTAGTGCGTGTTTCACGTGAAATGAGGAGTTTGGCAAAAACGGCAAGTGCCGAAGGCCGGCCCCGCCCCTCATTGTCCTCCGGGAGAAGATGCCGGCAGGCAGATGAGGGGCAGCGCCAGCCGAGGTAATTGTCGCCGCTTCCCTGACTCACGTGAAACACCTCTGCGACTTTCAGCACTCCGGTCCACGTGAACGAATCAACCTGCAATCCTTGACAGCGTCCTCTCGTGGGGACATGTGTCGGGAAATCTCTGAATCTGGAAGGGACAATGATCGATCGCTATGATGTGGTTGTGGTGGGCGGTGGCCATGCCGGGTGCGAGGCTGCGTGCGCTGCCGCGCGCGCCGGCGCCAGGACCGCGCTGGTCACGCTGCGCTTCGACACGATCGGTGTCATGTCCTGCAATCCGGCGATCGGCGGCCTCGGGAAGGGCCATCTGGTGCGTGAGATCGACGCCATGGACGGGCTGATGGGCCGCATCGCCGATGCTGCCGGCATCCAATTCCGCCTGCTCAATCGCCGCAAAGGCCCTGCCGTGCGCGGGCCGCGCACGCAGGCCGACCGCAAGCTGTATCGGCTGGCCATGCAGGAAGCGATTCGGCAGCAGAACGGTCTCGACGTCATCGAAGGCGAGGTTCTGGACTTCGACATCGTGGATGGACGGGTCGCCGCTGTGCGCCTGGCCGACGGGCGCCGGTTGGTGTGCGGCGCGGTGGTGCTGACCACCGGCACGTTTCTCCGCGGTCTTATTCACATTGGCGACAGGAAGATTGTCGCCGGGCGGATGAACGAGCAGGCGAGCCTTGGCCTGTCGGCGACGATGAGCCGCGCCGGTTTCGCGCTTGGACGGCTGAAGACCGGCACGCCGCCGCGGCTCGATGGCCGCACCATCGACTGGGCGTCGCTGGAAAGCCAGGCGGCCGACGAACATCCAGTGCCGTTCTCGCTGCTCACCGACACAATCAAGAATCCGCAAATCCATTGCGGCATCACGCGTACGACACCGGCGACGCACGAGCTGATCCGCGCCAATCTCGGCCGCTCCGCCATGTATTCCGGCTCGATAGAGGGGGTCGGACCACGCTATTGCCCGTCGATCGAAGACAAGATCGTCAAGTTCGGCGATCGAGAAGGTCATCAGATATTCCTCGAGCCGGAAGGGCTGGACGACGACACGGTCTACCCCAATGGCATTTCGACCTCCCTGCCCGAGGATGTGCAACTCGACATTCTCAAAACTATACCCGGGCTAGAGCGGGCGACCATGCTGCAGCCCGGCTATGCCATCGAATACGACCATGTCGATCCGCGCGAGTTGGAGCCGACGCTTGAGGCCAAACGTATTGCGGGGCTTTTCCTAGCCGGTCAGATCAACGGCACCACCGGTTATGAAGAAGCCGGAGCGCAGGGCCTGCTCGCCGGGCTCAACGCCGCGCGCAAGGCGGCGGCCGACGACCAAATCGTGCTCAGCCGCACCGAAGCCTACATCGGAGTGATGGTCGACGACCTCACCAGCCGCGGCATTGCCGAGCCCTACCGCATGTTCACTTCGCGGGCGGAGTTTCGCCTATCGCTGCGCGCCGACAATGCCGATGAAAGGCTTACGCCTCTGGCAAATCGGCTTGGTATCGTGTCGCCGGAGCGGACGCAGCGGTTCAATCAAGTCACACAGGATCTTGATAGGGCGCGCGAACTCGCAGTTGCGACGACCATGACGCCCAACGAAGCGGCGCGGCATGGGCTGGAGATCAACAGGGACGGCGTGCGCCGCTCCGCTTATGAATTGCTCGCTCATCCCGGCGTCGATATAGCCTGGCTGGCCCGTGTTGCGCCGGCCTTTGGCGCAATCGACGTCAAAACCGCTGAGCGGCTCGAAACGGAAGCGAAATATTCGGTTTACCTTGATCGCCAGCAGGCGGATGTCGGACAGATCCGCCGCGAGGAAAGCCGGTTGATCCCGGCGTCGGTGGATTTCGCCGATGTTCCCGGCCTATCCAATGAGCTGAAGCAGAAGATGTTAACGCGTCAGCCGCGTTCGATCGCTGACGCGCAGCGTATGGAAGGCATGACGCCGGCGGCGCTGGCCATCATCGTCGCGCACGTCCGCAACGCCGAATCGGCCGCCCAAAGGGCCGTTGCGTGAGCGCTGCCTCATGGGCGAGCCTGCAAGAGGTCGCGGGACCGGTTTCACGTGAAACATTCGATCGGTTGGTGACGTTCGAACAGTTGTTCCTGAAATGGAACCGCAGCATCAATCTGGCCGCGCCGTCGACGCTGGACGATGTCTGGGGCCGCCATATTCTGGACAGCGCGCAGCTGGCGCGAATCGCACCGCAGGCCAAACGCTGGGCCGATCTCGGTTCGGGCGGGGGTTTTCCGGGCCTGGTAATGGCCTTCCTGCTGGTCGAACGCAATGGCGCGTCGATCGATCTGGTCGAGAGCAACCGCAAGAAAGCATCGTTTTTACAGGCGGTCATTGGCCAGTTCGGTTTGCCGGCACGGGTCGTCGCCCGGCGCATCGACGACAGCTATCCGCTTGTTTCCGAACCGGAAATCATCACGGCGCGGGCGCTGGCCGCGCTGCCGGCGCTGCTCGATCTGTCGGCGCCGTGGCTGACCAAGGGATCGCGGGCGCTGTTCCACAAAGGCCGGGATTACCGCTCCGAGGTGGAAGAAAGCACTCACCGCTGGGCTTTCGATCTGGTAGAACATCCGAGCATGACCGACGCCCATGGCGTCATCCTCGAAGTGACCGATCTGCAGACTGCGTAAGCTCTCCTTCGCAACCTTGGCGACGCAATGAATACCTGGCCCACATGAATACCTGGCACAGACCCATGAAAACCGGACCTCGCATCATCACCGTCGCCAACCAGAAGGGCGGCGTCGGCAAGACAACCACCGCCATCAATCTGGCCACGGCGCTGGCCGCGATCGGCGAAAAGGTGCTGATCGTCGATCTCGACCCGCAAGGCAATGCCTCGACGGGTCTCGGTATCGACCGCAAGGACCGCACCGTCTCCTCCTACGATGTGCTGACCGGCGAACTGGGCCTGGAAGAGGCCGCCATTCCAACGGCGGTGCCCGGCCTGTCGATCGTGCCGTCGACGCTCGATCTGCTCGGCATCGAGATGGAAATCGCCTCGGCGCCGGATCGCGTGCTTAAGCTGCGCAACGCGCTGCGCGCCGCCACCGAGCGCGGTGCGCCGTTCGGCTATGTGCTGATCGACTGCCCGCCCTCGCTCAACCTTTTGACTTTGAATTCAATGGCGGCAGCCGATTCTGTTCTTGTGCCGCTGCAGTGCGAGTTCTTCGCGCTGGAAGGGCTAAGCCAACTCCTGGAAACGGTGGAGCAGGTGCGCCGTTCGATCAATCCGGACCTGATCATCCAGGGCATCGTGCTGACCATGTATGACGGCCGCAACAACCTCGCCAACCAGGTGGTGCAGGACGTGCGGGCACATATGGGCGACAAGGTCTACGAGACCATCATTCCTAGGAATGTGCGAGTGTCCGAGGCGCCCTCCTATGGCAAGCCGGCAATCCTCTATGACCTGAAATGCTCGGGCAGCCAGGCCTATCTGCAGCTGGCGTCCGAAGTGATCCGCCGCGAGCGCAAATTGCGCGCTGCTTGATTAGGCAGGGTCGATAAACAAAGCCGATCCGTTACCGAAACGATCAAGAATCTGGAATTGAGATGAGCGACGACCTTTCGAGAAAGAGACTGGGGCGCGGACTGGCGGCGCTGATCGGCGAGATCGATCGCCCGGCAGCGACCGAAAAGCCGGGCTTGAATGCCGATGGCAAGGTGCCGATCGAGTTTCTGAGCCCGAATCCGAAAAACCCGCGCCGGCACTTTGGCGACGCCGACCTCACCGATCTCGCGCAGTCGATCCGCGAGCATGGCGTGGTGCAGCCGGTGGTGGCGCGGCCTTCGCCGACGCAGGCCGGGCGCTACGAAATCATTGCAGGCGAGCGGCGCTGGCGCGCGGCCCAGCGAGCCGGGCTGACCGAGATCCCGATCATCGTGCGCGACGTCAACGACCGCACAGCGCTGGAACTGGCGATCATAGAAAACGTCCAGCGCACCGATCTCAACCCGGTCGAGGAGGCGCTCGGCTACCAGCAATTGATCGACGACCACGGCTACACACAGGCCGACCTCGGCAATGTAATCGGCAAGAGCCGCAGCCACGTCGCCAACACGCTCAGGCTGTTGAAGCTGCCCGACGTGATCCGCGACATGCTGGTCGACGGCGCGCTGTCGGCCGGCCATGCCCGGACGCTGGTGACGGCGCAGGATCCCGCCGGGCTAGCCAAGCAGATCGTCGAAGAAGGGCTTTCGGTGCGCCAGGCCGAGGCGCTGGCGCAAATGCCGGCGGGCGGCACGCCGCCCAAGGCAAAACCAGCACACGGCGCATCGGGCAAGGATGCCGACACGCTGGCGCTGGAAAGGCTGATGACCAACACGATCGGCATGATCGTGACCATCGAGCACAAGGGCAAAGGCGGCGCGATCCGCGTGGACTACCGCAGCCTGGAGCAGCTCGACGAGCTATGCCGGCGGTTGAAGGATGAGCGGTAGAGGGTTGGGGTTGCGCATATTTAGCCGGCGAATGAAGTTCTGGCTTAGGATGAAGAAAGGGTTTGGCGGTTGCCGGCCCTTCTTTTTATTGGCGATTGCCGAAGGGATCGAACTGCTGATCTCCCCCCTTGAGGGGGAGATGGCCGGCAGGCCAGAAGGGGTCGTCTCGCATCAAGCGCCGACCTCGTTTGTCGTTGCGAAAGGCGCCAGCGCTCCACGCGCGGCGACCCCCTCTGTCGCCTTTGGCGACATCTCCCCCTCAAGGGGGGAGATTACCGCTGCGCCAGCCTCGCGCTCTCCACCGCAATGCCGAGCAGCGCCTGCCGCGCCAGCGCTTCCGACAAATCCGGCCTGCGCCTGGTCTGCAGCACGGCCGATTGCAGCCGGTTCAGCGCGCGGCTGAGCGCCTCGACGTTCCAGCGCTCCAGCGCCTTCTCCACCAGCTTGCGCCGCGAGAAAAACACCGGCGGACGGGCGCCGGCCACTGCCGAGGCGGCGTTGCGGCCGGCGGTGTCCATCTGGCCGCGCATGACCTGAAGCTGCTGCAGCTGCCGCATCGCCGAGGACAGCACCAGGAAAGGATGGCCGCCGGACAGGCAGTGGCGGGTGAAGGCGGTGTCGAAGTCACCGATCCTGCCCTCCAGCACAGCATCGACCGCGTCGTCGAAGGAGGCGCCGGAGACGTCGCCGGACATCGCCCTTACGTCGTCGAGGCTGATGTCCTTCTGGCCGTGGGCATAAAGCACCAGCTTTTCGATCTCGCCGCGTGAGGCCAACCGGTCGCCGCCGAGATTGCGGCGCAGCGCCTGGCGTGCGTCGAGCGCCATCGACATGCCGGCCTTGCGCAACTCGTCGTCGATGACGCTATCGATGTCGCGGGCTTCATCGGCGTAGCAAGGCAGCGCCATGGCGGTGTCGGCGGCCTCGACGATCGCGCGCAGTCCGACGCCCTTTTTCAGGTCGCCAGCCTCGATGAGAATGATGGCGTCGCGCGCGGGCTCCGCAGTCAGCGCCTTGACGTCGTCGGCCAGCGCCTTCTGACCGCTGGCATTTCGCACCCACAGAAGCCGCCGGTCGGAGAACATCGGCACGGTGCGGGCTTCATCGAGCAGCCGGCCCTGGTCGCGATCGACCTCCGCGCCGTCGAGCCGGACGACGGAGAACGGATCGTCGAGAGGCAGGCCGATTTTCGCGGCAAAGGCCTTGGCCCGCTCGGCGACCAAGCCGCGGTCGGGTCCGTAAAGCAGGACGATCGATATGCGCGCGTCAGGCTTCGCCAGCCACGAATCGACCTCATATCCTTTTTTCTGCGCCATGGAGGGTGGTTAGCATGATGCGGTCGCTGAGTGAACGTTCTCCAGAGAGTTCGAGACCCTATTGCCCTTCCTCCGGAGGGGGGAGAGGTGGCTCGGCGAAGCCGAGACGGAGTGGGGGAACCACCTGGCAATCGCCGCGAACGGACAAAGGAAGGGCACTATCTCAAGCGTTGCCTAGCGCCCAAGGGTCGACCCCCACTCCGTCGAGCTTCGCTCGACACCTCTCCCCCGATCACGGGGAGAGGAAAGCGCGAGTTCGCCGACCTTGGTGCTTCATCTCTCCCGGAGGCCGTGAAGTGACTATCTGCTGGAAATCCTGCAAAACTTTGCGCCTAATTGCGCGCCGCTCCCCAACATCGACAAGAAATTTCGCCGACATATCTGCATCTTGCGGTCGCCTGCCGGCCGTGACGCCGGATGGGTTGCGGCGCCCCATGAATTGGCGCTGTGCCGGGCGCGCGGATGTGCAAATATCACCGCAGCAAATGGGAGGACCATGGTCATGACCGATGCTGGGATGTTGCGGTTTCATGTGCCGGAGCCGGAAGTGCGGCCGGGCGGAACGCCCGACTTCTCCAACGTGCCTATCCCCAAGGCGGGCTCGGTGCCGCGACCGGACATCGATGTCGATCCGCGCACAATCCGCGACATGGCGTTTTCCATCATCCGTGTGCTCAACCGCACCGGTGAGGCGGTCGGGCCGTGGGCCGGGCTGCTCACCGACGAGGAGCTGCTCGAGGGGTTGCGCCACATGATGACGCTGCGCAGCTTCGATGCGCGCATGCAGATGGCGCAGCGCCAGGGCAAGACCTCGTTCTACATGCAGCATCTGGGCGAAGAGGCGGTGAGCTGCGCTTTCCGCAAGGCGCTGGCGCCAGGCGACATGAATTTCCCGACCTATCGGCAAGCCGGCCTGCTCATCGCCGACGGCTATCCGATGGTCACGATGATGAACCAGATCTATTCCAACGAGGCCGATCCGCTCAAAGGGCGGCAATTGCCGATCATGTATTCGTCGAAGGAGCACGGCTTCTTCTCGATCTCCGGCAATCTGGCGACGCAATACATCCAGGCGGTCGGCTGGGCGATGGCTTCCGCTATCAGCAACGATTCGAAAATCGCGGCGGCGTGGATCGGCGACGGCTCGACGGCCGAATCCGATTTCCATTCCGCACTGGTGTTCGCCTCGACCTACAAGGCGCCGGTCATCCTCAATGTCGTCAACAACCAGTGGGCGATCTCGACGTTTCAAGGCATTGCGCGCGGCGGTTCCGGCACCTTTGCCGCGCGCGGCCTCGGCTTCGGCATTCCGGCGCTGCGCGTCGACGGCAATGATTATCTCGCCGTGCATGCCGTGGCCAAATGGGCGGCGGAGCGGGCGCGGCAGAATCTCGGGCCGACGCTGATCGAATATGTCACCTACCGTGCCGGCGCGCATTCGAGCTCGGACGACCCGTCTGCCTATCGGCCGAAAACCGAATCCGACGCCTGGCCGCTCGGCGATCCGGTGATGCGGCTGAAGAACCATCTGATCCTGCGCAGGGTCTGGTCGGATGAGCGCCATGCCCAGGCGGAGGCCGAAATTCTGGAGACGGTGATCGCGGCGCAGAAGGAAGCTGAAAGCCACGGCACGCTGCATGCCGGCGGCAAGCCGTCGACGCGTGAAATGTTCGAGGGCGTATTCGCCGAGATGCCGCCGCATCTCAGACGTCAGCGCCAGCAGGCGGGAGTCTGACCATGCCGAGACGAACCATGATCGAGGCGATCCGCGACGCCATGGACGTGTCGATGGCGCGCGACGAACGCGTCATCGTCTATGGCGAGGACGTCGGTTTCTTCGGCGGGGTTTTTCGCTGCACGGCAGGCCTGCAAGCGAAGTACGGCAAGACCCGCTGCTTCGATGCGCCGATCAACGAATCCGGCATTGTCGGCTCCGCCATCGGCATGGCCGCCTATGGGCTGAAGCCATGCGTGGAAATTCAGTTTGCCGACTACATGTACCCGGCTTACGACCAGCTGACGCAGGAAGCAGCACGCCTGCGCTATCGCTCGAACGGCGATTTCACCTGCCCGATCGTTGTCCGCATGCCGACCGGCGGCGGCATTTTTGGCGGCCAGACGCACAGCCAGAGCCCGGAAGCGCTGTTCACCCATGTGTCGGGGCTGAAGACGGTGGTGCCGTCCAATCCTCATGATGCCAAGGGGCTGCTGATCGCGGCGATCGAGGATCCCGATCCGGTGATTTTTCTGGAGCCGAAGCGGCTCTATAACGGACCGTTCGATGGCCATCACGACCGACCGGTGACGCCATGGTCGAAGCATGAACTGGGCGAGGTCGCCGACGGCCATTACACGGTGCCGCTCGGCAAGGCGGCGATCCGCCGGGCGGGCTCGGCCGTCACCGTGCTCGCCTACGGCACCATGGTCTATGTCGCGCAGGCGGCGGTGGAAGAAACCGGCATCGATGCCGAGATCATCGATTTGCGGACCCTGCTGCCGCTCGATCTCGACGCGATAGTCGCTTCGGTGAAGAAGACCGGACGCTGCGTCGTCGTGCACGAGGCGACACTGACCTCCGGCTTCGGCGCCGAGCTGTCGGCGCTGGTGCAGGAAAATTGTTTCTACCATCTGGAAGCGCCGGTGGCGCGCGTCACCGGTTGGGACACGCCCTACCCGCATGCGCAGGAATGGGACTATTTCCCGGGGCCGGCCCGTGTCGGCCGCGCGCTTCTCGAAACCATGGGAGCCTAGGGATGGGCGAACACATCATCAAGCTGCCGGATGTCGGCGAAGGCGTCGCCGAGGCCGAACTTGTGGAGTGGCACGTCAAGGTCGGCGACCTCGTGCGCGAGGACTCGGTGCTTGCCGCCGTGATGACCGACAAGGCGACGGTGGAAATACCTTCGCCGGTCGATGGCGAGATCCTGTGGCTGGGCGCCGAGATCGGCGACACGGTGTCGATCGGCTCGCCGATCGTGCGGCTGAAAGTGGCGGGGGAGGGCAATGTCGCCGAAGGCTCGAAATCGTCAGAGGTCACGGCGGCACCGACCCCCACCCCTGCCGGGGCGAGCCACGGGTTTCGCCCGTCCTCCGGACCCCCACAAGAGGGAGGCGTCTCGGCCACGAAATCCGACGCCAAGTCGCCACCACCTGCACCAGCAGCCAAAAGCGCACGGGCAGCTGAGACTGAATCCCCCTCCCCCTTGTGGGGAGGGGCTAAGGGTGGGGGTGCTGCGCCGACATCTAAAGGTGCGGCACCCTCCGGCGCGCCGCGCCCGGAGGGCGAAAAGCCCCTGGCGTCGCCCGCCATCCGGCTCAGGGCGAAGGAGGCGGGGATCGATCTGCGCCAGGTGTCGGGTACCGGCCCTGCCGGCCGCATCAGCCACGAAGATATCGAGGCATTCCTGGCACGCGGACCGCAGGTAGCGAAGGCGTCGGGTCTGGCGCGCAATGACAGCGTCGAGGATATCAAGGTCATCGGACTGCGGCGCAAGATCGCCGAAAAAATGTCGCTGGCGAAGTCACGCATCCCGCACATCACCTATGTCGAGGAGATCGACGTCACAGCACTTGAGGAGTTGCGCGCGGCGCTCAACAAGGAAAAGCGCAAGGGTGTGGAGAGGCCGAAGCTGACGCTGCTGCCGTTCCTGATGCGGGCGATGGTCAAGGCGATTGCCGACCAGCCCAACATCAACGCGCTGTTCGACGACGAGGCCGGCATCATCCATCAGCATGGCGGCGTCCATATCGGCATTGCCGCGCAGACGCCGTCGGGCCTGGTGGTGCCGGTGGTCAAGCACGCCGAGGCGCGCGACCTCTGGGATTGCGCGGCCGAGCTCAACCGCCTGGCCGAAGCGGCGAAGTCGGGCACGGCCAGCCGCGACGTGCTGTCGGGATCGACCATCACCATCACCTCGCTCGGCGCCATGGGCGGCGTGGCTACGACGCCGGTCATCAATCATCCTGAAGTGGCGATCGTCGGCGTCAACAAGATGATGGTGCGGCCGGTCTGGGACGGCACCCAGTTCATCCCGCGCAAGATGATGAACCTGTCATCGAGCTTCGATCACCGGGTGGTCGACGGCTGGGATGCGGCGGTGTTTGTGCAGCGGATCAAGGCGCTGATTGAGACGCCAGCGCTGATATTTGTGGATTGAGGGGCGAAACGACCGAGATGACGGCGGGACAGCGCCCCCCTCTGCCTTACCAGGCATCTCCCCCACAAGGGGGGAGATTGGACGTCACGCAGGGTTTCGCCAATCTCCATCGTTGCAGGAATGAGCGAAGCGAAGAAGCTGCTGATCTCCCCCCTCGTGGGGGAGATGTCCGGCAGGACAGAGGGGGGCGCGAAGGATCGCGACGGAACATTCCCTCGCATCAAAGGGTCACGCCATGAAAGAAATCTCCTGCAAGCTGCTGGTCATCGGCGCCGGGCCCGGCGGCTACGTCTGCGCTATCCGTGCCGGCCAGCTCGGCATCGATACGGTGATCGTTGAAGCCGGCAAACCGGGCGGCACCTGTCTCAATGTCGGCTGCATCCCGTCCAAGGCGATGATCCATGCGGCGGAAGAGTTCGAGAAGGTCGCGCATATGGCCGGCGGCAGCAGTCCGCTCGGCATCTCGGTAGCAGCGCCCGTGCTCGATCTCGGCAAGACGGTTGCGTGGAAGGACGGCATTGTTAGCCGGCTGACCGGGGGCGTTGCCGGGCTACTGAAGAAGGCCAAGGTCAAGACCGTCTATGGCTGGGCGACGTTCCGCGACGGCAAGACCGTCGCGGTCGAGACCGAGACCGGCACCCAGATCATCCGCGCCGAAACGGTTGTGATCGCCACCGGCTCGGCGACGGTGGAACTGCCGTTCCTGCCGTTCGGCGGCCCGGTGATTTCATCCACAGAAGCGCTGGCTCTCGGCGAGGTGCCGAAAAAGCTCGCTGTGGTCGGCGGCGGCTATATCGGGCTGGAACTCGGCATGGCGTTCGCCAAAATGGGCGCCGCGGTGACCGTGGTCGAGGCGCTGCCGCGCGTGCTGGCGCAGTATGATGCGGAACTGACCCGGCCGGTGGTGAAACGGCTGGCCCAGCTCGGCGTCGAGGTGATGCTTGGCGCCAAGGCCAAGGGGGTCAAGGGCGACGCGCTGCTGGTCGAGACCGCGGACGGCAAGAGCACCAAAATCGCGGCAGACAAGATCCTGGTCACGGTCGGCCGCAAGCCGGTGACGGAGGGCTGGGGCCTCGATCAGATCGATCTCGACATGGCCGGCAAGTTCATCAAGATCGACGACCAGTGCCGCAGCTCGATGCGCGGCATCTATGCCATTGGCGACGTCACCGGCGAGCCGATGCTGGCGCACCGGGCGATGGCGCAAGGCGAAATGGTGGCCGAGATCGTCGCCGGCCACAAGCGCAGCTGGGACAAGCGCTCGATCCCGGCCGTCTGCTTCACCGATCCGGAGCTGGTGACGGCAGGGCTAACGCCGGAGGAGGCGAAGGCTTCAGGCGAAATCAAGATCGGCCAGTTCCCCTTCGCCGCCAACGGCCGGGCGATGACGAAACTCGGCGAGGACGGGTTTGTTCGTGTTGTCGCCCGCGCGGACAACCATCTGGTGCTGGGCATCCAGGCGGTCGGGCAAGGCGTGTCGGAACTGGCGGCGGCGTTCGGCCTGGCGCTGGAAATGGGCGCGCGGCTGGAGGATATCGCCGGGACCATCCATGCGCATCCGACGCAAGGCGAAGGCTTCCAGGAAGCGGCGCTGAAGGCGCTGGGCCACGCGCTGCATATTTGAAGTGCGCTTACCCTCCCCCTTGTGGGGAGGGTCGATCCGCGTAGCGGAGCGGGGTGGGGGTCCTCGCCGACCGTCAGCGCTCACCCCCACCCCGTCTCGCCATCTCCGCTTCGCTCCGACCGCGAGCCGACCCTCCCCACAAGGGGGAGGGTGGCCGCTCAGCCGTTGGTTGTCGCAGATCAGCGGAATGTACTAAGTGTCGGTCCATGGACACCGGCCTGAAGAAATACATCGCCATACGCTACAACATCGCCGCTGGCTTCAAGCCAAGCCAGTGGGACGGAAAGGGCCGCGCCAATCTCGATCCGGTCTGGCTGGTCGAGCGCCTGGCGTTGTTCGACACCTATTGCGCGTCGTCGCTCGAAGGCCAGTCGCTGAAGGATTTTACCGTCCTTCTAGCGTTCGATGCCGATACGCACGAGAACTATATTCGCACCGTGTGCAGCTGCGTGGCCGGTGTCGACGTCAGGCCGATCCTTGTCGAGGCGGGCGAGGATTACAATGATCGCTTCAATGCCTTCGTCCAGGCCGATACCGATGCCGACTATGTTTCGCTCACGCGGCTCGACAGCGACGACGCGCTGGCGCCGACCTTCATGGAGCGCGTCGAGCACTACGCGCGCCGGGAGATCGAAAAGCGTGTGGTGGACCTGCAGCCGCTCTACATTGCCTTTCCGGACGGCCAGAATTTCGACACGGCAAGCGGACGCTACACGCACCACGACTATGTCACGTCGGCGTTCGGCACGCTGGTCGAAAGGAGATCGCCGGCGATGAGCGGCGTCTACAGCGAGCACCACGCAAAAATGGCGACGCGCTTCAACACCGTCGTGGCGGCATCGAAGGGCGCGCAATGGTGCATCGTCATCCATGACAACAACGCCGCCAACGTGTTGAGGGGGAAGCCGGTCTCGGGGCCCTCCTTCACGGTGGGCCGACCGGCTGTCGAACCCAAGGTGCCAGCGCGAAGGCAAAGCGCGCCACGACAGGCGACGCAGCCCCGCATTGCGCCGCGGACCGCGGGCAACTTCATCCGGTTTCTGCTCGGACGACCGATGGCTCTGCGGAAGTAGCGGGCGCTTACCCTCCCCCTTGTGGGGAGGGTCGATCCGCGTAGCGGAGCGGGGTGGGGGTCCTCGCCAACCGTCGGCGCTCACCCCCACCCCGTCTCGCGATCTCCGCTTCGCTCCGACCGCGAGCCGACCCTCCCCACAAGGGGGAGGGTGAAGTAGCTCAGCTTGCCAGCCGGCTTACCATCTCGTGCTGCGCATAAGCGCGCCCAAAACGATTGGCGAGAAACGCATCAAGCGCGATGTTTTCCTGCTTGACGAAGCCGGTCGCCGGCAAGGTGCCGTCGGCCAGCATGTCGAGCACGGCGCAGATGCCGGAGGCGGTGGTGATCTGGATTGCGCTGCGCACCTGGTTGCCGATGCGCTGCGAATAGATCTTGTTGGCGTAGGTTTCCTGCAGCAGGCGGCCATTGCGGCGGCCCGAGACGGTGACGAAGACGATGACCACATCCTGCAGCGTTGCCGGCAGGGCGCTCTCGAAGATATCCTTCAGCACGTCGCGGCGGTGGCGCAGGCCGAGATCGTTGAGCAGCGCCTTCATGATCGCCGCGTGGCCGGGATAGCGGATGGTGCGGTAGTTCAGCGTGCGCACCTTGCCCTTCAGCGTCTCGGCCAGCGTGCCGAGACCGCCGGAGGTGTTGAAGGCCTCATAGGTGACGCCGTCGAGCGAGAACTCTTCGCGCTCCTCCAGCGGCGGCACCTCGATCAGCTCGCCCTCGACGATCGCCTCGCAGGGTTCGCAATATTCGTTGATGACGCCGTCGGTGCTCCATGTCAGATTGTAGTTCAGCGCATTGGACGGGTATTGCGGCAGCGCGCCGACGCGCATGCGAACGCTTTCCAGCGTGTCGAAGCGGCTGGCGAGATCATTGGCGACGATCGAGATGAAGCCCGGCGCAAGGCCGCATTGCGGAATGAACGCGCTCTTGCCCGAACGCGCCAGTTCCTTGACGCGGCGGGTGGAGATGACGTCCTCGGTCAAATCGAGATAGTGGACGCCGGTTGCGGCGGCCGCTTCGGCGATGCGTGTGGTCAAATGGAAGGGCGCGGCGCTCAGCACGGCGAAGGCGCCGGCAAGGGCGGCCTCGAGTGCGCCCGGCGCTGCGATATCGAGCTCCAGCCCCTCGACGCCGGCGGGAAGTTCGGCCGCGGCAAGCTGCGCCGCCGCGCGGTCGACAACGGTGACGTGGTAGTCGCCGCTGTCGGCGAGCATGCCTGCAATGGTCGAGCCGATCTTGCCGGCGCCGACGACGATGATTTTCTTCATGACCTTGCCCCTCGTGAAAACTCTTTGGCCCAGACCGCGCGCGGTGGACGCGATGCCTTCAAGAATCGCAGCTTGCCTGCCGAAAGGAAGCGTGAAACTGTTCGAAACGAACCCCACAATTGATCAATACGCCGATAAAGTTCGTCGAAATGCTCACTGACGCCGAACAAAAACTGCTTTCCTTGCTGCGCGCCAATGCCCGCGCATCGACCACTGAGCTGGCGCGCCAGCTCGGCGTTTCGCGCACGACGGTGCAGAGCCGGATCGAGCGGCTGGAACAGCGCGGCATCATCACCGGCTATGGCGTGCGGATGGCGCCGGACTACGAGCAGGGGCTGGTGCGGGCGCATGTGCTGCTCACCGTCACGCCCAAGCTCGCCGACAAGGTGGTGCGGGCGCTGCAGGCGCTGCCGCCGGTACGGACGCTGCACTCGGTGAGCGGCAATTTCGACATGATCGTCATCGTCGACGCGCCGTCGATCAGGGATCTGGATGCGTTGCTGGACGAGATCGGGGCGATGGACGGGGTCGAGCGGACGTCGTCGTCGATTATTTTGTCGACACGGATCGATCGGTAGGTGGAACGCATGAGCCGCTAATCTCCCCCGTGCGGGGGAGATGGCCGGCAGGCCAGAGGGGGTCAGTTCGACTGGGCTCGGCCTACCTGCCGCTGCAGAAGGAGGTTAGCGCTCCACGCGAGGCGACCCCCTCTGTCGCCTTCGGCGACATCTCCCCCTCAAGGGGGGAGATTAGCTGCTAAGCCCGCCGCCTTTCCGGCCCGCTATCCAGCCACGCCACATCCTCCGCCGACAGCTTGATATCCAGCGCCTTCAAGCTGTCCTCCAACTCGTCCAGCGTGCGCGGGCCGATCAACGGCACCGACGGAAAAGGCTGCGCCAGCACATAGGCGAGCGCGATGTGGATCGGACTTTTGCCCAGGCGCTGCGCCAGCTCGATGGCGCGGTCGCGGCGGCCGAAATTTTTCTCGGAATACCAGACCCGCACCAGCTCCTCATTGTCCTGCTTGTCGCGGCCGGCGCGGTCGGTGAAGAAGCCGCGGCCCTGGCTCGACCAGGCGAAGTTGGGCATCTGCCTTTTCGTCAACCAGGATTTCCAGTCGTCGGTGGACGAGGTGATGCAGCCGGCCCAGATCGGTTCCAGCATCTCGGCCAGCGAGAAATTGTTGGAGAGCACGCCGGGCTTCTGCTTGCCGGTGCGCTCGGCATAGGCAATCGCCTCGTCCATGCGCGCCATCGTCCAGTTCGAGCCGCCGAACGGGCCACGGATGCGGCCGGCCTTGACCTCGGCGTCCATCGCATCGACGAATTCGCCGACCGGCACATCCGGGTTGTCGCGGTGCATGAAATAGAGGTCGACATGGTCGGTCTGCAGCCGGTCCAACGACTGGGCGAGCTGCTTGCCGATGACATCGGGATAGCAGAGCGGCGAGTGGGCGCCCTTGGCGATGATCACCGACTGCTCGCGCACGCCGCGATTCCTGAGCCACTGGCCAAGCAGCGTTTCGGTGTAGCCGGCGCCGTAGACATAGCCGGTATCGAACAGATTGCCGCCGGTCTCGAAGAAGGCGTCGAGCAGGATTGCGCCCGACGAGAAGGTGCGGAAATCCTCGAAGCCGAGCGCCACCACGGAGGCCGGCTTCGACAGGCCCGGAATCTTGCGCTTGCCAATGGCCGTGCCGCCGGTGCGCAGCGGCCGGCCCGAAATGGTGTTGGTTCGCTTAGCCGGCTTTTCGATCTCATATTCGAGCCCGACGGCGGCGCGCCATCTGTCGAGGACGCGCAGCGTGCTGAGGCTGTCGGCCCAGCTCATGCCCGGCCAGGCGAACTCCTGTTTGCCGGCCAGGATCGCCTCGCCGGCGGCGTCGACCTCGAAGGAATAGAGATGGCGGGTTTCGTTGACGCTGATGGTATCGCGCGTGTCGTCGGCGAGAATTACATCGATCCGGCCAGGGCCGCCATCGCGGTTGCCGCCGCCGGCGAACCAGAAATCCGGCACCTCGATGCGGCCCTTGGTGCCGAGGATGCGCAGGACATTGTCCTGTTTCAGCGAGATACTGCAGGACACCTCGGCGACGACGCCACCGGGGAAATGCAGCAGCGCCGAGGCCCATTCGTCGACGCCGGACTTGCCGAGATGGGCGGTGCCGACAACCTTGTCCGGCTCGGCGAAGGGTTTTCCAGTCGCAGCCCCGGCAATCAGCCGCACCATCGAGACGGGATAGCCGCCGACATCGAGGATGCCGCCGCCGGCGAGATCGTTGGCGTAGAGCCGGTGCTCGGGCATGAAGCCCGGCATGGCGAAGCCGAAGCTCGACTTCATCAGCCTGACATCGCCGATGACGCCCGACTTGATGAGTTCCACCAGCTTCGCCGTCTGCGGGTGAAGCCGGTACATGAACGCTTCGCCGAGGAAGGTGCCGGCCTTGCGCGCAGCATGGATCATGGCGTCGGCCTCGAAGGCGGTCAGCGCCAGCGGCTTTTCGCACAGCACATGCTTGCCGGCTTCCGCCGCCTTGATTGCCCATTCGGCATGGCCGGGATGCGGGATGGCGATATAGACGGCGTCGACCTCGGGGTCAGCGAGCAGCGCGTCGTAACCGTCGAGGATGCGGGCGCCGGGAAACGTCTCGGCTAGGCCTGCCTTGCCGGGATTGCGGGCGCCGAGCGCCACGATCGTGCCGGTGCGCGAGCCTGCCACGCCGCGGGCGAACGCTTTGGCGATGTCGCCGGGCCCGAGTACCCCCCAGCGGATGGGCGCGGTTGCAGTCATGGTCATTCTCCTTGCATAGCTGGAAGGTCAGCGCAGCCGCTGGCCGTTTTCATCGAACAGATAGGATTTGCGGATGGACACGGTGATCGCCTGGGTGTCGGGGACCTTTGCCGCGTCGCGCTGGATCACCAGGTCTTCGCCATGGGCGGTCCTGGCATAGATGAAGCTGGTGCCGCCGAGATGCTCGACCACGTCGATGCCGACGGTGAGGTCGGCGTCGCCTTCGCCGCCATTGCCGAAATGTTCGGGCCGCACGCCGACAATGACCTTGGCTCCTGTTTGCGGCACGGCGCCGGTCAACGGTTGCATAATGCGGGTCATTTCCTCGCCCACCAGCTCGACGGTGACGCTGCTCATGTTGCGCCCGACGACGCGGCCCTTGATGAAATTCATCTTCGGCGAGCCTACAAAGCCGGCGACGAACTGGTTGTCGGGATTGTCGTAGAGATCGAGCGGCCTGCCGATCTGCTCGACATGGCCACCGCGCAGCACGACGATCCGGTCGGCCAGCGTCATCGCCTCGGTCTGGTCGTGGGTGACATAGATCATCGTTGTGCCGAGTTCCTTGTGCAGGCGCGAGATCTCGACCCGCATCTGGACGCGCAGCTCGGCGTCGAGATTGCTCAACGGCTCGTCGAACAGGAAGACTTGCGGTTCGCGCACGATGGCGCGGCCAATGGCGACGCGTTGGCGCTGGCCGCCGGACAATTGCCTCGGCCGCCGCGCCATCAACTCTGTGATGCGCAGGATTTCGGAGGCCCGCTTCACCCGCCGCTCGGTGTCCTCCTTGGGGTTGCCGGTCATCCTGAGACCAAAGCTCAGATTCTGCTCCACGCTCATGTGCGGGTAGAGCGCGTAGGACTGGAACACCATGGCGATGCCGCGCTCGGCCGGCTCGACATCGTTCATCACCTTGCCGCCAATGGCGATCTCGCCGCCGCTGATATCCTCCAGCCCGGCGATCATCCTGAGCAGCGTCGATTTTCCACAACCCGACGGGCCGACAAAGACGACGAACTCGCCATCGGCGATATCGATGTTGGCGCCATGGATGATCTCATAGACGCCGAAGCGTTTTACGACATTGGTGAGGGTGACTGCCGCCATATCGCTGTTGTCCCTACTTGACGGCACCGGCGGCGATGCCGGCGATGAAATGGCGCTGCAGCAGCACGAAGACGACCAGCATCGGTACGGTCAGCATGACGGCGCCGGCCATGATGCCGCCCCATGAGACCTTGGTCAGGCCGATCAGCGTGCCGAGCGCCACAGGGGCCGTCATCGCGCCGGGCTGGCTGTTGATCAAAAGCGGCCAGAGATAATTGTTCCACGAGGCGAGGAACAGGATGATGGCGAGCGCCGCCAGCATCGGCCGCGCCAGCGGCAAAGCGACGAACAGGAAGATACGCCATTCCTTGACGCCCTCGACACGTGCCGCGTCGAAAAGGTCGGCCGGCATCATCGAGAAAGCCTGGCGCATGAACAGCACGCCCAGCGAATTGAACAAGGGTGGCACGATCAGCGCAATCCAGGTGTTGGCGAGCTGGAAGTCGCGCGCCACCATGATGAATTGCGGGATCAGCACCACCGCATAGGGCAGCGTGATGGTGCCGAGGATGATCGCCACCACCGCGCCCTTGCCGAAGAACTGATAGCGGGCGAGCGCCCAGCCGGCCATCGAGGTCAGCAGCACCGAGAAGAAGGTGTAGGTCACCGCCACCGCCACCGAAATACCGATAGCGCCGACGAAATTGGTGTCGCGCTGCAGGTTGTTGAAATTGTCGACGAAATTGCCGTGCGGCAGAAGCTCGATGCCGGGGCTGAAAATGCCGTTGTCGGGCATGGTCGAAAACACCACCATCATCCACAGCGGAAACAGCCAGATCACCGCCAGCGGCGTCAGGACCAGATGCAGCAGGACGCTGCGGCCGAGCCGTCGTTGCGAGAGCGAACTCATTTCGCCTCCCCTCTCATTTGGGCTCTCGTGTCAGCCACAGTTGCACCAGCGTGATGGCGATTGCCAGCCCCGCCATGGTGTAGGCGACGGCCGAGGCGTAGCCGAAATTGAGCGAGCGAAAACCCTGGCGGTAGAGCAGCAGGCCAAGCGTCTCGGTGCCGCCGCCGGGGCCGCCGCGCTCGGTGATCAGGAACGGCTCGGTGAACAGCTGCATGGTGCCGATGATCGACAGCACGGCGCAAAACACGATGACCGGCTTGAGCAGCGGCAGCGTTATGTAGAAGAACTGCTTGAGCTTGCTGACGCGGTCGAGCGTCGCTGCTTCATAGACATCCTCGGGGATCGACTGCAGGCCGGCGAGCAGGATGATGGCGTTGTAGCCGGCCCAGCGCCAGGTTACCGCGATCATGATCAGCGCCATGGCCGGTGTGACGTTGGAGAACCAGTCGATCTTGGCCAGGCCGACGCCGGCGAGGAGCTTGTTGATGATGCCGAAATCCAGGTTGAACATCAGCCGGAACACGGCGGAATAGGCGACCTCGCCGACCACCACCGGAGCGAAGAAGGCAAAGCGGTAGAGGCCACGTGCTTTCAGCAGCGGCGAGTTCAGCAGCACCGCCATGACGATCGCCAGCGAGATCATCACCGGCACCTGGATGACGAGGATGAGCAGCGTGTTCTTCAGCGCGTTGAAGAAAGCGGGGTCGCCGATCAGGCGGCCCCAGTTGAACGTCGGCGCAAAGCGCCAGGGCACCGTGCGCGTCGCCTGGAAGGAAATCATGAACGAGGAGATGATCGGCCACACCCAGAAGATGGCGAAGATCAGGAGGTAGGGCGTGAGGAAGCGATAGGCCGTGGCGTTCTGGTAGCGCATGGTTCCTCCTCCTTCCTCTTTCCCGGCTGATATCCGGCGTGTTGTTAGCCGGCGGACGCCGCCGGCAATTGGCGATCTGTTGGGCGAGAGCGTCCCTTTCCCCGCCACTATACGGGGAGAGGATGCCGGCAGGCAGGTGAGAGGCAGCGCCAACGGTCCGGCAAATTGCCCTATATCTGGCCCGCCAGCATCACCGCCTTGGTCACTTGATCGGCAGTCCCGTCGCCGAAGCGATCTGGCTGGCGGCGTCGTCGAGGGCGGCCTTGGCATCGGGATAGCCGCCGCCGAGATATTTGGTCTGCACGGCGCGCATGATGATTTCGGCGTCGCTCTGGAACGGCGTGCCGCGGCTCGGCACCACCTTGGGCAGCGTGGCGAGAATGTCCTTCCACACTGCCTGGCCGCCCCAATAGGGCAGGCCCTGCGAGACGTAGGGGTCGTCGAGGGCCGAGATCAGTGACGGCACCAGGCCGAAATCCCTGAGCATGGTGATCTGGCCTTCATTGGTCTCGAGCGTGTATTTCAGATAGGCGTAGGCGGCCTCCTTGTTCTTCGAGGCTGAGGTGATGGCGAGCGACGAGCCTCCGAGATTGGCGGCGCGCGGGCCGTCGGCGGTCAGGCTCGGCATCAGATAGACACCCCATTTGCCGTTTTCGCCGGCGGATTCGGTGCGGATGGTGCCCTCATACCAGCCGCCATAGACCTGGGTGGCGACGGTGCCGGCGGTGTTGTTGGTGATCTTGGTGCCCCAGTCGGCCGACGAGATGATGCCGGCGTCCTTCATGTCCTTGATCTTGGCCAGCGTGTCGACGCATTTCGGCTGGTTGACGGTGATCGACTGCCCATCGGCGGCGAAATAGCCGCAGCCCTGTTCGTTGGAAATCATGCGGAAGAATTCGGTGTCGCCGTTGAAATCGGCATTGGTCATGGTGACGCCGGGATTGGCGGCCTGGACCTTCTTGCCGGCGGCGATGAAATCGTCCCAAGTCTTGATCGAGGCCGGATCGACGCCGGCCTTCTCGTAGAAGTCGCGGCGGTAGAAGGCGGCGACCGGGCCGGAATCCCACGGCATGGCATAGGCCTTGTCGCCGACCTCCAGTTCAGTGCGCTTGAAGTCCGGGAATTTCTTCTGGTCGTCGGCGGTGTAGCCCAGCGTGTGCAAATCGACGAAGCAATCGGGGAACTGGCTCCAGTAATTCTCGGCCTCGCCGTTTTCGATCGAGACGATATCGGGCAGGCCGACGCCGCCGGCCGCGCAGCCGGCGATCGACTTGTCATAGGTCGGCTGGTTGCCGAGATCCTGAACGGTGACCTTGACGTCGGGATGCTGCTTGTTGAAGCCGGCCACCGTCGCCTTCAGCGACGAAGCGGCGATATTCCAGCTCCAGATCGTGATTTCGCCGGACTGCGCCAAAGCCGGGGTTGAGCCCAGGCCAAGCGCCAGCGCGGCACAGATCAGTGTCGTGCGCATTGAAATCCTCCCATTTCATTTGCTCTCTCTTCGCGAGCATGGCTAGACTAGGCGGCGCGGAAGGCTTGTCCCTGACAACGGGAATAAAAGATGGGCGGAAAGTAAGATGCCGGAACGGCCGTTTTACCAGCCTGGCGCCAGCAGCGTCGAAGGCCTGCCGATGGCTTTGCAGATGTTTCACAACCATCCGCTGGTGATGCTGAAGCCGCACTGGCATGCCCAGGTCGAGGTCAATTTCATCGTCCGCGGCAGCGTGCATTACCGCATGAACGAGCACGAGATCTCGCTGTCGGCCGGCGACATGTGCCTGTTCTGGGGCGGGCTGCCGCACCAGATGGACGATCTCTCCGACGACGCCATCTATGCCGGCGCGCATCTGCCGCTGGTGCATTTCTTCCGCCTGCATCTGCCGACGGATGTCCGCCACAGGCTGATGACCGGCGCCACGCTGGTGACATCGGCGACCGACCAGGCCGACCATCACAATTTCGAGCGCTGGAACCGCTATTTCCGCTCGGGCGATGCGGCGATAACCGAGCACGCCGTGAACGAGCTGCTGCTGCGGTTGGAGCGGGTGCGCTTCGAGCCCTACCGGCTGGTGCCGGAAACCGCCATCGGCCAGGAACCCGGCGGCCCGTTCGACCAGCAATCGCTGCGCAATGTCGGGCGCATGTGCGACTTCATCGCCGAGAATTTCCTCTACGACATAGACTGCGTCGACATTGCCGCTGCCGCCGACATCCACCCCAAATACGCCATGAGCATTTTCAAGAAATCGACCGGCATGACGCTCAACGAATATATGAATCTGCTGCGGCTGAGCTACGCGCAGGCGCTGCTGATGCATGAAGACGCCAATGTGCTGCGCGTCGCCATGGATTCAGGCTTCGGCTCGCTCAGCGCCTTCAACAAATCCTTCCGCAAGCTGGCAGGGATGTCGCCCTCGGATTTTCGCCGGGGTGCGGTGGGCCGATAGGTTCAACGGTCATCTTGATCAACCCGCAGCCGTTCCGGGTGGAAACATGTGCAAGGCTAATCGCGACCGCCTTTGTCGGATGCGATCATCAACTTGGAGAAAGTTGTCAGCGACTTCGCGTTTCATGAGCGCCTTCCCCCACTCCGTCGCTGCTTCGCTCGACGGAGTGGGGTCGACCTGGCTCTGGCGTTGTCATTTCAAGCCGGGACCGGTGCCCTCCGCCCGAGGAAACCCGACAATTACCGCCAGCCCAGGCCGGCGATCCTCCAGCGCAATCGTTGCACCATGCAGGTCGGCGATGGCCCGCACAAGGCTGAGGCCAAGGCCGCTGCCGGGCGTGGTGCGGCTGGAGTCCAGCCGGTAGAGCCGCTGGAACACTTTTTCGCGCTCCTGCGCCGGGATGCCGGGGCCATTGTCGGCGACCTCAGCCAGAATGCGGTCGCCTTGCCGCCGCACCGATAGAAGGATTGCCGTGCCATCGGGGCAGTGCCGCAGCGCGTTCTCAACCAGATTGGCAAACAATTGCGTTAGCAGGTCGCGGTCGCCGTGGACCAGGCATGGGGTGCCGTGGACGATCGTGGCCGACAGCGACTTGCCGTCATCCTCGGCGACACCGGCATAGATTTCGGCGATGGCATCGATGACGCCGTTGAGGTCGAGATCGACAAAGCGCGACTTGCGGGCGCCGGCCTCGATCTGGGCAATACGCAACAGCGCATCGAAAGTATCGTTGATCTGCAGGCTTTCCCCTCGTGCCTCCGCCAGCTCATCGGCAACTGCCTCACCCCGCGCCGTCCTGTCGGCGACAGCCTCCAAAATCATCTGCAGGCGGTTGAGCGGCGTCTTCAGATCATGCGCGATGTCGGCGCTGACCTGGCGCATGCCGTCCACCAGCTCCGCCAGCCGCTCCAGCGCGGCGTTGACCTGGCGCGAGACGCCGTCAATGTCGTCGCCATTGCCGAGCAGTGGAATGCGGGCGTCGAGCCGGCCGTTGGAGACATCTTCCATGGTGGCGGCAATGCCGTCGAGGCGGCGCTGCACGCGCGCCGCCAGCAAGGCGCCGCCAGCCACCGCCAGCCCTGAAATGATCAGGGTGGCCCAGCCGAAGCTCATCAAAACGATGCGTTCCAGCTCTTCGGTTTCGGAGAGCGAGAAGGCGATTGTCAGGCTGTTGGGCCCGACCGAACCGGTCCAGGCGCGGTACATAGTGTCCGGCGCAACGCCTGGCAGGGAAGCGGCAAAATCCGAAAAGCCATCGGGAAGGTCGGCGGCGGTGAAATTCCCGGCCAGGCGATTGCCGGCGGGATCGGTGAGCGAGAACAGCTGTTCCTTGCTAGGGCTGAGCGCGGCATGGCTGTCGACTGCCGAAACCAGATCCTCCCGGTCGTTTCCGGCATAGGTCACCGCCACGACCGAATAGGTCTCCTTGACCGCCTGGTCGAGCTGCTCGGCCAGATCCGCGCTCATCAGCTGGTAGACGATGGCGCCTGACAGGATGAAGGCGAGCACGAACAGCAAGGCGAAGGTCAGGGCCAGCCGAAACGGCGTGCTGCGCAGCAGGCGAGAGCCTGTCTCAGTCATAGTGCGTTTCAGTCATGGCAAGCTTCAGTCATGGCAAGTTTCTGTCATGCCGCGCCTCAGTCGTGAACACTGTAGCCAGTGTTGCGCACGGTGTGGATCAACGTGGTTTCGAACGGCCTGTCGATCTTGGCGCGCAGCCGGCTGATATGGGTTTCGACGACGCTGGTCTTGGGGTCGAAGTGAAAATCCCAGACCCGTTCCAGAAGCATGGTGCGGGTGATGACGCGGCCCTCGCCGCGCATCAGCACTTCGAGCAGGCTGAATTCGCGCGGCTGCAGGTCGATCACCTGGCCCTGCCTGGTGACGCGGCGCTGGATCAGGTCCATTTCGAGGTCTGCGATGCGCAGCGTCGTCTTCAGCTCCTGCACCGCAGGGCGACGGCCGAGCGCGTTGATGCGGGCGAGCAGTTCGGAAAAGGCGAATGGCTTGACGAGATAGTCGTCGCCGCCGGCCTCGAGCCCTTCAACCCTGTCGTCGACGCCGCCGACCGAGGTCAGAAAGATCGCCGGCGTGCGCACGCCCGCCGCCCGCACCGCCTTGATCATCGACAGGCCGTCGAGGCCGGGCAGCATGCGGTCGACGACGATCACGTCATAGGCGTCGCGTGTCGCGGCAAACAGCGCGTCGCGGCCATCGCGCCTGAGGTCGCAGATATGGCCTGCCTCGCCAAGGCCCTTGACGACATAGTCTGCGGTCCTGGGGTCATCCTCAACAAGGAGAAGTCGCATCTCTGTTCCGGTCTGTTGCCGAGGCTTTGCCAGAGCGGCATGCTAGCACCGGCGGCGGTCCGTTCCTAGAATATCCGCCGGCGCCTGGTCGCTCGTGGTCGTTGCACATGTCCATAAGTGTCATCCGACCGGATCGCGCGCAGGGACAAGCATCCTGCGCAGCACGGCGTCTTTCAGAATAAAATGATGGAAGAGTGCCGCACCGGCATGAATGCAGATCAGAACGATGAATACCGGCTTTGCCCAAGTATGGACATCGCCCATCCAGCTCCAAACATAAAAGGCCAGAAGCCCGGAAACAGGAGCGGCAACGAGAAGGCCATAGAACAGCGCATGCGTTGTGCGTGAGGCGAAAGCCATCCATTTCGGCATTGTGGATTGCGGCTTGGGCGCACCGATGAAGAGGCGGACGGCCAGTCGCACGAACACCAGCAACAGGATCGCCAGGCCGACCCAGTAATGGGCGGACCCCATGGTCTGCCCGTAGGACGACAGTTAGCGTCTGTCCGCTGCCGCATCGACATAGATTGTCATGTTTTCGCCGAACAGGAGCTGGAACAGGACAAGCGCCGCTATCATCCAATGCAGGCTAATTTGGAGGCCGCTATAACCGGATTTCCTGGAGTTCATTCTTCCGTCCATGAGGTGAGCGCGATAGCTGCCCAGGGCGACCCACGGCAGGGATCCATTGACGTTTTGGCGCGTTCTCGTCGCGTCAGGCGGGCGTGCAGGTGCTTGCATCTACTCCGATTCAAGCAGGATTTTGTCGGCCTCGCCGGTGCCCTTCTTCAGACTCATATAGAGAACGAGGGCGACGATGCAGCCCAGGAAGATCATGCTGGTGAAGGTGGTGCCGAAGCCGAGGCCGCCATATTCGACCGGCTGCGACAGCAGGTCGCCGAACGAGGCGCCAAGCGGCCGCGTCAGGATGTAGGCCAGCCAGAAGGCGAGGATGGCGTCGAGGCCGAAGGCGAAATAGCCGAGGGCGATGAAGACGATGACCGCGCCGAACAAGAAGCCAGTCGTGAGATAGCCAATGTCGAACGTCTCGGCGACAAGGTCGCCGGCCGCGGTGCCGAGCGAAAAGGTGAACAGGATCGCCAGCTAGTAGAAGATCTCGCGCCTGGTGGTGACGATCGTATGGATGGAGAGCGTTCTTTCGCTGGCGTACCAGACCGCGAATGTCGCGGCGAGCAAGACCGTGAAGGCAATCGTGGTGGTTTGCAGACGGACGCCGAAATTGTCGACCAGATTGTCGGTGATCAAGGTGCCGACGACGCTGATCAGCACCACCGCCAGCCAATAGGCCCATGGCACATAACGCTTCTGCGCGAATTGCAGCGCCAGCGCGACGACAAGGATGCCGGTCATGATCAGCGAGGTGACGGTCAGTCCGAAGCCAAGATTGACGGCCAGATAGTCGGCCGCCGTCTCGCCCATGGTGACCGCCAAAAGCTTGATCAGCCAGAATTCGACGGTGACATCAGGGACCCTGTTGGGTGATGCCAGTGCGGCGGGTGCAGTGGTTGCAGACAAGAGCATGATGGGATCCTTGTCGTTTCGGCGGGGACGGGCCTATTCCCCGGTACGTGCGGCGAGGCTTGGTCTTACTTCCCCATGATCTTCATGGCCTGAGCGAAGAAGTCGTCGGCGCGCTTGTCGTCGTCGGCATTGCAGCGCTCGACGCCTTTGGCCTCGAGATCGGATACTTTTGTCTTGTCCGCGGCGCTCAGCGCCGCCAAGGCTTCCGCCGCGCGCAGGTCCTTCAGAGCGTCTTCGCAAGGCGTCGCAGCGGAAGCGGCTGAAAAGACCGGGTTGGCGATGGCAATGGCGCAGAGCGAGAAAGCGAGGGTTAGCTTTTTCATGCTGGTGTTCCTGTCTTGCGCCGATATCCAGGCGGTGATGAAACGATGTCCGGCAGGTCGGCCGGCATAAGGACTATGGGCAGGCGACCTCGCCGCAATCTGTCCGCCCGCTTACAAATTCGTAAGAATGGCTGAAATTCCTGCCGGTTGCCTCGCCATCGCCGCACGGAAGCGCTAGTGGGTGGCGAGACACCGGCGCTATGAGCCCTGCCGGAGAGCAGGAACTATGATGAGCTACGCTCCCCCCAAGCCGGCAGCGAAGGCGTTCGACCAGCACAAGCGCCTGCTCGTCATACAAGTGGCGGCAGCCCTCGCCGTCATGCTGTTGCTGTTCACCAAGCCCTTTCTCGTCGAAGGCTCGGACGGGCACGAATACATCGAGGCGCTGGGCATCGGCTTCGTGCTGGTCTGCTTCCTTGGCCGTCTGTGGAGCATTCTCTATGTCGGCGGCAGGAAGAACGACGAGCTGGTCACCATCGGCCCGTTCTCGATGAGCCGGAACCCGCTCTACTTCTTTTCCACGGTCGGCGCGGCGGGCGTCGGGTTGATGTACGGCTCGGTGCTGGTGGCGGCGGCGCTGGCTCTGGTGAGCTACCTGGTGTTCCGGGTGACGGCGCGCAAGGAAGCCGAGTTCCTGTTTGGAAAGTTCGGCCCCGCCTACAGCGTCTATGCCGAACGCACGCCGCCTTTCTGGCCGAACCCGCTGCTGTTTCACGATCAAGCCGAACGCCGGTTCTCGACAAAGGCGTTGCGGCGGACATTCACGGACGGGCTCTATTTCCTGGCGCTGTTCCCGGCCATCGAGACGATTGAGCAGTTGCGGATCAGCGGCATGCTGCCGGTGTTTTTCACCCTCTACTGACCGGAGCGCCGTGCCGCGCGGCGCACGCTGTAGAGCAGGATGACGAGGCAGCCGGGCAGAAGCAGGACGCCGCCGGCAAGCGGCGGCAACGCCAGCAGCTTCACTGCCGCGGCAATCGCCACGATCAACAGCAGCGCCAGCGTCGCAAGGCTGCCGTCGTCGATGAACATGCCGACGAGCTCCTTTAGAATGAGGCGGACGACGTTCATCGAGCAACTCCTTGTGCAGCCTTGGGGTAGCTGGCGCGCAACCAGCGCACCATGGCGAAGCACGCGACGGCGATGATTGCGAAGATGGCCAGCAGCGCCAGATCGGCGCCCGGCCAGTCGGCGCCCAGGCCTTCGCCGGTCCAGAAAATGCCGAAGCTTGTCAACATCAGGCCGACGGCGAATTTGAGCGCGTTTTCCGGCACCCGCGCCAGCGGCCTGTGCACCGCAACACCGATGATCGTTACCAGGACGAAGGCCGCCAACGCGCCAAGGCTGGCATAGAAGGTCTGTGCATGCGCGGCGCCGACGGCGATGACGATGAACACCACCTCGACGCCTTCGAGCAGCACCGCCTTGAAGGCTGCGAGCCCGGCCAGATAATCGGCGCGGCGGTCATTGGCCTGCTGCTGCAAAGCGGCGGTTTCCTTGGAAAAGGCTGCTTCCTCGTCATGCAGGGCGATGACGCCGACACTGCGCAAAATGGCCTTTCTCAACCAGCGCATGCCAAACAGGACCAGGAGCACGCCGACGACGAACTGCAGCACCGTAATGGGAACCAGCGCCAGCAGCGGTCCGAAGGCCAGCACCAGAGCCGCCAGCACCGCCAGCGCCAGCGCCGCGCCGGTCAGCGCTGGCCGCCAGCTGCGGGTGACGCCGACCGCCAGCACGATGGTGAAGGCCTCGACCACTTCGACGAAGGAGGCAAGGAACGAGGCGGTCACGGTGGAAAGTATGGGTGTCAGGCCATTCATGAAGGTTTCCTGTCTGCGGGAATCACTGGGCTGAGAAGGATACAGCGCTCCGGCGGAAGGGAGAACGCGCCGGCATTCTCGCCATACTCTATCTGTTGCGTCTCACCATCGGTGGCCCGATCGCCGGCGTTCGCCACGAGCTGCTCGGCGTCGGCGACAATTTCAAGCCGATCGTGCTAGGCCTTGTCATTGTGCTTGCCGTCATCCTGGACGCCTATCGGGAAAAGCTGTTGAGGGTGATCCGATAAAGCGCGTCGCGCTTTTTGGTTTTTGTTTTATGGATGTCATTTTCCCAGATCCGCCGGACACTCCGGGCGACATGCACTAGGGGACAAGAAATGACGACGATTGCCGATGTCGCGCGCCATGCCGGAGTGTCGGTCGCAACCGTCTCGCATGTGATGAACCGCACGCGCCATGTCGAGCCTGAGACGGCCGAGCGCGTCCATTCGGCCATCGCCGCCTTGCGCTACAGTCCGAACACGCTGGCGCGCAGCCTGAGGCGCGGCGAGACCAAGACCATCGGCCTGCTGCTGCCGGACAATTCCAACCCGTTCTTCGCCGGCGTGGCGCGCCAGATCGAGGATGCCGGCTTCCTTGCCGGCTATACGGTGATCCTGTGCAACTCCGACGGCAGCGCCGAGAAGGAGGAGCGCTATCTCCAGGTGCTGATGGCCAAGCAGATCGACGGGCTGATCTTCGCCGGCTCGTCGGATCATGCGCGGGTGTTCTCCAGCCTTCTGCCCGGCGTCCCGGCGGTGCTGATCGACCGCGAGATCCATTCGGTCAATGTCGATTCCGTGCTGGTCGATCACGATTATGGCGGCTATCTCGCCGGCCGCTATCTGGCCGGGCTCGGCCACGAGAAGATCGGCGTCATCGGCGGCCCGAGCGATTCCAGCTCCAGCCCCGCCCGCCTGCGCGGCTTCGCCAGGGCGCTGCAGGAAGCCGGCCTCGACCTGCCGCCGGCCTCGGTGGTGGATTCCGACTATCACTTCGCCGGCGGCCGCACGGCGATGGAGCGGCTGATGGCGCAGGCGCCGGGGATCACGGCGCTGTTTGCCTGTAACGATCTGATGGCCATGGGGGCGCTGACAGTGCTGCGCGGGCGCGGATTGCGGGTCCCAGGCGACATGTCGATGATCGGCTTCGACGACATACCCTATGCCGTCACCACCTGGCCGCCACTGACGACGATCGCACAGCCGGTCGAGAAGATCGGCACGCGGGCGGTGAGCCTGCTGATCGAGCGAGTTGCCGAGCCGGCGGCGCATTCGCGCCGCGAAGTGCTCACGCCGGTGCTCGTCGAACGGGAGAGCTGCGCGCCGTTGAGCGGCTGAAGTCCCTCAGGCGGCGGCCGGCTGCAGCGCTGCCCTGAGCAGCATGCCGAAGAGGTCGCGCGGCTCGTCGGGATCGGCGAGCAGGTCGAGCTCCTCGTAGAGGCCGGTGGCCTGAAGCTGGTCTCTGATGTAGCGCAGCGCGGAAAAATCCTCGGTGGCGAAGCCGACGGAATCGAACAGGGTGATCTGTTCCGCCGTCTTGCGGCCTTCCGCCTTGCCGGTCATCACCTGCCACAACTCGGTCACCGGATGGTCGGCGTGGAGCTGCTGGATTTCGCCCTCGATGCGCGTCTGCGGCGGGAACTCGACGAAGATGTCGGAGCGCAAAAGGATGTCGCGGTGCAGTTCCGTCTTGCCGGGGCAGTCGCCGCCGACCGCGTTGATGTGCACGCCGGAACCGACCATGTTGTCGGTGAGGATGGTGGCGGACTGCTTGTCGGCGGTCACCGTGGTGATGATGTCGACGCCTTCCACCGCATCCTGGCCGGTGGCGCAGATGGTGATGTCGAAGCCCTTGCCGGCGAGGTTGCGGGCGCATTTTTCCGAAGCGGAGCGGTCGATATCATAGAGCCGCAGCCGGTCGACGCCGAGCAGCGCTTTGAAGGCGACAGCCTGGAATTCGGACTGGGCGCCATTGCCGATGATGGCCATCGAGCGCGCGCCTTTGGGCGCCAGATATTTGGCCGCGACAGCGGAGGTCGCCGCGGTGCGCAGCGCCGTCAGGATCGTCATTTCGGTGAGCAGCATCGGATAGCCGGAACCGACATCGGCGAGCACGCCGAAGGCGGTGACGGTCTGGCGCCCCTCGCGCATGTTCTTGGGATGGCCGTTGACATATTTGAAGCCGTATAGCCGGCCGTCGCTGGTCGGCATCAGTTCGATGACGCCGTCATGGCTGTGCGAGGCGATGCGCGGCGTCTTGTCGAACAGCTCCCAGCGGCGAAAATCCTCCTCGATATAGGCGGCGAGTTCGGTGAGGAACCGCTCGACGCCGATGGTCAGCACCAGCTTCATCATGCGGTCGACGCTGACGAAAGGGACGATGGCAAGGCGGGAAGGCTGGGTCATGCAATGCTTCCGGAATGGCTGCGGGTCGGGCGGTCCATGATGCGGCGGCCCATCAGGCTGGCGGCGAGGTCGACCATCAGCGTGGCGGTGCGGCCGCGCTCGTCGAGGAACGGGTTGAGCTCGACCAGATCAAGGCTGGAGACCAGGCCGCTGTCGGACAGCATCTCCATCACCAGATGCGCCTCGCGGAAGGTGGCGCCGCCGGGCACGGTGGTGCCGACGGCCGGCGCGATGGAGGGGTCGAGGAAGTCGACGTCGAGGCTGACATGCAGCAGGCCGTTTTCCTTTTCGACGATGGCCAGGAAGGCGCGCAGCAAAGGTGCGACGCCGTGCTCGTCAATGGTGCGCATGTCGTGCACGGTAACCCCCGCTTCGCTCAGCGCCCGGCGCTCCGCCGGATCGACGCTGCGCAGGCCCATGACGCAGATGTGGGCAGGATCGACGGCGACAGGCAGGTCCGGGAAATAACCGTTGAAGCCCGGTCGGCCGCTGGCATAGGCGAGCGGCACGCCGTGCAGATTGCCGCTGACGGTGGTATCGAGCGTGTGGAAATCCGGATGCGCATCGAGCCACAGCACGAAGAGCGGCCGGTCGCGTTCGGCGGCGCGGCGGGCTATGCCCGACACCGTGCCGGCCGATATCGCGTGGTCGCCGCCAAGGAAGATCGGCATGGCGTCCCGCGAAGCCGCATAGGCGGTCTCGGCAATTGCCGCGGTCCAGGCGGAAATCTCCGGCAGGGCCTTCAGCGCGAGATTGCCGTGGACGATAGCGCGCACTGCGGCCGGTTGCACCGCGCCCCAGTCCTCGACCTCGTGGCCAAGTTCCGACAGCACCGAGACAAGCCCGGCCGTGCGCAGCGCGCTTGGCCCCATCTCGCATCCCATCCTGCCGGCGCCGTCCTGCACCGGCGCGCCAACGATCCTGCAGCGCATGGTTCTTGTTGTCCTTGTAAATTGATTGGGCGGTTGATGCGTGGAATGAACCATCCCGGCCCGGCAGTTTGAACAGGCGAAATTGGCATTTCGAGAAGAATGATTTATCAACCCGATAAGTCAGTTTGGTCAAGTGGATAGAATCATGGACTTGCTCGACGAAAGGCTGGTCACGCTGCTCAGGCATGATGCCCGGCGCAGCATCTCCGATCTCGCGGTCGATCTCGGGGTGTCGCGCGCCACGGTCAGGGCGCGCATGGAGCGGCTGGAAAAAACGGGCGAGATCATCGGCTACACGGTGGTGCTGCGCGCCGACGCGGTCGACCAGCGGATACGCGGCGTGATGATGATCGAGATCGAGGGCCATGCCGCCGACCGCGTGGTCCGGGCGCTCGGCGGCCTCGCCGAGGTTTCGACCATTCACACCACCAATGGCCGCTGGGACCTGGTGGTCGAACTCGGAACGGCGTCGCTCACCGATTTCGACGCGGTGCTTAGGCGGATACGGCTCATCCCCGGGATAACCGGCAGCGAGACAAGTCTGCTGCTGGCAACGCCGAGGACGACAAGGGCACGGCTGGCTTAGCCGCCGTTCCGGCCGGCGTGTTCACGCAAAGCTTTGGGCGGAACTGGCGAATGGGTCGCCTGGCCGACGAATCTCATTGGGGCCGCAGCTATCCTCCACATGACGGAGGAAGCCGGCATGACGCGAGATTGCACCAGCTTCAACGGTGCAAGGACCGGACGCTTGCCACAGGCCAAGGCTGATGGCAGGATAAAAGGCCGCAACGTGCGGCCTCTGGCGGCCGTTGTGTTTCGATGGATTATGAAGCATTTTCCCAAGGTGCGGGTTCTCCTCACAATGTGCGGCAGCCTCGTTTCGCCTTGGTCGCCCTTGATTTTTCGCAATGTGCGCTTTGCCTGCCTCAGGCCGCAGGGCATTTAATTCCACGGGGTCAAGCCTCATGACAGAGATTTGTGCTCGGGCCGTCTATCGTCGGCGAAGACAAGGCATGGCGCCACAATCAGCGCCCCTGGCATTCGTGACCTGGTGAAGAATGCCGTTGCGTACCTCTCGCCCCCATGTTTCAAAACAGGTCGATAGACCCGCGAGAATAGTTTCGAAGCCTGCGGGGTTGCCCACGGTCCGGCGAGAATTCTAAAAGACGTTCACAATGACACAGCACGCAAAAGACGCACGAATTCTCATGTACAGCCACGACACGTTCGGGCTCGGCCATTTGCAGCGTTGCCGAACGATCGCGCATTCGCTGGTCGGGGATTTCCGCGGACTTCAGGTGCTAATCATTTCGGGCGCCACCATCGCGGGCGCCTTCGACTACCGCGCCCGCGTCGACTTCGTGAAGATCCCCAGCGTCATCAAGCTGCGCAACGGCGAATACACCTCGCTGGAAAAGGACATCGATCTGCATGAGACGCTAAGGATGCGGCAGTCGATCATCCGCCACACGGCCGAGAGCTTCCGGCCGGATATCTTCATCGTCGACAAGGAACCGCTGGGGCTGCGCGGTGAGATCGAGGATACGCTGTCCTACCTCAAGACGCGGGGCACCACGCTCGTGCTTGGCCTGCGCGAGGTGATGGACGCGCCGCATTTGCTCGAAGCGGAGTGGGCACGCAGGGATGTGATGCGCAAGATTGGCCTGTTCTACGACAAGGTCTGGGTCTATGGCCCGCCGGATTTCTACGATCCGTTGACCGGCCTGGACGTGCCGCCGGCGGTCAGGGCAAAGATGAAGTTCGTCGGTTTCCTGCAACGGAGCCTGCAGCAGAACCAATTGCCCGGCCACCGGCCCGAGGGCGACTATATCCTGGTTACCACCGGTGGCGGTGGTGACGGCGCCGACCTGATCCACAACGTCATCGAGGCCTATCAGCAGGATCCGCGATTGCAGCACAGGGCGCTGATCGTGCTTGGGCCCTACATGCCGGCGCGCAAGCGCAACAAGCTGGTCAGGAAAGGGGCCAAGATCCCCTATGTCAAGATCATCGAATTCGACAACCGCATGGAAGAGCTGATTGCCGGCGCCAAGGCGGTGGTGGCGATGGGCGGTTACAACACCTATTGCGAGATATTGTCTTTCGACAAGCCGGCGCTGATCGTGCCGCGCGTCACGCCGCGCGAGGAACAGCTGATCCGGGCACGGCGCGCAGCCAAACTCGGCCTCATCGAGATGCTTTTGCCTGAGGAAGCCGAGGATGCCCAGCGGTTTGCCGATGCGCTGCAGGTTTTGCCGGGCCGGCCCCGCCCATCGCAGAGCAATGCGCATCTGACTCTGGAAGGGCTGCCTCATATTTCCGAAATCGTCGCGGAACTGCTCGACCGGCGGGCCGGCCATCACCTTTCGGTCATTGAAGGCATGAACTGAGTTGCAACACCGCAAGATCGTCGTGGTTCTGAAGGGCTACCCGCGGCTGTCGGAAACCTTCATCGCGCAGGAGCTGCTCGGTCTGGAGCGTGCGGGGTTCGACCTGATACTTTTCGCGCTCAGGCGGCCGACCGACGCAAAACGTCATCCCGTGCACGATGAGATCAAGGCCCCCGTCCACTATCTACCGGAATATCTGCACAGAGAGCCGCTGCGCGTGCTTCGGTCGCTGTTTGCCTGTCTGCCGCGGCCTGGCTTCTGGCGCGCGCTCAAATCGCTGGCTGCCGATATCCGCCGCGACTTTACCCGCAATCGCGCGCGCCGCTTCGGGCAAGCGCTCGTGTTGGCCGCCGAATGGCCGCAAGACGCGGGATGGCTGCATGCCCATTTCGCGCACACGCCGGCATCTGTGACGCGCTATGCCAGCCAGCTTCGTGGCTTGCCCTGGAGCTGCTCAGCCCATGCCAAGGACATCTGGACGTCGGCGGACTGGGATCTGGCCGGCAAGCTTTCCTCGGCGCGCTGGACGGTCACGTGCACGAAAACCGGCTTCGACCATCTGAAAAAACTCGCCAACGGCAGTTCGTCCGTGCATCTGAGCTATCATGGGCTCGACCTTGACCGCTTCGGCAGTTTCGGCGAGGCGCGAAAACAGCATGACGGCTCGGCGCCGGCCGAACCGGTCATGATCTTGAGCGTCGGACGCGCCGTTGAAAAGAAGGGCTATGATACGTTGCTCGAGGCTCTTGCCCTCTTGCCTGGCGATCTGGCGTGGCGTTTCGAGCATATCGGTGGCGGCGAGGAACTGAAACGGCTGAAAGCGCTGGCGCAAAGGCTCGGACTGGATGGCCGCGTCTCCTGGAAAGGCGCGCTGGCGCAGGAGGAGGTGCTCGAGCACTACCGCAGCGCCGACATCTTCGCTTTGGCCTGCAGGATCACCGCGGATGGCGACAGGGACGGCCTGCCGAATGTTCTGGTGGAGGCGGCCAGCCAGCGGCTTGCCTGCGTGTCGACCGATATTTCCGGCGTGCCGGAGCTTTTATCGTCGGATGAAACCGGGCTGCTGATTCCCTCGGAAAACCCGACTGCCCTGGCACAGGCGCTGGAGCGCCTGATCCGCGATCCCGTCCTGCGCGCCCGCCTCGGCGACGCCGCGGAGCGGCGCGTGCGAAGCAATTTCGACCATGTGGCAGGCATTGGACAGCTCAAGGAACTGTTCGAGCGGGAGTGGCGGGCCGCCGAATGAAGCGGCTGCGCGCTTTCTTCTATGTTCAGCACCTGCTCGGCATGGGCCATCTCGCGCGCGCCAGCCGCATTGCGGCGGCTCTGGTCGATGACGGGTTCGACGTCACCGTCGTGACCGGCGGAGCGCCGATCGCGGGATTTCCGGGATCGGGTGTAAAATCCGTGACCCTGCCGCCTGTCACCTCCGGTGACGAAGGATTTTCCGGACTTGTCGACCTGCAGGGCAAAGCCATCGACGATGATTTCAAGACGCGGCGCTCAGAGATGCTGCTGCAGGCTTTCCGGGATTACAGGCCCGACATCGTCATTATCGAGGCGTTTCCCTTTGGACGCCGGCAGATGCGTTTCGAACTCTTGCCACTGATCGAGGCCATCGAAGCGACATCGCCCAGACCGCTGCTGGCGGCGTCCGTCCGCGACATCCTTCAGGAGCGCGTGAAGCCGAGCCGAAACGAAGAAACGGTCGATATCGTCAACAGGCATTTCGATCTTGTCATGGTCCATGGCGATCCGGCTTTCGCAACCATCGACAAGACATTTCCGCTGGCTGGGGCGATCAGGGCCGAGGTCGCCTACACAGGGCTCGTTGCCGCGCCGCCGGCGCAAGCGGCCTCAGAGCGCTTCGACGTTCTCGTGTCGGTTGGCGGCGGGGCGGCCGGAAAGAGCCTTGTCCGATCCACCGTCGCGGCGGCGCGAAGTGCCGATAACGCCTGGACATGGTGTTTGATCACCGGCCCAAACCTGCCGAAGGACGAGTTTGACGCGATCACACGCGATGCCACCCCACGCCTGTCCATCTTCCGGTTCCGCGAGGATTTCGCCAGCCTGCTGACCGGCGCCCGCCTGTCGGTCTCGCAGGCGGGTTACAACACGGTCTGCGATGTCATGCGCGCGGGGTGTCGCTCGCTGCTCGTTCCATTTGCAGCCGGCGGGGAAACCGAGCAGACGCGTCGCGCTCTGATGCTCGAAGAGCTCGGTCTTGCAACGGTGCTGACGGAACAGGACCTGACGCCTGAACGTCTGGCGCATGCGATCGAGCAGGCGCTTGCGGGACCGCCGCCAGCCGCGCATCGTCTCGATCTGGAAGGGGCGCGGCGCTCGGCGCAAATTCTGCGCGAGCGCTTCAAACAGCTCCGATCAGCATGAAGCGTGTATAATTTTTTGTCGGCAATTCGCCGGAGAACCTGATCTGCCGCAGCGCCGCCATTGCTTCGAAGGCTGCAAGTGACGCCACGCAGTTGATGTGCGTCGGCTCGCTGAAATAGTCGTTCGACTGCAGCAGCACGTTCGTACCCCGCGGAAGCAGGGCAAGCCAGGCGCTTAGGTCGGCTATGTGTTCGCAGCTCGTATTGACCACCAGGTCGGGCCCGCCGGCGGCATAGTCGAGTGCGTACATATCTGCCGTCAGCGCTTGAAACCGGTCGCCGGCTTGCCGGTTGAGTGTCCGGGCGACCGCGCCGACTTCGGGATCGATGTCGATGCTGTCGATCGCCGCGATGTCGAAGCGGGCGTCGTTGAAAAGCATCGCCGGCAATACGCCGTACCATCCACCCAGAACCCATATGCGTTCGAACCGGCCGCCGCAGCGTTCGAACAGCCTGTCGAGCGCCCACATCTTGCAGGCGACCTGCTTGTGGTTGAAGGCATTGGCGATATCGGCCTGCGGATGCTTGGCGATGACGCGCGCCAGCCCGGCCACGAGAGGGTGGTCGACATAGGCGGCAATTCCCCGCGTGAGGTCCAGGGCTTGCTCATGCCCATCCATGCCGGCATTGCGTGGTTGCGTGACATCCATCATATTCGTCTTCTATGTTGGGATTTCGGGCGACACAACGCAATCTTGCCTCATGCAAGGCTGTTCGACTTGCGGACGCGACTGTGCCGCAAGCCGTTTCGCCATTGCCCGGAGGCGGCCGATTGAATTTGTCCGGACCATCGGCGCCCATCCGCCTGGCGCGCAGCTGCCGCTTTGAGCTCGTCGTTGGCGGCGAAGACATGGCCGATACACCATTTGCCAGCAGGTGCCTTTACATTCCGCATCCTTCAAACTGACAATCGCATATGGAAACCAGCCTAGCCCGCTATATCTGGACGCACACCAGGAAGCAGCAGCTCTGGATATTGATGATCGTCGTGCTTTCGATGGTCCCGTATTTCATGTCGTTCGACCTGCCGAAGCTGATCGTCAACGGCCCGATCCAGGGCAAGGGGTTCGAGCAACCGGGCGCGACCCTGCCATTCATGCGGTTGCACTATAACCTGCCGTTCATCGGCGAGGTCCAGTTCTTCTCCGGTTTTCAACTGGACCGCACCTCGACCCTGCTTGCGCTCAGCCTTGTGTTCCTCTTGCTGGTCGTCATCAACGGCTTGTTCAAGCTCTACATCAACACTTACAAGGGCCGGCTCGGCGAACGCATGCTGCGGCGTATTCGTTTCGATCTGGTCGATCGTGTGCTGCGGTTTCCGCCGGTTTACTTCAAGCGGGTGAAATCCGCCGAAGTGGCGACCATGGTGAAGGACGAGGTGGAGCCGCTGGGCGGCTTCATTGGCGATGCCTTCCTGCAGCCGGTGCTGCTCGGCGGCCAGGCGCTGACGGCCATGCTGTTCATCATGGTCCAGAACGTCTGGCTCGGAATGATAGCGGTCGTGATCGTGGCGATCCAGATCGTGCTTATCCCGCGAATGCGGCGGCGGCTGCTCGTGCTCGGGCGCCAGCGGCAGTTGACGGCGCGCGCGCTTTCAGGCCGGGTTGGCGAAATCGTCGACGGCATCGGCGCGGTTCACGTCCACGATACGTCGAACTACGAGCGCGCCGACATAGCAGCCCGGCTCGGGCTCATCTTCAAAATCCGCTTCGATCTTTACCAATGGAAATTCATGGTAAAGTTCCTCAACAATTTTCTCGCGCAGCTCACGCCCTTTCTGTTTTACATGATCGGTGGCTATCTGGTCATTCAGGGGCGGTTGGATGTCGGCCAGCTCGTGGCCGTGATCGGCGCTTACAAGGACTTGCCCGGACCGATGAAGGAACTGATCGACTGGGATCAGGACCGGCAGGATGTCCAGGTCAAATATCAGCAGGTCGTCGAACAGTTCACCGTCGAGAATATCATCGCGCCGGAAATCGGAGCACTGACGGTCGACGATCCCGATCCGATGACCAAGCCGCTGTCGGCGGTCAGCCTGTCGATAGCAGACGATGGCGGCGCAATGCTCCTCAATCGCATCTCGCTCGAGGTCAAGCCGGGTGAGACGGTGGCGCTGGTCAGCACCGCAACAGGGGGAGCGGAGGCGCTTGCGGAAGCCTTTGCGCGGCTGACCTGGCCGGACAGCGGAAGGATCGTTTCGGGCTCCGATGACTTGCTCGATCTCCCCGAAGCCGTGACCGGCCGGCGCATGTCCTACGCTTCGTCGGATGTTTTCCTGTTCCAGGCAAGCCTGCGCGACAATTTGCTCTACGGGTTGAAGCATGCGCCGCTGACATCGGTGACATATGACGGCGCCGCGGCGGACCAGCACCGTTGGAACATCGACGAGGCGCGCCGGTCGGGCAATCCGGATCTCGATATCCGCAGCGACTGGATCAACTATGCCTCCGCCGGCGCCACCGGCCCGCACGACCTCTTCGAAGCCGTGCGCCGGGTGCTCGACGCGGTTCTTCTGTCGCGCGACATTCTGGATCTTGGCTTGCGCTCTTCGGCCGACCTCAAGCGCCACACGAAGCTTGCCGGGCGGATCGTCGAATTGCGTGCGGCGCTGCGAACCCGGTTGGAGGAAGAAGGCCTGAGCGCGCTGGTGGTTCCTTTCGAACCGGGCGCCTACAACAAGGAAGCGACGATCGGCCAGAACCTGCTCTTCGGCGCCGCGGCCGGCCCCGAACTGGCTCACAAGGCACTGGCGTCCAATCCCTATTTTGCTTCCGTGCTGAAGCAAGCCGGCCTCGATCGCACGCTCTACGAAATGGGTATGGAGATCGCCGAACAGGCGATCGAGCTGTTTGCCGACCTCCCGCCCGAACACCAGTTCTTCCAGCAGCTCGCCTTCATGAGCGCCGAGGAGATACCCGCCTACGAAACCTTGCTGCAACGGCTCAAGAATCGCCCCTACGATGCGGTTTCGGAGAACGACCGCGCCATGATGGTCACGTTGAGCTTTGCCTATATCGAGCCCCGGCATCGCTTCGGCCTGCTGACCGACGAGTTGATGAGCAAGATCATCGCTGCACGCAACCAGTTCTATGAAAACCTGCCGGCCGAGCTGCAGAAAGCTGTCGAACGGTTTGACCCGGCCAAATATATCGCCGCAGCCACCGTCATGGACAATGTCCTGTTCGGGCGTGTCGGCAACAACCATCCCGACGCGCCGGACCGCATTCGCTCCATCGTCTATGATATTCTTGACGAACTGGGGCTTTATGCCGAGCTTCTGGATGTCGGCCTGGACTTCAACGTCGGCGCCGCCGGCAGGCGGCTGACCGGCGGACAGCGACAGAAGCTCGATGTTGCCCGCGCCTTGCTCAAGCGTCCCGATTTCCTCATTCTCAATCGGCCGCTGTCGGCGCTCGACCAGCGCGTGCAGGACAAAGTGTTGCGGAATGTGCTCGACGAAGCCAGACGCGACGGCCATTCGCCGGCAATTGTGTGGGTGGTGACGAATCCGGCAATGGCGGCGATGTTCGATCGGGTTGTGGTCTTTGACTCAGGCCAATTGGTGGAAGACGGAACACACGAGACACTCTTGGCGGGAAACGGTATCTTCAAGGAACTTGTGTCATAGTCTGGCAAACGCGAATTCAGGAAGGTTTGCGACAATGCTGCTCAAGGATGAAGTTGGAATGCTGCAACGCGTTCCCTTGTTCTCTGGCATCGAGCCGACAAAGCTCAAGCTGCTCGCGTTCACGTCCGATCGCGTGAACTACAGTGCCGGCCAGATTCTTTTCCGGCAGGGCGACGAGGCAGACGCCGCCTATGTCATCCTTTCGGGCAGCGCGGATATTCTGGTCGATTCCGACAATGGGCCGATCAAAGTTGCCGAATTGCTGCCAAATTCGATCGTTGGCGAGATTGCCATATTGTGCAACAGCTCCCGTACTGCCACCGTCAAAGCGGCAAGTGAGCTGGAGGCCTTGAGAATCCGCAAGGACCATTTCCTGAGGCTTATGAAGGAGTTTCCCGAAATGACCATCGAGATATTGCGGGTTCTTGCCGATAGGCTAAGCAGTACGACCGCGGACCTGATCGACGCACGAACGGCCGAGAGCGATTCACAGTTGCACTGAAGCGGCGAGCCGCTCTGTTTCTTTGTTTTGATGCAGTTTCCGGAACCGTGTCACACCTTTCCTGGAACGACTCTGGCAGCAGTTGGTTGGCTACGATGGGCGAAAGGGTGCATGGACGACGATTTCTTCCTTGTCAGGTTTTGGGGCGTGCGCGGCAGCATTGCGGTGTCGGGGCCAGAATTTGCTCGCTATGGCGGCAACACGATCTGCATCGAGATGCAATGCGGCAAGCATACGCTTCTGTTCGACGCGGGCTCCGGCCTGCGGCCTGCCGGCAGGACGCTTCGAGCGTCGGGCGTCACCGATTTCGACCTGTTTTTTACCCATTGCCATTACGATCACATCATCGGGCTGCCGGCTTTCAAGCCTATTTATGAACGAGGCATCAAAGTTACGCTTTGGTCCGGGCATCTCGCTGGACGCATGACGACGCGGCAGATGGTCGATGAATTCATTCGGCCGCCATGGTTTCCGGTGACACTCGGTGTCTGCAAGGCGAGCCTCGACTGCCGCGATTTCGCATCCGGAGACCTGCTTCGGCCACGCGAAGGAGTTGTTGTACGAACCGGTAGTCTTACCCATCCGGGCGGCTGCATCGGCTACCGGGTCGAATGGGGGGGCCGCGTCGTGGCGGTCATCACAGACACCGAGCACGAGCCGGGCAAACTCGACCAGGCGGTGCTCGGCCTGATCAGAGATGCCGACCTCGTCATTTACGACTGCACCTACACCGAGGAGGAAATGGAGCGCTACCGCGGCAACGGGCACTCGACATGGCAACAGGGCGTCAAGCTCTGCGAGGCGGCCGGCGCGCGCGGGCTTGCGCTGTTTCACCACGATCCGGCACGCACCGACGATGAGCTGGACGAGATGGAGAAACTGGCCAAGGACAGGTTTGCCGGCGCTTTTGCGGCGCGGGATGGCCAGACGCTCACATTCCCAACTTCAGTGAACAAAAAGCGCTGAGCTATTTTCCGGCGCTGCGTTCGGTCAATGTGCTGATCGGAAGCCATGCGCAGGCTTCGGTCCGCGCGGTGATCGTGAACAGCCGTTCGAGGAAAAGCCATGCCGATTCATCATGGACGAGATGGTGGGTGAGCAGGCCGACCGGTTCGCCGCCGTCGAATGCACGCTGCAATTGCGCGACGATGGCCTGAACCAACAGACCATGATCGCGGCAGCCGCGCGTGCCATGCCAATCCATGATGTCGACATTGCTGTTGATGACCGCCAAGGAAGCCGGCCTTGGCGGCCCGAACACCGACAATGCCGCAAATCCTATCGATCCGAGGTCGGGTACCAGGCCGGCGTCGATCCGGTTCCAGGGCGGCACCAGCATCGGAACCGCACGTGCGCCGTGCAGGCCGGTTACACGCGACAGCCCGCCGGCCAGCTCATCCAGCACCACCTCGCGTGGCCGATGCGCGCCGAGCTCCTGCTTTTTTTGACCCTCGGGCGCATGATTTCGGTGCGCCCAGCCATGAATGGCAACCGTGGCATGCGGCGCGGCGTCAAGCCGGACGACAAGCTTCCCGTCGGTCTGGGCCGGAATGACGGCCAGAGTGACCGGAACCGCGAAGTCACCGGTGAGGTCGAGCAACCGATCGAGCGCCGGCGTCGGATCCACGGCGTCGTCGTCGCGCAGCCAGAACTCTGCCTTGCGGCCCCACCGTTGCCGATGCGCCAGCTCGTCCACCAGAGGCTGCCAAATCGGGTCGGACGTCATGACAACGGGATCATCTTGAGAAGTTCCGCCAGACGGGCCTTTGCAGCACCGAGAGAGCGTTCTTCGAGAACGAAACGTCTGGCCTCTGCAGCCATGATGGTTCTTTCGTCATTATTGGCCAGAAGCCTTGCGATGGCCGAAGCGAACGCCCCCACATCGCCCGGCGGGGTGAGAAACCCGGTCTGGCCATGCCGCACGACCTCCGGCACGCCGGCAATGTCCTGAGCCACCACCGGAAGGCCGGCGGCCTGTGCTTCAAGATAGGCAATGCCATAGGCCTCGCCGTAACCCGGCCAGACGTAGATTCCCCCGCGATAAAGGACATCCGGCACGGCGGCAGGCTCGATGGCGCCAAGCCATTCGATACGGTCGGCGGGCAAGCCGGCGAATTGCGCCTTTACCTCGTCACGGGCAGGTCCGTCCCCGACGACCGATAGCGTCCAGGGGAGATGGCCGATCAACCCGAGCGCCTGCGCCAGCATGCGATAGCTCAAGACCTTGTCGCCCGGGCGCATCATGGCGACGGTCACGAGGCGCGTCGGATAATCCAGTACCGGCATTTCGTGGAATGCCGATGTGTCGATGAAGGGTGAAAGCATACCGAGAGCGGCGTGGGGGACAGCATCCGCCAGCCCCTGGCGATCCCTTTGCGTGAAGCAGATGTTCAGCGCCGCCTGTTCGATGGCTCGCGCGACCAATGCCTGGCTATCGGCCCACGAACCGGCGTTGCGCCGTTCGGAATAGGAGGCTTCGGCCGTCACATAGGGGACGGCAAAGGCCAACGCCAGCTCGGGCCCGATCAGGTCGGGCGCCTTGTAGTAGGGATGATAGGAGAACCAGAGATCGGGCTTGCCGTCACGGTCCCAAAGCCTTGTCAGTCGCGCGGCTTCGTCCCGGGCCTCGATCATGAGCGCATCGAAACTTTTCGGTTCCGGCTGGCGTAGATAGAAGCGCAACTCCGATGCCAGTTCGACGCTATGCCCGCCATGCTGCAGCGCCTGGACCAGCATCCGTGCCATCTGGCGGTCGCCGGAGACAACGGGATGATTGGGCGACTTCAGCGGGGCGTAGAAGGCAATTCGCATCGCGCGATCCTATCATCGCAAAGCCTGCCCAAGTCAATTTCGAGGCGTGATCGACTTCACCTTCAAGCGCTGGAATGTGCTATCTGATGCTTATGGAAACAGCTGTCGCGTCCGACCCGTTCGTCGCTTCTTTGCCGGTCTTCGCAAAGTTCGAAAGCGTTGCCGATATCGACAACTATCGGCCTCTCCCCGATGGCTGGGCGCTGGCCACCGCCGACATCGTCGGCTCGACCAAGGCGATCGAGGCCGGGCGCTACAAAACCGTCAATATGGCCGGCGCCAGCGTCATTTCGGCGCTGCTCAACGCGCTGGGACGGCAAGATCTTCCCTTCGTCTTCGGCGGCGACGGCGCGCTCGTGGCGTTTCCCGGCTCGGCGCTGGAGATCGCCCGTAACGCGCTGGCTTCTGTCCAGAGATGGGTGGCGGACGAACTGGACCTGACCTTGCGTGCCGCAATCGTGCCGATAAAGGACATAAGAGGGCAAGGCCTCGACGTTCGCGTGGCGAGGTTCCAGGCCTCCGAAGCAGCCTTCTATGCCATGTTCGCCGGCGGCGGCGGCAGTTGGGCGGAAGCCGAAATGAAAGCCGGGCGCTACCGCGTCGACCCCGCCCCGGCCGGCGCGCGGCCGGATCTGACCGGCCTCTCCTGCCGCTGGAACCCGATCGAAGCCCGGCATGGCGAAATTGTCTCGATCATAGCCGTGCCGGGGGCATCGCGCGACTTGCGTGGTTTCCAGTTTCTGGCTTCCGACATCATCGCCCTTGCCGGCAGGCAGGAGCGCGATGGCCACCCGGTGCCGGTGGACGGTCCGGCCTATAGTCTCTTGCCCGCCGGTCTCGATGTCGAGGCACGGGCCACGGCGCCGCCGGGCCGGCGGTGGCTGGCCAAGCTGTGGGTGATCTTCCTGATGACGCTTACGGCCTTCACCGACAAATTGGGCTGGACGATCGGCGGTTTCGACCCGAAGGTCTACAAACGCCAGGTGGCCAGCAATTCGGATTTCCGCAAGTTCGACGACGGCTTGAAAATGACCATCGACGTCGACGCGGATGTGTTGCAGCGGATCGATAACCGGCTGAAACAAGCGGAAGAGGCCGGCATCTGCAACTATGGCCTGCACCGCCAGAAGTCGGCCTTGATGACATGCCTCGTCATCTCGCCGCTGCAGCGCGATCATGTTCACTTCATCGATGGCGCCGCCGGCGGCTATGCAATGGCTGCCGCAAGCCTGAAGGCGAAGGCGCCGGTCTGATACGGCTTGGGGAATCGATTTTCCGCAATTCGCCGGGGCCATGGTTCTTGAGACCCGGCGAGCCCAACGGTGCCTGAGCCGACCAATTATTTGCGCGATGTCAGGATCGGGATTGCACTTCGCCGGCAGCCTCGCCACATAGTGTTGCAGGTGATTTGTGCGGTCGACGTCTGCTTGCTTCCTGCAAGGACAGTCATTCGGGATATTCTTCGCCGGCTTCTGCCCCCGAAGCCGGCTTCATTGACTTCGAGAATTTTGCGGATCAAAGGAGATGGCTCGTCTTCGACGGGTTTCGAGATAGCATGAGCACAGCGCAAGCAGAAATTTCCAACATTCTCATGGATAAGGTTGCCGATTGGCTGACCCAATCGGCGCTGGCGGGCGACGACCTGGAAACATTGGTCAAGGGTTTTTGTGAACGGCTGGCTGCTGCCGGCCTGCCGCTGAAGCGGGTGCATTTGAGCTTTTCGATGCTGCATCCGCTTTATGACGCGCTCGGTTTCACCTGGATTCGCGGCCAAGGCCTGGAAGTGGAAGGCTTCCGGAGTGAGAACGGCGTCCATTCCGACAGATTCCTGACCAGCCCATACTACCATCTGCTCAGCAACAAGCTCGACCATCTGCGGCGCCGGCTCGACCCGTCGGTGCGGTCGGAGTTTCCTGTTTTCGATGAGCTCAGGCTTATGGGCGTCACCGATTACATGGCTTTCGTCCATCCCTTCAACGGCGATACAAGTCAGGGCATGTTGGGGTCCTGGTCCACCGACAGTGCTTCAGGCTTCAGCGACAGCATGATTTCGGCGCTGCTGCGGATCCAGAACCATCTCGCTATAGCAAGCAAGATGGCGGTGCTCACCAAGCTCGCCGACAACATGATGACCACGTATCTCGGCGGTGACGCCGGCAGGCGCGTGCTGGACGGCCAGATCAAGCGCGGCGAGGGCGACACAATCCGGGCCGCGCTGGTGATGGGCGATATGCGCGGGTCGACAAGGCTCGCCGAAACTTCCGGCCGCGAAGTCTATATCGATACGCTGAACCAGTTTTTCGATGCCATCGCAGCACCTTTCAATCGCAAAGGCGGGCAGATCATGAGTTTCCTGGGGGATGGATTCATTGCCGTCTACCCCTGCGAAAGGCATCGCGCGCAGTCAGAGATCGCCTGCCAGGCTGCTCTTGCGGCTGCGCACAAGGCCAGCATGCGCATGATGGAGCTCAATCTGCGCAGAAAAGAGCAAGGACTGGGCGATATAAAATTTGGTATCGGCCTGCATGTCGGCAATGTGATGTTCGGCAATGTCGGGCTTACCGACCGACTCACATTCTCGGTCTTCGGCTCGGCTGTAAACGAGGTCCAGCGTCTCCAGACCCTGACCAAGAAATATCCGCACAGCGTTCTCGCCAGCAAGGACTTCGCCGGCTATTGCGGGGCCAACAGCTGGCTGACGCTCGGCGAGGAGGAACTGGCGGGCAGCAAGCAGAAGCTGACGGTGCTTTCACCCGATCTATCGGGTGCTCTCGCACTCGATGAAGACGCTGCGCTGCAGCCGTTTCACGATCGGATATCGGACGCCGAGCAGGTCATGCTGCTTCATCGCGATGCCGCGCGGCTGTCGGCGGGCGACCGGAGGAAGCTCCAGTAGTCACCACCATCCGATCTGGACGCCCTGGTATGCTGTCCGGCCGCCGGTCGCCGGGGAATTCGTTTCGAATCCAAGTTGCTCTGCGCTGACAATGCGCTAGTCTTGCTTTTTGGGGCCGGTCGGGAGGCGCCAGATTGGGGCTGGTGTGGGAATGGATGCAGGCGTTGATCTGCTGAGGATCGAGGATGTTGGCATCTCTTTTGCCATTGTCGGGGGACCGTTGCATGCCGTCAGGCGGGCAAATCTTCGCGTCCTGCCCGGCAAGGTCACCGCACTTGTCGGTGAGTCCGGTTCCGGAAAATCGGTTCTCAGCCAGGCCGTGATGGGCATCTTGCCGAACACGGCCCATGTTCGCGGCCGTATCCTGTTTTCCGATCCCAAAAAGCCCGGCACCACGCAGGACATCCTGCAGATGCCGCGCGACGGACCCGAAATCCGGGCGTTGAGAGGCAGCCGCATCGGCAAGATCTTTCAGGAGCCGATGACATCGCTGTCGCCGCTGCACACGATCGGCAACCAGGTCAGCGAATCCCTGCAGATTCATACGCACATGGATCGGACGGAGCGCAAGGCGAGGACCGAGGAAATGCTCGGCCTCGTCGGGTTTCCCAATCCCAAGCGCGCCTACGACATGTATCCGTTCGAACTTTCGGGAGGATTGCGGCAACGCGCTATGATCGCCATGGCGCTTATCTGCCGGCCCGCTCTGTTGATCGCCGATGAGCCGACAACGGCGTTGGACGTCACCATCCAGGCGCAAATCCTGCAATTGCTTCGTGGGCTCCAGACCAAGCTCAACATGGCAATGCTGCTGATCACACACGACCTCGGCGTGGTTGCCAATGTCGCCGACGAGGTGGTCGTCATGTACCATGGCGAGATCATGGAAGCAGGCCCTGTGGAGGCAATATTCCGCCGGCCAGGCCACCCTTACCTGAAGGGCCTCATGGCAGCCGTTCCGCATTTCGACCTGAAGCCTGGCGAAAGACTGAAGGCGCTCCGCGAGGTGCCGGTGAATGTCGGGACCCTGCTGGGCAAGCAGACGGCGCCGGAAGCGAAGGGGCCGGACGACATTCTGCTGTCGGTCAGGGATCTGAAAAAGGTCTACACCATCCGCAACTCCGGATGGTTCAGCGGGAGCCATCAGACCTCTGTTCGCGCCGTGGACGGCGTCAGCTTCGACATCAGGCGAGGTGAGTGCCTGGGCCTGGTTGGCGAAAGCGGTTGCGGCAAAACCACCGTCAGCAAGATCCTGATGCGGGCCGTCACCCCTACCGGCGGCTCCGTGATCTTCAACGGCCGCGACGGACCGATCGACGTCCTGGAAGCCGAGGGAGACGCCCTGCGCTTGCTGCGGGCGAAACTCCAGATGGTTTTCCAGGATCCGGTCTCGTCGCTTTCGCCTCGCATGACCGTGGAAAACATCTTGAGCGAGCCGCTGGAAATCCATCAACGTGGCAATGCCGCGTCCCGGCTAGCCACAGTCAAGAGCCTGATGCAGGCAATCGGGCTCGATCCGCGCTTCATCCAGCGTTATCCCCACAGCTTCTCCGGCGGGCAGCGTCAGCGTATCGGCATTGCGCGCGCCTTGGCGCTGGGGCCTGAACTGCTGATCTGCGACGAGCCGGTTTCGGCGCTCGATGTCTCCGTGCAGGCGCAGATCCTGAACCTTCTGAAGGACCTGCAGAAGGAACTGGGCCTGACCTACCTGTTCATATCCCACAATCTGGCGGTGGTGGACTACATGGCGGACCGCATCGCGGTGATGTGCGGCGGGCGTATCGTCGAGCTTGCACCGCGCGAAATTCTGCTCAGGAAACCGATCCACCCCTACACGCGCTCGCTGCTCGCCGCAGTCCCTTTCCCCGATCTCGACCGGCCCATGGATTTCAAGACGCTGAAGCTCGGCGGCGCTTCCGACACCAGCGCATGGGGCCCGCAATTCCGCGACGAGGGCGAAGAGGATATGCTGTCGCCGCTCGATCTCGGCGGCGGCCATCTCGTGCTGGCCCGACGTTCGGCCGATGTCAGCGAGTTACGCCATTGATCAGCCGCCGCATTGTCCTTGGTCTCATGGCTTCGGCATTTCTGCCGGGCACGGCGCGCGCCGGCGATCTGGAGCCGGATTTTCTTCAGCCGCAGCTGAAAGCCAGGGCTCTGCCGCCGCTCGCGGAGCGCCTGCCCAAGAGCCCGCGCGCGTTGAACCTCGCGGCGATGGGCCGGCAGCCCGGCCAGTATGGCGGCACGCTGCGTACGATCATCGGCAGCCAGAAAGATATCCGGATGATGACGATCTACGGGTATTCCCGGCTGGTCGGCTATGACGAGAAGCTTAACTTTCAAGCCGACATTCTCGAAAGTTTCGACGTAAAGGACGATCGCGTCTTCACGTTCAAGATTCGTGAAGGCCATAAATGGTCAGACGGCAGCCTGCTGACGCCGGAGGATTTTCGTTATTGCTGGGAAGATGTCTGGCTGAACGATGAGCTTTCGCAAGGGGGGCTCGCCCCTGCCCTGCTGGCGGACGGCAAGCCGCCACGTTTCGAGATCGTCGATCCGTTGACGGTCCGCTACAGTTGGGACGCGCCCAATCCCGACTTCCTGCCCAAGCTTGCCGCTGCTTCGCCGACACCGCTTGTGTTGCCGGCCGCCTATCTCAAGCAGTTCCACAAGAAATATCAGGATCCATTCCGGCTCGCCGGCCTGATGAAGGAGAACCGGACCGCGAAATGGACGCTCCTGCATATCCGCATGTCGCGGCAGTATCGCCCGGAGAACCCGGATCTGCCGACGCTCGACCCCTGGCAGAACCGGACCAAGCCGCCGGCCGACCAGTTCATCTTCGAGCGCAACCCGTTCTTTCATCGAACAGACGAGAACGGCCGGCAACTGCCCTATGTCGACCGGATCATCATGAATGTCAGCTCGTCGGCGATCATCTCCGCCAAGACCGGTGCGGGCGAGAGCGACCTGCAATGCATGGGAATCGACTTCAGCGATTACTCCTTCCTGAAGGACGCGGAGAAGCGCTACCCGGTGAAGATGCATCTGTGGAAACGCACACAGGGTTCGCGGCTGGCGCTCATGCCCAATCTGAATTGTGCCGACCCGGTGTGGCGTGGCCTTTTGCGTGACGTGCGCGTGCGCCGCGCACTTTCGCTCGCTGTGGACCGGCGCGAGATCAACATGGCCGTCTTCTACGGATTGGCGCAGGAAAGCGCCGATACGGTCTTGCCGGAGAGCCCGCTCTACCGGCCGGAATTCGCGAAAGCCTGGGTCGCCCACGATCCCGACCAGGCCAATGCACTGCTTGACGAGGTCGGGCTTCAGGCCCGTGACGATGACGGCCTGCGGCTACTTCCCGATGGACGCCCGGCGCAGATCATCGTGGAAACGGCCGGCGAAAGCACGCTGGAAACCGATGCGCTCGAACTCATCACCGATCACTGGCGCAAGATCGGCATCGCTTTGTTCATCCGGACTTCGCAGCGCGACATCTTCCGCAGCCGTGCGCTTGGCGGCCAGATCCTGATGTCGATGTCGTCGGGCATCGACAATGGCGTGCCGACCGCCGACATGAATCCATACCAGCTGGCCCCCACCATCGACGACCAGCTGCAATGGCCGCTCTGGGGCGCTTATTATCTGTCGCATGGCAAGATGGGTGAGGCACCCGATGTTCCTGAAGTCGTTGAGTTAATGGCTTTGCTCAAGCGCTGGAACGGGTCGACCGAATCCAGCGAGCGCGCCGAAATCTGGAACTCGATGCTGTCGATCTACACCGATCAGGTGTTCTCTATCGGTACGGTGAACGAAACACTTCAGCCGATTCTGGTATCGTCGCGGCTGCGCAACCTGCCTGACAAAGCACTCTACGGCTACGACCCGACCTCCTATTTCGGTGTCTATTTGCTGGACACATTCTGGCTTGGAGGCTCCTGAGCGTGCTTCGATATCTTGTCTGGCGCATCGCCGTGATGGTTCCAACGCTGCTGGTCATATCGGCGCTGGTGTTCACCATCATCGAACTTCCACCGGGCGACTATTTCGACAGCTATGTCGCCGAGCTTCGGGCCCAGGGCGAAGCGGTGGATTCCGACCGCATCCAGATGATGCGCAAGGAATATGGTTTCGACCAGCCGCCGGTCATTCGCTACTTCTACTGGGTGGGCGGGATGCTGCACGGCGATTTCGGCTATTCCTTCGAATATGAGCTGCCGGTTCGCGACGTCGTCGGCGACCGAATGTGGCTGACCGTGCTGGTTTCCTTCGTCACGATCATCTTCACCTGGCTCATCGCCTTTCCGATTGGCATGTACTCCGCCACGCATCAATACAGCTGGGGCGACTACGGCCTGACTTTCTTCGGCCTTCTCGGCCTTGCCATTCCGAATTTCATGCTGGCGCTGATCCTGATGTATTTCGCCAACATCTGGTTCGGCACCTCCATCGGCCATCTCATGGACCAGCAATATCTCGGCGAGCCGATGAGCTGGGCCAAGGCGAAGTCGATCCTCGCCCATCTCTGGATCCCGGTCCTGATCATCGGCACCGGAGGCACGGCGAGCATGATCCGGCGGCTGCGCGCCAATCTGCTCGACGAACTGCACAAGCAATATGTGGTGACGGCGCGCGCCAAGGGCCTGCATCCGTTCAAGGCGCTGGTCAAATATCCGCTGCGCATGGCACTCAACTTCTTCATTTCCGACATCGGCTCGATCCTGCCAGCCATCATCTCCGGCGCTGAGATCACGGCTATCGTTCTGTCTTTGGAAACGACCGGGCCGATGCTGATCAAGGCGCTGCAAAGCCAGGATATGTATCTGGCAGGGTCATTCCTGATGTTCCTCGCCTTCCTGACGGTTATCGGCGTGCTGATTTCCGACTTGGCGCTGGCGCTGCTTGATCCACGAATTCGTTTGCAGGGTGGCAGCACCAAATGAAACAGGACTCGCCGCTGCCCGCTCCGGGTGCTCCACTGCAACACTACATTTCCGGCGCGCCCTTCGACCTGCAGTCGGTCGAGGCGATGACGCCGGAGCAATCGAAGGTCTTTCAGGCATCGCAGTTGCGGCTGATGTGGTGGAAATTCCGCAAACACCGGCTTGCGCTTATATCCGGCATATTCCTGGCAGTGCTGTATTCCGGGATACTGATCTGCGAGTTCCTGGCGCCCTACAATCTGCACTCGCGCAACATGGACTACATCTATGCGCCGCCGCAGCACGTGCACCTGTTCCACAATGGCGAGTTCGTCGGGCCGTTCGTCTATGGCCGCCAGATGACGCTGGATATGGACACGCTCAAGCGGAACTACATCGAGAAGCACGACGATGTTCAGCGGCTCCGTTTCTTCTGCAAGGGCGACACTTATCGGTTCTGGGGCCTGATCGAAGGTGACAGGCATTTTGTCTGTCCTGCCGAAAACGGGCAGCTGTTTCTGGCCGGCACCGACAGGCTGGGGCGCGACGTGCTCTCGCGCATGATCTATGGCGCACGCATTTCACTGACTATCGGCCTCGTCGGCATCAGTTTCAGCTTCCTGCTCGGCATCGTCATCGGCGGGCTGGCCGGCTATCACGGTGGTATCTTCGACCTGATCGTCCAACGGATAATCGAAGTCCTGCAATCGATTCCCAGCATTCCGCTATGGCTGGCCCTGGCGGCGATCATGCCGATAACGTGGAGTCCGATCCTGATCTATTTCGGCATCACCGTCATCCTCGGACTGCTCGACTGGACCGGACTGGCGCGGGCCGTGCGTTCAAAGCTTCTGGCCTTGCGCGAGGAGGATTACGTTCTGGCCGCGCAGTTGATGGGCGCCGGAAGCAGCCGCATCATCAGGCGGCATCTCATTCCCGGCTTCATGTCGCATCTGATCGCGACGGCGACGCTCTCCATCCCTGGCATGATCCTGGGCGAAACGGCGCTGAGCTTCCTCGGGCTCGGCCTGAGGGCGCCGATAACCAGCTGGGGCATCCTGCTCACCGAGGCGCGCAGCGTCAGCGTGATCGCGTTCTATCCATGGCTGCTTTTGCCGATGCTGCCGGTCATCCTCGTTATCATGGCGTTCAACTTCCTCGGCGACGGCTTGCGGGACGCCGCAGACCCCTACAAGTGATATCGCTGTTCCACCGCGCGGCCTGCCGAACACTCCACCCGGTATGACGCTTGTCGGCGGCCGGTTGCGTTATTGCAGGGTTCGTCGTTCGCCTTTATATGCAGCAAGCCTCGATCGGGGCTGCTGGTTCAGGACACAAAATCGCATATGAGTCGCCTCGATAATTTCATCAGCAGGATGACCGCGCAGCGCGACATTCTCAATCGAATCTGCCCCGAGGTGGCGAAGATGGAGGGGCTTGTGCTTGAGCTCGGCCTCGGCAATGGCCGGACATTCCACCATCTGCGCGAGCTTCTGCCCGGGCGCCGGATCGTGGTGTTCGACCGCGAAGTTGGCGCGCACACTAGCTCAATTCCCGAAGCTGAAAACCTCGTGCTCGGCGAAATACGCGAGACGGGCCGCAAGTTCATTGGCATCGAAGCCGCCCTTGTTCATGCCGACATTGGCACCGGCTATGACGATCGCGATGCAGTGACCGCTACCTGGCTTCCCGATCTGATTGCGAGCCTGCTTCGCGTCGGCGGCTTCGCGGTCAGTGGCACGCCGCTCGATCACCCGCTGCTGCAACACCTCCCGGCGCCCACTTCGGAGCCCGCCGACCGTTATTTCCTCTGCAAGCGCGTGTGAGCGGCAGAGAACTCTTCAGGGGATCGTATAAACCGCAATCTCCCGCTCGATGCCGCGCAGCGAGACCTCGTGCGGCACGGGCGTCAGCGCGTTCCTGTGCAACAGATCGGCGGTGAGATTATCGTCGACCACCGCACGCGTGGCGAAGATCGCCTGTGCGTTGGCGAGGTTCTGGACCCGCGAAGCAATGTTGACCGTCTGGCCGAAATAATCCTGCCGCTCGTTCATGGACACGGCTATGCAGGGGCCGGCATGAACACCGATCTTGAGCAGAAGGTCCTCGCGCCCGCTTTTGTCATTGAGCGCCCGCATGGCGTCGCGCATCCGCAGCGCCGCGGCAATCGCACGGTCAGGCGTCGCGAAGGTCGCCATCACCGCATCGCCGATCGTCTTCACAACCGCGCCTGCCTCCGCCGCGACGATCTCGTGCAGAACCTGGAAATGCTCGCGCACGAGATCGAAGGCTGAAAGATCGCCCACCCGCTCGTAAAGCTCGGTCGATCCGCGCAGATCGGTGAACAGGAAGGTCAGGCTGGTGATCTTCAGGCGCTGGTTGATGTCGAGCGTATCCGTGCGATAGAGATCCCGGAACGTCTGGTTGGTGAGCAGGCGCTTGGCGGTCACGAAGGGCCGGCGCTTGCCCAGGAAATCATGCAATACCGGGCAGGCGATGAAGACCGTCGGCAGCACGCGCGTGTCGGTCCTGTTTTCCAGCGAAATGCGCAATGGGCCGGGTTGCATCTCCAGCGTCTGGCTCTGGACATGGTCGCGGTCGAAGGCCAGAGAGAGGTTTCGCCGCTCTTTTGCCGGTTCGCCCTTCGCGTCGATGAACTGGGCCGAATGCGTGACCGGCTCGAACACGATGATGAATTGGGGCGGAAGCTGGATGTGCAGAACCGCCTTTTCACCGGGCGCAAGCTCGATATCTTCCAGCGAGAACGCTTCCATCTTTTCCGCCAGATCCTCGTCCGGCAGATCGGCCCCGGACGCCCAGTAGATCTGGCGGTAATATTCCACCAACGGCAGTTCGTGTGGATTGTGGGCGGCAATCCTGCGCACGCGGGGACTGACGGTGAATGTCACCTCGACCATCTCGTCGAGGGTCGGCGAATAGCCCTGGGAGCACAGCGCGCAGGTGTATTCGTCCTTCTGCATGGTTTTCAGCGTGGCGTTGGTGTCGAGCACGCCGCCACAGCCGGGGCACAGAACATTCCAGGAAATGTCGAAGATGCCCACCCGCGCCGCATGGAGAAAGGCGCTTATGGTGCGTTCCTCGTCGAGGCCATGCTTGCTGGCGAAGGCGAGCGCATTGATGCGGCAAAGTTCGCGGTCCTTGCCCTCGGCGATGGTTTGCCGGATTGCGTCGATTGCCTGCGGATCGACATCGGTCGATTGCCGCAGAAGCGAGAACAGATCCTGAGCTTCGGTCATCGTGCAGGCTCCGGAAATTGCGCCGCTAGAGCATGATGCCGAAAAGTGTGAAGCGGTTTTCGGACGACATCATGCTCTTCCTGATTCAGAGGCGGATTCAGATTTCAGGTCGGACAGACCTGAAATCATCCGGCTCTAGGCGTGTTGGCCGGACCGATCTTCGACCCGAACGCTCCATCATACTGCTAAACGGACCGGACGGCCATTCGAATGGACAAGCCTGGTGACAGGTCAATTTCCATTTGTTGAATTCCAAACTATGATAGCCCATGGGGCATTCATCTCTGGGGTTTTCTCCATGCCGACACGCGACAACCCGCCATTTCCGGCGGCCCTGCGCCTTTTCTCGGCGGGGGTCATCATCGTCCTGATCGTCGGGGCCGGCCTGTTTTTCGCGCCTGCGCTGGTCAAGCCGCGCTGGCCCTGGGCCGTCACGCCGTTCAATGCCCGCTTCCTCGGCGGCTTCTACACCGCCGAAATGGCAGTGATGGCGGCGCTGCTGGTCTGGAATCGCTGGTCGCCCGGCAGGCTCGTGCTGGTCATGGCCTTCATCTTCACCGTCATCGTGTCGGCGGCTTCGTTCATCAATCTCGGTTATTTCAACTTCGAGCGCAAAGCCCCCTGGCTCTGGTTTCTGGTCTATCTTGCGTCAGCCGCGGTATCCGGGCTGTTCCTGTGGCGGGCAAGGGCCCGCCCTTCTGCAAAAGGCGTGATCTTGAACCCCGCATGGCGCGCCTACCTACCGGTGGAAATGACGATCCTCGGGGCCTACGGCGTCGGCCTGTTGCTGTTTCCCCTGACATTCGGTGGTTTCTGGCCATGGCCGATCGATGCCTTCCACGCCCAGGTCTACAGCGCCATCTTCCTCGCCGGCGCCGGCGGCACCTATCTCGTCTGGAGAAGTGCACCGCGTGAGGAATTGCTGGTGCTCGGCCTGGCGCAGTTTCTGGTTGGCCTGCTTGCTGTTCTTGGCCTCTTCATCACCGACGCTGCCGTGCACCGGATCGACTGGACGGCGGCCGGGACATTGTGCTGGCTCGCCCTTTTCGGCTGGATCGGCATCAGCGGTATCCTCAAACTCTGCGCCGCCCCCCGGCATTTTGCCGCGCAATCGGCATAGGTCGCAGAGACGGCTGGATTTTCAGGTGACGTCCGGTGCATCGTGCCGGGCATATTGCCTCTGTCGCTTTGTTCTGACGCAATTCCGGACGGAAAACCGCTCACACTTTTCCTGAAATTGCGCTAGGCGGGAAAGCCATGACCAGCACGACCTCCTTATCCGAGAAAATCCAGCCGCAGCTCCGGGCCGTCCGGCCAAGCGATGCCGAGGCGCTGTGCGCTATCTTCAATATGCCGGGGTTCCGCTGGGGCACGCTCAGGATGCCGTTCGAGATGGTGGAGCAGGTGGAGCGGCGCATCGCCAAGTCCGGCCCGGAAACCACCTGGATCGTTGCGGAGCTGGACGGCAAGGTTGTCGGCCATGGCAGCCTGGTCGCGCAGGGTTCGCCGCGCCGCTCGCATATAGGCGAGATCAATATCGGCCTTGACGATGGCTTTGTCGGCAGAGGCATCGGCTCTGCCATCCTTGGCGCGCTGCTTGACGTGGCCGACAACTGGCGCGCCCTGAAGCGGGTCGAGTTGACTGTCTATGCCGACAACGAACCGGCCATCCGTCTCTACACAAGCCACGGCTTCGAGGTCGAGGGACGGCATGTGAAGGCCGGTTTTACCGACGGGCAGTACCACGACCTCCTGAGCATGGCCCGGCTGCGGTTCTGATGACCGCCGTCCCTGCCCCTGCGCCTCCGGTGGACATTTTGGCTGTGCTGTCGCTGCTCTGCCCGGAGGTCGTGCGTGACATCGAGCAGAACTGGAATGCGCCGGTTTCCGATTATGCCCGCCATCTGTGGCGGCCGGTGGCAAGGCCTGGATCGGCCCCGTCGATTGCTGCCCGCTCGATCCTGCGCGACGTCCTGCAGCAGCGCCTCGGTGCGATCATGCAGCCTGAAGCGACCGGCAAGGCCCTCGACGAATTCGACCACAGACCGGTTATCCAGTCCGGCCTGCACTGCCTGCTTCTGATGGATCGCATCACCTTCGATGCCCTGCTGCTTGCCTGGCTCGGCGCGGTCGAAAACGGGCTGTCGGCTTTTTTCGGCTTCATGGGAACGACCATGACCATGGAGACAACCGGCCGGGAGGGGCCGGGATGGCTGGATGTCGGCGACGACAAGGTCAATTTGTTTGGCATGGGCCGCCACAAACTGTGCCGCAAAAGCGCCTGCGCGGCCGGTCCCGTCGCCCTCAACGGGCGCGCGCTCGAAACGGTGGGCACTGAGACGGATGCCAGAAGCTGGCTCGGCACGCTGCTTGCCAGCCAGGACAAGGTATTTGCAACAGCCGCCGATGCGCTGACAGAACTCAACGAGCATCTGGTCGCCGATTGGGATCGTTCCGGCATGGCCCGGCCGGTTTTCATCGATGATAGGCTGGCCGCGACTGTCGTGGCGCGGCATCTGGAAGATGAAGGCAGTCTTCTTTCCAGGCTGCTCCTCGAGCCCGCAAGGCGCCGGCGTCTCGACCATGCCTTGCAAGAAGCCGCATCGGGCCCATTTGGCAGGTTCCTGCCCAATGCCACGGCCTATTTCTGGGGCATCCGCGAGCAGCGCGTGCGCAAGCTCGTCCTCGAGAACGGGCGGCTGATCGAGCCTGACAGGCCGCATGGTCTTTCCATCCCGTTCGAGCGGCCGCATCTCCAGCAGGCACTGCTGGACGGCCTGCTTTTGCCGGACTTGTTCCTGATGTTCCTTGCCCTTGCCATATTGCCGCGCGTGCGGGTTGTGGGCGGCCTGAGACAGATTGGCTATGTCGCGCTTTTCCACTCGATCCTGCTGGCTGCGCTTGATGAAAACGCGCCAGAAGAGCGCGATCTGGCCGCCGAGCTGCAGGTTCGGGAAAATGCCTGGGGCATGCGGGTCATCGATGAAAAGATCTCGGTCCGCGAGCAGCTTGCCGGACTGCCGGAAGGGGCGCTGTTCCCGGACCTGCTGCGGCAATACCGGTTGCGGACATTTGCCGAGACGACCGATGACCTGAAACCGGTTCGCGAAAACGCCCGATGGCGCAAGATCGGCCGGGCCTCGGGCCTCTGATCCGGCCGGGCTTTAGCCCGTCATTGCACCACGCCGGCCTTGCGGAGCCCCTCTACCATCAGTTCGAAATCGGCAGGGTTCTTGTAAGGCAAGACCTTGCGACGGTGTTCCAGCGAATAGGCGGGATTGACGCGAAGCAGGTCCTGCCATGCCGTATGGGCCTCCTCCAAACGGCCCAGATGGCCGTAGCATGCGGCCAGAAGCGCACGCGAGACGTCGGTGACAGCGTTGCGAGCCAGCCGTTGCAGCAAGAGGTCGACGGCCTCTTCGTACCTTCCCAGTTGAAACGATGCCAAAGCCTGGAAGTGCAGAAGCACATCCGGAAAGTATGGATTCAAGGTCTTTCCCCGGGCGAAACTCTCTAGCGCCTCCGCGGGTCTACCCGAATAATACAGCGCCTCGCCGCGGGCGACGTGCGCTTCGGCGAAGTTCGGATTGAGAGCTATCGCGCGCTCGACCTCGCCGATGGCCTCATCGTGCCGTCGTGTGTAAAGCTTGGCCGATGCCAGCGCCCAGTGCGCCCAGGGATTGCTGTCATCCAGCGTTACCGCTCGCGTTGCTGCCTCTTCCGCTTGCGCCATCGAGTCCGACGCACCCCACCTGTTGAGGTAATCGAGCCCGTGCGTGAGGGCTAGGAAAGCGTGGGCAGAGGCAAATTTCGGGTCCAGTTCGATGGCCCGCTGCAAGAGCTCGCGGGCCGCGACGTTCGTGTCCTTCGTCAGCCGGTGCCACAGCTCCCGGCCCCGCAGGAAACAGTCATACGCCTCCGGATTGCGCTGGTGTTCGGGCGCCAGCCGCAGACGGTCATCGTCGGTCAGATTGAGCGCCAGCGCACCGACGATGTGCTGCGTCACGTCATCCTGCACGGCGAATATGTCGGTCAGATCGCGATCGAACCGCTCCGCCCAAAGATGGCCGCCTGAAATTGCATCGATGAGCTGCGCGGTGATGCGTACCTTGTTCCCCGACTTGCGTACGCTGCCTTCAAGGACATAGCGCACGCCGAGCTTCGTGCCGACATCCTGCACATGGACGTTCTGGCCCTTGAAGATGAAGGACGAATTGCGAGCGATGACGAAGAGCTGTGACAGTTTGGACAGCGCCGTGATGATGTCTTCGGAGATGCCGTCGGCGAAGTAGTCCTGTTCGGCATCACCGCTCATATTGGCGAACGGCAGCACGGCGATCGACAGTTTCGGCGGCGCTGCCGCAGCCGGAGGGCTCGTCGGGGTTTGCGAGGTCGCGGCCACCTTGGCCCCGGCGCCGACTTGCAGCGAATACACCCGGATCGGCTCGGCGATGTTCTTGAGCTGTGTGCTGCCGAGATCGCTGACCGAGAGGTCAAGCCTGGCCTTGACCTGGCGATAGGCATCCTCGGACAGGCAGATGGCGCCGGGCGCCGCAACGCCCTCCAGACGCGAGGCGATGTTGACGCCGTCACCCATCAGGTCGCCATCGCTCTCTTCGACCACGTCGCCCAGATGGATGCCTATCCTGAACTCGATGCGGCGCTCCTGCGGTACGCCGGCATTGCGCTCAACCATACCGTTTTGAATCTCAACGGCGCAGCGCACGGCATCGACCACACTGCGAAACTCAACCAGCGCCCCATCTCCGGTACGCTTGATAACCCGCCCGTGGTGCACTGCAATGATCGGATCGATCAGGTCGCTGCGCAGTGCCCGCAACCGCGCCAAGGTACGATCTTCGTCCGCGCTCGCGAGCCGGCTGTATCCGACCACATCTGCAGCCAGGATTGCGGCCAGCTTACGGTTCTCGCTCATGGGTCGCCTCCTCATCTCCATCATAGCAGGAAGACGGCGGGACGAGGGAATTTTCGCAAATCACGGCCACGCAGCCGCCCGTATCGGCAGTGCTCCACCGCCAACCCAGACCGATGCCCATTTGTGCTGCCGCTTGCCGGTTGACGACTATCGGTTCATCCTTGTGAATACCCCGGCCGTGACGAGCGTGGCGAGATCACGGGTCATGGCCCAAGGTCAAAGAGATAGAGCATGATGTCGTCCGAAAACCGCTTCACACTCTTCGGCATCATGCTCTGGTGAGGTGTCCATGAACTGCTCGGGCTGCGGTTTCGAGATCGAGGGCGGTTACGCCTTCTGTCCGAAGTGTGGCCGCCGCCAGCCCGTGCCATGCGCCAGTTGCGGCTACGCCTGCGCACCTGATTTCGAGTTCTGTCCTAAATGTGGGGCAAGCGTCGGTGCGTCCGCAAAAGCTGCCGAACGGCCTGCTCCGACACCAAGCCGCACCATTGCGCAGCCCTCTCGAGCTCCGTCGCCGAACATCGAAAGCGAAGAGGGGCCGCATTCCGTCTCCGACGCCGATCGACGAACGGTAACGGTGCTGTTCGCCGATCTCTGCGGCTTCACGACACTCAGCGAGCAGCTCGACCCCGAGGTCATGCAGGCGCTGCAGAACGAACTGTTCAAGGAATTGACGGCGGCCGTGCAAGGCTTTGGTGGTTTCGTCGACAAATTCATCGGCGACGCTCTGCTCGCCTTGTTCGGTGCGCCGGTCGCGCATGAGGACGATCCGGAACGTGCGCTTCGAGCCGCTCTCGACATGATCGCCCGGACGGCGCGGCTCGGTGAAAGCACCCGCCACTCCGGCTCGCCGCTGCTGCTCCACATAGGCATAAACACGGGTCCGGTCGTTACTGGCGGATTGGGCATCGGCACCGCCAAATCTTATTCGGTGACCGGCGACACGGTGAATACGGCGCAACGCCTGCAATCGCTGGCTGCACCGGGTGAGGTGCTGGTGGGCGAACTCACGCACAGGCTGACCCGGCATGCCTTCTCGTACGAGTCGCTGGGCGATGTCGTGTTTCGCGGCAAGGCTGGCAGTGTGCTCGTCCACCGACTGGATGCACCGCTTGCGGCGCCGCGTGCAGCGCGCGGGCTCGAGGCGCTCGGCCTCAGTGCGCCCATAATAGGTCGTGATGCGGAGCTCAACAGAATGCTGGCGAGCCTTGACTTGGCGTGCGGCGGCTCGGCCCAGCTTGTCCGCATCGTCGGCGAAGCCGGTATCGGGAAGTCGCGGTTGGTGAAGGAGTTCGTCGCCCGCGTCGGCGACGAGGATCGTTTTCGCAACGTCGCCGTGCGGCAGGCCACGTGCTCACCGCTGGGTGAACAATCATTTGGCGCCCTGGGTGCAGTGGTGCGCAGCGCTGCCGGGATGATGCAAAACGACAATGGGGACGAAATGCGGGGCAAGCTCGCAGCCTTGCTTGCCGATCTCGGCCTGCAGGGCGAGGAGGCGAAGCGGCTGATGCCTTTGCTCTACCATGTGCTTGGCCTCGGCGACCCCGATGCCACCTTGCAGCATGTCGAGCCCGAGCAGCTGCGGCGGCAAATTCTCTACGCGGTCCGCACAATCATGGAATGGCGGCTTGCGTTGTCGCCGCTGTTGATTGTCGTCGAAGACCTGCACTGGGCCGACTCCGTCTCGCTCGAGGCACTGCGTTTCGTGATGGACAGACTGGAACGCACGCGGCTGATGTTGCTGGTCACGAATCGTCCGGCGTCGGACAACGACCAACTCGACTCAAGTCGGGTCAGCCACACAGCGCTCAGGCTTTCGCCGCTCGACAGCGATGACGGACGCCGCCTGGTGGCGGCGCTTTTCGGCGAGAGCTGGGTAAACGCCGCAGGAGGGCTTCTCGACCAGATCCTCGAGCGCGCGGGCGGCAACCCGCTTTTCTTGGAGGAGATCGTTCGCGGCCTTATCGATCGCGGTGTATTGGTGCGCGATGGCCAGCAATGGCGGACCGTGGCAGGCGAAGTCGCAACCGGCATCCCCGCCACGATCCAGGCAATGTTGCTTGCTCGCGTCGACCGGCTGCCGCAAGAGGTGCGCCGGTTGGCCCAGGAAGCCGCGGTAATCGGCCCGCGCTTCGATGCCACGCTTCTGAAAGCCGTGGCAGCCGACCCCGGCCGACTGGAAGCGGGCTGCGAACTGCTTTGCGATGCGGAAATCATCGAGGAAGTTGCCGGATCAGGCTCGGTCTCGTCGCAAAGCTACCGCTTTACGCAAACATTGCTGCAGGACGTGATCTACCAGAATCTGCTCCTGCAACGCCGGACCGACATCCACCGCCGGGTAGGTGCCGCCCTGGAGCAACTGTGCGGCGACAAGCCGGAACGGTTCGAGGATCTGGCCGTGCTCGGTCATCATTTCGCTCAGAGCGCCGAGCGGGAGAGGGGCGCGCATTACCTGCAGGCGGCGGGAGATCGCGCTCGCATGATATACGCCAATGACGACGCCCTTCGTTTCTACGAGCGAGCACTGACTGCGTTGGGCGCGATCGGGCAAACACCGCTCAAACTGGCAATTGCAGAGCGCATTGCCGATTTGAGCGGCCCGGCAGGCCGCCGCGAGATTGCACACCGCCACTACGAGGCGGTGCTGCAGGCCTATCGCGAGTCAGCCGATCGTGTCGCGGCGGCGCGCGTTTTGCGCAAGATCGGTCGGCTGTTTTGGGACGTGGGCAAGCGGGACGACGCGGAATCGCGCTACGCTGAAGCGGCAGCGCTCCTCGATGGAGCGGATGCCCCGATCGAGCAGGCGCATCTCTGGCAAGAACGTGGCCGACAGGCGTTCCGCAGCGGAGATCACACTCTCGCGGCAAAATGGGCAGACGCGGCGCTGGATTGCGTACGCTCTCTGACAACGGAACATGTCTCCGATGATGCCACCCTCGTGACCGCCGAGGCACTTAATACCAAGGCTGTTGCGCTGGCTCGCCTTGGGCGAAACCATGAAGCCGTGCGTGAGGTTGAGCGCAGCATTGAATTGGCCGAAGCCGCCGGTCTGCTGGGCGCGGCCTGCCGCGGCTACACCAATCTCGGGGTGCTCTACACGACCATCGATCCGGCGAAGGCGATGGAGGTCTGTCGGCGCGGTCTTGAAGTGGCGCGCCGTATTGGCGATTTGGGTTTCCAGGCGCGCCTCCTCGCCAATCTGGCGGTAGCTTGTTGTACTTTCACGGATCGCTGTCCAACGGAGGGCGTGCCTGCTGCCGAGAAGGCCATCGAGATTGACCGGGCGCTCGACCAGCGCGAGCACCTGCCAGTGCCGTTGATCGTGCTTGGGCAGATCCACCAGTGCAACGGCCATCCGGAACTGGCGATCGGCTTGTTCCACGAAGCACTGGAGGTAGCCCGCGAAACGGGCGAGCCCCAACTTCTGTTTCCGTGCTATGATGGACTCGCAACGCTTAATCTCGACCTCGACAATCTGGCCGAGGCCGAACGCTACTTTTCCCTGGCGCAGGGTATATGCGCCCAGCACGGGCTCGACCCGGAAGCGCTTGTGGTGCTGCCTTTTCTCGACTAGCCGGGATAGGGGGTTGGACATGTCCGCGCCTAGTGGATTGATACCGCTTCAACCGGGCGACCGGGCGCCGAACCTGATACTCGACGCCATTACCCAGGAAGGCAAGATTGCGCTTGACGACTTTCGCGGGCAAAAACCGGTGCTGGTCGGCCTGTTTCGAGGTCTGCATTGTGCGTTTTGCCGGCGCCACATCGCCGCTCAGGCGCGTCTCGATCCGGAGCTGCGCGAAAAGGGCGTGGAGAGCCTGACGGTGGTCAACACGCCGATCGAACGGGCGCGGCTCTATTTCCGCTACCATCCAATGCCGAACCTGCTTGCGGCGTCGGACCCGGAACGCGCTTCACATCGTGCTTTTGGACTGCCCAATCTCGAATTCACCGAGAACGAGACGAACTGGCCGTACAAGGTCGCGATGGCAGCGGCACAGGACATGCGGGTCGACATACCTGGCGAATTGCCCGGTCCCATGGATCCGATGACAGCCGCCGCAATCCTCGACAAGAAGGACCACTACGAACTGACCGAAGCCGACGAGCAGATGATGGCCACGGGACACGGACAACTGGTTGGTCAGTTCCTGCTGGACCGGCAGGGGATCGTCCGCTGGAGCTTCACGGAGGTCCCGGAGGGTGGGCGATACATGTTTGGCGCCCCAAACCCGAAGGAGCTGATGTCAGCCGTGTCGCAAGTCGCCCAATAATGAACTGACAAGTTCACCGTTTATCCGAGCACGGCCTCGACAGTGGCGACAAAGTCATCGAGCGAGCGGTCGCCGCGAATCTCGATGCGCGGAAGGTCGATGAGATCGCTATGGAGGTCCGCCGGCCCGTGCCTGCGGCCGAAGCCTACTCGATAGCCGCACTCCCTAGCCAGCCGGCCAAGCCGTCGGTCGGTGACGGAGAAGGGGGCCGCGAACGCCCTGGTTGGCCGGCCGGTCCAGCGTTCGATGAACAGACGAGAGCGCAGGAGCTCGGCGGCCAGGTCAGCGCTCGACAGACCATCTATGGCGCGATGCGTCGCCATGTGGCTGCCGAAGAAGGCGCCTTCGGCAGCGAGGCGTCGCACCGTCCCGGCGCCCATAAGCGGCGTCGGCGGACCGATGTCGGTGTCCCACTTTGCACTTTCGCCCACCAGGTCCGTCACCAGGAACACTTCCGCGTTCAGGTCGTTGGCGCGCAAGATCGGCCAGGCATGGTCGGCGAAGTTCTGGAAGCCGTCATCGAAGGTGATGAGCACCGGGCGGCCGACGAAAGGCTGACGGTTGGCGATGGATGCTTCCAGCTGCTCGGAGCCAATGGCGTGAAAGCCATTGGCGCGCAGCCATCCCATCTGGCTGGCGAATGCGGCGGGCGTGAGCCGAAAGCGAGCGAGCGCGGCCGGACCTTCATCGGCAACGCCGTGATACATGAGGACAGGGATATGCTGGCGCTGCTCGTTACGTGCGACGTCGCGGCGCAAGGCTCGCGCCCCACCCCAGACGATATTTCGCGCGACGCCGATTTCGATCGGCGCGCGGATCGGCACATGATCGATCACCGGGTCCGTCGCCACATCGCCCGGCGATAGGCGGCGGAAGCGGTCTATGCGGTAGAGCTCGGTCTGGATCGATTGCTCGAGCACCAGGCCTTCGGTCGCTGCCAGCGTCTCGGAGATCGCCTGGGCACCGAATGTGTTCCAGTCGAAGCCCGTCTTTTCGACATTGTCACGCAGCACGAATGCGTGTGCGCTGATGAAACTACCGCCAGGCGCCAACGCCTCGGCAAATTTCTTGGCGATGCGCCGCAACTCGGCGAGATCGTCCAGATAGTAGAGCACCTCCGAACAGAAGATCAGATCCATCTCACCCGGCAGCGTGTCGGCAGCGAAATCGAGTACGCCGAACTCGACATTCGCCTGATTGTTGCATCGGGCGCGGGCTCGCTCGATGGCTATGGCGGAGATGTCGGTTGCGGTCAGATGGCCCACGCGCGGCGCCAGCTGCCGCGTGAAATGGCCCTCCGCACAGGCCAGCTCAAGCGCCCGGCCGATGGGACCGGCAGGCAGGATCTCGATCTGCCGCTCATATTTTTCCTGCTCATAGAGCGAGCTGTAGTTCCAGGGATCCTCGGTCGCGAAATAGCTGTTCCAGAACGCCGTGCGATCCTCGTCGTGCTTGTCCGCGACCCGTGCGCGGCGCGGCGTAACAGGCTCTGACGGTTCAGCGCTCGACCGAACCAGGTCATGCGCCTGTGCGGCCAATTGCGCGAGTTTGCCGAAGTGGCTGTCCTGATCGGGCTCGCTTCCCGCCATGGCAAACGATACCTCGGCTGCAGGCGTGTTTGACGTGGTCGCGCCGGCGCCCTTTTGCGGTCCAGGCGATCCTCCCGCAAGCCGCTCAGCAGGCACTACATCCAGGATCAATTCAATCCAATGATCGCTCGTCACCGTCCCGAGTGCACCGAACTGCACGACAGCCTCGATCCGCCCATCCAGCATCAGATGGGCATAGATCTGATCGATGCCTTCCGGCAGTTCGGTCGCGGTCGGATTGCGAGCGTCGACGCGAATTCCGAGCGTTCGCGCCAGCCTGCGCGGCGTGGCAAGATCGTCGGGTTCGAGAAGCATTTGCTCAAGCTGGTACTGGACGCGGCGAGCCGCTGCGGGATTGTCCCAGATCTTGCCGAGTTCGATGATCAACGCGGTGGTTGCGCTGCCGAACCTCGCCCATCCGGCAGCCAATTGCGCCGGCACCGACAGGCTTCCTGCCATGAGGCCATCGAAGATTACCTTGGCAATCTCATGCGCCCACTTGCGTCCCGCCGGGAGTGCGCGCAGGGGCTGCGGGTCGATCAAGCGCGAGCCTGAGCCGCATTCGGACGCGGCGTTCCGCAACGCCAGCCAAGCAAGCGCTTCAGATGCGGTGCCGCCTTTCGCCGAAATTGAACCCGAGGGATTGTGCGCCACGCCGTCTTACCTGCGCCTGGTTCTGAGGGAGAACAAGTGTTCCGCAACGCGCTTACATCGCCGGTCTGGAAAAAGCAAAAGGCGCCCCGAAAGGCGCCTCTTCATCGCTTGATTCCCCTAGAGGAAACTGGAGCGGGTGAAGCGATTCGAACGCTCGACCCCAACCTTGGCAAGGTTGTGCTCTACCCCTGAGCTACACCCGCTCACACGGCCCTTTGGCCGCAAGCCGGGCCTATATGGCTGAAGAGCGCGGCGATTGCAACAGGGAAATGACGGGCTTTTTGGTCGCGCCAAATCGCTTGGCGGAACCTTGTCGGCCACGCGGGTGGTTCATCGACTTCCCGCATGACGGTCTTGTCTCGGCGGCATCATTGGCCGTAAACGGCTTTGCCGCGCGCCGATACAGGGAAAGACCACCAATGCCGAAGACCGAAGCCGAGCTTTTCGCCTTTCTTGCCGATCTCGGCATATCAGTGTCGACCGTGCGCCATCCGCCGCTCTATACGGTGGCCGATTCGCAGTCGCTGCGCGGCGAGATACCGGGCGGGCACACGAAAAATCTGTTTCTCAAGGACAAGAAGGACAATTTCTTCCTGGTCAGCGTCGGCGAGGAGGCGGTCGTCGACCTGAAGCAGATCCACACGATGATCGGCGCCGCCGGCCGGGTGTCGTTCGGCAAGCCGGAGATGCTGATGGAGCTGCTCGGTGTCATTCCGGGCGCGGTCACCGTGTTCGGGCTGATCAACGACACCGAAAGACGGGTCAAAGTGGTGCTCGACCAGGATTTGATAGCACATGCGACAGTCAACGCGCATCCGCTGACCAATGAGGCGACGACGTCGATCGCGTCCGCCGACCTCATCAGATTCGTCGAGGCAACCGGACATGATGCTGCTATCTTGAAAGTCTCGGCTTGATCGCCACATGGATGGCGAAAACTGACCTCTAGTTAAGGACGTCGCGCTGCTCCGCTGGGCGCGATCGGAAGGGCGACGACATGAGCGACAACAACAATCCGTTTGGCGGCCAATTCGGCGGCAATTCTGGCCAGTACACCACGTCCGTGCAATATGGCGGCGCCGAGCCGGCCAAGTCGGCACTTGGCCCGACACCCGGCGCAGCACCTGCCGCTGGCGAGCTGATCAAGGACACCACGACCGCCACTTTCACCGCCGACGTCATCCAGGAATCGCGCAAACAGCCGGTACTGGTCGATTTCTGGGCGCCGTGGTGCGGGCCCTGCAAGCAGCTCACGCCGCTTCTGGAAAAGGCGATCAAGGCCGCCGGCGGCAAGGTCAAGCTGGTCAAGATGAACATTGACGATCATCCCTCGATCGCCGGCCAGCTCGGCATCCAATCGATCCCGGCGGTCATCGCCTTCAAGGACGGCCAGCCTGTCGACGGCTTCATGGGCGCCATCCCCGAGAGCCAGATCGCCGAGTTCATCACCAAGGTCGGCGGCAAGGGCAATGGCGCGCCGCCCGTCGCCGAAGCACTGGCCGCGGCGGCGGAAGCGCATGCGGCGGGCGATGCGCAGACCGCAGCCGACATTTACGACGCCATCCTGGCGCAGGCGCCGGAGACGATCGAGGCGATTGCCGGGCTGGGCGAGCTTCTGTTCGAGGCCGGCGACAGCGACGGCGCCGAGGCGCTGCTGGCAACGGCGCCGGAGGCCAAGAAGAATGCGCCGGCACTTGCCGCGCTGCGTGCCAAGATGACGCTGGCTGCGGAAGCGGCAGCACTTGGCAATCCAGCTGAATTTGAGCAGCGACTGGCCGCCAATCCCGGCGACCACCAGGCGCGTTTCGACCTCGCCATGATCCAGAACGCCAAGGGCGAGCGCCATGCGGCGGCCGACAATCTTCTGGCGATTATAAAAGCCGACCGGACGTGGAACGAGGACGGCGCCAGGGCGCAGTTGCTGAAACTGTTCGAGGCCTGGGGCATGACCGACGAGGCGACGCTGGCGGCACGGCGCAAATTGTCGTCGCTGCTGTTTTCCTGAGCCGTTTGCCGGCCAAATTGCCGGGGCGTGGCTGTCGGGCCTTGCGGTCGGCGGCCGCCGCGCCAGATTAGGCCGATAACATCGCGCCCGAAGCGGGTCGGAGGAGTGAAGGTGCAGGTCGGAAACGCATTTTACCGGGTCGGCAAGGATCTGCCGGCAACCATTCCGGTGTTTCCGCTTGCCGGCGCGCTGCTGCTGCCGGGCGGGCGCATGCCGCTCAACATCTTCGAGCCGCGCTATCTGCAGATGGTGGATGAGGCGATCGCCGGCGCGCGGCTGATCGGCATCGTCCAGCCCAGCCTCAATGGCGCGTTGCGCGCCGACGGGGAGCCGGAACTGTGCAATGTCGGCTGCGCCGGGCGCATCATCTCGATGGCCGAGAGCGGCGACGGCCGCTATCTGGTTTCGCTGCAGGGCGTCTGCCGTTTCCGCATCACCAGCGAATTGCCGGTGAAGACGCCTTTCCGGCAATGCAAGCTGGCGCCGTTCCTCACCGATCTTGCCGAAGACCAGGCGGCAAGCGAGGTCGACCGGCCGGCGCTGTTGAAAGCGTTTCGCGCTTATCTGCAGGCCAACGATCTCGAAGCCGATTGGGAAAGCGTCAGCCGCGCCGAGAACACCATGCTGGTCAATGCGCTGTCGATGATGGCGCCCTACGGACCGGCCGAGAAACAGGCGCTGCTGGAGGCGCCCGACCTGAAAGCCCGCGCGGAGACGCTGATCGCCATCACCGAAATGGCGCTGGCGCGCGAGAATGAGGACTTTGGCTCCAGCCTGCAATAAGGGCTGAGCCGATGGCTGAAGGGGGATCCAATGGCTGCGGATGGGCGTGACGGCAAGTCGGTCAATGTCGATCCAAAATTGCTGGAGCTGCTGGCCTGCCCGCTGACCAAGGGGCCGCTGGCCTGGGACCCGGTGCGCGGCGAGTTGATCTCGCGGCTTGCCAAGCTCGCTTATCCCGTGCGCGACGGCATCCCGATCATGCTGCCCTCGGAGGCGCGGACTATTTCGGCGGAAGACGTGCTGTCGCCGCCGCGATTGGGTGGGCCGGGCTGAATCAGAGCGTCGCTGAAGTTTGCTGAAGGCTGGCGGGACAGCGCCCTGAAGTCCTGCCGGACATCTCCCCCACAAGGAGGGAGATTGCTTGTCGCTCCCGCTTCGCCAGTCTTTATTGTTGAAAAATTGGCTGGATGGCGAAGCCGCCGATCTCCCCCAAGTGTGGGGAGATGCCCGGCAGGGCAGAGCAGGGCGCGAAGGATCATCGTCGCTTCGCATTCGATGAATAAGCTGCGCCTACTGAAAATTCCGCCCCTTGGGCATGACCCTTTCAGCTTTGTCCGAGAGGGTGGCAATGTCGGGCCGGGCAGCCGGCGTCATCTCTTCCAGCAGCACCGTCAGCCACGGCGTCAAATCCTCGATCTTTTCGGCGACGATGTGGATGACGTCGGATTCCGACTGCAGCTTGCCGGTGACCTTGACGAAGCGCGCGCCCATGACGATGGGCCGGAAACGGGTAAAGGTCCGCTCCCAGAAAATGACGTTGGCGACGGCCTTGTCGTCTTCCAGCGTCAGGAAGATCGCATTGCCCTTGCCGGGCCGCTGCCGCACCAGCACCAGGCCGGCGACCGAGACCCGCCTGCCGTCGCGCACCGAGCCGAGATTGGCATTGGGAATGACGCCGGCGCGGTCGAGCCGCTCGCGCAGGAAGGCGACCGGATGCGCCTTCAGCGACAGGCCGAGCGCGCGGTAGTCGTGGATGACGTGCTCGCCGAGCGGCATTGTCGGCAGTTTTGTCTCGGGCTCGAGTTCGCGCAGCCGGATCGCCGGCTGGTCGAACAGCGGCAGCCGTTCGGCGGCGCTCTTGCCATCCAGCGCGCGCACCGCCCACAAGGCTTCACGACGATCGAGGCCGAGCGAGCGGAAGGCGTCAGCCTGCGCCAGTCTTTCGATTTCGCCGACATTGAGGCCCGAGCGCAGCCACACATCCCTGACGCTTGTATAGCCGGCGCCGCGCCGCGCGGTGAAAGCTTCCATACGCTTCTCGGCCAAGCCCTTGATCTGACGGAAGCCAAGCCGGACGGCGCACCGGGTCTTGATGACACCGCGCATTTCGGCATGGCGCGCCAGGATGCGGCCCGGATCGAATTGGGCTTTCTCCAGGGTGCAGTCCCAGTCGGAAAAATTGACGTCGACGTCGCGGATATCGACGCCATGGTCGCGCGCGTCGCGCACCAGCTGGGCCGGCTGGTAAAACCCCATCGGCTGCGAATTCAGGATCGCGGCGCAGAACACGTCGGGATAAAAGGTCTTGAACCAGCAGGAGGCATAGACGAGCAAAGCGAAGGAGGCGGCGTGGCTTTCGGGAAAGCCGTATTCGCCGAAGCCTTCGATCTGCTTGAAGCAGCGCTCGGCGAAGTCCTTGGTGTATCCCTTGCCGACCATGCCGTCGATCATGCGCTGGCGGTAATTGCCGATGGTGCCGGTGCGCTTGAAGGTGGCCATGGCGCGGCGTAGTTCGTCGGCTTCGCCGGGTTTGAAACCACCGGCGACGATTGCAATATTCATCGCCTGTTCCTGAAACAGCGGCACGCCGAGTGTCTTCTTGAGAATAGCCTCCAGCTCTGGCTTTTGATATTCAGCCGCTTCCTTGCCCTGCCGACGGCGCAGATAGGGGTGCACCATGTCGCCCTGGATCGGGCCGGGCCGCACGATCGCCACCTCGATGACCAGGTCGTAGAATTCGCGCGGGCGTAGACGCGGCAGCATCGACATCTGCGCGCGCGATTCGATCTGGAAGACGCCGAGCGTGTCGGCGCGGCAGATCATGTCGTACACGTCGTTCTCTTCCGGCGGCAGGGTGGCCAGCACATAGGGTCGGCCGTAATCATCCCGGGCCTTCGGATAATGGTCGGTGAGCAAGGTGAAGGCGCGCTTCAGGCAGGTCAGCATGCCAAGCGCCAGAATATCGACCTTCAGGATCTTCACCGAGTCGAGATCGTCCTTATCCCACTCGACCATCTTGCGCTCGTCCATTGCCGTCTTGACGATGGGGACGATCTCGTCGAGCCGGTCGCGGGTAATGACGAAGCCGCCGACATGCTGCGACAGATGCCGGGGAAAGCCCATGATCTCGTTGGCGTGGGCGATCACGTGACGGGTCGAGGTCTCGTTGCGGTCGAGGCCGCCGGCATGCGCCTCCTTCTCGCCGAGCTCCGAGGTCGACCAGCCCCAGATCGAACTGGAGAGCGCAATGCGGACATCGTCCGACAGGCCCATGGCCTTGGCCACCTCGCGCAGCGCCGAGCGGCCGCGATAGCTGATGACGGCGGCAGCCAGCGCGGTGCGCTTGGCGCTGTATTTGGAGTAGATGTACTGGATCACCTCCTCACGCCGCTCATGCTCGAAATCGACGTCGATGTCGGGCGGCTCGTTGCGCTCCTCGGAAATGAAGCGCTCGAACAACGTGTCGATGCGCTCGGGGCCGACCTCGGTGATGCCGATGCAGTAGCAGACGATCGAGTTGGCGGCCGAGCCTCTGCCCTGGCACAGAATGCCCTCATTGCGGGCGAACTGGACGATGTCGTAAACGGTCAGGAAATAGCGCGCATAATTCAGACGCTCGATCAGAGCGAGCTCCTCACTGATGCGCTGCAAGACGGAAGCGGGGACGCCCGCCGGATAGCGCGTGGCGGCCCCCTCCCTGGCCAGACGCTCTAGCTCGGCCTGCGGCCCAAGCCCTGATTGCGTCGGCTCGTCGGGATAATTGTACTGGAGGTCGCTGAGCGAGAAGGTCAGTTCGCCGGCAAAGCGCAGCGTCTCGGCCAGCGCCCGTGGATGGCGGCGGAAGAGACGGGCCATTTCCAGCGGCGGCTTCAGATGGCGCTCGGCGTTGGCCGTCAGCTCCAGCCCGACCTCGGCGACCGGCAAATTGAGGCGGATGGCGGTGAGCACATCTTGCAGCGAGCGGCGCTCGGCGCTGTGATAAAGCACGTCGTTGGTCGCCATCAGCGGCACGCCGGCGATGTCCGCCATGCCCGCCGCCTGCTCGATGCGGAAACGGTCATTGCCGCGATAATCCGGCGCCATGCCTAGCCGCAAATTAGCGCCGAAACGGTCTTTCAGTTGACGGACCAATGCCAGGGGATCGTCGGCATTCGCCGAGAGATCCGGCAGCACCGCCAGCGACAGCAGGTCGCCCCATTCGAGCAGGTCGCTGCGCTGGAGAAGGGTCGCGCCCTTCTCGTTTTCATCGCGCAAATTGGCTTGCGTCAGCATGCGGCAGAGATGGCCCCAGCCCTTGCGGTTCTGCGGATAGGCGAGAATGTCCGGCGTGCCGTCGCCGAACACCAGGCGGCAACCGGGGTGATAGGCGAGCTTCTCGACCTTGGCCTGCTGCCAGGCGCGCACGACGCCGGCCACCGTGTTGCGGTCTGCCAGTCCGATCGAGGAAAAGCCGAGGAATTTGGCCGCCACCACCAGCTCCTCCGGCTTGGAGGCGCCGCGCAGGAAGGAGAAGTTCGACTGGATGCCGAATTCCGCATAGGGGATGACGGTCAGCGCGTTCATGCGAAGACCCCATGCATGAACCAGCGCGGCGGCACCTGCGGGTTGCCATAGAGGCCTTGCCGGTAGAGCCAGTAGCGGCGGCCGTCGGCATCCTCGATCCGGAAATAGTCACGCGTCGATGTGAGCGGATCGCTTGACGTTTCACGCCACCATTCCGGCGCGATGCGTTCCGGCCCCTCGGCGCGCGCGACCCGGTAGAGCGCGCGGCGCCAGCGGAAATTCATCGGCGGACCCTCAGGCATTTCGGTGGCCGGCACCTCGATCGGCTCGGGCGAACGGAACAGCCGGATCGGCCGTTCCGGCGGGAAGATGGTTGCGCGCGGCGCGTCTTTCGAGCCCGGCTTCCTGAGCGGTGTTTTGCGTTGTGGCGCTTCCGAGAACGGGATGGTGGCAATGGCGCGCTCCGGCAGATGGCTCTCGAGGGCGACCGGTTTCAGCACCGCACTGTCGCCGAGCCTGGCGCGGATGCGGTCGGCAAAGAGTGCCATGTCGGCGCCGTAATCCTCGGTCTCGCCGGTCAAATCGGCCTGCTGCATGTCGAAGCCGGCGGCCGCCAGCACCGAAAGCCGCACCAGGTCGAAGCCGTAGCCGGCATCGATGTCCTGTTCGAGCGCGGCCAGCCGCTCATGGAACAGGCGCTGGATAAGCTTGGGTTCGCGCAACGGTCGCGAGGTACCGACAGCGATGCGGCTGACGGCGCCGTCGACGCGAAACAAAAGCAGCGCCAGCATCCTTGCGCCCTCGCCGCGGCGTTCGAGATCGGCCTTCAGCGTCACCGCCAGCAAGAGCACCAGCCGTTCGATCTCGGCGGTCAGCACGACCGGCTCGGCCAGGTGGCGTTCGACCGAAAGCGGGGCCACGGGCAGGCGCGGCGATACCGCCTCGTCGAGGCGGCCGAGCGCCTGGTCGAGCCGCAACAGCAAGGTCGCGCCGAAGCGACGGGCGAGCGGCGCGCGCGGCGTTGCCATGACCGCGCCGGCGGTCCGCAGGCCGACGCTTTCCAAGCTGGCGCGGATATCGGCCTCGATGCGCAGTGCCGCCAGCGGCAAGGGGGCGAGCAGCGCTTCCTCCTCGCCGGAGACAACGATGCGGTTGCCGCAGAAGCGCGCCGCCGCCCAGGCTGCACCCGGCGTCGCGGCCAACCCGGCGCGGACATCGAAACCCTGCTGGAAAAACCGCGCAAGGATGTCGTCCAGCATGGCGCGCTCGCCGCCGAACAGATGCGTGCAGCCGGTGACGTCGAGATAAAGGCCATCAGTACCGTCGAGCGCCACCAGCGGCGTATAGCGATCGCACCAGTCGGCGAGGCCTTCGAGCAGCCGGCGATCGGCGTCCGGATCGGCCTCGACGATGTCGATCGAGGGATGCATGGCGCGCGCATCGGCAATGCCCATGCCAGGCTTCAGATGCAGCGCCTCAGCCCGCTCGTCGAGGGCCGATATGCGCTGGGCGTTGCGGTCGCGATGGCTGATCACGAGCGGTGGGTGAGATGGCGGCAGATGATCCGAAGGCCGGGAACGCCACGACCGTCCCAGGCGCTGGCGCAGGATCCGTTCTGCCGCCAGATGCGGGAACCACAGCGACAGAATTCTCTGCCCGTTTTTCGCGGGGCTTTCTTTCTTCGAATGCGTGTTCATCGGGGTTCCACTCCAGTGTGAATTGTCCAGGCAGAGCGGTGCGGCTCTTGCCGATGCTGACGGTGAAGGCAGGGTGGCCGATCGAGCCGGCAAGCGGCCCGGCGATCGTCCGGCGCGATTTCGCTGGTGCAGCCGACACGATGAGGCGCACCGGGGCGGCGGTCGGCTCGGCTTCGCCGGCCTGGCGCAGCAGGAACACCGGCCGGCCGGCGTTTTGGGCGCGCGCGTGCAGCCGGCGCGTCGCGGTGAGGTCGAGCCGCTGCGGGCTGCCACGGATCTCGAGAATGATTGCGGCGAGCGCCGTCATCTTGGCGGCCTCCTCGGCTACCCACAGCGCATCGGTGAGTTTCGGCGCCTCGGAAAACAGCAACTGCTCCGGTGCGATACCGAACATGCCCTGCAATCCCCTGGCATAGGGAAAGCCGGCCTCGCGAAAAATCTCCGATGTGCCGATCCACAGCACGGGCAAGGGCTGGCCCTTGAGGATCAGGCTGACCAGCGACAGCACAAAGCCGGCGACGGCCCCGGCATTGCGGGTCTCAAGGCCATGGATTTCGCTCAAGGCGGCTTTCGGCAGGCCGCCGCTCAGCGCCGCATCGAGGTGCTCGACGCCGGTCGCCAGGAAAGCATTCCGCGAAGCCACGGCAAGCCCGCGCCGGATGATGGTGACATCGGCATTAGGTTCGGGCGCACCGCCGATAGCGCTGTCAGCGCGCGCACGAGGTCGCTCGCCGGCCGGCGCGGCCAGGCGCTCGGGCAGCGTTCCCTCGATCTTCGCGATCTGGCGGCGCAGGGCAAAAACAGTCTCCCGCGCCACGGCTGATGTCGCCATGACGGTCAATTTCTCTCATAATTGTTCCTGTTATGTTCTTATAGATTCCAGAGGGTGCCGAAAGAGTCAAGCGGAGTCAGAAGGAATTTATTCCTTGATCAAAGGTGGCGAGGCCTTGGACTTGGTCGCAGCCATTCGGCGCAAAGAATTGGCCAGGTACCCGTCCATTTGCCGAGTCCGGAGGGAAAGCCTATATGCCGGATCAAAGGACAAAGCATGGCCCGCATCTACAAGACCCGCACCTGGCACGATGAACTCTCGCCTTCGATCGAGGAGATCGAGTTTCTGGCGCTGGAGGCGTACGCACATCTGCCCGACGATTTTCGCAAGCTGACCGGCGAGATCGTCATCATGATCGCCGAATTCCCGACCGACGAGATCATGGACGATCTGTCGCTGGAGACGCCGTTCGACCTGCTCGGCCTGTTCGAGGGCCGCGGCATCGCCGAGCGCTGGAACCCGCAGACCGGCGAAGGCCCGAACCGCATCACCCTCTACCGCCGCGCCATCCTCGACTACTGGGCCGAGAACGAAGAGACGCTGGGCGACATCGTCACCCATGTGCTGATCCACGAGATCGGTCACCATTTCGGCCTGTCGGACGACGATATGGAAAAGCTTGAAGAGGCGGCGGAGTAAGGCTGTGCGATATTCAGGTGGCGAGCCTGCTTGTGAAATTATACAAGTTTTGATATAAAGCCTGTATGCCCACCAAGCGACTGGAGTTTCTTGGAGATTCTCTTGCCAAGCTCCGGGCTTTTCCAGAGGCGGTGCGCAAGGAAACGGGCGTTCAACTGCACAAGGTTCAACTCGGATTTGAGCCAAGCGATTGGAAGCCGATGACGACGATAGGCCTAGGCGTACGGGAAATCCGTGTCCGAGACGATGCTGGCGCGTTCCGGGTGCTTTACGTCGCCAGCATAGGTGACGCCGTCTTTGTCTTGCACGCCTTCCAGAAGAAGACGCAACAGACGGCGAAACGAGACCTGGCTCTTGCCGCATCGCGGTTCAGGCAAATTCAGTGAGACATGCTCATGGAACGTCAAAGCTTTGAAAATGTCTGGGATGCGCTGGAAGACACCCCGGCTCAGTCCGCCAACATGACTATGCGCTCCAATTTGCTGATCGCGATCGAACAGCGGGTGCGGAGTTGGGACGTTACCCAAGCCGAAGCAGCCAACCGGCTCGGGATTACCCAGCCACGCCTTAGCGATCTTCTGCGGGGCAGGATCGCGAATTTTAGTCTGGACACCTTGATCAATCTGGCCACACAGGCCGGACTTACAGTGCGTCTTGATATTGCCGAGGCAGCCTAGCGCTGTCTTAGACAACAGGCTGGCAAAGCTCGCCTACCAATCACTCAGCTTCGTATCCGGCCCGTATTCCTGGCCGTCGATATCCTTCACCACCGCCTGGCCGCAGCGCATCGATTTGGTCTTCTTGTCGTAGGCGTAGGTCGGCGAGCCGTACAGGTGCCAGCCCTTGTTCAGCGCCGCGGTCACCTTGTGGCAGAAGGTTGAATCGTCGGGGGCGGACAGAAAGCGGTAAAGTCTCATGGGTCAGGTCCTGTCGTGAGTTCGTCTTTTCGGGGCGGATCATGCGCCGATGGCGGCGGCCTTCGCCAGCAGTTTTTCGGCCTGTGCCAGATGCAGCCGCTCGACCATCCTGCCGTTCAGAGCAATCACGTCCTTGCCGGCATTTTCCGGCAAGGCAAAGGCATCCTTCACCGCGCGCGCCTCGGCCAGAGCTTCGGGCGCGGGCGCAAGGGCGCGGTTGGCGGCTTCGATCTGGGCCGGGTGGATCAGCGTCTTGCCATCGAACCCCATGGCGGCGGCTTCGGTGCATTCGCGCGCAAACGCGTCGAGGTCGCGAAAATCGTTGGAGACGCCGTCGAGTATGTCGATGCCACCGGCGCGCGCCGCCAGCACCATCTGCATCAGCCAGGGCACAAGATAGCGGCGGTCGGGCGTCGCCAGAATGCCGGTCTCCTTGACCAGATCGTTCGTTCCGGCAACGAAACAATGGAGCCGCGAAGCGGGGTCGCGGCCGAGTTCGGCAATGGCGCCGATGTTGAGCATGGCCTTTGGCGTCTCGATCATCGCCCAGAGCTTGACGCTGTCGGGGGCAAAATTATCGTCGAGCACGTCGCCGACTTCGAGGATATCGCGCGGCGTGGCGACCTTGGACAACAGGATGCCGTCGGGCTCGAATTTCGCCGCGGTCAGCAGGTCATCGTTGCCCCATTCGCTGGACAGCGCGTTGACGCGCACGATCATTTCGCAGCGGCGCCCATGCTGATTGGCAACTGGTCGGCTGGCGAAAATGCCGGCCAATTTGTCCCGCGCGGCGACCTTGTCGGCGGGCGCAACGGCGTCCTCGAGGTCGATGATCACGGCATCGCAGGCCAGCGTCGCGATTTTGGCCAGCGCCTTGTCGTTGGAGGCGGGGACGTAAAGCACCGAGCGGCGCGGGCGGTAAGGTTCGCTTGTCATGGCCGATCTATGCCGCGTGTGGGCGGGGGAGGCAAGCGTCCGACCGGTACCTGATGACGAGCCAACCGCGAAAGCTTGCGCTGCCCCGCCCGTCCCGCAGCAGTTGCGGAAGGGGGGCCTTTCCTCTCCCCCGTCGATCGGGGGAGAGGTGTCGAGCGAAGCTCGACGGAGTGGGGATCGACGGAGTGGATGTCGACCCTTGGGGCGCAAGGCGAGGCGATGTTTGCACCGAATGCCCTTCCTGTGTCCGTTCGCGGCCATTGCCAGGTGGTTCCCCCACTCCGTCTCGGCTTCGCCGAGCCACCTCTCCCCCCTCCGGAGGGAGAGGAAAGGAGCCTGGCTGGGACAGCGCCAACGTCCGGAAAGATGGGGGGGAGCGCCCCGGCCGTAAGCGCAGGTCCTGCACGAAAACTGCACATCCCTGCGGAAAACCTCCTCCGCTCCGCCCCGCCGTTTCCATGCGAGCCCGCGACAACAGCGGCATGCAACAGCGAAACGCTCACCTTTGGTCCTTGCCCTATCGCCTGCGCAGCGAAAGCTGGTGGCTGGTCGATCCGCCTCGCACGGAGGCCGGCCTTTGCCTGGAGGCAAGCCTGCTCCCTTTTATCCGCCCACCGGCCGAGCGGACCCAGCGGACCCAGCCCATCAGGAAAATCCGCGCATGACATCGTTTGCAAGCTTTTCCAGCCGCTTCGGCATCGCCGTCCTGCTCGTGGCGCTGGCGGATTTTTTCTTTTACGGCCAGCCCGCCGGGATCACGGTGCTGCTGTTTGCCATCCTGATCGCCGGCGCGGTCGTCGTCGTGCATCCGTCCGCCCTGAACTCCATGAGGCCGTGGCTCAAGCCGGCCGCTTTGTTCGTCGCGCTGCTGCCGCTGGCCGAGAACGTCAGCCCGCTGTCGGTGGCGATAGCTGTCGTGGCGCTGGTGGTGTTTGCGCTGTCCCTGTCCGGGCGGCTACGGCACGGCATCGCCCGCATTGCCGGCCAGGTGGCGCTGTTCCTGCTGGCGGCGCCGCTGCGCCTTATCCGTGACTTTTTCCAATGGCGCCGCACGGTGCGCCGGCTTGGCGGCCGCCGCATCCGCCTGGCGTCCATCATCGTCTGGGTCATGCCGGTGACGCTGGGCGCGGTGTTCCTGTTCTTGTTCGGCGCCGCCAATCCGGTCATCGAATACTGGCTGTCGCTGATCGACCTGATGAAGCTGCTCGATCTCATCCAGCTGGCGCGGATCGTCTTCTGGCTGTTCGTGATCGCCGGCGTCTGGGCTTTCCTGCGGCCTCGCCTGCCGCGTTTCCCGCGCCGCCTTCCACCTTTGACGCCGCCTGCAGCCGTGGCCGCACCGGCCGCGACTAAACCAGCGACAACGATCGAGGCCGTCGTCTTCGGCAAGGCCGCGATCCTGCGCGCGCTGATCGTCTTCAACGCCTTGTTTGCGCTGCAGACCGGGCTCGACGCAGCCTATCTCTGGGGTGGGGTCGCCCTGCCGGACGGGTTGAGCTATGCCGCCTATGCGCATCGCGGCGCCTATCCACTGATCGCCACCGCGCTGCTGGCCGCCGGCTTCGTGCTGGCGGCGCTGCGGCCGGGCAGCGAAACCTCAGGCGATCCGCTGATCCGCCGGCTGGTCTATGCCTGGGTGGCGCAGAACATCGTGCTGGTCATCTCGTCGATTCTCAGGCTCGATCTCTATATCGGCGTCTATGCACTGACCTACTGGCGCATCGCCGCCTTCGTCTGGATGGGGTTGGTGGCGTCAGGGCTTGCACTGATCATTGCCCGCATCGCGGTTGGAAAATCCAACGAATGGCTGCTCTCCGCCAATCTTGCGACGCTATCGGCGACGCTTTATGTCTGCTGCTTCATCAACTTCGCCGCAACGATCGCCAATTTCAATGTCGACCATTCCCTTGAAATGACCGGTGACGGCACGCCTATCGATACCGAATATCTGCGCTCGCTCGGCGCTGCCGCCATGCCGGCGCTGGACCGCCTCTACATGCACCAATTCGGAAACCAAACCACCTATCTGGCCGAGCAAATGATGATCGACGACACTATCGCCGAGCAGAAGCAGTGGCGCGCCTGGAGCTTTCGCGGCTGGAGGCTCGTGCAGGTTCTCGACAAGAGAGGTCCGCTCGTGCTTCCTCCCCCTACCCAGCCCTCGCAACCTTCAGTGCCGGACCGTTAGATCCATGCCGCATCAGATCCTGGTCGCCGACGACGATCCGCACATACGCGAGGTCATCTGCTTTGCGCTGGAAAAGGCCGGGATGAAGACGCAAGCGGTGGCCGACGGCGCGGCCGCCTTGCAGGCGATCGAGCGCCGCGAGCCCGACCTCGTCGTGCTCGACATAGGCATGCCGGAGATGGACGGGCTGGAGGTCTGCCGGCGGCTCAGACAACGCTCCGATGTGCCGGTGTTGTTCCTGTCGGCGCGTGACGAAGAAATCGACCGTATCCTTGGACTGGAGATGGGCGGCGACGACTATGTGACGAAACCGTTCAGCCCGCGTGAACTGGTGGCGCGCGTCAATGTCATCCTGCGTCGCGCCCGCCCGCTGGCGCCGGATCCGGCCGATGACAGGGCCTTTGCGCATGGCAAGCTCAGCCTGGTGCCGGCCAGCCACGGCGCCAGTTTCGACGGCAAGGCGCTGGCGCTGACGGCGATCGAATTCTCGATCCTGAAGGGATTTCTGGCGCGGCCGGCGCATGTGCTGGGGCGCGACCTGGTGGTCGCCAGCGCCTATGCCGCCAACATCCATGTCGCCGACCGTACCGTCGACAGCCACATCCGCAACATCCGCGCCAAGCTGGCGGCGGCGGGCTGTCTCGACGCCATCGAGACCGTGCATGGCGTCGGTTTCCGGCTCGGCCGATGCGGCGCCTGAGCGACGCCAAATGGATCGGCACCAAATGGCGGCCAAGGCTGGCCACGGTGGTTCTCGCCATCCTCATCATGGTGCTGGCGCTGCCGCTGGTCGGCTTGTTCTTCTTCCGGCTCTACGAAAACCAGCTGATCCGCCAGACCGAGGGCGAGCTGATCGCGCAAGGCGCCGTCATCGCCGCCATCTATGCGCAGAATATCAGTGACGCCGCCATTGCCCCGGAGAAGCTTGGGGTGCCGATGCAGGCTGACAGCGGCGAAGCCAGCCGCGGCGACGACACGCCTTACCAGCCGATCGAGCCTACCCTCGATCTCGCCTCCGACTATTTGCTGCCGACCCGGCCCGCCGGCATTGCCGCCGCCACCGATCCAGCCTTCACGGCCATCGGCGCGCGACTGTCCGGCATTCTCGACACGACGCAAAAAACCACGCTGGCCGGCTTCCGGCTGCTCGATCCCAAGGGCGTCGTCATTGCCGGGCGCGACGAGGTCGGACTATCCCTGGCCAATGTCGAGGAGGTGCGCGAGGCCCTTGCCGGCCGCTATGCCAGCGCATTGAGGCAACGAATCCCCGATCAGCCGCCGCCGCCGCTCTATTCGGTCAGCCGCGGCACGAAAGTTCGTGTCTTCGTCGCCATGCCGATTGCGGTCGCTGGCCACGTCGCCGGCGTGATCTATCTCTCCCGGACGCCGAACAACATCGTCAAACATCTCTATGGCGAACGCGGCAAGGTGACGCTGGCGGCCATTGCCATGCTGTTCGGCACGCTGCTGATCGCGCTGGTCTTCCTGCGCACCGTCAGCCGGCCGATCTACGCGCTGATGGAGCGCACCAGGCGCATCGCCGCCGGCGACCGCGACGCGATCCGGCCGCTCGACCATCACGGCACGCGCGAAATGGCGGAGCTGTCCGCCGCCTTTCTCGACATGGCCGAAAAGCTGCAAGCGCGCTCCGACAGCATCCAGACTTTTGCCACCCATGTCTCGCACGAGCTCAAATCGCCGCTGACGGCGATCCAGGGCGCGGCCGAGCTGCTGCGCGATTCCGGCGAGGCGATGGATGCCGCCGAGCGCAAGCGGTTCTCCGGCAACATCGTCAATGACGCCGGCCGGCTCAATCTGCTGGTGCGTCGCCTGCTCGACCTGGCGCGCGCCGAAAATCTGGCGCCGAGCGGCGAAAGCACATCGCTCGATGCAGCGCTGGCGCTGCTTCCGGTCGATGGCCGGCTGGCGGTCAACATTGAGGCGGGTGGCGAAATCGGCCTGCGGATATCAGCCGAGAATGCGGCGATCGTGCTTGCCAATCTGATCGACAATTCGGCCAGGCACGGAGCCACCCAGGTTCTTCTCTCTGCGGCCACCGCCGACGGCAAGGCGACCGTTGCGGTCAGCGATGACGGCGCCGGTATTTCGCCGAGCAACAGGGCCCGCATTTTCGAGCCGTTCTTCACCACGCGCCGTGAGTCCGGCGGCACCGGCATGGGCCTCGGCATCGTGCTGGCCCTCCTGAAAGCGCATGATGGCACGATCGCGCTGGTTGACTCCGGACGCGGCACGCGCTTCGAGATCATTGTGCCGGCGGCGTGAAGCATACCGGCGGCCGGATCGGAGAAAACGTGCGCTACGACATTGTCATCATCGGCGGGGCCATCGTCGGCTCCTCTGTCGCCTATTATCTGCGCGAGGAAGGCTTTACCGGCTCGATTGCGCTGATCGAACGCGATCCGCAATTCGCCCATGCGGCAACGACGCTGTCCATGGCCTCGATCCGTCAGCAATTCTCGATCCCGGAAAACATCCGGCTGTCGCAGTTCACGCTAAACCTGTTCCGGCGGCTGAAGGAGACCTTCGGCGCCGATGCCGATATCGGCTTTCGCGAGGGCGGCTATCTCATCCTGGCCGGCGAGGCCGGGTTGCCGATCCTGAAAGCCAACCACGAGGCGCAGGTCGCCGAGGGCGCCAACATTCTGCTCGAGGATGCCGACCAGCTGGCAAAGCGCTTTTCGTGGCTGTCGACGGAAGGCATCAGCGCCGGCGCCTTCGGCCGCAGCGGCGAGGGCTGGTTCGACGCTCATGCGATGCTGACGCTGTTCCGCAAGGCGCTGCGCGACAGACAAATCGATTTCATCGCCGCCGACGTCACCGGCATCGAGAGGCAGGGCAACCGCGTCACCGGCGTGGACCTCGACAATGGCGAAAGACTGCAAGCCGGCATCGTCGTCAATGCCGCCGGGCCGAATGCCGGCAGGGTGGCCGGCATGGCGGGACTCGTGCTGCCCGTCGAGCCGCGCAAGCGCAACGTTTTCGTCTTCGAGGCGCGGGAAAAATACGCCGACATGCCGCTGCTGGTCGACCCATCCGGCATCTATGTCCGGCCGGAAGGCTCGGTCTATCTCACCGGCGGCGCCGAGCCGGAGGAGGGCGATGGCCCCGCCGACCCCCGGGATTTCGGCGTCGACTGGCCGCTGTTCGAAGAGGTGATCTGGCCGGTGCTGGCAACCCGCATTCCGGCTTTCGAAGCAATCAAGCCGACCCGCGCCTGGGCCGGCCATTACGACTACAACACGCTCGACCAGAACGCCGTCATCGGACCGCATCCCGAGGTCGAGAATTTCATCTTCGCCAACGGGTTCTCAGGGCATGGGCTGCAGCAGGCGCCGGCCGTCGGCAAGGCGCTAGCGGAGCTTTTGGTGCATGGCGGGTATCGGACCGTGGATTGCTCGGCGTTCGGGTACGCCAGAGTGGCCGAAGGAAGGGCGTTCCGGGAATTGAATGTGATTTGAGGCGGCAAAAGCTCACTGTCGAGTTCCCGCCCACCCCCCTCTGCCCTGCCGGGCATCTCCCCCGCAAGGGGGGAGATTGGCAGCTTCGGCGAAGGCGCCATTCTTGCAACGTCGGCGATTGGCGAAAGCGGTCGCGGCATCTGATCTCCCCCCTTGCGGGGGAGATGGTCGGCAGGCCAGAGGGGGGTGCTGTCCCGCGAGAGTCTAAGCAACCATCGCACTGACAGCCATCGCGTTGCCCAGTGCATGCCCGGCGGCCGTATTGTCGAAAATGCCCCAGACCTCGGCACCGGAAGCGGCCGCTGCTTCCACTTGCCGCGCAAACCGGTCGAGCGTTTCGGCATCGTAACCCGAATAGTAGATGCGCGGCGCGCCGTGCCAGCGGAAATAGGCAAGGCCGGGCGAGCCACCCGGCCCTGCTGCCTCCGGAACCGAAGCCGGGTCGGCGGCGACCCGTGCGACCTGGTGACCGGCGAGCAGTGCGTCCGCCTCGGCACCGAACCAGCTGGGATGGCGCGGCTCGCATGCCAGCCTTGCCAGGCTACGCCTGCCCAACATGTCGAAGAAGCCGCCGGCGACCTCCGGCTCGAAGGGCAGGCTTGGCGGCAGCTGCACCAGAAGCACGCTCAGCTTTTCGCCGAGACCTTCGACCTGCCCGAGAAAGTCCTCTGTCAGCCCCTCGCAATCGGCGAGGCGATGCTCATGGGTCATGCTCTTCGGTGCCTTGACCGCGAAGCGGAAGTGCTCCGGCACGGCGTGCGCCCAGCGCTCATAGGTCTCGCGGCGGTGCGGTTTGTAGAAGGAGGTGTCGATTTCCACGACCGGAAAGCATTTTGCGTAACGTTCGAGATGCGACCCGGGCTGCGGAAAGTCAGCCTTGTATCGAGACGGAATTCCCCATCCGGCGGTGCCTATCAGAGATCGGCGATTTCCCATGCTGCGGATTTGGACCGGATGAAGCGCGGGTCAAGGGCGACAAGGAGGCGTTGCGCCGCGGGGTCCTGAACACCGTTCCGCATTGCCCGAGAACCTTGCCCGCCGCCCGGTCCCTATCGGCGATTGCTTCTGACGCGACGTCAGCCCTTGCGTGAGAACCAGAACGCGTCGGGCATGCGCTTCATGCCGATACGCTCATAGAAGCCAACGGCGTCGGGCATCGAGATCAAGCTGATGGCGACCGAAGGCCCAAGCTGCCGGCGGGCCTCGTCCATCAGGCCTTTGCCGATGCCGAGGCCTTGCGCAGATTGGGATACGGCGAGCTCTGAAATGTAGCACACCCAGGAAAAATCGGTGATGGCCCTGATAACCCCAATCAGCGGCGTGCCTTCGACATCGAGCCGCGCGGTCAGCACCAGGTTCGCGCCCGAAAGCATCGCCTGCAGCCGGGCGTCGTCATCGACGGGGCGTGTTTCGCCGAGCGTGGATTCAACCAGAACGCGGCGGAATTCAGCGACGTCGAGCTCAGGCTCACTGGCATAGATAATATTCGATTGTGTGGTCATGGGCGCAAGGTGCACCAGCGGCGGCCGGTTTTAAAGACGTTTGCCGCCGATCTTTCGATCGGGCCGCGCACCAACGGTTGCCTTTTATTTGCCGGCGGCTTTGTGTAAACCGGGCGCAGCAAACCCTGACGCAACGAATTCGATCAAGAACGGGCAAAAGCCATGGAAAAATTCACCAAGCTCACCGGCGTCGCCGCACCGATGCCGATCGTCAATGTCGACACCGACATGATCATCCCCAAGGATTATCTCAAGACGATCAAGCGCACCGGGCTCGGCAGCGGCCTGTTCGCCGAAATGCGCTACAAGGACGATGGCTCGGAAAACCCCGACTTCGTGCTTAACAAGCCAGCCTACCGCAAGGCGGAGATCCTGGTCGCCGGCGACAATTTCGGCTGCGGTTCGAGCCGCGAACACGCGCCGTGGGCGCTGCTCGATTTCGGCATTCGCTGCGTCATCTCGACGTCGTTCGCCGACATTTTCTACAACAACTGCTTCAAGAACGGCATCCTGCCGATCACCGTCAGCCCCGAAGACCTGGAGAAGCTGATGGACGACGCCTCGCGCGGCTCCAATGCGACGGTGTCGGTCGACCTCGAGGCCAAGGAAATCCGCGGCCCCGACGGCGGCGTGGTCACCTTCGACCTCGACGACTTCAAGCGCCACTGCCTGCTGAACGGTCTCGACGATATCGGCCTGACCATGGAGAAGGCCGGCGCCATCGCCTCGTTCGAGAAGAAGAACGCTGCCGAGCGTCCTTGGGCCTGAGTGGTACGAGATGGCCCGGCCGCCACAAAGCCGGGTTCGTGGCGGCTGAACGGAGGGGACAGTCATGACACGTTTTCTTCTTGCCGGCGCCTGCGCGCTGGCGTGGATGCTGATGCCGGTGGCCGGCGCGCAAGCACAGACCGACACGGTCCTCGTGCCGGCAGAAGATCCGTCCGCCGCCGATCCGGGCGCGTCGAGCAATGCGGCCCTGGCGGACGATGACAGCCAAGGGCCGGTCCCGTTCGAGGGCGGGCAGCTGACCATCACCCAGCCGGAGCAGGATGGCGAAAAGGTGCTGGCCTATGACGGCAAGCAGCTGGCCAGCAATTACGACGTGTTCTTCGACAGAACAGTCAAGGTCGGCGGCGTCGACGTGGCGCTGGTCGATGTCGGCGACGGCGGCAACCAGTGCGGCCCGGCCAAGGTCATCGTCTGGAAGCCGGAAGGCGGCGAGATACAAAGCCTCAAGGTCGAACAGGACGAATGCGGCGCGCCGCCGGCGGCGGTGGCCGACAACGCCATCTATTTCGTGCCGTATCTGTTGCCGGGCGATACGAAGCAAGCGCTGCAATGGTCACCCAGCGACGGGCTGACGATCTCGGGCGACCTGACCTACGCGCCGGAGCCGGGTACGGACTGGAAGGACGTCGATCCGGCCAAATACCAGAACATCATCGACGCCTTCCACAATGAGGCCGTCTACAAGGCGGCGCAGACGCTGCTCGGCGACACCATGCCCGACATGGCGACCAGCCTGCTGGTCGGCGGCGGCACCGAAAAGACGGCGTCGGGCGCCTTCTACGCCACCGGCTGCGTGCCGCACGCATGCGGCAGCAATGACGGTTTCATGGCGGTCGACCCGGCCAAGCACACGCTCTACTTCGCCCGGCGCGGCGACAATGGCGAGCCGCAGGCGTGGCCTGACGTGAAGACCTGGCCTGCGGATGTGAAGGAAGCAATGGACAAGGCGCAGGAGTCGGGGAACTAGGGTTCGCGGCAGCGCGGCGAACACTCGGTGTTCATGCTTGTTCCGTCGCGATCCGTCACACCCCCCTCTGCCCTGCCGGGCATCTCCCGCTCAAGGGGGGAGATCAGACGTCACTCTGGCTTTCGCCAATCGCAAATGTGGAAAGCGAGAAAGGCGTCCGAACTGCTAATCTCCCCCCTTGAGGGGGAGATGGCCGGCAGGCCAGAGGGGGGTGCTGTCCCGCCGACGACCAAGATTTGCACCTGACTTGGCCCATGGCCCGGCCGGCCCTTTCCCTGCAAAAGTGTCCGAAACCACAGCGAGGCTCCATGCGCACACTCATCTCCACCGGTTCGCCCTTCGAAAAAACCGCCGGCTATTCGCGCGCGGTGGTGCAGGGCGACTGGTGCTTCGTGTCGGGAACGACCGGCTACGACTATGCGACGATGACCATGCCGGAAACGGTGGAGGCGCAGACGCGCAATTGCCTGGCGACCATCGCGGAGGCGCTGAGGGATGGCGGCTTCGACATGGCCGATGTGGTGCGGGCGCATTACTACATCACAGACCGGGCCATCGTGGACGTCGTCTTCCCCATCCTCGGCGAGGCTTTCGGCGAGATCAGGCCGGCGGCGACGATGATCGTGTGCCAGCTCAACAAGCCGGAAATGAAGATCGAGATCGAAGTCACGGCGCTGCGGCGTACGGCTTGAGGAGGCAAAGCCATGACGGTCCGGCGCATCGTGGCCAATATCGGGACACCAGACGCGGCAGCGGCGAAACGCTTCTATCAGGACGTGCTTGGCCTCGATGTGCTGATGGATCAGGGCTGGATCGTCACCTTAGGCTCCGACGCACGGATGCAGGTGCAGATCAGCTTCATGGCCCAGGGCGGCTCCGGCACGCCGGTGCCGGACCTCTCCATCGAGGTCGACGATGTCGATGCGGCGCTGCAACGCATGAAGGCCGCCGGCTTTGCCATCGAGTATGGTCCCGCCGACGAACCCTGGGGCGTACGGCGGTTTTATGTGCGCGATCCGTTCGGCCGGTTGGTGAATATTTTGTCGCACAAGTGATTTGTTCCTCTCCCCCGCCTCTGGCCACGGCGAGGAACCCAGGTCTTGAGACGCGGGCGCCGTCGTAGCGTTCTTCATCCCCTTGCGCCGCAAGCTCTTGGCGTTTAGCAAGGCCGCGGTTTCTCCAAACAGTGTTGGGACGGTTCTCCATGGCTTCGAAAAATCTTCTCCTGCTCGCCGGCGACGGCATCGGCCCCGAGGCGATGGCCGAGGTGAAGAAGCTGATCGCGGCCATGAACGCAAAGCTCGGCAGCGGTTTTGCCACTGATGAAGGCTTGGTCGGCGGCTGTGCCTACGACGCGCATGGCGCGGCGATTTCGGATGCCGACATGGCAAAGGCGATGGCTGCGGACGCCGTGCTGTTCGGCGCCGTCGGCGGGCCGAAATGGGACAAGGTGCCTTACGAGGTGCGTCCCGAGGCCGGGTTGCTACGGCTGCGCAAGGATATGGAGCTGTTCGCCAATCTCCGGCCCGCCATCTGCTATCCGGCGCTGGCCGCGTCGTCCTCGCTGAAGCAGGAAGTCGTCGAGGGCCTCGACATATTGATCGTGCGCGAGCTTACCGGCGGCGTCTATTTCGGCGAGCCGAAGCAGATCATCGATCTCGGCAACGGCCAGAAGCGCGGGATCGACACGCAGGTCTACGACACGTTCGAGATCGAGCGGATTTCGGGCGTCGCCTTCGAGCTGGCGCGCACGCGCAAGAACCACGTGACATCGATGGAAAAGCGCAACGTCATGAAATCCGGCGTGCTGTGGAACGAGGTCGTCACCCAGACCCAGAAGACTCGCTATGCCGACGTCAAGCTCGACCACATGCTGGCCGATGCCGGCGGCATGCAGTTGGTGCGCTGGCCAAAGCAGTTCGACGTCATCGTCACCGACAATCTGTTCGGCGACATGCTGTCCGACATCGCCGCCATGCTGACCGGATCGATCGGCATGCTGCCGTCGGCCTCGCTCGGCGCGCCCGATGTGAAGACCAGGAAGCGCAAGGCGCTGTACGAGCCGGTGCATGGCTCGGCGCCCGACATTGCCGGACAGGGCATCGCCAACCCGATCGCCATGATCGCGTCGTTTGCCATGTGCATGCGATATTCCTTCGGCATGGTCGATGAGGCCGACAAGCTCGAAGGCGCAATAGCCGCCGTGCTCGACGACGGGCTCCGGACGAAGGATATTTTGTCCGAGGGCATGACCGAAGTCGGCACTGTCGCAATGGGCGATGCCATCATCGCCAAGTTCCTGGCTTAGCGGCCGACTCAGCGGATCTCGCCGGCCAGCCGTTTCAGCAGGCCGACGAGTTGCGCCTCATCCACGGTTGAGAAAAAAGCAGCGTCGGCGGCTTCGACGGCGACGATAGCGCGCTGGACTGCGGCCGTCCCCGTCGTGGAGACGCGGATCACCTTGGCGCGGGAATCCCGCGGGTCGGTGTCCCGCACAATCAGTCCCTTTGCCTCAAGCCGGGCGACGACGTCCGACGTCATCTTCACCTCGGTGCCGGCCTGCGCGGCGAGTTGGACCTGGTTGGGCGGCTCGCCATAGCGGCCGAGCCACATCGCCGAAGCCAGCAGCACGAACTGGACATGGGTAAGGTCAAGCGGGGCCAGCGCCGCCGTCATGACGCGCTGCCAGCGCATGGTGGTTCGCCAGAGCAGCAAGCCGGGGCTCTCGGATGGTCCGCTGAAGCGCGTGTTCAGATCCCCTTGATCAGCCACCGTTCGCCAACACCATTGCCTGCTCGAACAGTTTAGCCATCGAAGTGTCGAAATCGCCGCTGATCTGCGGCCCGAGCTCTGGTCCGACCTCGGCGGCCGATGGGCCGGAAATCTCGAGGCGATGAGTCACTTGAGTGCCACCCTCGACCGGCGTCAGCGTATGCCTGAACAGCAGTTTCGTGTCGCCGAAGAGGTCTCGTCGGCATAGGTTACAGCGTCGACGAGGTCGACGATCGTCGATTCGAAGGTGTCCTGCCCGACGGGCGTTACAGAGACGCGGGTGCCCTTGGCGAACGGGCCGTGCAGCACGAAGGTATCGGAGCCTTCGTAGGTGAGGCGGCCTTCGTGCAGCGCCTTGAGCGCGTTCCAGATGGCCTGCGCCGAAAGGGGGGAAATTGCGGTGTACTCGTTGGTCCACATTTGTCTTGGCTCCATCATCCGTTTTCGATCGTCGATTTGATGATTGCACAGATTGTCTGTGCACAGACTAAATGGCAAGAGAAATATTTCGTTCGTCCGGTCAAAACAGCAGCTGCCTTCCCGGCTGCGACCTAAGCCATTGTTATAGCACGGCTGTCCGCAAACAGCCGGCTGCTCATTTCTTGGCGCGGGTCTAGGCTCCGCCTCCTCCAGGCACCGGCCCCCACTGGTTTTCGTGGGCCTGGGTCGGGATCAATCCGAGTATCAGCGCGAGGATCAGCGTAGCCGGAGCGAACATGAAGGTGATTGCGAAGTAAGGTATTGCCAGCCAGCCGGTCAGGCCGATGTCGTGCAAGCGGCGCACGACGAGCCCGACCCAGGGCAGGAACGTCGCTAGCCAAAACAGCCCCCAGACGCCGATCATCACAATCGGCCAGTTGCCGGCATCGAAATTGCCGACGGCCTGGTCGGCGAGGGCGCCGGCAATTCCGACCAGGATGAAGCTGACGGTCCAGAACAGGCAGTAGCCCCAGAATTCCTTGCGGCGGGCGCGTTCGGCGAAGTTGATGTAGTTGCGCGTCACGCCTCGCCAGAAATAACCCGGCAGTCCGCTATCGCGAACCGCGCCGTCTTCCGCCAGGCGGCCGAAATGCTGTGGGGCGGCTGAAGCGGCAGCCGCCTTGGGCGGCGCGGCGCTTGCCGCTGGCGCAGCGGTGGCGGGACTGGCGGGCTGGGCGCGGATTGAAAAAACGTCGCGCGCCTGACCGCTTGCCGGCAGAAACTCGACCACAGCGCCGTTCGCGATCACGGTATCACGGCGCAGATCCTCGCGCGCGAAGGTGTAGCGGTTGCCGTCCGCCCCGGTGATGAAGCCGAAACCCTGGGCCTCGTCATAGTGAAGAACTTCGCCGCGCATTTAGCCTCGCCCCCGTGCAGGCACAGACTGTTCAAAGTTGCGGCGGACTGCAAGGGGGTGGACGAAATGGAGGGCGAACGGTTCAGGCATGAGTTGCTTTATTTTCCGGTGCGTTGGCGCTGCCCCTCACCTGCCTGCCGGCATCCTCTCCCCGTATAGTGGCGGGGAGAGGGGTCGCTGTTATCGACGATTCCGCCAATCGCCAACGTTGCAAGAGAGCGCCAAGGCTGCGGTCAGCCCTTTCTCCCCGTCACTATACGGGGAGAAACGCCCGGCAGGGCAATGAGGGGCAGCGCCTGCATCTGTAATTGGCCGATAAGAGCCTCAAACCGGCCGCTTCTTCGGTTTCTTGTTCTTCGGCGGTCCAGCCTTGTCGAATTTCGGTTTCCCGGCCCAAGGCTTTGCATCGCCGGCGGGCCGTTCCCGCTTCTCGAATTTCGGCTTGTGTGCGCTTTGCGGCGCCTCGAACGGGCGCTTGCCGCGATGCGGCTTCTTGTCGGGCTTCGGCGCCTGGTAGCCGGCCCGCGACAGGTCGGGCGTGCCGTCCAGGCGCTTCACCGCAATGTTGCCCTGCAATTTCTTGTCGGGGCCGACGGCGGCGAGGAAGCGATCGGCCCAGTCGGCCGCGATCTGCACGTAGGTCTCATCCTGCTGCATCTTGATGGAGCCGATCTCGCGCTTGGAGATGTTGCCGGTGCGGCACAGCATCGGGATCAGCCAGCGCGGCTCGGCATTTTGCTTGCGCCCGATCGACAGCGAGAACCAGACACTGTCGCCGAAGTCGTCGCGCCGGCTTGGCGCTTCATCGCGGCGCTCGAATTTTTCGCCCGCCGGTTTGTCACGCGAAGGCGTGAACGGTGCGACATCCGTAAGCTCCTCGGGCGCCGAGCGGCTGGCGCGGCATTGGCGCACGAAGGCGGCCGCAATCTGTTCGGCGCCATGCCTGGCCAGAAGCGTGTCGACGAAACCGCGCTCGTCCTCGGCTACCGGCTCGTCGAAGACTGGATCGGCAAGGATGCGCTCGTCATCGCGCTTGATCACGTCGTCGGCCGAGGGCGGGCTCGCCCATGTCGCCTTCAGCCCTGCATTCTGCAGCAGGCGCTCGGTGCGCTTGCGGGCGCCGTTGGGCACGATCAGCGCGCTGACACCCTTGCGGCCGGCGCGGCCGGTACGGCCGCTGCGATGCAGCAGCGTTTCGGGATTGGTCGGCAGATCGGCATGGATGACCAGTTCGAGATTGGGCAGGTCGATGCCGCGCGCGGCGACATCCGTGGCGATGCAGACTTTGGCGCGTCCGTCGCGCATCGCCTGCAGCGCGTGGGTGCGTTCGTTCTGGCTGAGCTCGCCCGACAGTGCGACGACGGAAAAATTGCGGTTGTTGAAGCGTGCCGTCAGATGATTGACGGCGGCGCGGGTGTTGCAGAACACCAGCGCGTTCTTCGCCTCGTAAAAGCGCAGCACGTTGATGATGGCGTTCTCGCGGTCGGGATAGGCGACATTCAGCGCCCGGTATTCGATATCGAGATGCTGCTTTTCCTCGCCGCCGGCCGAGATGCGTAAGGCGTCGCGCTGATAGCCTTGCGCCAGCGTGGCGATCGAGCGCGGCACGGTGGCCGAAAACATCAGCGTGCGGCGCTGAGCCGGTGCGGCATCGAGGATGAATTCGAGGTCCTCGCGAAAGCCGAGGTCGAGCATCTCGTCGGCCTCGTCCAGCACCACGGCTTTCAGCGCCGACATGTCGAGGGAGTTGCGGGTGATGTGGTCGCGCAGGCGGCCGGGCGTGCCGACGACGATGTGGGCGCCGCGCTCCAGCACGCGCCGTTCGGAGCGCATGTCCATGCCGCCGACGCAGGACGCGACGGTGGCGCCGGTCGGCGCGTAGAGCCATTGCAATTCGCGCATCACCTGCAGAGCGAGCTCGCGCGTCGGCGCCACGGCCAGCGCCAGCGGTGCGCCAGCCTGGTCAAAACGTTCGGCACTTCCAAGAAGGGTCGGCGCCAAAGCGAGGCCGAAGGCGACGGTCTTGCCTGAGCCGGTCTGCGCCGACACCAGAGCGTCGGACTCGCCGAGCTCCAGCACGGCCTTCTGCACTGGCGTCAGCTCGGTATAGCCGCGTTTTTCCAGCGCTTCTGCCAGCGCAGGAACAATAGCTTCGAAATTGGACATCTCACTCTTTCGGAATTCAGGGTCTGGGCTCATCATGGAGCACATGCCGGGGCTGACGCACGCCAGCCAAACACTATTTGGGCGTTCGTACTTCTTGCGGCCGCTATTGTACAGGGCAGGCGTGTGCCTGGCCGCAATTGACTCCTGACGCAAACCGCGTAAAAGCCGGCATCGAACGGGATCATTTTCGATGCGCGGCCTTCTGATGGCTCTTCTTGCATTCGACTTCCCCGGCCACAATCATGGGGCCGGGCGCGTTGGCGCGTCTTACCGTTCCAGCAAAACTATGGCCAAAACCACCACCAAAACGGTGTGATTCCCTTGGCCTAACCACCCTCTCCCGGGTCCGGCCCGGGGGGACAAAACCCGCATTGGCCGGCGGGTTTTCTCCAAAAACCAAGCGGAGAGGGACAGGAGATTTCTGATGAGTTTCAAGGTTGCGGTAGTCGGCGCCACGGGCAATGTGGGGCGCGAAATGCTCAACATACTGGAAGAGCGCGGCTTTCCGGTAAGCGAAGTCGTGGCGCTGGCCTCGCGGCGCAGCCAGGGCACCGAAGTGTCGTTCGGCGACCGTTCGCTGAAGGTCAAGACGCTCGACCAGTATGATTTTTCCGACACCGACATCTGCATCATGTCGGCCGGCGGCAACGTCTCCAAGGAGTGGTCGCCGAAGATCGGCAAGCAGGGCTGCGTCGTCATCGATAACTCGTCGGCCTTCCGCTACGACCAGGACGTGCCGCTGATCGTGCCGGAAGTGAACCCGGATGCGATCTCGCTGTTCACCCGCAAGAACATCATCGCCAATCCGAACTGCTCGACGGCGCAGCTGGTCGTGGCGCTGAAGCCGCTGCACGATGTCGCCACCATCAAGCGCGTCGTCGTCGCCACCTATCAATCGGTATCCGGCGCCGGCAAGGAAGGCATGGACGAACTCTTTACACAGACCCGCGCGGTGTTCGTCGCCGATGGCGTCGAGGTCAAGAAGTTCACCAAGCGCATCGCCTTCAACGTCATTCCGCACATCGACGTCTTCCTCGACGACGGCTCGACCAAGGAAGAGTGGAAGATGGTCGCCGAGACCAAGAAGATGCTCGACCCCAAGATCAAGCTGACGGCGACCTGTGTGCGCGTGCCGGTGTTCATCGGCCATTCCGAAGCCGTCAACATCGAGTTCGAAAAGCCGATCACCGCCGACGAGGCGCGCGATATCCTGCGCGAAGCGCCGGGCTGCCAGGTCTTGGACAAGCGCGAGGATGGCGGCTACATCACGCCGCTGGAATCGGCCGGCGAGGACGCCACCTTCATCTCGCGCATCCGCGAGGATTCGACCATCGACAACGGCCTGTCGATGTGGATCGTCTCCGACAATCTGCGCAAGGGCGCGGCGCTCAACGCGGTGCAGATCGCCGAGCTTCTGGTCGAGCGCGGCCTGATCCAGCCGAAGAAGAAGGCGGCCTGACGGCTGGTTTGTTTTCGCTCACGGGGTTCGGCTTTCGGCCGATTCCGTTTATCGCTCACGGGCCGTATCGCCGCTGCCGCGGCTGGCCCTCCGCGGGGCGCCGGAAAGCCGGCGGCCCGTAGTCGCGGGCTCGGCCTTCGGCCGAAGCCTTCCTTCTCCCCGTTCACGGGGAGAAGGTCCCGGCAGGGGGATGAGGGCAGCGCTGACCTCTGTTGAGAAACGCCTTTGAACGATCCCACCAAAATCGTGCTGCGCCCCGCCACGGCTTTGGATGCCGCGACCATCGCCATTGTCATGCGGGCCGCACTTGGCTCGTTCCTGGATGCCGGTCATCCACACGCCGGATGAGGATCTTGCCTTCATCCGCGAGATCGTGCTGCCCCGGCAGCAGGTGACGGTCGCCGAGGCCGGCACCGGCATTGTCGGCTTCATTGCCCTGAGCGGCGATTGGGTGGAACAGCTCTATCTCGACCCCGCCTGGACGGGGCAAGGCATCGGCAGCCGGCTGCTGGTGCAAGCGACCGCCGCGCTACGGATCGTTAAACTGCATTGCTTCCAGGCCAACACCGGCGCGCGTCGCTTCTACGAGCGCCATGGCTTTCGCCCCGAGGCGTTCGGCGCGGGCACCACCAACGAAGAAGGCCTGCCGGATATTCTCTACGTGCGTCGAGCTTGATATTCAGCCGGCGTTATCCTTGGCCAGTTGGCGCAATAACTCCATCGCTTCCTCGGCCCGCTCAGCGGGCACGAACAGATGGTCATGATAGAAAGCAGAGACCGGATTGACGCCCATGCCGGCGGCGGCCAGCCGGGCGGTGATGGCGGCGAGGAAGCCGACGGCTTCCAGCGAGGAGTGGACGTTCAGGGTGATCATGCGGCAGCGGAACGAAGCGGTCAGCCCGGCCGCCCGTGCCGCGTCCTCGGTCACGATCAGTGTCACACCCTCGCGCTCGCGAAAGACCATCACGGGATCGAGGCCTGCCTGCCGGCTGATTCCAGGTGTGAGCGTAGCGAACACGTAGACGTCCGGCAGCAGTTCCGGCGTCATCGCCGCCAGCAGCTTTTTCAGATCAGTCTCGCCGGCCATTCGCTCGTCTCTCGCCCAGCCCTATCAATAGCCGTGACTGGTGGATGTCGATAGTCCGTCAAGGTGGAGGGACAGCGCCCCCCTCTGCCCTGCCGGGCATCTCCCCCGCAAGCAGGGAGATCGGCGGTTTCGATGCTCCGCTCATTCATGGAACATTGCCGAAGCGGTCGAGCGTGTAATCTCCCCCCTTGCGGGGGAGATGGCCGGCAGGCCAGAGGGGGGTGTGAAGGATCGCCACGCAGCGGCTTTTGCTTGCTGCTACCCAAAAAGAATCCGCACCCTGTAGGATCGCCGCCCCATCGCTCGTCCTTGGTCCGAAGCCAGCAAACGGCTCGAACCGCTTAGGAGGGAACACCCGTGAGTATTTCTCAAACCATGCCCGTCTCATCGGGCGCCCTGTGGACCGGCCGCGTGCTCAGCGGCCTCATCATCCTGTTCATGATCTTCGACGGCGTCATCAAGCTGCCGCCGCTCGATGTCGTCACCCAGACCATGGTGCCGCTCGGCTGGCCGGCCGATGTCAATGTCGCGCGCACGCTCGGCATTATCGGGCTGATCTCGACCGCGCTCTATGCGCTGCCCCGCACCTCGGTGCTCGGCGCCATCCTGCTCACCGGCTATCTCGGCGGCGCCATCGCCACAAATATGCGCGTCGGCAGCCCGTTGTTTTCGCACACGCTGTTTAGCGTCTATCTCGGCATCATCCTGTGGGGCGGTCTCTATCTGCGCGACCCAAGCGTGCGCGCCCTGATCCCGTTCAGCCGTTAAGCGAGGAGAAAAACATGCTCAGCACCATTCTCATCCTCCTGGTCGTCATCATCGCCGCCGTGCTCATCTATGCGGCGACGAGGTCGAATGATTTCGTCACCGCCCGCACCGCCAGCATCAAGGCCGCGCCGGAAGCGATCTTTCCACTGATCAACAATTTCAAGCACTGGCCGGAGTGGTCACCCTACGAAAAGCTCGACCCCGAGATGAAGCGCACGCTGTCGGGCGCTGATGCCGGCAAGGGCGCCGCCTACGCCTGGGAAGGCAATGCCAAGGCCGGCAAGGGACGCATGGAGATCGTCAATTCCGTGCCATCCTCGCTCGTGTCGCTGAAGCTCGACTTCGAGAAGCCGTTCCGGGCCAACAACAGCGTCGACTTCACCCTGAAGCCCTCGGGCGACACCACCGCAGTCACCTGGGCAATGCGCGGCAGCCGGCCCTTCATTGCCAAGCTTTTGGGCCTCTTCATGAATTTCGATACGCTGATCGGCAAGGATTTCGAGGCTGGCCTCGCCAATCTGAAGAAGGCCACTGAAAGGTAAAACGTCCTGCATTTTCAACAAGCTCGGCGGCGGTCGTTACGAATGTGACAGGCGGGCGCACCGGGATCTCTCACGTCTTCGGGATCAAATCAGCTGTCTGGGAGTTAGAGCCGTGGCGGCGAGGACGGCGATCCGCGTGAGAGAGGAACGACAATGAAAAAAGCGATGATCATTCTGGTACTGGCGACCGCACTGGGTGCGTGCTCGCAAACCGAAAAGGGTGCCGCGGTCGGCGGTCTCGGCGGCGCGGCGGTTGGCGCAGCTGTGGCAAATGATCCGGTTCAGGGCGCCGTCGTCGGCGGCGCCGTCGGCGCCGTAGCCGGCGCGCTGATCGGCCGTGCCAGCGAAAGCGGTCAATGTCGCTACCGCGGCCGCAACGGGCGCACCTATATCGCCAGCTGCCCCGACGGTTATTGAACACAGCCAGGTCCAACATCGGAAACCGGCGGCTATAGATCGCCGGTTTCGCTGTTGCCCAAGGCAGCTGGACCATGGCTGCCTGCGCTACAGCAATCCCCGGATATGCTCCCAAGCCAGGCGGCCCAGGCGCGTGTCGGCGTCGTCATTGCCGCCATGGGCATGCAAGCCTCGAGCGCGGCGTGATTTCGCCCGGCAGCAGAATGCGGTGGCCGGCGTCGGGCACTGAGACGAGGCAGGTGGTCATTGCGGTGTCCTGGCGACGCCGAACGATCGACTGGGCAAAATCCAGCGATGGCCATAGCGCGTCGTCGCCGCCCGCAACCAGAACAATGTCGGCTGAAATAGCTTCGACGGGAATGGCAGCCTTGGCCGCTGCGTCCTTGAAGTTTGCAAGGCACGTAGGAAGAGCCCCCGGTAGGACACCAGACCATCGACATACTCAGCGTTCCAAGCGGGATTGCTTGGGACAAACGGCAAAGGAATCCCCTCGAGCGTCCACGACGATCGTTCCGGCCAGCTGACGCCGTCGCGGCCCGGCCCGATATTGCCCCAGACCACCGATGTCGGGCTGATCGCAACCACGAGGCCGATGCGTGGATCGTGAGCCGCCGCAAGCAGGGAGGCCTCGGCGCCTTTCGAGGTCCCGACATAGACGATGCGCCGGCATCCCATCTGGACAAGATAGTCGGTCGCCGCGAAAAACGTTTCGAGCGGGATCTCGCAAATGCCGGGCACCTGACCTTCGCCGCCAAACCATTGCAGCGCGAGAGCGGATGCTCCTTCCTTGGCAAAGAGCCGGGCGCGGGTGACGTCGATGCGGCCGCTCGATCCGCTGAGCACGACGACGCCTGTCGTGGCGCCGGCGCATCGCAACAGCGTTCCGGCTACGCCGCCGAAAAGGGTCTCTTCCGTGACGGTCCGCTCAGTCATCTTTCGTTCGAACGCATATGACATCGCCGCACATTAGCAAAACGGCGGGCACAGGCCCGCCGTTTTGTCGATGCGATGACGCGATGCTTATTCGGCGGTGGCGGCTTCCGCTTCGGCCGGGGCTGCAGCAGCGGCGGCAACGGCGGCGGCAGCGTCTTCCTGGGCCTTCTTCAGCAGAGAGGCGCGTTCCTGCGCCTTCTTGCCGGGCTCGGCCTTCTTCGGGTTGGAGCGGGCTTCGCGCTTGAGGAGGCCGGCCTCATCGAGGAAGCGCAGCACGCGGTCGGTCGGCTGAGCGCCGTGCGACAGCCAATGCTTGACGCGGTCGGCGTCGACCTTGACGCGCTCGCCGTCCTTGGGCAGCAGCGGGTTCCACGAGCCGATCGACTCGATGAACCGGCCGTCGCGCGGCGAACGGGCGTCGGCAATGACGACGTGGTAGTAAGGGCGCTTCTTCGAGCCCGCACGGGCCAGTCTGATCTTCAAGGGCATTTCATTTCTCCTAAATTTCTGATTTCAGTGTTGGGTTAATGGCTTTGTCTGGTGCAGGTCGTTGTCCCAAAACCGCTGCGCACTTTTGGGCGACATGCACTTTGTTAGCCGGTTTTGCTTGCGCCGTTGGACGCGGCGATCTGCTCGTGATGGCGGATCACTTCGCGGACGACGAAGTTGAGGAATTTTTCCGCGAAATCGGGGTCGAGATGAGCGTCCTTCGCCAGCTGGCGAAGGCGGGTGATCTGCTCCTGCTCGCGCGCCGGGTCGGCGGGCGGCAGGCCATGCTCGGCCTTGAGCACGCCGACCGCCTTGGTGCAGCGGAAGCGCTCGGCCAGCATATGAATGAGGGCGGCGTCGATGTTGTCGATCGAGGCGCGATAGCCGGCCAGGATGGTGCGTGCGTCGGCCATGTCTTTTTCTTCGTTCATAGCGTCCTCACTTCTTCTTTCCGAGGCCGGGCAGACCACCGCCGCCAAGGCCGGGAAGCTTCATGCCGCCGGGCAGACCGGGCAGGCCACCGCCGCTCGGGGTGGGCGGGCCCTTCATGCCGCCAAGGCCGGGCATCTGCTTCTGCAAGGCTTCGAGCTGCTTGGGATCCATCTTGGAGAGGTCGGGCATGCCGCCACCCATCATGCCGCCGGGGCCACCCGGCATCATGCCGCCGAGGCCCATCTTGGAGGCAAGGCCGCCCATCATGCCGCGCATCAGGCCGCCGCCTTTGCCCTTGCCGCCCATCGCCTTCATCATGTCGGCCATGCCGCGATGCATTTTCAAGAGCTTGTTGATCTCGGCCGCATCCGTGCCGGAGCCGGCGGCGATGCGCTTCTTGCGCGAATGTTTCAGCATGTCCGGATTGGCGCGCTCGGCCTTGGTCATCGACGAGATGATGGCGAGCTGGCGGCCGAACATCTTGTCGTCGAGGCCGGCGGCGGCCATCTGGTCCTTCATTTTGCCCATGCCGGGCATCATGCCCATGATGCCGCCCATGCCGCCCATTTTCGACATCTGCTGAAGCTGGCCGGCAAGGTCGTTCAGGTCGAACTTGCCCGACTGCATCTTTTTGGCCATCGCCGCCGCCTGCTCGGCGTCGATGTTTTCGGCGGCCTTTTCGACCAGCGAGACGATGTCGCCCATGCCGAGGATGCGATCTGCAATACGCTTGGGGTGGAATTCCTCCAGCCCGTCCATCTTTTCGCCGGTGCCGATCAGCTTGATCGGCTTGCCGGTGACGGCGCGCATCGAAAGCGCGGCACCGCCACGGCCATCGCCGTCCATGCGGGTCAGCACCAGGCCGGTGATGCCGACGCGCTCGTCGAAGCTTTTGGCAAGGTTGACGGCGTCCTGGCCGGTCAGCGAATCCGCGACCAGCAGGATTTCGTGCGGGCTCGACATCTTCTTGATGTCGGCCATCTCCACCATCAGCGGCTCATCGATATGGGTGCGGCCGGCGGTGTCGAGGATGACGACGTCATGACCGCCGAGCTTGGCTGCCTGGACGGCGCGCCTGGCGATGTCGACCGGGTTCTGGCCCGCAATGACAGGCAGGGTCGCGACTTTGACCTGCTCGCCGAGCTGGCGCAGCTGCTCTTGCGCCGCGGGCCGCCGCGTGTCGAGCGAGGCCATCAGAACCTTCTTGTTATGGCGCTCGGTCAGGCGCTTGGCGATCTTGGCGGAGGTCGTCGTCTTGCCGGAGCCCTGCAGGCCGACCATCATGATGACGACCGGCGCCGGCGCATTGAGGTCGATGGCGACGCCCTCGGCGCCGAGCATGTCGACCAACTCGTCATGGACGATCTTGACGACCATCTGTCCGGGCTTGATCGACTTGACGACGGCGGCGCCGACGGCCTTCTCGCGCACCTTGTCGGTGAAGGAACGCACCACTTCCAGCGCAACGTCGGCTTCGAGCAGCGCACGGCGCACCTCGCGCAACGCCGCCGAGACATCAGCCTCCGACAGCGCGCCGCGGCCTGTCAGGCCGTTCAGGATGGAGCCAAGGCGCTCCTGAAGTGATTCAAACATTGGTCAACCCGCCGCGCGAAAGCGCCTTGGATTCATGGTGATCCCTGTCGGGCCGATGGCCCTCCACGCCTCTTGTGCGCTCCTGCAGCGATTCAAACATTCCGTTCCCTTTTTCTCAGGCACCCCGATGGTGCCCGAGAGGTAGTGCGTTCGCGCCGCTCATCCAAGCAAAGCTCAAAACCAAAAAGCACCCGGGGGCGCTCAGCGCTGCCGGGTGTTGGCCTCCAGGATCTGTTTACAGCACCCACCTCAAAAGGTTTTGGCGTCCTGGTCGGCTTGCTCGGAGGGATACTCGTCGCGGATTTCGGGGCTGTAGACAGGAAATCGGCCGAAGAGTCAAGACAGGGCGGCTTCCCGGTCTCTGGATCGGTCCCTGTTTAGTTACCCTGCATCCCGAGGGTCGGCCGTAACCTTCAGCGGCGAGCGCGGGTGCAGAAGCAGCAGGATCGTCAGCAAGGTGCAGACGATACCGATGGCGGCGATGATGACGGCATCCGTCGTCGTCCAGTCCGGACCTTCCAGCGGCTTGACGTTGAACAGGGCGAAGGAATTGTAGTTCTCCTGATGCGAGATCAGCAGGAAGCCGGTGAGATTGTTGCCGAGATGGGCGCCGAAGGCGGCGCCGAGATTGCCGGTGACATAAACCACCAGCGTCAACAGCAAGGCGAAGGCGGCGATCGAGGCCAGCACGCAGGCGTTGATGGCGGGGGTCGAGCCCGGGCTCCAATGCAAGGAGGTGAACAGCAAAGCGGGCAATAGCGCCCACACGTAAGGGCTCTCGAAGCGCTTGGCCAGGCCGCGCAGCAGATAGCCGCGAAACAGCATCTCCTCGGACGAGGTCTGCAGCAGGGTCAGCGCCACGATCGGGAGCAGGAACAGCAGCCAGGTCGACAGGTTGATCGTGCCGCGGGCGATTTCGGGCTGTAGCCAGTAGAGCAGGATTTCGGAAAGCGCCGATGTGATCAGCACCGCGACCAGGCCCTTGAGGAAGCCCGACAATGACACGCGGCGGCTGGCACCGAAAAGCGCCGAGAGCGGCTCGCCATGGACGTAACGCATGGCAAGCCAGAGGCCGAGCCAGATGCCGGTAAACGAGGTGAGTGCGGTGAGTATGCCGATGGGCGAGGCCAGAAAGCCCTGAAGCGGCCCGCGCGGATCGTCCGGCAATACATGCCAGACGATCGCGACATAGGTGCCGCCAAGCACCACAACCAGGGTGATCGCCACCCAGAACAGGACGACGACCGCCGTTCCGATTATCAGCCGCGGCAGGTTCGTCTTTTCGGTGGCCGTGTTGCTATAGCGCTCGAAGGCGGCTGAATCTGATATCACGCGAGTTCCTCTGCCGAACGCATCGGGTCGCATGATCTAGGGGATCGTCGGCTCTCGCGCAATTGCTGCTGTTTCAGCGAGCCCTTGTGCCGCCCTCAGCCTCGGCAGGAGGGCGGCACGAGTTCACTTGTCATTCTTTCCAGGCAAAATCAGCGCACGACGTACATGATGCGCCGTGTCTGCGGGTCGACCAGCGCCTGCTGGCCATTCACATAGACGTAGCGGTAGCGGTAGTCGGGGATTTCGCGTAGTTCGACCGTGTCGGGCAAGGTAGCACCGGTCACCACCTCGCCCTCGAGATAGACAGGATCGAGCCGGTGCGTGCTGACATAGGTGCCGACTTCCGCCGGTGGCCTGTCGATGGCGTCGACGGGGCCGTCGTCGGACAGAATCGCACCGGTATAGGTATCGGGATAATCATCCTGCGGCGGTGTAACCACGGTGATGGCGGCGTCGGCGGGGCGGCGTGTCAGAACGACCCGGTTGCCGCCGAAATCGGCCGTGACATAGTCGGAATAGACCCAGCCCTGGCCTCCGGCTTCGGCAATGGTGCACCATTTGCTGTTTTCGATGCAGCCATTGAGCGTCGCCGACTGGCCGGCGGCGAGCACGCCGATCACAGGATATTGCGGGCCGGGGCCGGCGCGCACATTAAGATCGGTGACGGCCGAGACGGCGGTATCGGCGAGTGCCGCACCCGACATCGCGACAAGCGCCCCGGCGACGGCCGGAAACAATATGCGTCTCATGGTTTCTCTCCCTTTCATGGTCCCTCGCGACACCCAACGAAACCAGAGCGCATGCGTTCCGGCTAAAATACCGACGCCAGCTCACGATTTGTTCCGGTTTCTTTCGGCAAACCGGTCAAAAGCTCATGCACGAAGCTGAGTTTCTGCGCCGTCACGTCCGAAATGACGAAGGGATAAAGGTCGGGCAGGCCCATGCAGCGGTTAATCGAGTTTGAGGCTTCCGAGAGTACCAGCCAGCGGGCGAGAATCTTTCCGAACGGCTCGGGCACGGCGTTGGGTTCCGCGGGCGCCGCCTGCAACCGGCCGCCGGTGTCGCCTTGCGGCAGCACATTGGTCTCCATCGTCTCAAGCTGGCCGAGTGGAAAATTCAGCGCGTGCACCATCTCCAGCGTGTCGGTGATGTGGAGATGGTGCGCCCAGGTCTCGGCCCAGTCTTCCCATGGATGCGACGTCGCATAGGCGGAGATGTGGTTCTGCTGCCAGTCGGGCGCAGCGCCATTGGCGTAATAGGCCTTCAGCGCCTGCTCGTAGTCCGGGCGTTCGTCGCCGAACAGCGCCCGGAAGGCTTCGAGCCGTTGCGGCACGTCGCGGATCAGCCGGTCCCAGTAGTAATGGCCAAGCTCATGACGGAAATGACCAAGCAGCGTGCGGTAATTTTCGCCCATCTCGACGCGCCGCCGCTCGCGCTCGGCCGAGTCCGCCTCGGCGACGTTGAGCGTGATCAGGCCGTTGTCGTGGCCGGTAAGGATGCGTTCGCCGCCGGGACCGCCGCCGATCGGATCGGCAATGAAGTCGAAGGCGAGGCCGATTTCGTCGCCGTGCTTGTGCTTGGGCGCTACCGGCAGGCCGAAGGCGAGCAGCGAATAGACGGCGCGCTTCTTGGCCGCCTCGACGCGAATCCAGCGGCGGCGGTTGCCGTCGACGGAGAGGTCGGGGATCAGCTGGTTCAGCACGCAGGCGCGGCAGTAGGTATGGCCCGGTTCGGCCATCCAGTTGCAGGCGCATTCATCCGCATTGGTGCAGTGGAAGATGCCGTCGACGTCAGACAAGGCAAAGCGCGCATGCTCGGGATCGTAAAGCACGAGACTCCCGCAATTCAGGCACTGCGCATTCTCGAAGTAGAGGCGGTGGCCGCAATGCGGGCAGTCGAACAGTTTCATGTCGATCTCGATGCGTCAGGCGTTGGCGTATGGCGTCAGAGGAGGAATATGGTGCGGAGCGGCGCCTCGCCCAAACGCCCGCCACGGGCCGCCGTTCCATGCCCCCGTCACCTCTTTTTACCCGAGCAGCGAATTCGCCTGCCCGGCGCCGGGCGTTTCGGCCACAATAAGCACTTGATCGTAAGCAAATTCCGCTGCATTGGCCAGGGTAGCGCCGGGGGTACGGTGACAATGGCGCGTTTCGCTGGCAAGTTCGCAACCGGGACGTGATTCAGGCAATCAGGAGAGAAAGCATGGCATTGCTTGCCAAGGGAAAGATTATTGCTGCCGCGGTGGTCGCGGTACTTGCGCTGGCGACGGGCGCGCAGGCGGCGGCCAGCTGCGGCAAGACCGGCGCGGGCTTCGAAGCGTGGAAGCAGGACTTTGCCGCGCAGGCCAGGTCCGAAGGTGTCGGCGGGAAGGGTCTGGCTGCTCTGGCCGGTGCCAGCTACGCGACAAAGACAATCTCCGTCGACCGCGCCATCCACAAGGCTTTCAGCGGTTCGGTGGACGCCTTCATGAAGCGCCGTGGCGGAGCTGCGATCATTTCCAGGGGCCGTGCGCTGAAGAAGTCGAATGCGGCGATGTTCGACAGGATCGAGAGCAATTACGGCGTGTCGCCGGGCGTGTTGCTGGCCATCTGGGGCATGGAAACCGGCTTCGGAGCCTCCCTGGGCAACCAGAACACGGTCTCCGCCATTCTGACGCTTGCCTATGATTGCCGTCGCCCGGGCTTCTTTTACCCGCATGCCATTGCGGCGCTGAAGCTGGTCGATCGCGGCGCGCTGAGCGCCTCGTCGGTCGGCGCTGCGCATGGCGAGATCGGCCATACGCAGTTCCTGCCCGGTAATGTCCTGAAGTATGGCGTCGGCAACGGAAATCTGCGCGACAAGGCGACGGCCTTGGCTTCGACGGCCAACTTTCTCAAGGCTCATGGCTGGCGGGCGGGTGCGAGCGCGAGTGCGAATATGGGGGCCATCGCCGGCTGGAATTCCGCCAGCGTCTACCAGCAGGCCATCGCCCAGATCGCCGACGCGATCGACGGCGGCTGATAGAAATATCCAGATCGAAGAACGGAAAGCCCGGCCATGCGCCGGGCTTTTTGTTGGTGCGTGAGGCAAGAGCGGCGAGCGCCTGGGTTCCTCAATTGCCCACGTAGCCACCGCCCGACGGGCATTTCTCGGAAGCGGGAACCTCGAAGGAGCCGCTGTAAACATTTGAGCAGGTACGGAACTTGGAGTTCCTCCGCATTGGCGGAACCGCCTTTGGCCTGCCCTCTATATCGATTTTGGTCGGTTGGTCGTGCTGAGCGTAGCCGCTCACTGGGCATTTGCGGGAAGCGGGAATCTGGTAGGTACCGGTAATACCGTTGCAGGTACGGAAGTTGGAGTTCCGCGGCGCTGGCGCGGCCCTGGCAGCCGCCTTTGACTTGCCCTTGATGACCAGCCATATCTCGGTGGGCAGGTCTAGCTGCACTCTGTTCAAATCGGAGTAGCTGATCCGCCCGCTGCGGACCCCTTCGCCAAGGCGCTGGCAGAACAGGGCTGGCATGCGCTCCTGCGAGACGCCCATGAAAGAGGCGATTTCGTGCTTGAACGTGATGCTCCACAAATGGACTGCGGAGATGCACCCGTCCTGCTCGCGTTTCGCGGCCGCCTGCGAGGACTGGCATCCGGTAAAGACGATGGCCGCCGCAAGCATGAGAAAAATGGCGTTTTTCACGATCGGAATCCCTCGTCCCGCGAAGGAATTTAGATGAGGCTTTTAAAAGGTCAAACGGAAACCATGTCAGCCAGCTTGGCCTCTTATATTAGAGGTACCAAATAAAAACCCTGCGTGACCGCCGGGTTTTCCTGGAACACTAGTTTGGTTCACCCTTGCGGCTCCTTGCCGCCAGCGTCCTCAGCCGCAGCGCGTTGAGGCGGATGAAGCCGGCGGCGTCCTTCTGGTCGTAGGCGCCGCGGTCATCCTCGAAGGTGACCAGGGCGTCGGAATAGAGCGTCTTCTTGGATTTGCGGCCGGTGACCATTACATTGCCCTTGTAGAGTTTCAGGCGCACCGTGCCTTCGACGTCCTCCTGGCTCTTGTCGATCATCGCCTGCAGCATCAGCCGCTCGGGCGAGAACCAGAAGCCGTTGTAGATCAGTTCGGCGTAGCGCGGCATGAACTCGTCCTTGAGATGGCCGGCCCCGCGGTCGAGCGTGATCGATTCGATGGCGCGGTGGGCGACGATCAGGATGGTGCCGCCGGGGGTCTCGTAGACGCCGCGCGATTTCATGCCGACGAAGCGATTCTCGACCAGGTCGAGCCGGCCGATGCCATTGTCGCGGCCAAGATCGTTGAGGGCCGTCAGCATGGTGGCCGGCGACAGCTTCTTGCCGTTCAGTGCAATCGGATCGCCCTTCAAAAATTCGATCTCGATCTCGGTGACCTTGTCCGGCGCCTCCATCGGCGAGACGGTGCGCTGATGGACGAATTCCGGCGGCTCGCTCCACGGGTCTTCCAGCACCTTGCCCTCGGAAGAGGAGTGCAGAAGGTTGGCGTCGACCGAGAACGGCGCCTCCCCCCGCTTGTCCTTGGCCACCGGGATCTGGTGCTGCTCGGCGAAGTTGATCAGGTCGGTGCGCGACTTGAACGACCAGTCGCGCCACGGCGCGATGACCTTGATGTCGGGATTCAGCGCATAGGCCGACAGCTCGAAACGCACCTGGTCGTTGCCCTTGCCGGTGGCGCCATGCGCAATAGCATCGGCGCCGACCTCCTGGGCGATCTCGACCAGGTGTTTGGAGATCAGCGGCCGGGCGATCGAGGTGCCGAGCAGGTAGGTGCCTTCATAGACGGCATTGGCGCGAAACATCGGGAAGACGAAGTCGGCGACGAATTCCTCGCGGACATCGACGACGCGGATATCCTTGATGCCCATCATCTCGGCCTTCTTGCGCGCCGGCTCCAACTCGCCACCCTGGCCGAGATCGGCGGTGAAGGTGACGACTTCGGCGCCGAGCTCGGTCTGCAGCCATTTCAGGATAATGGAGGTGTCGAGACCGCCGGAATAGGCGAGCACGACCTTCTTGACGTCTTTTGTCTTGGGCATTGCTGGGGACATTTTGGCGGTTCCGCGCGTGAGTTTCGCGGGCGAGGTATCACGGCATTTCCGGCCAGCGCAAGGGATGAACGGGCGCCGGCCGCCGCAGCCGCTGGACCAGATGCCACGCCAGTCAGTTGCTGGCGTGAGCGGGGAGGCTGCGTTATAGACCGACGATCATTCGCCAGGGGCCACCGATGTCCTTCATTCCCGACACCACAACACTGATCCAGTTCGCCATCGCCACCATGATCCTGGCGATCACGCCGGGGCCGGATATGACGCTGTTCGTCTCGCGAACACTGAGCCAGGGCCGCGCCGCCGGCTTTGCCTCGCTGGCGGGTGCTCTGTTCGGCACGCTGATCCATACAACTTTGGTGGCGGTCGGCATCTCGGCGCTGATCGTCGCCTCGCCGATGGCCTTCCTGGTGCTGAAAATCTTCGGCGCCGTCTATCTGGTGTTCCTGGCCTGGCAGGCGATGACCAAGGGCTCGGCGTTTTCACCGCAGAAGAAGAATGGCCCGCAGATTTCGCTGTTCCGCAGCTGGGCCGCCGGACTCGGCGTCAATTTACTCAACCCGAAGATCATCCTGTTCTTCATGACGTTTCTGCCGCAGTTCGTCTCGGCTCACGATCCGAACGCGCCGGGAAAACTGTTCTCCCTCGGCCTCATGTTCATCGTGCTGTCGATCCCTGTGACGGCGCCGATGGTGTTTGCCGCGGAAAGGTTTTCGGCGGCGATGAAGGCCAGCCCGCGCGTAACGCGGGTCGTCGACTATCTCTTTGCCGGTGTGTTTTCGGCCTTCGCGCTCAAGATCCTGACCGCTCAGGCGAAGTAGCGGCCTGCCACCAGCTTCCGGCCCAGCGGCCGGCGCTTAGCCAGTAGAAGATGCCGCCGACCATGCCGCAGCCGATCACCGCGGCGATGGCGCGCGGTTTGGTGACGTCGAAATCCACGTTCTGGTGGACGAAGCCGAGGAAGGCCGCGGCCACCAAGCCGCCCGCGAGTGCATAGAACAGCCAGTCGCGGCGGCTGAGGACCTCGGAGATCAGGATTGCGACCACCGCCGGTATGAAAGCGAAATAGGCGACAAACAGCGCCACGAACGGGATCGAAAAATACAGCGCCGCGGCCGCCGCTGGGTGCGCATCGTCCGGCATATAACCGACGGAAGCCAGGAACAACACGTTGAGAAAGGCGCTCGCCGCCAATGAGGCGACGACATAGCCGAACAGGATGACAGCGAAACGGAGGATATAGGCGAAGAGGCGGCTCACGCCTCGCCATGCCCCGCAATCATCATGGCTTCCAGCGCCAGGCGGTCGACCTTGCGCATGCGTTCGGATTCGGATTTGAGCTGCCCGCAGGCGGCCAGGATGTCGCGGCCGCGCGGCGTGCGGATCGGCGAGGCATAGCCGGCATTGTTGATGTAGTCGGCAAATTTCTCGATCGTCTCCCAGTCCGAGCACTGATAGTTGGTGCCCGGCCACGGGTTGAACGGGATCAGATTGATCTTGGCTGGAATGCCTTTGAGCAGCTTGATCAGCCCCTTGGCGTCCTCGATGGAATCGTTGACGTCCTTCAGCATCACATATTCGAAGGTGATGCGCTTGGCGTTGGACAGGCCGGGATAGGCGCGGCAGGCCTCGATCAGTTCCTTCAGCGGATACTTCTTGTTTATCGGCACAAGCAGGTCGCGCAGATCGTCATTGGTGGCGTGCAGCGAGATCGCCAGCATGACCCCTATCTCCTCGCCGGTGCGGAAGATCTCGGGCACCACGCCGGAGGTCGAGAGCGTAATGCGGCGCTTCGACAGCGACAGTCCGTCGCCGTCGGAGGCAATCAGCAGCGCCTTCTTCACCGCCTCGAAATTGTAGAGCGGCTCGCCCATGCCCATCATGACGACGTTGGAGACTTTTCTGCCCTCGGCAGGGACGATGGCGCCGTCGGGTGTGTCGCGGTCGGGGAAATCGCCGAGCCGGTCGCGGGCGGTGAGCAATTGCGCCAGGATCTCTTCCGCCGTCAAATTGCGCACCAGCTTCTGCGTGCCGGTGTGGCAGAACGAACAGGTCAGCGTGCAGCCGACCTGCGAGGAGATGCAGAGCGTGCCGCGGCCTTCTTCGGGGATGTAGACGGTCTCGATCTCGACGGGACGGCCGGCACCGCGCGGCGGAAAGCGGAACAGCCACTTGCGCGTGCCGTCGGAGGAAATCTGCTCCTCGACGATTTCGGGCCGGGCGACGGTAAAATGCTTGTCGAGTTCGGCGCGCAGATCCTTGGAGATGTTGAACATGCCGGCAAAATCGGAGACGCCGCGCACATACATCCAGTGCCAGAGCTGCTGGGCGCGCATTTTCGCCTGGCGCTCGGGCACGATGCCGGCACTGACAAGGGCTTCACCGAGCTCGGCCCGGGTCAGGCCGATCAGCGACGGCTTCTCGGGCGTGGCGCGAGCGCGCAACGCGTCGCGTGCGCCCTCAGTGGTGAGATCGAAGGAAAGGGTCATATCAGCGCCAATATAAGCAAATTGCGGCCGATTTCATCCATCGTGCCGAAAAGAAGCGCGGCGCATAGCACAGGTTGCGGCGAGAGTCATGCGGCGGGAACCGCGCTAGCCTACTTGCACTTGGCGATCGACGTCAGCGCGGCCGAGATGCCTTTCAGCGAAAACACATAGGTCGTCGGATTGCCGCGGCCAGACTTCGCCGAGACCTTCATGTCGGTGCCGGTCTTCATGGCGGCGATCAGCACCGGCTCTTCGGCGGCGTTCTCGACCCAGGCCGACTTGCCGCGGGTGAACATCGAGAACGTCTTCTTGTCGATGGTGACGGTGGCCTTGGAGCCTTCCTGGAATGTGTAGCCGGCGATGAATTGCGGCTCGTAGGACACTTGCTGGCCCGGCCGCTGGCTGACGAAGAAGAACATGTCGCCGTGATCGAGCGTCGGCGGCTGCTTGTCGGTCGGCACGGTGAGCACATAGCAGACCTTGCCGCCCTGCGCCTGGTAGCTGTAGGTGCCCCAGGCATTGTGCTGGCCGATCTTGGTCGCCTGCTGCGCCAGCGCCGGCGCGGCAAAAGCCACCAGGACCAGGCTCGAGACTAGTGCAATCAATCCGCGCATCGCTTTTCCCGTATTCCAAATGGTGCGGGGCAGGCCGGCTTGGCGTCCTGCCCGTCGCTTCATTTTGATTTAATCTGGGTTACCAAACGGTGAATTTCCCTCGGAAAAGGACATTCACCCATGGAAACCACCGCCATTTCCGCGCCGCTTCTTGAAAAAACGGCTTTCGCAATGTCCCTGCGGCGACTTGGAGGCCACGAAAGCGGCAAGAGTTTGACTTTTCCAACGGCCGCAGCGGAACCCGAAGCCAAGCCGCTATCGTCCTGTTTGAGCGGAGGATTTCTTCTGAACCCAGTTGCCAACGCGACGCCGATTCAGCTCTTGTCGGCGATCGCCTCCTTGGCGGCCTTGCGGTGCGCAGGGGTGATATGGGCGCTTACCGTGGAGATCGCGGCGGTCAGCACGGCGATGTCGTCGGTGAAGCCGAGGCCGAAGACGAAATCGGGGATGACGTCGACCGGCAGCACGAAATAGCCAAGCGCTGCCAGCAATATGCCCTTGGCACGCAAAGGCGTCTTCCTGTCGAGCGCGCAATAATAGCCGGCGACGACCTCTTCCATGAACGGAATCTGCCGGGCGGCCTTCTTGGCCGTGCGCCAGAATTTGGCGCGCACTTCACTCTCGTCGCCGAGCTTGCTGCCGAAGCCGAAGAAATCAAAACCGGGCTGCTGCGCCATCAATCCTCTCCTTGCCGGCCGTCGCGCTACGCGTTGCGCGCGGCCGCCACGGAAAATGTGGTGAAAGTCCCGGTCCACTGCAAGAGGATGGCGCCGATTTGGCGTTGCCGCCCCAGCGTTCAGCCGCCAGCATACCCATTCATCTTCTTGGCCAGCGCGATGTCGAGCGCAGTGACACCACCGGCATCATGGGTGTTGAGCGTCACGTCGACAGTCTTGTAGACGTTCGACCAGTCGGGATGATGGTCCATCTTCTCGGCGGCCAGCGCGACGCGGGTCATGAAGGCGAAGGCTTCGGAAAAATTCTTGAAGTCGAAGCTGCGCTTGATGGAGGCGCCATCGGCTGCCTGCGACCAGCCGGCCAGTTCGGCCAGTGCGGCGGCGATGGCGTCCTTGCTGAGTTTCTCTCTCGTCATGATGATTTCCCGTGCTATCCCAGATATCGACCCTCACCATAATGCAAGTCGCCCAAAAGTCCTTTGCGTTTTGGGCTTCCAAATGCACGAACGGCGCATATCGAATGAGCGTAAAGCCGATAAATTCCATACTCTTCGTCTGCCTCGGCAACATCTGCCGCTCACCCCTGGCCGAAGGCGTGTTTCGCGCCGTGCTGGCGGAACGCGGCCGCGACATGGTGCTGGACGATATCGTGCTGGACTCTGCGGCGACCGGCGGCTGGAACCTCGGCGAAGCGCCCGACCCGCGCTCGATCGCGATTGCGGCCCGCCACGGCATCGACATATCAGGGCAGCGGGCACGCAAGGTCAGGCCGGGGGATTTTTCGCGCTTCGACCTGATCCTCGGCATGGATCGGCAGAATGTCCGCGACCTCAAGGCGTTGGCGCCGGCCGGTGCCCGCGAACGTATTCATCTCTTGGCAGAGTTTGCGCAGGGCAAAACCCGCGACGTGCCGGATCCCTATTATGACGGGGCCGAAGCGTTCGCTTCGGTCTACCGCATGATCCGCGAAGCGTCGGAGGCGCTGGCGACGAGATTGGTGGCGCGGGCGTCGACGCCGGAGAGCGGCCACGCCTCCTCGACAATGTAGGGACCGCCGCCGACCGAATCGCGCGACGACATCAGCACGAAGCGGCCGACGCGAAACGGCAGCGTCGAAAAATTGCCGCGCGCCGACAGGTACTGGGCGACGTCGAGCGGGCTCGAATTGCGCAAGCGTGCCAGCGTAACATGCGGGGTGAACTTGCGCGGGTCGGCAGGCAAGCCGAGCCGCTGGCAGATGCGGTCGATTTCGCCTTGCAGCGCCGAAAGGTCGGGCGAGGCGAAGACGCCGGCCCAGACGGCGTGCGGCTTCTTCTGGCCGAAAGCGCCAACTCCGGACAGGGTGAGCGAGAAGGATGGGCGGTGCACCCGGTCGAGTGCGTTGGCGATTTCGTCGGCGACATGGCCTTCGACGTCGCCGATGAAGCGCAGCGTCAGATGGTAGTTTTCGACATCGATCCAGCGGGCTCCGGGCAGGCCGCCCCTGAGCAGGGACAGCGAAAGAGCGGCATCACGGGGTATTTCGAGGGCGGTGAAAAGACGCGGCATGGTGAGCCTCCCTTCCTCGAATCGAACTGTGCCCCTAGCGAATCATCGATAGTCAAACGGGGCAAGTGGTTTGTTGGTTGCAGGCATTTTTACGAACAGGCGCCTCCAAGCGATGAATAAGCACTATTGCCGTGCCGCCTCGGCGCTTGCATTACCCAGATGCTGCATATGCTCTTCGAGCGCAGCATGGATGACTCGGGTCATCGGCAGCCCGGTCTTTTGTTTCAAAGTTCGCGCGAGGCGAACGCCGCGTTATTCTCGTCAGGCCGGCGTTCAACCGCCACCCTCAACTGCCGCAATCGCCTTCTCCACGGCGGGCATGATGCGCTCGACCATCGCTGCGACGCCCTTCGGATTGGGATGCAGGCCATCCTCCAACTGCAGGCCGGACTGCCCGGCGACGCCATCGAGAAAAAACGGATAGAGCGGCACATCGTATTTCGCGGCCAGCTTTGGGTAGATCGCATCGAAGGCGTTCTGGTAGTCGGCGCCGAGATTGGGAGCGGCGCGCATGCCGGCCAAAAGCACCGCGATCTTGCGCGCTTTCAGCTTCGCCAGCATGTCGTCCAGGTTCTTTTCCGTAGTGCTGGGCGAGACGCCGCGCAGCATGTCGTTGGCGCCGAGTTCGAGGATAACCAGCCTTGTCCCATCCGGCACCGACCAGTCAAGCCGCGCCAAGCCGCCGCTCGAGGTGTCGCCTGAAACGCCGGCGTTGGCGACGGTGACGTCATGGCCTTTGGCGCGCAGCGCAGCTTGCAATTTGTCGGTAAAGCCATCGCCAGGCCCGAGGCCGAAACCGGCCATCAGGCTGTCGCCGAAGCCGACGATGGTGAACGTCTCGGCGCGCACAGACGAAATGGCGCCGCAAAGGGTGACGAAAAGGACGAGCCCTGCGGCATTCAAGCGTTTGAAAGATATCTTGCGTTTGAAAGACATGTGGCAGGCCCCATATACCCGAGGAATTCTTCCGGCGACGGCTTCCGGCAAGCAGAGCCTTCATCCTGATATAGGACGCTTTAATTGTGACAGAAGCCGTCATCGAGCTGAAAGACGTATCCCTGACCCTTGGCCAAGGCGCTTCCTCAGTGCATGTGCTGAAACGCGTCAGCCTGGACGTGACGCGCGGCGAGGCGACCGGCATTGTCGGCCCTTCGGGGTCCGGCAAGTCGACCTTGCTGATGGTGCTGGCCGGGCTGGAGCAGGTCGATTCGGGGACGGTGCGGATCGCCGGCGAATTGCTGAACGGCAAAAGCGAGGACGAGGTCGCATCGTTTCGGGGCCGAAACATCGGCATCGTCTTCCAGTCGTTCCATCTCATTCCCAACATGACGGCGCTCGAAAATGTCGCGGTGCCGCTGGAACTGGCCGGCCATGCCGATCCGTTCGGTGTCGCGGCGCGCGAGCTGGCAGCGGTGGGCTTGAGCGACCGCGTCACCCACTATCCGGGCGAGCTGTCCGGCGGCGAACAGCAGCGCGTGGCGATCGCCCGCGCGCTGGCGCCGTCGCCGCGCATTCTCATCGCCGACGAGCCGACCGGCAATCTCGACCAGGCGACGGGGCGGCAGGTTGCCGACCTTTTGTTCGCCAAGGCGGCCGAGCGCGGCATGACCTTGGTGCTGGTCACGCACGATCCGGCCCTTGCGGCGCGCTGCTCGCGCCAGGTGTCGATGCGCTCGGGCCGCATCGAGGATGCGCCGGTAGCGCAGGTCAAGGTGCCGGCCTGATGCCACTGTCGCAGACGCTGAAGCTCGCGTTCCGCTTCTCGCTGCGCGAGATGCGCGGCGGGTTGTCGGGTTTCCTGATCTTCCTTGCCTGCATTGCGCTCGGCGTCGCTGCAATCGGCGGGGTCAATTCGGTGGCGCAGGCGATCACCGCAGGCGTTGCAGACCAGGGCCAGACGCTGCTTGGCGGCGACTTGCGCTTCCAGCTCAACCAGCGCGATGCGACGCCAGCCGAAAGCACCTTCCTCGACCGCCTCGGCACTGTGTCGCACAGCGCCAATATGCGCTCGATGGCGCGGCTGGATGACGGCTCCGACCAGGCGTTGGTTGAGGCCAAGGCCGTCGACGACGCCTATCCGCTCTATGGCGCGCTCGAGACCGCGCCGCAGCTTGGCAGAGAGGATTTGTTCGGCGAGAAATCAGGCGTCTTTGGCGCCGCCGCGCCCGACCTGTTGTTCGACCGGCTGAATGTGGAGATCGGTGACCGGCTGAAGGTCGGCAGCGCGACATTCGAATTGCGGGCCAGGCTGGTGAGCGAACCGGATGCGGTGTCGGACGGTTTCGGCTTCGCGCCGCGGCTGATGGTTTCGATGCAAGGGCTCGCCGCCTCTGGTCTGATCCAGCCAGGCAGCCTGGTCGAGAATGCCTACAAGGTTCGGCTGCCGGCCGGCGCCAGCGAGGCCGATCTCAAGGCCATCCAGGATCGGGCGGCGAGCGATTTCCCCGAAGCCGGCTGGTCGATCCGCACCCGCTCGAACGCCGCGCCGGCGCTGTCCTCCAACATCGAGCGCTTCTCGCAATTCCTGACGCTGGTCGGGCTGACGGCGCTGGTCGTCGGTGGCGTCGGCGTTGCCAATGCGGTGCGCGCCTATCTCGACGGCAAGCGCGGCGTCATCGCCACCTTCAAGAGCCTTGGCGCCTCGGGCGGCTTCGTCTTCACCGTCTATCTCGTGCAGATCCTGATGATCGCCGGCCTCGGCATCGCGCTTGGCCTCATCCTCGGCGCCGCCATGCCGTTTGCTGCCAGCGCTGCGCTCCAGTCGGTCATTCCGGTGCCGGCTAAAGGCGGCTTCTATCCCGGTGCGCTGGCTCTTGCCGCGCTGTTCGGGCTGCTGGTGACGCTTGCCTTCGCGCTGTTGCCGCTCGGCCGCGCCCGCGATGTGCCGGCGACCGCGCTGTTTCGCGAAATGGGTTTTGAGGGCCGCGGCTTTCCACGCCTGCCCTATCTTGCCACGGCGGTCGGCATCGCGCTCGCTTTGGCGGCGCTCGCCATCCTGTTTTCCGGCGACCGGCGCATCGCCTTGATCTTCGTCGGCGCGACGGTCTTTGCCTTTCTGGTGTTGCGCCTGGTCGGTGCGCTGGTGCAGTGGGTGGCGCGCAAAAGCCCGCGTGTGCGCTCGGTCGCGCTCAGGCTCGCCATCGGCAACATCCACCGGCCCGGCGCGCTGACGCCGTCCGTCGTGCTGTCGCTCGGGCTCGGGCTGACGCTTTTGGTGACGCTGGCGCTGATCGACGGCAATCTCAGGCAGCAGATCTCCGGCAGTCTGCCGGAACGGGCGCCGAATTTCTTCTTCGTCGACATCCAGAATAGCGAGGTCGATGCCTTCTCGACATTGATCGGCAAAGAGGCGCCGAAGGGAACGCTGGTCAAGGTGCCGATGCTGCGCGGCCGGGTGATGGCGCTGAACGGCGTTAGTGTCGACAAGGCCAATGTGCCATCGGAAGGCGCCTGGGTGCTGCGCGGCGATCGCGGCCTGACCTACGACGCCAAACAGCCGGCCAATGCGACACTGACCGAAGGCATCTGGTGGTCGGAGAATTACAGCGGCGAACCGCTGGTTTCGTTCTCCAACGATGAAGGCAAGGCGCTCGGCCTGAAGCTTGGCGATACCGTCACCGTCAATGTGCTCGGACGCAATGTGACGGCCAGGATCGCCAATTTCCGAGAGGTGCAATGGGAGACGATGGGCATCAACTTCGTCATGGTGTTCTCGCCCAACACTTTTGCAGGCGCGCCCCATGGCTGGCTGGCGACGCTGACCGAAAAGGATGCCACGGCAGCAGAGGATGCCCGCCTGCTCAACGCCGTCACCCGCGCCTTCCCGGCGGTGACGACAGTTCGGGTCAAGGACGCGCTCGACGTCGTCAACCGGCTGGTCGGCCAGCTCGGCACGGCGATCCGGGCCGCGGCCGGCGTGGCGATGATCGCTTCGGTGCTGGTGCTGGCCGGCGCGCTCGCCGCGGGAAATCGCGCCCGCATCCACGATGCCGTGGTGCTGAAGACGTTGGGCGCTACGAGGCGCACGCTGATCGCGGCGTTTTCGCTGGAATACATGCTGATCGGCCTGGCCACCGCGGTGTTTGCGTTGGCTGCCGGCGGCATCGCCGCCTGGTACATCGTTGCCCGCATCATGACGTTGCCGTCGCATTTCATGCCGGAGGTGGCAGTGGCGACCTTGGTGTTTGCGCTGGTGATCACGGTCGGCATCGGCCTTGCCGGCACCTGGCGGGTGCTCGGGCACAAGGCGGCGCCGGTGCTGCGCGACCTCTAGGCCCAAAACGGCAAGGTTGGCCGAATCTGCCGTTTCCGATTAAATCTTGGTAATGTGCAGTCATGGAAGCCCAAGAAAACCGGCTTCCGGAGATTCACCAAGCGTTGCAGCCCGTTACGGTCTTGTTCTTGACGTCAAGAACCATCATATTTCGCCACAGGCATGCTGGAGCCCCGCCAGCGGCGCCCAGGTCCGAAAGGGCCTGACACCGTACGGGGCAGAAGCAACAGAGGATTCCAATGGCTGAGCCCATTCGCAACTACCAGACTTCGGCCGTGCCGGGCGCGCGCGCCGACATCGACCAAGGCCTGCGCACTTACATGCTCAAGGTCTACAATTTGATGGGGCTTGGCCTCCTCATCACCGGCGTCGCCGCCTGGGGCGCTTTCCAGCTCGCCGTCACCGGCGACGGACAGCTGACCGCTTTCGGCACGCTGATCTATGCCAGCGCCTTCCGCTGGGTGGTCATCCTGGCTCCGCTCGCCGCCGTCTTCTTCCTGTCGTTCAGGATCCAGTCGATGAGCGTGGCCGCGGCGCAAACCACCTTCTGGGTCTATTCGGGCCTGGTCGGCCTGTCGCTGTCGACCATCTTCCTGGTCTACACCGGCGCCTCGATCACTCAGACCTTCTTTGCCACGGCGGCCGCCTTCGGCGCGCTGTCGCTCTACGGCTACACGACCAAGCGCGACCTTTCGGCGTTCGGCTCGTTCCTGGTCATGGGCGTGGTCGGCCTGGTGATCGCCATGCTGATCAACATCTTCCTGCAGTCGTCGGCGCTCGGCTTCGCCATCTCGGCGATCGGCGTGCTGATCTTCGCCGGGCTCACCGCCTATGACACGCAGACCATCAAGGAAATGTACTACGAAGGCGATCAGGCCGACGTTGCCGGCCGCAAGGCGATCATGGGCGCGTTGAGGCTATATCTCGACTTCATCAACCTGTTCATGTTCCTGCTGCAGTTCATGGGCGATCGCCGCTAGGCGGTCTTCCCATCAGGCAACTGGACCAGCTGATATCAAGAGGGCGGCCAACGGCCGCCCTTTTCTTTTGTGCCGGCCTTTGCTGTCATGGAGGCAGATGAATCGTCTGCATAAATCATGAGCACTATTTCCATCCGCGCGGCCTTGGAAGGCGACCTCGGCCGAATCACCGAGATCTACGGCGATGCCGTGACGCATGGCACCGCGAGCTATGAGCTCGAGCCGCCCAGCCGCACTGAGATGGGTGGGCGCTTCGACAGCCTGACGGCGGGGGCTTTCCCTATCTGGTGGCGGAACGAGATGGCGCGCTGCTCGGCTACGCCTATGCCGGCGCGTTCCGGCCGCGCCCGGCCTACCGCTTCATCGTAGAGGATTCCGTCTATGTCGCGCCTGATGCGAAGGGCCAGGGCGTCGGGCTGCTGCTGATGCAGGCGCTGATTGAAGCCTGCCGTATGGCGGGCTTTCGCCAGATCGTCGCGGTGATCGGCGACGGCCATGCAGACAGCGCCTCGGTGCGGCTGCATGAAAAGCTCGGCTTTCGCCATTCCGGTCGCCTGGAAGGCTCCGGCTACAAGCATGGGCGCTGGCTTGACACGGTGTTCATGCAGCTGTCGCTGAATGGCGGCGTAACGGTTCCGCCCGATCCGCATTCGCTGCCGGAGCGGAAGTTTCGTGAGAGCCTGAGGAGGGGGAATTGAGGAGTTGAAGAACTGAAGAATTGAGGATTTGAATAGCTGAGAACAAACCCGGCGGTATTTCGACCGTTACATCCTCTTTTTTCAATTCTTCAGTTCTTCAATTCCCCAATTCTCAATTAGGCCTGGACAATCTTCAGCTTAGCATCGAAGACGTTGAGCACGCGACCGAGTTCCTGGCCGCGCTTGAGGATTCGGCCGCCGGCGGCGATGACGGCGAAGGCGCCTTGCCGGCGCGCCAGTTTCGGATCCTTGACGATCTGGAACAGCGGCACTTCGCTGGCCCGGCGGAAGACTGAAAACACAGCCCGATCAGACAGATGATCGATGGCATAGTCGCGCCATTCGTTGGCGGCGACCATGCGTCCGTACAGCCTCAGGATCTCGTCGAGTTCACGCCGGTCGAAACGGACCGGCTGGTCGAGGCGTTCGCGTCGCGCCTCGTGCAGCGGGATCAATATTGCGGATGCGTCCCCATCCTCCGTCCCACCGCTGCGATCGGTCATCCCGCGATCCCTTTGAAAATGAATCTCGCTTGCAGAAGTTGGCGTGTTCGCCGTGGAATTGCAAGGCCCGGCTAACCATCCCGGGTCTGCGCTGTTTTCGCAACGTCCAGTCACTTTTATAAAACGCGGTGTTTGAATTGGTGATGCCTCGCCACATTTCCGCCTTTTTTTATCCGCGCTCATGCCCCAATGTCCGACGAATTTACCGGCGTTGCCTGAGACGGTTCGGTCCGGCACCGGCTCGTAAACCCCAAGCCCCCCGCCCACGGGTCTGCGTCGGATCGAACCAACCTCGGACTTTCCTCAGGGAGAGACCGGGTGCGACGATCCCAAAACCTAAATGACCGACGTCAGAAGCAAGCTGACGTCGGTTTTTTTGTTTTTGGCTGCTTGAAGAATTTGCCGGAGGCTGCGGTGCCCAGTTTGCGGGCGCATCCCCTCACCCGGATTGCCAGCCGAATTGCAACAGCAATTCGGGCCAATCCGACCTCCCCCGAGCGGAGAGGAGTTCGCGCCAGCGCTGATTCAGCCCCTTCTCCCCTCGGGGAGAAGGTGGCCGAGAACGGCCGGATGAGGGGGCCTCTTAAGGCTTGTGAATAAACGCAGCGCCCAGAATAGGGCCCGGCAGGCCGTCCTTGCCGACCGACTGCAGCAGCACGGCGCAGCCGCCTTTCTTGGCGATCTCCGTCATCGGCAATTCGTAGCGCTGCGCCTTGCCGTGCCACATGCCGGCGGTCTGGATGCCGGTGACGGCGTTCCAGTAGGTCATGCTGCGGCCGGTGTTCTCGCCCTTGGCGATGGTCACCGTCTGCGGTGGTTCGAAATAGACGATGACGACATGGGCGTCGCTGGGGCCGCTACCGGCGTCGCCGGCATCGATCATGACGCGATCGCTGGTGCGGCTGACCTTGACGCTGACCCGCATGCCTTCACCGGATTTCTCCATGCGGGCAAGCGCGCCGTCGACCTCCTTGCGGCTGGCGCCGTTGACATGGCTGCGACCATTGATGACGGCTTGCGGCGTGTAGACGGAGCGGGTGCCGAAGGCGCGCATATAGTCATATTGCCGGTCAGTATTGTCCTTGCTGCTCAGCGTGTCCTGCCAGCCGAGATAGTCCCAGTAATTGACGTGGTAGGCGAGCGCGACGACGTTGTCCTTGGCCGCCAGCTCGGCAAAGAACGCGTCCGCCGGCGGGCAGGAATTGCAGCCCTGGCTGGTGAACAGCTCGACCACGCCCAAGGGCCTGTCAATCTGCGGTTTGTCGGTCTGGGTCGTTCCCGATTCCTCGGCGAACCCGGTCCCGGCAAGCGCCGAGAAGGCCAGCGCAAAAGCCGCAAGCCGCAGAGGGTGTCGAGGTGCCATGATCGTTCCGATTCCCGCCGGTGACGCCGGCCTTGTTCTGGTTGCCCAGATTTGTGGCAGAAGCGACAGTCAACGGGAAGTCACGTTGCGGTGAAATTTTTGCTGCCGCAACCATGGGTATGGCCATCACAGGGGGAGCACTTCACCGCCCGGTTCGATCGGGAGCATGGCATCAGGAGCGTGGGGCAGATCTTGCTGAGCCCAGCCGGTTTTTACTCCTGTCGTACAGGGCGGGGGCTTCGATCGGGTCGGGCAATGCTTTGGAAAGACTGGGAGTAGGGAGTAGGGAGTAGGGAGTAGGGAGTGGGGGATGTCCTTCCCCGCTACCGCCCAATCCCTACTGCCTAAGCCCTGGCCGCTACGCGGCCAGATCGCGCAGCACGTATTGCAAAATGCCGCCATTCTTGAAGTAGTCGAGTTCGTCCAGCGTATCGATGCGGCAGATGATCGGCACGTTCTTCACGGTGCCGTCGCCATAGGTCACCTTGGCGATCATCGTCTGGCGTGGCTTGATGGTGCTTATGCCGTCGATCTCGACCAGCTCGTCACCCTTGAGGTTGAGCGAGGCCCATGAGGTGCCTTCCTCGAAGACGAAGGGGATGACGCCCATGCCGACCAGGTTGGAGCGATGGATGCGCTCGAAGGACTGGGCGATGACGGCACGGACACCGAGGAGATTCGTTCCTTTAGCTGCCCAGTCGCGGGAGGAGCCGTTGCCGTATTCGACGCCGGCGAAGATGACCAGCGGCACGCCTTCCTTTTTGTACCTCATCGCCGCGTCGTAGATCGATTCCTCTTCCTTCGACGGGTAGTGGATGGTGTAGCCGCCCTCGCGGCCGTTCTCGCCCAGCATATGGTTGCGGATGCGGATGTTGGCGAAGGTGCCGCGCATCATCACCTCATGGTTGCCGCGCCTTGTGCCGTACTGGTTGAAGTCGGCAACGCCGACGCCATGGTCGGTGAGGTATTTGCCGGCCGGGGAAGCGGCCTTGATCGAACCCGCCGGTGAGATGTGATCGGTGGTGATCTTGTCGCCGAACAGGCCGAGCACGCGCGCGCCCTTGATGTCGCCGATCTTGCCGAAACCGGAGGTCATGCCGGCGAAATAGGGCGGGTTCTGCACATAGGTCGAGTTGTCGTCCCAGGCATAGGTCTGGCCTTCCGGCGCCTTGACGTTCTGCCAGTATTCGTCGCCCTTGAAGACGTCGGCATATTTGCGGGCGAATAGCTCACGTGTGACGTTCTTCTCGATGAACTCCTGGATCTCGGCCGAACTCGGCCAGATATCCCTGAGATAGACCGGCTTGCCGTCGCGGCCTTCGCCGAGTGGCTCGGTGGTCAGGTCCTTGGTGACGGTGCCGGCCAAAGCATGGGCTACCACCAGCGGCGGCGACGCCAGATAGTTCGCCTGCACGTCAGGTGAAACACGGCCTTCGAAGTTGCGGTTGCCGGAGAGCACTGCGGCGGCGATCAGGCCCTTATCGTTGATGGTCTTGGAGATCGGCGCCGGCAGCGGGCCGGAATTGCCGATGCAGGTGGTGCAGCCGAAACCAACCAGGTTGAAGCCGATCTGGTCGAGCTCCTTCTGCAGGCCGGACTTTTCCAGATATTCGGCGACCACCTGGCTGCCCGGCGCCAGCGAGGTCTTCACCCACGGCTTCTGCTTGAGGCCGAGCCGGTTGGCGTTGCGCGCCAAGAGGCCGGCGCCGATCAGCACGCTCGGGTTGGAGGTGTTGGTGCAGGACGTGATGGCGGCAATGACGACATCGCCATGGCCGAGATCATGGTCGGTGCCTTCGACGGCATAGCGCTTGTGGATTTCGGCAGCCTTCTTGTACTCGGTCTCCATCGCCTTGGCGAAGCCGGCCGGAATGCCTTCGAGCGGAACGCGGCCTTCGGGGCGCTTGGGACCTGCCATCGACGGCACGACGCTGTCGAGCTCGAGTTCGAGCAGGTCAGTGAAGACAGGGTCGGCCGAGCCGGCGTCACGCCACATGCCTTGCGCCTTGGAATAGGCCTCGACCAGGGCGATGCGGCTTTCCTCGCGGCCCGACATTGTGAGGTAGCGGATGGTCTCGCCGTCGACCGGGAAGAAGCCGCAGGTGGCGCCATATTCGGGCGCCATGTTGCCGATGGTGGCGCGGTCGGCCAGCGTCATGTTGGACAGGCCCGGGCCGAAGAACTCGACGAACTTGCCGACGACGCCCTTCTTGCGCAGCATCTGGGTGACGGTCAGCACCAGGTCAGTGGCGGTGATGCCTTCCCTGAGTTTGCCGGTAAGGCGGAAGCCGATGACTTCGGGCAACAGCATGGAAACCGGCTGGCCGAGCATCGCCGCCTCGGCCTCGATACCGCCGACGCCCCAGCCGAGCACGCCAAGGCCATTGATCATGGTGGTGTGCGAATCGGTGCCGACGCAGGTGTCGGGATAGGCGGTCGTTTCGCCGTCTTCCGTGTTGGTCCAGACGACCTGACCGAGATATTCGAGGTTGACCTGATGGCAGATGCCGGTGCCGGGCGGCACGACGCGAAAATTGCGGAACGCCTGCTGGCCCCATTTCAGGAATTTATAGCGCTCTTCGTTGCGCTCATATTCGAGCTCGACATTCCTGGCAAAGGCCAGTGGCGTGCCGAATTCGTCGACGATGACGGAGTGGTCGATGACGAGGTCGACCGGCACCAGCGGATTGATCTTCTGCGGATCCCCGCCGAGCGCCTTGAGGCCGTCGCGCATGGCGGCAAGGTCGACCACCGCCGGGACGCCGGTGAAATCCTGCATCAGGACACGCGCCGGGCGATAGGCGATCTCGACGCCGGCGGTGCCCTTGTCCGTCAGCCAGCCGGCCACAGCCTGGATAGAGTCCTTGGTGACGGAGCGGCCGTCTTCATTGCGCAAAAGGTTTTCCAGCAGCACCTTCATCGAATAAGGCAGATGGGCAATGCCGGTGAGGCCGTTCCTCTCGGCCTCGACCAGATTGTAATAGACATAGTCCGCGCCACCCACGGTGAGGGTGCGGCGGCAATTGAAACTGTCGAGGGATTTTGACACGTGCGGTCCGTCCTTGTCTGTTCAGCCTGAAAGGGAACGGACGCCGATGGGCATGCAATCACGCGCAAAGGTGCGGGTACGGCCATTTCCGCTGTCCGTTCCCAGCCAACCCGAGCCGTTCAAGGCGGCGCGTGCGCTGGTTCGGCGCAAATTCTGTTCCCGTGCCGACCGCTGGCACGGATGTCCCGCATATAGAGAATTTTCTGGAATAGTTCTAGACAGTTGCGGAGCAAATTTGTGCGATGCGGCAGCTATCGCGCGGTAAAGTTTTCGGGACGGGCAGGCATGCGGCTGATTGCCGAAAATCTGGGCGGCGAACGCGGCGGCGAGACGGTCTTTTCCGGCATCGGTTTTGCGCTCGACAAGGGCCAGGTGCTGGTCGTCACCGGGCCGAACGGTTCGGGCAAATCGACGCTGCTCAGGGTCATCGCCGGGCTGCTGCCGAAGGCGCAAGGCGACGTGCGCATCGAGGGCGGCGGCGAGACGTTTCCGACGATCGCTTCGGCGGTCCACTATCTCGGCCACCTCAATGCAATGAAGACGGCGCTCAGCGTGGCGGAGAATCTGCGCTTCTGGCGCGATTTCAACGGCGATGGGCAGTCGGGTGTCGAAGAGGCGCTGGAGACGGTTGGTCTCGGCGGCATCGGCCACCTGCCTTTCGGCTATCTGTCGACCGGGCAAAGGCGGCGCGCGGCAATTGCGAAATTGCTGGTCAGTCATAAGCCGCTGTGGCTGCTGGATGAGCCGACGGCCGGGCTGGACAAGGCTTCGGATGCGCGGTTTGCGGGGCTGATGACGAGGCATTGCGCGGAGGGCGGGATTATTGTCGCGGCGACGCACCTGCCGCTGGGATTGGATGGAGCACAGGCATTGAGGATGGGAGCAACAGGGTGATGCCGGCATTCCCGCCCACCCCCCTCTGCCCTGCCGGGCATCTCCCCCGCAGGGGGGAGATCAGATGTCATGCCGGCTTTCGCCAATCACCGGCATTGAAAAAGAGGCGTCAGCAGTGGAGCTGCCAATCTCCCCCCTTGCGGGGGAGATGTCCGGGAGGACAGAGGGGGGTGTGAAGGAACGCCACCTTCGGCAAGATGGCGATCAAACCGCAGGCGCGGCTTGGCAATGCTAGCCCTCTTCCTGCGCGACGTCCGTCTCTCAATCCGCGCCGGCGGCGGAGCGCTCACCGGCGTCATCTTCTTCCTCGCCGTCATCGCCACCATCCCCTTCGGTGTCGGACCGGACCTGAAGCTGCTCGCCCGCATCGGTCCGGCGATCCTTTGGATCGGCGCTCTGCTCGCCTGCCTGCTCGGCCTCGACCGGCTGTTTCAGGCCGATCGCGAAGACGGGTCGCTCGATCTTCTGGTGCTGGGCAATGACCGCCACATGCTGGCGTTGACGGTGCTGGTGAAGTGCCTGGCGCATTGGGCGGGCAGCGTTCTGCCGCTGGTTGTTGCGGCACCTCTGCTGAGCCTGTTCATGAACATGGAGCCGCTCAGCATCGGCGCCACCGCGCTCACGCTGCTGGCCGGCACGCCGGCGATCACTTTCATCGGCGCGGTCGGGGCGGCGGTGGCGGTGGCGCTGCCGCGTGGCGGGCTGCTGATCTCGGTGCTGGTGCTGCCGCTGACGATCCCGGTGCTGATCTTCGGGGTGTCGGCGAGCTACGGCGCGGTGGCCGATCCTGATCCGTTCCTGCAGCCCTTCCTCATTCTTGCCGCGCTGACGCTGTTTCTTGCCGTGCTGGGTCCGGTGGCGGCAGCACTGGCGCTGCGGCATGGAACGGATTGATATGACCGCTGCGGCGCGACGATCAATTGCGAAGCCCCAGCCGCAAAGCTAAGAAAGCCGCAAAGCTATGGGAAGGCCATGATCGAGCACGACGAAGTGACGGTGGAAGGGGAGCGAAGCGCATGAGTGCACACGCACTCTATGTCGCGGCCGCCTATGGCATCACGGTGATCGTGCTGGCCGGGCTGATCGGCTGGATCCTGCTCGACCAGCGGACCCGCAAGCGCGAACTGGCAGACCTCGAAGCGGCCGGCGTGCGGCGTCGCTCGGACAAAGCCGGTACTGGGGCCAGCACTGGGGCCAGCACTGGGGCCAGCAAGCCATGAGCACGGAAAGCGAAACGCCGGCGTCGCCGCGCCGCCGCCTGGTCGTGCTGTTGCCGCTGCTGGTTTTTCTCGGCCTCGCCGGATTGTTCCTGTCGCAGCTTTTGTCGGGACGCGATGAGGCGGCAGTGCCGTCGGCGCTGATCGGCCTGCCGGCGCCGCAGACCAACCTGCCGGCGCTGGAAGGGTCAAACCTGCCCGGGCTGGATTCGAAAGCCTTCGCCGGCAAGGTAACGCTGGTCAACGTCTTTGCATCGTGGTGCGCGCCGTGCCGGGAAGAGCATCCGGTGCTCTTGCAGCTGTCGCAGGACAAGCGCTTCGTCATGGCCGCGCTAAACTACAAGGACCAAGCGCAAAACGCGCGCCGGTTCCTTGGTGATCTCGGCAATCCGTTCCAGGCGATAGGTGTCGACGAGGCCGGCCGCACGGCCATCGACTGGGGCGTCTACGGCGTGCCGGAAACCTTCGTCATCGGCAAGGACGGCAAGATTGCCTACAAGCATGTCGGGCCGCTGACAGGGGAGTCGGCGAGGGATGTTCTGTTGCCGCAGATTGAAAAGGCGCTCGCGGCACCGGGCTGACGTTGGCGCCATGCCCCCTCATCGAGCCGCTACGCGGCCACCTTCTCCCCGTGGGGAGAAGAGGGAAGCATCGGCACAGGCTAGCTCCTCTCCCGGGGGGAGAGGTCGAATTGCCCGAATTGCTCATGCAATTCGGTTTGGCAATCCGGGTGAGGGGGCGGTGCCCCGCTGACGTCTGAAATGCTCAGCCGTAGATCTGCCTGTGGATCTGGTAGAGCATTTCCGAGCGGTCGGCGCGCAGGTCGGCCAGATCGCGGCTCGTTAGGTTTTCGATTTCCGCGACGAGGCGGTTGTAGTGGCGGCGCTTGGCCATCGAGGAGCGCGCGCGGGAGAAGAGGTTGTCAAAAGCCATAGCAAGGGTCCTTTCGTGCCGCATATCAGCGGTGAATTTGTTCCTCCCTTGGTCGTTCGCACCATGACATAGGAATGGTGCGATGCAAAAAGAAGATGTTGCAATGCACCATTGCACAGGGCGCATAGCGGGTTAATACAGCGCTACAGCACCATAAACGGCCGGACAGGCTGGCGGGCCATGCCGGCCGGGCACCTTTTGTCTTACAAATTGCGCCTGCGCCACCTTGCCATCGCGCCCGCAGGCTGGCTTGATCCGCGCGTCACGTGATGCCCGGAGGAAATGCATGGCGACCGCAGACTATTACGAAATTCTGGATCCGCGTTTCGCGCGGCTGTTCAACGGCAACGCCCAGGTGGAAAAGCTGTTTACCGGATGTCAGTGGGCGGAAGGGCCGGCCTGGTTCGCCGCCGGCCGCTATGTCGTCTGGTCCGACATCCCCAACAACCGCATGCTGCGCTATGACGAGACCGACGGCAATGTGAGCGTCTTCCGTCAGCCCTCCGGCAATTCCAACGGCAACACCGTCGACCGCCAGGGCCGACTGGTGACGTGCGAGCATTCCGGCCGCCGCGTCAGCCGCACCGAGCATGACGGTTCCGTCACCACCATCGCGGCCGAATGGAAAGGCAAGCGGCTGAATTCGCCCAATGACGCGGTCGTGAAATCCGACGGCTCGATCTGGTTCACCGATCCGAGCTACGGCATCGACACCGACTATGAGGGCGACAAGGCCGAAAGCGAGATCGGCGCTTGCAATGTCTACCGGGTCGATCCGGATACGGGCGAGGTCGAGGCCGTCATCACCGACATGGTCCGGCCGAACGGGCTTGCCTTTTCACTGGATGAAAGCCAGCTCTATGTCGTCGACACCGGCCGCACGCATGGCGCGCAGAACCCCGCGCATATGCGGGTCTTCAACGTCGGCAAGCACGGCAAGAAGGTCTCGGGCGGCAAGGTGTTCGCCGACTGCACGGCCGGCCTGTTCGACGGCTTCCGGCTCGACGAGGCCGGCCGCATCTGGACCAGTGCCGCCGACGGCATCCATTGCTACGATCCCGACGGCACGCTGATCGGCAAGGTCAAGGTGCCGGAAGTGACCGCCAATTGCGTGTTCGGCGGCAACAAGCTGAACTGCCTCTACATCGCCGGCACCACGTCGCTCTACATGGTGCGGCTGATGGTGAACGGGGCGAAGACGTATTGAGGCTGCTGCAAACGCTTCTCTGGCGGCCCTTGATGGCGTTTCTGCGCCTGCCGGCGGCGCCTGTTGCGCTGCGGCCGCCGGAACCACCGCCAAGCGGTTCGCCGGAGCGGATTTCGAAGCCGCCCAGCGGCGGCGGTATCAGACACAATTCAAGGGGAGGACATCATGCCATTCGTCAACATCCGCATCGTCAAGGAAGTGATCGCCGCTGATCCCGCTGGCAAGAAGGCCGACATTGCCAAAAAGGTCACGGCGGCCATCATGGACGCCACCGGGCTTAGCAATGACGACGTCTGGGTGGTGTTCGAAGAGGTCAACGCGCGCGACTGGTATGTCGGTGTGACCGATGTCGAGACGTTGCGGAAGGGGTAGCACTGCGGCACGTTGGGGTGCGCCGCACCCTTTCGTTCGTCATCCTAGGGTCTGCGCCGCGTCGCTTCGCTCCTTGCTCCGCCCTAGGATGACGAGGCAACGTTTGCGCGTATAAAACTCGCGAAAACCTGCACCGCTTCGCGCATGGCCCGCAGGTTCTCGTCCTCTCCCAGGATCGCTTCTATCTCCGGCGGTTTCTTGCCGAGCAAGGCAATCTCCAGAACCGCATTCTCACAAAGCGCGAACGACATGGTGCGCATGATCTCGGCCAGCGCGGCGCGGGCATAGAGCGAGCGCGCGGAGGCGTGGGCCAGCATGGCGGGCTTGCCGACTGCGGCGTCGCGCGAGACCAGCCAGTCGAGAGCGTTTTTCATGCCGCCGGGCACGCCATGGGCATATTCGGGGCAGGAGACGATGATGCCATCGGCGCTGGTGACGGCCTCGATCAGCCGCATGGCCTCGGCCGGTGTGCGCTCGCCTTCGTCATCCGGGTTGAAGATCGGCAGCAGGCCGAGCCCGTCATAGACAGTTACGCGGCAATCCGAAGGCGCGTTCGCGGACAGCGCCGCCAGCAGCGCCGAATTGGTCGAGGCGGCGCGCAGGCTGCCGGAGATGGCGAGGAGTTCGATCACGGGGAAACAGGGCTAGGGAAACCGGCAAAGGACTGCAATGGCGAATCGTACGCGAAATTTACCACAGGGTCTTGCTGTAGGCCTCGTCCAGCGAGCGGTCGAAATCGTCGGCAGTTTCGGCATGCGCCATCTGATCGGACAGGATCTGACCGAGCGTCGGCAACGTCGCGCGGTCGTGCCAGCTGTCCGGCTTCCACAATTCGGAGCGCATGAAGGCCTTGGCGCAGTGCATGTAAGCGGCCTTGACGCTCACCACGACGACGCTTTGCGGTTGCTTGCCGTCGACGGTGAGGCGCTCGCGCAAACCGGCATCGACGGTTATGCGGGCGTCGCCATTGATGCGCAGCGTCTCGTTCATGCCGGGGATGAGAAAAAGCAGCCCGACCGAAGGGTTGAGCAGGATGTTTTCCAGCGTGTCCAGCCGGTTGTTGCCGGGCCGGTCGGGAATGGCGATGGTCCTGTCGTCGAGGACAAGGGCAAAGCCGGGCCTGTCGCCTTTCGGCGTCACGTCGGCATTGCCGGCGCCGTCGGAAGAACCGATCAGCACGAAAGGGCTCTTGCCGATGAAAGAGCGGCAGTGGCCGTCGAGCGCCCTGAGTTCCTTGCGCATCGAGGTGTCGGTCGGCCGCGGCGTCTTGTAGATCGTCCTCAGTTCATCGCGCGTGGTGACGAATTCCATGGCCGTCTCCGTTTATTCTGACGCAATTCCGGACGGCTTCACACTTTTCCTGGAATTGCTCTACTTGCCGGCTTCTTCCACCTTCTCGGCCTTATCCTCGATCGAATGGTGCAGGATCAGCGGCATCTGGCTGAAGGTGAACAACAGGGTGATCGGCATGATGCCCCAGACCTTGAAGGTAACCCAGAAGTCGGTGGAAAAATTCCGCCACACCACTTCATTGGCAAGAGCCAGGAACAGGAAGAACAGGCCCCAGCGGAAAGTCAGCTTGCGCCAGCCTTCGGCATCGAGGCGAAAGGCCGAATCGAAGACATAGCCGAGCAGCGATCGGCCGAAATACAGACCGCCGAGCAGCACGCCGCCGAACAGGGTGTTGACGATGGTCGGCTTCATCTTGATGAACACGTCGTCCTGCAGATAGAGCGTCAGCGCGCCGAAGATGAAGACGACGACGCCCGAGACCATCGGCATGATCGGCAAGGTGCGCAGCAGCAGCCAGGAGGCGATCAGCGCGATCGCGGTCGCCGCCATGAACAGGCCGGTGGCGACGAAGATCGGCCCGCCGAATTCGGCCAGGACAGGAAATTTCTGCACCAGCCAGGCGCCGCGTGCATTGGCGAAGAAGAACACCATCAGCGGCCCGAGTTCCAGCACCAGCTTGAGCAGCGGATTGACGCTTTCTTTCTTCTTTCGCGGGTCGGACGGGTCGCGTTCGAGGATGGGTGGGTTCATGACTTCCTTCTGACGCATGATCTTGTCCAAAAAGCCGTCAGCTCTTCGGGATCATTGCCTGTTACGCTACGCCGGCGATCGCCCTGGCGAATTCGCCGGCCGAGAATGGTTCGAGGTCGTCGACCTGTTCGCCGACGCCGATGAAATAGACCGGCAGTTTGTGCTTTGCCGCGATCGCGACCAGAATACCGCCGCGCGCCGTGCCGTCCAGCTTGGTCATCACCAGGCCGTTGACGCCGGCGACATTGCGGAAGATCTCGACCTGATTGAGCGCATTCTGGCCGGTGGTGGCGTCGACCGTCTGCAGCACGGTATGCGGCGCTTCCGGATCGAGCTTGCCCAGCACGCGCACGATCTTTTCCAGCTCCGCCATCAGTTCGGTCTTGTTTTGCAGCCGGCCGGCGGTGTCGATGATCAGTACGTCGGAGCCGGCCTCCTTGGCGCGTTCGAAAGCGTCGTAGGCGAGGCCGGCGGCATCCGCGCCGATCTTCGAGGCGATGACCGGAGACTTCGTCCTCTCGCCCCAGATCTTCAGCTGCTCGATGGCTGCAGCGCGAAAGGTATCGCCGGCGGCCAGCATCACCGACAGGCCACCATCGGTCAGTTTGGCGGCGAGCTTGCCGATGGTCGTGGTCTTGCCGGTGCCGTTGACGCCGACCACCAGAATGACATGCGGCTTGTGCGAGAGGTCGAGCTCCAGCGGCATGGCGACATGGGCCAGCACCTTCTCCACCTCGGCCGCCATGATGGTGCGGACATCCGCGTCGGAGACATCCTTGCCATAGCGGCTGGCGGCGAGCGCATCGGTGACGCGCAAGGCTGTTTCCATGCCGAGATCGGCGCGGATCAGCACGTCTTCGAGGTCCTGTAGCGTCTCTTCGTCGAGCTTTCGCTTGGTGAAGACGCCGGCAATGTTGCCGGTGAGTTCTTTCGAGGAGCGGGCAAGCCCGTCGCGCATGCGCTGGAACCAGGAGCGTCGCGGCGCCGGTTCGGGCTTCTTTTGCGGCTCGGCTTTCTGCTCGACCTTTTTGGTGACGGTGACTTTGCCGGGAGCTGGTTTTGACTGTGGCGAAGGTTGCGGGGCCGGCGCGGGCGCTAGCTCGGCAACGATGGTCTTGGCTTCGACCGGCGCGGGTACAGCTTCAACCGACGTGCGCTTTACCTCCCCCTTGATGGGGGAGGTCCCAAGCGAAGCTTGGGGGTGGGGGTGATTTGCGCTGGCGTCGGCGCCATCACCCCACCCCGCCGCTTCGCGTCGACCCTCCCCATCGAGGGGAGGGTGGGGCGCCTCGTCCTTCTCCCCGTGGCTATACGGGGAGAAGGTGCCGGCAGGCGGATGAGGGGCGGCGCTGACCTCTGAGGTAGGCTGTGCGGGAGGCGCGGACGGTTGCGGCACTTCGATCGGCGCTGGTGCTTCGGCCGGCTCCTCGGCAGGCGTTGGTACTTCAACGGGGGCCGGTTCCGGCTGCCTCTCCGGGCGCGCTGGTTCAACCTCCGGCTTGGCCGGTGCGGCCGGAACTTCTTGCGGCTGCGGTTCGGGCGCGGGCTTCGGAACAGCCGGCGGCGCGGGAACTTCCTCGGGCTCCGGCGGCTCGGCAGGCGTCTCAGGTTCGGGGGCTTCTTCCGGCGCGGGCTCCGGCAACGGTTCCGGCTCGGATGGGACGACCGGTTCCGGCGCGGGCGGGATGGTCGGCGCGGGTTCGGGCTTCGGTTCTTCTGGCGCCGACTGCGGCGCAGGCTTTACCTCCCCCTCGATGGGGGAGGCCCCAAGCGAAGCTTGGGGGTGAGTGGCGCCGGCGTCGGCGCTCTCACCCCTCTCCGCCACTTCGTGGCGACCCTCCCCATCGAGGGGAGGGTGGGGCGTCGGCGGCTCGGGCTCCTCGCGCTTCAAGAACTCCGGAACGACCTGCTCGGCCGCCGGCTTCAGCGCCTCAAGCGCATCCCATTTGATCGGCGGCAGGGGAGCGGTTTCGTCGATGCGCTCCTCGACGCCTTCCTTCTTGCCGAACGAAAATATGTTCTTGAAAAAACCGGCCATGCTTCAATCGTCTCAGGCGGCGCGGGCAGTGAGGGGCGAGGCTATCAGGCGCGCCCCATCATGGCCGGTGATGTCTGCCTCGACGATCTCGCCCGGCGCGCCTGTGCCTAGCGCGGCAAGCGTGAACCCTTCGGTGCGGCCGAGGCCGTCGCGCTCGACCAGGATCGACTGGCGCGTTCCCGGGAGCGACGACAAATGGCGGCGATAGGCGGCCTCGCCGACGGCGCGCAGCTGGGCCGCGCGCTGCTTGACCAATTCGCGGCGGACCTGCGGCATGCGCGCGGCGGGCGTGCCTTCGCGCGGCGAAAACGGGAAGACATGCAGGTGCGTCAGCCCACATTCCTCGACGATCTTTATCGAATTCTGAAACATTTCCTCGGTCTCGGTCGGGAAGCCGGCGATGATGTCGGCGCCGAAGACGATTTCGGGGCGCAGCTTGCGCACATCCTCGCAGAAGCGGATCGACTGGTCGCGCAAATGCCTGCGCTTCATGCGCTTCAGGATCATGTCGTCACCTGATTGCAGCGACAGATGCAGATGCGGCATCAGCCTGGGCTCGGTGGCGATGGCGTCCAGCAGATCGTCGTCGGCTTCGATCGAATCGATGGAGGACAGCCGCAGCCGCTTCACGTCAGGCACCTGCTTCAGGATGGTCTTCACCAGCTTTCCCAGCTTCGGCGCGCCCGGCAGGTCGGCGCCGAAAGAGGTCATGTCGACGCCGGTCAGCACGATCTCGGCATAGCCGTTGCCGGCCAGACGCTTGACCTGCTCGACCACGGCGCCCATCGGCACCGAGCGCGAATTGCCGCGGCCGTAGGGGATGATGCAGAAGGTGCAGCGGTGGTCGCAGCCATTCTGCACCTGCACGAAAGCGCGCGCCCGGCCCTCGATGGCGTCCACCATATGACCGGCGGTCTCGCGCACCGAGAAAATGTCGTTGACGCGCGCCTTCTCGGTGTCGTTGACGCCGAAATCCGGCAGCGCGCGGTAGGAGTTGGCCTTCAGCTTCTCTTCGTTGCCAAGCACGAGGTCGACCTCGTCCATGGCGGCAAAATTCTGCGGTTCGGTTTGCGCGGCGCAGCCGGTGACGATGATGCGCGCCGCCGGATTTTCGCGGCGGGCCCTTCTGATCGACTGCCTGGCCTGGCGCACCGCTTCGGCGGTGACGGCGCAGGTGTTGAAGATAATGGCGCCGCCTTTGAGCGCGCCGAGACCTGCGCTTTCGGCCTCGCGGCGCATCACTTCGGATTCATAGGTGTTGAGACGGCAGCCAAAGGTGACGACGTCTATGCCTTGGGAGTTGGGGCCCTTGGTATCGGCAAGTGCAGACATCAGGCCGCGCTTTCGGTGTCGCGGGCCCAGGTGCCGGTCGACGGATCGAAATTGCCGGAAAACTCCCATTCGGCAGCGCCGGTCAGGATGACGTGGTCGTCGTCGCGCCATTCCACATGCAGCGAGCCGCCGCCGGGCGTCATCAGCGTAACGCTGCGGCCGGTGCGCCGGGTGCGGGCAGCGGCGACGACGGAAGCGCAAGCGGCCGAGCCGCAAGCCTTGGTCAGGCCGGCGCCGCGCTCCCAGGTGCGGATGATCATCGTCTCCGGCGACGTTACCTGGGCGATGGTGATGTTGGCGCGCTCGGGGAAGATCGGATGGTTTTCGAGCAGCGGGCCGAAACGCTCGAGTTCGTAGGACCAGACATCGTTGTCGACCCAGAAGATAGCGTGAGGGTTGCCCATCGAGAGAGCCGAAGGCGAATGCAGCACCGGCGCGTCGATGGGGCCGATCTGCAACTCGATCATGCGGGTGTCGCGGAATTCCTCGGCCAGCGGAATGTCCTGCCAGCCAAAGCGCGGAGTGCCCATGTCGACCGAGATGGTGCCGTCGGCATGTTCGACGGCGTTGAGGATGCCGGCGCGGGTCTCGAAGGTGAAAGTCTTCTGGCCGGTTTCGGCGGCCAGCGCCTGGACGACACAGCGCATGCCGTTGCCGCAGGCCTGCGCGCCCGAGCCGTCGGAATTCAAGATGTCGATGTAAAAGGCGGTGCCCGGCGTGCGCGAATCGTGGACCGCCATGATCTGGTCGAACCTGGTCGCCGCATCGGCGTTCAGCGCGACAGCCGACGCCGCCGTGACCCTATCGGCACGGCCACGCATGTCGGCGACGATGATTTCGTTGCCGATGCCGTTCATCTTGGCGAAGGGGGCAGTGCCTGCCATGATCTGAGGTAATTTCCTGTACGTTTCGCCGCTATATGGCGGAAACGGGCGGGAATTACCAGTGTGGGCTGCGTTTAGGTTACCGCGAAAACGCCGAGCACGATCAGCAGGAAGATGACGAGAACGATGCCGATCAGCACGCGCGCGCCGGTGGCGGCGGCACCGGCCAGCGCCGGCATGCCGAGCAGGCTGGCGGCGGCAGCAACGATGAGAAGAATGATGATCCATTTGATCATGGACAATGCCTCGCAAATTGACTGGCCTGCAGCCGGCTTAAGAACGCATCTGCGGCGCTCTGGTTCCGTTGCCGCGATGCTCTTTCCGACTGGGCGCGCTATTCGGCAATCTCGAAGTCGGTCGTGAAAGGCGCCGTCTTTTGCGAGTTCTCGTCGTGCATGAGGAAATCCGCGCGGTATTTGCCGGGGGGAACGCCATCCAGGGAGACGTTTAATTTGAAGAACATCTCTCGGTTATGCGAGCGCGAGGCGAGCTGGACCCGGCCAAGCTTTTCGACGGTTCCCAGCTTCTCGCCCGACTGGGAAAGCACGGTAAGGTCAACGTAAAGCGCGATCTGGTTGTTGCCGAGCCCATCCGAGCCGTAGCCGTAACCGACCGGCTCCATATAAAGCACAATCTCTTCGCCCGGCTTGTAGACATGGTTCGGGCGCTCGGCGTAGGCCCCGAACCCGCTGGCCGACATGATGTGCTTCACATTTTGCACGCCAAGCGGCATCGCTTGCCACAGAGCGTCCTCGGCGCTGCGGAATTTGTCCAGCGCGCCGGCACCATCACCCGCCTGCAGTGCCTTTTCGGCTTCAGCGGCGCGATCGGTGATTTCACCCGCGAAAGCGGCCGGCGTCGAAATTACCAGCGCGATCAAAACTGCCAAGATTGATTTCATCTGTTCCCCCTGTTGCGATAGACCATCGGCTAAAACGGCAGTGCCGTAAACGGCCAAATGCAGACTTCAGCCGCGCTCGATCTCGGGAACGTCCCAAATCTCGCCCGGACGGAAGGCGCGAAACCGCTCACCCAGGCCTTGCGCCTCAAGCGCTTCAGTCAGTTTTGCGCCGGCATTTGCGCTCGACCGCCGATGCGCCGACTGCTGCGGGCTCCGGTGCCGCTTTCGCAACCAATGTACCGGTTGGAACCGCGCTAGAGCGAAGACATGCCTTTTGTGCGCCAGCCATTTTGCGACAAATTTACAACAATTCGTGGTGCAAACCCTATTTTAACCATATCGGGTTGAAATTTCGCCACCTTCTCCATCTTGGTGAGGGGTGAGATTGTGCGGACGGCTTCCCCCCAGCCGGATCCGACGGAGGTTGGAATGATTTTTTCGAGAAGCGGGCTGATGGCCGTATCGCTGGCAGCGCTCGTTGCGAGCGGCTGTTCGACCTCGCGTTTTTCATCGATGGATGACCAGCAGCCCGCCCCGCTGCAGCCGGCGCCCGCCGGCACGGTGAGCGGAAGCCAGCTGCCTCCCCCGGCAGCGCCGGGCACCACCGACCCGTCGCAATTCCCGACCGCGCCGGCAGGCGCGCAGGTCGCCTCGCTGCCGCCGGACGGATCGGCGCCGGCCGGAGCCTCCGACCTTACCGCTGCGAGCGTTGCCGGCGTTTGGAACGCCAGCGTGTCCGGACAGAGCTGCAAGGTGGCGACGCCGCAGACCAAATTCGGCGCCGGCTTCCGCGCCGGGCCGCTGCATTGCCCGCCGCCCATCGACGGCATCAAATCGTGGAACGTCGCCGGCAAGCAGCTGACGCTCTATGACGAGAATGGCGGCACGCTGGCGCGGCTCTATTCCTCGGGCGGTTCGAAATTCGACGGCCAGACTACCAACGGCTTGCCGATATCGCTTACAAGATAGGCTGCCTATCCCTAGACAGCGACGTGACCGATGCATCTGCGTGACGGCCTCCAGACCCATGCGACCGTCAGGCAGCGCTACGACCATCTGGTCGCAACCGGCGCCATCGAGCGCGATCCTGCGCAGGAGCGCATCGCCGCCGCGCTCGACCGGCTGACCGACGAGATCTCGGTCAAGCGGCTGGCGCACAAGTCGAGCGCGCTCGGTTGGCTGTTTGCCCGCAAGCGCGAGACGCGCGAGGCCGTCAAGGGCCTCTACATCCATGGCGGCGTCGGTCGCGGCAAGACCATGCTGATGGATATGTTCTTCGAGCTGTTGCCGGTCAGGCGCAAGCGCCGCGTTCATTTCAACGACTTCATGGCCGATGTGCAGGACCGCATCCAGAAGCACCGGCAGGCGCGCAAGAACGGCGATGTCAAGGAGGACGACCCGATCCCGCCGGTCGCGCTTCAGCTTGCCGAACAGGCCTGGGTGCTGTGCTTCGATGAGTTTTCGGTCACCGACATTGCCGATGCGATGGTCCTGTCGCGGCTGTTTTCGGCGCTGTTCGCCAATGGCGTGGTTCTGGTCGCCACCTCGAATGTCGCGCCGCAGGATCTTTATCGCGACGGGCTGAACCGCCAACTCTTCCTGCCCTTCATCAGCATTCTCGAGCGCCACGCCCATGTGCTGACGCTCGATGCCGACAAGGACTACCGGCTGGAAAAGCTCGCCCGCACGCCGGTTTATGTCACCCCGGCGGATGCCGAAGCCGACCGTGTGCTCGACGAGGCCTGGCAGGCGATGACGCGTGGAGCGCCGACGGCCGAGACCGCGCTGACGCTCAAGGGGCGGCAGGTGAGAATACCGGCTGCTGCCGGCAATGCGGCGCGGTTTTCCTTCGCCGACCTCTGCGAAAAGCCGCTCGGCGCGCGCGATTTTCTGGCCATTGCCGGCCGCTTCTCGACCGTCTTCATCGATCACGTGCCGGTGCTGGGCGAAGGCAAGCGCAACGAGGCCAAGCGCTTCATCCTCCTGATAGACACGCTCTACGATCATCACACGCGGCTGGTGGTAAGCGCCGACGCCTCGCCGCCTGAGCTCTATACGGCCAGGCGCGGCAACGAGGTCTTCGAATTCGAGCGCACGGCCTCGCGCCTGATCGAAATGCAGAGCCGCGACTGGCTGGAGGACTGGGCGGAACGGCAGAAGGACAACGCGGAAGCGCAGGTCTGAGGGTTCCAAGAGGTCATTATGTAGTGATCCTTCGCCCCCCCTCTGTCCTGCCGGACATCTCCCCCACACGGGGGGAGATTGGCGGTTTCGGCGCTCCGCTCATTCCTGCGGCCATTGGAGATTGGCGAAAGGTCGCGTGACGTCCGATCTCCCCCCTCGTGGGGGAAATGCCTGGCAAGGCAGAGGGGGCGCTGTCCCGCCGACGCCTAAAGCTCGTACACATACATCACAAACGACCCCGCCGGCCCATGCACCTCCTTGCGCGATTCATAAAGCGCGCGCGCTGGAACATTGTCCGATTCGGTGCCGAACCAGGCTTCGCCGCATCCCTGCGCGCGGCCGAGCGCGAACATGGCGTCGAGCATCTTTCGCGCGATGCCATGGCGCTGGTAGGCGGGTGAGACGCCGACCTCGTCGACGTAGAGTTCGCTGACCTTGTCCAGGTGGCGGTGGATGACGGCAGCACACTGGCCGACGACGACGCCATCGGCCAGTGCCACAATCATCATATGACCTGAGGAGGCGAGGTAGGCGGACAGTCTGTCGGCCCGTACCAGTTCATCGAACACGTCTTCGGCGATGCGCTTCACAAGGGCGTCATCGCCTGGATATAGTCTTCTGATTTCCACGCTCATTGTGTAAACCTCTCAAGTCGGCTTACAGGCTTTGACGTTTACGTAAACCCCGATGTTTCTAACCGATTGAAATCATTCACTCGAAAATAATCGATTGAATATATTTTCCACCAGGTCTACTGGATGCCGCGAAATCTCGCTGAGATCACAGCATTCCGGCCTCTTCCTCGACGCCGTCAACCAGATCACCAGAGATTTGGGCGTCGTCACAGATAAAGGGAAAATTTCCTCACATGGCACGCAACAAGATAGCGCTCATCGGCTCCGGCATGATCGGCGGCACGCTCGCTCACATGATCGGCCTCAAGGACCTCGGCGACGTGGTGCTATTCGATATTGCCGAGGGCATCCCGCAAGGCAAGGGGCTCGATATCGCGCAGTCTTCGCCGGTCGACGGTTTTGACTCCCGGCTGACCGGCGTCAATGATTATGCCGGGATCGAGGGCGCCGATGTCTGCATCGTCACTGCCGGCGTGCCGCGCAAGCCGGGTATGAGCCGCGACGATCTGCTGGGCATCAACCTCAAGGTCATGGAACAGGTCGGCGCCGGGCTGAAGAAATACGCACCCAAGGCTTTCGTCATCTGCATCACCAACCCACTCGACGCCATGGTCTGGGCGCTGCAGAAGTTTTCCGGCCTGCCCAAGACCCATGTCGTCGGCATGGCCGGCGTGCTCGACAGCGCGCGCTTCCGCTATTTCCTGGCCGAGGAGTTCAAGGTCTCGGTCGAGGACGTCACCGCCTTCGTGCTCGGCGGCCATGGCGATTCCATGGTGCCGATGATCCGCTATTCCACGGTGTCGGGCATTCCGCTGCCGGACCTCATCAAGATGGGCTGGACCTCGAAGGAAAAGCTCGACCAGATCGTCCAGCGCACCCGTGACGGCGGCGCCGAGATCGTTGGCCTCTTGAAGACCGGCTCGGCCTTCTACGCGCCGGCGGCTTCCGCAATTTCGATGGCCGAATCCTATCTCAAGGACAAGAAGCGCGTGCTGCCTTGTGCTGCGCATCTCTCGGGCCAGTATGGCGTCAAGGGCACCTATGTCGGCGTTCCCGTTGTCATCGGCGCCGGCGGCGTCGAGCGCATCATCGAGATCGACCTCAACAAGGCCGAGCAGAAGATGTTCGACGCTTCGGTGGCGACAGTGCAGGGCCTGACCGAGGCTTGCGTCAAGATCGCCCCGCACCTCGCCTCGAAGTAATCCCCCAAAGCAGCCGATCCGGAGACCATCCAGATGAACATCCATGAATATCAAGGCAAGGCGCTGCTGAAGTCGTTTGGCGCGCCGGTGGCCGAAGGCGTGCCGGTGTTCAAGGCAAGCGAAGCGGAAGCCGCGGCACAAGCGCTTCCCGGCCCGCTCTATGTGGTGAAGAGCCAAATCCACGCCGGTGGCCGCGGCAAGGGGAAGTTCAAGGAACTGTCGCCCGACGCAAAGGGCGGCGTGCGGATGGCTAAGTCGGTTGCCGAAGTCGTTGCCAACGCCAATGAGATGCTTGGCCACACGCTGGTGACCAAGCAGACCGGCCCCGCCGGCAAGCAGGTCAACCGTCTTTATATCGAGGACGGCGCAGACATCGAGCGCGAGCTTTATCTGTCGATCCTGGTCGACCGCTCGCTCGGCCGCATCGCTTTCGTCGTCTCGACCGAGGGCGGCATGGACATTGAAGGCGTCGCCCACGACACACCGGACAAGATCATCACCCGCGCCATCGATCCGCTGGCAGGCGTGACGACCATCGACGTCGACATATTGGTGGAAGCGCTGGGACTAAACGGCGATGCCGCCAAGGATGCCGGCACGCTGTTCCCGATCCTCTACAAGGCCTTTGTCGAGAAGGACATGAGCCTGCTCGAGGTCAACCCGCTGATCGTGATGAAGAACGGCAGGCTGCGCGTGCTGGACGCCAAGGTGTCGTTCGACAACAATGCGCTGTTTCGCCATCCCGAACTGATGGAACTGCGCGACACCACCGAAGAGGACGAGAAGGAGATCGAGGCGTCGAAATACGACCTCGCCTATGTCGCGCTCGACGGCAATATCGGCTGCATGGTCAATGGCGCCGGCCTTGCCATGGCAACGATGGACATCATCAAGCTCTATGGCGCGGAACCCGCCAACTTCCTCGATGTCGGCGGCGGTGCGTCCAAGGAAAAAGTGACGGCAGCGTTCAAGATCATCACCAGGGACCCGGCGGTCGAAGGCATTTTGATCAACATCTTCGGCGGCATCATGAAGTGCGACATCATTGCCGAGGGCGTCATTGCCGCGGTCAAGGAAGTCGGCCTGAAAGTGCCGCTGGTGGTGCGCCTCGAAGGCACAAACGCCGAACTCGGCAAGAAGATCATCAACGACAGCGGCCTCAACGTCGTGTCGGCCGACGATCTCGACGACGCAGCCAAGAAGATCGTGGCGGCGGTGAAGGGCTGAAGGCGAATGCCTCCACGCAAGATAAACCTCGTCGAGGCGGCGGACGCGAAGATCACCAAGGTCTTCGATCCGCACATCGCCGGCGATGTCAATGACAGCCAGGCGAAGGTTGCCAAGTTCGGCGAGACCTTCGACTGGCATGCGCATGAGCATGAGGACGAAGCCTTCCTCGTCCTGCGCGGGCGCATCGCCATCGATTTCCGCGACGGTCCGGTCGAGCTCGGCGAGGGCGATTTCATCGTCGTGCCGCGCGGCGTCGAGCACCGGCCGCGGTCGCTGACCGCCGAGCCGGTGGTGCTGATGTTCGAACCGGCAACGACGCTCAACACCGGCAACGCCAAGAGCGACCTCACCGTCTCCGACGTGAAGCGGCTCTGATCATGAACGCGTTCTCCTCGCTCTCGGCCGATCACCAGCGCCTGCAGGCGCTGGTCGGCGCGTGGCGCGGCGAGGAAGAGGTGGCGGAAACGCAGTGGGCCGATGGCGGACCGGCGACGTCGGACGTGCTGGCAGAGCCACAGTTCGGCGGACTGTTCGTTGTCCAGCGCTATCGCCAGCGCCGCGACGGCACGGTCTCGTTCGGCTCGCACAGCGTGTTCGGCTTCGACCAGCCAAACAGGCTCTTCACCATGCACCAGTTCGACTCCATGGGTTTTGTGCCGCCCACGCCGGCCACAGGAACGTGGAACGGCGATGAGCTGGTTCTGGAGCGGTCGTCGCCGCGTGGCTCAGCACGCGTGACGTATATTTTCGACAATGTCGATGCCTACCGGATGCGACTGCATCTCAAACCTGCCGGCAGCGACAGCTGGCAAGACATGGTGAGCGGCGTCTACCGGCGCGTTTCGCCTTCCTCGATCAACGGTTTTTAGAAAAGGGCTCCGATGTCCATTCTCATCGACAAGAACACCAAGGTGCTGGTTCAGGGCCTGACCGGCAAGACCGGCACGTTCCACACCGAGCAGGCGCTGGCCTATCACGGCACCAACATGGTCGGCGGCATCCATCCCAAGAAGGGTGGCGAGACCTGGACCGGCGCCAAGGGCGAAAACCTGCCGATCTTCGCTTCCGTTGCCGAGGGCAAGGAAAAGACCGGCGCCAATGCCTCGGTGGTCTATGTGCCGCCGGCGGGCGCCGCCGAAGCCATCCTCGAAGCCATCGAAGCCGAGATCCCGCTGATCGTCTGCATCACCGAAGGCATTCCGGTGATGGACATGGTCAGGGTCAAGGCGCGGCTCGACCGCTCGACCTCGCGGCTGATCGGCCCGAACTGCCCCGGCGTGCTCACCCCCGACGAATGCAAGATCGGCATCATGCCCGGCAACATCTTCCGCAAGGGCTCGGTCGGCGTTGTTTCGCGCTCGGGAACGCTTACCTATGAGGCAGTGTTCCAGACCACCAATGTCGGCCTCGGCCAGACCACCGCCGTCGGTATCGGCGGCGACCCCGTCAAAGGCACCGAGTTCATCGATATGCTCGAAATGTTCCTCGCCGACGACGAGACCAAGTCGATCATCATGATCGGCGAGATCGGCGGTTCGGCCGAGGAAGACGCCGCGCAGTTCCTCAAGGACGAGGCCAGGCGCGGCCGCAGGAAACCGATGGCCGGCTTCATCGCCGGGCGCACCGCGCCGGCCGGTCGCACCATGGGCCATGCGGGCGCGGTCATTTCCGGAGGTAAGGGCGGCGCGGAAGACAAGATCGCGGCGATGGAATCGGCCGGCATTAAAGTATCGCCATCGCCGGCGCGTCTGGGCACGACACTGGTCGAGGCGATCAAGGCTAAGTGAGTAGCGAGTAGTGAATAGCGAATAGGGAAAAGAGAGTAACGGCGCGACCCGGGAAAATCCCTACTCGCTATTCGCTACTCCCTATTCGCTTTTGAAAAGGAGACGGAGCCAGGCTCCGCGGACAAAAATGGCAAGACAAGATCAGGCCAACGACCAATTTTCGCTCACCTCTTTCCTGTATGGCGGCAATGCCGACTATATCGGCGCGCTGTACGCGTCCTATGAGGATGATCCAGAGTCGGTAAACCCCGAATGGCAGGACTTCTTCGCCGGGCTGAAGGACGACGCCGGCGATGTGCGCAAGAACGCTAAGGGCGCTTCCTGGGCAAAGCCCTCCTGGCCGCTGCAGGCCAATGGCGAACTGGTGTCGGCGCTGGACGGCAATTGGGGCATCGTCGAGAAGCATCTGGAAAAGAAGGTCAAGGACAAGGCGGTCACCAATGGCGTCGTGCTGTCGGATGCCGACGTGCATCAGGCGACGCGCGATTCGGTGCGCGCCATCATGATGATCCGCGCCTTCCGCATGCGCGGCCATCTGCATGCCAATCTCGACCCGCTCGGCATCGCCAAGCCGCTTGAGGACTATAACGAGCTGTCGCCGGAGAATTACGGTTTCACCGCAGCCGACTACGACCGGCCGATCTTCCTCGACAATGTGCTCGGCCTCGAATTCGGCACCATCCGGCAGATGCTGGAAATTCTGACCCGCACCTATTGCTCGACGCTCGGTGTCGAGTTCATGCACATTTCCGATCCCGAGGAGAAGGCCTGGATCCAGGCGCGCATCGAGGGCGCCGACAAGGAGATTTCCTTCACCGCTACGGGGAAAAAGGCGATCCTGCAGAAGCTGGTCGAGGCCGAGGGCTTCGAGCAGTTCATCGATGTCAAGTACAAGGGTACCAAGCGCTTCGGCCTCGATGGCAGCGAAGGCCTGATCCCGGCGCTGGAGCAGATCATCAAGCGCGGCGGCCAGCTCGGCATGAAGGAGATCGTGCTCGGCATGGCGCATCGCGGCCGGCTGAACGTGCTGTCCCAGGTGATGGCCAAGCCGCACCGCGCCATCTTCCACGAATTCAAGGGCGGCTCGGCCGCTCCTGACGAGGTCGAGGGCTCGGGCGACGTCAAGTACCATCTCGGCGCCTCGTCGGACCGCGAATTCGACGGCAACAAGGTGCATCTGTCGCTGACCGCCAATCCCTCGCATCTGGAAATCGTCGATCCGGTTGTGATGGGCAAGGCGCGCGCCAAGCAGGACTATCTGTTCGGCCGCAGCCGCGAGGAGATCGTGCCGCTGGAAGAGCGCGCCAAGGTGCTGCCGCTGCTTCTGCATGGCGACGCCGCCTTTGCCGGCCAGGGCGTGATCGCCGAAATCCTCGGCCTGTCGGGCCTGCGCGGCCACCGCGTCGCCGGCACGCTGCATTTCATCATCAACAACCAGATCGGCTTCACCACCAATCCGCGCTTCTCGCGCTCGTCGCCCTATCCGTCCGACGTCGCCAAGATGATCGAGGCGCCGATCTTCCACGTCAATGGCGACGACCCTGAAGCGGTGGTGCATGCCACGAAGGTGGCGATCGAATTTCGCATGAAGTTCCACAAGCCGGTGGTGGTGGACATGTTCTGCTACCGCCGCTTCGGCCACAATGAGGGCGACGAGCCAGCCTTCACCCAGCCGATCATGTACGCCAACATCCGCAACCACAAGACGACGGTGCAGATCTATGGCGAGCGGCTGATCGCCGAGGGCCATATCAGCCAGGCCGAACTCGACAAGATGAAGGCCGACTGGCGCGCCCATCTGGAATCCGAATGGGAAGTCGGCCAGCACTACAAGCCCAACAAGGCCGACTGGCTGGACGGCGCCTGGTCCGGCCTACGCACGGCCGACAACCAGGACGAACAACGCCGCGGCAAGACCGCCGTGCCGGTCAAGGTGCTGAAGGACATCGGCAAGAAACTGACCGAGGTGCCGAAGGGCTTCGAGGCGCACAAGACCATCATCCGCTTCCTCGAAAATCGCCGCCAGGCGATCGACTCCGGCGAAGGCATCGACTGGTCGACGGCCGAGGCGCTGGCCTTCGGCGCCATCCTGCTCGACGGCAATCCGATCCGGCTCTCCGGCCAGGATTCAGAACGCGGCACCTTCTCGCAGCGCCATTCCGTGCTCTACGACCAGAAGGACGAGACCCGCTACATCCCGCTCAACAATCTGTCGGCGGCACAGGCCGGCTACGAAGTCATCAACTCGATGCTGTCGGAAGAGGCGGTGCTTGGCTTCGAATATGGCTACAGCCTGGCCGAGCCGAAGGCGCTGACGCTCTGGGAAGCGCAGTTCGGCGATTTCGCCAACGGCGCCCAGGTGGTGTTCGACCAGTTCATCTCGTCGGGCGAGCGCAAGTGGCTCAGAATGTCAGGCCTGGTATGCCTGCTGCCGCATGGCTATGAAGGCCAGGGTCCGGAGCATTCTTCGGCCCGGCTCGAGCGCTTTCTGCAGCTTTGCGCCGAAGACAATATGCAAGTCGCCAACTGCACCACGCCGGCCAACTACTTCCACATATTGCGCCGGCAGCTGAAGCGCGACTTCCGCAAGCCGCTGATCCTGATGACGCCGAAATCGCTGCTGCGCCACAAGCGGGCAGTGTCGACGCTGCCGGAGATTTCGGGCGAAAGCTCGTTCCACCGGCTTTTGTGGGACGATGCCCAGCTGCTGCAGAACCAGACGATCAAGCTCACCAAGGATTCCAAGATCCGCCGCGTCGTGCTGTGCTCGGGCAAGGTCTATTATGACCTCTACGAGGAACGCGAGAAGCGCGGCATCAACGACATCTATCTCTTGCGCGTCGAACAGCTCTATCCGTTCCCGGCCAAGGCGCTGATCACCGAACTGTCGCGCTTCCGCAATGCCGAGATGGTGTGGTGCCAGGAGGAACCCAAGAATATGGGCGCCTGGTCGTTCATCGATCCGTATCTGGAATGGGTGCTGGCGCATATCGACGCCAAGCACCAGCGGGTGCGCTATACCGGACGTCCTGCGGCGGCATCGCCGGCGACCGGCTTGATGTCGAAGCATTTGGCGCAGCTCGCCGCCCTGCTCGAAGACGCGCTCGGCGAATAGAACAAACCCGGCGAATAGAACAGACAGAGAAGAAACGGAACAGGCACAATGGCTACCGAAATCCGCGTTCCCACTCTCGGCGAATCCGTCACCGAGGCGACCATCGGCAAGTGGTTCAAGAAGGTCGGCGATGCCATTGCCGTCGACGAGCCGCTGGTCGAGCTCGAAACCGACAAGGTGACGGTGGAGGTGCCTGCCGCCGCCGCCGGCACGCTGGGCGAGATCACCGCCAAGGAAGGCGAGACCGTCGGCGTCGGCGCGTTGCTGGGTTCGATCTCGGCAGGCGTCGCCACGGCCGCCCCGGCGTCCAAGCAGGAGACCAAGCCGCAAGCTGTGTCGCAGGCGTCGAGCCCCGACGCGGCACATACGACCAAGCAGGCCGCGGCCGAGACCGCCAAGATAGCCGGCGATGCCGGGCCGGTCGAGCCGCGCACAATGCCGCCGGCGCCAGCTGCCGCAAAGCTGATCGCCGAGAACAATCTGTCGGTCGACCAGGTTTCTGGCTCGGGCAAGCGCGGCCAGGTGCTGAAGGGCGACGTGCTCGACGCGATTTCCAAGGGCGCGCCGTCGCAGCCGGCCGAAATTCCGAAGGCCGCACCGGCTCCGGTCGCCGTGCGTGCGCCGTCCTCGGGCGACGATGCGTCGCGCGAGGAGCGCGTGCGCATGACCAAGCTGCGCCAGACCATTGCGCGCCGGCTCAAGGAAGCGCAGTCGACCGCCGCCATGCTGACCACCTTCAACGAGGTCGACATGTCGGCGGTGATGGCGCTCAGGACCAAGTACAAGGACATCTTCGAGAAGAAGCACGGCGTGAAGCTCGGCTTCATGGGCTTCTTCACCAAAGCGGTTACGCACGCATTGAAGGAAATCCCCTCGGTCAATGCCGAGATCGACGGCACCGACATCATCTTCAAGAACTATGCCCATATCGGCGTTGCCGTCGGCACCGAAAAGGGTCTCGTCGTGCCAGTGGTGCGCAATGCCGACCAAATGTCGATTGCCGAGATCGAAAAGGATATCGGCCGGCTGGGCATTGCCGCGCGGGACGGCAAGCTGTCGGTCGCCGACATGCAGGGTGGTACGTTCACCATCTCCAATGGCGGCGTTTACGGCTCACTGATGTCGACGCCGATCCTCAATGCGCCGCAGTCCGGCATTTTGGGCATGCACAAGATCCAGGACCGGCCGGTCGTGGTCGGCGGCCAGATCGTGATCCGGCCGATGATGTACTTGGCGCTGAGCTACGATCACCGTATCGTCGACGGCAAGGAAGCCGTGACCTTCCTGGTCCGCGTCAAGGATAGCCTGGAGGATCCCGAACGGCTGGTGCTTGATTTGTGATCGGAGCTGATCCGTCATGAGCGGCTGGCTGGCGCGGTTTGGGTTCAAGCTGGGTCGAGTAGCGGGTAGCGTATTGAGGCGTTCCCGGCCGGCGGCTTCCGCCGCCATCTCTCCGCCGGCGACCTCGACTGAATGGGATTCGGCGCCGGCGAGCAGCAATCTCGGTGTCTTCGCTCTCAGCGAAGCCGAAATGGCGGAGCGGAAGATCATCGTCACCGCGATCGGTGAGCTTGAGCTACCGACCGGCGAAATCATCGCTTGCGATCCACTGATTACCGGGCTGGAACGGCCTGTGTTTAGCCGTAAGGTCAGGCCGGGATGCTATCCAGTCACGTTGCTTGAGGCGCAAGGCCGTGTTGCTGCAGCGGTATTGCGGTTTGGCACTGGCTTGCCGGTGCGGTGGGAGTTGGCTGCCTTCGTCCGCGACGTCGGCACATCGTCCTGGAAGTCTGGATTTATTGTCGATGATAATGTTGCTTCGTTCATGGACAAGTCGGTTCTGACGCTGATGTCCGAGCAGGAGGAACTCGACAGCTATCTTGCTGACGTTGCATGCTCGTTCGACAAGTTCCGCATGGATAATCCGGTTGATGGAAATCCGCTTAATATAGCCATGTTCGACACTGGCTTCGGTGATGGGAACTATTATTCCTTCTGGGGACTGGATGCGGCCGGCGAGCCGCTGGTCTTGATGACCGATTTCGAGGTGCTCGAAAACGCCGACGGCCGCGAGAGCAGCCCGAGCAATTCATGACAAACATCGCTTCGCCAATGATCGGATTTATGGCCGGGCTGGCTGTTCTCGCAGCGGGTTACGAGGCGCATGCCGCCTGCCCGCTGGCGCTTGCTGTCTATGGCGATGCCGAAAGCGAGGCCGGCATTGATTTCCGGCCGACGACGGATGCGGTCACCGTCACCAACTCGTTCAAGATGGTGCTCGACAAGGGCATCGTTCTCGACGGCATTGTCATGTGGACATCCGGTGTTTCGCGACCGCAAGGGTCGCTGATGTACAAATGCCCGACCGGCGACGTCACCGGTGACGAGCTTGCCGCCTGCACGGTCTGGCATGGCGTCATCTACAGCGCCGACGACAAGGGCAACATCGCGCTCCTGGCGGCGGAAGGCACGGACGCGCCGCAGAGCCTGATCTTCCCCGATCTCGGGCCGTCGCTGCAGATGTCGACGGCCTTCGGCCCGAACGGTTTCTCAAAACTGCCATGGGACGTGTTTCTGCTGAAAGGTTGCCAGGAATGAGCGCGTCCAAGAAGGTGCTTCTGGTCACCGGCGGCAGTCGTGGCATTGGCGCGGCCACCTGCCGGCTTGCGGCAAAGGCGCGCTACCGGGTCGCGGTCAACTATGCCTCGAACGAGGCTGCCGCCAAGGCGCTGGTCGACGAAATCGAGGCGGCGGGTGGCGAGGCATTTGCCGTCAAGGGCGACGTCGGCGTCGAAGCCGACATCGTCGCCATGTTCGAAGCCGTCGATCGCGCCTATGGCCGGCTCGACGCGCTGGTCAACAATGCCGGCGTCGTCGACGTCAAGGCGCGCGTCGATGAGATGAGCCTGGCGCGGCTGGAGCGCATGATGCGCATCAACGTCATCGGCTCGTTCCTGTGCGCGCGCGAAGCGGTCAAACGCATGTCGAGCAAGCATGGCGGCCAGGGCGGCGCCATCGTCAACATCTCGTCCGCGGCGTCGCTACACAGCTCGCCCGGCGAATATGTCGACTATGCAGCGTCCAAGGCGGCGATCGACACTTTTACGCTCGGCCTGGCGCGCGAAGTCGCGACCGAAGGCGTGCGCGTCAACGCGATACGGCCGGGCATCATCGACACCGAGATCCACGCTTCGGGCGGCCAGCCGGACCGGGTCGAGCGGTTCCGCGACATGCTGCCGATGAAACGAGCCGGCACGGCGGATGAAGTCGCGCATGCCGTTCTCTATCTTTTGTCGGATGAAGCGTCCTACACGACGGGCGCAATCCTGAATGTAAGCGGCGGCCGCTGAGCCCCAAGCTAAGGGAAACGAACATGGCTTATGATGTCGTTATCATAGGGTCGGGACCGGGCGGCTATGTCTGTGCCATCAAGGCGGCACAGCTCGGGCTCAAGGTCGCGGTGGTCGAGAAGAACGCCACTTTCGGCGGCACCTGCCTGAACATCGGCTGCATCCCATCCAAGGCGCTGCTTTATGCCTCGGAGATGTTCGCCGAGGCCGGCCATTCCTTCGATGCGCTGGGCGTCGAGATACCGGCGCCGAAACTCAATCTGAAGAAGATGATGGCGCACAAGGACGCGACCGTTTCGGCCAACGTCAATGGCGTCGCCTTCCTGTTCAAGAAAAACAAGATCGATAGTTTCCGTGGCACCGGGAAGGTGGTTGCGGCCGGCAAGGTGTTGGTGACGGCTGAGGACGGCAAGGTCGAGGAGATCGAGACGAAAAACATCGTTATTGCCACGGGCTCCGATGTCGCCGGCATTCCCGGCGTCAAGGTCGACATCGACGAGAAGGTGATCGTATCGTCGACCGGCGCGCTGTCGCTGGAGAAAGTGCCGGGACATCTGGTGGTGGTCGGCGGTGGGGTCATCGGTCTGGAGCTCGGCTCGGTCTGGGCACGGCTCGGCGCCAAGGTCACCGTGGTCGAATTCCTCGACACCATCCTGGGCGGCATGGACGGCGAGGTCTCCAAGCAGTTCCAGCGCCTGCTTTCCAAGCAGGGTTTCGAGTTCAAGCTCGGCGCCAAGGTGACAGGGGTGACCAAGGCCAAAAAGGGCGCCGCCGTTGCGTTCGAACCGGTCAAGGGTGGTGCGGCCGAGACCATCGAGGCCGACGCGGTGCTGATCTCGACCGGACGCCGGGCCTATTCCGACAGCCTCGGGTTGAAAGAAGCCGGCGTCGAGGTCGACGAGCGCGGCCGGGTCAAGACCGACGGGCATCTCAGGACCAACGTGGCCGGCATCTACGCCATTGGCGACGTCATCGCCGGGCCGATGCTGGCGCACAAGGCCGAGGATGAAGGCGTGGCGGTGGCCGAGACCATTGCCGGCCAGGCCGGCCATGTGAATTACGACGTCATTCCGAGCGTCGTCTACACCAGCCCGGAAATCGCTTCGGTCGGCAAGACAGAGGAAGAGCTGAGGAAGGCCGGCATCGACTACAAAACCGGCAAATTCCCGTTCACCGCCAACGGCCGCGCGCGCGCCATGCTGCACACAGACGGCTTCGTGAAAATCCTCGCCGACAAAGCCAGCGACCGCGTGCTCGGCGTCCACATTGTCGGCTTCGGCGCCGGCGAGATGATCCATGAGGCGGCGGTGCTGATGGAGTTCGGCGGCTCCTCGGAAGACCTCGCCCGCACCTGCCACGCGCATCCGACGATGTCGGAAGCGGTCAAGGAAGCGGCGCTGGCGACGTTCTTCAAGCCGATCCATATTTAAGGAAACGCTGGAGGGACAGCACCCCCCCTCTGGCCTGCCGGCCATCTCCCCCTCAACGGGGGAGATTGGACTTCACCGCCGCGTCGCGAGCCTTCAAGTTTCTCACGTTTCTAACCTGGGCTGTTCGTGAGACAGCCGATCTCCCCCTTGAGGAGAGATGTCCGGCAGCACAGAGGGGCGGTGAAGAATCGCGACGCTCGCCGATAGGTGCCCCAAACAAAACGGCCCGCTTTTCAGCGGGCCGTTCTTGGGTTGGAAGCAAGATGCCAGATCAGTTGGCCAGATTACGGGCTCGGCGCCGGAGCAGGCGCGGGCGCCGGGGCTGGCGCAGGAGCCGGTGCGGGCGCAGGGGCTGGTGCGGGAGCCGGTTCGGCGGGCTTCATCGGCTCAGCCGGTGCAGGTGCGGGCGCCGGTGTGCTGGCTGCCGGCGGCTCTGCGGGTGCAGGATGTTCGCCGCTTCTGCCGAAAACATAGTACGCGACAATCGCAAGGATGACGACGACCAGCGCAATCAGCCAGCCGCTGCCACCACCCGACCTGGGCGCTGGATCGTTAGGGTTCGCCATAAAAGTGTCCTCCGTGGATGAAAAGCATCAATCAACACCCCTCAACGCGCAACCGTTGAACGGGTTCATACTAGGCCTTCAAATTGACGAACGCAGGAAAATTCTGATTCGCAACCGCTCGTTGGCCTGTATTTCCCCCGCAAAATCAATCACGAACGAGGTAGAACGAGCTTAGCTGGCCTTTTCCGCCAAAAATAGGGCCAACCGCCTCCGCTTTGCGAATCAGTTGCGCACCGCACAGAGCCGGGCTTACGTGATTCGGTATTCAAGACGGGCGCTGCTCAGTCGACGGCGGTGACGGTATAGCCGGCCTTGCGAAAATCCTCGACCAGGCCTTCGGGGCCGGGAAGATGCATGGCGCCGACGGCCATGAAGGCATTGCCCTTGGCCAGGATCGGTGCGGCATGGTCGGCCATGACCTTGTTGCGGCCGGTGATCATCGTCCGGTCGAATTCGGCGTAACCTGCGTCGTCGTCTTCGTCGGGCGAGATCGAACGCAACAGCGGCCAGAAGGTGCCGGTGTCGCCGCGCTGGTAAAGCACGATCATGGTTTCGTTGATGTCGTTTATCTTGTCGCCGAGCTTCAGGGTCTCGACCAGCCCTTTGATGTGGAACGCAATCGGTAGCGAGGCCATGGCGCGCAGCTGGCTGGCAGCGGTCTCCAACCCTTCCACCGGCTTCCCCAAGGCCTTGGCGTCCTGCGCCAGCTTGACGTCCAGAACCGGTGCGCCGCCTGCCTGACGGGCGACCTCACAGACCGGCAGCGCGACCATGGCCGACAGCAGCCACGGCTTCATCTTGGAGACGCTCGCCGGCGGAATGCCGCGCGCATCGAGCCCTTTGTTCACCACCGCCGCATCCTCCGGCGACAACAGCGACGACAACGTCGTGTTGTCGGTGAACATCATCAGCTCGGGTTCCTTGAGCATGGCCTCCATCATCTTCTGCTTGTCGAGCACGTCGGTGGTCTCGATGATGATGGTGCCGGCGGCGTCATAGGCTTTCCTGGCTGCCGGCGGCAGAGTGGTCACGCGCGGGTCGGTCATGTGCATGGTGCCGAACAGGAAGGATGCCTTTTCGCCTGATTTCTCCAGCTTCCACAACAGGCCCTTGCCGTTCAGCGTCGCTGCTGCTTCCGTCTCGATCCTGGAATAGGTGGCGGGGTCTTCCTTCTGCAGGGCCGACAGCAGATCGGCGCCGGCGCAGGCCGGGGCTTCGGCATGCGCCCTGCCCATGGCAAGCAGCAGCACGACGAGAAAAGACAGGCAAAACACGGCGTTGAGCGCGACGAGCAGCTTCAGCGACACAAGGGCCGCGCGATCGGCAATGGCAAGGGCGCGTTTCATGGTGCGGTTCTAGGACTGAAAAGCGGCGAAACGGTTAACCGGCGTGGGGAAATTGTCCTGGACTTATACAGTGGTCACGCGCGGGGATGCGCGGATTCGTAAATCTCGAGCAGTCTTGCGGTGTCGACGCCGGTATAGACCTGCGTCGTTGACAGGCTGGCGTGGCCGAGCAGTTCCTGGATGGTGCGCAGGTCGCCGCCGCGCCCGAGCAGATGGGTGGCGAAGGAATGGCGCAACGCGTGCGGCGTCGCGGTGTCAGGCAGGTTCAGCGCCGAGCGCAGCCTGGCCATGTCGCGCTGGACGATGGCCGGGTTGAGCGGCCCGCCGCGGGCGCCGCGAAACAGCAGGCCCTTGGGATCGAGATGGTAGGGACACAGTTTTCGGTATTCGGCGATTGCCCTGAGCGCCACCGGCAGCACCGGCACCAGCCGTGTCTTGCCACCCTTGCCGGTGACGCGCAGCACGGTGTCGGCTTCCGATGCCAGGTCGGCGGCGCTGAGGCCCAGCGCTTCGGAAATGCGCAGGCCCGATCCATAAAGCAGCGTCAGCACGGCGGCGTTGCGGGCGGCGATCCAGGGCTCTTCAGCCAGCTGGCCTTCCACCGACACGACATGTTTGGCATCGCTGGCGGTCAGCGGCTTGGGCAGCGATTTCGGCTGGCGCGGCGCGCGCAAAGCTGCTGCACCCGCGGCGTTGGCGAGGCCGCGCCGTTCGAGGAAACGCAGCAGCGAACGGATGCCGGCAAGACCCCGGCCGAGCGTGCGGGCGCCAGCGCCAGCGTTGCGCCGCGCGGCAAGAAAGCCGCGCAGATCGGCCGGGCGTAAGGTTGCGATGTCGGAAATGCCGGGCGAGCCGCCGCAATGTCCGGTCAGGAAATGCAGGAACTGGCGCGTGTCGCGCTCGTAGGCCTCGACAGTCGCCGGTGACAGCCGACGCTCGCGCGCCAGCATCTTCAGCCAGCTTTCGCGCGCTGCCTGGAGGTCGGGTTTTGCCGGGATGAGAAATTCCTGCATGCCGCCATTGTCAGGCAGCCGGGTTAGGAAGCGGTGAAGAACCTGTCATTGAAATGGCCACGGGCGATCATTGAAATGACGCCGGTAGGGCGTTAGAGCAGGGCAAAGGATATCAGCCATGTCGAAGCCCCAGAACCCCGTGCAAATGGCCGTGATCGGCGCCGCCCACGGCATCAAGGGCGAATTGCGGGTGAAAACCTTCACCGGCGAGCCGCTGGCGCTGGCGGATTATGGCCCGCTCTATGCCAAGGACGGCCGCGCCTTCCAGATCATCGACATAAGGCCGGCAAACACTGTCGTCGTGGTGCGTTTCAAGGGCATTGCCGACCGCAACGCCGCCGAGGCGCTGGCCGGCACGGAGCTGTTCGTCGACCGCTCGATGCTGCCGGACGATGGCGAAGAGGACGAGTTCTACCACGCCGATCTCGTCGGGCTGGAAGTCCGCGACGACACGGATGCGGTTGTCGGCAAGGTGGTCGCGGTACACAATTTCGGCGGCGGCGACATTCTCGATGTCACGCTTGGCGGGCGCAAAGGCGTGCTGATCCCGTTCACGCAGGCCGCCGTGCCGCAGGTGGTGGTTGCCGAAGGTTTTGTCCGTGTCGATCCGGCGGCGGCCGGGCTGGTCGAGGACGAGGATGGCGAGGCGCCGCGCGAAGAAGACTTCGACGCGAAGGGCCGGCCGCGCGGGCCACGCGACGCCGGGGGCAACCGGTGACGTTCAAGGCTTCGGTGCTGACGCTCTATCCCGAGATGTTTCCGGGCGGGCTAGGCCTGTCGCTGGCCGGACGGGCGCTCGAAGTCGGGACATGGTCGCTGGAAGCTATCCAGATCCGCGACTTCGCCAGCGATCGCCATCACACCGTCGACGACACGCCGGCCGGCGGTGGCGCCGGCATGGTGATGCGCGCCGATGTGCTGGCCAAGGCGATCGACCACACCTCGCCGTCCGGCGATCCGCGGCCAAAATTGCTGATGAGCCCGCGCGGCAAGCCGTTGACGCAGGCGCGGGTGCGCGAGCTGGCCGCCGGGCCGGGCGCCGTCATCGTCTGCGGCCGCTTCGAGGGTGTAGACCAGCGATTGATCGAGGCGCGTGGGCTGGAGGAAGTCTCGATCGGCGATTTCATCCTCTCCGGTGGCGAGCCGGCAGCCCTGGTGCTGCTCGATGCCGTGGTCCGGCTGTTGCCCGGTGTGATGGGCAATGCGGTATCAGGCGAGGAAGAAAGTTTTGAGAACGGTCTGCTCGAACATCCGCATTACACGCGACCGCAGGAGTTCGAAGGCAGGCCAATCCCCGACGTGCTGGTTTCCGGCAATCACAAGAAGATCGCCGCCTGGCGCCGCGCAGAGTCCGAGAGGCTGACGAAGGAGCGGCGGCCGGATTTGCTCGCCGCTCAGCCCTTGGCAAAATAGTAGACGGCGAGAAACAGGCCGACGGCGATGACGAAGCCGCGTACTGCGTTTTGCGGCACGCGCTTGGCGATCCAGACGCCGGCATAGCCGCCGAGCGCGCCGCCGGGGATCATGACGATTGCCTGAGGCCAGGCAACAACGCCGCCGGAAACGAAGACCAGTATGGCAACGGCGGCGATGACCACGGCCAGCATGTTCTTCAGCGCGTTCAGCCGGTGATAGTCGCCGGATTGCGTCAGGCCGAGCGTCGCCAGCATCATGACGCCCATGCCGGCGCCGAAGAAGCCGCCATAGATGGCGGTAGCGAACTGCGCCAGCGAACCGGCCAGAGAGCCGACCGTGGCTTCATGCCCAGGCTTCGGCGTTGGTTTCAGCCACGGCCCGGCGGCGAACAAGGCGGTTGCGGCCAGCAGCAGCCACGGCACGAGGGCGCGGAACGACGGATTTGAGAGCGCCAGCAGGATGAGCGCACCAGCCAGCGCGCCCAAAGCCGAGATCAGGCAAAGCAGCAGCGCGCCGCGCCAGAAATGCTTGATGTCGGTCCAGTAAGCCAGCGTCGAGGTGATGTAACCGGGAAACTGCGTTACCGAGGACGTGGCGTTGGCGACGATCGGCGGCAGGCCGGCCAGCGTCATGGCGCCGAAGGTTATGAAGGTGCCGCCGCCGGCAACGGCGTTGACGGCGCCTGACAGAAAACCCGCGAGGAAGAGCAGGACTGCGTCGAAAACAGACATTGTGAGGCCGCCGGACAAGTGTGCTGCTCCCGGATTAGGAAGCTTGAAGGGCCGGCGCAACCCTGCACTGGACGATTGCGTGGTGGCATGCGACCAAAAAAGACAGGGCCAAGGCGTGACAAGTCAGTGAAATAGCTGTATGTGCCCGCCCGTACTGGCGAGAAAAATCTCCCGGACCCGTCAACAATGACGGTGTAGTCGCCCCTGCCCAATGTTTCGAAGACAAGATGTCTCGGGGACAAAGGGCATAGCCGAGCGGTCAATGGAACTGCAAGGCGAGTGTCGGACGCTCTGACTGTCGGAAGAACAAGAAGTGGACTATTGAGATGGATATCATCCGTCAGCTCGAGGCCGAACAGGCCGCCAAGATCGAAGCCAAGCGCAAGCTTCCCGAGTTTCAGCCCGGCGACACCGTGCGCGTGCAGGTCCGCGTGACCGAAGGCACCCGCACCCGCGTCCAGGCCTATGAGGGCGTCGTCATCGCCCGCGCCGGCGCCGGCTTCCAGGAAAATTTCACCGTCCGCAAGATCTCCTACGGCGAAGGCGTCGAGCGCGTTTTCCCGGTCTACTCGCCGATGGTCGAAGGCGTCGAGATCGTGCGCCGCGGCAAGGTGCGCCGCGCCAAGCTCTATTATTTGCGCGACCGTCGCGGCAAGTCGGCCCGTATTTCGGAAAACACCGGCGTGCGCGCCCGCAAGCTCAACGATGAAGAACGCGACGCGCTGAACGCCGAGAAGGCCCGCATCGAAGCCGAGAAGGTTGCCGCTGCCCAGGCGCTGGCCGCCGAGACGGCCGCCAAGGAAGCCGCCGAGAAGAAGGCCGCCGACGAGGCTGCAAAGGCGGCTGAAGCGACCCCGGCCGAATAAGATCTCGTCCAAGGATTTTGAAAAGGCGGCTTCGGCCGCCTTTTTTCGTTTCACCAGACTGTGAACGATTGCCGGCCGAGAGTTTGGCCACGGCTGTTGACCCGAATTACATTGTACACTAAATAATCGTTTACAAATCAAATGGAGAACTGACATGGCACTCTACACCACACAGGCTCGCGTCACCGGCGGCCGCGCCGGCCACGGCGAGACCAGCGACGGCCTGCTGAAGGTCGACCTCGCTTTGCCGAAGGAGCTCGGCGGACAGGGTGGCGCCACCAATCCCGAGCAGCTGTTCGCGGTCGGCTATGCCGCCTGCTTCGAAAGCGCCATCCGCTTCGTCGCGCGCAAGCAGAAGCTGCCGCTGGAGGATGCGGCGGTGAGCGCCACCGTCAGCCTGCTTCCCAATGGTGAAGGCTTCAAACTTGGTGTCGCACTCGCCGCGGAGACCAAAGGCCTTGATCAGGCGGCGGCGGAAGCGCTTGTATCGGCAGCGCATCAGATTTGCCCCTATTCCAATGCGATCAAAGGCAATATCGAGGTGGCGCTTTCGACAGTGGCGCTTCCGGCAAAGGCAGCATGACGACGAAGACCGAAACCAGGGCCAGCGAAGTCCCGGCGGACACCGCCGGGAGGATCGCCGTTCCGCGCCTCGACCAACAGCTCTGCTTCGCGCTCTATTCGGCGAGCGGGCTGATGACCAAGCTCTATCGGCCGCTGCTTGACCCGCTCGGCCTGACCTATCCGCAATATTTGGCGATGCTGGCGCTGTGGCAGCATGCGCCGAGCACGGTCGGCGAACTCGGCGAGGCGCTGGGGCTGGATTCGGCGACATTGACGCCGCTGCTCAAGCGGATGGAAGCGGCTGGTCTCGTCACCCGCCGTCGCGATCCGGCCGACGAGCGCCGCGTGCTGGTCGAACCGACTGCCAAGGGCCAGGCGCTGCGCGCCCGCATCAAGGACGTATCCGCAGGCCTTGCCTGCGCCATGCCGCTGGAAGTCGAGGAGCTGAAGTCGCTGCACCGGACCTTGACCGGATTTGTCGCCAAGCTGCGTGAGGCGACGTCACCATCCTGATCCGTCATCTGACGGGTTCCCGTGTCCAGGAGGGGCCTGGTTTGCCGGCGGCGCAATCACGGAATAAATTCCGACCACGGGGCGTTCTAAAACCGCGTTGGTTGAAGGCATTGGAATCCGCTTTCACCGGACGCTGAGCACCGGACCGGCTTGCAAGCCGTCTGCGGACGGCTAAAGTCGCGCCTGGATTTTCATGCGAGCCCGGCTGCAAGCGGGCTTCTCATCCTGGAGCGTGTCATGACCAAATCGAAGCTGCTGCTGGCCGCCCTCGCGGCCTGTTTCCTCGCGCCCGTCGCTGCATGGGCGGCCGATGCGCTGCCCGATCTCGGCGGCAAGAAGGTCGTGGTGGTGACGGAAAACGCCTATCCGCCGCTGCAGTTCATCGACGCCAAGACCGGCAAGCAGATCGGCTGGGAGTATGACGCGATGGACGAAATCGCCAAGCGGCTGAACTTCAAGGTGGAGTACCAGAACACCTCCTGGGACGCGATGATCCAGGCGGTTTCCGACAACCAGTACAACATTGGCATGACCGGCATCACCATCAAGGACGACCGAAAGGAGAAGGTCGATTTCTCCGACCCCTATATGCGTTCGGAGCAGTTCATGCTGGTGCGCGCCGATGAAAGCCGCTTCACCGACGCCAAGACCTTCGCCGCCTTCAAGGACGGGTTGATCGGCGCGCAGGCCGGAACGACGCCGTTCTACACCGCCGTCTACAGCGTGCTCGACGGCAATGAGCAGAACCCGCGCATCAAGCAGTTCGAGACCTTCGGCGCTTCGGTGCAGGCACTGAAATCCGGCGACGTCGATGTCGTCCTGACCGACGGCACCGCCGGCAAAGGCTATGTCGATGCCTCCGGCGGCAAGCTCAAGCTGATCGGCGGCCCGCTCGGCACCGAGGATTTTGGCTTCATCTTCCCGAAGGGCTCGGACCTGGTGAAGCCGGTCAACGCGGCGATCGCGGCGCTGAAGGCCGACGGCACGATCGAGGCGCTGAACAAGAAGTGGTTTCTCGACTACAAGATGGGGCAGTAGGCCGTCTTGGCGCGACGGCCGCTGACCCCCCTTGCGGGGGAGATGCCCGGCAGGGCAGAGGGGGGTGTGAAGGATCGCCTCCCTTTTGTTTTGAGCTTTTCCAAAGAGGCCAAAGGTTGTGACTGTAACCGTTTGACAGGTTGGAGGGACAGCACCCCCCTCTGTCCTGCCGGACATCTCCCCCGCAAGGGGGGAGATCGGCAGATCTTGCGAGCGCAGCTGTTCACCAGCGTTGGGCATTGATGCTCGCCTCAACCTCAAAACCCGATTTTCCCTGGTGGCTTGCCGCCGCGATCGCGCTCGCCGTCGTCGCTGCGCTCTCCATTGCCGCCAGCGATCTCTACGCCCAGGTTTTTGCCACCGTCGCCAAGGGCATCGGCATCACCATTCTTGTCACCGTGGTCGCCTTCGCGCTGGCTTCCGCCGTCGGGCTCGGCATTGCGCTGATGGGGTTGTCGGGGTCGCGTTGGCTCAAGCAGATCGCTCGTTTCTATGTCGAGATCATCCGCGGCGTGCCGATCCTGGTGCTGTTGTTCTGGATCGCCTTCGCCGGCGCGCCGGCCTTCGTGGCTGCGTGGAATGCGCTGACCGCGCCGCTGCAAAACGCCGGCTATCTCGGCGAGCTTTTGGTGCGCGACGTGTCGCTGTTGTGGCGTGCGATCATGGCGCTGACCATCGGTTATTCCGCCTTCATCTCCGAGGTCTTCCGCGCCGGCATCCAGTCAGTCGAGAAAGGCCAGATCGAGGCTGCCAAGGCGCTCGGGCTGACGCGCACGCAGCGCTTCCGGCTGATCGTCTTCCCACAGGCGATCCGCACCATCCTGCCGCCGCTCGGCAATGACTTCGTCGCCATGGTCAAGGATTCCTCGCTGGTCTCGGTGCTCGGCGTCGCCGACATCACGCAGATGGGCAAGATCTACGCCGCCGGCTCGTTCCGCTTCTTCGAGACCTATTCGATCGTCGCCTATATCTATCTCATCCTCACCGTCAGCCTGTCGCTGGCGCTGCGGGGGCTGGAGCAACGACTGCGGCGGGCGCAGCAGGAATAGAAGTCCGACGCGGGCACGGCTACGATCGCGGAGGACAGGATTCCGGAGGATGCAGGCGATGACGATCGACAAGGCCAATGCGGCGCTGGGTACCGTCTATTCGGCCGACACGCCGGAAGGGCTGGCCAAGGCCTATGCAGACTGGGCCGCGACCTATGACGGCGAGACCGCTTCGCTCGGCTATCTGCTGCCGTTCCTGATCACCGCCTGGGTGGCGCGCCATGTGAAGGTGGGTGAAGGCCCGCTGCTCGACGCCGGCTGCGGCACCGGCCTGTCGGGCCCGTCATTGAAGGCGCTGGGTTATCACGACATTGCCGGGCTCGACCTCTCCGACGACATGCTGAAGATCGCCGGCAGTCGCAATGCCTATGGCGATCTGAAGCAGGCAATGCTCGGCGGGCCGCTGCCCTGGCCGGACGGGCATTTCCGCGCCTTCTTCTCGACTGGCGTGTTCACCATCAGCCATGCGCCGGCGTCCGGCCTGCACGAGCTTGTCCGCATCACCAGAAAAGGCGGCCACGCCATCTTCACCGTGCGCGACCAGGTGTTTGACAGCGGCGGCTTCCAGGACGTGTTCGATGAGTTGGAACGGGCCGGGAAATGGCGGCCGGTCGAGCAAAGCCCATGGTTCCGCTGCTATGCGATCGCCGAGCCGGATGCGTTGGTAAAGACTTTTGTGTTCGAGGTGCTTTGAGCGCCGCCCCTTCCCCTTCTCTTACAAGGGGAGAAGGGAAAACACGCCGCAATTGCCGAAAAGCCAAAACATTGGTATGAGCCACGCCATGGAAGAGCTTTTTGGCGATCCGGCCTATAAGGGTTTCGTGCTGCAGGACAGAAAACGCCTGCCGTCGCGTTTCTCTTCGCGCATTTCCGGCGCGCTCACCAGCCGACTTAGCTAAGCCGCTTTCGCTGGGCCGAAGGCTTAGGCGCGTCTGCCCCTCCCCTTTTTTGCAAATCGACGGATTTACGCACATGAGCGCACCGCGCACCCTCTACGACAAGATATTCGACGACCACGTCGTCGACCGCCAGGACGATGGCACCTGCCTGCTCTACATCGACCGCCATCTCGTCCATGAAGTGACCAGCCCGCAGGCCTTCGAAGGTCTGCGCATGACCGGCAGAAAAGTCCGGCATCCGGAAAAGACGCTGGCCGTGGTCGATCATAATGTCTCGACCTCGCCGGAGCGCAAATTCGGCATCAAGAACGAGGAAAGCCGCATCCAGGTCGAGGCCTTGGCCAAGAACGCTAGGGATTTCGGCGTCGAATATTACTCCGAAAACGATATCCGCCAGGGCATCGTCCACATCATCGGGCCGGAGCAGGGCTTCACGCTGCCTGGCATGACGATCGTCTGCGGCGACAGCCACACCTCGACGCATGGCGCCTTCGGCGCATTGGCACATGGCATCGGCACCTCCGAGGTCGAGCATGTGCTGGCGACCCAGACGCTGATCCAGCGCAAGGCCAAGAACATGCTGGTGCGCGTCGACGGCGTGCTGCCGGAAGGCGTCACCGCCAAGGACATTATCCTCGCCATCATCGGCGAGATCGGCACTGCCGGCGGCACCGGCTATGTCATCGAATATGCCGGCGAGGCGATCCGCGCGCTGTCGATGGAAGGCCGCATGACGATCTGCAACATGTCGATCGAGGGCGGCGCGCGCGCCGGCCTGATCGCGGCCGACGAAACCACCTTCGCCTATGTCAAAGACAAGCCGCGCGCGCCGAAGGGCGCGTCGTGGGACGCCGCGCTCGAATACTGGAAGACGCTGCAGTCCGACGAGGGCGCGCATTTCGACAAGGTGATCGTGCTCGACGCGGCCAAGCTGCCGCCGATCGTCTCCTGGGGTTCCTCGCCCGAGGACGTCGTTTCGGTGCAGGGCGTCGTTCCCGATCCGGAAGAGATCACGGACGAGAACAAGCGGACGTCAAAGATCCGCGCGCTCGACTATATGGGGCTGACGCCGGGCACGAAGATCACCGACATCACGCTCGACCGCGTCTTCATCGGCTCCTGCACCAATGGCCGCATCGAGGATCTGCGTGCGGTGGCCAAGGTGGTCGAAGGCAAGACGGTGAGTGCGCATGTCGATGCGATGATCGTGCCGGGCTCCGGTCTGGTCAAGGAACAGGCGGAGGCCGAGGGTCTCGACAAGATCTTCATTGCCGCCGGTTTCGACTGGCGCGAGCCGGGCTGCTCGATGTGCCTGGCCATGAACGACGACCGGCTGAAGCCGCATGAGCGCTGCGCCTCGACCTCGAACCGCAATTTCGAAGGCCGGCAGGGCTTCAAGGGCCGCACCCATCTGGTGTCGCCAGCCATGGCGGCGGCGGCGGCGATCGCCGGCCATTTCGTCGACATCCGCGACTGGAAATAGCGCAGACTGGTTCAAGCCTGATCTACCCCGAACGGCAAAACCGTTCGGGGTTTTGTTTAAAGCGCACCGCTCTAAGACCCTTGGGGTATTATGCCCTAGCCGGCACGCCGGATGATTTCATGAAATTCCTCCCGGCTGCCGGGTTCGTCGGCCGCGACCACCAGCGCCAGTTCGCGCTCGTCGAAGATCTTGAACCACTCGTCCCATTCGACCAGCTCGTAGCCGCCTGCGTTGACCGGGCGTTCAGGTTGATCCTGGTCCTGATAGGCGTGCTGGCCGAAGACGAGCCTCAGCAACGGCTGCGTTCCGGTTTCGGGCGATACATCGACGATCGCCGGAAATCCGGCGCGCCCTGCGGCCCATGAGCGAATTGCTTCGTGGTCGGTCAGCGTGATCGTGTCGGCCATGAATAACTTCTCCTTGATTGCTGTCACGAAACGCCGGCCTCAGGTCCCGGTTCCGTGCAGCAGCTTCATCAGTGGCGACTTGCATATTCGTCCCGGCTTAACCGCTTGTTGGGGCTTGCGCTCTAAGGTCTTCCCTGACGTCAAGCGGGGAAGTCACCGTCCTTTGGACACCGGCCTGTTCATAGCGCTGCTCAATCCGACGATCGCGCTGGCGCTCGGCGCGGCGTTCCTCGTGCTATGGTTCTATCAGCGCCACCGGCCCTATCTGGCTGTGCTCGGCACGAGCTATTGCGTGTCCGCGCCCGGCTTCCTGCTGCAGTATTTCACGCTGCCCGGCGGCATGGTGCTGACCAAGCTGGTCTCCAACCTCTGCTTCACGCTCGCCGCCTGCTGCCTCGTCGGTGCGATCATCTCGCGCTACGGCAGGCGCGTGCCCTATATCGCGATCGGCATTCTGGCGGGTGGCGGGATGCTGGCATTCTGCTGGTTCCTGTTCGTCCAGCCGGACTTGACTTGGCGCATCCTGTCGATCAATTTCGGCTTTGGCGGCCTCAGCCTGCTGGTCGCCGCCGAGCTGCGCGCCGTGCGCAAGAACGGCCCGACGGAAAAAATCCTGTTCGTACTGTCGCTGCTGTCCGGGCTGAACTTCATCGGCCGCACGCTGCTCGTCGTCATCTCGCACGGGCCGTTCACCAGCTATGACGGGTTTTATGGCTCGTCCTACTGGACGACGGCGCTTTTGTCGCACGCGCTGCTGTCGTTGCTGATCGCGCTCTGCCTGTTCTCGGCAGCTGCGCTCGACGTGATGAAGGCGCTGAAGACCGAGACGCACACCGATCCGCTGTCTGGCCTGCTCAACCGCAGGGGTTTCGAGGAGCGCGCCTTGCTGGTGCTGCAACACTGCGCCGCCGCCAAGGTGCCGGTCGCGCTGGTGCTGGCCGATCTCGATCACTTCAAGGCGCTCAACGACAAATACGGACATGCCGCGGGCGACCAGGTGATCGCCGACTTCGCCGCCAAGCTTCGCGCGGCCGCCGGCACGCGTGCGGTTGCCGGCCGCATCGGCGGCGAGGAGTTCGCCGTGCTTCTGTCGCTGAGCGATCTTGCCACGGCGCGGCTGTTTGCCGAAGCCGTGCGCACGCACTATTCGGCCGGCAGTGTCGACGGGTTGCCGCCGGGCACCAGGGTGACCGCGAGCTTCGGCGTCGCGGCGCGCACCGGCGACGAAGGGCTGGAGCCGCTGAGGCGGCGCGCCGACGAAGCGCTCTACAAGGCCAAGAAGAACGGCCGCGACAGCGTGCGATTGTCCTATGAGCGGGCGGAAACGGTGTTCATCCCGGATACAGGCAGCGTCGGTTAGCGTCTCGCATAAACGGCCTCTCGGCCGTGCCGGATCATCAGCGGCAAGGGCTGAGGTTGGGCATTTCGCCGTCGGAGAGGCCGTACATATAGGAGCGGCCCTTCACGAACACCGGCGGCTGGTAGCAGCCACGCCTGGAGATGTGATCCGCCTCGTCTTCATAAAGGACTTCCGGTTCCGCTTCCGGCTGCCCGGCGCTGGTGTAATCGGACAATTTCTTGGCCAGCCTGCCTTGGCCGACAATGATGCGCTTGTAGCCGGCGGCGCTGTCGATGACGAGATTGCCCAGGGAATCGGCATAGACGCGGTCATGATGGCGCGACCAGGCCATTGCCGGGGCGGCGAAGCCGAGACTGGCTGTCGCCAGCACAAGCGCCGCAAGGCGCGCTCTTCCTGAATTCGAAACCATGGTGTCCTCTCTGCTGTGGACCCGATCGAATCGGAAATTAACCTTTTCTTAACCTTTGTTAAGAGGGCAGGCGCATCCGGCGGCGATCTCTCGCCAAACATGGTTAATATCCGACGGGATGGAAAACCCGGGCGTCATCATTCGGCCATGCTTGCCCGCACCATCGGCCGCGACGCACACAACTACGCTGACGTCGGGTGAGCTTGATCTTGGTGGAACATCGCGGCTAGTTAGCCGCGCAGGAGGACAGCATATGGCGTTACGCCGGACGTTTCGGGTGACGCTGTTGTCGATCCCCCTGCTGACTGCCGCAGCCTGCGTGCCGCAGAACGGCGCGCCGACGGCGGTGAATACCGTACCACCCACTGTCGCGCCCGTGCCGGCTCAGCAGTCCGCCGCACCTGTGGCGCCCCCGGCTTCCGCAACGGCTCCGACAGCGCCTGCCGCACCTTCAGCCAAGATCGTCACCGACCTTACCGCGCCGCGGTCTGCTGTCGGCACGGCAACTTACAGATGCGGCAATGGCGGCATGATCACCATCCAGAACCTCGGCACGGCGTTGCGCGTTGTCAGGCCCGATGGCACGACCGAGGAGTTTGCCGCATCACCCGCCAACCAGTCCAGCCGCTACCAGGAAGCCGCGTCGCATGACGCAATCGTGATCGACGCGCGCGAGGCGCTGGTGATGAAGAGGGGCTCGACACCACAGACCTGCAAACGATAGCCTGGCGTCGATTGCAAAGGAAATGCCGCACTGCAGCGAACGGTGCGCCGGCTTTCGACGGTGGCCAAATCGATTGAAGCGAAACAGCAGCCTTTTGTCAGACTAAATGACGTTTTCAAAACGATTTTCCGGCTTTGACGCGGTGCAAAAAGAGCATTAGAAACCGGCTGTCTGAAGTCATATATCGAGGCGGTAAGTGCCGCTTTCCACCGCGGCTCCGGACATCGAACTGGGGCAGCCATGAGCAAATCACCAGCCACCCGAACCGCCAGACGTGAACGGCCGCTCTCGCCGCACCTGACGATTTACCGCCCACCGATCACCATGACGATGTCGATCATTCACCGCATCACTGGCGGGGCGCTGTATTTCGGCACGCTGCTGGTCGCCGCGTGGCTGATGGCGGCGGCGAGTTCGCAAGGCGCTTTCGATTGGATCAACTGGGCCTTCGGCACCTGGCTCGGCCGGCTCATCCTGTTCGGCTACACCTGGGCGCTGATGCACCACATGCTGGGCGGCGTGCGCCATCTCGTCTGGGACACCGGCGCCGGGCTGGAGAAACACACGGCATCGAAGATCGCCTGGGCGACGCTCGCCGGTTCCATCCTGCTCACGCTGCTGATCTGGGTCGCCGGCTACATGGCGCGGGGAACCTTGTGATGAGCGGCACGAACAACAACGATATGCGCACGCCGCTGGCCAAGGTCCGCGGTCTGGGCTCGGCCCGCGAAGGCACCGGGCATTTCTGGCGACAGCGGCTGACGGCCATTGCCAACATCCCGCTGATACTGTTCTTCGTCGGGTTCCTGATCGCGCTCAATGGCGCCGGCTTCGCCGAGGTGCGGGCGGCGCTCGCCAGTCCGTTCGTGGCGCTGGTGTTGGCGCTGGTGCTCGTTTCCGGTCTCACCCATATGCGTGTCGGCATGCAGGTCATTATCGAGGATTACGTGCATGCCGAAGGCATGAAGCTGGCGCTGATCGCACTCAGCACGTTTTTCACCATAGCGGTCGGCGTCGCCTCGATCTTCGCCCTGCTCAAACTGGCATTCGGAGGCTGATTTGGCCAAGGACGCGAAATCGGCCACCGGCTATACCTTTGTCGACCACAAGTTCGACGTGGTGGTCGTCGGCGCCGGCGGCGCCGGCCTGCGCGCCACGCTCGGCATGGCCGAGCAGGGCCTGCGCACGGCCTGCATCACCAAAGTGTTCCCGACCCGCTCGCACACGGTGGCGGCACAAGGCGGCATTGCCGCGTCGCTGTCCAACATGGGTCCGGACTCCTGGCAGTGGCACATGTACGACACCGTCAAGGGTTCGGACTGGCTGGGCGACGTCGACGCCATGGAATATCTGGTGCGCGAGGCACCGGCGGCGGTCTACGAGCTCGAGCATTACGGCGTGCCGTTCTCGCGCACCGAAGAGGGCAAGATCTACCAGCGGCCGTTCGGCGGGCACATGATGAATTATGGCGACGGCCCGCCGGTGCAGCGCACCTGTGCTGCCGCCGACCGCACCGGTCACGCCATCCTGCACACGCTCTACGGCCAGTCGCTGAAGAACAATGCACAGTTCTTCATCGAGTATTTTGCGCTCGACCTGATCATGGAACCGGACGGCACCTGCACCGGCGTCGTCGCCTGGAACCTCGACGACGGCACCATCCATCGCTTCTCCGCCAAGATGGTGGTGCTGGCGACCGGCGGATATGGCCGCGCCTATTTCTCGGCGACGTCGGCGCACACCTGTACAGGCGACGGCGGCGGCATGGCGGCACGGGCGGGCTTCCCGCTGCAGGACATGGAGTTCGTGCAGTTCCATCCGACAGGCATATACGGCGCCGGCTGCCTGATCACCGAAGGCGCGCGCGGCGAGGGCGGCTATCTCGTCAATTCCGAGGGCGAGCGCTTCATGGAACGCTACGCGCCGTCGGCCAAGGACCTGGCCTCGCGCGACGTCGTCTCGCGTTGCATGACGCTGGAGATCCGCGAAGGCCGCGGGGTCGGCAAGAACAAGGACCATATTTTCCTGCATCTCGACCATCTCGATCCGGCCGTGCTGCATGAGCGGCTGCCGGGCATTTCGGAATCGGCCAGGATTTTCGCCGGCGTCGACCTGACCAAGGAGCCGATCCCCGTGCTGCCGACGGTGCACTACAATATGGGCGGCGTGCCGACCAATTACTGGGGCGAGGTGCTGAACCCGACTGTCGAGAATCCTGACCGGGTGTCACCCGGGCTGATGGCGGTCGGCGAGGCCGGCTGTGCCTCCGTGCACGGCGCCAACCGGCTGGGCTCGAACTCGCTGATCGATCTGGTGGTGTTCGGCCGCGCCGCCGCAATCCGCGCCGGCCAGGTCATCGACCGTAATTCGGCGATCCCTTCGCCCAACGAAGCCTCGGTCGAAAACATCATGGACCGCTTCGACCGGCTGCGCCACGCCAATGGCTCGACGCCAACCGCTGTTCTGCGTGAGAAAATGCAGAAGGCGATGCAGGAAGACGCCGCCGTGTTCCGCACACAGGAGTCGCTCGAAAACGGCTGCAAGCGCATTTCGCAGATATGGACCGGGCTCAAGGACCTGAAAGTCTCCGACCGCTCGATGATCTGGAATTCCGACCTGGTCGAGACGCTGGAGCTGGAAAATCTGATGGCCAACGCCATCACCACGGTCTACGGCGCCGAGGCGCGCAAGGAGAGCCGCGGCGCGCATGCGCGCGAAGATTTCTCGGCCCGCGACGACACTATCTGGCGCAAGCATACGCTGGCCCGGCTAAGCGAGAACGGCCAGGTGAGCCTCAGCTATCGTCCCGTGCACACCGAGCCGCTGGTGGCGGAAAAGGACGGCGGCATCAGTCTTGCCAAGATCGCGCCGAAGGCCAGGGTATACTAACCATGGTGCCGAAGCCCGTCATCCGAAAGGATCTGAGGTAATGGTCGAACTCACGCTTCCCAAGAACTCCAAGGTGCAGCCGGGCAAGACCTGGCCGAAGCCGGAGGGCGCCACCAACCTGCGGGAATACCGCATCTACCGCTGGTCGCCCGACGATGACGAGAACCCGCGCATCGACACCTATTTCGTCGACATGGACGATTGCGGGCCGATGGTGCTCGACGCGCTGCTCTGGATCAAGAACAAGATCGATCCGACGCTTGCCTTGCGCCGCTCATGCCGCGAAGGCATTTGCGGCTCCTGCGCCATGAACATCGATGGCTCCAACACGCTGGCCTGTACCAAGGGCTGCGACGACATTTCCGGCGCCGTCAAGGTCTACCCGCTGCCGCATATGCAGGTGGTCAAGGATCTGGTGCCCGACCTCACCAATTTCTACGCCCAGCACGCCTCGATCCAGCCATGGCTGAAGACAGTGTCGCCAGAGCCGGCCAAGGAATGGCTGCAGAGCCATGAGGATCGCGAAAAGCTCGACGGGCTCTACGAGTGCATCCTGTGCGCCTGCTGCTCGACCTCGTGCCCGAGCTATTGGTGGAACGGCGACCGCTATCTCGGCCCGGCGACGTTGCTGCAGGCCTATCGCTGGCTGATCGACAGCCGCGACGAAGCCACGGGCGAACGGCTCGACGATCTCGAAGACCCGTTCCGGCTCTACCGCTGCCACACCATCATGAACTGCGCCCAGACCTGCCCGAAGGGGCTCAACCCGGCCAAGGCGATTGCCGAGATCAAGAAGATGATGGTGGAGCGGCGGGTTTAGTTGAGGCGAGTTCGCTCGCGGCAATCTCGAACGCGGCGATCCTTCGCGCGCCCCTCTGTCCTGCCGGACATCTCCCCGACGGGTGGGGAGATATCCGGTAGGACAGAGAGGTGGGCGCTGTCTCGCCGGCGCTAGAAAGGATACTCAACCCAATGAGCGAAGAGCTTCCAATCCTTAATCCGATCGAAGTCCGTGTGCTCGGCTGCCTGATCGAGAAGAAGGAGCTGACGCCGGATGTCTATCCGCTGACGCTGAATGCAGCACTTGCAGCCGCCAACCAGAAGACGGCGCGCGAGCCTGTGATGGCGCTCGAGCCGACAGAGGTGCATCGGACGCTGAAGCTGCTCGAGCAGAAGGGGCTGGTGCGTCAGATGTTCGGCTCGCGCGTCGAGCGCTATGAGCATCAGATGGCGCAGCGCTTCTCGCTGACGAGGCCGCAGACTGCGGTGATCGGCCTGCTTTTGCTGCGCGGGCCGCAGACGGCGCATGAGTTGCTGGCGCGAGCTGAGCGCATGGCGCGGTTTTCGTCGATCGAAGACCTGCGCGCTGAACTCGACATGCTGATCGGCCGCCGACCGCCGCTGATCCAGGAAATACCGCGCGGGCCAGGCCAGCGCGAGGACCGCTACGTGCATCTGCTCGCAGGACCGGTGGACGTCGCGGCGTTATCGGTGCAGCGGAGCGCGCCGGCCTTGCCTGCTTCCGACCTGGAAGCGAGATTGGAGGCTCTGGAGCAGGAAGTCGCAGCCCTTCGCGCCCGGCTTGATGCGCTGGGCGCCTAATAGTTATCCGAGACGTTGGTGGGACAGCACCCCCCTCCGGCCTGCCGGCCATCTCCCCCTCAAGTGGGGAGATCAGATGTCACGCCGGCCTTCGCCAATCACGAACGTCGAAAGAAAGTGCCAGCTACCGAGCTTCCAATCTCCCCGGGAGATGCCCGGCAGGGCAGAGGGGGGCGCGAAGAATCGCTACCCCGGGCAAAATCGGCGGATCACCCTAGCTTCGCGTCGAGCGACACTGCGATGGCCCCCAGCGCCTTCGAAACCGGGCACTCCGCCTTGGCCTTCTCGGCCAGTTCCTTGAACTTCGCCGCATCAATGCCCGGTACCTTGCCGACCAGGGTGATGGCGCTGCCGGTGATGCCGGTGCCGGGGACCAGCGTCACCACCGCCTTGGCGTCGAGCTCGGTGGCGGGCGTGCCGTTCTCGGCCAGGAAATGCGACAGCTGCATGGCGTAGCATCCGGCGTGTGCCGCCGCGATCAACTCTTCGGGATTGGTGCCGGATTTGCCGCTCTCGTCCTCGAAGCGAGCCTTGAACGAATAGGGCGTGCCTTTCAAAGTGCCGCTCTGGCTGTCGAGCGTGCCCGTGCCCTCCTTCAGATTGCCTTTCCAGACGGCGTTTGCGGTACGGTCCATAGAATTCTCCTTGACTACAGCGACAGCGCCGGCCACGCGGCGTTCCCTCCAACTATAGCGCGGCGGCAGGGGAAGACCACCGCGCTGTTTCGGCCGGATGCGACGCCGGCGTGCCCTGCAAATTCTTCTGAAAAAATGTGCGTGCAAAAATGTCGACTTGCATCGGCGCCGGCCGTCCTGCGAGCGTCCACGGATTCTCGTGGCGGATGGAGATCCAAGATGAACAATCTGTTTTCTGCCCATTGGAACGACGCCGACAAAAGCGCGCGTCTACACGAGATCGAGTGCTCGCGACCTTCCGGCTTCGGCCGGCTGCTTGCTGCGGTCGCCGTGATCGGCATTGCGGTCTGCGTGCTCGACCACGCTGCTGCCGGCAAGGATGCCGCCGGCGCCGTGATCGCATATGCTTCGTCACAGCAAGGGAGCTGGAAATGAAATATGTCTGTCTGGTCTACGGCGAGGAAAAGGACCTCCATGCCATGACGCCGGAGCGTCAGGCCAAGCTCGACGCCGATTCGATGGCCTACGACCGGTCATTGGACCAGCAAGGCAAGCTGATCATCGCGCAGGCGCTGCAATCGGTGAAGACGTCGAAGACGGTGCGGCGGCGCCAGGGCAAGCGGCTGATCACGGACGGTCCGTTTGCCGAAACCAAGGAGCAATTGCTCGGTTTCGTCATGATCGAGGCCGACGGTCTCGAACAGGCGCTGGCGATCGCAGGCGAGATTCCGCTGGCCGAAATCGGCACGATCGAGGTCAGGGCGATCTACGACGTGCCGGGGTCATAGGCGGCGGCGAGGTCATGCAGGCCGGCGGATCATATCCGCCGCCTTCTCGGCGATCATCACCACTGGCGAGGCGGTGTTGCCGGAGACGATGCGCGGCATGATCGACGCGTCGATGATCCGCAGCCCCTCGATACCGGTCACGCGCAGGTCCGGGCTGACGACGGCGCGGTCGTCGACACCCATCCGGCAGGTGCCGACCGGGTGGAAGATGGTCGTGGCGATCGAGCCGATCTGGTGCAGCAGGTCCTCGTCCGACTGGTGGGCGAGACCAGGCAGGATTTCTTCCGGATGGAAGCCGGCAAGAGCCTTGGCGGTCATGATGCCGCGCGCCTGGCGCACCGAACGCAGCGCGATCTCGCGGTCGCGCACCGTCGAGAGATAGTTCAGCCGGATTTCCGGCTGCACCGCCAGGTCGCGGGTCGTGGCGTGCACCGAGCCGACGCTCTCGGGCCGCAGATTGCAGACCGACATGGTGATTGCCGGGAACGGGTGCAGCGGGTCGCCCAGCCGGTCGGTAGACAAGGGCTGGACGTGGTACTCCAGGTCCGGCGTCGCCATCGACGGACTGGATTTCGAGAACATGCCGAACTGGCTCGGCGCCATCGACATCGGTCCCGAGCGGCCAAAGGCATATTGCAGCGCGATCTTCGCCTTGCCGCTCAGGCTGTTGGCTAGCGTGTTGAGCGTCAGCGCCGACGACACTTTGTAGACAGTGCGGATCTGCAGATGGTCCTGAAGGTTCTCGCCGACATCGGGGCTGGCGTGAACCACATCGATGCCGAGCGCGGCGAGGCGATCCGGCTCGCCGACCCCGGAAAGCTCCAGCAGTTTCGGCGTGTTGATCGAACCGGCGGTCAGCAGCACCTCGCTCCTGGCCTTTGCCTCAATGGTTCGGCCGCCGGCGCGATAACAAACGCCGATAGCACGCTTGCCCTCGAACAACACCGTCTCGACATGGGCGTTGACGACCAGCCTCAGGTTCGGCCGTCGCAGCGCCGGGCGCAAGAATGCCTTGGCTGTGTTCCAGCGCACGCCCTTGCTCTGGTTGACTTCGAAGAAGCCGGACCCCTCATTGTCGCCGTCATTGAAATCCTCGCGCGGCATGATGCCGAATTCCTTGGCCGCCTCCTGCACGGTGTTCAGGATCGGCCAGGACAGGCGTTGCCGCGCCACTTTCCATTCGCCGCCGGAGCCATGCAGCTTGGTCTTGCCGCCATGATGGTCCTCGGATTTGAGGAAGTAGGGCAGCACATCGTCCCAGCCCCAGCCGACATTGCCCATCTGCCGCCAGCCATCGTAGTCCGCCGCCTGGCCGCGCATGTAGATCATGCCGTTGACCGAGGTGCAGCCGCCCAGCACCTTGCCGCGGGGATAGACCAGCGAGCGGCCGTTCAGGCCGGATTCGGGGGCAGTCTTCATCATCCAGTCGGTGCGCGGATTGCCGATGCAATAGAGATAGCCGACCGGGATATGCACCCAGTGATAATTGTCGCTGCCGCCGGCCTCAAGCAGCAGCACGCGCGTCGCCGGGTTTTCGCTCAGCCGATTGGCCAGCACGCAGCCCGCCGTGCCTGCGCCGACGATGATGTAGTCGTAGTCGCCATCGAGCCGTTGGGTCATTGCGGTGGTTTACTCGGCGGTGTTCTACTCGGTTCTGCCGCCTGTTCGGCCCAGAACGATCGCAGCGTATCGGCAAGGCCGCAATAGGCGCGATAACGCCTGTTGTAATGGTCCTGCATGGCCGGGTTCGGACGGTAGGCGGCGCTTGACCGGGTCATGGCGTCGACGCCGGCCTCATAGTCGGCGAACAGGCCGGCCGCGACCCCGGCGCCGATCGCCGCACCAAGTGCGCCGGTCTCGCGTGCTTCAGGGACGGTGATCGGCACGCCAAGCCCGTCGGCGAAGATCTGCGGCCAGTGCTCGCTGCGCGAACCGCCGCCGGACAGGACCGCTTTGTCGAAGCTGACACCGGCGTCCTTCAGAACATTGATGTGGCGCCGGTGCTCGAACATCACGCCCTCGAACAGCGCGCGCAGCATATGGCCTTCCCTATGCCAGCCGGCGAGGCCGTAGAAGCCGGCGCGGAACTCCGCCCCTTGTCCCGACCCGTAGAGAAACGGGTGGAACATCGGATCGTCCCAGGTTGGCGTCACCGCGCCGACAGCCGCGTTGCAGTGGCCGAACGGATCGTCATGATGGGCACCGCGCTCGATGCGAAGTCAGCGTTATCGCTAAGCGGTTGCATCATTAGTGCCCGTGACGAGCGACCTGAACCCAGGACGTCCGATCTCGGCGTCTGGATGATTAGGGGGCCAGCTCTGTTTTCTCATCAGATACAATTCTTGCGTGTTGAAGCAACGCCGGAGTTCTCCTATCGTCGCCGCAATTTTCGGGGGAATTCGACATGCCTTTCCTGATTGCTATTCTCGGCGTGCTGGGAGCCGGGGCGTTCTGGTGGTATCGCATGAAGGCCATGAACGAAGCCGCGCGCGAGGTCGCCGACGTCGTCGGCCGCGTCCAGGGCAACATAAGGCGCAAGAAGCTGCGCAAGCAGGCGGCGCTGTCGCCGCTGACGGCGATCGACGATCCGGTGGTGGCGGCGGCAACGCTGATCACCGCACTGGCAGCGGAGCACGGCCCGATCCTGCCGAAGCGCGAAACGGTCATCCGCGAGGTGATCTCGCAGATTGCGGACAACCAGAAGAAGACCGATGAAGCCGTCGTCTACGCCAAATGGGCCGCGGCGCAGATCGACGACACGACGATCGTCATCGACAAGCTGGCGCCCTTCCTGCGCGAGCGCCTCGATCCCCACGAGCGCGAAGACCTGCTGCAGATGCTGGATCGTGTTGCCAAGAGCGGCGAGCAGAGTTTCAAGGTCGCCGACCAACGCATGCTGCGACTGCGGCAGAAGCTGGGGTTTGAGGTCAACTGAGAAACAGCCCGGGCCGCATGTCATTCTGGATAGGGAGCGTGGTAGGATCGGCTGCCGCTTACCTTATCGGCTCTACGCCTGCCGGCTATCTGGCGGGGAAACTGCTTAAGGGCATCGATATCCGGGAGCACGGCTCCAAGTCCACCGGTGCGACAAATGTATTGCGCACACTCGGGAAATGGCCAGCATTGGTGGTGCTTCTGGTGGACGTGCTGAAAGGGGCGGCAGCGGTCATCTTTGCCCGTTGGTTTTGTTTCTGGTCTTCCGCAACGCCGCCGTCGGCAATATCTGATATGCCCGTTTGGGCTCCTTGGGTTGTATGCCTGGCCGGACTCGCTGTTTTGCTTGGGCATAGCCGTTCGATCTGGCTGAATTTCACCGGCGGCAAATCGGCTGCGACGGGGTTGGGTGTTTTGTTGGCGATGTCCTGGCCTGTGGGTCTAGGCGCGGCGACGGCATTTGCCGTGGTGTTGGCAGTTTCCCGAATTGTGTCCCTGAGTTCGATGCTGGCGGCGCTCACCGCGATCGCCCTCGTCGGCGGCATGGAACAACCATTGCCCTACCGGTTGCTGGTCATCGCCGGCGGCATCTACGTGATCGTGCGCCACCGCGCCAACATTGCGCGGCTGATGTCAGGAGCCGAGCCGCGTCTATGACAAAGCGGCACTCATTCCCGGCCTAAATCGCCTCACCCTTGAGCAGCCGTGGTGTGCCGTTGGACAACCCCGACGCCTGGCGGATGAAGAACTCCTTCAGCCTGGGCATCCGTTCGACAAGGCCGAGGCCGATGTCGCGGAGCTGGCGCAGCGGGCCGATGTCGTTGGAAAACAGCCGGTTCAGCACATCTGTGGTGACGCCCATCTGCACCGTGTCGAAGCGGCGCCATTGCTGGTAGCGCTCGAGCACGTCGAGCGCGCCGATATCCTGTCCCAAGCGATCGGCCTCGACCACCACTTCAGCAAGGGCCGCCACATCCTTGAAGCCGAGATTGAGGCCCTGGCCGGCGATCGGGTGGATGCCGTGCGCGGCGTCGCCGGCAAGTGCTACGCGCGGGGCGACAAAGGCGCGCGCGATGGTCAGGCCGAGCGGCCAGGCGCGCGGCTTGTCGGTGACGCGGATTTCGCCGAGCTTCAGGCCGAAGCGCAATTCAAGCTCCTGCTCGAAGACGAGGTCGTCGCCCGAGACCAGCTTTTCGGCATTCTCGGAACGTTCGACCCAGACCAGCGACGAACGGTTGGTGCCGTCCTCGGTCGGCTTGAGCGGCAGCGTTGCAAACGGGCCGGCCGGCAGAAAATGCTCTTCGGCGCGGCCATTGTGCGGGCGCTCATGCGCCACCGTGCAGACGATGCCGGACTGGCCATATTCCCATTTCACCGTCTTGATGCCGGCCATGTCGCGCAATTTGGAATTGACGCCGTCGGCGGCGACCAGCAGCCGCGCCTCAATCGCCGCGCCGTCGGCCAGATGCACGGTGATGCCGGCGCCATTGCCGTCGAACGATGCGACCGCGACACCTTCGATGATGTCGATGCCGAGCTTTTGCGCGCGGCGGCGCAAGGCGCTGTTCAGGTCCTTGTTGGCGACCATGTGGGCGAACGGTTCGCCCGGCGCGACCTCGCCATCGAAGGTGAGAAACACCGGACGCACCGGATCGGCGGTGCGCGAATCGGTGACGATCATCTCGGTGATCGCCTGCGATTGCCCGACGATTTCCTGCCAGACGCCGAGCTGGTCGAGCATGCGGCAGGCGGCGGCGGCGATCGCCGAGGCGCGGCGGTCCTTTTGCCAGACGCCGGCGGGGGCAGCATCAACGACCGCCACGGCGAGGCCCGGCCGCGCCTGTTTCAGCGACACGGCGGCGGCGAGGCCGACATAGCCGGCGCCAGCGACCAGCACGTCGAGCGGGGTTTTTGCGTCCGGGTTGCGGTTCGCCATGTCAATTCCTTTCGAAGTCTCGACCATCCCCGCCCACTGGGGCATTCCGGCCTTGACTGCCCGCCATTCCTGTCGGAAACCGCCATAGCATCTTACGGCGAGGTCACGAAGCATGACGGCGGCCATGGACGAGCTTCTCAGCATTCTCGACCTCGAGCAGCTGGAACACAATCTGTACCGTGGTCGCAGCCCCAAGCTCGACTGGCAGCGCGTTTTCGGCGGCCAGACCATCGCCCAGGCGCTGGTCGCCGCGCAGCGCACCGTCGAGCCCGAGCGCCACGTGCATTCGCTGCACGGCTATTTCATGCGGCCCGGCGACACCAAGGTGCCGATCGTCTACGAGGTCGACCGCATCCGCGATGGCGGCTCCTTCGCCACGCGGCGCGTGGTGGCGATCCAGCACGGCCAGGCGATCTTTTCGCTGGAAGCCTCGTTCCAGCAGGACGAGGTTGGCCTTGAGCATCAGCTGCCGATGCCGCGCGACGTGCCGCCGCCCGACAGCCTGTTGTCGCAGCGCGAATTGCTGGGCAAGTTCGGCGAGGCGGTGCCGGACGGCATCAAGCGCTACTGGGAGCGTGACCGGCCGATCGAGATGAAGCCGGTGATGCTGAAGCATTACACCAGCCGCGAAAAGCTGGAGCCGCAGCAGAACATCTGGATCCGCACCACCGGCCCGGTGCCGGCCGACCGCGGCATCCAGGCGGCGGTGCTTGCCTACCTCTCCGACATGACGCTGCTCGACACCTCGACCTTTGCGCACGGCCGCGCCATTTTCGACCGCGACATCCAGGCGGCGAGCCTCGATCATGCGATGTGGTTCCATCGCAGCCATCCGCTCGATGACTGGATCCTGTACACGCAGGACAGCCCGTCGACGCAGGGGTCGCGCGGCTTCACCCGCGGCTCGCTGTTTGCCCGCGACGGCACGCTGATCGCCTCGGTTGCCCAGGAAGGCCTGATCCGGCTGAAGCGGCCGCCTGCGGAATAGGCATTTTCGAAAAATTGCCTACTTTTTAATCAGTGACTGTCCGTTGACAGTGCGCACCGTGGCGCCGGGACTCGAGCGATCTGTTTATTTACAATGAGTTAACACCCTGCTTCGGCAACTGGCACGGAGCTTGAATCCTGTTGGGCACTCTCCGGGCTTTTTGGGATCGGTGAAGGTGTGCAAACGCGGGGGACCGCAACAGCAAAGGGTGAAACCTTATGAAAATCGTGATGGCAATCATCAAGCCGTTCAAGCTCGACGAGGTGCGCGAAGCGCTCACCGCCGTCGGCATCCAGGGCCTGACCGTCACCGAAGTCAAAGGCTACGGGCGTCAGAAGGGACACACGGAAATCTATCGCGGGGCGGAATACGCGGTCAGTTTCCTGCCGAAGATCAAGATCGAAGTCGCGGTTAGCACAGACCTGGTCGACAAGGCCGTCGAAGCCATCACGGCGGCGGCCAAGACCGGCCAGATCGGCGACGGCAAGATCTTCGTCTTCGGCATCGATCAGGCGGTGCGCATCCGTACCGGCGAAACAGACACCGACGCACTTTGAGCGGCGAACACGTATTCCAATGGAGAGTTCAATGAATATACCTTCCACCTTGAAGTCAGTGGCGCGCTCCGCGCTGCTGGGCTCCTTAGCGCTCGGAGCATTGGGCACGGTTGCTGCCTTCGCGCAGGAGGCGGCTCCCGCCGTCGCGGCGGCAGCGCCAGCAGCGCCGGCTTTTACCGTCGACAAGGGCGACACCACGTGGATGATGATTTCCACCGTGCTGGTGCTGTTGATGACCATTCCCGGCCTTGCGCTTTTCTACGGCGGCCTGGTTCGTACCAAGAACATGCTGTCGGTGCTGATGCAGGTCTTCACCATCACCAGCGTGGTCATGATCATCTGGGTCTTCTACGGCTACAGCCTCGCCTTCACCCCGGGCAACGCCTTCGTCGGCGGCCTTTCGAAGATGTTTCTCTCCGGCGTCAACGTATCGACGCTTTCGGAAACCTTCAGCAAGGGCGTCGCCATTCCTGAACTGGTGTTCGTCGTCTTCCAGATGACCTTCGCCTGCATCACGCCCGCCCTGATCGTCGGCGCATTCGCCGAACGCGTCAAATTCTCCGCCTTGATCCTTTTTGTTATCCTATGGGTGACGTTAATCTACTTCCCGATCGCGCACATGGTCTGGTTCTGGGGCGGCCCGAGCGCCTATGCCGACCCGTCCGGCCTGATCTTCAGCTTCGGCGCCATCGACTTCGCCGGCGGCACGGTCGTTCACATCAATGCGGGCATTGCCGGTCTCGTCGGCGCGCTGATGATCGGCAAGCGCATCGGCTACAAGAAGGACATCATGGCGCCGCACTCGATGACGCTGACCATGGTCGGCGCTTCATTGCTGTGGGTCGGCTGGTTCGGCTTCAACGCCGGTTCGAACCTCGAAGCGAACGCCTATGCGGTGCTGGCGATGATCAACACCTTCGTCGCCACGGCGGCGGCGGCAGTGGCCTGGATCGTGCTTGAATCGCTGCTGCGCGGCAAAGCCTCCATGCTCGGCGCTGTTTCGGGCGCGGTCACCGGCCTCGTCGCGATTACGCCGGCTGCAGGTTTTGCCGGCCCGATGGGCGCTATCGTGCTTGGCATCGTTGCCACCTTCGTCTGCTACTTCTTCGTCTCGGTGGTGAAGAACACGTTCGACTATGATGACAGCCTCGATGTCTTCGGCGTCCACTGCGTCGGTGGCATCATCGGTGCGCTAGGCACTGGCATTCTGGTCAATCCCGCCCTCGGCGGCGCCGGCATCGTCGACTATTCGACGGCCGACTTCGCCGCCGGCTATGCCGGCACGGCCACGCAGCTGCTGGCGCAGGGCAAAGGCGTCCTGGTAACCCTGCTGTGGTCGGGCATCGGCAGCGCAATCCTCTACAAGGTCGTCGACTTGATCATCGGTCTGCGTCCGACAGCCGACGCCGAGCGCGAAGGCCTCGACCTGACTTCGCATGGCGAAGCGGCCTACCACTCGTAAGCCTTGCGGGGCGGCCTCGGCCGCCCCGCATTCTCCCATCCCGTCGTGACGCTCCCGAAAGGAGTTCACGCTTTGAGGCCCGGGTCATTCCGGGCCTCTCTTTTTGGCAACCGTGCTGGCAGGCCTCGGTCCCTGCGCAATCACGTTCTAGTGATGGCCGCCGGCGGGGAGACGTCGACCGGATTGGTTCCGAACTGTTGAGACTGCCTACAGTGGAGTGAGCAAGATCGTGGCTCTGGGTGCCGTATAGTTAATGCGGCCTTAACCTTCCCCCCGATAGTCTGACATCCGAATCTGCCGGAGTGCGTCATGCGCCCGGCCAGTCCATGACAGACGGGGAACGAAGCATGCGTTCAGGGGCTTCAGCACCGCTCGCGCTGACCGATACGGGGCACGGCATCCAGGCATTCGCGCGGCGCCAGGTCGGGCGGCTGGTCGGCGCCGGCCTGTTTGCGCTGGTCGCCTTTGGCGTCGCGGCGCTGGCGACCTGGAACGTCGCCGATCCCAGCTTCTCGCACGCCACCGCCAACATCGTCACCAACGCCATGGGTTATGCGGGCGCGGTATTCTCCGACCTCGCCATGCAGTTCTTCGGCCTTGCCGCGGTCGCCGCCCTGGTGCCGGCGGTGATCTGGGGCTTTCTCCTGTTTTCGGCGCGCGGCGTCGACAGGCTGCCGAAGCGCGGCCTTGCCTGGTTCGGCTTCGCGCTGCTCGCGGCGGCGATGGCCGGCTGCGTGGTGCCGCCCAAGACCTGGCCGTTGCCGAGCGGCCTCGGCGGCGTGTTCGGCGACATGGTGCTCAATATTCCGGGCCTGGTCATTGGCGGCTACCCGACCGGCATCGTTGCCAGCGTCATTGCCATGGTGCTCATTGCGCCGGCGCTGTGGCTGTTTGCCTATGGCTCGGCGCTGATTGCGCGCAAGAACGGCTTTGCCGTCATGGAGCGCACCGCGGAGCCCGATCCCCGAGAGGACGACCTGCTCTTCGACGAAGACGACGACGAGGGCGACGAAGGGATACTGGCGCTCGGGGCCATTACCCATTGGTGGCTGTCTTTCCGCGCCTGGATGCATCGCCGGGCTGTGCGCCGCCAGCAGGAGCGCGACGAGTTCGAGCCGGAGATAGAGCAGCGCTCCACCGCATGGCGCCGCGCCGCCGAACGGGTCGAATCAGCGGAATTCGCCGAAGCGCGGATGAGCCCGGATGGCCGCGCCCGCGTCGAGCCGGAATTCTTCGCCGCCATGGTCAATGACCGCAGCGTTTCCGTCGATCCGGACGATGACGACGTCCTCGATGCCGGTTTCGACAATGGCGACGAGGAGGTCGAACTCGACGACGAGCCGGTCCAGCGCCGTGCCGCGCCGAACGCCAAGGTGCAGAACTTCCGGTCAGATGCGGCGACCCGCGTCGCCGCACCTGCGCCGCGTCCCGCTCCCGGCGCGCGCGTCCAGCGCGAGGCGCAGACCTCGCTGATCGGCTCGGAAACATTCGAAATGCCGTCGCTGCATTTCCTGTCGGAGCCGAAGAACGTGGTGCGCGACGCCAGCCTGTCCAAGGACGCGCTGGAGCAGAATGCGCGCCTGCTCGAAGGCGTTCTGGAGGATTTCGGCGTCAAGGGCGAGATTATCGCGGTACGGCCCGGCCCCGTCGTCACGCTCTATGAACTGGAACCGGCGCCCGGCATCAAATCGTCGCGCGTCATCGGCCTGTCCGACGACATCGCCCGCTCGATGAGCGCGATTGCCTGCCGCGTCGCCGTGGTGCCCGGCCGCAACGCCATCGGCATCGAATTGCCGAATGCCAAGCGCGAGACCGTCTATCTCCGGGAGATCCTGGCCAGCCGCGATTTCGAGACGACCAAGTCCAAGCTGGCGCTGGCGCTGGGCAAGACCATCAATGGCGAGGCGGTGATCGTCGACATCGCCAAGATGCCGCATGTGCTGGTCGCAGGCACCACCGGCTCCGGCAAGTCCGTCGCCATCAACACCATGATCCTGTCGCTGCTCTACAAGCTGACGCCGCAGGACTGCCGGCTGATCATGATCGACCCGAAGATGCTCGAACTCTCCGTCTATGACGGCATCCCGCACCTTCTGACGCCGGTGGTCACCGACCCGAAGAAGGCGGTGGTGGCGTTGAAATGGACCGTGCGCGAGATGGAGGACCGCTACCGCAAGATGTCCAAGGTCGGCGTGCGCAACATCGACGGCTTCAACGCGCGCGTGCAGTTGGCTGAAAAGAAGGGCGAAAAAATCTCGCGCACCGTGCAGACCGGCTTCGACCGCCAGACCGGCGAGGCGATCTACGAGACCGAGAACCTCGATCTCGAGCCAATGCCCTACATAGTGGTCATCATCGACGAGATGGCCGATTTGATGATGGTCGCCGGCAAGGACATCGAAGGCGCGGTGCAGCGCCTGGCACAAATGGCGCGCGCGGCCGGCATCCATGTCATCATGGCGACGCAGCGTCCGTCGGTCGACGTCATCACCGGCACCATCAAGGCCAATTTCCCGACCCGTATCTCCTTCCAGGTGACGTCGAAGATCGACAGCCGCACCATTCTGGGCGAGCAGGGCGCCGAGCAGCTGCTCGGCATGGGCGACATGCTGTACATGGCCGGCGGCGGCCGCATCCAGCGCGTGCACGGCCCGTTCGTCGCCGACGACGAGGTCGAGAAGATCGTCGCCCATCTGAAGCTGCAGGGCGTGCCCGAATATCTCGACGCCATCACCGAGGATGACGGCGAGGACGATGACGAGCCGTCGGGCAAGGGCGGCGCTGGCGGTGGCGGCAACAGCAATTTCGAGGATTCCGACGATCCCTACGACCAGGCGGTCTCGGTCGTGCTGCGCGACGGCAAGGCGTCGACCAGCTATATCCAGCGCCGGCTCGGCATCGGCTACAACCGCGCCGCCTCGATCATCGAGAAGATGGAGAAGGAAGGCATTGTCGGCCCGGCCAACCATGCCGGCAAACGCGAAATCCTGGTGCCGACCGAGGACGACAAGTTCTGATCAGCCGATACGGCCCGGCGGCAACCTTGAACCTTTTGGCGCGTTACAGCGACTGAGCGCTGTCCGGCCCGCCAAACTTAAGTCTAACTGGGGGTCCACGGACTGCAACGAGACACACACCACACGAGAGTGACCGGCATGAAAAACGATCTTTCCGCGATCAGCGATTTCGCTCCAAACCGTCGCCAGTTGCTCGGCCTTGGCCTGATGCTTGCCGGCGCCGCGGCCATCAACGTCGTGCCGGGATTCCAGCTCCTGGCCTCGGCGCAGGCGGCGGTGCCGCCGACGGCGCAAAAGATCGCCGACCATTTCTCCTCGGTCAAATCGATGAGCGGCGAGTTCGTCCAGTTCGGCCCCAACAACCAGCAGACCGGCGGCAAGTTCTTCCTTGAGCGGCCAGGCAAGATTCGGTTCAACTATGACGGCAAGTCGAATTTCCGGGTGATTTCCGACGGCAAGTCGGTGGTCATCCTCAACAAGCGGCTGAAAACGTCCGATCTCTATCCGTTGTCGAAGACGCCGCTGAAGCTGTTGCTCGACACCAAGATCGACCTCTCGGGCGGCCGCGTCAAATCGATCAAGGAAGAGAGCGACCTCACCACCATCCAGCTTGCCGACAAGTCGGTGTTCGGCAATTCGAAGATCACCATGATGTTCGATCCGAAATCCTATGATCTGCGCCAGTGGACCATCACCGACGCGCAGGGCAAGGACACCACGGTGATGATCTACAACACCAAGGAAGGCGTCAGCTTCCCTGCGGATACGTTCGCCATCGACTATACGGCGAACCGCGAGCTGAACACCAACCACCGCTAGATCCGGTCAGGCCGGCCTGCAAATGGCGATCTCCTGCGCTTCCGGCGCTCACGTGGTTTAAGTACGCTCCGCTCCGGTTCTCGGAGACCACCATTTTCGACTCGGCCTGACCTGAATCAGGGCCGCCGCCCGCAAAGGCTGGCTTGTGTTTGTGGCGCTCGGCTGGCAGTAGATCGGCGACCTTGTTCGGATCGCCGCATGCCCTTCTCCATCGCCACCTGGAACATCAACTCCGTGCGCCTGCGCATGCCGATCGTCGAGCGGCTGCTGACGGAGCAGGCGCCCGATGTGCTTTGCCTGCAGGAGACGAAGGTTCCCGACGAGCTGTTTCCGGAAAGGGCGTTCCGCAAGGCCGGCTACGAGCACATCGCATTCCATGGCCAGAAGGGCTATCACGGCGTTGCGACGGTGGCGCGGCGGCCGATCGAGATTGTCGAGAAACGGCGCTTCTGCGAGATCGATGACAGCCGGCACCTGTCGGTCAAGGTGCAGGCCGGCGGCAAGGCAATCCTGGTCCACAATTTCTACGTGCCGGCCGGCGGCGACGAGCCCGATCCGGAGATCAACCGCAAGTTCCGCCACAAGCTCGATTTCGTTGCCGAGATGAACGCCATCCGCGCCGCGCATGACGAGGCGTCCGCCTCGATCCTGGTCGGCGACCTCAACATCGCGCCGCAGGAGCACGATGTCTGGTCGCACAAGCAATTGCTCAACGTCGTCAGCCACACGCCGGTCGAGACGCAAAATTTCGACGCGATGCGGATCGCCGGCGACTGGGTCGACCTGATGCGGCTCGACGTGCCGCCAGAGCAGAAGCTCTACACCTGGTGGAGCTATCGCGCGCGGGACTGGGAAGCCTCGAACCGCGGCCGCCGGCTCGACCATGTCTGGTCGTCACCGAACCTGGTGCCGAGCTTTGCCGGCTATGAGATCCTGCGAGAGGCGCGTGGCTGGGAGCGGCCCTCGGACCATGTGCCGGTGATTGCTCGGTTCGACCTGGATTAGGCGTGCCGATATTCAGGTGAGGCCGGCCTGCAAATGGCCGATACCTGCGCTTCCGGTGCGTACTTTGAGTACGCTCCGCTCCGGTTCTCGGTATCAGCCATTTTCGACTCGGCCTGACCTGAATCTCGACACACCCAAGCGTGAGCGCGGTCGCGGGGACCTACCCGCCAAACCTTGGGGCCAACTTCTCGATGCGGGCGATCATGGCCTGAAAATCATCGAGGATTCGCTGGTGCAGTTTCACCGCCACTTCGGGATATTCCTCCAGGATGCGGCGAAACATCTTGCGGCTCAACCTTATCACTTCCGAATCGGTCTCGGCCGAGGCGCTGGTCAGCCGTCTTGAGTCGGCGATCAGCGCCAGTTCGCTGAGGATCGTGCCGGGGCCGGCGGTGCCGATCGGGATGCGGTCGCCGTCATGCTCGCGGTAGAGCACGATGCGGCCACTGACCACGATATAGGCTGAGTCGGCTTCGTCATCCTCGCGGTACAGCTTGCGGTCGGCCTGCAGATGGGTGGCTTCGGCGCCGAAGGCGAGCAGGCGCAGCTGTTCCTGCGTGAAACCCTCAAAGAGCTTCACGGCGGACAGGATGCGGATGTCGTCATCCAGCGCCATCTCTAGCTGCGTCCCCGAACGGTCAGTCCAATCCCTCCCTTAGAGCGCCGCGTGTCCAATTGGACGCGCAAAGGACGCTCTAACACTTCAATCTGCGCAGCGGGCCGATCCAGGCTCCCCCAGCCGGATCCTCCCCGAAACAGTCCCGCCCCGACCGCTTATTGAACAATGAAAAGTTTAAGGAACCAGCTTGTAGCCGCCGCTTTCTGTCACAAGAATTTCAGCATTGGAAGGATCGCGCTCGATCTTCTGGCGCAGCCGGTAGACGTGAGTTTCCAGCGTGTGCGTGGTGACGCCGGAATTGTAGCCCCACACTTCCTCAAGCAGGACGTCGCGCGTCACCACCTTCTGGTCGGCTCGATAGAGATATTTGATGATCGAGGCTTCCTTCTCGGTCAGCCGCACCTTGCCGCCGCGCTGGTCGATCAGAAGCTTCTGGCTGGGCTTGAACGTGTAGGGCCCGACCGAAAAGGTGGCGTCCTCGCTCTGCTCGTGCTGGCGCAGTTGTGCGCGTATGCGGGCGAGCAGCACGGCGAAGCGGAACGGCTTGGTGACATAGTCGTTGGCGCCGGCCTCGAGGCCCAGAATTGTGTCGGAATCGGTATCGTGGCCGGTCAGCATGATGATCGGCGCCTTGTAGCCGCCCTTGCGCAGGATCTTCACCGCCTCGCGGCCATCCATGTCGGGCAGCCCGACGTCCATGATGAGCAGGTCGATGAGCCCGCCGCGCGCCGCGGCGACGCCTTTGGCGGCGGTTGCTTCCTGCAAGACGTCGAATTCTTCGTAAAGGGCCAGTTGCTCGACGAGGGTTCCGCGCAGGTCGTCATCGTCGTCAACGATCAGAATGGTACGTGATGTCATGGATCAATCCATTGTTTTGAAAAGAATTTTCAGTTGACCGCCCCCCATTTATGCGGAAGCTGACCGGCGCAACAGTCCGATCACAGTGATTTGTTCCGTGACACGATCATACAAGAAAAAACGCGATCGCAATGCAGCCGGCGCAATTTTGCCGAAAGGGCTGCGTGTGCTGGTGGTTCGGGCGAGGCCGGGCAACCCCAGCCAGGGGATATTGCAGGCCGGCAGCAAGGTGTTTGCCTGTGCGCTCGGACGCGGCGGCATCTCGGCCCATAAGCGCGAAGGCGACGGTGCGACGCCGCTTGGCGAGATGCGGATTTTGTCAGGATATTTTCGGGGCGATCATTTCGCGGCCGGCCGCAAAACCCGGCTGGCGATGGCGCCGATCGGCGCCGATCTCGGCTGGTGCGAGGTGCCGGACGACCGCAACTACAACCGGCCGGTGAAAATCCCCTATGGCGCCAGCCATGAGCGAATGCGGCGCGACGACCGCCTCTATGACGCCTGCCTTGTGCTCGACTGGAACATGGCGCCGCGCCGGCGCGGCCGCGGCAGCGCCATCTTCTTCCATCTGGCGCGCCCAGGCTTCACACCGACGCAAGGCTGCGTGGCGGTGACAGCGCGGACAATGGCGCGGCTGTTGCCGCTGGTGTCGGACCGGACGGTGGTGAGGGTGGTGAGGTAGGGAGTAGGGAGTAGGGAGTAGGGAGTAGGGAGTAGGGAGTAGGGAGTAGGGAGTAGGCTGGTGTCGGCGCCGTTTCCTTCACTACTCACTACTCACCATTGCCTAACGCCTTCTCGGCTTCTGCCACCCAGTGTCCAGCAATCCAAGCCGGCCGAGTTCCCGGTCCACGGCCCGCGTCACGTCCTTGCGCTGCGCGCCGACGTCGCGCAACTGGCGATCCGACAGATCCTCCACGTCCTGGCGCGGCAGGTTGATGGCGACTTTCGCCTGGCGAAGCCAGTCCGTTACGGCATGCAACCAGTTCGAGCGAGCTGCTGGCGGGTTCAAAACGAAGATGGACATGATGCGCTCCGTGTTCCGCCGGATATCAAATCCGGCTTGATGGTGTTTCGATGGATGCATCATGCCGCATTGAAATCCATGCGAGAAACGAGTAGTTCTTTTCGGATCGTCAAGTTTTATTTGAGGATACGGTGATGTCCCGTCTGTTGCCCGGAACGCGCGCGCTGAGGACTCTGGAAGCCGCCGCCCGCCACCTCAATTTCACCCGCGCTGCCGACGAGCTCGGGCTGACGCCGGCGGCGGTCAGCCACCAGATCAAGGAAATCGAGGATCAGCTCGGGCTGGTGCTGTTCACGCGAACCAGTCGTACCATCCGGTTGACCGAGGCAGGTACGGTGCTGTTCGAGGCCTCGATCGATGCGCTCGACCTGCTCAACCGGGCGGTGTCGCGGGCGCGCAAGCTGACGCGCGGCACGGCATTGCTGAAGGTGACGCTCGACGCGCAGTTCGCGTCAAAATGGCTGATGCGGCGCGTCGACGATTTTCGCAAACTTCAGCCCAGTATCGAGCTGAGGTTCGACATCGGCTACGAAGTGCGCGATTTCGAACTCGACGACGTCGATGTCGGCATCCGGTTCGGGGTCGGCAAGTATCCGGGGCTTCGCGCCCATCGCCTGTTCGACAACATCCTCATTCCGGTGTGCAGCCCGAGCCTGCTGACCTCCGGCCCGCCGCTGCGCGAACCGCGCGACCTCTTCAACCACACGCTTGCCCATATCGAATGGTCGCGCCAAGGCGTGACATGGCCGAACTGGCGCATGTGGATGGCCGCGGCCGGCATCAACGATTTCGACGACAGCCGGACTATCGTGTTTGGAACCTCTACCGATGCCGTGCAGGCGGCGCTCGACGGCAACGCCGTGGCGCTCGCCGAGTTCGCCATGGTGGCAAACGACCTTTCCCAGGGAAGGCTGGTGCAGCCCTTTGAACTCGGTCTGCGCGTGGGGCCGGAGTTCGGCTACTTCCTGGTCTATCCCGAGAGCACTGCCAACGATCCGCGCATCATCGCTTTCCGCGAATGGATCCTCGACGAAGTCGCCAGGACGCAGACCTGACGACTTCTGCAGGCCTCAGCTGGCGACGACCGGCGCCCCGAACCAGCCGATCACCGCGCCGATGATCAACAGCACGCCGAGCCAGTGGCCGCCGTCGATCAGGGTCAGGTCCCAGCCGAAATTCTCATAGCGATGGTTGGCCATCAGCGTCGTGGCGACGAAACCCAGCCAGAGGACGAAGCCGAAGACCAGCCCTGCGACAAGGACCGGCTCGCCGCCGGTCATCGCGCCGACGACCAAGGCCAAGACCAGCGCCATGATCAGCTCGGCGATGAAGGAGATGATGAAGGGCAATATCGATTTCTTTGCCGTTGACGGATCGATCCTGGCCGCCCTCATCCAAGGCTTGCTGAGGGCCGTGTACCAGACGGCGCCAAACAGCCACGCCGCGACGGCCGCGACAACCACCGCCAGCCAGTTCACCACTGAAAAGTCCATAAAGTCCTCCCCTCAAGCATGCAGCCCAAAGCCTGACGGTTCTGGGATAACGACATGCGTATTCTTCAAAATGCGCGATGGAACGCCTGTTCGGCAATGCCGTCAAGCGAAGCGCCACACCGTGGTGCGCTTGACCAGGGCGTCCTCCAGCGCCCGCGTCACCGCCACTTCGTAGACGGCGAGCGGCTCCAGTCCCGCCTTCGGCATGTAGGAGCGGCCGGGATCGCCGACGAGGATGTCGGCGCCGCGCGCCTTCAGTGTCGAAAACCACGGCATCAGCGTGTCGGCGAAGGGTTTGTCGTAGAAGACGTCGCCGGCCAGCACCACGTCCCAGCCGGCGTCGGTGCCGATGCAGTCCGTGCCGCAAAACTCGATGGCAACGCCGTTGGCCTTGGAATTGAGGCGGACCGCCGTTTCGCAGAACGGGTCGATGTCGGCGGCGATCACGTGCGCCGCACCCGCCTTGGCTGCGGCGATGGCGACAAGGCCGGAGCCGGAGGCGAAGTCGAGCACGCGTTTGCCCCGCACATCCGACGGATTGTCCAGCACGTAGCGGGCAAGGCCCTGACCGCCGGCCCAGGCAAAGGCCCAGAACGGCGGCGGCAGGCCGATTTCGATCAGCTCGTTCTCCGTGCGCTGCCAGAGGTCATGCGCTTCGTCGGCAAGATTGAGGACAATCTCCGGCACATGCGGCGGCGACATAAGCGCCGTGTTGTCGAGAATGAACTTTTTCGCGCTGTTCGGCGTGAGGACCGTCACGGAGCCGGCGTCAGGCCGCCCATGCGGCAGACTTCCTTCCATTCGGCCGGCGTCACCGGCTGTACGGAAAGCCGTCCAAGCCGCACCAGCGCCATCTCGGCAAGCTTCGGATTGGCCTTGACCTGCTCCAGCGTCGGCGGGTTCGGCACGTCCTTGAAGGCGCGGATGTCGACGCATTCCCAGCGCGGATCGTCGGTGGTGCTGTCGGGGTGGGCAAGCCCGCAGACCTCGGCAATGCCGACGACGTTCAGCCCTTCATTGGAGTGATAGAAGAAGCCGAGATCGCCGATCTGCATCGCCTTCATGTTGTTGCGCGCTGCATAGTTGCGCACGCCGTCCCACTGCGTGCCGGCCTTGCCCTTGGCCTTCAGCGCCTCGAAGGAGAAGACCGAAGGTTCGGATTTGAACAGCCAGTAGTTCATGTCTTTGCTCCAACTACTATTTTTTGCGCAATTCCGGACGGAAAACCGTTACACACTTTTCCTGGGATCGCTCTAGGCGCCGCCGGAACTAACTAGCCGCCGGCTTGTTGAAGGTCCAGTTCCACTGGCGGATTTCGACACTTTCGAACAGCCCGGCCTTGGCATAGGGGTCGGCAGCCGACAGCGCCTGCGCACCGGCGAGGTCGGGCGCTTCGACGACGACGAGGCTGCCGTTGGGCTTGCCTTCGGCGTCGAGGAACGGGCCGGCAAAGGCCAGTTTGTTGTCGGCGTTCAGGCGTTCGAGAAAGGCGACGTGGACCGGCCGCGTATCGACCCGCACCTGCAGGCTGCGCGGCTTGTCCTTGCAAATCAACGCAAACAGCATTTTTAAAACTCCGTTTTGGGATTGCGACAACAGCTCGCTTGAACTGCCGAAATCGCGGTTTTGCTTTTATGCTGGCTTCGGGTCAATGCCAAATGACGATCTCTCGACGGATTGAATCTCCGCTATGGCTCAAGCCAAGGCGTTGAAATAGTTGACAGTCCTGGGTTGATGAAAATCACAAACGCAACCCGCTTCGCCGAAAGAGTGGACGAAGGCGACAGGCTGCGTCGCGCACCACAACAGCGCACCAGCTTTGCTTGCCGCCGCCTATAAATACACTACCGAGTATTTCGTAAATTCAAAAATAATCAATTTTCGATACGCAACACTCCAGCAAGTCAATTGTGAAATGGGCTGGTCTGCTCAGAACGCCTGAATAGAGGTCGCAATGGAGAGCATCGCGCGCAACACGACGGTTCGGATCGACGACGTCGCGCTTGCTTTCACGGCCGGCATGGGGACCGAGCGTGTTCTCGTCTCTGCAATCATTCCTTGCCTGAACGAGGAACTGACGCTCGGCATTTGCATTCGCAAAGCCTTCAATGCCTTCTCGATGCGCGGCATCAAGGGGGAAGTCGTTGTTGGCGACAATGGATCCGCGGACAAGTCGGTGGAGATTGCGCAAAAGCTGGGAGCGCGGGTCGTTCATCAGCCGGTAAAGGGCTATGGCGCGGCAATCAGTGCCGCGGTCGAAGCGGCCGAAGGCAAATATCTCATCATGGCGGATGCCGATGATTCCTACGATTGGAGCCAGCTCGGCGATTTCGTCGATGCGTTGGAACAGGGTGCGGAACTCGTGATGGGCGACCGGTTCGCCGGCGGGATCCAGCCGGGCGCCATGCCATCGTTGCATCGCTACCTCGGCAATCCTGTCCTTTCCACCATCGCTCGCTGTTTGCACAACTCTCCGGTCCGCGACTTCCATTGCGGCATGCGCGGTTTCACGCGCGAGGCATTTCTAAAAATCGGCGCGCGCTCGCCAGGGATGGAATTCGCTTCGGAAATGATCATCAATGCGCATCGCGCTGGGCTCGCCATTCGTGAAGTGCCGATCAAGCTCTACCCCGACAAGCGCAACCGCGCGCCGCATCTGCGTTCCTTCCGGGACGGTTGGCGACATCTGCGGCTGATCATAGCCCATGCGCCCGATACCATGTATCTCGTGCCTGGGCTGACCTTGTTGATCGCTGGCATTGCCGGCCTTGCCGTTCTCGCGGCTGGGCCTGTTCGCATCGGCGGATGGTACTTTGGAATTCACTTCGTCGCGCTTTCGGCCATGGCGACGTTGATTGGCCTTTCAGCGATCCTGTTCGGTATGCTGGCAAAGGTGGCAATCGCCATCTACCACCCGGTCTACAGCGGTCGAATTGTGCCGTGGCTGACGCGCGGCCGGCCTTTGGAATGGCTGGTTTTTTCCGGTGGCGTACTCGCGGCAACCGGCTTCGCGGCCGATGTGTCACTCGCGCTACATTGGATTCTTGTTGGCGGCCCCATGGAGCAATCGGTGCACCTGACCTTTGTAGTCACCACCATCTGCGTGGCCGGCATGTCGATGGTGCTGTCCGGCTTCGTGCTCAAATTGCTGCTTGATACGTTGAGTAGCAGACGTGAGCTCTAGCCCTCCAGCAGCCTTGCGAGCGGAAATTCAAGCGGCAAGCCGCGCGGCCGCAAAGCCTTTTCTGTCGGTTGTCATGCCGGTCCATGACGGGGCGGCATGGATTGGAGCGACACTTGACTCGCTTGCTGCAGAGCCGAGCGATGGCCTGGAGATAATCATTATCGACAGCAGCCCGACAAACGCTACTTCCGCCATTGTCGAGCGATTTCTCCACCGGCCGGCCTTCCGGCTGCTGCGGCGAAAGGATCTAGCGCCCTGGCAGTCGAAGACCAATCTGGGCGTTGAGCTGGCCGCCGCCGACTATGTCTGCATACTCCACCAAGACGACCTTTGGTTGCCCGGGCGCATCGAGGCCACGCGACGCTGGCTCGAGGACCTGCCCGAAGCAGCGCTTCACTTGGCCCCGACTGCGATCGTCGACCGCCACGGCCGGCGAATGGGATGCTGGAACTGTCCCTTGCCGAGCGACAAGGTGCTCGAATCCGACTTCTTGCTGGAACGGCTTCTCGTACAGAATTTCGTGTCCGTGCCTGCTCCGATATTTCGTCGGAATGCGTGGCTGGCATGCGGGGGTATGGATGAGAGGCTCTGGTATACGGCTGATTGGGATATATGGGCGAAGCTCGCCGTTGCCGGACCCGTCATTTATCACGAGGAGATAACCACGGCCTTCCGGGTTCATGGCGATTCGCTGACCGTAACCGGATCGCGCGATGCGAACGAATTCCGTTCGCAAATGCAGACTGTCCTGGAGCGCCATTTGGACCGGCTTTCGGCGCGCAGCCGGCGCCGGATCGAATCTGCTGCTCGGGCATCGATCAGCGTTAATGTGTCGCTGGCGGCTGCGTCAGCCGGCGACTTGAAGGCCTTGCTTCGAGCCGCTTGTATTATGCTGTCGCTCGGGCCGACGGGATTGAGGCGCTATTTGCGCGATTCGCGGCTGCGTGAGCGTGTCATGTGCCGGCTTCGCGCGAAACTGACAGGAGCTTTCTGAGGCAATGTCCAGCTCTGTCAGGATCGCCGACATCCCAGTGGACCAGAGCGAAAGACCGCTTCTGGAACGGGGATGGCGGTACATTGTGGTGGGAGCGATATGCGCAATTGCGCACAATGTCATCATGATTACGGTCGATCAGCTGGGCAGGCACTACCTGCTGGGCATCATGATTTCATTCCTGGCGGTGACGCCGACCGGCTACGCTCTGCACAGCTGGTTCACCTTCGGCAAACCGCTGCGCTTCAAGGCATTTGCGCGTTTTGCGGCAGGCGTGGCTGCGGCCTACCCGATCTCGGTAGCCATGATGGTGCTTCTCTGTTCCTGGCTTGGCCTTGGTGTTGCGATTGCGTCTCCGATCGCCACCGTCGCATTGCTCATCTGGAACGTTGTCGTTGCGCACCTGGCGATCTTGTCACGGTTCAATCTGCGGCCCGCCACCGCGCCGACGGCATCGTCTCGCCCAGCCACACAGCAATTTGCGGGAAACGAGGAATAAGAATGTTACCGCCAGGTCAGATCATACGCAGGGCTCTTGGCCGCCATTTCAAGCCGGTCGGAGACGTCTACCGTCGTGTTTTCGTCAATCTCAATGTAATCGCGGATTTTCTCGATCGCGAATTGCCGAACGGCGCGAAGGTTTTGGATATCGGCGGCGGTGATGGAGCGCTTGTCGACCGGCTGCTCGATCGGCGCCCCGACCTGACGGTTACGATGTGCGATCTCGCCCCTTCGATCGGTGCGTTTCTAAGCAACGCAAATCGGGCAAAGGTCGAACTTCTGCCCGCGACGGACCTTTCCAGCGTGCAAGGGTCTTACGATGTCGTCACGATTTCCGACGTCATTCATCATGTACCGGTCGATCGGCGCGACGCGTTCTTCAAATCGCTGGCCGCCGGTTGCGAACGCTGGGCCTGCCGGAAGATCATCTTGAAGGACATCGAGCCTGGTGGAATACGCGCCACCTTGTCGCTTCTTGCGGACCGGCACATTACCGGCGACAAGCATGCCGTCTTGTTTTCGCGTTCGGACTTCGCGGCCATGGCAAGGCGGCATTTCCCGACGGCAAAGAGAGCTTCGGCGTCACCGGACCGGCCGAATTATTGTGAACTGCTCAGCTGGTAGCAGATGGGTAGATCCTGGCGGGTCGCTAGAACGTTTCACCGTTTCACGGAAACGGCGAACCGCTCTATCTCTTTGTTTTTGCGCAATTCCCAAGGGAAAGCGCTACGCGCTTTTCCTGGGAAAACCGATCACACTTTCCTGGAATTGCTCTTGGCGATAAGCGCTGGTCAACGACACGCTATTTGGTCGCGATGGTGCCGAGCATGCTGGCGATCCGGTGACTCTCCGGGCGATCGACCAGAAATTTGTCGATAAACTTCAACGGGAATGTCAGCGTCAGGATCGCGGCTTTCGCTACCATGTAGCGGGTTCGGTTCTCTCGACCGACAACGACGCCGATGTATTCGGACAGGATGTTGACGATCGCGCTTGTCGGCCCTTGATGCGTCTGGACCTCTACCCTTGCGAACCGCTGCAGAAGCTGCTCGATCCCGTCCTTTGTGAAGTTGCAGTAGTGGGCGGGATAGCCGTGATAGGGGAACAGGAAAGGGTTGATGCAGAGCAGCTTCCCACCCGGCTTCAGGACACGGAACACTTCATCGACGACCGCTACCGGATTGGGAACATGCTCGATCACGCTGTCCAGAATGACGACGTCGACGGAATCGCTCGCAAGCGGCGTGTGCTCGATATTCGCGACCAGATCGACGTTCGGGGTGGGGAACAGGTCAATGTTGAGAACATCGGGGCGGACGCGCCGTGCGCCGGAGCCGAACTCAACGATCATTGAGTCCTGAGGTATCGAGGCAAGAAACGAATTCAGCGTGTCGTGCGGTGAATATTCGCTGGTGATGACCTGCTTCAGCGAATTGTAGAGACGGGCGCGCGTACTGGTACCGGCATACGCCTCTTCATGGAAGCTCGCGTCGAAGCCCTCCCTCACCGGCGACTCGACAAAGAACGGAATGCCTTTGTGCACGGGATAGGGGGCAGGGCAAGATTCGCAGGTCAGGGCAACCGGGCTTGTGCCAAGCCTGGAATAGCAGACTGGGCAGACGAGGCCCGATGCCATCTTGGGTTGTAGCACGCGATGTCCTTTCAAGCCTCCGCATTGTCGCAGAAGGCTGGCTGCCGTGTTTGAACATAACCCTTCTTAACAAGCAAAAGGCTAACAGCGGCTAAAGTCCCCTGCGTATAGACAGGCTGGAGCGGAGCGCTGCAAGAATCCGAAGCGCGACGGCTTCAGTTCCGCACAGTCTCGGAAAATTAACCGCGGTGGAACCATGCTTCGCCAAGCGGAGCTGCCGGCCTCGAAGTTGTTGTCTGAGGATGAAGGGCGTTGCGCCCAGCGAGGCAGCACGCCTGGCGTTGGTCTGCCTGGGCACGATCGAGGGGGTTGTCTTGAATACGCAGGAGCCGGGACCAAACAAGCTGTTCGCTCTCGGGCAGCGCCCAACAACAACTTTTCTGCATATCCTGATCGCACTCAAGATCATCTTGCTGTTCGTTCTGGCTTGGAACATCCGCTTCGTCATGGATGAATTCGTCCAACTCGGATGGGCGAAATATTTCTCCAACGGCCTGTTCGATACGATCTGGCATCCCAAGGCGGTCGGCTATGCGGCCTTTTATGAGATTGCTCATCTGATCGGCTGGAATGCCACGTCGATTCTGCTTGCTGGCCGCATGCAGACTGCGTTGCTGGCCTGCGGGACGATCTCTTTGATCTACGCATGCGCTCGCGCTCTGGGCGAGGATCGCGTGCGCGCTTTGACGATCGTCCTCGTTCTCCTGTGCTTTTCGAATTTCATGGAGCGCATCTTTCGTACCATCGCCGAACCGCCGGCAGTGTTCTTCGCCGTGGCGGCGTTGCTGGTTGTCCTGCGCGCACCTGGGTTGAGGGCAAGGCAGCTTGTTGCCGCCGGCATGCTAAGTGGCCTTGCCTTCGTCATCACTCAGAAATCGGTCTACTTCAACGTTGCGCTCGGCATCGGCCTTGTTGCTGACGCAGCCTTGATGAGACGCTACGCAACAGGGGCGGTTCGCGGAGGGTGGCTCGTGCTTGGATGGGCCGTTCCGATAATGGTCTATTGCTTGATCTTCGGTGGAGGCGCCCCTGTTCTCGCGGCCAAAAACCTTATACTTGGCCCGGTCGAGATTGCGACGCGTGGAGGCGGTGACTACGGGGGACTGAGGCAGTTCGTGTTACAGACACTGGCGCGGAACGCCCTTCTTTACGGGATCTGTTTCTCCGGTATGGCCCTGTCACTGATGCGGATCATGAAACTCGATGGTCGAAGGCGAATTGCGCTGATCTTTTCACTCGTCATCACGGTGCTGGTATTCACGCACGACCAGCCCTGGCCTTATGTCTTCATCATGGCGTTGCCGTTCGTTGCGCTCTGGTCGTTGGAGCTTCTCGACAGCACCGCAACCCACGCGCGCTACCGGGTTCCTGTCCTCGCGGTGCTGATCACAGCCATCGCCATGAGCTACGCGAGCAATGTCGTTTACCTACGCCTCAACAATCAGACCCAGCTTGAACTGGTCTCGCGCGCGGAATCTTTGCTCGCACCGGATGAGAAGTATTTCGACGGCATCGCCATGCTGCCCAATCGACAGGAGCCCTCCACACTCTGGCTCGACCAGCATTATGTCTTGAAAACATTGCAGGAAGGCAGGCAATCGGAAGCCTACAAAGTTCTCTCGGATTCCCCGCCCAAGATGGTCCTCTGGTCATATCGCATGGATTTAATCGATACCGTGATCGCGCCTCTCATCCGCGACAGCTACGTCCAGATCGCTCCCAACGTCAGAATGGCTGGTCGTCGCCTCTATTCCGGTCGTCCGGTCGTTTTCAAGGTGCCTGTCGCCGGACGATACAGCCTGTACACGACCAGCGGGGAGCTTGCAGACGGCGAGGTCGAGATAAACGGCACCTCGCATTCTTCGCCCCTATCCTTGGAGGCAGGTACCAGCGACGTTGTCCTGCGCAACGGTCCAGCCGAGGCACTGCTGCTGCCGGAAGGTCACTATGAAAACCGCATCGTGCCTGGCGGGGACAATACCGAGCTGTTCACGGGAGTTTACAATTAAATACCGGTTTCGGTCTTCAGCGGCCGGGTCATCAATGCCGTGACAGCCTGCCGAATGGTGATCGTGCCGTCCAGTATCGCCGACACCGCAGCGATGATCGGCGCGTCGATGTCGCGCTCGGTGGCGATGCGGGCGGCGATCGCCGCCGTCGGCACGCCTTCGGCGAGCGGCAGTCCGGACAAGGGCTTACCTTGCCCCAGCGCCAGCCCATAGGCGAAATTGCGCGACTGGGCGGAAGAGCAGGTGAGCAAAAGGTCGCCGAGGCCGGAAAGCCCCATCAGCGTCTCCGGCTTGGCGCCGAAGGACGCGCCGATGCGGCGCAGTTCGACGAAGCCGCGCGTCACCATGGCGGCCTGCGCGCTGGCGCCGAGCCCGGCGCCGGTGACGGCGCCAGCGGCAATGGCGAAGACATTCTTCAAAGCGCCGCCGATCTCGACGCCGATCAAATCGTCGCTGGAATAACAGCGCAGATTCTGCGCCGAAAAGCGCGCGGCAAGCTCGGCCGCCAAGGCGTCGTCGCGTGCAGCAACCACGACAGCGGTCGGCAGACCCCTGGCGACGTCGACGGCAAAGCTGGGACCGGACAGGGCCGAAACCGGAGTTTCGGGCAGAATCTCATCAACGATCGCCGACAGCAGCGCGCCGGTGTCGCGCTCAATGCCTTTGGCGCAGAGAACCAGCGGGATGCCTTTCGGCATATGGGGCTTTGCCGTCGTCAGCATGGCGCGCAGCGCCTGCGCCGGCGCCACGGCCAGCGCGCAATCGGCATCGGTCAGGGCCGTGCCGATATCGCTCGTCGCCGCAATGCCTGTTTCAATGGCGATGCCGGGGAGATAACGCGAGTTCTCGCCGCGGCGGATCGCGGAAACCGTCTCTTCGTCGCGGGCGTAGAGCCGGACATCGTGACCGGCGCGCAGCATCGCCAGCGCCAGCGCCGTGCCCCAGGCGCCGCCGCCGAGCACGGCGACGCGCCAGCCGGTTCTGTCCCTGCCGCTTGTGTTGCCGGCGCTCATGCTTTTGCTCCGCGCCGGCCGGAGCCGACCATCGGGGCCGAAATGCTGTCCAGCGGCCAGCGCGAACGCGGCACGAAATCGAAGCCGTTCTCTTGCGACAGGCCTGCCCGCAACCGCTCGATGCCGGCCCAGGCGATCATCGCCGCATTGTCGGTGCAAAGCTTCAGCGGCGGCGCGACAAAGGCGAAGCCGGCCTCGGCGCACTGCTTCTGCAGCGTCGCCTTGATCGCTCTGTTGGCGGCGACGCCACCGGCAACGACCAGCGCCGGCTCGGCCTTGTCCGGGAATTCGTCGCGGAAGCGGGCCAGCGCGCGGGCCACGCGGTCGCCAAGTGCGTCGGCTACCGCCGCCTGGAACGAGGCGCAGATGTCGGCGACATCCTGCTCGCTTAGCGGCTGGATGGCGGTCGCCGCCTGGCGCACGGCGGTCTTGAGGCCGGAGAAGGAGAAATCGGGCTGCGCCGAGCCCCTCATCGGCCGCGGAAAGGCAAAGCGCGTCGCATCGCCGGACATTGCCGCCTTTTCGACGTTCGGGCCGCCGGGATAGGGCAGGCCGAGCATTTTGGCCGTCTTGTCGAAAGCTTCGCCGAGCGCGTCGTCGATGGTCGTCGCCCAGCGTTGGTAGTCGCCGACGTCGCGCACGGCGACGATCTGGGTGTGGCCGCCGGAAACCAGCAGCAGCAGATAGGGAAAGTCGAGCCCGTCGGTCAGCCTTGCGGTCAGTGCGTGGCCTTCCAGATGGTTGATGGCGATCAGCGGCTTGCCGGCGGCCGCTGCAATCGCCTTGGCCGTCATCAGGCCGACGATCAGCCCGCCGACCAGGCCGGGGCCGGCAGTAGCGGCAATGGCGTCGATGTCGGCCAGGGCTACGCCCGAATCCGCAAGAGCGGCCTCGACAATGCCGTCCAGCGCCTCGACATGGGCACGCGCGGCGATCTCCGGCACGACGCCGCCGAAGGCGGCGTGCTCCTCGATCTGGCTGAGCACGATGTTGGACGCAATCACCGGCACGGAATCGCCGTCCAGCGTCACCACGCTGGCGGCGGTCTCGTCGCAACTCGTCTCAATGCCCAGAACGCGGATCAATTCGTCGCTGTCTCCAGAGATTGTGTCGCCGGACTTTCCTAGTTAGTAGAGGCGGGCCTCGCTAGGGAGAGCGCCGGAAACGCAAAGCCAGCCGGGGGTTATCACGGACCGCGCGCCATGCAAACTTTGAAAATAGGAACACGCGGCAGCCCGCTGGCGCTCGCCCAGGCGCATGAGACGCAGGCGCGGCTGATGGAAGCGCATGGCATGCCGGCGGAAGCCTTCGAGGTCGTCGTCATTTCGACCAGCGGCGACCGCATCCAGGACCGGCCGCTGTCGGAAGCCGGCGGCAAGGGGCTGTTCACCAAGGAAATCGAAGAGGCGCTGCTGGCCGGCACGATCGATATCGCCGTGCATTCCTCCAAGGACATGCCGACAGTGCTGCCGGTCGGGCTGGAGCTGTCCGCCTTCCTGCCGCGCGAGGATGCGCGGGACGCCTTCATCGGCAAGGCGGTGGAGCGCATTGTTGATTTGCCGCAAGGCGCCAAGGTCGGGTCGTCTTCGCTCAGGCGTCAGGCGCTGATCCGGCGCATGCGGCCGGACCTAGACGTGGTCATGTTCCGCGGCAATGTGCAGACCAGGCTGCGCAAGCTGGAGGAAGGCGTCGCCGAAGGCACGATCCTCGCTTATGCCGGGCTGAAGCGGCTCGGGCTCGGCCATGTCGTCACCGATCTGATGCCGCTCGATGCTTTTCCGCCGGCGCCGGGACAAGGCGCAATCGGCATCGAAACCCGCATCGGCGACAGCGAGGTCGAAAAGATGCTGGTGGCCATCCATGATGTGCCGACAGGCCAGGCGCTGGCCTGTGAGCGCGCCTTCCTGGCGGCGCTCGATGGCTCCTGCCGCACGCCGATCGCCGGCTATGCGACGATATCGGGCGGCAGGCTGGTTTTCGCCGGGCTGATCATTTCGCCCGATGGCACGCAATCGCATGAGGTCAAGGCCGAAGGCTTGGCGCTGGATGCCGCTGACATCGGCACGGACGCGGCCAGGATGGTGCGGGTCAAAGCGGGCGAAACCTTCTTCGACGGCTGGGTCTGATATGCGTGTCCTGGTGACGCGGCCGCAACCTGGGGCGTCGCGAACCATGCGGCGGCTGCAGGAATTGGGATTTGAGCCGCTCCTTCTGCCGCTGACCGAAACGGTGACACTGCGGGTTGGCGCCGATGCTGCGAGCGACAATGCCGTGGCCGTCGCTGTGACCAGCGCAAATGCGGTGCGGCATGCGCCGAAAGAACTCATTCGTGCGCTCGCCGCCTTGCCTTGCCATGCCGTCGGACGCAGGACGGCTGAAGCGGCACGTTCGACAGGGTTCTTGTCGGTCAGCGAAGGGGCGGGCGACGCCGAGCGGCTGGCCGAGGCGATTGCTGCCGGCCTTTCCGGCAAGGCGGTCGTCTATCTCACAGGGCGCGTGCGGTTTCCGGCATTCGAGGCGCGGCTGCGAAAGGCCGGCGTCGAGGTCCGCACCGTCGAAACCTACGACACGATTTCGCTCGATTATTCCGATGCTGAAATCCGTACACGCCTGTCCGATCAGGCGGTCGACGCGGTGCTGCTCTATTCAGCCAAGGCGGCGGCAGCGTTGCAGGCCTTGGCCAGCCGGGCGGAACTGCGCGATCTCTTTGAAAACATGCAGGCTTTTGGGCTCTCCGAGCGCGTGGCAGCGGCGTTTGACAATGCCGCCGGCAAAAAAATACGCATTGCGCGGGAACCGCAGGAGGAGGCGCTGCTTGAGCTGTTGCACCGCGGCGACTGAGCGCCGTGTCATCACGCCGCCCCTTTTCACCTGATGATGATGTGCTAGACCATTTTTCAAACCATCACGCGCCGTCGGGCGCCCAGACGAAGCGGGATTGCGGAGCCCAGGCATGGTCAAGACGCCGAAGATGCGACATTCGAAAAGCCACCGCGAGCCGGTGACCATCGAACTCGAACCCGGCGCTGTCTCGCGCATTGCCGATGCGGATGCCGCCAAGACGGATGTCGCCAACTCGGACGACGTCGAGGCCCCGGCAGGGTCGGTTGCAGCCGAGGATGCCGCTGCCATGGCCAATGCGCAGCCGGAGACGCCTGACGAGCCCGTTCATGCCGATCAGGCCGATCTCGAGCCGTGGGAGCACTCCGATGCCGCGGCGCAGGCCGCTCCCGAAAGCGCCGATGCCAAGGCGTCCACCCAGGCGGAGCAGCCTTACCCCACCGCTTCGGATGCGCCACCGCGCGCCAGAACCTCCGACTACAGTTTCGAGGATGCCTCGCCCAAGCCGGGTGCACCCAAGGAAACCCCAAGGACAGCCGGGAACCAGCCCATGGCCGCGCAACCGAAGCGCACGAACGGCATTGCCGCCGGCATCATCGGCGGTGTCATCGCGCTGGCTGCCGCCGGCGGGCTGCAGTTTGTCGGCGTGCTTGGCGCTCCGGGCTCAGGGGCGGGCACGGTCTCGCTCGACGGCGTCAATGGCGAGATCGCTTCGCTGAAGCGCGAAATCGCCGACCTCAGGGAAGCCAGCGGCAATGGCGCCGCAACGGCCAAGGTCGACGGGCTGTCTTCGGCGCTGGATCAGGTCAAGGCCGATGTCGCATCGCTGAAATCGGCGGTCGAAAAGGGCGGCGCCGGCGACAATGCCGGGCTTGCCGCGGTTGGCGACAAGGTCAAGCAGATCGAGACCGCGGTCGCCGCCCTTGGCCAGGCCGGTGGTGCAGCGCCCGTCGATCTCGCGCCGCTCAATGAAAGACTGGCGGGCCTCGACGCACTGGTGAAATCGGCCGGCGAGGCAGCCAAGGCGCAGGAAGGCAAGATCGCCGCGCTGGAGCAGTCGGTGATGCAGCTCGCCGGCAAGGTCGATGCGCAGGCCTCGCAGCCAAAGATCGCGATGGCCATCGCCGCTTCGGCCTTGAAGGCGGCGCTTGACCGCGGCGCGCCGTTCGCCGCCGAGTTGGAGACCTTCGCGGCGATCTCGCCCGATGCACCGCAGATTGCAGCGCTGCGCCCCTACGCTGAAAAGGGCGTCCCGACCCGCACCGAGATCGCCGGCGAGGCCGACGCCGCGGCCAATGCGATGGTCGCGGCGGCGACGCCGGTCGATGAAAATGCCGGCTTCTTCCAGAACCTTTTGTCGAGCGCCGAATCGCTGGTCAAGGTCCGGCCGATCGGCGCCGTCGAAGGCGCCGGCGCGCCGGAAACCGTGGCGCGCATCGAAGTGGCGGTCAATCAGGGCGACTACGCCAAGGCGCTCAGCCAATACGCAACGCTGCCGGATCCAGTCAAGGCTGCCGGCGCCGACTTTGCCGGCAAACTGAAGGCGCGCATCGACGTCGAGACGCAGGTCGACGCGCTGATTGCAGGTGCGATGAAGGCATGAGGACGACACGATGATCCGCATTCTCATCTTTCTCGCCGCCGTTTTCGCGCTCGGTCTCGGCTTTGCCTGGCTGGCCGATCGTCCCGGCGAGATGGTTGTCACCTTCAACGGTTATCAATACCAGGTCAGCCTGATGGTGGCGGCGGTGGCGATCGTTGCCGTCGTCGCAGCGGTGATGATCGTCTGGTGGCTGATCAAGTCGCTGTGGAACAGCCCGTACACGATCTCGCGCTATTTCCGCGTCCGCCGCCGCGACCGCGGCTACCAGGCGCTGTCGACCGGCATGATCGCAGCCGGCGCCGGCGATGGCGCGCTGGCCCGCAAGAAGTCCAAGGAAGCCGCCAAACTGATCCGCTCCGACCAGGAGCCGCTGATCCAGCTGCTCGAAGCGCAAGCCTCGCTGCTCGAAGGCGACCATGAGGGCGCGCGCGAAAAATTCGAGGCCATGCTCGACGACCCCGAAATGCGGCTGCTCGGCCTGCGCGGGCTCTATCTCGAAGCCGAACGGCTCGGCGACCGCAACGCCGCGCGTCACTATGCCGGGCGCGCCGCTTCCGTCGCACCGCAACTGGCTTGGGCCGCCGAATCGACGCTGGAAGATCTGACCGGGCGCGGCGACTGGGACGGCGCGCTGAAGCTGGTGGAGGCGCAGAAGTCGACCAGGCAGATCGAACGCGACGCCGCCAATCGCCGCCGCGCTGTGCTGTTGACCGCCAAGGCGCAGGCGCTGACCGACAGCGACCCCAATGCAGCCAAGGCAGCGGCACTCGAGGCAAACAAGCTCGCGCCCGATTTCGCGCCGGCCGCGGTTGCAGCCGCCAATCTTCTGTTCAAACAGAACGATGTGCGCAAAGGCTCGAAGATCCTTGAGGCAGCCTGGAAGGCGGAGCCGCATCCCGAGATCGCCGAGCTCTACACCCATGCAAGGCCGGGAGATGCCGTGGTCGATCGTCTCAACCGGGCGAAGAAGCTGCAGGAGCTGAAGCGCAACAATGCCGAATCGTCGATGACGGTGGCGCGCGCCGCGCTCGATGCGCAGGATTTTTCCACCGCCCGCCGCGAGGCGGAAGCGGCGATCCGCATGGATCGCCGGGAAGGCGCTTACCTGCTGCTGGCCGATATCGAGGAGGCAGAGACCGGCGACCAGGGCAAGATCAGGCAATTGCTGTCCAAGGCGGTCAGGGCGCCGCGCGATCCGGCCTGGGTCGCCGACGGCGTCGTCTCCGAACGCTGGGCGCCGGTATCGCCGGTCAGCGGCGAGCTCGATGCTTTCGCCTGGCGCGCGCCGATGGAGCGGCTGGGCCAGCTCATCGACAGCCATGAAGACGAAGCCGATGTGCCGGTGCTTGCGGCACCTGCCAAACCGGCAAAGGAAGCCGAAGTGATCGATCATCCCGCCATCGCTAGGACGATCAGCGAGGCGCCGATCGAGCCGAAGCCTGCTGTGGGCGACGACCAGGTCACACCGGTCACTTCCGCCGCTTTCGCCGCAATACCGCCCGATGCCGAACCCGTCGAACCTGCCGAGGAACTGGCCCGGCTGCCCGACGACCCTGGCGTCGACCCCGACGACGAAGCGGAGAAGTCACCGCGCCGCTTCCGCCTGTTTTGATCCCTGAAGCATGATCCCAAAAAGTGGATAGCGGTTTTTGGAAAAGATCATGCTCCAATAAAGTGAAGTGAGCACCATGTTCGAACGCGTCCTGGCCTTTCTGAAAGACCTGCCCTCCGGGGCTGGGGCTCGCGCGAATGCGGACGATCCGCGCGTTGCGGCGTCGGCTTTGCTCTATCATGTGATGAATGCCGACGGCGTGCGCCAGGATGTCGAGTGGGAGCGGTTCAAGCAGGTGCTGGCGCAGAGCTATTCGATCAGCGGCGACGAACTCGATGCGCTGGCTGCCGCCGGCGAGCGCGCCGACAATGAGGAGATCGACCTCTATGCCTTCACTAGCGTCTTGAAGCGCCATCTCGACGCCGAGGCGCGCAAGGCTTTCATCGGCCTGATGTGGGAAATCGTCTATGCCGACGGCGAACTGCACGAGTTGGAGGACAACACCGTCTGGCGCGTCGCCGAACTGATCGGCGTCGAGCGCCAAGACCGCGTCGAGGCGCGCCGCAAGGCGGCGGCCGCCGCGCCCGGCGCCAGCGGAACGTCGAGCGACGAATAGGATTCCGCCTTTCCATGCCGCCCAGACCGAGCTCGAAACCAAAAATCCTGATCGTGCTGCATCAGGAGACTTCGAGCCCCGGCCGGGTTGGCCACATGCTGCTCGAGGAAGGTTTCGACCTCGACATCCGCCGGCCGCCTCTCGGCGACAGCCTGCCGGAGACGCTGGAGGGACACGCCGGCGCCGTGGTGTTTGGCGGGCCGATGAGCGCCAATGACGAAGATGAGTTCGTCCGCCGCGAGACCAACTGGCTCAATGTTCCGCTAAAGGAGAACCGGCCCTTCCTCGGCATCTGCCTTGGCGCGCAGATGCTTGCCAATCATCTCGGCGGCAAGGTCGAGGGGCATGGCGAGGGGCTGGTCGAGATCGGCTGGTATCCGCTGAAGCCGACGGAAGCCGGCAAAAAACTGCTGCCCTGGCCCGACATGGTTTACCAGTTTCACCGGGAAGGCTTTTCGCTGCCCAGGGATGCGACGCTGCTGGCGACGGCGGAAACCTACCCCAACCAGGCTTTTCGCTATGGCGACAATGCCTGGGGCATCCAGTTTCATGGCGAACTGACCCGGTTGATGATGCAGCGCTGGGTGGTGCGCGGCGCACACCGTTTCGAATTGCCCGGCGCGCAGCCCGGCCGCGACCATCTCGGCGGCCGGCTGATCTGGGATATGCACCTCAAGCGCTGGCTGAGCGAGTTTTTGAGCCTGATCTTCGGCAAGCCTACTGAGGGATAGAGCAAATCCAACTACTCTGAACGGCCGAGCTTGCCCAAAGACGACTTACCTATGGGAGGCGTGTACGATGGATCCGGGACCATAGCCCGTTCCCGCAGATTTGGATTGCGCCCCAAACACTCCGATGGATCGAAAAACTCCGTGGCGCATTTAAGCTTCGGCTAATAACGGCCCCAGGAGAGAACTAATGAAGAAGACGCTGCTCATTTTGAGCCTACTCATTCCGCTCGCGGCATGCTCCCGCACCGAACAAGGCGCTGCCGTCGGTGGTTTGGGTGGCGCAGCTGTAGGCGCAGCAGTGGCCGGCGACCCGGTAAAAGGGGCGGTTGTTGGCGGGGCGGTCGGAGCGCTGGCCGGGGCGGTCATCGGGCACGCCAGCGAAGCCGGCCAGTGCAGATATCGCGGTCGGAACGGTCGAGTTTACGTTGCTCAGTGCCCGGACGGCTACTGATCTCAAAGGCGCGTGATCTCTTTCGATCACGCGCCTGCTCGGGGTAGGATAACTGAATGGCATATAACAGCAAAAGACTGCGGGCTTTCTGGTTCGCCGTTGTCAGCGCTGTCGCGATAAACGCCGAACTTTCGACCGCGGCCTTGGCCGCACCTGTAGAAGCGAAGACGATTGCCGATCACTTCTCATCGGTAAAGCCCATGTCCGGGGACTTTGTCCAGTCGGGCCCAAGAGCGGAAAGGACCAAAGGGAAATTTTTCCTCCAGCGGCCGGGCAAGATCCGCTTCAACTATGCAGGCCAATCAGGGGTCAGCGTAATTGCAGATGGAAAATCCTTGGTGGTCTATAACAAGAAGCTCAAGACATCGCGGCTCTATGCTCTCTCGAAGACGCCGCTCAAGCTGCTCCTCGACAATCAGGTCAACTTTTCCGGCAATCGCCTCAAAAGTATTAGGGACGATGGCGCCCAGGTGATCATCAGGCTGGCCGACAAGTCGGCCTTCGGCAATTCGAATATCACTATGGTGTTTGACAGGGAATCGCTCGATCTACGCAGATGGACCCTGACTGACGAGAGGGGCCTTACCTCGACAGTCACCATATCCAACGTGAAGCAGGGCGTTCGCGCTCCTGCGGGCACCTTCACTATCGACTATGCTGCAAACCGTGAATTCAACACCAAAACGAAATAGTCGGCAGCGCCACGAACTGCCCGTGTAACACTACTCGGCGGCCGTCTCGGACGGCACCTCTGCCGGTGCCGAAAACTCGGCCTCGGCATGCGGCTTGCGCCGTGAGAACAGCGACCTGAGCGTGACGTAGAACACCGGCGTCAGGAACAGGCCGACGAAAGTGACGCCCAGCATGCCGGAGAACACCGCGGTGCCGAGCGACTGCCGCATTTCCGCGCCCGGGCCCGTCGCGATCATCAGTGGCACGACGCCGAGGATGAACGAGAAGGCGGTCATCAGGATCGGCCGCAGCCTGAGCCGGCAGGCTTCGACGGCAGCCTCGGCCGCCGACAAGCCGCGTTCCTGGGCCTGCCGCGCGAATTCGACGATGAGGATCGCGTTCTTGGCGGCAAGTCCGATCAGCACGATGAGGCCGATCTGCACGAGGATGTTGTTGTCCAGCCCTCGGAACCACACGCCGAGCAACGCTGCGAGCACGCCGAGCGGCACCACCAGCACGATGGCGAACGGCAGCACCCAGCTTTCATATTGCGCCGCCAGCGCCAGGAACACGAACAGCACCGACAGTCCGAAGATATAGACAGCGGCATTGCCGGTGTTACGCTCCTGATAGGCGAGTTCGGTCCATTCGTAGGAGGTACCGGCCGGCAACGTCTGTGCCGTGATCGCTTCCATCTTGGCAAGCGCATCGCCGGTGGAAACGCCGGGCGCGGCGTTGCCCTGCAGCGGCACCGAGACATACATGTTGTAGCGCTGGACCAGCGCCGGGCCGGTGACGTCGCGGATCTCGATCAACGTGCCGAGCGGAACCAGCGCGCCGGTCGCCGAGCGCACCTTCAGTTTCAAGATGTCGGCGCGATCGAGGCGGAACGCCTGGTCGGCCTGCGCGCGCACCTGGTAGACGCGCCCGAAAGCGTTGAAGTCGTTGACGTAGGCGGTACCCAGATTGATCGACAGCGTCTCGAAGATGTTGGGGATCGGCACGTTCAGGATGCGCGCCTTGTCGCGATCGATCGCCAGGAAGAATTGCGGGCTGGACGCGGAGAAAGTGGTGAACACGCCGGTCAGCCCCGCCGTCTTGTTGGCCTTGCCGGCAATTTCATAGGCAAGCGCCAGGATCTGCCGCATGTCGGCGCTGTTGCGCTCCTGGATCTGCAGCTTGAAGCCGCCGGCATTGCCGACGCCGCGGATCGGCGGCGGCGGCAGTGCGATAATGAAGGCTTCCTTGATGCTTTGCAGGCTGCCGAACAGATTGCCGATGACCTGGGTCGCCGACTGGCCGGCTTCCAGTCGCTCGTCAAACGGCTTGAACCTGGCGAAGATCACGCCCGCGTTGCTGGCATTGGTAAAGGTGGCACCGGAGAAGCCGGCGAAGGCGACCGCGTAGTCGACGCCCGGCGTTTTCTGGATGATCTGCGACGCCTGCTGGATGACCGCATCGGTCCGCGATAGCGAGGCGCCGTCCGGCAACTGGACGACGACGATCGCATAGCCCTGGTCGAGCGACGGAATGAAACCGCGCGGCACCGTCTGAACCATATAGACCGTGGCGTAGATGAGGGCCGCGAAAACGGCCAGCGTGGCGGCGATCGCTATCCGCGAGCCGACCAACACGCGCACGATGCTTGAATACCAATGGGCGACCTTGTCGAAGCCGCGATTGAAGCCGTCGGCGAGCGCCCGTCCGAACCGCGCCAGGAAAAAGCGCGGCGGCGCCGCAGCAGTGTGGTGCGGCTTGAACAGCAGCGCGGCCAAGGCCGGCGAGAGCGTCAGCGAATTGAATGCCGAGATCGCCGTCGACACCGCGATGGTGATCGCAAACTGCAGGTAGAACTGCCCGGAAATGCCGGGAATGAAGGCTGTCGGCACGAACACGGCTATCAGCACCAGCGAGATCGCGATGACCGCCGTTCCGACTTCGTCCATGGTCAGATGCGACGCCGGATTGGGCGCCAGCCCGCTGGCGATATTTCGCTCGACGTTCTCGACCACGACGATCGCATCGTCGACGACGATGCCGATGGCCAGCACGAGGCCGAACAGCGTCAGCATGTTGAGGGAGAAGCCGGCGGCGTAAAGCACCGCCAGCGTGCCGATCAGCGACACGGGGATCGCCACGATCGGCACGATCGCCATGCGCCACGATTGCAGGAAGACGATGATGACGATGATGACCAGAACCATCGCCTCGAGGATCGTCTTGTAGACCTCCTGGATCGACTCGGCGACGAACTCGGTCGGATTGTAGACGATGTCGTAGCTCAATCCCTTCGGGAAGTCCTGGGAAAGCTCCTTCATCTTGTCCTGGATCTCCGCGGCTGCGGCGAGCGCATTGGTGCCTGGCCGCTGGAAGATGGCGAGCGCCACCGCCGGTTTGCCGTTGAGATAGGAGTTGGTGACGTAATCCTTGGCGCCGAGCTCGATGCGCGCCACGTCCTGCAGCTGGATCAGGCGGCCGTCTTCGGCCGATTTGACGATCACGTATCGGAAGTCCCGTGCGTCGTTGAAGCGGCCTTGCGTGGTGACCGTGTACTGGAACGCCGTGCCGGTATTGGTCGGCGGCGCGCCGATGGAGCCGCCCGACACCTGGACGTTCTGGTCGCGCAGCGCCTGCACCACATCGCCCGAGGTCATCCCCAGGGCGGACAGTTTTTCCGGATCGAGCCAGATGCGCAGCGAATATTCGCGTTCGCCAAAGATGATGAGGTCGCCAACGCCGTCCAACCTGAGCAATATGTCGCGCACCCGCGAGCGGGCGTAGTTCGAGACGTAGAGCTGGTCGTAGGTATTGTCGGGCGACAGCATGTGCACGACCATCATCAGGTCGGGCGAGCTCTTGATGGTGGTGATGCCGAGGCGGCGGACTTCTTCGGGCAGGCGCGGCTCGGCGACCGAGACGCGGTTCTGTACCAGCACCTGCGCCTGGTCGAGATCGGTGCCTAGCTTGAAGGTGATGGTCAGCGCCATCGCTCCGTCGCCGGACGAATAGGACGACATGTAAAGCATGCCCTCGACGCCGTTGATCTCCTGCTCGATCGGCGTTGCCACCGTCGCTGCGACCGTCTCGGCGTCGGCGCCCGGGTACTGGGCGCGAACGACGATGGTCGGCGGCGCGATCTCGGGATATTGCGCGATCGGCAGCTGGGTATAAGCAATCCCGCCGAGGATCAGGAGGACGATCGAAACCACCGATGCGAAGATCGGACGGTCGACGAAGAAATGGGCGAACCTCATTGCTGCAACCCGGCGGTCTCGACCTTGGGCGGCAACGTCACCATCTCGACTTTCACCTTGGTGCCGGGCCTGGCGTGCATCAGCCCGTTGACGATGATCGTCTCGTCGCCGGTCAGGCCCGCGCGGATCACCCGGTAGCCGTCGAGAAGCGGGCCGGTGCGCACGGGCTTCGCCGACACCATCCCGGCCTCATCCACCAGGTACACGATGCGGCGATCCTGATCGGCGCCGACCGCCTCGTCGGGCACCAGAACGCCGCTATGCGGCAGCGACCCCGGCACGTTGATGCGCCCGAACATGCCTGGCTGGAGAACGCCGTCGGCATTGGCAAACCTTGCACGCACCCGCATGGTGCCGGTCGCTTTGTCGATCCGGTTCTCGGCAAAATCGAGCTTGCCCTTGAATACCGCCTCCGCGCGGTCGGCGACGCGAACCACCACCTCGAGCCCGCCGGCGCCTTCCTGCATGCTGCCGCCGCGCTCCTTCGCGTCGCGGGCGTAGCTGAAATACAGGCGCTCATCGACGTCGAAATAGAAGTCGATCGGATCGCGCGTTACGATGGTCGTCAGCAAGGTGGAATCCGGCTGCACGAGGTTGCCGACCGACACCAGCCGGCGGTCGATGCGGCCGGACAAGGGCGCCTTGATCTCGGTGAACTCCAGGTTCAGGTTGGCCGTCGTCAGCGCAGCCGTCGCGCCTTGCATCTGCGCCTGCGCCGAAAGGTATTCCCGCCGGCGGTCGTCGACCGTCGCGGCCGAGATATTGCCGGTCTTGGCGAGCTCATCGGCGCGATCCAGCTGCATCTTGGAGAATTCGAGCAGGGACTTGGCGACGTCCACTTGCGACTTGGCGGCATCGTAGGCCGCCTGGTACGGACGCTGGTCGATGGTGAAGAGCAGGTCGCCCTTGTTGACCAGTGCGCCGTCCTGGAAGCTGATCTTGTCCAGATAGCCGCTGACGCGCGAACGGATGGCGACCTCGTCGACGGCTTCGAAGCGCCCGACGAACTCGTCGTCTTCGACGATTTCACGTACCACCGGCTTGGCCGCCGTCACCACCGGCAGTTGCTGGTCCTGCGCAAACGCGTTGCTGCTGAAAGCCATGCCGAGCAGGAATGCCACTGGGACGGCTGCGCGGGCCAGCCAGCCGGCCGATCGGCTGGGTCGCCCGCTTGCGTCGCGATGCGATTGCCGATTCCCTGAAGTGTCCATTTGCGTCCCCGCTCGCTGGACCCGGAGGTCGGGTGGTTCTCTTCTATATTTAAGGTTTCTCGTCGAGACCAGAGCACTGCAGTATTGTGCATGGCAACATGATCATTTTCCATATGGGTTGAAATGTCCACCCTGTGGCTGCCCCGCCATCTGGCTAGTTCGCCCAGAACCGGCCCATCCGCTTCCGACCCATCTCAGCCGTCATCGGCGCAAGCTGATTTGGACCGGATCCAGCGGCTTACTCGATCAGTTGCGGCTGTCGAGATGCCGCACCCCTCGCAGTTGCGGAAACAGCACCGCCCACAGTCCGGCGACGGCAATCGCACCGACGCCGCCGATCACCACCGCCGGCACGGTGCCGATCAGCGCCGCCATGGTGCCGGCGCGGAACTCGCCGACTTCGTTGGAGGCGCCGACGAAGACCTGGTTGACGGCGTTGACGCGGCCGCGCACCTCGTCGGGTGTCCACAGCTGGATCAGCGTCTCCCTGATATAGACGCTGAACATGTCAGTGGCGCCGAGGCCGGCAAGGGCCAGGATCGACAGCCAGGTGATGGTCGAGACGCCGAACAGCACGGTGAAGGCGCCGAACCCGGCGACGAAGCCGAGCATGATCTTGCCGGCACTGTCGCGCAGGGGATGCCCGGCAAGCCAGACCGCGACACAGATGGCGCCGATGCCGGGCGCCGAGCGCAGCAGGCCGAGGCCCCACGGGCCGAGCTCCAGAATATCGCGGGCATAGACCGGCAGCAGCGCCGAGGCGCCGGACAAAAGCACGGCAAAGAGGTCGAGCGAGATGGCGCCGAGCACAATCTTCTCGCTCCAAATATAACGGAAGCCGGCAAACAGCGTCTCCATCGTCGGCTTGTCGGTGGCGCTCTGCTGGGCCGGTTTCGGAATGGTGAAGATCAGCAGACCGGCCACCAGCATCAGCACGGAGGCAACGGCGTAAGCGGCTTCGGCCGAGACGCCATAGAGCAGGCCGCCGGCGACCGGGCCGACAATGGTCGCCGTTTGCCAGGCGGACGAGTTCCAGGCGATCGCATTGCCGAAATCTTCCGGCGGAACAAGGTTGGCGAACAGCGACGACGAGGCCGGCCCATAAAAAGCGCGCGCCAGGCCGAACATAGCCAGCACGATGAAGATCGGCAGCGGGCTGACGAGACCGCGCAGCGTGAAGTACAACAGGACAAGCGCACAACCTGCCTCGACTACCGTCGCCAGCGCCATGATCAGGCGGCGGCCGAAACGGTCGGCGACAACGCCGGTGACCAGCACCAGCAGCAGCGACGGCAGGAACTGGACGATGCCGACAATGCCGAGATCGAAGGGATCGCGCGTCAGATCATAGATCTGCCAGCCGACGGCGACGGACACGATCATGGTGGCGAAGGTGGTCAGGAAACGCGCCGCCCAATAGCTCAGGAAGGAGCGATGGCGGAAGGCGGCGTAACGCCGGTCAGGCGGTGTATGGGAATGGGATGTCATGGATACAGGCCCCGTTGCTTGCATTGGCCGGCGGGGCACTTCCCGGAAATGGGCGCTGTTCCGGCCAATGAAACTTATCAAAGTTCGGGGCGCGTATGCGTGAAAATCGGGCCTGGATCAAGCGGTTTTCCAGCCGCTCGCCCGATTGCACGCGGACGTTACTGCCTCAGCGCGGCAGTGATGGCGTCGAGGCCGCCCTGTAATTCCGCCTCTTTCGGCCAGCCGAAACCGACGCGGAAGAAGCGCTTGGGCATATCGAACCAGTGGCCGGGACCGACATAGGTGCCGTGGTTTTCCAAGAGATTGACGTAGAAACGGTCGAGGTCGAAGTCTGGACTGACATTGAGCCTTGGAAATCCGACGACGCCGCCTTGTGGCCGCACCCAGTCGACCAGCGGCTCGCGGTCGATCCAGTCTTGCACAATGTCGCGGCGTTTCGCCATCTCGGGCAGCAGCGCGCCCAAGAAAGCGTCGCGGCGCCCCAGCATGCCGCGCGCAATGCCTTCGTCGATGACGCTGCCGCAAATGCCGATCTGCTCCTTGGCGGCGAGGAAGCGCTCCTGCAGTTCGGCATCGCTGGTGATCAGCCAGCCAATGCGGATGCCGGGAATGCCGAAGGCTTTCGACAGCGACGAGACGCTGATCGCCTTGGGGCTGAGAGAAGCCGCCGCCGGCAGGCGCTGTCCATAGGAGAGGTCGCGATAGGTCTCGTCGACCAGCAGATGGCAGCCGCTCGCTTCAGCCAGCGCAATCAGCGCGTCGAGATCGGCCCGGCCCATCATCGTGCCGGTCGGGTTGTGCGGGCAGGTGACGCTGATCAGCTTGGTGTTCGGTTGCATGCTGGCGGCGACGCGGCCGAAATCGATGGCAAAGCCTGCGTCGAAATCGAGATCGACATAGGAGATGGCGCAGCCGATCGCCTTGGGGGTCTCGATGTTGGTGGCGTAGTTCGGCCGGACGACGACAAGGTGGTCGCGCTCCGACAGAAGCGAGGTCGAAATGATGAAGAGCGCGCCCGCCGCACCGGCGGTCACAAGAACATCGTCAGGCGAAATGCCGGAATCCTGCGCCGCGATCAGCGCCCGCAACTCCTTGTCGCCGCGATGCTCGCCGTAGAACAGCGTGAGATCCGGCAGCGACAGGCCGACGTCGGAGAGTTTCTGATCGGCGATCGAGCTTTCGGAGAGATTGAACCGAATGCGATCGTAGCCGTATTCCTCCGGCGCCTCTTTCTCGATCACCATTCTGGCGTAGTTCATGGCTGCTCCCCCAAAGTCCTGACACTCAGAGGTACAAGCCATAAAAGCACGAAGCCTGCCAAGGCTCATTCGCCGGCAGGCTTCTGTTCCAGTCGTCCAAACGATTGGCTCAGGGCCGAGGCGCTGATCCCACTCAGGCCGGAACTTTGGCCTTCCGGCCCTTGGCTTTCGCCGGCGCGGCAACTGCGGCCTTGCGGCCGAGGCCGATCGACTTGGCCAGCTCGGAGCGCGACGCCGCGTAGTTGGGGGCAACCATCGGATAGTCGGCCGGCAGGGCCCATTTGGTACGATAGGCTTCCGGCGTCAGGTTGAAATGGACGCCGAGATGGCGCTTCAGCGATTTGAATTTTTTGCCGTCCTCGAGGCAGATGATGTAATCCGGCGTCACCGACCGCTTGGGATTGACGGCCGGGATCTGCGGCGCCGCCACTGGGGCCGGCGGCTGGCTGAGCCCGCCGATCGACGCCGCAACGCTGGCGATGAGATCGCTCAGGCCGGCAACGGGCAAGCGGTTCTTCTCGACGTAAGCGGACACGATATGGGCGGTAAGCTCGAGCAGGTCGATGTCCTTGTCAGAGTCGTTGCTGTCGTCGGCCAATTTATCTCTCCGTCGCTAGGGGGGTGGCGGAAACTCCCAGAGTGGTCCCAGCGGAGCCGGAAATCCGCTCTAGTCATTTGTCTTGCCGCATATGTGCGGTTGCGCCAGATGATTCCATCCGGTGCCACCGATCTAATCGCCAAATCTGCGTAACGCAATGACTTCGTATCGCGCCACACGTCATTTTGAACAACTATACTGAATTTTAATACTATCAGACGATCAGCGCCTTGTCGCGCCATAGTCGAAAACCGCCCTCGAAAGCGCGCGTATTGTCGCCGCGCCTGGATGTGGCGGGCAATTCATCCAGTCTGTCGACATTGCCGCCGCCGATGACGACATAATCCGGCTGCAGCGCCGCACGCAGCCGCCCCACGACGTCGAAAACGTATTTGCGCCATTTTTTCTTGCCGTATTTCTCCAGGCCGCGCTCGCCGACATAATCTTCGAAACTGCCGCCCTTGCGGTACGGCAGATGCGCCAGTTCCATCGGCTGGCCGACATTGTTGAGGATCATCGCCGCGCCCAGGCCGGTGCCGAGGCCGAGGAACAGCATGCGCCCGCCATCGTAGCTGCCGATCGCCTGCAGCAGCGCGTCGTTGACGACCTTGACCGGCTTGCCGAAGGCGGCAGCAAAATCGTAGCCGTCCCAGCCCTTGCCGAGATTGGCGGGATCGAGCGAAGGCCTGTTGTGCCTGACCGGGCCGGGATAGCCCATCGAGATCAGGTCATAGGCCAGCCCTTCGGCCAGCGTCTTCACCGTGGCGACCATCTGCTGCGGCGTCAGGTCCGGTCCGGAATCGGCGCGGCGCATCTCGCCGCCTGCGCTGGTGAGGATTTTCACATGCGAGCCGCCGACATCGATCGTCAGCACGATCGGTTCGGCCTTGGCCTTCGCGGGCCTGGCTGCCTTGGCCATGTCGTTTCCTCCGCTCACTTGGCGCATTCCCGCGTTTCAGGGAAACGGGGGAATGCTCCAACTCTTTGTTTTTACCCAATTTCGGACGGAAAGACCGCTCGCACTTTTCCTGGAATTGCTCAACTCGGATTGATCCAGCCGTTGGGCGGCCCGAAGCTGGCCATGGCGTCGGCAGGCCCCCAGGTCTTCGGCTCATACATATGCGGCGGCGTGGTGTCGCCCAGCACCGGGCCGACGATGCGCCAGGCAAGCTCGCTGGCATCCTGGCGGGTGAACAATTGGCCATTGCCGTTCATGGCATCGCCGATCAGCCGCTCATAGGGCGGCATGTCGCCCTTCGAATCGTCCAGCGCGGTGAGCTCGACCTGCTCGCCGACCATGTCGTCGCCGGGCGCCTTGCGCTGCGCGCCGATCGAGATCGCCACCTGCGGGTCGATGCGGAAGCGCACGTAATTTGCGTCGCTGGGCTTGATCGGATCGAAGACGTCGAGCGGCGGCCGCTTCAGCCGCACGATCACTTCGGTCACATGCACCGGCATGTTCTTGCCGGTGCGGATGAAGAACGGCACGTCCTGCCAGCGCCAGGTGTCGACCATGAAGCGCACGGCAGCAAAGGTTTCGACCGGCGAGTTCGGCTTCACGCCGGGTTCAGCGAGGTAGCCGGTGAACTGGCCGCGCACGACGTCGTCCTTGGTCAGCGTGCGGATGGCGCGCAGCACCTGCACCTTCTCGTCGATCAGATCGTCGGCCGAGCGGCCGACCGGCGGTTCCATGGCGAGCAGCAAAAGGATGTTGAGCAGATGGTTCTCGATCACATCGCGGATAGCGCCGACATCGTCATAGAATTTGCCACGGCCTTCGACGCCGAAGTCCTCGGCCATGGTGATCTGTACGCTTTCGACGAAGTTGCGGTTCCAGATCGGCTCGAGAAAGGAATTGGCAAAGCGGAAATAGAGCAGGTTCTGGATCGCCTCCTTGCCGAGATAGTGGTCGATGCGGAAGATCGACTGCTCTTCGAACACCAGATGCAGCACGCGGTTCAGCCAGCGCGCCGATTGGAGATCGTGGCCGAACGGCTTTTCCACCATCAGCCGCGCGCCATGCGCGGTACCGGATTGCTCCAGCCCCTGGACAACGGTCTCGAACATGGTCGGCGGCACCGCCATATAGTGCAGCGGCCGCTGCGCCGAGCCGAGCGCCGTCTTCAGCTTCTCGAAGGTCGCGCCGTCGCGGTAGTCGCCGCTGACATAGCGCAGCAGACTGGCGAATTTGGCGAAGATCTTTTCGTCGATCTTGCCGAGAGCGTTGACGATGCCGTCGCGGGCCCGCGCCTGCAATTGGTTGATGTCCCAGGCATCGAAGGCGACGCCGATCACCGGCTCGGTCAGCGTCCCCTTGGCTACCATCTGGTAGAGGGCCGGAAATATCTTCTTGTGGGCAAGGTCGCCGGTTGCTCCGAAGAGCACCAGCGTGTCGGACCGTTCCGGGCTCATCTTGCGCGTCTCCCCTGCGGCCTTCACTTGCCGGCCTTCGGCTTTTCGACATGGCCGCCAAAGGCATAGCGCATGGCCGACAGCAGCTTGTCGGCGAATTCGGATTCGCCCTGCGAGGAGAAGCGGTCGAACAAAGCCGAGGACAGAACCGGCGCCGGCACGCCGGTGTCGATCGCCGCCTTCAGCGTCCAGCGGCCTTCACCGGAATCGGAGACGCGGCCGCCGAACTGGGCCAATGCCGGGTCGCTCTTCAGAGCGCCGGCGGTGAGGTCGAGCAGCCAGGAGCCGATCACACTGCCATGGCGCCAGACCTCGGCCACCTGCGGCAGGTCGATGTCGAACTGATAGTATTGCGGGTTTTCCAAAGGGCTGGTCTCGGCGTCGGCAGTGCGCTGTCTTTTGCCGGCATTGGCCGATTTCAGGATGTTCATGCCTTCGGCGTAGGCGGCCATGACGCCATATTCGATGCCGTTGTGGATCATCTTGACGAAATGGCCGGCGCCGCTCGGTCCGCAATGCAGGTAGCCAAAGGGTGCGGTCCCGCCCGCCTTGTCGGGCGTGGCGCCGGCATCGGCGCCGGGCGCCAGCGTGGCGAAGATCGGATCGAGGTGTTTGACCGCCGTATCGGGGCCGCCGATCATCAGGCAGTAGCCGCGCTCCAAGCCCCAAACGCCGCCGCTGGTGCCGACATCGACATAGTGCAGGCCCTTGGCCGCAAGCTCGGCCGCCTGGTCGACAGCGTCGTGATAATAGGAATTGCCGCCGTCGATAATGATGTCGCCGGGCTCCATCAATGCTGCCACCTGGTCGGCGATCTTGCCGGTGATCGCCGCCGGCAGCATCAGCCAGGCGCTGCGCGGCTTGGAAAGCTTGCCGACGAACTCCTCCATCGATGCGGCGCCGATGGCGCCATCGGCAACCAGGGCGGCAACGCTTGCCGGGTTGATGTCGTAGACGACGCATTGATGGCCGTCGCGCATCAGGCGGCGCACCATGTTGGCGCCCATCCTGCCCAGTCCCATCATTCCGATCTGCATGGTGTTGTCCTAGTCGCTTGAGGAAAGAAATTGCTGGCGAGTTAGTTCTCAATGCCGACGGTGAAGTCGACATTCTCCCAACGGTCGCCGTCGGGCCAGAAAAAAGTGAAGACGATCGTATTACCTCGCGGAATATCGGTCACCGGCAGATCCGCCATATGGACGCCAAAGACATTCACGGACGTGTTGATTTCATGGCTGGTCTGCCACTGGTCGCCGCTCCAGCGGATCAGTGCCGGCTGCAGCAGTTCAACCCGCAGCGTCTTGCCGGCTTCCATGGTGCGCAGCCTGTTGTTGAAGCGCCATATCCTCAGCGGCGAGCCGGTCTTGTCCCTGACATAGCGCTTGACGCCTTGCGGCGGCATGTCGAAGACGGCGCCGTCGCGGAGCGAGCGCAACAGCTTGATGTGTTCCGAATGCGCCCAGACCAGCGGCATGGCGCTGCCCGACGGCTTGCCCAGCCACAATTCGCGCTCCGGTATGTCGGCGCCGTCCCAGACCTGTTCCGGCAGCAGACCGCCCACCCCAGCCGAAGCCTCGAATGTGTCGAGCAGGCTTGCCGCCTTGTCCTTGCGGCCGGCGGCCAGCTCGTAGTGAGCGCGTTCGCCGGCCAGCAACGGCCAGGGTCGGCCCTGGCCGTTGCCGTCGAAGGGGGCGCCGTCGGCGTGTTCGCCATAACCGTCGCTGGTGTAGCGGTACCATAGAGGCCCTTGCGGCAGGTCGCAGCGCAGTTGCGCGTCGATGATCTTGACCGTGCCGACGATGCGCGGATCGTCCGCGGCCCTGAGGCCGAAGCGGACCAGCGCCAGCGCGTCCGGGCTGACAATCGCTTCGGCCGGCTTGTCGGTATCGCCCGGCGGACGGTTCTTGATCGGTACGAAGCCGTCCTTCGGCGATGCGGCGCCTGAAGCGTCGGCCGGCGCGATGCGGATGTAGTACCCGTCGACGCCAGCCTCGTGGCACTCCGGTGTGCCGCTGACATAGGTCCAGCGCTCGATCTGGTCGTTCCAGCAATCCGCGACCTCGCGCAAATAGTTAGCCGGCTCGGGTTTGCCGTTGACGTCGAACAGATCGGCGGCGCCAAGCAGTGCCGATATTTCGACGGCGAGCGTGAATGGGCTGTAGCCCGCGTCCTCTTCCCAGCGGTCCTGCCCGGTGACGGGGCCATTGCGCACGATATAGGACGCTGCTTTCTCGACCATCGGCATGAAGGCGGCGAGCTTTGCGCGCGGCAGGTGGCCGGCGCGGTGCAGCGCATCGGCAAGCAGCAGCGGGAAGGCGCATTCGTCCATCTGGATGCCCGGCCAATAGAGCGAGCCGTCGAGCCACACATTTTGTGGCCAGTGGCCGTCCGGCTGCTGGATGGAACGGAGATAGGCGAGGATCTCAAGCGCCTGCGCCGGATCGCCGGCGGCGAGGAAGCCGCCCGCAGTTTCGACGAGGTCGCGCGGCCAGACCAGATGATATCCGCCAAGGTCGTCGTCGCCCTTGCTGAACCCCCAGGGGATCGACAGGCTGGCGACGGCCGCACCGGGCCTCGCCAGCGACAGGTGTGTCGCCAGCACCGCTGTGCTGACGCGGTAGGTGTTGAGGCCGGATGCATCATGGTGGTCGAGCGCCGTCAGGCCTGCCTGCCATTTCCGCCATTTCGCGACATAGACCTTTGCCGCCGGCTCAAACCCGCGTTTCAGGCTGGCGGCGGCGTTTTCGGCCGCTTCATCCGGCGTTGCCCCAAACCCAAGCGCAAGCAAGGCTTTGCTGTTGCGTAAGGAAAAGCCGATCTCGCCGGTCAGCGCGACATTGCCGTCCTCCGCCCTTTGGCAGGCCGGATTGAGCCGGCCGGCGCGGCTGAGTTGCTGCCAGCCGTCGGAAAAGCCTGCATAGCCGGCCGAGCAATCACCCCAGGGCAGCGAGGATGCAAGCGCCAGGCAGGTGCCGCGCCCGGACGCGAACAGCATCGGCCTCCCCTTGTGCTCGCCGATCCAGGCGGTGTTGCCCATGCCGGCATTGACCAGATGCGGCGCCAGCAGGGCGTAGACGCGGTAGTCCGTGGCCACGCCCTCGAGTGCCGTGAAGCTGGTTTCCTGCAGCAAGGCCGGGCGCGCCGGATCCGCCAGGATGCGCTTTTCGATCTGGTAACGCGCCGTCGCGTTGATCAGCCGGTAGGCGGGCACGCCGTCCTCGAACGGCTCGATGGCATGTGTGGCGTCACGCTTCTCCTCGGAAAACCAGCCGCCGGGACCGGTGACCAGCAGTCCCATGTCGCGCGTGCAGGCGCTGTCGAGGCCGGGATAGTAGACTTCATTGACGATGCCATGGCTGAGCGTGAACCAGACGCGGCTCGCCGTCGAAAGCGCGGCACCTACGCCGCTCTTGGCGCTTGACGTCCAGCGCGCCGGAATTCCGGGCGCGCCCATTCTTTTGGGTGCACTGGGGGGAAGGGTCGGCGGCGTCGCTGCCATGCATGGTCTCCTGGGCCCTTCCCTAGACCAGCAGGCGAAGGCTTTTCAATCATCGCACCTGAAGTTGATCGCCAAAGCGTAACCGATCGCAGTTGACAAGCGAGCTCATCTGCATTTGTCTGACAATAGATAAAAAACAGGCAGCCAACGCCAAAACCATCAGCAACAGTCGGCGGGGCCGACAATCCATGGGAGGATTATGACATGAAGAAACTGCTCGTCCTGAGCGCTCTGGCGGCGATGCTCGCCTCGGGCACGGCGCTTGCCGACACCAGCGGCAAGAAGATCGCCTTCTCCAACAATTACGCCGGCAATTCGTGGCGCCAGGCGATGCTCGACAGCTACGGCATCGTCACCAAGAAGGCGGTGGAGGATAAGATCGTCGGCGCCGCCGACATCTTCACCACCGCCGACAAGGAAGTGCCGACCCAGGCTGCCCAGGTGCAGAACCTGATCCTGCAGGGTTATGACGCCATCGTCATCAATGCCGCATCGCCGGATGCGCTGAACGGCGCCATCAAGCAGGCCTGCGATGCCGGCATCGTCGTCGTCTCCTTCGACGGGACCGTCACCGAACCTTGCGCCTACCGCGTCGTCGTCGACTTCAAGGACATGGGCAAGCAGGAAGTCGAGCAGATGGCCAAGTTCCAGCCCAAGGGCGGCAATTTGCTGGAAATCCGCGGCCTTGCCGGCACCTCGATCGACGATGCCATCCATGCCGGCATCCTCGAAGGCGTCGCCGCCCATCCCGAGTTCAAGATCGTCGGTTCGGTGACCGGCGACTGGGACCAGACGACGGCGCAGAAGGCGGTCGCGACGATCCTGCCTTCGTTGCCCGACATCGTCGGCATCGTCGACCAGGGCGGTGACGGTTATGGCGCGGCACAAGCCTTTGCCGCCGCAGGCAAGCCGCGTCCGACCATCATCATGGGCAACCGCCAGGACGAGCTGAAATGGTGGAAGGAGCAGAAGGACAAGGATGGCTACCAGACCTGGTCGGCCTCGATCGCGCCCGGCGTGTCGTCGCTGGCCTTCTGGGTGGCGCAGCAGGTGCTCGACGGCCGCACCGACATTCCGCATGACCTTTTGGTGCCGTATCTCGCCTTTACCCAGGACAATTTCGAGACCGAGCTGCCGAAAATCAAGGAGGGCGGCGTCGCCACCCACGAATACAGCCAGGAAGACGCAATCGCGGCGATCAAAGCCAATATCAAGTGATGCATTGCATTCATTGCCAGCGGCATGACCGACCGGATATCGTTGAGCATGCCTGAGGCCAATACGGACATCATCAGACTGGGCGGCGCCGAAAAACATTTCGGCGCCGCCCGTTTGGACATCATCAGGCTGAACGGCGCCGAAAAACATTTCGGCGCCGTTCGGGCGCTTAACGGCGTCGACTTCCATGTTGTATCAGGCGAATGCGTCGGGCTGGTCGGCCACAACGGAGCCGGCAAATCGACGCTGATGCATATGGTGGCCGGTACGCTGCAGCCCGATGGCGGTGAGATCGCGGTGCGTGGCAATGCCGAAACCGACTACTCGGTGGCGCGCGCGCTGAAACTCGGCATACGCTGCGTGTTCCAGGAACTGTCGCTCTGCCCTAACCTCAGTATCGCGGAGAATACGCGCATCAACCATCCGGCGCTCACCGGCTTCGGCTGGCGACGCAAGGCGGCTGCTCTCATTGCCGCCAAGCTGGACGAAATCTTTCCCGATCACGGCATCTCGGCAGACGACATTGCCGGCGATCTCTCCATCGGCCGGCGGCAGATGGTCGAGGTGGCGCGCGCCTTCACGGTGACGCGCGATCCGCTCGACTTGGTCATTCTCGACGAGCCGACCTCTTCGCTGGACGCGCATACTGCGGGCCAACTGCTTGCCTTCGTGCGCCGTTTCGTAGCCACCGGGGGCAGCTGCATCCTGATCTCGCATGTGCTGGGCGAGGTGCTGCAGAATGCCGACCGCATCGTGGTCATGCGCGACGGCAAGGTGGTCGCCACGGACGTTGCAAAAGCGTTCGACCGCGACCGGCTGGTGGCCACCATGGGCGGCGCGGAAGCGCGCGAGAAGATCGCGGCGGAGATCGCCGCCAGGCCGGCGGCGGGCCCGCTCAGGGTGCGGGCGCGGCCCGAGCGGCAGCAGGACGGCAAGGAGCTTGTCGCTCGCGCCGGCGAGATCATCGGGCTTGCCGGGCTTGCCGGCCATGGCCAGACCGACCTGTTGCTGGCGATCTTTGCCGCCGCGACGCGTAGAAGGCTTGATATCGAGGTGACCGCCCCGGTGGCGCTGGTGGCCGGAGACCGCCAATCGGACGGCATTTTCCCGCAATGGTCTATTGCCGAAAACATCGGCATCCGCTCGCTGGCGCGGCTGCGCAAAGGGTTGCTGATCTCGCCGCAGCGCGAGGCCGAGCTTGCTGAGTTTTGGAAGCAGAAGATCGGCATCCGCACGCCTGACATGACCAACAACATCTTCTCGCTGTCCGGCGGCAACCAGCAGAAGGCGCTGTTTGCCCGCGCACTGGGTTCCGATGCGCAGATCGTGCTGATGGACGATCCGATGCGCGGCGTGGACATCGGCACCAAGCTTGAGGTCTACGATCTCGTGCGCGAGGAGGCGGCCAAGGGCCGGACCTTCCTCTGGTACACCACCGAGACCGAAGAGCTCGACAATTGCGACCACATCCATGTCTTCAAGAACGGCCGCATCGTCGCCAATCTCACGCGCGACGAGCTGACCGAGGAAAAGATCATCCAGTCCTCATTCGGCGACGCGGCCTGAGATGACGGCAGTCGCTCCCGGCCCTACGTCCTCGCCGCGCAGCAGCGCGGCCCGCGCGCGCCTGCTGCGCAGCCTGTTGCCGGCGCTGTCGCTGGCGCTGGTGGTTATCGCCATCGCCTGGCTCAACCCACGCGCCATCAGCTATTTCGGCTTCAGCCTGATGTTGAACCTCGCTATTCCGATCGCGCTGGCGACGATCGCCCAGATGTTCGTCATCGCCGGCAATGAGCTCGATCTGTCGATCGGCACCTTTGTCGGCTTTGTCGGCTGCGTCACCGCGACCTGGCTGAAGGACGCGCCGCTGCTCGGCGTGATCATCCTGCTCGGCGCCATCGGGGTCTATGCACTGCTCGGCGCATTGATCCATCTGCGCAATCTGCCGTCGATCGTGGTGACGCTGGGCATGAGCTTTGTCTGGCAGGGGCTTGCCATTCTGGTGCTGCCCAAGCCCGGTGGCAAGGCGCCGGACTGGCTCTTGTCGCTGATGGCCTTCAAGCCGCCCTTCATTCCGTTCCCTATCATCGCCGCGCTGGCGATCGCAGCGGTGGTGCATTTTGGGCTGATGCGCACCTCCTATGGCGTTATCCTGCGGGGATCCGGCGGCAATCCGGCGGCGCTCAGGCGCGCTGGCTGGTCGCTGCTTCGAACCAAGATCGTGCTGTTTGCGCTGACCGGCCTATTCGGCGTTCTGTCCGGCATGGCGCTGATCGGCATCACCACCTCGGCCGACGCTAATATCGGCAATGGCTACACGCTGCTGGCGATCGCCGGCGTCATCCTCGGCGGTGGCGAGTTCGTCGGCGGCCGGGTATCGCCGATTGGCGCCGTGCTCGGCGCGCTGACACTGGCGCTGGCGGCATCGCCTCTGCTCACCTTCATGCACATTCCGCCGGATTGGCAGGTCGCCGCCAACGGCGCCATCCTGATCATCGTGCTGGCAGCCCGCGTCCTGATCAGTCGCAGGGATAGATAGCGATGACATTTGTGAAATCGCTGGCCGCCAAACCCTGGATATGGTCGTTCATCGGCGCGATGTTCGTCTGGCTGGCGACCATCGCTTTCACCGGCGGCTATGGCGGCGGTGGCATGGTCACGGCGGCACTGTCGCTGGCGGTGTTCACCGTCATCGTCGGAGTCGGCCAAATGTTCGTCATCACGCTCGGGCCAGGCAATGTCGACCTGTCGCTGCCGGCCAATATCGGGCTCGCCAGTGCCGTCGCCATGAAGGTCATGGGCGGCAGCGATTCCATGATCGTGGTCGGGCTGCTCGCCGCGCTCGCCTGCGGCGCCGCCATCGGTGCCGTCAACTATCTCCTGATCTGGGCGCTGAGGATCCCGCCGATCATCGCCACTCTGTCGGCCAGCTTCATCATCCAGTCGATCGACATCAGCTATGGGCGTGGCCTGCAGATCAAGCCGCCGCCCGGCTTTGCCGATTTTGCCAACTGGCAAATCCTGGGCATTCCAGTGCTGGCGATCCTTACCGTATTGTTCACCATCGGTGCGGCCATCGCCTTGCAGCGCATGATCTATGGCCGCTCGGTGCTGGCGATCGGCCAGAACATCCGCGCCGCGTGGCTTGCCGGCGTCAATGTCGGCCGCACCCGCTTCCTGACTTACACGCTGTCGGGCGCGCTCGGCGGCATGGACGGGGCGCTGCTCGCCGGCTATTTCCGCGGCGCCAATGTCGATATCGGCAACGAGTACCTGCTGGCCTCGATCGCCGTCGTCGTCATCGGCGGCACCTCGGTCGCCGGTGGCAAGGCCAATGTTCCCGGTGTCTGGGGCGCGGCGCTGTTCCTGGTACTGCTTCTGACCATGCTCAACACGTTCGGCGTCAGCGCCGGCGTTCGGCTGTTGCTGACCGGGCTGATCATCGTCGGCGTCATCACCGTAGCCGGCGGCGAGAAAGCGCTGCGCTAAAAGGCGTGAGCCCGGCAGCAGTCCCGCCAAATTTGACCATGTGGACAAAAGTCCGCACCCGTTCCATAGTTCCGCGTCTGATTTCGGAACAGTCGGCTCGACACGGCTGTCAAACAGAGGGGCACTAGATGGAAAACCGGAAAAACAAATCGCAATCGACCGGCCTGTCGCGGCGCGACGTGCTGGAACTCGGCGCACTTGGCCTGGCCGCAGCCATGCTGCCGGGTGCAGCCCTCGCCAAGGACAAGAAGCTGAAGGTGGCGGCGATCTTCGCCACGCCGATCGAGGAGCCGTGGGACAACCAGATCCACGTCGCCCTGCAGAAGGCCGAGAAGGAACTCGGCATCGAATACAAATGGTCGGAAAAGGTGCAGACCGCCGATTTCAGCCGCGTCATGCGCGAATATGCGCAAGGCGGGTACCAGCTGGTGCTGGGCGACGCCTTCGCCGCCGAGCGTGAATCGCGCCGCACGGCAAAGCAGTTCCCGAAGACGGCATGGCTGTTCGGCTCGGGCGCCGGCCCGGCCGAGCCCAATTTCGGCGTCTTCGACAACTGGATCCACGAGCCGGCCTATCTGTCCGGCATGATCGCCGGCAAGATGTCGAAGTCGGGCACGATCGGCGCGGTGGCGGCCATGGGCATTCCGGAAGTGAACCGGCTGGTCAACGCCTTCTTTGCCGGCGCCAAGGAGGTCAATCCCAACATCAAGAAGAAGGTCGCCTTCATTGGCTCGTTCTTCGATCCGCCCAAGGCCAAGGAAGCGGCGGTCGCCCAGATCGATGCCGGCGTCGATGTCATCTATGCCGAGCGCTTCGGCGTCATCGAGGCGGCGGTGGACAAGAAGATCCTCGCCATCTCCAACATGTCCGACCAGTCGAGCCTCGGCCCCGACACGGTCATAACCGGGCCGGTCTGGGACATGTATCCGACGGTCGAGCAGGCGATCAAGCTGGTCAAGGCCAGTGTCTTCACCGCGCAGGATTATGGCGATTTCTCGCGCATGGCCAAGGGCGGGTCGTTCCTGGCGCCCTACCATAAATTCGACAAGACGCTGCCGGCGGATGTGAAGGATCTGGTCGAGAAGAAGAAGGTCGAGATCCTGGAAGGCAATTTCCGGGTGGATGTGGATGAGAACACGCCGGTTTCGGATTAGCTCGGCGCACCCCCTCCCCTTGAGGGGAGGGTGGCCCGCAGGGCCGGGTGGGGTCCTCCGCGAAGTGCTCCATCCTGCTAAGTCATGGGTTGAGGCAGTTGAGGTGACCCCACCCGCCTCGCTTCGCTCGGCACCCTCCCCTCGAGGGGGAGGGGTATCTCCGCAGGAGCATCCTTGTCCGCCCCTCTCATCGAAATGCGCGGCATCACCAAGAGCTTCGGCGCCGTCAAGGCGAATGAGGCTGTCGATCTAAGCGTCGCCCCAGGTGAGATCCTCGGCCTGCTGGGCGAAAACGGCGCCGGCAAGACGACGCTGATGAATGTGCTGTTCGGCGCCTATGCGCCGGATGCCGGCGAAATTCTTATCCAGGGCAAGACCGTGCGGATCACCAGTTCGGCCGATGCGCTGGCCGCCGGCATCGGCATGGTGCACCAGCATTTTCATTTGGCGCCAAGGCTGACGGTCCTGGAAAACCTTCTGATTGGCATTCCCGGCAAATCCGGCCGCATCGACCGCGCCGGCGGACTTGCCCGGTTGTCCGACATCAGCCGTCGGCATGGGCTGACGCTGGACCCCAACCTGCCTGTCTCCGCGCTGTCGGTCGGCGAGCAGCAGCGGCTCGAAATCGTCAAGGCGCTGTTTCGCGGCGCCAGCCTGTTGATCCTCGACGAGCCGACGGCGGTGTTGGCGCCGGGCGAGGTCGACGGGCTGTTTTCGGCGCTGCGCTCGATGGCGGCGCAGGGGCTCGGAATCATCTTCATCTCGCATAAATTGAACGAGGTGCGGGCGCTCACCCATCGCTGCACCGTATTGCGGCACGGCCGCGTCGCCGGCCGTGTCGACGATCCGGCGAACACGACATCGGCAGAAATGGCGCAGCTGATGTGCGGCCATGAGATCGTGCCGCCGGCAAGAGGACCTTCGACCCCAGGCGCGGCGGTGCTGACGCTCGACGGTATTTCCACCTCACGGCATTCGGGGACGCCGCTGCGCGATGTATCGCTTGCCGTTCGCGCGGGCGAAATCCTCGGCATTGCCGGGGTCTCCGGCAATGGCCAGCGGGCGCTGGCCGAGGTGATTTCCGGCACGCGCGCGCCCGACGCCGGCGCGATGACGATAGCCGGCAAACCTGTTACGCGGTTCTCGCCGCGCGAGGTGCAGGCGCTCGGCCTTGGCCGCATCCCGGAAGACCGTATGACGACCGGGCTGGTCACCAATCTGCCGCTCGCCGATTCCATGGTGTTGCCGCGCATTGGTACTGCGGCTTTCAGCAGCCGGGGCCTGCTCAAGCCAGATGCGATCCGCGCCTTCGCCGAAGAACAGATCAAGGCCTATGACATCAGGTGCCCCGGGCCGATGACCCGCGCCGGCGCGCTGTCGGGCGGCAATCTGCAGAAGGCGCTGCTGGCGCGCGAACTGGCTTTCGACCCGAAGGTGCTGATCGTCTCGCAGCCGACGCGCGGCCTCGACATCGGTGCCGCCCGCTTCATCCACGAAAAATTCCTCGACATGCGTGCCAAGGGCTGCGGGATCATCGTCATCGGCGAGGATCTCGAAGAGCTGCTGGTGCTCTGCGACCGCATCGCGGTGATGTATGAGGGCCGCATCGCCGGCACGCTGGACAGCGCCGATGCGACCATCGCGCGGCTTGGGCTGCTGATGACCGGGGCGGAGGGCAGAGCCTAGATGGACTTTCTCACTCGGTTCCTCGCAGAAACCTCAAATAATACTGCCCGCTTTTGGCTGACTTTAAGCGTCAGCGCTGCCCCTCACCTGCCTGCCGGCATCCTCTCCCCGTATAGAGACGGGGAGAGGGGCTCTCACCCATGGTTTCGCCAATCACCACAGCTGCAAGAGGGGAGTTGCATAGGGCCCGGATCCCTTCTCCCCGTGTCTATACGGGGAGAAGGTGCCGGCAGGCGGATGAAGGGCGGCGCGACCGTCTGGGCGGCGGAGGGGCATAGCTGATGTTCCGCCTCGAAGCCCGCAGTTCCACCCCCGCCTGGTTCAATCTCGCTTTGCCGCTGCTGGCCATCGGCGCAGCGCTGGTCCTGTGCAGCGGCCTCATCGCGCTGGCCGGCGCCGGCGTGCTTGAGGCCTATGGCGTGATGCTGTCGGCCTCGTTCGGCGACAGCTATGCCATCACCGAAACGCTGGTGCGCGCCGCCCCGATGATCTTCACCGGGCTGGCTGTGGCCGTCGCCTTCCGGGCCAAATTCTGGAACATCGGCGCCGAGGGCCAATTGCTGGCCGGCGCCGTGGCCAGCTGCTTCGTCGGCGCCATCCCAATGCCGGGCGCGCTGGCGATCCTGTCGATGGCGCTGGCCGGCGCTGCTGCCGGTGCCGCTGTCGCGCTTGTGCCGGCGACCCTGCGAGTGAAATTCAAAGTCGATGACGTCGTCAGTTCGCTGCTGCTCAATTCGGTCATCTACTATGCGCTAATGGCGCTGATCGAGGGGCCGTGGAAGGACTCGTTCAGCGGCTATCCGATCTCGCCGCCGATCGAGGATTCGGCGAATTTCCCGGTGCTGCTCGAAGGCACAAGGCTGCATCTGGGTGTCATCGCCGCGTTGATCGCGGCACCGTTGATCTGGTTCCTGATCGTGCGCACCACGCTCGGCTTCCGGATCAGGGTCACCGGCGAAAGCCCGGAAGCCGCCCGCTATGGCGGCATCCACGTCGAGCGGGTGCTGATTTCGACGGCGCTGCTGTCGGGCGCGCTGGCCGGGCTTGCCGGCGTAGGCGAGGTCGGCGGCGTGCATTTCCAGGTGATGAGCGACATTTCGCCGGGCTATGGCTATTCCGGCATCGTCGTTGCCATGCTGGCCAGGCTCAATCCGCTCGGCGTCGTACCGGCGGCGATCTTCCTGGCCGCCGTGATGACCGGCGCCGAAGCGATGTCGCGCGCCACCGGCGTGCCGGCGTTCCTCAGCGATGTCATCCAGGGCACGGCGCTGCTCGCCATGCTGGTGGCGCTGCTGTTCACGGCCTATCGCATCCGCCGCGTCGGTGCCGCCTTATGAGCGCGGTGTTCGAACAGATCTTTCAGGTCGGCTTCCTCGCCGCCATTATCCGCATCGCCACGCCGCTGGCATTTGCCACGCTGGGCGAGATGTTCTCCGAGCGGGCCGGCGTGCTCAATCTCGGTATCGAAGGCATCATGCTGCTCTGCGCGATGACCGGCTTCACCGCCGCCAGCCTCAGCGGCAGCCTGTGGCTCGGCGTGCTGGCCGCGGTGTTGACCGGCATGGCGATGAGCGCGCTGCATGCGCTGTTCACCGTGGCGCTCGGCCTCAGCCAGCATGTCTGCGGCATCGGCGTTACTTTGTTCTCGTCCGGCCTTGCCTATTTCCTCTACCGTCTGACCTTCGGCCAGCAATCGGTGCCGCCCAGCATCAAGGGTTTTCAGACGGTGCCGATCCCGCTGCTGTCGGATATTCCGGTTCTGGGGTCAGCGGTTTTCAACCAGTTTGCGCTGGTCTACTTGGCAATCATTGCCATCCCGCTCGCTGCTTTCGTGCTCGACCGCACGCCTTGGGGGCTGTCGGTGCGGATGGTCGGCGAGAACCCGCGCGCCGCTGATTCCGCTGGGGTCAGCGTCATCGCCACGCGCTTCCAGGCGGTCATCCTCGGCGGTGCGCTGATGGGGCTTGCGGGCGCCTTCCTCACCATGGCACAGTTCAACGCCTTCACCTTTGGTGTCGTGTCGGGCCGTGGCTGGGTGGCGATCGCGCTGGTCGTGTTCGGCCGCTGGGACCCGTGGCGCTCTGCGGGCGCGGCGCTGCTGTTCGCCTTCGTCGATGCGCTACAATTGCGCATGCAGGCGAGCGGCCTCGGGCATATTCCCTATGAGACGTTCTTGATGCTGCCGTTCATTTTCACCATCGTCGCGATGGCCGTGATGTCACGCAACGCGGTTGCGCCGTCGGCGCTGCTGAAGCCGTTTCGACGAGAAGAGCGGTAAGCGAGTAGGACTTGGCGCCCTTCCTCTCCCCCCGGGGGAGAGGTGGCGCTGCGAAGCAGCGACGGGTAGTGTGCTGAGAGTTCTGCAAATTCGCTGAGAGAGGGCGGTCATGGCAGGCTGGTGATGTTCAACGTCACCGATTCCTGGAAGGAACGCCACCATGACCAAGACAGAAGGTAAATCGACCAGCGCTGCCGTCAAAGACATTCTGCTTTCGAACCCGGAGGGGCTGCACGAAGTGATCCGTGCGGTAATGCAGGAGGTTCTCGAGGCCGAGATGGAGGAGGCGCTGGGTGCTTCGAAGGGCGAACGCACGCCTGAGCGCCTTGGGTATCGCTCGGGTTACTACGGCCGCACCCTGGTCACCCGGGTGGGCAAGCTTGAGCTGCGGGTTCCACAGGACCGGGCGGGTCACTTCTCCACCGAGCTGTTCGAGCGCTACCAGCGTTCGGAGCGGCCTTGGTGGCGACGCTTGCGGAGATGTATGTGCAGGGCGTGTCGACCCGCAAGGTCAAGGCGATCACGGAAGAGCTGTGCGGTCATGCGTTCTCGGCTTCGTCGATCTCGGCCATCAACAAGCGCTTGGACGAGAGCCTGAAGGCGTTTGCCGAACGACCGCTTCAGGAGCCATTCCCCTACCTCATTCTCGATGCCCGCTACGAGAAAGTGCGCGAAGCCGGCATCGTGATGAGCCAGGCGGTGCTGATCGCGGTCGGCATCGACTGGGACGGGCGCCGGCAGATCCTGGCCGTGGAGATGGCCAATCGCGAGAGCCGCTCGGCCTGGAAGGACTTCCTCGTCGGCTTGAAACGACGCGGTCTCAAGGGCGTGGAACTGACCGTGTCCGACGACCATGCCGGCCTGGTCGCGGCGATCGGCGAGGTGATCCCGGAAGCAGCATGGCAGCGCTGCTACGTCCACTTCCTCAGGAACGCGCTCGATCACCTGCCCAGGAAGCACGGCGACGATTGTCTGCAGGAACTGCGCTGGCTCTACGACCGGCGCGATCTCGCCGAGGCCAAGGCCGATCTCGCCGCGTGGCTGTCCAAATGGTCCGCCCGCTACCCGCGGCTGACCACCTGGGCGGAAGAAGCCATAGAACAGACGCTGACTTTCTTCCGGCTGCCGCGTCAGCATCACAAGCACCTCAAGTCCACCAACATGCTTGAACGGCTCAACGAGGAAATCCGCCGGCGCACCTATGTCGTGCGCATCTTCCCGAACGCCGAAAGCTGCCTGCGCCTGGTCAGGGCGCTGGCCGTCGAAACCAACGAAAACTGGATGGAGGCCAACCGCTATATCAACATGGATGATCTGCGCGAGCACAAGAAGCTCGCTCTACGCCAAGCCGCATGACCAGTTTCATGATCGCCCATTTTGCAGAACTTGACGCACACAACCCAGCGACGGAGTGGGGAACCACCTCGCCCTGTTGCCAACGGGTGCGCATGGATCTTCCTTGCGCCAAGGGTCGACCCCCACTCCGTCGAGCTGCGCTCGACACCTCTCCCCCGATCGACGGGGGAGAGGAAGGGCGCCAAGCCTGGGATACTCACATCGCCGTAAAACCATTATCGACAAACAGATGCGTCCCGTTAACGAAGCTGGACTCATCGCTGGCGAGGTACAGCGCTGCCTTGGCCACTTCCTCCGGCTCACCGATGCGGCCCTGCTGTGCGGCCAATGCGGCGTCCGACACGTCGACGCCGAGCTTGCCGAGATCGGCGACCTCGCGCAGGCCGTGCGGCGTGCGGATGAAGCCGGGACAGACGGCGTTGCAGCGTATGTTGCGGTCGCGGAATTCGACTGCGATGGCGCGCGCGAACATGTGGCAGGCGCCCTTGGTGGTGTCGTAGAGCACCTCCATGGGTGTGGCCGCCACAGCCGAGATCGACGAGGTGCAGACGATCGAACCGCCACCGGCAGCGATCATGCCCGGCAACACGGCGCGCGTCATCAGGAACATCGAGCGGACATTGACCGCATGCAGCCAGTCCCATTCCTGCACTGTCGTCTCCAGGAACGGCTTTATCACGATGGTGCCGGCATGGTTGAACAACACCGTGGCCGGGCCGAGCCTGGCAGTCGCCGCCTTCACTGCGGCCTCGACCTGCGCCTCGTCCGAGACGTCGGCCACCCAGTGTTCGGCGATATGTCCCCGCGCGCGTATCGCCGCCGCAGTGGCTGCCGCCGCCTCGCCATTGCGGTCGATGATCGCCACCTTGGCGCCTTCGGCGGCGAACAATTCCGAGGCCGCTCCGCCCATTCCGGTCGCGCCGCCCGAGATGATTGCAATCTTGCCGGCTAGTCTTGTACCCATGTTCTGTTCCCGTTCCCGATCGAAATGATCCGCATTTATGCCGGAATGGCGATGCTATCGCCTATGCAGACGTCGGCCAAGCTTGTCGCTCGCTTGTCGCCAGCAGGGGTCCCCCAGCAATCCAAAACCAAATAATAAGGCATACTGAGAAAATCGTTCTACATATCGCCAAAAAATAGCACTCGACAAAGTCTACTGATTTTATAGATTAATCCGCAAGACGGAGGTCGATATGTCCTATATCCAGAACGCCGAGACGGACCGCACCAGCCAGAGGCTGGCCAATAGCCAGGCTTTCCGCCCGGCCTATGCCGGCGCCTTCGCCTATCTCGTCTTTGCCCTTGCGTTCGTGTTCACCGGGGCAGTCGTGCTCGGCTTGATTCCCTGACCCGTTCAGGCCGAAGGGTGGCGACCTATCGCTTTCAGTGAGTGACCGGAGTTGATGAACCGAATGCGGATGCGCTTTGGCGCTGACCGCTTGTTTTTACGCATGTCGTCGTCTCAAAAACCGGGGCCACTTTTGGGCGACATACATCCAACGTGATGGAGGAGATGGCAATGCCGATCGAGTTCACGCATGTTCCCGGTAAAACGCATGCCGCCGACGCCGGTTCGGCCGTTCCGTTCTTCTATGATTTCGTCGAGACGGCGACAAAGCTGTCGCTGATCGAGGATTCCGGCTTCCAGAACATCGTCGTCGACGACCCGGCCGGGCTGTTGACCAATATGGACATCGCCGCCCAGGCGCTGGACCGCACCTCGTCGCTGGAAGTGGTGCTGACGCACTGGGCCGGCGTGATCGCGCCTGCGGTTGCGGCGCGGCAACTGGCGGCGCTCGACGCCAGGAGCGGCGGCCGGCTGGCGCTGAGGATGCTGAGCGAGCCGCTGGATGACGACGATGCCGAGACGCGTCCGGTCGGCCACACCGTGGTCTGGCAGCGCATCGACGAATATCTGGTGCTGCTGAAGCGGCTGTGGTCGAACGACCGGCCCTTCGACCATGAAGGTGCGTTCTACAGCATCAAGGGTGGCTATGTGCCGCGCAAGGGGCCGCATGGCGTCGATATCACCATCCGCATGGGTGGCCAGTCCGGCACGGCGCTGAAGGTCGCCGGCCGCCATGCCGACGTCTTCGAGCTGGCGCCTGGTTCGCCCGACGAGATCCGCCAGCTGATGGAACGGGCGCGCAGCGCCGCCGCCGAGCATGGCCGCGCCGGCAAGCTGCGTTTTGCGCTTCCGGTCCGGGTCCGCTCGGAGGGTGGCGCCTCTACCGTCGGACACAAGGCGGTCGAACTTTCCGGACCACCGGCGCAGATCGCCCTGTCGCTGCTGTCCTATGCGGCGCTGGGCATCAGCGAGTTCATGATCGTTGGCGTCGACAGGCCGCGCGAGATCGCCAGCGTCGGCCGCGAGACGATCGCGCTCTTGCGTAATTCGCTGGCACGCCGTGAGGCGGAGGTGCCGCAGCCCGGCGCGTTTGCCTCGCGGGGCGGGTCGGATATTCACGCAGCTGGGTAGCGAGATCGCGATCGGGAACGCCGGCGGGGACAGCACCCCCCTCTGTCCTGCCGGACATCTCCCCCTCAAAGGGGAAGATTGGCAGCTTGAGCGCCGGCTCTCAACGTTGGTAATTGGCGAAAGCCGACGTGATGTCTGATCGCCCTCCTTGCGGGGGATGCCCGGCAGGGCAGAGGGGTGCTGTCCCGCCAGCGTCTAATCACCACTCAGCACGGCCAGCGCCTCCAACACCGCGTCAGATTCCGTCAGCGTACCAAATACCCCGTCCTCCACCGTCACCATATGCAGCGCCGCGTCATGCGCGTATTGGTCGCCGCTGGCGCAGGCATCGGCGATGGTCAGGCACTGGAAATTGCGGTCGCAGGCCTCGCGCAGCGTCGTGTGCACGCAGACATCGGTCGTGCAGCCGGAAAAGATCAGATGGGTGATGCCGCGTGCGCGCAGCACAAGTTCCAGGTCGGTGTAGGTGAAGGCGCTGTTGCAGGTCTTGTCGACGATGATGTCGTGCGGCGCGACGTCGATGTCGGCGACGATCTGAAAGCCGGGGCCGGAGCGCAGCAGCACGTCGGTGCCTTCGAGACCCGCCCGCTTGCGGCGCCATCTCTCGTACGGCGTCATGTCGGCCATGTCGCCGCGATATCCCTGCCTGGTGTGAATGATGGTGAGGCCGGCCGCGCGTGCCGCTGATATCAGTCGGTTGACTGTCGGCAGGATGGCGCGCAGCGGCGCGGGGTCATAACCCTTCCTGGCGAAATAGCCGGTCGGCGAGAGGAAATCCTCCTGCAGGTCGATGACCAGCAACGCGGTGTTTGCCGGCACCAGCCGGCCGTCATAGGGGAAATCGAACGGTATCGCCTTGATCATCGCAGCCTGCCTCAATTGCTGCCCGGTATCGTGGCCCAGCAACCCTGCGGCCGTCCATCCCTCAGTGCGACGACACCAGGTAGACCGACGCCAGGACGATGTGCCGCTGAGACATCGCGCCGATAATCGTTGGCCAAAAAGCCATCTTGTTTGTTGACTAGTAAACTCATGTTTTATAGTCAAGCAGGGCACTCGGCCGCCTGAATTGTTTCCAGCGGCTGTGCCGCGTTTGAGAGAAGCCAGAACCAGTGGCTGGATTTCCGGGGTCGACATTCCGTCACCGACCAGCCGATCGTACGTGCAATGACGAAGCGAGGAAGAAGCGTGTCCAGAAATGGTTTGTTGGCGGCGCTGGCCGCGGTCATGCTGTCGGCCGGCAGCGCTGCTGCGCAAGAGCAGCCAAACACGCAGCCCAGGGTGACGACGGAACCCGCTGCAGCTGCCCGGTCGGCGGCCCAGCCTTCCCCGGTCGCAGTCGAACGGCCCGCACCGGCTGCGCCTGTCGCGCCGGCTTCGCCAACTGCCGGGCAGGCGGCGCCGACCGCGCCACAGCCGGCAACCCAGCCCGGTGCATCCGCGCAGGCCGAGCCTTCGGCAATATCGCTGACGCTGCCGCACGATCTGTCGCCCTGGGGCATGTTCATGGCCGCCGACATCATCGTCAAGGCGGTGATGATCGGGTTGGCCTTCGCCTCGCTCGTCACCTGGACGGTGTGGCTGGCCAAATCGCTGGAGATTCTCTTCGGCAAGCTCGGCGCCCGTCGCGCTGCGCGCGCCATCGGCAATGCCGCCACGCTGCGCCAGGCCGGGCGCGCGCTTGGCAACAGTGGCGGCCCCGGTGCGCTTTTGGTGCGGGCGGCCGAGGAAGAGACTGCCCTTTCGGCCGGTGCGCTCGGCCATGTTACCGGCGACGGGCTGAAGGAACGAGTGACGTCGCGCCTGTCGCGCATCGAGGCGGCGGCGGCGCGGCGCGTGTCGCGCGGCACCGGCGTGCTGGCGACGATCGGCTCGACGGCGCCCTTCGTGGGCTTGTTCGGCACCGTCTGGGGCATCATGAACGCCTTCATCGGCATCTCGCAGGCGCAGACCACCAACCTCGCGGTCGTCGCGCCCGGCATCGCCGAGGCGCTGCTCGCCACGGCGATGGGCCTGGTCGCGGCCATTCCCGCGGTGGTCATCTACAACGTCTTTGCGCGGTCGATAGCCGGCTACCGGCAGCTTCTTGCCGATGCCTCGGCCGGGGTCGAACGGCTGGTCAGCCGCGATCTCGATTTCCGCACGGTGCCGCAGGCGCCCGCGCTGGCGGCGGAGTGATGGGCCATGGCGGCTAGAATTCGCGAGGCTATCGATGGCGATCTCGAAGAAAACCACGAGATCAATGTCACCCCGTTCATCGACGTCATCCTGGTGCTGCTGATCATCTTCATGGTCGCTGCCCCCTTGGCGACAGTCGACGTCAATGTCGATCTGCCGGGTTCGACGGCGACGCCAGCACCCCGGCCGGAAACGCCGCTGTTCCTGACGCTGAAGGACGATCTGACGCTGGCGATCGGCAATGACAGCGTGCCGCGCCAGGCTTTCGCCGCGGTGCTCGACGGCAGAACCAAGGGCGACAAGCAGACCCGCATCTTCCTGCGTGCCGACAAGGCGGTCGGTTATGGCGAGCTGATGGAGGTGATGAACCTGCTGCGCGGCGCCGGTTATCTGAAGATCGCGCTGGTGGGGCTGGAGACGGTGCCGGAGGACGCATCCGCGGCGCACCCGGGCGCCGCCCCGTGACGCAACTGGCCGCCGCCCCCGCGGCCGACCCGCCGCGCGCCGGCGTGCGCGAAATTGGCTTGTGGGCGGCTGCGGCCATTGTCATTGTCGGCGCGCATGTCGCGTTCGTCTATGCCGTCCAGAGCTTCAGCCTGGCCAACATGGCCGATGGCGGCCCGCCGCCGGCTGTGGCTATCGAGCTGTCGCCGATGATGGTGGCGCCGGCGGTGCGGGTGGACTCAGCGGCCGACGTGGTGACGCCCGAGCCGCCGAACCAGATCGAGGAGGCGGTTGCCGAACTGAAGCCCGTCGTGGAGCCCGAGCCCGGTAAGCCGGAGCTGGTCACCGAGAAGAGGGAAGCGGCTCAACTCGATAAGACCGCTCCGATCGAGACGGCAGCGGCCGAGCAGCCCGATCAATCGCCGCCGCTGGATGAGGTGGTGCCCGACATCGTCCCGACCATAGCGCCGGATGTGGTCATTCCGCTGCAGACCAGGCCGGTGGAGACCAAGCCGACGGAGGACAAGCCGGTGGAGGACAAGCCGATCGAGAAGGCGAAGAAGGCTGCCGAAAAACCCAAGCCGAAAGCAAAGAAAGAGAAGAAGGAAAAGGCCGCGCCGGCGAAAGCGGTCGTGACCGCCAGTGTCGATCAAAAGGCAGCGGCGAAGGCGTCGGCGCCGAAGGCTTCGCAATCGAGTGGATCATCAGTCAATGCAAGCAAATGGAACTCCCAGCTGATCGGATGGATCAATCGGCACAAGCGCTACCCGAGCGCGGCAAGGTCGCGGCGCGCCGTGGGTACCGCAAATGTGACCTTCGTCGTCAGCGCTTCGGGCAAGGTGACCTCCGTCCGGCTGACACGATCTTCGGGGGACGCCGATCTCGATCGCGCCGCGCTCGGCATTCTGCAGGGTGCGACGGTGCCCGCGCCACCGCCTGAGAAGGCCGGTACGGCTGTCGTGGCGCCTTTGATGTTCACGCTGCGGAACTAGAAGCAGCCGGACAAGGCCGATCCCATGACCACATACTTTCCCGCTTGACTGACCCGCCGGACCGAATACGCTAGCGCAAAATACCGGCCTTGGTCGCCGGGCGGCAAATATGCCTCGCATGCCTCGCCCTCCGGCGCTGGCTGCGGGGCATTGTCATTTCTGAGGATCGGTTTGAAACGGCGTATCGAGATCGGCATCCTGTATTCCCGCTCGGGCAGCTACCAGCTGGTCTCCGATGCGTGCCGGATGGGCGCCATGCGCGCCATCGCCGACATCAATGCCGATCGGAGCTATGGCATCGAAGTGGTTCCGGTCGAGCGCGATCCGCAAAGTAATGCCGATCGCTACGCGACTTTGTGCGAGGACATTTTCAGGACCAGCAGCGCGCGCCATGTCGTCGGTTGCGTCACCTCGTGGAGCCGCAAGGAAACCATCCCAGTGCTGGAGAAGGCCGGCGGCATGCTCTGGTATGCCTGCCCCTATGAAGGGTTCGAGGCCAACGAGCATGTCGTCTACATGCACGCCTGCCCCAACCAGCATCTGGTTCCGCTGATGGCGCATGTCGTGCCGCGTTTCGGCGCCAACGGCTTCCTGCTCGGCTCGAACTACATTTGGGGCTGGGAGATGAACCGCGTGGCGCGCGACCTGATCGCGGATGCCGGCGGCAAAGTGCTGGGCGAGCGCTATCTGCGCATCGGCGAGACCGACGTGTCGCGGCTGATCGCGGAAATCCGGGCGACGAGGCCGAGCTTCATCCTCAACAATCTGATCGGCACCTCATCCTACGCCTTCCTGGCGGCTTACCGCGAGCTGGGCGATGAGGATGCGGAATTCAGGCCGGAAAACTGCCCCGTCATCTCCTGCAACCTCACCGAAGGCGAGTTGCCGGCGATCGGCGAGACAGGGAAAGGGCATCTGTCAGTCGGGCCCTATTTCGCGCCCCGGCCGGCTGCCTTCGCTTCGTCCTTCGAGGCCTCCGCCTATGCCTCGGTGCAGGTGATGGCCGACGTGCTGTCGCGCGACACTGATGCCGGCCCGGCGGAATTTTCCAAAGCCTTCGCCGAGCGGCGCTTCTCCACCCGGCTCGGGCCGATCGCCATCGACGCCCACTCCCAGCACGCGACGCTGCCGGTGATCATCGGCCGGATCGCCGATGGCTTCTTCGAGGTCGTCAGCCAGGAGGATGAGGTCGCGCCGGATCCCTATCTGTCGCGCTACGACCCCGCCAAGACATTCGGCCGTCCGCGCCTGAGGGTGGTGTCATGACCCGGACGCGCATCCCCAATCTCGGCGGCGCGCGGGCTTTCATCCTGCATCGCCCGCATCCGACGGTGCAGGCCATCACCAGGCAATTGTCGGCCATCGGCCTGGCTACGATCGACTGCTGGCCGGAATTGCCGCCGGAAGCTCTCGCCGCCGATTTCGTTTTCTTCGATGCCGATCTCGGCTTTGACGAGCAATTCCCGTGGAAAGCAGGTGAGGCGCCGATGCCGCTGGTGGCGCTGATCGGTTCCGAGGCGCCGGGGCGTATCGAATGGGCGCTGTCGCACAAGGCCGATGCGCAGCTGCTGAAGCCGGTCGGCAATGCCGGCGTCTACAGCGCTCTGTTGATCGCGAGACAGAGTTTCGAGGCCCGAAAACATTTAGCCGGCGAGATAGCGTCGCTGCGCCAGCGCGTCGCCGAGCGCCAGACCATCGTGCGCGCGGTGACGGCCTTGTCGAAAGGCAGCGACGACGAGCGCGCCTATGCGCAGCTGCGTTCGCTGGCGATGAGCTGGCAGATCAGCGTCGAGGATGCCGCGCGTCGGATCGTGGCAATGACAAGCGAGGAAGCGACGGGGGAAGAAGGCGGCGATGACCAGTCCCATCGCGCCTGATCTGCCGGTGCGCATGCCGGTCAAGCCGCGCGCCGGTGTCTGGCGCCGGCTGGTGAAACGCCGCCTCGCGCTGCTCGGCCTGGTCATCGTCGCCATTGTCCTTGCCGGCGCTGTGCTGGCGCCCCGGCTGACCGGCTATGACCCCAACGAGCAGATGTTCGACGGCCTGACCATCGAGGGCTCGCCGCTGCCGCCCAGCGCCCAGTACTGGCTCGGCACCGACCTGCTCGGACGTGACCTCTTGACCCGCATCCTCTACGGCGCCCGCACCTCGCTGATCATCGGCATCGTCGCCAATGGCGTGGCGCTTTTGATCGGCACTTTGGTGGGCGTCACCGCAGGCTATTTCCGCGGCTGGATCGGCAGCGCGCTGATGCGCTTCACCGATCTGATGATGGCGTTCCCGGCGCTGCTGCTCGCCATCTGCCTGGCGGCAGTGTTTCAGCCCAGCCTGTGGATCGTCGCCATGGTCATCGCGCTGGTCAACTGGGTGCAGACGGCGCGTGTCATCTACACCGAGACATCGTCGCTGGCCGAACGCGAGTTCATCGACGCCGAGCGCAGCATCGGGGCGAGTGCGCCGCGCATCCTGTTTCGCCACATCCTGCCGCATCTCCTGCCCACCATCATCGTCTGGGGCACGCTCGGCATCTCCACCACGGTACTGCTGGAGGCGACGCTTTCCTTCCTCGGCATCGGCGTGCAGCCGCCGACGGCGTCGTGGGGCAACATCATTTTCGAGAACCAGACCTATTTCCAGGCCGCGCCCTGGCTGGTGTTCTTCCCCGGCGCCGCAATCCTGGCGTTGGCGCTGGCCTTCAATCTGATCGGCGACGCGCTGCGCGACATCCTCGATCCGACGCAAAGGGGCCGGGAATAATGGGGGGCCGGTCATGATCGCCTATCTCGGCCGCCGGCTGATCCAGTCGCTGCTCATCCTGCTTGGCGTCTCGCTGATCACTTTTGCGCTGCTCTACCTCTTGCCGGCCGACCCGGTGCGGCAGATCGCCGGCCGCAGTGCTACGCCGCAGACCGTGGAAAACATCCGCCAGCAGCTCGGCCTGGACCAGCCTTTCGTCGTCCAGTATTGGCACTACCTGACGAAGCTAATCAGCGGCGATCTCGGCCGCTCCTACATCCAGCGCTCGGAGGTTACCGAGCTCATCGTCTCGCGGCTGCCGGCCAGCCTGCTTTTGATGGTGGGCGCCATATTGTGCGAGTTGCTGATCGGTCTAAGCATGGGGCTGATCGCCGCCGTCAAGCGCGGCTCCGCCACCGACCAGACCCTGATGGTGGCCTCCTTCGTCGGCGTCTCGGCGCCGCAATTCGTCGTCGGCTTATTGCTGCTCTACGTCTTTGCCGTGCGGCTAAGCTGGTTTCCGATCGGCGGCTACGGCACATGGCGCCATCTGGTGCTGCCGTCGTTGACCATGGGCGTACTCGGCGCCGGCTGGTATGCGCGCATGATGCGCTCGTCGATGATAGACGTCCTGCGCCAGGATTATGTCCGCACGGCGCGGGCCAAGGGCCTGGCGCGCAGCGCCATCATATTCCGCCACGCACTGCCGAATGCCATCCTGCCGGTCATCGCCATGATCGGCATCGACATCGGCATCTTCATGGGCGGCATCGTCGTCGTCGAAAGCGTGTTCGGCTGGCCCGGCATCGGTCAGCTGGCGTGGCAGGCGATCCAGCGCGTCGACATTCCGATCATCATGGGCGTCACGCTGGTGTCGGCCTTCGCCATCGTGCTCGGCAATCTGCTCGCCGACATCATCGCGCCGTTCATCGATCCCCGCATCAAGCTCAGATGAAATGAAACAGAGAAAGGGAACACAACAATGAAAAAGTTTCTCGCATCCACAGTCGCGGCATCCGCCTTGGCCCTCATGCTCGGCATGACAAGCGTCCGCGCCGAAGACACGGTCGATCCCAACGCCAAGCAAGGCGGCGCCATCACCATCACCTACAAGGACGATGTTGCGACCCTCGATCCGGCGATCGGCTATGACTGGCAGAACTGGTCGATGATCAAGAGCCTGTTCGATGGGCTGATGGATTACGAGCCAGGCACCACCAACCTGAAACCCGATCTGGCAGAAAGCTACGAGATTTCGCCCGACGGCCAGACCTTTACCTTCAAGCTGCGCCATGGCGTGAAATTCCACAATGGCCGCGAGATGACGGCCGACGACGTGAAATATTCGCTCGACCGCGTCACCAATCCGAAGACGCAGAGCCCCGGCGCCGGCTTCTTCGGCTCGATCAAGGGCTATGACGATGTCGCTGCCGGCAAGGCCGAAGGCCTTTCCGGCGTCACCGTCGTCGATCCCTACACGGTGAAGTTCGAGCTGACCCGGCCCGACGCCACCTTCCTGCATGTCATGGCCATCAATTTCGCCCATGTCGTGCCGAAGGAAGAGGTCGAGAAATATGGCGCCGATTTCGGCAAGCATCCGGTGGGCACCGGCGCCTTCAAGCTCGCCGAGTGGACACTCGGCCAACGCATCGTCTTCGAGCGCAATGCGGATTACTGGCACAAGGGCCTGCCGCATCTCGACAAGATCACCTTCGAGATCGGCCAGGAACCGATCGTGGCGCTGCTGCGCTTGCAGAAGGGCGAGATCGATGTGCCCGGCGACGGCATTCCGCCGGCAAAATTCCAGGAGGTGATGGCCGATCCCGAGCAGAAGGCGCGCGTCGTCGAAGGCGGTCAGCTGCACACCGGCTACGTCACCATGAACACCACCATGGCGCCGTTCGACAATGTGAAGGTGCGTCAGGCCGTCAACATGGCGCTCAACAAGGCGCGCATCATCCAGATCATCAACGGCCGCGCCGTGCCGGCCAACCAGCCGCTGCCGCCGTCGATGCCGGGCTACGACAAGGAATACAAAGGTTATCCCTATGACGTAGCCAAGGCCAAGGCGCTGCTGGCCGAGGCCGGTCATCCCGATGGTTTCGACACGCAGCTGTTCGCCATGAACACCGATCCCAACCCGCGCATTGCCCAGGCGATCCAGCAGGACCTGGCGGCCATCGGCATCAAGGCCAGCATCCAGTCGCTGGCGCAGGCCAATGTCATCGCCGCCGGCGGTGACAAGGCCGGCGCGCCGATGATCTGGTCGGGCGGCATGGCCTGGATCGCCGACTTCCCCGATCCGTCGAATTTCTACGGCCCGATCCTCGGCTGCGCCGGCGCGGTGCCGGGCGGTTGGAACTGGTCGTGGTACTGCAATAAGGACCTCGACGCCAAGGCGGCCGAGGCGGATTCTGTGGTCGACCCGGCAAAGGCCGGCGAACGCGACAAGATGTGGAGCGCCATCTACGACAAGGTGATGGAAGACGCGCCCTGGGCGCCGGTCTTCAACGAACAGCGCTTCACCATGAAATCCGCCCGAATGGGCGGCGCCGACAACCTCTATGTCGACCCGGTCCATATCCCGATCAACTATGACAATGTGTACGTAAAAGATGTGCAATAGCTGCGACTACACCATCCATGGGCGCCATCACCATTTCGGCTGGGACAATTCCTTTGTCCCGGCCGAGCGGGTGGCGCCCGGCGCGACCATCGAGTTCCAGTGCCTCGATGCCGCCGGCGGCCAGCTGAACGCCGACAGCACGGTCGCCGAAATCGTCAAGCTCGACTTCGCCGGGGTCAACCCGGTGACCGGGCCGATCTTCGTCGAGGGCGCCGAGCCGGGTGACGCGCTCAAGGTGACGATCGAGATGTTCAAACCGTCCGGCTTCGGTTGGACGGCGAACATTCCCGGTTTCGGCCTGCTCGCCGATGACTTCACGGAACCGGCGCTGAACATCTGGAAATACGATGCAGCCGCGCTCGAACCGGCGCTGTTCGGGAAAAGCGCGCGCGTACCACTGAAGCCGTTCGCCGGCACCATCGGCAATGCGCCGGCTGAGATGGGGCTTCACTCGGTGGTGCCGCCACGGCGGGTCGGCGGCAATCTCGACATCCGCGATCTCGCTGCCGGCACGACGCTCTATCTGCCGGTTGAGGTGGCCGGCGCGCTGTTCTCGGTCGGCGATACGCACGCCGCACAAGGCGATGGCGAGGTCTGCGGCACGGCGATCGAGAGCCCGATGGACGTCGTGCTCAAGCTCGACCTTGTCAAGGACGCCAGGCTGAAGACGCCGCGCTTCACCACCGCCGGTCCGGTGACGCGCCATCTCGACGCCAAGGGCTATGAGGTGACGACGGGTATCGGGCCGGACCTGATGACCGGCGCCAAGGAGGCGGTGGCGCAGATGGTCGATCTGCTCGCTGGGCGTTACCAGATCGATCCGGTCGAGGCCTATATGCTGGCCTCGGTGTGTGGTGATCTGCGCATCAGCGAGATCGTCGACATGCCGAACTGGGTGGTGTCGTTCTATTTTCCGCGTTGCGTGTTTGAATGATGTCAGGTCGGCGCTGCACCCCCACCCCGCTGCTTCGCAGCGACCCTCCCCACAAGGCGGAGGGTAAAGCGCTGCCGCCCTACCTCCCCCTTGTGGGGAGGTCGGACCGGACGTCCGGGTGGGGGTCAGCGCCAAGGTTTGTGCGAATGGTGCGACGGAACCAATCCGTCGCAGGGCTCCACCCACAATGACCCTCGCCGACACCCCCGTCCTCTCCATCGCCAACCTCTCCGTCAGCGTGCGCGGCGAGGACGGCGAGCGCATTGTAGTCTCCAACCTGTCGCTGACGCTGGCGCGCGGCGAGACGCTCTGCATTGCCGGCGAATCCGGCTCCGGCAAGTCGATGACCGCGCTGGCGATCATGCAGCTTTTGCCGCAGCCGGCGGCGCGCATATCGTCAGGCATGATCCGTCTTCGGGATGGGAATCGGGGCGACACCGACCTAGCAACCCTCGACGAACGCCAGATGCGACGCATTCGCGGCGACCGCATCGCCATGATCTTCCAGGAGCCGATGACCTCGCTCAATCCGGTGCTGTCGATCGGCCGGCAACTGACCGAATCCATCGAAGCGCATACCAGCCTGTCGTCGGCGCAAGCCCGCCAGCGCGCGATCGAGGCGTTGAAGGCGGTGCGCATTTCGGAGGCGGAAAGCCGGCTAAAGCAGTTTCCGCACGAACTCTCCGGCGGCATGCGCCAGCGGGTGATGATCGCCATGGCGCTGGCGCTCGAGCCCGACGTGCTGATCGCCGATGAGCCGACGACGGCGCTCGACGTCACCGTGCAAGGCGAAGTGCTGGAGCTGTTGCGCGACCTGCAGCGCCAGCATGGCACCAGCGTCATCCTGATCACCCACGATATGGGCGTGGTTGCCGAAATGGCCGACCGGGTCATCGTCATGCGCGACGGCCGCATGGTCGAAGAAGGCACGACATCGGATATTTTTGCCCGCCCGCAGGCCGACTATACGCGCGAACTGCTGGCTGCCGTGCCGCGCATCGGCAGTGGTGTCGGTCGACAGAAATCCAGGGATGCGATTGACGTCTTGGAGCCGGCCAATGTCGCCGAGGTCAACGACCTGCATGTCCGCTTCGATCTGCGTGGCGGCATCTTTGGCCAGGTCACCCGCCGCGTCCACGCCGTCGAGGGCGTCAGCTTCTCGATCGCGCCCAACGAAACGCTCGCTCTGGTCGGCGAATCCGGCTGCGGCAAGTCGACCACCGCCAAGGCGCTGGCCGGACTGGCGCCGTATAGCGGCGACATCGTCATTGGCGGGCGCAATCTCTCCGGTCTTTGCCGCGACGAACGCAAGGCGGTGCGCCGTGACGTCCAGATGATTTTCCAGGATCCCTTCGCCTCGCTCGATCCGCGCATGCGCGTCGGCGACCTCGTTGCCGAGCCGCTGGTGATCCATGGCATCGCTTCGAAGGACGAGCGCCGGGAACGGGTGGCGGCGCTGTTCGAGCGTGTCGGCCTGTCGGCCGAACAGATGGAGCTTTACCCGCACGAATTCTCCGGTGGCCAGCGCCAGCGCGTCTGCATCGCCCGAGCGCTGGCGCTACGACCAAAACTGATCATCGCTGACGAAAGCGTCTCCGCGCTCGACGTCTCGGTGCAGGCGCGTGTGCTCGATTTGCTGAAGGAATTGCAGCGCGAATTCGGCGTCGCCTATCTCTTCATCTCGCACGACATGGCGGTGGTCGAGAACATTTCCGACCGCGTCGCCGTCATGTATCTCGGCCAGATCGTCGAAATGGGCACGCGCGACCAGGTGTTTTCCAACCCGCTCCATCCCTATACGAGGCGGCTGATCGAAGCGGTGCCGGTGCCCGATCCGGCGCAGCGCAGAACGCGCTTCGCGCGCCTCGACCAGGAAATCCCGAGCGCCACCCGCAGGATCGGGGAGGCGCCGCTGAAGCTGGCGCTGAACGATGTCGGCGGCGGCCATCTGGTTGCTGCGGAAAGCTGAGCCCGCACTGGCTGGCAGCTGTTCTTTTACTTTGTTGAGTACAACCAAGAACTGCCGTCTCGGGTTTACCGCGTCTTAGGTGGACGGCGGCCACTATACGGTCGGCGTTCTTGCCACGGGGAAAAATAGTGCTCAAGGCGGTTCTGCAGCTGCTGCCGGGTCGGTTCATGGATGTGCGCATGCGCGTATCCGCCGACTACGAGACGCGCGTCGTGGAGCGGCCCGGGCGCTGGATGAAGGCTGCCGAACTGGAGCAGCTGAGCAGCGATCTGCGGCTGGTAGCGTCCAAGACACTGAAGTTCGGCAGCCTGACCTATGGCGTGTTTTCCGGCGACCGCAGCCGGCTGGAACATTCCATCATCACCATTGTCTACCGGCGCAGCGACCGGCAGCCGATCGCCTTCAACGCGCTGGCGCTGATGGAGATATCGCTCGCCGGCAAGCCCTATGAAGTCTTGCACCTCGGTTTGGTCATGATCGATCCCGACGAGCGCAGCCGCGGGCTGAGCTGGATCCTCTACGGCCTGACCTGCTTCCTGATGTTTTTGCGCAATCAACTGCGGCCGATCTGGATTTCCAATGTCACCCAGGTACCCGCTGTCGTCGGCATGGTCGCGGAGGCGTTCAGCAATGTGTTTCCCGGACCGCATGCCGGCGCACGGCGCTCGCTGACCCATGTGCTTCTGGCGCGGCAGATCATGGCGCGGCACCGCCATGTCTTCGGCGTCGGCCCCGAAGCTGGTTTCGACGAAGAGCGCTTCGTCATCACCAATGCCTATACGGGCGGCTCGGACGATCTGAAGAAAGCCTTCGACGAGACGGCCAAGCACCGCGACGAGACCTTTAACGAGTTCTGCCGCAAGGAGCTCGACTATGGGCGCGGCGACGACGTGCTGCAGATTGGCCAGATGAGCTTCCAGGCCGCGCGCACCTTTCTCGCCGACACCGTTCCGCGCGGCTCACTTGCCGCCCTTGCGGTAGCAGGTGCGGCGGCCACGCTGCAGCGGCTGGTTTTGCCGTTGGTTCACTGGGCCGATAGCACCCGCCAATGGAATGTGCTGAGACCATGGACACGCTGATGGCTTCATTCGTGGCGTCTCGGTTTATCCGCAAGCTGATGGCAGCCGGCCGATGATGAACCTCGACGGCACGCTCGTCGCCGACACCATCACCTCGCTGGCGGCGCTGGTTGGCCTGCTTGTCGTGATATCGATCATAGGCGGGCGCGACACGGGCGATCCGCTGTCGCGGCGCTTTCTATTCGGCCTCAAGGTGCTGGCAGTGCTGCTTGCCTGCCGCATCCTCGACTGGACTACCGGCCTCGCACTCTTCCGCTTCGTCACCATCGCGGCGGCGGGCCTGCTGCCGCTGGCCGCACTGCTGCTGACCGAGGGGCTGTTGCGCCGGCATGCGCCGTTTGCGCTAAAGTTCTTTGCCGCCGGCGGCGCCCTGCTGTTTCTACTGCTGGCGCCGATCCCGGAACGCTTTGCCGAGCCATGGCGGATGGCGGTACTACTTGCCTTCCAGTTCGGAGGTTTTCTCGCCATCGGCTGGTTGGTGATGACGCGCGATCGCGACAGCCTGTCGGCGGCCGAAAACCGCACGGTCGAGCGCATGGCGCTGTCGCTGCTGTTGATCATTCCGTTCATGGTCACCGACTACCGGCCCGGCCTGTTCGAAGTGCCGGTTCGGCTTGGCGGCATCGCCATCCTGTTCCTGTGCTGGCTGACGATCGGCCTTGGACGCGCCAGCCTCGGCCATCGCGACACGATCGGCGCCTTTACCGTGATTACGCTGAGCTCGGTTTTCGCCGGGCTGGCGCTGGGCGGCATCGACGATCTCGGCTGGCGCGGCAGTGTGCAGGGCGTGGTGATCGTGCTGTCGGCGACGCTGCTGGCAGTCATCTACAATGACAGCGTCAGCCTCACCGCGGAGAAGCGCCGCGACTCGTTGCTGAAGCACATGGCCGAGGGTGATCTCACCGACTCGGCGCGCTTCCTGCGCGGCCTGCAGAGCCATATCCTTGTCGACGGCGCGCTGATCCTGCCGGCAGGGGACCTCGGCGACTTCGACCTGAAGGTGCTGGCCCGTGCACTGGAGCAGGAGCCCGTGCGCTCGCTCGCCGATACGCAGCCGGGGGCGCCAGTCGACCAGGATATACGCGAGCAGCTGGCATGGCTGTTCGAGAAATTTGAGGCGACCCATGTGCTGCTGGCGACGCTCGAGCCGTTGACCGTGGTGGCGCTCAACATGCCGGCGCTGGCATCGTCGCCGGGCGTGGAAATGGAGCTGCGGGCAGTCCAGCGCATGGCGATGCTGATCTCGCAGCGGCATGCGAAGGGTTGATCATACTGAACGAGCCGGCTCTTGCGTCGGCCCGTTGCCGTAGCCGGGTCAGGCGGCCTTGGTCTTCAAGGCCTCTTCGTCGCGCACCATTTTTGTCACGGCGGCGAAGTCGAGCTTGCCGGAGCCAAGGACCGGTACCTTTGAGACCACCCGCACTTCGGCCGGGACCATCAGGTCCATGGCGCCGTTGGCCTTGGCGTAGGCGAGGAATTCCGCTCGTGTGGCGCCGGATGCCTCAGTGATGAGGATCAGCTTTTCGCCCTTGCGCGCGTCGGGCACTGTGGCGACCGCCGACAGCGAGCCCTTCCACAATTCGCCGGCCAGCGCTTCGACAGCGGCGAGCGAGATCATCTCGCCGCCGATCTTGGCGAAGCGCTTGGCGCGGCCCCGAATGGTGATGAAGCCGCCTTCGTCGATAGCGACGACGTCGCCCGTATCATGCCAGCCGTCGTCGAGCGGTTCGAGCACGCCGGGCTTCTCGGCCCGGAGATAACCGGCCATGACATTGGGGCCGCGCACGAACAGCCGGCCGCCTTCGTCGACGCCGGGGACCGGATCGAGGCGGTATTCCATGCCGGGCATGATCTTGCCGACGGTTCCAGAGCGATTGTACATCGGCGTGTTGATGGAGATCACCGGCGCCGTCTCGGTGACGCCGTAGCCCTCGAGGATGCGTAGGCCGAACTTCTCCATATACGTCATGCGCGTCGCTGTCTTGACCGGTTCCGCGCCGGCAAAACAGTAGCGTATCGAGCGGAAGTCGTAGGGGTGCGCGGTGCGCGCGTAGCCGGAGAGGAAGGTGTCGGTGCCGAAGATGATCGTCGCGTTCGAGCCGTAGATCAGTTCCGGCACGAGGCGGTAGTGCAGCGGCGAGGGGTAGAAATAGACCGGCACGCCGGAGATCAACGGCAGCACCGTGCCCGCGGTCATGCCGAAGGAGTGGAAGATCGGCAGCACGTTGAACACCTTGTCGCCCGAATGGAAGTCGATACGCGACGCCGCCTGGGCGGCGTTGGCCAGGATGTTGCGGTGCGTCAGAACGACGCCCTTCGGCGTACCTTCCGAACCCGAGGTGAACAGGATCACCGCCGCATCGCCGGGCTTGCGTTTCGCGCGCGGCGTCGACTTGCGCAGCAAGCCGAGCAGCTTATCCTTGAGACTGATGGTCTTTCTGAGATCGTCGAGCCACACGATGTCGACCGAGCGACCGAGTTCCTCGACTACAGCGCCGAGCTTTGCCTGTTCGACGAACGCGCGGGACGTCAGCACGGTGCGGACTTCGGCGGCCTTGCAAGCGGACAGAATATTGGCAGCACCTGCGGTGAAGTTCATCATCGCCGGAACCTTGCCGGCGGACATGACGCCGAGCAGTGTCGCGCAAGAGCCGTTGGCGTTGGGCAGCATGATGCCCAGCGTCTGCTGGTCGGCATAAAGGTTCTGGAACTTCTCACCAAGCACGGCGGCAGCCGTGAGCAGCTTGCTGTAGCTGAGAGAACCGGTGGCCGGATCCTGAACTGCGAGCTGTTTCATGCCGCGTTCGTTCGCCGTCTCGATGATCTTTTCAAGTACGGTCTTGTCGATGTCCTGGGTGCGGAAAACGAGATCCGACATCACCTGGTAGAGCGCGGAACCCGCCGCGGCGCGGCGCTTGCGGCCCTTCAGCTCCTGCGGCACCTCGAGCTTGACCGGTTCCAGAATGGTCACCTTGACCTTCGGGAACAGGCGGCGGCGCACATGCTGCGAGCTCAGTCGCGAGAAGTAGGTCTTCTCCAGCCCGTCGATGCGCACCGGCACAACCATCGAGCCGGTCTTGTCGGCAACCATGGCGGCGCCGTCATAGACCTTCATCAGGCCGCCGGTGACGGTGATGCGTCCCTCCGGGAAGATGACCAGCGGGTCGCCGCCCTGCACGATCTTGATCAGCGTGCGGGTCGACATCGGCTTGGCCGGGTTGAGCGGCAAAGCGCGGGCAAGTTTCATGAACGGCTTCATCCACCAGGCCTGGGCAATGGTGTAGTCGATGGCGAAGACCGGCTCCTCATCGGTCAGCGTCAAGGCGAGCGGACCGTCGAGGAAGCTGACATGGTTGAGCGCCAGGATCGGCGCCTTGCCGGCGGCTTTCAGGTTTTCCATGCCCTCGACTTCGAGGCGCAGGAAAGCGCGGAACAGGATGGAGACGAAGTCACGGAAGGGGTTCGTCGGCAAATATTTCAGCATCAGCCAGGCGGCAATCGCATTGGCCGCGGCGAGGCCGAACAGGATGCCGCCGGTCGAGACCTTCGTCTGGATCAGGGCCATGATGATGCCGCCGCCAGTCATGAAGCCGGCATTGACGATACTGACGGCGGCGACGACCCGGGCGCGCCGCGCTTCGGGCGACCAGGCCTGCACGGCGGCGAAGGTCGGCACCACCAGGAAAGCGGCTGCAATGGCCATGCCGGCGAGGTCGATGGCGACGCGGATCGTGTTTGGGCCGGCGAAGAATGCGCCAAGGGTTTCCGCCTGGGGCGACGGCGTCATGCCGGAGATGGTCCAGGCGAGATGCAGGCCGAACAGGGCGAGCAGCGCCGTGCCGACCGGTGCCGGCAACAGCACGATGCGGCCCTGCGACATCCAGGCGGCGATGGCCGAACCGATGGCGATCGAGACGGCGAACACGGCGAGGTAGACGGTGACGGCCATTTCGTTGCCGCCGAGCGAATCCTTGATCAGCACCGGCAGGAGCGAGAGCACGATGGCGCCGATCAGCCAGAACCAAGACGTCATCAGGCCGCCGCGCCAGATGCGCGTGTCGGTGCGCAATTCGGTGACCTGGCGCCAGGTCGAGCGGAAGATGTTCTTGTCGATGACAAGGTCGGGCGCCGCCGAACCGGTGGACGGGATATAGCGGCTGACGAGCCAGCAACCGACGGCGAGCGCCATCATGATCGGTCCGAACACCGCGACGCCGATACCATCGGCGGAAACGACGCCGCCGGCTATGGTGCCGCCGAGAATCGCGGCAAACGTGGCTGACTCGATCCAGGCGTTGGCCTTGGGCAGTTCCTTGCGTTCGAGGTGATCGGGCAGGATTCCGTATTTGATCGGTCCGAACAGCGCCGAGATGATGCCGAACATCAACAGCGCCGTCATCAGCACGGGAATGGACGACAGGGCGATGCCGACGACGGAGACACCCGCCGCGGCGATCTCGGCGAATTTCAGACGCTTGGCTATGAAAGCCTTGTCGAAGCGGTCGGCGAGCTCGCCGCCGAGCGCCGACAGGAGCAGGAAGGGGGCCATGAAGACGGCGCCCGCCAAGGTGACCAGTGATGCCGCCTGGTCCGCCGCCAGCGTGAACAGAATAAGGAACACCAGCGTGTTCTTGAGGAAATTATCGTTGAAGGCGGACAGGAACTGCGTCCAGAACAAGGGCGCAAAGCGCCTGGACGTCATCAGATGAGCTGTCGGTCGGTTGATCGGGGCGATTTCCATAGCGGCGACTTCCATTGGGCATGACCGATTAAAATCCTGGCTGGATTGATCAGCGGTCTTGCGCGTTGAGCCTTGTTTAGCGGGAACCCGGTTACACTTCGTTACTGCGGCTGACTTCCATCAGCAACTTCTCGGTCTTGGCGTCTTCCAGCCGGTTGATGAAGCGGCTTGCCTCTTCCGAGTCGCGCAGCGTCTTGGTGATGGTGATCGAGGTGTGCACGAGCATGATGGCGGCCATCGCATAAAACCCCTTGGCGGCGAAGCTCGCCTCCATGAAGTAGATGCCGCCGGCCATCATCATGGCGGCAACGGCGAAACTGGCCATGGTGAAGGTCTTCCAGGCGCTTGAGTCCTTGGGGGAATAGGTGTTCGGGGTCATCGATATGGTCCTTTCGTTTCAAGGTTAGGTTGGTTGGGCGTGGGTCTGTTTCAGGCTGGATACAATCAGGCCGGATACAATCAGACTGGATACAATCAGGCCGGGTACGATCAGGCCGGCTTGGTCATGGTCTTCGTGAGCCGTTCGAGCACGGCGTCGGCGCTGCTTCTCAGCGGCGCGCCGCAGCCGGCGGCCGCAAGCTTCTCTGAGACCGCGGCAGGATCGCCCGACTGTTCCATCTCGGCCATGGCGGCCGCGGTGGCGTCGATCTGCTTTTGCCTGGTGCGCAGGCGCAGCAGCGTCTCCTCGGCGTCCCTGAGCGCCGACAGGCTGGAGCCGGGCGCGCTTTCTCGCAGGCGCTGGGTCGAGTCGACCGCGGCAACGATGCGCTGGCCGCGCTGCAATTCGCGCAGGCGCATTTCGGAGACGCGGATAATCCGCTTGAGACGCTCGATCTCGGTGCCGAAGCTTTTCTGCGCCTCGGCGGAGGCGTCGCGTTCGGCTTCCAGCATGGCGATGGTTTCGGCGGCTTCGCGGGCCAGTTCATTCTGTCCCTGCTCGATCGCGGCGATCGTGCGCTTCTCCAAATCGTCGATGCGGAGGACAAGCTTCTTGAACTGCGCGACTTCCTGTTCGTTCTGGGCGATGGCAATTGCAACCGCCCGGCGGGCGGCCGCGATAGCGTCGGCGCAATCGCGGATCTGCTGGCGCAGGATTATCAGCGCGTTGCGGTCGACGACCGCCTCGGCGGCTTCGTAGCTTCGGCCGCGAACGAGAGCAAAAAACTGTTTCAACATTTCCGTTTCTCCTCTATGAACGTTGTTCACGACACAACGTAGCACATTGTGAACGGCGTTCAAGGAGAAAATGAACGGTGTTCATGAATTGCGCATAAGGAAGGTTAATGACCGCAAAACGGGACGCCAAACGCGAGGATCTCAAAGGCAGGCTGATCGAGGCCGCGCAAGCGCGCATCCAGTCCTTGGGGCTCGCCGGGCTGCGTGCACGCGACATCACGGCCGATGCCGGCTGCGCGCTCGGCGCGCTCTACACGGCCTTCGCCGACCTCGACGAGCTCATCCTGCACGTCAATTCGATCACGCTGGCAAGACTTGGGGCGGCGTTGGAACAGGAGGCGACCGCCGCCGCCGAGCCAAGGGCCAAGCTGAAGGCACTGGCCAAGGCCTATCTCGGCTTCGCCCGCGGCAACCGCATGGCGTGGAAGGCGCTGTTCGAGCATCGCATGGCGCCAGGCGTGGCGGTGCCCGGATGGCATCTGGCCGAACATGCCGTGCTGATCCAGCATCTGGTCGAGCCGCTGGCGGCGCTGCTCCCGGCGGCGGCAACGCCGGAGCTTTTGGCCCGCGCGCGCACGCTGTTCTCCGCCGTGCATGGGATCGTCGCCATCTCGCTCGAAGACCGTTTCATTGGCCTGGCGTCCACCGATCTCGAAAGTGAGCTGCTGGGTTTCGTCGACACGCTGGTGAGCGGGCTGGAGACGGAAAGGGAATGAACTGCTGCGATCGGCTCTTGCTTCACGGCACTCTGCCCTTATGAAGATCGTGGCGGGGACTGGCCGGTTGATCCAGGCCGGCTGAGACTGTTGGGGGATACCCGGTGACAATCGATCAGAACCGCCGGTTTCAACCCGAAATACAAGGGTTGCGCGGACTGGCCGTCGCTCTGGTCGTCGTCTTTCACCTGTGGCCCCATGCTCTTCCCGGCGGATATATCGGCGTCGACGTCTTTTTCGTCATCTCTGGCTATCTGATCACCGGCCTGCTGGCGCAGATGGCGCTGCGCGACGGTCGCGTCTCGCTGATCGAATTCTATTCGCGACGGGTGCGACGGTTGTTGCCTGCAGCAACCTTGGTGCTGCTGGTGGCATTGCTGGGCACGCTGCTTTTCATCTCAAAGGCGCGCTGGGAGGAAATAGGCAACCAGATCGTGGCGAGCGCTCTTTATGTCGAGAACTGGCGGCTGGCCTCGATTGCCGTCAGCTATCTCGAGGCCGACACCTTGCCGAGCCCGGTGCAACACTACTGGTCGCTTTCCATCGAAGAGCAGTTCTACATCGCCTGGCCGTTGGTGATGATCGGCGTGATCTGGCTGGCGCGCCGCCGTGACCTTCCGCTGAGGGCCTGCTTGATCGGGGCGTTGTCGCTCATTTTCGCGGCATCACTTGTTGCCTCTGTGGTTTTGACGGCGACGGATCCGGCCCAGGCCTATTTCGTCAGCCATACCCGCCTGTGGGAATTGGCGCTGGGTGGTCTGCTGGTGCTGACCGAACACCAGTTTCGACTGGCGGCACTCACTAGACAGTGGCTGGCGATCGCCGGCATCCTGGGCATCGTTGCGTCCGCCTTGCTGTTTTCCGCTGCAACTCCATTTCCCGGCGTCAGTGCGTTGTTGCCGACCTTGGCCACAGTGCTGGTCATCCTGGCTGGCGAGGTTGAAGTCGGCCGGTTTCGTGGGCTCGATTCGTTGCCACTTCGTTTCATCGGCGATCGCTCCTACTCGGTCTATCTATGGCATTGGCCGCTGATCACCATCTTCCAGGCGCAGGGTCATTCGCTGACCCTTGCCGGCGGCTTCGGCCTGATTGCGGCGACCCTGCTTCTATCGGATCTGTCCTATCGATATGTTGAGCAGCGCTACCGGCAAGCTCGGGGCGGCGCCTGGTGGAAGCCGCTGGGATACGGCACCGCGGCGGTTCTCACATGCGTGGCCGCATCCGGCAGCCTGCTGCTCTTTCTGAAGACCGAACGCATCGACACCGCGCTGATCGGCACGCCTTCCTACCCCGGGCCCGCCGCTCTCGTCTCCGGCGCCGTGGTCCCGGACGGTGTGAACCTTCTGCCGCCGCTGGCCCGGCTGAGGCGGGACGTGCCGGTCGTGTATGCAAGGAAGTGCCACCAGGAGGAAAGCTCGGAGCCCAAACGATGCTCTCTAGGCGATCCCACGGGTGCGAAAACAATGGTTCTGGTGGGAGATTCTCATGCAGCCCAGTGGGTGCCGGCACTGGACAAGATCGCAAAGGACCGCAACTTCAAACTGGTTACCTTTACAAAATCCGCCTGCCCATTCACCCGCGTGGCCATCACGGCGAATGGCAAACCCAACGTCTTATGCGCGCAGTGGCACGAAAAGGTGCTGGCCGAGATCCTAAAGCTGAAACCGGATCTGATCTTCACCAGCCAGTCCAATTACGGAGCGGTTCAGCAAGACGTGATGATCGAGGGGCTGCGAAGTCTCTGGGGCGGGCTGACGGACGCCGGCTCGCAAATCGTTGCCATCCGCAACACGCCCTATATGAAATTCGACCCGGGCGATTGCCTGAGTTCGACCCCAACGAAATGCGTCACCAAACTGAGCGATATTGAGCGGAGCAACGTGTTGGCGCTGGCCGCGGAAGGACAGAAAAATGTGCGCGCCATCGATATGCTCGATGCCATTTGCGGGCCGCAACTATGCCCGGCAGTTGTCGGCAACATCATCGTCTGGCGGGACAGTCATCATCTGACCGCCAGCTACTCGCTTGCCCTGGCGCCCTATCTCGCAGCGAAGGCGGGGCTTTGACGAGACGTCTCGGAACTTAGATGTGTCGACAGGCAGGAAAATTCCGCTGGTGGAGCTGAGGAGGATCGAACTCCTGACCTCGTCATTGCGAACGACGCGCTCTCCCAGCTGAGCTACAGCCCCGTCCAGCGGATGGCGCATTTATCGAAGGCTGCGGTTTCCTGTCAAGGCGGGGTTTTGCCGAAATCCCTTGTGCCCGGTGCTTGTAGGCGACCGGCCCTTGCCGGTTTCGCGCGCAATGGCTACATGTCGACAACAATCGGAGACCGGCATGCTCGCCCTCATTCAAACAATCGTCATGGCGCTGGACCTGTACTGGTGGGTCATCATCGCCTCGGCGATCTTCTCCTGGCTCTATGCGTTCAACGTCGTCAACTCGCGCAATCAGTTTGTCGGCAGCATCGGCAACATGCTCTACCGGCTGACCGAGCCGGCGCTGCGGCCGATCCGTCGATTCATGCCCGACCTCGGCGGCGTCGACATTTCGCCGATCATCCTGCTTCTGCTCCTGTTCTTTCTCAGGCAGCTCATTCTCACCACGATAGCGCCGCTGGTCCTGTGAACCTGACGATGGCATGAGCGCGCCATTCCGCTTGCGCGCTGACGGCATCGACCTGTTTATCCGGCTGACGCCGAAGTCTTCTGTGGACAGGCTCGAAGCCGTAGAAACATGGGCCGACGGGCGCAGTCATTTGAAGGCGCGCGTGCGCGCCGTGCCGGAGAATGGCGCGGCCAATGCGGCGCTGGAACGGCTGGTGGCCAAGGCGCTGGGCGTTCCGGTATCGGTCGTGTCGGTCATTGCAGGCGGCACGGCGCGGCTGAAGACGGTGCGTGTGGTTGGCGAACCATCGACGCTGGTGAAGAGCATCGAGACACTGGCCGCCGGATAATCCTCAATCCCCCAGCGGCAATTTCGGATCGTCGACCTTCAGCGTGTTCACGCTCTGCTTGATGCGGCGCAGGTTTTCGAGAACCCTGGGTCCGCGCGTCTCGGCCACGGAGGTGACGATCATGTCGACGATCGACAGCAGCGCGTAGCGCGAAGAGGTCGGCTTGTAGATGTTGCCGTCTTCCAGCGACTGGAACTGGATGACGGTATCGGCGGCCTTGGCCAGCGCTGATTCCGGCGGGGTTACGGCGATGGTGGTGGCGCCATATTGCTGGGCCACCTGAACGGCGTCGATCACCGAGCGCGCATAGCCGGACACCGAGAACGCGATCAGCGTCGTCTCCGATGTGGCGACCGCGGCATACATGCGCTGCAATTGCCCGTCGATCTGCGCCAGCACCGGCACGCCGAGCCGAAACAGCCGGTTCTGCATCTCGGTCGCCATCATCGAGGAAATGCCGCCGGAGCCGATGCACAGCACATTGCCCGAACTGACGATGCGCGCGGCCACGCCCACCAGCGTCTTCATGTCGAGGTTTTCGCTGGCGCGCTGGATGGCGGCGATTGCCGCTTCGGTGATGGCCGACGCAATGCGCTGCTCGCGCGCGTCGCGGTTCAGCGGTTCGGGCGACAGATACTGGCCGCCAATGGCAATCGCCTGCGCCAGGTAGAATTTGAAATCGCGCAGACCCTCGCAGCCGAGATTGCGGCAGAAACGGGTGACCGTCGGCTCGCTGACGCCGACGCGCGCGGCAATTTCCGAGATTGCCGCCTTGGAGGCGAAGTCGAGATCGGTCAGCACGAGGCCGGCCAGGCGGCGGTCCGATTTGGTGCCGTCCTGCGACATCAGCTGCAGGCGCGTGATGATGTCGGCCGGCGTTTTCATTTCTGGGTTGTCGTCTTCATCGTGGTGTTTTCGTTTTCATGCCGGAGCTCTCATAGCGGCAGGCCTGTCGCCGTGTCGAACAGATGGATGTTTGCAGGCGCGACCGAGACCGGCAGCATTTCACCCGGCTTGACCTGTATCCGATCGCGGAACACGGCGCGCACCGTGTCAGCGCCGATGGCGCCATAGACATGGGTTTCCGAGCCGGTCGGCTCGACGACATCGACCTTGATCGCCATCGCGTCGACAGCCTCGCCGATGACGAAGTGTTCGGGCCGTATGCCGGCCTCGACCGTGCTGCCAGCCGGCACCGTCTTGCTGCCGAGCGCCAGTCGCCCTCCGCCGGCCGATTCGAACCAGCTTTTCTCGGGCGTCGTCTTCAGGGCGCCGGAGACAAAACTCATCGACGGCGAGCCGATGAAGGAGGCGACGAATTTGTTGGCGGGACGGTCGTAGAGCTCCAGCGGGGCGCCGACCTGCTGGATCTTGCCGCGATCCATCACCACGATGCGGTCGGCCATGGTCATGGCTTCGATCTGGTCGTGGGTGACATAGACGATGGTCGATTTCAGCCGCTGGTGCAGCGCCTTGATCTCGGTGCGCATCTGCACGCGCAACTGCGCGTCGAGATTGCTGAGCGGTTCGTCGAACAGGAACACCGAGGGCTCGCGCACGATGGCGCGGCCCATGGCGACGCGCTGGCGCTGGCCGCCCGACAGTTCCCGGGGATAGCGGTCGAGATAGGCGAACAGGTTGAGGACGCCAGAGGCCTTTTTCACCTTGGCGCCGATTGCCGTGCGGCTTTCGCCGCGGATCTTTGGGCCAAAGCCGATATTGTCGGCCGCTTTCAGGTGCGGAAACAGCGCATAGGACTGGAAGACCATCGCGATGTTACGCCGCTGTGGCGGCAAATCGTTGGCGCGCATGCCGCCGATCAAGAGGTCGCCTGCGGTGATCGGCTCCAGCCCGGCCAGCATGCGCAGCAAGGTCGACTTGCCGCAGCCGGAAGGGCCGACCAGCACGACGAACTCGCCGCTCTTGATGTCGAGGCTGATGTTTTCGAGGATCTTGTGGCGTCCGAAGGATTTCGACAGGTCGCGGAACTCGACATCGGTCATGGTCAGGCTCCCAATATGTCGTCGATGAAGGGCAGGAAGCCGGCGGTCAGTCCGGCGTCGACCGGCACCACCGCGCCGGTTATCCCCGATGCGCGATCCGAAACAAGGAAGGCCACCGCTTCGGCCACTTCCGTGGCGTCGACGATGCGGCCGAGCGGATAGAGCCGCTTGAGCTTGCCGAGAACATCCGGGTTCTTGGCCAGGCGATGGTCCCAGGCGGCAGTGCGGATCGAGCCGGGGCAGACGACATTGGCGCGCAGCCCGTTGCGGCCGAGTTCCACAGCGATCGCTTTGGCATAGGCATTGATGCCGGCCTTGGCTGCGGCATAGGCCGGGTTGCCGAAGTGGGCGATGGCGTTGACGGAAGAGATGAAGACGACGCTGCCCGAACCGCGCGCGGCCATCGCCTTGATCAGTGGATCGGCGAACAGCATCACCCCGGTCAGATTGAGATCGAGCTCGTGCTCTATTCTGTCAGGGGTCAGCGCGGCAAGCGTTTCGGCGCGGGTCCAGCCGGCATTGTTGATCAGGATGTCGGGGACGCCGTCCTTCTCAAGGATCGCAGGTATCGCTGCTTCGATGGAACCCCGGTCGAGGAGGTCGAAGACATGGTGCGACGCCAGATGCGGGCTGCCGAGCTGGTCTGCCGACTGGTCACAGCCGATCACCCGTGCGCCGCGTTCAGCCAGCAGCGCCACGATGGCCGAGCCGAGGCCGCCGCCGGCGCCGGTTACCAGCACAGTCTTGCCTGCAAATTCGGCCTTTGAAACCACCCTGCGCGTCTCCTTAGGATCTACGATAGTCGGAAAACGCTATTTTAAGAAATGTAATTAAGCAACAGGATAATCCGCTTGCACAGCGTGAAATGATGGATAATGTAGGAAAGTCACATAAAGCCTTGGTCGCCTGGAAGCCGCAAGAGCGCAGGCGCAATCAAATGGGAGAGATCGAATGAAGCTTGCAAAATGGACTGTCGGCCTGATGGCCGGAATGAGCCTGCTCGCCCTGGCCGCGCAGGCAGATGCCGGCGAGGTGCGCGTAACCGTCGCCGAATACAGCGCCAAGACCGGCCCGTATTTCGAAGCCGTGAAAAAGGAATTCGAGGCAGCCAACCCGGGTATCACCGTCAAGTTCGAAGTTGTGCCGTGGGACGTGCTGCTGCAGAAGCTGACCACCGACATCACCGCCGGCACCAATGCCGACCTGTCGATCATCGGCACCCGCTGGCTGATCGATTTCGTCCAGCAGGATGTCGCCGAGCCGCTCGACGGCTACATCAAGCCAGACTTCAAGGACCGCTTCATCGACACCTTCCTGTCGCCGTCGATCATGGAGGGCAAGACCTACGGCCTGCCGATCGCGGCCTCGGCGCGCGCCATGTACTACAACAAGGAATTGTTCGAGAAGGCCGGAATCGCCAACCCGCCGGCAACCTGGACCGAGTTGCAGGAGGATGCGCGCAAGATCAAGGCGCTGGGTACCGGCACGTTCGGCTTCGGCCTGCAGGGCAAGGAGATCGAGACCGACGTCTATTACTACTATGCGATGTGGTCGCAAGGCACCGAGATCCTCAACAAGGATGGCACGTCGGGCCTCGGCACGCCCGGCGCGCTCGAAGCCGCCAAGCTCTACAAGTCGATGATCGACGAAGGCCTGACGGAACCCGGCGTCACCTCCAACAACCGCGAGGACGTCCAGAACCTGTTCAAGCAGGGCAAGGTCGGCATGATGATCACCGCGCCCTTCCTGTCCAACCAGATCAAGGACGAGGCGCCGAACCTGAAATATGGCGTGGCCGCTATCCCCGCCGGACCGACCGGCGCGCGCGGCACGTACGGCGTCACCGATTCCATCATCATGTTCAAGAATTCCAAGAACAAGGATGAGGCCTGGAAGCTGCTCGACTTCCTGTTCACCACCGAACAGCGCGCCAAGTTCACGCAAGGGGAAGGCTTCCTGCCGGTGAACAAGGAAGAGGCCAAGATGGACTATTACGTCAACAATGCCGATCTGGCAGCGTTCACCGCGCTGCTGCCCGACGCCCGCTTTGCGCCGGTCATCCCCGGCTGGGAAGAAGTCGCCCAGATCACCTCGGATGCCATGCAGAAGATCTATCTCGGCGGCGACCCCGAGGCAGGCTTGAAGGAAGCGGCTGCCAAGGCCAACGCCGTGATCAAGAAATAGGGCGTATCTCCCTGCGCCCGGCGCGCCCCTGAGATCGGGGCGCGCCACACTTTCCTCTCCCTCCGGAGGGGGAGAGGTGGCTCGGCGAAGCCGAGACGGAGTGGGGGAACCACCTGGCAACCGCCGCGAACGGACATAGGAAGGGCAATAGGGGCAAACATCACCTCGCCTTGCGCCCCAAGGGTCGACCCCCCGAGCTTCGCTCGACACCTCTCCCCCGATCGACGGGGGAGAGGAAAGGCATTCTTCTGAAGCGCTGCTAAAGACCGATATGCAAGATTGATCCGAGCTGGCGTGCCAGCGCCACAGAACCACGGTACAAAACCGGCCGATGCAAAATCGCTTCTTGCCCTATCTGCTGACCTTGCCCAGCCTGTTGCTGGCGGCGGTCGTCATCTTCTGGCCGGTCTGGGACCTGATCCAGATCTCGACGCATGACGTCAGCCGCTTCGGCCAGCTACGCGACTTCAACGATTTCGCCAATTATTCAGCCTTCCTCGCCGATCCCGATTTCCTGGCGGCACTCTGGCGCACCGGCCTGTGGACGTTGCTGGTGGTCGGCGGCGCGCTGCTGTTGTCGGTGCCGGTGGCGATGATCCTCAACACCGATTTCTACGGCCGCGGCATTGCCCGCGTCATCATCATGCTGCCCTGGGCGGTGTCGCTGACGATGACGGCGGTGGTCTGGCGCTGGGCGCTCAACGGTGAAAGCGGCATGCTGAACTCGGCGCTGATCGGGCTCGGCCTGATCCATGAAAACATCCAGTGGCTGGCGCGCGCCGAGACGGCATTCCCGATGCAGGTGCTGATCGGCATATTGGTGACGGTACCGTTCACCACGACCATCTTCCTCGGCGGCCTGTCGTCGATCCCCGACGACCTCTACGAGGCGGCGGCCCTGGAGGGGGCGACGCCGCTGCAGCAGTTCCGCGAGATCACCTTTCCGCTGCTGAAGCCGTTCATCAACATCGCCATCGTCCTCAACACCATCTACGTCTTCAATTCCTTCCCGATCATCTGGGTGATGACGCAGGGCGGGCCGGCCAACTCGACCGACATATTGGTCACCCATCTCTACAAGCTGGCCTTCCGCATCGGCAAGCTGGGCGAAGCATCGGCGGTGTCGCTGCTGATGTTCGCCATCCTTTTGATCTTCACCATGATCTATGTGCGGCTTGCCATGCGGGAGCAGCGCACATGACGCCCAAGCTGAAGCGTACGATCATCGCATGGCTGCTGCTTTCGCCGCTGCTCGTGGTGACCATCTTCCCCTTCGCGGTAATGTTTTTGACCGCGGTCAAACCGCGGCAGGAGGTGCTGTCGCCGACCTGGTGGCCAAGCGAATTCCACTGGTCGAATTTTGCCGACATGTGGGTGGCGACCGGCTTTGGCCAGGCGCTGGCCAATTCGCTCTATGTCTCTGTTATCGCCACCGTCGGCGCCATCCTGATCTCGGTGCCGGCCGCCTATGCCATGTCGCGGTTTCGCTTTGCCGGCTATGGCGCCTTCCGCCAGTTCCTGCTGATCTCGCAGATGATCTCGCCGATCGTGCTGGTGCTCGGCCTGTTCCGGCTGATGGCGGCCTGGGGTCTGATCGAATCCACGACCGCGCTCGGCGTCATCTACATGGCTTTCAACGTCGCCTTCACCGTGTGGATGCTGCAAAGCTATTTCGACACCATCCCGCGCGATCTCGAGGAAGCAGCGTGGATGGAAGGCGCCGGCCGCTGGCTGACCTTGCGAAAAGTGTTTCTGCCGCTTTGCCTGCCGGCAATCGCGGTGACCGCCATCTTCACCTTCATCAACGCATGGAATGAGTTCGTCGTTGCGCTCACAATGCTGCGCAGCCAGGAAAGTTACACGCTGCCGATCCAGGTGTTCTCGCTGGTCGCCGGCCGCTACACGATCGAATGGCACCATGTAATGGCGGCGACGCTGCTGGCGACGCTGCCGGTGGCAATCCTGTTCATCTGGCTGCAGCGCTATCTCGTCCGCGGGCTGGCGCTCGGGGCCGTAAAATAGCAATTCCAGGAAAAGTGTGGAGCGGTTTTCCGTCCGGAATTGCGAAAAACAAATAGCCGTACGGAGTTTTCATGCGCATCTTCACCGCCTCGCTGGCGACCGAAACCAACACCTTCTCGCCGGTGCCGACCGACCGGGCGTCGTTCGAGATGGCGTTCTATGCCGGGCCGGGCAAGCATCCTGATACACCGACCTTGTGCTCCTCGCCGATGGTCGCGCTGCGCCGGCGTGCGGCTGCCGAAGGGCTGACCGTCATCGAAGGCACCGCCACCTGGGCGGAGCCGGGCGGGCTGGTGCAGCGGCAGACCTATGAGGCGTTGCGTGACGAGATTCTCGGCCAGTTGAAGGCAGCCTTGCCGGTCGACGCCGTCATCCTCGGCCTGCACGGCGCCATGGTGGCGCAAGGCTATGACGATTGCGAAGGCGATCTGCTGGAACGGGTTCGCGCAATCGTCGGGCCCGACGTGGTGATCGCGGTCGAGCTCGACCCGCACAGTCATCTGACCCCAAAGCGCGTCGCGGCATGCAATGTCATGGCCTATTTCCTCGAATTCCCGCACACCGACTTCTATGAGCGCGGCGAACATGTCGTCGAGCTTGGATTGGCGGCGGCGCGCGACGAGATCAGGCCGGTGATCTCGACCTTCGACTGCCGCATGATCCAGGTGCTGCCGACCAGCCGCGAGCCGATGCGCTCCTTCGTCGACCGCATCAAGGCGCTGCACGGCAAGGACGGCGTGCTGTCGGTCTCGGTCATCCATGGCTTCATGGCGGCGGACGTGCCCGAAATGGGCACGCGCATCCTGGTCGTCACTGACAATGACAAGGCCAAGGGCGATGCGCTGGCGGAGAGGCTAGGGCACGAGCTTTACGCCATCCGTGAAAGGACGGCGATGACGATGCTGAACACCGAGGACGGCATCGCGCGGGCACTGGCCGTGCGCAAGGAAAATCCCGGCAAGCCGGTTGTGATTGCCGACATCTGGGACAATCCCGGCGGTGGCGTCGCCGGCGACGGTACCGTTGTGCTGCGCGCAATGTTGGAACAGGGCGTTGACAATTTTGGCGTGGCGACGATCTGGGACCCGATCGCTGTCACCTTCTGCCAGGCGGCAGGCGAAGGCGCCGTCATCGACCTGCGCTTCGGCGGCAAGGCCGGGCCGCTGGCCGGCGAACCGATCGATGCGCGCGTCAAGGTGTTGAAAGCCGTCCCCGAGGGCTGGCAGAGCTTCGGGCCGAGCCGGGTGACGCTCGGACCGACGGCGCTGGTGCGGCTCGAAGGCACCGAAATCGACATCATCCTCAACACCAACCGCACGCAGACCTTCGAGCCGGATGTCTTCTCCAACATCGGTGTCGATCCGTTGTCGAAGGACATATTGCTGATCAAGTCGACCAACCATTTCTACGCCGGCTTTGAACCGATCGCGGCGGAGATCATCTATGTCTCGGCGCCGAGCTCGTATCCGAGCAATCCGGCGGTGACGGATTACAGGAAGCTGACGCGGCCGGTGTGGCCACGGGTGGCGGATCCTTGGCGCTGGTGATCTCCCCACTTGAGGGGGAGATGTCGCCAAAGGCGACAGAGGGGGTCCTCGCGCGTGAAGCGCCGACCTTCATCTGCCGCAGGAGGTCGAGCCCAGTCGGACCGACCCCCGAGGGGGGAGATAAGCTGGCGCTATAGCAATCCCCGCTTCACCATCATCGCTTCCGGCGAAGGCATCTTGCCGCGGAACGCCGTGTACAGCTCCTCCGGATCCTTCGACCCGCCGGCGGCATAGATATTCTTCCGCAGCCGTTCCGCCAGCGCCGGGTTGAAGGGATCGCCAGTCTCCTCGAAGGCGGCGAAGGCGTCGGCGTCGAGCACTTCCGACCACATGTAGGAATAGTAGCCGGCTGAATAACCGTCGCCGGAGAAGATATGGCCGAAATGCGGGGTGCGATGACGCATGGCGATGGTGTCGGGCATATCAAGCTTTTCCAGCGTTTCGGCTTCGAAACGCAGCGGTTCCGCCGGCGCATCCGGCCGCGCGTGATACGCCATGTCGATCAGCGCCGACGCTGTGAACTCGACCGTGGCGAAACCTGCGCCGAACGTGCGGGCGGCCAGCATCTTGTCGAGCAGCGACTTCGGCATCGGCTTGCCGGTCTTAACATGCAGCGCATGCTTTTCCAGCACTGCGGGCACCGTCAGCCAGTGCTCGTAGAGCTGCGAAGGCAGTTCGACGAAATCGCGGGAAACCGAGGTGCCCGCCACCGACGGCCAGGTGACGTCGGTCAGCATGCCGTGCAAAGCATGGCCGAATTCGTGGAACAGGGTCTTGGCCTCATCGACCGACAGCAGCGCCGCTTCCCCCGCCGGCGGCTTGGCGAAGTTCATGATGTTGTAGATCACCGGCTTTGAGCCATCCCCAAGCTTGTAGCCAGACTTCAGCGCGCTCATCCAGGCGCCAGAACGCTTCGAGGATCGGGCGAAATAGTCGGCGAGGAACAGGCCGCGCTCGCTGCCATCGGCGTTCTTCACCACGAAGACGCGCGCGTCGGGATGCCAGGCGGCGATGCCCTTCTTCTCCTCGAAAGTGATGCCGAACAGTTTTGTGGCGACGTCGAAGCAGGCGTCGATGACCCGGTCGAGTTGCAGATAGGGTTTCAGTTCCGCCTCGTCGAAGTCGAATTTCTCGGCGCGCAATTTCTCCTGGTAGAAGCGCCAGTCCCAGGCGGCGAATTTTTCGTTGCTGCCTGCCTTGGTCGCCAGCCGCTCCAGCTCCTTCTGGTCGGCGGCGGCCTTCTCCAGCGCTTTCTCCCAGACCGGGTCGAGGAGGTCGTGCACCGCCTTCGGCGTCTTGGCCATGGTGTCGTCGAGCTTCAGCGCGGCGAACGAGGCATAGCCGAGCAGCCTGGCCTTTTCGGCGCGCAATTTCAGCATGTCGCGCACCACTGCGGTGTTGTCGCTGGCGCCGCCATTCTGGCCGCGCATGGTGAAGGCGCGGAAAGCGGTCTCGCGCAGATCGCGGCGTTCAGAAAAGGTCGTGAACGGCTCATAGATTGAGCGCGACAAAGTGACGGCGTAGCGGCCCTTCTGGCCGCGCGTCTCGGCGGCTTCGGCCATCGAACTCTTCACGAAGTCCGGAAGGCCGGCAAGATCAGCCTCGTCGAGGAACAGCGCCCAGTCGCGCTCGTCGGCCAGCACGTTCTGGCCGAAAGTGGTGCCGAGCGAGGACAACTCCTCGCTGATGTTGGCCAGCCGCTTCTTGCCGTCGGCGTCGAGTTTTGCGCCCGATCGCACAAAGCCTTTCCAGGTCTTCTCCAGCACCCGCAGCGTCTCGACGTCGAGTTTTAGCGTCTCCCGGCGCTGGTAGAGGTCGTCGATGCGGGCAAACAGTTTCTCGTTCATCGAGATCGCCGAGAAATGCCGCGACATCTTCGGCGAGATCTCACGCTCCAGCGCCTGGATCGCATCGTTGGTGTGGGCGCCGGCCCGGCACCAGAAGATCGACGAGACATGGTCGAGCGGCTCACCGGCGAGCTCGAGGGCTGCCAGCGTATTCTCGATGGTCGGCGCATCCTTGTTGCCGGCGATCGCATCGATTTCGGCCTCATGTGCCTTCAGCGCCGCGTCGAACACCGAGGAGAAATCGTCGTCGCCGATGCTGGCAAAATCCGGCAGGCCGAGCGGCCCTTGCCATTTGGTCAGCGGATGGGCGGCGAGATCGACGGTTTTCGTGGACGGCATGGGGGATCTTTCGGTGATTGGCGGAGCTTGCTGACCGATGTAGGGCGATGACTGGCGCGGCGCAACAGCGCGGCCGTTCAAGCCCGCGTCAGAAGCCGTCGCAATTTTCCGCGATCGCCGCTTGCGAACTGGCGGTGATGCGGTTGCCGGTGACGGCGAACGTTTCCTGCATCAGCATGTCATTGTTGGGGAAATCATAGCAGGCGATGACCGTGGTGACGCCGGCCTCGCTCTTTTCGACGCGATGCCGGATTGCGGCGCCGGCGACCGCGCCCTTCCATTCGTCGATCGACGCGATGAACTCCTGCTTCGACTGTACGACGCCGAGATCGTCGAGCTTGATGCGGACATCGTCGGCGAGCAGGTCCGACAATTCGGTGCGATCGGCGACCAGCAGCGCCGAATACCAGCGGTCGATAATGGCGCCGTCATCGGAGCGGCAGGGACGAGCGAAATCAGCAGCGCCGCTACCGCGAAAGCGATCGCAGGCCAAACCCGCATTCTTGCCTCCTCTTATTTGACCATGCCCTTATCCGAAAACCGGTTCCCACTTTTCGGGATCATGGGTCTACGTCAAATCCGGCCGCTCGAAGTCGCCGGTGTCCTTGTTCATCACCCAGAGCTCGCCGGTCGAGATGTCGAACCAGGCGCCATGCAGCGACAGCCGCCCCTTGCCTTCGAGGATGGAGACGCAAGGGAAGGTCCTGAGATTGGCGATCGAATAGCGGATGGAAATCCGCTCCAGCGCCGTCTGCCGTTCGGTTGCCGTCATGAACGTGCTGGACGAAACGGTTTCGGCCGCCGGCGCGATCAGGCTCATCCATTTGCCGATGAAGTCGCCGGGCGACAGCGGCGCCGAATTGGTGTCGAGCGCGGCGCGGATGCCGCCGCAGCGGCCATGGCCCATCACTACGATGTTTTTCACCTTCAGGCTCTGCACGGCGAATTCGAGCGCGGCCGAGGTCGAGTGGAACTCGCCGTCCGGCGCATAGGGCGGCACCAGATTGCCGACATTGCGCAGGACGAACAGTTCGCCCGGACCGGCGTCGAAGATCGCCTCGGGGGCAGAGCGGGAATCGCAGCAGGCAACGATCATGGTTTCGGGCGCCTGCCCTTCGCGGGCGAGCTCGCGATAGCGTCCGCTCTCGGTGAGATAGCGGCCATTCATGAAGTTGCGGTAGCCGGTCCAAAGATGTTCGGGGAGATGGGGCATGGGCTAGGGATGAAGCCTTTCGGGGTTAGCGACGGCAGCTCATTTCAAGTTAGAAAGGCTCTAACGGCAAATGCCCGTCGCGGGCAATGCCGAATTGCGGATGGCTTCGTCGCAAATCGCCATGCCGCACGCATGGCTCGCCGCTTGCCTCACGCCCAGATCGCCAGGGGAATGCCCAAACGGTCGGCAAGCGGCGGGTCGGGAAACGGCTTTGCCTCGCCGCCGGCAATGCGTCCGGCAATCAGCATCATCGCTGCGGCGTCGAGGAAATCGTCGGCGGCAGCACCGCGTTGCGGCGGCTGGTCGAGGAAAGCTCTGGTATAGCCGTGCCGGCAGAGCAGTGCCTTGCGCTCTTCCATCCCGGCAGGATTGACTGCGCCCTTGATCTTCTTCGGCAGCGTCATCGGTTTTTCGCCGTTCAGCCGGCAGAAGGCCACTTCGGGGTGCGATTCGAAGACGCGGCGGCGCAGTTCCGGACGCATAATCAGCAGCGCGTCGATCTCGCGGATCTTGGCAAAGATGCCGAAGGCTTGGATCGAGACGCCGCGTGGCGGATCGGAGGTCGCCTTGGCCACCTCGCTGGCGCGCCGATGCGCCTCATACCAAGCCTCGACCGTGGTGAAGTCGCTGATGTCGGCGTAGAGGGCCGCGCGGGACGGGATAGAGAAGACGCTGGATTGCCGTGCTCCGAGCATTGGCCGTACCAAGGTCTCCGGCCCGCGCCCGCCTCTTTGCGAGACGTCCGGCAGGCCGATCGGCATGTCGACGGCCACTGTCGCATCGGCGGGCAAGGCGTCGAGCAGGGCCGCAAAGCTGGGAAAGACGCGGACTGACGGCGCGGCATCCAGATCGCGGCGGACGGCGATCCAGCCGGCCTTGCAGCCGTCTACGCCGACGACCACGGTCGAGGTCACGCCCGGCGGTCCCGCCCCGGATGCGTGAGGTGGCGCAGCTGCACCATCGCCATCGGATGCGACAGGCTCTGGGCATCGGTTTCAAGCTGCAACTCGTCGCCGCCACGCTTGGCGGTTCGCGCCAGGATTTCGTAGACGGCGGCGGTGGTCGATTGCAGCGCCTTGATCGGCGGCTGCCCCGACAGGATGCGGGCGAGGTAGACGGCCGCAGTCAGGTCGCCGAGGCCATTCGGCGGCTTGTCGATGAGGCGGTGTTCGGCCAGCAGCGCCTGGGTGCCGTCAAGCAGCAGATTGCCGGTGCCGCCGGTCATCATCGACTGTGCCGACGTCACCAGCATTGTTGACGGTCCGGCATGGAGGGCGGCCGAGATCACCGATTTCAGATCGGGCAAAGGCGCGCCGGCCATCCACTCCAGCTCATAGCGGTTGGGGGTGGCGATGTCGGCGATCGGCATCAGCCGGTCGCGTATCGCGGCGGCCGTCGGCTCGGGCACATAGAGCCCGCCGGAATCGCCCATCACCGGATCGCATATATAGATCGCGTCCGGCGTCTTGGCCTTGACCGCCGCAACCAGCGAGGCGACGGCCTCGGCCTGGCCGGCCTCGCCGAGATAGCCCGACAGCACCGCGCCCACCTCGCCCAGCCAGGGCGCGCGCTCAAGATCGGCCATCAGCGCCTTGAACTGGTCGAGCGGCGGCACGATGCGCGTGGCGCGGCCATGGCCCGGATGCCAGGGCAGGATGACCGTCGGCACCGCCCACACCGGAAAGCCCAGCGTCTCCAGCGCAAACACGGCGGCGCGGTTACCGACCGAGCCGCGGGCGACATGGCTGGAAATGACGATGACCGCGCGCGGCGCGTCGGCTTTTTCGCTGTTCATGGAAAATCCTAGATACGGATAATTTTTCGTTGAATCGTCATCCTAATCTATCTCTTTGGTTGGAGCATGATCTCCGGACAAAACGGTTCCCGCTTGTCCGAGAAAACCGGTTCCCACTTTTCAGGATCATGCTCTAGCTGCCCCGGGAGACGTAGTACACGAGCCAGATCAAAAGGCCGAGGGCGACGATGAGCCCAAGTGCGCGACCGATGCGGGTGCCCCAGACCTCGATCGGATCGGATCGGTCGGCCTCGGCTGCGGTAACATGATCGCGGGCGCCTTTCGCTGCCCGTGACACCAGCGATGCGCCGCCAAGGCCGCCCTCGTTCGCCACGCGCTCAATAATGCGGCGCGATTCGCTGTCATCGTCGCGGCGTTCCGCCATGATCCTGTCCTGTTTGCCGGCAACCATATCGTGTTCGCGCGATCAATCACAGGGCCTCGCCGGCGCATGAATGCGCGCCAGGAATGCGCGCCAGCGGCAGACATTTTCTTGAGCGCGGATTGTGCTAATGCTTCGCATGCAACTTCTGTCGAGGGACCTCACCATGTTTGCCCAGCGCCTTGCCTTCCCTTTCCGCAGTCTGCCGGCCGTGCTGATGATGGCCGTCGTGCTGCCTCTGCTCGCCGGCTGCGGCTTCAACACCATCCCGACGGCGGAGGAAAACGCCAAGGCGGCATGGAGCGAGGTGCTGAACCAGTATCAGCGTCGGTCCGACCTCATTCCCAATTTGGTCGAGACGGTGAAGGGCTATGCCTCGCATGAAAAGGACACGCTCGATGCGGTGGTCGAAGCGCGCGCCAAGGCGACGCAGATCACGGTGACGCCGGAAACGCTGAAGGACCCCGAAGCGCTCAAGAAGTTCCAGGATGCGCAATCAGGGCTGACCAGCGCGCTGTCGCGGCTGATCGCGGTGTCGGAGGCCTATCCCGACCTCAAGGCCAACCAGAATTTCCTGGCGCTGCAGGCGCAACTCGAAGGCACCGAGAACCGTATCGCCGTGGCGCGGCGCGACTACATCCTGGCGGTCAAGGATTACAATCTGACGCTGAGGACCTTTCCGTCGGTGCTATGGGCAACCTTCTGGTTCCGCAGCAACGAGCCCTTCGCCAACTTCACCGTCGAAGAAGACAAGATGCAGCCGCCGAAGGTCGATTTCGGCACGAAGCAGGGCGGGTGATGACGTCTGGGTGAGCTTGGCCTTTGCCAGCCTTGCGTTCCTTCACACCCCCCTCTGTCCTGCCGGACATCTCCCCCTCAAGGGGGGAGATCAGCTGTCTTCTGTCCTTGCGCCAAATATCAGCGTTGCCGGCTGAGCGTCGGCAGCGAGATTGCCAATCTCCCCCTCGAGGGGGAGATGTCCGGCAGGACAGAGGGGGACGCGAAGGAACGCCAACCTTGGTGTTCTTCTCGCCTTTCTGGCCGTCTTCCTGCCCCTCACCGCCTTCGCCGCCGACCTCCCCGCGCTGACCGGCCGCGTCGTCGACAATGCCGGGATCATCGATGCAGGCACCAAAGCCGCGCTCACCCAGAAACTCGCCGACTTCGAGACCAGAGGCTCCGACCAGATCGTCGTCGCAACCATCCCCAGCCTCGACGGCGAGGAGATTGAGCCTTACGCCAACCGGCTGTTCCGCTTCTGGAAGCTCGGCCAGGCCAAGGAAAACAACGGCGTGCTGCTGCTGGTGGCGCCGAACGACCGCAAGATGCGCATCGAGGTCGGCTATGGGCTGGAAGGCACGCTGACCGATTTGCACACCAAGCTGATCATCGAAAACGACATGGTGCCGGCGTTCCGCGCCGGCGATTTCTCCGGGGGCATTTCCAAGGCCGTCGACGACATGGTGATGGTGCTGGAAGGCAATCCGGAGGAATTGGAGGCGCGCGGCGAGCGCAACCAGAAGCCGCCCATCAATACCGACAATCTGTTCTTCGGCGTCTTCATCAGCATCTGGGCAATCATCTTCTTCGGCAGCATGGCCGCCTCCATCCTGCCGCCGATCTTCGGCCAAAAACTCGGTCCCGGCCGCTATCGCTGGCTCGGCATGACATTCGAGCCGCACAAGCGGTCATCCAGCGGCGGCTGGTCTTCGGGCGGGGGCGGCTGGTCGTCGGGTTCAAGCGGTGGTGGCGGCTTTTCCGGCGGCGGCGGTTCGTCCGGCGGCGGCGGCTCCTCGGGAAGCTGGTGACGAGATGACAACACGCATCGCCAATCCCTGGCATGGCCGCTTCGCCACGATGACCGGCGCTGCCTTGCTGGTCTTGCTCGTCAGCTTCGCGGCGCTGGCGGCGGAACTGCCCGCCCTCACCGGTCGTGTCGTCGACAATGCAGGCATCATCGACGCTTCGACCGAGGCGGCGCTGACGCAGAAGCTGGCCGATTTCGAGACCAAAGGCTCCGACCAGATCGTCGTCGCGACGGTTCCCAGCCTCGACGGCGAGGAGATCGAGCCTTACGCCACCCGGCTGTTCAACGCTTGGAAGCTCGGCCAGAAGGCCAAGAACAATGGCGTGCTTCTGCTGGTGGCCGTGAACGACCGCAAGATGCGCATCGAGGTCGGCTACGGGCTGGAAGCCACGCTCACCAACCAGCACGCCACACGGATCATTGAAGGCATGGTGCCGGCCTTCCGCGCCGGGGATTTCTCCGGCGGTATTTCCAAAGCGGTCGACGACATGATCATGGTGATTGAGGACAGTCATGGTGGTTGAGGGGAACTCGTGACGGCATGACAGTACGCGTCTTCAATCCGCCAAGACCTGGCCGCGCAGCCGCGACGATCGGCATCGCCCTGTTGACGATGCTCACCATGCTGTTTGTAGCCTTGGCGGCAGACCTGCCGGCACTCACCGGGCGGGTGGTCGACAATGCCGGTATTATCGACGCCGCGACCAAGGCGGCACTGACGCAGAAGCTCGCGGATTTCGAGACCAAAGGCTCCGACCAGATCGTCGTCGCCACGATCAACAGCCTCGACGGCGAGGAGATCGAACCCTACGCCAACCGGCTGTTCCGCTTTTGGAAACTCGGCCAGGCCGGCGAAAACAACGGCGTGCTTCTGCTGGTGGCCAAGAACGACCACAAGATGCGCATCGAGGTCGGCTACGGGCTGGAAGGCACGCTGACCGACCTGCACACCAAACTGATCATCGAAAACGACATGGTGCCGGCGTTCCGCGCCGGTGATTTCTCCGGCGGCATTTCCAAGGCCGTCGACGACATGGTCATGGTGCTGGAAGGCAACCCGGAAGAGCTGGAGGCGCGCGGCAAGCGCAACCCGGCCGACCGCAGCACGCCCATCGATCCCGTCGTCGCGGTCTTCCTGATCCTGTGGGCGGCGATGTTCTTCGGCGGCCTGGCGATGGCCTTCCTGCCGCCGATCTTCGGCACCAAGCTGTCGCCGGGCGTGTATAAATGGCTGGGCATGACCTTTCGCTACGGCCAGGGGCCGAGCGGATCGTCCTCGGGCTCCAGCAGCTGGACAACAAGTTCGTCGTCGGGCAGCGGATGGTCATCGGGAAGTTCGGGCAGCAGCTGGTCTTCGGGCTCAAGCAGCGGCGGCGGGTTTTCAGGCGGCGGCGGTTCGTCTGGCGGTGGCGGGTCTTCAGGGAGCTGGTGAGAGAAGATGGCAACACGACCGATCAGCCCACAGGACCATGAGCGCATCGCCACCGCGATCCGCGCGGCCGAGGCCAAAACCGACGGCGAGATCTACTGCGTCGTTGCGCATGCCAGCGACGGCTATTTCTTTCCCGCCGCCTTCATGGCGACATCAGGCATGCTGATTGCCAGCCTCGCCGTCGCTTATGGGCTGGAAGCCTGGTGGCTGTCGATCCGGCTGCCGCATTTCGTCATTGTCCAACTGCTGGCACTGGCCTCGGTGTTGGTGCTTTTGTGGGCGCTGCCGGGCTTGCGCATCCATCTGGTGCCGCGCCGGCAGCGTTATCAGGCGGCACATCACAATGCGCTCAGGCAGTTCCTCGCCCGCAATGTCCACCGCACCACGGCGCGCACCGGCGTGTTGGTCTTCGTGTCGATCGCCGAGCGTTATGCCGATGTGGTCGCCGATTCGGGCATCGACAGCAAGGTCGGCCAGCATGTCTGGGACGGCGTGGTGCGCGATCTCCTGCAGCATGCCGGTGACGACCGGCTCGCCGACGGCTTCGTCAAGGCGATCGGGCAGGTCGGCGCGGTGCTGGCCGAGCATTTCCCGGTGACGTCGGGCGATGCCAATGAACTGGACGATCATCTCGTCGAGATCTGAAAAGCCAGCACGCGCTACCCGGACGGACGCCTGACCGCGCCGGCTGGGTGCGTTTCCAGGCAGGCTTTGCCCATTGTCAGCAGTGTCGCGATCGGCTGTGAGAAAGCGGTCGGCGGGCTGACCTCGACTCTTGCAAATGGCCGATGCGGGTTTATGGTTAACAAATCATGAATACGCTGAGCATCGACATCAGGAAAGCCGAACCGCGCGACGCTGGCGCCATTGCGGACGTGCACCAGCAGGCTTGGGAGGGCGCCTATTCCGGCATCATCCCGCATCGCTCGCTGACCTCGATGATCAACCGCCGCGGCGCCGACTGGTGGGCCAACGCCATCCGCCGCGCCGCCACCGTTCTGGTGGTCGAGATCGGCGGCACCATCGCCGGCTATGCCACGATCGGCAAGAACCGCGCCCGCGAGCTGAAGCAACAGGGCGAAATCTACGAACTTTACCTGCGTCCGGAATATCAAGGCATCGGGCTCGGCAGCCGGCTGTTCAAGGCGGCGCGGGCGCGGCTTGCCGACCACGGGCTGAAGGGAATGGTGGTGTGGGCGCTGGAAGACAACCAGAACGCACTTTCCTTCTATGCCGGCGCGGGTGGCCGTGACGTCGCCGAAGGAGTCGAGATTTTCGAGCAGAGGGCGCTCAAGAAGGTCGCCTTCGTCTGGGAATGACCGGCCTCGGTTACAAATCATCATAAACCGTGCGCTTCCGTTAGCGCTTCGCACCAATCGCCGCATTGCACCATGCCGCGCCGCCCGCTATCGATCTTGGACATCGAGAGAGGGATTTAAGCCATGCGAATCGAAGCCATAGCCATCGGAAAGAACCCGCCCGAGGACATCAACGTCATCATCGAGGTGCCGATCGGCGGCGAGCCGATCAAGTACGAGATGGACAAGGAGGCCGGCACGCTGTTCGTCGACCGTTTCCTACATACGTCGATGCGCTACCCCGGCAATTACGGTTTCGTGCCGCACACGCTGTCGGGCGACGGCGACCCGATCGACGTGCTGGTCTGCAACACGCGCGCGCTGGTGCCGGGCTGCGTCATCAATGTGCGACCGATCGGCGTGCTGGTGATGGAAGACAATGCCGGCCAGGACGAGAAGGTCATTGCCGTGCCGTCGCCGAAGCTGACGCTGCGCTACGAAAACGTCACCGAATACACGCAGCTGCCCGAGATCACCCGCGACCAGGTCCAGCACTTTTTCGAGCACTACAAGGATCTCGAGCCCGGCAAATGGGTCAAGATCGAAGGCTGGCACGATTCCAAATACGCCAAGAAGATGATCGTCGACGCGATCGCACGGGCGAAGGCGGCAAAGTAGCGCCGAGAGAGGCCTGCGTCTCGTTCAAGTAAGCGGCAAACGCCAGCGAGGCACCCCCCTCTGGCCTGCCGGCCATCTCCCCCTCAAGGGGGAGATCGGATGTCGCAACGGCTTTCGTCAATTTTCAGCGCCGAAAGAAAAAGCGCCGCCAGCGAAGCTGCCAATCTCCCCCCTTGAGGGGGAGATGCCCGGCAGGGCAGAGGGGGGTGCCTTGCACCCACGTGGCTAGTTATCCACCCTGCCAAAAGCCGGGACGTTGCCGATGACGGTGTGCTTGTCCTTGCCACAGGCGAAACTCTTCGCCTTTTCGTCCGCCAGCTTGCGCGCCTGGTCGTTGGCCTGCGGGTTGCCGGTGGCCAGCACGAGGCCGATGGTGCAGCCGTCGCGGGCTTCCATCTGGGCGACCTTGGCGACGAGCAGCACTTCGGTGGGCTTGTTCTCGTCCTCGGGATTGCTGATCGAGCGGCGGTGGATGACGGCAAAGGGAACGGCAACGTCGCCCTTGGTCTCGATGCGCCATTCGACCCTGGCGCCGGACGAGTTGAAGCCGGAAAAGCTCTCCCAGACCGAGGTCATCTCGCCGCCGGGCGGAAACCCGTAGAACAGCGATTCACGCGCATCGTCATAGGCGATCAGCACGGGATAGCCGCGATAGCCGGAGCAGGCGAGTTCGGCCCAGTCGCCGTCACCTTCCTCGGCCTGCGCATAGGTGACGCAATCCTTTTGCGAGTCGAGGTCGGTGTAGACGCTGGATATTCCGTCGGCATGGGCGACCTGGCAGAGGCCGGCAAGGGCAAGCGAGAGCAGAAGAGCGCGCATGGCGAATAATCCCTGTGGTTATTTCGCTATCGGGCTCTGAGCCTCGCAAAAAAATATAGCGCGTACAAAGCGGAAAACGAAGCGGCTGCAACGAACGCCTGGTAGTCCATCCAGCAGATTGCGAGGAGTGACGCGCAGGCGGCAAGCAGGACGACGGGAACAAAAACATCCAGGTATAAAAATACCAAAGCGACTGCGCTTATCGACGCGATCAGAATGCGCGCCGTTTGGGTAATGCCGTGTGCCTTGCCGTCGAAATACATCCCAACATACATCGCAACCGATGCGACCAAAAACAGAAAAAGCACTCTGCGCAGAACGGCCTCCTTGACCCTGTGCTCGTTCAGGTCGAAGACCGTGGCAATATCCCTCTTTTCCTCGTGCGAGATCAACGCCAGGTCGCCCCGCTTCATGTAATTGATCCCGAACATTTTTTTGAGATCGTCCAAAATCGTCTGAGCAATGTTCAAGTCGGTACCTGCGATTCTGTTTTGATCGCTGACATGACAGCGATATTGCTTGCGGTTGGAATGGATCGCAAGAGGTCTATTTCTTCAAGCTCGCCTCGATCAGCAGGTCGGCGTTGCGGGCGACCGCTGCCGCCGGGCCGCCGAGGCCGAAGAGCTGGCCACTGATATAGGCGCCTTCGATCAACAGCAGCAGGCCGTCGCCGAGCGTCTCAGGGTCTTTAGCGCCCATCGCTGCGGCCATCGCGCGCAGGCGGTGGCGCAACTCCTGCTTGTTGGCCTCGCTGACGACGCGCGCCGGATGGCCATGTTCGGGATATTCCACCGCCGCGTTGGTCATGCCGCAGCCGCGATAGTCCGGCCTTTGCGTGCGCTTGCCGACGCGAGTCAGGAAAGCCCTGAGCTGTGCCCGCGGGTCGCCGGGATGGGCAGCCACGGCTTCGTCGAAACGCTCCCAATACTCACGGTCATATTGCCTGAGATAGGAAGCGGCGAGCTCGTCCTTGGAGGGAAAGCTGCGGTAGAGGCTGGGCTTGGTGACGCCGGCGCGCTTGACGATCTCGTCGACGCCGATCGCCCGGATGCCGCGGCGGTAGAACAGGTCGTAGGCCACGTCGAGGATTTTCTTGGCAGCCTTGGGCGGTGCGGCTGCATGACCGTCCTTGATGGTCAGTTCAATATTTTTGTCCGTTGGCATGGTATGACTCGATTGACGTGTTACCGATCGGTACGTATACATGTCCTCACCCTGCAACGTACCGGTCAGTAACATGATAGCTCAATCCCGTCCCTTTGGCCAGCGCTACGCTTTCGTCGTGGTTGGCGTCATCTTCCTTTGCCTGTTGATCGCGGCCGGGCTTCGTTCCGCACCCTCGGTGATGATGCTGCCGTTGGATAAAAGCTTCGGCTGGGGGCGCGATACGGTTTCGATTGCCGCTGCGATCGGCATCTTCCTTTACGGCCTGACCGGGCCGTTTGCCGCCGCATTGATGGAGCGTATCGGCTTGCGCCGCACGCTGCTTGCCTCGCTTGTGATCATGTCGGGCTCGACCGCGCTCAGCCTACTGATGACCGAGCCCTGGCACCTGTTCCTCACCTGGGGCGTGTTTTCAGGCATCGGCTCCGGCGCGGTCGCCACCGTGCTCGGCGCCACCATCGTCAACCGCTGGTTCAAGACCAATCGCGGCTTGGTGATGGGGCTGATGTCGGCCTCCAGCGCCACCGGCCTGTTGGTGTTCCTGCCGCTGCTGGCATCGCTCGCCCAGTCGGGCGGCTGGCAGCCCGTCGCTATCGCCGTCTCGATCGCCACCGCCTGTCTTCTGCCGCTGGTCTGGCTGTTGGTTCCGGAGCGTCCCGCTTCGATCGGCATGGTGCGCTATGGCGCCGGGGCGGATGACGTGCCGCCGGTATCGCCGGCATCGCAAGGCAATTTCCTGGCGCATACGCTGAACACGCTACGCCGCGCTGCCCGCACCCGCGTCTTCTGGTATCTGTTCGCCACGTTCTTCATCTGCGGCTTCACCACCAACGGGCTGGTCGGCACGCATCTGATCTCCTTCTGCGGCGACATGGGCATCCCCGAGGTACAGGCCGCGGGCCTGCTGTCGCTTATGGGCATTTTCGACCTGATCGGGACGACGCTCTCGGGCTGGCTCACCGACCGTTTCGACCCGCGCAAGCTGCTCGGCGTCTACTACGGCATTCGCGGCCTGGCGCTGATCTATCTGCCCTATTCCGGCTTCTCGGCGACCAGCCTGATCATCTTCGCGGTGCTCTACGGTCTCGACTGGATCGCCACCGTGCCGCCGACGCTCAGGCTCGCCAACGAGGCCTTCGGTGACCGCAGCGGCCCGATCGTGTTCGGCTGGATCGTAGCCGGCCACCAAGTCGGCGCCGCCACCGCCGCCGCCTTCGGCGGCACCATGCGCGAATTGCAGGGCAATTACGAACTGGCTTTCCTGATCGCCGGCATGACGGCGATCGTGGCTGCGTGTCTGTCGCTGCTGATCAATACGAGCAGGCCGGCTTTCGATCCGGAGCCGCAAGCGGCGTAGGGCGCGGTACTAATCTCCCCCTGGTGACGCTCGATCCGGTGCGGTCGGCGTAAGCCTTTGGGTCGGTGCGAAGGATCGCTACGCCTGGAATGGGCAGCCGTCAGTCCGGGTAGCAAACCGTCGGAATCTTCGGCCACACCGCGCTGTCGCAGCCGGCAACCTGCTGCCTCTGCTTGAAAGAGGCGCTGACCGGGCCGGTGACCACGGGGTCGACGCCATCAGGGGCGTCGGCAAACATCTGCTCGGCCGTCCGGTCGGACGACGAGGCCGGATTGGCTTCCTTCACCGTGGCGGCCGATTGAGCGGCATTCGCCGCCAGCACGGCAGCGAATGCGACCGAAGCGATGAGGGGCCAAAATCGGTTGAGTTTGTCGGTCATGAATTTCGAACTACCCGGGCCCAGAAAGGTTCCCGCCTTGGTTAACAAAACCATCTCACACCGAGATGCTTAAGATTTGATGAGTATTTGGTGGTGCGCCTCCTCTTTCGCAATTGCGAAAAACCCTGTATGAGCCGCGCAACCGAAAGAGGCGGCGCCTTCTGGCCTGCTGCCTGCAACGCTCCCGAGACCACAAAATGAAAATTCGTAATATCGCGATCATCGCGCACGTCGACCATGGAAAAACCACCCTCGTCGACCAATTGCTGCGGCAATCCGGTTCCTTCCGCGACAATCAGCGCGTCGCCGAGCGCGCCATGGATTCCAACGACCTCGAAAAGGAACGCGGCATCACCATCCTGGCCAAGGCGACCTCGGTCGACTGGAAGGACACCCGCATCAACATCGTCGACACACCCGGCCACGCCGATTTCGGCGGTGAGGTCGAGCGCATCCTGTCGATGGTGGATTCGGCGATCGTGCTGGTCGACGCCGCCGAAGGCCCGATGCCGCAGACCAAGTTCGTCGTCGGCAAGGCGCTCAAGGTCGGCCTGAAGCCGATCGTCGTCATCAACAAGATCGACCGTCCGGACGCCCGTCACGTCGAGGTGGTCAACGAGGTGTTCGACCTGTTTGCAGCGCTTGACGCCACCGACGAGCAGCTCGACTTCCCGATCCTCTACGGTTCTGGCCGCGATGGCTGGGTCTCGGAAAATCCGGAAGGCCCGAAGGACCAGGGCCTGGCGCCGCTGTTCGACCTCGTCATCAAGCATGTGCCGGAGCCGACCGTTCATCCCGGCCCGTTCCGCATGATCGGCACCATCCTGGAAGCCAATCCCTTCCTCGGCCGCATCATTACCGGCCGTATCGAGAGCGGCACGCTGAAGTCCAACCAGGCGGTCAAGGTGCTCCACCATGACGGCACGCAGATCGAAACCGGGCGCATCTCCAAGATTCTCGCGTTCCGTGGCCTCGAGCGCCAGCCGATCGAAGAGGCGCAGGCGGGTGACATCGTCGCCATTGCCGGCCTGTCCAAAGGCACCGTCGCCGACACGTTCTGCGACCTGGCGGTGACCGAGGCGTTGCATGCGCAACCGATCGATCCGCCAACCGTGACCATGTCTTTCCTGGTCAACGATTCGCCGCTCGCCGGCACTGAAGGCGACAAGGTGACCAGCCGCGTCATCCGCGACCGCCTGCTGCGCGAAGCCGAAGGCAATGTCGCGCTCAAGATCGAGGAATCGCCTGACAAGGATTCGTTCTTCGTTTCCGGCCGTGGCGAATTGCAATTGGCCGTGCTGATCGAGACGATGCGCCGCGAAGGCTTTGAAATCGCCGTGTCGCGTCCGCGCGTCGTCATGCAGAAGGGCGAGAACGGTGAATTGCTGGAGCCGGTCGAGGAAGTCGTCATCGACGTCGACGAGGAGCACGCCGGCATCGTCGTGCAGAAGATGTCGGAGCGCAAGGCCGAGATGGTCGAGCTGCGGCCTTCGGGCGGCAACCGTCAGCGCATCGTCTTCCACGCGCCGACGCGCGGACTGATCGGCTACCAGTCGGAACTGTTGACCGACACGCGCGGCACCGCCGTGATGAACCGGCTGTTCCACGCCTACCAGCCCTACAAGGGCGAACTGCCGGGCCGCACCAACGGCGTGCTGATCTCCAACGAACAGGGCGAGGCAGTGGCCTATGCCATGTGGAACCTCGAAGACCGCGGCCCGATGGTCATCGACCCGGGCGTCAAGGTCTATCAGGGCATGATCATCGGCATCCATAGCCGTGACAACGACCTCGAAGTGAACGTGCTGAAGGGCAAGAAGCTGACCAACATCCGCGCCGCCGGCAAGGATGAGGCGGTCAAGCTGACGCCGCCGATCCGCATGACGCTGGAGCGCGCGCTGGCCTGGATCCAGGACGACGAGCTGGTCGAGGTGACGCCGAAGACCATTCGGCTCCGCAAGCTCTATCTCGACCCGAACGAGCGCAAGCGCTTCGAGAAGTCGGCCAAGGTTGTGGGCGCGGCGTAATCGTCTGATTGTCTAAATTCGAGAGGGGCGAAGCACCGGTGCTTCGCCCCTCTTGTCATTCACCCACGGCAGCCGAAATGATGGCTTCACGATCCGGCTCGTCGGCCAGGTCAATGCGAATCGCCGTGCCGTCGCGGGCCGGCTTGCGCAAAGCTCTGGCGCCTTCGGGAACAACAACCAGCAATCGTTTCTCCTCCAGCGCCTGAAGCCTTGATCGGGAGATGCCGAGTTCGCCGGCGAGCAGACGGTCGAGCCGCAGCGATGTCGGCATTTCCAGCCCAAGCCTGATTTCAAGCGCGGCTGCGGGTCGGCCTTCGCCGCCGAGCCGGTGTTTGTGAACGGCGACATCGGGAAACTCCTCGACGCGGCCGACCCGGTTTCGCAAAGCCACGACATCGAAGGCATGGCGGCGGGCGAGGGCCGGATCGTTGCTTTCGAGCGCTGCCAGCAGCGCGGGTTCGATGTCGCGGCGGTTGCAGCGTTCGAAGATGCCGAAATTCCACGAATTGTCGCAGTCGATGCAGCGATAGATCAGCCAGACATCAATGCGTTTGCCATTGGCGTTGACGCGGAATTTGCCGCTGCAGCGATAGGCTTTCACGACGCTGCAGCGGTTGCAGTGGACCAGGGGTCGAGGCGCGATTTCGGGCGTGATTGCCCAGTGGATAGCGAGATGTTGGGACAAGCCGGAAGACCTTCCAGTGTGGAAGTTCTTCAGGTCGGCAATGGCGAGATGCCCATGCGGGCACGGCGTGGCGAGAGCTAGCTATGTCGGAAATCAGCTGTCACGGGCGGCAAAGCGCGCGACAACGGTTCAGCAGTGCCAAACCGGTCTCGAACCGCCGCCTGAGGAACACGTGAAATGGAGCAGGCACCGCTTAATGCGGCGCCCTGCCAAGTGTGATCAGGGGAGTTGGCGAGACCGGCGGTTACTGAGGCAAAATGAAGCTCGAAATGAATGTCGGGACGGTTCTTCTAGCGGCAAGACGCCGAGCGGGCAAGGTTCATAGGGTGTCTCGCCCTGCTCAGGCGAAGGCGATCTGTACCTTCATCGATTTGTTGCGGTCGCCGGCGATCTCGAAAGCCGCAACCGCCTCGTCCATCGGATAGATGCCGGTCAGCAGCGGCTTGACGTCGACGCGACGGTTGTTGATCAGATCGACGGCCAGCGCGAACTCGTCGTGGAAACGGAAGGAGCCGCGCATTTCGATCTCCTTGGCGACGATGAGATTCTGAGGCAGCGACATGTCGCCGCCTAGGCCGAGCTGCACGAGCACCCCGCGCGGCTTCAGCACATCGAGCCCGGCTCGCACCGCGCGCTCATCGCCGGAGCATTCGAACATGACGTCGAAACTGCCCTTCTCGACATTGTAGCCAGCGAGCTTGTCGGCATCTGTGGCGACATTGATGGTGCGGTCGGCGCCGATCTCGTTGGCCTTGGCCAGAACCGCGTCCATGACATCGGTGACGACGATCTCACGCGCGCCGTGGACACGTGCGGCAAGGATGCTGAGCGCACCGATCGGCCCGCAGCCGGTGACCAAGACCCGCTTGCCGAGCAGCGAGCCGGCGCGGTTGACGGCATGCAGCGTTACCGCGAACGGCTCGGCAAAGGCGGCTTCGTTGATGGAGACATGGTCGGCGATCTTGTGGCACTGCCAGGCCTCGGCGGCGAGGCACTGGCGGAAGGCGCCCTGTATATGTGGCATCGGCATGGCGCTGCCGTAGAATCGCATGTTGAGGCATTGGTTCTGCACGCCCTGCAGGCAGTACCGGCACGCATTGCAGGGCCGGCTGGGCGAAATCGCAACGCGGTCGCCGACGGCAAGGCTGGAAACGCCGGCGCCAAGCGCCTTCACCGTGCCAGCGACCTCATGTCCCAGAATCATCGGCTCGCGCAGGCGCACCACGCCGAAGCCGCCATGATTGTAATAGTGCAGGTCCGAGCCGCAGATGCCGCCGGCCTCGACCGATATTTCGACCTGTCCGGTGCCCAGCACGCCCGGATCGGTCTCTTCGATGCGCAGGTCTTTTGCCGCGTGGATGACGATTGATTTCATAGCCGCGATCCTTTCTCAAACCACTGGCGCGGGCAAGGTCCGGCCGCTGAAATTTGCCGCGTCGGCTGGCCCATCAGGCTGCAGGATGCCAAATCGCCAGCGATCGGATATCCTTTGCCACCCAACGCTCGAAGGGCTCCGTCATGCACCTCACCTCGCTCCTGATCTTCGCCGCCGCTCTCTTCGTTGCCGCCGGCTCGCCCGGCCCGTCGATCGCAGCCCTTGTCGCCCGCGTCATCTCGAAAGGCTTTCGCGACGTATTCCCGTTCCTGCTCGCCATGTGGATCGGCGAGGCCATCTGGCTGTCGCTGGCGGTGTTCGGGCTGGCGGTCGTGGCGCAGACCTTCCATTTCGCCTTCGTCGTCGTGAAATGGATCGGCGTCGCTTACCTCGCCTACCTCGCCTTCAAGATGTGGACCGCACCTGTCGACGCAAAAGAAGGCGAGATGCCGCGCGAGGATTCGCCGGCAAAACTGTTCTTTGCCGGCATGGCGGTGACGCTCGGCAATCCCAAGATCATGATGTTCTATCTGGCGCTGCTGCCGACGATCATCGACCTCGCTTCGGTGAGTGTCATCGGCTGGGTCGAACTGACGGCGACGATGGCGGTGGTTCTGATCGCCATCGATCTCGCCTGGGTCGTCGCGGCCTCACAGGCGCGCAAGCTGCTCAAAAGCAGGCGCGCCATGAAGATCGCCAACCGAATCAGCGCCACGACGATGGCCGGCGCTGCCGGGGCCATCGCGGCGCGTTGACCTCTCCTACGAGGAGAAGGAAACTTTCACCTCGCCATGGCGTGGTATTCGTCGTTCGGCCGCATGTCGATGGCCGCCGCCACGCGGTTCGACATGTTGAAGAAGGCGGCGGTCGAGGCGATGTCCCAGATGTCGCGGTTGGTGAAGCCGGCGTTGCGCAGTGCTTCCCTGTCCGCCTCGACGATCTTTGCCGGCTCTTCCGTCAGCTTGACGGCGAATTCGAGCATCGCCGTCTGTTTCGGTGAAAGATTGGCAGCGCGGAAGTTCATCACCATCATCTCGCCGAGAGCCGGATCGCCGGAGAGCTGGCGCACCGCCGCGCCATGCGCGGTCAGGCAATAATAGCAGTGGTTGATCGAGGAAACGACGACCGCGATCATCTCCCGTTCCAGCTTCGACAGGCCGGATTCACCCAGCATCAGATCATTGTAGGTGTCGGTAAAGGCGCGCAGCTTCTTCTCGTCGAAGGCATAGGCAAGAAGCACGTTGGGAACCAGGCCGAGCTTTTCCTCGCATTTGGCGAAATAGGCTTTTGTCGCCTCGCTCAGTTCCGCGATACCGAGGTCAAGTGCGCTGATTTTGCCGGACATGGGGTCTCGCTCCTGGTTCACCGCCGCCTGACCGTCGAATTCCTGTAATTCTTATCGAGCCGTCAAACCTTTGTCGCCAAACAGCGGTCATCTGCTACCATAGTCGTAAAAGCATGTGACGGGAGGACAACATGGCGAGCGTGAAATCCGCAGCTAAGCCGAAGAAAACAGCCACTGCCGGGGTGAAACCCGACGGGAAGCCGGCCAGGCTCGCCGACTATCTGCTGGCCCGCGCGCCGGCCGAAGACATTGCCGCCTATGACGCCGCCGACCTGGAGCGCGCCGCCGACCTGGCAGGACGTGCGGTCGCCGCCCACAAGAAGGGCCAAAGTGTCGTCGCCGTCGATGCCGGGTCGGGCGTCTCCCGCGAGGGCCGCCCGATGACGATCATCACCGTCGTCAACGACAACATGCCGTTCCTGTTCGATTCGATCCTCGGCGAGATCACAGAAACTGCCGGCGAACCGACTTTGGTCACCCATCCGGTCATCGTCGTGCGTCACGGCAAGGCCGGCGTCGACGAGATCCTCGGCGACGGCAGCGCCCTCAAGGACGATGGCAATCACGACCGCCTGAGCGTCGTCCATGTCCATATTCCGCGCCTGACGGCGGAGCAGGCCGACGCGCTGGCCGACCGCCTGCGCAAGATGCTCAACCAGGTGCGCGCCGCCGTCAGCGACTGGAAGCCGATGCTCGCCCGTCTCGATCAGGCGATTTCCGAATTCCGCTATTCCGCCGTGCCGCTCGACAAGAAGAGCGTTGCCGAGGCCATCGCCTTCCTTGAATGGCTGCGCGACGACAATTTCACTTTCCTTGGCATGCGCGAGTTCAAATATTCCGGCGGCGCGGAGAGCGGCAATCTGGAGCGCGCCGACAAACCCGGTCTCGGCATCCTCGCCGACCCGGATGTGCTGGTGCTCCGGCGCGGCACCGAGGCGGTGACGACGACGCCCGAAATCCGCGCCTTCCTGCATGGGCCGGAGCCGCTGATCGTCACCAAGGCCAACGCCAAGTCGCTGGTGCACCGCCGCATTTATCTCGATTATATCGGCGTCAAAACCTACACCGCCAAGGGCACGCTTGCCGGCGAGTTGCGCATGGTCGGCCTGTTCACCTCGACTGCCTACACGCGCTCGGTGATGAAAATCCCGTATCTTAGGTCAAAGGCCGAGACCATCATCGCCAAGTCCGGCTTCGACCGGCACGACCATTCCGGCAAGGCACTGATCAACGTTCTGGAGAGCTATCCGCGCGACGAACTGTTCCAGGTGCCGGTGCCGATCCTGAAGAAGCACGCCGCGGCCATTCTCGGCTTGGTCGAGCGGCCGCGGGTGCGGGCGCTGGTGCGCGCCGACCAGTTCGACCGCTTCGTCTCGATCCTCGTCTTCGTGCCGCGCGACCGCTATGACAGCGTCGTGCGCGAGAAGATCGGCACCTATCTCAAGACCGTCTTCGAAGGCCGTTTGTCGGCTTACTATCCGGCTTTCCCCGAGGGCGGGCTGGCGCGTGTGCATTTCATCATCGGCCGCTCCGGCGGCAAGACGCCGAAGGTCGAGCAGGCGGCGATCGAAGCGGCGATCCGCGATATCGTGCGAACCTGGGACGACGCGCTGGCCGAAGCCGCGGAAGCCGTCGGCGGCGATCCATCGCTGAAGGCGATCGCCGCGCGTCTGCCTGAGAGCTATCGCGATTCCTTCAGCGCGGCCGTCGCGCTGAAGGATGCGGGGCGCATCGCCGGCATCAGCACCGCCAACCCGATCGCCATCGACTATTACCGCCATGCCGAGCAGAAACCGCATCAGGCAGCGCTGAAGATCTACCACCACGGCAGCCCGGTAGCGCTGTCGCGTCGCGTGCCGGTGCTGGAAAACATCGGCTTCCGCGTCATCAGCGAGCGCACCTTCGAGGTTGGCGAGGACGGCGGCGACACCGTCTTCATCCACGACATGGAGCTGGAGAACAGCTACGGCAAGCCGATCGACCTCAGCGATGGCGGCGCGCTGTTCGAGGACGCTTTCCTGTCGGTCTGGCGCGGCGACATCGACAATGACAGCTATAACGGGCTTGCCCAGACCGCCGGCCTGTGGTCGGGCGAAGTCAGCATTCTGCGCGCCTATGGCCGCTACCTGCAGCAAGCCGGTATCCCGCAGAGCCAGGATTTCATCTCGGCCGCGCTCAACCGCTATCCCGACATTGCGCGCGGCCTGCATGCACTGTTCGTCGCTCGTCTCGGCCCGACCGCCGAGACGGAAGGCGTCATCGCCGCCAAGCACCTCAAGGCCAAGATCAAGGACGCGCTGGAGGAAGTCCCTAACATTGATGACGACACCATCATCCGCCGCTATCTCAACCTGATCGAAGCCTCGTTGCGCACCAATCATTTCGTTGCGGGAACGAAGGCGCGGGGCCAGTCGCTGGCGATCAAGCTGGACTCGCAAGCGGTCGATGGCCTGCCGGCGCCGCGGCCGTGGCGCGAGATCTTCGTCTATGGGTCCGAGGTCGAGGGCGTGCATCTGCGCTTCGGCCCGGTTGCGCGCGGCGGCCTGCGCTGGTCGGACCGCGCCCAGGATTACCGCACCGAGGTGCTCGGCCTGGTCAAGGCGCAGCAGGTCAAGAACGCCGTCATCGTGCCGGTCGGCGCCAAGGGCGGCTTCTATCCGAAGAAGCTGCCGATGAGCGCCGGCCGCGACGCCATCTTCGAGGCCGGCACCTCAGCCTACAAGAATTTCGTTTCCAGCCTGCTGTCGATCACCGACAATATCGGCCTCAATGGCGTCATACCCCCAGCCGGCGTCGTCAGGCGCGATCCTGACGACCCCTACTTTGTCGTCGCCGCCGACAAGGGCACGGCAACCTTCTCCGACACCGCCAATGCCATTTCGGAGAAACACGGTTTCTGGCTCGACGATGCCTTCGCCAGCGGCGGCTCGGCCGGTTACGACCACAAGAAGATGGGCATCACCGCCAAGGGCGCCTGGGAAGCGGTCAAGCGGCATTTCCGCGAGATCAACCGCGACATCCAGGCCACCCCCTTCACCGTCGTCGGCGTCGGCGACATGTCGGGCGACGTGTTCGGCAACGGCATGCTCTTGTCGCCGCAGACCAGGCTGATCGCCGCCTTCGACCATCGCGACATCTTCATCGATCCCGATCCAGACAGAGTGGCGTCGATGGCCGAGCGCGAGCGCATGTTCGCGCTGCCGCGTTCGTCCTGGCAGGACTACGACAAGACCAAACTGTCGGAAGGCGGCGTCATCGTCTCGCGCAGCCAGAAGTCGATCACGCTGCCTGCGGCAGCGGCGGCGGCGATTGGCCTCGCCAAGACCACCGCGACACCGGCCGAGATCATGACCGCCATCCTCAAGGCGAACGTCGACCTTCTGTGGTTCGGCGGCATCGGCACGTATTTACGGGCCTCGGGCGAAACCAATGCCGAAGTCGGCGACCGCGCCAATGACGCCATCCGCATCACCGCGCTCGATGTGCGGGCCAAAGTGATCGGTGAGGGCGCCAATCTCGGCGTCACGCAGCGTGCCCGCATCGAATTCGGCATGAATGGCGGTCGCTGCAACTCCGATGCCATCGACAATTCCGGCGGCGTCAACTGCTCCGACGTCGAGGTCAACATCAAGATCGCGCTGGCGTCCGCCATGCGCAAGGGATCGCTGACCCGGCCGGCGCGCAACAAGCTGCTGGCCGAGATGACCGACGAGGTCGCCGGCCTCGTGCTGTCCAACAATTACGAACAGACGCTGGCGCTTTCCATCGCCCGCAAGCGCGGCCTTGCCGACATCGCGCACCAGAGCCGCTTCATGGCGGCGCTGGAGGCTCGGGGCCTGCTCGACCGCGCTGTCGAGACGCTGCCGTCGCCGGCCGCCCTTGCCGAGCGCGAGGCGCGTGGCGAGCCCCTGACCCGGGCGGAGCTTGGCGTGCTGCTCGCCTATGCCAAGATCGTGCTGTTTTCCGACATCGTCGCCAGCGACGTGCCTGACGACGCGCATTTCGACCGCGATCTGATGGGCTATTTCCCTGACCGGATGGCGAAGAAATATGCGGCCGAGATCCATGGCCACCGGCTGCGCCGCGAAATCATCGCCCGCGTCGTCGCCAACGATCTCGTCAATCGCGGCGGACCGTCATTCGTCAACCGGCTGCAGGAAGCCACGGGGCGCAGCGCGGCCGACGTGGTGCGCACCTTCGCCGTGGTGCGCGACGGCTTCGCGTTGCCGGCGCTCTATCGGGAGATCGATGCGCTGGACAGCCACATCGACGGCCAGGCGCAGCTCGATCTCTACCAGTCCGTCAGCCGCCTTATCTTCGTGACCAGCGGCTGGTATCTGAAGAACGATGCCGGCACCGCAGCGCTCGGCCAGCGCATTGCCGAACTGCAAGAGGCGCGCATGGCGCTGGAGCCGAAGCTGCTCTCGCTGCTACCGGCCTTCTCGCGCGAGCGGGTCGAGGAGCAGCGGCACGGCCTCTTCAAGGCCGGCGCCCCGGAAAAGCTCGCCGGGCAGCTGGCAATGGCCGATGTGGCGGGACTGATCCCCGACATCGCACTGACGGCGCGGACGGCCAATGCCGACGTCGTCGCCTCGGCCAAGGCGTTCTTCGCCGTCAGCGATGCCTTCCGCATTCCGCGCGTCGAAGAGGCGGCGCGTTCAATCACGCCGTCGGACTATTACGACCAGCTGGCGCTGTCGCGCGCCACCGACACGATCGGCGCGGCGCGGCGCGGCATTGCGGTGGCCGCTCTCGCCGGCCATGCCGGGACGGCGGATCCTGTGGCGGCCTGGCTGGAAGCCGGCGGCGAGCGCGTGGCGCGCATCCGCGAGCGGCTGCAGGCGCTGACCGAAGGCGGGGATATCACCGTGTCCAGGCTGTCGGTGGCTTCGGGGCTGATGAGCGATCTGACGGGGATGTGAGGCTCGGGACTTTACCCTCCCCCTTGTGGGGAGGGTCGCTGCGAAGCAGCGGGGTGGGGGTGCGGCACCGACCCCCACCCGGACCTTCGGTCCGACCTCCCCACAAGGGGGAGGTAGGGGCGCGGCGCCTTTCTTCGCGTCTCTATGCAGGTAGACAGCGGCGACATCCAGGTGAGGGGCAGCGCGAATCTTTGGCGGTTTGCATGAGCATTCGAAACATGCAGACATGGCGCCCGACACGGGCGGTGCCGGGGGAATCATCATGGCGGCAGTAGAAACAGCGCAGCGGGCATCCGGGCGTGGCATCTGGGGGTGGATGTTCTTCGACTGGGCGGCGCAGCCGTTCTTCACCGTCGTCACCACCTTCATCTTCGGCCCTTATTTCGTCTCGCGCATGGCCAACGATCCGGTTTCGGGCCAGGCGGCCTGGGGCTACGGCATCGCTGTTGCGGGCCTGGTCATTGCCGTTTTGTCGCCCATCCTCGGCTCGATTGCCGACCAGACCGGGCCGCGCAAGCCGTGGATTGCGTTCTTCGCCTCGATCAAGATCATCAGCCTTTGCCTGCTATGGTTCGCCGCTCCCGGCTCGAACCTTTTCCTGGTGGTGCTGTTCTTTTCTCTCGCTTCGGTCGCGGCGGAATTCTCGACCGTGTTCAACGATTCGATGATGCCGCGCCTGGTGCCGAAGAGCGAGATCGGCCACGTCTCCAACATTGCCTGGGGACTTGGTTATCTCGGCGGCATGATCGCGCTGATCTTTGTTGTCGCCTGTCTTGCAGGTTCGCTGGAGACCGGCAAGACGATCATCGGGATCGACCCGCTCTTTGGGCTCGACCCGAAGCTCGGCGAGGACGCGCGCGCCACCGGGCCGCTGTCGGCCGGCTGGTATTTCCTGTTCATCCTGCCGATGTTCTTCTTCACGCCAGACGCCATCAAAGGCATTCCGATCGGGCCGGCGGTGCGCGAGGGGCTGTCGGAACTGAAGTCGACGCTGACTGAAGTGCGCCGGCGCAAAGGCATCTTCCGCTTCCTTGTCGCCCGCATGATTTATCAGGACGGCGTCAATGCGCTGCTCGCTTTGGGCGGCACCTTTGCGGCAGCGATGTTCCATTGGTCGATCACCGAGATCGGCATGTTCGGCATTATTCTCAACGTCGTCGCCATCGTCGGCTGCCTGGTTGCCGCATGGCTGGACACCGCGCTTGGCTCCAAGACCATCGTGATGATTTCGCTCGTCCTGCTCAGCATCGCCACCATCGGCATCGTTTCGACCGGGCCAGGCTACACGCTGTTCGGCGCCTGGATGATGCCGGGAGCCGATAGTGGCGGCCTGTTCGGCACGGCGGCGGAAAAGGCCTACATTTTCTATGGCCTGTTGATCGGGCTGGCGTTCGGACCGGTGCAGGCGTCGTCACGCTCCTACATGGCGCGCAGCGTGACCGCGGCCGAATCCGGCCGCTATTTCGGCATCTATGCGCTGGCCGGAAGGGCGACGAGTTTCCTGGCGCCGTTCATGGTGGCGTCGATCACGCTCGCCAGCGGCTCGGCGCGGCTCGGCATGGCGGCCATCGTGCTGTTCCTGGGCGTTGGGATCGCGATATTGATCTGGACGCCGTACCCGGCGGATCAGCCGGTGGAATAGCGCCGCACTTTTCCTTCTCCCCTGCGCTTCGCGCCGATCCACCTTCTCCCACAAGGGAGAAGGGAAGGCGGCGCCTAATGCCTAAAATGCCTCACGCCCGTAAACACCATGGCGATGCCATGTTCATCGGCGGCGGCGATGACGTCTTCGTCGCGCATCGAGCCACCGGGCTGGATCACGGCAGTGGCGCCGGCTTCGATGGCTGAGATCAGCCCATCGGCGAAAGGGAAGAAAGCGTCGGAGGCGACCACCGAGCCTTGGGTCAGCGGCTCGGCGAGACCGGCCGCTTCCGCCGCGTCGAGCGCCTTGCGTGCGGCGATGCGCGAGGAATCGACGCGGCTCATCTGGCCGGCGCCGATGCCGACCGTGGCGCCGTCCTTGGCGTAAACGATGGCGTTCGACTTGACGTGCTTGGCGATGCGGAAAGCGAATTTGAGGTCGGCCATCTCGGCCGCCGTCGGTGCGCGCCTGGTCACCACCTTCAGTTCGAGATCGTCGACCACCGCGTTGTCGCGGCCCTGGACGAGCATGCCGCCGGCGACGGATTTCACAGTGATGCCGCCGGCGTGCGGATCGGGGAGACCGCCGGTGACCAGCAGGCGCAAATTCTTTTTGGCGGCGATGATGCGGACAGCGTCCTCCGACGCGTTCGGCGCGATGATCACCTCGGTGAAGGTTTTTACGATCTCCTGCGCCGCTTCCGCATCGAGGATGCGGTTCATGGCAACAATACCGCCAAAGGCCGAAACCGGGTCGCAGGCCAGCGCTCTCGCATAGGCAGCAGCCAGCGAAGCGTCCTCGGCGACGCCGCACGGGTTGGCGTGCTTGATGATGGCAACGGCGGCGCAGCGGTTGGGGTCGAACTCGCCGACCAGCTCGAAGGCGGCATCGGTGTCGTTGATGTTGTTGTAGGACAGCTGCTTGCCCTGCAACTGGCGAGCCGTGGCGACCCCCGGCCGCTTGTCGCCATTGACATAGAAGCCGGCGCTCTGATGCGGGTTCTCGCCATAGCGCATGACGCTTTCCAGCCTGCCGCCGAAGGCGCGCCAGGTCGGGTGCTCGATCTCAAGCGTTTCGGCGAACCAGCCGGAGATCGCCGCATCGTAGCTGGCGGTGCGGGCAAAGGCCTTCGCCGCCAGCTTCTGGCGGAAATCCAGCGACAGCGAGCCGATGTTCATCTCCAGCGCGTTCAGCACCGAGGCGTAGTCGCCGGGATCGGTGACGATGGCGACATAGGCGTGATTCTTGGCCGAAGCGCGGATCATCGCCGGGCCGCCAATGTCGATGTTCTCGACAACAGCGGCATAGTCGGCGCCGGAACGGCGGACCTCCTCGAACGGGTAGAGATTGGAGACGAGCAGATCGATCGGCTCGATACCGTGATCGTGCATCGCCTTGGCGTGTTCGGGATCGTCGCGCACGGCGAGCAGCGCGCCATGCACCGACGGATGCAGCGTCTTGACGCGGCCGTCCATGATCTCGGGAAAGCCGGTCAGTTCCGAGACGTCACGCACCGCCAGCCCCGCCCCGGCGATCGCCTTTGCCGTGCCTCCGGTCGAGACCAGCTCGACGCCGGCCGCGACCAGCCCTTTGGCGAAGTCGATCAGGCCGGTCTTGTCGAAGACGGAAAGCAGGGCGCGGCGGACCGGAACGAGGTCGGGTGCCGGAATGTTCTTGGCGGCGACGGCCATAGGCTGGCGGCCTTTCAGGGCTGATTGGAGAGCGTTGCCGGGCCGTAGCACATGAGGTCAGGAAATCAAGCCGGAAGCTCGATCAAGCCGGCGCCGGCAACGACGCTCAGCTGTTCTCGGCCGGCGATGCCGGTGCGCGTGAGCTGCCAATGCACCTCGGCGATCTCCGAGGCCTTGAAGGCGAGCACGATCTGGCGGCTGCGACGCGGGCCGCCAAGGCCGGCGAAATAGATCGATTCCTCGACCTCCGGCACCACTTCGGTGCAGGTGAACACCCAGGTGTCGGCCTGGTCGGCGGTCAGCACCAGGCGGTCATGCTCGTCCTGCAAAAGGTTGATGTCAGGGTGGATGTGGAAGCGCACCACGACGAAGTCGCGGCCATTGTTGCGGATCGCCGCACCGCCCGGGCGGAGGAAGCGATCCCTGCCGGCGAGCACATTGCCCTCGCTCGACAGTTTCAGCTCGCGCTCATGCAGGAAGCCGAAGCGCTGCACATAGCCGTCATGGCGGGCGATGAAGCCTTGCGCGCCCTTCTGGTCGATGCGCTTGCAAGGCACATGCTGCGGGCCGCCGAGCAAGGGTGAGCCGAGCAGGTCGTTGACGCGCAGCGAATGGGAAAACCGCGCTGACGAGGTGTCGTTGATGGTGGCGGTCGAATGCGCCGCGGTGGCACGGGCCAGCGGCCGGAACTCGGCGGCGCCATAGGTGTCGATGCCGGCATTGACGATATAATGCTGGCGACCGGACGAGAGTTCGAAGGCCAGGCACCCGGCATGCGCGGCGTTGGACACATCGACGGCCGGCGACGGGCCGGTATCGGCAATCACCGTCACGCCGCCCATCGACAGGCGCTCATAGCCGGAATGCGGCGCGTGCAGCAGCGGCGCGCCGGCGGTGTCGTCGTGGCGCAAGATGGTGGCTATACGGTCGTGGATGGTGGCGCCCATGCCGTTGAAGCGGGCGAGGCTGCCATCCTGATGGCGGAAGAAACGGAGCGCCGGCAGCATGCGGTCGATGGCGCCCATCAGGGCGGCCGGTGGCGTTTCGGCCTGGTTGGCATAGGTCTGGCGCAGCGGCAGGAGATCGGCGAGCAGTTCGAGCACCGCCATCGGGTTGCGCGAAATATGGCCGCCATCGGGAAGGATCTGCCGGTCGAGTTCTTCCGCCAGGTTGCGGGTGGCGCCGCGCAGTGCCGAGGCCGGCGCCGGCAGCGACAGCGCGGCGAAGGCAAGCGCGATGCGAGCGCGCAGCCTGTCCTTGCCGTCCGGCATTTCGCGCGCCATCGAGCGGAGATAGCGGATCTGCACGGCGAGCGATTTCAGGAAGGCGCGATAGAACGGAAATTCAGCCCCTTGTAGGACAACCGAGGAGTGTTGCAACCAGGCAATGACGCGCTTGGCGGTGGTGCCGGGCTCCCAGGCTATGCCGGAAATCTGGTTGCCATGCATGGCGATCCAGTCGGAGACAAGCGCGCGTGCATTGGCGGCGGCCAGCTCGGTGCCGGCGGCGCGCATATGGCGCAGCCAGCGAAAGCCGTGCAGCGTCTTCACCCAGCCGCGGTTGGCGACGTCGATCTGGAATGGCGATTTGCCGCCGGTCTCGACCAGATGTCCCGACAGCGGATAGCGGCCATAATAAATCTCGAGCGCGATCTGCGGATCGGCGAGCCTGAGGTCGGGCGGTGCAATCAGGACGCGTTCGGGCGTGCGCCCGGAATAGCGCCAGCGATAGACTGGCCCTGCGCGAAGGCGCCGGCGCGTCTTGCGCCAAAACTCCTTAGCGACAAGCGTCCACAGACGTGTCGTGCTGCCGGCAGCCAGTGCCAAAACCCCTCCTCGTCGCCTGGAGATAGAGCATGCTGTCGCCCGAAAACCGCGTCACACTTTTCGGCATCATGTTCCGGTACCCCAGCACAAGCTTATATGATTCAAGAACTTGTGCGAAGTCGAATTCCGCCGACGTGAAGCGCCTCACGCTGCCGGCCACCGACCCGCCCCGAAAAAAGTCAAGCGCTTCGCGGGTTTAAGCCCGGCAATCCGGCACTCACTTGCGGTTGTGGCGAGACCGAAATTCGCTGGGCGAACAGTTTTCCCGGTCGCGAAACAGACGGGAGAAATAGAAGGCGTCGTGGATGCCGACGGCGGCCGCAATGGACTCGATGGGCGAATCGGAGGCGGCCAGCATCTGTTTGGCGCAGTCGAGCCTCGTGCGCAGTTGGAAGGCCTTGGGCGACATGCCGGCTGCCCGCGCAAATCTGCGCCGCAAGGTTGCCGGCGACATCGAGAATTTCGCGGCGAAGGCATCGAGATCCACCGAGTCGCACGCGCAGCGGCGCAATTCGTCTACGATGGGCTGCATGTCGGCGGCATCCTGGAGGCTGGGGTTTCGTTGACGGTCGTTCCAATCCATTGCCTGGCGGGCAGCACGCACGACGATGCGATGCATCGTGGCGGCGGCTTCTGCCTGGCTCAGCATCGTATCGAGCGCTCACTATGCAGCCTGTCGAACAGCCGCTGCATTTTGCCGAGGTCGCGCAAGGGGACGACAGGGGCGTCCTCGGCGATCAGCCGCAGCCGGGTGAAATCGCGTATCAAGGCGCCGTCGAAGAGCGCCCAGCGTTCGAGCCAGCCCGATGCGTCCGGGCCGTAGGAATGCATCCTCCCGGGAAGCAGCCAGAACAGGGCCGGCGCTTGGATCGTCTGCATGCCGGCAGTCCTGGTTTCAAGCCAGCCTTGACCGTTCTCAATCAGCACCACGGCGAATTCCGGCAATTTGCGCGCTTGGATCGCTTGCGTGACGCGATGCCGACCAATCCCTGTAACCGACAGGCCGCCGGCCGCGGCCGGTGCGGATCTGTAGAGTGCGTAAGAGAGATCGTTCATGAGCGAAAAGTCCATGGCTTCGTTCTGTCCATGGGCGAGTGTGCTAACAGTATGACATTTCCAGCTAAGGATGAAAAATCGCAGGTGGCTGAAATGTCAAGCTCAACAGGTGGCATGCAACGACGGAGTCCTGTTGCGTCAATCGATCTGAACGCCAACGGCAAGACATTATCGATGGCGCCGAACCGGTTGGGTCGCCTCGTGCCAACCGACGCCGGGATCGGCATCGATGCCATTCGCGGCCTCCTTGCCGAGCAAGGCTATGTCTGGCTGAAAGGTATGCTGCCGCGCCGCGACGTCATGGATTTTCGCGGCTGGGTGTTTTCGTATCTGGCCGACACCGGCTTGCTGCAGCCCGGGTCCGATCCCGAGCTTGGCCTGGCGGCGGCCGGCACGTTCGACCGTCAGTTCGCCGATCGCCGGTTGATGGCGCTGGTTCGCTCCACCGCCTATGAAGGGTTCTGCGCACAGCCCCTGATGGCCCGGCTGATGGATGCGTTCGTCGGCGGGCTGTCCTATTTGCACAAGCGCAAGATCATGCGTTTCACCCAACCGGACACCACCGTGGCGACGCCGGCGCATTACGACCTCGTCTATCTGCGCGGCGGCACCAGCCGCATCGTCACTGCCTGGATCCCGATCGGCGACGTTCCCGTCGACATGGGCGGCCTGGTCTATCTCGAGGGATCGCACGCCATCGGCCTCGACATGGAGGCCCGGTTCGCCAGGGACAATGCCGGGCTGAGCCCGCAGGAGCGCATCAGCGCCTACAACCGGAACATGAGCGAGGGCGGCTGGGTGTCGAAGGACCTGCCCGACATGGCGGAGCGCTTCGATACACGCTGGCTGATCGCGGATTTCGAGGCCGGCGATGTCGTCCTGCACTCGCCCTACATGATCCACGCCTCGACAACCAACCAGAGCGCGGAGGGGCGTATCCGGCTCTCCACCGATATCCGCTACCAGAATGTCGATGATGAGATCGATGCAAGGTGGGGGAAGCACTGGTCCTTGGACGACATGCTTTAGGCATGTCGTCGCGTCGGAGTCAGGCCAGACGTCGCATGCGGGCGGCAAAGAAGCCGTCCAGGCCGGAAACCCCTGGCGAACCACGGTCAAGATCGGCGGGTGTGGTGCGCAGCGTGCCTTGCGGGGTCAGGAAGGCGTCGATGCCGGCGATTTCGCCGGGCAGCAGTGGATCGTCGGCGACGGTTTTGTTGCCGGCCAGAAAGACGCGATACAGATCCTCGCCTTCGATCGGGTCCAGCGAACAGTTGGAAAAAACAATCCGACCGCCCGGTTTGACCAAAGTGACGGCGCGGGCGAGCAGCTTTGCTTGCAGATCGGCTAGCTTTTCGACGTCGGCTGCCGTCTTGGTCCATGGCACGTCAGGGTGGCGCCGAACCGTGCCTGTGGAAGAGCAGGGCGCGTCGAGCAGGACGGCGTCGAAAAGCTCCGCCGGCTGGTATTTCAGCAGATCGGCCTGCACGATCTCGGCGGACAGCCCGAGCCGTTCGAGGTTCTGCGTCAGCCGCGCCAGCCGGTTCTTCGAGGTGTCCACGGCGGTGACTTTGGCGCCGGCAAGGATCAACTGGGCGGTCTTGCCGCCGGGGGCGGCGCAGAGGTCGGCGACGCGTAATCCTTTGACATCGCCGAACAGCCGCGCCGGAAAACTGGCGGCGGCGTCCTGGACCCACCATGCGCCTTCGCTGAAGCCCGGCAGTTCGGTGACGGAGGCGTTGAGCTTTTCCACTCGCACCGTGCCGGTCGGCAGCACGATGCCGCCGAGCTTTTCGGCCCACAGTTCGGGATCGGCCTTGACCGTGAAATCCACCGGCGCCTCAACGCGATGCGCCGCCAGGATCTGTCTGGTCATCTCGGCGCCATAGGCGGCCTTCAGCCGGTCGGAGAACCATTTTGGCGCCTCGTCGGTGGCGGCAAGAGCTGCCGGCAGTTCGGTCTCCTTGGCGCGCACCAAAGTGCGCAGCACGCCATTAACGAGGCCGGAAAAGCGCTGCGTGCGTGGGTCCGACTTGGCGTGGGTCACAGCCAAATCGACGGCGGCGCTGTCGGGGATGTCGAGGAACAGGATCTGCGCCGCCGCAACATGCAGGATGTGCGACAGCGCTGTGGCGTTGGGCGGCAGCGGCTTTTCAAGGCGGCGGGCGAGGAGCCCGGCAATGGTCATGCGGTAGCGCAGCGCGGTCACCAGTATGGCGCGCACCAGGCCGCGGTCGCGCAGGTCGAGCACTTTGTATTGCGGATGGCCGTTCTCGTGGTCGGTCAGCCCGTCGAGCGGCGTCTTGGCGTCGATAACGGCGGCCAGCAGCCGCGCCGCTGCCTCGCGCGCGGCGAGGCCGGCGACGAATTCGTCCGAGCTGTTTTCGCGAACGCCTGAATGTGCGGGCCGGGGTCTGGCGCCGCTCACGACCACGGACCTTTGGGTCCGGTCGGGTTGCGGCCCCACGGATTGGCTTTCGGCTTGGCCGGTTTGGTCGGCTGCGTGGGGCGTGCTGCCTTGCCCCACGGACCTTGCTCGGCATCGGCCGGCAATTCTTCGATCGGCTCTGGCGTCGGCGCCTGGCGCGGCGCCGGCTGGCGGCCTGCCATGTCGCGCGCCATCGCCTGCAGCGCGGCGATGCGGTTGTCGGTGTTCGGGTGGGTCGAAAACAGGCTGTCCATGCGCTCGCCGTGAAGGGGATTGATGATGAAGAGATGCGCGGTCGCGGGATTGCGTTCGGCATCCGGGTTGCGGATGCGTTCGGCGCCGCGGGCGATTTTGTCAAGCGCTGATGCCAGCCAAAGCGGATTTCCAACGATTTCGGCGCCGCGCCGGTCGGCTTCGTATTCGCGAGTGCGGCTGACCGCCATCTGCACGATCATGGCGGCGAAGGGCGCGACAAGCATCGCCACCAGCACGCCGACAAAGCCGAATGGGTTGTTGTTGTCGCGGCTGCCGCCGAAGAAGAAGGCGAAATTCCCGAGCATCGAGATGGCGCCGGCGAGTGTCGCGACAATGGTCATGGTCAGCGTGTCGCGATGCTGAATGTGGGCCAGCTCATGCGCCATGACTGCCGCCACCTCCTCATGCGACAGGCGCTCCAGCAGCCCGGTCGAGGCCGCGACCGCGGCGTTCTCGGGATTGCGGCCGGTGGCGAAGGCGTTCGGCTGCGGATTGTCGATCAGATAGGTCTTGGGCATCGGCAGGCCGGCCTGCTTGGCCAGCGCCTCGACGATGGCGTGGAATTCGGGTGCGTTCCTGGCATCGACCTCGACGGCGCGGTTCATCGACAGCACCATCTTGTCGGCATTCCAGTAGCTGAACAGATTGGTGCCCGCGGCGACCAGGAAGGCGATCATCATGCCGCCGGTGCCGCCGATCAGAAAGCCGACGCCCATGAACAGCGCCGTCATCGCGGCCAGGAGCATGGTGGTGCGTAGCGTGCTCATTGTCTGCTCCCTGTGCGGCCGTGGCAAAAAAGGTCGATCGGGGTGAACTCATGGCTATATGATGGGAAACGCCGCCCTTCGTTTCAATCCGCTCGGAATATCGCATGACCGACCAGCCCAGCAAAGCCGATGCCGACCGGGAGAAGGACCTGACGCCGGCGGCCAGCCGGGCGCTGGCTGAAGCCGAGGCGCGCCGTGAAGCGTATCGCCAGAAGGAATCGGCGCTGCCGAAGGAAATCGGCGGCCGCGGCGGCAAGGAACCCGGCCGCTACGGCGACTGGGAAGTGAAGGGACTGGCTAGCGATTTCTAGGGGTTCAGGAACGGAAGAACTGGGGAACTGGTGAACTGAAGAGTTGAAGAAAAAGGCGCATAGCAGTTCTCCAGTTCTCAGGCCGCGCTGCGCTGTGCCCCCAACGTCATCCAGCCGCTGTCATCGATGGCGATGGAGACGGTTTCGTAGCCGCCAATCGAGTTGTGCTGAGTCGTCATTGGATGCTGGTGAGTGGCGCTGATCACCATCACCGACGCGCCCGCTGCTTCCGCCGCCGCGATACCGGCCGGTGCGTCCTCGAAGACCAGACAGTCGCCGATATCGACGCCGAGCCGTTTTGCCGCCAGCAGGAAACAGTCGGGTGCCGGTTTGCCGTGCGACACATCCTCGGCCGCGACCACCAAGGCGGGAACCGGGATGCCGGCGGCCCGCATGCGCAGCAGCGCCAACGGGCGCGGCGCCGAGGTGACGATCGCCCAGCGCTCTGGCGGCAAAGCGTTGAGGAACGGCACGGCGCCGGCGATCGGCAGCACGCCTTCGACATCGTCCGACTCGGCCTGCAACAGCACAAACGCCTCATGAACAGGGTCGACGCCGGGAAGCGCCAGCCTGGTGATGGTCTCGACCGCCCGCACGCCATGGATCGTCGGCAGGAAGGCTTCGACGTCGAGACCGTGCTTAAGCGCCCACGCCGCCCAGACGCGCTCGGCCGAGGCGATCGAATTGAGCACCGTGCCATCCATATCGAACAGGAACGCGGCGAATTTTCTGCCTGCAAACATCAGATTTTCCACGGGGTTAGGGATCGTTTCGGGAGGGTCAAAACATGTCATGCGACCGTAACGTCGCCACGCCTGCCTGGGAAGCCGCGGGAGAGCCTTTTCGATAGTTCCAGGGAACCATGGTCCCGTCTCTGGCGTTTTGAGCATACTGTTTTCCACGGGATCGAAGGGGCAATCATTGTGCTGATCCGGCTCGGCTACGAAATCGCCATTGAATGCGTCGGCGCCACGCCGGTCATCTCGCTGCTTGAGATCCACAGGGATCGTCAGGCCGACATCAAACGGCAGACGCGCGTGCTGACGTCGCCTTCAGTGCCGAGCAAGGTCTATCACGATCTGTTCGGCAATACCTGCCGCCGCTTCACCGTACCCGCCGGCAGTTTCCGCATTCTCTATGACGCAGCCGTCGAGGACAGCGGCGAGCCTGACGCGGTCAACACGCTGGCCAGGGAAGTGCCGGTGGCGGAACTGCCGGACGATGTGCTCGGCTACCTCCTCGGCAGCCGCTATTGCGAGACCGATCATCTGAGCAGTCTGGCCTGGCAGCTTTTCGGCCATGTTCCCTCCGGCTGGGCGCGGGTGCAGGCGATCGTCGACTATGTCCACAACCGGCTGTCCTTCGGCTATGGCTATGCGCGGTCGACGCGCACCGCGGCCCAAGCGCATGAGGAGCAGGTTGGTGTATGCCGCGACTTCGCCCATCTGGCGATCACGCTCTGCCGCTGCATGAACATCCCGGCCCGCTATGTGAACGGTTATCTCGGCGACATCGGCGTACCGGCCGACCCGGCGCCGATGGACTTTTCGGCCTGGATGGAAGTGTTCCTCGACGGCAAGTGGTACACGTTCGACCCGCGCCACAACAAACCCAGGATCGGCCGCGTCGTCATCGCGCGCGGCCGCGATGCCACGGATGTCCCGCTGCTGCACAGTTTCGGCCCGCATCAACTCTCGCTGTTCAAGGTCTGGACCTACGAGCAGGAAGGCAAGCTGTTCAATCCGCCCTATCACGGCGTCGACAAGACGATCAACGCGCGGATGCTGGCGTGACCGGATTCTGATCCGTTTCGACACACAATCCGGAAATGGAAAAGGCCGCCGCTCCTTGACGAAGCCGGCGGCCTTCCGTGTTTCCGTCCGTGGCGCGGCCAATGGCGGCGACCGAGGTCACCCGCCGCGCTTATCGCGCCTTAACGGGAAGACTGCTTCCCGAAAGTGCAATCCGCTGAGGCCACGTTCTGGAAAACGAAATCACTCGACATCGGATCACCTCCTTTCGATTTGTTGAACACGTACAGATGATGGGGTGCGTTGCAGCAAAAAACAAGATGCCGATTTGAAATAGCTGGCGAGCCGCCTTTTGCGCCGGGTTGCGAAGAGCCGCGAGGGCGGGCAAAATCCATGCAAGGTGGATTGTCAGGACTCGGGAGGATGGCCATGGAGGCAGCCGAGAAGGCCGCGCGCATCGTGCGAACGGTGATCGAAACGCTGAAGCCGGGTTTTGCGGTCAAGCTGTGGACCGGCGAGCGGATCGGTCCCGCCACCGGGCCCGTGCTCACCATCAACGACCAGGACATTGTCTGGCAGGTGGTGAAGCGGCCATCACTGTCGACGCTGATCGAGATGTGGATTTCCAAGACGATAGACATCGAAGACGGGACGATTTTCGATTTTTATGCACTGCCGTCGCAAGGCAAGCTCAGGACCAAGCTCAAGTCGCTGCCGAAGCTGGCGATCCTGCGCGACCTGCCGGCGGTGCTCCTGTCACGCAAGCAGATGAGTGCGCGCACCGATCTGTCCGGGCGCAACCCCTATGTCAGCGGGTCGAGCCAGGAGGCGATCCAGCATCACTACGACATTTCGAATGCCTTCTACCGGCTCTTCCTCGACGAGCGCATGGTCTACAGCTGCGGCTATTTTACGGATTTCGCCAATGGCATCGATCAGGCGCAGGCCGACAAGCTCGACCATATCTGCCGCAAGCTGCGGCTGAAGCCGGGCGAAAAGCTGCTCGACATCGGCTGCGGCTGGGGCGCCATGCTGATCCACGCGGCGAAGAATTACGGCGTCATCGGCCATGGTGTTTCGCTGTCGCAGGCGCAGACCGACCTCGCCCGCGAGCGCATCCGCGCCGAAGGGCTGGAAGACCGCATCACCATCGAGATCAAATCCTATACGGAGCTCAAAGGCTCCTTCGACAAGATATCGTCGATCGGCATGTTCGAGCATCTCGGCCTCGCCAACCACGCCACCTATTTCAAGACCATCCATCGCTTGCTGAAGCCCGGCGGCATCTATCTGCACCACGCCATCACCAGGCGCAGCAAGGGCGACTTGAAGAAAACCCTGCGCAAGGGGCCGGAGTTCAAGGCGCTGCTCAAATACATTTTCCCCGGCGGCGAGCTCGACACGATCGGCATGACGCTTGGCAATCTCGAGGCGCATGGCTTCCTGGTCTACGACGTCGAGAATCTGCGCGAGCACTATGCGCGCACCTGCCGGCTGTGGGCCGAGCGGCTGCAGGCTCGCTTCGACGAGGCGGTCGCCGAAGTCGGCGAGGCCAAGGCGCGGCTGTGGCTGCTTTATCTCACCGGCTGCTCGATCACCTTCGAGCGCGCCTCGGCGCAGATTTTTCAGACCGTCGTCACCAAACGCGCACGCGGCCCGAGCGGGCTGCCGCCGACACGGGCGGATCTGTATCGGTAGGGATAGGATTCGGGGCCGAACCCCACGCTTTCCAAGGTCTGCGATTCGCTGCCTCGCGGTAGAGGCCTACACGAACCGCATCGGCGCGCCGATCTCGACACGGGCAGGCCTGTCCACAGTGCAATAGACGCCGAGATTATGGGCGTTGTGGCGGACCAGATTGCGCAGGATGCCGGGATCGTGGTCGAAGCCGTCCTGGCTGATGATGGTGAAGCCGCAGCGGCGGCACGGCTCCGAGACGGTCACCAGCAGGTCGCCGATGGCAAGCTTGCGGCCAATCCATTCGGTCTCGGGAAACGAGCTTTCGACCGCCGCCATGTCGACGACAATGTTGGGGCGGAAGCGGCGCGGATCGGGAATGCCTTCGGGGTGCAGCGCCTTTAGCCGCGCCAGCGATGCGGTGGTCAAGAGATGGATCGGCGCTTTGCGGTACCGCGCCGCGGTGAGCGGGCCGGTGTAGCCGGGGGCGTTGTCCTGGCTGAACGGCCGGATCGAGGCGGCGAAGCCGAGATAGGCCGAGATGGCTTGGTCGCATTCCACACCCGGCACTGCCAGCCAGTCGCCGTCGGGAACGGCGATCTCCAGCTCGCGATCGTTGGTGAGCCGGGTGCGGATGCGCGGCACCTTGTGCCACTTGGCGTCGCGGTCGGGCCGCGCGATCTCATTGTCCGAGACATCGACAAGGCCGAACAGCCGGTCGCCGTCGATGGTTTCAAGGCCGACCGAAATGGCGTCCTGGCGTTCGCCGGCAAGCGAACTTGCAGGGTAACGCCAGAGCTCCGTGACTGCGCCCAGTGCAGCCATCAAATCCCCTCAGCCCTTCTTGTTCTGGCGGTTGGCGATCAGATCATCGACCACGGCCGGATCGGCCAGTGTCGAGGTATCGCCGAGTGCGGAAAAATCGTCCTCGGCGATCTTGCGCAGGATACGGCGCATGATCTTGCCGGAGCGGGTTTTCGGCAGTCCGGGCGCGAACTGCAGCTTGTCGGGCGAGGCGATGGCGCCGATCTCCTTGCGGACATGGGCCACGAGCTCCTTGCGCAGTTCCTCGCTCGGCTCCACGCCTTTCATCAAGGTGACGTAGCTGTAGATGCCCTGGCCCTTGATGTCGTGGGGATAGCCGACAACGGCGGCCTCGGACACCTTCTCATGGCTGACGAGCGCCGATTCGACCTCGGCCGTTCCCATGCGGTGGCCGGAAACGTTGATGACGTCGTCGACGCGGCCGGTGATCCAGTAATAGCCGTCAGCGTCGCGGCGGCAGCCGTCACCGGTGAAGTACTTTCCTTTGTAGGTGGAGAAATAGGTCTGCACAAAGCGGTCGTGGTCGCCATAGACGGTGCGCATCTGGCCGGGCCAGGAATCAGCGATGCAGAGGTTGCCGTCGGCCGCCCCTTCCAGCACCTTGCCTTCGCCGTCGACCAGTTGCGGCTTGATGCCGAAGAAGGGCCGCGTCGCCGAGCCGGCCTTGAGGTCGGTGGCGCCGGGCAGCGGCGTAATCAGGATGCCGCCGGTCTCGGTCTGCCACCAGGTGTCGACGATCGGCACCTTGCCGTTGCCGACGATGTTGAAATACCACTCCCAAGCTTCCGGATTGATCGGTTCGCCGACCGAGCCCAGCACGCGCAGCGACTTGCGCGAGGTCTTCTTCACCGGTTCGTCGCCGGCGCCCATCAGCGCGCGCAGCGCCGTCGGCGCAGTGTAGAAGATGTTGACCTTGTGCTTGTCGATGACTTCCCAGAAGCGCGACTGCGAGGGGTAGTTCGGCACGCCCTCGAACATCAGCGTGGTGGCGCCGTTGGCGAGCGGGCCATAGACGATGTAGCTGTGGCCGGTGACCCAACCGACATCGGCGGTGCACCAGTAGATATCGCCGTCATGGTAGTCGAAGACATATTGGTGGGTCATCGAGACATAGACGAGATAGCCGGCGGTGGTGTGTAGCACGCCCTTCGGCTTGCCGGTCGAGCCTGAGGTGTAGAGGATGAACAGCGGATCCTCGGCCTTCATCTTCTCCGGCTTGCAGTCGCCTTTCACCGTGGCGATCTCGTCATGGTACCAGATGTCGCGTCCCTGGACCCAGCCGGTCTTGCCGCCGGTGCGGCGCACGACGACCACCTTTTCGACCTTGGTGCCGGCCTTGGCGGCGATTTCGATCGCTCTGTCGGTGTTTTCCTTCAGCGAGATCGGCTTGCCGCCGCGCAGGCCTTCGTCGGCGGTGATGACGAAGGTCGACTTGCAGTCATCGATGCGGCCGGCCAGCGCGTCCGGTGAAAAGCCGCCGAAGACGATCGAGTGGATGGCGCCAATGCGGGTGCAAGCCAGCATCGCGTAGGCCGCTTCCGGGATCATCGGCATGTAGATGGTGACGCGGTCGCCTTTCCTGACGCCGTGCTTCTTCATCACATTGGCGAGCCGGCAGACATGCTCGTAAAGCTCGTTATAGGTGACCTTCTTGTCGTCGTAGGGATTGTCGCCTTCCCAGATGATGGCTGTCTGGTTGCCGCGCTTCTTCAGATGGCGGTCAATGCAGTTGTAGGAGACGTTGGTTTCGCCGTCCTCGAACCATTTGATCGACACCTTGCCGTCGAAGGAGGTGTTCTTGACCTTGCTGAACGGCTTGAACCAGTCGATGCGCTTGCCGTGCTTGCCCCAGAACCTGTCCGGATTCTTCACGCTGTCGGCATACCATTTGAGGTAGGTGTCGTTGTCGATCAGCGCGTTCTTCTTCCACGCCGGCTGGACGCGGTGGATCTTCACCTCGGACATGTCTTCACTTACCTCCCAAACGAGCCCGCCGGCTTGACCACCGCCAGGATCACGGCGACGCTACCGCGAATTCGGCGGCATTATTAACAGTTCCGCGCTGACGGCAACATTAGACGTTGGATTCGCGTGGCGGGATGCCGCAGCTTCCGTTTCCGGTTGTATCAGCACTCGGCGGCGGGCGCTGCTAACTGCATGTTTTCGTGCATAAAACCCGACTGGGATCAGGAAATCATAGACAGTTAAGGAACGGCGCGCACAATTCGGTGTTGGGAGGAATGGAGAATCACTAGGCCAAGGGGCTGTCATGCGCGATCATTCCGAAATGGACCTGATGCTCAAGGGGTATGGCCTGACCACGGCCAAGATTCTGTACCATTTTCCCGACCATCCGCATCTGCTGCAGAGCTTCATCTGGCAGGATTACGATCTGGCGCCGAAGTTTCCAGTGCTGATCAAATTCATCGAGTTCTGGAAGGCCAGGCTCGACGGGCCGCTGCATTCGATCAGCTACACCCACCAGAAGCTGATCGCGCCGAACGAATGGCGCAAGGTGGATGGCGAGTTCGTGCTGCACTGAGCGGCAGTATAGCTGATCTCCCCCTTGCGGGGGAGATTGGCAGCTTCAACGTCGGCGATCACACCGCGGGGGGGTTCAGCCGGGCGAAACCTTCCTGGCGGTGATAGGGGAAGTACGGGTAGGGCGCGGTCACTTCGCTTGCCTTGTCGAGCTTTTTGACCTGCTCCGGCGTCAACGCCCAGCCGACGGCGCCGAGGTTCTGGCGCAGCTGTTCCTCGTTGCGGGCGCCGATGATGACCGAGGACACGGTCGGGCGCTGCAAGAGCCAGTTGATGGCGATCTGCGGCACGGTCTTGCCGGTCTCTTCAGCCATCGCATCAAGCGCATCCATGACCCGGTAGAGATGTTCGTCCGCGACCGGCGGGCCGAAATCGGCGGTGTCGTGCAGCCGGCTCTTTTCCGGCAGGGGCTGGCCGCGGCGGATCTTGCCGGTCAGGCGGCCCCAGCCGAGCGGGCTCCACACCAGCGCGCCGATGCCCTGGTCGATACCGAGCGGCATCAGCTCCCATTCATAGTCGCGACCGACCAGCGAGTAGTAGACCTGATGCGCGGCGTAGCGCGGATAAGCATGCTTGTCAGCTTCCGCCAGCGATTTCATCACCTGCCAGCCGGAGAAGTTGGAGACGCCGACATAGCGCAGCTTGCCGGCGCGCACGAGGTCGTCCAGCGTCGACAACACCTCCTCGATCGGCGTGCCGGCATCGAAGGCGTGCAGCTGCAACAGGTCGATATAATCGGTGCCCATGCGCTTCAGGGCGGCGTCGACGGCTTTGATCAGCCGCGAGCGCGACGAGCCGTAGTCGGCCGGTCTGTCGCCCATCGGCAGCGAAGTCTTGGTCGAGATCAGCATCGCGTCGCGGCGGCCTTTGATGGCTTCGCCAAGCACTTCCTCGGAGGCGCCGTTCGAATAGACATCGGCGGTGTCGAACAGATTGACGCCGGCCTCGAGGCAGATGTCGATCAGCCGCCGCGCTTCCTTGGCGTCGCTGTTGCCCCAGGCCCCGAACAGCGGCCCGGAGCCGCCGAAAGTGCCGGCTCCGAAAGAGAGTGCGGGCACTTTCAGGCCCGATGCGCCGAGACGTCGATAATCCATTTTATGCTCCTTGATGATGTCGAAGAAGGATTGCGCGTGATGCTCATGACTGGGCGCAGACCGGCGCCCCGATTGTGGGGGCGCGATCGAGGCGCAGCGCCAGGGCAGCGACGCCAAGAGCCACGACCGGCAGCAAAGCGGCGATCCAGGTTAGTGAGCCGAGGCCGAGGCCATGGGCAATCACCGCGCCGCCAAGCCAAGCGCCGGCGGCATTGCCGAGGTTGAAGGCGGCGATGTTGAAGGAGGAGGCGAGGCTCTGGCCCGCGCCTTGCGCCTTTTCCAGCACCCACATCTGCAGCGGCGCCACGGTGGCGAAGGCGGCGGCACCAAGCAGGCCGACATAGATGACGGCCAGGATTTGGCTGTGGACGGCGAAGGTCATTGTGGCCAGCACCAACGCCAGCACCACGAGGCTGCCGAGCACCGTTGGCACCAACCAGCGGTCGGCGACCTTGCCGCCAAGCAGATTGCCGGCGATAAGACCGCCGCCGAAGACGAGCAGGATCGGCGACACCGCGGCCTCCCTGAAGCCGCTGATCTCGGTGAGCAGCGGGGCGATGTAGGTGAAGACGGCGAAGACGCCGGCATAGCCGAGCACGGTGGTGGCGAGGCCGAGCAGCACCGGCGTGCGGCGCAGCACGGCGAGGTCGGCGCGCAGATTGGTCTTCTCGGGCGCTTCCTTGCTGCGCGGCACCAGAAGCAGGATGACGGCAAAGGCTGCCAAGCCGACCAGGGTTACCGCCCAGAAGGTGGCGCGCCAGCCGAAGGCCTGGCCTAGCCAGGTGCCGAAGGGCACGCCGAGGATGTTGGCGATAGTCAGTCCGGTGAACATCAGCGCGATCGCCGAGGCTTTCTTGTTGGGCGCGACCAGGCCGGTGGCGACCACCGAGCCGACGCCAAAGAAAGTGCCATGGGCAAAGGCGGTGATGATGCGGGCGCCCATCAGCGTCCAGTAGTCGGGGGCGATCGCACAGGCGAGGTTGCCGAGCGTGAAGATCGCCATAAGGGCCAGAAGGACGGTCTTGCGGGGCCAGTTGCCGGTGGCGATGGTCAAAAGCGGCGCGCCGATGACAACGCCCAACGCGTAGCCCGAAATCAACTGGCCGGCGGCCGAGATCGAGACTCCGAGATCTTTGCTGACATCGATCAGCAGCCCCATGATGACGAATTCGGTGACGCCGATGCCGAAGGCGCCGGCAGCGAGGGCGTAGAGAGCAAGAGGCATGGCGGTTTCCAGTTCGAACTCGAATGAGCGCGCTGTCCAGACCCGCGCCCCGACCGCAGAGATCGTGTTGCCATGCCTTGTGAACCAGACTTGCCTTGGGCATATTTCCTGTGAAATAGATTCACAGATGGCCAGACCCGACATCAACCGTTCCGGCGAGATCGAAGTGTTCGTCCGCGTCGTCGACGCGAGCAGCTTCTCGGCTGCGGCTCGTTCGCTGCGTATGACACCGTCGGCGGTGAGCAAGCTGATCGCGCGACTGGAGGCAAGGCTCGGCGCGCGGCTGGTCACCCGCTCGACGCGCAAGCTGCAGCTGACGCCGGAAGGGACGGCGTTCTATGACAGCGGGGTGCGCATCCTAGCCGATATGGCGGCGGCCGAGCGCGAGGCGGCCGTGGGTGCCGCGCCGCGCGGACGGCTGCGCGTCAACTCCTATGTGCCCTTCGGGGTGCATCGGCTGATCCCGCTGCTGCCTGATTTCCTCGAACGCTATCCCGAGATTTCGGTCGATCTGGTGCTGACCGACAGCGTCATCGATTTGATGGCTGAGCGTGCCGACGTCGCCATCCGCGCCGGGCCGCTCGGCGAATCGCGGCTGGTGGCGCGCAAGCTCGGGCAAACCCGGATGACGGTCGTTGCCGCACCGTCCTATCTCAAGACACATGGCACACCGCTGATTCCAGCCGATCTCAGCCGGCACAATCGCATGGCTTTCGGCTTTGTCCGGCATGTCGATGGCTGGTCGTTTGTCGATGCAACCGGGAACGCCGTCATGGTGCCGATCACCGGAAACACGCTGGTCGGCGATGGCGAGTCGATGCGGTTGATGGCGGTCGGCGGCGCCGGCATCGCCCGGCTGGCACACTGGCATGTGGCCGATGACATCGCGGCGGGGCGGCTGACGGCGCTGCTGGAGGATTTCAATCCGGGCGACGAGGAGCCTACCCACGCCGTCTATGTCGGCCAAGGCCGGCATTTGCCCGCACGGGTGCGGGCGTTTCTCGACTTTCTGGTCGAGAGCGTGCGGATGAGCTGAAAAGACGTTGGGGAGCCAGATGACCCCCCAAGCATCAGGCGACAGCGGTGACTATTTCTTCGGGGTGAACGGCGCCGGGCGGCGACCGGCGCCCTGACGCTCCAGCATCCAGCCGGGATATTCGGCCGGCAGCGCGCTGACCTCATCCAGTCTGGCGAGATCGTCGGCGTCGAGCTTCACCTCGGCCGCGGCAAGGTTCTGCTCGAGCTGCTCCATGCGGCTGGCGCCGATGATGACGCTCATGACGAAAGGTTTGGCCAGGACATAGCCGAGCGCCACCGTGGCGACGCTGACGCCGTGCTTCTGGGCGATCTCGCGCATCACGGCGACGGCCGCCCAGGCGCGGTCCTCATCGACCGGCGGGAAGTTGAAGGCGGCGCGGCGGCCTTCGCCATTGCCGGGCGCGCCGGGGCCGTATTTGCCCGACAGCAGGCCGCCGGCCATTGGCGACCAGACCATCAGGCCGAGCTTTTCCTCGTTGATGAGCGGCACGATCTCGCGCTCGAGGTCGCGGCCGGCGATCGAGTAATAGGACTGGATGGTCTCGAAGCGGGAAAATCCCTTGCGCTCGGCAACGCCCAGCGCCTTGGCGATGCGCCAGGCCGCCCAGTTGGAGACGCCGACATAGCGGACCTTACCGCTGGCAACGAGATCGTCGAGCGCCCGCAGCGTCTCGTCGACTGGCGTCACGGTGTCGGTGCCGTGCAGCTGGTAGAGATCGATATGGTCTAGCTGCAGCCGCTCCAGGCTGCCCTCGACCGAATCCATGATGTGGCCGCGCGAAGAGCCGCGCTCGTTCGGGCCCTGGCCCATGGCGCCATGCACCTTGGTGGCAATGACGACGTCCGAGCGTTTGACGCCAAGATCCTTGAGCGACTGGCCAAGCAGGCGTTCGGACTGGCCGAATGAATAGACGTCGGCCGTGTCGAAGAAATTGACGCCGGCGGCGATGGAACGGGCAACGATGTCGTTGACGCCCTTCTGGTCGAGGCTGGCGATCAGGCCCCATTGGGCATTCTCGCCGGCGGCGCCGAAGGTCATGGTTCCGAGGCACAGTTCGGAGACGAACATCCCCGTATTTCCGAGTTGATTGTAGCGCATGGTGGCGGCTCCAGCAGATTGGTGATGACGCCAAGCAAATAGGAACGGTGCGTTTCGTTTCCAGTGGTGGCACAATGATGGGCCGGCTCTGGCTCAACCTGCGGCCGACCCAACACCGGATCAACAGAGGCGGGTCAGGCTTCCCAAGGGTTGAACATTGTGACGGCAGTATCGTCGAAATCGGCGACGTTGCGTGTGACCAGTATGAGATCGTGGAAGAGCGCCGTCGCGGCTATAAGCCCATCTGCGTCGCCGCGCGTGCGGATCGCGGAGATGCGACCCCATTGGGCAGCGATGTTCTCGTCTATGCCGAGAATTCGGTTTTCGTAGCTGTGGCGCAGACCGTGGAACCACGTTGCTAAATGGTTTGCAGTGTCGGGGTCGTTTCGCCGCTTCATTTCGATTCCGCGTGCGATTTCACCGAGCGTGATGACGCTTAGAAACAGAGACTGGCGCTCTTGCTTGATTATCCAATCCGCCACTGGCCCCCCTCGCTTTCGCGCATCCGACACGACGTTCGTATCCAGAAGAAACATCAGAGGTCCACGTCTCGGCCGGGCCCCTTGGAGCGGCGATTGACCTCTTCGACGAAGTCGTCGTCCCATTCGGGACCGGAAAGAAGGTATTCCGCAAGTGAGGGCTTAGAGCCGACGAGCCTTTCGTATTCTTCAGCGGCCAACACGACAGCAGCGGGCTTTCCACGCAAGGTGATGGTCTGCGGGCCCTTTTCACGAGCCTGCTGAACCAGCTTCGAGAGATTGTTTTTTGCGTCCTGCAGATGCCAGTTCATGGAAGGTACCTAGCTAGCTTGGCTAGATATAGCATCGCTGCAGCGATGCAGCAACAATGCTACTGTTAGGGCGGCGAGATCACCGAGGTTTATCGGCCGCCGAAAATCGCCGAGCCGACGCGGACGCTGGTGGCGCCGAAGGCTATGGCGGTCTCGAAGTCGCCGGACATGCCCATCGACAGTTTTGCGACCCCGGCCTCCTTGCCGAGCTTTTCCAGCAGGGCGAAATGCGGGCCGGGGTTTTCGTCGGCCGGCGGGATGCACATCAGGCCTTCGATGGCGAGGCCATGGACATCGCGGCAGCGGGCGACGAAGGCAACGGCGTCGCCCGGCTCGATGCCGGCCTTTTGCGGCTCCGAGCCGGTATTGACCTGGACGTAGAGTTTCGGCGTGCGGCCCTGGCGCACGATTTCCTTGGCGAGTTCGGCGGCGAGCTTTTCGCGGTCGACGGTCTCGATGACGTCGGCGAGAGCGACGGCTTCCCTCGCCTTGTTCGACTGCAGCGGGCCGATCAGATGCAGTTCGATATTAGGGAATTCCGCTTTCAAGGCCGGCCATTTGCCTTGCGCTTCCTGCACGCGGTTTTCGCCGAAGACGCGCTGGCCAGCCTCGATGACCGGGCGGATGACGTCGGTCTCAAAAGTCTTCGACACCGCAACCAGCGTCACCGAACCGGCGTCACGGCCGGCCTCGCGCTCGGTGGCAGCGATCCTCGTCTTGACGGCGAAAAACTGTTCGACGGCGCTGGCCATGCCCATATCCTGCCTGTCTTTAATCGTCTTGGCCGGCTCGCCGCAGTTGACGGGTCCGGCAATCCATGGTGAACACCGCGACGACATTTACCTTGGCCACCGGGCCTTGTCCGGCGGTCTGCGCCTGCTTTTAAGTGAAAATCATCCGATGGCAACCGAACGATACAATCCGCGCGCGTCAGAGCCCAAATGGCAGAAGGCCTGGGCCGAAAAGAAGCTGTTCGAAGCGCATAACGACGATCCGAAGCCGAAATACTACGTGCTGGAGATGTTCCCCTATCCCTCCGGGAAGATCCATATCGGCCACACCCGCAACTACACGATGGGCGACGTGGTGGCGCGCTACAAGCGGGCCAAGGGTTTTAACGTGCTGCACCCTATGGGCTGGGACGCTTTCGGCATGCCGGCCGAAAATGCGGCGATGCAGAACAAGGTCCATCCCAAGGAATGGACCTACGCCAACATCGCCGCCATGCGCGAGCAGCTCAAGATGATGGGCCTGTCGCTGGACTGGTCGCGCGAGTTCGCCACCTGCGACGTCGACTATTACCACCGCCAGCAGATGCTGTTCCTCGATTTCGTCGAGAAGGGGCTGGTGACGCGCAAATCCTCCAAGGTCAACTGGGACCCGGAGGACATGACGGTGCTCGCCAACGAGCAGGTCATCGACGGGCGCGGCTGGCGCTCGGGCGCGCTGGTCGAACAGCGCGAGCTGACGCAGTGGTTCTTCAAGATCACCGACTACGCGCAGGACCTGCTGGACTCGCTGGACGGGCTTGGCGAATGGCCGGAAAAGGTCAAGCTGATGCAGCAGAACTGGATCGGCCGCTCGGAAGGGCTGCTGATCCGTTGGCCGCTGGCCGCTCCGATCGGCGATGCGAACGAACTGGAAGTCTACACGACCAGGCCCGACACCATTTTCGGCGCCTCTTTCATGGCGGTCGCCGCCGACCATCCGCTGGCCAGGAAGGCCGCCGAGACCAATGTCGAGCTGGCCAAGTTCATCGACGAAATCAGGCATATGGGCACGTCGGTGGCCGCACTGGAGACTGCCGAGAAGAAAGGCTTCGACACCGGCATCCGCGTCGTCCATCCGTTCGACGACTCATGGAAACTGCCGGTTTATGTCGCCAATTTCGTTTTGATGGAATACGGCACCGGCGCCATTTTCGGCTGCCCGTCGGGCGACCAGCGCGACCTCGACTTCGCCAACAAATACGGCCTGCCGGTCATTCCGGTTGTGATGCCGGAAGATGGTGACGCAAAGACCTTCCAGGTCACGGAAGAGGCCTATGACGACGATGGCGTGATGATCAATTCGCGCTTTCTCGACGGCATGAAGCCGGAGCAGGCGTTCGACGAGGTCGCGAAACTGCTGGAGCAGAAGACCATCGGCGGCCGGCCGATGGCGGAGCGCAAGGTGAACTTCCGCCTGCGCGACTGGGGTATTTCGCGGCAACGTTATTGGGGTTGTCCGATCCCGATGATCCATTGCGAGGATTGCGGTGTGGTGCCGGTGCCGAAGGCCGACCTGCCGGTCAAGCTGCCCGACGACATCGAGTTCGACCGTCCCGGCAATCCGCTCGACCGTCATCCGACCTGGCGGCATGTCACATGCCCGCAATGCGGCAAGGATGCGCGGCGCGAGGCCGACACGATGGACACGTTCGTCGATTCGTCCTGGTATTTCGCCCGCTTCACCGCGCCCTGGGCCAATGAGCCGACCGAGCCGAAGGCTGCCGATGACTGGCTGGCCGTCGACCAGTATATTGGCGGCATCGAGCACGCGATCCTGCATCTGCTCTATTCGCGCTTCTTCACCCGCGCCATGCGCGCGACCGGTCATCTCGACCTCGCCGAGCCGTTCAAGGGCCTGTTTACGCAAGGCATGGTGGTGCATGAGACCTACCGCGTCGGCGGTGCGTCGAACAATGGCCGCTGGCTGTCGCCGGCTGAGGTCAGGATCGAGGATGCCGGCGGCACGCGCCGCGCCATCGAGATCGCCACCGGCGAAGAGGCAGCGATCGGCTCGCTCGAAAAGATGTCGAAGTCGAAGAAGAACACGGTGAGCCCGGAAGACATCACCGATGGCTACGGCGCCGACACTGCGCGCTGGTTCATGCTGTCGGATTCGCCGCCCGAGCGCGACGTCGAATGGACCGACGACGGCGCGGCCGGCGCGCACCGCTTCATCCAGCGCATCTGGCGCCTGGTGTCGATCGCCGCCGAGACGCTCGACGGCGTCAAGCCGCAGGCGGCGAAGGAGGGCGAGGCGGGCGCCGTTTCCAAGGCCGCGCACAAGATCCTGAAGGCTATCGGCGAGGATATCGAGAAGCTCGGCTTCAACCGGGCCATCGCCCGCATCTACGAACTTGCCAATGCCTTGAACACGCCGCTCAACGACGTTGCCGAGGGCAAGGCCGATGCGGCGCTGAAAGGCGCCTGCCGCGAGGCGGTGGAGATCCTGGTGCATGTGGTCGCGCCGGTCATGCCGCATCTGGCCGAAGAGTGCTGGCACACGCTGGGCGGCACTGATCTGGTCGCCGAACGGCCTTGGCCGGTCTACGATCCGGCGCTGGTCGTCGACAACGAGGTTGTGCTGCCGGTCCAGGTCAACGGCAAGATGCGCGGCTATTTGACAATTGCCCGCGACGCGGACCAAGGTGCGATCGAAAAAGCGGTTCTGGCTCTCGACTTCGTGCAGAAAGCGCTGGAAGGTAAGGCGCCCCGCAAGGTGATCATCGTGCCGCAGAGGATCGTCAATGTCGTTGTTTGACTTCAGAAGGATGGGGCCTGATCTGGAAAAGACGGCGCGCTTGCTGCGCCGCGCAGCGCTGTACGGCATGGTCGCTTCGATGGCGCTGGTTTCGGCCTGTACGGTCAGGCCGCTCTATTCCAGCGCGCCGCTGAGCGCCGGCTCCACGGTCAGCGCTTCGGCGGAACTGGCGTCGGTCGCGGTCAAGCCGGTCAAGACACGCTACGCCCAGCAGGTCCGCAACAATCTGATCTTTGCCTTTGGCCAAGGCGCCGGCGAGCCGCCGGCGCCGGTCTACATGCTCGATCTCGGCGTCACCGAACTGGTCGAATCGGCCGCGGTGGTGCAGATCCAGACCGACGAAGACGAGCCGACGGCAGGCACGGTGACGCTGACGGCGAACTATGTGCTGACCGATGCCAGGACCGGCGTGGTGATCGCAACCGGCAAACGGTCGATCCCATCATCCTTCGACAAGCCGACGCAGGAGTTCGCCTCCTACCGGGCACAGCTCGACGCCGAGAACCGCGCCGCGCGTGAGCTGGCTGAAATGGTGAGCCTGTCGGTCGCCCAGGACTTGGTCAGGCACGGCAAGAAGGCCTGAGCATTCCCTGGCGCTGCCAACTAGACTTTTAGCAGTCCGCAACATAAAGGCCGGTTTCCCGGCCTTTTTGTTTGTATCGAACCGATCTCAGCCGATCTTCTGGCCGGTCTTGGCCCAGTCGGCAGCGAACTGATCCAGGCCCTTGTCGGTCAACGGGTGCTTGACCAGCGCCTTCAGCGTCGCGGCCGGCGCGGTAACGACATCGGCGCCGATCAGGGCTGCCTGCTTGACGTGGTTCACGGTGCGAACCGAAGCAACGAGGATCTCGGTGTCGAAATCGTAATTGTCGTAGATCTGACGGATCTCCTGGATCAGCTCCATGCCGTCCGCGCCGGTGTCGTCGACGCGGCCGACGAAGGGCGAGATGAACGAGGCGCCGGCCTTTGCCGCCAGCAGCGCCTGGTTGGCCGAGAAGCACAGCGTTACATTGACCATGCGGTTCATCTCGGTGCGGATCGTCTTGCAGGCGCGCAGGCCGTCGAGCGTCAGCGGCACCTTGATGCAGACATTGTCGGCGATCTTGGCCAGGATGTTGGCCTCGGCCATCATGTCCTTGTATTCGATCGCAACGACCTCGGCCGAAACCGGGCCCTTGACGATGTCGCAGATCTGCTTGGTGACCTCGGCGATCTTGCCGCCGGATTTCAGGATCAGCGAGGGATTGGTGGTCACGCCGTCGAGCAGCCCCAGGTCGTTCAGTTCCTTGATGTCCTTGATGTCAGCGGTGTCGACAAAAAATTTCATGGGGGTCTCCTGAAAGATTTCCATGTGCATGCCATGCACATTCCGGGTTGCCCTTTGATCTAGACCAAAGTCGGGGCAAGGTCACGCCCGATGATCGAAGATTCGCCCTTTGTCGCAGCCGCGCCGGTGCTGGTGCCGATGCCGGCCGAACGGCCCTACACCTACGCTGTGCCTGCCGGCGTGCGCGTGGTGCCGGGCTCGATCGTGCGCGTGCCGCTCGGTCCGCGCCAGGTTGCCGGCATCGTCTGGGATGGTGCGGTCGAGAATATCGACGCCAAAAAGCTGCGCCCGATCGAACAGGTCTTCGACTGCCCGCCGATCGACCGCGGCATGCGCCGCTTCGTCGACTGGGTGGCGCAGTACACGCTGTCGCCGCCCGGCATGGTGGCGCGCATGCTGTTGCGCGCGCCGGAGGCGTTCGATCCCGAACCATGGATCGAGGGCCTGCAGCGGACCCTCGTCATGCCCGACCGGATGACGGATGCCAGGACGCGCGTGCTGGAGACGGCGGAAGGGGGGCTTGCCTGGACGCGATCCGGCCTGGCGCACGCGGCGGGCGTGTCGTCGACGGTGGTCGAGGGACTCAAGGCGCAAGGCGTGTTCGAGACGGTGATGATCCCGCCTCGACCGGTGGTCGCCGCGCCCGATCCCTCCTACGCCATGCCGGAGCTGATGCCGGACCAGGCAGACGCGGCCGCCATGCTGCGCGCCAATGTCGCGGCCGCTGCTTTCAACGTCACGCTGCTCGACGGCGTCACCGGCTCGGGCAAGACGGAAGTTTATTTCGAGGCGGTGGCGGCAGCCCTCGACCAGGGCAGGCAGGTGTTGATCCTGCTGCCGGAGATCGCGCTGACGCATGCCTTCCTCGAACGCTTCCAGCAGCGTTTCGGCGCCAAGCCGGCGGAATGGCATTCCGACCTGCCGCCCCGAATGCGCGAAAAGGTCTGGCGACAGGTGGCGGAAGGCGGCGTGCGCGTCGTTGCCGGGGCGCGTTCGGCGCTGTTCCTGCCGTTCCGCGAGCTCGGGCTGATCGTCGTCGACGAGGAGCACGACCCCGCCTACAAGCAGGAGGATCGCGTCTTCTACAATGCGCGCGACATGGCGGTGGTGCGCGGCCATATCAGCGGCTTCCCGGTGGTGCTGGCGTCGGCGACGCCATCGGTCGAAAGCCGGGTCAATGCGCAGCAGGGCCGCTACAGCAGGGCGGTGCTGTCGGCGCGCTTTGCCGAAGCCGCGCTTCCCGATCTCAAGACGATCGACATGCGGCGCGCGCCGCCGGCCCGCGGCGGCTTTCTGTCGCCGCTGCTGATCGACCAGATGCAACGTACGCTGGAGAAGAAGGAGCAGTCGCTGCTGTTCCTCAACCGGCGCGGCTATGCGCCGCTGACGCTGTGCCGTGTCTGCGGCCACCGCTTCGGCTGCCCGGTTTGTTCGGCCTGGCTGGTCGAGCACCGCTTTCGCGGCCAACTCGTCTGCCATCATTGCGGGCACAATGAGAAGCGGCCGGAGGCTTGCCCGGAATGCGGCACGCTCGACCATCTGGTCGCCTGCGGGCCTGGCGTCGAGCGGATAGCTGAAGAAGTCGTGGCGCATTTCCCCGACGCGCGCACGATCGTCCTGTCATCCGATTTGATGGGTGGAGTGCGCCGGCTGCGGCTGGAGCTCGAGGCCATTGCCAATGGCGAGGCCGACATCGTCATCGGCACGCAGCTGGTCGCCAAGGGCCATAACTTTCCCAACATGACGCTGGTCGGTGTCGTCGATGCCGATCTCGGCCTCGCCAATGGCGATCCCCGCGCCGCTGAGCGCACCTTCCAGTTGCTCAGCCAGGTGACCGGCCGCGCCGGCCGCACCGGCAAGAAGAGCCTCGGCCTGCTGCAGACTTTCCAGCCGGACCATCCGGTGATGCGGGCGATCGTCTCGGGCGATGCCGAGGCCTTTTACGAACGCGAGATCACTGAGCGCGAACGGGCAGCCCTGCCGCCCTTCGGCAGGCTTGCCGGCGTCATCGTCAGTGCGGTGACGCGGGCCGAGGCCGAAGGCCACGCGCGCGGCCTGCGCCGTGCAGCACCCCAGGCCAGCGACCTGTTCGTGCTCGGTCCGGCCGAGGCGCCGCTGTCGCTGCTCGGTGGGCGCCATCGTTTCCGTTTGCTGATCCAGGGTGAAAAGCGCGCCGACATCCAAGGCTTCATCCGCACCATGCTGGCCGAAGGGCCGAAGCAGCGCGGCTCGGTCCGCGTGCAGGTCGACATCGATCCGCAGAGCTTCTTGTAAGCACAAAGGCTGACGCCGCCGCCGGCCGCCCGTAAGCCGTTTGTCAAGAAAACTCAGCATCTTAGTGCCGGCTAAAATGCGCGCCGTTCATGTACCCGGCTCTCATCGGTTCGCTGACTAATCCTGATTTGAAAAGCCACAAAATAAATGTTGACTCGTTTTATCATGAATTATAACTGGGCCTTTCCGCTCTGGCGCTGGGGACCAGGGCATGGATGGGGACAGCATGCGCAGATTTTTCAGTACGCTTCTTTGGTCATCGGCTTTGGGTTCGTCGATTATGGCAGGCGCGGCATTTGCCCAGGAAGCCGCTCCGACGGACCAGCAGGGAGCCACCGTGCTCGATCAGATCCTGGTCACCGGCCGCAATGAAAGGTCCATTTCCAGCGTTGCCCAGTCCGTTCAGGTCGTGGAACGGCAACAGGTCGAGGAAGCCGCGCAGGAAAACATCGACGCCGCGACCCTGATCAGCCGCATCGTCCCCGGCTACGCGCCACGCAACCAGACCATTTCGGGCGCCTCGGAAACCTTCCGCGGCCGCAGCGTGCTGATCATGGTCGACGGTGTGCCACGCAACACGCCGCTGCGGGACGTGTCACGCATCCTGTCGATGATCGACCTGAATTCGGTCGAGCGCATCGAAGTCATCAACGGCGCTTCCAGCCTTTATGGCGCCGGCGCCACCGGCGGCACGATCAACTTCATCACCAAACGCGGCGACAGCGACAAGCCGAAGGTGACGGTGCGCACCGGCGTCACCGCCTTCACCGAGAACCCCGGCAAATCGGCCGAGCCAAGCACCAGTGTCTCGGTCGAGGGCAAGAAAGGCGATTTCGACTATTTCTTCTCGGCGTCCGGTGATCTGTCGCGCCGCACCTATGACGGCCACGGCAACGAGATGGCTTCGGACGCCATGCTTGGGCAAGGCGGCGGCGACCGCACCGGCACGGGCAATCTCTTCGGCGTGGCCGGCTACCAGTTCGATTCCAGGCGCTTCGAGGCCAGCGTCGACTGGACCTATGCCAACCAGAAGCCGGACTGGTTCACCGATTACACGACCAATCCCGTCTCCCCGGATTTCGGCGATCCCTATGAAGGCAAGCCGCTGAAGGAAGATTCGAAATATCTGACCGCCAAATACACCGACAGCGACTTCGCGCTCGGAAACCTCGAGGTCAAGGCGTTCTACAACGACATCTTCAAGCAGTCGCCCTTTACCAAATTCTCGGCCGTCAACAGCCAGGTGTATTTACCGACGAACCCGACGCGGCCGGTGATCCTGCCGCCGGGTACGGACCCGACCGCCGACTTCAACCAGACGGCGCTGCAATCGCGGCGCAGCGGCGTCAACCTGACCGTCAACACGCCGATGAACTTTATCACTCAGGGCAGCACGCTGACCTGGGGCGCCGACTACGTCTTCGATGCCACCGATCAGCAGCTGACCAACGGTCAGGACGCCATCTCGCCCACGACCCAGAACTCGGTTGCCTTGTTTGCGCAAGGCGAAATTCCGGTGACGGATCGCTTTCGCATCAGCGGCGGCGCGCGCTACGACCAGTTTTATCTCAATGTTGAAGACTTCACCCGGCCTGCCGCTGCCGTTCTGCTCGGCCGCAACATTATCGGCCTGCCGGCGATCCGGGTGACCGGCGGCTCGTTCGACTACGACGCCGTCACCTTCAACGCCGGCGCCGTCTACGATCTGACCGAAAGGATGCAGCTTTTCGGCAATTTCTCGCAAGGCTACAGCCTGACCGACATTGGCGGCTTCACCCGCCGCGCCGGGTTGAACTCCAACGCCGAAACCTGCGACGCCTATGGCACCGCCATCCGGCCGCTGCTGCCGTGCACCAACGCGCCGGATTACGCGATCAGCTATGCCGATATCGCGCCTGAACCCCAGCTGGTGAACACCTGGGAAGCCGGTCTGCGCGGCGATTGGGGCGACTATCGCGGCGGCGTCAGCACCTATCTGTCGACCTCGGACAACGGCGTCAGCTACGACATCGTCAACAACCGGGTGTCGCAGCAGAAGGAACGTATCTGGGGCGTCGAAGCCAATCTCGAGGCAGACCTCAGCGGCATGTTCACGCTGGGCGGATCGGTCGGCTATGTCGAAGGCAAATACGACGCGGATCGCGACGGCCACATCGAAGCGAACGAGTATCTGCCGAACAACCGTGTCCCCTCGACCTACAAGGGCCTGGTCTATCTCACCACCCGTTTCGAGAACGAGCTGACCCTGCGCAGCGAGTTGGAGCTGTTTTCCGGACGCGACCGCATCGCCACCCAGGAACTGGACGGTGCAGCACTGGTCAATCTCGCCGTCTCGAAGACGTTCGGCAATGAAAGCGTGCTGAACCTTGCCGTGCGCAATGTGTTCGACACCTACTACATCAACCCTTCCGCATCGGCGACCCGCGGCGCCGACGTTCCGGGTCTGGGACGTTCGGTTGCGTTGTCCTATCAGATCACATTCTGAGGGGCGGCGGTGGCGGTGTCTCTCCAACGAAACGGTGCATTAGTCTCGCTGCTGGCAGAAGCGCCAGCCGATCCGGCGGATGGCGCGCGCTATATCGAGGCGCTCGGCCGCCTTTCGCAGGAACGGGAGCCGTTCGTGCTCCTGGTCGATATCCGCATCGAGATCGCGCTGAGCGACGCCCAGCGCAAGGCGCAAAACCTCTGGTACAAGGCGGAACGCGAGCAGCTCGAAAAAGCCTGCCGCGCCTGTGCGCTGGTGCGCACCGCCGTCGACGAGAACATGCAGCGCATCTGGCAAAGCCTGTTCGGCTTTCCAGTGCTCGTCACCCGCAGCCGGGCGGAGGCCGGCGCCTTCCTGAACGGTTACGCACCGAAGGACTATGTCAAATGAGCGCCGACGCAGACCGGCCGGCGCCCGCCGGGCTTTCGCGCCTGCGGCTTTTCGTCGTTCTCGCCTGCCTTTATCTGGCGCAGGCCATCCCGAGCTATCTGTTTGCCGCGGCGATCCCGCCGATCCTGCGCGAGCAGGGCGTGTCGCGCACCGCCATTGGCTTGATGGCGCTGCTGATGCTGCCGCTGGTGCTGAAATTCCTATGGGCGCCGCTGGTCGACCGCTTTCGGCCAATGGCCCGCGCCCATCGCGCCGGCTGGGTCATCATCACCCAGATCGGCGTCATCGCCGGCATCGCCGCCATGCTTTGGATCGAGCCGACCGATGTCGCCGGTATCTTTGCCGTCGGCCTTGTCGTGAGCCTGTTGATGTCGACCCAGGACATCGCCACCGACGGCTACGCGGCCAAATATCTCGACCCGAAGGACAGGCCGATCGGCAATGCGATCCAGGGCGGCGCCGTCGCGCTCGGCGTCGTTCTCGGCGGCACGCTCGGCCTGTTGGTTTATCATCATGCCGGCTGGCAAACCATGGTGGCCATGGTGGCCGCGCTGTCCGTCATCCCGCTGTTTGCTGCCTTCGCCATGCGCGAGACCGATCCCGTCGCCAGCGCGCTGCAGGCGGCCATCGACCGCCCCTCGATCCTGCGTTTCCTGCGCCGGCCCGAGGCACGCCAGATCCTGTGGATCGCGCTCATCTACCGCGCCAGCGAGGGGCTGGTGAAGTCGATGGAAGGCTCCTATCTCGTCGATGCCGGCGTGCCGCTCGACATCATCGGTTATCTCTCGGGCGGCGCCGCGCTCACCGTCGGGCTCGGCGGCTCGGCGCTGGCGGCATGGCTGCTGCACAAAAGGGGCGCCGCCTCGGTGCTCGGCCTGCTCGGCGCGCTGCGCACCATCTGCTTCCTGATCTTTGCACTGCATGCTTTCGGCGCTATCGCCGGCTTCTGGCCGATCTTCGGCGCCTCGTTCCTGCAGACGCTGGTGCGCTACATGGAGATCGTGGCGCTCTACAGCCTGTTCATGGCCGTGACGTCGTCGGACCAGCCGGGCACCGACTTCACCATCCTGTCCTGCGTCCAGCTTATCGTCTACCTCGTCGGCTCCATGCTTGCCGGGCGCCTCGCCGACATGCTCGGCTACTCCGCGCTGTTCACCCTGGCGACCGTGCTGTCGGGCATAGCCGTGGTGGCGACCTATCGCATGTTGAATGCCCATTTCGCCGATACCGCAAAAGCCCAACCGGGTACTCCGATGCCGCCATTGCCGGAGGTCGCCGAATGAGCGCGGTCTTCCTAACGCCCGGTCTCACGAACCATGGCAGCGAGACAGGCGGCGGCCAGCGCCAACGCCGCGCAGCCAGCCAGTGGCGCAAAAGGCCAGAGCGTGAAGGCGAAGCCGCCGGCCAATGCGCCGATGCTCTGGCCGAGCACATGGGTGCTGGTGAGCCAGCCGGCCGCCGCGCCCTGCTCGCCGGGCTCCAGGCGCTTCATCAGCCAGGCGGTGTAGCCGGGTGTCGCCAGGGCAATGCCGGCCGCCGCCACCACCAGAGACACTGCCGAGGCAACATGGCTGGCCGTGACGGCCAGCGCCGTCATGCCGACGCAAACCATGAGACAGCCGACGACGACGCTGTTGCGCTCCGCCAGCCGCAGGCGCGCCATGAGCAGTCCCTGGACCAAAACCATGACGATGGCGACCAGCATCAGGGCCAGGCCGGTCACCGTCGTGGCCTGCGTCGCACCAAGGCCAAAACGCTGCTGGGCCATCGGGCCGAGCATCATCTGCACCTGTCCGAAGCCGAGCGTCAGGCACAAGCCCATCGCCAGGCAAGGCAGAGCGCGGCGATCGAAGGGCGATATTCCACGGCCGACGTCGGCTGCCTTGCCGTCGCTCCGTCCGCCGGCTTCCCCTTTGCCCGGCGCGAGCCACAGCAACAGCGGGCTGAACAGGAACAGGATGGGCGGCAGCAGCGGCGACAGGACGGCAGCCGTTGCCGCCAGCGCACCGGCCAGCCGCCCCATGCTGACGCCGGCTCCAAGCAGTCCCAGCGCCGCCTGTCGCCTGTCATCGGCAACCGAGCGGCTGGCCCAGACCTGCGCCGTCGGCATGACGCCGGACGCGGCAAAACCGTACACGGTTCGCGAAAGCATCAGCAAAGCGATGCCGAGCGCGGCTCCCATGCCGGCTATCAGCAGAATGGCGAACACCGTCTGGCCGGCCAGCATGGCGAGGCCGAGCAAGCGCAGCAGCCTGGCATGGCCAAGCCGCTCGCCCATGCGACCCCACAGCGGCGAGCCGACCAGAAAGGCCGCCGCGCCGACAGCAGTTGCCGCGCCGATAGCAAACGTGTCGAGCCTCAGCCGCTCCATCACCAGGGGAACGAGCGATACGAAGGCCGACTGGCCGAAGCCGATTGCCGAGACCGCGATCGCCAGGCGGCGCAGAAGCGAAGATCGATTTTTCATACCGGTCGTCATAAGACCAAGCTTATTTCTTGTTTAGAACAGTTAATCAACACAAATGTTTAAAGACGACAATGTATAAACGTAAATGCATTCAGTATTATTAGGATTTATGGGGATGCACATGGAACAAGTAAAACCTGAATCTTCCTCAGCATTAAGCCCGTTACTCAACGCGTTGCTGCGTGAATGGGATGGCTGGGAATTCGTCAACGCCAGGCAAACCGGGCTGTTTCGGCCGCAGGCAGCCGTGCTGCGTCTGAATTTCCCTGCCTCGCGCGCGGCGGTGCTCGTCGAGGCGCGGCATCGCTCGAAGGTTGGTTACCACGATTTAGCGATGCCGCTCTGGCGCCTCGATATTAGTAACGAGGGGGCCGATTGCGAAGCGACCGAGATCGACCTTTTCAGCCTTTTGGCGCTGATCCTGGCGGATCCCGACATTGCCGGCCGGGCGACAGCGAAAAGCCGACTGACCTTCCTGCGCCGCAGCCTGGCCAGCATCGCCGCAATCGCTGACGCGACTGCGGCGCGTGGATCGTCGCGGCCCTTCTCCGAAGGCGATCCTGATTTCATCGACGCCGAAAGCGCCCTGCGCTTCGGCCATGCCGTGCATCCGGCGCCGATGAGTCGCGAAGAGTTCACGCACACGGATTCCGCGCGCTTCGGGCATGAATACTGCAATGCGTTCAAACTGCGCTGGTGGGCCGTCGACCCGACCATCCTCACTGGGGGCAGCGTCGAGCCACTAGATGTCACCGAGATGGTCCGCGGGCTTGCCGCCAGCGATCCGCAGCTGCTTGCTCGGGCTGGCAAGCAACAGGGCAAGGTTCTCGTTCCGATGCATCCGTGGCAGGCCGTACGGCTCATGCTGGAAGACCGCGTCGAGCGCCTGTTTTGCGCCGGCCGTATCGTCGATGTTGGGCTCGGCGGACCAGCGTGGCAGCCACGACCTCGCTGCGCACGGTTCATTCAGCTGAAGCCGAGTGGATGCTGAAATTCTCGCTCAGCCTGCGCCTGACCAATTCCAGGCGCATCGTCGAGGAGCATGAGTGCCGGCGCGGCCTTTCGGTCCACCGGCTGGTCAAGGGCAAGCTTGGCGATGCCTTGCAGCGGCGCTGCCCGACCATGACGGTGCTGGGTGAGCCGGCCTGGTTCGGCTTGCGCGACGAAGACGGCCGGCTGATGACGGACACCATCGTCTCGTTCCGCGAAAACCCGTTTCGCGGCACGGGCAGTCCGCCGGCTGCCGTTCTCGGCGCGCTTTGCGAGCGCCATCCCGGCCGTACCGAAAGCCATCTGTCCGACCTGGTCCACCGTATCGCCCGCGACGAGAAGCGACCTGTCGAGGAAACGGCGCGTTTCTGGTTCGAGCGTTTCCTCGAAACTGCCATCGTGCCGTTTATTGTGGCCTTCTCGGAATTCGGCCTGTTGTTCGGCGCCCATCAGCAAAACCTCGTCGTCGGCCTCGCCGGCGGCTGGCCGAATGCGCTCTATTTTCGCGACTGCCAGGGCACCGGTTATGTCGAGGAATTCCTGCCCAGGCTGCGCGAATTCGTGCCCGAGGCTGGTCAGGCGGGCGATCATGTCTTCCCAGCGGAAGCGGCCGCGAAGCTGTTCGGCTACTATCTGGTCGTCAATGGCGCTTTCGCCGCCGTCGCAGCCCTTGCGGCCGCTGGCCTCACCAACGAAAACGATCTGCTGGCGATATTCCGCCGCTCGCTCGAGCGGCTGGCCGCCACGCCGATGGCTGACCGGTCCTGCGTCGACTATTTGCTCAACGCGCCGACGCTCGCCGCCAAGGGCAATTTCCTGATCGCGCTGCGCGACATCAATGAGAACACCGAAGTGACCGACCCGCTGGCAGGTTACGTCGAGCTTCCGAACCCCCTGCATGTGAGAGAATACGCATGAACATCGAGGCTGCGAAAAACTGGTCACCCGCCACCGTCGCCGGCAACGAAGGATGGCAGCATCTGGCCTCGGCCGCGGAGCCGCTCGCCATCCGTGCCGGCGATGGCCATGTCAGCCTGGTCAACGCTGAGGGAACAGCGGTGGGACAGGCCCGCATCTCCGACGCGGATGGCCGCCTGCTCATCGACGATGTCGCGTTCATTGGCGGCCGCCTCGACCAACCGCAAATCCTGGCAGGTCTCGTCGACGCCGCGCTGCGCCTGCATCCTTCCTTCGACTGCGCCTTCCTGCCGGCGGCCAAGACGCTGTGGCCGGTTTCGGCGCTGGCCACCGAGACGGTTCCGGGTGAACCGGAATGCGCCGTCATCCATCGGTCGGTCCTGCGCCAGCTGCCGCTGCTGTGGCGCAGCCAGGCCTCGCATGTCACCTATCCGGCATTGACGACCGCTATCGGCCCGGAAGACCGGCTGCCGCCATTGCGCCAACCGCGCCCCTGCGGCCCGATGTACGAACGCTGGATTCCGGAAATCGGCCTCACCGTGTCGCTGCGGCCGATCGACCGCCGGACCGATCTCGACCTCTTCCATCGCTGGATGAACGATGGCCGCGTCGCCTTCTTCTGGGAACTTGCCCAGAGCCATGAGGATCTCGACAAATATCTCGCCGAGCAGGAAAGCGATCCGCATATTTTCGGCGTCATCGCCAGCTTCGACGGCGAGCCGACCGGCTATTTCGAGTTCTACTGGGCCAAGGAGGACCGGCTCGGGCCCTATTATGAGCCGCTCGACTGGGACCGCGGCTGGCATGGGCTGATCGGCAATATGCGCCATCTCGGCCGGCCGAAGACGCTGTCACTGTTCCGCTCCGTCACCCACTATCTGTTCCTCGACGAGCCGCGCACGCAGCGCGTCGTCGGCGAGCCACGCGCCGCGCACCAGAAGATGCTGAGCTATTGCGCCGGCGCCGCCTACGACAAGGTCAAGGAGTTCGACTTCCCGCACAAGCGCGCGGCGCTGGTCTGCTGCGAACGCGAGCGCTTCTTCCGCGAGGTGCCGCTGTGACGGTGCAGCAACCGATTGCCAAAGCGGGGGAGGCGACACGCTGGGCCGCGATCAACCGCGACGCCGTCGCCAAGGCCATTTCCGAACTGACCTTCGAGGAGTGCCTGTCGCCGCGCGAGCTTTCGCCCGGCCGATGGGAGCTGACGCCCGGCCCCGGCGTGACCTATCGCTTTGCCGCGACGCGGCGCCTGTGGGGCCAGATCGCCGTCCGTCCGGAGACGCTGACTCGCGACGCCGGCATCGAGCTGCCGGTCGACGATGCGGTCGCCTTCTTCGCCGACGCGCGCGAGACGCTCGGCATGTCGCCGGCAACATTCTGCACCTATGCGAAGGAGCTTTACAACACGCTGATGGCCGACATGCGGATCGCCAAGGCACGCGGCAATCGACCGGCCGCCGATCTAGCCGCGCTGCCGGATACCGAGTTGCAGGCATTGCTCGACGGCCATCCGAAGGCCCCTGCCAACAAGGGACGGCTTGGCTGGGGACGGGACGACTTCGAGCGCTACGCGCCAGAATCGGCCACCGCATTCCAGCTCTTCTGGCTTGCCGCCGCCAGCGATCGCTGCCTGCTGGCGCTTGACTGCGGGCTCGACGAAGAGGCGCTGCTGCAGGCCGCACTCGGCGACTACGAGCGCGCAAGGCTCGAAGCGGCTTTCAGCGCCGCCGGGATCTCGCGATCGACGCATAGGCTGCTGCCGGTCCACCCCTGGCAGTGGCAGGCGATGATCGCCTCGCAATATGGTAGCGAGATCGCCGCCGGCCGGCTGGTGCCGCTTGGCCAGTTCGGCGATCCGTTCCTGCCCTTGCAGTCGCTGCGCACGCTTGCCAATGTGGCACGGCCCGAGGCGCTGCACGTCAAGCTGCCGCTGACCGTCCTCAACACCTCAGCGTGGCGCGGCGTGCCGGGCAAATACATGGCGATCGGCGCCGATCTGTCGCGCTGGCTGGCCACGGTGGCGGCCGCGGACCCGGTGCTCAAGGACGTCAAGGTGCTGAAGGAAGTCGCCGGCGCCTTCTATCCGCATCCGCACTATACCGGCGTTGAAGGCGCGCCCTATCAGTTTTGCGAGATGCTGGGCGCCATATGGCGCGAAAGCCCCGAAAAGGATCTGACAGCGGGCCAGCGGCCGATGATGATGGGCGCCCTGCCGCAGCGCGACGCCCACGGCAGGCCGATCGCCAGCGCCCTGATGGAGCAGTCCGGCCTTGGTCCGGAGGCATGGCTCGATCGCCTGTTCTCCACGGCCTTCGTGCCGCTCTACCACTTCATGTGCCGTTACGGCGTCGGCTTCATCGCCCATGGCCAGAACGTCACCATCATCCTCGACGGAGCGACGCCTCTCGGCGTGGCGGTCAAGGATTTCCAGGGCGACCTCGATCTCGTCGACCAGCCGTTTCCCGAACTGGCCGGCCTCGACCCCAAAATCCTGTCGACGCTGAAGCGCCGGCCCCCGGCACATCTTCTCCAGCATCTGCAAACGGGACACATCGTCAGCGTTCTGCGTTTCCTGTCCGAGGCGCTGGCCGCCTATGACCGCTTCGACGAGAGGACTTTCTACGCCATCCTCGCCGGCGCCATCCGGCGCTACCAGGCGCAGAACACCGAGCTGGCGGAACGGTTCGTGCTGTTCGATCTGTTTGCGCCGAAGATTCCGCGCATCGCCATCAACAAGGTGCGCTTCGCGATCGGGTACGGTGACAGCGGCGAACGCCCTCTGCCGGACCTCGGCACACCGCTCGACAATCCGCTTAACCCCGAGTCAGCCCGGCGATCTCCCATCAGCCCAGCCAGCTCCATAAGGAGTTCGCCATGACCCATACGCTTGACCTCGCAGGCATCGGCATCGGGCCGTTCAATCTCAGCCTCGCCGCCCATCTCGATGCGGTGGACGGCGTCGAAGCGCGCTTCTTCGATCGGGCGACGCGGCTCGAATGGCACCCGGGTATGATGCTGCCGGGCGTCGAACTGCAGACATCCTTCCTCAAGGATCTCGTCACCGCGACGCATCCGACCAGCCCATGGTCGTTCATGTCCTATCTGGTCGCGCAGAAGCGGTTCTATGAATTCCTCAACGCGGATTTCTCAGCCATCCCGCGGCCGGAATTCGCCCGCTATCTTGGATGGGTCGGCGAGAACTTGTCTTCGCTGCGCTTCGCCAGCGCCGTCGACCGGATCGACTTCGACGGAACGAATTTCAGGCTGCGTATCGGCCGCGAGCAGGTGAACGCGCGCAATCTCGCCATTGCCGTCGGGCTGGTGCCCAACATCCCCGCCTGGGCGCGGGCGGCGGCCTCCGATCAATGCTTCCACAACGCCCAGGCCGCCAACCGCCTCGATCGCCTGAGCGGACAGCGTGTCGCCGTGATCGGCGGTGGCCAGAGCGGCGCCGAAGTGCTTCTGCATCTGATCTCCTCCGACCGCTTCGCCGGCCGCGAAATCGAGTGGATCTCGATGCGGCCGAATTTCCTGCCACTGGACGACTCGCCTTTCACCGACGAACTCTTCACGCCGGGCTATGTCGAAAACTTCCATCGGTTGCCGCAAGGGCGGCGCGAGACGATCCTGGAACAGCAACTGCTTGCCGGTGACGGCGCATCGACGAGCACGCTGAAGGCGATCTATCGCCAGCTTTACACGCTGCGGCACCTCTCGGAGGAAACGACGGCGGTCAACATGACGCCGCACCGCGAAGTGCTGAACGTGACGCGGGAAGGCAGCGAATACCGGCTGATCATGCGCAACGGCTTCGACGGCGCCATCGAGACGCGCACCGTCGATGCGGTGGTTCTGGCCACCGGCTATGCCTTTGCCATTCCTGATTGCATGGCACCGCTCATGAACAGGATCGCGCTGGACGAGCGCGGTCATTACAGGCTCAACGCCAGCTTCGAGGTCGAATGGGACGGGCCCGACGACCGCCGGATCTACGCACTCAATGCCGGCCGGCTCAGCCATGGCATAGCCGAGCCGCAGCTCAGCCTGATGGCTTGGCGCAGCGCCAAGATCGTCAATTCGCTGCTCGGGCGGGCACAGTTCGATCTCGATCTGCCCGATCCGCCGGTTGCCTGGAGTTCAAGGCACACGACACAAAGCCTGCATCATCTCGGCGCCAATGCGAGGATGACCGAATCGGGCGCGCGGTGATGTTTGTGGAGGCGGGCCGAAGAGCGTGGTACGGCGCGCGTTAAGATTGACATCGACCCGTAAAGCTTTTCTGTGAGAGAGATCGTTCGGTCCTGCTGGAGGCTCAGCGCATGAAAACCCTTGGCCTTATCGGCGGCATGAGCTGGGAATCGACGGCGATCTATTATCGCCTGCTCAACGAGATCGTGCGCGAGCGGCTGAGCGGGCTGCATTCGGCAAAGCTGTTGCTCTATTCCTTCGACTTCGCCGAAATCGCCGACCGGCAGCATCATGGCGACTGGGACAGTGCGGGCGTGCTGCTGGCGGATGCGGCGCGCAAGCTGGAGGCGGGCGGCGCAGAGGGGCTTTTGATCTGCACCAACACCATGCACAAGCTCGCCGACCGGGTGCAGGCGGCGGTGTCGATCCCGCTTATCCACATTGCCGACGCCACGGCCGTCGCGGTCAAGGGCGCCGGCGTCAAGCGGCCGGCGCTGCTGGCGACCCGCTTCACCATGGAGCAGGATTTCTACAAGGGCCGGCTGACGGAGAAATACGGGCTGCAGCCCGTGGTGCCGGACCAGGCCGGGCGCGACATGGTGCACCAGGTAATCTACGACGAGCTCTGCCGGGGCATCGTCAACGCGGCATCGAAGGCGGCCTATATCGACGAGGTCGCCCGTCTGCGGCGCGATGAGAAGATCGATGGCGTCATCATGGGCTGCACCGAGATCACCATGTTGATTGGCGAGCGCGATTTCGACATTCCGGTGTTCGACACCACGCGCATCCATGCCGAGGCGGCGGTCGCATTCATGCTGCCCTGAAGGGTCAAAAAAAGCATCAGGGCTGGGCAGCCACGGCGACATTGCCGCTGCCGGCCACTTTCAGCTTCCATCGATCTGCTTCCGTGCCGGCCAGATTGAGGTGCTTGGTCAGGAAATAAAGGCGATCGGTGTCGGGGCCTTTGGCTGTGCAAAACCGGTCCTGCAGATAGGAGGGAGGCGTCGCCTGATAATACAGGTTGGCCACGATGCTGGCCGGACGCGCGCGCGGCCTAAACAGCCTTCCGCTCCTTCACGAATTGCGTGCCAAAACTGCCGCGCGCTTGACTTCTTTTTGCAGCGACATTCAATACATCCGGCATTGCTGTGAGGGGATGAAAGCAAGATGGAATTTGCGTTTCCGTGGCCGACCAGCCAGGGCGAATGGCTGGCTTGGTCTAGCGCCGTCGTCACCTTGGCGCTCGGTCTGCTGTTTTTCCTCGCGCCAGGGCTGGCATTTCGGATTCTGCGGCTGCAGGTCCGGCCCGAAAGGGCAGCGGCAATCGCGGAAGGGCGCGGCCGCATGTCGGGCTTCTATCTCGGCGTCAGCCTGTGCTGCATTCTGTTGGCGCAGCCGTGGCTCTATATGGCACTCGGCTTTTCCTGGCTGTTCACCGCTTTTGGCCGTTTGCTGTCGATGATGTCGGACGGCGCCAACACGCCTTTCAACTGGGCGTCGATCGTCGTCGAACTCGTCCTGGCCGCGTTGCCGCTTGCCTTCGTCTTCGGCTTTCTGCCCTGAATCGGCAGCCAATCCAAAGGCTTCAGTTGAACTCTGCGGCCGGATGCGACAATAGTGCCCGAAAAGCATGCGGGACGACGCATTGCGGTCTTAAAATGCCTGTGCTAGACGGCAATCGACTTTCGGCCGGGGATAGCGGAAGCCGCGCCTCCGTGCTTGGAAAAACTTAGTAAGGTCAAAGATTTAGCCAGAGTTTTTGCTCGCGCCAACAATCTGCGGCCCCTCAGACAAGAGAAAAGACGGTCCGTGGCTCAATCGTCATCGCCAATCTCAGGTGTCGCAGAACGCTACGCGGGTTCGCTGTTCGAACTTGCGCGGCAGTCGAATTCGGTGGCCAAGGTCGAGGCCGACCTCAACAGTTTCGCCAAGATGCTGGATGACAGCGCCGACCTGACGCGCCTCATCAACAGCCCGGTGTTCTCCAGCGAGGACCAGGCCAAGGCAATCGCGTCGATCGCCGACAAAGCCGGCATCACCGGCCTGACCGGCAATTTTCTGCGCGTCGTCGCCCGCAACCGCCGGCTCTTCGCGGTGCCCGGCATGATCAAGGCTTTTCGCAAGATCGCCGCCGAACAGCGCGGTGAGACATCAGCCGAGGTCACTTCGGCGCATGAACTGACGGCTGCCCAGCAGACCGAACTCAAGGCCGCGCTGAAAGGCGTCGCCGGCAAGGACGTGGCCATCACTGTTACCGTCGATCCGTCGCTGCTCGGCGGGCTGGTGGTCAAGATGGGCTCGCGCCAGATCGATACGTCGCTCAAAACCAAACTCAATTCGCTCAAGCTTGCACTGAAAGAGGTCGGCTGATGGACATCCGCGCCGCGGAAATTTCCGCAATTCTCAAAGACCAGATCAAGAATTTCGGCAAGGAGGCCGAGGTCTCCGAAGTCGGCCAGGTGCTGTCCGTCGGTGACGGTATCGCTCGCGTCTACGGCCTCGACAATGTCCAGGCCGGCGAAATGGTCGAATTCCCCGGCGGCATCCGCGGCATGGCGCTCAACCTCGAAGCCGACAATGTCGGCGTCGTCATCTTCGGCGCCGACCGCGACATCAAGGAAGGCGACATCGTCAAACGCACCGGCGCCATCGTCGATACGCCTGTCGGCATGGGCCTGCTCGGCCGCGTCGTCGACGCGCTCGGGAATCCGATCGACGGCAAGGGCCCGATCAAGGCGACCGAACGCAAACGCGTCGACGTCAAGGCGCCAGGCATCATCCCGCGCAAGTCGGTCAACGAGCCGATGTCGACCGGCCTCAAGGCCATCGATGCGCTGATCCCGGTTGGCCGCGGCCAGCGCGAGCTGGTCATCGGCGATCGCCAGACCGGCAAGACCGCGATCATCCTCGACACGATGCTCAACCAGAAGGCCGTGCACGACAACGGGCCAGAAAAGGAAAAGCTCTACTGCGTCTACGTCGCCATCGGGCAGAAGCGCTCGACGGTCGCGCAGTTCGTGAAGGTTCTCGAAGAGCGCGGCGCGCTTGAATATTCGATCATCGTCGCCGCCACCGCTTCCGATCCGGCGCCGATGCAGTTCCTGGCGCCGTTCACCGGCGCCACCATGGGCGAATATTTCCGCGACAACGGCATGCATGCGCTGATCAGCTATGACGATCTGTCGAAGCAGGCCGTCGCCTATCGCCAGATGTCGCTCTTGCTGCGCCGCCCGCCGGGTCGCGAAGCCTATCCGGGCGACGTGTTCTACCTGCATTCGCGCCTGCTCGAGCGCGCCGCCAAGCTCAACGACGATCTGGGTGGCGGTTCGCTGACCGCGCTGCCGATCATCGAGACGCAGGCCAACGACGTGTCGGCCTACATCCCGACCAACGTGATCTCGATCACCGACGGCCAGATCTTCCTCGAAACCAACCTGTTCTTCCAGGGCATCCGTCCGGCGGTCAACGTCGGCCTGTCGGTGTCGCGCGTCGGTTCGTCGGCGCAAATCAAGGCGATGAAGCAGGTCGCCGGCTCGATCAAGGGCGAGCTCGCGCAGTACCGCGAAATGGCTGCGTTCGCGCAGTTCGGCTCCGATCTCGACGCCGCCACGCAGCGCCTGCTCAACCGCGGCTCGCGCCTGACCGAACTGTTGAAGCAGCCGCAGTTCTCGCCCCTCAAGGTCGAGGAGCAGGTCACGGTGATCTTCGCCGGCGTCAACGGCTATCTCGACAAGCTGGCGCTGAACCAGGTCGGCAAGTTCGAGCACGGCCTGCTCAGCCATATGCGCTCGGCCGGCAAGGACGTGCTGGACGGCATCCGCAAGGAAAAGGCGCTGTCGGACGATCTGCGCGCCAAGCTGAAGGCCGAGATCGACGCCTTCGCCAAGACCTTCGCTTGAGAAGAAGCCGGACGCTCGGGATCAGGTTTGAAGCATGCCTTCATTAAAAGACCTTCGTAACCGTATCGCCTCGGTCAAGGCGACGCAGAAGATCACCAAGGCGATGCAGATGGTCGCCGCGGCGAAGCTGCGCCGCGCGCAGGAAGCAGCGGAGGCGGCGCGTCCCTATTCCGAGCGGATGGGTGCGGTGCTGGCCAATATCACGCAGGCGATCGGCGGCGGCGGCGATGCCCCGGCGCTGATGACCGGCACCGGCAAGGACGATGTGCATCTGCTCGTCGTCTGCACCGCCGAGCGCGGCCTGTGCGGCGGCTTCAACTCGCAGATCGCACGTCTGGCCCGCGACCATATCCGCCGGCTTCTGGCCGACGGCAAGCAGGTCAAGATCATCTGCGTCGGCAAGAAGGGTTTCGACATTCTGCGCCGAGACTATGCCTCGCTGATTATCGACCGCGTCGACCTGCGCGATGTCAAGAAGCTCGGCTTCGTCAATGCCGATGCGATCGCCCGTAAGATCATCCATCTGTTCGGCGAAGGCGGCTTCGATATCTGCACGCTGTTTTATTCGCAGTTCAAGTCGGTGATCAGCCAGATTCCGACCGCGCAGCAGATCATTCCTGCCGGCGTGGCTTCCGCTCCCGCCGAAGCGACCGCCGGTGGCAATGCCGTCTACGAATACGAGCCGGAGCCGGGCGAGATCCTCACCGACCTCATTCCGCGCAACATCTCGGTCCAGGTCTTCCGCGCGCTGCTCGAAAACGCAGCCGGCGAGATGGGCGCCAAAATGAGCGCCATGGACAATGCAACGCGCAATGCCGGCGACATGATCAACAAACTGTCGATCACCTATAACCGCCAGCGGCAGGCGCAGATCACCAAGGAACTGATCGAAATCATTTCGGGCGCCGAAGCGCTCTAGGCGCGACCGCCAGGAGGTCATCGACCTTCTGATGGAGCGTGAGAAACAAAGGACGAGAAGGGTAAAGACGATGGCGAAAGCAGCGACCCCCGCGAAGACGGCCCCCAAAGCGGCCGCAAAGGCTCCGGCAGCAGCGGCGAAGGCCGCTCCGGCCAAGAAGGCGGCCGCGCCCGCCAAGGCCGCGGCCCCGGCAGCGAAGACGACGAGCGTTGCCGTCAAGAAGACCGGCGCCATCGGCAAGGTTCGCCAGGTCATCGGCGCCGTCGTCGACGTGCAGTTCGGCGATCATCTGCCGGCCATTTTGAACGCCATCGAAACCTCCAATGTCGGCAACCGCCTGGTGCTCGAAGTTGCCCAGCATCTGGGCGAAAACACCGTGCGCTGCATCGCCATGGATTCCACCGAAGGCCTGGTTCGCGGCCAGGACGTCTATGACACCGGCGCGCCGATCACCGTTCCGGTCGGCCCGGGCATGCTCGGCCGCATCATCAACGTCATCGGCGAGCCGGTCGACGAAGAAGGCCCGGTCGACGGCATCGAGATGCGCGCCATCCACCAGCCGGCGCCTACCTATGTCGAACAGTCGACGGAAGCGCAGATCCTGATCACCGGCATCAAGGTGCTCGACCTTCTGGCGCCCTACGCCCGCGGAGGCAAGATCGGCCTGTTCGGCGGCGCCGGCGTCGGCAAGACGGTTCTGATCCAGGAGCTGATCAACAACGTCGCCAAGGCGCATGGCGGCTTCTCGGTGTTCGCCGGCGTCGGCGAGCGCACCCGCGAGGGCAACGATCTTTATCACGAGTTCATCGAGTCCGGCGTCAACAAGAAGGGCGGCGGCGAAGGCTCCAAGGCGGCACTGGTCTATGGCCAGATGAACGAGCCGCCGGGCGCGCGTGCCCGCGTCGGCCTGACCGGCCTGACTGTCGCCGAATATTTCCGCGACCAGGGCCAGGACGTGCTGTTCTTCGTCGACAACATCTTCCGCTTCACGCAGGCCGGTTCTGAAGTGTCGGCGCTGCTCGGCCGTATTCCTTCGGCCGTGGGTTACCAGCCAACGCTGGCCACCGACATGGGTGCGCTGCAGGAACGCATCACCACAACGACCAAGGGTTCGATCACTTCGGTGCAGGCGATCTACGTGCCGGCCGACGATTTGACCGACCCGGCGCCTGCGACCTCGTTTGCCCACCTGGACGCGACGACCGTGCTCAACCGCGCGATCTCGGAAAAGGGCATCTACCCCGCCGTCGATCCGCTCGACTCGACCTCGCGCATGCTCGATCCGCTGGTCGTCGGCGAGGAGCACTATGCCGTCGCCCGCCAGGTGCAGTCGATCCTCCAGCGCTATAAGTCACTGCAGGACATTATCGCCATCCTTGGCATGGATGAGCTGTCGGAAGAGGACAAGCAGACGGTGGCCCGCGCCCGCAAGATCGAGCGCTTCCTGTCGCAGCCGTTCTTCGTCGCCGAAGTGTTTACGGGTGCGCCGGGCAAGCTGGTCGACCTCGCCGACACAATCAAGGGCTTCAAGGGCCTCTGCAACGGCGACTACGATCACCTGCCGGAAGCCGCCTTCTACATGGTCGGCGGCATCGACGAAGCGGTCGAGAAGGCTCAGCGCCTGGCGGCTGAAGCAGCGTAATCAAGGCAATAGGGAGTAGTCAGTAGTCAGTAGTGAATAGCGGCCGGGTGATCAGGACAGCTGTCCTCTCCCTACTCCCTACTCACTATTCCCTACTCACTAAATTGACATGGCTGAAGCTTTCAAGTTCGAACTGGTCTCGCCGGAGCGCCTCCTGGTTTCCGAGCAGGTCGAGTCCGTCGTCATTCCAGGCGCCGAAGGTGAAATGACAGTCATGGCGCACCATGCGCCAGTCATGACCACGATCAAGCCGGGCGTCGTCACGCTGAAGACCGCCGGCGGCAAGGAAGAGCGCTATGTGGTGTTCGGCGGCTTTGCCGACATCGTCCCTGCCGGCTGCACGCTGCTCGCCGAATCGGCGGTCGCCGTCGGCGATATCGACCGCGCCGATCTCGCCCGCCGCATCCAGGAAGCCAAGGAAGACGCCGCCGACGCCAAGGACGACCAGAGCCGCAGCAAGGCGGAGCAGTTCCTTAGCCAGCTTACCACGCTCGAAGGCGCGCTGCTGCCGGCGTAAGCCGCAGAATGACTTGAAGAAAAGGCCGGGCTCAGCCCGGCTTTTTTGTTGCGGCCGCCATCCTGGATCGTCTCGCATAGGCGCTGGGCCTTGGCGGGATTTCAGAGCGGGCAGCCAGCATGATCAGATCGGGTGGCGGCATGCCGGCTGCCAGTCAGGGCGAGATGAGCTTGTATTAGGCGATGGCGCCGGCGGAACCGCGATTTGGCTGCGGCGGTACAGTCGGATCGGGGCTTGCCCCTGCTTTCTGGTTGTTCGACAGTCCGGCTGTCTATCGATTTGGGGTGGCCGATGACGGAACAGACAACGCAACCGGAAGCGGCCTCGCGATCCCGGTGGACGACGGCGCTGATCGCGGCCTTTGGCGGTCCGTTCGGCGGGTTCCTTTGGATCGGCGCCGGCCGGCCGGCGGTTGCCAGCCTGATGGTGATCAGCGCCATAAGCATTGCGCTGACATATGTGGGATTCCCGGTTCTGCCGGGGGTCGATCTCGCCTGGCTGGTGGATCTCTCCAGTTTAGGTCTCATGGTCCTGTGGGTAGCGCTCGTCGTGCCTTTCGCGTCACGATACAGACCGAACCGGTGGTATTCACACGGCCTTTCGGTGCTGCTGTTGGCCGTGCTGACCTCCTACGGAGCCGCGTTAGCGATCCGCACATTCCTCTTCCAGCCGTTTTCGACCCCGGCAGGCAGCATGACACCAACGCTGGAACTCGGCGACTATTTCTTCGTCTCGAAGTTTGCCTATGGTTACAGCCGCTACAGTGTTCCTCTTGGGCTGCTGCCCTTCGAAGGCCGGATCTTTGCCGCCGAGCCGAAGCGCGGAGATATTGTGGTGTTCAAATTTCCAGCGGATCCGAGCATCGACTACGTCAAGCGGGTCGTTGGACTGCCGGGCGACAAAATCCAGATGGTCGACGGAATCCTTCGCATCAATGGTGTGGCGGTCAAACTCGAGGATGTTGGTCCGTACAGCTCCGAGGACTCTCCCCAAAGCGCCAGACTGCAACGTGAAACCCTCCCCAACGGCGTTTCCTATTCCGTCATCAGTCTTACGGACAATTCAATAACCGACAACACGCGGGTGTTCGACGTGCCCGAAGGCCACTATTTCGTGCTTGGCGACAACAGGGATAGTTCCTCCGATAGCCGGCTCAGTGTCGGCTTCGTTCCTGCCGAAAACCTGGTCGGCAAGGCAGTGCGACTGTTCTGGAATTCGCAAGGCACGGAGTATTCGTCGCGGCAGAGGCTGGACGCTCCGGCGGGACAATAGGCTTGAAATGGGCGGTTCCGGACCAGCTTCAGCCTACGTTTATCGGCTCCGGTATGCCGAGCGCTGAGAGCGCAAGCACGATCCCGCCTTGCAGGATATGCTCGCGATGAGCGGCGACCAGTTCGATCAGCGTCTGCCGCTCGGGCTTGCCGCTGGCGAAGCCGGCCCAGTCGAACACCGCCGCTACTCGTTCCAGCATCCGTCGTTCGTCGAGCGCCGCCAGCGCCGCGTCGAGCGGATCGGTAAAGTGGGCTTCCGGCAGGTCCTTGCCGCGCGCCTCGCAGGCGGCGATCCAGGCGGCGATCACCAGCGTCAGATGCTCCGGGACCAGGCCGGCCTGGATGCGCTCGATGGCGGTAGCGACAATGCGTTGCGGCAATTTCTGGCTGCCGTCATTGGCGATCTGCGCGGTGCGGTGGGCCAGCGCGGTGTTGGAGAAACGTTCGGCAAGTTCGGCCGTATAGGCTGACGTGTCGAGCCCGGCATCCCCAGGCAATGTCGGGATGGCCTCGGCCCAGAGCCGGTCGACGAACGCGCGGATCGCGGGATCCGCGAAGGCGCGGTCGACGGTGACGTGGCCGCTGAGCAGGCCGATATAGGCGATGCCCGAATGGGCGCCGTTGAGCAGCCGAAGCTTCATGTCCTCGAACGGCCGGACATCCTCGACCATGGTGACGCCGAATTTCTCCCAGGCCGGGCGGCCGGCTGGAAACCTGTTTTCGATCACCCATTGCCGGAACGGTTCGGTCATCACCGGCCAGGCGTCCTCGAGGCCGAGTTCGACCGCGATGCGCGCCCGGTCGGCATCGGTGGTTGCCGGCACGATGCGGTCGACCATGCTCGATGGGAATGCAACGTCATCGGCTATATGACCGGCGAGGGCAGCGTCGCCTGAAGCAGCAGCGCCGGCATCGCGCAGTTTTGCAAACCCGACCAGCAGCCGGTGCAGCGTGGCGCCATTGGCCGGCAGGTTGTCGCAGCAAAGCACGGTGAAGGGCGGCGTGCCGGCGGCCCGGCGTCGCACCAGCGCTTCCGCCAGGAATCCATGCGCTGTCCTGGGAGATCCGGGATTGCCCAGATCGTGGACGATATCGGGATGGTTTTCGTCGAGGCTGCCGTCGGCGGCCCTGAGATAGGCCTTTTCGGTGATGGTCAGGGTGACGATGCGGGTGCGCGGGTCGGTCAGCGCGGCCAGCACCGCGCCGGGGTCTTCCGGCGCGACCAGCATCGACTGGATCGAGCCGATAATGTGCAGCGCTTCGCCATCGCTGCCGCGCACCGCCAGCGTGTAGAGCCCGTCCTGTGGCGTCAGCGCATCGCGCGTGTCGGGGCTGCGCAGCGAGACGCCGACAATGCCCCAGCCGGTCTCGCCGGCCGCTAGGCAGTCATCGACATAGGCGGCCTGATGGGCACGGTGGAAGGCTCCAACGCCGAGATGGACGATGCCTGGGGCGACACTGGCGCGATCATAGGGGGGGACCGCGACCGAGGCCGGCAAGGATTGCACTGTTGCGTTGGAAAGGCGTCTGCTGGTCATGGCGCGGCTTGTCGCTGGATGGTGTGCGGGGCGGGATCTGCTAGCGGCGTAACATCCGCTCTTCCGCTGCACAATGACCTGACGCCGGTTAAAAGTCATCATACAACAATCCAGTTTTTGTATGTTGACATTATTTCTTTCCAATCCTACCGATATCGCCCCTGGGAGGAACGACGTGGCGGGACTGACCGATCCGGATCTGCTTTTTGCCGCCGAAGGGCGCGCGCTGTCGATCGCGCGCGATCTCCATGCCGGCATCAAGGACCTGCCGATCATCAGCCCGCACGGCCACACCGATCCGCGTTGGTATGCGCTCAACGAGCCATTCCCCGATCCCGCGCAATTGCTGGTGGTGCCCGACCACTACATTTTCCGTATGCTGTTCAGCCAGGGCGTGCGGCTGGAAGATCTCGGCGTCCCGACCCACGACGGCTCGCCGGTCGAGACCGATCCCAGGGCGATCTGGCGGCGCTTCGCCGAGCACTATTACCTCTTCCGCGGCACGCCGACGCGGTTGTGGCTCGACCATGTGCTCGAGCATCTGTTCGGCATCGAAGAGCCGCTCAACGCCAGCACCGCTAGCCGCCATTACGACACCATCGCGGCGCTTTTGCAGCGCGACGATTATCGCCCACGCGCGCTGTTCGAGCGCTTCAACATCGAGGTCATCGCGACGACCGAGGGCGCACTCGACGATCTCCAATGGCACAAGACGATCCGCGACAGCGGCTGGCAGGGCCGCGTCGTCACTGCCTACAGGCCGGATGCCGTCGTCGATCCCGACTTCGAAGGATTTTCGGCCAATCTCGATCGTCTGGGCGAGATCGCCGGCTGCGACACCGGCACATGGGTCGGCTATCTCGACGCCCATCGCCAGCGCCGCGCCTTCTTCAAAAGTTTCGGCGCAACCTCGTCGGATCACGGCCATCCGACGGCCGAGACCGCCAATCTTTCCGATGCGGCGGCGGAAGAGCTGTTCAACCGCATCCGCCGCGGCTCGGACGACGAGCGCGAGCGCAAGCTGTTTCGCGCCCAGATGCTGACCGAAATGGCCAAGATGAGCCGCGACGACGGGCTGGTCATGCAGATCCATCCCGGCTCCTGGCGCAACCACTCGCCTGGTGTTTTCCAAAAATTCGGCCGCGACAAAGGCTTCGATATTCCGACCCGCACCGACTATGCCGCGGCGCTCAAACCCTTGCTCGACTGCGTCGGGCTGGAGCGCGACCTCTCCATCATTCTGTTCACGCTCGACGAGACCAGCTACGCGCGCGAACTGGCGCCGCTGGCCGGCGTCTATCCGGCGTTGAAGCTCGGGCCGGCCTGGTGGTTCCACGACAGTCCGGAAGGCATGCGCCGGTTCCGCGAGATGACCACCGAGACCGCCGGCTTCTACAACACCATCGGCTTCAACGATGACACCCGTGCCTTTCCGTCGATTCCCGCCCGTCACGATGTGGCGCGCCGGGTTGACTGCGCCTTTCTCGCCCGTCTCGTCGCCGAGCACCGGCTGCGTGAGGACGAGGCGCATGAGCTGGCGCGGGAGCTTGCCTACACGCTTGCCAAGAAGGCGTACCGGCTGTGAGCCGGGCGCGTGGAATTTTAAAAGGGAGGAAGACAGTCATGTTGCATTTTTCAAAACTGATGGCAGCCACATTCGCCTTCGGCTCGCTGATGATCGGCGTTGCCGGCGCCCAGACCGTACTGCGCTCGGCCGACACCCATCCGGACGGGTATCCGACCGTCGAGGCGGTCAAATATCTCGGCGAGCTCATCAAGGAGCGCACCGCCGGCCGCTATTCGGTCGAGGTCTATCATTCGGCGCAGCTCGGCGAGGAAAAGGACACGATCGAGCAGACGCAGACCGGTGTCATCGATCTGAACCGCGTCTCGATGGGTCCGTTCAACGGCATCGTGCCGGAAACCGCGGTGCCGTCGCTGCCCTACATGTTCCGTTCGGTCGAGCACATGCGCCATGTCATGGACGGGCCGATCGGCGACGAGATCCTCAAGGCATTCGAGACGCATGATCTGGTCGGCCTTGCCTTCTACGATTCCGGCGCCCGCTCCTTCTACAACACCAAGAAGGACATCACCTCGATCGCCGATCTGAAAGGCATGAAGTTCCGCGTCATCCAGTCCGACGTGTTCGTCGACATGGTCAACGCGCTTGGCGCAAATGCCACGCCGATGGCCTATGGCGAGGTCTATTCGGCGCTCGAAACCGGCGTCATCGACGGCGCCGAGAACAACTGGCCCAGCTTCGAATCCGCCAAGCACTACGAAGTCGCCAAGCACTATACCGTCGACCAGCACCAGATCGTGCCGGAAGTGCTGGTAATGTCGAAGTCGAGCTGGGACAGACTGACGCCGGAAGACCAGGCGATCGTCAAGCAGGCGGCCAAGGACAGCGTCGTCAAGATGCGCGAATTGTGGGACGCGCAGGAGAAGAAGTCGCGAGAGATCGTCGAGAAGGCCGGCGTCAAGGTCAGCGAGATCGACAAGCAGCCGCTGATCGATGCGATGAAGCCGGTCTACGACAAGTATCTGAAGACGCCGGAACTCAAGGACCTCGCGACGCGCATCCAGGCGACCAAGTGATTTTCTGGCGGGGCGGCATGGCGCCGCCCCGCCAATCGCTTTTAGGGGACGGAAAGACCGGGAGGATCGGATGACTGCGGGAACGGCCAGGAGCGGAGCGCCACCGCGCTTCAGCGCGGTGCTTTCGAAGATTTGCGACGGTGCGCTCTATCTCGCGGGCATCGGGATGGTCGCCATGACCGCGCTTGTTGCCTACCAGGTGTTTTCCCGCTTCGTGCTCAACGCGTCACCGAGCTGGACCGAAGTCACCGCCATCATGCTGATGAACTGGTTCATTTTCCTGGGCGCTGCCGTCGGCGTGCGCGAGAATTACCATATGGGCTTCGACGTGCTGCTCTATATCCTGCCCAAGGGCAGCAAATGGGCGCTGCGCACCCTGTCCGACCTGATCGCGTTAGGCTTCGGCATCGGCATGGTCTGGTACGGCTGCAAGCTGGTCGGGCTGACCTGGCGGACCATCATCCCGGCGCTCGAACTTCCCGGCGGTTTCGACTATCTGCCGCTGGTTGCCGGCGGCTTTCTGATCTGCCTGTTCTCGGCCGAACGCATCGCGCTGCGCTGGTCCGGCGCCGACATCGACAAGGATATCAATCTCGAAGAAGTGCCGGAAATGCCGGCCGTGCAGGAGGCCTAGATGGAACTCTGGATCCTGTTTGGCGTCTTCACGCTTTTGATGTTTGCCGGCACGCCGATCGCCTTTTGCCTGGGTGCGGCGTCCTTCGCCACCGTGCTTTATCTCGGCCTGCCGCCCCTGGTGGTGTTCCAGCAATTGAAGTCGGGCATGTCGGCGTTCTCGCTGATGGCGATCCCGTTCTTCATCTTTGCCGGCGACCTGATGGTGCGCGGCGGCATCGCGCAGCGCATCGTTTCCTTTGCCGGCTCGCTGGTCGGTCATGTCCGCGGTGGGCTCGGTCAGGTCAACATCATCGCCGCGACGTTGTTCGGCGGCATTTCCGGCTCGGCTGTGGCGGAAGCCGCTGCCGTCGGCGGGCTGATGATCCCGCAGATGAAAGCGCGCGGCTACGGAGCCGACTATGCCGTCAACGTCACCTCGATGGCGGCGCTGATCGCGCTGCTTCTGCCGCCGTCGCAGAACATGATCATCTATTCGATCGCCGGCGGCGGCAAGATTTCGATCGCCGACCTGTTCACCGCCGGTATCCTGCCTGGTCTGCTGTTCGCCGCTTCGCTGATGGTCACCGCCTATTTCGTCGCCCGCAGCCGCGGCTACCCGGTCGAGGCTTTTCCCGGCTTCTCGCGTGTCGGCCAGCTGGCGGTCATCGCCATCCCCGGACTTCTGCTCATCGGGATCATCTTCGGCGGCGTTCGCTCGGGCATTTTCACGGCGACGGAAAGCTCCTGCATCGCCATCATCTACGCTTTGCTGGTCACCGTCTTCGTCTACCGGTCGATGGCCTGGGGCGATTTCGTCCATGCCACAAAGGGCGCGGTGCGCACGACCTCAATGGTGCTGCTGATCATCGGCACGGCGGCCTCGTTCAGCTGGCTGATGGCCTATCTCAAAGTGCCGGTGTTGCTGATCGCAGGCATGAACGCCATCTCCACCGATCCGCTGGTGGTGCTGCTTCTGCTCAACGTCTTGATGCTGCTGCTCGGCACCTTCATGGACATGGGGCCGATGATCATCATCTGCACGCCGATCTTCCTGCCGCTGGTCACCCATTACGGCGTCGACCCCGTGCATTTCGGCGTCATCACCATCCTCAATCTCGGCATTGGCCTCAACACGCCACCGGTCGGCACGGTGCAGTTCGTCGCCTGTGCCGTCGGCAAGATTACGGTCTGGGAAGCGATGCGCTCGATCTGGCCGTTCTATGGCGCGGGCATCGTGGTTCTGGGGCTGGTGACCTATATTCCGGCGATTTCGCTCTGGTTGCCGAGCGTGTTCAAATAGGCGTCTTCAAACAGGGGTGCGATATGGCATCGGATAGCGCTGTTGATCTCAGGGTCGAGAGAAAACCCAAACTGTCGGAGACCGTCGTTGCGGCGATCCGCAAGCAGTTGCAGGCGGGCGAGATCCTGCCCGGCCACAAATTGCCGACCGAGGGCCAGCTGACCGAGACCTTCGGCGTCAGCCGCACCGTCATCCGCGAAGCGCTGGCCAAGCTCGCCGCCGACGGGCTGGTCGAGGCGCGCCAGGGCGCAGGCGTGTTCGTCACCGAGCACATCTCAACGATGTTCGGCGCGCTCGCCGCCGACATGGGCAGCAAGGATTCCATCGCGCTCAATGTGCTCGAAGTGCGCCTGGCCGTCGAAATCGAATCGGCCGGGCTCGCCGCCATTCGCCGCAACGCCGCGCAGGAAGCAGCGATCCAGGAAGCGTTCTTCGAATTCGAACGGCTGCTTCTCAACAGCGAGCCGACCGGTCCGGCCGATCTCGCCTTCCACCGGGCAATCGCCAGCGCCACCAACAACCCGTTCTATGTCGAGATGCTCGATGTGCTCGGACGCCGCGCCATTCCCTGCGACGTGACCTCGCCCTGGTCGACGGAACTTGTGCAATCCGACAGCTATCAGCGCGGGCTGCAGCGCGAGCATCTGGTGATCCTGAATGCGATCACGTCAGGCGACGCCGAAGCCGCGCGCGAGGCGATGCGCACCCATCTCACCGCCAGCCAGCAGCGCTACCGCGAGCGCCTGCACGCCCGCCAGGTCTTTTATGCCGACTCGGTCAGGGCGACGGCATCCGAATAACCATTTCAGCCGGAGCAGTAATGTCTCAAAGTCACCCGCATACCGATTTCACCTCGCGTTTCGCCATCGACCCGGTTGCCGCGGCTTCTATGGGCACCGACGAACTGCGGCACAACTTCCATATTGACGACCTGTTCCAGCCGGGACGCGTCAGCCTGACCTATGCCCATTATGACCGCATGATCGTCGGCGGCGCCGTGCCGGAAGGGACAGCGCTGCCGCTGGAAGCGATCAAGCCAACGGGGACCAGGAATTTTCTCGATCGCCGCGAGTTGATCATCGTCAATATCGGCGGCGCCGGCTCGGTGACGGCGAATGGCGAGGCCCACCAGTTGCAGGCGCGCGACATGCTCTATCTCGGCATGGGCAGCACCGACGTTTCGTTCGCATCGGCCGATGAGGGCGCACTGGCCAAATTCTATCTGCTCAGCGCGCCTGCGCATCACACCCATCCCAACCGGCTGATCCGCATTGGCGATGCCAAGCGCCTCGATCTCGGCAGCAAGGAAACCTGCAACGAACGCTCCATCTTCCAGTTCATCCATGCCGATGGCGTCAAGACCTGCCAACTGGTGGTCGGTATGACCCAACTGGCGCCGGGCTCGGTGTGGAACACCATGCCTTGCCATGTGCATGACCGGCGCATGGAGGCCTATCTCTATTTCGACCTGCCGGAGACGGCGCGCGTCTTCCATTTCATGGGCGAGCCGGACGAAACGCGGCATCTGGTGATGGCCAACGAGGAGGCGGTGCTGTCGCCGGGCTGGTCGATCCATTCGGGGGCCGGCACCTCGAACTATGCCTTCATCTGGGCGATGGCCGGCGACAATGTCGACTACACCGATGTCGACCCGGTGCCGCTGGGTGAATTGCGTTGAGCGGCCCTTCCTCCTTCAGCCTGGCCGGCAAGCGTATCCTGGTCACCGGCGCGAACACCGGCATCGGCCAAGGCATCGCCGTCTCGATCGCGCGCGCCGGCGGCACCGTCATCGGTGTCGGCCGCTCGGCGATGGACGACACGGAAAGACAAGTCGCGGAAGCCGGTGGCCAGTTCGAGGCGGTGCGATGCGATCTTGCCGATCATGTTGCCGCCAAGGCCATGCTCGACCAGGTGTGGGAGAAGACCGGCCCGATCGACGGGCTGGTCAACAATGCCGGCATCATCCGCCGCGCCGATGCGGTCGATTTCTCCGAGGCCGATTGGGACGACGTCATCGACGTCAATCTGAAGACGCTGTTCTTCCTCAGCCAGGGTTTTGCCAGGCGCGTGCTGGCCGATTCCGGGCAGCGCGGCAAGATCGTCAACATCGCCTCGGTGCTGAGTTTCCAGGGCGGTATTCGTGTCGCGTCCTACACCGCGTCGAAACATGGCGCGCTCGGCATAACCCGGCTGCTTGCCTGCGAATGGGCGGCAAAAGGCATCAACGTCAACGCCATTGCGCCCGGCTATATCGAAACCAACAACACCGAGGCGTTGCGCGCCGATCCCGACCGCAGTGCTGCCATCCTGGCACGCATCCCGGCGGGACGTTGGGGCGGGCCGGAAGACATAGGCGATGCCGCCGTGTTCCTGCTGGCGCCAGCGTCCGACTATATGCATGGCGCGGTGGTTCCCGTGGACGGCGGCTGGCTGGCGCGATGAGGAGATGGTCATGATTGAAGCCAAGATTTTCGCACAGCCCGGCGAGAGCGCCTGGACGCCGACGCCGGACGGCAACAGACGCCGCGTTCTCGTCTCCACCGATGAGCTGATGATGGTCGAGTTCGGCTTCGACAAGGGCGGCGTCGGCGCACTGCATTCGCACCCGCATGTCCAGGCCAGCTATGTCGCCGAAGGTCGCTTCGAGGTGACCATCGACGGCCGCACCGCGACCATCGAGACCGGCGGCAGCTTCATCGTGCCGTCCAATCTGGTGCACGGCGTCAAGGCGCTGGAGGCCGGGCGCCTGGTCGACAGCTTTACCCCGCACCGCGCCGATTTCCTGGCCTGAACCTTTTCGGCAATTCCAGAAACAGGAAACCCGCGCCTCCTGGGGAGGCGCGGGCTGTTGCCTGTGCGCTCGTGGCGCAGCGGTACTCGAAACATCGCCGCAGGGTTTGACGGTGCCGCAACATGGTGAAGATAGGTTTAACGATGCCAACCAGGTCGATCGCCGGTGGGGTGTTGCTGCTGCTTGTTGTGGTCACGCAGGGGCTGCGCTAATCGTTCTGTCCACGCCGCTGCTTCGGGCGGCCGATCGAAAACATCAGTGATGCAGATATCGACGACGAGCGTACCGACGCACGATCCCAAACGACGTGTCCTCAAGGACGTGTTCGGTTTCGACGATTTCCGTCCCGGACAGGCCGCAGTGATGGAGGCGCTGCTTGGCGGCCGCCACGTGCTGGCGGTCATGCCGACGGGTGCCGGCAAATCGCTGTGCTACCAGGTTCCGGCGCTGGTCAAGGGTGGGCTGACCATTGTCGTTTCGCCGCTCGTGGCGCTGATGCAGGATCAGGTCGCGGCACTGCGCCTCGCCGGCGTCGCCGCCGATACGATCAATTCCTCGATCGATCGTGATGCCAATGTCGCGGCATGGCGCCGCGTCGCGTCGGGCCAGACGCGGCTGCTCTACCTCGCGCCGGAACGGCTGATGACCGAGCGGATGCTGGATGCGCTTGCCAGGCTCGATGTCAGCCTGATCGCCATCGACGAGGCGCATTGCATTTCGCAGTGGGGGCCGGCGTTCCGGCGCGAATATGAAGACCTGTCGCAGCTGCGTGGCATCTTTCCCGACGTACCGATCATTGCGGTGACGGCGACGGCGGACGAGACGACGCGGGCAGACATCGAGAGACGGCTGTTTGGCGGGCGTGTCGAAACGCAGGTGCTTGGCTTCGACCGGCCCAACATCAAGCTTGCCATCGAGCCCAAGCAGGACAGCAAGCGGCAGTTGCTCAACTTCATCGAGCGCCATCAGGGGCGCAGCGGCATCGTCTACTGCCTGTCGCGCAAGAAGACCGAAGAGATGGCGGCATTCCTCGAAAAGAACGGCGTCACCGCGCTCGCCTATCACGCCGGGATGAGCAAGGAGGCGCGCGATGCGAATCAAAACGCCTTCATGACCCTGTCGGGCGTCGTCATGGTGGCGACCATCGCCTTCGGCATGGGGATCGACAAGCCTGATGTCGCCTATGTCTTCCACACCGACCTGCCGGGCAGCCTCGAAGCCTATTACCAGGAAATCGGCCGCGCCGGTCGCGACGGCCGGGCGGCGGAGGCGCATATGCTTTACGGCCTTGGCGACATCCGCATGCGCCGCATGTTCATCGACGACGAGGACGCCGCTGTCGAACACAAGCGTCGCTCGCATGGCCGGCTCGATACGCTGATCGGCTATTGCGAGACGGCCGAGTGCCGCCGCCAGGTGCTGCTCGGTTATTTCGGTGAAGAGGCGGTCCCTTGCGGCAATTGCGACAATTGCCTGGAACAGGCGCCGCGCGCCGACGGCACCGCCGAGGCGCGCCTCATCCTGGCGGCGGTGGCGCAGAGCGGCGAGCGCTTCGGCGCCGGCCATGTCATCGACATCCTGATCGGCCACGAGACTGAAAAGATCGCGGCAAGGGGGCATCACAGGCTGGCAGCCTTCGGCAATGGCGCCGCGCACAAGAAGGATTTTTGGCAATCTATGATTCGCCAGCTGGTCGCGAACGGTTTCCTGATGCCGGACCCGGCCGGCCATGGCGGGTTGGCCATCGCGGACAAGGGCCACGCACTCGGCCGGGGCGAGGTGCCGTTCCAGTATCGGGTCGAGATGCGCACGCGCGCCGCGCGCCGCGCGGCTCGTGCCGGGCAGAGCCCTCAGAGCGAAAATGTCGATGCGTCGCTGCTCGCGGCGCTCAAGACGGTGCGGCTGCGGCTGGCCAAGGAACGCCAGGTGCCGGCCTATGTGGTGTTTTCGGATCGTACACTGATCGACATGGCCGAGCGTCGTCCGCAAGACCTCGACGATTTTGCCGAAGTGAATGGCGTCGGCGCCGCCAAACTCAAGGAGTTCGGCAAGGCTTTTGTGAGCGCCATTGCCGCGCACCTTTCCGAGACGCCAGGCTGAAAGGGTTTTGCTGGACCAAAGCCCGATCCGGCATCAGTACGCCTTCAACTTGCCCGCCCGCTTATCCTTTCATTTTGGCGCTACCCAGCCGTAGGGGAATGGCCTTCTAAATTGTATGGAACCGTGACGACAACACACATTCCTGAATCTATGCGGTCGATTCTTCGGATGTAGCCGTGACTATGGAAACCCGCTGTTGCGCGCGGATGGCGGTTTTCTCGGCCTTGGAGACGCTACGTCGGCAGCCGCTATCCCTGACCCGAATGGTATGATTCAGACCATCTTTGTTGTTGAAAACCCGCTTTCGACGGGAGTATAAAACTCGAGGTTACCATTGCTTTTCGTATAGAGGCTGTGGTGGAAACGTGGGTCCAATCCGCAAAGCATTGCCTTGCGTGGAAGTGGTCGAAGCCGGCGGCGAATGGTCCGTTCCTGTGGCCAAGGAAGACCAGGAAATTACCCGATCATTCGTGATTGAACCGTTTGCGCTGTCCTATGCTGAGGGCCAGCGGATACGCCTGCTTCTCGACAAGTTCGTTCGTCTGTAGAGAGGCTAAGCCCGATGAAAGACCGGTGGGAACCTGACCACCAGTTCATTGAAAGCGCCCGCCGTAGCCAGCTCCGAGCGGAGAGCCAACTGGACTCCCTGCAATCGACCATCGCCGAAACGCGACGCGTCCTAGAGGCTTCACGGAAGCTCTTGGAAAAGATTGCCGAGCGGGAACACCATACCCAGCCATAGGGAATGGCCGGTGCAGGTTGGGCATGCTTGTGGGGCTTCACCGCACCGGCCACTGCGGGAAGATATGAGGCCCCCCGCGCCGCCTAAGATATAGGCATATTAGCAATCGCGCAATTAACCCTATTGCGCTACCCAGCCGTAGAGGCAAGGAAATCGGAGAAGTTGGTGCCGGTTAACCGCCAGCACGCGAGCAAGTCATTCTGAAAGCATGAAAAACGCGATTTTGCTCGTGCCAATTGAGCGTCTGAAATCTAGTTCCTGCTGCCGATTATCCCTAAGTTAACTGAAATACTTATATTCCCGAAGGGTTGCGAATCAGTCGATTGTCAAGCGCATGCCATGGAGCAAGCAAGGGATCGATCTGAGCAGAAGGGCCGCAGCGGTCGAAGCGCGCTGGGAAATCCGAGCGGCTTCGGCAATTGTCCGCTCTGGCTCGCCCGCTACAACTCGACTCGCGCAGTGTGGACGGAATCACCGGCCATGTGGACGAGAACCATCTGGCGATGTCGTTCACCGAGTTTCGTTCGCGCTTCAGCCTTTAAGGGCAAGGTGATCAAGGCGATCGGATCGCCGCCTCAGGCGGCTTCGCGTTCGGCCTGCGCAGTCAGGTCCGGCTCCCGGCGGCTGTACTGCCGCGGCGAACAGCCCATGACGCGCTTGAATGCCGTGCTGAAGGCGCTTTCGGATTCGTAGCCGAGCGCCAGCGCGATGACGGAAACCGGATCGCCGGAATGCATCAGCCTGTCGCCGGCCAGCATCATGCGCCAGCGCGTCAGATAATCCAGGGGTGAGGCCCCGACCGTCTGCTTGAATCTGAGCGCAAAAGTCGATCGCGACATGCCCGCGCGCTCCGCCAGTTGCTGCAATGTCCAGCCATGCGCCGGGTCCTCGTGCATGGCGCCGATCGCCGCGCCGATCTGCCTGTCGGTAAGTGCGAACAGCCAGCCGACATTGCCTTGCGCGGTCATATGCAGGCGCAAGGCCTCGATCAGGATCATGTGGGCGAGGTGCTCGACGATGAGAAAGCCGCCGGGACGCCGCTGGCGCAATTCCTGCATCATCCGCTCCACCGGCCAGCGAAGCGCCGAATGGTCGCTCTCGCCGCGGATGTGGACGATGGGCGGCAGCATCCGCAAGAGGATGCCGGCATGGTCGCCGGACAGCGTGAAGCGACTGCTGACCAGGAGGAAATCGCCGCCGCCATTATGGACGGTGATGCCGCCGGTCCGCGCCGGTGAAAAGATCGTTCGCGCATCGACCGTCGGCAGGCCGAGATCGCTGGCAAGGCGGAAAGGCCGGCCGCGCGGCAACAGGAAGCAGTCGCCCACGTCCAGCCGCACCGCGTCAGGGACGCCCTCGACCGACAGCCAGCATCGGCCGGACACCACGGCGCCGCATTTGATGGCGGCCTGCTGGTCAGGAAACTGGATCGCCCAGTCGCCACCGGCTTCCAGGCCGGCGGACAGGTAATTGCGCGGCTTCAGCAGCGACAGCACGTCTGACAGCGGATCCATGAGGGTTCTCGGACGATTGCGAAGATATCTCGGATTTTACCGCATAGATCGTATGATCTCAACCTTCTATCTCCTTCGGCAACGGCTGCTTTGTGCAGTCATCGATGAAAACAAGGAGAAATCATCATGCGTGTGTTCGTTACCGGGGCTACCGGTTTTGTCGGTTCGGCTGTTGTGCGGGAATTGGTCGGGGCGGGCCATCAGGTGCTTGGCCTCGCGCGGTCGGAAGCAGGTGCGGAGTCGATCGTGGCCGCGGGTGCCGAGGCGCATCGCGGCGATATCGAGGATTTCGACAGCCTGCGCAGCGGCGCTACCCAATCGGATGGCGTCATCCACACGGCCTTCAACCACGACTTTTCGAGATTCGCCGCCAGTTGCGCAGTTGACCAGCGCGCCATCGAAACGCTCGGCGCGGCGCTCGAGGGTTCCGAGCGGCCGCTGCTTGTCACCTCCGGCCTCGCCGGTTTTGCGCAGGGAAGGCCGGCAACCGAAGACGACAAACCCGCGCCTCCATCGGCCGCCATGCCGCGCGCTTCGGAAGCAACGGCCGTGGCGCTCGCAGCGCGCGGGGTGCGCGCATCGACGGTGCGGCTGGCGCCGACCGTCCATGGCGAGGGCGATCACGGTTTCGTGCCGATGCTGATTGCCATTGCGCGTGAAAAGGGCGTCTCGGCCTATGTTGGCGACGGCGCAAATCGCTGGGCGGCGGTGCACCGGTTCGACGCCGCCACCCTGTACAGGCTGGCGGTGGAGAAGGGGGCGGGCGGCGTCAGCTATCATGCGGTTGCCGAACAGGGCGTGGCGAGCAAAGAGATCGCCGAGATCATCGGCCGCCGGCTCGGCCTGCCGGTCGCTTCCATAGGCCCCGAGGACGCGGCTGCGCATTTCGGCTTTCTCGGGCATTTCATCGGCAGGGACTTGTCGGCGTCAAGTGAGCAGACCCGCACTGCGCTGGGATGGCAGCCGACCGGGCCGGGGCTCATCGCCGATCTCGATCGTGCCCGCTATTTCGAGGCCTGATCAGGCCGGCCAGTCGCGTTGCATTGCACGACCGACAGCCTGGCGATCAGCGGCAGTGCCAGCAACACGGCCAGACGCAGCCCGCCGAGCGGGCAGCACCGTCGTGCTGCTGGAACCGCCGCCACATCTGTATGGCGGCAAGCAGAACGAACACGGCGTAGGCCGCCCGCAGCCCGGACGACCTGCTCGCCCGTCGCCGGAAAGCCGGCGAAGGCATGGCCTCGTCATGGCAGACCTACCTTGTTACGGGGATGCGCGCGCGATTCCCGCGCCTAGTTAGAGATCGCCCTTCCTCACCTTGCCGTAAACGATATTCCGGTTCGAGCCATAGTAGACTTTCGCGTCGAAAGGACTCCCGCCGAGGGCGGCATTGATGATGTCCCACATATCGTCGGCCGAACGTAGGATGAGCGGCCAATCCATGAAAGTCTCCATGTAACCATCCGTCGTTATCTCGTCGCTGAAATTGGCAAACAGGAATTCGCCACCGGGCTTGACGAGTTCCATGGCTCTTTGAAGCAGGCGGACGCCGATGGCACGCGGCAGGTAATCGTAAAGCCCCGATGCGTAGACGAGATCGAATGTGCCAAGGGCGTAGGCGCGGCGTAGGATGCCGCGTACGGAACCCTGGACTGCCTCGACTGCCGTGCCGGCAAAGTCGTGGTTCACCGTGGCTACGCTGACGGGGTCCTGATCCAGGCCGATCCAACGTTGCAGTTTATGCCTGGCCAACGCGTCGGAGCGTTCGGCTTCCCTGAGGTGGCCGCAGGCAATCGCCAGCACCTCAGCCTTTTCCACACTGCTGGCCGTCTCGTCCACGGTCCTGGCCAGAATATCCCGCCGCTCGCGCCCCGCCACCGAACTGGCAGCTTCACTGGTGTACGCATAGATTTGCCGACCAAGTAAGGTCGACGAGGCCACGATCTCGTCGGCGATCGGATGCTTGTAGTAAATATCCAGCAGGCCTGCATCGCCCGAATACCCGCGCGGTTTTTCGACCGACCACCGCGTGAACGGGTCCTGGAGCAAATATTCCGCGACCCGATGCTGCTGAGCCAAAGGAACGAGTTTCTGCCAAACCGCGGTAGCAACCTGCCGGCGGAGCTTGTGGAGTCGCCCCGCCAAACGATGGACGACGGGGGCGGCCGGTTTGTTTCGCGCAAAGGCTTGATGAGCAAGGTCCAGTATCAGGGCGAGCTGGGCCGTGCTGTCCCTCAACTCGTCGGAGTCAGCCGCCTCTTCGGAGGTCGCAACATGTTTCTTCATCAGCCTGGTGGTGACCAGGCTGTATTGGTCGAGCTGCAGTTTTGGCTTGATAGGCATGCCGTTTACTCTCCGGTTTACCGCCCCGGTCCCCGGCCAGCAGCATAGGTGCGCCGCCAACCAATGCTAACAATTTTAATAAAATTTTAGTAAAATTTTAATCAACGGAACGGCCATCAATCCTGCAAACTGGCTAAATCCGAACCGCCCGTTTACCCTCGGTTAGCGACATCTGACTTTTCTTGCGGACAGGGACGTCTTCATTCCCCGACCGCAGGCGACGTCGGCTGTTGCATTCGCTACTGCAGATCGCGGAGGAGCGTTGCGATGCAACTGAGCGAGGACGTTGCCCAGAAGGTGGCGGCAGCGATTGGACGTCCGCGGTGGCATTCCGCCGATCCGGAACTCCTGACACTGTTCCTGCAGAAGGATGCCGATGAGAATCGCAGCCTTGTGCGATGGGGTATTGCGGCTGCTGTATTCAGCTATGTGGCCTATGGCCTTTTCGATTGGTTTCTTTTTCCGGATATCGCCGGCCGGCTTGTTTTGACGCGCGTTACGCTAGGGATCACTTCCCTGGCGCTTGTCGAATTTGTCGCCCGACGGGGCTTTGCCCTTGCCACCTTGCACCTTGTAGCAGCGCTGGCGATTGTATCCGGTGCCCTTGGGTGGCTCGTCTCCGCTGTTGGAACAGAGCATCAGGATGCCCTCTCCCATTTCATGGTTTTTGGCACCGTGTTCATCCTGGGTGCGAATCTGTTCTTCAACTTCCGTTTTTGGCTTTCAGCCCTTGCCTCCGCGACGGTCGCCGCAAGCTTTGTGTACGCCGCGATGTTCTCCCTTCAGGCCGACATCGCCGGTCGGGTCGTGTTGTCGGCCTATTTCGTGAACTGCCTCGTCTTGTCGCTTTATCTTTCGTGGCGGCTGAGCCTGGAGCGTTACCAGACCTTCCTGCACGCGCTTCGGGCACAATTCCAGGAGCAGGCTGCTATCAAGAAGGGGCAAAAGCTAACCGAAATCGCCGACACCGATCCGCTCACGGGAATGAAGAACCGCAGGGCGATCATTCGAGAATTCTCGGAGCTGCGCGAAGACTGGGCCGCGGACGACGACGAGATAGGGCTCATTCTGATCGACGTCGACTACTTCAAAAGGTTCAATGACGGACTTGGTCATCAGGCCGGCGACGATTGCCTGATCAAACTCGCCCATGTCCTCTCCGAGATGGCGGCTGCCAACAACGCCATCGCGGCCCGCTATGGCGGAGAAGAATTCGTCATTCTCTGCAAGGTCACCGGGCGGGCTCACCTTCATGAGATAACGAAGAAATTCTGTCGCGCTGTAGAGGATTTGGATATCTACCACCCTGATCGGGGCGACAAGCTCAACATCGTAACGATCAGTGCCGGGGCGTCGTTGACGCGCGCCGATCAGAGCATAGAGCTTAGAATCCTGCTGCAGGAAGCTGACCGCGCGCTCTACGCGTCCAAGTTTGCCGGTCGGGCTACGTTCACGATTTACGACCCGCATGCCACCAGCCAGGATCGCTCCGGCGAAAATCTTTCAGAACTGCTGAAGGTGGCAGTTTCCAACCAGCTCGTTTCTGTCGCCTACCAGCCAATTCGCGAGCTGGCGTCGGGACGCGTGCTGGGCCACGAGAGTCTGATGCGGGTATGCGACTTCGACGGCACCATGATCAGTCCGTCCGTATTCATACCCGTTGCCGAGCAGACCGGAGCGATCGTGGAACTGGGTACGTGGCTGATCGATCGAGCCTGCGGTGACATGGCGGAATACGGATTGGGCTCGGTCGTGACGGTGAACGTCTCCGTTCTTCAGCTCAAGGCTCCTAACTTTTCACTCCGGATCACCGAGATTCTTGGCAGGCACGGCCTTGCGCCCCAGAAACTGGCCATCGAAATCACCGAAGGCAGTGACATCTTTCTGGAGGCGCAAGCGGTAAGAAACGTGGAGCGGTTGCGAAAACTCGGCGTTCAGATCTGGCTGGACGACTTCGGAACGGGATTTGCCGGCTTGACATGGCTCCGCCGCTTCAAATTCGACGTGGTCAAGATTGATCGCAGCTTCCTCCACGATTGCCAGACGTCTCGTGGCTTGAGCCTGTTGCGGGACATGGTCGGGCTGCTTCGCAATCTCGGCCATGTCGTGCTCGCCGAGGGCGTCGAAACGGAGGAGCAGTACATATTGCTGCAGCGCCTGGGGGTAAATTTGATGCAGGGCTTCCTCACCGGGCATCCAGTCCCGATCGAAGAGGTTAACCAAATAAGGCAAGGCCTTGTTGCCTAGCGGCAGCCTCTACGCTGAAGCTTCGGAGGGCATCCTGCTTCGTTCCGGTCCCCCCTACGCTACTTCGTAGCTTCGGGCGACACTCCTACGCCCAGATGCGGTTCCGGGTGGCCTGCCACCCGAAGCCCGCAGGGCGTAGGGTGGCGGAGAGGGAGGGATTCGAACCCCCGATGGGCTTGCACCCATGCCGCATTTCGAGTGCGGTGCATTCGACCACTCTGCCACCTCTCCGCGGTCATGGTCGGCCGTTGCCGGCGCGGCGCACTAGATAACGGCTGGGCGGGCAGGTTACAAGGCCAAATCCGCGGGGAAATTCAGCTTCCTGTGCGGGCTTTGCCGGGAGGGCTGCGCCGCGGCCACGTCGGCAGATAGGCCAACCGGTCTCGACCAGAGGGATCGGGCGCGGCAAGGAGGCCGCATGGCCAAGGAATCCGGCCGTTTGCCTTGACTCGTACCGAACCTTCGGTTAGGGGAAGCGCGCAATCGGCGTGGAGGGTTCTTCCACGCCGCTTGTTTTTCGAACCCGCAGACTGACAAAAAGACGGCCGAACCGCGTGACGCGGCTCATCGAGGCCGACCGAACAGCGAAAGGCAAAAAATGTTCGCAGTCATTAAAACGGGCGGTAAGCAGTATCGCGTTGCCGCCAACGATCTCCTGAAGATCGAGAAGCTCGAAGCCAATGTCGGCGATATCGTCGAAATCGGCAGCGTCCTCGCCCATGGCGAAGGCGAAAATGTCACCTTCGGCGCCCCGTTCGTCGATGGCGCTCTGGTCACGGCGGAAGTCGTCGAGCAGGGCAAGAACCGCACCGTCATCGCTTTCAAGAAGCGCCGCCGGCAGAATTCGCGCCGCAAGATCGGCCACCGCCAGCTTCTGACCACCGTGCGGATCGCCGAGATCCTGCTGGGTGGCGCCAAGCCTTCCAAGAAGGCCGCAGCCAAGGTGGAAGCCAAGGAAGTCAAGGCTGACGTAGCGCCCGAGGCGAAGGCCGAGGCCGCGACGAAGGAAGCCAAGGCGAAGAAGGAAGCCAAAGCCGAGGTTGCTCCGAAGGATGAAGCCAAGACGGAGGCCGCCGTCGCCGCGCCGCTGTTCAAGGCGCCGAAGGGCGAGCCGGACGATTTGGCCGTGATCAAGGGCATCGGCCCGGTTGCCGCCGGCCAGCTGCACGAGCAGGGCATCACCACCTTCGCCCAGCTTGCCAAGCTGTCGGACAAGGACGTGGCCAAGATCGACGCGCACATGCCCTTCAGCACCGACCAGATCAACGACTGGCGCGAGCAGGCCAAGGAACTGGCGAAGAAGTAAAACGAACCGGCGACAAGGTCGCCGGATCGGACTTGAAACGGAACGCGAACGCGTTCATAAGACCATTCAAGCGCCCCAGGGCGCATCGGAGTTAGTTAGATGGCACACAAGAAAGCTGGCGGCTCGTCGCGCAACGGTCGCGACTCGCATTCCAAGCGTCTGGGCGTGAAGAAGTTCGGCGGCGAAGCCGTCATCCCGGGCAACATCATCATCCGTCAACGCGGCACCACCTGGCATCCCGGCGTCAATGTCGGCATGGGCACGGACCACACCCTTTTTGCGCTCGAGACCGGCGCAGTCACCTTTAACAAAAAGCCAACGGCCGAACCTACGTATCGGTCAACCCGATTACCAAAGCCGCGGAGTAGCCGGTTCCGCACTATAAAACCGGCGCCCATCTCGGGAACCGGTGTCTGGCCAAACCAGTGAATGGAGCCAGGAAAAGGATCAGGGGAGATGGGTTTTCCATCTCCCCTTTTTTCTTGCCTGGAGGACGTCGAATGGTTGCCGAAGCGGAAGACACCGAAGACGAAAGTTACGCGATAGATTGCCCGGTGCTGGCCACGGAGCGGCTGGTGATGCGCGCCCCGTGTGAAGCCGACATCGCGCAACTGGTCGAGCTTGCCGACAACCGTCACGTCGCCGAGATGCTGGCCCGCATGCCGCACCCCTATGGCGAGGCCGAGGCACGCGCCTTCCTGGCTATGACCCGGTCGCGCCGGGCCGGCATCGCCTACGCCCTGACGCTCGCCGGCACCGACATTTTCGTCGGCTGCGCCGGCCTCAACATGACCGATCGAGGGCTGGAACTCGGCTACTGGATCGGCGAGCCCTATTGGAAGCGCGGCTATGCGACGGAGGCCGCGCACGCGTTGGTCGACCTTGCCTTCCAACGGACGTCGATCCACGTGCTGCAGGCTTCGACGCGGGTGATCAATCCGGCCTCGCGCCGGGTCATCCACAAATGCGGCTTCCAGTATGCCGGCCAGGGCATGCTGAACTCGATCGTCGCCGGCCAGGTGCCGGTCGAGCGGTACCGGCTGGACAGAAAGACCTGGATCAGTCTTCGAAACTGGGTGCATTTCTAGGTGTTTTGATATTCAGGTGAGGCCGGCCTGCAAACGCGGGTCTTATGCGCTTCCGGTGCACGTACTTAAGTACACTCCGCTCCGGTTCTCGAAAACCAGTGTTTTCGGCTCGGCCTGACCTGAATCTCAACACCTAGGCGCGTGCCTCCAAACGACAGGTTTGGAAACGTTGGTTGTGGATCGGGCTCAACTCAGCCCATCTCGACCCAAATCGGGAGATGGTCCGAACCGACCGCTTGCGGGTCGACCCACAGGCGCTTCAGCGATCCGGCGAGCGAGGCCGAGGTAAAGATGTAGTCGATGCGCTTGTGGCGGCTTGTGTCTTCGGGTCGCGTGGGATCGACCCAGGTGACGACGTCTGGTGTGTTCAGGCGCTGGGCGACGTCGACGGCGAGATCGGCGGTCAAGGGCATGCCGAATTCATGGTCCGGGCGGCCGACGAGTTCGACATATTCGGGCGAGCCGGGCAGCATGTTGAAGTCGCCCATGACGATGAAGGCTTCGGGATAGGGCAGGTCCGGCAGGCCGATCTCGGGAATGCCGGAGAGACCGCCGCCCTCGAAGGCATAGTTCAACAGGCGCTGGCGCAGGAAACGGATCTGGCTGGCGCGCTCAACCGGACTGCGATGGTCGAGATGCGTGGAATAGAAGCGGATGAAGCCGAGCGGGGTCTCGACCAGCGCCTCGAGTGCGCCGCGCTGGAAGTTCATCGCCTCAAGGCTGCGGCTGCGCGGCAAAAGCAGATTGCGCGACAGATGGATCGGCGTCTTCGACAGCACCATGTTGCCGAGCTGGAAAGTGGTGGTGATGGCGCGGCCGGCCTCCAGGCGCGAGCCGACATTGACCTCGAAATTGCTGCCGTAGGCGGCAAAATATTCGGGCAGCGCCTCACCGATCTCGGCGACCATGTCGCGGTTGCCGTTCCTCGGATTGTTGCGGGTCACTTCCTGCAGCGCGATCACGTCGGCGCCGCGAACCGCCTCGGTGATGCGGCCGAGATCGTAGCGGCCATCCAGACCGATACCGTACTGGATGTTGTAGCTCACAACCTTCATTCCCGCGCCCCTCAAGGTCCGTCCGCGAACACTGCTACCGCGTCCCCGACAAAAGGGCATCCGGCGCTTTAGTCGCAAAACGGCCTCGCCCTTGGCCGCGCCTTGGTTTAGAGCAAGGCGCAAGATCTAAAGCAAAGCCGCAAGGCCAACAGAAACTGCGTAGTCCAATGAAATTTCTCGATCAAGCCAAGGTTTATATCCGCTCCGGCGACGGTGGCGCCGGCTCTGTGTCGTTCCGGCGCGAAAAATTCATCGAGTTCGGCGGCCCGGATGGCGGCGACGGTGGCCGCGGCGGCGATGTCTGGCTGGAAGCGGTCAATGGGCTGAACACGCTGATCGACTATCGCTACCAGCAGCACTTCAAGGCCAAGACCGGTGTCCACGGCATGGGCCGCAACATGACCGGCGCCAAGGGCGCCGATGTGACGCTCAAGGTGCCGGCCGGAACCCAGGTGTTTGCCGAGGACAATGAGACGCTGATCTGTGACCTGACCGTGGTCGGCCAGCGCTTCCTGCTGGCCAAGGGCGGCAATGGCGGCTTCGGCAACCAGCATTTCAAGACCTCGACCAACCAGGCGCCTCGCCGCGCCAATCCGGGCCAGCCCGGCGAAGAGATGAATGTCTGGCTGCGGCTGAAGCTGATTGCCGACGCCGGCCTGGTCGGGCTGCCCAATGCCGGCAAGTCGACTTTTCTGGCAACCGTCACCGCAGCCAAGCCAAAGATCGCCGACTACCCCTTCACCACGCTGCATCCAGGTCTCGGCGTTGCCCGCATCGATGCGCGCGAATTCGTCATCGCCGACATTCCGGGCCTCATCGAGGGCGCGCATGAGGGTGTCGGCATCGGCGACCGGTTCCTCGGCCATGTCGAGCGCACGCGTGTGCTTTTGCATCTGGTTTCGGCGCAGGAGGAAAATCCGGGCAAAGCCTATAAGACCGTGCGCGCCGAGCTCGACGCCTATGGCAATGGGCTGATCGAGAAGGTCGAGATCGTGGCGCTCAGCCAGGTCGATATCCTCGATGCCGATGAGCGCAAGAAGAAGGTTGCGTCGCTCAAACGCGCTGCCGGCCGCGCGCCGATGCTGCTGTCGGCGGCCACCGGCGAGGGCGTCGAAGCGGTGCTGCGCGCGCTGATGGCGGTTGTCGGCGAAGCGCGCGACAGGGCTGCCGCTCCCGTCGAGACCCGCTGGGACCGATAGCGATGACGGCGCAGTCGCTGACAAAATACCGGCGCATCACGGTCAAGATCGGTTCGGCCTTGCTGGTCGACCGCACCAGCGGCCTGAAGCGCGACTGGCTTGCCTCGCTTGCCGAGGATATTGCGGTGCTGGCCAATGGTGGCGCCGAGATCCTGGTCGTGTCCTCCGGCGCCATTGCGCTCGGCCGCACCATTCTCGGTCTCGGCAAACGGGCGCTGAAGCTGGAAGAAAGCCAGGCGGCTGCGGCCGTCGGCCAGATCGCGCTGGCCGGCGCGTGGTCGGACGCGCTGGGCAAGGGCGCGCTGAAATCAGGCCAGATCCTGCTGACGCTCGGCGACACCGAAGAGCGCCGCCGCTATCTGAATGCCCGCGCGACGATCTCGACGCTGCTCAAGATGAAGGCGGTGCCGGTCATCAATGAGAACGACACGGTGGCGACCTCCGAAATCCGCTATGGCGACAATGACCGGCTGGCGGCCCGGGTGGCGACGATGATGGGCGCCGACCTGCTGGTGCTGCTCTCCGACATTGACGGGCTCTATACGGCGCCGCCGGCGCGCGATCCCGATGCAAAATTCATTCCGGTGGTCGACCGCATCACGCCCGATATCGAGGCTATGGCCGGGGCGGCCGCATCCGAACTGTCGCGCGGCGGCATGCGCACCAAGCTCGATGCCGGCAAGATCGCCACCGCCGCCGGCACCGCCATGATCATCACCTCGGGCACCAGGCTGTCGCCACTGATGGCGATCGAGCGTGGCGAGCGCGCCACCTTCTTCAGGCCGAGCGCCAATCCGGTGAAAGGCTACAAGACCTGGATCGCCGGCCAGCTCGAACCGGCCGGGCGGCTCACCGTCGACGCCGGCGCCATCGGCGCGCTGCTGTCCGGCAAATCTTTGCTGCCGGCCGGCGTCAGGCTGGTCAGCGGCAATTTCTCGCGCGGTGACACGGTGGCCATCCTGTCGCCGGAAGGGCGCGAGATCGCGCGCGGGCTTGTTGCCTACGATGCCGCCGATGCCGTAAGGATCGCAGGCCTGAAGACAGCGGAGATCGAAACCGTGCTCGGCTACGAGGCGCGCTCGGCGATGATCCACCGCGACGATCTGGTGGTGAGCGATCCGGGTGACCAGATACGGGCTGCCGGCCAGGTATGGGCCGGGGGCGAGGTAAGCGGAGGATGAGACATGCTGAAGTTGCATGAACAATCCGGGGATGACACCGTCGCGCTGATGGCTGATATCGGCCGCCGTGCCCGCGCGGCCGCCCGACCGTTGGCGATTGCGACCGCCGCCGCCAAGGATGCCGCACTTCTCGCCATGGCCGACGCGATCATCGCGCGCCAGCAGCAGATTCTCGATGCCAACGCCATCGATGTCTCTAACGGACACGAATCGGGCTTGTCCGGCTCCTTCATGGACCGGTTGAAGCTCGATCCGGCGCGCACCCGTGCCATGGCGGATGGCATCCGTGAAATCGCCGAGCTCAGGGACCCGGTCGGCGATGTGATTGCCGCCTGGGATCGCCCCAACGGCCTGCAGATCGAGCGCGTGCGCACGCCGCTCGGCGTTGTCGGCGTCATTTATGAAAGCCGGCCGAATGTGACGGCGGATGCCGGCGCGCTCTGCCTCAAGGCCGGCAATCCGGTGATCCTGCGCGGCGGCTCGGACTCGCTCAATTCGTCCGCCGCCATTCATGCCTGCCTGGTCGAGGGGCTGAAGGCCGCCGGCCTGCCGGAAGACGCCATTCAGCTGGTGCCGACCACCGACCGCGCCGCCGTCGGCGAGATGCTGAAAGGGCTTGGCGGCAATCTCGACGTCATCATTCCGCGGGGCGGCAAGAGCCTGGTCGGGCGCGTCCAGAGCGAGGCGCGGGTGCCGGTCTTTGCCCATCTTGAAGGCATCTGCCATCTCTACATCGACCGCTCGGCCGATCTCGACATGGCGGTCAGGATCGCCGTCAACGCCAAGATGCGGCGCACCGGTGTCTGTGGCGCTGCAGAGACTTTGCTGGTCGACCGCGCGGTGGCCTCCACACATCTGGTGCCGATCCTCGACGCGCTACGCGCCGCCGGCTGCGAGATCCATGCCGATCAGGAAGTGATGAAGCTGTTCTTCGACGCCAAGCCGGCGACCGATGCCGACTGGGTGACCGAATATCTCGACGCCATCATCGCGGTAAAACTGGTCGACGGGATTGCCGGCGCCATCGACCATATCGAGACGTTCTCCTCACACCACACAGAGGCGATCATCGCCGAGGATGCAAAGGCTGTGCAGCGCTTCTTCAGCGAGATCGACTCGGCGATTCTCCTGCACAATGCCTCCACCCAGTTCGCCGATGGCGGCGAGTTCGGCATGGGCGCCGAGATCGGCATCGCCACCGGCAAGATGCACGCGCGCGGACCGGTTGGTGTCGAGCAGCTGACCTCGTTCAAATACCGCGTGCGCGGGTCGGGACAGGTGAGGCCTTGAGCGCTGGCCTTACCCTCCCCCTTGTGGGGAGGGTGGCGAGCGCAGCGAGCCGGGTGGGGGTACGACGCTGAATTCTGCAATCCCCCCACCCCGCTCCGCTTCGCGGATCGACCCTCCCCACAAGGGGGAGGGTGGGGCGCCTCTTTCCTCGCACTACCTCCGCATGCCGCATGCCGAAAAGGGCCTCGCCGTCGGCCTGTTCGGCGGATCGTTCAACCCGCCGCATGCCGGCCATGCGCTGGTGGCGGAAATTGCCTTGCGGCGCCTCGCGCTCGACCAATTGTGGTGGATGGTGACGCCAGGCAATCCGCTGAAGAGCACCAGGGAATTGGCGCCGCTGAGCGACCGGCTGCTGCAGTCGGAGCAGATTGCCAAGAACCCGAAGATCAAGGTCACCGCCTTCGAGGCGGCGCATCATATCCGCTTCACCGCCGACACGCTGGCGCTGGTCAAGGCACGCAATCCCGGCGTCGATTTCGTCTGGATCATGGGCGCCGACTCGCTTCGCGATTTCCACCGCTGGCAGCGCTGGCGCCAGATCGTCATGACCTTCCCGATCGCCGTCATCGACCGCCCGGGCGCGACGCTGTCCTTCCTGTCCTCGGTCGTGGCCAAGACGTTCGACTATGCCCGCGTCGACGAGGGTGACGCGCCCCGGCTCGCGCGCATGAAGGCGCCGGCCTGGACTTTTATTCACGGCCCGCGTTCGTCGCTGTCATCGAGTGCTATTCGCAAGCAAGCCAAGGGGTAACTCGTAAGGCCAGATCGCCGATGTCGCTTTTACGGCGGCCTTTCGCGATCCGCTGGGCGATGCTGCGCTGGATATGGCCAATTCAGTGAACCAGACCGACATCGACCACAATCATGGCGCCCCGCCGGCGCCCGTGATCGCCATTGCCAGCGTAATCGTGTCGATGGCGCTGATCGCGGTCGGCAACGGGTTGATGTTCGCCTATATCCCGGTCCGGCTTGGGGTCGAGCGCTTCGATCCGACCTGGGCCGGGTTGATCATCACCGGCCTTTCCGCCGGCGGACTTGCCGGCTGCATCCTGACCGGGCCGCTGGTGCGCCGCGTCGGGCACGCCCGCGCCTTCATGGTGCTGTCGGCGCTGATAGCGCTGTCGAATGCTGCCATTGGCGCCGGCACCTACCCGCTGCTGTGGATCGCGGCGCGCGCGCTTTACGGTTTTGCAATATGCGGCCTGTTCATCGTCGCCCAGAGCTGGCTCAACGATGCCGTCGCAAACGCCATTCGCGGCCGGGTGATGGCGGTGTTTTACGTCGCCTATGTCGCCGGACTTGGCGTCGGCTATGCCCTGCTGGCGGCGGTCGACATCGCGACGGCGCAGGCGCCGCTGATCGGCATTGCCTTCACCGCGGTGTCGATCCTGCCGGTCGGCATGACGCGGTTGGCTCAACCGCCGCCACCTCGCGCAGCCTCCGTGGCGCTTGGCCGCGCCTGGCGGATCTCGCCGGTCGGCGTGGCCGGCATGCTGGCCGTCGGCGGCCTGTCGATGGCGATCGCCGGGTTCGCACCGATCCATGCCACGGCCAAGGGCTACAGCCAGGCCGATGTGGCGCTGCTTTTGTCGGCCATGCCCGTCGGCACGCTGATCCTGCAGATCCCGCTCGGCTGGATTTCGGATCGTACCGATCGCCGTTACGTGCTGGCCGGCGCTGCGGCACTGGCCATCGTTGCCGGTATTCTGGCTATCGGCTTTGACGGTGGCGCTCTGGCGGTGCTGGTGGTGATCTATGTGATCTGGGACGGCGCTTCGGAATCGATCTATTCGCTGGCCAGCGCACACGCCGCCGATCGCGCCGGCAAGGACGACATGGTGGCGCTGTCGAGTTCGCTGCTGTTTGCCTGGTCGCTGTCGGGTTTCATCGTGCCAGGTATCGTGACGGCCCTGTCGGCCGTCTATGGAACGCAGGCCTTCATCTATGTGGCGATCATCATCGCCACCGTGTTCTGCCTGTTCGTGCTGTGGCGAGTGGCGACGACGCAGGCCGTTCCCGCCACGGCGACCGGCAGTTTCGCGCCGATGTCGGCGCAGGCGCCATTGCCGGTGGAGCTCGCCTACGCCCCGGAAGATCAGCGCTGAACGGTTTCACAGCTCCTACTGCCTGGTGGCGGCAGTTTCCTGTCGGGCCTCCGGCGGAGGTGCGGGAACCGAAATGGCTTCGGCGTCGAAGGCCTGCTTGACGCGTTTGGTGAGATCGATCTGGGTGGCGAAGAAATCCGCCGCCGTGGTCCAATAGCGCAAGGTGATGGCGACGCTGGCATCGCCCACGGTGGCAACGAAGGCGATCGGCGCCGGCTCTCGCTTGACGCGGCGCTCGCTGCCGGCAACGCCCAGCATGGTTTTCTGCGCCAAGTCGATGTCGTTCCAGGAGCCGATGCTCAGCGTGATATCGCCGCGGCGCACGCCGTTGCGGGTAAAATTGCGCACCGGCTGGTTCCATAGCGTCGAATTGGGCGCCAGCACATAGACGCCGTCTGTCGTGCGGAGCTTGGTGGCGAACAGGCCGATTTCCTCGACGGTGCCGGAAATGGCGCCGACCTCGACATATTCGCCGATGCGGAATGGCCTGAGCGCCAGAAGCATGATGCCTGCGGCGATGTTCTGCAGCGTGCCTTGCAGCGCCAGGCCGATTGCCAGCCCGATGGCGCCGATGGCGGCGATGATCGAGGCCGTCTGAACGCCGAACTGGCCGAGCACCATGATGACCACCAGGATCAGGATGGCGTAGCGCACGATCTTCGAGAAGAAATGGCGCAGCGTCGCGTCGAAACCATGGATATGGCCGAGGCCGGCTGAGATCGATCGTTCTGCGAGCCCGGCGACGAGATAGCCGACGACCAGCAGGATGATGGCGCCGATGGCGGAGAAGGAATAGGAAACGATCAGTGTGCTGAGTTGCGCAAGGCCAGCCTGCACGGTGAGCAGCGTGTTCTGGGGGTCGATTGGCATCAGGAAAATCCGTTTGGGGGGTGTGTCGATAACCCCTGCCGCGGCCATGGGTTCCGATTTTTCTCAAGGCTCCGGAACCGGAAGTCTTGCACTGCGTTCGCGGTGGCAGGGCCTCCCGTCTTGAAACTGCAAGGGAACTCTGCCTATCTATAGGGTGTCACCTGATTTCGTGGGTGATTTGGTTGTTCTTGCTGCGAAAGGAAATACACTGAGAACAGCATTGCGGAAGAAGGCTGACATCATGCCTTCGCCGGCCAGGATCAGCGTAGATGACGCCGTGTCCCGTGCCATCAAGACAGTCCTTGCCAGTCTGGAAGACTCCAAGGCCGAAAATATTGTCTCAATCGACATTCAGCGGAAATCGAGCCTCGGCGACTATATGGTCATCGCGTCGGGCCGGTCGCACCGTCATGTCTCGGCTGTCGCCGACCACCTCCTCAAGGCGCTCAAGGATGCCGGTCTCGGCACGGCGCGCGTCGAGGGGCTGTCCGGCGCCGACTGGGTCCTGATCGATTCAGGCGACATCATCGTCCATGTCTTCCGCCCAGAAGTCCGCGAATTCTACAATCTTGAAAAGATGTGGCAGGCGCCGGACCTTGAGGAAGAGACCTTGCACTGAGCTCCGTCTCATGTCGTAACCATCCGGGTGCGACATGGATTGAAAGCTCGCCGAGGCAGGGATGAAGATAGCAGTTCATGCCGTGGGCCGGATGAAGGCCGGCCCCGAGAGAGAACTCGCCGACCGCTATTTCGAGCGTTTCGCCAAGAGCGGCCCGGCGATCGGGTTCGAATTCTCTGGTGTCGCCGAGATCGCCGAGGGACGAGCCCAGAACGCCAATGAGCGCCGCCGCGAGGAAGGCCAGAAGCTGCAGGCACAGCTGCAGCCGGGCACGGCGCTGTTCCTGCTCGACGAACGCGGCAAAAACCTGTCCTCAGACGATTTCGCCAGCCGTATCGGCCAGCTGCGCGATGGCGGACGCAAGGCGTTGGTCATCGCCATTGGCGGCGCCGACGGGCACGACCAGTCGATTCGCGATCAGGCTGAGCTGATAGTCTCGTTCGGCGCGGCGACCTGGCCGCACCAACTGGTGCGCGTCATGCTGGGCGAGCAGCTCTATCGGGCGGCAACGATTCTTTCGGGACATCCCTACCACCGTTCGTAAATCAGTGGGTCGAGGATCAATCGTCCGGATTTCCGCCCCAATGCGCGGCTGTTTTGTGCTAGGCTTCGGTTCGATCATGGTTGATGGTTCGTTAACGAAGCCACGCATAGAGTCGGGCTTCAATGGCTGACAACGGGAAATCACGAACGGGCTTTCGGCACGCGCGCTGCGGCATCGCTGCAGCGGTGGTTTTGCTGTCGCTCGGGCTTGCGCGGGCCGAAAATACGCTGGACGTGGCGCCCGACCCCGATCTGAGCCGTGCCGAATATGAGAAGGTGTCGGCCGAGATCACGCTGTCGTCCGAACGGCTGGCCAAGCTCGCCGCCGACATTGCTTCGGTCAAGAAGGACCATGCCTCGATCACCGCGGCGCTTATCCAGTCGGCGATGACCGAGCAGAAGCTCGGCCAGGACATCGAGGATATCGGCGCCAGGCTCGAAGGACTGAAGGGCGAGGAACAGAAGATCCGTGTCTCGCTGGCGGCGCGGCGCGACGTGCTGGCCGAGGTGCTGGGGGCGCTGCAGCGCATGGGGCTCAATCCGCCGCCGGCGATCCTGGTCAAGCCGGAAGACGCACTGTCGTCGGTGCGCAGCGCCATCCTGCTCGGCGCAGTGGTGCCCGAACTGCGCCAGCAGACCGACAAATTGCTGGCCGACCTCAGGGAACAGACCCGGGTGACGGGCTCGATCGAGGCCGAGCGGACGCGGCTGACGGCGGCGGTCGGCGAGCAGACGGCGGAAAAGAAACGCCTCTCCATGCTGCTCGAAGCCAAGCAGAAGCTCGAGGCGGACACCTGGACGGCGATGGCCGCTGAAAAGCAGCGGTCCCAGGCGCTTGCGGCCAAGGCCGGCAGCCTGAAAGAGCTGATCGCTTCGCTTGAGGCCGACAAGAGCCGCAAGGTGGCGGATGCCGTCAAGGCAGGCGAGCAGAAAGCGGCCGACAGCGATAAGCCCGACGCCGATAACGCCGATGCAGGCACAACCGCGTCGACGGAACTGGCTTCGCTGCCCGTGCCGGAAGGCAACCGCCTCACCGCCGCCGCGCCGTTTTCGGCACTTCAGGGACAGGTCTCGCTGCCGGTCACCGGCAAGATCAAGCTGCGTTTCGGGGCCGATGACGGTAACGGCGCGGTGATGCTTGGCGACATGGTTGCGACACAATCGGGAGCCATCGTCACGGCACCGGCGGACGGAAATGTGCTTTATGCGGGGCCTTTTCGCTCCTATGGTCAACTCTTGATCCTCAATGCGGGAGACGGCTATCATGTCGTTCTGGCGGGGATGAGCAGAATCAGCGTCGCGTCTGGCCAGTCGGTGCTCGCAGGAGAGCCGGTCGGCGCGATGGGAGAGGCCCGGGTGGCAAGCACCTCGGCCTCGAAGAATGGAAATGCCACGCCGGAACTCTATGTCGAGTTCCGCAAGGATGGAAAACCCGTCGATCCGACCCCATGGTGGGCGGACCGCTTCTCTGGAAGGACGTGAAATGATGCGGAAACTGTCGCTTCTTATTGCCGGTGCGCTGATGGGCGCGTCAGCGATGAGCCTGGTCTATGGCGCGCCCGGCTCGACGGCGAACGCTGCAGGCTCCGAGACCTACAAGCAACTGGCGATCTTCGGCGACATCTTCGAGCGCGTGCGGGCGCAGTATGTGACGCCGCCGGACGACAAGTCGCTGGTCGAAAACGCCATCAACGGCATGCTCACCTCGCTCGACCCGCACTCCTCCTACATGAATGCCGAGCAGGCGCAGGACATGCGCGTGCAGACCAAGGGTGAGTTCGGCGGCCTCGGCATCGAGGTCACCATGGAGAACGACTTGGTTAAGGTGATCACGCCGATCGACGACACCCCGGCTGCCAAGGCAGGCGTGCTGGCCGGCGACTATATCGCCAAGATCGACGGCCAAGAGGTTCGCGGCCTGACGCTTAACGATGCGGTCGAAAAGATGCGCGGCCTGGTCAACACGCCGATCAAGCTGACCATCCTGCGCCAGGGCGCCGACAAGCCGATCGAGTTGACGGTGGTGCGCGACATCATCAAGGTCAAGGCGGTCAAGTTCCGGGTCGAGAACGACATCGGCTACATGAAGATCACCTCCTTCACCGAAAAGACCTATGACGACCTCGAGAGCGCCATCGACACCATCAAGAAGCAGGTGCCGAACGACAAGCTCAAGGGCTATGTGCTCGATCTCAGGCTCAACCCGGGCGGCCTGCTCGACCAGGCGGTGAGCGTGTCCGACGCCTTCCTCGACCGTGGCGAGATCGTCTCGACCCGCGGCCGCGACCCGAAGGACGTCACACGCTTCGACGCCAAGGCAGGCGACGACATCGGCGCCAAGCCGCTGATCGTGCTCGTCAATGGCGGTTCGGCCAGCGCCTCCGAGATCGTCGCCGGCGCGCTGCAGGACCTGCGCCGCGCCACAGTGGTCGGCACGCAGTCCTTCGGCAAGGGCTCGGTGCAGACCATCATCCCGCTTGGCGAGAACGGCGCGCTGCGCCTGACGACGGCGCTCTATTACACGCCGTCCGGCAAGTCGATCCAGGGCAAGGGCATCACGCCCGACATCAAGGTCGACCAGCCGCTGCCGCCCGAACTGCAGGGCAGGGACCTGACGCGCGGTGAATCTGACCTCAAGGGCCACATCAAGGGCGCCGACGAGAGCGATACCGGTTCGGGCTCGGCTGCCTATGTGCCGCCGGATCCAAAGGACGATCTGCAGCTGATCTATGCCGAACAGCTGCTGCGCGGCCAGAAGACCGACCCGGCATTCCCGCCGAATCCGGAGAAGGCAGTGCTTAACCAATAAAATCGACTGGTAGCTCTGGCTGCCCAATCGAAGCGATGCAATGCTGCCGGGACCGTGAGGTTCCGGCAGTTTGATTCGGGGGCAGCTGGGCGCTGCGCCTCAAAAGGCGCAGGGGACGCGCCGTCAGTTTTGGATCTGCGCATGGCGAAAAGATTTCGCTGATCACGCGCCCGGGGATGCGGCTTGGCTGACGTCGGCAAGGACATCGAACGCCCGCTCGGACAGACCGTCCGACCGCGTGCTGCGTCGCGCGGGATCAGCGCTGGCGCCGTCGCGGCGACGCTGGTCGTGCTGGCCGCGGTCGGCATCTCCGGCGCGATCGCGCTGCGCGAGAAGCCGTTCCGCAAAACGGAAGCAATCGCGGTCTCGACGCCGAAGGTGACGGCGGCGGCCGAGCCCGCGCCCGCAGCACCCACTGCTCAAGCGACGGCGGCAGCGCCGAAGGCGGAAACGCCCAAGGCCAGCGGTCCGCAGATCATCCATGTGCAAACCCAGGAGGGTGACGGCCCGCCCAATGCAGCCATTGTCATCCACGACCCGTCGACGATCGGCCAGAACCTGAAGATCGCGCATATCCCCGACAGGGCGCTGATCGAGGCCAGCGACACCGGCCCACTCCCGGTTCGCGCCGCTGACGGCCGGCGGCCGTTCGATGTCTATGCGCGGCCGTGGTCGGGTTCGCGCGGCGCTCGCGTGGCAATCGTCATCGGCGGGCTTGCGGTGTCGCAGACCGGCACGCAGGCGGCGATCGCCAAGCTGCCGGCTGAAGTGACTTTGGCCTTTGCGCCGCAAGGCAACAGCATCGGCCGGTGGATGCAGGCGGCACGGCAGAGCGGGCATGAGGTGGTCATGCAGGTGCCGCTCGAACCGTTCGACTATCCCAACGTCAATCCCGGCCGCAACACGCTGACAGTGGCGGCAAGCCCGGACGAGAATCTGAAGAATCTGCGCTGGGCGCTGTCGCGGACCACCAACTATACCGGCGTCATGAACTATATGGGGGCGCGCTTTTCGGCCGACGCGACAGCGATGGGGCCGTTCATGGCCGAGCTTGGCAAGCGCGGCCTTGCCTATGTCGATGACGGCTCGTCCGCGCGGAGCCTGGCGTCCGATCTCGCCTTGAAGGACGGTGTGCCGTTCGTCGCCGGCGATACGGCAATCGACGCCGTGCAGGACCGCGGCGCCATCCTGAAAAAGCTCGACGCGCTGGAAGCGACCGCGCGTGCCAAAGGCTCCGCCGTCGGCATCGGCTCGGCCTTCGACCTCACCGTCGATACCGTGGCGTCCTGGGTGGTCGAAGCAAAAAAGCGCGGCATCGAGATCGTGCCGATCTCGGCGGTGGCCATCGACCCGGAAAAAGGCTGATCATGACGAAGAAACCTGTCGACCCCGAGACGCTGCCTTACCGCCCTTGCGTAGGACTGATGATCCTCAATGGCGACGGGCTGGTCTGGGTCGGGCACCGCATCGCCGAACCGGACAGCGAATTTGCCGGGACCACGCAGCTCTGGCAGATGCCGCAAGGCGGCATCGACGAGGGCGAGGAGCCGCTGCAGGCGGCCGGGCGCGAGCTCTATGAAGAGACCGGCATGCGCTCGGTCACGCTGCTCGACGAGGCGCCGCACTGGATCAACTACGACCTGCCGCCCGATCTGGTCGGCATAGCCCTCAAGGGGCGTTATCGCGGCCAGACGCAGAAATGGTTCGCCTACCGCTTTCACGGCGGGACCAGCGAGATCCAGATCAATCCGCCGCCGGGCGGCCACACCGCCGAATTCGATGAATGGGCATGGCGGCCGATGCAGGACCTGCCCGATCTGATCGTGCCGTTCAAACGGAAGGTCTATGAGGATGTGGTGGCGGCGTTCCGTCATCTTGCCTAGCTGGATGTGACGGTTCGCACGGCACCTGATTCGTGCTTTATTGATCGGGACACCCGCAGCCACGAGACCCATATGAACGACGCCGGGCAATGGCCTCTTAGCGCAGCGTCTGGGCTGCCCCTCACCTGCCTGCCGGCTTTCGTCACTCGAAAAGCCAAGCAGTTGGCTTTTCGTCCGCTTTACGCGGACCGCTCCTCAACTCCCCGTATAGGGCCGGGGAGAAATATCCGGCAGGACAATGAGGGGCAGCGCCGACTTCAGCGGGTCTGCAATGCATAAAGCCAAAGATACGATCAGCGAAGCGGCGGCCGGCGCCATTCTCACCATCGATCTCGGCGCTATCCGAGAGAATTACCGGCGGCTGAACGCGAAGCTCGGCGGCGTGCGCTGCGCCGGCGTCGTCAAGGCCGACGGCTACGGGCTCGGCGCGCGGCAAGTGGCGGCGGCACTGGTTGCCGAAGGCTGCGACAGCTTCTTTGTCGCGCATCTCACCGAGGGTGTCGCGCTGCGCGACGCACTCGGACCGAAGCTGGAAATCCATGTGCTGAATGGCCTGCCGCCGGGCTCGGAACCTGAAGCGGTGGCCGCCGACCTTGTTCCCGTCATCAACAGCACCGGGCAACTGAAGGCGTGGAGCGAGGCAGGCCAAAAGGCCGGCCGCAAGCTCAAGGCCGCCATCCAGGTCGACAGCGGCATGTCGCGGCTGGGCATGGCGCCGGCAGAGGTCGAGGCGCTTACGGCCGATGCTTTCGCCGGCGTCGATGTCGTCCTCGTCATGAGCCATCTGGCCCGTGCCGACGAACCGACCAATGCGGCCAATGACGCGCAACTCAGGGAGTTCGAACGGCTGCGCAAAGTGCTGCCCAAGGCGCCGGCGTCGCTGGACAATTCCTCCGGCATCTTTCTTGGGCCGCGCTATCAGTACGACCTCGCGCGTCCGGGCGCTGCGCTCTACGGCATCAATCCGACGCCTGATGAGGCGAACCCGATGCTGCCGGTGGTGCGGCTCGAGGCAAAGATCATCCAGACACGCGGCATCGATAAGGGCGCGGGCGTCGGCTACGGACATGCGTTTCTGGCCAGCGGTCCCTTGCGCGCGGCCACGATCTCGCTCGGCTATGCCGATGGCTGGCACCGGCGCGCGGCTTCGGCTGCCTGGCTCGACGGCGTGCGACTGCCCTTTGTCGGGCGGGTGTCGATGGATTCGATCATACTTGACATCTCGGCCCTGCCGGCCGGCCGGCTGCGCGAGGGTGACCTTGTCGAACTGCTAGGCCCCTCGCAGAGCGTCGATGACGCCGCCGGTCATGCCGGCACGATCGGTTATGAAATCCTGACCAGTCTCGGCCCCCGCTTCCACCGCCGCTATATCAACGAATAGAGCCGCGACACGCCGCCCCTTGGCGGACGCCGCAGAATCCGGCAGACAGGAGGCGGCGGCCCTCTGACGGAAGTCGTCGTGGAGAGTGATGCGATGAAGATCTTCGTGTTGGGCGGCGGCGTTATCGGGGTCACCACTGCCTATTATCTCGCTGAGGCCGGCCACGAGGTGACGGTGTTCGACCGCCAGAAAGGGCCGGCGCTGGAAACCAGCTTCGCCAATGCCGGCGAGATCTCGCCGGGCTATGCTTCGCCCTGGGCCGGCCCCGGCATTCCGCTGAAGGCAATCAAGTGGCTGTTGATGAAGCACGGCCCGCTGGTGGTGCGGCCGGCCTTCGATCCGTATATGTGGACATGGCTCATCAAGATGCTGCGCAATTGCACCGCGGATCGCTATGCCATCAACAAGGCGCGCATGGTGCCGCTCGCCGAATACAGCCGCGACACGCTGAAGGCGCTGCGCGAGGCGACCGGCATCGCTTATGATGAGCGGACCAAGGGCACGCTGCAGCTGTTTCGCACGCAAAAGCAGCTCGACGGCACCGGCGGCGATGTAGAGGTGCTGAAGAAATATGGCGTTCCCTACGAGTTGCTCGATCCCGAAGGCTGCATTGGCGCCGAACCTGCGCTGGCCGGCGTGCGGGAAAAGTTTGTCGGCGGGCTGAGATTGCCCGGCGACGAAACTGGCGACTGCAAGATGTTCACCGATCGGCTGGCCGAGCTCTGCGTGGCGCGCGGCGTCACGTTCGAGTACGGTACGCAGATCCGGCGCTTCTCCAAGAACCGCAATCGCATCGTCAGCGTCGGCACCGACCAGCGCTCGCGCGCGGCCGACGCTTATGTGCTGGCGCTGGGCAGCTATTCGGCGCGCTTCATGCGCCTGCTCAGGCGCCCGATCCCGGTCTATCCGGTCAAGGGCTATTCGATCACCGTTCCGATCAAGGACGCGGTCGCCGCCCCGGTGTCGACGGTAATGGACGAAACCTACAAGGTGGCGATCACCAGGCTCGGCGACCGCATCCGCGTCGGCGGCACGGCGGAGATTTCCGGCTTCGATCTCAGGCTGCATGAATCGCGCCGGCGCACCCTCGAACATTCGGTCGGCGATCTGTTCCCGGATGGCGGCGACCTCAAGGCGGCGTCCTTCTGGTGCGGGCTGCGGCCGATGACGCCGGACGGGCCGCCGCTGGTCGGCCGCACCGAGTTCTCCAACCTCTATCTCAACACCGGGCACGGCACGCTTGGCTGGACCATGGCCTGCGGCTCGGCCAAGGTGCTGTCCGACATCATCTCCAGCAAGGTGCCTGATATCGATGTGCGGGAGCTGGGGCCGGAGCGGTATTTGAGGTAGGGGTGCTTTTTAAAGCTGGCGGGCCAGCACCCCCTCTGTCCTACCGGACAGAGGGGGTGTAAAGGATCGCTACAGAACGGCATTCCTTCAGCGTCGCCAGCCCCTCAAAACGCCTCTTTCACCCAACCCTTCGAGAACAGCCATCGGTAGGCCCACGGTATCGTCACCTTGGTCGATACCGGGTTCGAATGGGCGACATAGTCGTCATAGACCGGCTGCATCCTGGCGTAGAAGGCAGGGTCGAGCACCGTCATGCCGTTCTCCAGATCGTGGAAGAAACTGCGGTTGTTGAGATTGACCGACGAGATCGTCACCAGCCTTTCGTCGATCATCATGATCTTGGAGTGCAGCACGACATCGGGCGCCTTGAATTCGCGGATGTTGATGCGGTCGCAATATTTCTCCACGAACAGCTTGTTGAGCGCGGTCAGCAGCTTGCCGCCAATATCGCCCTTGAGGTCGATGCGGCCGACAATGTCGATCCTGACGCCGCGCGCCAGCGCCCGCTCGATGGCCAGGCTGAGCTTCGGCGTCAGATTAAGGTAGGGATTGACGATCTCGATATGGTGCCGGGCAGTGTCGATCAGCTCGACGAAATAGGTCTCGAGCGCATGGTTGTCCTCGTAGGGCACGGAAATGAAATGGCGCACCGTGCCCGGCGGGCGCCGGCTGTCGGAGCGCACCGGAATGGAGAAGGGTCTTGCGATGTTGGTGTCGGCGTCGCGCAGCCACAATGTCGAGAGATGCGCGGCCAGCGTCTCGACCGTGGCCGGGTCGGCAAACTCGATGTCGAAATCGCTCCAGTTCGAATGTAGTTGAGCGAGAGGCCGTCGGTCTTGCCGTATTGCTCGAGGTTCGGATAGCGCGACAGGTCGATCGGCTTGTGGAACAGGAAGCCGTCATGAATGTTGCGGCCGCCGATGATGACGCGCGAGCGGGCGGGATCCTCGGCAAGCGTCGCCAGCATCTTGACGTGATGGGTCTTGTGCAGCTGTGACAGTTGCTCGTCGACCGGCGCGCCGTGGTCGGCCCGCCAACGATATTCCTGCAACTCGACATTGGGATAATCGGCCGCCAGCCGGTGCAGCAGGGCATCGTCCTTGTCGCGCTCCAGCACGTCTGTGACCATGATGCGCACTTTGGTGCCGAGGGCTGCGTGATGGCGGATCAGCCGCTCGATGACGCGGCCGGAAAAATCGGCCTTGAACTCCAGCGACGACAGATAGACCAGCTTGAGTTTCGGCGCGCGCGAGAAATCGAGCGGCAGTTCGGGGTCGGCCTTGTCGAAGGCGCTGTCGGGTAAAGGCGCGCCGAGCAGCGCTTCGACCTTGGCGTTGAAGCCGTCGCGCGACTTGCGTAACAGGCGCGGTGACCCGAGCGGCAGCGAACAGCTCTGCGACAGCCAGCGGCCGGCATAGAAGACGCGGGCGAGTTCATCCAGGCCGGATGGACCGGGCACTGGACAACGCTCGTAGCGGCTGTCGAGCGCGGCTATCGCCGGATAGGCAACCTCTTCGCGCAGGATGGTGAGCGGGGCGCCTGCCGGCGCCAGACTGGAGCTGAGCTTGAGACTGCAGCGGTTCAAACCATCGCTGGGGAACAGGCTGGCGGTTTGCCCGGCCGACAGGCGGAGGCGGAAGGCGGCACCGCTCGCCACGCTGCGCGAGCCACCGCCGGCGCGAATCGCCAGCGCCCCGTCGCAGGCGCCCGATATCTCAACCGGCTGCTTTCCCGCCTGGCGCATCACGATCTCGACCGAGCGCGCCTGCAGGCCGGAAAAGCTGAACGTCTTTGGCGCGGAGGGCCGCGCGGCGGCGTTGACATAGAGCGTCTGCCGCGACACGCGCCAACGGCCGTTGAAATGGCCTTCGCCGGCTGTGCCGCTCACTGCCGGCATCTGTTCGGCGGTAACCGGCTTCGCCAGCCGTTCCAGCGTCCGGTAGGTGGCCTGGAAATCGCGGTTGGCGATGGCGTGGCGGTCATGTCCGAACGGACCGGTGCCGTTCGCCCTGTCGATGGCGCCGATCTGGTTGTGGGCGAGCAGCGCCAGAAACTGCCTTTCATAGTCGCGGGCGCCGGCATCGCCGAAAAACGCTGCTGCTGCAGTCTGCGGTCCCGGCGTGTCGGCCGATAGCGACGGCCGGCCGCAATCCTTCGCATCGGGAAAGAAATCGCAGCTGTGCCGGATCGGGGCGGCGCAACCGGCAAGGGCCGCCAGCCCCAGCCCGGCCAAGGCCAGGCAGATGGCGCGGTTCATCCGGTCGCACCGTTCATCGTCTTCAGTTCAGCCGGATCGCGCGGCGGCAGGAAGCCTTGCGGAAACACCTTGCAGACGGGAAGCGCGAAAGTGGCGATCAAAAGCTCGGCCTCGCCGCGCATCTTTTTCGGCGCTGTCTTGTCATCACGGATCGCCTTTGCCGAGGCGACGAGCGCGCCGTCGCAGTCGCAATGATTATGGCGCGCGATGTAGCAGGCGTCATGGATTTGGCAGGCGCTGTCGAGGCGATTGACAGGGCGAGCCGAGAGGTCGCCGGTGCGGGTGCCGGGACCGCAATAATTGCCGAAGACGAAAGGCGACGGGCGGGCCATTGCGATACGGACCGGCTTGGGCAGTTCGGCTTCCGGAACTTCGGTCCATGGATTGGCGCAGGCGGAAAGCGCGACAAGCGGCAAGATGGCGAGCACCGCTCGCATTTTGATCCGCACCAGCTTTGCAAAAAAGTGTCCCACCCGGCGCAGCCAATCCTTAATGATAGGCGACATCGCGCTTGTTGCCACACTGGCCGATTTTGTGGCGAAGGCAAGGCGGCGCGGCCATCAGACAAACAGCCCGCGCTCTCTCTCGACCGCCTTGGTGATGAAGTTGGCGACGATCTGCACGCGGCGCAGCGGCCGGACCGATTCATGATAGACCAGCCAGTAGGCGCGGCGGATCGGCGTCACGATGTTGACGGGGATCAGCTCCGGCATCGAGCGGGCGACAAAGGTGTGCAAGATGCCGATGCCGGCGCCCGACCGCACCGCTTCGGCCTGGCCCAGCGCTGAGGAGATGGCGAAGCTGGTGCGCCAGTCCGGGCTGAACTCCGCCGCATAGTCGAGCGACGGGCTGACGATCAGGTCTGGGACATAGCCGATCAGCGTATGCTGGCCGAGTTCGGCAGCGGTCTCGGGTAAGCCGTGCGCCTGCGCATAGTCCCGCGAGGCAAACAGGCCGAGGGTGTAGTCGACCAGCTTTCCCGCCACCAGCCTGCCTTCGCTCGGCCGCTCGACGGTGATGGCGATGTCGGCCTCGCGCCGCGACAGCGAGAAGGAACGCGGCACCGGCACCAGCTGGATGGTGAGTTCGCGGTGCAGCGCGGTCAGCGCGCCAAGACGCGTGGCGAGGAATGCGACGCCAAACCCGTCGGGCGCGCCGATGCGCACGGTGCCTGAGATATCGTCGCCTTCGCCCGACACCGCGGAGCGCGCGGCGATCATGTCGGCTTCCATGCGCTCGGCAATGTCGAGAAAGCGCTGGCCGGCCGGCGTCAGCTCGCTGCCGGTGGTAAGCCGGCGAAACAGTTTTGTCCGTAACGCATCCTCAAGCGCTGCGATGCGGCGCGAGACGGTGGCGTGATTGAGTTCCAGCCGCTTGGCGGCGCCAAGGATCTGCCCGGCGCGGGCCACGGCGAGGAAGATGCGGACGTCATCCCAGTTCATGGGGGTGGTCCGGGCTAGCGGCGAACGCGGCGTTCCCGCCCACCCCCCTCTGGCCTGCCGGCCATCTCCCCCGCAAGGAGGGAGATTGGCAGCTCCGCCACCTGCGTCTCTTTTGCTGCGTTGAAGATTTGCGAAGGCGGCGGCCACATCTGATCTCCCCCCTTGCGGGGGAGATGTCCGGCAGGACAGAGGGGGGTGTGACGGAGCGCAACCTTCGGGCCTTTCAGCAATCTGTAATTTGCGGCAATTAATGCACACTCGTCCTTCGTTGTCTATTTCTTGCACAACGGTTGCGTTTCCCCTCGCGTTGCCTTCGCGCCTGCAAAGGCGTTGAATGCTTCATCACAAACTCAGGGAGAGAAACCATGATCGAATACGGTCATTTCATCGGCGGCAAGCATGTCGCCGGGACCAGCGGGCGCAAGCAGGACGTCATGCAGCCCATGGACGGCTCGGTGCGCGGCACGGTGGCGCTGGCGTCGCCGGCGGAACTGCGTGCGGCTGTGCTGAACGCCAAGGAAGCACAGATCAAATGGGCTGCGACCAACCCGCAGCGGCGTGTGCGCGTGCTGATGAAGTTTCTTGAACTGGTTGCTCGCGACTATGACGAACTGGCCGATCTCCTGGCGCGCGAGCACGGCAAGACCATCGCCGACGCCAAGGGCGACATCCAGCGCGGCCTCGAAGTGGTCGAAGTCTGCATCGGTGCGCCTCACATGATGAAGGGCGAGTTCACCGACGGCGCCGGCCCCGGCATCGATGTCTATTCGATGCGCCAGCCGCTTGGCGTCGTTGCCGGCATCACCCCGTTCAATTTCCCGGCGATGATCCCGTTGTGGAAGATTGCCCCGGCGCTGGCCTGCGGCAACGCCTTTATCCTGAAGCCTTCCGAGCGTGACCCTGGCGTGCCGATGCGCATCGCCGAACTGTTCCTCGAGGCTGGCCTGCCGGCTGGCGTTCTCAACGTCGTCAATGGCGACAAGGATGTCGTCGACGCCATCCTCGACGATCCTGATATCAAGGCTATCGGCTTTGTCGGCTCGACGCCGATCGCGCATTACATCTACTCGCGCGGCACGGCCGCGGGAAAACGCGTGCAGTGCTTCGGCGGCGCCAAGAACCACATGATCATCATGCCCGATGCCGACATGGACCAGACCGTCGACGCGCTGATCGGCGCGGGCTACGGCTCGGCCGGCGAGCGCTGCATGGCGATCTCGGTTGCCGTTCCCGTCGGCAACGACACCGCCAACCGGCTGATGGAAAAGCTGATCCCGCGTGTCGAAAGCCTCAAGGTCGGCCCGTCGACGGATTCGTCCGCCGATTTCGGCCCGCTGGTGACGGCGCAGGCATTGGAACGCGTCAAGGGTTATGTCGACACCGGCGTCAAGGAAGGCGCCAAGCTGGTCGTCGATGGCCGCGGCTTCTCCATGCAGGGCTACGAGGATGGCTACTATATGGGCGGCTGCCTGTTCGACAATGTGACCGCCGACATGCGCATCTACAAGGAAGAGATTTTTGGCCCGGTGCTGTCGGTGGTGCGTGCGCCGACCTATGAGAGCGCCATCAAGCTAGCCAACGATCATGAGATGGGCAATGGCGTCGCCATCTTCACCCGTGACGGTGATGCTGCTCGTGATTTTGCTTCGCGCGTCCAGGTCGGCATGGTCGGCATCAACGTGCCGATCCCGGTTCCGATCGCTTACTACACGTTCGGCGGCTGGAAGGCGTCGTCCTTCGGCGACCTCAACCAGCACGGCCCGGACGCGTTCCGCTTCTACACCAAGACCAAGACGGTGACCTCGCGCTGGCCCTCCGGCGTCAAGGACGGTGCCGAGTTCGTCATCCCGACGATGAACTGACCGGACGATTTCGAAGATCGGCAAGAAGGCCCGGGTTCAACGTCCCGGGCCTTTCTTTGTACGAAACCGACATTGGCGATCACGTTCAAGCGATGGAACCAAGAGCCTGTCATCTGCCTTAAATTGCATTCCTGCCGTGTGCAGGCCATCAAAATAGCGCCGGTTGCAGCCGGGGTTCTCGTCTGGCGCAAGGAGGTGTCAGATGACACGACGTCTTGTGGCGGCGATATTCTTTGCGGTGTTCGCGATGTCCGGCATCGCCGAGGCCAAAGCCGATCAATGCGCGGCGCGGACCGACTTGGTCAAGGCGCTCGGCGAGAAGTTCCACGAAAACCAAGCCGCTCGTGGCCTGGTGAACCCGAATGTGGTGCTTGAGATATTCGTCTCCGACCAGGGCACCTGGACCATCCTGGCCACCGACACACACGGCCAAAGCTGCATCATCACGGCTGGCGAAGGCTGGGACGGGGCGACCATGGCCGCAGTCTTGCCGGGCACCTGATAAAGACCGGTCGGAAGTCTGGAGCAGAGACGGAGTTCAGCGTGTGGCGGCCACTTCGGCATGGCCGCGCAGCAGTGCCATAAGGCGTTTGGCGTCCTTGGCGGCAGCCTCTTCGTCACCAGCCAGGATCGAGCGGATTAGCGCGACGTGGTGCTCAGCCGATTCGGCCAGTCCTGTGTCGGCCCTGTAGCGGAACCAGAAGCGGCGGCTGTGGGTCTGCAGGGGCGCGGCCAGACGGGCCGCAAACGGGTTGTCGGCGGCCATCGCCAAGGCCTCGTCGAGCGCCTTGTCGGCCTGGATGAAGGCCAGCACATTGCCCGAGATGACGGCCTTCTGCATGGCAAGGGCTGCCTCATGAAACAGGTCGGCGGCCTCACGGGTGACGAAGCGGGCGGCCGAGCGCGCCAGCACCACCTCGACGCCGCGCCTGGCATCCAGCACGCGCAGCCAGTCGCCGGGATGAAGCGGGGCAATGGCGATGCCGGCGCGTGGCCTGACATCCAGCAGTCCTTCCCAGGCGAGGCGCTGGATCGCTTCGCGCACCGGCGTGCGTCCTAGCGCCAGCTTCTCGATGAGGGCGCCTTCGGTGACAAAGCTCGCCGGCGCCAGTTCCAACGTCACGATCATATGCTCGAGTACATGGTAGGCCTTGGCAGCGGCCGGCTCGGGGTATGCTGTCTCACTGGATATCAAAGGTGGGCTCCTGATATATCTTCCATATATCACAACGGATTCCGCATTGACAGCCGGTTTTCCAACAGATATACGGCTGATATATCAGATGGAGAGACGATCATGTGGACCGGAGTTTTCCCCGCCGTCACGACCAAATTCACCAAAGACGACCGCCTCGACCATGCCGAAATGGAGCGCTGCTTTGCGTTGCAGATGGAGGCAGGCTGCGACGGTATCATCGTCTGCGGTTCGCTCGGCGAAGGGCCGATGCTGTCGCATGACGAGAAGATCGAGGTGCTGAAGACGGCGCAGAAAGTTGCAGGCAACAAGCCGGTGCTGCTGACGGTCAACGAGGCGGGCACCCGCGAGGCGGCGAGCATCGCAAAGCGCGCGAGCCGGGAAGGCGCCAACGGGCTGATGGTGGTACCGAGCCCGATCTATCACACCAACCCGGAAGAGACGGTCGCCGCCTTGCGCGCCGTCGCTCAGGCCGGCGACCTGCCGGTGATGATCTACTCCAACCGCCTCGCCTACCGCGTCGACGTCACCGTCGACCAGATGGAGGAACTGGCCGCCGACAAGCGCTTCGTCGCCATCAAGGAGTCCTCCGACGACATCCGCCGCTCGACAGAGATCATCAACCGCTTCGGGGACCGCTACGATCTGTTCACCGGCGTCGACAATCTCGCCTTCGAGGCGCTGTCGGTCGGCGCCATCGGCTGGGTGGCGGGTCTGGTCGTCGCCTTCCCGCGCGAGACAGTCGCCATCTACCAGCTGATGAAGCAGGGCCGCCGCGAGGAGGCGCTTTCGATCTACCGCTGGTTCCGGCCGCTGCTCGATCTCGATGTCTCGACCTATCTGGTCCAAAACATCAAGCTTGCCGAAGTGCTCGCGATCGACACAAATGACCGCGTGCGCATGCCGCGCCAGCCGCTGTCGGGCGAGCGCCGCAAGACAGTCGAGAAGATCATCAATGACGCGCTGGCGGTACGGCCGAAGCTGCCGCAGTTCTGAAGGCTTTCTTCTCCCCGTGCACGGGGAGAAGATGGCGGCAGCCAGATGAGGGGCAGCGCCGACGTGCAAGGAAATTCCAGGGACACAGAGGAGGGCCGCCGCCCCTCATCCGCCCTTCGGGCCCCGCAGCCCTTCGCTGGCGCTCCGGGCGTTCGTCGTTCGGAAAGCCAAGCAGTTGGCTTTTCCACCGCTTCGCGGACCACTCCTCACCCCCGTGAACGGGGAGAAGGGGTAGATATCGCCATTGTCGGTGGCGGCATTGTCGGCATCTGCGCGGCGGCCATGCTGGCCGAGGCCGGGCGCAGCGTCACGGTCTTCGACCGCACCGGCATCTGCGAGGAGACGAGCTCCGGCAATGCCGCCGGCTTCGCCTTCTCCGACGTGCTGCCGCTGGCGCATAAGGGCATGATGCGGCACTTGCCGAAATGGCTTGCCGATCCGCTCGGGCCACTCAGCATCCCGCCAGCCTATCTGCCGAAGCTGTTGCCTTGGCTGTTGCGCTTCTGGCGCGCCGGCGCACCGGCAAAATATGAGGCGAGCCTTGCTGCTCAGGCAGACATGATGAAGCTCGCCGAGGCCGAATGGATGGGACTGCTCGACCGTTCCGGCACGCGGCCGATGCTGCGCGAAGACGGTTCGCTGGAACTTTATGAAAGCGAGGCCGAGTTTCAGGCCGGCCTCCCGGGCTGGGCGGCGCGCCAGCGCTTCGGCATCGACTTTCGCCATGTCGAAGGCGACGAACTGGCGCGGCTGCAGCCGGGACTGTCGCCGCGCTTCATCAAGGGCACCTTCGTGCCGGGCTGGAAGACCGTCGCCGATCCGAAACTGCTCGGCAAGGCGGTGTGGGCCTATGCCGAAAGGCTGGGCGCGCGTTTCGAAAAGGCGCGCATAGAGCGCGTCGCCGCCAATCCTGATGGCGCGACGCTGACGCTGACCGACGGCACGACCAGGCAGGCAAGACATCTTGTCGTGGCCGCCGGGGCATGGTCGCATCTGCTGGCGAAGGCGCTTGGCGACACCATCCCGCTCGAAACCGAGCGCGGCTACAACACCACACTGCCGAAGACCGCTTTCGACGTGCAGCGAATGCTGATCTTTTCCGGCCATGGCTTCGTCATCACGCCACTCGACACGGGCTTGCGCGTCGGCGGCGCCGTCGAGTTGGGCGGTCTCGACCGGCCGCCGAATTTTGCGCGCTCGAAGGCCATGCTGGAAAAAGCCAGACAATTCCTTCCGGGGCTGGACGCGTCAGGTGGCCGCGAGTGGATGGGGTGTCGCCCGTCGCTGCCGGATTCGTTGCCCGTCATCGGCACGGCGCGCACCGCGTCCAACGTCGTCTACGCCTTTGGCCATGGCCATCTCGGCCTGACCCAGGCGGCGGCCAGCGGCCGCTTGATCCGCGATCTTGTTCTCGGGCAAACTTCGCCGATCGATCTTGCTCCCTTCAGCCCGCAACGGTTTTGAGTTCGAGGAAATCATGGCCAAAAAATCCTTCTTTTGCATCGACGGCCATACCTGCGGTAATCCGGTGCGGCTGGTCGCCGGCGGCGGCCCTTTGCTTCAGGGGCCGACGATGATGGAGCGGCGGGCGCATTTCCTGGCGGAGTATGACTGGATCCGCACCGGGCTGATGTTCGAGCCGCGCGGCCACGATGTCATGTCGGGCTCGATCCTCTATCCGCCGACGCGCGAGGATTGCGACATAGCCATCCTGTTCATCGAGACGTCGGGCTGCCTGCCGATGTGCGGCCACGGCACGATCGGCACGGTGACGATGGCCATCGAACATGGGCTGATCAAGCCGAAGACACCCGGCGTGCTCCGGCTCGACACACCGGCCGGGCTGGTTATCGCCGAATACAAACAAGTCGGCGACTATGTCGAGGAGGTGCGCATCACGAATGTGCCGTCCTTCCTTTATGCCGAGGGACTGACGGTCGACTGCCCGCAGCTTGGCGAGATCACTGTCGATGTCGCCTATGGCGGCAATTTCTACGCAATCGTCGAGCCGCAGGCGAATTTTCGCGACATGGCTGATTATTCCGCCAGCGATTTCATCGCCTGGAGCCCCGTGGTGCGGCAGCGGCTCAACGAGAAGTACTCGTTCGTGCATCCGGAAAACCCCGGCATCAACCGGCTGTCCCACATGCTGTGGACGGGCGAGCCGACAATGGCGGGCGCGGATGCGCGCAACGCGGTCTTCTATGGCGACAAGGCGATCGACCGCTCACCTTGCGGCACCGGCACCTCGGCGCGCATGGCGCAGCTCCATGCCAAGGGCAAGCTCAAGGCCGGCGACAGTTTTGTCCACGAATCGATCATCGGCTCGCTGTTCAAGGGCAAGGTCGAGAGGGACGTCACTGTTGCCGGCAAGCCGGCCATCATTCCTTCGATAGGCGGCTGGGCCCGGATGACCGGCCTGAACACCATCTTCATCGACGACCGCGATCCGTTCGCGCACGGTTTTGTGGTTAAGTGATGCGGTAGGCTGCCGATCATCCACCGAGACCAGGACTTGGACCCAGAGCGGGACCTCTTGGCAAACCAGTCAGCGAAAGGTTAGCGCGTTGGGCGAGGCATCCACCGCCATAAGTCGGGAAGTAACCCATGTTGCAGCTGGTCAGTACGGAATGTGGCTAAAAAACGAAACCCGCCAACAATGCAAGGATTCGTCTCATCACCGAATTTTGACCGGGATTTCTTCGAAATGAGGTCGCTGGCCCGGCTGAATCGTCAAAGACATTGCGTTATGCCAATGATAGGGTCCGCGATAGTCCAGCGGTCGGGAGCAAAAAAACGGGCAATCGGAAGGCGTGCCGGCAAAACACGCTCGACGTTTGAAAAATCACGTTGCAATCCGGGCTCGAAACTTTACGACTAGGGGAAATACGAAAAGGAATGCGTCTGCATGGGCGACATTCCAGGGGAGCCATGTACACATGCAGTACTTTGTCCAGCAGCTTATCAATGGGCTGACGCTGGGATCGATCTATGGGCTGATCGCAATCGGCTACACGATGGTCTACGGCATCATCGGCATGATCAACTTCGCCCACGGCGACATTTTCATGGTCGGGGCATTCGCCGCCCTCGTTGTCTTCCTCATCCTCGGCTCCTTGTTCTATTCGGTCCCGGTCGTCCTGGCGCTGCTGATCATGATGATCGTGGCGATGCTGCTCACCAGCCTCTACAACTGGACGATCGAGAAGGTGGCCTACCGGCCGCTGCGCGGTTCGTTCCGGCTGGCGCCGCTGATCACCGCCATCGGCATGTCGATCGCGCTGTCGAACTTCATCCAGGTGACGCAAGGCCCGCGCAACAAGCCGATCCCGCCGATGGTCAGCCAAGTCTACAACATCAACGGCATCAGCGTGTCGCTGAAGCAGATCATCATCGTCGTCGTCACCGCCCTGCTGCTGGCGCTGTTCTGGTACCTGGTCAACAGGACTTCCCTCGGCCGGGCGCAAAGGGCGTGCGAGCAGGACCGCAAGATGGCGGCGCTGCTCGGCGTCAATGTCGACCGTACGATCTCGATCACCTTCATCATGGGTGCAGCGCTTGCGGCCGTCGCGGGCACGTTGTTCCTGATGTATTACGGCGTCATCGCCTTTTCCGACGGCTTTGTGCCGGGGGTCAAGGCCTTCACCGCGGCCGTTCTCGGCGGCATCGGGTCTCTGCCGGGCGCGGTGCTTGGCGGGCTTTTGATCGGCTTCATCGAGAGCATGTGGTCGGCGTATTTCTCGATCGACTACAAGGACGTCGCGGCGTTCTCGATCCTGGCGATCGTGCTGATCTTCCTGCCTTCCGGCATTTTGGGCCGGCCAGAAGTCGAAAAGGTCTGAGACAATGGCGGTTTCCGTATCCTCGGAGCGCGACACCGTCGCGTCCCCCGTGCAGCGTGCATTGCGCGAAGCGTTCTATGCCGGCGCCATCTCGCTGGGGTTGTTCATTCTCTTCATCGGCCTGAAGACCGACCAGAACATCAGCAACCAGCTGATCCTGGTGCAGCGCTGGTTGCTGCTCATCACCGTGGTCGTGCTGACCATGCTTGGCCGCTTCTTCTACATTGCCTATGGCCAGCCGTTCATGGCCAATCAGAAGATCACCAATGTCGCCACCGGCCTGTTGCCGGCGAGCGTCGCGTCGCGCTTCTTCCTGCTTCCGGCCTTCATCGTCGCCGTCGTGTTGGCGGTTGTCCTGGTTGCGTTCGGCAGCGCCCTGCCGGCGTTGGTCGGACCCGATCTGGCCGGCTACCTTCAGTTCCTGCGCGCATTGGCCGTCATTTACGCGCTCGCTTGCGTGATCTTCTATTTCCGCTCCTTCATCCACGCCAATTTCACCAAGCTCGGGATTGCGGCGCTGGTGCTATACCCGATCCTCGTCGTCGTTGTGCTGTCGATCTACGCGTGGTCGATAACCGGCGGCCTGCAGGGCTCGTTGAAGTGGGTCGACAATTTCGGCATCCAGATCCTGATCTATGTGATGCTGGCCTGGGGGCTGAACATCGTCGTCGGCCTCGCCGGCCTGCTCGATCTCGGCTACGTCGCCTTTTACGCGGTCGGCGCCTATGCCTATGCGTTGCTCGGTTCGCAATACGGCCTGTCGTTCTGGATCCTGCTGCCCGCCGCCGGCGCCATGGCCGCCTTCTGGGGCGTTATGCTCGGCTTTCCGGTGCTCAGGCTTCGTGGCGATTACCTGGCGATCGTGACGCTGGCCTTCGGCGAGATCATCCGCCTGGTGCTGATCAACTGGCGTGAAGTCACCAACGGCTCGGCCGGCATCTCCGGCATCCCGAAGGTCACCTTCTTCGGCCTGATGACGTTTAATTCGACCGACCCGAACTATATCGGCAAGGTGCTGCACATCGCCCAGTCAAGCGCCTACTACAAGATCTTCCTCTACTATCTCATTCTCGGGCTGGCGCTGCTGACCGCCTTCGTCACCATCAGGCTCAGGCGCATGCCTGTCGGCCGCGCCTGGGAGGCGCTGCGCGAGGACGAGATTGCCTGCCGCTCGCTTGGCATCAACACCACCACCACCAAGCTCACCGCCTTTGCCACCGGCGCCATGTTCGGCGGTTTTGCCGGCGCCTTCTTCGCCGCACGGCAAGGCTTCGTCAGCCCTGAATCCTTCGTCTTCCTGGAATCGGCGATCATCCTGGCCATCGTGGTGCTCGGCGGCATGGGCTCGCTGGTCGGCATCGCGGTCGCCGCGCTGGTGATGATCGGCGGCACCGAGGCACTGCGCGAACTCGATTTCCTGAAAAGTGTCTTCGGAAAAGATTTCACGCCGGAGCTTTACCGCATGCTTTTGTTCGGCATGGCGATGGTCATCGTCATGCTGTGGAAGCCGCGCGGCTTTGTCGGCAGCCGTGAACCGACGGCCTTCCTCAGTGAACGAAAAGCGGTCTCCTCCTCCTTCACCAAGGAAGGGCACGGCTGATGAGCGCGACCTCCATTCAGAAGACCAATCCGGGTATGAAAGACGCCATCCTCCAGGTCGAGCATCTTTCGATGAAGTTCGGCGGCCTGATCGCCATCGGCGATCTGTCGTTCCAGGCCAAGCGCGGCGAGATCACCGCTCTGATCGGACCCAATGGCGCCGGCAAGACCACCGTCTTCAATTGCATCACCGGCTTCTACAAGCCGTCGGAAGGCATGATTACGCTCAACCGGGCCGACGGCTCGAGCTTCCTGCTCGAACGGCTGCCCAATCATGAGATCCCGGCGCGCGCCAAGGTGGCGCGCACCTTCCAGAACATCCGCCTGTTCTCGGGCATGACGCTGCTGGAGAATCTGCTGGTTGCCCAGCACAACAAGCTGATGAAGGCATCCGGCTATACGATCCTGGGCCTGTTCGGGATCGGCGGCTACCGCAGAGCCTCGGCTGAATCGGTGGAGCTTGCCAAGCACTGGCTGGAGAAGGCCGATCTTGTCGATCGCGCCGACGATCCGGCCGGCGACCTGCCCTATGGCGCGCAGCGGCGCCTCGAGATTGCGCGCGCCATGTGCACAGGGCCCGAACTTCTGTGCCTCGACGAGCCTGCGGCCGGTCTCAATCCGAAGGAGTCGGCTGCGCTGAATTCGCTGCTGATGGACATCAAGAGCAGTACCTCGATCCTGCTGATCGAACATGACATGTCGGTGGTCATGCAGATTTCCGACCATGTCGTGGTGCTTGAATATGGCCGCAAGATTTCCGACGGCAGCCCGCAATCGGTGCGTACCGACCCGCGCGTCATCGCCGCCTATCTCGGCGTCGACGACGAGGAGGTCGAGACGGTGCTGACCGAGGTCGGCGATGAAGACGTCATCGAGCAGCTGGACATCGGGCCGGATTCGGCTCACGGACCAGGCACATCGTCTTCCTATCTCGCCGGCCCGGTAAGCGACACGATCGGCCACAGCCAGGGCGAGCGGGTCACAGTGTCGAAGGGAGCTTCAAAGGCCACCCAATACGATACAAGAGCCAACTCCGCGCCAAGAGCACCGTCCGAGCGTCTAACGGCCAAGTCCAAGCCGGCGGCCACCAAATCCCCGACAGGCAAGCCGCGCGGAGGGCGTAAGTGATGGCCGAGACAACGCTGCTCGACATCAAGGGCGTCGAGACCTACTACGGCAACATCAAGGCGCTGAACGGCGTCGATGTCCACGTCAACCAGGGCGAGATCGTCGCGCTGATCGGTGCGAACGGTGCCGGCAAGTCGACGCTGATGATGACCATCTTCGGTGCGCCGCGCGCTCGTGCCGGCTCAATCACTTTCGCCGGCACCGACATCACCCAGATGCCGACGCACGAGATCGCCCGCATGCGCATTGCGCAGTCGCCGGAAGGCAGGCGCATTTTCCCGCGCATGACGGTGATGGAAAACCTGCAGATGGGCGCCGGTCTCGACAATCTCAAGCACTATGACGAAGATGCTGAGAAGGTGTTCGCGCTGTTCCCGCGCCTCAAGGAGCGCATTGCCCAGCGCGGCGGCACGCTGTCGGGCGGCGAGCAGCAGATGCTGTCGATCGGACGTGCGCTGATGGCGCGGCCTAAGCTGCTGTTGCTCGACGAGCCGTCGCTGGGTCTGGCGCCGCTGATCGTCAAGCAGATCTTCGATGCCATCCGCGAGCTGAACCGCACGCAAGGGCTGACCGTGTTCCTGGTCGAGCAGAACGCCTTCGGCGCGCTCAAACTCGCCACGCGCGGCTATGTCATGGTCAACGGCAACGTGACCATGAGCGGCACAGGCAAGGAATTGCTCGCCAATCCGGAAGTGCGGGCGGCCTATCTCGAAGGCGGCCATCACTGATTTTGGAGCGGAATGTATGCATACGGTATTCCGCTCCAACTTGTTTGTTTGTCGCATGACCTTTGTCCGAAAAGTCTGCAACTTTTCGGGATCATGCTAGGGAGTCTTCATCATGCAAGGCATTCTTCACGAGGAACCTTCCATCTGGCAGTTCTTCTTCGTCACCTGTCTGCTCGGCGGCTGGGCGGCATGGATGACCGGCAAGGCCAGCGCCCAGACATGGCGCAGCCTGCCGGCGCTGTTCGCCTATCTGCTGGGTCTCGGCATAGGCATCAGGTTCATCCATCATGCCTTGTTCGGCGGCACGATGTTTTCGCTGCAATACTATGTCGTGGACACAATCGTGCTCATGATATTGGGATTTGTCGGCTATCAATACACGCGTACGAACCAGATGGTGACGCAGTATAATTGGCTTTACGAACGGGCTTCGATCTTAAGCTGGAAACCGAAAGGTTGACGTTCATCATTAACGCCGTTCCGGGGATGAATCGGCGTGACAAGGGCCTGAAAATCGGCAAAGTACGCTTTCTGCGATAAGGGTGGGCATCGCATGAAAGTTTCATCCACGCCCACCTCGTAAATGGGAGCGTTTAAATGAAGAAATCACTTTTGTCCGCCGTTGCCCTGACCGCGCTTGTCGCGTTCGGTGGCAATGCATGGGCTGACGTTATCGTCGGCGTCGCAGGTCCGATCACCGGTCCGAATGCGGCCTTCGGTGCGCAGCTGCAGAAGGGTGCGGAAGCGGCCGTTGCCGACATCAACGCCGCAGGCGGCATGAACGGCGAGCAGATCAAGCTCGAAGTCGGCGACGACGTCTCCGATCCGAAGCAGGGCATTTCGGTCGGCAACAAGTTCGTCGGCGACGGCGTGAAATTCGTGATCGGCCACTTCAACTCGGGCGTCTCGATCCCGGTTTCGCAGGAAGTCTACGTCGACAACAACATCGTCGAAGTGACGCCTGCGGCGACCAACCCGAAATTCACCGAGCGCGGCCTGTGGAACGTGTTCCGCACCTGCGGACGCGATGACCAGCAGGGCGGCATCGCCGGCGGCTATATCGCGACCAACTTCAAGGACGCCAAGGTTGCCGTCATCCACGACAAGACCCCCTATGGTCAGGGCCTTGCCGACGAGACCAAGAAGGCGATGAACGCAGCCGGCCTGACCGAAGTCATGTACGAAGGCGTCAATGTCGGCGACAAGGACTTCTCGGCGCTGATTGCCAAGATGAAGGACGCCGGTGTTACCCTGATCTATTGGGGCGGCCTGCATACCGAAGCCGGCCTGATCATCCGCCAGTCGGCGGACCAGGGCCTCAAGGCTACCCTGATGTCGGGCGACGGCATCGTCACCGACGAGCTGGCTGCGATCGCCGGCGATGCGGTTATCGGCACGCTCAACACCTTCGGTCCCGATCCGCGCCTGATCCCCGAGAACAAGGCACTGGTCGAGAAGTTCCGCGCCCAGGGCTTCGAGCCGGAAGCCTACACTCTCTACTCCTACGCCGCCATGCAGGTGATCGCCGAGGCCGCTGCCGTGGCCAAGTCGAACGACCCCGTGGAAGTGGCCAAGGCGCTGCACGAGAAGGGTCCGTTCAAGACCGTTCTGGGCGATCTCGCCTATGACGCGAAGGGCGATCCGAAGCTCCCGGGCTACATCATGTACGAATGGAAGAAGGGTCCGGACGGCAAGATCTCCTGGTTCCCGAAGTCGTAATTCGGAACACAGCTCTATGGAATGCCCGGCGCTCGCGCCGGGCATTTTTTCTTTGGTGACAGGGCGGCAGCGAGGGTGGCTGGATAAGCCGCTAGCCGGGTCGAATTTTTGCGGGCACGACAATTAGCGTCACCTCGCGACGCCAATCGCACGCATCTTTTCGAGCGGTGGTGCTAGAATCCCATTTAAATCGGTTTAAGCTCTCCCCGATTTTGGTTGCACTGCAGCATTTTCGCGTTAATCATGCCTCTGCCCCATCCCTCCCTGTCCGGAGCCTCCTTCCTTGGCCATCACGAAGATCCTCGTCGCCAACAGGTCCGAAATTGCCATCCGCGTCTTTCGCGCGGCAAACGAGCTCGGCCTCAAAACCGTGGCGATCTGGGCCGAGGAGGACAAATATTCACTTCATCGGTTCAAGGCCGATGAAAGCTACCAAGTCGGGCGCGGGCCGCATCTGGCCAGGGACATGGGGCCGATCGAAAGCTATCTGTCGATCGAGGAAGTGATCCGCGTCGCCAAGCTGTCCGGCGCCGACGCCATCCATCCGGGCTATGGCCTTCTGTCGGAAAGCCCTGAATTCGCAGATGCCTGCGCCGAGGCCGGCATCACCTTCATAGGACCGAAGCCCGACACGATGCGCCGGCTCGGCAACAAGGTCGCCGCACGCAATCTGGCCATCGAGGTCGGCGTGCCGGTGGTGCCGGCAACCGAACCGCTGCCGGACGACATGGAAGCAGTCAAGCAGCTCGCCAAGACAGTCGGCTATCCGGTGATGCTCAAGGCATCATGGGGCGGGGGCGGGCGCGGCATGCGCGCCATCCGCGCGGAAGCCGACCTCGCCCGCGAGGTGATGGAGGGCAAGCGCGAGGCCAAGGCCGCCTTCGGCAAGGACGAGGTCTATCTCGAAAAGCTGATAGAGCGCGCCCGCCATGTCGAGGTCCAGGTGCTCGGCGACACGCATGGCAACGCGGTGCATCTGTTCGAGCGCGACTGCTCGATCCAGCGCCGCAACCAGAAGGTCGTCGAACGGGCGCCGGCGCCCTATCTCAGCGAGGCATTGCGCCAGGAGCTTTGCGGCTATGCGCTCAAGATCGCGCGCGAGACCAGCTATATCGGCGCCGGTACGGTGGAATTCCTGCAGGACGCCGACACCGGCAAATTCTACTTCATCGAGGTCAATCCGCGCATCCAGGTCGAGCACACCGTGACCGAGCAGGTGACCGGCATCGACATCGTCAAGGCGCAGATCCACATACTGGACGGCTTTGCCATCGGCACGAAAGAGTCGGGCGTGCCGGCGCAGGCCGACATCAGGCTGAACGGTCATGCGCTGCAGTGCCGCATCACGACCGAGGATCCGGAGCATAGTTTCATTCCGGACTACGGCCGCATCACCGCTTATCGCGAAGCCGCCGGTTTCGGCATCCGCCTCGACGGCGGCACCGCCTATTCGGGCGCGGTCATCACCCGCTTCTACGATCCGCTGCTGGAGAAGGTGACTGCCTGGGCGCCGACACCGGCCGAGGCGATCGCCCGCATGAACCGGGCCTTGCGCGAGTTCCGCATCCGCGGCGTGGCGACCAACCTCACCTTCCTCGAGGCAATCATCAACCACCCGCGCTTCGCCGACAATTCCTATACGACCAGGTTCATCGACACGACGCCGGAGCTGTTCGCGCAGGTGAAGCGGCAGGACCGCGCCACCAAGCTGCTCAACTATCTGGCCGACGTCAGCGTCAACGGCCATCCCGAAACCCGCGGCCGTCCGATGCCCAAGGCCGATGCGGCAGCGCCTGTCGTGCCCTATCTCAACGGCAATGTGCCTGATGGCAGCAAGCAGAAGCTCGACGCGTTGGGGCCGGAGAAATTCGCTGCCTGGATGCGTGAGCAAAAAGAGGTGCTTGTCACCGACACGACGATGCGCGACGGCCACCAGTCGCTGCTCGCCACCCGTATGCGCACGCATGACATTGCCGGCATCGCCGGCACATATGCGCGGGCGCTGCCGCGGCTGCTGTCGCTGGAATGCTGGGGCGGCGCCACTTTCGACGTCGCCATGCGCTTCCTCACCGAGGATCCGTGGGAGCGGTTGAGCAAAGTGCGCGAAGCGGCCCCCAACCTTTTGCTGCAGATGCTTCTGCGCGGCGCCAATGGCGTCGGCTACACCAACTATCCCGACAATGTCGTGCAACATTTCGTCAGCCAGGCAGCGGCCGGTGGGGTCGACCTGTTCCGCGTCTTCGACTGCCTGAACTGGGTCGAGAATATGCGCGTCGCCATGGACGCGGTGGGCGCCGAGGGCAAGCTGGTCGAAGCGGCGATCTGCTACACCGGCGACATCCTCGATCCGGCGCGCGCCAAATACGACCTTAAATACTATGTCGGGCTGGCGAAGGAATTGCAGGCCGCCGGCGCCCATATCATCGCCGTCAAGGACATGGCCGGGCTTTTGAAGCCGGCTGCCGCCCGCGTGCTGTTCAAGGCGCTGCGCGAGGCGACCGACCTGCCGATCCATTTCCACACCCACGACACGTCAGGCCTGTCGGCGGCGACGGTGCTGGCCGGCGTGGAAAGCGGCGTCGACGCCATCGACGCGGCGATGGATTCCTTCTCCGGCAACACCTCGCAGCCTTGCCTGGGCTCGATCGTCGAGGCGCTGAAGGGAACCGAGCGCGATCCCGGCCTCGATCCGCAATGGATCCGCAAAATCTCCTTCTACTGGGAAGCGGTGCGCAACCAGTATGCCGCCTTCGAAAGCGACCTCAAGGGGCCAGCCTCGGAAGTCTATCTGCACGAAATGCCGGGCGGCCAGTTCACCAACCTCAAGGAACAGGCGCGTTCGCTGGGGCTGGAAACGCGTTGGCACGAGGTGGCACAAGCCTATCACGACGTCAATTTGATGTTCGGTGACATCGTCAAGGTGACGCCGTCGTCCAAGGTGGTCGGCGACATGGCGCTGATGATGGTGAGCCAGGATCTGACCGTTGCCGACGTCGAAAACCCAGCCAAGGACATCGCCTTCCCGGACTCGGTCGTCTCGATGCTGCGCGGCGATCTCGGCCAGTCGCCCGGCGGCTGGCCTGCGAAGCTGCAGAAGAAGGCACTGAAGGAAAGCAAGCCGATCACCGAGCGCTCGGGCTCGCTGCTCAAGCCAGCCGACCTCAAGGCCAGCCGCAAGGAGATCGAGCAGAAGCTGGAGCGCAAGCTCTCGGAGTACGAATTCGCCTCCTGGCTGATGTATCCGAAGGTGTTCACCGACTTCGCCGCCGCGCAGGAAACCTACGGGCCGGTCAGTGTGCTGCCGACGCCGACCTATTTCTACGGCATGAAGTCCGAGGATGAGATCTTCCTGGACATCGAAAAAGGCAAGACGCTTGTAGTGCGCTGCCTTGCGATCGGCGACGTCGATGAGAAGGGCATGGTCACCGTGTTCTTCGAGCTCAACGGCCAGCCGCGCCGTGTCCGGGTGCCGGACAGGGCGCATGGCGCCTCGGCGGCCAAGGCTCGGCGCAAGGCCGAGCCCGGCAACGAGGCGCATGTCGGCGCGCCGATGCCGGGCGTGGTCTCCGCCCTTTCGGTTGCCGCCGGCCAAGCGGTCAAGGCCGGCGACGTGCTGTTGTCGATCGAAGCCATGAAGATGGAGACGGCCCTGCATGCCGAGCGCGACGGCACAGTGGCCGAAGTGCTGGTCAAGGCCGGCGATCAGATCGATGCGAAGGATCTGTTGATCGCGTTTGGCTGACGCGCGGATCCATCACACTGGGACGGCTGGCAGCAGCCGTTGATGGAGCATCGATAATGGCTTGACCCGCCGCGCCTGCTCGGGCATCGAACCCGCTCCCAATTTACCGCGCCAGAATCGCGGTGCTTAAAAAGTAGCGGAGAAAAAACATGGCCGACGACATCACAGATACCAGCCAGACTGTTGCCGCCGGCCAGTTGCGCGCCTTCATCGAGCGCATCGAGCGGCTCGAGGAAGAAAAGAAGACCATCGCCGACGACATCAAGGAAGTGTTCGCCGAGGCCAAGGGCACCGGCTTCGACACCAAGGCGATGCGGTCGATCATCCGGCTGCGCAAGAAGGACCAGGCCGAGCGCCAGGAAGAGGAAACCATCCTCGATCTCTACAAGGCCGCGCTCGGCATGGTGTAAGGCTGTCTGGAAATTCCACTCCGGCTGATATCGCCGGAGCGAATTTCGAAACAGTCTCGGGCCAAGGAATGATGCTGGAACGGGCATCGAACCATGAGCGAATTCGACTTCGGCGCCCGCCGCGCCTCTGAATTCCGCCAACGCAGCTTCTGGGCGCTGTTCGCCGAACGGCATCCGGAGGAACGCGCTTCCATGGCGCGGCGCGGACCCTGGTTCTGGCAGCGCGGGCTGCCTGACTTCGCTCTGGTCCTGTCCATGTATGTCGCGCCGGCGCAAAGCCAAGTTGGCGTCTTTTTCGGCCGTAACGAGAAGTTCGGCGCGACCGGGGTCTGGTCGCGGCTGAAGCGGTTCCAACCGGCAATCGAAGACAGGCTGAAGCTCAGGCCGGAGCAGAGCTGCGAGGGCCTCGGCATCAATTCGATGTGGCGGGTGAACTGCTATGCCGAGGACAACTGGCCGGCCATGGCCGACTGGCTGGTGACGGAATGCTCGCGCTTCGAGCGCGCCGTCACCGACGTGCTGAGAGAGGGATAGCTATCAGGTGTTGGTGCAAAGCATCGGATCCTTCTTCGGCTCGCGCTGGCAAGGCGCGGTTCCGGTCGAGCGGTTGTTCTGGCGCGATCTAGTCCTTGTCGGCACGGCGATCAACATCACCTCGTCGGTGGCCGCGCTCATTCTGCTCGGCTTGAAGCTGCCGCTCGCCGTCGTCCTGGCGGTGCATTTCGCGCCCGTGCCCTACAACATCTTTCTGACCTTTGCCGTCTGGCGAACCACGGAAAAATCCAGTGGCGCCAAGGCTTCGTTGATGACGCTCGGGGCTACGCTTTGGCTGATCCTGGTGGTGGTTGTCTGAGAAGATTGACACGAAAAAGGGCGGCCGAAGCCGCCCTTTGAAGATGGTGGTCAAGCCGCGGCTTAAGCCGCCGGCTCGAATTTCAGCGCCACGCCGTTGATGCAATAGCGCAGGCCGGTCGGCGGCGGGCCGTCCTCGAAGACATGGCCGAGATGGCTGCCGCAGCGGGCGCAGTGGCATTCGGTGCGGACCATGCCGTAGCTGCGGTCGACGGTGTTTTCGACCGAACCGGGCACCGGATCATTGAAGCTCGGCCAGCCGGTGCCGCTCTCGAACTTGAGCTTGGATTCGAACAGCGGCTGGTCGCAGCCGACGCAGGAAAAGGTGCCGGCGCGCTTTTCGTAGAGCAGCGCGCAGCTTCCGGGCCGTTCGGTGCCATGGCCGCGCATGACCGCATATTGCTCGGGCGTCAGGCGGGCGCGCCATTCGGCGTCGGTGCGGGTGACAGGGTAGGTGTGGGTGTCCATTTGATCTCCTCAGCCTTGGCGGCTTGTTGTTGGTTGCAAGCTATATTCGCTTAGAGATAGGCGTTTGTTACGTGTTTTGCTCGCATTTTCAGCCGAGCTCCTACCCAATCGCCTGAAGATAGCGGGCGATCGACGCATGAAATGCCGTTCTTGCGCCGCCGATGATGTTCTGCTGCCACCACGCGCCGTAGATGTCGTCGAATTCGAAAGGCTCAAGTGCCGCCGCGATGCGTCGCACGGCCGGCGCATTGAGCGGAATGTAGTTCGGATAGCTGTACATGAAGCTGACATGGCGACGCGTCGGCGTCACCTGCAATATGTCGCCGGACAGCAGGGCGTTACCGTCATCGCGTTTCCAATGCAGCACCTGGCCGCCGGCAAAATGGCCACCGCAACGCACGAGTGTCAGCGACGGGTTTATGGCCAGCGTCTCGCCCGCCCAGCTGACGATGGCGTTGTGCGGCCGCATAATCCACTGGCGGTCGTCGGCATGGAGATAGATCGGCACGCCGCCAAACGCCTCGCTCCACTCGACCATCACCGAATAATAGTGGCAGTGCGAAATGGCGATCGCGGCCAGGCCGCCGCGACGGTTGATTTCGGCTACCGCCTCGTCGCTCACCATCGAGATGCAATCCCACAGCACATTGCCGTGCGGCGTCTGCGCCAGCAGCGCCCGCTGGCCGATAGCAAAGCGCGGCTCGATGCCGAAAGCGAGAACGCCGGCATCGTCCTTCATCACAAGCCTATGCCCGGCAGAGAGTTCTTCCCCAGTGATCCAGGCCTGGCCTTCCCAGCGCACATATTGCCGCTCGTCCTCGCAGATCGGGCAATTTTCTGGAGGGGTCTGCGTTGCCGCGAACTGGACGCCGCATTGCGGGCAAAGAAAGCAGGTCATCGGTTTTCCTCTCATATCAACGCTTGCGTGAGAGCTGCTTCGTCGCGGTTTCCAACCCGGCCAGCGTCAGTGGGAACATGCGGCCGCCGAAGAGATCGCGGATCATCGCGATCGAATGGGTGAAGCCCCAGTTTTTCTGGTTTTCGGGGTTCAGCCAGACCGCATTCGGCCATTGCTGGATGAGGCGGTCAAGCCAGACACTGCCGGCTTCCGGGTTCCAATGCTCGACCGAACCGCCGGGATGCGCGATCTCGTAAGGGCTCATCGAGGCATCGCCGACGACGATCACCTTGTAGTCGGGGCCGTATTTGTGAAGCAGATCGAAGGTCGGGATGGTCTCGGCATGCCTGCGCCGGTTGTCCTTCCAGACGCCCTCGTAAAGGCAGTTGTGGAAGTAAAAATATTCGAGCTGGCGGAATTCGGCGCGGGCGGCCGAAACAGCTCCTCGACGCTCTTGATGTGGTCGTCCATCGAGCCGCCGACATCGAAGAACATCAAGAGCTTCACGGCGTTGCGCCGTTCGGGGCGCGTCTGCACATCGAGATAGCCGTGCTCGGCGGTGGCATGGATGGTGCCGGGCAGGTCGAACTCTTCCTCCGCACCCTCGCGCACCCAGCGACGCAGGCGCTTCAGCGCCACCTTGATGTTGCGGGTGCCGAGCTCGACGGCGTCGTCGAAATTTTTGAACTCGCGCTTGTCCCAGACTTTCACCGCACGGCGATTGCGGCTTTCATGCTGGCCGATGCGCACGCCTTCGGGATTGTAGCCATAGGCGCCGAAAGGCGAAGTGCCGCCGGTGCCGATCCATTTCGAGCCGCCCTGGTGGCGGCCTTTCTGTTCCTCCAGCCGCTGCTTCAGTGTCTCCATCAGCTTGTCGAAACCGCCGAGCGCCTCGATCAGTTTCTTCTCTTCCTCGGTCAGGTGCTTTTCGGCGAGCCGGCGCAGCCATTCCTCAGGGATGTTGGCGACACCGACGGCATCGGGGCCGGTGAGCGCCTCGATCCCCTTGAAGACATGCGCAAACACCTGGTCGAAGCGGTCGATATGGCGTTCGTCCTTCACAAGCGCGGCGCGGGCGAGGTAGTAAAAACCCTCGACGTCATAGTCGACCAGCCCGGCCTCCAGCCCTTCCAGCAGCGACAGATATTCCCTGAGCGAAACGGGAACCCGCGCGGCCTTCAGTTCGAGAAAGAAGGGGAGGAACATGGTTGGCCGTTATCTATGCCGAACGGTCACGGCGGAGTCGCCACGGGCACTGTCGATTTCGCCGGATTGCAGAAGATTTGCCACAGTACGTGGGTTGGGCATGGGCAAGTGCTTCGCGATGCGGGCTTCCGCCCATTCGCGCATAGCCGAGGCGGCGTCGGCTATCGCTTCCGCCGGGTTTGCGCCGGCCCCGTGGCAGCCGGCGAGACCGGGCATCCGCACTCCCCAAACGCCGTCACTGCCATCCAGGATTCCGACATAGCGGATCATTCGGCTCCTTCCGCGTTATTTCGATCGCGCTCGCATCATAGCAGATCATACTCGATGAAGCCCGTCCGTCGCGCGACATGGTCGTAGAGCTTGCGCGCTGTGGCGTTGGTTTCGTGGGTCATCCAATAGACGTTCTTGACGCCGATCTTGTCGGCTTCCTGCTTGACCGCTTCAATGAGGGCCGCACCGATGCCCTTGCCGCGCACATCAGGGTCGGCGAACAGGTCCTGCAGGTAGCAGTTGTTTTTCTCCGACCAGCCGGAGCGGTGATAGAGATAATGGGTCAGGCCGACCGCCTTGCCGTCGAGCGTGGCGATAAACCCCTTCGGTTCGAATTCACCTTCCGTGAACAGTCGTTTCCAGGTGATGTCGTAGACCTCGTCCGGCAGCTTGGTCTCGTAGAAGGTGAGGTAGGCAGTCCACAGCCGCCGCCAGTCGGCATGGTCGGCCAGCGCCAGCGGGCGGACGGTGATCTCGGTCATTTCGGTTCCTCCAAAGCCTTATCGGATTCCGGCGGAATCAGATCGGAAACACCATCGCCTAATCCACCGGCGAATTGTACTCGCGAAATGCGGTCGCCAGCATTTGCAGCGCGTCACGCGCCCGCGGCGCCAGATTGTGCGAATGCAGGACCACTTCGGAGGGGTCAAGCGACGGCAGGCCGAGCTTGCGGCCAACCTCGATCAGGCCGGGCGGAGCGACGCAGTGAGCCAGCGCCGAAACGGCAAAGCCCGCCGATATCGCAATGTTGACGGCCGCGCCGCCGCCGCCGACGAAGGCCTCCTCCCAGGCGATGCCTGCTTTGTCCAGCGCCTCGACCGCCCGCACACGATCCGGACAGTTGCACACGGTGCTTAAGAGCGCGAGGCGCAACGGCGTTCCGCGCTGCCACTCGAAGGAAGGTGCGGCGAACCAGCCATAGTGGTTGCGCGACAAGGTCCGGCCAGGACGGCTGTCGCCTTCGCGGTGCACGATAACCGCGTCGAGCTCGCCGTGATCGAAAGCTTCCTTGAGCACCGTGCTGGTGTCGATCCTCAAACTGAGCGTCAGCGATGGATCGTGCGCATGGAGCTGGGCAATCAGAATGGACAGCGCCGGACCGGCGGCATGATCGACAAAGCCGAGCGCAAGCCGGCACGGTGCTGACGCAAACTCCGCCATGGCGCGCTCGTGCGCGGCAAGGAAGTCGCGCGCAGCGGGGAGGAAGACGGCGCCTCGTGCCGACAGGCTGACGCGGCGCGGCGTTCTTTCGATCAATCGCGCGCCGAGCTTTTCCTCAAGACGGCGCAGCTTGACGCTGATTGTCGCCTGGGTGCTGCCCAGCGCCGTGGCCGCCTGGGTGAAGCTCTGCAGATCGGCCACCATCACAAAGGTTCGTACGGCGTCCACATCAAGACTGATCATCGCAGCACTCCATTGGCCAATCATTCCGTTTTGTCATTTCTGATATAGCCGAGCATAGCCTTTTTTCATGATCAAGTCTCCTCTATCTCAACTTGATCGCGGTTTGAAGAGCGCCTCATGCTCGGATGGAAAGAGATCGATATGCCAATTCAACGAAACACCTTCGCGCTCACCGGCGTGTGCTTGGCGTCGCTCTTGTTCGGGCTCGAAATCTCCAGCGTGCCGGTGATCCTGCCGAAACTGGAAAGCGTGCTCGCCGCCAATTTCAGGGATTTGCAGTGGATCATGAATGCCTACACCATCGCCTGCACCACAGTGCTGATGGCGACAGGGACATTGGCCGACCGTTTCGGCCGCAAGAGCGTGATGGTGATCACCACCGTCGCCTTCGGCCTCGCCTCGCTGCTGTGCGGCCTGGCGCCGAGTGCGGCGCTGCTGATCGCCGCCCGCTTCCTGCAAGGTCTCGCCGGCGGCGCGATGCTGACCTGCAGCGTCGCCGTGCTGTCGCATCAGTTCCAGGATGGCCGTGAACGCGGCAAGGCTTTTGTTGCCTGGAGCGTCGTCTCAGGCATCGGGCTTGGTTTCGGTCCCGCCATTGGCGGCCTGATCGTGGCGCTGTCGAACTGGCAGTGGGTGTTCCTCATCCACGTGCCGCTGGCGATCCTGGCGCTCGCCTTTATCGGCATCGGTGTCACGCAATCGCGCGATCACAATGCCCAGAAACTCGACTGGGCCGGCATGCTGACGCTGTCGGCTTCTGTGTTCGGCTTCTCCTATCTGATCACGCAGGGTGCGGATCTCGGGACCAGCGCCCGCATCGGCGTGATATCAGCCTCCGTGGCTGCGTTCATCGCTTTCCTTGTCGCCGAGAGGGTCAATCCCTATCCGATGTTCGATTTCTCCGTGTTCCGCATCCGCCAGTTTTCCGGCGCGATCATGGGCGCCATCGGCATGAATTTCAGCTACTGGCCGTTCATCATCTATCTGCCGATCTATTATTCCGGCGTTCTCGGCTACGACAGCACGACGACCGGCCTGCTGTTGCTCGTCTACACGCTGCCGTTCATGGTGATGCCGCCGATCGCCGAGCGCATTCGCGCGCGCTATCAGGCGCGAATTGCCATCCCGCTCGGTCTGCTGACGCTAGGGATCGGTTTCATCGCCATGTGGATCGGCTCCAGGCTCGAGGGCGCCACCTGGCTGACCATGCTGCCGGGCACGCTGATTGCTGGCATCGGCATCGGTCTCACCAATTCGCCGACCACAAACACCACGACCGGCGCGGTATCGCCGGATCGCGCCGGCATGGCGTCCGGCATCGATATCAGCGCACGCCTGATCACGCTTGCCATCAACATCGCGGTGCTCGGCCTGCTGCTGACGCAAGGTATCGTTTCCCACCTGCGGGCCACACTCGGCGCGGCTTTGGAGCCGGATGAGTTGCGGGCACTGGCGGAAAGGGTCGCCACCGGCAATCTGGAGGGCCTTGCGCAGGGGACGCCGAAGCTCGCAGCCCTCGACCCATCCGGCGCCATCGTGCATGCCGCCCTGGTCAACGGTTTCGGCTGGGTCATGCTCTATTGCGGGATCGGCGTTCTCGCCCTGTCGGTCATCGGCTTCGCCATCTTCGGGCCGAAGCGCGTCGCGCCGCAGGAGAGAGGGTTTGCTCCCGCGGAGTAAGCGGCCAAAGCCGCCCGTAGCTGTCAGCCAACCCTCGATCCTCACCCCTGCCGCCTGGCCATGAAAGCAAGGCGCTCAAACAGATGCACGTCCTGCTCGTTCTTGAGCAGCGCGCCGTGCAGTTTCGGCAGCGCGTTCTTGGGGTCGGCGCGCAGATCCTCGGGTGCGATGTCGTCGGCGACCAGCAGGCGGATCCAGTCGAGCGCCTCGGAGGTCGACGGCTTCTTCTTCAACCCCTGCACATCGCGGATCTCGTAGAACTGGGTCAGGGCAGCACGCACCAAATTCTGCTTTATGCCGGGATAGTGCACGTCGACGATTTTGTGCAGCGTGTCGACATCGGGAAAGCGGATGTAGTGGAAGAAGCACCGGCGCAGGAAGGCGTCGGGCAGTTCCTTCTCATTGTTGGAAGTGATGATGACGATGGGGCGCACAGCGGCGCGGATCGTTTCGCCGGTTTCGTAGACGAAGAACTCCATCCGATCGAGTTCCTGCAGCAGGTCGTTGGGGAATTCGATGTCGGCCTTGTCGATCTCGTCGATCAACAGCACGACCTTCTTACCGGCCGCGAAGGCGTGCCAGAGCTTGCCGCGCTTGATGTAGTTTTTGATGTCGTTGAACCTGGCATCGCCGAGCTGGCTGTCGCGCAGCCGCGAGACGGCATCATATTCATACAGTCCCTGCTGCGCACGGGTGGTCGACTTGACGTGCCATTCGATCAGGTCGAGGCCGAGCGCCGATGCCACCTGGCGGGCAAGCTCGGTCTTGCCGGTGCCCGGCTCGCCCTTGACCAGCAATGGCCGCTCCAGCGCGATCGCGGCGTTCACCGCCACCATCAGATCCTTGTCGGCGACATAGGCCGCCGTGCCTTCGAAACGCATACTTGCTCCTCGGTTGGTCAGCGCGAGCGTAAGGACGCTGCTTGACCTGTGCAAGGGCGAGCCGGCTGCGACCAAAGCGTGTGAGATCGAAATGGAAACATCGGCTCATGTCACTAGCGCTTGACCGACCAGCCGCCTATATTGGGCTTGGCGGTCTGCGCTTCCCGGCAGGAGAACATTTTCCCCGGGGCCTTAACGATCCTTAGGGAGCTGTCCCTGGGAAGACCCGTGGGTTTTCTCATACGGCGCCCACCTACTTTGTAGGTTCCCGGGATCGCTCTCTCCACCGGTTGTGTGGATCGTCACTTACCTGTATCCGCCCAGTTTGGCGGATGATGTGGTAGAAAACGTCGCTCATGAAACGTCACCCAGATCCGACCTTTTCTATCGTCCGCGGATGACATCTCCCAAAGCCCTGAAAAAGCAGCTGCGCCTCGAGGCACTCGGCCGCCGCGATGCGCTCGATCCGCTGTGGCGGGTGGAGATCGCGCTTGAGATGGCCGAGACGGCGCGCGACCACCTCGCCATCGAGCCGGGTCAGATCGTTTCAGCTTTCTGGCCGATGCGATCGGAAGTCGACATCAGGCCACTGATGTTCGCCTTGCGCGAGAAGGGGGCCAGGCTTTGCCTGCCGGCCATCCTCGACAAGACCACCATCGTCTTTCGCGAACTGGTGCGCGGCGCGCCGATGGTCGAGATGGGTTTTGGCACGGTCGGTCCGCATGCGGAGGCCGAGGTTCTCGATCCCGCGGTGATGCTGGTGCCGCTCGCGGCCTTCGACAGCCGCGGTCATCGCATCGGGTATGGCGCCGGCTATTACGACCGCGCCATCGCCAGGCTGATCGACAAGGGCCAGCCGCCACGACTGATCGGCATTGCTTTCAATTGCCAGGAGGTGGGTCTGGTGCCGGATGAGGCGCACGACGTCATCATCCCGGAAATACTGACCGAGAGCGGTTTGCGCCGCTTCGATATCGCTTAAAAGACCGCGATCCCGCTTAACGCGTTTCCAAGACGTGCCGGATAGTATTCCGGCAACACAGTCCGAGCCGATGGCGGCCATCATGTTTGTCTTCGCACGCTTCCTGCTGATGCCGTTCGTCCTCATAGCGGTGACGCTGTTCGCGATGGCATTGCACATTTCCGGAACGGCCCTGCACCACCAGTTCGCCTGGCATCAGACGGTTGCCACAGTGACGGATGTCAGTTCCTACAGCGAAGCCCAGGGTAATGGCCTCACCACGAAAGGCATCAACGTCGCTGTCACCTATGTCGCGAACGATGCACCGATGACGTGGTCCGGCAAGGGAAAGGACATCGGCCTCTACACGGCGTCCAAAGGCGACGCGGTGAAGTTGTATTACAACCCTGCCAATCCATCGATCCTCGATACCGCGGCGATGAAGGGCTGGCGCGGCGGGCTGTTGCTCCTGGCCGCTACTGGTGGGTTCACTGTTTTTTACGTGTGGTTCTTCTGGCTGCGCGGACGCACCGCACCGCCGGCGTCACCGATGATGCCTTCGGCAGTTCGCGTCGCGGGCGCGAGCGCAAAGCCGTCTCAACGGCAGCGTGGTACTTTCGGCCGGCGTTAGCGCCAATCGCCTGGGTAGCGCTTGCCTAGCGTCCGTGCCTCTGGATAGAAGTGGGCATGAGACTTCTCTTCCTCGGCGACATGGTGGGTAAATCGGGACGTACGGCGGTGTGGGAACAACTGCCCGGCCTGATCTCCGATTTCAAACTCGACTTCGTCATCGTCAATGGCGAGAACGCCGCCGGCGGTTTCGGCATCACCGAAGACATTTTTCGCGACACCATCGCGGCCGGCGCCGATGTCGTCACCACCGGCAACCATGTCTGGGACCAACGTGATGCGCTCGCCTTCGCGCCGCGCGAGGAGCGTTTCCTGCGCCCGTCCAATTTCCCCAAGGGCACGCCGGGGCGCGGCTCCGGCGTCTACATTGCCAAAAACGGCGCGCGCGTGCTGGTCGCCAACATTATGGGCCGGGTGTTCATGCATCCCGAGCTCGACGATCCGTTCCAGGCCGGCGAGCGCGAGCTTGCCGCCTGTCCGCTGGGCGAGCAGGCCGACGCCGTGGTCATCGATTTCCACGCCGAGGCGACCTCGGAGAAAATGTGCTTCGCGCATTTCGTCGACGGCCGCGCCAGCCTCGTCATCGGCACCCATACGCACCAGCCGACGGCCGACCACCAGATCCTCAACGGCGGCACCGGCTACATGTCCGATGCCGGCATGTGCGGCGACTATGATTCCTCGCTCGGCATGGACAAGGAAGAGCCGCTCAACCGCTTCCTGTCGAAAGTGCCGAAAGGCCGCTTCGAGGCGGCGACCGGACCGGCGACATTGTGCGGCGTCGGCGTCGACATTTCCGACCGGACGGGCCTGGCCGAAAAGATCGCGCCGTTTCGCCGCGGGCCTCGGCTTGAAGAAACCGCGCCATCCTTCTGGTCGTGACATTGATATGGTGGAATATAGTACCTAACTGGCGACGAAACTGCTCTAGATCGTAGAGGGGACGACCTCCATGCAGCTCGTTGACTTCCTGGCGCCGCATTTTCAATTTGTTTCCGATCCAACCGCGTGGGTCGCGTTGCTGACGCTGATCGTCCTCGAGGTCGTGCTCGGCATCGATAATCTGATCTTCATCTCGATCCTGACCAACAAATTGCCTAAAGCGCAGCGCGCCCGCGCCCGGCGTCTCGGCATCTCGGCGGCGCTGATCATGCGGCTGGTGCTGCTCGCCACCATTTCGATCATCGTCCAACTGACCACACCGGTGTTCACCGCTTTCGGCCATGGCTTCTCCTGGCGCGACCTGATCCTGATTGCCGGCGGCCTGTTCCTGGTCTGGAAGGCGACCAAGGAAATCCACCACACCGTCGATCCCGACGACCACAAGGATACGATGATGGGCGAGACGCTGCAGATCTCGCTTGCCGGCGCCATCTTCCAGATCCTGCTGCTCGATCTCGTCTTTTCGATCGATTCGATCATCACCGCCGTCGGCATGACCGACGAGATTGCCATCATGTACATCGCCGTGATCGTGGCGGTGAGCGTGATGATGCTGGCGGCCGGGCCGCTGGCCAATTTCATCGCCAAGAACCCAAGCATCGTCATGCTGGCGCTGGGCTTCCTGCTGATGATCGGCATGACGCTGATCGCCGACGGCATGGGCTATCATGTGCCGAAGGGCTACATCTACGCCGCCATGGGTTTTTCCGCCCTGGTCGAGGGCCTGAACATGCTGGCGCGGCGGCGCAAGAAATCCGGCGGCGGGCATTGAGGCTGGCGCCGCAGGGGCGGCCCTAGCGCCCCGGCATGCCGTTTGGGTAGCGGTCGCCGATCAGGCCAAGCGACAGGCCCTGTTCCAGCCATGCCTTTGCGCCGGCAAGAACCAGTGCGAAGCCGTCGGTCGAGCCGACCGCCTGCTTGACCTGCTCGTCGGCGGTGCCGGCGAAGCCGAAATTGCTGACCTCAAGAAAGGTCGCACCGTCAGGCGTTTCGGCGCCGGGCATCTCCGTGAATGTCCAGACCACAGTGGTCGGCGGATCGCTCCATTGCATGACGATCTTCTTGTTCTCGACGATCTCGCTGACATTGACCATCGCCGAGGCGCCGTACATGCGCCACTCCCAGCGAACCTCTTTGCCGCTATCCAGCCGGCCGCTGCTGTGGGTAAACCAGAATTTCGTGGTGATGGCCGGGTTGACGATCGCCTCGAAGACCTCGTCGACCGGCCGCTTAATCAGCATGCCGGCTTCGGCAGTCGGCGTTTTGTGAATTTCCATCGATGCTCCTTCTTGTCCGGTTTGCGCTCACCAGGCGTCAGGCTCGCGCACCATGTGAACGATGCTGGCCGGGTTGGCGATCCAGAAGCCGCGAAAGCCTTCGCCCAGGGGCTCGACCGCGTCGCAACGGACGACGCCGGCCTTGGCGAGATGATCCGCAATGGCTGCAGAATCGTCGGTGAAAAGCTCAAGCCAGACTTCGGCCTGGCTCAGCATCGGCGCCTCGTCGATCCACAGACGGTTTGGGCCAAGCTCGAAGCCGATGGCCGGCGTCTTGGCGGTGAATGGCTTCAAGCCGACGACATCACGATAGAAGGCGATCGTCGCCTCGTATTGATGCGGGGGCACTTTCATGGCGATGTTGATGCCACCGGTGATCTTCGCGGTCATTGCGGGCTCCGTTGCGCGGTTCATCTGTTTGTCTCGTTGGCCGGCTCGCCCCTCATCTCGCCGCGGTAGTAGCCGTCGCGCAGGTTGATGCCGTATTCGACATAGGCCTTCATGCAAGCCAGCATCTGCGACCAGCCCTCGCAATTGAGGTAGGATTTCTGCAGGCCGACCACGCCTTCCGGCCAGCCGGATTCAGCAATGGTCACAAGGGTGCCGCCATCGTCCAGCGGCTCGAAGTTCATCTCGATGCGTGTCTTGTAGGCCGGCCTGTCGTCGGCATCTGTGGCATCCCAGCGCAACACGATGCGGCTGTCCTTGACCACTTCATCGACCTCGACCGGCACTTTTCCCCACCAGACGACACCGATGCCGGCTTCCAGCGGGGCGCTGGCGCCGCCGATGGTGGTGAAATAGCCGCTGAGCTTCTCCGGATTGACGACGGCGTCGAAGACTTCTGCGACCGGTTTGCCGATGCGCCCGGAAACTCTGAATCCAAGAGACATATCCACAGCTCCTTTCTTGATTGGCTCGACGATATGTTATAAAAACATAACATGTCAAGCCAAACCGCAGACGATCACGTTTTCAAGGCGTTGGCGCATCCGCGCCGTCGCGAATTGCTGGATCAGCTGAAGGATGCGCCGCAGACGACCGGCATGTTGTGCGAGGCGTTTCCCGACATCGATCGCTGCACCGTCATGCTGCATCTCAAGGTGCTGGAAGAAGCCGAACTGGTGGTGGCAAAGCGCCAAGGGCGAGAGCGCTGGAACCATCTCAACGCGCTGCCGATCAAGCACATCCACGACCGCTGGATCAGCCAGTATGCCGGCCATGCGCTCAGCATTATCGACCGGCTGAAGTCCGATCTGGAGGGCTGAACCGGCGCGGCTGGACGAATTGAGCCGATTTATCTATAAGCCGGCCATTCCGACAGAGAACGCCGTGCATCCATCGCGTTGCACCTTGGACGGCTCTGAAAATTTGAATTCGAGTACCCGGGAGGACGAGGTGAGACCACCTCGTTTCGGGATGCTCTTAGCCTAAGACGACAGGGGTGCCATGGCTGGCCATTCACAGTTCAAGAACATCATGCACCGCAAGGGCCGCCAGGATGCGGTGCGGTCGAAAATGTTTTCCAAGCTGGCGCGCGAAATCACCGTCGCCGCCAAGAGCGGAACACCGGATCCGTCGATGAACCCGCGTTTGCGCCTGGCCATTCAGAACGCCAAGGCGGTGTCGATGCCGAAGGACAACATCCAGCGCGCCATCAACAAGGCATCGATGGGCGATGCCGAGAATTACGAAGCGGTGCGCTATGAAGGCTATGGGCCAGGCGGCGTGGCGCTGATCGTCGAGGCGCTGACCGACAACCGCAACCGCTCGGCCTCGAATGTGCGCGCCGCCTTCACCAAAGCCGGCGGTGCGCTTGGTGAAACCGGCTCGGTGTCGTTCATGTGGAACCGCGCCGGCGAGATTTACTATCCGGCCTCCGCCGGCAGCGCCGACAAGGTGATGGACGCGGCGATCGAGGCCGGCGCCGATGACGTCGAGTCCGACGAGGAAGGCCACACCATCTACTGTGCGTTCGAGAGTATGGGCGAAGTGTCTAAGGCGCTGGAAGCCTCGCTTGGCGAGGCCGAATCGGTGAAGCCGATCTGGCAGCCGCAGAACAATGTCCCGGTCGACGAAGAGCGGGCGCAATCGCTGATGAAACTGGTCGCAACGCTCGAGGACGATGACGACGTGCAGAGCGTCTACGCCAATTTCGAGGTCGACGACGAGACCATGGCCAAGCTAAGCGCGGCATGAGTTTCTGACCGTCACACGGAAGTGTAGGCGAACGCCGTAGCCAAGGACTCCCCACCCAACGTATAGATCAGTCAGTGATCGACGGGAGGGGAGATGACCGGCGAAGGGATTCCACTTGCCGCTGCGATGGCTTGGCCTCGCCGCGGTGGCTTCTGGCGTCGGTTCCTTGCTTCGTTTATCGACTACCTTGTCGTGCTGATACCTCTCTATTTTCTGGTGGCTGGCTTGTTCGCGCTGACCGACGGTGGGGTGAAAGGTCACTTCTGGCTCTTCCTAAGAATATGCAGCTCGGCCAAGGTGCACGGCGGTCCGTCGCTTGGACGGTACGATTGGCAGGTGTGCAAGTCGTCTCTCTTCGGCTTTCCAGTAGCCGATTGGGCAGTTGGCACCGCGAAGGAAACCCAGTCTGCGAAGCCCGAGACGGTTTCAATCGATCTTAATTCGAAGGGGGATTTTCGACCTACGGCGTTGGATCTGAGTTTCCTCCAAGTACCCGCTCTGGCGATCTATCTTCTTCTTATGGAGATGGCCTCGGGCCGATCAGTCGGTAAGCGGGCTTTGGTGCTCGTCGTTTATGACGAGAATGAATGGCAGAGAAGAGGCTTGCCCTTGCGAAAGGCGTTTCGTCGACAGGTGATCAAGTTTCTCGGCACTTTCCCCGTCGTACTGACAGGGGCATGGTTTGCCTTTCAGACCTGGGGGAGCTTTCCGCGACCTGCGCCGAGCAATGCCTGGTTGGAATTCGTGCCCGCCTTGGTCGCGATCGGCTTGTCTTTGGTCTGGCCGGTCTGGATCGGAATAACGATGGCGTTGGGCAATGAGCCGATCCATGATCGGGTTGCCGGCACAACCGTTCGCACCCGCGAGACACATGAATGAGCCTCCCTGATAAACCTCGGATCGTCATCACCTATTGCACGCAGTGCCAGTGGCTGCTGCGGGCCGGCTGGATGGCGCAGGAGCTGCTCTCCACCTTCGGCACGGATCTCGGTGAAGTGACGCTGGTGCCGGGCACAGCCGGCATCTTCACCGTTTCCTGCAACGATGTGCTGATCTGGGACCGCAAGCGCGACGGCGGCTTTCCCGATGCCGCCAAGCTCAAGCAGCTGGTGCGCGACGTCATCGATCCGGACCGGGATCTAGGCCATTCCGACCGCAAGGGTCACACGCAAAACGACCCCTCTTGAGGCGAGGTCCTTGCGTTTGCGAAGTGCCATTTTTCATAGCAATGCGAAGATGAAACAGGCCATCGACACGATGGCGGTGATGGTGCGGACGTGGTTCCACATCACCCATTGGTTCAGATGGTTCGCCCACACGGCTGCGCCATGGGCGCTGGCCGGGTCGACGGCGGCGAGCGCATCGTTGAGCGGCACATTGAAGACCATGGTCACGATCGGGTTGCCGATCAAATAGATCACGGCACCGGCAAGCAGCCAGTATAAGCCGGACTGGCTCCACCCCATGAGAGCGGCGGCGATAAGCACCAGACAGAGCACGCCGGTGCCGAACAGCGCCGTCATGAAGGTGGGCGTGATCACCGTGATGTTGATCGAATTCATCGCTGCGATGCCTTGGGGGACCGGCAGCCGGGCAAGCGCCGACATGATAAAGTTGGAAAAGGCGAAGAACACGCCGCCGACGACGCCCGAGCCGATGGCGGCGATGATGGTGAGGGTGGGAAGAAGCTTGATCATCTCAGTTGCTCCAGATGCCGGTTGCAGCGGTTTCATTTGCGTAGGCGGAAAAGTCTTTCGGCGCGCGGCCGAGCACACGCTGGACGCCGTCGGTCAGCGTCTCGTTGCGGCCGTCAAGCACTTCGGTGAACAGCTCGTTGAGCAGCCAGGCGATTTCGGGCGGCAGTTCGTATGCCGCCGTCGCGGCGGTGAATTCGTCATGCGAGATCTTGATATAGCGGATGTCGCGGCCGGTCGCCTTGGCGATCTCGGCAACCGCGTCGGCGAAGCTTAGCAGCCGGGCCCGGTCAACTCATAGAGCTGGCCGACATGACCCGGTTCGGTCAGCGCAACGAAGGCAGCATCGGCGATGTCGTCGACATCGACGAAGGGCTCGCCAACAGGGCCGACAGGCAAAGCCACTTCGCCTTGCCGCAAGGACTCGACGAGAAAACCTTCGCTGAAATTCTGCGAAAACCAAGCGCAACGCAGGATCGTCCAGTCAGCGCCCGAGGCTTTGACCATCTCTTCGGCGCGCTGGGCTTCGGTCTCGCCGCGGCCGGAGAGCAGCACCATGCGGGTGACGCCATTTGCCACCGCAAGCCTGGCGAAGGCGCCGACGGTCTCGGCGGCGCCCGGCACGGCGATGTCGGGATAGTAACTGATGTAGACGGCGCCCACGCCCTGCATGGCAGGCTCCCAGGTCGCCGGAACCTCCCAGTCGAAGCGGGGGCTGCCGGAACGCGAGCCGATGCGCACGGGAATGACCGGTGAGGTCAGCCGCTCGGCGAGGCGACGGCCGGCCTTGCCAGTGCCACCGAGGATCAGGACTGGTTTGGTGTCGGTCATTGTGGTTTTCCTCTGTTTATAAATATGAGTAATCCTCACATTTGCAAAACGTGATAAACCCTCGTATTTTGGGAGTCAAGCCGTCTGTTGGCAGATTTTGTCGAGACCGGAGGCCGTCATGGAAGACACAGCAACGCCCGCATCTGCCCAGGAGCAGGTCGCATCGCCGCGACGGGCGCCCACCCAGCAGCGCAGCCGCGAGCGGGTCGAGCGCATGCTGGCCGCAGCCTCGGCGCTGATTGCCGAGCAAGGCAGCGACGCCATGCGCATGGGCGAGGTGGCGGAACGGGCCGCGGTGTCGATCGGCTCGCTCTACCAGTTCTTTCCCGACAAGCGGGCGATCGTCTGGGCGCTGGCCGAACGCTACACCGCCGAAAGCCAGGCCTGCATCTCCTCGGCGCTCAAGGATGTCGTCGACGCCGAGGGCCTGCGGCAGGCGTTTTCGGAGCTGGTGGATATCTACTATCAGCTGTTCCTGGCCGAGCCGGTGATGCGCGACATCTGGTCGGGCACGCAGGCCGACAAGGCGCTGCGCCAGCTCGAACTCGCCGACAGCCGGGCAAATGCCGAATTCCTGACCATGGTGCTGAAGCGGCTGCATCCCGGCGCCGATCCTGTGGCGCTGGAGACCACAGCGTTTCTGGTCTGGCAGATGGGCGAGGCTGCCGTGCGGCTGGCGATCTCGGTCGATCGGCAGGAGGGCGACAGGCTGGTCGCCGCCTACAAGCGCATGGCGCTGCGGGAATTGGTGGACGGGTAGGCTCGCACCACTCTGGGAAGGGTCGCTTCGAAGCAGCAGGGTGGAGGCGTCGGACCGCACCCGACCCTTGGGCCGACCTCCCCACAAGCGGGAGGTATCGGCGCGTTAGCTTGAAGCGACTGACTTTGACGGCAACAAAAAACCCGCCACAAAGGCGGGTTCTTTATTCAGCGATACAGGTAAACTTTAGAGGCCGAAGCCTTCGAAGCGCTTCTTGAACTTCGACAGGCGGCCGCCGCGGTCGAGCAGGGTCTGCTGGCCGCCGGTCCAGGCCGGGTGCGTGGTCGGGTCGATATCGAGGTTCATCGTATCGCCTTCCTTGCCCCAGGTCGAACGGGTCGAGTATTCGGTGCCATCGGTCATGACGACCTTGATGGTGTGGTAGTCGGGATGGATATCGGCCTTCATTGTCGTGCTTCCTGGCTTGTGGCGCTACAGACTGGCCCGCGGCCTGCGTCGATGCGCCCCTTTTTAAAACTCGAAGCCGCAGCTATTGAAAAGCCACGGCTTCTAAAACGGTCGGCGAGCCTATACATCAGCCGGAATTGAATCACAAGGCCACGGCAGGCGCATATTGAACGCGCCCACCTGGAAGCGGCCAGAGGAAACGGTCATGGCGGACATCAGCGGCGAGCAAGACGGGCGCAGGCGCTCGCTCGGGCCGCTCAGGCGCCTGTATCCCTATATATTCCGCTACCGCAAACTGGTCATAGGCGCCCTCATTTCGCTCGCCATCGCCGCGGCGACGACGCTGGCGCTGCCGCTGGCCGTGCGGCGCATGATCGATCACGGTTTCAGTGCTTCCGGCACCGTCTTCATCGCCGAATATTTCGCCGCTTTGGTGGCGATGGCAGCCATTCTGGCGGCGGCATCGGCCGGACGCTACTACTTCGTCATCACGCTCGGCGAGCGGGTCGTTGCCGACATCCGCAGCGACGTGTTTTCGCATGTCACGACGCTTTCGCCGTCCTTCTTCGACACCGCCCAGTCGGGCGAGATCGTCTCGCGGCTTGCCGCCGACACCACGCAGGTGAAATCCGCGGTTGGCGCCACTGCCTCGGTGGCGCTGCGCAACGTCATCCTCGGGCTCGGCGCGGTGGCGATGATGGTTATCACCAGCCCGAAACTGTCGGGCCTGGTGATCGCGGCCATTCCGGTCATCGTGCTGCCGCTGGTCGCGTTCGGCCGTTCGGTGAGGCGCCGGTCACGGCAGGCGCAGGACACGCTGGCGCAAGCGACCGCCTATGCAAGCGAGCAGATCGGCGCGGTGCGTACGTTGCAGGCGTTCACCAACGAGACGCTGGTCACCGGGCGGTTCTCGGCCGCGGTGGAAGCCGCGTTCCAGGCGGCGCGCTCGTCGATCTTCTCCCGCTCGCTGCTCACCTTCTTTGCCATCTTCATGATCTTTTCCTCGGTCGTGGCGGTGTTGTGGTTCGGCTCGCGTGACGTGCTTGCCGGCACGATGTCGCCCGGCACGCTCGGCCAGTTCCTGCTTTACTCCGTGTTTGCCGCAGGCGCGCTGGGCGCACTGTCGGAAGTCTGGGGCGAGCTTGCCCAGGCGGCGGGTGCGGCCGAAAGGCTGACCGAGATACTCGACGAGACGCCGGCGATTCAACCGCCGGCCAATCCGCTGCCGCTGCCCGCCAAGGCGACAGGCGCGATCAGCTTCGACGACGTCTCCTTCTCCTACCCGGCAAGGCCGGACCGTGCCGCCGTCCACGGCTTGAGTTTTCAGGTCAAGCCGGGCGAGACGGTGGCGATCGTCGGCCCGTCGGGCGCCGGAAAGAGCACCGTCTTTTCGCTGATTCTGCGCTTCTACGATCCCGAAACCGGCCGCATCGCCATTGACGGCGTCGACGTGCGCGAAGCCGATCCGGCTGAAGTGCGGGAGCGCATTGCGATCGTGCCGCAGGATGTCACCATCTTTGCGGCAAGCGCGCGCGACAATATCGGCTTTGGCCGGCCGGGCGCGACGAATGCCGAGATCGAGGCCGCCGCCGGGGACGCGCTGGCCGACGAGTTCATCCTCAGGCTCGACAAGGGCTACGATAGCCAGGTCGGCGAGCGCGGCGTCACCTTGTCCGGCGGCCAACGTCAGCGCGTGGCGATCGCCCGCGCCATCCTGCGCGACGCGCCGATCCTGCTGCTCGACGAAGCCACGTCGGCGCTCGACGCCGAAAGCGAAACGCTGGTGCAGACGGCGCTGGAACGGCTGATGCAGGGCCGCACCACCATCGTCATCGCCCACCGGCTGGCGACCGTGCTGAAGGCCGACCGCATCCTGGTCATGGATGGCGGCCGCATCGTCGAGGAAGGCACGCACCAGAGCCTGGTCGCCAAGGGCGGCATCTATGCAAGGCTGGCCAAGCTGCAGTTCGAAACCGGAGCAAGCGCCTTCAGGGGTGCCGCGGAGTAGCAACCCGCAATCAGGCGGGACCATACCGCTTGCGGAGATGCTCGGTGAAATACGCGGCGTTGAGCTTTTCGCCGGTGGCGCGCTCAAGCAGTTCGGGCGTCGACCAGCGCGAACCCTGCGACCAGATCTTGTCGCGGCGCCAGTCATTGATGGCGGCGAAATTGCCGTTGGCAAGCTCGCTGTCGGCTGAAGGATGGTCGCGCGTCAGCGCAGCCCATTGCTGCGCCGCCATCATGGCGCCCAGCGTATAGGACGGGAAATAGCCGAAGGCGGCGCCCGGCCAATGCACGTCCTGCATCGGTCCGTCGGCTGGGTTGTCGATGGTCGAAAGGCCAAGATACTCCCGCATCTTGGCGTCCCAGGCTTCGGGCAGGTCGGCCGCCTGCAGCCGCCCCGAGACCAGCTCCTGCTCCAACTCGTAGCGCAGGATGACATGCAGCGGGTAGGTGACCTCGTCGGCGTCGACGCGGATCAGCCCGCGCTCTACCCGGTGCACATGCGGCAGGATGTCGTCCAGCGACCAGGCTTCGCCGAGATGCTTTTCGACCACGGGCAGCGCCCAGCGCCAGAATTCGGGGTTGCGGCCGACCTGTTTCTCGACGAACAGGCTCTGGCTTTCATGCACCGCCATGCCGCGCGCCTTGCCGAGCGGCCAGTGCGCCCAGGCCTTCGGTAGGTTCTGCTCGTAGAGCGCGTGGCCGGTCTCGTGCAGCACGCCCATCAAAGCCGACAGGAAATCGGACGTTTTGTAGCGGGTGGTGATGCGCACGTCGCTCGGCACGCCGCCGCAGAAGGGATGGTGCGATACGGACAGAGAACCGTGGGTGAGGTCGAAGCCGACCGAAGCCATCATGGCGAGACCAAGCTCGCGCTGCCGGTCGATCGCATAGCTGCCGGAGAGCGGCTTCACGGGATGCCTGGCCAGGCGCGCTTCCTGCGCGGCCAGGGCTTCCGGCACGAAGCCCTTCAGGAATGTCTTCAGCTCGGTGAACACCGGCGTGATGTCGGCGGCGCGGTTGCCAGGATCGTATTGCTCCATCAGTGCGTCGTAGGGATCGAGGCCGAGCGCGTCGGCGCGCAAAGCGGCTTCCTCGCGCACCAGCGCGATGACACCTTCGAGCGCCGGCAGGAAGCCTGCCCAGTCATTCTTGGCGCGCAGGTCGCGCCAGAGCTGCTCGGAGCGCATACGCGCCACCGTCTGGCGCTCGACGAATTCGACCGGCAGGCAGGTCAGGTTGGTGTATTGGCGACGCAGTTCGCGGACCGCCGCCTGCTGCTCCTCGTTGAGCGCCTCCTGTTCGGCGGCGGCGAGCCAGTCGGCGATCTCCGGCGCCGTTGCCCTGATATGCAGCATCCCGGCCAGGGACGACATGGCTTCGGCGCGCTTCTCGCCGCCGCCGACAGCCATGTGAGTCGCCTCGTCGGCGCCGAGGATAGCGAGCGCATGTTCCAGCGCTTCGAGCTTGTGGCCGAGATCATCGAGCTTCTGAAAAGACATGACAGGTTCCGCGTTTTGGACCGCGGGAAAAGATACCAACGCGCCAGGATTGGCAACCCTCAAAGGTGGCTATGCAGCTTGCGCCGGTGAGCTGGTGCGTGGAATGCTGGCTGACGGTGGAACACCGCCATGGAGGGGAGACTAAGATGATCGGCAATATCCTGGTCGGGCTGGTGGCCCTGATCCACCTCTTTATCGTCTATCTGGAGATGGTGGCGTGGGACACACCGCGCGGGCACAGGGCGTTCAACCTCAAGCCGGACTTCGCCAGCGCATCGAAGGTGCTCGCCGCCAATCAGGGGCTCTACAACGGCTTCCTTGCCGCCGGGCTGATCTGGGGCCTCTATCTCGGCGCGGCGGGATTCCAGATCAAGGTGTTCTTCCTGCTTTGCATCGCCGTCGCCGGCCTCTTTGGCGCGGCGACTGCCAGCCGGAAGATCCTCTATATTCAGACCGTGCCGGCGGTGCTGGCCCTCGCTGCGCTGTGGCTGGGCTGGTGACAAAAAAGACGCCCTCGGAGCCAGATCCGGGGGCGTCAGACAGTCCCTTCCTCATTCCTGGAGATATCAGAGCGGATCTCAGCCGTTCGGATAATTTCCGCCGTCGGAGCCATCACCGATCATGAAGCCGCTGCCGGTGTCGGACATCAGCCTCTGATCGACATTGTCGAGGCGGCGCAGCAGATCGTGATATTGCGCGGCCGGGATCCGGCCATGGTCCGAAGCGGCGACCCGTTCGGCGGCCTGGCCGATATGCGCAGCACGCAGATGCAGCCACTGCGCTTCCGAGGTCGAGATGCCCTTCGTCTCGCGCGCATCCGTGATGCCCTGTTCGACGCCCCGCACCTGCTCGATCAGGCCGGTCACGCGCGGACCGGTCATGTCGGTCGGGTCGCTGGCGTCGAGGGCGCCCTTGTGATGTCCGGCGGCATAGGCGCCGGCGAGTGGAACAGTGATCAGAAGTGTCGTGAGGGTTGCGGTCCTGAGAGTCTTCAAATAGCGCATGATGTGCGTCTCCTCCTGCTATGGAAGGGGCAAGCGCTTTCGCTCCGCCTTCCGGAAGCGGGCCGTCCGGTTCCGTCGCGTCGCGATGGGAGGCATCGCCGGCGGTTCTCGGCCCTGCGCGTCAAAGTAGGAGCCCGGAAACGCGAAGTGTAATTAAAGAAAGATAATGTTTTCAGGCCTTGCCGACCTGGCGTTGCGCCCTAGAGTTGAGCCGGCAAACAATTTCGCGTGACTGAAAATCACCGTTCGGTGAGCTTCAGTTCAATGCGTCGGTTCTTGTTGCGGGCGTCTTCGGTGTCGGCGGGGTCGAGCGGCTGGAATTCGCCGAAGCCGGCCGCAACCAGCCGGTTGGCGGGCACGCCGTTCTCGATCAGGAACTTGACCACCGAGGTCGAACGCGCCGTCGACAATTCCCAATTGTCGCGATAGCGGCCGGCGCCGGACAGCGGCTTGTTGTCGGTGTGGCCGTCGACGCGCAGCACCCAGTTGATCTCGGGCGGGATTTCCTTTTGCAACTCGATGATGGCATCGGCGAGCTTCTTCATCTCGACTTTGCCGGCATCGTTGATCACTTCCGACCCGGTCGGGAACAGAACTTCCGACTGGAAGACGAAGCGGTCGCCGACGATGCGGATGTTCTCGCGGTCGGCGAGGATTTCGCGCAGGCGGCCGAAGAAGTCGGAGCGATAGCGGTTCAGCTCCTGCACGCGCTGCGCCAGCGCGACGTTGAGCCGACGGCCGAGATCGGCGATCTTGGTGTTGGAATCGCGGTCGCGCGTTTCGGACACATTGAGGGCGTCCTCGAGCGCGCCGATCTGCTTGCGCAGTGCTGCGATCTGCTGGTTCAGGATCTCGACCTGGCTCAGCGCCTGCTGGCTGATCTGGCGCTGGCTGTCGAGTTCGCCGCCGAGTTCCGCGGCGCGCTGGGTGGCGGCGTCGCCGGCGCCGGCACCTTGTGCCAGCAGCTGCTCGAGCCGGCTCTTCTCAGCTTCGGCGGCCGACAGCGACGCCTGCAGATTGGCCAGCGAATCGTCCTTGTCCTGCGCGCTCGAGCGCTCCAGCGCCAGCAACTGCGTCAGTTCGTTGATCTGCGAGTTGAGGCGCGTGAGCGCCGTATCTTTGCCGGAGAGTTCGCGTCCGAGCAGGAACTGCGCCAGCACGAAAACGGTGAGCAGGAACATGATGGCGAGCAGCAGCGTCGACAGCGCGTCGACGAAGCCCGGCCAATAGTCGATCCGGCGATCGGTGCGCCGGCCCCTGGCGAGAGCCATGCTAGTGGACCCCGGGTTTCTTCAGCGCGTCGGCGATCTTTTCCAGCGTGTTGCGCATCGCCTTCTGCTCGTCCGATTGGGCCTCGACCCAGTCGCGCATGATCTGCTGCTCGGAGCGCATGTTCTTGACCAGTCCGGAAATGCCGTCGGCGAGATTGGCCATGGCGGTGGCGACGCGCGGATTGGAGCCGCCGCCGCTTTCCTGCATGCTGCGCAGCCGTTCCGACAGGACCCGGATCTCGTCGGAGGATTCAGTCTTGGCCGGGTCGGCGACGGCGATGTCGGAGGAGAGATCGGTGACCGAGGACAGCCAGTTTTCAAGCTCGGTATAGAAGCGGGTCTGCGCGCGGCCGGCCTGCAGGTCGAGGAAGCCTAGCACCAGCGACCCGGAAAGGCCGAACAGCGAGGACGAAAAGGCCGTACCCATGCCGGCCAGCGGCGCCGACAGCCCCTGCTTCAGCGAATCGAGCACGGCGGCGGCGTCGCCGGTGCCGGGATCGAGCGATTCGATGGTTTCGCGGATCGAGCCGATGGTGTTGAGCAGGCCCCAGAAGGTGCCGAGCAGACCGAGGAACACCAGCAACCCGACGAGATAGCGCGAGGTGTCGCGGCTTTCGTCGAGGCGGGTGGCGATCGAATCCAGCATGGTGCGCATCGAAGACGTCGAGAAGGCGACCGTCGAGGAGCGGCCGATCATGGCCTTCATCGGCGCCAGCAGCACCGGCTCGGTGGTTTCGGAACCGGCGCGGAAGGAATTGACCCAGCGCACTTCGCGAAACAGTCGTCCGACCTGGGCGAAGGCAAGCAGGATGCCGACCACAAGGACGCCGACGATCAGGCCGTTGAGGCCGGGATTGCTCCCGAAAGCGGTCGAGATCTGGCGGGTGAGGATGGCGGCGATGAAGGCGACGATGACCAGGAAGATGACCATGGTCAGGAGGAAGACCTGCGGGCTCGACAGTTTGTGCGGATCGTACATCAGGACATCAGAACGCCTGCCCACGCCGAAGGATCTGAGAAAAGCCATCCGTGCCCCGTTTCCGATGCTCTATTTGCCTTGACGCAATTCCGAACGGGAAGCCGCTCATACTTCCCTGGAACCGCTCCAGTGCCGCCGATCACGTAATTCGCGACTCTAAACGGAATTGTGACCAAATTGAATGGCGCTTGGCAATATTGCCCGACTGTCGGGCCGCACCACGCCGTTCAGAGGCGGTTGACGACCAGGCAGTCGACCATGGCGGCAAGATGCAGCCCGGCGCCGGTGACGACAAAGCCGTGCCAGAGGGCATTGTGAAAGCGCAGGCGTTTCCAGGCGAAGAAGATGACGCCGCAGGAGTACACGATGCCGCCGGCGACAATCAGCGCGATCGAGGTCGTCGGCAACGTCGCCACCAGCGGCTTGACCAGGACGACGCCGCTCCAGCCGATGGCGAGATAGAAGACAATGGCCAGACGATCGAAGCGGCCGGGCAGGAACACTTTCATGGCAATGCCGGTCAAAGCAGCGGTCCAGACAAGGACAATCATCGGCAGCGCCAGCGGCGAGCCGTCGAGCTGGGCCAGAAAGGGCGTGTAGGTCGCGGCGATCAGGAGGTAGATCGCCGCATGATCGAAGCGCCGCAAGATCCACTTCGCCGGCGACGTCACCGGCCACAGATTGTAGGTCAGCGAAATCGACAGCACAGTCAGCAGCGACACCACAAAGAAGGCGGCGGCGATGTATTCGCCGGGACCGGCATGGAAGGCGGCCAGTGCCAGCAAGGCCGAGCCGGCTGCTATCGCCAGCACGATGCCGACCGCATGGACGATGCCATCGGCGATCATCTCCGCACGCGAGTAGTGCCAACGCCCGACATAAGGGATTTCAATTGGCTGGTCTGGCTGCGCTTCTCGCGAGGATAGTGAAGGTATGCTCGTCATAAAAGATCCTGCGTCACCCTTATCTGGTATCTGGGCGGCCGCCGGGCAGTATTTCAAGCTTTGATTGCGGTTTTGCGACTGCGGCGCTTCAGCGCGCCGCGCCGGCATGCCAAGTGATCAGCGCGCCGAAAGCGGCTTCTTCACCGCCTTGAGCAGCGCGCGCTGGATGACCTCGTTGCCAGCGACGAGCGAACCCGCCTCGAGCATATCCTGGCCGCCATCCATGTCGGAGACGAAGCCACCGGCCTCGCGGATCAGCAGCAGGCCGGCGGCAATGTCCCAGGCCGACAGGCCGGTTTCCCAAAAGCCGTCCATGCGGCCTGCGGCGACATAAGCGAGATCGAGCGCGGCGGAACCCAGGCGGCGCACGCCCGAGACCTCGGCCATCACATTGCGCAACTCGACGAGGAAATTGCCGTGCTGGCCGCGGCCGAGATGCGGCACGCCGCAGCCGATGACGCAGTCGGTGAGCTTGCTGCGGCCGGCAACGCGCAGCCGGCGATCGTTCATGAAGGCGCCGCCGCCGCGCTCGGCGGTGTAGAGCTCATCCATTGCCGGATTGTAGATGACGGCGGCGACCAACTGGCCCTGTCGCTCCAGCGCGATCGAGATGGAAAAGATCGGAATGCCGTGCAGGAAATTGGTGGTGCCGTCGAGCGGGTCGACGATCCAACGGTGCTGGTCGTCGTCCCCTGCGATCATGCCGCGCTCTTCCATCAGGAAGGCATAGCCCGGCCGTGCCTTCGACAGTTCGGCAAACAGGATGTCCTCGGCCTTGCGGTCGGCTTGGCTGACATAGTCGCCCGGTCCCTTCATCGACACCTGCAGGTTCTGCACCTCGCCGAAGTCGCGCGACAGCGAGCGGCCGGCCTTCATGGCGGCCTGGACCATGACATTGAGAAGTGCGGAGCGTGCCATCGTATCTGTTCCTGCCTACGTGTCAGTCTGCGCGGCGCATGTAGGTGAGTTCGTTGGTGTCGACGACGATGCGTTCGCCGGCGCCGATGAATGGCGGCACCAGCACTCGAATGCCGTTTTCCAGGACCGCCGGCTTGTACGAGGACGCGGCCGTCTGGCCCTTCACCACCGGGTCGGCCTCGGTGATGGTCAGCGTCACCTGGTCGGGCAGCGAAATGCCGATCGGCCTGTCCTCATAGAGCTGGACCGTCACCATCATGCCGTCCTGCAGGAAGGCGGCGCCGTCGCCGACGAAATCCTTCGCCAGCTCGAGTTGCTCGTAGCTCTGCGTGTCCATGAACACCAGTGCGTCGTCCTGGGCGTAGAGGAAGGAAAAATCCTTCAGGTCGAGCCGGATCTGCTCGACGGTCTCGGCCGAGCGGAAGCGCTCGTTGAGCTTGGTGCCGTTGATCAGGTTCTTCAGTTCGACCTGGTTGTAGGCACCGCCCTTGCCGGGCTTGACGGTGTTGGTCCTGACCGCCACCCAAAGGCCGCCATCGTGCTCGATGACATAGCCGGGACGGATTTCGTTGCCATTGATCTTGGCCATGATGAGATTGATCCGGGATGCTACCAACGGCTTGGCCGTTGGTATGGGGATGGTCGCTGGACAAGCGATTTCGGGCCCCCAAGACCACAAATCGGCAGGAGAGGCAAGGGATGCCAGATCGCCCGACAAGGGCCGGTAGCCTCAAACCTGGGCTGCAATGACTTTGCCGACGGCCTCGACGATGGCATCCGCAGCCTCAGTCAGCCGGTTGAGATGAGGCGAGCGAAGTGCGGCGACCTGCAAGGAAAGGTCGACATCTTCCGTGTTGACGAGCATGAGGCCGTCGGGAAGTCGGCGCCTTGCAAGACGCAACGGCATTAGCCCAAGGCCGTGCCCCCGACGGACCCATTCCATCTGCAAGGCCGGATCCTGTATCTCCGCCGCGATCTCGAAATAACGCCTTCCGCCGACCAGAACGGACATGAGTTTCTGGCGCGCGTCGCAAGGGGCCGGACTAAGCACCCACGGCATGGGTGTCCGGCCACCGTCTTCCGGATCGGCGACGGTGGACGCAGCTATGACGCCAAGACGTTCAGTGCCAAGCGCTTCCGGACCTGGCTTATCCGACGATCGCAGAACAATCGTCACATCGAGCTCGCCGCGTTCGAATTGATCGATCAGTTCGGCGCTCCAGCCGGTCTTGAGCCGTAGCGACACTTTCGGGAACGCCGCCGCGGCGTTGGCGATGGCCCCCGCTATGTCGCGGTCCGAGAGGCCATGGGCGAGACCCAGGCGGAACAGTCCTTCCGGCTCGGTCTTTCCGGCGAAGGATTTCAGCGCTTCTACGGAAGCGATGATATCGCGGCCGCGCGCCAGCACTTCCAGCCCCGTCGGCGTCAGTCGCGGCGGCTTTTGCCGGCGGTCGAGCAGCGTCGTGCCAAGCATGTCCTCCAGCCGCTGGATTTGCCGGGTCACAGCCGGCTGCGTCAGCGGCAGGCGCCGGGCGACCTTCTGGATCGAGCCCTCCTCGGCAAACAGGGCGAGCGTGCGCAATTCCTCAAGCATAGTCAGAACGATGTTTTGCAAGCATAATCATTCTGAACATTATGAATTTGAAATCCACCGCCTGGCAAGCGATTTTCCTTTCAAACGGAAGGACAATGACAATGAAGGCAATCGAACTGCAGAGCCCAGGCGGCATCGACAATCTCATGATGGTCGAACGGCCAACGCCGGAACCCGGCCGTCAGGAGATGATCGTCCGCGTCAAGGCGACGGCGCTCAACTACCGCGATGTCGAGATCGCGCGCGGCAGCTATCACACGACATTCCCCTTGCCGCTGGTGCCGCTTTCCGACGGCGTCGGCGAGGTCGTTGCGGTTGGCTCCGAGGTCAGCCGCTTCAAGGTCGGCGACCGGGTCTGCGGCACGTTCTGGCAGCGATGGGTCGGCGGCAGCTTCGCCATGGCCGAACCCTCATACCAGCGCGGTGGCCCCATCGATGGGCTGCTAAGCGAATTCGCCCGGCTGGACGAACAGGCGGCGGTCATCGCCCCGGCGCAGCTCAGCGATGTCGAGGCGGCGACGTTGCCTTGCGCCGCGGTCACTGCCTGGCATGCGTTGTTCACCGAGGGCAAGCTCAAGCCAGGCGAAACCGTGCTCAGCCTCGGCACCGGCGGCGTGTCGCTGTTTGCCGTGCAGTTGGCAAGGGCGGCCGGGCGCGCGCGTCATTGTTACGTCGAGCAGCGATGAGAAGCTTGCCCGGGCGAAGGGGCTTGGCGCGCATCACGGCATCAACTACCGCGACAATCCGGACTGGTCGTCGGCCGTGCTGGCGCTGACCGATGGCCGCGGCGCGGACCACATCATCGAAGTCGGTGGTCCCCAGAGTTTCGCGCAGTCGCTCAAGGCGTCGGCGCGCGGCGCCCAGATCAACGTCATCGGCTATCTCGGCGGCAGCGAAGGGGTGATCAATCCGCTCGACATCTTCCGACGCCAGGTGAAAGCACGCGGCATACCGGTCGGCTCGCGCGAGTCCTTCGAAGCGATGAACCGGGCGCTCGCCGTCAATCGGCTGCGGCCGGTGATCGACCGGGTCTTCCCATGGGCAGAGGCAGCGCAGGCCTTTCGCCATCTCGAACACGGCTCTCCCTTCGGCAAGGTCGTGCTGGATCATACACAGTGACGTTGCGTGTCAGGGCAGGCGGTTGGCCTTCTGCAAGGCTTGCTTTGTCTGATCGTCGGTCAGCCCTTGCAGGAAATCGTCCATCTCCGGATCGATAAGGCCGGCGCGGCGGGCGACCACATACCACGCCCCGGCCAGGATCAGGTCGGGGTCGGTTCCGATGCCGCCCATATAGAGCTTTGCCAACCGGTTCTGGGCAGCGACATTGCCGCCTTCAGCTGCCTGCTTCATCCAGTTGAAGCCGGATTTCAGGTCGCGAACACCGCCCCGGCCCTCGATCATCCAGGCGGCAAGATCGATCTGCGCGGTGTCGTAGTTCTGCCTGGCAGCCTGTGCCAGCAAGCTGCGGGCCTTTGCATCGTCGCGGGTTTTGCCGCCGACGCCATTGGCATAAACCTGCGCCATCGCATACTGGGCGTCGGCAAGCCCTGTCGCCGCGGCACGCTCATAATAAGGCACAGCCCTGGCGATGCCGGCATCGCCCGGATCCTGCTGCACGAGCAATTGCGCGAAGTTGAACTGCGCCAGCCGGTTGCCGGCCTCGGCGGCGGCCTGCATCAACGCATAAGCTCCCTTCTCGTCCTTCTTGACGTAGCGGCCGTCGAGCAGCATCAGCGCATACTGGAACTGCGATTCAGGAATCCCCTGCTCGGCGGCCTGCGCATACCATTTGGCGGCTTCCGCTGGGTTGAGCGGCACGCCCAACCCGCGCGACAGGATCTCGGCCACCAGCGTTTGCGCCGCCGGGTCGCCATTCTTGGCCCGCACCAGCGCCAGATTGTAGGCGGTCTTGTAAAGACCGCGCTGGAAAGCGCCATAGGCGGGGTCCGCCGGCTTGGCGCCGAAACGCTTTGGGTTGATCGCGTCGGCCGACGGCAGCGGCGCGGTTGTCGCGGGCTGCGGCAGCGGGGTGTCGATCGGCTTGTCGATATGGACGCCGGAATCCGTGGCACCGGCTTTCGGGGCACCCGTATCGGGGGCGACCGCATCCGGCACGCTGAGGGCGGGCGCGCTGGTGTCCGGCCTCGGCTGCGGCAGCGGAACGGTTTCCGCCGCGATCGCTGCCCCGCTCATCAAGGCCGCAACGAGAACCGCGAGAGGAAGTCCAGGTCGGCGCACGTCAGCCCTCGAAGCGCGGCGCGGTTTGGTCGAGCAGCGCATTGGCGGCGGCAATCGCCGCCTTCGGATCGGCGCCTTCGGCCAAGACGGCGCTGGACAGCGCCACGAACTCGGCGCCAGTGGCGGCCACCGCTTCTACCGAAGCGATGGCGGAACCGGCCATGACGACGCAAGGGATCTCAATCACGTCCGCCCACCATTGCCCGAGCGACAGGTTGCGCGGATGCGGTTCCGGCTTGTTGTCGTAGCCGAAGCGGCCGAAGAAGATGTAGTCGGGCCTGGTTTCGCCGAGTTCCAGCGCGTCGTCGCGCGTCTTGGCGCCGCCGGCGCCGACCATCATCTTGCCCTGGAAGTGTTCGATGGTCTCGGCGAGCGCGTCCTTGGAAACCTCGACATGAATGCCGTCGGCCTGGACACGGCCGGCAATGCGGGTATCGCCGGCGATGATGACGGCGATGCCGGCCGCTTGCGCGGCCGGTACGATCTGTTCTGCGAAGGCCTGGAAGGCAGCCTCGTCCATGCCGTTCTCAGGCAGGATCAGGGAAGCGATATCACCGCCGTCGAAGGCAGCCGCAATGCGCTGCGCCGGAGCGTCCTTGGGTGCGATCAGCACGATGCGGCAGCGGTTGGGGGGTGTTGCGTCGTTCATGGCTTTCGATCCCGGGTTTCGCCTATGCCGGGCGAAGATGGTTGCATTGCGGCATAGAACAAAGCGCCCGCCTTGAACAGGCGGGCGGGGATCGATGAGATGGCTTTGGTTTACGATAGCCCGCAAGAAGACGCTCTGCCGCTCATTTGACGGCTTGCGGGCTTTCGACCGTTGGTTTGGCTTTCCACAAAGTCCAGCCGAGGTTCATGCCGGCGGCGGCGACCAGGATCGCGGCGGCGCCGACGAGCTGGGCCGGATGCAGCCGGTGGCCGAAAGCCATGACATCGACCAGGATCGCCACGACAGGATAGATGAAGGACAGCGACCCCTGCAGATGCGTCGGCAGTTTCTGGATGGCGGCGTACATCAATATGTACACCAGGCCCGTGTGAACGACGCCAAGCGTGGCCAGCATGGCCCAGCTCCAGGCATCTGCGGGCAAATGCGAGAGGTTGGCGAAGGGCGCCAGCATGACGACGCCGACGCAGACCTGGATCAGCGCGATCAGATGCGGCGGGGTGCCCTTGAGCTTCTTGGCGACGATTGCCGCGACAGCCCAGAAGAAGGCCGCTCCGAGCGCCATGACGATGCCGATGACATAATCTGTGCCGGTTATGCCGGAACCGACACCCGCATCGGGCCCTGTCTGCACGATCAGCAGCATGCCGGCGAAGGCGATGCCGAGCCAGGTCAGCTTGGCCAGGGTCAGCCGCTCGCCGAAGAACAGCGCGCCGAAGCCGACCAGCATGAAGGGCTGCGTGTTGTAGACCGCCGTGGCAATCGAGATCGAGGCGCGGGAGAAGGCGCTGAACAGCAACAGCCAGTTGATGACAATGGCCGCGCCGCCAAGAGCGGCGATGGCAACAATGCGCAGCGTCAGCCTGCCGCGCAGCAGCCCGAGTGCCGCGCAGGTGATCAGCAGCGCCACCGCTCCGAAAGCGCAGCGCCAGAACACCACGTCCATAACGGGCTGGCCCGACATGACGACAAACCAGCCGATCGTGCCGACGATCGTCATCGCCGCCGTCATCTCGATCGTGCCGCGTACCGTGTTGTCCATGACAATACCTCTGTTGAGGCCATAATCTCATGCCGTCTTGAGGGTTTATATGCCCTATGAAAGGTTATAAGAGGACAACACCTTATTTAATAAGGCGCGCGCTGTCCTTTTGCGAGGAGATGAAAATGCTGGACGAGTTGGACAGAAAGCTTCTCGACATCCTGATCCTGGATTCGCGGACTTCGTTGAAGGATCTGGCGCAGCAGGTCGGGCTGTCGTCGCCGAGCGTCTCGGAACGGCTGCGGCGGCTCGAGGAACGCGGCGTCATCCGCGCCTTCACCATCGAGATCGACCCGGAAGCGCTGGGGTTTCCGTTGCAGGCGATCGTGCGGGTGCGGCCACTGCCGGGCAAGCTGCATATCGTCCAGAAGCTGATCGAGGAGATCCCGGAATTCGGCGAATGCGACAAGGTCACCGGCGACGACTGTTTCGTGGCCCGGCTCTACGTGCGCTCCATCGGCGAGCTCGACAAGCTTCTCGACCGCATCGCCGACAAGGCGGAGACCAGCACCGCCATCATCAAGGCGCAGCCGATCCGGCGCCGTCCGCCGCCACTGAATTAAGCTCCAGCTTGTAGCCGATGTGGCTGGCCTTGAAGCCGAGCCGGTCATAGAAGCGATGCGCGTCCTGGCGGCTCTTGTTGGTGGTCAGCTGGACAATCTTGCAGCCGCGTTCACGGCACTGTTCGATCGCCCATTCCAGCAGACGCTGTCCCAGCCGTTCGCCGCGGCGGTCTGCGACGACGCGCACAGCCTCGATCTGGCCGCGCAAGGCGCCCTGCAGCGACAGCCCGGCGAGATAGCTGATCTGCAACGTGCCGATGACGCGGCCGCTATCCGTCATCACGGCAAGAAACTGGTTGGGGTCGGCGTCGATGGCGGCAAAGGCGTCGCGATAGGCCTTGGCGAGTGGTTCGGTCGCATCCTCGCGGCTGCGGCCAAGCGGATCGTCGGCGAGCATGACTACGATGGCAGACAGGTCGGCCGCTTCGGCGCGGCGGATGTGGGGTTCGCTCATTGTCAAAAACCTGGGGGTCAAAAACCTGGGGCCAAAACCTGATGCAGCGGGGACGGCGCCCTTATGCATCGGCGGCGATCTTGCCGCAAATCCGGAACCGTCGCTTTACGCACAGTTGATCGACCCGGCCCGGCATTTTCCCGGTCGCGGCGCAAGGGTTTTTGGGCTATTGCAGGGCAACCGTCTTCCCTCCAGCCATTTTCAGCTCATGTCAGGTCTGCTCGCCGATCCGTGGTTTTATGCCGCCGCCATTCCGGCGGTGATACTTGTCGGGCTGTCGAAAGGCGGCTTCGGCGGCGCTGTAGGCTTCGTTGGCGTGCCTTTGATGGCGCTGGCCATGCCGCCGGTGCAGGCGGCGGCCATCCTGCTGCCGATCCTGTGCCTGATGGACATCGTTTCGGTGTGGACGTGGTGGGGTGTGTATGACAGAAAGATGCTGGTCGACATGATGCCGGGCGCGGTGATCGGCATTGGGCTCGGCTGGCTGACGGCAGCGCTCGTCACCGAAGAGATGGTGCGGCTGATCGTCGGCGCTGTCGCGCTGATCTTCGTGCTGCGCTGGCTCTATCTCCAGTTCCGCCACGGTTCCGACCATGCGGCGGCGCCCAACCGCATCGCCGCCGCCTTCTGGGGCACCGTCGCCGGCTTCACCAGCTTCGTCGCCCATGTCGGCGGGCCCCCCTTCCAGGTCTATGCGCTGCCGATCCGGCTCGATCCGAAGGTGCTGTCGGGGACATCGGCGATCTTCTTTGCCGCCACCAACGCGCTGAAGCTGATCCCCTACTTCGCGCTTGGCCAGTTCGACACCGCCAACCTGACGGCGTCGGCCGTGCTGATGCCGCTGGCGCCGCTGGCCACCATCGCCGGCGCCTGGCTGGTGCGGCGCATGCGGCCGGAGATTTTTTATCCCTTCACCTACGCGACCGTGGCCGTGGTCGCGGTCAAGCTGCTTTGGGACGGGATCGCCGGCCTGCTCTAAATCCCGCTCAGGCGGCTGCCGGTTTGGTTCGCGGGGCGCTCGCAAAGGTCAGCGATGCACCACCCATGACCACGACCGCCATTGCGCCGAGAGTGGCGATGTCGTGCGCGGTCGGCTTCAGCACCATGTCGGCGACGACGACGATCATGATGACGAAATCGAACTTGACGATCCGTATCATGCGGCGCCCAAACGCTATGGCAGCCGGGGTCATGCCGTCCGCGGCAAGCATTGTGGCAAGCTTTTCGAACGAAGGCTTCAGCACGAGTATACCGGTCAGAAACGCGGCGGCGTAGCCGCAAAGGCCGATGACGACCCAAAGGTCGGAGAAGCCGGTCCTTAGCGAAGTCAGCACCAGGCCAGAAGCCAGGGTCGCGACGGACGCCGGCACGAACAGACGCAAGCCGAGTTTGTCCGTCATTCTCAGCATGACCATCAGCGTCTCGTCGTCGCCGGCGCGATCGGCGAGTATCGAAACCAGCAGCATGGCGAAACCGCCGCCGAGCCAGAGGATCGCTGCCATGACATGCAGGAATTTGAAGAGAGAATACCAGTCCATTGCCGCTCCTTGTGCATCGTTCCGGGGGTAAACGCTGCTTTCGCGCGTCTGCTTCCGAAGGAGGGCGGATTATCTCCGTACATGTATCCAGAAGATGCCGCGTGGGTGCCGGCTTGTTGCGGTGGCGCCGTCGCCGGATTTTACCGCCAGCCCGCACAATACCCGGCATTTGCCGGATAGACGCCGTGTCGGCATTGGCTGGTTTCGCGGCATGATCCTGAAACCTGCGGGGACTAAGCCGCTCGCGACCGACGCTCCATTTTGGCCGCGCGCGGTCGGACCAAGTCTGCAACAACCAACGAGGGTATCCCATGTAAGGCGTAGCACGAAATTTCTTCACCCTGGCCGTCATCTATTCCCTCTGCGGCATGGCGCTCGGCCTGGATATGGCGATCTCCAATGACCATGGGCAGATGCCGACCCACGCGCACACCATGGTGGCGGGCTGGCTGATGTCGGCGGTGTTTGCTTTCTTCTACCACCTGTTTCCAGCGGTCGGGCAAAAGACGATTGCGGTCGTGCATTTCTGGCTGACGGCAATCTGCGGCATCGCACTGATGATCGGGCTTTACTTTGAACTTGCCGGCCATCCGGAGATCGAGCCGGTGCTGGGTTCCTCCTCGATGGGCTTTTATGCGGCAATGCTGCTGTTCGCCTTCATTTCCTTGCCGGCTGTATGGAAGAAGGCATGAACAAGCTGACGATCAGGCTTCGGGGGTCGTTGTGCTGATACGGCACAGAAGGGCAGCGGTCGATCAAGAAATATCCGCGCCGTTAAGGGTTCATTAAGCTTTACAGGTGTTTACTATGTCCATCCAGTGATCTGGATTCTTACCGAGTGGTTGGAGCCACTTCGTTTGACGCCTCCCTGTTAAACTCCTGAGAGCCGCCTTATCCGCGGCTCTTTTTTTGTCTGCTTTTGGTCCGCTTGGCGCCCCTGCGCAGGCGTTAACCGTTTGTTAAACATGTGCTTGCCTTCGCCGGCGGCGAAGCGCATTTTCAAGCTTCAGTCATCTAGGGTGCCGGCGTGACGGCGAGAAGCCGAATCAGCCGACGGGGCAGTGCAGGGGCGTATCGATGAACGAGCCTTCGAAGGGCATCGCGAAAACCATCAAGCTGGCGGAACGCCGGGTTTTCTCCCAATCCTTCAAACCGCTCTACCAGGAAGGCATGGGCCTGGTCGAACAGGCAGCCGAGTATCTTGACGGCAAGGGCCGTGCCGAGGCCAAGAAGCTGTCCAGGCTGGCGGCGACGCTCTATGCGGCCGAATCGATGCGGCTGACCACAAGGTTGATGCAAGTCGCCTCCTGGCTGCTTTTGCAGCGGGCGGCAAATTCCGGCGAGATGACCCGCGACCAGGTCGCTTCGGAAAAATCCAAGGTGCGTCTCGACACCGCCTCGGCGCATGACGAAGCGGTCGGCTGGGGCGAACTGCCGAAGGATTTCCTCGACCTCGTCACCCGCTCGCTGCGCCTGCAGGCGCTGGTGCGCCGCATGGACGAAGAGATCTATGGCGGCGCGTTTGCCGAGACGCCTGCCGCCGCCCGCCGCGTCAATCCGGTTTCCGACCAGATCACGCTGCTGAATACGGCTTTCGCTCGAGGTTAAACGCTTCCCGTTTCTGGTTTGTTCACATTTCCCTGACATCGCTGTGCGCCGGAGGTAGACTTCGCGCATGAGGGAAGCGATTCGCATTATCGGTATCGATCCGGGGCTGAGGCGCACCGGATGGGGCATCGTCGAGAGCCTCGGCAACTCGCTGCGCTTTATCAGTTCCGGCACTGTACGCTCCGACGACAAGGCGGCGCTGGCGACACGGCTCTGCCAATTGCATGACGGGCTGGCCGAGATCCTGCATGCGGCCATGCCGCAGGAAGCGGCCGTCGAGCAAACCTTCGTCAACAAGGATGCGGTGGCGACACTGAAGCTCGGCCAGGCGCGCGGCATAGCCATGCTGGTGCCGGCGCGCGCCGGCCTTGTCGTCGCCGAATATGCCCCCAATGCCGTCAAAAAGGCGGTGATCGGCGTTGGCCATGGCGACAAGAAGCAAATCCACATGATGGTCAAGGTGCTGTTGCCGAAAGCCGTTTTCGACACCGAACATGCCGCCGACGCGCTAGCTATCGCCATCTGCCACGCGCATCACCGGCAAAGCGTCGCCTACAGGATGGCGCTGGCATGAGGGATCACGCATGATCGGCAAATTGAAAGGCACGCTGGACGAGATCGACGAGGATTTCTGCCTCGTCGATGTGCACGGCGTCGGCTATGTCGCCTATTGCTCGGCGCGCACGCTGGCCGCGCTGCCTTCGCCCGGCGAGGCGGTGGTGCTGTTCATCGAGACCTATGTGCGCGAGGACATGATCCGGCTCTACGGTTTCCAATCGGTGCTTGAGCGCGAATGGTTCCGGCTGTTGATGAGCAATGTGCAAGGCGTCGGCGCCAAGGTGGCGCTGGCCATCCTGTCGACGCTGGCGCCGGCCGACCTCGCCAATGCGATCGCGCTGCGCGACATCGCCATGGTCAGCCGCGCGCCCGGCGTCGGCAAGAAGGTGGCCGAGCGCATCGTCACCGAATTGAAGAACAAGGCGCCGGCCTATGCCGGAACCGCCTCCGGCGCCATCGGCCTGAAGCAGGAACTCGGGGAAGGCGTGGCGCCGGCGCCCATCACCGACGCCGTCTCGGCGCTGGTCAATCTCGGCTATTCGCGCGACACCGCAGCCAATGCTGTCGCGGCGGCGCTGAAGACGGCCGGCGAGGACGCCGATGCCTCGAAGCTCATTCGTTTCGGGCTGAAGGAACTGGCGCGGTGAGTGATTGCTTGTCCGGTCCTTTGCCCTGTGCGAGGAAGGCCGCATGAGCCTTTCACCCCGCCTCATTGCCCCGGAAAAGCGCGGCGAGGATGCTGAGCAGACCTTGCGGCCGCAGACGCTCGCCGATTTCGTCGGCCAGGCCGCGGTGCGGGCCAACCTCAAAGTCTTCATCGAGGCCGCCAAGGGCCGCAGCGAGGCGCTTGACCATGTGCTGTTCGTCGGGCCGCCGGGGCTTGGCAAGACAACGCTGGCGCAGATCATGGCGCGCGAGCTCGGCGTCAATTTCCGCTCGACCTCCGGTCCGGTGATCGCCAAGGCCGGCGATCTCGCCGCACTTCTCACCAATCTGGAAGACCGCGATGTACTGTTCATCGACGAGATCCACCGGCTCAATCCGGCAGTCGAGGAAATCCTCTATCCGGCGATGGAGGATTTCCAGCTCGACCTGATCATCGGCGAAGGTCCGGCGGCACGCTCGGTCAAGATCGATCTTGCCCGCTTCACGCTCGTCGCCGCCACCACCAGGCTCGGCCTTTTGACCAACCCGCTGCGCGACCGTTTCGGCATTCCGGTGCGGCTCAATTTCTATTCTGTCGAGGAACTGGAGCAGATCGTGCGGCGCGGCGCCCGCATCCTGCAAATGCCGCTTCGCGCCGATGGCGCGCTGGAGATCGCACGTCGCGCCCGCGGCACGCCGCGCATCGCCGGCCGGCTGCTGCGCCGGGTGCGCGACTTCGCCTCCGTTGCCGGCGACGGTCACGTCGACAAGCAGGTTGCCGACGAAGCCCTGACGCGGCTGGAGGTCGACGCGCTCGGCCTCGACGCGCTCGACCGCCGCTATCTCTCGATGATCGCGCGCAATTTCGGTGGTGGGCCGGTCGGCATCGAAACCATCGCCGCCGGCCTGTCCGAGCCGCGCGACGCCATCGAGGACATTATCGAGCCCTATCTGATCCAGCAGGGTTTCATCCAACGCACGCCACGCGGCCGCGTGCTGACCGCCAATGCCTGGCGCCATCTCGGCCTCGACGCACCGAAGGATCTGGCGCAGCAGCAGATCAACCTGTTCCAGGAAGAGTAACGGAGATTTGTCCTCCGGAACGGGCTGTCTGCGCAGAATTTCCTCAAGCCTGCCAGCGTGAAGGCGCATTCCTGGATGCTATCGGGCGTCGTAGTGTCGGCGCGAACTGCTCCGATCAAGCGTCGGAGCCAGAAAAGTGATCACCAGACGCGGGTTCCTGAAATTCGTCGGGGGTTCGTTCCTCTCGCTGGCGTCGCTCAGTGCCTATGCGGTCGGCATCGAGCCGATGCTGTTGACCCATGTGAAGCGCTACCGGCTGACGCCGCCGCATTGGCCGGCGGGCTTGAAGCTGCGCGTTGTAGCACTTGCCGATATTCACGCCTGCCGCCCCTGGATGACGCCTGAGCGGATCGCTTCGCTCGTCGAGGGTGCGAACGTGCTGCAGCCCGATCTGATCGTACTGCTCGGCGACTATATCTCAGGCATGTCCCTGGTGACGAACCGGGTGGAGGCCCATGAATGGGCTCCGGCCTTGTCAGGACTGAAGGCGCCGCTTGGTGTCCTGTCGATCCTCGGCAATCACGACTGGTGGCACGATCCTTTCGCGCAGCAGGCCGGAGCGGGGCCGACTGTGGCGCGCAAGGCATTGGAGGAAGCCGGCATCTCGGTTCTGGAGAACGACGCTGTGCGTCTGGAAAAGAATGGATACGGCTTCTGGATCGCCGGACTCGCCGACCAGCTGGCCCTGTTACCGAACAAGGCCGCAGGCCGCGACAAATTTGAAGGCCTCGACGATCTCGACGGCACGCTGGCCAAGATCACCGACCAGGCACCGATCATCCTGCTTGCGCATGAGCCTGACATTTTCCCGAAAGTGCCGTGGCGGGTTTCGCTGACGCTGTCGGGCCACACACATGGCGGGCAGGTCAGGCTGTTCGGCTATTCACCGGTGGTGCCGTCCCGCTTCGGCAACCGCTTTGCCTATGGCCATGTCGTCGAGAATGACCGCAATTTGATCGTGTCAGGCGGGCTCGGCTTCAGCATCGCGCCGGTGCGCTTTGGCATGCGGCCGGAGATCCTGCAGATCGACCTCGGTTAGAGCATGCCGGTATTCAGGTGATGCCGGCCTGCAAATGAGGTGTTCCTGCGCTTCCGGTAGTCACGGACCAAAGTCCGCTCCGTTCCGGTTCTCGGACCCCTCATTTCCGACTCGGCCTGATCTGGATCTCGACATGCCCTAGGGCTAATGGAGCGAGCGGATTGCATCCATCACGGCGGGTTCGGCCTTTTCGCCGTTGAAGGCATCGACGATGCCGAAGGCGCCGCCAAAACTCCACACCGACCATGAGAAGCCATGCGCCTCGGCGCGCGCGATCATGTCCTTGACATAGGCGGCGCGGTATTTGGGCGGCATCACATAGGGGTTGCCATACTCCTGGCGGATCATGCCGAACTCGCCCAGCGTGATGTTTTCCGGCTTGATGGCGTTGGCCTTCGCCCAGGCCTCGACCTTTTCGAACGGCGCATCCATGACGCCGAGCAGCTTTTCGTCCGTGTCCATGCTGGCGGCTTGTTCATCGAGATAGGCGAGCAGGCCGTTCCGTTTGGTCCATGGCGCCTCGGCTTTTATCTTGGCGCGGATCGCATCCAGCGTCGCATCGAGCTCGGCGCGCGGCACCGCGGTCAGCGGATAGGGCAGCCCGGTAACATAAAGAATGAAATCGCCGGCCCAGGTCGCGCCCTGATGCGTCAGCAGGAACGGGTCGTAGGAGTGGAAGGTCCAGATGAGGTTGTCGTCGGGGATCGACTTTGGGTCGATCCTGACCAGCGAAGCCGCATTCGAATAACAGGCGCCGGTCAGGATCAGCGTCAGCCTGGTGGCCGAGGCGCGCGCGGCCGCGAACAGCTTTTGCTGACGCTCCGGCCACAGGCTGGTGCCATCGCTGTCGCAGTCGACGATAGGCTCGTTCATCGGCTCGAAAGCGACCTGCGCCGGGTCCTCAGTGGCAAGCGTGCGCGCCATTTTGCGGACGACCTCGACATAGGCGTCGAAGGTTGCGGGATCGTCCATCACCTGGCCCATGCCGATCTCGCGGCCGCCGCCGGCCGGGATCAGGTGCATGTCGACGATCACTTTCAGACCGGCCCGGTTGATCATGCGCGCCGAGTCCCGCACGCTGGCATAAAGGTCGTCACGCAGCGCCAGTGTCTGATCCGACATAAACGGCGAGGGATCGACCGGCATGCGCAGAAAGTCGAAACCGGCGGCCTTCAGCGCCTTGAGGTCACCCTCGTCGAGGAACTTGCGCCATTCCGGATAGGGCAGGATGGCTTGTCGGTCGTTCCATTTGTCTTCCCCGACCCAGGTCGTCCACTGGTCGAGGTTGAGGCCGCGCTTCATCGAAAAGCTCGCGGCCTGACCGGGAAGCGCAGACGCCGCCAGCACCAGCAGCGCTGCCATCAAGGTCTTGATCCTCGCCGTCAACAGTGCCATCCGGTTTGCTGCGCTGGTGATTTTGGCAAGACAGGTGCCCCGCCGGGGGCAAAAAGGAAAGCGCGATGGACGATCATGGTGAATCGGCGGCGCTTGCCGGCGGGCTTTCCGGAGCCTTGACGGAATTCGGCCATCGGCTGATGGCGCGGGTCTACTATGCCGACACCGACTTCTCCGGCGTCGTCTACCACGCGCGCTATCTCGAATTCTTCGAGCGCGGCCGCTCGGACTATCTCAGGCTGGCGGGCGTCCACCACACAGAACTTCAGGAAGGCAAGCACGGCGAACGGATCGTCTGGGTGGTGCGGCGGATGGAGATAGATTTCCGCTCGCCTGCCCGCATGGACGACATCCTGACCATCGACACATCGACGCAGGATATTTCCGGCGCTCGCATCGTCATGGCGCAGCAATTGAAACGCGGGACAGAGGTACTGGTCGAAGCAAAGGTCGAGGCGGCGATCATCGGCGAGAACGGCCGGCCGAAGCGCTTTCCGAAAGAATGGATCGCGGCCTTTCTACCAGGAGCAAGCTGATATCCAGGCCTGCCGGCCGGCAACGAGCGGCCAATCGGCAGCGCATTCGATTGTGGATGGATGGCCCGCGTCGTGCCTTGGCGCGGCAATGCGCCGCGCCATATTTCCTAACCCATCCTTAACCATAACGGTTCATGAAGAGATCGGTGAAGATTGGAAGAATCCGCGCGCCTTCCTTTCACCAATATTTGCCCTGAAAAGGCCGCCAACGGTGCATTTTGGGGTTAATCCGGAAGCCAAGCGCGAACGGACCACAAGGGATGCCCATGGGCCAGCCGCCAGCGATGCCCGGAAAATCTTAAGGACTGAAGCATGGAAACTACCGCACTCGCCGATCCGGCAGCGCAATTGTCGATTTGGGCGCTGTTCACACAGGCCAGCTGGGTGGTCAAGCTGGTCATGATCGGTCTGCTCTGCGCCTCGGTCTGGACCTGGGCGATCATCGTCGACAAGCTGGTCAGCTATGCCCGCATGCGTCTGTCGCTCAATCGCTTCGAACAGGTGTTCTGGTCGGGGCAGTCGCTGGAAGAGCTCTATCGCACGCTTGCCGACCGCAAGACCACGGGCATGGGTGCGATCTTCGTTGCGGCCATGCGCGAATGGAAGAAGAGCTTCGAGAAGGGGGCCAAATCGCCGCTCGGCCTGCAGACCCGCATCGACAAGGCGATGGACCTGGCGTTGACGCGCGAGATGGAGAAGCTGGAGGGCCGTCTCGGCTTTCTCGCCACCACTGGTTCGGCCGCACCCTTCATCGGCCTGTTCGGCACCGTCATCGGCATCATGACCTCGTTCCAGGCGATTGCCGGTTCGAAGAACACCAGTCTCGCGGTTGTTGCACCCGGCATTGCCGAAGCGCTGCTGGCGACGGCCATCGGTCTTCTCGCCGCCATACCGGCGGTTATCGCCTACAACAAGCTGTCATCCGACGCGAACAAGATCGCGGTGCGGATGGAAGGGTTCTCGGATGAGTTCTCCGCCATACTCTCGCGCCAAATCGATGAAAAAGTAGCGCCTAAGGGCTGAGGTAAGAAGATGGGTATGTCGGTTGGCATGGCAGGACGCGGCGGGCGCGGACACAGGCGGCGCGGCCGCCACCATGCATTGATGTCGGAAATCAACGTCACGCCGATGGTCGACGTGATGCTGGTGCTCTTGATTATCTTCATGGTCGCCGCACCTATGTTGACGGTCGGAGTGCCGGTCGACCTGCCGGAGACGAAGGCCAAGGCTATGAACGCCGACACCCAGCCGATCACCGTTTCGATCGACGCGGCCGGCAAGATTTTCCTGCAGGAGACCGAAATCCCAAGGGAAGAGCTGGTCGCCAAACTGCAGGCGATTTCCAAGACCGGCTACGAAGAGCGCATCTTCATCCGCGGCGACAAGGCGACCAACTATGGCGCCGCGATGGAGGTGATGGCCCTCATCCAGGCCGCCGGCTACAAGAATATCGGCCTGATTTCACTGCAGCAACAGGATCAGTAGACGCACGATGAAGACCGGCCTCACCACATCGGTGATACTGCATACGGTGGCACTGGCTTTCGGCCTGTTCACCCTGTCGGCGCCGGCCGCGCTGCCGTCCACGGATGTCGAGTCGATAGCGGTCGACATCGTTCCCATGGAAGCCATTGCGCAGACGCTGCAGGGCGACAAGAAGGCGGTGATGCACGAAAAGCCGGCGCCGATGCCGACCAAGCGTCCCGACATCGTGCCAGATGCACAGAAAATCGGCGAGAACAGCGTTGATACCGACAAGCCGGTGACGGACGAGCCCAAGCCGAAGCTGGTGGAGAAAACAGCGACGGCTGCTCCGGCGCCGACCCCGACCGAAAAGCCGAAGACCGAGGACACGCCGAAGCCAAAGGAAGCGCCGAAGCCGACACCTGCGACGGAGGTGGCGCCGGAGCCGCAGCCGAAGGAAGAGGTCAAGCCCGAGCCGGTGAAGCAGGTTGAACCGAAGCCGACCCCGGTGAAGGAGCCTGCACCAACACCGCAGCCGGACACGACCGCCGCCATAGAGCCGAAGCCACGCGTGAAGCCCGATGCGGTCGCCGAAGCCATATCGGATCAGCAGCCTCTGGAAGAAGCGCAGCTTCCGACTTCCGCTCCTGCTCCCGAAGCACGGCCGAAGCCGCAGCCGGCGCAGGCCGAAAGCGCGAAGGCACCGGACCGCAAGGACGCTGACAAGCCAGTCAAGGAAGCCTCGTCGAAGCCGAAGTCGGATGACAAGCAGTTCAATGAGGCTGACATCAAGGCTTTGCTCGACAAGCAGAAGCCATCCGGCGGCGGCGCCAAGCGCTCGACCCAACAGGCATCGCTAGGCGGCGACAAGGATCAAGGCCAGAAGCTGTCGAAGTCCGAGCAAGGGGCATTGGAAGAACAACTCGGTGGCTGCTGGACCCTCCCGGTTGGGCTTGAGGGTTCTGAGGATTTCACCGTGGTGATCCGTTTCAGCCTGGATGCCTCCGGCAAGCTGGAGGGCCGTCCGACCGTCGAGAAGTCCAGCGGCAACCCCCAGTTCGACAGCAGCGCGGTTCGCGCTGTGCAGAAATGCGATGTCGCCGGCCTGCAGGTGCCCGCCGGAAAGCATGACATTTGGTCCGACGTTCGCGTCAACTTCGATCCCAGAGCGATGCTTGGCCTGTAGCCTGAGCACCCAGAAATCAGCAAGAGAAGCGAGAAGACATGAAATCCATCCTCAAGCCGCTCCTGATGGTCGCCGCGATGGCGATGGGCATGAACGCCGTCGTCACCTTGCCTGCTCGAGCAACCCTCGAGCTCAACGTCAACAAAGGCAATGTCGAACCGATGCCGATCGCCATCCCAGATTTCCAGGGAGGGCTCGGCGCGCAGATTTCCGAGATCGTCACCGCCGACCTGAAGCGCTCCGGTCTCTTCGCACCGATAGACAAGAACGCCTTCATCGAGAAGATCGCCAATCCGGATGCGCAGCCCCGTTTCGACGACTGGAAGGTGATCAATGCGCAGGCGCTGGTCACCGGCAGCGTGAGCAAGGAGGCGGACGGCCGAATCCGCGCCCAGTACCGACTATGGGATATTTTTGGCAACCAGCAGATAGCCGGGGAGCAGTTTTTCGCCAACGACGCAAATCAACGCCGTGTCGCCCACATCATCGCCGATGCGATCTATGAGAAGCTCACCGGCGAGAAGGGCTATTTCGACACACGCGTCGTCTTCATCGACGAATCCGGCGCCAAGAATGCGCGTAAGAAGCGGCTCGCCATCATGGACCAGGACGGCGCCAATGTGCGCTATCTCTCCGATGGCCGCTCGATCGTGCTGACGCCGCGTTTCTCGCCGAATCGGCAGGAAATCACTTACATGTCGTATGAAAGCGGCCAGCCGCGGGTCTATCTGCTGCAGATCGAGACCGGACAGCGCGAACTGGTCGGCAACTTTCCCGGCATGACCTTTGCGCCGCGCTTCTCGCCCGACGGCCAGAAGGTGATCATGAGCCTGCTGCGCGATGACGGCAATTCCAACATCTTCGCCATGGACCTGCGAAGCCGCTCGACCACCCGGCTGACCAACTCGACCGCCATCGACACCTCGCCCTCTTATTCGCCCGACGGCAGCAAGGTGGTATTCACTTCCGATCGTGGCGGCCGTGCGCAGATTTATGTGATGGGCGCCGACGGCTCGGGCCAGACCCGCATTTCGTTCGGCGACGGCGTCTATTCGACGCCGGTGTGGTCGCCGCGCGGCGACCTCGTCGCCTTCACCAAGCAGACCGGCGGCGAATTCCAGATCGGCGTCATGAAGACCGACGGTTCGGGCGAGCGCATCCTCTCCTCGGGCTTCCAGCAGGAGGGACCGACCTGGGCGCCCAACGGCCGCGTGCTGATGTTCTTCCGCGACTCCGCCGGCGGCCCAAAACTGGTTTCCGTCGATCTCACCGGCCGCAACGAACAGTCGATCCCGACCGCGAATTTCGCGTCGGATCCCGCCTGGTCGCCGCTGCTGGAGTAGTTTCGGCCGAATTGCCACACCTGCTAAAAAGGGGCCCGTTTGGCCCCTTTTCCATTCATTAGTCGCGTTTCGGCCGCATTTCCGCCTAGGGTCCGCGCCAACTGTGACCGTGGATTTGAAGGTCGTGGACGGACGATCGAAACCAAACATTAACCGTATTTCTTGAATGCCGGTTAACCCAAACGTGGTTACTGGGTGATCAACGAAATCACTCGAAATACGATCACTCGAATACGAAGGAGAGGCGGCATGGGCCGTATCGCAGCACTTACCAGAAACCCGGCGATGATCGCCCTGATCGCGATGCTCGCCATCACCGGTTGCGCCTCGAAGAAAACCCCGAACAACGCTGCCGATCTCGGTCTCAATGGCGCGGGTGCCGCAACGCCGGGCTCGGCGCAGGACTTCACCGTCAACATTGGCGACCGCATCTTCTTTGACACGGACTCGACCGCGATCCGCGCCGATGCGCAGACGACGCTGTCGCGGCAGGCACAGTGGCTCAACCAGTACAAGCAGTACGCCATCGTCGTCGAAGGCCATGCTGACGAACGCGGCACACGTGAATACAATCTGGCTCTCGGCGCCCGCCGCGCCGCCGCCACCCGCGACTTCCTGGTCGCCAGGGGCGTTTCGGCGAGCCGCCTGAAGACCATTTCCTACGGCAAGGAACGTCCGGTCGCGGTCTGCGACGACATCTCCTGCTGGTCGCAGAATCGCCGCGCCGTCACCACGCTCTCCGGCGCCGGCTCCTGATGAGTAAGACGGCGGCCTTAGTCGCATAATTGCAACACCTCCATGCGAAAGGCGGCCTTGTGGCCGCCTTTTTTAGTTTCGGCCCCGGAAACAAACCCGGAAACAAAATTTGGCCGAAGTCTCGCCTCCTGCTAAGAGCCGAGGGCGTCGTGCCGGTCCCACTGTGATCGGAAGGCGCGAACAGGCTCACGATATTCACGGCGAGAGGCACATGCATTTCAGATCGGTCTTGAGCGGCACGCTTGCGCTGCTGCTCGTATCAGGCTTCGCGGCTTCCGCGAGCGGCACCGGACAACCCGCGGATAGCGGCTTTTCCTTCCATCTGCCGACGCTCGGCATTTTCGGCAAGAAGGAGAAGCCGGAGCAGCAACAGATCGCGCAGCAGCAGGACGGCACCGCCGCCGCGGGGCTGGAAGATCAGCTCCGGCAGATGAACGGCAAGCTCGAGGAACTCAACTTCCAGATCCTGCAGATGCAGGAGCAGATGCGCAAGCAGCAGGAAGACAACGAGTTCCGCTTCCAGCAGTTGGAAGGCGGCTCCAGCGGGCAGCCGCCGGCCCAGAAGAAATCGGAGGCCGCGCCGCAGGACGGTGGCGCGGGCACCGGCGTCGCCGAGGCCCCGGCAGACCAGGCGCCGGCCGATGCCGGCGCGCAGTCGGATGGCGGCCAGAGCGTCGGCGAGGTCATCGTCGAATCGCAGACCGGCGATCCCGGCAAGGTGATCAACGGCACGCCGCCCAAGACCTTCGGCACCATCACCGTCGACAAGAACGGCAATGTAATCGACGCCGGCGGCAACACGCAGGCAGCGGCGCCGGCGGAAGGTGCGGCTCCCGCCGCCGAGGCGCCGGCTGCCGGGGCTAAGACCGGCAAGTCGGACGGCACCGTGGTGGCGGCGCTGCCTGCCACCAACAACCCGGAAGAGATCTACCGCAACTCCTACCAGTTCATCCTGTCGGGCGACTACAGCACCGCCGAGCAGGGTTTTCGCGACCACATCGCCCGCTTCCCGAAGGACGCCAAGGCGGCGGACGCGCATTACTGGCTTGGCGAATCGCTGCTTGGCCAGCAGAAGTATCATGACGCTGCCGAGGTTTTCCTCTCCGCCAGCAAGGACTATCCGAAGGCCAAGAAGGCGCCTGACATGCTCCTGAAGCTTGGCGTGTCGCTGGTCGGCCTCAAGCAGAAGGATGTCGCCTGCGCCACCTTCGGCGAGATCGGCAAGCGCTATCCCGATATTTCGGCCGCGCTCAAGGAACGCGTCAAGCAGGAGAGGGCGCTGGCGGCGTGCTAGTCTTTGCCGTGTCGTCCCTGAACCGGGACCACTTTTGCGCGACATGCATTGATGCTCGATACCGAGCCTGACCTTTCGAATTTTTCGCAGATCGACTTTACCAACGGCGCGCTTGCGGCCGTGTCCGGCGGCAGCGACTCGACCGCCCTCCTTCTTCTCCTCAAGGCTCACCTCGACCGCAGCGCCCCGACAGCCCGGCTGATGGCGGTGACGATCGACCACGGCCTGCGTCCGGAAGCAGCAGTCGAAGCGCGCAGCGTGGCAAAGCTTTGTGCCGAGCGCGGCATCGCGCACCGGACGCTCAACTGGTCCGGCACCAAGCCGTCGGCCGGCCTGCCCGCGGCGGCGCGCGAGGCGCGCTACCGGTTGCTGGCCGAGGCAGCGCAGGCGCAAGGCATTGGTGTGATCGTGACCGGCCACACCGCCGACGACCAGGCCGAGACCGTCCTGATGCGAGCCGCGCGGAATGATGGGCGAGAGCTTGCAGGCCGAGGTCTGGCCGGCATGGCGCCTGCCACTCTCTATGACTGGCGGACCTGGATCGCGCGGCCGCTGCTCGGCGCTCGGCGCGCGGCGTTGCGCGCCTTCCTGCAGCGCGAACATGTCGGCTGGGTCGAGGATCCGACCAACATCGACACGAATTTCGAACGCGCGCGCATCCGCGCCGTGCTCGGCGAAGACCGGAGCGGGCAGCGTTTTGCCGAAGCGATCGGCCTGGCCAGGCGGGCCGCCGGCGAGCGCGAACAACTCGGTCGCCGCGCCGCCGCCCTGATCGGTGAATTTGCCAGCCGGCCGGCGAGGGGTCTCATCCGTCTCGATCCCGGTCTTGCCGAAGCTGACGACACGCGAGCCGCGGTCTATGCGCTGCGTGTCCTGCTGGCGGCGACGGGCGGCACCGCCTTGTTGCCGGACCAGGCGCGCGGCGAAGCGCTGTTCGAGCAAATGCGGGCCGGACCGCTTTGCGCCACATTGTCGCGGACGGTGGTCGATATCAGGCGAAACGGCATCTTCCTGCGCCGTGAATCGCGCGACCTGCCGCGTTCCGCGCCGGCAGCTGGCACTCTGCTCTGGGACGGTCGCCGGCGGATCACGCCAGACATTGAAGCCGGGGCGATCACATTGGGCGACAGTCCGGGTGCATGGTTGATCGCGCCGCTTGGCGCCGCTGCCGCCGCCAAAACGCCGATTGCCGGGGATGGCGCGCCGCCAAGCCTTGTGCGCGCCGCCCTGGCTGCGGAACCGGCGCTGTGGCGCGGCGGCGAATGCCGTGGTTTTGCAGAGGATGTAGCGTCGGCGCCGGCAGCCGCCGTCAGCCCCGCCGTTGCCCCCTTTGCCCGTTTCCTGCCGTGCTTCGATCTGGTGTTGGCGCAGGCCGTCGCCGAGTTGATCGGCGCACCGCCTGTCCCGGCTTGCCCTTTGGCCGCCACAGTGCCGGTTGATCATGGCGCGAAAGCTTAACCCAGACGTGCTGTTATGCTTGGCAAGGGGGGGCGCTCTCCCTATGTTAGGCGCAAGTTTCCTCTCATGACGCGTGTCCCAGCGGGCACCAACGGGACAATTGATGAATCCGAATTATCGCAATCTCGCGCTCTGGGCGATCATAGCGGTCCTGCTCATTGCTCTCTTCAATCTGTTCCAGACGCCACAGACGCGTGGGGCCTCCACCGACGTTCCCTACTCGCAGTTCCTGCAGGAGGTCGCGGCGGGCCGGGTCAAGACGGTGGTCATCACTGGACCCCGCATCACGGGCACCTATAGCGACAACGCCAACGGCTTCCAGACGTATTCGCCTGGCGATCCGCAGCTGGTCTCGCGGCTGCAGGACAAGAACGTCACCATCAATGCGCGCGCTGAGAACGACGGCTCGGGCGGGTTGATCAGCATGCTCCTCTCGTGGCTGCCGATGATCCTGATCCTTGGCGTGTGGATATTCTTCATGCGCCAGATGCAGTCCGGCTCTGGCCGCGCCATGGGTTTCGGCAAGTCGAAGGCCAAGCTTCTCACTGAGGCGCATGGCCGCGTCACCTTCCAGGATGTCGCCGGCGTCGACGAGGCCAAGGAAGATCTGGAGGAGATCGTCGAGTTCCTGCGCGATCCGCAGAAGTTCCAGCGCCTCGGCGGCAAGATCCCGCGCGGCGTGCTTCTGGTCGGACCTCCCGGCACCGGCAAGACGCTGCTCGCCCGCTCCGTCGCCGGCGAAGCGAATGTGCCGTTCTTCACCATTTCGGGTTCCGACTTCGTCGAGATGTTCGTCGGCGTCGGCGCAAGCCGTGTCCGCGACATGTTCGACCAGGCCAAGAAGAATGCTCCCTGCATCATCTTCATCGACGAAATCGACGCTGTCGGCCGCCATCGCGGCGCCGGCCTCGGCGGTGGCAATGACGAGCGCGAACAGACGCTGAACCAGCTGCTGGTCGAGATGGACGGCTTCGAGTCCAACGAGAGCATCATCCTGATCGCCGCCACCAACCGGCCCGACGTGCTCGACCCGGCGCTGCTGCGTCCGGGCCGTTTCGACCGCCAGGTGGTGGTGCCGAACCCCGACATCGTCGGTCGTGAGAAGATCCTCAAGGTGCATGTGCGCAACGTGCCGCTGGCGCCGAATGTCGACCTCAAGGTGATCGCACGCGGCACGCCGGGCTTCTCGGGCGCCGACCTGATGAACCTGGTCAATGAATCCGCTCTGATGGCGGCGCGCCGCAACAAGCGCCTTGTCACCATGGCCGAGTTCGAGGACGCCAAGGACAAGATCATGATGGGCGCCGAGCGCCGCTCGTCGGCCATGACCCAGGCCGAAAAGGAGCTCACGGCCTATCACGAGGCCGGCCATGCCATCCTGGCGCTCAACGTGCCGTCGGCCGATCCGCTGCACAAGGCGACCATCATCCCGCGCGGCCGCGCGCTCGGCATGGTCATGCAACTGCCGGAAGGCGACCGCTATTCGATGAGCTACAAATACATGATCTCACGGCTCGCCATCATGATGGGTGGCCGCGTCGCCGAGGAGTTCAAGTTCGGCAAGGAGAACATCACCTCGGGCGCGTCCTCGGACATTGAGCAGGCGACAAAGCTGGCGCGCGCCATGGTCACGCGCTGGGGCTTCTCCGACAAGCTCGGCCATGTCGCCTATGGCGACAACCAGGAAGAGGTTTTCCTCGGCCATTCGGTGGCGCGCACGCAGAACGTCTCGGAAGAGACCGCGCAGATCATCGACGCCGAAGTGCGCCGGCTGATCGACGAGGCCTATGTCACGGCCAAGTCCATCCTGACCAAGAAGAAGAAGGAATGGATCGCCCTGGCGCAGGGCCTGCTCGAGTACGAGACGCTTTCGGGCGAAGAGATCAAGCAGCTGATCGCCGGCCAGAAGCCCGCGCGAGATTTGGGGGATGATACCCCCACAAGCCGCGGCTCGGCTGTGCCGAAGTCCGGCCGCCGCAAGAAGGGTCCCGAGCCCGAAGGCGGCATGGAGCCTCAGCCGTCGAGCTGAGCTGACATCACTTGATGCAAGAAAACGCCGCGGCTCAATCCGCGGCGTTTTGCTATTCAGGGTCTCTCAAAGAGCATGCGGGGCGGATGCATTTGCTTTGCCGGGGCGCACACCGTCAGTCCGGCCAGCATGTTGCTTGCCCCATCTGGCCAGTGGGATCAGGGCATTGTCCAGCTCGATGCCGAATTCGGTAATCGAGTATTCGACCCTCGGCGGCACCTCGGGAAAGACTTCGCGATGGACGATGCCGTCGGCCTCCATTTCGCGCAGCTGTTGGATCAGCATCTTTTCGCTGATGTCAGGCACCAGCCGCTTCAGCTCACCGAATCGTGCCGGCGCCTTGTGAATCTGCCAGAGCAGTAGCGCCTTCCATTTGCCGCTGATGACCTCAAGCGCCGGCCCCAATCCGCAACTATCTGGCTGTTTCTTTCCCATGTTTCATCCAATTCTGAGCAATCGGTGGGTAGCTTACATTTTTGTCGGTACTTGAGAAAAACCAAGCCGGTCCATAGCTTCAAACCAGCTCGCCGGCATCGGCGAACACCACAACATCATATCGGTACCTCGCTTCGACCTGCAAAGGCCGTCGGCGGCCGGATTTTGTCAAAAAGGGATGGATCATGACACGATACGCAAACAAGAAGGCCGTTGTCATCGGCGGGACGCACGGCATGGGGCTCGCCGTTGCCGAAGCCCTGATCGAAAGCGGCGCCGAGGTCCTGGTCACCGGCCGCGACCAGCGCAACATCGAGGTCGCGCGAGCCAAGCTGCTTTCGCGAGCTCATGTCGTGCGGTCCGATATCTCAGACATGGCCGATATCGTCACGCTCGGTGCCGAAGTGGGGCAGAAGCTTGGCCAGATCGACTTCCTTCACGTCAATGCCGGGGTGGCCAATCTCGAACCTGTGGAGCGGGTCACCGAGGACAGTTACGATCGCACCTTCGACATCAACACCAAAGGCGCATTCTTCACCGCGCAGCGCCTGCTGCCCCTCATCAGGGATGGCGGCGCCATAGTCTTCACCTCGTCGATCGCCGACGAATCCGGCACCGGCGGCATGAGCGTCTATTCCGGATCGAAGGCGGCACTGCGCGCCTTCGCCAAGGTCCTGGCCGCCGAGCTTCTGCCGCGCCGCATCCGCGTGAATGTGGTCAGCCCTGGTTTCATCGATACGCCGACGATGGGTGTGGCCGACGCCTCGGCCGAGGAGCGGGCCGCCTTCATGGCGATCGGCGACGCGGTCACGCCGATGAAGCGCCACGGCACGATGGAGGAGGTGGCGCGCGCAGTGCTGTTCCTGGCGTTCGACGCGACCTTCACCACGGGCGCGCGGCTGACCGTGGACGGTGGCCTTGGCCAGGGCCTGAGCCCGACACCGGCGTAACCGCGCAACCAAACCAAGGAGAAGCAGAATGAGCGACATAACAGTAATCGGTCTCGGCGCCATGGGCACGGCGCTTGCCGAAGCCTTTCTGAACCAGGGACATGCGGTGACGGTGTGGAACCGTTCTCCGGCAAAGGCTGAGGCTTTGGCAGCCAAGGGCGCCATTGTGGCCAAGAGTGTCGAGGAAGCCGTCAGATCGAGTCCACTGATCGTGGCGTGCCTGCTTGTCTATGACACCGCTCATCTATGATATCTCGCTTCTGAGCGGCATGTACGGCATGTTCGCGGGCGTTCTGCAGGCGTTGGCATTGACGGGCGCAGCAGGAATCCCGGCCGGCGAGTTCATGCCGCTGCTGGCCTCCTGGCTTCAGTCGATGCAAGGCCTGCTGCCGAAATGGGCGGAACAGATCGACAGTGGCGATCACACCAGCAATGTCGTTTCCAACCTGGGCATGCAGGCTGATGCCTACGTCAATGTCATCGATGCCAGCAGGTCGGCTGATGTCAGCACCGAACTCGTCTTGCCGATGCAAAGCCTGATGAAGCGCGGGGTGGCTGCCGGCCAGGCCAATGCCGATCTTACAAGCCTGAGGCCCGCCAACCTTGCGGTTGGGGGCCTTCGATCTTCAAACGCTGCTGGTCGATCAGCTCTTCAGCTTGGCGTTGCAGAGGCTGTAATAGCCGCCGCCCTTCTGGATCCAGCGAAGGCCGTTCAACGTACCCGCGTCCTTGTTGCCGTGGTAGCTCTGCAGGCAGGTCTTCATCCGCGCCTTCGAGGGCTTCTCGGTCTTGAATTCGGCGGTGAGGGTGGTCGGGAATGTCACGCCCGTCGGCGCTACAGCGGGGGCTACCGCCGCGCTGGTTTCCTTCTGCGGCTGCGGCTCGGTTTTGACCGCATCCGCATTGGCACTCTCCGCAGCTGACGTCGCACACTTCTCTGTGCGGAAAGCGGTCCAATCCATGCCGTTCAGAGTGCCGCCTTCCTTGGCTGTGCGATAGGCCTCGCCGCATTCCTTCATCGTCAGTGCGCTTGCAGGGGCGACGCTCCACGCAATCCATGCCGTCACAGCCAATGCCGCCAATTTCAATCTGGACATAAGACCCTCCTGGTTGACAAAAGTTCGATGTCCTTTTGTATACCATTTGTTCTGCATATGTTCAATTGGAATCTTTGCGAACCACCGATATGTCTGGCGGTGGGCAGTGTGGGCGAATAGATGATGCCGACAGCTTCCGCGGTATGTAGACGCGAGCAACGCCGGGTGTGTTCGAGCGCGACAAAAGGCCCGCGCATGCTGCGATACGCGGGCCATTGTCTGGAGAATACGGCTACGCGATCAGCTCTTCAGCTTGGCATTGCAGAGGCTGTAGAAGCCGCCGCCCTTCTGGATCCAGCGCAGGCCATTGAGCGTGTTGGAGTCCTTGTTGGCATAATACACCTCGAGGCAGGTATGCATGCGGCCCTTGGCCGGCGTCTCGCCGGCGTATTTCTTTGAGATCGCGGCCGGGAACTTGACACCTTTGGGAGCGCTGACCGAGGGCTTCTCGGGCTCGCTGGTATAGGTCGCCTCGCTCGGAGCCGGCACGGTGTCGTCGTCATCTGCGCCTGCGCCGCATTCGGCCTTGCGGAAGTCGTTCCACTTCTTGCCGCCCAGAGTATTGGCAGACTTGGCAGCCTGGTACTTGGCGCTGCAATCGGCCATGCTCAGGCCCTTGCCGCTGCTGTCGGCAGCTGCCTTGGTGGTTGCCTTGGCGGGTGCTGCCGCGGCCGAGGCCCCGGCGGCGCATTCGGTCTTGCGGAAGTCGTTCCACTTTGCGCCATTGAGCGTACCGGCGGCCTTTGCCGCCTGGTACTTGGTGCTGCATTCCTTGGCCGTCAGGCCCTTGGCGCCATCGTCGGTTGTGGCTGCGGCCTTGGTCGGGGCCTTGGCCGGTTCTGCCGCGGCGGATGCGCCGGCGGCGCATTCGGTCTTGCGGAAGTCGTTCCACTTTGCGCCATTGAGCGTACCGGCGGCCTTGGCAGCCTGGTACTTAGCGCTGCATTCCTTGGCCGTCAGACCTTTGGCGCCATCATCAGCAGCGGCGGCCTTGGTCGTGTCCGTCTTGGCCGCAGCGGCCTTCTTGGCCGCCGGCTTTGCGGTCTCGGTGGTGGCCGCCGCGTCGGTGCCGCACTCGGCCTTCCGATACTGATTCCAGGTCTGCCCGTTCAGCGTGCCGGCGTCCTTGGCGGCATTATACTTGGTACTACACTGGGCCATGGTCAGCGCGCTGGCGGGCGCCGCCATGAACAAGGTTGCGACGGCAAGACCCGTCAAAGTTGCAAGTCGGTGGATGAGCATGCGTTTCTCCCGTTGCTGCGCCCATAGGTTGTACCTGTGTAAATCAATAGCTCTCAACGCTAGGCTGCGCCAGATGCTAAACGGCGTTCTCCCGATAAGGTGATGGACCCATTGCGATCTGCCCCCTCCAACAGTCCGGCTTACCGGCCCAATCTGCGCGGTGTGGCCCAGTGTGAATGCTATATTGCGGCAACACCGTGTCATGGTACGTTGCCCAACGCTCCGAACAGCCTGCTACAATGATTTTCTAAGAATTGGTAATATACAATCACACAATGTGATAGTCGGGCTCGGACCAATTGTGGCATTACGAGCCGGCTGAAAAACCGACGGGGATTCTGGCAAGCATGGCAGGACGTTATTTTGGCACCGACGGCATTCGCGGGCGCGCCAACAAGTTTCCGATGACGGCTGAGATCGCGATGCGGGTCGGCATGGCCGCCGGCCTCTCGTTCCAGCGCGGCAGCCATCGCCACCGCGTCGTGCTCGGCAAGGATACCAGGCTGTCCGGCTACATGATCGAAAACGCCATGGTGTCCGGCCTGTGCGCGGCCGGCATGGATGTGTTCCTGCTCGGCCCGATCCCGACACCGGCGGTCGCCATGCTGGTACGCTCGCTGCGTGCCGATATCGGCGTCATGATCTCGGCCTCGCACAATCCCTATTACGACAACGGCATCAAGCTGTTCGGTCCCGACGGGTACAAGCTCTCCGACGAGATCGAGGAGCGCATCGAGAGCATGCTCGACAAGGATATCGAACTGGCGCTCGCCGATTCCGACGGACTTGGCCGCGCCAAGCGCGTCGACGGCGTGCATGACCGCTACATCGAATTCGCCAAGCGCACGCTGCCGCGCTCAATGTCGCTGTCGGGTCTCAGGATCGTCGTCGATTGCGCCAACGGCGCGGCCTACAAGGTGGCGCCAGCAGCACTTTGGGAACTGGGCGCCGAGGTCATTGCCATCAATGTCGATCCGAACGGTTTTAACATCAACAAGGAATGCGGCTCGACCCATCCGGCCGGCCTGCAGAAGAAGGTGCATGAAGTGCGCGCCGATATCGGCATCGCACTCGACGGCGATGCCGACCGTGTCGTCATCGTCGACGAGAACGGCACCATCGTCGACGGTGACCAGATCATGGCGCTGATCGCCGAGTCCTGGCACCAGAGCGGGCGACTGGCCGGCGGCGGCGTCGTCTCGACGGTGATGTCCAATCTCGGCCTCGAACGCTTCCTTGGCGACATGAAGCTGCAGCTGCATCGCACCAAGGTCGGCGACCGCTATGTCGTGGAACATATGCGCGCGCACGGGTTGAATGTCGGCGGCGAGCAGTCGGGCCACATTGTGCTGTCCGATTTCTCGACCACTGGCGACGGGCTGGTCTCGGCTCTGCAGGTGCTGGCCTGCATCAAGCGGCAGAACCGGCCGGTCAGCGAATTGTCGAAGAAATTCGAGCCGGTGCCGCAGCTGTTGAAGAATGTCCGCATCGCCGGCGGCAAGCCGCTTGAGGAAGCCACGGTCAAGGCGGTGATCGAAGACGCGCGCAACCGTCTCGGCAAGGCCGGCCGCCTGGTCATACGGCCCTCCGGCACCGAGCCGCTGATCCGCGTCATGGCCGAGGGCGACGACCCACAGCTGGTCGAGGCCGTGGTCAACGACATCGTCGACATTATTTCGGAAACGCGCAGCGCCGCCTGATTGCGCTGCGTCCAACGGCAGGGGCGAACTGCCGGCTCAAGACTTCAAGCCCGCCTGCAGGCGGGCTTTTTGTTTCGGCCAGGGTTGGTCCCAGCGTTATGCCGGCGGAGACTGTTTGCTAAAATGTCGAGAATTCGTGGTTAATCGACAGGGTTAAACGCCTTTTAACTTTTCCAATTCATTATCCACAACTGAGGTCAATCACATTCGGGCAAGTTGGACTTTCCCGACGGTTCTCAGGGGTGACAAACATGTTCAATACAGCAAAAAAGGCCCTCCTTGCCGCGCTGTTCGCAGGTGTGGCCGGGCCAGTATTCGCCGCCGATCTGGCGGAGCCGCCGGTGGTCGAAGAGGCGCCGGCGCCGATCGCCTACGAGCAGCCGGCCGATTTCGGCGGCTGGTACATCCGCGGCGACATCGACTATCATAAATCGGATTTGCGCGGCATCGACTATATCACCTACGGGCCGCCTCCCGGCAGCAATGTTTTCGATTCCGGCGAGCTTAAGGGCGGCTTCTCACTCGGCGCCGGCATTGGCTACAAGATCAACGATCATTTCCGTACCGACCTGACAGCCGACTATTGGTTCGCTTCGGACTTCAACGGATCAACCAACGATGGCGTTACGACCTCGGTCGAAGTGTCGAAAATGAGCGCATTGCTGCTCTTGGCCAACGCCTATTACGATATCGGCACCTGGCACGGCATCACGCCTTATGTTGGCGCTGGCATCGGCGGCGCGCACGTCAAATGGGATACCGTCCACGACCCGAACACAACCGAGACCAACCCCGGGTCGAAGAATTGGCGCTTTGCCTACGCGCTCATGGCCGGCGCGTCCTATTGCCTTACCGACAGGGTGATCCTGGATGCCGGCTATCGCTACTCTCACATTGAGGGGGGCCGCATGTTCGACTTCGACGTGAGCAGTTCCGGGCCCGGCTTCGACCATGGCATCAACACACATGAGGTACGAGGCGGTCTGCGCTATCAGTTCGGCGGCAATAATGGTTGCACATCGCCGGAGCCCTACGTTCCAGAGCCGGAGCCGATCTACACCAAGTAGTCGCTTCGAAATCCAGGAATTCGCGAACCGCCCGGTCTTGCCGGGCGGTTTTCGTTTGCCGATGCTTGCGCGTTTTCAACCGGCCGCGTGTGCCGAAGAAACCCAATCGAAATCAATTCGGTACGCCGCGTTATCCTTAACCCTGACTTAACCACTATGGTTAACAATGCTTGGTGAAACGGCGCTTGCGATCAAAATGACGGGCGCCAATTTCAGGAGCCGGGGACCCATGAATTTCAAATCGCTGACAGCGCCGGCGCTCGCCGCACTCGTCCTTGTGCCGCTGACGCCGGCGCAGGCCGCGGACTACGATCCGCCGATCTATGTCGATCAGGCGCCGGACTATCAACCGGTCGAGGTCGGCTCGGGCTGGTATCTGCGCGGCGACGTCTCTTATCTGGCGCAGAAGAGCTACGAGGATCAGGATTTCACCTTCGCCCCCGCGAGCTTCAGCGAGAAGCAGGATCCGGCCTTTGCCAGCATCGGCTTCGGCTACCACTTCAACGACTATCTGCGCGGCGACGTCAATCTTGGCTATCTGCCCGGCAACAAGATCGGCGTCGGCTTTGACGATTCGGCGACGCCGCCGCCGGGTGGTGCGACCATCGCGTCGGCATCGCTGCAGAATTATTCCCTGTCGGGCATGGTCAATGGCTATGTCGATCTCGGCACTTATGTCGGGATCACGCCCTACCTCGGCGCCGGCATTGGGCTGGTCCGGAGCAAATACAAGCTGTCGGCGAGTTACTTCACCGACAATGTCGACCCTACGGATGATTTCGTCCGGAACGACAACAAGACCCAGTATTCCCTCGCCTACACGCTGGATGCGGGCCTGGCCTATCAGGTGACCAAGAATGTTTCTGTAGATCTCGGCTACCAGTACTTCTCCGCGCCGGATGCCGAATATGTCACGGCCGAGAGCCTGACCTCCTATCCGATCCGCAAGGGCATCAGCAATCATCAGGTCAAGCTCGGCCTGCGCTACGACCTCTGGTAGGAAGCTTGCTGTTCGGAAGCCCAACGGCGGATCTCTTCGATCCGCTGTTTGCGTTTTAGCCCACGACATGCTGATCCCGTATCGCCGGTATGCCGCCAGCGACAAAAACTTTCCTCTTGACGCCTGAGGGCTGAACGCATATCGCCGTCCGTGGGCCACCCCTCCCCAACGAGGGGCCACTATCTGGAAGGATAGACCACGATGACGACGCATACGAAGCCCGGACTCCGTCCGGCAAACCCCAATTTCTCCTCAGGTCCCTGCGCAAAACGCCCCGGCTGGTCGGTCGAGGCACTGAAGAATGCTGCGCTCGGCCGTTCCCACCGCGCCAAGATCGGCAAGACCAAGCTCGAACAGGCGATCGAGCTGACGCGCGAGATTCTCCAGGTTCCGGCCGATTACCGTATCGGCATCGTGCCGGCGTCGGACACGGGTGCTGTCGAGATGGCGCTGTGGTCGCTGCTCGGTGAACGCGGTGTCGACATGGTGGCATGGGAAAGCTTTGGCTCCGGCTGGGTCACCGACGTGGTCAAGCAGCTGAAGCTCGCCGATATCAGAAAGGTCGAGGCAGGCTATGGCGAACTGCCGGATCTCACCAAGATCGATTTCGACCGCGATGTGGTCTTCACCTGGAACGGCACGACCTCAGGCGTGCGCGTGCCGAATGGCGATTTCATCCCGGCGGATCGCAAGGGCCTGACCATCTGCGATGCCACCTCAGCGGCATTCGCGCAAAAGCTCGATTTCCAGAAGCTCGATGTCGTCACCTTCTCCTGGCAGAAAGTGCTGGGCGGCGAGGGCGCACACGGCATGCTGATCCTGTCGCCTCGCGCCGTCGAGCGACTGGAAACCTACAAGCCGGCGTGGCCGCTGCCGAAAATCTTCCGCCTGACCTCGGGCGGCAAGCTGATCGAAGGCATCTTCAAGGGCGAGACCATCAACACGCCGTCGATGCTGTGCGTCGAGGACTATCTCGATGCGCTTCATTGGGCGAAGTCGATCGGCGGTCTCGATGCGTTGATTGCGAGAGCCGATGCCAATGCCGCCGTGCTCGATGGCTTTGTCGACAAGTCGTCCTGGCTCGGCCATCTCGCGGTCGATGCGGCGACACGGTCCAACACGTCCGTGTGTCTGTCCTTCACCGACGCCGATGTCGCGGCGCTCGACGCCGACGGGCAGGCGGCTTTCGCCAAGGCGATCGTCTCTGTGCTCGACAAGGAGGGCGTCGCGTACGACATCGGCTCCTATCGTGACGCACCTTCCGGTCTGCGCATCTGGTGCGGCGCCACCGTCGAGACCTCCGATCTCGAAGCGCTGCTGCCTTGGCTCGACTGGGCCTTCGCCACACAGAAGGCTTCGCTGAAGGCCGCAGCCTGAGATTTCGTGGTGGCCTGCGGGCCGCCCTTTCCCAACAATCCAATTCAAGGAGGCCGCCATGGCGCCCCGCGTTCTCGTCTCTGACAAACTCTCCACCACCGCCGTCCAGATATTCAAGGACCGCGGCATCGAGGTCGACTATTTGCCCGATCTCGGCAAGGACAAGGAAAAGCTGCTCGAAGTCATCGACCAGTATGATGGTCTTGCCATCCGCTCGGCGACCAAGGTCACGGAAAAACTGATCAACGCCGCGACAAGACTCAAGGTCGTCGGCCGCGCCGGCATCGGTGTCGACAATGTCGACATCCCGGCGGCGAGCCGCAAGGGCATCATCGTGATGAACACGCCTTTCGGCAATTCGATCACCACGGCCGAGCATGCGGTGGCCATGATCTTTGCACTCGCACGCCAGATCCCGGAGGCCAATGCCTCGACCCATGCCGGCAAATGGGAAAAGAACCGCTTCATGGGCGTCGAGATCACCGGCAAGACGCTGGGTGTCATCGGGTGCGGCAATATCGGCTCGATCGTCGCCACGCGCGGCGTCGGCCTGAAGATGCATGTCGTTGCCTTCGACCCGTTCCTGTCGGACAAGCGCGCCGAGGAACTCGGCGTCGACAAGGTCGAGCTGGACGAGCTTTTCGCCCGCGCCGATTTCATCACGCTGCACACGCCGCTGACCGACAAGACGCGCAACATCATCGACGCGGCGGCGATCGCCAAGATGAAGAACGGCGTGCGCATCATCAATTGCGCGCGTGGCGGGCTCATCGTCGAAGCCGACCTGGTCGCGGCGCTGAAGAGCGGCAAGGTGGCGGGCGCTGGCGTCGATGTGTTCGAGGTCGAACCGGCGGAGAACAACGCGCTGTTCGGCATGGACAATGTGGTGGCAACGCCGCATCTCGGCGCCTCGACAGCGGAAGCGCAGGAAAATGTCGCGCTCCAGGTGGCCGAGCAGATGGCCGACTATCTGATCAAGGGCGCGGTTTCGAATGCCATCAACATGCCCTCGATCACGGCCGAGGAAGCACCGCGGCTGAAGCCGTTCGTCAAGCTCGCCGAAGTGCTCGGCGCCTTTGTCGGCCAAGTCACCGAGGACCCGATCAACGAGGTCGAGATCCTGTTCGACGGCTCGACCGCGACGATGAACACGCGTGCCCTGATCAGTGCCGCGCTTGCCGGACTGATCCGGCCGCAGGTCGCCGACGTCAATATGGTGTCGGCGCCGATCATGGTGAAGGAGCGCGGCATCATCGTCGCCGAGGTCAAGCGCGACAAGTCGGGCGTGTTCGACGGCTACATCAAGCTGACGGTGAAGACCGAGCACATGACGCGCTCGATCGCCGGCACCTGCTTCTCCGACGGCAAGCCGCGCTTCATCCAGATCAAGGGCATCAATCTCGACGCCGAGGTCGGCCAGCACATGCTCTACACAACCAATGCCGATGCGCCCGGCATTATCGGCCTGCTCGGCACGGTGTGCGGCGAGAACGGCGTCAACATCGCCAACTTCCAGCTCGGCCGCAACCGGCCGGGCGGCGACGCGATCGCGCTGCTCTATCTCGACGCGCCGTTCCCGGAGAAAGTGCTGGAACAGGTCAAGGCGCACAAGTCCATCGACTCGGCCAAGCGGCTGCAGTTCGACGTCAACGCAATGTAGTTGACGGCGTGGCGGATGCGGCGGTCCTCCCCCCATCATTGGGGCGGCCATCGCAGAGGCCGGTTCAGGTCAATTCGTCTGAGCCGTCGGAGACGCCCACGCGATGCCGATAGACCAGTTCCCAGCCCTTCCACCCTGTAAACAGCAGGACCAGAACCACGATCAGCGATAAGATAAAGCCGGTCGGGATCACAGCCGCCGCTCCACCGACATAACGCGAGTACCAGTTATAAAGCTCGATCAGCACGACGAGCACGTTGCCGCCGGCATGGAGCCATGCCGTCGTGAGATTGCGGATCTGAACATCGCCGAGAACGTCCGTCAGGCCGGTAAGAGCGGCCAAGGCGCCCATGATCAGGCCGGCGCCGAGAAGCCAAAGCGATCCGGTGACCCACCCGGGATCGGCTGTTTGCCAGAAAATCAGATCGCAAACGAAGGTGCCGACAAAGAAGGCGATCGGAAACGGAATCAGCATTGGATGAATGGGGTGACCGGCAATGCTTGCCGTGCTGCGAGGGTTATGGCTCATCTTGTTGCCTCCCACGCAAGCAAACTCCGCCAGAGGTAAAATGTTCCAGGTCGGCGCGCGGCAGCAGTTATCGCGACGGCGGCGCAGCGCGGCAGCAGCCAAATGTTATCCGCGGCGGTTCGGTGCCGCCATCTTGCGCCCGCTGTATTCGGCGAGCGAAATGCCGCCCAGCACCAGGACGAGCGCCAGCGCCTGGTAGAGCTGGAATGTCTCGCCGACGATCAGCACTGACAGCAGCGTGCCGAAGATCGGCACCAGATTGATGAACAGCCCGGCACGGTTGGCGCCGATCAGTTCGTTGCCCCTGATGTAAGTGATCTGCGAAATGACCGAAGCGCCGATCGCGGTATAGACGATGACCACCCAGCCGCTGATATCGGGGACGATAACCTTGCCGGCGGCGACCTCCCACAGGAAGAACGGCAGCGAGGTGATGAGGGCAGCGATCGCCAGGGACAACATCAGGCTCTGCCAGCGCATCACCGGCTTCAGCCGCAGCCCGACCGAATAACCGCTGTAGAGGACGACCGCGACCAGCATGATGGCGTCGCCGAAATTGAGTTCCAATGTGAGCAGTCGGCGCGGATCGCCGTGGCAGGCAGTCAATATGACACCGAAGATGGTCAGCACCACGCCCGCAATCTGCGCCCAGCTCACGCGCAGGCGGAAGAAGAAGAAATTGGCAATGATGATCAAGACCGGCATCGCCGCCTGTTCGATCGAGACATTGATCGCGGTCGTGTAGTTGAGCGCGGTGTAAAAAATGGTGTTGAACAGAGTGAAGCCGCTGGCGCCAAGTGCAGCCAGCACGAACCAGTGTTTGCGCACCACCTGCCAGTCCTCCCTGATCGTGCGCCAGCCGATCGGCAGCAGGATCGCGACGGCCAGCACCCAGCGCAGGAAGACCAGCGTCATCGGCGAGACGTGATCGACCGCCAGCTTGCCGGCGACGGAATTGCCGCCCCACAGCAGGGTGGTCAGCAGCAGGAACAGGTAGGCGCGTCGATGCATGCGGGATTCCGGCCGCTTGGGGAGTTGTGTTTGCCGGCCTATTGCCCCCGCCGACGCAAGTAAATGATGTCAAAGCCGAAAATTGTTGTGCCTCAGGGCATTTTCGGCGGCAAAGAAAGGTCGCGCTTGCGAGGTCTTGACGCTATAGAGGCCTGTCGTTTCGAACCATATCCAGGCCGCCAGGGCGGCATCTCAAGGGAAAAGAAACATGGCCAATGTGGTGGTCGTCGGCTCGCAATGGGGCGACGAAGGCAAGGGCAAGATCGTCGACTGGTTGTCGGAGCGCGCCGACGTGGTCGTGCGCTTCCAGGGCGGCCACAATGCCGGCCATACGCTGGTCGTCGACGGCAAGGTCTACAAACTGTCGCTGCTGCCGTCGGGCGTGGTGCGGCAAGGCAAGCTGTCGATCATCGGCAATGGCGTCGTCTTCGACCCGCACGCCTTTGTCGCGGAAGTGGCAAAACTCAAGGCGCAAGGCGTCGAGGTCACGCCGGACCGCCTGAAAATAGCCGAAAACACGGCGCTTATCCTGTCGCTGCACCGGGAGCTGGACGGATTCCGCGAGGACGCCGCCTCCAATTCCGGGACGAAAATTGGCACGACGCGTCGTGGCATCGGCCCAGCCTATGAAGACAAGGTGGGCCGGCGCGCGGTTCGGGTGATGGATCTGGCGGATTTGGAAACGCTGCCTCTCAAGGTCGACAGGCTGCTGACGCATCACAATGCGCTGCGTCGCGGGCTTGGCCATGGCGAAGTCACGCATGAGGCGATCATGACCGAGCTGACCTCGGTCGCCGATGAGATCCTGCCCTATATGGACCGCGTCTGGAAAATCCTCGACGACAAGCGCCGCGCCGGCGAACGCATCCTGTTCGAGGGCGCGCAAGGCACGCTGCTCGACATCGACCACGGCACCTATCCGTTCGTCACCTCGTCCAACACCGTTGCCGGCCAGGCAGCCGCCGGCTCGGGGGTGGGCCCCGGCGCCATCGGCTATGTCCTGGGCATCACCAAGGCCTATACGACGCGTGTCGGCGAAGGCCCGTTCCCGACCGAGCAGAAGAACGAGATCGGCGAATTTCTCGGTACGCGTGGCCACGAATTCGGCGTCGTCACCGGGCGCAAACGCCGTTGCGGCTGGTTCGACGCCGTGCTGGTGCGCCAGGCCGTCGCCGTCAACGGTATCAAGGGCATCGCCCTGACCAAACTCGACGTGCTCGACGGGCTGGATGAGATCAAGGTCTGCACCGGCTACCGTCTCGACGGCGAAACGATCGACTATCTGCCGGCCAGCCAGGGCGCGCAGGCGCGTGTCGAGCCGGTCTACGAGACGCTCGAAGGCTGGAAAGGCACCACAGCCGGCGCGCGCAGCTGGAACGACCTTCCGGCGCAGGCCGTCAAATATGTCCGTTACATCGAGGAGCTGATCGGGGCACCCGTCGCGCTCCTTTCCACCAGCCCGGAACGGGACGACACGATACTTGTGACCGATCCGTTTCAAGACTAGTTTTCTGAAGCCTTTCCGGGCATCGCGGCCGATTTGCGGGGGCCGGCGCGGAAACAAAATACAGGTCGACTGAAGCATGGCAGATTTCGTTGCTATTCTGAAAAAGGCGCTCGACAAGCACGGCGACGAAACGCCCGAAAAGCGTACGCGGATCTATGACAGCGTTCGTACCATGCTGGCGAAGAAGCTTGCGGAGTATTCGCCGCCGCTGGCCGCCGAAGCCATAAGCACGCAGAAGCGATCCCTGGAAGATGCCATCTCGAGCGTCGAGCGCGACTATGCCAGGGCACTGCCCGCATCCGACCCACTGGCGGAGCTGGAGCACATCTTCTCCTCCATCGACCGCAACAAGAACCAGTCCAGTCATGTAAAGCCTTCCGCCACGCCTGCGCCGGCCTGGCAGCCGGCGAAACCCGTGCAGCCGGCGCCGACCGCCAGGACAGAGCCGAGCTGGCAGAGGCCCGCGCCGACACCGCCTGCAGGGCGTGCAGAAACCATCGACAAGCAAGCCGCGGAGCTGGACGCCGACGACGACAGCGCCGATGTCTTTGCCAATGACGAGCAGCCGGCGGCGGACACGTTCCAGCGCCTGCGCCCCGCCGAGCGCAGGCGCAGCTATGGCGGGTTGATCGCGGCTGTCGTCGCGCTTCTGGTGGTCGCCGGCGGCGGCTATGGCATCTGGCTGAACAAGGATGCCTTTGGCTCGATGCTGGGCCTCGGCGGCGACACCAAGACGGTCTCGACCGAACCGCTGGTAAAGCCGGCGCCGGCCAAGCCCGCGGCCGATGCACCGGCACCGGCCGCTGCCGGCGAGGGAACGAAGTTCACCCAGCGCCTGTCGCCCGAAGGCGGTGAAACCGACCCCGGTCCCGCGGCCGGTCAAAGCGGCATCGGCGAGGGCGAGTCCGTCGCCGCGCTGACCACACCGCCCCCCCCGGCTCCAGCGCCACCTGCGGCTCCAGCGCCTGCGACCCCGCCGGCCGGCGACGCCGCAGCCACGGGCGCGCCCGCCACGCCGGCGCCCGACGCTTCCGCCACGCCACCGGCAACGCCGCCCGCCGATGGCGTCGCTCCGCCGGCCAATGGGGCAGCACCGGCTGATGCCGCCGCCACGCCGCCCGCTGCGCCGGCGGCCGCCGCTCCCGCGCCGACCGTTGCGGTCGGCCAGAAGGCGATCTTCTACGAGGAACGCACCTCGACCGCGCAAGGTTCGGCCGAACCCGGCAGCATCGTCTGGTCGCTGGTGCAGGAATCGCCCGGCGGCGACCTGCCGCCCGAGCCGGCGATCCGCGCCGAGGCGACCATTCCCGGCAAGGACATCCAGCTGCGCATGACCATCCGCCGCAATACCGACCAGACGCTGCCGGCCAGCCACATCATCGAGATGATCTTCCTGACGCCCGAGGGCTTTGACGGCGGTGGCGTCGACAACATCCTGCGCGTCGCCATGAAGAGTTCGGAACAGGATGCCGGCAGCCCGCTGATCGGGATTCCGGCCAAGATCGCCGACGGCTTCTTCCTGGTGGCGCTCAACGACACCAAGGCCGACGAGGACGCCAACATGACCTTGCTTCGAGGCCAGGACTGGATCGACGTGCCGGTGGTCTACAAGACCGGACGCCGGGCGCTGCTGACCATGGAAAAGGGCATTCCGGGCGAGAAGGTGTTCGACGAGGCGCTGAAGGCCTGGCAGGCCAAGACGGCAGGTTGACGGGCGGCAGTGGCGGCTGCCTTCGCTCAGAAGCCCTGGAACAGCATGTCGAGCGCGGCGACGATGTCGTCGTGATGTCTAGAAAGGTTTCCCTCTGGCATCCGCAATTCGGACGCGCTGAAGGCCGACACAAACTGTGTGACCATCACAAGATCTTTGCCGTTTATAGCGAAGGTCGGGTTCAGGCGGCGGCCAGGAAGCGGGGCAATCTCGGGCGGCATCAAAGGAACGACCACCCTCGTGCTCAGCCCTTCAAGCATATCTGACTGCACGTCGAGAAGATAACCGTCGCTCTCGGTACTCCGATAGAAATCGTAACGCGCCATCAGAACGGCCGGTGTTTAGCCAATGGCAGTCCGTTCTTTCGGACATATTCGTTGGAGCTTTCGATGGCTTCCCTGTTTTCTTCTTGCCATCGACGCGTTTTCTCCGCCGCAATCGCTTTCGCGATCCCTGCTTCGGCAGCGCGGGAGATGTTGATGCCCAACGCTTTGGCGTCCTTGATCAACTGAGAGTCAATGGACGTGTTGACAGAGGTCCGCTGAGTTTTTGGCGTCGATTGAAGCACGGAGATGCCTCCTTTCATGCGCACAATATACGCGCATAAAAGACCGCAGGCAATGCTACCCCTCCATCGCCTCACGCAGCATTTCCAGTTCCAGCCACTCTTCCTCGAGTGCGGCCAGCGTGGCGCGTTCCTTGTCGAGGGCGGCGATGGTCTTTTGGAACGAGGTCGGGTCGCGCTCGTAATAGGCGGGATCGGCGATGTTGTTTTCCAAACGCGAGATCGAGGCCATTACCGCCTCGATCTTCTTGGGCAGCGATTCCAGGGCGAATTTCTGCTTGAACGACAGTTTCTTCGACGGCCCTTTTGGCGCTGCCGGCTCGCTCTTGCCCGGCGCCGGCGCATCGCTGGCTTCGGCCTTGGCGCGCGCCTTGCGGTCGTCGAGCCGGGTGCCGCCGCGCTGCGCCAGCATGTCGGAATAGCCACCGGCATATTCGATCCAGCGGCCGCCTCCGTCCGGGGCGATGATGCTGGTGACGGTGCGGTCGAGGAAGTCGCGGTCGTGGCTGACCAGGATGACCGTGCCGGCAAAGCCGGCGACAAGTTCCTGCAACAGTTCCAGCGTCTCCATGTCGAGATCGTTGGTCGGCTCGTCGAGCACCAGAAGGTTGGCCGGCCGCGCCAGAACACGCGCCAGGAGCAGCCGCGCCCGTTCGCCGCCGGACAGCTCGCGCACCGGGGTGCGCGCCTGTTCCGGCTTGAACAGGAAATCCTTCATGTAGGACACGACATGGCGCTGCTCGCCATTGATGACGAGGTTTTCGCCGCGCCCGTCCGTGAGATACTGCGCCAGGGTCTCGGCCGGATCGACCGCCTCGCGCTCCTGGTCGAGCGTGGCGATTTCCAGATTGGTGCCGAGCCGCACCGAGCCGGCATCGGGCTTCATCTCGCCGGTAAGCATCTTCAACAGCGTCGTCTTGCCGGCGCCGTTCGGCCCGACAAGGCCGACGCGATCGCCGCGCTGGATGCGGGTCGAGAAGCCCTTGACCACGGTCAGGTCGCCAAAACTCTTCTCGATGTTCTTGGCCTCGATCACCAGCTTGCCGGATTCGGCGGCGTCGCTGGCCACCATGGTGGCCGAGCCCTCGGCGCCGCGATGGCCGCGAAAACGCTGGCGCATGGTCTGCAGTTCGCCCAGGCGGCGCATGTTGCGCTTGCGGCGAGCCGTCACGCCATAGCGCAGCCAATGCTCCTCGCGCACGATCTGGCGGCCGAGCTTGTGCTGTTCGCGCTCTTCCTCTTCCAGCACAAGGTCGCGCCATTCCTCGAAATGGCCAAAGCCCTTGTCGAGGCGGCGGGTCTGGCCACGGTCGAGCCAGACAGTGGCGCGCGAGACGCGTTCGAGGAAGCGACGGTCGTGCGAGATGACGATCAGCGCCGAAGACGTCCGGACGAGCTCCTCTTCCAGCCATTCGATGACCGACAAATCGAGATGGTTGGTCGGCTCGTCAAGCAGCAGAATATCGGGTTCGGGCGCCATGACGCGGGCAAGTGCTGCGCGGCGCGCCTCGCCACCGGAGAGATCGTTGGGGTTCTCCGTGCCGGCGAGGCCGAGATGCTCCATCAGATATGTGGCGCGGTAGGGATCGTCGGCAGGCCCAAGCCCGGCCTCGACATAGGCACGCACATTGGCAAAGCCGTCCATGTCGGGCATTTGCGGGAGATAGCGCACCGTTGCCGAAGGCTGGCGGAAGACCTCGCCGTCTTGCGGCTCGATCAGACCGGCGGCAATCTTCAGGAGCGTCGACTTGCCGGAGCCGTTGCGGCCGACGAGCGCGATCTTGTCACCGGCGGACGCCGTCAGTTCGGCGCCATCGAGCAGCGGCGTGCCGCCAAAGGTCAGTCTTATGCCGTCGAGGTTGAGAAGGGGCGGGGCCATGTCAGCTTTCAGGCAAGGGGTAGGGGTGGGCGAGCAGCAGCGCGCGGCCATGGCCGAGCTCAATTTCGAGGCCGCCCCCGGTCTTGTTGGACTTGACCTCGTTCGAGATGGTCAGCGACGAGCCGAACACGACCTCGACATGGTCGAGCGGCCACTTCGCGCCGGACACGGTGAGGCCCGAAAGATCGGAAAAGCCGAGCACCGAAAACAGCGTTCCGTCGGCATAGTCGAAGCCGGCCTTGCCGGGCAGCAAAGGGGCGCCTTCCTGCGCTCCGCTGGTCAACAGCACTTTTGTGCCTGTCTCTGCCAGTTGAAGGCTGAGCGCCAGATGCAGGAAGGCGTGGTCGGCGCGCTTGCCGCCGAAAGCGCCGGCCAGCACCAGGCTGGTGGCGCCGCGTTCCAATGCCGCCGCGATCGCCAGTTCGCCATCGGTCTTGTCCTTTTCGGGAGGAAACACCTCCCGCGGCACGGCGGCGAGATCGGCAGGCAGGTCCGCCGGCACAGAATCGAAATCGCCGACCCACAGCTCCGGCATCAGGCCGATCAGGCGGCAATGACCGATGCCGGCGTCGGCGGCGATGACGCGCGTGCCCGCGACCTGGCGGTCGAGCCGCGGCGTGCGGACGAGATCGCCGCCAAGCAGGATGGTGAATGTGCTCATATCCGCTGGCCCTTACCAGCCCCGCCGACGAAACGGAAGGCCGAGCGGCACCGTCACTCTTTGTTGGAGCATGATCTTTTTCCGGAAACGGATTCCACTTTCCGGGATCATGCTCGGGCAAACTTCCGCTTGCGTGGCACCTTGGCCGGGCCTATGTGTCGAAACGCTCTAACGGGGTGCCGGACGCGATCTTCGCGGACCGGCTGAGAGGCAGTCTCGCCAACCCGCTGAACCTGATCCGGTTTGTACCGGCGGAGGGATTAGACGCTTCGGACAGCCCGACGCCTCAATTCCTTTCAACACGAATGAAGGAGGCGCCGATGCGCATTTTTTTGTCCCGTCTTGTCCCAGCGCTGGGGCTTGCTGTTTCGCTACTGGCAAGCCCTGCGTGCGCGCAGGAAAAACTCACGATCTATACCTATGAGAGTTTCACTGCCGACTGGGGTCCAGGCCCCCAGGTGAAGAAGGAATTCGAGGCCGAGTGCGGCTGCAGCGTCGACTTCGTCTCGGTCGCCGACGGCGTCGCGCTGCTCAACCGCGTCAAGCTCGAAGGTGCCTCGACCAAAGCAGATATCGTGCTTGGCCTCGACACCAACCTCACCGCGGAAGCCAAGGCTTCCGGCCTGTTTGTCCGACATGGCGCGGTGGCTGAAAACAACGTGCCGGGCGGCTGGAGCGACGACACTTTCGTGCCCTATGATTATGGTTATTTCGCCGTCGTCTACGACACCGAAAAGCTGAAGAGCCCGCCGAAGAGCCTGAAGGAACTGGTCGAGGGCGATGCCGCCGACAAGATCGTCATCCAGGATCCGAGGACGTCGACGCCGGGCCTCGGCCTGCTGCTGTGGGTCAAGTCGGTCTATGGCGACAAGGCGCCGGAAGCCTGGGCGAAACTCAAGGGCAAAGTGCTGACGGTGACGCCGGGCTGGAGCGAGGCCTACGGCCTGTTCACCAAGGGCGAGGCGCCGATGGTGCTTTCCTATACGACGTCGCCGGCCTACCACATGGTGGCGGAGAACACCGGGCGCTACCAGGCGGCCTCGTTCGAGGAAGGCGAGTATCTGCAGATCGAGGTCGCCGGCATCACCACCACGGGCGCGAAGAATCCGCTGGCGGCGAAGTTCCTGGCCTTCATGACCGGGCCGAAATTCCAGGATGTCATTCCGGAGACCAACTGGATGTTCCCGGCCGGGAAAACCGACAAGCCGCTCAATCCGGCTTTTGATAGGCTGGTCAAGCCGGCGAAGACCTTGCTGTTCAGCCCGGAAGAGGTCGCGGCAAATCGCAAGGCCTGGGTGGACGAATGGCTGGCGGTGATGAGCAAGTAGATTTGGCTGTATAGTCAAAAGATGAGTGCTCTACGGCGCCCCCCTCTGTCCTGCCGGACATCTCCCCCACGAGGGGGGAGATTGGCCTTTACGTTGACTTTCGCCAATCTCCGAAGCTGCAGGAATGAGCGGAGCGCTAAAACCGCCAATCTCCCCCCTCGTGGGGGAGATGTCCGGCAGGACAGAGGGGGGCGCGAAGGAACGCGACGCCCGGTAAAGAGTGCAACGCTCTGACCCCCGCATCACGGCCGGCATTGTCGCGCTTGCGGCAATCGCGCTGCTGATCGGTGGCGCCTTCGCCGGCCTTATCCGCGAAGGCGCGCACGACCTTTCCGGCGCCGCGTCCGCCTTTGACCTCTATCTCCTGCGCGTTGTCCGCTTCACGCTCTGGCAGGCTGCGCTCTCGACTCTGCTTTCCGCCGTACCGGCGCTCTTCGTCGCCCGGGCGCTGTCGCGGCATCCGCGCTTCTTCGGACGCGGCTTCATCCTGCAGCTATTCACTGTGCCCCTTGCCTTGCCGGCAATTGTCGGAGCGCTGGGAATACTGGCGCTCTATGGCCGCGCCGGTTATTTCGCCGCGATCGGTGGCCAGAGCTCGCCCGACATCTATGGGCTGTCGGGCATCCTCGTCGCCCACGTCTTCTTCAACCTGCCGCTGGCCACCCGGCTGTTCCTCGAAGCGCTGGGAACGGTGCCGGCCGATCAATGGCGGCTGGCGAGCCAGCTCGGCATGGGGGCGAGGCCAGCCTTCCGGCTGATCGAGTGGCCGGTGCTGCGCGCCGCGCTGCCGGGCGTCGCCGGGCTTGTCTTCATGCTTTGCATCACCTCCTTCACCATCGTCCTGATCCTCGGCGGCGGGCCGGCGGCGACGACGCTGGAAGTCGCCATCTATCAGGCGCTGCGTTTCGACTTCGATCCGGCGCGAGCGGTGACGCTGACGGTGCTACAGATCGCGCTGACTTTCGCCGTCATGCTGGCGCTGACGCGGCTCGGCGCCAATGTGACCGGCGACGCCAATTTGCCTGTCGCGCCGCGCCGCTATCACTTGGCCGGCAAAGCAGAAACAGCGTTCAACGCCGTCCTGATCGTGCTCGCCTTGCTGTTCGTCGCCGGACCGATGGCGGCCACCGTTGCCTCCGGCCTCGGCGCCGATCTCGGCCGGCTGGCGGGCGAGAGTGCCGTGCGTCAGGCGACGCTGACCAGCGCCGGTCTCGCCTTCTCGGCGGCGCTACTTTCGGTGGCGCTGGCACTGTCGCTGATCATGGCGCGGCGGGCACTGTCGCTGCGCCGCCGGTCCAGTGCCCGTTCATTGCTCGAACATGCCACCGACACCGGCGCCGGCTTCGTCCTCGTCGTGCCGCCCATCGTCATCGGCGCCGGCTGGTTTCTCCTGCTGCGCACGGTCAGCGATGTCTTTGCCATCGCGCCGGTCATGGTCGTCACCGTCAATGCGGTGATGGCGATGCCCTTTGCCATCCGCGCGATGCGCCCGGCCTATGATGCGGCGAGCGAGCGCCATGAAAAGCTGTGCGCGCAGCTCGGCATTGCGGGCTGGAACCGGCTGCTTCTGGTCGACTGGCCATCGCTCCGGCGGCCGCTGGCCACCGGCTTTGCCTTCGCCATGGCACTGTCGCTCGGCGATCTCGGCGTCATCGCGCTGTTCGGCAGCGATTCGGTGCAGACCTTGCCCTATCTCCTGCTGGCGCGCATGGGCAGCTATCGCACGGCCGATGCTGCCGGGCTGGCTTTGCTGCTCGGGGCGGTCTGCCTTGCATTGGTGGTCGCGGCAGACTGGCTGGGACGGGGAGAGAGATCGTGACGTCCGCTGTGGAGAAAGGCACGACTGTCCGGCTGGACAAGGTCTCGTTCAGCTATGGCGAAACGCCATTCCTGTTCGATGTCGAATTCGATACATCTAAGATCACCGCCATCATGGGGGCAAGCGGTTCGGGCAAATCGACCTTGCTCAATCTGGTGGCTGGTTTCGAGACGCCGGAGTCCGGTCGTGTGCTGATCGGCGCCGCCGATGTCGGCGCCGAGCCGCCTTCGGCGCGGCCGGTGTCGATGGTATTCCAGGAAAACAATCTGTTTGCTCATCTCTCGGTGGAGAAGAATGTCGGGCTCGGCCGCTCGCCATCGCTCAACCTGACCGACGCCGATCGCGCCGCAATCGCCGAGGCGCTTGACCGCGTCGGCCTGGCCGGCAAGGAAATGCGCCTGCCGCGCGAACTCTCCGGCGGCGAAAGGCAGCGCGTGGCGCTCGCCCGCGTTCTGGTGCGCGACCGGCCAGTGCTGCTGCTCGACGAGCCGTTCGCTTCGCTCGGGCCAGCACTGCGCGACGACATGCTCGACCTGGTGGCCGGCGTTCATGCCGAGCGGGCGATGACGGTGCTGTTCGTCACGCATCAGCCGGAAGACGCTCGCCGTATCGGCGAGCAGATGGTTTTTCTGGACAATGGCAGGGTTGCCGCGACGGGACCTGCCGGCGATTTTTTCGACGGCACTGGCCCTGAAGCGTTTCGGCGCTATATCGGCGCAAGTTCGGGCGGATCACGCGATATTGCCCGGAAGCGGACATAATTTACGACCAAACCGGCTACAGGTGATGTGGCGCTTGCTTGCCATGGTCCAGTCGATGTGGCTAGGTCCGCTTAGTACTGGTCCGGCACGAGCCGTGATTTGCCCCTACAGCGCCGCACCCGGCCGGATGCGTAAACGCTGTAGGTTTTTTGATGTGTGCAGGATTGCCAACGAAACCGATTTTTCGCTGGCGCGGACCCCGGTCCAAATCATGCGCCGAGAGCTGAAGGAACGCCGTGCTGCCGACCGGCACTGACACTTTGAAACGCAGACCGCTGGTGCGCTTCCTCGCGCTGGCCGGCCTTGCCGTGGCGCTGGCCAGCTGCCAGATGTTCACGCCTCCCGAAGTGCAGGAATCCGGCTTCCAGCCTTCCGACAAGCCGATCACGGTCGACAATGTCGCCGCCAACAGCAAGCTTGCCGAACTGGCGAAGGCACAGCATCCGCGCATCCTTGCCACCTATGGCGGCGAATATTCCGATCCCAAGCTCGAGCGCATGGTGGCCAAGGTTGTCGGCAGCCTGACCGTGGTGTCGGCCAATCCGACCCAGACCTATCGCATCACCATCCTCAATTCGCCCAACGTCAACGCTTTCGCGCTGCCGGGTGGCTATCTCTACGTCACCCGCGGCCTGCTGGCGCTGGCCAATGATTCGGCCGAACTCGCCGCCGTCATCGCGCATGAGATGGGCCACGTCACCGCCAATCACGGTCTGCAGCGACAGCAGCTCGAGGCCGAGGAAGGCCTGGCGACCAAGGTGGTCTCCGATGTGCTGGGCGACAGCCCGACCGCCAAGCAGGCATTGATCCGCGGCAAGCTGAGGCTGGCGCAGTTCTCGCGCAACCAGGAGCTGGAGGCAGACGCCATCGGCATCAAGTCGATCGGCGAGGCGGGTTACGATCCCTATGCCGCCGGGCGTTTCCTGCAGTCGATGTCGGCCTACACCGATTTCCGCTCGATCAGCGGCGCCACCGACGCCAGCCTCGACTTCCTGGCCACGCACCCCAACACGCCGCAGCGAATTGATCTGGCGCAGCGCCACGCCCGCCAGTTCGGCGCGCCGGGCATCGGCACCCGCGACCGCGATTCCTTCCTGGCCGGGATAGACGGCCTGCTCTATGGCGACACGCCGGAAGAGGGCTATGTGCGCGGCCAGACCTTCCTGCATCCGGGCCTCGGCGTTTCGTTCACGGTGCCCGACGGCTTCATCATCGACAATTCGGCGGCGGCGGTGACGGCGACCGGTCCCGGCGACATGGCGATCCGCTTCGACGGTGTGTCGATCGACAAGGATCGTGCGCTGACCGACTACATCAGAAGCGGCTGGGTGGCCGGTCTCGACGAGACCAGTGTGCGCCAGGAGACGATCGACGGCAACCAGGCGGCGACCGCGCACGCCGGCGCCGATGGCTGGCAGTTCGACATTGCGGTGATCCGCGCCGGCGGTCAGGTCTACCGGCTTTTGACAGCGGCCCCCTCGGCCAGCACGACACTCGATCCGGTGGCACGCTCGGTCAGCGGTTCGTTCCGCGTGCTCAGCCCCGCCGAGAAGGCGGCACTGAAGCCGCTGCATATCCGCGTCGTCACGGTACAGGCCGGGCAGACGATGGGCACACTTTCGGCGCAGATGGTCGGCGTCGACCGCAAGCTCGATCTGTTCCGCGTGCTCAACGCGATGTCGCCGGGCGCCTCGGTTTCGGCCGGCGACAAGGTCAAGATCGTCACGGACAGATAGCGCCGGTCTTCGTCAGAAACCCCAGCCTTCGTAGTGCTTTTTTCTGAGATAACTTTTCTGAGATAACTTTTCTGAGATAACTCGGGGTACCCCGTTCCTGGCAATCTCAGGCCGCCATGAACTCCGGATTCTGCTTCACCAGCGCGAGCTTGAGCTTTTCCATGGCGCGGGCCTCGATCTGCCGGACACGCTCCTTGGAAATGCCGAGCGTCTCGCCAAGCGCCTCAAGCGTCGCACCTTCGTCGCTCAGCCGGCGCTCCTCGATGATCCTGAGTTCGCGGGCATTGAGCGCGCGGAGCGCCGTCTTCAGCCACATCAGGCGCCGTTCGACGTCGATGGTGTCGCCGGCGACCTCGTCAGGCAATGGATCGTCCGAAATCAGGAAGTCCATCCGCTCGGTGGTGCCAGCTTCGTCGGCGAGCGGTGCGTTGAGCGAAGAGTCAGGTGCTGAAAGCCTGGAATCCATCTTCGCGACATCGGCCTCGGAGACGCCTAGGGCTACCGAGACTTCGCGGTAGAGCGTGGCGTTGGAGATCGGCTCGGCGCCATTGGCAAGACGGGCGCGCAGGCGCCGCAGGTTGAAGAACAGCGCCTTTTGCGCCGAAGAGGTGCCGCCGCGAACGATCGACCAGTTGCGCAGGATATAGTCCTGCATCGAAGCGCGGATCCACCATGTCGCATAGGTCGAGAAGCGCACCTCGCGCTCCGGCTCGAAACGCGCGGCTGCTTCCAGCAGCCCGACATGGCCCTCTTGGACCAGATCTCCGAGCGGCAGGCCGTAATGTCGGAACTTCGAAGCCATGGAGATGACCAGCCGCATATGGGCGACGGTGATCTGATGCAGCGCCTGCTGATCCTGGTCCTCCTTCCAGCGCAAGGCGAGAACATGTTCCTCATCGCGCTCGAGGTAGGGGGCTTTCATTGCCGTGCGGACCATGGTCCGTCCTGCCGTGTCTTCGATCATGCCGCGCTCCTGCTCCCGGACATTTTCGGACGGCCTGGCGGCCGTTATCTCTGTTTGACGCAATTCCGAAGGAAACCGCTTTCCCACTTTCCTGGAATTGCTTCGGGCCTAGCGCAGCCAAGGGTTCTTGAAATGGAAACGCGGCGCCCTACAACAAGCCATGAACGTGCCATACCGGGGATTGGTTCCGCCGCCGAGGGCGGTTGTTTAGTGCGGTCCGACAGGGCGCATCGACACCGCAGATCGGGACTATTGGCACCGATCGGAGCTGCTTTGAGAATCTGATTTCTGGATCGCCGTTTTTTTGAAATCTGGTTCCTTATTTTGCTGCGCTGTATCTGCCAGTTTCCGGCTCTCACAAGCGCCGGACACCGGCCAAGGACGGGATCACATAGAAATGAAATGGCTCAATTCGCTCATCATCGCCGGAACGCTGCAGGTTCTGGCTGTTACATCAGGCCACGCCGGCGCCAATCTCGACCAGATCAAGCAGGCCGGCACACTCAAGGTCGGCACCGAAGGCACCTATGCGCCCTTCACCTATCATGATGCTTCCGGCGCGCTGGTCGGCTTCGACGTCGAGATCGCCAAGGCGATCGGCGACAAGCTCGGCGTCAAGGTCGAGTTCCTCGAAGGCAAATGGGACGGGCTGATCGCCGGCCTCGACGCCAACCGCTACGACGCCGTGATCAACGAGGTCGGCATCACCGACGCGCGCAAGGCCAAGTACGATTTCTCCGATCCTTACATCGCCTCCAAGGCCGTGCTGATCGTGCGCGGCGACAACACCGACATCAAGACCTTCGCCGACCTCAAGGGCAAGAAGTCGGCACAGTCGTTGACATCGAATTTCGGCAAGCTCGCCGAGACCAACGGCGCCGAACTTGTCGGCACCGACGGCTTCGACCAGTCGATCCAGCTGCTGCTCACCGGCCGCGCCGACGCCACCATCAATGACAGCCTGTCTTTCCTCGACTTCAAGAAGCACAAGCCGGACGCCAATGTGAAGATCGCCGCGCAGGAAGAGAACGCCGACTATTCCGGCGTCATCGTGCGCAAGGGTGATCCGGAGCTGGTCGCGGCGATCAACAAGGCGCTGGCCGACATCAAGGCCGACGGCACCTACAAGAAGATCGCCGATACCTATTTCGGCCAGGATGTCTCGCAGTAAAGACCATCTCCCGGCGGTTTGCCGGCAATGACAAATAGCGGCGGGCCGTCTTTGACGGCTCGCCGTTCTTCGCATGATATGAGAAGCACACAATCGCACTGCCGTCACCGCGGCGGTCTGTGAGGGAGGAGCCGTTCGTGCCGCACTGGCTACACCTGATGCTGGACTCGTTGCCGACACTGCTGTGGGCGGCGTTGATCTTCACCGTACCGCTGACATTGCTATCGTTCGCACTCGGCCTGTTCGTCGGCCTGGTTGTCGCCCTGGTGCGGCTGTTCGGCCCCAAGCCTCTGGTTGCCGTGGTCCGCTTCTATGTCTGGATCTTCCGCGGCACGCCGCTTCTGGTGCAGCTGTTCCTGATCTTTTACGGCCTGCCTTCGGTCGGCATATTGCTGGACGCTTTTCCGGCGGCGCTGATTGGCTTCACCCTCAACATAGGCGCCTACAGTTCGGAAATTATCCGCGCCGTGATCGGCTCGGTGCCGAAGGGCCAGTGGGAGGCGGCCTATTCGATCGGCATGACCTGGAGCCAGGCGATGCGGCGCACCATCCTGCCGCAAGCCAGCCGCGTCGCCGTGCCGCCGCTGTCCAACACCTTCATCTCGCTGGTCAAGGATACGTCGCTGGCCGCCGCCATCACTGTGCCGGAGATGTTCCAGGCGGCGCAGCGCATCGTCGCCACCACCTATGAGCCGCTGATCCTCTATGTCGAGGCGGCGATCCTTTATCTGGCGATGAGCTCGGTGCTTTCGGCCTTGCAGACGCGGCTGGAGGAGCGGCTCAACCGTTATGGCGGCTTCCTGGAGGCGCGCTCATGATCGGCCTCACCGACATCGAAAAGCGCTTCGGCGACAATCTGGTGCTGAAGGGCGTGACGGTCACCATTGCCGAAGGCAGCGTCACCGCGCTTGTCGGCCCCTCCGGCGGCGGCAAGAGCACACTGCTGCGCTGCATCAACCTGTTGGAGATCCCGACCTCGGGCATGGTGCGCATCGGCGACGAGACGCTGGAATTCCGTCCCGGCATCAAGATCCCCAGCCGCGACATCCAGCGCCTGCGGCTGCAGACCGGCATGGTGTTCCAGAACTTCCAGCTGTTCCCGCATCGCACCGCGATCGAGAACGTCATGGAAGGCCTGGTGACGGTGCTGAAATGGCCGACGGCAAAGGCGCGCGAGCGGGCATTGGCGCTGCTCGAGAAGGTCGGCATGGCGCACAAGGCGGATGATTGGCCGGCAACGCTGTCGGGCGGCCAGCAGCAGCGTGTGGCCATTGCCCGCGCCCTGGCGCCGTCGCCGAAAGTGCTGCTTTGCGACGAGCCGACCTCGGCGCTCGATCCGGAACTGGCGCAGGAAGTGGTCGACGTGCTGGGAAAACTCGCCAGCGAAGGCACGACCATGGTGATGGCCACGCACGACCTTCGCCTTGCATCCAAGATCGCGCAGGAGGTGGTGTTCCTCGACGCCGGCGTCATCGTCGAGAAGGGGCCGTCCGCCGTGGTGTTCTCCAACCCGGAGCGTGAACGGACCAAGCGTTTTATTGCGACGCTGAAGCAGGAGGCGGAGAAGGAAGCCGGCGGCTGAGCCTTCTACGTTCCCCTTGTGGGGAGGTCGGACGGAAGGTCCGGGTGCGGTCTGGTGTCGTCCCCATCCTCGCTGCTTCGCAGCCACCTGCCTGGGCGAGCCACGGGTCCCGCCCGTCCTTGGAACCCCACAAGGGGGTAAAAACAAAAACCCGGCACAAGGCCGGGTTTTTCATGAATTCGACGGTGAAAGCGATCAGGCAGCTTCTTCCTGCTCGGCTTCCTCATTGTCGGCCTTGGCGCCGCGCTTCGGGCCCTTGTTGAGGTTGACCTCGATCAGGCGCACGGCTTCGGTTTCCGACATGCGGTTGACTGCCGCGATCTCGCGCGCCATGCGGTCGAGTGCCGCCTCATAGAGCTGACGCTCGGAATAGGACTGTTCCGGCTGGTTGTCGGCACGGTAGAGGTCGCGCACGACTTCCGAGATCGAGATCAGGTCGCCCGAATTGATCTTGGCATCATATTCCTGCGCACGGCGCGACCACATGGTGCGCTTGACGCGGGCGCGGCCCTGCACGACCTTCAGCGCGCGCTCGACATAATCCTCTTCCGACAGCTTGCGCATGCCGATGGAGGTCGCCTTGGCGACCGGAACCTTCAGGCGCATCTTGTCCTTCTGGAAGTCGATGACGAACAGTTCCAGCTTGTGGCCCGCAACTTCCTGCTCGTCGATCGAGACGATCTGGCCGACGCCGTGTGCCGGATAGACGATGTACTCGCCGGTCTTGAAACCGTGGCGTGCCGAGGTGGACTTCTTCTGCGGGGTGATCGTTGCCATTACGCCCTGAACTCCTTGTTGTGGCACCGGCGGCCTGCCGGTCCGAACGCATGCGACCGGGGACACCGATCGTTAGCCGCACAACAGATGAACCCATCGGAAAAAGCCGGGACCGGCAAACCGCATACATAGCGACTGCCTGGCCCAGATCGCTCTGGTCCGATTGGGGATTTCACCTTTCAGTGATTTGGGGCGCTTGCGCCATAAATCGACGTTGTGTCACCGGCATGTTTCAACTGGTGTAGCACAAAAAGTCGGAAGAATCAAGGTTTTGCTGCAAACGCGAAGGTCGAGCGCCATCGCCGCCTGTCAAGGCAGTTAATGTATGATGCGCGTTACGCAGCGTTATGACGATCCAATAGGCCGCACTTTTTTGCTTTGCGCATCACCCTTTCCGAAATCGATTCCGATTCCAGCGTCATGTGCTCAGTCGCCTTCGCCGGGCTCGGCGGAGAAATATTTCTCGAACTTGCCGGCCTCGCCGTCGAAGCTCTTGGCATCTGCCGGAGGCTCCTTCTTGGCGGTGATGTTGGGCCATTTCTCGGCGTATTCGGTGTTGACCTGCAGCCATTTGTCGAGGCCCGGCTCGGTGTCGGGCTTGATTGCATCGGCCGGGCATTCCGGTTCGCAGACGCCGCAGTCGATGCACTCGTCGGGATGTATGACAAGCATGTTCTCGCCCTCGTAAAAGCAGTCGACCGGACAGACCTCGATGCAGTCCATGTACTTGCATTTGATGCAGTTGTCGGTCACGACATAGGTCATTGGTCGGCTCCGGGACGTCCCGTTCTTGCTAGAGCGACGTGCGTCCAATTGGACGCACAAAGTACGCTCTAACACTTTGAATCTGCGCATCGTGCTTTCCGAAAATCGATTTCCGATTTTCGCGCCGATGCGGCGGCTTTTTTGGTGAGGTAGCGCCTTTGCCTGCCGCTTGCAAGGGCAGCCATTGCCGGCGGGGCGCGCGTGTCCGGCATGAAATTCCAGACCGCCGGCATGGCGCAGACGGCCAAGGCTTCAGTCTTCGCCGAACAGCCGGTCGGTTTGCCTGCGCTCTTTCTTGGTCGGCCGGCCGCTGCCGGCGTCGCGCAGCGCCGGAATGGCATCGGCAACAGCCTCGCCTTTTGGGGCCGGCGGCGGGGACATGTCCTCGTAGAGCGTGCGCGCTTCCTCGGCCGGACCGCGCCGCACGCCGGTGCCAAGCACCTTCCAAATGAAAATACGGCGCTCGTGCGTAATGGTCAAAACGTCGCCAGGCTTGACCAGATCGGAGGCCTGCGCTGCTTTGTCGCTGTTGATGCGGACGCGTCCGGCGACAACCAGCTTGGCCGCCAGCGAGCGCGATTTTATCGCGCGCGAAAAGAACAGCCACTTGTCGATGCGCTGACGACCTTCAGCAACCATCGCAGCGAGTTATCTCTTGTTGGAGCATGATCTTGTCCGAAAACCGGTTCCACTTTTCGGGATCATGCTCAGAGCCTACTTCTTCAGCTGGTCGCGCAAGGCGGCGAGCTTGGCGAAGGGCGAGTCCGGATCGAAGCGCGCCGGGCGTTCATCGCGTGGCTTGGCCTGGAAAGCCGGCTTGGCGCCTTGCGGTCCGCCTTTGCCTTCCGGCCTGCCGCCTTTCCAGTCAGGCCGGCCCTCGCGCGGACGCTCGCCTTGCGGCTTGCCGTCGCGGCGCTGTTCGCCCTCGGCCTGCGGCTTGGGCTTGAACTTCGAACGGTCGAAGCGTGGCTTGGCGGCACCGTCGCGCTGGTCGCGCCGGCCCTGATAGGCCGGCCGTTCGCCCGGTGCCGGCTGTCCGCCGGCAGCGTCGGCCGGCGCATCGGCGCGGCTAGCCTGGCCGTTACGCGGGCGATTGTCTCTGCGGTTGTCTTGCCGATGGCGCGGGCGCTGCTCGAAACGGCCCTGCCGCCACAACAAGATGGGCTTTGGGGCTTCGGCCTCGGCGCTTCCACCCTCCCCCTCGTGGGGAGGGTCGGCGCGCAGCGCCGGGGTGGGGGCAGCGCCGGCGTCGGTGGTTGCACCTGCATCGGCTACGCGGTCTGCACTATCGGTTTCGTCAGCGCTGTCACCCCCACCCGCGTCGCTTCGCGCCGCGACCTCCCCCATCGAGGGGGAGGTAAGGGCGTCGGCGTTTTCGGCGACGGTGGCGTCGGCGCTTTCGGGGACGGTGTCGTCAGCTTCTGCAACAGCCGGAGCTTCTTCCGTGATTTCTATGGGGGCTTCGACTTGGGGAGCTTCGACCTGTTCTTCCGCGACGGGCTCTGCCGTTGCTTCCGCGATGGCTGGAGCTTCGGCGGTGGCTTCAACGGCCGCAGTTGGCTCCGAACCCTCGGGAGGCGCGCCCGGCTGAGCGTCCGCAGCAACAGCCTCCGCTGCGGCTTCGGCGACGGGCTGCTCAGCCGCAGGCTCAGCGGCGGCAACCGCATCCGGCTCCGATCCAACGGCCGGCGCTTCAGCGACGGCTTCGCTTGCAGCGGCTTCCGTCGCCTTGGCCTGTTCAGCTTTTGCAGCCGCGTCCGCAGCCAGCTTGGCGGCAGCCGCTTCCCGCGCCGCGTTGTCCTGTGCTTCCAGCCGCGCCTTGACCTCTGCCGCCGGCTTCGGCTCGGCGCGATAGCCGAGACCTTTCAGGATCTCTTCCATGTCGTCGGCGGTGGCGCCGAGGATGGACATCATCGGCGGCGTCACCATGAAGGACTGGCCGTCATAAGCGCCGTCGGGGCGCTGTCCCAGACCGGGCTTCCAGTTGGTCGCAGGCCGGATCAGGTCGGCCAGCCGTTCCAGAATGTCGATGCGCACGGCGCGGCGCCCGAGATTGCGGTAGCCGGCGAGCCTGTAGAAGCTCTTGTCGAAGGTCGGGTCGATGACCACCGATGTGCGGCCGGAGGCCAGCGCGTGCACCACGTCGCCAAAGCCGGGCTTGTCCTTGCCGTCGTTCTTCAGCGCCCACAACAGCGTAATCAGTCCGGCGGGCGCCGGCTTGATCAGCGCCGGCACGAAGACGTGGTAGGCGCCGAAGCGCACACCGAGCCGGCGCAAGGCGGCGCGACCCTCCTGGTCGAGCGACTTCATTTCCTCGGCGATGTCGCGGCGGTTGATGAGGCCGAAATGCTCGACGAGCTGGAAGGCGATGCCACGGCCGATGCCGGCGATCTGCTCGGCATTCTTCAAGTCGACCAGCGGCTTCAGCAGCGACTCGATCTGGAAATTGACGAAACGCTCGGCGCGCGCGGCGACCTTGTCTCGGGCGGGGCCGGTCAACTGCTCGTCGGCCAAAAGCACCAGGCGCGGCTTCAGCGCGTCCTCGCCGGCAACCAGCGTGCCGATCGGCGCGCCGATCCAGCGCAGCGTGCCGTCGGAGCCGAGCGCAAGGTCGCCATTGGCGCAGGCGCCGAAGCGTTCGGCACGCGCCTCGAACTCGGCGGCCAGCGCTTTTTGCGCTGCCGTACGCACGGCCTTGGCGTCTTCGCCGCCGGCGCTCTGATCGGCGGTGAAGCGGAACCCTTGCAACTCGCCGACATGATGGCCTTCGACAAGGACGGTTCCGGTAGGACTGATTTCGGCTTCAGGCATTGTATTTTCTCTAAGGCGCCGCATGAGGACGGAAGTCCTGCGGTCTACAAACCGTTTCGTCAACCGCTCATGCAGCGCATCCGACAATCTGTCTTCGATTTCGCGCGTCTTTTCCCGCCAGTGTGCCTGATCGGCCAGCCAGCCCGGCCGGTTGGACACGAATGTCCAGGTGCGGATCTGGGCAATTCTGTGCGACAGCGTGTCGATATCGCCTTCGGTGGTGTCGGCGCGGCGCACCTGCTCGGCCATGTAGTTCTCATCGACATGGCCGTGTTTGGCGAGGTCGGTGTAGATCGAGGCGATCAGGTCGGAGTGCTGGGCCGGCGCGATCTTGCGGTAGTCCGGCAGAGCACAGGCTTCCCACAGCAGCGCGACGCGCTTGGCATTGGTAGCCAGCGCGCGGATGTCCTCGTCGCGGGAGAGATGTTCGAGCGCCTGCGCATCGACCGCCGGCAACGCCCGCGTCAGGCCTTCGACCGGCGCGTTGGCCTCGATCGAGCGCTTCAGGGCGTCGAGGCTGGCGAAGTCGAAATGCGCGGTGCGCCATTGCAGCACCTTTACCGGATCGAACTCATGCCCCTCGATGCGCTTGACCAGTTCCTCGTCCAGCGGATCGACCTGGCCGGTGACGCCGAAGGTGCCGTCGCGCAGATGCCGGCCGGCGCGGCCGGCGATCTGGCCGAGCTCCGCCGCCGTCAGGTTGCGGTACTGGTAGCCGTCGAATTTGCGGTTCTGGGCGAAGGCGACATGATCGAGATCAAGGTTGAGCCCCATGCCGATGGCGTCGGTGGCGACGAGATAGTCGACGTCGCCTGCCTGGAACATTGCCACCTGGGCGTTGCGGGTGCGGGGCGACAGCGCGCCGAGCACGACCGCCGCTCCTCCTTGCTGGCGGCGGATCAGCTCAGCGATGGCATAGACCTCGTCGGCGGAGAAAGCGACGATGGCCGTACGCCGCGGCAGGCGGGTCAATTTCTTCGAACCGGCATAGGCCAGGTGCGACAGGCGAGGGCGCGTCACCACCGAGACGCCTCTCAGCAGCTTTTGCAGGATGCCATGCATGGTGGCCGCGCCGAGCAGCAGCGTTTCCTGGCGCCCGCGCAGGTGCAGGATTCGGTCGGTGAAGATGTGGCCGCGCTCGAGGTCGCCGGCGAGCTGCACCTCGTCGATGGCGACGAAGGCAACGTCGGTCTCGCGCGGCATGGCTTCGACGGTGCAGACCGAATATTTCGCGCCGGGCGGCTGGATTTTTTCCTCGCCGGTGATGAGCGCCACCTTGTGGGCGCCGACCTTTTCGCAGACGCGGGCATAGACCTCGCGCGCCAGAAGGCGGAGCGGCAGGCCGATAATGCCGCTCTCATGCGCCACCATGCGCTCGATGGCGAGATGGGTCTTGCCGGTGTTGGTCGGACCCAGCACGGCAGTCACGTCGCGGCCCGACAGGATCAGCGGCTCGGTGTGTTTCGGCTGGATGTTCATCGGCCTGGAGATGAGGCTTTCTGCATCGTGTTGTCGGGAGCGCGCCTCGCGTGGCGCGTATGACAGGCGACACATAGGGATTTCAGGCGCGAAGCGAAAGCGGAATGTTCCGGCCGGCAATCCCACGGTTCGTCTTTGAGGTCTCAATTAACAGTTGGAACGAGTCTGGAACGAATCGGCGACGAATCAGTGACTCCGGCAGATTCAGCTTTTGTTCACGGCTACATGTGGATTTTGCGAGCCTGAGTCTCACCATATGCTGAATCGCGGAAACTGGCCCGATTCCTGCAAGGCGACCATTGACGTTAACCTTTGCCGGCGGGGCATCGTCGTGATCCGATACGCCTCGGCCAACATTATGAAAGTGTTGAATTTTCTTAATCGGCCTTAACCAGTTTCCGGTGGTTTTCGGCCTTGGTCGTTAACGTTCCGCTCAAAGCAGAACGAATGGGTGACGAATCAGCGATGGCGGGATTTCCCGGTTTGTTCACCCCAACATGTTGTGTTATCCACAGCTTGTCCACCGAGAATTCACAGCTTGCGAACCGGGTTTTGCACAGGGCGCCTGGAAATCGTTAATCTTTGCGTGCCGGAACGGGTCAATGTCTCGCGCGCAGCCTGGGGAACATCGCCGGCCGGCGATGAAAAACGGGCCATAAGGCGGCCCGTCCTACCGGGCGAAATTGCTGTCGTTCAGACGAAGTACTGGCCGCCATTGGCGGTGATGGTCGAGCCGGTGATGAAACCGGCGTCCTCAGAGGCGAGGAAGACGACGCAACGCGCGATCTCTTCCGGTTCGCCGAGGCGGCCGACCGGAATCTGCGGGATGATGCGTTCATTCAGCACCTTCTCGTCGATCGCCTTGACCATCTCGGTGGCGATGTAGCCGGGGCAGATGACATTGACTGTGATGCCCGCGCGCGCGCCCTCCTGCGCCAGCGCCTTCGAGAAGCCGATGTCGCCGGCCTTTGCGGCGGAATAGTTGACCTGGCCGGCCTGGCCTTTCTGGCCGTTGATGGAGGAAATGGTGATGACGCGGCCGAATTTGCGGTCGCGCATGCCGCCCCACAGCGGATGCGTCATGTTGAAGACCCCAGACAGATTGGTGTCGATGACTTGCTTCCACTGCTCGCGCGTCAGCTTGTGGAACATGGCGTCGCGGGTAATGCCGGCATTGTTGACCAGCACCGAGACCGGGCCGAGATCGGCCTCGACCTGTTTGATTCCGGCGGCACAGGCGTCGTAGTCGGCGACCGACCATTTGTAGGCCTTGATGCCGGTTTGTGCGCTGAACTTCCCCGCTGCCTCGTCATTGCCGGCATAGTTGGCTGCAACGGTGTAACCGGCATTCTTCAGGCCGATCGATATGGCGGCGCCGATGCCGCGCGATCCACCGGTGACGAGCGCTACTTTGGTCATTGAAAGTTCTTCCTCCCTTTGGTCGGAAGAAGGGAATAGGGAGTAGGGAGTAGCGAGTAGGGATCGATATCCCGCCGCGCTGCTCCTTCTTCCCCATTCACTACTCCCTATTCACTACTCACTTCTCTTTCACAGCGCTTCCACGCACAGAGCGACGCCCATGCCGCCGCCGATGCACAGCGTGGCAAGGCCCTTCTTGGCGCCGCGGCGGCGCATCTCGAAAACCAGCGTGTTGAAGACGCGGGCGCCCGACGCGCCGATCGGATGGCCGATGGCGATGGCGCCGCCATTGACGTTGACGATCGACGTATCCCAGCCCATGCCCTTGTTGACGGCGCAGGCCTGCGCGGCGAAGGCTTCATTGGCCTCGACAAGGTCGAGGTCCTTGACCGACCAGCCGGCCTTCTCGAGCGCCCGCTTCGAGGCGGGAATAGGTCCGGTGCCCATGATCGCCGGATCGACGCCGGCCGTCGCCCATGAGGCGATGCGCACCAGCGGGGTGATGCCGCGCCTTGTGGCTTCAGCCTCGCTCATCAGCAGCGCGCCGGCGGCGCCGTCATTGATGCCCGACGCGTTGGCGGCGGTCACGGTGCCGTCCTTGTCGAAAGCCGGCTTCAGCTTGGACATGGCGTCGATGGTGGCGCCGTGGCGGATGTACTCGTCCTGGTCGACGACAGTGTCGCCCTTCCTGCCCTTGATCGTGAAGGCGACGATCTCGTCCTTGAACTTGCCGGCCTTCTGCGCGGCCTCGGCCTTGTTTTGCGAGGCCAGCGCAAACTGGTCCTGGTCGTCGCGGGTGATCTGGAACTGGCGGGCGACGTTCTCGGCGGTGTTGCCCATGTGGTAGCCGTTGAAGGCGTCCCACAACCCGTCCTTGATCATGGTATCGATCATCTTGTAGTCGCCCATCTTGACACCGGCGCGCAGGTGCTCGGCGTGCGGCGACAGCGACATCGATTCCTGGCCGCCGGCGATGATCACCGTGGCGTCGCCGGCGGCGATCTGCTGCATGCCGAGCGCGATGGCGCGCAGGCCCGAGCCGCAAACCTGGTTGAGGCCCCAGGCGGTCGTCTCCTTGGGCAGGCCGGCATTGATCGACGCCTGGCGGGCGGGGTTCTGGCCCTGCGCGGCGGTCAGCACCTGGCCGAGAATGACCTCGTCGACTTCGCCCGGCTCGACGCCGGCGCGCGCCAAAAGCTCCCTGATGACGACGGCGCCAAGTTCATGCGCCGGGGTGGCGGCGAAGGCGCCGTTGAAAGAGCCGACAGCCGTGCGTGCGGCGCTGGCAACGACGATTGAATTGGAAGCGGACATTTTTCTCTCCAGACTTCGAGGTGTCGTGTTCTTGGGGGCTTGTTGGGACTTTTCTTGCCCGTTCCACACCCCAAGTCAAACCGGAAATGGGCATGCCGGCCAAGCGCCGCAAGCAGGGCGTGAGCGGCCGGCGGGATCGCCCAACCTTTGCTGCGCAGCATAATTAGCCCGCCATGCAGCAATAAATGATGCCGCACTGCACAAAGCGCTTGGAATTATAGAGCTTTTGCGCATATCCTTAAAAATGGCGCAATCGTTACCGGCGGCTTACTCAGGCGCGCCGGTGTCCCGGGAGGATGCTGATGGCCGCGAAAGACGACCCTATCATTATCAAGAAATATGCCAATCGCCGGCTCTACAACACCGGCACCAGCACCTATGTCACGCTCGAGGATCTGGCCGAGATGGTCAAGAAGGGCGAGGAGTTCACCGTCCAGGACGCCAAGACCGGTGACGACATTACCCATCCGGTGCTGACGCAGATCATCTTCGAACTGGAGAACAAGGATGGGCAGAACATGCTGCCGATCCCGTTCCTGCGCCAGCTGATCGCGTTCTATGGCGACCAGATGCAGCAAATCGTGCCGAGCTTCCTCGAACAGTCGATGATGGCCTTCTCCAAGGAACAGGAGCGGTTCCGCGAGCAGATGAAGGGCGCGATCGGCAAGTCGCCGCTGGATGTGATGAAGATCGCCACGCCGATCAAGGCGCTGGAAGAGCAGACACGCCGCAACATGGAAATGTTCCAGAACGCGATGCGCCTGTTCACGCCGTTCCCGACCGCCGCCACAAATGCTGCGGCCGCGGCTGCACCCGAGCCGGCCCGCAAGGATGTCCCGGAAAAGAGCGGCGACGACCTTCAGGAACTGAAGCAACAGATCGCCGCCATGCAGCGCAAGCTTGACACCATGTCGTAAGCGACCGCTGCATGATCGAACGCCTCAGTTTGGTGAGGCGGCTTTTACGGGTCGATTTTCAGCTGCCACGGTTCCCAGATATCGTCGGGCTGGCCGTCGAGCGAGCGGTAGAAGGCTTTGGCCGGCGAGTTGGATTTCAGCACCGTCCATTTGATGGCGGAGGCGCCAATGCTCAAAGCGTGTTGGCGAAGCTGTTCAACAAGCGCATGGCCGACCCCCATCCCGCGCGTCGCTTCAGTGACGTAGAGTTCCTTCAGCCAGACAACCGGCTTCAGGTCGTAGGTCCAGGGGATGAGGTAGTGGACGGCGATGCCGACGATCACGCCCTCTCGCTCCGCCACCAACACGCCGAACCGGGGCGATGGTCCCAGCCCGTGCTCGATGAGGTTCGCTTCGGTGACGCGAAGCTTGTCGTCATAACCCTCGAAGACAGCTAGCGCCCGCATGAGGGCGAGCACCGCACCGACATCCTGGCGCTCGAATGGACGAATTCTAACCATGGCCTTCTGCATGCTTGCCCAGTCTTCAAGGCCGACCATTTCGCGTGGCCTCACGCGTGCAAGACACCGGGCTCCTTGCCTGAAGCGAAAGGAAGGTCCTCGTCCTGCCAACCGGTTATGCCGCCGATCATGATCTTCACGGGACGACCGAGGCTGGCCAGCTTGAAGGCCGCCTGATCCGCGCCATTGCAATGCGGTCCCGCGCAATAGACGACGAACAGCGTCTTTTCGGGCCATTGCACCATCCGCTCGGCCGATATTTCGCGGTGCGGCAGATGCAGCGCGCCCGGCACATGGCGGCTTCCATAGGCTTCCGGCGAGCCGACCACATGCAAGAGAACAAAGTCCGGCTCCCCGGCACGCAGTGCGGCGGCGACGTCGGAACAGTCGGTCTCGACGGAAAGCCGGCGCAGAAAATGGTCGCGGGCGATATCCGGCGATGCCGCCGCAATGTCTGTCACGTGGCTCATCCTCGTATCTCCATTGCTGATGCGACGGAGAGATAAGACAGGAAGCAGGGCGATTGCAGCTGGCAGCTTTGCCATATATCGTCAAGATCATGCCATCCTCTGCGAATCCGCGCCCTGCCAACCCTCTTGTCGTTGCCGTTGCCTATGACGGGCTGTGCACGTTCGAGTTTGGCGTGGCGGTTGAGATCTTCGCCTTGCCCCGGCCGGAAATGGGTGAGGATTGGTACCGTTTTGCCGTTGCCGGGATCGATGGCGGTGAAATGCGCGCGCTGGGCGGCGTGCGTATTGTTGCCGACGGCGGGATCGATCTGATCGGCCAGGCCGGCACGGTGATCGTACCGGGATGGCGCGGAACGGAGGCTCCGGTGCCGCCGGCGCTGATCGAGGCGCTGCGGAAGGCGAGCGAGCGCGGCGCTCACATTCTTTCGATCTGTTCGGGCGTGTTCGTGCTTGCCGCCGCCGGCCTGCTTGCGGGCAAAAGGGCGACCACGCATTGGCGCTACAGCGAGAAGCTGACGGAGATGTACCCCGACATCACCGTGATTCCGGACGTTTTGTACATCGATGAGGGCAATGTGCTGACATCGGCAGGCAGTGCCGCGGGCATCGACCTCTGCCTGCATCTGGTCCGGCGCGACTTTGGCACCAAGGCGGCAAACATGGTGGCGCGTCGCCTGGTGGTGCCGCCGCATCGCGACGGCGGCCAGGCGCAGTATGTCGAGAGTTCCGTACCCGAGCCACATGAGCGCAGCCGGCTTGGACCGTTGATCGACAGGATGCGCGCCGATATTGCCGCCGACTATCCCGTCGCCATCTTGGCCGAGCTTGCCGGGATGAGCGAGCGGACATTCCTGCGCCGCTTTGCGGCCGCAACCGGCGTGACGCCGGCGCGCTGGCTGCTGTCGGAACGGCTTTCGCGGGCGCGCACGCTGCTGGAAGACACCGCCATGCCGATCGAACGGATTGCCGAGACCGCCGGCTTTGGCGCGGCAGGCACGTTGCGGCATCACTTCCGCCGGCAGTTCGCCACGACGCCCGTCGCGTACCGTGCGCGGTTCGGGAGCACGGCCAGGTCGGCTTAAGTCACGCGTCCCTCATAGCGGCCACGCGGCCTGATGATGCTGCCGCTAATGATCTGTTCGACCATATGCGCGGCCCAGCCGACACTGCGTCCGAGCGCAAACAGCTGGAACGGTGCATCGCGCGGCAAGCCAAGGCCGCGCGTCAGAGCGGCCAAGGCGAAGTCGATGTTGGGCTGGGCACCGACCGCCGCCATGGCGGCTTTTTGCAGCTGTTGCAGCGTCTCGTCGACAGGGATGACTTCCAGAAGTGCGGTGGCACGGGGATCGCCGTCGGGATAGAGCGGATGGCCGAACGCCGGCAAGGGCCGATCATGGCCGAGCCAGCGCCGGATCGCCGCATCCGCGCCGTGGGCTGCTGCATCTTCAGCCAGTTGCATCGCCGCTTCGCCGGCGCCACCGTGGCGCGGGCCGGACAGCGTTGCCAGGCCGGCCAGCAGGCATGCGGCAGGCGAGGCGCCTGTGGACGCTGCGACGCGGGCGGCAAAGGTCGATGCGTTGAGTTCATGATCGGCGAGCAGGACGAGGGCGCAGCGGATCGCTTCCGCGCCGGCATCATCCACCGACCAGCCCTGCGCCAGGCGCTTATGGACAGGCGCTGTGCCGGTTCCGGCGCCCAGCGACTGCGCCAGCGCTGCGACTGTGTGCGCGGCTTCAGTGCACAGCGAGGCGGCGCTGCGCCCGAGCGAAGGCCGCCCCTGGCCGGCAAGCATGGCAAGCTGCGCAAAGGCCGAGGCGCGGCCGACTGGATGAGGCGCTTCAGATGACGGAGCTTTGAAAGCCACCGGTTCAGTCGAGGCCCAGAGCACAGCAGCGGTTTCCTCCAGCGTCGCCGCTTTGGAGAGCGCAACGGCGTCTTGCCCTCGATAGATCAGTCGACCGTGCAGCACAGTCGAAATCGCGGTGACAATCGAGGGTTCGCCCCAGGCGATCGCACTCTCGGCGATGGCCGAGGGACTGCGGCCCCGCGCCCGGCGGGTCGCCAATGCCGCGATGTCGTCGGCGCGGTACTGGCTGCGGCGCGGGTCGCTCTCATCCGGCCGCATGCCGATGCGGCCGCGGCTGACATAGGCGTAAAGCGTCTGCGGCCGGACCTTGAGCCTTTCCAGCGCCTCTTCCCGCGACAGCCATTCGGACATTTTTAGCTCACATATTGATTATATTGATCAAGATTGATCGAGGCGCAGCCTAACCCTTATCTCCCATGCAGAAAAGCTGCAAGGAGATGAGATATGGCGAACGGGCTCGATGATGTGGTGGCGGCGGAGACCGTGCTCTCCGATGTCGATGGCCTTGGCGGCCGCCTGACGATCCGCGGTCATTCGCTGCCGGAATTGGCGGGACGCTGGCGCTATGCGCAAGTGGTTCGCCTGTTGCTCGACGGCTTCTTCGACGGCCTTCCCGGCGATGCCGAACTGGCAGCGAGGCTGGGCAAGGCTCGCGTCGAGGTGTTCGAGCGGCTTGCGCCCTCGCTGCCGCTGCTCGAACCGCTTGAGATCTATGGCGCCATGCGCGCCGGCATGGCGCTGCTGCCGGATGGCGAGGCACTGACGGACGCCTTGCGGCTGATCGCGGCGCCCGCCGTGCTGACGCCGGCTCTGCTGCGGCTGGCGCGCGGCGAGCAGCCGACCGCACCTGACGCGAAGGCCGATCATGCCGCCGACATGCTGAGGATGCTCGAGGGATCCGTCCCGTCGCCGGCGCTGGCAAGGGCACTCGACACCTATCTGGTGACCGTCTGCGATCACGGCCTCAACGCCTCGACCTTCGCCACCCGCGTCGTCGCATCGACGCTGGCCGGTCTGACATCGTCGGTGCTGGCCGGGCTCGGCGCGCTCAAGGGCCCCCTGCACGGCGGCGCGCCCGGCCCGGTGATCGAGATGCTCGATGCAATCGAGGCGCATGGCGACGCGGCCAGCTGGCTTCGTGGCGAGATCCAAGATGGCGAGCGCATCATGGGCTTCGGCCACCGTATCTACCGCGTGCGCGATCCGCGCGCCGATGTGCTGAAAGCCGTCGTGCGGCAGCTCTGCAGCGAAGGCGAAGCCGGCCGCCGGCTGGCCTTCGCCGAACAGGTCGAGCAGACGGCGCTCGAAGTGCTGCGGATCGCCAAGCCGCAGCGCTCGCTGCAGACCAATGTCGAGTTCTACACAGCGCTTGTCCTTGAGGCGGCTGGCTTTCCGCCACAGGCGTTCAGCAATGTCTTTGCCGCCGGACGTGTCGCCGGCTGGATCGCGCATGCGCGCGAACAGCAGACGACCGGGCGGCTGATCCGGCCACAGTCGCGCTATGTCGGGCCGGTGCCGGACCTCGTGGCCTGAGGTTCCAAGTTCAGATTGTTGCGAAGAGGACCCCACCCTAGCTTGCCGGGGCGAGCCACGGGTCTCGCCCGTCCTTCGGACCCCCACAAGGGGGAGGGCAGCTGGCGCGCGCCGCCGAAACGTCGGTGGTTTACTGAGATCAGCGTCTACCAAGTCTCCCTCCCCCTTGTGGGGAGGGATCAAGGGTGGAGGTATTCGTAGGGCGAAGACCTCGGCGTGGAGGACCACTCCCCATGACCAAAATTTCATGTGATCACGCGACCGTGTTCGTGTTCTTGCCTTGGTCATCCCTTATATGCTGCACTGCAATATAAGTCCGCTGCCGTCGAACCCGCCCGATTTCCGGGCGGAATGAGGCAGCAGCGACCAAACCGAACAGGAACGCCATGACCAAAAACGGCAAGGCGGAGGAAACGAAGAAGATCAACATCGCGCTGCAGGGCGGCGGCTCGCACGGGGCTTTCTCCTGGGGTGTACTCGACCGGCTGCTGGAGGATGGCAGGCTCGACATTTCAGCCGTGTCCGGCACCAGCGCCGGCGCGATGAATGCGGTGGCGCTGGCCGATGGTTTTGTGCGCGGCGGCGTCGAGGGTGCACGGCAAAAGCTCGACGACTTCTGGCGCGCGGTGGCGGCCAAGGGCCGCTTCAGCCCGGTGCAGCGCATGCCGTGGGACGTCGCCTGGGGCAACTGGTCGATCGAGAACACGCCCGGCTATTTCTTCTTCGACACCATGTCCCGAGTGTTTTCGCCCTATGTCGCCAATCCGCTGGGCTTGAACCCGCTGCGCGACGTGGTCGAGCAGGAGATCGATTTCAAAAATGTTCACGCCTGCAAGTCGATGGAGCTGTTCATTTCGGCGACCAATGTCGAGACCGGCCAGCTGCGCGTCTTTTCCGATGGCGAGATCGACCTCGACACGGTGATGGCCTCGGCCTGCCTGCCGCAATTGTTCCGCGCCGTCGAGATCAAGGGCGTGCCCTATTGGGATGGCGGCTATGGCGGCAATCCGGCGCTGTTCCCGTTCTTCAAGACGGCGGCGACCGAGGATGTGCTTTTGGTGCAGATCAATCCGGTGGTGCGCGAAGGCACGCCGAGAAGCGCCAACGAAATCCAGAACCGCATCGACGAGATCACCTTCAATGCCGGGCTGCTGAACGAATTCCGCTCGATCGCCTTCGTCAAGGAGCTGATCGCCGCCGGCCGGCTGCCGCGTGGCGAATACCGCGACATCCGCATGCACCGCATCGATGCCGACGAGGCGTTCAAGGATCTGTCGGCGTCGTCCAAGGTCAACGCCGAATGGGCTTTTTTGACCTATTTGCGCGACCTTGGCCGCATAGCGGCGAGCGACTGGCTGGAGGAGAATTACGACGCCGTCGGCAAGCGGCCGACGCTCGATCTTTCCGGCGAACTCGATGACGGCTTCAAACCGGTGCGCGGGCCGGCACCGGGACGGCGGGTGAAGGAATTCCTCGCCGCCCGCAAGAAGCCGGAGGCGGAACGCCGGCGGGCCTGAGTCCGCCCGGATCGATCAAGACGATCAGCGAAGTGTTCGGCAAATCGGAGTAGCGCCGATGACTTTCCGTCCCGGAACAACCGTTGCGTGTGACGGTATACAAAATCATACTGACGCCTGCTGCCATTCACTGAGTGGCTACGCAGGTCGCGCCCACATTTGAGCGTCAAAAACTAGTGCAGGCACAGGAGAATGTCAGTGCTCAAAACGCCTTGAAAACAAAGCGCCTCCAACACCCGTATGGTTCCGAGACTGTGGTTCTGTCGCCTGGCGGGGCGCTGACAAAACCGTTTCCCATTGGCCACACTACATCGCCTGGCACAATGTTCCTGCAACTTTTCGACTGTATTGTGATGCAACTTTGATGTAGAAGCGCGGCTTCGCCGTTCACGGCAAATTGAACACGGCCTGGCGCGCACCCATATCGGCGACGCGCCCGAGTTGGAAGACACGGTAGCTGTTAGACGACGGACACCCTGTTGGATAACGACTTGGCCGAACCCCGCAGTGGAAAAACAATGATGCCGAAGATCAGGTTTCACAAGCTTGCCGCTATTGTCGTGCTCATCGGCTTCGCCGGCTGGATGGGAACAGGCGCGTTCTCGTCCGTCGGCAGCGCCGCTGTCGAAGGTGCTGGCAAGGCAGGCGATCAGGCCAAGCCGGGCGATCAGGCCAAGGCACCGGATGCAACCAAGACCGCCGAGGCCGAACCGAAGGCGCCGCTGCGCACCGTCGCGGTGGTGACGCCGCCGCGCAAGACCTATGCCCGCGCCATCCGCATTTCCGGGCTGACCGAGGCCGACAAGCGCGCCGTGCTGGCGACGCGTGTCGCCGGCGTCATCGAAAAGCTGCCGGTCAAGCAGGGCGATCACGTCAAGACCGGCGATCTGGTGCTGATGCTTGCGGCGGAAGAAAAGATCTCGATGGTCGACAATGCCAAGCAGCTCGTCGTGCAGCGCCAGGCTGAACTCGACGCATCGCTGCGGCTGATGAAGACCGGCAATCTGCCCAAGCTGCAGCTCGACACGGCGCGTTCGAACCTGACCGCTGCGCAGTCGCAGCTGGAAACGGCGCAGGCCGAACTCGACCGCAATCTAGTCAAGGCGCCCTTCGACGGCGTCATCGACCGGGTGCCGGTGGAGCTCGGCAGTTCCATCATGCAGGGCGGCGAGGTGGCAACCATCCTCAAGCTCGATCCGGTGATTGCGCGCGGCGAAGTCAGCGAACGCGACCTCGGCTATCTCAAGCTCGGCGACAAGGCTGCTGTGCGGCTGGTCAGCGGCCAGACCGTCGAAGGCACGGTGCGCTACATCAGCCGCGACGCCTCGTCGGCGACCCGCACCTTCCGCGTCGAGATTGCCGTGCCCAATGCCGATGGCTCCGTGCCGGCGGGCATGACGGCCGAGATTTCGCTCAGCGCGCAGCCGACCGACGCCGTCATGCTGCCGCGCTCCGTGGTGACGCTGGGCGACAAGGGCGACCTTGGCATCCGTGCCGTCGACAAGGACAACAAGGTGGTGTTCTTCCCGATCGACCTCGTCGACGACTCGCCGAAGGGCCTGGTGCTTGGCGGCATTCCAGCCGATGCCCGCGTCATCGTCGCCGGCCAGGAACTCGTCAAGGAAGGCGACGTCGTCAAGCCGGTCGAGGCCGACCAGGCGACCATCCAGAAGCTGTTGGGCGAAGCGACAACGCAGTAGCGCCGGAGCGGCCCCGGCCGGGGACAGCCGGGGCGGGGACAACCGGCCGCAATGCGGCTCCTGAAATCTTGAGAACAGGCCATGGATATCGTCAAACTCGCGATCAACAATGCCCGGCTGACCATTGCGGTGCTGGTCTTCCTGCTGCTGGCGGGCTGGGTCGCCTATCAGTCGACGCCGAAGGAAGCGGAACCCGACGTTCCGATTCCGATGATGTATGTCAGCCTGATCTATCAGGGCATTTCGCCTGAGGATTCCGAGCGCCTTCTGCTGCGGCCGATGGAAAGCAAGCTGAAGAGCCTCAAGGGCCTCAAGGAAATGCGCTCGGCCGCCTTCCAGGGCGGCGGCTATGTGCTGGTCGAGTTCCAGCCGCAGACCAACCTGGCGACAGCACTTCAGGACACGCGCTCCAAGGTGCAGGACGGCAAGGCCGACCTGCCGCAGGCGGCCGAAGAACCCGTCGTCACCGAGGTCAACATCTCCGAATTCCCGGTGCTGGTGGTGACGCTGTCGGGCGAATTGCCCGAGCGCGTGCTGACGGCTGCCGCGCGCGAATTGCGCGACCGCATCGAAGAAGTGCCTGGCGTTCTCGAAGGCTCGCTGCAGGGCGCGCGCGACGATCTTGTCGAGGTCGTCATCGACCCGATGAAGCTGTCGTCCTACGGCCTGCAGCTCGACCAGCTGATCGGCGCCGTCGGCGCCTCCAACAGCCTGGTCGCAGCCGGTAACATCGAGGGGTCGGAAGGCAAATACGCGGTCAAGGTGCCGTCGCTGATCGAGACACCCGAGGATGTCGCGTCCTTGCCGGTGGTTGCCGGACCCAATGCCGTCGTCCAGGCCAAGGACATCGCGACGGTGCGCTCGACCTTCGCCGATGCCGAGACCATCACCCGCCTCAACGGCAAGCCGGCCATCGCCATCGAAGTCAAGAAGCGCATCGGCGCCAATCTGATCGACACGCTGGCCAAGGTGCGGGAAGTGTCCGACGCCTATGTCAAGACCATGCCGGAAGGCATGAACATCACCTACACGCAGGACAAGTCCGTCTTCGTCAACCAGCTGCTGGGCGACCTGCAGAACCACGTGATGATCGCCGTCATCCTGGTGTTCATCGTCATCCTCTATGCACTGTCGGGACGCGCCTCGCTGCTGATCGGGCTTGCCATTCCGTCATCCTTCCTGATCGGCATCCTGCTGCTTGCGATGATGGGCTACACGATCAACATGATCGTGCTGTTCAGCCTTATCCTGGCGGTCGGCATGCTGGTCGACGACGCCATCATCGTCACCGAATTCGCCGAAAGGCGCATGGGCGAAGGCATGCCGAAGGCGGAAGCCTTCACGCTGGCCGCCAAGCGCATGGCCGGCCCGGTCATCGCCGCGACGATGACGCGCATCGCGGCGTTTTCGCCGCTGCTGTTCTGGCCCGGCATCATCGGCGACTTCATGAAATACATGCCGATCACGCTGATCGTCACGCTGTCGGCCTCGATGCTTTATGCGCTGGTGTTCGCGCCGACGCTGGGCGCGCTCTTCGCCAAGGCGCCGGAGCATCACGAGGAACAAAATCGCGACGGCTGGTACATGGCGCTGGTCAAGCAGGCGGTGCGCTTCCCCATTACTGTGCTGGTGCTCACCGCCGTCTTGCTGACCGGCGTCGGCTTCGCCTATTCGAAGTATGGCGCCGGCGTCGAGTTCTTCCCCAGCGTCGAGCCCGATTACGGCCTGCTCTATGTGCATGCCCGCGGCAATCTCTCGCTGGCCGAAATGGATACGGCGACCAAGATCGCCGAAAACCGGCTGCTCGGCTGGCCTGGCGTCAAATCGGTCTACACCCGCGTCGGCAAGACGCAAGGCGGAGGCCAGGATGTGCCGGAAGATGTCGTCGGCGTCATCCAGTACGAATTCATCGACTGGCGCGAGCGCAAATCGGCGAACAATATCCTGGATGAGCTGCGCACCGTCATGGCCGGCATTCCCGGCGTCGATGTCGAAGTGCGCGTGCCGGAGGCCGGTCCTCCGACGGGCAAGGCGGTCCAGCTCCGGCTTTCGGCCATCGATCCAAAAGGGCTCGACGACCAGGCCCGTGCGGTCGCGGCGCGCATCGCCAAGGTGCCCGGCGTCATCGACGTTTCCGACGGCCTGCCGCCGCCCGGCGTCGACTGGGCGCTCGAGGTCGACCGCGCCAAGGCGGCGCAGTACGGCATCAGCCCGACCGCGGTCGGCACCGTGGTGCAGTTGGTGACCAATGGCTTGAAGCTCTCGGAATATAGGCCCGCCGGCGCCGACGACGCCGTCGACATCAGGCTGCGCCTGCCCGAAGACCGGCGCACGCTGTCGACGCTCGACGAGCTCCGGGTGCAGACCGCGCAAGGCTCGGTGCCGATCTCGAACTTCGTCGTGCGCAAGCCGGAGCCGACGGTCGGCATCCTCAACCGCATCGACGGCGCCCGCACCGTGGTCGTCCAGGCCAACGTCGCCGCCGGCACGCAGGTCGCGGCGGTGCAGGCGGAGGTGACCAAGGCGGTCACCGACATGAAGCTCGACAACGGCATACGCTGGAAGCTCGCGGGGTCGAACGAGGACAGCGCCGAAGCCAGCGCCTTCCTCGGCAAGGCCTTCGGCGCGGCGATCTTCCTGATCTTCCTGGTGCTGTTGATGCAGTTCAACAAGTTCACCAGCGTGCTTCTGGTGCTGTCCTGCGTGGTCATGGCGACGATCGGCGTGTTCCTCGGGCTGCTGCTGACAGGCGAAGCCTTCGGCATCGTCATGTCGGGCATCGGCGTCATCGCGCTGGCCGGCGTGGTGGTGAACAACAACATCGTCTTGATCGACACCTATGACCGGCTGCGCGAAGAAGGCTGGGACAAGATGGAAGCGGTGCTGCAGACCTGCCGCGAGCGCGCCCGCCCGGTGGTGCTGACGGCGGTCTCGGCCATTCTCGGCGTGCTGCCGATCGCCTTTGGTCTTGGGTTGGAAATCTTCCATCACGAGACGACGATCAACGCGCCGTCGACGCAATGGTGGATTTCGCTGTCCTCGGCAATCGTCTTCGGCCTGTCCTTCGCCACCCTGCTGACGCTGGTGGTGACGCCGTCCATGCTGATGATCTTCACGCGCAGCAAGAACAGCCGCTTCTACGCCTTCTTCCGCAGAATTTTCGGCCGCGACAAGAAGCCCGATGCGCCTGTGGGGCCGAGACCGGGTCCACTCGACGAACCGGCAATCGCCTTCCCGAAAGCCGCGGAATAGGCCAGCTTTCCCCAGGCAGACAAAAGGCCGTCCGGAACAACCGGGCGGCCTTTTGCATTGTCCCCTCGCATCTGAAGAGCAAAGCGAGGGACTCTTATGACCGTCAGCACCATTCTCATCATAGTTCTGATCCTGATCCTGATCGGCGCCGTACCGGCCTGGCCGCATTCGCGCTCCTGGGGCTATGGGCCGTCCGGAATAGCCGGCGCTGTGCTGGTGGTGCTGCTGATCCTGGTGCTGATGGGCAGGGTTTGATCGGGGCAAGAGACCTCTGCGATCAGCGTTTCCTCGCCCGATGAAGTGCTGGCAATAGGCATACGGCGGCGCCCGCCCCCACTCCGGCCGCTGCGCGGCCACCTCTCCCCCATGTCCAAGGGGGAGAGGAAATACCAAGCTTTTCAAGGCCGCAACCTCGGCGATTAGCATTTCCTCTCCCCCCGAATGTGGGGGTAGAGGTGGCTCGGCGAAGCCGAGACGGAGTGGGGGAGCTCCATATGCGATTGGCCCGAAATCGAGATGACGAGCACACGCTGTGCCCCCCTTGGCCACCCCGCCCGCTTGCGTATACGCTGCCCGCACCACAATCACCGAGGGAGCCATCAAGGTGAACACCGCCAGCCCGCCCAGGCCGCTCGCCGAGATCGCCAGCTATCACGCCCACATCTACTATGACGGGCAAGCCGAACGGCAGCAGGCCGAATGGCTGCGCCTGCGCATCGGCGAACGCTTCCGCGTGCGCCTGGGCAACTGGCGCGACGAGCCGGTCGGCCCGCACGAACAGGCCATGTACCAGGTCTCCTTCGCCACCGAGATCTTCGCCACGCTGGTCCCCTGGCTGATGCTTAACCATGGCGGCCTGAGCATCCTCATCCACCCCAACACCACCAACCCCAAGCGCGACCATCTGGTCGATCCGATCTGGATCGGGCGGCCGCTGGGGGTGCATGGCGAGGTGCTGGGCGAGGAGGACGAGGCGGAAGAAGCGCTGGAGGTCAATACCGAGCCGACGCTGGGGGCGTAGGGAGGCGTTCTGCAAAGTAGAGACTTGGCCTTGGAGACGCGTTCGCCAGTAGCCTAGCTCAGGCATGCATGACAGGCCGCTTTGCGCCTCAAGCCGTATCCTATGCCTTCATCATTGCTTCGTCGAAGGTGCCGAACCAGCGCGGGGCCGTTGGAGCGATGGACCGTCAATTGATGGCAAGGGAGAGTTCTCCTTGGTCGCCGGTACGCCGAGGCGGGGTCGCCGAATAGGCAAAGATTGCAATAGAGGAGGCAGCCGGCACTCGTTCCCGCAGGGTCGGGCGCACCCGTTCGGACGGAGCAACTGGCGCTCCGCACGAGGGACAGGGCAACTCACTGGTGACTGGGTGCGTGCCTGACGAAGCTGTTCGTTTCGGCTGAGATAAATGCTCTCACTTACGGAACATCGCAGGTTCGTCGAAGTTGGAAAGCTACGGAGGACGTGCACATGAACAGTGTAATCTATCTTATCGGCCTTATCGTCGTCGTGCTCGCGGTCCTCTCCTTCCTCGGTTTTCACTAGGTGGCCTCATGCAGCATGAGAAGGATCAGGGCGGACAGCCCACCGAATTCGACAAGGCGAAAAGCGACGTCTCCGAAAGACTTCGCCACGAAAATGAGCGTGCCAGCGAGTTGCTTCACGACGCGCGGGACGAGGTGACCCGTAAGGCTGGCGACTATGCATCTGAAGCCACGCAGGTCATCTCCGACAAGGCGGAGGAGGCGCAGCGCGACATCGGATCGAGCTTGGCGGCGTTGGGTGGTGCACTGCGAGCGGCCAGCGATCACCTTGCCAGCAACGATGAAAGGAACGCATCGAAGTTCGCTTTGGATGCTGCCAGTGGCCTTGAGCGGCTTTCATCGTCCTTGAAACAGAAGCCCTTTAGCCAAGTCCTTGATGACGTGCAGTCCTTCGGCCGGCAAAATCCCGGTGTCCTGCTTGCGGGATCGGTGTTGGCAGGATTGGCTCTCGGGCGGTTCATCAAGGCTTCTCCGCCGGCAACGCCCGATTCTGAGGCCGCTCCGGGAGGCCTCAGATCACACACCGATCAGCCACAGGGTTGGTCCGCTGATCGTCCACAAGATTTTGGCGTGGTCGGCGATGATGGGGCCACGCAGATCGCGGAGCAGGACAGATGAACAACCAGGACAATCCCAGCCTTGCCGGGCTAGTCACCGATTTGGCCCAGAATGTCACCACTCTGGTGCAAACCGAGGCGAGGCTGTTTCGGGCCGAGCTCTCTGAAAAGCTTACCAAAGCCGGAGCAGGTGCCGCGGAAGTGCTGGGCGGCGCGATTTGCCTGCTCGCCGCGCTCTTGGTGTTGCTGCAGGCGCTCATTATCGCACTGACGCGGGCAGGGCTTGGCGCGGGGTGGTCTTCCCTGCTGGTCGGTGTGGTCGTGGCGGTCCTCGGCGTCATCCTGCTGCGGACCGGGACGGCCAGCATGGCGCCTTCGGAACTTACCCCCGACCGGACCCAGGGACAGCTCAAGCGCGACGCGAGCGCGATTAAGGAACAGGTGAGATGAACGAGAAATCCGCAGCCGAACTTGAACGCGAGGCCGAGGCTGCTCGCGCTCGGGTGATGGAGACCGCCGAATCCATTCGAGGCAAGATGACGCCTGGACAATTGCTGGATGAGTTCACCGGGCTGTTCTCGGGAGGGGAGAGCGCGGCCATGCTCAGCAATCTCAGAACGCAGGTCCGAGACAATCCTTTGCCGGTCACCATGGTGGGCGCAGGTCTGGCCTGGCTGATGTTCGGCAGCGGTACCTCAAACACCGCCCACCGTTCGGCTGGCTATCCATTGCCTTCAGCGCCGGGACGACATGATGTAGCAGGGGAGCGCGGCGGCTTGGGCGGCACGCTCTCCGACGCCGCGGAATCGCTCTCCTCGAGCGCTGCCAGCGTCGGCGACACCATATCGAGCACCGCAAGAGCCGCTGCGGCGGGTCTGACGGGAAGCGCTGCCAATGCAAGCTCGACGACTGGGGACATGGCGGCGAAAGCCAGCCGCTCCGCGCAAGATCTGTTGGAGGATCAACCCTTGGCCGTAGCGGCCGTCGGTCTCGCCATCGGCGCCGCTATAGGTGCAATGCTGCCCCATACCGCAACGGAGGACGAGCAACTAGGCGCCTATGGCGACAAGCTTCGCGATTCCGCCGAAACTTTGCTCGACAGGGGCCTCGATGAGGCCAAGCAGGTCGCCGCCGACGCCTATGAGACCATCAAGCAGGAAGCTGGCCGGCAAGATATGGAAGCAGACACGATAGCCGATCAGCTCGGCGAGATCGTGAAGTCCACAGCAGACAAGACCGAGCATGCCGTGCGCGAACGAATTTCCGATACGTCTCAGCGCCAAACCTAGCTTGATGATCCTGGATCAACGATAGCCGGCCTCTCCAGAAAGGGGCCGGTGTTGTCCGTCAAACGGTGACCCGCTCGAGTCACTTCAGAGCCGTGCGCGGACTGATGTCCCTTGCCGATAGCAATCCAGCGGATCAGGTTCTCTGGATTGTTGGCCAACCCGCCGCCGATAAGACGCGGTCAGCAAAACTGGCATCTAGGCGAGGACCGACATTGCACTTGAAGTTCGCAGACCGAGGATGCCGGTCCGCTCTGGGACGTAGGGCGACACCCCACTTCACCCCCCAGCCAGCCGCGGCAGCAGAAAAATCTCCGCCCCCGGCGGCAGTTCCTTCGACCACGTATCGCGATAGATCGTCCCGTCGATGGCCACCGCAATGCCCTTCTCGATCCAGGGCTCGATGCCGGGATACTGTTCAGCCAGTTTCCTGAACAGCTCCCTTATGTCCTTGGCCTCGACCTCGACCTTGCTCTGGCCGCCGGCGAGCTGGCCCAGCGCGCCCCAGAGCGTCACTTCGACCATTAGGGCAAGAACCTCATTTTTGCCCTAGCCTCCCCGTTCCGCCTCGATCGCGGCGAGAATCCGTGGCGGCGACATCGGGATGTGGGTCATGCGCACGCCGGCGGCGTTGGAGACGGCGTTCGCGATCGCCGCCAGCGGCGGCACGATCGAGGTTTCGCCGACGCCGCGCACGCCATAGGGGTGGTTGGGGTTGGGGATCTCGAGGATCTGCGTGTCGATCATCGGCAGGTCGGAGCAGACCGGGATGCGGTAGTCGAGGAAGCCGGCGTTCTGGAGACGCCCATCCTTGCCGTAGATGTATTCCTCGTTGAGCGCCCAGCCGATGCCTTGCGCGGCACCGCCCTGGTACTGACCCTCGACATAGGTCGGGTGCACCGCCTTGCCGGCATCCTGGATCACCGTGTAGCGGATCACCCTGGTCGAGCCGGTATCGGGGTCGACCTCGATGTCGCATATATGGGTGGCGAAGGAGACGCCGGCGCCGTCGGCGACGAGCTCGCTGTGGCCGGCGATCGGCCCGCCGGTCTTGCCGGACGCGGCGGCGATCTCCTTCAGCGACAGGGCTGCAAGATTGCCGTATTTTTCGCCCTTGGCCATGGCGTGGCCGTTTTCCCAGACCACGTCGTCGACGGGGATGTCCCACGTCTGGGCGGCGCGCTCACGCAGGATCTTGATCGCGTTGCGGGCGGCCGAGATGGTCGCCATCGAGGACGAGAAGGTGCCCCTGCTGCCGTCGGTCATGTCGTTGTAGCCAAGCGAGGATGTGTCGGCGACCACCGCCTTGAGCTGGGCATAGTCGATGCCGAGCTCCTCCGCCGCCACCAGCGACAGCGACGCGCGCGAACCGCCAACGTCCACCGTGCCGACAGCCAGCGACACCGAGCCGTCCATGCCGATGTTCAGGTCCACGCAGGTCTGGCCACCGAAGTTGAACCAGAAGCCGCAAGCCATGCCGCGGCCCTGGTTCTTGCCGAGCGGCGCCTTCATGTGCGGATGTGTCTTCGCCGCTTCCAGCGTCGGGCCGATGCCGATCGGGCCGTAGACCGGACCGTAGGACGAGCGGGTGCCTTCCTGCGCGGCGTTCTTGATCCGGAACTCGACCGGATCGATGCCGAGCTCCTTGGCCAGCTCGTCGACGGCACTTTCCACCGCGAAAGCCGCCATCGGTGCGGAGGGCGCGCGGTAGGCCGCGGTCTTCGGCCGGTTGACCAGCACTTCGAAGCCGACCGTCTTGACGTTGTCGAGCTTGTAGCAGGCGAATGCCGTCATGGCGCCGATCTCGGCCCATGTGCCGGCATAGGGACCGCTGGTGTAGCGCAGCGTCGCTTCGGCGGCAGTGATGGTGCCGTCTTTGCGAGCGCCGATCTTCACGTCGATCGAGGTGGCGCTGGTCGGGCCTGAGGCGCGGAACACCTCGTCGCGAGTCATCACCAGCTTCACCGGCCGTCCTGCCTTGCGCGACAGAGCGAGTGCCACCGGCTCGGCCCAGACATGGGTCTTGCCGCCGAAGCCGCCGCCGATCTCCGAGGAGGTGACGCGCAGCTTCGAGGCTTCCAGCCCGAGCAGTTGCGCACAATGCTGGCGGTAGACGAAATGGCCCTGCGTGCAGACCCAGAGGTCGGCGGTGCCGTCGGACGAGACGCTCGCAACGCAGGCGTGCGGCTCGATATAGCCCTGATGCGTCTGTTCGGTCTTGAAGGAGCGCTCGACGATGACATCGGCGTGCCCAAAGCCCTGATGGACATCGCCATGGCCGAACTGGCTGCGCTTGGTGACGTTGGACGGCTTTACCGGCTTTTCCTCGAGACCCTCGGTGAAGATCGTGTCGTTGATCAACGGCGCGGTGTGCTTCATCGCCTCGTCGACATCGGTCACATGCGGCAACAGCTCGTATTCGACCTCGATGAGCTTCAGCGCCTGCCTGGCCGTGCGGGCATCGACGGCGGCGACCGCGGCCACGGCGTGGCCGTCATAGAGCGCCTTGCCGCGCGCCATGCAATTGTCGAGGACGTCGTACATGGCGGCATCGCCATCGGTGAGATCGGGCAGGTCGGCGGCGGTGATCACCGCTTTCACGCCGGCCAGCTTTTCCGCTTTCGAAGTGTCGATCTTGAGGATCCTGGCATGCGCATGCGGGCTGCGCAGGACACGCCCGACCAGCTGTCCCGCCATGTTGAAGTCGGCGCCGTAACGGGCGCGTCCGGTCACCTTGTCGACGCCGTCGGGACGGATAGGCCGCGTGCCGACGGAGGAGAATTTGCGGCCCGAAAAGCGTGGATCGAAGTTCATGCGTGCGCTCCCTTCATCACATTGGCCGCATCCTGGACCGCGCGCACGATCTTGTCGTAGCCGGTGCAGCGGCAGAGGTTGCCGGCGAGGCCGAAGCGGATTTCTTCCTCGGTAGGATCGGGGTTCTTGGCCAGAAGATCCTTGGCCGCGATGAGGAAGCCCGGCGTGCAGATGCCGCATTGCAGGGCCGCATGCTCGAGGAATTTCTGCTGCAGCGGATGCAACTGATCGCCATGCGCCATGCCCTCGACGGTTTCGATATGCCGGCCTTCGGCTTCAGCGCCGAGCACCAGGCACGAGCAGACCAGCCGATTGTCGAGAATGATCGAGCAGGCGCCGCAGTCGCCCGTGCCGCAGCCTTCCTTGGCGCCGGTCAGCCCGAGCCGGTCGCGCAGGACGTCGAGCAACGTCTCGTCGGGCTGGCAAAGGTATTCGACGTGATCGCCGTTGATTGTCGTTGAAACTGCTACACCGGCCATCATTTGCCTCCTGCGCGTGCGTAGGCGGTCGTCGCGGCCCGTCCGGCCAGCACGCCCGCAACTTTTCGTCTGAACTCGATGGTACCGCGCTTGTCGTCGATGGGGCGGCAGGCCCCAGCGCAGATCTTGGCGAGCCGCTCAAGTGCCGCCTCATCCAGCTTCCTGCCGATGAGAGCCTCGGCTGCTTCTTCCACCAGAAGCACGGTCGGGGCCGCGGCGCCCAGCGCGACGCGGGCGGCTGTTATGACGCCATGCTCGTCGAGCGTCAGGTTCACGCCGGCGCTGACCACCGCGATGTCCATCTCGGTGCGCGGGATGAATCTGAGGTAGGCGTCGCCCGAACGCGGCGCGCGCTTGTCGAGCAGGATCGCCTCGACGATCTCACCCTTGGTGAGCGAGGTCTTGCCAGGCCCGATCGGCACAGCCTCGACCGGAATGGTGCGCTTGCCCGACGGACCGGCAACCACGGCCTTTGCGGCGGCGGCCACCAAGGCCGGGACGCTGTCGGCGGCCGGCGATGCGTTGCACAGATTGCCAACGATGGTGCAGCGGCCCTGGACCTGTTTAGAGCCGATCAGCTTCGACGCTTCGACGACACCGGGCCAGGCCTTCTTCAGAACCGCGCTCTCGCCCAGGACGGCGCAGGGGACGGTGGCGCCGATGCTGAAGCCGTCGGCCGTCTCCCTGATCTCGCTCAAGCCCTCGATCGCCTTGATATCGACGATCAGGTCGGGATCGACAAACCCGCCCTTCATCCGAACGAGGAGGTCACTGCCTCCAGCGAGAATGGCTGATGTGCCGGAAGCGTCGGCCAGCAGGCCAACGGCGTCTTCGATTGAAAGCGGACGTATGTAACGCATCGTCTCCCCTTGGTGATGGTGATCTCGCCGACCGTTATAAACAGTCTCCTCATAATGACCATCCGGTTGCTGATTTCCAGCGATTGGGCCAGCACCGCGAGAGAGATTTTTGTCTAAAGTCTTTGTTTTGATGCATGTCGTTGTCCCAGAACCGCGCACACTTCTGGGCGACATGCATTTAAGCGGCGTCTTTTGCATTGTCGAGGCTGATGCCGATGTCCTTCAATGCCTCGGCCACGGCCTCGTCCAGCGGCGTGTGCGGGACTTCGCCGATGATGCTTGCCAGCCGGTCGGACACGAGCCGGTGCGGTTCGAAGCGCAGATAGGACATCGAGACGATCTCGCGCCACATCGCCACGAACGGGCTGCCGGCGCGCAGCACCCACCAAGGCATGAAGGTCAGTTTCAGCGGACGGCCCAGCGCCTTCTCGGCGGCGGCCTTTATGTCCATGTCGGTGACGGCGTGGCCGGGGAAGTTGAGCGCCTCAAAGAAGCCGAGCTTGCCCTGATTGCGCGCCAGGCCGACGAAGCCGATGGCGAAGTCCGGCAAATAGGCCCATTCGTGCACGAGGTTGGCAGGGCCAGGCGCTGTGTAGACGCCCTTGTTCATCTTGGCGGCGACGACGAGGTCGAACCATGAACCGCTGCCCGTGCCGCCGAAGAAATCGCCGGCGCGCAGGATGATGGTGCGGACGCGGCCGGCATCCGCCTCGCGGCGAAACAGCGCTTCCATGGCGCAGCGGATGCGGCCCTTCTCGGTCGTCGGACGAAATGGCGCGTCTTCGGTGACCACCTCAGGCATCGGCGAGCCGTAATTGTAGACAGTGCCGGGGAAAAGATGCAGCGCGCCGTTGGCATGGCAGGCGGCCATGACGTTCTCCGCCATCGGCAGGCATTTGCTCCAGTCGGTGTAGATCGGGTTGAGACCGTTGAAGACGATGTCGACACCCTGCGTGGCGCGGATCAGCGCCTCGCGGTCGAGCGCATCGCCGGCGACGGCGGTGGCGCCCTTGAGTTCGGCTGGGACCTTGCCGCTGCGGGTGACGGCGCGGACGTCGAAACCGGCGTCGATGAAGGCTTTCCCAACCACGCGGCCGAGCCGGCCATTGGCGCCTAGAATTGCGATCTTGGTCATTTTTCTTCTCCGTGTCTGTGTTTGCACGGCGAATATGATGCGTTCATACGCGAATGAAAATTGACTATGGATGCAGATTTGTTATTCATAAATGAATGGAAGACATCGACTGGAACCTGATCAAGAGTTTCGTCACCGTGGCGGAGACCGGCAGCCTGTCGGCCGCAGCGCGCAAACTGTCGGCCAGCCAACCGACGCTCGGGCGTCACATCGGTGAGCTCGAACAGGCGTTGGGCGTCACCTTGTTCCGGCGCGGGCGGCGCGGCTATGCGCTGACGGAAGCAGGCGCCACGCTGTTCGAACGCGGCAAGGCCGTGAGCGAGCAGGCGAGCGCGTTCTCACTATTGGCATTGGGCTCGGTCGAGGCGATCGAAGGCACGGTGCGCATTGCCGCCAGCGAGGTGGTGGCGGCCTATGTGCTGCCGAAGATGACGGCGCGGCTCGGCATCGAGGAGCCCGGCATCGAGGTCGAGATCGTCGCCTCGAACCAGGTCGAGAACCTGCTGCGAAGGGATGCCGACATCGCCATCCGCATGGTCAAGCCGGCGCAGAACGAGCTGACGGCGCGCAAGGTCTGCGATATCAAGCTCTGCTGCTGCGCGGCGAAATCCTATCTCGACCAGCACGGCCGCCCGCTCAAGCCCGCCGATCTTCTCGACCACCCGCTGATCGGCTTCGACCGCAGCGACGAGATGATCCGGGGCTTTACCCAAGCCGGCATCCCCGTCACCCGAAGCAGCTTCCGCTTCAGGGCCGACAACCAGATCGTTCTGTGGGAAGCGCTGCGGGCGGGAAACGGCGTCGGTCTTGGCCAGGAGCCGCTGGCCGACAGCGACCCGTCGCTGGAGAAACTGCTGCCCGGCCTGCCACTGCCCAGCCTGCCGGTGTGGCTGGCCATGCATCGCGACGTGCGCACCAGCGTGCGCATCCGCCGCGTAGCGGATTTCCTCTACGAGGAGCTGAAGCGCTATTCGGCGGGGGCGGCCGCGAATTCGGCGCGGTGAGCGAGCCCGGCCATCAAAAGCACGACGATCAACAGCCCCGACATGGCGACGAAGATCGGCCCGAAGCTGGAATGCTCGGCGACGAAGCCGATCGCCGACGGCGCCACCAATATGCCGGAATAGCCCATGGTGGTGACGACGCTCATGCCGGTGCCCGACGACATGCCTTCCTGGTTGCCGCCGGCCGAGAAGATGATCGGCACCATATTGGCGATGCCGAAGCCGCAGAGAGCAAAAGCCGCGATGGCGATCCAGGGCGAAGGCGACAGGCCGGCGACCAGCATGCCGGCGGCGGCGACCACCGCCGAGCCGCGCAGCGTCGCCACCGCGCCGAAGCGGTTGCGCACGCCGTCGCCGAAAAAGCGCATGACAGCCATGACGCCGGAGAAGGCGGCGTAGGCAAGGCCGGCGATGGCGAGGTCGGCGCCGAGCTCCTGCCGGAGATAAAGCGCTGCCCAGTCGAGCACGGCGCCCTCGGAAATCATCGTCAGCAGCGCCATCAGCCCGACAAGATAGACCAGCGGGTTGGCCGGCAGCGTTAATTTATGATGCTCGGCGACCTGCGGCTTGTCCTCGGCGATGAGGTAGCCGACCGCCACGGCAATGACGGCAAAAGCAATGACCGTGACTACAGCCGCATGGGCGAGGTGGCCGTAAGTCTGGATGGCGTAACCGCCCAGACCGCCGCCGGCGAAACCGCCGAGGCTCCAGAAGCCGTGCGACGACGACATGATGGCGCGGGAGAGCCGGCGCTCGACCACCACCGCATTGGCGTTCATGGCGACATCCATGCCGCCGATCGAGCCGCCGAAGATGATCATGGCGATCGACGCCAGCGGGACGTTGGGCGTCAGCGCCACGACCAGCAGGCCGAGGCTGCCGCACAGGCCGAACCAGCGCAACACGGTGCGCGAGCCATGCCTGGAGATCAGATGGCCGCACCAGCTCATGGCCGCGACCGCGCCGACGCCGAACAGAAGGATCAGCAGGCCGAGGGTGAATTTCGAGATGTCGAGCCGGGTCAGGAACACCGGAATCTGCGGCGCCCAGCTGCCGGTCAGGAAGCCGTTGGCGAGGAAGATCGCTGCTACGGCCCATCGCCCCTGAAGGGCGCTCTGCATGGTGTTTTGCGCGTTCATGGCCCGAATCCGGTCAAAGAATGGCTTTGCGCGGCAAATTAGATCGATTCAATTTCTCGTCAAGCGCTTGGCTGCGAAAAGCTTGTGGGCCACATCTAAGGGGAAACCGTTAGGCAGCGTTCCTTCGCGCCCCCCTCTGTCCTGCCGGACATCTCCCCTACAAGTGGGGAGATTGGCGGCTTCGGCGCCTCGCTTATTCTTGCACCGCTGGCGATTGGCTAGAGCCTGCGTGACGGCCAATCTCCCCCCAAGTGGGGGAGATGTCCGGCAGGACAGAGGGGGGCGCTGTCCCGCCGACGTCAATCCTGTGAACCGCGCGCTACCTCAGTGATCCCTCGGCCGTCTTGCCTCGAACTCCGCTTTCTTGGCGTCCGAAGCCTCGGTCTGGTTCAGCGCCTGCCATTGCGCATAGGGCATGCCGTAGACGATTTCGCGCGACTGATCCTTGCCGAGATCGACGCCCTCAGCCTCGGCCGCTTCGCGATACCAGTTCGACAGGCAGTTGCGGCAGAAGCCGGCGAGGTTCATCAGGTCGATGTTTTGCACATCGCTGCGCTCGCGCAGATGATCGACCAGCCGGCGGAAGGCCGCGGCCTCGAAATCGCGTTTCTGGTCATCGCTGAGTTCGGTCATTGCCTTGGATCCTCACAGCGGCCCGGTGCGCGAGCCGAACATCTTCACCTGATGTATATCGGGACGGCGGTCGATGGCGTCAACGATCGGCGCCAGCCGTTCCGCCCAGGCCAGCGCCCCCTTGCGGTCTGATATCAGGTCCTGGCGGATCTCGATCAGCGCATGGGCAAAGCCGTTGACGATGGCGTGCTTGAACATGGTGTCGCCGCGCAACGCGCCGTCATAGGGTTCATTGTCGCCAACGACGAGGTTTTTATCCTGCGCCAGCATGTCGATCAGCGGCCGCGCCACGCGGTCGTCGAGGTCCCACAATATGCCGACATGCCAAGGGCGGATGAAGCCCTGCATGACAGGGGTGAAGGAGTGTACGGAGAAGATGAACGGCGCTTTGCCTGAGGCGTGCGCCACCGACGCGATCATGGCGCCGACCGCGTCCTGATAAGGCCGGTAGAAGCCGTCGAGCCGCCTTTCGCGTTCGGCCGGTGCCATGGGATAGTTTCCCGGCACGACGGTGCCGTCATAGAGCTGGCGGATCAGCGTCGGGTCGTCCTCGCCGCGATTGGGATCGATCAGCAGCCGCGAAAAATTGGCGATCACCGCCGGCACGTCGAGCGCCGCGGCCAGTTCGCGCGTCACCGTCTCGACACCGATGTCGTAGGCGATATGGCGATCGAGTTCCGCCGCCGGCAGGCCTAGACTGCCATACTCCTCCGGCAGGTCGCGGCGGGCATGGTCGGCGACAAGCACGATGCCTCGCTTGCGGTCGCCTTCGACGATATCGAAAGGCGCGAAAACTGTGGATCGGGTCATTGGCTGGAAAGGTCTGTTCGCTGGCTTCCGGGGAGGGTGGTATCGTCATTCCCACGAAGAGGACTGTTGCGCAATGCCGTTGTTTGGCCACGGTTTCTGCGAAAATCCTGTGACGCGCGGCAGATCGCGTGTCGGGGGCCTTTCTAAATCGATTGGAATTGGACAGAACGGCGCGTTGACATGCGCCCGGACTTTTCCGAAAAGGGGCGTTGAGAGATGCAGATGACGTTATTGAGGGGTTTCGGGATGGGTTCCGCCGGCAGGCCGCGTGCGCGCACCGCCTTTGCCGTGCCGCTCCTGACCCTGACGCTAGGGCTCACCGCGCTGGTCGCGGCTTCGCCTGCCCGCGCCGATTTCCGCGTCTGCAACGCCACGCAGAACCTGGTCGGCGTTGGCATCGGCTACCGCGCCAAGGCAGGCTGGATCACCGAGGGGTGGTGGCACATCGAAGGATCGAGCTGCAAGACGCTGATCGAAGGTCCGCTGTCATCGAGGTTTTACTATCTTTATGCAGAAGACGCCGAGCGCGGCGGGCGCTGGGATGGCCCGATCAACATGTGCGTGGCTGAAAAAGAGTTCAAGATCGCAGGCGTTACCGATTGCGTCGCCCGGGGCTTCCAGCGCGCCGGATTCCAGGAATATGACACGGGCGAGCAGGCAAGCTGGATGGTCCAGCTGACCGATGAGTCCACAACGGGAGGCGCTCCAGCCGCCCCGGGAACAAACAGTCAATGAGACGTAGCCGCAAGGTCAAGATCCTCGCCACCATCGGTCCTGCCTCCTCGTCCGAGGAGATGCTGCAGAAGCTGTTCGAAGCCGGCGCCGATGTCTTCCGCATCAATATGAGCCACACCGATCACGAGCTGATGCGCACGCTGGTCGGCCGCATCCGCGCGGTCGAGGAAAAGGTCGGCCGTCCGATCGGCATCCTGGCCGATTTGCAGGGACCGAAGCTGCGCGTCGGCAAGTTCGCCAACGGCAAGGAGGTTCTGACGCCGGGCCAGACCTTCACCCTCGACAACAATCCCGAGCCCGGCACGTCGACCCGGGTCTACCTGCCGCATCCCGAAATCCTGAGCTCGGTCGAGGCCGGCCACCGTCTGTTGATCGATGACGGCAAGCTGGAGCTCAGGGCGGTGAAGAGCGACGGCAAGTCTATCACCTGCACCGTCGTCGCCGGCACCACCATTTCCGACAAGAAGGGCGTCAGCCTGCCCGACACCGACCTGCCGGTCGGTGCGCTGACCGAAAAGGACCGCAAGGACCTCGATGCGGTGCTGGCGGAAAGCGTCGACTGGGTGGCGCTGTCCTTCGTGCAGCGGCCGGAGGATTTGGCGGAAGCCCGCAAGATCGCGCGCGGCCGGGCACTGATCATGGCCAAGATTGAAAAGCCGCAGGCCGTCGCCCGGCTGGCCGAAATCATCGAACTCTCCGACGCGCTGATGGTCGCCCGCGGCGATCTCGGTGTGGAAATGCCGCTGGAAGCGGTGCCCGGCATCCAGAAGCAGATCACGCGCGCCGCGCGCCGCGCCGGCAAGCCGGTGGTGGTCGCCACGCAGATGCTGGAATCGATGATCACCGCGCCGGTGCCGACCCGCGCCGAGGTGTCCGACGTGTCGATCGCCGTGTTCGAGGGCGCCGACGCAATCATGCTTTCAGCCGAATCCGCTGCCGGCGCCTATCCGGTCGAGGCGGTGGCGATGATGAACCGCATCGCCACCAAGGTCGAAACCGACCCGACCTATGCCGGCATCATCAACGCGCAGCGCTCGGAACCGGAAGCAACCGGCGCCGACGCCATTTCGCTCGCCGCCCGCGAGATTGCGGAGACGCTGAAACTGTCGGCGATCATCACCTATACGGCGTCGGGCACCACGGGCCTGCGCGCCGCGCGCGAGCGGCCGCAAGTGCCGATCATCGCGCTGTCGCCGATCCTCAACACGGCGCGGCGGCTGTCGCTCTTGTGGGGCACGCATTGCGTCGTCTCGCCCGACGCCAGCGACCTCGACGACATGGTCGACCGCGCCTGCCGCATCGCTTTCGAAGAGGGGTTCGGTCAGCCGGGCGACCGCGTCATCATCACGGCGGGCGTGCCGCTGAGGACGCCGGGTTCGACCAACATGCTGCGCATCGCCTATGTCGGGTCGGACGTGCAGGCCACCCGCAACATAGGTTGACAGAGGCTTCAACTCATCACAGTTCGCAGCGCTCTTGCCGCACCTTCGGCGTGATCGATACGCTGAAGGAAGCGGTGTGCGCGAGGAACGGGGTCGTGCAGGTACTGGTCCGGACCCAGCATCTTTCGCCGGTTGAGTTCGACTGTGTCGAGCAGATCGAAATCGACCGTGGCGATCGTGCAGTGCCACCCGGGATTGCGCGACGCCCAGCCCCTCTTGTGGTGTTCCAAAAGCCGCTCGCGGGCTGAATAGCCGTGGTAGTCGAACGCGATCACGCCGTTCGTCGCGTAAATATGGTTCCCGGAAAAGCCCTCGCCAGGAATGATCCGTTCGCCGTAAAAGCCGTCCAGAGGAGGACGCTCGAGAAAGGCGCCGGCAAGAATGGCGCACGCGCCATAGCCGAAGAAGATGCGGTCCGGCAACGCCCATCGCTTCTCCGGGTTTCTCTTGATGCCGTGTTTCAGGACATAAATTGCGATCAGGTCGGGGCCAGTTCCGCGTCGGGCACCGTAATGTCGGGGCACTGTGCATCGTTGTAGGCATCGCCGGCGATGCGTGCTTCCACGGTTTTTGCCATTGCCTGCAGGTCGACGACCTTGCCGGCGACTTTCTCGATCGCGCCGACGACGAGGTCGGAGGCGATCCAATCCGGCTTGTGGCCCAGATTGTGGACCCAGATCAGTTCGGCGCCGGGGATGTCCCTGACCAGGCCGACCGAATGGATCGAGGCATAGACCACCTTGTCGCGGTCGCCCGAGATGACAATCGTCGGCGCTCTGATGTCGCGGTAATGCGGCGCGGCCTTCAACGTATAGTCGTAGAGGCCGGCGACATCGATGGCGTTGGCGCGGAAAGCGCCGGGACGCAGCACCAGCGGAATCGAGGCATTGCCGACATAGCCTTCCGGCACCTTGTTGGGAGAAAACACGCAGGCCGTGGCGCTGTCCATCTGCAGCGTGCCTGCCGGATAGGTCAATGTCTCCGAGAACAGCCAGCCGATGATGGGGGTGGCGGTCAGCTTGTAGTACCAGGCGGTCGCGCCGCCCGGCCAGGGGTGGCTGACCGGCGACAGAAAGACCAGCCCGAGCGTCTTCTCCGGGTGTTCGCGGCCAAAGGCGGCGGTGATCACGCCGCCAAAGGAATGGCCGACCATGATCGCATTGTGGATGCCGAGACGGTCCATCAGTCTGGCGATGGTGTCGGCCTGCGCCGACGGGCTCTCTTTGCCGGGGCCGCGTGCCGACCAGCCGAAGCCCGGCCGGTCGAGGAAGACCATCTCGGCGCGGCCTTCGAGCAAAGGCCTGATCGGCAGCATCTGATCCCTGAGATTGGCGCTGGCGCCGTGGATGAAGACGATGGCCGGCAGCTCGGCATTTTGAGGCGCCGGCACGTGGACATAGTGGATGCGGGTGCCGCCGATGTCGGCAAATTCGCCGGCCGGCGGGTTTCGCCACTCGATCAGCCACGCGCCGGCGCGGGTGACGCCGGCCAGGGCAAAGACGAGCGCGAGGAGCAAAGCACAGGCGGCGTAAATGAGGTTCATGCGCGGAGATACGGGGGTGGAGGGGGATAAGTTCTAGGGAGTAGGGAGTAGGGAGTAGGGAGGTGGCGTCTCGACCAATCTTCTCTACTGACTACTCACTAATCCCTACTGCCTAATCAAATTCCTTCGCCGGCAAGCTCTTCCGAAATTGCCGCGACCTGGTCCTGAGCGCTGCGCATCATCGGATAGATGGTAAGCACCTTCTGCCAGGCTTCGAGCGCCGATTGCTTGTGGCCGGTGGCGGCCATGATCTGGGCCAGGCCCGAAAGCGCGCCGAAATGGCGTGGTTCCAGCTGCAGCGTCTGGTCGATGTCGGACATCGATTTCCCGAAATTCTTCATCATGTAATGGACGGTGGCGCGCCGGTTCCAGCCTTCGGCATATTTTGGCTGCAGGATGACGACCTGGTCGAGGAAGTCGAGGGCGACGTCGAACTTCTGGTCGTCCATCGCCTTTTGCGACCATTGCATCATCAGGTCGATCGAGGCGCTGCCGGACTGGAACCATTCGCCCCAGATGCGCCCGGCGATGCGCTCGGCCGCCTTTTCGTTGCGCTCGCGCTTCAGCTCGGCAAACAGTTGGTCGAGCCTGGCTTCCCTGGTCAGGGCAACCGGCGGCTTTGCCGGCGGATCGTCCGCCGACGCCGGAGCGACGCCGAAAAGAAAGAGGGTGGCCAAAAATGCAAAAAGAATCCGCATCGCCGGAATCTAACCCCGGACGGCGGATCGTCAAACTGAAATTAGCGTGAAAGTGCCTGGAACCAGGCAATTACCATCGTATGGACGGAGGCAACGAGCCTCCGGCCGAACACTCAGCCCTGGCGCGCCTTGTAGCGTGGAGCGGTCTTGTTGATGATGTAGACGCGGCCCTTGCGGCGAACCAGCTGGTTGTCGCGGTGACGCGCCTTCAGCGCCTTGAGCGAATTCTTGATCTTCATGGTCTTGCCCGTCGGTCTGGGCCCTGTCCGGGCCGAATTATTAAGGCGCGCCTGAAAAGCGCGCCTTTGAACTTGCGGTGGCTCATAAACGAGGAGCCTTGCCCGTGTCAACCGCAAGCGTGCTGGATAGAGGCCGAGAATGGCTTTGGCCATCAAATATCCGCCATCTCGGCTCCACGCCATTGCGCGGCCGAAGGCGGGCTGGAATGGTGCGGCACCCGCAAGCCGATTTGGAGACCTCTATGCGCCTGTTGTTTGTGTCCGCGAGCCTTGCCGTTATGGCAGCCGCCTCCATCGCGCAGGCGCAGGAATGCGACCGCAACGACGACAGCCAGCAGATGATGAACATCTGCGCCGGCGAGGACTATCGGGCCGCCGATGCCAAGCTCAACCAGGCCTACAAGGATCTCGTCGGTCGCAACGACGACAAGGGCAGGAAGCTGCTGCAGGTCGCGCAACGCGCCTGGATCGCCTTCCGCGACGCCGAATGCGCCTACACGACGACAGACAGCGAGGGCGGCTCCATCCATCCGATGGAGGTTTCACAATGCCTGACCGAACTGACGGACCAGCGCATCAAACAGCTCACCGCGGGCGCCAATTGTAGGGAAGGCGATGCGAGTTGCGCCAGCCCCGACGAAGACGGGGATCTGAACGACGAGCTGCAATAGGGCTCGAGCCACGCCCTCGCGCAAAGTGCCGGAATGGCTTAGCTACGGCGGCTGATGCGCGTGAAATGGCCCATCTTGCGGCCTGGGCGCGCTTCCGCCTTGCCGTAGAGATGCAGCATCAGATCGGGCTCGGCGAGCAAAGCGGGTACGCGCAGCACATCGTCGCCGATCAGGTTTTCCATGATGCAGTTTGAATGCCGGCCAGGGTTGCCCAGCGGCAGGCCGGCAATGGCGCGGATATGCTGCTCGAACTGCGAAACGATGCCGGCGGCTTCCGTCCAGTGGCCGGAATTGTGCACGCGCGGCGCCATTTCGTTGGCCAGCAGCGTGCCATCGGCAAGAACGAAGAACTCGACGCCGATGACGCCGACATAGTCGAGGGCCGCCAGGATTTTCGCTGCCGACCCCTGTGCCGTCGCCGCCGTCTCCAGCCTGATCTGGGCCGGCAGGGTCGAGGTATGCAGGATGCCGTCGCGGTGGACGTTCTCAGCCGGATCGTAGGCGGCGACCGCGCCGTCCAACCCGCGCGCGGCGATGACCGAGATTTCGCGCTCGAAAGCGACGAAGGATTCGAGGATCAGCGGCACATTGCCCATGGTCTCGCATGTGCCGGCAAAGCCGCCCGTCTCCATGTTGCGGAAGACGCGCTGGCCCTTGCCGTCATAGCCCATGCGGCGGGTTTTCAAGATGCCGCTGCCACCGAACTCTCTCAGCGCCGCCGTCAGCTCGTCGTCATTGTCGACGGAGCGGAAATCCGCTGTCCTGATGCCGATGCCGTTCAGGAATAGCTTCTCCGCCACCCTATCCTGGGCAACTTCCAGCGCTCGCGGCGGCGGATAAACCGGGACCTTGGAAGCAAGTGCGCCGGCGGCCGCCACCGGCACATTCTCGAATTCGTAGGTGACGACGGCGCTGACTGCCGCCAGTTCGGCAAGGGCGTCCGCATCGTCATAGGCGGCGGTGATCTGGCGGTTGGCGACCTGAGCCGCCGGGCAATCGGCCTGCGGTTCGAGGATAATTGTGCGGTAGCCGAGGCGCGCTGCGGCAACAGCCAGCATGCGGCCGAGCTGGCCGCCGCCGATGATGCCGATGCTCGATCCCGCGGGCAGGCTCACGGCGCATCCGTCGGTTCGGTGGCGACCCTGGCGGTTTGGGCGGTGCGCCAGGCATCCAGGCGGGCGGCAAGTTCTTCGTCGTTCAGCGCCAGCACGGCGGCCGCCAGAAGGGCGGCGTTGGCCGCACCCGCCTTGCCGATGGCAAGCGTGCCGACCGGAATGCCGGCCGGCATCTGGACGATGGAGAGCAGCGAATCCTGGCCTGACAGCGCCTTCGATTCGACCGGTACGCCGAACACCGGCAGCGGCGTCATCGCCGCCGTCATGCCGGGCAGGTGGGCGGCGCCGCCGGCGCCGGCGATGATCACCTTGAAGCCGGCCGCCTTGGCGCCCTTGGCGAAATCATAGAGGCGGTCCGGGGTGCGGTGGGCGGAGACGATCAGCCGCTTGTGCGGAATGCCCAGCGCCTCCAGCGTTTCGGCGGCGTGGCGCATCGTCGCCCAGTCGGACTGGCTGCCCATGATGATGGCGACGTCGGCGCGGTGGTCGGTCAAGCGCATGCTCCCGGCGGTAATGGCGCGCCTTAGCGGAATTCGGGCTGGCCCGCAAGGATGGCGGCCGCCGCAGCCTAGTCCGGCCAGCGCAGGGCGCCGGATGAATCCTTTCGCGGCTGTCTCATCGCATCCGCCGGCCTGTCGGCCGCGGTGAGCACGGCGCGGAGGCGTTCGGCGACGATCTCGGCCTCGCCTGGGTGCAGATTGCAGGGGTCGAGGAAGAAATGGCCACGCTCGACCTCGTGATTGCGCACGATGATGGGCGGCGATCCGGCCGCCAATGCCGAGGCGAGGCCGGCGGCACTGAAGCGGCTTTCGGGGGAGACGAAGATCTGCAGCCGGTCGAGCGGATTGGCGGTCGGGTCGGGAATGATGTTTGCGACGATGCCGGGTATTCCCTGCAGCGAATCCCTCCATAGATTGAGCGCCGCTTCCTCGCGTCGGCGGATGCCGGCATGGTCGCGCTTTTCCCAGGCTTCGAGCGCCGCCATCGTGCCGGCGATGCTTTCCTTGCCGACCTTCATGGCGCGGGCGACGCCACGGTTTTGCAGATAGGCGGCGCGGACGAGATCCTTGCGGCCGGCGACGATGCCGCTGGTCGGCCCCGAAAGGAATTTGTGGCCGCTATAGACGACGATGTCGGCGCCGCGCGCCAGGAAGCTGCGCAGGTCATATTCGGAAGCCGCGTCGACGATCACCGGCACGCCCCTGGCGTGGCAGATATCGCAGAATTCCTCAAGGGAAAGCATGCCGTATTGCACGGTGTGGTGCGCCACGACGTAGAGCGCCGCCGCCGTGCGCTCGTTGATAGCCTCGCGCACATGATAATCCTGCGTGACGCTGACCGTGCCGGCCGGAATGACCTTGGCGCCGGCGACGCGGATCGACTGGTCGATCGGTGCGCCGTAATTGACGATATGGCCAAGCTGGATGACGACTTCGGACTTCAGGCCTTCGGTGTCGTCGGGCAGCCGTTCGATCGCCAGCAAATTGGTGCCGGTCATTGCCCCGGCGATCGCCATTGTGATGCCTGAGGCGCAGCAGGCGGTGATGAAGCCGGCCTCGCCGCCGGTGAGGCGGGCGGTGATCACGCTTGCGGCGCGCTGCAGATCGTCCATCTCCACCCATTGCGAGGCGATCTCGGCCATGGCGCTGATCGCCTCGGGAACGATGATCGAGGCGCCGAGCGTCGTCATCGTGCCGGAGACGTTGATGATCGGCCGCAGTCCCAGCCGTTCACGGATCGTGGTGTTGGAGCCGGTGTCGGAATAGGTTTTCATGTTCAGCAATCCCTTGACGGTCAGGCGGCGATCTCGACGACCGCTTCGATTTCGACGGTGATGTTTCCAGGCAGCGAGCCGACCCCGATCGCCGAGCGGGCATGGCCGCCGATCTTGTCGAAGACGCTGGCGAACAGGTCCGAGCAGCCATTGACCACTTTCGGGTGGTCGCTGAAGGTCGGCGTCGCATTGACGAAGCCGAGCAATTTGACGACGCGCACGATGCGGCCGAGATCGCCGGCGGCGGCGTGCATGACGGCGAGCAGGTTGAGGCCGGTGAGGCGGGCATGCTCATAGGCCTGCTCGACGGTGACGTCCTCGCCGACCTTGCCGGTGCACAGCGTGCCGTCGGCGCGCAGCGGCCCTTGACCCGAAAGAAAGATCAGCCGGCCGCTTTCCGCATGGGTGACGAAATTGGCGATCGGCGTCGGCGGCTCGGGCAGCGTCAGGCCGAGCTCGGCGAGCCGGATGTAAGGCGTCATGGAAGAATTCTCCTTGGGCCGGCCTGTTGTTTTACGCAATTCCCAAGGGAAAGCGCTTCGCGCTTTTCCCGGGAAAACCGCTTACACTTTTCCTGGAATTGCTTTGGGCCGCCCATGTCAGAAATGCGAGGCGCGGAACCGCGCCAGGAAAGAGCGCAGGCGCTCATTGGTGGTCTCTTCGGCAAGGATCTCCTTCGGCGGGCCAACAGCGCTGACACCGCCATCGGCCATGAAGACAATGCGGCTCGAAGCGTCGCGGGCAAAGGCCATCTCGTGCGTGACCATCACCATTGTCATGCCGTCTTCGGCCAGGCTGCGCACAACGGCCAGCACCTCGCCGACCAATTCGGGATCGAGCGCGGAGGTGATCTCGTCGAGCAGCAGGATCTTTGGCTCCATGGCGACTGCCCGCGCTATGCCGACGCGCTGCTGCTGGCCCCCGGAGAGTTCCGCCGGCAGGCTGTCGGCCTTGTGGGCGAGGCCGACGCGGCTCAGCCAATGCTCGGCGATCTGGCGCGCCTCGGCCTTGCTCTTGCCGCGCACCTTGGTGAGGCCGAGCATGATGTTGCCGGCGGCGGTGAGGTGCGGAAACAGGTTGAAGCTCTGGAACACCATGCCGGTTTCGGCGCGCATGTTGGCAAGGTCGCGCTCGCTGCGCCGCTGGCGCGCGCCGGCCTCACGAAAACCGACCTCCTTGCCGTCGATGCGGATCGAACCTGAGTCGTAGCTTTCGAGAAAGTTGACGCAGCGCAGCAGGGTGGTTTTGCCGCTGCCGGAAGGGCCGATGACGGTGACCACCTCGCCCCTGTCCACCTTGAGGCTGACCGAGCGAAGCACCTCGACCGAACCAAAGGCTTTCGAGACCCCGGCAATGTCGAGAAGGGCAGCATTGTCGTTCGAGCTTGTGGCCATCGTGCTAGTCCCGGATGAAGGCAAAGCGCCGTTCCAGCCGCCGGCTGGCGTAGGAAAGCGCATAGTTGACGGCGAAATAGATCAAGGCGCCGAGGATGTAGAGCGGCATCGCCTCATAGGTGCGGCCGATGACCTGGTTGATCGCCTGCATCAGGTCGGTGATGCCGAGCAGCGAGACCAGGGCGCTGCCCTTGACCGCATCGGTGACGCCGTTGATCCAGGGCGGCAGGAAGCGCCGGAAGGCCTGCGGAAAGATGACGTAGGTGAGCCGCTGGCGGAAGGTCAGCCCAATCGCCATCGCCGCCTCGGACTGCCCTTTGGGAATGGAGCCGACGGCGCCGCGGAGATACTCAATGACCTGCGCGGTCTTGAACAAGGTGAGCGCCAGCACCGCCGCCGAGAAGGATTGCAGATGCAGGCCGATGGCCGGCAGGCCGTAATAGACGAAGAACATCAGCACCAGGATCGGGATGCCGCGGATGGTGTCGGAGAAGATGCGCACGGCCCAGCGTAGCGGCGCCGGGCCGTAGACCAGGCCGACGCCGAGCGCGACGCCGGCAATCAGCGACAGCACCACGACCAGCAGCGACACCCACAAAGTGATGGCGAAGCCCTGGGCGAGGAACGGTACGGCGTAGAGGATCTGGCTCAGCATGTCAGCGCGCAGCCCTGAACCGGCGTTCGACCAGCCGCAGCCCGAAGAGCAGGGTGTAACCGGTCACCAGGTACATCGCCGTCGTCACCAAATAGACCTCGACGATGCGGAAGGTGTTGAAGTTGATCCACTGGGCGCCGAAGGTGAGCTCGGGCACCGAGATCACCGAGGCGATCGACGTGTCCTTGAAAAGCGAGATGAAGGTGTTGGACAGCGCCGGCAGCGTGATGCGCAGCATGGTCGGCAGGCGCACATGAACCAGCCGCTGCCAGGGCGTCAGGCCGATGGCTTTGCCGGCATCGAGCTGGCCGCGCGGCACGGCTTCCAGGCCGGAGCGGAACACCTCGACCAGATAGGCGCCGCTATAGACCGACAGCGTCAGCACGAACGAGGTCGGCGCGTCGTAGGCGACGTCGATCACCGTCGGCAGGCCGTAGAAGACGAGATAGACGAGCAGGATCAGCGGCACGTTGCGGATGAATTCGACGTAAGCCGCAATGATGGCGCGCACCACGCGTCCGGCCGAGACATACCAGACCGCCAGCATCAGGCCGATGACGACGCCGATGGCAATCGAAATCACGGCAAGCTCGAGGCTGAGCAGAAGGCCGCCCCACAGCTTGTCGAAATGGCGCCAGATCAGGTTGAAGTTGAGCGTATAGCCCATGCGTCTCCCGCAATAACCAAGGGGATGCGAACTAGAAGGCGGAAGGGCTAACCTTTCCGCCGCTTGTCAGACAACCGGGAAACCGGGATGGCGGGCCGGGGGCTCCTGGCCGAAATAGTCCTTGAAGGCGGCGTCGTAGAGTGCGGTCTCATGGCCGAACATGGCGATGGTGAAGGTCTGGTTGACGAAGGTCAGCCAGTCCAGGTCGCCCTGCCTGACCGCCGCGCCGTAGAGCATCGAGTACCAGCTCTTGCCGGCATCGAAATATTTGTCGGGGTTGCGCGAGGCCAGCCAGCGCACGGTTGAAAGATCGACGGCGGCGGCATCGGCGCGTTTCGATTCCAGTGCCTGCAGCACATTGGCCTGGGTGTCGATCTGCAGCACCTGCGCCTCCGGCAGGGCGTAATGGACCGAGCTTTCGGCGTCGACATTCTGCAGGATCGAGATGCGCGTCGCCGAACCGCCGGCGAGCAGCTTGTCGAAGGTCTTGTTTTCCGCCGTCGGCAGCGTCAGCAGGGCGACGCCCTCGACATAGTATGGCCTGGAGAAATGGATCAGCTGCGAGCGCTGCGCGGTCATGGTCATGAACTGGATGGTGATGTCGACCTTGTTGGTGGTGACATTCGGGATGCGCTGCGCCGGGTCCTGCATGACGAACTCGACCTTGCTCGGATCGTCGAACAGACCCTTGGCCAGGATGCGGCCCATGGTGATGTCCATGCCGACCAGCTCGCCGGCATCGTTTTCGAAATGCCATGGCGCGTTGGTGCTGCCGGTGCCGACGATCAGCTTGCCGCGGTCAAGCGCGGTGCGCAGAACGCTGTCGGATGCGGCTTGTGCCGCCGCCTTTTCGGCGCTGACAGCGGTCATCACGCCCGCCGTTGCAAGCCCGGCCATGCCCAGTTTCAGAAAATCTCGCTTGGATGCGTCGTTCACTGCGACCTCCTGTTGTTTGAGTTCCCCTTACAGACACACGTGTCGCCGACCTGATTGTCTCTTACAATAGACACATGTATCCTATACAAGACAGATACTAACATCAGGAATCAGTTATGCAAGACAGCAATGGACTCACGGATCGGGCGGAGCTTGGTCCAGCCGAGAGCCCGACGCCCGACAAGACCTCCGGCTCGCGCGAGAAGGGCCTCAACCGGGTGCTGGAGATCCTGGACTTCCTGCATGTCACGCAGCGCGCCATCGGCATTGGCGATCTCGCCAAGGGGGTGAATGCGCCGCGCTCCACCACCTATACGCTGGTGCGTTCGCTGGTCGATGCGGGTCTCCTGGAGATGGAGGGCGACGGCAACCGGGTCTATTTCGGCAAGAAGCTCTACCTCTATGGGATGGACTATGTCAGGGGCAACGACCTGCTTAGGCGGGGCCGGCAGGAGGTCGACAATCTGTCGCGCGAGACCGGCGAGACCTCCGAATTGTGCATGCTGCAAAGCGGGCGCTATACCATCGTCCATTCCAGCCCCGGCACCAGGCCGTTCCGCATCAGCTCGGCCACTGGCTTGCAGATCCCGCTGCCATGGACGGCATCGGGGCGGCTGCTTCTGGCCGGATTGGAAAGGGCCGCCATCCAGGACATGGTCTCGGAAGACGACCTTTTGCTGCCCGACGGCCGCAGGCTGCAGTTCGACGACTTCATTGCCGATATCGCGACGGCCAGAACGACCGGCTATTGCATCACTTCGGGGCTGGTCGACGCCTACACCAAATGCCTGGCCGCCCCTGTCTTCGCGGCCGCCGGCAAGGTCGAGGCGACGATGTGCCTGGTGGTGCCGATCGACACTTCAGCGGAGAAGACCGACGAATTGCTGACGTTGCTGCGCCATCGCGCGGCGCGGCTGTCGATAGCGGGGTGAGCAGTTAGGCCCCGAGGCCGTCGGCTAAGCGATGATGTCCGGAATGATCTTGTCTTCCAGCGCCATCAGCCGGTCCTTGAGGAAAAGCTTCTTCTTCTTCATGCGCTGGATCTGCAAGGGGTCGCAGCCCATGGCGATCATCGCATTGATGGCCGCGTCGAAATCGGCATGCTCCTGCTTCAGGCGGGAAAATTCGAGGCGGACATCGGCCTTTTCCTGGTCGGACATTCTCTACCGTCTGCATGTCTGCGGCGCCCGGCAATGGGCATGATTGGGCGGGGGCGGCATCAATTGCCGCCGGCGCGCAGCCAATATCACATATCACATTGTCGTGGAATGCTACCACGCAGCATTCGACATCGCAGCCGGATGGTGGCAGACTGTCATGGTGCCGTCACAGATGCGACCTGCGGTGGACGTGCCTTTGACGGCTGCAATCGAGGAAACCATGAAAGGGAGAACCAATCATGTCTCTTGCATCCCATCTTGATGAGTTGCAGCGGAAACACGGTGATATCGAACGCGAGATCGACGATGCGATGAACCATCCATCGGTCGACGACCTCGAAATCGTGAATCTGAAGCGACGCAAGCTGGCACTCAAGGACGAGATTGAAAAACTGAAGGCGAAACCGACGAGACACTGACGCCCTTCCAGGATTAGACGCGCCGCCTTGGCGCGTGACTATCGCTCCGGTGGCGACATGCCGCCGGAGGCCTGTGTTTGCTACTGATTCCGATACTGTTGGCCGGCGAAACCCGTCTGTGGGGTCGCCGCGCTGCTGCGATTTGGCGGCTCTGCTTGTCTGTCGCCATTGACAAGCCATCTTTGCTCCTCCACCTCATGCCCGAACCTCAGCGCTATGTGCTGATAGCTGTTTGAGCGTGCGTCGACGTGGACGTATGTCGCTCGGGTGATCAAGAGGCTGCCGGCATGACCGGGTATTTTTCCTCCCCCTTTGCGCGCCGGACATCGGTCGGCGTCGATGTCGGCGGCGTGGTCGTCGGCGGCGGCGCGCCGGTCGTCGTGCAGTCGATGACCAACACCGACACGGCCGATATCGACCAGACCGTCGCGCAGGTTGCGGCTTTGCATCGCGCCGGCTCCGAGATCGTGCGCATCACCGTCGATCGTGACGAGAGCGCTGCCGCCGTGCCGCGCATCCGCGAACGGCTCGAGCGGCTCGGCATCAATGTGCCGCTGGTCGGCGACTTCCACTATATCGGCCACAAGCTGCTGGCCGACCATCCGGACTGCGCCGAGGCGCTGGCCAAATACCGCATCAATCCCGGCAATGTCGGCTTCAAGGACAAGAGGGACCGCCAGTTCGCGGCGATCGTCGAAATGGCGATCAGGCATGACAAGCCGGTGCGCATCGGCGTCAATTGGGGGTCGCTCGATCAGGAGTTGCTCACCCGGCTGATGGACGAGAACCAGCGCCAAGGCTTCCCGCTGACGGCGCAGGAAGTAACCCGCGAGGCGATCGTGCAGTCGGCGATCCTGTCGGCCGAAATGGCTGAAGAGATAGGCCTCGCCCGCGAAAAGATCATCCTGTCGGCCAAGGTCAGCGGCGTGCAGGATTTGATCGCCGTCTACACCGAGCTTGCCACGCGTTCCAACCATGCGCTGCATCTCGGCCTCACCGAAGCCGGCATGGGCTCCAAGGGCATCGTCGCCTCGTCGGCGGCCATGGGCATCCTCTTGCAGCAAGGCATTGGCGACACCATCCGCATCTCGCTGACGCCGGAGCCGAATGGCGATCGCACTCGCGAGGTGCAGGTCTCGCAGGAACTGCTGCAGACCATGGGCTTCCGTCAGTTCGTGCCGATCGTCGCCGCTTGCCCCGGCTGCGGCCGCACGACATCCACCGTGTTCCAGGAACTCGCCCAGAACATCCAGGCCGATTTGCGCAAGAACATGCCGGTCTGGCGGGAGAAATATCCCGGCGTCGAGAACCTCAAGGTCGCGGTGATGGGCTGCATCGTCAACGGCCCCGGCGAATCCAAGCACGCCGATATCGGCATCTCGCTGCCCGGCACCGGCGAGACGCCGACCGCGCCCGTCTTCGTCGATGGCAAGAAGTCGGCGACGCTGCGCGGTCCGTCGATCGCCGCCGATTTCGAAAAAATGGTTGCCGACTATATCGAGCAGCGGTTTGGCCAGCACGGCAAGGCTGCGGCCGAATAAGCCATGCGGGGGCTGCTCAAAGCCGGTGTGATCCTGCTCTGCGGGCTGGGTGCCGGACAGGCGCTCGCCGATCCACCGCAATCGCGCTCGGCGGCGAAACGATTGATCGGCCGTGTCTGTGACCTGATCGAGACGCATGCCGAGCGGAACGGTCTGCCGAAGGATTACTTCGCCCGGCTGATCTGGAAGGAAAGCCGCTTCGACCCCAATGCGGTGAGCCCTGTCGGTGCCGAAGGCATCGCCCAGTTCATGCCGGGCACCGCCAAGATGCGCGGGCTGGCCGATCCTTTCGACATCGACCAGGCGATCCCGGCTTCGGCGAAATATCTCGCCGAAATGAAGACCGGCTTCGGCAATCTCGGCCTGGCGGCGGCTGCCTACAATGCCGGCGAGAGCCGCGTTTCGCGCTGGCTGGATTCCGGCGGTTTCCTGCCGATGGAGACCGAGAGCTACGTCTTCGACATCATGGGCGAACCAGCCGACAAGTTCTCCGACGGCGCCTACGCCGGAACGATCGAGCCGCTCGACGCGAAAACCAGCTTTGCCGTCGCCTGCCGCAAGCTGCCGGTGATCATGTCGAGAACCGTGGCCATGGCGTCGATCAATGTGAAGCCATGGGGCGTCCAGGTGGCCGGCAATTTCCGCAGGGGAGCTGCGATCAATCAGTGGCTGCGGGTCAGGAGCCGGTTTCCGGCGCTGCTTTCCGGTCGTGACCCGGTGGTCAGCCGGGTGCGCACGCCGATCGGCCGACGCGGCATCTACGCCGTCAGGATCGGTGTCGACGACCGTGCCGCCGCCAACGTCATCTGCCAGAAACTGCAAAGCGTCGGCGGCGCCTGTATCGTCGTGCGCAACCGATAGGGGGCGACATGACGGCCAAAATCGTCCTGCTTAATGGCGTCGGCAGCGCCGGCAAAAGCTCGATCGCCAGGGCGCTGCAAACAATCGCCACCGAGCCCTTCCTGCATGTCCAGATGGATGCTTTCATCGACATGCTGCCGCCGGCGCTGCAGGATCATGCCGACGGGTTTTCCTTTGAGACCGTGCTGGAAGACGGCAAGCCGTCGGTGGTGATCAGGAGCGGGCCGGTCGGCGCGCGAGCCATGCGCGGCATGCGCCATGCCATCGCCGCCATGGCCGGGCAAGGCAACAATCTCATTGTCGACGACGTGATCTTCAATGACGAGATAGCGGAGCACCGCATGCTGCTGTCGGGTTTCGACCTGCATCTGGTCGGCGTCATGGCGCCGCTGGAGGTGCTGGGAGCGCGCGAGGCCGCGCGCGCCGACAGGCTGCCTGGCCTGGCGCGCTGGCAATATGGACGCGTCCACAACGGCATAGACTACGACCTCGAAGTCGACACCAGCCGGCTGACGCCGCTTGAATGCGCCCGTCGCATCCAGGAAAGATTCCGACTATAGTGGCCGGTGTTCTTTTGTTGCAATCATAGCTCTTCCAATCGCCCGAAAGCGATAGTCACCCGTCATGTGCAGGGTCGTGGCGATTAAATATTAATGAGCCCTGCTGTAGCAAAAGAGGTCGATATCTCGACGAGAGCTTTTGCGATCGTCAAAAAGGCGGGGCATGGGGGCGGTGGCAAATTTCCTTAGACGCGTTGTAAGTGAACTTGAAACGCCGCGCGCCAAACGGCCGTTCGGTTCTGGCTGGCTGTCCGGCTCGATTGGCTTGCTTGCCGGGGTCACCGCCCTGCTGATGGTCATCGTGCTGCGCTACCCGTCGCTTACATCGATGCCGGATCTGGCCCCCATCCACCAGATGCTGTTCTTCAAGCCGGTGCTCTATTTCGTCCTCATCTCCGGCTATATCCTGGCGATCCTCAGCATGACGCTGCGCAGGCAAAAGACGCTCGGCGCGGCAGCGATGTTCACTGTGCTGCTGGCGTCGCTGGTCGGCATGCTTCCGGTGCGCCATCAACTGCACATCGAAGGGGTGTTCTTCGGGCTAGATTTCTTCATCCTGAACGCCCTGTTCATGGGTGTGCTGTTCGTTCCGCTCGAACGTCTTTTCGCGCGCAACAAGGATCAGACCGTGTTCCGCGACGAATGGCGCGAGGACCTGTTCTACTATCTGGTCTCATCGCTGCTGGTGCAGATTTTGACCTACCTGACCTTGGCGCCGTCCAACTTCGTCAATGCGCAGGGCGCCCTTGGTTCGGTGCGCGCCTGGGTCCACGACTTGCCGTGGCTGGTGCAACTGCTGGCGGTAATGTTCCTGACCGACCTTGCCCAGTATTGGGTGCATCGGGCCTTTCATCGCATTCCCTGGCTGTGGAAGTTCCATGCCGTGCACCATTCCGCCAAGTCGATGGACTGGATTGCCGGTGCGCGCATGCATTTCCTGGAAATCATCGTGCTGCGCAGCCTGACGGCCACCCCGATGTTCGTGCTGGGGTTCGATGAATCGGCTATCCAGACGTATATATCGATCGTCTACGTCTATTCGTCTTTCATCCATTCCAACATCGGAACCAGTTTCGGTCCAGTCGAAAAGGTGCTGGTGTCGCCGCGTTACCACCACTGGCATCACGGCCTCGAGAAAGAAGCGATCGACGTAAACTTCGCCATCCATTTCCCGCTGCTCGACCGGCTGTTCGGTACCCACCATATGCCCGAAGGGCGCTGGCCGAACGGCTACGGCATTCACGGACATCCCGTTCCGAACGGATACTGGCAGCAATTCCTCTATCCCTTCCGGCGCGGCTAGACTGGAGTCCTTCGCGAAGCGCGCGTGTCACCGCGCCTGGCGAGGTTAGCCCAATCCATGACAAGCGACAGAGCCCCGAGATGCGTGACGGCTACGTAATCTGCGGCACGCCGAGAACCGGAAGCACCTTGCTGTGCGGCCTTCTGGCCTCGACGAAAACAGCCGGCGATCCGCACTCGTTCTACCGGCGGCAGGACAAGGCGGAATGGGCCGAAGAGTGGAAATTGCCGCATCCCGAGACGATGAGCGCGCATGATTTCGACCTCGCCTATCTCGGTGCGGCAATCAGCGCGGGAAGGGGCGGAACGGGCGTCTTCGGCTTGCGCCTGATGCGGGAAAACCTGGATGAACTCTCGGCAATCCTCGACCGGATCTACCCAGACCTGCCATCGGACAAAGCACGCTTTGAAAAGGCCTTCGGGCGGGTCCTCTACATCCATCTTTCGCGCGAAAACAAGCTGGCGCAGGCGGTGTCGCTGATCAAGGCCGAGCAGACCGGGCTTTGGCACATCGCGCCCGACGGAACCGAGATCGAACGAGTCGCACCGCCGCAGGAACCCCGCTACGATTTCAAGCGGATCCAGCGCGAGCTTGCCGAACTCGAAGCCTATGACGCGGGCTGGAACGTCTGGTTCGCGGAGCAGGGGATCGTCCCGCTGCGCATCGGCTATGAGCGCCTGTCAGGCGATCCGGCAGCGGCATTGGCATCCATCTGCAAGGCCCTGGGCGTTCCGGCGCCGAATGCCGCCGACGTAAAGCCGGGCGTCGCCAAGCTCTCGGACGAGATTAGTCTGGACTGGATGCGCCGCTATCGTCTGGACGCGGCGATTTGATCAAGCCCTCTTTACCGCGACCGTTTCGCTGAGCCATGTGCCGATCTTGCTGCCGAGGCGGTCGGGCGACACCGGCTTAGGCAGATAGTCGTCCATTCCGGACTCGATACATTTGTCGCGGTCGCCCTTCAGTGCGTGCGCGGTGACGCCGATGATTGGTGTGTGATTGCCACTCGCTGCCTCCGCCGCCCGGATGGCGCGGGTCGCCTCGTAGCCGTTCATCTCCGGCATGGAGACGTCCATGAGGATCAGCTTCGGCCGCAGCGCCCGGTACATCTCGACGGCCGTGCGGCCATTGCTGGCGATGCGGTAGCTGAGGCCAAGCCCATTGAGGATTTGGCCGAACACCAGCTGGTTCACGTCATTGTCCTCGGCGATCAGAATATCGATCGGGCCGTTTGGCGTGGCGATCGATTCAGGCACTGTGGCCGCCGGAATTGCCGGGCCGCGAATGACGGTGAAGGCGGGTGGCGTCACGGGTGCCGCCTGCGGAACGACAGGCTCGCGAACGAACTGGGCCTTGCCGATCTGGGCCCGCGCTTTCTGGATGGCCGAGATGACGGTGCCGAGCAGGATGGCCGAGCGCGCCGGCTTGGTGAGATGCGCGGCGATGCCGAAATCGATGACCATCTTGCCGAAATCGACCTGGTCGACGGAGGTCAGCAGCACCACCGGGATGGCGGAGAGACGGCTGTCGGCGGAAATCGCCTTGGCGACATCGGCGCCGTTCATGCCGGGCATCTGGTAGTCGAGGATGATGCAGTCGACCGCAGCACCGAGTTGGCTGGCCCGGTCTAGAAAGGCGAGGCCGACGGCGCCGCTTTCGGCGGCCGCGCAGTCGAAGCTCCAGCTTCTGAGCTGCTCCAGCAAGATCTCGCGGTTGACCGGGTTGTCGTCGATGACCAGCACGCGGGCGCCGGTGACATCGACCGGCACGATCTCGTTGCGCGTGTCCTGCTGATGCGCCGGCAGCGGCACGGCGAACCAGAACACCGAGCCGCGGCCGATCTCGCTTTCGACGCCGATCTTGCCGCCCATCAGGTCGATGAGGCGGGCGGCGATGGCAAGGCCGAGGCCGGTGCCTTCATGGCGGCGCGTCGACGAGCCGTCGACCTGCGCGAATTTCTCGAACACGTTCTCGAGCTTCTCGGCAGGAATGCCGATGCCTGTGTCCTCGACGCGGACCTTGAGCTGGACGATGCCGTCGACCACCTCGCCGCCGACATCGATCAGCACATGGCCCTTCTCGGTGAACTTCACCGCATTGCCGAGCAGATTGGTGACGATCTGACGAAACCGTCCGGCATCGCCGACGACATGGGCAGGCAGGCGCGGGTCGACACGCACGATCAGCTCGAGGTTCTTTTCGGCGACGCGCGCCGACACCAGTGTGGCCACGTCCTCGACCGCTTCGGCAAGCCGGAAGGGTGCAGGATCGAGCGTCAGCTGACCGGCATTGATCTTGGAGAAATCGAGGATGTCGTTGATGATGGTGAGCAGCGCATTGCCGGACTTGACGATGACTTCGGTGAAGGTCTTCTGGCGCGCGTTAAGCTCGGTCTTGGCGAGCAGTTCGGCCATGCCCAGCACGCCATTCATCGGCGTGCGGATCTCATGGCTCATATTGGCCAGGAATTCCGATTTGGCGCGGTCGGCCGCTTCGGCCTTGAACAAGGATGCGGCGGATTCGGTGAAGGCGCGGCGGATCGCCTTTTCCATCGGCCGGAAGATCCAGAGGGCAACGATGGCAAGAACCGCGAACAGAAGGCCGCTTGCCCACAACAGCAGCCTGTCGCTGGAGGCGTCGGCCAGATGGCGTTCGCCATCCATGGCGGTACGCACACGCACCAGCATCGGCTGGACGAACAGGTCGTTCTGGTTGAGGATTTCGCGCGAACTCCATTCGTCGGTCTGTTGCGCCGCCGACATCAGGTTGAAGTTGCGCACGATGTCGCGCGACGACCAGAACAGGTCGCCGTTGACGGCGGCCGACGAGAGTTCGTCCAGCGTTTTGGCCGATAGGCTCGGCTTGATCGCGGCCAACTCCGCGGACAGTGTTTCGATCTCGCTGGTCAGGCGTTGCGAATGGCCGCGCGCGGCGGCGGCAAGGCCGTCACGGGTTTCGGTGCGCCAGGTCGTGCTGGCGGTTTCGGCAAAGCTGGAGGCGTTGCGCAGGTCGCGGGTGAAGACGACGAGATTGCTGCTCAGCGCGTCGATGTCGTGGCGGAAGGAATTGACGCGATTGAGCGCAAACATCACCGCGGTGGAAGCCAGCGCAAAGATGAGCAATCCCGAGATGTAGCGGATCCGGATCGAGCGGATGAAGAAAGAATATTCCGGCATGCGCAACCCCAACACATACGCATCATTTTAACGGTCGGGATTACGCTTGATTTACATTAAAATTCCGTTCGCGCCTGGCGGGCCGTCAAGATCCTGGCTGCACGTGCCCGGAGTTGGCGCCATAGAGGGTGGCATCGCATTCGCGCATCATGCGCAGTGCTTCTTCCTCGGTCAGGCCGAACTTGCGCATCATGCTCCGGATTTCGGGGCCTACAGCTATCTCCACCGGTCTTGCCGCCTGGCGGGTCTTCCTGGCCTTTTTCTTGGACATCAGTACGTTTCCCGTCTTGACCGACACATGTTTCGCATCAGCCCTGGCCCGGCCTCACCGTGCTGCGCCAGACCATGGGCGCATGGCAGATCAGGCGGCTGCCAGCCTCCTCCCGCGCGCCGGTCGCGAGCCGCACGGCGCGCCTGGCGATCTCCTCGATCGGCGGCGAGAACGTCGTCAGCCGGTAAGAGGCCCAGTCGGCCTGTTCAATGTCGTCAAAGCCGATGACGCAGAGATCGCGGGGTACGTTGATGCCGAACTCGTGGCGGGCCGCATCGAGAAAGCCGCACGCAATCAGGTCGGTCACGCAGAACGCCGCATCCGGCCGCTGCCGGCCAGAAAAGAGCCGCCTGGCGCCATCGGCTCCGGTGGCATAGCCGGTGCGGCCCTCGCGCCACACGGTCACCTCCAGCCCTTCCTCCTGCGCCGCGGTAAGGAAGGCGGTTTCGCGGGAGAGCAGGCTGGGCGTGCCGGCAGCCGAGGTCACCAAAGCGGGGCGGGTACAGCCGGCCCGGATGAAGGCATGCAGCGCTGCCTCTGCGGCTGCAGCGTTGTCGACACCGATATTGTGCGGGCCGTCGAAGCGGTCATCGCGATTGATCAGCACCAGCCGCTGGCCGTTCTCAAGACAGGTGCGGATCAGCAACTGCGGCGGCGAGCCGGACAGAACGATGCTCGCATCGGCGCGATAGTTCAGCGTGTTGCGCAGCGCCTGGTCGACATGGTGGCTGGGGCCGGAGGTGTTGAACACCATGGCCATTTTGCCGGCGTCCCGCAGATGTTGGGTCAGCGCCTTCTGCAGGCGGGCATGATAGGGCGTGTCGCCATCGGCAACGATGAGGCAGACAATGCCGGTCGAGGCCCGCATCAGGCCGCGAGCCAGATGGTTGACGTGATAGCCGAGTTGCTCGGCCGCCAGCATCACTCGCTCGCGGGTTTCCCCGGAAACGGAAGCGCCGGGCGTGAAGGTACGTGACACCGCCGAACGTGAAACCCCGGCGAGGTCGGCAACCTGCTGGGCGCTGGAAAAACCGGTGCGGATTCTCGGAACCGTCAAGCCAACGCTCTCGCTGCTGTTTTCGTGATTCTTTGCACGCCAGTGCAATGTAATGCAACTCTTCTGCCATTGCCACCCACCGCACTTGACAGGCATGGCCGAATGCAACAGCTTTGCACAGCCGTGCAATACAAGCCGGCTCAAGAGTGGCATCGGAGGAATACCCTGTCCATTTCGCCGAAGACGGCATTGAGGGCGCGATTGTCCGGACCGGCTGCATGAGCAGGGCGGCGGCGCATCCGAAGGCGGACCGGCTGTCCGAGGCCGAGATGGACAGGCGTGCCGAGGTCTGCCGGAAACTGCTTGTCACGGCCGGGCAACTGGCGATGGAAGGCTATGCCCGGCAGGGCGCCGTCCAGCCGGTGGCGATGAAAGGCCCGCAGGATTTTCTCACTGAAACCGACGGCAAGGTCGAGGAGCACATCCGCGCGACGCTGGCAGAGGCTTTTCCGCAGGACGGGTTTTTGGGCGAGGAAGGCGGTGGCATCGGCTCTGCCCGCATGTGGGTCGTCGACCCCATCGACGGCACCGCCAATTTCATGCGCGGTATTCCGCATTTCTGCATTTCGATAGCTTTCGTCGAGGACGGCCGCAGCGAGATCGGCGGCATTGCCAATCCGGCCATCGGCGAAACGTACTTTGCCCGTCGCGGGCACGGCGCGACGCGCAATGGCGCGCCGATCCATGTGTCGCCGACGCAAGCGTTCGACCGCGCCTTTGTCGAGTTCGGCTGGTCGCCCAGGATTCCCAATCGCGACTATCTGGACAAGGTGAGCCTTGTCTGGGCACTCGGCGCCAATGTGCGGCGCTCCGGCTCCGGAGCGCTTGGGCTGGCCTATGTGGCCGACGGCCGCTCGGATGCCTATGCCGAGCTGCACATCAATTCGTGGGACTGCCTGGCCGGATTGCTGCTGGTGGAGGAGGCCGGCGGCCGTGTGAACCGGTTCCTCGACGGCGACGGCATGGCGAAGGGCAATCCCGTGCTTGCGGCAGCACCCGGTGTCGCGGCGACATTGTCCCAGGTGATCGGAGTGCCGCTCGACGACGGGTAGATCGTTTCCAGTGAGAAGACAGGGAGGAATATCGATGAAGACATTTGACAGTAAGCAAGGCTTGCGCGCCGCCTGGCTTGGCCTTGGCGCGGCGCTGGCCATGTTCGGATTGGCGGGTGCCGCCCAGGCGGCCGACCGCAGCCTCACAATGTATTGCGCCGTCGACGAGGCCTGGTGCCGGGCGATGGCGACCACCTACCAGAAGGAGACGGGCGTCAGCGTCGACATGACCCGCATGAGCGCCGGCGAAATCTACGCCCGCCTCCGGGCCGAGAAGGACAATCCGCAAGCCGATATCTGGTGGGGCGGCACCGGCGACCCGCATCTGCAGGCGGCGGAAGAGGGCCTCACCCAGGAATACAAGTCGCCGCAACTGGCAAACTTGCGCGACTGGGCGCTGAAGCAGGCCGACAGGTCGAAGAACCGCACGGTCGGCATTTATCTCGGTGCGCTCGGTTACGGCTACAATGAGGAAGATCTGAAGCAGCGCGGGCTGACCGCGCCGGCGTGCTGGGCCGATCTGGTCAAGCCGGAATTCCAGGGCGAGATCGAGATGGCCGACCCGAATTCATCGGGCACGGCCTGGACCATGCTTGCCACCATCGTCCAGCTGATGGGCGAGGACAAGGCATTCGACTATCTCAAGCAGCTCAACAAGAACATCGCCGAATACACCAAGGCAGGGGCCGCGCCGGCGCTCGCCGTCGGCAAGGGCGAGACGCTGATCGGCATCTCCTTCCAGCACGACGTCATCAACGCGGCCAAGCAGAACCCGGCGGTGAAGGTGGTTTCGCCTTGCGAGGGCACCGGCTTCGAGATCGGCTCGATGAGCATCGTGACGGGCGCCAAGCATGTCGAAGAGGCGCAGAAATTCTACGACTGGGCGCTGAGCCCGGATGCGCAGAAGCTCGCGGCGCCGAACGGCAGCTTCCAGATCCCGTCGAACACCGCCACGCCGGTGCCGCCCGAGGCGCCGGACCTCTCGAAGATCAAGCTGATCGACTACGACTTCGCCAAATACGGCTCGTCGGCCGAACGCAAGCGACTGTTGAAGAAGTTCACCGACGAGGTCCGCAATAGCGGCTGAGCGCGTTCTTTTGCGCTCACTCTAGCATCTGATCGCCGGCTGCCCTTCGCTGCAGCCGGCGCACCATCCTTTGGCACAGAAAGACATTGAATGGCCGCGGCCGGTTCCATGGTCAGTTCCGCTCCTGGACGCAGCGCGCTCGCCTGGGTAATGGCCGCGTGGGCGAGCTTCGTGCTCTTGCCTTGGTACAAAGTCGAAGGCGGCTTCCTGTCGTTCGACTGGCTGGCACAGCCGGCGGATGCGACACCGGCCATCATCCTGGCGCTCGGTGGCCGGCCCTGGCTGTTGCCGCTTGTCCTGCCGCTTCTGCTGGCGAGCTGGCTGGTGGCGCGCAATAACCCCAAGAGCCTTGCGGTTGCAGGCGCGGCGGGCCTGCTGTGGCTGGCCATCGAAGGCTTTTCCATCATCCATTCGGGCTGGGGATTTGGCTTGCTTACCCGGATCGCCGGCACGCCGGGACCGATGCAGCCGGGGCTTGGCTGGGGCGCGGCGCTCTATGCCGTGGCGATGCTGATGTTCATCGCCGAGGCGCTCGCCGCGCGGGGATGGTGCAAGGGCGACCGTTTCGTCGTCGGCTCGCTCTCAATCGTGATTGCTTCGCTGATCCTGTTCGTCGCCTATCCGCTGCTGTCGATCCTCACCTCGGCCATCAAGGACAATGACGGCAATGTCGTGCCGGCGCTGTTCTTCGAAAAGATCTTCAGCGCCAACATATGGAGCCTGCGCTGCCTCTATGGCGAGGGCTCCTGCGGCGTGGCGTGGAACACGGTGGCGATCGCAGTCCTCGTCGGCTTTTTCTGCACGGCGCTCGGCCTGGCGCTGGCGCTGATCGCGCTACGCACCAAGCTGCCGGCCAAATGGTTGCTGCGCGGCCTGTCCATCCTGCCGATCATCACGCCGCCCTTCGTCATCGGCCTGGCGCTGATCCTGCTGTTCGGCCGCGCCGGCATCGTCACCAACCTCATGTCGGTGCATCTCGGCATTCCGCGCAGCCGCTGGATCTATGGCATGGCCGGCATCACCATCGCGCAGGTGCTGGCCTTCACGCCGATCGCCTTCCTGGTTTTGGTCGGCGTGCTGCAAGGGGTCAGCCCGAGCATGGAGGAGGCGTCGCAGACCTTGCGCGCCAGCCGCTGGCGGACGTTTCGCACCGTCACCTGGCCGTTGATCCGGCCGGGCCTGGCCAGCGCCTTCCTGATCTCGTTCATCGAGAGCATGGCCGATTTCGCCAATCCGCTGGTGCTGGGAGGCAATTTCAACGTGCTGTCGACCGATATATTCTTCGCGGTGGTTGGCGCGGCGCACGACCAGGGCCGCGCGGCGGTGCTGGCGATCGTGCTGTTGATGTTCACGCTGGCAGCCTTCGTCATCCAGCGCCGCTGGATCGGCAGCCGCAGCTACGTCACCGTCGCAGGCAAGGGCGATGGCGGCGTACCGGCGACGCTGCCCAAGGCCTTGCGGATCGGCTGCTACGCCGCCGTCGTTCCGTGGCTGGTTCTGACCATCGTGGTCTACGGCATCATCCTGGGCGGCGGTTTCGTGCAATCGATCGGGCGCGACAACACGCCGACGCTCGAGTATTTCCTCACCGCCTTTTCGATCGAGAAAGGCGTCAATGGCTGGTTTTTCAGCGGCTCGGCCTGGCCGTCGCTGCTGATGACCATCGGCCTGGCGCTGGTGGCGATGCCGTTCACTGCGGCGCTCGGCATCCTGACGGCCTATCTGCTCGATCGGCAGCGTTTCGCCGGGCGCACCATGTTCGAGTTCCTGGCCATGATGAGTTTCGCCATTCCCGGCACGGTGATCGGCGTCAGTTATATCCTTGCCTTCAACGTGCCGCCGGTGCAGTTGACCGGTACCGGGTTGATCATCGTCATCTCCTTCATCTTCCGTAATATGCCGGTGGCGATCCGTGCCGGGCTCGCCAATCTGGGCCAGATCGACAAGAGCCTGGACGAGGCATCGCTGACGCTTGGGGCGCGGTCTTTTGCTACCTTGCTGCGGGTGATCCTGCCGATCCTGAAGCCGGCGATCGTGACCGCGATGATCTACAGTTTCGTGCGCGCGGTGACGGCGGTCAGCGCCGTCATCTTCCTGGCGAGCGGCCGGTTCAATCTCGCCACGGTCTACATTGTCGGGCGCGCAGATGTCGGCGAATACGGCATCGCGATTGTCTATTCGGCGGTGATGATCGTTGTCATGATGGTCATCCTCATCGGCATCCAGCTGCTGGTCGGCGAACGCCGGCTCGGCCGGCGCCGGCCTGGGGCGGAAGCCGTGGTGGCAGCAATCTGATGGGGAGAAGCGGCGTGGATCAGACGGCGAAGAATGCTGTCCCGGTTGTCACGGACAGGCCGGCCGTGCGGTTCGAGGGCGTCACCAAGAAATACGGCGCGGTGACCGCCGTCGACAACGTCAGCTTCGACATCGCGCCGGCCAGCCTGGTGACGCTGCTCGGGCCCTCGGGTTGCGGCAAGACGACGACGCTCAGGCTGATCGCCGGACTGGAACAGACCAGCACCGGGCGCATCCTGATCGGCGACAAGGACGTCACCTTGCTGTCCGCCACCGAGCGCGATGTCTCCATGGTGTTCCAGTCCTATGCGCTGTTCCCGCACATGAACGTGATGGAGAATGTCAGCTACGGCTTGCGGGCTATGGGGCTTGGCAAGGCGCAGGCAGCCCAGCGCGCCGCCGAAAAGCTGTCGCTTGTCGGCCTGTCCGGCTACGAGAAGCGCCAGCCGAGCGAATTGTCCGGCGGCCAGCAGCAGCGCGTCGCGGTGGCGCGAGCCATCGTACTGGAGCCGAAGGTGCTGCTGTTCGACGAGCCGCTGTCCAATCTCGACGCCAAGCTGCGCCGGCGCGTGCGCGACGAAATCCGCGGCCTGCAGCAAGATCTGGCGCTGACCATGGTCTATGTCACGCATGACCAGGAAGAGGCGCTCGCCGTCTCCGACCGCATCATCGTCATGAACGCCGCTCGCGTCGCCCAGGACGGTACGCCGCGCGACCTCTACAACGAGCCGACCAACCGTTTCATCGCCGACTTTATGGGCGACGCCAATCTGCTCGACGTCGAGGTGCTTTCCAGCAATGCGACCAGTGCAAGGGTCAAGGTCGGACCCTTGCTGCTCGACATGCCGGGTCGCGGTAACGCTCCGGGGCCGGCGATCCTCGCTGTGCGCCCGAATGCCGTGCGCATCTTGCCCGGCCAGCCAGCGGGCACCATGAAGGGCCAGGTGGTCAAGAGCTCGTATCTCGGCGACCACATGGAATACCGGATCGCGATCAGCGATCCGGCGGTCGAACTGTTCGCGACATCGCCTGATGTCACACCCGCCGTGGCGGAAGGGACGATGGTCGGGATCGATTTCGATCCGGCGAAGATCGTGCTGATCAAAGACGATTGAACGCGCCGGGAAAGCACCTTCGAAAAAATCCAGCCTGAATGTCACACCGGCCGGTCTTGTCTCGTCATGATGGCGTACCCAACACAAGGACTGCAATCATGACCGCCAAGATCGACCTCTTCGCCGCCGCCCCTGCGCTGATCAAGCAGTGGCAGCGCGCATCGACCGAACTCTCCGTCGCCGCCGGGCTCGAGCACAGCCTCAACGAGCTGGTGAAGCTTCGGGCGTCGCAGATCAATGGCTGCGCCAACTGCATCAATCTGCATGCCACCGAAGCGCGCGAGAATGGCGAGACCGAGCAGCGCATCTATCTGCTGCCGGCCTGGCGCGAAGCGCCCTGCTACAGCGACCGCGAGCGTGCCGCGCTCGGCTGGACCGATGCGCTGACGCGCCTCTCGGAAGGACAGGACCGCGAAAGCGCCTATGATGATCTTAAGGTGCATTTCACCGAGGAGGAGCAGGTGAAGCTCACCGTTTTGATCAACATCATCAATGGCTGGAACCGCATCGCCGTTGGCTTCGGGCTCTACACCGACGCAGCAACGATACGCGCCAGCGCCAAGGCGGCCTGATGACGGCGACGGCACCCGACGACGCGGCAGCGGGCTTCGGCCCGCTGCGTCCGAAGCTGATGCGGGTCGCCTATCGCATGCTGGGCTCGGTGAGCGACGCCGAGGATGTCGTGCAGGATGCCTTCATCCGCTGGATGGGGACCGACCGCTCGCAGGTTCGCGAGCCAGAAGCGTTCCTGCGCCGCACGGTGACGCGGCTTTGCCTTGACCAGCTCAAATCCACGCGGCGCCAGCGCGAGACCTACATCGGCCCTTGGCTGCCCGAGCCGATCGTCGAAGAGGACGATCTTGAAGATGTCACCTTGCCGCTGATGTTGGCGCTGGAGCGGCTTTCGCCGCTCGAGCGGGCGGCCTTTCTGCTGCACGATGTGTTCGGGCTGGAATTCGAGGAGGTCGCGACCGCCATCGAGCGCGATTCAGCCGCCTGCCGCCAGCTTGCCGCTCGCGCACGGGGCCATGTCCGCGAGGCGCGGCCTCGCTTCAAGGTGGAGAAGCAGCGTGGCCTGGAGATCGCCGAAGCCTTTTTCGCGGCATCGCGCAGCGGCGACATGCAGGCGCTCGGCGCGCTGCTGACGGAAGATGTCAGCGCTCATGCCGATGGCGGCGGCAAGCGTCCGGCGGCTTTGGCGCCGGTGCTGGGCTTCGACGCCGTCATGAAGCAATACGCGCAAGTCGCGGCCTGGCTGCGCGACAATCGCTCGACGCTGGTGCGCATCGGCTTCGTCAATGGACTGCCGGGGTTCGTCACGCGGGAGGCCGATGGCGAACTGCAGACGACCGCGCTTGACATCGAGGACGGGAAGATCGCGGCCGTCTATGTCATGCGCAATCCCGACAAGCTCAGGCATCTGCGTTAGACCCGATTGAATCGGAGCGAAATACCGGTTCGGCCCGCCTCCAAAAGCCGGCCCTTCCTGTGTGCCACCCGAGGACGATGTCAGGGCTGCCCTTTGCCGCTGCCGCCACCGACCTCTAGGATGCCTTCTCCCCGTCACTTGGCTGGATCAGGCTGCGCGCGGCGTCTGCTCCTGCCGCAAGGATGCGATCCGACAATTCCGTCCCCGCTGCCGCGCGGGCCAGCTGAAGCGTGCCTATGAGGGTCGCAAAAACGCCCAGGGCGGCGGCTTCCGGGTCCTTGGTCTGCGGAAGTACTGCAGACAACTGGCGCACCAGAACCAGCAAGCGTTCGGTATAGACTTGGCGCGTTTCGGGCGGCTGACGCGCGAGTTCCGGCAACAGGGCGGCCGACGCGCAGCCGGCTCCCGGATTGTCCCGGTGCTCAGCTGACAGATACGCCGCTATGCCCATCTCCGGACCACCGGCTGCCAATACCTCCTGCAGTTGCTGCGACTGGCTCTCCAGTGCCGCTACAAGGCTTTCACGCACAAGTTCCGCCTTGGACTGGAAATGCGGATAGAAGGCTCCGTTCGTCAGTCCGGCGTCGCCCATAATGGCTGCCAGTCCGGACGCGGCGATGCCGTCACCGCGAAAACGCTGGGCTGCGACCTCGACGATGCGATCGCGGGAGGCGTCCTTTCGGCCCTTTTCGTAGCGCATGGCTGCTATTCCTTTCTGCTATTGCATTACGGTCATAATTTGATATTATGATCATAATTCAACCAGCGAACGAAAGCTAGCCCCAGTGGCTTTGGAGCATAAAAAATGAATGCGAACTCTGGAAAGACCGCAGTCGTGACCGGAGCCTCTTCGGGCATCGGCCGCGCCAGTGCCGAGGCCTTGGCGCGGGCGGGGTATACCGTCTTCGGGACAAGCCGCAGCAAGGCCGGCAACGGCCCGGCTAAGGTGTCCATGCTGACCTGCGACGTGACCGACGGGGAGTCCGTCAGCGCCCTCGTTGCAACCGTGCTGGCCCAGACCGGTCGTATCGATCTGCTGGTGAACAATGCCGGTGTCGGCCTGCTTGGCGGCGCCGAGGAATCTTCGGTCGCACAGGTGCAGGCTCTGTTCGACGTCAATCTGTTCGGCGTCATGCGCATGACCAATGCGGTGTTGCCGTCGATGCGGCGCCGCGGCCAAGGGCGCATCGTCAACATCGGCTCGATTCTAGGATGGGTGCCCGCGCCATACTCAGCGCACTACTCGGCGGTCAAGCACGCGCTGGAGGGCTATTCGGAATCGCTCGATCATGAGGTTCGCGCCTTCAACATTCGCGTCTCGGTCATCGAGCCGGCATTCGTGCGCACCGTCTTCGACCAGAACGGCATCGAGCCGGATTCCCTGTTGAAGGACTACGATCAGGCGCGCGCCGGTCTCAAGGCGCTGCTTGCCGATGTGATGCCCAAAGCCGATCGGCCGGAAGTGGTGGCGGATGTGGTCGTCAAGGCAGCGACCGACGCCCGTCCGCGACGGCGCTATACCGCAGGGAAGGCAGCGCGCCAGGTCAGCCTGCTGCGCCGCTTCGCCCCCGCGGGGATGTTCGACAAGACCTTGCGCAAGCAATTCCGCCTGCCGGTCTGAACAACGGTGGGACGGAGAATTTCACACACAAACGGCACACCAACGGACACTCTCAGAAAGTCACTGCCATGAAGGCATTCGTTGTCGATAAATATAGCAAGAAAGGCATTTTGCGGCTGGCCGAGATGCCGGAGCCGGAGCTGCTGGACAATGACGTCCTGGTCGAGGTCCATGCCGCCGGGGTGAACCTGCTGGATTCCAAAATCAGGACCGGCGAATTCAAACTCGTCCTTCCCTATCGCCGGCCCTTCATCCTCGGTCACGACGTTGCCGGGAGGGTTGTCAGGGTGGGCTCGAAAGTCCGCAAATTCAAACCCGGCGACGCCGTCTATGCGCGGCCGCGCGACGGCCGGATCGGGACATTGGCCGAATTCATCGCAATCGATGAAGCCGACGTGGCGCTGAAGCCGGCGAACCTCAGCATGGAAGAGGCGGCCTCGATCCCGCTGGTCGGTCTGACCGCCTGGCAGGCTCTCATCGAGAGGGCGGGTCTGAAGACAGGCCAGAAGATCTTCATCCAGGCTGGCTCCGGCGGCGTGGGGACATTCGCCATCCAGTTGGCAAAGCACCTCGGCGCGATCGTTGCGACAACAGCGGGCGCGGCAAGCAACGATCTGGTCAGGGATCTCGGCGCCGATGTCGTCGTCGACTACAGGAAGGACGACTTCGAGAAAATCCTGTCGGGCTACGACGTCGTCCTGAACAGCCAGGACGCCAAGACGCTTGAGAAATCCCTGACTGTGCTGAAACCGGGTGGGAAGCTCATCTCGATTTCCGGTCCTCCGGATCCCGAATTTGCCAGGAAACAGGGACTGAACGTGATGCTAAGGCTGCTGCTGCGGCTGCTGAGCCGTGGTATCAGGACCAAAGCCAAGCGCCGGGGCGTGGGATTTTCGTTCCTGTTCATGTCGGCGCAAGGTGAGCAACTGAGCAAAATCACGTCCCTCATCGAAGATGGGGCGATTCGCCCGGTCGTCGACAGGGTCTTTCCTTTTGAAGCGACCAATGAGGCGCTGGCTTACGTCGAAACAGGACGCGCCAAGGGCAAGGTCGTCGTCAAGGTCAGATAGCGCGCCCAATTGCTTTGGGGCATTTGAGAGACACCAAGCAAGGCAGCGCAAGGCCGACAAATTCCGAAAACGGTTCGGCATCCGATCGCCCAAACCTCAGTTGTTGCGGATTGCCACGAAGCTTGCCGCTGCCTTCAGCAAGGCTGCCTGTCCGCCGTAAGGCTCGAGCAATTCATGGGCCTGCTTGACCAGCCCATGGAGCTGGCTGCGCGCCCAGTTCGCGCCATGCAGCGCCACCAGCGTCGCCTTGCCGGCGGCTGCGTCCTTGCCGGTCGCCTTGCCCATCTGGCTGGCATCGGCGGTCAGGTCGAGCAGGTCGTCGGCGAGCTGGAAGGCAAGCCCGACCGCCGAGCCGAATTCGGCCAGCCGGTCGCGGTCCTGCGGTGCGGCGCCGGCAATGATCGCGCCGGCTTCGCAGGCGAAGCGGATCAGCGCGCCGGTTTTCATCGCCTGCAGCCGGATAATGCCGGCTTCGTCCGGCCTGCTGCGCTCGGCTTCGAGGTCGAGCGTCTGCCCGCCGACCATGCCCCCAGTGCCGGCCGCGCGCGCCAGCGCCAGCACCAGTGCCGCCCTGCGCTCCGCCGGCAGCGCCGTCGCCTCATCGGCGAGGACATCAAAGGCAAGCGTCAGAAGCGCATCGCCGGCAAGGATGGCGGTGGCTTCATCGAAGGCCTTGTGCACGGTCGGCTGGCCGCGGCGCAGATCGTCGTCGTCCATGGCAGGCAGATCGTCATGGATCAGCGAATAGCAATGCACGCATTCGAGCGCCGCCGCCACGCGCATCGCCGCCTCGCCATCGGCGCCAAAAAGGGCGGCACTTTCCATGACCAGGAAGGGGCGCAGCCGCTTGCCGCCGTTCAGCACGCCATGGCGCATGGCCGCCATCAGACGCTCCGGCCGGGCGATCTCGCCGGCAAGCGTGCGGCCGTCGAGCAGCAGCCTGAGCCCGGCCTCGATCGCCGCCGCCCGCCCCAGAAGTGCGGCCTCAAAGGCCAATTGCTCGTCTTTCGTCATGGCCGGGAGCGGTAGCCGACACTCAGACGTTGCGCAAGAAGCCTCGCGCCATTATGCCGGAGGCGGGAGAGTGGCGCGGGTGGGGGCGGCTTGACGGAACCGATCGTCGATCATGAAACCGAAGGGTTTGAGATGGCGCGACCAAGGCGCGTGAACCGCGCCGGTCTGAAGCGCCTGGCACGGCGCGGCCTGGTCGTCGCCGTCGTGCTGGCGGCGATACCCATTGGGCTGACCTTCCTCTATCTGCCGTCCTTCGTGCATCCGATATCGACCTTGATGGTCAAAGACCTCGCGACCTTCTCCGGTTACGACCGGCGTTGGGTGTCGATCGACGATGTGTCGCCGGTGCTGGCCAATTCGGTGATCATGTCGGAGGACGGTCAGTTCTGCTTCCATCGCGGCATCGATCTCGGCGAATTGCGCGGCGTCGTCGACGATGCGCTGGCCGGCGAGGCGACGCGCGGCGCCTCGACCATCACCATGCAGACGGTGAAGAACCTTTTCCTGTGGTCGCGGCCGCTGGGCTCGGTGCGCAAGGTGGTCGAACTGCCGCTGGCCGTCTATTTCGATGCGGTGATGTCGAAACGGCGGATCATGGAAATCTATCTCAACATCGCCGAATGGGGGCCGGGCATTTACGGCATCGAGGCGGCGGCGCAGCATCATTTCGGCGTTTCGGCCAAACAGCTGTCGCGGCGGCAGGCGGCATTGCTCGCCGTCTCGTTGCCCAATCCGATCGCCCGCAATCCGGCCAAGCCCGGTCCGGGTCTGCTGCGCCTGGCGTCGCTGATCGAACGCCGCGCCGGCCGTTCGGGCGCGTATGTCGGTTGTCTTGATTAGGTCGAACCGCTGCCGGCTCAAAAAAAATCGCCACGGTGCTGGCCAAAACGGCGCAGGGCGTGTATAGGCACCCGACTTTCTCAGATTATGGCCCTGACGCGGCCCTTTCACGAGGGCTATCGGGGCATTTTGACCATGTAGTGGAGCATATCCATGGCCGTTCCGAAACGAAAAACCTCTCCGTCCAAGCGCGGCATGCGCCGCTCGGCCGACGCTCTCAAGGCCCCGACCTATGTCGAGGACAAGAATTCCGGCGAAATGCGCCGCCCGCACCATATCGACCTGAAGACCGGCATGTATCGCGGTCGCCAGGTGCTGACGCCCAAGGAAAGCTGAGACCAGCTTTCGAAGGGTTTGATGCCTAAAAGAACCGGCCATTGGCCGGTTTTTTTGCGTTTGGTGCGCGCCGCGCCGCCAACTATGCCAAAGACCGGGCGTCCGTGGCGATACAAGCTGCGGCGGCGGTGCTGTATTGAGTCCGCATGCCTTGTCGCGGCGCTTCCGCGCGATGATCGACCGGCTTCAGAGGGACCGCATGACCAAGCTCACCACAGCACCCCGCGATGTCTTCCAGACCTTCATGAACTTCCCGCTGGTCGAGGACCTCGATGCGCTGAAGGCGGATGTCGCCATCATCGGCATGCCTTACGGCAGTCCCTACACGATCGACGAGCTGGTCAACGACCAGACCAACGCGCCGACCGCGGTGCGGCGCGCCTCGCAGCGCATCAGCCTCGGGCTCGACCGCTATGATTTCGACATCGGCGGAACCCTGTTCGACGGGCAGGACGTCAAGGTGGTCGATGTCGGCGATGTCCCCGGCGATGCCGCCGGCAGCCACTACAGGTTGGCCGAAACGGCGATCCGCAAGATCCGCGTCGCCGGCGCCTTGCCGATCACCATTGGCGGCGATCACGGCATTCCAATCCCGATCCTGCGGGCGCTTGACGGCGAAGGGCCGATCACCCTGGTTCAGATCGATGCCCATCTCGACTGGCGCGACAATGTCAACGGGGTCAGGGAAGGCTATTCCAGCCCCATCCGCCGCGCTTCGGAGATGGCGCATATAGCCGGGATTTTCCAGCTCGGCATCCGCGGCCAGGGCAGCGCCCGGCTCGAGGAGGTCGAGGCGGCCCGCGCCTACGGCTCCAACATCGTCACCGCCAATGAATGGCAGGATATCGGTACGGCGGCGCTGCTCAAGCGCATCCCGGACGGTGGCCGCTATTACCTGACCATCGATGCCGACGGTCTCGATCCCGCTGTCATGCCGGCGGTCGAAGGGCCGGCGCCTGGCGGTATCAGCTACCGGCAGACAATCGAGCTGATCAAGGGGCTGTTCGCCAAGGGACGTGTCGTCGGCATCGACATCGTCGAGATCGCGCCGGCGCGCGACGTCAACGAGATCACCTCGATGACCGCCGGCCTTTTAATCCTCAACGCTATCGGCGCCGCCGTGCGGACAGGCCAGTTCAAGCGCTGAATCCCGGCGTGTCGGTGGTCAGCCGGGCAACTGTGGCTGACAGGGTTGTTTCGCGCGGTCTTTTTCCGTGTTTGCGGGCGCTAGCGAAAAATCTTGACGGCGTGCCTGCGGGGCATTCTACAGAAGGTGCCCCCATTGTTTAGGCAATTCCTTGGGAAACCGCTTTCCTGGAATTGCTAGAGGAGACGCCTGATGTTCGGTGCCATCCCGCTGCTGATCGTGCCCTTCGTGGCCTACAATCTCGGACTCCTCGGAATATTCGGCAGCGGCGACGATCCGTGGGCGACCGAGATCTTCTCGTTCAGCATGATGTCGGGCGGGGTGTTCTCGATGACGCTCGGCGACCTGATGGTGGTGATCGGGCTGATCTTCCTGTTCCTCGAAATGGTGAAGTCGGTGCGCACCACGAACGCCTCGATCATGGACCATCTGTTGTCGACGCTGGTCTTCGTGGCGTTCCTGGTCGAGTTCCTGCTGGTGAAGGGCGCGGCGCACTCCGTCTTCTTCACGCTGATGGTGATCGCCCTGTTCGATGTGCTGGCCGGGTTTTCGGTGTCGATGCGGTCGGCGAGTAGAGACATAAATTTGAACTAGCCGCCTTCGTTGGATGGTCGCATCCGTTCGCGATTGGCGTGGCTGCTCTTTCTGGTCGTCATCCCGGGGTCTGCGCCGCGTAGCTTCGCTCCTGCTTCGCCCTGGGATGACGAAGCTCCCCCTCAGCCCGGATCGGCGGTGAAGCCGGCGGCTTCGATGCCAGCGATGGCGGCGGCCTCGTCATTGTCCGACGTATCGCCCGAAATTCCGACGGCGCCGATGGCGGCGCCTGCCTTGTCGCGGATCAGCACGCCGCCGACGACTGGCAACACGCGTCCACCCGAGACGTCGGAAATGCCGGCGACGAGATGCGGCCGCTCCTTGGCGAAAGCCTCGACACGGCGCGAGCCCATGCCGATGGCGAGCGCGCCATAGGCCTTGCCGGCCGACATTTGCGGGCGCAGGAACGAGGCTCCGTCCTGACGCTGGAAGGCGACGAGATGCGCGCCGGCGTCCAGCACGGAAACGCCGAGCGGCTTGAGCTTCAGCTCGGCGCCCTTGGCGAAGGCGGCGTCGATGATGTGCTTGGCTTTTTCGAGGGTCAGTGCGGTCATGGCTGTCTCCTGATCAAAACGCGTCAATCATCGCCTGACATGCGGGATGCGAAATCCCGGTTGCGGTTGAAATTGCTTCGCGTGGGAAAGCGGAAATGGCGGGCATTGCTGATCGTGGCACATGGCGGATACGATCCGCCGGCATCCAGATCGGGCGTCGATGAAGAAGGCCGCGCTATTTTTTCTTGGCTCGGGGCGCTTTCTTGACCGGAACGGCAGGGGCGTTGGCGAGGTCTTCCGCTTCCTTGGCAAGGCGCAATGCCCGGAGCTTGTTGGTCTTGGCCTGGCGGGCGTCGGCCTCGGCGACATACTCCGCCATCGCCTTTTGCCGCACCGTGGCTGCCTCTTCCTGCTTCTTGAAACGCATATCTGCCCTGGCGCGGGCAGTATCCTTAGAGTTCTCGACCAAGAGCGTTATCCAATCCCGTAAATTATGTTTTTCAGCCCCTTGATAGCAGAGCCGGCCTGATAATGGGGAAATAAGTTGGTCAAGCGGCCGGGGCCTCGATGCCGCTCGACGCCTTGCGGGCTACCACCGCCTCATATCCGGCCTGCAATGTAGCGCGGACGGAAGGCTGCGCGGGTGTGGCGACAGGCGTGCCCAGATGGTCGTGGCGCAACTCGTCCATGAACTGCTCCCACATTGGCGGCCCGCCTTTCTCCAGCAGCTCGGCGCGGATCGAAAGCTCCTCGCTCACCGGCAGCCAGACGCGGCCCCAAGCGCCGAGATGCGCCATGATCGGCACCAGCGTGATGGCCATCTCGGTCAGGCTGTAGATCGCCTTCTGCTTGTGCGAGGGGTCGTCGGCCTTGGTCAGCATGCCGAGTTCCATCAGCCGCTTCATCCGGTCGGCCAGGATATTGGAAGCGATGCCCTCGATCGAGCCGTTGAGCAGTTCGCGAAAGTGGCGTTTGCCGCCAAAAATCATGTCGCGCAGGATGATCAGGCTCCAGCGATCGCCGAACACTTCCAGCGACAGATTGATAGGGCATCCCGAGCGGTGTTCGGTTTTCATCCGACTCTCCTCAAAAAACCGGTTGCATTATCGTATCAGTTTTATTATCGTGCAACCGATTGCAAAATGCAACCAGTTTGATTGGCCTTTGATTGGCCGATAGGAGGAGAGTCCCATGACAAGGGCCGCAGCACCCGAAATCGTCTCCCAGACGTTTGGCGATCCCGGAGATCCAGCCATTCTGCTGATCATGGGCGCCATGGCCTCGATGCTCTGGTGGCCGGAGGCGCTCTGCAAAAAGCTCGCCGGCGAAGGCCACTTCGTGATCCGCTACGACAATCGTGACACCGGCCTGTCGACCAAATATACGCCGGGCGAGCCGCCGTATACGTTCGACGACATGGCGGACGATGCGGTGCGCGTCCTCGACAGTTGCGGCATCGGCAAGGCGCATGTGATCGGGATGTCGATGGGCGGCATGATCGCGCAACGACTGGTGTTGAAACATCCCTTGCGTGTCATCTCGCTGACCGTAATCAGCAGTTCGCCGGTGGGGATCGACACATCGCAGCTGCCGGGAACGACCGAAGCCTATATGGAGCACTCGGCCGATGGCGCCAGAGTCGACTGGTCGAACCGCGACCAGGTGGTCGGCTTCGTCGTCAAGGATGCGCGTGTGATCGCCAGCACCGCGCATCACTTCGACGAGAAGGCGATGCGGGCGTTCGTCGAACGGGACTACGACCGATCCGGCGGCTTCCTGAGCGCGACTAACCATTTCATGCTGAAGAGCTGCGAGGATCTGAAAGGACGCCTGCGCGAGATCAAGGTTCCGCTGCTCGTCATTCACGGGACATCGGATCCGATCTTTCCGGTCGAGCATGGCGCAGCCCTTGCCGACGCTGTTGCCGGCGGGCGGCTTGTCCGCGTCGAAGGCGGTGGCCACGAACTGCATCCCGACGACTGGGGCACGATCGTTGCCGCCATCGTCACGCATACCAAACCCTGAAGGCAGTCTGGAACCTTGACACATTCGCCTCACGGAAATAGTTAAGTAATTGCTTCAGTGTCGGCGCAGGCTGGCACCGCTCCAGCATCGGCGAACCACAAACAGACGAGCAAAAAATGTCCCTGACCTTCCATTTCCATCCGCTGGCATCGTTCTGCTGGAAACCGCTGATTGCGTTCTACGAGAACGACACGCCCTTCACGCCGGTTATCGTCGACCTCGGCGACGAGCAGTCGCGGGCAGCATTCCTGAAGGTGTCGCCGACCGGCAAGATGCCGGCGCTGCGTGACGATGCACGCAATCGCACGGTGCTGGAATCGACCATCGTCATCGAATATCTGGCCGCGCATTATCCCGGGCCGGTCGAGCTCATCCCGGCCGAGGCCGACCTTGCTCTCCAGGTCCGCCAGGCCGACCGTTTCTACGATTTCTACGTGCAGGCTCCGATGCAGAAGATCGTCGGCGACAGGTTGCGCCCGCAGGACAAGACCGATCCGTTCGGGGTCGAGGAAGCGCGCGCGCAACTGCGCAACGCCTATGCGATCATCGAGGAGGAGATGCGTTCGAAAATCTGGGCGGCCGGCCCCACCTTCACCATGGCCGACTGCGCGGCCTCGCCGGCGCTGTTCTACGCCAACAAGGTCGAGCCGTTCGGCGACAGCTATCCGGCCGTGAAACACTACCACGACCGCCTGCTCAAGCGGCCGTCCTTCGCCCGGGTGGTCGAGGAGGCGCAGCCCTACTTCAAGTTCTTTCCCTACAATAACGGCTGATCGCGATGCTGCACGATCCCGCCCAGCTCGACCTGATGTTCCAGGCGCTCGCAGACCCGGCCAGGCGCAGCATGGTCGAACGGCTGTCGCGTGGGCCGGCCTCGGTCAGCCAGTTGGCCGAACCGCTGGCGATGTCGCTGTCGGCCGTCGTCCAGCATCTCAACGTGCTCGAAGCAAGCGGGCTGGTGCGCTCGGAAAAGCTCGGCCGCGTGCGCACCTGCCAGATCGCGCCGCAGGCGCTGCGCAGCGCAGAACACTGGATCAACGAACGGCGGCTGACATGGGAGCGTCGGCTCGACCGGCTCGGCGATTTTCTCGCCGGGACCGAATGACCTGAAGCAGAGGAGAAATGACCATGCCCGGCAAAAGCAGAGCGGAGTTGATCCGCGGCTATTTTTCCGCCTACCAGGCGAATAACAAGGCTGCCGTCGCGGCGGTGCTCGCCGACGATTTCACCTTCACCAGCCCCTATGACGACGCCATCGACCGTGCGACCTATTTCGAGCGCTGCTGGCCGGACAGCCCGGCCTTCAGCTCGATCGTCATCGAGCGGATATGCGAGGACGAGGACGCCGCCTTTGTCCTCTATCGCTGCGAGACGGCGGACGGAAAGACCTTCCGCAACACCGAACTGCATCTGTTCCATGACGACAGGTTGCGCGCCGTCGAAGTCTATTTCGGCGCGTCCTATCGCGACGGCGTCTTCGTCGCGCAGAAACCATCAAGCTGACCTAGAGGACCTGACCATGGCCGAACGATCCGTCGTCCACTCCACCTTCGTCCTCGAGCGCCTCTATCCATTTGCACCGGCGAAAGTCTATTTCGCGCTCAGCGATCCGGCCGCCAAGCGGCGCTGGTTCGCCGACCCCGACAACCCGATGACCCACAGGCACGAAATGGATTTTCGCGTCGGCGGTCAGCCGGCGGGCCGAAGGACGGGCCGATCCACACCTATACCGCCACCTATCAGGACATCGTGCCCAACCAACGCATCGTCTACAGCTACGACATGCTGTTCGGTGATGTCAGAATCTCGGTTTCGCTGGCGACAATTGAGCTTCGCCCGGAAGGCACGGGCACGCGTCTGGTGCTCACCGAGCAGGGCGCGTTTCTCGATGGGCACGACACACCGTCATCGCGCGAGCATGGTACCGGATTCCTGCTCGATGCGCTGGGCAAGGCGCTGGCAACGGACACTTGAAAGCCAGGGAGGCGAGCTGGAATCTCGGCCTATGCTTCCCAGAACTGATCAAGCCAAATATTGAGCTTGAGGAAGCCGGCACTGCTGACTGTATAGACGCGCCTCGTGCCCTCGGCCCTGGCCTGAACCAGACCGGCGTCCAGCAACACTTTCAAGTGCTGGGACACGGCCGGGCGGGAGACTGGAAGGCCCGAAGCCAGCTCGTTGACGGTTTTCGGGCCACGCCGGAGCTCTTCCAGAAGATAGCGCCGGTTGGGGTCGGCAATCGCCATGAAGGCGTCAGAAAAGATCATGCCTATACTTGTGGGGCAAAGCTTTTCAAATCTCAACCGTCGGCTTCCGCTTTTCTGAGCCGCAGTGCTTCAGGGGTGACCGAGCGATCGGCCGGCTGGGTCTTGAAGGCATCGCGGTCTTCGATCGGCACCGGCGCGCGGCGGCTGATGCGCAGCAACGTGTAGGCGGCGAGGCTGAGATGCGCCAGCGCGGTGGCCAGGAACAGGCCTTCGGGGCGGAGCCAGCCCATCAGGGCGGCAGCCAGCAAGGGCCCGATCATGGTTCCGAAGCCATACAGAAGCAGCAGGCCGCCCGAGACCTTGACGAAATCCTCCGATCGGGCGTGGTCGTTGGCATGCGCCACGGCGATCGAATAGAGCGTGTAGGCAAAGGCGCCGTAGGCAGCGGCGAAGACAATGACGAGGACGGCGGAACGCGGTTCGAACAGGAAGATCAGGATGGCGAACAGTGCGGCGCCGAAAGCCGCGCCCGCCAGCACGAAACGGCGGTCGGTCTTGTCGGAGAGGCGTCCGGCCGGAAGCTGCATGGCCGCGCCGGCAATAACGACAAGGCTCATCATCAGTGCGATCTGGGCGGTGGAGATGCCGATACGGGCGCCGTAGACGGCGCCAAGCGTGCCCCAGGCGCCATTGGCGATGCCGACCAACAGGCAGGCGATCGCCGACACCGGCGAGTTGGCGTAGAGACCTTTGACGTCGAGCTTGACGTCCTGCAAAGGCTTGGGAGACGAAGCCGACGACACCGCGGTCGGGATCAGCGACAGGCAGAACAATATGCCGGTGATCATGAACAGCGATGCCGATCTGACGTCGCCGCCGGCAACGATCATCTGGCCGCCCATGATCGAGGCATAGGTGACCATCATGTAGAGGCCGAAGACGGTGCCGCGGTTCTCGTTGGTGGCCTTCTCGTTCAGCCAGCTTTCGATGACCATGAAGGCTCCGGCCATGGTGAAGCCGGTGAAGGCGCGCAGCAGGATCCAGACATATTCGTCGATGATCAGGCCGGTAAGCAACGCCACGATGGCGCCCGAAGCGGCAAAGGCGCCGAACGCCCGGACGTGGCCGGCGCGGCGCACCAGGCGCGGTGCGAAGAAGCAGCCGGTGACGAAGCCACCGGCCCAGGCCGTGCCCATCAGGCCGAGCGATGCGGTCGAAAACCCTTCGAGCTGGCCGCGCAACGGCAACAACAGGCCGTGCAATCCCGAAGCCGCGAGCAGGAAAGCGGTGCCGCGAAGCAGCGAGAGGATCGGCCTGTAGCTTGCAAACATTGTTTGATCCGTCTGGAGATTCGGTGGCGGGGTCTGAAGACAGGCGCATTCGGGCTTTTCGGCGGCGGATGCTCAACGCCGAAACTAACGCGAAAACTAGCCGCGGCGAAACAGGGCTTCGGCCGCCGATTTGGTGCTGCCCTTGGTCTGGAGCTCGGCTTCGAGCCGGGCAATCTCCTCGCGCAGGATGCTGATCCGTTCGGTCAGGTCACCGACCGAAAGCAGCGACAGATCCTGTCCGATCTCATGCGGGCGGGCTTTCTTCTTGGGTTCGTCGTCGAAGATCGCCATCGTCGCTCCTCCCTATTCAGTATTGGGGCTGATTTGGCCATTTGCCTGATCCGGCAATCAGCATACATAGGGCAGGGGCGTAGATGCAAACAGCCGGCAAGAAGCTGGCAGCCGGCGGACCGAGACGGGAAATTTCATGGCGAGCGGACATAAAATTCCAGCCACGATGACGGCCATTGCAATCTCGCAACCGGGCGGGCCGCGGGTGCTGAAACCGGAAACGCGCGACGTGCCGGTGCCTGGTCCCGGCGAAATCCTGATCCGGGTGCGTGCGGCCGGCGTCAACCGCCCCGACGTGCAGCAGCGCAAGGGCGCCTATCCGGCGCCGCCCGGCGCTTCCGACCTGCCCGGTCTCGAGGCATCGGGCGAAGTGGCCGTCCTTGGCGACGACATATCGCGCTGGCGCATCGGCGACCGGGTCTGCGCGCTGACGCCGGGGGGTGGTTATGCCGAATATGTAAAGGTTCATGCCGGCAGCGTGCTGCCGCTGCCCGCCGGCTTCACCCACACGGAGGCGGCCGCGGTTCCGGAAAACTATTTCACCGTCTGGCACAATGTGTTCGAGCGCGGCGGCCTGAAAAAGGGTGAGACGCTGCTGGTCCATGGCGGCTCATCGGGCATCGGCACCACGGCGATCCAGCTGGCGTCGGCCTTCGGCGCCTATGTCGTCACCACCGCCGGCAGCAAGGAAAAATGCGACGCCTGCCTGAAACTCGGCGCCGACCGGGCGATCAACTACCGCGAGGAGGATTTCGTCGCGGCGGTCAAGGATGCGACCGGCGGCAAGGGGGCCGACGTCATTCTCGACATGGTCGGCGGCGACTATATCGCGCGCAACTACGAGGCCGCCGCGGTCGAGGGCAGGATCGTCCAGATCGCCGTCCAGGCCGGCGCGGTGGCGAGCGCCGATTTCTCGAAAATCATGGTCAAGCGGCTGACCCACACCGGCTCGACGCTGCGGCCTCGCACGGTCGAGTTCAAGGCGGCGCTCGCCGCCGCACTGGAAGCACAGGTGTGGCCGCTGCTCGGCACCCGGAAGGTAGCGCCGGTGATGGACATGATCTTCCCGCTGACCGACGCCTGGCGGGCGCATGAGCGCATGGAAGAGGGCGAGCATATAGGCAAGATCGTTCTCGACGTCGGCTAGATGGGGCGAGATTTAGGCGAGGCCGGCCTGCGAATGGCGGCTCCCTGCGCTTCCGGCCTTCGCCGGCCGAAGCCCTCATGAGGCGTTGCGGCAGTTAAGGCTACGGCCGGCGTAGGCCGGTGCTTCGTACTGAAGTACGCTTCGCTCCGGTTCTCGGGAGCCGCCATTCTCTGCTCGGCCTGACCTGAACCTCGCGCCATGCTCCGCGCTCAGCCTGTCGGCAAGATGAACACAAGCTTAATGCTGCAATGCAGCATTTGCATTGCGGCTATGCAAAGACGTCTGTTCAATTCGTGGGCAGCACTGCCTATCTAAGCGTCATCGAAACGATTTGATCTAACAACTGGAGGACAACCATGAACCCGATCCGCGCTTTCCGTAACTGGCGTATGTACAACGAAACCGTGCGCGAGCTGAACAAGCTCAACGCCCGTCAGCTCAGCGACCTCGGCATCAGCCGCGGCGACATCGAGAGGATTGCCCGCAAGGCCATCTAATTCGAAGCCTGGTCGGCCGATGAGGCCTGACCACGCGGCAGAAGCAAGAGCCGCCGCAGACGGTATCCCGTCGCCGGTTCCGAGCCCGCTGGACCCTGTCCGGCGGGTTTTGTCGTCTTGGACCCCCTGTACAACTCGGCATCAATGATCGCCGGAGCCGAGGTCCTCCTGGCCTCCCCCGCTGTCCGGTGTCCGACGGCTGCGCCCTGCGCCAAAAACATTGCGAAACGGCAGCGGAGCGGTTATACAGGCCGCGAATTTCCCATTTTGGTGGCTCTAAACCACCGCCCGCGCGGGAACGCGGGCGAACGAGAAGGATTTTTGAAATGGCCAATACGCTGCTGATGCCCAAGGCGACCGCCGTCTGGCTGGTCGACAACACCGCGCTTTCCTTCGAGCAGATCGCGCAGTTCTGCGGGTTGCATCCGCTCGAGGTCAAGGCGATCGCCGACGGCGAATCGGCGCAGGGCATCAAGGGCATGGATCCGATCATGACCGGACAGCTGACCCGCGACGAGATCGCGCGCGCCGAGAAGGATCCGAACCAGCGCCTGAAACTGTCCGACCCCAAGGTGCGGGTGCCGGAATCCAAGCGCAAGGGTCCCCGCTACACACCGCTGTCGAAGCGCCAGGACCGGCCCAACGCCATCCTGTGGCTGGTCCGCAACCATCCGGAATTGAAGGACGCGCAGATTTCGCGCCTGGTCGGCACGACCAAGTCGACGATCGAACAGATCCGCGAGCGCAAGCACTGGAATTCGGCCAATCTGCAGCCGATGGACCCGGTGACGCTGGGTCTCGCTTCGCAGATCGACCTCGACATGGAAGTCAACCGCGCCTCGCGCGGCCGCGAGCAGGCGCAGCCTGTCGGCGACACGCTGCTGCCGGCTGCCGTGACCGAGCGCCTGGTGCCGGCGCCGGAGAAGCCGAAGGACGAGGATGCCGAGCTCGACGCAAACGCCGTGTTCGCCAAGCTCTCGGCGCTCAAGTCCAAGAAGGAAGATGCGGACGACGAGTAAGGTTTGCGACAGTTCATCAAAAAAGCCCGCTTCGAGCGGGCTTTTTCATTGATTATCGAAGTCTCAGCTGCGCGCCGCCCGGTCCGGCGTCATGCCATAGTCCTCCGAGCGTTCGACGGCGCGGTAGAAGTCGGCAAGCTGCTTGCCGCGCTCAGGCTTGAAGATGCGGCCGGCGATGACCACCGAGGCGATGCGGTCGATGCGGAAGGCGCGGAAATCGTCGCGCATCTCGCACCAGGCAACCAGCGTCCATACCTTGCCCCAGAACCACAGACCGAGCGGACGGATGTCACGCCCGGTGCCGCGGCCGGCCTCGTCGCGGTAGTCGATGGTCAGCACCTGTCGCTTCTCGACAGCGCGCTCGATCACGTCGATCGCCTCACGCGCGGCGTCGCTCACCACCCACATCGGCGTGTGGATCTCGGTGCGGGCGATGCGGTCCTTCTCGGCGTCGGGCAGGACGGCGCCGATCTTGACCAGCGCCTCGTCGGCCGCACGCGCCATGGCCGCGCCGCCAAAGGCCCGCACCATGCGGGCGCCGGCGACCAGCGCGACGATTTCGTCACGCGTGAACATCAGCGGCGGAAGGTCGAAACCCTCCCTCATCATGTAGCCGACGCCGGCCTCGCCGTCGATCGGCACTCCGGTCGACTGCAAATCGGCGATATCGCGGTAGATGGTCCGCTCGGAAACCTCGAGCCATGTGCCGAGCTTCTGGGCGGTGACCAGCCGGCCGCCACGCAGGTGCTGCACGATCTGAAAGAGCCTGTCGGCACGTCGCATCGTATGGTCCCTCGGCTGCTTGTCTATGAATGTCACGGTCCCGAAACCGGTTCCGGGTGACATCCATCTCCTGTTTTATGCTTGTCGTTCTCCCAAAAACCGCTGCGCACTTTTGGGCGACACGCATTATGGTTTAAGTCCTTCGCGCTTGCGCTGCACGGCGACGAATTCCGCGCCGAAGGACAATTTCTTCGTTGTCGGCGTGTTCACGTCGAGCACACGCCAGTACGGCGTGATATCGTTCAGCGTCATGCCGCGTTCGAGATCCTCATTGGCGGCTTCGGCGACGGTGCGCAGATGATAGCCGATGGTGACCGGACATGTCACTTGCGCCCCATGCTCGATGGCGAGCGCAGTGCGCAAGGCGCGTACATCCATCTCGACGCCGTTGGGGATCGTGCGGATGAAATCATCGACCTGACGGGGCGTCGGCACCAGCATCGGCTGGCCCTCGACGACGTCGCCCATTGTGCGTGGCGTCGGCTTCACGCCGTTGACGCCCGGCGTGTTCAGCCTGTCGTTCCAGCTTTTCACCATTCATGTCTCCTGACACGTTTATGGCATGGTGCTCCTGACAGCATTCTGTCAGGAGCCTTCAGCATTGTCCGTAGCAGGCGCCAAAGTTTTTGCGCCAGCCCGAGGGGTCGCTGCCCGGGGGTCCATGTCAATGATCCGGGCGTTGCGGGGTCCGCATCCAAGCATTGTCAGGTAAAACGCCTCAGATCTCGCGAATGCGGCTGTGACCCTCATACATATCCGGCCAGCCAATGTCCTTGCGGATGTCCGCCGGCAAGGAGTTCAGGAAGCGCTGGGTACGGACTTCATTGCGCATCGTGCGGATCTTGCCGACATAGTGCTGTACGCTGTTCAAAATACCAAAGCTGTTCATGACCATCTCCTCTTCTCTGATGGAGACACTATCGCATACCCCTCCTGACAGCAGTCTGTCAGGAGCATGTCAGCTCGTTGAAGAAAGCTGCGAGGTGCTTGGCGGTCGGTTCGGAAACGAGCCTTTTGTCAGGAATGGCCAAGTCGACCGAGACCATGCAAGAACCGCTTTGACAGCCTGTCGCGATGCTGCTCAAAGGCGGGCATGTCGAAACTCCTCGCGCTCGTCATCATCGGCATGATGGCCATTCAGCTGATCAAGCCGCTCGGCTGGCCGGGCCTGAAGCGGCGCGGCGATTTCTGGAAGCTGGCCCTGATCGCCATGGCGGCCATCGCGCTGGCGGGTGCGCTGGGGCACTGGGCATAGCCTTGAGGGTCAGGTCGGGTCCACCGTTCCCATGGCAATCATCCGGATGGCGTTGAGGCTGGGCACGAAGAAGTAATCGCCACCGCGCGTCGTCATGAATTCCGGCAGGTTCGCCGCAATAAAAGGCGTGGCGTTGGCCGGGCCGGCCGGAATGACATGCTTGCTCGATTCGGCGCGGTTGCCGGTCAGCGTGCAGGTGTCGTTGCCGGTTTCGGAATCCAGGCCGTAGCTCGTCCATTGCTGCTGGATGATATTCTGGCTCAGATCCATTGGAAGCAGGCTGCAATCAACAGTATTTGGAAATACCCGCGTCAGTTCTCTGAAGCCCACCAGTCCGAGCTTGTGCCCCCTCAGGTCAATCGGCGAGCACCCATCCGACCAGATGTTCGGCCCAGGCGCGGTAACCGGCTTCCGAGGCATGAAAGCCATCGGAGGCAAAGCCGGCCTCAGGGTTGGTGATCGGCAGCCGTGGCGCCGGCACGGCGCCGCGCTCGAAACAGAGGCGCTCGCCCATGCGGTTCATTGCGGTAGCGCGGATTTCGAGTATCTTGCCGAGCAGCGGCGGCATGGCCGGCGCACGGGTGAATTCCAGCACCGGCGACCAGACGACGCGGGCCTCCGGCCATTTGGCGCGCAGCGCGTAAAGCAGGCCGCCGAACTCTTTCTTGAAGCGCGGCACCGAGTGGAAATTCTTGGTGTCGTTGGTGCCGATGGCCAGCACTATATGCGTCCACCGATCGGCCGACAGATTGGGCAGCACATGGTCGCGGATCTGGCCCGACGTTGCCGAGTTGAAGCCGGCGGCGCGCCAGCGCACGGCAAGGCCGGTTCGCTGCGCGATCATGACGGCAAGCTGCGCGGCAAGCCCGTTCTCGGAATTGCCGATGCCGACGGAAGCGGCCGAGGAATCGCCCAGCACCAGCAGCGAGATGGCCGGCGCCTTGCCCGATATTTCGTGCATGACCGGCCCTTGTGCCGGCAGCATGCGGGTGGTGCGGCGGCGCACGCCGAGGCCCTGCCAGACATAGACGGGGTAGGCGAGCCAGGTAAGAAGGGCCGGGAAGCGCATGGCAATACCGTTAGAGGTTAACGGCAGCCTTAGCGCATGTTTGGGCGCAGGTGAACGCGCTTCTAGTCGCAGCAGTTTTCCTTAGCCGCCTGCTTTTCCTGATATTCGTCATGCAGCCGCACCCAGTCCATCAGGCTTTGATAAGGGCCATTTTCGCCGCGGCCCTTCGGCGTCATATCGAGATAGTCATAGGTGCCGATCTGCGCCTCGCCGCCGCGGGCGCGCGACATAAAGGTGAGAAAGATGTCGCCGTTCTCGTCCTTGTAGAAAACACTGGTGCCGGGAAGGTCCTTTGACGTGCGCGGACGCGTCTCGAAATTGTAGGTGGTGTCGCCGGCCGCGATCTGCTTGTCGGTGAAGGAGACCTGCATGTCGAAGTTGAAATCCGAGGCGTAGGACGACACCCAGTCGAATTTCCAGCCCATACGCTGCTTGTAAGGCAGCAGTTCCGCCAGCGGCGCGCGCGCAACCACCACCAGCGACACGTCGTGGCGCCTGAGATGCTGATCGGCGCCGTCTATATGGTCGGCAAGGAAGGAGCAGCCTTCGCAGCGGTGGTTCGATCCTGGCGTCATCATGAAGTGGTAGACGATCAGTTGGCTGTTGGCGCCGAACAGTCCGGCCAGGTTCTTCGGACCCTGCTCGGTCTCGAAGACATAGTCCTTGCGGATTTTCATCCAGGGCAGTTCACGCCGCTCGGCGGCGATGCGCTCACGCAACCGTGTCAATTCCTTCTCGCGCGCCAGATGCGCCTTGTGCGCCTCAAACCAGTCTTCACGCGAAACCACCTTGCTGCGAGTCATGAAGTTCTCCCTGTCTGTTCACCCAAGGACGTTTGGGGTGGGCAGAAACCGACATCGCCGTCAGCTTTTGCCGAAAAGGAGATAAGGATGGACGAACTCCGTCCAAGCCGGGCTTTGCATAAACAAACCCGGGCGCATCGGCCCGGGTTGTATGACAACGGGAGGACTGCGCTCAGGCGGCCTGTTCGAGGCTCGCCGTCCATTGTCCCAGCGCCGCCAGATGGTTCATGTGGGCACGATGGGTGAAGGCGGCCTGGCCGGCGGCGACGTTCGATGCCTTGCCGCTCCAGGCCTTTTGCGGGGCGGCCTGCAAGGCGCGGCCATAGGAGAAGGTCAGCTTCCACGGATGCGGGCCGATGGCGTTGATGGCGTTGAGGTTGGCGGTAGCCTCCTCGTCCGACTGCCCGCCCGAAAGGAAGGCGATGCCCGGCACCGCTGCCGGTACGGTTTCGCGGAACAGTTTTATGGTCTTTTCCGCGACCTCTTCGGGGCTGCTCACCTTGCCCGACTTCCTGCCGGCCAGCACCATGTTCGGCTTCAGGATGGTGCCTCCCAGCAAAACGCGCGCCGCATGCAGCTCGTCATAGAGCTTGATCAGCGTTGCCTTCGAGATGTCGTAGCAGGTGTCAATGTCGTGCGCGCCGTCCATCAGCACTTCCGGCTCGACGATCGGCACGATGCCGGCCTCCTGGCACAGTGCGGCATAGCGGGCCAGCGCATGGGCGTTGGAGGCAATCGAATTGACCGAGGGCACGCCCTTGCCGGTGTCGATGTCGACCACCGCGCGCCATTTGGCGAAGCGGGCGCCGAGCTTGTAATAATCTGCGAGCCGCTCGCGCAAGCCGTCGAGGCCTTCGGTAACGGTATCGCCGGGAAAGCCGGCGAGTGGCTTGGCGCCGGCATCGACCTTGATGCCGGGAATGGCGCCCGCCGCCTTGATGATGTCGACCAGAGGCGTGCCGTCGGCAGCCTTCTGACGGATGGTCTCGTCGTAGAGAATGACGCCGGAGATGTACTTCGTCATTGCGTCCTTGGCGCGGAACATCATCTCGCGGTAGTCGCGGCGGCTATCGGCGGTCGATTCGACGCCGATAACGTCGAAGCGCTTCTTGATGGTGCCGGAGCTCTCATCGGCGGCCAGCAGGCCCTTGCCGCCGGCCACCATCGCGGCGGCAATGTCTTCGAGACGTTCGCTCATTTTTCTTCTCCTAAGGGGGTACGTTCCGCGCGTAACGGAAGTCTACCGCCAAAGGAATGGGATCGGAAAGCTCGAATCGGTTGAAAGTTCCTGGCGTCCGTTTTTGTGCCCCCCAATCCGGTCAGGCTTGTTTCTTCAGCACGTCGACGCCGGGCAGCGGCTTGCCTTCCATCCATTCGAGGAAAGCGCCGCCGGCGGTCGAGACATAGGTGAAGTCGTCGGCGACGCCGGCATGGTTGAGGGCGGCCACCGTATCGCCGCCACCGGCGACCGAGACCAGCTTGCCGGCCCTGGTGCGGGCCGCTGCGTGCCTGGCCGCCGCCACCGTGGCGTGGTCGAAAGGCTCGATCTCGAAGGCGCCGAGCGGGCCGTTCCAGACCAGCGTCGCGGCGCGGTCGATCCATTCACCGATCGTCTTCACGGTCTTTTCGCCGACATCGAGGATCATGCCGTCAGCCGGGACATCCGAAATGGCAACGGTCTCGCTGGCCGCACCCGCCTTGAATTCCTTGGCGACGACACCGTCGACAGGCAGGATGATGGCGCAGCCGGCTTCGGCGGCCTCGATCATGATCTGCTTGGCTGTCGCGGCAAGGTCATGCTCGCACAGCGACTTGCCGACAGCGGTGCCACGCGCGGCGAGAAAAGTGTTGGCCATGCCGCCGCCGATCACCAGCGCGTCGACCTTCTTCACCAGGTTCATCAACAGGTCGATCTTGGTCGACACCTTGGCGCCGCCGACAATGGCGACGACAGGGCGGATCGGATTGCCGAGCCCCTTCTCCAGCGCCTCGAGCTCGGCCTGCATGGTGCGGCCGGCATAGGACGGCAACAGCCGCGCCAGGCCTTCGGTCGAGGAGTGCGCCCGGTGGGCGGCGGAAAAGGCATCATTGACGAAGATATCGCCATTGGCGGCGAGCCGCTCTGTGAAATCAGGGTCGTTCTTCTCCTCGGTCTTGTGGAAGCGGGTGTTTTCCAGCAGCAGCACATCGCCCTTGTTCATGGCGGCGACCGCACTGCCCGCCGTGTCGCCGACGCAATCGCCGGCAAAGCCGACCGGGCGGCCAAGCACCTCCGCGGCAGCCTTGGCGATCGGCTCCAGCGAGAATTCGGGCGAGGGACCATCCTTCGGGCGGCCGAAATGCGCGAGCAGAATGACCTTGGCGCCCTTGCCGGACAGTTCGGCGATGGTCGGTGCGATGCGTTCGATGCGGGTGGCGTCGGTGACCTTGCCGTCGGCGACGGGCACGTTGAGGTCGACGCGCACCAGCACGCGCTTGCCGCTGATATTGCCGATATAGTCGAGTGTCTTGAAGGCGGCCATGCGGGTTCCTTTCCGTGGAAAATCGCCGGGACCATACCTCGCATCGATGACGATGCAAGGCTTGAGCCGGGGTGCGAGCTAAATTTTGAGATCAAGGCGAAGGCTGTCGTGATGATGCGGGACGTCAGCGTGAACCGATCGCTTGTCAGCCTTCTGTCGTTATCTTTTCCGCCGTCGGCTCAAGGGCCTTCTCATTGGCTGTCGCCTCTGCAGTCTGCGTCTCGGTCGGCTTGCGCCAGTTGCGGATGAAGGCGGAGACACGATCGCCGATCTCGCCGGCGCTCAGGAACACCGGAACCCGCGCCACCGGCGCGGTCGGCTCGAAGGAGAGGCCGAGACCGGTGATCTTGCCCTTGTCGTCGACGTCGCGGACGATCAATTCGATCGGGCCGATCAGCACCCGGTCGGCATATTCGGCATGGCCGCCAAGCCTTGCCGTCACCAGCGCGCCGACGGTGAGCTTCTGCTCGGCTTCGCTCAATCCCGGTGTGTATGCGGCCTCGAGCTCTGCGGCCGAGCGGGCGGGATCGACGGCGAAGGCGCCGAAGAAGTCGGCATCCTCGGGGTCGACTACGGCGCGGCTGGCAAACAGCTTGTCAAGCAGGCGCGGATAGCGGTCGGGCACGAAGATATAAACCTGGTCGCCGGCCGCGAGCCGGCCCATGTCCTGGAAACGCATCGAGCGGCCGTCGCGCAGCACCAACGAGGGCCGTGCCCAGCGCGGGATACGCTCGCCGCGCGCCACCGGGCTGCCGGGCGCCACGCGGTAGGCGAGCAGTTCGTGATGGGCGGAGCCCGGCAGTTCGAGTTCGACCTTGTCGAGCGGCCCGAGCCTCGCCGGCACGATCAGGCCGAGCCGGCGCGCCAGCGGACCGACCGACCAGCCCTGCACCACCAGCGATACCAGCACGATGATGAAGGCGACGTTGAAGATGGTGCGGCCGTTCTCCAGTCCGCCGAGCAGCGGGGTGATGGCAAGCAGGATGGACACGGCGCCGCGCAGGCCGACCCAGGAGACGAAGGCGATCTCGGGACGCGGCAGGCGGAACGGGATCAGGCAGAGCCAGACGGCGACAGGGCGCGCGACAAACATCAGGAATAGGCCGAGCAGCACCGCCGGCACCATGATCGCCGGAAACTGCGAGGGTGTCGCGAACAGGCCGAGGATCAGGAACATGATGATCTGTGCCAGCCACGACATGCCGTCCTGGAAGCGCTTCAGGATGGTGACGGCGCGGATGTCGGAGTTGCCGGCAATGAGCCCGGCGAGATAGACCGCCAGGAAGCCAGAGCCGCCAATGGCGCCGGCCGCGGCGAACACCATCAGTGACAGGGTCAGCACGAAGATCGGCAGCAAGCCATGGTCAAGGTTGAGCCGGTCGACGAGGCGCACGATGCCGAGCCCGCCAAGCACGCCGACGACGGCGCCGAGCCCCATATTGAGCAGGAAGCCGAGGATCAGGTCGGTGACCAGCACATGGGTCTCGGGATTGGCGTGGGCGGCGATGATCTCGACCAGCGTGATGGTCAGGAAGATGGCGATCGGGTCGTTGGTGCCGGATTCGACTTCCAGTGTCGCGCGCACGCGTTCGCGCAGATTGATCTCGCCGGCGCGTAGCAGGAAGAAGACGGCCGCCGCATCGGTCGAGGCGACCGCGGCGCCGAGCAGGAAGGATTCCAGCCAGCTGAGGTCGAGCAGGTAATAGGCGGCGGCGCCGAACAGGCCAGTGGTCAGGATTACGCCGAAGGTCGCCAGCGACACCGCCGGTCCGGCCGCCTGGCGCAGCGCGTTGAGCGGCGTGCCGAAACCGGAATCGAACAGGATGACCGCCAGCGCCAGCGAGCCGGCAAAATATGCCACGCGCGCATTGTCGAATTCGATACCGAGACCATCGACGCCGCTGGCGAGGCCGATGCAGAGGAAGAGCAGCAGCAAAGGGGCGCCGAAGCGGAAGGCGATCAGGCTCGAGAACGCTGCGGCGACGACTAGCGCTGTGCCGACCAGCGTGACGAGATAGATCGCATGCTCCATCCGTGATTTGCCCCTCGAATTCCTCTTTCTACCGATTCACGGGAGAGTGGGGCGAAGGCATGGCCGGTGCAAGGCGCAAGGATGGCTTTTTGCCTTATGCCGCTGATTTTCCGGCGTTTGGCGGCTCGGCGCGCCTTGCCCGGCGCGCTGACGAAAAACGCCCGGGCACAGCCGGGCGTTCGAAGCTGCGAGACGATGCCTTCAGATCAGGCGATGGTCTTGCCAAAGGCGACCGAGGTGTCGGCCATGCGGTTGGAGAAGCCCCACTCATTGTCGTACCAGGACAGCACCGAAACGAAGTTGCCGTCCATGACCTTGGTCTGGTCGAGCGCCAGGATCGACGAGCGCGGATCGTGGTTGAAGTCGATCGACACATTCGGATGATGGGTGACGCCGAGAATGCCCTTCAGCTTGCCGTTGGAGGCGGCGATCACCGCTTCGTTTATCTCCTGCACGGTGGTGGCGCGCTTGGCGATGAACTTGAAGTCGACGACCGAGACGTTGGGGGTCGGCACGCGGATCGAGATGCCGTCGAGCTTGCCCTTGAGGTCGGGCAGCACCAGGCCGATCGCCTTGGCCGCACCGGTCGAGGTCGGGATCTGCGACAGGGCAGCCGCGCGGCCGCGGTAGAGATCCTTGTGCATGGTGTCCAGCGTCGGCTGGTCGCCGGTGTAGGAGTGGATCGTCGTCATCATGCCCTTTTCGATGCCGACGGTCTCGTGCAGCACTGCGGCGAGCGGCGCCAGGCAGTTGGTGGTGCAGGACGCATTCGAAATGACGATGTGGTCCTTGGTCAGCTTGTCGTGGTTGATGCCGTAGACGACGGTGAGGTCAGCACCTTCGGCAGGCGCGGAGACGACGACGCGCTTGGCGCCGGCGGTCAAATGCGCGGCAGCCTTGTCGCGGGCGGTGAAGATGCCGGTGCATTCGAGCGCGATGTCGATGCCGAGCTCCTTCCACGGCAGCTGCGCCGGGTCCTTGATCGCGGTGACCTTGAAGGTCTCCTTGCCGACGGTGATCTGGTCGCCCGAGACCGACACTTCGTGCGGGAAGCGGCCGTGCACGCTGTCATAGCGCAGCAGATGCGCGTTGGTCTCGACCGGGCCGAGGTCGTTGACGGCGACGACGTCGATGTCCTTGCGGCCGGATTCATGGATGGCGCGCAGGATGTTGCGGCCGATGCGGCCAAATCCGTTGATGGCAACTCTGACGGTCATTTTACTCTCCCTGGGAGCTGGAGGCGGCAGATGGGTCCGCAGCTTCATAGCGGCGGATGGCACAAGAATCCAGCCGCAGAAGGCCGAATTTAAATCGATTAGGTTGGTCCAGCCCCGCGAATCCGCCTTGGAGGTGCGCGGGACTGACCCTGATCTTACTTGCCGTGCAGGCGGGCTTCCGCCGCCTTGGCCGCGGCTTCGGCGGTGATGCCGAAATGCGGGTAGAGCTGCTCGATGGTGCCGGAAGCGCCGAAGCCGGTCATGCCGATGAAGATGCCGTCGGAGCCGATCAGGTGATCCCAGCCCTGGCGGATGCCGGCCTCGATCGCCATCTTGATCGGCGCGTTGCCGATCGTCTCCTTGCGGTAGGCGTCGCTCTGCTGGTCGAACAGTTCGAAGCAAGGCACCGAGACGACGCGGGTCGGGTGCCCATGCTTTTCAAGCAAATCACGGGCGCCGAGCGCGATCTCGACCTCGGAGCCGGTCGCGAAGATCGTCACCGCCGCTTCGCCGCTCGCCGCGGCCAGTTCATAGGCGCCCTGGCTCGAGAGGTTCCTGGCCGAGTGCTCGGTGCGCACCGTCGGCAGGTTCTGGCGGGTCAGCGCCAGGGTGGACGGGGTCTTTTCCGATTCAATGGCAATCTGCCAGCATTCGGCGGTTTCCACCGCGTCGGCCGGACGGAAGACATTGTGGTTGGGGATGGCGCGGAGCGCCGCCAGGTGCTCGACCGGCTGGTGGGTCGGGCCGTCTTCGCCCAAACCGATCGAATCATGGGTCATGACGAAGATCGAGCGGATGCCCATCAGCGACGCCAGCCGCATCGACGGACGGGCATAGTCAGAGAAGCACATGAAGGTGCCACCGTAGGCGATGAGGCCGCCATGCAGCGTCAGGCCGTTGAGGGCGGCCGCCATGCCATGCTCGCGGATGCCGTAGTGGACATAGCGCTGGCCGTAATCGTCCGGCGTGATGTTCTTGGTCTGGCTGGTCTTGGTGTTGTTGGAGCCCGTCAGGTCGGCAGAGCCGCCGATGGTTTCCGGCACCGCGCCGTTGATGACTTCCAGCGCCATTTCCGACGATTTGCGGGTGGCGACCTTCGGCTTGTCGGCCGACAGCTTCTTCCTGTAGTCGGCAATGACGGCATCGAAATTCGACGGCAGCTTGCCGGCGAGGCGGCGCTCGAACTCGGCCTTCAGCTCGGGCTTGGCCTTGGCGAGCCGGCCTTCCCAGTCGGTGCGCGGCTTGACGCCGGCCTTGCCGGCGGTGCGCCAGGCGTCGAGAATGTCGGCCGGAATTTCGAAGGGCGGCGAGTCCCAGTTGAAGAATTTCCGCGCGCCTGCGATCTCGTCGGCGCCGAGCGGCGAACCGTGCGCCTTGTTGGTGCCGGCCTTGGTCGGGGCGCCGAAGCCGATGGTCGTCTTGCAGGCGATCATCGTCGGCTTGTCGGAATGGCGGGCGGCTTCGATGGCGTAGGCGATCGCCTCGGGGTCGGTGCCGTCAATGTGGCTGGCATTCCAGCCCGAGGCCTGGAAGCGGGCGACCTGGTCGGTGTTGTCTGCAAGCGAAACCGGACCGTCGATCGAGATGTTGTTGTTGTCCCAGAAGACGATCAGCTTGTTGAGCTTGAGGTGGCCGGCCAGCGCGATGGCTTCCTGGGAAACACCTTCCATCAGGCAGCCGTCGCCGGCCAGCACATAGGTGTAGTGGTCGACGAGGTCGTTGCCGAAGGCGGCGTTCATGATGCGCTCGCCGAGCGCGAAGCCGACCGAATTGGCGAGACCCTGGCCGAGCGGGCCGGTCGTCGTCTCGATGCCGGTGGCATGGCCGTATTCGGGATGGCCGGCAGTCTTGGAACCCAGCTGGCGGAAATGCTTGATCTGGTCGAGGGTCATGTCCTCGTAACCGGTCAGATGCAGCAGCGAGTAGAGCAGCATAGAACCGTGGCCGGCCGACAGGATGAAGCGGTCTCGGTCCGGCCAATGGGGGTTCTTCGGATCATATTTCAGAAAGCGGGTGAACAGCACTGTGGCGATGTCGGCGCAGCCCATGGGCAGGCCGGGATGGCCGGACTGGGACTTCTCGACGGCGTCCATGGAGAGAAAACGGATCGCATTGGCCATCCGGTCATGTTGTTCACGCGACGTCATGGTACCTCCGGGGTGGGGATTTGTGGGCTTGGCAGAGCCCAGGAAAGAGTGCGCGACACATAGCAGCCACGGGCTTTTAGTCAACAAATCGGCTGCACATTTGCCGGTCTTGTGATGGCTTTGAGACCTTATGGGGCGACCTACATTAGCGTTAGCGGGGGACAGTCGCGAGAGCTTTGTTGACGTTGCCTTCACCCGGTGCCTAATGTTTCCTTGTTAACGCGTTCTGAACGCGAAGCGATTCGGTGATGGGCAGGGCACAGGACGAAGGCCATGACCGGCGAAACCACACTCAAGGAAGTCATCCACAGGCTGGGCAAGGCCATCGAGGGGCTGGAAAACGCCGTCGCGGCCAAGCTCGAGCACGAGCGCGACTATTCCGAAGCCGAGGCTGAGGTGCAGCGCATGAACGCCGACCGTTCACGGCTGGCGCAGGAACTCGACAATTCCGAAGCCCGCGCCGAACGGCTGGAAGATGCCAACAAGGAAGTGTCGCGCCGCTTGGTGACCGCCATGGAAACCATCCGCGCGGTGCTGGACAGGTAGGAGCTGCAGGCCATGGCACAGGTCACGGTTTCCATCGACGGCAAGCAGTATCGCATGGCTTGCGACGAGGGTCAGGAAGAGCACCTGATCGACCTCGCCGAGCGGTTCGACCGTTATGTCTCGCATCTGAAGGATTCGTTCGGCGAGATCGGCGACCAGCGGCTGACGGTGATGGCCGGCATCATGGTGATGGACGAGCTTTCGGAGCTGCAGAAGCGGGTCAAGGGCATGGAGACCGAAGTGCAGACACTGCGCAAGACGCGCGACGAAGCGCTGACCAAGGCCGACAAGAACGACACCGTGCTGACCAGCGCGCTCGGCGCGCTCGCCCAGCGCATGGAAGACCTGGCCACGTCGCTGGCGGTCAACAAGGCCTGAGTCTTCCCCGCACAAACGAAAGATTGTCGGCCCAACGTCGGTCCGTAGAACGAAAGTGCTCGTTCGGTCGCCAATAATAGTTTCCTATTGTCCTGCAGCCGCGATTTTTGCGCTAAGATGCGGGAATGCCGGAGCGTTGACGCCGTCCACGGCCGCTCCTGACGAAATCTGTTGCTGGGGAATAATGCCATGAGCCTTCGTATCAACGACATCGCGCCTGACTTCACCGCCGAGACCACGCAAGGGCCGATCAAGTTTCATGACTGGATCGGCGACGGCTGGGCGATCCTGTTCAGCCATCCGAAGAATTTCACCCCGGTCTGCACCACCGAGCTGGGCACGATGGCGGGGCTCGAAGGCGAGTTCAAGAAGCGCAACGTCAAGGTCATCGGCATTTCCGTCGATCCCGTTGCGAGCCACGACAAGTGGCAGGCCGACATCAAGACGGCGACCGGCCAGACGGTGAACTACCCGCTGATCGGCGACAAGGACCTCAAGGTGGCCAAGCTTTATGGCATGCTGCCGGCGGGCGCCGGCGAGACGTCGGAAGGCCGCACGCCGGCCGACAACGCCACGGTGCGCTCGGTCTATGTCGTCGGGCCGGACAAGAAGATCAAGCTGGTGCTGACTTACCCAATGACGACGGGCCGCAACTTCGACGAGATCCTGCGCGCGGTCGATTCCATGCAGCTGACCGCCAAGCACCAGGTGGCGACGCCGGCCAACTGGAAGCAGGGCGAGGATGTGATCATCACCGCCGCGGTTTCGAACGAAGATGCGGTCAAGCGTTTTGGCGCTTTCGAGACGATCCTGCCCTATCTCAGGAAGACCAAGCAGCCGTCAGCCTAGGTTTTCTCCGTCGGAGCTATTTCGGGCTTCAGTCCTATTTGTGGCAAGGCGTGCTTGACCGGCGCGCTTTGCCAGATGACCATGCTCTTGTTCAGCCCCGACGGAGAAAACGGTTCCTGTCGGGCAAGGGGCAGGGGAGCCGGATATTGGACATCGCTTCGGCCAAACCTGAGGTCGCCGGCTTCTACGACAAGCCGACCGGCGCCATCCAGTATGTCGTCACCGACCCGGTGACGAGACGCTGCGCCGTCATCGACCCGATCCTCGACTTCGACGAAAAATCCGGCGCGACGGCGACGAAGAATGCCGACGCCTTGCTGGATTTTATCCGCGAAAACGGGCTGGAGCTCGAGTGGATCCTGGACACCCATCCGCATGCCGATCATTTCTCGGCGGCGCACTATCTCAAGGAAAGGACCGGCGCGCCGACGGCGATCGGCGACAGGATCGTCGAAGTCCAGGCGCTGTGGAAGGCGATCTACAACTGGCCGGATTTCCCCGCAGACGGCTCGCAGTGGGACCGGCTGTTTGGGGAAGGCGAGACGTTCCTGATCGGCAACCTGCCGGTCAAGGTGCTGTTCTCGCCCGGCCACACGCTCGCCTCGATCACCTATGTCATTGGCGACGCAGCCTTCGTCCACGACACGCTGTTCATGCCCGACAGCGGCTCGGCAAGGACGGACTTTCCCGGCGGCAGTGCCGCGCGGCTGTGGCATTCGATTGAGGGCATTCTGGCGCTGCCGGACGATACGCGGGTGTTCGTCGGCCACGACTATCAGGCCGGCGGGCGCGAGCCGTGCTGGGAGAGCACGGTCGCCGAGCAGAGGGCAAAGAATATCCACCTCGTTGCGGCGCGCAGCGAAGCCGAGTTCGTCGACTTGCGCGAAGCGCGCGACAAGACACTGCCGATGCCGCGGCTGATCCTGCATGCGCTGCAGGTCAACATGAATGGTGGACGGCTGCCGGAACCGGAGGCCAATGGGAGGCGGTATCTGAAGTTTCCGCTTGATGGGCTTTGAGAGGGCAGTGGCGAAGCTGCCGATCTCCCCCCTTGCGGGGGAGATGCCCGGCAGGGCAGAGGGGGGTGCTGTCCCGCTGACCTTTGGCTGTGTGCTCGAACAATTCCAGGTTGGGGATAGTTAAAATCGCAAGCTGCGATCCGTCACGCCCCCCTCTGTCCTGCCGGACATCTCCCCCTCAAGGGGGGAGATCAGCTGTTGTCCGACTTTCGCTAACCGCCGACGGACGACAAAACAAAAAAGGCGGCGCCGGTTTCCCGACGCCGCCTTCTGTTCCTTAACCGAACCCAGCCTTAGGCCGCCGGCTGCGCCTCGATCGTGCGCAGCGCCTGCATCTGGCGCTTGGCGGCGGCCTTGACCGCGTCCTGCACCTTCTCGAAGGCGCGCACCTCGATCTGGCGCACGCGCTCGCGGCTGATGTCGAACTCGGACGACAGTTCTTCCAGCGTCAGCGGCTCCTCGGCGAGGCGGCGGGCCTCGAAGATGCGCCGCTCACGATCGTTGAGCACGGCCAGAGCGCCCGACAGCATGCCGCGGCGGTTTTCCAGCTCGTCCTGCTCGATCAGCATGTCTTCCTGGCTTTCGTGGTCATCGACCAGCCAGTCCTGCCATTCGCCGGATTCACCTTCGCTGGCGCGGATCGGCGCGTTCAGCGACGCGTCGCCGGACAGGCGGCGGTTCATCGACACGACTTCAGCTTCCGACACGTTCAGCCGGGTGGCGATCTCGGTGATCTGGTCGGGCTTGAGGTCGCCATCGTCCAGCGCCTGGATCTTGCCCTTCACCTTGCGCAGGTTGAAGAACAGGCGCTTCTGATTGGCGGTCGTGCCCATCTTGACCAGGCTCCACGAGCGCAAGATGTACTCCTGGATCGAGGCCTTGATCCACCACATGGCGTAGGTCGCGAGGCGGAAGCCACGCTCGGGTTCGAATTTCTTGACGGCCTGCATCAGGCCGACATTGCCTTCCGAGATCACTTCGCCGATCGGCAGGCCGTAGCCGCGATAGCCCATGGCGATCTTGGCGACGAGCCGAAGATGGCTGGTGACGAGCTTGTGCGCAGCGGAAGTGTCTTCATGCTCGGCGTAGCGCTTGGCGAGCATGTACTCTTCCTGCGGCTGAAGCATCGGAAAGCGGCGGATTTCTTCCAGGTAGCGGCTGAGGCCGCCTTCGCCGGAAACAATACTGGGTAGTGACTGGGCCATGATTGCGCCCCCTCTCTATTGGAGTGATGCCCCCGAAACGCGGCGGGCATGTGACGCGAGCACCAAAAGGCTCGCCCGCGGCAACTGATTTATATAGGAACAAAACCAGAAAAGACAGGCATTTGTTCAACACGAAACAGTGTGTCACGCTGAAGTGAACAATGCCGCTCAGGTTTTAGCTGGCTTGTTTAGACGCAATTCCGGACGGAAAACCGTTTCACACTTTTCCTGGAATTGCTCGGGTTCAGAGTTTGCGGAAGCCGCCGACGAGTTCCTCCATGTCCCCCGGTATCGGCGCCTCGAACCTCATCGGTAAATGGGTAGCCGGGTGCCGAAATGCAAGAAGCCAGGCATGCAAAGCTTGCCTGGAAAATGCCTTGACCTGACCCTTCAGCAGTTCGGGCAGCCGGTTGGCCTTGGTGCGGAAGGCCTGGCCGTAATCGGGGTCGCCGATGACGGGATGGCCGATATGGGCCATGTGGACGCGGATCTGGTGGGTGCGGCCGGTTTCCAGCCGGCATTCGACCAGGCTGGCGGTGGCGAACGCCTGCTGGCCCTCGCCGAAACGCTCCTTGACGGTGAAATGGGTCACGGCGTGGCGGGCATCGTCACGGCCTTCCGGCACGACGGCGCGGCGCACGCGGTCGGCGGCACGGCCAAGCGGCGCGTCGACCGTTCCGGTCGGCCGCGACGGGATTCCCCAGACCAGCGCCAAATAAGCACGTTCGAGGTCGCCGGTGCGGCCGTGGTCGGCAAAGGCCTCCGACAGCGCCTTGTGGGCGCGGTCGGTCTTGGCCACCACCATGACGCCGCTGGTCTCCTTGTCCAGCCGATGGACGATGCCCGGCCGCCTGACGCCGCCAATGCCTGAGAGACTGTCGCCGCAGTGGTGGATCAGGGCATTGACCAGCGTGCCGGTCCAGTTGCCGGCGCCGGGATGGACGACGAGGCCGGCCGGCTTGTTGATGACGATCAGTTCGTCGTCCTCATAAAGCACGTCGAGCGCGATGGCCTCGCCTTGCGGTTCGGCCGGTTCCGGCTCGGGCATGACGACCGATACGCGCTCGCCGGCACTCATCTTGCGCTTGGTCTCGTCGACCGGCTTGCCGTCGATCGAAACGGCACCTTGCCGGATCAGCATCTGCACCCGGCTGCGCGACATGTCAGGCCCGAGGGCGCTCGCCAGCCACTGGTCGAGGCGCTGGCCGGCCGCTTCCGCGCCGGCTTCGAGCACGGTCGGCGCCGCCTCTATGAATTGTCCAGCCTCTATCAATTCAGGGGTCTCTTCGCTATGAGCGCTCATCGAAAAAGTTCCGGAAAGTTCTGCCATGGCCCGGCCCGTTGCCGATGAAGAAGAAAAGCTGCTCGATCCCGAGATCGAAAAGGTGCGCGGCAGGCTCATCCGCTTCATGGCCATCAATCTCGGCCTGCTTTTGCTGGCCCTTATGGTGGTGATCGCGGCCATTGTCTACAAATCGCGCAAGGCGCCGCCCGCGAACCCGCCGCTCGCCAACGACATTCCAGTTCCGCCCGGCGAGCCGCTCGCGGCCGACATAGTGCTCCCGGTCGGGGCCAAGGTGATCAGCCAGGCTCTGTCGGGCAATCGCATTTCGATCGACGCCGAGCTCAGCGACGGCAGCCGCACCATCTTCGTCTACGACATCGCCGAGCGCCGTATCATCGGCCGCTTCGCCATCCGCAACAAATAGCCGGGCCGAAACTATGACCGGGTTTGCCGAACATCGCCGCATCGCAACCATCACGCTCGTCGTCCCCGACTATGACGAGGCGATCGCCTGGTATGTCGGCAAGCTTGGCTTTGTCCTCTGCGACGACATCGAGCTCGGCGACGGCAAGCGCTGGGTGACGGTAACGCCGGCGGTCGGGCAAGGGCCCCGGCTGCTTCTGGCGGAAGCGTTGGACGATGTGCAGAAGAGCCGCGTCGGCGACCAGACCGGAGGCCGCGTGGTTTTGTTTCTCGAAACCGATGATTTTGACAGTGACCATGCGACCATGCTGGAAAACGGCGTCGATTTCCATGAAACGCCACGCCATGAGCCGTACGGCACCGTGGCGGTTTTCGCCGATCTCTACGGCAATCTGTGGGACCTGATCGAGCCGAAACGCTAGGTCCACGAACCGAGATTGCACAGAAGCGGTCCGGCCGTTCGAAGCCCAGTTGCTTTTTCCAAACCGTCAGCCTATATCGCCGGTTCTTGAACGCGCCCATCGTCTAGCGGTCAGGACACCGCCCTCTCACGGCGGGAACAGGGGTTCGATTCCCCTTGGGCGTACCAAGCAACGACTTTCCTTCCGCATCATCGAAAATTTCGGGCAGCAGCCGCGCGGATCGCGTGTGACCGCGAGGGTCGGCGGCATCAGCGAAATTCGGCAAGTCCGCGCACCCGAATACACCCAATTTAAGTCAGGCCGCGACGCTTGAAAGCGTAGCGATCTCTGTTACTTGCGGTGCGGGGATAGCATCTGCGGCAACGCGGATTTGGTTTGGCATAGCAGGCATGAATTCGGCAAAAATGATATGCCCGTGCTGTCACGGCAGCGGGCAGGTTTTCGATTGCTTGAAATGGCGTGAGTCGAAAGGGCATTGCTGCCCGCAAGGCACGCATCGGGCCGGCTGTCCAGGGCAGACGATGGCATGTGCCGAATGCGCGGGCCTGGGCACGCTGGCGGAAGCCGAGCTCAGAGCCGTTGCATAGCCTCAGGTCATGCAACCTTAGGCCTCTTTCACCATCCAGCGCCGGCAGTCTCCGCGAGCTTCTGGCGCGGCGCTGCCAATTGCACTAGCATCATGTACGAAGCCTAGCCAAAGGGCTCTTTGCGGCGCCCAAGACGCCGGGGAACATAGGCGAGGGTCGGCGAGGAGGAGACCGATGCAGAAACTGCAGTCGCAGGGCGTCCATCACATCACGCTCGTCGGCGCCGGCCGCCAGACCTCGATCGATTTCTGGGAGGGCGTGCTCGGCATGCCGTTCATTTTCGAGCAACCCAATCTCGACAAGCCAAGCGAAAGCCATCTCTATTTCGATCCCGGCGACGGCAGGCTGATCACCGTCTTCACCGACGAGAGCCGCACGCCTGTCAAGCGGCGCACGCCGACCGAACCGGGCTGCGTCCATCATATTGCGTTCTCGGTGTCGCGCGTCACTTTCCTGCAGGCGGTCGCCCGGCTCGACGAGCGCGCCATCAAGCACAGCGGTGTCAAGGATCGCGGCTTCATGGATTCGATCTATTTCGAGGATCCGCTCGGCCTGTTGATCGAGCTAGCGTCGTATCGCTTCGATCCGCCGGCCGGCTTCACCCACGCCGACGTGCTGATGCAGGCGCACAAGCTGCGCGTTGCGCGCGGCGACTACAACATCGCCGAAGTGCACCTTGCCGACGCGATCCAGACGCTGGTCGAGTGGTCGCGCGCGACCTTGTCGGACGACCGGACGCCGAAGAATCCATACTGACGGCCAGCAAAAGGGGAGGACCATAATGGCAAAGACAGTTAAGAGCGCTGGCAAACCAGCGGCCAAGCCAGCAGCAAAAGCGGCAGCGAAGCCGGCGGCAAAGGCGGCCGTAAAGGCCGCGCCGAAGGCAGCCGCGAAGCCGGCCGCGAAAGCCGCGACAAAGCCGGCTACTAAGATGTCGGGGCCGAAGGCCAAGGCGGCGAAAAAACCTGCGCTGAAGCTCTCGATGCTGAAGCCGAGCGTCAACAACATGACCGTCCGGGTGTTTGCCCGTGCGGCCGGGTTCGACGCCGCCGAGACCGACGCCTGGGGCCACACGCGGTCGCCGGAATATATGGCGCGCAATCCGGCGCATCTGACGCCGATGATCGAGGACAAGGGGCTGCCGCGCGGCGTGCTGTGGGAGAGCTGTGCCATCATGCAGTATCTCGCCAACAAGCACGGGCTGGAGAAATTCTATCCCAAGGCGCCGGCCAAGCGGGCGATGGTCGACAGCGCCATGTTCTACCTGATCGGCACGCTCTACCCGTATGTGGCGCGCGCCACCTATCCGGCGCTGGGTTTCCCGCACTATGCCGGCGAGGTCGGCCATAGCGACGTCCATCCGGAGAAGAAGTCCGAGGCGCAGAAGGCCGCCATGGCGGCAATTGCCGAGCCGCTGGAGGTGTTTCACTCCTTCTTCAGGGACGGCAAGCCGTTCATCGGCGGCAAGCACCCGTCGATCGCCGACATACGCCTGGCATCGACGCTGGAGTTCCTGGCCGTCATCGACTATGCGCTGCCCAAATGGGCCAAGGAGTATGTCGCGGCGATGGAGAAGAAACTCGGCCAGGCCTATGCCGAGCCGGCCGGCGACGTGCGCGGCTACATCGCCTATGTGAAGTCGCAGGCCAGCGCGCAAAACTAAGGATTCGTTAACCAAAACGCTGTCTATTGAAGGCACCACGTGACCACGGATGTACTGGCGCAAGGGTGAAGGGAAAGGTCGGCGCAATGCCGGCCTTTTGCTTTTCGCCGATGCGCCATCAGGCCCGTCTCATGCCGTAAAGTCTGACATCAGGCATATTGCCATCGTCTGCTTCGACCCTACCATCATGGTCGGCGGACGACACACGAGGAGCTTTGCGATGAAGGGCGTAGCGAGAGTGTTTGCGATTGCCGGTGTTGTGTTGGTCGGAGGCTACCCGTGCAATGCCGCGCCGCTCGACACGATGGCGGAGGTCGGCGATGCCATCCAGGCGTGCTGGACGCCGCCGGCGGGTGTTGGAAATGCCAGCGTCACCTTGAACTTCAGCTTCAAGCGCGACGGCACGCTGATCGGTCCGCCGCGGCCGACGGCGATCAAGGTCGATGGCGATGCGGATACCAGGAAGTCGTTCGTCGACGCCGCAACCACTGCCCTGCAAAGGTGCTTGCCGTTGAGCTTTTCGCCGACGCTGGCGCAAGGCGTCGCGGGCAATGTCTTCAACTTGCAATTCGCCTCGCCCAAGCAATAAGCGAGCGGGCGAGCGTTTCACCGTTTCACAGAAACGGCGACCCCCTCTCTCGTTGTCTTGACGCAATTCCCAGGGGAAAGCGCTACGCGCTTTTCCCGGAAAAACGACTCACACTTTTCCTGAAATTGCTCTGATCAGTTGTGCGGGCGTCTGATATCGACATGCCGCTGCAGTTCCGGCGCCTCGAAGACGTAGTCGGCCCAGGCGGATTCCGGAATCTGTCCGGCCAGATAGCATTCCAGCAACAGGCTCTGTTCGGGATCGAGCGCTCTCGGCGCCCGCTCATGGTCCAGCCCCAGCGAGTGGAACAGGTTCCTGGTCAGGCCAGAGACAGTGAAGTGAATAGACATCTTCGTCTCCTTTGCCCGACACAACGCGAGACACCGGAGAAAGGTTTCATCCGCAAGGGCCGATAACGCGGGATCGATGGTTGCGGGCGGCCTGGCTCGCCCGAGCCTGGCTTCGTCTCATCTTGAAACAAAAGTGTAATAGCGAATTTACAGGAACCGGCATAATACACTCGGCATAAAATACCTGGCGGTTGCTGGCGTCTCTTGAATTAGACTTACCTCCCGCATTGAGGCTCAATCGGCTGGAGCGGCGATCGGCTCCACAGGGGTACAAGGACCAGGTGTCGCCGATGATGCGTTTGTGGCTTGTCGTGACCTTTGCACTGGTGTCGGCAAGCGTCCTCGGCATTTCGGCTTCCCTTGCCGATCCATGCGCCGCGCTCAGGAGCCAGCTGGCACCGTCCGGCCGCAGCGGCGGGATCAGCTCCGAGCTTGCGCAGCTACGTCGCCAGCTTGCGGCGATCCAGGGGCTGGAGAGGCAACGCCGGTGCACGGCGCAAAGTGCGGTGGGGGGCTTCTTCAATGCTTGCGCCGACCTCGCCAAAAGCCGCACACAGGTGCAACGCCAGATCGCCGACGCCGCGATTTCGCGCCGGGATGCGTCCGGACTGCAGGCCAGGCTCGTCGCGCTCGGCTGCAGGCCCGCCGCCGGGCAACAAAGACAGCGTCCGGCTGGTGCCATGATCGGCAGCAATTCGATGCTGTTTTGCGTTCGTCTCTCCGACGGCTATTTCTTCCCGGCGCCGAAATCGCAGTTCGTGCAAGGCGGCGATGTCAAGGAGATGGTCGATCAGTGCCGCTACTCTGCGACGATGCCGGCGTCGACCTGTACATGCTCAGTGACCCAAGCCTTGAAACCGAAGAGATGGTCGCGCTCGATACGCGCACATCCTACAAGGACCTGCCGACGGCCTTCAAATATCGCGATGATGCGAACTTCAGGGCCTGCGACCTCGCGCTATCACCGACGCGTTGCCGAGCTGAGAGCGCGCACGGTGACGCCAGCCAATATGGCCAACGCGATCATTCCTTTGCCGTCAGCGAAGCCGGATCTTGGCACCGTGGCGCAACTTCCCCAGCCTGGCGCAGACGCTGCAGAGGCCAGGGGCGCCGCCCAGCGACAATCGGTCGAGCCATTGGCCGGCTCGCGGCCGGTCAGGGTGGTCGGGCCGGCTTTCTTCCCGGCGGAGTAACCTGCGCCTAGAGCGTTTCACCGTTTCACCGAAACGGCGAACCGCTCTATGTCTTTGTTTTACGCTATTCCGGACGGAAAACCGTTTCACACTTTTCCTGGAATTGCTCTAGTACCAGCTATTCGCAAACCATCCTGTAGCGTTTGCCGGGTTCGCTGACATTCTTGCAGGTGAGCGGATTGGCCGGTTCGGAAGCCATGCTGGGAGGGCTGGACCTGACGTGCCGCCTTGGCGCAGCTATTTGTGTTGTGTGCCTGCGTGCCGCGGGCCGGTAGGGCTCCTGCGGCGGCGGCGTCGGAAACACACCGGCTGCCGCCTGCATCCGGCTGGCCTCAGTCTGCGACGGATCGCGATCCCAGACCCGCCTGATATCGAGCGGCTTCGGGATCACCACCGTGCCGTCATAGCTGCGTGCGCAGCCGCTGCCCGCAAGCAGCGCCATGCACAGGAAACAAGGCACGATCCAACCGGTCATCAGCAACACCCCCGCCGACTTATAGCCCGGCCGGGGTTCCGCCGACAACCGGCGGAATACCGCAGGGCAATGTGGCTCTGGCCGCAGTCTGGATTGGTTATGGTTAGCGGATCATTAATGCTTCTCGGGCACATTCCGCGGGCGAACCGCTGAGGGGGTTCGGCCTTGGCTTTCGGGGTGGGAACGGGATGGCTGACGGGACTGTTGGAACACGCGGCGGACGCGGTTCCCGAAAAGGGGTGGTGAACGGCGAGGATACGTCCGTCGGGGGGTCGCCCGAAGCGCTGCGCGAACTGGTCGGGGCCGGCGCCGACTGGGTCTGGGAGACCGACGCCGAGCTGCGCTTTTCCTGGCTTTCGGAGAACTACCAGGCCGCCACCGGCATCGATCCCGCCAGCATTCTTGGCCGTTTCCGCTTCGATTTCCTCAAGCAGATGGTGCACGGCAATCGACACGCCGCCGCGCATCTGGAGGATCTGCAGGCGCATCGGCCGTTTCGCGACTTTGTTTATGAGTTGAAGGGCGGCCGTCCCGGCTGCCGCTGGGTTTCGATCACCGGTTCCCCGCGGTTCGACGGCGAAGGCGAATTCATCGGCTATCGCGGCATCGGCCGCAACGTCACGGCACTGGCCGGTGCGCTGGACGAACTGCGGCAGGACGAGAGCGATCCGCCGGCCGGCGAGGCTACGCAGCACCTCGCCGATCTCGAGCGGACAATGGATGCCATGCATATGGGCGTCGTGGTGCTTGACGCGAAGTTCGACACGCTCATCGTCAACAAGGCCTATCGCGAGCTCTCCAGGATTCCCGACGGCGCCGTCACGGTCGGCGCGCCGTTCAGCCTGTTGATGGAACTCAACCGCCGCAACGGCATCTACGGCGATCTCGATGAACAGCAGTGGCAGCACTACCTAGCCACCCGCATCGAGGAGATCAGCGCCGGCTCGGTTGCGCCACGCGAATTTCTCCATGCCAATGGCAGGACGATGATGTTCTCCGTGACGGCGTTGTCCGGCGGCAAGCGGCTGTTGACCTACTACGACGTCTCCGAGCTCAAGCGTCGCGACGCCGAGATCGAGAGTGCCAACGCCAAAATTACGGAGACCTTCGCCAATCTTCGCACGATGGTCGACCAGATGCCGATCGGCGTGCTCGTCCTCGATGCGGAGATGCGCGCGGAGGTGATCAACCGCGCCTTCTATGATTTCTGGGAAATCGATCCCCGACGCGCCGGCATCGGCTGCGGCTTCCGCGAACTGATGCAGGCCAGCCGCGATATGGACCCTTACGGTGCTGACGATGCCGAATGGCAGGGCCACATCGCCGAGCGCGAAGCAGAAATCTCGGCCGGCCTGGTTGGCTCCAGGCAACTGCCACGCAATGACGGCCGTACGCTGATTGCCTCGCTGGCGCCGCTCGCCGGCGGCAAAAGGCTGATCTCCTATGTCGACGTCACCAACATGAAGGATCGCGAGGCTGAACTCGCCCAAGCGCTGGAGAAATCGCGGCTGGCCGAGGCGGTGATCAACGGCGTCAAGGACCCGATCTTCGTCAAGGACGACAATCTGCGTTTCGTCTTCGTCAATGAGGCGTTTTCGGCACTGTTCGGACAGAGCCCGCAAGCGATGCTGGGCAGGCCCGGCGGCGACTTCCTCAAGCAAAAGGACGCCGCGCAATTCGAAGACAGCGAACGCGCCGTGCTGGCGACCGGCACGCCCTACGAGGTCGAGGAGACTTTCGACGCCGAGGGCGCCAGCCGCTCGCGCATCGTGCGCAAGAACCGCGTCGGCATGCCCAGCGGCCGCAACTATGTCGCCGGTTTCCTGTTCGACATCTCCGACATGAAGCGCCGCGAGACCGAAGCCGAGGACGCCCGCAAGAACCTCACCACGGTGCTGGAGTCGCTGCCGGCGGCCGTCATCATCTATGACCGCGACGACAAGTTCGTCTTTGCAAACCGCAAGCTGCAGGACACGCTGCCGGAGCTGAAACCGGCATGGCAGCCTGGCCGCAGCTTCCGCGCGGCCCTGGAACTTGGACATTCGGTCGGCTATTTCCGATCGAGCGGCGATCCAGAAATCGACAGGCTCTATGAAGGCGACCCCGATGTCTGGCTCAATGCCATCCTCGCCCGCTATCGCCTGCCCAACTCGTCCTATGAGCGCCTCAATGCGGACGGCCGCTGGTATCAGGTCTACGATATGCGCACCGAGGACGGCACCTTTATCGGCGTGCGCGTCGACATCTCGGAGATCAAGAGCCGCGAAAAGGCGCTGCAGGAAAGCATGCGCCAGATCGACCTGTTCCGCCACGTCATGGACGAACTGCCGGTCGCCGCCTTCATCAAGGCGCAGGATCTGAGCATGGAATTCGTCAACAAGGCCTGGTGCGCGCTGACCGGCATCCCCAAGGAGGAAGTCATCGGCCGGACCGATCTCCAGCTTTTCGGCATCGACGACGCCGAAACCTACACCCATGACGACACCGAGGTCGTCGTCACCGGCCGCGGCCGCGAGATCGAGGAGCCCGTTACCCATCGCGACGGCACGGTGCGGCAATTGATGACGCGCAAGAGCCGGCTGGTGGCGCTCGATGGGTCGGTGCACCTTGTCGGCTCCAGCACCGACATCACCGACGTCAAGGCGCGCGAGCAGGCGCTGGAAGAGAGCATGCGCGAGAACGAGGTGTTCCGCAATCTCATCGACAACGTGCCGGTGTCGATCTACGCCAAGCGCTCCGACCTCAGGCAGTTCTACGTCAACAAGGGCTGGTGCGACCTCACCGGCCTCCGCAGGGAAGACGCGATCGGCAAGACGGACATCGAGATTTTCGGCGAAGACGGCGAAGCCTTCGTCAACAGCGATCTCGCCGTGCTGCGCACAGGCGATACACAGGAGATCGAGGAAACGGTGACGCTTGCCGACGGCAGCGTGCGCCACCAGTTCGCCCGCAAGGGCGCGATGATCGCGTCCGACGGTTCGCTCTATCTGATTGGGTCGACCACCGACATCACCGAACTGAAGCTGCGCGAGGCCGAACTGCGCGAGGCGCGCCAGCGCGCCGTGCTGGCCGACCGCGCCAAGTCGGAATTCCTGGCCAATATGAGCCACGAGATCCGCACGCCGATGAACGGCGTACTCGGCATGGCCGAGTTGCTGGCCAAATCCGACCTCGATCCCAAGCAGAAGACGTTCACCGATATCATCGTCAAGTCGGGTAACGCGCTCTTGACCATCATCAACGACATACTGGACTTCTCCAAGATCGATGCCGGACAGCTGGTGCTCGACCCTGCGCCCTTCAACCTGCCCGAAGCAATCGAGGATGTGGCGACGCTGATATCGACGCGCGCCAAGGAGAAGGACCTCGAGCTCATCGTGCGCGTCGAGCCGGGCCTGGAAAGCCTGTTCGTCGGCGATGTCGGTCGCATGAGGCAGATCGTCACCAATCTGGTCGGCAACGCGGTGAAGTTTACCGACGAAGGCCACGTGCTGGTCGACGTGACCGGACAAAGGGGGCCGACGGGGACAAAGCTTACCGTTTCGGTCACCGACACCGGCATCGGCATTCCGCAGCAGAAACTGAAGCTCGTCTTCGAAAAATTCAGTCAGGCCGACACCTCGTCGACCAGACGCCACGAAGGCACAGGGCTCGGGCTCGCCATCACCTCGCGGCTGGTCGAGTTGATGGGCGGCGAGATCGGTGTCGAGAGCGCCGAAGGCAAGGGCTCGACCTTCTGGTTCACCGTGACATTGCCCAGGGCCGAGGAACAGACCGGACGGCGGATCATGCCGGTCGACGTGACCGGCTCACGGGTGCTGATCGTCGACGACAATGCCGTCAACCGATCGATCCTGAGCGAGCAGATGGCGTCATGGACCTTCGATTCCTGCGCCGCCGAAAGCGGACCCGAAGGGCTCAAGGTGCTGGTCGCCGCGGCAGCCTACGGCGTGCCGGTCGATTGCGTCGTGCTCGATTATCAGATGCCGGGGATGAGCGGCGCCGAGATGGCGCGCGTCGTGCGCAACACCGCAGGGCTGGCCGACACGCCGATCATCATGCTGACCTCGGTCGACCAGTCGCTCGCCAACACCAGCTATCGCGATCTCGGCATCGACGCCCAGCTGATCAAGCCGGCGCGTTCCTCGGTGCTTCTGGAAACGCTGGTCGCCACCATCCAGCGGCACCATCACAATATCACGGACGGCCGTGTGCTGCCGGCGGCAAGCAGCGGTTCCGGCGGCGGCAGGAACGAACCGTCGCCGGCAAAGCCGCCGCTCGCTGCATCGGAACGCGCCTTGCTGCAACCGCCGCCGGTTCGTGCCCGCGCCCGGGCCGCCGGGGATGAACGCCGGCTCGACATTCTCGTTGCCGAGGACAATGAGGTGAACCAGATGGTGTTCACCCAGATAATCGGCGAAACCGGCTACAGTTTCGAAATCGTCGGCAACGGCCGCAAGGCGCTCGACGCCTTCGGCCGGCTTAATCCGCGCATGATCCTGATGGACGTCTCGATGCCGGAGATGAACGGGCTCGAGGCCACCGCCGCAATTCGCCGGCTGGAAGAACATACGGGTATGCATATCCCGATCGTCGGCGTCACCGCGCATGCCTTGAAGGGCGACCGTGAGCGCTGCCTGGAAGCCGGCATGGACGACTATCTGCCCAAGCCGATCAGCCCCAGGGCGCTGCTCGAAAAGGTCGAGCGCTGGGTCGGCATATCAGGCGAAGCCCAACGAGACGCTGGATAGCAACCTGCGGCGCCGCCGGGATTCGGCCGCGCCGCAACAGCCAAGGATATGGTGCGATCGCACCATATCAAAGCTGGCGCCCAGTCAGGACAATGGTCGCAACGAAACCGCTCATTCAGTTACGGGCGGGAGCAAGCGACCGCCGACAAGAAACAGCGTCGAATCTACCCCAACGGACCTGTTTTTGGCGATGGCTCGGCCAAGATTCGCTCTGGTCACGGGCAACGCGCTCCCGTCCGGTTTTTCTTTCTCGGCATCGCGGCCTGCGGTGTGCCGGGACTTGATGCCAGCACGAATTGCGCAAGCGTCTGATTCCAGCGGCAACTTCCATTCCCACAAACCGGCTTAAAGGGTGCGGCCCACAAGACGTCTGTGCGACGTTACCGGGCTGACACGAAACTGTCATGCGACTGTAATAATCGAAGGCTATTGGCCTCAGCGGGCGCCGGTTTGAAGAGGGCGCCAAGAGACCATCTTCCGAACAGGAGCAGGCCACATGAAGAAATTCCTCGTTACGGCATTGGCCGTGGCGGTAGCGTTCGCCGCATCGTCCGGTGTCGCCGCTGCGCGTGACCAGATCCAGGTCGCCGGTTCGTCGACCGTGCTGCCTTACGCCAAGATCGTCGCCGAGCAGTTCGGCGAAACCTTCACCAACTTCAAGACCCCGGTGGTCGAGTCCGGCGGCAGCGGCGCCGGCATCAAGGAGTTCTGCAAGGGCGTCGGCGAAGACACGATCGATATCGCCAACTCCTCGCGCCCGATCAAGAAGGACGAGCTGAAGTCCTGCGCCGACGCCGGCGTCAAGGACGTCCAGGAAGTCCGCATCGGCTATGACGGCATCGTCTTTGCCACCGACATCAAGGGTCCGGACTGGGCGCTGGTTCCCGCCGACATCTACAAGGCGCTCGCCGCCAAGCTGGTGGTCGACGGCAAGCTGGTCGACAACCCGAACACCAAGTGGAACCAGGTCAATCCGAAGCTGCCCGACTGGGATATCGCCGCCTATATCCCGGGTGAGAAGCACGGCACCCGTGAAGTGTTCGAGACCAAGCTGCTCGACGCCGGCTGCGACAAGGCCGCTTTGAAGGCTGCCGGCATCGCCGACGACAAGGAAATCGGCAAGACCTGCATCGCCATCCGCAAGGACGGCAAGGCTGTCGACATCGATGGCGACTACACCGAGACGCTGGCCCGCATCGACTCCAACAAGACCGGCGTTGGCGTGTTCGGCCTCGCCTTCTACGAGAACAATGCCGACAAGCTGAAGGTCGCTACCGTGGAAGGCATCGTGCCTTCGACGCAGACCATCGCCGATGGCACGTACCCCGTGTCGCGGCCGTTGTTCTTCTACGTCAAGAAGGCGCATCTGGGCGTCGTTCCCGGCCTCAAGGAATATGTCGAGTTCTTCCTTGATGACCAGATGATCGGCCCGGAAAGCCCGCTCGCCCAGTACGGCCTGGTTTCCGCTCCCGACGCCGAACGTCAGGGCCAGCGCGACGCCTTCGCCGCCGGAAAGACGATGTAATCAACCGACCGGATCAGGGCGCGGACCAAATCCGCGCCCTGATTTCGCCGCTTGCCGCAACGGTGGCGGCGATCTGAATTTTCCCTGGGGTGGGTGATGTCGTCCTTGCTCGTACTCGCCATAGTCATCGCCATAGGCGTGGTCGCTTTTGTGATCGGCCGCCAGCGCGCAGCGGCGCAGGATACCGGCAAGGTCAAGCCGCATTCGCGCGCGCATTATCATGGCTGGTGGGCCTTTCTGCTCGCGGTCCTGCCTGCCGTCCTGCTGCTCGCCGTCTGGGATATCGGCTCTTCCTTCTATCTCGACCGGCACATCCATGCCGCTTTGCCCGAGCGCACCGCCGACACAAAGGTGGCCAGCGAAGCGCTCGACGCCAGCCTGGTGAAGAGCCTGGCCAAGGGCCTGCGCCGGCTCGATGGCGATACCGCACTTCCCGCTACTTTCGCCGAATTGCAGCCGCTGCTCGCCGCCAAGGGCGTGGCACTGGCCAGCGACACACAGGACTATATGATCCCGATCGCGGTCGAGGCGAACCAGGTCCAGGACCGGCTCGGCCTGTTCGGCGCCGTGCTGACCTTCGCGCTGTCGGTCGCCGGCGCCTTCTATGCGCTGAGGCAGATCGCGCCGCGCGCCAGGGCGCGCAACAATGTCGAGAAGCTGATGCTGTGGGGGCTGCTTGCGGCCTCGACCATCGCCATCCTGACCACGGTCGGCATCGTGCTGTCGATGCTGTTCCAGACGATCACCTTCTTCGAGAGCGTATCGCCGATGAGCTTCTTCTTCGGCACGGTGTGGGATCCGCGTTTCGCCGCCGCCGGTTCCGGCGGCAGCCAGGGTCAGTTCGGCCTGATCCCGCTACTCGCCGGCACGCTCTACATCGCCGCCGTCGCGCTTCTGGTCGCAGTGCCGGTCGGGCTGATGTCGGCGGTCTACATGTCCGAATATGCCTCGCGCGGTGTGCGCTCGGTGGTCAAGCCGGCGTTGGAACTGCTGGCCGGCATTCCGACCATCGTCTACGGCATCTTCGCCGTTGTCACGCTCGGACCGTTCTTGCGCGACCTGTCGGCGGCACTCACCGGCGGCTCGCCCTTCATCCAGGGCCAGAGCATCTTCACCGCCGGTCTGGTGATGGGCGTCATGCTGATCCCGGTCGTGTCCTCTTTGTCCGACGACATCATCACCGCGGTGCCGCGCGCAATGCGTGACGGCTCGCTCGGCCTCGGCGCCACCCGCTCCGAGACGATCAAGCGGGTGATCCTGCCGGCGGCACTGCCCGGCATCGTCGGCGCCATGCTGTTGACGGCGTCGCGCGCCATCGGCGAGACGATGATCGTCGTGCTGGCGGCGGGCGTCGCCGCCAATCTGACGGCCAATCCGTTCGAGGCGATGACGACCATCACCGTCAAGATCGTCAACCAGCTGACCGGCGACCTCGAGTTCAACTCGCCGCAGACGCTGGTCGCCTTCGCGCTCGGCCTGACGCTGTTCGCGCTGACGCTGGTGATGAACATCGTCGCCCTCTACATCGTGCGCAAGTACCGGGAGCAGTACGAATGACCGACATCCCCCTGGACACGATGGCGGGCGCCGTCGCGCGACCGCGCCGCGACATCGGGCTGAAGGCGCGCTATGCCGCCGAACGCCGGTTCCGCATCTATGGCGTGATTGCGATCTCGGTGGGCCTGGCGTTCCTGGCCATCATGCTGATCACCATCGTCTCGAAAGGCTACACCGCCTTCTGGCAGACGACGGTGACGCTGCCGGTCACCTTCGACGAGAAGGTGATCGATCCCTCCGGCAAGCGCGCGACCGACCCTACCGTGCTGATCAAGGCGAACTATCCCAAGCTCGCCGAAAACGCGCTGGTGGCCAAGCTCGGCATCGATCCGGCCAACAAGCCGATGATGCTGAAGCTCAAGGGCTTCCTGTCGGAAGGCGCCCGCGTCCAGCTGCGCGACATCGTCTCCGCCGATCCGTCGGTGATCGGCAGGACGCGTGACGTCGACATCCTGGCTGCCGCGAACCTCGACTCGGCCTTCAAGGGCCAGATCGACCTCGGCGTCGATGAAGCGCGCCGCAAGGTGTCCAACCAGCAGATCGACTGGATGAACAAGCTTAAAGCCGACGGCGTGATGGCCGAGCATTTCAACACCGGCCTGTTCACCTATGGCGCCTCCAGCCGGCCCGAAACGTCGGGCATGGGCGTGGCGATCATCGGCTCGTTCTACATGATGGTGATCGTGCTGTTGCTGGCGCTGCCGATCGGCGTCGCCGCCTCCATCTATCTGGAGGAGTTCGCCAAGAAGAACCGCTTTACGGACCTGATCGAAGTCAACATCAACAATCTCGCGGCGGTGCCGTCGATCGTCTTCGGTCTGCTTGGCCTTGCCGTGTTCATCAACTTCCTCGGCATGCCGCGCTCGGCTTCCTTCGTCGGCGGCCTGGTGCTGACCTTGATGACATTGCCGACCATAATCATCGCCACGCGCGCCGCCCTCGCCGCGGTGCCGCCGTCTATCCGCTCGGCGGCCCTAGGTCTCGGCGCCTCCAAGATGCAGATGGTGTTCCATCACATCCTGCCGCTTGCCGCCCCAGGCATCCTTACCGGCACCATCATCGGCCTGGCGCGTGCGCTCGGCGAGACAGCACCGCTGCTCTTGATCGGCATGGTCGCTTTCGTCGCCGATTATCCGACGACGCCTTTCGATCCGGCGACCGCGCTGCCGGTTCAGATCTATATGTGGGCAAACGAGGCTGAGCGCGCTTTTGTCGAGCGCATGTCCGGCGCCATCATCATCCTGCTCGTCTTCCTCATGGCCATGAACATCACCGCGATCGTGCTCCGGCGCCGCTTCGAGCGGCGCTGGTAGAAAAAAGGCAATTTGGTATGAACATCATGACCGAACAGTCCCTTGAGAATGCAGTGGGCGACAAAATGAACGCCAAGTCGAACGAAGTCATCAAGATGCGCGGCGACAAGGTCGGCGTCTTCTACGGCGAGAAGCAGGCGTTGTTCGACGTCAATCTCGACGTGCGTCAGAACCAGGTGACGGCGCTGATCGGCCCGTCCGGCTGCGGCAAGTCGACCTTCCTGCGCTGCCTCAACCGCATGAACGACACCATCGATTTGGCGCGGGTGACCGGCAAGATCACGCTCGATGAAGACGACATCTACGACAAGAACATCGATGTCGTCGAACTGCGCGCCCGCGTCGGCATGGTGTTCCAGAAACCCAACCCGTTCCCGAAGTCGATCTACGAGAACGTCGCCTACGGCCCGCGCATCCATGGGCTGGCCAAGCGCAAGTCCGACATGGACCAGATCGTCGAGCAGAGCCTGAAGAAGGCGGCGATCTGGAACGAAGTCAAGGACCGCCTGCAGGAGCCCGGCACCGGCCTGTCCGGCGGCCAGCAGCAGCGCCTGTGCATCGCGCGCGCCATCGCCGTGTCGCCGGAGGTGATCCTGATGGACGAGCCCTGCTCGGCGCTCGATCCGATCGCCACCGCCCGTGTCGAGGAGCTGATCGACGAACTGCGCCAGAACTACACGATCGTCATCGTCACCCACTCGATGCAGCAGGCGGCGCGCGTGTCGCAGCGCACGGCGATGTTCCATCTCGGCTATCTCGTCGAGGAGGGCGCCACCGACAAGATGTTCACCAACCCCGACGACAAGCGCACCCAGGACTACATTACCGGCCGCTTCGGCTGAGCCGTCCGGCGGGTGAATTTTCAGGCACGAGGACCAAGATCATGGGTGAACATACCGTCGCCTCCTTCGATGAAGAGCTCGGGCAGATCAGCAAGCTGATCCGCGACATGGGCGATCTGGCAGGCTCGATGGTCAGCGGCTCGACCAGGGCGCTGCTCAATTCGGACAATGCGCTGGCACAGCGTGTCGTTTCCGACGACGCCATCATGGATGCGCGCCAGCGCGAACTGGACGACCGCGCCATCACGCTGATCGCCAAGCGCCAGCCGATGGCCAACGATCTGCGCGCCGTGGTCGGCTCGATCCGCATGGCCGGCGACCTCGAGCGCATCGGCGATCTCGCCAAGAACATCGCCAAACGCGTCGGCACCGTGGGCTTGAGCGTCACGCCGCGCGACCTCTCGCACTCCATCGATGCCATGGCGCAGCTGGTGCTGATCCAGGTGCAAGGCGTCGTCGAGGAATATGCCGCCACCGATGCGGCAGCTCTTGCAAAACTTAGGAATGACGACGAGCGCATCGACGTCAAATACACGTCCGTGTTTCGTGAGCTCTTGACCTACATGATGGAAGACCCTCGCAACATCACCGCCTGCACGCATCTCTTGTTCTGCGCCAAGAATCTTGAGCGCATCGGCGATCATGTCACCAACATCGCCGAAAATGCGTATTATGTGCTGACCGGCCAGCAATTGCCCGCCAATCGTCCGAAGCAGGACGAGACGGCGATGGCCACGCCGGCCTGATGAGGGTGAACTGCCTATGATCGCGCCACGCATCATGGTCGTGGAGGACGAGGAGCCGCTAGGCGTGCTCCTCCGCTACAACCTCGAATCCGAAGGCTATCACGTCGAGGTGGTGACACGCGGCGACGAGGCCGAGATCCGCCTGCAGGAAAACGTGCCCGATCTCCTGGTGCTCGACTGGATGGTGCCCGCTGTTTCCGGCATCGAGCTCTGCCGGCGGCTTAGAGTGCGGCCCGAAACCGAGCGGCTGCCGATCATCATGCTGACCGCGCGCGGTGAGGAAAGCGATCGCGTGCGCGGCCTGTCCACCGGTGCCGACGACTATCTGGTCAAGCCATTCTCGACGCCGGAGTTCATGGCGCGCGTGAAGGCGCTGCTGCGCCGGGCCAAGCCGGAAGTGCTGTCCAGCGTGCTCAAGGTCGGCGACATCGTGCTCGACCGCGAGTCGCACCGTGTCTACCGCAAGAAGAGCGAGATCAGGCTCGGACCGACCGAGTTCCGGCTGCTCGAATTCATGATGCGCCATCCCGGCCGCGTGTTCTCGCGCAGCCAGCTGCTCGACAATGTCTGGGGCGAGACGATCTACATCGACGAGCGAACCGTCGACGTCCATGTCGGGCGCTTACGCAAAGCGGTCAACAACGGCCGCATGCCGGATGTCATCCGTACCATTCGCGGCGCCGGCTACGCGATCAGGGAAGACTAGGATGCTGCGCGTCGCGCCGTTGCCGGCCATTCAGGCGACATGCTTGCCGGATTTGGCCTGAATGCCCGGCGCGAAAATCTCCTGATCGACGAAGCCGAGCGCGCGCATGGCACAGCCTTCGCGGATCAGCGGCAGCTCGTTGGGCTCGGTGTCGAAGGAGATCGATTTCGAATGCTGGCCGCCGGCGGTCTGGGCGATCGCTTCGCGCAATGCCGGCTCGATCAGGTCGAAGGCGGCGGCGCTGACGCCAACCATGGCGACAGGCGCCGGGTCGATCAGCGCAAACAGGCTGCCGAGGCCGAAGCCGAGCGCCTCACCGGCCTTGCGATAGGCTTCGCGCTCCGGGCCATCGGTTTCGCGGGCGCGCGCGGCGAGTGCGCGCATATCAGCGTCGCCGATATCGACCGGCTCGGCATCTTCGCTCATCATTTTGGCGCTGCGCCAGATGGCGTAGTTTCCGGCATAGGCCTCGACGCAGCCGCGCCGCCCGCAGCGGCAGAGCGCGCCGCCCGGACGGTGGATCATGTGGCCGAACTCGCCGCCCGAGGAATGGGTGCCGGTGAACAGTTCGCCTTTCAGCACCAGCCCCATGCCGATGCCGTGCGACAAGAGGATCGCGATGAAATTGTCGCGGTAGCGCTCGGGCTGGCGCCATTGCAGGGCCACCGCCATCATATTGCAGTCGTTCTCCATGGTGGCAGGAATGCCGAATTCCGCTTCCAACATGTCGGCGAAGGCAATGTCGGTCAGTGGCGTGATTGGCGACCACAGCATGGCCCGCGCCTGCGAATCGGTGATGCCCTGGATGCCCATGGCAATGCGGGCGATGCTCTGGACATCGAGGTCCGGGTCCGCGAGACGCCGCCCGACGATTGCTACGCATTCGCCGATCAGCTCGTCGCGCGGCATGGTCAGCGTGTCGAGCCGGCGCTGTTCTTCCGCGACCACCTGGCCGGCATAGTCGATGACGGTGACGGAGAGGAAGTTCAGCGACAGCACCACGGTCATGACCGCCGCCGCTTCCGGGTTGAGGCCAAGGCCGACCTGCGGCCGGCCGCGTTTCAGCGAGCCGGTCTCGCCAGGCTTGCCTTCAATCAGGATGCCTTCTTGAATTAGATCAGACGAGATTGCCGATATCGTCGAATGGCTGAGGCCGGTGGTCGCCGCAATCTCGGTCCGCGACGGCTGGCCGGCCCGGCGCACGGCCGAAATCACCATCGCACGGTTGCGACGGCGCAGATCGTCGTGGCGGATCCCAACCGACATTTGTTTTCCTCCCGGCCTCCTCGCGCCTCATGATAGTGAAGGCGTTCGACGGCACCAGCCAAATATTGGCAGACGCCGGCAGCCCTGTCATTGTTTATTGCGGAGCTCGAAAAAATTCGGCAACGCCATCAGAATCCATCATAATCGATGTTGACAGTGCCTTATCATTGAACCAGTATTTTTTCGAGGCTCGAAAAAATGGAGCCTCTTTGTGCAGGCCTTCGGGCCGGTTTTGTCGCGCCGTGGGCGGCGCAGGGAGGGTTATAATGAACAGATTTGCAGCCGCCATGCTGGCGGGTGTCGCCATGTCGCTGGCGCTGATGTCGGTCGCGCAGGCGAAGGACAAGGTCATCGGCGTGTCGTGGTCGAACTTCCAGGAAGAGCGCTGGAAGACCGACGAGGCGGCGATGAAAACGGCGATCGAAGCCGCCGGCGACAAGTACATTTCGGCCGACGCGCAGTCCAATCCCGGCAAGCAGCTGACCGACGTCGAAAGCCTGATCTCGCAGGGCGCCAACTCGCTGATCATCCTGGCGCAGGACGCCTCGGCCATCGGCCCGGCGGTGCAGAAGGCGCTGGACGAAGGCATTCCGGTCGTCGGCTATGATCGCCTGATCGAGAACAAGGACGTCTTCTACCTGACCTTCGACAACAAGGAAGTCGGCCGCATGCAGGCCCGCGAAGTGTTCAAGGCGAAGCCCGAAGGCAACTATGTCTTCATCAAGGGCTCGGGCTCGGATCCGAATGCCGATTTCCTGTTCTCGGGCTCGATGGAAGTGCTCAAGGAAGCCATCGACTCGGGCAAGATCAAGAATGTCGGCGAGGCCTATACCGATGGCTGGCTGCCGGCCAACGCCCAGAAGAACATGGAACAGTTCCTGACCGCCAATGACAACAAGGTCGATGCCGTGGTTGCGGCCAATGACGGCACCGCCGGCGGCGTTGTCGCCGCGCTGACGGCGCAGGGCCTTGCCGGAACGGTTCCGGTCTCGGGCCAGGACGGCGACCATGCCGCCCTGAACCGCATCGCGCTCGGCACGCAGACGGTGTCGGTGTGGAAAGACGCGCGCGAACTCGGCAAGAACGCCGCCGAGATCGCCTCGCAGCTTGCCGATGGCAAGAAGACGGGCGACATTGCCGGCGCCAAGGACTTCACCACGCCTGGCGGCAACACCGTCAAGTCGCTGTTCCTGACCCCCGTCGCGATCACCAAGGACAACCTCAACGTCGTCATCGACGCCGGCTGGATCAAGAAGGACGAAGTCTGCACAGGCGTCGCCGCCGGCAGCGTCGCGGCTTGCAACTGATCTCGACGACTTGAAGAAATGAGGCGCCGCGGCTGTCAAGCCGCGGCGTTTTCTCTACGAGAATTGTGTGTTTCCGCCATCGGCGGCAAACTTCTAGGCTGTGGTCCGGCATCCGCGCCAGACGGCAAGCCGCTGGAGGACATCATGACCGACACGACCTCAAATCCGCAGGCCGATACGGCACGAGCGTCTGAACTCGGCGCGGTCGCCCGGTTCCTGAAAGCGACCGAGCTCGACACGCGCATGCTCGGCATGGTCGGCGCGCTGCTGGTCATCTGGGTCGGCATACATATCCTGTCGGGTGGGCTTTTCCTGACGCCGCGCAATCTTTGGAACCTGTCGGTGCAGACGTCCTCGGTCGCGATCATGGCGACCGGCATGGTACTGGTCATCGTCATGCGCAACATCGACCTTTCGGTGGGCTCCGTCGAAGGCGTGATCGGCATGATCATGGGCGTGGCACAGGCCGAATTCCTGATTCGCGTCATCGGCTTCCAGCTTGGAAACCCCTGGCTCTGGGTCGTCGCGCTTGCCGCCGGCGTGGTGCTTGGTCTGCTGATCGGCGCGTTCCAGGGCTTCATCATCGCCTATATGCAGGTTCCGGCCTTCATCGTGACGCTTGGTGGCCTGCTGGTCTGGCGTGGCATGGCATGGCTCATCACCAGCGGGCGCACGGTCGCGCCACTCGACGCCACCTTCCAGCTGATGGGCGGCGGACCACGCGGCTCGATTGGCGCCGCTGCCAGCTGGATCGTCGGCATCGTCGCCTGCGCGGCGGTCGCCTTCGCGCTGCTCAACGGTCGCTCACAGCGCAAGCGCTTCAGCTTTCCACTGCGCCCCGTCTGGGCCGAGACCTTGCTTGGCGTGGTCACTTGCGCGGCCATCCTCGGCGCCGTGTGGATCGCCAATTCCTATCCATGGCCGATCGGCATCGTGCGCCAGTACGCACAGCAGAACGGCATCACCGTTCCCGAAGGCGGGCTGTTCATCGCGCATGGCATCGCCATACCGGTGCTAATGGCGGTGATTGTCGGCATCATCATGACGTTCATCACCAAGCGCACGCGTTTCGGCCGCTATGTCTTCGCCATCGGGGGCAATCCGGAGGCAGCGGAACTCGCCGGCATCAACACGCGCTGGGTGACCATGAAGGTGTTCATGATCATGGGTGTGCTGGCTGCAATCAGCGCGGCGATCTCGTCGGCCCGTCTCAATGCGTCAACCAATGCGCTGGGCACACTGGACGAGCTTTTGGTGATCGCGGCCGCTGTCATCGGCGGCACGTCGCTCGCGGGCGGCGCCGGAACGGTGATGGGCGCCATGCTCGGCGCGCTACTGATGCAGTCGCTGCAATCCGGCATGGTGCTGCTCGGCATCGACTCGCCGCTGCAGAGCATTGTCGTTGGCGCTGTCCTGGTCATCGCCGTCTGGCTCGACACCGTCTACCGCAAGCGCGTCTAGGGAGGAACGATTATGGAAAAAACTGCTCCCACCGGTACGCCACTGATCGACATGCGCAACATCTCGATCGCGTTCGGTGGCATTCGCGCCGTCGACGATGCGTCCATCGATCTTTTCCCGGGCGAAGTGGTGGCGCTGCTTGGCCACAACGGCGCCGGTAAGTCGACGCTGATCAAGATCCTGTCGGGCGCCTACAAGCGCGATGCCGGCCAGATCTTGGTCAACGGCCAGGAGGCCTCGATCTCCAATCCGCGCGACGCCAAGAAATACGGCATCGAAACGATCTACCAGACGCTTGCGCTGGCCGACAATGTCGACGCTGCCGCCAACCTCTTCCTCGGCCGCGAACTGATGACCGCGTGGGGGACACTCGACGATGTCGCCATGGAGGCCGAGGCGCGCAAGGTGATGGGCCGGCTCAATCCGCGCTTCCAGCGCTTCAAGGAGCCCGTGATCAAGCTATCGGGCGGCCAGCGCCAGTCGGTGGCGATCGCACGCGCCATCCTGTTCAACGCCCGCATCCTGATCATGGACGAACCGACGGCCGCGCTTGGGCCGCAGGAGACGGCGCAGGTCGGCGAACTGGTAAAGCAGCTCAAGGCCGACGGCATCGGCATTTTCCTGATCAGCCACGACATTCACGACGTGTTCGAGCTTGCCGACCGGGTCTGCGTAATGAAGAACGGCCAGGTCGTCGGCACCGCGCTCACCACCGATGTGACGCAGGACGAAGTGCTCGGCATGATCATCCTGGGAAAGTGCCCGCCCGGCGCCATTCCCGGTCCGGGTGCGCTGAAGATCGCGGCCTGAGACCACGCTATCGTCAGCTGTCATGTTCACTGATGCTCGAGATCGATAAGCCGGCTAAATATGCATGATATGCCAGCTGTCATTATGGCTTGGCCGCGCCATTGTCTTGCCGCGGCGACTTGCCCATAAAGGTCCCGAACCGTCCATGGGCCTGCGTTGAAGAAGTTTTTCCCGATCCTTGCCTTCATTGCCGTTGCACTGATCAGCCTGACGATGGCGGGCTTCGCCTATTTCGCGACCCAGGAAGCGGCGCGCATCAAGTTCGAGGCGACGGCCGACGACGCGCTCAACCGCATCGAAAGCCGTATCGATCTGCATCTGTCACTGCTGCGCTCGACGCAGGCGCTGTTCGACGCCCGCAATGGCGAGATTTCAGGTAGCGAATTCAAGGCCTTCTTCAGCGCCCTCGATGTCGATAACAATTTCGCCGGCCTGCGCGGCATCGGCTATCTCAGGCTGGCCAAGACCGGTGACGAAGCGGCGGTCGAGCGCGACATGTTGCGCGACCGCGGCGCCGCCCACACGGTCTATCCGGACACGACACAGCCATGGCGCACGCCCGTCGTGCTGTTCGAGCCGCTCGACCCTGCCAACGAATCCACCATCGGCTACGACATGTTCACCGAGCCGGTGCGGCGCGAGGCGATCGAAAAAGCGATGGCCGATGACGCACAGCACGCAAGCGGTCTGGTCCAGCTCGGCCAGGACACTGGCGCGGCGCAGACCTTTACCGGTTTCCTGGTCTTCGTCAGGCTCAATGTCGAAACCGCGCCGGATGGTATCAATGCGTCCAGATCATCGACATCAGGCCTTCTCTACGCGGCCTTCCGCGCCCGCGACCTGTTCCAGACCGCGCTCAGCCGCACGCCTTTGCTGCCGGTCAACACCGCGGTCTATGACGGCACGGCCGACGCCGACAATCTTCTGTTCCAGTCGGAAACGCCGCCGGTTGCGAGCTTTGGCGACAGGCTGTTGGTGACGCGCAAGATCATCGTCGCCGGTCGGCCGTGGACGGTGCTGTTTCGGCCGACAAGTGCATTTTCGCAACCGTCCTCGCGCGCCATTCCGGTCATGCTCGGGCTGTTCGGCCTGCTTCTGGCGGGGGCCATCGCGTTGGTGGCGCGCTACCAGGAGCGCGCCTACGACGCCAAGTCGCTGCTGCATGAAACGACGGAAAAAAGCCTGCTCGAAAAGGATTTGATGCTGCAGGAGATGAAGCATCGGATCAAGAATTCGATCACGCGGGTGCTGGCGATTGCGCGCCAGACGGCAGCGCAAGCAACCGACGTGAAGGAGTTCTCAACTTCCTTCTCAGCCCGCCTGCAGGCAATGGCGGCTTCCCAGGATATGCTGACGCGTTCGCGCTGGCAGAAGGCCGATCTTGGCGACCTGCTGCGCATCGAGCTCGGCCAGGTGTTCGGCAAGGAGCTTCCGGAAGGGATATTGTCAGGGCCTCAGGTGCTGCTCGACGAGAGGACGACGCAGGCGCTTGGCCTGACCTTTCACGAACTGGCGACGAATGCGCTGAAATATGGCGAGGCCGGCAATTCCGTGGGTGCGCTCAAGGTCGACTGGTCGTTCGAGGGGCGCGGGTCCGAGCGGATGCTGGTTCTGAACTGGCGCGAGGCCGGGCAGAAGGAACTCGAAGCGCCGGCGAAGACCGGCTTCGGCACCAAGCTGATCGACCTCAATGTCACGCGCGAATTGCGCGGCACGATTGCCCGAGATTTTCGCATCGATGGGCTTACGGTGGAAATCAGGATCCCGCAGCCTGATGCAGTCAAACAAACGGAGACCGGCTGACCGGTCTCCGTCGCGATTGTCTGACGCTTTTGAAGCGGATCAGCAGCGAGCGGTGTAGAGCCGGCCGCGATTGTCGCGATACTGGCAATAGCCGTTGCGCAGGTTGCGCACCAGCAGGCCGGAACCGGCGCCAACGGCTGCGCCGATCAGCGCACCCTTGCCGCCGCCGATCAGTCCGCCGGCCAAAGCACCGACACCGGCGCCGACACCGACATCCTGCTCGGTCGTGCTGCAGCCGCTGACGGCGACCACCGTAACCATGGCAATAATCAATTTCCGCATAGAATCTCTCCTCACTTTTGTCCTCACTTTAGTAAGCTCCAGCCGCTATTTAGCACGAAACAGCAGCCTTTGCCCGCTCGATCTTATTGTTGGCTAAGAGAGTCTTTTTCGCGGCGCGTGGCGTTCGACGCGACCACGACACTGGAAATCTGCAAAGACGCGTCGAGGGTGCCGTCCGGGCGCACGTTCCAGACGATCTGGTCGTAATCATCCTCCAGCGCGGGGTCGACCGTAAGACATTTGGCAACGACGTGCTCGGCCTGACCCTGCACGTCGCCGGCAGCGAATGGACGTTCTGCCGTGCATGCTTCGGCGGTTTCGAAAACACTGACCGGCACCGGCAGTTCACGGCATTCGGTCATGTTGTTCGAACAGCCAATTACCAAAAGCAAAGCGGCGATGTGTTCCACGGCGACACGTCCTCTCGCCATAAGAACGGTCCACAGCCGTCAAAGTTCCTGTGCCGAAAGGGGCGTTAATAATTGGTCGGCTACGAGCTGGACAGTTTCTGAGCCAGGCTGCTTGGGAGCAGCGTGAACCTGAGCATCTGGCTCAGACCAATTGCGACGCCACGATCAGCACAACAGCGGCGACGAGCGCGACAGCGGCGACGCGAAGCAAGGGATGCCAGGCGTGCTGCAAAGGCGAGGCTGAAGCGTCAGGATCCTGAAAGCCGCTCATCGACACCCGGGCGGCCTGCTCCAGCCTGTTCATATCGGCAACCGTCATGATCATTCCTCCCATACTCGCGTTGCAGGCTGCGGCCGAAACATCGGTTGAATCGGTCAAGATCCAGCAATCTCTGGGAACCACAGCATCGGATTTTATGGTGAACAGCCGGTTAAGGAATCCCGCCGCTCATTCGGTTTCGAAATTGCCGTGCGGAACGACGAGGCGATATTCGAGGCGGTCACTGGTGATCTCCAGCGTCGCCGTGCCGTTCAGCGATGCCGGCACGACACGTTCGAGGGCAACGCTGCCGAAGCGTTTCTCGGTGCGCCTGTTATCATTGGCGACAATGGCCTCGACCCAGGTCAGCGACAAAGCCGGCTTGTCTGCGGCCTCTGCGACGTTCGACAGATCGGCGGTTACCTCGACAAAGCCGTCCGGCCGCGCCAGGGCGCCGTAGCTGAATGAATTGACGGCGAGTTCGTGCATGGCCAGGCCGATATGAATGGCCGCGTTGGGATTGAGGTAGGGGTTGACGCCATTGAAGCGCAGGCTCTGCGCGGGATCGGCGCCGTAGCGAACGACCTGGCCGCGGATAAGCTCGCGAAGTGCTGCACCCCGCCAGTTCGACGACGTCACCAGGTCCTGCGAGGAAGCCAGTGACTGCAGGCGGCCGCGAAAGCGCTTCAGGAAATCGTCCGGTGTCTCGGAATAGCGGCCGGTCTGGGTGGCAATACTCTGGATGATAGCCAACAGGTTCTTGGAGCGGTGGCTGACTTCGCGCAACAGCGTCTTCAGCGTCTGTTCGCGGCGTTTCTGCTCGGTGGTTTCCACCATCGTGGTGACGACGCCCTGCACGTCGCCGCGATGGCCCCGATCGGCATCGACCCATACCTGGAACCAGCGCATGCTATCACCGGTGGGAACACTCAGTTCAAGGCGTTCCGGATTGCCGGAAGCGATCACATTGCTTTTGGCGGCGGCGATTTGCTCAGCTTGCGCCGGTGGCAACGCGCCGTTGCTGTCGGCTGTGTCGGAAACCCACGGCGCACGCATGTTGCGGGCCCATACAGTCTTCAATTCACGATCCTGATAGAGGACGGAAATGCCGGCATTGTGCAGAGCGTGAAGCAAGGCCCGGCCAAGCTGCATTCCGCTTTCAGCCGGGTGCAGTGCGATCACCTCGTCGCCCTGTCCGCTCTCGCCTCCGCCAATGGAACGCATCAATCACCTGTCCACCTGATCAGGACCGAACGATTCACTTGGACTCAGTTCCTGAGTAGGTCCCCAGAAAAGGTCCGCCGGACGATGTCCCGTTGGAGGACATCGCCCGGCGGTGGCTGGAAACCGTTTGAGGGGTGCGGCTTCCAGTGTTCTTCGCCCGCTCCTACGATGCCCGTCTGAACAGGCCGGCCAGAAGCGAGATGACGAGGAAGGCGAGAAAGATGAAGAACAATATTTGCGCGATACCGGCCGAGGTACCGGCGATGCCGCCGAAACCAAGCGCGCCGGCGATGATCGCCACGACGAGAAATACGAGCGCCCAGTAGAGCATGATCTGTCTCCTTCCGATACTGGATCAAGAACGTGAGTGATTGCTGTTTGTTCCACCATTTGCCGAAAAAGAAGGTCTTTGGAAGGGGCCCGGACGCGAATTGATTCGCGCGCGTGAGCGCCATACGGCGCGACGGGCAGCCGCCGATCGCCGGGTTAGGCGATCGCCAGTGCCGCCAACGCTGCGAGGCGGCGAAAAGTTGGAGATTGAAGGCCCTACTTCACGCGGCGGCCTTGGCCTGCCGGTCGAAGAACAGCGCTTGGCTGATCAGCGCCTTGACCATGTCGGGATTGAACGGCTTGGTGACGAGGAAGGCCGGTTCAGGCCGCTCGCCGGTCAGCAGACGTTCGGGGAAGGCGGTGATGAAGATTACCGGCACCGAAGTCGACGACAGGATTTCGTTGACCGCATCGATACCCGAGCTGCCATCGGCAAGCTGGATGTCGGCCAGCACCATCTTCGGCCTTGTCTTGCCGAACATCGCCACCGCCTCGGTATGGGTGCGCGCGGTTCCGACCACGTGGTGGCCGAGGCTCTCGACCATTTCCTCGATGTCCATGGCGATCAGCGGCTCGTCCTCGATGATCAGCACATCGGTCGCCACCTGGCGAGAGATCTCGTTGCTCGCCTGGGCAAGCAGTTCGGAGAATTCCTTGGCGTCGACATCGAGAATTTCAGCTGCCTCGTCTTCACCGAAGCCTTCGACCGCGACCAGCAGGAAAGCCTGGCGTGGCCGTGGCGCAATGGCGTTCAGATTGGCGGCGGCGCGCTGCTCCCATGCCGATTGCGCCTGCTCCTGCGGAACGCGGATGGCAATGGAGGTGAACAGTTTGGCGAATACCTTGTAGAGCGCGATGCGGTCGCTTGACGCTTGCGGGAAGATGTCGACGTCGGCGATGATGGCTTCGAGCATCGCGGCGACCAGCGCATCGCCACTCTCCTGCGATCCGGATACGGCGCGTGAAAAGCGGCGCAGGAACGGCAGGTGCGGAGCGATGGTTGCGGAAAGGCTCATGGTAGACGTCTCCCTCAGATGACGTGATTGCATAGATTGCAGGTCAAGCTGATTGCAAGCCCCAACACCCAAACGCGGGTTTTGCGAAAAAGTTCCGAGACTTGTGGAACGAAACCGTACGGGCGACGTTTGTGGTGCGATGGGCAACCAGACGAGGGGGCCGCTTTGCGTTGTGTAATGGGGCGGCTCGGGGCGCTGGATTTAAGGGCGAAATGAAGGACATGAATAAAGAAACGCTGGCTGGCGCCGCTGACAGGCGCCGGGCCAATTCCGGCGACCCGCTCGGGGCGAATTCGGAAATCGGCCGCAAACTCAAACAGTATTATGACGAACTGGTCTCGGACAATGTGCCGGATCGCTTTGCCCAGTTGCTCAGCCAACTGGAAAAGGCCGAACCCGCACAGAAGAAGGACTGAGGCATGGCAGCTGTCTCACAAGGGTTCAAGACCGACCTGCTCGGCTCGATCCCGAGCCTGCGGGCCTTTGCCGTGTCGCTGACGCAGAATGCCGACAAGGCCGACGATCTGGTGCAGGAGACGCTGGTCAAGGCCTGGGACAAGCATGAGAGCTTTCAGCCCGGCACCAATCTCAAGGCATGGCTGTTCACCATCCTGCGCAACGAGTTCTATTCCCAGATGCGCAAGCGCGGCCGCGAGGTGCAGGACAGCGACGGCATCATGACGGCCAGGCTTGCCGTTCATCCGGCTCAGCACGGCCAGCTTGACCTCAAGGATTTTCGCGGCGCGCTCGAGCAACTCCCCGAGGACCAGCGCGAAGCCATCATCCTCATCGGCGCTTCAGGCTTTTCCTATGAAGAGGCCGCCGAAATCTGCGGCTGTGCGGTCGGAACGATCAAGAGCCGGGTCAGCCGGGCCCGCACGCGGTTGCAGGAGATCCTCAAAATCTCCGGCGAAGACGAATACGGGCCGGACGCGATCTCGTCCCAGGTGACGGGTTCAAACGCTGCCTGACGGCGGAGGGCCCCTTTGCGGGCCTGGGCTCTCTACACATACGCATCGAAGATATCTCAGACTGGCGCGCGGCCGCAGGCCGCCGCCAGAGCCTCGACGAGATCGGTCCCCGAATAGGGCTTGGTGACCAGGCGGATGCCGGGAAAAGACCCTTTGATCTCATCGGGGTCCGAATAGCCGGAGGCAAAGACAAACGGCAGGCCCGATTGGCGCAACCGCGCGGCAAAATCGAGTGTGGACGTTCCGCCCAGCATGAGGTCCACGATAGCGGCGTCGAACTCGCCAACGACCTTCTGCTCATCGATCTCGGCCAGAGCGCGGGCAATCACTACGTCGTTCGCGCCATGGTCGCGGCAAAGCTGCTCGACATCCATGGCGATCAGGAATTCATCCTCCAAGACAAGAATTCGCAATCCCTCAAGCAATGGCGGCACTTGGCAATCTCTCCTCAATTCTTGCAGCATCGGGTACAGTGACTCCAGTCAACCGCATCGCGGACCTTGGGGGATCGGTCAGGCCTTAATCCGAAAAGTTCGCCCACCGGCTCTACTCCACAAGCGGGCTTCGAATTCGCCTCAGTGGAGTGTAGCGAGTCATGATCGCTATTTGCCATCCTGTCATTTAAAAAAGACATGCCATCGGCAGCGGAACCGCGGCCTTGCAAAAGCGTAGCACTCAGTCTCTGGCAAGAGACGTTCGAAAGAGGGATCGAAATGTCTGGCCAGAATGGTCGTTCGTTTTCCAGCCGTCAGTACCCATGCGAGATCTGCCCGCTTCGGCCATTGCCGGTGTTCCGGGAATTCGAGAAGCAGGAGCTTGCCTATGTCAGCATGTTCAAGAAGGGCGAACTGGCCGTCGACAAGGGCGCCACAGTGCTGGTCGAAGGCAGCCAAAGTGCTCATCTCTACACCGTGCTTTCGGGCTGGGCCTTCCGCTACAAACTATTGTCGGACGGCAGGCGCCAGATCCTGAACTACTCCATGCCCGGCGATCTTATCGGGCTGCAGGGCAGCCTGATGGGCGAAATGCAGCACTCGGTCGAGGCGCTGTCGCCCATGCTGTTGTGCGTCTTCGAGCGTGAAAACCTGCACGAGCTCTACCGCAACCATCCGGGCCTTGCCTACGACATTACCTGGCTGGCGTCGCGCGAGGAGCGCATGCTGGACGAGAACCTGCTCAGCGTCGGCCGGCGTACGGCGGTCGAGCGCACCGCCTATCTCATTGCCTTCATCGCCAGCCGCGCGGCGGCAGTCGGGCTCAACGGCAAGGCGCCGGTGCAAATCCCGATTACCCAGCAGCATGTCGCCGATACGCTCGGCCTGTCGCTGGTCCACACCAACAAGACGATCCGCAAGCTCATCGATCGCAAGCTGATCGCCTGGCGCGACGGCGGTTGCGAAGTGATCGACGGGGAGGGGCTGAAGGATCTCGCGCGCTGGGAGGGCCTAAGCGAAGGCCGTCGGCCGCTGATCTGACAGGCAGGCCTCCATCTGGGGCTGGACTCGCACTTGCAAACACCCTTTCATGGATACGGTCTCCGATTTCGGAACCATGACGTGTGTCGGGCGTTTGAAGCCAAGCAAACGCAAGGAGTTTAGAATGGCAACTGCCGCAGGAAAAACCGCCAACGAAAGTCAGACGAACGCCGACCTGGAAGCCGACATTCGGCAGTTGAAGGCGGATATCGAAAAGTTGACCAAGCAATTGGCCAAGACCGGCGAACATGGTTACGGCACGGCGCGGCGCGCTGCTGCCGAAGGCGTCGACCAGTTGCGCGCCCAGGGTGAAGCCGTCTTCGACAGCCTGCGTGGCAACGCCAAGGATCTTGAGGCCCAGATCACGGCCAATGTGCGCGAGAAGCCGGTCACTTCACTGGCGATCGCGGCCGGCGTCGGCTTCCTGTTTGCGCTTCTTGCCCGGCGCTAGTTTCGACAGAGATGGGCATGCTGGCACCGCTTATCTCGGCCTTGGCCTCGGGTGAAGCCATTGCCGCCATGCGCCGCGCGCGCACGGCGGCAATCGTCTACGGGCTCGCCGCCGTGGCTGCCCTGTGCGGCCTCGGGTTTCTCCTGGGGGCGGCCTACATCTGGGCGGCTGACCGTTATGGCTCGATGGCCGCCTGTCTTGGCTTCGCCGCTGGTTTCCTGGTACTGGCCGGGCTTATCGTGCTCATTCATCAACTTGCGGCTGGAACGCGTGCACGCCGACGTGCGCGAAGGCGCAATGCCGACCTGAAGGCGCTCGGTATCACCGCGGCGCTTGCCGTGCTGCCGGCCTTGCTCAAGGGGAAAGGCGGGAAGGGCGTCATTCTCGGCCCGATGATCGCGCTCGCGGCCTATGCCATCTACCGCGAGAACGTCAAACCGGATCCGGGCGATCCAGACAGCGAAGCCGACTAAAGCGCGTCGCGCTGACACGCTGTTCCCGGGAAAACCGCTTCGCACTTCTGAAATTGCTTTAAGCCGGCAGATCTTCAAGCGGCATCGATATTTCGGCGAACACGCCTTCGCTGCGGAATTCGTGGGTCACTTCGCTCGACAAAACCTTGGCGAGGCTGCGGCGGATCAGGATAGAGCCGAAGCCCTGGCGTTCCGGCGGGTCGACTTTCGGCCCGCCGCTTTCGATCCAGGTCAGCACAAGGCGGTGCGCGCCTTTCTTGCCCGCCGCCTTCCAGTCGACATCGACCTTCCCCGAGCCAACCGACAGCGATCCGTATTGCAGCGCGTTGCTGGCCAGTTCGTGCATGATCAGGCCGAGCCCCACCGCCTGGTCGGGCGAAAGCAGCAGCTCCGGACCGGAGATCACGATGCGCGGCCGTTCTGCCGAATCGAACGGCTTGACCTCGATCTGCATCAGTTCGCGAATACCGATGCCGCGCCATTCGCGATCCGACAGCAGGTTATGGGCAGCGCCCAGCGCCTGCAGCCTGGCGCCGAAGGCTTCCAGGAATTCGCTTGGGCGGCGAGCGTGGCGAACGGTCTGCGTCGCCAGCGCCTGCACCGTCGCCAGCGTGTTCTTGACCCGATGGTTGAGCTCGCGCAGCAGCAGCCTTTGCCGGTCCTCGCCGAGCTTGCGTTCCGAGATGTCGTAGTTGACGCCAAAGATAAGCGTCGGCTTGCCTTCGCCGTCGCGCTCGATGACGCGGCCGCGGGTGACTATCCAGCGCGGCGGATCGAAGCCTTTGACCCGGTATTCGCCGAAATAGTCGTCGCTGCCGGTCAGGGCATCGCGAAAGCGCGTCTCGGTCTGGTAGACGTCGCGCGGGTCGATGGCGGCCAAAATGTCGCGCGCCCGCAGCCGGTTCGAACGCGGCAGGTTGAACAGCTCCGACAAACGCACGTCGCATTCGATCATGTCGGTGCGGATATCCCAGGCCCAACTGGCGAGCGAGGCGGCATCGAGCGCTATGGCTCGGCGCTTTTCCTCCTGCGCCAAAGCAGCCGTGGCAATGGCGCCGCTGCGGGTGGCGTCCTTGAGGGTAAACAGGCTGGCGGCGAGGCTGGCCAGCGATTTCAAATGATCGAGCGCGGCAGCGGACGGAAGTTCATGCGGCTCCCGGTCGAATACGCACACCGTACCGACGCGCGCGCCGGCGACCACCATCGGCGCGCCGACATAAAAGCGGACATGGTGTTCGCCGGTGACCAGTGGGTTGCGGGAGAAGCGAGGGTCGATGCTGGCATCCGGCACCACCATGGGCTCGTCGCCGGCGGCAATGGTATGGGCGCAGAACGATATGTCGGTCGCGGTTTCGGTCTCGTTGAAGCCGACACAGGATTTGAACCACTGTCGTTCGGTGTCGAGCAGCGTGACGAGCGCGATCGGCGCCTGCATCACGGCTGCGGCAAGGCCGGTGATGCGATCGAAGTCGGGATCGGAGTCGGTGTCGATCGCGTCAAGCCTATGCAGTACGGCAAGCCGCTCCGGCGCCGCCACGGCGCGGCGGACCTCAACCGGCAAACCAGCCTGCTTCGCCACCTTGCTATCCACCAAGCCCCCTCGCTTGCAGGCCCCACCTGCGGCGGCGCGCATCTCGCGCGGCCGTCGTCGCGCGCCGGAACTTTTGTAGCAAGCAATCGTTACCCCACCATGTTTCGCCGGCGATGGTTTTATCCACCATCCCGGTTGCGCGATAGGAACGCCGCCAATGACCAAGATCGCCCCTGAAAACAAAGCCCGTCAGGGGCGGTGGGGTTGGCACGGCCTGCGCATATTGGTCGCCGCTTTGCTCCTGGCTTTCATTGCTTGGGGAGCGGCCGAGATTTATGGCCAAAAGATCGATCCAGATACCCCTGAAAGCCAGGGGCAGCCCACCGGCCAGAGCGCGCCGGCCAACCAGAGCGCGCCAGCCGGCGAGGGGCAGTCGGGCGGCTAGGGTTTTCCGAGTCATTCGTAATCGCATCAGGCGGCCTTCGCCTGGGCGGCTTGCGCCGGAACCAGGACGTTCAGTGCGCCAGGGTGGATCTGGATTGTCGTTTCGCGCTCCAGCTTGACCAGTTCGCCGTCGATGACGGCGCCGAATTTCTTGCTCCCTGTATGGATCTTCACGATTGCCTTGTCGGCCTGATGAGTTTCGACATGATCGCTGTCGCGCCACCTGCCTCGAGCCATGTCGAAGAGCGCCCTGACCAGCTCGCCACGCTGCCGCGCCACGGTGACATAGATGCCGAGCACGCCGCCGGCAGGATTGTCGGCATAAGGCAGATGGCCTTCGCCAAACAGATTGTTGGAAATGCCGATGCCGCTGATGCGGGTCACGATCTCGGCTTCGCCGACCGTCAATGTCACCTTCATGGCGGGAGGATTGTTGATCGTAGTCCAGGCGGCCTTGGCCGAAGCGCGAATCTTTCCCAGGCGCGAGGCGAATTCCATATTGTCGCGCAGCTTCACCATCCTGGCGTGCAGGCCGATCGAGAACTGATGCACGAACGGCCGGCCATTCGCGCTCGCGATATCAACCGCCATGATCTCGCCGTCGGCAAAGGACTTCAGCGCGCCATCGATGGTCTGCGGAATTCCAAGGCCGCGGGCGAACAGGTTCATGGTTCCTGCAGGCAGGACGGCCAGCGCCTTCTTGCCATTCATCAGCCGCCCCGCGGCGGCCGAAATGGTGCCGTCGCCGCCACCGGCCAGCACGACGTCGATGTCGCGTCGCGCGGCGACCTTGTCGAGCGCCGCGACAATCTCCTTGCCGGCGACGATGTCGATATCGATGGAGTGACCAGCCGTCTCAAGCGTCTGGCGCATGCGGTCGGTTAGCGCGGAAAGATCGGTGGTCCGCAAGGTGCCGCCGTCCCGGTTCAGCACCGCTGCAAATCGCATGCCCCACTCCGTATTCTTTTTAGCGGCCGGAATGCCAGCCGCAGGCTGAAACGGGCAAGCTTGGGAAAGGTTCCATCGGCCGGGTGGGAATGTCGGGCGATTCCGCGGACTTGCCAGGGTATTTCGATGCTCCCGTTTTTTCGGAACAAGCGCCTTGTCACAACGTTGTGATCCCATTGGAGGCGCCGCCTTCGGTCTCCCGGCAAGTGGTTTGCCGATTGCGGCGCACATGAGATCACGCAAGAGGAGACTTAATCATGATCCGCACACTGTTCGCGACGACCGCACTGGCAACGCTGATCGCTACCGGTGCGTTTGCGCAGTCAACGACGACCCCGGCGACGACCCCAGCGCCGGCTGAAGCCCCTGCTACCATCGCGCCGGCGCCGCAACAGGCCGACGGCGCGCTGATGACCAATATCATTGGCGAGTCTGTCTACAATGGCACTGGCGACGATGCGCAGAAGATCGGTGACGTCAGCGACGTCGTCCTCGATGAAAACGGCCAGGCGAAATCCGCCATTATCGGCGTTGGCGGCTTCCTCGGCATAGGCAGCAAGAACGTCGCCTTCGACTACGGCAAGTTGCAATGGGTCGAGAGGAATGGTGATCGCTGGCTCGTCGCCGAGACGACGAAAGAAGCGTTGACGGCGCTGCCCGACTTCGACCGTAAGCCTTACGATCCGGCCCCGGCGCCTGCTTCCACGGCGCAGAACGACCCGCAGAAGCCGGTTGATCTCAACGCCGCGCCGTCAGAACCGGCGGTGAAACGCGCTGACGGCAATCTCGCAACCAACATCATCGGCGAGAATGTCTACAATGGCACTGGCGACGATGCCCAGAATATCGGCGACGTCAACGACATCGTGCTGACCAAGGATGGCAAGGCGCAGTCGCTGGTGATCGGCGTCGGCGGCTTCCTCGGCATGGGTGAAAAGAACGTCACCTATGATTTCGCCAAGGCACGGTGGGCCGAAAAGAACGGCGATCGCTGGCTGGTGGCGCAGACGACCAAGGAGGAACTGCAGGCGCAGCCTGATTTCGACCGCAAGCCCTATGATCCGGCGCCGGTGACGACAACCTCCGACGCAACGCAGCCGACTGCTCCCGCTGGCCCGACGGCCGTTGCACCGGCTGACAATGCTCAGCCAGCGGACAAGACCGCGGAAGCTCCGGCCGGTACAAAAGCCACCGATCCGACGCAAACGGCAGCGATCGACAAGTCGACACTGACCGAAATGCCGGTCGGCAACATCAGAGGCGACGACCTGAAGGGCACCACCGTCTATGGCGCCAACGACGCCAAGGTCGGCGAGATCGGCGACGTCGTGCTCACGCCCGACAGCAAGCCGGATGCCGTCATCATCGATGTCGGCGGCTTTCTAGGCATCGGCGCCAAGGAGGTCGCGGTCGGCATGGACAAGCTCAAATTCATGACCGACAAGGACGGCAACAAATATCTCTACACCAATTTCACCAAGGAGCAGCTGCAGGCGCAGGCTGCGTATGACAAGGGCAGCTATGCCGAGAAGCGCGACCAGCAGCGGATGATGGTACAGTAAGGGAATAGGCAGTAGGGATTGGGCAGTAGGCGAAACCGAGTGACGAGGCAATCAGGCCGCCAGAACATTCTACTGCCTACTGCCTACTGCCTACTGCCTACTGCCTACTGCCTACTGCCTACCACATATCCACCACCCCTTCGTCCGTCAGCTCTGCAAGCGCCAAGGACTGGTCAAGATGCTCGGCGCGCCAGGCAAGCAGTCGCTCGGCAAATTCAAGCCGCACGCTGAGATAGGCCGGGTCGGCGGCAACGTTGGCCAGTTCGCCCGGATCCTTCTGCATGTCGAAGAGCAGCGGCGGCAGGCCGCCGCCGAAATGCACGTATTTGAATTTTTCCGTACGGATGACGGCGAGGTTGCACTGGCGCGAGCCGATGCCGAAATGCCGTTCGGCCTCACCGCTGGCAATCGAGCGGAAGTCGAACTCCCAATGCGCCGCGTCGCGCCAATTCTTAGGCGGTTCATCTTGCAGGAACGGTTTTAGCGAGCGGCCGTCGAGATGCAGCTGGGCGTCGGCGTCCAGCAGATCGAGCAAGGTCGGGAAGATGTCGACGGCCTCGGTGAAGTGGTTGACGGTCGAGCCGGCTGCATTGCCGTGACGCGGGTCGCGCACGATCAATGGGATGTGATAGCTGCCGTCGAAGAAGCCGCCTTTGCCCAGCATGAAATGGTCGCCCATCATCTCGGCGTGGTCCGAAGTCAGCACGATGATGGTGTCATCCCATGCATTCGCCGTCTTGATCGCTTGCCAGATGCGGCCAAGCTGCGCGTCGACCTCCGAGATCATGCCGTAATAGATCGCGCGGATGGCCCGGATGTTGTCGTCGCCCCAGTCGCGCACGTGGCCGTCGGTGCCGGGGCGGAAGCTTCTCCGCTTCTGGCGACCAAGGTCGTAAGCCAGATAGGGATGCCTTTGCGCCTCGGCCTGCCAAGTCTCGACATGGCGGAAGGGCGGTCCGTCCGCCGGATCATACAGCGTGTTGTAGGGCCGCGGTACGACAAAGGGCGGATGCGGGCTGATGAAGGAGACATGCGCGAACCATGGCGAATCCTGTTCGTCCAGCCAGCGAATGAATTCGCCGGCAAGAAAAGCGGTCGGCGTCTCGTCCCTGGAATAGACAGGCGGCGCGCTGGTCACGGCGTCGCCCGCTTCCCCGCCCACGGGGCGGTGAATGCCGGGAGAGCCCGCGCTGGTGTCGACGCCACGTGCCTTCAGCCATGACAGCCATGGTTTCTGATGCTCAGGCAGGAACTGGCGAACGCTGAAGCCGGGCAGCACGCCCTCATAGCTTTTCAGCCGGGGATCGCCCGGCGCCATCGTGCGCGGATCGGGCGAGACGTCGGTGTAGCCGAACAAAGTCGGATCATAGCCGAGGGCGCGGGCCGAAAGCGCCATGTTGCCGTGGCGGGCGTCGAGCGGCGTGCCGTTGCGGCAGACGCGATTGTTCATCTGGTAGAGGCCGGTGTAGAGGCACGCGCGGGCCGGCGAGCAGGGCGCCGCGCCGCCGTAATGCCGCATGAAAAGGACGCCTTCGGCGGCGAGCGCATCGGCATTCGGCGTCTTCACCACGGCATGGCCGGCAGCCGACAGGCAATCGCCCCGCCATTGGTCGCAGGAGATCAATAGGATGTTCGGGCGTCTGCTTTTCGCGGCCAATGCTCTATCCTGTCACGTCGGGAAGACGTTCAATGAACCGGAATTTGGCGGCAGCGCAAGCCTGTCGGTCTTGCTTAAATGGTGAACGAAAATTTCCTGCTGTTCACTATTGGGATACAGTCCATTCTGAGATTGCCGCCTTTGCCATTGCCGGGCGGCCCCTCATATAGGCGTGGACAGCGGCAAGGGCCGCAAACCGAAGGGAAGGAGCAAGACAATGCTCGACCAGATCAAGGGCCTGCATCACGTCACGTCGATGGCCGGCGATGCGCGCCAGAACAATGATTTCTTCACGCACAAGCTCGGCCTGCGCCGGGTCAAGAAGACCGTCAACTTCGACGCGCCAGATGTCTATCACCTCTATTATGGTGACGAGCACGGTACGCCCGGCTCGGTGATGACCTATTTTCCGTTCCCGGACATTGCCAGGGGCCGCCACGGCGTCGGCGAGGTCGGTACCACGGCCTATTCGGTGCCGGCCGGCACGCTCGGCTATTGGGAAAAGCGCTTCGCCGATGAAGGCGTTGCGGGTGTCTCCCGCGAAGAGACGTTCGGCGAGAAGCGGCTGGCCTTCGCCGGTCCCGACGGCGACGGTTTCGCGCTGGTCGAAGACAAGGCGGACAGCCGCGCGCCATGGTTGAAAGGCGGCATTCCCGCTGATGAGGCGATACGCGGCTTCCACTCGGTCTCGCTCAGATTGAAGGATGGTGGCGCCACGGAAGAGCTGTTGAAGTTCATGGGCTATGAGCAAGTGGACAAGTCCGGCAGTGTCAGCCGGCTCGCCATCAAGAACGGCAACGGCGCTGATGTCGTCGATATCGAATCGCTGCCTACCGCGGGCTTTGCCAATCTCGGCGCCGGCTCGGTCCACCATGTCGCCTTCGCGGTGGAGAACCGCGCCCAGCAGCTCGAAGTGCGCAAGGCGCTGATCGATACGGGTTATGGCGTGACGCCGGTGATCGACCGCGACTATTTCTGGGCGATCTACTTCCGAACGCCGGGCGGCGTGCTGTTCGAAGTCGCCACCAATGAGCCGGGCTTCGACCGCGACGAGGACACCGCCCATCTCGGCGAAGCCCTGAAACTGCCGACGCAGCACCAGCATCTGCGGCCCTATCTTGAAGAGCATCTGCAGAAGCTGGAAGGCTGAGACGATGAGCAAGGAAGCTTACATCCATAAGGCGCTGCCGGGTTCGCCCGGCGGCCCGCTGCTCTTCGTCTTTCACGGCACCGGCGCGGACGAGAGCCAGCTGCTGTCGCTCGGGCGCGACCTCGCGCCACAGGCGACGATCGTATCGCCGCGCGGCGATGTTTCCGAGCATGGTGCGGCGCGTTTCTTCCGCCGCACCGGCGAGGGCGTCTACGACATGGACGACCTCGCGCGGGCGACCGCCAAGATGGCCGGTTTCATCAAGGCGCAGGTGGCAGCGGCAAGGCCATCTTCGGTCTTGGGTCTCGGCTATTCCAACGGCGCCAACATCCTGGCGTCCGTAATGTTCGCCGCGCCCGAGCTGTTCGATGCGGCGGTGCTGATGCACCCGCTGATCCCGTTCGAACCGCAGGTGCAGGGCAGCCTTGCCGGACGCCGCATCCTGGTCACCGCCGGCAAGCGCGACCCGATCTGCCCGCCCAACCTGACATCCCGGCTGGAGGCCTATTTGCGCGCCAATGGCGCCGATGTCACAGTGGAGTGGCACGATGGCGGCCACGAAATTCGACCAAACGAGATCGAAGCGGCGAGGCGGCTTTTTGCCGATGCGCCGGTTGAAGGAGCAAGCGATGCCTGACGAATTGCCTGAGATCGAACTCGAGGACCGCGGCTCGAAGGGACGTTATGTGCTGCGCGGACCCGGCGGCGCCGAGGCGGAAATGACCTTCACCAAGGTCGGCGAGCACCAGATCATCATCGATCACACCGAAGTGCCGGACGTGTTTCGCGGCCAGGGCGCCGGCCTTCGGCTTGTCACACGCGCCGTCGAGGACGCGCGGGCAGTGGGCAAGAAGATCATCCCGCTCTGCCCCTTCGCCAACGCCCAGTTCCGCCGCCATCCGGAATGGGCGGATGTGCTGAAGCAATAGACCTTTTTCCCTTCTCCCCTTGTGGGGTGAGTTGCCGGTCGCCGAAGGCGAATTCATCGTGCCAGTGGCACGATGAAGGCCGGCGAACGCCGGGACGCTGCGAAGCAGCGGGGACCCGGCAGGTGGTCGGAGTCGCTCAGCCACAAGAGCGAACGCCTCTCTGGCATTTGCGCAGTTCGGCCTTCTTGCCTAAGTACACAGTTCGCCGCGGTTCGTCCGCTCCTGCCAATTGACCGAATGGCTTCCTGATGACCGAACCCGATCTCGTCCCCGTCTTCGACGGCCACAACGACACGCTGCTGCGACTGTACCAGTCGAAAGACACAGACGTCGAAAAGCTGTTCATCGAGGGGACGCAGGGCGGTCATATAGATCTGCCGCGCGCCAAGAAGGGCGGCTTTGCCGGCGGCATGTTCGCGATCTTTCCACCGCCGGTCGAGAAGAGCAAACGCTCTGCGGTGCCGCCGGCGCCGAGCGACAATGAGCCATTGCCGCCGGAACTGCCACGCGCTGATGCGCTCAATTCCACCATCGGCATGGCCTCGATCCTGTTTCGGCTGGAGCGCGCGGGCGCGCTGACCGTCTGCCGCAGTGCCGGTGACATTCGCGAGGCGATGGCAAAAGGTTCGATCGCGGCGGTGTTTCATATTGAAGGCGTCGAGGCGATCGATCCCGAACTTACCTTGCTCGACGTGCTCTACGAAGCCGGCCTGCGCTCGCTCGGCATTGTCTGGAGCCGACCCAACGCCTTCGGCCATGGCGTCCCGTTCCGCTTTCCGTCGTCGCCCGATACCGGACCGGGGCTGACCGATGCCGGCAAGGCGCTGGTCAAGGCCTGCAATCAGCTCAAGATCATGATCGACCTGTCGCATCTCAACGAAAAGGGCTTTCGCGATGTCGCCGCACTCAGCGATGCGCCGCTGGTCGCCACCCATTCGAACGTGCATGCGCTGTGCACCCATTCGCGCAACCTGACGGACTGGCAGCTCGGCGCTATCCGCGAGACCGGCGGCATGGTCGGGCTCAACTTCGCCACCGGCTTCCTGCGCGAAGACGGACGGATGAACTCGGACACCAGCCTCGACATCATGGTGCGCCATGTCGACTCGCTGCTGCAGGCGCTGGGCGAGGACGGCGTCGGTCTCGGCTCCGATTTCGACGGCGCCATGATCCCGGCGGTCATCGGCGACGTTGCCGGTCTGCCGAAGCTGATAGATGCGCTGGCCGCGCGCGGTTTCGGACGCGCGTTGATCGAGAAGATCGCCTATCGCAACTGGCTGAGCGTTCTCGAAAGAACCATAGGCTGAGGCTTAAGCGCCCATGCGCTTCAGCCAATCCTGGCCGCCGCGATCCCTGATCATCGGCAGCGGGTTCTCCCAGTCCAGCCGCGCGCAGATGCGGTAGACTTCGAGCGTCTCGGCGCTCATTTCGCCGCGCTTGTAGAAGTACATGGCGGCGGCATAGCGGGCGCGACCCGACCATTTTTCGCCGAGCGGCGTGTTGACCAGCTGCCACTGTTCGGCGGCTTCCGCCTCATCATCCGGTTCGTTGGCCATGATCAGAAATCCGCCGGCGGATTGGCGGTGCGGCGGTCGAGCTTGATGAAGGGACGGGCCACCACCTTGGCCCGCTTCATCAGCTTCTGGTACTGCAACTCGCGCATTGCGTAGATCTCGACCCAGAGGTCTTCGACCATCCTATGACCATAGGGACGCGTCAGCGAGGCGATGGCGATATTGCGCTTGGCCATCGGCGACCACATGGCGGCGCTGACCAGCCCGACCTCCTGATGCTTCTTGTGATAGACGATGGCGTGTTCGGCCGGGATGTTGCCTTCGATCTCCAGCCCGACCAGCACATGGCGCAGCTTGCGTTTGGCGCGCGCTTCGAGCATGGCGCGGCGGCCATTGAAATGGCCTTTTCCCAGGTCGACCATAAAGCCGAGACCGATCTCGTCTGGCATGCGCAGACGGTCGGCGCGGATGGCATGGTCTGCGGTGGTGAAGTCGGCATTGGCGACGATCAGGCCGGCTTCCAGCCGGGCGCGGTTGAGGGCGGCGTAGCCGATGGCGCGGATGCCGCGCAGTTCGCCTGCCGTCATCAGGCGGTCCCAGAGGCTAAGCGCTTTTTCGGCCGGCACGAACAGTTCGTAGCCGAGATCGCCGGTGAAGCCGGTGCGTGAGACGGTGACGGTGCTACCGTCATGCGGGAACTCGGCGAGATCGAACACTTTGAGTTTTTCAACGCCGGCAAAGCCGGCCTCGTGCAGCACGGCGAAGGAGGTTGGGCCTTGCAGAGCGAGACCAGCGACGCTTTCAGTCTCTTCTTCGACGGTCACTTCGAAACCGATGGCGCTGTCGAGCAGCAAGGGCAGGTGCCGTTCCTGCGAACACAGGCGGAAGCGCGTCGGCGACAGCCGGAACAGCGTGCCGTCATCGAGGACAAAACCTTCGTCGTCGCACCATGCGGTGTAGTGGACGCGGCCCGGTTTGAGCTTGGCGACGTCGCGCAGCGTGACGCGATCGAGGAAGGCTTCGGCATCCGGCCCCTCGATGCGGTATTTGGTCATCGGCGAGATGTCGAACAAAGCCGCCTGGCTGCGGATGGCGAAATATTCGAGTTCCTCGTCCCACAGCGAATGCGGCGCGCGATAGCCGGCCCAATTGTACCAGTCCTGAGTTTTGGCCAGCGCATCGATGCGCGGCTGGAACGGCGTGCCGAGACGCAGTGTGCGGAAATGCGACTGCGCTGTGGTGCGGGCGGCGTTGTTGATCGGACTCGTCATGACGGCATTCCTTCGCCGTAGAGTGCGGCGTTGACTGGCTGAAACATCCGATCATCCCTTCATCGCGATGATGCGCCGCGCCGCATTCAAACCGGGAGCACCCGAAACGCCGCCGCCTGGATGCGAACCGGCGCCGGCCAGGAACAGCCCCTCGATCGGCGTGTCGTAGCCCGACCAGCCGGAGACCGGCCGCGACATCAACATCTGGTCGGCCTGCAATTCGCCGTGGTGCCAATGGCCCCCCGGCATGCGGTAGTTGGCTTCGATATCGGCTGGCGTCAAAAGCTCGGCATGCAGCACGGACTTGCCGATACCGGGGGCGTAGGCTTCGAGTTGCGCCATAACAGCTCTGAGGAATTTCGGCTTGCCGGCGTCCCAACCCTCTTTCAGCGCATAAGGCGCGTATTGCACGACAGCCGACAGTACACAGGCGCCGCTTGGCGCGAGCGACGGGTCGGAGAGCGACGGCAGTGTGATCTCCATCACCGGTTCGGCTGAGAACTCGCCATATTTCGACGGGTTGAAGGCGCGCTCGACATGGTCGGGCGAGGGCGCGATAACCAGACGGCCCTTGTGATTATCGGCGTCGACGCCGGAAAATTGCGGTGGCCGATCGAGCGCCAGATGGAGCTTCGCCGCGTCGCCCCTCATGCGGATGTTCTTTACCTTGCGCACGAAACCCGTGTCGATCTCGCGCGGGCCGACGAGATCGAGCATTGTGGTCGCCGGGTTGATGGCGGAAACGATCGTTCTGGCGTGAAGCACCTCGCCGCCGTCGAGCGTCACGCCGAGGGCGCGGCCTTTCTCGACGACTATCCTGGCCGCGGGCGCTGCCGTGCGGACGGTGACGCCGGCTTTCTCCGCCGCCGCGCGGATCGTGGCGACGACTGCACCCATCCCACCTTTCGGCAGCATCTGCGCGCCGGTTTTGCCGCCGGTCTCGCCGGCCAGCCGATAGTAGAGGCCGAGCAGGGAGGTCGGCGAACGCGGGCCGAGGTGGCTACCAAGCGTGGCGTCGAAGGCAAGCAGGCCCTTCAGCCTGATATCGGCAAGCTGCTCGTCGAGCAGGTCGGCGACGTTCATCAGGAGAACGCGCAGGAAGTCGCGCATGTCTTCCTTGCCGAGCTTTTTCAGCGCCACGGCCGTCTGGCCGAGCGCTGCGGTTTCAAGCAGCGACATGCCACCGAGATCGGGCGGGCGCCGCGACAGGAACGGTTTCAGGATGCCGGCATAGCGCATGAGTTGCGCGCGCAATTCCTTCCAGGCGGACTGCTCGGACGGAGTGGAGCCGGTCAGCACTTCGCCATAGGCGCCATGCAGGACAAGCGGCGGGCCGTCCCTCGCCAAGGCGACCGACGGAATGAAGTCTGCGCGGGTGACCTGCAGCCCGTGTTTCTCCAGCTCCAATGTCTTCACCACGTCGGGGTGCAGGCGGTTCAGCACATGCGCGATCGAGGAGACCCGAAAACCTGGCGCAAACTCTTCGGTGCGCGCCGCGCCGCCGACATCGCCGGCCGCTTCCAGCACCAGCACCTTGCGGCCGGCTTTCGCCAGAGTGGCGGCAGCGACAAGGCCGTTATGGCCGCCGCCTATGATGATGGCATCAAATGACGTCATGGGCCGGGCTCATATGGGAGGTCGATTTGGCGAGGTCGCGCAGGATCTCGGCTGCCGCATTGCGGCCGGGTGCGCCCATGACGCCGCCGCCGGGATGTGTCGAGGAGCCGCACATATAGAGCCCGCCGACCGGCGAGCGGTATTGTGCGTAGCCCGGCACCGGGCGGTTGAACAGCAGCTGGTCGAAGGTCAGCTCGCCCTGGAAAATGTTGCCTTCGGTGAGGCCGACCTCGGCTTCGATCTCGCGCGGCGTGCGCACCTCCATATGGACGATGCGGTCGCGGAAGCCTGGCGAGTATTCGGCGATCTGCGCAACTACGCTTTCGGCGAAACCGTCGCGGTCGGCATCGGTCCAGTCGCGGCCGTTCACCTTGGGCGGTGCGTACTGCACGAAGCAGCTCATGAAATGCTTGCCCGGCGGCGCCATGGTCGGGTCGAGCGTCGTTGGGATGACCATGTCGAGGAATGGGTCGGCCGACCAGCGACCGGCCTTCCAGTCGTCATAGGCGCGCTCCATGCGCTCCATGGAATCGGTGAAATGCATGTCGCCGCGATAAACGGGTGAATCCTTCGGCAGTGCCGGGAATTCCGGCAGAGAATCCAGCGCGATGTTGACCTTGCCGGAGGAGCCGCGGATCTTGAAGTTCCTGACCCGCCGCAGGAAAATGTCGGGCAGTTCCTTCTCCTCGACCAGTTTCAGGAATGTGCGTTTGACGTCGGCGTTGGAGACGACGAGCTTGCCGTAGACCTCCTCGCCGCCGGCCAGCACCACGCCCTTGGCCTTGCCTCGGCTCACCAGCACATGGTCGACCTCGGCGCCGGTGCGGATAGCGCCGCCGGACGCCTTGAATGAAGCGGCGAGCGCCTTGGTGACGGCGCCCATGCCGCCGCGCGCATAGCCCCAGGCGCCGACCGAGCCGTCGACCTCACCCATATAATGGTGCAGCAGCACGTAGGCTGTGCCGGGCGACATCGGCCCGAGCGCGGTACCGATAATGCCGGACAAAGCGAAGTTCGCCTTGATGACATCGGTCTCGAAATATTCGTCGAGGAATTCCGAGATCGACATGGTCCAGAAGCGCAGCGTCAGCGCCATTTCTTCTGATGACAGGCCGACGAATTTCCTGCCGAGATAGAGAAGCTCTCCGAGGTCGCGCGGCTTCAGACTGGCCGGGTCCGGTGCGGTGCGCATCAGCAGCGGCTGGATGAAACGGCACTGCCGCGTCACGTCGCGCGAATAGCGGTCATAGGCCTCCGCGTCGCGCCTGGAGAAGCGGGCGAATTCGCGCCGGTGCGCATCGTGGTCACGGTAGTTGGCGAGGTAGTCGCCGTCGCGGGTGAACACGGCGCCGCCTTCATAGGAAATAACCTGCAAGCCGAAACGCGGCAGTTCGAGGTCGCGCATGATCTCGGGGCGAAACAGCGAGCAGACATAGGAGCAGTTGGAGTAGAGGAAGCCCGGCGTCAGCTCGCGGCTGGTGGCGGCGCCGCCGACCCAGTCGTTCTTTTCCACCACCAGCACGTCGAGCCCGGCGCGTTGCAAATAGCAGGCGTTGACCAGGCCGTTGTGTCCGCCGCCGATGACGATCGCATCCCAAGCTTTCATTCGCGCCCAGCCTTCATGGTGCTCGACCCTTCATTTTCGCGTGATTTGTCGCCGAACGCGCGGAATTTGGCACGGCAGCGGCTATTCTGTCCAGCCATTCTGAATGAATGTTCAACAAATGATATTGCGTTTTCCTGTTAATACGCTACGCTTTGCCGGCATTCGAACCTGCGCAATTCGGCTGACGGGACTTAAGGTCTGATGATCGAAACGGCAGATGGCGAGCCGGAATATGACGACGCCGCGATCCGCTTCCTCGAGGCGCTGTGGGGCGAGGGCTATCTGTCGCCGGGCGGACCAGACGAGGTCGACCGGGTGGTCGAAGGGCTGTCGCTCAGGGGCAAGACGATCCTCGACATAGGCTGCGGCTCCGGCGGCATCGCGCTGCATCTGGTCGAGCGCCACGGTGCCGCTCATGCCACCGGCTTTGACATCGAGCGGCCGGTGATCGAGGCGGCCAGAAAGCATGCCGCTGCACGAGGGCTTTCAGACCGCGCCAGCTTCGTCCAGGCGCCGCCGGGGCCGCTGCCTTTTGCCGACGCTTCGTTCGATGTCGTCTTCTCCAAGGATGCGCTGGTGCACGTGCCCGACAAGGACGCGCTGTTTGCCGAAATCTTTCGCGTGCTGAAGCCGGGCGGCGTCCTTGCCGCCTCCGACTGGCTGATCGGCCATGACGGCGAGCCGTCATCTGAGATGAAGGCCTATGTCGCGGCCGAAGGCCTGTCCTTCGCCATGGCCTCGCCGGCACGCTATGCGCAAGCGATGCGCAGCGCCGGCTTTGCCGATGTCACTGTGAAGGACCGCAATTCTTGGTATCGCGAGGTCGCACGCGGCGAGCTGGAAAGGCTGAAAGGCCCGCTCTACCAGACGGCGGCAGCCGCGGTCGGAGCGGCCTATGTCGACAAGAACATACGAACCTGGGAGGCCATGCAGAAGGTGCTTGACAGTGGCGAGCACCGTCCCACTCATCTTCGCGGGTGGAAGCCGGCTGTGGTGGGATAGCCGGCAATGTGGAGCATGACGGCACCGATGAAAGCTGCGCGCGAAGAGCGATCCTCCGACACGTCTGGAAAAACCGAACCGGAAAAACGCGGCCGCAAGGCGTCGAAGGAGGTCAGGCAACAGCAGCTGATCGAAGCGACCATCGATTCGCTGGCCAAGCGCGGTTATTCGGAAACGACGATGGCCGATGTCGCTGACGGCGCCGGCCTGTCGCGCGGCATCGTCAACTTCCATTTCGAGAGCAAGGAGAAGCTGCTCGTCGCCACCCTGGCCTATATGGCCGACGAATATGCGGCGCATTGGCGCGTCGCGCTGACCAAGGCCGGCAAGGATCCAGCCCGGCAGCTGCGGGCGCTGGTCGCCGCCGATTTCGACCGTTCGATCTGCAACAAGCGCAAGCTCGCGGCGTGGTGCGCGTTCTGGGGCGAGGCCAAGTCGCGGCCGACCTACCAGGCGCTGTGCGGCGCGCGCGACGCGGCCTACCAGAAGATCTTCATCGACCTCTGTGCCACGCTCAAGCAGGGCGGTGGTTATGGCTATGAGCCGCAGGTCATGGCGCTCGCGCTCAGCGCCATGCTGGAGGGCTTGTGGCTGCGGCTGATGATGGGGACCGAGGACGTCACCCGTGAGAGCGCGCTACAGGCGGCAAACGAATTCCTGTCGGCCGCCTTTCCGAAGCACTACCCGCCGGACAGCGGACGTTGACAACAACCGGCGGATCCAAGCCGGAGCGAACAATCAGAAACAAAGAGGATGGAACAGCATGAAAAGAATAGCCCGACGCCTGACACTGACATTGGCGCTGACGGCGACGCTGGCTGGTTCGGCCGCGGCGATTGCGGTCGCCGCCGACAAGGACCTGATCGTGTTCGACTGGTCCGGCTATGAGGACCCGAGCTTCCACCCCAAATATGTCGAGAAGAACGGCGACTCGCCGACCTTCGCCTTCTTCGGCGACGAGGACGAAGCCTTCGAAAAAGTGCGCTCCGGCTTCAAGGCCGATCTTGGTCATCCCTGCTCGCAGAGCGTGACAAAGTGGCGCGAGGCGGGGCTGCTGCAGCCGCTCGACACCTCGAAGATCACCGGCTGGAAGGATCTCAATCCCGGCATCATGGCGATGAAGGATCTGGCCACCACTTCGGACGGCAAGGCCTGGTTCATGCCGTGGGACTGGGGCAACACCCAGCTCACCTACAACTCCGACAAGATCGACGCGAAGGATGTGCAGTCGCTGAAGGCCTTCGCCGATCCCAAGTTCAAGGGGCGGGTCTCGATCGGCGACAATGTCGACGACGCCTATGCGCTGGCCAGCCTTGCCATGGGGCTCAAGGACTGGACCAAGATGACGGACGACCAGTTCAAGCAGGCGTCCGACTTCCTGCGCCAGGTGCACAAGAATGTCCGCTCCTACTGGACCGATACCACGGACGTCGTCCAGTTGCTGAGCGGCGGCGAGGTCGATCTCGCCTGGGCATGGAACGATGCCACGGTACAATCCGTCGCTGCCGGTGTGCCGATCAAGTCCAAGAAGGATACGGACGAAGGCATCTCGACCTGGGTCTGCGGCTACGTGCTGTTCAAGGACGCACCCGGCAATGTCGACAAGGCCTATGACTACCTCAACGCGATCAACGATCCCGAGACCGCCAAGGTGCTGGTCAAGGACTGGGGTTATGGCCAGGCCAACGCCAAGGGCATGGCCGGCGTCGACCCGGCGATCCTGAAAGAAAAGGGCTATGACGACGTGCAGAAATTCGTCGACAAGACCCTGTTCCAATCGCCCGTGCCGTCGTCGCTCAAGCTCAAGATGATCGCCGAATTCGAGAAGATCAAGGCAGGCTACTAAAGCTCTGTCCGGCCTCCTCCGTCTGCCTGTCAGTGCGCCGGGCAGACGGTCTCGCCAAGGCCGCTGAAATTCCGTAACGTCGCCCGGCCGCTTTTCGCGATGAGGAGTTTCGCGCCATGAATTCCATGCTTCGCCGCCTCGCCCTTGCCGCTGCTCTTACAGTCGGCGCCGGCGCCGTGCTTGCTTATGCCGAAGGCGGCGGCGACCTCGTCGTGTTCGACTGGTCAGGCTATGAAGATCCGTTGCTGCACCCCGACTACACCGCCAAATACGGCGCCGAGCCGACCTTTGCTTTCTTCGGCGACGAGGAGGAAGCGTTCCAGAAGATGCGCGCCGGCTTCAAGGCCGACATCGCCCACCCCTGCTCGCAAAGCGTGACCAAGTGGCGCGCGGCCGGCATTCTGCAACCGCTCGACACCTCCCGGATCGCCGGCTGGAAGGATCTCAATCCCGGCATCATGGCGATGAAGGATCTCGCCGTCACCGCCGACGGCAAGGCCTGGTTCATGCCGTTCGACTGGGGCAACACTTCGCTGCTCTACCGCACCGACAAGGTCACGGCGGAGGAAGCGCAGTCGCTGAAGATTTTCGCCGATCCCAAATTCAAGGGCCGCGTCACCATCGGCGACAATGTCGATGACGCCTATGCGCTGGCCAGCCTGGTCATCGGCCTCAAGGACTGGACCAAGATGACCGACGCGCAGTTCCAGGAGGCGTCCGCCTTCCTGCGTGACGTCCACAAGAACATCCGCTTTTACTGGACCGACGACACCGACCTCAACCAGGCCTTTACCGGCAATGAGGTCGACCTCGTCTGGGGCTGGAATGAGACCTTCGTGACGCTCAAGGGCCAAGGCATGCCGATCGCCATGAACCGCGACACCAGGGAAGGCATATCCACCTGGGTGTGCGGCTATGTGCTGATGAAGGACGCGCCGGGCAAGCTCGATCAGGCCTATGATTTCCTCAGTGCGGTCAACGCGCATGCCGTGTCCGATTACTTGGTCAAGACCTTCGGCTACGGCCACGGCAACAGCGCCGGGATGGCCGCGATCGACCATCAGGTGCTGAGCGACCGTGGCTTCGACAATCTCGACAAGTTCTTGGACAAGACGCTGTTCCAGCAGCCGGTGCCGCCTGAGCTCAAGCAGCGCATGGTCACGGAATTCGAGAAGATCAAGGCCGGCTATTGAGCGACAGGACTGAAAGAACCGATGTCGTCATCGTCGGCGCCGGTTTCACCGGCCTGTCGGCTGCGCTTGAGCTGAGAAAGGCCGGCATCAATGTCGTGCTGCTCGAGGCACGCGACCGCGTCGGCGGCAGGGTCGAGGCTATTCGCAACGGGCTTGGCGAGCGCATCGACAGCGGCGGCCAGTTTTTCTGCGAAGACATGCCGGAGGTGACGGCGCTGGCCGCGTCCCGTGGCAAGGCCTTCGTCGAAACCTATGTGAATGGCGATTTCATCACCCATCCATCGCTGTCGGTCGAAGAGGCCGAACGGACCTATCATGGCGCGATGGCAATCCGCGAGCGGATGAATGCGATCGAGCCGGACGATCCCTCGATCGCCGGCATGAGCGCTGCCGCCTGGCTCGAACGCCAGCATGATCCCACTGACGCCAAGACGGCTTTCCGCTCGATGATCGAAGGCCTGTGGTGCTTGGCGATGCACAAGGTGCCGCTGTGGTACCTCATCGACAATGACCGCCGCATCACCAACGAGGTGCCGGAGCTGCAGTATTCGCTGCTCGAAACCATGCAGTCGCTGGCCGACGACATGGCGGGAGATCTCGGCGACAGGGTTTGGCTGAACGAACCGGTTACGCGCATCGAGCACGGGCCGCAACGGGTTCGTGCCGTCTCGGCGAGCAACTCCATCGAAGCGCGAAAAGTGCTGGTCGCGCTGCCGCCGGCGACGGCCGCGAAGCTGGATTTCGCGCCCGCTCTGCCGCCGGCTCTCGCAAAGGCGCTCGGCGTCTGGGAAAGCGGTGCGGTGATCAAGATCCTGGTGCGCTATCCCACGCCGTTCTGGCGCGAGCGCGACCTGTGCGGCATGGTGATGTGGCGCGACCTGCCGGGCCTGTTCGCCTGTGACGCCAGCAAGGATGCGCAACATGCCGCGCTGGTCGTCTTCGTCGGCGGACCACTGGCGTTGCGTTGGCGTCCGCTCGCGGACGCGGCGCTGCGTGCGGAGGTCACGGCAAGGCTCGTTGATGCCCTTGGCCCGGAGGCGGCCGATATTATCGATTTCAGCCAGCGCGACTGGATCGATGACCGCTGGAGCGGCGGCGCCTACAGCGACCTTATTGTCGATGTGACGGCAAGGGATGCCGAGCGCACGATCCGTGCCGGCGCAGATCCTGTTCATTTCGCATCGTCGGAACTGTCGCCGTCATTCCCGGGTTATGTCGAAGGCGCCATCGTGATGGGGCGGATCGCAGCCAAACAGATCGCGACGGAACTTAAAATTCTTAGTGGAGCATGATCTTATTCCGAAAACCGGTTTCCACTTTTCGGGATCATGCTCAGTCCGCCATCGCCACCAAGGCCTCCGGATCGTAGCCGAGGCGGATCGAAGTGCCGACGGGGATATCGTCGGCGCCGAAGTCGTTGGTCTCGGTGACCGACAGTGGCTTTTCCAATCCGGGTATCTCGACGATGAGATGGGTGATCTCGCCAAAATAGTGGCGTTCGACCACCTTGCCGGCCACTTCGAATTTCGCCGTCGCATTGTCCCACAGCACGCGCAATCGCTCCGGCCTGATGCCCAGAGTGGCGCCGCCGCCATTGCGCATGAAGGCCTTCGGCTTGTCGGTCCTGACGCGGCCGAAGCCCAGCGTGTCGACGACCAGCGAGGCGGCATTCTCCTCTATAATCTGCGCTTTTACGAAATTCATGCCGCCGAGGAAATCGGCGACCTGGCGGTTGACCGGCCGCTGGTAGATTTCCTTGGGCGAGGCGACCTGGGCGATCTTGCCGCGGAACATTACGGCGATGCGGTCGGACATAGCGAGCGCCTCATACTGGTCATGGGTGACCAGCACGAAGGTGATGCCGACCGCCTGCTGCAGGCGGCGCAGTTCGACCTGCATCTGCTCGCGCAATTTCTTGTCGAGAGCCGACAGCGGCTCGTCGAGCAGCAGCACCTTGGGCCGCATCACCAAGGCGCGGGCGAGCGCCACGCGCTGGCGCTGGCCGCCGGAAAGCTCGGTGGCGAGGCGTTTGCCGAGGCCGGTGAGCGACACCTGCGCCAGCCCTTCCTCGACGCGGCGCTTTTCTTCCGTTCCTCCCAGCCTGAGCCGTTTCAGCCCATAGGCGACATTCTGCTCGACATTGAGATGCGGGAAGATGGCATAACTCTGGAATACCATGTTGGTCGGCCGGCGGTTGGCGGGGATGCCTTCCATCGACTGGCCGCCGACCGAGATCGAGCCGCTGGTCGGGTTGTCGAAACCGGCAATCATGCGCAGCAGCGTAGTCTTGCCGCAGCCGGAAGGGCCGAGCAGCGAAAAGAATTCGCCCTCCTTGATGGTCAGCGAGGCGTCGTCGAGCGCCTTGAACGCCCCATAGCTGCGGGTAACGCTGCGGATTTCGATCATTGCTCGGTCGGTTTGGGGTCGATCAGATTGGGCCCGCTCGGACTTATCTTGCTTGGATGGTTCATCCTGAGGCCGTTCGGCCCGGGACTGCTCAGGCATAGAGGCCTCCCTCGCTCTGGGTGCGTCTGGCCGCATGGCGGCGCAGGATCTCGGCAACGGTCATCAAAACGAAAGAGGCAACCAGCAGCAGCGTGCCCAGCGCCAACACACCCGGCAGCTTGGCGGCAAAGCGCAACTGGCCCCAGATATAGATCGGCAGCGTCGTCTCGGTGCCGGTCAGGAAGAAAGCGATGACGAACTCGTCGAGCGAGATGGTGAAGCAGACCAGGAGGCTGGAAATGATCGCCGGCGCCACCATCGGCAGCGTCACCCGCCGGAAGGTGCCGAAGGCACTCTCGCCGAGATCGGCGGAGGCTTCTTCGAGGCTGCGGTCGAAGCCCTCGAAACCGGCGGTCAGCACCGTCATCGAATAGGGAATGCAGATCAGGACATGGCCGAGTACGACGGTGAACAGCGAAAGGCTCAAGCCCAGTTGCAGCATGACCAGCAGCATGGAGATGGCGAGGATGATTTCCGGCAGCACCAGCGGCGCCATGATCAGGCCATTGATTGTGCGGCGGCCGGGATAGCGGTAGCGGGTGATCGAGCGGGCGGCGAGGATGCCGAGCAGCGTCGCCAGCACCGATGCCGAGATACCGACGATCAGGCTGTTCCAGGCGGCGTCAAGCAGCGCCGGCGTCTTCGGCAGGTCTTGGTACCATTTCAGCGTATAGCCGGTGAGAGGAAATTTTGGCGTCGGCGCGGTGTTGATCGAGAAGATCGGCAGGAAGATCACCGGCAGATAGAGAAAGACGACGTAGAGGAAGGCGTAGGCGGACAGCCAGCCGCCGGGAAAAAGGCGCCGCCTCGCTGTCATCGCACCAGCCTCTGCAGCGCGCGGATGATGAGCACGGTGGCGCCCGCCATCAGCGTCACGACCAGCATGGTGGTCACGGACAGTGCCGCGCCGAGTGGCCAGTTGGAGGCCTTATGGAACTGCGACTCGATGGCATTGGCGATCATCACGCCATCCTTGCCGCCGACCAGCCTTGGGGTGACATAGTCGCCGACGGTGGGGATCATGACGATGAGAGCGGCCGAGATGACGCCCGGCGCCGACAGCGGCAGCGTCACGCGCAGGAAGGAGCGCAGCGGGGCGTCGCCAAGATCGGTGGCAGCCTCGACCAAGGTGCGGTCGACCTTCTCGAGCGAAACGAAGATCGGCAGGATGGCGAAGGCCGCCCAGGCGTGTGTGAGCGTGATGATGACGGCGCTGGAATTGTAGAGTAGCGCGGTCGATGGTTCGTCGATGATGCCGAGGCCCATCAGGCCGGAATTCAGCACGCCATTATAGCCGAGGATGACTTTCCATGACATCACGCGCAGGAGATAGCTGGTCCAGAACGGGATGGTAATCAGGAACAGCCACAGGCTCTTGTGGCGACCGCCATGGAACGAGATGAAATAGGCGATCGGATAGGCGAGGATGACGGTGAAAAAGCTCACCGTCAGCGAAATGTAGAGCGAGCGCCAGAGCAGATCGCGGTAGATCGGCTCGGTCAGCGCGATGCGATAATTCTCCAGCGTGAATGTATGGTCGATGGTGAGGTAGTTCTGCGTCCAGAAGGAGTGGGCGAAGACCACCAGGATCGGCACCAGCAGCAGGATCAAAGCGTAGACCAAGGTCGGGCTGATCAGGGCAAGGCCCTGGACGGACTCGGACTGCAGAAGGGCGTTTCGCCTTGCTCGCGTCATGCGCCGCGTGGGCACCCCTTCGGCAGCTACCGTCATTGCAGCGACCCGGGCGTGATCTCGGTTGCTGGCTCGAACTGTTCCGCCATGATGCTCCCTTCGACCGGGCCGGCTGCCTGTTCCCAATTTTTGCGGAGCGCGCTTTGCTGGTTGCGCGCTCCAAGCTTGCCGGCTTTCTTTCATCATGAGCGCATCCGTGCATTGAAATCAAGCGCTATTTCTGTAATATTGATTGAACGGACATTCAAAATGGAGTGAAGAAAGCCGGCTTTCCTGCCCTTGGCGCTTCATGTTCTGTCCGGTGAAAATTACGCTCAGACGATGCGAGGCAATGATGGCGGCTGCAAGAGACCTAAGAGCGATGGAAATGGCTGACGGTGGCGATGCGGTCGAGCTGGCCAAGCGCCATCTCATCCAGCCCTGGCCTTATGCCGGCTCGGTCGGCAATGAAGCGCGTGCGCTGATTGGCGAGGGCGATGGCATCTACATCACCGATGTAACAGGCAAGCGACTGATCGACGGGCCGGCCGGCATGTGGTGCATCAATGTCGGCCACCGCCGCGAGGAGCTGGCCAGGGTGATGTACGACCAGGCGATGATGCTGTCCTACAACACGCCCTGGTATACGATGAATGCGCCGTCGGCCGAGCTCGCCAAGCGCCTCGCCGATCATGCGCCGGGCGATCTCAGCCATACCTTCTTCACCACCGGCGGATCGTCGGCTGTCGAGACGGCACTGCGCTTCATGCAGTTCTACAACAATGTGCGCGGGCGGCCGGAAAAGAAGCTGATCCTCAGCCGCGGCGGCGCCTATCACGGCTCGACCTATCTGTCGGCCTCGCTCAACGGCCGGCCGCGCGACCGCGACTGGATGGACGGCGCCGACGATCTGGTCGTCAAACTGTCCTCGCCAGACCCGTTCCGGCGGCCGAAAGGCATTGACATCGCCGCCTTCTGCGATTTCCTGGTCGATCAGTTTCGCGATACGGTCGCCCGCGTCGGCGCAGAGAAGATCGGTGCTTTCGTCGGCGAACCGGTGCAGGCATCCGGCGGCGTCGTCGTGCCGCCGGATGGCTATCTCAAGCGCATTCGCGAAATCTGCAGGGACAACGATATCCTCTATATCTCCGATGAGGTGGTGACCGGCTTCGGGCGGCTCGGCCATGTCTTTGCCTCCGGCGATGGCTTCGGCATCGACCCCGACATGATCACCTTCGCCAAGGGCGTTACATCAGGCTATTTCCCGCTTGGCGGCGTCATCATCTCGGAGCGGCTGCTTCAGGAAATGCGCCGTTCCAACCATCCCGATGCGATGTTCGGCCATGGCCTGACCTATACCAGTCATCCCATCGGCTGCGCGGTGGCGCTGAAGAACCTCGATATCCTGGAAGACAGCGTGCTGGCCCACACGCGCGATGTCGCGCCCTATTTCCAGGCGCAGTTGAAGACGCTGGAGGAACTGCCGCTGGTTGGCGAAGTCCGCGGCATGGGCCTGATGGGCTGCGTCGAGTGCGTAGCCGACCGCGAAAGCAAGGATCCGCTGCAGCTCGACAAGGATGTCGGCAAGCGCATCGACGCGCATTGCCACGAACTCGGCCTCCTGGTCCGGCCGCTGATCAACATGTGCGTGATGTCGCCGCCGCTGATCATCACGCGAGAGCAGATCGACGACATGGTGGCGATCCTGCGCGAAGGCATTTCGCGGACCATGGATGATCTGCGCAAAGAGGGCGTGTGGCAGGGGTGACTGGCAGTTCCGCCCCTACACCTGCGAGCGCATAGCCTCATTGAGGTTCCACATGTCCTTCTCCTCCGGCGCCGTCTCCAGGCCCAGCACCGGGATCTGCTTGCGCAGATGGTCGTGGTGGGTGCGCACACCGTATTCGAGGTCGGAGAGATAAAAACCCTCGAAGGCCTCCGAGATCATGGACTCGTTTGACCAGACGGAAAGCTGCACGTCCTCGTTCATGGTGTCCCGGTCGATGCGGTAGGCGAGATAGCGGGCGGCCGCCTGTTCCCGGGTCTCGTCGGGGTAGCGGTAGATGGCGCCGCGCAGCAGCGTCTCGCCGGTCGACAGCGGGAACTCCTGATAGAACTGCACCGATTCCGGCATGATCGACAGCGCGTTGTTGGGGAAGATGCCGTAATAGATCCAGGCCCTGCGCAGATGCTCCGGCAGGTGTGAGGCATCGGGCGTGAGCTTGATGTATTCGCGCACGCTCCAGCGCCGGCCGGCATGCGGATTGTAGGTGGCAAACGAGCGCGACACGCCGTCGATGAACGGCTCGTCGAAATAGGTTGAGCCGTAGAGATCCTGCAGCGCCGGATGCGCCATGGCAACGTGGTAGCCTTCATTGTCGACGTCGCGCACCGACTTCCAGTTGACCGGCGTCTTCTGTGTCCAGATGCCCCAGGACGGCACCATCTCGGTCACATTGTAGTGTGCCATCTCGGCCTCGATCGGCTTCAACAGTTCGGCCACCGAAGGCTGCGGGCCGCCCTTGCGAAAGCGGACAAAGATGAAGCCCATCCATATCTCGAGGTTGAGCGGCATCAGGCCGAATTCGGTCTTGTCGAGCTCGGGGAAGGAGCGCGGCCGGGCGGCGCCGCGCAGCGTGCCGTCGAGATTGTAGACCCAGCCATGGAACGGGCAGACCAGCGCGTTCTTGCAGGTGCCCTGGCTGTCGGCGACGACGCGGCTGCCGCGATGCCGGCACATGTTGTTGAAGGCGCGCACGATGCCGTCCTTGCCGCGCACGATGAGCGCCCGCTCGCCGACCACGTCCATAGTCAGATAGTCGCCGGCATTCGGCACGTCGCAGACATGGCCGGCGATCTGCCAATGGTTGCGGAAGACGTATTCCTTCTCAAGTTCGAGAAGCGCGTCGGAGTGATAACTCCAGCCCGGCAGACCCCGCCGGTCCCAATCATTGGGGATCGCCACGTCACGGAGATGCGGGTTCATAAAAAAGCTCTTCTTTTATTGAATACTCATTCAATAAAACCATATTTTACATTGAAATGCAATGGCTTGTAGAAATCACAACTTTTCAAGTCGGCACAACAGGACCAGCTGAAAGCCAGAAAATCCCGGAATATCCGGGCGTTAACCGGGGGCGTGAAATAGCTGTCCGGCATGCGGATTTGGCCGTGCCGAGCTTGCAAACACGGCCCGCTCCGAGACGAAAATACCTGGCGTCCGCAAATTCGATCCGCAGTGTGAGCTTGTTCATAGTGCGGCCGACAGGAAGCGGGCTTGGTGCGTTCGCGGCCCGCCTGTCGTCAACATTTGATTGCCCGGATGAAACAGCTTCGCAAACGCATCTTGCCGTCGGCACATGACCGGATCTGTCCGGATATGCCCGAATTTCTTGTTTCAAACCTGTTACGCGGGCAAGCCAAGCGCATCATTCGCCCGTTACCAGGCGCGCTTAGGTTCGTTTCATAAGAAAACGAAGGGGAGCAGCAATGCATACGAAAGTCGAGATCACTAGCAACGAACGACGCGCCAAACTGGCACTGCGTCAGCGCGCCAGCGACCATCCGGTTGCGATGTTCTCCATGCTGGGCGCCTGCGCTCTGGCCGTCATGTTCCTGACACCGGCTTCCGGTCCGGCTTTTGCTTCGCTCAACCCGCCGGCCAATGTTGTCCAGGGCGCGCCGACCACCATCAAGACCGCCCGGCTGCCGGAGCCGGAAATCGATTTTGCCTGCCAGGGTCAGGCCTGGGGCGCCGAGAGCGCGGAGTGCCTGCGCGTCATCGCCGCCCAGTCCGGCGTGCACAAGGCGCGTGCCGTCCGCATGATCGCCAACGCAGCGCCGCTGACCACGACACCCAACGTTTTCTGAACCTCCCGAGCGCTTCCTCCCGCGCTCGTTCTTGGCTCCCGCCGCTTCCCTCGGTCGGGAGCCTCTTTTTTAGGGCCTATCGATATTCGGGTGAGGCCGGCCTGCGCATGGAGGTTCCCTGCGCTTCCGGTGCTCGCGTACTTCAAGTGCGCTCCGCTCCGGTTCTCGGGAACCACCATTCTCGACTCCGCCTGACCCGAATCTCGATAGACCCTACATGGGTGCTTCCGAAAACTTAGCCGGCGGCGGCGACCTGGTCGGCTATTGCCGAGAGTACGCCGCGGACGTCCAGCGTCGAGAACGGCTTTTCCAGGATTTGCGGGCGCTGCGGCGCCGGCAAGGCTTCGATCTCGGCCTTGGCGCCGATCAGGTCGCCGGTGACCAGCACGAAGCGTTTGGCCAGCGCCAGGTTGTCGGCGAGCAATTCGCGGTAGATGGCAATGCCGCTGGTGCCGGGCATGCGCAAGTCGGAAAAGACGATGTCTGGCGGCATGTGGCCGGTCAAGGTCGCCGCCGCCGACGTCCAGGCCGGCACGACCCGCGACTTGATACCCATCAGTTCCAGGATGTCGGAGAGGGAGCCGGCGACGTCGGGTTCGTCGTCGATGATCAGCGCATGGCGCAAGCCGCTGGAACGAGCCGGGCTGTCGCCGGCTGCTGCCGCGCCGCCGGTGATTACCGGCAGCTGGACGACGAAGCGCGCGCCACGCGGCAGCACCTCCTCGAACCAGATATTGCCGTTGTGGCGCTCGACGATCGATTTCGAGATCGACAGGCCGATGCCGGTGCCGACGCCGACCGGCTTGGTGGTGAAATAGGATTCGAAGATGCGGCTGCGGATCGCCTCGGGAATGCCCGGTCCGTTGTCCTCGACCGAAAACCCGGGGTTGCCGCGATCGCTGCGGAATGTCCGCACCTTGATCAGGCGGTCGCCGCCGATACCGGCCAGAGCGTGTTGGCTGTTGATCAGGAAATTGGCGGCCACCTGCGTGACGTGGTCGGCATCGGCCATCGCCAGCAGCGGGCCGGGCGCGAAATCGGTGTCGATGATGATGCCGCTCGAGCGTGCGCCATAGGCGGTTACTTCGAGTGCGGCGCGGATCACCTGGTTGAGATCGGTCTCGGCCTGCGCCGCCGGATGCAGGCGCACCATCGACAGGAAGCTTTTGACGATGCGGCCGCAGCGCTCGGCAGCGGCGCGCACTTTCTCGGCGCGAACCTTGGTCTGCGGGTCGGTGGCGAATTCATGCAGCAGCGTCGACTGCGCAACGACCACGGCGAGCGGGTTGTTGAGCTCGTGCGAAACACCGGCCAGCAGTGAACCCATCGCCGCCATCTTCTCGTTCTGGTGCAGTTTTTCGCGCTGGCGGTTGATCTCTTCTTCGGCGCGCAGCTTATCGCGCAGATCGCGGATCGAACCGAAGATGAGCTGACGGTCAGCCACCCGCATCTCGGTCGCCGTCAATTCGATGGGAAACACCTCGCCGGCCGCATTCTGTGTCACGGTCTCAAGCCGTTGGCCAACCATCGGCGCGCCGCGGCCAGACATGTATTCGGCGCCCGAGACATAGCCCTTGCGGTAATATTCCGGCACCACGGTATCGAGCAGGTCCTTGCCGAGGATGTCGCTGCGCTGATAGCCGAACATCTTTTCGGCGGCCGGATTGAATTCGATGATCGAGCCGGTCTCGTCGATGACGATGATGGCGTCGAGCGACGCCTGCAGCATGGTGCGGCGGATGACTTCGCTGGCATGGGCGTCGGACGGCGAGTGCTCGATGGCGTCGCCGATGGCGAGCGCGATGATGTGCATCGTCGCCTCTTCCTCTTCGGTCCATTCGCGCTCGTTTAGGCAGTCATTGACCGCGAACGTGCCCCACAGATGACCGTGCGCGAACACCGATACCGACAGGAACGACTTGATGTGCTGCTTTTCGAAATCGGCCCTGAGGAACCCGTCGAGATCGCGCGTATGGCCGGCGAAGATCTTGCCTTGCCGCTCGTCCTCTCCAATCCGCTCCAGCAGCGGATCGGTATCGACGATCGACTGCATGATCACCGTCGGCGAAGCCAGTTCGCCGCCGAAGCGAGGATCGATCCAGTAGGCGGCGACCGATTGGGCGAAGCCCTGGCCGGGCAATTCGCGCAGCCTGAACAGGATGCCGCGCTGGCAATTCATGGCGCTGCAGAGCGTTTCGAGGATGGTTTCCATCTCGCGCTGCCAGTCGCCGGCATCGCGCAACCGGCGGACGACGCGCACAGCCGCCATCGCGGCGCTCTGGCGAGCGCCTTGCGGGTCCATACGTGGTGCTGGTTCAGCGGTCATGTCAGCCATCAGTAAAGGGCCGTCGAATTAGGCAGCTATGGAGCATTTCACGAAAAAGGTGAAACGCTCCATGTTTCAATGTAATCCCGAACGGAAATCGCTACGCACTGTTCCTGGAATTGCTAGAGCGTTTCACCGTTTCACGGAAACGGAGAAGCCTCTATCTCTTTGTTTTTACGCAATTCCGGGCGGAAAACCGCGTACACTTTTCCTGTAATTGCTCTAGTGCCCGTCACCGGTCGGCAGCGAGAAGATATAGCCTTCGCCGCGCACTGTGCGCAAAAATTTCGGATTGGCCGGATCGGTTTCGATCTTCTTGCGCAGCCGCATGATGCGAATGTCGACGGCGCGCGACGATTCAGGATCCTCAACAAAACCAATCGCCTCGGAGATCGCCGATCGCGTCAACAGCCGGTTGGCGCGGGTCAGGAAAACCTCCAGCACATCGAACTCGCTCTTGGCCATGTCGATGACGGCGCCGTTGGCGCCGGTGACAAGCCTGCCGTCGAGGTCGGCCTGGAACGGGCCGAAGGTCAGGCGGCGGCCGCCATCGGCTTGTGTCTTCGCCGCCTGGGGCGGGCTCGGCTGCGGAACGCGGCGCAGCACGCTGCGCACACGAGCCAGCACCTCACGCAACTCGTAGGGCTTGACGATGTAGTCGTCGGCGCCAAGCTCCAGCCCGACAATGCGGTCGAGTGCGGTGCCGGCAGCCGTGGCATAGATGATGCCGACCGGTATTTTCGAGCGCAGCCAGCGGCCGAGCGACAGTCCGTCCTCGCCCGGCATGGCGATGTCGAGAATGGCCAAATGAAACGATTCCGTCTCCAGCAAGGCGCGCGCCTCGGCCGCGCTTCCGGCCTGGGTCACATCGTAGCCGTTGGCGCCGAGATACTCGGCGACCGCGTCCCGGAGATCGGGCTCGTCCTCGACGATGACAATCCGTGCCCGCACTATGGCCTCGCTCCCGCTTTCAGCGGAAAGTAGATTGGGTATAAACATGATGTCCAGCACTCATATCCGGTTGCGGGGGAACGGGAAGAAAAACATGGCTGCACGATCCGTCATCGCGCTGGTTTCCGTCGCCGATGTGGTGGCCGGCGATCTTGCCGATCATCTCGACCGGCGCGGCCATGACGTGCGCGAGGCGCGGCAGCCCTGGGAAGCTGAATCCCTGCTTTCGGCCGGAGGCATCGATATCGTCATCGTCGGCGACAGCCTCAGCCAGGCGGAAGGGCGGGACCTGCTCAGGCGTTATGGCGGCGGCCAGAGCGCGGACGGGAAGGCGGGGCCGGATTTCATCCTGATCTGCCGGCCGGCCGATCTGGTCGACAAGGTGCTGGCGCTCGAGCTTGGCGCCGCAGATGTCGTCGAAAGTCCGCTCAATGTCAGGGAGCTTGCCGCGCGCATCGGCGGCCTGCTGACGCGGCGCGGCAGGTCCGCCCAGGAACTGATCGTGCTGGAAAATGCCACCGTCGATTTGCGGTCGGCCATCGTCATGCACCGTTCGGGTACGGAAGAACAGCTGTCGCCGGGCCAGGTGGCGCTGCTCAGGCTGTTTCTGGCCAGCCCGCGCAAGGTGCTGACGCGCGACGACATCATTGCGGCGGCCCCCGCCGAAAATGCCGATGCCTTCGACCGCTCGATCGATTCGCGCATCGTGCGGCTGCGCCGCAAGCTCGACACCGAAACCATCACAACTATACGCGGCGCAGGCTACCGGTTCGACCCGCCGACGCAGCGCGCCGACTGAGGGTCGGGAGGCTGGATTGTTCCTCGGCTCGCCCAAAAAAGCTGCGCAATCTCGGGCGCCATGCATAGGCGTCAGCGCACCACCAGAAGCGATGGTCCCGACGGCAATTCGCTGGCGACTACGATTTCGCTGGCGGCATGCGCGCGGTCCTTCAGGAGAACCGTGGCGAGACCGGCAAAGCCGAGCAGGCCTTGTGCATAGAGCAGTACCGAAAGCACGGAGGCTGCAGATTTCGTCTTCATCGGTTGTCCCCAAAAATCAGAACCGCGGGTGCTTCAGGATAAACCCGAAGTGCCCGCGTCGCCCACGGAGCCCCCCGTTGCGACGCGGGCCTTCGGTCCTCTCGGCAGCAAGTTGCCGGAGGGGCCGCGCATCCACTTCAACCCGAGGCCGACCCGCCAGAGGGCCCTGAGACGGTTGATGCGCAGACTGGAGACAATCCAGACCAAGGCTATGAACAGCGCGGCATGCAGCGTCGAAATCTCACCCGAATTCATCACCGCCAGTTTCGTCATCGGGGTGCCGGCTACTGTGCCGATGCCGCCGACGACAAATGCGGCGATGCTTATCCTGAAGAGCCAGGACAGGGTGGTCGATTTGATGCTCATTTTCGTTGGCGCCGGCTGTTCTCGTTGGGATGACTGTGCCGCGAGCCTGTAACCAGATCATGCCGCCCAGGCCGCGCTTTGTTGCAAGTCGGTTTCGAGCGAAGCCAATCTTCTTTCATATAAGGACATCAGCACTTTCGTTTGGGGGCGCGGTGCGTGATCGGGAGTGCGCAGCGAAGGCGGAGCACGCTTCCCTTGTCCACCTTGCTTGTTAACCAGAGGAAACAGATTCGAAACACAAACGAGCCTCAGCGAAGTCAGTCTGAAACATGGCGCGGGGATAAGGCGGCCACCGAATTGACGCCGGCAGGACCGGCAAAGAGGAGCCATCATGTACAAAGCCATTTCCGCCAAACTCATCAACGTCACCGCCGCAGCCGGCGGCGCCGCGCTTCTGCTTGGCACCGCCAACAGCACCGCCCATGCCGCGGCAAACCAGATCGTGGCGCGTGTTTCGCTGTCGCAGCAGACCATGGAAGTGCTGGTCGATGGCCGGCCGACTTTCGCCTGGAAGGTCTCGACCGGCGACAGTGCGCATGTCACGCCGACCGGCTCGTTCAAGCCGACCCGCATGCACGAGATGTGGCATTCGAAGAAATACGACAACGCGCCGATGCCGCATTCGGTCTTCTTCAGCGGCGGCTACGCCGTGCATGCGACCAACGCCATCAAGCGGCTGGGACGGCCGGCGTCGCATGGCTGCGTGCGGCTGCATCCCGACAATGCCGCCGACTTCTACCAGTTGGTCGAAACCTTCGGCCCGACCAACACCAGCATCGTCATCGTCAAGTAGCAGACTGCGTTTGGAGCGATGGTGCAGCGCAGCCGGCCAGGTCATGCCGCACCGCAAGTTCCCGCCTGAAGCTCCATCAGAGCTTCGCGGTAAATCAATCCAGTCAAAAAAGAGGCCGGAAATTTCCGGCCTCTTTTCGTTTGTTCGCTAACGCCGTTCGCAGCTCAGTCCGCGTGCACCGGCATCAGCTTCGGGTCTGGCTTTTCGGCGTGGTGCGGCAGGTCCTTGCTGGCGATGAAGGTGTAGAACATCGGCACCACGAACAGGGTGAACATGGTTCCGACCAGGATGCCGGTGAAGATCACGAGGCCCATCGAATAGCGCGCCGCCGCACCAGCACCACTGGACACGATCAGCGGCACGACGCCGAGCGCCATCGCCGCTGTCGTCATCAGGATCGGCCGCAAGCGCACCTTGGCCGAGGCGACGATCGCATCGCGCCGCCTCATGCCATGCAGCTCGCGCTGCTGGTTGGCGAACTCGACCAGAAGAATGCCATGCTTGGTGATCAGACCTATCAGTGTGATCAGGCCGACCTGCGTGTAGATATTGAGCGTTCCAAGCCCCAGATTGAGCGGCACGATGGCGCCAAAGATCGACAGTGGCACCGCCATCATGATGATCAGCGGGTCGCGGAAGCTTTCGAACTGCGCCGCCAGCACCAGATAGATGACGATTACGGCGGCTGCGAACGCGATAAGGATCGTGTTGCCCTGCTCCTTCTCCTGCCGGGACTGGCCGGAATAATCGATGAAGAAGGTATCGGGCAGGCTCTCCTTGGCAAGGTTCTCCAGGGTCTGCAGCCCGTCGCCCGTGGTGACGCCGGGAAGCGGCAGCGCTGATATCGTCGCCGAGTTCAGCTGGTTGAACTGCTCGATCGCGGCCGGCGCGGCGTTGGTCGAAATCTTCACTACCGCTGAAAGCGGCACCATTTCGCCGGTCACGCTACGCACGAAATATTCGCCGAGCTTCTCGGGATTGTCGCGGAATTCCTTCGGCACCTGCGGGATGATGTCGTAGCTGTTGGAGTCGCGGTCGAACTGAGCCACTTCGGCGCCGCCGACCAGCAGCGTCAGCGTCTGGCCGATGTCGGCGATCGGCAGGTTGAGAGCCGCCGCGCGGTCGCGGTCGATGGTCACCGTCACCTGCGGAGCGTCAAAGGACATCGAGTTTTGCACGACGATGAAGCGGCCGGAGGCCTGCGCCTTGTTCTTAATCTGCTCGGCCGCCTCGTAGACCTCGGCGGAACCACCGGTCGAGCGCACCACCATGGAGATCGGCAGGCCGCCGCCGGAGCCCGGCAGCGTCGGCGGCGCGAAGACGAAGGCCTCGACGCCGGCCACCTTGCCGAGGCGTCCCTGGATATCGGCTTGAAGCTCCTTTGAGTTGCGCTGGCGCTCGGCCCAATCCTTGAAGGCGAAGCCGACAAAGGCGCCGTTGGTGGCGCCGCCAAAGGCAACGGCAGAGAATTGCGCCCTGGTTTCGGGAATGTCCTTCACCAGGCCGAGGATCTGGTTGACGTAGGTCTCGGTGTAGTCCGAGGTCGCGTAGCGCGGTGCCGTCACGATCGACAACAGGAAGCCCTGGTCCTCTTCCGGCGCCAGTTCGCTCGAGGTCTTGGTGAACATGAAGCCGGTGAGCGCAACCAGCGCCACGACCATCAGCAGTGTCACCGGTCGATTTCTCAAGGAGGCGGTGACCGCCCGCTCATAGACATGCTCGACACGGCTGAAGGTTCCGTCGACGACGCGCTGGAAGCGACTGTGCGATCCCGCCTTGAGCAGACGCGCCGCCATCATCGGCGTGATGGTGACGGCTATGAGGCCGGACAGCACCACCGAACCGGCGAGCGTCACCGCGAACTCGCGGAACAGCGCGCCGGTCAGGCCGCCGGTGAAGGCCAGCGGCGCGAACACGGCGGCGAGCGTGATGGTCATGGCCACGATGGCGGAGAAAATCTCGCGCATGCCGTTGAAGGCCGCCTGCATCGGCGACATGTGGTCCTCCTCCATGTGGCGATGAATGTTCTCCACCACCACGATAGCGTCGTCGACGACAAGGCCGATGGCCAGCACCATGGCCAGCAGCGACAGAAGGTTGATCGAATAGCCGACCGCAAACAAAAGAAAGCAGACGCCGACCAGCGACAGCGGGATGGTCACGATCGGCATCATCACCGAGCGGAATGAGCCGAGGAACAACAGGATGACCACGACGACGATGGCGACGGCTTCGGCGATGGTCTTGAACACTTCATCGATCGAGGCGCTGATCTGTTCGGTGGAATCGTAGACGATTTCGATGGTCATGCCTTTCGGCAGCGTCTCTTGAATCAAAGGCACGATCTTGTGGATCGCCTCCGCCGTTGTCAGCGGGTTGGCGGCCGGCGTCGGGAAGATGGCGAGGAAGGTGCCGGGCTTGCCATTGAAGCTCACCCTCGTGTCGGTGCTCTTGGCGGCAAGCTCGACTCGCGCCACGTCGCGCAAGCGCACCACCTGGCCGTCCGTCGAGCGCAGCGGAAGCTCGGCAAAGGCCTCAGGCGTCTGCAGCGTCGAGCGAACCGTGATCGAGGAGACGACATATTCGTTCTCGGTGTTGCCGGGCGCCGACAGGAAGTTGGAGTTGTTGATCGCCGCCAGCACTTCGGCGGCGGTGACGCCACGCGCAGCAAGCTTGACCGGGTCGATCCAGACCCGCATCGAATATTCCTCGGCGCCGAAGATCTGCACGTCGGCGACACCTTCGACCGTCGACATGCGGGGCCGCACGACGCGCTCGATATATTCGGTGAGTTGCTCCTTGCTCATGTTCGGATTCTGCATCGAGATGTACATCATCGCGAACTCTTGGCCGGTGCCCTTGACGATGACCGGGTCCTTGGATGCATCCGGCAAGGTGCCGCGTACGCCCTGCACTTTCGACAGGACCTCGGTCAGCGCGACATCCGGATTGGAGCCGAGCTTCATCTGGACGACCACAGTGCTCGAAGACGGCCGGCTGGACGAGGTGACGTAGTCGATGTTCTCGGTCGAGGCGACGGCCCGCGCGATCGGGGCGGAGATGAAGCCCTGGATCAGGTCGGCGCTGGCGCCGGGATAGGCGGTGGTGATGGTGATCGCCGTCTCGTCAACCTTGGGATACTGCCGGATCGACAGGTTGAAGATGCCCTGGAAACCCAGGAGCAGGATCATACAGGCGAGGACGGTGGAGAGGACCGGCCGGCGAATGAAGATGTCGGAAAAGTTCATTGCTGAGCCTGCTGGTTCGCCGACTTGCTGGGGTCAATGGTGTTGTCGACAGCGACGGACATGCCGTTGAAGAGACGATTTTGGCCGGCGGTGACGACCTCGTCTCCAGCCTTGATGCCCTCGACGATCTCGACCATGCCGTCGTTGCGGCGGCCGGGCTTCACGAACACCTGCGACAGCACGAGCGCCGGCTTTTCCGGTTCTGCCGCGGGCTTCGCCGGGTCGACAGCCGGCTTGTCCGCGGGCTTCGCCGCGGCGTCTTCGGCAGCCGGTTTCGCGTCTGCCGGCTTTGCATCTGCCGCCGGCTTTGCCGCGTCGGCCCCTGCAGCAGGCTTTTCCTCGGGTTTCGCGGCTGGGGCGCCTTCCGCCGGCTTCGCCGGAACGACGACGAAGACGAAGTCGCCATAGAGGCTCGACGTCAATGCCGTCTGCGGCAAGGACAGAATGTTTTTCTCCTGCGGCAGCTCGACGCGAACCTGGACGAACTGGCCGGGCGTCAGCTTGCCGTCAGGGTTGGCGACCTCGCCGCGGACGGACACCAGGCGGCTTGAAGCGTCGATCTTGGGATCGATGCCGCGAATGGAGCCGGCAAACGGCATGTCGGCGCCGCCGCCGGTGCCGCCGAGGCCGAGCCGCACCGCCTGGCCTATCTTGAGCAGCGGCAGCTGCTGTTCGGGTACCGAGAAATCGACCCGCATGGTGTCCAGATCCTGCAAGGTCACCACTGCGTTGCCGGGCGAGAGATATTGGCCGAGGTCGATCTTGGGGATGCCCACGGTGCCGGCGAACGGCGCCGTCAGCTGCTTCTGATCAAGCACGGCCTGCAGCTTGTTGACCTGCGCGGCGGAGGCCGATGCAGCGGCTTGAGCGGTGTCGAGCGTGGCATCCGTTCCGACGCCGCGCCGCTGCAGCTCCAGCGCGCGTTCGAGCGCCGTCTTGTCGGACACGGACTGCGCCTTGGCCGCGACCAGATCCGCGCGTTCGACGGCATCGTCGAGCTGCAGCAGGACCGAATCGACCGGCACCTTCTGGTTGGCATGGAAAAGGATGTCCTTGACGATGCCGCTGGTCTCGACGGTAAGGTCGACACCGCGCACGGCGCGTACCGTGCCGATCGCCTCGACCCCCGGCGTCCAGTCGGAAGGCTTGACGACAACCGTCGATACGGTCGTCGCCGGCGGCTTCATGGTGGCGAAATACTGTTTGATAGCGTTGTCGCGGAACAGGTTGAAGCCGACAACGCCGACGCACACCAGAGCGAGCAGAAGCAGAATTGCGGTGATAGAGATGAAGCGCTTCACGAACTGTCCCCTCGGCCGATGTCCGGCAAAATAGCCGAATAGCGGGACACTTATCGACGCCAGGTCCCGATTACAAATGACGGCGGACTTACTGTACCGTCTGGACGGTCTTGTCAATTCCGCCTAGGCTGGTGCGGGGGAAGGGATCGATGAAGACCCAAAGGGCAAATTCGCGCGACAAGATACTCGCCGCCGCCGCCGATGTCGCACGCGAGGCCGGTCCCGGCAGCCTGTCGCTTGACGCCGTCGCCAGCCGCGCCGGCGTGTCGAAAGGCGGCCTGTTATATAACTTTCCGACCAAGGCCAAACTGATGCAGGGCCTGGTGGAGAATTACCTGCGCGCGTTCGAGCTGGCGCTGGAATCGGGCCGTGTCGCCGGCGCCAGCGGCGAGAGCCTGCTCGCCACCTATATCCGGCTCTCGGCGGATGATTGCGAGGAGCCGAAGCCGACGGCTTCGTGGATATTCTCGGCGATCGCCGAGGATCCGGATTTCCTGACGCCGATAAAAGCCTTCAAGTCGCAGCTGCTGCAGCGGCTGAAGAGCGAGACGCCGGACCTCAAGACGCTGCTGGTCTGCTTTCTGGCCATCGAAGGGCTGCGCAGCATGAACCTCTTCGATTCCGACGTGCTGTCCGCCGACGAACGCCACTTGCTGGTATCGGCCCTGCTGGAGATTGCAGGATAGCTCAGGGCGTCGGATCGAAGAAGCGATACGGGCCGGGCGGAAAGGACGGTTGGTGAGCGGCATGGCATAGGCACGCATCACGACATCGGCGATTTCAAGCTACAGCCCCCTGATTCGTTGGATCGATGGTTCAGGAATGACTGCGCGAATGCGCGGCCGACTATGTTGCGCCGCACCATAACACTGCCGTGTCAGCCTTGAGACGGCGCTCGGCGAGGCCGGCAAAGCGCGTTTTAGGGCTGTGATGGCGCCGACATATGGTTATGGCATTGTCATGTTGCGGCGCCCAAACTATGTGCCTTTGTAGTCCTCCTAACAGTCGCGAGATCTCCATGGGTTCCCTTTCTTCGAAGAATGCGCTCGTCACCGGATCGACCAGCGGCATTGGCCTGGCCATTGCCCGCGCCCTTGCCGCCGAGGGCGCCAACGTCACGATCAACGGCCTTGGCGAAGCCGCGGCGATCGAACAGGAGCGCGCCGGCATCGAGAAGGATTTTGGCGTCCAGTGCCGCTACTCCGGCGCCAACATGATGGACGGCGCAGCGGTGACCGCCATGGTGCGCGAAGCCGAGCAGGCCTTGGGCAGCCTCGACATTCTGGTCAACAATGCCGGGATACAGCATGTCGCGCCAATCGAGGAGTTTCCCGACGACAAGTGGGAAGCCATCATCCGCATCAATCTGCTTGCCGCCTTTTACGCGATCAAGGCCGTGGTGCCCGGCATGAAGGCGCGCAAATGGGGCCGCATCATCAACACCGCGTCGGCGCATGCACTGGTCGCCTCGCCGTTCAAGTCGGCTTACGTCTCGGCCAAGCACGGCATAGCGGGTCTGACCAAGACGGTAGCGCTGGAAGTCGCGCAGGACGGCATCACCGTAAACGCCATCGCGCCCGGCTATGTCTGGACGTCACTGGTCGAAAAGCAGATCCCCGACACGATGAAGGCGCGCGGCATGACCGAGGAACAGGTCAAGCGCGACGTGCTCCTGGCGGCACAGCCGACGAAGCAATTCGTCACCGTCGAGGAGCTCGCCGCGCTGACGCTGTTTCTGTGCTCGGACTCGGCCAGGCAGATTACCGGCACGACTTTGCCGATGGATGGCGGCTGGACGGCGCAGTAGGCGCGCTCCCCCGGCGCCGCTCTTTCCTTGACAAAGACGAAAGATCAATCCAGCATTGTGGCAAGGGGTTCCTTCGCGACGACCCCGTGAGGCGTCAGCCCAATGATCGCGTCCAAACTCTCACTCTGGAGGTGGACGCCATGCCGTCAACAACCGCAATCACCGTAGCGCAGCTTTCCCGCCTTGTCGGTCTGTCCGACGCGCCTGTTCTTGTCGATGTCCGCATCGACGAAGACTACGACGTCGATCCGCGGCTGCTTCCGGCCTCGTGCCGGCGCGACTTCAAGTCTGTTTCGAGCTGGGCGGCCGAGTTCACGGGGGCTCATGCTGTCGTCATCTGCCAGAAGGGGCTGAAGCTCTCGCAAGGCGTTGCCGCGTGGCTGCGCCATGAGGGCATTGCTGCCGAATCCCTTGAAGGCGGCTTCGAGGCGTGGCAGGCGGCCAAGGGACTTCTGGTCAAGGCCGACAAGATACCGCCCCGCGACGACAAGGGCCGCACGGTCTGGGTGACGCGTGCCCGCCCCAAGGTCGACCGCATCGCCTGTCCTTGGCTGATCCGCCGCTTCGTCGATCCCTCGGCGGTGTTCCTGTTTGTCGAGCCGTCTGAAGTGCTGGCGGCCGCCGATCGGTTTGGGGCGGTTGCCTTCGACATCGACGACGTGTTCTGGAGCCATCGCGGCGAGCGCTGCACCTTCGACACGATGATCGAAGAGTTCGGGTTGCGGTCCGAAGCGCTCGATCGCCTTGCGCTGATCGTGCGTGCAGCCGATACGGCGCGCCTCGATCTCGTACCGCAGGCGGCCGGGTTCCTCGCTGCATCGCTCGGGCTGTCGCGCATGTTCCGCGACGATCTCGAACAGCTTGATGCCGGCATGCTGCTCTACGATGCGTTCTTCAGATGGTGCCGCGATGCCACTGACGAAACCCACAATTGGCCCAGCGCGGGCAAAGCGCCATGAGCGCCCTCGCCGCGGACGACGATGCACAGGCTACCGAGGCTCCGATCGTCCCGACCTTCCGCCAAGCCGCGAAACTGTGGGCAAGGATCGGCCTGCTCTCCTTCGGCGGGCCGGCCGGACAGATCGCGCTGATGCACAAGGAATTGGTCGAGGATCGCCGCTGGATCGGCGAGCAGCGGTTCCTGCATGCGCTCAACTACTGCATGCTTCTGCCAGGCCCCGAGGCACAGCAGCTCGCCATCTATATCGGCTGGCTGCTGCACCGGACCGCCGGCGGCCTCGTTGCCGGCATCCTGTTCGTGCTGCCCGGTGCGTTTGTCATGCTGGGCCTCAGCATCTTCTACGTGCTTTACAATGATGCGCCCGTCATCGAGGCGCTGTTTTTCGGCATCAAGGCGGCGGTGCTGGCCGTCGTCGTCGAGGCGGTCCTCCGCATCGGCAAACGGGCGCTCAAGAACCGGGTGATGATGGCGATCGCGGTGGCCGCGTTCCTTGCCATCTATGTCATCAGGCTGCCGTTTCCGCTGATCATCCTGGTTGCAGGGCTGACCGGCTGGATCGGCAACCGCTTGGCACCGGCGCGTTTTTCCGGAGCCGCACGCGGCAAGGACAATTTGCCCGATGTCAGGGGCGCCGTCGACGTCATGTTCGAACGCGGCGACCTCGCTCACACCAAGCCGACGAAATGGCACGCGCCGCGCACCATCGCGATCTGGCTGCCGATCTGGCTCGGGCCGGTCGTACTGATCCTGGCGCTGACCGGCCCTGCCAGTGTTTGGGCACAGCTTGGCGGCTTCTTCAGCCTGATGGCGGTGGTCACATTCGGCGGCGCCTACGCTGCGCTCTCCTATGTCGCGCAGGCAGCGGTGACCTCGTTCGGCTGGCTGGCGCCGGGTGAAATGGTCGATGGGCTTGGTCTGGCCGAGACGACGCCGGGACCATTGATCCTGGTGCTGCAGTTCGTCGGCTTCGTCGCCGCCTATCGTCACGCCGGTGCGATGGGACCGCTTGTGGCCGGATCGCTCGGCGCATTGCTGACGCTCTGGGTGACGTTCGTGCCGTGCTTCTTCTGGATCTTTCTGGGTGCCCCCTACATCGAGGCGCTGCGCGGCAACAAGGCGCTGTCGGCGGCGCTGAGTGCGATCACGGCGGCTGTGGTCGGCGTGGTGATGAACCTTGCGCTGTGGTTCGCACTGCATGTCGTCTTCGGCGCGGTGCACCGTTTTGGTCTTGGGATGGAGCTACCGGTGCTGTCGTCGCTGGATTGGCGCGCCGCGCTGCTGGCGGCGGCCGCCATGGTCGCCATGCTGAAACTGAGGATCGGCATGCTGCCGACATTGGCCGGCTCGGCGCTGGCCGGACTGGCGCTGCTGGCCTTGCCTGCGTAGCGTCCGAAGGCGCGACCAGCCATTATCACAGCCGGATTTTTGAGGTATGCCGGGCCGGCGCACAACGGTCGCGGGCGCTGGTAGGATCAGCGCTGGCCCCGGAGATACGCTTTACGTCGAACCCGATACCGCCAAGCTGAACCTGCTCGACGCGGAGAGCGGCGCGCTGGCGAACTGATTTGACGAGGTTGGCCGAGCTGTTCAAAGTCGATCCTGGATCGCACAACGGGATATGACATGGTGGATTCCGATCGGATCGACAAGCTGATCGCAGGGGTGCCCCCCGCCTTGGCGCTTCGTGCCGGGCTGGACCTTGGCATCTTCACCTGGCTCGGCGGCGATGCTGCGACTGCCGACAGCCTTGGGGCAGCGCTCAAAGTCGAGCCCGCTCGTCTGTCGCGGCTCCTCTACGCGCTCGCCAGCATCGGTCTCCTCGACGTCGAGGATGGTCAGTTTCGCAACGGAGCCGAAGCGTCGGAGTTTCTTGACGCGTCCAAGCCGACCTATCGCGGCGGCGATCATGTGCTGCTGCGCGAACTCTGGGGAGCCGACCTTTTGACCGCAGAGTCGCTGCGGCAGAATCGGCCGGCCGCGCTGCACGACTTTTCCGAAGCGGGGCCAGAATCCGCAGCGGCCTTCAGCCGCATGCTCGCACCGGGAGGGGTGATTTTCGGCCGAAATCTCGCCCGTGAACTGGACTTCTCGGCGGTCAGTTCGGTGATCGACATCGGCGGCGGCGCCGGGACCATTCTGGTCGGTCTTCGCGAGCGATGGCCGCATATTGCGGCGACTTTGATGGAACTCCCGACGGTCGCGGCGGTCGCACCAGCGATCCTGTCGGAATACGGTGCCGGCGATGTGGTTGTCGAAGAAGGCGACATAACGGTCGCGCCATCGACCGGCCGGCATGACTTGGCAATCCTGAAGGCTGTCGTCCAGGTCCTGCCGCCGGACCAGGCGCGCAGTTCGATCCTGAACGCGGCGCGTTGCCTCACCCAAGGAGGCGAGATCGCAATTGCGGGGTGGGGTGTCGTCGATGACGACCGTCTCGGCCCGCCTGAGGGTGTCTTTCTCAATCTCACCTTCCTGAACCTTTACCGCGCAGGCGAATCGTACACGGAAGGTCAGTATCGCGCGTGGATGACCGAGGCTGGGTTCCGGGATATTTCCAGGTCGCAGCTGACCGACGGCACCACGTTCTTTCGTGGGCGCCTCACGGACTGAACGTGGCTGGAGTGGTTGGTTTCGGGCGTGTGTGGCCCTCAGAGCCAGCCCCGGACGGATTGCACAAAGTTCCTGAGGCGGCGTGAGCCGATCTTTCCCCTTACCGGCAGCGCGGTGTCCCCTGTCTTCTCGATAGCTTCTTCGCAGAGGGGGCATTTAAATGTCACTTGGTCGACAACAAAGTTCGCGATAGCGGCATATTTCGCATTCGTCGATTGGGGCGGAACCTCCGACAGGATGTTGCGCGGTCGCTGCAACTTGCGCCTAGCTAGCCCGTTCGACTACGTCGAATCGGAATGGAGTTTTTAGACATTCGTTTATCTATTCGTGGTTTCTAATACATATGGCATCCAACGCGTTCACCCGGATTTGGTTTGCTTTGAGCCGCCTAAGGCGCGCCACGAACGGTAACGTTGCCGTCATCGTTGCCTTCACCTTGCCGGTCGTGGTTGGCGGCGCCGGCCTCGGTGTGGAGACATCCTTTTGGTATTACAGCAGCCTCAAGCTGCAGGCCGTTGCCGATGCCGCGGCCTATGCCGGCGCGCTCGAGAAAGTCGCGGGTTCCGATAACCCGACCATCATCGCCGCCGCCACGCAGTCCGCGACCTCGAACAATTTTGCCACGCCGGGCACGATCCAGGTCAACACGCCGCCATTGTCCGGCCCGAACACCGCGAAGAAGGCAGTGGAGGTCATCGTCAAGCAGAACCTCGACCGCTACTTCACGGCGATTTTCAACCAGGCGCCCGTTGCCGAACAGGCAAGGGCGGTGGCGCTGATCAATGACGCCTCCAAAGCTTGCGTGCTGGCGCTCAGTCCGTCGGCCTCCCAGGCTGCGCTCTTTTCCGGCAACACCACCGTCAACCTCACCGGCTGTTCGGTCATGTCGGACTCGATTGCCTCGGACGCCATAAAGACGCAGGGCTCGGCGGTGCTCAAGGCCGACTGCCTGATCACGGTCGGCGGCATGGTGCTGAACAATCCAGCGACCACAGTCTGCAAGTCCAACATCACCCGAGCCTTGCCGGCAGCCGATCCTTTCTCCGGCTTGGCGACGCCGACAGCCGGCAACCCTTGCAAGAATGTCAACGGCAACAAGACGTCGCAAACACTCCAGCCTGGCACCTACTGTAGCGGCATGAGCCTCAGCGGCAACGTCACCCTGCAGCCAGGCGTCTACGTCGTGCAGGGCGGTATGAAGGTCAACGCCAACGCGGTCGTCGCCGGCAGCGGGGTAACCATCTTCATGGCAGGCAGCAACACCGTCAGCATGAACGGCAACGCCAAGGTGACGCTGAGCGCGCCTACCTCCGGAGCCTATTCCGGCGTGCTGTTCTACGGCGACAGGACCGGGACTGCGGCACAGAGCACCTTCAACGGCACAGCGGACTCGCTTTTGACCGGCGCCATCTATTTTCCCAGGCAGCAGGTCAACTACCTTGGCAACTTCTCGGGGAACGGTGGCTGCACTCAGGTCGTCGCCGACACTATCCAGTGGTCAGGCAGTACGACGATCAAGCAGAACTGCAAAGGCCTCGGGATGGACGACATTCCGGCGGCACTGTCCGTTCAGCTTGTCGAGTAGCGGGATGGGTGGGCGGACCTTGCGCATTGTCCGGGACAAATCCGGGATAGCCGCCGTGGAGTTTGCCATGTTGCTGCCCGTCCTGTGCTTGGTCTGCCTCGGCATCGCCGATGGCTGGTCCTACGTGACGAGTTACCTGCAGATGCGCGCGGGCGTCAAAACCGCGGCCAATCTCGTGATGGCCGGCGCGTCCAATGACACCGGGACGCAGGCGGTCGCGCTTTCGAGCTGGAACGACAAGCCCGAGGACGCCGCGGTCGTGCTGGTCCGCTCCTATTTGTGCGGCGCCACGGTCGTGGATGAGACCACCATCTGCGGCGGAAAGAAAATCTTCGTCCAGATAACGGCGACGGGCACCTGGGTGCCCCCGTTTAACTTCGGTGTCTTCCCGGACCCGCGCGCGATCAGTCATCAGCAGGTGATCCGTGTCCGCTGAAAGGACCGGATCCAGGTGGCGCCGTGACTGCTCCGGCGCAGCCGGGCTGGAATTCGCCTTGATCGCGCCTTTCCTGGTGATGCTTTTGTTCGGAATCTTCGCCTTCGGCTGGGCCATGAATGCCGTGTCGACCGTCCGCTATACACTGGAAACCTCTTCCCGGGCGCTGCAGCTGAACAACACGCTTTCGCAGAGCGACATCCAGGCCATCGCCACGCAGAAATTGGTGAACCTGGGTCTGAAGAACGTCATTGTGACGATCGCGACCGACCCTGCCAGCGGCGGTTTCAAGATGGCGCATCTGACCGCCAGCTATGCCTTCGTCATCGCTTTCCCGTATTTCGACCAGTATCCGATAAATTACGCCACGACCGTCACGGTGCCCCTGGTTGCCAGCTAGGATACGGCCGGCTTCGTTGAGTTGGCGGCGCCGAACTCAGACCGTAACGGATCGACTGGGAACCATCGCTCGATCTGGAATTGTACTTGCAAGAGGTCGATTCTCTTCGCGGCTGTAGATGCTTAAAGCTCGCTCCTGAGACCTCAGGGATGGACTTTTTCTATGGAACTAAAGTCAGGCTGCTTGCTTGGTCGCGTCCGTGAAAATCACCGAAAACCAGTCCATCAGTGCTGCAACATGCCGACAGGCTATCTCAGTCACCAAGCCTTTGATCTTGCTGGTGATCCCGACAGGAATCGAACCTGTGACCTACAGATTAGGAATCTGCCGCTCTATCCTACTGAGCTACGGGACCACGCGGCCCGACACATAGCCGCTTCGGATCGTTTCGCCAAGAGGCTCGCCCAGGGGAAATCAAGAGGCCGGCCGAACGCAATTCGGCCAGCCTCTTGCGGGATAGGTCAGGCTGCCAGCGCCGTTTCGGCCAGTTTCACCCAGTAGCTCATGCCGTGCGGTATGACTTCGTCGTTGAAGTCGTAGGCCGGATGGTGGAGGCCGGCGGTCTCGCCATTCCCGATGAAGATGAAGGCGCCGGGGCGGGCTTCCAGCATGTAGGAGAAGTCTTCGCCGCCCATCACCGGCTGGATGGCGCGGTGGACCTGGGTGTCGCCGGCGACATTTGCCGCGACATCGCCGGCAAAGACCGTTTCTTCCGGATGATTGAAGGTCACGGGATAGTTGGCGTCATAGTCGACAGTGATCGTCGCGCCGAAGGCGGTGGCTATTCCTTCGCAGATGGTGCGGATGCGCTCTTCCGATTTCTTGGCGATCTCTTTCTTCAGTGTGCGCACCGTGCCGGCAATCTCGGCGGTCTCGGGAATGACGTTGTAGGCGTCGCCGGCGTGGAACTTCGTCACCGAAACCACCACCGCCTCGACCGGATCGGTGCTGCGCGAAGCGACCGTCTGAAGGGCGCCGACCAACTGGCTGGTGATGACGATCGGGTCGATCGTGCCGTGCGGCATCGCCGCATGGCCGCCGCGGCCCTTCACGGTGATGGTGAACTCGGCGGTCGCCGCCATGATCGGACCCGGCCGGATGGCGAACTGGCCCACCGGCAGGCCCGGCATGTTGTGCATGCCAAAGACCCGCGAAATATCGAAACGCTCCATCATGCCGTCCTTGACCATCTCGTTGCCGCCGCCGCCGCCCTCTTCGGCCGGCTGGAAGATGACCGCGACCGAGCCGGCGAAATTGCGCGTTTCGGTCAGATATTTGGCGGCGCCCAAAAGCATCGCCGTATGGCCGTCATGGCCGCAGGCATGCATTTTGCCAGGAATGGTCGAGGCATAGGGCTTGCCGGTGATCTCGTTGATCGGCAGCGCGTCCATGTCGGCGCGCAAGCCGATGGTCGCGCCTTGCCCCTTGCGGCCATGGATGATGCCGACGACGCCGGTCTTGCCGAGGCCCGTCACCACGTCGTCGCAGCCGAATTCCTTCAGCTTCTCGGTGACGAAGGCGGCGGTCTTGAAGACATCGAAATTCAGTTCTGGCGTCTGGTGCAGATGGCGTCGCCAGCCGGCAACTTCATCCTGCATCTCGGCGGCGCGGTTGAGAATCGGCATAATGGTTCCATCTCGCTATTGGAGCAGACGATCTGGCCTGCTTGATTGCAATTGTGATTGCCATGCTTGTTGCCATCTTGGCACTTTGCCATCTTGGCGTCACATAGGGTAAATAGCACCCCAGACAATGTGATCCGGAAATTGAGGGCCGGATCAGGTCATGCTGGCCATCGCGTAACGAAATCTTACGGAGCCAGGGGCGACTACGGCAAGAGGCGATTTCGGATTCCATGATGCGGCACAGCCATATCCTCAAATTACTGCTAACGGGCGGCTTGGCGTTACCCATGCTGGCTGGGCCAGCTTTGGCCAATCCGGTGATCCTGTTCGACCTCAACAGCGGCAAGGTTCTGCAGCACCAGGACGCCTTCAAGCGCTGGTATCCCGCTTCGCTGAGCAAGCTGATGACCGCCTATGTCACCTTCCGGGCGATTGCCGCCGGCGAGGTCCAGCTCGATTCACCGATCAAGGTGACCAAGCATTCGGCGGGCGAACCGCCGAGCAAGATGGGCTTCAAGCCGGGCTCGGTGATGCGGCTCGACAATGCGTTGAAGATGATGCTGGTCAAATCGGCCAACGATATCGCCATGGCCATCGGCGAAAACATAGGCGGCTCGCAGGCCGGATTCGCCGTTCGCATGAATGCGGAGGCGGCGCGGCTCGGCATGACCGGAACGCATTTCGTCAATCCGAACGGACTGTTTTCGCCGGAGCAGTATACGACGGCGCGCGATCTTGCCCTGCTGGTGATGGCGATCCGCAAGGAATTCCCGCAATACGCCCCCTGGTTCTCGATCGAAGGCCTTGCCGTCGGCAAGAAGGCGATCTCCAACTACAATCTCTTGATCGGGCGCTATCCCGGCGCCGACGGCATGAAAACCGGGTTCGTTTGTCCCTCGGGCTTCAACATGATCGGCTCGGCGACACGCAATGGCCGCACGCTGGTCGCGGTCGTGCTCGGCGAAAAATCGGCGATCAGCCGTGCCGAGACCGCCGCCAGGCTGCTTGACCAGGGCTTTGCCATGCCCGACCCGAACTGGCTCACGGTCGCGGCCATGCCTTCCTATGGCGATACCATGTCACCCAACGACATGCATGATGAGATCTGCAAGAAGAAGGCGCCGCACGAGCAGTCCGAGGCGGCTCCGCCGGTGGCCGCGAAGGGCGCCGACGTGCCGAAATCGCCCTATCAGGAAAAGCTCGACCACGTGCCGACGCTGGTTGCCGTGGGCCTCGGCGGCGCCACCGGGCCGGCGCCGAAGGCGATGCTCGACCAGGGCGGCCAGGAATACGCCGATGTGCCGCTGCCGAGCTGGCGGCCAGACATTCCGGCGCCAAAGGGCGCCGAACCGGCCGTGGTGGGCCAGGCAACCGCGGTGCAGGGCGACCAGCTGGTCAAAGCCGCGAACTAGGCGATGGCTGGCTTTCCGATACCCGTCACGGTGGTCACCGGCTTCCTCGGCGCCGGCAAGACGACATTGCTCAACCGGCTGCTCAAAGATCCGGCACTGGTCGACACGGCCGTCATCATCAACGAATTCGGTGAGGTGGCGATCGACCACCTTCTGGTCGAGCAGGCCTCGGACGGCATCATCCAGCTGTCCGACGGGTGTCTATGCTGCACGGTGCGCGGCGAACTGGTCGACACGCTGGCTGACCTCGTCGACCGGCTGCAGACGGGCCGTATCGCCCGTCTCGCCCGCGTCGTCGTCGAAACCACCGGGCTCGCCGATCCGGCGCCGGTGCTGCAGTCGATCATGGCGCATCCCGCCCTGGTGCAGGCCTTCCGACTTGATGGCGTCATCACGCTGGTCGACGCGGTCAACGGCAACGCGACGCTCGACGGCCATGTCGAGGCGGTCAAGCAGGTGGCAGTCGCCGATCGCATCGTGCTGACCAAGGTCGATCTGGCCAGCGATTCCGGCGACGTCGATGCTTTGCGAACGCGACTCCATCAGCTCAATCCAGGCGCCGTGGTGCTGGACGCCGGCGACGGCCGAACCGGCGTCACGGCGCTGTTCGATTGCGGCCTCTACAATCCGGCGACCAAATCCGCCGATGTCCGGCGCTGGCTCGGCGAAGAAGCCGCCCATGAGCACCACCATCATCATCATGATCACGGCGAGCATGAGCACCACCACGATTCCCGCGTGCGCTCCTACTCGCTGGTCCATGACGGCCCGGTGCCGTTTTCGGCGATCGAGATGTTCCTCGACCTGCTGCGTTCTGCGCATGGCGACAAGCTTTTGCGGATGAAGGGCGTCATCGAGCTTGCGGAGGACCCGTCGCGGCCGCTTGTCGTCCACGGGGTGCAGAAGATCCTGCATCCGCCGGCGCGGCTGCTGGCCTGGCCGGACGGCCAACGCGGCACCAGGCTGGTGCTGATCACGCTCGATATGCCGGAAGATTATGTGCGCCGGCTGTTTTCCGCCTTCACCAACCGGCCGTCGATCGACACGCCGGATCGCGCGGCGCTGGAGAGCAATCCGCTGGCGATAGCCGGGGGCTGATTGTCAGGCTCGCTATGCGCCGCGTTCGACCAGGAAGCGGTGGCCGCCGCTGACGGCTGACGTTTCAACAAGCTGGTGGCCAGCGTCGGCGCAAAAGGCGGGGATGTCGATGACCGCCAGCGGGTCGGTGGTCTCCAGCCAAAGCCGGCTGCCCGGCTGCATTGCCGCTAGGCGTTTTTTCGCCTTGAGAACGGGCAGGGGGCAGTTCAGGCCCTTGAGGTCATAGATTGCGGTGTGATTTGTTTGTTTGTTTTCATGCATGTCTTTGTCCCAAAACCGCTGCGCACTTTTGGGCGGCATGCATCGGCAAGGCGAAAACCTCAGCCGCCGAACATGCCTAGCAGCTTGTTCTTGATCTTCGACATCCGGCTTTCGTCCGCCGGCGGTTCCGCAGGCGCCGCCTCGACGCTCGCAGTGGCGACCGGCTGCTGGGCGGCCTGCTTGGCTGCTTCCTTTTCGGCCAGCGATTGGGCCTTTGCGGCTTGCTTTTCAGCCAGTGCCTGGGCCTTGGCGGCTTTCGCAGCCTCGATGGCAGCAACCCGCTGTTCCTCGGCCTTGCGCTTGGCTTCCTTCTCTGCGTCCAGCGCCGCCATCTTGCGGCCGGCGGGCGAATCGATGCGGCCCATGCGCGCCGTCTCGGTCAGCGTGCCGTCGGAATTCAGCGACGGCGGTTCGATCGGCACGCGCTCGCCCCGGGCGCGGCGCTTCGACCAGTCTGAAACGATGGCGGCTTCCTTGATGCCGGCAATGGTTGGCTTGGGCGCTGGCACGCTGGCCTTGACCGCGCCGGTGAAGGCCGCGTCATAGCTGCTTTGATAGGCGTTGAGTGCGCTCTTCAGCGAATCGGGCTGCGTGGTCGCGGGGCATGCGCCAGTCGGATCGAATGTCGTGCCCTCAGGCGCCACCTGGTTGAAGACATAGCGCTTGTCGCAGACATCGACCTTCGGTGGCACCTTGGTGATCTCGAAATTGTCGTAACCGACCTTCAGCATCTTCCAGAACTCATAGTTCGGGTCGTTGCGGTAGCGCGCCATGTTGGCGGCGGTCATGCGGAACGGGAAGGCCTGGATCTGGAACTCGGTCTGGCCGCCCTGGAAGGCATCGCGACCAAAAGCGTAGATCTGCTCGATCTGCGGGTCGGTCATCGAATAACAGCCCGACGACGAGCAGGCGCCGTGCACCATCAGATTGGCGCCGGTGCGGCCATTGGCACGGTCATAGGCGTTGGGATAGCCGATGTTGAAGGACAGGTGATAGTTCGAGCGCGGATTCATCTGCGACGGGCGGACCGTATAGAAACCTTCCGGCGCCTGGCGGTCGCCCTCGGTGTATTTTGGGCCGAGCTTGCCCGACCATTTGCAGATGTCGTAGCTGGCGACCATCTCGTAGCGGCCGGTGGTCTTGGCCTTCCAGATTTCGAGCTTGCCTTCTTCCTTGAAGATGCGAGCCATCACCGACGAGGTGCGGATCATGCCCTTGGCTTTCATGTCGGCCAGGATCTTGTCCGGCAGCGGCTTGCTGGCTTCCGGCGCAAAATTCTTCATCGAGGAATCGTTGCAGCCGGCAACGCCAAGCGCGGCGATCAGGAGTCCAGTGCGGGCAAGCTTGGTAAACATGGATACGGCTATGTCTTTTTCTCGCGGCACGGCCGGATAGCGCCCGGGCCTGCATGCTGAACACTGACGGACCCTAAGCCCGTTAACCTTGAAAATTCCTTACCGCAAGCGTCGGACGGCGCCCCCCACGGCAATTCGCCCGGTGTCACGGATTTTTTATTGAGCCGAATGCGGCGGCATTTTTGTGGCGAAATTGCTCCTTGACGCCACATTGCGGTGCGCTGCCGGCCAAAATCAGAGGCTGCGGCCCATCGCCAGATATTTTTCGCGGCGCTGTTCGCGAAAATCGGTGTTGGCGCCGGCAAAATCCTTCATCGTCTTGGCGATGAGATCGCCGGTGGCGGCGATCACCGTTTCGGGCGCGCGCTGGGCGCCGCCGAGCGGCTCGGCAATGATGGCGTCGATGATCTTCATTTCCAGAAGGTCCTGGGCGGTGATCTTCATGTTGGTCGCCGCATCTTTCGAGCGCGTGGTGTCGCGCCACAGGATCGAGGCAGCGCCTTCCGGCGAGATCACCGAATAGATGGCGTGTTCCAGCATGTAGACGCGGTTGGCGGTGGCGATCGCAATGGCGCCGCCCGAACCGCCTTCGCCGATTACAACCGAAATCGATGGCACTTTGAGGCCGAGGCAGGCCGAGGTTGAGCGGGCGATGGCTTCAGCCTGGCCGCGTTCCTCGGCGCCAACGCCGGGGTAAGCGCCGGCGGTGTCGACCAGCGTCAGAAGTGGGATCTGGAAACGGTCGGCAAGTTCCATCAGCCGCACGGCCTTGCGGTAGCCTTCAGGGCGCACCGAGCCGAAATTGTGCTTGAGCCGGCTCGCCGTGTCGGAGCCCTTTTCCTGGCCGATGACGGCCACCGGTTCGCCGCGGAAGCGGGCGAAGCCGCCGATGATCGCCTGGTCCTCGCCGAAATTGCGGTCGCCGGCGAGCGGCGTGAAATCGCTGAACAGACCCTTGATGTAGTCGAGGCAATGCGGCCTGTCGGTGTGGCGCGCGACCTGCACCTTCTGCCACGGCGTCAGCGCCTTGTAGATGTCGCGCAGCGCGTCGCGCACGCGCTTCTCGAGCCGGCTGATTTCGTCGCCGACGTCGACCGCCTCGCCATTCTCGGCAAGCTTCTTCAGCTCGAGGATCTTGAGTTCAAGGTCCTGCACCGGCTTTTCGAAATCGAGGTAATTGTACATTCTTGAGCGGACCGATGCGTCGGAAGGCAAACATCGCGCAGATGTAGGCTCCGCGCGGGCACGTTGCCCTCACATAGCGATATGAGGCCTAGTCGGCAAGCGGATGATGATCGTTGACCAGCCGCACCAACCGCTCTTCCAGCACATGCGTGTAAATCTGCGTGGTCGAGATATCGGCGTGGCCGAGCAGCTGCTGCACCGCCCTGAGATCGGCGCCGTTCTGCAGGAGATGGCTGGCGAAAGCATGGCGCAGCACATGCGGCGAAATTTTCGCCGCCGATATGCCGGCCCGCGCGGCAAGGCCTTTGAGATCGCGGGCAAAGACCTGCCGGGAGAGAAAGCCGCTGTCGCCGGCGGCCGGGAACAGAAACGGGCTGTCGGCGAAAGCCGGCACCGTGGCCCGGGCTGTGAGCCAAGCCCGCATCGCCGTGCGGGCCTTGGCCGACAGCGGCACCATGCGCTCCTTGTCGCCCTTGCCGCGCACCATGAAGAAGCGGTCGTCGCGCTGGGCGACGGTCACCGGCAGGCCGACTAGTTCGGAGACGCGCAAGCCGGTGGCATAGAGCACCTCCACCAAAGCGTGCAGGCGCAGTGCAGCCACCCGGTCACCATTGACGGCATCGCCTGTCTCAAGCGCGGCGCGGTCGAGCAGCCGACCGGTATCGGCCTCGCTCATCGTCTTGGGCAGCGGCCGGCCCTTTTTCGGACTGTCCAGCGTGCCGGTCGGGTCGTCGCCGCGCAACCCCTCGGCGTAGAGAAACTTGAAGAACTGGCGGATCGCCGACAGTTTGCGCGCCTGCGACGTCGACGCAAAGCCGCGCGCCGCGATATCGTCGAGATAGGCGCGGATGTCGGCTGCGGCGGCAGCGGCAAGCCCGCCGGCAATCTGCCGCGAAGCGTCTTCGAGATCACGGCGGTAGGAAGACAGCGTGTTTGCAGCGGCACCGCGTTCGGCGCTCATCATCTCGAGAAAGGCTTCGATGCGAGCCGCGCTGTTCATGTTCCAGGGGTCAGTTTTGGGTCAGTTTTTCTTGGGGTTCAGCTTTTCCGGTGGAATGCGCACGGTGATTTCGGCTTTTTTCGGCTCGACGAACATCGCCAACGCCACCATCGTACCATAGGCAATGCCGGCAAGAATCATCATCGTCACGACAAAGCGGAACAGTGTCGGCATCAATCTTCGCCCGTCTTCTTGCTCTGCGATTCCAAGCCCTGTGTCCTTATGGGACGCTAATTCCGTCAATTCAAGGACGAAGGGCTCTGCGTGCGAAAGGCGCTGTGCTTGACGCAAACGGGCTTTTGATGTCGATACGCCGGCAAAGACGGCTTATAAACAGCATGGTCTCATGAACGCGTTACCAGCAAATCCTCCCGGCGATAGCCATGCCGCGCTGCTCGACAGGCTGGGCAGCCGCTCGATCGTCTTTGTCGGCCTGATGGGCGCCGGAAAGACGGCGATCGGCCGCAAGGTGGCGACGATGCTGTCGCTGCCCTTCGTCGACAGCGACCAGGAGATCGAAACCGTGTCGCGCATGACGGTGCCGGAACTGTTCGAACGCTATGGCGAGACCGAATTCCGGGCATTGGAGCAGCGCGTCATCCTGCGCGTGCTGGAGAGTGGGCCGCAGGTGCTGTCGACCGGCGGCGGCGCGTTCATGAATGCGCAGACGCGGGAAGCGATCGCCGGGCATGGCGTGTCGGTGTGGCTGAAGGCCGAGATCGACCTATTGATGGAACGCGTGTCCAAGAAGCAGAACCGGCCGTTGCTCAAAAGCGCCGATCCGCGCGCCGTGCTCGAGCGACTGATGGGCGAGCGCTACCCGGTCTATGCCACGTCCAACATCACCGTGCCGACACGCGACGACCGCAAGGAGGTCATTGCGACGGAGGTTGTCGACGCGCTGTGCGGGCATTTCGGCATTCCGGCTCCGACTGCGCCAGGCGAGGTGCGGCTGTGAGCGAACCGGTCACTGTCGAGGTCGGCCTTGGCGAGCGTGCCTATGACATCCTGATCGGCCCTGGCCTTTTGGCGCGCGCCGGCGCCGAGATTTCGCGCCGCCTGCCCGGCACGAGGGCGGCGGTGGTCACCGACGACAATGTCGCGGCGGCACATCTCGACGCGCTGAAGGCCGGTCTGGAAACAGGCGGCATCCAGCCTGCCGTCATCACTTTGCCGGCCGGCGAAAAGACCAAGAGCTTTGCCCATCTCGAAGAGGCGGTCGACGGCGTGCTCGCCGCCAAGCTGGAGCGCGGCGATGTCGTCATTGCGCTCGGCGGTGGCGTCATCGGCGACCTGACCGGCTTTGCCGCCGGCATCGTGCGCCGCGGCATGAATTTCGTCCAGATTCCAACCTCGCTGCTGGCGCAGGTCGATTCCTCGGTCGGCGGGAAGACCGGCATCAACAGCCCGCGCGGCAAGAATCTGGTCGGCGTCTTCCATCAGCCGAAGCTGGTGCTGGCCGACACCGAAGTGCTCGACACGCTGCCGATCCGCGAATTTCGCGCCGGCTATGCCGAGCTTGCCAAATACGGGTTGATCGACCGACCGGCGTTTTTCGCCTGGCTGGAAGCGAACTGGGAAAAGGTGTTCGCCGGTGGTGCGGAACGGGCGGAGGCGATTGCCGAGGCCTGCCGCGCCAAAGCCGATGTCGTCGCCCGCGACGAGTTCGAAACCGGCGACCGCGCACTGCTCAATCTTGGCCACACGTTCGGCCATGCGCTGGAAGGCGCCACACAGTATGATGGCGCCCGCCTCGTCCATGGCGAAGGCGTCGCCATCGGCATGGCGCTGGCGCACCGCTTTTCCGCAAGGCTCAATCTGGCCAGCCCGGACGACGCGGCGCGCGTGGAGGCGCATCTTCGCGCCGTCGGTCTACCCTGGCGGATGGCCGACATCCCTGGTGAGTTGCCCGATGCCGAGGCGCTGCTTGGCTTCATCACCCAGGACAAGAAAGTGTCGCGCGGCGCGCTGACCTTCATCCTGACGCGCGGCGTTGGCCAGGCTTTTATTGCCAAGGATGTACCGGCGTCGGAAGTGCTTTCGTTCCTCAGGGAGAACCACCCGGGCCAGGAAAGCCGGCAGCGATGATCAACGAGCCCGGCTGGACCGTCGTCGCCGTCCTTGCCATCCTCATCCTGCTGGTCCTGGCCGTGCGCACGCGCCTGCTTGCCATGTTCGGCTATGAGCTGTCGCGCATCGAGCCGCAGCGCTCGACACAGGACGAGTTGCGCGGCGCGGTCGACGATTTCCGCCGCGACGGCCAGATGGTGCGTGAGGACCGCGACCGCGTCGGCGGGCTGTTCGATCTCGCCGAGCTCGAAGTCTCCGACATCATGGTCCACCGCACCAATATGCGCTCGGTCAATGCCGACAATGGGCCGGAAGCGGTGGTGCGCGAGATCCTGCAAAGCCCGCACACCCGCATGCCGTTGTGGAAAGGCTCTCTCGACAACATTGTCGGCGTGCTGCACGCCAAGGACCTGCTGCGAGCGCTGAACGAGGTCGGCAACGACTTTTCCCGGATCGACGTGATGAAGATCGCTTCGAAGCCTTGGTTCGTGCCCGACACCACGACGCTGCAGGAACAGCTCAACGCCTTCCTGCGCGCCAAGGCGCATTTCGCTATCGTCGTCGACGAATATGGCGAGGTCGAAGGGCTGGTGACGCTGGAGGACATTATCGAGGAGATCGTTGGCGAGATCGCCGACGAGCACGATGTAGACATTCAGGGCGTGAAGCAGGAGGCGGACGGTTCCGTGGTCGTCGACGGCACCGTGCCGATCCGCGATCTCAACCGGGCGCTCGACTGGAACCTGCCTGACGAGGAAGCGACCACCATTGCCGGCCTGGTCATCCACGAGACGCAGTCGATCCCCGAGGAAAAGCAGGCTTTCACCTTCCACGGCAAGCGCTTCGTGGTGATGAAGCGCGACAAAAACCGGATCGCCAGAATCAGGATCAGGCCGGCGGGCGAATCTTAAAGGTACCGAGCAGGCCCGCCACATGACGCTCTTTGCCGAGCTTATGCCGCGATCTGGCTCGTAGACCGTTCGTGGATGGTCGCACCGGTTTGAGCGTCAACTGCGACCAGGCTGACCTCGTAGCCCCAGAGGCTGCGGACATGGCGCAGCGTCGCGTCACGGCTGGCCCCTTCGAGCACAACACCATCCTTTACCCTGTGTTGCAGTCGCAACTGCCGGTCGCCGAGCAGGTCGACATCAATCACCTGGATGTCCGGCCGATTCGCTCCAAGGTCGTAACCGTGGGCTAGCTCGGCCCGTATCTTGTGATAGCCACGTTCGTTGTGGATCGAGGCGACTTCGAAATGCGGTTGGTCGGCTCCATCGCCAAGCACGAAGAACCGCCATTTTCGGATCAAGCTCGGGCTGAGGTACTGGCGGATAAAGGATTCGTCGCGGTGGTTGGCCCAGGCCTCAAGCAGGACCTCGCGCCAGTTGCCATGTCCTGCAATGTCCGGGAACCAGTCGCGGTCCTCCGCCGTCGGCTCGGTCGAAATGCGCTGTATGTCCTGCATCATGTCGAGGCCGAGGGCATAGGGATTGATGCCTGAAAACCGGGGATCGTCAAAGGCCGGCTGGAAGATCACGTTCGAATGGTTGCGCAGGATTTCGAGCATGGCACCTTCGCCGATCCGGCCGCGATCGAATAGCATGTTCATAAGCGTATAATGCACGAAGGTGGCGCAGCCTTCATTCATGACTTGAGTCTGTCGCTGCGGGTAGAAATATTGCGCGATGACGCGGACGATCCTGATGATCTCGCGCTGCCAGGGTTCCAGGATCAGGCTGTTCTTCTCGAGGAAATAAAGGAGGTTTTCCTCGGGAAGGTTGAGCGATCTCTTGCGCTCCGCCATCCCTTGATCCTCATTGCCGGACTTGTTTTTGTTCTGCGACGGCGGCAGCGTGCGCCACAGATCGTTGTAGGAGCGCTCTTCGTATTCGAGGCGCTCGCGAAGCCCTTCGCGCTGTCGCTCCGACGAGAGCTTTGGCGGCCGGTGGTAGCGGAACACCCCTTGTTCCATCAGCGCATGGGCGGAATCGAGAATAGCCTCCACTGCTGCAAGGCCGTGCCGCTCCTCGCACCGGGCGATGTAGCCCTTGGCGAAGTCCAGATAACCCAGGATTGCCCCGGCGTCGGTCCATTGCTGAAACAGATGATTGTTCTTGAAGAAATGATTGTGGCCAAGCGCCGCGTGGGCCGTCACAAGGGCCTGCAAGGCCATGGTGTTTTCCTCCATGAGGTAGACGATGCAGGGATTGGAGTTGATGACCAGTTCATAGGCCAGCCCCCGACCACCCTTACGGTAAAGAAGCTCCTGGTGAAGGAAATGTTTGCCGAACGACCAATGCCGATACATCAGTGGCATGCCGATAGATGAGTAGGCGTCGAGCATCTGCTGGGAGGAGATTATCTCCATCTGGACCGGGTAAGTATCGAGATGCAACTCGTCGACCGCGATCGCCTCGATCTCTTCAAAAGCCCGCGATAATTTCTCGAAATTCCAGTCGGAACCGGAAAACAACAAATTCGTTTCGTTGGCTCGCCTGACCATCTCTCTCTCTCAAGCGCTCTTGATGGCCACCGGCTGCCTGGCGAAGAGCCGGTGGAAGACCGGGTAAATATCCGCGGGAGCAGCGATGCGGCTCATCTGGAAGTTGGGCCATTTCAGCTCGATCGTACTGTAGGCGCGCCAAAGCGACGTCCCGTTTTCGGTAGCACCGAATATGTGGCTCTCGCGTTCGTCGATGATCTCGACATAGGCGAAATACTGGCACAGGCGCATGAGCTTGCCGTTCATGAGCTCTATGCATCGCTCGGAATCGGTGGTGAAATTGTCCCCGTCAGAGGCCTGCGCGGCGTAAATGTTCCACTCGCTGGCAGGATAGCGCTGGCCGATAATGCGGTGCATTTCGTCGAGCGCGGTGGAGACGATCGTACCGCCGCTCTGCGTGTTGTAGAAGAACGTGTCCTCATCCACTTCGTGCGCCTCATGGGTATGGCGGATGAAGACGATCTCCGTGCGTTCGTAGCGCCGTTTCAAGAACAGGTGCAGCAGCACGAAGAAGCGTTTGGCCAAGTCCTTTTCGCGTTGGCCCATCGATCCGGACACGTCCATAAGGCAGAACATGACGGCATTGGCATTCGGCACCGGCCGGGCGTCGAAGCGGTTGAATCGGATATCGACCGGATCGACAAAGGCAATTCGCCTGCGCCGTCGCTCCAGCCGGTCAAGCTCGTCGCGTAATTCCGCGATGCGCTGGCGCACCGCCGCGCCGGCCGGGGCCGACTCAAGCGTGACGATTTCCCGGAGGATCGCCTCCAGTTCCTGCTGCGTGGGGCGCCTCAGCGCAATGCGCCGGCCTAGGCTGTTGCGCATCGTGCGGCCGGCATTGATGTTGGTCGGGGAACCAGTTGCCGCGAAGCCGGCCCGGCGCGGCTTGAAGGCAAGGATTTCCTTGAGATTGAGCTTAACCAGGTCGGGCAGTTCGAGATCCTCAAAAAAGAGTTCGAGCACCTCCTCGCGTGACAGCACGAAACGAAAATCGTCTTCCGACGCCGTGTTTCCTGGCGACGACGCCGCGCCGCCCCCATGCGGCTTCGGGAGCAGGTCTCCAGGGGAAAAATGCCTGTTGCCCGGAAGGATGTGTCGGCGCCGTCCGCTGGCCCTGTCATCGTTGAAGCTCGGCTCGGCCGTTTTCCTTTCAGGCATGGGCACGGCGTGCTCGGTATCCACGTCGGCGATCCTGCCAGTGCGGATTTGATCGCGAATGCTCCGCTTCAACTCCTCGCGAGCACGCCTGAGGAAGCGCTGTCGATTGCCAAGGCTCTTGTCCTTGGGGTTCAGGCGACGGTCGATGAAGATCGGCATGGAACCATCCGGCTCTGTCAACCCGCCTTGTTCACCCGCATGTACCAGTCCACCAGCCGGCGTACCTGCCGTTCTGTGTAGCCACGCTCGATCATGCGCTGTACGAATTCGTTATGGCGCTTTTCCGTAACGCTGTCTTGCTTGGAGCCGAAGCTGATCACCGGCAAGAGGTCCTCGACCTGTCCGAACATCCGCTTCTCGATGACCTCGCGCAGTTTTTCATAGCTGGTCCATGACGGGTTGCGGCCGTGGTTTCTTGCGCGAGCGCGCAGAGTGAACTTCACCACCTCGTTACGGAAGTCCTTGGGATTGGCGATGCCTGCCGGTTTCTCGACCTGCGAAAGTTCGTTGTCCAGGATCTCCCGGTTGAGGATCTGGCCGGTGTCGGGGTCCTTGTAGTCCTGGTCCTCAATCCAGGCATCCGCATAGGCGATGTAGCGGTCGAAGAGGTTCTGGCCGTATTCGCTATAGGACTCCAGATAGGCCTTCTGGATTTCGTGGCCGATAAACTCGGCGTAGCGCGCCGCAAGCTCCGACTTGATGAATTCAAGATAGGCCGCTTCCGTTTCCTTCGGGAACTGCTCCCGCTTGATCGCCTCCTCCAGAATGTACATCAGATGCACAGGATCGGCGGCCACCTCCTCATTATCGAAGTTGAATGTCTGCGAAAGGATCTTAAAGGCAAAGCGCGTGCTGACGCCCGTCATGCCTTCATCGACGCCGGCGGCGTCGCGATACTCTTGGACCGACTTTGCCCTGGGATCGACTTCCTTCAGATTTTCGCCGTCATAGGCGCGCATCTTGGTGTAGAGCGGCGAGTTGTCGTGCTCGGCCAAGCGCGTCGAAACTGCAAAGCGGCTGAGGATGTCCAAAACTTCAGGGGCACAGGGGCTGGCGGCCAACTCGCTCTCACGCAGCAATTTCTCATAGATCTGCCTCTCTTCGGTGATCCGCAGGCAATAGGGTACCTTGACCACCAGGATGCGATCGAGAAACGCCTCATTGTTCTTGTTGCTCTTGAACTGTTGCCATTCCGACTCGTTGGAATGGGCGACGATGATCCCCTGGTAGGGAAAGGCGCCGAAATTTTCAGTGCCGTTGTAGCTGCCTTCCTGTGTCGCGGTCAGCAGCGGATGCAGAACCTTGATGGGTGCCTTGAACATCTCGACGAATTCAAGCAGACCTTGCGTGGTCCGGTTCAGGCCACCGCTATAGGAATAGGCATCGGGGTCGGACTGGCTAAAATTTTCCAATTGCCTGATGTCGACCTTGCCGACCAGGGCCGAGACATCCTGATTGTTCTCATCGCCAGGTTCGGTCTTGGCAATGCCGATCTGGCGCAGCCGCGAAGGCATCAGCTTGACGACGCTGAATTTGGAAATGTCGCCAGACAATTCGTCGAGGCGCTTGGCCGCCCATGGCGAAATCAATCCGTTCAGCCGGCGCCGGGCTATGCCGTATTTATCCTCTAGCAGATCACCCATGTGATCGGGATGGAACAGCCCAAGCGGCGACTCGAAAACCGGGCTGATCTGGTTGCCGACCTTCAGCGTGTAGATCGGGCGCTGCTCCATCAGTTTCTTCAGGCGCTCGGCCAGAGAGGATTTGCCGCCGCCGACCGGGCCGAGGAGATAGAGGATCTGCTTGCGTTCTTCGAGCCCCTGCGAGGCATAGCGGAAATACCCGGCTATGCGCTCGATCGTATCCTCCATTCCATAGAAGTCGGAAAAATGAGGGTAGACCTTGAGGGTCCGATTCGCGAAAATGCGGCCGAGCCGCTCGTCTTTGCTGGTGTCAACCAGTTTTGGTTCGCCGATTGCGTCGACCATCCTTTCGGGAGCCGAAGCGTACATCGATTTGTCTTCCCGACAGGCAAGAAGATACTGTTGGATGCTGACCTCTTCGTCCGCCGCATTGGCATAAATTTCCGAAAAAAGATCGAAGACGTCGGATTGGGTTGCACGCATGATGTTCTGCCCTCGGAGCCGATCTGGATTCCAATCGCCTCATCACCTTCAACTGTCGGAAAGCATTGTTGGTTCCCTTCACATGAAGGAGAGTGGCTGCAATCCGGGTAGAAGGCTTGGGAGGAAACATTCGGAGTGGCTGGAATGGCGGGTTGCCCGGTGCTGCGGCGCTGATGGGCGGCGTTGTCGCCGGCCAGCTATCTCGATGGACACAAGCATCCGCCGACCTTCATCGCCTATTCGCGCGCCGAAGGCTGCGACGACCAATCGAAGGCTTTGCCAAGCGCCTGCGCGCCACCGGCACTGAAGTGACGCTGTTCGACGGCAACGCCTACACGCATATGTCGATCAATCACGACTTCGGCGAGGACGTCGACGCGTTGACCGCCGCGATGCTGGCCTTCCTGAATGCGACCGTCGGTTGATCCCGGATCCCCGCGAGGCGTCCTGGATCAGACCAAAAGCCCCGGCGGGACATTGCCGACCCGGCGCCTACAGGTGCAATTGTTCCTGAATTGTCGATTGGGAAAGAAAATCATGAATGGCGCCGATCTGCTGTGCGACGTGCTCCTGGCCAATGACGTCACGGTCTGCTTCGCCAATCCTGGCACATCCGAAATGCATTTCGTTGCCGCACTGGACCGCAAACCTCAGATGCGCTGCGTGCTCGGCCTGTTCGAGGGCGTGGTGACCGGCGCCGCCGACGGCTATGCGCGCATGACCGACCGCCCGGCAGCAACGTTGCTGCATACCGGACCGGGTCTCGCCAACGGTTTGGCCAACATGCACAACGCAAGGCGTGCGCGCAGCCCGATGATCAACATTGTCGGCGACCATGCTTCTTACCATCTGCCGCTCGATGCCCCGCTGACCAGCGACATAGAAGGCCTGGCGTCGCCGATGTCGAACTGGGTTGGCCGCGTCAAGGGGCCGGCCGATATTGTGCCGGCCGCAGAGGCGGCTTTCCGCGCCTCACTCACGCCGCCTAGCGTCACGACGCTGATCCTGCCTGCGGATGCGGCCTGGGGCGAAGTTGCTGCGATTTCGCCTGGCAAGGTGAAGCTGGCGCCGCCGCCCGCCGTCGACATGGCTGTTGTGCACACGATCGCCGAAGCAATCCGCGCCGCGCCGGGCCGTGTCGGCATGGTGGTGCGTGGGCAAGCGGCGCGCGCCGATGCACTTGAAATCACAGGGAGAATCTCATCGGGAAGCGATGTCAGGCTGTTCAGTGAGGTTCTGATCGCCCGCATGCAGCGCGGCCGCGGGCGGTTCGCCCCGACCCGCATTCCCTATCCGGTCGAAGCGGCGACGGCCACGCTGAGCGATATTGATGTCTTGGTGCTGGTCGGCGCCAAGGAGCCGGTTGCCTTCTTCGCCTATCCCGGCAAGCCCGGGCGGCTGGTTCGGGACGATTGCCAGGTGCTTTCGCTGGCGGCGCATGGCCAGGATCTGAAAGCGGCGCTGGAGGCGCTGGCCGACGAGCTCGGCATCAAGCCGACGCAGCAATTCGCCGCCGCAACCGCCTTTCCAGACGAACCGACGCTGAGCGGCAGACTGACGGACGATGCCATCGCGCTGTCGGTGGCGCGCAAACTTCCGGCCAATGCCATCGTCTGCGACGAAGCAGTCACCTCGGCGAGACGGTTCTTCGCGCTATCCGCCTTTGCGGCGCCGCACGACTACATGATGGGTACGGGCGGATCGATCGGCGGCGGCATTCCCATGGCTACCGGCGCGGCGATCGCCTGCCCGGACCGCAAGGTGATCAATCTCGAAGCCGACGGCAGCGGCATGTACACGGTGCAGGGACTGTGGACCCAGGCCAGGGAAAAGCTTGACGTCGTGACCATCATCTTTTCCAACCGGACCTACGCCATCCTGCATGGCGAAATGAAGAATGTCGGGGTCAATGAGATCGGCGAGAACGCTAGGCGCATGCTCGATCTCGACCATCCGGCGCTGGACTGGGTTGCGCTGGCCAAAGGCATGGGCGTCGAGGCGGCCCGCGCCGACACGTGCGAGCGGTTCGACGCGCTGCTCGACAGTGCCCTGTCGCGTCCGGGACCGTTTCTCATCGAAGCGGTGATCTGAGGCGGAGAGACTTACCAACGGGTCTTTTCGCCGGGTGCAGCCGGTTCGATTGCCAGCGCATGGACGCCGGCTTGCAGCTCCGCTGCGAGCAATTCGTTGACGGCGCGGTGGCGGTCGATGCGGCTCATGCCGGCAAAGACGGATGAGACGATGCGGACGCGAAAATGCGTCTCGCCGGTGCCGTCATAGGCACCGTGATCGTCGGAGCCGTGGTGGTGATGACCGGCATGAAGGTGGCTTTCATTGACGATCGCCAGCCGCTCCGGCGAAAACGCCTTGTTCAGCTTGTCTTCCATCGTCGCCTGTATGGACATCGCCATCTCCCTTCACCATATCTGCAAGGCGTGATCGGGAAATCGGGATCGATCCCGCCGGGCCGCCTCAAAAATCGCCATTCGCCCTGCTTTATGCCGCGATTCAGCGGTTAGGGCGATGATCGCGAAAATGTCAATTCTTGTTTCGCACGTGCGAACAGCCCATAAATGGGTGAGATGAAACCGTACCCCAAATATTTCGAGAAAATTCGGGTCCGTCCCGACAAGGATGCGGAGCTGAAGTCGCACTCGCCGATCTGCCAGTGGGACGGCTGCAAGGAGGCCGGTACCCACCGGGCGCCGGTCGGACGCATGAAGGAAGGCGAGTATTTTCAGTTCTGCTTCGATCATGTGCGCGAATACAACAAGGGTTTCAACTACTTCTCCGGCGTGCCGGACACCGAGATAGCCCGCTTCCAGAAGGAAGCGATGACCGGCCACCGGCCGACATGGAAGATGGGCGTCGCCGGCGCCTCGACGCGCTCCTCGCCCGATTTCGCCCAGCAGCGTTCCGGTCGCGCCGGCTATTACAACCGCATGCGCGATCCCTTCGATCTGTTCAAAGGGCCGAAGGACCCGCGCGAGGCGCGCGAACGCAAGGCCAAGCCGCTTGAGGCCAAGGCGCTGGAAACGCTTGGCCTTGATACAAAGGCGACTGGCAAGGACATCAAGGCGCGCTATAAGGAACTTGTGAAGCGCCACCATCCGGATGCGAATGGCGGCGATAGAGGTTCGGAAGACCGGTTCCGCGATGTGCTGCAGGCCTATCGCGTGCTCAAGCAGGCGGGTTTGTGCTGAGCAACCTAACGGTTCGTGTCGTTTTCCAACTTTCATAAGGGTGGAAAAGGCTCTAAGACCGCCCCCGGACAAAATCGATTGCCGGCGAAATCAGGCATTTCGCCCGTGGAGACTTGGATAGAGATGAACAAGGTCGATCGCGACATCGCCAATTTGCCCGACACGACGGTGTCGGTGAAAGACAAATTCGGCTTCGAGTCCAAGATGGTGGTGCCGGCCTATTCGGTGACCTCGGAACATGTGCCGGACATCGATCCGGATTATCTGTTCGACAAGGCGACGACGCTGGCGATCCTTGCCGGCTTTGCCTACAACCGCCGCGTCATGGTGTCTGGCTATCACGGCACCGGCAAATCGACCCATATCGAACAGGTCGCCGCCCGCCTTAACTGGCCCTGCGTGCGCGTCAACCTCGACAGCCATGTCAGCCGTATCGACCTCGTCGGCAAGGACGCCATCGTCGTCAAGGATGGCCTGCAGATCACCGAATTCCGCGACGGCATCCTGCCCTGGGCCTACCAGCACAATGTCGCGCTCTGCTTCGACGAGTACGATGCAGGCCGTCCGGACGTGATGTTCGTCATCCAGCGCGTGCTGGAATCGTCGGGCCGCCTGACGCTGCTCGACCAGAGCCGGGTTATCCGCCCGCATCCGGCGTTCCGGCTGTTTTCGACCGCCAACACGGTCGGCCTCGGCGACACTACCGGCCTCTATCACGGCACGCAGCAGATCAACCAGGCGCAGATGGATCGCTGGTCGATCGTCACCACGCTGAACTACCTGCCGCACGACAATGAGGTGAACATCGTGCTGGCCAAGGCCAAGCACTATCGCGACGGCAAGGGCAAGGACATCGTCAACAAGATGGTGCGGGTCGCCGACATGACGCGCTCGGCCTTCATCAATGGCGATCTGTCGACCGTGATGAGCCCGCGTACTGTCATCACCTGGGCCGAAAATGCCGAGATCTTCGGCAATATCGGCATGGCGTTCCGGCTGACCTTCCTCAACAAGTGCGACGAGCTGGAGCGTTCGGTGGTGGCCGAGTTCTACCAGCGCGCCTTCGGCGAGGACCTGCCCGAGAGCGCCGCCAACGTGGTGCTGGGCTGAGCAGAGCCTCGATGGCGGGTCCGGGCGACAACACGCGCAACAAGTCGAAGACGGGGTCTGAAGCCGACAGCTTCAAGCGTGCCGTCACCGTCTGCATGCGCGCCATCGCCGGCGACAAGGAGCTCGAAGTCGGTTTCGCCAAGGACCGCCCGGCGCTCGCCGGCAGCCGCGCCCGTCTGCCCGAACTGCCGAAGAAAGCGTCCAAGACAGACATCGCGATTACTCGTGGCCTGGGCGATTCCATGGCGCTGAAGCGCGCCTGCCACGATCAGCGTATCCACACCAAACTGGCGCCGGAAGGCAAGCTGGCGCGCTCGATCTATGACGCCGTGGAACAGGCCCGCGTCGAGGCGATCGGCAGCCGCGCCATGCAGGGCGTCGCCGACAATATCGGCTCCATGCTGGAGGACAAATACGCCAAGGCCAACCTTGTCGACGTCAAGGACAAGGCCGACGCGCCGATCGAGGAAGCGCTGGCGCTGATGGTGCGCGAAAAGCTGACCGGGCGGCCGATCCCGAAGAGCGGCGAGCGGCTGGTCGAACTCTGGCGGCCCTGGGTCGAGGAGAAGGCCAAGGCCGATCTCGACGGACTGTCGGCCAAGCTCGGCGACCAGCAGGCCTTCGCCCGCGTCGTGCGTGAGATGCTGGCGTCCATGGAGATGGCCGAGGAACTCGGCGACGATCAGGAGACCGAAGACTCCGAGGACAATGACGAGAACCAGCCGCAAGGCGAGGAGCAGAGCGAGGAGGGCGGCGAAGAGGATTCCGGCTCCGAGCAGTCGCAATCCGAGGATGCCGAGGCCTCGGCCGACGACGAACAGTCGTCCGAGACTGAGGCCTCCGACGCCACTGCCGACGATCTTTCCGACGATGACGATGCGGACGCCGAAACGCCGGGCGAGGCGCGCCGTAACGACAACCCGTTCGCCAACCTGCCGAAAGAGATCGACTACAAGGTTTTCACCACCGCCTTCGACGAGACGGTCGGTGCGGAAGAGCTGTGCGAGGAAGAAGAACTCGACCGGCTGCGCGCCTTCCTCGACAAGCAACTGGCCAATCTCTCCGGCGTCGTCGGACGGCTCGCCAACCGGCTGCAGCGCCGCCTGATGGCGCAGCAGAACCGTTCCTGGGATTTCGACCTCGAAGAGGGTTATCTCGATCCGGCACGCCTGGTTCGTGTCGTCATCGACCCGATGCAGCCCTTGTCGTTCAAGCAGGAGCGCGACACCAAATTCCGCGACACGGTGGTGACGCTGGTGCTCGACAATTCGGGCTCGATGCGCGGTCGGCCGATCACGGTTGCCGCCACCTGTGCCGACATTCTGGCGCGCACGCTGGAGCGCTGCGGCGTCTCGGTCGAGATCCTCGGCTTCACCACGCGGGCGTGGAAGGGCGGACAGGCTCGCGAGAAGTGGCTGAAGGACGGCAAGCCGCCGAACCCCGGCCGGCTCAACGATCTGCGCCACATCATCTACAAATCCGCCGATCATCCGTGGCGTCGCGCCCGGCGCAATCTCGGCCTGATGATGCGCGAGGGCCTGCTGAAGGAAAACATCGACGGCGAGGCGTTGTTATGGGCGCACAACCGGCTGATCGCCCGGCCCGAACAGCGCAAGATCCTGATGATGATCTCGGACGGCGCGCCGGTTGACGACTCGACGCTGTCGGTCAATCCTGGCAACTATCTCGAGCGGCACCTGCGCGCCGTCATCGAGCTGATCGAGACGCGCTCGCCGGTCGAGCTTCTGGCCATCGGCATCGGCCACGACGTCACCCGCTATTACAGGCGCGCCGTCACCATCGTCGATGCCGAGGAACTGGCCGGCGCCATGACCGAGCAGCTGGCCTCGCTGTTCGCCGAGGAAAACGTGCGCGATACACGCCGCGGCGGCTACCGGCGCGCCGGATGATTTTTTTGCGCGGCGGGTTTCGGCAGATGCTCTTCGCGGTCACTGCCTTGTCCGGCATGGCGTTTGCGCCGGCCATCGCCGCCGGCCCAAGCGCGGTCGAGCCGGTCGAAGTCTCGGCGCGGCCGATCACCACCTTCCATATCGGCAGCGCCGACAAGCAGTTTGGGCCGCTGGAATTCGTCGGCGGTCTTGAGATGAACTCGACGACGCGCGATTTCGGCGCGCTGTCGGCATTTCGGTTCGTCAAACCCGGCAGCGATTTCATCGGCGTCGCCGATACGGGCTTCTGGTTCTTCGGCTCTATCACCCATGATGCCGACAAGCGGCCGTCCGGCATCCAGAATTTCCGCATGCAGCAGATGGTCGATGAGAAGGGCCGGCCGATCGACAGGAAATGGGAAGTCGATGCCGAGGGCCTTGCAGTCAAGGACGGCATCGCCACCGTCGGCTTCGAGCGCGATCACCGCGTCGCCCAGTTCAAGATCGACCCCAGCAACATGACGGCGCCGTTCAAGCAACTGAACTTTCTGGTTCCAGCCCGCGAACTGCGACAGAACCGCGGTTTCGAGACCGTCACCCACGCCAATCCCAACGGCCAGCACGAGGGCGGCCTCGTCGTGGTCTCGGAAAAGAGCTTGGACAAGGCTGGCAACATCTATGCCGCCATCATCGAAGGGCCGCACAAGGGCGTCTTCACGGTCAAGCGCAACGGCGATTTCGACATCACCGACGGCGCTTTCCTGCCGGATGGCGATCTCTTGCTGCTGGAGCGCAGTTTCTCGATGGCCGGCGGTGTCAGGATGCGGCTGCGACGCATCTATGGCGAAAGCGTCGAGAAGGGCGCGGTTGCCGACGGGCCGGTGCTGATGGAAGCCGATATGGGATACCAGATCGACAATATGGAAGGGCTCGACGTCTGGACCCGCGATGACGGAGCGCTGATGGTGTCGCTGATCTCGGACGACAACCATTCGATCCTGCAGCGCAACCTCTATCTGGAATTCATCCTGCACCAGGATTGAGAGCCCTAAGGCTTGGTGGCGATCCAGATGACGTGGCGCGCGCCGCGCTTGCCATTGGCGCGCGTCTTCACCTCGTCCACGACAAAGCCCGCCTGGTTGAGCCTACGTGTGAAGCCGGCATCGGGGCCTTGCGACCAAACAGCCAGCACGCCTCCGGGCCTGAGCGCTGTACGCGCCGCGCCGAGGCCGGCAGCGCCATAGAGGGCGTCGTTGCCCTTGTAGACGATGCCTTCGGGGCCATTGTCGACATCGAGCAGGATGGCGTCCCAGGCTGCCTTGTCGGATCTTATGATGTGCCCGACGTCGGCTTCGCGAACCGTCACACGGGGATCGTCGAGACAGCCGGCGAAGACCGCCTCCATGGGGCCGCGCGCCCAGGCGATGACGGCGGGGACAAGCTCGGCAACGGTGATGCCTGCGTCGGCGCCCATTTGGGCAAGCGCAGCGCGCAGCGTAAAACCCATGCCGAGGCCGCCGATCAGGATTTTCGGTTGGGCGCGGCCGCCGATCTTTTCACAGGAGAGCTTGGCCAGCGCTTCCTCGGAGCCGCTGAGGCGGCTGTTCATCAGCTCATTGGTGCCGAGCATGATCGAGAATTCGCTGCCGCGCTGCTTGAGGCGCAGTTCCTGTCCGCCGTCAGGCGTTTTGGCCGAGCCGAGCTGGACCCAGGGAATCACGGCCTAGACAGCCACGGCCGGCTGGCTCCAGTGGGCGGCGAGCAGCCGGTAGGGGATCAGGGCCACAACAGCGATGATCAGCTTCACCGAAAGGTCGCCCAGCGCCCAGGAGACCCAGCGCATGGTCTCGACCGGCAGCACGCCCATCAGCGGCGCCGTCTCCAGCGCAAAGCTGTCGTTCGGGCCGGCAAAAGCGAAGGCGGCCGAAAAGGCGATGCTGAAGAACACCAGGGTGTCGAACACCGAGCCGACCAGCGTGCCGACGATCGGCGCGCGCCACCAGCTCTGCCGGCGCAACCGGTTGAACACGGTGACGTCGAGCAATTGCGCGCAAAGGAAGGCCGCGCCGGAAGCTGTGGCGATGCGCACCAGCCGGTCGGCTGATGTCTCGAACTCGATCAGGCCGTGGCGAAACAGGAAGGGCGGGACGAGGATCGAGCAGACTACCGCGGTCATGAAGCCGACAAAGACGATGCGGCGCGCCACGGTCGGCCCGTAGCGGCGGTTGGCAAGGTCGGTGACCAGGAAGGAGAAGGGATAGGTGAAGGCGCCCCAGGTCAGGATGTCGCCCAGCGACAGACCGCCGGCCTGGCCCTGCATCGGGAACTGCACGAGGATGTTCGATGCCACGACGACAAGCGCCATGGCGGCCACAAAGGGCAGATATCGCGAGAAGGAAGTCATTTTTTTATCCTGGGTAATGGAACCAGCCAGGCGCTAGCCGAGGTTCGGGTCGCGCTGCCTTGCAAGTTTTGAGCGTCGGATTGCTCCGATGCTGCTGCCTTAGAAGTTTTGAGCATCGGATTGCTCCGATGCTCAGGGCGGTCGTCCCCCGCCTTGATATCGTTAAGCGGCGGGCTGGTCGGCCAGCTTCTTGGCGATCTGCTTCTTCAACAGGCGCGCGCGCTGCGACAATTCCTTGGCGTCGGCCTTGGCCAGGAAGGCGTCGAGGCCGCCGCGATGCTCGACCGAACGCAGCGCGTTGGCCGAAATGCGCAGGCGCACATTCTGGTTCAGCGCTTCCGAAATCAGCGTCACATTGACGAGGTTCGGCAGGAAGCGGCGCTTGGTCTTGTTGTTGGCGTGGCTCACATTGTTGCCGGTCTGGACTGCCTTGGCAGTGAGTTCGCAGGTGCGGGACATGGTTCTAACCTTCAGTTCTGTCTAAGCCTGCCAAACCTTGTTCGCCCGCGCCGGGTGGCGCGCGGTTTCAGTCAGGCGGCCTTATGGAAAAGTTGGCGTTCCATAGTTGCATTTCGCCAATGCGTCAAGCTCCGGCTTGCCCACGACTGTGACGAGCGTTTCACATAAAGGCCGGAATTCAGCCTATAAGCGGTCGGACAGGGACATCTCAAGCCGGAGTCGCCCGCCTCCGGTTAAAAAATCAAGGACCGAGCCCGCCATGCTTCGCCCGTCACATGCCGTTGTCGCCATATTTGTCGCCGCCTTGCCAACATCAACCCTTGCCGCCGCGCCCGCAGCCACCGCACAGTCCTTCAAGGGCGAATACACGGTGTCGTTCCTCGGTCTTTCCGTGGCCAAGGCGACATTTTCCAGCCACTACGAAGGCGATAGCTATTCCATAGACGGCACCGTCTCCAGCGCGGGTCTCGCCACCTTGTTCGACGACACGAGCGGCACGATCTCGTCAAAGGGCAAGATCCTGGGCAAGCAGATGCAGCCGCAGGTATTTCGCGCCGATTATAAGTCCGGCAAGAAGGCTTCCATGGTCGATATCCGCTTTGCCAATGGCGCGGTGACCGCCACCCAGATCATTCCCGAGCCGAAAAAGCGCAATCCCAAAAACTGGATACCGCTGGGCAGCAACGATCTGGCATCGGTGCTCGATCCGATGGCGGCTACCGTCATCCATGCTGACAGCCTCGACCAGGTCTGTGGGCGCAAGGTGAAATTCTATGACGGCGAGATGCGCGCCGACCTGACGCTGACCTACGCCTCGAAAGGATCGATCTCGGTCAAGGGCTACAAGGGCGACACCGTTACCTGCAAGATGAGCTTCGAGCCGGTGGCAGGCTACCGCAAGGGCCGCAAGGCGCTGAATTACCTGAAGAAGAAGAGCCAGATGATGGTGACGTTTGCACCGCTCGGCCAAACCGGCATATATGCGCCGATCCACGCCACGGTCGGGACGCAGATCGGCACCTTGACTGTCAGCGCGGGGCGGTTCGAAGCAACTGAATAGATGCGCCTACCCGAATAGAAATGGGGCGCGTCGCCGGAGACGGGCATGGGGCGCGCAACACTGATCGGTTTCTCGGCGGTCGCCATGTGGGCGCTGCTGGCGTTGCTCACCGATGCGTCGGGCGCCGTGCCGCCATTCTTGCTCTCGGCCATCACCTTCACCATCGGCACCGCGGTCGGGCTGGTTGCCCGGCTGTTCATGCCGGCGACCGATAAAAGCCTGAAGATCCCACGCCAGGTCTGGGTGATCGGCATTGCCGGACTGTTCGGCTACCATTTCTTCTATTTCACCGCGCTGCGCAACGCGCCGGCGGTGGAGGCAAGCCTGATCGCCTATCTGTGGCCGCTGCTGATCGTGCTCGGATCAGCGCTGATGCCGGGCGAGAAGCTGGCCTGGAACCATGTCGTCGGCGCGCTACTCGGGCTCGCCGGGACCGTGCTGATCGTCACCAAGGGTGGCGGCCTCGCCTTCGATGCTCGCTACACCTTCGGCTATGCGATGGCGGCCGTGTGTGCGCTGCTGTGGTCGTCCTATTCGCTGCTGTCGCGGCGCTTTCCGGCGGTGCCAACCTCGATCGTCACCTGGTTCTGCGCCGCCACCGCAGCCCTGTCCCTCATCTGCCATCTTCTGCTGGAAAAGACGGTGCTGCCCGATGGCCCCGGCCAGTGGCTGGCGGTGGTTGGTTTGGGGTTGATGCCGGTGGGTGCCGCCTTCTATGCCTGGGATATCGGCGTCAAGCGCGGCAACATCCAGGTGCTCGGCGCGGCAAGCTATGCGGCGCCACTGCTGTCGACATTGGTGCTGATCGCGGCGGGCGTTGCCGAGCCGTCGCTGCGTATCTTGGCCGCCTGCGTGTTGATCACGGGTGGGGCGGCGCTGGCGGCGAAATCGTTGTTCCTGCGCAAGGCGGCAACTGGCGGGGCAAGCGCATGACGATGCCGTTTGCCGGCGGCATCGACGCCAACGCAAATGCAACATTGATTTTTTCGCTGGTGGCGGCAGTGATCTACGCCTTCACCCTGGATATGCGGCCGACGCTGGCCCGCTCGGCGGCAAAGACGCTGGCCGTGGCCATGCTTGCGGCGCTGGCCTTCATGCAAGGTGGGCCGCTGTTGCTCGTCGTCGCACTGCTGCTCAGCGGCGTCGGCGATGCCTTCCTGTCGCGTGACGGCGAAAAGGCCTTCCTCGGCGGGCTGGCCAGCTTCCTTGCGGCGCATGTCCTCTATGTGCCGCTCTTCCTGCGCGGCGGCGGCGGGCTGGATGTGCTCAGCACCGAGACATGGCGCGGCGCCATCGCGCTTGCCATGGCGGCCTTCGCAGTCGTCATGCTGGCGGCGCTCTGGCGCCGTGTCAGTCCCGGCCTGCGGGTGCCGATCGCCATCTATATCGCGGCCATTCTGGCGATGGGCATCTCGGCGTTGACGCTCGACAATCCGTGGGTCATCGGCGGCGCTGTTATGTTCATGGCATCGGACGGGCTGCTTGCCGCGGAGAAATTCCTGGTTCCGGCAATAGCACCCTATCGCGCCGGCATCCGTTATGCGGTCTGGGTGCTCTACTATGCCGCCCAGCTCTGCATAACTCTTGGTTTTCTTCTGGCCTAAGGCTGCCAGCCCGGCTCGGCCATTTCAAACGCGGCGAAGTCGAAGCCCGGCGCCACGGTGCAGCCGACCAACGTCCATTCGCCGAGGCTGCGCGCCGATTGCCACCAGCCGGCCGGCACGACGATCTGCGGCCGCTCGCCCGCCGCAAGCTCAATGCCGAGCACCTGCTCGATCACCTGGTTAAGCATTGGACTACCTTCCTCGCACATCGACAGCGCCAGCGGCGCTCCGGCATGGAAGTGCCAGACCTCGGCCGCGTCCTTGACCCGGTGCCAGGCCGAAATCTGGTCCTGTTCAAGGAGGAAATAGATCGCCGTCGAATGGCCACGCGCGCCACCGGCGCCGTCGCGAAAGGTCTCGGCATACCAGCCGCCTTCCGGATGCGGCTTGAGGCCAAGCATGGCGATGATTTCAGCGGCGCTGGTCATGGCTGATCCCGGAACGATGCTCAGAAATTGTCCTTGCGCTTGCGGATTTCCGCGAACACTTCGGCGTCGGAGGCCTCCTCCATACCGAGATGCTTGCGGATCGCCGGGTCGTGCCAGCGCAGGAACGGATTGGTCGACAATTCCTCGCCGATCGTGGTCGGCAGCGTCGCCTTGTTGTCGGCGCGCAGGGTCTCGATCTTGGCGGCGCGTTCTTTCAGCGCCGAATTGGTCGGGTCGACGGTCAACGCAAAGCGGGCGTTCGAAAGCGTATACTCATGGCCGCAATAGATGACCGTGTCCGCCGGGAGTGCGGCGAGCTTCTTCAGCGACTCATACATCACCGGCGGCTTGCATTCGAACAGCCGGCCGCAGCCGAGCGCGAACAAAGTGTCGGCGGTGAACGCCACTTTCGAGGCCGGAAAATGATAGGAGACATGGCCCGCAGTGTGGCCGGGCGTGGCGATGACATCGATCCGCTCGCCGCCGAGATGGACGACCGAGCCTTGCCCGACGGTCTCGTCGATGCCGGGGATCTTTTCCTTTTCAGCCTCCGGTCCGACGATGCGCAGCTTGAAGCGCTCCTTCAGCGCCAGATTGGCCTCGACATGGTCGACATGGTGGTGGGTGGTCAGGATCATCGTCGGCTTCCAGCCGGTACGCTCGATCGCGGCAATGATCGGCGCTTCTTCGGGCGCGTCGATAATGGCGGTCTCGCCGCTTTTCGGGTCATGCACCAGCACGCCGAAATTGTCGCTGCGGCACATGAACTGTTCGATTTCGACGGGCATTGGCATCTCTCCATCTGTTGGCGCAGACATAGGGCGCTTGGCCGCCGATGTCACTCTAGCTTTGCAGAACGTGCCGGCTTTGTTGAACTTGGGCGGCATCGCAGCTACCGTCCCGCGCATGCATTCCGATATCGTCGATCTCCGCTCCTTCTATTCGACCACGCTCGGCCGCCTGGCTGAACGCTCGATCACCATGGCGCTGTCCTCAATATGGGCAACAGTGCCCAATGAGCGGCTGGTCGGGCTCGGCTATACCTTGCCGTGGCTGGAGCGGTTCGGCACCGATGCCGAGCGGGTGTTTGCCTTCATGCCTGCTACGCAAGGCGCCGTCGTCTGGCCGGCGAACGGGCCGACGGCTACGGCGCTGGTCTTCGACGAGGAATTGCCGCTGGTCGATTCCTGCATCGACCGCATGCTGCTCGTGCATTCGCTCGAACATGTCGAAAACCCGCGCGAGACGCTGAACGAGATCTGGCGGGTGCTGTCGCCGGCAGGGCGCGTCGTCATCGTCGTGCCCAACCGGCGCGGTGTCTGGGCGCGGTTCGAGCACACGCCGTTCGGCAATGGCCGGCCGTTCTCGCGCGGCCAGCTGACAGAATTGCTGCGCGAGGCGAATTTCACACCGGCTTCCTGGTCCGACGCGCTGTTCTTCCCGCCATCGCCGCGGCGCTTCATGATGCGGTTCCACAATGTGCTGGAGCGCGCCGGCCGGCGGTTCTGGCCGATCTTTTCCGGCGTCATCGTGGTCGAGGCGCAGAAGCGGCTCTATCAGGGCGTGCCGGTCGCGCAGCGCGCCTCGCGCCGTGTCTTCGTGCCGGTACTGTCACCGCACGGTGCGACGCGGCTTGGCCGCCGGGCGGAAGGGGTGACATCGACGACGCGTCAGGTGACACCTTCGTGATCATCATGAAAACTGGTGTTGCGTGGGTTTTTCCCACCTACCTGTCGCAGATGCATTCGCGGTCCGTTTGAGCGGCGGATGCCTTCAAGTATCTCCATCTGGTTTCAGCAACGCTTCTGAACGCAAGGACCTCGTGCATGGCTGATCAACCGGACAAGTCCGCCACCGCTCAGCCGGTAACCGTCGAAGCCAGCAGCCTGCGCGATCAGGTGGCGACGATCAAACGGGCGCTGATAGGCTCACCGGTGCGCAAGTGGCTGGTCTGGACGTCGGTCGGCATTATGGCGGTCATCGTCGCGACGTCGATCGGCCAGGTTCTGCTCAACCGCTGGAACCAGCCTTTCTACGATGCGCTGGCGCGTCGCGACATGGCGGCCTTCCTGCATCAGCTGATGATCTTTGCCGTGATTGCCGGCACGCTGCTGCTGCTCAACATCGCTCAGACCTGGCTCAACCAGATGATCCGGCTGAAGCTGCGCGAGGCGCTGACGCTCGACCTGATCGACCAATGGATGCGGCCGGCGCGGGCCTTCCGGCTCGCCAATGCCGGCGCCATCGGCGTCAATCCCGACCAGCGCATGCAGCAGGATGCCGCGCATCTGTCCGATCTGTCGACGGACCTCGGCGTCGGCCTGCTGCAATCCTTCATCCTGCTGGTGTCGTTCGTCGGCGTGCTTTGGCAACTCTCGTCGGGCTTCGTCTTCCACATCAACGGCTGGTCGCTGGCGATACCGGGCTACATGGTCTGGGCCGCGTTCCTCTATGCCGGCATCGCCTCCTGGCTGAGTTGGCTGGTCGGGCGGCCGCTGATCCGCCTCAACAGCGACCGCTACACCCGCGAGGCCGAGCTGCGTTCCGGGATGGTGCGCGTCAACGAGAATGTCGACGCCATCGCGCTCTATCACGGCGAAGCCGATGCCAAGAGACGGCTCGAAATCGACCTTGGCACGGTGCTGGGCGCGATGCGAAACATCTACAAAGCGCAAATCAACCTTTCCTGGGTGACCGATACCTATGGCTGGATCACCGTGGTGGCGCCGATCCTTGTGGCATCGCCGGTCTATTTTTCAGGCGATATCAGCTTTGGCGGGTTGATGATGGCGGTCGGCGCCTTCAACCAGGTGCACTCGTCGCTGCGCTGGTTCATCAACAATATCGGCGGCATAGCCGACTGGCGCGCCACGCTGATGCGCGTTGCCGACTTCCGCATCGCGCTCGATGAAACCGATGTGCTGCACGACAAGGAAAAGCGCATCGAATTCGGCGACAACGCCAATGGCAGCCTGACCTTCGAGAAGCTCCAAGTGGCCTCGCCGGAGGGCTGCACCAAACTTTCAGACAGCCATGTCGAGATCCATCCCGGCGAGCGCGTCATGATCACCGGCGACCCAGGCGCCGGCAAGACATTGTTCTTCCGCGCCGTTGCCGGCCTTTGGCCCTGGGGCAGCGGGCGGATCGGCTTGCCGGCCGGAGAAACGCCGATTTTCGTGCCGCGTGTTCCGTATTTTCCTGCCGGCACGTTACGCGAAGTGCTGCATCCGAATGGCTCGGCGCCGGCTGGCGATGCTGATTTTGGGGCGGTACTGGCCGAGGTCGGGCTCGAGCGGCTGTCATCCTCGCTCGACCGTTCCGCACGGTGGGAGCGTGAACTCAACGATGACGAACAGCGGTCGCTGGCCTTCGCCAGGCTGGCCTTGCGGCAGCCGAAATGGGTGATCATCGACGAAGCGATGGACGCGTTCGATGGTCCTTCGCTGCGAAGGGTACTGTCCATGCTGGAGAAACGCCTGCCGGAGACCGCGATCCTCAACATCGGGCGCGGACTGCACAATGGTCATTTCTTTCCACGCGCATTGAACATCGTGAAGGATACGGGTGCTGCGCCACTGAAACCCGCCCGAGTCAGGACCGGCGCCATCGACCCGCCGCCGAAAGCGGCCGTGCGGCGAAAGAAGTAGAAGGGGCTTTATTTCGCCGCGATCGCGGCGAAGATTCACGGGTCGAAACATCCGTGGTGCGGCCATGCTCGATGCGCTCGGCCTGCTTGCCTGCCTTGCCTGCACCACGCCCGTGGCTGCCCCGGCCGTTGCCGTGGATGTTGAACTGGTGCTGGCCGTCGACATCTCACAGTCGATGGACGAGAGGGAGTTCGCGCTGCAGCGCGCTGGCTATGTCGAGGCGCTCAGGCATCCCGATTTCATCAAGGCCGTGCGCTCGGGAACCACCGGGCGCATCGCGCTTGCCTATTTCGAATGGGCGGGCGTCGTGCGCGAGGATGGCGTCATCGCTTGGCAGGTGATCGACAGCGCAGAGAGCGCCAACGCCTTCGCCGACAGAATAGAAGCGCGGCCGTTCCGCAGCTTTCGCGGCACCTCGATTTCCGGTGCGCTTGCCTTCGGCGCCGGGCTGTTCGAGGGCACGGGGTTCGATGCGCCACGCAGCGTCATCGACATTTCCGGCGACGGTCCCAACAACACCGGGCTGCCCGTCGCCACGACACGCGATGCGGCGGTGGCCAAGGGCATCGTCATCAACGGCCTGCCGATCCTGATCAGCCCGTCGCCGACCTTCAGCCATCTCGACCAGTATTATGACGACTGCGTCACCGGTGGGCCCGGCTCCTTCGTGTTGCCGATCTATGCGGCCTCGGAATTCGCCACCGCCATACGCCGCAAGTTGATCCTGGAGGTGAGCGGCATCGCCGATGCGACCGTGGTCCCGATCGATGCCGCCGCACCCATGGACTGCCTGCAGGGCGAACGCGACCGGCGGCTATATTCCGACCCATATCTGCCGGAACTCGACAAATGAGGTTTGAGGCAGTTCGGAGGGGAAAGCCGCTGCGCGGCTTGTCGGCAAACTTCAGGCCGGCCGTGCACCGTATTTGTCGCGAAATTCGGCATAGAGATCGCGGCGCCAGCGCCGGCCGCCGACATAGCCACGCAACAGCTGCGGCAGCGAATAGCCAAGCGCCTTCGACGACCGGTTGGCCATATAGCCGGAGAACGCCTGCAAAACCCTGCCCTTGAGTGCATCGGCGATGAGCTGCCGGGCGATCATGTAAGGCGGAATGTAGGGGTAGCGGTCGGCGATATAGGGGTGCTTGTCGATCAAGCTCGCATAGGCTTCGACATAGCCGTCCCGGCGACCGGAGATCGAATTCTCCGAGTTGTACTTTTTCCAGTCGATCACTTCGGACAGCTGCGCGCCGCTGCGACGGGCAAAGCGCAGCAACAATTCGCGATCCTGCATGCGCGTGACGTCACTGTCGTAGCCGCCGATGGCCAGCAGCGACTCGCGCCGGGCGGTGATTGCCGACCCGGCAATGAAGATGGTCTGCGCGACAAGGGCCCGCTCCAGCGAGTCGCGGCTCAGCAGCGCTTCGCGGTTGACGCAGTTGGTGCGGCGATTGCCCTTCAGCGACACGAAGGAACTGATCAGCACTTCGAGCGAGGGATTGTTGTCGAACTGCTCCAGCGTCCGCGCCAGGCGATCCGGCAAATAGACGTCGTCGGAATCGAGGAATGTCACCACCGGCGCCTGCGCCCGCTCGATGCCGGCATTGCGGGCGGCATTGGCGCCGCGCCATTTCGAGCCAACATAGATCAGCCGTGGATCGCGGATTTCGGCAAGTGCGGCTGCCGTACCGTCGGTCGAGCCGTCATCGACGACAATGTGTTCGAACCGGGGAAAATTCTGCGCCAGCACGCTCTCCACGGCGCGCACCACCTTGCTGCGGCGATTGTGCGTCGGTGTGATCACCGAGATCAGCGGAGCGAGGTCGGTTGCCTTGGACATGTTGCTTCGATTGTGCCCCGAAATGCCTGGAGGCCGGAGGTTTTGATGGTCGCCGTCCAAGCCTTACCCCGGGATGGCATTCGATTCGACGCTACAAAAAACCAGCGGCAATGTCATCACAAACTGTTGAGCCAGGACGCCGGTAAGCCGGCCGATTACCCCAGACGTAATCGACCGATGGCCATCATGTCTGCAGATTGCGCCAACGAAGCCGGTCGTCGGGCTTCGATCTCACAGGGAGTTCAGCCATGGCCGCCTACGCCGTCGCCCATATGCGTCAAGTCACAATGGGCCCGCAGATTGTCGAGTATCTGCAGAGGATCGACGCCACATTGGAGCCGTTCGGCGGCCGCTTCCTTGTCCACGGCGGCGACATGGACGTGGTCGAAAACGAATGGCCCGGGCATCTGATCGTCATCGAGTTTCCGGACAGGGCGCATGCGTGGGGCTGGTACGATTCATCAGCCTATCGGGAGATTCTGGCCTTGCGCACCGACAACTCCCACGCCGATGTGATCATCGCCGATGGCGTTCAGCACCCGCACAAGGCGACGAACGTGCTGGAATAGGGGCAAACTACCGCTTCAGCAAGAACACCGCTTGCTGGCCGAAGAAATTCCAGAACCACCATGGCATCGACAGGCCGATCTTCTGGCCGTTGCCGTCGAGCGCGGTGGCTTTCTCGACCGAAGCGCCGAGTTCCTCGACCAGATTGACGAAGTCCCGGATGGTGCAGAAATGGATGTTGGGCGTGTCGTACCAGGAATAGGGCAGGTCCGCGGTTACCGGCATCCGGCCCTTGACGAACAGCGACAGCCGCACCCGCCAGTGGCCGAAATTGGGGAAGGAGACGATGGCGCGGTTGCCGATTCGCAGCAGCTCGTCGAGCACCAGCTTCGGGTTGCGGGTCGCCTGCAGCGTCTGAGACAGGACGACGAAGTCAAAACCCTTGTCCGGATAGAATTCGAGGTCGGTATCGGCATCCCCCTGGATGACCGAGAGACCGCGCGCCACGCATTCATTGACGCCGCGCTGTGACAGCTCCAGCCCGCGGCCGTCGACCTGCTTGGTCTCCTGCAGGAGTTCGAGCAGCAGGCCGTCGCCGGAGCCGACATCGAGCACCCGCGACTGCGGCGGTATCAGGTTGGCCACGACTTCGAGGTCGACGCGCTGGCTGCCATTGACGCTCATGAGGCGAGCCCCCTTGCGCGGGCCGCCGAGCCGATGAAGCCCTTGATGGCGGCAAACAGTTCGGGTTCATCGAGCAGGAAGGCATCATGGCCGCGGTCGGTGTCGATCTCGACGAAGGAGACGGAGGCGCCGGCGGCGTTAAGCGCATGCACGATCGAGCGGCTCTCCTCGGTCGGGAACAGCCAGTCCGAGGTGAAGGACACCAGGCAGAAGCGGGTCTTGGTCCCGGCAAAGGCATCTGCCAACCGGCCGCCATGGTCGGCGGCGAGGTCGAAATAATCCATCGAACGGGTCATGTAGAGGTAGGAGTTGGCGTCGAAGCGGTCGACGAATGTCATGCCCTGGTGGCGCAGATAGCTTTCGATCTGGAAATCTGCGTCGAAACCGAAGGTCAGCGCTTCGCGGTCCTGCAGATTGCGGCCGAATTTCCGATGCAGGGCGGCTTCCGACAGATAGGTGATGTGGGCGGCCATGCGCGCCACGGCGAGCCCCTTTTCCGGGCGCTTGCCGTGCTCGAAATATTTGCCGCCATGCCAGTCCGGATCGGCCATGACGGCCTGCCGGCCGACCTCGTGGAAGGCGATGTTCTGCGAGGAATGGCGTGCGCCTGTGGCGATCGGCAGGGCCGAGAAGACGCGCTCGGAATAGCATGACGCCCATTCCAGCACCTGCATGCCGCCCATCGAGCCGCCGAGCACGCAAAACAGCTTTTCGATGCCGAAATGGTCGACCAGCATCAGTTGCGCCCGCACCATGTCGCGGATGGTGATGATTGGCAGGTCGAGGCCGTAGGGCTTGCCGGTGGCGGGATTGGTCGAGGCCGGACCGGTGGAGCCGAGGCAGCCGCCGATGACGTTGGAGCAAATGACGAAGAAGCGGTTGGTGTCGATGATCTTGCCGGGACCGATCAGCACTTCCCACCAGCCGGGCTTGCCGGTCACCGGATTGGTGCTGGCGACATGCTGGTCGCCGGTCAGCGCGTGGCAGACCAGGATGGCGTTGGTGCGGGCATCGTTGAGGGCGCCATATGTCTGGTAGGCGATCTGGAACGGCGACAAAAGCGTGCCGGCGTCAAGCTTCAGCGGCTTGTCAGGGCCAAAACGCAACACAGGGCTCGACGGGTTGTCGGCCTCGTTGTTGGTTTTTGTAGCGCGGAGCGCGGCCATGTGACTCTCCTTGCCCGCCGTCAGGCAATAAAAAACCGGCAATGCGATCGCAAAGCCGGTTACGTCACGCAAACGGCCCTTTAGCGAGTTGTTTAACGTGGCTGCAAGCCGACCGGCCAAATCACCACGGAACTGTTGCGTTCTTCTAGAACTCGTGCGGCCCGGCGTCAACGGCCAGCTATTGCCCGCCTCTCGACATTCGCGGCTACGGCTTGTATTTCCGCTGCGGCCTCCGGACGGAGGCATTCTCGATGGATTTGCGACATGGACAAGACAGCGGACAAGGCACGACCGACGCCCCGCGCGGGCATTATGGACATCGACGCCTATGTGCCGGGCAAGAGCACAGCACCGGCCGGCGTCGCCAAGGTCCATAAATTGTCGTCGAACGAGAACCCGCTCGGCCCGTCGCCGAAGGCGATCGAGGCCGCGCGCGAAGTGGCCAGCAAGCTCGATGTCTATCCCGACGGCACCGCCCGCCGGCTGCGCGAGGCGATCGCCGAGGTGCATGGCCTCAACCCGGCAAACATCATCTGCTCCAACGGTTCCGACGAGATTTTGGGCCTGCTGGCGCAGACCTATCTGGCGGCCGGCGATGAGGCCATCATCACCGAACACGCCTTCATGATCTACAAGATCTACATCCAGTCGGCCGGCGGGACACCGGTGACGATCAAGGAAACCGAGGAACGCGCCGACGTCGACGCGATCCTGGCCGCGGTGACGCCGCGGACCAAAATCATCTTCCTCGCCAATCCCAACAATCCGACCGGAACCTATCTGCCGTTCCAGGAGGTCCGCCGCCTGCATTCCGCTCTCCCGGGCAACGTGCTTCTGGTGCTCGACGCGGCCTATGCCGAATATGTCAGGCGCAATGACTATGAGGCCGGCATCGAGCTGGCGGGCAGCGCACAGAATGTGGTCATGACCCGCACCTTCTCCAAGCTCGGCCTTGGCGGCGCGCGCATCGGCTGGATGTATGGCCCACTGCACATCGTCGATGCCATCAACCGCATCCGCGGCCCTTTCAACGTTAACGCAACAGCGATCGAGGCCGGCATTGCCGCCATCCGCGACCGCGCCCATGTCGAGCGCAGTTCGTTGCACAACGAGACCTGGCTTACCTGGCTGAATGAAGAGCTGACGAAGCTTGGGCTCAGGGTGACGCCCAGCGTCGGCAATTTCGTCCTCATCCACTTTCCCGACGACAAGAAGCATTCGGCTGAGGCGGCGGACGATTACCTCACCCAGCGCGGCTATATATTGCGGCGCGTTACCGGCTATGGCTTTCCCAATGCGCTGCGCATGAGCGTCGGCACCGAAGAAGCAAATCGCGGCGTCATCGATGCCCTCACGACATTCCTGAAAAGCTGAAACAATGACATCACCGATGTTTGAAAAGATCGCGCTGGTCGGCATCGGCCTGATCGGCTCGTCGCTGGCCCGCGTTATCCGCCGCGAGGGCCTGGCCCGCCATGTCGCCATCGCGACGCGCAGCCCGGCCACGCTGGCGCGGGCGAAGGAGCTCGGTCTTGGCGAGAGCTACACCACCGGCGCCAGGGAAGCGGTCCGCGACGCCGACCTGATCATCGTCTCGGTGCCTGTGGGATCGTCGGGCGAGGTGGCGCAAGAGATCGCGCCGGGGCTGAAAAAGGGCGCCATCCTCACCGATGTCGGTTCGACCAAGGCCTCCGTCATTGCGCAAATGCAGCCCTATGTACCGGACGGCGTGCACTTTATTCCGGGGCACCCGCTGGCAGGTACGGAGAAATCGGGCCCGGATGCGGGTTTCGCCGACCTGTTCGAAAACCGCTGGTGCATCTTCACGCCGCTGCCGGGAACCGATCCGGCCGCGCTGGAAAAGCTGTCGGAATTCTGGCGGCGCTGCGGCTCCAACATCGACTCGATGGACCCGCAGCATCATGACATGACGCTGGCCATCGTTTCGCATCTTCCGCACATCATTGCCTACAACATCGTCGGCACGGCCGACGATCTGGAATCGGTGACCAAGTCGGAAGTGATCAAATATTCGGCTTCCGGTTTCCGCGACTTCACCCGTCTGGCCGCCTCCGACCCGACCATGTGGCGCGACGTGTGCCTGCACAACAAGGATGCCATCCTGGAAATGCTGGCGCGCTTTTCGGAGGACCTCGCCTCGCTGCAGCGGGCGATCCGCTGGGGCGACGGCGACAAGCTGTTCGACCTGTTCACCCGCACCCGGGCCGTTCGCCGTTCGATCATCGAGGCCGGCCAGGATATCGACGTGCCGGATTTCGGCCGGCAGGCGGTCGAGCACCCGGTGAAAAGTTAAATCTGTTTCAGACGGGCCAGGTCGCCGCGACCATGGCCATTGTCTCGGCCCGGTCCGGCGCGCCCAGCCGGCCGCCGAAGCGCTGGCATTTGAGCGCGGCCGCCGCGCTGGCAAAGCGCAACGCGTGCTCGACCGACATGGCCTCAGCAAGTCCAACGGCAAAGGCGCCGTGGAAAACGTCGCCGGCGGCCAGCGTGTCGACCGCCTTGACCTTCGGCGCCGCGATGTGGCGCACGCATCCGGCGGACCGGTCATGCCACCAGCTTCCCGAGGCGCCGCCGGTCACCGCCACGAAGGCGTCTGTGCGGCTGGCGAGGTCGGCGCAGGCGGTTTCGGGATCCAGCGCGTGGCCGCAGACAATGCGTGCAGCCGTCTCCGAAGCGACGATGTGCGACGCCAGCGGCAACAGATGCTCCAGCACCTCCAGCGGCGCCGTGTCGGCGTCGAGGATTGCCGGGCAACCGGCGTCGCGCGCGGCGGTCAAGGCAAGAGCGGCGGCGCCCGGCCAGCGCACATCGACCAGCACGGCATCGAAGCCGGAAAGATCGGCGACAGGCACCGCCTCGGGGTCGGCCTGCGCCTTTGGGTCGTAGAAGGGCACGATGATGCGCTCGCCATGAGCGTCGACCAGGATCGCGGCCAGCGCCGAGCGGGCGCCTTCGACGCGGCGGACAAAGCCGCAATCGACGCCCTCGGCCTCGATGCCGGCCAGCAATTGGTCGCCGACGGCATCGTCACCTGCACTTGCCCACAGGAACACCTCGGCGCCGAGACGGCGGGCGGCGCAGGCAGCACTTGTCGCCATGCCCGAGGCGATCTGGATGCCGTCCGAGGCGATGAACTTGCCCTGATGCGTGGGCAGGGTTTCGACGCGCAGGATGGTATCCAGCGTCAGCGCGCCAACGCTCAGCAGTTTCACCGGTCGGTTCATGCGTCGGCTTGCTCGAGCATGATCTCTCCCCAAAAGCCGTTCCCGCTCTTTGCGATCATGCTCTATCTCTTTGTTTTAACGGAATTCCGGACGGAAAACCGCTCACACTTTTCTTGGAATTGCTCTAATCGAGCGGCTTGATCTTGCCCAGCGGAATGAAGCCGAGCGAGACCTTGCCCTTCACCACCTTGAGCGGCATCGACGGTTCGTTGCCGAGCAGCGCCAGACCGGCAAAGCCTTGCTCGATCTGGCTCTTCTGCTCGGGGATTGCGGTGGCGAGGATTGCCGCCACGGCTTTGGGATCCTGCAGCTTGATCGTCAGGTCGGCATTGACCAGGCCGTTGGCGTCGACCGACACCGGGCCGGAGACGGTGATGCGCGCGGTTCCCGACGACAGATCGAGCTTGTGGATGTCGGCCGCCTGGCCGCGCAGGCTCCTGGCCTGCGTCTTCATCAGCGCGACGCCGTTCTTCAGCGTCGCGTCGCCGCTGCCGTCGAGCGGCGGCAGCACGCGCCCGCCGATCGCGTCGGCGTCGATCTCAAGATCGGTGAAGCTGCCGACGTAGCCGATGTCCTGGCCGTCGGGCCGCAACTCGCCCGCCGCGGTTCCGGCGCTGAACAGTGAAACCGGATCAGTGTCGTCGGCCGGATCCGTCTGGCCGGACAAGCTCTCCGCCTGCAGCGAAATGCTCCGGGGCAGGGGCCAGAAGAGCTTGGCATTGGCCTGCAGATTGTCCCAGTCGATCCATAGCGGCGCCATCCCCGGCACCGAGGTGCGCAGCGGCCCACGCAACTCGGCGGCAGGCGACAAAGGCCGGATGAGCTCTGCAACGAAGTTGAAGCTGCCTGCCGAGGCGGCAACGTTCCTGGCGTCGTCCTCGTAAGCCAGATTGTCACAGGAGATGGCAAAACTCAGGGGGTAGCCGCTGACGGTGAGGTTGGCGCAGCCGGCCTCGATGCCTTTGTCCTTGAGCGAGGCCACCGCCTTGTCGGCTTCGCTGCTGACGCGACCGGCGACATAGAACCAGACTGCGCTGTAGACGCCGAACAGCATAACGAGCAAGGCAGCGAGCCACATCAGCCGGCGGCGAAACTTCGACGGACGCTCGTCACTTGACGTCATGCTGCGGCTTTCATTAACGCGGGCGTGTTGCGGGTGGACTGTGGCTTACGCAAAAGCAAAAAGAACAGAAGAGCACCGATTCCGATGCGGCGGCGTCACTCTCGTACAATCAGGCTTGGCGATATGGGCGATTTTTGGGTTTTTGGCTACGGCTCGCTGATCTGGCGACCGGGATTCGCCCATGTCGAGACACGGCGCGCGCGGCTTTACGGCTACCGCCGGTCGCTCTGCGTCTATTCCTTCGTGCATCGCGGCACGCGCCAGCGGCCGGGCCTGGTGCTAGGCCTCGACCGTGGCGGCTCCTGCATCGGGCTGGCCTTTCGCGTGCCCGGCGAGCTGCGCGATGAGGTGCTGACCTATCTGCGCGAGCGCGAATTGGTGACCAGCGTCTACCTCGAGCGTGTGCTCGATATCAGCCTCGACGGGAATGGGGCGGCCGCGGGAGAGAGAGTGAAAGCGGTCGCCTATATCGTCGACCGCCAGCATGAGCAGTATGCCGGCGGGCTCGACCCCGCGCATGCGGCAGGTGTTATCCGTGGCGCCGTCGGCCAGTCCGGAAACAACGAGGACTATGTGCTCAACACGCTGCAGCATCTCGCGGCGCTGGGTATCAGCGACCACTGGCTGGAAGAGGTGGCGAAGCGGATCGCCTCGTGAGCCAGTGGACCACGGCGAGCCTGCAGGCGAAGCGCTCGCGCCTTTGTGAAGCGCTGGCCCGCTGGAAAATTGGCTGAGGCCTTTGACCTCGGCGCGGCGAGACCTAGCTTAGCTGCGGCCCGAAGCATTCGGGTCGCCCGCCGCCAGCCCACGGAGCCCCGTCTTGCAAAAACGCCGTCTCGGTCAAACCGACCTTTCCATCGCGCCGCTGGTCCTGGGCGGCAATGTCTTCGGCTGGACCGCGGACGAGAAGACCTCCTTCGACCTGCTCGACCGGTTCGGCGGCGCCGGCCTCAACGCTATCGATACGGCCGATGCCTATTCGCGCTGGGTGCCCGGCCACGCGGGCGGCGAGTCCGAGACCATCATCGGCAAATGGATGAAAAGCCGCGGCAACCGTGACAAGATCATCGTCATCACCAAAGTCGGCTCGGATATGGGACAAGGCAAGAAGGATCTGTCCGCTGCCCATATCGAAAGGGCAGTCGAGGCGTCGCTCAAGCGACTGCAGACCGATGTCATCGACCTCTATTTGTCGCACTGGCCGGACCCGACCACGCCTTATGAAGAGACGCTCGGCGCTTACCAGAAGCTGCTCGCTGCCGGCAAGGTCCGCCATATCGGCGCCTCGAATCTCGACGCCGGCCAGCTGCGCGCCGCGCTCGATGTTGCCAGCCTGCGCGGGCTGCCGCGCTACAGCGTGCTGCAGCCGGAATACAATCTCTACGATCGCTCATCCTTCGACGGGCCGCTGCATGATGTGTGCGTGGCCGAGGATATCGGCGTCATCACCTATTTCAGTCTCGCCAAGGGGTTTTTGAGCGGCAAATACCGTAGCGAGGCCGATCTCGGCAAAAGTGAACGCGGCGGCGGCGTGAAGGCTTATCTCAATGCGCGCGGCATGCGCATTCTGGCCGCACTCGACACTGTGGCGGCGCGCCATTCGGCCAAGCAGGCGGAAGTAGCACTCGCATGGGTGATGGCGCAGCCCGGCATCACTGCGCCGATCGCCAGCGCCACGACGCTGGACCAGGTCGACAGCCTGGTGCGCGCCGCATCGCTGAAGCTCAGCGCGGAGGATCTCGTGGCGCTGGACAAGGCCAGCGCCTAGCCGCGCAGGTTCGGCACGATCGTTCAAGACGACGGCTGTCCGCCTTGCCACACTGTTCTCCATTATTGTGGAGAAGAGGCAGCATGGCCGCAGACATTCTTTCGCAGGCGCAGCCCTGGCAGCAATTGCTGGCGCTGGTGCTGGCGGCAACCGTCGTCATGGGCAGTCCTGGCCCGGCGACGATCAGCGTCACGGCGATAGGGGCCGCCTTCGGCCTGCGCAATTCGCTTCACTACACATCGGGGATCATTTTAGGCACGGTCGCGGTGCTGCTGGTCGTGGCCACCGGCATCAAGGCTATCCTCACCTCGATGCCGGGCGTAGCGCCAGTGCTGGCGGTCGCTTCAGCCGCCTATATTCTCTACCTCGCCTACAGAATAGCGACAGCGCCGCCGCTGGCCGCGCGTGACAGCAGCGCGGTTCTGCCGACCTTCCTCGGCGGCTTCCTGCTCGCCGTTGCCAACCCGAAAGCCTATCTGGCGATTGCTGCGGTCCTTGCTGGCTCCGCGACCGCAGCTCTCGGCATCCCGGCCAGGCTGGCGGTTCTCACCCTGATGATCGTAGCCATCCATGTGCTGTGGCTGCTGGCCGGCGCGGCCTTCGCCCGCACCCTGCGCCAGCCGCTGACGTCGCGGATCATCAATCTGGCCTTCGCGGCGACGCTGGTGCTGACCACGGCGCTGGCGGCGTGGCCTTGAGCCGGCCCGCAGAAGAGATCAAGCTTTGGTCTTTTTTGTTTTGGCGCGATTCAGGACGGAAAAAACCGCTCACACTTTTCCTGGAATTGCTTTGGCGGCCGCGGCGAGTTCGGCCAGCCGCTTGACCGCCGTCGGCGGCATTTGCGGCGGGTTAGGAGCCTGCGATGCCTCGATCAGCAGCTGGTCGCAGGCGGCTTCCGTATCGCCGATCAGCCGGTCCATGAATTCGTCCTTGCCGAGCCCGGGCGGGATCGGCGGCAGGAAGCGGGCCTTGATGGTGCCGGGAAAGCGCAAAAATTTGCGGCGAGGCCAATAGAGGCCGGCGACATGGGCGACCGGTACCACCGGGACGCCAAGCTGCGTATAGAGCTCGACAATGCCGTATTTGTAAGCCGGCTCGTCGCCTGGCGCTCGGCGCGTGCCTTCGGGGTAGATAATCAGCTGGCGCGGATTGCGCCCCATCTCCTGCTTTGTCGATGCAACGACCTGCTTCAACGCCTTGGAGCGGCTGCCGCGGTGAACCGGGATCATCCGCATCTTCAGGATGTACCAGCCGAAGAAGGGGATCCAGGTCAGCTCGCGCTTCAGGATATAAAGCGGATCGTGGAGGAAGGGAAAGAAAGCGATCGCGTCCCAAAACGACTGGTGTTTCGGCGCCAGGATGAAAGAGCCCTCCGGCAGGTTCTCGACGCCGGTGATGTCGCTCCTCGTGCCGGCGATCTTGTCGTAGAGCCACAGGCTGGTGCGCGACCAGAATTTCGGCACGAACCAGGCGCGATGGCGTGGCGAAAGGAAGTAGTAAGGGGTCCAGAGGACCATCTGGACGATCAGATTGACATAGAAGACGAAGTTGAACGCCAGCGAGCGGATATAGAGCATGCGGGGAAGGGCCCGTTGAGGAGGTGTGCGTTGGTTACACCAAGCGCGGGCAAAAAGGAAACGCCGCAATGGCCTGACATAGGCCGGCTCGCCACTGACTCAAAGCCAGTCTCAACTCACCACGTCGCCTGCAATAGCCGCTGCTTCAGCCGCGGAGCGGCGAAATCGAGGAACGCCCTGAGTTTCACCGCCAGCAGGCCTTGGCCGGCATGGACGAGGCTCACCGGCCACGGCTGCGGCTCGAAGGGTCGCAAGACCGGGACGAGCACGCCGGAACGTACTGCGTCCGCGATCTGGTAGGAGAGCACCCGCGTCATCCCGGCGCCTGCAATCGCGGCATCGATTGCAGCTTCCGCCGTGTTGACGCGCAGCCGTGAGTGGATCGGCACGATCAGTTCGCCCTTGTCGCCGGCAAAGCTCCAGCTGGCGAGCGCTGCAGGCCCTTCGAAACTGATGCATTCATGCGCGGCCAGATCGTCCGGCGTCCGCGGCATGCCATGCGCGGCGATATAGGCGGGGCTGGCGCACACGACGCGACGGATCGCGCCGACGCGGATGGCAATGAGGCTCGAAGGCGCAAGCTCGCCGATGCGGATGGCAAGGTCGAGATGTTCCTCCGCCAGTTGGGTTATCCGGTCAGCCAGCGTCAGGCGAATGTTGACTTGAGGATAAGCCGCCAGGAATTCGGTGACGACAGGCAGCACGTGCAGGCGACCAAAGACGACCGGCGCGGTGATGAACAGGTCGCCGGTCGGCGTGCTGTATTCGCCGGCAGCGGTGCGTTCGGCTTCGCCGACCTCGCCGAGGATGCGGCGGCAGGCGGCGAGATAGGCCTGGCCGGCATCGGTCAGCGTGAGCTGCCGGGTCGAACGGTTCAGCAGGCGCGCCTGAAGGTGCTTTTCGAGGTCGGAAACCTTGCGGCTGACCGTTGCCAGTGGAATGCCGAAATGGCGGCCGGCAGCGGAAAGGCTGCCCGCTTCCACCGCGGCGACGAACAGCGACATGGCTTCGAGACGATCCATAGTTTCTTCCGGAAATTGGAAAGATAGCTTGCAACTATGCCATCTACATCCAAAACATGGAAGGACCTACCTCTTCGTACAATGGCCGTGTTTCGGCCTCGCGGAGGCTTCCATGAATGCTCATACTTTCACCAGCGATGTCGCCTTCACGCCGACGGTCAAGGCGATCCAGACCCGCAAAGGTTCGCGCAAGGGCTATGCCAGCGCCGAGGAGCGCGGCGGATGGCGCGCCCATATGACGCCCGACCTCGCCGACTTCATCGCGGCGCAGACCAGCGTCTTCCTGTCGACGGCAAATGGCGAGGGTCAGCCCTATATCCAGCATCGCGGCGGGCCAGCCGGCTTCCTCAAGGTGCTGGACGAGAAGACCATCGGCTTTGCCGATTTCTCCGGGAACAGGCAGTTCATCACGCAGGGGAATCTCGCCGACAACAACCAGGCATTCCTGTTCCTGATCGACTATGCGCATCGCCAGCGCGTCAAGATCTGGGGCACGGCGCGCGTCGTCGAGGACGATGCCGAGCTTCTGGCAAGGCTGATGCCGCAGGACTACAAGGCGCGCCCCGAGCAGGTCATCTTGTTCACCGTCTCGGCCTGGGATGCCAATTGCCCGCAACACATTCCGCAGCGATTCGAGGCCGCCGATGTCGCGGCCGCACTCGCCGAACGCGACAAGCGGATTGAAAGCCTCGAACAGGAGATTGCGCGGCTGCGTGGCGCGGAAGACGGCACGGCCAAGGGGTAATCGAGCGCCGTCAGAGTCGTCTGTCTGGACGCAATTCCCAAGGGAAAGCGTACGTGCTTTTCCCGGGGAAACCGCTACACACTTTTCCTGGAATTGCTTTAGTCCTTGGCGGTCGAAACCTCGGCCAGTGCGACGCTGTCGGCAGTCTGGCGGACCGGGACGACGCCGCGCGCAAGCGCCAGCAGGTATTTGCTGTATTCGGTCAGAAGCACGCGTAGCGCTTCCGGCTTGGTCAGCCAGTCGCCATTGTCCAGATTGGTGTTGACCACCGGATAGGGTTCAAGCCTGGCGCCATGCAGCAGGCGGCCCATCTCGAGCAGGCTGCGCGGCATGTGGTAATTGTTGGTGACGAGGATGACGCTGCCATAGGCGTGGCTCTCCACCCATTTAGCGCTTTCCTCGGCATTGCCGATCGTGTCGAGCGCGGCGCGGTCGATGTCGACACAGCAGGAAAACAGCGCCTTGTCGCCGCCGGTAGCAGCCTGCAATTGGCGGCGGCTGGCAGAGGGATGCACGCCTGAGATCAGCAGCCGCTCGCCCTTGCCGGAGGCAAGCAGATCGAGTGCTGCGTCGAGGCGGGCCTGACCGCCGGTCAAGACGATGATCGCATCGGCCTTGGCTGGGTTGGTCGGGGTCGTCATGTGGCTGACCTTGCTGGCGAACCAGCCGAAGCCACCGGCAAACAGGGCCACCAGCAGCAGTAGACAGAGGGAGGCGAGACGCAGGGCGGTGCGCAAACGGCCCAGCCCGGTACGCACACGCAAACGCACCACTGGCATCTGTCCAGCCGTTCCGGTCGACTCCCGCGCGTTCATCATCCTATGGTTAATCCTGAAATGCCTTTTTGGTAAGGAAAAAAGCGCACATTGCGTTACGTCGGTTTTCGATCCGTGATCGTCCCTTCCATTCCTGTCCTTGCCCCCGAACTGTTTTCGCTTCTGCCCTCACGGTTCACCCCGCATCCGGCTGGCGGACATCGATGTCGCTGAGATAGGCGACGACGGTGGCGTGCGAGGTCGCCGCCGTCAGTCCGCCGATCACCAGCACCATCAGGCCGACGCCGAGATAGCCTGCCGATCCGATGGCGAAATTGCCGAACAAAGCGGTGGCCTGGTCGGCCTGCGGCGTTGCCATGTTGCGCGACGACCACCAGGAAAAGACGATGAAAACCAGGATCGCGGCTGCGCCGCCGGCGGCCGCGCCCTTCATGCCGGTGACCAGGAAATGCCAGCGGAATTCGCGCGCGATGAAGCGCGCCTCGGCGCCGACGAAATGCAGCACTTCGATGATATGGCCGTTACCCGCCATAGCGCCGCGCGTCGCAAACACTACGGTCAGCACCGTCGCCGACAGCATCAGGACCAGCACGGCGATGCCGATGGTGACCGTGGTGCGGGCCATGGCGACCAGCCGGTCGACCCATGTACGGTGATCGTCGAGCGAAGCACTCGGCAGCTTGGGCGTGAGCGCCGCACGGATGGCGCTAAAGTCGGGCGGACTGGTCTCGTCGATGGTGACGATGATCAGGCGCGGCACCGGCAATTCGTCGATATTCAGGCCCGAGCCCAGCCATGGCTCCAACAGACGCGCGGTGGCGTCGCGATCGATGATCCGGGTTTCCTTCACGCCGGGGAATTCGCCGACGATCTGCGAGGCCTGGGCAAGGGCTGCCTCCATGTCGAGGCCGTCGACCGGTTTGATCTGAATCGTCGCCTCGCGCGAGATCTGGTTTTCCCAGACCGAGGCAGTGTCGCGCACCAGCGTGACGGCGCCGAAAGTCAGGCAGGACAGGAAGGTCATGATGGCGATGACCAGCACCAAGGCGCGGCCGGCAATATTCTGCGCCGGCACGATCGGCGCCATGCGGCGCTGGACGCGCTGCGTCGTCGTCGCGGGCTCGGCGGCGTCTTCATGCAGCTGTTCGGCCGATAGCTCAGTCATAAATATCCAGCCTTCCGCCGGCCAGGATCATGCGGCGCGCGTCGACCTGCTCCATCAGGCCGAGATCGTGAGTGGCGATCACCACCGCGGTGCCGAGCCGGTTGAGCTCAATGAACAGCCTGAGCAACCGGCGCGCCAGCGGCGGGTCGACATTGCCGGTCGGCTCGTCGGCAAGCAGGATTTCGGGCTGTTCGATCAAGGCCCGGGCGATTGCCGCGCGCTGCTTTTCGCCACCCGAAAGGACCGGCGGCAGCACATGCATGCGCTCGCCCAGGCCAACCCATTTCAAAAGTTCGGTGACGTCGGTGCGGTAGCTCGCTTCCTCGCGGCCGCGCACGCGCAGCGGCAGAGCGACATTCTCATAGGTGGTCATGTGGTCGAGCAGGCGGAAATCCTGGAACACCACGCCGATGCGGCGCCTGAGATGCGGCAGTTCAGCGCGCGAGATGCGCGAGCGGTCCTTGCCGAAGATGGTGATCAGCCCGCGTGTCGGCTTCAGCGACATGAACAGAAGGCGCAGCAGCGTCGTCTTGCCGGCGCCGGAGGGCCCGCTCAGGAACTGGAAGGAGCTCTCCGGAATGTGCAGGGAGATGTCGCGGAGGATTTCCGGACCCATGCCATAGCGGAGGCCGACATTTTCGAAGCGGATCACGTGCGACGACCTGAGGTGTGTGGCGGCGGCGTGCCAGCCCTTTCTGTCCAACGACCATCGGCCGCCATGGTTAACCGTCGGTTAATTCTCGCTGTTTTTGAGTGCGTCACAAGGGGCCGGTGGGGAAGCGTTAACCATTTCCATTTACGCAAAAGAAACGAAGAGGCAACAGCGGGGCCATGATGGCTGAGCAACGAACCGCGCGCCCGGTTTCCGGCGAAATCATGACCGGGACAAGTGTCGCACCGGAATCGCGGCCTGTGGCGACCGACATCGTCGATGCGGATTATGAGGTGCTGCCGCAGCTGATCCCACTGATAGAAGCCATGCCGACGCCGGCGCGCGACATCGCGACGCCGTCGATGGAAGGCATGGAGATGCTGCGCAAATCAGATGCGTCAGCCGGGCGGCCGGCATCGCGTGGCGGGCCGATCTTCTGGATTGCCGGCATCGGTGCGGCGCTTGCCGCCTTCTGGGTCTCGGGTGGCCACGCGCTGGTGCGCCAGACGCCGTTCTGGTCAGTCGAACAGCCGGAGGGCGCCGTACTCAGCATTGCCGGCGTCACGTCGCGTGTCGACGCCTCAGGACCCGCCCCGGTGCTGTTCGTGGATGGTGAGGCCGTCAATGACGGTTTGAAGGCGGGACAATTGCCGCCGCTGGAGATACGTGTCACCGGCAATGACAGCCGCATCACCCGTTATACTCTGGGGACATCCAACCGTTCTCTGGCGCCCGGCGAAAGATTCGGCTTTTCCAGCCGCCTCGATGTGCCTAGAAACGGCGTCAAGGCCGTGGCGGTCACCTTCGCCGGCTAGTCGGTTCTCTGGAAAGGTTGTTGATGCCAGTTGTGCGCGGCAAGGACATCGAGGTCCTGTTTTCGGCGTCCGCGATCGCGCGGCGCAATCTCGAACTCGCCAAGGAGATCGCCGAGCACGACTATCACGACCTGCTGGTGATTTCGGTGCTGAAGGGCTCGTTCATCTTCGCCGCCGATCTGATCCGCGCCATGCACGATGTCGGGCTGTCGCCGGAGGTCGAGTTCATCTTCATTTCCAGCTATGGCGCCGGCACCACCAGCGGCGAGGTGAGGGTGCTGCGCGACATCGACAATGAGGTCGCCGGCCGCGACGTGCTGCTGATCGACGATATCCTGGAGTCGGGCAAGACGCTCTCCTTCACCCGCAACCTGATGCTGTCGCGCGGCGCCAAAAGCTGCGCCATCGCGGTGCTGTTGGACAAGCGCATGCGCCGCCAGACGGAGCTGAACGCCGACTATGTCGGCTTCGACTGTCCCGATTACTTCGTCGTCGGCTACGGCATGGACGTCGCTCACGCTTTTCGCGAACTGCCGTTTGTCGGTGTCGTCAAAGGCGATGCCTGAGAAAAGGCCCCCGACGCTTCAAATTTTCAGAAAAAGTCAACTTTTGCCCGCCAAATTCCGGCCCATGGCAAAGCTTCTGATCGTCGAGGACGATGAGTCCGTCCGCACCCTCGCCGCCCGCGCGCTCGAACGCGCCGGGCACTCGATCGATATCGCCGCCGACGGCGCGCAGGGGCTGGCGATGGTCAGTGCTGCAGGCGGCGGCTACGACCTCGTCGTCTCCGATATCCGCATGCCGGAAATGGACGGCATCGAGATGGCGATCGCCGCAGCCAGGCTTTTCCCTGACATGAAGATCCTGCTGATGACCGGCTATGCCGACCAGCGCGAGCGCGCCGAGGAATTGAACGGCATCATTATCGACGTCGTGCAAAAGCCTTTCACGCTGGCCGAAATCCGCTCGCGGGTCGACCAGGCGCTCGCCTGCTTCGCCTGACACGCTTCAGGCGGCATCCTGAGACGCGGCGAGGACAGGCGCAGCGCTCCGGCGCCGTTCGGTGTTGAGCGCCAGCAGACCGGCGCCGATGATCAGCGCCGCACCGATGGCGGTGGTCGAGCGCGGCACCTCGTCGAAGAACAGGAAGCCCCACAGCGGCGACCAGATAATCCCGGTGTATTCGAAGGTGGCGACGCGGTTGGCGGGCGCCAGCCTGTAGGCCTGCGACAGCAGGATCATGCCGGCCGAAGCGACGAAGCCGCAGGCCGCCATCTTGAGGAAATCCGGTGTCGTCGGCCAGACCCACGGCCGCACCAGGAATTCGAGGCTGGGGTGGACAGCATGGGTTATGCCGGCAAGCCAGAATGTGCCGGCAACCGCAGCGGCGCCGACCAGATAGGCGCCGTTCTGGTAGAAGGCCATGACGGTGGAGGATTCGGTGTCGCCGATCTTGCGCGCCATCAGCTGTGAAAAGCCGTAGAGCAAAGCCGAGCCCAACGAAAGCAGCGCCGCCCAGTCGAACAGGCCGGCGCCCGGGCGCAGCATCACGACCACGCCCAGCATGCCGATCAGCACGGTGGCGAGAGCCTGCCAGGATACCCGCTCGCCGAGATAGGGCCCGGCTATCGCCATGATGAACAGGGGCGCCATGAAATAGAGCGCCACCGCGTCGGCGAGCGGCAAGGCAGCGATCGCCAGATAGTAGACCGTATAGGAGGAGAACTGGATGAAGGCGCGTATCGTCAGCAGGCCGAACCGCTTCGAGGCGATGGCCCGCAGGCCGACATCGGCGCGAACGAGAACGACCAGGATCGGCAAAGCGACGATCGAGCGGATCCACATCACCTCGGTCACGGGATAGCCGGCCGACACCGCCTTGACCAGCGGGTCCTGGAGCGAGAACACCAGCACGCCAAGGCACAGGCTGATGATGCCGAGAACGATCCGGTTGCGCATGTTGTTCTGCCGGCCCTTGCCTTAACTGCCCGCAGGCGCCCGGCCTGGGTAAAAAGAACCCGCCACCGTTTCGGGCAGCGGGTATGAGTGAGGACTCTTTGATTGGTCCGCAGCCGGTTTCGCGGCGGCATATCCAATGGGTGAGCGGACTATGCTGCGGCGTTTGACATGTTGCAAACGAATTGGAATGATACCAGAGATCAAATTTGCTTATGACGGATTCGATGCGGCCAACCCTCGACAGCGATCTCCTGCGCACCTTCGTCGCCATTGCCGAAGCGGGCAATTTCACCCGGGCGGCGGAGCAGGCCGGGCGCACCCAGTCGGCGGTGTCGATGCAGATGAAGAAGCTCGAGGAGCTGGTCGGCGACAGCCTGTTCGAACGCGGCTCGCGCGGCGTGGCGCTGACGCGCCGTGGCGGCGAGCTGATCGTCAATGCCCGCCGCATCGTCTCTCTGCTCGACGAGACGGCGGCATCGATGGCGGCGGCACCGCTTGGCGGGCCTGTGCGCATCGGCATTCCCGAGGAATATGGTCACGCCATCCTGTCGCGCGCGCTCGGCGCCTTCTCGAAGCGTCACACCAAGGTCGAGGTCACCGTGCGCTATGCACATTCGGGCGCCCAGCTGGCAGCGTTGGGGGCCGGTGAACTCGACCTCGCCGTGGTGTTCGAATGGCAGGATCCTTCCGGCGGCGAGGTGCTGATGCACGATCCGACCGTGTGGGTGACATCGAGCCTGCATCACATGCATGAGGAGCGGCCGGTGCCGATCGCGCTCTACAACCGGGCCGGCTGGTGCAAGGACTTTGCCATCAAATCGCTTGAGCAGCGTGGGCTGGCCTACCGTGTCGCCTATACCAGCGACACCACCGGCGGCCTGAAGCTCGCCGTCACCTCTGGCCTGGCGATCGCGCCGATCTCGCACAGCAATATTCCGGATGGCTGTCGTGAACTCACCGCCGCTGACGGGTTCGGCCATATCGATTCCTCGAATGTGGTGATGCACCGCAGCCCAAATGCCTCAGGCGAAGCTATCGACGGCATGCAGGAGGCGATCCGCGAGGCGTTCGTCAACCGGCCGGCTTAGTCTGTTGCATCCTCGTAGAAATGCAGGCGATTGCCGAAGGGGTCGCCGACCGACACTTCACGGGTCTGCCACGACGTGGTTTCGAGGCCCGGCCGGGCGTAGCGGTATCTCTTGCCGATCAGTTCGCGGTGCAACGCCGCGATGTCCTCAACCTTGATGCGCATGGCTATACCCGGCGCGCCGTCGCCATGATGTTCGCTCAGATGCAGGACACAGCCGTCGCGGATTACACCCATGTAGAGCGGCGCATTGTCGTCGAAGCGGTGCTCGAACTCGACCTTGAAGCCGAGAAAGTCGACATAGAATTCGCGTGCCTTGGCGATGTCGAAGATGCGCAGGATGGGCGTGACGGCACCGAGTTTCGGCATGGCGCTGATACCATTCAGTTCGACGGATGTTGCCTTGGAGGCTACTTCAGCTCCAGCAGCCGCTCGAGGTAGCTGCGCTCGATGTCGGGGCTGAGCGCGTTGCCGAGCCGCTTGCGAATCGCCTCGAGAATCTGGCGGGCGCGCTGCACGTCGATCTCGTCGGGCACCTTCACCGAATCGCCGAAATCGGGTCCGCGGCTGGCGCGCGGTCGGCCCAGCGGATCGCGGCCGGCGTCCTGTTGGCGGCCGCCTTCCTGGCTGCCGCCCTGGTCGCCCTGCATCGCCTGCAGCTGCTTCATCATCTCCTTGGCGCCCTTGCGCAGCGCTTCCAGCGCGCGACCCTGGTGGCCGACTGCCTGGTCGCCTTCGCCTTCGCCAAGCGACTTTTCGGCATTGCCCATGGATTTGCCAGCGTCGCCAAACCCCTCATTGGGTTGCATGCCCATGCCTTCCAGGCCCTTCTTCAGCTTGTCGAGTTCGCTCTGCAACTGGCCCTGGCCTTCCTGCAACTGCTTCATCGCATCAGCGAATTCCTGCGGTGTCATCGACTTCGGCCGGGCGAGAGGATCGCGATCCTTGCCGACGCCCGGCTGGTCCGGGTCGTCGCCATTGCCTTCGCCGGGCTGCTGATTATCTCCGCGCTGCATCTGGTCCATGCGGTAGGTGTCGTTCATCATCTCCTGCTGGCGGCGCATGATCTCGCCCAGCTTGTCCATCTGCTGGCGCATCTCGCTGTCCTGCTCGCCGCCCTGCTGCTGACGGCCGGCCTGCAGGTTGTTCATCATGTTTTCCAGCTGCGACAGCAGCTCCTGCGCCTTGTCGCGGTCGCCCGACTTCGCCAGGTTCTCGATCTGGTCCATCATGCGGTCGATATCACTCTGACGCAGCTCGCGACCATTCTGCTGCATCTGCGGCGCGTTCGGGTTCTGCTTGGCGCGCTCGGCGAATTCCTGCAGGAATTCGTTCATCGCCTCGCGCAGTTCCTTCATCGCCTTTTCGATCTCTTCGTCGCTGGCGCCGCGCTTGATGGCGTCCTGCAGCGCCTGCTGGGCCTGGCGGAGCCGCTTTTCGGCGGACGAGAGATTGCCTTCCTCGATGCCGAGCGCGATTTCCCAGAGATAGGCAACCTCGTTGCGCAACTGATCGTCGCTGTCCGACATCTTCAGCCGGCTGCGGGCGCTCATGATGGCGAGGTAATGCGACATGTTGTCGAACGTGTCCTCGGGCCGCAGCGTGATGGCGTCCATCAGGTCGAGCACGCGCGGCTTGGCATTGGCGTCGAGCGCCAGTAGGCGGCGCTGCTCGACCACCGCCCGCGCCAGCGGGTTGGCGAAGGGCCGCTCCGGCATCACAATAGTCTTGGTTTCGCTGGTCGCGGTGTGTCCGGCATCGTCGGTGGCGACAAGCGACAGCTTGATGCTGGCGCCGGCCCAGACGTGTTCGGTGAGGTCCTTGGTGGTCTTGGCGGCGTTCGCCTTGCCGCCGCGGCGCGGCAGCGCCAGCGGCAGGTCAGGCGGACCGTAGAGCGGATGCGCATCGGGCGCCGCCGGATCGGCCAACGCGAAAACCGCCTTGGCGGTGGCCGCGCCATAGTCGTCGTCGATCTGGTAGTTGAGCTCGAAGGCGCCGTTGACGGCGCGCTTGGGCTCGCCGACGAAGCGGATCGTCGGCGGCTTGTCGGGGATCACCGCGAAGGCCCAGCGACCGAGATCGGCTTCGCCCGACTTCAGCGTCAGCGTCCCGTCGGCGGTCAGCTTGCCGGTGAACTGGCGCAGCTTGGGGGTCGCGGGGTTGACCGCCGCTGCCTTGACGGCCGCCACCTGTGGTCCCGACGGGTCGATGGCGCGAGCATTGCCGCCCTTGTCGGCAAAGCTTAGCGTTTCCTCGCCGGAGCCGCCGGTCACGCGCAGCGAGACGTCGCTGCCTTGCGGCACGGTGAAGGTGGCAACCGCCTGCTTGGCGTTGCCATCGATGACTGGCGCGGTCAAGAAGATGGGCGGCTTGCCGGTATAGGCCGGCGGGGTCACCCAGGCATCGATGCGCGGCGGTACGATGTCGCGCGCCGCATGGGCACTGAAACCATCGGACAGCCTGCCGCCGGACGGTCCGAAGGAAAAGGCAAAAGCGGTGACCAACAGCAGCGCCGCCACGGCACGCAATGCCCACGGATCGCGCTCCGGCACGCGGGTACGCGGCAGGTCGGCGCCAAGGCTGCCGAGCTTGTCGGCCATGCGCTTTTGGTGTTCGCGCCACAACGCCTGGGAAAAGATGCTTTCCTTGCCGCTGGGACGGTCGGTCTGCACCAGCACCGGGCTGTGCTGCAGCTGGTTGGCGGCCTCGATACGGCGGTCGATTTCAGCGGCGGATGGAAGCTTGAAGAAACGCAGCGGGTAGAGCGCCGCCAGCGTGGCAATACCGAACGCCGTGACCAGGATAATGCGCGCAATGTCAGGCAGCCGGGGGAAAAGGCCGAGCCAGGAGAGGCTGAGAAACAGGCTGGCGACGATGAGCAGCGGCAGAAGCAGCGGCCAGCCGCGCTCGACCGTCATCGAGACCCGTGTCGCCAGCCGGCTCAGGGCAAGCCGCCCGGCCAGGCTGCGATCGCCACTGGAAATGGGGCGTTCCGTCATCGGCCCTTCCTGCCCGGGCGGGATAGCCCGGACTCAACAAGCAGAAGTTTACCAGCAAACACGGCAAAGGCGAGGCGGTTCCGGAAAACTTGAAAAGCTTTGGCGGGTTTGCGTCCCACTTCAGTCGAAGCAAGGTTAGAATTTCGCCGGATCGGTATTCGAGCCGCAGACAAGGACGGCGATCCGCTCGCCCGGCGCCGGTGTGTAGCGGCCGGACAAGAGAGCCGCAAAGGCTGCGGCGCCACCCGGCTCGGCGATGATCCGCACCCGCTCCCACAGCGCCCTCTGCGCGGCAATAATGGCGTCGTCGGTGACCAGGATGGAGCGTTCGACGAAGGCCTCGGCGATCGGGAACATCATCTCGCCGACGCGTTTGGGCGCCAGCGAATCGGCGGCGACGCCTCCGGCGGGCGCATCGACAGGGAGGCCGGCTTCGAAGGCGCGATGCAGCGTCGGCGCGCCTTCGGGCTCGATGGCGATGATCCTGATGCGGCCGGCAAACCAGGCGGCGATGCCGCCGATCAGGCCGCCGCCGCCGACAGCGACCAGCAGCGTGTCGATGTCGGGCAGATCGTTTTCGATTTCGAGGCCGAGCGTGCCTTGGCCGACCAATGTTTCCTCCTGGTTGAAGGCATGGATCTGCAGCGCGCCGGTCTTTTCAGCGAAAGCCTCGCTGGCGGCCAGCGCCTCGGCATAGCGGGCGCCGCCGACGATCAGTTCGGCGCCGTAGCCGCGGATGCGCTGCAGCTTGGCCGGTGGGCTGACTTCGGGAACGAAGATCGTCGCCTTGTGGCCAAGCCGCATGGCGGCATAGGCGACCGCGGCGCCATGATTGCCGCCCGAAGCCGCAACCACGCCGGCCGCAGGCACCGGCCGTTCGAGCAGATTGGTGAAGGCGCCGCGCGCTTTGAACGAACCGGAATGCTGCAGGCATTCGAGCTTGAGGTCGACCGCCAGCGGCGGCCGGTCGAAATCGGCCATGTCGACGCGCAGCACCGGCGTGTGCCTGATATAGCGGCGGATGCGCGGTTCCATCGCGGCAATGCGTTCGCGCGTGACGGTGTTGCCGTTCGTCATGACCATCTCCTTGGGATTGACAGCAATTAGTAACTTGGCAAAATGGCTAAATGCAAGAGGTTGATCTCTTCAAGGCGATCGCCAACGAACGCAGGCTGCAGATCCTCGACTGGCTGAAGGATCCGCAGGCGCATTTCCCGGCCCAGGCAGACGGCGATCTGGTCGAGGACGGCGTTTGCGCGCTGCTGATCGCGGAGAAGCTCGGCATTACGCAGGCGACGCTCTCCGAACATATGCGCGTGCTTACCCAGGCCGGCCTGCTGCGCCCCAAGCGCATCAAGCAATGGACGTTCTACCGCCGCGACGAGGACAGGATCGCCGACACAAGGATGCTCATCCAAAACCGGCTGTAGCGCAGCCGCCGTGGCGGCTCCTATGCAAGCCAGTCGGGCACCGAATCCAGGCCGATCAGTTCGTCATAGGTCTGGCGCCGGCGTACGACATGGAAACGGTCGCCGTCGACCAGAACCTCGGGCACCAGAAGGCGGGTGTTGTAGGTGCCGGATTGCACCGCGCCATAGGCGCCGGCGGTGGTGACGGCAATGAGGTCGCCAGACTTGAGCCGGGGCAGGTCACGGTCGAGGCCGAGATAGTCGCCGGTCTCGCAGACCGGGCCGACGACGTCGACCGCCATGCGCGGCGTGTCGGCCGGCGGCTGCACCACCGGCTTGATGTCGTGGAAGGCATCGTAGAGCGTCGGCCGGATCAGATCGTTCATGGCGGCGTCGACGACGAGGAAGTTCTTGGCGTCGCCTTCCTTCACGAAGATCACTTCCGAGACCAGGATGCCGGCATTGCCGACGATCAGCCGGCCCGGCTCGAACATCACCTTCACTCCAAGCTTTGTCAGGTGCTTCCTGACGATCTCGGCATAGGCATCGGGCAGAGGCGGCGGGCTGTTGTCGGTGCGGTAGGGGATGCCGAGGCCGCCGCCGAGATCGACATGCTCGACGGCGTGGCCATCGGCGCGCAGCGCGCCGACCAGTTCCGCCAGAAGCGCGAAAGCATCGTCAAAGGGCTGCAACTCGGTGATCTGGCTGCCGATATGGGTATCGATGCCGATGGGCTTGGTGCCCGGCAAACCGGCCGCGCGGGCATAGACCTGGCGCGCCCGTTGCCAGGGAATGCCGAACTTGTTCTCGGCCTTGCCGGTGGAGATCTTCCTGTGCGTCCTGGCGTCGACATCCGGGTTGATGCGCAGCGACACCGGCGCCACCTTGCCGAGCGCGGTGGCGCGGGCCGACAGCAATTCAAGCTCCGGCTCGGATTCGACATTGAAACAGAGAATGCCGGCCTCGAGCGCGAAATCCATCTCGCGCGCGGTCTTGCCGACACCGGAAAACACGATCTTGTTGGCCGGGATTCCGGCGGCGAGCGCGCGGCGCATTTCGCCTTCCGAGACGGTATCGGCGCCGGCGCCGAGCTTTGCCAGCGTCCGCAGCACCGCCTGGTTGGAATTCGCCTTCAAGGCGTAACAGACCAGCGTGTCGAGCCCGGCAAAGGCCCCGGCGAACACCCGGTAGTGTCTGGTCAAGGTTGCCGTCGAATAACAATAGAACGGCGTGCCGACGCTTGCGGCGATGTCTGGTATCGCCACGTCCTCGGCATGGAGCACGCCGTCGCGGTAATCGAAATGGTTCACGAGAGTGTTTCCGGAAGTTGGAGCACGAGACCTGGTTAGCACGAGACCTGGTCAGAAAGACCAAGCCGGTCTCATCGGCCCTAGATCAGCGGGTCGAGGATGAATTTCTTGTCCACGACCGGTTTTTCCGGCTCCGGCGGCACCGGCTGTTTGGCGCGCTCGGCGTCCTTGCGGGCCTGGACGGCCGCTTCATAGGGCGTGTCGAGACCGGCCTTACGGCCGCAAGCGGTCACGGCAGCCATCGCCGTCAGCAGCGTCAGCGTCACCAAAATCCTGCTTGCGGTCATCGATCCATCCGTCCGAAACTTTATATGCTGCGCTTTTAACCGAGTTTTAGGCGCATTGCACCCCGGCATCATGCCTTGGCGATGCGCTTTTTCCAGCTGCGGATCTGCTTCCTGACCTCCGACGGCGCCGTGCCGCCGAAACTGGTGCGGCTCTTCACCGAATTCTGCACCGCCAGAACCGAGAAGATGTCTGCCGTGATGCCGGGGTTGATCGACTGCAGATCCTCCAGCGACAGCTTTTCAAGGCTCACCTTCTTCTCTTCGGCCAACGCCACTGCGCCGCCGGTGACATGGTGTGCCTCACGGAAGGGCAGGCCCAGCGTTCGCACCAGCCAGTCGGCGAGGTCGGTCGCGGTCGCGTGGCCCGAGCCGGCGGCCTTCTTCATGGCGGCGGCATTGACCGTCATGTCGCGCACCATGCCGGTCATCGCCGCCAGCATCAGATCGAGGGTCTCGGCGGCGTCGAAGACCGATTCCTTGTCTTCCTGCATGTCCTTGCCGTAGGTCAGCGGCATGCCCTTCATCACCGTCAGCAGCCCGACGAGATGGCCGGTGACGCGGCCGGTCTTGCCGCGCACCAGTTCGGCGGCGTCCGGGTTCTTCTTCTGCGGCATGATTGAGGAGCCGGTGGAGAAACTGTCCGACAGTCTGACAAAGCCGAATTGCGGCGTCGACCAGATGATGATTTCTTCGGCGAGCCGCGACAGATGCGTGGCGGAGATCGCCACCAGGCTCAAAAACTCCAGCGCGAAATCGCGGTCGGAGACGCTGTCCAGCGAATTGCGCATCGGCTCGCGGAAGCCGAGCGCCTTGGCGGTCTTGTGGCGATCGATCGGAAAACTGGTGCCGGCAAGCGCTGCCGCGCCGAGCGGGCTTTCATCCATCCGCTCGATGGCGTCGCGGACGCGCGACAGGTCGCGCGAAAACATCTCGACATAGGCCATGCAGTGGTGGCCGAAGGTCACCGGCTGCGCCGCCTGCATGTGGGTGAAGCCCGGCATCACGGTTGCCGCATGCTCCTCGGCGCGCTCGAGCAAGGCTGAGATCAGCCCCTTCAGCGCCTCGGCGACGCGGAAACATTCGTCCTTGACCCAGAGCCGGAGATCCACCGCCACCTGGTCGTTGCGCGAGCGGGCGGTGTGCAGGCGGCCGGCGGCCGGGCCGATCAGGTCGGCAAGGCGGGCCTCGATATTCATATGGATGTCTTCCAGCCGGGTCGAGAACTCGAACGTGCCGGCCTCGATCTCTTTTAGGATCGTGTTCAGCCCGTGAGCGATTTTTTCTTGATCGGCCGCCGAAATAATGCCCGTTTCAGCCAACATCTCGCTGTGGGCGATCGAACCTCTTATGTCTTGGGCATAGAGTTTGCGGTCGAACGAAATCGACGCGTTGATCGCTTCCATGATCGCGGCCGGACCCGAGGCAAAACGTCCGCCCCACATCTGGTTGCTGGCCTTCTTGTCGCTCATCGCTATAACCCGTGCTCCGGAGCAGTCTTAGAAAATGGCAGACGGTAACAGATACTTCCCGGCCCCGCGCCTGATCCTCGCCGCTTTGCTGGCGGGCGTGCTGGCCGGCGCGGTCGCGGTATATGTCAGCGAGAGCGGGTCTGGCAACAACGCAGCCACCGGCAGCGCACCTGCGGCCGGCGCGGGCAACAGCAAGAACGATGTCGCCTGCGCCGCCAAGAGCGACCGCGCCAAAAAGGTTGCCGCCGCGGCCACCGGCCAGGTGGCGGCATTGCTGCCCGCCGATCCGCCGCAATCGCTGAAAAGTCTCGCCTTCAACGGTCCCGACGGCAAGCCGATGACGATCGCCGATCATGCCGGCAAGACCGTGCTGCTCAATTTGTGGGCAACGTGGTGCGCGCCCTGCCGCGCCGAAATGCCGGCGCTCGACGCCTTGCAGAAGGAAAAGGGCAGCGATGCCTTCGAAGTGGTCGCGGTCAATGTCGATGCCGGCGACGATGTGAAGCCGAAGAAGTTCCTCGCCGATATCGGCATCGGGTCGCTCGGCTACTACCGCGATTCGACGCTGGCGCTGTTCAACGACGTCAAGACGCGCGGCTTGGCGCTAGGCCTCCCCGTCACCATGCTGATCGATGGCGAAGGCTGCCTGATCGCGCATATGAACGGACCGGCCGAATGGTCGGGACCGGATGCCAAGCACCTGGTTGAGGCCGCACTCGCCCCTTAGAGCGGTTCACCGTTTCGTCGAAACGGCTACCCGCGCTAACTTTTTTGTTTCGACGCAATTTCGGACGGAAAACCGTTTCAAGCTTTTCCTGAAATTGCTCTAGGCTGAGCGCAGGGCCGCCGCCGGCGGCAGCATCAAGATGCTGCCGCCGCGTTGTTTGACGCTGGCGTCCTCTTGTGCCGCCGGCGCCGCGACGCCGGTCAGTTCGCTGAACGCCTCGATCGGGCTCGGCCGGCCTAGGTAGTAGCCCTGGCCGATCTCGCAGGCCTCGGCGTCGAGGAATTTCAGCTCGCCCAGCGTCTCGACGCCCTCGGCCAGAACCGGCAGGCCGAGACCGCGGCCAAGCCCCAGAACGGCGCGCACGATGGCTGCCACCTGGCCGTTGCTGTCGACTGATTTGATGAATGAGCCGTCGATCTTGATCTTGTCGAAGGGGAAGGCGCGGAGATTGGACAGCGAGGAGTAGCCGGTGCCGAAATCGTCCATCGCCACACGCACGCCAAGCGCCTTCACCTGGCGCAAGGTCGCCAGCGCGCGCGGCATGTCCTTGACCAGCGCCGTTTCGGTGATCTCGAGTTCGAGCCTGCCGGGCGTCAGGCCGGAGCCGAGCAGGACTTCATGCACCTTGCGGCTGAAATTCGGATTGTGGAGCTGCACCGCCGAGACATTGACCGCGACGGTGAGAGGGTTCTTCCAGCGCGCTGCCTCGGCGCAGGCCGTCGCCAGCACCCATTCGCCGATCTGGATGATGACGCCGCTGTCTTCGGCCACCGGGATGAAGGTCGCCGGCGACACGTCGCCGCGCTGCGGATGGCGCCAGCGGATCAGCGCTTCGAACCCAACCATCCGCCCGCTGCTGATCTCCTTTTGTGGCTGGTAGACGAGGCGAAACTCATCGCGCGCCATGGCCTGGCGCAGTTCGTGCTCCATCACGCGCCGGTCTCGCGCCTCGGCGCCCATCGAGGCCTCGAAGTAACGGTAAGTGTCCTTGCCCTCGGCCTTGGCGCGGTAGAGCGCGGTGTCGGCGTGGCTGACCAGGAGTGTCGGCTCATCGGCGTCGAGCGGATAAAGTGCAATGCCGATGCTGGCCGACACCAGCCCGCCACCGACCGACAGCCGGTTTTCCTCGCGCATGGCCGCCAGCACCGCCTCGGCGATGCGGCCGGCCGCCTGCGGATCGGGAAGGTTCGGAGCGATGATGGCGAACTCGTCGCCGCCGAGACGCGCCAGCATCTGTCCGTGGCGGAGCACGGCGGAGGCGCATAGCGCCACCTTCTGCAGCATGGCATCGCCGGCGCCATGCCCGAACAGGTCGTTCACTTCCTTGAAGCGGTCGAGGTCGAGCAGCAGCAGCGCAAGATGCCCACCCTTGCCGCCGCGATCCATTGCGGCAATTTCGGCCTCGAGCCGGCCGGAGAAACTGCGGCGGTTGGGGAGCCCGGTCAACGGGTCGAAATGGGCGAGGCGCAGGATCTCCTGCTCGGCCTTCCTGCGTTCGCGGATGTCGCGCACGGCGACCACGCTGTGCCGCTTGCCGCAATAGTCGATGCTTCTGGCGATAAGTTCGACGGGGATGGTGGCGCCGTCATGGGCTCTGAGTTCGGCTTCCTGTGCCTGTCCGCTGCAGTCGGACATGCCGGCCGCGGTGCGTTCGCCGAAGAGGTCGCCAAGCAGCATCGCGTTCAGCACTTCCGGCGCAATGCCGGTGAGTGCCGCGATGCTGTCATTGGCGCTGACGATGCGGGCGTCGTCGCAGACGATCAGCCCCTCGACGGCGGCGTTGGCGAGGCCGTGCATGCGCTCGGCCTCGAGCTTGTGACGCCGGAAGCGAAGGTCGATCCACAATGCTGCGGCTGAAAGCACCAGGATAGCCATGCTGACTGCAGCGGCGGCGAAGGCCTGCGACACCGGTTCGACCGTGAACTGCGATATCTCGATGGAGGAGTCCGGGAAGATCGACACCGCGCCCATGGCGATGAAGTGCAGGCTGCAGATCGCCAGCGTCAACAGGATGGCGGCGGCGATAGTGGCCTGCATGGACGGCCGTCGCAACACGACCAGCAGCGCCAGCGCGGCGAGGGTGACGCCTGCCAGCACCGAGACGCCGACCAGCAGCGGGTTCCAGACGATGCGCCCTTCGACCTCGAAGGCGGCCATGCCGATATAGTGCATGGCGGCGATACCAGCGCCGAGGACCGCGCCGCCGACCAGAGGGTAGTCGATGCCCCGGCGCAAGGTGGCGATCCACATGCCCGCGGCGGTCAGGGCGACGGAACCGGCGAGCGAAAGCGCCGACATTTCCGTATTGTAGGCGTTGGGGATTCCGGGAGAAAAGGCAAGCATTGCGATGAAGTGCGTCGCCCAGATACCGAAGCCGGTGGAAGTGGCTGCTATCATCAGCCAGGTATAGCGGTTGCGCTCGCTCGAGCGGTCGACATGGCGAAGCAGGTTGACCGCCGAGAAGGAAGAAATACCGCAAATGAGCGCTGCCAGTGCGACCAGTCTCAGATCGTGCTCATGCACGATACAATTATAGACCGTCAGCATCTCGCCCCACCTGCTCTCCCACAGCAATCAAGCCGTCCACTTGATTAGTATGCCACGCTTGACGAAGAATCGGTTATGCGAACTACAACTACAGCGGGTTTTTCGGGTTGTACGTTGCGGCGATCCTGTCTCATTCCAGACGCACGGTTACAGCAGCGCCTGGCGCGATGCCGCTCGGCCGATCTCGATCTGGCCGAGCGCCGGTTTGGCGGCCGCACGGTGCAGGTGCGTGGCGCTGTCACGCGGGCCCTTCACGCATCGCTGGGCGGTCGGCGATCCTTGCAGGCCCACCATGCCCCATTCTATCGCTGAGCCGGCTTGGCATTTCTCTCTGTCCTCGTTGCAAGGCGAGGGGGCGCGAAGTTAGCCGGGTATGAAATTCACGAAACAGCAACAAATCCGTTGTCCGATTGTCATCAGCGACACATATTGCGTTCGCGGGAGCGCCCCTTTCGCCAATGACAAACGGGAGATGAAACATGAAGTTGTTCGGCTTTGCGGCCGGTGTTGCCGCCACCTTGACCCTGCTTTCCACCACCTCCGCCTTCGCCGCCACCCAGATCAGTTGGTGGCATGCAATGACCGGCGCCAATGCCGAGGTGGTCGACAAGATCGCCAAGGATTTCAATGCCAGCCAGAGCGACTATGAAATTCTCCCTGTTTTCAAGGGCACCTATCCCGAAACGCTGAATGCCGGCATCGCTGCCTTTCGTGCGGGGCAAGCGCCCGACATCATCCAGGTGTTCGACGTGGGTACCGGCGTCATGATGGCCGCCGAAGGTGCGATCAAGCCGGTGGCCGATGTGCTGACCAGCGCCGGCGTGACCTTCGACAAGAGCCAGTATTTGCCCGGCATCGTCGGCTACTATTCGAAGCCGGACGGGACCATGCTGTCCTTCCCCTATAATTCCTCGTCGCCCATCCTCTATTACAACAAGGATATCTTCCAGAAGGCCGGGCTTGACGTGAACAATCCGCCAAAGACCTGGAACGAGGTGTGGGAAGCCGCCAAGAAGATCAAGGCGAGCGGCGCCGCTTCCTGCGGCTATACCTCGACGTGGTTGACCTGGATCCACCTTGAGGCCTTCGCCGCCTGGAACGACGTTTCCTATGGCACCAACCAGAACGGACTTGCCGGAACCGACGTCGAGCTCAAGATCAATGCGCCGATCTTCGTCAATCATTTCCAGGCGCTCGCCGACCTGGCCAAGGACGGCACCTTCAAATATGGCGGCCGTACATCCGAAGCCAAGCAGATCTTTCTTGCCGGAGAATGCGGCATCTTCACCGAATCGTCGGGGGGTCTCGGTGACATCGTCAAATCGGGCATGAACTACGGCATCGGCCAGCTTCCCTATGATAGTGACGCCAAGGGCGCGCCCCAGAACACCACGCCGGGCGGCGCCAGCCTGTGGGTGTTCGGCAACAAATCGGACGAGGAATACAAGGGCGTCGCGGCGTTCTTCTCCTACCTGTCCAAGACCGAAGTGCAGGAGTATCTGCACCAGAAGTCGGGTTATCTGCCGGTGACGCTCGCTGCCTATGAGGCGACCAAGAAGTCCGGCTTCTATGACAAGAACCCGGGCCGTGAGACGCCGATCCTGCAGATGCTGGGCAAGGCGCCGACCGAGAACTCGAAGGGCGTGCGCCTCGTCAACCTGCCGCAGGTGCGCGACATCGAGAATGAGGAGTTCGAGAAGATGCTGGCCGGCCAGCAGACTGCGCAGCAGGCGCTCGACAACGCGGTCGCACGCGGCAACAAGGCGATTCAGGAAGCGATCGGAAACTGAAGCGATTGTCAGTTGAACCTCGTCCACGCGGACCCGCGTGGACGATTTCCTGAATAGCGAGGGAATCACCCTGTCTCCACGCGTCGTCTTTCCCAACAAGACCCTGCCTTACCTGCTGGTGGCGCCGCAACTCGCCATTACGCTGATCTTTTTCTACTGGCCGACCGGGCAGGCGCTCTACCAGTCGATGCTCAGGGAAGACCCGTTCGGGCTGAAGAGCAAGTTCGTCGGGCTCGCCAATTTTCGCAAGGTGCTGGCCGACCCGGCCTACCTCAACTCGATCAAAGTTACGCTGGTGTTCTCTCTGGCGACCGCGATGGTCGCCATGGGTGTGGCCCTGTTGCTTGCCGTCATGGCCGAGAAGGTGGTGCGCGGCAAAGGCCTTTATCGCACGCTGCTGATCTGGCCGTATGCGGTGGCGCCGGCGATTGCCGGCATGTTGTGGCTGTTTCTGTTCAACCCCTCGATCGGTTCGCTGGCCTACGCCTTGAGAGGTCTCGGCATCGCCTGGGATCCCTTGCTTAACGGAAACCAAGCCATGATCCTGCTGGTATCTGCGGCTGCCTGGAAGCAGATCAGCTACAATTTCCTGTTCTTCGTCGCCGGGCTGCAGGCGGTGCCGAAGACGTTGATAGAGGCGGCGGCCATGGACGGCGCCGGGGAGACGAAGCGCTTCTGGACCATCGTCTTCCCGCTGCTCGCACCGACGACCTTCTTCCTGCTGGTCGTCAACACTGTCTATGCGCTGTTCGACACTTTCGGTATCGTTCATGCCGTCACCGGCGGCGGGCCAGGCAAGGCCACCGAGACGCTGGTCTACAAGGTCTACAATGACGGTTTCGTCAATTTGATCCTCGGCGATTCGGCCGCGCAGTCGGTCATCCTGATGGTCATCGTCATCTCACTCACGGCCATCCAGTTCCGCTATGTGGAACGCAAAGTCCACTACGGTTGAGCGCGAGCGATGATTGGTCAGTCCCCGCTTCGCGCCCTCATCGCCCACGCCGTGCTCATCCTGGGCATCCTGATCGTCGCTTTCCCGATCTACTACACCTTCGTTGCCTCCACGCAGACGCTGCAGACCATCCTCAAGCCGCCATTGCCTCTTTTGCCCGGCGACCAGGTCTGGAACAATTACAGCGAGGCGCTGTTCGGCGGTGTCGGCCGCATCGGCGGCGTCAGTGTCGGCCGATTGCTGCTCAACACCACGATCATGGCGCTCGGCATCGCGGTAGGGAAGATTTTCATCTCGATCCTTTCGGCCTATGCGATCGTGTTCTTCCGTTTTCCGCTTCGGATGGTCTTCTTCTGGCTGATCTTCATCACGCTGATGCTTCCCGTCGAGGTGCGCATCCTGCCGACCTACAAGGTGATGGTCGATCTCGGCATGATCGACACCTATGCCGGCCTGATCATTCCGCTGATCGCCTCGGCCACCGCCACGCTTCTGTTTCGCCAGTTCTTCATGACCATCCCAGGTGAGTTGGTGGAAGCGGCGCGTGTCGACGGCGCCGGACCATGGCGATTCTTTTTCGACATCATGCTGCCGCTGTCGCGCACCAACATCGCGGCGCTGTTCGTCATCCTCTTCATTTATGGCTGGACGCAGTACCTGTGGCCGCTGCTCGTCACCAACAGCAATGACATGAACACCATCGTCATCGCACTTAGAAAGATGGTCTCCTTCGCCGATGCCGATACCCAATGGCATCTGGTCATGGTCACCGCGATGCTGGCCATACTGCCGCCGATCCTGATCGTGGTGCTGATGCAACGCTGGTTCGTGCGCGGACTGGTCGATACCGAAAAGTGAGAAGCTGATGGCGACCATCGATCTGAAGGATGTGAAGAAAGTCTATCCCGGCGGCGTCGAGGCGGTGAGGGGTGTCTCGATCGCCATTCCCGACAAGGAGCTTTGCGTGCTGGTTGGGCCGTCCGGCTGCGGCAAGTCCACGCTGCTGCGGATGATCGCCGGGCTTGAGACCATTTCTTCCGGCACCGTCGCCATCGACGGCAAGATCGTCAACACGATCGGTCCGACCGAGCGCGACATCGCCATGGTGTTCCAGAACTATGCGCTCTATCCACATATGAAGGTCTACGACAACATGGCCTACGGGTTGCGCAACCGGGGTACTCCCAAGGACGAGATCGACAGCAGGGTTCGCTCGACCGCCAAGGTGCTGGAGCTCACGGCGCTGCTCGACCGGCGCCCGCGCGAGCTTTCCGGCGGCCAGCGCCAGCGCGTGGCCATGGGTCGCGCAATCGTGCGCAATCCAAAAGTCTTCCTGTTCGACGAACCGCTTTCCAACCTCGACGCCAAACTGCGCGGCCAGATGCGGGTCGAAATCAAGAATTTGCAGCGCTCGCTCGGTGTCACCTCGGTCTACGTCACCCACGACCAGCTTGAGGCGATGACGCTGGCCGATATTCTCGTCGTCATGAATGGCGGGTTGGTCGAGCAGACGGGCGCGCCGCTCGACATCTACGAGAAGCCGGCATCGACCTTCGTCGCCTCCTTCATCGGAGCGCCGCCGATGAACCTTCTGCCTCTTTCGCAAGGACCGGCTGGTCCGGCGCTGACCGACGGCAAGACGGTTGACTTCGCGCCTACGAACGCCGCCACGCTTGGCTTCCGCCCTGAGGATGCCGACGTCACCTTCAGTGCCGAGGCATCATCCGGCGCGCTTATTCTGCCTGCGGCGGTCGAGGCGGTCGAACCTGTGGGAGCCGAAAGCTTTCTTCACTGTGCCGCCGGCGGCAACCGCATCGTCGTGCGTGTGGCCGGCCGCGCCACGGCCAAACCCGGCGATCAACTGCGCGTCGTGGCCAGGGCCGAGAAGCTGCATTGGTTCGACAATGCTGGGAAACGAGTCGATTGACGCAGCCGCTCGCGCCAATCCGACGCATCGGCAGTTCAGGCGAAGACATGCGCCTTGCCGGAAACTGTCAGACGCACGATCTCGCCGACGGCAGGTGCGTCGATTCCCGGCTTGCGTAAGGTCAGCGGTGTGCTGCCGATCGCCGCGGCGTCCGGCGGATCGGGGTTGTTCAACAGCCGCACGGCAATGGTGCACATCGAGCCTGCGAATTCCGAGTCCGTCACCTCGGCGAATATCGTGCCCGCAGGACCCGACATGCCTTCGCGCGACGTGCGCTTTACCTGCACCTGCTCCGGTCGCAGCATGATGCGGGCGATGTCGCGCCGCTCCTTCGAGTCGACGGCTATGCGACCAAGCGAGGAGGTGGCGAAGCCGCCTGAAATCTTTGCCGGCAAGATGATGGCGTCGCCAAGAAACTCGGCAACCATGCGGTCTTTCGGCTGCAGATAGAGTTCTCGCGGTGTGCCGATCTGAGAGAACTTTCCGTCGCGCATGACCGCCACCTGGCTGGCGAAGGACAGCGCCTCGGCCTGGTCGTGGGTGACCAGGATGGTGGTGATGCCGGCGGCTTCGAGTAGTTCGGCGACCGCCTTGCGCATCGAGGCGCGCAGACCGGTGTCGAGCGCCGAGAACGGTTCGTCGAGAAGCATCAGCCTGGGCTTCATCGCCATCGCGCGGGCCAGCGCCACGCGCTGCTGCTGGCCGCCGGAGAGCTGGTGCGGGCGGCGCTTGAGGATCGCCTTGTCCAGCCCGACGGTATAGGCGAGCTCGGCGATGCGCTCGGCGCGCTGGTCCTCGCCGCGGGCCATGCCAAAGCCGATATTGTCGCCGATGCTGAGATGCGGGAACAGGGCGCCGTCCTGCGCCACCAGGCCGATGCCGCGGCGGTGCGCCGGCACCGCATGGCCGCCATTGGCCAGCACCTCGCCGTCGAGCACGACGCGGCCCTGGTCGGGCGCCTCGAAGCCGGCGATCAGCCGCAGCAACGTCGTCTTGCCGCAGCCGGACGGGCCGACGATCGCGGTGCGACTGCCGCTTGCGGCGCTGAGCTCGATGCCGGCAAGGGCTGCGACCGGGCCGTAGTGCTTGGTGAGGCCACTGATTTCGAGAAAGCTCATCGCCCGGCCATCCGTTTCGACTGGACATAGAGCAGCCAGGTCAGCGGCAGCGACATCGCCACCATGATGAAGGCGTAAGGGGCGGCGGAGGCATAGTCGATCTCGCCGCTATAGGACCAGAACGCCATGGCCAGCGTGCGCGTGCCGTTGGGCGCCAGCATCTGGGTGGCGGTCAGCTCGTTCATGATGCCGAGCGCGACCAGCGCCATGCCGGCCGCAGCCCCCGGCGCCGACAGGCGAATCGTTGTCGACCAAAGCGCCTTCAGCGGCGGCCGGCCAAGGCTGGCGGCGGCGCGTTCGAGCTCGACCGGCGCCTGTGCGATCGAGGCTCTGAGGCTGATCAAGGCGCGCGGCAGGAACATCAGGGCATAGGCGACGAGGATTGTGAACAGCGTCTGGTAGAGCGGCATGGCGATGCGCACGGTAATGGTGACCAAGGCCAGCGCGATGACCACGCCGGGCAGCGAACCGACAATGTAGTTGCAGCCTTCGAGCAGCCGCTGCAGCGGTCCCGGCGCGCGGATCGAGATCCAGGCCATCGGCATGGCGGCGATGGTCGCAAGCAAGGCGCCGGCCAGCGCCAGGAACAGCGTCTGGCCCAGCGCCAGGCCGATCTCGTCCAAACGCCAGACATCGGCGCCGCCGGCGACCAGCCAGCGGCCGATGGTGACGAAGGGCACGCCGATGGCGAGCAGCGTGGTGACGGCAGGCAGAGCCAGGCAAGCCAGCGTGGCGCGCCCGAGCCTCGAGCGCTGCCGGTGGCGCGCCGCGCCTGAGCCGACGCGGGCATAGCGCTCTTCGCCGCGCACCAGCACCTCCAGAGCGAGCAGCACGAAGCAGCATGTCACCAGGACGCCGGCCAGCATGTTGGCGGCGGGGCCGTTGAAGGTCGACTGGAACTGGTCGACGATCGCGGTGGTGAAAGTGTCGAAGCGGATGAAGACATAGAGGCCATATTCGGCAAGCAGATGAAGTCCAACCAGCAGCGCACCGCCGCAAATGGCGAGCCTGAGCTGCGGCAGCACGACGCGCCAAAACACGCGCCATGGTCCGAGGCCAAGCGCTGCGGCCGCATCTTCCAGGGCGGGATCCAGCCGGCGCAATGCGGCCGCTAGTGGCAAATAGAGGAATGGGAAATAGGCAAGGACCGACACCAGCACGCCGGCCCACAGGCCATGCAGTCCCGGGACCAGGGTAATCCAGGCATAGGAGTGCACGAAGGCGGGGATGGCAAGCGGCGCGACCGACAGCCAGGCCCAGAGGCGGGCGCCTGGCAGGTCGCTGCGCTCGGTCAGCCATGCCAGCGTCACCGACAGCACGGTGGCGATCGGCACGGTGAGCGCCACCAGAAGCACGGTGTTGACCAGAAGTTCGCCGACGCGCGGCCGGAAGACCAGGGCCGAAGCAGTGTCCCAGCCGATCTGCACGCCGATCCAGATGATGAACGCCAGCGGCAGCAGCGACAGCAGCGAGACAATTATGGCGACAAGCGCGATCCAGGACATGGGCTTCCGGCGGGACCGCCCGACTGTCTGGCCTGAACGTGCGAGATCGACCGCAGTTTGCATCAGCTCGACCGCGCCACTGCCGCCGGGGCGGGGGCGCCGCAGGCGCGGCCGGAAACGCAATGTGTCGTCATGGACAATGCCATCTCGAAAACAGAGCGCTCCTGCGGAAAGTCCGGCAGGAGCGCAATCGTTGCCCTTTTAGGACGAACCCAGCCTAAAGCAAGCCGGCTGCCGTCATCAGGTCCGTCACCTTTTTGGAGTTCAGTGTCGCCGGATCGACCTTCGGCGCCTGCAGGTCGGCCAGCGGCACCAGCTTGGGATTGGACTGCGCGTCCTTGCCGATAGCGTATTCGAAGGACGTGCCGGTCTTCAGCACGTCCTGGCCGCCTTTCCCGGTCACCCATTTGAGGAACGCCTGGGCTTCCTTCGGGTGCTTGCTCGAGGCGAGCACGCCGCCGCCGGAGATCGAGACGAAAGCGCCGGGATCCTGGTTCTTGAAATAATGCAGTTCGACGTTCTTGCTGTTTTCGCCGGTCTTTGCCTGATCGCCGAAATAGTAATAGTGGTAGATGATTCCGCCTTCGATCTCGCCGGCATTGACCGCCTTCATCACCGTGCCGTTGCCCTTGTAGGCGGTGAAATTCTCCTTCATGGCCTTCAGCCAGTCGGCGGTTGCGGCTTCGCCCTTGAGCTCGAGCAACGCGCTGACGATGGCCTGAAAATCGGCGCCGGAAGGCGAGGCTGCCCAGCGGCCTTTCCAGCTCGGATCGGCGAGATCGAGCATCGATTTGGGCAGCTTTTCGGCCGTGAGCTTGGTTTTGTTGTAGGCAAAGACGGTGCTGCGCGCCGCGACACCCACCCATCTGCCGCTGCTCGGCTGGAATTCGGCCGGGACTTGCGCCAGCGTGTCGGCGTCGACCGGCGCGAAAAGGCCCGCCGCTTCGACCAGGGTCATCGCCGGCGAGTTTTCGGTCAGGAACACGTCGGCCGGCGAAGAAGCGCCCTCGGCGACGATCTGGTTGGAGAAATCGCTGTCGCCGCCATTGCGCAGCGTGACCTTGATGCCGGTTTCCTTGGTGAAACCTTCGACCCATTCCTTGGCCAGGCTCTCATGCTGGGCGTTGTAGACGATGATGCCGGCATCCGCGGCCATCGCCGGCCCGGCGATCATGCTCACGGCCAGCGCTGTGGCCCCCGCTAGGGTGGAGAGCGTGTATCTCATGGCGTCATCCTCAATCTCGGTGGTTCTGGTTTCGCAGGCTGCACCTATCGATACCTGACAGCAGTAGTCAACATTGCTCGGCTGCTTCAATCGGTCGCCGCTCCCGCAAACTTTCGTGATTTTGCGGCACTTTGGCTTGGACATCATTTCGCCGGACACGTAACAAATCGGTGCCGAGGCGCGAAGATCGGGGAGTGAACTCTTGTGAGCGGCAAGGATGAGGCCGAGCTTTCCCGGCTGATGCGGGCCGCGATCGCGGGAGATGAAAGGGCCTACGCCGACTTTTTGCACCGGATCGCCGCGCTGGTTCGCGGCTTTGCGAGGCGCAAGATCGTACAGGGCGGGGTCGATCCCGAGGATGTTGTGCAGGAAACCTTGCTGGCCATTCATGTGAAACGGCATACCTGGCGCCAGGACGCGCCGGTGTTGCCATGGATCTATGCGATAGCCCGCTTCAAGCTGATCGATGCTTTCCGGCGGCGCGGACGGCGCATCGAAATCGAGATCGACGAGATCGCCGAGACCTTTGCCGAGCCGGAAACCGAGACCGTCAGCGAACGCGACATCAACCGGGCGCTGGACGGACTGCCGGCTGCGCAGCGTTCCGTCGTTTCTTCGATCTCGGTCGACGGCCGCTCCATCGGCGAGACGGCGGCCACGCTCGGCGTCAGCGAGACGGCGGTGCGGGTGTCGCTGCATCGCGGGCTTGCCGCGATCGCCAAGCGATTTGGGCAGGGGCGCTTCGGGCGGCAGTGACATGAGGACGGAGGATCTCATCAAGGCACTCGACGCCGACACAAGCAGCAAGGCGATGCCGCTGCGCTCGGCCTGGTTGATGGCGGCGGCAGCCGCGGCGGTGATCGCGGCTCTGGTCTTCTTTCTCACCATCGGCCCGCGTCCCGACATCATGACCGCCATGCACACGATGCGGTTCCTGGCGAAGTTCGTGTTCACCATCGTGCTCGCCGTCACCGCCTTTGGCCTGGTCCGGGCGTTGTCGACGCCGGGCGCTTCGACGGCAAGAGCCGCGGCCTGGATGCTGGCGGCGCCGCTGCTGGTGGCCGTGGCGGTGGCTCTCGAACTGTTCATGGTGCCGGAGCCGATGTGGAGCACGCGCATGGTCGGCTCCAACATGATGATCTGCATGGGCTTCATCCCGCTGATCGGCATCGGCCCGCTTGCCGTCTTCCTGTGGATGCTGCGCTATGGCGCGCCGACGCGGCCGGTGTTGGCCGGGGCGGTCGCGGGACTGCTCGCCGGCGGCCTGGCGGCGACCTTCTACGCCGCGCACTGCTTCGACGATTCGCCGCTTTTCGTCGCCAACTGGTACACGCTCGCCATCGCCGTCCTCGCCGGTCTGGGCGCGCTCGGGGGACGGTTCTTCGTGCGCTGGTGACCGGGCCGTTCAAGATCGCCCAATAATCACCGATCCTTAATCATGCCGGGAATTGTTTGCGGGTTCACCGTGTTGCCGGTGGCTCCGGCGCAACCTTTCCTTAAAATCGATCATCCAGTGTTTTTTGCAGAAATGTGTTGCGCATGGGGTGGCATGCACAGTGATGCGACGAGAGCGAAAAAGCCTGCGGGCTGACAGTCAGGTGGCTTTGGTGCTTGCGGCCGGAGGGCTTTGCGCTGCCGTGGTCGCGCTCCTGCTGTCGCGGCTCGATGTCAGCGCCGAAGTGCTGAAACTCTGCCTGCAGATATCGGTGCCGGTCGCCGCCGTTGCGCTGATTCTCGCCGCCCTGTTCATTTACCGGATACTGGACGACCGCCGGCAGATCGCCGAAAGCGAGCAGCGTTTCCGCCGCGCCATGGAGGATTCGGCGATCGGCATCGCCATTGTCGGCCTCGACGGCCGCATCCATGAAACCAACCCGGCCTTCGCCGCCATGCTCGGCTATAGCAAGCAGGAGATCGAGGCGCTGACCTTCTTCCAGATCACCCATCCCGACGATGTGCAGATCGGCCGTGAGACGATGGACGGCATGCGGGCGGGCACCGTCAACGCCTTCCACTTCGAAAAGCGCTACCTCAGGAAGGACGGCACGCCGGTATGGGCCCATCTTGCCGGTTCCGTCATTCGCGACGAGAAGAGCGGGAGCCCGCTCTACCTGGTCTCCCAGATCGAGGATATCGATGCGCGCAAGCAATCCGAGGCGCGCATAGCCGAAGCCGAAACGCGCTGGAATTTTGCCCTGGCCAGCGCCGGACAAGGCGTCTGGGATCTTGATATGCGGAAGGGCGGCACCACCTACTCCGCCACCTGGGTGAAGATGCTGGGCTATGCCGATGGCGAACTGGACGGCGACCCCGACCGCTGGCTGGCGATGATCCACCCCGACGATCGCGAAAACGTCGCCGAAGCCGATCGTGCCCATCTGGAGGGCAGGACACCGTTCTTCGAAGCCGAGTTCCGGATGCGCCACAAGGATGGCCACTGGGTCTGGATCCTCGACCGCGGCAAGACGCTCGAACGCGACAAGGACGGACGGCTGGTCAGGGCCATCGGCAGCCTGACCGACATCACCCAGCGCAAGCAAACCGAGGAAAGCCTCATCGTATCGGCGGCAATGCTGGCCGACGAGAAGGAGCGGCTGAGGGTGACGCTGCAGTCGATCGGCGACGCCGTCATCTGCACCGATGCCGCCAACCGCATCACCTTCATGAACCCGGTCGCCGAAAAGCTCACCGGCGTTGTTGGCGCGGAGGCGCTCGGCAAGACGCTTGGCCATGTCTACTGGGCGGTGGACGAAGAAACCGGGCAAAGGATCGGCATGACGCGGCCGGCGCTCGGCAGCGCCAGCCCTGTCGACCAGAACAGTCGCGCCGTCCTCATCCGTCGCGACGACACACGCTGCAGCATCCGCCAGGTGGTGTCGCCGATCATGAACGACCGCCAGGAGTTCTGCGGTCTTGTCATTGTCTTCCAGGACTTCACCGATGCGCGCGCCTTGCAGCGCCAGCTCGCCTATGCCGCGGCGCATGATGCGCTGACTGGCCTTGCCAACCGTTCGAGCTTTATCCGCACCATGGAGGAACTGGTCGACCGGAGCCGCAAGGCCGGCACAGCCAGGCCGGCGGGCGAACATCATTTCATGTTCATCGATCTAGACCATTTCAAGCTGGTCAACGACACTGGCGGGCACGCCGCCGGCGACGCCTTGCTGAAGCGGGTTGCCGAGGCCATTCGCGGTGCGCTTGGGCCGGAGGATATCGTGGCCCGCCTCGGCGGCGACGAATTCGCGGTCATCCTGAAAGCCGGGCCGAGCGCCGGCGCCAGGATTGCCGCACGCTCGGTCATCGACGCCATCCGCGGCCTGCAGTTCAGCTGGGACGGCCGGCCGCATGCGATCGATGCCAGCATCGGGCTGGCGCCAATCCACAGCAACAGCGGTGAAGTCGACGAGATCATCGCCCGGGCCGATGCTGCCTGCTATGCGGCCAAGGCCGCCGGCCGCGGCTGTGTTTCCGTGGCGCCTGACGATACCGGGTCAAGCGGCCAAGCAGAGCCGCCGCTTGCAGCGGCGTCCTGAGGGAGCACGGAACTTTCGTTCTGGTGGTTAGCGCGTCGGAACCGGATGCTCGCCGCGATAGTCGTAGAAGCCGCGCCCGGTCTTGCGGCCGAGCCAGCCGGCCTCGACATATTTCACCAGCAGCGGGCAGGGGCGATATTTCGAATCCGACAGGCCGTCATGCAGCACCTGCATGATCGACAGGCAGGTGTCGAGGCCGATGAAATCGGCGAGCTGCAGCGGTCCCATCGGATGGTTGGCGCCGAGCCGCATGGCGGTGTCGATGGCATCGACCGAGCCGACCCCCTCATAGAGCGTGTAGATCGCCTCGTTGATCATCGGCAACAGAATGCGGTTGACGATGAAGGCCGGAAAATCTTCAGAGACGGTGATCGTCTTGTCGAGCTGTTTCACATAGGCCTTGGCCGCCTCGAAGGTCTGATCCTCGGTAGCGATGCCGCGCACCAGTTCGACCAGCTTCATTAGCGGCACGGGGTTCATGAAATGTATGCCGATAAAACGCTCGGGACGGTCGGTCTGCGCCGCAAGCCGGGTGATCGAAATCGACGAGGTGTTGGTCGCCAGAATGGCTTCCGGGTTGAGCTGGGGACAGAGCTGCGCGTAAATCTTGCGCTTGACCGTCTCGTCCTCGGTCGCCGCCTCGATCACCAGATCGGCACCGGCGAGATCAGCCATGGTGGGGGCTGCGGAAATGCGCGCCATCGCTTCGTTACGCAGCTTTTCCTCAAGCTTGCCGGAGCCGACCTGGCGGGCCATGTTGCCGCTGACCGTGGCAATACCCTTCTCGATACGGTCGGGCGAGACGTCGTAGATCAGCACCTTGAAACCCGAAAGTGCTGATACATGCGCGATGCCGCCGCCCATCTGGCCGGCGCCGATGATGCCGATCGTCTCGATCTTGGCCATTTGCAGCGATCCCGTCGAAAAGGCCTTTGCGGCCTGCTTTTTGTGCAGTGCAAACTAAAAGGGTGGGGCAGCTTCGTCTACCCCACCCTTTCACAATTTAATACGCTTTGGCAGAAAGCGTCAAAGCGCCTTTTGCAGTTCCGGCAGGATGACGAACAGGTCGCCGACCAGGCCATAATCGGCAACCTGGAAGATCGGCGCCTCTTCGTCCTTGTTGATGGCGACGATGACCTTCGAATCCTTCATGCCGGCAAGGTGCTGGATGGCGCCGGAAATGCCGACGGCAATATAGAGGTCAGGCGCCACGACCTTGCCGGTCTGGCCGACCTGCCAGTCATTCGGGGCGTAGCCGGCGTCGACGGCAGCGCGCGAGGCGCCGACGGCTGCACCGAGCTTGTCGGCGACCGGCAGGATGACTTCCTGGAACTTTTCCGAGGAACCGAGCGCGCGGCCGCCCGAAATGATGATCTTGGCCGAGGTCAGCTCCGGACGGTCGGTTTCCGAGAGTTTGTTCTCGACGAAAGTGGAGAGGCCGGGATTGGCCGCGGCCTTGACCGTCTCGACAGCTGCCGAGCCGCCCTCCGGGGCAGCCTGGAAGGAGGCGGTGCGCACAGTGATGACCTTCTTGGCGTCGCTCGACTGCACCGTCTGGATGGCGTTGCCGGCATAGATCGGCCGTTTGAACGTGTCTGGTGAAACCACTTCGATGATCTCGGAGACTTGCGCGACATCGAGCAGGGCCGCCACGCGCGGCGCGACATTCTTGCCCGACGAGGTCGCCGGCGCGATTATGGTGTCGTAGGCGCCGGCCAGCGAGACAACGAGTGCGGCGAGCGGTTCGGCGAGGCGCTCGGCCAGTTCGTCGGCCTCGGCCAGCAGCACCTTGCTCACGCCCTCGAGCTTGGCAGCGGCGTCGGCCGCGCCCTTGGCGCCTTTGCCGGCGACCAGCACATGCACGTCCGAACCGATCTGCAGCGCCGCCGAGAGCGCCTTCGCGGTCTGGTCGGAAAGGCTGGCGTTGTCGTGTTCTGCGATGAGGAGAATGGTCATTTTATCTGTTCCTTCCAGTCTCAGAGCACGCCGGCTTCGTTCTTGAGCTTGTCGACCAGTTCGGCGACACTGTTGACCTTCACGCCCGCCTTGCGGCCGCTGGGCTCCTCGGTCTTGAGCACCTTCAGGCGCGGCTTGACGTCGGCGCCGTAATCGGCCGGGCTCTTTTCGTCGAGCGGCTTCTTCTTGGCCTTCATGATGTTGGGCAGCGAGGCATAGCGCGGCTGGTTGAGGCGAAGATCGGCGGTGATGATCGCCGGCATCTTCAGTTCCACCGTCTGCAGGCCGCCGTCGACTTCGCGCGTCACCTTGGCCTTGTCGCCGTCGATCACGACCTTGGAGGCGAAAGTGCCCTGTGCCCAGCCGAGCAGGGCGGCCAGCATCTGGCCGGTCTGGTTCGAGTCATCATCGATCGCCTGCTTGCCGAGGATCACGAGACCGGGCTGTTCGGCGTCAACGACGCCCTTCAGCACCTTGGCGACGCCGAGCGGCTCGGTCTGCTCGTCGGTCTTGACCAGGATGGCGCGGTCGGCGCCCATGGCGAGCGCGGTGCGGAGCGTTTCCTGCGCCTGCTGCGGGCCGACCGAAACGACGATGATCTCTTCGGCCTTGCCGGCTTCCTTCAGCCGGAGCGCCTCTTCCACCGCGATCTCGTCGAACGGGTTCATCGCCATCTTGACGTTGGCGAGTTCCACCGCCGAACCATCGGCCTTGACGCGAACCTTGACGTTCGCATCCACAACCCGCTTCACGGGCACAAGGATCTTCATTGTCTGTCACCTCTCCTGAGATATCCGGGCGCGCTATAGCAGCGTGCGCCTCCGCAGAGTTGTCGAAAGCCGACATTCCTGACTGAATTCCGGCCAAACGGAATCCTGGCCGGACGAATTCTGGTCTTCTGCCGCCTAGCGGTGGCGCTCTCCGTAGTTGTGGCGACGCAACACGTCAATATGCCACGGCAGCGGCCAAACCACCCAAATCGGTTCACTTGTGACCGGAAGCGCCACCCCGGCCCCAACGCGTCTCAGGTTGCACGGGAGCGGGACCGGCTGGCGCCGGCCCAGTAGAAGCGGCTGGCTGATCGGCGGGTTGCGGCTCGCCGTCGCCACCGGCGAGCAGCGGCACGCCGCGGCTGCGCATAATGAGCACCAGCACGCCACCGGCAATGATGCCGCCAATATGGCAGGCCCAGGATATCTGGTTTTCGCCGCCGGCGGCAAACATCACCACCTGGAAGCCGATCCACAGGATCAGCGGGATGAAGGCCGGGATACGCAGCGGAATCCGGGCAAAGACCAGCACCCACACTTTCACCCGGGGGTAGAGGACCAGATAGGCGGCGACGACGCCGGCAATGGCGCCGGAGGCACCGATCAGCGGAACCTCCGAACTCCAGGCGACGAGCCCCTGGAAGAAGGCGCCGGCGATGGCGCAAAGCAGGTAGAAGATGAGGTAGCGGATGTGGCCGAGTGCGTCCTCGACATTATCGCCGAACACCCACAGGAACAGCATGTTGCCGCCGAGATGAAAGATATCGGCATGCAGGAAGGCATAGGTAAGGTAACTCAGGCTCTCGGGAATGACGACGAATTGGGGCGAGAGTTCTGCCGTGTCGTGGACAACCGAAGGAATGAAGCCGAAGCCGAGCACGGCTGCGTTGTTGAAATTTTCGCCGCCGATCGTGGTGATGAGAAACACAAGCGCGTTGACCGCGATCAGGCCGATCGTCACATATTGCAGCCGGATGTGGCGCAACCTGTTGGAGTCGTAAAGCGGGATGAACATGCCCCAAGCCCTTTCCCGCCTTCGAAAATTCAGCGGTTCTTGCCGGGCACCCATAACACGTCGGCATTTCCGTTGTCATTGACCGCACGAGCGGCGACGAACAGAAAGTCCGAGACGCGGTTTATGTATTTCAGCCCCTCGCGATTGACATGTTCGGCCGGGTCCTGCGCCAGCGCCACCATGATCCGCTCGGCCCGTCGCGCCACGGTGCGGGCAAGATGAAGTGCTGCCGCCGCCGGCGTGCCGCCATTGAGCACGAAGGATTTGAGCGGCTGCAGATCCTTGTTGAGAAGGTCGATATCCTTTTCGACGCGGTCGGTCTGCGAGGCGATGATGCGCAGCGGCTCGTAGCCCAGCGGCTTGCCGTCGTCGGGCACGGCGAGATCGGCGCCGAGGTCGAACAAATCGTTCTGGATGCGGGACAGCATGGCGTCGATGGCGGGATAACTTGCCGCTGTGTGCAGGCGGGCGATACCGATGCAGGCATTGGCTTCATCGACGGTGCCGTAGGCATCGACGCGCAGGTCGGATTTCAGCCTGCGTTCACCGGTGCCGAGGCCAGTGGTGCCGTCATCGCCGGTGCGGGTGTAGATCTTGTTGAGCTTGACCACGTCGCCTCCCGAACGGCCGTCACTTGCGGGTGAAATACACCACCAGCAGGATCAGTGCCAACGCCAGCGCCTGCAGCAGCACGCGTGCCTGCATCAGCTTGTTCGAGCTCACACCGGAGCCGCCGCGCATCATGTTGATGAGGCCGCGGACAAGCACGATCACCACGGCGACCATGACGAGGACGAGGAGGACTTTGATGACGGTTGCCATGATCTGTTCCCAGTTCTGTTGCGATCAGGCGCGTCCGGCCAGAACGCGGTAGAGCATCGATGCCGGCAGGATGCGCTTGAGCATCACGCCAATCCTGGCCGGCACTGTTACCACATAGTGCGGGCGCGGGCGCCGCGACAGAAGTGCATGGCGCAAGGCCGCATAGACCACCTCCGGCCCCTTTTTCAGCCGTGATGAGCTGCCGCCGGCCCGAAGCCGCGCCAGCTGCGCGGCATAGGCGACGTGGTGGACGGAATTCTCGTGGTCGATGTTTTTCAGGAACCAGAACAGCCCGTTGCTGGCGATTTTCGAGGTCACCGGCCCCGGTTCGATCAGCGAGACATGGATGCCGCTGCCCCTGAGTTCCTGCTGCATGCACAGCATCAGGCCTTCGAGCGCGTGCTTGGAGGCTGAGTAGGCGCCGCGAAAAGGCACCGGCGCTAGCCCAAGGATCGAGGAACAATGAACGAGGCGGCCATGTCCCTGGCGACGCATTACCGGTACGATGCGTCGGGTGAGGTCGTGCCAGCCGAAGAAATTGGCCTCGAACTGCTCGCGCAATGCCGCAACCGGCAGGTCTTCCACGGCGCCGGGCTGTGCATGGGCGCCGTTGTTGAACAGGGCGTCGAGGCGTCCGCCTGTCCGCTCCAGCACCGATGCCGCAAGTGCTGCGATGGAATCCGGCTCACGGTAGTCGAGATAAAAGGCCTCGATGCCGTCGGCTTCAAGTGCGGCTATGTCATCCGGCTTGCGCGCCGTTGCAAACACGCGCCAGCCATCCGCCTTCAGCGCACGGGCGCAGTGGGCGCCTATCCCGGACGAGGCGCCGGTGACGATGATGGTGCGCAACTCTTTGGCAGGCGGCATCGTGGTTTGAGCAAGGGTTGCCATTTGCCACAATCCCTTCCCATATTCGCGGCGTCGAGACAATCGAAGGGAACGCGGCTCTTGATGCGGAATATCGTCGTGCTGCGCCGCGTGCTCTATGACGCGCTTGGCCATTTCAACACCGATGACGGCTGGGCCATGGCCAGCCATCTGGCGATCACTTCGCTCATGGCGCTGTTCCCGTTCCTGATCTTCGCCACCACGCTGGCGAGCTTCCTCGGTGCGCAGGCGTTCGCCGATACTGCCGTGCACCTGGTCTTCGACACCTGGCCCGAACAGATCGCCAAGCCTATCGCGCGCGAGGTGCTCAACGTGCTGACCGTGCGGCGCACCGATCTTTTGACCTACGGCGTGCTTCTGGCGGCCTATTTCGCCTCCAACGGCATCGAGGCGCTGCGCACCTCGCTCAACCGCGCCTACCGCGTCGCCGAAACGCGCGGCATCATCTACCGCCGGGTGCAGAGCATTTTCTTCGTGCTGATCGCGACGGCCGGTTTCCTGGCGATCAGCGTGCTCCTGGTCTTTGCGCCTTTGCTGGCGCGGCTGGCGGAAGCTCATTTCGAGTGGATCAAACCCTATACGGGCACGATCACGCTGTGGCGCTACGTCATCGCCTCAACCGTCATCATTGGTGGCTTGTTTGCCGTCCACTACTGGCTGCCGGCGGGCAAGCGCCGCTTTGTCTCGCTGGTGCCTGGCATCATCTTCACTCTGGCTGCGTGGCTTGTCGGCTCGACCATGTTCGCGACCTATCTCGATCACTTCTCGTCCTATGTGACGACCTATGCGGGGCTTGCCTCGATCATGATCGCCGTGGTTTTCCTCTATATGCTGTCGGCAATCTTCATCCTCGGCGGCGAACTCAACGCCGCGATCAGCCGCTTTCTCGAAGCGCGCGCACGTGTCGGCAGCTAGGTTTTGGCTGGCCGAGCCGTGGCCAGCCCGACGCCGAGCGTCGCGATTGCCATGCCGACGATCTGCACGAGGCTGAGCCGTTCGCCGAACAGCGCCCAGGCGATGACAGCGGTGACGACCGGCACCAGGTAGAACAGCGACGCGACCTTCGACATCTCGCCGTCGCGGATCATCACCATCAGCAAGAAGATGGCGCCGATCGACAGCACCAGGACCAGCCAGGCCATGGCGAAGATCAGTTCGCCGTTGATGATCACCGTGTGGGTCTCAAGGGCCAGCGAAGCCAGGATCATCAGCGAGCCGCCGCCGATATATTGCCACATCGTCGCCGCCACCAGGTCGCCACCCGAGGCATAGCGCTTCTGCCAGATGGTCCCGGCGCTCATGCCCAGCACCGAGACCAGCGACGCCGACAGGGTTTCGGGCGTAACGCCGCCGCCGAGAGCGCCGAGCTTCGGCCACAGCACGATGATCACCCCCACAAGGCCGACGGCAAGGCCGGCCCAGTGGCGCGGCAGGATGGCCTCGCCGAGGAACCGGCCGGCAAGCACGGCCGTGATCAGCGGTTGCAGGCCGACGATCAGCGCCGAAAGCCCGGCGGGCATGCCCCTGTGGATCGCCCAGAACACCGCGCCGAGATAGATGCCATGCATGAGGATGCCAGAGACCGTGGCGTGAAGCGCTTCTACCCTTGTGGCTCGCTTCGAGCCAAGCACGAGCATCAGGCCGGCGAGCAGCAAGGCGGCGATGACAAAGCGGGCGGCCAGAAAGGTGAAGGGCTCCGCCCAGGGCATGGCGTAGCGCGCGCCTATGAAACCTGTCGCCCACAGGACGACAAACGAGGCGGGGATGAACCGCTTGAGACTGTGCATTTCGGGGAAGCCGTTTCCGGTGGAGAGGTCCGATTCGGTGAAGAGACAAATACGGCAATTGCTCTAATGCGGTTCAATCCGGCAAGCAAAGTGAAACAATTGGTACATAAGCTCATCCTGATGTAGGAGGTGGCCGAATTCAAAGGGCGGCGTCAGGGCAATCGACTTCTGTCGATCGATCCGGCGACATGGCGTTTCGGCTTCGACAGGGAGCGCGCATGCTGTTGCATCTCGATACAAGCTGGCTGTTGATGACGGTGGCCAGTGTGGCCGTGTTCGGCTTCTTCTTCGGCTCAGCGCTCGACGCCATCATGCAGGAGGACGGTTTTGGGTCGACCGGCAACACGCTGCTGTTCACGCTCGGCTTTTTCGCCGCGGTCATGGCCGCGAACGAACATGGCATCGTCCTGAGAGATCTGAAGCTCGCGGTTGCCTGGGGACTGGGCGGCGCCTTCGCGTTTATCGGCGCGTTGGCGCTGCTCAAGGCGGGGCTGGCCCGGCTTTAGTCATAGCCCGACCAGCCGCCTGACATCGTCCGGCGACATGCCTGCCTGCCTCAGCGCGGCAAGGCCGGTATCAGCAAAACTCTTCGACAGTTTGCGCCCATCCGGTCCGAGTATGAGACGGTGGTGGAAATACTGCGGCTGGCCGAGGCCGAGCAATTCCTGCAGCAGGCGCTGGATGCCGGTCGCGGAATAGAGGTCGCGGCCACGCACGACATGGCTCACACCTTGCAGGGCGTCGTCGACGACGACGGCCAGGTGATAGCTGGTCGGTATGTCGCGGCGCGCCAGAATGACGTCGCCCCAGTCCTGCGGACGCGCCTCGACGCGCTGCGTCGCCGAAAGCGTCTCGTTGGTGAATTCGCGCCAGGACAAATCCGTGCCGACGCGCGCCAGCGCCGCCTTAACGTCGAGGCGCCAGGCGAAGGGCGCATTTTCGGCGATGCGGCGGTTGCGTTCGCTGATCGGCAGCGCCTTGTCGGCGCCGGGATAAAGCGGCACGCCGTCCGGGTCGCGCGGCCAGTCGCGGCCGCGTTTTTCACTGTCGGCGATGAAGGCCCTGATCTCGCCACGGCTCATAAAGGCAGGGTAGACGAGGTCTTCGCGGACCAGCCGGTCGAGCACGGCCTGATAGTCGGAGAAATGCTCGGCCTGGCGCCGCACCGGCTGTTCCCATTCGAGACCTAACCATTCGAGGTCGCGAAAGATGCCAGCCTCGAATTCAGGCGTGCAGCGGATCGTGTCGATGTCCTCGATGCGCAGCAGCAGGCGGCCGCCGGCCGCACGCGCCAGTTGCTGGTTGAGCAGTGCCGAATAGGCATGGCCGAGATGCAGTTCGCCATTCGGGCTCGGCGCGAAGCGGAATGTCAGGAGCGTCATCTCACAAGCGGCAATCGGGTTGTGCAGCGGTTTTGCCAATTGCTACCGTGAGGTCGGTTCAGGAACAAGAAAACATGCAACGCATCGCGACACTGGACGATATTGCGCGCGGGCTGGATGCGCTTTGCGCAATCGATCCGCGCCTGGAAAAGGTGCGCGGCATGGCCGGCGAGGTGCCGCTGCGGCTGTCGGAGCCCGGCTTTCGAAGCCTGGCCTCCATTATCGTTTCGCAACAAGTATCCCGTGCGAGCGCCGATGCCATTTTCGGCCGGCTGGTGAAACTGGTCGATCCGCTAACGCCGCAGGCGATCCTTGCCGCCGGCGAGGACATGTTTCGTGAGGCTGGGCTGTCGCGGCCGAAGCAGCGCGGTCTGATCGCGGTTGCGCAGGCCGTGGTTGAGGGGCTCGACCTGCATCACCTCTGTTCGCTCGACGCCGAAGAGGCGATCGCGGCTATGATCGCGGTGCCGGGCATCGGCCCGTGGACGGCGGAAGTCTATCTCCTGTTTGCCGCCGGCCACCCCGATATTTTCCCCGCGCGCGACGTCGCGCTGCAGAGCGCGGTTGGCCACGCGCTCGGCATCGAGCCGCGTCCGCCGGAGAAAACGCTGATCGCCCTGGCCGAATCATGGAGCCCGTGGCGAGGTGTCGCATCGCGGCTTTTCTGGTCCTATTATCGCGAAACCAGGGGCCGGGACGCAGCACCTCCGGCCTGAAACCGTAAAAAAGCATGAAAACCCTGCATTTTTGCCGCGTTTGGCTGATGACAATCCGCTTCACATCCCTGTCATGTCGGGCTTACAGTATCCACGCCGATCGGTTCTAGAACGAGGAGGTCAACAAGGTGACGGTTGCCGTATCTCCGGATGGGCTTCCTGCGCTGGTGCTGAATGCGGATTACCGTCCGCTCAGCTATTACCCCTTGTCGCTCTGGTCCTGGCAGGATGCCATCAAGGCGGTGTTCCTCGACCGGGTCAACATCGTCGCCGAATACGAGCATGCGGTGTCTTCGCCGACCTTTTCGATGAAGCTGCCCAGCGTCGTCAGCCTGAAGGCCTATGTGAAGCCGTCGAGGCACCCGGCATTCACCCGCTTCAACGTGTTCCTGCGCGACCGCTTCCAGTGCCAGTATTGCGGCACGCCCGAGGATCTGACCTTCGACCACGTCATCCCGCGCCATCGCGGCGGGGCGACGACGTGGGAGAATGTCGTGGCCGCCTGTTCACCCTGCAATCTGAGGAAGGGCGGCATGATGCCGGCGCACGCCAAGATGTGGCCGCTGCAGAAGCCCTACCAGCCGACCGTGCACGACCTGCACAACAATGGCCGGCTGTTCCCGCCCAACCATCTGCATGAAAGCTGGATGGATTATCTCTACTGGGATGTGGAGTTGGAGCCGTAGGGATTGGCCCGATCGGCCTTGCCAGGGCAATCGCCGATGTCAGGTGCTGCCCCTCATCCGGCTGCCGCCACCTTCTCCCCGTATAGTGACGGGGAGAAGGGAATTGGCTGCAAATTTGGCGCCCTTCTTTCAGCGTTCGGGATTGGCGAAACCATTGATGACTGCGTCTTTCTCCCCGTCACTATACGGGGAGAAATGCCCGGCAGGGCAACGAGGGGCGGTGCCAACATTTAGAGACTGGCCGCATGGCGCGACCTCGCACTTGATTAATCGCGGGCCAGCGCGCCGCGAAAGGCGACGGCGGCGAGGATGAAGCTGGCGATGGCGTTCCAGCCGGCCAGCGACAGGCCGAGGATACGAAGGGCTGCCTTGTCGCAGGATGGCGGCACGAATTTGTCGAGCGCGTCGAGCACGCCCTTGCCGCCGGTGTCGACCGGGCCGGCGCCGGCCGTGCAATCGGCCGGGCCCTGCCACCAGGCCCATTCGACGCCCGAATGATAGACGCCGAGATAGAGCCCATAGAGCATCAGCAGGCCGCCGACGGCAAGCAGGCCGCGCGTCAGCCATGCGGGCGCGCTAAGCATCGAGGTAATCACCGCCAGCAGCATCAGCGGGGCGCCGATATAATAGGGCGTGCGCTGCTCCAGGCACAGATGGCAGGGGATGTAGCCGCCTATGTGCTGGAAGGCGAGCGCGGAGCCGACCGTGGCGGCCATGGCCACGGCGAGAAACAAAGCGGTGCGCGTCCGCTGGCGTCCGGTATCGGCTGTCATCGTGGCTGTCATGTTTCGTCCGTTGAATTCGCCGTCCGCCGGCATAGTCCTGACCCACCGCCCGCCTTGGACGGTCAGAAGGCGTATTTGACGACGATATAGAGCAAAATCAGGGCGGCGGCGCCGGCGCCGACGATCAATCCCAAACGCTTCTCGATGAATTCCTTGATCTCTTCGCCATAGCGGCGCAGCAGCCAGGCAAGAAGCAGGAAACGAGCGCCACGCGCCAGGATGGCGGAGACGATGAAGACGACAAGATTGACGTGGAGGGCGCCTGCCAGAATGGTGACCACCTTGATCGGCGGCAAGTGGGCGGCACCCGATGTGACAAGCAGCACCAGCATCAGCCCGGTGCCGGCCGACTGCCACCTCTCGAACGCGTCAAGGCCGCCAAAGTGCTCCAGCATCGGCCGTGCTATCGTGTCGTAGGCATAGTAACCGATCAGCCAGCCGGCAATGCCGCCCAGCACCGACGCGACAGTGGCGGTCAGCGCATAGCGATAGGCGCGTTCGGGCCGCGCCAACGCCATGGGCAGGTACAAGACGTCGGCAGGTATGAAAAACACCGAGCTTTCGACGAAGGCGATGAAGGCCAGCCACCATTCGGCGGATTTGCGGGCCGCCAGCGACAAGGTCCAGTCGTAAAGTCCGCGAAGCATCGGCTCTCCTGGATGCAAGTTGCCCAGACGCAACGCGCTTTGATACGCGTCTGTCTAGAAAGGTTTTCCGCGCCGCACAATGGCAGGAGCTTCACGAAACAGAAAGGCGGGCTTTTGCCGCAAGCAGGGCACGGCGGCGCATTTGGCCAGTTGACGAACAGGCCTCCAACCGTATAGTCCGCGCCCATCCAGGCCTTTGGGCCTGAGCCCCTATGGCGGAATTGGTAGACGCGCTCGACTCAAAATCGAGTTCCGCAAGGAGTGCTGGTTCGATTCCGGCTAGGGGCACCATTTTTGATCTCACGCCAGTTCGCTTCGCTCATGGGCTCCGATGGGGCGGCCTGACCGGCCGACGGGCGGTCGCCCTTGCGAACCCTCCGGGTTCGAACAGTGCCTCGAACACAGAGCCAACCGCGGCTGCTGAGGATGACAGCGATAGCGCCAATCAGCGGCGGCCGGTAGCCCCGCACTACGTGCTCTCAGGCCGCCGCACGGTGTTCTTCACGGGCAGCTTCCCACACTTCGCGGGCCGCGTCGGCGTTCATGACCGCGATCCCCAATCCCACCGCCAAATCGGGCCACGCGGAATGCCAGAGCAAGGCCGTGACCAACCCTGCGGCAATAATGGCGATGTTGGCCAAGGCGTCGTTGCGGGCCGACAGGAAGGCCGCCTTTGTGAGGCTGCCGCCACGATGCCGGTGCGCGGCCAGCATGTAGGCGCAGGACAGGTTGACGGCGAGAGCGCCAAGTCCCGCCAAGGTCAAGGCGATGGGCTGCGGCGGCACCGGCACGTTGAACTTCTCCCAAGCCGTCCAGAGCGTTGCCAGACCCGGCATGAGAAGGATGAGCGCCAATGCCATCCCCACCCGCGCACGGGAGCGCACAGACCAGCCAAGTGCGAGCAGGATAAGGAGGTTCACGGAAGCATCTTCAAGAAAGTCGATGCTGTCGGCGAACAGGGACACTGATCCAATGGCGAGCGCCACAGCGAACTCGATCCCGAAATAGGCAAGATTGAGAAGCGCGACGATGAGGACGATGCGGCGAAGGTTCATCTTCTGGCAGTATCCGAAACCAGTGTGTGGAGCTACAGCTTCGCGGTTTCCAAGGAAAGCCCCTGCTCGTTCCGGGTCCCGGCCGATGGGCGGTTGCCCTTGCGACCTTTTGCGTTCGAGCCGCGCCTCGAACACGGACTTAGCGCATATTCCCCGTATGCCCTTGCGAATACCGCCCCGGCTGTGGCCACACCGTCAGGCCGTGCGGCTCTGAGCCAACCCGAAACTTGGTCACCGCGCCTGATGTCGTGTCGATCATGTAGGCGGCACTGTCGAAGCGGCCGGACAGCCATAGTTGTTTGCCGTCGGCGCTGACGTTGCCCATGTCGGGGCTGCCGCCGCCGGGGATCGGCCAAAGTGCTACGACCGCGCGGGTGGCGAAGTCGATCACGCTCACGCTGCCCGGTCCCTTTGCCTTGCCCTGCTCCATCTTGTGCGAGCCCCGGTTCGAGACATAGAGCCGCTTGCCGTCGCGGCTGACGACGAAGCCATGGGCGCCGATGCCGGTCGGGATGAAGCCGATCTCTTTGAAACTGTCGCCATCGACGAGGAACACGCCGTCATTCATCATGTCGGCGACGTAAAAAACCTTGCCGTCGGGCGAGAGGCGGATGTCCTGCGGCATGCCCATTTTCGAGAAGTCGAGATGGCCAAGCACCTTCTGGTTCTTCAGGTCGATCTTGGCCAACCCGCCATTGCCGTATTCGCAGGTGAAGATCGCGTAGGCGCCGTCGACGGAGAAATCGGCGTGGTTGATGCCGGGACAAGTGGGCGTCGGCAGGGCCGACTTCAGCGCCATGGTGTGAGGATCGCGGAAATCGAGCCGCTCCAGGGCTTCGTCGACGACGATGGCCGCGCCCGGCATGAAATACAAATTGTAGGGATCGTCCACGGCGATCTGCGGGCCGGGCTTGCCGGTCATCGGGTCGATCGGCGTCAGGCTGCCGTTCTTGCCGGTGCCATTGTTGGCGACCCACAGCGTCTTCAGGTCCCATGACGGCACGACGTGCTGCGGTTTGCTGCCGACCGGGAACCTGTCGACTTCCTTGAGTGTCATGGTGTCGATCACCGTGACGCTGTTGGAGGAGCGGTTCGGCACATAGACGCGCGGCAGTGCACCCAGCGTGGCCGGGCTGAGATGGCCGGCGGCGGTGTGGCTGTAGATGTTGATGGACGGCGCGGGCTCGCTGCAATCCTCGGGACAGCTATCGGCCCAGGCGCGGACAGGCAGCAGTGCAAGCAGCGAAAAGGCCGCACGGGGACCGGCGTGACGCAAAAAGGTTCTGATCATCAGGATGGCTTGTCGTGAAGGCCGGCCGAAATTGCCGCCGGAGCCATAGCTGGTGTCTTGCCGTTGATCCAGTGGCTATCGCCGTCCCAGCAAACTCTTCACGCGGTTGCGCAGCAGGCGGGCCATGTTGCGGGTCTCGCGGTAGAGATGCAGCTGCGAGGCGGCCTGGCGGGCCAGCCGATCGGCATCCGGCGTCAGTCCGATCACCAGCGAGCCCATCGGCTTGCGCTCGCTCCACAGCCGGCTCATCACCGGGTGGTCGGGCACGGCGCAGGAATCCGTCATCATGATGTTGGGGTCGTCGAGATGCTGCCTGGTCACCTCGATCATCAGCAGCGTGCCCGGCGAATAGGTCGCCAGCGTCTCGTCATAGGCGGTCTTCCAGGTGTAGGCGACGCCGGCTTCGACGAAGACGACCAGGCAGGCGATCGTGCGGCCGTCCAGCGTCAGCGAATGGATGCGGCACATGTCGTGCTCGGCCAGCCGGTGCACGGCCTCGCGGGCAAAGGCGGCGCGGTAGCGGTCGATGGCCATGGCGGTGCGCTCGCGGCCCTTCCAGCCGGCCGCTTCCAGCGTCAGGAAACTTTCGATGGCGTGGCGGATTTCGTCCGGTCCCCGCGCCACGACATGTTCCAGCTTGCCGAGATCGCCCAGGCGCCGTTTCAGGCGGCGGAATTCGCGGTAGTGGTGCGCGCGCAGCGATGCTTTCAGATAGGCCTCGCCGTCGAGCGTGCTTTCGAGCACCGGCCGGTCCGCCTTGCCGGTGGTGACCATTGTCAGGCCGCGCGTCTCGGCAACGGTGGCCAGCACGCTGGCCAACGGGCCGTCGAGGCGCATGTCGGGCAGCACGAAGACCTTCGGCAACTTGAGATGCGGCCGCGACAGCATGCCGAAGAAATCCTCGACGACGCCGATCGGGTCGTCGTGGTCGACCAGCGGCGTGCCGATCGGGCCGAACGGGCTCGACCATGTGCGCATCACCGGAACGCCGAGCGGCACCGCCGGCCGCTCGACCGAGAACGGCACCAGCAGGCGCAGCCGGTTGCGGTATTCGTCGCCGTCGCGGATCACTGCCAGCTTGACCTCGCGATCTTCCAGCCGGGGCATGGCCGGCGCCAGAAAGCGCGGGTTGAAGAAGACGTTGGGCTCGATCGTGCGGGTGCACAGATAGTCGAGCTCCTCGACCAGTTCGAAGCCGGCCGAAGCCGGATAGATCGCCAGCTTGCGCAACGGCCGGTTGTTGGCGAGGATCTCGAGATGCGCCGGATCGGCGTCGCGCGCCAGGCCGGCAAGGCCCGACACCATGGCGCCGGCCGGACCGCCGCTGGTTTCCTCGATCAGCGGGATGGCGGCCATCAGGCGGCTCCCCTGGCAGCAGGCACGAAGATCAGCATGACGATGCCGAGCTTGCGCCAGACGGTGAAGGACAGGGCGCTGGCCTCGAAGACCATGGCGAGGCTGGTGGCGATCGCCGCGCCCCACAGGCCGAAGAACGGGATCAGCACCACGTTGAGACCGATGTTGAAGGCCAGCGTCATGGCATAGACGGCGGCGCAGATGTTCTGGTTGCCGCTCATCGTCAGAAGGCTTTCGCAAGGGCCGACGGCGGCGCGCGCCACGACGCCGAAGACCAGCAGGAACAGCAGCGGATAGCCGGCGGTGAATTCGGGACCGAACAGCACCAGCATCGGCTCGCCGAGCGCCAGCACCAGCAGCGCCATCAGCAGCGACGGCCAGAAGGTCCACGACACGGTCTCGCGGGCGAAGGCGGCGAGCCTTTCCGGCTCGCCGTGGGTGAACTGCGCAAAGCGCTGGGCAACGCCGGCCTTGACGGAGAAATAGACGAAATGCACCAGCGCCAGCGTCTTGACGGTGGCGAAATAGACGGCGACGTCATTGGGCTGGAGATAGGCGCCGACCATCAGCACGTCGGCGTTGGTGAGCAGGAAGAAGAAGCTCTCGACCAGGAAGATCGGCAGCGAGACGATGAACCACTCGGCGAAATGCACCTTCATCGGCCCGGCCGGGATATTCCTGCCCATGCGCGTGGTCACGCCGATGAGCTGGCCGAGCGTGGTGGCGTAGGTGGCGGCGATCGAAGCGAAGATCGCGGTCCTGGCGTCGGGCGCATAGCCCATTGCCAGCATCAGCGCCATCAGCGCCAGGATCAGCACCGGCCGCACCAGATAGGTCGGCGACAGCGCAAACAGCGCCCAGGAATTGGCGCGTGACTGGCCTTGCAGCAGGTCGCCCATGGCGATCATCGGCAGGCAGAACAGGCCGAGGATGAAGGGCATGACATAGTAGCTCTCGATCCAGTTCGCGCACAGCCAGACGCCCAGTGCGCCTAGTCCGGCGATTGCGGTCGAGGCAATCAGCACGAACAGGCGGCTGGCGACCACGATGCCGCGCAGCTCGGCCATCATGTTGCGTTCGCGGTATTCGGGGATGAAGCGGATGACCGAGGTGTGGAAGCCGAGGCAGGCGAGGTTGCCGACGATGACCATCGTCACCCAGACGAGGACGAAGATGCCGTATTCGAACGAGCCCATCCAGCGCGCCATCAGCACCTGGCTGATGAAGGCGATGACGGCGCTGACGATGCGGATGGCAAAGGCGATCAGCGACATGCGCCCGGCTTCGCCGCGCTCGTCGGCGGTGAACAGCACCGCATCGATGCGGCCAAGCAGAGGCCCCATGCGCAGCGCCAAGCGCTGCGGCAAGAACCGCCCGGCCGTCGTCGCCGCGGAAAAGCGCACCCCGATGTCTCTCCGTTTTCCGCCTGTTTCCAAGGTTTCGGTGTAGCGGAGACACATTAAGAAAGGGTGGGCGGGGTGCGGGTGCGCAGGGGACGAAAAGCCAACGATTTGGCTTTTCGAGCGACGAACGGTGAGACCCGGTCCGCCTTCGGGCGGATCAGAAAGTCCAGCGGACCTTTTGAAGGGTCTGAACGCCCGAAGGGCAGGGAGCCATAGCGGAGAGCCGGCAGGCCGCCAGTGCGCGGCGCGCGCGACGAGTATCAAAATCTGCTGGCGTGGGGAAACTTCCCAGTGATGCGCGATTCGCGTCTTGAGGCGAACCCATCTGGCCGAGCACGCTGCCGGGTCGGTCCAGCTGGCGGGAGAGACTAGCCTTCGGCGCCGAAGAACAGTCTGAGCTCTTCCACGAAGGTGCGCCGACCCGGTATTATGGCGCAAACGCCACGGGCGGCGGTCGATGATAGCCCGCCTCCTGCCCTATTCGTTTTGGTCGCTTTCGTTGCCTCTTTCGGAATAAATCAGGCCAATGCGATTATATGGAGGCCAACCTCCACTGAAGGTGAGGCGGTGATTTGTAAATCGGCGTCTGCCAAAGGTGTCGTTGTATTCGACGCGACCATAAAGATAGAGCATCTTCCTTCCGGCAATGACATCGGCAATTTCGTCCGGAGCTACCTGGTCGGTTCTGTTGATCCATTTGCTGTTAAAGCCGCCTGGGGCCAGAGTGTTGGGAACAGCGCCATCCAACGGCGGGATTGTCAAAACTTCATCTTGTTCTTCCGGCGTACAAATTGCGATCTGCGCCCAATGAATGAGGTTGTATGCCGGAGTTTGGCCAGAATTCTTGATGTGGATCGAGCACCCGATAAACCCAATGAGGTCTTTCACTTGGGGTTCGTTCTCAGGCAAGCCTCTATCGAAAAAGCCGGCGGAATCTACAAAGACGTAAGCTCGCAAAGCGTGCCTGGAATGCCTTCGGCCATCCACAACCAGAAAGCCAGTGCCGATTCCAAGCACAACAGTGAACAAGGCTATGATCACCGTCGAAAGGGCCACCGGGTCATAGAGCGTCCGCTCCCAAAAGGTTTCGCCTACTTCATTTTTGGGGTCTTGTTCTTTGGCAGCGTCGGCGGGGCTTTGCTGGCGTTCTTGGACAGCCGGCGGCGGTTGTTCTAGCCACCATGGATCAGCTTGCGCAACACCACATAGCGCGAAGAAAAACCCTATCGCGACTAGGCGGATGGCTGGCATGGATCAAGGTCCGCGCTTTCGGAAGGTTCGGCGCTGTTGCCATAGTTATGATAGCGGGCCTTTTCGCGCCCAATGACGCTTCTGGTGGCGTTGGGCGGATCGATCATTTCAAGACCTTTAAGCCTACCGTCCGTCGAATAGCGGTGGCAGAATCTTGTCCAGCAGGCATCGCCATACCCGTTGTCGTACTTGGCAATTCCAAAGACGTACATGTTGTAGTGTTCAACAGCGAGAGCGGCTATGGGAGGATTGTCTTCGCTCCCCTGCAGCATGTCTCCTCCGGGGTTTACAACCCTATCGGAGTAAGTGGTGCGGTCTTCCGAGGCGTCGAAGTCTTTGGTCCTGTTTCGCGGGTCTTCTTCGGACAGAGCCGACAGCTTCATTTTGACTATCAGTGTCACGTTGCGAGCCGGCAATCTGCCAACGTTGCGCAACCGCACCTGACCTATCACCTCCATTCTGCCGATCAGCTGGTTGATGCCGTCTGGCTCGACTGTAAGGTAGGCGCGCAATTCCTTTTTGGCGGTATCTCGTGCGCTTATGAACTGCAACCGTACAATGGCGTGTTGCTTCTCGATTATGTCGGTTTGGCGTCCGGTGATGAGCATCTGCCTTTCGGCGGTATCAGCAAGCTTTTTAGAGATGGCCTTTTGCTCTTCCCCCGCCTTCCAGAGCCGGTCTGTGGAAGTCCTCAGCATGTAGGTAAAAACAGCAAGCAGCGCGGTGAAGACGACCAAAAAGAAACCCTCATGGGCGTCAATAAATTCGATAACGCGCAGGCTAGCGTTGCCGAATTGGTCTATCTTGTCGGGTGCCTTCTCTACTTCCTTATCCCCTTCGCCGGCATTCGTTTGGCTGACTGGGGACGTGGTCGCTTGGGGCGGAGCATTTTCGTTTGTTGGTGCCTTCTGACCTTGGGCGGCCCCGTGCTCCTGGCTATCGTTCGATGACGCTGATCCCGCCTGGGCTATTGCCCCAAGCGTGGCCAGTACGAAGACCGCAACAAGGACGATCCCCCTCAGCAATGCCAAAGCTACCCCCGAAGCCCCTAAATATCTTCTAGTGTTACGCTTTCCCGGCCAGTAGCCGCAAGTGGAGCCAAAAAGAAATGCGCCGGCATAGTTGCACGAGCAAGCTTGTTGGCAATGCTGGCCTTCTTTTCATTGAAAATGGTGCGGCTGAAAGCGGCGTAGAACAGATACGCCAGCCCTGGCCGGAGGGGCGTCGTTAAGCAAACAGCAGTGAATCATCCAGGAAAATGAAAAACCCGCCTCGGCGGCGGGTCGTCGGCGCAAATCAGCACCATGCCCATAAACCATAGCATAGTTGTGGGCACAACGCCACAAGGGAGATGGAAACGCTTTCCGTTGGCCACCGGCCCGTACATCACAGCGTTGGGTTTGGCGACGAGGGCGGCATAAAAGGCGAGCGAACGCCGGGGAAGACTGGGGAGCCGGTCGGCGTTTCGCTCGCCCCTCCCCCGCCAAGGGGGATGGCAGGCACCGGGTGTCCGGTGCCGGAGGTGTCGGAGGGTTACATCCCCTTCACCGCGTCGCAGGACACGTTCGGGTTCATGTCGGCGAAGGCGCCGGTCGGGTTCTGTTTCCAAGCCCAGACATGCAGTTCGTAGAACGGGCCGAGGCCGTAGCGGTTGGGGGCGCTGTTGAAGTTGAACAACTGGCCTTCGAGCGAGGCCGGGCCTTTCGAGGTGATGTATTCGACCGCTATCAGCTTCAGGCTGCCGTCGGCCGTCGGCTCGTACATCACCGCTTCCGGCTTGGCGACATCGACGGCATCGTCCTTGAGATAGGCGCCGTTGACATAGTGGATGCCCATGGCGCCGCCGGTGATGCCGCTGGCGCAAGGGATGGGGGCATAGCCTTCGGCGGTGGCGGCTGCCACATTTTCGAAGCGGCTGTTGGCTGCGCGCACCTTTTCGGCCAACGGGTTGGCGTCGTGCGCCTGGGCGGCCGCACCCGCCGCGATCGAGATGGCGGCGAAAGCCGCGAAGCGTGTCGTCCAAAGCGTTTTGGTCATGGTCTTCCGTCCGTTTGTTGACGCTCGAGGCGGCGGCGGCCGATGCCGAAACGCCTGCGGCGTTGGTTTAGGATTTGGTTTGTCCGTCCCGGTTCATGCGATGCGGCTTCCGTTGCCGGGCTTTGGCCGCAGCCATTAAAAACCATGCAAAATCAACGATCCCAAAAGTAATATTGCCAATATTCCTGCGGGACGTCCCGCTCCGATAGCCCGATGTCGCGCCTCAGATAGCCGCCTTCCGGGGGCAAGCGCCGCCTTTCAGACAGATACGCAGGCAGCTTCGACGCGAACCGCCATAGACGGCCGAGCACGGAGGTTGGCCGGCCGGTCTTTCCCAGGACAGGCCCGATTCCACCGTGCGGCAGGCCATCAGGCAGTTCGCCACAGCCGCGAAGGACAGTTTGATGCTCATCATCGTGGCGACCGAACGCAGGATCAGAGGTAAAAGTAAGGGTCAAGAACCCGCACCTCCGTGATCTTGTCGACCGGCAGCGAGTTTTTCTGAGCGGTGCTGCGGATCGCTTCGGGCGTCGGCGCGTCGTAGATGCAGAAGCTGTGCTTCTTGTCGGGCGTGACGAAGGACTGGATCCAGGTGACGCCCTTTTCGGCATTGCGCATGACGACGCCGCCGACCGCAGTGGCGCCGATGTCGGTCATCGGAATGTTGAGGCCGTCCGGAAATGTGCGTTCAATCAGATAGCGAGGCATGGAAGACTTCCTTTTCCATTGATTCACGCTCGGTCGGAGCGCGGCTGGACGTTGACCACGCCGGCCCGGCCCGCGCATCGGAACGATTCCCCATATTGGACGGGACGATTCCCTATATTGCCGTCGTTCTTTGTGGAAAGAGGCACGGCAATGTGTGCAAAGTCACATTGCGGCGCTTTCTTCACGGGCTAATCGTGAGCGGCCCGCCATGGTGGGAAAACTCCGATCCTGTGAGACGATGACAATGATGCTTCTGGAACGGCAGACGCAGCTGCAGCAGTTGGAGAGCCTGCTTGGCGATGCAATAGGCGGCCATGGCCGCGTCGCCGTGCTGGCCGGGGAGGCCGGCGCCGGCAAGACGGCGCTTGTCGAGGCATTCGCGGCCCGTGTCGGAGAGAGCGCGGCGACGTTGCGCAGCGCTTGCGAGGATCTGTCGATCCCCGATCCGCTGGGGCCGCTTTACGATCTGGCCCGTGAGGCGCAATGGGCGCTGCCGCGCGCAATCGACGCCCGGCATGGGCAGAGACTGCCGCTGTTTTCCGATGCGCTCGACGCTTTTGCGGCCAAGGGGCCGTGCCTGCTGATCATCGAAGACCTGCACTGGGCCGACGATGCGACGCTCGATTTCGTGCGCTTCCTCGGCCGGCGTATCGTCAACACCCACATCCTGCTGTTGCTCACGGCGCGCACCGACCGCAGCGAGGGACAGATGCGGGTGCGCCGCGCCCTGGGCGAAATCCCGGCCGGCAGCGTGGCGCGCATCGACGTGCCGCTGCTCAGCCAGGCGGCCGTGCTGTCGCTCGCCGATGCGGCCGGACGCGATGGCGACGCCATCTACCGGGCGACCGCCGGCAATGCCTTCTTCGTCACCGAATTGCTGTCGGCCGAAAACGAAACGGCGCTGCCGGCAAGCGTGCGCGACGCCGTGTTGGCGCGGGCTGAACGGCTGTCGCCAGGCGCCCGCGCAATGCTCGACGCGGTGTCGGTGTTTCCGCGCCGCGCCGACGCCTGGGCCCTGCAGGGCCTGTGCGGCGTCGCCAGCGCCGGCCAACTGGCCGAGTGTGTCGCCAACGGGCTGCTCGACGATCTGGGCGACGGCTACGCCTTCCGCCACGACATCGCGCGACGCGCCATCGAAATGATGCTGACGACGTCGCACAGGCGGCAATTCAACCAGCGTGCGCTGGCGGCACTGCTCGAAAATGGCGACGTCTCCACAGGCCGCCTGGTCCATCATGCGGTCGAGGCGCACAATCTGGCGGCGGTGCGCGAACTTGCGCCAATCGCCGCGCGCGAGGCGTCGCGCGTCGGCGCCCATCGCGATGCCGCCGGCTATTACGAGATCGCCCTGCAGCAGGCCGACAGCCTGCCGGTGATCGAGCGCGCCGCGCTCTACGAAAGTCATGCCTTCGAGTGCCATCTCATCGGCAAGATCGATGATGCGCTTGCAGCGCAGGGACAGGCGCGCCGGTTGCATCAGGCAGACGGCAACAGGCTGAAGGAGGGCGACAGCCTGAGATGGCTCTCCCGGCTGAGCGAAATGGGCGATGACCGCGAGGCGGCGGCCGCCTTCGGCGCCGAGGCTGTGGCGATGCTGGAAGCGGCTCCCGCCGGTCCCGAACTCGCCATGGCCTATTCGAACCTTTCGCATCTGGCGATGCTGTCGGAGAGGGTGGAGGACACGCTGTTCTATGGCGAGAAGGCAGCGGCGCTGGCTGCGCGGATGAACCGTCCCGACATCGCCTCGCATGCCCTCAACAATGTCGGCTGCGTCGAGCAGTGGCTCAATCCGGATGCCGGACGCCTGCGCCTCGACCAAAGCCTTGAAATTGCGCTCCAGGGCAATTTCCAGGAACATGCCGCGCGCGCCTTCACCAACCGCGCCTGTTTCGAGATCACCCAGATGAGCTACGACGCGGCACGTCCGGTGCTCGAGAGCGGCATCCACTATTGCACCGAGAACGACCTCGGCACCTGGCGCGACTATCTCAGGGGCATGCTGGCCGATGTGCAACTGCGTCAGGGCCAATGGGATGAGGCCGCCGCGACGGCAAGCGATGTCATCGACAATGAGCGGACAACCACCGTGGGCCGGTTTCCGGCGCTGCTGGCACTGGCGAAACTGCGCCTGAGGCGCGGCGATCCCTCGGCCGAGCCGCTGTTCGCCGAAATGGCGCGTCTGGTCGGAAGCGGCGGCGACCTGCAGATGCTGAGCTCTTACGCGGCGCTGATGGCGGAGCAGGCATGGCTGGGCCTGGCCGACAGGCAAGAAGCGCTGGCGCTGATCACCCGCGCCGAAACGCCGGTGCGCTCGCGTGCCCATGTCGGGGAGCTGGCGCTGTGGCGAACATTGCTCTCTCCCGATATGCCGGCCGGCGACACCGCCGAGATGGCGACACCATACCGGCTGCTCCTGACCGGCGACTGGCGTTCGGCTTCGGCACTCTGGTCCGAATTGAATGCGCCATACGAGCGCGGACTGGCGCTCATCCTCGGCGATGACGAGGGGCAGCGTCTGGCATTGGATATTTTCGACGGCCTGGGGGCAAGGCCGGCGGCCCAGCGCCTGCGCGATATCATGCGCAAGAACGGCGTTGGCGGCATCGCCCGCGGCCCGCGCCGCTCGACGCGCGCCAACCTCGCCGGCCTCACCTTGCGCCAGATGCAGGTGCTGCAGCTGATCGAACGTGGTCTCTCCAACAAGCGGATCGCCGAGCAATTGACGATTTCGCCAAAGACGGTCGATCACCATGTCTCGGCGGTGCTGGGCAAGCTGGATGCGGTGTCGCGCGGCGAGGCGACAGCGACCGCGCGCGATTCGGGGTTGTTGTAAGGTTTTGACGAGGGTTGGACCGAGAGGTCGCGATCCTTCGCACCCCCCTCTGTCCTGCCGGACATCTCCCCCTCAAGGGGGGAGATTGGCTGTCATCGCGGCTTTCGCCAATTGTCGAAGTTGAAAGAAGTCAGAGCGCCGCAACTGCTGATCTCCCCCCTTGAGGGGGAGATGGCCGGCAAGCCAGAGGGGGGTGCTGTCCCGCCGACCCAATGATCAAGCAAACGCGCCGTGGCAGTGCTTGTATTTCTTGCCGGAGCCGCAGGGGCAGGCTTCGTTGCGGCCGATCTTGCCCCAGGTCGCCTGGTTGTTCGGATCGCGGTCTTCGGGAGCGACGATGGCGTTGCTCTCCTGGCGGACCAGAAGTGCGGTCTCGCCACCCTCGAAATCGTCCTCGCCCGTGGTGCCGTCAATGTGGCTGCCGAACATTTCAGGCGCTTCGGGCGGCGGCGCTTCGGCGGCCTGGCGGACCAGTTCGACGCGCATCAATTGCGCGGTGACGGCCTGGCGCAGATTGCCGAGCAGCGCCTGAAACAGCTCGAACGCCTCGCTCTTGTATTCCTGCAGCGGGTCGCGCTGGGCGTAGCCGCGGAAGCCGACGACCGAACGCAGATGGTCGAGGTTGACGATGTGCTCGCGCCACAGATGATCGAGCGTCTGCAACACCACCGAGCGTTCGACATAGCTCATCACGTCTGGGCCGAAGCGCTCGGCGCGCTCCTTGGCGGCGTCGTCGGCGGCCTTGGTCAGGCGCTCGCGGATGTCGTCCTCGGCAATGCCTTCTTCCTTGACCCAGTCCTCGACCGGCAGGTCGAGATTGAGGAATTCGGCGACCTCGGCCTTGAGGCCGGCGACGTTCCACTGCTCGGCATAGGCGTTTTCGGGGATGTTCTTGGTGACGATCTCCTCGATGACGCCTTCGCGCATCTCGGCGATCGTCTCGGACAGGCCTTCGCCGTCCATCAATTCGATGCGCTGCTCGAACACCACCTTGCGCTGGTCGTTCGAGACGTCGTCGTATTTCAACAGGTTCTTGCGGATGTCGAAGTTGCGCGCTTCGACCTTCTTCTGCGCCTTTTCCAGCGCCTTGTTGATCCACGGATGGATGATGGCCTCGTCTTCCTTGAGGCCAAGCTTCTGCAGCATGCCGTCCATGCGCTCGGAGCCGAAGATGCGCATCAGATCGTCCTGCAGCGACAGGAAGAATTTCGAACGGCCGGGGTCGCCCTGGCGGCCGGAGCGGCCGCGGAGCTGGTTGTCGATGCGGCGCGATTCATGGCGCTCGGTGGCGAGCACGTAGAGGCCGCCGGCGGCTAGCGCCTTTTCCTTCAGGCGCTCGACATCGGCAATGATTTCCTTTTCGCGCGCCTCTCGCTCGGGACCAGCAGGCATGTCGCCCAGTTCGTCCTCGATGCGCATCTCGGCGTTGCCGCCGAGCTTGATGTCGGTGCCGCGTCCCGCCATGTTGGTGGCGATGGTGATGGCGCCGGGTTTGCCGGCCTGGGCGACGATGGCGGCCTCGCGCTCGTGGTGGCGGGCGTTCAACACCTCGAAATCCTTGAACCCTTCCTTGCGCAGGCGCTCGGCCAGCTGCTCGGATTTTTCAATGGAGGTGGTGCCGACCAGCGTCGGCTGGCCCTTGGCGCGCGCTTCCTTGATCTCCTTGACGATCGCCTTGTACTTCTCCTCGACCGTCCGGTAGACCTCGTCGTCCTCGTCCTTGCGGATGACCGGCAGATTGGTCGGGATCTCGGTGACTTCGAGGCCGTAAATGTTGCCGAACTCCTCGGCCTCGGTCAGCGCCGTGCCGGTCATGCCGGACAGTTTCTTGTAGAGACGGAAATAGTTCTGGAAGGTGACGGATGCCAGCGTCTGGTTTTCCGGCTGGATCGCCACATGCTCCTTGGCTTCGAGCGCCTGGTGCAGGCCTTCCGAATAGCGGCGGCCCGGCATCATGCGGCCGGTGAATTCGTCGATGATGACGATCTCGTCGTTGCGGACGATGTAGTCCTTGTCCTTCTGGAACAGCCGGTGCGCCTTCAGCGCGTTGTTGACGTGGTGGACGATGGCGACGTTCTCGACGTCATAGAGCGACTCGCCCTTGAGCAGGCCGGCCGCGCGCAGCAGGTTTTCCAGCTTCTCGGTGCCTTCCTCGGTGAAGATCGAGGTCTTCTGCTTCTCGTCGATCTCGTAGTCGGCTGGGCCGAGCTGCAGCATGAAGGCATCGATGGTGTTGTACATTTCCGAACGGTCCTCGAGCGGACCGGAAATGATCAGCGGCGTGCGCGCCTCGTCGACCAGGATGGAATCGACTTCGTCGACGATCGCGTAATTGTGGCCGCGCTGCACCATCTGCGCGCGCTCATACTTCATGTTGTCGCGCAAATAGTCGAAGCCGAGCTCGTTGTTGGTGGCATAGGTAACATCGGACGCGTAGGCGACGTGGCGTTCCTCGTCGGACAGGCCATGGACGATGACGCCGACCGAGAGGCCGAGGAATTTGTAGACGCGGCCCATCCATTCGGAGTCGCGGGTGGCAAGGTAGTCGTTTACGGTGACGACATGGACGCCCTTGCCGGCAAGCGCGTTGAGATAAACGGGCAGGGTGGCGACCAGGGTCTTGCCCTCGCCGGTACGCATTTCGGCGATGCCGCCATTGTGCAGCACCATGCCGCCGATCAGCTGCACGTCGAACGGGCGCATGCCGAGCACGCGGCGGGATGCCTCGCGGACGGTGGCGAAGGCCGGCACCAGCAGGTCATCGAGCGTGGCGCCGTTGGCGATATCCTGGCGGAATTTTTCCGTGCGGGCCTGAAGCTCGGCGTCGGACAGCGCCCGCATCTCGTTTTCCATGGCGTTGATCGCCTCGACACGCGGCCGGGTCGATTTTACGCGACGATCGTTGGAGGAACCGAAAACCTTACGGGCGAGACCGCCGAGACTGACCATCCGATGGTCCTTTCGATAGAATTCTCAATTTTGAGATGAGCGCCGGCCGGCCCCATCAATTCCGCGTGAAACGCGGACAAACACAAAAAGCGCCCGGAAAACGGTTCTGGACGCAAAGTCGTTGGACAGATAAGAGGGGGCTCAACTGATGTCAACGCCGCGTTAGCCCTATGGGCAGCGCCAAATTCCGCCACAATCCGGCTGATCTGCAAGCCCTACCAATCCCCCCTTGGAGTTAATCTTGATGTCCTTACTGTTTCGCCGTGCGTCGCTCGCCAGCCTTGGCTTGGCTTTCGGCCTGTCGGCCCTGTCGCTGTTTCCGCTGATGGCCCAGGAAGCCGCTCCCGCCCCGGCCGATGCCGCAGCAGCGCCGGCGGCAGCCCCCGTCGATCCGAACGCCGTTATCGCTACCGTCAATGGCCAGAAGCTGACCGAGGCGGACCTTGGGCTTGCCGAGGGCGAGCTGTCGCAGCAGTTCTCGCAGTTGCCACCCGAGCAGCGCCGCGCCGCCGCCCTTTCGGCGGCCATCGAAATCCGCGTCATGGCCGCCCAGGCGGTCGCTACCGGGCTCGACAAGGATCCCGAATTCCAGCGCCGCATGGCGTTCCTGCAGCAGCGCGCGCTGCATGGCGAGATGGTCGAGAAGGGCGTCGTCGACAAGGTTACCGATGCCGAGGTGCGCGCCCGCTACGACCAGGAAATCGCCAGCACGCCGCCGGTCAATGAGATTCATGCCCGTCACATCCTCGTGAAGACGAAGGAAGAGGCCGAGGCGATCATCAAGCAGCTCGATGGCGGTGCCGACTTCCAGAAGCTCGCCAACGAGCATACCAGCGATCCCTCGGGCAAGACCAATGGCGGTGATCTCGGCTGGTTCGGCCCGGGGCAGATGGTGCCGGAATTCGACAAGGCGGCAGTTGCGCTCGAAATCGGCAAATACACCAAGGAGCCGGTGCAAACGCAATTCGGCTGGCATGTCATCAAGCTCGAGGACAAGCGCACCAAACAGCCGCCGGCCTTCGACGACGTCAAGGACCAGGCCAAGCAGGCGGTGATCCGCGACAAGTATTTCGCACTGGTCAAGCAGCTGCGCGGCGCCGCCAAGGTCGAAATCCCCGACGCCAATCTGAAGAAGGCCGTCGACACGATGGAAGCCGGCAAGTAAGGCCGGCACCGAAAAAACATGCAAAGGGCGCCGTTCGGCGCCCTTTTCAATTGCGGGAGATGCCTGACATCACATAGCGGACAGTGGCACGGATTGTCGCCTCATCTTCGTCCAGCCGGTTGGTCAAAAGGTGTTTCCAGGCATAGGAAGCGATGAGGTCGGCGACCAGCGCTGCGTCGATATCGGCCGCAACCTCGCCGCGCGCCTTGGCGCGCTCGATGATCCGAGCGGTGTGGGACACGCGCCCATCGGCATAGCCAGTCAGGGCCGCGGCCGCCGCTTCGTCCGACTGGGCCTCGGCGATCAGCGAGCGGAATACGCTGCCCGAGGATGTGTCGCGCCAATGCGCGAAGAGGTTCCTCAGGAAACCGACGAGGTCGTCTTCGAGACTGCCGGTACCGGGGACGTCGACACGCTTTTGCCGCTTGTAGACCTCTAACAGCAAGGCCGCCTTGCTCGGCCACCAGCGATAGATCGTGGGTTTGCCGGCGCGCGCCCGCCGCGCCACGGCCTCTATGGAGAAGCCGGCATAGCCGGCCTCGACCAGCACCGCCTCCGCGGCCTCGAGAATGGCCTCGGCGCTGTCTGGGTTGCGCCGCGCCCCGATCGATCTGCGCGCCGGATCCTCGCCCATGTCTGTCCTCGCCAACAATCTCGCCGGCAATCCTGGCCAACAATCTCGCCGGCAATATAGGTGAGCTGGCAGGCAAACGAAACGGCCCGTTTCCAGCGCTTGTAGAAGCAGGCCTCACGTTCGCCCTGCGCGGGGATTTTCAGTTCATCGCTTGCGAGGTTTCCGAGGCGATCCGCCACTGGCCGTCGCTCTTCACCAGCCCAAGCGTGACGCGTGCCTTGCCGGTCATGCGCGCCGCCGATTTGTCTTTCGACATATAGTCGTAGCTCATCGCGAACACGGCTTCGGCGCGGTTCTCGCCCTGCCGCGTCACATTGAGGCTGCCGGGCTCGAGACTGAACGACCAGGATGCAAATTGCGCGAACCAGTCCGTCTTGAGCTTGACGACGGCGTCGCTGTCATAGCGCGTGCCGAAGATGGTGGCGGAAGGCGCATAGAGCCGCTTGACGGTCTCGCCGATCGCCGCGGCATCGGGCGCAAGATAGTCGTCGCGCAGGAATTTCTCGATTGCGGTCTTGTCGTCGCCTACAGACCGTTCGAGTGCCGCAACCTTTGTTTCGGGCGCCGGGGGGACGGCGGGCTTCGGCTGTGCAACCGTTTCGCCGCCGGGCACAAACTCAAACCGTTCGAGCAGCGAACCCTGTTCCCATGGGCGCTGTCCCTCGCGGGTTTCGGAGACCACGTCGCGGCGCACCGCGATCATCATGTCGTTGATGCTCTGGCCGGGCTCGGCCATGTGTCGCAGCAGGGCGGCGGCGAACGGTGAATTGCGCCCGGTGCCGTCCATGGCGACAGCGCCTGGCGCCGTCGAGAAGGCGATGAAGGAGCCGCGCGTCGAATCGAACTGCGCCAGACCGGCAAGCGCCGTTGCCGAGCGCGTGGTGGCGGTGCGGCTCAGGCTGCGGGCAAAGGGATTGTTGCGGCAGGCGTCAAGGAAAACCAGGCTGACCTTGGTCTGCTGCTCCATGATGTCGAGGACTTCGTCGATCGGCACGGCTTCGAGCTGCAGCTTGACCGGCATGTCGAGCCGGGCGTCGACCGGCACGATGTAGTTGCGCCCTTCCACCTGCAAGCCGTGGCCGGCGTAATAGAAAAGCCCGACGCCCGCACCTTCCAGCGCATCGGAAAATTCGCCGATCTTGCGCTCGAGTTCGCGCTTGCCGAGATCGTTGCCCTCGATGACGTCGAAGCCGATCGAGCGCAGCTTGCCGGCAATATCGAGCGCATCGTTGACCGGATTGGTGAGCGTGCCGGCTTCGGCATAGGTGCCATTGCCGATGACCAGCGCCACGCGCCGTTCCGGCTGCGCATCGGCGCTCAGGAGCAAAAGCCCCATAAACGCCACCGCCAAGATCACCAGCCTGCCCATGGCCGATATCATAACGCCAGAGGCCCCGCCGACGCCAACGGATTTGAAATGCAAGCTTAATCCCTGGTGGCTTGCCCACAGCGGCGGCCAAGAAAACGCCCTTGCGCCGGGCCGTGCTATCGGGCAAACCGGCCTTCGCCTAGCGTTTTTCCGTCGCCCGAGGTCCCCAATGTACGCAACGATTTCGCCGCTCGCGCCGAAGAAATATCCCAAAATGCCTGCCATTGAGGGCGTGCGCATCGCCACCGCAGAGGCCGGGATCAAGTACAAGAACCGTACCGACCTCTTGGCCATAGTCTTCGATGCCGGCACAGCGGTTGCCGGCGTGTTCACGAAGTCGAAATGCCCCTCGGCGCCGGTCGACTTCTGCCGCGAGAACCTTGGCGCCGGCAAGGCGCGGGTGCTTGTGGTCAATTCCGGCAACGCCAACGCCTTCACCGGCAAGAAGGGCCGCGCCTCCACCCAACTGACCGGCGAGGCCGCGGCCAAGGCCGCAGGCTGCACGCCAGGCGAAGTGTTCCTCGCTTCTACCGGGGTAATCGGCGAGCCGCTCGACACCACCAAATTCAGCCATTTGCTGGCCGGACTGGTCAAGGACGGCAAGCCGGATCTGTGGACCGAGGCGGCAAAGGCCATCATGACCACCGACACCTATCCGAAAGTGGCGACAGCGACGGTCAAGCTTGGCGACACCGACGTCATCATCAATGGCATCTCCAAGGGCGCCGGCATGATCGCGCCCGATATGGCGACTATGCTGTCCTTCATCGCCACCGATGCGCCGATCGCCGCCCCCGTGCTGCAGGACTTGTTGTCGCGCGGCACGGCCAAGACCTTCAACGCCGTCACCGTCGACAGCGACACCTCGACCAGCGACACGCTGCTGTTGTTCGCCACCGGAGCCGCTGCCAAGCGCGGCGCGCCCGCCATCAGCGATCCCAAGGATGCGCGTCTCGGCGCGTTCCGCCGGGCGCTGGGCAAGGTGCTCAAATCGCTGGCGCTGCAAGTGGTGCGCGACGGCGAGGGCGCCCGCAAGCAGGTCGAAGTCACCGTTACCGGCGCCAAATCGGCGCGCTCGGCCAAGCGCATCGCGCTGTCCATCGCCAATTCGCCGCTGGTCAAGACGGCGGTTGCCGGCGAGGACGCCAATTGGGGCCGCGTCGTCATGGCCGTCGGCAAGGCCGGCGAGCCGGCCGATCGCGACCGGCTGTCGATCTGGTTCGGCGACAACCGTCTGGCGCATGAGGGCGAACGCGACCCGGGCTACTCCGAGGAAGCGATCTCGGCCTATATGAAGCGCGACGACATTCGCATCCGCGCCGATATCGGTATCGGCCGCGGCAAGGCGACGGTGTGGACCTGCGACCTCACCAAGGAATATGTCGCCATCAATGGCGATTACCGGAGCTGATGGAGTTGGCTTCCAGGCATCCGGCAAGCATGCTCGCCATCGTGCGCCGCTACGAGGCTGCGGGGTTTCGCGCCTGGCCGGCGGCGGCCGTGCATTATGACGGCACCTGGGTGGTGCGGCTGACAGCCGGCCATCCGGCCAAGCGGCTGAACTCGGTCAACCCGCTCGATCCCGGCGACACCCAGCACATTGCCGAGCGCATCGGCCGCGCCAGCCGGCGCTTCGACGCCTATGGCAGGCCGCTGACCTTCCGCATCTCGCCGCTGTCGGGGCCGGACCTGGCCAAGCATCTCGACAATGAGGGCTGGAGCACATTCGACGAATCCCTGGTGATGCGGCTGCCGCTGGCGGACGCGCAACTGGCGCCGGCCATGGACCAGATTCCGCTGAAGGATATCAGCCGCTTTCTCGGCGCGTCGCTCAAGGCCAGCGGCTCGGATGCATCGCTGCGGCCCGGTCTTTCGGAAATCATCGGCGCTATCCAACCCGAAGTCGGGCTGTTTGCGCTGGAGGAAGGGGCCGACCCTCTGGCGGTGCTGATCTGCGTCCATGACGGCGATCTTGCCGGTCTGTTCGAGATCGCCACCGCCAAGTCGGCGCGCAATCAGGGCCATGGCCGCAACCTGATCCTGTCGGCGCTGAAGTGGGCGAGGCTGCGTGGCGCTCGCGAAGCCTGGCTGCAGGTCGAGGCCGGCAATGCGCCGGCGCTGGCGCTCTATCGCTCGCTGGGCTTCGACGAAGTCTATCGCTACCACTATCGCCGGCCGCCGGGCGCATGAGCGAGATCACCGGCAAACGCCTGCTGCTGGTCGCCGCGTGCGCGCTGGTCGATACCGATGGGCGGGTGCTTCTGGCGCAGCGGCCCGAGGGCAAACAGCTTGCCGGCCTGTGGGAATTTCCCGGCGGCAAGGTAGAGCCAGGCGAGACGCCGGAACAATGCCTGATCCGCGAACTGCAGGAAGAAATCGGCATCGAGACTGACATTCCTTGCCTGGCGCCGCTCACCTTCGCCAGCCATTCCTATGATGATTTCCATCTCCTGATGCCCCTGTTCGTCTGCCGCCGCTTCCGCGGCATCGCGCAGCCCAGGGAAGGGCAGGCGTTGAAATGGGTGCGGCCAAAGCAGATGCGCGACTATCCCATGCCGCCGGCCGACGCGCCGCTAATCCAGTTCCTCATCGACCTGTTGTGATACAAAGCCATTTCGCGGTCTGATCTAGCCAGCGTTAATGGAAGATTTATCTCGTCGTGAAAAATTGCGGCAAAGCGGGTTCGCGGGGAGCGATTGCATGAGCCTCGACAGGGAATGGGACTCGATCCGGCCAGATCGCAGCTTTCGCGCCGCCGGCGTCGGCTTATTGCGCGTCACGCTGTTGTTCGGCTCGGCCGCAGTGGCGCTGGCGCTGATCGCGGTCCCCATGCTGGACAACCAGACGCGATCATCCAGCCGCGATGCTCTTGCAGGCGGTCTCGACCCGATGAGCACGGGTTCGATCGGCTCGCGGGCCACCTATACGCTGCGCAGAAGCGTGCTGCAGCCCTCACCGAGCTCAGTCTGCATCATCCGCGCCGACGGCCAACGCAGCGGCGACTGCTGACCAACAAGGTCGACACCAGCTTGAGAACTTCCTCAACGCAGGCCCATTTCACAGCCTGTTAAGCTTGTGCCGTTAACCTTTCTTAACAGGTCGGCGATATGGTCGGGGATGAGAGGGATCGACGATCATGAAGCCATTGCTGCGCCGATTTTTGCAGGACGAAACAGGCGCCACGGCCATTGAATATGGCCTGATCGTTGCGGTGCTGTCGCTTGCCATCGTCGGGGGTGTCGGCAAGGCCAGCAATGCGATCCAGTTTCTGTTCAGTGATACCAACAGCAAGCTTGCCAATGCCTTCGCCGAGCACTGATCCGGAGCGCCGTCACCGCCCGCCGGGGTTTTCCAGTATCGTCTTCAGCGAGACCTTCGCCGAACCCGGTTTCAAGGGCTTTTGCTGCGAGGCATCGGGCGCCCAGCCCGACATCCAGACGATGGAAAAGCTTGCCCTGATGCGGCCATCAGCGTCCGAAAAGCGTTCGGCATAGATTTCGGCGGCACGGGTAAAAAGCTTTCGCGCTCCCGGTCGCCGGCTGCGATCGGTCAGCGCGCTGGTTTCGCCCATCGCCCTGAGATCGGCAATGAGGTCGAAGAGGGTATCGTAGCGGACGGTCACCGTTTCGACGTCGGCCACCGGCAGCGCCAGTCCGGCGCGCTGCAGCAGTGCGCCGGCGTCGCGAACATCGGTGAAGGGGATGACACGCGGGCTGGCGCCGCCATAGAGTTCGGTCTCGGCGGCGAGCAGGCTTTCGCGCAATTCGGAAAGCGTGCCGGCGCCGGCAAAGGCGCCGAGGAAAAGCCCGTCGGGCCGCAGAGCGCGGCGGATCTGCACCAGCATGCCGGGAATGTCGTTCATCGCCTGCAACGACAGAAGTGAAACGACGAGGTCGAGGCTTTCCGGCTGGAACGGCACTGTCTCCAGCGGTGCTACCAGCCCTGGCCGGCCGTCCAGAAACGCTGGATTTGCCTCGACGCGCACGATCTCCGCTGCCTTGCCGCTTGCAGCGACCACGTCCGTTGCGTCCGGCGTCTGGCAAAACAGCACCGCGGCCTTGCCGAATTTCCGCTCGACCGCGCCAAGCCGGTCGGCAAGGTCTTCCGCCGCCCGCCGCATCAGAAAATCCGCGCCGGCTACGGGGTGGGCTAGGGCCCTGCGCTTGCGCACCAGCCAAAGTTCAGTATCGATGATCGGCTGCAACGGTAGACATCCTGTTTGTCCGTCTAGTGATATCCTGGCGCGGACGACAAAACCACGTGGCCGATCCGGTGATGGAGATCAAGAGCCTCGCTCAAACCATGTTGAAACTGGCCATGTTGGACTGGCCGGCGCGGATGCTGTTCCCGCCGGTCTGCGCCGGCTGTCGCAGGCACGTCTCGCAACCCGGCGTTTTGTGCGGTGCCTGCTGGCCGAAACTCAGGCTGCTGGAGCGGCCATGGTGCGCGGTGATGGGCACGCCATTCACGCACGATATGGGCGAGGGATTCCTGTCGGCCGAGGCGATCGCCGATCCGCCGCTGTTCGAGCGGGCGCGGGCGGCCGTGGCCTATTCAGGTGTCGCCCGCCAGATGGTGCAAGGTCTGAAATACCAGGATCGCACCGATCTGGCGCCGTGGATGGCGCGCTGGATGCTGCGCGCCGGCGCTGAGCTAATTGCAGACGCCGATGTCGTCGTACCGGTGCCGCTGCACTGGCGGCGCTTCTTTCGCCGGCAGTTCAACCAGTCGGCGGAGTTGGCAAGGGCGGTTGCGCAGCTTAGCGGGCTGCCTTTCTCGCCCTCGGCGGTCCGGCGCGTCAAGCTCACGCGCCAGCAGGTCGGGCTGGAGCGGCAGGAGCGCGAGGCCAATGTCCGCGCCGCCTTCCGTGTGCCTGCGGAAGCCGAAATCGAGATCACTGGGCGCCGCGTGCTTCTGGTCGACGATGTCTACACCACCGGCGCCACCGTACGCTCGGTCGCCAGGGCGCTGAAGAAGGGCGGCGCCGGAGCGGTCGATGTGCTGACCTTCGCGCGTGTCCTGCCGGGGGACTTTCGGGCCGACGAGTCCGCGACTATATAAGGTCGAGGAAAGGCACGGACCGATGCTCGATGTGACGATTTACACCCGTATGATGTGCGGCTATTGCGCGGCGGCCAAGCGGCTGCTCGAACGCAAGGGCGTCGCTTACACCGAGCATGACGCTTCGTTTTCGCCGGAATTGCGCCAGGAAATGATTTCGCGGGCGCATGGCCGCTCGACCTTTCCGCAGATTTTCATCGGCGACACGCATGTCGGCGGCTCCGACGACCTCCACGAATTGGAGGCGCGGGGCCAGCTGGACAGGCTGCTTGCCAACGGCTCGACGACAAAGAGCGGTTCGTAGGGCCGCTCTATGTCTTTGTTTTTATGCAATTTCGGACGGAAAACCGGTACACACTTTTCCTGGAATTGCTCAAAGAGGACGTGACGATGGGTGTTTTCAAGGCGGCGGCGATCCAGATGCGTTCGGGCGAGAGCCCCGAGCGCAACGCGGTCGATCTCGAACGGCTGGTTCGCGAGGCGGCAGGCCTCGGTGCAACCTACATCCAGACCCCGGAAATGACCGGAGCGCTGATTCGCGACAAGGAAGCCAGGGCTGCTTCCTTCACCTCGGAAGACAAGGACATCGTCGTGGCGACCGCGCGCAAGCTCGCCAGCGAACTCGGCGTCTTCTTGCATATTGGCTCTACCGCCATCCTGCGCGCCGACGGCAAGCTCGCCAACCGGGCGCTGCTGTTTGGGCCGGATGGCGCGACGCTCGCCACCTATGACAAGATCCACATGTTCGACGTCGATCTCGACAATGGCGAAAGCTGGCGCGAATCCGCCGCCTATGAGCCGGGCACCGAAGCGGTCGTCACCGAGATCGACGGCGCCAGGCTGGGCTTTGCCGTCTGCTACGATCTACGCTTTCCGCAGCTGTTCCGCGCCGAGGCGATGGCCGGCGCCGACCTCTTGTCGGTGCCTGCCGCCTTCACCCGCCAGACCGGCGAAGCGCACTGGCATGTGCTGCTGCGAGCCCGCGCCATCGAGAACGGCGCCTATGTGGTTGCTGCAGCACAAGGTGGCCTGCATGAGGACGGCCGCGAGACCTATGGCCATTCGCTGATCGTCGACCCGTGGGGTCGCATCATCGCCGAGGCCGTCCATGCCGAGCCGGGCGTGATTATCGGCGAGATCGATACCGCACAGTCGTCGGCCGCGCGCAAAAAAATCCCCAACCTTAGGAATGCGCGCGATTTTGCCGTCAATGCCGGCACGGCTGAAGTGCCGCGGCTCAGGGGCGCGGCTTCGTGATCCGCTTTGCCCTGATCTGCGAGCACGAGCACGAATTCGAGGGCTGGTTTCGCAGCAATGACGATTTCGACACGCAGAGGAAGCGCGGCTTCGTCGATTGCCCGAGCTGCGGCTCGCACAAGGTGCAAAAGGCGCTGATGGCGCCAGCCGTCTCCACCGCGCGGAAGCAGGAAACAATTGCGCTGGCCATGGGCGAAACCCAGAAGCAGGCTTTGGCGCAACTGAAGGCGATGGCCGAGAAGGTGCGCGAGAATGCCGACTATGTCGGCGACAAGTTTGCCGAAGAAGCGCGCAAGATCCATTTCGGCGAGAGCGATGCGCGCGGCATCTATGGCGAGGCGACGTTGGACGAAGCCAAGAGCTTGGCCGAGGATGGCATCGATTTCATGCCGATCCCGAGTTTTCCCGAGGAGCGCAATTGAGCGATCAGCTGGCGCTATCGATCAATTTGCCAAGCAACTGAGCCAGTGCCCCCCGCTCCGTGCCGGTGAGCCCGGCGAGGATTTCATGCTCGTTGGCGACGTGGGCGGTCAGGGCTTCGTCGATCAAGGCCAGACCTTTTTCGGTCAGTTGCACGACAATGCCACGCCGGTCGTTGGGGTGCGGGCCGCGCAGGATCAGTCCGGCCTTCTCCAGCCGGTCGAGCCGGTTGGTCATGGCCCCAGAGGTCACCATCGTCGCCTCGTATAGAGCGGTCGGTGTCAGCGCGTAGGGCTGGCCGGAGCGGCGCAGCGTCGCCAGCACATCGAATTCGCCGGCCTGCAGCCCGAAACGGGCAAACAGCGGGGCGAGGCGCTCGCGGGCGATTAGCGACGAGGCTTCGTTCAGCCGCCCAAGCACCAGCATTGGCGACACCTCCAGGTCCGGCCGTTCCCGCTTCCATTGCTCCACCGCCTTTGCCGCGCGATCCATCTGTCTCACCGCTAAGTATCTTGACGTTAAGAATCTTTGTGGTATGCTACCTCAAGATACAGTTTCGACCCAGTGCCGCAAGTGAGTGACGGGACCATCCGATGAATTTCTCTGGGAATCGGCGCTTGGCCTGCTGGTCGTCACCGGCGGCCTGCTCGGCCTGACCCTGCCGTTCGGCAAGCTGGCGACGGCTGCCGGCGTTCCGGCCATGGTCTGGGCCTTCGTTATCTCGTTCGGCGCCGGGGGCGTGCTGCTGTGCGCGTTGCTCGCGAACGGCGAGCGCATGCGGCTCACCTCGCACAGACTGCGCTATTTCTTCATCACCGCCGCCGTGTCCTACGCCGTGCCCAATCTGCTGATGTTTTCGGCTATCCCGCATCTCGGCGCCGGCTATACCGGCATCATGTTCACGCTGTCGCCGGTCATCACACTGGTGTTTTCGATCCTGCTCGGCGTTCGACGGCCAAATATGCTCGGCAGTATCGGTATCGCCGTCGGCTTCATCGGCGCGGTCATGGTGGCGGTGACTCGCGGCGAGGCCGGCCAGCCGGCCGATTTCTTCTGGGTACTGGTCGGACTTTTGATCCCGGTCAGCCTTGCCGCCGGCAATATCTATCGCACCGTCGACTGGCCCGAAGGCACCGGTCCGATCGAACTGGCCGTCGGCAGCCACCTGGCCTCGGCGACGCTGCTGCTGATCGGCATTCTCACGCTGTTCGGCGTTGGCGCTTTCGCCCCGCTCAGGGCCGTGCCGCTGGTTGTCGTGGCGCAAGTCGCTTCGGCCTCGGCGATGTTTGCCTTCTTCTTCCGGCTGCAGGCCGTGGGCGGTCCGGTCTATCTCAGCCAGATCGGCTATGTGGCGGCGGCCGTCGGCCTGTTTGCCGGAACCATCTTCCTCGGCGAGCACTACCAGTTGCTGACTTGGGCCGGCGCGGTGATCATCACCATCGGCGTGATCATCACCACCAAGGCGCAGAGCCAGAAGGCATAGGGTCTTTGGTTTACGCAATTCCCTAGGCAAAGCGCTATGCGCTTTTCCCGGGAAAACCGCTTCACACTTTGCTCGAACTGCTCAAGCTCAAATTTGGCTCGCGTCGAGGCGCTTCCGTAGCGCCGGCGGGGCGACGTTTCGCCAGGCCGTCCGAACTGCGCTGCGGAATGTCTGTTCGTCGCAGGCTTCGAGCATAATCGACGTCCATCCCTTTTGGCCCCAGCCGCCTGTCACGGGCCTGAAAACCGATGGCTCAGCCGCGGCCATCATCTCTTGCTGGTCGCGGTCGAGCTTGACGACAGCACGGTCGGCTTCGGGCAGCGAGACGAAGATACGGTTGCGGACGCGGAAGTCAGCCTTGCCGAAATGCGATTGCTCGACCGTTTCGGGCAGATCGAGCGCCAGCTCTCGGGCCCTCATAGTGTCCACGGCCGCCCCTTCGTTCAGACCGATCGTTTTTCCGCCAGCACCATATAGTTGACGTCCATGTCCTTGGAGCGTGCCCAGCGGTCGGCGAGAGGATTGTAGGTCACGCCGGTACGGTCGATGATGGTCATGGCGGCGCTGCCGAGCGCCTTTTCAAGCTCTTCGGGCCGCACCAGCTTGCCGAACTGGTGGGTGCCGCGCGGCAGCCACCGCAGCACATATTCGGCGCCGATGATGGCCAGGCCCAGTGCCTTCAGCGTGCGGTTGATGGTAGCCACGAACATGATGCCGCCGGGCTTGACCATCTCGCCGCACTTGCCGATGAACAGGTCGACATCGGCAACATGCTCGACAACTTCCATGTTGAGGACGACGTCGAATTTCTCGCCGGAATCGGCCAAATCCTCAGCGGTCGTAGCGCGATAATCCACCGTCACGCCGCCTTCGGCCGCGTGCAGCTTCGCCACCTCGATGTTGGTTGCCGAGGCGTCGGCGCCGACCACTTCGGCGCCAAGCCTTGCCATCGGCTCGCACAATAACCCACCGCCGCAGCCGATATCGAGGAAACGCAGGCCTTCGAACGGCCGCGCCGCCCGCGGATCGCGGCCAAAGCGCGCCGCCACCTGGTCCCGGATATAGGCAAGCCGGACCGGGTTGAATTTGTGCAGCGGACGGAATTTGCCGTTCGGGTTCCACCATTCGGCGGCAAGCGCGGAAAAGCGTTCCACTTCTCCGGCATCGATTGTCGATCGTCGGGCCTCTGGCATGGGGCGGGTCTCCTCGGACGCTAGGAAGTCGGGTGCCGGGGCAAGAAAGTCAAGGACGGTTTTTGCGACTGCTGGCTAGTCGACCTATGGCCTCGAGATCACAATTGCCGAATGTTCCATCGCAACACTTGCGGGATCGATGGCCCGCATCGCTTCGCAATCGCCGATCTCGGCCATGATGCGGCCCGCGGCGGCGAGAGCCTGCTCGCGACTTCGCCAGCGCACCACATCGACCCATCCGCCATCGTCCCGCCGCGCCAGGCAGCGGTTTACGAAACCAGGTTGCCGCGCCAGCCAGTCGGCGACCAGGTTGTTGGCGGCGGCAAAGGCCGCTTCCGCTCCAGGCTTGAGGCGAAAGGTGACGATTTCCAGGGTCTCGGTCATCTTGCGTCCAGCACGTCGCGCAATTTCGCCGCCAGCTGCTCGATGGTGAAGGGCTTGGCCAGGAAATGCACGTCATGGTCGAGCACGCCATTGTGGACGACGGCGTTCCTGGTGAAGCCGGTGGTGAAGATCACCTTCAGCTTCGGCATGCGCGCCAGCGCCTCCTCGGCGAGCTTGCGCCCATTCATCACCGGCATGACGATATCGGTGAACATGAGCGCCACACCAGGGTTGTCGCCCAGCTTTTCCAGCGCTTCCTGGCCGCTTGCGGCATGAATGACGGTGTAGCCGAGTTCGCGCATGGCATCCGTGGTGGAAGCCCGCACGCGTGGATCGTCCTCCACGACAAGGATGGTTTCGGTGACCGGCACGGCAGGATTTCCGGCTCGTTCCGAAGATATGGCGGCCTCTTCCGGGCCGAAGAAGCGCGGCAGGTAGATCCTGATCGTGGTGCCTTGGCCGGGTTCCGAGTAAATCTTGACGTGTCCGCCGGACTGTTTGACGAAGCCGAACACTTGGCTCAGCCCGAGGCCGGTGCCCTTGTCGACTGGCTTGGTGGTGAAAAATGGCTCGAAAGCCCGCTCCATGACGTCCGCCGGCATGCCGGCGCCGGTGTCGCTGACCGCAATCATTACATACTGGCCGGCTTTGACCTCGGCATGGGTGGCGGCGTAGCCCTCGTCGAGGTGGCTGTTGGCGGTCTCGATGGTCATCTTGCCGTCCTCGCCCATTGCGTCGCGCGCATTGACCGCCAGGTTGAGAATGGCATTTTCGAGCTGGCTCGGATCGGCATGGGTCTTCCACAGGCCGCCAGCCAGCACGGTTTCTATGCGGAGGGTTTCGCCAAGCGCCCGCCGAAGCAGGTCCGACATGCCGGCGACCAGACGATTGGCGTCTACAACCTGAGGCGCGAGCGGCTGCTGGCGCGAGAAGGCAAGCAGCCGTGACGTCAAGTTTGCGGCCCGGGTCGCCGCATCGGTCGCCGCTTCGATGAATTTCATGATGTCGTGCTCGCCCCGCGTCAGCTTGCGCTGGGCGAGGTTCATGGCGCTGATGATCACCGCCAGCATGTTGTTGAAATCGTGGGCGATACCGCCGGTCAGCTGGCCCACAGCCTCCATCTTCTGCATCTGGCGGATCTGCGATTCGGCCTTTTCACGCGTCTGGATTTCGTTGCCGAGCTCGATGTTCTTGCGCATCAGCTCTTCCTGGGCGATCGCCACTGCGCGGAACCGGCGGCGCGAAAGGCGAACCGTGTAGGCGCCAAGCAGGAAGATCGCCAGCAGCGCCGCTATCGAGCCGATTCGCAGCCAGTTTTCGACCCGGTCGGTATGAGAGTCGCGCGCGGCGATGGCTGCGCCGCCAATGCGCCGGATCGTGTCCATGCTGGCCCGGATCTGGTCCATGGCGGCCTTGCCCTGGCCGCTGCGGACCAGTTCCAGAGCTTTTGCCGCATCGCCGCGATCGTAGAGTGCAATCGTCTCAGCCAATTCGGCCTGGTTTTGTGAAAGCGCGTCCTTGACGTGGTTGATCTGCTGCACGAGTTCGTCGTCCGGCGCGGTCATGCCGTCGATGCGGGCAAGCTGGCCCGGAATGGCGTCGACCGCCTGCCGATAAGGCTGGAGGTAGGATTTCTCGCCGGTCAGGAGATAGCCGCGCTGGCTGGTCTCGGCCTCCTGAGCCATCGCAAGCAAACCGGAAAGCAATTCCTGATACTCGACCGCCTCGCGCGCGGCCTCACGATTGGCTCTCTGGGTCTCGACCAGCACGGCGCGTGTGCCGACGATCAACGCCAGCACGGCGAAGCCGATGAACAGCGGCAGCGATTGCCACCGCATGGCGCGTCGAAGGCGAACAATCATTCGATATGCCGGACCAAAAGGAGTTTCCCGCGGGCAGCATTTGGTAAGCGGCGGCGGGGCCGAACGCAAAATGCCGCGATCCTGAAGCCGGCATCCGCCGCCAGCCTTGCGAAACCGTGATCATTTGGCTAAGGAGGCGCGCATTCAGCGGCCGGCTTCTGTCGAGCGCTTACTTCCCCTTTCGGTCCTGGGCCGGCTTCAGTCAAAGGCATTTCGCTTCCATGGCGCGCATCGTGATGAAATTCGGCGGAACCTCCGTCGCCGACATCGCCCGCATCCGCAATGTGGCGCGTCACGTCAAACGCGAGGTCGATGCCGGCCATGAGGTCGCTGTCGTGGTTTCGGCGATGGCGGGCAAGACCAATGAACTGGTTGGCTGGACGCGCGAAGCCTCGCCCATGCACGACGCGCGCGAGTATGACGCCGTGGTCGCCTCGGGCGAGCAGGTGACTGCCGGCCTGCTGGCGATCACACTGCAGAATATGGGCGTGCACGCCCGCTCATGGCAGGGCTGGCAGATCCCGATCAAGACCGACAACGCGCATGGCGCGGCGCGCATCCTCGACATTGACGGCGCGTTCCTGATCAAGCGCTTCGGCGAGGGCCAGGTGGCTGTCGTCGCCGGCTTCCAGGGCATCGGCCCGGACAACCGCATCGCCACGCTCGGCCGCGGCGGCTCCGACACAAGCGCGGTGGCCATTGCCGCGGCGGTCAAGGCCGATCGCTGCGACATCTACACCGATGTCGACGGCGTCTACACCACCGATCCGCGCATCGAGCCGAAGGCGCGGCGGCTCAACAAGATTTCGTTCGAGGAAATGCTCGAAATGGCCTCGCTCGGCGCCAAGGTCTTGCAGGTGCGCTCGGTCGAGCTTGCCATGGTGCACAGGGTGCGTACGTTCGTGCGGTCGTCCTTCGACGATCCCGATGCGCCCGGAATGGGGGATTTGCTCAATCCTCCGGGAACGCTCATTTGCGACGAGGAAGAGATCGTGGAACAGCAGGTCGTCACCGGAATTGCCTACGCCAAGGACGAAGCGCAGATTTCTCTGCGCCGCGTCGGCGACCGCCCGGGCGTTGCCGCCGGCATTTTCGGCCCGCTGGCCGAGGCCAACATCAATGTCGACATGATCGTCCAGAACATCTCCGAGGACGGCAAGTTCACCGACATGACCTTCACCGTGCCGTCCGGCGACGTGGACAAGGCGTTGGCCGTGCTGGAGCGTCTGAAGGCTTCGATCGGCTATGACGTGGTGCAGTCGGAAGCCGGCATGTCGAAGGTTTCGGTCATCGGCATCGGCATGCGCAGCCATGCCGGTGTGGCCGCCACCGCTTTCAAGGCGCTGGCCGACAAGGCGATCAACATCCGCGCCATCACTACCTCCGAGATCAAGATTTCGATACTGATTGACGGTCCCTACACGGAACTCGCGGTTCGTACTTTGCATTCCGTGTACGGTCTGGATAAGCAGTAGCGAGAGCGATTTGAGTTGTTGCGTGTGCGCCGGTCGCAGTGGAAACTGCGGCGGGCAAAATGCCCATTGGAGAAGAAGCCGCGATGCGTGATACGGCCAGCGGCCCGCGCGTTCTGCTGAAACGGCTCCGCGAGCTCATGCAGGAGCCGCTGGAGCCGCAGGAGCGGCTCGACCGGATCGTGCGCGACATCGCCTCCAACATGGTCGCCGAGGTCTGCTCGCTCTATGTGCTGCGCGCCGATTCGGTGCTCGAACTCTATGCCACCGAAGGTCTGAACCCGAACGCCGTCCATTTGGCGCAACTGCGGCTGGGGCAGGGCCTCGTCGGCACCATTGCCGCGAGCGCGCGGCCGCTCAACCTCTCCAATGCACAGGAACATCCGGCCTTCGCCTACCTGCCGGAGACGGGCGAAGAGATCTACAATTCCTTCCTCGGCGTGCCGGTACTAAGGGCAGGGCGCACGCTGGGCGTGCTGGTGGTGCAGAACAAGACCATGCGCCACTACCGCGACGACGAGGTCGAGGCGCTGGAAACGACCGCCATGGTGATCGCCGAGATGATCGCCACCGGCGATCTCGCTCGCCTGACCCGGCCCGGCCTCGAACTCGATCTGCGCCGTCCCGTCAGCTTTACCGGCCTGTCCTTCAACGAGGGCGTCGGCCTCGGCCATGTCGTGCTGCATGAGCCACGCATCGTCGTCACCAATCTGTTCAACGAGGACAGTGAGGAAGAGGTGCGCCGGCTGGAGACGTCGCTCGGTTCGCTCAGGCTTTCTATCGACGACATGCTGGAGCGGCGCGATGTCGCCTTCGAGGGCGAACATCGCGAGGTGCTCGAAGCGTATCGCATGTTTGCCAACGACCGCGGCTGGGTGCGCCGGCTGGAAGAGGCGATCCGCAACGGCCTGACAGCGGAAGCGGCGGTGGAAAAGGTCCAAAGCGACATGCGCGCCCGCATGCTGCACATGACCGATCCTTATTTGCGCGAGAGGATGAGCGACTTCGACGATCTCGCCAACCGGCTGCTGCGCCAGCTGATGGGGCGCGGGCCTGACGACGTCGCGGCGTCACTGCCGAAGGATGCCATCCTGGTCGCGCGCTCGATGGGCGCGGCCGAACTGCTTGATTATCCCAGGGACAAGCTGCGCGGCGTGGTGCTGGAAGACGGCGCTGCCACCAGCCATGTCGTCATCGTAGCGCGCGCCATGGGCATTCCGGTCGCCGGCCAGATGAAGGGCGCCGTTTCCATGGCGGAAAACGGCGATGCCATCATCGTCGACGGCGAGGAAGGCACCATCCATCTGCGGCCGCAGCCCGACCTCGAAGCTGCCTATGCCGAAAAAGTGCGCTTCCGGGCGCGCCGGCAGGAAGTCTACCGGGAACTGCGCAAGAAGCCGTCGGTGACCAAGGACGGCGTCCAGGTCGACCTGCTGATGAATGCGGGCCTGGCCGTCGACCTGCCGCAGCTGGCCGAGGCGGGTGCCGCCGGCATCGGCCTGTTCCGCACCGAATTGCAGTTCATGGTCGCCTCGACCTTCCCGCGTGCCGAGGCGCAGGAGCGGCTCTACCGCGACGTGCTGGACGCGGCGCGCGGCAAGCCGGTCACCTTCCGCACCATCGACATCGGCGGCGACAAGGTGCTGCCCTACTTCAAGGGCGCCATCCAGGAAGAAAACCCTGCGCTCGGCTGGCGCGCGATCCGGCTGACGCTCGACCGGCCGGGTCTGCTCAGGACCCAGATCCGCGCTCTGCTGAAGGCCTGCGGCGGGCGCGAACTGAAGCTGATGCTGCCGATGGTTACCGAACTCGGCGAAATCGCCCAGGCGCGCGAGATCATCGACCGCGAAGTGCGGCATCTCTCCCGCTTTGCCCACCATCTGCCGACCAGCCTCAAGGTGGGCGCCATGCTGGAAGTGCCGTCGCTGCTGTTCCAGCTCGACGAGTTGATGAAGGCGGTCGATTTCGTCTCGGTCGGCTCCAACGACCTGTTCCAGTTCGTCATGGCGGTCGATCGGGGGAACACGCAGCTCTCCGACCGCTTCGACACGCTTTCGACGCCTTTCCTGCGGGTTCTGAAGCAGATCGCCGACGCCGGGGTTCGCAACCACACGCCGGTGACGCTGTGCGGCGAGCTTGCCGGAAAACCTATTTCCGCCATGGCGCTGATCGGCCTTGGCTACCGCTCGATCTCGATGTCTCCAGCCTCGATCGGCCCGGTCAAGGCGATGTTGACCGAACTGCCACTGGAGGAATTGGAGGCTTTCTTTGCCGACAATCTGATGGCGCCAGCTCAAGGGCTGCCGATGCGGGCGCTGCTGCAGGCCTTCGCCGACGACCGCTCCATCCCGCTATAGCATTAGCCATGGTCAATCTTCCCCGCGAGCGTATGGATCAGGTCGTCAAGCGTTTCGAGATGCTCGAAGCGCAGATGTCGGCCGGCCCGGCGGCCGATGCCTATGTGAAGATGGCCTCGGAATATGCCGAGCTGCAGGACATGGTGGCCAAGGTCAGGGAACTGCGCTCAGTCGAGCGCGAGCAAGCCGACCTCGAGGCGATGCTTGCCGACAAGGGCACCGATGCCGAGATGCGGGCCCTGGCGGAGGCAGATCTGCCGGGCGTCGAAGCGCGTATCGAACAGCTGCAAAAGGACATCCAGATCCTGCTGTTGCCTAAGGATGCGGCCGACGACAAGAACGCCATCCTTGAAATCCGCGCCGGCACCGGCGGCGACGAGGCGGCATTGTTTGCCGGCGACCTTTTTCGCATGTATGAGCGCTATGCCGCCGAACGCGGCTGGCGCTTCGAGACGGTGTCGGCCAGCGACGGCGATGCCGGCGGCTTCAAGGAAATCATCGCCACCATTTCCGGCAGGGGCGTCTTTGCGCATCTGAAATTCGAATCCGGCGTGCACCGCGTGCAGCGCGTGCCGGCGACCGAGGCCAGCGGGCGCATCCACACCTCGGCGGCGACGGTGGCCGTTCTGCCGGAAGCCGAAGAGGTCGACATCGACATCCGCGCCGAAGACATCCGCATCGACACGATGCGCGCCTCGGGTTCGGGTGGCCAGCACGTCAACACCACCGATTCGGCCGTGCGCATCACCCATTTGCCGACTGGTATCATGGTGGTGCAGGCGGAGAAGTCGCAGCATCAGAACCGGGCGAAAGCCATGCAGATTCTGCGTGCGCGGCTTTACGACCTAGAGCGCAGCAAGGCGGACGAGGAGCGCTCGGAGTCACGCAAATCGCAGGTTGGTTCGGGCGACCGTTCGGAGCGCATCCGCACCTACAATTTCCCGCAGGGCCGCCTTACCGACCATCGTATCAACCTGACGCTCTACAAGCTCGACCGGGTGATGATGGGCGAGCTCGATGAGGTCATCAATGCGCTGATTGCCGACCATCAGTCGAAGCTGCTCGCCGATATTGGCCTCGATGGCTGACATGTTGCCCGGCGCGCTCGGGCCGTTGTTGCGGGTGGCGCGGGAGCGGCTTGCCGCGGCCGGCCTTTCCGACTCGGCGCTGGATGCCAGGCTGATCGTCGAACATTTTTCCGGCACGGACCGTACGCAGGCGATCGCCGACCCGCAACGGACGGTCGATGCGGGTGCGGTTGCCGCAATCGGCGCTGCTCTGCAGCGCCGCATGGCCGGCGAACCGGTGCACCGCATCCTCGGGTTTCGCGAGTTTTACGGCCTGCGGCTGTCGCTGTCGCCGGAAACGCTGGAGCCGCGGCCGGACACCGAAACGCTGGTCGAGGCGATCCTCCCTTTTGCCGGCGCGACGGCCGAAAGGCTAGGGCTATGCCGTATCCTCGATCTCGGCACCGGTACCGGCGCGATTGCGCTGGCGCTGCTCAGCGCGGTTCCCGCCGCGACCGCCACCGGGGTCGATATTTCACAAGACGCGCTGGCAACCGCGATACGCAATGCCGAGCAACTCGGACTCGCCGGCCGGTTCGTGGGGCTGCAGTCCGACTGGTTCGAAAAAGTTTCGGGCCGATACCATGTAATTGCCGCAAACCCTCCCTATATACCGTCTGGAGACATTGGAAATCTGCAGGACGAGGTCCGCGATTTCGATCCACACAGAGCCCTTGATGGCGGTGTGGACGGTCTTGGCCCTTACAGGATCATCGCCGCCGAGGCGGCAAAGTTTCTGGAAGCAGAAGGCAAGATAGCGGTCGAGATCGGCCACACGCAGCGCAATGAGGTCAAAGACATATTCGCGGCAGCCGGCTACAGGCTGGCCGGGGCATTTGTCGATCTTGGCGGAAACGACAGGGTTCTTATGTTTGAACAGGGAAAGCCTTGACGCAGTGCAAAAAAGCGCTTGGCAATGCCGGGGAATGCGGCTAGGGTCCGCCCTAACCGGATGAGACGAAGCAGGCAGTGCTCTTAGCGATTCGGTTTTCCTTGGAAATAGCTGCCTTCTTGCGCAAACGACGCCCAAGCTTCGTGCGGGAATCGTCCGGCAAGTGATGTAACCGGAACAGGATGACACGTGGCGCCAACGCAATTGATGCGGGCGAACGCCGGTGAAGAAACGAAACGGCTGGCTGCATGAGCGCCTCCGTTCGTGAAACGTTTTTCGAAAATTTCAAAATGAAGAGAGTCTTATGAGGCCACAACAGCAGAACAGGCGCATGCGCGGTCGCAACAACAATGGCGGCGGCGGTGGCAACAACAATAACAACAACAACAACCGCAAGGGCCCAAATCCCCTGACGCGCAACTACGAGAGCAACGGCCCGGACGTGAAAATCCGTGGATCGGCTCAGCAGATCGCCGAAAAATACGCCACTCTGGCCCGTGATGCGCAAAGCTCCGGCGACCGGGTTATGGCGGAAAATTACCTCCAGCACGCCGAGCACTACAACCGCATCATTGCCGCCGCACAGGCGCAGATGCCGATCCAGAATGCCCCGCAGAACCGCGACGAATTCGACGACGATGAAGATCGCGACGATTTTGACAATGCCGGCAGCGGCAATGGCGGCGAGACTCAAGCGCCGATGGCGAACCACGGCAACGGTCCGCAGCCGACGATTGAGGGCACGCCGGCCGAACTCGCATACGGCCAGGAAAACGGCCGCGAGAACAACAGTGGCCGTGACAATAATGGCCGTGACAATAATGGCCGCAACAACAACGGCCGCGACAACAACGGCCGCAACCGTGACCGCCGCCCCAATGGCGGCTATGGCCAGAACGACCAGCGTGGCGAGCAGAACGGCCAGCGCGGCGACCAGCAGCGCTTCACCGAAACCCCGGCACAGGCGGAAACCGTTTCCGCGGTTGAGCCCGAAGCCGAGAGCGGTTTCTCCGAGCGGGCGCCGCTGTACGAAAACCTGTCGCCGGCGGCTCTTGCCGCCCGGGCCGAACTCAATGAGGCAGCCGCCGAGAGCGGCGCTGCCCGTCGCCCGCGGCGTCCGCGCCGCCCGCGCAACAATGCCGATCAGGTCGGTGACGAACAGTCTGGTGGTGGCCAGGTGGTGGATGGCGCCGGCGAGACCGCTGCCGCTATTGACGTGGTGGATGCGGCGCCGGCCGAAAGCCCTGCCGGCGACCCGTTCGCCGTCGACGCCAACAACTGACCCACAAGACATAAGTCGATGAAATGGCGGAGAGAAATCTCCGCCGTTTTCGTTTGCTCGGCCATGCAATATCATCAGCCGGACGTCTTGAGCGGCAATGGCTTGCGCCCCATATCTGGCGTGAACTGGACCCGGCTCGGATGAGCGGGTCCGTCACCGCAATCTGATCCGGGGCCGCAAAGCGGGCCGGTGATGGAAGGAGACAGATATGAACCTCGAGAAATACTCCGAGCGCGTCCGCGGATTCATCCAGTCCGCCCAGACCATGGCGCTCTCGCGCAATCACCAGCAATTCACTCCCGAACATATGCTGAAGGTCCTCGTCGATGACGATGAGGGGCTGGCCGCCTCGCTGATCGAGCGCGCCGGCGGCAACGTGCGCGACGTCAAGCTCGGCGTCGAGACCGCCCTTGAGGCCATGCCCAAGGTGGAAGGCGGCAACGGCCAGCTTTATCTCGCGCAGCCGCTGGCCAAGGTGTTTTCGACCGCCGAGGAATTGGCCAAGAAAGCCGGCGACAGCTTTGTCACGGTTGAGCGGCTTTTGCAGGCTCTGGCCATGGAGAAGTCGGCCAAGACGGCCGATATCCTGTCCAAGGCCGGCGTCACAGCGCAGGCGCTGAACCAGGTGATCAACGACGTCCGAAAGGGCCGTACCGCCGATTCGGCGAGCGCCGAGCAGGGCTATGACGCGCTGAAGAAATACGCGCGCGACCTTACCGCCGATGCCCGCGCCGGCAAGCTCGACCCTGTGATTGGCCGTGACGACGAGATCCGCCGCACCATCCAGGTGCTGTCGCGGCGTACCAAGAACAACCCGGTGCTGATCGGCGAGCCGGGCGTCGGCAAAACGGCGATCGCCGAAGGTCTGGCGCTGCGCATCGTCAATGGCGACGTGCCCGAATCGCTGAAGGACAAGCAGTTGATGGCGCTCGACATGGGCGCGCTGATTGCCGGCGCCAAATATCGCGGCGAGTTCGAGGAGCGGCTGAAGGCCGTGCTCAACGAAGTCACCTCGGCGGCCGGCGGCATCATCCTGTTCATCGACGAGATGCACACGCTGGTCGGCGCCGGCAAGGCCGATGGCGCCATGGACGCTTCGAACCTGTTGAAGCCGGCGCTGGCGCGCGGCGAACTGCACTGCGTCGGCGCGACCACGCTCGATGAATACAGGAAGCATGTCGAGAAGGACGCGGCCCTTGCCCGCCGGTTCCAGCCGGTCTTCGTCAACGAGCCGTCGGTGGAAGATACCGTGTCGATCCTGCGTGGCCTGAAGGAGAAGTACGAGCAGCACCACAAGGTGCGCATCTCGGATTCGGCGCTGGTCGCGGCGGCGACCTTGTCCAACCGCTACATCGCCGACCGTTTCCTGCCGGACAAGGCGATCGACCTTGTCGACGAAGCCGCGTCGCGGCTGAGGATGCAGGTCGATTCCAAGCCCGAGGCGCTGGACGAAATCGATCGCCGCATCATGCAGCTCAAGATCGAGCGCGAGGCACTGAAGGTCGAGAAGGACGAGGCGTCAAAGGACCGGCTCGCGCGTCTCGAAAAGGAACTCGTCGGCCTCGAGGAGGAATCGACCGAGATCACCGCCAAATGGCAGTCGGAGAAGCAGAAGCTTGGCCTCGCCGCTGACCTCAAGAAGCAGCTCGACGCGGCCCGCAACGACCTCGCCATTGCCCAGCGCAAGGGTGAATTCCAGCGCGCCGGCGAGCTTGCCTATGGCAAGATCCCGGAACTGGAAAAGAAGCTGAAGGAAGCCGAAGCCCAGGACGGCAAGGCCGGCATGGTCGAAGAGGTGGTCACGCCCGACCACGTCGCCCATATCGTGTCGCGCTGGACCGGCATTCCGGTCGACAAGATGCTGCAGGGCGAGCGCGACAAGCTGCTGCGCATGGAAGACGAGATCGGCAAGCGAGTCGTCGGCCAGGGCGAAGCGGTGCAGGCGGTGTCCAAGGCCGTGCGTCGTGCCCGGGCCGGGCTGCAGGATCCGAACCGGCCGATCGGCTCGTTCATGTTCCTCGGACCGACCGGCGTCGGCAAGACCGAACTGACCAAGGCGCTGGCCAATTTCCTGTTCGACGACGAGAGCGCCATGGTGCGCATCGACATGTCGGAATACATGGAGAAGCACTCGGTCGCCCGGCTGATCGGAGCGCCTCCCGGTTATGTCGGCTATGAGGAAGGCGGTGCGCTGACCGAAGCGGTGCGGCGCCGGCCCTATCAGGTCGTGCTGTTCGACGAGATCGAGAAGGCGCATCCGGATGTCTTCAACGTCCTGTTGCAGGTGCTCGACGACGGGCGGCTGACCGACGGGCAGGGCCGCACGGTCGACTTTCGCAACACGCTGATCGTCATGACGTCGAACCTCGGCGCCGAATATCTGGTCAATCTCGGCGAAGAGCAGGATGTCGATGCCGTGCGCGACGAGGTTATGAGCGTGGTGAGAGCCTCGTTCAGGCCGGAGTTCCTCAACCGCGTCGACGAGGTGATCCTGTTCCACCGGCTGCGCCGGCAGGATATGGGCCGCATCGTCGAGATCCAGCTCAAGCGGCTGGAAAGCCTGCTCGTCGACCGCAAGATCACACTGTCGCTCGACCAGGAATCGATCGACTGGCTGGCGGCGAAGGGCTACGACCCGGCCTATGGCGCGCGGCCGCTGAAGCGGGTGATGCAGAAGGACCTGCAAGATCCGCTGGCGGAAAAAATCCTGCTTGGCGAGATACTCGACGGCTCGACCGTCAAGGTCACCGCCGGCTCCGACCGGTTGAATTTCCGGTCCAGGCCCACTGTGGTGCCGACCGACGCGGCAGCCTGATCCAACGCCGCGCGTCCGACCGGACGCGCGGCATTTTCTTATGAAACAACAATCCTTTGACGGGGGTGCAGATGACGCTGGACGACTACAACAGCTTCTGCGCCTCGCTGCCGCAGACGACGCATGTCGTGCAGTGGGGCGGGGCCGATGTCTGGAAAGTCGGTGGCAAGGTCTTCACCATCGCCGGCCATGACCGGGAGGGTGGCGTCTTCGTCACCTTCAAATGCTCTGAAATGGCTTATGACGTGCTGAAGGATCAGCCCGGCTGCCGGCCGGCGCCCTATCTCGCCTCGCGCGGCATGAAATGGATCCAGCGTCAGACAAGCCAGAGCATGGATGATGATGCGCTGAAGGACTATCTCGGCGAAAGCCACCGCCTCGTCGTCCTCAAGCTGACGAAGCAGACGCGCAAGGAATTGGGCCTGTAGCAACCAGTAATCCGCCATCTTCATGCCCGGTTCATGTTGGAAAGCTTATGTTGTGGTTTGCTGGCGAAGGGGTTTGCCTGCAGGCTTTTGACGATCAGGGCGTTCCTTGCGCATCCAAACGGTGGCGAGAACGTTCTGGTGGGAACACTGCCGGGCGGCGGCAATTACGCATGACCCCGAAAATCGAAATTCGATTTTCGGAAAGGATCATGCGCAGACATGAAGTGTTACAGCGTCCTTTGCGCGTCCAAACGGACGCGCGGCGCTGTAAGTACCGGAGAGTTTGACCACCATGTTCCGCACGATCCTTGCCTTTTCGGTGCTCGCCGCCGGGCTGCTCACGTCCAGCGCCATGGCATCGCCGACTGTGGACAACGCACTGCCGGCCGTCCGCGCCGCCGATAGCGGCGGCATTGTGCTTGCCCAGGACGGCAATCTCGACATCTATTACGACGCCAGGGGCAACCGCGTCATCGTCGATGCCGAGACCGGCAAGGTCATCGCCATCCAGCCGCCGCAGACCAGGCTCGACCGCCGCGCGCTGCGCCGGGAAATGCGGGCACGTGAGCTTGGACGCGCACCGGTCGAAGACGACGACCGCTACTATCTCGACGATCCCGAAGACATGGCGCGTTTCCGCCGCAGGCAACTGGACGATCAGGGACGAATCCCCGGCCCGCCGGTTGATGAATACGATCCTGAAAGCGACAGATTCCTGGGGGCCGCTCCGCAGGATGATGCCAATGACAGCGACACCTATCCGGAAGCGCCGAAATCCGCTGAACCGCGGCCCGTCAAGCGCAAGCCGCTGAACGAAGCCTCTATCGATCCCGCCGAACCGGCGGCGCCCGCCGACCAGGGCGCGCTGCCGCCGAAAGCCGGTGGCAAGACCGTGGTCGATCCCTCGCTTTCACTCGGCGCACGCCAGGATGTAGCCGCCTTGCAGGTGCTGCTCGACCGCGCCGGCGCTTCACCCGGCGTCGTCGACGGGCGCTTCGGCTCCAATGTCGACAAGGCGCTTGCCGCCTACAACCAGATCACCGGCAGCAATCTGCGCTCGACCGACGCGGTCGGCATCCAGGCTGCGCTGGCGCAAACCGGTGGCGATGCTTTCGCCAATTATACGATCACGCCCGAAGACGCGGCCGGGCCTTATGTCGCCTCGATACCGGAAGATTACAGCCAGAAGGCGCAACTCGACCGCATGGCTTACACCTCCGTCACCGAAGCCTTGGCCGAACGCTTCCACATGGATGAGAACTACCTGAAGGGGCTCAATCCCGAGGCAGACTTCAGCCGTCCCGGCACCATCATCAAGGTCGCCAATTTCGGCAGGCTGGTGGCGACGCCGGTCGCTCGCATCGTCGCCGACAAGGACAAGAAGCAGGTGTTCGCCTATGACGCCGGTGGCAAGCTGGTCGCGGCCTATCCGGCCACCATCGGTTCAGCCGACACGCCCTCGCCGACCGGCACCCATACGGTGTCGCGCGTCGCGCTCGATCCGAACTACACCTACAACCCCAGCATCAATTTCAAGCAGGGCCAGAACGACAAGATCCTGACCATCCCGCCGGGTCCGAACGGCCCGGTCGGCTCGGTGTGGATCGCGCTGGACAAGCCGACCTATGGCATTCACGGCACGCCCGATCCCTCCAAGATCGGCAAGACCGAAAGCCATGGCTGCGTGCGCCTGACAAATTGGGATGCGCGTGAACTGGCCAAGCTGGTGTCGCCGGGCGTCACCGTCGAGTTCGTCGGCGGTCCCTCGGCCGATGATGTTGCGGAGCAAGTGAGCGCTCCAGCGCAGTGATATCGGCCTGCCCACAAGGCAGGCCGATCCAAAGCTGGATTCATGAGCGCAGGGTGCTGGCTGGTTGTTGCCGGCCCGCAACAAGTCTAAGCAGACGCTCATGAAGTCTCCGAGCGAAGCCGCAGCCGTTCCCCTGACCAGGTCGCTTTCCAACGGTACATTTTGCCCGCAGTCGCAGCGCAAGTTCGTGCTGGTAGCGGCGATCCTGGCGTCAGCGCTCGGCTTCATCGACGGGTCGATCCTGGCCATTGCCATGCCGGCAATGCGCGTCGACCTAGGCGCCAGCCTGGCCGAGGTCCAGTGGATTTCCAACGCCTATGCGCTGACGCTGTCGGCGCTGATTCTGGCCGGCGGCGCCGCCGGCGACCGGTTTGGCCTCAGGCGCGCCTTCGTTGCCGGCATTGCGCTGTTCATCGTCGCTTCGCTGGCCTGCGCGGTGGCGCCGAATGCGCTGGTGCTCATCGCCTTTCGCGCCATTCAGGGCATTGGTGCGGCGATCATGGTGCCGGGCAGCCTCGCCATCATCGCCAAGGCCTATCCGAAGAAGGAGCGCGGCCGGGCGATCGGCATCTGGGCCGCCGCCTCGGCGCTGACGACGGCGCTCGGTCCAGTGCTCGGCGGCTTCGTCCTGTCGGCCTTTGGCGGCGGTATCTGGCGGGCGATCTTCGCCGTCAACCTGCCGCTCGGGCTGATCTCGATCTATCTCCTGCTGGCCAAGATTCCCGCCGACGCGCCGACGGAGAAGCGAAGCCTCGATCTCGGCGGCGCCGCTCTCGCCACGCTTGCCTTCGGGGCGCTTGCCTACGGACTGACCTCGATGAGCGCCGAAGGCAGCGGGCTGATGTCGGGGCCGAGCATCGCCGCAGGCGCCGTGCTGCTTATCATCTTCATCGTCTTCGAGCTTCGGCAGCGCGAGCCGATGATCGATCTCAAGCTGTTTCGGATCGGCGCCTTTGCCGGCGCCAACCTCGCCACCTTCTTCCTGTATTTCGCCCTGTCGGCCAATCTGTTCTACCTGCCGATGCTGTTGATCGCCGGATGGGGGCTGAGCACCAAAGAGGTCGGTTTCATCTTCCTGCCGCTGTCGGCGTCGATCGCGCTGCTGTCGGGTCTCGTCGGCCAGTGGTCGGATCGCATCGGTCCGCGTTTTCCGATCGCCAGCGGCTGCCTGGTAGTTGCCATCGCCTTTGCCGGGCTGGCTTTGCTCACTCATGCCGGCATGCACAATTTCTGGACCGGTATCTTTCCGCTGATGGCCGTGATGGGGCTCGGCATGGCGCTGGTGGTGTCGCCGCTGTCGACGGCGGTCATGACCGCGGTCGAGGACAAGGATACCGGCGCCGCTTCCGGCATCAACAATGCGGTTTCGCGCATTGGCGGGCTGATTGCTGTGGCGGCGATGGGCTCGCTCGCGGCCTGGGTCTATTCGACGATGCTCGATACCAGCGTCAGGCCGGGCATTCCGGGATTCGGCGAACCGGCATTGGCCGGCCTGGCGCCAGACCTTGATGCAACACGGCTCGCCGCCAGCGATGCGGCGTTCGCGGCCGTGTCGACAGTGACGGCCGTGCTTTGCCTCCTTGCCGCTGTTATCGCCTGGGCCACCGTTTCGGGGCAAAAGCTGCCTTGGTCACGAGCCGAAGAGGAGCAGTCGACCTGATTCGGAGCCGACCCGATTCGGAATGCTCTGATGGGGCGATTATGATTCGCTGGCGTCGAGTGTGACGGCTTAAAGCGCGTCGCGCTGAAACGGATTCATACGACGCGCTTTAAGTCTTTGTTTTGACACATGTCCTTGTCCCAGAGCCGCGGCACACTTCTGGGCGACATGCACTAGCCTTCGATCTTGGCGCTCGCGACCTTCAGCGGATTGCTGTCTTCCTGCTTGAGCAGTTCATCGATGCGCTCGCGCTCGCGCTTGAAAGCGACCAGGTCGTCGCCCTTCAGCACCTTGCCGACCGGCAGGCGCACGCGCATCGGGTCGACCTTGGTGCCGTTGACGATCAGCTCGTAGTGAAGATGCGGACCGGTGGAGAGGCCGGTCTGACCGAGGAAGCCGATGGTCTGGCCCTGGCGGACATGAACGCCGGGTTCGATGCCTTTGGCAAAGGCGCTCTGGTGATTGTAGGAGGTCTCGTAGCCATTGGCATGGCGGATGATGATCTGTTTGCCGTAGCCGCCGGCCCAGCCGGCCTTTTCGATGGTGCCGTTGCCGGCGGCGATGATCGGCGTTCCGATCGGCGCCGCCCAGTCGACGCCGGTATGCATGCGGACATAACCGAGGATCGGATGTCGGCGGGCGCCGAAGCCGGAGCGGAATTTCCCGGCGGGCAGGGGGTTGCGCAACAGGAACTGCTCGGCGCTAGATCCGTCCTCGTCGAAATAGTCGGTCGAGCCGTCCTGCATCTGGAATCGGTAGAAATTGCGCGTCTGGCCGCCGAAGGTCGACGAGACATAGAGCAGTTCCGATTCGTCGGAGGCCTGGTCGTCGCCGTCCGGCTGCGAGAACAGGACGTCGATGCGGTCCGACGGATTGAGCCTGGACTGGAAGTCGACGCCGGAGGCCAGGAGCTTGACCAATTGCTGGGTCAGCTTCTTCGACATGCCATAGGAATAGGCGGCGCGGTAGATGCCGTCATAGACGTTCGGCAGATTGCCGCGCACCACCACCGGTGCCGACGAATCGTCGAACGCGGTCAGCAATTCGGGGTTCGGCTCCGGTTCCTGCGCCGGCACATACTGGCCGCGGTCGTCGAGCGCGATGGTGACGATGTGCGTTGTCTTGTCATAGACGCTGGTGCGAACGACCTTGGCGGCGTCGCCATGTACCTCGAGCCCGACCCGCAGCACGGTTCCGGCCTTCAGCGCCGGTGCGTTGAGCAGCTTGCCGATCGCCTCCGCCATGCCGGTGGCGTCATCGCCCGTATAGCCCGAATCAGCGAAAGCCTCGGCAATGTCGCGGTCCCTGGTGAAGGGAATGATTTCCTCGGCGAAAGCCGGGGTCTGGTCGTCGAGCGCGACGCGCGGCGCCACCGAGACGTTTTCCGGCACGATCTTGACGTCGTAGGAGCCGGCCATCGATTCGGCGAAGGCATCGCCGAATCGCTGCGGGTCGACATAATGCAGCGAGGCGACCTGCACGGCGCCGTCGCTGAGGTCGGTGCCGGCTTCGCGCACCACTTTTTCCACCTCGTCGGCGGACAGGTCGCTTTTCTCGTCGAAGGAGGCCGTCTCGACCGGGAAATCGACCGTCTTCAGGCTCATCTCGCTTTCGACCTTGGCGCCGTAGATCTGGCCCCCAACTGCGGAAGCCGTCGCCGGCTGCGCCGGCGTCGAGTCGCCATCGTCGCCGAACACCTGCATCGGGTCGAAAGGCGGATAGGCGCGGTTGGTGGTGTGGCCGGCGGCCAGCGCCATCTTGATCTGCACGAACGGCATGGTG
>NZ_JAMYVW010000002.1:4265000-4267500 GCF_040324395.1 Mesorhizobium sp. C277A | reverse complement strand
CCGGCCCCTAAGACGAGGCGGAAACGCGTAGTCGATGGGAACCACGTTAATATTCGTGGGCTTGGAGGTAGTGACGGATCGCACAAGTTGTCCAATCTTATCGGATTGAACGGGCAGCGGAGCGGTTCCAGGAAATAGCTCCTCCTTATAAACCGTACCCGAAACCGACACTGGTGGTCAGGTAGAGTATACCAAGGCGCTTGAGAGAACTATGCTGAAGGAACTCGGCAAATTGCACGCGTAACTTCGGAAGAAGCGTGACCCTTTTCTACGCAAGTAGAGGAGGGTGGCACAGACCAGGGGGTAGCGACTGTTTATCAAAAACACAGGGCTCTGCGAAGTCGCAAGACGACGTATAGGGTCTGACGCCTGCCCGGTGCTGGAAGGTTAAGAGGAGGGGTGCAAGCTCTGAATCGAAGCCCCAGTAAACGGCGGCCGTAACTATAACGGTCCTAAGGTAGCGAAATTCCTTGTCGGGTAAGTTCCGACCTGCACGAATGGCGTAACGACTTCCCCGCTGTCTCCAGCATAGACTCAGTGAAATTGAATTCCCCGTGAAGATGCGGGGTTCCTGCGGTTAGACGGAAAGACCCCGTGCACCTTTACTATAGCTTTACATTGGCATTCGTAGTGGCATGTGTAGGATAGGTGGTAGGCTTTGAAACCTGGGCGCCAGCTCAGGTGGAGCCACCCTTGAAATACCACCCTTATTACTATGGATGTCTAACCGCGGCCCGTTATCCGGGTCCGGGACAATGTATGGTGGGTAGTTTGACTGGGGCGGTCGCCTCCTAAAGAGTAACGGAGGCGCGCGATGGTGGGCTCAGAACGGTCGGAAATCGTTCGCTGAGTGCAATGGCATAAGCCTGCCTGACTGCGAGACTGACAAGTCGAGCAGAGACGAAAGTCGGTCATAGTGATCCGGTGGTCCCGCGTGGAAGGGCCATCGCTCAACGGATAAAAGGTACGCCGGGGATAACAGGCTGATGACCCCCAAGAGTCCATATCGACGGGGTTGTTTGGCACCTCGATGTCGACTCATCGCATCCTGGGGCTGGAGCAGGTCCCAAGGGTATGGCTGTTCGCCATTTAAAGCGGTACGTGAGTTGGGTTCAGAACGTCGTGAGACAGTTCGGTCCCTATCTGCCGTGGGTGTAGGAATATTGAAAGGATCTGTCCCTAGTACGAGAGGACCGGGATGGACGGATCTCTGGTGGACCTGTTGTGGCGCCAGCCGCATAGCAGGGTAGCTATATCCGGACGGGATAACCGCTGAAGGCATCTAAGCGGGAAACCCACCTTAAAACGAGTATTCCCTGAGAACCGTGGAAGACGACCACGTTGATAGGCCGGGTGTGGAAGAGCGGCAACGCTTGAAGCTTACCGGTACTAATAGTTCGATCGGCTTGATCGTTCTCATTCCTTATGCTCATCGTGAAACACGATGATCTGACCAGCGCTCACGCATGAGCGGCCCTTACAGGGCCTATGCTCCGCGAGGGCGCCGGAAAACCGGCGACGCGCAGTCGCGCTTGCGGGCTTGCGCTCGAAAGCAAAACACAAACGTCGCCTTGGCACGAAAAAACAGCTTCTCGATATAACGTGCGTTTTGCCGACCTGGTGGTTATGGCGGAGCGGCTGCACCCGATCCCATTCCGAACTCGGCCGTGAAACGCTCCAGCGCTGATGGTACTTCGTCTCAAGACGCGGGAGAGTAGGTCGCTGCCAGGTCTGCAAAACGCACGTTGAACTCTCATCCGCAAACCGGATGAAACTGAAATCTTCTCTCTACGAAAAGGCCCGCCAAGGGATCACGGGCCGCGCAAGCGGCCCTTTCATTTGGTCAGCCATATACCTATCTGTAAGCCATCCTGTTCATAGGCCCAGGCTTACGTCCAGATAAGCAAGCAAACGCTTGCTTCAGATCCGGAGCAGGCAAGAGCCTGCCCTGGAGAGTCCGGAGCAAGCAAGAGCTTGCCCTGGAGGTGACGCGGGGTGGAGCAGCCCGGTAGCTCGTCAGGCTCATAACCTGAAGGTCACAGGTTCAAATCCTGTCCCCGCAACCAACAAAAAAAGCCCGCTTCACGCGGGCTTTTTGCGTTCGGACCGTGATCGATGGCGATTTTAACCTGCACCAGGGGTCGGAAGCAGGCGAAGCCGACCGTGGGACAGAAAAGCCAAATCATGACCCCCAACCGCCCGCAGCTCGCAGGCCTTTTGTATTCGGCACCTTTGCCCACGCGAAGCCGGTTGGCTCCCGGCTCTGTCAGCGCGGCAACCGCCGCGCGCCGGCGCGATGGTGACCGGACGCTTTGGATCCTGCAAAACCAGGCGACGAACCATTCTCTCGCCATCAGATCTTGGAAAACGAACCGTGATCGTGCGCATCCAATCATTGCTATCTATTGTTACCGGGCTTTGATCGGCGCCATAATCTTCCAGGAGGTTGCCGTGCCCGACTACGCTCTGAACGACCACTATGAGAGCTTTACCAGGAAGC
>NZ_JAMYVW010000002.1:0-4260000 GCF_040324395.1 Mesorhizobium sp. C277A | reverse complement strand
AGCAGGGTTAGCCGGCCCCTAAGACGAGGCGGAAACGCGTAGTCGATGGGAACCACGTTAATATTCGTGGGCTTGGAGGTAGTGACGGATCGCACAAGTTGTCCAATCTTATCGGATTGAACGGGCAGCGGAGCGGTTCCAGGAAATAGCTCCTCCTTATAAACCGTACCCGAAACCGACACTGGTGGTCAGGTAGAGTATACCAAGGCGCTTGAGAGAACTATGCTGAAGGAACTCGGCAAATTGCACGCGTAACTTCGGAAGAAGCGTGACCCTTTTCTACGCAAGTAGAGGAGGGTGGCACAGACCAGGGGGTAGCGACTGTTTATCAAAAACACAGGGCTCTGCGAAGTCGCAAGACGACGTATAGGGTCTGACGCCTGCCCGGTGCTGGAAGGTTAAGAGGAGGGGTGCAAGCTCTGAATCGAAGCCCCAGTAAACGGCGGCCGTAACTATAACGGTCCTAAGGTAGCGAAATTCCTTGTCGGGTAAGTTCCGACCTGCACGAATGGCGTAACGACTTCCCCGCTGTCTCCAGCATAGACTCAGTGAAATTGAATTCCCCGTGAAGATGCGGGGTTCCTGCGGTTAGACGGAAAGACCCCGTGCACCTTTACTATAGCTTTACATTGGCATTCGTAGTGGCATGTGTAGGATAGGTGGTAGGCTTTGAAACCTGGGCGCCAGCTCAGGTGGAGCCACCCTTGAAATACCACCCTTATTACTATGGATGTCTAACCGCGGCCCGTTATCCGGGTCCGGGACAATGTATGGTGGGTAGTTTGACTGGGGCGGTCGCCTCCTAAAGAGTAACGGAGGCGCGCGATGGTGGGCTCAGAACGGTCGGAAATCGTTCGCTGAGTGCAATGGCATAAGCCTGCCTGACTGCGAGACTGACAAGTCGAGCAGAGACGAAAGTCGGTCATAGTGATCCGGTGGTCCCGCGTGGAAGGGCCATCGCTCAACGGATAAAAGGTACGCCGGGGATAACAGGCTGATGACCCCCAAGAGTCCATATCGACGGGGTTGTTTGGCACCTCGATGTCGACTCATCGCATCCTGGGGCTGGAGCAGGTCCCAAGGGTATGGCTGTTCGCCATTTAAAGCGGTACGTGAGTTGGGTTCAGAACGTCGTGAGACAGTTCGGTCCCTATCTGCCGTGGGTGTAGGAATATTGAAAGGATCTGTCCCTAGTACGAGAGGACCGGGATGGACGGATCTCTGGTGGACCTGTTGTGGCGCCAGCCGCATAGCAGGGTAGCTATATCCGGACGGGATAACCGCTGAAGGCATCTAAGCGGGAAACCCACCTTAAAACGAGTATTCCCTGAGAACCGTGGAAGACGACCACGTTGATAGGCCGGGTGTGGAAGAGCGGCAACGCTTGAAGCTTACCGGTACTAATAGTTCGATCGGCTTGATCGTTCTCATTCCTTATGCTCATCGTGAACACGATGATCTGACCAGCGCTCACGCATGAGCGGCCCTTAACAGGGCCTATGCTCCGCGAGGGCGCCGGAAAACCGGCGACGCGCAGTCGCGCTTGCGGACTTTGTCCGTTAGCTAGACACAAACGTCGCCTTGGCACGAAAAAACAGCTTCTCGATATAACGTGCGTTTTGCCGACCTGGTGGTTATGGCGGAGCGGCTGCACCCGATCCCATTCCGAACTCGGCCGTGAAACGCTCCAGCGCTGATGGTACTTCGTCTCAAGACGCGGGAGAGTAGGTCGCTGCCAGGTCTGCAAAACGCACGTTGAACTCTCATCCGCAAACCGGATGAAACTGAATCTTCTCTCTACGAAAAGGCCCGCCAAGGGATCACGGGCCGCGCAAGCGGCCCTTTCATTTGGTCAGCCATATACCTATCTGTAAGCCATCCTGTTCATAGGCCCAGGCTTACGTCCAGATAAGCAAGCAAACGCTTGCTTCAGATCCGGAGCAGGCAAGAGCTTGCCCTGGAGAGTCCGGAGCAAGCAAGAGCTTGCCCTGGAGGTGACGCGGGGTGGAGCAGCCCGGTAGCTCGTCAGGCTCATAACCTGAAGGTCACAGGTTCAAATCCTGTCCCCGCAACCAACAAAAAAAGCCCGCTTCACGCGGGCTTTTTGCGTTCGGACCGTGATCGATGGCCGCGACCGGCTATTCAACGATCGAGGAGGGCAGCAAGGCTGGCGTGCTCGACTTTATTGACAGGTCCGCGAACCGGGGGGTGATGCCGCCTCGGCGCATTTCGGCGAGAGCTACACGTCGAGCATTGGGAGTTCGCCAGCCCGTCATGGCAAGCGATCTGCACGACAACAGCATGATTCGAGCGGCGGAGAGATCGTCGTACGAAGGCGCGAACCGTTGATTTAAACAACCCGCGCCTTGCCGAAGCTTTTCGTCGCGGGCCGCGTCAGCCAGCTCGCCGCAATGACGCCTGGAAGACCAGCGAGGTCCAGCTGTTGCTCGAGGCGAGATGGCAATAGAGCAGCGCAAGCGCGCCGGATTTCCTGAGATCGAGAAACGCCTCGTCGCTCAATTTGTTGAAGGCCGGCTCGTCGATCACCTGAAAGTCGGTGAGGTTGAGGGTCTCGCCGCCCTCCAGCGTCACCTTGCTCTGCCGCGGCGCGAACAGGCCGTGCGCGTCGATCTTGTCGATCATGGCGCGAGTCGCATTGAAGTCGGTCTGGAACTGGCTGCAGAAGGCGAGCGCCTGCTTCGAGGCCTCGGCCGGCTCGTTGCCGTCGAAGAAGGGCGCGATCTCGTCGCTGTCCTTGGACGAAGGCATCTGCTCGACGACGCGTTCGCTGGCACGGTCGATGCACAAGGTCAGGCGGCCGGTCGTTTTCGATTCATCGGCGAGGATGAAGGGGTAACGGCGGACATAGGCGGGAATGTAATGCGGCTCCGCCCATTTGCCGTCGGCGCCTACGAACAGGTTCTGGTCCTGGCGCAGACCGGTGATGATGACAGGCGCCTTGGCGTCGCCAATGAAAACGATCGGATAGGAGCGCATCGCCGCCGGCATTTCCGATGCGACGACGGGGATGGCGTGCGCGGTGCGGGCAAAGGAGAAATCGGCCCGCGCCGTAAGGCCGAGTGAGCCGTGCCGCAGCGGATTGAGCGCCTCGGGTTTTTTGTAGAACAGCGGCAGCGCGTTGGTCGCGGTGCTTCCGGCCGGGGCCGTGTCTGTTTTCGCGTCAGTCATCCCTAGTGTTCTCCTCTTATACCATTCCGGTTTAGGCCAGTGGCTGCCGGTGCGCAACGCGTTGACGGCTGCTTCACCCTACGTGGCCAAGATAAATCTATCTGTTTGTTTGATCGTGCTCTTTTGTACTTCTGGAGATCGAGCTCTATAGACAGCACGCCATGAAGCGGCGAGATTGGCTGACGGGATAGACATCTCAAGAGAGCCGTCTGAAAGACAGACGAACCAGGGCAGGCGCATGGCATCGCTTTCGGATTTCGAGCAGGGGCAGAGCTTTTCCGTCGAAGCCGGCGGTCAGACGCTCACGATGGAACTGAGCGCGGTGCAGCCCATTGCCAACAGCCCGCGCGACGGCGGTGGCTTCACGCTGCTGTTCAGGGGGCCGCGCGACGCGGCGCTGCCGCAGGCTATCTATCGGTTCAACGGCAAAAGCGGCGCCCATGAGATCTTCATCGTGCCGATCGCTGCCGATGAGGCAGGGCGGCTTTACGAGGCGGTATTCAACTGATTTTTTTCGACCGGATCGGCCACGGGGACGCTCCGGCCATCAGGGCGATTTGGCAGCGCGGCGGCTCGACATATGATCGACTATATCGAGATTGCGGACGTATTTGACGGAGCGGCGTGTAGCGCACTGTGCGCGGAAATTCGGGCGGCCTTGGGCCGTCCGGCCGGCCTGCTGGGGCCTGCCGACCAGAAGATGGCATGGCCGGAGATCCGAAAGACCGTGCGCGCCGATGTTTCGCAGGCCACTGAAGAGCGAGTGAGTGCCCTGTTGGCGCAGCAGAAGGCGGCTCTGGAGCGGCATTTCGGGCTGCTGCTCGGCCAGGTCGAGAAACCTCAGTTCCTTCACTATCGGCAAGGCGATTTCTTTGTGCCGCACCAGGATGGCAACACGCCGCTCATTCACGACGAGTCGCGGTTCCGAAAGATCTCGGTGGTGATCTTTCTCAACCGTCAATCGGACAACCCTTCGCCAAAAAGCTATGCAGGCGGCTCGCTGGTCCTGCATGGGCCTTACAGCGGCCCGGGCCTGCGCGTTGCCATGCCCGCGTTGCCGGGCTCTCTCGTCGCCTTTCGTTCGGAAACGACGCATGAAGTCACCCCGGTCACGCGCAACGAACGTTTCACCATCGTCTCCTGGTATCGCGGCACGTGACGACCGGCACGGCCCTTACGGCGAACGGATCATCAGGTCGTAGAGGCCCTTGTCCTCGGCAACGGTGAAGCCGAGGCGTTTGTAGAGCCGCCGCGCTGGATTGTTCTTCTCGACATGGATCGAGACCGACTTGCCGACGGCGGCGGCCTCATCGATGAGATCGGCGAGCAACGCACCGCCAGACCCCTTGCCGCGATGCGCCGGCAGGAAGGCGATATCTATGATGCAATGCTCGCTCGCCGAGCGCTCGATATACAGGCGACCGATATCTTGCCTTGCCTGCTCGATCACCAGCCAGTCGGCGTTGGGATAGTATTTCTGGTAATGCGCGTGCTGCGCTTGAAACTGCATGTCGAGGAACGCCGTTTTCTGCGCATCGCTCCACGGCGTGACGGCAAGTTCTTCGGCGCGGGTCGAGGCGTAGAGCGCCGACAGGAACGGCAGATCGGCGTCCGCCATCGGGCGGAACGTCAGATCAATCCGCGCCGCGCGCACCCAGCAAAATATAACAGGCCCGTTGTCCACAATCGGAAGCTGGATCATGGAGTGGCGCTTACGGACGCGCCGGATAAACGCCTTGCATGGCAATGATGAACGTCATCGCCAGATAGGGAGGCAGGTTGTTGTGAGGCAACGTACTGCCCGCCATGCTCAGTGCCTGGGGGTCCATCTGGACCAGATTTTGCGAAGTGTTGTTCTGATACAGCGTTCCGCCCCCCGACTTCCCCAGAACAACCGCATCGGTAAGAGTTCCCTGGGCGCCACTCTCGGTGGACATCGCGACAAAATGATTATGTTGCGGCATTTCCGTTTGCAGAAGGGTGATGGACGTTTCGCCACCCGTCTCGCCGAGAAACCGCTCCGACAAGCCATTGCCCTGTCCTTGCCCCATGGGCGCGGAGCCAGCCATATTCGGCAACGCGAAGGTCGACTTGCCGTCGCCGCCGTAAACTGTGCCCAGCAGCGAAAACAGCGCCGTATTCTGCGAGATTGGCAGGAGCTGGCCATCGCAGGTCGCCCACCCCGTCGGGGCGAAATCTCCGGCAAAAATTCGAATTTCGGCGACGAACGGATTGGTCATGGCAAGTCTCTAGCTTTGCTGGGGGAAGATGCCAAATAGCGAGATGATGAAACTGACGGCGAGGAACGGCACCATATTGTCGTGAGGCTGGCTGCCGCCGGCCGGCGAAATGGCTCCGGCGGCCATGTTGCCATCAGGTGCGATACCCACATAGGGCGTCAGCAGGCTCGATGTCGCCAGGACACCGCCGGACGGACCCGGATTCTTGGCGATATTCGACGAACCGGTCCAGGTATGGGAATGGTTCGGCATTTGTTGGGTTGAAACAGTGACGGATTCGACCCCGCCCAGTTCTCCGATGATATAGGTCTGGCTGACCAGCGGGCCCTTGCCAGCATGGACGGGGATGCGGGATGCGAGGTTGGGCAGGGCGAATGTTTCCTCCCCGTCGCCGCCATAGGTCGTACCGATCAGATTGAACAAGGTTTCGTTCTCGGAGATCGGCATCAACTGGCCTTGGCAGAACGCCCAGCCATTCGGAGGGAAATTGCCACCGAACATCCTGATCTCGCCGACAAAAGGTTGGCTCATCGAAGCGTCCTCTTAATTTCGCGACGGGAATATGCCTTGCAGGGCAATGATGAAATTCAAGACGAGATAGGGCGATCTGTTCTCATGCGGCTGGCCGCCACCGACGAAAGTGATGTTTTCCTTCGCCATAGCCACCGCGCTGCCAGGCGGCTGATAGATCGGGCTGGCGTTCGCCCCCAACAGCGCGCCGGATGGATTGTTGACGTTGCCGGCAGTGTTCGATGCGTTGACGAAATGGTTGTGTGTCGGCATTTCGCCGAGCGTGAGCGTGTGAAACTCTTCGCCGCCCTGGCCGCCGACAATTGCACCGATAGGGCCGCCCGTATGAACCGGCGCACGTCCCCTCATATCCGGAAGGGCAAAATTTGTCTGGCCGTTGCCGCCGTACCTGGTGCCAAGAAGTGAGAACAATGGCTGGTTCTGGTTAAGCGGCAACAACTGGCCGTTACAAAATGCCCAGCCGCGCGGTGCATAGTTCCAGGAAATGATCTTGACTTCACCTAAATAAGGCTCACTCATCCCCGTTCCCTCCGTTGGCCGCTTACTGTCTGAATTCTTGCATTATGCCTAAGTAAGACAACAAGTCGATATCAAATTCATAAAATATATTTCCTAGGACGAAATCCAAGGTTGCTGACTACGGTGTCGCGGCAGGCAGCAGTGGCAGCGGCTGGTTGAAGAACGTCCGGGTGTCCGTCAGTGCCGTTGCCCCGCCATTGACGGTTTCGATACCGGCCTCGCTCGCCTGCGGTACGTTGATCGTGCCGTCGGCGCCGCCGAGGCCGTCCGCGAGGAAGCGGATGGCATTGGCGTTGTTGACGTTGGTGATGGTGTTGGCATGAACGTCGGCATTGATGATAGCGCCGGCAAATGTGGCGGTGACCGTGATGCCGCGGCTGTCGGCATTGTCGCGAATGGTGTTGTTGGTGACCGTCGCGTGCACGGTGCCCGGCTGCACGAGCTGCGTGATCGAGACGCTGTCGCCACCGCTTATGCCGTTGACGCCGATGCTCTGGATAATGTTGTTGTCGATCAGCACCTTGGCGACGCCGAGGCTTTCATGCCCAACCCTGATGCCGTTGCCGGTTCGCGATCCCGAGGTTGCTACGCCTTGCGTACCGATGACGTTGTTGGCGATTGTGCCGTCAAGCGTCCGTGCGAGGTCGCCGCTGCTGAACACGTTGATGGCCGTCGAGTCGCTGTTGGTGACGGTGTTGTTCCGGACGGTGAAATTCAGATTGCCGCCCGTGCCGGCGCCGGAATTGCTGCTCTGGGTAAGGTTGATGCCGTTGTTCAGATTGTTGAATAGATTTCCCGTGGTCTCGCCGATGTGAGCGTTGACGGTGCCGTCATTGGCAATGACGAACAGACCGGTTCCAGGGATGACTCCCGGTCCGGGATAGGCGTTGTTGCCGGTGAAGGTTGCGCCGTCGACGGTCAGCGTCATCGTCGGCGCGCCGGCGACACCGGCGCCGTCCGCCTCGAAGATGAAGTCGCTGCCGGCATTGTTTGAGGCGCCGTTGTTCGAGAACGTGCCGCCGCTCACCACCAGGTTCGCCAACGTGCCGCCGGAATTGATGACCTGCACGTTATGGGTGAATGAGTTGGAGACCGTGAGGTTGGTGAACGTGGCGACGTGCGAGGCGTTGCCGGTAAGTTCGTTGAACAGGATTCCGGACTCGGTGTTGGCATCGGCATTGCTGTTCAGGGTCAGACCGTTGAGCACCACACCGTTGACGCGCAGGCCCTTTATGCCGTTGCCCGCATTGTCGCTGATAATCATGTTGCTCAGGCTGACATCCTGAGTGTCGGTCAGGCTGACGCCATCGCCGGTCGAGTTCTGGATCGTGCCGCCGCTGCCCCCCGTCGCGCCGGTGCCGGTCACCACCAGATTGCCGCTGGTGCCGGTGTTGTTGAGCACGATGCCGTTGGCTGCACCATTGGACGCAATGCTCCTGAACGTCACGTCGCCGGCGCCGATCGTCGTGTTGGCGACATTAAGGGCCGTGCCCGTGCCGGACACGATGGTGTTGCCGGTGCCCTGCACCGTCATCGTGCCGCCGGTGGTGGCTGCCGGACCGGGGCCGGTGGCGCTGAAACCGGCGCCGCTGGTCGTGGCGATGACCAGCCCGCCATTGGTGAAGTTGATCGTCGCGCCGGCATTGTCGCTCAGGCTGACGCCAGCCGCCGTGGTCGAGGTGATCGATTTCGACGCGCCGGAGAAGGTGATGATGCCGGCGACATTGTCGTCCAGCAGGATGCCGATCTGGCCCGCCGCATTATGCGTGATGTTGCCCGACAGGGTGATGTTGCCGGCGGTCAGGGCGCGATCCTGGATGTTGACCGCCTGGCCGGTGCTGCCGCTGGTGATCGCGCCGGCATAGGTGAACGCCGCCGTGCCGCCGCTGTTGGCGGTGCCTAGGCCATCGCCGATACGGATCACGGCGCTTGTTCCGCCCACCAGCGCGCCGGTGCCGAGGTCGATCGCTCCCGAACCGGTGACGGAATCGAGGATGACGGCGCTGGTGCCGCCGGCGCCTTTGTTTGTGGAAGCGAAGGTCACGCCGCCCGCCGCGATAGCAACGCTGTCAAGGTTGACCGCGACGCCGCTGCCGGTCGAAATCGTGTTGCCCGAGCCGATAACGGTCACGGTGCCAGTACCGTTGCTCGTGGCGTTGAAGCCGGTGCCGGAGGTGGTGGTGATGGCTAGGCCGCCGCCGGTGAAGTTGACCGCGGTGTTGGTGTTCGCCGTCAGGTCGACGGCATTGTTGGCTCCGGTGGTCAGTATCTTGCTGGCGCCGGAGAAGTTGATCGTGCCGCCGGTGTTGGCGTTGACGAGGATCCCGTTGGCCACGCCGCCGGTGGCGCTGAGAGTGCCCGACAATGTCGTGGTGCCGGCGGTGCGGGTGGAGATGCTGACGACGTTTCCGGCCGTGGTCTTGGTGACCGAGCCGGCATAGCTGACATTGGCCGAGCCGCCGGTGACCAGGAAGGCCGCGCCGGTCGCGCCGCCGAGCGCACCGGAGCCGAGGCTGACAGTGCCGGCGCCGGTGACATTGGTCAGCGACACGTTGTTGGTGCCGCCGGTCGAATTGGTCGAGGTGAAATTGATGCCGGTGGTGGCGATGCCGTTGAGGTTGACCGCCTGCGCGGAAGTGGAGCTCACCGTGCCGGTCGTCACATTGACCGTGCCGCCATTGATGGCGCTGAATCCGGTGGTGCCGTTTGTGACGATGTCGAGGTTTGCGAAGCTGACGGTCGAGGCCGTGGCGCCGTTGTTGATTGCGACTGCGGTGCCGGTCATCGGCGTCGTGGTGCCGAGATCGACCGTACCGGTGAAGCTCACCGTATTGGCCGCCGTCGCGCCGGAAATGCTGATGCCGCTCGCAGCGCCGTTGGCGATCACCGAGCCGGCGAAGGTGAAGCTGCCGCCAGCGCGGGTCGAGATCGTGGCCGCCGCGCCCGACGTGCTGATGATGGAGCTAGCGCCGTCGAAGCTGATCACCGCGTTGCCGCCGGTCACCGAAAGGCCGCTGCCGCCCGATATATCGACATTGGTACCGGCAATCGTGCCGCCAGCGCCCGACGCGCCGCCGAAGGCGATGCCGGTGCCGGTCGCTGCGGTGGTGATGTTGACGTTGGTCAGCGTCGTCGTGCCGGCGGTGTTGTCGAGTTTGAAAGCAATGCCGGTGGCGCCGGTGCTGGTGACGTTGGTGATGGTGCTGTTGGGCGCGTTCAGCCACACATCGCTGGCGTTGCCGGAGAAAGCAACGTTGTTGATCTTCGTGCTGTTCGACGGCGTGATCTCGATACCCTGCGTGGCAAAATTGCGGATAGTCATGTTGCTGATGACGGTATTCGCAGCACCCGCGCCATTGTCCTTGACGCCACGCGCGGCACCCGCCGGGCTGCCATCGAGGATGAAGCCGTCGATGATGTTGCCGCTGGCGCCGAGCGTAATGACATTGTTGCCGGCGCTCGTCGTCAGCGTCGCGGCGCCATTGGGCGTCTGGTCGATGATCGAGATGCTGTTGCTGGCCAGCTGGATGGTGGAGGGCACCGTCAGCGCCAGGTTGATGTTGCCGTTGCCGAAGCCGCGCACCTGCTCGCCGATGGCGAGCGCCAGCGTATCGTTGCCATTGCTGCCTGCCGCGGTGATGACGCCGCCATCGTTGACGAGGACGAGAATGTCCGTCGACACTGCTGCCGCTTCGGCGGTGGTCAGCGTCGCCAGATTGTTCTGGTCGCGGCCGCTGCCGTCGCCGGTCGCGGAAGCGCCGACGAAATAGACCTTGCCGACACCGAAGCCCAAGCCCGGGGTCGACTGGAAGTTCACGTCCTGGAAGTTGTAGGTGCCGGCAACCGGCGCACTGGAGGCGTCGATGCCTACATTGGCGCCGATGGTCGAGAGCTGGTCGGTCGCCGATTCGCCGTCGCCATAGGTGAAAGCGAGGTTGGTGGCGCTGTTGAGGAACACGCCGGTGTTAACCCCGGCTATGCTCGAACTGGCGCCGCCGACCACGGCATCACCGAGGCGCACCGTCTGGCCGCCGATGGCGCCGCGCAGGTCGACGGCGATCGAGGTGCCGGCGGCGGCGGCATTGGTGACATCGAAGTCATTGGCCGTCACCGCCGCATTGATGGTGGCACCGTTGAGGTCGAAGGCCACGCCCGTGGTGCTGTTCAGGCCGATGTCGAGATCGTTGAAGGACAGCGCCGCGCCAAGCGTGCCGGAAACATCGACACCACGCGTGGTCATGCCTTGCAGGTTGACCGTGCCGAGAATGATGGCCCCGCCGCCCGACGAGGCGATATTGGTCAGCGAGATGCCGGTTGCGGCGGCAGTGGCCGAAACACTGTCGAAATTCATGCCCGCAGCGCCAATCGTAACGCCATTGAGGTTCAACGCGGTGCCGCCGGCCGTCGTGGTGATGCTGTTGTCGCTGAGGAGCGCGCCGACGCTGACCATGCCACCGCCGCTGGCGTTGAAGCCGGTGCCGGAGGTGGTGGTAATCACCAGGCCACCCGTATCGAAGTTGATCGTCGCGCCGGTGTTGGTCGTCAAGTCGACCGCCGTATTGGCGCCAGTGGTCAGCGTCTTCGTGCCACCGCTGAGAGTGATGGTCCCGCCGGAGTTGCCGTGGACATAAACACCATTGTCGAAACCGCCGGTGGCGCTGAGCGCGCCGGACAGTGTGACCGTGCCGCCGGTGACGCCGGAGATGTCGACGATCTTGCCGGCGGTGGTCTTGGTGACCGTGCCGCCATAGCTGACGGTCGCAGCACCGCCATTGAGCAGGAATGCGACGCCCGAAGCGCCGCTCAATGCGCCGGATCCGAGGCTGACTGTTCCGGTGACATTGGCCAGGCCAACATTGTTGGTGCCGCCGCCCGACGAGGTCGAGTCGAGCGCAATGCTGGCGGTGACGTTGATGAGGTTGATCGCCTGGCCGAGGGTCGAGTTTACCGTCTCGGCACCGCCGGTGGCGGTGATGCCCATCGTGCCGCCGGTGCCCACGATGGCCGTGCCGGAGGTGGTGTCGATGGTCACACCGCCGGTGAAGCTTGTCGTGCCGCCGCTCTGCGACAGGCCGACGCCGCTCGTCGTATCGATGTTGGCGAGGCCGGTGACGTTGACCGTGCCTGATACCACATGGATGCCGCCGCCGGCCGTGGCGGTGTTGTTGACCGTCACCGCGCCGAAGGTGAACGTGCCGGTGTTGGCGCCGGTGCCGTCTATGCCGAAGCTGCTGGTGCCGGTGATGCTGGTCGCGCCGGAGACATTCACCGCCCCGGTGACGCCGTTGAGGATGATGCCGCTTGTGCCGCCGCTCGAGGTGATGCTGTCGAAATTGACGCCGCCGGCGCCGAGTGTGCCTTGCAGCGATAGCGCTGTCTGGCCCGTAGCGTTGATCGTCGTCGAGCCGGCATTCGCGACGGTCAGGACATTCAGCCCCGAGAGGCTGAGGCCAGTGGCGAGGGACGTCGTGATGTCGAGGCCGCCATTGAAATTGACGGCGCCGCCGGCGGTGCCGCCCGAAATCGAGACGCCATTGCCGCCGGTGATGGCCACCTGGTCGGTGAAGGTCACCGCGCCGCCGGTGCGGTTGGCGATGTTGATGCCGCCACCGGTCAGCGTTCCGGCCGGCCCGCCATTGGGCAGGAAGCCGCGCGACACCGAGATGGTGCTGGTGCCGCCATTGACGTCGAGCAGCGTGCCGGCAAGGTTGATGTTGTTGTTGATGACCGACAGACTGCCATTGAGGCCGGTAACCTGGATGGCGGTCTGGCCCGCCGCGACATTCGAGATCGTCACGCCTTCGATGGTGATGCCGCTGGCATTGCTGAAGCCGGCCGCGCTCTGGTCGATCAGGAAGGCGGCACCGGCCGCGCTGCTGAAGTCGAATGCGGTGTGGCGCACGGCATTGTCGCCGAGCAGCTGCATCAAGTTGGCCGTCCCGCTGACGACGGCCTCGTCGCCGGTGATGTTGCCGCCGGTGGCGCCAAGAGCACCTTGGACGTTGGCCGGCTGGATCGTGCCGGTCGAAACCACATTGCTGTTGCCGAAGCCGGTGATCGTCTGGCCGGAATCGAGCGTGAAGGCGGTGGCGCCGAGATTGATCGTGCCGACGAAGGCGAAGTTCTGCGCGCCTGTCAGCGCATCGGCGGCGGCGAGCGAAATGGTGTTGACGCCCATGCTGAGATTGCCGGTCGTGCCGGCGGCGATGAAGCCGCCCGACTGCGAGACCAGCGTGACCGAACCGGGCGCGGTGGCGAGGTTGGCGCTGCCGGTGAAGAACACGTCGTCGAAATCGTAGTTGCCCGATATCGGGTCGAGGCCGACGGTGTCGACGGTGTAGCCGCCAACGGCCGCGGTGATGAAGGATTCCAGGCCGTCGGTCGAATCGCCGTCGCCGAAGGTGAAGGTGGCATTGGCTGAAGTCGCCGTGGTGCCGCCGGACGACAGTTCGACGCCGACGCCGACATTGTCGATCTTGGAACCCTGCAGGAAGGTGATGACCTTGTTGCCCGTGGTCGACGACAGGTCGATGCCGCGCGAGGTCAGGTCGCCCAGGCCGGTGATCGTCGTCAGGCCGAAATCGGCCGTCGTCGAGGAGCCGCTGAAGTCGATGCCGGTCTGGTTGGCGCCGACATCGTCGATGGTAGTCGTGCCGAAGCTGACATCGTTGTTGGTGCCGGCGAAGTTGATGCCGGCAGTGCCGCTCGTGGTGCCCAGCGTGACCTGGGTCGTGCCGAAGGTCACCGGGCCGGCATTGCCGACAATGTTGATGCCGATGCCGCCGGCGCCCGTCACGGTCACCGCCCCGAAGGTTGCCGATGCGGTGCTCGCGACACCGGAGACGGACAGGCCGGTGCCCAAGGCATTGGTGATCGATAGCGGGGTGGTAACATTCAACGTTGCGGTGCCGATCATGCCACCGACCACCGCGCCGCCGCCACCGCTCGCCGACAGGGTCGGGCCGGTGAAGCTGAACGCACCGCCTGCCGGGGGCAATGTCGAGCCGATGGCGAACAGATTTCCGGTGCCGGTCGACGTGACGCTGCCGCTGAACTGGGCCGAGCCGCCGATGGTGCCGTCGATCTTGACCGCCGTGCCTGGTGCTGTTGCCGAGCTGGAGATGTTGGCCGAGACCGTGATCGCGGCGCTGCCGCCAAAAACCACGACGCCGTTGCCGGTGCCGGAATTGGTGATGGTGCCGCCGATGTTGATCGTGCCGGTGTTGTTGGTCAGGCTGACGTCGTCGCCCGAAACCAGCGTCGTCACCAGATTGTTGACATTGACCGTCGCGGCGCTGCCTTGCACCACGAAGCCGGGGCCACCGCCAACAACCGTGTCGATCGTCGTCGTGCCATTGAAGGTAACGGCGTTGGCCACGTTGGTGAGGCGGATGGCGTCGCCAGTGACGCGATTGATGTCGACAGCGCCGAAGGTGACGCTGCCGCCGCTGGTGTTTTCGATGAGGATGCCGGTCTGCACGGCGCCGCCTGAGCCGTCGACGGTGACGCTGTCGAAAATGACGCCGCCTGCGCCGATGGTCAAACCGCCGGCGCCACCGAGATGGATGCCGTTTTCGACAGGGCCGAGCCCAGATGCGGTCGTGTTAGTGCCGGTGACGGTGAGCGTGCCGCCATTGATGGCGCTGAAGGCAAGGCCGCCGTCGGTGGTGAGGTCGAGCCCGCCGGTGAAATTGATCGTGCCGCCGGCATTGCCGGTCAGGTCGATGGCGTTGGCCGCGCCGGTGCTGGCGGTGATTTGGCCGGCGAAGGTGGCCGAGCCGCCGGTCATGCCGCTGATGATGACCGCGCTCGCGGCACTCGTCTGATTGATGGTGCCGTTGTAGGTGAGGTTAGGCGTTGCTCCAAGAATGCTGAGCGCCGTGCCCGTCGTGCCGGCGATCGAACTCGCATTGTCGAAGGTCAGCGTGCCCGTGGAACCGCCCGTGACGCTGACGCCGATACCGGCGCCGGTGATGTCCAAATTGTTGAAGGTGCCGGTGCCGCCGAAGTTGCTGGCCAGCAGGCCAGTGCCGCTGACGCCGCCCATCGTCGTGTTGGTGATGTTGATCGCACCCGTTGCGCCGGTCAGGTCGATGCCGGTTACGGCGCTGCTGATCGTCACCCCGGTGATGGTGGCCGCGTTTACATTCGATCCGTTGATCGCCGAGCCCGAACCCGCATTGCTGACGCTGAGGTCGGCGACGCGGTTGCCGTTGGCGAGATCGATGGTGCTGCCGGCCGAGTTGTTGAGGGTGGCGGCGCCATTGCCGAACGGATCGACCTGGGTGCCCGAAGTAACCACCTCGGCGCCGGTGACGTTGGCCGGCGGCCCGACGAGAGCGACGGTGTTGCCGTTGGCGAAGGAGACGATCTGCTGGCCGTCGGCAAGCGTGAAGCCGTCGGCATCGGTGTTGATAGTTCCAGCGCCGCTGTTGACAAGGACGAAGATGGTGTTGGCGTCGGTCGTCAGACCGTCGGCGGCGTCGGCGTTGATAAGGTCGCCAACGCTCGCGCCGGAGCCGGTCCCGGTGTTTGCTGCGCCGACGAAGATGACGTTGGCAGTGTCGAACAGCTGCGGGCCGACCAAATGGGTGGCATTGAAAGCATAGGTGCCGTTGCCGGCCAGCAGGCCGCGCATGTCGAGCGAGGCGGTGGTCCCGGTGATCGATGCGCCGCCGGCGGCATCGAACGAGAAGGTGGTGTTGGCGCTGGTCCCGGCCGCGCCGTGCGTGCCCATCTGGACGCCGGTGCCGGCGGAAATGACGCCGGTGCCGATCGTCACCGAGCCGCCGGTGGTGCCGGAAAGGTCGATGCCGGTCGAAGTGCCGGCGCCGGTGATGTCGAGCGAGGTGGCGGTGAAGGTCGACTGGCTGCCCGACAGGTCGAGCCCGGTCTTGCCGGGCGGCAGGCCGGTGATGTCGATGTTGGCGAAGCTGATCGTGCCGTTCGTACCGAAAATGTCGATCGCGTTTTGGCCCGGCTGGTCGATCGCGACATCGCCGAAAGTGATGGCACCGGAATTGGCAGCCAGTATGATACCAGAGCCAGAAGGAGCGGTGACCGTGACATTGCCGCCAAAGCCTACCGTTGCCGAGCTATTCTGGATGACAATGCCGTTTGCGACGTTCGAAATCGTCGTCGAGCCGGAGATATCGAAGCTGCCGGTGACGTTCGTGAGGCCGACACCGGTCCCGCCACTAATCTGGTTGAGGCTGGTCAGCGTGACATCGAGCCCAATCTGGGATGCGCTGAATCCGTTGCCGCCATTGCCGGAGATCGTTCCGCCAGTGGTCGTCAGCTTGCCGGCGCCCGTCGATTTGGCGTCGACGCCACTGCCGCCATTGACCTTGGCGTCAAGCGTCTCGAAGCCGTAGGTACCGTTGCCGTTGATCAACAGGCCGTCGGTGCCGTTGTTCGACAGCGTCGTCGTGCCGTTGAACGAATAGGTTCCGTCGCCCTGGATCGACAAGCCGGCGCCGCCATTGTTGGTCGAGCTGAGGTTGGTGGCGGTAACGGTATTGGTGCCGTCGAACAGCAAGCCGTTCAGGTCGGCGCCGCTGACGGCCAGGCCCGTCATTGTGACATTGCTGACGGCGCTGCCGTGAACCGCGTTGCCGCCACCGGTATTGGACAGGTTGAAGTCGAGCAGCGAGGTATTGTTGGCGAGCGTCACCGTGTCGCCGGCACCGCTATTGGTCAGCGTGGCTGCGCCGCCGGCGTCGGAGACGGTGCTGCTGTGCACGACATTGTCGCCCGTCACATTGATCGGGATGCCGCCGAGCGAGAACGTGCGGCCGTTGCCGAACGAAGCCAGCGTCTGGCCGGCGCTCAGCGAGAAGGCGTCCGCATCGTCTATGTCCGTGCCGCGATTGACCAGCACGAAGATCGCGGTGCCGTCGGTATTGGCATCGGCCGTCGCGACCGTCGCCAGATCGAGCAGCGAGGATCCGGTGCCCGAACCGGTCGCGGTCGCGCCGACGAAAATCACATTCTGCTGGTCGAACAGCTGCGGGCCGCTGAAGGTCGTCGAGCCGAAAGCATAGAGCCCGAGCGTCTGGTTGAGCCCCCGCGCGTCGAGGGAGGCGGTGATGCCGGCAATCGAGCCGCCACCGAAACTGAATTGGGCATTGGCCGAATTGGCCGGCGAGCCGGAAATGCCGAAGCGCACGCCGGTGTCGACATTGGCGATCGCGCCGCCATCGGTGATGACGATCGTAGCCCCGCCCGCGCTCGGGGAAGACAGATCGATGCCGATCGAGCCGGCGGCGCCTGTGCCAGTGATGTTGAGCGACTGCGCGGTGAAATTCGTCTGGCTGCCGGAGAAATCGAGGCCGACGCCGGAGCCGAGGCCAGCAATGACGATGTTGCCGGCAATTATTGATGTGTTGGCGCCCGCAAACACCATGCCGTCGGTGCCGGGATTGGTGATGTTGATGTCGCCGAAGCGGATCGCGGCCGGCGAATCCGTGATCGCGATGGCCGGTCCGGTCGTGTTCGAGATCGTCGTCGCGCCGTTGACGGTGAAGCTGCCCGAAAGATTCTCGAGCACGACGCCCGATGCGCCGCCGGTCTGGGTGATCGAATCCAGCACGATATGGGCGGTGATCGGATCGATGAAGACACCGACCCCGTCGTCGCCGAGCGCCTTGTTGCCCGACACCTGGCCGCCGTTGATGGTGATCGAGCCGGCGACCCCGGTGCCCTTCACGGTAATGCCGGCATCGTTGTTGTCGAGCGCGTTGAGGGTGGCGAAAGTGTAGGTGCCGTGGCCGGTTATATCCAGGCCGTCGTCGCCATTGCCCTGCAGCAGCGTCGTGCCGGTGAAGTTATAGGTGCCGTCGCCTTCGATATGCAGTCCGTCGAGGCCGTTGCCGGTCGCGGTGAAGTTCGAGCCATTGACGCCGGTCGATGTGCCGGTGAAGTCGGCGCCGTGGCCGCCGGTGCCGGTGACCGTGACGTTGGTCAGCGTGGCGCCGGCGATGTTGTTGCCGAAGATGCCGTCCTTGCCGCCGGTGATGGTGATACCGCTCAGCGTGTTGCCATTGGCGAGCGTCAGGACGTTGTTGGCGGGGTTAGTGCCCTGGATGGTGCCGTTGGAGCCGCCGAAATTGTAGGTGCCGATGCTGCCGTCGGCGAGCCGCGCCTGGACACCGCCGCCACCGCCGATAACGGTCTGTCCGTTGGCGAGCGTCACGCCGGCTGTCGTAATGTTGCCCTTGCCGCCCAGCGCGACGACGACGCCGTTAGCGCCGGCGCCGGCGACTGCATTGTCGAGCGTGGTCGGGTCGCCGATCGTGCCGAGGCCGAGCGCGTCGTTGTCACCATCGGCAAAGAAGAACTGGCCGAATGCCGTGTTGGTGGCGGCATTGATCGCCACCCGCGTCGACGTGCCGGTAACTTTGTCCTGGCTCTCGATGCGAACGCCGATGTCGCCGCGTACGCGCTCGTTGACGCGTTTGCGCAGGCCGGGGCTGACCGGATAGACCGGCTCGGCGCCGTCATCGGCCGAAGACCAGCCCTTGTCGAAAGCGTTGAGCGGCACCGTCAGCCGGATGCTGCCGGCGAACTGGGTGTCATCGCGGTTGTCGTTGCGCACCTCGCCGGTGAAGGTCAGCGACGTGCCTTTGCCGATGACGTCGCCGATCGAATATTCCAGGCCGGCCTTGGCGCCGGTGATGCTGCCGTCGTCGCCGTCGGGATCGCCGAAATGGTAGGCGCCGACATCGAAACGCAGTGAATGGTTCTCGGGCAGGTTGAGCGGCACCTGAACGCCGACCTCGCCCTCGATGCCCCAGGCCGCGTAATCGCGGTGGGCGATGGCCGATATCTGCTCGATCAGCTGATGACCGACCAGCGACAGGCTCGACTCTTGCCCGGCCGTGCTGCGGTCGCCGCTGATCGGCAGATAGACGTTTACGTGCGCATCGTATTTTGAGGTGATGGCCTCGAGGCCGAGCGTCGAGGCGACGAACTGGTGACTGTCGTGGTTCTGGATGTTGAGATAGGCGTAGCCGCCGATCATCAGATCCGGATTCACGATGCGGCGAACGCCGAGGCCGACGTCCTGGCCGAAGCCGTCGTCGAAATCGTATTTCGAGCGCACATCGAGAAAGAGAACGGATTCGAGGTTCTGCTTCAGCGGCAGGAAACCCTCGATCGCCGTGTTGCCGCCATTGTTGTTGGCGCCGATGATGGCGCGGACCTGCGGCTGCCACAGTCCGGTGTCGCCGGCATGGGCGGCTATGCCGGAAAGGGCAAGTGCCAGAGTGGACAACGCAGTCGTCTTCCAGAGATGCCTGGAAAAACCTGACCGGCGATACTTGCTATTCGCCCGGAAGCTTCTTCCGTGCGTCGCCATGTCATTGATCTGCCGAGTTTTCTCGGTCGTCTCCATCCCTTGCGAACCCCGACGAGTACACGCTCCGTCGCTAATACTATCCGAATCCCAGTGTATAGCGAGCATGATTGTTTGCTTTACACGTACAAGATTTCAAAGTTGTTTATTGTGATAATTCAGCAACAGTAATTTAGCCCGAGCTCATGTACCGTATTGGCTTCCCCGCCAGGCTCGGCTGTTGTATCAACGCGCTCGGCGAAACCCTGACACGACGAGGATCGGGTGGCTTCATTGCTGAGAACCGTTTGTGGCCGGGCCGCCTGGGTCGGCGCGCTATGGCTGGTCGTGTCGGCAGGGTCGGCGCTTGCCGAAGAGCCGAAGTCAACCAAATCTGCCGAGACAAAGCCTGCAGAAGGCAATCCATGGTCGCTAAACTGCGCTAGCGGATCGGCCGGCATCGAGCTTCAATGCCAGGTCTCCCAAAACCTTACCGAGGCCAAGACGGGGCAGCGCGTTCTTACCGTTACGCTTCGCCGCGACAATGGCAACGGCAACCTCGCCATGCTGCTGGCCTTGCCGCACGGGCTGTTCCTGCCTTCCGGCGCCTCGTACCAGATCGACCAGGGGCAGAAGACGACCATCGCCATCCAGACCAGCGACCAGAACGGCGCCTATGCCGCGACCCCTTTGTCGGCGGACCTCGTCAAGGCGATGAAATCGGGAACCAACCTGAACATCGGCATGGAGTCGGTGACGCGCAAGCCGGTGACCATTCCGGTCTCGCTTGCCGGATTCACTGCCGCGATCGACAAGCTTCAAGCGTTGAAATAGCCGGCCTATCTCGGCAGATGCGTAAGCATCAGCTTACGTTGTGGACTGGCCGGGCTCACACGTGCTTGCGGCCGCCTGTCTCGCGGAACCAGCTGTCGGGGTAGGGGTACCACCAGTCCTGGATCGCCGGTCTGTGGTCGATGATGACCATCTTGGAGCGTCGGAAGGCGTCGAGTCCCTGGCGTCCCAGCTCGCGGCCAAGGCCTGATGCCTTCCAGCCGCCGAAGGGCAGGGCGTCATTGTCGATCAGCGGGTTGTTGACCCAGACCATGCCGGCCTCGAGCCGCTCGGCCGCCTCATGCGCCTCGGCGAGGTCGGTGGTGAACACCGAGGCGCCAAGCCCGAACGGGCTGTCATTGGCAAGCCGGATCGCTTCGTCGAAGTCCTTTACGCGGCAGATGGCGGCGACCGGCCCGAAACACTCTTCGCGCACGATCGCCATATCGGGTGTAACCCCGGTCAGGATCGTAGGCTCGTAGAACCAGCCAGTGTTGTGCGCCGGCGGAATGCGCCCGCCGGCAACGGCTATAGCGCCGTTGCTGATGGCATCATCGACCAGCCGCATCACTTTCGCTCGCGCGGCCTCGCTGACCAGCGGGCCGATCTCGGTCTTGTCCATGCCATTGCCGATGCGCAGCGCCCGCGTCTTCTCGGCGAACAGCTCGACGAAGCGATCGTGAACCGATTCGACGACGAAGAAGCGCTCGGCCGAAGTGCACACCTGGCCGGTGAGGTGGAAGGCTGCGGTGACGCTGCCGGCAGCGGCCACCTCCAGCGGAGCGTACTCGCTGACAATCAGCGGATCGCTGCCGCCGGCTTCGATGACGCAAGGCTTCATGCGCTCGGCGCAGGCGACTGCCACGGCTTTGCCGGCGGCGACCGAGCCGGTGAAGGCGACAGCGTGGGTGCGCTCGGAGGCGATCAGCGCCTGCGCGGTGGCGGCCGTGCCAGGCAGGCAGGCGACCAGCCCTTCCGGCAGTGAACGGAACACCGTCATGTAGTCCAGCGTCGACAGCGTCGTCGCTTCGGCCGGCTTGATGACGCAGCCATTGCCGGCGGCAAGCGAGGCCGCAACGGTCCAGCACATCAGCAGGATCGGGAAGTTGTAAGGCATGATGTGCACGGAGACGCCATACGGCTCGTAGCGCGCATACTGGAACGACCCGGCCTGCGTCGTACCGGCGATCTTGCCGGCGTCGTCGCGCGCCATCTCGGCATAGTAGCGGAAGATCGGCGCGCAATTGGCGATCTCGCCGATTGCTTCGGGATAAGGCTTGCCCATCTCGCGCACCATCAGCTCTGCGCAGCGGGTGAAGTCCGCCGCCTCGATGGCGTTGGCGACCGCATGCAGATGCTTTGCCCGGCTCTTGGCATCGAGCTTCTTCCAGGCGGCTTGTGCCGTGGTTGCGGCACACAGCACCGCATCGACCTCACCGTCCGTTGCGGCGGAGATCGAGCCGACGGTCTCCAGCGTCGCCGGATCGATCACCGGTTTTGCCGTGCCGGTCATCGGCCGGTAGTCCGGATTGACGAAGAAAGCCGGCCGTTCAGCGGAGAATTGCATGGTCGTCCTTTCAGGTCCGCTCAGCGGATCATGTAGACCTTCTTGATGGTCTCATGGACGGTGCAGACGCCTTTCCAATTCTGAGGAAAGAACGCCGCCGTGTCCGGCTCGATCTGGATGACCTCGCCCGATTCGTGCACATAGGTGCAGCGGCCCTCGAGGAAGTGGCAGAACTCGTCGCGGGTGACATGGCAGTGCCATTTGCCGGGAGTGCAGACCCACAGGCCGCATTCCGAACGGCCCTCCGGCCCCTTGTAGAGCAGCTTGCCCGAGGTGTGGGACACGCCCTCGATCATGGTCGGGATGACGCCCCAGTCGACGAGGTCGGTGATGGCAAGCGGGGATTGCATGATGGGCGTGGTCATGGCGATTTCCTTTAAAAAAGTGCTCAGCGGCACATGAAGGCCTTGGTCAGTGTTTGCGTGATGGTGGAGGTGCCGGCCCAGCCGGCGGGGAAGAACACCAGCATGCCGGCCTCGACCGGGATCTCTTCGCCATTCTCGCGGACATAGGTCCCGCGGCCCGACAGGAAATGGCAGAACTCGTCGGCGGCAAAGGTAACCTTGCGGCTGCCTGGCGTGCACGACCACAGGCCGCATTCGCTTGAGCCGTCCGGGTTCTGCGAGAGGATCCTGCCCGAGGCGCGCGGCGAGCCGGCAAGCGTGTTGCTGCCCCCGCCCCAGTCCTCCAGTTTCACGGTCGAGGCCTTTGGCCAGTGCGGTGTCGGCATATTGGGAAGCTCCGTTGCTGTTCAAGCCAGCATGTAGACGTTGCGCATGGTCTCATGCACGGTGCATTCGCCTGTCCAGCCGGCAGGGAACATGACCACGGTCCCGGCTGCGACTTCTACCACCTCCCCGGCATCCGACCGGTACGTCGCGCGGCCGGCGACGAAATGGCACAATTCGTCGCGCGGAATCGAGAGCCGCCAGCGGCCGGGCGTGCAGACCCAGATGCCGGATTCCGGCTGGTTGTTGGGTCCTTTGTGGACAAGCCTGCCGGTCGAGTGCGACGCGCCGTCGAGCGCGTCGGACTGGGCGCCCCAGTCGACGAGGTCGGTGCGGGTGGAGGCTTGGTAAAGGTGCGGGGCGGAGGAGGTCACAGCAACTTCTCCAGCAACCCTGCGGCCTTTTCCGGTCCGTTCTGTGCCCGCATCTGCGACGAGGTCTTCGCCAGCTTGGCCTTCATCTTGGGGTCGGTCAGGCAAGCCTCGATCCTGCTGACCAACTGGGCGTCGCTCCAGTCGTAGCGCGGCATGCCGAAGCCGTGGCCGGTTTCCTGGACGCGGGTGGCGTTGTCGTGGCCGTCCCAGACATAGGGCATGATGATGGCCGGCTTGCCGAAATAGAGGCACTCCGTGAACGAGTTGTTGCCGCCATGGTGGATGACGGCATCGACCTGCGGGATGACTGAAGGCTGCGGAAACCAGCTCTCGACGATGACGTTGTCCGGCACATCCGTGTACAGGTCCTTGTAGCCGCCGACATTGACCAGCGCGCGGTAACGGGTCTTGCCCAGTGTTGTGATGATGCGCTTCAACAAATCGACATCGCCAGCGCCGAGGCTGCCGAAGGAGACATAGAGCAGCGGCCCGTCATTGTTCTCGGCGAAGGTCGGCACGGCGTATGGCTTTTCCTGCCGCACGCAGCCTTCGAGATACTGGAATTTCGTCGTATCAAGCGGATGGCGGCGTTTGAACTTTGCCGCTTCGGGATAGAGCAGCAGATTGAGATAGGGCGAGGCCTCGAAGAACTGACCGACCGGGTATGGCGCTTCATTGTTTGCGGTGAGGAAGGCGTTGAAGTCGTCGTGGATGGGCTTGATCACCGCATTGAAATGATCGCGATAGCGCTGGTGGCCGACATGGTCGTTCTCGCCGCAACCGGAGAGATGCGGCGGGATGTCCTCATCCTCGATCTCGTTTTCCGAGCAGGAGATGACGCGCACCCAAGGCTTGCCGAACTGTTTGATGGCCGGAAACAGGATGACATTGTCGACGCAAATGACATCAGGCTTGATGGCGGCCAGGACTCGCGGCAAATCCTTCTGCGCCCATTTGGCGCTGTCGACAATCGCGGTCCAGCAATCCTTCACGTAATTGTCGACCTGATCGTAGGGCGATTTGCGGAAGTTCGGGATGTGGCCGTTGATGAAGTCTTCCCAGAATTTCGCCATCTGCTCGGGCGGCATCGGCTCCGACAGGTTCACCGGATGCGCTTCGAAGCCGTAACCCTTGTAGACATCGACAAAGCCGGGGTCGGACAGGAACACTGCCTTATGGCCGCGCGCCTCGACGGCTTGCGCGATGCCGACCGAATTGAGCGCCGGGCCGTAGGCCGCTTCGGGAAAAAACGCGATCGTCTTCTGCGCCATCAAGCTCTCCTATTCCTGAAAAATTCTGACATCGGCGGCGTCCCAGCCGAGTTCGACCTGATCGCCCGACGAGACCGGCCGGCGGTCGGCGGCATCGGCGGTGACGCGCACCAGAAATGGTTTTGGCGACAGAGGCGTGCGGACATGCAGCTGCAGGTCGAGCCCGTGATAGGCCAGCGCCTCAACCGTGCCGGCGATGCGGTTGGCGGTCTCGGCTGACGGGAACAGCCGGATGCGCTCGGGTCGCACCGAAGCGACAGCGGAAGCGCCGGGTGTGAGCTTGGCGGGAACCTTGCCGGTGATGCGCGCGCCGTTCGCGGCGATCACGCCATCCGCAGACATCTTGCCCGGTACGAAATTCATCACGCCGATGAAGTCGGCGACGAAACGGTCGGTGGGATGCTCGTAGATCACGTGCGGCGTGTCGCATTGCAGCAGCTGGCCGTCCTTGAGCACCGCCATGCGGTCGGCCATGACGAGTGACTCTTCCTGGTCGTGGGTGACGATGACGAAGGTGATGCCGACTTCGTGCTGCAGGCGCTTCAGCTCCATCTGCATGGCGCCGCGCAGTTTCTTGTCCAGCGCGCCCAGCGGTTCGTCGAGCAGCAGCAACCGAGGCCGTTTGACCAGCGCGCGGGCGAGCGCGACGCGCTGCTTCTGGCCACCCGACAATTGCTCAGGCTTACGGTCGGCGAAGGGGACAAGCTCGGTGGTGGCCAGAATGGCCTCGACGCGGGAACGGATTTCAGCTTTCGGCAAGCGCTCCATCTCCAGCCCGTAGGAGACATTGGCGCGCACGCTCATATGCGGGAACAGCGCGTAGGACTGGAACATCAGATTGACCGGCCGCTTGTTGGGCGGGGTCCGGGCGATGTCTTTGCCATCGAGCAGTATGCGGCCGTCGGTTGGCGTCTCGAAGCCGGCCAGCATGCGCATCAGCGTGGTCTTGCCGCAGCCGGAGGGTCCAAGCAGCGCGAAGAACTCGTTTTCGCGGATGTCGAGCGAGATGCCGTCGACGGCGGTGACCCGGCCGAACTTCTTCGAAACGTTATCAATGGCCAGCAGCGTGCGCGGTTCGCTCATTGGCCGATGATCCCACGGTTGAGCCGCTGCGACAGGGTCAGCGCGGTGATGGATACCGCCATGACGATGGTCGCCAGCGCGTTGATCTCCGGCGTGATGCCGAAGCGGATCATGGCGTAGATCTGCATAGGCAGCGTCGTCGAGGCGCGGCCGGCACCGGCGGTGAAGAAGGCGATGATGAACTCGTCGACCGAGAGCGTGAAGGCAAGCAGAGCGCCGGCAATCACTGCCGGCGCGATGACCGGCAATGTCACACGCCGGAAGGTGGTCAGAGCCGAGGCGCCGAGGTCGGCGGAGGCCTCGACGATCGACCAGTCGAAACTCTTTAGCCTTGCGCGCACCACCGAGCAGACGAAGGCGAGGTTGAAGACGACATGGGCGAGGATGATGGTGTGCAGGCCCATGGTCAGGTTTAGCATGGAGAAGAACGACAGCAGAGCGATCGCCAGGACGATGTCGGGGATGATCATCGGTGCGAAGATCAGCGCCTCGAGACCCCTGCCGTATTGCCGGCGCATCTCGATGCCGATGGCCAGCAGCGTGCCGAGCAGCGTGGCGATGGCCGTGGAGACCAACGCCACGATCAGCGTGTTGAGCGCAGCGGAAAGGATGGCGGAATTGCCGGCCAGCGAGGCATACCATTTCAGCGAAAAGCCCGACCATGCCGTCGGCAATCCGCCTTCGTTGAAGGACAGCGCCACCAGCACGGCGATGGGGATGTAGAGGAAGGCGAAGACGAGGGTGAGGATCGTCCGCATGCCGAGCGTACGGGTGAAGGAATGGGTCATCGCCGGCCTCCGACAATTGGAAGGCAAGCGAACGACCAGAGTCCTTCTCCCTGTTCACGGGTAGAAGATACCGGCAGGCAGACGGGGGGCAGCGCTGAGCGTCGCAAAGGTTGACGCCGCCCCTCATCCGCCCCTTCGGGGCACCTTCTCCCGGTGAACGGGGAGAAGGCAAGAATTGCGCAGCGCTCAGCCATCGGCGTCACCCTTTGCCTCAGCCGCACGCCCCGCGGCGCGGTCGGCGGCGAGCGCCTGCGCCATCAGCACCAGAAGCATGATGGCGATCAGCGCCATGGCGAGCGCTGCGCCGAACGGCCAGTCATTGGCAGTCAGGAACTGGTCGTAAACGAGGTTGCCGATCATCTGGAAGCGGCCGCCACCGAGCAGCGCCGGGGTGACGAAATTGCCGATCGACAGCACGAAGACGAAGACAGCACCCGCAGCGATGCCGGGCACGGTCAGCGGCAGGATGACACGTCGGAAAGTGGTGGCAGCGGAGGCGCCGAGATCGCGCGATGCCTCGGCCAGTTCCGGGTTGAGGCGCGACAGCGGCGCGTAGCAGGCGAGGATGACGAAGGGCAGATAGTTGTAGACGAGGCCCGCGATGACCGAGCCTTCGGTATAGAGCATCGAGGGCGGTTCGCCGGTGTAGCCGAACCAGCGCAGCAACTGGGTGATCAGCCCTTCGCGGTTCAGCAGCACGATCCAGGCATAGGTGCGGATCAGATAGTTGGACCAGAACGGCAGCACGGCGAAGAACAGGAAAATTGGCTGCCACCGGCGCGGTGCGGCCGCGATCGCATAGGCTGCGGCATAGCCAATCACCACCGCAATCAAGGTCGCGGTGCCGGCGATACGTGCTGAGTTGAGGAAGATGCCGGCATAGAGCGGGTCGAAGACCAACCCGAAATTTTCCAGCGTCAAAGTGTAGTCGATGCCGCCATAGACGCCGCGCCGGAAGAAGGCGAGCGCCAGCACCAGGGCGCATGGCACCACCATCAGCGCGGTCAGCCAGACCAGCGCCGGGGCCATCAGCAGAGAGGAACGAAGTCGGGTCTGGGACAATTTCTCGGGTACCGCTCAGGGCCGGCGGCAGAAGTGCTGCCGGCCGTGAAGTCTGCGCCGCTTACTGCGCGGCCTTGATCTCGCTGACGATCTTGGAATAGTCGCGCTGGGCTTCGCCGACGTCACGCAACTGCTCGAACTTGACGAGATCGGCCACCGGCATCGCCATGTTGGGGAATTTGGCCAGGAAGTCGGCCGGCAGGCTTTCCATCGCCGGCTTGTTCGGCACCTTGTAGTCGATGTTCTGCGCCGCCCAGGCGTGGTTCTTGGCGTCGAGCATGAAGTTGATGAACTTGAAGGCGTCGTCCTTGTGCTCGGACGCCTTCATCACCACCATCGTGTCGACCCACAGGTCCGAACCTTCTTTAGGGATGACGTATTTGATCTCCGGCTTGTCGGCGATGCCGTAATTGCACCAGCCGTCCCAGGCCTGCACCATCAGCGCCTCGCCGGAAACCAGCTTGGAATAGAAGGTGGTGTCGTCATAGGCGAGCAGGGTCTTCTTGGCGGAGATCAAGAGGTCCTTGACCTCGGCCATCTTGGCCGGGTCGGTCTCGTTGACCGAATAGCCCTTGTCGAGCTGCCCGGCGGCCAGCAGCCAGCGATCGGTCGCCAGCATGGTGGTCTTGCCCTTCATCTCGTCGGAAGGGGCGAGCAGGTCGCTCCAGCTCGTGGGCGCCGTCTTGACAAGGTCAGAGCGGTAGCAGAGGCCCGTCGTGCCCCAGGTGTAAGGCACGGAGAAAGCGTTGCCGACATCGTGCGGCAGCTTGGTCGCTTCGGGATAGAGGTTGGCGAGGTTGGGGATCTTGGCATGGTCGATCGGCTCGGTCAGGCCAAGCTTGTTTAATACTTCGGCGAAGGGCGAGGAGACGAAGACCACGTCATAGCCCTTGCCGCCGGCGGCAATCAGCTTGCCCATGATCTCTTCATTGGTGGCGTGCACCACCACTTCGCCGGCAACGCCGGTGGCGGTCTTGAAAGCGGCCATGGCGTCGGGTGCCATGTACCCATCCCAGTTCGAAATAACGAGGTCGGCTGCGGCGGCCGGCACCGAGAGCGTCAGGGCGAGACCGAGAGCGATTGAGGATGTATTGAGCGCACGGCGCCGCAGGCTGGTAGCGGTCATGGCAGTCTCCCATTCGGTTTGATCGTCGAAATCATTTGCCGGACCAAGGCCGGCGACGCGCGCGCCTGCCTTGATCCTGTTCCCTCGGTCTTTTCTCGCCGATTGTGCCGACAGTACTATTGCAGAAAAAAGTACGTCAATCCATAATCTATCAACGACGGAGGAATTTGGCCGATTGTCCCTGTTCCGGCGATCAGCCAGACCAATGCGCCACATTCGCATTCGAGAAAAGTCATGCAAGCCGTAGCCAGACGACCTCGCACCAACCATCTCGATCTGGCGCAGCGCATCCTGGATGTGGCGCGGCAGCGTGGCTTCGAGCCTGGCGCCCGCCTGCCCGAACAGCAGATCGCCTCGCTGTGCAATGTCTCGCGCACGCCCGTACGCGCCGCACTCGGCCTGCTCGCGGAACGGGGCGTGGTGCGCTGGGAGGCCGACAGCGGTTATCATCTGACGGTCGACCTCGCCGCCCAGCCCGCCATTGCCGCCGAACTACCCAGTGCGGAGGAAGACGAGCTCGCCGAAGCCATCCTGCGCGACCGCTCGGCGCGACGGTTGGACCAGACGGTGACCATCGCGGGGCTGATGCGACGCTACGACGCTGATCGCAAGACGGTACTAAAAGCACTTAACAAACTGACCGACGAGAATCTTCTGGATCGTGCGCCTGGGCAATCCTGGTTGTTTCGCCGCGCGCCGGACGATCCGGAGGCGCAAGGCGAAAGCTACGAGTTCCGCCTGGTGCTGGAGCCGGCGGCCATCCTGACGCCAGGCTTTCGGCTGGACGGGGCGCGGGCAGCAATGTTGCGGCAAGGCATGGAAGCGCTTGCAGCGCTGCCGGACGAGACATTCGACACGCGCGAGTTCCAGCGGCTGGACATGGATTTTCATGGCATGATCGCCGAGGGCTGCGCCAACCGTTTTGTGTCGGATGCATTGGCCGATCATCTCCGCCTGCGCCGGCTGCCGGGCATCTATTCCGGCGTCAACGTGTTTCGGCTGCGGCAATCGTTGCGCGAACACTCGGGCATACTCGACTATCTTGAAAGCCGGCAGTATGAGGTGGCTGCCGATCTGCTTCGCATCCACCTGCGGCTCTCCCGCAGCCAGCGACCGCAAGCAGCCAGCCGCGGAGCTCCCGCACTGTTCGGCATGATCAGCCGGCCGGATTGAAGAGGAATAATTGACGCGTAAAGCCAGCCCGACCATCGCGCTGTTTCCCGAAGCCAGTTTCGGCGCCGCGTTGAATTGCGTCGGTATCGCACAGGCATTGCGCGCACGGGGCGCTCGCCCCGTCTTCATCTGCCATGCCGGCTTCTCCGGCGTCTTTACCGACTATGGCTTCCAGGAATACCATCTGCCGACGGATGAGCCGCTGAGCGACAGCGAGCGGCAGAGCTATTGGCAGGCCTTCGTGCGCCGGCACCTGCCGCATTTCCGGCTGAGCCCGATCGACCAGCTCGAGACCTATGTCGCGCCGACCTGGCAAGCGATCGTCGACACCGCCGTCAACGCCGAGGCGCCGCTGCGCCAATTGCTGGCGCGGCTGAAGCCGGATGTGGTGGTGCTCGACAACGTCATCATGTTCCCGGCGATCGCCGCCGCCGGCTGCCCGTGGGTGCGCGTCGTCTCCTGTGCCGAGACGGAACTGCCGGATGCCGAGGTGCCGCCCTATCTCTCGGGGATGGGTGCCGACGACCCGCAACGTGCGGCGTTCGAAGCGCGCTATCTGGCGGCCTCCGCACCCGCGCATGAGCGCTTCAACCGTTTTCGCGCGGATGCCGGCCTGGCGCCGTTGCCCAAGGGCCTGTTCCTCGAGACATCACCCGACCTCAATCTGCTGCTGACGCCAGCGATCGTACGGCGTGAGCGGGCCGAGCCGCTCGACCCCAAACGCTTCGTCTATCTCGAAGGCTGCGTGCGCTCGGAAGGGCCGTTCGAGGTGCCGGTGTTTCCGCGCAATGGCGGGCCGCTGGTCTATGTCAGCTTCGGCAGTCTCGGCGCGATGGATGTCGGGCTGATCGAACGCATGCTCGCCGTCTTCGACCGGCTGCCGGCGCGCTTCATCGTCAATGCCGGCGGCCTGCGCGACGCCTATCGCGCGGTGCCGGACAATGTCTATCTCGACGCCTGGTTTCCGCAGCCTTCGGTGGTGGCGAAGTCGGACCTGTTCATCCACCATGGCGGCAACAACAGCTTTTGCGAGGCGCTGCGCTTCGGCGTGCCGTCGCTGATCATGCCCTATTGCTGGGACGGTCACGACAATGCGCAACGCGCGGGAGAGACAGGTGTCGGCGACCATATCGGCCGCGACGCCTGGACGGAAGGGGGATTGGAGAGAGCCATTCTCGGCCTGCTGGCCGACGATGCGATGCGCGCCCGCCTCAGGGACAATGCTGCCAAGATGGCGCTGACCCCTGGAACGGATGTGGCCGCGCAAGCCATACTCTCTCTCATAGGTACGTGAACCAAAATGCAGGACAAAAATACCAACACCGCTCTCTTCACCGGCAACGATCCCAAGGCCTGGCTCGCCCAGCACGGCATCACGGAGGTCGAGTGCCTGGTGCCCGACATGAATGGCGTGCTGCGCGGCAAGGCGCTGCCGACGGTGAAATTCCTCAAGGCGCTGGAAGACCGCGCACTCTACCTGCCGAGCAGCGCTTTCCTGGTCAGCATCGATGGCCGCTACTCCGGTTCCATCGACGAAGGCTTTGCCTATCAAGACCCGGATATGCGCATGGTGCCTGATATGTCGACGCTGTGCCTGGCGCCGGGCGGTGGCGTCGGCAAAGCCTATGTCTTCGCCGACGCCTTCCACATGCAAGGCAAGCCCTGGATGGCCTCGCCACGACATGTGCTGCGCGCCGTGCTCGATCTCTACCGGAAGCGCGGTTGGCGCGCGGTGGTGGCGCCGGAAATCGAATTCTATCTGACCGCGCCCAATCCGAATCCCGACCAGCCGCTGACGGCACCGGTTGGCGCCAATGGCCGCGCCGAGGGCTCGCAGCATCCCTATGACATGGTGGCGCTGGAAGAATTCGAGCCGGTGATAAGGCGCGTCTATGATTATGCCGCAGCCGCCGGCCTGCCGCTCGACACGCTGATCCATGAGTCCGGCACCGCGCAGCTGGAGATCAATCTCTTGCACGGCGACGCGGTGCCGCTCGCCGACCAGGTGCTGCTGTTCAAGCGGCTGACTCGCCAGGCGGCGCAGCAGAGCGGCATGCACGCGACCTTCATGGCCAAGCCGATCGCGGCGCAGGCGGGAAGCTCGATGCATCTGCACATGTCTGTCGTCGATGAAACGACAGGCGCCGCGCTGTTTGCCGACAGAGATGATGCAGACACCGAAATGTTCGGCCATTTCATCGGCGGCCTGCAGAGATATGTGCCCGAGATCATGCCGCTGTTCGCACCCAACGTGAACTCGTTCCGCCGCATCCGGCCGAACCACAGCGCACCGGCCAACATCGAATGGTCGCATGACAACCGCTCTTGCGGCCTGCGCGTGCCGGCAGGTGGCCGCGCCGCCCGGCGGGTAGAGAACCGCTTGCCGGGAGCGGATTGCAATCCCTATCTGGCGATCGCCGGTTCGCTGCTTGCCGGCTATCTCGGCGTCGAGCAGAAGCTGGCGCGCTCGGCTGAGGCCTCGGGCAATGCCTACAGGATCAAAAGCACGCTGCCGAAAACGATGGAGGAGGCGCTTGATCGTTTCATTGCTTGCGAGCCGGTGCGGGCATTGCTCGGCGAGGATTTTTTCCAGACCTATCTGCGCGTCAAGAGCGTCGAACTCGACCTGTTCCAGAGCGTGGTGACGAGCTGGGAACGCGACCATTTGCTGCTGAAGGTGTGATCATGGCCTCCGGCTCAACAGGTTTCAATTCGAGCCTCGATATCGGCAATTCCTATTATGTCGCCACCGCCAATCCGGCGCCGGACCATCCGGCGCTGGTGGGAGATGTCGGCGCCGATCTGGTGGTGGTCGGCGGCGGCTGCACCGGCCTGTCGGCCGCCCTTCATGCCGCCGAGCGCGGCCTGAAGGTGGTGCTGCTCGAAGGCGGCAAGATCGGCTGGGGCGCGTCGGGCCGCAATGGCGGCCAGATGATCCCTGGCCTGCGCAAAGGCGCCAAGGGGTTGGTCAAGCTTTACGGCCCCGAGCGGGCGAAGGCGCTGTTCGACCTCGCCTTCGAGGCGCGGGGCCTGGTGCTCGACATCATCGAGCGCCACGCCATCGATTGCGATCTGCGGCTGACCGGCCATCTCGTCGGTGCCGTTAATGGCTCCGACCTCAGGGATCTCGAAGACGAGGCCAAATGCCTCGAGAGCGTGATGAAGTTCCGCGACGTCGAGATCCTGTCGGCGGCGCAGGCACGCGGCAAGGTGGACACGCCCTATCATGGCGCGATGTATGAGCCGCTTGGCGGCCATATGCATCCGCTGAACTACACGCTCGGCCTTGCCCGTGCCGCCGTGGCGGCCGGTGTCGTCATCCATGAAAATTCCGTCGCGGTAAAGCTGGAGCGCGAGCCTTCGATCCGGGTCTCGACGGCGCAGGGGTCGGTAAGGGCCAAACATGTCGTGCTGGCCGGCGACGCGTTGCTGCATGGGCTGGAGCCGCGCGTCAACAGCCGCATCATGCCGGTCGGCAACTACATCGTCGCCACCGAACCGCTGGAGGGCAAACACAATGTCATCCCGGCCAATGTCGCGGTGTCCGACACGCGCTTCGTCGTCAACTACTACCGCATGTCGGCGGACGGTCGGCTGCTGTTCGGCGGCGGCGAGCGCTACACGCCATCGCCGCCGGCCGACATCGCCGGCTTCGTGCGGCCGCACATGGAGGCCACCTTCCCGCAACTGAAGGGCTGCCGCATCGACCATGCCTGGGGCGGGCTGGTGTCGGTGACGACATCGCGGCTGCCGCATGTCGGGCACTATGGCGAGGTCTATTTCGCGCATGGCTATTCCGGCAAGGGCGTCATCCTGTCGACGCTGTCGGGCAAACTGCTCGCCGAAGCGATCACCGGTGATGCCTCACGGCTCGATCTGTTCTCGACGCTGACGCCGATGCCGTTCCCGGGTGGAACCGCGCTACGCGGTCCGCTCTATGTGCTGGGGATGTTGTGGTACGCGATGCGCGACCGCATCAAGCATTGAAGGCTGCGGCCGGCGGGCGCGAAATCATTGGAGGCGATTGCATGCGTGATTTTCAGTTCCCCGGCCGCTCGCCGGTTCGCGCGACAGAAGCGATGGCGGCGACATCGCATCCGCTGGCGACGCTGGCCGCTATCGACATGCTGCGCTCCGGCGGCAATGCCATGGATGCCGCTGTGTGCGCTGCGGCGGTGCAAGGCGTCGTCGAGCCGCAATCGACCGGCATCGGCGGCGACTGTTTTGTGCTCTACTCCCCCAAAGGCGAGGGCGAGGTGCTGGCCTTCAACGGCTCGGGGCGGTCGCCTGCTGCTGCAAATGCCGATTGGTATCTGGAGCGGGGCCATAGCGAACTGCCTGGAACCGGACCGCATGCCGTGACCATACCAGGCGCCATCGATGCATGGTGCCGGCTACTCGAGGACCACGGAAAAAAGGGCATCGACGCCGCGCTGGCGCCAGCCATTCGCTATGCCGAACAAGGCTATGTCGTTCATGATCGCGTCGCCTTCGACTGGGCCGACGAGGTCGCCCTGCTCTCAGCCGATGAACATGCCGCGCGCATATTCCTGCCCGAGGGAAGGGCGCCGCAAGCCGGCGATGTGCATCGGCAGCCGCACTTGGCGGACACCTTGCGCATCATCGCCAACCGAGGCCGTGCAGGGTTTTATGAAGGTGAAGTCGCGGACGATCTGGTGGAACGTCTTCGCGCGCTGGGCGGGCTGCATGCATTGGAGGATTTCGCCGAGACCCAAGGCGACTACGTCACGTCGGTGAATACGTCCTATCGCGGCTACGATATCCATCAGATGCCACCGAACAATCAGGGCATGACGGCGCTGATCATGCTGAATGTGCTTTCGGGCTTCAGCCTTGGTTCGTTGGAGCCGAACAGTGCCCAGCGGCTGCATCTCGAGATCGAAGCCGGCCGGCTTGCCTACCAGGACCGCGATACTTTCATCGGCGACCAGGATTTCGTCCAGGTCCCCGTCGAACAACTGCTGTCGGCAGCTTATGCGGAGCGGCTGCGCGCCGCCATCGATCCGGCCCTCGCCATGACGCATCTGCCGCGGCTTGAGCTGCCGCGCAGCGACACCGTCTATATCTCCGTGGTCGACCGCGACCGCAATGCAGTCAGCTTCATCAACTCGACCTTCGGTTCCTTCGGCAGCGGCGTCGTCGGTCCCAAGACAGGCGTCGTGCTGCAGAACCGCGGCAGCAGTTTTCGCCTCACGGAAGGCCATCCAAATCGTATCGCGCCGCGAAAGCGACCGATGCACACCATCATGCCTGGCATGGCGACGCGAGGGGGTAAGGTGGTGATGCCGTTCGGGGTGATGGGCGGCGGCTACCAGCCGTTCGGCCATGTCCATCTGTTGACCAACATGATCGATTTCGGGATGGACCCGCAGCAGGCACTGGATGCGCCACGGGTGTTCTACAAGGACAATGCCGTGCTGGCCGAGCGCGGGATTCCGGCTGAGGCGATCGCCGGCCTGCGTCAGCGCGGCCATCAGGTTTCGATCGCCGAGGAGCCGCATGGCGGCGGCCAGCTGGTGCTGATCGATTGGGAAAAGGGCACGCTCACCGGTGCCTCCGATCCTCGCAAGGACGGTTGTGCGCTGGGCTACTGATCTGCGTTGCTGGAATGCGCATTCAGAACCAGATCAGCCAGACAAGCTGCAGGATTACCAGTGCAATGGCGTCCCAGAAGATGAGTTCGCCTGTCGAGAACCAGCGCCGCGACCGGTTGAAGCTGTAGAACAGCCACCAGACCAAGGCTGCGGCGGCCAGCGGCACCAAAGCGAGCAGCGTGCTCACGGCAGCCGCGCTCCCGACACAGCATCGAATGTGTGCAGCGCTGCCGGCGGAAAGCGTAGATAAAGCGGCTGGCCGGGATCGAAAGCGCGATCGTCATTCACAGTCCTGACGATCAGCGCGTTGGCCTCGCTATTGGCGAAGATCAGCACGTCCGGCTCGACCGGTTCGACGACGTCGACGGCAAACAGGATGGCGTCGCCGGCAGTCGCGTCGACAAGCTGGATCTGCTCCGGGCGAATGCCGAGCACGATGGGACCATCAGGCTTTCCCGGAAGCGGGCAAGTGAAACCGCTGGCGTGGAAGACGCCGGCGCGGACATCGCCATCGAACGTGTTCATCGCTGGACGGCCGATGAATTCGGCGATGAAGCGATTGGCAGGCCGCCGATAGATCTCGCGCGGGTCGTCGTACTGGATCAGTGCGCCTTCGCGCAACACCGCGACCCTGGTCGCCAGCGTCATCGCCTCTTCCTGGTCGTGGGTGACGAAGACGAAGGTCTTTTTCAGCTCGCGATGCAGACGCTTCAGCTCGGTGCGCATGTGGAGCCGCAACAAGGCGTCGAGATTGGACAGCGGCTCGTCCATCAGACAGAGGCTCGGCTGCCAGACGAGTGCGCGGGCCACAGCCACGCGCTGCGCCTGGCCGCCCGACAATTGCGAAGGGCGGCGGTCGAGGTAACGGGTGATTTCGAGCAGCTCGGCCATGGCGCGGACGCAGCGGTCAAGCTCGGCGGCCGGCATCTTTCGGATGCGCAAGGGATAGGCGATGTTCTCGTAGACGCTCTTATGGCTGTAGAGCGCATAGTTCTGGAACACCATGCCCATGCCGCGCAGGCGCGGCGGCAGGTCGGTGACATCGAGGCCCTCGACCATGATGCGCCCGGCGGTCGGCCGCTCCAGCCCGGCGAGCAGCCGGCAGGCTGTCGTCTTGCCGGAACCGGACGGGCCGAGCAGAACCAGGAATTCGCCGGGCTCGAAAGCAAGATCGAGCGCCTGCAGCGCCACCGTCCCGTCCGGGAAGGCCTTGGTGACGCCGTCGAAAACAATTGCCATACAAGATCCCTTCAACCCTTGACCGCGCCGAAGGTGAGGCCGCGGACGAGCTGTTTTTGGACAAGGAACGTGAAAAGCACGATCGGCAGCGTTGCCACGATCGCGACTGCCGCGACCTGTCCCCAGAGCGTGCCATGCGGCGTCACCAGCCCCGGTATGCCGACGGTCAGCGGCCGCCCGTCGAAAGCGACGAGGATGAAGGCATAGAGGAACTCGTTCCACGACAGGATGAAGCAGAGCACCGCTGTGGCGCCGATGCCGGGTGCGGCCAGCGGCGCGACGACGAAGAAGAATGCGCCGAGCCGCGAGCGGCCGTCCATCATCGCGGCCTCGTCGATCTCCCTGGGGATTTCGGCGAAGAAGCCGCGCATCATCCAGACGACGAGCGACAGGTTGAAGGAGGTGTGGGCGATCACAACGGCGTAGATGGTGTCGATCAGGCCCAGCGAGGTGAAGAACAGGAACAGCGGCACGGCGATTGAGATCGGCGGCGCCATGCGCGTGGTCAGGAAGAAGAAGAACAGGTCTTCCTTGCCGGGAAAATCCGAGCGGGCAAAGCCATAGGCCGCTGGCGCGCCGATGACGATGCAGAGTATGGTCGACGACACCGAGATCAGCACCGAATTGATCGCCAGCGGCCAGTATCCCTTGTCGATGAAGACGGCGGGATAGTTGGCAAGCGTCGGCGAAAAAATCCATTTCGGCACAGAAGACAGAAGATCGACGCGGTTCTTGAACGACGCCAGCACCATCCAGACATAAGGCGTCAGCGCCACCACGACGGCGACGGGCAACACCGCCCAGGCAAAGCTTTTCCAGGCGCGGTTGGTGGACTGATCGATCATCGCAGCGCCCTCAAAACGCCCCCACCTGCTTGCGGCTCGACCAGTAGACGGCCTTGTAGAAGACCGAGCACAGGATCAGCACGACGAGATAGATCATGAAGGCGACCGCGGCGCCGTAGCCGAGGTCCCAGTTACGGAAATTGACGCGGTAGGCGTAGATCGAGACCAGCTCGGTCAGCGTTCCCGGTCCGCCGCCGGTCATCAGGAAAACCTTGTCGAACTCCTTGAAGGCGTCGATGCCGCGCAGCAGCAGCACGAGCGCGATGACCGGCCGCAGCAGCGGCAGCATGACGTCTCGGAAAATCTGGAACGGTTTGGCGCCATCCATCATCGCCGCCTCGAACGGCGCGCGCGGCAGGCTCATCATCCCGGCGAGCATGATCAGGGTGACGAAAGGCGTCCACTGCCAGACATCGATGGCGACGATGGTCGGAAACACCAGGTCGGGTGCCGAAAGCACCGCCGAATTCTGCGCCAGCAGGCCGACCTTGCGCATGTAGAAGGTGAGCATGCCGAAATCGCCCTGCAACAGCAGCCGCCAGATCAGCCCGACGGCGACCGGCGCGATCATCATCGGGATGAGCAGCAGTGTGGTGAGAAGCCGCTGGCTGGCGACGAAGCGGAAGATAAGGAAGGCCAGCGCAAAGCCGAGCAGGAATTCCAGGCCGACGGCGATGATGACGAATTTCAGCGTCAGCAGGAACGATGCCCAGAAGAATGGGTCGTTGCGCATCAGCTTGCGGAAATTGTCGAAACCGACGAAGGCGCCGGCATGGCTGACGTCGGCGAAGCTGAGGTCGGTCAGCGCGGTGTAGACCATGTAGTAGAACGGGCCGACCAGGAAGACGACGACGAGCAGCGTCGCCGGCAGCATCAAGAGCGGCCCCACCCCACGGTCGAGAAGCGGCATTCCGCGCGGCGATGGAGTGCGGTTCGTCACGGGCGTTTCCTGCGGACAAGAACGGCTACCCGCTTGTGCGGGTAGCCTCTGCGCGACATCTCAAGGCCTATCGTGCCGGATAGGTCATGGGTGCGCAAGAACCGAGCAGTGTCGAGATGTCGGTGGCGGCGGTGTCGAGGGCGGCCTGCGCCTCCTTTTCGCCGGCGAGGTAGGATGACAGTTCGCGCACTAGTATGTCGGTCATCTCGGCCGATTGCGGCAGCGTCGCCTTCGGCACCGCATGCTCGTTGGCCTCCATCGAAGCCTTGGCATAGGGCAGCTTCTGCACCTCGGCGGAGGCATAGACATCCGGCCGACCTGAAGCGCCGCCATTGAGATGCTGTTCGAGCTGGCGGTCATAGCCCATCATCCACTGGACGAAGAGGAAGGCGGCCTGCTGGTTCTTCGAATAGACCGGGATGAGATAGGTCCAGCCCTCGACCTGGCCGATCTTCCCGCCGTCGCCTTGCGGCACGAGATCGAAGCCAACCTTGCCGACCACGGTGGAGGCCGTGGTGTCGACCGACACGGCATAGGTTGCGTCGTTCCACATGATCAGCTCGGCGACCTTGGCTTGCTGCATCAGCGCCATGACATCATCCCAGAAATAGTTGAGGCTGTCCGGCGGCGAGAATTGCAGCAGGCTCTTGTAATATTCGAGCGAGGCGACGGCCTTGGGGCTGTTGACGATGACCGGGCCGCAGGCCGAGCCGCTCTTCACGTCGAGCACGTCGCCGCCGAAGGAATAAAGGAAATTGAGCCACTCATACCACAGTGCCTCATGGCGCTTGCCCTGCAGGGCGGTGCCGTAAAAACCCTGGTCGGGGCGATAGAACCATTCGGCGATATCGCGGTATTGCTTCCAGTCCTTGGCGGGAGCGAGGCCGTAGCCATACTTGGCCTTGAAGCCTGCCTGCTCCTTGGGATCGGCGAGCAGGTCCGAGCGATACCACATGAACATGTTGAGCACTGTGAAGGGGAAGCCGTACTCCTTGCCGTCATACCAGGAGATTTCGTGCCAGGCGGTCTGGTAGAGCTGCTTCTCCGGCTCGAAGCTCGGATCGCGCAAAGCCGGGTCGGCCATCATCTTGGCGATTTCGACCAGATGGTTGTTGGTGGCGAACTTGCCGAGTTCGCGATGCGGCTGGATGATGACGTCGTAGCGGCCGCGGTGCGAGTTGAGATCGAGCTGCACCTTGTTGACGGCTTCCGAGTGCTCGTACATCTCGACTTCGACATGGATGCCGGTCTGTTTTTCAAACTCCGGCGCCATCTTCTTCAGCGCTTCGAGCGGCGGCAGCGCCTCGCCGACCATGCGGATGGCCTGGCCGCTATAGGGTTTCGATGCCTCTTTCAGATCCCACGCGTCCGCTTGTGTCACTTGCCACGTCAGGGGCCACACAAATACGACTGCGACGAGCAGTCTGGACGCGGTACGTCTCAGCGGCTTGAGCATTCTTCCCTCTCCCTAGAAGTCGTGCCTGGCGGGCCGGCGCCCGTTTTGTCATAAAATGTGTGGTACTGCAAATCAAAATGTGGCACCTTGCAACAAATGGTTGGGAGGTGTTAACAGACCGGCAGCAAACCGGCTTTCCCGACCAGGCGAGGGACCTTTCGGATGGACTTCATCTTCATGCTGACGCGCAACGATCGCACGGTCGAGGACTGTCTCGACCTGGTCGATTTGATTGAGCCGGTCGGCCTGAAGCATGTCGGCTTCAAGGATATTGGCGTCGCGCCGGATGTGCTGCGCAAGCTCGCTGTCGCCATTGGCCGGACAGGCGCCACCACTTACATGGAAGTTGTCTCGACGACGGCTGAGGCCTGCCTTAATTCCGCGCGCATCGCCAGGGATCTCGGCATCCAGCGCCTGCTCGGTGGTACCCAGGTCGACGAGATCATGGCGTTGCTGGAGGGGAGCGGCACCGAATACTACCCTTTTCCCGGGCGGCCGGTCGGCCATCCGACCAAGCTCGGCGGTTCGGCCGAGGATGTCGAGGCCGACTGCCGGGCCTTCGCCGAGAAGGGTTGTGCGGGATGCGACATCCTCGCCTATCGCGCCACCGAGGCCGACCCGGCCGAACTGGTGCGCGCAGCCCGGCGCGGGCTTGGTCCGTCGCGGCATCTGATCGTCGCCGGCGCTGTGGCATCAGCCGATCGGATCAAGGCAATCAAGCTGGCCGGCGCCAACGCTTTTACCATTGGCACAGCGGTTTTCGATGGCTCCTATTCGCCGACGAAAGGTTCTATCCTCTCGCAACTGCGGGATGTCCTCGCGGATTGCGAGCGTGTCTAATGCCAGTCATCGGCATCGATCTCGGCACACAAAGCCTAAAGGCGATCGTTGTCGATGACGAATTGCGGCTGCGTGGCGAGGCCGCTGTGTTGTACCAGCCGGCCTTCCCGGCGCCCGGCTGGGCCGAACAGAACCCGGCGCTGTGGCTGGCGGCGCTCAAGCCGGCCATTGCCGGCGCGCTCGACAAGGCTGGGCTTGCGCCGTCCGACATCAAGGGTATTGCCATTGCCGGCCAGCTCGACGGCTGCGTCGCGGTCGATCGCAATGGTGAGGCGCTGGCTCCGTGCATCATCTGGATGGACCGGCGGGCGGCAGGAGAGATCGCCGGCATCGACCCGGACTTCATCCGTGAGCGCACCGGTCTCGTTCTGGACGCCACCCATATGGCGGCGAAAATCCGCTGGGCCGCGCGCAACCTGCCCGAAGCGCGCCGAGTGGCGCTCTGGCATCAACCGGTATCATTCGTGGTCGCAGCGTTGTGCGGTCGTGCCGTCATCGATCACGCGCTGGCCTCGACGACCATGCTCTATGGGCTGAAGGAGCACAATTATGCCGGCGATCTGCTGGCGGCCTTCGACATCGATGCAGACAAATTGCCCGGCATCGACGATGCATCTGAGATCGCCGGCGCCTTGACCCACGCCGGCGCCGAGCTCACCGGTCTTCCTGTGGGCACGCCGCTGGCGGTCGGCACCGGCGATGATTTTTCGGCCGCCATAGGCGCCGGGGTTGTAGTGCCCGGTGTCGTCGCCTGCAATCTCGGCACGGCCGAAGTGGTCGGCGCGGTGTCCGGCACGCTTCGCCTCGACCCCGGCGGCCTGGTCGAGACCCATGGCTTTCTCGGCGACGGCTATTTCATCTCCAATCCCGGATGGCTCTCGGGCGGCGCGGTGACGTGGTTTCTAACAACCTTCGGCGTCGATTCGCCGGCGGCGATGTCGGAACTGGCGGCGACGGTGGTTGCCGGCAGCGACGATTTGCTGTTCTTGCCCGCGTTGTCCGGTGCCATGGCGCCGCGCTGGATCGCCGAAGCGCGTGCCGCTTTCTACGGCCTGACATCCTTCCACGGCAAAGCCGCTTGTGCCCGTGCCGTGCTGGAGGGCTGTGCCTTTGCCATGCGCGACGTGGTCGACCGGCTGGACGATCTCGATATCGCGACGGATCGCATCCGGCTCTCAGGCGGTGGCGCGCGCAGCCGGGTATGGGCGCAAATCCGTGCCGATGTCAGCGGCAGGCCGGTCGAGATCGCGGGTGCGGCCGATGCCTCGCCGATCGGTGCGGCAATCCTTGCCGCCGCAGCCATCGGCCTTACCTCCTCAGTGCAGCAGGCGGCTGAAAGGCTGGCCGGCCACATCGAGACGATCGACCCTGATCCTTCCGCCAAGGCCGCCTACGACAGAAGTTACCGCCGGTATCGCACCTTGTTCGATGCCCTGACCCCGCTTCATGCTGACTGACCGGACTGCATCCTATGTCCAGACAAATGCTCGATCGCCTGATTGCCGGCACGCTGCCTGACCCGGATAGCCAGGGAATGCTGTCGGTGCCGCTGAAGACCATCGTCATAGGGCGCGGTCTCGGCGATGAAGCCGATGCGCTGGTCAAGCCGCTGCCGCTCGGCCGCAGGCTCGCCGTTGTCATGGATCCCGACACAAGGCTGGCTCTCGGCGAGAGAGTGTCGATTGCGCTGCGCGGCTCCAGCGATGTCGACAAGATCATCCTGCCGCGCCATCCGCATCCCGACATGGACACCGTGCGATCGGTGATCGCCCGCACGAAAGACGCCAGCGGTCTGGTCGCGGTCGGATCGGGCTCGATCAATGACATCACCAAATATGCCGCCCATCTGACCCAAAAGCCCTATGCGGTGTTCGGCACCGCGCCGTCGATGAACGGCTACACCTCGGTGTCTGCGGCAATCACAGAGGACGGCCTGAAGAAATCGCTGACGGCGAGCCTGCCGGTCGGCGTCTTCCTTGATCTCGATGTCATGGCGCGGGCGCCGCACCGGCTGATCGCTGCCGGCTTCGGCGATTCGATGGCGCGGCCGACCGCGCAGACCGATTGGCTGATGGCGCATCTGTTGCTCGGCACGCCCTACAGGCAGGCGCCGTTCATGCTTCTGGCCGAGGACGAGAAGGCGCTCATCGCCAAGGCCGGCGAACTCGGGACCGGCGACCTTGAGGCGATGGAAGTGCTGGTGCGCACGCTGGTCATGTCCGGTCTCGGCATGACACTGTGCGGCGGCTCTTATCCGGCCAGCCAGGGCGAACATCTGATCGCCCACTATATCGACATGCGGGGCCAGGGATTGCCCGAAGCGCATCACGGCGAGCACATAGCGGTGACGACGTTGACGATGGCGCGGCTGCAGGAACGCGTGCTGGCGCTGCGGGAGCTGCAGCTCGCGCCCTCCGCCGATACGCCAGACCGCTTCATCGAAATCTTCGGCGAAACGCTCGGACGTTCCTGCTGGGCGGCATTCAAGCCCAAGCTGCTGGACCGCGAACGGGCGGACGCTGTCAACACCATGCTGGCCAGGCAGTGGCGCTCGCATCGCGAAAGGCTGCTGCGGGTGGCACGCCCGGCGCGCGAGATCGCGGCAGCACTGCGTGCCGCCGGCGCCCCAACCACGCCGCAAGAGGTCGCCATACCGGCTGGCTTCTACGACGAGGCGGTCGCCAATGCGCGGCTGATCCGCGACAGGTTCACCATGCTCGACGTCGCTGCTGCGTCGCTCGAAACGGTTGCGGCGGGAGCCTGAGCGGGTGCTGCGTCCGCTCACCGACTTCACCGCGCCGGACCGGCGCAACATCGCTGTCGTGCTGACCGACATAGACGACACCTTGACCGACAACGGGCGGTTGCCGGCAAAAGCCTATGCGGCGCTCGAGCGGCTGAAGCAGGCCGGATTCATTGTCGCGCCGGTTACCGGCCGCCCTGCCGGCTGGTGCGACCTGATCGCCCGGCAATGGCCGGTGGACGGCGTGATCGGCGAGAACGGCGCCTTCTATTTCCGCTACGACGACGCCAAAAAGCGGATTGTTCGCCACTACGCCAAGAGCGCTGCCGAACGGCAGGCCGATGCCGCGCGCCTCAAGGAGATCGAGCAAACCGTTCTGCGCGAAGTTCTGGGTGCGGCGGTCGCGGCCGACCAGGCCTATCGCGAGGCCGATCTGGCGATCGATTTTTGCGAGGACGTGGCGCCGCTGCCCAAAACCGAGGTTCTGAAGATCGTCGGCATCTTCCAGCGCTATGGCGCGACGGCGAAAATCTCGTCCATCCACGTCAATGGCTGGTTCGGCAAATACGACAAACTGTCGACAAGCCGGCTATTCTTGCGGGACTGTTTCGGTATAGATATCGACTATGACAAGGACAGCATTGTCTTCGTCGGCGATAGTCCAAACGATGCACCAATGTTCGGCTTCTTCCCCAACAGCGTCGGCGTCGCTAATGTGCTGGACTTCGCCGGCGAGCTTCCGGCGTCTCCCGCCTTCGTCACAAGCGGGCGCGGCGCGAAGGGATTTGCCGAGTTTGGCGACGCGCTGATTGCTGCAAAAGGAATGGAATAGTCATGGACCAAGGCCGACTGACGAAGAAGGAGCGGCACGCGCTTATCCTTTCGGAAGTGCGCCGGTCGGCGTCGATACGCATCTCCAAGCTCGCACGGCGCATCGGCGTCGCCGGCGAGACCATCCGCCGCGATCTCATCGAACTCGGCGATGCCGGGCTGATCAACCGCACCTATGGCGGTGCGACGATCTCGCTGGTGACATCAGAACCGGTGATTTCGGAGCGTGGCCTGACCCTGATCGAGGAGCGCGCCCGCATCGGCCGCGGCGCGGCAAGCCTTGTCGAGAAGGGCCAGATCGTGATGATCGATGGCGGTTCGACCACCTATGAGGTGGCGCGCAACCTTTCGCAGCTGAAGCGCGACCTGACTATCATCACCAATTCCACCGGCGTGGCCTCGGTGGCGGGCGCCAATCCGACCTTTCGGGTGCTGCTCTGCCCCGGGACCTATGATAGCCGGGAAGGCAGCGTGTTGGGCGAAGACACCGTCGAGTTCCTGCGCCGCTACAATGCCGACGTCGCCATTATCGGGGCATCGGGGATAAGCGCCGATGGTCCGAGCGACATGATCTCGGGCGCCGCAGCCGTTAAACGCGCGATGATATCGCGTTCATTGTCGACGGTGCTGGTGGTGACCCACGACAAGTTTGGCCGCAGCAGTCTCGAACGCATCTGCGGGCTCGATGACATTGCCGATATCGTCACCGACAGCGAACCGAAGGCCGACCTGCGCACTGCTGCCGAACAGGCGGGCACGGAGCTGCATGTGTTTGCCGCCGGCTGATCAGCAACTGCCTATCCGGCGGCATCCCGGTTGGTCAGCGCGATGTGGCAGCAGCCGGAGCCGTGGCCCGGCGTCCAGGTGACATTGTCGAAGCGCACGCCCGTTGCCTTGAACAGACCACGGTCGAAAGCGCCGGCGATGCGGCAGAGCGTGGCGAGTTTTTCATCACCGACACCGGCCTCGACCCAGGCGTCCTTCAGCGGACAACGCTTCACCTTGAAAGCGATGTGGTCCGGCCCGCGCTCGACATCCGTCGGATACATCAGGCCGCCATCCGGGCTGACGGCCAAAAATGCCTCGCCGATGGCCGGCGCGTCGTTAGGTCCGAAACGGGCGAAGGCGGCCGCCGCCACCTCCTTGCCGCGCTGCTCGATGGTGCGGATCATGATCGCCTCGGCCTTTTCCGCGCCGAGTTCGCCGGTCAGCTCGTCGAGAAACAGACGGTAGAGATCGGCGCGGTTGCGGAAGGCGGAATCGAGTTCGAGCGACAGTTTTTCGGCTCTGGCTTCTGGTTCGGTCATGGTACCTGCCTGCTACTTTTGTTCAATCTTGGCGCCGCCGCAACCAGCGCCTTGCCGATTGCCGATTGCGGCGCGTCGATTACGTTGCGGGCGTCGCCGCTCTCGGCGATCCGCCCGGCGTCGAGAAGAACGACGCGGTGGGCGATGGCCCGCACCACGCCGAGGTCATGGGAAATAAAGAGATAGGCGATCCGTTCCCTGACCTGCAGGTCGAGCAGCAGCTCGAGGATCTGTCCGCGCACCGAAACGTCGAGCGCCGACACCGCTTCGTCGAGCACGATCAGCGACGGTTTGGTCGCGATGGCTCGGGCGATGGCGACGCGCTGGCGCTGGCCGCCGGAGATTTCGTGAATGGCACGCGAGGCGAGATCGGCTGCCAGCCCGACGCGCTCCAGCAAGGCAGCAATGCGGGCCGGCCTCTCGGCGCGGGAAGCGATGGCATGGATGCGCAAGGGATCGTCAAGCACGCGAGCCACCGTGGCGCGCGGGTTGAACGCGGCGAGCGGATCCTGGAAAACCATTTGCAGGCGCGCGCGCTTGGTGCGCAGGGCCGCACCCTTCAAGAGCAGAAAGTCATCGCCGTCGAACTGGACGGTGCCGGCGTCGGGCTCGATCAACCTAAGCACCAGCCGCGCGATCGTCGACTTGCCGCTGCCGGAGGGCCCGGCCAGCGCCAGCGTCTCGCCGGGTTCGATGGCGAAGGAGACACCGTCGACGGCCGCGATGGCCTTGCCGCCACGACGGTATCGCTTGGTAAGACCGGAGACGGTGAGCAAGTTCATGCCGGCGCCCGTCGTAGCAGCGGATCGGCGTCGAGGCCGAGATGGGCGTCGAGCAGCGTTCGCGTATAGGCATGGCGCGGGGCGTTTATGATTTGCTCCGTCGGGCCGAGTTCGATCAGTTCGGCGTTCCGGAATACAGCGATACGCTCTGCGAGTTCGGCGGCCAGCGCGATGTCGTGGCTGATGAACAGCAGCGTCATGCCGTCCTCCGCCACCAGTTGCCGAATGAGGCTGACGATTTCCGCTTGCACAATGGTGTCCAGCGCGCTGGTCGCCTCGTCGGCGATCAGCAGTTTCGGACCGGCTGCAATGGCCGCGGCAACAGCAACGCGCTGCTTCTGGCCGCCGGAGAGCTGGTGCGGGAAAGCACGCATGGCGGTTTGTGGGTCGGGCAGGCGGACGCGTTCGAGCAGGGTCTTTGCCTTGGCGTAGGCTTGCGGCCAGTCGAGTCCGAGATGGGCGCGGGCGACTTCGGCGATCTGTTTGCCGACGTTCATGACGGGGTCGAGGCTGGCGGAGGGGTCCTGGAAGACGAAACCAATGTCGCGGCCGGGAAGGGGGAGCGTGCTGGGCTCGGTTAATTTGAGAGGTCGGCGTTCCGTCACACCCCCCTCTGTCCTGCCGGACATCTCCCCCGCAAGGGGGGAGATTGCTCTCTCATCTTCGCCTTCGCCAACCACGAACGTTGCAGAAGGGAAGCCGTCGGCAAAGCTGCTGATCTCCCCCCTTGCGGGGGAGATGTCCGGCAGGACAGAGGGGGGTGGGAAGGATCGCGGCGCCTGAAATTGCCACTTGACATGCCCTTCAATCTTGGCGCTCGCCGGCAGCAGTCCAGCCACCGCCAGCGCCAGCGTGCTCTTGCCCGAACCGCTTTCGCCAATGATCGCCAGCCGCTCGCCGGCAATAACATCCAGGCTGACCCCCTTCAGCGCCGTCACCTCGCTGCCATCTCGCCGATAGCGCACTGACAGATCGCGTATCTCAGCCAGTGCGGTCACGACAGGCTCCTCCGCACCGCCGTCGTTTCGACCACGCCTTCGCCGGTGAGATAGACGCCAAGCACGGTCAGCACCAAGGCGATGCCCGGAACGATCGACAGAAAGGGCGCGGTGCGCAGCACAGTGCGGCCCTCGGCGATCATGCCGCCCCAAGTGACGCGATTGGGGTCGCCGAGACCGAGGAAGGACAGCGCTGCCTCGGTGAGGATCGCGGCGGCCACGATCACCGAGGACAAGGCCAGCACCGGCGGCAACGCGTTGGGCAACACCTCGCGAAAAGCGATCTCAAGCGGATGCATGCCGATGACGCGAGCGCCGGCGACGTAATCGCGTTCGCGGATCGACAGCACTTCGGCGCGCGCTACACGCGCCGGTCCGGTCCAGGCGCCAAGCGCTATTGCCGTGACGACGACGCCGAGCGACGGCCCGACGACGCTGACGAAGGCCAGCGCCAGGAGAAAACTCGGCACGGTCTGGAAGGCATCGGTGATGCGCATCAGTCCCTCGTCCACAAGGCCGCCGGCAAAGCCGGCCAGCGTGCCGACGACCGCGCCGATGAAGAGTGCCGCCGCTGCCGCCGCCAGGCCGACCGCCAGCGAGGTGCGGGCGCCGTGGAACAGTTCGGCCAGCACGTCACGGCCGAGCCGGTCGGTGCCGAGCGGCAGCGACCAGTCCTGGAAGGGCGGCAGCAGTGCTGGTCCGGCAATGGCCTGCGGGTCGCCGGGGAAGAGCAGCGACGCAAACAGCGCCATGGCGGACAGAAGCGCCAGGATGATCGCGCCGGCGACCGCTTCCGGCCGGCGCAGGAACCGCGGCAGCGCGCTCACGCGCTGGCCTCGCCGGCGCCGACGCGCGGGTCGAGGAAGGCGTAGGCGATGTCGACGGCAAGGTTGACGGCAATGACGAGGACGGCGCTGGTGAGGATGATGCCGAGCAGCAGCGGCGTGTCGCGCGAAGCGACCGCTTCGTGCGCCAGCCGGCCGAGCCCGGGCACGGCAAAGACGCTTTCGATAACGACGCTGCCGCCCAGCATCTGCGCCGATTGCAGGCCGAGCATGGTGACCAGCGGCAAGAGCGCGTTGCGGGCGACATGGGCGAGCACGATGCGGCGGCGTGACAGCCCCCTGGCGCGGGCGGCGAGCACAAAATCCTGCCGCCACGCCTCGGCCATGCCGGCGCGCATCATGCGCAGATAGAGCGCGAGATAGATGAAGCCGAGCGCGGAAACCGGCAGGACGAGGTGGACGGCGATGTCGGTGGCGCGGTCAAAACCGGTCTTGTCCGAGGCCAGGCTCTCGATGCCGCCGATCGGCAGCCAGCGCAGGTCGACGGCAAAGACGACGATCAGCACCAGGCCAAGCCAGAAACCCGGCACGGCATAAAGCGCCAGCGAGCCGATCGACAGGAAGCAGTCGCGAAAGCTGCCGGGTCTGGCGCCGGCGTAGATGCCGAGCGCCGAGCCCAAACCGAAGGAGAGCGCGGTGGCGGTCACCATCAAGAGCAGTGTCGTCGGCAGGCGTTCCAGGATGACATCGCGAATTGGCCGCGAGAAGGTAACGGACTGGCCGAGGTCGAAATGCAGCAGCGCCCAGAGATAGTTCGCGAGCCGTGTCAGCTCGGACTGGTCGAGGCCCCAGCGATGACGCAGCAATTCGATCATGCCGGCGTCGCCGCCGGTCGAGACGATGTAGGCGTCGACCGCGTCACCGGGGGCGGCTTCCAGGAGGAGGAATGTGCCGATGATGACGATCAGCAGCACGAAGATGCTGCCGACGAGGCGACGGCGCATGAGGGTGAGGGCGCGGGTCATGGGAAAGGCATAGCGCTGCGCCAGTCGGGAGAGGTGCGGTGTCTAGGCACCCCCCTCTGTCCTGCCGGACATCTCCCCCGCAAGGGGGGAGATTGGATGTCGCCTCTGCCTTCGCCAATCTTCGATGCCGAATGTACGCGACAGCGAAGCTGCTGATCTCCCCCCTTGCGGGGGAGATGTCCGGCAGGACAGAGGGGGGTGTGATGAAACGCGGCCCTACGCCATGCCTTCACACCAATTTCTTTGCGAACTTTCATCCGCGCAAATGTGTCACGATTCCAGATAGGTGTCCGCCCAGTTCGACACCGCCCATCGCGGGTTGTTGGCGATGTTGCCCACGGTATCGCGCGCGACGCTGATGAAGCTCCATTCGGCGACGTTGATCAGCGGCAGGTCCGCCGCGACCTGTTTCTGGAATTCCTTGTAGAGGTCGGTGCGCGCTGACGTATCCAGCGTCTCCGAAGCCTTGGCGATCAGCGCGTCGAGCGCGGCGTTCTTGTAGCCGCCCTGGTTGGAGAACGGCACGCCGTCGGGAATGCCGCTCTGCACCAGGATGGTGGTCGAGATCGCCGGGTCGCCGCGGAACACCGGCGGGCCGACGGCGAGGTCGAAGGTGTGGTCGGTGTAGACGGCCTTGATGTGCGCGGCCGAGTCGTTGTTGACGATCACGGCGTCGATGCCGATTGCCGCCAGCGCCTGGCGCAGATAGTCGCCGAACTGCTTCGTCTCGTTGAAATAGGGCGCCGGCAGGAGTTTCAGCGCAAAACGCTTGCCGTCATCGGCGCGCTTGTACCCCGCGTCGTCGAGCAAGGCGTTGGCCTTGGCGACGTCGAATGGATAGATCGGCACGTCGGCAGTGTAGAATTGCGGATCGTTCTTCGGCACCGGGCCGGTGGCGGTGGCGGCATAGCCGAGGAACACCGTCTTGACGACGAAGTCCTTGTCGATGGCATGCGCGATCGCCTGGCGGACCTTCACGTCGGCCAGTTCCTTGCGGCGATGGTTGATCTCGACGACGAGCTGATAGGTCAGCCCCTCATAGCCCTTGGAGATCACCTTCAGGCCCGGCACCTTGGAGATGCGGTCGAGGTCGGCCAAGGGCACGGCGGAGAAGGCGGCGAGCTGGATCTCTTCGGCCTCGAGCGCCGCTGCAGCCGACGTGCGGTCGGGTAGCACCTGGTAGATGATCTCGTCGAGATACGGCTCGTCCTTGGCCCAGTAATCCGCATTCCTGGTCAGCTTGTAATACTGGCCGGCCTTGTATTCGCCGAACTTGAACGGCCCGGTGCCGATGGGTGCATTGTTGGCCGGGTTGTCCTCGATCTTGCCGACCTCGTAGATGTGCTTCGGCACCACGCTTGACAGCGCCGGCAGCGCGTTGCGGATCAGCTGGAACGGCGTTGGCTTGGCGAATTTGAAGACGGCGGTCAGATCGTCAGGGGTGTCGACGCTGGCCAGATCCTTGAACACGGTGCGGCCGAGATTTTGCAGCGGCTTCCAGATCTGCAGCGCGGAGAAGGCGACGTCGGCCGAGGTGAACGGCTCGCCGTCATGCCACTTGACGCCGTCGCGCAGTTTGAAGGTCACCGACAGCCCATCGGCAGCACCTTCCCAGGAGAGCGCAAGGCGGGGTTCCAGTCCGTCCTTGCCTTCGAACGAGGCTTCGGCCAGCGTTTCGACGATCTTGCTGGAGATGAAGAAGACGCCGTTGGAGGCGACGATGGCCGGATTGAGGTTGCGCGGCTCGGAATCGGCGGCAAGCACGAGGCGGCCGCCCTTCTTCGGCGTCTGCGCCCAGCTGAATGTGGGCATGGCGGTGGAGGCCAGCAGTAAAACTGAGCCGCCAAGCAGCGTGCGTCTGGAAATATCCGACATGATCAACCTCCGTCCTCTCCGCGACCAGATGGGCGCATCCCTCGAAGCTGGCCGCACCCGCCAGTATCCTCGCGGCGATTATGGCCCTTGCCAAGGGTTTCGCCAGAGACGGAATTGGCGCATCTTTGCTTGGCTTTGAAATTTTCGTCCGCTGGACCAGTTTAGAGGTGGGCCTTTCATTTTGACATTCTGGTAGGACCAGATTGCCTTCATGTGCAGCAATGACGACTTGGTGACTGCCTGCCGAAGCTACTTTCCTTGTTTCTGGCTGGACCAGAGTGAACAAAATGGTGCAGATTTGATCGAAAGCCAAGGGATCGGCCGCTGCACGACCGGCGATCCCACGGAAATCAGGGAGAGAACAATGAACATTGCCCCGGGCAAGAGCGCCGTCAGCAATATCCCGTTCGACCAGGCGAGGGTCGACCGGCTGATGGAAGAGGCCGGCATCGATGTTCTGCTCGCGACGTCCAAGCACAACACGCAGTATCTGCTCGGCGGCTACAAGTTCATCTTCTTTGCCGCCATGGATGCGATCGGCCATAGCCGTTACCTGCCTGTCGTCGTCTATGAAAAGGGTGGGCCCGATCATGCCGCCTATATCGGCAACCGCATGGAAGGCGCCGAGCACCAGAACAACCCATTCTGGACGCCGACGCTGCATGCCGCCTGCTGGGGCACGCTCGATGCTGCCAATCTTGCGGTTGAGCACATCAGCAAAATCGGCAAGGCAGGCGCCCGCATCGGCATCGAGCCGGCCTTCCTGCCGTCGGACGCCTATGCGCTGATCCGCATGGCGTTACCGGATGCCAGGCTGATCGACGCGACCGGCATGCTGGAGAGCATGCGCGCCATCAAGACGGACGCCGAGCTGGAAAAGCTGCGTATTGCCTCCGAGCTAATCACGGATTCCATGCTGGCGACCATCCAGTGGGCGCATGAAGGCACGACCAAGGCGGAGATCATCGAGCATCTGCGGCGCGAAGAAACCAATCGCGGCGCGCATTTCGAATATTGCCTGCTGACGTTGGGCGCCAGCCACAACCGCGCGGCGTCACCGCAGGCGTGGAAAAAGGGCGAAGTGCTGTCGATCGATTCCGGCGGCAATTATCACGGCTATATTGGCGATCTCTGCCGCATGGGCATTCTGGGCGAACCGGATGCCGAGCTTGAGGATCTATTGGCCGAGGTCGAGACGGTGCAGCAGGCGGCGTTCTCGAAGGTGAGGGCGGGCACCATCGGCGGCGACATGATTTCGCATGCCGAGGGTGTGCTGAAGGCCTCCAAGGTCGCGCCCTACACGGATTTCTTCGCCCACGGCATGGGCCTGATCACGCATGAGGCGCCGTTCCTGATGACCAACCATCCGGTGACCTATGAAGGCACCTATGCCGCCAAGCCGCTGGAGACAAACATGGTGCTGTCGGTGGAGACGACCATGCTTCACCCGACGCGGGGGTTCATCAAGTTGGAGGACACGTTGGCGGTGACGGATGCGGGGTATGTGATGTTTGGGGATCGGGCACGGGGGTGGAATAGAGGTGGGATAGCCTAGCTCGGCGCTACCCCCTCACCCGGATTGCCATCCGAATTGCGAAGGGCAATTCGGGGCTATCCGACCTCTCCCCGAGGGGAGAGGAGTTTGCGCCGGCGCTGGCTTCTGCCTCTTCTCCCCCTCGGGGAGAAGGTGGCCGCGAAGCGGCCGGATGAAGGGGGCCTTCGCGATTACTTCCCCGCCGGGATCAGCCTGAAATCCGGCAGCTCCCGCAGCACCAGTTCCGGTCCGGCCGGCGAATAGACGACGAAGAGCTGCATCGGCCCATCGCCGGTATTCAGCGTCGAATGGAAACGGCTTTCCGGCACATAGATGGTGCAGCCGGGGCCGACCTTGGCGACGACCGGATTGCCCTCCTCGTCCTCGACCATCTGCTCGCCATTGCCTGAGATGACGAAGATGATCTCTTCCGCGCCGGGATGGTTGTGGCGCGTATGGCCCTTGCCTGAGGGCAGGTCGACGACACCGCCGGAAAAGCGCTCAGCGCCATTCACTTCAGGCGCCACCGTCAGCGACAGCTTGCCCCAGTCAAAGCCGAAGGCGCTCACGTCCTTCGGGTATACGAACACCTTGCTCTTGTCGGTCATGATCTCATCCCTTCTTTTTCTTCTGGTCGTGCGGCGTGACGGCCTTGAAATCCGCCGTCTGCCTGGCGATCGCGGCTTCAGCCGGCAGCCGTTCCATCGAACTCGCGCCATAAAAGCCGTGCAGGCCCTTGCAGCGGTCGAGGATGTAGCGGGCATCATCCGGCATCGAGATCGGCCCGCCATGGCAAAGCAGGATGACATCCTTGCGCACCGAGCGCGCCGCGTAGGCGATGGCGTCGATCTCGACCACGCAGTCGTCGAGCGACTTGGCCGACGTGGCTCCGATCGAGCCGCCGGTCGTCACCCCCATATGGGCAACGACGATGTCGGCGCCGGCTTTTGTCATGGCGCGCGCCTCGTCGGGGTTGAAGACATAGGGCGTGGTCAGAAGATCGAGCTTGTGCGCCTCGGCGATCATGTCGACCTCCAGCCCGAAGCCCATGCCGGTTTCCTCAAAACTCTGGCGCATGCTGCCATCGAACAGGCCGATGGTCGGGAAATTCTGCACGCCGGAAAAGCCCATCGTCTTCAGCTCGGCAAGCAGCAGCGGCATGATGACGAAGGGATCGGTGCCGTTGACACCGGCCAGCACCGGCGTCTTTTTGACCACCGGCAGCACCTCGTAGGCCATTTCCTTGACGATCTCGTTGGCGTTGCCATAGGCGAGCAGGCCGGCAGCCGAGCCGCGCCCGGCCATGCGGTAGCGGCCGGAATTGTAGATGATGATGAGGTCGATGCCGCCGGCTTCCTCGGCCTTCGCCGACAAGCCGGTGCCGGCGCCGCCGCCGACGATGGGCACGCCGTCGGTGATCATCGCCTTGAACTTCTTCAATATGTCCTTGCGCGGTATTGCGGGCATTTGTTGACTCTCACTATCTGGCGATGTCGAGGAAGGCCGCGGTTGCGGCTTTGGCAAATTCCGGATCGTTGATGTGCAACGGCAGGCGTGTGACGCGGCGCGTGGCGCTCGGCCTGATGGTGCGCTCGATGGCATCGAACAGCACGGCGTCGGCTTCGAGGTCGAAGAAGGCGCCGCCCTCGATGTCGAGTGCCGAGACGCCTTTTTCGGGGATCAGGAAATGCACAGGGCCCTCGCAGCGAGCGAGCCTGGTGCCGATCCACTCGCCTATGCCGCGGCATTCATTCGCCGTGGTGCGCATAAGCGTGACGTTGGGATTGTGCTCGTAAAACAGCCGGCCCCTAAACTTCTCGGGAATGGTCGGCGGCGCCCAGAAATTGACCATGTCCAGCGCGCCCACCGAGCCTACATAGGGCAGCTTGGTGCGGACGATAGCGCCGAAGCGGTCTTCCGTCGCCGGCAGCACGCCGCCGAACAACAGGTCGCAGACTTCCGTCGTGGTGATGTCGATGACGCCGGCGAGCAGGCCCGAGTCCGCGAGCTTCTCCATCGAGCGGCCGCCGGTTCCGGTGGCGTGGAAGACCATGCAGTCGTAGTTGGCGCGCAACTGATCCGCGATGGCGGTCACGCAAGGCGTGGTGACGCCGAACATGGTGAGCCCGAGTGCCGGCTTGCCGGTGGCAGTCGGCGCCGGCCTGGCGGCCATGCCGGCGATTGCCTGCGCCGCATTGTGCAGCACGACGCGTGACAGCCGGTTCAGTCCCGCCATATCGGTGACCGATGGCATCATGATGATGTCGGAGACGTCGACATAGGGCGCGGTGTCGCCGGAGGCGAGCGTCGAGACCATGATCTTGGGCAGCCCAAGCGGCAGCGCGCGCATGCCGGCAGTGATGATCGACGTGCCGCCGCCGCCGCCAATGCCGATCACGCCTGATATGTCGTCGCGCGACTGAATGAAATTTGTGAAGGCGGCGCTCATGCCGGCCACTGCCGTGCCGCGATCATCGATGCCGAGCACGCCACTGGCTCCACCCGGATGATGCGCCGCGACCTCGCTGGCCGGGATATCGACCGGCACCGTGGCACCGCGCGTTCCGATGTCGACGCGGGCAACCGAACTGCCGGTGGCGGCAATAGCATCGGCCAGGAAGGCAAGTTCCTCGCCCTTGGTGTCGGCTGTGCCCACCACGTAGATGCGCTTCATCGCGTTTCTCCCGTCACCGGCCGACCGGCGCCGGGCCGCCTGTCGCCCTTTGCCGGCCTTTCGGTGGGCAAAGGTCATTGCAATTTTTTGAGACGCGCGTATCGTATTGACATGGAAGTCTCACGTCAACAAGCCGCTGGGAACGACGACGCCAACGAGGCTGCAGAACGCGGCCCACGGGCCCGCACAAAACGGCTGATGCTGAAGACGGCGACGCGGCTGATGCAGGCGGGCGTCACCCCGTCGGTCAGCGAAGTCGCGGAGGCGGCGCAAGTGTCGCGCGCCACCGCCTATCGCTATTTCCCCAGCCAGGCAGCCCTGGTGCAGGCGGTGGTTGACGAGGGGCTTGGGCCGATCCTGACCTGGCAATCGACGTCCACCGATGCCGGGCGGCGCGTTGCCGAATTGTTCGATACCGCCATGCCGCGCATCGAGGCTTTCGAGGCAACTTTCAAGGCGGCGCTGAAACTGTCGCTCGACCAATGGGCGCAGCGGCAGGCGGGCACGTTGGGCGGCGAGCCGCAATTCACGCGCGGACATCGCGTCCAGCTGCTGAAGGATGCCATCGCACCGCTCAAGGGCCGGCTGCCGCCGCGCGAGTTCAAGCGCCTGGCGCAGGCGCTGTCGATGATGTTCGGCGTCGAAGTGCTGATCGTGCTGAAGGATATATGGGGGCTCGATAGCCGCGGCACGCGGTCGGTCGCGCAATGGGCGGCGGGCGCCCTTGTGCGCGCCGCGGTGGCGGAATCAACGGCTGAAATCGATGCGGCCCCGACGGCGGCATTGGCGAAATAGCGCCAATCTGGTTCGACCAGATTTGGATGCCCACTATTGATGTTAACCGGGATGGCAGTGCCGAAACAAGGCTCTCCTATATCAACGAGTAGGAAAATTCAGGGAAAACAGTCGGATACATGAAAAATCCGGTTATACAAGGTCCGGTGGTGATCCAAGAAAGAGCTTGACGGCTATCCAAAATTGGTAATACCAGATCAGGACAGAAAAAGCGGATCGAAAGTGAGAGCTGCGATCCATTTTCCGGCAAAGCGAGGAGGCTTGGAACCGGAAAGGTGCGATCTCGGGAGGAACTACCAGGGCCGGCTTCACCGCCGGCTCTCATGACAAGGTAGAATGCGCACAAGGGAGGAAATCATTATGCGCAAGACAATGACCAGCCTGCTTGCTGGTATCGGCTTAGTACTTGCCTGCGGAACGTCCGTCTACGCGCAGGACAAGGAGCTCACCATCTTTTGGGCGGAATGGGATCCGGCCAACTACCTGCAGGAACTCGGCAACGAGTACGAGAAGGAAACCGGCGTCAAGATCACGGTGGAAACCACGCCCTGGTCCGACTTCCAGACCAAGGCTTTCACCGAGTTCAACGCCCATGGCGACGCCTATGATATGGTCGTCGGCGACTCGCAATGGCTCGGCGCCGGCTCGACCGGCGGCCACTATGTCGACCTGACCGACTTCTTCAACAAGCACAAGCTTGGCGAAGTGATGGCGCCGGCAACGGTGAAATATTACGCCGAGTATCCGGGCGGCAGCAGCAAGTACTGGGCGATCCCGCTCGAAGGCGACGCTGTCGGCTGGTCCTATCGCAAGGACTGGTTCGAGGACCCGAAGGAAAAGGAAGCCTTCAAGGCCAAATACGGCTACGATCTCGACGTGCCGAAGGATTTCAAGGCGCTGCGCGACATCGCGGAGTTCTTCTATCGGCCGGATCAGAAGCGATACGGCATCGCCATCTACACCGACAATTCCTATGACGCGATGGCGATGGGCTTCGAAAACGCGCTGTTCTCCTTCGGCGGCGAACTGGGTGACTACAAGACCTACAAGGTCGACGGTTTCATCAACTCCGACAAGGCAATCGCCGCACTCGACGCCTACAAGGAACTCTACACGTTCACGCCTCCGGGCTGGGCCAAGTCGTTCTTCGTCGAGGACAACCAGGCGATCACCGAAAACCTGGCCGCGATGAGCATGAACTACTTCGCGTTCTTCCCCTCGCTGATCAACGAGGCGTCGAACCCGAACGCCAAGAACACCGGCTTCTTCGCCAATCCTCCAGGCCCGAACGGCGATCAGTTCGCCGCACTCGGCGGTCAGGGCATCTCCATCGTCTCCTACTCCAAGAAGCAGGAAGAGGCGACGAAGTTCCTTGAATGGTTCATCAAGGACGAGACCCAGAAGAAGTGGGCAGCGCTCGGCGGCTACACCTGCAGCGCCGCCGTGCTCAAGTCGGACGAATTCCAGAACGCCACGCCGTACAACAAGGCCTTCTACGAGACCATGTTCAAGGTGAAGGACTTCTGGGCGGTGCCGGAATATGCCGAGCTGCTGCAGCAGCTCAACCAGCGCGTCTATCCCTACATGATCGGCGGCGAAGGCACCGCCAAGGAAACGCTGGACGCGCTCGCAGGCGACTGGAACGCGACGTTCAAGAAATACGGCCGCGGCCAATAAGCAGCTTTTCTCGCGGAGGAGGCATCCGTGCCTCCTCCGTTCTTTTTTTCCGAAACGGGAGCAGGGTCTTGGCGACCACGATGATCACCACGCTGGACACTTCCTCGCGGGCCGCTGCACGCGGCTTGAGCGACATGTCGATCCGCAACCTCTTCATAATCCCGACGATCCTGTTCCTGATCGTCTTCAATATTTTCCCACTGATCTATTCGCTGGGCTATTCCTTCACCGATTTCCGCGCGTCGACCAACGCGCCGGCGAATTTCGTCGGGCTGCAGAATTATCGCGATCTGCTCAACGATCCCTATGTCTGGTCCAACTTCGCCATCACCGCGAAGTACGTCATCATCTCGGTCGCGGGTCAGCTGCTCGTCGGCTTCGGCGTGGCCATGCTGCTCAACCGGGATATTCCCCTCAAGGGTCTCATCACAACGCTGCTGCTGCTGCCGATGATGCTGTCGATGGCCGTCGTCGGTCTGTTCTGGAAACTGCTCTATGATCCGTCATGGGGGGTCATCAACTATGCGCTTGGCCTCGGCAATTTCGAGTGGCTGGCCGATCCCAAGATGGCGCTCTATGCGGTTGCGCTGACCGACATCTGGATGTGGTCGCCCTTCGTCATGCTTTTGTCGCTGGCCGGCCTTTCGGCGGTGCCGAAGCATCTCTACGAAGCAGCGGCGATTGACCGCGCCGGACCGTTCTACACCTTCTTCCGCATCACGCTGCCGCTGGTCGCGCCGATCCTGATGATCGCGGTCATCTTCCGCACCATGGAAGCGTTCAAGACCTTCGACCTCGCCTATATCCTGACCAGCCAGCCGACGGCCGAGCTGATCTCTATCCGGCTGTACAAGATGGCGTTCCAGGAATGGCAGACCGGGCGCTCCTGCGCGCTCGCCTACATCGTGCTGATCATGGTGCTGGCCATCACCAACATCTACGTCAAGTACCTCAACAAGGTGAAGGAGCGCTGAGATGGCCGCCGTCCGCACTTCTTCCGAAATAGGCTTCAATCGCGTCGCCATCGTCGCCGTCCTTTTGGTGACGATCATCTTCCTGGCGCCGATCTACTGGATCGCCTCGACGGCGTTCAAGCCGCGCAATCTTGCCACGACCATCCCGCCGACGGTGGTGTTCCAGCCCGAGATATCGCCGTTCGTCAAGCTGTTCACCAAGCGCTCGCAGATGCGCAACCCGCCGTCGCCGGAAGAGTATGCGGCGGCACCCTGGTGGGAACGTGTCGTGTTTGACGGCGGTGAAAAGATCGTGCGCGACGGCAAGGGCCAGGTGCAATGGTCCGGCTATCCGAGCCGCTTCATGAACTCGCTGATCATCGCCATCACCTCGACGGTGCTGGCTGTCGGCATGGGTACCTTCACCGCCTACGGCTTCTCGCGCTTCAAGGTGAAGGGGGAGGCGGATCTGCTCTTCTTCATCCTGTCGACGCGCATGCTGCCGCCGGTGGTGGTCGCGATCCCGATGTTCCTGATGTACCGGGCCGTCGGCCTCAACGATTCCCATATCGGGCTGATCATCCTTTATACCGCCTTCAACCTGTCCTTTTCGGTGTGGCTGATGAAGGGGTTCATGGACGAGATCCCGAAGGAGTATGAAGAGGCAGCGCTAGTCGACGGCTACACCCGCATGGAAGCCTTCTTCAAGATCGTGCTGCCGGAGGCCGCCACCGGCATCGCCGCGACCGCGGTTTTCTGCTTCATCACGGCGTGGAACGAGTATGCCTTCGCGCTGATCATGACCAACCGCCGCGCCCAGACGGCGCCGCCCTTCATCCCCAGCCAGGTCGGCGCCGGCCTGCCCGACTGGACGGTGATCGCCGCCGGAACCTTCCTGTTCCTGCTGCCGGTCGCAATCTTCACCTTCCTGCTCCGCAACCATTTGCTGCGCGGCATGTCCTTCGGAGCGATCCGCAAATGAGCTTTCGAGCCATCAACCAGAAATATCTCGAACCGGGGTCTCAGGTGCTGATGGTCCTCGGCATCAACGCGCTTTGCCAGCCGTGGAACCTGCTGCTGCACAGCTATGGCGTGACCATCATCCTGATCGGCTTGATCGGCTTCAACATCACCTCGAAGATCGCGCCGGCGGAGAAGGCCGGTACCGGCCAGGTGCGCAATCCGGGAGCAGAGCATTGACCCAGATTGAGCTTCGCGGCGTCCAGAAATTCTTCGGTGCGGTCCAGGTCATCAAGGACCTCAACCTCAAGATCGACGACAACGAGTTCATCGTGCTGCTCGGTCAGTCGGGTTGCGGCAAGACGACGACATTGAGGGCGGTTGCCGGGCTGGAGACGATCGACGGCGGTGACATCCTCATCGACGGCAAGCCGGTGCAACACCTCAAGGCCGCCGACCGCGACATCGCCATGGTGTTCCAGTCGTTCTCGCTCTACCCGCATATGAGCGTCTATGAGAACATTGCTTTTCCCTTGCGCGCGACGCGCAAGAGCAAGGCCGAGATCGATAGCGAGGTGCGCTCGGTCGCCAAGACGCTGCAGATCACGGAACTGCTGGCCAAGAAGCCGTCGGCGCTGTCGGGCGGCGACATGCAGCGTGTGGCCATCGGCCGGGCTCTGGTGCGGCGGCCGAAGGCGATGCTGATGGACGAGCCGATCGGCGCCCTCGACGCCAAGCTGCGCGAAGAGATGCGGGCCGAGATCAAGCGGCTGCACATCAAACAGGGCTCGACCACCATCTATGTCACGCACGACCAGATCGAGGCGATGAGCCTCGCCGACCGCATCGTGATCATGCATGAGGGCGTGCTGCAGCAGGTCGGTTCGCCCGACGAGGTCTATTCGCATCCGGCCAATCTGTTCGTGGCGCAGTTCGTCGGCAGCCCGGTGATGAACGTCGCCGATGCGGCGATCGCCGAGACCGCATCGGCGGCCTCGGTCACCGTCGGTGGCGCTGCCGCCGGCTTCGAATTTCCGCGCACGCTTTTGTCCAAGCTCAACGGCCATGCCGGCGGCCAGCTGGCGCTCGGCATCCGGCCCGAAGGCGTGCTGGTGCGCCATGAAGCGGCGGAGGGTTTCTTGCCGGTCGAGACACAGATCGTCGAGCCGCTCGGCTCGTTCGACATTGTCGATCTCAAGGTCGGCTCCAAGATGCTGCGCGCGCGCACCAAGAGCGGCTTCGTCGGCGGCCCGGGCGAAAAGGTCTTCGCCAGGATCGATCCGACGCAGGCACATTTCTTCGACACGGCAAGCGGCAAGTCGCTTGAGGTGAGGCTCTGATGGCTCATATCCAGCTCAAGAATATTTCCAAGAGCTTCGGCAACCACACCGCACTGGCCGGGCTCGATCTCGAGATCGCCGATGGCGAGTTCTTCGTGCTGCTCGGCGAGACCGGCGCCGGCAAGACGACGACGCTGCGCATGATCGCGGGTCTGGAAAAGCCGACCGAGGGTCAGGTGTTCATCGACGGCGTCGACGTCGCCGACTGGGGTGCGGCCGAGCGCGACGTGGCGCTCGTGCTGCAGCAATATTCGCTCTATCCGCGCTATACGGTCCGCGAAAATCTCGAATTTCCCCTGAAGCCGAAGATACGTCGGCTGCCGGATGCCGAGATCAAGGACCGTGTTGCGCGGGCGGCCAAGACACTGCGGATCGAGCATCTGCTCGACCGCAAGACTGACCGCCTTTCAGGCGGCGAAATGCAGCGCGTCTCGATCGGGCGCGCCATCGTGCGCAAGCCGCGCGTGTTCCTGATGGATGAACCGCTGTCGGCGCTCGACGCCAAACTGCGCGAGGCGCTGCGCACGGAACTGAAGAACCTGCAGATCCAGCTTGGCGCCACCTTCCTGTTCGTCACCCACGACCAGATCGAGGCGATGTCGATGGGCGACAAGGTGGGCGTGCTCAACCATGGCCGCATCATCCAGACCGGCACGCCGCACGAGATCTATAACAATCCGCGCGATACCTATGTGGCGAGCTTCGTCGGCTCGCCGCCGATGAACCTGATCGATGGCAAGCTGGTCAACGGCCGCGCGGTGATGGCGCCGCTGAATTTCGAACTGCCTTTCTCTGGGGGTGCCAAGGCGGGCGGTGCGACCGACGGTCGCCCGCTCGTCTTCGGTATTCGACCTGAGGATGTGTATCTTGAAAGCGGTGCGCCGGTCGAGGCACGCGTCCACGATGTCGAGAACCATGGCGTGGAAAAGATCCTGACTCTGCGGGTCGGCGACACGACGCTGCGCGCCACGGTGCCGGCCAGAACCGATGTCCAGATCGAGCAGCCGGTGCGCTTTGCCTGGAATCAGGACAAGGTGGTGCTGTTCGACAAGGGCAGCGGCGTGAGCTTGCGGCACGCCAGCTAATTTAGACTACATCCACTCCCAGCTTGCGCAGCGGCCCATCACGGTTTTCGGGCCGCTGTCTTGGTGATGGCTGCAACGAAGCACTTGAGGCTTTCCTCGACATAGGTGGCCACCTCGATCGTCGGGTCAAAACTCCACCACAGCAGTGAGCCCTGCCAATGCGATGCCATCAGCAGGCCGATGTCGCGCGGGGTGTCGGGCGTTCCGGCCAAGCAAGCCGCAAGGGCCTCGCTCAGGAACGCTTTCCAGGCGGCGCCTCGCGCCCTGAGCACGGGGTCGCGCAGATCCTCGCGCAGGACGAGCAGGCCCTCGGCGTAGGCTTCGATGCCGCCGTAGCCCTGCGACAGCCCCACCAGCAATTCGATCGCGCCGGCCGGCGTTTTGGGAACGGTGGCTGCGAGTTCCCTCGTCTTGGCATCGAGGCCATCCCACGCTTGCAGCAAGGTGCGCTGCTTCAGCTGCGCCTTGTTGCCGAAACGCTGCACCAGTGTCGCGCCCGAGAGGCCGCAGGCCTTTGCCAGCCGCTCGAAGGTGAGCGCCTCGGGGCCTTGATCGTGAATCAATCGCAGCGCGGCTTCCAGCACCTGCTCGTCGGATGTGGTTTTTGGTCGCGTCATCTTGACATCCAGATATAACCGAATGATCATTTATATCTGATGTGAGCGGCGAAGGCCAGCTGGATTAATCATTGTTTAGTTTGGGAGCGTACCATGACATTGCAGGGAAAAGTCGCTTTGGTCGCCGGCGCCACGCGTGGCGCAGGGCGGGGAATCGCGGTTGAGCTCGGTGCCGCCGGCGCCACCGTCTATGTCACGGGGCGCACCACACGCAGCCAGCAATCCGACTATGCCCGGCCCGAAACCATCGAGGAGACGGCGGAGCTGGTTTCTTCGCATGGCGGCAAGGGCATTGCCGTGCAAGTCGATCATATGGTGACTGATGATGTGCGCAGTCTGGTCGAGCGCATCCGGGCCGAACAGGGTCGGCTCGACATTCTGGTCAACGATGTCTGGGGCGGCGAAAAGCTGTTCGAGTGGAATAAGCCGGTCTGGGACCACAATCTAGAAAACGGCCTGCGCCTGTTGCGGCTCGGCATCGACACGCATCTGATCACCGCGCATCATGCGCTGCCGCTGATGATCGAGCGGCCGGGCGGGCTGCTGGTCGAGGTCACTGACGGCACCGCCGAGTACAATGCCGATCACTATCGGCTGTCGCCGTTCTACGATCTCGCCAAGGTCGCGGTGAACCGCATGGCATGGGCACACGCCAAAGATCTTGCTGCGCATGGCGCCACCTCGGTGTCGCTGACGCCCGGCTGGCTTCGTTCCGAAATGATGCTGGAGGCGTTTGGCGTCACTGAAGACAATTGGCGCGACGCCACCGCCAACGTGCCGCATTTCGTCATTTCCGAAACGCCGCGCTTTGTCGGCCGCGCGGTCGCGTCGCTTGCGGCGGATCCGGATCGTGCGCGCTGGAACGGCCAGTCGCTGTCCAGCGGTGGGTTGGCGCAGATTTATGGTTTTACCGATCTCGACGGCTCACGCCCGGACGCCTGGCGCTATGTTCCGGAGGTACAGAACGCCGGCAAACCTGCCGATGCCGCGGGTTACCGGTAAGCTTAGACCGAGCGGCCATCGAAGTCGAAAATCGACAGACCGGCAGCATCAATATCCGCAACGCAGTTAAGGTTGACGTAGGCGCTGCGTTGGTTGCCCTGACTGACATCCTCGGCGAAGGGATGGATGCCGCAGGTCCGGCAGAAGCGATGCGCCAATACGTGATTGTTGAACGTATAGGTGCCGAGATCATCGCCCCATGCGAGCACCTTCAGGCTGTCATGCGGGATGGCGCATAACAGCACGCCCTTGCGCCTGCACATCGAACAATTGCACCGCACGGCGCCGGTCAGTTCGGCTTTGAATTCGAACGCTACCTTGCCGCAGTGGCAGCTGCCTTTGTATAGCATCAGTCCCTTCCTATCGCTGGCAGGTGCAAAGGCACGCTGGCCGGGGTATCCCTTTCGCAGGCCAAACCGGCGCCTGCCTTAAAGACGCTCCACCTTGACGGAATCCGACATCGACATGCAATCAATCCGCGATCGTCTCGAGATCATCCTGTCACGTCTTGCCAGTTGCGCGGCAGGCGAGAAGGTGTTCACCAAACTCTATGCCGAGGCGGCGCGCGCAGCGGCCGAGGCCACCGATGCGCGCAAGAAGGCCGGCGTATCGCTCGGGCCGCTCGACGGCACCATCGTGTCGATCAAGGATCTGTTCGATGTCGCCGGCGAGCCGACCACGGCCGGGTCGCTGATGCTGAGGGACACCGCGCCCCGTCGGCACGACGCTGCGGTCGTCAGCCGTCTGCGCCAGGCCGGCGCCGTCATCATCGGCAAGACCAACATGACCGAATTCGCCTTCACCGCTATCGGCGACAACATGCACTACGGCACACCGGGCAATGCCGCCGACACCAGCCGCATTCCAGGCGGTTCGTCGTCGGGCGCCGCCGTGTCCGTTGGCGAGGGGACGAGCGACATTTCCATCGGCTCCGACACCGGCGGTTCGGTGCGCATCCCGGCATCGCTGAACGGCGTCGTCGGTTTCAAGCCGACGGCGCGGCGCGTGCCGCTGACTGGTGCCTATCCCCTTTCCGCGACGCTGGATTCGATCGGGCCGCTGGCGCTGAGTGTTGCTGCGTGTGCCCTGGCTGACGCCGCGATGACGGGCGAACAGATGCCGCAACTGCACCTGCCGTTAGCGCTTGCCGGGCTTCGTGTCGGCATTCCGCGCGGCCTGCTTTTCGAAGACACGGAAACGGAGATTGCCGCCGCGTTCGATCGCAGCCTTGCCGGGATCGAGCAGGCAGGCGCGTGGCTCACGGACATTTCGATCGACGACCTCATTGCCGATCTGCGCCTGGCCACCAAACGCGGCTCGATCGCGGCCATGGAAGGTTCTGAAATCCATGCCGACTGGCTGGCGACGGGCGCATCGGTGCCGGTCGATCCCCATGTCAGCGGGCCGCTGTCGCGGGCGGCGGCCATACCGACGCCGGTTTATATCAGGGCAATGCGTCGTCGCGCGGCACTGTGCATAGCCATGGACGAGCGGTTGGGTTCGGTCGATGTGCTAGCTCTGCCGACCACGCCGGTGACAGCGCCGACTATCGTTTCGATGGCCGAGGATACGGCTCTGCGTGAACGCACCGAAGGTCTGCTGCTGCGCAATACCCAGGTCGCCAACCAGTTCGACCTCTGCGCGATCTCGCTGCCGATGCCCGGCATGACGCTGCCGGCCGGACTGATGCTGGTGGCGCGCAATGGCCACGACCACCATCTGCTGCGCATCGCGGCTGAAATCGAGCGGCTGCTTGGTCGGTAATAGTCAACCCGACGAGCAGTGCTTGCGTTCGCTGTCCTTGGCGGTGCGCAGGATGCCCGTCGCGAACAATGTCGGCACGTCGTGCTGCTTGCCGTTGAAGCTGTGTGGCCGGTTCTCGATTGTTCCTGTGACAACGAGCTTGCCGGCATAGAGCTTGTCGGAAAGGTCAAGCGCCTTGTCCTGCTGCGGCAAACCGTCGATGTCGACCCACACACCCTTGACGACCTTTCCGGTGGCGAGGTCGAGCGCGCTGGTAGAAGGGCAGGGCGCCATCACGCAGCGCAGGCCGTTGTCGCAAGGCACGTAGCTGCTTTCGGCCTGAGCCTCGGCTGGCGGCACGCTTGTACCGGCAATCAGAAGAAGAACTCTCACGACGCTCTTGACCATGTCGGCGAAGGTCGACGGCAAATCCGCGAAAATTGAGGCGGCTCGCAGAAACGTCAGTCGGCAGGAAACCGCCGGCGGTAATGCTCGACCACGTCGGGATTGCGCAGATTGACAGGCAGCCGGTTGGCCAGCACCAGCAAGGTCTCGCCGGCAGCACCCACCCCCATGCGCATCATCGATTGCTCGGTGATCCCCGCCATATGCGGGGTGACGATGACATTGTCGAAACCGAAATAGGGATGGTTTGCCGGCAGCGGCTGCGTGGCAAAGACGTCGAGTGCGGCGCCGCCGATCCGGTCTTGGCGCAAGGCCTCGATCAGCGCCTCGTCATCGATCACCGGCCCGCGCGAAATGTTGATCAAAAGCGCGTCCGGCTTCATGCGGGCGATGCGTTCGCGGCTGATCAGGCCGCGCGTTTCCGGCGTCAGCGGGCAGCAGAGCACGATGATGTCGCTCTGTTCGATCAGCGCATCGATCGACAGGAAGCCGATCCTGTCGGGTGCCGGCTGCATGCTGCGGGTCGTCGCCACGACGTCGAGGCCAAAGCCGTGCGCGGCGATATGGGCGACTGCCTGACCGATGGCGCCGAAGCCGATGATGCCGATGGTCTTGCCGGCAAGCTCGCTGGCATGGCTGGCGTGGTCGCGGCCGGCATTCCAGCCCTTGGCGCGCAAGTCGCGGTCGACCGAACGGAAGCGCCGAAGCAGGGCAAGGGCCGCGAACATCACATATTCAGCGACCGAACGCGCATTGACCGCCGGCACGTTGGCGACCAGCACGCCGGCCGCGGCCGCGGCCTCCATCGGCACCATGTCGAGCCCGGCGCCGTGGCGGACCGCGGCTCTGAGTTTCGTGGCGTTTTCGAACAGCGACGGCGGCAGCGGTGCGCGAACGATGATGACGTCGGCATGCTTCGCCTCGGCGGTCAGCGTTGCCGCATCGAGCGCTGAGGCGACGACGAGTTCACCGGCGCCCGCCAGCATTGCGGAGGCACGCGGATGCAGCGTGTGCGTCGACAGGATTCTGGGCATGGGGCTCTCGTGTTTGTCGCAAGGGAAAGCGCTGCGCGCTTCCCGGGAAAACCGTTTCACACTTTTCCTGGAATTGCTCTAGGCTTTCTCAAATGCCAGGCTTTGCGCTTGCGCCTCGCGGCCCTCGATGATCCCCTTCCAGTAGCTTTCCGCGCCTTGCAGGTGGGCGCTCATCAGCGCCTGGGCGAGATTGCCGTCGCGACGCAGCAGCGCCTCGTAGATCTGGATATGCTCGGCATGCGAGCGCACTGAGCGCTCGGGATCGTTGAAGTAGATCGGCAGCCGCTGCTCGCCCATCAGGTAATAGACGCTGCAGATATTGTGGAAGACGCCGTTCTTGGTCGCCCGCACGATTTCGAGGTGGAATTCGCGGTCTTCCTTGGCGAGGCCTTCGCCGGCGGCGATGCACTCCTCCGAGGCTTTCAGGATCTCCCGCAGGCGTTCGAAATTCTCTTCAGTGGCACGCGAACAGGCAAGTTCGGCGGCCTTGATCTCGTGGATCTTGCGCAGTTCGACGGTCTCGTAGATCTGCACCGGATCGAGCGGCAGGCCCGCGCGGGCGAAAAGAGCCAAGGCTTCTACACTGGCCTGCCTGGTGTCGACATAGATGCCGGATTTGGCGCGGCGCTCGACGATGCGCATGGCCTCCAGAATGGCCAGCGCCTCGCGGATCTGGCCGCGGCTGACACCGAAATGCTCCGCCAGCTCGCGCTCCGAGGGCGTGCGGCCGCTCTCCTTGTCCGAATGGGCGAACAGATAGGCGGCGAGTTCGGCGAGAAGGTTCTTTTCTTTCATCGTCAACCGCGTTGCGCGTGCGCCTCCAGGAACCGCTCCGAAATGGTGAATCCCAGACCCGGCTTTTCAGGGATCGCTATCATACCGTCCCTTGCTTCGACAGTCTCTTCGATAAGATCGTGGATCATCGGGTTGGCGCCGAGCGAATATTCGACGGTAAAACTGGCAGGCGAGGCCGCACAAACATGCAGGCCGGCGAAGAAGCATGGCGCGCCGGCCCACAGATGCGGGGCAAAGCGCAGATTGAAGGCACTGGCGATGGTGCCGATCTTCATCGCCTCGCTGATACCGCCGCAAAAGGCCGGATCCGGCTGGAAGATGTCGGCGGATTTCAGCACCGCGAGATCGCGGAAGGCGTAGCGCGTCGCTTCGCTTTCGCCGGTGGCGATCGGGATCGAACCCGAGGCGCGCACCTCGGCCATACCAGCCTTGTCGTCGGCGATAACAGGCTCCTCGAACCAGGCGAGGTCGAGATCGCTGGCCAGGCTGATGAAGCGCTTGGCCTCGGCCACCGTATAGGTGCCGTGCGCGTCGACCATCAACTCGACGTCAGGACCGAGCGCCTGCCGTGCGGCGCGGACGCGGGCGGCGGAAATGTGCGGGGCGCCGTCCATGGCGCCGACGCGCATCTTCAGCGCCTTGAAGCCGCCTTTGGCGATGTAGGATTTGAGCTGCTCGCCGATAGCGTCGGCGGCAGCCCAGCCGCCGGAGGCGTAGGCCGGCATGCGGTCGAGCTTGCGGCCGCCGATGAGCCGCCACACCGGCTGTCCCAACGACTTGCCCAGAATATCCCAGAGCGCGATATCGACGGCGCTGATTGCCGCAATGCTCATGCCGCGCCGCGCCAGCTGCGGCATGGCATGGCCGGCGCGCGCGGCACTGTCATGGCGCACGCCGTTGTAGAGCATCTCCCAGATCATGCCGATGTCGGCGGGGTCGCGGCCGATCAGCTGCGGCCCGACCTCGTGATTCAGCATGTAGACCAGCGCACCATAGCTGCCGGCGCTGCCGGCGGCGTTCTTGCCCTCGCCCCAGCCGATCAGCCCGTCGTCAGTCTCAATGCGCAGGATGGCGGCGTCGAACGTCGTCACCTGGCCAAAGTCGCTGCGATGCTGCTTCGCGGCCTCAATCGGCACGCGGACCCACCACGCCTGGACCGTTTTGATGCGCATCCCGATCGGCTACTTGATTAGCGGCAGCAGCGTTTCGGCCGTGATGCGCATCTGGTCGGTGTAGAATTTCTCCGTCAGCACGCTGGAGCCGTGATCCTGGATGAACTTCAGCTGTTCGGGAGAAATGTCGACCGGATTGCGCTCGACCATGTCGGGATAGGGCGCGGCGGGTGTGCGGTCGACTGGCGCGACAAATTCGTTCGTCAGCGCGCCGTCATAGCCGACTTCCTTCAGCGTCTGCACGATCCGTGGCCAATCAATCTGGCCAAGGCCGGCGGCAAAGCGGTTGTTGTCGGCGACGTGGAAGTCGAACAGCCGTTTGCCGACCTGACGGATCGCGTCATGGACGTTAAATTCTTCCATATGGATGTGATAGGCGTCGAGGCAGACGCCGCATTCGGGGCTGACCGCATCGGCCAGGGCCAACGCCTGCGCGCCGCGGTTGAACAGATAGGTCTCGAAGCGGTTGAGCGGCTCGACCGCGATCTTGACGCCGACCTTCCTGGCATGGGTGAAGCATTCGCGGGTGGCGTCGACCACCCACTTCCATTCCTCTTCCTCGGTGCCGTCCGGCACCACTTTGCCGACGGTCGCGGGCACCAGCGTTATGATCTCGCCATCAAGTTCGCTGACCATGGTCAGCACGTCCTTGACGTACTGCACCGAGCGTTCGCGCTGGCCCTGGTCCCTGGCGGCAAGGTTGCGTTCGCCCAGCATCAGCGTCACCGACCCCCAGCAGCGGATGCCGTATTCTTTCAGCAGCGCGCGGGTCTCCTTGGTCTTGTATTGCTCGGGCTCGCCGGAAATCTCGATCGACTCGTAGCCGAATTTCTTGATGCGCTTCAGCGTCACCTCCAACGGTTCCGCGCGCATCCAGTTGTGCGTCGAAAGATGCATGGTCTATCCTTCCCAGAATTCGTCTGTGCCAGTTCGCCTGCGATGCGCCCCACAAGGCGCGTCGCGTGTTTCCTCCCCAAGGCGCTCCAGCGTTTTTGCGCAACTGGTTCGACCAATTGGGCCCTAATGGAGGTCTACAGCAATTTTTGTCGCGCGGCAAGAACCGCCGCGATGCGATATCGGCATCTGTGTACCGTATTGATTATGCTGGTATATATCGCCAAAAATGGAATGCCCCGGCAGCTTTGCGCGTGAGTCAAATGGCTTGACCCATTTCCGGTATTTGGTAATACCAGAATGCCATACGAGAATGCACATCACAAGAGACCAAAGAGGCTGGCCCTGCTTTCATCAGGCGCTATGCTTGGTCCTTGGAAAAATGAATTGGGAGGATGCCGATGCCGTCGACAATGAAGGGTCCGGGGCTGTTTCTGGCGCAGTTCGCGGGGGATACCGCGCCGTTCAATTCGCTGGCCTCGATCACCAAATGGGCGGCCGGTCTCGGTTACAAGGGCGTGCAGATCCCGACCTGGGATGCACGCCTGTTCGACCTCAAGAAGGCGGCGTCTTCCAAGACCTATTGCGACGAGGTGAAAGGCGTCTGCACTGATGCCGGCGTCGAGATCACCGAGCTGTCGACGCATCTTCAAGGGCAGCTGGTGGCGGTGCACCCGGCCTATGATGCCCAGTTCGACGGCTTTGCACCGCCTGCGGTGCACAACAACCCCAAGGCCAGGCAGAAATGGGCGGTCGAACAGATGGAGTTCGGCGCCAAGGCCTCGAAGAATCTTGGCCTGAAAACCTCGGTGACGTTTTCCGGCGCTCTGGCCTTCCCGTATCTCTATCCCTGGCCACAGCGGCCGGCCGGGCTGATCGAGGAGGCCTTTGCCGAACTCGGCAAGCGCTGGAAGCCGATCCTCGACGTCTATGACGAGAACGGCGTCGACGTCGGCTATGAGATCCATCCCGGCGAGGACATCTTCGACGGCGCAACCTTCGAGATGTTCCTAGATGCGGTTGGCGGTCACAAGCGCTGCAACATCAACTACGACCCGTCGCATTTCCTTTTGCAGCAGCTCGACTATCTCGAATTCATCGACATCTATCACGAGCGGATCAAGGCCTTCCATGCCAAGGATGCCGAGTTCAATCCGACGGGGCGGCAAGGCGTCTATTCCGGCTATCAGAGCTGGACCAATCGCGCCGGCCGCTTCCGCTCGCTTGGCGACGGGCAGGTCGATTTCGGCGGCATCTTCTCCAAGCTTACCCAGTATGGCTACGATTCCTGGGCGGTGCTGGAATGGGAGTGTTGCCTCAAGCATCCGGAGGACGGCGCGGCCGAAGGCGCGCCCTTCATCCAGCACCACATTATCCGGGTGACGGAAAAGGCCTTTGATGATTTCGCCGGCGGCACCACCGACAAGAAGATGCTGCGCGCCATGATGGGTATTTGACACAAGCAGGAGAAAGACATGGTCGGCGCATCGAAGTCGGAAGCGGGGGGCGGCCCGATCCGCTATGGTATGGTCGGCGGCGGCCAAGGCGCCTTCATCGGCGCGGTGCACCGGATCGCGGCGCGCATGGACAATGACTTCGTGCTGGTGGCCGGCGCCCTGTCGGCCAATCCCGAGCGCGCCAAGGCTTCCGCCGCCGAACTCGGTCTCGACCCGGCGCGCAGCTACGCCTCCTATGCCGAGATGGCCAAGGCCGAGGCCAAGCGCCCGGACGGCATCGAGGCGGTGGCGATCGTCACCCCCAACAATGTGCACGTGCCGGCGGCCAAGGTCTTCCTCGAGGCGGGCATCCACGTCATCTGCGACAAGCCGCTGGCGACGACTTTGGCCGAGGCCAAGAAGCTCGCGGCCGTGGTTGAAAAGACCGGCAAGGTGTTCGTGCTGACGCACAATTACACTGCCTATCCGATGATCCGGCAGGCGCGCGAGATGGTGGCCAAGGGGCAGCTTGGCGACATCCGCATCGTTCAGTCCGAGTACCCACAGGACTGGCTGACCGAGGATCTTGCCGCCACCGGCCAGAAGCAGGCGGCGTGGCGCTCCGACCCCAAGCAGGCGGGCGCGGGCGGCGCGCTCGGCGACATCGGCACGCATGCCTACAATCTGGCGCGCTTCGTCTCGGGTCTGGAGCTCGATTCCCTGTCGGCCGATCTCGACGCTTTCGTGCCGGGGCGACTGCTCGACGACAATGTCAATGTCATGCTGCGCTTCAAGCCGGTCGGCAAGGTGCATCCGGCCAAGGGCATGATCTGGGCGAGCCAGGTGGCGCCGGGCCACGAGAACGGGCTGAAGCTGCGCATCTATGGCTCTAAAGGCGGGCTGGAATGGGTGCAGGCCGATCCGAACTATCTCTGGTACACGCCGTTTGGCCAGCCCAAGCAGCTGCTCACCCGCAACGGCGCCGGCGCGCTGCCAGTTGCGGGACGCGTCAGCCGCGTTCCGTCTGGCCATCCGGAAGGCTATCTCGAAGGCTTCGCCAACATCTACCAGGAGGCGGCGCGGGCGATCCGCGCGGCACGCAAGAAGGGCGGCAAGCCGGGCAAGGACGTGGTGTTCCCGACCATCCAGGACGGCGTCGAAGGTATGGCGTTCATCGAGGCCTGCGTGAAGTCATCGAAGAAGAACGGGGCGTGGACGAAACTTTAGGGAGCGCCGGCGCCAAGTCTCTTCTCCCTTCGGGGAGAAGGTGGCCGCGAAGCGGCCGAATGAGGGCGCATGGTGCGAGGTGCGAAAGAAACCAGCGCGCGCCGTCAAACGGGGAGGGGCTGTCGATGAAAATCGGCATGTGCATGTTTTTGTGGACGACTTCCGTGTCTAAGAAACACGAGCCGTTGCTGCGCGACATCAAGGCGACCGGCTTCGACGGCGTCGAGATACCGATCTTCTCAGGCACGCCAGAGGACTACAAGAACCTTGGCGATTTGCTCGACCGCATCGGGTTGGAGCGCACGGCTGTTACGGCGATGGGCGACCCGGCGATGAATCTGATTTCGCCGGATGCCGCGACCCGCAAGGCCGGCATCGGCTACATGAAATGGGCGATCGATTGCGCCCAGGCGCTCGGCGCGAGTACGCTGAGCGGGCCGCTGCATTCGACGCTCGGCGCCTTCTCCGGCAGCGGGCCGACCGCTGCCGAGAAGAAGCGCTCGATCGCCTCGCAACGCGCCATTGGCGATCATGCCGGCAAGCGGAACGTTACCATCGGGTTGGAGGCGCTCAACCGTTTCGAGTGCTATCTGCTGAACACGATGGCCGATCTGTCCGAGCACGTCGATGCCATCGACCGGCCGCACATCAAGGCGATGTACGACACCTTCCACGCCAATATCGAGGAAGCCGACCCGATCGGCGCCTACATGAAGCACCGGCGGAATGTCGTGCACATCCACATTTCGGAGAACGATCGCGGCGTGCCGGGGCGCGGGAACATTCCGTGGAAAGAGACTTTCGCGGCCATCCGCAAGAGCGGCTATGACGACTGGCTGACGATCGAGGCGTTTGGCAGGTCGCTGAAGGATCTGGCGGCGGCGACCAAGGTGTGGCGGGATTTTTCCGAGACGCCGGAGGCAGTTTATCGCGAGGGATACAGGCATATCAGGGATGGGTGGAAGCGGGCGGCTTAGCCGCTCACTTCCCTCATCCACGGGCGCAGCGGACGCGGAGACTCGAGGACCCATGCCGCGACTGTCGCGCGCCGCAGCGGTGCAGGTAGGAGATGCGAATGGACGCCTCTTTTTGCACCGCTGGATTCTAGCGCAGACGTCACCGAATGAAACCTCGGGTCTGCGCCGCGTCGCTTCGCTCCTTGCTCCGCCCGTGGATGAGGAAGCGACGGGCCTTTTCGCAAATCGCCGAGGTATGCGATCTGCCTTAACTCGGCACTTATCGCTCCACCAAATTTTTCGGATGTCTTACCCCACCTCGATCACAGCCTTGATCAACCCCGATTTCTCATGCGCCCAGCGGGTGAGATCATCCGGCGTGCCGGCCAGCGTGGTGCGGTGGGTGACGAGTTTTGCCAGCGGCACGGCGCCGTTGCGGATCGAGGCGGCGACGTGGTCGAAATCGACTTTCAGCGCGTTGCGGCTGCCGATCAATGTCATTTCGCGCTTGTGGAATTCCGGGTCGGAAAAGACGATGTCATCCTTGACGACGCTGACCAGCACGAGCGTGCCGCCATGCGCGACATGGGCGAAGGCCGACTGCACCGAGGCGGTGTTGCCGGTGGCGTCGAAGACGATGTCGAACCCTTCGCCGCCGGTTGCCTCGCGCACCAGTTCGGCTGCCGCTTTTTGTGAGCCGTCGAGCGTGGCGAAGCCGAGTTCGCCTTTTGCAAAATCCAGCCGCTCCGTGCTCATGTCGAGCAGGCTGACATCGAGCCCGGCGATGCGCGCAAACAGCGCTGCGCCAAGGCCGATCGGCCCGGCGCCGATGACCAGCGTGCGGGCGCCTGGTTCGGCGCGAGCGCGCCGCACGCCATGCGCGCCGATGGCGAGGAATTCCACCGCCGCCGCATCGGCCAGCGACAAGCCGTTTGCCGGATAAAGATTCTGCGCCGGCACCAGGATCTGCTCGGCCATGGCGCCGTCGCGATGGACGCCAAGCACTTCGATCCTGACGCAGCAATTCGGCTTGCCGTGCCGGCAGGCGATGCATTTTCCGCAAGCGAGATAGGGATTGATGATGACGGGCTCGCCCACGGCAAGGTCGACATCTTCGCCGGTCTCGACGACGGTGCCCGACACTTCATGGCCCATGATGCGGGGATAGGCAAGGAACGGGTGCTTGCCTTCGAAGATGTGGTAGTCGGTGCCGCAGATGCCGACATGGCTGACGGCGACCAGCGCCCAGCCGGCAGGCGGCGCTCCTGGCGCCGGCCGGTCTTCCAGGACAAGCTCGCCGGGCGAGCGGCAGACAACAGCTTTCATTCGGCAATTCCAGTGTTTCTCAAAAAAGGCGCCGGTCCGTTGTTAAGCAGGCCGGCGCAGAAGGTCAGGGAGAATTACTTGCCGCGACGGCGCAGCCCGTCGAAATAGACGATGATTATGATCAGCGCGCCGGTGATGATGCGCTGCCAGAACGAGTTGACGTTGAGGAGATTGGCGCCGTTGTTGATGGTGGCCAGGATGAAGGCGCCGAGCAGTGGGCCATGCACCGAGCCGACGGCGCCGAACAGCGAGGTGCCGCCGATCACCGATGAGGCGATCGCCTGCAACTCCCAACCTTCGGCCTGGGTCGGGTTGCCGATGCCGATGCGCGCCGCCAGCAGCACGCCGACGAAGGCCGCGCATAGGCCCGACAGCGTGTAGGCCATGTAGATGGTGCGCTGGACATTGACGCCCGAGAGGCGCGAGGCCTCGGCATTGGATCCCACAGAGAAGAGATAGCGGCCCCAGCGGCTGTGGTGCAGGAAGATGTAGGCCGGGATACCGACCAGGATCACCATCCAGAACAGATTGGGGATGCCGACAAAGGAACTGCGCGAGAACGCGGTGAAGCTGTCGCTGTTGATGTTGATCGAGTTGCCGTTGGTCATCAACAGGCCGATGCCGCGCAACGAGGTCAGCGTCGCCAGCGTGATGATGAAGGGCGGCAGGCCCATCTTGACGATGCCGAAGCCATGGAACAGGCCGATGGCAACACCGACCAGCAGCGTCACCAGAATGGCGACCCAGATCGGGAAGCCGGCATTAATCATCATGGCGACAATGACGGTGGCGAAGCCGACCACGGCGCCGACCGAGAGGTCAATGCCGCCGGTGATGATGACGAAGGTCTGGCCGACCGCCATGATGGCGATCATCGAGCCCTGCCGCAAAAGATTGGCGATGTTGTTGGAGGAGGCGAAGCTCGGCGTCGCCACCGACAGCACGATCCAGAGCAGAACCAGCAACGCCAGAAGCGTCAGCCCGAACAGGACGTTGTAGTTCCGTTTCGGTTTTTCGATCGCGACGGTTTCGATGCTCATGGTTCCTCCCGTTTCTTGTTTTGTCAGCCGATCGCCTGCGTCAGCACGTCTTCGTGGCTGGCGGCGCGAAAGCCATGGCTGGCGACCAGTTTGCCGCGCCGGAACACGTGCAGCGTATCGGCGAGCTCATAAACCTCGGGCAGATAGGACGAGATCAGGATGATGCCGGCGCCCTTGGACAACAGTTCCCCGAACAGGCGGTAGATCTCGGCCTTGGTACCGACATCGACGCCGACCGTAGGCTCGTCGAAGATGAACAGCTTAGCGCCGTGCGCCAGCCATTTGCCGATGACGATCTTCTGCTGGTTGCCGCCGGACAGGCTGGAGGCCAGGGCGCCGCGTGTTTGCGTTTTGATGCGGAGGCCGGCGATCTGGCGATCGGCTTCAGCCTTTTCCTTCGTGTTCGAAATCAGCAGGTTGTTGGAGATGCGCTTGTAGATCGGCAGGTTGAGGTTGAGGCCGACCGGCAGGTTCAGGCACAGGCCCTGGTCGCGGCGGCTTTCCGGCGCCAGCGCCATGCCGAGCTTGATCGCGTCGTGCTCGGAATTGATCAGCACCGGTTTGCCTTGCCAGCGGATCTGGCCGGCCGACTTCTTGTGGCGGCCATAAAGCGTGGTGACAAACTCGCTGCGGCCGGCGCCGATCAGGCCATAGAGCCCGACGATCTCGCCGGCACGCACTGTCATCGAGACGTCTTCGAAGCCCTTGCCCGACAGGTTTTTCGCCTCAACGATCACGGCACCGGGGGTGAAATGCTCCTTGTGGTAGACTTGCTCGATCGAGCGATTGATCATCATCTTGACCAGCTCGGCGTCATTGGTCTCGGCAATGTTGCGGGTGCCGACCAGCGTGCCGTCGCGCAGCACCGAGACGCGATCGGCGAGTTCGAACACCTCTTCCATGCGATGGCTGATGTAGATGATGGTGACGCCTTCGCCCTTGAGCCTGCGGATCAGCGTGAACAGCTGGTCGGCTTCCTTGCGGGTGAGATAGGCGGTCGGCTCGTCGAAAATCAGGAACTTGGTGCCGCGCACGGTGGCGCGGGCGGCGGCGATCAGCTGCTGCTGGCCGATGGTGAGGTCACCCAGCATGACATGCGCCGGCAGATCGAAGCCGAGACCGTCGATGATCTTCTGCGCTTCCTTCACCATGGCCCGCTGCTGCAGGATGCCGAAGCGCGAATTCTCCTCGCCGAGGAACATGTTGGCGGCGACGGTGAGATGGCGGCAGAGCACGACCTCCTGATGCACGGCGTTGATGCCCAGCGCCATCGCCTCGTGTGGGGTTGCCAGCGCTGCCGGCTTGCCCTCCCAGATGACATCGCCGGAGGTGCGCGGCATGACGCCGGTCAGAAGCTTGATCAAGGTGGATTTGCCGGCGCCGTTCTCGCCGACGATGGCGTGGATCTCACCTGCCTTGAAGGCAAGGTGAACGGGCTTCAGCGCATGCGTGCCGGGATAGCGTTTTTCCAGCCCGTGCAGTTCGAGGATCGTCCTGCCGGGCGCTAGCGTTGGGGCCGGGTGCAGTTCCTGCGCCGTGGGCGTCATGACAATCCTCCCAGATTGGCCTTACGATTGGCACGTCGCGATGCAGTCAAGCCGCATCGTCGAGGTGATTCAAGCCTGTGGATATTCAAGCTTGTATCCGGTGTTTCCGGGGCGCGAGGCCCCGGAAAGGATTTTTGGTTGACGGGCTCAGAGCTTCGGGTTGAGCAGGGCGTCGATCTTGGGGTCTTTCATGTTTGCCTTGGTCACCAGGTTGGCGCCGGTGTCGACATTGGCCTCGACCTTCTCGCCCTTCGAGGCGGCGAGCGCGGTCTTGATGCCGTCATAGCCCATCCGGTACGGATCCTGGACGACGAGCGCGGAAATGACGCCGTCATTGAGGAACTTGATCAGCTTCTCGTCGCTGTCAAAGCCGACCAGCGCCAGCTTGCCGCCAAGGTTATTCTCGGCGACAGCCTGACCGACGCCCTGCGCCATGATCAGGTTGGACGCGAAGATGCCCTTGAGGTTCGGGTTGGCGGTGATCAGGTCGGTGGCGATGTTGAGACCGGTCGTTGCCTGCCCGTCGGCATATTTGTCGGCGACGAGCTTGAGCCCCGGATATTTCGCGGCCAGCTGCTCGGTGAAGCCCTGCTTACGCTGCTCCAGCGAACCGGCGCCCGGCGCGTTGGTGATCAGGGCGACGTCGCCCTCGATCTTGCCGCCATTGGCTTCGCCGATGGCTGCTGCAAGACCGTCAGCGGCGACGCGTCCGCCCTGCACATTGTCGGTGGTCAGGAACGAGGTGAACGCCTTGGAGTCGGCGCCGGAGTCGATGCCGATGACCTTGACCTTGCTGGCCGCTTCATCGATCGGCTTGCCGAGCGCCTTGAATTCGGTCGGCGCGATGACGATCGCGGCCGGGTTGCCGGCGACGGCATTCTCGAGGATCGAGACCTGGCCGTTGACGTCGGTTTCAGCCTGGGCGCCGAGTTCGGGTACGTTGACGCCGAGATCCTTGCCGGCCTTGCGGGCGCCGGCCAGGACGATCTGCCAGTAGAAGGACGTGGTGTCCTTGACGATGATCGGAATGGTCACGTCCGCCGCCGAAGCCGGCGCCGTGTGCAGCGTGCCGGCAAGCATCGAGGCGGCAGCTAGTGCCATCAGTGAGCGGCGGTTGAGAATGCTGGTCACGAATTTCATTAGGAATCCTCCCTAGATCGCCCGGTGAAGGTTACGGAAGCTCCATTTGGATAGGCGCGGCCCAAACAGAACTTTATCAATAAAAAACAGTTGCCGCTTTTTGATAGTGCATCGGTCCGGCCGACGCAAGCGGTGTTTCATATCGGCCTGCGCATGGCTTGGCGGGGAAACCTCCCTGCCGATCCTCAGTGCCACGTCCAGACGCTCCCGATCCTCCTTGAGCATCATGGAATATTAATTCCACCGTCGAGTCAATATGGAATGTTCATTCCTTCTTGAGAACCGTGATCGTGGCGTTTCGTCAGCCGAGCTCCTGCACGATGGTGTAGGGAGCGTAGCGGGCGAATTCCGCTTGCGGCACCTGGACGTCGAACAGGTCGAGGTTGCGCGTCAGGTTGGCGGGCTTGGCCGTTCCGGTCAGCACGCTGGCCACGACAGGCTCCTGCAGCGGAAACTGCAATGCAGCCGCCGCCAGCGGATATCCGCCCTCATCAGCGATTTTCTCCATCGCCCCAACACGCTCGAGTATGTCCTGCGTCGCCGGCAGATAATCGAAATGCGCGCCGTGCACCGGCCCGGTCGCCAGGATGCCGGAGTTGAAAACGCCGCCGATGATGAGCGAAGTCTGTCGCTCACGACACAGCGGCAGCAACTCGGCTTCAGCCGAGCGGTCGAGCAGCGAATAGCGGCTGGCCAGCAGGATGCAGTCGAGCGGCGCTTCGCGCAGCACGTCGAGGCAGATCTGCACCTCGTTGACGCCGAGCCCATAGGCGGAAATCACGCCGGACGTTTTAAGCTCTTCCAGCGCCTTCAAGCCGCCGTCCATCAGCTGGCGAAAGTGCAGCTTCGTCTTCTCGACGCCATGTGTGTAGGTGCCGATGTCGTGCACAAACAGGATGTCTATCCGGTTCAGCCCGAGCCGGGCATAGGAGAACTCGACCGAGCGCATGATGCCGTCATAGGAGTAGTCGTAGTCGAGCGCGAAGGGCAGCGGGTCGACATAGGAATGATCGGGAACCTGGTCTTCCGGCACCGGGCGGAACAACCGTCCGACCTTGGTCGACAGCACATAGGAATCCCGCGGCTTGTAGCGCAGGAAATCGCCGGTCCGCCGTTCCGACAGGCCGAAGCCATAGAAGGGCGCGGTGTCGAAATAGCGCAGGCCGGCATCCCAGGCTGTCTGCAGCGTCTCCATCGCCGCTTCGCGCGGACAGGCCCGGTAGAGCCCGCCGATCGCCGCCCCGCCGAAGCTTATCTCGGTTACCTCGAGCGCAGTCGTGCCGATGCGGCGTTTGTCCATCCACAGCCTCCCCTTGTGAGCCGTCTTTGCAGCCCGCTTTTTTCGTCGGTGGTTAGAGCGTCGCGCCGAGGTGCCACGGCACGAACTCGTTGTCGCCGTAGCCGAACGCCTCGCTCTTGGTCTTGCGGCCCGATGCCGTCTCGACGATGAGTTCGAAGAGTTCCCGGCCCATGCCGGCGATGGTCTTCTCACCCGAAGCGATGACGCCGCAATTGACGTCCATGTCCTCTTCCATCTGGTGGTACATGGTCGAGTTGGTGGCGACCTTGATCGACGGCGTGGGCCGGCAGCCGAAGCAGGAGCCGCGGCCGGTGGTGAAGACGATGATGTTGGCGCCGCCCGCCACCTGACCGGTCGCCGAGACCGGGTCGTAACCGGGCGTGTCCATGAACACCAAGCCACTGCCGGTGACCTTTTCGGCATAACCGAAGACGCCGTTGAGCGGAGTCTGGCCGCCTTTGGCCACGGCGCCCAGCGACTTTTCCAGGATGGTGGTCAGGCCACCGCGCTTGTTGCCGGGCGAGGGGTTGTTGTCGATCGAGGCGCCGTGCTTGGCGACATGGTCCTCCCACCATTTGACGAAACCGTCGAGCTTCTTGGCGATCTCCGGCGTTGCCGCGCGATAGGCGAGCAGATGTTCGGCGCCATAGATCTCCGTCGTCTCCGACAGGATGCCGATGCCGCCGACGCCGGCCAGGATGTCGACCGCCGCTCCCAGCGCGGGATTGGCGGTGATGCCCGACATGCCGTCGGAACCGCCGCATTGCAGGCCGACGACGATCTCCGAGACCGGGATCGGCTCGCGCTGATACTGGCCGACTTCCTCGGCGATTTCGGCGAGCACGCCCATCGCTTTTTCGACCGATTTGCGCGAACCGCCGGCGTCCTGGATGTTGAAATGGCGTTTTCCCGCCGCCGCACCTTTCTGGCCGTAAAGGGTAAGCTGGTTGACCTCGCAGCCGAGGCCGACCATCAGCGCGCCGCCGAAATTCGGGTGGCGGGTGTAGCCGGCGAGCGTGCGGTGCAGCACCATCATGCCGTCGCCGGTGCCGCTCATGCCGCAGCCCTGGCCATGGACGATCGGGACGAAGCCGTCGATCCCCGGATATTTCGGCAGCAGCACGCGGTTGGCCTCGTCGGCGATGGCGTGGCAGACGGTGGCCGAGCAATTGACGCTGGCGATGATGCCGATGAAGTTGCGGGTGCCGGCACGGCCATCGGCGCGACGATAGCCCATGAATGTCCGGGCGCGGTCAGCTTCGGTGGCGTGCTCGGCCTCGCTCGGCGGCACCACCGGCAGGCGGCCGGATTCAAAAACCAGATTGTGCGAATGGACGTGGTCGCCGGGCGCGATGTCCTGGGTGGCGCGGCCGATGGCCTGGGCATACTTGACCACCGCCTCGCCGGCGGCGATAGGCTTGATCGCCACCTTGTGGCCGGGCTCGATCAAGGCCGTGGCGACGGCGCCGCCGGGCAGAGGGGTGCCGATCTCGATGCGGCCATTGGCGACCGCGACATTGTCGGCGGGGGACAGAAGAATGCTGTTCGAGGCGTTCACGGGCAGTTTCCTGGGTCTGTTCCTGGGGATGCGCGGATTGACACGCGTCTGTTTACATATAATGTCTTTTATCGTGAAAAAACATTTGTGCGTCAATTGTTTTTTCAGGAGGAGACCATGCGTCCGATGGACGCTTGGCTTGTGGGGAGCGGCGTCTGACACGCAGAGCGTTTTGCTTTGCCGGGTGAGCGCCAGGACATATGTGATATCGCGCTTCAAGCCAGCCACAGCAAGCGCCGGCGCGCAACGGGGCAGGGATGTCGAAGAGCAACAACGTCTACAAGGACGCTTACAACAGGGGTCTGCGGCTGCTCGATGAGACGCAGAGCCTGCCGTCGGAGCCGGAGCTGGGCACTTTGCTTGGCGTCAGCCGTACCACCGTGCGCACCATTCTGGCGCGCATGGAAGAGACCGGGCTGATCGCGTGGAACAAACGCAGCAAGACAGTGCTCAGGACGCCGAAGCCGGATGATTTCTTCCCCGAGGAGGAGACAGACACACTGGCCCAGATCATCGAGCGGTCGTTTATGCGCAGGTTGCTGGCCGGCGGCGCCGAGGCCGGCATGCAGATCAACGAGCTCGAACTGGCGCGCGAGATCGGCGTCGGCACCACCAGCGTGCGAGAGTTCCTCATCCGCTTCTCCCGATTCGGCCTGATCGAGAAGCGGCGCAACAGCCACTGGGTGCTGAAAGGATTTACGCGAGCCTTCGCGCTCGAACTCACTGAAATCCGCGAGATGTTCGAGATACGCTCGGCGGCGGCCTTTGCCGCCTTGCCTGGGGACAGTCCGGTCTGGGCGGATCTCGACCGGCTGGAAGACGAGCACCGGCTTCTGGCCAGCGAAATCGCCGTCCGCTTCAACGAATTCTCTGAGCTAGACGAGCGCTTCCACCGGCTGATCCACCGGGCGTCGCACAACCGCTTCATCGTCGATTTCTACGACGTCATCGCCATGATCTTTCACTACCACTACCAGTGGAACAAGGCGCAAGAGCGCGAGCGCAACGAAGTCGCGGTGAGCGAGCATCTCGCCTACATCGCGGCGCTGAAATCGCGCGATCTCGGCAAGGTCGACGCCGCCTGCCGCAAGCATCTGAAGTCGGCACGCCACACGCTGTTGACGTCGATTCCGGAAATCGGCGGCCGCCCGGCTTCCTGAGCGCGACGTCCGAAGGGAGGTTATGCGCACAAGATCTTTGCCTATGCATGTCGTTATCCCAAACCGCAGCGCACTTTTTGGCGACATGGATTGAACGCGCCGCGTTGCCGCAGCGATGATTTGGCGATTTTCCGCCGACATGCCGCGTGCTAGATATCCAAGCGTTGCTGCGTGAAGAGGCAGGTCTTTGGACTTCCGGCGTAAGAGATGGAGCATGACGGCCGCCTTTGTCGCGGCCTGTGTGCTGCTGCTCCAGTCGACGCTCGGCGTGTTTGCCTTCGGCATTGCGCCGGATGCCTCGCAACTCGACGTTTTCGGCAACGTCATCTGTACACATGAGGGGGCGGTCCAGCTTCCCGGCGGCGATCCGCACCAGCAGCATATGCCGGCGTGCTGCATGCTCGGCTGCAGCATGGCCTCCGTCGCCTATGCGCCGCCGGCAGGCGTCGGCCTGGCGCCGGTCAGCCAGTACTTGGAAACAGTCGCTTTTGCCCCGCCGGCAGTCAGGCATCCCGACGTCACGCGCGAGCGCTCTCCGGCCAATCCGCGCGCGCCGCCGCTTGCGGGCTGAAAACCGCCGCTCGCTTTGCGTAACCTGCGCAGGCGATAATCATCCAATGACAAACACGTTCGCAGCCCGACAACGGCGCGACCTTATATTCATGGAGCCTACCCATGTTCCGTTTTCTTCGTGCCGGCGCGTTGCACCGCAGCACCCGTTTATTCAGCACTATCGAGCAGCGTCTCGGCAGCGCCCTGTTCGCCTTTGCACTGTTGTTCGTCGGCTCCCATTCCGTCCTTGCGCATGAATTCAAGGCCGGTGACATCGAGATCAAGCATCCCTGGTCGCGCGCCACGCCGGCCGGCGCCAAGGTTGCCGGCGGCTATTTCACCATCGTCAACAAGGGCAGCGCGCCGGACCGGCTGCTGTCGATTGCCTCCGATATTTCGGGCAAGGCCGAACTGCATGAAATGGGGGTGAAGGATGGCGTCATGACCATGCGCCCGGTCAGTGGCGCCCTGGACATTCCGGCGGGCGGCAAGATCACGCTGGGTCCTGGCGCCTACCACGTGATGTTCATGGATTTGAAGCAGCCGCCTAAAGAAGGCCAGATGTTTGCCGCCACGCTGACTTTCGAGAAGGCCGGAACCGTGACCGTCGAGTTTGCCGTGCAAGCCATAGGCAGCGCGCCACCCCTCGAAGACAACGACTGACCAATCAATTTGCCAACCGATTTTTCGAGAGGGACCATCATGAACAAGTATCTTTTGCCGGCCGCTGCATTCCTTGTCCTGGGGACAAGCGCTGCCTTCGGCCATATCACGCTCGAAACCCAGGAAGCGCCGGTCGGTTCGACCTACAAGGCCGTGCTGCGCGTGCCGCATGGCTGCGAAGGCAAGGCGACGATTGCCGTGCGCGTGCAGATCCCGGAAGGGGTGATCGGGGTGAAGCCGATGCCCAAGCCCGGCTGGACGCTGCAGGTCAAGAAAGGCAAGTACGAGAAATCCTACCAGCTCTATGGCGAGGCGGTGACCTCGGGCGTCAAGGAAGTCGACTGGAGCGGCGGCAGCCTGCCGGATGAATTTTATGACGAGTTCGTCTTCCGCGGCACGTTGGCCGCCGATCTGCCGGCCGGGCAAAAACTCTATTTTCCGGTGGTGCAGGAATGCGATGGGGCCACCACGCGTTGGATAGAGATTCCGGCGGCTGGTCAGGATGAGGATGCGCTGGAAGATCCGGCGCCCGGCCTCAACCTGCTGCCGAAGAAATGATGCATTGGCGGCGCGCTGCTTCGAAGCGGCGCGCCACTGTTTTGGTGGATGGCATGAACGTGGCCTGTTTTCAGCGGATAGAACGGACAGCCGGCAGGTGCTTCGGCCTGCTGGCCGCGATCCTGCTGCTTGCCGTCCTTGCCACGCCAAACCAGGCCTTTGCCCATGCGGCGCTGATCAAGGCCGAGCCTGCCGACGGCGCGGTTCTGGAGCGAGCGCCGACGCAATTTTCGCTGACCTTCAGCGAGCCTGTGTCGCCGCTGGTGCTGACCTTGGTGCGGCCCGACGGTACGCCTGTCGCTTTGACCTCGTTTCGGTTGAGCGACCAAACGGTTGAGATCGGCAATCCACAAAAGCTCGGGCCGGGCACCCATGTCTTGAGCTGGCGGGTGATTTCCGCCGATGGCCATCCGGTCGGCGGCTCGGTGCTGTTTTCCGTTGGCGCGCCAAGTGCGGCGCCGGCGGTGGGGGAAGCTGTCGATATAGATTTGCGGTCAGCGATCTGGACCGGCAAGGTTCTTCTCTACATCGGGCTTTTCCTCGGCATTGGCGGCGCCTTCGCGCTGACATGGCTGGCGCAAGGCCAGCGCTCAGGCCAGCGCTTCGTCATTGCCGCCATCCTGTGCGGGCTGGTCGCAGCACCCCTGTCGCTCGGGTTCCAGGGGCTGGACGCGCTGGGCGCGCCACTCGCCCGGCTGGCGCAACCGGTGGTCTGGCGGACGGCGCTTGGCACCAGCTTCGGCTGGACGGTGCTGATTTCGCTGGCGGCGCTCGGGCTTGGCCTGCTGTCGTTGGTCGGATCGCGTGCTGGCGCCAGGCCGTTGGCGCTCGCCGGGCTGGCCGGTGTGGGTGCAGCCCTTGCCGCCAGCGGCCATGCCAGTGCAGCCGAACCGCAATGGCTGACGCGGCCTATGGTGTTCCTGCATGGCGCCGGCATCGCTTTCTGGGCTGGAGCACTGCTGCCGCTCGGCCTGGCGTTGAGCAGCCAATCGATGGAAGCCGGGGCGTTCCTGCGGCGGTTTTCGCGCGCGATCATGCCCGTGGTGGTAGTGCTTGCCGCCGCCGGTGTGGTGCTCGCCATCATCCAGGTGCAGACACCGGCGGCACTGGTCAACACCGCCTATGGCCGGCTGCTGCTGATCAAGCTGGCGCTGCTGGTGTTTCTGTTCACGCTGGCGGCGGTCAATCGATGGCGGCTCACCGCCTTGGCCGAGGCCGGAGCGACGGAAGTGCGGCGACGGCTTAGCCGCTCGATCTCAGTCGAAATGCTGATCGTGCTCCTGATCTTCGGCGTTGCCGCCGGCTGGCGCTTCACGCCGCCGCCACGGGCCCTGGCAATCGCCGCGGCACAACCGACGTCGACCCATATCCACACTATGAAGGCGATGGCCGACATCGACATCACGCCCGGCCATACCGGGGAGGTCACCGCCTCCATCGTCATCATGGATGGCGATTTCGGCCCGCTCGACGCCAAGGAAGTGTCGCTGGTGCTGTCCAAGCCCGATTCCGGGATCGAGCCGATCAAGCGTCCGGCGACCAAGCCAGGCGACGGCACTTGGCGGGTCGATAATCTCGTCATTCCGATTCCAGGCCGCTGGACGGCGCGGCTCGATATTCTGGTTTCGGATTTCGAAGTGATAAAGATCGAAGCGCCGATCGATATCCGCGCCGACTAATATACCAAATGGCTATGCTTTCGTTTTCCGCATAAGCTACGAGTCGCCTTGTGCGGTTCATTGGCTTTTACTGGTGCATTGATATGTTCGGGATCGAGCGATGCCTCTGACGGTGCACTCTTTGTGGCAAAAAACAATTCGATCAGCCGTCGTATCAGCTCGGTCTATAGCGAAAGTATGTTGCGGTCTTCTGGTCTTCTTTCTTGTCGGCGGGTGCGATCTCACAGGTAAAAAAAGCTTGACGCAGCCGAGTTTGACCCGTGAGGAGCGCCTGAAGTTTGCCCGAGATTCCTACGCCAAAGAGCAATGTAAAAAGCAATGGGCGGTACTTTGGCCCTTGGCGCGAGAAGGCGATGGCGAAGCCCTGTCGGAGCTTGCCTATGAGCTCGAGCTCGGGCTCAAGATGCCGGCCACGGATTCGGATATGAAAGGCGATGCGCATGATGCCAATGTCACTGTCATTGCCATCTACGGTGCGGCAAAACACCCTGACGGCAAAAGCAATCTCAATTATATCTTTGACCCTGCTCGATGGAATAAGGACGATGTCAAGGTTGTATCCATTCGTTCAGGCTCGATCATTTATAGTTCAATCAACCCTCCTCCTCCGGCTTCAATGACAAAGTTGAAAAATTGCCTCTTTCAGGCAAATTCCTCCGCTGCCGGCGATTTATGCGTCGCCCAGGCCATCGAATTGGGGCTCATTCCAAGCTTTCCCGAATACAGCACGGCCATGGACGCAGTCCTGGCTACATACCGCGCGGAGAGCTGCACTCCTCGTCCCTGGTAAGAGAATAGTACCCGACGCCTGAGCGCAACTTGGCTCCCGGAAAGCCGCGTCGGGCTCTCAACTCGCTCAGCCGAGTTCCTGGGCTAACCCGATGAGATGCCCTTCCGGCCCGCGGATGTAGCAGAGCCGATACACCTCCTGGTAACGGACGACTTCACCGACCAGCTGCGCGCCACGCTTGCGGAGCCTTTCCAGCGTGTCGTCGATGTCGTCCACGGTAAACATGACGCGCAGGTAGCCCAGGGCGTTGACCGGGGCGTTGCGGTGATCGGCGACGACAGTCGGCGTGAGGAAGCGGGAGAGCTCGAGCCGGCTATGGCCATCCGGTGAGCGCATCATGACAATCTCGACGTGCTGATCGCCGAGCCCGGTGACACGTCCGGCCCACTCGCCTTCGATCGTCGCCCGCCCTTCCAGTTCGAGGCCGAGCTCGCGAAAGAAAGCAATCGTCTCGTCGAGGTCATCGACGACGATTCCGACATTGTCCATCCGTTTGACTGCCATAAGTTCAACCTAACGTCATATGTTCGATCGGCAAGGCGGCGCCTGGTCACCAACTGACCCTTCCTGACTCGGTCTGACACAACGCAGACGCAACACAATTCGGCGAGGCGGTTGACGTGGCGCGAAAGGCCCGTCAATCATCTCGCCGAAAAATGGGCATCCCGAAAAACGCGGCCTCAACAAAATCCGAAAGCAGGGAAGAAACGATGGAAAAAGCCGAAATAGGCCTGATCGGCCTTGGCACAATGGGCTCCAACCTCGCGCTCAACATTGCCGAGCACGGGCACCGCATCGCCGTCTTCAACCGCACCAAAGCGCGCACCGATGCCTTCCTCGAAGGCGCCGGTTCGCTCAGGGACATGGTGGTGCCCTGCTACAGCCTGGAAGAACTGGCAGCTGCGATCAAGCCGCCGCGCCCGGTCATCATCATGGTGCTGGCCGGCAAGCCGGTCGACGAACAGATCGAAGCGCTGCGCGGCGTGTTGTCTGACAACGATATCGTCATCGATGCCGGCAACGCCAATTTCCGCGATACGATGCGGCGCTTTTCGGAACTGTCGTGCTCAGGTCTCACCTTCATCGGCATGGGCGTATCCGGCGGCGAGGAAGGCGCGCGCCATGGACCGTCGATCATGGTCGGCGGCACCGAAGACTCCTGGAAGCGCGTCGAACGCGTGCTGACCGCGATCTCGGCCAAGTTCAAGGATGAACCGTGCGCTGCCTGGCTTGGCACAGACGGCGCCGGGCATTTCGTGAAAACCATCCACAACGGCATCGAATATGCCGACATGCAGATGATCGCCGAGATCTACGGCATCCTGCGTGACGGTCTCGGCATGGGGCCGAAGGAGATCGGCAAGGTCTTCGAGGACTGGAACAAGGGCCGGCTCGATTCGTATCTGATCGAGATCACCGCCAAGGTGCTGGCCGCCGACGATGCAAAGACCGGCAAGCCGGTGGTCGACATCATCCTCGACCGTGCCGGCCAGAAGGGCACCGGCAAATGGTCTGTCATCGAGGCGCAGCAGCTCGGCATTCCGGCGACGGCCATCGAGGCGGCGGTGGCGGCCCGCGTGCTGTCCTCGATCAAGGATGAGCGGCAGGCGGCCGAAAAAGCCTATGGCAATATCGGCGTCACCAAGATCTCCGGCGACAAGGCGGCACTTCTGAAAGACCTGGAGCTGGCGCTGCTCGCCGGCAAGATCGCCGCCTATGCACAAGGTTTCGCGGTGATGAGCGCCGCCTCGAAGGAGTTCAACTGGAACTTGCCGATGCCGACCATCGCCAAGATCTGGCGTGCCGGCTGTATTATCCGCTCGCAGATGCTCGACACCATGGCGGAAGCCTTTGGCTCGGGCGGCGCGTCCACCAACCTTTTGATGGCGCCGGCTTTCACCACCATGATGCAGGAGGCGCATCCGTCGCTTAGGCGCACCGTTGCCAAGGCATCGGAAGCAGGCTCGCCGGTGCCTGCACTGGCGTCGGCACTTGCCTATTTCGACAGCTACCGCCAGGGCCGCGGCACCTCGAACCTGATCCAGGCGCAGCGCGATTTCTTCGGCGCGCATGGCTTCGAGCGCATTGGCGAGCAGGGGGCTTTCCATGGCCCATGGGGCAGCGGCGCTGCCGGCTAGGGTCAGGTGAGGCGGCCTCTCAGGTCGTGCCAGTCAGCCCTGATACGCGACGACGTCGCCTGGCTTGACCACTGTCTGCAAAGAGCCAGGTGCCGCGCCGCCTATCCAGCCCAGCACGGCGCGGGCAAGCTCGGTGCCGGCGAGGCGGAAGTCTTCGTTGACGATCAGCAACTCCCGGCGGAACAGATGCAGCAGTTCCGACGATTGCTTGGACACGACATCGACGTCGCGGCCGAGTTTCAGGCCGGCATCCTCGATGCCGGCGACGATGGCCAGCGTCGCTGCGGCGGCGCTGCTGACGAAACCGTCCGGCCTGACGTCGCGGCGCATCAACTGCGCGGTCCGCGTCCTGATCTGATCGATCGACTGGTCGATCGAAACAGCGTTGAACGGCACTTCGCTGGCGTCGACCTCGCTCAGTGCGTCGGCAAAGCCATTGACCGTGTGGTCGTAATAGGTGAGCCCGACCGGCGGCGCTACCAGCGCCAGCCGGCGCCGGCCGACGCTGGCCAGATGGCGTACCGCTTCGGCGGCGAAGGCGTAATTGTCGAAGTCGTGATAGGGGTGGACAAGCCCCATATCGGTGCGGCCATGCGTGGCAAAGGGTATGCCACGCTCCAGCATGTAGCGGGCGCGCGGATCGTTGGGCTGCGTGCGTGAGATGATGACGCCATCGGCCGAGCCGGACTCGACCAGATACTTTACCGGGTCCAGCGGATCCTGCGAGCGCGAGTAGGGCGTGACGATCAGGTGATAGGGTGTGTCGGCAATGACCTCCGAGACGCCGTAGATGATGTCCGAGACAAAGCTCATGATCTCGCGCTCGGTATTGAGCACGAGGCTGATAACATTGGTCTTGCCAGTCCGCAGGCGCACGCCGGCGCGGTTCGGCCGGTAGCCGATCTGCCTGGCGACGAGTTGAACCCGCCGCCTGGTCTCGGCGCCGATCTCGGGTGCATCCTTGAGCGCGCGCGAGACGGTGGTGACGCCGAGCCCTGTCATGAAGGCAAGCGTTTTCAGCGTCGGCCGCTCATGCGCCGACGCCTCGTCGTCCTTCTCCGTCTGGTCCCTGTCCATTCGTCCCGCCCCGTCAGGCGCATAGCAGCCGGCGGACCAGCCGACAATCGCTTCGATGACGATGTGGCACGGTTCTTCGCCGTCAGGCCTCACTATACTGAAACGTTACAGATTTCCAACATCGCAGCGCGTGGTCTCTCAAGCCATGGTTTTGGCAGGGTTTTGGCGGCCAGAAAGGTTGCGCGAGAATCAGGTTCGAGACGGTTTTCTTGCGCTGCAGCATGATTTTGCAGCGCAGCACCCGGTTTTGCGCGGAGTTTGCCGGTTTGCACGCAACGAATTTGTTCGCGCCTCGAAAAAACATTCGAGCGCGTTTATCTCAGGGGTTGCACGCTCCGCATAATTGCCGTATCGAAAATCTGTAACGTTTCAGATTCTGGGAGGAACCGAAATGCGCTATAGACTTTTGACCGCTGCCCTTGCCGCGACGGCCGCGCTTCAGCTTGCCGGCCCGGCGGCCGCCACCGACCTGGAAGTCACCCATTGGTGGACGTCGGGCGGCGAGGCGGCGGCGGTTGCGGAATTCGCGAAGGCTTTTGACGCGACCGGCAATCACTGGGTCGACGGCGCCATTGCCGGATCCGGCGGCACGGCACGGCCGATCATGATCAGCCGCATCACCGGCGGCGATCCGATGGGCGCCACCCAGTTCAATCACGGCCGGCAGGCCGAAGAACTGGTGCAGGCCGGCCTGATGCGCGACCTCACCGATGTCGCCACCAAGGGCAAGTGGACGGAAATCGTGCGGCCGAAGAGCCTGCTCGACAGCTGCACCATCGACGGCAAGATCTATTGCGTGCCGGTCAATATCCACTCCTGGCAGTGGTTGTGGCTGTCGAACGAAGCCTTCGAGAAGGCCGGCGTGCCGCTGCCGAAGGACTGGAATGAATTCGTGGCGGCAGCGCCCGCCCTGGAAAAGGCGGGCATCATCCCGCTCGCTGTCGGCGGACAGGCCTGGCAATCTTCCGGCGCCTTCGACGTGCTGCTGGCGGCGGTCGGCGGCACCGACGCGTTCCTTAAGGTCTACAAGGACAAGGATGCCAAGTTCGCCGCCGGGCCCGAGATCGCCAAGGTCTTCAAGGCCGCCGACGATGCCCGCAAGATGGCGAAGAACACCAATGTGCAGGACTGGAACCAGGCAACCAATCTCGTCATCACCGGCAAGGCCGGTGGCCAGATCATGGGTGACTGGGCGCAAGGCGAGTTCCAGGTTGCCGGCAAGGTCGCCGGCAAGGACTATGCCTGCCTGCCGGGCCTCGGTCTGAACGAAGTGATCGCCACCGGCGGCGACGCCTTCTATTTCCCGCTGCTCAAGGATGCCGACAAGTCCAAGGCGCAGGAGGTGTTGGCAGAGACGCTGCTCGACCCTAAGACTCAGGTCGCCTTCAATCTCAAGAAGGGCTCGCTGCCGGTGCGCGGTGACGTCGATCTCAATGCGGCGAACGACTGCATGAAGAAGGGTCTGGCGATCCTCGCCAAGGGCGCCGTCATCCCGTGGACGGACCAACTGCTTTCGCAGGATACCCAGAAGCAGAAGGAAGATCTCTTCGCCGAATTCTTCGCCAAGCCGGACCTGACCATCGAAGACGCGCAGAAGCGCTTTGCCGACCTCATCGCTTCGGCAGACTGACGTTGGAGGCAATACACCTCGATCCCGGCCTTGCGAAAGCAGGGCCGGGATCGCACCGCCCTTACCCAGCCGGCTGACGAGATGAGCAAGAGCGAACGCCCCAACCCGCTGTTCCGCAACATCAATGCGAAGGTCGCCTCGATCCCGATGATCCTCACCGCGTCGGTGGTTTTCGTCGGCGGCACCGTCTGGACGGTGTTCTATTCCTTTACCAATTCGAAGCTGCTGCCACGGCTGAATTTCGCCGGGCTCGACCAGTATTACCGGCTGTGGGCGACGCCGCGCTGGCTGATCTCGATCGAGAACCTTTTGATCTACGGCGCGATCTCGCTCGTGTTCTCACTGGTCATCGGCTTCCTGCTTGCAGCGCTTCTCGACCAGAAGATCCGTTTCGAGGACACGTTCCGCACCATCTTCCTCTATCCGTTCGCGCTTTCCTTCATCGTCACCGGCCTGGTCTGGCAGTGGCTGCTCAATCCGGATTTCGGCATCCAACATGTGGTGCGGGACCTCGGCTGGACGAGCTTCAACTTCGACCCGCTCTACAATTCCAGCATCGTCATCTACGGCATTTCGATTGCGGCGCTGTGGCAAGGCACCGGGCTCATTATGTGCCTGATGCTGGCCGGCCTGCGCGGCATCGACGAGGACATCTGGAAGGCGGCGCGGGTAGACGGGATCCCGATGTGGAAGACCTATCTGTTCATCGTCATCCCGATGATGCGGCCGGTTTTCATCACCACGCTGGTCATCATCGCGTCGGGCATCGTCAAGGTCTACGACCTCGTTGTCGCCCAGACCAGCGGCGGCCCCGGAATCGCCTCCGAAGTGCCGGCCAAATATGTCTATGACTACATGTTCTTCGCACAGAATCTTGGCCAGGGCTTTGCCGCCTCGACCATGATGCTGCTCTCGGTGGTGATCGTCGTCGTGCCGTGGGCCTACCTTGAATTTGGAGGCAGGAAGCGTGGCTGACCCGGCCGTCCCTTTGCCCGCCAGCGCGGGTGCCGCCGAGCGCGAAGCCTCCGGGCCGCGCGGGCCGAAGCCGCGGCATGTCTTCTCGCGCCGCAATATCTTCCTCTATGGCACGCTGATCGTTGTGGCGGTCTACTATCTGCTGCCGCTCTACGTGATGGTCGTAACCTCGCTCAAGGGCATGCCCGAGATACGGATGGGCAATATCTTCTCGCCGCCGCTCGAAATCACGTTCGAACCGTGGGTGAAGGCGTGGGCGACCGCCTGCACCGGCCTCAATTGCGACGGGCTTTCGCGCGGCTTCTGGAATTCGGTGCGCATCACTGTGCCGTCAGTGCTGCTGTCGATCGCGATCGCCTCGGTGAACGGCTATGCGCTGGCCAACTGGCGCTTCAAGGGCGCCGACACATTCTTCGTCATCCTGATCGTCGGCGCCTTCATCCCCTATCAGGTGATGATCTATCCGATCGTCATCATCCTGCGCGAGATCGGCCTCTACGGCAGCCTCAGCGGCCTGGTGATCGTCCATTCCATCTTCGGCATGCCGATCCTCACGCTTTTGTTCCGCAACTATTTTGCCTCGATGCCGGAAGAGCTGTTCAGGGCGGCACGGGTCGACGGCGCCGGCTTCTGGGGCATCTTCCTGCGGATCATGGCGCCGATGTCGCTGCCGATCTTCGTCGTCGCCATCATCCTGCAGGTGACCGGCATATGGAACGACTTCCTGTTCGGCGTCGTCTACACCCGCCCCGACACCTATCCGATGACGGTGCAGCTCAACAACATCGTCAATTCGGTGCAAGGCGTGAAGGAGTACAACGTCAACATGGCCGCCACCATCCTGACCGGGCTCGTGCCGCTCATCGTCTACTTCATTTCCGGCAAGCTTTTCGTGCGCGGCATCGCCGCCGGTGCGGTGAAAGGGTGATGGCGATGACGGCAGCCAACGGCACCAGCGTTTCGATCCAGGACCTGTCCCTGAATTTCGGCTCGGTATCGGTGCTGCAGACCCTCAATCTCGAGGTCGCAGAGGGCGAGTTCATCGTGCTGCTCGGTCCCTCGGGCTGCGGCAAGTCGACCTTGCTCAACTGCATCGCCGGGCTGCTCGATATTTCCGAAGGCCGCATCTTCATCAAGGGCAAGAACGTCACCTGGGAAGAGCCCAAGGATCGCGGCATCGGCATGGTATTCCAGTCCTATGCACTTTATCCGCAAATGACGGTGGAGAAGAACCTGTCGTTCGGCCTGCGCGTTGCCGGCCTGCCCAGGGACGAGATCGCCAAGCGCATCGCCCGCGCCGCCGAGATCCTGCAGATCGAGCCGCTTTTGCAGCGCAAGCCCGCGGCCTTGTCCGGCGGCCAACGCCAGCGCGTGGCGATCGGGCGGGCGCTGGTGCGCGACGTCGACGTCTTCCTGTTCGACGAGCCACTATCCAATCTCGACGCCAAGCTGCGCTCGGAACTGCGCGTCGAAATCAAGCTTCTGCATCGCAAGCTGCAGAACACCATGATCTACGTCACCCACGACCAGATCGAGGCGATGACGCTGGCCGACCGTATCGCGGTCATGCGCGGCGGCGTCATCCAGCAGCTTGACGCGCCGCAGACGATCTATAACCGGCCGGTCAACCGGTTTGTCGCCGGCTTCCTCGGCTCGCCGGCGATGAATTTCCTCGAAGGGGAGCTGGAGGCCAGTGCTGCTCCAGTGTTCAGGACCGACCGTGTTTCGGTGCCGCTCGATCGCTATACCTTTGACGGCACGGAGCGCCCGGCCGGCGCTTGCGTGCTGGGCATCCGGCCTGAACATATCGCTTTCGGTGACGCGGCTAAGTCGATGCCGTTTTCCGCCGGCGGTTCGGTCGAGATCGTGGAGCCGATGGGTTCCGACACGCTGGTGTGGACGAAGCTTGCCGGCCGCAACCTCTCCTTCCGCGTCGAGGCGGAACGGACGCTGCGCAGCGGCGATCCGATCCAGTTCGGTTTCGATCCGGCGCGCGCCTCGCTGTTCGACGCTGCGACCGGCAATCGCCTGTGACCCTCTAGAATCATCCGCAAACCATCCTCCCAAGAACGATCCCCCTAAAACGATCTCGCGAAAACGATCCCCCGAAAACATCCCCAAGCCTTAACCACCCAAGAAACGGACAGAGACGATGAACTGGTCATTCCAACTCTACAGCGCCCGCAATTTCCAGCCGTGGGACGGCATCCTGAAAATGCTTGGTAAGCTCGGCTACAAGGAAGTCGAAGGTTTCGGCGGCGTCTATGACGACCCCAAGGCGTTCCGCGCCGAACTCGACAAGAACGGGCTTTCGATGCCGACCGGACATTTCTCGATCGATGCGCTGGAGAATGATTTCGACGGCGTACGCAAAACAGCCGACGCACTCGGCATCACGCTCGTCATCTGTCCCTATCTGCTGGCCGAGCAGCGGCCGGCCGACGCTGCCGGCTGGCGCGGCTTTGGCGAGCGTCTGGCCAAGGTCGGCGAGACCGCAAAAAAAGCCGGCTACGGCTTTGCCTGGCACAACCATGATTTCGAGTTCAAGACACTCGCCGACGGCTCGGTGCCGCAGGATCACATCCTGTCGGCTGCGCCCGACATCGGCTGGGAGATGGACGTCGCCTGGGTAATCCGCGGCGGCGTTGATCCGCTGCCGTGGATCGAAAAGCACGGCAAGCGCATCAGCGCCGTCCATGTCAAGGACATGGCCAAGTCAGGCGAAGGCCTTGACGAGGACGGCTGGGCGGATGTCGGCCACGGCACCATCGACTGGGCCGGCCTGATCAAGACACTTCAGGCGAAGAGCGCGGCCAAATATTACGTCATGGAACAGGACAACCCCAACGACATCGAGCGCTTCGCCAGCCGCTCGCTCGCATCCGTCAAGGCTTACTAGGAACAATCATCATGGCAAAGAAACTGGGTATCGGCGTCATCGGCTGCGGCAACATCTCGAAAGCGTATTTCTCGCTGGCGCCTCTGTTTCGCGGCATCGAGATGCGCGCCTGCGCCGACATCAACATGGACGCGGCCAAGGCACGGGCGAAGGAGTTCAAGCTGCGCGCCGAGACCGTCGAAGAACTGCTCAAGGATGACGAGATCGACATCATCGTCAACCTCACCATCCCGGCGGTGCACTACGGGGTGTCGAAGCAGATCCTCGATGCCGGCAAGCACGTCTATTCGGAAAAGCCGTTCGTGCTGTCGGTCAAGGAAGGCCTCGACCTCAAGAGCCGGGCCGAGAAGAAAGGGCTGCGCATCGGCTCGGCCCCGGACACGTTCCTGGGCGGCGCGCACCAGCTGGTGCGCAACCTCATCGACACCGGCGCGCTCGGCAAGATCACCAGCGGCACCTGTCATGTGATGGGCCACGGCATGGAGCACTGGCACCCCAATCCCGATTTCTTCTTCCAGCCCGGCGCCGGGCCGGTGCTCGACATCGGGCCCTACTACATCACCAACCTGATCCAGCTGATCGGGCCGGTGAAGCAGGTGGCGGCCTTCGCGACAACGCCTGCCAAGGAGCGCACGATCTCGTCGAAACCGCGCGCGGGCGAGAAAATCCCGGTCAACACGCCGACAACGATCCACGGCCTGCTGGAGTTCGAGAACGGCGCCGTGATCACGCTCAACACCAGCTGGGACGTCTGGGCGCATGGTCACGCGCCGATGGAACTCTATGGTGAGACGGGCACGGTGTTCGTGCCGGATCCGAATTTCTTCGGTGGCGACGTGCGCATAACCAAGGCGGCAAAACCGGTGAAGAAACTGCCGAAATGGCAGCATCCGTTCGGCGTGCCCAACGAAATGCACGGCCAGGGCATGATGGCCAACTACCGCACCGCAGGCCTTGCCGACATGGCGCTGGCGATCGCCGAGGGCCGGCCGCATCGTTGCTCGATGGAGCTCGCGCTGCATGCCGTCGACGTCATGACCGGCCTGTTGCGGTCGGGCGAGACCGGCAAGTTCGTCGCCATGCAGACCAGCTGCGAGCGGCCGGCTGCACTCGGCGTCAAGGACGCAAAAGAACTGTTGGCGAAGCAGAAATGAGGTAGAAGGGTGTCGGCGCGCTCGCGCCGACACCCATACAATCCAGGATCTGTACCCATGCGCTGGCAGCCGGCTGAACACCGCTATGAGAAAATGCTCTACAACAGATGTGGGCGATCCGGCCTGAAACTGCCGGCGATCTCGCTCGGCCTGTGGCACAATTTCGGCAACGACACGCCGCACAAGACCAAGCAGGCGATCGCGCGCAAGGCCTTCGATCTCGGCATCACCCATTTCGATCTCGCCAACAATTACGGTCCGCCGCCGGGCTCGGCCGAGATCGCCTTCGGCGAGATATTGCGCACCGACTTCGCCAGCTATCGCGACGAGCTGATCATCTCGACCAAGGCCGGCTATGAGATGTGGGCAGGGCCTTACGGCGAATGGGGCAGCCGCAAATATGTGCTGGCGAGCCTCGACCAGAGCCTGAAGCGGATGGGGCTCGACTATGTCGACATCTTCTATTCGCACCGCTTCGATCCGGATACGCCGCTTGAGGAAACGATGGGCGCGCTCGACCATGCGGTGCGTTCTGGCAAGGCGCTCTATGCCGGCATCTCGTCCTACAATTCGCAGCGCACGCGCGAGGCGGCCGACATATTGAAGCAGCTCGGTACGCCCTGCATCATCCATCAGCCGAGCTATTCGATGCTCAACCGCTGGGTCGAAGAGGACGGGCTGCTCGATACGCTGGAAGGGCTCGGTGTCGGATCGATCGTGTTCTCGCCGCTGGCGCAAGGCATGCTGACCGACAAATATCTCGGCGGCATCCCCGAGGGTAGCCGCGCCAGCCAAGGCAAGTCGCTGCGGCCCGCCTTCATCAACGAAAAGACCATCGCTAACATCCAGGCGCTGAACGCGATCGCCGGCAAGCGTGGCCAGACGCTGGCGCAGATGGCGCTGGCCTGGGTGCTGCGCAAGGGCCGGGTCACCTCGGCGCTGATCGGCGCCAGCCGGCCCGAACAGGTCGAGGACTGCGTCGGCGCGCTCAAGGTGCTCGAGTTCAGCGATGCCGAGCTCGCCGAAATCGACACTTACGCACGCGAGTCCGACATCAATCTGTGGGCGGCGTCGGCCGAGCGCAAAGGCCCGCCGCGGAAGTAAGCGGAACAGCCGGCACCGGACAACAAAACGGCGGGAAAGATCCCGCCGTTTTGCGTTTATCAAGCTTCGGGCCCGTTCAGGGCTTCTTGGCCGTGCCGAGACCGGCCTTGGGCGCCGCCGCGGCTGCCGGAGCCGGGGTCTTCATCTTGGCTTCGATCCAACCCGTATAGTTGGCCAATCGCGTGTAGATGCCATAGGCATTCTTGTGGCCGCAAGCGGCGGTGCCGTCGGACGGACCTTCGCCCCAGGAGACGACGCCGACCTGGACCGGACCGTTGGCGCCGGTCATGAACAGCGGACCGCCGCTGTCGCCGTTGCAGGCGTCGCGTTCGCCGCTGTCGGTGCCGGCGCAGATCATGTTCTTGGTCAGCGGATCCGACATATCGGCGGCGATCGCATTGGCGGCGGCATCGATGCCCTTTTCCGAATAACGCATCCGGTGGGAGAGATCGCCAAGTGCCGCCTTCAGGTCATGCGCATAGATCGACTTGATGCCGCTGTTGCAGGCAGCGCTCGGCTCGAGATCGAGATCGGCCACCATCAGCGCGGTCGGGAAGGTGCCGTCCTGCATCTTGCCCCAGCCGATGACCGTGGTCTTGCCGCTGTCTGGCGTCGGCTCATTGGTGATCTTGATGACCGGCGCATCGGCGGGCTCCGCCAGCCGGAGCAGGCCGAGATCATTGTCCAGCGTCTGTTCGCTGTAGCCCTCGTTGACGATGACCTCGACCACCTTGTAGCGCTTGCCTTCGGTAAGATCGGTGGCGCCGGTCAGCACGGTCACCGTGTCGGGCGAAATCGGCCGGCCCTTGTCGTTGAGGCAGTGCGCCGCCGTCAGCACCCATTGCGGAGCAATCAGGCTGCCGCCGCAGAATTGCGCGTTCGGCTGCGAGGCCGGGCTGGGGTCCAGCCGGGCGCTGGTCAGCAGCGCCACCTGGAACGGATAGGCCCCTTTGTCGGCTTCCTTGCCGCCATAGACGCGGTCGGCCCCGTCGGGATTCTCGGCCTTGGCCTTGTCCCGGGATTCGGCGACGCGCTGCATCGGCGAGACCGCCGCTTCCGGCCTGGCGGCGTCGTCGGCTGCATAGAGCGCGTCGACAGCGGGGAAAGCGGCCGCGATGCCCAGCAGCGATGCAGCGGCAAGCGGCCTGAACCGATGGATAATGTTCACCTTGAAACCCTCCTGAGATGAAAAATGCCGAGCCATGCCGCCATGACGCATAACCAACAGAAGCGGTACCGGTACCTCGATCGCCTTCTGCCAGAACGAACGACATCCGCGCGGTCATAAAACCGAAATCCGACTTTTGCTAATCGTGCCCCATCGGGCAGAGCCCACCCAAACCCTATAGCCCCCCACGGGCTACGTGGAAGCGATTTGTCATTGCCAATGTTGGATTATTTTAGGCAGTATATCGACGCGGGTGCGTTTGGCGGAGGGCTTTAACGAGGCCGCCCGGACCGATGATCCGATACGGGCGGGTAACCAAACTAATTTTTTAACTCCACCACGATCTCGACAATATTTCTGTATTTTGCTCCACTCCTTGCTGACTTTTGGGAGAGTCTCACCATGACGAAACTGACAAGCACTATCATTGCGTCCGCACTGCTATCCACCGCACTGTGGGCGATGCCTGCCTTCGCCGCCGATCCCGGCTCAGCGAATGCCGGCAATGGCGAAAGCATGCGCGATCTCGGAACGGGCGACTACCAGCCCGGCCGTGCAAAGCCGATCGCGCCGCCGAAACTGACCGAAGATGAAGCCAGCCGGGCAGCGCCGCTGACCGACGAGGGCACGGCGGTCAAATCCTATGGCATCGTCGGACGTTCCGCCGATGGCAAGGACATCAAGATCGATGCCGGCGAGACGCTGAAGGACCTTGTCATCAAGGAACTGAATGCGCCCGCTAACGCACCAGCGGCCAACAAGACCGGGCTGACGGGCGGCGACGAAGCCGGCCGCCAGGTGTTCGGGGCCGACGACCGCGAGCAGATCAAGAACACCAAGACGTACCCGTTCACCGCGATCGGGTATATCGAAGGCAAAGCCAAGAGCGGTTATGGCAGCTGCTCGGGAACCCTGATCGGTCCGCGCACGGTGCTCACCGCCGCGCATTGCCTCTACAGCAATGAAGACAAGGCTTGGCTCGACGACGTCATCTTCGTGCCGTCGCTCAACGGCAACACCGCCGACGATGCACCGTTTGGCGCTTTCAGCTACGAGAGCGTCTATATCCTGCAGGGCTTCATCGACAATTATCAGGGTTACTACGGCTCGGTCATTCCGTGGGACCTCGGCATCATCACGCTGAAGCAGGATGTCGGCACCAATCTCGGCTGGCTGGGTTATGCCAACTATGAGAACCTCGGCGATTTCACCGCAAACATCGTTGGCTACCCCGGCGACAAGCCGATGGGAACGATGTGGAAGGCGACCTGCGAAGTGAAAGCCGAAAACGTCGGCGCGGAGTATTTCCAGTACGACTGCGACACCTATCCGGGGTCGAGCGGCAGCTCGGTCTACGCCTATGACAATGGCGCCAAGCAGCGCGTCGTCACCGGCGTGAACGTGGCCGAAAGCCCCAACGCCAACACTGCGGTGCGCCTGAACGCTGCCAACGTGGCGTGGATCAACAGCCTGTACAAATAAGGCCCGATCTTTCGCCGGCAAACAGCGGCGAAAACCAGCAATACCAAACCGGCGGCGGGACGTTCCCGCCGCCGGTTTTTTGTATCGAAACACCTCTCTTGCACTGTGTTACAGCGGTGCTTACGCTAGGCGATCCAAGGGGTTGGGTAATAAGATGGCGCGGGCAAGAATGATCTTCGGGGTCAAAGCGATCGCGGCTGCATCCACGCTGGCCGCACTGACATGCTTTTCCGCTATGGCCGATCAAGGCGGTGCCGCACCCGATGGCACCTGGGCCGAGCGGGTGCAAATCCTCTATCAAAGCGAAACACGTTCGGTGCTGCGCAAGAATGTACGGGTCTGGGATTCCCACCCGGAATTGGGTCTTGATTTCACCTGGGAGCCGGCAGCCGGCGTGTCGCCGGACCGCACCGTCGCAGCCGACGGCACCGTCAACGGCAAGGGCAGGCTGGTCTGGCGCGTGCGCGGCTCAGCGAGCTACGACCCCAAGACGATCTATTCCAGCTATTTCGGCGAGATCAGGAATGGCCGCCCCGAAGGACAAGGTCGGCTGGAGTTGCGTTCGGGCGAGGTGCTCGACGGCCATTGGGTCGCCGGCCAGCTCGACGGCCATGCGATCCATGTCGATGCCGACGGCAATCGCTATGAAGGGCAATTCAGGGCCGGTGTGCCGAATGGCGAGGGTAGGCTGGAGACGAAGACAGGCGAGATATTCACCGGCCCGTTTGCCGATGGGCTGAAGAACGGCAAGGGCCGCACCCGGCTGCCCGGTGGCACCGTCTACTGGTCGCAATGGGCGATGGGCAAGGAGATCGGCGGCGCACGCCCCGACGTGTTGGCCGATGCCAGGGTGGGCGGGTTGCTCAAGGCGCAAACCGGCGGCGGTTCCGCCGACAAGGTCGAGATCGGCATTGCCGTCGACCAGCGCATGACGCAGCAGGCCGACATGCAGTACCAGCATCTGGTGCGCGACGAAGACATCGCGATCTATCCGGTGTCGGACGAGTACAATGACGCCTGGAACGGCACCGGACAGGTTCGTACCGGCAATGTCTATGACGGCATGGACTGGGAGCAAGCGCCGGCCTTCGCCGAAGTTGACCTCAAGACGACCGATCAGTCACGGGTCAAGCTCGACAGCCTGGAAATGAAGGTGGCCTCGAGCGAAGCCTATCGCAAGCCGATGCTGTCGATCAGCGAGCACTATGGCTGCGTCGGCTTCCGCCCCGATTTCTCGATCGTCAACAATGGCTGGGGCGACGTCAAGGACATGAAGATGTCGATCCAGTTCACCAGGACCGACGAGGAGGACAACGCGACCGGCGAGCCGAGCCGCATGTTTACAAAGGACATCGGCACTTTCGGCGATGGCGTCGACGTGTCGGTCAAAAATGTGCTGACTGAAGCCGGCGTGGATACGACCACGCTCGAGACCGAGCGCTTCACTTGCCCGTCAAGGGACAGCCTGGATGTCTGCCGCGCCCAGGTGGCCAACAAGGTCAAGTTCGGCGACGTAGCCGATTATATCAGCGGCAGCGTCGAGAAGATGAGCGTGACCGGGATCGGCAAGTTCGATTATTCCTGGGCCGACGATCAGGGCGCTGTCACCCAGCAGAGCGAGCCGTTTCGCGTCGTCGTCTCGCTGGTCAGCATCGAGGTTCCCGAATCGCTCGCCGAATGCGGCGATGGCGGCGGCGCCTCGCCCGAAGCGCTGCGTTACCAGAACATCGAATTTCCGATCGGCAAGAGCGACTACAGCATCCCTATGCCGGTGCGCGGCAACAAGAATCTCAGCTCCTACACGGCACGGCTGAAAATGTGGTCGTCAATGTCGTCGATCCACCGTTTCAGTATCGCCGCCCATTTCGCCGACGGCAGCACACGTGAGAGCAAGCCGACCACATTCTTCTATTTCAAGCCGAAGCAATCGCTGTTCGAAACCAAAACCAAGCCGGCGCTCTGCTACCTGCCGGCCGATCTGGAAGGCTGCTGAACCGTCTCTTGGTTTTGGACAGGCGCTATTTCGACCCCATCTCGAAATAGTTGGGCAGCGGGATCAGCCGGGCAAAGATCGTGCCCTGGCTGAACACCCTGAGTTCCAGCATCGAGCCGGACGATCGCTCGGCCTTCTGGTCGAACAGGAAATTGCCGAGCGAATAGATCTCCGCGACATCGCCGCCGGCGAGCGGCAGGATCGCCTCGCTCGACACATGCGGATGGCCGCCGACAATAGCGGTGACACCGCGCAGCCGCATCTGGTCGGCAAGCATCTCCTCGCGCGGCGACGGCTCGGTCTTGTACTCGCGGCCCCAATGGACAAAGGCAATCACCGGCCGTTCGGCGTTGTCGTGCAGCAGCCGGTCGAGCAGAGCAGGCGTCAGAAGGTCGGTATTTTTCGAACCATTGGTGTCGATGTCGGTCAGCCCGACAAGGTCGAGATCGGCAAGCGCCTCAGTCTCCCCCTGGCCGAAATGGGCGATGCCGGCCGCATCGACCGCGCTCAGCGTCTCGGCATAGCCGGACGGGCCGAGGTCGTAGGCGTGGTTGTTGGCAAGGCTGACGGCGGCGACATGCAATTTCTTCAACATGTCGATGGCGAGATCGGCGGGCATGGCCAACGTCATGTCGTCGATCGCTTCGGGGACGTTGGGCAGGATGACGCCTTCGAGGTTGACGATCAGCGGCCTTGACCTGGTCAGGGCAAGCACGCTGTCGACGATCCTCTCGGCGACGCCGTCACGCACCAGGATCTTCTTCATGGCGCGGCCGAAATTCACGTCGCCGGCGAAATAATAGAGCTTGTCGTTTGGCCGGGTCGGGTTGTTGAAGCCGGGGCCGAAGGCGCCGAACAGCGCCACGACATAGCTGGTGGTGCGCTCCACATAGTCGCTTGAATGCGCCTGCGAATTCTCGTTGGCGACGACCAGGGGTGCTGCGCCGAACAGCTCGCGCTGCAGCTTGGTCTGGATGTAGAGCGCGCCGACCGAATCGGCGTGATCCGGCTGGCGAAGTCCCGCGATGCCGTCGAGCGAACCGGCGGCGAGCATGTTCAGCGTCTGCTGGTCGAAAAGCCTGGCTTCGTGCTGCGGCAGATAGTGTGAGAAATCTGTGGATTCGACGATCAGCGTATCCTTGTCGACGATCGCTTTCAGCGCCTGCGCCAACCGGTCCCAGTCGCTGCGCCTGGCTTTGACCGACATCGCCACCGGCACGATTTCGGCCTCGGGAAAATAGCGATGCAGGAAAGGCAGCATCGCCTGCACGCCATGCTCCTTGGCAAACAGGCAGGAGTCTTCGACCATGTCACTGTTCGCCTCGAGAAGGCGCACGGCATCTTTGTCAGCCAAGACCGAACCGAGGACTGTTTCAAAACCGCGCGTCGTCGTGGCGAACAGCTTCTGCGTCTTGTGGAAATGGTCGGGCGACAGGATGACGATGCGATTGTAGCGGAAGCCGGACGCGGCATGGAAACCGAGTGCGACGAGATCGGCCACCAGCAGGTGGTGCGGTACGGTGATGCCGGTCAGCCGCTGGTTGGAGGGCTCGATTTTGGTGACGGCGGCGATGGCGTCGGTGAAGAGGGTGGGGTCGGGGTAGAAGGAGGGGAAGTTTGTGTCGCCCGGCGGGCAGGCGACGGGGGCGGCGGATGCGTGAAGGGGAAATAGGAGAGTGACTGCAAAGATCAGAAGAATGATGGTCTGCGCCCAGGCACCCCCCTCTGTCCTGCCGGACATCTCCCCCGCAAGGGGGGAGATTAGCTGTTTTGCGGTTTTCGCTAATCTCCGACGTTGAAGAAAAAAGCGCCGCCAAAGAAGCTGCCAATCTCCCCCCTTGAGGGGGAGATGTCCGGCAGGACAGAGGGGGGTGCCTGGGCGCAGACTTGGCCTCGTCACGGCTCTGCCAGCACAATGTTCTCCACGCCGCCGACATAATAGAACGGCTTCTGCTTCGACGCGGTCAGCCGCATCACTTCGCGCGAAATGTAATCGGCGAGGCCGAACAGCGTCACGCCGCTGTCGGAAGTCTTGGCTCGGCCGCGCAGGCCTTCGAGGATCGAATAGGTGAAGACGCCATGGCCGAGTTCGGGCAGCTCGGCGGCGGTGTTGTTGGCGGCGGTGGCCGAGAACACGACGATGCGCGCGTCCTGTGCATCCTTTTCCAGGCGCGGGTTGAAGGCGTTGGCGGCATGGCATGTGTCGAGCAGCATGAAGCGCATGCCCTTGGCCCGCTCGACCGATTTCTGGATGTCGCCCCAATCGACAAGCGAGGAGCGTTTCCAGCGGTCGGCATCCTGTTTGCGGCCGTCGGTGGGAATGAAATAATAGTCTTCGTCGATGTTGATACCGTGGCCAGCGACGAAGATGATGGTGGTGTCGTTCTCGCCGGGTCTGTCGAGGAAATCGGCCAGCTGGTCGTCGATGGTGTCGGAATCCGGCTCCAGGATGCTGTCGGCGCTGGCGACCTTGAACACGTCCTTGCCGGCGTCGGGCGCCTCGTCGAGTGCTTCGCGGTTGACCAGAACCAGCGTCTCCATCGCCGAGAACAAGGGCGCGGATTTCTGCGAGATCACCTTGAGGAATTCGGTTGCGTCGTCGACGGGGTAGCGCAGATCGCAGGCGCGGCCGGCGCAGGCATCGGTCAGGAAGGGATATTTGTCGACGCCGATCACGGCGACGTAGAGCTTGCCCTTGTTGGCAGGCTTCTCGGTTTTCCTGGCCAGCGCGGTAACGCTGCGCTCGGTCAGATAGCCGAATTCATTGGTGCCGGTGATGCGGATGGTGTTCTCGCCATTCTCGACCGGCACCTCGACGATCGTGCTCTTGCCACCGTCAGCCGAGCGTGCCGTGACATCGCCGACATTGCGGCTGTTCGACAGGATCGAGAACCCGGCGACATCGGCGCCGGCTTCCTTAGCGCCAGTGATCTCGACGGCGACATAGCCCTCGCGGACATTGCTCTGGTCGTCGGCAAGCTTGATGCCGAATTCAGGCGGCTTGCGCTGAAGCAGCTTTTCCAGTTCGCGGTCGACGCCCGGACGCATTTCCTGGACCGCCTGCTCGGCGCTGCGCAGGACAATGGCCCGGCGCACCATCTCCGGGCTCCAGAGATACTTTTTCAGCTGGCCGGCGCTGATGAAGCGCCCCTCATGATCACGGCCCTGATTGACGTGCCAGCCGATCAGCTTGTCGCCATCAGCAGAGGAATAATAATAGCCCTGCGGCATCCAGGCGATCCATTCGGAGCCGGCGAAGAACATCGATACGATCAGTTTGTGGCTCTTCAAATTCCACAGCCGCAAGGTCTGGTCGGCGCTGCCGGTGACCAGCAGTCCTTCCTTTGCGGAGGCGGCAACAGCGTTGATCTCGCCGGTGTGGCCGGTGAATTCGCCCGATACCTCGGCGGTCGCGGTTTTATACTCCAGCAGCGTGCCGTCGCTGCCGCCGGTGATCAGGCCAAGGCCGCTGCCGATCAGCGTATAGGCCGAATGGACGAAGCCATTGGTGGCGGCATTCTCGATGCTGTGCACCAGCTTGCCGTTGCTCGAGATTTCCAGCACGGCATTCTCCAGGCCATCCTTGCCACCGGGGACAGCACGAAGCGACCATTGACTGTCGGCCAGTATGGCGCGGGCGTAGGCGCCCTGTTTCACCAACGCTTCCGGATCCTCGAAGAATCGCTCGGCCGTGGGTAGCGCCAGGGTCTTGTCCAACGTGCCCAGAAGTTCGGGACAGGACACGCGTTCGGGGCAGGGATTGGCATTGCCCCATGCTACGGAGCCGCTCGCCGCATCGATGCCGATCGCCGTCACCGGTTCGCCGACGCCTTGCAGCAGCGCCTTGCGCTCGCCGGTCAGGGGGTCCCAGACCTGGATGGCGTTGCGGGTGCCACCGGCTGTCGCCACCAGCGAACCGTCAGCATAGCTGGCACTGGCAAACACCGTGCCGTCATGGCCGTTGTAGTCGAGCACCTGCTCGCCGCTTTCGGTATTCCAGACCACCGAGCGGTGCTTGTCGGCGCAGCGATAGCTGCAGGACGCGACAAGCCGCGATCCGGCTGCAAAACTTAGCGCACCGATCTGGAAATCCTGCTTGGGCATGGCACGGACGAGCTTGCCGTCGCCGGCCTGCCAGAGCTGGACGTCGCCGTCCTTGCTGCCGGTGGCGAAAAGCTTGCCATCCTGCGAGACGGCGAGGGCGGCGACGCCGACATCACGCAGTGGCTCGGCCTCGGCTGGCAAAGCGATTTCCTCTGACTTGGCGACGTCCCAGAGCCTTATGCCATTGTCGGTGGTCGTCGCTGCCAGCCGGGTTCCCGCGGCAGCGAAAGCCAGCTTTTCCACACGCCAGGAATCGGCATCGAGTTTTGCCGCCAGCGTCCAGCCGGATGTGGATTTGCCATCCGCCCGCCAGAGGTAGACGAAGCCATCGCCACCACCGGCGGCGAGCATGTTTCCGTCCGGCGCAAAGGCGACATCATAGACCGCAAAGTCGGCGGCCTTGAGCACGGCCTTGATCTTGCCGGTGGCGAAATCGAACAGCCTGACATCGCCATAGGGTGGCTTGTCGCCGATGCCGGCGCCGAAATAACCGCCGGCGGCGATCGTCTTGCCATCCGGCGACACGGCAATCGCAAAGACCTTGCCGTCATTGCCGTTGCCGAGATAGCCGCGGATGGTGCGCAGCGTCAGCCCGCTCTGCCAGTCCCAGATGCGGATGGTCTTGTCGTCAGACGCGGAGACCAGTTCCTCGCCGTTCGGCGTGAAGGCAAGGTCGGTGACCCTGGCGCTGTGCCCACCGGTGTTGAGATCGAGATGGAAGTCGAGATCTTCGGCACGGGCGACCGACGCCAGCGCCAGAAGACCGAGCATGATCAGCAACCGGAAAGCACGCAAGGGATGGGAGTTGCCCGGCACCTTCGTGCGCCGCTATTTGGAGTCAGCGGGCGGCGGCGACCCGTGGCGCACATAATTCTCGATCGCCTGGGCATAATTTGCGGAACCGGCCTTGCGTTCTTTTTCGATGTAGCCGGCAAAATAGCTCCAGAACGACACCGCATAGTCGCGGAAATAGGCATCGGCGACATCGCGCGAACAGAGCTTGCCCTCGACGCAGATCGAGAGACGATTGAGGAAATAGACGATGCGATCGAAATTGTCGTTGAAGTCGGCGATCGGCATGGTGCCGCCGCCGGCAGTCATCGCCTCGATCCCGATGCGTTGCCGAAACACTTGTTCCTCGGTCGGCGACGGCGTGGCGCTGAGCAGATTGTCGTATTTGGCGTTGAGTGCCGACAGGCGCTCCTTGAGCGCGCGTTGCGCCTGCTGAAAATCCTTGCTTTCCCAGAGCTCGACCAGCGACATCGTCTGCTCGACGCGCTTCTGTTCCTGGTTTGCCAGAAACTGGAAGACCGAGAAGCCCAGGGTGAAGATGATCGCCAGGCGCACGGCGAGACCCGACCAGGCGTAGATCAGCATGCGCCAGTCGCGGTCGGTGAACGGGTTGGCTTCCTTCTTGATCTCGTGACTGCTCGGCCACGGAAAGCCTTCGGTGGTTTCGGGCAAGGTCGCCGGCTTCTTGGCCGGTGCCGGCGCCGATGTGACCGGCGATTTCTGCGTTGCAGTGCCCCCCGGCTTTTTCATCCGCAGCTGTCCAGTTGGATAATGGCGGTGGGATCGAGCACGATGCCGGGTGTCTCTAGCTTCTTTTTCAGGCAATCGAGCTGCGTGCGCGAAATCATGAACTGCACGTCCGGTTCGGCAGCCGCGTTGCTGGGTGACGGCAAGGGCTCGACCACGCCGCGCGAGGCGCAGCTGGAGAGATCGACGACAACGGCCGTGTTGCCGGTCTTGGCGATCTGGTCGTACTGGTCGAGAAAGCAGGTGGCGAGCTCGGAATTTGTGACGATCTGCTTGGCGCACAGGCCGCAATTCTCGTCCGCCGAGGCGCTGGCAACCAGCAACAGGCTGCCGGCAAGGCCGACCGTCGCTGCACGCCAGGAGAGCACGGGGATAGTCACTGATGTCCTCATCTGTTGCATCCAGCCGCGGCGCATAGAAGTGTCGCGAGCCGGGAATGTTCATATATCACGCCGGCAAGAGCCGGCGAAGCGATGTCAGGTCAGGCGCGGGGCACCGTCTCCATCGGGAAGATCATCACCGCGCCTTTGGGACCGCTCTCGTCGGCAAGCCGCATCACCGAGCGCGTCGCCGGCGCCATGCCGATGTCGGCCAGCATGTCGGAAAAACCAGGCGTTCCCGATGCGGCACGCGTCACGGCGCGCACGCCTTCCTGGGCAAGAAAGCTCAGATCCTCTTTCTCGCTTTGCGGCGGCGCCTCGGTCAGCACGGCAATCATTCGCTCCATGCCGAAGCTGGTGTCGGTGAAGGCGAGCAGCCCTTCCTTCAGGCCCTGATCGGCCTGCTGATTGATCGGGGCCAGCCGCTCGGCGACGATGTGGGTGATCGAATAGTCGCTGCCGATATATAGCACGTTGATGTCGACGAACTCGTCGGACCCGTTCTTGGCCGCAATGTGTACCTGATCGCCCGGCGAAACGCGCGGCACCGTTGACGATTCGATCGGCTCCAGCGCATCGCTGTCCTGGCGCTTGATCAGGAACTGGACGCTGACCTCGTCCGGCCGGTAGTCGGACGCCGCGGCGAGCCGCGACAGGCCGGTGGCGCGGAAGATCGTGGTCAGGGTCTTGGCTGTGTTTTCCGCAAGCTTGTCGCGGCCATCCTGATGGATGACGACGCGCGGCGGCTTGCTGCCGTCCTTCAAGCTGATGTCGCCGGACGCCGGCAGGAACCACAGCGCCGGTTCGTCGCTGGCGTTGGCGGCAGCGCCGTCCATGGATTTTTCGCGCAGCACCGCAAGCCGCAGATCGGCGCTCTTGCCGGGCTCGACCAGCGCGATGTGGAAGCCGGACTTCGGCTTCGCCACCATTTCGTCCAGAACCGAATTGACCAGCCCGGTTTCTTTTTCGAGCCCTGCGGTCGGCGCCGGCTTTGCCACCAGCAGCTTGTAGTCGACTGCGAGTTCGGCAACGCGCGCATAGGCGCCGGCGGGCACCGCCGTCGGCGCAAGCGCCGGCTTGCCGTCGAATTCGACCGGTGCGAGCTGGCTTTCGAGGTTTTTTGCCGATTTCACTTCGAGATAGCCGACGGCGTCGGAGAGCTTCGACAGCGCCGAAGGCAAAATGGCGAGCTTGCTGCCGGGGGTCAGACCCTGCAGCAGCCCGGCGCCGATCGCGACATCGCCGTCCTTGACGGCAATCGGCCATTGCATGACGGCGTCGGTCTTGTCGGTGCCGAACACGCGGGCGTCCAGTTCGCCCTCGAACAGGGGCGTCGGCCTTGTGCGGCCGTCGGCCGAATATTGCTGCAGCACGGCCTGGCCGAGCTGGCGATAGGTGACGTTGGGGTTCTCGGCCAATTTCGACAGGATGGTGAAGGTGAACAGGCCGAAGCGCGGCGCGTCGGGCGTGCCCTTGGGCAGCGGCATTTCCGGCGTCGTCTCGACCGTCTGCGCGGCATAGAAGGCGACCAGCTTGCCCCGGGCGATCGGCTCTGCGCCGGTCGGCGTCAGGTTGAAGGCCGGCTTGCGGCCGCCATTCTCGTCGAAACCGCGCGATGCGCTTGCCGAGATGTCGTCATAGGCCTTCACCGCGGCTGCTCTCGCCGCGTCGTCGCCGCCGACGAGGTCGGCGAACTCGACCTTGCGCTCCAGTTCGTCATCGACTTCCGCGGCGCGCGTCGCGGTGCCGGAATGGCAGCAGTCGAACACCACCCAGACAAAGGCGCCCTTGTCGCGGATGGCGTCGAGTGCGGCGCCGACTTCGTTGTCGACCAGCGCGTTCGGCACGCCCTCTTCGCGGTTGATCCATTTGTCGATATCGGAGGGCAGGAAAATCTCGTCGAGGCCGTCGGTCTCGTCGCCGGCCTTGGCCTGCGGCTGCTGGGCGCCGTGGCCCGACAGATGCAGATAGACGAAATCGTCGCGTTGCACCTTGCCGGCGAGGTCGGCAAGGGCGGCCTTGATCGCCGCATGCGTCGGCGGGCCGTTGGCGCCTTCGACGTCCTTGGCGAGCAGGATCACGTTCTCGGCCGAGAACTTCACCGGATCGGGCGTGTTCTTCAGGAGATAGTCGCGCACCAGGCCGGCATCGTTCTTCGGCCCGATCAGCCAGTTCTTCTGCGGCAGGTTCGGATAGTCGGTGCAGGCAACCAGCAGCGCGTGATAGGTGCGCGAGGCGGCGAGAGCGCGGAACGAAACCGTACCGGCAGCCACAAGCGCCGACGTGCCGACGAGCAGCGTCCGTCGTGTCAGTTTGATCATAATTGCTTCCCCAAGCCCGATCGAATTTGCAAGTGCGGCACCTTTCGTCGCGAATTTTGTCAGTATTTTGAATGTGGTCGGTGCCGTCAATCGGCGGTGGTGGTCATGGTGTCGATGGCGATAACGGAAACAGTGGCAAAAAGCCTGCTTCGTCGCTATCTCAAGGGAATTGAGACCGTCGCATGGCAGAAATGATTTGCGAGCGGCGCTGGATCAAACAGATGGAACGTGATGTCGTCCGAGAACCGCTCCACACTTTTCGGCATCATGCTCTAAACGATCGGAAAACGGGATCATGGCGGCAAGGGATGTGCTGACGAAGAATCAGCTGAGCGTACTCGAAAAGCTCGAGGCCGCCAGCGGACCGCTCAGCGCCTATACGCTTCTCGACCAGCTGCGCGAGCGCGGTTTCCGCGCGCCGCTACAGGTTTACCGGGCGCTCGACAGCCTGGTGAAGTCAGGCTTCGTGCACCGGTTGGAAAGCCTCAACTCCTTCGTCGCCTGCGCCGAACCGCACGACCATACGCATTCGATGACAGCCTTCGCTATCTGCGACACATGCGGGCAGGTGATGGAGATGTCCGACCATGACGTCGACCATCGGCTGGACGAATGGGTGCGCTCGACCGGGTTTGCTGCGAAGAAGGCGGTGATCGAGTTTCGAGGGACGTGTGCCAAGTGCCTGGCTGAGGCGGCTTAGCTTGCTTCCTACTTGAGCCGAGGCGGTGCGCTATTCTCGAATTCGTTCAAGAATGTCTCATAGATGACGTACCGCGTAGGCCCAGGTGTTAGCTGCTCCATAAGCAGGGGTTTCACCTCGTCGAGCCAAGATAATTTGCCAAGCCCAGACCCGATTTTTGGCAAGGCGATGGATTCTACCCGGTTTTTGTCGGCCCATTTCACAAGCCCGCGAACTGCTTTCCGTAAATAGGGAAGCGTGGCGTGATACATATCTGGCTGGGTTGCCAGATAAATGAAGCCCGGCTGATTGCCGTCTGGCTCCAATGTCCAGATATGACCCCCAATAAACCTGCCGGTCCGAGCATATTTCTTGAACGCAGCCTGCACATTCGGCCACTTTTTCGAAATCTTCAGCGCAAGTCCGGTGCCAAGGCCCTCTTGATTGCCCTCTGCCACGCCTTGAGCGATATAGCTTTCCTGGGCGGCCAGCAGGTCTCCGGTGACAAAGACAATCATCGCACCTTCAATGCGCCTCGTCCCAGTTGTTCGCTGCGCGGGCATCGACATGCAGCGGCACCGACATCGAGATGGCCGGCATCGGCGCGTTCTCCATCACCCTGCGCACCACGGGGATCGTCGCCTCGACTTCCGCTTCAACCGTCTCGAAGATCAGTTCGTCATGCACCTGCAAGAGCATGCGGGCGGACAGGCCGGCCTTTTCCAGCGCCTCGTCCATATGCACCATGGCGCGGCGGATGATATCGGCAGCGGTGCCTTGCAGCCTGGCGTTGATCGAGGCGCGCTCGTTGAAGGCACGGATCGACGGGTTTGACGACCGGATCTCAGGATAGTGGATGCGGCGGCCGAAGATGGTTTCGACGAAGCCATGCTCGCGGGCATAGGCTTTTGTTGCCTCGATATAGTCGCGGATGCCGGGGAAACGCTCGAAGTATTTCTTGATGTAGGCGCCGGCCTCCTCGCGCGGGATCGACAGCTGGTTGGCCAGCCCAAAGGCCGAGATGCCGTAGATGATGCCGAAATTGATTGCCTTGGCGCGGCGGCGCACTTCGGAAGGCATGCCTTCGACCGGCACGTTGAACATTTCCGAGGCGGTGATGGCGTGGATGTCGGCGCCATCGGCGAAGGCCTGCTTCAACTGCGGGATCTCGGCGACGTGGGCAAGCACGCGCAGTTCGATCTGGCTGTAGTCGGCCGAGACCAGTTTCTGGCCCTTGTCGGCGATGAAGGCCGTCCTGATCTTGCGTCCCTCCGCGGTGCGCACCGGGATGTTCTGCAGATTGGGATCGGAGGAGGACAGCCGGCCCGTCGTCGTTGCGGCCAGCGCATACGATGTGTGCACGCGCCTGGTGTCGGGATGGATGAAGCCGGGCAGCGCGTCGGTGTAGGTCGATTTCAGCTTGGTCAGCTGACGCCAGTCGACGATCTTGCGCGGCAGTTCGTGGCCTTCGGCGGCGAGGTCTTCCAGAAGCTGCGCGGAGGTCGACCATTGCCCGGTCTTGGTCTTGGAGCCGCCGGGCAGGCCCATGCGGCCGAACAGGATGTCGCCCAGCTGCTTTGGCGACCCGATGTTGATGCGCTCGCCGACAAGGCCGTAGATTTCCTCTTCCAGGCGTGCGGCGCCTTGCGCCAGCTCGCCGGAGAGCCGCGACAGGATCTGGCGGTCGACCGAGATGCCGCGCTGCTCCATCCGCGCCAGCACCGGCACCAGCGGCCGCTCCAGCCGCTCATAGACCGAGACCAGGCCCTTGGCGGCAAGTCGGGGCTTCAGCACCTGCCACAGCCGCAGCGCCACGTCGGCATGGCCGGCGGCGTAGGCGGTCGCCCGGTCGATGTCGACCTGGTCGAAGCCGACCGAGCTTCTGCCGGAACCGGCGAGATCCTTGAGCGGCGTCGTGGCATGGCCGAGCCATTTGTCGGCGAGCGAGGACAAAGTGTGGTGGCCGGTGCCGGCGTCGAGCACATAGGAAATCAACATCGTGTCGTCGAAGGGTGCGATATCGATGCCGTGGCGGCTCATGACGACGATGTCGTATTTGGCGTCCTGGGCGATCTTGAGCACCGATTTGTCTTCCAGCAGCGGCTTCAGCAGCGCCAGCGCCTCGCGGACCGGAATCTGGTTCTCCAGCGTGCCGCCGCCGAGCAGGTCGCCGGCGCCGCTCTTGTGGGCGAGCGGCACATAGGCGGCGCGGCCGGGGCCGATCGCCAGAGAGAAACCGATGAGGTCGGCCAGCATCGGATCGGAAGACGTGGTTTCGGTGTCGAAGGCGACGATGCCGGTCTCCTTGGCTTGGGCCAGCCAGGTCTTGAGCGTCGCCGTGTCGCGGATGGCGACATAGGCGGCGGGATCGATTTTGGCCGCAGCGGCCGTTTCCAGGCGAAGTGCGGCAAGCAGCGAAGGCGCGTCCCCGGCCCTTGCGGTTTCGGATTTGGCTTCATCCTGTGTTGCCGCAGGCACCGGTGTGCCGGAGCCGACATCGGGGCCGTGCGCGGTGTCGGCGCGCTCGACGGTGACGGCGACAGCCTGCACATCGCCGGCTTCGGTGCTGGTCGCCTCGGCCACACGGCGGGTCAGCGAGGTGAATTCCATGGTTTTGAGAAAGCCGATCAGCTTCGGCCCATCCGGCGCATGCAGCACGAAATCGTCGAGCCCGTCGGTCACCGGCACGTCGTTCTTCAGCGTCACCAGCTGGCGCGATATGCGCGCCTTGTCGGCATTGGCGATGATGGATTCGCGCCTCTTGTCCTGCTTGATCTCGCTGGCCCGGGCGAGCAGCCCGTCAAGGTCGCCGAACTGTTCCAGAAGCTGCGCCGCCGTTTTCGGCCCGATGCCGGGTACGCCCGGCACATTGTCGACGGAGTCGCCGGTCAGCGCCTGCAGGTCTATCATCTTTTCCGGCGGCACGCCCCATTTCTCGATGACTTCGGGGATGCCGATCTGGCGGTCCTTCATCGGGTCGTACATGCCGACCGTGGGTCCGACCAGCTGCATCAGATCCTTGTCAGAGGAGATGATAGTGGTGTCGCCGCCGGCCTCGCACGCCAGCCTGGCATAAGTGGCGATGAGGTCGTCGGCCTCGTAGCCTTCGATCTCGATGCAAGGCAGGTTGAAGGCCACGGTTGCCTGGCGGATCAGACCGAATTGCGGGATCAGGTCTTCGGGCGGTGCGTTGCGGTTGGCCTTGTATTCCGGGTAAAGATCATTGCGGAAGGTTTTCGACGAATAATCGAAAATGACCGCTAAATGCGTCGGCACGATGCCTACATCGGTGTTGCGGGCGTCCTGCATCAGCTTCCACAACATGTTGCAGAAGCCGGAGACCGCGCCGACCGGCAGCCCATCGGATTTGCGGGTCAGCGGCGGCAGCGCATGATAGGCGCGAAAGATGTAGCCGGAGCCGTCGATAAGGAAGAGATGGTCGCCTTTTTTCATGCCGGCAGGGATAGCGCGGCAGGACGGCGCGGTCCATGGCAAAGGCGGGCTTCCAACAGGTGTTGCGGCGACATGCTGACAGAGCCTGCCTGCCGATAGGTCCTGCTGCTGTTTGCCTCGGCGCTCACGGCTATGTTACAAAAGTGTAATTTTTGTGCCCTTGAAACGCCACGATCCGAGACACAAATAAAGGTCATCGGCAGTTTTCGCCGAGTCCGGAGCAAGGCCCGTCCCCCGCCTATCCCGGACAATTGCGGCAGCCTATCCCCCCTCTCCGGGCTGCCGCATCGTTTCGAGTAAAAGACCGCCGTGGTTCCCCTCCACCCCGGCGGTTCTTTTTTGCCTTCTGACAAGTGTTTACGGTCCGTGGTCCAACGATCGCGGGCTTTTCGTTTTGATGCGCTGCCTTTACGGTCCCGGCACCGAAAAGAAAGGCCCGCAGTAATGTCCACCATTTCCTCCGTCCTCGACCGTCTCGACAAAAATCTCTACCAGAGCCTGGAGCGCCTGTTCGGCCTGCTCCGCATCAAGTCGATCTCGACCGATTCCCACTATGCCGCCGACTGCCGCAAGGCCGCCGAATGGCTGGTGGCGGACCTCAAGCTGATCGGCTTCGACGCTTCGGTGCGCGACACGCCGGGACACCCGATGGTGGTTGCGCACCATGAAGGCCCCGCCGGTTCGCCGCATGTGCTGTTTTACGGCCATTACGACGTGCAGCCGGTCGATCCGATCGAGCTTTGGGAGAACGACCCGTTTGCGCCGGCGGTCAAGGAGATCGAGCCCGGTCACAAGGTAATCACCGGCCGTGGCTCGGCCGACGACAAGGGGCAGCTGATGACCTTCGTCGAGGCCTGCCGCGCCTGGAAGCAGGTGCATGGCAATCTGCCCTGCCGCATCACCATCCTGTTCGAGGGCGAGGAGGAGTCCGGTTCGCCGTCGCTCAAGCCGTTCCTCGAGGCCAATGCCGATGAGCTCAAGGCCGATTTCGCTCTGGTCTGCGACACCGGCATGTGGGACCGCGAAACGCCGTCGATCTGCGTTTCGTTGCGCGGAATGGTCGGCGAGGAGGTCACGGTCAAGGCTGCCGATCGCGACCTGCATTCGGGCCTCTATGGCGGCGCCGCCGCCAACCCGATCCGCATCCTGGCGAAAATCCTCGCCGACATCCATGACGAGAACGGCCACATCACCATTCCCGGCTTCTATGACGGGGTTGAGGAAACGCCGTCGCAGATCCTGAAATCATGGGAAACTCTGGGCGAGACCGCCGAAACCTTCCTCGGACCGATCGGCCTCTCGATCCCGTCGGGCGAAAAAGGCCGCTCGGTGATGGAACTGACCTGGGCGCGGCCGACGGCCGAGTTCAACGGCATCATCGGCGGCTATACCGGCAAGGGGTTCAAGACGGTGATCGCGGCGGAAGCGTCGTCGAAAATCTCCTTCCGCCTCGTCCACAAGCAGGACCCCGAGAAGATCCGCGCCGCTTTCCGGAAATTCGTCGAGGCGCGCATTCCCGGGGACTGTTCGGTCGAATTCCACCCGCATGGCGGCGGGCCGGCAATTCAGCTTTCCTACGACTCGCCATTCCTGGCCAAGGCCAAGAATGCGCTGTCGGATGAATGGCCGAAGCCCGCTGTGACCACGGGCGGTGGTGGTTCCATTCCGGTGGTCGGCGACTTTCAGACCTATCTCGGCATGGAATCGCTGCTGGTCGGGTTCGGGCTCGACGACGACCGCATCCACTCGCCCAACGAGAAATACGAGCTGACCTCCTTCCACAAGGGCCAGCGCTCCTGGGCGCGCATTCTCGATGCGCTGACGCGCTGAGGAGGCTGGGAAGTTTTCTTGTTGATTTTTCAGCGGATCGCGGCGAGGACGAGTTACGCCGCGATCCGGAGACAACTATGCCCGACATCCGCTTCCACAAGAACGATCTGCCCGACCTCGCCCACTACAATGTCGACGCGGTGGCCATCGATACCGAGACGCTGGGGTTGAACCCGCACCGCGACCGGCTTTGCGTGGTGCAGATCTCGCCCGGCGATGGCTCGGCCGACGTGATCCAGATCGCGCCCGGCCAGAAGAAAGCGCCGAACCTCGTCAGCCTGCTCCGCAACCGCGGCATATCGAAACTGTTCCACTACGGCCGTTTCGACCTCGCCGTGCTGTACAATGCCTTCGGCGTCATGCCGGAGCCGGTGTTCTGCACCAAGATCGCCTCGCGGCTGACCCGCACCTATACCGACCGGCACGGCTTGAAGGACATCTGCTTCGAACTGCTTGGCGTCGGCCTGTCGAAGGCGCAGCAATCGTCGGACTGGGCGGCCGAGACCCTGTCGCCCGAACAGCTCGAATATGCCGCTTCCGACGTTCTCTATCTGCACCGTCTGCGCGAGGTGCTGGCTGGACGCCTGGCGCGGGACGGGCGCACCAAGGAAGCCGACGCCTGCTTCCGCTTCCTGCCGACGCGTGCCAAGCTCGATTTGATGGGTTGGGACGAAGAGGATATTTTTGCCCACAGCTGATGGCCTTCGGATAACGCTTCCGGCAGCCTTGCAACCAGACACGCGTCGTGGCGTTCTGTCGACTCAATGAGGGGGATGACGTGGCAGACCGCAAACCGATAGCGACCGCCCCGACGGATGGATCCAAGGTCACTGTTCTGTGGAAGGACGGCGCCGGCGTCGTCAGCGAATCCGTCGGGCAATATCGCGACGGCGCCTGGTGGGTCTACACCGACAGCGATACCCAGAAAAAGGTCGACCCGACCAGCTGGCGGCCAGTCTCCAGCGACGATGACGACGATCAATGAGCGCCGCTGGCGGGTGCAACTGCTTTCGCATAGCCTGAAGTCGTTGATATCGAGGCCGATTCGGGGCCTTCCGCTCCGTAGCCTCTCTTCCTGGAGGAACGCGTCATGGGCATCGAAAGCCTTCTCATCTTCATCATAATCGGCGCCATTGCCGGCTGGCTCGCCGGCCTCATCGTCTCGGGCTTCGGCTTCGGCCTCATCGGCAACATCGTCGTCGGCATTATCGGCGCCCTGATCGCCGGCTGGCTGTTTCCAAGGCTGGGCTTCGCAATCGGCGGCGGCATTCTGGCTGCCATCATCAACGCCACGATCGGCGCTGTCATCCTGCTGGTGCTGGTCAAGGTCTTGAAGCGAGCGTGACGCTCGATACGAAACGGAGCGCGCCATGAAACAGAACACCCTCTATCTCCTCATCGGCGCGCTCTTGGTCGTGGTCATTGCGCTAGGTATCTATGTCTATCACGAGCAGACCAAGCCAAAGGGCGTGGAGCTGAAGATCGACGACAAAGGCATTTCGATCCAGCAGAATTGATGATGTCCGCCTGCGGGTGGCGCTGATTTGTCATCCAGGCATTTTACGGCGATTGGGAGTTTCCTTGTGCAAATATTTGCACATCGTGATTGACTTTCGTTTCCACTATGTGCAAAAATTTGCACATAGATTTGAGCCGAGAAATGAACGAAACCAACACCGCCAAAGTCAAGGCCCGGCTCGAGAGGGAAGGCTGGAAGAACGTCGGCGGCACGAAGCATGACAAGTACAAAAAAGACGGCATGCCGACGATCATGGTTCCTCGCCACAAGACTCTGACGCCGTTGGTAGCTCGGTCTATAGCCAAGGCGGCAGGCTGGGAATAAACCGACCTCATCGCGTTCCGAAGCCTAATGGACATAAAGTCGGAATAAGGAAAGCTGTTAGATATGTCTCGCTATGTCGCACTCGTGGATGCTGCCGACGGCTTTGTCGGCGTCTCGTTTCCCGATGCTCCTGGCTGCGTCGCGCAGTCGGAAAGCCGGGACGAGGCTGTAAAGGACGCTATGGCCGCGTTGGCCGAATGGGTGGCTGAAGAAATCGCGGACGGCCGTAAAATCCCCACTCCTCGCAAAGTCGAGGCGCTTTTAGAAGATGCTGAGGTTCGAGCAGCGCTCGCCGCTGGCGCTATCTTGATGTCCGTGCCCTTGATCCGAGATGCCGGCCGTCCGGCCCGGGCCAATATCTCGTTGGATGCCGGTTTGCTCGCCGAGGCTGACGAAACAGCCAATCGGTTGGGGGTCACCCGATCGGCCTTTGTCGCCGCCGCGTTGCGAGACAAGATCCGTCAAACTGTTTGAACAGTGATCTCGGGCACCCGCCAAAGTACCGCGTTGCCGACGCCTGTTAGCCAGCGGCAGCGGATTTTAGAAATTCTTAAGGAATTTCAGAAGGGTGCATAAACCCTGCTTTAACGCGCCCTTAAACCGCCGCATCTACCCTCCAACCCGAGCGCCATTGATACCGGGAAGACAGCGCAACGCATGGCGAACCGCAGAGACAGTCGCGTCGAACCCAGCTTCGAGGGATCGCCAAAGGCGAAATCCGCGGCCGGTTTTTCGGTGAACGAGGAGGATCGGGTCGTGCCGGCCAATCGCAAATCATCTTCGGCGCGCAAAACCTCCAAGGCAAAATCATCGTCACGCGGCAAGCGCGGCAAACCCCGGCGCGGGCTGTTCGGCGTGATGGCCCGGATGTTCTACTGGTGCTTCGTGCTCTGCATCTGGGGCGGCATCGCGGTGGCCGGCATCGTCGTCTATTACGGCGCCAAGATGCCGGCGGCGACCACCTGGTCGATCCCCGACCGTGCGCCCAACATCAAGATCGTCTCGGTCGACGGGCAACTGCTTGCCAACCGCGGCATGAGCGGCGGCGAGGCGGTCGGCCTGCACGAAATGTCGCCCTACATTCCGGAAGCCGTCATCGCCATCGAGGACCGCCGCTTCTATTCGCATTTCGGCATCGACCCGATCGGCCTGTCACGCGCCATGGTGACCAATGTTCTGGGCCGGCGTTTCTCGCAGGGCGGCTCGACGCTGACCCAGCAACTGGCCAAGAACCTGTTCCTGAAGCCCGACCGCACGCTGGAGCGCAAGGTGCAGGAAGTGCTGCTGGCGCTGTGGCTGGAGCACAAGCATACCAAGGACCAGATCCTCGAAATGTACCTCAACCGGGTCTATTTCGGCTCCGGCGCCTATGGCGTCGAGGCGGCCTCGCGCCGCTATTTCGGCAAGAGCGCGCGCGACGTCACTCTGTCGGAGGCGGCCCTTCTCGCCGGCCTCTTGAAGGCGCCGTCGCGACTGTCGCCGGCGCGGGATCCGAAGGCGGCGGAGGAGCGTTCGCAGCTGGTGCTCGCCGCCATGCGCGACGAAGGCAAGATCAGCGCCAAGGAACTGGCCTCGGCGATGAGCGCGCCGGCAACGCGCGCGCCATCCTACTGGACCGGTTCGGAAAACTACGTCGCCGACACCATCATGGAAGAGCTGCCCGATTTGATCGGCGACGTGCGCAGCGACATCGTCGTCGACACCACCGTCGACCTCAACCTGCAGAAGCTCGCCGAAGAGTCGATCCGCCGGCTGATCGACGAGAGCGGCAAGAAGCTCAATGTCAGCCAGGGCGCGCTGGTCTCGATCGACAATTCCGGCGCCGTGCGCGCCATGGTCGGCGGCTACGACTATTCGACCAGCCAGTTCGACCGCGCCTCCGAAGCACGCCGTCAACCGGGCTCGGCCTTCAAGCCGTTCGTCTATATGGCCGCGCTGGAAGCTGGTCGCACGCCCGACAGCGTGCGCAACGACGCACCGATCAAGATCGGCAAGTGGACACCGGACAATTACGGCGGCAAGTATTTCGGCAAGGTGACGTTGGCGACCGCTTTGGCGAAGTCGCTGAATTCCGTCGCGGCACAGCTAACCATGGAGGTCGGCCCCGACGCGGTGGTCGAGGCGGCGCATCGCATGGGCATCCAATCCGATCTGATCGCCAACACCTCGATCGCGCTCGGCACCTCGGAAGTGACGCCGCTGGAGCTGACATCGGCCTATGTGCCGTTCGCCAATGGCGGCTACAAGCCCGACATCCATTTCATCCGCCGCATCACCACGACCGAAGGCAAGGTGCTCTATGACGACAATGGCGGCAGCGCGCCGCGCGTCGTCAAGCCGAACATTGTCGGCATGATGAACTCGATGATGACCGGCACGGTCGAGATCGGCACGGCGAAGAAGGCGGCCTTCGCCTGGCCGTCTGCCGGCAAGACCGGAACCAGCCAGAATTCGCGCGACGCCTGGTTCGTCGGTTACACCGCAAACCTCACCACCGGCGTGTGGTTCGGCAACGATGACGGCACGCCGATGAAGAAGGTCACCGGTGGCGCGCTGCCGGCACAGGCCTGGCACGAGTTCATGGTGGCCGCGCATGAAGGTGTGCCGGTCCGGCCGCTGCCCGGCACCTGGAAGTCGACGCCGCCCGACACCATCGTGCCCGACGATATTCCGTCAGTCGATAACAATCAGGCGGCGCCGTTGCCTGCCGTGGCCGTCAGCCGTTCTGAGCCTGCTGCCGCACCGGCACCTGCTGCTGTACCCGCACAAGCACCGGTCCGCCGTCCGGCCGAAACCGTCGATGCCGACGGTTTCAACATGCCGGGCGACGGCGGCACCACGGCCTCGATCAAGCATCCGGTACCGCCGGGCAGCGTCGGCGGCCCGACCAAGAAGCGGAAAACCTCAATCCTGGATATTCTCGGCGGCGGCTGAGTGGCTCGTCATTCTAGCTTCGAACCAAATGCGAGCTGGCAATCCGTTCCTCATATGAGAGCTGCGGTGACAATTCGGCCTCTCGCCACCTTCGCGGCATTCGGCTACATCTCCGGCCGGAGTGACAGACATGGCTGAGACCGACACCAGAAAAACCATCGTGCTGACCGGAGCCAGCCGCGGCATCGGACATGCCACGGTCAAGCGCTTTTCGCGTGAGGGCTGGCGGGTCATCACCTGTTCGCGCCAGGCTTTTGCCGAGGATTGCCCGTGGCCAGCCGGCCCAGAGGACCACATCAAGGTCGATCTCGCCGACCAGGAGGATGTCGGCATCGCCGTCTCGGAGATCCGTCACCGGCTGGAAGCGCATGGCGGGCAATTGCACGCGCTGGTCAACAATGCCGGCATTTCGCCGAAGCTCAAGGACGGCAACAGCCGCATGGATTCGATCGACACGCCGATGCATGTCTGGCGCGACGTGTTCCAGGTCAATTTCTTCGCGCCGATCATGCTCGCGCGGGGCCTCTTCAAGGAGCTTGCTGCAGCAAAAGGCTCGATCGTCAACGTCACCTCGATCGCCGGCACGCGCGTGCATCCTTTCGCCGGCACCGCCTATGCGACCTCGAAGGCGGCGCTCGGCTCGCTGACGCGCGAGATGGCGCATGATTTCGGCCCGCACGGCATCCGCGTCAATGCGATTGCGCCGGGCGAGATCGACACCGCGATTCTGTCGCCTGGCACCGACAAGATCGTCGAGACGATCCCACTCAGGCGCCTTGGCGCCACCTCGGAAGTCGCCGACATCATCTTCTTCCTGTGCTCGCAGCAGGCGTCCTATGTGACGGGCTCGGAAATCCACATCAATGGCGGCCAGCACGTCTGAGCACTGACAGACTGCTCATTCGGCGATGGTGAGAACAGCCTTGCCGCTGAAGCTGCGCTGTCGCAAGGCGTCCAGAGCCTGGGCGATGTCTGTCCACGGCACGGTCATGGACACACGGGTTTCCAGCCGGCCAGCCGCGACCAGAGCGAGCAGCGAGGCGATGTCCGCGCCAATGGCTGGACCGGATGTGTAGTAGGCGAAAGTCTGAAGCCTCGCTCCCTCATGGCCCGGAACGAACTGTCTGAAGCCAACCGGCGTGAGTTCGCCGCTGCTCGAACCGAACATGACGATGGTGCCGCCGGGGGCGACGCGTTCGATGGCATGGGCGAGGCTTTGGCCGCCGACCGACTCGGTGATCAGAGAGAATGGCCCTTCGGCCAGTTCGATCGACTCGACGACTTCGTGAGCACCAAGACCGCGGAGATCCTCGGCGTGCCGGGCGGCGGCGATTGCAGTCACCGCGGCGCCTTGCTCGCGGGCGATCTGGATCTGGAAACGGCCGACCGCGCCGCTGGCGCCGGTGATCAACACCTGCTGTCCCGCGAGGTCGCCGCCATGGCGCAAGACCCTTAGGGCCGTCGTGCCCGCCACGGGAAGCGTGGCGGCGGAAACGAAGCTGACCTCATCCGGGATGACGGCGAAGCGGTCGGTCGGAACGGCGACCCGTTGCGCCCAGCCGGCCTCGTCGACCAAAGCCACAACCCGGGCGCCGACGGCAGGCCCGGAGCCATCGGCTGCCGCCCGTTCGACAATCCCTGCGATGTCCTGGCCGGGTATCCAGCCTTTTGGGCGTATGGTGAGCAGGCGCAGTTCGCCGCGGTTCAACGAGGTTGCGTGGACGCAGACAAGCGCTTCGTTGGCGAGGGGTTGAGGTTCGTTGGCCTCGGCAAAGGTCAGTCCGGTGGGGCTGTCGGGAGAGATGACGAGGGCGCGCATGGGAAGCCTTCCTGCCGGTTTGTGACATGCCAGCCACGAATCGGAGCCTATCGACTTCCCGGATCAAAGAATTTAGCTATCATGGCGAATAGTCGCTAAAAGCCGTCAATCATGAGACAGCCTCTCCGCTACCCGTGGGTCAATTTCGACGTCGATGATGTGATCGCTCCTGCAATTGCGGTGCGCGTCGATGTCACCGAAACCAAAGCGGAAGTGGCGACCCATTGGCATCGGAAGGGCCAGCTCGTCTTCGCGCTCGGCGGTGGCGTCACATGCCGCGTCCCGAGCGGCCTGTGGATGGTGCCGCCACATTGCGGGGTGTGGATTCCCGGCGGCATGGAACACAGCAATATCGCGACCGCCAATGCGCGGATTTTCTTCGTCTATATCGAGCCGGGAGCCGCCGATCTGCCGGACCGGTGCTGCACGCTGTCGATCTCGCCGCTGCTGCGCGAATTGATCATCGAGCTGGCCGACCGCATGGAGGAAGACGACGGGAAGGACGCGCTTTTGACTGGGATGCTGCTCTCCGAACTGCCGCGCATGCCGGTCCAGCAGCTGCATTTGCCGATCTCCGCCGAGCCGCGCTTGCGGCGGATCGCCGATGCGTTGGCGCAAGACCCTGCCGACCGCAGCACGCTTGCCGAGTGGGCCACCCGCGTCGCGCTCTCAGAAAGCAGTCTCGCCCGTCTTGTGGTGAAGGAGACCGGACTGAGCTTCGGCCGCTGGCGCCAGCAATTGCACCTGATCGTCGCCATACGGGAGCTGGCCTCCGGTGCGAGTGTCCAGCAGGTTTCGGGCGATCTCGGCTACGCCTCCGTCACCGCCTTCATCACCATGTTCAAGAAAGCGCTCGGCAAGCCGCCGGCAAAGTATCTCGCCAGCGTCGCGCACAATGGCGGCTCCGCCTTCGTGGCGTGATCAACGCGCCTGTGGGCAAGCCTCAGGCCGGGGAGGGCTCAATGGCTTCGGGGCGCGGCATCAGCTTTTGCTCCAGCACTTCTTGCACGATGCCGCGGGCGATTTCGCGTTCACCCATGATGACGGTTTCGGCGCCGAGCCCCATCAGGTGCTCGACCTCGGCATCGGAATGGGCCCGCGCGATGACGTTGATGCCGGGGTTGGCGGCGCGCGCCCTGAGCACGATCTGCCCGGCCTCGAACGCGTTGGGGATGGCAAGGATCAAGCGTTTGGCCCCCTGCGGATTGGCGGCGGCAAACACGCTCGCGCTGGCCGCATTGCCGGAGACGATTTCGACGCCGTCGTCTCTGAGCCTCGCCAGCGTCTTGTCGGCGTCCTCGATGACCAGGAAGGGCAGCGATGCCTGTTTCAGCGCCGCGCCGACCAGGCTGCCGACGCGGCCGTAGCCGATCAGGATGGTGTGGCCCGAAAGCGTTGTGCGTGGCGGCGGGCCGTCCTCTTTGGCAGCAGCGGCCACCGAGGCCACTTGTCCGGGCTGCGTCGCCGGGCCGACCGGCTTGGCCTCTTCCGGTGGTGCTGCCTTGGCGGCGCGCGCGTCCAGCCATGGCTTCATCCAGTCGAGGGCGAGGAACATCAGCGGATTGACCAGGATCGACAGGATGGCGCCTGCCAGGATCAGGTCGCGTCCCTGTTGCGGCAACAGCTTCAGCCCGACGCCGAGCTCCGCCAGGATGAAGGAGAACTCGCCGATCTGCGCGAGGCTGGCCGAGATCATCAAGGCGGTTCCCAGCGGATAGCGGAAGGCGATGACGATAACGAAGGCGGCCAGCGACTTGCCGATGACGATGATGGCCAGCGTCGCCAGGATCGGCCAGCCATTGCTCATCAGGCTGAACGGATCGAACAGCATGCCGACCGAGACGAAGAACAGCACCGAGAAGGCGTCGCGCAGCGGCAGTGATTCCTCCGCCGCGCGGTGGCTGAGCTCGGATTCGCTCATGATCATGCCGGCGAAGAAGGCACCGAGCGCCAGCGAGACGCCGAACAGTTTGGCGGCGCCGAAGGCGACGCCGAGCGCGATCGCCAGCACCGCCAGCCGGAACAGTTCGCGCGAGCCGGTATGGGCGACGTAATGCAGGATCCACGGAATGACGCGGCGGCCAACCACCAGCATGACGATGACGAAGGCGACGACCTTGGCCAGCGTGAGGCCGACGACGCCCCAGATGCCGTAGCTGGCCGGCAGCGACAAAAGGCTCGCATGGTCATCGACCTGCGGCTGGCCGCCGAGCACGCCGGCCAACGCCGGCAAAAGCACCAGCGCCAGCACCATGGCGAGGTCCTCGACGATCAGCCAGCCGACGGCGATGCGGCCGCGCTCGGTCTCGATCAGCCGTCGCTCCTGCAACGCGCGCAACAGCACCACTGTGGACGCGACGGAAAGCGCCAGGCCGAAGACGAGGCCTGCGCCCATCGACCAGCCGAGCATCCATGCGAGGCCGGCGCCGAGCGCGGTGGCAAAGCCGATCTGGACGATGGCGCCGGGTACGGCGATGGCGCGGACGGAGAGAAGGTCCTTCAGCGAGAAATGCAGGCCGACGCCGAACATGAGCAGGATGACGCCGATTTCGGCCAACTCATTGGCAAGACCGGCATCGGCGACGAAACCCGGCGTGTTCGGTCCGACCAGTACGCCGGCGACGAGGTAGCCGACCAGCGGCGGGATGCGAAAACGGTTGGCGAGCGCCCCGAAGATGAATGCCAGCCCCAGACCGGCGACGATGGTGGCGATAAGGGGCGTGTCATGCGGCATTGTCTATGGAGCGCCTTTCGGGAAATGTCGGGTGTGCGCCGCCCGAAGCCGCCGCCTTTTTCAATATGGTGGAGGGGGTGCGGGCGACGCAACCCGCAAGACGTAAATTGGTGGCCAGAGGCACCGAAAACGAAAGGCGCGCGCAGCAAAACCGCTGCGCGCGCCAATACCGAATGATCGATGCGTCACGCCGCCTGCAGCATGGCCTCGATATCGATCAGCGGGCGGTTGGTCAGGGTCTTTGGGATCTCCGCCTGCACCTTGTCGGTGACTTCCTTGTGCAGTTTCTTGCGCATGGTGCCGAGCACCAGCGGTGGCGCGACCAGCACGATGTCGTCGAAGATGCCGTGATGGGCGAGCTTGTAGAGCCGGTCCGCGATCTCTTCGGCAAAGCGTTCCTTGCCTTGCCGGTGCCAGTCGGTTTCCTCAACCGCGCTGCGATGCACGGAGGGGCCGTCATTGTAGCGGCCGGGACTGTCGCTGCCTTGTTCGCGCGTTGCCGGATTGTCCTGTTTCATCTCCTGGAAGAGCTGCAGGTTCGGATAGAGATTGTCGCCCTCGTTCTTCAGGAACAGCGCTTTCTCGCCATCGGCCACCATGACCAGAAGGCCATGTTTCAGGTTGATCTTGCTCATTTGCGCGCTCCTGTTTGAAGGTTCAAATCCAGCCGACGATTGTCTGTTACGGCAGGGGCAGAACGCGTGGCGAAGCGGGAACGTTCCACTTCGTTCGCCGAGATCGCACGCAGCCATATCAAGCCCGATCTATCGTCTATCGGAGCAATGTCCGGAGGTCACGGCTTTAATCTACTAAATTGGTAGAATTTAGAAAAAATAATTTTGCAGCTTGGCCGACTGCCGGATAAAAGAGCCGCAGAACAAAGCCTGCGGCAGCAGCTTGAATCCGCCTGATATGCGGATGTGGAATATTTTTCTCTTGGCCCTTTGGCTTGCGGAAAACCGATTGCCTCCCGTCAGGGGATGCGCGAGTGGGTTCCTTCAGCTTTTTCGCGTCCGCGCCTAAAACTGCCGAATTGTTCCGGAATCTGTTCGTCATGCCGCACACCAATCCCAAGCTCACCGCGTTCCCGGTCTTCATGCGGGTCGAAGGCGAAGCCGTGGCCATCGTCGGCGGCGGAGGCGAAGCGTTGGCCAAGGCGCGGCTACTTGATCAGTCGAGTGCTGTGCTTCGCATCATTGCCGATGTTGCCGACGCCGAATTGCTGAGCTTCATCGCCACGACCGGCGCCATCCGTATCGACGCCCCCTACGACGCCGCGCATCTCGAAGGCGCGGTCCTGGTGTTTGCCGCCAGCGGCGACGAGACGCTCGACCGCCGCGTCGCCCACGATGCGCGCCGCCTTGGCATTCCGGTCAATGCCGTCGACCGGCCGGAGCTATGCGATTTCTTCACCCCGGCGCTGGTCAACCGCGCCCCGGTCGCCATCGCCATCGGCACGGAAGGCGCGGGTCCGGTGCTGGCGCAGATGCTGCGCAGCCGCATCGACCGCATGCTGTCGCCGTCGCTCGGGCCGCTGGCAGCGCTTGCCGCCTCGTTCCGGGGTCCCGCCGAAAAGCTGCTGCCGAAAGGCAACGCCCGCCGCCAGTTCTGGAGCAGTTTTTTCCAGGGTGCACCGGCGCGCGCCGTCGAAGCCGGCGAGCTTTCGCAGGCGCATGACGCCGCCGCCGATCTGTTGCTGTCGAAGGCTCCGGCTTCGGGCCATATCGCGTTGGTTGGCGCCGGGCCAGGTGCTGAGGATCTTCTGACGCTGCGCGCGCATCGGCTTTTGATGGAAGCCGACGTCATCGTCTATGACGCGCTGGTGCCGGAGGCGATCGTCGCCATGGGCCGCCGCGACGCCGAGCGGCTGCCGGTCGGAAAACGCAAGGGATGCCACACCAAGAGCCAGGCCGAGATCAATGCGCTGCTGGTCGATCTCGGCAGGCAGGGCAAGCGCGTCGTGCGGCTGAAGTCGGGCGACCCGCTCGTGTTCGGCCGCGCCGGCGAGGAGATGGCCGCACTGCGCGATGCCGGCATCGCCTATGATGTCGTCCCCGGCGTCACCGCCGCCTTTGCCGCCGCCGCCGACTTCGAGCTGCCGCTGACGCTGCGCGGCGTCTCCTCGTCGATGGTGTTCACCACCGGCCATGATCTGAAGGGCAATTCGCTGCCGGATTGGGCCAAGCTCGCCATTTCCGGCGCCACCGTCGCCGTCTATATGGGCCGCTCGGTCGCCGCCGAAGTCGCCGGACGACTGATCGAGGCCGGCCTGTCGCCGGACACGGCGGTTGCCGTGGTCGAGAATGCCAGCTTGCAGAACCGCCGCCGTTTCCACGGCACACTGGCCGATTTGCCGTCGCTGGAAGAGCGCGCCGATCTGGCCGGTCCGGTGATGACCATCATCGGCGACGCGGTTGCCGGCGCCAACTTTGAACGTTCCGAGCCGCTCGCGGCCCATAACTATGAGGGCGCCGCCAACGCGGCCGACGCAGAGGTCGAGCCATGAAGATACTGACCGCAAACCGCCTCTCCGACGGCATCGCCGTCTGGTACGCCGATGGCGGCTGGGCCGAGACGGTCGACCATGCCGACCTTGCCCATGACCAAGCGGCAGAGGACAGGCTGGAAGCAATCGGCGCCAAGGCCAACGCCAACAATCAGGTTGTCGACGTCAATCTGATCGACGTTGAAGTCATCAATGGCGTCGTCGTGCCGGTACGCTTGCGCGAAAAGATCCGCGCCGCCGGCCCGACCATCCGGGAAGATCTGGGCAAGCAGGCTGCGCGGGCAGCGTAACAAAATACGGGCGGACGCGCCCTGAAAGACGAAACATGTACCGCTACGATGAGTTCGACCACGATTTTGTCCAGGCCCGCGTCGCCGAGTTCAGCGACCAGGTCGAACGCCGGCTGTCCGGCGAGATCACCGAGGATCAGTTCCGGCCGCTGCGGCTGATGAACGGCGTCTACCTGCAGCTGCACGCCTACATGCTGCGCATCGCGGTGCCCTATGGCACGCTGAACAGCGCGCAACTGCGCATGCTCGGCCACATCGCGCGCAAATACGACAAGGGCTACGGCCACTTCACCACGCGCCAGAACATCCAGTTCAACTGGCCGGCGCTGTCCGACATTCCGGCGATCCTGGCCGATCTCGCCAGCGTCGAGATGCATGCCATCCAGACCAGCGGCAATTGCATCCGCAACGTCACCGCCGATCACTTTGCCGGCGCCGCCGCCGACGAGGTCGCTGATCCGCGCCCCTATGCCGAGATCCTGCGGCAATGGTCGTCTGTGCATCCGGAATTCTCGTTCCTGCCGCGCAAGTTCAAGATCGCGGTGACCGGGGCCGAGCGCGACCGCGCCGCCATCCAGACGCATGATATCGGTCTGCATCTGAAGAAGAACGCCGCCGGCGAGCTCGGCTTTGCCGTCTATGTCGGTGGCGGCCAGGGCCGCACGCCGATGGTGGCGCGCAAGATCCGCGACTTCCTGCCGGAAGCCGACCTGCTGTCCTACTGCACGGCGATCCTGCGCGTGTACAACCTCTATGGCCGCCGCGACAACAAGTACAAGGCGCGCATCAAGATCCTCGTCCACGAGACCGGCGTCGAGGAAATCACCCGCCAGGTCGAGGCCGAATGGCAGGAGCTGAAGGACGCCGAGCTGAAGCTGCCGGAAGCCGACATCCGTGCCATCGACGCCTATTTCGCGCCGCCGGCACTGACCGCCCGGCCGGAAGGCGACGCGGCGATCAAGCTGGCGCGGCTCGATTCCAAAAGCTTCTCGGATTGGCTCGACCAGAATGTCGTGACGCATCGCCATCCTGACTATGCCGCGGTGACGATCTCGCTGAAAGGCATCGGCGAGGTGCCGGGCGATGCCACCGACAGCCAGATGGAAGCGGTCGCCGACATCGCCGAGAAATACGCGTTCGACGAACTGCGCGTCAGCCATGAGCAGAACCTGATCCTACCGCATGTGGCGCGCGCCGATCTCAAGGCTGTCTATGATGCGCTGGTCGATATTGGTCTGGCGACGGCCAATTCCAACCTGATCAGCGATATTATCGCGTGCCCTGGCCTCGACTATTGCGCGCTGGCGACGGCGCGCTCGATCCCGATCGCGCAGGAGATTTCGCTTCGCTTCGCCTCGCTGGAGCGGCAGCGCGAGATCGGCGAATTGAAGCTGAAGATTTCCGGCTGCATCAATGCCTGCGGCCACCACCATGTCGGCCATATCGGTATCCTCGGCGTCGAGAAGAAGGGCTCCGAGCTCTACCAGGTGACGCTTGGCGGATCGGCCGACGAGAACACCTCGGTTGGCGAAATCATCGGCCGCGGCTTCTCTTCGGAAGAGATCACCGACGCCATCGAGCAGATCGTCGACACCTATCTCGGCCTTCGGCTCGGTCCCAGTGAACGTTTTATCGACGCCTACCGCCGTGTCGGTCCCGCGCCGTTCAAGGAGGCGCTCTATGCTGGCGAAACCAAGGCCGCTTGACCGCATCCTCGACGTCGACGACAGCATCGCCGCCAAAGCGGCGGGCTTCGACGCGCTGTATGGACATCTGAGCCCGCTCGACATCATCGAACGCGCGGCGAGCGAATTGTTTCATGACGAGATCGCCGCCGTGTCGTCCTTCGGCGCGGATTCCGCCGTCCTGCTGCATATGATCGCCAAGGTCGACCGCACGCTGCCGGTCATCTTCCTGGACACCGGCAAGCATTTCGAAGAGACGCTGGGCTATCGCGATGCGCTGGTCGCCGATTTCGGGCTGACCAACATCAGGGTGATCAAGCCCGAAGACGCGGCGCTCGAGCGGGTCGATCCGACCGGCAATCTGCACCAGAGCAATACCGATGCCTGCTGCGACGTGCGCAAGGTCGAGCCGCTGGCGCGCGGCGTCGCCCCCTTCCGCGCCTGGCTGACCGGCCGGAAGCGCTTCCAGGCGGCGACGCGAGCCGCGCTGCCGGTGTTCGAGGCGGTCGGCCCGCGCGTACGCGTCAATCCGCTGGCGCACTGGACGACATCCGACCAGGCTGACTACATGCGCGCGCATGCGCTGCGCGAAAATCCGCTGGTTGCGTACGGCTATCTGTCGATCGGCTGCTTCCCATGCACGCAGCCGGTGCAGCCGGGCGAGGATGCGCGAAGCGGACGCTGGGCCGGTCATGCCAAGACCGAGTGCGGCATCCATCTGTCGGGACTGGAAGTATCGCTGACCGACGCATCCCTTTAAGCTATGGTGATATTCAGGTGAGGCTGGCCTGCAACGGCGGCTTCCACTCGGAGGCCGCCGGTTTCGTGTGGACCGGCTTTCGCGGACTTTCGATTTTTAGGGCTTTAGGAATTTTCTATGACTGAACAGACCACAGCGGAGACCCGCCTCTGGACCCGGACGGGTTTTCGCGAAGACGAGTGGACACATGCCGAAAGTGCGGATGCACTGGCGGGCAATGGCCGCTTCATCCTGCCGTTGCAGGCATTTCTCGGCCTTGATGCCGAGGTGCGGCGCTCGGCCAAGGAGCGGCTGGGCGTCGCATTGCTGCCGGGCGACCAGCTGGAAAAGATCGTGGATCTGCTCGACCAGCTGTCGCTGGTGGCGCTGGCCTTTCCGGCCTTCAGCGACGGCCGCTCGTTTTCCAAGGGCGAATTGCTGCGCAGCCGCTACGATTTCGAGGGCGCGGTCCGCGCCACTGGCCAGGTGCTCGTCGACCAGCTGCCGCATATGCTGCGCCTCGGCTTCGACGAGTTCGAAATATCCAACCCGGTTCTGCTGAAGCGCCTCGAAGAAGGCCGCACAGGAGGGCTGGGCCTTTATTATCAGCCGACCGAAGCGTCGGAGCCGAAGGGGCCGAAATACTCCTGGCGGCGCGTTCGCAACAGCTGACGCAGCGGTAATTTCGCCTGTCTTTACAAAGACTGTGATCTCTTGGCTGTCCGGACGGAAGTATCCGCCAGGCAGGAAGCCGCGCTGATCGGCGGCAACACCAATGCAGCGACCATCATGATCGCCGAAAAGGCGGCTGACGTGATCAGGGCTGCAAGGTCCTGATGCGCGAGGAGCGCAAGGCCACCTGAGCAGATCTTCTGGGAGATGCAGCCGCGCCTTTGGTGCGGCGGTTTATTTTTTGTTTTATGCGATCCCGAGGGAAAGCGCTGCGCGGTCTTCCCGGGAAACCGCTTCACTTTGCTGGAATGCTTTCAGGCCAAAGCCCGCGCTTCGCGAAACGAGACCAGCTTGCGGCGATTCTCGTCCCATAGCGCCAGCTTGACGCAGCGCAGGCTGTCGAGAAGCGTGACGCGGCCGATGCCGCGCAGTTCCGGATAGTCGCGCAGCACTTCCTGCAGCCGGTAGCCCGGCACCTTGGCGGAGAGATGGTGCACGTGATGGACGCCGATATTGCCGGTGAACCAGTTCAGCACCGGCGGCAAATCGTAATAGGACGAGCCGTGCAGGGCGGCACGCTGGAATTCCCACTCTTCGTCCTTCGCCCATTCCGTCTCCTCGAACTGGTGCTGGACGTAGAACAGCCAGATTCCGGCCGATCCGGCCAGGATCACGATCGGCAAATGGACGATCAGGAAAGCGCCGGGGCCGACCAGCCAGATAAGCAGCGCTGCCGCGACCGCGATGCCGAGATTGGTGGTCATCGACGACACCCAGGGCGTCAGGCCGCCGCGCATCATGCCGACGGGCAGCCTCTGCTCGAAGATGAACAGCCAGATCGGGCCAAGGCCGAACATCACCAGGGGATGGCGGTAGAGACGATAGGCAAGGCGTCCCCGCCAAGACAGCTGCCGGTATTCAGCAACCGTCAACGTCCTGATATCGCCCATGCCGCGCTCGTCAAGATTGCCGGCGCTGGCGTGATGGGTGGCGTGCGCGCGCCGCCAGCAATCGTAAGGGGTCAGCGTCAGCACGCCGAGCGCGCGGCCGATCCAGTCGTCGGCAGTGCGGTTGGCGAAGAAGGAGCCGTGGCCGCAATCGTGCTGGATCATGAAGATCCGCACCAGAAAACCGGCGGCGGGAAGGATCAGGATCAAGCCCCACCAGTGGCCATAGGAATAGGCTGCCGAAGACAGCGCCCACAGCGTAACGAAAGGAATAAGGGTGATGGCGAGTTCAAGAGTGCTGCGTCGCCGGTCGGGCTTCTTGTAGCGCGCCAGGATCTTCAACCAGGCGCGCTTGCTGTTGGCGGCCGTCTCGGGGGAAATCATGTTCATCAGGAAGCATAGGCGGGGCGTCCCGCTGCCGCAAGGAAAAGCTCACGCAAAATTACTGCGCGTAATTGTCGCGCGATAGCATCGCTATTGACGGCGTCGGCCGCCGGCCATGCTGGCTTCTATGCCGTCCAGCCGGTCGAGCAGGTCCCGGAAACGGGCGGGAATGTCGGCCTCGGTGCGGAAGGCCGGCAAGGTGCGCAAGAAGCGCGTCGTCGCCTCGGTGCCGAACTGGCGCCTGATGTCGGCGGCGAGCTCTTCGCTTCTGTTGCCAGTATTGCGGTCCATTGTCTCAAATCCTGTGTCGGTTTCAAAACTCCTCCAAGCTTTGAATGGTTCCCCATAGCGGGGTATTGGCAAGCAAAGGCTGCCGTTACGGTAAAGTTTGAATTAATTTTGAACGTCTTTGCGTCCCGCACCAAGTCCGACGGGCAGCCCGCAACATTGCCTGCTGTTGGGCGTCCTCCTGGGCTTCCCCCTTGATTTTTGGCCGCCAAACCTCGATATCGGGCGCAAATCCAAACCATTCGAATGACGGGAAATGGCGATGAGCGACCAGACAAAAGACGAACGCGCGCCCGAGGATATCGAAACGGCCGAGGCCGAGCGCACGCACGGCGGCATCGACGGCGACTATGAAGCGCTGGTGCGGCTGCTGAAGGAAAACGAGGAGCTGAAGGACCGCGCGCTGCGCGTCGCGGCCGAGATGGAGAATCTGCGCCGCCGCACCGCCCGCGACGTGCATGATGCGCGCGCCTATGCGGTGGCCAATTTCGCCCGCGACATGCTGTCGGTGTCGGACAATCTGCGCCGCGCGCTCGATGCTATCCCCGCCGAGGCGAAAGCGGCCGGAGATGCCGGCTTCAAGGCGCTGATCGACGGCGTCGAGATCACCGAGCGCGCCATGCTGTCGACGCTGGAACGGCATGGGGTGAAGAAGCTTGAGCCAGAAGGTGAGAAGTTCGACCCGAATTTCCACCAGGCGATGTTCGAAGTGCCCAATCCCGATGTGCCGGCCAACACCGTCGTCCAGGTCGTGCAGCCGGGCTATTCGATCGGCGAGCGCGTGCTGCGGCCGGCCATGGTCGGGGTCGCCAAGGGCGGCCCCAAGATCGCGGCCACCGAAGCGCCGGTTGAGCCGGGGCCGGTGAACGAGCAGGCCGAGAAGGATGCGTGAGTAGGGTAGGCAGTAGGGAATAGGGAATAGGGAATAGGGAATAGGGAATAGGGAATAGGGAATAGGGAATAGGCAGGCGTATCAATCGCGCGGCTTCGTGTTATTCATACTTTCCCTAATTCCCAATCCCTACTGCCTCATGTCCCTGACGCCCATCGACCTCCTCGACTATGCCGGCGTCGCCGTCTTTGCCGCGACCGGGGCGTTGGCGGCTTCGCGCAAGCAGCTCGACATTATCGGCTTCCTGTTTCTGGCCAGCGTCACCGGCATTGGCGGCGGCACGCTTCGCGACGTCATCCTCAACCTGCCCGTCTTTTGGGTCGCCAACTCCGGCTATGTGCTGGTTTGCGCGGCGGTTGCGGTGCTGGTCTTCTTCATCGCCCACCGCGTCGAATCCCGCTGGAAATGGCTGCTCTGGCTCGACGCCATCGGATTGGCGGCCTTTTCCGTAATGGGCGCGGCCAAGGGGCTGGCCATCACCGGCTCGCCGGTCGTCTCCGTTGTTATGGGCGTGTTGACCGCCACATTTGGCGGCATCCTGCGCGATCTGCTGGCCGGCGAGCCATCGGTGCTGCTCAGGCCCGAAATCTACGTCACCGCCGCACTCGCGGGCGCCGGCCTCTACACACTTGGCGATCTTGCCGGCCTGCCGCCGCTCGCCTCGGATATCGCCGGCTTCGTCGCGGCTTTCCTGGTGCGCGGCGGCGCGCTGAAATTCGGCTGGACCTTTCCGTCCTACAAGAGCCGCCCGGGACGGCGACCGGAGGATATTCCGTAGGGAGAGGGATTAGGGAATAGGGAATAGTCGGTAGTCAGCAATTCGCGGCAGCCTTCACTACTGCCTACTACCTCACGCCGCAAAGCGCTGCGCTTCCCCGCCATAATAGTTGACGTAGCGGGCGCCGATTTCCTTGACCGGCATCACCACGAACACATCGACGGTGGAGAACTCACGGTCGATGACGCAGCCGTCGCCGATGCGGGCGCCGACGCGCAGATAGCCCTTGACCAACGGCGGCATGGCCGCAATCGCCGCCTTGGCGTTGACCGCCTCGATCGGCATCAGGTCCATCGAGCAATAGCGCCCGGAGACCGCCCGCACATCCCAGGCGGAGTTGGTCCGGCAGTGATGGGCAAGGTAGGTGAGCGCCTCGGCATGCGCAGCCGGCACCGTGCCAGGGAACGAGGCACAACCGGTCATCACGCCGATCTCATAGTGGTTGATGTAGGCCCAGATGCCTTGCCACAGCGCCTCGATGGTGCGCTTCGAGCGGTATTCCGGCAGCACGCAGGAGCGGCCGAGCTCAAGGAAGCGCTGGCCAGGATGGCGGGCGATCAGCTTGGTCAGTTCGAACTCGCCTTCGGAATAGAAGCCGCCGGCGGTCGCGGCAATCTCTTGCCGCAGCAGGCGGTAAGTGCCGACGATGCGGCGATGCTCGGGGCCGGAGATCGAAGTGTCCAGCACGAGGAGATGGTCGCACAGCGGGTCGAAGCGGTCGGCGTCGCGCCGGTCCTGCGCCTGGAACAGGTCCTTCCTGGCGCCAAGCTCGTCATAAAACACCCGGTAGCGCACTTCCTGCGCGGCGGCGATCTCGGCCTCATTGCGGGCAAGCCGCACTTCGAGATTGCCGATACGGCCCAGCGGTGCGCCTGTTGCGACGGCATCGGCGTTCCGCGCGGCGAGCAAAGCGCCGCCTGCGCTGGGCCGAGTGTCACATTCCGGCATAACTGTATGCACGAGTGATTCTCCTTCGAGCCATCCCTCTTGGCACGGGGATACGGTGTAGGTGCAACAGGATTGTGACAGTACCGTGATACGGCGCGACGGGCAATACTTCGTCGGCTGGCGAAAACCCTCATTCGGCTACCTACGTGACGCGAGGATTGCGCCAGCGTCGCCATGAAGCGCGTCGCGCTGGGACGATTCACGCGACGCGCTTCAAGTCTTTGTTTTGTGCATGTCGTCTTCTCAAAACCGGGGCCATTTTCGAGCGACATGAATTCAGGCGGCCACCTGGCCCTCGACGGCATGGACCAGCGCGTCGGGATCGAGCGGCTTGGTGACGAAGCCGCTGGCGCCATGGGCGAGCACGGTGTGGCGGGTCTTTTCCTGGCTGTCGGCCGAAAGCACCATGATTGGTACCGGCGGCACAGCCATTTCCTCCTCGTGGCGGCGGATGGCGGCGATCGCGTCCAGCCCGTCCATCACCGGCATGTGCAAATCCATCAGCACCACATCGAAGCGATTTTTCAGCCCGGCCTCGGTGACCGCCTCGACCGCGGCCTTGCCATTGCCGACCACTTTCACGCGATGTCCCGCCTTCAAAAGCGTGGCGCGGGCAAGCATGGCGTTGATGTCGTTATCTTCGGCGATCAGCACCGACAAGCCCTGCTGGCGTGCGCCATGGGCACGAAGAGAGGACGCGCCGGTCTTTTCCGGCTTGGGCGGCGGCAAGGCAGGGGCATGACTGGTCAGCAGCACGCGCAGCAGGGTTTCGCCGCGCACCGGCCTCGCCAAGAAGGTGGCGTAGCCGCTGGTGCGGAATTCGCCAAGCATGCCGCGGTCGGTCGGCGCGATCAGCGTGATCGCCTCGCAATCGGCAAAGCCACTCTGGCGCAGGCGCTTGAGCAGTCTGCCGTCGCCGTCCTCCAGGGCCGCGTCGATCAACAGCACATCGCAATGTTCGGCGAAGGGCGTCGCCTGGGAAGCGGTTGCGGCGACGTCGACGGCGCCGCCATGGGCGCGGATGGTGCGGGCGATGGCGTCCGCCTCGACGGCGTTCTTCGACACGATCACGGCGCGCCGGCCGGCCAGGATGTTCTGCCGGTTCTGCGGTGCTTCGGTTGCTCCTGCGGCCGGGATCTCGAAGACGAATTCCGATCCCTCGCCAAGTCGGCTCGACACCGAAATGGCACCGCCCATGGCGGCGACCAGGCGCCTCGATATGGCCAGACCGAGGCCGGCGCCGCCATGGGTGCGGGTCGAGGTGCCGTCGGACTGTTCGAATTCCTCGAAGATGCGCTCCATGTCGTCTTCGCGCAGGCCGGGGCCGGTGTCGGTAACGGTGAAGCAGATGCGGTCGCTGGTATCGGTGCGGGCGCGCGCAATCGAGACCAGCACGCCGCCGGTGTCGGTGAACTTGATCGCATTGCCGATCAGGTTGAGCAGCACCTGCCTGACCCTGCCGGGATCGGCCATGATCATCTGCGGCACGTCGGGCTCGACATGACAGCCGAGGCCGATTTTCTTGGCGAAGGCTTTCGCTGCCATCAGTTCGACGATGTTGTCGGCGATTTCGCGCAGCGATGTCGGCTGCGGCTCCGGGTCGAAACGGCCGGCCTCTATCTTGGAATAGTCGAGCAAATCCTCGATGAGCGCCAAAAGGGCGCTGGCCGAGGTCGAGACAGCGCCGACATAGGTGCGCTGCTCGGGCGACAGATTGGTGTCAGCCAGAAGCTTGGCCATGCCCATGATGCCGTTCATCGGCGTGCGGATCTCATGGCTGACGGTGGCGAGGAAGCGCGACTTGGCCTGGCTGGCATATTCGGCGCGCTCGCGCGCGGTGATCAGCGAGGATTCGGCGCGTTTGCGCGCGGTGATGTCGCGGGCAATCGCCCGGTGCGAGACGGCGCCGCTATCCTTGTCGCGTACCGACAGTTCGATCCATGAGAACCAGCGCGGACCGTTCGGGGTGCGTATGGAGACGTCGGTGGAACTCAGGCATTCATGATCGGAAAAGGCGGCGTCGGGGACGATGCCGACATCAATGCCGTGTTCGGCGAGGGTCCTGCCGGCAAGGTCGCGTTGGTCGGTTCCGACGAGGCTGGCGAAAACCTTGTTGGCGTAGACGATGTGGCCATCGCGGTCGCGGTGGACGACGAGATCGCCGAGCGCATCGATCAGCCCGCGAAAACGCTCCTCGCTCTCCTGCATCTCCCACATACGGTCGGCCAGCGTCTCGATTTCGGCGCGGCTACGGGCCGCGGTTTCGTCGAGCAAGGCCGCCGCGCGGCGGACGGTGCGGCGGCTGCGCAGGTGCATGGCGACGCCGGCAAGGCCTGTCGCCAGCAGGCCGAGGGTGATGAAGATCGGCGCACCGGTGAGGTGGGAGAGGCCCGCCAGCACGACACTGGCGACCACCGTCAGGAACGGCAGGCCCTCGGACGTGGCGCGCGGCAAATCCGGCGCCAGAGGCGGCGGCGCGACACGCTGCCGCTTCGCCGTCGCCGGACTCGGCCCGTCGACGCTTTCGGCACGGCTCTTCTCTTTCCTGGCGGACTCCGCGATCATGCGGAACTCCTTGCAGATAGAGATTATGGAAAAGCGCGGCGGATCGTTCGAATTTTAGCGGTCATGCATTTTTGGCGGTTTTCCGCATCGCCTGATCTTTTCCGAAACCTGATTCCCTTTCGGGATCATGCTTCGGGAGCCTCACATATCGACAACCACGCGGCCCCTGATCTTGCCCTCGACGATGTCATGGGCGGCGGTGATGATGCCGTCGAAGCCGATGGTCGTCGACAGGCCGGCGAGCTTCTTGAGATCAAGATCGCTGCCGATGCGGCGCCAGGCTTCCAGCCGCACAGCCTTTGGCGCCATCACTGAATCGATGCCGAGCAGCGAGACGCCGCGCAGGATGAACGGGGCGACGCTCGACGGCAGATCCATGCCACCCGCCAGGCCGCAGGCGGCGACCGCGCCGCCATAGGCGGTCATCGACAGCACATTGGCCAGCGTGTGGCTGCCGACGGCATCGATGCCGCCGGCCCAGCGCTCCTTGGCCAGCGGCTTGGCCGGCTGGGAGAGTTCCTCGCGCGAAATCACTTCGGCGGCACCGAGGTCGATCAGATAGGAGCTTTCGGCGCTGCGGCCGGTCGAGGCAATGACGTGGTAGCCGAGGCTGGACAGGAGCGAGACCGCGACCGAACCGACGCCGCCGGCGGCACCCGTCACCACCACCGGGCCGCGATCGGGCAGGATGCCGTGCCGCTCCAGCGCCATGACGCACAGCATCGCCGTATAGCCGGCGGTGCCGACCGCCATCGCATCGTGGGCGCTGATGCCGTCGGGCAACGGCACCAGCCAGTCGCCGTTGACGCGGGCGCGCCCGGCATAGGCGCCGAAATGCGTTTCGCCGACACCCCAGCCGTTGAGGATCACCTGATCACCCTTGCGCCAGTCGGCATGCGAGGAAGAAATCACCGTGCCGGCGAAATCGATGCCCGGCACCAGCGGCCAGCGGCGGATCACCGGCGCCTTGCCTGTGATGGCCAGCCCGTCCTTGTAGTTGACGGTCGTCGCCTTGACCGCGACGGTGACATCACCTTCCATCAAATCGGCTTCGCTGAAATCGACGATCTCGACCGACTGCTTCTTTTCGGCGTCGCGCGAAACGAGGATGGCTTTGAAGGTTTCAGGCATCTCTTCTCCTCGGCTTCGCAAAGGCTGGCGGTCGGCATTGGCTGGCTCTGGCCGAACTGTGCGGCGACCGTCCGGCGAGGTCAATTGGTCAAAAGAGTCGGGCCGTCAGGCTTCTGGGCCTTGCGGCTTGGCCTCGCGCCGCCAGCCGATGAATTCGTCGAAGACGACCAGCGCCGCGCCGACCGAAATGAAGGCATCGGCGAGGTTGAAGACGGCGAAGGACCATACCGGCGTGTGGAACAATATATAGTCGATGACGTGGCCGTAGACGGCGCGGTCGATCAGATTGCCGATCGCGCCACCGATGATCAGGGCAAAGCCGATGCGGGCCAGCACATGGCCGGATGGCGTACGCGTTGCCAGATAAAGCACGAAGGCGACGACGACGACCGCGATGACGACCAGGCCGGTGTCGCCGAAGGACGAGAACATCGAGAAGGCGATGCCGGTATTGTAGGTGCGAAACAGCGCCAGGAATGGCACCAGGTCGAGCTTTTCCTGGAAGACGAGGCCGGTCTCGATCAGATGCTTTATCCACTGGTCGAGCGCGATTGCCACCATCACCAGCAGCGCATAGGGAGACCATGATTTCACGATGTGGCGTCCTCGGGGGCAAGTTTCAGCGCGCCGCGCCGGATCTCGAACAGCATGATTCCGGTGGCGACCGCCAAATTGAGTGAATCGGCGCGGCCGGCCTGCGGAATCCGCAGCAGCCGGTCGCAGCTTTCCGCCAGATTGTCGGGCAGGCCCTGCTGCTCATTGCCCATCATCAAGAGCACCGGTCCTCGGGAGAAATCGACCGAGCGGTAGTCGACCGCACCCTTCAGATGGGTGCCGACCACCAGGCCCGAGAAGCTGTTTCGCCAAGCCAGAAATGCTTCCGGCGTCGCCTTGGTCACCGGCACGGCGAAGATCGAGCCCATGGTGGCGCGCACGGTCTCGACCGAAAAAGGATCGGTAGTCTCGCCGACCAGGATGACGCCCTTGGCGCCGACGGCATCGACGGTGCGGATGACGGTGCCGAGATTGCCGGGATCGCGCACCCGGTCGAGCGCCACCCAGACATCGCCGTCGTGAGCGCGGATGTCTCTTAACGGCAGCAGTTTCTGCCGGAAGACGCCGACCACCATTTGCGGATTGTCGCGGCGGGTTATGGCGACCAGCACTTTTTCGGACACTTCGAGCACGGTGCCGCCGGCGGCAACCGTGCGCGCCGCCACCTTTTCGACCGCCGCATTGCCGCGTCCGGCCTTGGCGAAGACCAGCGTCCTGATCGACCAGCCGAGGTCGAGGGCGTCGATGACCAGCTTCAGCCCTTCGGCCATGAAGGCGTTCTGCTGGTCGCGGAATTTCTTCTGGGCGAGCGCCTTGATGTCCTTGATCAGCGGATTGGCAAGGCTGGTGACTTCCTTGACCTGCCCGGGCGCGCCGGCGTGCCGCTCATTCATTCGGGACTCCCGGGCATTCAGGTCTCCGGGGCATTCAGGCTACCCAGCGCGAAAACAGCGATGTCGACAGCGCCCGCCCGGCGGACTGCTCGCGGATGATCAGTTCGCCTGATTCAACCGTGCCGCCCATGCCGGCAAAAGTGTCGCGCATCAAGGCATGGATGGCGAAGAAGGAGGCGCGGATGGAATAGGCGGTCAGCACCACGGTGAGCGGTTTCGGCGTCAGGATCGCGCGGCAAAGATCGGTCAGGCCGGGCAGGTCCTCGAACAACTGCCAGACCTCGCCCTTGGGGCCGCGGCCATAGGCGGGCGGGTCGAACAGGATGATGTCGTAGCGGCTGCCGCGGCGCTCTTCGCGCTCGGCGAATTTCACTGCATCGTCAACGATCCAGCGGATCGGCTTGCTGCCGAGACCAGCCATTTCCTGGTTTTCGCGCGCCCAGCCGACCGCCTTCTTGGAGGCATCGACATGGGTGACCTCGGCGCCGGCGCGGGCGGCTACGAGAGACGCGAGCCCGGTATAGCCGAACAGGTTCAGCACCTTGACCGGGCGCTTGGCCGCCGCGATCAGGCTGGCCATATGGTCCCAGTGCGAAGCCTGCTCGGGGAAGACGCCGACATGGCGAAACGAGGTGAAGCGGCCGAGATAGTCGATGCCGTCATGCTTCATCGGCCAGGTCTCGCCCAGCGGTACCTTCGGGAACCGCCAGCGGCCGATGCCTTCCTCGTCGGTGTCGCCGGTGAAGATGGCGTCGGCGCGGTCCCAGTCCCTGGCCGGTAAGGCCTTTTGCCAGATCGCCTGTCCCTCGGGCCGCACGATGCGGTAGGGGCCGTATTGTTCGAGCTTTTCGCCGGCGCCGCTGTCGAGCAGTGCATAATCCTGATTGGGCGCCACTTCGAGGATCACCGGCAGGCGCTCAGTGGGCAGGATGCCTTCGCGACGCGCCAGGATACGGGGGGCGGGCTTCGGATCAGACCGGTCGTCCGGTTTTGTTTCGTGGCGTGGCTGTCTGGCTTCGGGTCGGACTGGTACGGTCTCCGGCTGCGGCCGCGCATGTTCGGTCCTGCCCTTTGCGGGCGGACGGTTGTCGCGGCGTTTGTCGCGAAAAGACTTCAAGCAGGAGCGTCTCCGGAGGCGGCAGGCCGCTTTTGGCATAGGGTCACCGGCTGCGCAAACAAAATGGTCCAGCGTCGAATGTCTGAGGTGGTGGACCTCGCTGAGGAAACAGGCAAATCTCGAATCATGTCCCGTTCCGAACGCCTGCTCGACCTGATCCAGATCCTGCGCCGGCATCGCCGGCCGGTGAGCGGTCGCACGCTTGCCGGCGAGATGGACGTTTCGATCCGAACGCTCTACCGCGACATTGCCACGCTGCAGGGGCAAGGCGCGCCGATCGAGGGCGAGGCTGGGCTGGGCTATGTGCTGAAACCCGGCTTCATGCTGCCGCCACTGATGTTCACCGACGAGGAGATCGAGGCCATCGTTCTGGGATCGCGTTGGGTTGCCAGACAACCGGACAAGCGGCTGTCGGCCGCCGCCACCGACGCGCTGGCCAAGATCGCCGCTGTGCTGCCGGATGATCTGCGCGAGGACCTCGATGCGACCGCGCTTTTGGTCGGGCCGCACGGCGATGCTGTCGAAAGCATCGACCTTGGCCTGGTGCGCCAGGCGATCCGCAACGAGAGAAAACTCGGCTTTCTTTACCGCGATGCCGGCGGCGCCGCCTCCGAGCGCTTGATCTGGCCATTCGCGCTCGGCTTTTTCGACAAGGTGCGGGTGGTGGTGGCCTGGTGCGAGACGCGGCAGGATTTCAGACATTTTCGCGCCGACCGGATGTCGGGGCTCAACACCACGTATATCCGCTATCCGCGTCGTCGGCAGGCGCTGCTGAAGGAATGGCGCGCGACGCTGGACGCACCGAAGCGCCAGCCTGGCGCTTAATGCTCCTTTCCACGCGCCCACAAGACGCTGCTGCCAGAATCTGACAGTGGGGTCACCTATGCTCCTCCAATCGAAACCCTGGAGAGCAGACATGAACACCCCCAATTTCGTCATCCTTTATGTCGACAGCCCGGAGCGGAGCGGCGCCTTCTACGGTGCGCTGCTGGGACGCCAGCCGGTGGAGACGTCGCCGACCTTCGTGCTGTTCGTGCTCGACAATGGCTTCAAGCTCGGCCTGTGGTCGCGCCACACGGTGGAGCCGTCGGCCGCGGCCGCGGGCGGCGGTGCGGAGCTCGTCTTCGCGTTGGACCGGCCTGATGCGGTGGACGCCGCCTACACGGACTGGGCAGGACGCGGCTTGACCGTTCTGCAGACGCCGACCGACATGGACTTCGGCCGCACCTTCGTTGCGCTCGATCCCGACAAGCACCGGCTGCGCGTCTACTGGCTGAACGACGGAGAACAGGCCAATGGGGAACAGGCCAATGGAGAACAGAAATGAGTGCGCACTGGATCGCGGTCGCTTCCGCCGAACATGTCCGGCGCGGCCGCGAGGCCGGCTTCATGCAGGTCAACCACGGCAAGGCGGCACCTTTGCGCCGCATCAAGCCCGGCGACGGCATCATCTACTACTCGCCGACCACAATTCTGCGCGAGAAGGACGGCCTGCAGGCCTTCACGGCAATCGGCACCGTGCGAGAAGGCGAGCCCTATCAGGGCCACATGGGCGGTGGCTTCACGCCGTTCCGCAGGGATGTCGAATGGGCCAAGGCCGAGGAAGCGCCGATCAAGCCGCTGCTCGAGCAGCTCGACTTCACCGCGGGCAAATCGAACTGGGGTTACCAGCTGCGCTTTGGCCTGTTCGAAATTACCGCGCATGATTTCGCGCTGATCGCCGAGGCGATGGCGCGGCCATGAAGGCAGGCTGAAGCATCCAGCCGCCGGATGGGCAAGGCACACCGTGACAAGGCTGCTGACACCAAGTTGTCAGCAGCCTTGTGCGACAAGCGATTGTCTTCAGATAGCGTCGCGCTTGCCCCAGGAGAATAAGATGGACTTCGTCTCGATCCGCATCATTACCGACCAGATCAAGCCCTTGGTGGCATTCTACGAGACGATCACCGGGCTTACCGCAACCTGGTTCACAGACGATTTCGCCGAACTGGCAACGCCGTCCTGCACACTGGCGATCGGCAGCACCCGCACGCTGGCCCTGTTCGGAACTGATGTGGCGCAGCCGGCCGCCAATCGCTCAGCGATCATCGAGTTTCGCGTCGCCGATGTTGATGCTGAGCACAGCAGGCTGGCGAAAATCATCGGCGATTTCGTACAGACGCCGACGACGATGCCATGGGGTAACCGGTCGCTGCTGCTGCGCGATCCCGATGGCAATCTGGTGAACTTCTTCACCCCGGTCAGCGCGGAAGCGATCAGGAAGTTCGATCGCAGAACCGGCGCAGACGCTACTGCTTGAGCGCGTTGTAGACGGCAATGCCGGCGGCAAGGTCCTCAAGCGCGGCGCCGACCGACTTGAACAGCGTGACCTCAGTCGGGCTCTGCCGGCCCTGTTTTTCCCCGCGCGCCAGCTCATGCAGATCGGCGACGATCGCTTCCGGCTTCAGCACGCCGGAGGCGAGCGGCTGGACGATGTCGCCGGCTTCCTTGGTGGCGCCGGCGCGGGTGTCGACATAGACGCGGGCGCGCGCGATCGCGTCGTCGTCGCTCTCGCGCATGGTCGGCGTGAAGCCGCCGACCAGATCGACATGCGCGCCCGGCTTGAGCAGCGCACCCTTGACCAGCGGCGTCGTCGTGATCGTCGCCGATGAGACGATGTCGGCCTCGGCGAGTTCGGCGTCGAGATCGCTTGCGGCCTCGGCGTTGAAACCGTCCGCGCGCAAATCAGCCGCGACCTTTTCGGCATTGGCGGGCGTGCGGTTCCAGATGCGGATGGTCTTGATCGGCCGCACCGCGGAGTGCGCCTTGGCGAGGAACGGCGACAGCGCGCCGGCGCCGACCACCAGAAGCCGCGATGCGTCCTCGCGGGCGAGATAGGAGGCCGCCACCGCCGAGGCGCAAGCGGTGCGCCACTGTGTCAGCCGTTGGCCGTCGATCAGCGCTTCGGGCTCGCCGGTGGCGCCGTTGAGCAGGAGGTAGAGCCCCATTACCGCCGGTTTGCCGATGGCGTTGTTGTCGGGCGATACGGTGACGATCTTGACGCCGATATGACCCCCGACCGACGTGCCGGCCGCATGGAAGTCGGTCCACGCCGGCATCAAAAGCAGCGTGGATGTGGCACCGTCGGGCCGCTCGACCCCGTGATGATGGCGGACGGGTTGCACAGCACCCTCGCGGAAGGCCGCGCGCAATGTCTCGACCAGCCCGGGAAAGGTCAGCGCCTGGTCGACAGCGTCGGCCGAAATGGTCAGCATGCAAACTCCGCGAAGATAAAAGCGCCGGCTTCAGGCCGTTGGCTTCGGCAGCGCCGGCCCGGCGGCCGCGCCCTGCTGCACGGCGGGTATACGGCTGACCGCCTGGCGCAAATTCTCGGCCTCGACCCCGCGCTGGCGCGCCAGCTTGCGGTAGCGGCCCTGCTTGACCCAGGTCGCCAGGCTGCCGACGACCATGCCGATGGCGAGCGCCACGAACAGGAAGATGAACAGCGGCAAGGTCAGCGTCAGTTTCGGATTGCCGGGGTTGAACGGGTCGAGCGTGAAGGCGACCAGCTCGCGGTTGGCGACGGCCAGCGCGATCAGGATGACGGCGAGCGGCACGAAGACCACGATAAGTATGAAGCGGTTCAACATAGAAATTCCCTGGAGAAGGCAGGCCTTGATAACGCCGGCGCGTTGGTCCGCGCCTACTTGCCGCCATTCAGCCTTTCACGCAATTCCTTGCCGGTCTTGAAGAACGGCACCCACTTCTCCTCGACCTCGACGGATTCGCCGGTGCGCGGGTTGCGGCCGGTGCGGGCAGGGCGATTCTTCACCGAAAAAGCGCCGAAGCCACGCAACTCGACCCGATTGCCTTCCGCCAGGGCATCGGTGATCTCGTCGAAGATCGCTCCCACGATGTTTTCGACGTCGCGCAGGAAAAGATGCGGGTTGCGCGTGGCAATGATCTGCACAAGCTCGGATTTGATCATCAGAAAGGTCCCCGTGAAAGCGCTGCGGTCAAATTATCAGGATGATTTTATTTGCTTTTTTACTCGCCCCAACCGGCAGATCAAGGGTGCCAGACGGAAACGAGACCGTCAAGAAACAAGCGATCCGCGCCAATTTCGTGAAGCACGTCGCTGCCGGCCTCCGACAGGCCGAGCGCGCTGCCGACGCTGCGCGCTATTGCTTTCGAGAACAGGAAGCCGCCACGCCGCTCGGTGTCCTTCCATTCCACCACCTTGAGCTTGGCGTCGACACCCTTGGTCGCCAGCCAGTCGATCGCCACGCTCTCGCCGCCGACAGCGTCGATCAGACCGTTGGCAAGGCCCTGGCGGCCGGTGAAGATCGAGCCGTCGGCAAGGGCCAGTGCCTGATCGCGGGTCATTTTGCGGCGCTCGGCGACGATGCCGACGAACCAGTCATAGCTGTCGAGGATGAGCTTGCGGACCATGGCTCGCTCGTCTTCATTGGTCGGCTTGAAGGGCGAGGGCGATGCCTTCAGCGGCGAGGATTTCACTTCCTCGAGCTTGATGCCGACCTTGTCCATCAGACCGCTGAGATCGGGATACTGGATGAGCACACCGATCGAGCCGACGATCGACGTCTTGCGGGCAACGATATGGTCGCTGGCACTGGCGATCATGTAGCCGGCCGATGCGGCCAGCGTGCCGACCTCGGCCACCACCGGCTTGTCGGCGGCAAGCTTGCGCACCTCCTCGTAGATCGATTCGCCGCCGACCGTGGTGCCTCCGGGCGAATCGATCGCCAGGATGACGCCCTTGACCTGCGGGGATGTGCGGATGGTTTCCAGCCGCTTGATCAGTTCCTCGTCCTCGGTGATGGTGCCTTCGATCCTGACCTTGGCGATGTGGTCGACGGAAGAACCGCCGAGGTCGCCCCCATAGAACCAGCTTGCAAGCGCAATCACCCCAAGGGCCACGATGGCAATGGCGGCGCCGCGCCAGAAGGTCAGCTTGCGCCGCAAGCGGCGGCGGTCGATCAGGTCGTCGGCTCTCAGTGCCATGGTCTGCCTCACAGTCGGTGGGAAGCGATGCTTTTAAAGCAAGCGTCCGCGCCCGGCTACCTCTTCGTCAAGAGCCTGCGACGAAGCGACCTTCACGACGGAGGCATTTCAGGAAAAAATGACGCGGCGCGTTCGTTTCTGCTATGAAGTGACGAAATTGTGTCGCCTGAGTTCCGTCTGTAAAACAGCGGCCGTCACATTTTTGCGGTTTTCCTCCGCTTGTGCTTGCTTGCGGGGGCCGGCAACCCACCTATAGCAGGTGTTTTGGCGGACAAGGGTTTATTAGAAGTCAGTCATGCTTGCGCGATCGAACGAACCGACCAATGCCGATGCGGCCTTGGCGCCCACGGCGCCAGCGGGCACGCGCGGCGACGCCTTCGACCGCGCCCAGCGCCACTCGCGCCGCGTGCGCGTGCTTAAGTTTGCCGTGCCGGTGCTTGCCGCCGGGATCGCGGTTGCGTTTCCGGTCTATTCCTATCTGGCGGCGCCGATCAACATTTCGATACAGGCAGACGGCACCGCTTTCGCGGATGGCAAGCTGGTGATGGCCAATCCGAAGCTCAACGGCTTCACCAAGGACAAGCTGCCCTATTCGCTGACGGCCTTGCGCGCCATCCAGGATGTCGGCAAGCAGGACATCATCGAACTCGAAGGCATCCATGCCAAATTGCCGCTGACGGCCGACAATGTGGCGACCGTCGACGCCAAGCGCGGGATCTACAACAGAAACGCCAACACGATGGACATGACCAGCGACGTTACCGTCACCACCACCGACGGCGTCGCTGCCATCTTCAAATCGGTCTTCCTCGATATGGGCAAAGGCTCTATGAAGACAGGTGATGCGGTCGATGTCAGCCGTAACGGCTCGCGGATCACCGCGGGTTCAATGTCGGTCGAAGACAATGGCAAGGTCATCGTTTTCGAGAACAAGGTAAGCGTTCACATCGATCCGGCCACTATGAAGGCGGCAGAGACAAAGAGCGGAGAAACGAATGCGTCCCAGTAATTCGGCACGGCTTGTCGCCGCAGCTTCGGCCTTGCTGTTGCTGGGTATGGCGCCGTCCTGGGCTCAGTCCAGCGCCAGCAGCCAGTCCGGGCTCAAACTGTCGGGCGACCAGCCGATCCAGATCGAGAGCGACAAACTTGAGGTCCGCCAGGCCGACAGCATGGCGCTGTTCAGCGGCAACGTCACCGTCACGCAAGGGCCAACGCTGCTCAAGGCCGGCAGCATGGAGGTCTACTACGTCAAGGACCCCAACGCCGCCAAAGGTGCTGCCGCCGGCGCTTCGGCGATGACCGGTTCGGCCAATATCGACCATCTGGTGGTCAAGAACAAAGTCTACATCAAGTCGAATGACCAGATCGCCACCGGCGACAACGCCACGTTCGACATGAAGACGCAGGTGCTAGTTCTGTCGGGCAAGGAGGTCGTCTTGTCCCAAGGACCCAACGTCCTCAAGGGCTGCAAGCTCACCGTGCAGATGAAAAGCGGCCTTGCTCAGGTCGATGGCTGCGGCGGGCGCGTCATCATGTCGATGACGCCGCCACCGAAATCCGAGGCCCCGAAGCCCGAATGACTGGCGTGTCTTCGCTGCTGACCCGCCTTCCGGGACGGGCGGCCAGTAAACTTGCAGCACCGGCCACAGTCACCGTTGATTCCTCGAAGTTCAAGGGCACCCTGATCGCCAAGGGTCTGACCAAGAGCTACAAGGGCCGCAAGGTGGTCAGCGGTGTCACCATCGGCGTGCGCGCCGGCGAGGCTGTCGGGCTGCTCGGGCCAAACGGCGCCGGCAAGACCACCTGTTTCTACATGGTCACCGGCTTGGTGCCGGTCGATGAGGGCACGATCGAGATCGACGGTTTCGACGTCACCTCGATGCCGATGTACCGCCGCGCCCGCCTCGGCATCGGCTATTTGCCGCAGGAAGCCTCGATCTTCCGCGGCCTGAATGTCGAGCAGAACATCCGCGCCGTGCTCGAAGTGGTTGAGAAGGACCGCAAGGTGCGCGAGCGCAATCTCGACGAACTGCTCGAGGAATTTCACATCAGCCACCTGCGGAAGTCGCCGTCCATGTCGCTGTCGGGTGGCGAGCGGCGGCGTCTTGAGATCGCCCGAGCTTTGGCGACGCGCCCGGCCTACATGCTGCTCGACGAGCCGTTCGCCGGCATCGACCCGATTGCCGTCGCCGACATCCAGCAGCTGGTTCGTCATCTAACGGCGCGCGGCATCGGCGTGCTGATTACCGACCACAATGTGCGCGAAACGCTCGGCCTCATCGACCGCGCCTACATCATCCATGCCGGCCAGGTGCTGACTCATGGCCGTGCCGACGAGGTGGTGGCGAACCCCGATGTGCGCCGGCTCTACCTCGGCGAAGGTTTCACGCTCTGAGCGTGAAATTTGTTTCCTGACGTGATTTTTGCCGCCCCGCCGGGCTTTTTTCTCCGATTTTGCGTGAGATAATGCTTCGGTAGGGGCCTTTTGCCATCGTTCGCCTTGACAAGCAAAAGCCGGGCCAGTTTCTATGGAAGGTCGGAAAAATTCATTTTCCGGCAGCTTCTGATGTGTAGGCTTCCGGGTGCAGAAGGGCGTTTGAAACCGAACCATGGCGTTGGCGGCGAAACTACAGCTACGACAATCCCAGTCGCTGGTGATGACGCCGCAGCTGATGCAGTCGATCAGGCTGTTGCAGCTCACCCATGTCGAGCTCGACCACTTCATCGACGACGAGATCGAGCGCAATCCGCTGCTGGAGCGCGCCGAGCCCCAGGATGACGCCGCAAGCGACCAGGTGCAGAAGGGCGATGCCGCTCCTGAGCCTGCCGCCGATGGCGACTGGTTCGAAAACGAGACGGCGTGGAGCGCCGAAGCGATCTCCGACAAGCTCGACAGCTCGCTGGAAAATCTGTTCCCCGACGATCCCGGCACCAGCGAGCGGCTCGGCCCGGACCTGACGGCGCAGTGGAAGTCGGCCACCGGCAATAGTTCGTCCGGTTCTTCCGAAGGCTTCGACGTCGGCGACATGGCAGCCGCGGCGATCACGCTGCGCCAGCATGTTGGCGAGCAGATCGCGCTTGCCTTTGCCGATCCGGCCGCAAGGCTGATCGCAGCCGAACTGGCCGACGGCCTGGACGAGGCCGGCTACCTGCGCGCCGATCCCGCCGAGATCGCCAAACGGCTCGGCGCCGATCAGGCGATGGTGGCCAATGTGCTGGCAGCCTGCCACACATTCGAGCCGGTCGGCCTGTTTGCGCGCGACCTTGCCGAATGCCTGTCGCTGCAGCTTGCCATGCGCGATCGTCTCGATCCGGCGATGAAGACGCTGATCGGCAACCTAGAACTGTTGGCGCGGCGCGATTTCCAGACGCTGAAGCGGCTTTGCGGGGTCGACGAGGAGGATCTCCTCGACATGCTGGCCGAAATCCGCGCGCTCGACCCGCGCCCGGGCATGGCGTTTTCGGGCGGCGCCAGCGACGCCATCGTCGCCGATGTCGAAGTCCGCGCCGCCAATGACGGCAGCTGGACGGTCGAGCTCAATGCCGAGACGCTGCCGCGCGTGCTTGTCGATCACATCTATTTCGCCCAGGTCTCGCCGCATGCGAAGAATCAGGCGGAGAAGGATTTCCTGGCCGAGTGCCTGCAGAATGCCAACTGGCTGACGCGCAGTCTCGACCAGCGGGCAAAGACGATCCTGAAAGTGGCGTCGGAAATCGTGCGCCAGCAGGACGCTTTTCTCGTCCATGGCGTGCGTCAGCTCAGGCCGCTCAACCTGCGCACGGTGGCCGATGCCATCGGCATGCATGAATCGACCGTCAGCCGGGTGACGGCCAACAAATACATGCTGACGCCGCGTGGCGTGTTCGAGCTGCGTTATTTCTTCACGGCTTCGATCGCGGCGTCGGGCGGCGGTGATGCGCATTCCTCGGAAGCGGTGCGCGACCGCATCAAGCAGCTGATCGACGAGGAAAAGCCCGCCGATGTGCTGTCCGATGACGCAATCGTCGATATGTTGAAGGAAAGCGGCGTCGATATTGCCCGGCGCACGGTGGCCAAGTACCGGGAGGGTATGAATATTCCCTCGTCGGTGCAGCGGCGGCGTGAAAAGCGCGCTCTGGCGAGCGCGGGGCGCTAGGTCTGCTTGCCCGGCAAGGCTTTTGCTATGGCTGGATTCCACAACTTTCCGACCTTAAAGCGCATCGCGCTGAAACGGATTCATACGACGCGCTTTAAGTCTTTGTTTTGATGCATGTCGTTGTCCCAGAACCGCAGCGCACTTCTGGGCGACATGCATTAATTGACAAGCTGCAATGAAGTGTCTAGAAGCCCGCCCGCATGAGACGGGCTCGCGGCCCGCATGCGGATGGTCCGTCACGATGAAGGCCACGGGACGGCCAAGAAGGCGGATTGTGATCAACCGGAAAGTTCGGATCTAAAATCGGCGCGAGTTGACGCCGCAAAGCTTGTGCGCACGGATCACGAGTATAAACTCTGGCCAGTTTGAAGCCTGAGCAAGGAAGGTCAGTTTTCAGATGAAATTGCGCATATCGGGTAAACACATGGATATCGGCGATGCGTTGCGTACGCGCATTACCGATCGTGTCGGCGAGGCGATTGGAAAATATTTCGATCGCGGTTTTTCAGGGCACGTCACGGTCATCAAATCGGGGTCGCGTTACTCGGCCGATTGCATGATCAGGCTGGATTCCGGCGCTTCGCTGCAGGCAACCGGCGATTCCCAGGATCCGACACTTGCCTTCGAGGCGGCCGCGGACCGCCTCGAAACCAGGCTGCGGCGCTACAAACGCCGTCTGAAATCGCACAATTCAGGCACTGGAAATGGTGAAATCACCGACATCGCCTATACGGTGATGGCGCCGCTGACCGATGATGATGAGGACATTCCGGAGGACTACGCCCCGGCCATCGTCGCCGAATCAACCATGACGCTGCAGACCATGTCGGTGGCGTCGGCGGTTATCGAACTCGACACCAAGGACAGCCCGGTTTTCGTCTTCCGCAACGCCGGAAACGACCACCTCAACATCGTCTATCGGCGGCCGGACGGAAATATCGGCTGGATCGACCCGTCGACGACCAAAGTCGCACAGGCGTGACGACAACGACAATGGTCGCACAGGTGACGACAATGGTCGCACAGGGATAATAGCCAGCCGCGCGAGGGGCGAGGACTGGCGACGGCAGGCGAATAAGGGATTTCAAACATGGATCTGAGCGATCTTCTCAACGTTCCGGCGATCTTGCCGGCGTTGAAGGCGAACTCCAAAAAGCAGCTTTTGCAGTTGCTGTCCGAGAGAGCGGCGGCGATTTCCGGCATTCCGGAGCGCGAAGTGTTCGACACCATCCTGCAGCGCGAACGGCTGGGCTCCACCGGCGTCGGCAACGGCATCGCCATTCCGCACGGCAAGCTCGCCGGGGTGAAGCGCATCGCCGGCGTCTTTGCCCGGCTGGAGACGCCGGTCGATTTCGAGGCCCTGGATGACCAGCCGGTCGATCTGGTGTTCTTGCTGCTGGCCCCGGAAGGCGCCGGCGCCGATCACCTCAAGGCACTGTCGCGCATCGCCAGGGTTTTGCGCGACGCCGACACGGTGGCCAAGATCAGGGGCACGCGCGACGCGGTCGCCATCCACGCTCTGCTGTCGGACACGCAAGCCTCGCACGCCGCCTGAAGTTCTTTGGAATTAAGTCTTCCAGGGGCCGCCGAAGGCGGCCCTCTCCATTTCAACCGCCAGCAGTCGCCTTAGTGAATGGCGACAGTGGTCAGGTCGTTTTCCATGGCGCCGGCCAAAGCCCGGTCTTTCGCATCCGAAAGCAGGATCGGCTGGCCGTTGGCGGCAAACAGGGCCCACAGGACCATACCAGGCGCTATTTCGCCGAGGTTGGGGAAGCGCCCGAGCAGCTCGTCGCTCGAGACCTTCCGGAGATAAGCGACCGAGCCTTCGCCGAGATGGGCGAATTCGCCGCTGGTCATGGTGATGGTTTCGTCAGTTCTGGTCATTTCAAGCCTCCTTGGCGCGAGGACGCCGCTCAAGGCCATCCCGCATGAGAGCCATCGGTAAAGATCAGTCTTTCACCGATATATTTATTTTCCGTACCAGCCGTTCGGTATCCGGCCGATCGAGATCGATCGACAAAAGGCCGTTCTTCAGTTCCGCTGCGATCACCCGCATGCCGTCGGCCAGCACGAAACAGCGCTGGAATTGGCGCGCGGCGATGCCGCGATGGAGGAATTCGCGCTCGGTGTCGTCGGTTTGACGGCCGCGCACGACCAACTGGTTTTCCTCCGTGGTGACATCGAGATCGCTTTCGGCGAAACCCGCGACAGCCAGCGTAATGCGCAGCCTTTCGGCCTTGCCGTCAGCACCGCTGAGGCGCTCGATGTTGTAGGGAGGATAACTGTCACCGGATTTCGCCAGTCGTTCCAGGGTCTTTTCCATGGCATCGAAACCAAGGAGAAGCGGGCTGGAGAAGGGCGTCATTCGGCTCATGTTACACTGTCCTCTTTGGAGCGACATAAACTGGAAAAACCCGGATGGCATTTTTCCCGATGGTCTTGATATGGTCCGCGCCGCGGCCAAGTTCAAGCCGCCGAACACCCCCGCCAAAAAGACTCCCCCGCATAAGGAAATGAAATGCCCCAGACCCGCAAGATCATCATCGACACGGATCCCGGCCAGGACGATGCCGTCGCCATATTGCTGGCGCTCGGCAGCGCCGAGCTGGAGATCGTCGGCATCTCTGCTGTTGCCGGCAACGTGCCGCTGAAATTGACCGAAAAGAACGCCAGGAAAATCTGCGAACTGGCCGGCCGGCCCGACATCAAGGTCTATGCAGGCGCCATCCGCCCGTTGGCGCGCGAGCTGGTCACCGCCGAGGAAGTGCATGGCAAGACCGGCCTCAACGGCCCGCAACTGCCCGATCCGAAGATGAAGCTGCAGGGCCAGTATGCGGTCGACTTCATCGTCGAGACGCTGATGAAGGAAGAGGCCGGCACGATCACGCTGTGCGCGCTCGGCCCGCTCACCAATGTCGCGCTGGCGCTGATCCGTGAGCCGAAGATCGCGCCGCGCATCAAGGAAATCGTACTGATGGGCGGCGGTTTCTTCGAAGGCGGCAATGTCACGCCGACCGCAGAATTCAACATCTATGTCGATCCGCAAGCCGCCGACCTGGTGTTCAAATCCGGCATTCCGATCGTCATGATGCCGCTCGACGTTACCCACAAGGCGCTGACCACGGCCAAGCGCACGCAGGCCATCCGCCAGCTCGGCACCCGGGTCGGCACCGCGACGGCCGAGATGCTGGAGTTCTTCGAGCGCTTCGACGAGGAGAAATACGGCACCGATGGCGGCCCGCTGCACGACCCCTGCGTCATCGCCTATCTGTTGAAGCCGGAGCTGTTCAAGGGCCGCAACTGCAACGTCACCGTCGAAACCGCCTCCGAACTCACCATGGGCATGACCGTGATCGACTGGTGGGGCGTGACCAAGCGGCCGAAGAACGCCATGGTGATGCGCGACATCGACCATGACGCGTTCTTTGCGCTGCTGGTGGAGCGGTTGGCTCGGCTTTAAGCCTGCCTTGATACAGATCGTTCGCCCAGGGGCTTAGCGCTTCTGGGCGATACCTGTGCACTTATTCGCGAAGCAGGCGGTATGTTTCGGTATCGTTGCGGCGACGCTGCCGCTCGATCGAAACCTTGGAGCCAATGGCTCTCGGCACTGTCGTGTTGTCATATGCAAACACCAGGCCGTCATTTTCATCGAGGCGAATTCCATACAAGTAACGGAACCCGCTGCCGATCGCGACCTCGGGACTTGCAGGAGCGTTGAGAACGTTGACCACTGTACCGGTCAGGCGTTCGACATTGACGATGGGGCTGCTTTGCCTCGCAATCGGGATGCCAATTGCAAGGGCGCAAACGCCCACGACGAGGATGGTGATGAGGATGCCCCTGAGGTTCTCCTGCAGGGTCATCCAGGCAAGGGAATGCCGAGCCTTGGCCAATGCGTATCACCTGACAGCAAGGACGCTGCGTTTCATTGGTATCGTGACCGGCGGTAGTTCAATTTGCGAACCTGTAGAAGGTCGATCCATTCTCGCGCGTGACGCGCTCCAATCTTGCCGGCGCGCCGATCAGATGCGGGAGGTCGTCTTCGACAAGAATGGACGAACCGGTTTCGAGTGCAACCAGATAAAGCGTGCGGCCGTTGTCTGAATGGGTACTTTTGACCGTTGCGTCGATTGGCTCGACCGACCGGATGGGGCTCGCATCATTCGTCCATTTGTAGAGAGCCGAAGGAACCATCACCGCAAACAGGACGACGATCAGGATCACGCCGGGCGCGTCCCTTTTTATGCCAGCGTAAGTCCATGACATCGACGTGAATCCCCCCACGCCGATTCATGTGGTGGCGTGAAGACTGACTTTCAATCAGCCTTCACGTACCGGCTCCGTTGGGAACGACCGTTGGCGGTCGTCACTTCGCCTTGGAAAACGCCAGCCACAGGCCGCCGCCGACCAGAAAGCTGCCGCTGATCCTGGACATCAGCTTGATGCGGCTGGCCGAGAGCAGGCGGCCGGCGCGGCTGGCGGCGAGCGCGTAGGTCGAGTCCGAGACGGCGGCAAAGATCATGGCGGTAAGGCCCATGACGACGATCTGCAGGGTGTAATTGCCCTGCGGGGCGATGAATTGCGGGAAGAAGGCGCCGAAGAACACCAGGGTCTTGGGGTTGCTGAGCGCCACCAGCAGACCCTGCAGGAAGAAGCCGCCACGCGGCTTTCTCGCCGTGCCGTCGCCGTTCAGCGTGCCCTTGGCGCGGAACATCTGCACGCCCATCCAGATCAGATAGGCGGCGCCGATCAGACGCACCCATTCGAACCAGTGGCCCATGCCCGCGATCAGCGTGTTGAGGCCGATGCCGACGATGGCGATCATGATGGCAAGCCCGGCCTGCGTGCCGGCGACATTGGCAAGCCCGGCGCGGTAGCCATGGCGGATGCTGTTGGCGATGATCAGCGTCACAGTCGGACCGGGCACCAGGATGATGACGATGCAGGCAAGGACATAGGCGGCGTAGAGTTCCAGCGACATGGGGATTTCCTCGAGGATGCGCTTAGGCGGCTGGCTGCAATCAATGCATGGCGGCGGGGCTGGTGCAAGCCGGTCGCAGACCGGCCGCCCCTCGCGTCAGGACGCCCCAGCCTGCCAAGGCAAGGTCGCCTCATAGGCCGCTCCGGCCCTGAGCACGGCGAGGTCGCCGCGCGGCCGGCCGATCAGTTGCATGCCCAAGGGGCGGCCTTTGTCGTCGAAGCCGACGGGCACGTTGAGCGCCGGACAGCCGCCGAGCGTGGCGAAGGCCGAAACCTGCATCCAGCGATGGTAGCTGTCCATCGTCCGTCCGGCGACCTCACTTGGCCAATGCGTGCCGACTTCGAAAGGAAAGACCTGGGCCGTCGGCAGCGCGATGAGATCGAAGTGCTCGAACAGCGACAGCAGCGTCCGGTGCCAGGAGGTGCGGATGACCGAGGCCGCGCGGATCTGCGGCGCCGTCAGCCGCATGGCGTTCTCCACCTCCCAGACGGCTTCCGGCTTCAGCAGGGCGCGCTTGTGCGGGTCGTCATAATGGACTTTCAGCGCCGAGCCGCTGCTCGCCTGCCGCAGCGTCACGAAGGCTTGCCACAGTGCCTCGAAATCGAAATCCGGCAGCAAGGGCTCGGTCAGGAAGGATGCCTCCGCGAAGCGGCCGAGTGCGGCCTCGCACAGATCGAGGATGCCAGGCTCTACCGGCAGGTGACGGCCGAGATCACCGAGCCAGCCGACGCGGCCGCCGCTTGCCGGCGTGGCCAGCCCTTCGAGGAATGAGCCGGGTTTCTCCCAAGACAGCGGCGCGTGCGGGTGGTAGCCCGCCTGCACATCGAGTAGCAGCGCCATGTCGCTGATGCTGCGGCCCATCGGCCCGTCTATGCCCATCTGAGCATGAAAGACTTCCAGGTCCGGCCCTCCGGGGACAAGGCCCTGCGACGGGCGGAAGCCATAGACATTGTTCCACGCCGCCGGATTGCGCAGCGAGCCGCCGAAATCGCTGCCGTCGGCGACCGGAACCATGTCGAGTGCAAGGGCGACCGCAGCGCCGCCGCTCGACCCGCCTGCGGTGAGCGCCGGATCGAAGGCGTTCAGCGTCGGGCCGAACACGTTGTTATAGGTGTTGGATCCCAGCCCGAATTCGGGAACATTGGTCTTGCCGATGATGATGGCGCCGGCCTTGCGGATGCGCTCGACGAAGAAATCATCCTCCTGCGGCACGAAATCGGCAAAGATCGGCGAGCCGAAACTGGTCCTCAAGCCGCGCGTCATGGCGAGGTCTTTTATCGCCATCGGCAGGCCAAACAGCGAGCCGGCCGGCCCGCCTTGCGCTAGATGCGCGTCCGCCGCGTCGGCCTCGCGCAGGATGTCGGAGCGCTCGCGCAACGAGACGATGGCGTTGACCAGCGGGTTTACCGCGTCGATGCGGTCGAGGAATGCGGCGACCAACTCGCGCACGGACAGGCGGCGCAGCCGGATCGCCTCGGCCAGGTCGACAGCGGACATCCGGCAGATGTCGCCGGCGGGGGGCACGGCGTGCTTCGTTGTAGGGCGCAGGGCAGTCATCCGGCGTTGTTGCGCAGGGCGGTGTCCACATCCGCGGCCAGCGGGATGGCCGGCTGGGCGCCGGGCTTCAGGCAGGCGAGCGAGCCGGCGGCTGCGGCGCGGGTGAGAGCCTGCTCCAGCGGCAGGTTGGACGCCAGCCCGGCAGCGAGATAACCGCAAAAAGTATCGCCGGCCCCGACCGTGTCGACCGGCGTGATTTTCAGCGCCGGCACGGTCAGGAAATCCTCCGGGGTCGCCGCCAGCACGCCGTCGCCGCCGAGCGTGACGACGATGGTGCGGCCGGTCTTGCCGGCGAAGTCGCGCATGCGCGCCGGGCGGTCTCGGCCTTTCAGCGACAGCGCCTCGCCGTAAAGGTCGAATTCGGTTTCGTTGGCGACGGCGTAGTCGGCCTTGCCGAGCAACGCTGCCGCCTCGCTACGGAACGGCGCGGTGTTGAGCACGGTGACCGCGGCGGCGGCGCGTGCGGCGTCAAGCGCTGCACCGACAGTCTGCAACGGGATCTCGTGCTGCAGCAGGACGACGTCGCCCTTCGCAAGGAAAGCCTTGGCGAGATCGCCGGGCAGCACCGAATCATTGGCGCCCGGCACCACGGCAATGACATTCTCGCCATCGGCGCCGACGAGGATCAGCGCCGTGCCGGTGGAGGCGAAGCTCTGGCCGACGCCGGAGAGATCGACCTTGCCGGCCACGAGCAAAGCCAGGGCTTCGGTTGCGAAATTGTCCTTGCCGACGGCGCCGACCATGCGCACCTTGGCGCCGGCGCGCGCCGCAGCCAGCGCCTGGTTGGCGCCCTTGCCGCCGGGCGCGGTGGTGAAGCCGGAGCCGCGGACCGTCTCGCCCGGCGAAGGCAGGCGGTCGACATTGGCGATAAGGTCGAGGTTGATCGAGCCGACAACGATGATCAAGAAAGCCTCCTGCGGAATGCGCGGGAAGCTAACCTGTAAGCCGGCGGCTTGCCAGAGCGTGCGGATGTTTTGCGCCGGGAGCTCGCAAAAAGAAAAACACCGGCGAAGGGATTTCGCCGGTGTTGTTTGATGCGGGCAGCTTCAGGACGCGGTCTGGCCCGCTTCCCAACCGAGGATGGCGCGTTTGCGGGTCAGGCCCCAGTGGTAGCCGGTGAGTGCGCCGGACTTGCCCAGCGCCCGATGGCAAGGGACGACGAATGACAATGGGTTGGCGCCGACCGCCGCCCCCACCGCCCGGCTGGCGTTTGGCGCGCCGATCCTGGAGGCGATCGAGGAATAAGTGCAGGCCTTGCCCATCGGGATCCTGAGCAGCGCGTCCCAGACGCGCAGCTGGAAGTCGGAGCCGATCATCACCACGCGCAGCGGCTGGTCGGCGCGCCACAATGTCGGATCGAAGATGCGCGCCGCATAGGGCTGGGTGGCGCTCATGTCCTCGACATAGGTGGCGTTCGGCCAGCGGCCCGACATGTCGGCGAACGCCGCCCGCTCGCCGCCCGGATCGTTGAAGGCGAGCCCCGCAAGGCCACGGTCGGTGACCATGATCAGGGCGATGCCGAAGGGCGAGATGTGGTAGCCGTAGCGGATGGTCAGGCCAGCGCCGCGCGTCTTGTAGTCGCCCGGCGACATCGCCTCGTGGGTGACGAACAAATCGTGCAGCCGGCCGGGGCCGGACATGCCGAGTTCGAACGATGTTTCGAGGAGCGGCATGCCGGAATCGAGCAGTTTGCGGGCATGGTCGAGGGTGACCGCCTGCAGGAAGGCTTTTGGCGACAGGCCGGCCCAGCGGGTGAACAGCTTTTGCAGGCCCGTGGGTGTCTCGCCGACATCGGCTGCCAGGGCTTCCAGCGAGGGCTGGTCGCGATAGTCGAGGCTGATCTTCTCGATGGCGCGGCGCACGACCTCGTAGTCGCTGCCCTCGGGGGTGATGTCGTGCTGCAGGATCGCTGTCGGTTTCATCTGCGTATTCATGGTCATCTGGGCGTTCATGGCAATATCTCCTTGACCGCGAATATCGGTCTTTCCGCCCCTTGCAGCCACCCGAAACTTGCCTTGTTGCCGCCTGTTACCAGATAAATACTGGATTGCGCCCCGGGAGATGCCAATGGCCGGCGAAAGGGTGAATCTGAGCGGAGCAAGGGAAACCTTGCTGATGACGCTTTATGGCAAGGCACTGGAAAGCCGGCTGCCGCATTCGCTGCTCGGGGATCGCTTCGCCGACGAGGCCGTGCGCAAGATCGACTATGATTTCTCGCGCCTCAAGGTCGACACCAATCTCGGCATCGGCCTGGCGATCCGGGCCAAGACGTATGATGTCCGCGTTCAGGACTTCATCGCCAGAAATCCCGGCGCCATCGTGCTGCATCTCGGCTGCGGGCTCGATACGCGCATTTTCCGTGTCGATCCACCCGAAGGCGTGGAGTGGTTCGATGTCGATTTTCCGGATGTCATCGCGCTCCGGCGCAAGCTTTACCCGTCCCGGGACCACTACCACCTCGTCGGCTCTTCGGTAACCGACCCAGACTGGCTGGCAGAAGTGCCGCGCAATCGTCCGGCCGTCGTGGTGATGGAGGGGTTGACGCCTTATCTCCCGGTAGAGGAGGGGCCACGGCTGCTGTCCCGCCTTGTCGCGCATCTTGCCGGCGGCGAGCTGATGTTCGACGCCTACAGCCACTTCGGCCTGAAGATGCTGCGCCTCAATCCGACCATCAGGGCGACGGGCGCCGAGGTTCACTGGGCGATCGACGACCCGCAGGTACTGGAGCGTGCCGTTCCGAAGCTGCGCTTTGTCGATGACATCTCGGCCTACAGCGCCGAACGCACCGCGCACATGGGCTGGTCCGCGAAACTGTTCATCGGACTGTGGAGACACATTCCCGCATTGCGCAAGGTCGGCAGGATTTTACGCTACCGGTTCTAATGCGGCGGCTCTAGCGCGTCCTGGCTTTTGTCAGAGCACGTGAAAACGCAGTGGCAAAACTCTCGCGGGAGTCAGGGTCCAGGAATGACCCGATCGGCACATTCTGTCCTTGTGCTTCCACCGTCATCCTGGTGATGCCGATCTCGGCATGGCGAGCGACGGAAAAGCGCGCCCAGAACGGGTTGAAGCGATGCGCTTCCGACTTTCCCGAGGGCGCCGTCTTGCGGATGTCGAGGCTGGTGCGCGACACCGACACTTCCTCGCGGGCACGGGCGGCACGATAGTTGGCGCGGAAGGCGATGTAGACGGCGATGACGTCGAGGCCGAAGAAGCCGAACACCGGCCAGGCGCCGCGCGACAGGAAAAACGCCCCGGTCACCACCCAGCCGAACAGCAGCGCGCCCATCAGCACGGCAAAGCCGGTGCGGCCCAGCGAGCGGTGCGGTGTCAGCAGCGCCTGGAAGAATGGCTCGTCGGCCTGAAACGAGGCGTTTGTGTCGCTCATCCCAGGATATTATAGGAGGGAAATGGCCAGCCCCAAGTCCAAAAATCTTTCCCTATCCAAAAGTGAACTGCCGCCCGGGCGGCGCGACGGCTCGAATGCCAAGCCGCGACCGCGGCCGGCGCGGCTCCGTTCGCTCTACAGCGCCGCCGAGGTGCATGAGATCTTCCGGCGGTTTTCGGTGCAGCGGCCCGAGCCGAAGGGCGAGCTCGAGCACGTCAACGCCTTCACGCTGCTGGTGGCCGTGGTGCTGTCGGCGCAGGCGACCGATGCCGGCGTCAACAAGGCGACGCGGGCGTTGTTCAAGGTCGCCGACACACCTGAAAAGATGCTGGCGCTGGGCGGAGCCAGGGTTGGCGAGTACATCCGCACCATCGGACTCTGGCGCAACAAGGCCAAGAATGTCGTGGCGCTCTCGGAGGCGCTGATACGCGATTACGGCGGCGAGGTGCCCAGCGAGCGCGATGAGTTGGTCAAGCTGCCGGGGGTCGGGCGCAAGACCGCCAATGTCGTGCTCAACATGGCGTTCGGCCAGCACACGATGGCGGTCGACACCCATATTTTCCGCATCGGCAACCGCCTCGGCCTGGCGCCAGGCAAGACGCCCGAACAGGTCGAGCAAGGGCTGCTGCGGATCATCCCGGACGAGTATATGCGCCATGCGCATCACTGGCTGATCCTGCATGGCCGCTATGTCTGCAAGGCGCGCAAGCCCGATTGCCCGGCCTGCGTCATCGCCGATCTCTGCAAGGCCGAGGTGAAGACGACAGACGTGCCGGCGCCGCTCGTGGAAATCGCGGCGCCCGGCGTCCCGACAACTAGCTTTCCTCCACGAACACCTCTTCGCGCTTCTTCTTGACCGACGGCAGGAAGACGACGACGAGCACGGCCAGTGCGACGAGCAGCAGGCCGGCGCTGATCGGCCGCGTCACGAAGGTCGAGGGGTCGCCGCGCGACAGGATCATGGCGCGGCGCAGGTTTTCCTCGAGCAGCGGGCCGAGCACGAAGCCGAGCAGCAGGGGTGCGGGTTCGCAACGCAGCTTGGTCAGGATGTAGCCGAGCAGGCCGAAGAATGCGACCGCGTAGAGATCGAAGGCGTTGGTGTTGACGCTGTAAACGCCGATCGAGCAGAACGCCATGATGATCGGGAAGAGCACATAATAGGGGATCGTCAGCAGCTTCACCCATAGCCCGATCAGCGGCAGGTTCAGCACGATCAGCATCAGATTGCCGATCCACATCGAGGCGATGATGCCCCAGAACAGCGCCGGCTGCTCGATCGCGACATTGGGGCCGGGCACGATGCCCTGGATTATCATGGCGCCGATCATCAGCGCCATGACCGGATTGGCCGGAATGCCCAGCGTCAGCATCGGAATGAAGGAGGTCTGGGCGCCGGCATTGTTGGCCGATTCCGGTCCGGCGACGCCGGCGATGGCGCCCTTGCCGAACTCCTCCGGGTGTTTCGACACGCGCTTTTCGACCGTGTAGGAGGCAAAGGCGGCAAGCACCGCGCCGCCGCCGGGCAGGATGCCGAGCGCCGAACCGATGATCGTGCCGCGCACGATGGGTGCTGCCATCGCCTTGAAGTCGTCGCGGGTCGGCATCAGGCCGGAGACTTTTTTGATCATCACCGAGCGCTCGTGCTCGTTTTCGAGATTGCGCAGGATCTCGGCGACGCCGAAGACGCCGACCGCCACCGCCACGAAGTTCAGCCCGTCGGCATATTCGCGGATGCCGAGCGTGAAGCGCGGCGTGCCGGTGTAGATGTCGGTGCCGACAATGCCGAGCAGCAGGCCGAGCACGACCATCGCCAGCGCCTTGACGATCGAGCCATGGGCGAGAGCGATGGACGAGACGAGGCCGACGATCATCAGCGAAAAATATTCGGCCGCGCCGAATTGCAGGGCTATTGCCGTCAGCGGCGGGGCAAAGACGGCGACCAGGAAGGTCGACACCGTGCCGGCGAAGAACGAGCCGATCGCGGCGATCGCCAGAGCCGCCCCGGCGCGACCGTTCCTGGCCATCTGGTAGCCGTCGATGGCGGTCACGGCCGAGGAGGATTCGCCGGGCATGTTGATGAGAATGGCGGTGGTCGAACCGCCATACTGGGCGCCGTAGTAGATGCCGGCCAGCATGATGAGGGACGAGACCGGGTCGCCGATCTGGAAGGTGATCGGCAGCAGCATGGCGATGGTTGCGGTGGCGCCGATGCCGGGCAGGACGCCGATCAGCGTGCCGAGCAGAACGCCGATGAGGCAAAAACCCAGATTGGCCGGCGTGGTGGCCGTCGAAAAGCCGAGTTCGAGGTTCCTGAGGAGGTCCATCTCAGCGCCTCACAATGCCAGCCATTGGGGCAACCAGGGGCCGAAGCGCTGGAATGGCAGCCCGAGCGCGTAGCTGAAGACCAGCACCGAAAACAGCGTCAGGCCGGCCGACAGCAGAAGTGCCGTCAGCGGCTTCATGCGGGCGCTGGCAAAAGAGGCGATCAGCGCCGTCAGGAAGATCGACGGGACGAAGCCGAGGCCGCGCACGGTCATGCCGAAAAAGATCGGCGCCGGCAGGATGAACAGCATGCCGCGCCACGCAATGGGGCCGATCGGCTCGCCCTCGACGCGCACCGCCTGGACGAGGATGATGGCGCCGAGCACGATCAGCACGATCGCCAGCACCAGCGGGAAATAGCCCGGTCCCATGCGGAAGGCGGTGCCGATTTCGAGGCCGAGCGATTGTATCGCGAAAAAGGCGCCGAAAAAGATGAACAGCGCGGCGCACAGGCCGTTTGCCCTGTCGATGGCGAAAGGTTTCATGGCGGTCCTCCCCTGACCCTTGCAACGGGCTTGCCGTTGCAAATGTGAAAACGGACGTCGAAGCGAAAACGGGGCGCCGGCAGCGCCCCGTTCAAGCCTCAGTCGGCGTATTGGCCGGCGGCTTCGATGATCGGCTTCCAGCGCATGATCTCGCCTTCCAGCTTGGCCTTCAGCGCTGCCGGCGTCGCGTCGGCCTCGGACGACGGCTTGGTGCCGAGTTCGGCGAAGCGGGCGATGACGTTGGGGTCCTTCAGCGCGACCTGGAGCGATTTCGACAGTCGGCCGGTGATCTCGGCCGGCGTGCCCTTCGGCGCATAGAGGCCGTGCCAGATGCCGACCTGCACCGCGGGCAGGCCGGCTTCGATGGTCGTCGGCACGTCCTTCAGCACGTCGAGGCGCTCCGGCGTGGTGACGGCATAGGCCTTGATCGTGCCGCCCTGGATCTGCTTGGTGGTGTTGGTGGTCTGGTCGCACATAATGTCGACCTGGCCGCCGAGAAGGTCGGTCATGGCCGGACCGGTGCCCTTGTAGGGCACGGTGACCAGCGGCGTGCCGATGGCGCTCATGAACAGCATGCCGCACAGATGCGAGGCAGCGCCGATGCCGGCATTGGCGACGGTGATGGTGTCCTTGTTGGTCTTGGCGTATTCGACCAGCCCTTTCAGGTCGGCCGGCTCCAGGTCCTTGCGGGCGACGATGGCCATCGGCACCTCGGTGACGAGGCCGACATACTCGAAGGCGTTCAGCGTGTCGTAGGCGAGTTTTCTGTAGAGGGTCGCGCTGGTCGCCATGCCGATGTGATGGAGGAGCAGCGTGTAGCCATCCGGGTCGGCGTTGGCGACGCGGCCGGCGCCCAGCGTGCCGCCGGCGCCGCCGACATTTTCGACGATGATCTGCTGGCCGAGATCCTTCGACATGGCTTCGGCGACGAGCCGCGTAACCGTGTCGGTCGGACCGCCGGCCGCAAACGGCACGACGACGGTGATGGTGCGCTCGGGATAGGTCTGTGCGCTGGCGGTGAACGAATAAAGCGTGACGGCCGCGGCGGCGGCCAGGGCGGCTACAATTTTCCTCATCGTAATTCTCCTCCCAGGATATCAATCTCCGATCGCTGTGCAGGTCAGGCAGCGAGGGTGCAACAAAGGCAAGCTAACAGATTGTCGCCTGACGCAAACTGCAAAATACAGTCGTGCGCAACCATGGCGATCAGTGGGGAGTATGCCCGGAGGAGATGGGTTTGGTGTTGGCGTTGCTTCAATAACCGCAGGCGCGCGCCATCGCCGCCGCGAAGATCGGGATCAGCAGGAAGATGAAGGCTTCGGCGCGCACATAGGTCTTCACCGAGGCGAGTTCCGCAACCGGCACCTGAAAGCCGGGATTTGCACTGGCTTGCCGGTTCCAGGAGATGAAGCGGATGGTCGGGATGATCGACAGCAGGCCAACGATGCCGAATGCCGCCATCTTGGCCCAGAACACCCAGTTGTAGACGTAGAATTCCCAGCCCTTCAGGCCGTAGATGACGCGGCAGATGCCGATGATGATGATCAGCATGGCGATGATGCCATAATGGCGGTCGATGCCGGCAAGCCGCTTGAGCGTGGCGGCGGAGAGGTCGCCGCGGATCAGGACAAATTCGGCGCCGATGATGCCGGCCAGCGACAACACCAGCAGATGATGGAAAATGGCAAGCACGAGATCGGTGGTGTCCATGGCGTTCTCCTCCCATTGGCGGTATCGAGACCGGCCCTTGCCGGACCGGTTGCGAAAGGTAGCATCGTTCGGCAGAATTCCCAGAGGCGGACCTGGGTTGGACCATCGGCGTCGCCATCCTGACAGCTGGGGTTTTCTGAAATGACCGGACTGAAGCGCGCCCTGAACCCGATGCCGGACGACATCCGCATCGCCCTGACCGAAAAAGGACTGACAGCGGCCTACGAGGCGCGGCCGGACTACCAGAAGAACGACTATCTCGGCTGGGTCGCCCGCGCCAAACGCAGCGACACCAGGCAGAAGCGGCTCGACCAGATGCTGGACGAATTGCGGCGCGGTGGGCTCTACATGAAGATGGTCTGGCACGGCTGAAAGTAAGCCGACGCTGTTCGCTTCGACCGCCTGGTCGCGCCAGGCCGTTCGGAAGCTTCCCTGGCTGAATGATGATCCGGCTTGGCCCTTGTCCGGGCGCGCTGGTTTGCTAAGCGCTGACCGTCAACGGAGGCAGAGTTTCATGGGCAGTCCAAAAACAGCCGGCGTCCCGGTTCTCGAAACGGAACGGACCATCATGCGGGCGCACCGGATCGAAGATTTCGACGACTATGCCGTCATGTGGGCCGACCCCGTCACCACCCGTTTCATCGGCGGCAAGCCGCGGACGCGGGAGGAAAGCTGGATGCGGTTCCTGCGGCATGCCGGCCTGTGGTCGCTGCTCGGCTACGGCTTCTGGGCGGTCGAGGACAAGGCCAGCGGTCGCTTCATCGGCGAGGCCGGATTCCACGATCTGAAGCGGGACATCGAGCCGTCGCTCGAGGGCATTCCGGAAGCCGGCTGGGCGCTGGCGCCGCAAGCGCATGGCAAGGGTCTTGCCAGCGAAGTCGTCAGAAGGGCCCTGGCCTGGGGCGACGACACCTTTGCCGGCGCGAGAACCGTCTGCATCATCGATCCGGAAAACACCGGTTCGTTGAACGTTGCGGCAAAGTGCGGCTACACCAAGGTCCTGGAAACCACCTATCACGACGGGCTGACGATCCTGCTCGAACGGCGGGTGTGAAGCGCTTCATCGACGCAATTTCCACGTTCTGCCAGGGTTGGCTATTCTAATCTAGCTACGCAATTCCTGTGGGAAAACCGCTCACACTTTTCCTGGAATTGCTCTTTGGGGGAGCCGACCATGCGTGCGATCAATGCGATATTTCTGAAGCTTTTCTGGGCGGGGCTGCTGCTGCTGGCGGCCGTGCAACTGGCGGGCGCCGATGCGACGGTGCCGACCGCCGACATCGAGGGCGGTGCCGACAATCATCTGGCCAAGCGCTACGAGGGGTCGTTCATCGTCTCCTACGAAAAATTCGCCTATACCGATTTTACAGTGCCGCTGTCGCCGCTGAAGCCGAGCGCCGATCCGGAGGCCCGTGACACGATGAACAACCGTGTGTTCGCGCCGGACAAGAAGGCTGAGGTCGAAGGCGCGCTGACCCGCATCGCCTATGTGCTGCCGGCCGAGCGCTCCCCGCTCGAAGTGCTGCGCAACTACCAGGATGTGATCGCGGCCGCCGGCGGCGAAGTCCTGTTCGAATGCAAGAAGGAAGAGTGCGGCGGCGCCGCCGACCGGTCGTCGAGCGGTGGCGGCGGCGACATGAGCCTGATGATGTATTTCTTCCATGAAAGCGACGTCAGGACGCGGCCTTTTCCAATGGCGCCTGTGCGGTAACCACCGGTATCAACGACCAGCGCTTCTTCGCCGCCAAGCTGCCGCAGGACGGCGGCGACGCCTATGTCACGGTTCAGGCCTATTCGCTGATCGACGACCTCTACTGCAAGGAACTCAACGGCCGCACCATTGCCGTCGTTCAGGTGCTGGAGCCCAAGGCGCGCGACAAGAAGATGGTGGTGGTCGAAGCGGCCAAGATGGCGGATTCGCTGTCGGCCACCGGCTCCATCTCGCTCTACGGCATCTTCTTCGACACCGACAAGGCCGACATCAAGCCGGAATCGGAACCGACGCTGAAGGAGATCTCGACGCTTCTGACCAACGAGCCCGGCATGGCGGTGATCGTCGTCGGTCATACCGACAACCAGGGCGCGTTCGACTACAATATCGATCTGTCGTCGCGGCGGGCGCAGTCGGTGAAGGCGGCGCTGGTCTCGAAATACGGCATCGATGGCGGCCGGCTGACCGCCGCCGGCGCCGGCATGATGGCGCCCGTCGCCAGCAATGACGACGAAGCCGGCCGCGCCAAGAACCGCCGCGTGGTGCTGGTCAAGGCGAACTGAGGCCGATCACGGTTTCAGCGCCGGCTAGGCGCGCTGCCTGCTCCAGCATCGAGGCATCCTCGCCGAAGGCGCGGGTGGCGCGAGCGGCGGCCTCCAGCAGGTCCGGTGTCATGCGGCGCAGGAACGCCGTATCGACGCGTGTCGACGGGCCGGCGAGCGTCAAGGCGCCGAGCAGAACGCGGCCCGGTCCGAACACCGGCACCGAGACGCCCGCCGTCTCAGGGTCGCGGTCGCCGATCGACAGATAGTGGCAGGCCTTGCGGATGGTCTCGTATGGTTCGCCCGGCTGGCCTGAAAACGCTGCCAGCACGCGGCCGCCCGAGCCGGTGAGCAACGGCAGCAGGTCGCCTTCCCGGATCGTGTAGCGGATAGGATGCTTGGATTCGACGCGGTAGAGACAGGTGCGGGCGTCGCCCGAGCGGACATAGAACGCCACGCTTTCCCAGCTGCGCTCGGCGAGATCGCGCATGATCGGCAGCAGGATGTCGACCGCCACCACGGAGCGCTGGTAGAGCGCGCCGAGCCGGAAGGTGGCGGGTCCGATGCGGTAGCGGCCATCGTCGAGCCGCTCCAGCAACTGCCCGCGCAGCAATGAGTTCGCCAGCCTCAAAATGGTGCTTTTGTAGAGCCCGGTGCGCGCCGCGATCTCGGCCAGGCTGAGCGAGCGGTCGGCGGTCGCGAACGCGTCGAGAATGGCGATCGCGCGGTCGAGCGCGGCAACGCCATCGGCCGGCAACGGCTGGGATCGCGCTTCGGTCATCTCACGAACAGTTTCATTCCAGTTTACCTGCTCGGACAAAGGCCGGCCGAAGTGATTGTGCCGCACATCCATGGTTCTGTCTAGTAGAACAGCGTTCCTGTTGACAGAACGTACCGAAATCGGCATGAATTTTTGCCGAGCGGGTCTGTTTTCAGGCTACGTTTCTGGCAGGCACCGGAGGAGGTGTCGTGATTTGGAGGAATCCCATGCTGAACAGACGCAGATTTTTGATGAGCACCGCGGCCGCAGGCGCTGCCGGATTCGTCGCAACGCATTTGACGCCCGCTTTCGCTCAGGATGCACCGCAGATCCAGATCTTCGTGCCGGCCGCGCCCGGCGGCGGCTGGGACCAGACGGGGCGCACCATCGACCAGGTGCTGCGCAGTGAAAAACTGATCTCCGGCTCGCAGATCACCAATGTCGGCGGCGCCGGCGGCACTGTCGGCCTGCCGCAGTTCATCAGCCAGTGGAAGGGCAAGGGCAATTCGCTGATGGTGGCCGGCATGGTCATGGTCGGCGCCATCATCGCCAACAAATCGGCCAACAACCTTTCCGAAGTGACGCCCATCGCCCGCCTCACCGGCGAGTTCGAGGCGCTGGTGGTGCCGGCGGATTCGCCGTTCAAGACGGCCGGCGATTTCGTCGCCGCGCTCAAAGCGGATCCGACCAAGGTTCCCGTGGCCGGCGGCTCGGCCGGCGGCTCCGACCACATCCTGTTCGGGCTGATCGCCAAGACGGTCGGCGTTCCGGCAACCAACCTCTCCTATGTGCCTTTCGCCGGCGGCGGCGAGGCGCTGTCGGCGCTGCTCGGCAACCAGGTGGCGGCCGGCATTTCTGGCTTCGGCGAGTTCTCCGAGCAGGTCAAGGCGGGCGCGCTTCGGCTGTTGGCGATCTCCGCCGACAAGCGCCAGGACGGCATCGACGCACCGACGATGAAGGAAGCCGGCATTGACGTCGAACTGTTCAACTGGCGCGGCGTCTTCGCACCGCCAGGCGTCTCCGACGCCGATGAGGCGGCGATGGTCACGATGATCGAGACCATGGCCAAGAGCGATGCCTGGGCAGCCGAATGCAAGAACCGCAACTGGACGCCCATCCTGCTCACCGGCGACGACTATGCGAAATTCCTCGTCGACGACACCGCCCGCATCACCGCGATCCTCAAGGATCTCGGCCTCGCCTGATGTCTTCAGGGGCGGCCACGGCCGCCCCTTCCGACATTCGCCTGCGGCATGGACATATCATGCGCTGGGAGTGAAACTGCGGATGCGGCCGGCGGGAGGATGCCGGCCATCTCGGGAGGACATCGATGAGCACCAGCGACCAGCAGCCGGCGCCCCCGCGCCTTGCCATGCCCGAATTGTTGATCGGCATCGGGCTTCTCGCCTGTGCTGCGGCCGTGGCGTGGCAGACCCTGGCGATCCCGGTTTCGCCGCTCTATTCCAAGGTCGGGCCGACCGTCTTTCCCTACATCACCATGACCGGCATGATCGTGCTTTCGCTGCTGCTCATCGTCGCCGCGCTGCGCGGCGGCTGGCAGCCGCAGGAGGAAAAGGAAACGCCGACCGACTGGAAGGCCATGGGCATCGTCGTTGCCGGCCTGGTCGCCAATCTGGTGCTGATCCAGCCGCTCGGCTTCACCGCCGCCTCGGTCATCATGTTCGTGCTCGTCTGTTATGGCTTCGGCAGCAAGCACACGCTGCGCGATGCGCTGACCGGCCTGATCCTGGCGCTTGCCGCCTATTTCGGCTTTGCCAGGGCGCTCGGCGTCAACATTGGCGCCGGCTTCATCGAAAACCAGCTGAACACGGTGATCGACGCGATCATCGCCACTGCGAGGGGCTGACGCCATGGAGACGCTCGGCCATCTCGCCCACGGATTTTCCGTCGCTTTCTCGCCGATGAACCTGCTGTGGTGCCTGGTCGGCACCACGCTCGGCACGGCCATCGGCGTGCTGCCCGGCCTCGGGCCGGCGCTGACCATCGCGCTGCTGCTGCCGATCACCTACCAGGTGGCGCCGGAGGCGTCCTTCATCCTGTTTGCCGGCATCTATTACGGCGCCATGTATGGCGGCTCGACGACCTCGATCCTGCTCAACACGCCGGGCGAAAGCGCCACCATCGTCACCGCGCTGGAAGGCAACAGGATGGCCCGCTCGGGTCGCGGCGGCGCGGCACTGGCGACCTCGGCGATCGGCTCCTTCGTCGCCGGCACCATCGGCACGATGGGCGTCGCCTTCCTGGCGCCGGTGGTGGTGAAGTTCGCGCTGGCCTTCGGGCCGGCTGAATATTTCTCGCTGATGGTGCTCGCCTTCATCACGGTTTCGGCGGTGCTCGGCTCGTCCTCCGTGCGCGGCCTCACCAGCCTGTTCATCGGCTTCGTCATCGGCATGATCGGCGTCGACCTGCAGACGGGACAGCCGCGCTTCACCTTCGGCATGAACGAACTGCTCGATGGCGTCGATGTCATCATTGCCGCGGTCGGCCTGTTTGCCGTCGGCGAGACGCTCTACATGGCCTCGCGCCGCTATGCCGGCAAGGACGAGATCGTGCCGCTCAAGGGATCGCTCTACATGACAGCGGCCGAATGGGGACGATCGTGGAAGCCATGGCTGCGCGGCGCTTTTATCGGCTTCCCGATCGGCGCCATGCCTGCCGGCGGCGCCGAGATCCCGACCTTCCTGTCCTATGCCATCGAAAAGAAGCTGTCGAAGCACAAGGAGGAGTTCGGCACGGTCGGCGCCATCGAGGGCGTTGCCGGACCGGAAGCCGCCAACAATGCGTCTGCCGCCGGCGTGCTGGTGCCGATGCTCACCCTTGGCCTGCCGACCTCGGCGACCGCCGCAATCATGCTGTCGGCCTTCCAGAGCTACGGCATCAATCCGGGACCGCTGCTGTTGACGACGCAGGGCGATCTGGTCTGGGGCCTGATCGCCAGCCTGTTCATCGCCAACGTCATCCTGGTCGTCCTCAACCTTCCGCTGATCGGGCTGTGGGTACGGCTGTTGAAAATCCCGGCGCCGCAGCTCTATGCCGGCATCCTGGTGTTCGCCACCGTCGGCACCTACGGCATCTCGCAATCGCCGATCGACCTCGTCATCCTCTATCTCCTGGGGGCCGCCGGCTTCCTGATGCGGCGCTTCGATTTCCCGACAGCGCCGGTCATCATCGGCATGATCCTGGGGCCGCTCGCCGAAACGCAGTTCCGCCGGGCGATGACGATCTCGAACGGCGACTGGTCGGTGTTCTACACCCACAAGCTGTCGCTGGTGCTGCTGATCCTCGCCTTCATCGGCCTAGCCGGGCCGCATATCTGGGCCTTCATCGAGCACCGGCGCCGTCGCGGACCGGAGCATGTGCCGGGCGATGCCTGAGCAACCTGGAGCATCATGACCGATCTGCTTGCCGGCATCCGCATCCTCGATCTGACCAATGTGCTGGCGGGCCCTTATTGTGCCTATCAGCTGGCGCTGCTCGGCGCCGATGTCATCAAGGTCGAGACGCCGCAAGGCGGCGATCTGGCGCGCCAGCTCGGCGCCTCGCCGGCGCTCAACAAAGCCGGCATGGGCGCGTCGTTCCTGGCGCAGAATGCCGGCAAGCGATCGGTGGTGCTGGATCTCAAAAGCGAAGCCGACCGCGAACGCTTCCTCGATCTCGTCGCCTCGGCCGACGCGCTGGTCGAGAATTTTCGACCGGGCGTGATGGGGCGGCTGGGTCTCGGCTATGAGGTGCTGAAAGCGGTCCGCCCCGGTCTCGTCTATTGCGCCATATCCGGTTTCGGCCAGAGCGGGCCGATGCGCGACAATCCGGCCTACGACCAGATCATCCAGGGGCTGTCCGGTATCATGAGCATCACCGGCACGCCGGAGACAGCACCCTTGCGGGTCGGCTATCCCGTCGCCGACACGCTGGGCGGGCTGGTCGGGGCCTTCGCAATCGCCGCGGCGCTGGTCAAGCAGAAGACCTCGGGCGAGGGCGCGTTTCTCGATGTCTCGATGCTCGAATGCACGCTGTCGGCGCTGGGCTGGCCGGTGTCCAACTATCTGACCGCCGGCGTCGAGCCGCAGCCGATGGGCAATGAGAACATGACGGCTGCGCCCTCCGGCGCGTTTCGCACCGGCGACGGCCTGCTCAACATCGCCGCCAACAAGCAGGAGCAGTTCGTCATGCTTTGCCGGCTGATCGGCCAGCCGGAACTGGCCGACGATCCGCGCTTTGCCGAGCGCGAGACGCGCAAGCAGAACCGCGCTGTGCTGAAGGTGCTGATCGAGACGGCCTTGGCGAGCGCCTCGGCCGCAGCCTGGGAGGAAAAATTCAACCGCGCCGGCGTGCCGGCGGGCCGGGTGCTGACGATCCCCCAAGTGCTTGGCGAGCGTCAGGTCGTCGAGCGCGACATGACCACGCGTTTCCAGGGTCTGCCCGGCATGGCGCAGCCGCTGACCGTGGTGCGCGGCGGCTTCATGGTCGATGGCGCGGCACCCTTGCCGGTCCTGCCGCCACCGGTGCTGGGTGAGCATATGGACGAGGTTTTTTCCACCCTGCCGCCGCGCGCCAGGAGAAGCGCGTGAGCGAGAGAAAAACCGGCCGCGAACGCGGCGAGGAATGGTGGCAGACCGGCATCATCGAGATGAGCCCCGGCATCATCCGGCTGCGCGGCTATGAAATCCAGGAGCTGATCGGCCGCGTCAGCTTTCCGGCCACGATCTGGCTGATGCTGCGCGGCGAATTGCCGAGCGAGGAGCAGGCGGCGCTGCTCGGCATTGCGCTGGGGGCGGCCGTCGACCACGGGCCGCAGGCGCCGTCGATCGCCATTGCCCGCATGGCCATCACCTGCGGCGTCGGCATCAACAGCGCCATGGCGTCCGCCGTCAACGTGCTGGGTGACGTGCATGGCGGCGCCGGCGAACAGGCGCTGTCCTTCTATGGCGACATTGCCGTGGCACTTGACCAGGGTGTTGCGCTGGACCAAGCCGTAGCCGCACGGCTCGACCGTTTCTTCGCCGAGGAGAAAGGCTATGTGCCGGGATTTGGCCATCGCTTCCACCCGGTCGATCCGCGCGCGCCGCGCCTGATCGAAGTGACGCGCGATTTTGCCGCGCGCGGCGTCGTCAGCGGACGCTTCGCCGACATCGCCGAGGCCGTCGAAGCAGAGGTGGCACGGCGCAAGGGCAAGAAAATACCGCTCAACATCGACGGCGCCACCGCCGTCATCTATGGCGAGCTCGGCTTTCCGCCGCCGTTGACGCGCGGCCTGTTCGTGCTCTCGCGCTCGGTGGGCATCCTGGCGCATGCATGGGAACAGTCGCAGCAAAGCGAGCGCAACAAAGGGCCGCTGCCGCGCGAATGGCTGTGGGCCTATACGGGCACGCCGCTGCGACCATTTCCCGCTGAGGGGGATGAGGGTCCCGCTGAAGGGGACGAGGGCAAGTGAGGTTGGTCAGGCCGGGTCCGGCACTGCCGGCTGAGGCGGCGCCAGGTTGGCCATCAGCGTCGAGAGATCCGGCTCATCGATGAGCAACGCCGCGTCCTGCGGCTTGAGCCATGCCCGCTGGCGGCTCTTGGCCTCCTGCCAGTTGGCCAGTTCCTCGGACACCTCCAACAGATAGACGACGACGTCGACGCGCACGAAATTGTGCTCCAGCCGTTTCCAGTAGGAATAGCTGCCGGCCGGCGCCTTGCGGGTCTTGCCGAGCACGCCGGCTTCTTCGCGCGCCTCGATGGTGGCGGCCTTGCGCCCGCTCTTGCCTTTCATGGGCCAGCCCTTGGGCACGATGAACCGCTTCGTCGCTCGCGACGTCACCAGCATCACTTCGAAATTGCCTGAAACGTCCAGGCGAAAGGGAATGGCGGCGACTTGGCGAATGCGTTCGCCTCGCCTTGCCTTGCGTACCGCCTTTTTCTTGGTCGTCGCCATGTGCTGAAAATCCGGTCGGCGGGCGCACCGCCGCACGCCGCCTGCAAACCCCTGATATGCCCGCGAGGCAATGAGGCATTTTTAGTAAATAAGTCGACTAAGTAAATCGCAAGCGACCGATATCAACGGCAAACACGCACAATCTGGTTGTTGACGATCTGAATCGGACAAGCTTGCCGGACGACGGGCACTTCGGGGCGCGGCTGCGGCACGATCCGACGGTCCTGCTCGCGATATTGCTGCTGCTGTTGCTGGAACTGCTGCCGCTGCAGGCTGTTGCGCAATTGCTGCAGCTGGTTCTGCTGGATCAGCCGGTTGGCGCTGGGATTGACGGACTGAGCCGCAGCAGATTGCATGATGCCGGCGAGCGTTGCCGCCGCCAGCATTGCCGACATCAGAACTGTCGATAGGCGAAGCGTCGACATCAGTTCATTCCCGTACAGATATAACCTCCTCTCTATATAGGGCGTTCGTCTCGATCTGCCATGGGCGGGTCTGCCATGGGCCGATCTGCCACGGGTTGGCGAAATCCCTGAGGATGCGGCCTGCCGCACTTGACAGAAAAGATCGATTGACCGCTCTATCGGGCGCGGATCTCGGCCTCAATCGCGGCTGACTCGAGGCACAATCGGGAGCATATTGATGAAAAGCAGGCAAGTATATTTCGCGGCGCTACTGGGCAGCATCTGTATTCTTGGCTCCGTGGCAGTCGCGGCGCAAACCAAGACCGACAAGGCGGCGCCTGCCGCCGCAGCGCCCGCCCCTGCTGCCGGCCCGACATTGCCTGGCGGCGCCTCGGCGCTGTCCGAGACACATGGCGACTGGACGGTCAATTGCCAGGTAACCGGCACGGCCAAGGTTTGCAGCCTGTCGCATCAGCAGTTCAACAAGCAGTCCAACCAGCGCCTGCTGGCCATCGAGCTGTCGAGCAAGAGCGGCGAGGATGCCACCGGAACGCTGGCGCTGCCGTTCGGCCTGGCGCTCGCCAAAGGCGTCAGCCTGACCATCGACGACCAGAAGCTGGAAGGCAGCCTGCCGTTCAACACCTGCCAGGCCGTCGGCTGCCTGGTGCCGGTGGCGTTCGATGCCAGCGTCACGCCGCTGCTCAAGGCAGCCACCACGCTGAAGATCGACGCCTTCGCGGCCGACACCGGTCAAGCGGTGAGTTTCACCATCCCGCTCAACGGCTTCGGCGGCGCACTGGCACGGACGGCGGAATTGTCGGTCGACTGAGCAGCAAGCGCGCGGTCACTCAACCTCGCGTAGCCGGTACCCCACCCCGGTTTCGGTGGTGATGTAGCGCGGCTGGTCGGGCGACTTTTCGATCTTCTGCCGGAGCTGGCGGACATAGACCCTGAGATACTGCACGTCGGTCGAATCGCCCCACACCTGCTTCAGAAGGAAATGGTGGGTCAGCACCTTGCCGGCATGCTGCACCATAATACGCAATATGTCGTATTCCTTGGGGGAGAGCTTTATCTCCTTGCCTTCGACCTTGACGATGCGCTTGACCAGGTCGACGCTGAGATCGCCGGTGTGGAACACCGGCTTTTCGCCATGCTGCTGGAATTTGTGGCGCAGCGCGACGCGGATGCGGGCGACCAGCTCGTTCATGCCGAACGGCTTGGTGATGTAGTCGTCAGCGCCGAGTTCGAGCGCCGCGACGATGCCGGCTTCGTCGGTGCGGCTGGACAGGATGACCACGGGCACGTCGAGGCCGTCGTCGCGCCATTTGCGCAGGAGATCGAGGCCACCCATGCCGGGCAGGCCGAGGTCGAGCAGGATCAGATCCGGCTTTTGTGCATCGACGAGTTCGATCGCAGCGTTGGCGTTGGGCGCTTCGCTGACAGCATAACCCTGGCTGCCGAGGCCGACGCGCAGCAGTTTGCGGATCGGCGGCTCGTCGTCGACGACCAGTATGCTGACGTTGGAATTTGTCATGCCGGATCACCAGAGTTTTGCCCGTCCGCGTTCCGTTCGTCCAGGCCGGGCGATCGTGCCGGCTTCGGCATGCGGATGGTGAAGACCGCGCCTTGGCGATCGCTGCGGTTCGCCGCCATGATAGTGCCGCCCATCGCCTCGATGAAGCCCCGGCAGATCGACAGGCCGAGCCCGGTGCCGGCCTGGACCTGATCGCGCTTGCGCACCCGGTAAAAGCTGTCGAAGACGCGCTCCAGGTCGGCGGGCGGAATGCCCGGTCCCTCATCCATGATCTGCAGCACGACGGAGCCATTGTCGGCCCAGCCCTGCAGCCGGATTGTCGATCCCGGTGGCGCGTATTTCGCGGCATTGTCGAACAGATTGAACAGCACCTGCTCGAACAGCACCGGATCGAGCTTCAGCATCGGCAGGTCGGGCGGAATATCGATCTCGGTCTTGTGCCCGGCAGTGATCTTGCGTGCCCGCTGCAAGGCCGAGCCAACGACATCGCCGACATAGTGCAGGGCGAAATTCGGTTCCATGGCGCCCGATTCAATCTTGGTCATGTCGAGCAGATTGGCGATGAAGCGGTTCAGCCGTTCGGACTCGTCGAGCACGGTGGTCAGCAGCTCGGCCCGATCGTTCTCGGGCAGTGCCGGCGCAAATTCCCTGAGCGTGCCGGCCGCGCCCATGATGGCCGCCAGCGGCGTCTTCAGATCATGCGAGATCGACGTCAGCAGTGCCGAGCGCAAGCGGTCGGCCTCGGCCGCCAGCCTGGCGCGATCGACATCGGCGACCAGCTGGATGCGCTCGATGGCAACCGCCGCCTGGTCGGCCAGCGCGTCGAGCAGGCGCTGTTGCTCGGGCGTCAGCAGCGGGCCTTGCTTGTCATTGTCGAGGCCGACGACGCCGACGGCCGTGCGTGCGGTGCGCAAGGGGAGGTAGAGGCGTTTTGCCCCGGGCAGGGTATCGGCGCCACGGCCGGCAGCCCGGTTGTGTTCCCAAGCCCAGCGTGCAGCCGCGATGTCGGCCTCGGCCAGCGTGTCATCGGGGGGATAACCGGCCTTGACGGTGATCGTGCCTTCTTCCGGCAAAAGCAGCACCACGCGCAGCTTCAGCATCGAGGCGATCTGGAAGGCTGTGGCCCACAAAACGTCGTCGAGCGTGCCGGCGCCGGCGAGCTTCTTTGAAAAGAGGTAGATGTCCTCGGTGGCCCGGGCGCGTGAACGGGCGGCGGCTGCCTGACGCTGCACACGCGCCGTCAGATTGCTAGCGATGACGGCAACGACGAGGAAGACGGCGAAGGCAACGATGCTCTCCGGATCGCGGATCGTCATCGTGTAGCGCGGCTCGAGAAAGAAGAAGTTGAAGGCAATGGCGCTGAGGAAACAGGCGTACAGCGCCGGCCACAGGCCAAAGGTCACTGCCGATGTCAGCACCGCCAGCAGCAGCACGCTGGCAAGGTTGCGAACGTCGAGGAACTGATCGAGGACGGCGCTGACGGCAAGCGCGCCGGCGACATAGACCGTCGAGAAAAGATAAGGCCAGATTTGAAATGGCGTCTGCTCGGCCGCCGCCTTGACCCTCGACGTGGCCTCGTTGTCGCGCTCCGTTCCTGAAATGACATGGACGCTGATATCGCCGGCATTGCGGATCAGATCGTAGGTGAGCGAACCCTCGATCAGTTCGCGCCAGCGCGAGCGGGTCGGCCTGCCGACGACGATATGGGTGAAGTTGTTGGCCGTGGCGTGGCGGACGATGTCCTGGGCGACGTTCTGGCCCGGAATGGTCGTCACCTCGGCGCCGAGCTGCTCGGCCAGGCGCAAGAGCGTGGCCAGCTGGTCCTTGTCTTCCTCCGACATGGCGGCCGAACGCGGCGTGTCGACATGCAGCGCCGTCCACGGTGCGCGCAGCCGGTCGGCCAGCCGGCGCGCATAGCGGACACGAGACGCTCCGCCCGGACGCGCATCGACGCAGACGAGCACCCTTTCGCCCGCCGCCCAAGGGCCGGGAATCGCGTGCGACTGCATGTGGTTGAGCAACTGCTCGTCGACGCGCTGGGCGGTGCGGCGCAGCGCCAATTCCCGAAGCGCGGTCAGATTGCCCGGCGAGAAATAGTTTTCGACTGCGCGCTGGGCAGTGTTGGGGAAATAGACCTTTCCCTCTTTCAGCCGCTTGATCAGGTCGTCGGGCGTGAGGTCGATGATCTCGATGTCGTCGGCCTGGTCGATGATGGAGTCCGGGACCGTTTCGCGCACCCTGACGCGGGTGATCTGTGCCACGACGTCATTCAGGCTCTCGACATGCTGGATATTGAGCGTGGTGTAGACGTCGATGCCGCGCGCAAGGATTTCCTGGACGTCGAGATAGCGCTTGGGGTGGCGGCTGCCGGGTGCGTTGGTGTGGGCGAGTTCGTCGACGAGCACCAGCGCCGGCCGGCGGGCGAGGATGGCGTCGATGTCCATCTCATTCAGCACGCGGTCCTTGTAGTCGACCTTCTGGCGCGGGATGACCTCGTAGCCTTCGACCAGCGCCAGGGTTTCCTTGCGGCCGTGGGTTTCGACGATGCCGATGACCACGTCGATGCCGTCGGCAAGCATGGCGCGGCCGGCCATCAGCATTTCGTAGGTCTTGCCGACACCGGGTGCAGCACCCAGAAATATCCGCAGGCGGCCGCGCTCTTCCCGTTCCGCATGCTCGAGCAGCGCGTCCGGAGAGGGTCTGGTATAGTTGCTTCTGGCGTCCGGCATCAGGCTCGATCATGAACGGCGCCGAGGATCGTGTCGATCCCTGGCCCCTGGCTTCAGAGATTGTCTCTCACTGCTTGGTATCGTCCAGTGCCAGGTTGAGCGCCAGCACATTGACGACCGGCTCGCCGAGGAAGCCGAGTTCGAGGCCTTCGACATGGCTGTCGACAAGCGCCTTGACCTTGGCTTCGTCGAAGCCCCTGGCCTTGGCCACCCGAGCGACCTGGAAATAGGCGGCGTCCGGGCTGATGGTGGGGTCGAGGCCGCTGCCGGACGTCGTCACCAGATCCATCGGCACCGGCTGGTTCGGGTTCTCCGCCTTCAGCTTTGCAACATCGCCCTTGATGCGGTCGATCAGCTTGGGGTTGGTTGGACCGAGATTGGAGCCGCTGGACGCTGCGGCGTTGTATCCGTCGCCGGCAGCCGAGGGGCGGCCATGGAAATACTTGTCGTCGGCAAAGCCCTGGCCGATCAGTTCGGAGCCGATGACCGTGCCGTTTTTCTCGATCAAGCTGCCATTGGCCTGGTGCGGAAACAGCGCCTGGGCGATGCCGGTCATGCCCAGGGGATAGATCAGGCCGGTCAAAACGGTGAAAAAGACGATCATGATAACAGCGGGTCTTATCTGAGTGAGCATGGACGTATTTCCTTAAGCGAGGCCGAGGCCGGTGACGATCATGTCGATCGCCTTGATGCCGGCGAAGGGAACGATGATGCCGCCGAGGCCGTAGACCAGGAGGTTGCGGCTGAGCAGCGCGCCGGCGCCGATGGCGCGGTATTTGACGCCTTTCAGCGACAGCGGGATCAGAGCGATGATGATCAGCGCGTTGAAGATGATGGCCGACAGGATGGCGCTCTGCGGCGTCGCCAAGTGCATGATGTTGAGCGCTTGCAGGGGGCCGATTGTATGTCCCGGCGCAACGTAGAAGACGGCAAACATGGCCGGGATGATGGCGAAGTATTTGGCGACGTCGTTGGCGATCGAGAAGGTCGTCAGCGAACCGCGCGTCATCAGCAGCGCCTTGCCGATCTCGACGATCTCGATCAGCTTGGTCGGGTCACTATCGAGGTCGATCATGTTGCCGGCCTCGCGGGCGGCAACCGTGCCGGTGTTCATGGCGACGCCGACATCGGCCTGCGCCAAGGCCGGCGCGTCGTTGGTGCCGTCACCGCACATGGCGACCAGCTTGCCCTTGGCCTGTTCGTCGCGGATCAGCTTCAGCTTGTCCTCGGGCGTGGCCTGGGCGAGGAAATCGTCGACGCCGGCTTCGGCTGCGATCGCCGCCGCAGTCATCGGATTGTCGCCGGTGATCATCACGGTGCGGATGCCCATTTTGCGCAGTTCGGCAAAGCGCTCGCGGATGCCACCCTTGACGATGTCCTTGAGGTGGACGACGCCGAGCAGGCGGCCGTCACGCTCGACGGCCAGCGGCGTGCCGCCGGCCTTGGCGATCTCGTCGGCGATCGCCTGGAGATCCTTGACGGTGTCGCTGCCGGGGCGCGCGCCATGGGTGGCCGATGTCGACTGGCTGACATAGGCGAGAACCGAATCGACGGCGCCCTTGCGCACCGACGAGCCGTCGATGTCGACGCCGCTCATCCGGGTCTGCGCGGTGAAGGGCACGAAACTGGCGTGCAATGTCGCCATGTCGCGGGCGCGGATGGCGTATTTTTCCTTGGCCAGCACGACGATCGAGCGTCCCTCGGGCGTCTCGTCGGCGAGCGAGGCAAGCTGTGCCGCATCGGCCAGTTCCTGCTCGGTCACACCCTTGACCGGCCGAAATTCGGTGGCCTGGCGGTTGCCGAGCGTGATGGTGCCGGTCTTGTCGAGCAAAAGCGTATCGACGTCGCCCGCCGCTTCCACGGCGCGGCCGGACATGGCCAGCACGTTGAAGCGCACCAGGCGGTCCATGCCGGCAATGCCGATGGCCGACAGCAGGGCGCCGATGGTGGTCGGGATCAAGGTGACGAACAGCGCGACCAGCACTGTCACCGGGATATAGCCGCCGGAATAGGAGGCAAAGCTCGGGATCGTGGCGGTGGCCAGCACGAAGATCAGCGTCATGCCGACGAGCAGGATGTTGAGCGCGATCTCGTTGGGCGTCTTCTGGCGCGAGGCACCCTCGACCAGCGAGATCATGCGGTCGAGGAAGGTGTGGCCGGAGGCGGCTGATATGCGCACGCGAATCCAGTCGGACAAAACCTGCGTGCCGCCGGTGACCGCCGAACGGTCGCCGCCGGATTCGCGAATGACGGGTGCGGACTCGCCGGTGATTGCCGCCTCGTTGACCGAGGCCACGCCTTCGATCACTTCACCGTCGGACGGGATGATGTCGCCGGCTTCGACCAGCACGATGTCGCCAACCTTCAGGCTGGTGCCGGGCACCAGCTTGAACCTGGAGCGGTCTTCGCCGGCAAGCAGCTTGGCCTGGGTTTCGGTGCGCGCCTTGCGCAGCGAATCGGCCTGCGCCTTGCCGCGGCCTTCGGCGACGGCCTCGGCGAAGTTGGCGAACAGCACGGTGAACCACAGCCAGATGATGATCTGCAGCGTAAAGCCGAAATCGCCGCCGCCGGTGACGAGATCCTTGACGAACAGGACCGTGGTAAGAAGCGAGACGATGCCGACGACGAACATCACCGGGTTCCTGACCAGCGTGCGGGGGTCGAGTTTCCTGAAGGCGCCGCCGATGGCCGGCCACAGGATGCGGGCATCCATGATGACCGCGGATTTGGACTGGCTCATTTGATGGCTCCAGAATCTGAACTGTTGGCCGGCACCGACCGACCGGATGCCGAAAAGAGGGGCGGCGGACCATAGGCCAGCAGCCAGATCACGATCATGACTGCCGCGAGGCCGAGGAAGGTAGATACGCTGGGGAAGGGAGGGGGCGTTTCCTCCCCCTCATTGCCGGCTCGTGGGCCGGCTCGCGGCCGGGCCTTCATGCGTTTTGGGTAGAACCAGGACATGACAAGCCTCAGAATGTCTGGCCGTTGATGGCAGCCAGGTGCTCGACGATCGGTCCGATCGCCAGTGCCGGGAAGAAGGTCAGGCCGACGACGATCAGGATGACGCCGACGAGCAGGCCGACGAACAGCGGGCCGTCGGTCGGGAAGGTGCCGGCGGAAGCCGGAACCGTCTTCTTCGTCGCTAGCGAGCCGGCAATGGCAAGCGCTGGAATGATGACGAAGAAGCGACCCACCCACATGGAGATGCCGAGCGTGATGTTGTACCAGGGCGTGTTGCCGGAAAGGCCGCCAAAGGCCGAGCCGTTGTTGGCCGCCGCCGAAGTGTAGGCATAAAGAACCTCGGAGAAGCCATGCGGACCGCCATTGGCCATCGAGGCGACGGCGCTTGGCAGCACGACCGCTATTGCCGTGAAGACCAGCATGACCAACGGCAGAGCGAGGATGGCGAGCATTGCCATCTTGACCTCCTTGGCCTCGATCTTCTTGCCGAGATATTCGGGCGTGCGGCCAACCATCAGGCCGGCGACGAACACGGTGATGACGATGAACATGACGATGCCGTAGAAGCCGGCGCCGACGCCGCCGACGATGACTTCGCCGAGCTGCATGTTGAGCATCGGGATCAGGCCGCCAAGTGCTGTGAACGAGTCATGCATGGCGTTCACCGCACCGCAGCTCGCAGCCGTGGTGATGACGGCGAATAGTGCCGAAGCGGCAATGCCGAAGCGGCTCTCCTTGCCTTCCAAGTTGGCGCCGTCGACGCCCAACGCATGGACCAGCGGATTGCCCGCGGCTTCCGCCCAGTAGCAGATAACGACACCAGCGATGAACAGCACACCCATCGTGGCCAGGATCGCCCAGCCCTGGCGCTGGTTGCCGACCATGCGGCCGAAGACGTTGGTGAGTGCAGCACCCAGCGCGAAGATCGTCACCATCTGGATCATGTTGGAGATGGCGTCGGGGTTTTCGAAAGGATGCGCGGCATTGGCGTTGAAGAAGCCGCCGCCATTGGTGCCGAGCATCTTGATGGCAACCTGCGAGGCGACGGGCCCAAGGGCGAGCGTCTGCTTGGCGCCTTCGAGCGTGGTGGCATCGACATACGGCCCCATCGTCTGCGGCATGCCGAGCCAGACATAGACAAGGGTGAGCACGATGCTGAGCGGCAGCAGGATGTAGAGCGTGCAGCGGGTCATATCGACCCAGAAATTGCCGATCGATTTGGCCGAGGCGCGGGCGAAGCCGCGGATCAGCGCCACCGCGATGGCAATGCCCACGGCGGCCGACATGAAGTTCTGCACGGTCAGGCCGGCCATCTGCACGAGGTAGGACAACGTGCTTTCGCCGCCGTAATTCTGCCAGTTGGTGTTGGTGACGAAGCTGACGGCAGTGTTGAAGGCGAGATTGGGTTCGACCGATGCCATCCCGGCCGGATTGTAAGGCAGGACGCCCTGCAGGCGTTGCAGAAAGTACAGCACCAGGAAGCTGGCAAGGCTGAAGAAGATGATTCCTGCCGCGTAGGTCGTCCAGTGCTGCTCCTCGCGCTCGCTGGTTCCCGAAATGCGGTAGAGGCCGCGCTCAACGGGCCCGAGTATGGGCGAGAGAAAGGTGCGATCGCCATTGAAGACGCGGTACATGTAGCCGCCGAGCGGCTTCACCAGCAAAACGACGATCCCGCAATAAACCAGGATCTGTATCCATCCGTTGAGTGTCATGGCTTTCCGTGCCTTGCTTCAGAAGCGTTCTGGGCGAACGAGGGCGTATGTCAGGTAGACGAGCAGGAACAAGGTCACGCCGCCACCGAGGATGTAATCGACAAGCATGGTGCGATCCTTCCGCTTAAAGAGCGTCGCAAGCTTTGATGTAGGCGAGGGAAAGACCGAAGAACAAAACCTCGATCCCGATGACGACAATGTCCATGTGTGTTGGTCCTTGCTTCTGCTTGTATTTGGCGCCAGCGACTGGCGAGCCAGAAATTCCATGAGAACGGCCCGCCGTAACTCTGGGGTCACGGCGTCCGCAGCGTTTTGCTCGAGATGGAATATGGACCCGATCGCCATAAAGGTTCGAGACGGGGCCGGGAGGAAAGATATAAAATTCCTATAAAGATTTCCGGGAGATGGCTCCGTTCCGGGCCGCTAGAAACCGAGGCCATGATATCGCGACCCCTCTTGCGGCGCCGCCGTCTTTCGAAACAATGGGAACGCAAAACGAGGGAAAAACAGATGCTCGACATGGCACCATCGAAACAGGCGGCGACATGGCTTTGCGCGCTTGCACGGGCGCTGGAAGCTGATGACGCCGAGGCGGCCGCCAACCTGTTCGTCGAGGATTGCTACTGGCGCGATCTGCTGGCTTTCACCTGGAACATCACCACGATGGAAGGCCGCGGTGCGATCCGCGACATGCTGCAAGCGACGCTGGCGGAAGCGAAGCCCTCACACTGGACGCTGTCCGGCGAGGCGACCTCGGATGAGGGCACCGTCGAGGCCTGGTTCACGTTCGAAACGTCGGTCGCGCGGGGCGAAGGGATTGTGCGCCTCACGGACGGCCGCTGCCGGACCTTGTTCACGGCGGTGCGGGAGCTCAAAGGGTTCGAGGAGAAAAAGGGACCGGCGCGGCCGCTCGGCATCCGCCACAAGGCCGACCCTGCACGCGAGACATGGGCGGAGGCGCGGGCGCGCGAGACGCGCGATCTCGGCGCCACTGAGCAGCCCTATTGCCTGGTGATCGGCGGCGGGCAGGGCGGCATCATGCTCGGCGCGCGGCTGAGGCAACTCGGTGTGCCCACGATCATCATCGAGAAAAATGCGCGCCCCGGCGATTCCTGGCGCAACCGTTATCGCTCGCTCGTGCTGCACGATCCGGTCTGGTACGACCATCTGCCCTACATTCCGTTCCCGGAGAACTGGCCGGTGTTCACGCCCAAGGACAAGATGGGCGACTGGCTGGAGATGTACACCAGGGTGATGGAGCTCAACTACTGGGTCGCCACCAAATGCGTCAGCGCCAGCTATGACGATACCGAGAAGGTGTGGACTGTGGTGGTCGACCGCGTCGGCCGGCAGATCACGCTGAAGCCGAAGCACATTGTCTTTGCCACCGGCGCCTATGGCCCGCCACGCCAGATCGCGCTGCCCGGCGCCGAGACCTTCAAGGGCGAACTCCAGCATTCCAGCCAGTATGCAAGCGGCGAGAAATTCCGCGGCAGACGTGTCGCTGTCATCGGCGCGGCAAGCTCGGGGCACGATGTCAGCGTCGACCTCTGGGAGAGCGGCGCAGACGTCACCATGATCCAGCGGTCGCCGACGACAGTGGTGAAATCCGACACGCTGATGGAGGTCGGCTTCGAGATCTTTTCAGAGAATGCGCTGGCGCGCGGCATCACCACTGACAGAGCCGACCTGATCGTCGCGTCGACGCCGTTCGCGCTGGTGCCCAAGGGCCAGCGAGATCTGTACGAAGTTATCAAGGCGTGCGATGCGTCCTTCTACGACCGGCTGCGCGCCGCCGGCTTCGCCATCGATTTCGGCGAGGACGAGACCGGGCTGTTGATGAAGGCCTACCGCACCGGCTCCGGCTACTACATCGATGTCGGCGCCTGCGAACTGATCATCAATGGCGAGATCAAAGTGAGGAGCGGCGTCGGCATCAGTTCATTGACGCCGACCGGCATCCTGTTCGACGACGGCAGCGAACTGGCGGTCGATGCAATCGTCGCCTGCACCGGCTACCAGTCGATGAACGAGACGGTGGCAGCCATCGTCTCGCGTGAGGTCGCCGACAAGGTCGGGCCATGCTGGGGCCTCGGCTCCGGCGTCAAAGGCGATCCCGGTCCTTGGCAAGGCGAGCTGCGCAACATGTGGAAGCCGACAGCGCAGGACGCGCTGTGGTTCCACGGCGGCAATCTGGCGCTGTCGCGGTTTTACTCCAAATATGTGGCGCTGCAGATCAAGGCGCGGATGGAAGGGATTGCGACGCCGGTGTTTGGGGCGGTGAGTAACGCAGGGCGCTAGCGATCTCCTCCCCCCTTGTGGGGGAGATGTCGCCGAAGGCGACAGAGGGGGGCGCCGCGCGTGGAGCGCTGACCTCCAGCTGCCGCGAGGAGCTTGCGTCCGGTCGAACCGACCCCCTCTGGCCTGCCGGCCATCTCCCCATCAAGGAGGGAGATTATCCACGCCCGAAATGCCGTGCCGCGACCTCGACATGCGTATGTGCCGCATGCGGCTCGAAGCGCTCGGTCTCGTTGTGGTCGGGCGCCTCGTTCGGCCACCAGACACCGCCGATAACAATGCCTTCTGAGACCAGCCGCTGATCCGCGATCAGCGCCGCACCGACCGCATCGACGAAGGTAAAGCGCCCGGGGCGCAGTCTCAGCACCGCGACATCGCCGACACCGCCAACTTTCAGCGTCCCAAGCTCCGGCCTGGCGATCGCCTCGGCTGGCCTTTGCGTGGCGGCGCGCAGCACTTCGACCAGCGGCATGCCGAGCGCCATTAGCTTCGACATGCAGACCAGTATGTCGAAGGCCGGACCGTCGACGCAATAGAGATGCACGTCGCTGGAGATGACGTCGGGCGCGAGGCCCTCGGCCAGCATCGCTTTCGCCACGGCGAAGTCGAACGATCCCATGCCGTGGCCGATGTCGAAGATGACGCCGCGTTCGCGGGCCAGCCGCATGTCCGGCCGCACCGCGCCGGAGGCGAACACCGGCGCGTTGGGGAACGGGCGAAAACAGTGGGTGAGGATGTCGCCGCGGCGCAGCCGTGGCAGCACTTCGGAGCGGCCGGGCGGCGGCTCGTCAATATGCGCCATCAGCGGCAGGCCGGCCTGGTCGGCGGCTTCCAGCGCGAGATCGACCGGCGCGATGCCGCTGGCGCCGCCGGCATGCTTGCCGGAGCGCACTTTTACCCCAACGACGACATCGGCGTGCTCGCGCACCGCAGCCACCGTCTCGCGTGGCTCGCAGAGCCTGAGATCGCTGCATTCGCCGACCGAGACGCTTTGCGAGAAGCCGAATATGCCGGCAAAGGAGATGTTGACATAGGCCAGGATGCGCACCTTCGAGCGCTCGATGACATGGCGGCGAAAGCCCAGAAAATTGCCGGCGCCGGCGCTGCCGGCATCGATGAAGGTGGTGGTTCCGCTCTTGGCCGCCAGCCGGTCGGCGTCGACGCCCAGCGAGGTGCCGCCCCAATAGACATGGCTGTGCAGGTCGATGAGGCCGGGCGTGACGATGCAATCACGAGCGTCGACTATCTTGGTGGCGTGCTCGGCATCGATCGCCGCCTCGATGGCCACGATGCGTCCGCCCGTAACGGCGACATCGCGCGGCGCGTCCAGGCCCGAGGCCGGATCGATCAGGCGGCCGCCCTTGATCAGGAGATCGAACTGCATCGGCGCCTGCCTCTCTCTTTGTTTCGGGGCATGATCTTTGGACAAAACGGTTTCCGTTTGTCCGAGAAAACCGGTTTCCACTTTTCGGGATCATGCCCCGACTGGTCAAACCGGCCGGTAAGCGACGGCTTCGACCTCGATCTTGATGTCGATCATCAGCCGCGATTCGACCGTGGTGCGGGCCGGCGGATTTTTCGGGAAGTGCTTGGCGTAGACGGCATTGAAGGCGCCGAAGTCGCGCGCGTCCTCGAGCCAGACCGTGGTCTTGACGACATCGTCCATGGTGCAGCCGGCCAGCGCGAGTGCTGCCTTCACATTCTGCAGCACCTGCTCGGTCTGCTCGGTAATGCCGCCCTTGACCACAATGCGGTCGCCGTCGACCGGCACCTGACCTGAGATGTAGACGAAATCCCCGGCGCGCACGGCCGGCGACAGCGGCACGTGGGATGTTCCAAAACACTCTTTGGGCAAGGGAAACTCCTGTTCAGAATGGCGGGCCGCGCCCCGTTTTCGACGACCGCTCTACGCCTGTCCCGGTGATCCTCATAGGGGGCTTTTTGGAAAGCAACATTTTTCCAAACGCGTGTTGCTTTATCGCAGGCTCGCCAGCATCTTGCGCGTCGCATTTTCCCGACAGGAGATTTCAATGACCTTCGACAAGAACCCGTTTCCAGAGGGCGATGCCGATCGCCACGCGCTCTGGGAAATGTTGGTGCGGCGCGACATCGACGCCTTTATCGGTCAGGACTGGTCGATGGTCGAGGATGATTTCCTCGCCGACAGCTTCTTCGGCATGCATGCGCATTTCCTCAGCGATGCCGACGCCTGGCGTCTGCAATTCCCGAGCCTTGCCGTCTATCGCGACGAATGGCTGCGCCAGGCCAAGGAGACGGCGGCGGCCAGATTCGCCGAGCCGCTGCGCGAGGCGCTGTTTCGCGTCACCAACATGCGCGACATCGACGTCGATGGCGACCGCGCCGTGCTGCACAAGAAGTTCAACGGCTCGGTGGCCAAGGCCGATGGCAGCGTCGACAAGCTGAAATGGCAGACGCTGTATTTCTGCAGGAAGGTGGCGGGCCACTGGAAGATCGGCGGCTTCGTCGGCTACATGCCGCATCCCTTGGGGATCTGAGTCTTGCCCGCTTATGCTATTGCCGGCCTTCGCGCACGAAGACGTGCGCCTCCCGGGCTGCAGTTGTAAAAGCTCGCCAACCGAATCCACTCGAGCTCAAGCGAGTTGAACGGCACAGGTTCGTCCCACAGGGCTAGCGGGAGCGGTGGTCGAACACGACCGCCATGGTCTTACCAATTGCCGCCATGACGACGAGTTCGACGAGATCGTCGTCGCTGTCGACACAGGTTGGATCCATGCGGCGGATGGCATCGAGCGCCGCTCTAGTCGAGACGGTATCGCCAGCGCGGAATCTGGAAAGCGCAGAGGAAACAAGGTTCTGGGTTGTCACGTCGATGACAGGTACGCTCGGCACTACGTTCATGGCTTCCTCCTGCCAAGAACCCTCTCCCGAAGGAAATAATACGCCGAACAACGGCGTGTGCCAGCGGAATCGTGGTCCGACCAGATTGCCGGGAGGGCACGTTTGCGTGTTTGATAAGGTCGAGCCCACAGCGTCCAGGACCGGATATGAAACTGTACTTCAGCCGCAATCCCAATCCGCGCCTTGCGGTAGCAACGGCACGTCATCTGCAGGCCAAGGTCGAGTGTGAGTTCGCGGCACCCATGGCGCCCGGGCAGGCTGAGCGGTTTCGTCAGCTCAATCCCAATCTTACCCTGCCGATATTGGCATGGACGGGCGGCAGCCTGTGGGAAGCCGACGCCATAGCCTGCCTTCTGTCGCGCGAAGCGGGTTCGGATTTCTGGCGCGGCGGCGGCGACCAACCCGACATGATCCGCTGGCTGAGCTGGGGCAAGGAAAATTTCGTGCGGGCCTGCGACACCGTGCATTTCGAGCGCGGAACCAAGCAGCGCTACGGGATTGGGCCTGTCGACCAGGGCAAGGTCGAGGAGGGGCTGGCGGAGTTCCGCATCGCGGCAGCGATTCTCGAGGCGGAGCTCGCCAAGCGGCCATGGCTTGTGGGCAAGTCGCTTTCCTATGCCGATTTCCGCATGGCGACGTTTTTGCCGTTCAACGATGCAGCCGGCCTGCCGCTGGCGGACTATCCCTATGTTCTGGGTTGGTATCGCCGGCTCGAAGCCATCGATGCCTGGCGCGATCCCTTCGACGGGCTGGACGCGCCGCTTCTGCCGCCGGTCAACTCCGCTTGACGTGCCTTCCCTTTGGGCAGATGGGCTGATGTGTGGCGCTTTGGCAGCATAGGTGTGGAACAGCGGGCGAGTTGCCATGGCGCGCTCGACGGCTCGCGGCCGGGTTGATAAGCCCTGTCCGCAAGGAGAGTCGTGACATGACCGTAGCCATCGAGATGGGACAGACGACGGCGGGTGCGTCGGCGGCGCTCGACCTTGAGGAGCTGCTGGCCACCCGGCTTCTGGTGCAGGGCAATTCCGGCTCCGGCAAATCGCACCTTTTGCGCCGGCTACTGGAGCAGAGCGCGCCCTGGGTGCAGCAGACCATCATCGACCCGGAAGGCGATTTCGTCTCGCTGGGCGACCATTACGGCCATCTGGTCATCGATGCCGAGGAGCATACGGAGCGTGGCCTGCAAGCAGCCGGCGAGCGGGCGCGCATCCATCGCGTCTCCACCGTGCTCAATCTCGAAGGGCTCGATGCCGAGAACCAGATGCGCCGCGCCGCTGCCTTTCTCGGCGGGTTGTTCGAGGTTGCCCGCGAGCATTGGTATCCGATGCTGGTGGTGGTCGACGAAGCGCAGCTGTTCGCGCCCGCCGTGGCAGGCGAAGTGTCCGACGAGGCGCGAAAGCTCTCGCTCGGCGCCATGACCAATCTGATGTGCCGCGGCCGCAAGCGCGGCCTTGCCGGCATCATCGCCACGCAGCGGCTGGCAAAGCTCGCCAAGAATGTCGCGGCGGAGGCGTCCAACTTCCTCATGGGCCGTACCTTCCTCGATATCGACATGGCGCGCGCCGCCGACCTTCTGGGCATGGAACGGCGCCAGGCGGAGGCGTTTCGCGATCTGGAGCGCGGGCACTTCATGGCGCTGGGACCGGCGCTGTCGCGCCGCCCGCTCGGCGTGCGCATCGGCCAGACCGAGACCAGCCCGCGCAACGGTACGCCGCGGCTGATGGCAATGCCGGAAACAGCGCTCGAGGACGCACGGGCCATCATCCTGGCAGCGCCGCCGCCCGAGACGATGCGCGCGCCGCGCCGGATGGCGTCGCCCGATTTGCTCGACCAGCTGATGGCGGCGAAGTCTGCGGCGATGGAGATCCGCCCGGAACCTGCGGAACCGGCGGTAAGCGCCGAGGATATCGCCGACCGGCGAGAGCGGGTGGACCGTGTCCTGCGCGCCATCCTGGCGCAGCCCGATGCGGGTTTCCGCGTCATCGGCGTGCTTTATCAGGAGTTCGTCGTCCGCTGCCGCATCGAAGGCCTCGCTTCGGTGGTGCCGGACCTCTCAGAATTCCGTCGCATGCTGACGCGTGCCCGCGCCGGGCTCGGCGCCGACATGGCAGGCGATGACGCCTGGCAGGACGTTTCCGTGCGCGCCTCGCTGCTGCCCGAGGACATGCAGGGCGTGTTCATGATGATCGCCCGCGCCGCCAAGGAGGGCTGGCCGTGCCCGAGCGACGCGGCGATCGCGCGCGCCTACGGCTCGCATTCGCTGCGGCGCGCCCGGCGGCTGCTCACCTATATCGAGGAGCAGGGCCTCATCGTCTGCCAGCTCGACGGCACCGGCCGCCGCACGGTGACGCTGGTCGAGCTCGCCTGGGCGACGGCGCCGGGCGACCCCAATGCCGCGGAGGCGGAACAGGGCAGCCTGGCGCTGTGAAAGGCGAACAGGCAGCTACCTGACTTGCTTGCGCGGTTCTGAACAAGATGTGTTTCGCCGATCGGCGCGCGACGATTTATGATGGGTTTCCGAGAATCGCAGAACGGTTCGGGCGGGAGGGTTGTCCGGTGCGGTTGAAATCTCTGGCTGTCTTTGTCTTTGGCCTCCTCGCCGTCGCCGGCATCGCCTTGACGATGTCTGCCCGGTCTTTTGCCGCGTCCTCCGATATACCGGCCTGGCTGCAGGCCCATGTCGGCAATGACGACGGCGAGATTTCGCAAGTGGTGCTGGAGCGGGCGCGCGCGCTTTACCTGAAGAAGGTCGCGCAAGGCGCGGTCCACAATGGCTGCTATTTCGCCATGGATGCGACTCGCCCCGGCGATCTCGGCAATGGCGTGCTAGGGCGGCGCTACTACGTCATTTGCGAGGCCAAGCAGTCGTTCAGGGCGATCTCGTCGGGCCATGGCGGCGGCCGCAATTTGAAAGGCGTGGTCGATTTCTCCAACGGCAAACGCTGCGCGAAAAACTTCGGCAATGCCCTGGACTCGTCCTTGACGACCGGTGGCGCCTATATGACCGGCGAGGCAAAGATCTCATTCAAGGGTTTTTACCGCATCGGCGCAAAAAAGGACCAGGCGCTGCTGCGCACCTTCATCCAGTTCGACGGTGAGGGGGAGACGGCGAATGCCAGGCAGCGGGTGATCGGTGGCCACGCGGCGCGGCTGTTGCGCGGCATGTGCCTGCGCAAGAACCCGAACAGCTCCTATGCCGACCATGACGGCTTCGTGCCATACGGCAAGCTGGTGGATTATGCCGGCGGCCGCAGCAATGGCTGCACCAGCTGGTCGCCGTCCGACGCCGACCAGATCATTTCGATGGTGAAGGGCAATCCGACGACGCTCTATATCTACCCGGAATCGCGCGACATCACCGCCGTTGGTAAATCGGGCGCCTATTGGAATGCGTCCTGCCTGAAGGAGATCGGCAAGCCGAAATTCTGGCCGCGAAAGAGCCTTGAGCCGATCATCGCGCAATACGCCAAGGACAACCCGCCACCGCCGCCACAACCGTTGCCGATCTGCACCGGGCCGTGAGGGATGAGTCCTCGGCTCGGCATTGTCGGCGGCGCAGACTGGCTGGGCGGCGCCGCCGATCCGATGGGCTCTACTGATTGATCTCGGGTTCGACGAGCTTTGCCAGATTGCGCAGCGACTCCTGCCAGCCGAGATAGCAGGCTTCGGCCGGAATAACGTCCGGAATGCCGGCCTGCGTGATGTCGAGTTCCGTGCCGACCGACACTTTCTTCAGGAGCACGGTCACTTCGATCTGGCCGGGCAAATTGGGGTCGTCGAACCTGTCGGTGTAGCGCAGGCGCTCGCCGGGAACGAGTTCGAGATATTCGCCGCCGAAGGAATGGCTGCCGCCCGTCGTGAAGTTTCGGAACGACATCTTGAAGGCGCCACCGACTTTCGCGTCGAAGCTGTGCACGGTGCAAGTGAAGCCGTTCGGCGGAAGCCATTTCGCCAGCGCGTCGGCTTCTGTGAATGCGCGGTAGACCTTCTCCGGGCTGGTCGTCAGAACGCGGTGCAAACGTACGGTGCTTGGCATCTCTTCGGTATCCTTTGTGGTTCGTTGTTCGATGCCCCAAGGACGGGTGAACCTCACCCGGTCCGACATAGCCTGTCAAATTTTCTTGAGCCCTTTGCCGGCAGCCATCCGCCCGCGACTTCGAGTCGCCGCCTCAGGCAGGCGGTCGTGTCGCGTCATTGCCTAACCTTTCGGCGCGGATCTCACAATTTATTAAAATTGTAAGTCTCTCCTACAAAGTTGTATTAGGATCAGCTTAACGCCTTCGGCATTATCTATTAAATGATGGGCGACGATCTCCTTGGTGTACTATAGAATGATTCCCTGGAACGACGGATCAATTTAAGAGTTGATCCGAATGGTCGCTCGAAGGTTGTCGAACGACCAAGGCAGCACGCGCAAGGAGTGTCGGAATGACCACAGTCCTCAACGCCAAAGGCATTCCACTTCCCTATACCGGCGCTTCCACCCATTGGTTCTCGGCGACTGGAGGCGCGCCTTACCGCTACGGCACCTCGGGCAACGATTCCTTCTGGGGCGACACCAACGTCAAGGTCACCATGTATGGCGGCGCGGGCGACGACTATTACAATCTCTATTCGACGATCAACAAAGCGGTCGAGAACTACGGCGCGGGCGTCGACACGATCGATACCTGGATGAGCTACAAGCTGCCCGCCAATTTCGAGAACCTCGTCGTCACCGGCGACGGCCACTATGCCTTCGGCAATGCTCAGGACAACATCATAACGGGCGGCGCTGGCAGCCAGACGCTGGACGGCGGCAAGGGCAATGACGTGCTGATCGGCGGCGCCGGCGCCGACACCTTCATCATCACCAAGGGCAATGGCAGCGACCTTATCTCCGATTTCGGCGCGACCGACACGGTGCGCCTCAACGGCTATGCCTTCACCTCGTTCGAGGCCGTCCACGCCAATATGGTCCAGGTGGGATCGAACGTGCAGCTGAACCTCGGCTCGAGCGAGGTGCTGGTGTTCCACAACACCACGATCGACAAGTTTCAGCCCGGCCAGTTCGAGCTGCCGATCGACAAGACCGGCATGACGCTGTCCTTCAACGACGATTTCAACACGCTGAGCCTGTGGAACGGCCAGAGCGGCATCTGGGATTCCAATTTCTGGTGGGGGGCGCAGAACGGCAGCTCGCAGCCCCAGAACGGCGAGCTGCAATGGTATATCGACGCCAATTATGCGCCGACCAGCTCGGTCCATCCGTTCAGCGTCGCAAGCGGCGTGCTCACCATAACCGCGGCGCATGCGCCCGACGACATCAAGCCGCTGATCAACAATTACGAATACACTTCCGGCATACTGACGACGCACGACACCTTCTCGCAGACCTATGGCTATTTCGAAATGCGGGCCGATCTCCCGGAAAATGCCGGCGCGTGGCCGGCCTTCTGGCTTCTGCCCGAAGACGGTTCATGGCCCCCGGAACTCGACGTGATCGAAATGTATGGGCAGAACCCGAATGCGCTTCTCATGACCGCGCACACAAATGAGACGGGAACCCACACCACGGTCGGGTCGACGGTGAATGTCTCCAACACCGACGGCTATCACACCTATGGCCTGTTGTGGACGCCGGACAAGCTGGTCTGGACCTATGATGGCGTCCAGGTCGCGGAAGCGGCGACGCCGTCCGATATGAACAAGCCCATGTATATGCTGGTCGACCTTGCGGTCGGCGGTCAAGCCGGCGCGCCGCCCGACCATCTGGCGACGCCCGCGCAAATGAAGATCGACTATATCCACGCCTATACGCTGAACGATTTGCAGCAGAGCCATCTGAGCACGACAGCCGAGCACGCGGTCTAGATGTCACGGGACCGCGCGCCACTCAGGGATGCGGCCATCGGCCTGCGCCCGGTTTTCCTGCGCGGCATCGCCGATATCGGCATATTTTCGTTGCTGATCAACATCCTGCTCCTGGTGATCCCGCTCTATCTGCTGCAGGTCTATGACCGGGTGTTGCCGTCCTCCAGCGTCGAGACGCTGCTTTATCTCTCGGCCATGGCGGTCCTCGCGCTCGCCTTCCTCGGCCTGCTGGACGCGGTCCGCGCCATCTACGCGCAACGTGTTGCGGCCACCGTCGACCTGAAACTGGGCGCGCGGACATTCGCCGCCTCGCTTGGCGCCAGACATGCCGGCAGCGGGCTGTCGCCGCTGAACGACCTTGCCACGACTTGCGCCTTCATCAGGTCGCGCGGCGTGGCGGTGTTGTTCGACCTGCCGTTTGCGCCCGTCTTCCTGGCCTTGCTCTATTTCATCCATCCCGTCCTGTTCTGGCTGACGCTCGCCGGCGCCGTGCTGCTGTTTCTCCTGGTTGTGGCCAACCAGCTTGCCATCGGCAGGAACGATGCCATGTCGGCGGAACGCTCGGCGGTGGCCAGCCAGGCGGAGCAGGCCTTTGCCCGCAACACCGACACGCTGCGCGCCATGGGCATGGTGCAAAATGCCGCCGCGGTCTGGGGACAGCACGTCACTGAGGCGCTGACCCTGCATGACCGTTCCGGAAGCGCCAATGCGATCTTCAGCGCGACGTCGCGGGCGCTGCGCATGATGCTGCAACTGGCGATCCTCGGCGCCGGCGCGTGGCTGGTGCTGCAGGGGCAGATGACCGCCGGCATGATCTTCGCTTCGTCGCTGGTGTCCTCGCGCGCGCTGCAGCCGCTCGACCAGCTGATCGGATCCTGGCGGCAGATCGTCGACGCCAAGCGATGCTGGAAGCGGCTGGACACCGCCCTTGCGGCGCAACCAGCGCAGGGGCGCAAGCTCGCACTGCCCGATCCATTGGGCGCGATTTCGGTGCAGGATCTGTTCTTCATCGCGCCGACTGCGGCTTTCGGCACGGAGCCCATCCTCAAGCGGTTGAATTTTGCCATCGGCGCCGGCGAAGCGGTGGCGATCGTCGGCCCGAGCGGGGCCGGCAAATCGACGCTGGCGAAATTGCTTGTGGGCGCGCTGCAGCCGACCGGCGGCGCGGTCAGGGTCGACGGCGCCGACCTGAGGAGCTGGGACGAAACCCAGCTTGGCAGGCATATCGGCTATCTCGCGCAGGAGGTGGAGCTTTTCCCGGGATCGATCGCGCAAAATGTCGCCCGCTTCGAACCCGATGCCGATGACGCCGCGATCGTCGAAGCGGCCAGGCGCGCCGAGGCGCATGAGCTGATTCTCACGCTGCGCGACGGCTATCAGACCATGATAGGCCCGTCGCATACCGTGCTGTCGGGCGGCGAGCGCCAGCGGATAGGGCTGGCGCGCGCCTTCTACGGCAAGCCACGCATGCTGGTGCTGGACGAGCCCAACGCCCATCTCGACGGCAGTGGGGAGGCGGCGCTCGAAGGGATGCTTTCGGCCGCGCGAAGTGTAAGCGTCACGACAGTCGTCATCACGCATCGCCCTTCGATCGCCGCGGCCTGCGACCGCGTCATGGTCCTGCGCAACGGCATGGTCGAAGCTTTCGGCCCTGCGAGCGAGGTGCTGAGGCAACCGGCGGCCGGCAAGGCCGGGAGCGCGGTGGTGACAGGCTCGTTCGTGCCGACCGTGCGCCCGCACAGCGTCCGCTTCGGGTCATAGACGATGATGCAGCAGAGCCTCGCCTTCGAAGGTCGACCGCGCACCGACTTCCGCCGCCTGGCCGTCGTCGGCTACGTGGCCATAGCGCTCTTCGTCGGCTGCTTCGGCTATTGGGCGGCGAACGCGCCGCTCTCCGGCGCGGTGATCACCTCCGGCACGATCTCGGCGACGGGCGGCAACATCCTCATCCAGCACCCCGAGGGCGGCATCATCGAGCAGTTGCTGGTGCATGAAGGCGACCGCGTGCAACAAGGCGAACCGCTGGTCCTGCTCGACCGCAGGGCGGCCGAGACCGACCTCAACCGGCTGACCAGACAGACGATCGCGCTCAGGGCAAGTGCCGCGCGACTTGAGGCCGAGCGCGACGGATCGGACAGGCTGGCGCCGATCGCCGAAGCAGCACCCGCGCCGTTCCAGCGCGATTTCGACAATCTGGTGCACGAACAGCAGAAGGAGTTCGAGGCCAGGCTCGCCCGGTTCCGCTCCGAGCAGTCGATCCTGGCGCAGCGCGTCGCCATGCATCGTGAGTCGGCGCTGGGACTGGAGGCGCAGAAACTCGCCATCCAGCAACAGGCCGAGATCGTGAAGAAGGAACTCGGCATCAAGACCGGCCTGCTCGACAAGGGTCTCACCAACCGCAGCGAATATTCGCAGCTTCTGCGCAGCGAGGCCGATCTGGTCGGCCAGGCCGGCGCGCTGGAGGCGGATATCGCAGCGACCAAGACGCAGATCGTCGAAGCCCAGGCGCAGGTCGAGCGCGCGACCACGCAGCGCGTCGAGGACGCGCTGACCAAGCTCGACGAGGTTCGCACCAGCCTGGCCGACATCGGCGAACAGATCACCGCAGCCGAGGCGGTGCTGGGGCGCACGACGATCAAGGCGCCGGCAGCCGGCATCGTGGTATCCTCGATCTACAACTCCAAAGGCAGCGTGATTGCGCCGGGGCAGAAGATCATGGAGATCCTGCCGACCGCGTCGGGCCTCATCGTCGACGCGAAGCTGCGGCCGAAAGACGTGGACCTGGTTCGCGTCGGCCAGCCGGCGAAGCTCAGGCTGTCCGCCCTGAACGCGCGCCTCACCCCTGAGGTCCCGGCTACGGTGACGCAAATTTCCGCCGACCGGCTGATCGATGAAACCACGCATGAGGCGTATTTCCGCGCCAGGCTGAAGATCACCGACACGCTGCCGCAGGGCGTGAAAGCCGAGCAGCTTTACCCAGGAACGCCGGTCGAGGCGTTTATCAGCACCGGCGACCGAACCTTCCTCGAATATCTGGCGCGGCCGATGCTGGACTCGTTCGCGCGGGCGTTCACGGAGCGATAGGCGCCAACTCGTCCTCCCAGTTGACGCCGCCGTAGAACACCCTGAGAATCACCACCTGGTCGCCTTCTACGGTGAAGGCCACAGTCAGGCGGCGCTCGAAGCCAACGATGCGAAGCCCCGGCCGCACATCATCCCTTACGGTTCCGCGTTCCGAGGCATAGTCGAGACCCAGGCAAAATCGCTCGATCCGCTCGATGTAGCGAAGGGCGGTGAGGTTGCCGGATGCGTGAGCGACCGTATCGTATATCCATAACAGGTCCGTCTGGGCTTTCCGGCAAAAGGACAACATGCCGGCGCTTCACACGTTCCCCTTGAGGCGAGCTGCGTGATGTGCGCGGATGCTGTCAAAAGACTTGTCGGCCGGGATGGCCTGGGAGGGGTCTGCCTTCCACCTATCATAGGTCGGCGCGACCTCCTCACGCAGCCAGCGCTCCACAGCGGCGTCGCGTTCCTGCAATGCGCGAAGACCGGCGCGGATCACTTCACTGCTGGTCGCGTATGTGCCGGACCGAACGAGCTGGTCGATGAAAGCAGCCTGCTCGGCCGGCAGGCTGAAGGTGCGTTTTTCGGTGGCGGACATGGATCCCTCCTATCAGGTTGGTATGATATTATCATACCAACGGCGAGATCGCACGCCCCAATATAGGCTTAGGGACCGCTCCCCTTGGCGTCGGCAAAGACACCGGACATTCGGTTCGGATGCCTGAGATGGGTCGGCGTGATGCCGGTCTGCTGGCGGAAGACACGGCTGAAATGGCCGGCATTGGGAAAACCGCAGCGGTAGGCGATGTCGCCGATTGCCAAGTCGCTCCCCTCCAGCAGCGACTTGGCCTGATGTACGCGCAGCGCAAGATAGGCGGCCATCGGGCCGATGCCGAGCTCGGCGCCGAACAGCCGCTCAAGCTGGCGCCGGGATAAATGCAACCGGCCCGCGATCTCGGCGACCGACAGCGTCTCCTGGAGATTGCTTTCCATCAGAAGCAGCGCCCGTTTCACCGCTCGGCTCGACGCGGCCGGAAAGAGATCGCCGACGGGCTGCACATCCAGGCTCGAGCGGATGCGGTCGAGCACGAGGGTCTTGGCGGCTTTTTCCGCAGCCTTGCGGCCGATGAACTGCGACACGAAATGGCCGGCAAGGTCGGCCGCACCCGTGCCTCCGGCGCAGGTCGAGCGGCCCCTATCGACGGAAAACAGGCTGTCGGCATGGGCGTTCACATCAGGGAATTGGCTGCGGAAATCCTTGATGTGAAACCAGCTGACGGCAGCACTGTAGCCATCGAGCAGACCGTAGCGCGCGAGCACGAAGCTGCCGGTGCAGAGTGCCGTCAGCGGCACGCCCTTTTCGGCCGCCCGCAACAGGAAGGCCTCCTTTTCGGAGCTGAGGCTGCGGTTGGTGTCGAGCAGGCCGACCACGACGACATTGTCGAACTCCTGCGGATTGCCGATCGCCTTGGTCGGCAGCAACTCGACACCGCAACTCGCCCGGATCGGCAGGCCACGCTCGCCGACGATCTCCCAGTCGAACTCGATCCGGCGGCTGCGGTCGCCTTCATCGCCGGCCAGCCGCAGCGTGTCGATGAACAGCGACAGCGGCGACAGCGTGAAGTCGCGAACCAAGAGAAACGCAAACCGCCTGGCCATTATTGCTCCGAAACCGTTCCTTCGGGTGGATGGAGCCTAGTTGCTGAAGATTGGCACGGACTCGAGCACCATGCCCCTCAGGATTGGCCGCCAGATGTCGGAGATGAGATTGACGACCTTAGTGTGCAACCGGTCGGCCATCTCTTCTCCAATGTTTCGAGAATAGGTCCAAAAGAGCTTTGACCGATTGTTGGAGCCGAATGTAAGGATGATCTTCGGTTAGGCGGGAGGGAGCATGGGTCTCGACTTGGCGGTTTTTAAAAGCGTTTCGACCATGGAGCGGGAATTCCCCGGCTATCGCTTTCAGCGGGATCCGGAAAACGGCGAATGCGAGGTGATCCATCCCGAAGACGTGACTCTCACCTGGGACGATGTCACAACGCGTGACTGGCGTGTCGGAAACATAGCCCACATTGCGGCGCTCGGGGAGCTGATTGCCGGTCTTCTCGGCGAAGGGTCAGCGCTGGAACGGATGGTCCTCCTTTCAGCCAGCGGTGTTGGAGACGTCATCGAGGAGCCGAGCTTCGGCGAGCTTGAGCGCGAATTGCGACTGATCGAATCCAGCACCGACCCATGGGTTCGGGAATTTGCCGATGGACTAGTGGAATTGATCAGTATGGCACGGCGTGAGAAAAACCCTATCGTGTTTGTGTAACCTGCAGCACCAAAGCGGAGCCCAAGCCATGACCCTGACCAATCGCGATATCATCGAGCTGACGGCATGGCGCCGCAAGCTGCACCAGCGGCCTGAAATCTCCAACGAGGAAGAACAGACCGCCAAGGAAGTCGTCAGCTTCCTCGCCGATACAGGGCCGGACAAGGTGCTGACCGGCCTCGGCGGTCATGGCGTGGCGGCGGTCTATGACAGCGGCCAGGCGGGGCCGACGGTGCTGTTCCGCTCGGAGATCGATGCGCTGCCGATCGAGGAGCTTTCGGGCGTCGAGCATGCCTCGCAGGTGCCGGGAAAATCGCATATGTGCGGCCATGACGGCCACACCGCGATCCTGGCCGCACTCGGCCGCCAGCTCGGACGAGAACGGCCGGCGCGCGGCCGCGTCGTCTTGATGTTCCAGCCGGCGGAAGAGACCGGCAATGGCGCGGCCGGCGTCGTCGCCGATGCGCGCTTTGACGAGATCGCGCCGGATTTTGCTTTCTCCCTGCACAATCTGCCGGGCGTGCCGTTCGGCGAGGTTCGCCTCAAGCCCGGCGTGGTCAACTGCGCCTCGCGCGGCATACGCATCGTGCTGGACGGCAAAACCGCGCATTCGTCCATGCCCGAAACCGGCGTGTCGCCGATGCTGGCGGTGAGCGAGCTCATGCCGCTGCTGCCGGCGCTCGGCCGCGGCACCTTTGCCGACGATGATTTCAGCATGGTCACCGTCACCCATGCGACGATGGGCGAGGCCGTGTTCGGCATCGCGCCTGCTCACGCCGAGGTGTGGGCGACGCTGCGTACAAGGCGCGACGAGCGCATGGCGGAACTGGTCGCGGCGGCGGAAGCGTTGGCCACCAGGATCGCGGCCGAGCATCACCTTTCCGTGCGCTGCGACTATCACGAGATCTTCGTCGCCAGCGTCAACGCTCCAGACGCGGTGGAACATCTCAACCGCGCGCTGGACGAAGAGGGCGTCGCGCGCAGCGAGGAAGCCTTGCCGATGCGCGCTTCGGAAGATTTTGGCATCTTCGGCCACAAGGCGAGCTCAGCCATGTTCTTTCTCGGCGCCGGCGAGCGCCATCCTTCGCTGCACAACCCCGATTATGATTTTCCCGACGATCTGATCCCGATCGGTTCGAAGATCTTCATGCGCACGGCGCGCAACCTGCTGGGGTGAGCGGCCCCTGCAAAATCCGCATCCTGAAGCTGCCTTTTTCCCGCTGGAATCGTCTTGTAGTCGCGTCCTACATTAGGAGGGGCTTGCGGATGAGAATTGCAATGGTCGTCGCGTTGACTGCGACAGTGGCAGGGTGCGTATCGTCTCCGGTCCAGTATGGAGCCTCGCTCTCGACCCAAGACCCGAAATGGGCGACGCCGGAATGCCAGCAGGCCCGCACCGATGCCATGAATTATGACGCGCGCGAGAAGGAGCATCCGGGATGGGCCGCCGGCGTCGTGCTGGGGCCCTACAGCATGGGTCTCGTGGCGGCGATCAAGGAGCATGAGCAGCAGCAGCGAAGGCTGTTGGCGCGCGAGGTGCATTTGCAGTGCTCAAGCCTGCCGCTGCCGAAGGATTTGGACTTCGATCCGCAAATCTACGCACCAAAGCCGGGGAAATATCCGTAGGGCTGGGATTGGTTTGCACAGGGACAATAGCGGAGGCTTGCGCCCTACGAATACCCCCACCCTCAATCCCTCCCAACAAGGGGGAGGGAGACTAGGTTGGCGCTGATTTCCGCAAAACCGTCTAAGTCGACTTAAAAAAGGGCTGGGCGTGCGGCAGCGTTCCCTCCGCCTTGTGAGGGTCCGAAGGACGGGCGAAACCCTGGCTCGCCCCGGCAAGTTAGAGTGGTGGTCCTCTTCGTACAAGCTCATATGCGATAGCCCTTGCCCCGAGGCATTGGCATTGCCAGCTCTGTATGAAGCGCTCCTCCGCTCTCCCCACCAGCTTTGCGCCTTGACCCACCGAGGGCTCTCCCTGGAACCAAATCCAAGCCTAAACTGTTCAAGTTGGTTACGACGCCGACGAGCCCTGCCGGTTGGGTGAGCGGCGCACTTGAGGAGCTCCCACCATGACCATCTCGTCCAGCTTTCGTTCGCTTGCGGTTGCGGCCATCGCCACTGTTGCCGTAAGCGCGGCCAGCGCCGCGCGTGCCGATAGCGGCACGATCCGCTTTGCCGTCTACAAGGCGGCCTTCTTCGTCGGCGGCTCGGGCGGCGAGGGCACGCTGACCTTACATGGCCGCACCTATCCGATCTCGATCGGCGGCGTCTCGGGCGGCCTCGCCTTTGGCGTTTCCAAGACGTATTTCCGGGGCACCGTGCGGCACATCCGCAGGGTCCGCGATGCGACCGGGGTTTATGGCGCGGCCGGCGGTGGCGGCGCGCTCGGCAAGGGCGCGCAGGTGATCGTCATGACCAACGACAAGGGCGCCCAGCTCGAGCTTACGGGCCGGCAGGTGGGGCTGCAGGTGAATGCAGATTTGAGCGGGATGGCGATTTCGTTGAAGTAGGGGGGCGGGCGAGCTCTGGGTGGGCACAGGCGCCCAGGGTGATGGCAATCGCTTAGGGTGCCCCCCACTCCGTCTCGGCTTCGCCGAGCCACCTCTACCCCCACATTCGTGGGGGAGAGGAAACGCTAATTTTCGAGGTTGCGGCCTCGACAGTGTTGAGTTTTTTCTTCGCTCGAAAAGCTTGGCATTTCCTCTCCCCCACGGACGTGGGGGTAGAGGTGGCTCGGCGAGCCGAGACGGAGTGGGGGCTGGCGCTGGCCTCGGCCCCCTACCGCTCCTCCACAATCCGCAAATACGCCGCCGTCACGAACAGCACGATCAGCCCGAACAAGATCCGCCGTGCCCCCTCCGGCATCTGCAGGATGGTCAGCAGTGTTGTCAGCACGGTCAGGATCAGCGCGCCGATGATGGTGCCGGTGTAGCCGCCGCGGCCGCCGAAGATGGAGGTGCCGCCGATGACGGCGGCGGCGACCGAGGGCAGCACCAGCGGTTCGGCGAGCGACAGCGACGGCGCCTTGATCAGGCCGATATAGAGCAGGCCGGTGATGCCGGCGAGCGCGCTGGAGGTGACGTAGAGCGCGGTGATGACCTGCCAGTATTGCACGCCCGACAGGCGGGTCGCGCGCTCATTGTCGCCGACGGCGTAGAGCAGGCGGCCGAAGCCGGTGCGGGCGAGCGTGAAGACGATGAGGGCGGCGAGCGGCACGAACAAAAGCAGCGCGTTGGGGAAGCCCCATGTCACGCCGGTGCCGAGCCAAGCAAGGAAGTCGGGGATTTTTGCGCCCGACGCGATCACCGTGCGCTGGTAGACCTGCAGGCAGCCGGTGCCGATCAGGCTGGTGCCCAGCGTCATGATCAGCGGGTGGACGCGGAAGACACCGACGCCGATGCCGTTGACGAGGCCGATCAGCACCGCCGGTATCATCGCCAGCAGGAACGCCACCGCCGGGTCCTGGTTGACCACTTGCGTCGCCATGATGAAGGCGCTCATCGTCGCCACCGTGCCGACCGACAGGTCGATGCCGCCGGTCAGCATGGTCATGGTCTGGCATCCCGCCAGGATCGCCAGCGGTATGGCGAATTTAATCGTGTTGGCGATCCAGCGCTCGTTGACGATGCCGGGGCGCAGGACCTGCAGGATTATAACCAAGATGGCGAGCAGGACGATCAGCGGGATGAGCGGGCGATCGGCCATGAAGCGCTTTATGCGGCGGCCGAAGGGGACGGGGGTGATGGCGGTGGTGCTCATGGGGCGGCTCTTGCTCGCGATGAGGTTTGCAAGGTGCGGCAAGTTGGCGAGGACAGTGCTCTACGGCGCCCCCCTCTGGCCTGCCGGCCATCTCCCCCACTTGTGGGGAGATTGGCAGCTTCAGCGCCTCGCTCATTCGTGCAAGGTTGGAGATTGGCGAAGGTCGTCGCGACATCCAATCTCCCCCCTTGTGGGGGAGATGTCCGGCAGGACAGAGGGGGGCGCGAAGGAACGCCGACGTCTCTCTGCGACAGCCCTCCCATCATTGCCGCCCCCGCATCGTGATAAACGCCCCGAACATCACCACCGCCACCATGATCAGCCCCTCGATGATGGCGGTGACATTCGGGTCGATGGCAAGCAGCGTCAAATCCGTGCGCACCAGGCGCAACACGAAGACGGCGACGATCGGGCCGAGCAGGCCGCCCTTGCCGCCGCCGAGCGCGACGCCGCCCAGCACCACGGCGGCGACGCTGGCGAGCAGATAGGGGCCGGGGATGGGGGCGCCGATGCCGGTGCTCATGGTCAGCGCCAGGCCGCCAAAGGCGGCGAACAGGCCGGACAGCGCATAGGCGATGATGCGAGTGCGCTTGACCGGCACGCCGGAGCGGAACGCCGCCAGTTCGCTAGAGCCGATGGCGTAGATGGAGAGGCCGAGGCGCGAGCGCCGCAGCGGTATCCAGATGACGCAGAGGCACACGATCAGCACCAGCAGCGCCTTGGGCAGCCAGGCGTCTATGGCGTCGGGCAGGCCGGGGATCGGTACGGTGCCAGAGATCAGCGCCTTCAGCCATTCGGCGATGCCGCCGCCCGGCGCGTCGAGTACCAGCAGGGCAGCGCCCTGCAGCACGAACAGCATGGCCAGCGTGACGACAATGTCGGGCACGCGGGTGACGACGATGAGCAGGCCGTTGAGCGCGCCGAGCACGAAACCCATGGCGAGCACGAAGGGCACCACGAATAGCGCGTATTCCTCGCTCGCGCCATTCATCATCGACGCCGCGGTGACGCTGGTCAGCGCCATCATGGCGGCGACCGACAGATCGATGCCGCCGGCGATGACGACCACCGTCTGCGCGGCGACTGCGAAGGCATAGGGCAGAACGGCTCGGGCGAGCGAGCCGAAATCATTGCTGCCATAGGCCGGCTGGATGATCCTGGTGGCGATGAACAGGACGATGAGCAGGGCGAACAGGCCGACGACCCAGCCTTGGCGGCGCAGGAAATGGCTCATGGCGCGGCCTCCGGCGAAGCCGAAGTGTTCGCGGTCGGATCAGCCAATATGCCGATATCGGCCTTGGCGCCGCGCGGCAGGCCGTAGGCGGCGCGCATCAGCGCCGGCTCGTCGGCCTCCTCGACCGGAAAAATGTCGACGAGGCGGCCGCCGAAGATGACGATGACGCGGTCGCAGACGCGCTGCACCTCCTCCAGCTCCGAGGTGTAGAACAGCACCGACTTACCGTTGCCGGCGAGTTCGCGCAGCAGCTTGTAGATCTCCTGCTTGGTGCCGACATCGATGCCGCGCGTCGGGTCGAAGCACAGGATGGTGCGGGCATCCGCCGCGATCCAGCGGGCGATGGTCACCTTCTGCTGGTTGCCGCCGGACAGGCGCTGCACTTCGCCTTGTGCACGGGTGTCGATCTGCAGCCGCTCGATGGCGCTGAGCACGGTCGCGCGCTCGCGGCGCATGTTGATCGGCCCCCAGTTGCGCAGCGCGGCACTGAAGGGCAGGGCGATGTTTTCACGCACCGAGCGCTGCATGGCGAGCGCCTCGGAGCGGTCGCCCGGCACATAGGCTAGGCCGGCGCGGATGGCGTCGATCGGGTGGGCGAATTTCACCGGCTGGCCATCGACTTCGATCGTGCCGCCGGAAGGCCGGATCGAGCCGGCAAGGGCGGCGAACAACTCGTCCTGGCCCTGGCCTTCGAGCGCGACGACGCCGGCGACTTCGCCGTCGGCAAGATCGAAGGAGACGTCACTGAGCTTGGCACCGACGCGGAGATTGCGCACGGAGATGCGCGGCCGGGCAGTTGCGGGCGCGGCCTTCTCGGCGGCACTGCGGGCAGCGACATGGGTTTTCACGACGCGGGTGCCGAGCATCAGCTCGACGATCTTTTCCTCGACTCCGGGTACGATGTCGACGACGCCGACGGTCTCGCCGTCCCGCAGCACGGTGGCGCGGTCGCACAGCGCCGAGATTTCGACGAAGCGGTGCGAGATGAAGATCACGGCGCGGCCCGAATCGCCCTGGCGGCGCACCACTTCCAGCACCTTTTCGGCAAGGTTGGCGGGCAGGGCCGCCGTCATCTCGTCGAGCAGCAGCACGTCCGGCTCGACGGCGAGCGCCCGCGCCAGGTCGAGCACGCGCAGCACGGCGAGCGGGATGTCGCGCGCGGTGTCGCGCAGATCGAGGTCAAGAATGCCGAGCTCGCGCACCCAGGCGCGGAACGGCTCGACCGGCGTGCCGGTGAGCCTGAGATTGGACAGAACGTCGAGATCGGGGATCAGCGACGGCTCCTGGTAGACCGGCAGCAGCCCGGCGCGGCGCGCGGCGGCCGGCGAGCGAATGTCGCGCGCTTCGCCGCGGATCAGGATGCGGCCGGAGTTCGCCGGAATGGCGCCTGTCAGGATCTTCACCAGCGTCGACTTGCCGGCGCCGTTGGCGCCCATCAGCGCGTGGACCTCGCCCGGCAGCACGGAGAGCGACGCGTTGCGAAGCGCTGCAACCGCGCCGTAGTTCTTGGCGACGCCGGTGGCGTCGAGGAGAGGGCTGGTGGTCAAATGGTTTGTTGTCAAAATTGATGGTTCCAGAAACTAATGTCGGCGCTCTACGGCGCCCCCCTCTGTCCTGCCGGACATCTCCCCCACTTGGGGGGAGATTGGCAGTTCCGGCGCCGCCCCTCGTCTTGCGACGTAGAAAATTAGCGAAAGCCGAGATGACAGCCAATCTCCCCACCTGTGGGGGAGATGTCCGGCAGGACAAAGGGGGCGCCGTAGAGCGCTAATCTGTGTGACGAGGACGGCCGTTCGCCGTCCTCGCCAGTTCATTCAAACCAGGCTTACTCCCCCGGCCCCTTGCAGGCCACGATCTGGTCCTTCGTGTAGGTCGTCCACTCCGGGATCGAGATCGAGACCGGCCATTCCGGGCTGAGCGACGGGTCGGCGGCTGCCTTCAGCTTGGCCTTGCCTTCGTCGGTCGCGTTGTCCCACAGCTGCGGGTCGACCAGCACGGTCTGCTGCGCTGGCTTCTTGCCGTCGAGGATCTGCAGCGCCAGCGTCACGCCCGCGCCGCCGATCGAGCCGGGGTTGGTGACGGCTGCACCGACGAGACCTTTCACCGAGCTCAGCTGGCCGACGAAGCCGGCATTGTCGGCGCCGACCACCGGCACCAGCGGCGCCTGCGATTCGACCAGCGCGTCGACGATGACGTTGTCGATGCCCGACGTCCACACGCCGTTGAACGGCGTGCCGGTGGCCAGGAACGACAGCATCTGCTGCTTGGCCTGATCCTGCTGCCAGCCGGTGAAGACTTCCTGCGCCACCTTCACGCCGGGGTTTTCGGCCAGCGCCTTCTTGAAGCCTTTGTCGCGATCGCTATCGGCCGAGGCGCCGGCGGCGCCGCGCATGTAGAACACTTCGCCCTTGCCGCCCATCTGCTGGAACAGCCATTTGGCGCCGAGATAGGCATACTGTTCCTGGTTGTTGGAGATGATGTAGGCCGACGGTTCGGTCACCGCCTGGTCGACGGCAACGACGACGATGCCGGCCTTGGTGGCTTCTTCCAGGCCCGCCTTGATGCCCGCGGGATCAGCGGGGTTGACGACGATGGCGTCGACCTTGGCGCTGATCAGATTGCGGATGTCTTCGAGCTGGCCGGCGGCATCGGTGTTGCGGTGGGCGATGTTGAGCTTCGTCACTTCGCCCGAAGCCAGCGCCTGCGCCTTCATGGCGCAGACCATTTCCTCGCGCCAGCCATTGCCCTGCACGGTGTTGGAAATGCCGATCGTATATTTGGCTTCGGCCGACGACACGCCCATCGATGCCAGCAAGGCAGCGCCCGCAAGCAACGGGACCATGGTCAGTATTTTCTTCATGTCAGTACTCCTCCACATTGTTGTTTTTCGTCTCAGGGTCAGACCCTTCGGCAGGTTCAGACCAAGTCATTCACCTCGTCATTTGACGAAGGGGCGCAGCACGTCGCGGGCGAGCAGGAAGCCCCGCTTCACCGCATCGTCGCTGCCTTCAAACCGCCTGTCCTCATGTTCGATGATGACCGAGCCGTCATAGCCGGCGCGGTAGAGGCCGGAGAAGAAGCCGCTCCAGTCGACATCGCCCAATCCCGGCATGCGCGGCACCTGCCAGCCTATCCCGGCGGAAAGGATCCCGCGCTCATACAAACCATCATGATCGATCATCAAATCCTTGGCGTGGACATGCAGCATGTAGGGGCCGAACTCCTTGATGAAGCGGCCCTGGTCGATCATCTGCCAGACCAGGTGCGAGGGGTCGAAATTCATGCCGACCTCGCCGCCCCAGGCCTCGAGGATGCGCCGCCAGATGTAGGGCGAATAGGCGATGTTGTGCCCGCCCGGCCACTCGTCATAACTGAAGATCATCGGGCAGTTCTCGAAGGCGAGTTTTACCCCGTGGCCGCGCGCATAGGCGACGGTCTCGGGCCAGACTTTCAGCGCGTCCTGCCAGTTGACGTCGACGGTCTTCGAGGCATCGCCACCGCAGAAGGTGTTGACCACCGGCACACCCATATTGGCGGCCAGCACGATGACCTTCTTCAGATGGCCGATGACGGCCTCGCCATGGGCAGGGTCCGGATGCAGTGGGTTGGGATAGTAGCCGAGGCCGGAGACCGTCAGCTTCTTCTCCGTCAGCGAAGCGACGATCTCCTTGGCCTGCGCGGGCGAGGTGGAAGCGGCATCGATATGGCTGGTGCCGGCATAGCGTCGCGTCGCGCCGGATGTCTTCGGCCAGCAGGCGATTTCCAGCGCCTCGAAGCCGGCCGAGTGCGCCCAGTCGGCGACCTCGCCAAGCGGCGTCTCCGCAAACGGTGCTGTAAGCACTCCAAGTTTCATTCTGCCTCCCTAGACCGACGACTATAATGCCGATTGTTTGGATCGCTTCAACCTCGCGACCTCATCTTGTTCGAGACTGTGCCGGACAGCCGCCATCGGATCGTCCGACAGCAGGTCGCCCAGCGCCGATATCACCGCCGCGCGGAACGTATCGTCGGCGGCAAGGCCGGGGCCGAATATCCCGTCGATGGCAAGGATGGCGGACACCAGCGCGCTGGCATCGTGACCGGTCGCGTCGGCGATTGCGGCGACCTTGCCGGCATAGGGGTCCGACACCGGCCAGCGTCTGCCGAAACGTCCCGAGGCCTGGATGAGATAGGCCATCCAGCCGGCGACCGGCACCGACAGGAGGCCTATGCTCTGGCCCATTGCGAGCCGGTCGCGGATCGGGTTGAGCAGGCGCTGGACGATCTTCTGCGAACCGTCGGTTGCGACCTGGTGGTTGCGGTGGCGGATCGCAGTGTTCTTCAGCCGGGCAAGGCTCTGCTCGACATAGGCAAGCGGCAGGATGCCCGGCACCGGCATCAGCGTCGGCACAGTCTCTTCGACCAGCATGCGCCGGATGAAGTCCGACAGCAGCGGGTCGGCCATGGCATCCGATGTGTGCTCGAGACCAGCCAGAACGCCGAGCGTGGCGAGTGCCGTCTGGGCGCCATTCAGCACCCGCATCTTGAGATGCTCAAACGGCGTGACGTCGTCGACGAAGGTGGCGCCGACCAGATCCCAGCGCGGCATGCGGCCGGCGAATTTTTCCTCGATCACCCACTGCCGGAACGGCTCACCGACAGCGACGGCGGCATCGTGGTAGCCGAACCACTGCTCGACACTATCGAGGTCATCCTGCGTCACCGCCGGCGCGATGCGGTCGACCATGGCCGCGGGGAAGGCGACATTGGCCTCTATCCAGCGGGCCAGCCCTTTGCTCCGTCGTTCGGCAAACGTCCGCACGACATTGTTCAGGATAGTACCGTTGGTCGGGATGTTGTCACAGGAGAGAAACGTTATGGGCCGCTCATGTGTGGCCCTGCGCTGCTCCAGCGCCCGCACCAACAGGCCGGGGACGCTGCGTGGCGTCTCGGGGTTGGCGAGGTCATGGACGATGTCGGGATGGCCAAGGTCGAGTTCGCCGCTGGACGGGACGTGGCAATAGCCTTTTTCGGTCACCGTCATCGTCACCAACTCGATATCGGGTGAGATCAGCACGCCGAGCGCCGGTGCCGCACTCTCCTGGCTGTCGACCACCCGGACGATGCTGCCGATGACGCGCGCCTCGATGTGGCTGTTCTCGCGGATCAGCCTTGTGTACAGCCCGCCCTGCCGTCCCAGCGTGTCGGCAAGGCTGGGCGGGCGGATGTTGATGCCGACGATGCCCCAGCGGTCGAAGCGCAGCGAGATGAGATCGTCGGTGTATTCGGCCTGATGGCAGCGGTGGAAGGCGCCGACGCCGAGATGCGCCATGCCGGGCGAGAGGAGCGTACGGTCATAGGAAGGTGTCTGCACCGATGCCGGCAAGCGATCGAGCAGCGCCGGCCCAAGCGTTTCGATGGAAGCGCTCACCGGTTCGCCCCGATCACCGCCTGCTCTTGGTCGACAACCGCGCCGGTCATCGGGCCGGCGGCGTCGGACAGCAGGAAGACGGCGAGGCTGGCGATGTCGTTCGGGGTCAGCAGCCGCCCGAAAGGCTGCGCGGCATTGGCCTTGTCGAGCCAGCCGGGGCCGTTGCCCAATGTCTCCGCCTGCATGATGCGTTCGGCCGGCGTGTCGGTCCAGCCGACATTGATGCCGTTGACGCGGATGCGGTCGAAGCGGTGGGCGTTGGCGGCGTTCCTGGTCAGCGTCGCCAGCGCGCCCTTGGTGGCGGAATAGACGGCAAGCTCCGGCGAGCCGCAATGGGCATTGATCGACAGAATGTTGAGAATGGCGCCACCTTGGCCGCGCTGCTTCATGTCGGCAATCGCCGCCTGCATCAGGAAGAACGGCGCGCGCGCATTGACGGCAAACAGTGACGCCCAGTCGTCGAGGCTGGCGTCGAGGAAAGAGGCGCGATCGGTCAGGCCGGCGGCGTTGACCAGCGCATCGATGCGGCCGAAGCGCTCGATGCAGGCCTGCGCCAGAAGGGTGGGGGCGTCAGGATCGGCAAGGTCGGCGGCGACGAAGATGGTCGGCGTGCCCAATTGCGAAAGCTCGGCCGCCACGGCCTCGCCACGCGCCCTCTCGCGCCCGGTGACCAACAGCCCGGCGGCACCGGAACGCGCCAGCGTCTCGGCAATGGCGCGGCCAATGCCTTGCGTCGACCCGGTGACCAGAGCCACCTTGCCGTCAAGCCGGATCTCCATTCCTCCTCCCGGGAATAAAGTTTCTATTTTGAGAAATATGGAACGGCAATTCCCGATAGTCAATTGGACCAGTGACGCCTCATTCGTCGCGCCGCGCCGCCACGCCATGGACCAGCGCCATCCCAACGGCGAGCGAGGCCGCCAGTGAGCGGAAGCCGGCAAAGTCGGATTCCACCACTTCCAGCCAGCTGTCCGAGAGCGGGATCAGCGGGCTGAAGGTGCTGTCGGTGACGGTGACGATACGCGCCTTGCGCTCATGCGCCACCGCGACGAGATCGGGCGTGATCGAATTGTAGGGGCTAAACGAGACAGCGAGCACGGCATCCCGGCCGCCGATGCAGCCGATCTGGTCGAGTGCGGAGGACCCGACATTGTCGACCAGCACGTTGCGCACGCCTTGCTGCGAGAGCGTCAGCGAGAGATAGGCGGTGACCGGAAAGGCGCGCTTGGAGCCGATGACATAGATCAGCTCGGCGGCCGCCAGCAGCGTTACCATCTTGTCGAAACTCGCGACGTCGAAGCCGGCTTCGATGCGGCCAAGCGAGGCCTGCGATGCGCCGACCATGCCGTGCAGGAAATGCAGATTGGGCTCCGTCTCGGTGCGCGGTTCGCCGCGCCCTTCCGGCCATGAGCCCTTGATGTGCTCCTTGAACAGGCCCTGGAAATCGGAAAAGCCGGAATAGCCGAAGATCTGGGCAAAGCGCACCAGCGTCGAGGGCTGCACGCCGGCCTGTGCCGCAACCTGCGCGATGGTGCCGAGCGCGACGTCGCTCGGGTGCTGCCACAGGAAGATTGCCACCTGGCGCAGCCGCTTGGGGAAATGCACCGTGCCCGACGACAGCACCGCGCGTAGCTCCTCATAGGTCTGCGGCTGGATGTAGCCAAGCGCGGCCAGCGAGCGTCCGCGCTTGCGCGTCGCCGCCTCGTCGGTGCTGGACCGTCCGGATGCCTTGCTTGCCCCACTCATGATTTCAGGCTAGCGCGATACGATCGTTTTACAATATGAAAATTGGAAATCGTATTCGAAAGCGGTGTGCCGGGAGGAGCTTGAAAATGGTCTACGCAACATCGGACGGATCAGCCGGCAAGCGGCTGCGGGTCGGCATGGTCGGCGGCGGCCGCAATGCCTTTATCGGCGCCGTGCATCGGCTGGCCATGCGCCTCGACGACCAGATCGTGCTGGTCGCCGGCGCGCTGTCGTCGGACCCGGAAAACGCCGCCGCGTCGGCCGCCGAGATCGGCATCGCGCCGGAGCGCAGCTATGCCGATTACCATGTCATGGCAAAGGCGGAAGCTGCTCGGCCGGACGGCATCGAGGCGGTGGTCATCGTCACGCCCAACCATCTGCACGCGCCGATCGCCACGGCCTTTCTGGAGGCCGGCATCAACGTCATCTGCGACAAGCCGCTGTCGACGACGCTGGATGAGGCCGAGGCGCTGGTGGCGCTGGCGCGGGAGAAAAAGCGTCGCTTCGTCGTCACGCTCAACAACACCGGCTACGCCATGGTCCGCCAGGCGCGCGAGATGGTGGCGGCGGGCGCGCTTGGCCGCATGGTGTCCGTGCATGGCGCCTACATCCAGGACTGGCTGACCAAGCCGATCGACGCCGAGGGCCAGAAGCAGGCGGAGTGGCGCACCGATCCGGCGCGCGCCGGGCAGTCGGCGGTGCTGGCCGATATCGGCGTGCATGCCTTCAACCTGGCAAGCTATATCTCCGGCTGTGAGGCCGAGACGGTGTCGGCGGATCTGTTCACTGCCGTGCCGGGACGCCGGCTCGACGACAATGCGCATGTGCTGGTGCGCTGGACCGGCGGGGCGCGCGGCACGATCCTCGCCAGCCAGACCTCGCCCGGCCACTACAATGATCTCTCGGTGCGCATCTATGGCGACAAAGCCGGGCTCGAATGGTCGGGCGGCCGGCCGGAAGAACTGCGCTTCTCCATCTACGGCGAGGAGACCCGCACGCTGGTGCGCGGCGGCCATGGCTCGACCACTGAGAGCCAGCGCGTGTCGCGCATGCCGGCGGCGCATCCGGAGGGATATATCGAGGCCTTCGCCAATTTCTACCGCGACGCCGCCGATATCATTCGCGCCCATCGCTCTGGTGGGGTGGTCGATCCGGCGCGTGCGGCGCAGGTGCCCGACGTTGTGGATGGCGCGCGCGGGGTGAAGTTTGTTGCTGCGGCGGTGGAGTCGAATGCGGCGGGTGGGACATGGACTTCGGCGCGGTTTGGGTGAGGGGCTGATGCGGATGTAGAGGCCAGCCGCCTAGGGCGGTCCCCCACTCCGTCTCGGCTTCGCCGATCCACCTCTCCCCCACATTCGTGGGGGAGAGGAAATCCCAAGCTTTTTGATGGGAAATGAAACCCAAGTCTTTCGATGCAGTGACTCCGGCGGTTGGCGTTTCCTCTCCCCCATGAACATGGGGGTAGAGGTGGCTCGGCGAAGCCGAGACGGAGTGGGGGACTGACGCTGCCCTAAGGGATTGACCTGCCGAAGGCGCTACCGCCGCCGCAGCAGACCTGGCAGCGGCGGGGCGCCAAGTACTCTTCGGTCGCTTTACTGGGCAAAACGCTGCTATGCATGTGTTAATCATGATATGGGTTGTTCATTGTCAGAGCATCGGCCCAGCCGTATTCGGTAACAATGCGCAACTTGTCTCTCTTCCTTGCTGCCAGCCTCGGCTGCCTCGTTCTCTCGGCGGTTTCCTTCGGCGCTCCGCAAGGCCTGCTCGTCACCCTGTTCCCGGACAGCAATGCAGCGAAGGTGGCGCAGTGCAGAAGCCTACTCAAAATCCGTTTCGACACGGGCGAATGGCCGGACAAGGGCGCGGCTGACTACATGCGCTATGACGAGTGCTACTATCTGATCTGTGGCGGAACCAGGCCGAGCGCTTGAAGGCTTGGTGCAGCTATCCCTTGATCGCCGAGCCGACGATGGAATCGACGAAGAAGCGCTGCAGGACGGCGAACAGGATGAGCGGCGGCAGCACGGCCAGCGTCGCGCCGGCCATCACCAGGCCGGTGTTGACCGCGCCCCTGTTGTAGCTCAGCAACCGGCTCAGGCTGATGACGATCGGATAGGCGTCGGCATTGCCCTGCAGCACGGTCAGCGGCCACAGATAGCTGTTCCAGTGATAGACGAAGGCGAAGAGGGCCAGAGCCGCGATTGCGGGGGCGACGCTCGGCGCGACGATCTTGTAGAGGATCAAGAACTCCGAGGCGCCGTCCATGCGCGCGGCGTCGATGAGCTCGTCGGGCACGCCGGAGATGAACTGGCGCATCAGGAAGATGCCGAAAGCATTGGCGAGATTGGGCACGATGATGCCGGCGAGGCTGGCGTTGAGGCCGATCGAGCCGACCAGGCGATAGAGCGGGATCAGCGTCACGATCGGCGGCAGGAACATGGTGGCGATCAGCACAGAAAACAGCAGCGACTTGGCGGGGAAGTGGTATTTGGCGAAGGCGTAGCCGGCCATCATGCTGGTCAGCAGAATGCCGGCGGTGGTGATCGAGGCGATGACCAGAGAATTCCACATCGAGCGGCCAACATTGACCACGCCCGACACCTTCTCATAGGCGTCGAAGCTCGGCGTAAGGGGGATCCACACCGGCGGCACCTGCATGCTCTCGGCCGGCGTCTTGAGGCTCGACAGCACCATCCATACCAGCGGGAAGGCCGAGGCGACGGCGACCAGCAGCATCAGCGTCGCCAGCAGCGCCTTGCGGCCGGACGGGCGCCGGCGCGACAGCCGGCTCGACGATCCCGCGCTCATTCGTCGTTCTTCCGGTTGGCGAAGGCAAACAGCGCGCAGACGACGACAATCAGCGAAAGCATCAGCATGACCGCCATGGCCGAACCCAGTCCACCCTGCGCACGCTCGATGCCGACGCGGCGGATGTGGTAGGTGAGCACATTGGTCGAGCCGACCGGCCCGCCCTGCGTGATCAGGGCAACCGGCTCGAACACCTGCACGGCGTTGATGATGGCGATGACGGCGCTGAACAGAAGCGTGCGCCGCATCAGCGGCAGGGTGATGAAGCGGAACTGCTCGAAGCGGCTGGCGCCATCGAGCTTCGCCGCCTCGTAGAGGCTGCCTTGGATCTGCGTCAGCCCGGCGATCGCCAGCACGGTGAAATAGCCGACCTGCTGCCAGACATTGAGGAAGACGATGGAGATCAGCGCCGAGCGCGGTGACGACAGAAAGGGCTGTGGTCCCACGCCGATTAGACCGAGCATCTGATTGAGCGGGCCTTCGCTCGGCGAATAGAGTTTCGACCAGACCAGCGCCACGGCGATCATCGGCACCATGTAGGTGGCAAACAGCACCGTGCGCAGCGCCGTGCCGCCGGCGACATCGCGCTGGTAGACCATCAGCCCAAAGGCCACCGACAGCGGCAGGATGAGGATGACGGAGAGCGCGGTGTAGATCGCGGTGTTAGCCAGCGCGCCCTTGAAGTCGCGGCCGACCGAGGAGACCCCAAAAATCTCGCGGAAATTGTCGAGGCCGATAAAGCCGGCGCTGGAAAACGGTGTCTGCGTCGACCAGTCCTGGAACGACAGCCAGACGGTGAGCAGCATCGGCAACAGGACGAAGATGCCGATCAGCGTCACGGCGGGCGCCAGCATGATGCCCGCCGAGGCACGGTACCTCTGAATCATTATTTGGCGGCGCGCTCCAGGATCGAAATGGCGTCGGCCTGCGCCGTCGCCTGCGCATCCTTGGCCGAGACCTGGCCATACTGCAACGCCTCGAGCGTCTGCTGCAGCGATTCCGAGAATTCCTGGCCGCCGGGCACGACAGGGAACGGCTTGGCATCGGTGAGCACGCTGACATAGCCGGAGAGGAATTCCGAGCCGAGCTTGTCTTTGTGCGCCTCGATGTCGGAGAGGCGTGAGGGCAGGATGCCCATCGACATCAGGATATCCGACATCGCGGAAGCACCGTTCTTGCCGGACTTTGGATTGTTCAGCCAGGCGAGGAAGTCCCACGCCGCCTTCTGCTCGGCGGCACCTGCATTGGCGTTGACCACGGTCATCCAGGAGTAGGATATCGAATGCGGCTTGTCGCCGCTCGGGCCGACGGGAATCGGCGCCGTTGCAATGTCGGCGAACTTGTCGCCCATGCCGGCCTTCAGCGCGCTCTCCCACCAATTGGCCATGATGATCATGCCGGTCTTGCCGGAGACGAAATTGTCGAGGAAGGGGCCGGTGGTGTTGGCGTCGGCTGTCGCCATCGAAGGCACGCTGGCGCCCGACTTGATCAGGTCTTCATAGAGCTGGAAAGTCTCGGCGGCCTGCGGGCTGTCCAGCACCGGCTTGCCGTCCTTGACCAGGTCGCCGCCATTGGAGACCAGCAGCGAGGCGAAGGGGTGGACGACGCCGGCCGCCCAGGAGTTGATCATGCCGAAGCCTTGCTGTCCCGCATCCTGGTTGGTCAGCTTCTTGGCCGCATCCTTGAACTCGTCCCAGGTCTTGGGTGGCGCCGCGATGCCGGCCTGCTTGAACAGCGCCTGGTTGTAGTTCAGCGCGTAGACGTCGATTTCGTTGGGGATGCCGTAGAGCGTGCCGCCGGCCGAAGCGGCGCTGGTGATGCCCGCCGGCCATGCGCCCTTGACCTCGCCGGCCACCGCATCGGGGGCGGGCGCGACCAGCTTGTCGCGCGCCAGTTCCGGCAACCAGAGATCGTAGATGCCGCCGATCGTCGGGCCGTCCGCGCCGCCGCCTTGCGAGCGCAGCGTGGTCAGGAGGTCGCCGAAGGGGACGGCGCGCACGGTGACGCTGACATCCGGATTGGTCTTGGCATAATCCTTGGCCGCCGCTTCCAGCAGCGCGACCGTCTCCGGCGACCAGTGGGTGAGATAGGAGATGTTGACCGATTGCGCCCAGCCGGTGGTGGGCAGGATGGCGAGGCCTGCGGCCAGTGCCAGTTTCGACGTCCAGGCAAACGACATTCCTCATCCTCCTATCGGTTCACAATGACGTTATGACAAGTCAGCGCGGCGACGCAAGGGCTTGCTGGCGAAAAAGTCTCACATGGTACGGTCACAGATTTCTTTGCGGCGCTTGAATGTGGATATTTATCGTTAGGTAACAAATGGATGCAGGTACTGCAATGTCGTGAGGGGGCCAACGCCGCCATTCCTGAGGCGCAGCAGACCTCTTGCGAATACCGCTATGTCGTTATAATGACTTTTGCCGAACCAATGACTTCTCACGGCACGGGAACGCCGCGGGACGCCAAGCACAGAGAACAATGGGAGACTGGCAATGAGCATGCTTTCACTTCACCGGCGCGCAGCGCTTAGGCTGATCGGCGGCCTTGCCGCCGCCTGCGCCGGCGTCTTTGCCTCATTGCCGGCGCGAGCCGCCGACAGCACGGTGACGCTGTGGAGCTGGCGCACCGAGGACGAGGCGGCGATGCGCCGCATCTTCGATGCCTTCGAGGCGAAGAATCCCGGCATCAAGGTCGCCATCCAGTTCACGCCGGATGCCGACTACCAGAACCGGCTGAGCACGGCGCTGCGCGGCGGGCGCGGGCCCGACATCGCGCAGCTCAAGGCCTATGGCGAATTGCAGCCCTTCGTCGAGGCCGGCTATCTCGACGCGCTGGACGACAGCGTGCCGGAGCTGAAGAACATGGAGGACGCGGCGCTTGGCGGCGCGCGCGGCCGCAGCGACGGCAAGCTCTATGGCGTGCCCTACTCGGTGCCGATGATGGGCGTCTTCTACAACCAGGATATTTTCGCCGCCCAAGGCATCGAGATCCCCAAGACCTACAAGGATTTCACCGCTGTCTGCGAGAAGCTGAAGGCGGCCGGCATCACGCCGATCGCCACCGGCGGCGCCAACGGCTCGGCCTGGGAGCTGGAGATCGCCGTCGGCGTCGTCGGCCCGACCGTCTATGGTCCCGGCTTCTACGACGAGATGATGAGCGGCAAGGCGACCTTCGAGGATCCGCGCTATGTCGCGGCGCTGAAGCGCTTTGCCGAGCTGAAGCCGTATTTCCCCGATGGTTTCGCCGGCATCGACTACACCACCGCCACGCAGCAGTTCATCGGCGGCAAGGCGGCGATGTTCCTCGGCGGTTCGTTCGAGAACGGCAGCTTCAAGGCGCAGAACCCGAAACTGAAATTCTCGATCTTCCCGTTCCCCGCCGACGATGCCGGGGCAAAGCTCTACACCTCGGCCTTCTCCGACGGCTCCTATGGCCTGGTCTCCGAGAGCCAAAACAAGGAAGCCGCGACCAAGGTGCTGGGCTTCATGGCTTCGGCAGAGTTCGCGCAGATGTTCGCCGACGAGCTCGGCTGGCCGCCGGCCCGCACGGATGTGACGGTGAAGGATCCAGTGCTGGCCGCGATGATGGAGATGGCGAAGAATTCGACGCCCTATCTGACGCTGGTCGGCTTCCGCTGGCAGTCGCCGACGGCGTCTTCGGTGCTGCAGTCGGAGATCATCGACATGGTCGAAGGCAACATCGCGCCGGAGAAGCTGGCGGCCGACATGCAGGCCGCGGTCGCCACCTGGTTCAAGCCGAAGCAGTAGGCGCGGCCGGTCGCAAAAGCGGCCGGCCTCTCACGGACCAGAAAAGCGCATGAGCACCCTTCGCCGCACCAGCAGCCTTCGCCGCACGCAGCAGCGCATGGCCGTGCTGTTCATCCTGCCGGCGCTGGCGGTCTATGCGCTGTTCGTCCTCTATCCCCTGGGGATGTCGCTGTGGGGCAGCTTCTTCGTCTGGAAGGGGCTGCGCATGGTCGAGTTCGCCGGCCTGTCGAATTTCTCAAGGCTGTTCGTTTTCCCCAGCGGCGCGCGGATCTACGGCGCGCTGTGGCACAACACCGCCTGGTTCTTCGGCATCATGCTGTTCCAGAACGGAATCGGGCTTTTGTTCGCCTGGCTGCTGTTCCTGCGCGACAGGGGTGCTGCGTTCTTCCAGTCGGTGTTCTTCTTTCCGGCGGTGCTGAGCCCGGTCATCGTCGGCGCGCTGTGGCGGTTGCTTTTGGCACCGGGCGGCGTCGTCGAATGGGCGCTGAACGGGCTTGGCCTGCACCAGGGCAGCCTGACTGTGCTCGGCAACAGCCACACCGCGCTCGCCATGCTGATCGCCGTCGATGCCTGGAACTGGATGGGCCTGCCGGTGCTGATCTACACGGCAGGTCTGCGGCAGATTTCCGGCCAGATTTTCGAGGCGGCAAAACTTGACGGCGCCGGCAATGCGCGCATGCTGTTCTCGATCGCGCTGCCGCTGCTGATGCCGGCGCTGGGCACGCTGACGACGCTGTCGTTCATCAACACCTTCAACCAGTTCGACATCGTCTATGTCATGCAGGGCGTGCAGGGCAATCCGAGCTATTCGACCGACACGCTGGTGACCTACTTCTACCGGCTGGCCTTCGGCGCGGAAGGCGCTGTCGGCATCACCGATATCGGTCTGGCTTTGGCGCTCGGCACCGTGCTGTTTTTGATCCTCAGCATCGGCACGCTCATGATGCTGCGCTTCTTCGACCGCCGCACGGTGCAGCTATGAGCGCGCTGGCGATTTCGCAAAGACCGGCCATCTCTCGGCAGCTGGCGCGGCTGCCCGGCTGGACGGTGCTGATCGCATGGACGGCGGCTGTGCTGTTGCCGCTCTACATCCTTGTCGTCTCCTGTTTCAAGACCACGGCCGAGATCTACGACAACAGGCTCGGCCTGCCGCAAAGCTTTGCCTTCGACAATTTCATCAACGCCTGGACGCGCGCCGATCTCGGCCAGAATTTCATCAACAGCCTGATCGTCACGGGCGGCGCGGTCATCCTCACCATCGTCGTCTCGGCGATGGCCGCCTATCCGCTCAGCCGCTACAAGCTTGGCTGGAATGCCATCATGCTCGGCCTGTTCCTGTCCGGCATCATGCTGCCGATCCGGCTCGCCTCGGTCGAACTGTTCACGCTGATGCGCAATCTTGGCCTGCTGGATTCGCTGACCGGGCTGATCCTGGTCTATTCGGCGATCCGCATTCCCTTCGCCGTGTTCATCTTCGCCAATTTCATGCGCGTCTTACCCTCCGAGTTGGACGAGGCGGCGCGCATGGACGGCGCCGGCGAGGTGCGCATCCTGTTCCAGATCATCCTGCCGATGGTCAAGCCGGCGGTGTCGATCGTGGCCATCTTCACCGCGATCGCGGTGTGGAACGATTTCTTCTTCCCGCTGATCTTCATCTTCGACGACCGCTACAAGACGGTGCCGCTGGCGATCAGCGTCTTCGTCGGCCAGTTCCGTACCGACTGGGGCCTGGTGTTCGCCTCGCTGGCGATCTCCATGGCGCCCATCCTGATCATGTATTGTCTGCTGGCGCGCCAGATTCGCGAAGGCGTCGGTACCGGAGGGGGCATGAAATGATCGAAGACAGGATTTATGCGGCGAAATCCATCCTGGTGGTCGGCGCACACGCCCTCGATGCCGAGGTGATGGCTGGGCCGCTGGCGGCCGCTGCCGTCAAGCGCGGCGCCACGGTGACCTTCCTGCATCTGACCATGGGTGAGCAGGGCCATCCGTACCTGGTTCCCGCGCATTATTGCGTGCAGAAGGAAGAGGAAGCGGGCAGCGCGGCGGAGCGGCTCGGCGTCACCATGCGTGGCTTTGGCCTGCGCGACGGCTTCCTGCCCACAGACGATCAGACGGCGCTCGAAGTGGGCGACATCATTCGCGAGCTGAAACCCGAGATCGTCATCACGCATTGGCATGGCAGCTGGCACAAGGACCATCGCGCCGCCGCGCATTTGACGAAGACCGGTATCTTCTTCGCCGGACTGCCGACCGTTGCCAGCGACCATCCGGCGCACACGCCGCAACTGCTGCTGTTCGGCGAGAACTGGGAGGACGATGACGGCTTCCGGCCCGAGCATCTCGTCGATGTCAGCGACGGGTTCGAGGCCTGGCGCGACGCGGTCATGGAGTATGAGCTGGCGCGCGGCCTGAGCAGCTTCCCCTATGTCGACTATTACAGTTCGCTCTACCGGCTGCGCGGCTGCCTGCGCGGCACGCGCCATGCGCAGGCCTTCGCGGCGGCGTCGCATTCGTGGAATGCCGGCAGCGGCCTGTTCTCGCTCCCCTTCGGCAAAGGGTCCGGTCGATGAGGCGGGTACTCGCCATCGACCTCGGCGGCACCAATCTGCGCGCTGCCGTGTCTACGGGCGATGTCGGTGCGTTGGAGGCGCTGGGCAGCGAGCCGGCGCCGGCAACCCTTGATGCCTTCGTTGCGCGCATCGACGCGCTGTGCGCCGAGGCCGGGTCGGCCGAAGCGCTTGGCATCGCGGTGCCGGGACTGGTCGAGGGCTCGGTCTGCCGCTGGATCCCCAACTTGCCGTTCCTCGACGGCGTCGATATCCAGCCGCTGTTTCCCAAACTGCGCGTAGCGCTCGGCAATGACGCGCAGATTGCGCTGCTGGCGGAGGCTGTCGAAGGCAGTGCGAAAAACATGTCGGATGCGATCCTGCTCGCCATCGGCACCGGCATCGGTTCGGCGGTGCTGGCCAATGGCCGCATCGTTGCCGGCGCGCATGGCGGCGCCTGCTCGTTCGGCTGGGCCTGCGCCGACGTCAAAGATCCTGGCGAGGAGCGCAGCGGCTGGCTGGAGCGCGTCGCGTCGGGCCGGGCGCTTGATGCCCTTGCCGGACAGATCGGCCTTGCCGACGGCCGCCAGCTGATCGCCGCTGCCCAGGCCGGCGAACTGGCCGCACTCACCTTGCTTGAACTGCCGGCGCGACAGCTCGGCACCGCGCTTGCAGGCGCTGTCGCGCTGCTCGATCCGCAAGCGGTTCTGATTTCGGGTGGTTTGGCGGAGGCGCTGGATGTGATCCGGCCGCCGCTGCTTGCAGCGCTGCGACGCCAACTGCCGCCGCATCTGCGCGGCATCGACGTCAAGCCCGGAAAATTTGGTCCCCGCGCCGGCCTCGTCGGCGCGGCGCTGGCCGGCGCCGTTGGGCAAGGGTGGAGGCAGGTGCGATGAGCGAAGCAAGCTTTCAGCAGCCGGACCGCAGACGGCCGGAGCCGCTCTGGTATCAGGTCGAAGAGGCGATCCGCGCCATCGTCAAGAGCGGCGAATGGGCAACGGGCGACCAGATCCCGGCGGAGGACAGGCTGTGCGCCCTGTTCGGCGTCAGCCGTATCACGCTGCGCCACGCGCTGCGCAATCTCGAGGAGGCCGGGCTGCTCAGGCGCGAACATGGCCGCGGCACGTTCGTGCGCTCGACCACGCTGGTCGCCGGCACGCGTGAGCTGACCAGCTTTACCCAGGAGATGGGCAATATGGGCGTGGTCGCGGGCTCGCGTCTGCTCGACTGCAGCCTGACCACCGCCAACGCGGCGGCTGCCGGCGCGCTGGAGATCGAAGAGGGCGATCCGGTGGTGCGCATTCGCAGGCTGCGGCTCGGCAACAACGAGCCGATCGGCATCCAGACGGCGCAGCTGTCGGCCGTGCGCGTGCCGGGCTTCCTCGATGCCGGCCTGCTGCAGGGCTCGCTCTACGAGGCGCTGGAGCGCCATTACGGCATCGTGCCGGTGGCCGCGCGGGAGAACTACCGGGTCGGCGCGGTCGGCGCGGCGGACGCCGAACTGCTCGACCTCGCTGTCGGCAGCCCGGCCTTCGTCGTCGAACGCATCACCACCGACGAGCGCGGCCCGTTCGAATTCACGGTCTCGATCATGCGCGGCGACCGCTACGAAATCCGCTCGACGCTGCGCGCCGGACGCGTGCCGCTGAACCCGAGAAGCTGATCCATTCCAGACCGACACAGCAAACAGGAGTACCCACGTGTCCGATCTCTACATCCACCGTCTCGCCGCCCTCATCGACCAGGCTGCGAAAGTCAATGAAGAGGCCTTTGGCCAGGCCGCCAGCCGCTTTGCCGACTCGCTCGAGGGCGGCGGGCTGGTGCATCTCTATGGCTCCGGCCATTCGGTGCTGCCGGTGCAGGAAGTGTTTCCGCGCTATGGCAGCTATGTCGGCTTCAACCCGCTGACCGACCCGCGCGTGATGTGGCACAATGTGCTCGGCGCCGGCGGCGTCCGCGAGCTTTTGTGGCTGGAGCGTACGGAAAAATACGCCGAAAAATTCCTCGACCACCAGCCGCTCAACAAGGGCGATTCGATCATCATCTTCGGCCATAGCGGCCGCAACTCGTCCGGTATCGACACCGCGCTCTATGCCAGGAAGCGCGGCATCTTCGTCGTCGCTGTCACCAGCAAGAACAATCTCGACAAGCCGGCGACGCACTCGTCCGGCAAGCGGCTGGCGGATGCCGCCGACCTCGTCATCGACACCTGTTCGCCGATCGAGGACGCCATCGTGCCGGTCGAGGGCTGGAGCCGGCCGGTGTCGGGCTCATCGACGGTGCTTGCCATGATCCTGGCGCATGAGCTGATCGCGCGCACCGCCGAGCAGCTCGCCAAGCGCGGCATCGAACTGCCGGTCTTCGCCTCGCCGACCATTGCCGGCGTGACGCTGCACGACACCGACGTCATCTACGGCGTCTACCGCGAGCGCATGCTGGAGGCGCAGCAGAAGCACCTGCCGACCTTCCAGGCAACGATGCGCGGAGAGTGAAAAAAAGGGAGGCCCGGCACATGCCGGGCCTCCGATGTCTCGTTCCGCAATTCCTATCCTCTCAACGCCGCTTCGGGCGCCCGGCAGGCGATTTGTTGCCGCGCGGGCCGCTCTGAACCGGCGTGTTGCCCTGGTTTTCCTCCGACAGCTTGCGCCAGCGGGCAAGGCGCTCAGGGTCGAGCGTACCCGCCTTCAACGCAGCCTGCACCGCGCAGCCCGGTTCGTGGACATGGGTGCAGTCGCGGAACTTGCACAGCGGTGCGAGCTCGGTGATTTCGGCAAACAGCGTGTCGATGCCGGATGCGACGTCGCTGACATGCAGCGTGCGCATGCCCGGCGTGTCGATTACCCAGCCGCCACCGGCGATGGGGTGCAGCGACCGCGCCGTGGTGGTGTGGCGACCCTTGGCATCGTGCTCGCGAATGCCCGCAGTCTGTTGCGGCGATTGCTGCGCCGCTCCGGCCAGCGTGTTGACCAGCGTCGATTTGCCGACGCCGGAGGAGCCGACCAGCGCCACCGTCTGCCCTGCGCCACACCAGGGAGCAAGCGCCGCTGCGGCATCGGCGACGCGCGGGTTCAGCGTCACTACGGGCAAACCACGCTGAAGGGCGGCAGCCTGGCTTTGGTATCTCTCGGCATCGTCAGCGGTGTCGGCCTTGGTCAGCAGGATCACCGGCGTCGTTCCGGCCTCGTTGGCCAGCGCCAGATAGCGCTCGAGCCGGGCGATGTTGAAATCGGCATTGCAGGACGTCACGATGAACAGCGTGTCGACATTGGCCGCGGCCAGCTGCGGGATCCTGCCGCCCTGGGTACGGCGCTCCAGCACCGTCTTGCGGGTCAGCCGGCGGAGCAGCAGATGTGTATGCTGCTCGACCAGCACCCAGTCGCCGACGGCGTAGTCGCCGGTGTTGGCATTGGCCGGCAGCGTCAGATCCACTGGCCCTGCCCGGGACAGGCCGGCCAGGCGGTCGCGGTGCACCGAGGCGATGCGCGTCGGCACGAGGTCTGCCTCATCGGCTTCAAGCTGGTCGCCGAAGAAATCCGTCCAGCCCAGGCTTGCGAGGGAGGCCGTCACGGCTTTGACCAGGGGGACGGCGTCACAGACATCGGAGAGTATCCTTTGGCAAAATGGGCGCGGACCCTCGGGGCGGTTGTTCAAGCCGTGTATGGGCGGCATGGCGGCATTTGGCAAGCCGAACCGCGCCGATGGCCGAGCCGTTTCGCGCACCACGTTGGAACGCATCGCGGCGGTGGTTCGCTGATGCGCTTACGCCTCGTTACTCTCAATGTCTGCAACACGGAAGGCGAACCGGAGCGCCTGGCGGCCATCAACCGGGAGCTGAGGCGGCTCGACCCGGATCTGGTCGCCTTTCAGGAGGTCGTCCAGACAGCCGATGTGAAATTCCTCGATACGCTGCGCGATGGTTTGGATTTGCATGCAACGCATCAAGCCTCTTCGTCGACCTCGAAGTTGGCAGGGACGGCTGAGGATGGCAGGTCGAGAAGCCCGCCAAAAGGGGGAGGGGATGGCCGGTACCGCAGGGGGCGGGGGGTTGGGATGGGGTTGCCTGAAGCACCGGCCAAAGCGGGACAAGTCCCACGCCCACAAGCTAGCAGAGGTTGGATCGGTTCATATGGTGTGATCGCGGACTGGCGCAAAAGCGCTTTCACATCCCCGCGCAGGCGTCGGCAACGAGCCCGCAACCGGGGGTTTCCGGTCGGTTGGTGGGTTGCGCAAGCGCCGGTTGAAGGCGCTGCGGGAGGCTGTCGTTTTTAGTGGGGTTCGAGTGCTATGCGCTCAGCGACAGGTGCTCAAGGCAGGGCAATCGCATGGCGCCACCACATGCCATTGTCCTGCTTACGCCACCGGCAGCATCCGCCCCGCAATCAGATCCGCCGCCTTCTCCGCAATCATGACCACGGCGGCGTTGGTGTTGGAGGACACGATGCTTGGCATGACCGAGCTGTCGCAGACACGCAGGCCTTGCAGACCGCGCACGCGCAACTCGGGATCGACGACGCTGTCGGCATCGCCGCCCATCCGGCAGGTGCCGACTGGGTGATAGGCGCTGCGGCCATGTTCTCGGGCGAAGGCTTCGAGTGCTGAGCGCCCCTGCATCGCCTTGCCGGGCAGATGCTCGCGGCTGATGTATCTGGCGAAGGCTGGCTGCGACAGGATTTCGCGGCTGATCTCGATGCCGTCGATGGCGCGTTCGAGATCATAGCGCTCGGCGAACGGGTTGGGGTCGATGATGGGCGCATCGCGCAGGTCCGCGGACTTGAGCATGACGCTGCCGCGCGAACGCGGGCGCACATGGTAGGAGTTCAGCGTGCAGCCATTGCCGCCGGGAACCGAGCCGATGCCTTCCTCAACGCCGGCGCCGGGCAGGAAATGGAACTGGATGTCCGGCGTCTTCTCCGCGCGGTCGCCCCACCAGAAGCCGCCGGCCTCGACGATGTTGGAGGCCACCGGCCCCTTGCCGAACAGCGCATATTCAAGACCGGCGACCGCTTGCCAGCGCTTCTTCTTGTAACGGTCGATGCCGTGCGGTCCGTTGAGCTCGGCGACGACATCGACGTCCATGTGATCGTGCAGATTCTGGCCGACGTTTTTGGAATCGTGGACCACCTTGATGCCGTGCTCGCCGAGATGCACGGCCGGGCCGATGCCGGACAGCATCAGCAATTTCGGCGAGCCGATGGCGCCGGCGGCGACGATGACTTCGCGCTCGGCGCGGAGCAGTTCGGTGCGGCCATTGACGATGATCTCGACACCGATGGCGCGGCCGTTCTCGACCACGATGCGGCTGACGGAGGCGTCGGTGCGTAGCGTCAGATTCTTGCGGCCGAGCGCCGGCTTCAGATAGGCGACCGCCGTGCTCGAGCGTTTCCCCCGGCGCGTCGTCGTCTGGTAGAAGCCGGCGCCCGCCTGCTCACCGGCGTTGAAGTCGGCGCGGAAAGGAAGGCCCGCCTGCTGCGCCGCCTTGACGAAGATGCGGGTCAGCGGATGCGGCGCGCCGCTGGAGACGCCGAGCGGGCCGTCAGTGCCGTGCTGCGCATCGGCAAAAGTGTCGTTGCCCTCGGAGCGGACGAAGTAGGGCAGCACGTCGGCATAGCTCCAGCCGGCACAGCCATCGTCGGTCGCCCAGCCATCGTAGTCCTGCGGGCAACCACGGGTGAACACCTGGGCGTTGATCGAGGAGCCGCCGCCGAGCACACGCGCCTGCGGATAGACCATGGTGCGGCCGTCGATCTCCTTGCCGGGCGCGGTGTCATAGCCCCAGATCAGAGGCCCCGACGTCATCTTGAAGAAGCCGACCGGCAAATGGATGTAGCGGTCGGTGTCGGGCGGACCGGCCTCGAGCAGCACGACGGACACGTCCGGGTCCTCGCTCAGCCGGGCGGCCAGAATGCAGCCAGCCGAACCGCCGCCGACAATGATGTAATCCGTCATTTCCACTCCCGGGTTCTCTTTGTTGGAGCATGATCTCCGGACAAAACGGTTTCTCGATTTGTCCGAGAAAACCGGTTCCCACTTCTAGGGATCATGCTCCGGCGGGCGATGAAATCACCGCCCCTTCCTCTTGCGCGCGACGATCTCAAGTCGCTTGTGCCACGTCAAGAGAAAGGATATGGTTATCGTGTTGAAGGGTTGTCGTACAAGTGGAGGAGCTTGACGATCCTCACCAGGAGGTCCCGGCCGCGCTCCCTGCGCAAGATGCCGGGCGGAACAGAATTCAATCGGGAGGTTTCGAGGTATGAACGACACGAAGAATTTTGCAGTCAACCGGCGCACGCTGATGATGGGCGCCACCGCCGGCGTGGCGGCACTCGCCATGCCGAGCGTGCTGCGCGCGCAGGACAAGCCGACGCTGGTGACATCGATCCGCTCGCTGTCCAACCCCTATCACGCGGTGTGGAAGACCGGCGCCGAAGCGTATGCCAAATGGGCCGGGCTGGAGCACGTCACGCTGGTTTCGGAAGGCAACAGCGAGAAGGGCATTGCCGACATCAAGGCGATGCTGGCCAAGACCGGCGGCAATATGGTGCTGAATTCCGATCCCAACGACACGCCCGATGCGCGCCCGATCGTCGAGGCCTGCGCCAAGGCCGGCGCCTATGTGGTGACCCAGTGGAACAAGCCGGGGGATCTGCACCCGAAGGATTTCAACCCGAACTATGTCTCGCATATCGAGTTCGACGGCATCGACAGCGGCAAGACCATCGCCGAGATCCTGTTCAAGACCATTGGCGGCAAGGGCGGCATCGTCGCACTCGGCGGCCTGATCTCGACCACGGCGGCGATCGAACGCAAGAAGGGCCTCGACGCAGCGCTTGCCGCCAACCCGGACATCAAGCTGCTCGACTTCCAGGTCGCCAACTGGAAGTCGACCGAAGCCTTCGACCTGATGGGCAATCTGCTCACCCGCTTCGGCGACGACATCAAGGGCATCTGGGCGGCCAATGACGATATGGGCTCGGGCGCTCTGGAAGCGCTGCGCGCCGAAAACCTCGCCGGCAAGGTGCCGATCGTCGGCGTCGACGGCATCAAGACGGCGGTCGATGCGGTGCGCACCGGCGAATTCGCCTGCACGGTCACTTCGGATCCGTTCTGGCAGGGCGGCATGGGTCTCGCCATCGGCTACAACGCCAAGATCGGCAAGTTCGACCCGACCAAGGAGCCGCCGGAGCACCGTGAGTTTTACGGCAAGGCGGTGCTGATCTCGCACGACAATGTCGAGGAATATTACAAGACCAATGTCGATGCGAAGCCCGAGATCGACTGGAACGATCTGTGGGGCCGGGTCACCGGAGCAATCCGTACCTGATCCATCGGAGTGGGCTGCACCTCCCTGGCGGCCCGCTTCCTCCCGCAGCCGTCGCGATCCCCTTGTCGCGACGGCTGTCACCAGCAGACGGGAAGCGGTTTCTTGACAATCCATACAGAACCCCTGAAGTCCGTTTCGGACATCGAGCGGACGACGCCCATGACATCGTTCCCCGGCCGCATCGCGACATTCCTGGGCGGCAGGCGCTGGCGCAGCCTGGCGCCGCTGGCGGTGCTGATTGTACTCTGCGTACTCATCGCCATTGCCAATCCCAATTTCATCGAGCTGCGCAATCTGGTGCGGCTTGCGAATTCCGCCGCCGTGCCGCTGACGCTGGCCATGGGGCTGACCTTCATCATCCTGATGGGCAGCATCGACCTTGCAGTCGAAGGCACGCTTTCGGTGGCGGCGATGGTGCTTGTGCTGCTCGCCGCCAATGACGGCAACGGCAACGACTATGGCTGGTGGGCGGTGCTCGCTGCCATCGCCGCCGGCACCGCCATGGGCTTCGTCAGCGGTCTCGTCCAGACCATGCTGCGCATCCCGTCCTTCATGGGCACGCTCGGCATGTGGTTCATCGGCCTCGGCCTGTCGGTCTATATGCTGGGCGGCACGGCCATCAAGCTGAACGACGCCTCGATCCGCGACCTGGCCTTGCACCGTTTCCTCGGCCTTCCGGTGGCGGTCTGGGTCGCGTTCGGCGCCTTCCTGCTCTCCACTGTCATCCAGTATCACACCAAGCTCGGCCGCCACATATTGGCGATCGGCGGTGATGAGGATGTCGCCAAGCTCTCCGGCGTCAATGTCGTGCGCGTGCGCATCACCGCTTTTGCGCTGGCCGGGTTCTTCTTCGGCATTGCCGGCGTGCTGGCCGCAGCACAGCTCGGCCAGTCGCACGCCGTGATCGGTGACGGCAGGCTGTTTGCAGCGGTCACCGCAGTGGTCGTCGGCGGCACCGCTTTGACCGGCGGCGAGGGCGGCGTCGTCAACACGCTGATCGGTGTGCTGATCGTCACCGTGCTTGCCAATGGCATGATCCTGCTCGGCATCTCGCCCTACATCCAGCAGACGGTGCAGGGTCTGATGATCATCGCCGCGGTGGCGCTGTCGCTCGACCGTGTCCGCCTGAAAATCGTCAAGTGAACGCCATGCTGCAGGCGTCCAACATCATCAAGAATTTCCCCGGCGTGCAGGCGCTGCGCGACGTCTCCATCGAGGTGCGGCCCAATGAAGTTGTCGGGCTGATCGGCGAGAACGGCGCCGGCAAGTCGACGCTGATGCGGGTGCTGGCCGGCGGCTACCGGCCGGATAGCGGCTCGCTGACGCTGGATGGCGAACAGCTGCGCATGCGCAACGCCCGTGATGCGGCCAGGCATGGCATCGGCATGGTGTTCCAGGAGCAGTCGCTGGTGCTGAACCTGACGGTTGCCGAAAACATCTATCTCGGCGAAGAGGACCGCTTCACCCGCTTCGGCCTCGTCAATTGGCGCGCCATGAACGCGGCGGCGCGGCGGCAACTGGCCAAGATCGGCATCGACATCGACGTCACCGCGCGCACCTCCGAACTCACCTTCGCCGCACGCCAGATGGTCGAGCTCGCCAAGGCGCTGACCTTGGAGGAAGTGGTCGAGCGGCAGTTGCTGATCCTGCTCGACGAGCCGACCTCGGTGCTCAACGCCGCTGATATCGAGGTGCTGTTCGCGCGGGTGCGCTCGCTTAAATCCCGCGCCAGTTTTGTGTTCGTCTCGCACCGCCTCGACGAGGTGCTCAACATCTCCGACCGTGTCTACACGATGAAGGACGGCGCGGTCGTCGCCGAGCACCGCGCAGCTGAAGTCACCGCGCCGGAGCTGCACGAGATCATGGTCGGGCGCGGCCTGCAGGCCGAATATTACCGCGAGGCTCGCCAGCTGGCGCCGCGCGATATCGTGATGGTCGAGGCCAAGGGGCTTGGCGCCAACGGTTACTATCACGGCGTCGATCTCTCGATCCGGGCCGGCGAGATTGTCGGCATTGCCGGCGTTGTCGGCTCCGGCCGCGAGGAGGTGACGCGCACCGTTGGCGGCTTCGTCCAGCATGATGCCGGCGAGATGAAAATCGCCGGCGATGCCGTGCGCTTCTCCTCGCCGGAACCGGCGGTGCGCAAGGGCATCGGCTATGTCCCGCGCGAGCGCCGGCTCGAAGGGCTGGTGATGTTCCTGTCGATCGCGGAGAACATTTCGCTGGCCGATCTCTCCAGCGTCATGCGCCATGGCGCCATCGACTATGGCAAGGAGCGCCGGCTTGCCGCCGACTGGATCAAGCGGCTGCGCATCAAGGCGCCCGGTCCCGATGCCGCCTGCCGCAAGCTCAGCGGCGGCAACCAGCAGAAGGTGGTGCTGGCGCGCTGGATGACGGCGGGCTCGCGCATCCTGGTGCTCGACCATCCCACACGCGGGCTCGATGTCGGCGCCAAGGAAGAGGTCTACGAATTAGTGCGCGATCTCTCCGCGCAAGGCGTGGCGATTCTTTTGATTTCCGACACGCTGGAGGAAACGATCGGCCTGTCGCACCAGGTGCTGGTGATGCGCGACGGTGCAATCACCGCGCGCTTCGATGCCAGTCCGGGCAACAAGCCGAACCAGGTCGATCTTCTCAGGGCAATGGTGTGAGCCGATGAATGAAGCGTTCTCCATCAGGCGGGTTTTCGAAGGCAAGTGGACGCAAGGCGCCATTCCGCTGGTGCTGCTTGTCGGCCTGCTTTTGATCATCGAGATCGCCGCGCCCGGCTTCCTGACCGGCGAGACCGTGGCGCTTTTGTTTGCCAACACTGCCGTGCTGTTCATCCTGGCGACCGGCGTCACCTTCGCCATCCTGCTTGGCGGCATCGATTTGTCGATCCAGGCGGTGGCATCGCTGGCCAGCGTCATCCTGGCGCAATTGCTGCCTTCGCTCGGCCTTGCCGCCTTTCCGGTGGCGATCCTGTCGGGGCTCGCCTTCGGCGTGTTGAGCGGCGTCGTTCACGTCAAGTTACGCGTGCCGTCCTTCGTCGCGACGCTCGCCACCGGCGGCGTGGTCACCGGCCTGGCGCTCTGGGTCTCCAATGGCCGCGCCATCACCATCGAGGAGGCTGGTCGCGAAAACACCGCCTGGATCAACGCCACTGTCGCCGGCATTCCCGTGGTGGTGCTGATTTCGACGGTGATCGGCATCGCCGCCTTTCTGGCGCTGCGCTACACACGCTTCGGCCGCCAGGCGATTGCGGTCGGCGCCGGCGAGCCGGCGGCGTGGGCGGCGGGCATCAATGTCGACCGCACCAAGATCATCGCCTTTGCCGCGTCGGGTATGCTCGCGGCCATCGCCGGCGTCGTGCTGGCAGCCAGGCTGTCGAGCGGCTCGCCGGTGCTGGCCAACCAGCTGCTGCTGCCGGCCATCGCCGCCGTCATCGTCGGCGGCACGGCGATCACCGGCGGGCTCGGCGGCGTTGCCCGCACGGCGGTCGGCGCGCTGATCATCTCGATCGTGCGCATCGGCATGACCTTTGTCGGCGTCAATATCTTCCTGGAAAACATGGTGTTCGGCGCGGTGCTGATCGCTGCCGTCGCCATTACCATCGACCGCAGCAAGATCGCGGTCATCAAGTGATCCCGCCTCCCAGGCAAGCGCGGACAGGACGGGACCGCATCGGCGCGAGGCCGATGCGGTCCGGCCCGATCGGATCACATCGTGTCGAGGCCGATCAGCTCGATCTTGTAGCCGTCGGGGTCTTCGACGAAAGCGATGTGGGTGGTGCCGTGCTGCATCGGGCCGGGCTTGCGCGGGATCTTGGCGCCGCGCTTTTCCAGTTCGGCGCAGACGGCGTAGATGTCGTTGACGCCGAGCGCCAGATGGCCGAAGCCGGTGCCGATCTCGTAGGGTTCCTCGCGGCCCCAGTTCAGCGTCAGCTCGACGACGGCTTCCTTGTCCTCGGGGCCATAGCCGACAAAGGCGTTGGTGAACTTGCCGCCGGGGTAGTCGTCGCGGCGCAGCAGGGTCATGCCGAGCACCTCGGTGTAGAAGGCGATCGACTTGTCGAGGTCGAGCACCCTGATCATGGTGTGCATATAGCGAAAGCCCGGGGCGTCGCTCATTGGGGAAGTCCTCCGAATTCTGTGATTTGCGGGTCTGATCATCCACATCGAACGCTTGGCGGCAAGATGGCCTCGCTTGATGTTCTCAATCAGGGTTGTATGATAACACGACAACGCCGGTATTTGTCCAGCCGTTTTGCCGAGGGGCCCAGAGCCAATCCATGAATGCCGTGCCGCCACCCTCCGCATCGCAGATCGCAGCCCTGGCCGGCCTGCTGCCAAATGGCGGGCTGCTGACCGAGGAAGTGGATCTGGCGCGCTACAGCCGCGACTGGTCGGGCGACCATTTCGGCCGGCCGCTGGTCGTGGCGCGGCCCTCTTCGGTGGAGGAAATGTCGGCGCTGATGAGGTTCTGCCATGCCGAGCGCATTCCGGTGGTGCCGCAAGGCGGGTTGACCGGCCTTGTGGGTGCTGCGGTGGCGGCGGATGGAGGCGAGATCGTCATCTCGCTGGAGCGCATGAACCGTATCCGTTCGATCAGCCCGATCGACTTTGCCATGGTGGTCGAGGCCGGCTGCATCCTCGAGGACGCCAAGCGCGCGGCCGAAGCGAGCGACTGCCTGCTGCCGATCACCTTCGGCGCGCAGGGCAGCTGCCGCATCGGCGGCAATGTCGCCACCAATGCCGGCGGCTTCAACGTGCTGCGCTACGGGATGACGCGGGATCTGGTGCTTGGCCTCGAAGTGGTGCTGGCCGACGGCCGCATCTGGAACGGGCTGAAAGTGCTGCGCAAGGACAACCGCGGCTATGATCTGAAGCAGATCTTCATCGGCTCGGAGGGCACGCTAGGCATCGTCACCGCGGCGGCGCTGAAACTATTCCCCAAGCCGACGCAGATCGAAACCGCGCTGGTTGGCCTGCGCTCCGTCGAGGACGCGATGGCACTCTATGCAAGGGCGCGGCGCGATTGCAGCGATTTGCTCACCGCCTTCGAACTGATCCTGCGCGGCGGCATCGAGATCACCATGCGCGAAGGCCAGGATTTTCCCGATCCGCTCAGCCAGCCCTATCCCGTCTATGTGCTGATCGAGGTGTCCTCCGGCGGGCTGATCGACCTCTCCAACATGCTGCTGGGGTTTCTCGGCAGCGTCGAGGACATCGTCGAGGACGGCGTCATCGCTTCGACCAGGGCTCAAGGTGAGCGGTTGTGGCTCTACCGCGAGATCATGGTCGAGCGGCAGGGCAGGGGCGGGCGCTACCTGCGCACCGATGTGTCGGTGCCGATCTCCAGGCTTGCCGATTTCGTCACCGATGCGCTGGCCGCCTTGGAGAAAGCCCGGCCCGACGCGCTGGCCGTCACCTACGGCCATGTCGGCGACGGCAACATCCACCTCAACGTCGTGCCGCCGGAAGGCATGGGCACCAAGGCGATCGAACATCTGTTCGAGCAGGCGGAAGCCGAGATCTTCACCGTCGTCGATCGCCATGGCGGCTCGATCAGCGCCGAGCACGGCATCGGCCGGGTCAAGCAGAAGGCGTTCCTCGAACGCATCGATCCGGTGACGCTCGACCTCGCCGCCGGCATCAAGGACGCATTCGACCCGCGCTACATTCTCAGCAACGGCCGCATTCTGGCGTCCGCATCCGCCGTCGACTATAGGTGAGCGATGACGCTGAAACTCGACAAGGTCAATCGCGGCCCACACCTCTCCACTCTGGTGGCCAGTTCCATCTCGCGCGAGATCGCGCAAGGCCGGCTGAAGCCGGGTGACCAGCTGCCGACCGAGGCGGCGCTGGCAACCACTTTCGGGGTCAGCCGCAACGTGGTGCGCGAGGCGATCGCGCGGCTGCGCTCGGAAGGCCGAATCTGGTCGCAGCAGGGGCGCGGCGCCTTCGTGGTCGAGAGCAACAACCCGACGGTGCTGACCATCGACCATGAGACGCTGCAGCGCGCCGACTCGTTTCGCAATCTGTTCGAACTGCGTGGCATCCTCGAAGTGCAGGCGGCGGCCCTTGCCGCAAAACGGCGCAGCGACGCCGATCTCAAAGCCATGGGCGATGCGCTGTCCGGCATGCGCCCCGCCCCCTATGGCAGCGTCGCCTGGCTGCGCAGCGACCTCGAATTCCACCGCACCGTCGCCGAGGCGACGCGCAATTCCTACATGGGCCAATTCCTGGTCTTCGTGTCCGAGCGGGTGCGCGAAAGCATTCTCGCCGCCGGCAACCAGCAAAAGTCGGACGACATGGCCCGCATCACGCTCGGCGAACATGAGCGCATCCTGAGAGCGATCCGTGCCGGCGACGCCGAAGGGGCGCAAGCCGCGATGCGCGACCATCTGGCGGGCGCGGCGCTGCGGGTGGGGTTGCATGAGGGGGAAGCTGCGGAGATAGCGCCGGGGCCCGAGGCAGCGTCTCCGGTACGGCATTCGCGGTTGCGGAAGGCTGTGCGCGGGCAGGCTTAGGGATAGCCTTGCCTTGTCCGCGCGCTGGGCCAATCGCCTATGGCGGCGCTGACCCCCACTCCGTCTCGGCTTCGCCGAGCCACCTTGCCGGGGCGAGCCACGGGTCTCGCCCGTCCTTCGGACCCCCCATTTCATGGGGATGAGGAAATGCCAATCTCCGAGATCGCAGCCCTTCAAAAGCTTGGGTTTCCTCTCCCCCACGAATGTGGGGTAGAGGTGGCTCGGCGAAGCCGAGACGGAGTGGGGGAGCGCCATATCAGATGTCACTCGGTCGTCGGCTCACCAGCTCAGGGCCGGAGATAGGCCGCCACCCACCGCGCTATTTCAGCGGCAAAAACAGCTCAAGCACCACCTCGCGCACCGGTCCGTTCGACGAAAAGTGTCGCTGGCAATAGATCGGAAAGTCGCGCGCCTCCTCGCCGCTGGCCGGAAGCCATTCGCGGTACAGGTAGAGCGCTGCCGGCTCGAGATTGTTGGTGTTGCCGGGATAGCGCAGCACCGCGCAGCGTCCGCCGGGGATGACGCCGGCCTTCATCTGCACGTCCTCGATCGGCCCGCCCTCTACCGGCAGCTCGGTTCCGGCACAAATGTCCATGCTGTAATCGGCCGGATTCGCCGGCTGCCTTTCGGAACGGAAGATGTTGAAAGTCGAGCTTGTCTCGGGCGACAGGCCGGCGGCCTTGCGCCAGGCGATGAAGCGCTGGATGGTGTCAGGAAGCGTCGCCCTATCGCCGCGATGCTCCAGGATCGCCACCGGCGTCGGCGGCACGTCGCGGATCATCACGTCGCCGGGTTCGAAGATTATCTGCATGAGCGTGGTCCTTGCTTTGTCGAGCGGCCCGAATGCCATGAGCCACGGCCCCCAGTCGGGAGATTTCCGAAACGACGAAGGCGATTGCCCGAACCGTTGCCGAAAGGCGCGGGCGAAGGCATCCGGTGCGTCGTAACCGGCATCCATCGCTATGTCGGTGACGCTTTGGGCGCCGCTCTCGGCCAACCTGTACGAAGCGCGCTTCAGGCGCGCGAGCTGGACATAGCGATGCACGGACAACCCGAAGGTGGACGTGAACTGCCGGTGGAAATGGAATTTCGAAAACGCCGCGACGCCGCTCAACGCTTCCAGGCCCAGATCGTCGTCCAGATGCTGGTCTATGTGGTCCAGCACCCGCTGCATCCGGGCTTGGTAGTTTTCAAGTGGCGTCTTCATCCTGCGTGTTTCTTCCGTGACGACACCAGATAGGCTCTTCGGGATATGCCGCGCTCGACCGATCTTGCGGTTTGACATGGAAGGACGCGGCCATCAGGCTATTTGACCCAGACGCCGACACTTCCCGTTGAAAGCGTACGTCACCAAGCACCGCGCCGAGAAAGGTTCTGTGAAGCGTTTTGCACTCAACACCATGCGGGAAGCCACCACGCCGCTCACGTCGCGCCAGATCACCGAACTATGGGTTGCTGACCGTGGCCTAGCCGCCGACGAGGCGACCGTCACCACGATAAGGAAGCGCATCGGCGCTTGCATAAAGGTCTGTGTCGGTCCAAGGGCTGGTCGAGGATTGCGGCTGGACCGACGATCAGACGCATTCGGCCCGTACAAGCTATGGAAACTGAAAAGGGGCGACCAGTAGGCCGCCCCTTTTTCAATCTCTGATTTCGACAGTCGAGATTTCGACCTCTGCGCTATCCTCGTCGGTATAGATGAGTTCGAAGACATTATTCAAACTGGAAAGCCATTTCGCGCGCTGCCTGATCGGCCACGGTGATCCGACAGGCGGGAGGATTTCCAGAATCCCTAGCACGGCTGGATGAATCTCGCGCTGGAGCTTTCCCTTGCCATTGTCGCCGGAACCGCCATCTCCCCCTTGGCCATTGCCGCCGCCACCATTTCCGGTTTTTTGCTTGTCGGCATCCTCAACACCTATGTTGGCGGGGCGGACTAGGCGGTCGCGGCCGCTTTCGAAATACCCAGCCGTTTCTGCCGACCGTTCAAGAACTTGCCTGGCGCGCTCTGCTTGCTTGGGGGCCACTCCAAACTCAATCATGCGGCGTTCCAGTGCCGCCGCTGGGGGAAGCTGGGCGCCCTTGTACTTCTCATAAATGGTCCGGAAAAGTTCAACCTGAAGGAAGGCGTCCGCTCTTGCGCGGCGGTTCGTTTTGCCGTCCACGATCTTCAGTCCGAGATCAGTGAGAGCAATGTTATCAGACCCTCGCGCGGACTGAACAAGACCGAAGGTCTTTGCCGTTGCGATCCGGGTCCGGAAACCGGAGCTATTCGAACTCAGCTTCAAATGAGCTGCGAGTTCATCCGCCTGAACTTCGCCGCCGCCGTTTCGGTTGTACACGCCTGCGGCAATTTCGGTAGCCATCGCCAGATCCATATAGGGGAACTCGATTGTCGAGCGCTCCCGGCGCGGATCATTCTGATCGCCTGCGTCACTCTCACCTTCGGTGATAGGCCCGACCTTATCCGTTTCCATGGAATGCCTCCGCCAAAATTGTGGATCGTTCGCAGAAGTACATATAGCGAACTTTTGGCAAATGCAAGGCTCTTGTCTGCGGAATATGAAACATCCGCAGACAGACGCTTGACAGGTCTGCGGAATCTGCCGATAAAGATTGTGCGCGCCAAAAAGTGCGTGAGGTCCGGAAGGCGCCAATGCCTTCCAGACCTCAGGGTCAACTATCTGCTTGCAAGGGCAGCCAACCCCGACGATGGCGAATGCCGGGAGAGTGGAGGTAAGATGACTACGAAACCGCGCCTTGGCGTTATCCGGACTGCCGCACCACCGGCAGGATCGGTTCCAAGGAAGTTAATATCGTAACCACGGGCGGGCGGCGTAAGTCGCCCGTTTCGTTTATAGCATGGGCGATTCGCCGGCTCAACCTTCGGCAGAGAGGGTCTTGGCTGCGGGGAGGAGGAAATGCTGGGACATATCAAATCGGATGATGTTGTGCATCGGATATAGGACGTTGAATCCGCACGTGCAAGGGTATATATCATCGTTTGTGATGTTTTTTCAGGAGAAACGATGATGGCGGACAATTCTATTACCTCGCCTTACGAGGAGCAGGCCAAGAACATACTGAAAGGCGAGTTGAAGCGGCGCGGCATAACCTATGCAGCGTTGGCCGAGAAGCTGACCGAGAAGGGCGCCCACGAGAACGAGCGCAATTTGGCGAACAAAATAAGCCGAGGCAGCTTCACCGCCGCGTTCTTCATGATGTGCATGGATGTGATCGGAGTCCGACAGGTAAGCCTTGAAGCATGAGTGCAATCTTTTCTGAATGCGGGGGCTATCGCTACCGGCTTGATCGCCGAATTGGCGATGGGCCGCCCCTCGGTTTTATCCTCCATAATCCCAGCACAGCTGGGGTGGATAATGATGACCCGACATCTAGACGCGGGATCGGATTCGCCCGAGACCTTGGCTATGGCCGTCTCATCTTCATAAACCCATGGGCGCGTATCGCTACCGATCCAAGTGACCTATGGGACGCGGAAGACCCTATCGGGCCAGAGAATGACGCCCATATTCGGTCTGTTGTCGCCGAAGTTTCAAAGGACGGCGGTATTATCGTGGCCGCATGGGGGCGCATCAGCCCGCCGGCGGCGAAGCGTGCCGATACCAGAGCCAGGATCACGACGCTTGTACGGAACATCGAGGAGGATGGCGGTCAACTTTACGCGCTTGCGGTAAATAAAGATCGATCTCCTCGGCATCCGCTCTATGTGAAAGGTGATGCACGGCCATTGCCGTGGACAATTTCTTAGGATTCCCATGCCCTTTATTTTGTGGAAAACCTCGCGTAGACGGCCAAGCGGTGATTCGCGGCGCTATACAGGTCGAACGCCGGGCGGCAGGGACGGCCAAGGGGAGTTTAGCTGATATGTTTACAGACGCAGACATGCTGCGCCTTCAGCAGGATCAGTATCGGCACGATGCGCGCAACCATACCGATATCCTTCACCTATCCAAAAATGACCGTCTGAAGCACTACGGGCTCCATTTTGCGAAGTATGTGGGGCGATTGGCGCGCAGCTCGGCTGAGCCGATCTCCTATGAGCGGACCGTCATCGATACCGTGTTGGTGTCGCTGAGCGCCGCCAATACGATGCATCAGCATTTGCAAGCGCCGGCTCCCTTGACGAAGGAAGCGCGGCAGATCGATCCGTTGCGGACCTACGCCGATGCCGCCGGCCGCTTCGCGGATGCTTGCGAGAAGATTGACCATATGGAGGCATTCATTCCGATCGCTCATCAGGCGAACGCGGACATAATGTCTTGGGCTCTCCATCAGGCTGACGAGCGTCAGATCGATCTCGAAGGACAGCTACGGCAGCGACGGGGGGAGCTACGTGGTCGACAATTCTACATCGCCGACTGAACCTGGGCCGACCAGCGGCTTTTGGAGCGACGGTACGTGGAAGGCCCTAAATATTGCAAACGCGCCCGTAAGGCCGTTCAAGCAAGCTGGAATTGACAAGGATGGGGCCAACTACCTTCTGGCAGTGGGGGAGGAAGTTTATCTATCCACCCAATCTGACGGCAAGAAAGTCAAAAAACTCGAGGATAATGAAGACTTTTCGATTGAGCCAGGTCAGTTCGCATTCATCCTGACTGAAGAGGAAGTCCGTATCCCGTTTGATAAGATAGGATTTATCTCCATCCGGGCTTCCGTGAAGTTTCTGGGATTGGTGAATATCTCTGGGTTTCATATTGACCCCGGATACAAGGGAAAACTCATCTTTGCTGTCTTCAACGCGGGACCAAGCCGGATTCACTTGCGAAGAGGCGAGAGGGTTTTCCCCCTTTGGATCGCCGATCTCGATAAGAAAATGCAAAGGACTGAATGGAAGACGGGATACGATAAAATCCCGTCCAATATGATAACTGCCATATCAGGCGAATTTACCACGGCCTATCAACTTGCAGAGCAGCTTAAGACTGCGAAAGCCGATATCGTCGAGCTAAAGAACTTTAGGCTCTACGCCACGACAATTGCGACCGTGGCGCTGCTCGTGCTGTCCCCATACATAAAATCCACGCTGGACAAGCTGTTCATATTCCAGCCAACGCAGTCCAGCACGAGCGCGCCAGCGACGGGAAATCCTTAGCGGCGGTGCTATGTATCACTAGGCAGAAGCTACCAATGAAAACATGTCGCCCGTCGCAGGGTTTTCGATAGCTAATTCAGAGACCCGCTTTACTTCCGGGCCATCGATATCGCCCAAGAAATAGCGACCGCTGCTAGCTTCCCAGCCATGTCCATTCTCGGCGTTCATATCTTTGAACTCGCCGCGAAAAGCCCAAACGATAATTTGATGTTCGCCGGCCGCGTTTAAGGCTACCAGGTTCTTATACTGCATCGCTCGGCACCTCCCTTCATGTGCCGACAGAGACGCTACGCTGATTCCCAATTAATGGCAAACGTCATCATATTTGGTGAGTTTTCTCCATAATACCGAAAAACCTGGGTTCCTCGCCCCCACAAAGTGGGTACAAAGTGGGGAGAGGTGGCTCGGCGAAGCCGAGAAGGAGTGGGGGGAGCGCCTTACGCGATTTCACGCCAAGGTCGATTTCACTCCGCCGTCTCCACCAGCGACACCCCATTCAGCCCAGCCACAATATCCGACAGCGCCGGCACGAACTTCTCGCCATGACCGGTGGTAACCGCCGTGGCAAATCCATTCCGCACGGCGGCGCCGATCGGGTTGGCGATGCCGGCGGCCTGGGCGAAGGAGGCGAGGTAGGTCATGTCCTTCAGCGCGTTGGCGATGGCGAAGCGCTGGGCGTTTTCGTTGCGGTTGAGGACGAAATCGAAGAAGGCCTGGTAGAAGCCGCAATCCATGCGGCTGCCGGAGATCACGCTGTTGAAGACCTGCGGCGTCAGCCCGGCCTTGGCGCCCAGGCTCAGCGCTTCGGAATAGATCGCGGAATAGCCCATCGAGACGAAGTTGTTGAGCAGCTTCATGGTGTGGCCGCTGCCGGTCGGGCCGGTGTGGACGATTCTCGCAGCGAAGGCTTCCAGCACCGGCCGTGCGCGGGCGACGATCTCGGCCGCACCGCCGACCATGACGTCGAGCTTGCCCTCGGTGGCTTCCTTGGGCGTGCGCGCCAGCGGCGCGTCGATCAGCGTTATGTCTTGCTCCGCGAGGTCGGCGGCAAGCGCTGTCGTCGATGACGGGTTGGAGGTCGAGCAGTCGATGATCAGCAGCGGCGTCTTGGCCGCAGCAAGCCCGTCCGCGCCCTTGACCAGCGCTTCGACCTCGCGCGAACCGGTGACGCACAGGATCACGATGTCGCAGGCGGCGGCGAGTTCGCGCGGGCTTGGCGCTTCGGTGGCGCCGGCGGCGATCAGCCGGTCTGCGGCGGTGCGGCTGCGGTGGACATGGACCGTCAGCGGCCAGCCCTTGCGCAACAGATTGTCGGCCATGCCGGCGCCCATGCTGCCCAGGCCGATGAAGCCGATGCGTTCTTTCATGCAATCCTCGGGTTCTTTCATGTAATTCTCCTTGGACCCACACCGGCGGGCTCACCTTTCGTCACCTTGCGGCGGGCACCCGTCGATGCAATCCTTTGAACAAGAATCGAACCGGAGTCGCGCTGATGGCGGAGCCCATGACTTTCGACGCCATACCGCAGGCGCCCAACCTGCGGACGGGTCTGGTCAACACGCTGATTGCGCAGATCGAATCCGGTGACCTTGCGCCGGGGCAGCGGCTGCCGACCGAGCAGGAGATTGTTGCTGCCACAGGCGTCAGCCGCACCGTGGTGCGCGAGGCGCTGGCGGCGCTGCGTGCGCGCGGGCTGATTACCACGCGCCAGGGGCTCGGCGCCTTCGTCGCCAAGGATCCGCCGCCGAAGACGTTTTCCGTGCTGCCCGACGATCTCGAATCGATCGACGAGGTGCTGCGCGTGCTCGAACTGCGCATGGGCATCGAGGTGGAGGCGACCGGCCTCGCTGCCCAACGGCGCAGCGAGGCGGCGCTTCAACAGATGAGCGCGCGGCTCGACGCGCTGGAGGCGGCGGTGCGTGCCGGCGGCTCCGGCTCGGAAGAGGATTTCGGCTTCCACCGCGCCATTCTCGCCGCGACGCAGAACCCGAATTTCACCCGGCTGTTTGACACGTTCGGCAGCGCCATGGTCCCGCGCCATTGGACGCGGCTCGACCGGATGACGGAGGCCGAGCGGGAAAAATATCTCGACCGCATGCAGCGCGAGCATCGCGCCATTCTCGGGGCCATCGAAGCCAGGGACGTCAATGCCGCGCGGCGCGCCATGCGCAGCCATCTGACCAAGAGCTATGCCCGCTTCGAGGATCTGCGCGAAAAAGCTGTTCACGATTAGGGGGCCAACCACGGTTGACGGACTGCTCATCCGGCGACCCCGTCGGAGATCGAGTTCGCGAATCAGCGACATGTTCCTCCGGCTCGAAATCGTTGCAATCTTACCGGGTTGTCATACAACCCTGTGATCTGGTAAATCCAGGGAAGAGGGATGTCAATCGCGTTGCCATGCGGTATGAGGCTCCCGAAATCAGAACCGTCATCAAAGCCGCAAGTCAGGAAGCAAAATGCAGTCACGGAAATTTGGCCGGACCGGCAGATCAGTCAGCGAGATCGGCTTCGGCGCCTGGGCGATCGGCGCCGCCTGGGGCGAGGTCAATGATGACGATGCGGTCGCCGCCCTGCATGCTGCGCTCGATGCCGGCGTCAGCTTCCTCGACACGGCCGACGTCTATGGCGACGGCCGTTCGGAAAAACTGATCGCACGGGTGATGAAGGAACGTGGCGGCGCGCGCCCGTTCATCGCCACCAAGGCCGGACGGCGGCTGCCAAAGCAGAGCGTCGAAGGCTATAGCGTCGAGAACCTCACCGGCTGGATCGACCGCAGCCTGAAATACCTAGAGACGGACACGCTCGACCTGGTGCAGCTGCATTGCCCGCCGACCGATCTCTATTACCACCCGGAAGTGTTCGAGCGTCTCGACAAGCTCACCGAGCAGGGCAAGATCCGCAATTACGGCGTCAGCGTCGAGCGCGTCGAAGAGGCGCTGAAGGCGATGCAATATCCCGGCGTCGTCAGCGTGCAGATCATCTTCAACGCCTTCCGCCAGCGCCCGACCGAGCTGTTCTTCGACCAGGCGAAAAAGAACGATGTCGCCGTCATCGCCCGCGTGCCGCTGGCCAGCGGCCTGCTGTCCGGCAAGTTCAGGGCGGACACCAAGTTCGAGACCACCGACCATCGCCTGTTCAACAGGAATGGCGAAGCCTTCGATGTCGGCGAGACGTTTTCGGGCGTGCCCTATGAGGTCGGGCTGGCGGCGGTCGAGAAGGTGCGGCCGCTGGTGTCAGGCGACACCACCATGGCGAAATTCGCTCTGCGCTGGATCCTGATGTTCGACGCTGTGACGGTTGTCATTCCCGGCGCCCGCAATCCGGCGCAGGCGGTTTCCAATGCGGAAGCGGCGGAGCTTGCGCCGTTTTCCTCCGAGTTGATGGCCAAGGTGAAGGCGGTCTATGATGAGAACATCAAGCCCTACGTGCATCAGCGCTGGTAACCAGCGCCTGCCGGCCTCGACCGGCTGACTGACAAGAGGTCGGCCGGGCGCAAATTGCGCTCGTCGTTACAAGCTGTGCAGCGGATCCTGTGATTCACCGGGTCATTTAATCGGTCGCGCCGCTTGTTATTGTGCAGTGCAGCAACGATATTGCTGCGTGTGCGTTGTGTGCACGAGTCTGCCCATCCGGCGCGCAAGGATAGCGATTTGCGAGACATATCCGATACGATCGCCCGGCTGAGCGCGATGCGCGGCCGGCCAGCCGGTGCAGGGCTGAGCAAGGACGACCACCTGTCCGAGATGACAGGGTTCGGGTCCAATCCCGGCGCCTTGCGCGCGCGGTTTTATCTCCCTGAAAACCTGCCGAAGCAGGCGGCGCTGGTCGTGGTGCTGCATGGCTGTACCCAGACTGCAGCCGCGTACGATCATGGTTCCGGCTGGACCGAGCTCGCCGACGAGCAGGGTTTTGTCGTGCTTTTCCCCGAGCAGCAGCGCGCCAACAACGCCAATCTTTGCTTCAACTGGTTCGTGCCAGGCGATATAAGCCGCGACGGCGGCGAGGCGCTGTCCATCCGCCAGATGATCGAGGCGGCGGTGGTCACCCACGGTCTCGACCGCAAGCGGATATTCGTCACCGGCCTTTCCGCCGGCGGCGCCATGGCGGCGGTGATGCTGGCGACCTACCCGGACGTGTTTGCCGGTGGCGCGATCATTGCCGGGCTTGCCTATGGCAGCGCCTCGACCATCCCCGAAGCCTTCGACCGCATGCGTGGCCATGGCGGACCGTCCAGATCCGAGCTGCAGCGTCTGTTGCGGGAGGCCTCGCCGCACAAGGGGCCGTGGCCGAGGATTTCGGTCTGGCAGGGCTCGGCCGATACGACCGTGGTGCCTTCCAATGCCGACGCGGTGCTGGCGCAATGGCAGGGCGTGCACGGCCTCGCTCAAGCACCGACACGCACGGAAAAGGTCGACGGTCAGAGCCGAAAAGTCTGGTCCGATGGCAAAGGCCGCGACGTGGTCGAGGCATACAGCATTGCCGGCATGGGCCATGGCACACCATTGCAGGCGAGCGGCGACAATGCTCTCGGCAAAGCAGGGCCGTTCATGTTGGATGTCGGGATTTCCTCGACGCGCCACATCGCCCGTTTCTGGGGGCTGACGAAGCCAGAGGTACGACGCACGGCGAAAGCCGAGGCCGCTTCAGGCACTGCATTGCAGCCTTTCTCGCCGAAGGAAAAACCGCGAGCCGTCCGTGTCGATCCGGCCCCGGAGCCTGTCAATCCGCCAGGCGGTCCGGCGGGCGGGATTACCAAGGTCATCGAGGACGCGCTGCGGGCAGCGGGATTGATGCGCTGAGGCTGAGGCTCGCCCCGCACACGCCCAAAATACAAGGGCAAGCGCCAGCATCATTATCGCAGCAGGCCTTCGTCCTCGAACGCATCCCAGCCCTTCAATCCGGGCGCCGGGCCGTCCGTGTCCCGGGCCTTCCTCGCAGTGCGAGCCTGGTCGGTGCCCTTTCCCGCGCGCGTCAACGCGGCCTTGCCCGCGCCGCGCCGCCTGTTCTCGGCGACTTCCTGGACATCCTGCTCTCTCCACACGGTTGCCAGATCGCGGTCCAGGACGTCCTCGATGTGGCGTGGGTCGAAAACGTGGAAGGTGACAGACTTTGATCGCCCACGCATCTTGACCGTGCGTGTGCCGGTGCTTTGCAGCCGACCGTCCTTGAGCCATTTGTGGCGCTCGCGCGAAGAGATCGTAAGGATATCCTCGACCTCGCGTGGAAGCACAGGCAGCGCCTCCACTCCCTCCAGTGTTTTGGAGATACTGGCAGAGGCGGCCTTGAACGCTTCCGCTTCGGATCTCGACATTCGCAATGCGATGCGCCCCGTCTCGGCCTTGACGTGCTTCCTGACTGCCCATGGCAGGCGGGCTCTGACTTCACGTTCGATCCCCTTGGAGCGCACGGCGGACCCGAGTGTCGCTGACGGCGACAACGGCCATTCGGCAATCAGTTGCGGGGACGGGCTCATGCCTTCCTGGGGCTGGTTTCGCTGGCTCGATGCTAACACGGCAAGAGCCGGTCAAGCCAAGGCAACAGCGAAAAGGGGCAGGTCCGAAGAGAACCGCCCCTTATGGCCGAATTTGAACGCCGCTTGCTGCGCCGACAGCACCTTCGGCCCCGCCGCCGTGCGGCGACGGGGCTCGATGATCAGAGTGGGCTGGCGTTGCGCGTTTTGTCGCGCTCGGCCTCGATGTCGGTGTAGGGGTCGGCATTGGCATCGAAGCCGGTCCAGCCACCGGCTTCATAGGCGCGTCGGCGGTCTTGCAGATCGACCGAGTTGGATTCGCCAAGAATACGCTCGGCCTCGTCGGCGAGTTCGTCACTGACCCTGGCGGTCACCATCGTGCCACCGCGGCGAACGCCCTCCGCATAGACATGCGCATCCCTTTCGGGGACGCCTGACTCGGTCAGCGCCCCGACGATGCCGCCGGCAGCGCCACCGACGACCGCGCCGCCAACGGCGCCGACCGCGGTGGCGGCCAGCCATCCTGCGGCCACGACCGGACCGACGCCCGGAATGGCCATGATGCCGAGCCCTGTCAGAAGCCCGCCGGCGCCGCCAATGACGGCTCCGAGACCGGCGCCGCCGGCTGCATCCTCGGCGGCGTTGGAGGTGTCGCCATCGTCGTACCAGTCGTCCGAATTGTTGGCGACGATGCTGATGTCGGCCTGCGGCACGCCGATTGCCTCCAGTTCGCCGACGGCATCGGAGGCATCATCGTAGTTGTCGAAAAGTCCTGTTACGGTTTTCATGGTCTTGATCTCCTCGATCTGGTTCAGAGGTTCAGTTGGCGCCGGCAACGACGTTGCCCTGATAATCGAGCGCCACGGTCGTGGTCTTGCCATCCTTGGTGGCCTGACCGCGCCAGATGCCCTGGTCGTCTTTGGTCAGCTTGGACACGCCGGAGAAGCCGGCATCCTGAATGCGGCTCTTCGCCTGATCCTCGGTGAAGCTGTTGGCACCCGGGACCGGGGCGGCCGGATTGGTGGTTTCGGTCGTGCTCACGGCCGGGGTGGTGGAGCTGGTGGTCGACGATGCATTGTCGGTGGAAGCGATCTTCTCGACCATTTCCTGATGCATTTTGAGCGTCGGCAAGGTCTCGGAGGCGAAGGTCTTCAACTGCGCGTTGTCGCCGTCCTTGGCATAGCTCTCGAACAGCGTGACCGCCTCCGAATGCGCATCGCGCTGCATCTGGACATAGGGCTTGTCGACGGCATCGTTGGCATTCTGCAGAGCCTCCAGATCGGCCTTGTGCTTGGCGTCCAGCTCCGTCGGCACTTTCAGCTTCTGTTCGCCGGCGATGGTCGCAAGCTTGGCGTTGGCGGCGCCGTGATCGTCGATCATCTTCTTGGCGAAATCCTTGACGCCTTGATCCTGGGCCTTGCCTTCTGCGATCTTGCTGGAGTCCACTTCGAACAGGCCGCCGATGGCAGCCTTGTCGACAAAGTCCTGAGCACTGTCGGCGGCGAAGGCGGGCAGGGCGAAGACCATGGCTGTGGCGGTGGCCAGCGAAGCTAGAAGAACACGTGTTTTCATGGACAGAGATCCTCGTTGGGGCACACATCGTGCTGTGAGCCTAACCAGTGCGGCCAAGCTTTGTTCCGCCGCCCAAGCGTTATAACCGGGAGGGCCGATGCCGCGATGATGGCCCCTCATCCTCGGCTTTTGCGCCTTTGCGATGTCGACGCGTGGCGCGGACGGCGACCCGCTCGATGGGCGCCTTGCAAGTCCATCGCAAAGGGAAACGAGGCCTTCGCCGCCCGCAAATGAACACCGCCCGCGGTGGCCTATCGAGGTTCAGCGATCGTTGCGTTCGAGGCGGCGCGCAACCTCTGTTTGTGCGACCTGCAGCAGCGTGTCTATTTCGAACATCGCCGCCGCATGGCCGCCGTCGCGAATGACACGGCGGGCGCGGTGGAGCAGGTCGGAGACCGTCCGCAGCGTTTCAGTATGGCTCGATCGATTCGACAAATGCGTGCCCTCCATCAGCCACAACCGTTGGATCGGGAGAGTGTTCCCAAAGTTGGCGGCCGGCCCGGCGAATGACCGTGACGGCAGGCAGCGGAACCATCCTTGTCCGTTGGCCGTTCCCCCTGCCTCAACGAAAGGAACAGCCATGGCCGAGAACGACACCCCGAAGGACACCCCGAAGGACACCCCGAAGATTTCCGCCCGAGATGCCCAGGAGGCCCTGGAGAAGCAGGTCGCATCGCTGAAGCGCGAGATCAGCAAGATCAACCGGACGCTTGCCGAGCGCGCAGAAGATGCCGTTGGCGAAGCCGGCGGCTGGTATGGCAGCGCGACCGAGCGCGCGGCACGGGCAACGCAGCAGCTGAGATCGCAGGCGCAGACGGTGTCCGAAGCCGTCCAGCAAAATCCCGGCACCATCAGCAGCGCTTTCGTGCTTGGCGGCATTGCCGGGTTGTTGATCGGCATGCTGCTCGGGCAAAGCCACGAACGCGACCGAAGCTGGTTCTAGCGGCGTATCTTATGACTATTGCGCCCGCCGGCTTTGCTGGCGGGCTTTGTATGGACGCCAGATCACTGTGGCTTTGAGTGAAAAACTCCCCGCTCGGGTAAACGGGATTTGTGGTCGGCGCCGCCTGCGCGGCGCCCTCGACAGGTGAGTTGAGTTTCCCTGCCGCGGTCGTATGTTGTTGACCGCAGTGGAGGATCACAAATGCCCATTCGACGCAAAGCCACGGAGGCCGGCGTTTTGCAGCCATCCGAACTCGAGCTGTTGGGCCGTGTATTCGAGCAGCTTAAGCGCGACGGTCAGTCGCCCGAAGCACGCGACGCCATCGCATCCCGGATTATCGCGAACTATATGGCCGGCGTGGTCGACGAAGCCGAGCTCGTCAGTCTTTCGAGGCAACCGCTGGGCCGGTAGTGCGCTTTTCATTCCGGGTTCAGAAGAGTTTCAGGTCGTCAAATCAGAGGGATAAGGCAATGCCGGCTGACCCACCGATAGAGCGACGGTCGCATATCCGTGATCTTGTTCTGAAGGAAGCGACAATCCGCGTTGGCGACGCCAGTATCAATTGTCTGGTTTGCAACCAGCACGCTCACGGTGCGGAGCTGCGGGTGAAGGCCGATATCGCAATCCCCGACCGTTTCGTCCTTCACGTGCCTGTCGATCATACCAGCTATCGCGCCGTGGTGCGGTGGAGACGGAACGAGCGACTTGGGGTGCAGCTTGATTCGGGAAGGCAGGCGTAGAGGGCGATAGCCGGGATGCAGGGTTGATGGGACAAGGCAGGGCTCGTTTGCGGAACGAACGCTTCCTTCCATGCTGCTTGCGACTTGCAATCAGTTGCTATAGCGTCTGACTGCTTGCAAATTACAAGCGGTTAATCCGTGAGCCGACTTATGTGAAGGCGCTGCTTATGGCCAAACTTATCTCGGGAATGAACGTTTCCATCGATGGCTATGTCGATGACCTTGCCGGAAATCTGGTCATGGGCGCACCAAGCCAGAAGCACTTCGAGTACTGGATCGAGACGATTCGCAACCATGCCGGCGCTGTGTATGGCCGCCGGATGTACGAGGTCATGCGCTATTGGGACGATGATCGCGCGGAATGGGATGCTTCGCTTCGCCAGTTCGCGACACTCTGGCGCAAGCTGCCCAAATGGGTCGTTTCGCGCACACTTTCACGGGTCGGCCCCAACGCCACCCTCATCTCCGGCGATATTGAAACGCAGATTCGCGAGATCGCGGCCCGCACGGAGGGTATCCTGAGCGTTTCCGGTCCGGAACTGGCCGGTCTTATGACCGGGCTGGGCCTGATCGAGGAATATCACCTGCACGTGAGGCCGTTCGTGCTCGGCAAGGGCAAGCCTTTCTTCCACGAGGCAAGGCCTCCGCTGCAACTGGTGTCGAGCACATTGATCGATGACGATACGGTTCATATGATCTATGTGCCGCGAGGCTGAACGATAAGGCGCTTCAGCGCCAACATGCGAACCAACACGTACGTTCGCAGTGGGCCTGGTCCCGGCCTTCGCACCGAGGTCTCACATGTCAGCTTGCGTGCTGGGTACCCAAGCAGCAGAGGGTCTGCTGTCGGCCGAAAATCTGCCGGTCAGCAATGCGCCCCATGCCGGTCAAAGAGGCCTTGCCGCCGTTACTCCATAAGCAGACATTGCAGACCTACAAGGACATCGCTTTTACGCCCGAAGCGCCGCTTCGGTTGGTCCTTCAGTGACCTGGCGGCCCAAGGGCGTCGTCCTCCACCGCCCGCCCTCGTCCGCAACTCACCGTTGCCAGCGGCTCTGCTCCTGGCCTTCCCGCGATGACCGAGCGGGTAGTGAAACATCATGGTCAAGCCTGAAAAGCAAGGTCCAACCTAGCCGCCTTTCCAGGCCTGCGTCATCATCGTCCAGCAGTTCAGGATCCTGCGTGCGCCAGCCGGGTCCGTCGGGTCGGCCGGCCGCACAGTTTTTTTCATCCCGCTGGAACATTGGCGAAGGAATGCAGTTGGGGTCGCTGCAGATGCCGCCGCGTGGTGCCTGTGGGCGATTGGTGGCAACACCTGATCGGCCGCCGCTCCTTTACGAGGCGGCTTAGCGTGTGAGCCAATCCTGCAGCAAAGGCCTTGGGATTGGAACGACCAACAGGAGGCAGTCATGAAGCACCAGACACTCGATCAACTCCAGTCAGTCGCGGACATCAGTCCACTATCGCCGGCTCTGCTGGCTACAAGGACGCAACGGATAGAGCGGTGGGCGGAACTGCTCTATCGAAATCCGACGCGCTCCCTTGTGGCTCTCACCGGGACTGAGCATCTGCATCCCTCTGTCCGCGGAGAAGCGCGCGCGGTCGGATCGGCGATCAGTGTCGCCTTTGACGATCCACTGCTGCGTGCATCGGGCATGCAATCGGATACCTACGGGGAAGCCAGACGCTTCTTCGAACTCTCCGATTGGCAGTTGCATGAGATCGTCTGCAGTTGCCACACCGGCGCCACCATGCAGGCTGGCTGGGCCGCCGGGCGTGTCCGCAGGGTCCTCAATGGGAGCAAGATATTGGCTTGGCTGAGAAAAGGATTCATGCCGCACTGAGACACAGCGCTCGCGCCTGAAGAAGCATGCAGGCTCCAGCAGAGCTTGCGTCGGCTCCGCGAAGGCATGGCTGACCTCAATGGAGTAGGGCGGCCGAGTTGCTTGCGACTTCAGAAATGACGTTCACCATTGCTTAGTGGGCCTCGTCAGGGTGATCGGCAATTTCGTGAATAGCGAGTGCCAGCGCCAGTTTCGACCAACCGGTCGGCAGCGCCCTCGTGACCAAGCGGGGTTACTTATCATCGGTGCGTCACATGTGCGCTTCGTCAGCGGTATAGCCTGCCAATCCCTCCACAGCCGTTTTGACGCTGCGAAAAGCTCGAGGCGTGAGGGGGCAATTTAACCCAGGAATCCCGAAAACGGACCTTCCGCTTTCGGCCCTGAAATTGAAATTCGAGGCCTCCCCCATCACCCCGGAAAGATCGTAAACCCGCCATCCACCCGCAGCACCTGCCCGTTGATAAACCGCGCCCGCGGGCCAGCCAGAAACGCCACCGCCTCCGCGATCTCTTCCGGTTCCGCATAGCGGTTCAGCGATTTGCGGCTGGAATCCATGCGCTCCGGATCGACCACGCGGGTCGCCTGGAAGCGTGCCGTCTTGGTGGCGCCTGGGCTGACCGCGTTGATGCGCACGCCGTCGTCGATCAGTTCCTTGGCGAGACAGCGCGTGTAATGCACGACCGCGGCCTTCAAGGTGGAGTAGACGACCTCGGGCGAGCAGCCGAGATGTGCCGCCGCCGACGCGATGTTGATGACGGAGCCGCCGCCGCGCCGTTTCATCGGCGGCACGAAGGCCTGGCAGACCAGCATCGTGCCGATCAGATTGTTCTCGGTGAGCACGCGGATGTCGTCCAGTTCGATGTCGAGGGCGTTGTTGGGGTTCGGCTTGCCGCCCTTGGCGCCGATGTCGCCGCCGGCGCAATTGACCAGCACATGCACGTCGCCGAGATCGGCCTCGATCTTGCGCTTCATCTCGGCCACCGCCTTCTGGTCACCAATGTTGCCGGTTACCGACGTGACCTTCGTGCCGTGCCGCTTCAGGCGTTCGACCACTTCGCCGAGATTGGCGAACTCGCCATATTTGGCCGGCGCTTCCTCGTCCATGTCGTGGATCGCGACATTGGCGCCGAGTTCGGCCAGGCGCTCGGCCATCACGCGGCCGAGGCCACGGCCGGAGCCGGTTACGAAGGCGGTCAATCCATCGAGTTCACGTGCCGTCATCGGATATTCTCCATCAGTTTGCGCATGTTGGCGGCGCTGCGCCGGATCATGTCGAGCTCATAGGAAACCAGTGAGACGTCGGCTTCGCGCTCCCAAGGCGTGCGGTAGTCGGCATCGTCGGGCAGCCGGTTGCGCTGCGCGGCCGCCAGGCAGGCGGCAAATTCGCGTGCCGTCTTCGGGGGATAGCCACGCCACCAGTCGTCGCTGAGATAGCGGACATGCCGGGCCTCCAAGGCGCCCGGTTCGAGAACGGCGGTCATGCGATCGTGGTGCTGGCCAAGAATGGCGAACAGCTTGGCAAACGGCACCGCACCGTCGCCGATGGCGCAGCGGATCAGCCGGTAACCTTCGGTCGTGAACTGCACGCGGTAATCCTTGAGGTGGACATGGCGGACATAGGGGGCGATCACCTTCGTAAAATCGAGCGGCGCTTCGCCGACCGGGAACGTGTTGCCGGTGTCGAAGGTGACGCCCACACTGTCACCACCGAGGGCGCAGAAATCGACGAGTTCCCGGCTGGTAAAGTCCTGGTGGTTTTCGATCGCAAGGACATACCCTTCGGCATTCGCGCGGGGACCCCATTCCACCAATCGCTCTCGAATGATGCCGACGTACTCGCTCCATTTTTCGCCGGCCGCGTTGCGGTCGCCGCAGAGAACCGGCGTCAGCGCCGTCCGGATGATTTTGGCGTTGAGCAGGCGCGCGGCCCGAAACGCATCGTCGAGCGGTTCGCCCACCAGCAGGCCGCCGCTGACGACCGGCGCGATGCGAAGGCCGGCGAGCCGTTCGCGCAGCGCGATCACCGCGTCGTCGGAAAGCTCGGTCAGCCATGGCACCCAGATCTCCAGCACGCGCGCGCCGAGATCGGTCGCGAGCGCGATGAAACCTTCGAGCCCCGCAGATCTAGGATTGGCGCGTGGCGTGCCGCGGCCCTGGAGGCCGAGATGATAGGTCAGGCCGTAGGGGTTCAGGCCGACCTCGAGCATGAAGCGATCCTTTGAGTCAGGTGTGGTCATCGCAGGCCGGCATCCACGGTGATCGACTGCTTGGTGATCATGCGGCTGTCGTCGGCGGCGAGGAACAGCACCGTGCGCGCGATTTCCTCGCCGAGCAGAACCTTGCGGATCACCTGGCGCTGCACGACCTGGTCGACCGAACCTTGGGTCTTGTACCAAAGCTCCCGCTGCCGGTCGGTGATGGCGGCGCCCGGCTCGATGGCGTTGACGCGGATGTTGTCGGGGCCAAACGCCCGCGCCAGCGCGAAGGTCAGCCCGACCACCGCAGCCTTGGCCGCCGCATAGGGCGCCATCTCTGACGCGCCGAAACGCCAGGCGATCGAGGAAAAATTGACGATCGAACCAAAGCCCACTTCCTGCATGTGCGGATGCACGGCCTGGGCGGCAAAGAAGTGGTGCCTGAGGTTCACATCCTGGGCATGGTCCCATGTCGCCTGGGTCACGTCGGCGACCGGCTGGCGATTGTCATCGGCGGCGTTGTTGACCAGCACTGCGACAGGCCCGAGGCGGTCGCGCACCGTGCCGATCGCGGCCTGCAGGGCGGGGATATCGGTCACATCGCAGCGCAGGAACAGGGGCGCGTGCGCTGCCGCGGCGGCGAGTTCCCGCGCGAGCGCCTCGCCGGCCTCCTGCTGCAGATCAAGAAACGCCACTCGTGCGCCATTGGCGGCGAAGGCGCGGACCGTGTCGGCGCCGATGCCCGACGCACCGCCGGTGATCAGCACGACACGCTCGGACAGGCTCGGATAGGTGGCGAAGGACAAGGCGGAACTCTTTTCAGATCAAGCTTCGGTCAGATCGGGTCAGATCAGGCGTTGGGTCGTCGGGTCGAACAGGCACGCCCGCGCCATGTCGATGCCGAGCGTCACCGTCTCGCCCATAAGCGGCGTGCCGTCGGGGTCGAAACGGCCGGTGATCTCCTTGCCGCCCAGGCGCAGGACGGCCATGGCCTCCGCGCCTGTCGGCTCGACGAGCTCGACCACTGCATTGATCTGCGCGATGCCCGGCTTGCGGCGCGCAAGGTCGGGATCGAAGCGGTAGATATGCTCGGGACGGATGCCGAGCACGAGCTGTCGCGGCGTGTCGGATGGGAGCGCCTGGACCATCGGCAGGCTGGCCGTCTTGCCGTCGGCGGTCTGCAACACAACAGTGGCGCGACCGCCTTCCTGGCTCAGTTCGGCGGCCAAAAAATTCATCGCCGGCGACCCCATGAAGCCGGCGACGAACATGTTGGCCGGACGGTTGTAGATCGTGGCGGGATCGTCGAATTGCTGGACCTCGCCCTGGTGCATCACGGCGATGCGCGATGCCAGCGTCATCGCCTCGACCTGGTCGTGGGTGACGTAGACCGTGGTCTTGCCGACGCGGTGATGCAGCTTCTTGATTTCGGTGCGCATGTCGACGCGCAGCTTGGCATCGAGATTGGAGAGCGGCTCGTCGAACAGGAACAGTTTGGGATCGCGCACCAGCGCCCGGCCCATGGCGACGCGCTGGCGCTGGCCTCCCGAAAGCTGTCCGGGCTTGCGCCCTAGCAGCGGTTCGATCTGCAGGAAGGCGGCAACCCGCTTGACGGCCTCGTCCTGCTGCGGCTTCGGGACGCGGCGGCTTTCCATGCCGAAGGTGATGTTCTCGCGCACCGTCATCGTCGGGTACAGGGCATAGGACTGGAACACCATGGCGATGTCGCGGTCCTTCGGCGCCACCGAATTGACCAGCCGCCCGTCGATGCGGATCTCGCCGGAGGTAACGGATTCGAGCCCGGCGATCATCGCCAGCAGAGTGGACTTGCCGCAGCCGGACGGTCCGACCAGCGCGATGAACTCGCCGTTCCGCGCTTCGAGATCGATGCCCTTCAGCACCTCGACCGCGCCGAAGTTCTTGCGCAGCGATCGGATGATCAATGTCGACATGCAATGCCCTTCACTTGATCGCGCCTCATTTGATGGCACCTTGCGTCAGGCCGCGCACAAAATACTTGCCGCCGAAGAGATAGATCAGCAGCGGCGGCAGCGCGCCGATCAGCACGGCGGCGCTCATGACATCGTAGGCGCGCACATTGGTGCCGCTTGCCGTCAGCGCGACGAGCGCTGCCGTGATCGGCTGTTGCTGCCCGGAGGTGAAGACGACGCCGAACAGATATTCGTTCCAGATGCCGGTGAACTGCCAGATCACCGTGACGATCAGGATCGGTGAGGAGAGCGGCAGAATGATCTTGCGGAAGATGCGCCAGAAGCCGGCGCCGTCGATGCGCGCCGCCTTGATCAGGTCGTCGGGGATGCTGACGTAGTAGTTGCGGCAAAACAAAGTGGTGAACGAAATGCCCTGGATGACGTGGATGAGGACGAGCCCGTAGACCGAATTGCTGAGGCCGAGATTGCCGAGGATGAACGCCCACGGCATCAACGAAATCTGGCCCGGAATGAAGACGCCGAGCAGCATGCAGGTGAACAAAGCTTCCGAACCCCTGAAGCGCCATTTCGACAGGATGTAACCGTTCATCGCGCCGACCGCCGTCGAGATGATCGTGGCCGGGATCGTCATCTTCAGGGAGTTGTAGAAGTTGCGCTGCATGCCCTCGCAGGTGCCGCCGATGCAATATGTGCTCCAGGCCTGGCCCCAGGCATCGAGGCGGAAGCTGCGCGGCAGCGAGATCAACCCGTTGCGCGCGATCTCCTGCTGGTCGCGGAATGAATTCAGCACCACCACCAGCAACGGGACCAGGTAGATCGCCGCGAAGACGACCAGCAGCCCATAGATGGCGAAGCGGGTGAGAAAATGCCGGCGCGACGCGACTGCGGCAGCGCGACGGTCGAGCGACTGGTCCAGGGAGACGTCAGCCATGGCCGGCTTCCTTGCGCCGGCGCCAGACCACCCAGAATGAATAGGGCACCAGCACCACGGCAACAGCGGCAAGCATCATGATGGCGGCGGCCGCACCTTCGCCGATCTGGCCGCGTTGGAACATCAGGTCATAGACGTAGATGGCGGGGAAGGTGGTCGAGATCCCCGGGCCGCCTTTGGTCAGGGCCGCCACGAGGTCGAAGGTCTTGATGGCGAACTGGATCTGGATGACGGCGACCGCCAGGAAGATCGGCGCAATGGTTGGCAGAAGCACCTTGCGATAGATGCGGAACGTCGATGCGCCGTCGATCTGCGCGGCCTTGACGAGGTCCTGATCCACCGAGCGCAGGCCGGCCAGGAACAGCGCCATGGCAAAGCCCGAGGCCTGCCAGACACCGGTGATGATCAGCGCGTAGATCGCATAGTGCCGGTCGCTGGCGAGTGCGAAACTGAAGCTCGCCCAGCCGAAACCGCGCACCATGGCCTGGATGCCGTCGGTCGGATTGTAGAGCCAGCTCCAGACCGTGCCGGTGACGATGAAGGAGACGGCCAGCGGATAGAGGAAGATCGTGCGCCAGGCCGCTTCGCCGCGCACGCGCTGGTCGATCAGGATCGCCAGCAGCAGTCCCACCGCCATCGAGCCGACGATGTAGAAAGCACTGAAGAAAAACAGGTTGTTGTAGGCGATGTTCCAGCGCCGGTTCGCCCACAGCGACGCGTAGTTCTCCAGGCCGACGAAGCCGTAGGTCGGCAGCAGCGAGGAGTTCGAGACAGAGATGTAGAGCGTCCAGCCGGTGAACACGAAGACGTAGACGAAGCTCGCCACGAGAGAGGGGCCGAGCACCAGCAAGGGCATCGCGGAGCCCAGCCGCTCGCGCCAGGGGCGGGCGGGTGCCGGTACCGACAGGATCAGGTCGTGATTTGACATTCAGGGCACGGAAATTGGCAGAGCACGGGACTGGAAGGGAGGACGGCCGGGCGGATAGGCATCGCGCCCGGCCGTTGCCATCTATTTCTGTGCTTCCGCCGCGTCGGCCATCGCATTGGCGCCATCCTCGGGCGACATGTCCGGCGTCGCCACGAACTCGGTAATGGAGTCCATGATCGCGCCGCGCATCTTCTGCGGGATGGTCATGTTGTGCGCCATCGAGCGGACCAGCGTGCCCTCCTTGATCGAAGCCTGCAGATCCTTCTGCGAGAGCTGCTGGCACGGATTGAAGCCCTTCGACAGATCGATATCCAGGCGTGCGGGGATTGAGCCCTTGGCCTGGTTGAAGACCGTCTGGAAGTCGGGCGACAGGATCAGGCTGGCCAGCAGCTTCTGGCCGTCGATGTAATCCTGGTCCTTCTGCTTGAAGAACACGACCGAGTCCGAGTTGAGGATGAAGCCGGGTTTGCCCCAATCGGTCGGCGCCTGGGCGCAGACATAGTCGGTGCCTTCCTTGAAGCCAGCGGCGGTCAAAAGGCCGATCGTCCAGTCGCCCATGATGTGGAACGCCGCGTCGCCCTTGCCGACGAGCGCCGACATCGAATCCCAGTCGCGGCCGACCATGCCCGGATCCATGTACTTGCTCGTCATCAGGCGCATCTGCGTGAAGGCCTTGACCATCCCCGGGCTGCGCATGGACTCGACATCGCCTTCGACGAAGGCCTTGCGGTAGAGATCGATGTCCTGGCCGTAGAGCACGACCTCGAACACCGTCGAATCCGTCCAGTCGGCGGTCGAATGCGAGATGCAGATCTTGCCTGTGGCGACGATCTTGTCGCAGGCCGCATTGAACTCGGCCCAGGTCTTCGGCATTTCCGCCACGCCGGCCGCCTGCATGACCTTGGGCGAGGCCCAGAGCCAGTTGATGCGGTGGATGTTCATGGGCGCGGCGACCCATTTGCCGGTCGGCTTCATCACCGGAAGCAATTCCGGCGCCACCACTTTCTCCCACCCTTCCGAGGCCGCCAACTCGTCGAGATCGGCGGTCATGCCGGTCTCGTTCCATTCGGCGATTTCCGGGCCCTTGAGCTGCACGGCAGGCGGGGCATTGCCGGCGATCACGTCGGCGCGCAGCTTGGCCAGCGTATTGGCGGTGTGGCCGGCGATCGAGGTCTGTTCCCATTTGCCGCCCTTGGCGGTGAACATCTCGCCGAGCTTGGCGATCGCCTGGGCGTCCGATCCGGTCGCCCACTGGTGCAAAAGGTTCGTCTTGGGTTCGGCGAAGGCTGCCCCGGCGAAAAATGTGCACGCAGCAGCGGCCGCAAGCGCGGTCATGACGGACTTCATCGTTTCACTCCCATATCGTGTTGCACGGTTCGTCTCGACCGCTTATGGCCGCGGTTTGAAGCCGCCGCCGGCGAGATGCGTCAATCTCGAGTTCTTTCCAAGATGACATATTGGAGCTATCAGTCAACGATGTTTATGTTGAGCCATGACAAAACCTTCGCTTAGAACCTGGCTGATCGACAGACCCTCCGCGTCGCCGGAGAGCATGATCGTGCGCTGCCTGAGCGAGCGCGGCGCACTCTCGGCGTTGCAGATCGCACGCGCCACCGGTCTGGCGCGCTCGACGGTGTCAACCGCGCTTAACGGCTTGAAAAAGTCTGGAATGGTGATCGAAGCCCCGACCAGCCGCGACGGCATCAGAGGCATCGGCAGGCCAGCCGCGGCGGTGACGCTCAATCCGACAGCGGGCACCTGCGTCGGCATTCACCTGGCTCTTCAGCAGATACGGCTCATCGTCGCCGATGTCTCGCATTCCGTCATTGCCGAACAAAATATTCCGATGGCGCTGGACTACCAGCCGCAACAGGCGGCCCAGGCGGTCAAATCGGCGATTGCCCAATCCTACAGGGAAAATGGTCTGCCGATGGCGGGGCTCCTGGGGGTTGGTGTCTCCGTCTCCGGCCCTGTCAGCCGCGATGGAGTGGTGCTGCGCGCAAGCATGGTTCCAACATGGGCCGGCGTCAACATACGAGATGTGTTCGGACCCGTCCTGGAACAGCCGATCTTCGCCGACAACGAGAGCAACTGCGCGGCCATTGCCGAGCTGATGTGGGGTGCGGCCGTCGGCCAGGACGATTTCGTGCTGTTCAAGATCGATCTGGGTGTCGGCGGCGCCATTGTCCAGCATGGCCGGCTGGTGACGGGCGTCGCCGGCGGCGCCGGCGAATTCGGGCACATCAGCATCGATCCCGGCGGCGACCTTTGCCGCTGCGGCAATCGCGGATGCCTGGAGCTCTACGCGAGTTTTACCCGGCCGCTGGAACAGATTTCGCGTGTCGTTGGGCGGCAAGTCACCATGGACGATGTCATCGCCATGGCCGAGCAGGGCGACGTCAGGGCGTTGCGGATGATCGAGGATACCGCCGAGATCGCCGGCCGGGGTCTCGGCCTGATCGGCTCGGTGCTCAATCCGCCGCTTATCATCATCGGCGGCCACATGGCTTTGGCAGGGGACATTCTGTTGACGCCGCTGATCGCGTCCTATGAACGCCATACGCTGATCAAGTCCCGCGATATCGCTCCCGCCCTGCGCACGCGCATCATCGTTGGCAAGCACACCGAGAACGATGCCTTGCTGGGCGCGGTCGGCCTCGTTTTGAGACACCAGACGAAGGAACTGTCGCTGGGGTGATCGTCAGGACCTGCCTGTGCTTGTTCAAGTCAATTGCACGTGTCAGCAGCCTTGAGCGCTTCGGCGCGGGACGATTTGGGCAAATCCGCGATCCGCCGGACAGAAGCGTAAAACCTTGGATAGTTGCCCGAACACAGGTCGAACAAGCGAAGAAAGGCCGGAACCTGTTCACCGTAGACAGAAGTTGCCGCGAGCTTGGCGTTGTTTATCGGGGCAGCGAACCAGGCGTCGTATCCCCGGTATCCCGCCCAGTGCCTGTCGCGCATCTGCCGGTAGCGCGCCCGCATCCTCTCGATCGCGGCTTTCTTTGCAGTCGCCATCTTTTCCGGGGTGCGGGGACTACCATAGACCTGCCTTAGCTCGTCGCGCGTCTTCGCCACCAGTCCAAGAAAATCGGCGCTGCGCTTGCGATCGGCTTCGTAGCGGCGCAATCCGGCCCGGTCGCCGGCGGCGCGGAGCCATTTCCTGACGCCGCTGGTTTCGACGGCAACGGCGAACGCCTCGTTGAATGCGGAATCGCCATCCACATAGAGGCGCTGATGCGCCAGCTCATGAAAAACAAGGCTGGCGAGATAGGTGTCGTCCTGACGCAGCATGGTGCTCAGCAGCGGGTCACTCGACCAGCCAAGCGTGGAATAGGCGGTGACGCCCGAGACATAGACGTCCAGCCCCTGTCTTTGAAGTTCGACTGCGTTCTCAGTCGCGGATTTCCGGGAGAAATAACCCCGGTATGGAACGCAGCCGAAGACCGGAAAGCACCATGTTCGTGGCGCAAGCGAGAATTGCGGCGCGGCAAAAACGGCCCAGGTCACGGCATCGCGATGGATGTCGACATAGCTGCGGTAGCTGTTGTTTTCGGGCAGTGCCAGCTCATCTGTCGCAAACCGTCTTATGGCGCTGGCCGACGTCAATTTGGCGCGCAATGCTTCAGGCGTCGAAGGATCACGGATGAGTTTTGCAATATTTTTGCGGGCGGCCATGATCTGCGCGTGACCCTGCAACGACTGCGCGTAGTAGGAAATGCTCGTGCAGCCGGTCGCCCCGGACGCGATGATCGCCGCGGCAAGCATCCGAAGAACGCGCTTCACTGTTTGCCCACCCTTGCCCATCTCCCCATGCAGCAAACGTCCTGGTCACCCTCAAACAGGAGGCACCGGTTTCCGTCAAGAGCTGCAGGGGCAGGGGGCGACACCGACCTGGGCAGGGCGATGCGGCCATTCGCCTACGATTGACGAAAGTCCGCCGCAGGGCGGAGCGAGCGAGATACGGACCGTCCGTCGAGGCGCGGTTCCCCCAAGCTGCCGCGCGCTACTGGTCCGAAAACCTCACGCTCACGCCGCGCTGGCGAAAATAAGCCTGCATCAACTTACGGCCCGAGCGGTTGTTCTGGGCCAATTTGGCCGGATTGAACACCGCCTGTTTTGCGCCCTCTCGTGTCAGCGCAGCCTTGAGCTCCGCGATATGGGCGTCGATGTCGGCATTGTCCGCCCGCAGCGAGGCATAGATACTTTCGGTCGCTTCAGCCACAGTCGGTTCGCTCACAGATGTCGTCCTTTGGTTGGTTGGGCGGCGGCTTTACCACAGATTTGCGGCTCCGACGATATCGACTGAACCGTCAGAGCACAGCGCCCAGGGCGCAAAACCGCAAAACGTATGTATTCGGCCCTGCTAAACATTGCCCGGCAGGCGAATGGGTCTAACTATCGCTAGGAAACGGGGGGAATCACGTGGCTGCCAATCGTCGAAACGACATCTCATCGTCCGAGCGAGGGCTAGGACGGATTCTTGCGGCAGGCAATGCCCATCCGCGCACAGCTCTGCCTACCGTGGCAACCATCGTCACGACAGTAGCTGCGCTGTATTTCGGTCGTGAGGTGTTCCTTCCCATTGCCATCGCGCTGCTTTTGACCTTTGCGCTGGTGCCGATGGTCTCCGCACTGAAGCGTGTCGGCTTGCCTCGGCTGCCCGCAGTGCTTCTGAGCGTGATTGGCGCATTCGCGGCCCTGGGCCTGTTCAGCTTCATTGTTGCGACCCAGGTAAGCGAGCTTGCTCAGAACATTTCCGTCTACCAGACAAACATTCTGACCAAGGTACGTTCCCTCAAGGAGACGGGCGTTGGTGGCGGCATAATTGCCAGGCTGAGCGGGGTGATCGAGCGTGTCGGTCAGGAGATCGACAAGCAGGATGTGGCGCCGCCTGCGGCCGACAAGCCCCGGCGCGAGCCTGTTCCCGTCGAGATCGTCGCCCGCGAGAGACCTCTGGAGGTATTGCAGAACATCATCGGACCGTTGATCAGCCCGCTGGCATCAGCTGGCCTGATCATCATCGTCGTCATCTTCATGTTGCTTGAGCGCGAGGATCTGCGCGACCGGTTTATCCGCCTCGTCGGCTATGGCGACCTCCATCGCACAACGCAGGCATTGCAGGATGCCGGCAAACGGGTTGGCCGCTATCTGATCATGCAATTGGTGGTCAATATCGTCTACGCGATACCAATCGCAATTGGCCTTTGGGTGCTCGGCATTCCCAACGCGCTGCTGTGGGGGTTGCTGGCACTGGCGCTGCGCTTCGTTCCCTATATCGGCCCTGTTATCGGCATGCTGCTGCCCTTGTTTCTGGCCTTGGCGGTTGCGCCCGGCTGGTCGCTGGTGCTGTGGACCGCCGCACTGTTTGTCGTCATGGAATTGGTAACCGGCAACGTCATCGAACCGTGGCTCTATGGCTCGCGCATGGGACTTTCTCCTTTGGCAATCATCGTTGCGGCAATTTTCTGGACATGGTTGTGGGGGCCGCTCGGCCTGGTCCTTTCGACGCCGCTGACAGTTTGCCTCGTCGTCCTCGGGCGACATGTTCCGCAGTTCGAATTTCTCGACGTCCTGTTTGGCAACGAGCCCGTCCTTGAATCTCACGCCCGGCTCTATCAACGGCTCCTGGCCGGCGATCCCGACGAGGCCACTGACCATGCCGAGGAGATCCTCGAGGAGAAGTACCTGATCGATTTCTACGACACTGTCGCCATTCCTGCTCTCCTGTTGGGCGAGCAGGACCGCATGCGTGGCGTGATGGGCGATCAACAGCGAAGGCAGGTGGCGGCGAGCGCCCAAATTCTTGTGGCAAATCTTGCCGACGATGCACAGGAAGAGGCAAGCGAGGAAGATGCGCCGGCAACCACCGCGGAAGGGAGCGCGAGCAGGGAAACAGATGGCGTCGAAGAGGAAGAGATCGAGCTGCCCGACGGCAAGGACATGTCGGTGCTTTGTGCCGGCGGTCGCGGCGAACTCGACGATGCCGCTGCCGCCATGCTCGCTCAGGTGCTGGAGGTGCAAGGTGCTACGGTGGCGAAGGCCAGTTTTGTCGATATGGAGCCGGCAGGTATTCGTCGTCTCGAACTAGAGGCGATCGACACCGTCGTGGTCGGTTTCCTGAACCGGGATTCGCTCAAGCATGCCCGCTTTCTGGTCCGGAGACTGAAGCGCGCCAAGGCAGGTTTGAGAATTGGGATTGTGTTCTGGTCAGACGCGGAGCAGGGCGATGTCGGGCAAGAAAGGCAAGCTTTGGCCGCCGACATCAGCGCCGATTTCGTAGCGCACGGCATGGTCAACGCTGTGCTTGGCGCACTTTCTCCAGCGCCGGCCGTTCCCCTCAAAGTCGTTTCGAAACGCCGCGATCGACGCCGTCCGGCCCCTCGAAAACGGATCCCGGCCCAGGCAACGGCCGCAACAGCCTAGCCGCACCGCCATGTCTCAGATTGCCGCGCCGGCGCTGGAATGCCTGGTGCGACGGCAAGATCGTCCCCACTCGCAAACCATGGAACAATCTCGCGGCCTTGCGGTTCCTAACATCGAAGGAGAACCCCCATGCTTAGATTCCTTATCCGCCTCGGCGCGATCTACGCGGCGTTCCAGATCGGCCGAGAGTTCGGCCGCAAGGAGACCGAAATCATGCTCCTGCCGCCGCCCGTTGACTACGAGCGGCAACCGACGTCAAGAAACGAAACCGATTTCGGAGAGGCATAGGACCGGTCAATCTGTCTGGTCGATCTGGCCCATGCTGGCGCCGTCCCTGCGCGGGGCGCTTTATCGTACGAACGGACCCGGCCACTTGGCTGTTGCCAGGATCGTTTCTGGCAACGCAATAATTGAGCCGCTATCTCTGTCGCTCAAACGCGGCACAGCGAGGTTGACCGTGCGTCGAAGAATGAGTCTCAGATCCTGGCGTTGAGCCGATGGAGAAGGCATGATCAGCACGGGCAAGGACGAGCACAACCCTAAGAAAGTGGAAGGGAATGAAGCACTGGTGCTGTCAACTGCCAAAGAGACCGGCATCACCGAGGATCAAGCGCGCGACCTTGTTCGCCTGATCGGCACCGGCCGCAATTCGCTGCTCCGTGAGGCACGGCAGCTGCTCCGGCAGCGCCTGGCTAGTTTAGACCGAAGGTGCTCAGAGCACGGCTATCCCGTCGCCTTCTGCTGCCCGGCGGTCATCGCTTTGAGAGCCCGGACCACCTCTGCAGGTCCGGCGGGTTTCATCACTCTTACGCCGGACGAGAACGCTTCGGGGGTTTCCTCGAGCCCCAGGCCGGAATAGACGATGAAAGGAACCGCCCGCCCTGCCAAGGTTTTTGCCGCGTCAACAGCCTCGCCGTCCGACAGCCTTACGTCCAGGATCGCTGCGGCGGGGGTATGGTCCGCAAGAAAACGTTTCGCCTGGGAACATGTCGCCGCCAATGCCACGGCAAAGCCCGCCTCCGAAAGAGTGGACTCCATATCCAGTGCTATCAAGGCTTCGTCGTCGACGACAAGGACCAAGGGTTTGCCCATGCGCGGATGATCGCACGTTTGTAGATGGAAGACGAGTCGAGGCTACGACCCTTTTAGGGTCCGGTTCCCGTACGCAGCGGGTCGAGACCGCGAGCAATGGGAACCAACTGATCCAAGCCGCATTATATTTGGTTGGACTGGACAAGGTGTTTGGGATGCATGAAGCAACACAGGCGAATGTTGTCGCCTTCGAAAACCCGGGGGTGTCCAGCAATGACGGTCTGGATTTCGATTACAAGGATTTCTTCGAAAACGGCGCCGTTGCCCTCCATCTGGTGAACGCAGACGGCGTAATCGTGCATGCCAACCAGGCTGAGCTCGACCTTCTCGGCTATCCCGCAGAGGACTACCTCGGTTGCCACATCGCCGAGTTCTATCCCGACCGGGACGTCATAGAGGACATTTTGGGTCGCCTTGCCAATGGCGAGAAGATCGTAAGATATCCGGCGCGATTGAGGGCCAGCGATGGATCGATCAAGCACGTCGAAGTCACCTCAAGCGGACATTTCCGGGACGGCAAGCTGATCAACACCCGGTGCTTCACGGTCGATGTAACCGACTTGGTGCACACCCGCTCGGAGCTCAGGCAGCATGACAGTACCTATCACCAGATACTCGACGGCCTACCCGTCGCCATCTACACGACCGATCAGGATGGGACGATCACCTACTACAACCGCGCCGCGGCCGATCTGGCAGGCAGGGAGCCTGAGGTCGGCAAGGATAAATGGTGTGTGACGTTCAAGCTGTTCAGTGCCGACGGCAAGGAATTGCCGCACGATGAATGCCCGATGGCCATCGCGCTCAAGGAGAACAGGCCGGTCCGCAATCAGCAAGCTGTTGCGCAGCGTCCCGATGGATCGTTTTTTCCGTTCCTGCCCTACCCGACACCGCTGCGGGACGAGCACGGCGCTCTGATTGGCGCCGTCAACATGCTGCTGGACCTGACGGACCGCCAGCGTGCCGAAGAAACCAGGCAGCACCTGTCAGCGATCGTGGAATCCTCATTTGACGCTATCGTCAGCAAGGATCTCAACACCATCATAAAAAGCTGGAACCACGGCGCCGAACGGCTTTTCGGCTATACCGCCGACGAAGCGATTGGCCGGTCGGTGACCATGCTGATCCCCGAAGACCATCAGGACGAGGAACCCCGCATCCTCCAACGCATTCGCCGCGGCGAGCGCGTCGAACCATTCGAAACGACCCGCCTGCGCAAGGATGGCAGCCTGGTTCCGGTTTCGCTGACGATATCGCCCGTGCGTAACGCAACCGGGCAGATCACCGGCGCATCGAAGATAGCGCGAGACATCACGTCGGCGAAGGAGAATGAATACCGCATCCGCATGCTGATGCGCGAGGTCAACCACCGGGTGAAAAACCAGTATTCGGTCATCCTGTCGATGATCCGGGAGACCAACAAGCGATCGGAGACGCCAAAACACTTTGAAACCCAGGTGCGCGAGCGCATCATGGCGTTGTCGCGATCTCACGACCTGCTTGTTTCGGCGGATTGGAAGGGTGCCACGATCAGCGACCTCTTGGCGGCCCAGGTCGAGCCTTTCCCGCGGGGGGATGTGATCGAAATGTCGGGCCCATCATTGGTGCTCAGTCCCAACGCAGTTCAGTATCTCGGGATTGCCTTCCACGAACTGGCGACCAACTCGGCCAAATACGGCGTGCTCTCAGGGGACAAGGGCCGGATTTCGGTCACATGGGGCATCACCGGTTCCGGTGCTTCGAGGCTCTTTCACCTCACCTGGGCCGAATCCGATGGTCCGCAGGTCCAGACTGTCGGACAAGGTGGCTTTGGAACCGTTGTGCTGAAGCGGGTTGCGCCCGCAGCGGTCAGTGGGCAGGGAATTCTCGAACACGGTCCGCATGGCATAACATGGAGCCTGGAAGCGCCTTTGGTTTCCGTGGCAGCTTCTGCCGACCATGAAGCTTAGAAGCAGGAAGCAGCCCTGCAACGAGCATTCGTCAATTGGAAGCCCTTGATGCGGCCTTTGCCGAGCGAAAACCCCGTTTCCGCTAAAGATCGCCAGAGCCATTGCTAAAGTCGGCAGAGCAAATCACCGGCAGAGGGCGCATTTCGTTGCACGGAACGGGACAGGACCGGCGTAGCCAGAGGCGAGGTAACTATGGACATCGACGAGTTCCGTGCGACCCTTCAGGGTGTAGAGCCCCCGGCGAATCTTGGGATGGCGCTCCACGCTCTATGGTGGGATAGACAGGGCGATTGGGAGCGGGCGCATGAGTGTGTGCAGGCCAACGAATCTGATCCGGCCTCTGTATGGGTTCATGCCTATCTGCACCGCAAAGAAGGCGACCTTTCTAATGCAGCCTACTGGTACCGCCGCGCCGGGCAGCCTGTGGCAACTGGCAAGCTAGACGCAGAGTGGGAGTCGATTACAGAATCACTTCTTGCAGGATAGTGAGGGTCGCCCAAGGGGCAGCCTAGCGCCTCATCGCCCCGTAGAGGCGAAACTCACCTCCGCCCGATGGGATCGGCTGGGCCCAGGAGGTCCGAACGTTTCCGCATAAATTCATGCAGCGAGATTGTTCTCGCGATTCCGTAAGGTCTCTGTTTAATAAGCTATATCTAATATTGACTATTTTCTGTCGCTCAAAAGTCGCAGACTTCATTTTACTGATCACCGTTAGCTTCTTGGTAGCTCTCACGACTATAAACTTCTTGCGGGCGAATAGCTTTCATGCTGCCTTCGCGCACTCAGGAATCAGGGAGCTTAGGCATGGCGGAGCGGATTGCGCGTGATGGGTTTTGGGTTTTGCATCTCGCGCGCTTGCCGCAAGTCGTGTCGCTTCGCTCCGGCACTTCCGCCTTGACGATCCTAACTGTTGCCCTTGCGCTGAGCGCCGCGCCGGCTCGGGCCGATGGCGGCAATGGTAGCAGCGCAGGCGCTGGACAAGGTGGCGTTGACGGCGCGCTCGCGAGTGCCACGGGTCAGAATGCCGCCAATGGCGCGACCGCTGGTGGCGGTGGTGGCGGCATTGACCTCACGACGGGTGACGGGGCGCCAGGAGGATCGGGAGCGGTAAGTGGGACAGCCAACAACCCAAATGGCGTTGCCGGTGCCACTGGTGCTACGGGTCTGGTCATCTCGACAGACGGGACCATTGCAACCAGCATCAGCGGCGGGGCCGGCGCTTTGGGCTCCCCTGGCACGAATGGCGTCGTCAGGAGCGGCGGCGGTGGCGGTGGCGGTGTGGGCGTCAGTGCCACGGCCGACGTTACAGTCACTGGCACAGGATCGGTGAGTGGTGGCACTGGCGGCCGAGGTGGGACCAATGGCAACAGCGGCAGCGGTGGTGGCGGCGTCGGCATATTCTCGTCCGCAAACGTGTTTGTAGAGGCGGGCGGCAGCGTTACCGGCGGCACGAGTCTTTCCACAATTGGGGTCCAAGCAGGTGGTGGCGGCGGCGCAGCTGCCATCGTCCTGATGGGCGGCGGGACAATCCAGAACAGCGGGAATCTGCTCGGGGGTGCCGGTGGAAGAACAGTTCTCGGCGGCGGTGGGGACGGTGGCGCCGCTGTTCTGCTGCTTTCAGGTGGAACCGTCATCAACAAGCTAGGTGCGACGATCGTTGGCGGCAGTGGCGGTCAGGGCTCCTTGGCAGGCGGCGATGGCGCCGCAGGGATCAAGGGCGCCAACATCGCGGTCATCAATGCGGGTACGATCAGCGGCGGTGCCGTCGGCACCGGTGGCGGAACGCCGGCAGCCGGCAAAGCCATCCAGTTCACCGGCGGCGTCAATTCGCTGGAGATTCAGGCCGGCTCCACCATCATAGGCAATGTGGTCGCTTTCAGCGCCGCGGATACATTCAAGCTGGGTGGCGATATCAGCGCCAGTTTCGGTGTGTCGCAGATCGGCGCTGGCGCCAAATATGACGGGTTTGGGTTCTACGAGAAAACCGGAAACAGCACCTGGACCCTAACGGGGACGACAACTGCCGTCACGCCTTGGACCTTGTCCGGCGGGACCCTGCAAATTTCGAGTGACAACAATCTGGGCGCCCTCTCGGGCGGCTTGACCTTCGACGGCGGCACGTTGCGCACGACCACCAGCTTCGCCACCAATCGCAATGTCCTGATCAATTCGACCGGCGGGTTCGACACGGTGGCAGGCACGCAGTTGGACGTGTCAGGCCAGGTGACCGGCACCGGCACACTGGTCAAGAGCGGCGCCGGCACGCTCAACGTCAGCAATTTGTCCAACAGCTATACGGGTGGCAACATCGTCAATGCAGGAACGCTTGCCGGCAACACCGTGGCGATCCGTGGCGACATCCTGGACAACGGCGCTGTCTCGTTTCTCGACCTCGGCCCCCACACCTTCGGCGGAAATATCTCCGGCTCGGGCAGCGTCGACATCGAAGGCTTCGGCACGCTGACGCTGACCGGTGCCAACACCCACAGCGGCGGCACCAAGGTCGGGACCGGCAAAAGCATCTCGGTCGCGTCGGACCAGAATCTGGGTGCCGCTACGGGCCTGCTGACACTCGACGGCGGCGAACTCGGCACGACAGCAAGCTTCGCCATGAGCCGCGATGTCAAGCTCACTTCCGCCTATGGCTACTTCCGCGCGGCGGCGGGTACGACGCTGACCGCGAATGGCGAGCTGAGCGGCGTGGGCGGCGTCTACAAGGAGGGCGCCGGCACCCTGGTGCTCAAGGGCGACAGTACCTATTCCGGCCGCACCACCGTCGACAGCGGCAAGCTTATCGTCGAGGGCTCGCTCGGCAGCACCGAAACGACGGTAAACAGCGGCGGCACGCTGGGCGGCTCCGGCTCGATCGGCGGCGCGGTGATCGTCGCCGATGGCGGTGTGCTGGCGCCGGGGTCCAGCCCTGGCACGCTTACGGTCGGATCGCTCAGCCTGAGCTCCGGTTCTATGCTCGACTACGAGCTCGGCCAGGCGGGCATTGTCGGCGGCGGTGTCAACGACCTGATCGAGGTGACCGGCGCGCTGACGCTGGACGGCAGCCTCAACATCACCGATGTCGGCGGCTTCGGGCCTGGCGTCTACCGGCTCATCAATTATGGCGGCGCCCTCACCGACAATGGTCTCGAGCTCGGCAATCTGCCGGCCGGTGTCACGGCCGCCGACCTGACGGTGCAGACCTCCGTCGCCAACCAGGTCAATCTCGTCAGCAGCGTCGGCACCGACTTGCTCTTCTGGGATGGTGACGCGGCCGGCAACGCCAACAATGATCTGGTCGACGGCGGCAACGGCACGTGGACGGCGACAAGCCTGAACTGGACGACGAGCACCGGCCTGGTAACTGGCGCGATGAAGCCGCAGCCCGGCTTCGCCATCTTCCAGACGCTCGGCGGCACCGTCATCGCCGACGGCAGCGCCGGCGCGCTTGCGATTACGGGCATGCAATTCGCCGCCGATGGCTACCGCATCGAAGGCGACGCCATCACGCTTGATGGCGCTGGCGGCGAGAGCATCATTCGGGTCGGCGACGGCACGGTGGCCGGAGCAGGTTACACCGCCACCATCGCCTCCGTGCTAACCGGGACCAGCAGCCTGACCAAGACCGATGCGGGCACGCTGGTGCTGTCCGGCGCCAACACCTACACGGGCGGCACCTCCGTCCTGGGCGGCGTGCTATCTGTTTCAGCCGACAACAATCTTGGCGTTGCCGCTGGCGGCCTGACGCTCTCCGGCGGGACGCTGCGCAACACAGCGGCGTTCAGCTCGGCGCGCGACGTCACGCTTTCGTCGGCCGGCGGCACCTTCGACACTGTGGCCGACCTGACCTTGTCCGGTGCGATCTCTGGCGCTGGCAGCCTTGCCAAGACCGGCGCCGGCACGCTGACGCTTACGGGAACGAACAGCTATGGCGGCAACACGTTGGTCAGCGCTGGCACGCTGGTCGGCGATGCAACCTCGATTCGTGGCGACATCGGCAATTCCGGCACTGTCGTGTTCGACCAGGCGGCGGACGCCAGCTTCGCCGGCGATATCTCCGGCACCGGCGCAATGATGAAGGATGGCGCCGGCGTGCTGACGCTGTCAGGCACGTCGCTGCTGGACTGGACCGTCAATCAAGGCGGCCTCGTCTCGGCAGCCGAGCGCTTCGGTGGCGATGTCGCGATCGGCGCCGGCGCCTCCTTCACATTCGACCAAGTCGCCTCCGCCAGCTATGCCGGCGTGCTCTCGGGCGCCGGTACGTTCATCAAGGACGGCCAAGGCACGCTGCTGCTTGCGTTGGACAACTCAGGCTTTACCGGCGCCACTACGGTCAGCGGCGGCACCCTTGCCGCGGGCGCTGCGAACGCGTTCAGTTCCTCCTCGCAGTTTTCCGTCGCCTCGGGCGCCACGCTCGATCTTGCCGGCACGTCCCAGACGATTGCGGGGCTGAGCAACGCCGGAACGGTGCGCATCGCGGGTGGCGACCCAGGCGACACACTTACCGTCAGCGGCGACTATATCGGCAATGGCGGCGCCGTCATCCTCAACACGGCGCTCGGTGGTGACGGTTCGCCGACCAATATGCTGGTGATCGCCGGCAACACGTCAGGGACTGGTACCCTTCAGGTCGTCAATTTCGGCGGGTCGGGCGCCCAAACGGTCGGAGGCATCAAGATCGTCGACGTCGGCGGCGTCTCGAACGGCAGCTTCTCGCTCGACGGCAATTATACCTTCGAAGGCGATGCAGCGGTCGTCGCGGGCGCCTACGCATACAGGCTCTACAAGAACGGCGTCAGCACACCGGCCGATGGCGATTGGTATCTGCGCTCGGCCCTGGTCAACGGCGATCCCGATCCGCAGCCGCTCTATTCGCCCGGCGTGCCGCTGTACGAGGCCTATGAAGGGGTGCTGCAGGCGTTCAATGAACTGGGCACCATGCAGCAACGCATTGGCAATCGGTCGTGGGGCGAGGGTGCTACGCCGCAAGGTGCGGACCTGCCAGGCCAGGGCTCGGTCGACGGCAAGGCGATATGGGCGCGCATCGAAGCTGCCCATGCCGAGATCAAGCCTGAGACGTCGACCTCCGGCACGAACTATGACGTGACCACCTGGAAGCTGCAGGCCGGCGTCGATGGCCTGCTGCACGAAAGCGACGCCGGTACCCTGATCGGAGGGATTACGGCCCACTACGGAACCGCGTCGTCGGACGTGTCCTCGATCTTCGGGGCAGGGTCGATCGCTGCCACCGGCTACGGCGTCGGCAGCACGCTCACCTGGTTCGGCAGCGGTGGCTTCTACGTCGACGCGCAGGCCGAGGCGACATGGTATGACAGTGACATCCGGTCGGCCACGCTGGGCACCACGCTTGCGGACGGCAACAACGGTTTCGGCTACGGACTGAGCGTGGAGGCCGGACAGAAGATCGCCCTCAACGGCAACTGGTCGCTGACGCCCCAAGCCCAGCTTGCCTATTCCTCGGTCGACTTCGACACGTTCACCGACCCGTTTGGCGCCGTCGTGTCGCCCGGCAGCAGCAACAGCTTCGTTGGCCGGCTCGGCCTCTCCGCGGACTATGAAGACCAGTGGGTGGACGATGCCGGGCAAGTAAGCCGTTCGCACATTTACGGGCTCGGCAACCTTTACTACGACTTCCTCGACGGAAATGATGTCGATGTGTCTGGCACGAAGCTGGTCAGCGAAAATCAGGCGCTGTGGGGCGGTGTCGGCCTTGGTGGCTCGCTGAGCTGGGCGGACGGCCGCTACGCCGTCTTCGGAGAAGGGACAGCGCGGACAAGCCTCAAGGATTTTGGCGATAGCCACGCCCTGGGCGCCAAGCTCGGGTTCGCTGTGAAATGGTAGCGGCGATCAAGCTGGACATGTCGACTTTGGCTTGAGGGTTGTGTCCGGCACGGCTATGGAATCCGGACTTGCGGGCCACCTGGCTCGTCGGCCCTCGGACGTTTCCTTACCGGCTGCCGGCATCAAGTACCAGGCTCGAATCCGAAGCACCCTGGCGCTCGATCACAGGGATGCCAGCGCGCTGGACATGCGCTCCAGCCCTTGGCGCAACAGGGGACGCGGGCAGCCGACATTCAGGCGGATGAAGCCTTCGCCGCCAGGCCCATAGACGCGGCCGTCATAGAGATTAACCCCGGCCCGAACTGCTGCTGCGGGTAGCCGGTTGATGAACTTGCCAGCCGAAAGCGTTTGCGCAAGGCAAAACAGCCGGTCGGCCCCGCGCCTCTTTCCCCTACTCAAGAGGTGCGGGCGATGTCGCGGGCTTCAGTCCTTGTGCGGGACGATATAGCGACGGCTCACCGAATCCGCCCCTGTGCCCCGCGTGACGACAATGGTCCTGTATCCCGCGGGAACGGAACCTGTAGCCATCGGATCGATTAAACGGCATCGACCGACAATCTCTCCGTTGGGCGCGTCCGCGAGCCTCCTCGCTAGCGTCAACTGGCATGTGTCAAGGGATCCGAAAACGGCCGGTGATGTACCGAGTGGTTCGCAGACTCCCTGGCCGGGGCTGCAAGAAAGCAAAACTAGCACAGCAGCCGTTACCGGATCCATTTTTGAAGCTCCCTCCGCGAATGAGCCTCAACGCGCTATGTCGCAGTTTGTTTCATTAAGCCCGGTTGTGCCGAGCCCGGCCAGCAGGGGCAGGAAGCCATGCCCACTATATCGCGCTGCCGGAATCGCCAGACGCCGGCAGCAACCAGCGAGATGACAAGGCGCGGATGTAGAGCGGGACGAAGCTTATATCAGTGGTGGGTCTTTCGATCCGCCAGCGTAAGCGCTTCGTCTATTTGTTGGCGCAGGCGGGTGAGGTCGTCCAACCGAAAATCAAGCGGCAGTTCCGCTCCACTCTCCAATCGGAGAAAGATGGCTACAGTGCCGTCCTCTTTCATGGCCAGTTGAGTGCTCGTTATAGAAATGCCCTGCAGTTTTGGTGTCATTTCGGCAGGAAGAGTGGCGACGAGCTTTCCCATCTCGACCGAGAGGGCAGCAATTGCCAAAGGAACACATTGTGCGGAGAAATCGAGTTGGAATCTCTTTGTGTCGATTGATCCAAATGTGACCGACACCGTGCCTAAGGCGGCGTCGATCCCAGATGCTAAAACTACATCCAGAACCGGAGCCTTCATAACCGTGTCCGCCATGGCGTTCCCCCGCTTTGTTGAATCGCAGCAAATCATCATCCCTGCGCCGGCACAAGGACACGCCCAACGCTCCCCGCCAACCATGGGATCTACGCCTTGTCGACAAGTCGCGTCTTCCGCTTCGGCGCTACGTAGCTCTCCACTAAGCGAGCGTGAAATTCGAACTCGGCGCAATGATAACCCACAAAGACCAAATCTTGCCGTCTATGGTTATGGGACGGGTTAGGACCAGCAAGGTCCGCGGGATTTGCGGCGTGGGATCCTTCATGGACGTGGATCCCAATCGGGATAGATCTTGGCGGACAGCCTAAAGCCGATCGATGACGAGGCATGGGCGGATTGCATTCTGACTCCGGAGATGGTTGCGAAGCTCTCCGCCTAACCGCTCCGCATCGCAAACGACAGAACCCCGCCAAGTGTGGGGTTTTGTTGTGGCAGGCGGGCGGAACCGGAACGCTCTTAAACCGTTTAAAGCCCATAAGGGACGGCAACGGAAAGATAGAAGATCATGAATAAGATTGTATCGGGTATGCTGGCGGCCACGCTGTCAGTTTCGTTCGCGGCCACCGCCGCTGTGCCTGCAGGTGCAGCGCAAATGTTCACGCCGCAGGCGCCTTCGGCGTCGTCCGATGTGCAGGCGGTGGACTACAAGCCGTGGATGAAGCATCGCGGCGATCGCAATTTCTCGCGCTACAACAATGACGGCCCCTACTGGAACGGCCATCGCGGCTCGCGCCATTACCGACACGGCTATCGCCGCCACGGCGATTTCTGGTTCCCCGCCGGAGCATTCATTGCCGGCGCCCTGATTACCGGCGCGCTCAACAACAACCATCGCGTCTACCGGGGTGGCGATTCGCATGTGCAGTGGTGCTACGATCATTACCGCAGCTACCGCGCCTCGGACAACACCTACCAGCCGAACTACGGCCCTCGTCGGGAGTGCAATTCTCCCTATTGAGATTTTTGACCGAAATGAGAACCCCGCTTCGGCGGGGTTTTTCTTTGTGTGAGGCGTGACGGCGAATTAGGGTTACGAGACCCGACATCGCTGTGAGGGACAAACAAATGCTCCGCCGCCACGAGACTCAAGATATCCGGCTGGGCAAGGTTCCGAAGAGTTGCTACCGTCGAGTTTCCCCGGTTATGGCAGATCGATAAATAGTCAAAAAATACAATAAAATCAACGGCGATGGCGGAGAGAGCGGGATTCGAACCCGCGTTACGGTCTCCCGTAAACACACTTTCCAGGCGTGCGCCTTCAACCACTCGGCCACCTCTCCGTCCTTGCATTCGCGCCGGCCGGTTTTGCCACGCGGGTTGGGGAGATGCATCCCTTTGGGATTTGCGGGAAGACCCGCTTGATGGACACCGCCAACCAGCGGATGCCCTTCCCGGCGCCCGTCAATCAAACAGGCGCGGGGCTCATCTAGTCGATCCGGCGCCGAATGCCAAGCCATAACGGCAGTCTATTCGCTTTGCCGGCCATGCATCGTTTCGCGGGGCGTTGAACGGCTCCGCTTCTAAGGCGCTTCGGTTCTGAATGGTGTGCACGGGCAAGGCGGCAGGGCCGGCCGCGCTTGACTTCGCCCCTCGCCACCTGTCGAGTGCGGCGGAGGCTTTGCGGGGGGCATCGTCCGACATGACATCGAGCAATGAACAGCCGGCCAGCGGAACGCCGGCCGGAGGCATGCCAGGCGGGCTGACGCCGGCAGGGCGTCCGGACAGCGGGCTGTCCTTTGTGCCCGTGGTCTGGCTCCTCTTCGTCATGGCATGGTCGGTCTACTGGCTGGTCTCGGCGCGGTGGCTGTTGGAGAGTTCCGGCCTGCCGGACAGGGTCTTCTATTTCGTGCTTGGCGGACTGGCCTTCGACATCGTCACCATCGTGTGGGGGCTTTATCTGCTCGGCCTCGCCTTAAGCCGTTCCGCGCGCTTTCCGCGTCATTTCACCATCTGGCAGATCACCACCATCGCCTGGCGGCTGGCCGAGCAGGTCTATGCGCTGACCGTGCCCGATTTCACCGTCTCCGCCAGGGAGCTTGCGATCGCCGCCAGCGAAATCGTCATCGGCCTGTTTTGCATTTACCTGCTGCGCCGCCGCGACGAGGCCAAGGCCTTTTATGCAAGGCCGGAAGCGCAGGCACCGTCAGCCTTTAGTTCGGTCGTCGCCGCGCTGGCCGCCATCACCCTCGGCGCCGTCGTCGGCACTGTCGCCGGCTTCGCGCTCGGCGCGGGGATCGCCGAAGCCACCGACATCAGCTGTTTCGAAGGCGGCTGCGGCTACTTCGCGGTGTTCATCGGCCTTGCCGGGCTGGTGGTCGGGGCCATTGGCGGCGGGGTCCTCGGCGTCTGGCTCGTCCATCGGCGGAGCCGAAAGGTTTCCATATAGGCGGGCGATAGGCTTCAAATTCGCGTATATGGCGATTGCACGCCGGGCGTGCGCATTCTATTCCTCGCCTTTGACCGGAAGGTCCTCGGGAGGAACTTGAGGACCGGGGAAGATTTCGATGTTGCGTTTTTTGTTTCGCCTCGCGGCCATGATCGCACTCTCGGTCGCCGTCATCATGGCCGTGCTCGACGCGACGCGCTCGGTGGCGGCTTCCACATTGGTCATGACGCCGCTGAATTCGAGCTGGCTGGCGGTTTCGCCCGACACCCGCGCGGCGTTCGAGACCTTCGTGCGCGCCAAGGTCAATCCGATGATATGGGATGGCGGCATCGCCTGGGTGCTTGCCCAGCCGGGGTTTGCCGTGTTCGCGGTGCTTGCCTTCATCCTCTATGCGATCGGCTACCGGCGCCGGCGGCGCGGCGGAGAATTCGCGCCGGGCTGATGGGTTGTCCCAGCGGACTTGCGACGACAACGCGGCAATCGTCCACAGCTGTCACCGCATTGGGCATGTTTTTCCAACGGGGGGCATGCTTTTCCAAAAGGTCAAAATTCCGCGTGAATTTTGTTTCGGGCCGTGCCAGATTGCCTTGAGCGGGAGGGGAGTACACTCCTGGCTGATGCCGCATGCCAGAACCGGGCAGACGGGCGGCGCGTAACGGAAAAAAATAACCGACAGGGTGTGGATCACATGAAACGTATCGTTCTCGGCCTCCTGGCCGCAACCGCAATGGTTCTTCCGGCTTTCGCCGCGGATGTCCAGCCGGCCATCCTCTACGATCTCGGCGGCAAGTTCGACAAGTCCTTCAACGAGGCTGCTTATCACGGGGCCGAAAAGTTCAAGACCGAGACCGGCACCGCCTATGTCGAGTTCGAAGTGTCGAACGCCTCGCAACGCGAGCAGGCGCTGCGCCGCTTCGCCGAGGACGGCCGCAACCCGATCGTCATGGCCGGCTTTGCCTGGGAGGATGCGCTGAAGGTGGTCGCGAAGGAATATCCCGATCTCAACTTCGCCATCATCGACGATGCCGTCGATATGCCCAATGTCCGCTCGCTTGTGTTCAAGGAAAACGAAGGCTCCTATCTCGTCGGCATCCTGGCGGCGATGGCCTCGAAGTCCAAGAAGGTGTCCTTCATCGGCGGCATGGACATTCCGCTGATCCGCAAGTTCGAATGCGGCTATGTCGGCGGCGCCAAGGCAGCCGGTGCGACCGACGTCATCCAGAACATGACCGGCGACACGCCCGCCGCGTGGAACGATCCGGCCAAGGGCGGCGAGATCGCCAAGACACAGATCGACCAGGGTTCCGACGTGGTCTATGCCGCGGCCGGCGGTACCGGCGTCGGCGTGCTGCAGGCGGCGGCGGATGCCGGCAAGCTCGGCATCGGCGTCGATTCCAACCAGAACGGCCTGCAGCCCGGCAAGGTGCTGACCTCGATGCTGAAGCGCGTCGACGTTGCGGTCTACACCGCCTTCATGGACGGCAAGAACGGTACCTTCAAGGGCGGCCTGCAAAATCTCGGCCTCAAGGAAGGCGGCGTCGACTACGCCATGGACGACAACAACAAGGCGCTGGTCACCGACGAGATGAAGGCTGCCGTCGAAAAGGCCAAGGCCGACATCATCGCCGGCACGATCCAGGTGCACGACTATACCGCCGACAACGCCTGCCCGTATTGATCTGTATCCATTAGAGTTGAAACCGCCGGGCGAGAGTCCGGCGGTTTTGTTTTTGGGTTTTGACGGGGGCCGCAACTTGAGAGGCGAGAGTGAAGCCGACCATCGGACCGATGACCGAACGCGATGTTGATGCAGTGGCGCGACTGCGCATCGCCGCCTTTTTCGAGGGCAGCGCAAGAACGCTGAATGAGGACGTCGCCGGGCTTCGCGAGTTGCTCAATGGAGATGGCTTCGAGGCGGCGCTTGTGGCGCGGATAGGGGAGGTCCCGGTCGGGACCTGCCTGCTGGTTCGCCACGAAATTGAACCCGCGCATGAGCTGACGCCTTGGCTGGCGGGATTGGTCGTCGATAGCGACCACCGCGGCAAAGGGATCGGCCGCGCGCTGGTTGCAGCCATCGAAGCGCATGCAACCGCGATCGGTGTGGAGAGGACCTACCTCTATACGTGGGTGGCGCGAGACTTCTATGCCGGGCTCGGTTGGGCAGTGGTCGAGTCGTTTGAGCAGGACGGCTCCCCGATGCTGCTGATGTCGCGCGAACTCGGCCTATAGCTGTCCGACGAGATAACCCAGCGCGAATACCATGATCAGCGCGATGGCGATGACGGCGCCGCGTCGGCCACCGAGCGAATGCACGCCGACGCCATAGGGCTTCCGCTCCAGTCTGCCGATCACCGGCTTCGCTTCGTCGTGGCCGACCACACGCATCTGCGGCAGTTCGGCGATGCGTTGCGAAATCAGCCGCCAGCGATCGCCGTCGCCCGAGGGCCGCCCCGTGCGGTCGAAGACATGCATGCACTCGGCCAGCCGCATCACCGTGTCGCGGAAGGCGGGATCGATCTCCAGGTCGCGCTCGGCACGTTCGCGGTCGCGATCGTTCATCAGGCCAAGCACATAGTCGCCCGCCCGCGCAACGCGATCGCTTTCACCGGCCATCGGCTTCTCCTTGTTACCAGTGCGGCGGTTTGGTTATCGGCACGTCGGGGGCCGACTGTTCCTCCAGCGCCATGAAGCGCCCGGTCAGCGCATCGAGCTTGCGCTGCATGCGTTCGATCGCCGTCCACTGTTCGGCGATCTGGCCCGACAGTTCCTCGATGGTCTTTTCCTGCTCGGCGGCGCGGATTTCCAGCGTCGTCAGCCGGTCGACAGGCATGATCATTCGAAACTCCCTAGGTCTTGGTGCACGCAGTTGCAGCATGATGATGCGACTGTTGACCCTTGCATATTAGTGAATGTGAAGGTCTGCGGCCACGTTCGAAATTGACAAGCGCACCGGGATTTGTCGAGAGTGGCCACTGCGCCGCCAATTGGCACGGGTGGGGCATCATGCTAGGCGTTTTGACCAAGCGATAAAAAAATAAGAGTGGGACAGGCTGCATGGCGCAAGCCGCAATCGAACTGATCGGCATCAACAAGAGTTTTGGCGCCGTTCGCGCCAATCGCGACATCAATCTGGAGATCGCACGCGGCACCATCCACGGCATCGTCGGCGAGAACGGCGCCGGCAAGTCGACGCTGATGTCGATCCTCTACGGCTTCTACCAGGCCGACAGCGGCGAGATCCGCGTCGGCGGCAAGCCGGCGTCTATCAAGACTTCCAACGACGCCATCGCGCTCGGCATCGGCATGGTGCACCAGCACTTCATGCTGGTCGACAATTTCACCGTGCTGGAAAACATCATCCTCGGCGCCGAAAGCGATGCGCTGTTGAAAAAGAGCATCGCCAAGGCGCGCTCCGAACTGGAGCGGCTCGAGCGCGAATACGGGCTGGAAGTCGATCCCGACGCCATCATCGAGGAATTGCCGGTCGGCCTGCAGCAGCGTGTCGAAATCCTGAAGGCGCTTTATCGCGGCGCCGAAATCCTGATTCTCGACGAGCCGACGGGCGTGTTGACGCCGGCCGAGGCCGACCATCTGTTTCGCATCCTCAGGCAATTGAAGGACCAGGGGAAAACGGTGGTGCTGATCACCCACAAGCTGCGCGAGATCATGGCCATCACCGACAATGTCTCGGTCATGCGCCAGGGCACGATGGTGGCGACGCGCGAGACCAGCAAGACGACAGTCGGCGAACTGGCCGAACTGATGGTTGGGCGGCGCGTGCTGCTGCGGGTCGAAAAGGGCGAGACGGAGGCTGGCGCGGTCAAGCTCGCGGTCAAGAACCTGACGGTGAAAGACCAGCGCGGCGTCACCATGGTCGACGACATCTCCTTCGATATCCACGCCGGCGAGATCGTCGGCATTGCCGGTGTCGCCGGCAACGGCCAGTCCGAACTGCTCGAGGCGATTTCCGGCATCAGGCGCGCGGTTTCCGGCTCGGTGATGCTCGATGGCAAGCCGATCGACCTAACCGGGGCCGCCGATCCCGGCGAGTTGCGCGACCGTGGGCTCGCCCATGTGCCGGAGGACCGCCATCATGTCGGCCTGGTGCTGGCCTTCGAGGAGAACGAGAATTCGATCCTCGGCTACCATGACGACCCGCGCTACCTCAAAGGGCCGTTCCTCAACATCGACGCCATCATGACCGATGCCAAGGACAAGATAGAGAAGTACGACATCCGTCCCGGCAATCCGCGTCTGAAGACGGCGAATTTCTCCGGCGGCAACCAGCAGAAGATCGTGCTGGCGCGGGAAATGGAGCAGGACCCCGGTGTTCTGATCGTCGGCCAGCCGACGCGCGGCGTCGATGTCGGCGCCATAGAATTCATCCACAAGCGGCTGATTGCCATGCGCGACCAGGGCAAGGCGGTGCTGGTGGTGTCGGTCGAGCTCGACGAGATCCGTTCGCTGTCCGACCGCATCCTGGTGATGTTTGCCGGGCGCATCGTCGGCGAACGTGGCCCCGAGGCGACCGAGGGCGAGCTTGGCCTGCTGATGGCAGGCATCGATCGCCAGGAGGCGGCAGAGTGAGCACGCCTTACGCCAAACTGCCGGCCTGGGCCGATTATGGGCTGATCCCGCTGATCAATCTGTCCGTGGCCTTCATCGTTGCCGGTTTCGTCGTCATGCTGGTCGGCGAAAACCCGCTTCGTGCCGCCGTCATCCTGGTCGAGGGCGCTTTCGGCAAGGGAACCGGCATTGCCTTCACGCTGTTCTATGCCACCACCTTCATCTTCACCGGCCTGTCGGTGGCGGTGGCCGCGCATTGCGGCCTGTTCAACATCGGGACCGAGGGCCAGGCCTATATTGCCGGCCTTGGCGTGGGCGTGGTCTGCCTCGCCTTCGACACTGTGCTGCCGTGGTGGCTGACCTTTCCGCTGGCGATCGTCGCCGGAGCCGCCGTCGGTGCGCTGTGGGCGCTGATCCCGGCCTATCTGCAGGCCAAGCGCGGGTCGCACATCGTCATCACCACCATCATGTTCAACTTCATCGCGGCCTCGATCATGGTCTACCTCCTGGTCGGGCCGTTGAAGCCGGCGGCGTCGCAGGCGCCGCAGACGCGCAACTTCCTCGCCGGCGCCGAACTGCCCAAACTCAACTGGATCATCGAACTGTTCGGCGCCAAGATCCGCTCGGCGCCGTTCAACATCTGCTTCCTGCTGGCGCTGGTCATGGCCTTCCTGGTCTGGCTGCTGATCTGGCGCACCAAGCTCGGCTACGAGATGCGCACCTACGGGCACAGCCCGAAAGCGGCGCGCTATGCCGGCATTTCGGAGACCCGCATCATCATTATAGCGATGATGATTTCGGGCGCGCTGGCCGGCATGATGACGCTGAACCCGGTGATGGGCGACCAGCACAATGTGGCGATCGATTTCGTCTCCGGCGCCGGCTTCGTCGGCATCGCCGTGGCGCTGATGGGCCGACTGCATCCGGTCGGCATCGTGCTGGCGGCGATCCTGTTTGGCATGCTCTACCAGGGCGGCGCCGAACTTGCCTTCGAAATGCCGGCGATTTCCCGCGACATGATCGTCATCATCCAGGGTTTGGTCATCCTGTTTGCCGGTGCGCTGGAGCACATGTTCCGGCCCTACGTCCAGGCGCTGTTCGCCTCGTTCAGTCCAAGGTCGGTCGGCATCGAAGCGGTCAAAGGGAAGGGCGCCTGAGATGGACGTCTTCATCGCCATCGTGCAGATCCTGGACTCGACCATACGCCTGTCGGTGCCGCTGCTGCTCGCTTGCCTCGCCGGCCTCTATTCGGAACGCGCCGGCGTTTTCGACATCGGGCTGGAAGGCAAGATGCTGGTCGGCGCCTTTGCAGGTGCGGCCGCCGCTTCGGTCTTCCATTCGGCCTTCCTCGGTCTCGGCATGGCGATCGTGATGTCGGTCGCCTTTGCCCTGGTGCACGGCTTCGCCTCGATCACCCATCGCGGCAACCAGATCGTCTCCGGTGTGGCCATCAACTTCGTCGCCGCCGGCTCGACCATCATTCTGGGCCAAGCCTGGTTCCAGCAGGGCGGGCGAACGCCGGCGCTGCAGCCGGGCGAGCGTTTCGAGGCCATCACTCTGCCTGGTGCTGCCGCGATCCACGACGTGCCGATCATAGGGCCGATCTATTCCGAGCTGCTCTCTGGCCATTCGATCCTGGTCTATCTCGCTTTCGCCATGGTGCCGTTCACCTGGTGGGTGTTGTTTCGCACCCGCTTCGGCCTGCGCCTACGCGCCGTCGGCGAGAACCCGGCCGCCGTCGACACCGCCGGCATCTCGGTCGCTTGGCTGCGCTACCGGGCCCTGATCTGCACCGGTGTGCTGACCGGCATTGCCGGCGCCTACCTCTCGATGGTGCAGAATGGCGGCTTCGTGAAGGACATGACCGCGGGCAAGGGGTACATCGCACTGGCGGCGCTGATCTTTGCCAAATGGCGACCGGTCAACGCTATGTTCGCCTGTCTTCTGTTCGGCTTCCTCGACGCGGCGGCGATCCGCCTGCAGGGTTCGCCGCTGCCGTTGATCGGCAAGGTGCCGGTGCAGTTCATGCAGGCGCTGCCCTATGTGCTGACCGTGATCCTGCTTGCCGGCTTCATCGGCAAGGCGATCCCGCCGCGCGCCGGCGGCGTGCCGTATGTCAAGGAACGTTGATCCGGGCGCCCAGGAGCACTGAGTCGAGCATGCGGCTGGTGCTCGAAAGGCGCCACGAAACGCAAAGCGCCGGGTTTTGACCACGATCGTCGGAGAGAACACCTAGATGTCGCATGATCTGTTCGAAGCCGCGCAGGAGGCCATGGCCAAGGCCTACGCGCCCTATTCGAAGTTTCCGGTGGGTGCGGCGTTGCGCACCGAAGACGGCCGTGTCTTCACCGGCGCCAACATCGAGGTCGCGTCCTATCCGGAAGGCTGGTGCGCCGAGACCACGGCGCTCGGCCATTACATCATGGGCGGTGGCGGCAAGATTGTGGAAATCGCCGTCATTGCCTCACGCATGGCGAAATGCTCGCCCTGCGGCGGCTGCCGGCAAAGGCTGGCGGAATTCTGCCGGCCGGACACAAAGCTCTATCTTTGCGACAACACCGGCGTGGTCGAGACCGTGACCATGGGCGACATGCTGCCCTACGGGTTTCGTGGCGACATTTTGAAGTGAGAGTTGGCTGGTATGAAGGAAGCTCTGGACCACCTCGTCGAAAGGCTGGACGGGTTAGCGCCGACAACGGCGATGGTGCTGGGGTCGGGCCTTGGCGGGCTTGTCGACCAGGTCGAGAATGCCGTGCGCATCTCTTATGCCGACCTGCCGGGTTTCCCCCGCAGCGGGGTGACTGGCCATGCCGGCGAGGTGGTCGCGGGGCTTTTCGCCGGCACGCCGGTGCTGATGCTGTCCGGCCGCGCCCATTATTACGAGCACGGCGTTGCTGCGGCGATGCGGCCGGCGCTGGAGGTGCTTGCCGGCATCGGCATCACCAAGCTGATCCTTACGAATGCCGCCGGCTCGGTCGATCCCGACATGCTGCCTGGATCGGTGATGCTGATCACCGATCACATCAATTTCTCCGGCTCCAACCCGCTGATCGGCGAGCCGAGCGACCGCCGCTTCGTCGGCCTGACCGAAGCCTATGATGCCGGCTTGCGCGCGGCGATCGAACGGGCGGCGAAGGCGACAGGGACGGCGCTGCACAAGGGCGTCTATATGTGGTTTTCCGGTCCGTGTTTCGAAACCCCTGCTGAAATCCGCATGGCGCGCGTCATGGGCGCCAATGCGGTAGGGATGTCGACCGTGCCGGAGGTCATTCTCGCCCGCTTCCTTGGGCTTCGCGTAGCCGCCTGTTCGGTGATCACCAATCTCGCCGCCGGGATGAGCGGGGCGGAACTGTCGCACCAGGAGACCAAGGACATGGCGCCGATCGGCGGCGCACGGCTGGCGACGATCCTTGCGCATGTGTTCCAGGATGGGTTGCCGGAGCCGAAGGGCGCTGCCTGATGCTTCCGCAGGAAATCATCCGCCGCAAGCGCGACGGCCAGAAACTGTCCCCGCAGGAGATTTCGGCCTTCGTCGCGGGCGTGACTTCGGGCAGCGTCTCGGACGGCCAGGTCGGCGCCTTCGCCATGGCCGTGTTCTTCAACGGCATGAACCGCGACGAGGCGGTGGCGCTGACGCTCGCCATGCGCGATTCCGGCGATGTGCTCGACTGGTCGGATCTGCCGGGTCCGGTCACCGACAAACATTCGACCGGCGGCGTCGGCGACAATGTCTCGCTGATGCTGGCGCCGATCGTCGCCGCTTGCGGCGCCTATGTGCCGATGATCTCCGGCAGGGGCCTTGGGCATACCGGCGGCACGCTGGACAAAATGGATGCCATCCCAGGCTATATCAGCCAGCCGGATATCGCGCGCTTCCGCAAGACCGTGCTCGAGACCGGCTGTGCCATCATCGGCCAGACCGCCGATCTCGCGCCCGCCGACCGTCGCCTCTATGCGATCCGCGATGTGACCGGAACGGTGGAATCGGTGCCGCTGATCACTGCCTCTATCCTGTCGAAGAAACTCGCGGCCGGCCTGCGGTCGCTGGTGCTCGACGTCAAGGTCGGCAATGGCGCCTTCATGGAGAAGTCGCGCGACGCGACAGCACTGGCCAACAGCCTAGTCGAGATCGCCAACGGCGCCGGCCTGAAGGCCTCGGCGCTGGTCACCGGTATGAACGAGCCGCTGGCGTCGGCGGCCGGCAACGCGGTCGAGGTGCGCAACGCCGTCGATTTCCTCACCGGAAGGTTCCGCGACAAGCGACTGGAGGATGTGACTCTGGCGCTGGCCGCCGAAATGCTGCAATCGGCAGGGCTGGCGTCGTCCAATCAGGACGGTCTCAGGCGCGCGGCCGAGACGCTGGCCGGCGGCCGCGCGGCAGCCGCCTTCGCGCGTATGGTCGCAGCCCTTGGCGGTCCCGCCGATTTCGTCGAGAAGCCGGAAAAATACCTGCCGAAAGCGGCGGTGGAGTTTGCGGTCAAGGCGACAGGCAACGGTTTTGCCACCGCTATTGCCACCCGCGATATCGGCCTTGCTGTGGTCGGGCTCGGTGGCGGGCGCACGCGGCCGGACGACAGGATCGACCATGCGGTCGGCATCACCAGGCTGCTGCCGCTCGGCGCCGAGGTGCGGGCCGGCGAGCCGCTGGCGCTGGTCCACGCCCGCACGCAAGTGGAGGCCGAAGCGGCCGCAGCCGCCGTGCTTTCGGCCTATACGATCGGGGCGTCGAAACCAGCCGCCGACAAGACTGTCATCCGGCGCGTGCTGCCGCGCGGGTAGCGGAACGCGCTACTGCACCAGCAACAGTGTGCCGTTTTCGACCTGGTATTTTGCCAGCCGCTGCAAAAAGCTCATGCCAATGAGGTTGGTGCGCAGAGCCTTGTCGTCGAGCACTACCGCCTGGACGTTGTCGACGCTGATCTTGCCGATCTGCAGGCGATCGATGTTGACCACGGCGGCCCTGATCGCGCCATTGGCGGTGTTGACCTGCTGGTTGAAGTCCGACGGGTTGAGCGAGATGCCGATGCGGCGCGCCGTCGAGGTGTTGATGGCGACCAAAGTGGCGCCGGTGTCGATCATGCCGTCGACCTGGCGGCCGTTGAGCTTGAAGGCGGAGGTGAAATGGCCGCGCTCGTCGGCCGCCACCAGGACCTTGCGACCGGTGGGCAGCGGTGCGGCCGGCTTGCCGGGAACCGAGGCCATGTTCAGTTCGGGCTGAGGCTGCGCGGACGGCTTGCCGGCGACGGTCGACTTCAACAGGTTGTCGAGAATCTGCGGGTTCGACTGATAGACGATCGGGATCGATGCCGACGTTCCGGCGAACACGCCCAGAATGAGAAGCTTGCGCAGCATGAACGGACCTTCGTGAAGGCCCATTCTTGCCACGTATGGTGTGTGCCGCTTTAACGCCAACCCGAAACCGCGGCTTTGCGTAAACGGGCGGTAAACGACTGGATGCCAGCTGGCCTTGCCAGCCGCCGTCATTTGGTTCCGTACATGCGGTCGCCGGCATCGCCGAGGCCGGGCATGATGTAGCCCTTCTCGTTGAGCTGGCGGTCGATGGAAGCGGTAAAGACCGGGACATCCGGATGCGCCTTGGTGAAGCGCTCGATGCCTTCTGGCGCCGCCAGCAGGCAAAGGAAACGGATGTTGGTGGCGCCGCGCTCCTTCAGCTTGTCGATGGCCGCGATGGCCGAGTTCGCGGTCGCCAGCATCGGATCGACGACGATCACCAGCCGGTCGGCGAGATCGCTCGGCGCCTTGAAGAAATATTCCACCGCCTCCAGCGTTTCGTGATCGCGGTAGAGGCCGACATGGGCGACGCGGGCCGCCGGGACCAGGTCGAGCAGGCCTTCGAGCAGGCCATTGCCGGCGCGCAGCACCGAGGCGAAGACCAGCTTCTTGCCTTCCAGCGTCGGCGCTTCCATGGTTTCCATCGGGGTTTCGATGGTCGTCGTCGTCAGTTCGAGGTTGCGGGTGACCTCGTAGCCGAGCAGCAGCGAGATCTCGCGCAGCAGCCGCCGGAAGCCGGCGGTCGACGTCTCCTTCTTGCGCATGATGGTCAGCTTGTGCTGGACAAGCGGGTGGTCGACGACGGTGACGCCCTGCATGGGTTGCTCCAGTGAATGGTGAATAGTGAATAGTGAATAGTGAGCAGGTTTGCGAGTCCCGATGGATCGATCATTGCCGTTGACAGGCCGAACCGCCGGAAACCAATCACCAGTCACCAGTCACCAGTCACCAGTCACCTCTTCGCATCGAGCCGGGCAAGCAGCGCGCTTTTCGTCTTCCTGTCGACGAAAGCCGCTTCGATCGCCGTCCTGGTGACGGCGGTCAAAGCTTTTTCATTCATGGAGAAATGCTCGGCGGCGATGTCGTATTCGCGCTTCAGCGAGGTCCAGAAATAGGGTGGGTCGTCGGAGTTCAGCGTCACCTTGCAGCCGGCCGCCTGCAGGGCAGGCAAAGGGTGATCGGCGAAACTGTCGTAGACTTTGAGCGCGATGTTGGAGCCGGGGCAGCATTCGAGCACGATGCCCTCATCGGCGATGCGGCGCACCAGGTCGGGATTTTCGATGGCGCGCACGCCATGGCCGATGCGCGAGGGGCGGATGTGGTCGAGTGCGGCCTGCACCGTCTCCCAGCCGGTCAACTCGCCGGCATGGATGGTGATGCCAAGACCCGCTTCACGGGCGATCTCGAAGGCCCTGACATAATCCTCCATCTCGCCCATGCGTTCATCGCCGGCGACGCCGAAGCCGGTGACCAGCGGATTTCCGCAGCGCGCCGCAAAACGCGCCGCCTGCTCGATCGATTCGACGCCGACATGGCGTACGCCAGTGACGATCATGCGGCCCTCTATGCCGGTCTTGGCTTTCGCGCGCAGCATGCCTTCGCCGAGCGCATCGGTGTAGGCCTTGGGCGACAGGCCGGCCCTGACGGCATGGTCGGGCGAGGTGAAGACTTCGGAATAGATGGCGCCGTCGCGGGCAAGGCTGGTCAGATAATGGTCGGCGAGGCGGGCATAATCCTCCTCGGAGCGGAACAGGTCGGCGGAAAAGTCGTAAGCCGCGAGGAAAGAGGTGAAGTCGTGCCAGACGAACGAGCCGTTCTGGATATAAAGCGAGGTGTCCTTGCCGTATTTCTGCGCCTGGCGGACGACGAGTTCGGGCGCCGCTGCCCCCTCGATGTGGCAGTGCAGTTCCGCTTTCAAAGGCATGCAGTTATCCCGTCTCATCAGTCCAGGCCGTAAGCCCACCACCTGGAAGCGCGGCCGAACACCGCGCCTTAAACAATAGCGCCCGCACCATCGATCGGCTATGGTCCCGCCGGTTTTATGACGGATCAAAATAATGTCAGTTGAGAGAACCACGGCCGCGGGCGGCATGGAAACCTCCTATGGTTTCAAGAAGGTAGGGCCAGGCGACAAGCAGCCTCTGGTCAATGAGGTTTTCCACAAGGTGGCGAACCGCTACGACCTGATGAACGACCTGATGTCGGCCGGGCTGCACCGGCTGTGGAAGGATGCCATGGTGACATGGCTCAATCCGCCGAAACGTCCGGGCTGGAAAGTGCTTGACGTGGCGGGCGGCACCGGCGACATCGCCTTCCGCATTGTCGACGCCAGCCATGGCAACACGCATGCCACGGTGCTCGACATCAACGGCTCGATGCTCAGCGTCGGCCGTGACCGCGCGGAGAAAAAGGGCCTGTCCGGCAACACCGATTTCGTCGAGGCCAATGCCGAGGAACTGCCTTTCACCGATAGCACCTTTGACGCCTACACCATCGCATTCGGCATCCGCAACGTGCCGCGCATCGATGTCGCGCTGACGGAAGCCTTTCGCGTGCTGAAGCCCGGCGGACGGTTCCTGTGCCTGGAGTTTTCCGAGGTCGAGATGCCGCTGCTGGACAAGGTCTACGAAGCCTGGTCGTTCAACGTCATTCCGCAGATCGGCAAGATGGTGACGGGCGAGGGCGAACCCTATTCCTACCTGGTCGAATCGATCCGCAAATTTCCCAATCAGCAGAACTTTGTTGCCATGATCACCCGCGCGGGCTTCGAGCGCGTGTCGTTCCGCAACTATTCCGGCGGCATTGCCGCCCTGCATTCGGGCTGGAAGCTTTGAGGCACCACAGTTTGCAGCAGCAGGGTAGGCGATGAGCAGCGTCGGCGCCGCCTTTCGGCTCGCACGGGCCGGCTGGGTGCTGGTTCGCGAAGGCGTGATCGCAGCATTGCCGGGCGACGAACTCGGCGGCCTGCCGAAATTCGGCTGGCGCATGGCCCGGCTCTTCACCCGCCGCCGCGCACTCGCTTATGAGCGCAGCGACCGGCTGGCCAAGGCGGTGGTCCGGCTCGGACCCTCCTACGTCAAGCTCGGCCAGTTCCTGGCGACGCGGCCCGATGTCGTCGGCAACGACATGGCGCTCGACCTCGCCATGCTGCAGGACAAGATGCACACTTTTTCGCAGGCGGAAGCGGTGGCGGCGATCGAGGGCTCGCTCGGGCGCAAGATCGGCGAACTCTATACGCAGTTCGGCGGGCCGGTCGCGGCGGCCTCCATCGCCCAGGTCCATCCCGCGCAGGCCATGCATGACGGTGTCGATACCAAGGTGGCGGTGAAGGTGATCCGGCCTGGCGTGCGCCGCCGCTTCTTTCAGGATCTCGAAAGCTATTTCCTCGCCGCCCGGCTGCAGGAGAAATACATCCCGTCGTCGCGCCGGCTGCGGCCCGTCGAGGTGACCGAGACGCTGGCGCAAACCACCAAGATCGAGATGGATCTGAGGCTCGAGGCGGCAGCGCTTTCGGAACTTGGCGAAAACACCAAGGATGACCCGGGCTTTCGCGTGCCGTCGGTCGACTGGGAGCGCACCGGGCGCGATGTGCTGACCATGGAATGGGTCGACGGCGTCAAGATGAACGACATCGCCGGCCTCGCTGCGGCGGGCCACGATCTGAAGGCGATCGCCACCAACCTGATCCAGTCGTTCCTGCGTCACACGCTGCGGGACGGCTTCTTCCATGCCGACATGCATCCAGGCAATCTGTTCGTCGAGGCCAATGGCAATATTGTCGCCGTCGATCTCGGCATTGCCGGACGGCTCGGCAAGAAGGAGCGCCGGTTCCTCGCCGAAATCCTCTACGGCTTCATCACGCGCGACTATCTGCGCGTCGCCGAGGTGCATTTCGAGGCCGGCTACGTGCCGCGTCAGCACAATGTCGCGGCTTTCGCGCAGGCGATCCGCGCCATCGGCGAGCCGATCCATGGCCAGCCGGCTGAAACCATCTCGATGGCGAAGCTTCTGACGCTGCTCTTCGAGGTCACCGAACTGTTCGATATGGCCACGCGGTCGGAACTGATCCTGTTGCAGAAGACCATGGTGGTGGTCGAAGGCGTCGCGCGCACGCTCGACCCGGCCTTCAACATGTGGAAGACGGCCGAGCCGGTGGTCGGCCAGTGGATCGCCGGCAATCTCGGCCCGAGCGGCCTGCTGATGGACGCGCGCGACGGCGCCAAGGCGCTGCTGGCGCTGGCCCGCCAAGCGCCCGATCTTGCCGCCCGCACCGAACGGCTGTCGCGCGAGATCGATTTTATGGCCGAACACGGCCTGCGCTTCGACGAAGCGACATCGCGCGCCATCGGTAAGGCCGAAGCACGCTACACCCGCTCCGGCCGCATGGCGCTGTGGGTCATCGCGCTGACGCTGGTGTATATCGCGTGGAAGCTGCTCTGATCGCTTGCAACGCTAGCAACTGTGGTGCTAGCGTTGCAGTCGCGCTATTGATGTCGCGGAGCAAGTCATGGGCACCATTACTGTCCGCAATCTAGCTGACGACGTGAAGCAGAAATTGCGTGAGCGCGCTGCGGCGCGCGGGGTGTCGATGGAGGAAGAGGCGCGTGATGCGCTTGCCAAAAGCGTGCTGTCGGCGGAAGCCGGCATGCCCGAGAGCGAAACCCTCTATGCAACAATCCGCCGCTTGGTTGAGCCTCATGGAGGTTTTGACATTGATCTGCCCGAGCGAGGTCAATCCACAAAAACGCACAAAACCCTCGACGGCAAGCGCATCCTGCTGATCATCGGCGGCGGCATCGCCGCCTACAAGGCGCTGGACCTGATCCGCCGGCTGCGCGAGCGCGGTGCGGCGGTGCGCGTCGTGATGACATCGGCGGCGCAGGAGTTCGTCACCACGCTTTCGGTCGGCGCGCTTTCGGCCGACCATGTCTTCAGCGAATTGTTCGACCGCAATGACGAGCACGATGTCGGCCATATCCGCCTGTCGCGCGAGGCCGACCTTCTGGTAGTGGCGCCGGCCACTGCCGATCTGATGGCCAAGCTCGCCAACGGCCATGCCAACGATCTGGCCTCGACGGTGCTGCTCGCCACCGACAAGAAGGTGCTGATGGCGCCGGCGATGAACCCGAAAATGTGGTCGCATGCCGCGACGAGCCGCAACCGGGCGACGCTCGCCAAGGATGGCATCGCCTTCGTCGGCCCGGCCAAGGGCGAGATGGCGGAAAGCAACGAGGCGGGCGAGGGCCGCATGGCCGAGCCGCTGGAGATCGTGGCAGTGATCGAGGCACTGCTCGACAGCAGGCCGAAGCCGCTGGCCGGCCGCAGGATCATCGTCACCTCGGGGCCGACGCATGAACCGATCGACCCGGTGCGCTACATCGCCAACCGCTCTTCGGGCAAGCAGGGCCATGCGATTGCGGCAGCGCTGGCAAGACTGGGCGCGGATGTACGCCTGGTCTCCGGTCCGGTCGGCATTGCCGATCCGGCCGGCGTTGTGACGACGCATGTGGAGACCGCGGCCGAGATGAAAGCGGCCGTCGAACAGTTGTTGCCGGCGGACGCCGCGGTCTTCGTAGCTGCCGTCGCCGACTGGCGCACCGCTGGCACGGCCGGCGAGAAGATCAAGAAGGTGGCGGGCCAGGGCCCACCGGCGCTGCAAATGGTCGAAAACCCCGACATTCTCGCCAGTGTTGGTCATCACGGGCAACGGCCGGGGCTGGTTGTCGGCTTCGCCGCCGAGACGCAGGACCTGATTGCGAATGCCGAGGCCAAGCTGAAGAAGAAGGGCGCCGATTTCATTGTCGCCAACGATGTCTCGCATGAAAGCGGCGTCGGCCCCACCGGCGTCATGGGCGGCGACCGCAACAAGGTGCGCATCGTCTCGAAGGACGGTGTCGAGGAATGGCCTGAGATGGGCAAGGGCGAGGTGGCGGCGCGGCTCGCCGCGCTCATCGCCGAGCGTTTGCAAGCCTGAGCGGCCGCCGGTTCCGCAATCGGGCAGGCCATGGTCTTGCAAGCAGCCTTGTGGCCGAGGGCATTTGACGCCGACAGCGCCGGCGGAATGCTGTCGCCAAATTCTCGATCGGCCGTGCCCTCAGCCTGGCGCCAGTTGCGGCCGGCATGCCTCCAAAGCCATCTTCAACGCCGCCAGGCAACCGACAATGCCGAGTGGCACGAAGGCCAGGTACAGCCAGCCGGCGACGTGCGCTGCTGCCTCGCGGTTCAGTCCGTCCGAAAAGCCGCTGGCATTGGCGATGATGCCGGCCATGGCGGCGCCCACGGCGTAGCCGATGCGCTGCATGGTCGGCACGGCGGCCGAGGCGATCGTCTGCTCGCCATCGCGGGCCGAGGCGACGATGATGCGGGTCAGGAAGGGCCATGACACGCCGAAGCCACCGCCTTGCAACAAAGCGCAGAGCAGGATCAGCGGGATCGAGCCGGCGGGGATGGCATAGGCGAAACCCGCGAGGCCGGCTGCAATCATCAGCGCGCCGATGACGAGGATCTGCCGTTCGCGCTGCAGCGGCGCATTGGCGACGGCGATCGACAGGATCGACCAGGCGATCGATTCGGCGGCGATGATGTAGCCTGTGGTCAGGATCGGGATACCGTGTAGCGTGGTAAGCAGAAGCGGCCCGTAGATGGAAAAAGAGACTGTCGCCACCGAGAAGGCGGCAACCATGCTCATGCCGCTGCCGACCGGCGAGCGCCATGAGAACAGGCCCGACGGGAACAGTCGCGATTGCGGCTTCATGGCGTCGACGAAAACGAACAGCGCCAGGCCGGCGAGGCCGAGGGCCAGCAGCAGCGACGAGCGCAGCAAGGCGACGTCGACGCCTGCGGTGGCGATCAGCACGACGGCGATGGCGAGGCAGCCAAGTGCTGCATAGGGGAAGGGCGGCGAGGTGCCGGCGGCGGCCTGCGGCTTCGTCGCTTCCGGCGTGTTCAGGACGATGAAGCTTGCCGATGCCATGGCGATGCCACCCAGCACGAAGACGCCGAAGGCCCAGCGCCAGGACAGGAGCTCGACCATGATCGCGCCGAGCATCGGGCCGCTGAAGGCGGCGACGCCCCAGATCGCCGACATGATGCCGAACAGCTGTGGCCAGATGCTGCGGTTAAACAGCCGCTCGACCGAGACGAAGGCCAGCGACACCAGCGCACCGCCGCCGAGACCCTCGACCAGACGGCCGCCAAGAAACACCGGCATGGACGGCGCGGTGGCGCAGATCAGTGCGCCCACGGCATAGAGCAGGGCGGCGACCGTGACGTTGGAGCGTAGAGCGACATAGCTGACCAGCCGCCCCGCCGCAGCGCCGGCGACAATGGCGCCGAGCTCGTAGACGGCCAGCGACCAGCCGACGAACTGCACACCGGCGAGGTCCCCGACCATGGCCGGCATGACCGTCGCCACCATCGTCTCGTTGGTGGCGTGCAGCAGGATGCCAAGGCTGATGAAGCAGAAGCGCGCGAGGTCGCCGCTTGCCCACAATGCCCGCCAGTAGACCTTGTTGCTGGTGATTTCAGTCATTCTTTTACCCTGCCTTTGCATATCTCGATGCCGGCGCATGGCGCCAGAAGCCAGTCGGGCTTTCCGGCGGGGCCATGCGCGCTGTTTCAGTCAGGCGAGTTGTAAAACCTCAAGCGCAGTTGAGCTCAAGTGGCTTTTTATCGAAGTGCAAACGGTCGAGATTGGCCGGAAGCCTCTCCGCTTGATGCGCCGGTCAGTTCTCAATGCTGCGCAGCTGAAACTGGCTGACGCCGATGGCAATGTTGATACCGGTCTGCGTCTGCAGGCTGAGCGGCTGCAGGGTGAAGGCCTGCGAGGAGCCGCCGACCAGGAGATTGGCGCCGGCGCCGACCGCCGCCGTCACTTCGGCGCTGGCCCCGATATAGTCGCCGGCCAGCGCGCCGGGCGCATAGATGTTCCTCAGCGGCGTCAGCACCAGCCATTGCATGACGGTCTGCTTGGTGGTGCCGATGTCGAGCCCGTATTTGTTGACGGCGCCGAAATAGGCTTCCGGCGAAAAGCTCTTGTCGGCCGGCGTGAAGGTGCAGCTCAGATCCTTGCTGGAGCCGAAGATGAAGCCGGTTCCGCCGCCGATGGCGCAATCGAGCACGCCGAGTTCGATGCCCTGGTCTTGCGCTTGGGCCTGGGCGGTACAGATGATGGTGATAGCGGCGGCGATGGCTGGTTTCAGCACGGCGGATCCCCAAAAAGCATACGGCGCGAAACAGTAACCTGTTCCGCGCCGCGCGTAGAGGGATCAGTCGCTCCTTATTTGCCGATGCTTACTTGAACGAGTGGATCAGCTCCAGGGAGGTCACGGCGACCGCTACATTGACGCCGGTCTGCGCCTGGACGCTGAGCGGCTCCAGCACAAAGGCGCCGTCGAGCCCGCCGACCAGTAGATTGGCGCCGCCGCCGGTCACCACGCTCGCCTCGGCGTTGACGCCGTAATAATGGCCGGCAAGGTCGCCCTCGTCATGGCCGCGGGTGGCGGCCAGAACCGCCCACACCAGCTGGCCCTGATGCGTCTGGCCGAGATCGACGCCGAGCTTGGAGATCATCCCCGTGTATTTCTCGGACGGCCCATGGTGATAAGGACGGAACGTGCAGTCGACGCCCTTGTTCGACGTGATGACGTAACCGACGCCGCCGTCGATGGTGCAATCGAGCGTGCCGAGCTGAAGCTTGCCGGCGCTGGCGGGAACGGCAAGCAGCGTCGTGGCAAGTGCCGCGGCACAGATGATTTTCTTGATCATGGGTCAGTCCTTTCGAAAAATGCCTTCAACAACGGTTGAATGGCCCGGAGCGTTCCGCTGAAAACTTGGCGCGATCAAGGCAGGGGTTAACGCTTTGCCCCGGTGGTTAAGATTGGGTGATAGTGGGGTTTTCTGGATAGGCATCCCTAGCGGAAGCGCTCTGCGCTTTCCCGGGGAGAAACCGCTCACGCGGCGCACTGCATCAGGAATGGAACGTTGTTATAAAAGGCCGCCGATGGCGGCGCGCCGGCCGCATCTCAGCCGGCGGTGGCGCCCGATGTGCGCGACAGGCCGTCCTTGGCCGGCTGGTAGGTCGGGTCGAGATGGACGGCTTCGCGGTAGGCCTTCGAGGCCTTGACCTTGTCGCCGCGGCGCTCGTAGATCAGCGCCTGGTTGGACCAGGCTTCGGCGTTCTTGCCGTCGAGCTTGATGGCCATGTTGAAGTCGGAGAAGGCGTTGTCCTCGTCATTCATGGCGAGATAGGAGAGGCCGCGGCCGTTATAGGGTTCGGCCGCGTCCGGCGCCAGGGAGATGGCGGTCGAGAAATCCTCGATGGCAAACTTGTGCTGGCCCTGGTTTTGATAGATCAGGCCGCGATTGTGATAGGCGCGGGCATCCGTGGTGTCGAGCTGGATCGCCTTCTGGAAATCGTTGAAGGCCTGCTGGGTCTGGCCGGCCTTGCGATAGAGGTTGCCGCGGCCGATATAGGCGGCGTCATAATTTGCATTGATCTGGATCGAGCGGTTGTAGTCGGCAAGGGCGGCCGCCTGGTTGCCGAGGAAGCGCTGGATCAGTGCCCGGTTCGAATAGGCCTGGTAGAAATTCGGGTTGAGCTGGATGGCGGTGTCGAAATCCTTCAGCGCCGCCTGGTACTGGCCGCCACGGCCATAGGCCGAGCCGCGCACATTGTAGCCTTCCGGATCCTGCGGATTGCGCTGGATCACCGCCGACAGCGAGGAGATGTTCTCGCTCGAGCCTTGCGCCTTGTCAATGTTGTTGAATTCGCCGGTCGGAACGCTCTGGCAACCGGCCAGCACTAGGCCGGACATCAGGGCTGCCGCCAGGGCCAAACCGCGCATTGTGGTTCTGCGCTCTACGCCGATTGCGTTCATGTCTGCCCTGTCCTCACTTCAGCCGCGCCGTCCAGGTCCCCCTCCGGGCCGGGTCACAGATTGTCGCAACGAAATCTAGAACGCCGTTTGCGCGTTCAAGGGAACGGCCTCCAACAGAATGGCGGCGCTCCAAACAAAAAGGTGGCGGCGATTCCGCATCGCGCCACCTCAGAGTATCCTTCGAAAAGGACGAAAAATTGGCGTCAGAACCGCGGCGGACGCGGAGCACCACCAGGACCACCGGCGGCGCCGGCAGCAACCGGGCGCGGCGTCATCGGCAGCAGGCCTTCGCGCTGGGCGCGCTTGCGGGCCAGCTTGCGGGCGCGGCGAACGGCTTCGGCCTTTTCACGGGCGCGCTTCTCGGAAGGCTTCTCGTAATGGCCGCGCATCTTCATTTCGCGGAAAATGCCTTCGCGCTGCATCTTCTTCTTGAGAGCGCGAAGCGCCTGATCAACGTTATTGTCGCGGACGAGTACCTGCACGGGCAATCCTGTCTTTCGGGTTTGATATCAACAGGCAAGTGGCCATAGCCACATGCCTCCGCGGCGCTTTACACCACGAATTGTGGCGGCTGATAGCAGAATCAGGCCGCGCTGTCCACACTGGAATGAAGGACAACCGCCAATTTGCCACGGCAGCCCCGAGATAGGGCGCCAACTAGGCGCTGGCCAGATGGAGCCGTGCGAAATCCTCGAAGAATTCGCCGTAATCGCAGGTAATTTCCTCGCCGGCTGATATATCTCGAGTGGCGGTGGCGCCGCCATATTGCGAAAAATCCGTGTTCGGCCGCTCGGCGTGGTTCATGAAGCGGCCATTATCGACTTCATAGACCATGAAGCCGGGACGGTCGGGGCTCGGATAGGCATAGCGGTCGAGCAATTCCTTGAGGTGCGGCGGCGCCGCCTCGTATTTGTCCATCGGGATCAGCCGGTCGAAATCCGGATCGAGCCGCCAGATCGAGGCGCCCTTCCTGATCGGCTCGGCGGCGAACACGCCGACGCCTTCGATTGCGCTCTGGGCGACATAGGTCCTGATCAGCAGCATGTCCGTCCTCCTCACCCGAAACCGAATCGCCAAATCGCGAGGAAAAAGCAAGTCCGGTTTCGGGTTCTATGGCTGATCGGCGCGGGCGATGACCCGCGAAATGCTTCACGTCCGGGTGATCGAGACGCCGCCATCGGCAAACAGCGCCGATCCTGTGGTGAAGCTCGACGCATCCGATGCCAGGAAGAGCGCAGCGCGGGCGATCTCTTCAGGCACAGCCACACGTTTCAAGGCATGCAGGTTTTCCACGAAAGCGCGTGATTCCGGCGTCTTGAATGTTGCCGACGGCGTGTCGGTGCCACCCGGCATCAGCGCGTCGACCCGCACGCCCCTGGGGCCGTATTCGGCGGCCAGCACCTGCGTCAGGCCGATCAGTCCGGCCTTGCTGGCGGCATAGCTGGTCATGCCCGGCATGCCGACTGTGTGACCGACGAAGGTCGAGGTGAAGATCAGCGATCCGCCGCCGCGTTCGACCATCGCCGGCACCTGGTATTTCGCGCCGAGAAAGGCGCTGGTCAGATTGGCGTCGAGCGTCTCGCGCCATCCGTCCAGCGACAGTTCCGAAATCGGACCCATCGTTCCGACGGAGCCGACATTGTTGAAGGCGATATCGAGCCCGCCGAATTTTTCGACGGCGAGATCGACGAGGGCTTTTGCATAGGCTTCGTCGCGGACATCGCCGGCAAGCGCGACTGCCGTGCCGTCGGCGTCCTCGATTTCGACGACCAGCGCATCGAGTTCGGCCTGGCGGCGGGCGGCGATGACGACCCTGGCGCCTTCTTCGGCGAAGAGTTTTGCGGTGGCGCGGCCGATGCCGGAACTGGCGCCGGTGACGATCGCTATTTTATTGGTGAGTGCGAACATTTTTTACATCCTTTCATCGCGCCGGCTGTGCCGGCAACCGGGATGTTGATCGCAGTTCGGGACGGTGCTAGCCACCCGATACGTGCTCGACTTGCTGAATGGCTTCGCAGCGGCACAAGCGCCGCGCGCCGGACTATTGCTTCAGCAGCCAGCCGAGGCGATCGAGCGAAAATGCGTAGCTGATGGCGATGAGCAGCGTGATGACAACGCCCGTGGTTGTGTGACCGGCGGCATAGAATCCGGCTGCACCGCCAAACAGGATGGCCAGTTCAAGCACCAGCCTGACTGCGCCTGGTACAGGAACCGGCGCGCGTCCGGACCGGCTCGGGTCGCCGCGCACCGCGAAGGTTCCCCACAGCGCAGCTGCAATGAACGGCAAGGCCAAGGCGAGGACCCAGCGCCACCATCCGCCGGAGAGGCTCCAGCCGGCAAAGCCGAGGCCAAGCAAGGCGGCAAGTTCCAGCAGGAAACGCAACGTCAGATTCCACCAGGCGTTGCCCATATCCGTCCTCCAGAGTCTCGCGATCGCCAGTGTGTCCGAACGCAGCCATGCCTGCCAGCCCGGGCAGGTCTTTTCCACCGCGGCGCAAAACGGCAAGCGCCGTCGCAAACAGCGCAAGGGTGGAAGCGCCGTTTCGCTAGTGATACACCTCGCGCGCCGGGGCTGCGTAAAATACCCCACCGCCATTTGCGAGGCTGGAACGTTGAAAAAATATTCGGTATTCGCCATCGCCCGCGAGGCCATGCGCGGCCACAAGGGCTGGGAGGAACAATGGTCCTCGCCGGAACCGAAGAAGGAATATGACGTCATCATCGTCGGCGCCGGCGGTCATGGCCTGGCCACCGCCTACTATCTCGCCACCGTGCACGGCATCACCAATGTCGCGGTGCTGGAAAAGGGCTGGCTAGGCGGCGGCAACACCGGGCGCAACACCACCATCATCCGCTCCAACTATCTCTATGACGAGAGCGCCGGCATTTACGACCATGCGCTGAAGCTGTGGGATGGGCTCTCCCAGGAACTCAACTACAACGTCATGTATTCGGCGCGCGGCGTCATGATGCTGGCGCACAATGTGCACGACATCCAGGTGCTGAAGCGCCATGTCCATGCCAACCGTCTCAACGGCATCGACAATGAATGGCTGACGCCTGAGCAGGCGAAGGAATTCTGCCCGCCGCTCAACATTTCCAGGCAGGCGCGCTATCCCGTTGTCGGCGCCGCCTTGCAGCGGCGAGGCGGCACGGCGCGTCACGATGCGGTGGCCTGGGGCTATGCGCGCGGCGCTTCGGCGCGCGGCGTGCACATCATCCAGAATTGCGAGGTCACCGGCGTCAAGCGGGCGGCCAATGGCGCGGTCATGGGCGTCGACACGACGCGCGGCTTCATCGGCGCCAAGAAGGTCGGCGTGGTGGCTGCAGGCCACTCCTCGGTGATCATGAACATGGCCGGCGTGCGCATGCCGCTGGAAAGCTATCCCCTGCAGGCGTTGGTGTCGGAGCCGGTCAAGCCGGTGGTGCCGTGCGTGGTTATGTCGAACACGGTGCACGCTTATATCTCGCAGTCCGACAAGGGCGAGCTGGTGATCGGCGCCGGCACCGACCAGTATGTCTCCTATTCGCAGACCGGCGGCCTGCATATCCTGCAGCACACGCTCGACGCCATCTGCGAGATGTTCCCGATCTTCACCCGCATGAAGATGCTGCGCTCGTGGGGCGGCATCGTCGACGTGACGCCCGACCGTTCGCCGATCCTGGCCAAGACGCCGGTGCCCGGCCTTTACGTCAATTGCGGCTGGGGCACGGGCGGCTTCAAGGCAACGCCCGGCTCAGGCCATGTCTTTGCCCACACGATTGCCAAGGACGATCCGCATCCTATCAACGCGCCCTTCACCATCGAGCGCTTCCGCACCGGTCGCCTCATCGACGAGGCAGCGGCGGCGGCGGTGGCGCACTGATGATGGTGGAGTTGGCTGTAGCGGTGCCGCTGGTGCTGGCGGGGGAGCAGGACCTGTTCCACTTTCCGTCACCGGACGAAGTGCGGACGCAGCCGATCAGCCGCGCCGGCAACGAAGCCAATTGGCCGTTTTCGATCGACGCCGGCATTCTGGGATGCGTGTGGAGTGGTGGCCAGAAGGTGGTCATCTTCATGGAGAACAGGCCCTCCGATCTCGGCGAGGACGACACATTCGAGCCGCGCAGCGTCATCGTGACGACCGATCCGTTTCAGCTCACGATCGGCAACATGGCGTATCGCGAGCTGTTTCGCCCCGCCGCAAGTGTAGAGGAGCGCATTCGGCTCGTCGCGCCTTTTGCGGCGATGGGCCAGAGGCTTTGCAACCAACCGGCCGGCGCGCATGTCGGCCACGGCGAATTGTAGGAACGAACGATAATGCTTCTCATCCGCTGCCCCTATTGCGAGGAAGAGCGCCCGGAGCTCGAGTTCCGTAACGCCGGCGAGGCGCATATTGCGCGTTCGGCCAACATGGCGGGCGAGAGCGACGACGATTTTGAAAAGTTCTTCTTCATCCGCTCGAACCCCAAGGGCATCATCTATGAGCGCTGGCGCCACATCCATGGCTGCGCACGCTTCTTCAATGCGGTGCGCGACACCGTCACCGACAAGTTCGTCATGACTTACAAAGCCGGCGAGCCGAAACCGTCCAAGCTGCCCAAAAACTCCAACGAAATGGCTTCCAAATGAGCGGCGCGTTCCGCATTCCGAGCGCCGGCCGTCTCAGCCAGGCGAAGACCGCGCGGTTCTCTTTCGACGGCCAGTCTTACACCGGCATCGAAGGTGACACGCTGGCCTCGGCGCTGCTTGCCAATGGCGTGCATTTGGTGGGACGTTCGTTCAAGTATCACCGTCCGCGCGGCTTCCTGTCGGCCGGAGCGGAAGAGCCCAACGCGCTGGTCGAGGTCAAGCGCGACGCGGCACGCAAGGCGCCCAACATCCGCGCCACGGTGCAGGAGCTCTATGACGGGCTCGTCGCCAACTCGCAAAACCGCTGGCCGTCGCTCGCCTTCGACGTCGGCGCGGTTAACGACATTGCATCGCCGCTGTTTTCGGCCGGTTTCTACTACAAGACCTTCATGTGGCCGAAGGCGGCCTGGAAGAGCCTCTACGAGCCGAAGATCCGCGCCGCGGCCGGCCTCGGCGTTTCGCCTGACAAGCCAGATCCCGACCATTATTCGTCGCGCTATGCGCATTGCGACGTACTGGTGCTAGGCGGCGGTGCGGCCGGCATTGCGGCAGCGCTCGCCGCTGCCGAAACCGGCGCGCGTGTCATCCTCGCCGATGAACAGGCCAGCTTCGGCGGCAGCCTGCGCTTCGAGAGCGGGGCGAAGATCGACGGCCAGGACGGTTATGCCTGGGCGCAAGGCGCGGTGGCCAAGCTCACCGCCCTGGACAATGTCCGCGTTTTGTCGCGGACGACGGCGTTCGGCTACTACGCGCAGAACTTCGTCGGCCTGGTCGAGCGGGTCAGCGACCATCTGCAAAACCCCGGCCACGATTTGCCGCGCGAGCGCCTATGGCAGGTACGCGCCAAGCGCGTGGTGCTGGCGACCGGCGCCATCGAACGCCATATGGTGTTTGCCGACAATGACCGGCCCGGCATCATGCTGGCCTCGGCGGCGCGGACTTATCTCAACCAGTACGGTGTCGCGGTCGGCAAAAATGTCGGCGTCTACACCGCAAATGACTCGGCCTACTCCGCCGTGATCGACCTGAAGAAGGCCGGCGTCAACGTGGCGGCGATCGTCGACCTGCGCGACCATCCGACCGGACCTGTGATCGAGGAGGCGAGGGCGCTCGGGATCGAGGTCAATTTCGGCCGCGCGGTGATCCGCGCCGGCGGCAAGTTGCGCGTGACCTCGATGACGGTGCAGCCGAAGAATGGGGGCGGCGAGCGCACCATTCCGGTCGACGCCATCCTGATGTCGGCCGGCTGGACGCCGTCGGTGCATTTGTTCTCACAGTCGCGCGGCAAGGTCGCCTTCGATGACGAGACCAAGCGCTTCGTGCCGGGCATCTATGCGCAGGACTGCGTTTCGGTCGGCGCCTGCAACGGCACCGATGGGCTGTCGGCGTCGATCGACGAAGCCTATGCGGCCGGCGCCAAGGCGGCGAAGGATGCGGACGGCAAAGTGGCCAAGGGCGTTAAGCCGAAGGTCGACGCGTCGGAAAGCTGGTCGCGCGGCATGCTGGGCGCGGCGCCCGGCGCCGGGCCGGACAAGACGGTCAAGGCCTTCGTCGATTTTCAGAACGACGTCACCGCCAAGGACATCCGCCAGGCGGTGCATGAAGGCATGCGCTCGATCGAGCACGTCAAGCGCTTCACCACCAACGGCATGGCGACCGACCAGGGCAAGACCTCCAACATGCACGGCCTGGCGATTGCCGCCGAGACGCTTGGCAAGCCGATCCCCGAGGTCGGGCTGACCACGTTCCGCGCGCCCTATACGCCTGTCACTTTCGGCGCGATCGTCAGCCATTCGCGCGGTCCGCTGTTCGACCCGACACGGAAGACCGCGATCCATCCCTGGGCGGAAGCTCAAGGCGCGGTGTTCGAGGATGTCGGCCAGTGGAAGCGCGCCTGGTATTTCCCCAAACCCGGCGAGGACATGCACAAGGCGGTCGACCGCGAATGCGTCGCTGTGCGCACCAATGCCGGCCTGTTCGATGCCTCGACGCTGGGCAAGATCGAAGTGGTCGGACCGGATGCGGCCAGGTTCATGGAACTGCTCTATACCAATCCATGGGAGAAGCTTGAGCCCGGCCGCTGCCGCTATGGCATCATGCTGCGCGAGGACGGCTTCATCTATGATGACGGCGTCGTCGGCCGACTGGCGCCGGATCGTTTCCATGTGACGACGACAACGGGTGGCGCGCCGCGCGTCATGAACCACATGGAGGATTATCTCCAGACCGAGTTCCCGCATCTCAATGTCTGGCTGACGTCGATCACCGAACAATGGGCGGTCATCGCCGTGCAGGGGCCGAAGTCGCGAGACATCATTGCGCCGCTGGTCGAAGGCGTCGACATGTCGGACGAGGCGCTGCCGCATATGTCGGTGCGCGAAGGCAAGATCTGCGGCGTGCCGACCAGGCTGTTTCGCATGTCGTTCACCGGCGAGCGCGGCTTCGAGGTCAATGTGCCGGCAGACTACGGGCAGGCCGTTTGGGAAGCGCTGTGGGCCGAAGGCCAAAAGCATGGCGCGACTGCTTACGGCACCGAGGCGATGCACGTGCTGCGCGCCGAAAAGGGCTACATCATCGTCGGCCAGGACACGGACGGCACGGTGACGCCGAACGATGCCGGGCTCGACTGGGCGGTCGGCAAGAAGAAGACCGACTTCGTCGGCATCCGCGGCCTGACGCGGCCCGATCTGGTCGCCAAGGGCCGCAAGCAGCTGGTCGGCTTGAAGACCAAGGACCCGAAAGTGGTGCTTGAGGAAGGCGCGCAGATCGTCGCTGACCCGAAGCAGGCGATCCCGATGAAGATGATCGGTCACGTCACATCCAGCTACTGGTCGGAAAATTGCGGTCGCTCGATCGCGCTGGCGCTGGTTGCCGCCGGCCGCGACCGGATGGGCGACACGCTCTATGTGCCGATGCCGAACGGGGTGATCGAAGTGGAGGTTACCGGCATGGTGTTCTTCGACGAGACGGGAGGGCGCCTCAATGGCTAAGGCTGCTGCAAAGAAGACGGCCCCAGCTGCAGCGCCGTCCGTCGAGCGCCGCCCGGCCCTGGCTGGACGCGTCGTTTCCGCAACGGATGTCAAGGTTGAGGTGCTGCCGCCGGCGGAGCGCATGTCGCTGCGCGCGCCGGAGGCTTCCGTCGCGGCGCTGTCGAAGGCGCTCGGCCTGACCTTGCCGAAGCAGCCGAAAACTTCGGCGTCGAAGACAGGGCGCACGGCGCTGTGGCTTGGCCCTGACGAGTGGCTGGTCATCGATGAGGCTGGCAAGGATCCGCTGGCCGATCGTGCTGGGGTTGCCGCATTGCATTCGGCGGTCGGCATCTCGCACCGCAACGTCGCCTTCGCCGTCACCGGCCCGGCGGCTGCCGCCGCGATCAATGCAGGCTGCCCGCAGGATTTGTCGCTCGAGGCTTTTCCGGTGGGCGCGGCGTCGCGCACCATTCTCGGCAAGTGCGAAATCCTGCTGTTGCGCACGGCAGCCGACGCTTTCCGGGTCGAGTGCTGGCGTTCCTTCTCGGACTATGTCTTTACTTTCCTGTCGGAAGCAGCCAGCGACGCGGCGGCGTAGGAACGTTTGACGGGTCAAGCCGTTCTGCTTCCCCCATCAGGGAGAACATACGATGCCGTCGAAAGCGCCGCCGAAGTCAGCTGGCAAGACGTCCGCCGTGCGCTCACTCGAACATGAGCAGCATCACGAGGTGACTGCCGAAGAGGAACTCGAGGAAGGCCTCGAGGACACGTTTCCGGCCAGCGATCCGTTGTCGATCACCTCGACCGCCATCCCAGGCGCGCCGGCAAGACCCGGCAAGGCCAAGACGGCGCCGGGTCGCAAACCGCGCAAGAAATAACCGTTCGGCTACGCCAGGTTTGAACTCGGAGAAGCCCAGCTTGCGCTGAGAAAATGGGGGCGCTGAGGAAAAAACGGGCGGCCGGGATTATCCTGCCGCCCTTAAATTAATCGTTGTGCTGTGGTCGAGCCCGATCAACTTAGAACGTGCTCGGCACGATCCATGGGTTGATCTCGATGCCGAGACGCGGGCTCTTGGCCTTGACGTCGGACTTTTCGACCGAGCCGGTCACGGCGCAATCGAGCTTGGCATTGGTCGTGGTGTCGACGCAGGGGGCGGCGGGGGCCTGCTTGGTCGAGTGTGTGTTGTTGGCGGCGAAAGCCGAGCTGGAGAGAGCCAGCACGGTGGCGAGAGCGAGAAGGGTCTTGTTCATGTCTGTCTCCATCGGTTAAATTCTTTTCGTACATGTACGATACAACGTACACATACGCCCACCGAGATGGGTTTTCAAGTCGGAAAACGTACGCGTACGAAAAATCTTTTTGAACGCCGAAAATTGCGGCGCACTGACACAGCCGAAGCTGTCAGGCCGGACGTTGAATTGGAGGGGCGGGGATGCTCAGCAGTCGACCGGGGTCTCGGTCAGCGGCGGCACATTCTGAGTGCTGAGCGTGGCGAGTGTGAAATCGCACATCCGCGTCACGAAAGCCTGCGGATCCCCGAAGGGGTAGAACGGGAACGTGATCAAAAGCGAGATGGTGCCGTGGCCGACTGCCCAAAGCATGGTGGCGATGGCGCGCGGATCGCCCTGCAGCTTGCCTGCGGCAACGCAGGCCTCGACCCTGGATATCAGCGCTTTCATCGCCGGGTTGGCCTCTTCCATGTCCTCATAGCTTCTGCCTTCCGGCAGCTTGGTCTTTTCGGTCATGAACACGGTGCGGTATTCGTTGGGATTGCCGAGCCCGAAGGCAGCATATTCGGTCATCACCGCACGCAAGGCCTCGATCGGATCGTCGGAAGGGTGCTCCTCGATGCGGCGGGCAAGTGTTTCGAAGGCATCCTCGGCCAGCGCAAACAGGATGTCTTGCTTGTCGGCGAAGTAGGAATAGACCGACATCGGAGCATAGCCGACCCGCTTGGCCAACTTGCGGATGGTCAGGCCTTCATAGCCCTCTTCCTTGACGAGCTTGTGGGCTGCGTCGAGCAGTTCGGAACGCAGTTCGGCCTTTTGTTTCTCGCGGCGTTTCTGGACGCTCAGTGGCAAGATCCGGTGCCTTTGGTTGGTTGTGCATGACTAAATATATACGCTGTACGGAAACGGGCAAGGGCGCTGTCAGGGACAGCAAAAAGCGACCTCAAGCTTTCTCTCGAATAGTCGTGCCCGTTCTGGTCCATTTCGCCAGCATCTATGTCACAGCATGTGTAACCGGGGCGCACGCAGGCAACATCGGACTGTTACAAACAAAGCCTATTTGGCGGCTCTGCAAGAAATTTCGGTTTTGGGGGGCCTCTATGGCTGCGATAGAGCTTTCGTCCGGGCTGCCGGGCGCACATCCACTTTCTCATGGCGCAAGGCTGGCGCTCAGGCGAGTCGTGATAGTCGCATGGCTGGCGATCGCAATCGGCTTCGCCATGGAAGCGCTTATTCTGACTGCCGGATTTGCGGCAGGTTCGCACCCGGCCCCGACCCAGGTTCTGATCGACTTGGCGCAAGGCGTGACCTGGTCATTCTTCGTCTGCGCCGGCGTCAGCCTCGGCACGGCGATCACCAAGGTGCGAGCCTCGCTTGGCGGCCTGATCGCCATGATCTCGGGGCCGCTGGCCATGGGCATCGCCAAAGGTACGCAAAAGGTGATGGTGAGCGCGCTTGATGTATCGGCAAAGCCCGTGATCCTGTCGCTCACCACGCTCGGTATGTTGCGGGCGATCGAGTATGGTTTGCTGGGCTGGATGCTGGCTTCGCTGGCATCCAAGGAAGAACCTCGCTCGCTGCATTTCATGCTGGCGGGTGCCTTGGCCGGCGCGGTGTTCGGCGGCGGGATCACGGCGCTAACGATCGAGACTGCCGCAGCCAAGGACATTGCGCTGGCATTGCCGCAGGCTGTCGCCACCGGCCTCATTGAGATCGTGTTTCCGATCGGATGCTCGCTGGTCGTCTACATCGCCCTGCAAGTCAGCCGGCACATGAAGTTCATTTCCAGCGATGCGCGCTAGAGCCGGATGATTTCAGGTCGAATTGACCTGAAATCTGAATCCGGCTCTAATCAAATAGATAGAGCATGATGTCGTCCGAAAACCGCTTCACACTTTTCGGCATCATGCTCTGTCTACAGACGGTGATCGGTTTGCGTCCTGTTTCCAGGCCGGTTGCCACCACCTCCGTATGGGCTTGCTCCCCGGTCGGGGAACGGAACTGATCCGATCTGTCATCAAATCGCGCCGACCACAATATCTCATTGTCGAGTCAGGTTCGGTCGATCAGCTTGGCGGCAAGGTGCGACAGCAGCTTCACCGCTTCGCCATAGGTTTTTGCCTTTTCGGGATTTGAGGCGTTGCCGTCGAGCGCCCGCTTGTAGACGCCCTGACAGATGGCCGCCAAACGGAAGAAGGAGAAGGCGAGGAAGAAGCTCCAATTGTCGATGCCGCCCAGCCCGCGCCGCCTGCAATAGGCCGCGACATAGGCTTCCTCCGAGGGCAGGCCGAGGGCGGCGCGGTCGACGCCGCCAAGGCCGCGAAAGCCTGAGGCGTGCGGCAGCCGCCATTGCATGCATTGATAGGCGATGTCGGCGAAGGGATGGCCGAGTGTCGACAGTTCCCAGTCGAGAACCGCCAGCACTTTCGGCTCGCTGGGCGCGAAGATCATGTTGTCCAGCCGGTAGTCGCCATGCACGAGTGATTTTCGGCCGTCATCGGCCGGCATATGCGTCTCCAGCCAGGCGAGCAGCCGGTCCATGTCGGCGACCGTGCCGGTCTCCGAGGCGCGGTACTGGCTGGTCCAGCGTGCCAGCTGGCGTTCGAAGTAATTGCCGGGTTTGCCGAAATCGCCGAGCCCGACCGCCTCGACATCGACATCGTGCAGGGCCGCAAGCGTGGCGTTCATAGCATCGTAGAGGGCGGCGCGCTCATCGTTGCCAGCGGCCTCCGGCACTGCCGGATCCCAGAAGATGCGGCCGTCGAGAAAGTCCATGACGTAGAACATGCGGCCGATCGGCGTCGCCTCCGCCGACAGATGCAGCATCGCCGGCACCGGCACGGCGGTGCCGGCCAGGGCCTTCATGACCGTGAATTCGCGGTCGACCTGATGCGCCGATTTCAGCAACTGGCCCGGCGGCATGGCGCGCAGGACATAGCGGCCGCTGGCCGCGGTCAGCAGATAGGTCGGGTTGGACTGGCCGGACTTGAATTTTTCGATTGCGGAAAGCCCGGCAAAACCCGGGATGTGCGCCCCGAGATAGGGCGCTAGTGCCGTCTGGTCCAGCGCGTTGGCGTCGCCGCTCATGCGGTCTCCGGCTCACGCTCTATCAGCGTCAGCGTCAGCCAGCGCGCCGTCAGCGCCGGCTTCTTCGAGCCTTCGATCTCGATGGTCACGTCATGCGCCGTCTGCACCCAGCCCGACGGCCTGACCTTGACGTCGGCCAGCACGAAGCGGGTGCGGATGCGCGCGCCGGTCTTCACCGGCGCCAGGAAGCGCAGCGAATCGAAACCGTGGTTGACGCCCATCTTGCCCTTTTCCAGCGGCGGCATGGTCTCGAAGGTCATCGCCGAGAGCAGCGACAACGACAGGAAGCCATGCGCGATGGTGCCGCCGAACGGCGTCTCGTTTTTGGCCCGCTCGGGGTCGCAATGGATGAACTGGTGGTCGTCGGTGGCGTCGGCGAACTGGTCGATCATGGTCTGTGTGACCTCGCGCCATGGCGAGACGCCGACTTCCTTGCCGACGCTGGCCAGAAGCACATCGAGACTGATCGGTTCCACTGCGGTGTCCTCCCCTTGCCGCCGACCGCGGCTCATTCCTTGAACAATGTCAGCCCATGCTGCACCGACTGCCCGCCGTCGATCGGCAGGATGGCGCCGGTGACATAGGAACCGGCACGGCTGCACAAATAGAGCGTTGCGCCGCCGATGTCATCCGCCACGCCGATACGTCCGATCGGCACATGGCTGCCGACATGTCTGGCCTTTTCTTCGGTGCCGGTGGCAAAGGCGGTCATCCGGCTCTGGAAGGGACCGGGCGCGAAGGCGTTGACGGTGATGCGCCGCGCCGCGAGTTCGATCGCCAGCGTGCGCGTCAGGTGGTGAACGGCGCCCTTGGACGCGGTGTAGGAATAGGCATCGTCGGCCAGCGGCTGCGTGCCCATCACCGAGCCCAGATTGATGACGCGGGCCGGATCGGCATCGCTCGCGGCGGCTTCCAGCAGCGGCAGCAATTCGCGCGTCAGATGAAAGACGGCGGTGACGTTGACGGCGAACACCTTGGCCCAGCCGCTATAGGGAAAATCCTCCAGGGAGGCACCCCAGGATATGCCGGCATTGTTGACCAGAATGTGCAGCTTCTCGGTGCGCGCCTTGACCTCGCCGACCAGCGCGGCAATGCCTGCTTCGCTCGAGACGTCACCGGCAAAGCCTTCGGCACTGCCGGAGCCGCCGAGCCCGTTCAACTCAGCGGCGACCTTGATGCAATCCTCGCCCTTGCGCGAGGCGATCATCACGGTAGCGCCGGCTTGGACCAAAGCGGTCGCCACCATGCGGCCGATGCCGGTCGCGGCTCCCGTCACCAGCGCTGTCTTGCCGGCGACTGAGAACAGTTCTTTCAGATAGCTCATCGCTCCTCCGCCTCTTCCTTGCCGCCCGGCAACAGTTCGCGTTGACAAGGCTATCCGAAGTACGGTCATCCTTGCCACGGATAAATGTCCGGGCAGCGTGAAGGGTTAGCGAGCGATGAGCGACATGAATCTCGGCATGACCGAGCGGCTGCAGCCGATTCACGCCCGCGTCGCCACCATGGTGCGCGATGAGATCATGCCGCTCGATCATGAGTTTTTGAGCGAGGTCGGCAAGGGCGGCGACCGCTGGGTCTACACCGCGCGGCAGACCGAGATCCTCGAAGGGTTGAAGAAAACGGCCAAGGAGCGCGGCCTGTGGAATTTCTGGCTGACCGGCTCCGAGCGCGGCTATGGGCTGTCAACCGTCGAATATGCCTATCTCGCCGAGGAGATGGGCAAGGCGCATCTCGGCGCGGAGACCTTCAATTGCTCGGCGCCCGACACCGGCAATATGGAGGTGCTGGAGCGCTATGGCTCGGAGGACCACAAGCAGGCATGGCTGGCGCCGCTGCTCGAGGGGAAAATCCGCTCGGCCTATCTGATGACGGAGCCGGATGTCGCCTCCTCCGACGCCACCAACATCGCCATGCGCTGCGAAAAGCAAGGCGGCGACTATGTACTCAACGGCGAGAAATGGTGGGCGTCGGGGGCCGGGGACCCGCGCTGCGCCATCTACATTGTCATGGTTCGCACCGGCGAAGCCGAGACGCAGCACCGCCGCCATTCGATGATCCTGGTGCCGTCCGGTACCAAGGGCGTGACCAAGCTGCGGCCGATGCAGGTCTATGGCGATGACGCCGCGCCGCATGGCCACATGCATCTTCGCTTCGACAATGTGCGGGTGCCGGCCGGAAACCTGATCCTCGGCGAGGGCAGGGGGTTCGAGATCGCCCAGGGGCGGCTTGGCCCCGGCCGCATCCACCATTGCATGCGCGCCATCGGCCAGGCCGAAATGGCGCTGGAGCTGCTGTGCCAGCGCTCGGTGCGCCGCGAGGCCTTCGGCCAGCCATTGGCCAAGCTCGGCGCCAATTTCGACATCATCGCCGAGTGCCGCATGGAGATCGAGATGGCGCGGCTGCTCTGCCTCAAGGCGGCGTGGATGATCGACCAGGGCGATGCGCGCGCAGCCGCGCCCTGGATCAGCCAGATTAAGGTCATCGCACCGCGCGTCGCGCTCAAGGTCACCGACGAGGCAGTGCAGATGTTCGGCGCGCAAGGCATCAGCCAGGACACGCCGCTGGCACGCTCATGGACGCATCTGCGAACCCTGCGCCTCGCCGACGGGCCGGACGCGGTGCACCGCCGGCAGGTGGCGCGCACGGAGCTCAGGAAATACACGCAGGAAAGGGTCTGAGTGGATGAAAACCCTCATCGCCCGCGATTTCGCGCCGCTCGACCAGCTCGTCCATGCCGACAATCTGAAGGAGCTGGTCGGCTGGCATCTCGCCGGCAAGGTTCGGCCGGCCATCGAAGGCACTTATCCGCTGGCCGATGCCGCCGCCGTGGTGACGCGCGTGCTTGGCCGTGGCGCATCCGGCAAGCTCATCCTCAAACTGTAAGGAGCCCCGCCATGGCGATCCCCTCAGACATGAAAGCACTGCTGCTGACCGGCGACGGCTACACCAGGACGCCCTCCGGCAGTGCGCTGGAGGCGATGGAGCCGTATCTCAAGCTTGGCAGCATCGGCGTGCCGACGCCCGGACCGAGCCAGGTTCTGATCAAGGTCAGCCTCGCCTCGATCAACCCGTCCGACGTCATGTTCATCAAGGGCCAGTACGGTCAGCCGCGCGCCAAGGGCCAGCCGGCCGGCTTCGAGGGTGTCGGCACGGTCGTTGCCAGCGGCCACGAGCCCTATGCGAAAAGCCTGATCGGCAAGCGCATCGCCTTCACCACCGGCGTCACCAATTGGGGCGCCTGGGCGGACTATGCAGTTGCCGAAGCTGCCGGCTGCATTCCGCTGCTCGACACGGTCCGCGACGAGGATGGCGCGGCGATGATCGTCAACCCGCTCACGGCGCTCGCCATGTTCGACATCGTCAAGGAGACGGGCGAAAAAGCCTTCATCATGACCGCCGGCGCCAGCCAGCTTTGCAAGCTGATCGCGGGTCTCGCCAAGGAGGCTGGGTTCCGGCCGATCGTCACCGTGCGCCGCGACGAGCAGATTCCGCTGTTGAAGGAGATCGGGGCTGCCCATGTGCTCAACGAGAAGGCGCCGGATTTCAAGGCAGCACTACGCGATGTGGTCAAGGCCGAGCAGCCGCGCATCTTCCTCGATGCCGTGACCGGGCCGCTGGCCTCGGCGATCTTCGACGCCATGCCGAAGCGCTCGCGCTGGATCATCTATGGACGGCTCGATCCGGACACCACTGTCATCCGTGAGCCCGGCCAGATGATCTTCCAACACAAGCACATTGAAGGCTTCTGGCTGGTCGAATGGATGCGCCAGTTCCGCGACAAGCGCAGCCCGGCGATCATGGAAGCACAGAAGCGCTTTTCGGATGGGCGCTGGTCAACCGACGTGACGGCGGTGCTACCGCTGGATGAGGCGATGGCGAAGGCCCCGGCGGAGCTGGCCAAGCCGAACGGGAAGGTGTTTATTAGGCCGTGACTTTCTACCCTCCCCCTTGTGGGGAGGGTCGACGAAAGAGCAATTTTGCTCTTTCGTCGGGTTGGGGGTCTTGGCTCCTACCTCTGTTATTCGCGGGAGCGCTGGACCGACGTTAGTTGGCGCTGCACCCCACCCCGGACCTGCGGTCCGACCCTCCCCACAAGGGGGATGGTAAGCGGAGCTACTCCGCCGGCTCGACATTGGCGTACGCCGCTTCCTCAAGCTCCCGCTTCAGCCTCGCTTCCTCATGCGCCTTCGGCGTGACGAAGCGGCCGAGCAGGAGGTAGGCGACCGGGGTCAGGAACAGCGTCGAGACGGTGGCGAGACCCAGCCCGCCGACGATGACCCAGCCGAGCGCGATGCGCGCTTCGGCACCGGCGCCGGCGGCCAGCACCAGCGGGACCCCGCCGAGGATGGTGCAGATCATCGTCATCATCACCGGCCGCAGGCGGATGATCGAGGCCTGCTCGATCGCCTCGCGCACGCCGAGGCCGCGGTCGCGCAGCTGGTTGGCGAATTCGACGATGAGGATGCCGTTCTTGGCCATGACGCCGACCAGAAGCACGAGGCCGATCTGGCTGTAGGCATTGAGGCTGGTGCCTGACAAAAGCAGCGCAAAGATTGCGCAGGCAAGGCCGAGGGGGACCGTCGCCATGATGATGACGGCGCTGACGAAGCTTTCGAACTGGGCGGCGAGCACCAGGAGGATGATGACCAGCGCGAAGCCGAAAATGGTGATCATGGCGCTGTTGGTCTCGCCGAGCGTCGCGGCTTCGGCCAGCGGCAGGACGCGGCTGCCCGGCGGCAGCAGCGGGGCGGCGATCTGCTCGGCAACGCCGAGCGCGTCACCCAGTGCGAAATTGCCGTTCAGGTTCGAGGTGATCGCCACCGAAGGCTGCTGCTGTTCGCGGGTCAGCGACGGCGGCACGGCGCGCTCGGTCAGCGTGGCGATGGTCGACATTGGCACGAAGCGGCCGTCGGCGGTCTTCAGGAAGATGTTTTCCAGATCGGTCGGATCATTGATCGGGTTGGTGGTCGAGACCAGCTTCACGCCATAGCTGCGGTCGGCGATGTAGACATCGACGACATCGTTGCCGTCGAGCATCGCCTGCAAGGTGTTGGCGAGACCCGATATGTCGATGCCGAGATCGGAGGCGCGCTCGCGGTCGATGGCCACCGCCAGCTGCGGCTGCGTCGGGTCGATGGAAAGCCGCGGCGTCTGGAAGCGCGGATCGGCCTGCATCCGGGCGATGATCTTGACCGCCGCGTCGCCGAGCGCCTTGCGGTCGTTGCCGACCAGCGCGAATTGCAGGCCGTTGCCGGCGCCGCGAATGCCGAGGCTATTGGCCTGCACCGGGAAGATGCGCACGGATGGCACCGGCCGGGTCAGCTGGCTTATCTGCGCCATGATCTCCTGCTGGCTGCGCGTGCGCTCGTCCCACGGCGCCAGCGTCATCACCATGAAGCCGGAATTGTAGGCGCCGTTCTGGCCGGCGTTTTCGAAGGTCGAGACGATCTCGCCGGAATCGCGAAGCGGCTGGATCAGTCGCTCGATCTTCTGCATCTGCTGCGTGGTGTAATCGAGGCTGACGCCTTGCGGCGCGTTGATGCGCAACAGCACGACGGCGCGGTCCTCGCTCGGCGTCAGTTCCTGGCGGATGGTGCCGAACAGGCTGAAGGCGACGCCCGCAAACAGCACCGCAACCAGCAGCACGATCCACGGCGCGCCGAGGCAGGCATGCAGGGCGCGCTTGTAGGCCGCGTTCAGCGCGCCACCGACGCGCGCGCCAATGCCGTGACCGCCTTCATGGTGGAGCGATGCGCCGGTCAACATGCGCGAGGCCAGCATCGGGCACAGCGTCAGCGCCACCACGCAGGAGAGCAGCACCGACATGGCGAGGACGAAGCCGAATTCCCGAAACAGGCCGCCGGTCTGTCCCGGCAGGAAGGAGATTGGCACGAAAACGGCAACGAGCGTCAGCGTCGTGGCGATGACGGCGAAGAACACTTCGTGGGCGCCGAGCACGGCGGCGGCACGAGGCCCCATGCCTTCGTTGCGCCGTCGCACGATGTTTTCCAGAACGACGATGGCGTCGTCGACGACAAGGCCGGTCGCCAGCACCAGCGCCAGAAGCGTCAGGATGTTGATGGAGAAGCCGGCGAGATAGATGGCGGCGATGGTGCCAATCATGGCGACCGGCATTGACAGACCAGGGATCAGCGTCGCGCGCCAGTCGAGCAGGAAGATGTAGATGACGATCAGCACCATGGAGATCGACAGGCCGAGCGCGATCTCGACCTCGTGCACGGCGCCGTTGACGAAGACTGCGTCGTCGCTGGTGATCTTGATCGACATGCCCTTGGGCAGGTTTTCCTGCAGCTTGGCGACGGCTGCCTTCACTCCGGTGGAAATATCCAGCGTGTTCGATTCCGCCTGGCGGATGATGCCAAGGCCAATGCCGGTCTTGCCGTCGGAGCGCAACGAGGTCTGGCCGATGTCGGGACCGAGCGTGACGGTGGCGACGTCGCGGATGCGCGTCGTGCCGCCGATGATGATGTTTTCGAATTCTTCCGGCGTCGTCACATCGGCCGTGGTGCGGACGATGAGATCCTGGTTGGTGGTGGTGATCGAACCGGCTGGTGAATCGAAAGCGACCGAGGCAAGCGCTGCCCTCAGATCGGCCACAGTGAAGCCGAGGCTGGCGAGCTTGTTCTGGTCGACATCGATGCGGAAGATCTTGTCGCGGTCGCCATAGACCTGAACGTCGGCGACGCCAGGCACGGCAGCCAGTTCGTCCTCGATCTGGTCCTGGACGATCACCGTCATGTCCTGCACCGACATGGTGTCGGAGGTGACGGCCAGTCGCATCACGGCATCGGAATTCGCATCGGCCTTGACGATGCGCGGCGGGTCGGCGGTCTCCGGTATCATGTTGGCGACACGGCCGACCGCGTCGCGCACGTCGGAGGCGGCGACGTTCAAATCGACGCCATCGTTGAACTCGATGGTGACGCGGCTCTGGCCGAAGGAAGAGGTCGACGAGATCGACTTGACGCCGGAGACGCGGGCGACCGCGCCCTCGATGGTGTCGGTCAGTTCACGGTCGACGGTTTCGGCGGCGGCACCCTCGAAGGCCGTCGACACGGTGACCACGGCGCGGTCGACATCGGGCAGTTCGCGGATTTCGACGCCGTAGAAAGCGGCAAGGCCGGCCACTGCGATCAGCGTGTTCAGCACGAAGGCCATGACCGGCCTGCGGATGAAGAGAGCGGTGAAGCCGGTTTCGCTGGCGGTGCTGACAGGCGCGGTCATGAGCCTTCGGCCGCGTCCGCGGCCCGCTGATCCTGGCCGGCGATGCGGACCGCGCCGCCTTCGCTGACGCTCTGGGTGCCCTCGGTCACAACCATGTCGCCATCCTCGATCTCGGCGTCGATCAGCACCGTCTCGGTGTTGCGCTGGATGATGCGCACGGGAACGCGCCTGGCCTTGCCGTCCTCGATCTGCCAGACATAGGCGCCGTCGGAACCCCACAGGATCGCCAGCGGGCTGACGGCCGGGTAGGTTTCGCCGGGGAAGCGCATGGTGATGCCGAACGACATGCCGGCGCGCAGCGAATCCGCTGGATTGGCGATTGCAGCCTTGACCAGCAGGGTGCGGCTCTTTTCGTCGATGTGGTTGTCGATGGCCGACACAGTGCCGGTATAGGCCTTGCTCGGATTGGCGATCGGCGTCGCCGACAGTTGCGCGCCGACCTTGACGGCGGCGGCGAAGCGCTCGGGCACCAAGAAATCGACCAGGATGGAGGAGCGGTCGTCAAGCGTGGCGATCGCCGACTGGCTGGTGACGTAATTGCCGGCCGATATCGGCAGGATGCCGACCGTGCCGGCGATAGGGGCGACGATCGAACGACGCTGCAAGGCGAGTTCGGCATCCTGCAGCGCCAGTTTGGCGCCGGCCAGCACCACTTGGGCATCGGCGACGGCGACCGGGGTCGCGGCGTTGGAGGCCCTCAATGATTTCACCCGCTCGAGCTTGTCCTGGGCATCCTGCAAGGCGAGCTTGGCACGATCCTGCGAGATCACCTCGGTCTCGGAATCGAGAACAGCGATGATCTGCCCCTTGTCGACGCGGGTACCGGACTGGACGAGGAATTCAACGAGGCGCCCAGAGCTGTATGGGTTGACCGTCACCGAGGCGTTGGCGCGGCCGGTGCCGATCGCCTGCAGGCGATCGTTGATGGTGGCGGTGGTCGCCGGCAAGGCGACGACATTTGCCGGGCGGCCGGCAGCGTTGCGGCCGCCTGCCTGTTTCGTCGTGTCGACCGCACCGGTTGTGGCGGGCGCCGAAGGATAGGTCCAGTCGATGCCCCAGCGTGCTAGAACCTCCGGCGCGCCCGGGAAGAATCGCGCCCAGGCGAGGACAGCCGCGACCAGGATCACAAGCGCAAAAACGATCTGTTTCCAGGCGACCATCGACACTCCGGTTGGCAAAACGTCTACGGGTTTCGCCAAGCAAAAAAACGCGCAGCGACGCACCCGGTATGTGCGAAGCCGCCGCAATATCATGGCTTTATGGCAATTCTGCCGCTTCCATGCACATTAAATCTGCGTAATTTTGCGCACCTGCGGCGGGGATTGAACGTGTCAGCGCAGGCTTTCGAGGTCGCGGATGCGCCTGGCGCTGTCGGCCTCGAGCTGCCTCGTGACGGCGCCGATCAGCGTCTCGGCGACAACGAACAGAGCGGCCGAAGAGTCCCACGCCGAAGGCACGGCGGTGCGTCCGGCAATGACATGGCGGGCGAAGCGGGCGATCGGCGATAGCCACTGGTCGGTGAACAGCACGATCTGAACGCCGCGCTGATGCGCGGTCTGGGCAAAGCGGACCAGACTGTCCTGATAGCGCCTGATGTCGAAGATCACCAGCACGTCGCGCTTGCCCATGTCGATCAGCCGGTCGCGCCAGATGCTCTCCTGGCCGGCAAGGTGATAGACATCGGGCTGGATGATGGCGAGATGGGCGGCCATGTAGCGTGCCAACGGATCGGTGAAGCGGCCGCCGATCAGGAATGTCTTGCCGCGCCGGTCGGCAAGCCTTGCGGCGATGTCGGCAAGCTGTCTGTCGGAGAGATGCCTGAAGGTCTCGCGCATATTGTCCAGCGTCGCCTCCAGCATTGGCGATACTGCACCGCTTGGGGAGGCCGGGTTGAGCGTGCGCGATGCCGGCGACTGCAATTGCGCCGCCAGTTCGTCCTGCAGCGCCGACTGGAATTCGGGATAGTTCTGGAACCCCAGCCTGGAGACAAAGCGCAGGATGGTCGGCGACGATACGCCGGCGGCGGTCGAGAACTCGGCGACCGTCTTCAGCCCGATCAGCGGATAGTTGGCAATCAGTGTCTGCGCGGCGCGGCGCTCGCCGGCCGGCATCGTGCCGATGCGGTCCGAAATCAGTTCGGCAATGCTGGAAATCATCGTTTTCCCCACCCCTGAGCCCGTCCAGACCGCTTCCCTGAAATCGCGTTTGACAAAGCCGGACAAACTGTATGAAATCATCCACAGGGACGCAATGAGGCAAAATACGTAACATAAGATACAGCGCTCCCCAGGGGACGGCAGACTATGGAGAGAGCACGGCCCGCCAGCCTTGCATCGTCTGATACCGTAGGGGTGACGAACCCCGGCGGGTCCAGCCCTTTCGTGCTGACCTGCGACCACGCTTCCAACTTCCTGCCGTCGGCATTCGGCACGCTTGGCCTGCCGGCCGAGGACCTCTCCCGCCACATCGCCTGGGACCCCGGCGCGCTGCCGGTGGCCCGCCGCATCGCGACCGCCCTCGATGCGACGCTCATCGAAACCCGCATCTCGCGCCTGATCATCGACTGCAACCGTCCGCTCGACGCACCGGACCTAGTGCCGCCCGTCAGCGAGACGACGGCCATTCCGGGCAATGCCGGCCTGTCGGACAGTGAGCGCGCTGAGCGCATCGCTTTGTCGTGGCGGCCGTTCCACGACACGATCGCATCGATCATCGACGACCGGCAGGCGCGTGGGCAGGAGACCCGTCTGGTGTCGGTGCATTCCTTCACCCCCGTCTACAAGGGCAAGAAGCGGCCCTGGCATATCGGCATCATCCATGATGACGACCGCCGGCTGGCGTCGCCGCTGATAGCGGCGCTGCAGCGGCTCTCCGGCGTCAGTGTCGGCATCAACGAGCCCTATTCGCCGGCCGACCGCGTCTATTTCACTTTGGAGCGCCATGCACGCTCGCGCGGCCTTGCCTGCGCAATGATCGAAATCCGCAACGACGAGATCTCCGGCGAGACCGGGCAGCGGAAATGGGCGGATCTGCTCACGGGCATTTTTTCTGACCTGGAACCCGAGGAGGCCAAGGGTTCCCGGCGACACGCAATGGGAAAGTCAGTTCAATCGGCCAGCTAGAAAAACAGGGGACGAAAATGGCAGGACCGGACAAATCAGACGCTGAAAGATCGGAGGATGTAAAAACCCTCCATAGCATGGGCTATGCCCAGGAGTTGGCTCGCCGCATGAGCGGCTTCTCGAATTTCGCAATTTCCTTTTCGATCATTTGTATTCTGGCGGGCGGCATCACGTCCTTCCCGCTGGCCATGGCGACCGGCAGCGGCTTCGAGGCGACTGTCGGCTGGGTCATCGGCGGCGTCTTTGCACTTGTCGTTGCCGCGTCCCTTGGCCAGATCGGCTCGGCCTACCCAACGGCCGGCGGTCTCTACCACTGGTCGTCAATTCTCGGCGGGCGCGGCTGGGGCTGGGCCACGGCCTGGATCAACTTGCTCGGCCTGGTCTTCGTCGTCGCCTCGGTCAATGTCGGCGTCTACGCGCTGTTCAAGGACCTTGTCTGGTCCGGCGTGTTCGGCAACGACGTCTCCGCGTGGGGCTATCAGGAGCAGGTGATCGGCGTTGTGATCATCACGGTCGCACAGGCGCTGATCAACCATTTCGGTATCAGGCTCACCACCATGCTGACGGATTTCTCGGGCTACCTCATTCTGGTCGTCGCCGTCGTGTTGACCGCGATGTTCCTGATCTGGGGCGCAAGCTGGGATTTCTCGCGGCTCACCACCTTCGTCAACAACACCGGTGATCCAGGCGCAGGCTACGTTCCGACCGCACGGACGGCACTCGTCGCCTTCCTGATCGGCCTGCTCTACCCACTCTACACCATCACCGGCTTCGACGCTTCGGCCCACACGTCCGAAGAGACCCACAATGCCCGCGTGGCGGTGCCGCGCGGCATGATCCATTCGGTCCTGTGGTCGCTGGTGTTCGGCTTCGTCATGGCCGTTTCGTTCGTACTGGCCAGCCCCGATCTGGCAGCGACGGCCAAGGATGGCGCCAATGCCTGGTTCAATCTCTTCAACAACCTGCCGGCACCATTCCTGCTGAAGAGCATCATTGCCATCGCAATCGTGCTGGCGAACTTCATCTGCGCTCTCGCCGGACTGACGTCGACCTCGCGCATGATCTTTGCCTTCGCGCGTGACGGCGGCCTGCCCGGTTCGTCGGTGTGGAAAACCGTCAGCCCGACATGGCGCACGCCGGTGGCGGCAATCTGGCTCGGAGCGGTGCTCGCGGTCGCAGCGACATTGTACTCGCCGGCTTTTGCCGCACTGGCGGCCGGCTGTGCATTGTTCCTCTACGTGTCCTACGCTATGCCCGTGGCCGCCGGCCTGCTTGCCGAGGGCAAGAGCTGGACCGAATTCGGCCCGTTCCGCCTCGGCATCTGGTCCAAGCCGTTCGCCGTCATCACGGTGCTTGGCGTTCTGGTGCTGATGTATGCCGGCATCCAGCCGCCCTTCGATATCCTGATCAACTATGCCATCGGCCTGATCGTTCTGCTCGTGGTGCTGTGGTTCGGCATCGAATCGCGCCGCTTCAAGGGCCCGCCGATCGGCGCCGACATTGCTCGCCGCGCTGCCGAGATCGCGGCCGCGGAAGCAGCCGTCGGCCAGACGGCAGGCTAACAGCAAAGACTAGATGCTCCGGCCGGCGCAAGCCGACCGGGGCAGGGCCGGCCAGCTAAGAACGCAAAGGGGACTACAATGGCAGCACCGGGTTATTCAGACACAGACAAGGCGGAAGACGTAAAGCACCTCCATTCCATGGGCTACGCCCAGGAACTTGAGCGGCGGCTAAGCCGCTTCTCCAACTTCGCCGTTTCCTTCTCCATCATCTGCATCCTGTCGGGCGGCATCAATTCGCTGGCGCAGGCAACGTCGGGCGCCGGTGGCATCGGCATCGGCATCGGCTGGCTGGTCGGCTGCTTCGTCTCGCTGACCTTCGCGGTCGCCATGTCGCAGATCAGCTCGGCCTATCCGACGGCCGGCGGCCTCTATCACTGGGGTTCGATCCTCGGCAATCGCGGCACTGGCTGGGTGACGGCCTGGCTCAACCTGCTCGGCCTGATCACCGTGCTCGGCGCCATCAATGTCGGCACCTGGACGTTCTTCATCGGCGCCTTCGGGCCGACGCTCGGCATCGAGGGTACGCTGACCAATCAGATGATCTTCCTGGTCATCATCACCGGCGCCCAAGCGCTGATCAACCATCTCGGCATCAAGCTGACTGCGAAGTTGACCGACTTTTCGGGTTACCTGATCTTCTTCGGCTCGATCCTGATTGCTGTCGTCTGCCTGTTCTCCGCCGAGACCTGGGATTTCAGCCGGCTCTTCACCTTCCACAACTACTCGGGTGAGGCCGGCGCCAGCGTCTGGCCGTCCGTCTCGAACGCCTGGGTGTTCGCTCTCGGCCTTCTGCTGCCGATCTACACCATCACCGGCTACGATGCTTCGGCACACACTTCCGAGGAAACCATCAAGGCGGCCTCATCGGTGCCGCGTGCGATGGTGATGTCGGTTATCTGGTCGGCGGTCTTCGGCTATTTGTTCCTGGCCGCCTTCGTGCTGATGATCCCCAACATGGACGACGCCGCCAAGCAGGGTTGGAACGTGTTCTTCTGGGCCTTCGACCAGCGCGTCAGTCCCGGCCTCAAGGAGTTCGTCTACCTCGTCGTGTTCATCGCCCAGCTGTTGTGCGGCCTCGCAACCGTCACCTCGGCTTCGCGCATGATCTTTGCCTTCTCGCGTGACGGCGGCCTGCCGGGCTCGTCGGCACTGGCCAAGGTCAGCCCGACCTATCGCACGCCGGTGGCGGCGATCTGGACGGCGTCGGTCCTGTCGGTGCTGTTCGTCTGGGGTTCGACGCTGGTTTCGGTCGCCGGTACTTCGGCCTACACCATCGTCGTGTCCTGCACCGTCATCTTCCTGTTCCTGTCCTTCACCGTGCCGATCGTGCTCGGCATGCTGGCCTGGGGCACGCCGAAGTGGGACAAGATGGGACCGTGGAACCTGGGCCGTGGCATCTTCATGCTGTTCGGCGTTCTCTCGATCGTGTCGATGATCCTGATCTTCATCATCGGCATCCAGCCGCCGAACGACTGGGCGCTGTACATCACCGTCGGCTTCTTCATCCTGACGGCGATTGTCTGGTTCGCCTTCGAGCGCAATCGCTTCCAGGGCCCGCCGCTGGGCGACATCATCGCGGCGCGTCAGGCAGCGATCAAGGCTGCCGAACAGGCTGTCGGCGAAACCGGCCACTGACGTCACCATCATGGCCATGGCCGGCGTGCAGCCGGCTATGGTTTCGTCCTCAACGACCAAGCACTGGAGTGCCAAAGGAATGGCCGGAAATTTCTCGTTCGATCAGTTGAAGAAAGCGGTCTCCAATGGCGAGATCGACACGGTGCTGGCCTGCATCGTCGACATGCAGGGGCGGCTCGCGGGAAAGCGTTTCCTGGCGCAGTACTTTGTGGATTCTGCTCATGACGAGACGCATGGCTGCAACTATCTGCTCGCCGCCGACATCGATATGGAGCCGGTGCCGGGCTACAAGGCGGCAAGCTGGTCGAAGGGCTATGGCGACTTCGTCATGAAGCCGGACCTTGCCACGCTGCGGCGGATTCCGTGGCTGGAAAAGACCGCGCTGGTGATCTGCGACGTGCTCGACCACCACACCCATGACGACCTTCCGCATTCGCCGCGCGCGATGCTGAAAAAGCAGGTCAAGCGGCTCACCGAACGCGGCTATATCGGCTACTTCGCCTCCGAGCTCGAATTCTACCTGTTCAACGAGACCTATGATTCCGCCCGCAAGAAGCACTGGCAGGGGCTCGACACCGCGTCGCCCTATATCGGCGACTACCAGATCGGCATCACCACCAAGGAAGAAGGCGTCATGCGCCGGCTTCGCAACGAGATGGAAGCGGCGGGCATTCCGATCGAAAACTCCAAGGGCGAATGGGGCCCGGGGCAGGAAGAGATCAATGTGCGCTATGCCGAGGCGCTCGACATGGCGGACCGCCACGTCATCCTGAAGAACGGCGCCAAGGAGATTGCCGAGTCCGAAGGCAAGTCGATTTCCTTCATGTCGAAATACAATTACGGGCTCGCCGGTAATTCCAGCCACATCCACAATTCGCTGTGGAGCGCCGATGGCAAGACGCCATTGTTCTTCGACAAGAAGGCGGACTGGACTTTGTCCACGCTTGGCCAGCAATGGGCGGCTGGGCAACTGAAATATGCCAGGGAGTTTACCTGGTTCCTGGCGCCCTACATCAACTCCTACAAGCGCTTCCAGGCCGGCACCTTCGCACCGACCAAGATCATGTGGAGCGAGGACAACCGCACCGCCGGCTTCCGCCTGTGCGGTGAGGGCACCAAGGGCATCCGCATGGAATGCCGCATCGGCGGCGCCGACCTGAACCCCTATCTCGCTTTCGCGGCGCTGATCGCCGCCGGCCTTGCCGGCATCGACGAGAAGCTCGAACTGCAGAAGCCGTTCGTCGGCGATGCCTACCAGGCCTCGCGCCTGCCGGAGATCCCGAAGACGCTGCGCGACGCCACCGAGACGCTGGCCAAGTCGAAGATGTTGAAGCAGGCGCTCGGCGACGATGTGCTCGAACATTATGTCCACACCGCAAAGTGGGAGCAGTTCGAATACGACCGCCGCATTACGGATTGGGAACTGCACAGGGGGTTCGAGCGGTATTAAAACTTTATACAGCTTTAATGTTGACAATGTAGTGAAGTTAGTACCATATGGTACCTGTAAACTGCAGTGCGCTACATTGAGGAGTTTGCAATGTCCAAATATGCGCCGCTCAAGGACTTTCTCATTGCCCAAAATGTCGATCGCATTCCGATGTCATTCGCCGAAATCGAGAGAGTGCTCAATCTGCCGCTGCCCGCATCGAAGCAATACCCTGCATGGTGGAGCAACAATCCGAGCAACAATCCCATGACAAGGGAGTGGCTTGAGGCTGGGTTCGAGACCGAATCCGTCAATATAGGGAGTGGGAAATTGGTATTTCGCCGCGTTCGCAAAGTGCCCATTTCGGCGCCGCCCAGTGGTAGCGTGCCTGCCGCGCCAAAGGAGGCGCGCGCGGATCGCCACCCCGGTTTTGGTTTCATGAAGGGCCTGATAACAATCGAAGCCGGATTTGATATCACCAAACCTTTCGATGACGAGCCATGGGACCGGGGCTATCTGGGCGGTGAGGCTGACGCGCGTGACGGCAAACTTGCGGTGAGTAAATGAGCGAAGGGCCAAACCTGCTTCTGGATACATGTGCGATGATCTTTGTCGCCAACGATAGTCTGATCGATCCGCACGCAAGCCGGGAGATTTCGGAAGCGGCCTATGACGGCCGTCTGTATCTTTCGCCGATGTCGGCATGGGAGATCGGAATCGGCGTAGCCAAGGGCCGGCTCAATCTGCCATTGACGCCACTCGACTTCGTGGAGCGTTTCATCGACCGAATGTCGGCAAAGCTCAGCGCTATCTCACCAGCCATTCTGATTGCGTCATCCAACCTGCCCGGTCCGCCTCATGGTGATCCCATGGATCGGATACTGATGGCAAGTGCGAGAGCGTTGGACATGGTTCTGGTGACGCGTGACGAGCCCATCCTTCGCTATGGCCGCAACGGCCATCTGCGTACGCTAGCCTGCTAAACTGGAGCATCCTTTGGAAACCGTAAAACTCAAATCGCCCATCGATGGTTCGATCTATGCCGAGCGACCGATCGCGACCGACCAGGCGATCAATGCCGCGGTCGAGCGCGCCAAAGCGGCGCAGGAGAAGTGGGCGCTGAAGCCGATCGTCGAGCGCGGCAAATTTATGCTGGCGATGCTCGAAGCGCTGGTCGCGATGACCGACGAGATCGTGCCGGAGATCGCCTGGCAGATGGGGCGACCGGTGCGCTATGGCGGCGAGTTCGGCGGCGTCAGGGAACGCACCAATTACATGGTCGAGATCGCTGAAGCCGCGCTGAAATCCGTGCCGGCATCCAACCCGAAGGGCGGCTTCCGACGCTATGTGAAGAAGGATCCGCTCGGCGTCGTCATGGTGATCGCGCCGTGGAACTATCCCTATCTGACCGCCGTCAACACCATCGTGCCGGCACTGATGGCCGGCAATACTGTTATCCTCAAACATGCGGCGCAGACGCTGCTGGTCGGCGAACGGTTCCAGCAGGCGTTCGACAAGGTTGGGCTGCCCAAGGGCGTGTTCCAGAATGTCGTGCTGAACCATGCCCAGACTGAGAAGCTGCTCGGCTCGGGCAAGATCGACCATGTCAATTTCACCGGTTCGGTCGGCGGCGGCCGCGCCATCGAGAAGGCGGCGGCCGGCACCTTCATGACGCTCGGGCTCGAACTCGGCGGCAAGGATCCGGCCTATGTGCTGCCCGACGCCAAGCTCGACCATGCGGTGGCCAATCTGGTCGACGGCGCCTTCTACAATTCCGGCCAGTGCTGCTGCGGCATCGAGCGCGTCTATGTGCATGAGAAGGTCTACGACCAGTTCGTCGAAGGTTTCATCGCCGAGACGAAGAATTATGTCGTCGGCAATCCGCTGGAACAGGCGACGACAATGGGGCCGATGGCGCAGGCGCGCTTTGCCGACCTGATCCGCGAGCAGAAGGTCGAGGCGCTGCGCAAGGGTGCAATCGCACACATCAGTATGAAGGTGGCTAACGACAAGGCCGGCTCGCCCTATCTGGCGCCGGAAGTGCTGACCGGCGTCGACCACCAGATGAGCGTCATGCGCGAGGAAAGTTTTGGCCCGATCGTCGGCATCATGAAGGTGCGTAACGACGAGGAGGCGATCGCGCTGATGAACGACAGCCCCTACGGGCTGACCGCTTCGATCTGGACCGGCGATATCGAGCATGCGGTGGCGATCGGCGACCGCGTCGAGACCGGCACCGTGTGCATGAACCGCTGCGACTACCTCGATCCGGCGCTGGTCTGGACCGGCGTCAAGGACACCGGCAAAGGCGTCGCCCTTTCGGCGCTCGGCTACGACAATCTGACCCGGCCGAAATCCTTCCATCTGCGCGAAGCCATCTGATTTTTTGAAAGACAAGACATGTCCAAGCTGATCTCCAAATGGAACTACCCGACCACCGTCCGCTTCGGTGCCGGGCGCATCAAGGAACTGCCTGAGGTGCTCGCGGCCACCGGCATTAAGCGGCCGCTTTTCGTCACCGATCCGGGGTTGGCGAAACTGCCGGTCGTCGCTTCGACGCTGAAAATCCTCGACGACGCCAAGGTATCCTATGGCGTGTTCTCCGAGGTGAAGCCGAACCCGGTCGATTCCAACCTCACCGCCGGGATCGCCGTGTTCAAGAAGGGCAAGCATGACGGCGTCATCGCCTTCGGCGGCGGTTCAGCGCTCGATCTCGGCAAGCTGATCGCGTTCCAGGCTGGCCAGACGCGGCCGATCTGGGACTTTGAGGATGTCGGCGACTGGTGGACGCGCGCCAATTCGGATGCCATCGCGCCGATCATAGCCGTGCCGACCACTGCCGGCACAGGCTCGGAAGTCGGGCGTGCCGGCGTCATCACCAATGAGGCGACGCACACTAAGAAGGTGATCTTCCATCCGAAGCTTTTGCCGGCAATCGTCATTGCCGATCCGGAACTGTCGGTCGGCATGCCCGGCTTCATCACCGCCGGCACCGGTATGGATGCGCTGGCGCACTGCCTCGAAGCCTATTGCGCGCCGGGCTATCACCCGATGGCCGACGGCATTGCGGTGGAAGGTGTGCGCCTGGTGTTCGAGAACCTGCCCAAGGCCTACGCCAACGGCAAGGACCTTGTCGCGCGCGCCCACATGATGAGTGCGGCCGCCATGGGTGCTGCCGCCTTCCAGAAGGGTCTTGGCGCCATCCACTCGCTGTCGCATCCGATCGGCGCGCTCTACGACACCCATCACGGCATGACGAATGCGGTGTTCATGCCCTATGTCTTGGCCTTCAATCGCGACTCCATCGAGGAGCGGATTGCCCGGCTCGCTGCCTATTGCGGCATCAAGGGTGGCTTCGACGGCTTTGCCAAAGCGATCATCAAGCTGCGCAAGGAATTGAAGGTGCCGCATGCGCTGCCCGATCTGATCAAGGGGCTCGACATGGACAAGAAGCGCAAAGGGCTGATCGCCGACATGGCGGTGGTCGATCCGACCGCCGGCGGCAACCCGGTCAGGCTGACCAAAAAGGCGGCGCTGACGCTGCTCGAGAACACTATCGCCGGCACTGTCTGAGGCGGTTTCTGCGCCGGACGTGATCTAAAAACGAAGGGAAAGGAAGGGCAAGGGGGCAAAAAGCAAGGCAATAAACCATTAGCCGGGAAATTAAGTCGAGGCTAATTGCTACAGCCGGTTAAAAAGAGTTAACTTTTCGTACCGCCGGGGGCCAGTTTCAAAAAGCTTTCATCTGGCTGTCATATGAAACCGATACCGCATCGCAGGCGTCCAGGACGCCAGTTCAACGGAGAGAACACATGTTCAAGTTCACAGGGAAAGTGCTTTCCCTTTCGGCCGTCGCCCTCATGGCGACCTCTGCTATCTCGTCGGCCCAGTCCATGGATGAACTGGTTGCCGCTGCGAAGAAGGAAGGCCAGCTCACGACCATCGCGCTGCCGCATGACTGGTGCGGCTACGGCGCCGTCATCGACGGCTTCAAGGCAAAGTATCCTGAGATCACCATCAACGAACTCAACCCCGATGCCGGCTCCGGCGACGAGGTCGAGGCGATCAAGGCCAACAAGGACAACAAGGGCCCGCAGGCGCCCGACGTCATCGACGTTGGCCTGTCCTTCGGCCCGACCGCCAAGGCTGACGGCCTGATCCAGCCCTACAAAGTGTCGACCTGGGACTCGATCCCCGACAGCGCCAAGGATGCCGATGGTTACTGGACCGGCGACTACTATGGCGTGCTATCCTTCCTGGTGAACAAGGACCTCGTCAAGGAAGCGCCTGCTGACTGGGCTGACCTGCTGAAGCCGGAATTCGCCAACACCGTGGCGCTTGCCGGCGACCCGCGCGCCTCGAACCAGGCCATCCAGGCCGTCTACGCGGCCGGCATTTCCGGTGGTGCGGCTGCCGGCGAAGCTGCTGGCACTGCTGGTCTCGACTTCTTCAAGAAGCTTAACGCCGCCGGCAATTTCGTGCCGGTCATCGGCAAACCGGCGACCCTGGCACAAGGCCAGACGCCGATCCTGGTGACCTGGGATTACAATGCACTTGCCGGTCGCGACACGCTGAAGGGCAATCCGCCCGTCGACGTCGTCGTGCCCAAGACCGGTGTCGTTGCCGGCGTCTATGTGCAGGCGATCAGTGCTTTCGCACCGCATCCGAACGCTGCCAAGCTCTGGCTGGAGTATCTCTACTCCGACGAAGGCCAGATCGGCTGGCTGAAGGGCTATTGCCACCCGATCCGCTTCAACGATCTTGCCAAGAACGGCAAGCTCCCGGCGGACGTGATGGCCAAGCTGCCGCCGGCCGAGGCTTACGCTGCCGCGGTGTTCCCGACGCTGGACGAGCAGGGCAAGGCAAAGGAAGCCGTCACCAAGAACTGGGATGCCGTCGTCGGCGCCAACGTCAAGTAAGGCTTGAAACCAACCGGGCGGCCTCGCGGCCGCCCGGTGTTCCTCGGAGACGGTAGCCGGCGCATGACAGATATCTCGCTTTCCGATCACGCAGTTGCCGGGAAGACCGCGCCCCCCAGCGAGGCGCGTGCAATGCGACTGCCGACGCAATGGCTCGGCGTTGCGCCATTCTTCATCTTCGCCATCATGTTCCTGATCCTACCCACGCTCTATCTGATGCTGGGTGCATTCCAGAACGATGCCGGCGAATTCACGTTCGAAAACATAGCAGCACTGGCGCAGCCATCGATTGTCGCCGCCTACTGGATCTCGCTCAAGGTCAGCCTTTCCTCGTCGCTGATCGGCGCCTTCGCAGGTCTCGGCATCGCCATCGCCATCGTGCGCGGCGGCCTGCCGGAGTGGATACGTTCGGCGACGCTGACATTCTCCGGCGTGGCTTCCAATTTCGCCGGCGTACCGCTGGCCTTCGCCTTCATCGCCACGCTCGGACGCCTCGGTCTCGCCACGGTGCTGCTCAACACCGTGTTCGGCCTCAACATTTATGCGCACGGCTTCAACATCCTATCGTTCTGGGGCCTGACGCTGACCTATGTCTATTTCCAGATTCCCCTAATGGTGGTCATCATCACGCCGGCGATCGACGGCTTGAAGAAGGAGTGGGGCGAGGCTGCGGCGACGCTTGGCGCCACCCAGACGCAATACTGGCGCATGGTGGTCATCCCGGTGATCTGGCCGAGTTTCCTCGGCACGGTCATCCTGCTCTTCGCCAATGCCTTCGGCGCCATCGCCACCGCCTATGCGCTGACCGGCTCTTCACTCAACATCGTGCCGATCCTGCTCTATGCACAGATACGCGGTGACGTGCTGCACAATGCCCATCTCGGCTATGCGATCGCCTTCGGCATGATCGTCATCACCGGGCTGGCCAATGTCTTCTACATTTGGTTCCGGACGCGCTCGGAGAGGTGGCTGAAATGAAGTCCGGAAAATTCTGGGCCTGGGTCGTCTTCGGGCTGGGCGCGGCCTATTTCTTCATTCCGCTGATCGCGACGGTGGAATTTTCCTTGCGCATGCGGCGCGGCGCTTATTCCTTCGACGCCTATCAGATCGTGCTTGGCGACCCTCGTTTTCAGGCGACCTTTGGCTACTCAGTGCTTGCCGCCATCTTCACCATCATTCTGGGCGTGTTGATCGTGGTGCCCGCCGCCTACTGGATTCGACTGCGCCTGCCGCAACTGCGGCCGATCGTAGAGTTCATCACGCTGCTGCCGCTGGTCATTCCCGCCATCGTCATCGTCTTCGGCTATATCAGGATGTACGGTTCGAATTCGCCGCTGCCGTTCCTGGCGACCGACACGGGCACAAATGCCTTGCTGGTCATCGGCTATGCAATGCTGGCGCTGCCCTACATGTATCGCGCGGTCGATACCGGACTGCGTACCATCGACGTCAGGACGCTGACCGAAGCGGCGCAGATCCTTGGCGCCGGTTGGGGCACGATCATTGGTCGTGTGATCCTGCCCAATGTGCTGATCGCCGTGCTGTCGGGCGCCTTCCTTACCTTCGCCATCGTCATTGGCGAATTCACCATGGCCAGCTTGCTCAACCGGCCCGCCTTCGGCCCCTATCTGCAAAACGTTGGCGCCAACCGCGCCTATGAGCCGGCGGCGCTTGCCATCATCGCCTTCGCCATCACCTGGGGCTGTATGTCGCTGATCCAGATTCTGTCCCGTTTCGCGCCGAGATCGGCGAACCGCCCGAACTGATCGACAAAGTACTGATCGAAAGAAAAAGCCATGGCCGAACCATTCCTCTCCATCCAGCATGTGCGAAAATCCTTCGGCGCCACCACCGTGGTCGAAGATTTCAATCTTGATGTCGAGCCGGGCGAGTTCGTTTCCTTCCTTGGGCCATCGGGTTGCGGCAAGACCACCGTGCTGCGCATGGTCGCCGGTTTCGAAGAGCCGTCGGCGGGCAAGATCGTCGTCGCAGGCAAGGACATCACGAGGCTAAAGCCCAACCAGCGCAATGTCGGCATGGTGTTCCAAGCCTATGCGCTGTTCCCCAACCTGACGGTGGCGCAAAACATCGGCTTTGGCCTGAAGGTCGCCGGCATGCCCAAGGCGGACATCGACAGACGCGTGGCCGAGATGCTCGACATCATCAAGCTGCCGCAGATGGCCGACCGCTATCCCTACCAGCTCTCCGGCGGCCAGCAGCAGCGCATCGCGCTGGCGCGTGCCATCGCGCCGAAGCCGAAGCTGCTTTTGCTCGACGAGCCGCTGTCGGCGCTCGACGCCAAGGTACGTGTGTCGTTGCGCGAGGAAATCCGCTCGATCCAGAAGAAGCTCGGCATCACCACCATCTTCGTCACACATGACCAGGAAGAGGCGCTGTCGATCTCCGACCGCATCGCGGTGATGTATGGCGGCAAGGCCGAGCAGGTCGGCACGCCGTTCGAGATCTACAACCGGCCGGCGACCAAGTTCGTCGCCAATTTCGTCGGCACGCTGAACGTGCTCGAAGGCAAGGTCACTGACGCCGCGGCCGGCACGGTGCAAGTCAACACGCAGGAAGTCTCGCTCAAGGGCAAGCTCAACGGCTCGAAGTCCGGTGACACCCTGTCGCTGGCGCTGCGTCCCGAGGCGATTTCGCTAGGGCGCCAGCCCGGTCGCGATTCAAGCCTGTCGGGCGAAATCTCCGAAGTGCACTTCCTCGGCTCGGTGATCCGCGTTCGCGTCGGCATCGGCGGCAACACGGTGTCGCTCGACACCTTCAACAGCCCGGCCACACCACCGCCGGCTGTTGGCGAGAAGGCGGAGATATCGTTTTCATCGAGCGACATGCTGGTGCTGCACTAGTAAAAGCAGCATCCCAAGGGAACCGAGACGGTCGAATCAGGCCAGCGCGATGAACGGCCGTATCCTGCCAAGGTCGGGCGTTTGCTGGACAATCAACAGCATCTTGCCATCCAGCCACTGCCCATGATGCCGCTTCGCCGCTACGATGGGCCATGGCGCTATTCGAACTTACCCTCATCCTGCTTCTGGCTGCCGTCGCGCTGACGGCGCTGTCGCGGCGGCTGGAAATTCCCTATCCGTCCCTGCTGGCTCTGGCCGGCGTCGCGATTGCCTTCGTACCCGGTGCGCCGACGATCGAGATCGATCCGGAGCTGGCGCTTGCCCTGTTCATCGCGCCGGTGCTTCTCGACGCCGCCTATGACACGTCGCTGCGCGACCTCAAGCGCTACCGGCTGTCGCTCGCGTTGCTCGCGCTGGGCGCCGTGGTCTTCACCACCGTGGTGGTTGCCTTGGTCGGCTGGAAGATGGCCGGCCTGCCGATCGCGGCGGCAATCGCGCTTGGCGCCATCGTCGCGCCACCGGATGCGGTGGCCGCATCCGCCGTGCTCAGCCAGTTCAAGGTACCGCACCGCATCACCGCCATCCTGCAGGGCGAGAGCCTGCTCAACGATGCCACGGCGCTGCTGATCTACCGGCTGGCGGTTTCGGCCGCGCTTGGCACGATCATGCTCAGCAACGCCGTTCCGGTGATCCTGCTGGCAACGATCGGCAGTGTGATCGCGGGCTATCTGTTTGGCCGCGTCTCGCTGCTGGCGCTCGGCCGCATCGAGGATGCGGCGAGCAGCACGGTGGTGCAGTTTGCCGGAACCTTCGCCGTGTGGATCATCGCCGACAGGCTCGGCCTTTCCGCCATCATCACCATCGTCGTCTATGCCATGACCATTGCGCGCAGGGGGCCGCGCCAGTCGTCGGCGAGACGCCGCGTCAGCACCTATTCGGTCTGGGAGTCGGCGGTGTTCGTGCTCAACGTGCTGGCTTTCGTGCTGATGGGCCTGCAGGCACGCACGATCGTTGGCAGGCTGGCCGGCGACGGGCAAGGCGAAGCATTCCTTTTCGCCGCAACGGTGCTGGTCGTCGTTATCGTCGCGCGCCTTGTCTGGGTGGCGAGTTACGTCGCGATCATCCGGTGGCTTGCCCGCTTCGGCAGCCAAGAGGCAAGGCGGGAATTGCCGACGTTCGGCGGCGCCGTCATTGTCGGCTGGTGCGGCATGCGTGGGTTGGTGACGCTGGTGGTGGCCATTGCGCTGCCGGCCGATTTTCCCGGCCGCGACCCGATCGTGCTTGCCGCCTTCGCGGTGGTGCTGGGCACGCTGGTGCTGCAAGGCATGACGCTGAAGCCGCTGCTGCGCTGGATCAACTTCGACCCCGATAGAACCGTCGACAATGAGGTGGCGCAGGCGCGCGTCGCCATCATGCAGGCAGCACTGGACGTGCTGAGCCGCAAGACATCTGCGGCCGCCGCCGTCGTGCGCGAACAGTATGAAGCGCAGCGCCTGATTGCGGAAAACCCGGAGGACGCTCAGGCCGCGACCGAATACGACCGGCTGCGCCTCTATGCCATCAACCGCCAGCGCGACACGCTCGAGGAGTTGCGCAGCAACGGCACGATCGGCGACGAAGCCTACCACCGGCTGGAGGAAGAGATCGACTGGGCCGAACTGGCGGCATCGCCGGCGGGCCGGTTCCAGCCGCTGACCACATCATAGACGCTGGCGCAGTTCCGCCGTCGTGCCGGTACATTGCAACCCGTCTGCCGAACCGCTACTGCCAAAGCGAAATTGAGCCGGATAAGCAATGAAACTGGTCAGCTACAACATCCAGTACGGGTTCGGCGGCGATGGCCGTTACGATCTTTCGCGCTGCACCAAGCTGGTCGACGGCGCCGATATCATCGCGCTGCAGGAGGTCGAGCGGCATTGGCAGCGCACCAATGAGGACGACCAGCCGGAGGTCCTGTCCAAGCTGCTGCCTAGCTATTACTGGGTCTATGGCCCGGCCTTCGACATGGACGCCAGTGAGCAGCGCGACGGCCGGGTCGTCAACCGCCGCCGCCAGTTCGGCACCATGCTGCTGTCGAAGCTGCCGATCGCCTGGTCGCGGCTGCACGCGCTGCCCATGCGCCGCACGCTGCGGCCGCTCAACATGCGCAACGCCGCGCTCGAATGCATGATCCGCACGCCGGCCGGACCGGTAAGGGTCCTGTCGCTGCATCTCGCCCATATCGCGGCGGAGGAGCGTCTGGAGCAGATCGACTATCTCTTGGCCGAGCATCGCCGCGCGCCGTCCGAGGGCGGCCCGTGGAGCGGCGCGGACGATGAGCCTTCGCGCAACTGGACCAGTGGCGAGGCCGAGCCGGAAAACCCGACAGCTGCGATCTGGATGGGCGATTTCAACATGGAGCCGGGCAGCGCCGAATACAGCCGCATCGTCGGCAGCACGCCCTATCATCGCGGGGCAGCTTATCTCGACGGCTTTGTTGATGCCGTTGCCGTCGCTAGCGAGCCGGCTGCCGATTTCCACACCCATGTGAAAACGATCGACGGGAAAGTGGCAAAACGCCGGCTCGACCATTGCTTCGTCGGCGGTATGTTCGCGGACCGTGTGCGCTCGGTCAGTGCCGATATAGGCGAGATCGCTTCAGACCATTTTCCGGTCCGGATCGATATCGATCTCGAAACGCCTTTGAGCTCAGGAGATCGGTGAGCCCTCAATGACGCTTTTCGTCTTTTTCGCGGTGCTTGCCGCCGCCGCCATGCACGCGATCTGGAACGCGCTGGTCAAGGTGCATCTCGATCGCTTCCTGTCGATCACGCTGATGACGCTGGGCATGGGTTTTGCCGCACTGTTCGTGCTGCCCTTCGTCGAGTTTCCAAAGGCCGCGGTATGGCCCTTTATAATCGCCTCGGTGCTCTTTCACATGGGCTACCGGACCTTCCTCATCGGCGCCTACAAGGCCGGCGATTTCGCCCAGACCTATCCGCTGGCGCGCGGCACGGCGCCGCTTTTGACCGCGCTCGGCGGCGTTGTCGTGGTGCAGGAGATGCCGGCGCCGTTCGCCATCCTCGGCATCCTGCTGCTGTCGGCCGGCACGCTGGTGATGTCGTTTCGCGGCGGCGCGCATCTGGAGCGGATCAATGTGCGGGCGGTCGGCTTTGCGCTCGGCACTTCGATCTTCATATCCAGCTATACGCTCTCCGACGGCAGCGGCGCGCGGCTGGCCGCAACGGCAACGAGCTATGCCGCATGGCTGTTCATCTGCGATGCCACGTGGGCGCTGGTGCTGTGCCTCATCTTTCGCGGGCCCAAGGCGCTGCCCGTGCTGGCGCGTGACTGGAAAGCAGGCCTGTTCACCGGCGTGCTCAGCGGCGCGGCCTACTGGATCGTCATGTGGGCGATGACCAAGGCGCCGATCGCCTCGGTGGCGTCGTTGCGGGAGACGTCGATCCTGTTTGCCATGATGATCTCGGTTTTCGCGCTCGGCGAGAAAATGACAGGCTGGCGCGGCGCCGCCGCGCTCAGCATCGTCGCCGGTGTCGTGGCCCTCAGACTGGGCTGAGAGCCTGATACTTCAGCCGAGCACCGTCATCACCTGTCCGCGCCGTTCCGGACTGAAGCGGATGACGACGATGATGCAGACGGCGACCACGCCGGCAAACAGCGCCAGCGCGTAGCCACGAGATTGGGCGAGAAGGCAGCCAGCGCGCCGATCACCGAATAGCTTACGATGTTGAGCATCAGAATGGGCTTGCGGCCATATTTGTCGGCCAGCCTGCCGAAGAAGAAGGCGCCGATGAAGCGTGTCGCCAGCGTCAGGAACAACGCTTTGGAGACTGCCGGGACGTCAGTGTTGGATTCGGTTGCGATATCGGTGAGCAGGAACGTCAGAAGGAAGAAATCAAAAGCGTCGAGCGTCCAGCCGAGGAAGGAGGCAAGGACGGTTTTCTTCTTCTGCGCGGTGAGAGCCACGACGTTCCTCCTAAACGCCCCCGGGGAACGATATGTTCCTTGGGGCGCAAAAGAGAACAGGCGTCAGCCGGCTTTCGAAAGAAGCGCGGTCACTTTTTCGTAATGTCGAGATCGAACACCATCAGCCCGTCGGTGCCGCCTTCAAGCGCTGCGACCAATCGGGCGCCGGCGCGCTGATGCGCTTCATGCACGAGATAGGCGTCGCGGGCGGCGGCATCGCGGAAGTCGATGGTGAAGGCATGGCTGAAGCCGCGCGCGAACGGCTCCGGGCTGACATTGGTGCTGAAATGGACCGTGTCCATGCCGTCGACAACAGAGCGCAGTGCTTCGAGATCGGCGTGGATTGCCGTGCGCTCGGTGGCGGGCACATCGCTGCGGAAGCGTACGAAGACGCAGTGTCTGATCATTGGTTCGTTCTCCTAAGTGGCTATGCGGCCCGATTGCCGGAGAACACCGCCGGCGGAAGCGGCTCGCGGCCGAGGATGATGTCGGCGCCTTTTTCGCCGACCATGATGGTCGGCGCATTGGTGTTGGAGGAAGGCACGCGCGGCATCACCGAGGCATCGCAGACGCGCAGGCCCTCGATGCCGCGCAGGCGCAGGTCCGGTGTGACCACCGCCATATCGTCATGGCCCATGCGGCAGGTGCCCACGGGGTGATGGTCGGTCTTGGCGGTGCGGCAGGCATAGTCGATCAGCTCGTCGTCGCTGGCGAGCGATGGTCCGGGCAGCACCTCGCGCAACACGTAAGGTGCAAGCGCCTTCTGCCGCATGATCTCGCGCGCAAGCCTGAGGCCCTTGATCGACATGGCGCGGTCATAAGGGTCCGACCAATAGTTGGGATCGATCAGCGGGTGGTCGGCCGGGTCGGCGCTGCTCAGCCGCACCGTGCCGCGCGAGCGCGGGCGCAGGAAGGCCGAGTTCAAGGTCACGCCGGGGTTCTTCAACCTCTCGACGCCGGCCTCGATGCCGGAGCCGAGTCCCAGATGGAACTGGATGTCGGGCGAGGCGGCGGTAGGATCGGCGTACCAGAAGCCGCCGGTCTCGAACAGGCTGGAGGCGACCGGCCCTTTCTTCAGCAGCAGATACTGCAAGCCGGCCCACGCGGTGCGGTGCAGCTTGGCGTAGTTGTCATAGGTGTGGTCGCCGGTGCATTCGGCGATGACGAACAAATCGAGATGGTCCTGCATGTTGGAGCCGACACCGGGCAGATCATGCACCGGCGTCACGCCGACCGATTTCAGGTGATCAGCCGGGCCGATGCCCGACTGCATCAACAGCTTCGGCGAACCGATGGCGCCGGACGAGACGATCACTTCGCGCTCGGCGCGCATGATGGTCTTCTCGCCGCCGGGTTTGTCGACGATCTCGACGCCGGTGGCGCGGCCTTTCTCGACGACGATGCGGGTGACCAGCACATCGGTTCGGACCGTCAGGTTCTTGCGGGCGCGGATGGGCTTCAAATAGGCGACCGAAGCGGATGAGCGCCGGGCGTCCTTCTGGGTCAGCTGGTAGTAGCCGACGCCTTCCTGGCTAGCGCCGTTGAAATCCGGGTTGAAGGGGATGCCCATCTCTTGGCCGGCGCGGAAATAGGCTTCGCAAATCGGCAGCGGCGAAATAGGGTTCGACACGCCGAGCGGCCCCTGGTCGCCGTGAAAATCGTTGGCGAAGCGCTGGTTGTTCTCGGCACGCTTGAAATAAGGCAGCACGTCGCGATAGCCCCAGCCCGCGAGGCCCTCTTCCTTCTCCCATGCGTCGTAGTCGCGAGCGTTGCCGCGCGTGTATATCTGGGCATTGATGGACGAGCCGCCGCCGACCACCTTCGCCTGCGTATACCAGAAGACGCGGTCCTGCATGTGCCTCTGCGGCACGGTCGACCAGCCCCAGGAAGCGATGCCCTTGGTCATCTTGGCAAAGCCCGCCGGCATGTGGATGTAGGGGTGCCAGTCCTTGCCGCCGGCCTCGAGCAGCAGCACGGAGTTCGCTGGATCCTCGCTCAGCCGGTTGGCCAGAACGCAGCCGGCCGGGCCGGCACCTACGATGATGTAGTCGGTCATAACCCTATCCACCTACAGTCGAGGCACGGAGAGCGCGCCGTCGACATTGATAATCGAGCCTGTGGAAAAGCCGAGCTTGCCGGCGGCAAGCGTCGCCACCACGGCGCCGATGTCCGATGCTTCGCCCCAGCGTTTTGCCGGCACCAGGCCGCTGTCGATAAGCGCGTCGTATTTGGCTGATACGCTCGCGGTCATGTCGGTGCGAATGATGCCCGGCCGCAGTTCGAACACGCCGATGTTTTCCGGCGCAAGCCGTAGCGCCAGGTTCTTCACCCACATCGAAAGGCCGGCTTTCGAGATGCAGTAGTCGGCGCGTTCCGGCGAGGCCATATCGGCGCTGACCGAGGTGATGGTGATGATCGAGCGCGGATGATTGCTGGGAGCCGCCAGCATCGCCTTGGCGACGGCCTGGCTAAGGAAGACTGTGCCGCGCAAATTGACGTCCAGCGCACGGTCGAAATTCTCGGGCTTCAGCTCCAGCAGATCGCCGCGCACCACGGCGCCGATGCCGGCATTGTTGACGAGGCAGTCGATGCGGCTGAAGGCACGTATGGCGGCGTCGACGAGGGCCGTGTGATCCTCGAGGTTGGCGATATCACAACGGACATAGGCGAACTCCGCACCCCGTGCGGTGATGTTGGCGGCCAGTTCGTCCGGCGCTTGTTCGGCAAGGTCGGCGATCAAAATGTCGAAGCCGTCCCCGGCCAGCGCCTCGGCGCAGGCGAGCCCAATGCCGCGCGCACCGCCGGTGACGATTGCTGCGGGGCGGGTCATGCCGCGAGGTCCGTTCGGCGAATATGCTCGGCCACGCGCAGCGCCTGTGCCGCAATCGACAGCGCCGGATTCACGGCGGCCGAGTTCGGCAAAAAACTGGCGTCGACAACGAACAGGTTCGGGTGGTCGAAGGCGCGGCAGAAAGGGTCGAGCGGCGACGTCGCCGGATGGTCGCCCATTTTCACCGTGCCGCACTGGTGCGAGGGCGTGCGCTTGTCGAAGGGACGCGACAGCACGATGGGATAACCGCAGGCGCGGAAGTTCTCACGCATCACCCTGGTCAGCCCGTCCAGCGACTGCATGTTGGAGCGCCGCCATTGCATGACGATGTCCTTGCCGTCGACCATGATGCGGCTTTCCGGATCGGGTAGATCCTCGCACATCAGATACCAGTCGACGGCGTGACCGGCCATGTAATCGAGCGCGAATTTCGGCACGCGTTTGACGTTGGCCTTCAACATGTTGCCGTCGATCTTGCCGAGCAGCTGGACGTTGCCGAGCGGCTTGCCGCCTTTGCCGTCGGAGAGATAGTAGTCATTCAGCATCAGCGTCTTCTGGTAGACGCTGTCGTTCCTGCGGCGCGGATCGATCGCCAGCATGGCGCTCGAATTATGGTTCATGAAATTGCGGCCGACCTGGTCGGAGCTGTTGGCGAGGCCTTTACCGTCTGATGAAGGCGAGCGCAGCAGGATGACGGCGGAATTGACCGCGCCGGCGGACAGGATGACCAGCTTCGGCGCGACTTTCTTCAGCTCGCCATTCTGACGGTAGTGAACGGCAGCGATGCTTTTGCCGTCGGACGACGCTTCGAGATATTCGACATGGCAGCCGGTTTCGAGTCGGATATTGCTGTCCTTGAGTGCAGCCGTCAGCGGTCCGGTCTGCGCATCGACCTTGCCCTGGGCGGTATTGGGGAATGCGTCCCAGCCGGTCTTGCCCTCTTTCAGCCAGTTGTCGATGTCGACGCCGAGCGGCAGCGAGGCCGGATGCAGGCCGAGGGCTTTCAACTCAGCGCGGGCGCGGGCAATCGGCGCTTCGTCGGGCACCGGCTTGAAAGCATAGGGGATCGAGTGGAACGGTTCGGTCGGGTCCTCGCCGAGCGAGCCGCGGACGCGAAACAGCTGCTCGGCTTTCGAATACCAAGGCTCGAATTCATCGTAGGAAAACGGCCATGCCGGCGAGACGCCACCGAAGTGCTCCATGGCGGCGAAATCCTCTTTGCGGTAGCGGATCAGCACCGCGCCGTAGAATTTCGAATTGCCGCCGACATAGTAGTAATTGCCGGGGTTGAAGGCCGCACCGCCGGCCTCGCGCCACATCTCCTTCGGACGGTAGTGGCCGTCGACGAAGATGGAGCGCGTGTCGCGGGCATGCGGCGTTGCCGTCAAGGGCTCACCGCGCTCCAGCATCAGGATCGAGGCACCGCTGCCCGCCAGACCGGAGGCGATCGTAGCGCCGCCGATACCGGAGCCGATGATGACGATATCGGGGCTGACCATCTCGATCAGCGGATGCGGTGTTCGGTCGCCGGATCGAAGAACACGGCCTTGGTCAGGTTGAAGGCGAGCGGCGTGCTGGTGCCCGGCTGGATGTTGGCGTCGGCCCGCAACCGCGCCACCACGCCCTTGCCGCCGAGGTTGGTCACCGCGAACGTGTCGGACCCTGCCGGCTCGACCACTTCGATGTGCAGGTCGGCAGTGGCAATGTTGGAGGCGTTGCGTTCCGCACCTTCCGGATCGGTCAGCGCTTCCGGGCGCACGCCGAAGATGATCGGCTTGCCCTGGAATGCCGAAAGACCCGCTGGCGCGTTGGCCATCGGCAGCGTGATCGGCTCGCGCGCCTCGCGCTCCAACACGACGGACAGCGCATTGCCCGACGTGGCAATGGTCGCCGGGATCAGGTTCATCGCTGGCGAACCCATGAAGTCGGCGACGAACAAATTGGTCGGGTTGTTGTAGATCTCGGCCGGGGTGCCGAACTGCTGCACCTCGCCGTCGCGCATGACGGCGATCTTGGTAGCCAGCGTCATCGCCTCGATCTGGTCGTGGGTGACGTAGACGATGGTTGTGCCGGTGGTGGCATGCAGGCGCTTGATCTCGATGCGCATGTCAACGCGCAATTTGGCGTCGAGGTTGGACAAAGGCTCGTCGAACAGGAACAGCTTGGGGTCGCGCACCAGCGCCCGGCCCATGGCGACGCGCTGGCGCTGGCCGCCGGAAAGCTGGCTCGGCTTGCGCTGCAGGAGGTGGCCGATCTGCAGGACCTTGGCCACCTTGTCGATCGCCTTTTGGCGTTCGTCGGCCGGCACGCCGCGCATCTCCATGCCGAAGGAGATGTTTCCGGCCACCGTCATGTTCGGATAGAGCGCATAGCTCTGGAACACCATGGCGATGTCGCGCTTGGATGGGTGCAGATCGTTGATGGCGCGGCCGTCGACGCGGATTTCGCCCTCGGTGATCTGCTCCAGGCCGGCAATCGTGTTGAGCAAGGTGGACTTGCCGCAGCCGGACGGGCCGACCAGCACCAGGAAGCCGCCCTTTTCGAGCTCGACATCGATGCCCTTCAGGATCTCGACATTCCCGAAGCGCTTCTTCAGCCCATCAATTTCCAGAAAAGCCATGGTCGTTCCTTCCGAATTGATCAGCCCTTGACCGCGCCAGCCATCAGCCCGCGCACGAAATAGCGGCCGGCGACGACATAGACGATCAGAGTGGGCAGAGCCGCGATCATCGCGGCCGCCATGTTGACGTTGTATTCGACGACGCCGGTCGAGGTGTTGACGACGTTGTTGAGCGCCACCGTCATCGGCATGGAGTCGCCTGTGCCGGCGTAAGCCGAAGCGAACAGGAAGTCGTTCCAGATGTTGGTGAACTGGTAGATGACGGTGACGACGAAGATCGGCATCGAGTTCGGCAGCATGATGCGGCGGAAGATCTGGAAGAAGGAGGCGCCGTCGACCTGCGCCGCCTTGATCAGTTCGTTCGGGAACGCCTCGTAATAGTTGCGGAAAAACAGCGTGGTGAAGCCGATGCCGTAGACGACATGGACGAAGACCAGGTTGACCGTCGGATTGCCGAGACCGAAACTCGTACCCGTCGCATTCTGCAGCTTCACGCCGAAACGTCCCAAGCTGCCGAGAATGGTCGCCATCGGCAGCAGCACCGACTGGAACGGAATGAAGCAGGCAAACAGCATCAGCCCGAACACCAGCGTGGCGCCGCGAAAACGCCATTTGGTCAAGACGTAGCCGTTGAGCGCGCCGAGCATGGTCGAGATCAGTACGGCTGGAACCACCATCTTGATCGAGTTCCAGAAATAGCCCTTGATGCCGGCGCAGGTGAGGCCGACGCAGGTCTCGCCCCAGGCCTTCAGCCACGGGTCGAAGGTCGGCGCCGTGGGCAACGCCAGCATGTTGCCGTTCTGGATCTCGTCCATGGTCTTGAACGAGGTCACCAGCATGACGAACAGCGGCATCAGATAAAACAGCGCAAACAGCGCCAGAAGCCCGTAAATGACGATGCGGTTGAGGGTCTTGGTGCTCATGCCGCCGGAGGCCTTTTGGGAAGCAGCGGGGCGGGCAGGGGTGGCGACAGCGCTCATCGCGGCTTCTCCCGCAGTTCGGAATAGAGATAGGGCACGATGATGGCGACGATGGTCATCAGCATGATCACGGCACTGGCCGAGCCGACGGCCATTTCGTTGCGCTTGAAGGTGTACTCATACATGAAGTTGGACGGCAGCCAGGCCGAGCCACCGGGGCCGCCGCTGGTCAGCGCCACGACGAGATCGTAGGACTTGATGGCAAGGTGCGCGAGCACGATGAAGGCCGACAGGAAGATTGGCCGCAGCAGCGGAATGACGATGCGGCGGTAGAGCTGAAAGGTGGTGGCACCGTCGATCTGCGCCGCCTTCATGATCTCGCCGTCAATGCCACGCAGGCCGGCCAGGAACATCGCCATGATGAAGCCGGAGGCCTGCCAGACGCCGGCAATGACCACCGTGTAGATGACGAAATCCTTGTTCTTGATCCAGTCGAAATGGAAGCTCGTCCAGCCCCACTGATGCAAGGTCTGCTCAAGACCGAGGCCGGGGTCGAGGAACCATTTCCAGGCGACGCCGGTGACGATGAAGGACAGCGCCATCGGGTAGAGATAGATCGGCCGCAACACGCCTTCGCCGCGAATCTTCTGGTCGAGCAGGATGGCCAGGAACAGGCCGAGCGCCAGGCAGATGGCGATGTAGAGAAAGCCAAAAATGCCCATATTGACGATCGACGTGTACCAGCTCGATGGCGGGTCGGAGTCGAACGTCCAGCCCCACAGCCGTAGATACGCGCGTGGTCCGGTAATGACATAGGACGGGAAGGTCTTGGAATTAGTGAAGGACAGATAGACAGTCCACATGATAAAGCCATAGACGAAGACGATGGTGATGGCGAAGCTCGGCGCCAGCACGATCTTCGGCAGCGCGTCCTGCAATCGCGCGCGCACGGAGGGGCGAGACCGCTCGGGTGTCAGCTTGATCTGGGTCGTCGCTACACTGCTCATGAGGCTCCTCCCGTTAGGGTCGTCCGTGCTCTGCCGTCAGGAGGCAAGGCGGCCCCGTGCATACGGGTCTCTGGTCGGCATGGTGTTCAAGAGGGTTTCACCGTTTCACGGAAACGGCGAACCTCTCTAACTCTTTCTTTTACGCAATTCCGGCCGGAAAACCGCTCACACTTTTCCTGGAATTGCGCCAGCCGGCCAATCCTGAGGCGAACCTTCCCCGCCGAAGCGGGAAAGGTGTCTTGCCGGCCAGGGCTTACTTGGCGTCGTCGATTGCCTTGACCAGTTCGGTCACGGCTTCGTCCGAGGTCTTGATCTGACCGTGGACGAACTTCGAAACGACGTCCTTGTAGGCATTGGCGACCGCCGGAGGCGCGCCATAGCCCTGGGCAAGCGAGCCGAACAGTGTGCCGCCTTCGTTGGCAGCCTTCAGGTCGGCGATGCCCTTCTTGCCGCACGCGTCGAAGTCGGTGTCCGGAACGTCGGTACGGGCGGGAACCGAACCCTTGACGACGTTGAAGGCCGACTGGAAGCTCTTCGACAGGGTGGCGGTGGCCAACGCGACCTGGGCGGCCTTGCGGTCGTCCGGAACGTTGAACATGCCGAACATGTCGGAGTTGTAGACCACCGAGCCTTCCGTGCCCGGGAAGCGATAGCACAGGAAGTCGGTGCCCGGCGTTTTCTTGGCGGCGTTGAACTCGCCCTTGGCCCAGTCACCCATCACCTGCACCAGGGCATCGCCCTTGATGACCATGGCGGTGGCAAGGTTCCAGTCGCGGCCCGAGAAGTTCGGGTCGACATAGGTGACGAGCTTGGCGAGGTTGTCGAACGACTTCTTCATCGTGTCCGACTTGAGGGACTCGTCGTCGAGGTCGTTGAAGGCCTTCTTGTAGAACTCAGGTCCGCCGGTCGACAGCACAACCGAGTCGAACATGGTGGCTTCCTGCCAGTTCTGGCCGCCAAGGGCGAGCGGAATAACGCCAGCCGCCTTGGCTTTGTCGAGCAGGGCGACGAAGTCGTCGAAGGTCTTTGGCTCGGTGCCGCCGATCTTGTCCATCACCGCCTTGTTGATCCACAGCCAGTTGACGGAGTGGACGTTGACTGGAGCAGCGACCCACTTGCCATCATAGACGGAGAACTTCTGCAGGGCTGCCGGAACCGACTTGTCCCAGCCTTCCTTCTTCGCCGTCTCGGTCAGGTCGCCCATGACGCCGGCCGCCGCATAGTCGAGCACGGTGTAGCCGAGCATCTGCGACGCGGTCGGGTAATTGCCGGCCGCGACCATCGCCTTCAGCGCAGTCATGGCGGCGTCGCCGCCACCACCGGCCACCGGCACGTCCTTCCAGGCATAGCCTTCCTTGGCAAGGTCGCCCTTGAGGACGTTGAGAGCAGCCGCTTCGCCGCCCGACGTCCACCAATGCAGCATCTGCACTTCCTTGACGTCTTCGGCATGGGCCGAGAAAGCAAAGGCCGTCGCCAGAGCCGTTCCGATAAGCAGTTTGCGCAACATGTTCTACCTCCCTTGTTGCATTACACGACCGGTGGAAGCCCACCGGGTTCTTCCAAACTCAGCCGACCCACCAACCGGTGCGCTGGCCGCGATGAAACTGGATTGTCTTTTCCTCGGTATAATCCTCGACAGCGCGTTTGCCGAGTTCGCGTCCGATGCCGGACTGCTTGTAGCCCCCGAATGGCAACTCGGGAAAGCCTTCCATGAATGTGTTCACCCAAACGGTCCCCGAACGCACACCACGCGCCACCGACATACAAGTGTCGATGCTGGCGCTCCACACCCCTGCAGACAGACCATAGGGCGTGTTGTTGGCGATGTGCAACGCCTTTTCAATCGATCCAAAAGTCAGCACGGAGAGCACCGGGCCGAACACTTCCTCGCGCGCAATAGCCATGTCTTCGGTAACGCCGCGGATGATGGTCGGATCGAGATACTGGCCGGCATTGGACGCCAGCTGGCCGCCACCGCAATAGACATTGCTGCCGTCTTTTGCTGCCACCGCGACGTAACCCGCGACCTTGGTCAGATGGTCGGCTGATATCATCGCGCCAACCTTGGTTCGGTCGTCGAGTGGGTCGCCGACCGTTACCATGGCGGTGAGCGCCTTGACGGTGGCGAGGAAATCGTCGGCGATGGCTTCATGCACGATCAGCCGGCTGCCGGCATTGCAGCATTCGCCGGCGTTGAAGAAGCCGCCGAACACTGCTGCGTCAGCGGCCGCCTCGAGATCGGCATCGGGGAAGACGATCTGGCCGTTCTTGCCGCCGAGCTCCATCGAGACTTTCTTCAGCGACTGCGCGGCGGAAGCCATGGTCATCTTGCCGACGCGGGTAGAGCCGGTGAACGACACCATCTCGACCAGCGGATGGCTGACCATCGGCCCCCCGACATCGGCGCCGAGGCCGGCCAGGATGTTGACGACGCCCGCGGGCAGGCCGGCCTGCATCAGGATGTCGCCGAGCACGAAGGTCGAGGCCGAGGTCATTTCGCTCGGCTTAACCACCGCGGTGCAGCCGGCGGCGAGCGCGAAGGGCAATTTCTGGCTGACGATCAGGAACGGGAAATTCCACGGGGTGATGATCGAGACGACGCTGATCGGCTCGCGCAGGACGACGCCCAGCATGGCGTCGCCGAGATTGGCGTAGCTTTCGCCGTGCAGCGTGCGGGCGAGCGAGGCGGCATAGCGCCAGATGTCGATGGCGCCGCCGATCTCGCCGCGCGCCTGGGCGATCGGCTTGCCGGATTCCAGCGCATCGAGTCGGGCGATGTCTTCGAGCTGGGCCTCGATCAGGTCGGCCGTCTTGAGCAGGATGGCTGCGCGCTCGGCCGCCTTCGTGCGCGGCCACGGGCCGGTCTCGAATGCCTTGTGCGCGGCCTGCATGGCCGCCTCCACCTCGGCCTCGCCGGCCTGCGCATAGCGCGAAACGGTGAAGCCATGGCCGGGGCTGTTGCGCGCAATCGTGCGGCCGTCACGGGCATCGACATGCTTGCCGTCGATCAGGAGCTTGTAAGCCTTCGGCGCCTTGGACGCCTCGGCCGGCATGGAAATGTTGAGCGGTGCGTTCATCATGCTTTCTCTAAGATCTGGAAAAGGCCGGCCTCTGCTTGGCCTTGAAGGCGCTCACGCCGGCTTTGAGGTCGCCGGTCAGCGCAACGAAGCCGCTGGCGAGCGCCTCGGTGGCGGCCGCACTTTCCTCGCCTTCGGCGACTGCGATCATCAGCTTGGCGGCTTCGGTTGCGAGCGGCCCGCGCCCGGCGATTTTTTCGGCCCAAGTCCTGGCCTCTGCCAGCGCCTGGCCGGTCTCGACCACGCGGTCAACGACGCCGAGGGCAAGCGCGTCGGAGGCGGCAAAGAGCTCGCCGCCGAGTGCCATGCGGCGCACGATCTGGGCCCCAAAGCGGCGCACGGCGCGCTGCGTGCCGGACCAACCGGGGACGACGCCGATCGATGTCTCGGGGAAGCCGAGCTTCACCTGCGTTTCGGCGACACGGAAGTCGCAGGCGACCGCCAGCTCCAGCCCGCCACCCAGCGCATGGCCGGAAAGCACCGCGATGGTCGGCTGCCGCAGCCGCGCCAGTCGGTCGAAGACACGGTGGCCGTAGCGCACCCATTGCACCTGAAAGTCGGCAGCGCTCATTTGTGCCCAGGCCTCGACGTCGCCGCCGGCGCAAAAGCCTTTGCCTTCGCCGCGGATCAGCACGACGCGCACGCCTTCAGCCATTTCGGCTTCGTCGAGCGCTGTCTCGAGCGCGCGCAGCATCGGAATGTCCAGCGCGTTGAACTTCTCCGGCCGGCGCAGCGTGACGATGCCGATGGCGCCGTCCTGCTCGAAGGTGACGAGGCGCTCAGCCATGCGCGCCTCCGAGAGAAGCGCCACCATTCAGCGACAGGCCGATCGGCCGGTCCTGATAGAGAGCCGCCGGCGTGAACTTGAGATCGTTGGCGATGCCGAGCGGAATCTCTGACTGCGCCAGCACATCGCGTTCGAGGTCGATGCCGGGCGCCAGTTCCGTCACCATCAGACCGTCCGGCGTCAGCTTCATCACGCAGCGCTCGGTGACGTAGGTGATGTCCTGCCCTTGCGCGACGGCGCGCTTGCCGGAGAAGGAGATGTGTTCGACCTCGTTGACCACCTTCTTGACCTTGCCTTCTGCATCGATGCGGATGCCGCCATCGGCGAGCGACAGTTTTGCGCCGGCATTGAAGAAGCCGGAGAAGACGATCTTTTTCGCCCGTGCCGTGATGTCGACAAAGCCGCCGGCCCCGGCGGTGACATGTGGCCGGGCCGAGAGTTTCGACACGTTGACGGAGCCATGGCGGTCGATCTGCAAGAAGGAGAGCAGCGAGGCATCGAAGCCGCCGGCCTGGAAATAGATGAACTGGTGCGGCGAGGGCATGATCGCCTCGGCATTGGAAGCGCAGCCGAACTCGAAGTCGAGCAGCGGCACGCCGCCGACGGCGCCCTGCTCGATCACCCAGGTGACCTTGCCGTGCTGGCCTTCCTCGAGAAGGATACGCGGCACGTTTGCCGAGATGCCGAAGCCAATGTTGACCGCCATGCCGTCGCGCAATTCCATGGCGACGCGGCGCGCGATTACTTTCTGGACGTTCATCTCAGCGTTGCGGAAGCTGGACAACGGCCGGAAGATCTCGCCCGAAATCGCCGGGTCGTAAGGCGTCAACGTCGTCTGCAACTGGTCCGGCGCCACCACGATGTGGTCGACCAGGACGCCGGGCACGCGCACGTCATGCGGCTTCAGCGTGCCGTTCTCGACGACGCGCTTGACCTGCGCAATGACGATGCCGCCATTGTTGCGGGCGGCGAGCGCCTGTTCGAGGCCGCCCAAATAGGCGCCTTCATGCTCGTAAGTGAGGTTGCCGCGCTCGTCGGCGGTGGTGGCGCGGATGATCGAAACGTTGGGCACGATCGAGCGGAAATAGAGCCATTCCTCGCCGTCGAACTGCTGCACCGAGACGATCGGCTCGCTTGCAGCCTCATTCATGGCGCAGCCCTGGTGGCGCGGGTCGGCAAAAGTGTCGAGGCCGACCTTGGTCAGCACGCCCGGCCGCTTGGCGGCAGCTTCGCGGTGCATGTCGAACAGGATGCCGGACGGCACATTGTAGGCGGCGACCGAATTGTCGCCGATCATCTTCCATATCTGCGGCGGCTCGGACGAGGAGGGGCCCGAGGGATAGGAGCCGCAGAGCGTGCGCTTCAACAGGCCAGGCTTAGCCAGATGGTCGATGCCCTTGATGCCATACATGTCGCCGGCGGCGATCGGATGCAGCGTGGTGATGTCTTTCGGATGGCCTTCAGCGTCGAAGCGCTGGCCGATGGCAGCCAGCACGGCATCCGGGCAGCCGAGGCCGCTCGATGACGAGACGGAGACGGTCATGCCGTCCTTGATGAGGCTGGCGGCCTGCTGAGCGGAGACGAGCTTGCTCACTTGGCGCTCCCGAGTTTCGGCTCGATGGCAACCGCCTTGCCGGATTTCCCGGACAGCAACGCTGCTTCGGCGCAGGCTAGTGACCAGACGCCGTCCTCGCCGGTTGCGGAGGGCTGGCCCGCGCCGCTAATAGCGGCATGGAACTGGCGCAGCGACCTGACGTAGAGGTCTTCGCGGTCGAAGCTCAGTTCCTCCTCGCCCTTGGCGGTGCGTAGCAGCACCGAACCGACCGGCTTCTGCGTCATCACATTTTTAGCGATCAGCGAGCCTTCGGAACCATGCACCTCGAAGCCGGTATCGGCGAACTTCGTGGTGAAGCCTTCATGCGACTGGGCAATCAAACCGGACCTGAAGCGCCAGATGCACATGGCACCGTCTTCCAGCCCGCTGCCGGCCATGCCGGCCGACTGGGTGAAGGCCGAAATCTCGATCGGGTCGTCGCCGAGCACGAAGCGCAGCGTGTCGGCATCATGCACGGTGATGTCGAGCACCACGCCGCCGCCGGCCTCAGGCTTGGTAATGCGCCAGCCCTGCAGGTTTTCCGGCAAATAGACGGAATGGAAGACGCGCGCGGCAATCGGCTTGCCGATATGGCCGGCTGATATGGCGTCGCGCATGGCGCGGTGGGCGCCGGCATTGCGCAGATGATGATTGGTGCCAAGCACGACACCGGCTTCCTTGGCGGCGGCGACCATTGTGCGCGCGTCGGCGCTGTTCAGCGCCAGCGGCTTTTCGCACAGAACATGCTTTCCCGCCTTGATCGCAGCCAATGCCTGTTCGAGATGCAGTTCATTGGTGGTCGAGATGTAGACGGCGTCGATTTCGGCGCCGAGCAGGTCGTCCAGCGTCGAGACGGCAAGCGGAATATTCTGTTCCGCGGCATAAGTCTTGGCGCGCTGCGGACTGGAGCTCATCACCGCCGCGATCTCGCCACCCTCTTGCGCGCGGATGGCGTTGATCATGAACTGTTTGGCGATCGTGCTGGCGCCGATCAGTCCCCATCTGACGCTCATGCCGCGTCTCCCATTCCTGCTGATGTGTTCTGGGCGCGGCGACCGGGACCGCAGCTGTCCCTGACGACCAGATTGACGGCGCCGATATGGTCCTCGGCATGCGTGGTGCGCGACTGGATCATCTTCAGCATGACGTGGGCGGCGCGTTCACCGAGGCCGGGTGTGTCGACCGAGACGCTGGTCAGCGCCGGCATATAATGCTCGGCCTCGACCACGTCGTCGAAGCCGACGACGGCAAAGTCCGCGCCGGGCTCCAGCCCGCGCTTGCGCAGCGCCAGCATGACGCCGAAGGCGACGGCATCGTTGAAGCAAAGTGCCGCCGTCGGCGGCTCGGCCATGGCAAGGGCGGTTTCCAGGCACGCGATGCCGCCCCTGCGGCTGGTCTCGCCTTCGACGACAAGCACGTCGCGCCTGGCAATGCCCAATGTTTCGCAAGCTTCACGAAAACCGCCCAGGCGCTCCTGATAGACGACCAGGTCGGAGGTGCCGCCGAAGAAGGCCAGCCGGCGATGGCCCTTGCCGATCAGATGGGCGGCGGCGAGATACGCGCCGCGATGGTTGTCAGGAGCGATCACCGGGATGCGGCTGTCCGGCAGGCGGCGCATGGCGAAGACGACCGGCACGCCCGCCATCTCGAGGCGACGGAAGGCGCCCGGCGTGGTGCCGCGTGCCGGTGACACGATCAGGCCTGCGACGCCCTGTTCCATCAGCGACTTCAGCACTTCTTCCTGGCGCACCGGGTTCTCCGCCGTGTTGGCGATGAAGGGCACGATGCCGGCTGACTGGAAGACGCGCTCCATGCCGACCGCCAGTTCGGCGAAAAAGGGGTTGGTGAGATCGTTGATGACCATGCCGATGACGTTGGAATGGGCTTTGCGCAGATTGGCGGCGCCGCGGTTGTAGACATAGCCGACATCCTCGATCGCCTTGCGAACCTTGACCGCGGTTTCAGGCCGGATCAGCCCTGAGCCTTGCAGCACAAGCGACACCGTCGATTTGGACACACCAGCCTCGCGGGCGATGTCCAGGATCGTTGCCTTGGCCCGGCTGGCCATGTCGGTGGTTTCCTCCGCTTAAATGGGCAATTCTATTGGAACGTTCTAATCACTCTGCCAACCGAGAGTCAATCGGGATTCTTGCGGAGATCGAAAAGGTGATGAATGTGGTTCCTAGCAAGGACTCTTAGCCTTCTTCGGCATTTGGACCGGTTCAATCGCCGAATCATAAAGGTTCTTGATTTATTGGAACGTTCCATTTATAGGATGCCGAAAACGGAGGTTGCCATGGATATCACCCTGCCTACGCAGAATGGCGGCCGCGTCAGCTACAAGCTCGCGGGCAGTCCGGTCGAGCCCGTAATCGGTGCGGTTTTCCCGCGCATCGCCTATGCCGCGGCCCACGTCGTCGCCGATCCTTTCGCGATGACCGACCCCTGGTCGAAGCCTGCGGTCGATTGGGACAAGACGATGGCGTTTCGGCATCATTTGTGGCGGCTTGGCTTCCGCATCGCCGAGGCGATGGACACCTCCCAGCGCGGCATGGGTTTCGACTGGGCGAATGCGCAGGAATTGATCCGGCGCTCGATCGCCGAGGCGCGCAGCGTCGAAGGCGCAGACCTCGCCTCGGGCGCGGGCACCGATCATCTGGCGCCGGCCGCTGCCAGAACGCTCGACGATGTGATCGCCGCCTATGAGGAGCAGTTCACCTTCATCGAAGGCGAGGGCGGCAAGGCGATCATGATGGCCAGCCGGGCGCTGGCGGCGGTCGCAAAAGATCCGGACGACTATATCAGGGTCTACGATCGCATCCTCAGCCAGGCATCCGGCAAGGTCATCCTCCACTGGCTGGGCGACATGTTCGATCCGGCGTTGCAGGGATATTGGGGCAGTGGGAATTTCGAGGCTGCGCTCGACACCGTCGTCGCCATCATCGAGCGCCATGCTAATAAGGTCGAGGGGATAAAGATATCGCTGCTCGATGCCGGCAAGGAAGTTGCCTTGCGCAACCGGCTGCCGGAAGGCGTCGTCATGTTCACTGGCGACGATTTCAACTATCCCGAACTGATTGCCGGCGACGGGAAGCGGCACTCGCACGCCTTGCTCGGCATATTCGACGCCATCGCGCCGGTCGCCAGTGCGGCGCTGGCGAAACTGGCTGAGGGCGATCGCGCCGGCTATGACGCGCTGATGGCGCCGACAGTGCCGTTGTCGCGCAAGATCTTCGAGGCGCCGACGGAGTATTACAAGGCCGGCATCGTCTTCATGGCCTGGCTCAACGGCCATCAGGACCATTTCGCCATGGTCGGCGGCATGCAGTCGGCGCGCGGCATCCTGCACTACGCCGACATCTTCCGCCTTGCCGACCAGGCAGGGTTGCTCGCCGATCCCGAGCTTGCGCTGGCCAGGATGAAGCATTTCTGCGCGGTTGCAGGTGCCTGAGAACGACACAATCGCTGGCTGAAACCTGTCCCCCGTATGGGGGATTTGCGTTCTCGCGCCAAATCTGTATTCGGTTGCCGGGATTGGATGCGGACGGAGCGGCAATGACGGAAAAAGTGGCGCTCATCACCGGTGTAACCGGGCAGGACGGGGCCTATCTCGCAGAATTGCTTCTGCAGAAGGGCTATATTGTCCATGGCGTCAAACGCCGCTCGTCCTCGTTCAACACCGAGCGCGTTGACGACATCTATGTCGATCCGCACGAGCGCGGTGCGCGTTTCTTCCTGCATTATGGCGATCTGACCGACGCAACCAACCTCATTCGCCTGGTGCAGGAGACACAGCCCAGCGAGATCTACAATCTCGGCGCCCAGAGCCATGTCCAGGTGAGTTTCGAGACCCCGGAATACACCGGCAATGCCGATGCGCTGGGAACACTCAGGCTGCTCGAGGCGATCCGCATCCTGCGCCTGGAGAAGTCGGTGCGCTTCTACCAGGCATCGACGTCGGAGCTTTACGGCAAGGCGCGCGAGGTCCCGCAAAGCGAGGCGACGCCCTTCCATCCGCGCTCGCCCTATGCCGCGGCCAAGCTTTACGCCTACTGGATCACGGTCAACTACCGCGAGGCTTACGGCATGTTCGCCGCCAACGGAATCCTGTTCAACCACGAAAGCCCGACACGCGGCGAAACCTTCGTCACCCGCAAGATCACGCGGGCCGTCGCCTCGATCCATCACGGCCTTCAGGCCACGCTCTATCTCGGCAATCTCGACGCCAAGCGTGACTGGGGCCATGCGCGCGACTATGTGGAGGGCATGTGGCGCATTCTGCAGCACAGTGAAGCCGACGATTTCGTGCTGGCGACCGGTGAGGCGCATTCGGTGCGCGAATTCGTCGAACTGGCTTTTGCCGAGACCGGACGCACCATCCGCTGGCAAGGCGAGGGTGTCGATGAAGTCGGTGTCGATGCCGGTTCGGGCACTGTCCTGGTGCGCATCGATCCGCGCTATTTCCGGCCGACCGAGGTCGACCTGCTGCTCGGCGACCCCGCCAAGGCCAAAGCCAGGCTGGGGTGGTCGCACACGACCGGCTTCAGGGATCTGGTGGCGGAAATGGTGCAGGCCGATCTGGCGCGCACCGCCGGCGGCACGCGGCAGAACAGCCGTTCTGCGTGAGGCAGGCCGATGGACGCGACATTTGAACTGAAGGGCAAGCGTGTCTTCGTCGCCGGGCATCGTGGCATGGTCGGTTCGGCCGTCGTGCGCCGGCTGGCGAGCGAGGACTGCGAGATACTCACCGTATCGCGCGACAGGCTCGACCTGCTCGACCAGGCAGGGGTGCGGCGCTGGATGGCCGAGCACAGGCCGGATGCGGTGGTGATGGCGGCCGCCAAAGTCGGCGGTATCCTGGCCAATGACCGGTTCCCTGTCGATTTCCTGCAGCAAAACCTGGTTATGCAGGGCAATGTCATTGACGGCGCCTTTCGCAGCGAGGTCGGCAAGCTTTTGTTTCTCGGCTCGTCCTGCATCTATCCAAAGCTCGCGCCGCAGCCGATCAGGGAAGACGCGCTGCTGACCGGTCCGCTCGAACCCACCAATGAATGGTATGCGATCGCCAAGATCGCCGGGCTCAAACTGTGCCAGGCCTATCGGCGCCAGCATGGCGTCGACTACATCTCGGCGATGCCGGCCAACCTTTACGGTCCTGGCGACAATTTCGATCTCCAGTCCAGCCATGTCGTGCCGGCCCTGATGCGAAAGGCGCATGCACTGGCGCTGAGCGGCGGCAACAGCCTCGAGGTCTGGGGCTCGGGCACGCCACGGCGTGAATTCCTGCATGTCGACGACGCCGCCGATGCCTTGGTCTGGCTGTTGAAGAATTATGCCGGCGACAGCCACGTCAATGTCGGTTCGGGCGAGGATGTCACCATTGCCGAGCTTGCCCAGACCGTCGCATCGGTCGCCGGCGTCGAGGCTGATATCGCCTTCGATACGACCAAGCCAGATGGCACGCCGCGCAAGTTGATGGATGTTTCGCGGCTGTTTGCGACGGGATGGCGCCCGCGCTACGCGCTTCGCGATGGATTGGAACAGACATATGCGTGGTTTCTCAACCATATTGAGAAGGGTGATGTCCGCCTCGGCGCGGCCTGATTCCAATTTTCCTTGAACCATTTCGCTGCCGCCCGCGACCAAGCGGTGTGTAGCAAACACGGTCCATCAAGGAGAACGTCAATGTTTATCACTTCAAGAAACGCATTTCTCGCCGCCATCGCGGTTTCGGTGCTGGCAGGGTGTCAGACGGCACCGCCGAGGGAATGCGAGAAGACCAAGCCCGGTGTCGACTACAACGGCAAATGCTGCGGCATCGGCACCCCGTGCCGTGAAGGCAGCAACACCCCTCATGACAAGCCCGACAGGCCCGATCCGCGGCCACAGTGATCCGCGAGCCAGAAACGTCCCGGCACGTGCCGGGACGTTTCGCCCCCCGACAGGGTGGATTTACGGATCGGAAGGCCGCTACCCGGTTCCTTGCTGGCCGGCATTTGAATACGAAACGGGACGGCGGGGCAGTAGACGATGCGGTCGCGCAGATCGCGCGAAAACTTCCCGCCGGATCTGTACTTCAAGGGGCTGTTCGACTGTTCGAAGGGAAGGTCCCGTAGAAACTCAGATTTCGCTTTCCGTCGATGCGAAGGATGCTACTAAAAAAAATTCGAGATGCTCTTGAACTCATTTGGGGCGCCTCCTAATTCGATTTCCGCCAAGGCCATAAGGCTCGGCAAAAAATGGCGGCGCCGCACGGGGCGGCGTCCTTGTACCCATGTTGCTTCAAGGAGGATGTGGCTATGAGAACCTTTGATACCCTCTATCGGACCACCGTCGGTTTCGACCGGCTTTTCGACATGCTCGACAGCGGCACGCGTCCAGACTGGCCGCCCTATAACATCGAGAAGGTCGACGAGAACGATTACCGTATCTCGATGGCCATCGCAGGCTTCAGCCAGGATGAGGTTGAGCTGACCCAGCATGGACCCGAACTGGTCGTGGTAGGCCAGAAGGCTGATGATCAGAGCGGACGCCAGCTGCTGCACCAGGGCATCGCCTATCGCAGTTTCAGGCAGACGTTCAAGCTTGCCGACCACATGAAGATCAAGGCAGCCAAACTGGAGAATGGCCTCCTCTCGATCGACATCGTCCGCGAGATTCCCGAAGAGCTGAAACCGCGCCGCATCAGCATCGGCGTCGGCGACACGCCAACGGCCGCCACTCAGATCACGCCAGACACGGACCGCGCGCGTAAAGCCGCGTAATCCTGTCGATCTGTCACACTTTGAACTGCGGGTCCGCCTCCCGGTTCCGGCCGGGAGGCTGTGATTGCGGAGAAACGAAGATGATCACTGCAGGACGTACTGGCGCGCCTCTGTCGCGCGCCTGCAGTTGGCCTGGACCGCGCAAACCATGAAACTCAATGGTTCGTTCAATTTGGAGGATCATATGAACGATCGGATGTTCGACAGCGCCGTTTTCGTGAAAAGCGGCGACAACCTTGTTCAGGAAATCACGTGTCTCGAGGACGCTCTGGAGTTCCTCTATGAATGGCCGAAGGACAGGCGCGGCCCCATTCACCAAACCGCATTGCGGGCCTGCCAGCGAGCTTTCGATAGCGATTATCCGCTTTCCGCAGCCAGAGAAGCGTTCAGCGGTTTTGCGAAAGCAGCCAGAATCCTTGAGGAAGTATCCACGACAATGCCGTGGATGATGGGCAGAGGTGGCGAAGGCGGAGGAGTGACTGCCTAAAGCGCGTCGCGCTGAAACCATTCATGCGACACGCTTTAAGTCTTTGTTTTGATGCATGTCGTTGTCCCAGAACCGCAGCATACTTCTGGGTGACATGCATTAGGAAAGGAGGTCATGATGCTATCGAAACCTTTTGAAAAGCCAGTCCGGGTGTGGGTGGGATTGGGCTTTCCCCGCCAACTCAACACGGTCGCGGATGCTTATCAATTCGCAGCCGAATGGTGTGGCAACGGCCCGGAGCAGAGAGCTGCTATTCGCGCTTGCAAAGCCGCTCTGATTGGTGATGTGGAACCCGAGACAGCACGAGGCGTCTTCGTCGCGTTCGCTCGCAAGAAGGATATTCTTATGGAGGACGGCATCGAGCCTGCGCCTTCAAGGACGCTAAGTCCGCACCACGTCTAAAGCGCGTCGCGTTTGAACGGACTCAGGCGACGCGCTTTAGGTCTTTGTTTTTATGCATGTCGTCGTCTCAAAACCGGGGCCACTTTTGAGCGCCATGCATTAGAATGTCCACAAACACGAGGCGGCTGCCACAAGCGGTGGCCGCCTTACCGGCTAAGTCGTCGAAGGGGTGCGCCAAAAACGGGCTTGGCCAAGTTATTGAAAGGATGGTGGGCGTGACAGGGATTGAACCTGTGACCCCTGCAATGTCAATGCAGTGCTCTCCCGCTGAGCTACACGCCCATCCGAAGCCGCGCATACACCATTTTTGGTCCAGCGCGTCAATAGCCGGAAAAGGGAAAGAAAGGCTCGTTTTGCCGCGCCGCCGACGAAGCGGCGAGATCACACTGTGCGCGCTTCAGGCGGCCTGAAGCATTTTTTCGACCTCATTGACGAGATCGCGCAGGTGGAAGGGCTTGGACAGAACCTTGGCGTCTTTCGGCGCCTTGGAATCGGGGTTGAGCGCGACGGCCGCGAAACCGGTGATGAACATCACCTTGAGGTCGGGATCGATCTCGGTGGCGCGGCGGGCGAGTTCGATGCCGTCCATCTCCGGCATGACGATATCGGTCAGCAGCAGGGAGAAAGGTTCTTCGCGCAGCCGCTCGTAGGCGCTGGCGCCATTGTCGAAATCGCTGACGTGATAGCCGGCCCGCTCCAGTGCCTTGACCAGGAACCGGCGCATGTCGTCGTCGTCTTCCGCCAGCAGAATGCGTGCCATCTTGTCCCGTCCGAATCACCCCAGCCGAGCCTGCCGTCCGGCAAGCCCGTTAACCATCCTGTATATGAGGAGCTGACGGTAAACATCAAGTGAACGTTGGCGGCATTAATCCTGATTTGACGGGGTTCCTGACATGCCGAAATGCTGGACATGCGGCCGATGAGGTGGCAGTTTCCCATCATGATGCATTGCTGTTTCCGGGTTCGTTCAAATTGACGACGGCAGCCGAAGATTTTTCGGTCGTTCCACCCTTCGAAATCCGATCGGGCGCCGAGCAGCGCGTTCCCTTCGTCTTCAACTCACCGCATAGCGGCCGCTATTATCCAGACCGCTTCCTGGCCATGGCGCGGCTCGACCGGAACGCCATCCGCCGCTCCGAGGATTGCTATGTCGACGAGCTGTTCGGCAGCGCGGTGGCGCTGGGCGCGCCGATGCTGGCGGCGAATTTTCCGCGCGCCTATCTCGACGTCAACCGCGAACCCTGGGAACTCGACCCGCGCATGTTCGCCGAGCCGGTGCCGTCCTTCTGCAACATCCGCTCGGCGCGCGTCGCCGGCGGGCTCGGCACCGTGCCCAAGCTGGTGGGCGAGGGGCTCGACATCTATTCCGGCCGTCTGCCGCTGGCGGAGGCCGTCCAGCGCATAGAGGTGGTCTACAAACCCTATCACGAGACGCTGAAGCGGCTTTTGACCAGAACCCATGCCAGGTTCGGCTATGCCGTGCTGATCGACTGCCATTCGATGCCGGCGAGCATCAGGGTGGGCGACAGCGGCCTGCGGCCGGATTTCATCGTCGGCGACCGTTTCGGCATCTCGGCCACGGCGGCCCTGACCGAGACGGCGATCGGCCTGCTCATCGGCATGGGCTACACCGTCGCGCACAACAAACCCTATGCAGGCGGCTTCATCACCGAGCATTACGGCCGGCCGGCGCGCCATCTGCATGCGCTGCAGATCGAGGTCAATCGCGGCCTCTACATGAATGAGCGGACGTTCCAGAAATCGGCCGGCTTCGATGCGCTGGCCGACGATATGGCGCGCTTTTCGGCCGACCTGATGGCGATGCCCGACCACCACTTCGTCGACCTGCCGCTGGCCGCCGAATGACGCCGGAGCGGCGGCTGTTCATGCAATCCCGCGCTGGCCATCCCGCAGCGTAAAAAAAGACCGCATCGTTTGCACGACACGGTCGAAGTCTAGGGAGGAAACGCCCAAGGAGGGCATGGACAGGAAAACCTGTCCGAGAACAAATTTATTGTGCGATGCACAAATGTCAATCGATCCCACGCTTTTTTAATTCACTCTGATGTGAAAATGCGTTTCGATGGTCCCGATGTGTGACATTTCAGCAACGCTGATGTCTCTGATAAATCGATAAACCGGCTTGTTTTGGCGGGAAAGTGCCGGCAGACCGGGTTGGCACTCTGTAATGCGGGAGAATCACGTGGACATCAGCATCGATTTCATGCGCCGGATCGCGCAAGCGGCGGCGGCTGAAACCTTGCCGCGTTTCCGCGCACAGGGCGCAGTGGCCAACAAGGAAAAAGGCAGTTTCGACCCGGTCACCGAGGCCGACCGCGAGGCCGAGCGCGCCATTCGGGCGCTGATCTCGGCTGAGTATCCCGATCACGGTATCCTTGGCGAAGAACATGGCAGCGAAAACATCTCCTCAAGGCATGTCTGGGTGATCGATCCGATCGATGGTACCCGCGCCTTCATCTCAGGCCTGCCGGTGTGGGGAACGCTGGTCGGGTTGACGGTCGACGGTGACGCCGTCGCCGGCATGATGGCGCAGCCGTTCACCGGCGAGCTGTTCTACGCCAACGCTTCCGGCTCCCACTACGAAGGCCCCGGTGGGCCGCGGAAGCTGTCGACCCGCAAGAGGACGAAGCTTGACGAGGCGACCTTGTTCACCACCACGCCGGCGCTTTTCAAGGGCGAGGCGCGCACCCGCTACGACGCGTTCGAGGAACAGATCCAGCTCGCCCGCTACGGCGCCGATTGCTACGCCTTTGCCATGATTGCCTCGGGCAGCGTCGACATCGTCGCCGATCCCGGATTGAAACCCTACGACATCGTGGCGCTGATCCCGATCATCGAAAAGGCCGGCGGCGTCGTCACCACATTCGAGGGCGGTCCGGCGGAAAAGGGCGGCGACATCCTGGCCGCCGCAACGCCGGAGCTTCATGCGGCTGCAATGGCAGCCCTGCGGGGCTGATAGTCGACCCGATCAGCGCGGCTTGATCGAGCGCTGGAATTCCGCCGGCGTTCGCCCGTAGACCTGCCTGAACGCGGAGCTGAAATGGCTGTGGCTGGAGAAGCCGAGGTCCAGGCCGAGCGTGGTCAGATTGTCGTAGCGGCCAAGCAGGTCGAGCGCGCGCGCCAGCCGCAGGCGCAGATGGTAGCGATAGAGCGGCATCGCCTCGACCTGCTGGAAAACCTGCGTGAGATAAACCGGTGATACCCCGACTTCAGCGGCGATCTCGGCCAGCGTCCAGCGCCGCGAAAGATCCGAGGACAGGACGAGCTTGGCGCGATCGACCAGCTTCTGCCGGCCAGCGCTGGCGCCGGCGGCATGCGAGGTGCTCTCGCCGAGGGAGCGCCGCACCAGCGTCAGCGCCAGGGTTTCGGCCTCCAGCGTTTCGGCAATGTTGCGGCTCAGGCTGTAGCGCAGCACCGCCACCAGCGCCTGAGCCCGCGGGTCGATGCGGCGGCGCTGACGACGAAACGCCACGGCGCTGCCCGAGCGCAACTGCTCCTTCGGCGTCAGCTCCTGCAGTTGCGCCTCCTCGACAACGAGATCGAGGCAGGAATCGCCACCCTCGACGGGATGGCTGATCCGGTAGCCTTCGGCGTTGTTGAAGAACAACAACTGGTTGGCTTCGGCGACCGCATCGTTGCGGCCGACATGGCGCACGAAGACGCCGCGATAGGGAAACACAAGATGCGTGGCAGCGGTGCACTCTTCTTCGCTCTTGTGCCGGCATTCGCCGCTGCAGAGGACATCCCTCACCCTGACGGTGCCGGTGTCCAGAAGCGTCTGTACCGTGAACTGCGACATGGTGAGCTGAGACATGGCCGTTGCGTTCTACCCTTGCGCCGAAAGCTGCTCCGGCACATTAGGCGATTGGCTTGTCCAAACCTGTCAGGAGACTTCACCTGTCGGGCCCTTCGTACGGCCATGGCTCAGTCCCACAAACGGCGCATGTATTCGCAGTGAGCTTGGCTGCGCGACAGGCCGATGTCCTTGAGCTGTTCGTCGGTCATTTCGAGCAAGGCAAGGCGGCTTCGGCGCCTTTCCAGTTGACGGCCGATCCAGTTGGCCGCCGCGATGCCTTGTGTCCGCAAGGACCGCCGGAACGTCGCGGTTTGAGTTGTCGGCTGATGTGCGAGGCATTGCGCCGCCGCTGCATGATCGGGGCGCATCGCTCAGGCTTCCCCGTTGCCGGCCACTGATGCGCCGGCCACTGATGCGCCGGCTTCGTTCAGCGCAATCGCGCATTCCTCACAGCAGACCTCGACGGTCTTGCCGCCGACCTTGACGCGGATCGGATTGGCGTCCAGCTGGCAATCGCAGGCAGCGCAGGTTTTCTCGGTCATGACGTCATCTCCTTGGCGTTCGGTTCGACACGGAGAGATGAGCATTCCGGGGCGGCACCGGCTGTCAGAATCTTTAGCTCTTTGTGTGCTGCCGACGCTGCTCCTGACAGAAGGCTGTCAGCAGGCGCAAGCTCAAGGCGCCGCAACATGCAGCGCCGGTGGCATCAGGCTGTGGGGTCGTCGTTGCCGGGTATGAAGGCGTCGAAGGCGGCGAGCAACTGCTCGCGATAGACATCGGCCTCCTGCAGGATCTCGTGTTTCGAGCCATCGATCATCAGCAGCGAGCCGAGGCGCAGACGCCTGGCGTAGGCTTCCACGGCCTTGGTCGAGACGACCTGATCGGCGCCGGCGGCGATCATCAGCAGCGGCACCTGGATCCTGGCCATGAAGTCGGGCTCGCTGATGGCTTCGCCTGCCTTGATTGCCGCCTGCAGCCAGCGGATCGTCGGCCCGCCGAGCGCCAGTTGCGGATAGTGCTCGTAGATTTTCGTGTTGCGCTGATAGCGCCCGGGGTCCGATGTCACCTTGTTGAGGGCGAAGGGCAGGGTTTCCCTGGGACGCGGACCCCAGGCGGCGTAGAGCCGACCGAAGCCGAGAAAGCACAATACCGAGCAGACGCGGCGCGCCATTTTTGCCGACACGGGCGAGTCGGGCACCGTCAGGAAAGGCGCAATCAGCACCATTCGACGCACCCGGTTGACCATCGACGGCGCCGCGAGCAGCGCGATCACGGCGCCCATCGAATGGGCGAGGATGTAATACGGGCCGCGGCAGTCGGGCAGCACGATGTCCTCGAAGAACTGTTCGAGGTCGCCGGTGTAATCGTAGAAGGAGCGGACATAGCCGCGTTGCGGGTCGGCGATCAGCCGGTCGGAATCGCCCTGGCCGCGCCAGTCGAGCGTGGCGACGCCGAGGCCGCGGTCGGTCAGGTTGCGGATGGTTTCGAAATACTTCTCGATGCACTCGTTGCGGCCGGGCAGCAGCACGACGGTGCCTTTCAGCGGCCGGGTGACCGCGGCAAACAGGCCGTAGCGGATCTTCTTGCCGTCGCGCGTGGTGAAAAAGCCGCCGGCGACATTTTGCGGCGGCGGATTGCCTGGCGTGGGATGGAAGAGATCCGTCATTAGGCGCTTGCGTCTTCGTGGTGTCTCACCCGGCAGGGCGTCGGCATGGTGATAGACGCCAATGGATGAAAAGCAAAGGGAGGACGCCAAGGGGGCGGACGAACAACAAGCAAGGCCGGAAGCAGCCTGCGGCGGCGTGCTTCCGGCCTCTGTCGATCCGGGAGGAAGGGACGTTACACCCGGTCGGCCTCGTCGCGGCGCTTTCATCCGGCGCCGCCTGGTTCTTTATCCTGGGGGCACTCTAGCGCCGGCCGGCTGAACGGGCGCCGAAGCGGCGGTTCATCTGCCGTTCATCGACGCCTCGATTGGTGCTCTTCAAAAATCCTTGAAATGCGCTTTTGCGCTCCCCAAATGTCGGATGCAGCCGCCGATGTCGGGGCTGCTGGTCCACCCGAAATGCCTTTCCAGGGTTTCGCACCGGCCACACGCAAACATGTTGCTCAACAGGAGAACACCTCATGCGTCACGTTGATTTTTCCCCGCTCTATCGCTCGACCGTCGGCTTCGACCGCCTGTTCACCATGCTCGACTCGCTGGCCCAGCCCGATGGCGCGCAGACCTATCCGCCCTACAACATCGAGCGCACCGGCGAGGACGCCTATCGCATCTCGATGGCGGTTGCCGGCTTCTCGGACGAAGAGATTTCGATCGAAGCCCACCGCAACGTGCTGACCGTCAAGGGTGAGCGCAAGGAAGAGGGCAATGGCGAAGGCTCCGAGCTGCTCTACCGCGGCATTGCCTCGCGTTCGTTCGAGCGCCGCTTCCAGCTTGCCGACCATGTCGAGGTCGTCGGCGCCACCCTGAAGAACGGCCTGCTTTTCGTCGACCTTAAGCGCAACATCCCCGAGGAGCTGAAGCCGCGCAAGATCGCGATTACCGCCTCTTCGGCCAACGCCAAGCAGATCGAGGCCAAGAACGCCGCGTGATCAAGACGGCGGCGTCACAACGCCCAAGGTTGAAAGCGTCTCCTCCCGAGACGAAAGCGGCGCCGCGAGGCGCCGCTTTTTTTCGCCGCAGCCTCTGTCACCCCAACCGAAGAGTTCTGGCTCTTTTGCGGCGGGCGCCGTCTTCCCATGAAGGGCGATGTCTGATCTTTCGGCTGATTTTTCCCTGGCCCTAACGGCAACCATTGCGGTGACCTTCCTGCTGGCCGGCATCGTCAAGGGCGTTACCGGTATGGGACTGCCGACGTTGGCGATGGGGCTGCTGGGCACAATCATGCCGCCGGTCGCCGCGGCTTCGCTGCTGATCGTGCCGTCCTTCGTCACCAATATCTGGCAGCTGTTTGCCGGCCCGAGCTTCGGATGGATCCTCAGGCGGCTGTGGCTGATGATGGTCGGCATCGTCGCCGGCACGCTGGCCGGCTCATGGCTGCTGGCCAGCGACAATGTCAAATGGACGACGGCCGGCCTCGGGGCGGCGCTGATCGTCTATGCCGTCTATACGCTGCTGGCGCGGCAGTTGACGGTTCCCGCGTCAGCCGAGCGCTGGTCGTCGCCCATCGTCGGTTTCCTTACCGGCATCGTCACCGGCGGCACCGGCGTGTTCGTCGTGCCCGCTGTACCTTACATTCAGGCGCTGGGCTTGAGCCGTGACGATCTGATCCAGGCGCTCGGCCCGTCCTTCACCGTGTCGACGATCGCGCTCGCTGCCGGCCTTGCCTCGCACGGCGCGTTCCAGGTCGGGCATGTCGCCATGTCGTCGCTGGCGGTTGCGCCGGCCTTGCTCGGCATGTGGCTCGGACAGTTGCTCCGGCAGCGGATCAGCCCGGCGACCTTCCGGCGCTGGTTTCTTGTTTTCCTGATCTTGCTTGGCCTCGAGCTTTTGGCGCGGCCTTTCCTTGCTTAGCGACCGGTGCCGGTTGCGAGAACGGCCTCGATGTTTTGCCGGTGGACGGGCTCGTACAGCGCGAAGTACTCGACCGCGCCCGTGGCGAATATGTCGGCGCCGAAGGTTTTCAGATCCTGCTTCGCAAGATCAGGCTCACGCCGGCAGCGAAGCAGTTTTTGAACGTAGGCTTGCGTCGCGGCGATGAGGCCTTTGTCGTAGCCGCCTCGCTCAATCGCTTCGAGCGAGCCGTGATTGGGCAAGATGCGGTCTATCGACCAGCCGGCCATGCGTTCGAGATCGACCAGATGTTGCGCCAGCCGATCCGCCTCGCTGACATAGGTGATCGGATCCTCGAGCGTGTCGCCCGCCAGGAGCAGGCCGGTTTCGGGCATGAACAGCACCGTGCCGTCATGGCTGTGGATTTCGACCTGACGCAGTTCGACGGCGATCGATCCAACGGCGAGGTCAAGACTGCCTGCGAAGGTCCTGTTCGGCAGCACGAGAGGCTTGATCGGTGGAACACCGCTTTCGATCTCAGCCCGGTTGTTCGCGAGCGCCGAGGCGGTGAGCGTGTTGGCGATAATCTCGCAATCCTGAAACACCTCATTGCCGGCAATATGATCGTCATGCCAGTGGCTGAGCACGACCCGGATCGATGTTGCGCCCATGTCTTCGAGCGTCTGCCTGATGAAGCGCGCGTGAGGCAGCGAAATATGCGTGTCGTAGACAAGCGCCTGCGAACCATCGACGATCGCATAGGTGCAGATGCCGAGGGCATAGGCGCCTTCGTCCAGCCAGTTCGGCTCGTCCGACCAGGCGCGAACGCCGTCAACGCGGCCATCGTAGAAGCCGAGCACGTTTGGCGCCGGGCGAACCAGCCGCATGGTTGAGCCGAGAGGTGGCTTTGTCATTGGCGCGGTCTCGCGGGTTCAGGCGATCATCTGGCCGAAGCGATCGACCTCATCTGAAGTCGTGGCAAAGCTGGTGACGAAGCGATAGAGCAACTCGTCCTCGCCGACATGGCCGTCGAAGCCGTGCGGCCTGTGCCAGTCGTAAAAGGCTGCGCCGACGGATTGCAGCCTTTCGGCTTCCGCCTTTTTCATCACCGCGAACACCTCGTTGGCCTGCGGCAACCAGGCGAGCTTCGCCGTTGCCGAATCCTCGATCGCAGCCGCCAGGCGTGCGGCCATGGCATTGGCATGACGGGCCGTGTCCAGCCACAGGCCGTCCGTGAAGTAGGCGTCGAACTGCGCTGCGATAAAGCGCGACTTGGAGAACAGCTGTGCGGCGCGCTTGCGCAGGAAGGACAACTCCTTGGCGCGGTCTAGATCGAACAGCACAATGGCCTCGGCGCACCAGCAGCCGTTCTTGGTGCCGCCGAACGAGACGATGTCGACGCCGCGCTTCCAGGTCATTTCGGCCGGCGTCGTCTCAAGCGCGACCAATGCGTTGGCAAAACGGGCGCCGTCCATATGCAGCGGCAGGGAAAAGCGTTTGGCGATCTCCGAAATGGTGGAAATGTCGTCGAGCCCGTACACTGTGCCGACTTCGGTCGATTGGGTGATCGAGACGGCCGTCGGGCGTCCCCAATGGACGATTTCGGGTGCGAAACGGGCGACGGCGCGTTCAAGATTGTGCGGATCGATCTTGCCCAGGGCGCCGTCGACAGCATGGAGACGCGAGCCGCCGCTGAAATATTCCGGCGCGCCGCATTCGTCCTCGATGATGTGCGATTCGCGGTGCGCAAAGGAAATGCCGCCGGGCTTGTTGTAAGCGGCCAGGGACAGCGAGTTGGCCGCCGTGCCGGTAGCGACGAAGAACACCGCGACCTCGCGTTCGAAGATCTCGCTGAAACGCTGGTAGACGGCGCGGTCGAGATCGCCATCGCCATAGGCGGTCGAAAAGCCGCCGGCATTGGCTGACAGCCCGGCGGCAATGTTGGAATGGACGCCCGCCCAGTTGTCGGATGCAAAGAACATCAGGAAAGTCCCTGCCTGGTTGAGAAAGTCTGGTTGCGACAAGAGCGCGACCATGGCCGTTTCGGGGTTTGACGCGCAAGGGCCAAGGGCTGAAAAAGCGGTAAAGCCAAAGGCGATCACGAAGGAGTGCCGGGACCGAAATTTCGTTTCGACAGCGCCTGACGTAATTTTCTGTCGCCAAACGTCCAAGAATTTGGGAATCGGTCTTGTGTGCGCCCAGGATTTCTGCCATAAAAATTTAGGACAGTAGTGCTGTCTTATTTTGTCGCACAAGTCAGGCTGGATTGGCGTATCATTTGGGCCACTCCGGCCGTTGCCGCGAGCGACGGGTAGACGGCTCGGCTGTGGCCTGTACGATACCGGATACGAACCGGCGGTGCACCGCACGGTCCGCCAAGGATTTCGAAAAGACGTGCCGCAAGAATGAGAGCGGAAGCCAGTCGCTTCCCAAGGTAGACCAGCGCCCCAAATGCTAGACGTGCAAGGGGCCGGAACGGAGGACAGGACGATGACGGAACTGACGCCATCTGCGATTATCGGCCAGGCCGCGCAGACGAAAGCGGCAGCCGTTAAAAATACCGTTCTGACCAAAGAAGGCCAGACCACCAACGGCCTGACCACCAATGGCATGGCCGCGCAGGGTCTCTACGATCCGCGCAACGAGCATGACGCGTGCGGCGTCGGCTTCATCGTCAACATGAAGAACGTGAAGTCGCACCAGATCGTCAAGGACGGGCTCTTCGTGCTCGAAAACCTGACGCATCGCGGCGCTGTCGGCGCCGATCCGCTCATGGGCGACGGCGCCGGCGTGCTGGTGCAAATCCCCGATCGTTTCTTCCGCGAAGAGATGGCGGCCCAGGGCGTCGAACTGCCGGCGGCAGGCCAATACGGCGTCGGCCACTGGTTCATGCCGCAGGATGCGGCACTGCGCGCCCATATCGAAGAGATCATCGCCGAATCGGCGCAGTCAGAAGGGCTGCCGCTGCTCGGCTTTCGCGACGTGCCGGTCGACAATTCATCGCTGTCGAAGGCGCCCGATATCGCGGCCTCCGAACCGTTCCATCGCCAGGTCTTCATCGGCCGCACATCAGACATTCCAGATGACGAGGAATATGAGGCCAGGCTGTACCTGCTGCGCAAGGTGATTTCCGGCCGCATCTACGCCGAGAACAACAACAAGGATATCGGCGCCTACTGTGTGTCGCTATCGGCGCGTACCATTGTCTACAAGGGCATGTTCCTGGCCTACCAGGTCGGCGCCTATTACAAGGATTTGTCGGATCCGCGTTTCGAGACCGCGCTGATCCTCGTCCACCAGCGCTTCTCGACCAACACCTTCCCGTCCTGGAAGCTGGCGCACCCCTACCGCATGGTCGCGCATAATGGCGAGATCAACACGGTGCGCGGCAACAACAACTGGATGGCGGCGCGCCAGGCCTCGGTCGATTCCGAACTGTTCGGCAACAACATCTCGAAGCTGTGGCCGATCTCCTATGACGGCCAGTCCGACACGGCGTGCTTCGACAATGCGCTCGAATTCCTGTTCCAGGGCGGCTACAGCCTCAGCCACGCCATGATGATGCTGATCCCGGAAGCCTGGGCCGGCAACAAGCTGATGGATGCCGACCGCAAGGCTTTCTACGAATACCACGCAGCCCTTATGGAGCCGTGGGACGGGCCGGCCGCGGTCGCCTTCACCGACGGTCGCCAGATCGGCGCCACGCTCGACCGCAACGGTCTGCGCCCGGCGCGCTACATCGTCACCGACGACGACCGCGTCATCATGGCGTCCGAAGCCGGCGTGCTGCCGGTGCCGGAGGAGAGGATCGTCAAGAAGTGGCGGCTGCAGCCCGGCCGCATGCTTCTGATCGACCTCGCCAAGGGCCGCATCATTTCCGACGAGGAGATCAAGTCGGAGATCGCCACCAGGCATCCCTACAAGACCTGGCTCAACAACACGCAGCTGATCCTGGAGGATCTGAAGCCGGTCGAGCCGCGCGCGCTGCGCAAGGATGTCAGCCTGCTCGATCGCCAGCAGGCGTTCGGCTACAGCCAGGAAGACACCAAGCTGCTGATGTCGCCGATGGCGACCACCGGCCAGGAAGCGGTGGGTTCGATGGGCACGGACACGCCGATCTCGGCGATGTCGGACAAGTCGAAGCTGCTCTACACCTACTTCAAGCAGAATTTCGCCCAGGTCACCAACCCGCCGATCGACCCGATCCGCGAGGAACTGGTGATGAGCCTGGTGTCCTTCATCGGGCCGCGGCCGAACATCTTCGACCTGGTTGGCAATTCGCGCCGCAAGCGGCTCGAAGTGCGCCAGCCGATCCTGACCAATGGCGATCTGGAAAAGATCCGCTCGATCGGCCACACGGAAGACCGTTTCGACACCAAGACGATCGACATCACCTACGGGTCGAGCGAGGGCGCTGCCGGCATGCAGGGCGCCGTCGAGCGTCTGTGCGAGCGCGCCGAGGCGGCCGTTGCCGGCGGCTACAACATCATCATCCTGTCCGACCGCCAGGTCGGTCCCGACCGTATCGCCATTCCGGCACTGCTGGCGACGGCTGCGGTGCACCATCACCTGATCCGCAAGGGTCTGCGCACCGCGGTCGGCCTGGTCGTCGAATCCGGCGAGCCCCGCGAAGTGCATCATTTCTGCTGTCTCGCCGGCTACGGCGCCGAGGCGATCAACCCCTACCTTGCTTTCGACACGCTGCTCGACATGCACAAGCGTGGCGAACTGCCGGCGGAGGTCGACGCCTACGAGGTGGTCTCGCGCTACATCAAGTCGATCGGCAAGGGCATCCTCAAGGTGATGTCGAAGATGGGCATCTCCACCTACCAGTCCTATTGCGGCGCGCAGATATTCGACGCCATCGGGCTGAAGTCAGATTTCGTCGAGAAGTACTTCACCGGCACAGCGACGCTGATCGAAGGTGTCGGCCTGGACGAGGTCGCGGCTGAGACGCTCAGCCGGCACACCGACGGTTTCGGCAACGATCCGGTGCTGCGCAACAGCCTCGAGGTCGGCGGCGAGTACATGTACCGCATGCGCGGCGAAGCCCATATATGGTCGCCCGACGCCGTCGCCACCTTGCAGCACGCCGTGCGCCAGGGCTCGTGGGAGACGTTCAAGGAGTATTCCGCGCAGATCGACAGCGAGACGGCCCGTGCTCAGACCATACGCGGCCTGTTCAGGATCAAGCTTGCGGAAGAGACCGGCCGCAAGAAGGTGGCGATAGAGGACGTGATGTCGGCGGCCGATATCGTCAAGCGCTTCTCGACCGGGGCGATGTCGTTCGGCTCGATCTCGCGCGAGGCACACACGACGCTGGCGCGCGCCATGAACCAGATCGGCGGCAAGTCGAACACCGGCGAGGGCGGCGAAGAGGCCGACCGCTATCTGCCGCTGCCCGGCGGCAGCAAGAACCCCGAACGTTCGGCGATCAAGCAGGTCGCCTCGGGGCGGTTTGGCGTCACCGCCGAGTATCTCGTCAATTCCGATGTCATGCAGATCAAGGTCGCGCAGGGCGCCAAGCCCGGTGAGGGCGGCCAGCTGCCCGGCCACAAGGTCGACGCCACCATCGCCAAGGTCCGGCACTCGACGCCTGGCGTCGGCCTGATCTCGCCGCCGCCGCATCACGACATCTATTCGATCGAGGATCTGGCGCAGCTGATCTACGATCTGAAGAACGTCAACCCGGCGGCCGATGTCTCGGTAAAGCTGGTGTCGGAAGTCGGTGTCGGTACGGTTGCGGCCGGCGTCGCCAAGGCACGCGCCGACCACATCACCATCTCCGGCTATGATGGCGGCACCGGCGCGTCGCCGCTGACCTCGCTCAAGCATGCCGGCAGCCCGTGGGAAATGGGCCTAGCCGAGACGCACCAGACGCTGGTGCTGAACGGGCTGCGCTCGCGCGTTGCGCTGCAGGTCGATGGCGGCTTGCGCACGGGGCGCGACGTCATCATCGGTGCGCTGCTCGGCGCCGACGAGTTCGGCTTCTCGACCGCGCCGCTGATCGCGGCCGGCTGCATCATGATGCGCAAGTGCCACTTGAACACCTGCCCGGTCGGCGTCGCGACGCAGGATCCGGTTCTGCGCAAGCGTTTCAAGGGCACGCCCGAGCATGTCATCAACTTCTTCTTCTATGTTGCGGAAGAGGTGAGGGGGCTGCTGGCCGAGATGGGCTACACCCATATCGACCAGATCATCGGCGACAGCGACCTGCTGGAAAAGCGCGAGATGATCCAGCATTGGAAGGCGCGTGGGCTCGATTTCGGCAAGATGTTCTTCAAGCCGGACGCGCCGCATGAGGCGGTGCACTGGACCGAACGGCAGAAACACCCGATCGACGATGTACTCGATCGCAAGCTGATCGAACTGGCGAAGCCCGCGCTCGAAAGCAAGCAGCCGGTCAAGATCGAGGTCGACATCCGCAATGTCGATCGCTCCACGGGCGCCATGCTGTCGGGCGAAGTCGCCAAGCGCTTCAGGCACAAGGGCCTGCGCGAGGACACGATCCAGGTGAAGCTGACCGGCACCGCCGGCCAGTCGTTCGGCGCCTTCCTGGCGCGCGGCATCTCGTTCGATCTCGTCGGTGCGGCCAACGACTATGTCGGCAAGGGCCTGTCGGGCGGACGCATCGTCATCCGGCCGCCGGAGGAGTCCAGGATCGTCGCGGCGGAATCGATCATCGTCGGCAACACCGTCCTCTATGGCGCGACCGAGGGCGAGGCCTATTTCGCAGGTGTCGCCGGCGAGCGCTTCGCGGTGCGCAATTCGGGCGTCGCCGCCGTCGTTGAAGGCGTCGGCGATCATGGCTGCGAATACATGACCGGCGGCATCGTCGTCGTCATCGGCCAGACCGGTCGCAACTTCGCTGCCGGCATGTCGGGCGGCGTGGCCTATGTTCTGGATGAGGCCGGCGATTTCGCCGCGCGCTGCAACATGGCGATGGTCGAGCTGGAGCCGGTTCCGGAAGAAGACGATCTGATGGAAAGGCTGCTGCATCATGGCGGTGACCTCGACCACAAGGGTCGCGTCGACGTCTCGGGTGACATGACCACCCATGACGAGGAACGGCTTTACCAGCTTATCTCGAACCACGTCCATTTCACCGGTTCGGTACGCGGCCGCGAGATACTCGACGACTGGACGACCTTCCGGCCGAAATTCCGCAAGATCATGCCGGTCGAATACCGCCGCGCGCTGATCGAGATGGAACGCATGCGCATGGGCGTGGCGGCGGAATAGGTTTTTCGACTTGCCGGGAGGCGCAGGCTTCCCGGCGGAACTTTCAGCGACAGTTTGACCTCGGATGCAAGGTTGCCACGGCTGCCTCAAGGGGTTAACGGGTGCGAAAACCGCACCATCTGGACAGCAGGAACTGGACTATGGGCAAGGTAACAGGCTTTCTCGAAATCGACCGGCAGGTGCACAAGTACCAGCCGGCCTCCGACCGCATCCGGCATTTTCGTGAATTCACGCTGCCGATGTCGGACAAGGAGGTCGAGAAACAGGCCGCGCGCTGCATGGATTGCGGCATCCCGTTCTGCCACGGGCCGACCGGTTGCCCGATCCACAACCAGATCCCGGACTGGAACGACCTCGTCTACAATGGCGACTGGGACAATGCGATCCGCAACCTGCATTCGACCAACAATTTCCCCGAGTTCACCGGCCGCATCTGCCCCGCGCCCTGCGAGGAAGCCTGCACGCTGAACCTCGAGGACATTCCGGTTGCCATCAAGACCGTCGAACAGGCAATCGCCGACAAGGCTTATGAAACCGGCCATATCCGGCCTTATCCGCCAGAGAAGAAGACGGGCAAGCGGGTCGCTGTCATCGGCTCCGGCCCGGCAGGGATGGCGGCGGCGCAGCAGCTTGGCCGCGCCGGCCACGAGGTCAGCGTTTATGAGCGTGAGAGCCGTCCCGGCGGGCTGATGCGCTACGGCATTCCCGACTTCAAGATCGAGAAGCACTATATCGACCGCCGCATCGAGCAGATGCAGGGCGAGGGCGTGACCTTCCATTGCGGCGTCAATGTCGGCGTCGACAAGCCGGTGGCAGAGTTGCTCGCCGGATACGATGCGGTGCTCTATTGCGGCGGTTCGGAATCGCCGCGTCCGGCCAACATTCCGGGCGACGATCTCGGCGGCGTCTATGACGCCATGCCCTATCTGGTGCAGCAGAACCGTCGCGTCGGCGGCGAGCCGATCCAGTCGGTGGCCTGGCCGTCGCATCCGATCATCGCCGGCGGCCAGCATGTCGTCGTCGTCGGCGGCGGCGATACCGCGTCCGACTGCGTCGGCACCGCCTTCCGCCAGGGCGCGGTGCGCGTCACCCAGCTCGACATCCGCCCGCAGCCGCCGGAGAAGGAAGACAAGCTTTCGGTCTGGCCTTACTGGGCGACCAAGATGCGCACCTCGTCCTCACAGGCCGAAGGTGCGGAGCGCGAATTCCAGGTGGCGACGCTCGAATTCATCGGCGAGGACGGCCAACTGACCGGCGTCAAATGCTGCGAAGTCGACGAGAAGCGCAGGCCGATCGCCGGCACCGAATTCGTCATCCGTGCAGACCTCGCCTTCATCGCCATCGGCTTTGCCGGACCGGCTGCCGCCGGCGTCGCGAAAGAGCTGGACGGTGAGATGAAAATCACCACCGACAGCCGCCGTTCCCGCAATGTCGAAGCCAACGATCGCGACTACAAGACCAGCGTCGACAAGCTCTACGCCGCAGGTGATGTGCGCCGCGGCCAGTCGCTGGTTGTGTGGGCGATCCGCGAAGGCCGCCAGGCCGCGCGCTCGATCGATGAAGCGCTGATGGGGTCGACGGTACTCCCCCGTTAACGGTTGATCGCCGTCGTCGTATCCGTCGCGGCAGCGGCCTTGGGCGGCCACGAGAAGTCGTCGGCGCGGCCGGGCGAGGCCTCGGGCGCCTTGCCTTCGAGGATTAGTTTTTCGCCGGGCAGATCCGGATTGGCTTTCGGCGCCGCCGCCGCACCGAGAAGTTCGGTACCGCCATCGAGCGCCGGATCGTTGAGCAGCATCGGAACGGTGCGGTCGACCACGATCGGGGCGGCGGGCAGCGACGGCGCCTCGACCGGGGCGCCGGCCGGTGCGGCAGCCGTCACCACGCTTCCCGGCGCTGCCAGGCCGAGGATCTTGGCCAGCGGCTTTTCGGTGTAGAAGGCGAGCTTTCGCTTGCCGGCTTTCGAGACGTTGATGCCGTCGTCGGAGCGCAGCCGCACGGCCTGGCCGTTAATGTCGGGGCCGGTCGAGACAAAGGCGCCGTTCTCGTCGACGAACCCATCCCAGACATCGACGAATTCGCCGCCGTTCTTCTCGGCAGCCGAGTGGTAGATGTCGTTGAATGCCAGCATGTCGGAGGTCATCTTCGGCGTCTTGAAGGCTGGCATGCCGACCCACATATAAGGCACCTTGGTCGCCGCCAGTGCCTTTCCCAAGGCTTCGGTCCGGCGTTCGTATTCCTTGGTCCAGTTCTCGGAGCGCGGCTGCTCGCGCACATCGTTGACGCGCATCTGCTGGCGGTCGTTGGAGCCGAGCATGACGACGACCACGGAGGGTTTTTCGGTCTCGACCAGCGATTTGACCTGTTCGGGCCAGTTGTAGACATCATCGCGCACGAAACCCGAAGAACCGTTGGCGCGCTCGACGATCCTGACGTTGGCATTGTCGGCAAAGGCTGTTTCGAGGCCTTCGGCCAGGCCGTTGGCCATGAAATCGCCGATCACCAGAATGACGCGGGCATCCGGTGTCTTCTCGACAATCGGAGCGGAAGGTTCAACCGGTGCACGGGGCTTCTTCTTGACCTTCGGCTTTGCCTTGCGGACGTCGAGCGGCGGCTCGATGCGTTCGCTGCGGCGCGGGAACAGAAGGTCGCGCAGCGACCAGCCGCGGTTCTGCGGTTGTTCCTGCGCCAAAGCCGGTGTGTGGAAACTGCCGGCGACCCCCGTCGCCAGGACGACGATGGCCAGAATGAGGATCGGCAAGCGGAAAACGATCACACGGATACGCGCTGCCGGAACCAAGCACCCTCTCCATCCCTTGGTGCATGGCCCTCGCAGGGGATCATGCACAGACCGATGCTACGGCATCCCTTGCGCGTCGCAGATGCGCGCTGCCGTCGCCGGCTCTATTTCTTTCTGAGCCATTTGAGCACTTCCATGCTCGGATACCCGTCCTGGGTCAAGCCGACCGTTGCCTGATAGGTCATGATGGCGGTTTTCGTGCCGTCACCGATCTTGCCGTCGAACTTGCCGTCGTAAAGTCCGTGCTGCGAAAGCCGCTTCTGCAACTCCTGCCTTTCCTCGAAGGACAGTTTGGTGAAGGGCCGCTTCCAGTCCTGCACCAGACCATTAGAGCCGGCGATTTCGTCGGCAAGAAGGCCGACGGCCAGGGCATATTTGTCGGCGTTGTTGTAGGCCTTGATGACGGAGAAGTTCTTGATCATCAGGAATGCCGGTCCGCCGCGGCCGTCCGGCACTTTCAGCGTCGCCTTGTCGGTTGCGTTCTTGAACGGCTTGCCATTGGCCCTGGCGACGCCGAGCGCCTGCCACTGCGCCAATGTCTTCGAGCCGGCAGGCAGTTTGCCGGCTGGAATGGTGACCTCGTAGCCCCAGGTCTTGCCGCCCTGCCAGCCATTCTTCTTCAGCAGATTGGCTGATGTCGCCAACGCATCGGGGATCGAATTCCAGATGTCGCGCTTGCCGTTGCCGTCCATGTCGACGGCATAATGCTGGTAGCTGGTCGGGATGAACTGGGTCTGGCCCATGGCGCCGGCCCAGGAGCCCATCAGGTGGCTTTCGTCGATGTCGCCGGTCTGCAGGACTTTCAGCGCGGCGACCAATTGGGTGCGGGCGAATTTCGAACGCTTGGCGTCGCCATAGGCGAGGGTTGCCAGCGAGCGGATGACATTGCGCATGATGTCGTCGCGCTTGAGGATCTCGCCGTAATTCGATTCCATCGACCAGATGGCGAGCAGGATGTAGCGGTCGACGCCGAACCTCGCCTCGATCCGTTCCAGCCACGGCTTCCATTTCCTGGCCATCTGCTGGCCGACGGCAACGGACTGGTCGTGGACGCGGTTGTCGAAATAGTCCCAGGCAGGTGCGGTGAATTCGGGCTGGGTGCGTGCCTTTTCCAGCACCACCGGGTCGGGTTCATTGATGCCCCGGAACGCCCGGTCGTAGACCCCGCCGGAAACGCCGCCCGCCACGGCCGTGGCGCGGAAGCCGGCGACCCATTGCCGAAAACCGGCATCGGCGAAGGCCGGTCCGGCCGGCATCAGCAAGGCGAGCGAGAGGCTGGCCGCCGTCAGCACGCTGGTAAAGAGTTTTGCGGCACTGCGAACGGACATATTTTCCCCTTTCTCTATCTCAGGAAAGACCATTCATCGCCGAACCGGGTTAGCAATTGGTTTACCATAGGCGGCGCCTGGAACGAAAAGACAGCTGGATGCTTTACCGGTTGATGTTTCCCTCAATGGCCCGATAATCCACAATTCCGGCGCGAAAATGTCGCGAGGCGGGATTGCCGGGCACGCCCTCAAACGGATAATTGACGCATGAAGCGAGTTCGAAAGGCAGTTTTCCCGGTCGCCGGTCTCGGCACACGGTTTCTCCCGGCCACCAAGGCCATTCCCAAGGAGATGCTGACCGTCGTCGACCGGCCGGTCATCCAGTATGTCGTCGATGAGGCGCGCGAGGCCGGCATCGAACATTTCATCTTCGTCACCGGCCGCAACAAGGCGGTCATAGAAGACCATTTCGATATCCAGTTCGAGCTCTATGATACGCTGGCACAGCGCGGCAAGGACGACCAGCTGGCCCGCTTGCAGCGGCTGCAGCCGGCGCCGGGGCAGACCTCGTTCACCCGCCAGCAGGTGCCGATGGGGCTCGGCCACGCCGTCTGGTGCGCCCGCGAACTGGTCGGCGACGAACCCTTCGCGCTGTTGCTGCCCGACATGATCATGCAGTCGGAGAAGAGCTGCACGAAGGCCATGGTCGAGCTCTACGAGGAGACGGGCAACAACATCATCGCCGTGCAGGAATGCGATCCGGCCGAAACCCACAAATATGGCATTGTCGGCCGGGGCGAGGACACGCATCACGGCTTCCGCATCACCGAGATGGTCGAAAAGCCGAAGACCGGCACCGCGCCGTCCAATCTCTACATCAACGGCCGCTACATCCTGCAGCCCGAGATTTTCAAGATCCTGGAAAGCCAGGAAAAGGGCGCCGGCAACGAGATCCAGCTCACCGACGCGATGCTGAAGCTGGAAAAGCAGCAGCCCTTCTTTGGCTACCACTTTCAGGGCCGCACCTTCGATTGCGGCTCGCCGGAAGGGTTCGTCGAGGCCAATGTCGCCTTCGCGCTGTGGCGCAGCGACATGAACGAGAACATGGCCGGCGTCATCCGCACGCTGCTCGATGAGATGAAGCCGTCCGAGCGTCGCGGCGCTGCTTTTTAGCTACCGCTGCAGCTTCAGCCCCAAATAGATGCTGTTGGCGGTGTAGTTGCGCCCGGGCAGATTGCTGGTCAGCTTTTCGGTGCGGGCGCGGCTGGTGAGACCGACGTAACGGTTCAGCCACCAGGTCAGCCCGGCCTCTGCACTCAGCGTCATGTCATGGCCGTCGGAGCCGGTGTAATTGCGCCAGTCGAGCCCAAGGGCTGCGTTGCCGGTCAGGTCGGCGCGGATCTGCCGCTCACCGGTGAGGCGGCCGGAATAGAGGATGTCGCCGCTCTCACCGGCATTCGTTGTGCCTTCGACCGTGGTTCGCCCGGTGAGGCCGATGATGGTGCCGCGCTCGGGCGACCATTTGAGGTCGGCATTGATGGTGGCTCCCGAAATCGCCTCCAGGTTCTTGTCGTCGATCGCTTCCCGCAGCCAGCCGGCCGAGAACTCACCTTTGAGCTTCTCGCCCATGTCGACTTCGATACCGGCGCGTGCGCCAAGCCGGGTCGAAGAGCGCTCGAAGCCCTTGTTGTCGACCCGTTGGTCATATACCCGGCGGCCGAGCTCAATCTCGGCAAAGGGCGTCAGAGCCGGGGAAATTTCATAGCCGGTCCGCAACGTTGCGGTATAGAGCGTGTTGTCCTGGTCCTTCTGCGACAGCGAGGTGCCATCGGTAAGTTCGGCATCGCCATAGATGTCGCGGGAGACTGCGCCGGTCAGCGCAAAGCGCATCTTGCCAACGTCCTTCTCGACGCCGAGGCTGCCGTCGACCGTCTGGCGGATCGGCTGCGATTTGACGCCGGCAATGGCGTCGGGCGCGGAGGCCGATTCCGGCGCAATCTCGTAGCCGAGCTTGGCGATGGCGCGCAGTTCATTGTCGAGGTCGACATTGTACGTGCCTTGGATACGGCCGCGTGCCTCATTGATCTTCTGGCCCGAAATGGTGTTGCGGAAATTGCCGTAGCCGTCGATGACCGCCGAATTCTCGCGCCAATCGGAGGCGGCGGAGAAACGCAGCGCCGTTTCGGACAGCACCGCCGACTTGCCGCCAGCGCTGGAATCGGCGTTCGACGTGACGGCAACGCCCTGCTCGAGCGTCGGCCGCAGCAGGAACGAGCCGACCTTGATGCCGGTTGCCGCGTACGGGTCGTCCTCGAGCTTCTTCTTCTGGCCCTCGATGGCGTCGGTGCGCTCGGCGCCGGGGTCGAGCTTTCGTCGGTCGACGCCGTCGACGGTGAGGACACGGCGGTTGGCTGTGTCCTGATCGGCGTCGCCTGCCGCAGTGCCGTCCGGGGTCGTTCCGGTGGTGGTCTGGTCCGTGGCTTTGCCAGGCTTCTTCTTGTCGGCAGCCTTGGTTTTGTCCTTGGCCTTGTCTGCATCCGCGGCGGCGCGTTGCTTTGCCGTCGACGGACGGCGTGGCTGGACGGTTGGCGGCTTGTCGGTGAACGAATCGTCGATGGTCGCCGGCGGGTCGAAAATGCTGTTTGCGCCGGCCTGTGACGGGTCGGTGTCGTCAGGCAAGGCGCCATCGCTGGCCGGCACATAGGCGGTTGGCGTGTTTCCCGTGGGGGCGGTGTCGGCAGGGGCGGGCTTGACCTGCGTGTTGGCCTTGCTCAATTGCCTGGCCCGGCGCTGCTGGTCGGACAGGATCGCCGATTCCGAAACTTCACCGCGCAGCTCCGTCTCCTGGGCATGAAGCGCAGTTGGCCGCAGCAAAGCGAGCACGCTCGTCGCCAGAAGCAGAGCGCAAAAGGCTCTGCCCGTTCGACCTTTTTTCTCTTGAGGCTGGGCCCGCGACATCGTCACCACTGCTTGCGCGGCGCAAGCGCGCCATACTTACCGAACCGTAAACGGGGATGGTTAACGGAGGGTTGAAGGGCGGCCTGTCGGACATGGCTGGACGGCAATTCTGTTGGACAGGCGAACGGCAAAGCGCTAATCGCATCAGCCATGCATGCGGGATCCCAAGAAAAGAAGCCTTTGGAGGCTTCGATCGCCTCGGCGCTGAGAACGGTAGCCACGGAACAGGCCGGCGTGGCGGCATTGGCTGCCGCGCTGGAGAACGAACTGGCCGAACCTTTCGCCCGCGCCGTCGACATGGTGTCGCGCATCAATGGCCGCGTCATAGTCACCGGCGTCGGCAAAAGCGGCCATATCGGCACTAAGATCGCGGCTAGTCTGGCTTCGACCGGCACGCCTGCCTTCTTCGTCCATCCGGCGGAGGCCAATCATGGCGACCTTGGCATGATCGCCAGAGACGATGCCATCATCGCCATGTCATGGTCCGGCGAGAGCAAAGAATTGATGGGCATCGTCGCCTATTCCAGGCGCTTCTCGATCCCGCTGATTGCGATTACCGCGGGCGCGGCCTCGGCGCTGGCGCGCGCGGCCGACGTGGTGGTGCTCCTGCCGTCCGCGCCGGAAGCCTGCCCGCACGGTCTGGCGCCGACGACATCGACCCTGCTGCAACTGGTGGTCGGCGATGCGCTGGCCATAGCGCTGCTCGAAGCGCGCGGCTTCACGCCCGACCATTTCCGCACGTTCCACCCCGGCGGCCAGCTCGGCGCCAATCTCACGCAGATCCACGAGATCATGCATGTCGGCGAAAGGCTGCCGCTGGTGGCTTCCGGCACGGGCATGCGCGAGGCGATCCTCGAATTGTCGAACAAGGGCTTCGGCTGCGTGGCGATCGCGACGGCGGATGGCGCGTTGGTGGGCATCATCACCGATGGCGACATCAGGCGTCACATCGGCAGCAATCTCATGGAAATGAGCGTCGATCAGGTGATGACGAAAAAGCCGAAGACGGCCACACCGGACACGCTGGTGGCGACGGCGCTGCAGATTATCAACAATTCGGCCATTACGAGCCTGATGGTGGTCGAAGGCAGGCGGCTCGTGGGACTGGTTCATCTGCACGACCTGCTGCGCATCGGCGCCGCCTGAAAAAATCAAAGGACGCGTCGCGTTCGGGAAGCCCTAGGCGACGCGGCCTGATTTTCCGGATCGAAAGCGCCATGCGCTTTCGAAATGTCAAACTGCCTCGACGGTCAGTTCCAGATCGGTGTCGGCCGAACTGACGACGCGCACCTGCGTGCCGGCCGGCAGGTCGGGACCGGAGACGCGCCACAGTGTGTCGCCGAGTTTGATGCGGCCGCGACCGTCCTTTATCGGCTCGGCCAGCGTTGCCATCCTGCCGACCAACTGCGCGCCGCGCCGGTTGAGCAGCGGCTGGTCGCTAGGGGTATTACGCCCACCAACCAGCTTCTTTCCGGCAAGGGCCGAGACCAGCGACAGGGCCAGGAAGGCGAGGACCTGGACTTCCCAGGGCCAGAAGCTTGCGTCCCAGACGAGCAGGGAAATCACACCGATCACCAATGCGGCGATGCCGATCCACAGCATGAATATTCCTGGCGCGATGACCTCCATCACCAGGAGGACGAAGCCCAGAACCATCCAGTTCCACGGACCAAGTTCGGAAATGATGCGGTCGAACATGGGAGTGCGCTCCTATGATCTCAGTTCTCAGCTAGCCTCAATTCTCGCTTGGGCGAACCACCGGAGGGCGGGCGGCCTGCCTGGCGGCGCCGGCGGTGCCTTCGCTGCGGAACACCTCCCTGGCGATCTCGCTTATGCCACCGAGCGTGCCGATCAGCGCCGAGGCTTCCATCGGCATCAGCACGACCTTGCTGTTGTTGGCGGTGCCGATCTTGCCCATCGCTTCAGTGTATTTCAGCGCCACGAAGTAGTTGAGTGCCTGCACGTCGCCCTTGGAGATGGCTTCCGATACAACCTGGGTGGCTCGCGCTTCGGCTTCGGCCGAGCGTTCGCGCGCCTCGGCGTCGCGGAAGGCGGCTTCCTTGCGGCCCTCGGCCTCGAGGATCTGCGACTGCTTGAGGCCTTCGGCGGCGAGGATCTGCGCACGCTTGTTGCGTTCGGCGGTCATCTGACGGCCCATCGATTCGATGAGGTTGGCCGGCGGATTGATGTCCTTGATCTCGACGCGGGTGATCTTGATGCCCCACGGATGCGCCGCTTCGTCGACGACGCGCAGCAGCCGTTCGTTGATGGCGTCGCGGTTCGACAGCAGTTCGTCGAGGTCCATCGAACCCATGACGGTACGGATGTTGGTCATCGTCAAATTGAGGATGGCGTTCTCCAGGCCGGCGACCTGGTAGGCGGCCTGGGCCGCATTGAGGATCTGGTAGAAGGCGATGCCGTCGACGCCCACAATGGCGTTGTCGCGCGTGATGATTTCCTGGCTCGGAACGTCGAGCACCTGCTCCATCATGTTCATCTTGGCGCCGATTCGGTCGACGAACGGCACGATCAGGTTGAGGCCGGGGCTTAGTGTTTTGGTGTAACGACCAAAGCGCTCCACCGTATAATTATAGCCTTGCGGGATTGTCCGGATGCCTTTGATAAGAAGCACTAATACCAGAAAGGCAAGCGCACCAATCGCAATACCGAAACCACTGAAGTCCATTTGAATCTCCCTCAGATGCCGGCCATGGCGTTGATTCCATGCAACCGACTTCACCAAACACTTAGGTGTGTTTCAATAATGTTACAATCAGGTGATCGTTGATTATTAGTGCATGGAATAGCGCAACTGCGGCGATCGATCGCCGCAACGTGGCGGCCTCAGACCCAGCCCGACAGCTCGCGCCGCACCATCGCCTCGATCACCGCCATGCCTTCTGCACTGTCGTTGAGGCACGGGATGTGGGCGAATTTCTCGCCGCCGGCGTGATGGAAGGTCTCGGCCGCCTCGCGGCCGATTTCGTCCAGCGTCTCGATGCAGTCGACGGAAAAGCCTGGGTTGACGATGGCGATCGATTTCACGCCGTCCTTCGCCAGTTTCTCGACCGTCTTGTCGGTGTAGGGCTGCAGCCATTCCTGGGCGCCGAAGCGCGACTGGAAGGTGATGATCAGCTTCTTTTCATCCCACCCCAGTCGTTCACGCAACAGCCGTGTCGTCTTCTGGCAGTGGCAGTGATAGGGATCGCCCTTCTCGAAATAGGGCTTCGGGATGCCGTGATAGGAGGTGATGACCACCTCGGGCTCGAAGTCTAGCGTTGCCAGATGCCGTTCGATCGAATGGGCGAGCGCCTCGATGTAGACCGGCTCGTCATAGTAGGGCGGAACACTGCGCACGGCAGGCGCGCGGCGCATCTTCATCAAGGCGCGAAACAGCTGGTCGTTGGCGGTCGCGGTGGTGGTCGCGGAGTATTGCGGGTAGAGTGGGAACGACAGGATGCGGTCGCAGCCTTGCTCGACCAGCCTTTGAGCGACGCTCGCGGTCGAGGGGTTGCCGTAGCGCATCGCCCAGTCGACCACGACATCGGGTAGGTCGATGAGCGCTGCGGCCAGCTTTTCGCCCTGCGCCCGGGTGTAGGTGCGCAGCGGCGACTCGTTCCTCTCGCGGTTCCATATCCTGGCGTAATTGGCGCCGGACTTGTTCGGTCTCGTGGTCAGCACCAAGCCGTAGAGGATCGGATACCAGATCGCCTTGTTGAGCTCGATGACCCGCGGATCGGACAGGAATTCGCGGAGATAGCGCCACATCGGCTTGAAATCGGTGCCGTCCGGCGTGCCGAGATTGACCAACATGACGCCGATCTTGCCTGCCTTTACCGGCGGATGTCCGGCCGGTAGCGGGTCGAGCGCTTTCGCGGCTTTGGGGTCGACAGGCGTGGAAAGCGTCATGAAGGTCTCCCGACACCGCGAAACCGACGATGTCGGGCGAACCTAGCGATGTGGCGCGAGTTTTCAATGCTGCGTCTGGCCGCACCTTACCTTGAAGCCAAAAACCCGTCCGGTTACCCGGACGGGTTTTGCTGGTCGTGAGTGCGAAGCGAGGTTACTTCGCCGGAATGGTCAAGGTCGCGCCGACCGGAAGCCGGCGTGGCTCGTAGCCTTTGTTGGCCTCGGAGATCACCTTCCACTTGGCGCCGTCGCCATAGGCCTTCTTGGCGAGATCCCAATAGGTATCGCCGGCGACGATGACATGGCTGGCTTCGGCCCGGGCGGCGTCAGCCGGCTTTGCCGGAGCAGGTGCGGCTTCGGCCGGTTTTGCCGGTTCGGCCGGTGCCGGCGTTGCCGGGGCGGTTTCCGCCGGGACAGTCGGCGGCGTGGTGGTGATGTCGCCGGAGCCTGCCGGCAATGCGGGCATCGCCGGCTCCGCCGGTGCAGCCTCGGCCGGTTTTGCCGGTTCGGCTGGAGCAGGTGCCGGTTCGGCTGGTTTTGCCGGCTCGGCGGCCGGGGCAGCCGCTACGGTTGCGGCAACCTCGGTGATGCGGCCGTCGAGCTTGGGCGTGTAGGGCCGGTGCGCGGCGAGATAGTCGGCGACCACCTGTTCGAGGCCCGGGCCGTAATCATAGGCGTTCTTGGCCTTCTCGGCGAAGACCTTGTAGCCATCGCCGCCCTGGCGGACGTAATTGTTGGTGGCGACCAGATAGTCCTTGTCCGGATTGATCGGCGCCCAGGCACCGTTCTGCATCACCTCGACCGACTTGACTCGGCCGGCATTGGGCGCGACCGACTTGTCGAAGGAGTATTTGAGACCTGCCACCTGCGGGAAGCGGCCGCCGCCGTCCTCGACCTGGCTGACGCCGTTTTCCAGCCCGGCAACCAGATCCTTGCCGGAAATCTGGAAGGTCGCCAGCGTGTTCTGGAACGGCAGCACGGTCAGCACCTCGCCCATGGTCACGGTGCCCTTGTCGATCGAAGCACGCAAGCCGCCGCCATTCGAGACGACGATCTCGACGCCCTGTCCCTTGACGCGGTCGAGGATGGCGTCGGAGACGAGGTTGCCCATCGCGCATTCCTTGGTGCGGCAGCTTTCGCGGCTGCCGTCAATGGCCTCGGTGGTCTCGGCCACTTCCTTGTTCTTCAGCGCCTCGATCGGCGCACCGAGTTCCTTGATGCGGGCAAGAACGGCCGGATCGGGAGTGATCGACTTGTCGAGGAAGATCGGGTCGCCGCTGGCTTCCTTGACGTTGCCATTGTCGTCGAACACGACCTTGAATTCGCCGAGATATTTCGAATAGGACGCGGCCTGCACGACAGGCACCTTGGAGCCGTCGGGGTTGTCGACCATCGTCGGATAGGGGCCTTCCGCCTTCGGGTCGGTGTTGGACAGAAGCGAATGGCTGTGGCCGCCGACCACCACATCGATGCCCGGGATCTTGGCGATGACATCGCGCTCGCGCCTGTAGCCGATATGGGTGACGGCAATGATCTTGTTGACGCCTTGCGCCTTCAGCTTCTCGACCTCGGCGGTGATCGACTTGACGTCGTCCTCGATGGTAATGTTGGGGCCGGGAGAGGCGAGTTCCGGTGTGTCGTTGGTCACGGCGCCGACAATGCCGATCTTCTGGCCGCCGACCTCAAGCACAATCGACGGCTTGATCTTGCCTGCGGCGCCGGACTTGTCGTTGGGCACGACATTGGCGCTGACGATCGGGAACTTCGCCTTGTCGAGATAAGGCACCAGCGCGCTCTCGCCATCGTCGAATTCGTGGTTGCCGAGCGTCACCGCGTCAGGCTTGATCTGATTGAGGAATTCCTCCTCCGCCGTGCCCTTGTAGGTGATGTAGAACAGCGATCCCTGAAAGCTGTCGCCGGCATTGAGCAGCAGCACGTTCTGGCCTTCGAGCTTCTTGCGCTCCTGTGCGATCGCGGTGACCAGCCGGCCGGCGCCGCCGATGCACTCACCCTTGGTCTCTTCCTCGGCCGAGCAGGTCGACTCGTATTTGTTGTTGCCTTCGATGCGGCTGTGCCAATCGTTGAAATGCAGGATGTTCAACGTGTAGTCGGCAAAGGATGGTGCGGCCGACAGGCCGAGTGTCGAGGCAGAGAGGGCGGCAATGGCGGCGAGCTTCTTCATCTTCGTCTCCCGGATATGATCAAAGGCGTTTAACGCTCTTGCCCGACTGCAGGATAACAGCCAGCATTTCGGGTATGTTCACATCGCGGTTGTGGCGATGCAAGAAGAATCAGGGCGGATAACCGGCATCGGTTTGCCGGCATAAAAAAGGCGGCGGCATCGCGCCGCCGCCATCCGCAAAGCCGCATGGGAAAGGTTCAGCCGCGCCTGGTCAGCACGAAGTTCTGCCCGGCGGAGCTGGTGCAATTCAGCTGGTTTATGGACACCAGCAGGCAGTTGAAAGCGATTGGCTGCTGCCGGATCAGCGAGGTTCCGTTGATCTCGACCGAGGTGGCGCCGGTCTTGGTGTAGCTGCCGTCAGCGAATTTCTCACCGGTCTCCGCCGAAACGGTGGTGAAGACGCCGCCGTTCAATGTCGAGACCGCCTTGCCTTCGGCGTTCAGCCATGAGCCTTCGACGCCTCGCGCCTGCGATGAGATCGGTGGCCCGTCGGAGCCGCCGGTGGTGCAGGCGGCAAGCATCGTCGCAAGAGCGCCCGCCGCGCCCGCAGAAAGAATTTTGCGCGCAATCGTCATATCAAATCCTCTCCTGACGCATCGGCCCAATCGTCAAACGACGTTTTGGAGCACACGATGTGCGTGGCCTCAAGTTTCCAGAGCCGTCCCTCGCGCGTCCAAATGGATGCACACTGCTCTCGTCCGCATCCCTTCAATCGCCCGATTTCCGGGCGATTGCAAGGCAGTGGGGCAGGGGTATGGAACCGCTATCGAACGAGGATGTTGCGGAATTGCCACGGGTCGCTTTTGTCGAGGTCCTCGGGAAACAGGCCCGGACGGTTATCGAGCGGCGTCCAGTCGGTGTAGTAGCCCTTGACCGGTCCGAGATACTGGGACTGCACTTCCAGGCAGCGCTTGTAGTCCATCTCGTCGGCCTCGACGATGCCGGCCTCCGGGTTTTCCAGCGCCCAGACCATGCCGGCGAGCACGGCCGAGGTGACCTGCATGCCGGTAGCGTTCTGGTAGGGCGCCAGCTTGCGGGCTTCGGCCAGCGACAGCTGCGAACCGTACCAGTAGGCGTTCTTGGCATGGCCGTAGAGCAGCACGCCAAGCTCGTCGACGCCGTCGACCAGTTCGTTTTCGTCAAGCACATGGTGGACCGGCTGCGGCTTGCCGGCAGCGCCGAACATTTCGTGCAGCGACAGCACGGCGTCGTTGCAGGGGTGATAGGCATAGTGGCAGGTCGGGCGGTATTGCACCTTGCCCTTCTTACCGCGCACGGTGAAGAAGTCGGCGATCGAGATCGCCTCATTGTGCGTCACCAGGAAACCGTATTGCGCGCCCGGCGTCGGGCACCAGGAGCGCACGCGGGTGTTGGCGCCGGGCTGTTCGAGATAGATCGCAGCCTTGGAGCCATGCTTGTGCTCCTTGCCGTTCTTCGGCATCCATCTCTCATGCGTGCCCCAGCCGAGCTCGGCCGGCTGCAGCCCTTCCGAGATGAAACCCTCGACCGACCAGGTGTTCCAGAACACGTTCATCGGCTTCGGCTTCTTGGTGCGCTGGGTGTCGCGCTCGGCGATGTGGATGCCCTTGACGCCGGCCTTTTTCATCAGCTTGGCCCAGCGGTCACGGTCGTCCTGCGCGGGTTCGGAAAACTCGAGGCCGAGGTCGCCGGCAAGGTTCAGCAGCGCCTGCTTGACGAACCACGAGACCATGCCCGGATTGGCGCCACAGGTCGAAACCGCGGTAGCGCCGCCGGGCTTGTCGTGCTTCTCCTTGATCAAGGCTTCGCGCAGCGCGTAGTTGGTGCGGCTGGCATTGTCGGCCCTGGCGTCGAAATAGAAGCCGCGCCACGGCTCGACGACGGTGTCGATGTAGAGCACGCCGAGCTTGCGGCAGAGCCGCATCAGGTCGACCGAGCCGGTATCGACCGACAGATTGATGCAAAAGCCCTGGCCGCCACCATTGGTCAAAAGCGGCGTCAGCAGTTTCTTGTAGTTTTTCTCGGTCACGTGCTCCTGGACGAAGGCGATGCCGCGCTCGTCGAGCAGCTTGCGGTCGGTGTCGAGCGGGTCGATGACCGTCATGCGCGACTTGTCGAATTTGAAATGGCGCTCGATCAGAGGCAGCGTTCCCCGTCCGATCGAACCAAAGCCGATCATCACGACAGGGCCGGTGATTTCACCGTAAACGGGCCAGTTTTCATTCGCCATTTTATCGAGCACTCCTTCAAGCAACGCGCCAAAACGGCCGTTCGACCGCCGCGCGACAAACCATAGATCATTGTCACAATAAAGCGAAAAGCAGGGATAAGGTTAGTTCCCGACGGCGCAGATGCGCCTACGGTTCGAGCAGTTTCGCGAATTCCGGCGTGAGCAGCGCTTGTGCTTCGGAGTCCGGGATTTCAACGAGATCGCCGCCGCAAGCCTGGATGACGTTGGGCAAACCTTGCAGGCCGAAGACCAGAACCTGCCTGTCGCCATCGCGCTTCAGGCTGGCGCCGAGATAGTCGCCGATCAAATCGTCGATGCCGCATTCGGCCTCGTAATCCACCTCGGTCTGGTCGCTTGGCTTCTTGCGCTTCTCCTTGACGAAGGTGGCCAGCGAGGGGCCTGGCTTGCCGTCGACCGTATCGGAAAACATGTCCTGAAGGGTAAGCAAGGCGCCACGGCGCACGTCCATGACATAGGCGTCGGAATAGTTGTTCGGATGCGCACCGCCGCAATAGAGGCTGCCGGATTCCGACCAGCTCATCAGCTTCGGCGTCAATGACGTAACTTTGGACGTCGTGTCTTCATAGCCGCCAAGCGAATCGTCGTCCATGCCCTCCATCGGCGGCCCGTCGTGGAAACCGGCATATTGCAGCGCCGCGCATGTCAAGGCGCTGAGGCTGTCATGCCAATGGCGGTTCTGCAGCAAGGCATTGGCGGCTTCGATCGGCGCACTGCCGGCGAGATCGACGATGCGCGGCCTGGCGAATTTGGTGCGCGGATCGGTGACATAGTTGTAGGCTGCATCCGGCCAACCTTCCTTGGCGTCTGCCTTGGGCGCGAAATCCAGCTTGAGATAGTCGTAGGGCGATGCCGCCATGGTGATCGGCGCATCGTCACCCGAGAATGTCATGTCGGTGAAATCATAGAGATCGCGTGGCGTCGTCGCCGGCGTCTCTGTCTGGGCACGGCTGGCGATCCTTGTCAGCTTCAGCGGCAGGGTCTTTTTGGCCGTCCAGGTGCCTTCCAGCGTCTTGCCCTTGTCGGCGGAACTCAACCGCCAGACGGCGCCGATGGGTGGAGCCTGGCCGTCGCCGCACTTCTTGGCATCGCAGGCTTCTTCCTCGGCCAATTGAAAGGTGGCGCCCTTGCTCGACTTCGCCTGCAGAGGAATATCGATGCCCTTGGTGCGGTAGAAATAGCGCGCCGCCAGTGCCTCTCCAGCCGTCGCCGGATCGCCGGTAAACTCGACGACGATGTCGATGTTGCCGAGCTTGCCGGCATAGGTGACGGGGTCGGCGAGCGCCGTTGCCGGCAACGCCAGCAATGCACCGAGCAATACGGCTTGCTCCAGGATTTTTCGGATCATCGTCACTCCAGCGTCATGGCTTGCAGGCGTTGCACCAGCCTGTCACGGTCTGACGTCATCCCCTTATAGTCGAGTTGAGCCTCATCCAGCGCCTGCAATTGCGCCGCGAAAGAGGCGGCAAGCGTTGCCCGGTCGGGATGCCGCGCCAGCACTTTCAGCGGGTCGAGGTGGATGCGGATGGTGAACAGGATGTCGCGCGACAGAGGCAGTTTGCGCAGCGTCTGGCGCTCGACGCGGATGAAGGCGTGGGTGTTGACGTCGCCGTCGGGAAATCGCGAGGGGCGCCTGGTGGCGCGGTCGATGCGCTCGACATTGGAGAGCGGATGATAGAGCGCGTCGTCGGCCTGGATCGACCAGTTGAAGCGTTCGACAGCCTGACCCTGCAGGCCGTCGAACATGCGGTTGATGAGCTCGGCCGGCCTGGTGCCCGGACCGAAGCCCGGCACCGGTGCGTGGATCTGCTGCAGCGGCCGGCCGAATTTTTCGACCAGCGACCAGGATGACGGGAAGCACAGCGAGCCGGCGGCGAGTCGCCAGCCGGTGTCGTCACGGCGCATCAGGATCAGGTCTTCCTGGACGAGCAGCGACGCTGCGACCAGCGGGGCATCGGGGAAGGTGGCGTCAGAGTCGGCTTTGGCGCCAATGACCTCAACCCCGGCATTGGTGCGCCGGTACATCCCGGGAAATGTCGACAGCAGATGTGCTTCGATGAGGCCGCGCACTTCGCGCTGGGCGTCGCGCGTGCCGTCTTCCTCGACAAACACCTTGTCGGGGATTTCGGCATACAGCCGGCGCTTTTCGGCGAGATGGTCGAAGAGATACCGGTCGACCTCGATCCACTTGTCGAGTTCGAGCGGCTTCAGCCCGATGGTGAAGAGGTTTGAGGAGCCATCATAGGGCGTGTGCGTGGGCTGACGAGAATTCATGCTTCGCTAGAAAGTGTCCAATGCCGGCGGTTATTCTCGCAGCCGCTTCGTATCAGGCCAATGTTGCCGGGATCAAGCCGCGCAGAGAATTGCCGACGAACAGTGTTTTGGCGGATTTCAACTCGTCATAGCTGTAGATCGCCTCCTGGGCGCGGCCTTCGTCCAGCAGCTCGGCGCGCAATACGCCAGGCAGCAGCCCGCAGTCGAGCCTGGGTGTCATCAGCATGCCATCACCGAAATCGGCGAAGACGTTGGTGATGGTGCCTTCGCAGATTTCACTGCGCTCATTTGCGAGCAACACTTCGTCGGCCTGGGTGATCAGATATTCGGAGCGGGCGTGAGTGTAGACTTGCCGCCGGCCGGTCTTGTGGCGCAGCAGCGTGTCGGTGGAGGAGAGCCGCACCCGTGCCAGCTGCAGCCGCCAGACCTTGTCGGCGGCGAACGGCTCATAGGGCTGGACCGAGGCGGTCACTTCGCCATTGCGCTGCAGGACGAGCCGGGTGCGCAGCGCCTTTTGCTGCGCCCCGATAGTATTCGCCAGCACCTCGCCGATCCGCTGCGGATCGCAGGCAAAGCCGAGTTCTTCCGCCGAGCCATAAAGGCGCGCGAGATGGCGTTCGAAGCGCAGAAAGCCCTGGCCGGGCTCCCAGCGCATCGTCTCGATCAGCTCGAAATCGGCGGTGTCCCCGTCGCGAAGCGCGCCTTCAGCAGACACTCCTGATACTCCTCTTGCGCCGTCGAATCGAAGACGACGCCGCCGCCGACATTGTAAACGGCCTCGCCACTGGAAAAGAGCGATATGGTGCGGATCGCCACCGAAAAGCGCATCATGCCGGCAGGCGCGATCCAGCCGATGGCGCCGCAATAGACGTCGCGCGGTGTCTCTTCCAGCTCGTGCAGGATTTCCATGGCGCGGATTTTCGGTGCGCCGGTAATCGAGCCACAGGGAAACAGCGCGCCAAAGATTTGGCGGATGCCGAGATCAGGCAGAAGCTTCGCCCGCACACGGCTCACCATCTGATGGACGGTCGGGTAGCTCTCGATGCGGAACAGTTCCGGCACTTCCAGCGTGCCGATCTCGCTGATCAGGGAGATGTCGTTGCGCAGGAGATCGACGATCATCCGGTTCTCGGCCTGGTTCTTTTCATCGCTGCGCAAGAAGGACTTCAACCGCGCGTCCTCGGCCTTGGTCGCGCCGCGCGGTGCGGTGCCCTTCATCGGATGGGTTTCGATCATGCCTAAGGCATCGATCTCGAAGAACAGCTCGGGCGAACGCGACAAGACGATGGGATCGCCGAGCGAAATCAGTGCGCCATACTTGACCGGCTGGCGTCCTGTCAGTGCGTCGAAGGCAGCAAGCGGATCGCCCGACCATTGGGCACGGACCGGAAAGGTCAGGTTGCCTTGGTAGCAATCGCCCTTGCGGATGTGGTCGTGAAGGCGCGCGAAGCGTTTGGCGTAGTCCTGAGCGGACCAACTGGCCCTGGCGTCGAAGATGGGGCCATTGGTGGCCGGCGCATCGTTGCGCGGCACGGCCTCTTCGGCCGGAGCATCGAAGACACCCAGACAAACCAGTGGCGCGCGCCGGCCTTCAGGCAACAGCGGCACCAGTTTCGGTTCGAGCAGATAGCCCGCTTCGTAGGAGAAATAGCCGGCCAGCCATTTGCCGGCATCGCTCGCCGCCTGCGCGGCCGCCAGCGCCGGCAGAAAATCCTTGCCATCATAGGCAATGATGATGTCGGCCGGGTGGTCGAAGACCAACTGACGGCCGCTTTCATCGTTGCGGAAAATGGCAGAGGGCAGGGGCATGGGGCTCGGGTACTGCGGTCGATGACGCCAGAACCGCTCTATATGGGGGCCGGGCGGCGTGCAATCGAGGGAGCGGCGTCGCAGGGCGCAAAGACAGTGGCGAATGCAAAAACAAAGACGGCGCCCGAGAGCGCCGCCTTCTGGTTATGTTGCCGATGACAGATCAGCTGTTGTTGGCGGTCCCGGCGCTCGGGAATTGGCGTGCGAACTCCTTTTCGTCGCCGGCGGCAAGCAGCTTGGCCTGCTCGACCCACTTTTCGCGAGCGATGCGGCCGTCGAAATTCAGCGTGTCCTCGATGCGCTTGACGTCGGCCGCGGTCCAGCCGGCGATCTGCGCGTAGGTCGTGACGCCAAGGCCCTTGAGCAGTTTGTCGTTGACCGGGCCGATACCGATCAGGCGACGCAAATTGTCGGCCTTCCCAGCTGCCGGGGCGGCCTTCTTCGGGACGGCGGCGGGCTTTGAAGCCGCGGCTTTGGGCGCGGCCTTGGCGGCGGCAGGTTTGCTGGCCGCTGGTTTTGCGGCCGCGGATTTGGCCGCAGCTGGTTTGGCCGCGGCGGGTTTGGCGGGGGCAGGTTTCGCGGCCGAGGCGGACTTGGCCGTTGCCGCTGTCGACACCAGCGCGGCCGGCGCCGAACTGGAAGGCTTGGCGGATGGAGTCGATGTTTCACGCAGCCGGCGTTCGAGATCGGCGCGGGTCTTGCCGCAGGCGTCGAGTTCGCCAGTCAGACGATCGGCGTCGGCGCGCAGTCTGTCACGCTCGCTGCGGGTGCGGTCGAGATCGCCGCGCAGGCTGTCAAGTTCGCCGCGCAGCCGGCCCCAGATAAACCAGCCAACCAACACACCTACAAGGAACGCCAGGACAATGTAAAAGAAGGTCATCGTCTCTCTCCAGTCGGATCCGTCCGCCGCCGTCCCAAGTCATGACCTTGGCAGATCGGATCATCCAATGTGGTTCGGCGGCTCAGGGAACAGCCGGTCTGTCGTCGACTGTCGGCGTTCGGCTTTCCCGCCCATTGCCAACCGTCGCTGTCGCATTCGTCAGACCGCTGCCATGGGCCGGGATGCTGTCCGGCCTTAAGCCGCGCGCCCGGCTGAGCTTCGGTCGGAAAGCTATCATACGGCTTCGGGAAAGCTAACGGAAAATTTCGCCGGAGAGTTATTCAAGAACAGATATTTAGAACAAGAACAACGCTGCCGTCACATGCATTCCGGCTAAACTGTTCTGCGATTCCGCAAAGTCGAGACCGCTCCTGAACCTGTCACTCTGCGCCATCGGTCCAATGGGTGCGCGCATTAACTGTCGAGCGCTTCCAACTCGTCGATCAGGCCGCCGATCACGCCAAGCCCGATCTGCCAGAAGGCGGGGTCGGTGGCGTCGAGGCCGAAGGGCGCGAGAAGCTCCGAGTGATGCTTGGTGCCGCCGGCGCGCAACATCTCGAAATACTTGTCCTGGAAGCCATGCTCGGCGTTCTGGTAGACCGCGTAGAGCGAGTTCACCAGGCAGTCGCCAAAGGCATAGGCGTACACGTAGAAGGGGGAGTGGACGAAGTGCGGGATGTAGGTCCAGAAGACCTCATAGCCCTCACGCAGCTTGATCGCCGGCCCCAGGCTTTCGGCCTGCACCTCGAGCCAGAACTGGCCGAGCTTGTCGGAGGTCAGTTCGCCGTTCTTGCGCTCTGCATGCACCTTGCGCTCGAACTCGTAGAAGGCGATCTGGCGCACGACCGTGTTGATCATGTCCTCGACCTTCTGGGCGAGCATCGCCTTGCGCTCGCGCTTGTCGGTGGTCTGGTCGAGCAGCGAACGGAAGGTCAGCATCTCGCCGAACACCGAGGCCGTCTCGGCCAAAGTCAGCGGCGTCGAAGCCATCAGGGCGCCCTGGCCGCCGGCCAGCACCTGATGCACGCCGTGGCCGAGTTCATGCGCCAGCGTCATCACATCGCGCGGCTTGCCCATGTAGTTGAGCAGCACGTAAGGGTGCGCCGAAGGCACGGTCGGATGGGCGAAGGCGCCGGGCGATTTGCCGGGCCTGACCGGCGCGTCGATCCAGTTGCGGTCGAAGAAGGTGCGGGCGATCTCCGCCATGTCGGGGGAAAAGCGCTGATAGGCCGACAGCACAGTGTTCCTGGCATCATCCCAAGGAATCACCGCTTGCGGCGTTTCGGGCAAGGGGGCGTTGCGGTCCCAGTGGTTCATCACCTCCATGCCGAGCCAGCGCGCCTTCATCGCGTAGTAGCGATGAGACAGGCGCGGATAGGCCTCGCGCACGGCAGACGCCAGCGCATCAACCACGCTGCGCTCGACGCGGTTGGCGAGATGGCGGGAGTCGGCGATGTCCTCAAAGCCACGCCAGCGGTCGGAAATCTCCTTGTCCTTGGCCAGCGTGTTGGTGATCAGCGTGAAGGTGCGCAGGCTCTTGCGGAAGGTTGCGGCCAGCGCTTCGGAGGCGCGGCGGCGGACCTCCCCATCGGCGTCCTGGAGGCGGTTCAGCGCCGGCTCCAGCGTCAGTTCCTCGCCGTCTATGTCGAAGCGCAGATCGGTCATCGTCTCGTCGAACAGCCGGTTCCAGGCACCGCGTCCGGTGATCGATTTCTCATGGAACAGCTGCTCGACCCGGTCCTCGAGCTGGTAGGGCTTGTCCATTCTGAGGTCGAGCACCCAGGGGCGGTAATGGGCAAAGCCGGCGTCGGCGGCGAGGGCTGCTTCGAGCGCCTTGTCGTCGATCAGGTTCAGCTCCAGCGCGAAGAACAAAAGATGCGCGCTGGCGTCGGTCATCTTCTCCTGGATGTCGCCATAGAGCTTTGCGCGCTGCGGATCGGCGGTGTTGCCGGCATAGATCAGGCCGGCATAGGAGACGATGCGGCCGATCAGTTCCTCCAGCGCCTCATAGGCTGTCAGCGCCTCGCCAAGCCTGCCGGCGCTGCCGCGCTCGGCCTCCGCAGCCAGCGTGCCCTTCCAGCGGTTCTCGAAGGCGACGGCATCGGCCGCCGCCTTGGTAAGGTCGCGCTTCAGTTCGGGCGCCTCCATGCCGGAATAAAGATCGGCGAGATTCCATTCCGGCAGGTCGCCGAGTTCCGCCGCGCCCTGACCGGACGCTACCGCCGCAAGCTGCCGACCGAGAATCCTGCTCATCAACAATTACCTTCTGGAATCAAGGGGAAAGGACAAGCCGGTCAAATCCTAAGGAATTCGTTCACCGGGTTTTTTGAAACCTTGTTTAGAACCCTGTGCCAAGATGATCCATGGGAATTTCCCAGGCGGGCAACTCAAATCAGTCATGACAGGTTCCATTCTTATAGTCGATGACGATCCCGTGCAGCGCCGGCTGCTCGAGGCGGCGGTGACGAAATTCGGCCACAGCGCCATCGTTGCCGATGGCGGCGAGGCCGGTCTGAGCGCGCTTGACGGACCCAATGCGAGGGATATTTCGGCAGTCATCCTCGACCTTGTCATGCCGGGCCTCGACGGCATCGGCGTGCTGAAGGCGATGCGCGAGCGCGGCATCACTGTTCCCGTCATTGTGCAGACTGCGCAGGGCGGCATCGAAACGGTGGTTTCGGCGATGCGCCACGGCGCTTTCGATTTTGTCGTCAAGCCGGCGTCTCCCGACCGGCTGCAGACCGCGGTCGGCAACGCGCTCAAGGTCGAGGCGGTCGAGGACGAGGTCAAGCGCACGTCGCGGCGTCGCGGCGGCCACCTGACCTTCAAGGACATGATCACGCACAGCCCGGCGATGGACCGGGTGATCCGCCTCGGCCAGAAGGCTGCGGCCTCCAACATCCCGATCCTGATCGAGGGCGAATCGGGCGTCGGCAAGGAATTGGTGGCGCGCGCCATCCAGGGCAGCGGCGAACGCCGCACAAAGCCGTTCGTCACCGTCAATTGCGGCGCCATCCCCGACAATCTGGTCGAATCGATCCTGTTCGGTCACGAAAAAGGTTCGTTCACCGGCGCCACCGAAAAGCACACCGGCAAGTTCGTCGAGGCGCATTCGGGCACCCTGTTCCTGGATGAGATCGGCGACCTGCCGCTCGACGTGCAGGTCAAGCTGTTGCGCGCCGTGCAGGATGGCGAGGTCGATCCGGTCGGCGGCCGTTCCACCGTCAGGGTCGACATCAGGCTGATCTCGGCCACGCACCGCAACCTTCTGCAGCAGGTCAAGGACGGCAAGTTTCGCGAGGACCTGTTCTACCGGCTCAACGTTTACCCGATCGTCGTGCCGCCGCTGCGCGACCGCGGCGACGACATCCCCTATCTGGTCAAGCATTTCATGGACAAGGTGGCGCCGGCGGGCAATCGCCTGCACGGCATCTCGGATGCCGCACTGGCCATGCTGCAGGCCTATGATTGGCCGGGAAACATCAGGCAGCTGGAAAACGCCGTGTTCAGGGCCTCGGTGCTTGCCGAAGGCGATGTGCTCACGACTGACGAATTTCCGCAGATCCGGGCGCAGGTCGACGGCACCGTCAATCTCGACGCCGATGCGTCCTTGTCGGACCCCGGCATGGCCTTGAGCACCGGATCGCAAGGCGATGGCGCGCAGACTGATGACGCCGGTACTGCAGCTGCCGAGCTCGCCCCTCCGGCCAGGTTGCTTCAGCGTTTCGGCACATTGAGGGCGCTGGACGAGCGTGGCAATGTGCGTGCGCTGGCCGATGTCGAACTCGAAATGATCAAGCTCGCCATCGACCATTACAACGGCCAGATGAGCGAGGTCGCACGGCGTCTCGGCATCGGCCGCTCGACGCTCTACCGCAAGCTCAAGGAATACGGCATCGACCCGGAAACCGGCCGCCTCGACCGCCTTGCCTCCTGAACGCCGAATTCCACAGCTTGCCAACGCAAGGCCGGGACCAGCTTGCCATGCCACATCCGGCGCTGCATAAGGGTTGGGGCGGGAATATGGCTGATGCGGACAGCGTTGTTCACGCATTAAGGCCAGCGGTAACAGATCGTGTAGCGGGAAAAGGCTGAATCTTGATCTAAACCAGCAGTTTACCAAGAAATCCTGTGTATTATTTTTGACGGGATATCGCCACGGTGTTACCGCATTTCGGCTTCAATAAGCGATGATTAACCATTAGGATCGATATTCGGATGTGAGAACCACGCATCCGTTTGGACAAATCCGGGGACAAACGGCAGCCTGCAAGGCCTTTTGATTTGAACAAAGTCGAACGACACAGAAACGGGCGGCGCGATCACATGGGCGTCTGGCCGAGATGGCTGGCAGCGTTGATCGTTGCGTTCGCTTTCCTCGCCGCAACTGCTGCCGGCGCCAGCGCTGAAACGCGCTCGCTCAAGCTCTATCACCTCCACACGCACGAAAAGGCCGAGATCGTCTACAAGCGCAATGGCCGCTACGATCCGGCAGGCCTCAGGAAGATCAACATCATCCTGCGCGACTGGCGTCGCAACGAACCGACCAAGATGGATCCGCGCCTGCTCGATCTGGTGTGGGAAGCTTACCGGCAGGCCGGCGCCACCGACTACATCCAGGTCGTTTGCGGCTATCGCTCGCCGTCGACCAATTCGATGCTGCGCAGCCGCAGCCGCGGTGTCGCCAAGGAAAGCCAGCATATGCTGGGCAAGGCGATGGACTTCTACATTCCGGGTGTGCCGCTGAAAAAGCTGCGCAACATCGGCCTGAAGATGCAGGGCGGCGGCGTCGGCTACTATCCGTCGTCGGGTTCGCCCTTCGTCCACATGGACGTCGGCAATGTGCGGCATTGGCCAGGCATCAGCCGCCAGGAACTGGTCAGCCTGTTCCCCAATGGCAAGACGCTGCATGTGCCGAGCGACGGCAGGCCGTTGCCGGGTTATGACCAGGCGCTCGCCTCCTACAAGGCGCGCAAGGGCGCCGGTTCTCCTGCCATCATGATGGCCAGCGCAGGCGGCAGCACCAAGAAATCCGGTGGCTTCCTGTCCGCTTTCTTTGGCGGTGGCGGCGAAGACGAAGCCGACGACAGCGCCGATGTCGCTACCGCCGCGCCGCCGCCGAGAAGCGTGAAGCCGGTGCTGGCTGCCACGAGCAACAACAACAGCAATCTGCCTGGCATCGCGATCGTGTCGCCGCAGAACGCCAAGCGCGCCAACATTCCACAGCTTGCCGACGACAGCGCTGACGATTCGGAGCCGCAGGACACGCCGGAGACGATCATCGCCGCGCTGCCCGCCAAGGAAGTGCCGCTGCCCGCTTTCGCACCGCGGCCGAAGGCCGATGTCGGCGCGCAACAACCTGAGACCGTGCCGTTCGGCGTGGCCGATGCCACCACCGAACAGACGGTGGCGACGGCGCAGGCGCCGGCCAATGTGCCGTTCGGCACGGCCGATGCGAGCAATGCCGACCAGGGGGTCGATCAAGCTGCCGCTCCGGCGCAGGTCGCGGTCAACGTCCCGTTGCCGACCTGGCGTCCCGACCGCTCTTCGCAGCCGGCTGAGCTTGCGCCGCAGGACAAGGGCGTTCTGCTGGCGCTGGCCGATACGGCTGCCCACAAGCAGACCGCAACCGACGCGTTCTCGGTGCTACCGTCGCAGCGTCCGGACGAGGTCAAGGCGGTTCTCGAACAGGCCAGTGCCGCCGATACAGCCGGTGCTACCGACGACTATCAGGTTGCGTCGCTCGAGCCTCGCTCGGCGTTCAACGATCCGTCAGGTGTCGATGCCGCATCGCCGCGCGGTGCTATTGCTGCCCGTCCCGCCGGTACCGATCCAGCCTCGGTGATCGGCGCCGGCGTCAAGACGACACGCAAGGAAGCAAGGGCTTCGGCCCGCGACCTGAAGCCAGGACCGAAGGCAGTGGTGGTGGCAGCCGAACCGCAGGCGGCGCGCTGGGCGCTGAGCAGCGGCGACAACATCGCCACCGTTTCCAGCCCGACGACAGCGCCGCGCTATGCCTACAACATCGTGCATACGCCGCCGAGCGAGGTCTACACCGCAGGCTTCCAGGCGGACAACCAGATGGCCGATGCCAACCGCTTCACCGGCAATGCCGTAAAATTCCTTTCGGTCGCCCGCTTCCAGACGAAGTAAGAGCTCGACGGGGTAAACATCGAAGCCGCGCTGGGCAACCCGCGCGGCTTTTTGCTGTTGGCGAATCTCCAGCACTGGCTTCTAGCGTCCCGGAATGCTAACCACCAGCCTGCATTCCCGCTTCGTCTAATGGTAGGACAGCGCCCTTTGAAGGCGTGAATCGTGGTTCGAGCCCATGAGCGGGAACCAAAAATTTCAATGCGTAGCAAACCCGGTCGGCGCAGCTGGCGGGTTTTTGTGCCGAGTGCAATTCCGGGAACACTGTGATTTTCCCGGGAAAAGAGCGCTTCCCTTGGGAATTGCGCAAAGACAAAGTAGCGGAGGTTATTTTCCGAGCTTGCTCGCGGCCTTCGCGAGCGCCTCGATCTCATCCCACTTGCCGGCCTTGACCAACTCGTCCGGCGCCACCCACGAGCCGCCGACGCAGACGACATTGGGCAGGCTGAGATAGTCGGCGGCGTTCTTGGCCGAGATGCCGCCGGTCGGGCAGAATTTCACGTCGGCCAGCGGCGAGGCAAAGGCCTTGAGCGAGGCGATGCCGCCGGATTGTTCGGCCGGGAAGAATTTCAGGAACCGCAGGCCGGCCTCGCGGGCAGCCATGATCTCGCCGGGCGTGATGGCGCCGGGCAGCAAGGGAACGTCGCTGTCCTTGGCCGCCGCCAGCAACTCTCGCGTGATGCCGGGGCTGACGATGAATTTCGAGCCAGCGGCCGCTGCCTCGTCGAACTGCTTGGCATCGAGAATTGTGCCGGCGCCGACAATGGCGCCCTCGACCTCACCGGCGACGCGGCGGATCGCTTCCAGCGCATCGGCGGTTCTCAACGTGATCTCGATTGCCGGCAGGCCGCCGGCGGCCAGCGCCCGGGCGAGCGGGACGGCGTCCGCGACATTGGCGATCTTCAGCACCGGAATGACCGGCTGGCCATTGAGCAGCGACAGGAGCGTTTCGGTCTTGCTGAGCATTGGCTTGTCTCTCCCTAGGTGATTTCAACCGATTAGCAGAAGGCCGATTCCGAGTCCACGAAACCCGGCCTGCCGCGATGTCACATGTCGGCCAACGAGCCTGCGGGCGAATACCGACGAAGTGTCTTTAGCTCTGCCTTGAATCCGCTTTGACCACGGTTTAGTGGCTTGGCGATGACCAACCGTGAACCCGTGCGCGTTGCCGCACTCTACAAATTTGCGAGGCTGGGCGACTTCGAGGTGCTGCGGGTCTTGCGCACGCCACTTGCCGCCTTCTGCTGCGGGCGGGGCATCAAGGGCACATTGCTTCTGGCGCAGGAAGGTATTAACGGCACGGTCGCCGGCAGCGAAACCGACATAGCCGACCTGATCGCTTATCTTGAGGCCATCGAGGGTCTTGCCGATCTCGAGGTCAAATACAGCACTGCCGCCGAAATGCCGTTTCATCGCATGAAGGTGCGGCTGAAGCGCGAGATCGTCACCATGGGCGTCGAAGACCTCGACCCGGCGACGGGTGCGGGGACCTATGTCGCGCCGGCCGACTGGAACGCGCTGATCTCGGACCCCGGCACCATCGTCATCGACACACGCAACGCGTACGAAGTGTCGATAGGCACGTTCGAGGGTGCGGTGGATCCACGCACGTCGAGCTTTCGCGAATTCCCGGCCTGGGTGGAAAAACACCGCGACCAACTCGACGGCCGCAAGGTTGCGATGTTCTGCACCGGCGGCATCCGCTGCGAAAAGGCGACGGCCTATGTGAAGTCGCTCGGCTTCGAGGATGTGTTCCATCTCAAGGGCGGCATCCTCAGATATCTTGAAGAGGTGCCGGCCGAAGACAGCCTTTGGCAGGGCGAGTGTTTCGTCTTCGACGATCGGGTCTCGGTGTCGCATGGGTTGACCGAAGGCGAGGCCGAACTCTGCCGCGCCTGCCGGCATCCGCTGACGCGGGAGGACCGGCTGTCGCCGCATTTTTCCACCGGCGTGACATGCCCGCATTGCTACGAGGCACGCTCGGATGAGGATCGCACCCGCTATGCCGAGCGCCAGCGCCAGGTCGAACTTGCGCAGGCGCAGGGCAGGGGACATATCGGCAGTTAAGTGCCGCCGACGCCCTGACTGGATCACCACACGACAGAATAGCGGTCGATCACCCACAGCCATGTGCCGTCGGCCTGCCGGCGCGCGATCTCTGAGGTTATCGATCCGTCGGCAAGCCTGGTCGACGTCAACGCGAGGTCGCCGTTGATGGCCGCCGGGCGCTGCTCGCCGCGCTGGAATTTTCGCCCGCTCGCGGCAAAGGCTTCGAACAAAGCGCGGATCGCCTCGTGGCCACGCGTCAATTCGGCTGCTCCGGTGTCGATGACGGCATCGGGTTGGAACAACGCCACCATGCCGTCAATGTCTCCGGCCCACTGCCGGTCGATCAACAAACGTTCCAGATCCTGCGGATCGCGCGCCGGTTCCCGGCCAGGTTGATCGGTCACAGCAAGGTTCCTCCCTCGGCAATGCGGCGGCGACATTAGCGCAAGCCGAGGCCGGTATCGACACACGGATCACTGATTTGCGGCATTGCCGGCGCCGATAGCAAAGCGCGCCTCCGTCATTGTAATGTCAGTGTGCGGGACCTACGTCTGCAACGTCCAAAACCTGCCCGTCCACGTTGGTGCGGGCCCTTTTCTGGAGGCACCATGTTCGACCCCAAGAAGCTTCTCGACGATCTGCTCGGCTCGCAAGTTCCCGGCACAACCGGCACCGTTCGCGACAAGGCCGGGCAGGCTGTGCAGATGGCCAAGGACAATCCGCTGGCCGCCGGTGCGCTGGCCGCGGTGCTGCTTGGAACCGGCACGGGACGGCAGGTCACCGGCACGGCCGTGAAGCTCGGCGGACTGGCTGCGATCGGCGGTCTCGCCTACAAGGCCTACCAGAATTACAAGGCCGGCAATGCACCCGAGCAGGCGCCGGCGGCCGGCCAGCCGGAATTGCTGCCGCCGCCCGCCGACACCGGCTTTCATCCTTCACAGGCGCCACAGGGGGAGGACGAGTTCACGCTGACCCTGGTGCGGGCGATGATCTCGGCGGCCAAGGCCGATGGCCATGTCGATGACGCGGAACGCCAAAAGATCGCCGGCAAGCTCAGTCTGGCCGGCATCGGCACGGAAGCGGAAAAGTTTCTGATGGCCGAGCTGGATAGCCCGCTCGACCTCGATACGCTGGTCGCAGGCGCCAAGACCGATGAGCAGAGGCTCGAGCTCTACACGGCGTCGCGACTGACGATCGACCCCGATACGCGCGCCGAACGCGGCTATCTCGACCTGCTCGCCGGCCGGCTCGGCCTGCCGGATGCGCTCGTCGATCATGTCGAGGCGACGGTGTCGGCGGCCAAGGTGCCGGTTCCGTCAGGCACGGCGCCGAACCCGCGCTGGTAGACAACGCAGCCGCGGCGGGAAAAGCGTTAACTGCTCGTTTACCGAGGAAGCGCATGATTTTAGTTAGTCGGATCGGCTTTTCCTCCTCCCAAGCCCGGTTCAGATCAGGGGGCGGTCGCCAATGACCGCCCTTTTTGTCGGACCGATCACATAAAGCGCGTGGCGCTTCATGTTTTTGTCCGGATGCATGTCGTTCTCTCAGAACCGGGGCCACTTTTGAGCGACATGCATTAGTGTCCGGCTTGCCATGATCGCCCTCATTTGCGATGGGTCGGTGCATTCGGATGCACCCCGATCTGTGCCGGGGATGCGCGGCGCGCAGGAGCAAAATCATGACAGTCCTCACAGAGAAAACCGCCATCGTCACCGGCGCCGGCACCGGCATCGGCAAGAGCGTCGCCACGGCGCTGCTCAAGGCCGGCTGGAACACGGTGTTTTGCGGCCGCCGCAAAGCGGTGCTCGATGCCGCCATTACCGAGGCCGGGAAAACGGACGCCAAGGCGCTGGCGGTTGCCTGCGACATCAGCAAGGCCGGCGAAGTCGATGATCTGTTCGAGACGGTGGCCGCAGCCTTCGGCCGCGTCGACCTGCTCTTCAACAATGCCGGCATGAGCTACAAGTCGACGCCGATCGACGAGATCCCGGTCGAGGTCTGGAACGATATTGTCGGCGTCAATCTCACCGGATCGTTCCTGTGCGCCCGCGCCGCCTTCGGCGTCATGCGCAAGCAAAAGCCAATGGGCGGCCGCATCATCAACAATGGCTCGGTGTCGGCCTATGCGCCACGGCCGGGCTCGGTGCCCTACACCGCGACCAAGCACGCCATATCGGGGCTGACCAAGACGCTGGCGCTCGACGGCCGGCCCTATGACATCGCCTGCGGCCAGATCGACATAGGCAACGCGCTGACCGATATGGCGCATGCCATGACGGTCGGCGTGCCGCAGGCCAATGGCACCATCGCCGCCGAAGCGGTGATGGACGTCCAGCGCGTCGCCGACGCCGTCGTCCACATGGCCAGCCTGCCGCTCGATGCCAATGTGCTGTTCATGACGGTGATGGCGACCAAGATGCCGTTCGTGGGGCGTGGGTGAAGAGCCGAAGGCCTACCTCTTCAAAAACGACTCGATCCGCTCCAGCGCGCGCAAGATGTTCTCTTCGGAATTGGCGTAGGAGAGCCTGATGTAGCCTTCGCCGAGAATGCCGAAATCGGGGCCGCCGATCAGCGCCACGCCGGCCTCCTCGAGCAGTGCCGAGGCGAGCTTCTTGGCCTTCCAGCCGGTCTTCGAAACATTCGGGAAGGCATAGAATGCGCCCTTGGGCGTGATGCAGGAGACGCCGGGCAGCGCGTTCAGCCCCTCGACCACCATCTTCCTGCGGTTGTCGAAGGCGCACATCATCTTGTCGACATCGTCCTGCGGGCCGTCGATGGCGGCGATGCCGGCGAACTGGCTCGGCGCGTTGACGCAGGACCAGCAATTGACCGCCAGCTTGCGGACCTTGTCGTAGAGATGCCCGCCCTTGTCGCCATTCGGCCAGATCGACCAGCCCATGCGCCAGCCGGTCATCGCCCATGTCTTCGACCAGCCGTTGAGCACGATCAGCCGGTCGCGAATTTCCGGAAAATTGAGCAGCGAAAAATGCGTCTCGCCGTCATAGGTCATGACGTCGTAGATTTCGTCGGAGAGGATAGCGACCTGCGGATGCGCTTGCAGTCCCTTTACCAGCTTCTCGATCTCGGCGCGCGGCGTGACGCCGCCGGTCGGGTTGGCCGGTGAGTTGAGGATTAGCAGTCTGGTCTTCGACGTGATCAGCGCCAGCGTCTCTTCTGCCGAGAAGGCAAAGCCGTTCTCCTCGCGGATCGGCACCGGAATGGGCGCGGCGCCGGTGAACTCGATCATCGAGCGGTAGATCGGAAAGCCTGGGTCTGGATAGAGGATCTCGGCGCCGGGTTCGCCGAACATCAAGATGGCCGCGAACATGGTCGGCTTGCCGCCGGGCAGGATCATTACATTCTCGGGCGAGACTTCGACGCCGGTAGTGGTCAGCGTGCGCCGCACCACCGCTTCGCGCGTCGCCAGCAGGCCATTGGCCGGGGTGTAGCCATGGTGGCCGTCGCGCAGCGCCTTGATCGCGGCCTCGACAATGTGCTGCGGCGTTTTGAAGTCGGGCTGGCCGATGCCGAGGTTGACGATGTCGCGGCCCTGTTGAGCCAGTGCAGTCGCGCGCGCCAACACGGCAAAGGCGTTTTCCTCGCCGAGACGGTCGAAGGCCGAAATCGTGTGGAGCATTTTTCCCGTCCGTGTGGTTCTTGCTGTTAGGTCGCGTTTTTGTGAGCGTCTGCTCACAAAAGTCAAACGGATTGGAGTTTTGCGTGTCGGAAAATCTCAAAGATTGGCAAGCGCGTCCGCGGCCCGAGCGCAAGCCCATTGACGGCCGCTATGTCCGGCTCGAACCGCTGAGCGCCGAAAAGCACGGCGATGGGTTGTACGAGGCGTCGTCCGTGCCCGACATCGATGGACGCTTTGCCTGGCTGCCCGACTACCCGCCGCAAACCCGCGCCGATTTCCAGCCATGGCTGGACAAGGTCGAGGCGAGCGAGGACCCGCTGTTCTTCACCGTCATCGACAAGGCCAGCGGCAAGGTCGCCGGGCGACAGACGCTGATGCGCATCGATCCCACCTATGGCGTCATCGAGATCGGCAACATCTATTGGGGGCCGCTGATCTCGCGCAAGCCGGCAGCGACCGAGGCGCAGTTCCTGTTCATGAAGTATATTTTCGACGGGCTCGGCTATCGCCGCTACGAGTGGAAATGCAACAACCGCAACGAGCCGTCAAAGCGCGCGGCGGAACGGTTCGGCTTCAAGTTCGAGGGCATTTTCCGCCAGCATCTTGTGGTCAAGGGTGAAAACCGCGATACCGCATGGTACTCGATCATCGACAAGCAATGGCCGGCGCTGCGCAAAGCCTATGAGGCATGGCTCGATCCCGCCAATTTCGATGGCGAAGGCCGGCAGAAGCGGCGGCTCGAGGATTTCCGCGCCGAGTTCGGCGCGTAACAGGAGTTTTTTCCGATGGCGCACAGCCATGATCATGGTTCGCTTGCTGGGCATGGCGCCAGCCACCTGCATGGCTCGACCGACAAGAAGCGTGTGCTGATCGCAGCCTGCCTGACCGCCGGCTTCATGGTGGCCGAAGTGCTTGGCGGCCTTTTGACGGGATCACTGGCGCTGCTGGCCGACGCCGGCCACATGCTCGCCGACTCGATCGCGCTTGGCCTTGCCTGGTACGCCTTCCATCTTGGCGGACGGCCGGCGACAGTGCGCCTGACCTATGGTTTCGGCCGGGTCAAGACGCTGGTCGCCTACACCAACGGCATCGCCATCTTCGCCATTGCTTTGTGGATCGTCTACGAAGCCTGGGGCCGGCTGATGACGCCGGCGCCGGTGCTGGGCGGGCCGATGCTGGTGGTGGCGATCGCCGGCCTTCTGGTAAACTTCGCCTCGTTCTTCGTGCTGCATGGCGGCGACCACGACAGCCTCAACATGCGCGGCGCCATCCTGCATGTGCTGGGCGACCTGCTCGGTTCGGCGGCGGCGATCGTGGCGGCGCTGGTCATCCTGGCCACCGGCTGGACGCCGATCGACCCGATTCTGTCGGTGCTGGTCTCGGTGTTGATCCTGTCCACCGCATGGTCGCTGATGCGCGAAGCCGCCCACGTCCTTCTCGAAGGCGTACCGGCAAGCCTCGACCGCGACATCATCGCCAAGGACATTGCCGGCACCGTCAAGGGCGTGCGCGAAGTGCACCATATGCATGTCTGGTCGCTGGACGGCTCCAGCAACATGGCGACGCTGCATGCCTGCCTCAACGATGGCGTCGATCCGCACCAGGCGGTCAGCGCCATCAAGAAGCGGCTCGCCGCCGAACACGGCATCAGCCACGCGACGGTCGAACCGGAATTCGGCCAGTGCGCCGACAGCCATGACGAGCACGATCATGACCACGACCATGGTGCGCCACCGCATCACGGCCATTATCACTGACAGGGAATTTCATGGCATTGGCATCCGAGTTGACGAGTTCCCGCTGTGGCGGGACGGCATGATGGATCGCGACACGCGAAACGCGCTGATTGCCGCAGCCTGGATCATGCTGCTGTTCGGCATCGCGGCGTTCTATCTGCCGACGGTGATGCTGGCTGTCGGCAATATCTCGACCGTACTTGCCGGCATCGTCGGCATCGCCTTCGTGCTGGCATTCTTTCTGGTGTTCTGGTTGCGGGGTCGCAGCCAGAACAAGGGCAAATAAGAGGCTTTGAAATGCGCATCCTGATTACTGGCGCCGCCGGCATGGTCGGCCGCAAACTTGTCGACCGGCTGGCCAAGGACGGCACGCTCAACGGCCGCAAGATCACCGGGCTCGACCTGCACGACATCGTGCCGCCGCAGGCGCCGGCGATGGACGGCGTCAGCATCGCCACGCATACCGGCGACCTTGCCGACGCCGGTGCTGCCGAGAGCCTGGTGGCGTCACGCCCCGACGTCATGTTCCATCTCGCCGGCATCGTGTCGGGTGAGGCGGAAGCCAATTTCGATCTCGGCTACCGCGTCAATCTCGACGGCACACGGGCTCTGTTCGATGCGGTCCGGCTGGCGGGCTTTTCGCCGCGCCTCGTCTTCACCTCGTCGATCGCGGTGTTTGGCGCGCCGTTCCCCGATGTGATCCCGGACGACTTTCATCCGACGCCGCTGACCTCCTACGGCACCCAGAAGCAGATGAGCGAGGCGCTGCTGGCCGACTATTCCAGGCGCGGCTTCTTCGACGGCATCGGCATAAGGCTGCCGACCATCTGCGTGCGGCCCGGCAAGCCGAACAAGGCGGCGTCAGGTTTCTTCTCCGGCATCATCCGCGAGCCGCTGAGCGGCCACGAGGCGATCCTGCCGGTGCCGCGCTCGGTGCTGCACACCCATGCCAGCCCGCGTTCGGCGGTGAACTTCCTGATCCATGCCGCCGGGCTCGACGGTGCCGCTGTCGGGCCGCGCCGCAACCTCACAATGCCCGGCGTTGCCGTCACCGTCGGCGAGCAGATCGAGGCGCTGGAGCGCATTGCAGGCGCCGACGTCGTGAAGCTGATCCGCGAACAGCCGGATGAGACCATCTGGGCGATCGTCAAGGGTTGGCCGACGCGCTTCGAGGCGCGCCGTGCAAGGGACCTCGGCTTCAGCGCCGAAAACAGTTTCGATGAAATCATCCGCGCTCATATCGAGGATGAGTTGGGCGGAAAGATCGCGGGTCAGGCCTGACCCGCCGAGGTCATACAGTTCCGGACAGGCTCGCCGACAACAGCAACAGCCCGAACAGGAAGACGAACGCGGCGCCGCCGATTTCGACGAATGTGTGGATACGGTTGCCCATGCGGCCATCGCCGGCGAAATAGACCGCCCAGTTCTTGGCTGTCACAGCGATCGTCGCCAACGCCGAGACTGTGATGGCGGTGCCGATAGACATCGCCAGCACCGACAGCAGGCCGCCGAGCCACAGGCCGTTGAGCAGCGCGAAGCTGAGCACAATCAGCGCGCCGGAGCAGGGGCGGATGCCGACGGCGGCTACAGCCGACCAGGCCGTGCGCCAGTCGAAGCGGTCGCCCGACAGCAGCGCCGGATCAGGCGCATGCGAATGGCCGCACGTGTCGCAGACCTCGCCGGCCGGTTGATCGTGAGCGGCGTGATTGTGATGAGCGTGGTCGTGATCGGAATGATCGTGCGTGTCGTGGTCGTGCGCGGCGTGATCGTGATGATCATGCGAATGGTCGTGATGCACATGCAAGGCATGCGCCTGCGCCGCGTGGCTGTGACCGGCATGCGAATGGCCGCCATGGCCGGCGTGGGCTGCCGACAGGCTGTAGGCGGGCGCCCTGCCGAACCAGCGCTGGACCGTGGGCCCAAGCTTGCGCCACAGCAGCCAGGCGCCGAACAAAGTGACGAAGACATAGCTCATGATCTCCATGAACCAGGCTGCGTCGGTCATCGAGATGGCGGTGCCGCGCAGGACGAAATAGGCAAGCAGCATCACCAGGATCGCGGTCAGGCCCTGCAGCAGCGCCGAGACGAAGGACAGCAGGATACCGCGCCTGAGCGCCACTTCATTGGCCACCATGTAGGACGAGATCACCGCCTTGCCGTGGCCGGGGCCGGCGGCGTGGAAAATGCCATAGGCGAAGGACAGGCCGATCAGCAGCCACATCTTGCTGCCGTCCTCGCGCATTGCTTTCATCGCCGTGGCCAATGCGCGGTAGAATTCCTGCTGGCGCAGATTGATCCACATCAGGATGTGGGCGAACGGGCCGGTGGTGGGCGCCATGCCGTCATTGACACCGATGCCGAGTGAGCTCTGGGCATGGGCCTGCCCGAGAAAGTGCGTCATCAGCAGGGCAGCGGCCACGAGGCCGAATGCCAAACGCAGGGACGGTTTCATCACCGGATCTATCCTTCTGGCGGGCAATTCAGTTCGAGCTTGGTGGCGAAGATCTTGCTCATGTCGGTGCCTGTCGGGTCGTTGAAGAACGCGTCCGTCAGGGTCTTCTGGTTTTCCTTGATCGCCTCGTCTGGATCAGGCCGGATGACGCTCTTGGTGCAGCTCGAGGGCAGGCCTTCCACCGTGATGTTGCTATCCTCGGTGAAGTCGATCGCTGTGTAGAAGGTTGGATCGTAGACGCCGAAATCGATCTTGCCGGCGAGCTTGATCGGCACCTTGGGTTCGGATTCGAACAGGATGATCAGCTGGTCGTTTTCGAAATTGGCCATAAGATGCGGTGGCGGCGTCATCGGCACGTCCTTGCCGTCGACGGTGACGAGCTGGAAATAATTGAACTCGGCCAGCGAGGCATGAACGGTGTCGGCGACATCCTTCAGCTCCTTGTCGTCAAGCTTCAGGTCGGAGTTCTTGTCGAACTCCATCATCACCGTACTCGAAAACAGATCATCGAAACGCCAGAGGTGACGCAGCGCTTTCACACTTTGGTGATCCGGAGAGAGGATCACGTCGAGGCGGGCCTCGGCGAAGACATGAGGATGCGCGCCAGCCGCTCCGACGGAGGCAAAAGTCGTCGCCAGGGCCGAAGCCAGCATGATTGCGTGCCGTTTCAGATGCATTCTCGGTCGCTGTTCCATCGGCCTCGGAGAGATTTCGAGAGGTTACCAGAAACGGGGCGAAATTGGGACCGCGGCACGGCAGGACCGGCTCAAGCGCTCTCGCGGTTCTTGAACCATTGCACCAGGAAATCGACGAAGACACGGACCTTGGCCGGCAGATAGCGACGGTGCGGGTAGACGGCGAAAATGCCGCTGCCCGACTGGATGCGGTCGTCGAGCAACGACACCAGAAGCCCGGATGCGAGGTCGGGCGCGGCGATGAAATCCGGCAGGATGGTGAAGCCCAGACCGGACACGGCGGCGGCTCGCGCGGCCATCGGGCTGTTGACCTCGATGGGACCCGATACGTTGACACTGACTGACTCCTCGCCATCGCCCCTGAAGCGCCAGTTGGCGAGCGAGCGGCCATTGGTGTCGACGATGCAGGGCAAGTTGGCGAGATCCTGCGGGCGCGTCGGCTTGCCGTGCTTGGCGATCAGCTCCGGCGAGGCGCAAAGCTTGATCGAAAACGGCCCCAGGCGGCGGGCGATCAGCGATGAGTTCTCCAGGCGCGAGATGCGCACGGCAAGATCGAAACCTTCCTCGACCAGATCGACAAAACGGTCGTCGAGATGGATGTCGAGCACGATGTCGGGATGCTGTTTGGCGAAGTCGATGAGCGACTGGCCTATCGGCGCGTCGGCGAAGGTGCGCGCCGCGGAGAGCTTGATCCTGCCGCGCACGTCGCCGGAGGATTCGCGCACGGCGTCGGCTAGGCTGTCGACCTCGCGCACGATTTCCGAAGCGCGGCTGTAATAGGTATGGCCGGCCTCAGTCAACGAGAACTGCCGCGTGGTGCGGTTGAGCAGCAGCGCGCCGAGTTCGTCCTCGAGTTCGCGCACATATTTCGACAGCAGCGCCTTGGAGCGACCGATCTTGCGCGCGGCCGCCGAAAAGCCTTCGGCCTCGACGACGTCGATGAAGGCGCGCATGCGGGTCAGTGTATCCATCATCAGGCCTTTCGTGCCGCATCGAGAATTCGCCGGCCGAGCCGTATCAGGGCAATGTCGCTGCCGGGAGGGCCGAGCAGCGAGAGGCCGAAAGGGGCACCGTCGACCGAGCCCAGCGGCAGGGTGATTTGCGGAAAGCCTGAAAGACCCGAAAGGCACAAAAGATGCAAGGCCCTTTCGCGGTAGGCCTGGAGCTGCTGCGGCTCGCTTTTGACCAGAGGTGCGGGGCCTGGAACGGTGGGCAGGACAAGAAACCCGTCTTGGCCGAGCAAGGCAGCCAGCTCGGAGCGGAAGGTCAGGCGGCGCACCGCCTCGGCCCGCGCGGTCTTTTCGTCGATTGTCCTGCCAAAACCAAAGCGCTCCTCGACGCCCGGCCCGAGATTGCGCTCGCCCGAAATGATCCAGGCGCCATGTTGCTGCCAGGCCTCGGCGGCCTGGAGGCGGCGAAAGCACCAGTAGAGCTCGTCGGGGAAGGAGGCGAAGCTGTACTCTACCGGCGCCGGCTCACCGACAAGACTGGCGGCCAGCGCTCTCATCCTGGCATATTCGGCTGCCTCGGCCGGGCCGGCGACGAAGGCGTCCAGCCAGCGGATCGACAGCGGCCGGTTGAGCGGATGCTGATGCGGGTCGCGGCCAAGCAACAGCTTGCCGATCGTCTCATAGGTTTCGATGTCGTCGGCGAACCAGCCGAACGTATCGAAGCTCGGCGCCAGCTTCATCGTGCCTTCGAGCGAGATGCGGCCATGCGTGGTGCGCAGCCCGATCAATCCGCAAAAGCTCGCCGGGGCGCGGATCGAGCCGCCGGTGTCCGAGCCGGTGGCGATGTCGGCGAGCTTGCCGGCCACCGCCGCGGCCGATCCGGAGGACGAGCCGCCGGTGACGCGGTCGGGGGCAGCCGGGTTCACCGGAAACGGAAAATGCGCGTTCTGGCCCATCAGCGAGAAGGCGAACTCGTCGGTCTGCGTCTTGCCGATGAAGCGCGCGCCGGCATCGAGAATCACCTGTACGGCCGGTGCGGTGCTCGACGCGGCGTGGGACTCGGCGAACTTCACCGGATTGCCGCAACCGGTGCGATAGCCGGCGACGTCGTAAATGTCCTTTACCGCCAGTTTGAGCCCCGCCAGCGGCCCCAGTTCCGCATTGGCGACCGGCATGCGGCGCAGGTCGAGAAAGGCGTTGAGCGGGCCGTGTGTGCCTGGCATCGTTCGATATCCGTATACAGTAGGCCAGCATTGTTCGATGCCGGAAATTTTACAACCTGGGATACGATTTTTATTGATTGTGAAATCTTTCGATCTTATATCGCGCTTGCCCAAAGTCGCACGTGCCTGTGGGTGTCCGCCGATCCTCGAATGGTGAGGGAAATCGGTAAGGTAACTGGAGCTAACCCCTCCAGTCGGTCTAGCGGCCAACCGCCAGCCCGAGGACACCTTGAAGCAACGACGGTGCGGGCCTTTCTGGTGTTCTGCCGGTCGTCCAAAGACCGGGGTTACTGAAGAGGCACACCTTCATTGCCGGCAGTGCGGACGGGTCTCCCATCCAAGCCAAGGCAGACAAAGCGAACCGAGGCCGGGCAAGGCCAAGGTTCACCGCCGCGAGACGGCGTTTCATGGTTCCGGGGTCTCCACCGGCTGGTTCCATGGATTTCCGTCCCGCCTTTGTTTGACCGCGTGTTCGCGAGGCCGAAAGCCCGCGTCCCGCAGCCTTATTGCGCGCCGCAAGGCGTTAATGGAGAGACCCCGATGGCCACCCAGCGCATCCTCGACTTCCTCGCCACCCGACGTCCGTCCGGCCCCTGCCTCGTCGTCGACCTCGATGTCGTGCGCGACAATTTCCGTGCCTTCGAGAAGGCGCTGCCCGATTCCAGGATCTACTATGCGGTGAAAGCAAACCCTGCGCCGGAGATCCTGCGCCTGCTTGCTGCGATGGGCTCGTCCTTCGACACCGCTTCCGTTGCCGAGGTCGAGATGGCGATGGACGCCGGTGCGCCGGCGGACCGCATCTCCTTCGGCAACACCATCAAGAAGGAGCGTGACATTGCACGCGCCTACCAGCTCGGCATTCGGCTGTTTGCCGTCGACTGCGTCGAGGAGGTCGACAAGATCGCCCGCGTCGCTCCCGGCGCGCGCGTGTTCTGCCGCGTTTTGACCGACGGCGAAGGCGCCGAGTGGCCGCTGTCGCGCAAGTTCGGCTGCGTGCCGGCGATGGCCGTCGACGTGCTGCGCCATGCCAGGACGCTCGGCCTCGACGCCTATGGCGTGTCGTTCCATGTCGGCTCGCAGCAGACCGACCTGACGGCGTGGGACCGTGCGCTGGCCGACGCCAAGAAGGTGTTCGCCACGCTCGCCGACGAAGGCATCGTCCTCAAGATGGTCAATATGGGCGGCGGTTTCCCGACGCGCTATCTGCGTGACGTGCCGGCGGCCCAGGCCTATGGCCAGGCCATCTTCTCGGCGCTGCGCAAGCATTTCGGCAATGCGATCCCTGAGACCATCATCGAGCCGGGCCGCGGCATGGTCGGCAATGCCGGCGTCATCAAGTCGGAAGTCGTGCTGATCTCCAAGAAGGCCGAAAACGACAATGTGCGCTGGGTGTTCCTCGACATCGGCAAGTTCGGCGGTCTGGCCGAGACGATGGACGAGGCGATCCGCTATCCGATCGTCACCCGCCATGACGGCTCGGAGACAGCACCTTGCGTGCTCGCCGGCCCGACCTGCGATTCGGCCGACGTGATGTACGAGAAGACGCCGTATCCGCTGCCTCTGTCGCTGACCATCGGCGACGATGTGCTGATCGAAGGCACCGGCGCCTACACGACCACCTACTCGGCGGTCGCCTTCAACGGCTTCGAGCCTCTCCGATCCTACGTGATCTGACGGCTTCGGCCTTCAGATCACCTCAGGCGGACGTTTGCGTCCGCTCGGGTTCGCCTGTGGAACAAGCTCCGCTCGTGAAGGATCGCGGAAATGGACATTGTAAATTACATTGATGGTGCCGTGGGAATCTCCCCCCTTGAGGGGGAGATGGCAGGCAGGCCAGAGGGGGTCGTCTCGCGTGAAGCGCCGGCATCCCTCGTCCACGACGCGGTGTCGCGTCAGGTCGTGCCGACCCCCTCTGTCGCCTTCGGCGACATCTCCCCCTCGAGGGGGGAGAGTGCCCGCGCCATTCCCATCGTCGCCGAAACTGCGGCAGACATTGCATCGCGTGAAGCGTTGCTCGATCGCGCCATGGGGCCGATGCGGCGCAAGAAATCGTCGGAGAAGCTGCGGCGCGGCCGCCGGCCTTCCGAAGGCCTCGCTTTTGTCGTGCGGGATGCCGCCGGCGCGGTTGCCGGCACGGTGCGGCTGTGGGACGTGCGTCTTGGCGAGGGCGGCCCGGGAGCACTTCTGCTCGGACCGCTCGCCGTCGATCCTGCGCTGAAGAACGCCGGCATCGGCTCGGCGCTGATGCACCATGCTTTGGCCGAGGCCGCGCGTCTCGGCCATGCCGCGGTGCTGCTGGTCGGCGATGCGCCTTACTATGGCCGCTTCGGCTTCTCGGCGGAGAAGACCGGCGCGCTCGCCATGCCTGGTCCGTACGAGCGGCACCGCCTGCTGGCGCTGGAACTGATCGATGGTGCGCTCGACGGCGCGCGTGGCACGCTGAGGGCTGCAGGTCGCAAGCTCAAGGCGCAGAGGCTGTCGCTGGCCGCCTGATTGGTCAAAAACAAACGCCGCCGGTCCTTTGCATTTCAGCGAGGGCGGCGTTTTGTTTTTGCGAAGGGCTCAGCCGATCAGTTGGCTGAGCGCCATGGCGACCGACATATCGCCTTCGACCTTTATCTTGCCGGACATGAACGCCATGGTCGGGTTGAGGTCGCCGGCGATCAGCGAATCGAGATCGTCGAGCGACAGCTTGATGGTGCAGTCGGTCGGCGCATCGGTGGTCGAGACGGTCGCGCCGTCGATGACGATGACGCCGTTGCTGCCGGTATCGAACTTCACGGAATGTTCGAACCCGGCGCTCGCCACGCGCGACCTCATCTTCTCGGCAATGTCCTGAACGCTCATGACTGTTCTCCTGGTCTCGTTGCGTTTTGCCGCGCTTCAGTGACCGGCGTCCGCCGAGTCGCTGTCTCGCGCGTGCCGCGATCCTGGTCGCTTGGCGCATATAGCTTCGAGTTGACGTAAACGTCAACGCGCGATGCGTCATCTCGTTTCAGTCGGAAGGAATGCGGCAGAGAACATTCGCCCTGCGACGAAGGTTAGTGTTCAGCAGCGGGCTTCGCCGCCTCGGCCTGGGCCGATTCCGCCGGGGCCGGTTCGGTCGGCGTGGCCGGATCCTTGCGGCGGCGCATGGCGTTGTCGCGGATTTCGTCCTTGGTCAGGAAGTTGACCTGGTCGATCAGCACTTCATGCACCAGGTCGGCGCCGACGCGGGCGTTGACGGTGTCGCGTATGGCCTTGCGGAAGGCATCGAGATCGATGGTTTCCTTCTTGGTGAAGTCGATCTGAGGATTGGAGTAGAGATAGGAATAGACCTGATCGGTCATCAGCGCTTCGGCCGGAATCGACATCTTCTTTATCTCGGCCGGCTCGACCGTGTAGACGAGCTTGGTGAGGAAATAGCCGTCGATCTTGGAATCGCGGATCAGCGGCACCGAGATGATGTCGGTCTTGACGTAGTCGAGGCCACCCAGCATCGGTTTCGGCGTCTCGCCGACGCCGCGCTCACCGGCCGCCTGGAACGAATAGAACACCGCGCCAAGCGTGGCGGCGCAGATCCAGATCGCGGCAGCGATGAATTTGATCACCGGTTGTTCCCGCCTGTTGCCGAGATCATCAGCTCGCCCAACCGAATTCGCCGGCCGAATAGGTGCCGTCGGCTTCGGCGCGCTGAATGGCGTTCTTCAACAGCGTGGCGACTTCGTTGACCGCGTTGAGGTGGGCGAGGATTGCAGCCTCGTTTTTCGCGAGCTTCTGGCGCAGCCGCGCCAGACTGTCGCGATGCTGTTCCAGGAATTCGATCTCGTTGGCGCCCTTCATGGCGCGGGTCAGCTCATAGAGGTAGCGGCTCTTGCGGGCGTTGGAGGCCTTGAGGTCATAGCTGGTGTCGTTCTTCAAACCGGCCGTCTCTTCCTCGACCGCTTCCTCGATGCGGCCGATGATGGCGGCAAGGTTGCCCGGCCGTGCAAACGGGATCGGCGCTTCGGACGTACGCGCCGGCAGGTTGGAAGAGTATTTTGAAAAATCGGCCATTGAAAATCCTGGTCTAGATCTTGATTTCGGTTTTGATGGTCGTCTCGTCGCCGGTCATCGACCGTGCGGCCTTGCGCTGCAATTCCTCGACCAGCGAGGTGGACAGCCGGGTCTGCTGGTCGATCTCGGTCTTGTGCGGCCCGGTTGACACCGGGCCGATCGGCACGGTGCGCTTGCCGTCCTTGTAGTGGTCGGCGAGCAGCGATTTGGCGATGCCGATCCCGCCGCGCTCGGCCATGACGTCGGCGACACGCTCGGCAAGCTGCGATTTCCACATGTCGCCGGCCAGCCCCTTGCCGTAGACGCCCTCGGTGTCCTTGGGCAGCATGTTTTGGATGAAGGTCTGCAAGACCATCGCCTCGAACTTCTTGAACTTGCTGGCGGGATCGGCATTTGCGGCGGCCTTGTCGGCGGTAGCGCGCGACAGGATCGAGCCGGCATCGACCGAAGCAGCCATGTCGACAGAAAAATTACCGCCAACGCCGTTGGCCCGCTTGGCCAGCGCGGCACGGGCAGCCTCGATATCCGTCGGGTCGACGGCTCGGGCAACATCGAGAACGATGTCGCTGGGTGGAGAAATCGCCAAGAAAGTCCGCCTCTTTGCCGGGTTTCCTGAGCGACCATGCCGCAACAAGCTTGTGGCAGGCTTGCCGGTTTGAAATCCTTCGCCGGATGAGGGGCCATTGCTATCAGCAGCGGCAAGTCCGGCTGGGTCGATGCGATCTGGTCGTTTGCGGTGGGCGCTGCCGGCGTCGCCATGGTCAGATCGTAGGTGGCGTAGGCGCAGAGGCCGAACACGGCGCCGTACACCCAATACAGCCCGCCGCACGGAACGAAACCGAACGCCGTCCGCAAGTGACGCGGCTTTAACTTTCGATTATTCCTGCCCGCGCTTCTGCGCGATCAGATCGAGCCGGTCGCGGTCGGAGCGTTCGCGTTCGTCCTGTCGGCGCACGTCCTTGTAGGCGCGCTCGACCATGTTGGTGCGCGCCGTCGCAGTGGCGATGAGCGTGACCTCCTGCCTGGCGCTTTCCAAGCTCGCTTCCTGCCGGACCAGCGCATTGGCGATGCGGCGATGGTAGAGATCAGGGAACAGCACCGCCATCGACTGGTCGGCGTCGAAATGCTGGACAAGTTCCCTGGCCTCGGTTTCGGCGGTTGCCGCTGCCGCCAGGAAGGCCGCATGGCGCGTCTCGTGCAGGGCCTTCAACTGCTCCTGCACCTTGACCAGTTTCTTCAGCCGTTCCTTGCGCGTGCTCATCTCACCTCGCCAGCGTCAGGTCGACAAAGCCGTCGACGAACAGCGACAGCATGGTGCCGATGGCGAAGTAGAAGATGATCATGCCGCCGGCGATGACGAAAGGCAGCGAGATAAAATAGACCGGGATCTGCGGCGTCAGCTTGTTGACGAAGCCGATCGTCAAATTGACGAGAATGGCATAGGCGATGAACGGGCTGCCGAGCCGGATGACCAGGAAGAAGGCGTCCGACACCGTGTCGGTGAGATCGACCAGGGCGGCCTGCGGATTGAAGAAGACGTTGACCGGCGCCACCGTGTAGGAGGCGACCAGAGCGCGGATGATCTCGTGGTCGAAATCGAAGACGAAGAGCAGCAGCAACGCTGAAAACGAGATGATGGCGGCGAGGGCCGCCTGCGGCTCCGGCTCCTCGATGGCGGGGCCGCCGGTGCCGCCATAGCCGATCAGCATGGCGATGGCCGAACCTATGAAGCGCAGCGCCTCCATGTAGAGCCTCGTCATCGCGCCGATCAGCCCGCCGACCAAAAGTTCGGAGATGATCATCGGTGTCAGCACCTGCGGACGCGCATCGACGAAGGGAAAGATCTTGTCCCACAGGAAGGCGAGCAGGCCACCGGTGGCGGCGATCGACACGAACAGCCGGACCTGGACCGGCACGCGGGCGCTGGACAGACCCGGCACCAGCATGAAGCAGGCGCCGATGCGACAGAAGGCGAGGAAGGCGGCGATGACGACGCCTTGCGACAGGATGTTCACGAGATCGTCCCGAGCACCTTGATCTCGACGCCCTTGGCGATTTCGACATGGGAGAGAACGGGAAGCGTCGTGAACAGGCGCTCGATGATCATGCGCACATAAGGCCGCGCATCGGGCGCGGTGACGAGGACAAAACGCTCGCCGGCCTCGAGATGCTTGCGGATCGCCTTGGTCGCGTCCTGGCCGAATTCCTCCAGCTGGCGCGGGTCGATGTCGAACTCGCGCACCTCGCCCTTGGCGTCGCGCTTGAGGCTCTGGTGGAAGGCGAGGTCCCAGCGGTTGCCGAGCCGCAGCACCTTGAGCATGCCGCCTTCGGAGAGATCGCCGCAGATCTGCTGGGCCATGCGGATGCGGACATGCTCGACGATCTGCTCGGTGCGGCGCACATGCGGCGCGATCTCGGCGATAGCCTCGATGATCAAATGCAGGTTGCGGATCGATACGCGTTCGGCCAGCAGCAGTTTCAGCACCGCCTGCAGGCCGGGGTAGGAGATGTGCGAGGTGCATATCTCGTCGGCCAGCTTGCGGTATTCCGGATCCTGGCGCTCGAGCAGCGCCTTCATGTCCTTGTAGGACAGAAGCTGCGGCAGGTTGTTGCGGATCACCTCGGACAAATGGGTGAGCAGCACCGACATGTTGTCGGCAAAGGTATAGTTCTCGCGCTTCAGATCCTCGGCGAAGGTTTCCAGCACCGAGAAGGCGCGCATGCCGAAGGCCGGCTCGCGGATTTCCTCGCCGGGAACGTCGGGCAAATCCCGGTTCCCCAGCAGCACCATGATCTCGCCGACGCGCATCTGATATTCGGCGACGACGGTGCCGTGGACCTTGATCTGATAGCTTTTCGGCGGGATGCCGAAATCGTCGGCGACGCGCACTTCCGGCACGACGAAGCCGTATTGCGTGGCAAATTTCTTGCGCATCTTGGCCATGCGGAACACCAGTTCCTGATGCGACACCAGCAGCCGCGTCGACAGCTGCTTGCCGATCAGAAGCTCGATCTCGGCGGTGGTCAGCGAAGCCTTGACCGAGTTCTTCTCTTCCTCGACTTTGTTCGCCTTCTCCAGATCCTTGATCGCTTCGGCGGCGGCAGCCTCGCGGTTGGCGCGCATCGGGATGACGTAGCCAAGACCGGCCATGCCTGCAGCCAGCGTGAAGAACGGGAAGAACGGCAGGCCGGGCATCAGGCCGAGCAGGACGAGCAGCGAGGCCGCGACATAGAGCGCGCGCGGATGCGCGCCGAGCTGGCCGAACACCGCCTGGTTGGTCGAGCCGCGCGTGCCGCCCTTGGACACCAGCAGGCCGGCGGCGAGCGAAACGATAAGCGCCGGGATCTGGGTGACCAGGCCGTCGCCGACCGACAGCTTGATGAAGACATCGGCGGCTTCGCCCATGCCCATGCCGTGCCTGATGTAGCCGATGGCGATGCCGCCGACGATGTTGATGGCGGTGATGATGAGGCCGGCAATGGCATCGCCGCGCACGAATTTCGAGGCGCCGTCCATCGAGCCGAAGAAGGACGATTCTTCCTCGAGTTCTCTGCGGCGCAGTTGCGCTGTCTTGTCGTCGATCATGCCGGCGGACAGGTCGGCGTCGATCGACATCTGCTTGCCGGGGATGGCGTCGAGGGTGAAGCGGGCGCCGACTTCGGCAATACGGGTGGCGCCTTTGGTGATGACGATGAAGTTGACCACAATCAGGATCATGAAGACGATCAGGCCGATGACGAAATCGCTGGCCATCACAAGTTTGGAGAAGCCGGCGATGACATAGCCGGCGGCGTGCGTGCCCTCATTGCCGTGCGACAGGATCATGCGCGTGGTGGCGATGTTGAGCGATAGCCGTAGCATGGTGGCGATCAGCAGCACGGTCGGGAAGGACGAGAAATCGAGCGGCCGCTGGATCCACAGCGCCACCATCAGGATCAGCACCGACAGTGCGATCGAGAAGGCGAGGCCGATGTCGATGAGGAAGGCCGGGATCGGGAGGAACAGCACGGCCAGGATGATGACGATGCCGATGGCGAAGAAGACATCGCGGCCGTTCTTGGCCACTGTTCCTGTCGCTAAGCTTTCGCTGACGGCCATATCGTCCCCAATCACAAGCCTGCCGAGCACGCGACAGCCCTTCGAGCCTAACCGGTCAAGCTTGCGCGAGGGTGGGAGGACTGGTTACTTGCCAGGACGACAGAGGCCTTGAGGAGAGAGATCATGCTGGTGATCATCGGCACCATTCGCCTGCCTGCGCAACGGCTCGACGAGGCAAGGCCGGCCATGCGGCGCATGATACTGGGCAGCCGTGCGGAGCCCGGCTGCATCGAATACTCCTACGCGCAGGACGTGCTCGACGTCGGGCTCATCCATGTAACCGAGGTGTGGAGCGACAGGGCCGCGCTCGACGCGCATTTCCGCTCGCCTCACATCGCCGATTGGCGGGCGAGCTGGGCATCGCTCGGCATAGGCGAGCGCAACCTCATGCTCTACGAGGCCGGCGAGCCGAAGCCGATCTGAGGACCGGGCACAGTCAAGAAGGCGTAGGCCCAAGAAAGTCTAGCAGGCGTTGACCTGTCTGCAGGACCATCCGCCGCCATCGGTATCGTGGCAGTCTTCATAGCTGCCGTAGCAGGTGTTCGTCGAATTGCGATACCAAGGGTAGCCGCCAGGACAGCAAACATCTTGTTGTGCAGTCTGGATAAATTCCTTTGCCGGCCGGCTTTGGTTTTCCGGATTGCCTCCCGCCAAAAAAAGAGACATCGGGTGTGACACAACAGACCTAACCGGCATATCCATGCTTGAATTGCTCACCGCAGACGAGCTCAAAAAAATCATGCCAACAGCTAATGAAAAAAATCCCCGCGCACTCATCTTCTCCTCCTTGAGGGAAATAGAGACGGCCAAAAATAACACAGCTGCGTCGATTGCGTAAGCGATCGCTCATATACCTCGACACGCTCGCGGGGAATTGAAGCGGGGCGGCAAGCCTGACTGCGCCTCAGCGCCAGAATGGCGCCGCAAGCAGCCGGCATTATGTCGCCGTGCTGATCGTCGCCGAACTGCACAGCGATCCGTCCGATGGTGAGACGCCGGTGCTGGCGCCGGCCAAATTCCGGCATGCGGTGCTGGTGCCGACCATGAACGTCCAGTCCACCGCCGAAACCATCCAGCGCGCCGTCGCGGAGGAACTGGCGGTGGTCGAGAATTTCGACAACCGGGCCGTTGTCGGGCTTTTGACCGAGGGCCATCTGATACGGCGCTACGCCGAGGAACTCGACAAGGCGCGGCGCGACCTGTCGGGCGAAGACTAGGCCTCGGCCGGCATCTTAAATGTCCCTACTCGGCGCTTGCCACGTGTACAGTGTCACTGTACAAATTGTTCAGTGGGAGAAAAAGACGGGATGAGCACCGACCAGGCTCCGGTCAAGAATGGCGTCGCCTCGACGGCGACGCATGCCCATCAGATGCTGGGCCAGCGGCTGAAGAGCCTGCGTCTCGGCCGGCGGCTTTCGCTGCGCGAACTCGCCGAGCTGACCGGGACCAGCGCCAGCTTCATCAGCCAGCTCGAGCGCGGCCTGACCGGCGCCAGCACCGCCTCGCTCAACCAGATGGCCTCGGCGCTTGGGGTGAGCGTGGCGATGCTGTTCGAGGATAGTGCCGCCGGGCAGCGCGGGGTCTTGCTGCGCAGCGAGCGGCCGAGCCTGCCGCCCAGCGACGGCTGCCGCAAGATGCTGCTCTCGCGTCCCCCTTTAAGCGACATGGAAGTCTATGTCGGCGAGTTCGAAATCGGCGGCTCGACCGGCCCAGCGCTCTACACCCATGGCGACGCGCACGAGATGCTCGTCGTGCTGCGCGGCATCGTCGAGGTTTCGCTCGGCGATGTCAGGCATGTGCTGGAAGAGGGCGACAGCATCGAATACGCGACATCGACAGCACATCGCTCAGAGAACATCGGCAGTGGTCGAGCCGAGGTGATGTGGATCATTGCGCCACCGACTTCGGTGCGCGCCGAACTCGATCAATACAGGGCCTGGAAACCGCTCGCAGCCAGGTAGGTTCAATCCATGCGGGTCAAATGGGAGAACAATAATCATGCTGAAAACAAGACATCTTGGCCTTGGCGCCGTGCTGGCGCTCGGCGTTCTGGCAACCGCAGCGTTCGCGCAGGAAAAGCCTGTCGCGGGTGAGGTCAAGGAAGGCTCGCTCAAGGGAAAGACGCTGACGCTCGTCTCCTATGGCGGCATCTACCAGGACGGCCAGGCCGCCGCGCTCAAGGAGTTCGTCGAAAAGTCCGGCGCCACGCTGCTCAATGACGGGCCGACAGAGATCGCCAAGCTGCAGGCGCAGGTCGAATCCGGCAACGTCACCTGGGACGTCGTCGACACCGCCGACCTGCCGCCTTACGTCTATTGCGGCAAGCTGTTCCAGAAGCTTGATTTCAGCAAGCTTGACGTCTCCAAGGTGCCCGAGGGCCAGGTCGGCGAATGCTCGGTGCCGGCGATGAACTACGGCGTCGTGCTGATGTACAACAAGGAGAAGTATGGGGATAACCCGCCCAAGAGCTGGGCCGATTTCTTCGACACGGCAAAATTCCCGGGCGTGCGCGCGCTGGATGGTTCCGGCGATCCGACCGGTGGCCTGCTGGAGCAGGCGTTGAAGGCGTCGGGCGGCGATCCGAAGGCGATGACGGTGGCCGACATCGACAAATCCATCGACGTGATCCGCAAGCTCGGCCCCGACACGATCTACTGGAAGACCGGCGCTGAATCGCAGCAACTCGCCGAGTCCGGCGAGGCCGACATGCTGATGATGTGGACGGGCCGTGCCATGACGGCGGTGAAGAACGGCGCCAAATATGCGCCGGCCTGGCAGGACTGGCTGGTGGTGATGGACCAGATGACCATTCCGGTCGGCGTCAAGGATACGGATGCGGCTTATGCGCTGCTCAATGCCTATCTCGGCAAGGGGCCGCAGGAGATCCTGGCGCAGCAGACCTCCTATACGCCGATCAACAATGACGCGCAGCCAAAGGTCGATGCGTCGGTCGCCGCCTTCCTGACCAACACGCCAGAGCGCCAGAAGCAGGGTTACAAGCAGAACATCAAGTTCTGGGTCGAGAACTTCCCGGTGGCGCAGGAGAAGTGGTCGGCGCTGATGGCAGGCAACTGAACAGCCGAGTGAGAGCCAGGCCGTGAGCGCGTCCGAACCCATCGCCCAACCCGCCGCCGATGTGCGGCCCGGTCGGGCATGGCGGCCGTTCGCGCTCACGGCGCCGGCGCTCATCCTGCTTGTCGCGGTGATCGGCTACCCGCTGCTCACCATCGTGCTGCGCAGCCTGTCGGAACCTGAGTGGGGGCTGCAGAACTATGCCTGGTTCTTCGGTGCGCCGGTGAACCTGACGGTGCTGCAGCGGACCTTTGTCATCTCGGCCTGGGTGACGCTGGTGTGCGTCATCGCGGCCTATCCCTATGCCTATCTGATGACCGCGGTCGGGCCGCGCGTCCGGCTGGTGCTTGTGCTTTGCGTGCTGATCCCGTTCTGGGTGAGTGGTGTGGTGCGAACGCTGTCATGGGTGATCCTGCTGCAGGATTCGGGCGTCATCAATTCGTTGCTGCGCTCGGTCGGGTTCGGCGGCGTCAAGCTGATCCGCACCCAGACCGGCGTGGTCATCGGCATGGCGCAGGTGCTGTTGCCGTTCATGATCCTGCCGCTCTATTCCGTGATGCAAGGCATCGACCTCAGGCTGATGCGTGCGGCGCAAAGCCTCGGTGCGCGGCCGTCGCGCGCGTTCTTCACCGTCTATCTGCCGCTGTCGCTGCCCGGCGTCTATGCCGGCGCGATCATCGTCTTCATCCTGTCGCTCGGCTTCTACATCACGCCTGCTTTGCTCGGCGGCCCGCGCTCGACCATGCTGTCGACGCTGGTGCAGACGCAGGTGCTGAGCCTGCTGCAATGGGGCAGGGGCGGCGCCATGGGCGTCGTTCTGCTGGTCACCACCTTCGTGCTGCTGGCGCTGGCAGCACCCGTGATGCGGTCCAGTCATCGGGAAGCGGGGCGGCGCTGATGGAGATGAAGCCGCTCACCCGCGTTCTTCTCGGGCTCGTCTGCCTGCTGGTGGCGATATGGCTGGTGGCGCCGACGCTGGTCGTGGTGCCGATGTCGTTCAACGAAAACAAATCGCTGGCCTTTCCGCCGCAAGGCTTTTCCTGGCAGTGGTACCAGAATTTCGCCACCAATCCGGACTGGTCGAACAGCTTCCTGAACTCGCTGAAAGTCGCCTCCATCGTTGCCGTCGTGGCAACGGTGCTCGGCACGCTTGCCGCCTTCGGCCTCGACCGCATGAAGGCGCGGCCGGCGAACCTTTTACGCATGCTGATGCTGACGCCGATGGTGGTGCCGGGCGTGGTGCTGGCGATCGGCATCTATGCCGTCTATCTCGACACGCAGCTCGTCGGGACGCTGCTCGGCTTCGTGCTGGCCCACACCATCCTTGCGCTGCCCTTCGTGCTGATCGCGGTCTCGGCCAGTCTCGAAGTGTTCGACCGCCGGCTGGAGACAGCCGCAGCCAGCCTGGGCGCCGGCGCACTGACCACGTTTCGCACGGTGACGCTGCCGCTGATCGCGCCGGGCGTGCTCTCCGGCCTGCTGTTCGCTTTCGCCACCTCGTTCGACGAGATTGTCGTGTCGCTGTTCATCACCAACCCCTATCTCAAGACATTGCCGGTGCAGATTTTTGCCTCGATCACGCGCGACGCAGATCCGACGGTGGCGGCTGTCGGCACGATCCTGCTTTTCGCGACCACGATCCTGATCGGCGGCGGCATGCTCCTTCTTGGCCGCGAGCGGAAAGGACGCCAATGAATCCGAAGCCGACAAGCAAGGGCGCGGCGATCGATCTCGAAGCGATCAGCAAGGCCTATGGCGGCTTCAAGGCGCTGGACGGCGTGTCGCTGCGCATCGAGCCCGGCGAGTTCATGACGCTGCTCGGCCCCAGCGGCTCGGGCAAGACGACGACGCTCAACGTGATTGCCGGTTTCACCGATGTCACCAGCGGCAAGCTTCTGGTCGGGGAAAAAAGCGTCGTCGGCGTGCCGGCGCACAAGCGCAACATCGGCGTCGTCTTCCAGCATTACGCGCTGTTCCCGCATATGAGCGTCGGCCGCAACGTCGCCTATCCGCTGACGCTGCGCGGCGTCGACCAGGCGACGCGGCAGACACGCGTGGCAAGGGCGCTCGACATGGTCAAGATGGGCGATTTCGCGCATCGCTATCCCAGCGAATTGTCGGGCGGCCAGCAGCAGCGCGTGGCGCTGGCGCGCGCCATCGTCTTCGACCCGCCGCTGCTCCTGATGGACGAGCCGCTCGGCGCGCTCGACAAGAAGCTGCGCGAATGGCTGCAGCTCGAGATCAAGCGCATCCACCGCGAGCTCGGCACCACCTTCGTCTATGTCACGCACGACCAGGAAGAGGCGCTGGTGCTGTCCGACCGCGTCGCCGTGTTTAACCGCGGGCACATCGAGCAGGTCGGCACCGGCCGCCAGCTCTATGACGAGCCGGCAACGCTGTTCGTCGGCCGCTTCATCGGCGATTCCACCGTGCTGCGCGGCGAGGCGCGCAGCGATGGCAACAGCACCGCGCTGAGCATCGCCGGCGAGACGGTGACGGTACCGCGTAAGCTGTCGGGAGAAGCCAGCCCGGTGATGCTGCTGCGTCCCGAAAAGCTCGCGATCCGAAGAGCCGGCCAAAGTGCTGCCAATGGCGCCAACCGCCTGTCGGGGACGATCGCGGAAGCCATCTATCTCGGCTCGGAATCGAAATACGAAGTTAAGCTCGCCGACGGCTCGGCCGCGATCGTGCGCTCACCGCTGACCGGCGAGAGTTTTGGCCTCGGCGACAAGGTCGAGCTCTGCTTCGACGGCAGCGACGCCAAGCTGCTGGCGGACGACGCAAGCGCCGACACCACACTCACCTGATTCCATCTGGCCTGATCCCATCTGGCCTGATCTCATCTGAAAGTCATTCCATGCAAGCCAAGCGCAACGGCGACATATCGTTCTGGTATGCGGATCTGGGGGCGGTTCCCGTTCCGCGCCCGTCCTTGCCTGGAAACATCGAGGCCGATGTCGCCATTGTCGGCGCCGGCTATACCGGCCTGTGGACCGCCTACTATCTGAAAAAGGCGAAGCCATCGCTGCGCGTCGTGATCGTCGAGCGCGAATTTGCCGGCTTCGGCGCTTCGGGGCGCAATGGCGGCTGGCTGTCGGGCGGCTTCAGCTGGTCGCGCGAAAAATATCTCAAGACATCGAGCCGCCAAGGCGTGATGGCGATGCAGGCGGCGATGGCAGGCTGCGTTGATGAAGTGATCCGGGTCGCGACCGAGGAAGGCATCGACGCCGACATTCGCCGCGTCGACAATCTGACGGTGGCCACCAACGCAGCGCAGTTGGAGCGCGTGCGCGAAGAATGCGAGACGATCCGTTCCTGGGATGTCGACCCGAACCGCGTCGAGATGCTGGACGCCGCCTCAACGCGCACGCGCATCAACATCCGTAACGTCATGGGCGGCTTCGTCGTCCATGGCCAGGCGCGGGTGCAGCCGGCCAAGCTGGTGCGCGGGCTTGCCGATGCCGTCGAGCGGCTGGGCGTGCCGATCTATGAGAAGACGACGGTGACAAGCATCGCCAAGGGCAGCGTGACGACAGACCGCGGTACGGTGCAGGCGGAGACGATCATCCGCGCGACCGAGGGTTTTACATCAGGCATCCCCGGCGAGGAGCGGACCTGGCTGGCGCTCAACAGCGCGCAGATCGTGACTGAGCCGCTGCCTGCCGACCTGTGGCGCGACATCGGTTGGGAAGGGCACGAACTGCTCGGCAATGCGGCGCATGCCTATTGCTATGCCCAGCACACGCGTGAGGGACGCATCACGATGGGCGGACGCGGCGTGCCTTATCGCTACGGCTCGCGCACCGACGTCAACGGCCAGACGCAGCAGGCCACGATCGACCAGCTGCACACGATCCTGACGACGCTCTTGCCGCAGACCAAGGGATGCCGCATCGATCACGCCTGGTGCGGCGTGCTCGGCGTGCCGCGCGACTGGTGCACCACGGTCGGCCTCGATCCCGCGACCCGCATCGGCTGGGCCGGCGGCTATGTCGGCCTCGGCGTGTCCAGCTCCAACCTTTCGGGGCGCACGCTGGCTGACCTTGTTCTCGGGGCAAACACCGAGCTGACGAAGCTGCCCTGGGTCAACCGCAAGGTCAGGCCATGGGAACCGGAGCCCTTCCGCTGGCTGGGCGTGCATTCGATGTACCAGCTTTATCGCATTGCCGATGGCCGCGAGGCGGCAGGGCTTGCGCGCACCTCGAAGCTGGCCGCGTTGGCCGACAGCATCACCGGCCACTAAAGCCATTTGTTCTCACGCAATTCCGGGGCAGACCCCTTTCCTGGAATTGCTCTTATCCATGGAGCTAGACTTGATCGATCTTTCGACCTTCCACGATCTCGCCAAGGCCGAGATCGGCGCGTTCTCTCCTAAGCCAAGCTCGATTGAAGGCGATCAGGTCGAGGCCGTGCGCTCGTTCTTTCAATCGCCTGACGGGACTGTCGATGTCGGCATCTGGGAATGCACGCCCGGCCGCTTCACCGCCGATCGTTCGGACTCGTCGGAGATCTGCCACATCATTTCGGGGCGCGTGGAACTGAGCCGCATCGATGGCGAGGTGCGGGAACTCGGTCCGGGCGATCTCCTCGTCCTGCCGCAGGGCTGGAAGGGCGAGTGGCTGATACGCGAGACCACGCGCAAGCTCTACATGATCCAGAGCGCCGGCTGACCGGCGCTACGGCTATGGCGAGCTCAGTGATCGATCGGCCCCTTCGGCGAGACCAGCGCGGTGCCGGCGGTCGTCGGGCGCTCGATCAGGCGGCGCACGCGCGGCGGTTCGTCGCCGCTGTGCAGCGCCCGCACCCGCTCGCCGACGACGGCGTCGGCATGGGTGGCGCGCCGGTTGTGGCGGATGTATTCCAGCCAGGTCGGCGTGTGGTAGTGTTCGATCCAGACTGCGGGATTTTCTAGGTCCCGAGCCAGCGTCCAGTTGCGGGCGCCGTCGCGGCGGCGGATGCGCCCGCGCTCGGCCATGGTGGCGAGGAATTCGGGTACATCTTCGTCGCGGATAATGTACTCTATCATGATGGCGATGGGGCCGCTGCGCGGCTTCAGGTCGAGGCCGAGATGCGGCTCCTTGAAGCGGTTGAGCGGGTCGAGGTTGAGAGTCGTCTGCTGCGGCAGCGGCAGGAACAGGCCGATGGCGCCGCCAACAAGCATCGCGATGGCCGCCGCAATCAGCGCGGTTTCGGCGCCATGCGCATCGGCAACGACGCCCCAGATCCAGCTGCCCAGCGCAATGCCGCCGAAGGTCGCCGTCTGGTAGACCGACAGCACCCGGCCGACGACCCAGCGCGGCGTCGACATCTGCACCGTGACGTTGAAATGCGACAGCGCGATCACCCAGCAGGCGCCGCCGATGAGCAAACCCGCCGCAGTCTGCCAGGCATTGAGGCTGATGGCGGCATTGAAGGCGCAGACGGCAAAGCCGGCGAAGGCCATCCGCACCATCGTCTCGCTGGACAGCAATTGTCTGAGACGCACGCTTATCAGCGCGCCGCCGACGGCGCCGATGCCGAAGGCGCCGAGCATGATGCCGTAGGTCAAGGCATCGCCCTTGACGACGTCGCGCGCCACCAGCGGCAGCAGCGCCAAAACCGCGCCGGCGCTGAAGCCGAAGGCGGAGCCCCTGACCAGCACCTTGCCGATGTTGGGCGACATGGCGACATAGCGCAGGCCGGCGCCCATGGCGGCGCCCAGCGTCTCGCGCGGCAGCGTCGAGACCGGCAGCTCCGGCTTCCAGCGGAAGAGCACGATGATGAGACCTATATAGCTCAGCGCATTGGCGGCGAACGCAGCAGCCGCACCAGCGGCGGCAACGATGATGCCGCCGATCGCCGGGCCGACGCTGCGTGTCAGGTTGAAGCCCAGTGAATTGAGTGCAACCGCGGCCGGCAGCTTGTTGCGCGGCACCATGTCGCCGACCGATGCCTGCCAGGACGGGTTGTTGAGCGCCGTGCCGCTGTCGATTAGGAAGGTGAAGGCAAGCAGCGTCCACGGCGTCATCCAGCCGTTCCAGGTGAACAGCGTTAGAAGTGCAGAGACGACCAGCATGAAGATTTGGGCGATCAGCATCACCTTGCGCCGGTTGAAGCTGTCGGCGATGGCGCCGGCGACGAGTGCAAACAGCATGATCGGCAGAGTGGCCGAGGCCTGGACCAGCGCCACCTGATAGGGCGACGTGGCGATGGTGGTCATCATCCAGGCGGCGCCGACGCCCTGGATCAGGCCACCGAAATTCGACACCAGGCTGGCCGACCAGACGGCGCGGAAGATGCCGTGCCGGAACGGCGCCAGCGCCGAAACGCGTTCGCTGTCCGGCTCGTCATCGATCATCAGACCTGTCCCACCTTAACGTGCTGGTTTCGTCCGCGGGGACGACAATCATGGCATCCGTTTGAAATAGAGCACGACATCCAAAAGGGCGAACGCGTCTTCGAAAAAGATCATGGTCCAACAACAGGATAGCAAGGCGAAAATACGTCAGCCGGGAATGGTCCGCTACCCAGAGCGATGTTCTCATTGGTCCACTGCGCGGGGCTGTCGGCCGCGCGCGAAGTCAGCTTCTGTCCCGGGCAGCGGTATGCAAGGCTTCGGTCAGCGTGCCTGTCGTCTCGCCGCCGGCGTGAAGGCGCAGGAAAAGCTCCATGCCGACAAGCCGCAGCCTGGACGGTTGCTCGCGCCGCGCCAACTGGACCATGTCCTCCAAATTCGCGGCGGGCCATTTCAAGGCATCGCGCAGGAAACCGCCGCGTAGCAAAGTCTCCGTGCCGGCCGAAAATTGCGACGACATCTCGAAGCCGATCTTGCGCGCCTGGACGTTCTGGCGCGGAATATGCTTTTCAGCGACCTTTCGCAAAAGCCATTTTCCTGTTTTGTCGCGGTATTTCTGCCGCCTCGGCAAATGGATGGCGAAGTCGATCAGGCGGTTTTCCAGGAACGGGACCCGCAGTTCCACGGACGCCGCCATGCTCAGCCGGTCGTGCCGGTGCAGGATGTCCTGCAGATGCGAATAGAGGTCGTAGAGGCAACTACCGAGAAAGGCGCGATCCGCGGGCGGCATAACCGGCTCCAGGCGGTCGAAGATCTCGGTTTGCAGAAAATTCAGCTCCGGCGACAAAGCACGCAGGACCATGCTGCGATCCATTTGTGAGTGGCTTCCAGCCGAGACCTTGTAGGGGGCATGACGCTGTTGCTCGAATCTCCGGTCGAGCGAGCGCTTCGAATGGACCAGGCGCCGGGGCCACGACCAGGAACGCCACTTCTTCATGCTCAAGGCCTGCAAGGGGTAGCCGCCAAACAATTCGTCTGCGCCTTCGCCGGTGAGCAGCACCTTGACGCCATCGGCCCGGCATCGTTCGGCAAGCGCCAGCAGTGCGACATGGCTGGCGTGCCAGCCATCGCTTTCAAGATGCCAGATTACCCTTGGCCAAAGTTCGAAAAACCGGTTCCTGTCGACCGGCACCCGGCGCAAGGGCACGCCGACATGGCGGCCGGTGCGTTCGGCGTCTTCGGCCTCGCTGTTGCCGAGCTGCGGGTCGACGACATAACCGTGGACTTCCGGCCTGAACCGCTTTGCCAGCGCCGTTATCAGGCCGGAATCGACACCGCTGCTGCAGGCGGTGGCAACGCTGGTATCGGCGATGCAGTGAAGTCCGACGCTGTCCTTGAGCAACGCCTCGAGCGTCGCCATGTGTTCAGCATCAGCGGATGCATCGCCGGTAATGCGCGCGGTCTCCAGCACGTCCAGCACATGCCAGAAGCGGCGCTTCTCGATAACGCCATCGGTGATCTTCCACAGGCCGGCGGGCGGCAGGCGCTCGATGCGGTCGAACAGGCTGTAGCTGGAATCGCGGCTCTGCCAGGCAAGCCGCAAGGTGATCTCGCGGCTGTCGATGTCGCGCGGAAAACCGTCGCAGGCGAGGATCGCCTTGTCCTCCGAGGCGAACAGGATTCGCTCCGGCGTGTCGGCCACCGACATCGGCTTGATTCCAAGACGGTCACGCGCAAGCCACAGCGCACTGCTGCGAGCGTCGAAATAGGCGAAGGAAAACATCCCGTCGAACAGCGGCACGGCTTTTTCGGGACCCCAGTGATGCAAGGCTTCGAGAACCACTTCGGCATCGCAGATGGTTCGAAAGACGACGCCTTGCGCCTGCAGCGTTTCGCGCAGCGAGCGGTAATTGTAGACCTCGCCATTGTAGACGAGAACGCCATCGCCGGAAGAAGTCAGCATCGGCTCACGGGCGGCGGGCGAGGGATCGATGATGGTAAGCCGGCGGTGACCGAGCGCCAGCCGATTGTTGTGCCAGCTGTCATGATCGTCGGGGCCGCGATGTACCAGCGCCTGCATCATGCTGGCGACATCCGACAGGTCGTTGGCGTCGATCGGGTTTCGTTTGCGCCAGACGCCGGCTATTCCGCACATGGCCTGCCGGTGAGTTCTGCCTGAGTCATGGCCTGCAATCTAGCCGGAACACAGCCGCCTGCAAGCGCTGCCTAGAACCCGTTTTCGATGCGTTCGAAGATGACGTTGGTGAAGGCCGATATCTGGCTGCCGATGAACGGACCGGTCAGCGCCACGACCAGCATGATGGCTACGATCTTGGGTACGAAGGTCAGGGTGATTTCCTGGATCTGGGTCAGGGCCTGGATCAGCGCGATGCCGATGCCGACCACCATGGCAACCAGCACCACCGGCGCGGACGCGACGAGCACCGTCCACACCGCATACTGGACGATGTCTAGGGCGTCGGCCTCGTTCATGTGAGCGCGCCTCTATTGAACTGTCTAGCTGGCCGGCTTTATCGAAACGCCCGCGCCGACCGGCACTTCGGTGCCGTTCTGCAGCACGGCGATCACGCCGTTGCTTGCAAGCCTGACCGAGGCCACGACGCCGGTCGTCTTGCCGTCGGCCGAGGTGATCGAACGGCCGATCAGGGCATCGGCCTGCGACAGCGCCGACGACTGCATGATCTGGTCGAGCTTGGTGTTGGTCTGCACCGATTGCTCGACCTGCGAGAAGGTGGCGAGTTGGGCGACGTACTGCGTCGAATCCATCGGTTTCGTCGGATCCTGGTTCTTCATCTCGGCGATCAACAGCTTCAGGAACGACTGGTAGTCGACCGCTGTCTTCGACGTCTGCTGGGTACCCTGGTTGGCGCCCGTGGGGATCGTCGTCGTCATGTCCACATTCATCAGTATTGTGCTCCCACGGCCAGCGGGCGCTTCGCACCCTGAACATCGTCATTGCCGCCAAGTGCGCGGCGTTCGAGCGGATAAAGCGCGCGGATAGCCTTCAGCGCTTCATAGATATGGTCTTCGCCGACCATGCGGTCGATCTGCTTCAGCGCGCCACTGATCTGCTCATCCTCGAAGCTTGCCAAAAGCAAGGGCAGCGAGCGGCGGAACATGGCGCGCGCCTCGATGGCGCCGGCCGGGTTCATCAGCATCACCTGCAGGATGAAATAGAGCTGCTTGAGCGGCGTCGAGGCATCGTCGGCCTGGATGACATGGTTCTCGAGCAGGAACTGTACGTCGTTCATCAGCTCGACGGTGACCTTGCGGTCGACGCGGATGACGGCGCCGTTGATGTAGATCTTCTCGTTCGGCTTCAGCGATATCTTCAGCGTGTTGGTCATTGAATGCCGTCCCGGATGATCTGGGACACTTCGATCAGCCCTTCGAAATTGTCGGTGCGGCCCTGGCGGATGTCCTCGGCCTCGCGCAGCAGCCACAGGCCGATGGAGATGAGGTTGGCGCGCAGTTCCTTGGGCAGGACATTGTCGCTGGAACCGAGATCCTCGACGAAGGTGGTCCAGACCCGGTTGGTGAAGTGCAGCGCTTCGACTGCCTCCATCGAGGTGTGGCCGACCGCCGCCGCCGCCGCCAGCATTTCGATCGAGCGGGTCAAAAGCTGCCGCTCGCGATCTTTCGCATCGGCAACGGAGTCGGTCTGGATGTCGGCGTAGGAGAATTGGTACATCGTTTGGCTCTACCGTTGCGGTTGAGATTGTCAGGTCAGGTAGTTCAGCAGGCTCATCTGCTGCAGGCGCGCGGTCAGCGCGAAGGACGTCTCGATATGCTGCGTCAGATCCGCGACGCGGGTGGCGGCCTCGGCCGGATCGACGCCCTCCAGATCGAGGATATGGCGCTCGAACAGGTCGACCTGCGTCTTCATGCGGTCGCTCGCGTCGGAAACACGCTTCTCGGCAAGGCCGGTCTCGGCCTGCAACTGGCCGAGTCCGCCCAGCGCCTCGCCGACCATCGCCTGGGCGCGACCGACGACGGTGGTCTTCGCCGCCTGGCTGATGTTGCCGGAGAGCAGGCCGGTGACCAGGGCGGAAGCCATGGCGAGCTTGCGGATGCTGTCTTCATTGGCGCTGGCCGAGGTCTGGGTGGTTTCGCCCAGCGAAATGCGGCTGACGATCTGCTGGTCGGTGGCGTTCGACCAGTTGGCCTGCCAGCCGGCGCCCATGAACTGCGGCACGACATTGCTGGTGATGAAGCCGTCCATCTGGGCGGCGGTGATGTTGGCGGCGAGCGGATCGGTCTGCGTGAAGCCGAAATACGACGAGAAGGAAGCGTCGAACGCCGCCTTGGCCGGCGAGCCGGCGGCGGTGAAATCGTCGATCGGCTTGACGTCGGTGTTGGTGCCGGCAAACAGATATTCGCCGTTGACGCTGGCATTGAGGATAGAGGTCATCTGCTGCACGGCGGCCTTGCCGGCTTGCTGCGTGATGGTGCTCGAGGAATTGCCGGCGGCGGTCAGTGCGGTCAGCAAATTCTGCGCAGTGTCGGAAAGCTGGCCAAGCGCAGCCTGCGTCGAGGACAGCCGAGCGGTGACCAGCGAATTGGAATCGATGATGACGTTCAACCGGTCGAGGTCGCGCGAGAAGGTGACCGCCTGCGAGGTGCGCGCGCCGAGCGCCAGACCGACATCGGCGACGGTGCCGGTCGTCGATTCCTTAGTGGCTTTGACCAGTTCGCCCTGCATGCGCATCTGCTGATAGCGCGCGGCGTTGGAGAGAGCGGCTGAGGAGACGGATGTGGCTTTCATGGCTTATCCCACGGCATCGAGCAGGGCCGACAGCATGTCGTCGACGGTTTTCATCATGCGCGCCGAGGCCTGATAGGTGTGTTCGAGGTCGAGCAGCAGCGACATCTCCTGGTCGACATTGACGCCGGTGTCGTTGGACAGCGCCTCGGCGGTGCGCGATGCCAGCGCTTCCTTGGCGTCTGCATTGCTCGAGGCCTGCTGGCGCTGGCCTTCGAACCAGCCAATGGCATTGGCGGCGTAGTCGGAGACGCTGGACGTCACGGTGATGCCGGCCGCAGCGTCGAAAGGCATCGGCTTGTCGAGCTTGTCGCCATAGCCGATCAAGAGCTGCGAATAGGAGGCGTTGCCGGCGGTGTTGGCGATATACGCCGCACCATTGGCGCCGCCGTCGCGCAGCAGCACCGGATTGCCGCCGACGCTCGGGTCCATTGCGGCGTTGACCTTGATCGAGCCGGCAAGCCCGTCGATCAGCGTGCCGGCGGCCGGAATGGCGGGCGCACCCGACCAGGTGAACAGGCCGGTTCGGTCGGGCTGCGAAGGTGCTGTTTCGGCAAAGGCGGTGATGAGGCCGCGCGCCACTTCGTCGAGCTGGCTCTGCATCGTCGCCGCGACGCCGTCGCGCAAGGTAATGAGCCCGGCGAGCTTGCCGTCGGCGCTGGTGTTGCCGCCAGCCCCGGCGCTGACCGGCACATTGTCGATGTAGATGGTGTTGCCTGGTGTGCCGGCCGTGTAGCCCGGCGACGGGGTGAAACTTACCGAGCGCGGAATGGTCTCGAACAGTGTCGTGCCATCCTTGGTGGTGATGACCATGTCGTTGTCGCCCCGCGTGAAGGTTGACACCGGCACATAGTCCGCGATCTTCTTCAGCAAAGCGTCGCGCTGGTCGAGCGCGTCGGATGCGTCGGTACCCGAACGGGTTGCGGAGATGACCGCCTTGTTGGCGTCCTGGAACTGACTAAGCAGCGAGTTGAGATCGTTAACCGCCGTTGATATCTCGCCATCGGCCTGGGTGCGGAAATCCTGGATCGCGTTGGTGCCGTCGTTCAGAGCGCGCACCACCTGCTGGGCCGCGTCGATGACGCTGGAGCCGAGGTTCTGGTTGGATGGCGTAGCGGCGTAAAGCTGCAGCGCGTTCTGCAGCTTGCCGATCGCGGTCGAGGCAGAGGAGGCGTTGTCGACGCCGTTGACGGCAACGGCGAGGCGGTCAATGCCGCTGTAGAGCGTGCTCTGGCCGCTCCAGGCCGATTGCGCGCTAAGGTTCTGGCGAAACAGCAGGGCGTTGGTGGCGCGCTGGATCTCGACCGAGCGCGCCCCGGGCGCGCTGCTGACGACGACCGCCGTGCGGCGGGCATAGTCGGGGTTGCTGGCGTCGGCAATATTGCGGGAAAGGACGCTGGTCTGCTTCGATGTGGTCTGAAGCGACTGTTGGGCTATGGTCAATGCGGAAGTCAGCGACATGCGGGTCTTTCACGAGGCCAGTGGGGAGGGGATGACGTCTCTGCCCTGTCGGCGGCGTCGGCGTTCGGAAACCTGCAATCCCAGACCACCCCGGCCGGTTTGCCGGTGTGGCCTTGAATTCGAAATCCGCGCACCGCGCTGCTCTGGTTTGGGTTCATTCCCCTGGCGCCCGTCGTTTATCTCTTCAGGTTGACAAGGACATCCATGAGGTCGGAACCGGTCTGGAACACTTTCGAGTTAGCGGTGTAGCTGCGCTGCGCCGCGATCATGTTGGTCAATTCCTCGGCGATATCGACGTTGGAATTTTCCAACGCGCCGGAGATGATGCTGCCGAGCTTGCCTTCATTGGCGAAGCCGATGCGCACGGTCCCGGAGTCGGTGGACTGTGCATAGACATTGCCCGGCAGTGCGGTGAGGTTATCGGCGCTCTGGACGTCAGCCAGCGGGATCTTGAACAGCGGCTTGGTCGAGCCGTCCTGATACTGGGCGTAGATGACGCCGTCCTCACCGATCTGGATCTTTTCGATCGTGCTGGGCGCGTTGCCGTTGACCTTGGCTTCGGAGACCGTGAAGCCGGTGCCGAGCTGGGTCAGCTTGGACAGATCGAGATCGAGCGACGCACCGCCCGGCACGGGGATGGTGATTGAGTCGACGGCGCCGGTGAGTTTGCCGGTGGTGGTGTCGAAGGTCAAGTTGGCCGTGGCCAGCGCACCGCCCGTATAGGGGAAGGATGTGCCCGGCGTCGCCTGGGACTGGTCGAACACAGAGACCGACCAGGTGCCGGTGCCGGTGTTGGTGAAATAGACGTCGAGCAGCTTCTTGTTGCCGAGATTGTCGTAGGTGACCATCGAGGACTTCGACGTGTATTCCGCGGTCGGGCTGTTGGTGGAAGGCAGCGGACCGGCGGGCGGCGTGGCGCCAGCCGGCAGATTGGCGTTGAAATTGCCCGTGGTGCTGGGCGTCGCCGTCATTTCCTGGTCGGAGATCTGGACCGGCACCAGTCCTTCGAAACCGTTGGCGGTGGCAGCCGGCGTGCCGTTGGCGTAGCTGTAGGCCATCAGCTGGTAGCCGGCGGCGTTGACCAGTCTGCCCTGAGCGTCGGGAACGAATGCGCCGGCGCGGGTGAGGAAGGGCGTCCCGCTGGGGTCCTGGACGACGAAGAAACCGTTGCCGTTCACCGCAAGGTCGGAAACCGAAGTCGTGTACTGCAGCACGCCCTGGGCGCTGATGGCCGAGCGGATGGTGGTGTTGACTCCGCCGGAATTATAGGCGCCGCCGACCTGCGGCATGATCAGCGTCGAAAACTCGGCCGAGGATCGCTTGTAGCCGGTGGTGTCGGAATTGGCGATGTTGTCGGCTGTCGCCGAAAGGCGGTTGGCCTGCGCGTTCATGCCGGAAACGCCGGTCCGCATCATTCCGTAAAGGCTCATCGAAACGTCTCCTCAATGCCCAACATCGTTGGGCCCATGTCTGTGGTCGCGAGGATATAATTTTTGTCTTGCGCGAGGCTGGCGCAGACCGGCATCAGAACACCAGCCGGTAGCCGAGGAAGCGCTTGGAATCTATCGGGTCCTGACCAAGCTTTTCGCGCAGTTTCTTGCGCAATTTGGAGATGTGGCTCTCGACCACGTTCTCCTCGACCTCTTCGTCGAAGATGCCGTAGATGGCGTTGAAGACCTGGGTCTTGGTGACGCGGCGTCCGCGGTTGCTCGCCAGATATTCGAGGATGCGGCGTTCGCGGCGCGGCAGAGGCAGCGGCTGGCCATCGATCTCGGGATCGCGGCCATCCATGAAGATGCGCATGGCGCCGATCTCGGTGTAGCTGACGTCCTCATGGGCGCGGCGGCGGATGGCGGTGATGCGGGCCAGGATCTCCCGGATATGGACCGGCTTGCGTATGACGTCGTCGACCCCGCTCTCGAACAGCCGCAGCGTATTTTCAAGCGAGTGCTGTTCGCTCAGCGCAATGACCGGAGCGCCGGTGCGGTCGCGGATCTGGCGTGGCGAGATGGCGCCTTCGCGGCAGTCGCCGATGAGGAAGGCTCGGACCGATCGCAAATCCGTGTCGGCGGCCGATGTCACCCACTCGCCGAATTCACCGGACGCGAAGCCTGCACAGGCGACGCCCTCACGATCGAAAAGTGAATTATAGCCTTCAGTTACGAGCTCACGCTCGTCAACGATTACAATCATCGGCCCCGCCTCCGAATCAGATCATCTGCCCCGTGGGAAGAGCCGTAACCGGTGCCGGGAATCCTGAACAACCATCATTTCTTGTAGCTATTTTCTTGGGAGTTATTTCGAGTTTCGAAATAACCGCAATCAGGAGGTTGTATCGTTGGTTGCCGAACGGGTGACGTGGCACGTCACCCGCCGGGCGTGGATTTGCAACCGTTCGCAAGAGATTATTCACCTAAGGGTTGCAAAAGTTGCGGGCGTTCGGGGTCCATTTGCCGAAGCCGGTGGCGACCATATTGGCGATGACGCGGCAGACATAGAATTTCTGCGCGGGGTCATTGTCGGGGCCGGCGTGGTAGCGGGCGACGGCCATCGACCAGCTGACATGACGAGCATGCAGGCTGGCCAGGAAGCGCGCGGCATAGTCGACATTCTGGCGCGGGTCGAGCATGTCGTCGACGCTGCGGAAATGCGCGGCGTGATAGTGATGGTTGATCTGCATGCAGCCGAGGTCGATCAGCGTCTTGCCCTCACGTCGGGCTGCTTCGAAGGCGGCCAGGGCCTCAGTGCGGCTCCTTGGAAAGACCGCTTTTCCCTCTATATTCAATGCGTTAGGTTGCAAGCTACCCTTCTTGCCGGTCTCGGTCAGCCCGACCGCATAGAGGATGCCGGCGGGCACGCCATAGCGGTCGGCGGCACGCAAGATCTCGGGCTCGCAAGGGTTGGTGGCGGCGTTGGCAGGCCCGGCGATGAGGCTAGATAAACATATCCTCGCCATCGCGCTCGCGAGCAGGCGCGCCAGCGCGGCCGAATTCCTGGGCATCGTCATTGCGGTTTCTTCCCGACTGCTGGCCGCCCGAACCCGTATTGTTGCCGCTCGAGTTTCCGGGCTGAAAAGCGGACTGGTCGCGGCCTTGCGGCATTGGCTGCGAGTTCGCTGCATCGCTGCGAACCCCTGCGTGGACTGCTATCGAAGGTTGCAGGATGGTGACCTTGTCGACATCGAAGCCGAGCCCGCGCAACGACTTCACGATGGCGTCGCTATCGGTGGCGAGACGGCGGTAAGCCTCATGGGTTTCGGGCTTCAATTCTATCGAAAGTTGTTCTCCGGAAAGCCTGAGACTGGCGGTGACCATGCCTAGCTCTGCCGGGTGAAGCTCGATCTTCAATATATGTGTCGGAACGGCAACAGAACCGGCCGTCTGGGCGCTCGTCGACGGCGTCGAAACCGCTTGCCGCAGTCCGTTGTCCGAAGCCAGCACGTCGATAAGCGCCGAAGTCGTCTGGTTCATCGGGTTTTGCGCCGGGGCCGGGAAGCTCTGTTCGGCGACAATGTCGACGCGCGCAGCGAATGGCGGCTGTTTTCCCTGTGTGGCCGATGCCGCGGAATGGGCTCCATCGACGGACTTCGCCGACGGCGCGGACCGTTTTGCCTCGGGTGCCGAAACGTCGCTTGCCGTCTGGTCCGCCGGTAGAGGAGGCGTCGGACCATCCTGGTGCGGCAGTTTGCCGGACTGGAGCCCGATCGCGGGCAGCTTTTGCCCCTGATCCTGTGCGGAAACGCTGGTACCGGGCTTGGCCCGTTCCGATCGCGTCGTCGTGTCGAGTCTGTTGTCAATGCCGGACGCTGCGCGGTGTCTCTTCAGAGGCGACGTCTGTGCAGAAATGGCCTCGCCAGCGGGCGCCGGTTGCCCAGTCTGTCCATTCGTCGCGATGCCGTTCCCGCTTGTCCGGACCGTTGAGAAATGCCTGATATCGTGCAGCGCCAGCACCAGTGGCAAATGATCCTGCAGCGATCCTGCATCCGCGTCTCGTCCGGCCACCTCAGCATCCTTGGATGGTTTGTCCGGGCCACTATCGGCATGTTCTTTTGCGGCCTTGCCGGCAGCGGATTTCGTCCCCGTTTTGCCAGACTGGGTGTGTGGGATTTCGCTTTTGCCGGGACCGGCAGGGCTGCGTTTGGCCCAACGCAGCTCGTGCGACGCGGCCTCAATTGCTCCGTGGCCTATCGGTGTCGGCGCATCGTCGTCGCCGCGCACCATGTCGCCGAAGCTTTTGTCGCCACCTTTGGCGTTTGAGGCCGACTGCTTCGATCCGGCGTGCGCGGGAGCCGGCAGGGCCTGGCCAACATTGGTGGTCATTTCGGGGCTGCTCCAAGCATCTGGTCGATCAAATCGAGCTGGCGACGCGTCCTCGCCATGGCGGCGTCGGTGGGATCGGTAGGCTCTACTGCGGCGGGGGCCGGCACCGATGCCGGCACGACCGGAGCCGCATCGCTGGCCGAGGCGACTGCAGGCGTTTCCGCCGCCTTTGCCTCTGGCGTGCTCGGTGCCTGCGCGGCCGGCTCACTTGCCGCCTTCGGTTGGTCGGTTGCGGGCTGTTCACTCGACGTTGTGGCGGCTGGCCGTTCCGGCATCGCGCCTTCGACCGGCGGCAGCTCTGGCTCGTCGGGTCTTTCCACTGCCGCGGTCTTGACCGGCTCCTGCCTGGCCGCGGCAGGTGCGGGCTTTTCGGCAGGCAGCGGCGCCGGCGGGGCGATGACTTCACCCGCCACGGCCTGCGCGGCATCGAGCAGGTCGCGGTCGCTTTGCGAAAGCTGGTTCCGATCGATCTTGTCCAGCTTGGCGCGGACCTCGCCGATGGTGCCGGACGTTACCGTGGACAGGCTGGAATAGAGCTGGGCGCGCGGATCGTCCTGATTGTGGATGCCGTCGCGGCCCCGTTCAGCCCTGGCCGAGGCAAAGGCGGAGAGATCGGCAAAGCCGTCGATCGCGGCGCGGCGGGCGATGCGCAGATAGATCACCTTCTCGCGTTCTGGATCCATCATTGCGGTGATGTCGGCGAGCTTGTCCTGGCTGATCGCCATGTGCAGCGTGATGACGCCGGAGACGAAGGCGTCGGCGAACTGGCTGGCATAGGGCGAATAGAGGTAGTCTTCGACGTATTGGGTTGAGGCAAGCGCGAAACGCGCACCGTCGCCTTGCGCGGCGGCGATGCCGACCGAGCGGCGCAGCGCTGCTTCCTCGACCAGCGTGCCGGGGCTGAGCAGGCGAGCATCGTCGAGCAGCGCAAGCGCGCTGACCGGTTGCTCGGTGGCGAGAAGCGAGCCCTTGACCAGCGCCAGAAAGGCACCGACATCGGGGGGCAGGGTCATCGGATCGATCGGCTTCAGCGCCTCGATCGCAGCCGCCTGCCGGCCGTTCAGATAATCGACAATGCCCTTGGCGATGGTCAGGCTTTGCGGGTCGGTCTTGGCGCGCGACACCGCCGCCTCGACGGTGACGGGGTTGCCGCCACTCATGCCATAGACCAGCAAGGCGCGAAAATTCTTCGGGTCGCTGAAATCATCTGCGTCCGCCGCGCGCAGCCTTGTGTCGGCCATTTCGAGCAGCTTGGCCTGCATCGGCAGCGCGGCGTGATCGCCGGCGGCGATGCGGTCCTGCACAAGCTGCAGCGAGCGCACCAGCTGATAGGGCTGCAAGCCGTCCTCGGCGAAGGCCGATGGCGGATGGACAGCGCTCAGCAGCAGCAGCCCGACGGCGCGGCCGATGATCGCGGCGCGCCTCATCCGTCGGTCGCCATCAGGATTTCGATGCGGCGGTTCGCGGCCGCCATCGGGTCGGCTGCAATTTTCGGCTCGCGATCGGCGAAGCCGGCGACCTCGGTGATGCGGCGCTCGTCGACGCCGCCGCGCACCAGCATGTAATAGGCGGAATGGGCGCGCGCCGTGGACAGCCGCCAATTGTCGTAAGTGTCGCTGCGGAACGGCCGCGCGTCGGTGTGGCCGTTGATGCTGATCGTGCCTTTCTGCTCGTTGACGATGCGGCCGATCTTTTCCATCGCCAGCACCAGTTCACGCCTAGGCACAGCCGATCCGATCTCGAACATGCCGAAATCGAACTGGTCCGTGATGGAAATGACGACACCCTTGTCGGTGGCTTCGACGGAGACGCCATCATGCAATTTGTCGCCTGGCTTGAAGGCCTCGGCCAGTTCCTGCTTGACCTGCGCCGCGGCTCTAACAGTGGCGGCCGTCGGCGCTTTTTCTGCGGCTTCGGGTTTGGGTGCGGGTTGTGCTTCGGCGGCTTCGGCCTTTGCAATTTCGGCCTTCGCTGCTTCAGCCTTGGCCTCTGCTTTGGCTTCAGCCTTGGTCAGCGGCTTATCGGAAACGGATTTCGCCAGCGGCTCGAGCGGCGCCGCGGCCACTGGCGGCGCGGCCGGCACGGCCTTCACCTCCGCCACTTGCGTCTGTGCCGCCTTGTCACCCGGCTTCAGGGGATCGCCTTCGATCTTGGTGCGTTCGGCGGTGGCTTCGGCGCCTGGTGCAGCCACCTGCTGCGACCAGAAATCCGGCGCGAACGGGTCGCGGTAGGATTGGCCGCCGGATGCGCCGGTAGCCGGGCCGGACGCCTGCGCGCCGCCATCGCCCTTCTCGCTGACATTTTGCATGACGCCGGTGTCGGTGGCGATTTCCGACAGCACAGCATAGGGATCGGCAAACAGATGCTCGTCGGAAAGATCGGTCTTCGGCGCCGATTCCTTCGATTGCTTCTTGTCCGAGGTGCCGGCGCCGCCGATGCCGTCCTGTCCGGCCTTGCTGGTCTTGTCCCGCGGGTCGTCGGCCGTCAGCCCGACCTTGCTCGGGCCATCGCCGAGGTCTTCGAGGCCCTTGCGGCTGGCGTTGCGATCGACCAGCTTGACCGGATTGAAGTAGCTGGCAACGGCCGCCTTGGTCTGCTCGTTGGCGGCGTTGATCAGCCACATGACGAGGAAGAAGCACATCATGGCGGTCATGAAATCGGCAAAGGCAATCTTCCAGACGCCGCCATGGTGGGCGTCGTCGTGGTCGTCGTGATTGCGCCGCACGATGATGATCTCGTGCCTGGCGTCTGCGGCCTCGACAACGCTCATGACGTCCACTCGTTCATAATAGGGCCCCCGCTCATGATAGGGCCTCCGACAAGGCGGCCGACCATTCGGCAATGCGGGTTTCGAACACCGCCTCGTCAATGGCGACGGTAAGGTCGAAGCCGGGCGCCTCGATGAAATCGAGATTGGCCGCGCGTGGGCCGAGCGAAGCCTTCAGTGCCTCGAACAATGACAGCGGTCCGCGCACGGCGATGCGCACCGCCTCGCTGTCGCCGACGGCTTCGCGGATCGTGCCGGCAAGGGCTTCCAGCGAACGCTTCTGCAGATCGTCGCTGACAAGGCCGCCAATGATGCGCGCAATGGTGGCGCCGACGAGGTCGCTGACCTTGGCCTCCATGATCTCGATACGGGCAGTGACGACCGCGCCGAGATCGCCGCCGAAACTTTCCAGAAAGGCCTTTGCTTCATCGGCATTGGCCTGTCTCTGCGCCTCGAGCGCTGCCTGGTGGGCGATGGCAAGGCGGGCTTCAAGGGCGGCTTCGGCATCGATGACCGCTTCGGCGATCAGCGCGCCGATGTCGGCCTGCGGCGCCGACGTCTCCGGCCTTGGCTCGGCCATGGCCGCGAGCGAGGGCTGGCCGGCACGCTGGCTGCGTGCGCCGAAATCCGGCAAAAGGTCGAAAAGCGCTGCCGAGGCCATGGTCTATACCGCTGCTTCCTGGGCCGCCCATTTGCGCAGGATCTGCGCGGTGCGCTCCTCATTGATGTCGACCATGCGGGCAAGCCGCTCCTGTGGCGCCGGCCTGATCTTCTGGCGAAGATCATCGAGTGGAGTCGGGCCGGGGCGGCTGCCGGGCAAGGCAGCCGGCGCCGGTTCGGCGCCGGCGGCTTCGGGTGTCGGCAGCGAACGCTGGACGTCGTCGAAGCTCGGACCGGCAAGTGCCGGCGTCGGCCGCGCGCTCAGCGCGGTGGCCATTGGCCTCAGGCCGAAGAAGGCGACCAGGAACACCACGACGATGAACGCGCCGGCGTTGATCATCGTACCGGCATGGGTTCCGATCGACGCCATTATGCCCGGCTGTTCGACCGGCTCGCCGTCCAGCCCGTCGATGAACTCGACCGCCGAGACATCGATGATGTCGCCGCGCTTGTCGTCGAAGCCGGTGGCTGAGGCGACCATTTTCTGGATGTCGGCGACGCGCTTGGCGATCTGTTCGGGTGTGGCGTCCTTGCCGAGGATGGTCATCAGCCGCTGCTGGTTGACGACGACGGCGATCGACATCTTGGTGACGGAATAGCCGTTGGAGACTGTGGCGATCTTCTTGGAGTTGATCTCGTAATTGGTGATCTCCTCCTTGCGATCATTCTCCGATGACGTCTGCGGACCATCGGTGCTGGTCGCCTGGGTCTCGGGCAGGTTCTGCTCGACGGTGGCCGGGGTCGAGGCCTGCCTCTGATTGCTGTTTTCGTTGGCGCGCACGGACTGCACGGAACGCTCCACGCGCGACTCCGGATCGAAGATTGTCTCTTCGGTCTGGCGGGTGTCGGTATTGACGTCGGCTTTGACGCTGGCGCGGAAATTGTCGGGGCCGAGATAAGGCGTCAGCGCGCGGCGGATGTTGTCGCCGATCTGCGCCTCGACGGTCTGCTCGACGCCGAGCGTGCGGGCAGCACTTGTGTTGGAGGGATCGTCGCCGGCGGCGAGAAGGTTGCCGTTGGAATCGAGCACGGTAACCTTGTCGGCCGACAGGCCCGGCACGGCGGCGGCGACGAGATGGCGGATCGACATGGCGCTCTTTTCGGCGTCGATGCCGGAATAGCGGATGACCACCGAGGCGGAGGGTTGCTGTTCGTCGCGGCGGAAATTGGCGCGCTCGGACATGACGATGTGAACGCGGGCGGCCTTGATGCCGGATATCGACTGGATGGTGCGGGCGATCTCGCCTTCCAGGGCGCGCACGCGGGTGATCTGCTGCATGAAGGAGGTCAGGCCAAGAGAACCGACATTGTCGAACAGTTCGTAGCCGGCATTGGCGCTGGTCGGCAGGCCCTTTTCGGCGAGCAGCATGCGCGCCTGCGCGGTGGTGCCGGCCGGCACCAGCACGGAGGTGCCGTCGGAGCCGACGTCGAAGCCGATGCCGGCTTCGCCGAGCACCAGGCCTATCTGGTTCACGTCGGAGCGATCGAGCCCGACATAGAGCGTCTCATAGGCCGGGCGGTTGAGATAGACCGAGCCGATGCCGATGACGGCCATCACCAATGCGGCAATGCCGGCCAGCATGGCAAGGCGCCTGACGCCAAATGCCCTGAGATTCGAGATGATGCTCTGGATCTGTTGCGGCACGATTCAAGCGCTCCCAGCATGATATTCCGTGGGAACACTAGACCGCGAAGCTTGTGCGAAGATGATAGAGCATGTCGCCCGGAAGTGCAGCGGTTCCGGGTCAACGACATGCGTCAAAACACAGCCACAAAGCGAAAGGGCCGCGCTGTCGGCGCGGCCCTTCAATTCAAGAAGGAGAAAGCCGGGTCAGGCTTACTGCTTGAACAGCGCCAGGATCGACTGCGAGTTGCCGTTGGCGATCGACAGCGACTGGATGCCGAGCTGCTGCTGGACCTGCAGGGCCTGCAGCCGCGTCGATTCCTTGTTCATGTCGGCGTCGACCAGCGCGCCGACGCCCTTGTCGATCGAGTCCGACAGGTTCGACAGGAAGCTCTTCTGGGTATCGATGCGCGACTTGGCGGCGCCGAGATAGGCAGCGCCCGTGGACAGCTTGGCAAGCGCCGTTTCAACGGCGCCAAGTGCGGTGTCGATGGCTGCCGGAAGGACCTGGGTTGTGCTGGGATCGAAGAAGGTCGTCGCCAGCAGAGCGCCGACGATGCCGCCGGTGCCGGGAAGATCGAGGACCTGCGTGTCGGCCGCCTTGACGTCGATGGTGTCGATGGCGACGGTCGTGCCGGTGCGGTTATAGGACGCGACGATCTTCAGGTCGGAGGTCGCAGCAGCGTCGTTCTGCAGCAGGTTCGAGCCGGCATAGGAGGCGTTGGTGACCGACGACTTGATCTGGTCCTGGATGGCCTTGATTTCGGTCGCGATCTTCTGCTGGTCGTCCTTGCTGGCGCTGCGTGCAGTGACCAGCTTGGCCTTGATCAGGTCGACCTGGTCCTTGATGTCGGTGATGGCGGTGTAGGCGGTGTCGACCTTGCCGGCGCCGAGGCCAAGCGCGTCCTGAACGGCCGAAAGCGCCTTGTTGTCGGACTTCATCGTGGTGGCGATCGACCAGTAGGCGGCGTTGTCGCTGGCGGTGGCGACGCGGTAGCCGGTCGAAATGCGTGACTGGGTGGTTTCAAGCTGCTTGTTGGTGTTGTTCAGGCTCTGCAGCGCGGTCAGAGCCGAAGCGTTCGTCATGATGCTAGCCAAGATATTTACCCCTTTTCAAACACTGGCGTGTCCCGAACACGCCGGATCAACTTCATCAAGGGGGTAGGCATAAGCCCATCGACCGTATGGTCTGCCCGCCATGGAATGGTTAACCATGACTACCGGGATATGGTTAACGGCCTGTTAAACCAAGCCATTCAGGGCGCTGGCCAAGAGCAAAAATCGGCAGCCATTTAGCAAGAAAATCAACAGCCGCAAAAAGAAATCGGGCCGCGCTGTTGGCGCGGCCCGACGGATGGTGTCAGTCGTAATGTCGAGAGATCAGCCGCGGAAGAGCGACAGGATCGACTGCGAGTTGCCGTTGGCGATCGACAGCGCCTGGATGCCGAGCTGCTGCTGGACCTGGAGGGCCTGCAGACGGGTCGATTCCTTGTTCATGTCGGCGTCGACCAGAGCGCCGACGCCCTTGTCGATCGAGTCCGACAGGTTCGACAGGAAGCTCTTCTGGGTGTCAATGCGCGACTTGGCGGCGCCGAGCGAGGCAGCGCCGGTGGACAGCTTGGCAAGCGCGGTTTCAACAGTGCCGAGCGCGGTGTCGATGGCGGCGGGGGTAACCGCCGTGGTGCTCGGGTCGAAGAAGGCAGCGGCGAGCAGGCCGCCGACGATGCCGCCCGTGCCGGCGACATCGAGAACCTGCGTATCGGCAGCCTTGACGTCGATGGTGTCGATGGTGACGGTCGCGCCGGTACGGTTGTAAGCCGCAACGATCTTCAGGTCGGACGCAGCGGCAGCGTCGTTCTGCAGCAGGTTCGAGCCGGCGAAATTGGCGTTGGCGACCGAGGACTTGATCTGCGCCTGGATGGCGTTGATTTCGGTCGCGATCTTCTGCTGGTCTTCCTTCGAGGCGCTGCGGGCAGTGACCAGCTTGGTCTTGATCAGGTCGACCTGGTCCTTGACGTCGTTGATGGCGGTGTAGGCGGTGTCAACCTTGCCGGCGCCGAGGCCGAGGGCGTCCTGCACGGCCGAGTTGGCCTTGTTGTCGGACTTCATCGAGGTCGCGATCGACCAGTAAGCGGCGTTGTCGGAAGCGGTGGCAACGCGGTAGCCGGTCGAGATGCGGGCCTGCGTCTGCTCGAGGGATTTGTTGGTGTTGTTCAGGCTCTGCAGCGCGGTCAGCGCCGAGGCGTTCGTCATGATACTGGACATAGCTACTCGTACCTTGATTTTTACAGGGTGTTTTTGACATACCGGCTTTTCCGGTATGACGGAGCGGCATCATGCCAATGATCGTGAGACCCGATCACCCGCCATCTGCGAGCAATATGCGGGCAAGTCCCTACCAAAGGGCTAAACGGGACGGTTAACCGGAAATATATTGCATAAAATTTTAGCAAGGCGCCAAGGGCGCGCGGACGGTCAGGTGAAGGAGCGCACCAGGCTGCCGACAAGCAGGTTCCAGCCGTCGATGAGGACGAAGAACAGGATCTTGAAGGGCAGCGAAACGACGGTCGGCGGCAGCATCATCATGCCCATGGCCATGGTGATGGTGGCGACGATCAGGTCGATGACGAGGAACGGCAGCACGATCAGGAAGCCGATCTCGAAGCCGCGGCGGATTTCGGAGATCATGAAGGCCGGCACCAGGATGCGCAGGTCGACGGTGTCCCTGGCAACGACCTGGCCGCGTTCGCGGGCGAGATCGGCGAACAGGTCGAAGTCCTTGTCGCGGACATTGTGCAGCATGAAGGTGCGGAACGGGTCCGAAATCTTTTCGAACGCCTCGGTCTGGCTGATCTGGTTGTCCATCAGCGGCTTGACGCCGGTGTTCCAGGCCTGGTCGAAGGTCGGCGCCATGACGTAGAAGGTCATGAACAGCGACAGCGAGATCAGGATCAGATTGGCCGGCGTCGACTGCAGGCCGATGCCGGCGCGCAGGATCGAGAAGGCGATGACGAAGCGGGTGAAGCTCGTCACCATGATCAACAGGCCCGGCGCCACCGACAGCACGGTGAGCAGACCGAACATCTGGATGATATAGCCGACGGTGGCGCCGTCGGCCTTGCCGATGCCGCCGAGATCGAGCTGCTGGGCGGCGGCGACAGAGGTGGTGGCGACGACGATCGCGGCGGCGAGGACGAGTTTTCTCATTCGAGCAGCAATGTCCTGATCAGAACCTGTTTGGCATGGCCACCGCTGCGGATTGCGGCGCGCTCCTCGATGTCGGCTTTCAAATGCTGGTAGCCGCTGGCACCTTCGATCTGATGCATCTTCAGGGTGCGGACCATGGCCAGCAGGTCCTGGTGAATGCTTTCGGTGAGTTCGGGCGGCTGCGGCGCATCGTAGATCACTGACGCTTCCAGCCTTATCCAGGTGTCGGCAGGCGAAGCCAGATTGGTGGTGATCGGCGCCAGCTGGACAAGCGTCGGCCCGGTGCCGGGAGCATGTTCGGCCGCCTTGCTCGGTTGCTCGGCATTGGACTGGTTCTCCGGTGCGGCGGGCACAGGCACCGGTCCCCCGACGCCCTTCAGATAGCCGCCGGACATCCAGCCCATGCCGATCGCGGCGCCCGTCACCGCCAGCAGCATCGCAAGCTGGATGACAAGCGACGGGCCCTTTTTTTGCTGAACCTGTTCGACATTTGCCACGGCGCCGTTCTCCAGTCCTAAAAGGGGAGGACTTGGTCGAGGATCTGCTGACCGTAAGCGGGCTGCTGGATTTCGCTGACGCGGCCGCGGCCGCCATAGGAGATGCGCGCCTCGGCGATGCGTTCATAAGAGATGGTGTTTTCAGCGCCGATATCGGATGGACGCACCATGCCGGCGATGGTCAGCACCCTGAGCTCGTAATTGACGCGCACCTCCTGTGAGCCGCGGATCATCAGATTGCCGTTGGGCAGGACTTCGGTGACGACGGCGGCGACGTTGAGCTCGAGGTTCTCCGAGCGCTTGATTTCGCCGTCCGCATTGGTTTCGGTGGTGGAGCTCAGCCCCGCGTCGCCCTTGCCGCTGGTGGTGGCACCTTCCCATCCGAGGTTGACGTCATAGCCGAGCTTGCGCCCGGCGGTGCGGCTGCGGTCGTTCTGGTTCTTGAAGTTGGCCTTGTCGTTGAGCTTGATCCTGACGGTGAGGATGTCGCCGTCGCGCAGCGCGCGTGGGTCGGTGAACAACCGGCTCTGGCGATCATCCCACAGCGAGAATTTCTTCACTGGCGCGGGTGGCGTTTCGGGATAGGAGTAGGGCGCATTGACGCTGCCGGTAATGCCGGTGCCAACCGGCGACAGCGCCGGCTCCCTGCCGATCTCCCTGGGGTCGGAGGCGCAGCCGGCAAGTGAAGCGGTGGCGACCAGGGCGAGTATATGCGACTTCATGACGGGTCTACCCTTCGCGCCGCGCTGGCCATAATGCCGGTGAGCGTGGCTGCCGCCTTCTGGTCCATTTCGTTGAGAATGACGCCGGCCTTGCGCGAATCGAGTTTCATCAGGATGGCGGCGGCGAGATCGGTGTTGACCATGGCCAGGCGCTCGGCCGCGGCATCCGGTTTCATGCCGGCATAGATCTTGACGACGCCATCCTCGGCGCGGGCCAGGAAAACTTCACGCCGCTTCAGCCATTGCTCGTATTCGGCGCGCTTGTCGTCCAGCGCCTTCATGCGCTGGTCGATGCCAGCCTGCAACTGCTTCAACTCTTCGGCCTGCAGCGCGTAACGGCGGTCGCGGGCGGCGTCGGCGATGTTGGAGCAGAAGCGCTGGATCTCGCTTTCATCGGGCACCTTCTCGCGGACCAGCTGCTGCACTGCCGCCGGCTGTTGCCCGCCAGGAAGAACCTGCCGCACCGCTTCTTCCGCGCGAACAGTGCCGCCGGCAAGGACGGTGGCGGCGATGACGCAAGCTGCCAAGGCTGCGCTTCGGCGGTGCTGCTTTTGGGAAAAGAAATCGATCATCGGCATGGCCTATTGGAGAACCAGATCGGCCTGCAAAGCGCCGGCCGACTTGATGCCTTGCAAAATGGCAATGATGCCGTCCGGCTTGACGCCGAGACGGTTGAGGCCCGACACCAGCGTTTCGAGGTTCGGTCCGTCGAGCACATTGACGCGGGCGTCAGGCCGCGTGGCATCGATGGTGGTGAAGGGTTCCTCCGCTGTCACGCCCTTGGAGAACGGTTCCGGCTGGACGATCTTCGGCTGTTCGGTGATGCGCACGGTGAGCGTGCCGTGGCTGATCGCCACCCGCGAGATCTTGACCTCGTTGCCGATGACGATGGTGCCGGTGCGTTCGTCGATGACGACGCGTGCCGGCGTGTCGGTCTCGACCACCAAATTCTCGATCTCGGCGTAGAAGCGCGCCGCCGAAACATTCTTCGGCCGCCTGATCTGCACGGTACGTGCATCGCGCTCCGCCGCCACGCGCATGCCGAAGCGTTGCGAGGTGTAGCCGTTGATGGCGTCCGCGATGCGAACGGCAGTGGAGAAATCGGGGTTGCGCAATTGCAAGGTGAGCAGCGCCTGGTCCTCGAATTCGGCGCGCACCGTGCGCTCGACGATGGCGCCGTTGGGCACGCGGCCGGCCGTCGGCACGCCCTGCGTCAGCTTTTCAGCATCGCCTTGGGCAGTGAAGCCGGAAACGATGACCGAGCCTTGCCCGACAGCATAGATCTCGCCATCGGCCGCCTTCAGTGGCGTCATTATCAGCGTGCCGCCGGCAAGCGATGTGGCGTCGCCCATGGAGGAGACGTCGATGTCGATGCGGGCGCCCGACTGCACGTAAGGCGGCATGTTGGCGGTGACGATGACGGCGGCGACGTTCTTGGCCCGCGCGCTGCCACCTTCGGTGGCGATGCCGAGATTTTCGAGCATGGCGCGGATCGACTGTTCGGTGAAGGGCGAATTGCGCAGGCTGTCGCCCGATCCGGCGAGGCCGATGACGAGGCCGTAGCCGACGAGCTGGTTGTCGCGCGAAGCCTGCAGCTGCGCAATGTCCTTGATGCGCGATGCGACCTGGCCGGGTGGCAGAGAGCTTGGGCCGTTGGAGACCCTGAACATGCGGTTGGTGGTGGCCGGATCGTATTCGGGATCGACAAAGGCGCCGCCATTCTGGCCGGCAAGATCGCGCTTTTGCTTCGGCGTAAGACCGTCGGCCAGCGCCGGCTGCAGGCCGACAACGGTCGCGAGCAGAAGGGCAGCTCCGCGTCTCATGACGCGCTGACCCGGATGGTGCCGTCAGCCATCACCGTGCCGGAAAAGATCTTGCCGCTGTCTGTGTTGCGGACCTTTATCAAATCGCCGGCGGCACCCGGCTGCAGCGACACCGCCGTGGCCGAAATGGTGAGGTCGCCGGCGATGAAATAGACCTGCACGTCGGCGCCCTGTTCGACCAGCCAGGCGTCGCGGATGGCGGCGACCGGGATATAGCGGCCGGGCAGCAGCGTGCGCTTGGCGACCTTGCCCTGGAGTTCCATGGCCCGCGTGGCGACCGCATCTGGCCTGTGCTTGCCGGGGAGCAGCGTCACCGGTTTCAGCACGCCGGTGTCGATCATCTCGCCGGGATAAATGGCCCGGTTGGGGATCAGAACGATCTCGCCCGTTGCCTGACTGCTCGCGACCTGAGTGGTGGTCTGCTGGTCTGCGCTCTCCTGGGCAAACGCCGGCACACCGCCGGCCACCAGCGCCAGGATCAGCGCGGTGCGGCAAAGCGCGGAGCGGAAGGCCGGAGAGACCATCAAATCTTACCTGATGTTCTTGGACACGACGGAGGCCATGTCGTCGGCGGCCTGGATGACCTTGGAGTTCATCTCATAGGCGCGCTGCGCCGAGATCAGCTCGGTGATTTCCTTGACCGGATCGACGTTGGAGGCCTCGAGATAACCCTGCTCGACCGAGGCGAAGCCGGGATCGCCGGGCACGCCGACATTGGCCGGGCCGGAGGCCGGCGTCTCCTGGAACAGATTGTCGCCGAGCGGCGCGAGGCCTGCTTCATTGGCGAAGTTGGCGAGCTGCAGCTGGCCCAGCAGCTGGAGGTCGGTCTGGCCGTCGATGCGGGCAAAGACCTGGCCGGTCTTGTTGACGACAACTTCGATGGCATCGGTCGGCACGGTGATGGCCGGGATGACATTGGCGCCGTCGACGGTCACCAGCTGGCCGGTGGCGTTGGTGTTGAAGGCGCCGGCGCGGCTGTAGAGCGTGCCGCCGTCGCCGCCCTCGATCTGGAACCAGCCTCGGCCGGTCAGCGCCATGTCGAAACTGTTGCCGGTCGAGGTCAGTTCGCCCTGGGTATGGACGTTGCGCACCGCCGTCGTCTTGACGCCAAGGCCAATCGACACGCCTTCCGGCACAAGCGATGAATTGGAGCGGTTGGGCACGCCCTGTGTGCGGTCGACCTGGTAGAGCAGGTCGGAGAATTCGGCGCGCGCGCGCTTGTAGCCGGTGGTGTTGATGTTGGCGATGTTGTTGGCGATCACTTCCAGATTGGTCTGCTGGGCATTCATGCCGGTCGCTGCGATGGCGAGTGCTTTCACGGCAAGTCTCCTCAGATGCCCATACGGCTGATTTCGAGATAGGCGGAGACGACCTTGTCGCGGATGGCGATCGTGGTCTGCAGGGCCTGCTGGGCGCTCATGACGGCGTCGACGACCTGACGGGTATCGGCGTGGCCCTTGAGCGCCTGGATCGAGACCTGCTCGGCGTTCTGCAAGGTGTTGACGGTCTTTGAAGTAGCCTGGCTCAGCGCTTCGGCGAAGGTGGCGCCGATTTCGCTGCCGGCCATCGGCGCCCTGGTGCCCTGGAACAGGTCGGTCGTGGTATCGGCGCCACCGATCTCCGGCTTGAGGGGAAGCGATCCGATACCGCCAATGCCGCTGATCATTACTGGTTCCTCATCAGGTCGATGGTCATGGAGATCAGATCACGCGCCTGCTTGATGACCTGAAGGTTGGCTTCGTAGGAGCGGTTGGCCTCGCTCATGTCGGCCATCTCGACCAGCACGTTGACATTGGGCATCTTGACGTAGCCCTTGTCGTCGGCGGCCTCGTTGCCGGGCTGGAATTCGACGGGAAAGTCGCTGGGGTCGCGGTCGATGGAGTTGACCTCAACTGTCGTGCCACCCGAGGCACGGTCGAGTTCCGAGACGAAACTGATGGTCTTGCGGCGATAGGGGTCAGCGCCCGGGGTGTTGCCGGTCGACTGCGCGTTGGCGAGATTTTCCGAGACGACGCGCAAGCGGTCCGACTGGGCGCTGAGGCCGGACGCGGCGATCTTGAGGGCTGAGGTCAAGGGGTCCATTGTCAGCTCTTCACCGCCATCATCATCATCGAATGGAAGGCCTTGACGATCGCGGTGTTGAGCTCGAAGGAGCGGCGGACCTCGCCGGCCTTCATCAGTTCGTTCTCGACCACCACCGTGTTCTTCGAGGGCATGATGGCGCCGGTCGTCTCTTCTGGCTTGACCGTGAAGCCGGCATTGGTGGCGGCAGTGCCGAGGTGGCCTGCCTGGGTGGCGGTCAGCGACACTGCCGTGCGGTCGAGCACCTTCTCGAACGGCTCGACATCGCCGGCGGTGTAGCCGGGCGTGTTGACGTTGGCGATGTTGCCGGCAATGGCAGACTGGCGCACCGACAGCCATTGCGACTGTTTGGCGGCGAGATCGAAAAGATTGACGGGCTCCATGGGGATCTCCGGGCTGGTACGAACAAGACTAGGCTGCCAGTCTTGCGCGGACCTTGCGCGGCTCGGGGGTGAATCCGGTGTGCCGCTATTTGGAGAGTTCGATCACCTGGTCGGTGCTGGTGACCATGACCCACTTGCCGCCCCGTTGCTCGATCGACGAGACGACGCTGGAGTCGGGCAGCTTCGAGCCGCGCTGGACGATCCACAGGCCGGCATCGTCCTCGATCATGGCGCGGCCATTGGCGACATGAACCATGCGAAATTTGGGATCCGCCGGGAAGGGCTGCTCGTCGACGCCGGAAGGCTGGGTCCTATCCTCGGGATCCTGCAGCGTGCCGGTGGCGAACAGGTCGACATCGGGAACATCGTTTGCCGTCAGCGGCTGACCGCTGTTTTCCATCTGCGAACCGCCGCTGACCCGCCCTGCATTGGTGCCGCTGCCGCCGAACTTGATCGCCTGCACGCCGAACTGGTCCTGATTGAAGAAGATATACCAGGGAAACAGCGCGCAGATCAGGCCGAGCGTGATGCCGAGCGCGGCAAAGACGATATCGCTGCGGCGGTCGGATTTCTTGTCGAGCCTGGGATATTGCGGCCTTGGCGGCTGCGGCCATTCGGTGACCGGGAACAGCCCGTCAAGAAGCGAGTCACGACTGGTCTCGATCGCTTCTTTGGGGCCGGCGCGAGAGGTCCTTGGCAATGCAGGCTTGACGACGCTGGGCAAGGCAGGCTCGGCCAAGCGAGGCACAGTGGACTCGACTACGCTGACTACCCTGGGCAAGAATGGCCTGGCGGCCCTGGCCAGAATGGCCTCAGCCTTGGCGGCCTTGTCGAGATCGGCCTTTGCCCTGACAGCTCTCGCTTCGTTGGCCCGGGCTTCCTCGGCGGCACTGGCCTCTGCGATCATCTCGCGCAAAAGCCGCTCGGTGTACTGAAGCTCAGTCTCCTGCATCGACACTTTGCTTGCCTTTCAGATGACGGGCGAGGTCGGAGAATGCGTCGCTCGAGGCGCGATCCCTGGGCGACTGCGTCAGCGCCTCGTAGATCAGCGGCACCTGGCGCACGGCAATATCGAGCTCGGCATCGGCGCCGCCCTGATAGGCGCCGAGCAGGCGGATGTCGCGCGTGTCCTCGAAGCGCGAGATCATCGATTTCAGCCTGGTCACCAGCATGCGTTGCTCGGGGCTCCATGCCTTGTCGGCGAGGCGCGAGATCGACGACAGCGGATTGACCGGGGGGTAGCGGCCCTGTTCGGCAATGGCGCGGTCGAGCACGACATGGCCGTCGAGGATGCCGCGTACCGAATCGGCGACCGGGTCGTTGTGGTCGTCGCCGTCGACCAGCACCGAGATGATGGCAGTGATTGATCCCTGTCCTTTGACACCGGGGCCTTCAGCGCCCGGGCCAGCGCGTTCGAGCAGCTTGGGCAGATCGGTGAAAACCGAAGCGGGATAGCCGCGGGCGACCGGCGGCTCGCCGGTGCCGGTCGCTACCTCGCGCAGCGCATGGGCAAAGCGGGTAATCGAATCCAGCACCAGCAGCACGCGATGGCCCTGGTCGCGAAAATGTTCGGCAACGCGCATGGCGGTATCCGGCGCGCGCCGGCGCATCATGGCGCTCTCGTCACTGGTGGCGACGACGGCGACCGTCTTGGCCATGCTCTCTGCGCCGATCGTGTCTTCGAGGAATTCGCGTACCTCGCGGCCGCGCTCGCCGATCAGCGCCACGACCACGGTGTCGAAGGCGTCGGCGCCGGCCAGCATGGCGAGCAGCGTCGACTTGCCGACGCCGGAACCGGCAAAGACGCCGAGGCGCTGGCCGAGGCAGAGCGGCGTGAAGATGTCGATGACCTTGACCCCGGTCGTGAAGGCGGTGCCGACGCGCTGCCGCGCCATGGCGCCGGGCGTTGTGCCGTCGCCGCTCGCAGCCTCGCCGATCCTGATCAGCGGCGGGCCGCCGTCGATGACGCGGGTCAGCGCGTCGATGGCGCGCCCACGCCACGAAGCATGCGGCGTTACCGTCAGCGGGCCGCGGCGAAACACGGCGTCGCCGATGCCGGCGTCGGCGCTGCGTTCGAAAGGGGCGATGACGACTTCGTCGCGGCCGATCCTGACGATCTCGCCGCGGCGCGTGCCGGCATTGCCGCGCTGTTCGACGAGGTCGCCAAGCCTGGCGACTTCAGACAGGCCGCGCACCTTGTAATGCGTTGGCGAAACCTCCGAAACACGGCCGCCGCGCCGCAGCAACGTCTCGGTGTCATCGAAGCGGCGCCAGATCCGCTCCAGCGCAGCCAGCCGGTTTTCCGGTGCTGTCTCCGGTTGCCGTTCAAGCGCGCGTATCGATGATTTGCTGCTCGACATGCTGCTACGACTTGGAGCCGAGCGTCTTGATGGCGTCGTCGGTCGAGGCATCGGTCTGGCGCATCAGCGCCGCCGTGTTCTCGAAGGCGCGCTGGACCATGATCAGGCGCGTCATCTCCAGCACCGGATTGACGTTGGATTCCTCGACATAGCCCTGCGCGACGCCGAGATCGGAACGGTCGGTGACCGGCTCGGGCGCACGCGCGGGCACGATGCCAGAATTGCCGTAGCGGACGAAGTTCGGACCGGGGTCGAAATTGAACAGGCCGATGGCGCCGACAAGCTTGTCGCCCTGGCGCAGCGAGCCGTCGGCGCCCGCCTTGGGCGGACCGTCGCGCGGGTCGAGCTGGATCGGCGCGCCGCCGGCATCCAGCACCGGATGGCCCTCGAGCGACATGAGTTCGCCGTTCTCGTTGATCGAAAACCGCCCGTCGCGCGTCATCACGATGCCGGCCGGAGTGTCGATGCCGAACCAGGCATCGCCCTGGACGGCGAAGTCGAACGGGTTGCCGGTCTGCGTCATCGCGCCATGGGCGCCGGACAAATAGGTCTTGCCGGAGGACGCGAAGGACACGGACTTGGGACCTGTGCCGGAGACGACATCCTCGAACTTCACGCCGGTGGCGCGAAAGCCGATGGTCGAGGCGTTGGCGACATTATCGGCGATGGTGTCGAGACGGCGCTCAAGCGCGATCTGCGAGGAAAGGGCGACGTAAAGGCTGTCCTGCATAGTGTTCTCAGAATCTCAGTTTCTGCATGGCCATCATCAGATCGGTCGAGATGCCGACGGTGGTCGGCTGCGCAAACAGCACACCGACCGATGTCTGAGCGGTCGAGGTCGGATGATTGATTTCCCAAAAGCTGGTGAAGCGGGTGAGGAATTTCTCGAGCTTGGTCGGGTCGGTAAAATCGGTGAGATCGAGTTTTGCCTCGAAGGCCTGCGCCTGCTTGTCGATATCTGCGGCAGCGAAGGAATCGGGCAGGCCGATGGCGGTGCGTACCACGCTGGCCAGGGCCGTGTCGGCCAGCACGTCGTACCAGTTGGTGATGGTCGAGACCTTGCGCTCGAAATAGAGCGCCAACCGCACGCCCTCATTGGTCTTGCCGGCGTCTTCTTCCAAGGTCTGGCGCATGTATTTGTCGACCACCGGCTGCTGCGACGGGCTGCGGGTCGTTGCCGCTGCGCCGTAGGCCTCGAAATTCAACGAGGTGGCGAGCCTGGCGTAGGCCTTGTTGGAGAGCTTGTTGGCGACACTGGCGGGATCGCGGACACCGCCCTCAAGGACATCACGGACGAGATCCTTGTTGGTCGTCGCCGGATCGAGCCCGCTGGCGGACAGCGCATAGTTGTAGAGGCGGCTGTCGGCCATCAGATCGTCGACCGATTTCACCTTGATGATGTTGGCGAGGTAGTAACTGGTCTCGGCCTGGACAGCGTCCGCATTCGGCTTGATGAGGCCAAGACTGGACTCGGTCGTGTAGAGCTTCGGCGTGGTCTTCAGCACCGCGTCGCGCGTGGTCGTCTGATCGCCATACTGGGCAAAATCAAAGGCGCTGACGAAGTTGGCGTAGCTCTTGTCGGTCAACAAATTGGCGGGGCTCAACGGATCGGCAACGCCGCCGGTAAGCATGGTGCGGATCTGCTTCGTCGTCTGGGTCGATGCATCAAGCCCATAGGCAGCCATGGCGAAGGTCAGCAGGCGCTTGTCCTTCAGCAGGTCTTCGATGGACTTCACCTTGGAGATGTTGGCTGCGTAGTAGTCGGCCTCGCCCTTGATGTATTGCGCGGTCGGCTTGACGAGCAGCAGCCCGGTTCCGCCGATCACAGCTTTTGGGACCGCCTGCTGGACGGCGTCGCCCGCCGTAGCCTGGTCGCCATATTGGGCAAAGTCGAAAGCCGCGACGAAAGCCGCATAGCCCTTGTTTGTCGACGTGTTTGCGGGGCTGTTCGGGTCGGTGACGCCGCCTTCCAACATGGCCCGCACGGTCACAGCCGGCTCGGCGTCGGCGTCCAGGCCGAACGCGGCCATCGCATAGGTGAGCAGGCGATCGTTGCCCATCAGGTCGTCGATCGATTTTACGTTGGAAATGTTGCTCAGGTAGTACGAGGTTTCGCCCTTGTAGTAGGTGAAGCCGTTCTGCGAAGGGCCGACCGAGACCTGGAGGCCGTAATTGTTGGTCACGCCCTGCTGCGCCGAATTGTAGCTCGTGGCATTAGGGCCCAGGGCGGCGAAATTGAAGGCCGACACGAACTCGGCATAACGCTTGTCGCTCAGTTTGTTGGCGAAGCTGTCGGAATCCGACACCCCTTCCTTCAGGGCTTTGACCATGAAGGCCTTGGCGTAAGCCATGTCGCCGAGACCGAAGGCCTTCATGGCATATTTGAACAGCCGGTCGTTCTTTACGAAATCGTCTATCGATTTCACGCTGCCGATGTTGGCGAGATAGTAGTCGGTGTCGCGCTTGGTGATCGGCTCCGCCTCGATGCGGTCGATCGCCTTGGGGATGTCCCTGGCGATGAGCTGGTAGCTGGTAAAAGTGCTCAACACGACATGCCTCCGGTCGCAGCTTCAAAAGCAAGAGTATGCGGACTTGCTTGCGCGAGGCTGAATCGCCTCACCTTGCATGATTCAAGCCTCACACAAGGCACGGGGGCTATCGGTTAGGCCTGACGTGATGCGGAAGGATCTGGCGTGGGCATTCTGATCGGACTTGTGGTGACGCTCGGCTGTGTTCTCGGCGGCTTCATGGCGATGGGCGGCCATCTGCATGTGCTGATGCAGCCTTGGGAAGCGGTGGTCATCTGTGGCGCCGCACTTGGAACCTTTCTCGTCGCCAACCCGATGAAGACGGTCAAGGACACCGGCAGGGGTATCCTCGAAGCGTTCAAGCAGGCGGTGCCGAAAGAGCGCGACTATCTGGAGACGCTGGGCGTGCTGCACAGCCTGATGCGCGAACTGCGCTCGAAGTCGCGCAGCGAGGTCGAGGCGCATATCGACAATCCGGAGGAGTCGGCAATCTTCCAGGCGTTCCCGACCGTGCTCAAGAACCACGACCTGACGAATTTCATCTGCGACTACTGCCGCATCATCATCATCGGCAATGCCCGCTCGCATGAGATCGAGGCGCTGATGGACGAGGAAATCCAGACCATCAAGTCCGACAAGATGAAGGCTTACCATGCGCTGGTGGCGGTGGGCGATGGTCTGCCGGCGCTCGGCATCGTCGCCGCCGTGCTCGGCGTGGTCAAGGCGATGGGCGCGCTCGACCAGTCGCCCGAAATCCTCGGCGGCCTGATCGGCGCTGCCCTTGTCGGAACCTTCCTCGGCATCTTCCTGTCCTATGCGGTGGTCGGGCCGGTCGCCACCAAGATCAAGACGGTGCGCGAGAAGAAGAACCGCCTCTATATCATCGTCAAGCAGACGCTGCTTGCCTACATGAACGGCGCCCTGCCGCAGGTGGCGATCGAGTTCGGTCGCAAGACCATCTCGTCCTATGAGCGGCCGACGATCGATGCCGTCGAGCAAAGCACGATGAACACAGCTTCCGCCGAGAAGAAAGCGGCTTGAGCCATGCATGACGACAGACAGGACCGCACGCCGTCATGACAAGTCCTGGCAGCCCCTCGCAAGCCCGCTCGCTGATCATTGAGCGTCTGGTCGGTGACAGCGGTGAGGCCGCTCATGTCATCGGCACCGGGCGCTCGATGGGCGAGCGCGCCCTGCCGCTGCTGCAGAAGAGCCTGGCCGGCGAACTCGGCGCACCGGTCACCGTCGACCTGCGCGCGGTCGAGATCAGCCGTGTTCCCGATGCCCGCACGAATGCCGGCGATGCCTTTGCCATGGCCATCATAGCATCGCCGACGTCTTCGGATGCGATGACGCTGGTGGCTGATGCGCCGGCCATCGCCGTGATGGTGTGCGCGCTGTTCGGCGGCGATCCGGATCAGCCGGTTTCGCCGATCGAGCGCGCTCTGTCGCAGATCGAGACCGATGTCGCGACCACGGTCTTCCAGGAAGTTGCGCAGGCGTTGAACGGATCGGGCCGGCGCTCGCTCGAGCTGCGGCTGCCGGTGCCGCGGGCGCTTTCGGGCAGCGAAGCCAAGCGTCGCGTGCTGCGCGATGGCGCGGCGGTGCGCATCGTCTTCGGCATCTCGACGCCGACCGACAGCGGAACGGTCACGGTGATGATCCCGCAGCGCATTCTGCTTGCCACACGCGGTATCGCCGATGTCCACGACAGCGAAGGCACGACCTCCGACTGGCGGGCACGTTTTTCCGAAGAAGTGATGCGCTCGACGGTGACGCTCGAAGCGACCATGCCGCTGGCCCGCCTGACGCTCGGCGATCTCGCCGGTTTCGAGCCAGGCCAGGTCATCGAGTTCGAGGAAACCGCGCAGTCGCAGGCCAAGCTGAGCGCGCGCGACAAGACGCTGTTTGTCTGCGAGTTCGGTAAACTCGGGCAGAACTACACCGTCCGGATCAGGCATCCTTACGATGCCGGTCAGGATTTTATCGATGGGCTCATGCCGGGCTGACGCCGGGCAAGCCCAAGCATTTGGAGACGACTGATGGCCAAGACCAAGGTGGAAGCCAATATCGACCAGCCGGACGAACAGCTCGACCGCGCCATCGAGGAATTGCGCGGCGTCCTCCAGGAGGAGGAAAAGCGCCCCGACGCCGCCTTGCGGGCTGCCACGTCCGGCGCCAATTCCAACATCATCATGAGCATCCCGGTCGATGTGCAGATCATCCTCGGCAGTACGGAAATGCCGGTGTCGGACCTGATGGCGCTGCAGAAGGGCTCGACGGTGGCGCTCAACCGGCGCATCGGCGAACCGGTCGATGTCGTGGTCAACGGCCGCAAGATCGCGCGCGGCGAGATCACCGTGCTGGAAAGCGATCCGTCGCGCTTTGGCATCAGGCTGACCGAAATTATCGCGGCGACCAAGGGCGCTTGAGCAATGAATGACATGCGGTCTCAGCAGGAGCGGATGCCATGACGACGCCGGTGACGCTCACGCGCCCGCAAAAGGCCGCCGCCATCCTGGTGGCGATGGGCAAACCTTCGGCCAGCCGGCTGCTGAAATTCTTCAAGCAAGAAGAACTGAAGGCACTGATCGAAGGGGCGCGGCTGCTGCGCACCATTCCGCAAAGCGACCTCGAACGCATCGTTGCCGAATTCGAGGCCGAGTTCACCGAAGGTGCGGGCCTGCTCGATTCCGCCGACCGGATGGACACGATCCTCAATGAATCGCTGTCGCCCGAAGAGATGAGCGCCATCATGGGCGACAAGCGCTTCGAGGTTGCGCCGGAAGGGCCACCGCCGATCTGGCCGGAGCTGGAAAAGCTCGAACCGACGCGTCTGGGCACATTCCTTGCCGCCGAGCATCCCCAGACCGCGGCCATGGTGCTGTCGAAGCTTGCGCCGCAAGCCGCCGCCAACATTTTGCTGACCATGGAAAAGCCGATGCGCAGCGAGATCATCAAGCGCATGGTGACGATGGCGACCATTCCGGACGCGGCCACCAGGATCATCGAGAACCAGCTGCGCGCCAGCGTGCTGGCGCAGACCGCGACCAAGGATATCTCGGCGGGACAGGCGCGCGTCGCCAGTATGCTCAACGAGATGGACAAGCCTCAGTTGGAAGAGGTCATGCAGGATCTGGAAGAGGCCGGCACGCCGGACCTCGGCGGTGTTCGCTCCAGGTTGTTTGCCTTCGACGATCTGCCGCTTTTGACGCAGAAGGCGAGGGTACTCCTTTTCGACGGGCTGTCGACCGAACTGATCACGCTGGCGCTGCGCGGTGCGGCGCCCGCATTGACGGAATCGGTGCTGTCGGCGATCGGCGCACGGTCGCGGCGCATGATCGAGTCCGAGCTCGGCCAGGGCTCGGAAGGCATTCAGCTTGCCGACATCATGACGGCGCGCAAGAACATCGCGGTGGCGACAATCCGGCTTTCGCGCGAGGGGGCTTTCGAACTGCCCTCATCGCAGCAGAGCGAAGCGGCTTAACGCCGAGCGCTGAATGGCTGAAGCGGCGGACAAAGACTCCAAAACCGAAGACGCGACCGAAAAGAAGATCCGCGACACCGTCGAACAGGGCAAGCTGCCCCATTCGCGAGAGGCCGCACTTCTGGCGTCCTTCATCGCCATACTGGTGTTCACCGTCTTCTACGCCAAGGACGCGGTCGTTGATCTCGGCATGTTCCTGTCGATGTTCCTGGAAAAGCCCGAGGCGTGGCCGATGGACACCGAGACCGACGTCATCGCGCTCTACAAGACCGTGATGATGGAAATAGGCAACGCCGTCGTCAGCCTGCTGGTGCTGCTGGTGGTGGCCGGCATCGGCGCCTCGGTGCTGCAGAACATGCCGCAAGTCGTCGGCGAGCGGATCCGGCCGCAACTGTCGCGCATCTCGATAGCCAAAGGCTGGACCAGGATGTTCGGCATTCAGGGCTGGGTCGAGTTCCTGAAATCGCTGGGCAAGCTCGGCTTCGCCAGCATCGTGCTCTACTTCACGCTATCGCAGGACTACCGCCAGCTCCTGGCCGGCATGATCACCAACCCCGTCGCTTTCGGCCTCGTCATCAAAAGCATCACCGTCGACATATTGGTGGCGATCGTCTTCGTCATGGGGCTGATCGCGGCGGTCGACGTCGTCTGGTCGCGCTTCCACTGGAAGCAGGATCTGCGGATGACCAAGCAGGAGGTCAAGGACGAGTTCAAGCAGTCCGAGGGCGACCCGATCATCAAGTCGCGGCTGCGCTCGCTGGCGCGCGACCGGGCGCGCAAGCGGATGATGACGGCGGTGCCGCGCGCGACGCTGATCATCGCCAATCCGACGCACTTTTCCATCGCGCTCAGATATGTCCGCGACGAGGATTCAGCACCCATGGTGCTGGCCAAGGGCCAGGACCTTGTGGCGCTCAAGATTCGCGAGATTGCCAAGGAGCACAACATCCCGATCTTCGAGGACGTGGCGCTCGCCCGCTCCATGTACAAGCAAGTTTCGGTTGATAGCGTGATCCCGTCGCAATTCTACCAGGCCGTCGCCGAACTGGTGCGGATCGTCTACTCCAAAAAGGCTGAGCGGAGACAAATTTCATGAACCGCCAACCGCACGCAAAATCCCGCGAACTCATCGTCGCCAAGGCCATCGAGCAGGTGGTCGACGAGTTGCGGCTGATCGACGTCGCCGACTACATCGCCTTCATCCGGCTCGAGCATTTCGCTTGCCTGTCGGATCTGGTGGATTCGGCTGTGGAGCTTTTTTTCCTCCCAGGCACGCTCAGGCTCGGCCATGGCGGAGAGGCACATGTCGACTGGAGCGGCAGCCCGCGCATCGTGCTCGATCTCGAGCTTCGGCCGCCGGGCGTCACCGTCTATTTCCAGCTGACGCTGAGCGAGGAGAGGTCTTCGGTCGCGGTCAACTATGTGTCGTTCGAAAAGCCCGGGGAAGACCCCGAGCACAACACCGCTTTGCTGGAGACGGTGATCGAAGAGGCGCGAATCCGCAGGACCGAGCCGCTCGCCTATCGCTGATCTTTTGTCTTACTCCAACTGCCAGACGCGATCACTCGATCAGCCCCAGCCGCAGCGCCTTGGCCACCGCCTGGTTGCGGTTGACCGCGTTGAGCTTCTGCGTCGACTGGGTGAGATACTGGTTGGCGGTGTGGACCGACAGCTTCAACAGCCTGGCGATCTCTTCGCTGGTGTTGCCGTTGGCGGTCAGCTTCAGGCACTCCAGTTCACGCTTGGAGATCGACCGCATCCGGCCGGCATCGTTCGGACGAATGCGGGCGACGGCGGCGAACAGCGAAAAACAGCGGGCGTGGATTTCGTAGAGCGTGTCCTCCGGCAAAGCGATCGTCGAGCCGAGGAACACCACCAGCCCGCAATGGCCGCGATCGGCATGGACGGGAAAGCCAATGCCGTTGGTGCCCGGCGCCAGCGGCTCCGTCCGCTCCGCCCAGGCGAGGTTCTTGAAGACGGCGTCCGAGCCGGCGATGCCGTCATCGGCCCACCAGCGCGGCGCTGTCGAGGCGCCGCTGTGGCGAACCATCTCCTCACCGTTGGCGCCGGCAATGAATTTGGTTGTCACCGCGGTGGCGGGATAGTCGGAATCGAAGCTCGGCACCAGGCGCGCCCGTTCCGGCGAGGGGCTGACGAAGTAGAGGCCAAACGCCGACGCGTTGATGTCGACGGCGATCCAGCGGCAGCGGCGCACCGCGTCCGGGATGGTAACGGCATGGTGCGTCTCGGAACCGATGGAGAAGGCGCCGAACGGATTGCGCTGCTCGTTGAAAAGGGCTTCGGCCGCCGCCTTGATGTCAGCATGTTTCAAATGATGCCGCTCCTGATCGCCGTGGCGATGGCCATCGCGCGGTTCGACGCCGCGAATTTCTGGATGGCGTGGGTGATGTAGCTGTTGACGGTGTTGGACGAGACCCCGAGGATCACTGCGACCTCATCGGTGGTTTTGCCTTCAGACACCCAGAACAGGCATTCGCGCTCGCGGTCGGACAGCGGGTCCTGCATGGCGACGGCGGCGATCAATTGCGGGATGGCGGACAGCGCGTAACAGCACTTCAACTGAGCCTTCATCAGCGCCGGCTGGTCGATACTGCCGGCCTCGGCCGCCGAGAAAAGCGCAAACAGCCGCTGGCGGCCGACATTGAGCCGCAGTGAATAGACTTCGGCATGTCCAAGCACGTCGAGCAGGCGCGCCTCTTCGCCTGTGAGCAGTCCGCCGGCGTCGGGTGCCGCGGCGGCGACCAGGGGCCTCGGGCGGATGCCAGGTGCAACGGTCAGCGGTCCCTGGGCAAGGCCGGCGATCAGCCGCTTGCCGATCAGTTCAATGGCGTCGAAGATCCAGTTGGATGAGACGATGCGGGCGTCGTTGCGGTCCTGGTCGTGGACGATGGCGACGAGCATGTAGCTGTCGGCGCCGATCTCGGCGGCAAGCTGCATGAAAAAGGAGGTGAGATCGCCGCGCGATTCGAGGCGCGAGCCTAACGTATCGGATTGGAGAAGCGCGGCGGAACTGCTCATTGGATGCTTTGGTTGTATGTCATGGCCGGAGTCTTTTCTTGAGCCCGGACGCTGGGGTTAGCAGCGGCCGAACTTGAAGACGCATCACGTTTACGAAGCACTCACACGGCGCGGCGGTCGCGCTGATCGCCGAATCCATTCAGGGAACGCGAAGCCGTCCGCGTCTGGTGCCGGTCATTGGCCGGAACTTGAGACTTTGGGTGGTCGCCGCGCCCCCCAAGGACCGGCTGATTCGGGTCTAATCTACCCGCAGATGAATCCGACATCAAACGCGATTTGACAAAATCAATATTATTGGACTCAAGCGACTCAGGGGCTGCTTTCGCGGCCTTTTCCGCCGCAAAAGGCCTGAAACGCCGACACGAAAAAGCCAGAGGGTGTTGCGATACTGCCGTATCGAGGGCCGATCGATTCCGATAGGGTCTCGGCAGCCGGCAGGGGTGGGCATCCCTTCGGTCATACGGCGGATTTGGCGGCGCTTGCTCGCGGCCATCAGCATCGGGGGTCATGATGAAGCAGGTTTTCCTGGCGTTCACGGTGGTGCTTGCGGCTCTTGCCGGCATGGCAGCGCCCGCCAAGGCTGAGCCGACCGTTACCTATGCGCTCGACAACGGGCTGCAGGTGGTGCTGGTGCCCGACCATCGCGTGCCGAAGGTGGTGATGAACCTGCGCTACCGCGTCGGGTCGATGAATGAACCCGCGGGACGCTCGGGCTTTGCGCATCTGTTCGAACATCTGATGTTTTCCGGCACGCCGGCCTGGCCGAACGTGTTCGGCGCGCACGCCGCGCTCGGCAACGAGATCAATGCCTGGACCACCGAAGACGGCACGGTTTATTACGTCGACGGGCTGTCGTCGTCACTGCCGATGATCTTGTCGCTGGAGGCCGACCGCATGGCCAATCTCGGCCGCTCGGTGACTCAGGCCAAGCTCGATCTGCAGCGCTCGGTGGTCAAGAACGAGATGCGCCAGAACGTGCTCGACAAGGCCGGCGCATCCGGCTGGGAAGCTTTCTGGTCCGGGCTGTTCCCGAAGCCGCATCCCTATAGCCGCATGGTCATCGGCTCGGTCGCCGATCTCGATGCGGCGACGCTCGACGATGTCAGGGGTTTCTTCAACAGCTACTATCTGCCCAACAATGCGGTGTTGGTGCTGGTCGGCGACTTGGAGATCGACGACACCAAGGCGCTGATTGCCGACACGTTCGGCCGCGTGGCGCGCGGCGCCGATGTGGCGCGGCCCGCCGTGCCGGAACCGACGCAGGCCCGGCTCAAGCTGGTGCTCGAGGATCGCGTGCCAAGCCCCATCGTTGTGGTCGGCTTCAGTGGCCCGGTGGCGCAGTCGCCCGACAATGGTGCGCTCAGCATTGCCGCCGAACTGCTCGGCAACGGCGAATATGGTTTTTTGCGCAACCGGCTGGTTTCGCAGTTGGGCATTGCCACCTATGCCAGCGCGAGCTGGACCGGCGGTCTGCTCGGTGGCCGCTTTACCTTCGAGGCGGGTGCCGCCGAAGATGTGGCGCCGGAAGCGCTGGAAAGCGCGATGAAAACGGCGTTTGCGGATTTCCTGAAGACCCCGCTCGATCCGGTCGATGTCGAGCGTGCGCGCACCGGCATCTTGCAGGCAGCGCGGCTCGGCAGCGAAGCACTGAAGGATCGCGCCGGCGTCGTCTCCTACAATGCCGACGTGCTCGGCGATGCGCAGAGCGCGCTGGTGGACGACCCGCGGGTGAAGGACGCCAGCGTGGCGGGCGTCGAGGCAACGATGAAGCGGCTGTTGAAACCGGAAGACGCCAGCATACTGGTGCTGAAGCCCGGCCCGCGCGGCGGCTATCCCGATGCACTGATCGGGTCGTCCGGCACACCGCAGCCGTTCACCGCGCCGGAGCGAGCGGCGATCGACATTCCGAAGCATGCGGCCGGGCAAGCGCCTTCGGCAACACTGCCCGCCATGGAAACGGCGACGCTCTCGAATGGCATCAAACTCGTCCACTACACAATGCCGGAAGCGCCGATGGTCTATGTCGCGGCCAGTGCCGCCGGCGGCTGGAACAGCGTGCCGGAAGGCAAGGAGGGATTGCTGGAGCTTGCAGCAAGCATGGCGACACGCGGGGCCGCCGATCGCGGCTCGGCTGATTTCGCCAAGGCGGCCAGCGACATCGGCGCCGGCGTCGGCCACCAGGCCGGAACGCTGACCACGATGATGACGCTTGGCGTGCCGCCGGAAAAGCTCGACCAGGGTATTGGCCTGCTCGCCGACGCGGTGCTGAAGCCTCGTTTCGACAAGACCGAATGGACGGTGCTGATGGCGCAGACAGTCGACTGGCTAAACGGCCGCGAGGCGGATCTGCCCGGCGTTGCCGGCCGCATGGCAAAGGCGACGCTGATCCCGCAGGTGCCGGGCAAGGCAGCGGTGGACTGGTCGGCAAAGGCGCTGGCCTCGATCTCGCTCGACGAGGCGAGGGACGCATTCAAGGCGGAGTTCACGCCGAAGGCGGTGACCTTCTACAGCGTCGGCCCGATGCCGGTCGCGACCGTCGCCGCCAGCCTTGAAAAAGCATTCGGCGCGTGGACAAGCGACACCGCCGGCTATGCCGTCGAGCCGTCGCCGGCGGCGCATTTCAACGGGGGACAGAAAGTGCTGCTGGTGCCCGAACCCGGCGCCAGCCAGTCGGCGCTGTTCGTGGCGCGGCCGGCGCCCGGCACCGACGAGAGCGAGCGCGCTGAATCGACCGCGGTCTCCAACCTGCTTGGCGCCGATTTCTCCAGCCGGCTGAATTCGGTGATCCGCGAGGAGAAGGGCTACTCCTATGGCGTGTCGAGCTATCTGATGAGCCCGATGAAGGCCGGCTCGGGATTGGTCGTGGCAACCACCGTCGAGCGCGCCAACACCGGGCCGGCGATTACCGAAATCCTGAAAGGATTTGCCGGCCTGACCACCTTGCCGGTGGCGCAGGACGAAGTCGACCGCACGGTGACTGTCTATCGCCGGGCGCTGGCTGGATCGGCCGAGACGTCGGCTGGTCTGTTCTCCTCGCTGATTGGCGCGGTCGGCAGCGGATCGACGCTGGAGGACCAGCAAACCCGCATGGCGGCGCGCACAAAGCTGACGCTCGATGCGGTTCAGAAACAGGCGCTGGCCCTGGCGTCGCTCGATCCGTCGCTGATCGTGGTGGCGGGCGACCCTGATGTGGTGATGCCGCAGCTTGCCGCGATCGGCCTCAAGGACGTCGAGATCGTCAAGCGTGACGAGGCGGAGGAGCAGACCGCTATGCGGGCGCTTGATCTTCTGGGCAATAAGAGGCAAGCGCCACTGTCCGCTTCACCGTGGCGGGTTGGCGATGGCGGCACGACGCGCGCGGTGCACGCCTGCGCCGGCGAAAGGGATTGCGGCGCGCAGATCCACGCCGATTGACGGGCTAAACGCGCAGCCGCCGGCCGCGTTGTAATTTTGGGGTAACTTTGTTTCGGGGGAAACGATGAGCGATTCATTTCGGGAAGTCACATCCGTCTCGTGGTTCGGGCGGATCAAGCGCGCGGTCGGCGGGGTCATCTTCGGCCTTATCCTGATCGTGCTGATGGTGATCGGGCTGTTCTGGAACGAAGGCCGCGCCGTGCAGACGGCGCGCTCGCTGGCCGAAGGTTCTGGAGCGGTGGTTTCGGTCGGCGCCGACAGCGTCGATACCGCCAATGACGGCAAGCTGGTTCATGTCAGCGGACTGGTGACGGCGGACAGCGGCCTGGCGGATCCGGATTTCGGCATCGCCACGCAAGGGCTGCGGCTGTCGCGCAGTGTCGAGATGTATCAGTGGAAGGAAGAGTCCAAGTCGGAGACGACCAAGAAGCTCGGCGGTGGCGAAGAGACGGTGACCACCTACAGCTATTCCAAGGTGTGGGACGACAGCCAGATCGACTCGTCGGACTTCAAGAAGCCGGACGGCCACCAGAATCCGCCGATGGAAATCCACGGCCGGACCTTCCAGATTCCCGAGGGCAAGCTTGTCGCCTTCGATCTCGATACGCCAGTGCTGGACCGTATCGAGGGTGACAAGGACTATTCGCTCTCAGCCGACCAGTCGGCGGCGATAAAGGCTGCCTATACCGGAACGAAACCGCTCAGCATCGTCGATGGCAAGATTTTTCTCGGCAATGACAACACGACGCCCGCTTTGGGCGACTATCGCATCGGCTACGAACTGGCGCCGCTGGGCGTGATCAGTATCATCGCGCGCCAGGCCGGCAGCCGCTTCGAGCCCTACCAGACGCAAGCCGGCGATGCGCTGCTGATGGTCGACACCGGCAACGTCCCGGCCGAAAAGATGTTCGCCGACGCCGTCAGCGCCAACACGCTGATCACCTGGCTGCTGCGCGGCGCCGGCTTGCTGTTGCTGACCATAGGCTTTGCGCTGTTCCTCAACCCGATCGGGGTGATCCTCGACGTCATACCCTTCCTCGGCAGCATGGCGCGGATGGGCACCGGCATCATCGCCTTCGTTCTGGCGATCCTGGTCGGCACGGTGACGATCGCGATTGCCTGGTTCTGGTACCGGCCGTTGCTGGCGCTCGCCATCCTGGCGGCAGGCGTGATTGCGGCGGTGATTGTCTACCGCATCGGCCGGTCGCGAAGGCCAGCCGTTCCGGTGGTTGCACCTAACCCGGCTGCGGCCGCCTAGATGGTCGGGGCGGCCGGAGCCACCCCATATCTCTTTGGCGCAATCCGGCCGGAAAACCGCCTCACACTTATCCTGGAATTGCTTTCCTATTTGTCCTCGAAGCCGGTGAGCACGCCGACGGCGTTGATGCCGATCTCCTCGACGGCGTAGCCGCCTTCCATCACGAACAGCGTCGGCAGGCCGAGCTTGGCGATGCGCCGGCCGATCTTCGGATAGTCCGGGCTTTTCAGCTTGAACTGGCTGATCGGGTCCTTCTCGAAGGTGTCGACGCCAAGGGAGACGATGACGATATCGGGGGCGTAGGCGGCGAGCTTGACGCAGGCATCCTCCAGCGAGGCGTTCCAGGCGTCCCAATTGGTGCCGAAGGGCATGGGATAGTTGACGTTGAAACCTTCGCCGGCGCCGGCGCCGCGTTCATCGGCATGGCCGAGGAAGAACGGATACTCGACCATGGGATCGCCATGCAGGTTGAGAACCTGCACGTCGGCGCGTTCATAGAAGATCTCCTGCGTGCCATTGCCGTGGTGGTAGTCGACGTCGAGGATCGAGACGCGTTCGGCGCCCTGGTCGAGGAACCACTGCGCGGCGACCGCAGCATTGTTGATGTAGCAGTAGCCGCCCATGAACCCGGCACCGGCGTGATGGCCGGGCGGGCGGCAAAGCGCGAAGGCCGACCGCTCGCCACCCTTGACCAAGGCCGCCGCCGTCAGCGCCACGTCATAGGACGATTTGATGGCGGTCCATGTGCCTTCGACGAAGGTGGCGCCGGCGTCGAAGGAGTAATAGCCGAGCAAGGCGTCGACGCGCTTGGGTGGCACGTCGCCGCGCAGGCCGCGCGTCGGCCAGGTGAAGGGCATCGCCGTGCCATCGAGGCCGGCGGCCTTCCACGCTGGCCAGACGGTTGGCAGGAAGTCGATATAGTCGGCCTTGTGGATGCGCTTGGCGGCTGTGAGATCGTGCTCGACCGGTCCGATGATCGGCCCCAGCTTCTCGCTCTCGACCCGCGCCTTGATGAACTCGGCCCGCGATGGCTTTTCGAAACCCGGCACGATTGCCGACGTGACCAGTTCCATCTGGCCGGCATGGCCGGCATGAAGTGGCGAATAGACAGTCTTCATGAATTTCCTCTCGAAATAGCGAAATCAGTCAAGGTTGAGATAGGGGGTGACCAAAGCGAGCCACATTCTTTCCACATCGTCCTCGATGAGGTCGTATGTCTTGCGATCCCGCTTCAACCCCACAAGCCGGCAGGCGTGCCCGACATCCATCATCAGCACGCCGAGCCGGCTGGCGATCTTGTCTTCAAGGGCCGGGTTCACATGCTGCAGCCACGCGGCGTAAAGCGCGATGATCTGCTCGTCATATTCGTCCTGGATCGGCCTGAGGTCGGCATTGCCGGATATCGCCTCGATCACCGGCATCAGGGTGGCGTTTTCGAGATATATTCTGGAGGTATCGATGAAGAGCTTGCGCACCTCCTGCCGAAATTCGTCGCGGTTGGTGGGTGGGGTGACCTCGATGCGCCTGGCGATCACCTCGGGAAAGGACGACAGCCAGCGCCGGGCGAGGTCGAGGAGAATGGCTTCCTTGTTGGGAAAGTACTGGTAGACCGAACCGACCGACAGGCCCGCGCGCCGGGCAATGGCGAGCGTCGTCGGCGTCTTGGTTCCTTGCTCCCGCGTCAGGATCAAAGCCGCGTCGAGTATCCTGTCGACCACCTTGCTCGACCGTTCCTGCCGCGGCTGCTTGCGCGGTTCGAGCGCCATCCTGGTTTCGCGGCTGAGACTGCGCTTCACGGATTGATGCCTTCGTTCCCTGCCGGTTTCAACACAGGTCCCGGTCTCAACATTGGCGTGGTGTGTTGTCCACAATACATTCGAAATTCGGCACGTTGACAAACGCGAATAATTAGTCGCATTCTTTTATCCACGCTGTTTCCAGAGATCACAAGGGGAATTTCGAAACAGCGCACTGGCATCAGTTTTCGTCCGATAACGCCGCTCCAGCGGAGTGGCAGCTTGTCGGACAAGAGGGTTGTCGGTCTCAGCCAGTCGTCAAAAGCGCGGAGTCGCGATGTCTGTCACGGGTGCGGGTCAAAATGCTGATCTGATCGTCATCAATGGTCGCGTGCGGACCATGGACGATGACAATCCCGCCGCCGAGGCGATTGCCGTCAAAGACGGCGCCATCATCGCCATCGGCAACCACGCCGCCATCGAAAAACTCAAGGGAACGACCACAGAGGTGATCGACGCCAAGGGCGGTTCGGTCCTGCCCGGTTTCATCGAAGCCCACATGCATCTGTTCTCGGGAGGGGCCGAGCTCGCGCATCTTCAACTCGGCGGTATCCATGGCTTCGAGGCGCTTCAAAGCGCCATCCGCGACTACGCAACGACGCGGCCCGAGGCGAAAATGCTTGTGGGCCAGGGCGTCGACTACACCGTGCTCGGCGACGAGCGGGTGACACGCCATCATCTCGACGCCATCCTGCCCGACCGCCCCTTCTGCATGGCAGCGCCCGACCACCATACGATGTGGGCCAACACCAAGGCGTTGGAGATAGCCGGCATCCTGAAGGGACGCACGCTCGGTCCGGGCAACGAGATCGTGATGGGTGGCGACGGCCTGGCCGCGGGCGAATTGCGCGAGGGCGAGGCCTTCGGTCCGGTGCTCGACCTTGCCGGCGAAAGCCGGGTGCGGCTGGGGCTGTCGACCGGCGGTGAGCCCGACCCAATGCCGTCGGCCGCCGAGCGGGCCGCTGACCGTGACATCATGCGGCGCGGGCTTGCATGGTGCGCGCGCCACGGCATCACCTCGATCCAGAACATGGACGGCAATCTCTACCAGCTCGAACTGCTTTCCGAGATCGAGGCCGAGGAGGGATTGCCCTGCCGCGTCAAGATCCCGTTCCACTACAAGAATTTCATGACGCTCGACATGCTCGAGAAGGCGTCCGTCATGGCCGAGCGCTACCACAGTGAGTGGCTGTCATCGGGCATGGTCAAGGTGTTCTATGACGGCGTGCTCGATTCCTGGACCGCTGTTATGGTCGAACCCTATGCGGATCGTCCCGACTGGGTCGGCGAGCCGCTGTTCACGCCGCAGCAATTTATCGATCTCGCCGTGGCTATCGACAAACGCGGGCTGCAGATCGCGGTGCACTCGATCGGTGACGGCGCGGTGCGCGCAGTGCTCGACGGTTACGAGGCAGCGCAGAAGCTCAATGGCAAGCGCGACAGCCGGCACAGGGTTGAGCACATCGAGGTCACCACAGCAGCCGACGTGCCGCGTTTTGCCGAACTCGGCGTCATCGCCTCGATGCAGCCGTCGCATCCGCCCGGCGCCATGGATTTTCCACTGGAGCCGACGGTGTCACGCATCGGACCGGCCCGCTGGCCGCTGAGCTATGCCTGGCGCACCCTGAAAAGCGCCGGCGCCCATGTCGTGTTCGCCTCGGACTGGCCGGTGGCGGCGATCGACCCGATCCTGAGCATTCAGGCGGCAGTGCAGCGCAAACCGTGGGCAGAAGGCGATCCTGACCAGAGTTTCTCGCTGCAGGAAGCGATTGCCGCCTACACGGTCGAGGGCGCCTATGCCGAATTCGCCGAGCATCGCAAAGGCGTTCTGAAACCCGGCTACATGGCGGATCTGGTGGTTTTGTCGGCCGATATCGAGAAGACGGCGCCGGCCGATCTACACAAGCTGCGGCCGGTGACGACGGTCTGCGGTGGCAAGGTCACCTACCAGGCCTGACAATGGCATGCGGCTTGCACAGCTTACCGCTTGCAAGACGAAATGACTGACTGAACTGTGATTCAATGCCGGACTTGCCAACCTACCGGCCGTGTGGTCACATCGAACAGGGGAAAAACTCCGCCAGCAAGAGCGGGGTGAACAGTGAGGCGTATCGTGCCGGAAAAACCGGATCGGAATGCAATTGAAGTCGTAAACGTCAGTAAAATTTTCGGATCGGGTGAGGGGCAGGTTGCTGCCCTCGATACGGTCTCGGTATCCATCCGCGAGAATGAGTTCTTCACCCTGCTGGGACCATCCGGCTGCGGCAAGACCACGTTGCTGCGGCTGATTGCCGGCTTCGACTTTCCAACCGCCGGCGAAATCCTCCTCTACGGTCAGGATATCGCGCCGTTGCCGCCCTTCAAGCGGCCGGTCAACACCGTCTTCCAATCCTACGCGCTGTTCCCGCATATGACGGTCGCCGACAATATCGGCTTTGGCCTGGAAATGCTGGGCAAGCCGAAGGCCGAGATCAAGGCGCGCGTCGCCGAGATGCTGAAACTGGTGAAGATGGAGGCGCTGGCGGGTCGCCGAACCAGCCAGATCTCCGGCGGCCAGCAGCAGCGCGTGGCGCTCGCCCGGGCGCTGGCGCCGCAGCCCAAGGTGCTCCTGCTCGACGAACCGCTCTCGGCGCTCGACTACAAGCTGCGCAAGGAAATGCAGATCGAATTGAAGCGGCTGCAGCACGAGACGGGCATTACCTTCATCTTCGTCACCCACGACCAGGAGGAAGCGCTGACCATGTCGGACCGCATCGCGGTGATGTCGTCGGGCAAAATCCTGCAGGTCGGCTCGCCGCGCGACATCTACGACCGGCCGGCCGAGCGTTTCGTCGCCGACTTCATCGGCGAGTCGAACTTCCTCAAGGCGGATGTGGTTAGCGCGACTGGTGGCCGGGCGACGGTGAAGCTGCCGTCTGGTGTGGAAATCCCAGCCTCGCTGCCGGAAGGCTTCAGCCCCAGCGGCAAGGTCACCATCGTCGTGCGTCCAGAGCATGCGCAGTTGGGCACGGCCAGCCCGATCGCTTCGCTGTCCGGCACCGTCGAAAACATCGTCTATCTCGGCACCGACACGCACTTCCATCTGCGCCTTGCCGGTGGCGAGCCGTTCATCGTGCGGCGTCAGAACAGCCGCGGCGCCGGTGACGGCTTCGTGCAGGGCGGCCAGATCGGCATCATGATCGGCAACGACGCCGCGCAAGTGCTGAAGGACTGATCATGGCGACCGCGGAACAAGTCGCCAAGGCAGCGGAGCGGCGCGATGTGCGCGACCGCTGGCTGCTGTCAGCGCCAGCCTTGCTGGTGATCTTCCTCGCCGCGACCGGCCCCTTGCTGATCGTGCTGATCTACTCGTTCCTGACGCCTGGCCCCTATGGCGATGTGAAGTGGCAGTTTTCGCCCGATGCCTGGCTGTCGGTGTTCATGGAACGCGACATTTTCGACGATACGCTTTCGCTTGCGGCAGCGCATGTCACCATCTTCTGGCGCTCGATCAAGCTGGCGGTGATAACGACGATCGCCACTTTGGCATTGGGGTTTCCAACCGCCTATTTCATGGCGACGCGCAGCGAGAAAACCAGGGATCTCTGGCTGTTCCTGATCACCATTCCGTTCTGGACCAACCTTCTGATCCGCACCTTCGCCGTGCTGCAGATCATCCGCAACGAAGGCATCATCAACACCATCCTTATGAAGCTTGGTATCGTCTCAGCGCCGGTGCAGATTCTCTTCACCGACACGGCGATTCTGATCGGCATGGCCTATGTCTATCTGCCGCTGATGGTGCTGCCGATCTATGCCAGCATGGAGAAGCTTGATTTTCGCCTCGTCGAGGCGGGCTACGACCTCTACGCGACCCGTTTCAATGTATTGCGGAAGATCATTTTCCCGCTGGTCAAACCCGGCGTCATTGCCGGCTCCATCCTGGTCTTCATTCCAGCCCTTGGCGCCTATGTGACGCCGAGCGTGCTTGGCGGCGGCAAGAATATGATGCTGTCCAACCTGATCGAATTGCAGTTCGGCCAAGGCCGCAACTGGCCGCTCGGCTCGGCGCTGTCGATCACGGTGATGATCATCGTCATGGTGGCGCTGCTTGCCTATGTGCGCAATGCCGGCAAGTCGGGGGCGCGGCATGGCTAAGAACTTTTCCATCAAGCACCAGACCGGCTTCACGGTGATCGCTGCGACCTGTTTTATCGTGCTCTATCTGCCGATCATCGTGCTGGTCGCCTATGCCTTCAACGCGGCGAACTCGACGTCGGAATGGGGCGGCTTTTCGATGCGCTGGTTCCAGTCGGCTTGGCAGAACGTGCAAGTTATCGACGCGACGCTACGCTCGTTCCAGATCGGCGCCGTCGCTGCGGTGCTGTCGACAATCTTTGCCACCATGGCCGCGCTCGCCACCACGCGCACCGCGTCCTATCCGGGCCTCACCTTCAAATATGCGGCGATCAACCAGCCGCTGATGGTGCCCGAGATCGTCACCGGCGTGGCGCTGCTGATCTTCTTCTCGCGCATCAAGATCTTCACCGGCTATTCCGGCATTGGATATCTGATCGCCGCGCACACGGCGTTCTGCATCCCGTTCGCCTATCTGCCGATCCGGGCGCGGCTGGAAAACATGGACCTGACGCTGGAGCGCGCGGCCGCCGATCTGTACGCGACGCCTTGGAAGACCTTCCGCCGCATCACGCTGCCGCTTTTGTGGCCCGGCATACTGGCCGGACTGATGCTGGCATTCGTCATCTCGCTCGATGACGTCGTCATCACCGAGTTTGTCAAATCGGGCGGCCAGGATACGCTGCCCACCTACATGCTCGGCCAGATCCGCCGCGGCATCACGCCTGAGATCAACGCGATATCGACCGCCTTCCTGCTGCTTTCGGTCGCGATCGTCACGTTGTTTTTCTTCGTCAGCAGGAAAAGAGACTGAACCGACAAATGGGAGCTAAAACCATGAACTGGAAAACAACGACAGCCGCCATGGGGTTGGCGCTGCTCGCAACGACGAGCCTGGCCAGCGCCGATGGCGAGCTGAACATCTACAATTGGGGCAACTATACCAGCCCCGACGTGATCAAAAAGTTCGAAGCCAAATACAACGTCAAGGTGACCATCACCGATTACGATTCCAACGATACGGCGCTCGCCAAGGTACGCCAGGGCGGCACCGGCTTCGACATCGCCGTTCCGTCGCAAACCTACGTGCCGATCTGGATCAAGGAGGGCCTCGTGCAGGAGACCGATCCGGGCAAGATGGAGAACTTCAAGAACGTGGCGCCGGAATGGGCCAATCCAGACTTCGACCCCGGCCGCAAATATTCCGTGCCGTGGGCGCTGGGCACCGTCGGCGTCGTCGTCAACACCGATGCCTACAAGGGACCAGCCGACAGCTGGGGCATCATCTTCAACACGCCGGACGAGCTGAAGGGCAAGACCAATGTCGTTCCCGAGATGAATGACGTTATCTTCGCGGCGATCAAATATGTCGGCGGCCAGCAGTGCACCGACGACAAGACGGTGCTGAAGAAGGTGCGCGACACGCTTGTCGCGGCCAAGCCGAACTGGATCGCCATGGAATACAACACCATCGAAAAGATGGGCGCCGGCGACTTCAAGGCGACCAGCGACTGGAACGGTTCGGCGCTGCGTCAGCGGCTGGCCAATCCGGCCATCCATTACAATTATCCGAAGGAAGGCTACGGCCTGTGGAGCGATAACGTCGTCGTTCTCAAGGAAGCCAAAAATGTCGAGAACGCCAAGCTGTTCCAGAACTTCATCATGGATCCGGAAAACGCGGCCGGCCTCTCGGCCTTCCATCGCTACGCAAACGCCATTACCGGCTCGGACAAGTACATGCCGGCCGATATGAAGGATGCCCCGGAAGTCGTCATTCCGGAGGCTGCGAAGGCACAAGGCGAATTCCAGAAGATGTGCGCGCCTGAGATCCAGGACATCTACACCAAGATCTGGACCGAACTGCAGAAATAACCGCAGTCTGACAGACCCGGCGGCATGCGCCGCCGGGTCTTTTCTTTTCCGGAATGGCTTTCATGGACTCCTATCGCAACAGCGATCCGCGGCCGTCGATCATGCAGGGCTCGCCGCCTCAAATGGTGCTGCCGAAGCTCGACTGGGACCGGCCGCCATGGAATCGCTGGGCCTTCCAACACATCCGCGAATTCCTGCCGACCATCGAGGTCTGGCGCGGCAATGGCCATCGCCATCGTCTTGAGCGCGCAGAGACCGATCTCGACGCGCTGCCGGTGGAAGACAGCAAGGGCCGTCCGACGACGCTCGTTGGCCTGCTCGACGAGACCTACACGGACGGTTTCCTGGTGCTCAAAGACGGCAAGGTCGCCTATGAGCGCTATTTCAACGGCATGGCCGAGCGCACGCTGCATCTGTCGCAGTCGATGGCGAAGTCGGTAACAGGCACCGTGTTCGGTATTCTGGTTGGGCGCGGCTTGATCGACCCGGTCAAACCGGTGACCGCCTATCTGCCGGAGCTCGGCGCGACCGGCTGGGACGGCGCCAGCGTGCAGCATGTGCTCGATATGACCACCGGCGTGCGCTTTTCCGAGGAATACACCGACCGTTACTCCGATATCGGCCAGGTCGATGTCGCCACCGGCTGGAAGCCGGTGCCGCCGGACAGCGATCCGGATTTCCAATGGCCGCCGCATCTGTTCGAGTTGATCCTGCAGCTGAAGGACAAGGTGCGGCCGCATGGCGCCGCGTTCGAGTACCGCTCGATCGAGACCGACGTGCTTGCCTTCATCATGGAGCGGGTCACCGGTAAACGGCTGGCGCAGCTGGTGTCCGAGGAGCTGTGGCAAAAGCTCGGCGCCGACGAGAGCGCCTGCTTCACGGTCGACAGCGCCGGCTATGCTCTGGCCGATGGCGGCTTCAACGCGACGCTGCGCGACTATGCCCGCTTCGGCCAGCTGATTCTCGACAAGGGCCGCGGCATCGTGCCGGAAGACTGGATCGAGGCGACGCGCAACGGCAGGCATGGGCCGGACTTCAATCCAAGCCTGCCCGAAGGCAGCTATCGCAACCAGTTCTGGATCGAAGACCCGCGCTCGCGCGCGCTGATGTGCCGGGGCGTGTTCGGGCAGATGATCCATGTCGACTGGGACACCGGCATGGTCGTGGTCAAGCTTTCGACCTGTCCGGATTTCAGCAATGTCGCCTATTCGGTAGCAACGCTGAAGGCGGTGCACGCCATCGCCAAGGCGCTTGGTTGACCCACAACAAATCATCCCTCCGAGGAAACGTTCATGACTGGCAAGACCGCGTTCGAGACCCGCTACGGCTTTGCCCGCAATGAGGTGCTGCTCTCCAACTGGCGCGAAAGCCCGTTCAACCGCTGGTCGTTCCAGAACCTTGGCGAGCTGGTGCCGACCGCCCCCGTGGCGGCGACGCTGGGAAGCGTCGAGGCACCGGTGCGGGACCTGAGCGGCCTGCTCGGCGAAAACGTCTCCGCCGCCGGCGCGCCGGAGACGGTGGCCGAATTCCTCACACGTTCGAGCAGCGACGCGCTGACGGTGATGAAGGCTGGCAAGGTCATCGGCGACTGGTTCGCGCCCAATATGGATTTCGGCGCCCGTCACATCATCTTTTCGATCAGCAAATCGGTCACCGCGATCATCGCCGGAATACTGGAAGGCGAGGGCGTGTTCGACCCGGAAGCGCCGGTGACCCAGTACATTCCGGAAGCCGCCGGCTCGGCCTATGCCGATGCAAGCTGCCGGCATGTGCTCGACATGAGCGTCAGCCTCGATTTCGAGGAGGCCTATCTCGATCCCGAAAGCGCCTTTGCCCGTTACCGCCGCGCGACGCTGTGGAATCCGGGCGGCGGCACTGAAAGCTTGCGCGAATTCATTCTGACCTTGCAGCGGCTCGAAGAACCGCACGGCAAAACCTTCCGCTACCGTTCGCCCAATTCCGATCTGCTCGGCCTGCTGCTCGAACGAGCTTCCGGCCAGCGCTTCCCGGACCTGATGCGCGAGAAACTGTGGCTACCGCTGGGTGCAGTCAGCGAGGCTTCGATCGGCGTCGACATGGAAGGTACGGCGCGCACCGCCGGCGGCATTTCGGTGACGCCGCGCGACCTGGCGCGTATCGGCGAGATGATGCGGCAGGGCGGCACGGCCAATGGCCGCGGCATCGTGCCAGAAGGCTGGGTGCGCGATACGACCGTTGCCGGCGGCAGCGCGGAGGCCTGGCAGCGCGGCACAATGGTGCATCTGTTCCCAAAGGGCCGTTACCGTAACAAATGGTACCAGACGGGGGCGGCAAACGGCGCCTTCTGCGGCATCGGCATCCACGGCCAATGGCTCTACGTCAACCCGAAGACGGAAGTGGTGATTGCAAAAATGGGGTCGCAGCCGGTGCCTGAAGATTATCCGCTCGAACGCGAGATCGTTGCCTTTTTCGAGGCGCTGAGCGGGATGGTCTGAGGACGAGCCAAAGCAAGGCGCTTTCCTGTGGACCTCTTTGACGCTTGAGAACACTGCGGTTGGCGGGACGGACATCAGCGCCTATGGTCGCCGCTCTTTGCGACAGGGACCAGCATGGCAGCAGACAGCAAACGCATCGCATCCATCATCGCGGCAGAGATCGGGGCGCGGTCGGAGCAGGCATCGGCAGCTATAGGGCTGCTCGATGAGGGCGCGACGGTGCCGTTCGTGGCGCGCTACCGCAAGGAGGTCACCGGCGGGCTCGACGACACGCAATTGCGCGACCTTGCCGAGCGGCTGGCCTATCTGCGCGAGCTCGATGCGCGGCGCGATACGATCCTTGGTTCGATTCGCGAGCAGGGCAAGCTGACCGACGAACTTGAGGCCAAAATTGTGGCTGCCGCCACCAAGGCTGAACTGGAAGACATCTACCTGCCCTACAAGCCCAAGCGCCGCACCAAGGCCGAGATCGCCCGGGAGCGCGGGCTGGGGCCATTGGCGGAGGCTATTTTGGCCAACCGGTCGTTGGTGCCCGCCGAGGCGGCGCTGGCTTATGTGACCGAGGATGTGGCCGACGCCAAGGCCGCACTGGAAGGCGCACGCGACATCCTGTCGGAACAGTTTGCGGAAAATGCCGATCTGGTCGGCAAATTGCGAACCTACATGAAGGAGCGCGCTTTCATGCGTGCCCGTGTCGTCGACGGTAAGCAGGAGGCCGGGGCGAAATTCTCCGACTATTTCGAGCATGTCGAGCGCTGGGCCAATGTTCCGAGCCACCGTGCGCTGGCCATGCTGCGCGGCCGCAACGAAGAGGTGTTGTCGCTCGACATCGAGGTCGATGCCGACGATGCCTCGCCGGTGAAGCCGGTCGAGCGGATGATCGCCAACGCCTACGCCATCGGCGGCAGCCTGCCGGGCGACCGCTGGCTGATGGAAGTCGCCGGCTGGACCTGGCGGATCAAGCTTTCGCTGCACCTGACGCTCGATTTGATGCGCGACCTGCGCGAGCGGGCGGAGGAAGAGGCGATCCATGTCTTTGCACGCAACCTCAAGGATTTGCTGCTGGCAGCGCCCGCCGGATCGCGGCCGACCATGGGGCTCGATCCCGGCATCCGCACCGGCGTCAAGGTCGCGGTGGTAGATGGCACCGGCAAGGTGCTGGCGACGACGACGGTCTATCCATTTCCGCCGCGGAACGATGTGCGCGGCACACAGGCGGAGCTCGCCAAGCTCATCCGCCTGCACAAGGTCGAGCTGATCTCGATCGGCAACGGCACCGGCAGCCGCGAGACTGAAAAGCTGGTCGCCGACATGCTGTCCGATATGCCTTCGGATGGCGGGCCGAAGCCGCTCAAGGTGATCGTCAGCGAAGCCGGCGCCTCGGTCTATTCGGCCTCGGCGACAGCGGCGGCTGAGTTTCCCGGGCTCGACGTGTCGCTGCGCGGTGCGGTGTCGATCGCCAGGCGCCTGCAGGACCCGCTCGCCGAACTGGTCAAGATCGAGCCAAAATCGATCGGCGTTGGCCAGTACCAGCATGATGTCGACCAGTACCGGCTTGGCCGCTCGCTGGAGGCGGTGGTGGAGGACGCGGTCAATGCCGTCGGCGTCGATCTCAACACTGCCTCGGCGCCGCTTTTGGCCCGCGTGTCAGGCCTGGGCGCGTCGCTTGCCGATGCCATTGTCGCGCATCGCGATGCGACCGGGCCGTTCGCCAGCCGCAAGGAGCTGCTCAAGGTAGCGCGGCTCGGACCGCGCGCGTTCGAACAGTCCGCAGGCTTCCTGCGCATTGCCAATGGCAGCGAGCCGCTCGACGCCTCGTCGGTCCATCCGGAAGCCTACGGCGTGGCCAAGAAGATCGTAGCCGTCTGCGGTCGCGATGTGCGCTCGCTGATGGGAGACAGTGCCGCGCTCAAGGCGCTCGATCCGCGCGTCTTCGTCGACGAACGGTTCGGCCTGCCGACGGTGCGCGACATCATTGCGGAGCTGGAAAAGCCCGGCCGCGACCCGCGCCCCGGCTTCAAGACGGCGACCTTTGCCGAGGGCGTCGACGATATCAAGGATCTGAAGCCCGGCATGCTTCTCGAAGGCACCGTCACCAATGTCGCGGCCTTCGGCGCCTTCGTCGATATCGGCGTGCACCAGGACGGGCTGGTGCATGTCTCGCAACTGGCCGATCGTTTCATCAAGGACGCGCATGAGGTGGTGAAGGCGGGCGATGTGGTGAAGGTGCGGGTCGTCGATGTCGACATCAAGCGCAAGCGCATCGCGCTGTCCATGCGCAAGGACGGCGGCGAGGGCGGGACGCCGAAGGGGCCGCGCGACAATGGCGGCGGCAAGCCGGCGCAACCTTCGCCGATGCCGCAGCGTCAGCCGGAAGGACCGGCACAGCAAGGCGCGTTTGGCGCAGCACTGGCCGATGCCTTGAAGCGGAAGTAGCCTCGAATGGTTCCTTGCAATCCCATCCTTGTGTGGAGATACGCGCGATATGGCAAGTTTCGAGAAAGTGAGTGTCCAAGAGTTGGGGCGTCTTTGGGACGAGGGCATGGCGAGTGGCAGTTCGGTCGATGGAGACCAGGCTTTCGCCCGGATCAAAAGCAAGCTCGATGCGAAAGTTGCCGAACGCAAGTCGCAAAAACGCTGCGCTTCCAGCCGGAAACCGAGTCGATGAAGCGGCAGTAGCTACCAGGCCAGAACGGCCGGTTCCTTCTCAACCTGGCCCAGCAGCCAGTCGCGAAAGCTGACGACGGGCGGGTGGCCGCGCTTGTCGTTCGGGACGACGAGGTAGTAGGCGCTGCGGCTTTGCATCGGCTGTCCCGGCGCCTGCACGAGCTGACCGCGCTGCAATTCGCCGGCGATAAGAACTTGCGGCAGGAGCGCGACGCCAAGCCCCGCCATGCAGGCTTGGGCAACGGTGCCGAATTGCTCGAACTGCATGCCGGGTCCGATCGGTGCGCTCAAGCCCTGTTCCTCGAACCATTCGCCCCAGGCCCCGGGACGCGTCGCCATGTGCAGCAGCGGCAGGCGGCTAATGTCGGCCGCCGTGGTGATATCGCGGCTGGCAAGGAAGTCTGGCGAGACCACCGGCATTACGGTCTCGCGCATCAGAAGCGTGGAGTCGGCGTCCGGCCAGTCGGGCTGGCCATGATGGATGGCGGCGTCGAGCCGCTCGCGGGCGAAGTCGAAGCGGCCGATGCGGGTGACAAAGTTGATGGTGATGTCAGGGTTTTCTGCGACGAAATCCGGGATCAGCGGCATCAGCCAGCGCGTGCCGAAGGTCGGCAGTATGGCGAGGTTCAGCATGCCGCTATGCCGATTGCTCATCAATCCGAGCGCCGCGTCGCGCAATTGCCCGAGTGCCGCCCGCACGGCTTCGGCATAGATTTCGCCCGCCGTGGACAGCCGAACATTGCGGCTGTCGCGCTCGAACAGCCGGCGGCCGAACTGTTCCTCCAGAAGGGCTATCTGGCGGCTGACGGCCCCTTGGGTCAAATCGAGTTCCTGGGCGGCAGCGGTGAAGGAGCCAAGGCGGGCCACGGCCTCGAAGGCGGCAAGGGCGCTGGTGCTGGGCAAAAGCCGGCGTTGGACGTTCATGATCCATTACTAAACCTCATTGATCGGTGATGCAATTTTGTTTGATTTTTCCGAAGCGAAGGCGGATAAGCCCGAGCACTTCAAGATTTTGGGAGAGAGCGAAGCCATGGCCGCCGACAAGAACGCGTTCGTTTGGGAAGACCCCTTCCTGATCGAGAACCAGCTTTCCGAGGATGAGCGCATGGTGCGCGATGGCGCGGCCGCCTTTGCCGCCGACAAGCTCGCGCCGCGCATCGAGGAGGCCTATCTCGAGGAAAAGACCGATGCCGGCATCTTTCGCGAGATGGGCGAGGCCGGCCTGCTCGGCATCACCATCCCTGAGGAATATGGCGGGCTCGGCGCCAATTACGTCACCTACGGGTTGGTGGCGCGCGAGGTCGAGCGGGTCGATTCCGGCTACCGGTCGATGATGTCCGTGCAGTCGTCGCTGGTGATGTATCCGATCCATGCCTATGGCTCGGAAGAACAGCGCAAGAATTTTCTGCCTAAGCTGGCCTCGGGCGAATGGATCGGCTGCTTCGGCCTGACCGAACCGGATGCGGGTTCCGATCCCGGCGGTATGAAGACGCGGGCCGAGAAGACCGCGAACGGCTACAGGATTTCCGGCTCGAAAATGTGGATATCCAACGCGCCGATCGCCGATGTGTTCGTGGTCTGGGCGAAGCTGAAGGGCGACAACGGCAAGGACGAAATCCGCGGTTTCGTGCTGGAGAAGGGCATGAAGGGGCTGTCGGCGCCGAAGATCGGCGGCAAGCTCAGCCTTAGGGCCTCGATCACCGGCGAGGTGGTGATGGAAGGCGTCGAAGTCGGCGAAGACGCGCTGCTGCCCAACGCCAGGGGCCTCGGCGGCCCATTCGGCTGCCTCAACCGGGCCCGCTACGGCATTTCCTGGGGCGCGATGGGCGCCGCCGAGGATTGCTGGCACCGGGCCCGGCAGTATGGACTCGACCGCAAGCAGTTCGGCAAGCCGCTCGCCGGCACGCAGCTGTTCCAGAAAAAGCTCGCCGACATGCAGACCGAGATTGCGCTCGGCTTGCAGGGCTCGCTGCGCGTCGGGCGGCTGATGGATGAAGGCAAGATGGCCCCGGAAATGATCTCGATCGTCAAGCGCAACAATTGCGGCAAGGCGCTCGACATCGCGCGCCAGGCCCGCGACATGCATGGCGGCAACGGCATCCAGATCGGCTACCACGTCATGCGCCACGCGCAGAACCTGGAGACGGTCAACACCTATGAAGGCACGCATGACGTGCATGCGCTGATTTTGGGACGGGCGCAGACGGGGATACAGGCGTTTTTCTAAGCTGTGCCGAATTCAAGTGAGGCCGGCCTGCAAATGGCCGATACCTGCGCTTCCGGTGCTCGCGTGCCAAAAGTACGCTCTGCTCCGGTTCTCGGTATCAGCCATTTTCGACTCGGCCTGACCTGAATCTCGACACAGCGTAGCCGGCTTCGGCTGCTTAATTTAGGTGCAGCGCAACATCTCTGCTTGGAGAATGGCCAATAGATGTGTCAGGGTTCGGCTGAAGAAACGCCGATCTCCGGGGCCCCATGGCAATACTGGCAGCCGTCTACCACCTGACCCATTACAAATATGACCGGCCGGTGGTTCTCGGGCCCCAGGTCATCAGGCTGCAGCCGGCACCGCATTCCCGCACCAAGGTGCTCAGCCATTCGCTGAAGGTCGGGCCGGCGAACCACTTCGTCAATCTGCAGCAGGACCCCTACGGCAATTTCCTGGCCCGCTTCGTCTTCCCGGAACCAGTGACGGAATTGAAGATCGAGGTCGATCTCGTCGCCGACATGACGGTCTACAATCCGTTCGATTTCTTCGTCGAGCCATCGGCCGAGACCTTCCCGTTCGAGTACCCCGAAGACATCAGGGACGATCTCGCCATCTACCGCACGCCGGAGCCGGCGGGGCCGCTGCTGTCGGCTTTCCTCGCAACCATCGACCGTAGCGCCACCAACACCGTCAATTTCGTCGTCGACCTCAATGCGCGGCTGCAGCGGGAGATCGCCTATATCGTGCGGATGGAAACCGGCGTGTTCTCGCCGGAGGAAACGCTGGCCGCGAAAAAGGGATCGTGCCGGGATTCGAGCTGGCTGCTGGTGCAAATTCTCAGGAATCTCGGCCTCGCCGCGCGTTTCGTCTCAGGCTATCTGATCCAGCTGAAGCCCGATCTGGTCGCGCTCGATGGCCCAGCCGGAACCGCCGTCGACTTCACCGACCTGCACGCCTGGTGCGAGGTCTATCTGCCGGGCGCCGGCTGGATCGGCTTCGATCCGACGTCGGGCCTGCTCACCGGCGAAAGCCATGTGCCGCTGGCGGCCACGCCGCATTTCCGCAACGCCGCACCCATTTCCGGCATGGCGAGCTTCGCCAATGTCGAATTCGGCTTCGACATGCGTGTCGACCGCATCGCCGAACATCCGCGCATCACCAAGCCATTCTCGGACGAAAGCTGGCAGGCGCTGGATGGGCTGGGCAACAAGGTCGACGCCGCACTTCAAGCGGGCGACGTCAGGCTGACCATGGGCGGCGAGCCGACCTTTGTCTCCATCGACGATTTCGAGTCCGCCGAGTGGAACACCGCCGCCGTCGGCCCGACCAAGCGCGAAAAGGCCGATGCGCTGATCCGTAAATTGCGCGAACGCTTCGCGCCGGGCGGCTTCCTCCACTACGGCCAGGGCAAATGGTATCCGGGCGAGAGCCTGCCGCGTTGGACCTTCTCGCTGTATTGGCGCACCGACGGCCAGCCGGTGTGGAGCGATCCGTCGCTGATCGCACACGAAAAGAGCGATGCGAAGGTCGGGCCGCAGCAGGCGGAAAACCTGCTGACGGCAATCGCCGGCGAACTCGGCATCGACAAGGCGATGGTCAGCGAGGCCTATGAGGACCCGGCCGAATGGCTGCTCAAGGAAGGCAAGCTGCCCGACAATGTCGATCCGTCCAACTCCAAGCTGGAAGACCCGGAAGAGCGCAGCCGCATGGCGAAAGTGTTCGAGCGCGGGCTGACCAGGCCGTCCGGCTACGTGCTGCCGGTGCAGCGCTGGAACAGCCAGGCTTCGGACCCGCGCTGGCGCTCGGAGAAGTGGAAGACACGGCGCGGGCGGCTGTTCCTGGTGCCGGGCGATTCCCCTGTCGGTTACCGCCTGCCGCTGGGCACGCTGCCCTATGTGCCGCCGGCGCAGTTCCCCTATATTGTGCCGGTCGATCCGTCGCTGCCGCGTGGACCGCTGCCGGCGCGGGAAGCCATACTGCCAGAACCGGCTCCGGCCGAACTGGAAGGCGCCGACGAGATGGCGCGGCGCCAGCAGGCGGTATCGTTCACTGCGACGACCGGCCAGCAAGACCGGGTGGAGCAGGAGATCACCGAGATCGGCGGCGCGGTGCGTACAGCACTTTCGGTCGAGCCGCGCGACGGGCGGCTTTGCGTGTTCATGCCGCCGGTCGAGGCGCTGGAAGATTATCTCGAACTGGTCGCAGCCGCAGAAAACGCGGCCAAGGCGATCCGCCTTCCCGTGCATATCGAAGGCTATGGACCGCCGCACGATCCGCGCCTCAACGTCATCAGGGTGGCACCCGATCCCGGCGTCATCGAGGTCAACATCCATCCGGCTGCCAACTGGCAGGACTGCGTGGCGACGACGACGGCGATCTACGAGGAAGCACGGCAGACGCGGCTTGGCGCCGACAAGTTCATGATCGATGGCCGCCACACCGGTACCGGCGGCGGCAACCATGTCGTCGTCGGCGGCGCGACGCCCAATGACAGCCCGTTCCTGCGCCGGCCCGATCTGTTGAAGAGCCTGGTGCTGCAATGGCAGCGGCGCCCGTCGCTGTCCTATCTATTCTCCGGCCTGTTCATCGGCCCGACCAGCCAGGCGCCGCGCTTCGACGAGGCGCGGCACGATTCGCTTTACGAACTCGAGATCGCGATGGCGCAGGTGCCGCATCCGGGCCAGGGCAACCCACCGCTGCCTTGGCTGGTCGACCGACTGTTCCGAAATCTGTTGACTGACGTCACCGGTAATACGCACCGCTCGGAAATCTGCATCGACAAGCTGTTTTCACCCGATGGCCCAACCGGCCGGCTTGGGCTTGTCGAGTTCCGCGGTTTCGAGATGCCGCCCAATGCGCGCATGTCGCTGGCGCAGCAATTGCTGGTACGCGCCATCATCGCCCGTGCGTGGAACAACCCGCTTGATGGCCGCTTCGTGCGCTGGGGCACCTCGCTCCATGACCGTTTCATGCTGCCGCATTATGTCTGGGCGGATTTCCTCGACATGCTCGACGACCTCAAGCTCAACGGTTTCGAATTCCGGCCGGAATGGTTCGATGCCCAGCTGGAGTTCCGCTTTCCGTTCTGCGGCGAAGTCCAGCATGCCGGCATCAAGCTGGAACTGCGGCAGGCGCTGGAGCCGTGGCATGTCATGGGCGAGCAAGGCGCAATCGGCGGCACTGTGCGTTTCGTCGACTCCTCGGTCGAACGGCTGCAGGTCAGGACCGAAGGCCTCAACCCGGAACGCCATGCCATTGTCTGCAATGGCCGAATCGTGCCGATGAAGGTCACCGACAATCGCGAGGTCGCGGTGGCCGGTGTGCGCTTCAAGGCCTGGCAGCCTTCGTCGGGCCTGCATCCGGCGCTGCCGGTCAACACGCCTTTGGTCTTCGACATTTACGACCGTTGGTCGGGGCGGGCGGTGGGCGGCTGCGTCTACCATGTCGCGCATCCAGGTGGGCGCAGCTACGACACTTTCCCGGTCAACGGCAATGAGGCCGAGGCGAGGCGTCTCGCCCGCTTCGAGCCGCGCGGCCATACGCCGTCGGCCTATGTGCTGCGCAATGAAGAAGCCTCTGAAGACTTCCCCATGACCCTTGACCTCAGGCGGCCAGCAAGACTCTGATCAGCGATGGCAAAGGGGAATCAGAAAAAGGTCCGCGGCAAGCCGCTGAGGCACAGTCTGCTGGAGCACTACCAGCCGATTGACGGCGTCGTCGACGAGATGGTCGATGCTTCGGGCCATCCGCGTCCGGCCTGGGCGCCCTTCATCGAGGCGCTGGAGGAGCTGGGTCCCGAAAAGCTCGGCCAGCGCTTTGCCCGCGCCGACCAGTATCTGCGCGATGCCGGGGTCTACTACCGCGTCTACGACAAGGCCGGCGCCAATGAGCGCGAATGGCCGTTGGCGCATATCCCGCTGCTGATCGAAGACAAGGAATGGGCAGGAATCAGCGCCGGTCTCGTCCAGCGGGCCGACCTTTTCGAGGAGATAGTCGCTGATATCTACGGGCCGAACCGGCTGATCGAGAAGGGAATCCTGCCGGCAGGCCTGATTGCGGCGAGCCCCGAATATTTGCGCCCCGTCGTCGGCACCATGCCGGCCAGCGGTCATTTCCTGCATTTTTGCGCCTTCGAGCTCGGCCGTGGGCCGGATGGAAGCTGGTGGGTGCTGGGCGACCGCACGCAGGCGCCGTCGGGCGCCGGCTTTGCGCTGGAAAACCGCGTCGCCACGACGCGGGCTTTGTCCGACATCTATGGCGAGATGCATGTGCATCGCCTGGCCGGTTTCTTCCGTCGCTTTCGCGATGCTCTGATCGGCATGGCGAAGGAGAATGACGGCCGCGTCGCCATTCTGACGCCGGGGCCGCTCAACGAGACTTATTATGAGCACGCCTATATCGCCCGCTATCTCGGCATCATGCTGCTCGAGGGCGAGGATCTGACCGTCTCCGGCGGCAAGCTGATGGTGCGCACGGTTTCCGGGCTGATGCCGATCAGCGTGCTGTGGCGGCGGCTCGATGCCGCCTTCGCCGATCCGCTGGAACTGCGGCCAGACTCGCATATCGGCACCCCGGGGCTGGTCGAGGCGATCCGCCGCGGCACCGTGTCGACGGTCAATGCGCTGGGTTCGGGCTTGATGGAAACCCGGGCGCTGCTCGCTTTCCTGCCGAAGATTTCGCGCGCATTGCGCGGCGAAGAACTTCTGTTGCCAAGCGTCGCCACCTGGTGGTGCGGGCAAGCAACCGAACGGGCCCATGTGCTTGCCAACATCGATCGCATGGTGATCGGTCCGGCGCTGTCGACGCGGCTGGCCTTCGAGGATGACGGCCAGACCAGGCTCGGTTCGGCACTGACGCCGGAGGAACGCATCGCGCTGATCGCGCGCATCGAGAGCGATGGCAGCGGTTTCGTCGGCCAGGAAGCGGTGACGCTGTCGACGACGCCGGTCTATGTCGGCGGCTGGCTGGAACCGCGACCGGCAAGCCTGCGCGTTTATCTGGCGCGCACGCCCGATGGCTGGACGGTAATGCCGGGCGGTTTCGCCCGTGTCGGCCTGTCGCTCGACCCGACAGCCATCGCCATGCAGCGCGGCGGCCAGGCGGCCGACGTCTGGGTGGTCAGCGACCGGTCGGTCGAGCGCGAGACGCTGCTGCCGCAGGAGCATGACAGCTTTGTCCGCACCATGCCGGGCAGCCTGCCCAGCCGCGCGGCGGAAAACCTGACCTGGCTCGGCCGCTATATCGAGCGCTCGGAGGATACGGTTCGCATCCTGCGCGCCTATCATGTGCGGCTGGCCGAGACGTCCGATCCTGACATGCTGCTGCTCGCCGATATCAGGGACTATCTCGAACCCTTCGGCGTCGATCTCGAAGCGGCCATTCCGCCCGGATTGATCGGCACGCTGGACAGCGCCGTCTACAGCGCCGGACAGATCCGCGACCGCTTTTCGCCCGATGGCTGGCTGGCGCTGAAGGACCTGTCGAAGACCATTCATCAGTTCGCCACCACGGTGGCGCCGGGTGACGACGCGACACGGGCGATGACGGTCATGCTGCGCAAGCTCGCCGGTTTCTCTGGCCTGTTGCACGAGAATATGTACCGTTTCACCGGCTGGCGTTTCCTCGAGATCGGCCGGCGGATCGAGCGCGGCATCCAGATCGCCCGTACGCTAGCCCGACTGACAAGGTCCGGTGCGCCGGACGGCTCGCTCGACATGATGCTGGAGATCGGCGACAGCGTCATGACCCACCGCCGGCAATATCCGGTGCGGGCCGGACGGCGCACGGTGATCGACCTCTTGGCGCTCGACCCACTCAACCCGCGCTCGATCCTGTTCCAGCTCGAACGGCTGAAGGCGGAGATCGGCCTGTTGCCCTCGGTTGGCCCGGAGGGGCATATGTCGGTCGCGGCCAAGGAAATCCTGCAGCTCAACACGGCAATTGCCGTCATGGAGCCATCGGAGATGTCGTCGGAGGTGCTGGACGATCTCGCAACTGAGATCGGCAACCTCTACAGCAGCCTGGCTAAAGCGTATTTCGGTTAACATGCTGTACGATATCAGGCTTCATCTCAGCTACGATTATGACGCCGCGGCCGGTGGCAGCCGGCATCAGGTGCGTGTATTGCCGCCGACCATTGCCGGCGTGCAGCGCGTGATCGCGGCCTCGCTTTCGTTTGTGCCGACCCCATCCGAGCGCACGGATTTTGCCGATTTCTTCGGCAACAATGTCACCGCGATCGCCTTTCGCGACGTCCATGACGGGCTCGACATCAGAATGAGCGCGCGCGTGTCGGTGTCACGGCCGGAGCCTGGGCTCGACGTGTCGCCCGATCTGCAGCGGCTGCGGGAAGAACTCGGCGCCGTACGGTCACTGGCGCCGGATGCACCGCATCACTTTCTCGCCGCCAGCGATCATGCCGGCATCGATGCGGCGATCACCGCCTATGCCCGCGACAGCGCCGGCGGCTCGACGGTCGGCATGGCCATCGATCTGTGCAACCGCATCCACCGCGACTTCACCTATGACGGGGAAGCGACCACGGTGCGTACCGGGGCCAGCGATGCCTTCCGTTTGAAGCGGGGCGTGTGCCAGGACTTCTCCCACATCATGATCGCCGGCCTGCGCGGGCTAGGTATTCCTGCGGGTTATGTCAGCGGCTTCCTGCGCACCATTCCCCCGAAAGGGAAGCCGCGGCTCGAAGGCGCCGATGCCATGCATGCCTGGGTCAAGGTGTGGTGTGGGCGCGATGCCGGCTGGCAGGAATTCGACCCGACCAATGGCATGCGGGCCAGCAACGACCACATCACCGTTGGCTATGGCCGCGACTATTCCGACGTGGCTCCGATCGTCGGCGTGCTGAAAACCACCGGCGGCCAGGTCGGCGACCAGGCCGTCGACGTCATCCCGGTCGCGCTCGAGAAGGCCTGACAGCCTCGAAGCACAGCTTCTCAACAACGGCCATGCCCGTTATGCTCGGTTGAAACTTCGGGGAGGATCGGTCGGCAGGCATGCTGATGCGGAGTTCGGTATTGACGGCAATCAGTGTCATCATCCCGGCGCACAATGCGGCGGCAACCATAGCGGCCACGCTGGCCTCGCTTCGTTCCGAAGCCGAGGTTATCGGCGAGGTGCTGCTGGTCGACGATTCCTCCTCGGACGGGACGGCAGAAGCCGCGCTGAATGCCGCCACGCAATTCTCGTTGCCGTTGCGCGTGCTCATGAGCAGTTGCCGGGACGCGGGCGGCTCCCGCAATGTGGCGCTGGCGCAGGCGCAATGCTCCTGGATCTACCTGATCGACGCCGACGACTTGCATCTGGAGGGCGGGCTGCGGTCGATGCTGGTCCGGGCGGGGGCGCAGCCGGCCGCCGACATGGTGATCGGCGCCTACCGTCGGCGCACCGATGGCGAGAACCGGAACCTCAAGCTTCCAGCCGGCTACATAGAAGATGGTATAGCCAATGCCTCGGCCTATCTGGAAGGTCACATTCGCTCGATCGCCGTGGGCAGTGCGCTGGTTTCCCGGCGCGTCGTCGGCGACACGCGCTTCCCGACCGGGCTTGCCTATGACGAGGACACGCTGTTCTGGTCCAGGCTGATGGGCAGGGCGTCGCTTGCCCTGATCGTGCATCCCGTCATGATCTACCACGTTTCGGCAGTGCGTTCCGATGATCGCTTCATCACCAGGCCGGTGCGCCGCTTTCTCGACTGGCGGCTGGCGCTGCGCGAGCTGACTGACTGTGGCATCCCACTGTCGTCGCTAAAAACCAGGGAGGGGCTGGTCGCCCTCAAGATCGCCAGGGTTCACTATGCGCGCGGCGATCTGGAGACGGCGGCGCGGTTCCTGAGGATCGCGGCGGCGGCGCCGAAGGTGCGGTCGAACACCTGGCGTTGCAGGCGCTACCAGCTGAAGCTGGCGCTGCGGCGCTGGTTTTCCTCTCCGCGCGTCCAGTTGCAACGTGCCTGAATCAGCCCCGCCGCAGCTTGCCGTCATTGTCATCGGCTATCGCGCGCCGGCTCAAATCGTCGAGGCGGTGACATCCCTGCTTGATCAGAATGCGCCGCTCGAGATCATGGTGGTCAACTCGGGCGGAGGCGAGGTCCTGGCGCTGCTGACCGGCGCCGGGGTCAAGGTGCCAGTGATCGAGGTCGGTCGAAGGCTGTTTGTCGGCGCAGCCCGCAATCTCGGCATTGCGGCCACCAAAGCGCCTTTCGTTGCCTTTCTTGCCGATGATTGCCTCGCCTGTTCGGGCTGGGCCGAGGCACGGATGCAGCGGCATCTGGCTGGCGACCGCGCCGTGGCGAGCGCGATGGTGAATAGCCATCCGCGCAATCTGATCGCCTGTGCGGCTCATCTGATCATGTTCATGCGACGGCTTCCCGGTCTGCCGTCGGATCGTGCGCTGCGTTACGGCGTGTCGTTCGATCGGCGGCTGTTCGATGAATATGGCTTGTTCGATGAAACCATGCCTGCTGCCGAAGACACCGAATTCCTGGGGCGGCTGCCGCAGGAACTGCAGCCGGTCTGGGAGCCTAAGGTGCAAACCGTTCATCGCAACGAAACCCGGCTGTCCAGATTGCTTGCCGATCAGTACAGGCGCGGCTGTCGCCGCGGCGATTACCTCGCAGCGTCCGCCCTGAACACTCCGTTTCGGTGTTTTCGCGACACGTTTCGCGATCGGCGGAATGCCCGCAAGCTGGCGAAGATCGGGCTTTCCGATCGGGATCGAACTTTCGCGATGATGTCGATGCCAATTGTCTGGCTTGCCCTGCTGGTCAAATCCGTGGGTGTCTATATTGGCGTGCGAAATCGCGTGAAAGCGGCAACAAGAAAATGATAACGAGCCAAATCAAGCCTCGACGCTGGCGACGGAGCCGACTGTTCTGGACGCGCCAGAGAACGGTCGCAGTTTTCAGCTATCGTTATGACGCGCATCTGGTTGCCGATCTGATCACCAATATCGATCCGGTCGTTGACGGCTGGATTGCCTATGACGATCGCGGGGCGACCGGCGTGTTCAGCAGCGAGCCGCAGCGGCGGCGGATCTTGCTCGTCGCAGCGCATGAAGCTGCCGCCGACTGGATCCTGGCTATTGATCCCGATGAGCGGCTGGAACGCGGTACCGCGGAGCGGATCGGACAGCTGACGGGGGATTACAGGCGCATGGCCTGGGGGTTCCGGCTCCGCGAATTGTATTCGCCGACCGAGTACCGGGTCGACGGGCTGTGGGCCGAAAAGTTCCAGTATCGTCTGTTCAGAGCCTACGATCCGGCGAAGTACCGACCAGAGGACCTGCACGGGCTCTGGTATCCTCCCGATCTTGGTTTCAAGGCCCGCAACAGCGGGCTCAACCTCTATCATTTAAAGATGATGGAGCCGAAGCGGCGGATCGCCCGCCGCAATCTCTACCACCACCTTGATCCAAAGGGGCTCCTGCAGGATGTGGGCTATGACTACCTTGCCGATGAGGCAGGGGCCGTGTTCGAACAGATTCCGCCCGGGCGCGACTACCATCCGCCTCACGTCGACGATGGCGGCCTCTGGATGGCCGTGCCGGCTGGTGCCACCATTGGTGGACCCGACCACATTCCATAGCAACGGGGTGGAACCAGCAGTCGGCTTAGCGCTTATCTACGAGAAAAATTTCGTGGAGCGGGCATGCTTGACAAATCTGGGACGCCATCCGGCCGGTCGGCTGCCGGACGGGGGGACGATGGAGCGCCGAAGAACGGCGCGCAGACCGCTGCCGAACAGGCCTCGCTCACCTATATCAGCGACAGCGAGCCGGGGATCCGGCGCCTGAAGGCGGGCGAAGGCTTTTCCTACAAGGGCGCGAAAGGACAGGCCGTCGGCGCGGCAGCCATTGCCCGCATCAAGGCGCTGGCCATTCCGCCGGCATGGACGGATGTGTGGATCTCGCCCGATCCCGCCGGCCACATCCAGGCGACCGGCCGCGACCAGCGCGGGCGCAAACAGTACCGCTACCATCCGCTGTGGGCCGCCGAGCGCGACGGCGCCAAATACTCCAGCCTTGTCGCCTTTGCCGAAAGCCTGCCGGAGCTGCGCCGCCGGATCGATGCCGATCTGCGCCGCCGTGGCCTGCCGGCCGAGCGCGTCGTGGCGGCAATTGTCTGGCTGCTCGACAACACGATGATCCGGGTCGGCAATGCCGCCTATGCCCGCGACAACAAGAGCTTTGGGCTGACGACGCTACGCGACCGCCACGTCGACATCAAGGGATCGAGCCTGCGCTTTGCCTTCAAGGGCAAGTCCGGCAAGGAATGGAAATTGAAGCTGGTCGACCGCCGCATCGCCCGGGTCGTGCGCGGCGCGCAGGATATTCCGGGGCAGCAACTGTTCCAATATCTCGACGAGGATGGCGAGAGGCATGGAGTGCGCTCCGACGATGTCAACCGCTATATCCGCGACGCGATCGGCGCCAATTTCAGCTCCAAGCATTTCCGCACCTGGGGCGGCACCATCCATGCCGCGTCGCTGTTTGCGCGGACGGAGCTTCCCGAAAGCCAGGCGCAGACCAAGCGTGTAATGAACGCCGTCATCGACAAGGTGGCCGAGCGGCTCGGCAACACACGCGCCGTCTGCCGCAAATGCTACATCCATCCACAGGTTTTCGAAGCCTGGGTGGAAGGGCGGCTGCTTAGCGAAATGACCGAGGCCAACAAGCGCAAGCGATCGATAGACGGTCTCGATGATGAAGAGGCTCTTGTGCTGAGATGGTTGAAGGCAAGCGAAGGCTGACAAAAATGGCGTAACTTTTTTGTCGACGCCATGTCGGCATAGGCCCTACTGTTTCGTCCTTTGAGACAGAAAAGGACGTCCCATGCTCTACGCTATCCTCTGCTATGCCTCCGAAGATGTCGTCTCCTCCTGGAGCAAGGCACAGGATGACGAGGTCATGGCAAAGCTCATGCATGTGCAGGAAAAATACGCTCAAGCCGGCCGGCTTGGGCCGGTGGCGCGGCTTTTGCCCACCACCGCCGCGACGACGCTGCGCAAGGTCAAGGGCGAATCGGTCGTCATCGACGGCCCGTTTGCCGAGACCAAGGAACAGTTCCTCGGCTTCTACACGCTGGAATGCGCCGATCTCGACGAAGCCGTCGACTTCGCGCGCGAGCTTTCCGAGGTCAATCCCAGCGGCGGATCCTATGAGATCCGACCGGTTTCCGTCTTCAACCCAACCAGAGTAGCCACATGACAGACCTCGCCTGGATAAGCTCGGCGATCAGCGCTGCCCGCCCGCAGGCTATGGGTGCGCTGCTGCGCTATTTCCGCAATCTCGATACGGCGGAGGAAGCTTTCCAGGACGCGTGCCTGAGGGCACTCAAGAACTGGCCGCAGAACGGGCCGCCGCGCGATCCTGCGGCCTGGCTGATCTTTGTCGGCCGCAACACCGGCATCGACGCGGTGCGCAAGCGCGCCAAGCAGGCGCCGATGCCGGAAGAGGACCAGATCTCGGACCTGGAAGATGCCGAGAGCGATATCGCCGAACGGCTGGACGGCGCGCACTACCGCGATGACATATTGCGGCTCTTGTTCATCTGCTGCCATCCGGATCTGCCGCCTACGCAGCAGATCGCGGTGGCGCTGCGCATCGTCTCCGGTCTCACCGTCAAGCAGATCGCGCGTGCGTTCCTGGTCGGCGAAAGCGCCATGGAACAGCGCATCACGCGCGCCAAGGCGCGCATTGCCGATGCCGGCGTGCCGTTCGAGACGCCCGGCGCGGTCGAGCGCTCGGAGCGGCTCGGCGCCGTTGCCGCCATGGTCTATCTGATCTTCAACGAAGGTTATTCCACCAACAGCGGCGAGGCGCCGGCGCGTGCGCCGCTTTGCGAGGAGGCGATCCGGCTGGCGCGCCTGTTGCTGCGGCTGTTCCAGACCGAGCCGGAGATCATGGGCCTGACGGCATTGCTTTTGCTGCAGCATGCGCGCGCGCCGGCCCGCTTCGACGAGAATGGCGAGATCGTGCTGCTCGACGACCAGGACCGCTCGCTGTGGAGCCGCAAGATGATCGACGAAGGCCTGGCGCTGGTCGACAAGGCCCTGCGCCACCAGAAGCCCGGACCCTACCAGGTGCAGGCGGCGATCGCCGCCCTTCATGCGCGGGCGGCAACCCCCGAGGAGACCGACTGGACAGAGATCGACCTGCTCTACAGCCTGCTGGAGGCGATGCAACCTTCGCCGGTGGTGACGCTGAACCGTGCGGTTGCGGTCGCCAAGGTGCGCGGGCCGGAAGCTGCCCTTGCCATGATCGAGCCGCTTGGCGAGAGGCTGTCCGGCTATTTCCACTTCTTCGGCCTCAAGGGCGGTCTGTTGATGCAGCTCGGCCGTGGCGAAGAGGCGCGTGTCGCCTTCGATCGCGCCATTGCGTTGGCCAACACGGCAGCGGAAGCCGCCCATATCCGCATGCATATCGACCGGCTGATGCGAGACGGAGCCGTGAAGGCGCCGGCGAAGACAGCGCACTAAACCTGTTCCTCCTGTGGCTCAATCGTGCAATCCCGGCTTGGACCATGCCGGGGTGGCGATTTTCCCCTGAAACGAGTAATGGCACGCCATGACAGCGCCTGCGGCATGCGGGCGATAATGGCGCCAAGGCTCGACCGCCGCCCTATGATGGCGAGCGGATCTGAAAGGGATGAAAATGACGATAGCGAAGGAAACGGCCGAACTTCTGGCGAAACTGGGTGTGGCCAAGGACGCGCTGACCGGCGGCGACCTCGTCGTGCGCAGCCCGGTGACGGGTGAACAGATCGCGGCGCTGAAGACGATTTCGCCGGCCGATGCGGCCAAGACCATCGATGCCGCGCACACGGCGTTCCAGGCCTGGCGGATGGTGCCGGGTCCCCGGCGCGGCGAACTGGTGCGGCTGCTCGGCGAGGAGTTGCGCGCGCACAAAACCGAGCTTGGCCGGCTGGTGTCGATCGAGGTCGGCAAGATCCCGTCGGAAGGCCTCGGCGAAGTCCAGGAAATGATCGACATCTGCGATTTCGCCGTCGGCCTTTCCCGCCAGCTCTACGGTCTGACCATCGCCACCGAGCGTCCGGGACATCGCATGATGGAGACCTGGCATCCGCTCGGCGTCGTCGGCGTCATTTCGGCCTTCAACTTCCCGGTCGCGGTGTGGTCGTGGAACGCGGCGCTGGCGCTGGTCTGCGGCGATGCCGTGGTGTGGAAGCCCTCGGAAAAGACGCCGCTGACGGCGCTCGCCTGCGAGGCGATTTTTGCCGGCGCGGTCAAGCGCTTCGGCGCGGATGCGCCGCAGGGCCTGGCACCGGTGCTGATTGGCGACCGCTCCGTCGGCGAGATCCTGGTCGACCACCCGAAGGTGGCGCTGGTTTCGGCCACCGGCTCGACCCGCATGGGCCGGGATGTCGGCCCGCGTCTGGCCAAGCGCTTTGCCCGCGCCGTGCTCGAACTCGGCGGCAACAATGCCGGCATCGTCTGCCCGACCGCCGATCTCGACATGGCGCTGCGCGCCATCGCCTTTGGCGCCATGGGCACCGCCGGCCAGCGCTGCACGACGCTGCGGCGCCTGTTCGTGCATGACAGCGTCTATGACGCGCTGCTGCCGCGGCTGAAGAAGGCCTATGAGAGCGTCTCGGTCGGCAATCCGCTGGAGACGTCTTCGCTCGTCGGGCCGCTGATCGACAAGGCGGCCTTCGACGCCATGCAGAAGGCGCTCAAGGAAGCCACCGCTCACGGTGGCAAGCTGACCGGCGGTTCGCGGGTCGAGAATGGCCATCCCGATGCCTATTACGTGCATCCGGCGCTGGTCGAAATGCCGAAGCAGGTGGCTCCCGTCACCGAAGAAACCTTCGCGCCGATCCTCTACGTGATGAAATATTCCGATTTCGATGCCGTGCTCGACGAGCACAATGCGGTCGGCGCCGGACTGTCGTCGTCGATCTTCACCCGCGACCTGCAGGAATCCGAGCGCTTCCTCGGCGTCGATGGTTCGGATTGCGGCATCGCCAACGTCAACATCGGCACGTCGGGCGCCGAGATCGGCGGCGCGTTCGGCGGCGAGAAGGAAACCGGCGGCGGGCGCGAGAGCGGCTCCGATGCCTGGAAGGCCTATATGCGCCGCGCCACCAACACGGTGAACTATTCCAAGGCGCTGCCGCTGGCGCAGGGCGTGTCATTCGACATCGATTGAGATGCTGCGCCCGGCTTTTGACCAGTTGATCCACCCGAACCCGTCGGGCGGATCGCTGCCGCTCGCGCGGATCGTTCCGCTTTAAGGCTTCGCCCCCGCTGTCCAGATGTCCGTATCCCGACGGCGGAAAGGCCACCTCGGCCATGCGCCCGGACGGGTCCTCGCGGTCGGCACGATCGGCTGCGCAACAGCGTCTGCGCCGAACGTTCAGCCAGCGTGCGGCGACGCCGGTCGGCAGGCTTCGAACGCGGCATCGATGACGGCAAGTTTGGCGGCCTGCACGGTCATGTATTCCTGGTAGAAGCTGTTCGAGACCCACATTACGGAATGCCCGCGCCGGCCCAGCCAGCCGACGCTGCCGAGCTTTTCGGCGTCGCGCAATTTGCGCGCAAGATGGGTGCGCGAGAGTTTTAGCCAACTGGCGAATTCGCCGATCGAAACCACGCTGGTCGGGATCCGGTCGAGGGCGGCATTGTCGGGATCGATGCCGGACATCAGCCAATCCATGACGATGCCGCCATTGTTGAGCCAGATGAACAGCGAAAACGTCTGCTTGGGCTCACGCACAGGGTTGGAGGAGAGCAGGCCTTCCGCCACCATCGGCTGCAGCCTGGCAATCATGCCGTGCTGCTCGAGAAACGCGGCGAGGCGGTTGCCGCTGTCGAGACCGTCGAGCGTGCGCAGATGCGCAACCACCCAGCCATCGAATTCCTTCAGCGTCGCTGCCGTCACCTGAAAGGGATGGGCTCGTCCATCACCGGTGTGCGGCAGGTATTCGATGATGTGATAGTGCAGCATCTCCTTGATGAAGGCTTCAGCCGTGTTGCGGCTGGCGACGGAATAGTGAAGCACTGCATCGATGAAGCGGGCCAGTGTCAGTTCCGTGCGGGGATCGCGCGGGTCGCGGGCGAAATGCAGGGCTAGGCCGGTGTGAGCCAGCAGCCAGCGCTGTTGCGTGGCGAATACGGCGGCCAAGCGTGGGCTCGTTTCATAGATATGCAGCAGCGCCTTCGACTGCGCCTCGACATGACGGTGCAGCGCCGGATGGCCGGCAATATATTCGAAATTCAGCGCCATCCTCCTCGTCCTCCGGCCAGCCCCCCGGCAGCGAAGACGTGCAATCACATTTCCAGCCTTAGCCGCCCGCGTCCAGCCATGCCAACCCGGACAAAAGGCCTAGAGCGATCAACCGTTCCACAGACACGTTGAAACCCCCGTCATCTCTTGATTTCGAGGCAAATTGCTTGAGAAGCGCCGCGCGCTTCTGCAGAGAAAACCGTGTCACACTTTTTTGGAAACGCTCTGGTCCGTTCGCGCCTAGGGCGTGTCGGAAAACGCTAAGCCATTGCAACCGTTGAAAAACCTACCGCAATAATAGTCAGCCCGGCAGCCTGCGGTTGAATTTGCCTCAAGATCGCAGCACGTTGCGCGCGGTCCGTTTGTATCCAGGGCGGTTCGCCACGTTGGAGCGCCTGGGCTATCGTTCCGGCTATTACGGCCGCACGCCCTGGAAGGGCTCGGCCTCAAAATCGTTTTCCACACACGCAACGCGAGGTGATGGAGAGCCATCGTGTCCTAGCCACGGGAGACCACATCGTGGCAAACTTCTTGTTAACCACATGCTCGGTGAAATTATCGGATTAACCTCAGATGCCACTATCGAGGTTATGTTCCGTACCTTAGCGTTCAATATGAGTTCAAGGGATGTGTGGATTCGGGGGTTATTTCGGGTCAATCCGGGATGCGGAAGCTTTGCTCACGCACATGGTAGCCGCAATTGCCCATCGTGGGCCGGATGAGCAAGGGAAATTCGTAGCACCCGATGCCGGGCTCGGGCATGCGCGGCTGTCGGTGATCGGCATCGGAGACGGCCAGCAACCGATGTCCGACGAGGCCGGCAATTTGACGATTGCGTTCAACGGCGAGATTTTCAACTACATAGAACTGCGCGAAGGGCTGATCGCCAAGGGCCGACACTTTCGGACGTCGAGCGACACAGAGGTCATCCTTCAGCTCTATGAGGAGATGGGCGAACACTGCTTGTCTCTCCTGAACGGTGATTTCGCCTTGGCGATATGGGACAATCGGCAGCGACGAATGGTGCTTGCACGAGACCGGATGGGTGTCCGGCCGCTCTTCTACACAAGTAAGGACGGGGTGCTTTACTTTGCCTCGGAGATCAAAGCTCTGTTGAAGGTCCCGGGCGTCTCCGCTGAAATTGATCCGATTGCGCTGGATCAGATCTTTACGCTGTGGGCGCCGATCGCTCCGCGCACGGCGTTCCGCAATATCCACGAGTTGGAACCGGCAAGTGTGATGATCGCGACGCAGGGGCAGGTCACGGTCAGACGGTACTGGCACCTGGACTATCCGCATCGTGATGAGCCGTCGAAGATCACGAACGAGGACCACGCGGCAGAGGAATTGCAAGCCCTTCTGACCGATGCGGTGAGGCTTCGCATGCGGGCCGACGTGCCGGTCGGTTCCTATCTTTCCGGAGGGCTCGATTCGTCGCTCGTTTCGGCGCTTGCCGCCGGCATGACTCCTCGGAGACTGGAGACATTTTCCGTAACCTTCGACAGCGCCGAGCATGACGAAAGCGCCTTTCAGACCGAAATGGCCTCGGCGCTCGGCACGCGCCACCACGCCATAGAATGCGGCGCCCGCGATATCGCCAGCGTCTTTCCTGACGTCATCCGCTTTGCCGAGCGGCCGATCATCCGCACGGCGCCAGCGCCACTCTACAAATTGTCCGCCCTGGTTCGCCAGGCCGGCCTGAAGGTGGTGCTGACGGGTGAAGGCGCCGACGAGGTCTTCGCCGGTTACGACGTCTTCAAGGAGGCGCGTGTCCGCCGGTTCTGCGGGCGGCAGCCCACATCGCGCATAAGGCCGCAGCTGTTCCGCCGGCTTTACCCGTATCTGCCGGGCCTGCAACAGCAATCGGTGGAGTATCTGGCTGCCTTCTTCGGCACCAGCAACGCTGCCCTCGACGATCCGCTGTTCTCGCATCGGCCACGCTTCAAGACCACGGCGGCGGCGAAAATCTTCTTTTCCGGCGACCTGCGCGCGACGTTGAAGGGTTATGACGCAGCTGAAGAGCTGACCAGCCGCCTACCCGAGGCGTTTTCCCTATGGCATCCGCTGCATCAGGCGCAATATCTCGAAACCCGCTTCCTCCTGCCCGGCTACATCCTCTCCAGCCAAGGCGATCGGATGGCCATGGCGCACGGCATCGAAGGGCGGTTTCCTTTCCTGGATCATCGCGTGGTAGAGTTCGCGGCAAGACTTCCGCCGGAGATGAAACTGAAAGGCTTGATGGAGAAGCACATATTGCGCAAGGTGGCCAGGCACCACCTTCCGGCGGCGATCGGTAAACGCACCAAGCAACCTTACCGCGCCCCGGAGGCCCGCTCCTTCGTCGGGGCGGAGGAACTAGACTATGTTCGTGACTGCCTGGGCGAGGCGAGCATTACCGCCGGCGGCCTGTTCAACGCCAAGGCGGTGGCCAAGCTCCACGAGAAATGCCGCATTGAGACCGCGACCGGATTTCGCGACAACGCCGCCTTCGTCGGCATTCTGTCGACGCAGCTGTGGCAGAAGAATTTCGCCGGCCAAGCGGCCGGCGCGGCAAGAGCGGCCTGAGACGGCGAGGAAAAGGAAAGACATGATGACGGCAATCAAGGACAGGGTCAGAAGCTTTATCGTCGACAACTTCCTGTTCGGCGACACCTCCTACAAACTGTCGGATTCAGCCTCGCTGATCGAGAACGACATTATCGACTCGACTGCGGTACTTGAGCTGGTGGCCTTCATCGAGGACAATTTCGGCATCGCGATGGTGGATGCCGACATCGTTCCGGCCAACCTGGACTCGCTTGACCGCATCTCGTCCTTCATCGAGGCGAGAGCACAAACGCTGGCAGCGTAAGCGCCAACGGCGAGGAACGTCCCGTGCGGATCGAGCATTTTCTGGTGGCGAAGGCTGCTGCCCACCCGGCCAAGACGGCATTGGTCACCAAGGGCAAAAGGCTGAGCTACGAAGAACTCGACGACCTTTCGAGCCGGCTGGCCACCGCTCTCTTCATGAATGGGATCAGGCGCGACGACCGCGTTCTGATCTTCATGGACAATTGCTGGGAGGCCGCCGTATCGATCTTTGCCGCACTCAAGGCAGGTGCGACCTTCAGTCCGATCAACCCCTCCACAAAGGCCGACAAGCTCGGTTACGTCATCGCCGATTGCGACGCCAGGGCGGTCCTGACGCAGGCGAAGCTGATGCCCGTGGTCACCGAAGCCTGCGCATCGCAAGGCAAGCCCGGCATCTTCGTGGCTTCCACCCCTGGGGCCGACGGGCAATGCCCGGCAGGGGCCGCGTCCCTGACTGACTGCCTGACGTTCGATGGCGCGGAGGTAAACCATCGCGGCATCGACGTCGACCTTGCGATGCTGATCTACACGTCAGGTTCGACCGGCCGGCCCAAGGGTGTGATGATGACGCATCGCAATTGCGACGCCGCCGCGGGGTCGATCGCCACCTATCTGCGCAACGCGCCGGACGACATCATCCTGAACGTCCTCCCGCTTGCCTTCGACTATGGCCTCTACCAGTTGCTGATGGCAGTCAGGCTCGGGGCCACGCTGGTGCTCGAGAAGTCCTTCGCCTTCCCGCACGAGATCTTCGAACGCATCCGCAAAGAGGGCGTCACCGGCCTTCCGCTGGTGCCTACCATGGCGGCGATGATCCTGCAGATGCGTGATCTGGCGCCGGGTTTCCTGCCCAGCCTCCGCTATATTTCCAACACCGCGGCCGCCTTGCCGCCAGCCCACATAGAACGCCTGCGCTCGCTGCTGCCCGGCGTCCGGATCTATTCGATGTATGGGCTGACCGAATGCAAGCGCTGCACCTATTTGCCACCCGAGGAACTTGACCGCCGGCCAGGGTCGGTCGGCATAGCCATCCCCAACACGGAAGCCTTTGTCGTCGACGACCTTGGACAACGCGTGCCGGCGGGCGTGGCAGGTGAGCTAGTCATCCGCGGTCCGCACGTCATGCAGGGCTATTGGCGCAACAAGGCCGCGACGGAACGAGCGCTCCGGCCGGGGCCTAACCCTTGGGAAAAGGTGCTCTATACGGGCGACCTGTTCCAGACCGACGAGGACGGCTTTCTCTATTTTGTCGGGCGTAAGGACGACATCATCAAGACGCGTGGCGAGAAGGTCGCCCCCAAGGAAGTGGAGGCCGTGCTCCACGCCCATCCAGGTATCGCGGAAGCGGTGGTCGTCGGCGTGCCGGATCCGGTGCTGGGGCATGCGATTGGCGCGCTCGTCGTGCGGTCCGATCCGGCGCTTGGCGGAAAGGACATCATTCGTCACTGCGCGCGCCACCTGGAGGATTTCATGGTCCCCAAAATCATAGAGTTCCGGAGCGAATTACCGAAGACGGAGTCGGGCAAGGTCAGCCGCCGGCTCGCGGCTGAGATGATGGAGGCCGAGCAATGAACATCGGCTCAACCCAGGATGCGCCGGCCTTCACGCAAGCCCTCGCCATCGATCCCGCCGCCGAAACGGACAGGATCGTGGCGGCCCTGCGCGAGCAGTTGCGCGGCATTCGCAAGCGCGGACTCGTGCTCGGTCTTTCGGGCGGTGTAGATTCCAGCGTTTCGGCTGCATTGGCCGCGCGGGCCGTCGGCCACCAGAATGTGCTGTGCGTCCTCATGCCGGAAAGCGATTCCGACCCCGAAAGCCTGCGGCTCGGCCATCTGGTCGCCGACACTTTCGGCGTCGAGGCCGTTGTGGAGGATATCGGGCCGACCCTGCGGGCAATGGGCTGCTATGAACGCCGCGACGCCTTCATCCGCGAATTGGTCCCGGACTATGGCAACGGCTGGGCCTCGAAGATCGTGATCGCGAACGTGCTCGAAGGCGAGGGCTACAACATCTCGTCGCTGGTGGTGCAGGACCCGCAAGGCAAGCAGACGAAATTGCGGATGCCGGTGGCTGTCTATCTCGGCATCGTTGCCGCCACCAACATGAAGCAGCGCACCCGCAAGCAGCTCGAATATTATCATGCCGACCGGCTGAACTTCGCCGTGCTCGGCACACCGAACCGGCTGGAATACGACCAGGGGTTCTTCGTCAAGAACGGCGACGGCGCCGCCGACGTCAAGCCGATCGCGCATCTCTACAAGACGCAGGTCTATGCGCTAGCCGCCTATCTCGGCATTCCGGAAGAGGTCCGCAACCGGCCGCCGACCACCGACACCTACTCGCTGGTGCAGACGCAGGAAGAATTCTACTTCTCCCTGCCTTACGATCGGATGGATCTGTGTCTCTACGGCCTCAACAACGGCGTGTCCGCCGAGGTGGTAGGGCAAGCGGCGGGATTGGCCGCCTCACAGATCGAACGCGTCTGGGCCGACATCGCCGCCAAGCGAAAGGCGACGCGCTATCTGCACCTGCGCCCGCAGCTTGTTGACGGCGTGGACGAAGTCGGCTCCTGACCTGATGCATTATGCCATTCCGGACGGAAACCGCGCACCCTTTCCTGGAATTGCTCTAGGCGGAACGCTTCAGGTGAAGCGGCCGCCGATCAACTGGCTCCACTGCTCGCCCGCAAGCCCGTTCAGAAAGACCTGCGCGTTCTTCATGGCATCGAGAAGCTCGGGATCGCGTGAATGCACGACGGTCGAGGCGACCGGTATGAAGGCTATGCGTCTTACAAGCATGGCGTCCAGAAGCGCGGGCTGAACGCGGCCGCGCAAGCCGGAGACACCGCGCCGGGCGGCATGCTCGACCAGGCAATCGATCACCGGCCCGGCCTGGCCGGGAAGAGCGAGGACCTGCAGCACGCGGCCGATCCCGTCCGGTCGAGCGTAGTAGGCGAAAGCGCCGACATTGGCGCCGTTCGGCGATGCCACCGACACGCAGACAAGCTCTCCGAAATCCGGCTTTTGCGCCGCATCGCCCAGAATATGGTCGAGCTGACCTTCCGCCCACTGCGGACGTAGCGGAAACTGGGCGCAAAGCGGTTCCAGCAGCCCCGCAAAGCTGCCGCTGTCGATCTCGGAGGTCCGAAATGCCCCCCGGCTCGATGCGTTGGCGACGACGCCGGTCCAGCGTCGTTGACCGCCCTCCATTTTGCGAAGGTAGAGCCGGTCGACCATCCGGGCGAGCGGGTTCAACATCCAGGCAAGCTTCATGTGACTGGCAAAAAGGCTGAGCACGAAGGTCGCCGGCCGCATCACGCGAACCCAGTCAAGGCTGTATTGCGGCAGCACAACGCCGCGAAGCCGCGTCCACAGTTTCACGGACGTATCATTGGCGGTTTCGCTGAAGGAGATGTCCTGCGGACCATCGAGGAAGGCCTTCAACAGGCGGGCACCGGCCATCGGATCGGTCTCGTGATCCTCGACCATCAGCGAGCTGCAGATGGCAGCGTAGAGCTGCCGGCCGTTGAATTTCATCGGCAGCGCATGAACGCCGACGAAGCCGGAAACCTGGCCGGCGTCATTGACATGGACAAGCGAACGGAGCCCGCTGCCCCAGTCGGGTGCGTCCAGATAAAACCGCCTCATGTAATCGACGAGGGAGGCCGGCGCTGGCCCCCGCTTCTTGCGCAGCATGCGTTGAAACATGCCCGCGACGGCCGCAAGGTCGGCCTGATCGAGGGCGCGGACGACGCTCACGCCGGGCTCCCGGTTCCGGGAACCCGGCCACCATGTTTGCGCGCCATGGCGACACGGGGCTGGCCGTCGGCCGTCACGGCAAAGGTTGGGGTTTCGTAGGATTTCGTTCTCGATAAAAGGGTTGCTATCTGCCGATCTTGACCTTCGCCGAACTCAAATAGCAGCCATCCGCCTGGCTTGAGGAAAGCTGCGGCATCCCGGACCAGCCTTTGGAGGATCGAAATACCGTAAGGGCCGCCGTCGAAAGCTTCCCGAGGTTCGTTCTCCAACAGATGCGCGCTTTCGCTATCGAGACGGGATGAGGAAATATAGGGCGGGTTGCACACAACCATGTCGGCAGCGCCGCGGAGGCCGTCACCCTCGATCGCGGCAAATAGGTCGCCTTGCCGGACCTTGATCCTGTCCTGCCGGGCGAGGCGCACAACATTGCGGCGGGCAAGCGAAACCGTGCTGTCGGTCAGGTCCGCCGCCCATGCCCGAGCCCGAGGACATCCGCTGACGATGCCCACGGCAAGATTGCCGCTGCCGCAGCACATGTCGATCAGGATCGTTTCGTGCGCCTGTTCGCCAAGAATGGCCGCGGCCGTCCGGCCAAGCAGTTCCGTTTCGGCTCGCGGCACCAGGACGTCAGGCGCGAGTTCCAGCTCAACCCGCATGAAGCGGTGCAATCGCGGCCAATTGCGATCGTTTGCACGGCCGGCAGGAAGGCTGTGATGCTGCGGCAAGGAAAATCCCTATCCTGAGGATAAAACGCGGGTTCCCTGTTGTTACCAACTCCGGGTAAATTGATGTTAAAGATCATGATTGGATTGGGAGTAACCGGCCTATGTTGGCGGCGTCCTGTCCCATCAATGGCGAATTCCTGTGCCGCCGCAAGCCGATCCATGCGCTAATTCAGAGCAACGCCTCGTACCGGTCTCCGATCTTTTCAATTTCGAAATCCGCCGCCCTGCTTTTCAGGATCGCGGCGGTTGTCGGCTGGTCGAGCATTCTGGCCATCGCCACTGCCAGAGCCGCGGCATCGCCGACCGGCACCAGGGCGCCGAAGCGGCCGTCATCAAGTATTTCGCGCGGGCCGTGCGGCGCGTCCGTGGAGACCACCGGAATCCCCGCTGCCATGGCCTCGACCAGAACATTGCCGAAGCCCTCGCTGGTCGATGATAGGACGAACAAGTCAGCTACTGCGTAGCAGGCCGCCGGATCATTGACATAGCCCGCAAACAGAACGTCTGCGCCGATACCGGATTCTTCGGCATAGGCGCGCAGCTCGTCGGCCAGCGGACCCTCGCCGAAGATGACAAGCCGGGCCCGGCGGCCGGCGCGCAGCACAGCGAAGGCCCGCAGCAACGTCCAATGATCCTTAACCGGCACCAGGCGTCCGGCGGTGATGATGACGGGGCCGTCGCCCATCGCCGCGAGCTCTGCCTGCCAGGCGTAGGAGCGTTGCTGGGATGCCGCAGCCGGCGGCAGCGGGTTGTTGATGACCACGACCTTGGATTTCGGGAAGCCTCGGGCCACAAGATCGCCGCCGACACCCTCAGAAACCGCGATGGCCCTGGTGGCGCGGGCCGCAACCAGGGCCGAAAGCCAGACCGCCATTTTCGCGCCAAGGCTGCCGGAAGGCAATGAGGCGGCGGCGTGGAAACTCGGGAAGAACCGCGCCCTGCTTCGCGCGAGGGAAAGCGCCAGCGCCACGACCAGATTGGCGAATTCCGGGGCGCTGTAGATCGCGTCGGGAGAAAGGCGGCCAAGCAGGCCCGCGCTTCGCACGATGCCTTTCAATGTCGCCCACTTGCCATAACCCTCGCCGCGAATGGGGAGGCCGAAATCGACCAGATGCACGGCAGGCGAAAGCAGGGCGGCATTGGGCCCCTGCGCGTTCCAGGTAAAAAGCGTGACGTTGTGGCCGCGCGATGCCAGCTCGTTCGCTATCAGGACGAACACACGCTCGGCGCCGCCGCCCCTGAGGCTGGCAATGTGAAAGACAATCCGCTTCGCCATTTCAGGCGCGGCTGGCAATGACATCCGGGCGGTTCGGCGGAAGCCGCATGTCGCGCACGATACCCAGGGTAATGGCGAGCAACATGCCGAGGATCATGCCGCCAATGGCCCCCAGGCCGATCATCACGACGGTGCGCGGGGGCCATGAACGGCCCTTTGGCGGCACTGCGGTGGAAATCACCTGCACATTGGTGCTGTCGATCTGTTCGCGCTCGGTTATCTGGCGTGCCCGCGACAGGAAGCTCTCATAGATAGCCGTCTTCGACGCGGCGTCACGTTCAAGCTCACGCAAGGCGACCTCGGAATCGCTATCCGAGAACACGTTGCCCTTCAAGTCATTCATCTTGGCATTGAGGGAGGCCGACGAGGTTTTGGCGGCATCGAGATTGACCTTCGCCAGGCGCAGGGTGCGCGCGTATTCGGCGCTGAGTTGCGCGCTGACCGTGTTGTACTCCGTCTTCAGCCTGACGATCGACGGATGACGGGGGCCAAAGGTCATCGACTGCGAATCGATCTGCTGGCGCAGGCCGTTGGCCGTTGCGCGCAGCGCCACAAGCGCCTCCGACGTGGCGGGACCGGAATTGGTGCCGTTTGCGCCGGCGGCAAGCAGGGCGTCGTAACTTGCCTGCGCGGCGATGACGCGCGATTGCGTCTCCACGATCTGGCCGTTGAGCTGGGTCATGGTTTGCGAGGAAACAAGCTGCCCATTGCTGGTGGCCAGATTGTGGCTGCGCCTATAGGCTTCGACCTTCTCTTCGGCCGCCTGCACATCGCTCTTGAGCTGGCCCAGCCGCCCGTCCAGCGCCGCCGCGGCACGGCTGGCGCCGGAAGCCTCGGCGCTGGCCAGCTCTTCCTGGAAAGTCTTGACGATATCCTGCGAAATCAGGATCGCCTTGGCGGGGGTTTCCGCCGATACCATCAAGGTCGTGACAAACGACTTTTCATCCGCGATGCTGCCAACCCGTTCCGCCAGGTTCTTCAGGGCGGTAAGCTTTGGGTCGGGTTTGGCGCCGTCCGTCCCTGTGCGGCTTCGGTCCGCGTCGAAGAACTCCGGGTCACTGGCCAGGTCAAGATCGTCTACAACACGTGAAAGCACGCTGCCCGAGGTCAAGATGCGCTCTTTGCTGCGCGCGCTGAGCAGCTGTCCATCGACCTGGGCCGATTGCGGGTAAAGATCATTCGGAACAACCTGAAGATTGGCGGGATTGATGAGGATGTCCGTGGTCACGGTGTAGCGCTGCTTGCTCAGCAGAGCGTAGGCACCGCCGATGATCCCGCCGGCTATTGCCAGCAGGCATACCAGAGCGAGGCCGGCGCGCAGCCAGACAAACAGACGCCCGAAATCGAGTTCGAGAAAGGTTCCGATCTTGTTGAGCGTCACCGTCGTGACGGGCTCGGCTACAGGCGGCGCCACGGGTGCAGGCGACACAGGGGCCGACGCTACAGGGGCCGACGTTACAGCTGGTGCCGCCGCATGTGCCATGATCGGCGCGGTTTGTTGCGGCTTTGGCCTGCTGGCGCGCCGCGCATTTTCGATCCGTTCATAGGGGCTAGTGCCGGCGGCGGCCGCAGCTGGAGGAGGACCGGAAGCGGCGGACATCATGCTAACCCTTTAATATTCAATACGCACAGCCTGCTTTACGGAAACATCGTTAATATTTCATTTTCCAGGCGTGTCAGGCGCGTTCCGGACAGCGATCTATCCACCCTTGGTTGGTGTTCTGCCACGCCCGTCGTAGCCTGGCAAAGCGTGCAGACGTTTCAAATCGAAGGTGCAAGAGGTCGTTGCGAGGGCACCCACAAGGAGCGGGCCTGGCGTCATGTCGCTGTTGATGCTGGTTGGCCTTGAAGCGTGCCGGTTTGGCGCCTATCCGGCTTTCGATAAGCGAGCAACAAGATGACGAGCAGCATGATGTCCGGCGCCTTCGAAGAGAGGGCATTGTTTGACAATGCCGCGAGAATTGATGCGGCCGCTGCGATATGGGCGGCCCGAGGCGTATTGCGCAGGAGCTTGAAAAGGAACCGGAAGAAAGCAAACGCGAAGAGCAAGGCGATCGGCAGGCCGAATAGAAGCGTAAGAACGACCGGCGTGCTTTCGATGAAGGGGAGGTTGAGCTTTTCGTTGACGATCTTCAACAACTCGTTGGGATTCATGCCAAGCAGGATGTCCCTCCATTCAACGAACTTGAATACATCGTAGATCTTGACGCGCGCGTCGTAATTTTGATCAAAGAGCGTGTTGCTGAAGCGGTTCAGCAGCCCCGCCGAAAAGAGTATCGCAATCAGTATGGCGCCACCGGCCAGCGTCAGCATCAGCACCAGGAGTTTGGCCTGGCGTTGATGTCTGAGTGACAAGTCCGGCCAAGGCAGGAACACGAGCAGGAACAGGATCTCGCCGCAAGCGAGCAGCAGGGCGGTGCGCGCGCCCGAAGCGGCCGTGCCGATGAAGAGAATGAAGATGCAAAGCGCACACACCCAGATACGCCACCGCGTCAATGCAACGAAACCTATGGCGGTGGTGCAAAGCGCGCCCAGCGCCAGCGGATGGGCCGACAGTCCGATCGGCCGAAAGTCCAGCTCAACGAGGGGATAGGGCAGGAATCGATGCTGGGTGACGGCCTCGATCGTTCCGATGATGGCGCTGAGGACAATCATGCCGACGATGACATTGCCAAGCGCCCTGCGCACATGGTCACCCAGGGCAAGCATGATCATCGCCGCGGCACAAGAGACCAGATAGGAATCGATTATGAAGCCGGCCGAGCCGGCACGGCCTATCACGAAGAGATAAGGCACCAGCCACAACAGCAGCAGCGAATATAACAATGTCGCCTTGAACAGCCTGACTTCATCGCCTTCGAGCCGAATTGGCCGGGTCGTGGCGATGACGACAAGCAGCAGAAAGATCGCATAGGTCCCGATATGCAGCTTTTCGGGAAACGACCCCCCCTCCGTCGAATAGGACATCACCATATTCATCAACTGCGGCGAGATGGTCGAGCGGAGCAGGAAAGCGAAGGCCGCGAGGAGAAAGAACAGGAGCGTGAGGGCGTCTTGGCGGCTGGCCTGCGCGGTCACGAACTGTTGCTCTGTGGGGGTGACACTCACGATTATCCGACCAGCGTTGCGGCTTGCGATTGAGATGGCAGGGGACGAACGCGCCCCCGGGTACATTTTCCTACACGAACGTAAAGGAATATGGATAACCCGATCTTAACAGTGGCGATGCCCGGCATGGGCCGCCACATGTCAGCTTTGCCGAAAAGCCGGACACCGCTCATTGAGATCTCACCAAAGTGCGCCGCGTGGGAACGAATGCAGGCAATGCACTTGCGCGACATGCATCGGCAGCCGTATTGATGGCGATGCTTTGCACGGCGCCGGACGCGCTGCCTGTGGACGGCACAATGGCATCAGGCGCCGGCAAAGCGCAGGAGATCAAGGTGAAGAAATTCTATTCGATTCAGTATCTTCGCGCCTGCGCCGCCTTGCTGGTTCTGTTCGCACACGCCTTTTCCTATCAGATTGGCGTGGACAATCTGATTATCGTGACGGCGGGCCGCCTGGGCGTCGTTCTGTTCTTTGTCATCAGCGGTTTCATAATGGTCCATATTACGGGAGATGGTCCGTTTTCCGCTGCCACCTTCCTGAAACGCCGAGCAATCCGGATCATCCCCCTTTACTGGCTTTTCACCAGCCTCGCCGCCGTTCTGGCGGCGCTCGCGCCAAGTCTCTTCCAGAAGACCGTCTTTACATGGCCCCACTATCTTCAGTCGCTCCTCTTCATTGTTCACGAAGCGCCTGGACGGGATAGCGCCAGTCCAATCCTCTCACTCGGCTGGACGCTCAATTACGAGGTATTTTTCTATATCGCTTTTGCGGTGTTCGCATTCCTGTCCGTGACCTCGCGCGTATTTGTGCTGACGGTCTTTTTCATTGCGATGTGGATACCCGGGCTGTGGCTGGCTCCCACCAACCCTGTTATCCAGTTCTATCTCAACCCTTCTCCGGTGGCATTCGTAATCGGCATGTGGATAGGGCGGCGCTATTTGGACGGTGATTTCACTTCCGACATACGCCATGCCTGGATATTCGGCGTAATGACCGCTGCAGGCGTGGTGCTTTCATTCGTCGATGACGGTACGCCGCTATTGGGTCAGATCAGCTTCGCGGGACAAGCAATGTGGGCGGCGGGCCTGCTTCATCTCAGCCTCATTCTGGAGCCGAAACTCAAGCACTGGAGCCTTCTCGAGCAGTTGGGCGACGCTTCCTACGCGCTTTATCTGTCGCATATCTTCGTGATCGGCGCTGTGGCGTACCTGGCCAGACGCACCGTCGGATACGAGCATCCGACAACGGTATTGTTGGTGTCGGTGGTCAGCATCGTGGCAGCCTGCCTCGTCAGTCTGGTGATTTACGAGATGATCGAGAAGCCGATTCTTCAGACCCTGAACGGCAGAAGGAAGACGAGAAACACACCGCTTCCTCATATTGCCACGGAGAACAAATAAGCAGGCCACGCAACGGGACGCTCACGGCTTTCAGCGCTTCAGTCAGCCCGCGCTGTCCACGACCTCGACATTGCCGGCGCGGTTAAGCGTATGAATGCCCGTGCGTGCCCATGCCGGACCCGCGCCGATCGGCCGGGGCGAGGCAAAACGGACATCGGACGCGTCGAGTCGCTCAAGCCGCATCAGCCCCAGACCACCGCCATAGGCCCTCGATCCGTTCTGCACCGGCAGCACCAGGGCATCGTCGTGGTGGATAAAGGCGCCGCCCGGCCGGGTGGCCGAATGATCGACGGCAATGGGATTGAGCGGATGGGCGACCCATGGCCCGCGCAGCGAGGGTGCGCAATAGACCGCCATCGTGTCCGACGCGCTGCCGTAGCCGAACCGCTCCGTTCCAACCAGCCAGAAGCGACCGTCGGATTCGAGCAGCGTCGCGTCGTTGAAATCCCTGTCCGCCATCAGCACCGTGTCGCGGACCCAGCGGTCGGGAAACTGCGCGGCGCGATAGAGCACAAGTTCGCGAGCCGAACCACTTTCGGGGATCATGAAAATCTCGCCATCGTGTGCGAACACCTGCGGATACGACAGGTGGTGCGCTTCCTCCAATACAACCCTTGGAACACCGAAAGTGCCATCGTCACCGAGCTCGGCGACGGAAATCACGCCGCGACTCGTCGCGTAGGGAAATTCCTCGACAAACAGATGATGGCGGCGGTCGACCTCGAAGACGAACGGGTCGGCATAGAAGCGTTGGCCATCGTCCGGCAGGACTGTGAACGGTTTGCCGTCGAGTTGCCCGGTTTCGGCGATGCCTGGTCCGTCGATCACCCGATAGGCGACCTGCCAATAGAAGGGGCGTCGTCCCCGCCTGATTTTTTGCACGGCGCGATCGATCAAGGCCCTGCCGAAAAAGGGCACATAGTGTCGAACAAAACTGTCGTTCTTCAGGATCGGCACCGGGTTGTCGCTTACCGGCACAAGCTTGCCCGCAAAGAAGCGGGCGACGGTTTGCATGATCAGCGACATGGCACCGGCGAGCAGGTCGTTGCAGCTTCGAGATAGCCAGAGCCTGTCTGCCAGCATCGGTGTAGCCTGGGCTACGACAACGCCATCGAGGCGAGCGCCAAGTTCAGGCAATTGTCCGCTCGCCAACATTGCGGCAACGCCGGCTGGAAAGCTGGTGCGGCCGCAAAATTCGAGCCTCAGGACTGGCGCGCCTTGCCCCGTTGCGCTGGCAGTGAGATCTATGACGAGGTCCGGAGGGCCGCGATCGATGGGCGGCAGCGGCTCGGACCGGCCCGCCAGCGAGCGACCGAAACGCCGGCTCTCGATCGCCAAGACAGTGTCCAGCCCCCGAGCGGTTGGCGCCGCCGCCGGCGCGTGGCAACTCGAGACCACATAACCTGCCGCATCCAACCGCATGAAAAGCTCATTTTCCCAGCGCCGGGATCCGACGGCGTGGCCGATGATTAAAATATTAGTCAACCCAAGTTATTCTCGTTAAAGCAAAAAATGGCTTGCTCTGGTATCTTTCCCCACAGTTCCTGGCAAGGGTTGCCCAAGGGGGGCTGCGGACTCTAGCGTTAATCATACGTTAATTTTTTTGAATACGAAGGCGGTTCAGGGCGCTATTGTTAGGCTGAAAGCACATGTCAGCCGGGCGCCCACGCTTTCGGTGACCAGGGTCAACCATGAACGCCGTTTCACATCCGAGATTGCCCTCAAGGCGAAAACTGCTGATCGTGTTCGGCACGAGGCCGGAGGCGCTCAAATGTTTTCCGGTGGCGCGCGCCGCGCTTGCCCATCTGGGCTTTACCACGGAAATATGTGTGACGGGCCAGCATCGCGAGATGGTCGATCAGGTCATTGAACTGACGGGCCTGCCGGTGCACTACGATCTCAACATCATGCAGCCAGGTCAGACGTTGTTCGACGTGACCTCGCGCGTGCTTCTCGGAATGGCGGGGGTGCTGGAGAAGGCGAAGCCGGACATCGTCATCGTCCAGGGCGACACAACCACCGCGATGACCGCGGCTCTAGCTGCCTTCTACAAGCGCATTCCGGTTGCCCATATCGAGGCGGGATTGCGCAGCCACAACATCAACTCTCCCTTTCCGGAGGAACTGAACCGTAAGATTGCCGGCAACATCGCCACCTGGCATTTTGCGCCGACCACCGAGGCGCGCGACAATCTCATCGCCGAAGGAAAGGCTGCGAACACCATCTTCGTAACCGGCAATACCGTGATCGACACGCTGCTGCATTTCTCCAGCGAGATCGATGCCGACAAGCTGATGAACGCCGAGCTCGCCGCTCGTTTCCCCTTCATCGATCCGACCAAGAAAATGATCCTCGTCACCGGTCATCGCCGTGAGAATTTCGATGGCGGCATCCAGAGAATCTGCACCGCGCTGAAGGCATTGTCGGCGCGCAGGGATGTGCAGATCATCTACCCGGTCCATCCCAACCCGAATGTGCGCTCCGTGGTCGACGCCGAAATCGGGACGGTGCCGAACATCCACCTGATCGACCCGCAGGACTATTTGCCATTCCTGTACCTGCAGAAACAGAGCTACCTGGTGTTGACCGACAGCGGCGGCGTGCAGGAAGAGGCGCCTTCACTCGGCAAGCCGGTGCTGGTGATGCGGGAAAACACGGAGCGACCCGAAGGGATCGCCGCTGGTACTGCCCGGCTGGTCGGCACCGATATCGAAAAAATTCTGGCCAATGCCAATAGCCTGCTCGATGATGAGAGCGTCTATCGCGGCATGGCGGAGAGGCACAACCCATACGGCGATGGCCAAGCTGCGAGCCGGATCGTTGAGGAATTGCTGAATCATGGCTGAAATCAAAACCGTTTCCGTTATCGGCATGGGCTATATCGGCCTGCCGACCTGTGCCATTTTTGCCAGCCGCGGACTCGATGTCATCGGTGTCGATGTGAACGAGGCGGTGGTCGCGAAGGTCAACCGCGGCGAAATTCACATCATCGAACCGGACCTGGATGGTTTGATCCAGAAAGTCGTCGCCAATGGCAAGCTCAAGGCATTCAGCACGCCTCAGCCGGCCGATGCCTATATTATCGCCGTTCCAACTCCGATCACCCCGGACCGCAAGCCGGATGTCAGCTACGTGCTTGCGGCAGCGCGAAGCATCGCTCCGGTGCTAAAACGGGACGACCTGGTGGTGCTGGAATCAACATCGCCGGTCGGCACGACGCGCGTCATGACAGCGCTGCTCGCGGAACTGCGACCCGATCTCAAATTTCCCGTCGCGCATGGCGAGGAAGCTGACGTCCTGGTCGCCTACTCTCCCGAGCGCGTGCTGCCGGGAAAGGTGCTGACCGAGCTGATCAACAATGATCGCTCGATCGGCGGACTGTCCCGAAAGTCTTCGGAGCGGACAGCGGCACTCTATTCAAGCTTCGTCGCCGGCGACCTGTTCATAACCCAGGCCGAAAGCGCGGAACTGGTTAAGCTGACCGAAAATGCGTTCCGCGATGTCAATATCGCCTTCGCCAATGAGCTTGCGGCGGTGTGCCAGGATCTGTCGCTCAATGTCTGGGAGGTAATCGATCTCGCCAACCGGCATCCTCGCGTGAACATCCTGCAGCCGAGCCCGGGCGTGGGCGGCCACTGCATTGCGATCGATCCGTATTTTATCATCGACGCCGCACCGAACAATACGCGGCTGATCAGTTCGGCACGGCGCATCAATTCCGAGCGACCCTTGTCGGTGGTCAGGGACATCGAGGCATTGCTCGACCCGACCCGCAAGCAGACGATCGCCTGTCTTGGCCTCAGCTTCAAACCCAATATCGACGATATGCGCGAGAGCCCGGCTGTCGAGGTTGTTAAGCTTCTGTCCAAGATTCCCAATATCAAGATCGTCGCTGCCGAGCCCAATGCGCGTCAGTTGCCACACGAGCTCGAGGGCAGCGGCGTCATGTTCACCGATGCACTTTCCGCTATTGACCAATCCGATATCGTCGTCCTGCTGGTCGACCATCGACAATTCAATCTGATCGATCCCGAAGCGCTCAAGGACAAGAAGCTCGTCGACACACGGGGCCTGTGGACCTGGCGCAAGGCGCGCAAGCCCGACGCCCGCATCGAAGGCAAGAAATCCGAAATGGAACGCTCGCAGTCTCTCGCTCGCACCGGAGAAGCGGCATGAACTCGCATGACCCGGCATGGGCGCAACACTCTCTATTGGCATCACGCCGCCGCGAGTTTCTCGGTGCGACCATCCATGCGCTGACCATGGCCGAGACGCTGGCCATCGCAGACGAGGCGATGGCGACGCGGCGACCGCTTCATCATGTTGTCGTGAACGTCGCCAAGCTTGTGAACATGCGCAAGAATGCCGAACTGCGCGAGGATGTCGTCGGGGCGGATATGGTCAATGTCGACGGCAAAGGCGTGCTTTGGGGCGCGCGGCTCTGCGGCGTCGAGTTGCCGGAGCGTGTGACCGGCGTCGACGTCATGATCAACCTGCTTGCGCTGTGCGCCAGGCGTGGCTATCGCCCCTACCTTCTGGGCGCTGAACAGCACATTCTCGACGCAGTTGAAAGCCGACTTGCCAGAGATCATCCGAGCCTGGCCATTGCCGGCCGGCGCAATGGGTATTTCAAGGCGGAGGAAGAGGCCGCGATCGTCGAGGCCATCAACGCTTCAGGTGCCGACTGTCTGTTTGTGGCGATGCCGACGCCGAGCAAGGAGCGCTTTCTCAAGCGCTATCGCGACGTACTCGCTCCGAGTTTCGTCATGGGCGTGGGCGGCAGCTTCGACGTCTATGGTGGAAAGGTCGCCCGGGCACCGAGACTGGTTCAGGCGGCGGGCCTGGAGTGGCTGTTTCGCGTGGCGCAGGAGCCGCGACGCTTGTGGCGCCGCTACTACGATACCAACACCGCCTATGCACTGCTGCTGTGGCGTGAGTTCTGGTCTCGCCGGGGACGCCGAAACGTCAATCCGTAGGCTCGCGACTTTCAGACAAGCATGCCTCATAGCGCGGGATTTATGCGATCCGGAGCCGTACCCTTAGCTTGCCGATGAACTGCGTCACGGCCGCGGGGTGAAACAACCAGGTCAGTCCCAGGAAAGCCGCAGCGCCGGCGACACCGCCCGCCGCGAGCGGAAAGATCGCCGGCATATTGCCCAGCCCAGTGCTGGCAAGGCTGGCGGCCAGTCCGGTGCAGATAGAAATGATGACCGAGACAGCGATGTCGCGCCAGGGAACCGGCACCGGCGTGAGCCTCTCGGCGATGACGATGCAGGCTGCAAGACCTGCCAGCGATCCGCCCGCCAACGCCAACGCCGCGCCAACCTCCGCCATGGTGGGGATCAACAGAAAAGACAGTGAAATCGTTGCCACCGAGCCGAAGGAATTGGCGATGATCAGCAACCACGGCCGCTTATGTGCGTGCACCACGACGCCATAAACGAAGCTTGTGAGATTAGCACATAGAACGCTGAAGGCGATGATCGGAAACAGCAGACCGAAGCGACCATGATATTCCGCGGGCAGCAGGAGTCGCGTGATGTCGCCGCTGAGCGCGATAAGCATTGCTGCGACCGGCAGGCAAAGGCGTATCATCAAGGCCATGAGTTGCGACAACAACCGCCCGGACGCCTCGGATCCCTCTTCGTCGAAGCGGCTGACCACTTCTGGAAATGCGCCCATGTTGATTGCGTTGGCGACCATATCGATCGGCTGCCGAGCCAATGCGTAGGCGGCTGCGAAGACGGCCACCGCGCCGGCATCGTAGTAGAGCTTGAGGAAGACGCGTTCAGCGCTGTTGAGACCGAAACCGACCAGCGCCATGATGACCAGGGGCACGCCGAGGGCAAAAAACTCCTTGTGGGTGAAGCGCGGCGGGCCGCCAATAACGCGCCCGGATGCCACCACGCACGCCACGATGCCGGCAATCAGCACGGCGAGGCTCGAGCCGAGCGATACCGTCAGAAACGAGCGTTGGAAGATAAGGATGGCGGCGATCGGCAAGGCGAGTTGCAGCAGGCCGCGCAGATATTCAAGCATCGAATAGAGGGAATGACGCTGCTGCATTTGCAGCACCGTCAACGCGAACCGGCTGATGGAGCCGGCAATCAGATAGCTGCAGACGGCGATTGCAAATTCGATCCAACGCTCCGGCACGATCACCGCCGAGGCGATCACGGATATGATCAGGGCCAGCACCGTGGTGGCAAGCAATACCTGTCCGGCAAGCATCAGGCTGCCACGGCTGACGTCGCCTTTTCCACCAAGCCGCAGCAAGGCAATGCGCAGCCAGTTGGTAACGGCAACATCCGTCATTTCGCCCACGGTGACCACCAGGGTCAGCAGGCCATACTCGGTCTGGTCGATCAACCGCGTCATGACGACCAGCAGGAGCAGAGCGGAGACCCGCGTCAGCAGAATAGCTGGGCCATAGATGAGCGTGGAACGGAGCAGCAAAGGGTTGTCCCCGGAAAATTTGCCGTCGATTAACCGTTGACCGACGGGAATTCCAGCATGATGACGGCAAAGGGTGAACGGATACAGTTTGAACCAAAAGATTTGTCGTAAACCTTTTTTGGAACGTTTGCTTTACGGTCACCCGGCATCCGCAATCCAAATGGTGTCATGTTGCAGCGTCTCGCCCACAATAGAAAAATACATGTCTTGGTCGCAACGCCCTCGGGCGTTTCGGGACAAGGCGGCATCGACCGGATCATGGGGGCGCTGAAGCAGGAGTTCGAACGGCAAGAGATCGCCGACATCGATCTGCGCTTTCTTTCCAGCCGTGGCCCGGGACATGTCGGGCTTTCGATCTTCTACATGCTTGGTTTTTGCGCGCGGATGCTTGCGGCCCGCCTCGACAGACGCGCCGACGTCATTCACATCAATATATCGGTCTCCGGCAGCACCTATCGCAAGATGATGATCGCCGCCTGCGCCAGGCTGTTGTCGATACCATATGTCCTTCATCTGCATGGGGCGCAGTATCAGACATTCTGGAAAGATGATCATAGTTTTATGAGCCGCCGTATCAGGGCTCTGTTCGAGCATGCCGGCCGGGTGATTGTCCTGGGCGGGCTTTGGCGCGATTTCGTCGCCAGCCGGGCACCGGGGAGCGGCGGCAATATTGTCATCGTTCCCAACGCCACGGCAGTTCCTTCCCTGGCGCATGTCGGCGGAGGCGATCACGTGCACATCCTGTTCCTCGGCCGCATCGGCGAGCGAAAGGGCGTGCCGCAGTTGGGCGAGGCGCTGGAGCGGATGAAACATCTCAGGGGTTGGCGTGCCACGATCGCCGGCGATGGTGAGGTCGAGCCGGCACGAGCGAGGTCGGTCGCTCTAGGGATTGCCGACCGTATTGCTTTTCCGGGCTGGGTGGGACCTGACGAGGTCGCATCACTGATCGCTTCGGCCGATATTCTGGTGCTCCCCTCGTTCGCCGAAAATCTGCCAATGTCGGTGATCGAAGGCATGGCGGCCGGCCTGGCTGTCGTGGCCACCCCGGTTGGCGCGGTCGAGGACATCATCACCCACGAACAATCCGGTCTGTTGGTGCCGCCCGGCGATGTGGCGGCGTTGACCGAGGCGTTAACTCGGCTGGTCGAGGATACGGCGCTGCGCGCGCGGCTTGGCGCCGCCGCCATGGCGGTGCACCGGGAAAGGCTTGAGCTTGCACCGTTTGTCGACGCGATCTGCGATGTCTGGAGATCGGTCGCGTCCGAGGCGCGATCGGTCAAGCGCTGACGCTGTCCTTCATTGTCGTCACTGCGGCGGGCCAAGCGCGAATTCGCGGTGGAATATCTCCAGGTTCAAAAGCGCCCATATCAGTTTTTCGTGGTCCGCGGCGCGCTCGGCGTGCTCCCTGACAATCTGGTCCAGCTTCTTGGCGCTCAAATAGCTACGGATGACCGAATGGGACGAACACAGATGGTCCCGTACATAATCGCTCATCGGCCCGCGGAACCATTCGGCGACGGGCACCTTGAAGCCGATCTTTGGGCGGTTGAGGACCTCGTCGGGAACCATGCCGGCCATGCAGTCGCGCAGGATCTGTTTGCTGTGCAGGAGGCCCAGCCTGTAACGATCGGGCAGTTGGCTGACGAAGGAAACCAGATCGCGATCAAGGAATGGCATTCGCCCCTCGATTGAACCGGCCATCATCACTCGGTCGCCCCGTTCCAAGAGGTTGTCGGGCAACCACGATGTCTGATCAAAAAACAACACACGGCGCAGATGAGATTCCGTCACACTCGAAGAGAACGGGAAATCGTTGCAGTCATGGCCGCAAGTGGCCAACCCACCGAGGAGCGAATCGCGTTCCCGCGCCGTCATGGCTCCAAACCAGGAGATCATCCGGGTGGCAAAGTCCCGTTCACCCGCGCTTCGGGCAAATATGTCGAACTTGGCCGATGCGCCGGGCAATGCGCGCATCAAAGGGGCGAGGAGATTGTTGTGAAGCGACGCTGGAACAAGTGACCGGTAGACACCCGCCAGAGACTCTGCGCGATGTTTGGGGTAGCCGCCGAGAATCTCGTCCGCCCCTTCGCCCGTAAGCACCATCTTGACGTCCCGCGAGGCTCGAACCGACATCAGGTAAATTGGAATGTCCGTACTTTGTGAAACAGGTGCCCCCCGATGGCGGACCATCTTGGGCAGATGAGTCATCAGGTCATCCGCCTGGATGACGATTTCGCAATGATCGGTATTGAAATGATCGGCGACGCGCCGGGCGAATGGAAGCTCGCTGTAAGCCTGTTCGCTGAAACCGACCGAAAACGTACGAATGGGGTTGTCGCTGTGCCTGGTCATCAGGGCAACGATTGCCGACGAGTCGAGCCCCCCGGATAGAAAGGCGCCAAACGGCGCATCACTGCGCATCCTGATCTCGACAGAACGGTCGAGCAATTCCAGAAATCGTCGCTTGGCGGTTCCTGGATCGATATCCGCTGTCAGATCGGTGTGATCCGGGGGCGCATAATAGCGCGTTTCCGTTACTTCCCCTTGCGACCACACAGCGTAGCTTCCCGGGTTGAGCTTGCGGATCTGTTTGAAAAGCGTCCGCGGTCCAGGCACGTAACGCCAGGTCAGATACTCGCGCACTCCATCCAGATCGAGCTGCTGGCCATCTGGCTGCGCAGACAACAACGCGCTGATCTCCGAGGCAAACGAGAGCAAATTTCTGCCTTGCATGAGGTAAAGGGGTTTTTTTCCAAAGGGGTCGCGGGCGAGGATCAATTCGCGCCGTTGAGCGTCCCACAGCGCAAAAGCGAACATCCCGCTCAATCGGTCGAACATGGCCAGGCGCCACTGGTCATAAGCCCTGAGCAGCACTTCCGTGTCGGAGCGTGTGCGAAAACGGTGACCGAGACCGATCAACTCCTCACGCAGCTCGATGTAGTTGTATATTTCGCCGTTGAAAATAATCCGGAGCCGTCCGTCCTCGGTCTGCATCGGCTGATTTGAATCGGCGTTTAAGTCAATAATCGCCAGGCGGCGATGCACCAATGCCAACTGGTCCTCGCCTGTATTCAGGTCCAAGAGTTCGATGCCTTCGGCATCGGGACCACGATGCTGCAAGGCATTCGACATCCCGACGGCCCGATCTTGTGGCTTCTCGACCCTGCGCCCAATCCAGCCGGCAATTCCGCACATTCTTTCCCTTGGCCCTTTTTCCCTTGTTTGCGTATGATTGAGGACACCAATCTACAGCGAATATATTAAATAGCTGCTCGGTGGAGTGATTTTAAAACTGAGCCTGATTTGGTTCGATCAGGCCCTCTCGGCTGCAACTGAGACGACAGTCCTTGGGTTTCCACGCGATTGATCGCCAGCAACAAGGCAGACCGCTCGAACCGATCCTGACCCGATGACGAGTTATGGCAGGCCTAGTGCCCGCAACATCTCCCGGTCCGGGATCGCAGGCCCCTTGGGTTGGAGAACACTCATTCCGTAAGGATTGGAGAATTCCCAGGCCGACCACGGCATCGCGAAACGTTCCGCCTCTCTGCGCACTGCCATGAGATAGCGCAGGCGATCAGCATCGAAAGCTCCCATGCGGCCATCCGCAGACATCAGGATAACGCCGAATTCGCCCACGAACAGGCGTCTGCTCGCTATGCCATGGGCTTCAGCCCAGTCGACCGCCTGACGGAAACCCGCTTCGAGTTGGCTCTGCCCCCAATTCTGCTCAAAGTATCGGGCGATCGTTTCACGCGCCGAGGCCATGTTCATCACCTCTTCGATCTGGCTCAAGCCGGCGGCGTCCATCTGCGCCTTGAGGGTTTCGGCGACTACTTCGGGCGTGCTGCCGTCGGCAGGCCAGGGAAGGCCGGAGGAGAAAGCGTTCTTGTCATCGGCCCGCTGGTGCGTGAAGCTGTGCGGATCATACATGTGGAAGCTGTAATAGACGTTGGGGTCGTCGAAGTTGGGGTCCAGGTTGACCAGTCCGGCGATGCTCCCGCCGCAGGCGCCGGTCGCGACGATGGTGAGTTCGCTGCTGACGGCGCGAATATCGCGAACCGTGCCTGCCATGATCCGCTGCCAGTCATCGCTGCCGCTTGAATCGCAAGGGTAGTAGGCGGGCTCGTTATAGGGCTCGAGGGCGACCTTGTCGGCGCCAATTTTGATCAGCATGGCAGCCACCGCCACTACCATTTTGCGATAGCGGGCAACACCCTCGCTGTCGGCCCCGCCATAGATCATTTCCATGCTGTAAGCCGGAACCTGGCTGACGCCATGCAGATCGAAAACCACCTTGAGCCCGCTTGAAACGACCCGCTGCACCGCAGCGGCAAGCATGTCCAGCGCCTGTTGTCGTTTGGCGCCCTCGCTGGCAAGCAGAGGGCCAGGGTCGACACTCAGCCGGACAAAGTCGAAGCCCATGGATCGAATGCGATCAAACTGGTCGCCGTCCGGCCAATCGGTGAGCGGCCTGCCGCCCGCAAGCCATTCCTTCTCGCTGCGATAGGGCGGCCATTTGTAGGAACCATCTTTCTCCACCGGCGACCAGTTGAGCCATTCATGGACGCCGACGCCGCGCTCAAGCGGGATCGGCGCCGCCTCGGCTGACATAGCCATGCCAAGCGCGCACGCTATGACGTAGACAACTTTTCTCATCGCAAAACTCCGCGTCATGGCCGAAGATATTAACCGCGGGAACGGAAAAGAGGATGCCGCCACACGCTTTTTCGACGGGATGGTGTATGAGGATCAAAATCTTGGCGGAGCGCGGATGAGGGTCGGGTGGTATTTCAACCGATTGCGCAGCATGGACTTGGCCGAGATATTGCATCGGTTGGACGAGCAGCGCCGGAGGACCGTTTCGCGCCGCCGCGACAACGGCTGGCGGCGCTATGCGTCGCCGCAGTTGCACCCGGTGCTGCACGGATTGCGGAATGCTGTGCCGGCCGCTGCGGCACCAGCCCAGCGGCAAGCTATCGAGGCGGCCGCGCAAAACACTCTTCGGGGCCAGTTTTCAGCACTTGGGCAGACCTGGCCACAGCGAGACCCCTATACTCTCTTTCCACCCGAGCTCTGGCGCCTTGATCCGGTGACCGGCCGGCTTTGGCCAGGCCCCAAGACCCATACTTTCGATATCGATTTTCGCCATGCCACCGGCCGTGGCGATGTAAAATATGTCTGGGAAATCAACCGGCTGCAGCAACTGCCGCCACTGGCTGCCCATCTGCTTCTCACCGGCGATGATCAATCCCGTGCGGCCATCGAGGCGGCGATCGAGAGCTGGCATTTCGCCAACCCACCATTTCGGGGCGTTGGCTGGGCCTCGGGCATCGAGGTCGCGCTACGAGCCATCAGCCTGATTGTCACGCTCGACCTCGTCGGCGACCGGCTTGGCGCGGCGACGCGAGAAAAAGTCGGTGAAATACTGGCGGCAAGCGCCTATTGGCTGCCGCGGTTTCCCTCCCGTTTTTCGTCCGCCAACAACCATCTCGTCGCGGAATTGGCTGGCGAATATTTGATCGGTCTGGCTTTCGGGGCCGAGGTGGTTCGCGAGTCGCTCCTGGCTGAGGTGCTCAAACAGATCCTGGCCGATGGCGCCGGGGCCGAGCAGACCCCGACCTACGCCGCCTTCAGTGCCGAACTTTTCCTGCTGTGCGCTGCGGCGGCGCGCCAGGCCGGACTGCCTTTTCCCCAGCCCGTCGAAGCGCGTTTGGCCGCTTTCGCCAATTTCGCAAGCTGGCTCCCGCCGAAAACCAGCGGCTTCGGCGACAATGATGAAGGCCGCGTGATCACGCTGGGGGGCGAAACCGATTATGTCGGATCGGTCGCGGCCGCCATCCGTGGTTTTCTACGGATGCCGGGCAGCGCACCGGAGCCTGGCGATTTTCGTGCGCTTTTCTTCGGCGCGCCACCGCGGCCGGCGCCGGTGCCGAATGGATTGCATACATTCACGCAAGGCGGGCTCTCCGTCTGGCGCGGCGAGATGAATGGTCGCAACGTCCATCTGACATACGACCACGGCCCGCTGGGCTACCTTTCGATAGCGGCGCACGGTCATGCCGACGCGCTGTCGCTCACCCTGTGCATTGACGGCGATCCGGTGCTGGTCGACCCCGGCACATGGCTCTATGGTTCGGGGGGAGGCTGGCGGGACTGGTTCCGCTCGACGCCGGCGCACAACACGCTGAACCTAGAGGGTAAAAGCCAAAGCATCATCTCCGGGGCGTTCAACTGGTCGCACAAGGCGGTTGCGACATTGGTGGAGAGCGAGCCGGGGCCGCACTGGAGGCTGTGTGCCCGACATGACGGGTACAAAGGCCGCTTCGGCGTTGTGCATCAACGCGCCGTGACACGCGATGGCGACGGCATCCTCGTGTCCGACCAACTGCTCGGCGGCAGCCGCGTCGCTGAGATCGTCTTCCAACTCGCCGCCGACCTCCACGCCAACAGGGATGGAAACATTGTCACGATATTGCGCGGCGCTGAACCTTTGATGACTATCCACTTTCCAGACGCAGCGATCGACATCCGTTCCGGCGGCGACACACCGGGCCAAGGCGGCTGGGTTTCGCCGCGTTTTGGTGCAAGGCAGCCAGCCGAACGCCTCGCATGGCGTGGCCAAGTAGGCGAAAAGGGAGTAGTCATCCGGCTCGCGCCAAGTCCGCCGCAGACCCGATAACGGGCAGGTTGCAGGCGCAGTGTTCGACATTAATTACGTTCAGATATTTAGCGGTTTTGACACTGTTGATCTGCTAATTTGGCCATGATTGTTTTGCCAGTCGCACCCCGATACACAGTTGCCGGCAGCATACGATGGGCTTGGCAATATGTGCTTCGCGACGAGCCGGATCGCCATTTCACCACCTAGGAGCCACTGCATCGATGTTTTCGGAATTCGCCAGAGTGATCGTGGAAAAACTCTCACACATCGATCTGCTGACACTCGGTCTCCTGTTGCTCACGGCGCTGGGGAGCGCGGTGGTCGCCTACTGGCGAACGGTCGAACAGAAATCCTTCCGGGACTTTTTCGACTTCGCCTTTCCCGCGGAAGTCATCATGCACCCATCCGCGCGAGCGGACGCATTGTTCTGGATCACGAAAAGACTGGTGATGCCCTTCCTGCTCATTCCCGCCGGTGTCACCTTCGTTGCCGCCACGGGATATGCAACAAACCAGGCAGTCGGCTGGCTTTTCAGCATCTCGCAACCGCTGATACCCGGCCCCGCCGGCCCAGTGACGATCATCCTCTTCACCGCAACCATGCTCGTTGCTTACGATATCTCCTACTACCTATATCACGTTGCCCAGCACCGTTTTCCGTTCCTGTGGGAATTGCACAAGGTGCATCATTCGGCCGAAGTGATGGTTGGGATCACCAAGGACCGGGTTCACCCCCTGGACGATCTGATGAACCGGATCTGGGACGGCGTCATACCGGGGATCAGTTTCGGCTTGTGGAGCCTGATTGCGCTTAATCCGGTCGAGATCGCCATATTTGGCATCAACGTCTATGTCATTCGCAACATTCTCATGATGGACTTTGTTCGCCACACGCATCTGAAGATTTCCTTCGGCCGGTTGAACGGCGTCATCTTGTGTCCGCACTGGCACCAGGTGCATCACAGTGTCGACCCTCGCCACTACGACAAGAATTTCGGGCTGCTTTTTTCATTCTGGGATCGCATATTCGGAACGCAGTTCATCCCGGATCCGGACGAAGACCTCAAGTTTGGACTGATAGATCGCGACGTACGCGACTATCAGTCGCTTTTTGGACTTTACGTGCTGCCGCTCAGGAAAATGGCAAACCATATCGTGCGACTTTTTCAAAAGCGCATCGATGTCGCGCGGCCGCAGGACCGTCTCCAACCATGAACAAAATGGCTTCGATTGACGCTGTTGGTGCGGAGCGACTGGAAATCGTCAGTTCGACGGATCGCCTGGCCGCCATCGAAGCCGAATGGGTAGACCTATGGCATCGTACCCATGCACTGATCTTTCAGAGCCATGCCTGGGTTTCGGCATGGTGGAGCACCGTGCGCGACCGCGACCGGCGCTCGCTGCGGATCGGCCTGGTATGGCGCGATGACAGGCTGGTCGCTGTCATTCCCCTGGCGATCGGCAGACGAAAAGGACTTCGGCTCCTCGAATGGGCCGCCAATAGCTATACGGACTATGGTGATATTCTTGTCGCGCCGGAATGCTCCCTATCGGCCCTCCAGAACCTCTGGAACCGGATCTGTTCGGCGGGTGGCTTCGATCTTGCTCTTATCAATCGTCTGTCGCCGGATGCGGCAGCCCGCAGGATTTTTACACCGGGCTCTTCCAGCGGCGTCAAGCTTCGCGCCAATCACCGGGAGGAAGTCAGTTATCGCGTCGGTGGACAGTGGGCCAGCGGAGCAGCGTGGCTGGCGGACCAGTCGAAAAAGATGCGCCAGAACTATCGGCGCGGCATCAAGATACTGGAAGAAACAGGCGAAGTGAAATTCCGCCTCCTGTCGGCCGACGAGCCGCTGCAGCCATTGCTGGAGCGACTGTCGGCGCTGAAGCGCAGATGGCTGGAAAAGCACACGCGTGAATCCGACCTTTTCGAAGAGGGCGAGCCGGCTTTTGCCGCCCTGGTGGACGCGCTGTCACGCGCCGGTGTGCTGCGCATTTTCGTACTTGAATGCAATGGTGCGATGGTCGCGGTTTCCATCAACATCGTCCAGCACAACGTCATGATGGCATTCGTTACCACCTACGACCCTGATTTTAGCCGAGCGTCGCCGGGTGCGGTCCTGATTACGGAGTATATACAGTGGTCGTTTGATCACGGCTTGGGATTGGTCGATTTCCTCTGTGGCGGAGAGGCCTTCAAACATAGGTTTGCAACACAGGCCGTTACCCTCCAATCCGTTCTCGGGGCACGCACTGTGCAGGGCGCGCTCGCTTCTCTCGCTGATCGTATCTGTCAGACGATCCGCGTACGCTCACGCGGATTGGCGTCGGCGAATCCAGAGCGCCCGCCCGATGAGACTGCTTAATTTAGCTGGATAACTCGGGCAGAAGCCGCCGAGCGTCAGGGGCTTGGCGGGCGACACGGGCGCGCCATTCGAAAATCCGCGTCGATTGCGCCTCGGAATCGGGACCGAATGGGTCCGCAGGTGGAGACTTTCGAGGCGCAGTTTGTTGTCTGCGAAGCGTCGCAACACGTTCGTTGGCGTCACAATGGCAGCAGGCTAGGTCCTAAAATCATTGAAGACTTTTTCGGACAGGGCGCCTACCATAGGTCCGCGTCTTTGCTATTATTTCAATAGCTTAAGGTGGGCTGGTAGCGGGAGACCGCTACTTCGCGAGACCCACTATCGAGGAAGCACTCTTCTGCTATCGGCGACGCTCAGTCTAAAGCGCAAACGTCGCCGAAGATCGCCCGGAATTATGGTGGACGCGCGGGTGGTCTCGATTGGCTACCCGCACCTGTTGAAGCGCCCGAGATTGGACGTTCCGACAGCTTGGCTTCACTAAGCCCTGGGTTTGCGTTTGGCAGGGGCCTTTTTGGCCGGCGTTGGTTGCGGTTTGCGTCCGAGCCCCGCAGCCTTCGCGAGCGTAGATCTTTGGGCCGCGTAGTTCGGTGCTACCATCGGGTAGTCTGGCTTCAATCCCCACTTTTCGCGGTATTCGTTCGGAGCCAGCCCATAGTGAACCGCAAGATGACGTTTCAGCGATTTGAATTTCTTCCCGTCTTCCAGGCAGATGATGTGATCCGGTGTTACCGACCTTTTTGGATTGACGGCGGGTTCCTGCTGAGACGGCCCAGGCACATTCGGCTGACCAAGGCCTGTAAGCGACGAATGGATCGACGCGATGAGGTCTGGCAACGCAGCGACGGGCAGAGGGTTTTGGCTGACATAGGCAGAGACAATGTCTGCCGTCAGCCCGACCAGATCAGCCGTCACGGCTTCGTTTTGATCATTCAAGTATTCGCTCCTGGTATGGGGTCAAATCCGCATCGCCCATTTTCGTATACCGTAATTTTGGGCGATGCCGAGATAAATCTACCTGTCAGGCCAAAGCTCGGCTCAATGCTCGTTGGCGTGAGTCGTAGAGGATCCAAGTTCGCCGTCACAATGGGTGAAGACGGTTACCGTCTTCGCACTACACTCGTCGGTTCAGTGTGTTTGCAGTCCGGAAACTGATTGCATCCACGAAACATCGATCCGTCTTTGTTGCGCCGCTCCACCAATTGGCCGACGAGGCAGGCCGGGCATTGGCTCAATTCGGCTCCCTCAATCGTCTCGAAGCGGACTTCATCGCCGGCGATCTCGCAAAGCTCGTGGATATAGCGGGATGGCTGACGGCGGTTGGTGAGCATATAGACCCCTCGGCTGGCACGCGTCAGCGCCACGTAAAACAGGCGCCGTTCTTCCGCGTAAGCGAAGGTCTCGGGGCGAGGAATCACCAGGTTCAACAGCTCGTCGTCTTCGATGCGGCTTGGTACGCCGTAGTTGCCCTCGCTGACATCGAGCAGCACCGTGTAGTCGGCCTCGAGGCCCTTGGCCCTGTGAAACGACAGCCCGGTCACCTCGATGTTGGCAAAGGACGGCGGCCGCCCCTCGAATGGATCAAGGACGTTGTAGCGCCACAAAACCAGAACCTTGAGCTTGCCGCGCTTTTCGCCGCGCCACCGGTCGGCGATGGTACCCAGAGCGGCATCAAGCCGTTCGAGCAGGCGCTGACATGCCACCGCAAAGTCCGGCTTGTCGCGTTGATCATCGATGGGAATGACACGGATTGATCGCGAGACGGCCGGGCGCGTCGAGCGGACGGACTTCTTGATCTGTTCGGGATTGCGCTGGACGAACTTGGCGGCCGTCTCGGCAATGAGCTGGTTACAGCGATATGTCTGCTCCAGGCGCCCCTGCCAACTGGTCCCGAAGTTCGCTTCGAACCGCGTAAAGATCGTGATGTCCGATCCGGCAAAGCGATAGATCGACTGCCAGTCGTCTCCGACCGCGAACACCTTGCTGAACGCTTTCTGCTGTTTGAGCGCCTTGATGAGGTTAGCGCGCGGCTCGGAAATGTCCTGAAACTCGTCCACGAGAATGAGGGAATAGGGGCTTCGATATCGGCCAGTCTCGACCAGCCGCACCGCATCCGCGATCATCGAATCGAAGTCGATCCGCCCGGTTTCCTCAAGCTTTCGGAGTACCCTTGAGTGATCAGCCAGACCGCGCGCGCGAACAGCCTCCCACGCTCCTTGTCATGCAAGTTTTTGGCACGTTCGAGCAGCATGTCGAGCGTGAGGTGACTGGCACGTATGTGCTTCAAGCAGGTGGATATCAGCTGGTGATAGTGCTTGATAACGACCGGATCGAGCGCCTTGGTGATTTCGGCGTAGCTCTTTCGCTCGAAAGGTATTGAGCGACGCGTCAGTTCAGACTCAAGCGTGCTGAGCAGCGTCTCGTCGCTGGCTTGAGCGGAAGTGGTCTCGAAGAAATCGATCTCATTGCGGCGATATGCCTGCCGCTTGTTCTCGGCGTGCTCGGCGTAGTCCGCAAAGGGTGAGCTTCCGTCCGCATCGAGCGCGAAATGCTCATGCACAGTTTCGGTCTGCGGATAGTAGAAATCCGGATGCAGATGGCGGACGCTGCCACCGTCTTCCTCCACCGCAATTTGCCGTTCATATTCGAAGGCGACTGAATGCAGCCAAAGCCAGTTGGCGATCTTCTTCTCCTGCAACGACTTTACGATCACGGCGGACAAGGAACCGATCGTGGCGCTACCCTTTCTAAGGGTGTCCGATACGTAGCGCTGATAGTCGGCCTCCCCGCCAAATACCTCAATCGGGATGTCGGCTTTGGGATGCACGACGAGAAGCTCGGCCCACATCCGGGCAAATTCCGGATCGCTCTCGACAAGGTTCTGGATTATCGCCTCGATGACCCTGGTTTCGCCAGCGGGATGATCCACCCAGTTGGCGAGCTGCGGTGGCCGACCCTCGACCTCCTCAATGATTCCGCGCCCGAGCGCATGAAATGTCGTGACGCGACACTCCAAGGCGTCCTCCGCGACCTGCAACTGAGCCGCGATCCTCGTCCTGAGTTCATCGGCTGCGTTTCTGTTGAAGGCCAGGAGCAGGATCTCGTCGGGCCGATAGAGTTGTTTCTCCAGGACGTAGGCGACCTTGCCGACCATCGTCGCGGATTTGCCGGATCCTGCCGAGGCCACCAGCAGGTTGTTGTCCTCAAGGCGGATACAAGCCTCGCGCTGCTGATCGGAAAACGATCGCCGGTCGAGATCTTCGAAGAACGGCTGGAACCTCGTCAGTTCCGAGCTGACGAACGCCTCGTTGTAGGCATGGCGAACGGCCGGGTCCGTTATCATAGCGAACGAGGCCGGAAGGGAGGCCTTAAGTCCTACCGGCATCATGTCTGGGTTTAGAAGCGGGTGAGAGAGGGCGGCCGCTGCGGCGCCGGGGACGCCGGCAACAGCCCTGCCCAGATCGGCCTGTGCAAGATACTGTCTGTTGCCTTCGGTAAGCTCGCGAAGCCTTTCGTCGACATCGAGCAGGCGATCCTTCTCGGTGGCGATAAGCCCAAACAGGTGAGTGTTGATGAAGGCATGAAGGTCTGCGGCCAGTTGTGTGGCCGCGTCACCCGACAATGCCGAAAGGGTGTCTGTTCTGCCACGAGCTCGTATCTCGACGGTGTGCCACAGAAGCGCCTTGCTGGTCGAAATCGACACGATATCAAGGCAGCTAAGCTCCACCTCGCCATCTTGAGCCAGCCGGAAATGTCCTGAGATTTTCGGGTCAAGGGTCAGCTTCCATTTTCCCGCGGGAAACATCCGCGCAAAGAAACCTGGGCGATAGGTCCGCGAGCGGCCAGATAGCAATTTGGTCAAGGCCACATTCAATACGCCCGCTAAACAAGAGGTCTTGGAGGGCGAATATCAGCAACAGATTGAAATGTTCCAAATCATCGTGGAGGGCATTGCTCGGGCCGCAATGTAGGTCGTGGCTCTCTTTCGTCTCCTCTCACAGGAAACAGCGCAAGCGCGTCGGCGCGTCAACGATCTCATTAGATGGTTGCGGCGAGTTACGCCGTGCCAAACGCCGGGCTTTCCTTTTACATCCTACCGCGCCAATGATGAGAATCTGGAGTGGGGGGCAGTAGATGGCAATCGTTCGGCGAAGCTTCGATGCCATTCGAAGCAGGCTCACCGGCATCGGGTTCCTAAGTATTAGCGCGAGCTGGAATCCGCCAGTCGCACAACGGACGGTGATCTTGCGGCTGTTCAATTTCTTAGAGAATCGGCGTGTGCTCTACGTGCCGATGCATTTCGAGGTTCCGGACCAAGTTGATCAGTCGGTGATTCAGATTCGCAATGAGCTCACGCAAATCTTGAACGACCTTCCCGAGCATTCGCCAGCTGCACGCCGTGTCCGGCATCTGCGCACAGCCTCCCGGCGTTTTCTGGAGGATGCGCTGCCGGACTACCGAAACATCGCCTATCGCCTGCGCAACGACGTCGATAGTGGATCATCGATCCGGTGGCATGATCATGGCTACCGCCCGTTGACGCCCGGCTATTTCGTGGCGTTAGGGGAGTTGCGGGCAATCTTCGGATTGCAGCTTTCGGCGCTCGCCGCCGAATTCGAGATAGACGTGGAGCAAGACCTTACATCGATCTTCCCCGTGGCTATCGAGCGCCATGATTGAATCGGTAGCGCTATAAGACTAACGCCACGCTGACATGTGCGTGCGGATAAACGTCAAGGCTGGGGGACTATGTGATCGAACGTAGGGGCAAGGATTCAACCGGCGAATGGCCAACTATCGCCGAAAAGCATTGGTATGTGCTGTCGATCGTCAGTGCGACGTTCACGGCCGTAGCTATCGTAATCGCTTTCTGATCATTTTCAGTGACGGCTTCGATGGCGAGCATGATACCCGCTTGGCCCAAGCGCTCGCCCCCTTCGGTGTTGCACTGTTCGCGCTCGTAACTTTCTGCACGGTTAGCTGGCGAGGTTCCATTAGCGTTAGGCAGGCCAATCAAGCTGAGAACGAAGGGCGCCCAAAACTGCTTCAGGAGGGAGCTAAACTTTTGAGCGAGCCAAGCAAACCATCCCATGTGTCTGCCGGTGTCGCTACTCTAAGTGTGCTCATTCATAGCGGGCAAGGGGACTACGCGCGGAGCGCAATGAACCTGCTCGCTGATTTTGTCGAAGATCACATGCGCAACTATCACGGCAACCGGCATCGAGAAGAGATTTCCGGCGTCATGCGGTCGGGAGACGAGGCCGGTTTTAATACCGGCCGAAGCATCACCTTCTACGTTGCAGAGCCAGAACAGGATTACCACTACGACGATGATCCTGTATACTGGCACTACATTCCAGGGTTTGCCTCAGTAAGATATTTCGGAGGGGAATTTCTCTTCGATGACGAATGCGAAATTGATAGATGGGAAAATGCATCGTTTAACGGCGTAACAATAGTGGGATGGAAGCGCGTAACGGTTGACGGTCGATTTGAGAGACCCATGTTCAAGAACTGCGGTATCACTCGTGTCGACTCGATTGATTCAATTAATTTTCATGCGAATTATAAATATGCTTTTGAGAAATGTGATTTTTCGAATTGCATATTCGCGGATGAGAAGATCCTCGCGGTGGATTTTCGAGAGGGCGAAAATTACTTTCGGGCTGATGCCCCTCCTACACTCGCTGGCGGAACTGCGGCAATCGACTGGGCTGCGTTACTGAATCGGAGAGGATGACTGAACGTCATAAATCAATAACCTCCCTTTTGGGCCTTTCAGCTTCAGGTCCTGAGGCTTTGGCGGTTGTCCGCTTCGAACCTGTCGCCGCTTGGCTATCGAGGGATTCTACATGCTCTGTGACAATTTGGGGCTGATACGCTACCACGTCAGAACACAGGGGTTGTTATGGCTTCGTTTTCCCAAGAACAGCTGCAGGCAATTGCGGATGCACTCGCGGATACGTCGGAGGGATTGAGAGGCCCCGAAATTGGTCACCTTCTGACGAGCTGTCGTATCAAGGATACCGATCCCGCCATCACGAAAAGACATCGCCTCTACAACGCCTTCGCCCATGAGCAGAATACGCGCCGCGATCGCACTCGCATCATTGGGTTCATCCGGAAGGCCATGAAGCCGGCGCGGTTTGTCCGCGAGCCTGAACGCTTCGAACCAATGCGTGCGAACCTCAACCGGGCGCTCGCGTTCACGGGGCTTTCGGTCGCCGCTTCTGGCGAGCTATCGAAGGCAGAAAAGGTCGAGACGCTCGGGCAGGCAGAGCGGCGGGCGCGAGAGCTGCGCGAAGACCTCGCTTCACGAGGCGTGCATCCGGACGTAATGAAGTTCTGTCGGCAAGAACTGCTGCAGGACAACTATTTCCACGCTGTGCTCGAAGCGGTGAAAAGCATCGCCGCCAAGGTGCGGTCCCGCACCGGGCTCGATGACGACGGCGCCGTGCTCGTCGACAGGGCGTTCTCGGGGACACCTCCGATGCTGGCAATCAATGCCCTCGCTACGAAAAGCGAGCAGGACGAGCAGAAGGGCTTCGGTAATCTCCTGAAAGGGACGTTCGGGATGTTCCGCAATCCCACCGCACACGAGGCGCGAATAAACTGGGCGATGTCAAAGGAAGACGCCGAAGACTTGCTGTCGCTTGTTTCGTTGATTCACCGTCGCCTGGACGCTGCCAGCATGCCTCCGCGGAGCTGATTGAAGGCGGTTGGCCTCTCCCTATTCGCCTAAGTCCGGGCGCCGCTTTCGACGTTCGCGCCACGCGCGATCTTCTCTTCGTAGGAGTGACTGTTTATGCCTTGCACGCACGTTCTTAACCGCGCGTCCAACCTTGGCGATATCGGCCCGCAGCCGATCTGGGGAAGCGCCCAAAGTCTCAGCTATGGATTCCGCCGTGGTGTTTTCCCGCATGAATTCGCGAGAAACCACCGCCATCTCGGGTCCAACGGGAAATATGCTGCGATGGATGTCGATGTGGTTACCCACGATTTCCAATTGGAAGGGGTTGTCCAAAGCCCGGATGAAATGATCCGGCGTCGGCTGATCCCCGAGCCATAAATCGTAGAGAGCGGATCGATGCAGCAAAGTCACATCATCGGTGACGTGGTGTGCCGTCTTTGCGTGCACATACCTGTCCTGGAAGAACCTCGTAACAGCAGACCAGTCCGTGAAGTAGACGCCATCCTGCAACCCTGGCAAAGAAAAAGGCAGCGAATTTAGTATGCAAGGGACGACCTCCTTGTTCGCAGCCTCAGGGCCAAATTCCTCGGTTAGGATATCTGGATATTGCCGAAGCGCGTCTGCTTGGCGCTGCAGTTGGCGCGCGTTGGAGCGGTTTTCGAGCGCGAAGTAATACGCCTGTGCGGGGTTTCGGCCCGAGAGGCTGCGATTCTTACACTCAAACAGAAAAACACGGTCGCCCCAGACAAGAACGGCATCGAATTCATATACCTCTGCCTCGCGTTTGACCTTAAAGCCCCGGCAATCCATTTCGCGGTCAGTGAAAAACTTGCGTACGCTGGTCTCGAAAGCGGCTCCCTTTCGTGACAGCTGCTCGCGCAGTCTGGAGAGGTTTGAGAGGACGACGCTGACAATATGGGTTGCGAGAACGGCCGGAGCGAAGAGAATAAGCTTGCCGCTAGAGGTCCTTACCAGCGGGCAGTCATACATATCGCGGCTGGTCCGTCCCAAAGACACATGCCCGAGAAAGATCCGTGTCGCCTCCGCAGAGAGCCCCACCTGCTGCAATTTGGCGGACAGCTCGGCCTCTTCGATAAGGATTACGCCAGCAGGGCTACTGTCGAAGCGCTCCTCCGCCAGGCCTTTCAGGAATGCGTAGCCACGCAGCCATTCGACCAAGCGGAGTTTGCCCGGCCGAGCAAGATCCTCGACCACCGCGTAGCCTAATATTGCGGACAACGATACGGCCGAATGAGCCTCCTCGGCCGACACGTAAGCATCTGGAAGCAGAGGAGCAGGGCCGGCGATGCCGCGTAATCCCTGACGCATTCGCGTTTCAAAGGACATCTCCAGGAATGTCTGCACCAGACGGTCCTGCAGCCGTTCGTTGGCGATGAAATCCCACAGCCACGTTTCCGTCGGGCCTGTGTCGATTACGCGCTGAATATTGTCGGGCAACCCCTTTGGACGGGCCTCGCCCGTCAGTTCGGTCCACTCCGTCTCTAGAAATCTGCGGTGTTCCTCCGTGCGTTCCCACCGACCCCAGCAGATACCAAGGACCTCGGTGGAGCCCGCCTTGTAGATGGTTTCCTCATCCGCAGGTTCGAAATCTGGCACGACGAGCAGGCCATTCTTGTCGAACCAATCGTTGGTATACCCTTCCATCAACAGGGTGCTGGTCAGAGTCTTGACGATCGCGTCGGAGGCTGCATCAGGCGAAAAGTCGTTGCCATCGTCGTCCTTCAGGAGAACGCCTGCCATGGCCTCAAGGGTTTCTCCCTGGCGTATGGCTGCAGCGGCGCGCTTATTTACGTCCTTATACTGAGCGTTTGCGCGCTGTAGGTAGGCGGCTACCCTTACGTCTGGCAGCAACTTCGATACCTCAGCGCGAGCGAGCAATGTGAGAATGCCACGATAGCCATCCTCGATCGTCCGAAACGTCGCGCGGACGCTCTCAAAGCGAGACAGCGCGTCGTCTCCCAAGCGTTCCTTGAGATATGCGGCCAGTCCGTCGAGCAGCTGGTCTCGTAGCTTCTCGCGTTTCGGGTCTGGATATCTGAGAACTAACCGCCCGCATCGCCTTACGTGGCCCAGCAGTTCACCGGCGAGCGCTTCATCGAACTCGATCGCGTCCAGGTGAGTCTTAAGCTTTTGCCACGACAAGTCGTCGAGGGCGTCTTTGATCTCGCCTTCGCTAAGTTGCTTTTCCATGTGACTTATCTGCGGCTTGAATGCGCCGGCGTCCTTTTCAACCAAATGGGCTGCAATCTCTGAGCGCAGATCTGGTGTTTTCGCAAGGGCACGTGCGACATTCAGTTGAGAACTCTACACGGCTCACCGTGAAAATTATTGGTTTAGCTACTGAATGAGCCGATTAGAGTGCCAAGCGGGCTCTTGGGAATCAGTCATGATCATCGACCAGAAGCATCCCATCTCTTGGTCCCTCGTCGAGCGCGGCGCCGACGGCCGGAAAGTGATGACGGATCCCGCAATCACAAAGCCATTCCTCTATCACATGCTGGAATGGCGTTACGCCAAGCTGATTTTCGAAACAAACAAACTGCGGCTCTCGCCCGTTCGATGTTGGCAGGACCCCTATGAGCGGTGGTGGTGCGATCGTCTGTTCAATCGCCCCGGTCCCTTGTCGGGATTTCAATCGTACGGCTCGTGTTGGACCACAGGTGCACATGACGAACCGCGTTGGCGAATGGCAGGCTTTGGTCCCGAAAAAGAAACTCCTGTTGTCCGAATCCGCTGTCGTGTGGACGCGATGGTGAACGCGGCAAAAGCCCTCATCGAGAACAGCGCCGGCTCCGCTTTTCTAGGCCGCGTCCAGTATCGTGGCGAGAGAACTCTTGTTCGTCTGGCTCAGTCGATCGCAGAAGGATCGAAGAAAGAAGTTACCCGGATGGCCGCGACCATGCTGTTGCACAAGCGGCGGGCCTTCAAGTTCGAAGACGAAGTGAGACTCCTTTGGCTGGACAAGCAGGCATTGAGAGAGGGTGTCTATATCGACATCGAGGCGAAGACGTTCATCAATCAAGTGATGATTACACCTCATGCAAGCCCCGCTGAAACGGCGAACATCAAACGGGAGATGAAGCTTTTTGGCGTATCTTGCCTCGCGTCTGGCGTGTTGAAGTCGCCGCGTTAGGTCGGTCTGCGAATCCTTTTGCCTCACGCAGTTCGTTCCCATTTATACCGGGGTCGAAACCGGGATTTTAACGCATGGGCGGACGCTATGGTGAGGTACGCGGAAGTTCGAAGATTGAGACCTACCTTGAATATGTGCATCAGGTCGAACGCTCCGATATGCTCCCACACGATAACCCAGACCCGCGCTACAAGAAGCAGTGTAAGCGAGAGATGGTTCAAGACCCTGAAACCGGGGAGTGGGTCTTAGCCTTCCACCAGCATACCTAGCTGGTGATTTGATTCCCCGGAGTTAGGTGGCTGCTTTGCACGCAATTTTGAAGTGGCCGCCGGATCGGAGCAAAGAAGGGTGCGGCGTGTGAGTTGAGGCCGCACAAAGGCACGCTTCGGGTGGACGAGTAGGAATTTATGCGAAGACTTTCGACCCTATATCTCGGCATCGGCACCCATGCTGCCACAGTGCCGCCGATCTGGTCGGGGCAAGCTTCCATGTCGTCGCCCCCCGTTCGGGCGAAGAACCCATTCGGGCTCTGGTCCTAAGCATTAGGCCTCCGGTCGGGCTGCATTAGCTGGGTGATGCAGGCCTGCCCGATCGGCAGAGTGTCGGCGAGCCCGGCTTGCGGGCCGATATCGTTCAGCTTGCCGGTTTCGATGAGCGTAACCATGGCGGCGGCGCGTTCGCCGCCGCAGTCGGAGCAGGCGAAGAGGGTTTGCGGGCGCTCGCTCGGCGGCATTGCTGGTCAGGCAAATACGGCCATGCCGAGGAGGCGGGTGAAGGCGGGTTGTGTTCAAGCTGCTTGCTAATGACATGGCGGCCGGTTGGCTAAGCAGGTTTGGCGCCGTAGCCCACGTGTGGTCGTCTGCCTGCCATCTTCGCTACGGTCGATGCAACAGCGATTTTCAATTCAAGCGGTGTCTATGCCCCAAGATTTGCTGCCCCGAATTTTTCAGGCCGACATCCATCGTTTCTACAAGCGCATCGTGCTGCCTGCGCTGGACAACCTGCCACTCCATAGCGGCGTAAAGACCAGCGGGTCTGCGGCATCCATGGCGGAGTTTCTCGAACACGCCCAAATGCACACGTCGAACATGCTCGCTTTCGAAGCGCGACGCAGCTTTGCGCTCACACTTGACGGCCTCTTTGAGCGCCAACTCCGGATTTGGGCAAGGGTATATGTCCTGGACGATCGGCGTCCCGGTATTGCCACTGTTGAAGTCAATAAACTTGTCCGAGGCGTGGGTTTGCGTCATGGCCTCGATCTGGAAACAGGGCAGGTGAGGGCAACAATCGAGGAATTGCATCTGTTAGGAAACGCCGTTCGGCAGGGCGACGGAGGTTCTTTGATCAAGTTGCGTGCCTGTGCTCCTCACCTTTGGCGCTATGCGGACGACACCGTCGCTGCAAAATCGGAAGAGCATGCCATTCTCAGTGAAGGCATTCAGCTCTCCGACAGCGACTTCACGCGCTACGTGCGCGCTCTAACGCGGTTTTGGGGATTGGCTGACCGGGAGCCGGGCGCCGTGATCGACATGCCGTATTGAACGCGGGCCTTGAAAGTTAGGTGGTCGCCACTTGTGCAAATCGCGCCGCCAGCTGACCGGGTATCGCGTCATAACTTCCGGCCTTTTCGACATGTCGAGCGAGGGCGGCAAATGTTTCCGATTTCTGCCGGGCAAGCCTGAAGGCTTCATAGGTTCGTTTGTCGACATAGGTCACGTCGGCATAAGCGGCGAGGCAGGCCAGATAGCGGTCTGTCAGTTCACTACCGTCCCATTCATGGGTATTAGGGTGGAAGCGTCGAATGGCATTGTAGATGATCCCCGAGGGCAATCGGTCCTCCTTTACACGCGCAATGAGCTCCGGCCAGGGCAGCCTTAACTTTACGTTCAGCACTTCCAGTTTTCTGCGGAAAACCGCCATGTCACCGATGTCGCCGAGGGTCGTGTCAGGGCCGATATCCGACAGGTCAAATCCCCAGGCTTGCAGAATCCGGAGGCCGGGATTGTCGGGGCGAACGACCTCCGTGCCAACGCGTATGACGTCTTTCATGAAAGCGCGCGTTGTATGGTCCGCATCGGGAATGCGCGTATCACCACGCTCCCTGATATCTGCCGCAAGGCCGCGATGGAGGCGCTGGAACTGCCGTAGCATATCACCCGGCGCCCGCATCCCATCCTTCAAGAGGTCCCCTACCTTGGCGTCAGAGTTCCCGGCGAAGCTGGATTTTGAAATGGCCACCACTTCGCGGGTGTGTTCTTCACTGTCGCCGAAACCTTCGCGCAGCGCCGTCCAGCTTTCGAGAAATGGCCGGACGAGTTCAGCGCCGCTCGTGATGCGAAAGATGGTCTTCGCCGCTTCTTCGCGCACGGAGGTCGCGCTTGCCGCCGGATTTTGAAATGCGGCGGCTATTTCGAAGGATTGCAGATCGGCGACTGAACCAACGATGTCTTCCTTAAGGAAGGAGTCGATGGCGGCGACCAAGGGCAGCGACTGAAGGTACGCGACGCGTTGCGCGGCCACTTCCTCGCTTCGGTGCGAAAACAGCTCCTGAAAATGATGCCAGGAGAGCAGCAAAACACTACCGGTTTCCATGAAAGCCTGATCGAAGGCTTCGGCCCGCCTTACGCGCGCGCTGTCCTTGCTCGCCTTGTCCCCGGCGATAGCGCCGAGATGGGAAGAATCCAAGGCAACGAATTTCGGGAGAAGAAACGTACGACCAAGTGTTTCCAATATGGGTTCTCACCAAAGGCTACCGCCGTCGTAAGCCGGCCAAACACGCTGGGAAGGAGTAATTTATAGCCAATTGAAGCGGTTAGTTGAAAGTTTTCGTCAGGAAGTATTGGCCCGGACTATGATTGCGAATCAGAATCGCACAAAATTCCAATAGTCCCATCATGGCGAGTTGATAGTCCCTTGCGCAAGCCTGCGAAAAAGAAAGCCACGACGACCAATTTGGTCAGACCGAGCCGTGACGGCGACCAATTTCACTACCTGTGGGCCGCGCGCCGCTGCCTCAATCTTCTGCCGCCTGAATCCGACCTCAAATCGGTAACTGTCGAGGGCGCATCCCCATCAGATAAGACCGCAAAGGGACCGATCACAGCGGGAGAGGAAGTGATCGATCTCGCGGAGTACTTTGGGGACCGTGATTTTGCTAAAGCAACCCTTGTCCGGTACATCCAGCTCAAACATTCGACCGAGGCGCCGAACAAGCCTTGGCCAGCAAGCGGGCTTGAAAACACGATCGCCGGCTTTGCCAAACGGTACAAAGCCATTCTCGCTGGCTTTTCGAAGAATGGTAGCTATCCCACCCTCGAGTTTGTTTTCGTATCGAACCGGCCAATCAGCCCGGCGGTGATTAAAGCAGTCGAGAATGCGGCGAATGGACTTGTGGTCAAGCCGGCCGACTTGAGGAAGCTAGAAACATATACCGGCCTTAAGGGAACTAAACTCGCGGATTTCTGCAAATTGCTGAAGCTGGAGGGCAGGCATGATGCGTTATGGGATCAAAGGAATATTCTTTTCCAAGATGTCAGCCAGTACTTGCCGGATGCGGATGTCGATGCGCCAGTCCAACTAAAGGAGCTTGTGAACTGCAAGGCTCTCTCGCAGGCCGCATCCAATCCCAGCATTGAACGCATGGATGTGCTTCGGGCGTTAAAGGCCGACGAAGGACGGCTTTATCCCGCGCCGTGCCGCATCGAGCAGTTAAGCAACGCCGTTCCGCGCGAACAGGAGCGCGATCTCGTCAACGCTATTGTCGGTGCTGCAAACCGGCCTGTCGTGGTGCATGCCGAAGGAGGTATTGGCAAGTCGATCTTTGCCAGCCGCATTCATCTCGGGCTTCCACTAGGTTCTGCGAGCATCCTCTACGATTGCTTCGGAAACGGCCAATACCGCAGCGCCACCGGCTATCGCCACCGTCACAAAGACGCTCTCGTTCAAATCGCCAACGAACTCGCTGGAAAGACGCTGTGTCACCTCTTGATCCCCACTTCACGGGCAGGGGCCGTTGATTACCTCAAGAAGTTTCTCTTTCGCCTTGAGCAGGCCGCCGGCCTTCTTCGCGCGGAAAATCCGGATGCCCTGCTTTGCATCATCATCGATGCCGCCGACAACGCACAGATGGCGGCGGAAGAGATTGGCGAGGCGCGTGCTTTCATCCGCGATTTGCTAAGGGAGCAGATACCGGATGGGGTCCGGATCGTCGCCCTTTGTAGGTCTCACCGCCAGGAGAAATTGGACCCGCCGCCGAACACGCTATCCCTTGAACTGGAATCCTTCAGCCGGGACGAGACCGCCGCCCATCTGCGTCAGGTATTCCCCGACTCTAGTGAACAGGATATCGACGAATTTCACCGCCTAAGCTCCAAGAATCCGCGTGTCCAGGCGCTCGCCCTTTCAGCCGGCGGGACACTCCCAGAAATCCTCCGAGAGCTTGGCCCAAACCCGACCACCGTCGAAAAAGCAATTGGCAATCTGCTGTCCGCCGCGATTGCCAAGTTGCGCGATGAGGCCGGCTCCGTAGAGAAAGCCCAGATCGACCGCATCTGTGTAGCCCTTGCTGCATTGCGGCCGCTTGTTCCGATTTCGGTCCTGTCTTCGATGTCAGGGGTTTCGGCCTCGGCCATCAAGAGCTTTGCATATGACCTTCGGCGCCCGCTTATCGTCACGGGCGAAACCATCCAGTTTTTTGACGAGCCTTCCGAAAGCTGGTTCCGTGAGAGGTTCAAACCGACAGCGGCCGATCTCACCGCATTCATTGCCAGCATCAAGCCGCTATCGTCCGGCAGCGCCTATGTCGCAGCGGCGCTGCCGCAACTTATGCTGGAGGCGGGGCAGTTTGACGAGTTGGTAGCGCTCGCACTGTCATCGGAGGGGCTACCGGAACTCAACCCGCTCGACCGGCGTGACGTCGAGCTTCAGCGCCTGCAATTTGCGCTGAAGGCGAGCCTCCGGGCCAAGCGCTATCTGGACGCTGCTAAACTCGCATTGAAGACTGGCGGCGAGACGGCAGGTGATGAGCGCCAGCGGGCGCTGCTGCAGGGAAACACGGATCTGGTTTCGGCCCTTATGGAGGGGGACCGCATTCAGGAACTTGTTTCGCGTAAAATCTTTGGCTCGCGGTGGGTCGGCTCACACAATGCCTATGAAGCCGCGCTCATGTCTGGCCACGCCGAATTGCAAGGCGATGCGCGTAGCCGATTGCGAATGGCGGTGGAATGGGTGCGCAACTGGTCACGGCTTCCCGACAAGGACCGCGCGCGAGAGACGATGGCCGACAATGACATCGGTGAAATGGCTATCGCATACTTTAATATCCATGGTGCGCGCGCTTGCGTAAATAGCCTTGAGGGATGGACACCGCCCTCCGTTCCTTTCAGCGTTGGGCGCTACCTTGCGCATCGCTTCGTCGATCACAGCCGTTACGAGGACCTTGACGAGCTTGCACTTGCGGCAGGTGATAACGTCTATCTCGTGCTCGCTATCGTCGTGGAGTTGCGTGAGGTTTGCCGGACGCCGCCGAAGGAGGCGCTGGCAAGGTGCCTCAAGCAACTGTGCAAACCGTCATTCATGGTTAGCACGGGTGAAAATTGGAACGGCCATGAACGCCCTTTGATGGCCGTCACGGCGTTGGTCGAAGCCTGCCATCAACTATCGATCGGCACAAAGGCCGCGCTCGCAAAGCTTTTGTCGCGCTACCTGCCCAAGGAGCCTCCGCGCGGATTGGGCACCCGTTTCAACGACGCACGGTCGCCTCTGCTTCGAGCTTATGCCTTACGTGCAGCACTGCTCGGGAAGACACTGGACTTACTTGATCTTGCGCATGCCGAGCTTCGTGCGGAGATTGAAAAGGAGAAAAACCATTCCTACTCGCAAGAAGCCCAGGAGTTCAAAGAAGACGTCGGAGCCTTATTGCCCTGGCACACTCTTTGGGCGGAACGCCTGGTAAGGAACGCAGGTAAGGCAGGGTTGGCGAGCGCGATTGCGCGGACACTCAAAGAGTCCGCTTCAGCCGCACGGATGAATTACCGCGAAGAATGGCGCACCGCGGACCAGGTTGCAGAATTGTGGTTGGCGATCCTCGTGAGCGCCAAGGCCGCGAACAGCACCGCCATCCAGAATTTCACGGACTGGGTTGCAGCGTTAAAGCGGCCTCTTTACACGCCGACGCTCGCGCGGCTTGCCCGCTCGATGGCACGGGTTGGGGGGCTGGCCGGTCAGGCGCTTCACTATGCAAGCCAAGCGTTTAACCTGACAAAGGATGAACGCGACGGCGCTGATACAAAAGCCGAAATGTATGTGAGCTTGGCAAGGTCGGTGCTCGCCGCGAGCCGGTCGGAAGCCGAGGCTTATTTCAATCAAGCTGTTGAAGTAGCGAGCAAGGTTGGCGACGAAAATACGGACCGCTGGGCAGCGCTGTTGGATTTAGCCGAGGCCGCCGCCAATCCGACCCAGCCTTCTGCTGAAATGGCATACACCCTAGCTCGCTGCGCCGAAGTGACCTATGACTATGTTGCGCGAGACAAGCATTTCGACTGGCATCGGACAGTTGAAGCCATCGCAGCTCTTTGTCCTGTATCATCCTTCGCGATATTGAGCCGGTGGCGCGACCGCGCCTTTGGTCGGGCCGGCAGGGTTTTGCGGATAGCGGTAGAGTTCCTTATTGAACGAAAAGTGCTGGACGCCCGCAAGGCCCTCCCCCTGATTGGGTTCCGAGCGGAATGGGATGAGGCGGATGTACTCGCTTCCGCGCTCGATGCCTGCGGGACGAAGGCCGAGAAGCAGCGTGTTGCGGACTTGGGCTACCACTACATAATTATGCAGGGACACACGGTCTCGTCGTGGCGCAAGCTAAAAGACCTCTTCGCCAAACACGGAATTGTGGCGCCTGACATCCAAGAGCGCCTAGACCATCAAGAGCGCAACGAGAAGAAGGGCGACGACGAAGAGGGGACTGGAAAAGGCCGTCCGTCGAAGCGCTGGAAGGAAGATGCCAAAAAGGATTGGCGCGCTATTTTCCGGGGCGTCGACCCTGCTGTAGCTAATGAACTCGCGCAAGCTCAGCAGCGGTTCCGCAACTCCGAGCCGCCATTTTTTCAGGATCAATTTTTCCAGCAGGCCATCGCGCGCATTCCCGCCGGAAAGGAAGCCGAGTTTGTAGCCGCATTGGCCGAAGTGCCTGAATTTGACCTTTACCACCTGCGAAGCTTCCTCGAGAACATCCCCGTTGCATGGAAAACGAGGCTCTCTGCGCAAGCAGCGATTGCAACGACCTTGCGCACTTTCTGCCGCCGGTACTGTATGGATGTAACCCGTGGCCGGTATTACGAAGTGTTGCCGTTCAAGACCGCCTGCCAACTGGCCGGTGTTCCTGAAGGCGATGTGCTTGACGTCGTTCTGGCAGGCATCGGCGAAGTCACGGAGATCATCGATGTTGGCCGGTTGTTTACGCTTGTGGGGCTGCTTGCTGGCAAGCTAAGCCGCACTGAGGCATTGGACGCGCTTGGCTTTGGCCTGAAACTTTTCGATGCGGTCCTTAAAGAGACCGACGGCGATGGGCCATGGACTACGGCTCTTGCGCCGGTAGGTGACATCGATGGCGCCGTTGCAGGATATGTCTTTGGCTCACTCGCTTCGCCCCGCGCGTCAAGGCGCTGGGAGGCCGCACATGTGGTTCATGGTCTCTGCGTGCTTCAGCATCGCAGGATCGTTTCTGCCCTGGTGGCGTTTGTCGACGGCAATTCAGGTGGCGTCTTTGCCGATGCCGGCTTGTTTTTCTACAACCTGCATGCGCGCCAGTGGCTGCTGATTGCTTTCGCGCGCGCTGCCAGGGATTGCCCCGATGTTGTTGCCAACCACGCCGATTTCATCCTCAAACATGTGGCCCCGTCAGAGGCGCATGTCGTCATTCGTGAAATGGCGAAACGGGCGGCGCTCGCACTGATCGATGCCGGATTGCTGGATCCGGGGTTACGCGCACAAATCTTGGCTGTGAATGTATCGCAGTTCCCGGCGATTGAAGAACACTCCCATGAGCGGGGAAGCGCGCGTTCGTCGCAAAAGACGGGCGGCGACGACCGCTTCTATTTTGATTACGACATGGAGTCCTACTGGTTCCCGCCGCTGGCGAAGTGCTTCGGCCTCTTGGGCAATGACGTTCAGCAGCGGGCGGAGGCGGTCATAACCTCCGATTGGCATTATCTCGGGCGCTTGCATTGGGAAGAAGACGCGCGAAGCCGGCGTAAAATGTTCGACTATAACGACACACGGCATTCGCACGGATCATCTCCGAGCGTCGACGATCTCCGCTCTTATATGACTTCCCATGCTATTATGGTTGTGGCCGGTCGGCTTCTGGACACGATGCCAACCTATCGTAGCCCCGACTCGACCGAAGACGATTTTTCAGAATGGTTCCGATCATACCACGACTTATCCCGCAAGGACGGTTATTGGCTCGCCGACCGCCGAGACCCCATCCCCCTCGACACCCTCTCTTGGAAAAATGACATCAAAGACGCCGATTGGCCGTCATCCGTTGTCCGCACCGACATAGATCGCGTGTTTTCCCCATCGCCAGGAATGATAACGCTTTGGGGTCACTGGAATGCGTTGTCAGGCAGGCAACAGGAAGAGTGCACGATCCGAAGCGCCCTTGTTTCGCCCGAGAGGGCATCGGCGCTGCTTCGTGCATTGCAAAGTGCCGACAACCACCATGACTACGCCATCCCTGAAGCCATGGGTGAGCGGGACATCAATTCGGGCGCATTCCGCTTGCGGGGCTGGATTGTTGATCGCACGCGAGACCGGGGCATTGACGGCAAAGATCCCTGGGCGGGGGATATTCGCTACCCGGCACCGCGGCCATCGGGAGATGTTATCTCTGCGATGAAATTGACCGCCGACCGCGAAGGCCGGAACTGGCTGTTAGACGACAAAGAGCCCGCCGCCATCGTTAGTGAGACCTGGGGCATGTTTCATGAGCAGGATGACGTGGACGCTGGCGATAGGCGCGGAAGCCGAATTCATGCTTCGCGGCCATTCATCCGGGAACTATTGCGCAAGCTCCACATGGATATGATCGTTGAAGTGGAAATCGAGCGACGGCGCAGCTACTCTCGATATGAAAGCCGAGACTACGATGACAGCAAGCAAACCCCGCCCACGGTCCAACTCTTCCTTCTCAGGGCCGACGGAAGTGTCGAATCATGCTGACGCGATCTTGGCCCTTGGCAAAAAGCTCATCGCCGATCTGAAGCTCGCCGACACCAATGACACGCTCTCGCGCTGGATGGTCCACTATCTTGCCGAGCAAATTAAGAATGCCGAGCAAAAGACAGCGAAAGACTACCCGCAGCGTGTCATAGCATGCCGCGATGCGATCTTCGCGCTTTGGCAACACAGGCACGAGCTGCCAACTGGCAGCCGTCCGTTTCAGGAACTCGAACCAATATTAAGAACGTTGGCGTCGCTCCATACTGACGCCGGGCCGTATCGCTATTTTCAACCGCCATTGCCGCCCCGGGATGCACGCAAGGAAAGCAAAGCGTCGCAACAATGGCTGCAATTGGCGGAGCGTCTCGACTATTCCGCGCGCATCCTCATTAGGCAATGCCTGGCGAACGCCGCAGACAACGCGATCGACAAATCAAAGGAATGGGTCGCGCTTGCCCAGAAGGCTGGCCTTGAGCAGATTGAATTGCCGATCTTGCGGATCATTATTGCGGACGGCGATCTCGCTGACACAAGCGATCCCGACGAAGAGCAGCGGAAGCTGCTGAAGGATCGCGCAGACAAGCTACGCGGAGTTGTCGAACTAGCAACGACTGTTATCGAGGAATATGAAAGCCAACTCAACGGAAAGCCTGACGCAAAACTCAAAAGACTCAAAGCGCTTAAGGCGCCCGCCGTTTCCCGTTTGGCCAAGCCCGCACAGTTGATCGTTGAAGAGCGTAGGTCTCGCCGCAAGAGGCCAACGAAGAAACTTTGAGCCTTCCGTAGACTACTCGACGATTTGTGGGTCATCCCCCTGAGCAGGACCGGGCTCTAGGCGCACGCGCCCGAAGCCGCTGCGCGTCTCCGCCCGTTGGGTGACGATCCTTTGCCCAAGATAGGGGTCAGAGGCCCCCCCTCACACCTTGGCAACAACAAAATCACCATCCCCCAATCTCTCGGCTGCGCCTCACTCGCTGCGAACCGGGTGGTCCCCTGACGATTTTTCTTGTTGCTCCTCCTGGCTCGGTCTCGCTACTAATCCTTTCGCTCCTCGTGCCGTTCCCCATCGAACGCTTGCCTTCCTCTCGCTAGCCATAGGTTCCGAGCATGCTCGCCTTCATGGCTCTGCAGCTTGGCGGCGATCCAGAGCAGCGCGCCGTAGATGATAGCGCGATCATCGGCAATCAGATCAACAATGCCTGCCTTCACGACGAGACCCCCGAGTTCGATCAGATGTCGGGTGCGTTTGCGGTGCTCGATTTGCCATGTGCGCATGTCATTGCGAGCCAGAGCCGCTTGCCGGCGATTGTGTGTTGCCCAGTTGCGCTGCAGCGCTGCGAGGGTTGCGCTTAGGTGTCGGAGCAGTTCGCCGGGACCCGTTGTCGAAAAACATTACCCCACGCTTGGCCCATGCCTCACGCTTTGCGGCGTCCTCCGTCTCAGTGATTGCGACCAACGCGCCGGCCAGTTCTTCGGTGCTGAGCTGATCGGCGCCGGTGGCGATCACCAGTTCGCCTAGCTGCTGCACCTTTCGCGTCTTGAGTTCTCGCGCCTTGTCTTCCAGTGCCTTCAGTTCGGCGTCAAAATCCCGTGGTTTACGCATGGCTATCTCCATCGGTTGTCGATGTGGCGATGATAGGGGAGCGTCTGCCGGAAGGCTTCAGGGTTGCCGAGACAGCCCGGGACGGGCTGGTCCATCCCGAGATTTTTTCGAGGGAGGGCGCGCTTATACGTCGTGCCGACGTGCGCTTTGACGTGCAAATGATCCTGTCGCGATGGCGATCTATCATCTTCACGTCAAGGTCATTGGCCGCAAGGCAGGCTCAAGCGCTGTCGCGTCAGCCGCCTACCGCTCGGCCTCGCGGTTACGCGACGAGAGGATCGAGCGCAGCCATGATTTTTCGGCCAAGCGCGGTGTCGTTCATTCCGAGGTCATGCTGCCGGAGAACGCACCGGCGACCTGGAGCGACCGCGAACGACTGTGGAACGATGTCGAGGCGTTCGAGGGGCGCAAGGATGCCCAACTTGCCCGCGAGGTGGAGTTTGCCCTGCCGCGCGAACTGAACCAGGCGCAAGGCATCGAACTGGCGCGTGACTTCGTGCAAGCCGAGTTTGTCTGCCAAGGGATGGTCGCCGATCTCAATGTGCATTGGGACAGGGCGGAGGATGGCAGTCCCAAGCCGCATGCTCATGTCATGCTCACCATGCGGTCCGCAGACGAGAACGGTTTTGGTGCCAAGGTTCGAGACTGGAACCGCACCGAACTGGTCGAGCGCTGGCGCGAGCGATGGGCGGAGCTGGCCAATGAGCGCCTGGCCGAACTCGACATCGACGCCCGCATCGATCATCGCAGTCTGGAAGCGCAGGGCATTGCTCTGGAGCCGCAGACCCAGATTGGTGCGCCGGCGCAACGCATCGAGGGCAGTGGCCTTGCTGCTGGCAACATTCAAGCAGATCGCGCCGAACTGCATCGCGAGATCGCGCGCAACAATGGTGTGCGGATCATTGCGGAACCGTCCGTGGCTCTGGATGCCATCACCCATCAGCAATCGACCTTCACCGTCAAGGACATCGCGAAGTTCTCGCATCGGCACAGCGATGGAGTGGAGCAGTTCAACGCGGTCATGGCAGCCATCAGCAGCGCCCCTGATCTGGTCGAGCTCGGCAAGGACGGACGCGGCGAAGACCGCTTCACCACCCGGCAGATGATCGAGACCGAACAGCGCCTTCACCACGCGGCGGAACGCATGGCTGGGGAGGGGCGTCACGCGGCCAGTGACGTACATCGCCGGGCAGCGCTGGCGCTGGCTGCGCAACGCGGGCTTATCCTTTCGGGCGAGCAGACCGATGCGCTTGCGCATATCACCGACGGCCGAAGTCTTGGTGTCATCGTCGGCTTTGCCGGAACCGGAAAGAGCGCCATGCTGGGCGTTGCGCGCCAGGCATGGGCAGCGGCGGGCTATGAAGTCCGAGGCGCGGCACTTTCCGGCATTGCAGCCGAGAATCTCGACAGCGGTTCAGGCATCTCGTCGCGCACCATTGCCAGCATGGAACACAGCTGGGGACAGGGCAGGGATCTGCTCACTGCGCGTGATGTCCTGGTGATCGATGAAGCAGGCATGGTCGGCACGCGCCAGTTGGAGCGCGTGCTTTCCCATGCGGCGGACGTTGGCGCGAAAGTCGTCCTCGTCGGCGATCCGCAGCAGTTGCAGGCAATCGAAGCCGGCGCTGCATTCCGTTCCATTCACGAGCGACATGGCGGTGTCGAAATCGGCCGGGTGCGTCGGCAGCGCGAGGACTGGCAGCGTGATGCCACGCGTGATCTGGCAACTGGCAGGATCGGTGCCGCGATCAGCGCCTACGACGCGCAAGGCATGGTGCATCAGGCTGCAACGCGCGACGAAGCGCGAGGTGTACTCGTCGAGCGCTGGGATCGCGACAGGCAGGCGCATCCAGATGCGCGCCGGATCATCCTTACCCACACAAACGACGAAGTGCGCGCCCTAAACCAGGCAGCGCGCGAGCGACTGCGCGCTGCTGGAGAACTCGGCGGCGAGGTTCACGTGAAGGTGGAACGCGGTGCAAGGGCCTTTGCCAGCGGCGACCGTGTCATGTTCTTGCGCAACGAGCGCGGGCTCGGCGTCAAAAACGGCACGCTGGGAATCGTGGAGGAGCTCAACACACAGAGCATGACGATTCGCGTCGACGATGGGAGGTCGGTGCGGTTCGACCTGAAAGACTACGCGCACATTGACCACGGTTATGCCGCGACCATTCACAAGGCGCAGGGCATGACCGTCGACCGAACCCATGTCCTGGCAACGCCAGGCATGGATGCACATGGCAGCTACGTCGCACTGTCCCGGCATCGAGACAGGATGGACCTGCATTATGGCGGCGACGACTTCAGTACGCGGGAGCGGCTGGACCGAACGCTGTCACGCGACCGCGCCAAGGACATGGCGTCGGATTACGAGCAGGTCAACCCAGCGCAACACTATGCCGAGCGGCGCGGCATCACGTTCCGCGAGCGCGTGGTGGAGATCGTGCGCCGGATCGTTCCGGAGAAGCTGCGCGACAGGATCGGCGGACTACTGGACGGGTTGCGCTCGCCCGGAGACGGCGAGCCCAGCCAGGAACGTGGACCTGGGCCGGCAAGGGAAAGTGTCGGGGCGCGGATCGGAGATGCGGGGCCCATGCCCGGCGGAGGAAATCTCGCCACAGGCGTGCCGCGCGACACGAACGTGCCGGCGGATGCGGAAGCGGCATTGCGCAGCGCTCGCACGAAGGCGCTTGTTCGTCACGCGCGCGCTATCGACGCGATCCTCAGTACTGGAAATGCTGACGGGCAGGGCAGTCCCGAGCAGATGCGCGAACTAAAAGAAGCCCGCGGCGCTTTCGAGAAGGTTCGGCCGTATGGCTGGCGCGATGCCGAAGCGGCTTATGTGAAAAATCCCGAACTTGTCCGCGATGCGGCGGCCGGCCGCGTCAGCCGCATCGTGCTTGCTCTCCAGCTTGAAACGGAAATCCGCACCGGGAGGGACATAGATCCCGGCCGCCGCGCGGACCGCTTCGTGGAACGTTGGCAAAGGCTCGAACGGACGGGACGGGAGCAGTATCAGGCCGGCGACATGTCCGGCTACAAGTCAACGCGCTCGGCCATGTCCGATATGGCCAAGAGCCTTGAACGCGATCCACAGCTTGAATCCCTGCTTGCCAATCATAAGAAGGCGCTTGGCATCCAAGTCGAATCCGGCCGCCGCCTGGGTGTGGAACTCGCGTTCAACCACGGCATTGGCAGCGGGCGTGGCATAGGAATCTAAACCCTCCGATTTGCCGCCGTTCCCACGCCCCAGATCGACGCGATGACAAATCTGATTGCGCGGCGACCTTGGGTTGTCCTGTCTGGTTCCAGCAGGTGCCAAATGCTCTCAGCGAAAGGCAAGGCAGCATGCCTGAACTGGATCGTATCATTCGCCTTAAGACCGTCCTCGCGCGGACCGGCTTGTCCCGCTCGACGATGTACCGAAAAATCGGCGAAGGCACGTTCCCGGCCCAGGTCAAGATCAGCTTAAACGGTGCGGGATGGAGGGAGTCGGACATCAATCGGTGGGTCGCTGATCCTGTCTCATGGCACACCTGTGCATCACGAAAAAACAGCGACTAGAGCATTTCCTCCTTTGAGAGAATCGTAGGATTCCCAAAGAAGGGTGTTTGTAATTCAAGATGCTGGCTGGATGGAGGCCAGCATCTGATGACGCGAGCCCTTTCAAACGATCTTCGTGAGCGTGTTGTTGAAGCAGTTGGAGCGGGTGAGAACTGCCGTGCGGTGGCATCGCGCTTTGGTGTTGCAGTTTCCTCTGTGGTGAAGTGGTCGCAGCGTTACCGTGCCACCGGCTCGGTGGCGCCGGGCAAGATGGGCGGACACCGCAAGAGGGTGCTGGAGCCGCATCGAGCTTTCATTGTGGATCGGATCAATCAGACCTCTGATCTGACGCTGCATCGGCTGAAGGAGGAGTTGGATGCGCGCGGGGTCAAGGTCTCGCACAATACGGTCTGGATGTTCCTGCGCCGCGAGGGTCTAAGCTTCAAAAAAACGCTGTTCGCCCTTGAGCAGGCGCGCGCTGATATTGCCCGCAGGCGCTGGCGATGGCGATCCTGGCAGACCGGCCTCGATCCGAAATGCTTGGTCTTCATCGACGAGACCTGGATCAAGACCAACATGGCTCCGCTGCGAGGTTGGGGGCCGAAGGGCAAGCGGCTGCGCGGCTTGGCTCCGCACGGCCACTGGCGCACGCTGACCTTTCTGGGCGCGTTGCGCTGGGATCGGCTCACAGCACCTTGCGTCTTCGACGGCCCGATCAACGGCCAGTGCTTCCGCGCTTATGTCGAGCAGCAGCTCGTCACCGTGCTGAAACCCGGCGATATCGTCGTCATGGATAATCTCGGAAGTCATAAGTCGGCGGTCATCAGGCAGATGATCAAGGCTGCCGGCGCCAGGCTCTGGTACCTGCCGCCCTATTCCCCGGACCTCAATCCGATCGAGCAGGCCTTCGCCAAGATCAAACACTGGATGCGCCAAGCTCAGAAGCGCACCGTCGAGGACACTTGGCGCCACATCGGCCACCTGGTCGAAACCATCGAGGCAGCCGAATGCAAGAACTACTTCGAAAACGCCGGTTACGCTTCCGTCAAAACCTGAAACGCTCTAGCGGCGGTGGAGTGGCACGTTGCACCCATCGTTGAACAGTCCTCTCTGAAGTAAGTTCAACGACTGGGAAGGGGCCGGAAGCGGGCAGGCAAATTACTCGCGCCGCCAGCGAATAACGGACGTTCAACTTGCTCATAATAGCCAGAGAGTTCTGTATTCCGCAGCTACATGCAGATAATGTCGCGCAATGGGGTTTCAAACGTATCGGGAGTGCCTATTAGGACGAAGCCATCGGGGCTATAGCTACGATCCTCGATCTTCGACGCGGTGACTCCGTCGCTCGCTGGCAGGTTAGACAGCAGCCCAAGAAACCTCTTGAAGCTCTCCTCGTCGTCCACGTCCCGAAGTTGCTTAATGACCGCCTTGTGGATGCCAAACTTCCAACCCGGCATGAACTCGACGCCGACGTAATCTCTATCGATATCGACGCGATTCGCCTCAAAAAGAGGATCCAGCACCGTTGCGTAGGCTCGGGTGATTAACCGGGGCCAAGCGACTTCATAGTTGAATTGGACGGTCGACGGTGGGTCGGTCACCTGACCCTGCAAGCCAGCCTGATCAAAAGCGAAGACACAGGCCGAGCGTGTTTTGGGTGCGATGCCGTTGAGAGTCTGGATGGCGCATACTTGGCGCAGTGCTTTGTTTCTTGCTGCGTTGATGACGCTTTGTGGCACGCCGTACATCGCAAAGCCGGCCCGCCCCTTGCTCTCGAGGACATGAATGTCGTCGGGGCCGCGGAAAGCGAAGAAGTCGGGCTCCGTTTTCGCCGCCGGTTTTGTAGAGTGTCGGAAGTACTTCGGCATCGACTTAGGATAGGGCGCGGAGCTCGACATGCGGGTGAAAGTGCCAGCGTGTTGTTCTACTGGCACCACCACGGCGGCGCCCAAATGGCGTTGGGCAAACCATCTTGTCAGCGCCTCCGCCAGCTTGAACGCGTCCGCTTTCTGGTTAGAGGCCGTTTGCGACTTGAAGCCATGGGTCGGTTTCAACTGGGCATCAAGAAGGCTGAACATTGTCACAACACCTCGCAGTGACCACCAAAACGCGCCGGTCAGTTGATGCGGTCGATGGCAAGGACCGAGGGCGATCAGCGACAACGCCAATTCCATGCGGTTAGTGGCTATAGAGGTCAACTTATTGACCGCTGAATAGCGCGCCGGAAATCCTGTACACTGCAGACTCTTGTGGGCCAACGTCCCCTCCCTGTACCGGCACCCGGCTCGAAACGCCCAAGATTTGGATGGTTAAAATATCGCGGCGGTTGGCCATTGGTGGCCCGCAGCAGTCTTATGGTCATTCTGATGGTTATACGGTGCGTATCCCAGCATGGACGAGACACCCCCACCCATCCAGCTTCGTCGCGATACTATACCCCTGCCATGTGAACCAGGCCCCGGCGAGCGCAACAAGGGATATCACGATCAGCACGACGCGATGCCAGCGGATTCGTCCCTCGATGGCATCGAAAGCGTCCGTGAACATATCGCGGATTTCACTGAAATCCGAATTGAGCTTGGTACGCTGGCCCTTGATTTCCCGGTCGATGGCACCAAGCGTTAGCCACTGATTTGCGCACGAGGCGATCAGCAGGGCAACGAAAAGGCAAGCTCCGCCAAGAATGGCGATGTTCGCAATGGCCACGGGACCGCAGGTGTTCGTAGCTTTCATCTGGGTTGCCACAACGACGGCGGAGACGGGTAGACCCAACAACTGCCCCTGAATGTCGGTGAAGGTCTTGTGTACCCGGTTGACATAGTCGGCTTGATTCTTCTCGATCTCGCTGCGGATCTTCGAATACGAAAAACTCGACGCAAAAAGTTTGTATCCTTCGTCGACACGCTTCTTAAGTTCGTCCGCATTCTGCAGCAGATAGACGAAGCGCCTCGCCGCTGGTTGGCTAGCCACGAGAGTTGTGACCGCTTCGCCGAGAATGCCGAGCCTTTGCTCTCGGTGGATATCGCCTTCCAGTGTGGCCGCCAGCGCCTCGATCTGTTTGGCTTCGACGAGCCGAAAATCGCTGGCGTCGTAGCGGACCGGCACCTCTACGCGGCCGTCCCCAAAATAGACTAGCTTCGCATGTTGGACGTCGGTGAAGAGCGCGGCTCCACTTAGAGTGGCGACAAACTTTAGGATCGCCCTGTATCTGGCGAGCGCGTCTGAAGCCGGTACGAGGCCCGAGTGTGAGCGGTCGGATTTTATAAAGAAGGTGGATGACTCCTCCACTCGACGTTCCGGGGCTCTGAGCAATCCGTCCCACGTCTCGACGAGCAAGCCGAGACTATACTTTGGGTAACCTATTCGAGCAGGGATGACGCTGTCCAGCTTGACCTGGTCGGGGGCGATCAGAGGTGTGATGTCGGCTGCTTCTGCTGCCTTTTCCGAGATTTCAATGAGCCCGAGCGTCTCCAAGATACTTTGGTTGGCAACGGTGATGTGCCCGTTGTCGCCGGCGTCCCAAACGGAGTTGAGATAGACTTCCAGCAGATCCGGCCAGGTGATCGTCGCCTTAGCCACCTTCGATCTCCTCGGTCAGTTCCTGCCTGATGTGGTCTGGCACCTCCAGCAGGGTGATGCTGTTTTCGACGGGATCAAAACGCACCTTGCCCTCGTGCAGTGCTTTGCGCTCAAACTCAACCGCCCAGTTGGGAGTCTTCACTTTGAACTCGACCAGCCCTCTGAGAGCGCGACGGTCCGCGACGAAGCCGTCATTGAGGCCGCGATCGGGGTCCGCGAGTAATTCGATGAGAGCCTCAGGGTCGTCAGGGTGAAGTTCGTTTGCGAGGGTGGTGAAGTTGATCGGCTTATCGGCCTTTGCATCGCGTGTGCAGATGTTCATCGCGCGAGCCATGAACTCGGCCCGTTCGGCAGGCTCCATCGGCTGGGTGTCGGCGAATTGCTTGAGCGCCTGAACCATGTGGGTGGTCTCGACCCTGGCCAGCACCGTGGTCTCGCAGCCCAAGAATTGCTTGAAATACTCTGAAACGGCCCCTTTTCCCTTTAGGAAGCTGAGGTAGCGCTCCTCGTTCGCCGCCCAGCCCGTGAGGTTGACGCGGCCGGCGAAGCGATATCCGTCTACGTCGAGATGTTTCACGTCTTCTAAGTTGGCGTTCTCCGTAAGCGCGGCGCTGATCTTGTCGTTGACGATCGCCACCAAGACGTATTGGATTTCGTCACGGTTGAAATGCGCGAAGAAGACGTGCCCGCCCTCGGAAGCCGGACGCCCACCGGCTTCTTTGGCGAGCGTGTCCATAAGCGCCAACGTCGTCTCTTCGAAAGTTGACCCCCCGTCGACGTATTCTCCAAGTCGGAGCGATGTAGGGAAATTAGCGGTATCCATCGAGAAACGGCCGTAGGCCTTTGACGGCCGCCTCGCATACAGCCGATGCAGGTCATCGATCAGTCGCCTAGCTGTATTCCCCACAGCGAGCGCCCCGTTACCGGGGTGGACTTGATAGGCGCCAGCGTCGGTCTTCTCTAGATGATGGATTGCCACTGAAACAATGTTGTCGGCCAACTCGCCCCCCTTTTTGGTCGATTCCTTTTTGCCGAATAAAACCAAAAATAATCGCTCATCGCTACGAAAAGTTTTACTGCACCGCTCAGGTGTAGCGCGAATTTCATCGATCTATGGGATTTATCGGGTCAGTATCACTCTAGGAATGTTCATGAACAGGCTCCAGGCTCAACCGTGTGATACGGCTCTACCAAGACAAACAAAGGGACGCCAAGGTCAGCTCGGCGCAGGGGGACTCCTGCGTATCTGCCTGCGATCTCAGCTCATGGCGATCGGCACCGGTTATCTCAACGTCCGACATGAGGCGCATTGCAGCCCGGCAGCGTTGGGGCCGTCAGCGGAATGGCAGGTCCGGAGCGTAGGAGGCCGGAAACCTGCCGTTCGGGCGGCGTTCAATACGCGCCGTTTATGCGCCATTCCTCACCACCGCCAACAGCGGATTCACCTGCGAGGATTGGGCTCTCCGCAACGGCAAAAAGCAACAGAAGGAATCGCAATTTTGCGATGCGCGTTGGCTGAGCTGGCGCATTCTATATGGATATGTCAAACTCGACACCGAAAACATTGAATGAGTTGGCACTATTTATTCTCGTACTTACTTAGTTCTGCTTTGAGATCCTTGATCGTCCCCTCAATCAAAGAAAGCGCATTTTCGAGCGCTGTCCCGAAGTTTTCCAGATGCCGGTCCCATACTCCTAGGATTTCAAGCGGGATCTTTTCTCGCAGCTCCTTTCCCGCCGCGCGTTCCCCTTCCACATCACCGAGGCGTATTTCCCACTTTTGCTTGAGGAATTCGTGGTTCGCTATCGTTGCCTTAAGAACGTCCAGTGGCAATACCGAATAGGCGACCCCGTCTATAGTCCCGGGTTCGTGACCCTTGATGTTGGACGTGTGCGCTAATGTTAGTGCAGCGAAGCCACTCTTCTCGAGCTGCTCGCTGACCTTACCGTCAACGGACATCTGCCGCTCAGCATCTTCGTCCAACATGATAATTTGCAGAACGTCGTCCAGGGTCGTCGGCTTCGCCAACCCGAAGTTCGCCATCAGTTTCTGGATATCAGTCAGGATATGTTTTCGGGCGCTCGTGTAGCGTTGGAATGGCGACTCGCGACCATGGCCATCGAGAACGTCGACGCGCGTGTCCCAAGCAGGAAGATCAACGATTGTCATGTGGGACACATTTTCCAGATAGGCGGATTTAAGAAGGTCGCCCGGATGAATTTCATGTGGCTTGAGGCCTGGACACAATGCGAGTCCGGCGTCGTCATAGGATTGTGAGACCAGATATGAGCAAAAAAAGCCCTTCTCTCTCGCTGGTAGCCATAATCCAGTCCACGCCCCCAATCTGCGTAACCTCTTGAAGGCCGACATTACCGCGCCCGGCGTCCAGTAATCGAGCTCACGGTATTTCTCAACGGCTATCGATGCCTTGGCAGCAAAGGATTCCGATTGGTCCGTGGTTCTCAATCGATAGACCGCTACGTTCGATTTCGATGCTATGCCGAACCGGAAGTAATTGAAATTGCTCACCCCGTAATCGGCTGCTTCCAGGAAATTCAATTCCCCTTTGTAAATCGCCGCGTGACTGAATGGGCTGCCTGTGGCTGTCCGGATGGCTTTTGATTCGTGTCCATCCGGATCGGTGCAAAACAGGATGTCACCGGGTATGAGGTTAGCCAGCTTGAATTTGCTTACAGCTTTGTCGTCACCGGTCGACTTTGTCATGTCACGCCTACCCATCCGTACCCATACTGTGTCAGAAGATTGGCTGCCTCCAACGCTATGACTAGTTTCTTAGACACAGCCAATTGCTGTACGAGATGTTTGTCTCAAGCTGCACCAGCAATGAGCCCAAATCGCTCCTAATCAGCTCGAAGAAGCGCTCGGCCGGCATTTTCGCATCTAAGGTGACCGCGTCGTAATCCAAATTGATCTCGCCAAAACTATCGTCCTGCAACGTTGGGCGCGAATGACCCCTGCTTCTGGTAGTGGCGTCGTCCGGATCACATCGCCCCAGTGCCAGGGATAATCACCGGACGTGACATCTGGAGGCGAGACGCAGGATGCGCTTACAGCGGTCGGCACAAGGGCTAAGACAACTCCAGCGAGCAGTGCCAGGCGCTTCAGTGCCATGCTCGATCCTTTTGGCAAATGCCTCCGTTCATTCGAACGCGTTGGACTGTATGAAATACTTTCATTGGCGATCACCACTCTGGGTGGTCTTACTCCCGTCAACACTCGTAGTGGTACCAAGTCGGCTACCTTCCTCGCCGAATTCGATCGTCCTCCGGTACCTCGAGATTGTCAAAGAATACCTGATCGACCGTCGCTTCCTAAGTGTCTCGTGGACAAAGGTGGACTTGCGTTTGGCCGGTTGCTTTTCAGAAGCAGTCACGGGCGACCGGACGGGATAGCGGATGCGAGTGTGCGCTGATCGGGCTGCTCTTGCCGGCCGAACCGGGCGCGGTTGCCGGCCGGGGGGCGACAACCGCGCCCGGTTCGACCCGCGTTTCCAGCATCGCCCCGAACGCGCCGGTCTCTGGTCGAGCGGTCTTTTCGTAGCGGGACGCAATGCCTTCACGTTGGTTGGCGCGCTGGGTTAACCGCCTAGTAAATTCCTATGATGTTGTCGTTGGCGTCAAGTTTCAAGAGTACCGCACTGCCAGTACGCCATGCATCTTCAATCTGGTAATACACGTCGATTTGATCTCCCTTGAGCGGTCGACATTTGTCGCCAATTGCGAATACAAATTCCCATTTTTTCATTAACCAGCGCAGTGGGAAAGAATGGAATCACCGCCTGCTCTGGAGCATCGCTGTACTCGCCCTTACAGACCTCGTCTCGCATATCCTGAATATGCACCTGTTTAAGGTGATCTCTATCTAAATCGAGAGAGATCGGCCATTTTTCGTTTTTGCGCCCAAGCAGCAAAGATGACTGAAGCAAGATCATTACAATTCGGCTGTCGGTCCAAACTTCTAAGACGTCCCCTTCCAACTCAAGCCGAAGATCCCACCTGATCTCCTGCGTGTTATTTCCTCTCCCTTTAACTTGGTAACTGTCAAGACGCTTATCCATCTCGTTCCTCCCGGGGGTGTTTGGTCTACAATAAGGTCATACCACACTTGCCACCTCACTGCGCTGTCGATCTAAGGGCAGCGGGATAAGTGTCTTCGCCAATTGGCGAGGGCAAGAAGTGGAATTAACAAACGAGGGCGGGACTGTATTGACGGTATCGCCCTTCCGACTAAAGGTCCCAACGAGCGCTTCGAGCAAGTTTGCACCAATGCGGATCCAGACCGACCAACTTCCTTCATAGGCGGGCGCAGTTCGGCTGGAGGCGAAAGGCAGCAGGTTCGAAAAGCTTCCAAGCAACCACTACCTGTTCCAGTTGCCGGAAGCAGCATGGAGGCGGCCTTAGTATAAAAATAATCAATCTGTTACAAATTTAGACAGCATTTTGCGGTGTGATTGCTGAGCCAAGGCTCGCGAAATGGTAGTCGCTACCGTGACTTGAAAGCTATTTCTGGATCGGTGGCGACGCAGGCAGCGCGACCATACCTCTCGAACAACCTGACCACGCCGTCGAAACGGTAGGTTCGGATGAAACGCCAAAGGGCGCGCCGGCGCACATCGTCAAAGTGCGCCAGCGTGTCTTCTTTCAGAGGAACTTCGCCCATTAGCTGCAGCCAATAAAAGAAGAGCCTTTCGAAATCATCTTTGTCGATCACTCCTTTTGCGATCAGATTGTCGATTCTTTCTAGGCGCCCAAGAAAGGCGTCGATCAAATCTCTTATCCTGCGCTCGCTTATGGTGAAAAGGTCGGATTTCTCCGCACCCGGGTTGGAAGTCAGACTGACTATGCCGTCGGCATGATTGCGGAGGGCGAAAGCGAATAGCGTCGGATTTACGAAAAGAGGAGCAGTGCCTGACGTCCCGGTGTCGGGCACCTCGCAATAATCAATCATGCTCATTGCTGATTGAACAGCGGTGTCGTTGTGAAACATCTCTATTTCGTTGGCTGCGGTGACGGCGTTTGTTCGCGCGCGTTCGGCGCGCTGATCCCGGCTGTTCTGCCAATATTGAAACACGGCCCACCCAGCACCGGCGAGAGTTGCCACAAGCCCGAGTGCGGTCCCAACTTCGGTGAGCGAGGTCGCCCAGTCGATGCCAGCCATATTTGCCCCTTGCCGCAGTTCGCAACAACTCCGATTTCCTGGCATGCTGCCGTACGATACAGAAACCGTCAACAAACTCCTGCGGACCGACTTGACTAAGCCGCATCTTGTTTTGGAACTCCAGTGAAGAGGCGCGCCCAAAGAATGTCGGCATCGCTGTTTGCGTGTCCTTGATTTGGACCTCTGCGGCCCGCCACGAGGCGAAAGCACCACCTTTTGTGGTTCTTTTTGCTCAGCAGCCTCAGCGTTGTGAGGCCAAGCTCATCCACGGGGCGCGCGAACGGCTGGTCCGGCTGGCCACGAAGACAAGTCTCAATTTGCGCCATGTGCAGTCGGCAAGCTGGCGCTGATCGAGCACCAGCGTTATGCACGCGCCAGAAGAGTTCAAGCGGGCCAACAAGGCGCTGCGCAGGCTCAAAACCTATCTCGGCCGGACCATTCGCGACATCGCTCGCCAGGTCGCCGGCGATGCGGAACCGGACGCGCTGTTCAAATGGCCGCTCTACCAGGCCGCCACCGTTCTCGAATACCGTCAGCGCCAGCGCGGCCGCAAAATCTACAGGCTGCACACCCCCAAGGTGAAATGCATCGGCAAGGGCAGGCGCATATGCCCTACGAGTTCGGAGTGAAGGTGTCGGTGGCCACCAAGCTGAAGCGCTCCAAGGACGGCCAGTTCGCCCTGCATGCAAAAGCACTGCCCGGCAATCCCTATGACGGCCACACGCTGGCAAGCGTCATCCCCGACATGGAAAAGACCATCGGCAACCAGATCGGCCGCATCCTCGCCGACGCTGGCAATCGCGGCCACAACGCACCGCAAAGCCACAAGTCAGGGTCTTCACCAGCGGCCAGAAACGCCGCGTCACTCCGGCCATCAAACGCCAGATGCGGCGGCGGTCGGCGATCGAGCCCGTGATCAGCCACATCAAGGCCGAGCCACCGCAGGGCCGCAACTTCCTCGCCGGCCAGCAGGGCGACGCCGTCACCGCCATCCTGGCCGCCGCCGGCTACAACTTCTCCCTCCTGCTCAGGTGGCTGAAGGGTTTTTTGTCGCTCTTGATCGCTCTGCTTCAACTCCGGCCCAAGCCGGTCGCCGCTTAGAGACGGGATTGTTCACGGTCGGCCAAATATTCTACCGCCAAAACCGCCCTGCTCATTTTGCAGAAAGCACGCCTGCAGGTTTCACAGTTGACGGTGTTTATCAAATCGCGGTTCGTGCAATCGCCGCCACAGACACGGCTACACCGTTGGCCCTATCAGGAAGAAAATAGAGCTTAAGAGTGTCAAAGATTGCTGATTTTGCCAAGCCATCTGTATTAACGTTGACAGTTAGATTTGCTGACTTCCCGGTTGCGAACGTCAGGATAGTTTGAAATTGGCTCGCCTGGAGTTCGGCTCCCGCCTTTAGAATGTCATCGTAGTAAAGAACAGACCCGACAGCTACGCTGCCAACTGTAACCTGTCCGGCGAAGACTGAGCCTTCAGCAAAGAATGAAAAGGCCGCTCCCAAAAAAGGATAGGGTCCGTTTACGTTATCGACAACTAGACATCGTAGCGTGCTCGGATGCGCAGGCATCCCCTTCGACAGAACCCAGTCGATCTTGTTAGTCACGACGGATGGTCGCGTCCTTCGGTCCCACTGGCCAGCGATCCGAAACGATTGCATCCCAAATCTCCTTTGGAGCCTCAGACTACTGGAAGCCTGCACGATGCGATGAATGGGTACGACATCGAGTTGCACTCGAAGACAAAAGTGTACGGAGAAAACTTGGGATCAAACATCAAGTTCCCAAGGTATGGATATTTGCTGGTGTCAACTGTGTACTGAACTTCGAATTCGCCGCCCGGCGGGATATCAAGTGGCGGCTGTGGTATCGGTGGCGGCAGCAACTGATTCACATCGAAGACATCGCCGTTAGATGCCACAACCTTGACAAGAAAGATATGGCTGTTCACCCAGTCTACGCTTATAACCGATGACGTATTATTAATGAACTTCGGAACAAGGTTGACGATGCCCCCCGAAATCGATGTTGAAGCAAGTAACGCAAAGCCAAACACTTCGATGGTGGCGCGGGCCAGAATGTCGCCGTCTGTCGTCGATGTTATCTCATTGAATTCCATGTTCGTATCCTCAGTGGCTCAGGGTGGCCGCAAAGCCAGCGATCAGGCGCTCCCGCCCAGCGAGAAGTCCATTAACCGCCAGGTCAACTGTGTACGGAGTGCCGGTCCATTGGATAGACGGTTTTAGTTCGATAGTTTGGTCATTGAGGAACTTCTGGAGTTGGGATTGCGCCCAAGGAGCCAGAACCGCGTCTGCACCGCGCAAGACCATTTTGAGTATTGCCTCCCAGAGAACAAAAAAGACCGCAGCCCATCCTCCAGCAACTGCCCACGGCAGACTAATATCGATATTCGTGGCGACCACACGAAAGCTTATGAGCCCAGCAGCCGCTTTCGGCTCAAGTTCGATAACGGCCTTAACCGCGATTGGGATTATGATGGTCTTTTGTAGGGTAGCAGAAAACTGGATTGTACCATCGAACAAGGTAACGTCGAGTTCGGTGAGGAAGACGTCCCCTGCCGGATCAGGTTTCCCTGAGTTGTCAAACGTTGTTGGAATAACCCCGCCGATCCAAAGGTCTTGCAGAATCTGCTTCAGCCAGCGGCTTCCCACCCCAACTGCAAAGGCGAATCCCCGAGGGAGAACGGCAACGCTGGCGTAGGACTGATGGCCCAGGTTTTGATCCGCCTCGAGCAAGACGTGAAGTTCCTCTCGACTCGGTTTTCCTCCAACAACATCCTTGACATCCAATAGCCCGAGTTGGCCGGCATCGGAGCCAAATATCTCGTTGGCGGGGGCCGGGAGCGAACCAGCCAAGCCGTTCAGATTGGGTAATGCTATTTGGGTGCGCAGTGTCACAACCCAGATACGTTCGAAAACCTGCCGAATCAGCTCGTTGAACCTGGCGCCGATAGCAAGGTCACCAATGTTGTGAAGGGAAAGATCCGTAAGGCCCGTAAAGGCGATGACGAGGAGATTCGAATTTCCCAGCGTGTGGAAATTCAGAGAGGCTGCCGCAGTCAACTTGCCCTTGAACGGAAGCCGAAAGGTATGGTTGATTGCGGGGTCCACATAAGTGCCGCCATCTGGTAAATTTATAGTCCACTCCGATAGACCGATTGTATTTTCAATCACGCCCGAGTAGCTTAACTCCAATCCTATTACCCGGTCCTGTCCGCGAACATGAACTATGGAAGCATCGTCAATATGCGCTAGTAGCCTGCTCTTAACATCTAGTCCGAGACTGCCCTCCGAAAACGAAAACCCCGTTTCAAAATCCGACGGAATCAATCCTGACGAAAGTGCGTGCATCAATACGTCGGACAGAAATTTATGCTCAATACTTGCTTCGAGGTCGAAATTTCCTGCGCTCTTTTTGAGAGGGGCCACTTGAACCTCACGCAATAGCGTTTTGTGAAAGAGCGATTGAATTCATCAGACCGAGACATCCAGCGGGCCAGATAATTTCTCTTGCTTCGGCATGCACTCGGAGGCCTGTCCCTTCTAGCGGCCGATCGATAACAAGATCCCAGGACTGCCGATCAACGATCCCGGTGACAGTCTTATCAGCCAAGACCTTCCCGATTACCATCAAGACAATGGATATTATCCCGCCCAGCGGTATGAGTGCATCTGCAGCAGTAAAAACGGCCAGTGCGAATGGAAAGGACGGGTCTATGTCTACCCCAGTCGCGTCAACCCGAACTTGGCCATGCAAGATGTATGGTCGCGCTCTGCCACTTGCGTGAAATAGCTGATCGAGCTGAACCCATTTAATGATTGTCTCGACCACCTTTCGGCACCAGGAATTGCAAGGATCGAGGGCAGTACATATCACACGCTCGACCGTTTCCTCGACACGTTGGAGCGTGCGGGATTGCACTTTGATCTCATCGATCACGAGGAAAGGGGGCTGCACTGAAAAATGTGCGTCATGAAAGATCAAGTCGCCTGTGATCCCTCCTGCACCCGGCTTTACAGGGTAGCCTTCAAGCGACTGCTCCAGCCTTCGAAGCGCGAAATCAACAACAAAAAGGCCGATGAACACGCCTACATCAGTGGGCATTGCTAGGGCGTACTGTACTGCCCGCAGATCAACCGCTTCCCCCATAACCTGCAAGCACAGGGCGAGCGCACGGTTACCACCTGATTCGACAATCGTATAATAGAAATTGACCTGAAGACCGATGCTGCCCAACATCGGTACTGTTGCCCCTAGAGACCAACTGATGGGAAGGAGGCCAACCCTATTGACCAAAATAGAAATTGCGGCACGGCGAACAATCGCGCTCAAGACGTCGAGTGCAGGCTGTGGCAGTGAGACGTTTTGATTATCTATTCTCAAAGAGAAGCTGCGTACGTCGAGAGCTCGGAGATCTAGATACAAGGAGCGGTGATTCCCGGTCACCACATACGCACCTTTGACCCGTATTTCGATTCCTCCAAGGAGGGCTATGTCAATCTCTGGTGGCTGACTCGGTGCCGGCCCGTTCGGCAAGGCCGTCAACTGCGTATGCAGGGCTCCTGATGCGGCGATCTCGAATGCCAGATCAATCTCATCTGGGCTTACCAGCTTTAGACGCGGCGAGTGCAACTGCACGCCGAACAGACTCGCAACAGAAATCTCAAAACCCGGCAGTTGGAGTTGCCTGTTAAGCGCGAAAATAAACTGTGAGGCCTGCTGCTGCACAAACGCTTCGGCGAAGTTCTGCAGCACCGACTCGGGGATCTGCACCACCAGCCCAAATCCGCCGTTGGCGCTCACCGTACCGGCTCCGATTGTTCGGGCACCATTGTCTCAGGCCTAAAGCTGTCTACTAGGCTGATTGGAATTGAGAAGCTTACCTCTTCAGGGAAGCTTTTCGTTTGTTTGCCTTCTTTGATATCAAACGTGACAGTGACATCTAGACTACCAGACTTACCCACGGCGCGACGATCAGGTCTCACGAGTATAGCAAAGTCACGCCGATAATTAGCTTCATTTAACGGAAAATCAGACGGGTCCGGAGCGACCGCGGGAAATCTTTCACCGGTCGTGAGCTCGATGCCAGAAATTCCTCCGTTGCGCACCTCAGGTCGACCGATTATTGGAGCGTTTCGAGCGGTGATCGAAATTTTTGGAACGAGGTCATGGCCAAACCCGGACCGCCATGCCAAGTTTTGGGGGTTGAAATGCGCAAAGCACATCGGCGCGTTTGGGCGAGCATTGTTTTGAACGGCAAAGTAGATATAAATCAAATCATTGCTCGGTGGCGTTCCAGCTACAGGCCTATAGATCACCACCTTATGAGGGCGAAACACGGTGAATGGCCGATCTTGATTGCCCCCCCCACTCAACGAGCAAGCGCAGCCGCCAAGCCAGAATGACAAAGAGATCGCAGCTAAAAGCCTACCAACGGCAACCCGTTTGCTTACGAAATGCATCCCGCAGTCCCCCACTGCTTTTCAAGAGCATGCTTATTGCTAGTCGCAATGTACGTTAATGACTCTTTCTTATATTACTTACAGCTGTGGCGCAACTGTCGCCGGGTGTGACCTCATAGGCCGCACCCGTAGCGCCAGTTCACCAAACATGTCCGATTTCGATTTGTACAGAGATTTCCGTACAAGGCTAAGCTCGACTCACCGACTTGATCAATAAGCACCAGCTTGCCTTTGAATCCCACGAGAAGTACGCCTCAAGCAGATCGAGAAGCGCCAGAAAACTCCTTTGGCATTGAGCCAAATAATCTGGAGCTAGACGGCAATCGGTAAGCACCTCGGAAGGCGCACAGCGATCATCATCGCGTGAGCCTGGTCCGCAGTGATGGCGCCGGCATTCGCCTTAGGTCTCGATCCGATGGGATAGCAGGTGCAATAAGCTATTGCACAACTCCGCTACCTATAACGTCGATGCCGGGCCCCGAACTACCTCACCCTCGTGGGTTGGTGAGCGAAGGGACTCTTCGCAACTGGCTTGCATGCGGATCGGGTCATCGTTCCTCAATATCGGCAAGGTAATCCTGTATCCGAGCGGCGAGTTGGATCCCTGGGAGAAATCGATCCTCATTGTCTGCAGACCACACGCGAACTGCAGCAGGAAAAAAGGCACTCACTGCCAGAGTAGCAAAGAGGCCTTACAGTTATTCCGAGGTCACTGGCTAAATGATAAGCGTTCGGAATCCGTGGTCAATCGGGATGCCAGAGTACTGAGAAATTGCGATCATGCCCAAGCGTAAAAGATCACAATCGATCACTTAACACATGCCCCAGTTAACGGCCCCACGTCTACAGAAGCAGATCACAAGCGATCGATAAATATTATGAATCTCGTCATAGTGGTTTGATGCACAATTATCCCACTCCATACCCCCTCGAGCGCGCTGGATCACGCTGTGTCACGATACCCAGTAGCGTGAACGGAAGGGGCACAAACACCCTTCGGCCGCGATTTCGCCAATAGCAATACCGCAGAAACGTGCCACTTTGGCGGAGGATCTGCACCCTCCGAAGGCAGAAGTTCCAGGTTCGAATCCTGTCCGGGTGCAGCATTGCCGCAGTTCGCTGCCGACAACTATTCCTGCTGGAATTGACAGGGCCAATCTTCAGGTCTCGTCAAGCCAGAAGGCAACTCGGTCCGGGCGTCTCCGCAAGCCATGTTGAGCTGCCACTGGGACAGACCCGCTGAATTGGAAAGATCGAGGCCCTCGATACGGGTCAGAAAGAAAAAAGCGCGGTCAAAGTCTATCGGCGCGGTGAACGTCGCTCCTCGGAAGTCCGCCCGTGCGAGATTGGCAAACGAAAAGCGGCTGCCGCTGATATCGGCGTCATGGAACTGCGCTCGCCCCAATTCCGCCTTTGTGAAATCAACATTGGTCAGATTGGCGTCCTCGAAATTCGAGCGCTGCACTTCCGCGCTCGTAAACACAGCGCCCTGCGCGTCCATATGGCTGAAGTCGGTCCTGTAGGCCTCGATTTTGTCGAACCGGGCGCCTTTGGCGGTCGAGTCGGCCAGGGAAGCACGCACAAGCGTTGCCTTCTCAAAATTTGCCGCAAGGAGAGTGCTGTTCCTGAGGTCGGTCGAAGTGAAATCAACACCGATCAGGTTCGCCCCGCTCAGGTCCTGTCCTTTTAGGATGAGAAGCTGTTTGTCACAGTCCTGCCAATTGACGCCAGGCGTCGCGGCTGCGTCGCAATTTTGAGCGGCAGTGGCGTTCTGCCAAGCAAATACAATGCAAACCGCTAGAACCAAGCCGGATGTGCCGTAAGCTATGGTTCGTCTCAAAGTCATTGTTGCTTGGACCTCTGCTACTCGCCGACAATCAACCTTACCACATCTGCCGACACTCGAGCCACGGTGACGACCGCCGTCACAGTTGGCGCATTTCTCATATTCAAGCTTTGATGTTGATCAACGATCAACCCGCGCGCGTAGGGGCGCGATTTGCGAGCGCCTCCCCATATCGGCGGTCCGGCAGAGATTTCATCTGTCACCAGCCACGTCGTGAACCCATAAAATGTAAAATGACCGGGACGGTGCCGAACTAGCGACTTTTAGCGCGGGGAGCGGTACGAACGTCTCACCCGTAACGCCAGTCTGCAGCAAGGTCAGGAAAGTGTTGCATCGCCTGGAGAGGATGTCCTCTTTGGGGATGAAGCCTGGGCTTGGGCTATGACCGATATATGCTGCGCATTGCTGACATTGATTGAGAAACAGATAATCCTAAAGTCGCCTGTAGATGCCGCCTTCGTCTAAGTGTTCGCGGTACCGCGTGACAAGCGCACACCAGCGCCACCGCCATTCTCTGGAATGAATTCTATTCCGGCTGCTTCGAGCGATAGCTTCAGCGCTTGCAGGATTGATTCAGATGCTGGTTTCGAACCACGTTCGAACTGCACGATCGTCCTCAAACTTACCTTGGATAGATCCGCCAGTTCCTGTTGAGAAATGTCGAGAAGCCCACGGGCCGCGCGAACTTGGGCCGCACTTACCTTCATTGTTCAAATGCCTTGTTGCACAAAAAGTGCAAATATGCTTGTTTTAGGAAACGACCGTTGGAAGTGGTTCCCCCGCTTCCAACAGTCTAACCACGCCCACGCTTTGCGGAGCTCGGATCATGGCTGATTCCGACAATAACACGACTTTGCCTTTCGTCACCCGCAGGAAGGTGCTTGCGGGAACAGCAACCGCAACGGCGGCGACGCAGGCTACATCGTTTGCTCGAATCGACTTGGAGGGTGATGACGCCATTGATCCTGCGGTGGCGGTGTGGAAACGATGGCAGGCGGCTTGGGAAGAGGCTGAACGGCTTTGCAATCAGCAGCAGCGGCTGGAGAGGGTACTTATCGAGACCGTTGGCTTCCCTTGCACGACAGTTACCTTGTCCGACGGCGAGAGCGTGACAGTTCACTCCGTTGAAGCCCTCCAGGAATTGCTCGGTGTTCGTCCCGCTAACACAGTGGCCCGCACCCAAGCTGAAGCTGAAATCGTAGCCAATCAGGCGCGCTGGGATGCCGCCGCTAGGGAGATTGGTTATTCGACAGCCTTACTTGCTGAGCGCGAAGCTGGCGAGCGGGCGAAGGAATTACTCGAAGCCTTATCCCAAGTTCCTGCAACGTCGCTCGCCGGTATTGCTGCCAAGCTAAATGCAGCGCTTAGGGAAGGGGAGTATTCGCTGCATGACAGTGAGCCCCCGTGGCCACAGATCCGCTCGGCCTTAGACGATATAGCTCGGATTAGAGAGCAGGAAGTCTCGAGCTGAACTTCGGCACTAAGGTATCGGAATCGCGATCATTCGTCGGTTTGGTGATTTTCGCAGGGCTTACCGAGACAAACTCTCTACACATGGAGCGACTGATGCAGTTCCGAAAAGCATTTGCGGAGCCAGGGCGCCGCAGCGTCTTCAACGCACCGGTAAACCATGGAATCGAGGGTGGCCCGCATCCTGCTGATCAATATGTGGGCAGGCAGATCGCTGCGGTTCGCGTGCAGTCGGACGTATCGCAGGCCCAGCTTGCCCGATCTATAGGGATCAGTTTTCAGCAGCTTCAAAAATATGAGAACGCGAGAAACCGCGTGAGCGCTTCCATGCTCTACGAGATCGCCAGGTCGCTAGGCGTTCCAGTGGGCCGCTTCTTCGAAGGCCTGCCGGGCAATGAGACCGATCGTGATCCTCCTCCGCTGCCGGTCGACGAACGCATCAATTTTATTGCCAGCGCGGAAGGTCGACGCCTGATTGAAAGGCTTGTGCATCTCCATCCGCGAGTGCGAGGTCGGGTGTCGTCTTTAATCGCAGCATTAGGAGAGGAACTGGCAGTCATCGACCCAAAGCAGGAGAGCGCTAGGTCCAGCGAACCCATGCCGGTCGAATGCAGGCTGGCTTGACCGGCAGTTATGGCAAAGCTCAACGAGTTCCCTTCGACGGCTGGAATGGCGAAGTTCGCGCTGTCGCTTCGATCCGCACCGCCAAGGAGGGGATGGTCGAGCGAGTGTTTCCCGAAGAGACCTCGACAACGGCTACATCGCCGCAGGCAGGGAGAAAGTGGCCCTGTCGTTGCCTATGGCGATGATGGGAGCCTTGCATGAAAAAGCTTCCGAACGCATCCCAAGTTCCTGCCATAGGCCTCCCAGCAGCACGGCTGCAGCCCGTGCGATCTAGATTCGCCAGTTCGGCGACTATCCGATTTCCGCGCCGAAGGGTCCCAAGTGCACGATCGAAGGGGTGTGCCCCTTTTATCGCCGGTCGTGTTAGTGATGCTCGGCTTCGTGAAGTCGGCACGACACAGACGCGATGGTGGATTGCTGCGCGAAACCGCCCCAGCGGTAACGCCGGAGGAGCTTCGCACAGCCATGCTTAAGTTTGTCGAAGCACTCGCCATCGCCGATGCCAGAGGCGATCATCTCAAATCCGTCGGCGCTTCGGCTGGCCGAAATGCTGCCATGGATGCAGATCGCTGCGAGAAGAAGGCTTCCGACACATGAGGCGGGCCGCTGTCTACGCACGCTTTTCGACCGAGCTGCAGAACGAAAAATCCACTGAAGACCAGATTGCGCTGTGCCGTGCTTACGCAGCGCGCAACGGTCTGGCTATCGTTGCGGTCTACGAGGACAAGGCGCGCTCCGGCTCATCTATATTGGGTCGCGACGCGCTGATGCGCCTGATGGAAGCTGCGGGCCAGAACGCGTTCGACATCGTCGTCGTCGAGGCGCTCGATCGCCTATCGCGCGACATGGCGGATCTCGCAGGTCTTCACAAACGTCTCTCTTTTCTCGACATTGAAATCCAGGCTGTTCATGACGGTATCGCCGATGCGGTGCTCATTGGTATTCGTGGACTTGTCGGTCAGATGCAGAGGGAGGATGGCGCAAAGAAAGTCCGTAGGGGTATGGCTGGAGTCGTCCGTGATGGACGTCATGCCGGAGGCCGGGCCTATGGCTATCGACCGGTCTTGGGCCATCCTGGCGAACTCGAGATCGTCCAAGAGGAGGCAGACGTTATCCGGCGTATTTTTGCCGCTTATTCGGCCGGTCGCGCTCCACGCGACCTAGCCGGTGACCTCAACCGGGATGGGATAGCGCCACCGCGCGGGATACGGTGGAACGGTTCCACCATCAACGGAAATGCACAGCGCGGCGTAGGTCTGCTCTTCAACGAGCTCTATGTCGGTCGGATCGTCTGGAACAAGGTCCGAATGGTGAAGAACCCCGATACTGGCAAGCGTGTCTCCAGGCCAAATCCAAAGGACCAATGGCAGACGAAAGAAGTTGCGCATTTGCGCATCATCGAAGACGAAACTTGGCACAAGGCGCAGGCTCGCAAAGCAGTGAGGTTGAACGCAACCTCTCATGTCAAGCGTCGGCCAGCTCACCTGTTGTCCGGTCTGCTCCGCTGCGGCGTTTGCGGTTCAGGTCTGTCGGTTCACGATCGTGATAAGACAGGCAAGACGCGTATTCGGTGCTCGGCAGTTCGAGAAAGCGGGAGCTGCTCCAATCGGCGCATCATCTATCTGCCCGAGATCGAAAAGGCGGTTCTTGATGGCATGCGCGACCAACTGAAAGCCCCCGACCTCATCGAGGCATACATCCGCAGATACAACCAAGAGCGCCGAGAATTGTCCGCACAGGCGAATGCGATGCGCACAGCGCTGCAAGGCAAGCGCGATCGGATAGAAGGCGAACGGCAGCGCACGATCGATCTTGTGATCAGGAGCGTCATTGCTGAAGAGGATGCCAAGCAGCGTATTGCAGAACTCAAGACGCAGCTCTCCGAGGTAGAGGCACAGCTCTCCGGTCTCGATGAGCCGCCGTCACCCGTAGCTCTCCACCCTGCGACCTTGCAGCGTTACATCGAAACCGTCGACGGCCTTTCAAAGGCGTTGGCCGACCACGCAACTGCTGCTGACGACCGTGGCCCGCTGATCCAAAACCTTCGAGGACTTGTTCATAGTGTCACCGTGCACCCCAAGCGGGCACGTGAGGGCTTCGAAATCGAGGTCAAGGGCAAGCTTGCCGCCCTTATAGGCGGGGTCGCATTTCCCAATGCACGGTATTCTGAAAAGCCCACCGGACTAGGCAGCCGCTTCAACGCTGCCGTTACGTACGATAGTGGGTTGGAAGTGGTAGCGGGAGAGCGCTACCGCCTTTCCCCCCACTCGGAGACCATGCGATATTTTCTACAGTGTCGGGCGTAGTGGGCCCTTCTCGGTGCTGCAAAGACCGGTAGGCAAAGGGAGAGTCTGACCCGGAAGCTATCCACGATGCGAACGGCAGCTTTGCGCCCCATATCAGACATTCCTGCCGTCCCGTCCTGCACCCAAAAGCCGACATCGCTAAATCCAGGGCACAGCCAGCTTTGCGCCAATCATCGTCGGACCGATGCAAGGCGGCAGTTCGCAGAGCATTGCGAAATGAGGCGAACTGGTGCGTGCTTGATACGAAGGTTGGGGCAGGCGATTTGAATCTAAGATGGTCGAGCAGTTCCTCGGGAGTTGGCATGCGACCGAGTCTATCCCCGCATAATACGATAGACAGTTGCATCACCCTCCACACCCCGAAGAGGCGCTTCAAACGCCTCGACGCGATGGCCGGCAAGCATTTCGCTAACCCCGGGCGCGGAATAGAGCGCTTCGGAAATGCAGATCTGTCCGGCTTCTGCTAGGGACTGCACGCGCGCGGCGACATTCACGGTCTGACCGAAGTAGTCGAGGTTGTCGTTGAGCGTCACGGCGATCGATGGGCCACAATGGGCTCCGATCTTCAGAATGATCCCCGGCCCGTCATGGTCGCCGTTGAAGCGATCGATTTCTTCAAAGATGTGGAGTGCAGCCGAAATCGCATCCGACGGCTGCGAGAATACAGCCATCACCGCATCGCCAATCGTCTTGACCACCGCGCCGCAATGTTGCTGAACCGCCGCGTTGACCAGAGCGAAATGCTCGCGGACCAAAGCATAGGCGTTGAGGTCACCAAGGCGCTCATACATGGCGGTCGAACCCTTGAGGTCCGTGAACAGGAAGGTGATCTGCCGGATACCGAGCCCCTCATTCTCGTCGACGCGTTCGGACCGGAAGAGCTGGCGGAAGGTTTGCCGTGCAAGCAGCGCTCCACCGGAAACATAAGGATCGAAATCGAGGGCCGGCTTGGTCGTCAACGCGACAAGCTCGGGCGGCCAGTTGATGACAAGCAGCGAACCACGCGCTGGCCCCCTATTTGCTACCTCTATAACGATCGGACCGGGTGGCACGGCGGGCAATGCCGGCAGGAAGCGTTTGCCGTCATAATCGATCTTCAGAACTGTGGGTGCCGACACCGGATCGCCTGATATTGGCACGGCGAATGCAGCCTGCGTCCGGACGTTGACTCCCGAAAGGGCGCCTAGTCCCAAGTCAGTGCGGAGCACTGTGATGGTGCCGGGCTGCAGAAACGTCATGCCCCGAACCAAGCCACGCAGAACGTCAAGAAAGCGAACGTCTTGCCCCGGTAGCCGCCCGTCATGTCCGAAGTGGAGCTTCCAGTGAAAATCCTCGACGGAAAGCGTCTGGGGATCGTGGTGCGGCAGGCGCCGTAACTTCGACGATACCGAGAAGGTGACCTCGATGAAGTCGTCTAGGTCGGTGTCGCCCGATACATCGCACAAGCCACAGACATAGTGGGTCTTCAGCGTGCGCAAGGCGCCGAAACTATCGAGCACCATCCCAGACTGGGGGCACAGCACATCCCAGCTCATGTCGAATAAGCCACAGCGGGCGGCATGAAGGAAGAGGTCGATCGCTTCAGGTTCGGCGATTGCGCGGTCGCGGGCGAAGGCCAGCGGATTGACACGATAGAGCGCCTGATCGTCGGCGCTCCTGATCAGCGTCTCGAATTTCGAGATGACGCGTGGGCTCCAGACTCGCGCCTGCTCTACTTTGGTCATCCTGCTTTCGAGAAGACGATCGTCGACTACCGTCACATCGGACCCTCAACCTTGCCGCCTTGCCGTGCGACAGCCTACTAAAAAACCAGCGCGATGCGAATGGATTGCCATCGAAAGCGTCTGCCGGCACAGCTGAGATGCTTATGCTCCTACTCGTCTAACCGACCATCCAAGGCATATCGATCGCCCCGAGCGATACAACGATCCCGAGGACCACCAAAGCAATGCCCAAACTACCTTCGAAGCGGCGGCCACGGGGCAGCAGCTTCTCGACGAAGACGAGCACGTCAAAAGCAACATCCAGGCGACGCTCATGACGCCGGTCGCGACCAGCACGGCAAACAGCGCCCAGCAGCAGCCAAAGCAATAGAGACCGTGGCGCAGCCCCATCTTGAGCGCGCCAACACGCCCGTCGCGCCAGTGCTGCGCAACGAAAGCGAGCGGCGAACGGCAATGGCTGAGGCAAATGTGCTTGAGGGTCGTGAATTGATAGAGCCCGGCGACGCCAAGCGTGGCACCGAGCGCGAGCGGTGCCCATTTCGCACGCTGGGGCGGATCGAGGCTCGTTGCAACGTCGCTACCGAACTGGACCAGGACATATACGACAAGGCCCGCCCCCGCCCAGACGAGCAGATAGCCCGCGACGAAGGTCCACGTCGGGATGGCCACATGTTGTTCGCGCCTAGCCTGCGCCGCCGCGAACATAAATATCATGGGCGCCGCGGCTGGCAGCATCATAGCCGCCATCATCACGGTCCACACAGCGAGAAAAGCGGCGGCGCCGGCAAATGACCAGTCGTCGGCGGCAATTCCGGCCATCGCCATGCCAGCCATGCCTTCCATACCCTCCATACCGCCGCGCGCGGCAATGCCCATGGGCATATCCATGCTGAATGTCTGGTAGAGGGTGAGCGTCCACGCCGCTGCCGTCAGCACGACGAGCGATGCGAGAAGGCCGAGCGGGATGCCGCGCAGATTCCGGGTGAACCGCCGCGATTTCCTGGGGAACGCGTCAGCCATTGTCACGCCCTAGTTCGGGCCGGTCCAGTCGAACGGAATGTGCTTGCTCGAGCGGGCCGTGCCAGTCCAGTCGAGCCCGAAGCCCTTGGTGCTCACCTCGACAGAACGCCCCCAGGTGGCAACCTGGCCCGGGCCGACCTCCGAACCCGGCGGGTTGATCGTCTGCACTCGCTTGCCGGGCGGGGTGGTGGGACCGGAAAGCGCCTCTGCGCGTCCAACGACGAGACCAGGAATTTCGACCCGCCAGGTGGCCAGGTCGCCCGCCACCTCGAAAGTGATCGGCACGAACTCCATGCCACGCATCTCCCCGATATTGGCGGCAAAACCCGCTGGCCAGCCGCCGGCGTGGCCGCCGAAGATCACCTGCAGGGCTTCGCGCTGCTGCTCATCAGCCTTCTCGTCCAGATACATGCCCATCACGGCCTTTGCCTCGCCGGCCCACAGATTGCCTTCAAACTCGCCGAGCGCCACCAGCGTCAGGCCGTCGAGCTTCACGCCGCCATACTGACCCTCGCGCACATGCCAGGCGAGCACGCCCTGGCAGTGATTGCCGGTTGGCCGCTGGGCGAACTCGCAAGGGCAAGGGATGTCGCAGCTGCAGATGTCGAACCAGTCGCCTGCGAGCCGCCATTGAGGCACTGCATTCATGGCTCATCCTCCGGAGATTGGGCCTAGTTATACGCCGAAGATTGGTCGCGCTCCAGCAGTTCGTGCGTCGCCACTGACTTTGATGGATTGGCCCCACCCCGGTGGTCGAGCTGTGCATGCCAAAACCTGCAGTTGGGGCGCTTCAGGTCCGGATCTCGACGACGGACGTGCCGGAGACGGCATCCGTCACGCCGAGCTCGGCGCCGAGATCCTCCAGCATATCGCGCATCGTATCGAGAAGGCCGATCATATGCGGCCGGGCCGCGGCGAGGCTGTTCATGTCGTCCCATTCACCGACGACGCAGAAGGTCCGGTCGCCGGTCCTGACGAGCGCGGCTTTGCGGAAGCCCTTGACGTCGAGCGTTGCCTTCTTGTGCGCGTCGATGAAGGCCTGTTCCTTGCCGGGCTTGGTGCGAAACCGAACGACATTGTAAGCGGTCATGCCTTCCTCCAATCCATAGCCAAATTAATAAATCGACCAGGCTTACGGGCGAGCCTCCAGAACCATGTTGAACGGCGTCTCGGTGGCGCGACGGAAACGGCGGAAGCCGCCGCCGGTAACCACCTTGCGCAGCCTTGCCTCGCCCGCCTGGGCGCCGAGGCCGAGCCCAACCTCCTGCGATAGCGAGGCAGGCGTGCAGATGAAGGTCGAGGCGGCGTAATAGATGCGCCCGACCGGATTGAGGTTCGCTGAAAGCTTGTCATGAGCGAAGGGTTCGACGATCATCCATGTGCCGTCCGGCTTCAGTGCCTTGTGCACATGCCTGGCCGCACCCTCCGGATCGCCCATGTCGTGCAGGCAGTCGAAGAAGGCGACAAGACCGTAGGTGCCAGGAAAATCCTTGGCCGCCGCCACTTCGAAGCGGGTGTTGCCGGCGACGCCGGCCTCTCTGGCTGCGGCGCGCGCCCGTTCGACGACGGGGCATGATAGTCGAAGCCGGTGAAGCGCGAATTCGGGAATGCCTTGGCCATGAGCACGGTCGATGCGCCGTGGCCGCAGCCGACGTCGGCGACGTCTATGCCACGCTCCAGCTTCTCGACCGCGCCATCGAGCGCCGGCAGCCAGGAGCCGATCAGATTGGCGTTTTAGCCCGGGCGGAAGAACCGTTCCGTGCCGCGAAATAGGCAGGCGCTGTGATCGTGCCAGCCCAGGCCCTTGCCCGAACGAAACGCCTGCCGCACCTTTTCTTCGTCAAGCCATAGCGTCGAGACGACCTCGAAGGCGCCGGCCATGAAGGTGGGGCTGTCCTCGTTGACGAAGACCTGTTCCTGCTCGGGGCTGAGGTAGAAGCTGTCGCTGGCCTCGTCGTATTCGACATAGCCGGCGGCCGCCTGCGCCGAAAGCCATTCACGCACAAGCCGCTCCTGCGTGCCGGTGTTTGCGGCAAGCTGCCCGGCGGTCATCTTGCCGCCCTCGCTCATCGCCGAGAACAGGCCGAGCCTGTCTCCCAGCAGCACGGCCGCCCCGGTGGTGATGGCGCCGAGATCGCCGACCATCTTTCCCAGCAGGGCCTCCAGCTTTTCCTGGTCGGGCTGTTTGTCCTTGTTGCGCTCCAGCATCGGCTTTTCCTCCGGCTCGATCCCAAACATCGGCCCAAGGCTGGACGCCTGATCCCGCCGCCGGGATGGGCTGGCCATGGACAGCGGAGAAAGTTTACCTAAGGATAGCACCTGCCGATAATGCCGAGTTCTGATTGCGGCGATGCATGCCGGGCATCAGCGGGGATGTGTCATGGAAATGCACGAAATTCGTTATTTTCTGGCCGCCTGCCAGACGCTCAACTTTCGCCAGGCGGCGGACCTTGTGAATATCACTCAGCCTGCGCTCACCCGCGCCATACAGAAGCTGGAAGCGGAACTCGGCGGACTGCTCTTCCATCGCGACAAGGGCCATGTCCAGCTCAACGATTTCGGTCGCCTGATGCGGAGTCATCTCGACGAAATCGCGCAGCGCTCGGAGCATGCCAAGCGCACCGCCAGAAGCTTTCTGTCGCTCGAGACGGCGCCGGTGACGCTCGGCGTGATGTGCACTATCGGGCCGCTGCGCTTTATCGGCTTCCTCAATGCATTTCGCGAACGGTTTCCCGGAATCGAGGTGACCGTAATCGAAGGCGCCGCTGACCACCTCACCGACCTTTTGCTGCAAGGCAAGCTGGACATCGCGCTCTTGGCGCGCCCGGAGCCATTCGATCATCGGCTGAGGGCGGAGCAGGTCTATACGGAACGCTTCGGGCTCGCTTTCTCAACCGGGCATCCGTTCGAGACGCGGAATACGCTGCAACTGACGGATGTGCGCAACGAGCCCTATCTCGAGCGTATCAACTGCGAATATGGGAATCGCATCGACGAGCTCTGCCAAAACCTCGGCTTCGAGATCAAGAGCGCCTATCGCAGCGAGCGCGAGGACTGGATCCTGGCTATGGTAGCCGCGGGAATGGGCGTCTGCTTCATCGCGGAATTCTCCGCCAGCCAGCCGGGCGTCTGCCACAGGCTGGTCGTCGACCCAGAGATCGTGCGCGAGGTGTCACTGGTCTCCGTCGCGGATCGACTGCCTTCGCCCGCCATCTCTGCATTTGCCAAGGCGGTGATGGAGTATGACTGGCACATACCGATGACGGCGGGATCGACTGGTCTCTAAGTCCACAGTCCGCCTTCCGCGTCAGCAAACATGCGCCATACGATCACATCTTCGTGTCGATGTAACTGACCGCAATGTCGGGCGAACCCACGAATGGGGCAACTGTGCCCCGCAAAAATGGGAGTATTCCGAATGCATTCGTTGAAAATCTTCGTCGCCGCCAGCATTGCCGCTCTTTGCGCCTCGCAAGCATTCGCCGAGGACACGATGGGCACGATGTCCATGATGAAGGGCGGGCAAGTGACAGCCGTCATGCCCGACGGGCATATGGGCACCATGATGCCGGACGCCAAGATGAGCGCCGAAATGATGAAAATGGCCAAGCCGATCAAGCATTGCATGATGATGATGACCGACGCCAAGGGCAAAACCTACATGGTCGATACATCGACCAAGAAGGCCCAGGCCGAGTGTGAAAAAATGGCGATGTGAGGAGCCATCGCGCCCGTCAATGCTTCCATCCCGCCGGCACGCGCGCCGGCGGGATGTCCCATCGATCCTCCGCCATCGAGACCATGTCACTGCCGTGGTTGCTGTCCTCGCCAGCCAAAGCTGTTGCTTCGCAAGGTTGATCGGCTCGGTGGGTGTGTTAGGCCGGGTCTATTACGAAGGGACCCAACATGGCACGCATATCGCGGCGACATCCGATGCTGCGACGCTCGCAGGCGATGTGGGTTTCGCGTCGCGTCTGGCAGCCGCGCATTGTCTTCTGGGCAGGCGCCATTTCGATCGGACTGATCAGCGTGCTGTTCGCGGTGCTTGCCGATCAAGCGCAGGCGCTATTCCATTCCGTCATCGACACCGATAGCGGCTGGCGCTTTTACCTGCCACTCGTGCTGACGCCGCTCGGCTTCGTTCTCTGCGCCTGGCTTGCGCATTCCTTCTTTCCAGGCTCGCAGGGCAGCGGCATTCCGCAGGCGATCGCCGCGCGCCATCTGCGTGATGACGACGACCGCGGCCATATCCTGTCGTTGCGGCTGGTAGTGGGCAAGATCGCGCTCACCGTCGTCGGTCTAGGTTGCGGGGCCTCGATTGGCCGCGAGGGACCGACAGTGCAGGTCGGCGCCTCTCTGATGCTGCAGGTCGCGCGCTGGGGTGGCATGGCGCAGGCGCGCGGGCTGATCCTGGCCGGGTCGGCGGCAGGCATAGCGGCAGCCTTCAACACACCGCTTGCCGGCATTGTCTTCGCTATCGAAGAGATGGGTCGCGCCTATGAATCTCGGACCAATGGGCTGGTGTTAACGGCGGTGATCCTCGCTGGACTTGCCTCGTTGGGCCTGGTCGGAAACTACACTTACTTCGGAGTCGCCAAAGAAACAGTGGCCTTTGCCAGCGACTGGCCGCTGGTGCTTGCCTGTGGCATCATCGGCGGCGGTGTCGGCGCGCTATTTTCTCTGCTGGCGCTGAACGCGATGCGCCGCATCCGGCGCTGGAACGCGTTCCAGCCGCTCTGGCGCACAATGGTTGTGGCAGGCATTTGCGGGCTGGCGGTGGCCGCGATCGGGATCGCCTCGAATGGCCTCACCTTCGGCACCGGCTATGCGCAGGCGCGGGGAGCCATCGAAGGCGCGCCGCTGCCGGCGTTCTTCTTTGCTGGGAAATTCGCAGCTGGCCTGCTCTCGATGGTTTCGGGCATTCCGGGCGGCATCTTCGCGCCATCGCTGGCCGTAGGAGCCGGCCTTGGCAGCACGCTTGGCCTACTCCTCGGCGGCGCCACCGGCACCGCTGCGCTGCTTGGCATGGCCGGCTATTTCGCCGGCGTTGTGCAGGCTCCGATGACAGCCTTCGTCATCATCCTCGAAATGACCGGCAACCACGACAATGTCATTGCGCTGATGTGCGCATCGATGCTGGGCTATGGGACAGCGCGATTGATTTCGAACGAGCCGCTCTACCACGCCCTATCTCGCCTTTTCATCGCCGAGGCGATCCGGCGGAGAAGATCCAGAAATCTCGAAACATCCGGCTCTGCCGCTTAGAGCCCAGCTTGAGTTTGTCGATTGAAAGACATGCTGGCGAACTTTCTTGTGGATCCGGTGTGCGAGAATCAACATCGTCTGAAGAGGCGAGACGACTTGCATAAATCCGTATTCGCCCCGCGGCGAGTGCCCGTTACGGCCTCACAGCAACGCGACCGTTGCCGGAGTTAGTGGCGACGGCAAGACCGAAGATCGATACGTCAACCTTTGAGGTGCACCTAGCTCAGGTGAGAGGTGTTAGCTTAGGAACGGCGGACTGCGACGCGGTGTCCAGTGGGTTGGACAAGGCTCCTTCATCCAGCTTTCAGTGCACGGGTGAAGATGCACATCAGGTCAGCCTCCTCGACTGAAATATTCAGGTTTTGGAGGCCGAAGAGATTCGATCGGCTATATAGTCGAGTGAGAAAACCCCAGCACCACGCGTAAGCACCAGCAGCAACAGCGATGCCCACAGCAGATGCTCGGCCCAGTTCTCAGGGAACACGAAGATCTGGATAACCGAAACGACGCCGAGCAGCATCAGCGCGCCGAGACGCGAGAACAGCCCCAGGAAAAGCAGCACCGCCCCGGTGATCTCTGCCGTTGTCGCCAGCGGCGCCGCGATCGACGGATCGATGAGGGGTAGATTGTATTCGCTGGCGAACAGCTGCAGCGTCACCGGCCAAGACGCCAGCTTCGATTGTGCAGACTGCCAGAAGACATGCGCAATCGCCACTCGAGCCGCGAGCTGGACCAGCGAAAATGGTATACGCTCCGGCAAGCTGATCACTCGTCGGTAAACACCAACAAGGCCGGCAGGGCGAGGCGTGGAATATTCTGGTATCGCAGTCATGATCGTCTCCTTCAGTTTGAGAGAGGGGGCACCGGGACGCGCACGTCGGTGACGAGCCTGTCGCGGAACAGACGCACAAGCGCTGAAACCAGGTCGAAGGCCGGGTCGAGCGCCAAGGCGCGGCCAGTGGCATGCTCAAGGCCGAAGCCGTGCTTCAGCGAATGCCAGAAGCCGAAGCTCGCGCGGTCGAGCAGAAAAAGCCGCACGTAGTTCCCCGATCGCCACAGCGCCACCCGTTCAGGGCGTCTTGTCCAGGTGATTTTTTCATCGACCGCAGTCTCCTTTTGATGCTCCATCCATACCGATAGGATCGACCAGTGGGAGACCATCAGTCGCAGTGAGGGCTGGAGCAGGATATCCGGCGACAGCCCAAGGTCGGTGCTGTCGTATTCTGCGAGACTGCGGGCCGGCAGCGAAGCTGTATCGAGCGCTTCGGCAATGGCCCATTCGAGCCGAGCCGTCTCGGCGACGATCGGCATGTCTGACAGGGTGTCGATGGTCTTCAGGAAGCGAGGGAAGCCCGCGCCATAACGCGCCAGGCGTGACTCCGCCGGCGGATGCCGTCGAATGAACTCGCTCGCCATGAAGCGGAAGAAACGTTCGTCCACGAGGCGGGCCGTAACGGGGAAGACGGCCATCAGCACGGCGGTCAAGGAACTGCGCGTGTTGTTCTGGTAGATGCGCAGGCGAGCCATTGGGTCGGCCTTGCCAGCGGTCAGCATTTTCGCGTCGATCAGTGGCTCCATGGCCAGCACCGAGCGCGCCACCATGGTCTGCAGATGTTCAAGCGGCAGCATGATATCCTCCCTCGATTGTCGGCAAGGCCATGTGCATGGCCGGTCTGGCTCTGGCAGCGGCAAATGCCGCAAGCACAGGCATGCTGGTTCGCGTGCTTTCGAAAGCTGGCAGGCTGGACACCGGCAGGACCGTGGTTGGGGCGGTCTGCCTCGCGGCCTGCTTGCGGCCGAACATGATCGAAGCGGAGAGCATGTCGGCCCACATAGCCTCGCCGAGCAGCACGTCGAGAACCGGAACATCGGTATCCCATTCGATCAGCGTAGGGCGCGGCCCGAGATGGCTGATGGCATGGTGATAGAGCCCCCAGACAACCGGCGGCACGCGAGAGCCGTGGTCGTCGATAAGCACGGTGTCGCCGCCGACCTGATTGGTCGCATGGCCGGCAAGGTGGATCTCACCGATGGCATCGGCAGGCAAAGCGTCGATGAAGGTCTTTGCGTCGTATTGGAGATTGTGCGCCGAAACCTGGACATTGTTGACGTCCAGAAGCAGGCCGCAGCCAGTTTGCGCCACCAGCTCGGCCAGAAATTCAGCTTCATTCATGGAGGAGTCGGCAAACGCGACATAGGCGGACAGGTTCTCGATCAGCACACGTCGCTTCAACGTATCCTGGACGGTCGCTATGTTTCGCGCCACGATCGCCAGCGCCTCTTCGTCATAGCGAAGCGGCAGCAGGTCGTTGAGATAGGCTCCGTCGGCAACGCTCCAGGCAAGATGCTCCGAAACGAGATCGGGCTGGAACCGCTCGCAGACCTTTCGCAGCCTTTCCAGATGATCGCGGTCCACGCCTTGCGCGCTGCCCAGAGACAGGCCAACACCGTGAACTGACAGCGGATATATCTGGCGCAGCCGTTCAAGCGCCTCGACGGCGGTGCCGTCGCCCATATAATTCTCGGCATGCACCTCGAGCCAGCCGGCGGAGGGCCTGCGGCTCAACATTTCGCTGATATGAGGAGAGCGAAGACCGATGCCCGCGGTTGCGGGGATGGCGACACCTTGAAATGCACGGGGCATCGGTCTGCTCCCTTCCAAAGGGGGTTGGCTTGAAGTCTGGGTCGGTCAGGCTTTCGGCTTGTCGCTGCCGCCGGTGATCTTGGCGCAGCTGCCGGCCGGCACGTAGAGCCACGAGTCCGGCTGGTTGTCGGCGGTCGAGGTGCCGGCACATGAATGCGTCGCGGTCTGGCAGTCGTTCTGGCCGGCCTTGACGACGCCATAGCACTTCTCGAACGAGAAGCTGGGCTGAGCAGCCGGGCCGCTATAGGCTGCAGATGCAGCAAGCGAGGTGGCGGCTGCGAGGGCCGATCCGATGAGGGTCTTGGTGTTGATCACGGTCGTTCTCCTGGTTGCGTTTAGAGGGAAGACTGACCTGGCGGCCTGTCTGCAAGCAGTGTTGTCCAATGCGCGATGAAGCTGAAATGCTGTCTCGGCATGGATTTGATACGCGGTCACTATGTTGAGGAGGGTAACGACCAAAGCCCTCCGGCGGGGAACCGGAGGGCTTTGGCGCCTACACTTCGTGAGCGCGGAGAGGCAGGCGCGGCCAAGCGGAGGGAGGCGCCTAGACGTATCGATTTTTGCTGTCGACGACTGAGCTTTCGCTCAAGCTTGGATGGTCAGCGAGAAGCCATTCCTCGGCCCGCTGCCGTCCACGGTCACGCATGTCGGTCAATTCGCCCCAGTCGGTCCAGGGCCTGGTAAACAGCGCAGCACTTGTTCTGTGATGACTGTCGAAGAGGACAGATGCAGAGTTCAAGGCATTTGCGGCGAGGCGGTGAGCACAAGGCGTCATGCCCTCGGAGGGTTTGCCGCTGACAATCAGCCAATGCCCAGCCTCGATTTGCTGCACTGCTGGCAAGGCCGAAAAATCGCCTTCACCCCAATATGGATCGCCATCGATTTCCACGGCGGGAAAGAGGAATGGGACTGTCGCTCCCGCCAGGATCGCGTCGATCGACAACTGGTCGCCGGAGAAAATCGTGACGGTGTCGGTGAGGGCGTTCGAAGCCAGGATGTTGAGCTTCAACGGGCAGCTTTCCTTGCGGATCTCGGCAATGTCGATGGACTGTTCCAGGATCGATCTCAGCGGCTTGGCTGTATCGGCCGCGAACATCGTTGCATGGCTGACACGCCGCCAGAAATTGGTAAGCGCCGTCCTTGCCCCACGCCTGCCGCCCAGAGCCAGTCCGTAGGCAAGAACCGCTGCCTCCATGCCTCCGAAACCGGATGCAGTGATGCTGCGGAAGGAAAGGCGAGGCTCATCCAGCAAGCGATCGAGCACGCCCCAGACAAATGCGCCGTGTGCGTCGTTTGTCAGCGTAATGTCGATCAGCTGGCTGTCTTCCGTCGCCGGTCTTGCAACGGCAACAAAGCCATGGTCGGTTGCGGCCTGGATTTGCATCTTTTGGATCTCCTCCCGAAGAACGCCAGGGAAGGCGTTTGATGGAGACACTGCCGCATGATCCTTCATTGGCGAAATGCCAAGCTGGCATGAACTCCATAGTCAGATTGCATTGGCGGCAATCTCTTCCGCGCCGCAAGATTTGCGAGGCTGGCGAGTATCCGACGATCTCGCTTTGGAGCTGGCGCCACGACCTTCGCCGGCAGGCCTTCAGCACCAAAAGGAGCGTGTCATGAGAATACGAAATGTCTGTTTGGGGGCGTTCGCCCTCGCTCTTTTAGCCGGGCCTGCATCCGCCGATGCCTTCAGCGATCTGGCGTCGCTGCCGTCATTCTATAGCGATGCCGGCATGAAAACGATGAAGCCGATGGCCGGTTTCAAAAAGGCTTGGCTGACTGCGCCCCGGGGTGATCGGGACAAGATGATGAAGATGTGCAATGACGCAGCCATGAGCAAGCCGCACGCAGCGTTCTGCGCCAATGTATTGGCGCTTGGCGGCGCCAACTGAGCTGCACCGACTGTGCCGGGCAACACAGGAATGATGTCACAATGGCGAGCGGTCTGCTCGCCACCGTCTTTTGGTGATGGCCAGCTGCTGCGCAACGCAAGTAGTCCGCAGCGCGCGCTGTCGCGGCGCCATGACGGACCGCTATCGACTTTATAGCCGCAGTGCATTGGCGCCAAAGCGAGCCTTGCGGCAGTCTCCGAAGCGCGAACAACCTCGTGCAATTGGGGATAAATCGGCATGGACGTTCACCACATCCGCTACTTCCTGGCAGTGTGCGAGACACGAAACTTCACGCGCGCGGGCGAAAAGTGCAACGTCACTCAGCCGGCTCTGTCCCGCGCGATTCAACAACTCGAGGAAGAGGTCGGAGGGCTGCTGTTTCGCCGTGAACGAAGCTTGACCCACCTGACCGACCTGGGTGTGCTGCTTCGCCCCCGTTTTCAGCAGATTCTCGACGAACTGACTGGAGTGCGGCAGGAGGCATCGAGATTCCTGTGCCTGGAAAACGCCAACCTGAAGGTCGGAGTCATGTGCACAATCGGCCCCCGTCGCTTCACCGGTCTTCTGACCGAATTCAACCGGCGTCAGCAGGGCATCCAGCTGCAATTGGTTGAGGGTGTCCCGGCATCGCTCTCCCAGCTTCTGGAGTCCGGCGAGATCGACGTCGCCATCATGGCCTCGAGCGACAGCTTCCCGGACCGCTTTGACGTCACACCGCTTTATCGCGAGCGCTTTGTCCTCGCCTTTCCAAATGGCCATCGGCTGGCCCGCAATGACAACGTTGCCATCTCCGAACTCGATGGCGAAAATTATCTCAGGCGCCTGAATTGTGAGTATCGCGATCATCTTGCTGGTCTCTGCAATGATCGTGGCGTCAAGCTCAGGATCTCCTACGCCAGCGAGCGCGAGGACTGGATCCAGAACATGGTGTCCGGAGGGCTAGGTATCTGCTTCATCCCTGAATTCAGTGCGGTGATTCCGGGCCTGCAGGTCCGTCCCGTCATCGATCCTGAGGTCTGGCGGGAAGTATCCCTGGTCGTCGTTGCGGGACGCAGGTTCTCGCCTGCGGCGTCGGCTTTCGTGAACAGCGTCAAGGCGCATGGCTGGCCTGAGAGCCCAATAGCCCAGGCGATCCACAAAAACGCAGCCTGAAGCAAAACGACCAAATTCTGGGAGCGTGCGACAAGTCTTGTCGTGCGCTTTTTTATGCGCTCGCGTCGTTCGACGATAGTTTTCAGGTATCGAATTGAAAGCCAGTCAGCATTTCTCTTTTCTGATCGCTCCCGTCACTCTCCTCGTCATGCCCCGCCTCCCGCGTTTGGGCACCGACAAAGGAGATACAAGATGGCTACCAAGAAACTCACTCTGGCGTTTGCGGCAGGTCTGCTTTCGGCAACCGCTGCATTTTCCTCTGCCCCGGCCTTCGCCGGCGACTGCCCAGCCGGCCAGGCCGCAACGACTGATATCCAGGAACATCCCAGCAAACCGGTTGGCGTTGTCGACACGGTTCTCTCTGCGATCGATCTGAGCAGCAAGGGCGAGGCCTGGAAGGGCAATATGCTGCGCCTTCGCAAGCTCGTCGTTCAGCCCGGCGGCGTCGTGCCATGGCATGAACACAACGTCCGCCCGGCCAACATCCTCATCATCGAAGGCTCGATCACCGAATACCGCAGCACCTGTAAAGTGGGCATCGAGCACCCGGCTGGCGATGTGACTGCCGAGTTCGGCCAGCTCGCCCATTGGTGGAAGAACAACGGCAAGGTGCCCGCCGTGCTCTATTCCGCCGACGTCCTGCCGCCCGCGATGCCCGACGACCACATGATGTGATCCGCGTCTTTCGACGACGTCTTCCCGTAACCCCCCATTGAAGCGCGTCCTCGGGCAGCCGCCTGGGGACGTGTGGCCACGGAGCCCTGTCATGACGACCAGTGGATTGAGTGAACCAACGCGGCTCCGAATGGTTGCTGCGGATGGCCGGCGCTTCGGCCTGATCGCCCTGATTGCGTTCCTGACGCTTGTCGATCTCTTCGCCACTCAGGCCATACTGCCGTCGCTGGTCATCAAGTTCGGCGTCAGCCGCGCCACGATGGGTCTCGCGGTCAATGCCAGCACGTTCGGCATGGCTGTGGCCGGCATCGCGGTCGCGCTTTTCGGGCGCGGCATCGATCGCCGCAACGGCATCTGGATCAGCCTGGCCGTCCTGTCGATACCGACGACGCTGCTTTCGCAGACCGACAACATAATCGTGTTCGCCTTGCTGCGGGTCGCACAGGGCCTATGCATGTCAACCGCTTTCACGCTGACGATGGCCTATCTGGCCGAACATTTTTCATCGCGCCAAACGACCGGCGCGCTTGCGGCCTACGTGACCGGCAACGTCGCCAGCAATTTCTTCGGCAGGCTTATGTCGGCCGCCGTCGCCGATACGTTCGGCATCTCCACCAACTTCCTGACGTTCGCCGCCCTCAATCTGATTGGCGCGGCTCTTGTATGGTTTACGCTGCAAAAGACATCCGCAACTATGGGCGCCGACGCCATGGGCCAACCCGCGCGCGCGGCCTGGAAAGGCGCACTGAAGGACGCCGAGCTACGCGCCTGTTTCGCGATCGGCTTCATGATCCTCTTCGTGTTCATCGGCACTTTCACCTATGTGAACTTCCAGCTTGTCGCCACTCCGCTATCGCTGTCGCCGATGGCACTGGGTCTTGTCTATTTCGTCTTCCTGCCCTCCATGCTGACCACGCCGCTGGCAGGGCGCGTTGCTGCCGGCCTAGGCCCCAGGGTGGGGATCGGTGCAACACTTGCGCTGGCGATCCTCGGTTTGCTTCTGCTGCTTGCGACCAGTCTGCCGATCGTTCTTGCCGGGATGGCGCTTGTCGCCGTAGGCACCTTCCTGGCGCAGGCGATAGCCACCGGCCACGTCAGCCGGACCGTATCGCGTGATCGCACCGCGGCAAGCGGCATTTACCTCGCATCCTATTATGCGGGCGGGCTCGCGGGCAGTTTCGTCCTCGGCCAGATCTATGACCGGATTGGCTGGACCGCATGTGTGACCGTGCTTGTCGCTGTGCTTGCCTGTGCGGTTGCTGTCGCGGGGGTGCTGAAGACGCCAACAGTCTGACCGGCACGAACGGTGAGCCGAAGAAAGTCGCGCCGACGAGCAAGGCGCTGTGAATTCCATCGCTCAACTTAACGTCACGACAAACCCAAGGAGACTGACATGACCACTTATATGAAAACCCTGATTGCCGGCGCTGCCATACTGGTGGCGATCGTCGTCCCTGCCGCCGCCTCGGATGGCGTCGTGACGGTGAAGAGCGACTACTCCGTCGCTGAAACCGTTGCCCGCATCAAGAAGGACGTCCTCAAGAAAGGCATTATGTTCTTCGGCGTCATCGACCAAGCGAAGCTTGGCAACAAAGCAGGCAACGATGTCAAACCGTCGCGTCTTGTGATGTTCGGCAATCCGGCCCTGGGCACGACCTTCATCACGGCCAACCCCGAAGCCGGCCTCGACTGGCCGGTGCGCGTGCTGGTCTATCAGACGGCCGATGGCGGGGTCTACGCCGCCTATACCGATTTCGACTGGATCGCCAAGCGTCATGGCATCACCGACCGGGCGCCGCAGTTCAAAATGGCCACGGAAGTCATCCAGTCGGTTACCTCGACGATCAAGAAGAACTAGCGCCCGGGATCCAGCGAGATTATTCGGCGACAGCGGCGGGCAGAGTGCTCGCCGGTTCCCCGAACCATTTCTCTTGCAGGAGCGCGCCGACCGCCGGCGGTGTCTGCGGCCGCGCCGTGACGAGATTGACCTCATGTCCTTCACGCGAACGAAAGGTGGTTCGCCGGCCGGTGAAAAAGCCAGCCGGCTGGGGTCTCAGCCCGCCGGAGGAATGAGACCGGATCTGACCGTCGGCTATCGAATCCATGTCTCAACGGCATTTCCGATGTCCGGGGCCAGGGGTCATACTTTTCATCAACAGACAGAACTCGGAAACCACCCGGCGGCAGGCGGTCATGACCAGCTCGCGCTCAGATCGAAGGAGATCACCATGCTCACAGGAAAAACCGCGCTGATAACAGGCTCTACCAGTGGCATTGGCCAGGGGATCGCCGAAGCATTTGCCGCCAAAGGCTGCAATATCGTCCTCAACGGTTTTGGCGATGCCAAGGAGATCGAGAAGCTGCGGGCGGGTATTGCCGCGGAGCACGGTGTGACCGTCCGCTATGACGGCGCGGACATGAGCAAGGGCGACGCCATCACCGCGATGATGGACAAGGCGATCGCCGAGTTCGGCGCGATCGACATCCTGGTCAACAATGCCGGCATCCAGCATGTCGCGCCGATCGATGACTTTCCGATCGAAAAATTTGAAGCAGTCGTGGCGATCGACCTGATGTCGTCGTTCTATACGATCCGGCGCGCGTTGCAGGCCATGAAAGAACGCAAATGGGGCCGCATTATCAATGTCGCCTCGGCACACGCTCTCGTCGCTTCGCCATACAAGTCAGCCTATGTCGCCGCCAAGCACGGCGTTGCCGGGTTGACCAAGACGGTCGCGCTGGAAGTCGCCGAGCAGGGCATCACCGTTAACGCTGTCTGCCCGGGCTATGTGCTGACCCCGCTGGTCGAGAAGCAGATACCGGACACGGCCAAGGCACGCGGGATCACCGAGGAGCAGGTGATCAAGGACGTCCTTCTCGCTGCCCAACCGACCAAAAAATTCGTGACAGTTGCTCAGGTTGCGGCGCTCTGCCTGTTCATGGCCTCGGACGATGCAGCTTCGATCACCGGCGCCATCATCCCGATCGAAGGCGGTTGGACGGCTCACTGAACCCGAACGAGGAATAAAGACCATGAACAAGATCACCCGCAATCCGCCCGTGTCCGAGGCCGAGCCAAAGATCGACCGTCTGGCAGACAGCGCCGCCAAGCGGCAGACGGTGTTGGTTCTTCAGGGCGGCGGCGCGCTCGGCGCCTATCAGGCCGGCGTCTACCAGGCGCTGGTCGAGGGTGGCATCGAACCGGATTGGGTTATCGGCACGTCGATCGGGGCTATCAACGCCGCGTTGATCGCCGGAAACGAACCAACGGTTCGGCTCGCGAGGCTTCAAGAGTTCTGGGAAGGCGTCAGCCGGATCAGCCCGCTCGATGAGTTTTTCGCAATGATGGTTCCGAGCAACGTCTTTGCCAATATGGGCACCGTGATGCGCGGCATACCGGGGTTCTTCGAACCGAATCCAAGTGCCATGTTCGGAGTGAACCGCGAAGTGGGTGTCGAGAACGCCTCCTACTACACGACCGATCCACTCAAGCGGACGCTGAATGACCTGATCGACTTCGACTATCTCAACCGGCGCCATACCCGGCTGACGGTCGGGGCGGTCAACGTCAACACCAGTGAACTCAAATACTTCGACACCCGCGAGATGACCCTGTCGGCGGCGCACATCATGGCGTCGGGTGCCTTGCCGCCGGCGTTTCCGGCGGTCTGTATCGACGGCGAGCCTTACTGGGATGGCGGCATCTATTCGAACACGCCGATCGAGGTCGTGCTCGACGCGCGTCCGCGCCGCGACGCGCTGATCTTTGCCGTCAACATGTGGCAGCCCCGCGCCACCGAGCCGAAATCGATCTGGCAAGTCATGGGCCGGCAAAAGGACCTTCAATTCGCAAGTCGCGGCAAGAGCCACGTGGCCCGGCAGGAGCAATTGCATCGTCTGCGCCACGTCGTGCGTGAAATGGGAAAGCTCGTCCCGGACGAGCGGCGCGAGGATCCGATGTTCAAGGAATTGGCCTCCTATGGCTGCCCGTCGGTCATGCACCTTGTGCGGTTGCTTTCACCGCGCCTCGACGGCGAGGACCACACCAAGGATATCGACTTCACCCGCGCCGGCATCCGTACCCGCTGGCAGGCCGGCTACGAGCATGGCCAGCGCGTTCTCGCGGAGAAGCCATGGGAGTGCGAAGTCGACATGCTGCAGGGCATCGTCATCCACGAATCGCAAGAGTGACATCTTCGAGCGCGGCGGGAAGAAAGACGGAGAATACCGATGCAGATCATCACTCCCGGGATGCGGCTGGTTCCAGAAGCCGTGCTCGCCAACAACGCCGCGCTTTTTCGCGCGATACCGGAGACACCATCTCATGCGGACAGGTCTCGGCATCGCGTGGTCATCGTCGGCGGCGGTGCCGGCGGGTTGGAACTGGCAACGCGCCTCGGCCGTAAATTCGGCAAGCGGCGTCTTTCCGTTACGCTTGTCGACCGCAATCGCACGCACATCTGGAAGCCGCTTCTGCACGAGGTCGCCTCGGGCGCACTGAGCGCGTCGAATGATGCGGTGGAATACATTGGCCATGCCAGTCGCCATCACTATCGATACCGGATTGGCGACGTCGTCGGCATCGACCGCGCCAAGCGGCAGATCTTTGTTGCGCCAAGCTTCGACGACGAAGGCAGGCAGATCATACCGCCGCGCGTGCTGGGCTACGACACGCTGGTGCTGGCCGTCGGCAGCGTCAGCAACGATTTCGACACGCCAGGGGCGGCCCGCCACGCAATCGCACTCGATACGGCTACCCAGGCCGTTCGATTCAACAAGCGCATGATAGACGCCTGCCTGAGGGCCAACGCTCAATACGAGCAGCTGTCGCCGAGCCAACTCCATTGCGTCATGGTTGGCGCTGGAGCCACCGGCGTCGAACTGGCGGCCGAGTTGCACAGGTCGATGCGGGAGATAGCGTCGCACAACCTCGACAACATTGATTTCAAAAGACTTATCCGCATCACCCTCGTCGAGGCCGGGCCACGAATCCTTCCGGCCTTGCCCGAGCACCTGGCGCGCGCCTCGGCGCATCTGCTTCGTGATCTCGGCGTTCAGATACGGTGCGGGATCAAGGTCACCGAAGTGACGGAGGGCGGTGTCAGTCTCGGCGAGAAGCTATTCGTGCCGGCCGAACTCGTCGTCTGGTCTGCGGGGATCAAGGCGCCGGATTTCCTTAAGAAACTCGATGGCCTCGAGACAGACCGCATCAACCGCCTGGTCGTGGATGAGACCCTGCAAGCGCTAGGGGATGAAAACGTGTTTGCGATCGGCGACTGCGCGAGTTGTGTCCTCCCCGGCAGCGAAGCTCCCTTGCCGCCGCGCGCCCAGACGGCCCATCAGCAGGCCGATCATATGGTCAAGGTGATCGCGGCGCGCCTCGAAGGGCAGGTGGCGCCGGCGTTCCGTTACCGCGACTACGGTTCCCTGGTTTCACTGGCCGATTACGGCACCTTCGGCAACCTGATCGGCGGATTGAAGGTTGAGGGTCTGCTTGCCCGGTTGATGTATCGCTCGCTCTACAAGATGCATCTCAAGGCAGTGCACGGGACCTTCAAGACCGTGCTGGACACGGTCACCGGAATCCTGTCGCACCGCACCAAACCGCGGGTCAAATTGCATTGAATCTCGATAGGCCGGGACGGTGGAGAATTTGATGTCGCGATCCTTGGTGGCGGTATGGCTGTGAAGGTCGCTAGACCTGCTGCCGGCCTGTCGGAGGCAAAAGTCGAGGCGCGCGATCTCGGCAGCAGCTGTCCCAACCAGACCGGACGTAACAACTCGAGCGGAAATAACGAACAGAAGGTGAATCCGTGCAGTTTCGATGCACGCAAGGCATCGACTCCATGCAAGAAAAGCATGGCCGTGCCCGTGGGGCTTCAATGATAGGCTGTATGCAATTGCGAAAGTGCAGAAATGGACGCCGACGACCAGGCAATGACGTTTGAACAGTCCGTGCAGGCTGCCATCGAACTCGACGCACCTCTCAACGACCGGCTGGCGGTGATTGCCGGTGCCGTGCGCCGACTAAACTCGGATTTTGCGGATGCGGTGGACCGCCTGGTGACGCGCCTAGGGCAGCAAGGGGCTGGATCCATGGCGCCGACTCCCGGCGATATCATGCCGGGATTCCTGCTGCCCGATGACGAGGGGAGACTGATTGGCCTGGGCGACATCCTCTCCCAAGGTCCGGCCGTGATCACCTTTCAGCGCGGGCACTGGTGTCCATATTGCCGGTTGAATGCGATTGGCATCGTTGAAGCTCAGGAGGAGATTACCACTTTGGGCGGCCAGATTGTGGCGATTATGCCGGAGCGGCGCAGGTTCGCGAAGGCGATGAAGGCAGCTGTGGGCGCCAAGTTTCCATTCCTCACCGACATGGATAATGGCTATGCCCTCTCGCTCAACCTTGCGATTTGGATCGGGGCCGAGATGGAGCGGTTGATGGGCGTTGCCTATGACATCCCAAACTTTCAAGGCAACTCCAGCTGGTTCCTGCCGATCCCCGCGACCTTCGTCGTCGGCACGGACGGCATCATCACCGACCGCTTCGTTGATCCGGACTACCGCCGGCGGATGGACATTGAAGACTTGATCGGGGCGCTTAGGCGGGCTCACTGACGCCAAAGGTCGACCAGTCGGTCGATCGCAACAGGTTTAGCAGCGTCGTTGCCACTGGGGAACGGTGGCGGCCGGCGACTGCATAGACGGCAACGACCCGCGAGATGTCCAAGTCGCGGAGCTTTAGCCTACGGACGTTTGGCGAGCGTGGCGCAGTCACCGAGACAAAACCAACGCCGGCGTTTGCTTCCAGTAGCGCCAAGAGATCATGATCGGTCTCGACCTCATGCGCGGATCGTGGCGTCAGTCCATTTGCCGACAGGCAGCGTGACAGCTCCTCGCTCGTTTCCCAGTCGATCCTGCTCAACACTGGCTCCGCGACAAGCTGGATCAGCGCGACATCGGCCTCGTTGCGGCGTGCAAGCGGATGATCGGAATTCACCACGAGCTCTATGCCTTCTTGGAACAGCGGCCAGGTGTCGAGCCGGTCCCATGCCGCCCCCAGCGGACCGGCAACGGCGAGTTCGACATCGCCGTTCTTCAGCGCATCAATCACAGCGTTCGGCGAGCCGCGGTTGATCTTGAGATGCACGCCGGGATAGGCCCGGAAAAGCTCCGTAAACGGCGAGACCAGAAGTGCGATGTTGACGCTGTTGGAAATGGTGACATTAAGCGGGGCCACGTCGCTGCTTTGCACCGCCTTGGCGAGCGATTTAGCGGAAGTGGCAGCATCGTAACACTGCTGCAGCAAGGGCAGCATGCGTCGGCCAAGCTCGGTCAGATGGGAATGTTGGCGCTCGCGCCGAAGCAGCTCACCGCCCAATTCGTCTTCGAGGGTCTTGATTGCGCGCGTCAGAGCCGGCTGCGTGACATTGCACTCTTCCGCTGCTCTGGTGAAATTAAGCGTGTTGGACAGGGCCAGAAAATAGCGAACCTGCTGCATCTCCATGAATTTCCGCCCCCTCAGCGAAATCCGATTCGTCAGGCGTAGCTAGCTTCTATCTATGCTAGCGCAACAGGACGCTAAGGCAAAGGCGGAGGGCTTGCGGAGGCGAAACGGTGCAATCGGGCTCTGAAGTGCCGCCGGCTTTGGCCGGCGGGTTGTCGGGCACTTGGCACATCCTCGCCTGGATTCCAGCTTTGAAGTTCCGAAGGTCGTGCTCAGCTGTGCAGAGGTCTCGTAACAACGAGACCTCCCTTCCAGGCAAGCTGAGGTCGCAAAGAGTCACTTGAGATTGCACGTCTAAGCCGTGTGGTGACAACCCAAGGAGTGGGAGCCGGAGTCGATTTCTGGACGCCGCGGGTTCGGAACTGCGCTGCGGATGGCCAACGCATGGAAAAGGAGTGCCTGTCAGTTCAGGGTTCTACCGTTCCCTGCCGCGCTGCCCAGTCGAACGGGTAAAGGCAATAGAAATAGCCGGTACGCTCGGTGGCGATGTATTTCAGGTGGGTGCCGTTTGGCAGCCAGACGATATCGCCGGGATTGCACTCATGGCGACCGTCGTCCAGTTCGATCGTCAAGGTGCCCTCGTGGATGAACAGCACCTCGTCGTAGGTCACGGTCCAGTCGATCGAGGCGTTCTCGAGATACTCGATGCCGCCGCCCATGGTCCGACTGATATCGGCATTGATGACGCGGGCAATCGAGGATGTGCCGGTCGGTGTGATGGACGGCTTCAGGGTCAATTCGCTGTGCTTGAAGATCTTGGCCTTGGACACCGTTTATCCTTTCCTTGCGCGGAGGTTGGCTTTCGAAGGGGTGACGCCGGACGGGGCCAGTCCCGCGAGCCATCTGGTCAAGAGGTCGGGTTTTCGGCCGGCATGTTCGAGATCGTCGCGCCGCCGCACCGCGCCACGAACGAAATGCGCGCCGACGAAACGGAATGGTTCGGGTGGGAAGCCTCGCGTCACCGGACGCACGAGCGCCGAATGGGTTAGTTCGGATTCGCCTGCGGTCAACAGGGTGGTCAGGATCTTGCCGCCGAGATAGGCCATCGTCGTACCGTTGCCTGAAAAGCCGTAGCCGTAAATGATGTCGCGGTTAGAGGGCAGGGCGCCGAACAGCGGCACGCCGCTGACGGTCCGGTCGATGGGTCCGTTCCACGATGTATCGAGCGGAAAGCCGGCGAGCGCCGGGTGACCGTCCCGCAACACGCGGCGCATGTCGGCAACCCGTGGCGATTGGCCATGAAATCGCTGGTCGACGATGCCGCCGAGGCCGATGACGCCGCCACTGACGCCAACAGACAGCCGGCCATCGCGGGTCGGCGACCAACCGCCAACGAAGACGCGGGAATCGATCATCAGCGGCGCGCGGCGGTAGCCGACCTTGTCGAGAAGGTCTGGAATGCGCTTCGACATGGCGTCGTCGCTGGAGATGTTGAAGATTGCCGGCGCAAGTTCGGGAATGGCGCCGGACCATGCATTCATGGCAAGCACGATCTTGCCACAGGACACAGTTCCTCTCGCCGTTTCCACCTTGAGCTTGCCGCCGCGTGAAAAACGCGTCATCGGCGATTTCTCGTAGATGCGCACGCCGCGCTTCAGTGCTGCCCGGCGCAGGCCGCGCACCAGGTAGCCGGGGTGCACGGTTGCCGACGACGCATCGAACGCGCCGCCGAAGTGGCTCGTCGTGCCGGCCATCGCTGCGATCTCCTCGCGCGAAACTCGTCGCGCCGGCACGTAGCCATGCGCCGCCAGCTTGTTCAACGCGTCGTCCCAGGCGCCAAGCTGGGCTTCGCACGTCGCACCCCAGATCCAGCCGATGCGATCAAACCAGCTGTCTATTCCCTCGGCCTTGCAGAAAGCCTCGATGCCGCCGATTGCGGCTTCGGATGCCTTGATGATCGAAAGTGCATCGTTTCCGTCGCGCAGCGCGGCGAGCGCGCTGTATTTCGTCCATGCCGAGAGCACCATGCCGGAGTTGCGGCCGCTCGGGCCACCGCCGCAAATGTCGCGCTCGACGATGACAACATCGAAGGCGGGATTGTGCTCCTTGAGGCGTATGGCGGTCCACAGGCCCAGATAGCCGCCGCCGACGATGCAGATGTCAGCCTGGGTCGCCTCTTCGAGCGGAGGCGCAAGGTCTGGGTCCTCGGGCAGGGCCTGCCGCAGCCAATGGCTTCGCCAGACGATGTCCTTTTCCGTCAGTTGCATCACGATGCGCCTCTGGCTGATAGGCGGCGCTCCACGAGCCTGACCCAAAGGCTCGCGCCAATCGGCAGGATTGCGTCGTTGAAATCGTAGTTGGTGTCGTGAGCCGCAGCCTGGTGCGCATCGTCGGCCTGGCCGAGCAGGAAATAGCAGCCGGGCCGCTGTTCCAGCATGTAGCAGAAATCTTCAGAACCCATCTCGGGAGGCGGATCGATGACGAGACTTGCCGGTCCCATCACCTCGTTCACAATTGCGATCATCGCGTCGGCTTGCGCCGCAGTGTTTATCGTCGGTGCGAAGGGCGTTTCGTAGCGGATGTCGACGTCGGCGCCAAAAGCTTCAGCTTCGTTTTTCGCGATGCGGCGGATTGCCGTCTCCAGCGTCTTTTGAACCTGATGGTCAAAGGTGCGCACGGTGCCGGTCAGAAACGCCGTATCGGGGATGGTGTTGAAGGCTTCGCCGGCGCGCAGGCTGCCAACGGTGACGATTGCGGAAGAATGCACATCGGTGACGCGGCCGGGCAGGGCTTCGATTGCCAGCAGGATGCGCGCGGCGATGGGGAGTGGATTGATCGCCAGATGCGGCATCGCCGCATGGCCGCCCCTTCCGTGGACGAGGATCTCGAAGCGATCGGCCGCCGCGGCCACCGTTCCGCGGTGGACGGCGATCTCGCCGAGCGGCCGTTCGCAATTGTGCAGCGCGTAGACTTCATCGCAGGGGAAACGCTCGAAAAGGCCCTCGTTCAGCATGGCAAGCGCCCCACCTCGACCCTCCTCGGCCGGCTGGAAGATGAAATGCACCGTGCCGGCGAAGTCGGGCGAGCGAACAAGCGCCGAGGCTGCGCCGAGCAGCATAGTGGTATGGCCGTCATGGCCGCAGCCATGCATCCGCCCGGGGGTGCGGGACGCATGCGCCAGCGGCCGTGCCTCTGTCATCGGCAGGGCATCCATGTCGGCGCGGATGCCAAGGCTCCGACCAGCGCCGAGCCTGCCCCTGAGCGTCCCGACTACACCTGTGCGTCCGACGCCTTCGGTCGTCTCGATGCCCCACGCGCGCAGTTTGTCCGCCACGAAATGGGCCGTCTCGAACTCTTCGAAACCGAGTTCGGGATTGGCATGGAGATGCCGCCGCCATGCCGTCATCTCGGTCTCGAGTTGCTGCACCGACGGAACCAGTTTCATGCCGATGCCTTTGCGCGGAGAGCTTGCGAGCGGCTCTGCAGGATGGCGATGACCCCAAGCAGGATCGCCGAGAAAGCGATCAGCAGCACGGCGACGGCCGCGATGGCAGGGCTGATGGACTCGCGCAACCCGGAGAATATCATGCGGGGCAAGGTTCGCTCCGCGCCCGTCGAGAGGAAGCTTGCGACGACGACTTCGTCGAAAGAAATGATGAAGGCGATGATGGCCCCTGTAACGACGCCCGGCGCTATCAGCGGCAGCACCACCTTGAAGAAGGTGCGCATGGCGCCGGCGCCCAGCGATGCCGCCGCACGAACCAGCGTCCGGTCGAAGGTCGAAAGGCTGGCGACGACGGTGGTCAGCATCACAGGCACGGCCATCGCCGTGTGCACCAGAATGATCGATAGCTTGCTGCCAACGAGTCCCAGCGTGGCGAAGAATGAAAAGGCCGCGACGCCGACGATGACGACCGGCGTCACCAAAGGCGCGGCGATGATCGCGTAGAGGATACGTTTCCCGGCAAAATCACCCCAGGCGAGCCCGATCGCCGCAGGTATGCCGAGCAGCAAAGCCAGAACCGTGGTGGATAGCCCGATGACGACCGAGTTCCACAGCGCGTTCGGCCAGCGCTCGTCGACCCACAGCTCGGCATACCAGCGCAACGACCAGCCCGGCGTTGGAAATGCCAGCGAATTGCTCGAGGTCAGTGACATGGGGACCACGATCAGCAGGGGCAGGATGATGAAAGCCAGCAACGTCGCCGCATAGGCATACATCAGCCATTTCCGGAAGCGGTCGGCGCTCATGCGACATGCGCCTTGCTGCGGAAGAGGACGGATGCCGTCCAGAACAGGAACGCAAACAACACGAGGATCATGAGCAGTTGCAGGGAAAGCGCTGCGCCCATGCCCCAGTTCAGCGTGCTGTTGGTGTAGAAGGCTATGGAGCTGGAGATCATCTGGTCCGTCGGCCCGCCGACAAGCGTCGGGGTGATGTAATAGCCGAGCGCGAAGACAAAAACGATCGCCCCGCCGGACAGGATCCCGGGCAGGATCAACGGCAACTGCACGCGGCGCCACGCCGTGAGCCACGGGGCACCCAACGACAGCGCCGCGCGCATGTAGGTGGTCGGAACCCGCCGCATGACGGCGACGACGGAGAGGACCATCATGGGCAGCAGAACCTGAACCATCGCCAGGTACAGCGAAAAGCGGGTGTAGATGAGGTCGAGGGGTTCGCTGACGATACCCAATCCGAGCAGTGTGGAATTCACGGGACCGTTCTTCTGCAGCACGATGATCCAGATGACGGTGCGCACCAGCAGCGATGTCCAGAGCGGAAACAGGATCAGCGCGAACATCAGCTTCGACCAGGCAGGCGGCGCGCTGACGATCGCCTGCGCCAGCGGCACGGCGAGCACCGCGCAGATGACCGTCACCACGATGCTGATCCAGATCGTACGCAGCAGCGCGTCGACGAAGATGGCGCGGTCGGCCGAAACGGCTTCGATCGAATTGTCCGCGCCGCGCTTCAGGTCGAGGCTCGCAAGCAGATAATAGTCCGTTCGCGCGCTTTGCTGACGCGCTATGACCTGCCAGAGATCGATGTTTTTCCAGCCGGCCTGTTTGGCGAGCACCTCGTCGCGCACGGGGCGCATGCCGAGCTTGCCGTCGGCCGCATCCTTTGCCGTCTTGATGACGAGGAAACGGCTACCGACAACGCGCTGGTTCACGAGTTGCGCCAGGACGCCTTCCTTCCCGGCGCGCCGCGCGTCGGCCAGGTCCTCGACGAGTGCTGCAAAGACGGGTTCGCCAGGCAGGCCGCTCTCTGCTTTCCAGCCGGCCAGAGCGGCAATGGTGCGCGGCAGGTTGTTCGAGAAATCCGAGTTGTCGACGGCCAGAGCGAGGAAGCGCGCCACCGGCCACAGAAACAGAATGACGACGAATAATATAAGCGGAGCCGTCAACAGGGCGAGCATGCCGCCCCGTTGGCGTCGCTTCATAGCCGGTTTTGTCCCGACCAACATGCCCAAGTTACTTCGCGAGCCAGGCCTTGAAGCGTTCTTCCAACGCTTCCTTGTGCTCGGTCCAGAAGTCGTTGTCATAGGCGGCGCCGTACTGGAGGTGCTCCGGCGACGTCGGCAGGTTGGCCTTCCAGTCCGCGGGAATGAGGTCGGCGGCTTCCTTGCGGCCGGTGCCATAGGCATAGAGCTTGGAGAAGCCGGCCTGGTTTTCAGGGATGGAAAACCACTTGAGGAGATCCAGCCCGCCCTGCTGGTGTGGTGCGCCCTTCACCACGGCCCAGTAGTCGGTGCCGTAGAAGAAGCCGGCGTCCCACGCGATGGCGTAGGGCTTCTTCTCGTTGATGGCTTCGTTGGTGATGCGTGCATTGAACGCGTCGCTGAGCGTCACTTCGCCGCTGTCGAGGTTCTGGATGCCCTGCGTCGTGGTGGACCACCAGACGACGTTCGGCTTGATCTTGTCGAGCATGGCGAAAGCCCGGTCGACACCTTCCGGCGTGGCCAGCACCTTGTACATGTCCTCGCGTTTCACGCCGTCGGCCATGAGCGCATTTTCCAGCGTGAACTGCGCTTGCTGGTAGAGGCCGCGCTTTCCTGGAAATTTCTCGACGTTCCAGAAGTCCGCCCAGCTCTTTGGCGCGGCGTCGCCCTTATAGACATCCGTGTTGTAGGCAAGAACCGTTGCCCATGTGTCGGACGCGACACCGCATTCGTGCAGGGTTCCTGGGAGATAGTTCGCTGCGTCGCCTGTGATCTCGGGTGTCAGCGGGACGAACAGGCCTTCGGCGCAGCCGACTTCCATGGCGGGCGCTTCCACCGAGACGACGTCGTAAGTAATGTTGCCCGCTTGCACCTGGGCACGCACCTTGGCGACCTCGCCGCCCCACTCTTCCATGACGATCGGGACGCCCGTCTTTTCGGTGTACTTGTCCCAGACTCCATCCTTGTAGGCCTTGTCCCATGTACCACCCCAGCCGACCACCGTGACGGGATCGGCCGCGGACGCGGCAAAAGTCGAGGTCGCGAGGCAGATCGCGGCGGCAGATACGGCTTGCAGATAAGTCCTCATTGCAGTTCCCCTTTCTTATCGTTGTAGATTTGATCAAATTTCAAACGCAAAATGGATTGATTAGCAACAGGAATTTGCGATAGGGTGCAAAAAAGTTAAAAAGATAAGGGGATTTGATCGAATGCTGCAAGGCACTAGAGACGTGCGCGCCAATGTCAGTCTCGCTGCTGTTCTGGACGAGGCGCGACAGTGTTTCGCTGACGCCAACCCGAACAGCCTGGCGCGTCAGAACGAGGCCGCGGCATTCTTGCCGGGCGGCAATACGAGGGCTGTACTTTGGTACCCGCCATTCCCTGTTTCGTTCGTCTCCGGCGAGGGCTGCAGGGTCACCGATCTCGACGGCCATACCTATGTCGACTTGGTCTCGGAATACAGCGCCGGCTTCTACGGCCACTCCGACAAGGCGATTTCGGCGGCCCTTGTGGACGTCATACAGGGCGGCATCATGCTGGGTGCACCCAACCGCTACGAGGCGCGCCTGGCAGCGGCGGTGGTCGAGCGTTTTCCAGCCATCGAGCGCGTGCGCTTCTGCAACTCGGGCACCGAGGCGAACATCATGGCGATTTCCGCCGCTCGCGCCATCACGAAGCGTTCGAAGATACTCGCCTTCCGGGAAGGCTATCACGGCGGCGTACTGACTTTTGCGCATGGCGGCTCACCGCTCAATTTGCCTTTCCCCTTTGTCTTCGCCGACTACAACGATAGTGCAGGCGCCGTGGCGCTCATCAAGGAACAGGGCGACGACCTTGCCGCCGTCATCGTCGAACCGATGATGGGCGGTGGCGGCTGCATCCCGGCGACCTGCGAGTTCCTGCAAGCGCTGCGCACAGCGACGAAGGAGACCGGCGCGCTGCTGATCTTCGACGAGGTCATGACCTCGCGCCTCGACTATCGAGCGCTCCATGGCGCGCATGAAATTTTTCCCGATTTCGTGACGCTCGGAAAGTACATCGGCGGCGGTGCGAGTTTTGGCGCATTCGGTGGACGCGCCGACCTCGTCGACCGCTTCGATCCGGCTTTGCCTGATGCGTTCTCGCATGGCGGGACGTTCAACAACAATATTCTCAGCATGGCTGCTGGTTTCACCGGTCTGACGCAGGTGCTGACGCGAGAGGCAAGCCGCGCCATCAATGCGCGCGGCGATCGCTTGCGTGAAGCGATGAACGTCTCACTTGAACGACATGCCGTCGAGGGCATCGTCATAGGGCGCGGGTCGTTGATGAACCTGCATTTCGTCAGGGGGCCGGTGGACACGCCGGCGCGGCTCGACGATGCCGATCCATCGGTGATTGCGCTTTGGCATATCGAGATGCTGTTGCGAGGGTACTACGTGACGCCGCGCGGCATGCTGGCGTTGTCACTGCCATTTGGCGACGCCGAACTCGACGGCTTCGCCGCCGCATTCGACGATTTCCTGTCGAGCAACCTCAAAATACTGCCCCGCCGGACAAACTGATGCTTGATCGCAAGGATGCCACCGCCGGCTCGGCCGCGCAAAAGACAGCTCATGTTCGTGTCCATACGGGCTTGAAGGAAGCACTGATGAACGGTGACTTCCTGCCCGGCCAAAGACTGGTCGTGCGACAGCTTGCCGAACAGTACCGGACCAGCGCCATGCCGGTGCGCGAGGCCTTGCGGCAACTCGTCAGCGACGAGGCGATGTTCGACCACCCAAACCGGGGCGTCATCGTCCCCGAGGCCACGGTGGCGCGTATTTCGGATCTCGTGCGTGTGCGCTGCAGCGTCGAAGGGACGGCGGCCGAATGGGCTGCGACGACCATCACGCCCGAAGAACTCGATGAATTGGCGAAGCTGAACAGCCTGATGCGCGAGTGCGTCGAGAGCAACGTCATGGCTAACTATCTCGGCCTGAACAGGCGGTTCCATTTCACGATGTACCATGCCGCGCGGTCACCTCTCATCCAGCAGATCATCGAGAAATTGTGGCTGCAGGCAGGACCGTTCTTGAACATCGTCCGCTCGGACGTGACCTACGGCCTGGGCCTGGACCATCACGACGAAATGCTCGCGGCGCTGCGTCGCGCCGATGGCGCGGCTGCGCGCAAGGCCCTGGTGGCCGATCTGCGCGAGGCCGCCGACATCATTCTTCGCGCCGCGGCGGCGGCTGAGGTGCAGCCTGCTCGAAAGCGCCCGACTTCGGTGCGCCGTGATCCGAAGGCGCAGGCGCGGTGATGGGCGGATCTCCGCGTGGGCCGGTTCACGTCGAGTTTCGCGGCGTCAGCAAGCGCTACGGGCATGCGGTCCAGGCGGTGCGCCAGCTCGACCTGGAAATCATGCGCGGCGAATTCCTGACGCTGCTAGGCCCTTCCGGGTCCGGCAAGACGACGGCGTTGATGATGCTGGCAGGATTCGAAGATACGACCGAGGGCGAAATTCTCATTGACGGTCAGCGCATCGACAACGTTCCCGCCAATTGTCGCGGCATCGGCATGGTGTTCCAGAACTACGCGCTTTTCCCGCACATGACGGTCGCCGAAAATCTGGCTTTCCCGCTCGAGGTCCGCAAACTTGGCCGCGAGGAGGTCAGGCGACGTGTCGGGAACGTTCTCGACATGGTCCAGTTGCCCGAATTCGGCAATCGGCGGCCAGCGCAGCTTTCGGGCGGGCAGCAACAACGTGTGGCGGTTGCCCGCGCCCTAATTTTCGAACCAAATCTTGTCTTGATGGACGAACCGCTTGGCGCCCTCGACAAGCAGCTGCGCGAGCAGATGCAGTTCGAGATCAAGGATATTCACGCCCGGCTGGGCGTGACCTTCGTCTACGTCACGCACGACCAGACCGAAGCGCTAACCATGTCGGACCGGATCGCGGTGTTCAGCGCCGGCCGCATCGAGCAACTGTCGACGCCGCGCGAACTGTACGAGCGTCCCGCGGCGAGCTTTGTCGCAAGCTTCATCGGTGAGAACAACCGCATGTTCGGCGCCGTGCTGGCCGGGAGCGAGGATGGCGGCGTATCCGTCCGTCTCGACGACGGCGACGTTGTGTTGAACGCCATGTCCTGCGGCGCTGCGCTTGCCGCGGGCACCAAGATAACGCTGTCGATAAGGCCCGAGCGCCTGTCCGTTCTGCAGGACGGCGTCACGGCACTCAACGAGATCCCGTCGACGGTCGTTCAGTCAATCTATGTCGGCGATCATGTCCGGCTCATCGCCGCGACCGCGAGCGGCCAGAAACTCATCGTCAAGCTAGCCACTTCATCGTCTCAACCGAAGCTCGATCCGGGTACGGCGATCCGGCTGGGTTGTGGCCGCGAGGATTGCCTCGCGCTCGATCGATAACAACAAAAGGCAGACAAGGGAGGCTCCAGCTATGAAGAAATCGCCGAAAGTCGTCATCACCTGTGCGGTCACCGGATCGATCCACACGCCGACCATGAGTCCCTATTTGCCGATAACGCCGAGCGAGATCGTCGATGCCGCTGTCGGCGCAGCCGAAGCTGGCGCCTCGGTAATCCATCTACATGCCCGCGACCCCGAGACGGGCAAACCCACCCCCGATCCCAGGCTTTTCATGGACTTCCTGCCCCGCATCAAGCAGCAAACCAACGCAGTGATGAACATCTCCACCGGCGGCGGCCTCAAGATGACGCTCGACGAACGTCTCGAAGCCGCCCATGCCGCCAAGCCCGAACTCTGCTCGCTCAACATGGGATCGATGAATTTCGCCCTGCACCACATCGCGCCGAAATACACCGACTGGAAGTACGACTGGGAGAAGGGCTACCTGGAAGACACGAAGAAGGGCATCGTCTCCAACACGTTCGAGCAGATCGAGCGCATCATCCTCGAGGTTGGCCAGGCCTACGGCACCAAGTTCGAGTTCGAGTGCTATGACGTCAGTCACCTCTACACGCTGGCGCACTTTCTCGACCGCAAGCTGCTGAAGCCGCCGCTTTTCGTCCAGACGATCTTCGGGCTTCTGGGCGGAATCGGCGCCGACGCCGAAGACATGATGCACATGCGCAGGACGGCGGACAGGCTGTTCGGAGACGACTATCTCTGGTCGATCCTTGCCGCCGGCAAGCACCAGATGAACCTCTGCACGATGGGTGCGATCATGGGTGGCAATGTGCGTGTCGGGCTGGAAGACAGTCTCTATATCGGCAAGGGCGCGCTTGCCAAGAGCAATGCCGAGCAGGTCGCCAAGATCAAGCGCATCCTTGGCGAACTGTCGCTTGAAATCGCAACCCCCGACGAAGCCCGCCAGTTGCTGGATCTCAAGGGCGGAAACGAGGTCGGGTTTTGACGCCCCCGATTGAAACTTATGTCGGCGTCGTCCATCCTTGGATGTGTGACGCGATGGGCCATCTCAACGTCCGTCACTACGTCGCTATGTTCGACGACGCCAGTTTCCAGCTGCTCGGCAGGATCGCCGATCCCCGTTTGACGCCGACGCTCGGCTGGGCGGATGTGAGGATGGAGATCGACTACGTGCACGAAACCGAGGTGGGAACTCTGGTCACCGTTCGCACCGTTATAGAAAAGCTTGGGAAGTCGTCGCTGACCTATCTGCATGAAATGCGCGGCACGCTGGACGATGTGCTGCATGCACGCATGCGCACCGTAACGGTGCGCTTCGATCTTCAAGCGCGGAGCAAGATCGAGATCGAAGGCAAGGCCCGACAAGCGAGCGCAAATCTCCCGAGGGGTGAAGCCGATGCGCATGGGTGACGGCGAGAATGTCTTGAGCGAGATGCGGTAGGTCGCGGAAGGCTTCTACTCGCCATAGGAAGGGCAAAATATAGCCGCAATTGCATAGACACCGCATTGGGCGGCCGACACAATCGGGCCGTTGCGTACGATAGCGGGGTTGAATTGGTAGCGGGACATTCGCAAGGGCGCTCTTTTGCTATCGTCAGCCAGCGTGACGGCAATTCGGTATCGAGTGTCACGACGTTGAAAAACAAGACTCGTCGCAATGATGGACGGGGCAGATACGTCTATCAGATGGTTGTCGGAAGGCGTGTGCAAAAATCGCACACGAAAGTTCTGCTTCTCTACTTTTTTCGTTCCCACGACGGAGCTGCCGATAGCCCTTTCGGACGTTCTTCTGCCGACGATTTGGCCGCTCCCTATCGTCCCCAGGATACCCTATGCCGGTACTTTCGAGAAATCGCAGGGTTCCCACAACCCAATCATATCGCGTCGCCAAGCAGTCGGCCTCGAAACAATATTGATACGCCGGGCACGATCCAGGTCAACACGCAGCCCTTGTCTGGCCGAAACACCGCAGGCCGCCGTGCGTCTGTAGGGGGCGGAAACGGTCAAATGGGCATGCCCTCCCGCCGCAGAGACGCTGCCGCCTGAGGGGGAAAGCAGCCGGGCCAGGCTGGAAAGAGTTCCGCTCCAGCCCAGCCATACCCAGCATTATCCGCATCGCAACGGTGCGCAAGCGGCTGCCGATGGTTATTCCGAAGCCTGACCCCAAGCCCTGCCGAAACAGCACATCGCGAGGCCAGGGGGCAGGGGCAAACCCGACCGAAAAGCCCACCACTTTGCGCTAGAATCCATTAGCGCACGGAACCGATCCTTGGCACCCTTGTTATCGAACGGAAGGGACATTGCTTTGTCATTTGGAGATGAACGATGAAACGGCTTCTTTTTGCTACTACCATGATGGCTCTTTCCACCGGGCTTGCTTTAGCCGGGACGACAGGGACAACAGGGACGACGTCGAGTGGTTCCTCCACTACAACCACAACGATGCCGACGACAGATAGCAACACGGATTCGACCACAACGAAGTCGACAAACTCGAACTCTGCGAAGGACTGTGCGCCTGGCCAGCAGAGTGGCAGTGCGAAGCAGGCGGCTCCTGGTCAGCAGGATGACACAAGCGCCAAGTCCGCCGCCCCTGGGCAGATGAAAACGACTGCCGAAGGTTGCTAATTGTGCCGACCGGCCGGCAGCGATTGGTGTGGATGCCTCCCGCTGCCGACCGACGGCAACGATCGGGTCAGCGCCGCCTTTCGAAAGCTGCGGTTTTTTACTTATGAACCTCTCACGGCGTCTATCCTGCGATCCGCAGTTGGATTTCTTCAAAGATCCTAACCCAGCTGCGAACGCCCTTTCGTAGACGTCGCGTATCGTAGTGTTCGTCTGGCGCATGGATGAAGTCACCGGGCAAGATGAAGCCGATGACGACGCACTCAACGCCAAGAACCTCGCTTAGTTGGTGGACTAAGGGTATCGCACCACCTGTCCCTCTCAGAATGGCAGGTGTTTCCCACTCGCGTTCCAGTCCGTGCGCAGCGGCAGCTACGAAAGGGCTGTCGTGCGAAAGGACTACCGCCGGACTGCCGTCATCACCCTCAAATTCCACAGTGCAACCCTTCGGAAGCTTCGATTCAACGTAGGCCCTGAACCCGGCACGGATCTTCCCCGGTTCCTGTGCATCGACGAGCCGGAAGCTGAGACGTGCTGTTGCACTTCCAGGCAAGACTGACCGTCCGCCCGGTCCTTGATTGCCTCCCGTGATGCCGTTCATGTCGACGGTGGGGCGTGCCCACATTGCTTCCAGCGTGGTATATCCTTCTTCCGTTATGCCGCCGCTCAGGTTGACCTCTTCAAACCGGCCTGCGTCTTGTTCGAGCCCCCGCCATCGCCGACGCAGATTATCCGGAATCTCGCGAACTCCGTTGTAAAACCCCTCAATGCGCACTCGCCCAGCTTTGTCATGAATGTCTGTCAGAATGTTGCTCAGTATGCGGATGGGGTTCGCGGCCACGGCACCGTAGTGGCCTGAATGAAGATCGGGATTGGGCGCCAAGATGGTCACTCGCTCGTGGACCAGCCCCTTGAGTCGTGTCGTGATGGCTGGCTGGGTGGGCGACCACATCTCTGCATCGCAGATGAACGCGACGTCGCATTGAAGATCATGCCGATGCGCTTCGATGAAGGCAGGCAAACTTGCCGAACCCGACTCCTCTTCCCCTTCCAGCATCACGATGATGTCGGCTGGAAAACTGCACTCGATACTTTTCCATGCACGGAGAGCCTCGATGAACGTCCAGAGCTGGCTTTTGCTGTCCGATGCACCTCGGCCGTAAAAGCGATGAGCGCCATCTTCTTCCTCGATCACGCGCGGCTCAAACGGCGAATGCGTCCATTGTTTCAAGTCGCCGACCGGCTGCACATCGTAGTGTCCGTAAAACAGCAAACGTGGGCGCTCGATCATGGAGCCTGCGGGAGAACTGGCGAGGACAACCGGGTGACCGTTGGTCTGGATGATCTCCGCGGAAAGCCCGATCGCTGACAACTCCGACTTGAGCCAGTGAGCCGCGCGACGAATTTCTGGTTCGCCCGAAATCTCGTTCGAAACCGACGGGATAGAGATTAACTCCAGAAGTTTGCGGACTGAAACCTCAAAATTGTCGTCAATGTCACGGAGCACATTTTCCACATCCGGCATGTTGATCACCTTAAGTGCGCAAAAATTTTTATCGCGGACGCCGTCAGACGCAGCGGACGACCTTGAGAGATCCTTCGCTCGCGCTTTTCGTTCCCGTTGATCCCATGCTTGTTGTCAGGAGGCGCTCGATATCGCCCCAGAGCTCGCCTTCGTCCTCCAGGCCGATACTCAGGCGCAATGTTGCGTCGGGCCCCTGGCCATGACGTCGCGCTTCGGAAGCCGTCGATGGACAGGCGCTGGATGCACTCCAACACCAAGAGATGCAAAGTCCTCGGTTGGCCCTTGGGGTGTAACAACGAATTGGATGAGAGCGCCTTTCCAAACCACTGTGAACGCTGTACGGATTTCGATCGAAAAGGACGCGAATTTTCCGCACATCTATTCGCGTGAGTTATTGAATTGAAGTGGCGGCATCGATGAATTTTCGGCAGGTTGAGGTCTTCCGGGTAGTGATGACCAACGGTACCACGGCCCGCGCGGCTGACGTTTTGCATGTGTCCCAGCCAGCGGTCAGCAAGATGATCCAAGAGCTGGAACGCTCGCTTGGTTTCGATCTCTTCCAGCGGATCAAGGGTAGACTCCACCCTACTCCCGAGGGACAGCTTTTCTTCCGCGAGGTCGAACAGGCTTTTGTTGGCCTCAGCCATCTCAGGGGGGCGGCCGCCCGCATTCGAGACTACGGCTCCGGCGAACTCAGGATCGCTTGTCTTTCGGCGCTCTCGACCAATGTTCTTCCGCGCGCCCTTCGCGCCTTTATGGATCGAAATCCGAACATCGCCGTCACCTTCCAGACGCGCATGTCCTCTAATGTGCGCGACCTCGTCGCTTCCGGCCAGTTCGACCTCGGGATTGTCGCTGACGAGATCGATCGCACGGGTGTTGAGGTGAGCGAGTTTGCGCAGTTTCCAGTAGCCGTGGCGGTGCCCAAGGGACATCCACTCGAGTCCTTGGACATCATCCGCCCAATCGATCTTGCCGGCTGTCCATTTATCGCTCTCGCCCCGGAAGACACGACCCGACGCGACGCCGAGCACGTTCTCAAGGAAGCCGGCGTCGCGGTGCGAACTGTGATGGAAACGCCCTATTCGACAACGATCTGTGCGATGGTGGCTGCTGGTGTCGGCGTCGGCCTTGTCGATCCTTTGACCGCACAGCCGTATGAGGGCCGCGGGCTGACCTTGCGGCCGTTCGAGCCCGCACTTTACTTTCGAACCCTCTTGATCAGGCCGCCCAATCGTCTCCCCTCTCGTATTATTGCGGAGTTCCTCGAGGATTTGCGAGCCGCGATCTGAAATGGTCGAACACACTCGTGCGTCAGGTTGCTTCCGGATGAGTGGATCTGCATCGGCTCTTGCCTGCTCCGATGACCAGTCCTTTACGTGAAGAGTTCCCTCCATCACACTTCCACGGCTCACATCCCGCTCCACGAAACCCTGCAACCCACCTTTCACCAACACGCTTCCCGGCTGAGATGCATCCAACTAGTTGATGAAGAGAAGCGGCGTGCCGTTGCGAGTATCGGCTGCTCAAGCTTGAAAGTATTCCCACCACTCGTCCATCGACTGCATCATGGGAAGGACGCACAGGTTCGTCCAATGGTAAGATTTAGGCCTCCTATTCCGTCAGGTTATTGGGTGGCCGGCGGCTGAGAAAGCGTCGCCTCACCGGGATGCGCGATCACGACCTCCTACACGGGCTCGGCGCTCGACAATGGAAGGCACACCAACGGTGCCCCATCGTAGCTCACAATTGGCTCGGGCCGCACGCAAGGTCTTCTGGATGACCTCGAATTGCGTCTCTCAAGCTGTTGCGAACAGGTCTCGAAATGATGCCTTCTGCTAAGTGCAGCACTCGCATGCATCGCATGCTCTTGTTGCGACGGCAAAGCGCCGAATGGCGGACTTGAAGCCGACCCGCGCTCCAGAGAACTCCGTAGGCCCATAACCTAAGAGAATAGCAGCGCCATTTGTTGCTATTGGACGGGATACATCCCCGCATGTCAACAATGGCGTCATTAACGGAGACGGGATCGAATGCATGATGACACAAGATCGGTGGCGAGGTTCGCGGTGAGCCTGGAAGGCTATGACAGCCTGACCGTTCCGATACATCGCGCCTCGACAATCCGGTATCCGGATGCCGCGTCCTTCGCCGCCCGGTTCGAGCGCAGTGCTGATGGATATGTTTACGGGCTCTATGGAACGCCCACTCATCGGTACTTGGAGAAGAAGATCACCGAACTGGAAGAGGGCGCCCGCACACTGCTGGTCCCTTCCGGTCAAGCTGCTGTCGCTTGTTCCATGCTGGCCCTTGTTGCCGCACACGAGAAAGTACTCATACCCGACACCGTGTATGGCCCCGTGCGCGATTTTGCCACCCATGAGTTGGCGTCGCTTGGCATTGAGGCCGTCTTCTACGATCCCGTCGACTTGCGCGCACTGGATTCCCTGATTGATGCGCGCACGCGCCTCGTCTGGACAGAGTCTCCAGGGTCAATAACGCTGGAGATGCAAGACATTCCGGCGATTGTCCTGATAGCTCACGCCAAAGGCGCACTCGTCGGGTGCGATAACACATGGGCTTCTCCCCTCAATTTCAGGCCGATCCGCCATGGCGTGGATATTGTTGCGGAAGCTCTCAGCAAACATTTCTCCGGTCACTCCGACCTGGTCTTGGGCTCGATCACCACAAGGGACGACGCCTTGGGCCTGAAAATCAAAGCCTCTCTTGGAAGACTGGGCATCGGCACGTCGCCTGACGACTGTGTGCTTCTGGCTCGCGGACTGGAGACCTTGGCAATACGCCTCGCAAGATCCGACACATCCGGCCTTCGCATCGCGGCTTGGCTAGCCGAACATCCATGCGTGGAAACGGTGATCCACCCTGCGCTGCCTGGCAGCCCTGGCCACGAAATCTGGAAGCGAGATTTCAGCGGCTCCTGCGGTGTCTTCACGTTCATACTGAAGGAACAGTATGCGGGCCAAGCATTCGCTGCATTGGACGCCTTACAGATAATTTCCATTGGCGCTTCTTGGGGAGGAACCAAGAGCCTGATCGCGCCATCAACCGTGAAGGCACTGCGAACGGTTCGGCCTTGGACGGGTCCGGACTATCTCTTTCGCTTGAATGTCGGGCTTGAACACCCTGACGATCTTGAGGAAGATTTGCAGCGCTTCTTCGCGGTGTTGATCGACGGCGAGAGAAATGAACCGCGCAGCGCCGTCCACGGCTAGTTGTTTCCGGTCGTCGACGTGACTCATGGAGAGAGGGGAGAAAGCTGGTGCGCCCGGACTTTCTCCGCAGGCATGACAACGCGATCGAGGCGAGACCGGAGCCAGCAGGCCGCTCCCCATTTGCGATCCATTCTGGAAGCGCACAGTTCCTGTCGGTCACGCCGCCTTCAAATCGGTGCCGAAATGACACGCGAACTGACGTCCGCGGCCACCACTCTTCATCTCAGGAGGGGTCTGCGAACAAATGCTCTGCGCAATCGGACATCGCGAGTGGAACCGGCAACCGGAGGGAGGATTGATCGGGCTGGGGATTTCGCCCGCCAGCGTGACAAGTCCCCGTTCAGCGGCAACACGAGGATCCGATTGCAGAACCGAAGCTAACAGAGCCCGGGTGTAAGGGTGCTGAGGTGTCCGATAGACCTCCTCGCTCGTACCCTCCTCGACGATTTTCCCGAGATACATCACATAGAGCCGCGTCACGGCCTGTCGAACCAGCGCTAGGTCGTGAGCAATGAAAAGCATCGCCACCCCCAGATCACGCTGCAGCTCCAAGAAAAGATTCATGACTTGAGCCCGGATTGACAGGTCAAGAGCGGACACAGGCTCATCGCATATCAACACCTTCGGTTCGACCGCCAAGGCCCTGGCGATTGCGACCCGCTGCCTTTGTCCACCCGACAGTTCGCGAGGAAACCGGCTATTCATTTGGGAGGGTAACCCAACCTGATCGAGCAACTTGCCGACCTTGGTGTCGATTTGCTTGGCCGAAACCTTGCCGGCAATGACAAGTGCCTCGGCCAGGGTCTCACCGACGGTCTGACGTTCGGAGAGGCTGGCATAGGGATCTTGAAAGATGTACTGGATTGTACGTCGCCGATCTCGTAGCGCGCGCCCCCGGAGGGTTGAAAGATCGGTGCCGTCCAGCACTACGCTGCCATGCTGATGATTCTCGAGACCAACTATGGTTCGTCCGAGAGAGGATTTGCCGCACCCGGATTCGCCGACAAGTCCAACGATCTCGCCGGCATTTAGGTGAACTGAAACGTTATCGACAGCGGTGATCCATTTGTCCCGTTCCCCGCTTTTATAGCGGGTGGTCAGGTCCTTTACCTCGAGGATGCTTTTCACTGTCCCTACCTCAGTTGCTCGTATTTTACAGTGCACGCCATCGAAACAGATGATTGCGGAATGGAGTGCAGTTGGGGCCGGCCGTTGAGACAAACCGGCTGGGTAAATGCGCACCGCTCGGCGAATGCGCATGCCTCCAGAGGCGCTCCCATGCTCGGCGGAAGCCCGGCAATTCCCCTGAAGGGTGACCCGGAAGGATCTTCCTCTCTTGGAATCGCGTCGACCAAACCACAGGTATAAGGATGGGAGGGTGACACTAGTACGTCCGCTACGGGGCCGTACTCCACAATACGTCCCGCATACATCACGGCGACCTGATGCGCGATGGCGGCAACGACGCCCATATCGTGCGTGATCAGCACGATACCCATGTTCAATCTTTTCTGAAGGCTTTGCAGGAGCTTGAGTATTTGCGCCTGGATCGTCACGTCCAGCGCCGTTGTCGGCTCGTCCGCGATTAGCAGAGGCGGCTCGCTCGCAACCGCAATCGCAATCATGACGCGCTGTCGTAGACCCCCCGACAGTTCATGAGGATATTGTCTCATGCGCTGGACTGGGTCCGACATTCCTACCAGGGAGAGCAATTCCTCAGCGCGCTTCTCAGCTTGCCGGGTGGTCAAGCCTAGCTGCTTTTGCGCCACCTCCGCGATCTGTCGGCCCACCCGCCTGACCGGATTCAGGGCGCTCATCGGATCTTGGAAAATCACTCCAACCGATTTCCCACGAACATGGCGCAGGCTGGAAGGCGGCAAGGCTGCAATATTAGTACCGGCGATGTTGAATGAACCGCTGATCTGGACCGCCAGCCCAACTGGCATAAGGTCGAGTGGCGCGAAGTTCATCACAGTCTTGCCGGAGCCGCTCTCGCCGACAATGGCTAGCGTCTCTCCCCTGCGCACGCTGTAGCTGACCCGGTCAACAGGCCTAAGTGCACCATTCTTGGTGAAGAGATCGACACTGAGGTCTCTTACCTCCAGAACTTTATCTGTGCTCATGTCGCAATCCGCTTTTTCGGATCTTCGATTGGTGCTCGTTCCCATGAGGCAGCGACAAGCCGGCCGCGCCGCAAAACCGAACGTCGCAAGTCGCGCGGCACACGGTTCAGTGCAATCGCTTCGCCAAGCAAGTTGAAGCTGACGACGACTCCTGTGATCGCAAAGCCGGGAAGCAATACCATCCACGGATTGAGATCGAGGTACGGCAACGCATCAACGAGCATCTGCCCCCACTCCGGAGTGGGCGGTTGTATGCCCAGTCCGAGAAACGAAAGAGTCGCAATTGATAGTGCAATCCCTCCTGCATCCGCTGAAACATAGACCAGCACCATTCCTAGCGTTGATGGAAGCAGATGACGGAAATAGATTCGCAGCGGGCTGGCCCCAAGAACCCGGAGTGCTTCGATATGCGGCCGGTTCAATATCCCGATCGCCACGCCGCGGGCGACGCGAGTGGAACCTGCCCAGAACGCCAGGATCAGCGCCAGCACCATGTTCCAGTAGCCCGTTCCGAGCATGCCGATGATTGCGAGAGCTATGATGAGCGACGGAAGCGCCATGAAGAGTTCCACGAAGCGCATCAGGATCTCTTCGGTCCGCCCTTTGACGAAGCCGGCGAAAGTACCCAGCGTGACTCCGATAAGGAGCTTGAAAGTCACGACAATGGTCATTGCGACGACTGTTGTTCGAGCCGATACAATCAAGCGCGAGAAGACATCGCGGCCGATATGGTCCGTCCCGAGCCAATGATCGGCTGAGGGACCGGCGAAGCGAGCAGTAAGATCCTGTAGGTTGGGGTCGTGGGGGACCAGCCACGGACCGAATGCTCCTAGAAAGAGAAACAGACCTACCCCAATCAGCGCGGACTTTGGAAAGTTGCTGAACGCCTCTCCAACGGAATGCCAAAAGCGCTTCATGCCACCTGCCTCCGCAGCTTAGGGTCCGCCGCAATCATCAGCAAGTCGGCTATCAGGTTCACCAGCGAGACATACAGTACAAACGCCAGGAGACAGGCCTGCATGACCATGAAATCTCTGGTGCGAACGCCTGATACAAAGAGCTCGCCTATGCCGTGAAGGGCGAAAAGCGGTTCGACGATGATCGCTCCGATAGTCATCGAGCCGATCATGTTGCCCAGCGCGCTGACATATGCGGGAACTGCATTGGGTAAGGCATCGCGGAGCATGATATGCAGGACCGAGAACCCCTTCGCGCGCGCCGTCAGGGCATAAGGCCGTGTCATCGCTTCGGAAATGCCGATCCGGAGCACACGAGAAAGCACAGCAGCGGAAGGCGCCGCCATCGCGATTGATGGGAGTACCCAACTCAAAATGGAGCTGTCGCCAAACGAAGGCAACCATCGCAAATTGACGGCGAAAATCAGGATCAGAACTGCGCCTCCGAAAAACACTGGTGTCGACGCGCCTAGCAGAGCCATGAGCCGCACTATGTGGTCGGGGAAACGTCCTGGCCAAGCCGCACCGATCAGTCCCATCGCTGCCGACAAGACTATCGTCACGATGCTCCCCCGAGAATGAGTTTCATCGTGGTCGGAACCCTGTCTCTGATGGCGTTGCCGACATCTTCGCCTGTTATATAGGCAATGCCGAAGTCACCTTGAGCGACGCCTTGCAACCAGTGCCAATAGCGAACAGGAACAGGATCGTTCAGCCCGAGCTCCTGCGCGACCTGGTCTACCATAGCCTTGGATGCGCCCGGAAAGCGCAGCTCGGCGATGAGCTGCGCGACATTTCCCGGGGCAGCCACGACGAGCCCGAAACACAATACTGACGCCATCAGCAGCAGCAGTGCTGAGTTTCGCAATCGGCGCCTCAGATAAATAAACATGAACAAGCCACCTCCCCGAAACTAAGACTTCAACACCATACCTCGATAGGGGAATTCTGTATCGGTGGGAGGGACGTTGAAGCCTTCGACCCGACTCGAAGCTGCCCAATATGTCGGCGGGTAGAGGACTGGTGAATATAGGACATCTTCACGAAGCTTGTCGTAGAAGACCTGCAATGCGGCCAACTGAGCTTCAACTCCCACCGCTTCAGTGGCAGCTGCGATGAGTGGATCCAGACTTGGATCGAGCGCGACCTTGCCGTCGGACCCGCTTTCTATCGTGGATAGGAACAGAAGTGTCACCGAGCCGAATGGATCATAGGGAGCGCCATAGGTCTGAAAGATTGCGATGTCATATTCGCGCTTAGGAATCTCGGAATGGCGGGAGGCATGGTCGACGGAATGCACCGTGACGTTTATGCCTATTTCACCAAGCTGCTGCTGAAGAATTTCGCCAAACACCTTGGAGCCGGCGATAAAATCGTCTGAAACTAGAAGCTCCAGGGACAAGTTCTTGCCACTCTTCGAGCGGTACGGCGCGCCCGTCCAACCGGCGTTCTCGAGCAGTTGCTTCGCTTGCTCGACGTCGCGAACGGGTGCGTCATGCCTCGTGCCAGACAAGGGCACGGTGGGCCCGAGAAGATCACCAGCCGGAGCGGCGTCGCCATTGAAGAGCACAGCCGATACGGCAGTCCGGTCGTAGCCAACATCAATCGCCTGTCGTACGGCCTTCTCCGCAAGGGCGGGGTTCCTTTGAGTATTGAAGGAAAGCACCATCGTCATCGAGCCCTGCGCGGTGATGACGTTGATTCCCGCCCGCCGCAAGGTGTCCGCCTCCTGCGATGTCAGCGCAGCGGCTCCGCCGCCGACAATGTCCAGTTCATCAGAACGCATGGCATCAACACGGGAACGAGAATCCGGCATAACGGTAATCTCGATCCCGGAAAAAGATGGCTTATCTCCCCAATATTTATCATTGCGGATGAAAGAACTGCCGGAGGTCGAATTTGCTTGAACAATCCACGGCCCAGTTCCAACCGGTGCCTTGAGGGTTCCGTCCTCGTTGACGGAAATGGGAGACAGGAAACGTACGGGCCGAACATAGCTGAGTTCATACATGAGCCCCGGTACGGGCTGCGTAAACTTGATCTCGATCGTGTGCTCGTCGATCTTCTGGACACCCGAGAAAAACTTGGAGGCGTTGATCCAGGAATTGTCCGCAACACCCATCCAGAGTTTCAGGTTCCAGATAGCCGAATCCGCGTCGAAGGGATGCCCGTCGGTAAAGCTTACATTCTTCCGCAAATTCAGCGTCAATCGAGTGTCGTTGTCGGAAAGGCTCCAGGATTCTGCGAGGCAGGGTACCGGAGCACCCCTTTCCCCATATCTGATCAATGGCTCGTAAATGAGATCTTGCAGTTGGAACTGGGCGACATAGTCACGCGCGTCCAGATTGGTGGACGCTTTGGCCACCGCGACACGCAAGGTTCCCGTGTGGTTGTCGGCCATGGCAGACCTGATCAGGCCGTCCAACCCCAACAGGAGTGGTGCAGTGGCGAAAGACGTTAGAATGTTGCGACGCGTAAGTGTCATTGAGCTTTCTCCATCGCCCTTTTCCCCATTTTACCTCGCGAGCCGGACGGGCTGCCTCCGCGCGGTTCCGATCTTTCCTCTTGCCGGATTATTTTGGTGAGTCGCCGAAGTGGTGTTGCCGCGATCGTTTCCGCAAACGCCGTCCGAACCAAGGGCAGAACCTCTTTCCAATTCGGCACGGCCGGTATCCACTCCAGCTGTCACATGTAATTTTAAGGAAGGTGACATGGCGCAGATCATGCCGTCTAATATTTTTATCAGCACGAGCTATTCTCGAGGGTTATAGGATGGGATCATCGACGTTCATAAAGTCGGGGCAATGAGATTGCGTTGACCCTGGCAGAATCTCCCATACCGCAGGGATGATTGGCCTCCCTCCGCCCGCTCTCCGAGGTAACGGGCAGGCGAAATGGCGAGGCATCGCCCCAAGCGCCCGTGAGGTTTTCTCCGATTTTGTGTGATCGCCGATCAGGATCGCAAGGCTTGCGGGCGCATCCTTGAGGCAGCGCGGCCACAACGCACCCTCATGTTCGCCTGCAAAAAGGGCCAAAGATACGAACGGCTGGCAATGATCTCATTATCTATGAACTGCTTGCATGAGATTATTCCCCAAAGTTATTAGTAGAGACACTCGCCTGGCCATAGCGTCAAGTATCTGGTTTTTGATAACAAGGGTGGTTCTGGATGGGCAATCGAAGTGCCACTGATCCAGGGAAACACGAGGAATTCACTCCCCGCGAAATCGAGGTGTTCGCCTCGGTTATGCTGCACGGAACAACGACGAAGGCAGCGGACGCTCTGGACATCACGCAACCGGCCGTTAGCAAGATGCTGCAGCACCTTGCGGAGAAGGCCGGCTTCCAGCTTTTCAGGAAGACCCGGCAACGTCTCATTCCGACGCCGGAGGCGCATATGCTGCACGCTGAAGTGCAACGGGTTTTTGAGTCGGCACGAGGTATTTCGCGTGCGGCTAGAGATATCCGTGAACTACGCAGCGGCCGGCTGAACGTATGTGCATTACCAGCTTTTGGACTCACGTTACTTCCGTCGCTGATCACCAGCTTTTCCCAACTTCATCCATCAGTCTCGATCTCGCTGGAGATCCGGAGCTCGATAACCGTTATCCAGCGGGCGAGCCGTAACCAGTTGGACATCGGAATCGGCGTTACCTCATCGGAAGAAAACCCATCAATCGTTCGCCGCGCCTTGACGGCAACTCCGCCGGTTTGCGTGATGCCTGCCGGCCACAAGCTCTCACAATTGCAGGTCATTCAGGCGGACGATCTCGACGGCATCAACTTCATTTCGATGGGATCATCAGATCCAATGCGGCGGCAACTCGACGCCTTGTGCGTGGAGCGTGGGGTGAACCGTTCACTCAAAGTGGAGTCGAGCCTTTCAAGTACCTGCATCAGTCTTGTGGCGTGCGGCATGGGCGTAACCGTCGTTGATCGCTTGTCCGCCTGGACGGCGCGCGACCTACCGATCGAGATCAGGGATTTCCGGCCTCATCTCGATCTCAATCTCAGTGTCTATCGACCATGGGGCGTGATCGCATCCACGGCAGCCGATGCGTTCACCGAACATCTCATCCAGGGCACGCGCAGCTATATGAACGGGGTAGAGGAAGGCATCCTGAACCTCGTGCGCTGAGTTCATAACTTTTCGCCCGATGCGTGCGGCCCCAACTCAATTGACCGATTTTGATCCCGAAGCGACTGTCGCCGCATCTGGCGGCAGCAAAAAGCTAGTTCAGCAAGCTCTGGCCGCCGATGCAACAGCAATGGAAACCAAATTGATGTCAGACATCCAAAGGCTAGAAACAAACGAAAAATTGAGCCGTGTGGTTATCCATCAGGGGGTGGCATATCTCTCGGGCCTGACAGCCGATGACAGAAGTGCCGATGCTTTCGGGCAGACTCTACAGGTGCTGCGGAAGGCTGACGCGCTTCTTGGCAAGGCTCAGTCGGACAAATCGAAAATTCTGTCAGCGCAAATTTGGATGCGCGACATCAACGAGTTTGATGAGATGAACAGGGCATGGATCACATGGCTCGAAGGCACGGTTCCTCCCGCACGCGCTACCGTGGGCGCGACCTTCGCGCTCCCGGACATCCATGTGGAAATCCAATTCACTGCCGCCGTCTGACCGTGTCAGCGAAGGGGAGGGGTCTTGCGGCCCCGCAATTCATGCAATAGCTGCGAAGAGGCGCTTCACATCCTCTTCGTCGTTATAGACGTGAGGAGAGATCCGTAGTTTCTTTCCACGCACGGTCGCAAAAATTCCCTGGCTCTTGAGGTGTTCGGAAAGTCCCTCTATCGGCCTGTCGCCAAGATCGACGATTGCAATATGCGGGGCTCGAAAGCGGTTGTCAGACACCGTTAGATCGAGCTTCGCAGCTTCGTCCCAGATCAATTGGTTGAGGTAATCAAGCCGGGAAAACACGGTTGGGACGCTCCACTCACTCAAGAGGCGAAGAGAAGCGGTCGCAACTGGCAGTACCGCGAAATCGGAGCGTTCGCCCATGTCAAATCGCCGGGCGCCTGGTAGAAACTCAGCCACATCTACCGCATAGAAGTCCGATTTATCGCCGCCTACACGGTTCCACGAATGGTGTTCGAGAGGCTTGCCTGTCGAATGCCATCGGCGGTCCGCGTAAAGAAACGCGAGCCGATATGGCCCGAGAAGGAATTTGTAGGTCGCGAAAACGAGAAAATCCGGACGCACCGTCTTGACATCGAAAGGCAGCGCTCCCACCCACTGGGTTCCATCGACGACGACACAGGCGCCAACCTCCCGTGCGGCGGATGCGATTGCCTCCAGGTCAACCGACATTCCCTCGAACCAGTGCACCATCGTACCTGCGACGACAGCGACCGGCACGCTGGACGACCCGATCGTCGAGATGATCGCAGACGTCCAGTCATTGTCGGCGGGCCGTTTCGCGATTGTGATCGACGCACCTTTTTTCTCCGCAAGTTCGTACCAGACATACCGATGCGACGGATGTTCGTTCTCCATGAGGATGATCGTCGAGCCGGGCTCCACAGGCACGTTGGCCGCGGCAACTGCTGTACCGTAGCTTGTGGCAGCAACGATTGCGATATCGTCCGCATCCGCGTTGATCATCGAAGCGGCCAGTGTCCGTGCATCCTCGACCTCGTCGTAGTACGACCCGATGGACATCTTCCAGGGCGACGCTTTCACCGCCGTCCCGGCTATGCCAGCCTGCAGCGATATTTTCGGGATTGGAGACATGTATGCGGCGTCGAGATAGGAGATCGACCTTGGGAGATCGAAAAGATCACGTTGGCAGTCCAGCATACGATCACACCTCGAAATCAATGGGCGTGCCAAGCGACTTTTCGCGGGCAACGCAGTAAACGAAATTCGCAAGTTCGATATCCTGCGCCGGGACGCCGAGAGAACGGTATAGAGTGATCTCCGCATCGGTAGTGCGGCCGGGGATGGCGCCTTCCAACATCGCGCCGACTTCTCCGCGGATGTCGTCTCGGCTAGCAACCCCGAGCTTGAAAGCTTCGACCATCTCTCCGGCCGCGATGAGCGCCATTGGCATGTAGTCGACCCAAATGCTCGATCTGCGCACGCATTCCAGGTCGAGTTCGCGGCATTGAGACACGCTTGCGCCGACGGCGTTGATGTGAATCCCCGGAGGCAGCCATTCGCCGAACAGTACCGGCTCCTGCGCCGAGGTTGTGGTGCAGACAATGTCCGCTTCTACCAGGGCGTCTCTTGCGGATGGGAAGACCAATGTCTGAAAGCCTGCGCTCGCCTGTTCTTCGGCGAAACGCGACGCCTTCCCAGGATTTCGCCCCCAGATGTGAAGCCGCTTGATAGGCCGCACCTTCGAGATCGTTTCTATGTGGCGTCGCGCCTGTTCGCCATATCCAAAGATCGCAAGGATTGAGGAGTCGGCGCGAGATAGTGCTCTGGTAGCGACGGCACTCGCTGCCGCTGTGCGCCAGGCGGTCAATTCCCCGCCATCGACCAGTGCAACCGGACTGCCATTTTCCTTATCAAAGAGGATGATAGCTCCTCGATGAGAAGGCAGCCCCAGGGCGAAGTTGTCAGGAAAGATAGAGAGGACTTTCGCACCGAACAGGTCACGGTCGGAGAGCGCCGCGTACATTACGGATAGGCAAGTTCCTTCCGACCCAGGCAGCGTCAGCGTTCGTCGGACATCTTGGCTCGCAACGCCGTTCGACGTCTTGCGTAGGGCTGCTTCTGCGATCTCGAGCGACAGTTCGATCGAGAGCGCAGCTCGAATGGCATTTTTGTCGAGCACCATAAAAGCTGGTGCTTGATGATCGGCACTCATGATGCATGCGTCCCTGGGCAATTTTCGTGCAGCCTATCACCGGCACTACCGGACTCATCCGCGAAGTTCATAACTTTAAAGCATAAACCACACGTTGCTGGATCGTTGACGATGCATGTCGCTCTCAGCAGAATACGCCAGCAGAGACAGCCGCTTCCAAGACGAACTCGGCTGCATGCTGAGATGCCGAAAGCATTCCTGGGATAAAGCGCTCGGAGCAATAATATATGCGTGCTATCGTTATAGGATCAGGAGTTATTGGTACCTCCGTTGCATACGAGTTGGCGAAAGCGGGAGCGAAAGTTTCTGTCCTTGAGCAGGGTAGAGTTGCTTCTGGCGCTTCCGCGGTAAGTTTTGCTTGGACCAATGCCAACGGCAAAAGACCTCGCGAATACCATGCGCTCAATGTCGCTGGTATGCGCGCCTATATCGATCTCGCCCGTGAGTTCGAGGGCGCGGGCTGGTTCAACCAAACAGGCAGTTTCGAATGGTGGACCACGGAGGCTGCACAGGCAAAGCAGCTGGCGGGAGTAAAGCTTGAACAGGAATGGGGGTATGGCGTCGATTTCATCTCCCGGGATCGCGTTGCCGCGATGGAGCCCGACCTCGATGTTCGGGCGATAGGTGAGGCGCCTATCGTCTATTACCCCGAAGAGGGCTGGATCGATCCAGTTCTGTACGCAGCTTGCCTGTTGCGCAGTGCGTGCGAACGCTGGGGCGCGCAGGTGTACACCGGCACGCAAGTCAAGTCGTTGGAGACGCGGTCTGGACGCGTTTCAGGCGTGCGCACGGCGGCCGGCGAACGATTTGAAGCTGACATTGTGGTGAATTGCGCAGGGGGGGCATCCAAAGACAGCTTGGGCGAGATTCCCGGCATCCCAATGAAGTCGTCAATCGGCGTTCTGGCGTTCACTCAGCCAGTGGCGATGACCTTGAGACGGCAGTTCCACGCTGACGATCTCGATGTCCGTCCCGACGGCGCAGGCCGCCTGATGCTTCATAAAATATCAGTCGACGATCAGCTCTCCGAACCGAAACTGCTTCGGCCCGATGGCATCGAAGCGACCACCATCCTCAATGCTGCACGTGAGCTGCTTCCAGCGCTCGAGGCAGTCAGCATCGAGGCCGTCAGGACGACGGTTCGCCCGATTCCCGGCGACGGATTGAGCTGCGCCGGCCCGATGCCGCAAGTCGATGGGTATTATGTTGGCGTGACACATAGCGGTGTCACGATCGCCCCGCAGATGGCGCGGTTGCTGGCTGATGAGATTGTTCACGGGAACATCCGCGAAGAACTCGCCATGTTCAGACCAGCGCGCTTCTTCGGCGGAGCCCCTGGCAGCGTCGTACCCAAATCCGCGGTTGCCGGCCCCAGCCACGACTGAGCATTCAGGCAAGTCAAGCACCGAGGTGTGGCGCTGCCGTAGGAGATCAACCAGTCCGGAATTCGAATCGAACAAATGAGCGCAGCCTCGGAAAGGGGCGACAATCAAAAGGAAGCGCAAGGGTCGAAGGCTACGCAGAAGACAGGTCATAACCATAACAGGGGAACTCAGATGACACTTCTTTCACGCAGAACTCTATTGCTGGGATCGGCGGCCATTGGCGGCCTCTTGGTCACCGGTGTTGGTACGAATCAAGCTTCGGCAGAAGAAGGCAACACGTTGCGACTGCCGATCGGTCGCGCAGCGGGAAATCTCGATCCGCAGCGTTATGTCGGCATCTTCGCCGTGCAGGATATGATCTTCGACCCGCTCGTGCACTACTCTTCGGGCGGCAAGATCGAACCGGCTCTGGCTGCCTCGTGGGACAAGTCACCCGATGACAAAGTATACACGTTCAAGCTTCGCCCCGAGGTGACGTTCACGGATGGCGAGCCTTGGAACGCCGAAGCGGCAAAGTGGAATCTGGATCGCTGGCTTCCGAAGGAAGACTACAACTGGATGCGTATCAGCGCGAATCTCGACAAGATCGAGATCGTCGACCCGATGACGATCGCAATCCATTTCAAGCAGCCGACTCCCACGGCTCTCGTAGAGTTTTCCTATGTCAGGCCCGTAAGGTTCCTGAGCCCTAAAGCAGTTGATGGAGAGGGTAAGTACGCATCTCCTGTGGGAACCGGTCCGTGGAAGATCGAGAAGGACGCGCCTGAGGGCACCGACCTCATTCCCAACGAAAAGTACTGGGGGGCAAAGCCTTCTGTTGACAAGGTTTCGCTGATTGTCATGCCGGACGCACGCAGTCGGATGTCGGCGCTACGAGCAGGCGACATCGACGCGATGGGCGGACAGTTCATCGCTCCCGTCAGTCCTCAGGATGCGAAGACCCTTGAGTCTTCCGGCATGACCGTGGTGACCGACACGGGCACGGATACGATTGTGCTCGGCTTCAACCCGCGCATCGATACTTTTAAGGATGTGCGTGTTCGCGAGGCGTTCAACCTGCTTATCGACCGCGAGGGCATCTGCAAGGCAGTGATGAAGGGTTTTGCCACGCCTACGATGAACCTTTATCCCGAGGTGATCGCCTATTCGGGAACCCGATTTGAAGTTCCGAAGCGTGACCTGGAAAAAGCTAAGAGCCTGCTCGACGAGGCCGGTTGGGTTGGAGAGCCTGTCCGATCCAAGGACGGCAAGCAGCTGAACATCGATCTTGTCATATCCGAAGACGCGGTCCCGAGCTCCCGGGCCCTAGGCGAGGTTATACAGGCGTTGCTTTCGGAAGCCGGTATCGGCGTGAAGTTGCGCAACGTCGACCACGCTACGCGTCACGGTGATATTCCGGAGTTCAAGTATGATCTCTCGCTGTTTATAACCAACGGCGCGCCGTATGACCCCTTCAATTCAATTGGTTTGATGGTCCTCTCGACGATCGAACCGGGAACGGACGGAAAGATCTACGAGGACAAGGCGGTTGACCCACTGATCCTCAAGGCCCTCTCGGCTCCGGAGCCCGAGCGGGCTGAGGCATTCCAGGCCGTTTTCACCTGGCTGCATGACAACTGGGCGATGATGCCGCTGTTCCACGCCCAGCGAATCTGGGCGCACAATGATCGCGTCAAGGCTTTTGCCATACCCGCGACAGAATACGAGATGCCGCTGAAAGGCATATCTCTTTAAGCTGTACCTGTGCCTCGGCTTCGCGCCGAGGCACCCGCAGTCTCAGGAAAGCCAAAGGTTCGCCATGCTGAGAATAGCCATGAAGCGCGGTGTTTCCGCCGCCATCCTCATCGCCATCGCCTCTGTGTTCTCTTTCATCTTGATCGCAGCGTTTCCCGGAAACGTGGCCGCGCTCATAGCTGAGTTGAGAGGCGGCTTTGTGTCGCACAAGGTCGTTGAGCAGGTGGCGATCGAATACGGCCTGAACGATCCGCTGCCATTGCGATATGTGCACTGGCTCGGCGATGTGTTGCAGGGCGATTTCGGAAGGTCGCTGCGAACCGGTCAGCCGGTCTCAGAAGCCATAATGGAACGCCTTGAGCCCACTCTGGTTCTTATTGCTGGCGGCGGCATTGTCATGCTGATCGTTGGTGTCGGGCTCAGCTTCATGGGTGCCATGTGGCCTAACGGAACGACAGACCGGATGATCCGCGCCTTCGCCGTTTTGAACGTGTCGATCCCAAAATTTTTCCTAGCATCAATGCTCATTTATGCGTTCGGCGTGACGTGGAACGTGTTTCCCACTTTCGGCTTCAGGGGACTTTCCAGTTGGATTTTGCCGAGCATCGCCATTGGGGTTGTTCCAGGTGCGCTCCTCAGCCGCGTCGCACGGGTCGCGCTGGAGGAAACTATGAGCAAGCCTTATGTCATCACCGCGATCAGCAAAGGCTTCAGCAGACGAAGAATTCTGTTTCGCGACGCCTTGCCGAATATCGTCCCGGTCGTTTTGACAGCGTTTGGAATGGCGCTGGCCCAGATGGTGCCCAACGCGTTCATCATCGAACCGATTTTTTCGTGGCAAGGTCTTGGCGCCTATTTTGTTGAGGCAGCTCGCTTCCGGGATCTCCCAGTACTGCAGGCGTGCCTGCTGATCTTCTCCGTGCTGTTCATTGTGGTGAATCTCGTCGTCGACCTGATCGTCATTGTCGTCGATCCGCTTCAACGTCGAGCTGCGAGGGCCTGATCATGAGTTCGATAAAATCATTCTTTCGCAGCGTCGGCTGGCCGATCTCGCTGATGATCGGGTTCTTTGTCTTCATCGCGACCTTCGGCTCACTGGTCAGCCCTTATGACCCGAATACGCAAAACCTCCTTGCTCCAACTGAATCGTTTTCAGGAGTCTACTGGCTGGGCACCGACAACCTCGGGCGCGACGTGCTCAGCCGACTTATTGCGGGTGCCCAGACCACGCTCGTGGGTGTGACCATTGTCCTGTTTCTTGCCGGCATATTTGGAATGTTGGTTGGGACCATATCCGGCTATTTCGGTGGCTGGATCGACGAAATCCTCATGCGTATGGTCGACTTCGGCCTCAGTGTGCCTAGTCTCGTGGTGGCGCTGGCGATCGTTGGTGTATTCGGTCCTAGCTATTGGAATATGATCATTGCGCTGGCGATCGCCTGGACGCCAATCTATGCCCGGCTGACGCGAGGTGTGGTGGCGGCGGCAGTAAACCAGCCGCATATCGAAAGCCTTCGCGTTTTGGGCGCCAGCCGACTCAGGATCATATTCAAACATCTGGTGCCGGTCGCATTGGGATCCGTGCTGATCTACGCGAGCGCGGACGTCGGTATTTTGGCCCTCGCGATCGCTAACTTGAGCTTTCTGGGGCTCGGTGTGCAGCCGCCGCAAGCGGAGTGGGGACAGATGCTGGTTTCGAGCCTGCCCTATCTTGAAGAAGCACCGCGCCTGGTGATCCTTCCGGGGCTCGCGCTTACCATCATGGTCGTAGGTTTCAACCTGTTCGGCGAGAAGATCGCGCTGTCCAAGAACCCGCGCCGGATGACCAAGCGGAGCTTGGCCGCCCGCAAGAAACTGTTCATGAAGGAGATCGCGACATGAGCACTGGGAGTTCCCCAACACCTGCATTGCTCGAAGTCTCCAATCTGTCGGTGACGCTCCATACGGCGAGAACCAGCGTCAAGCCGGTCGATGGCGTGAGCTACCGTGTGAACGAAGGCGAGGTCCTGGCGATTGTCGGCGAAAGCGGCAGCGGCAAGACCATCCTCAACATGGCGCCGCTATCTCTGCTTCCGACGGGACTCGACGCTGAAATAGAGGGGACGGTGAAATTCAACGGCCTCGACATCCTGCGAGCGCCTGAGCAACAAATGCGCAAACTGCGTGGCGGCGAGATCGGCGTCATATTTCAGGATCCGTTGAGTTCTCTCAACCCGGTCCGACGCATTGGAAGGCAGATCGCCGAGGTCTCGGAATTGCACCTTGGCATGACTGCGGCGCAGGCCGACAAACGAGCCGCCGAACTGCTGGCGTTGGTCGGGCTACCCGATCCACTAAGCCGACTGCAGCAGTATCCGCACGAGCTTTCCGGGGGTATGCGCCAGCGCGTTGGCATAGCGATGAGCATTGCCGGCGAGCCCAAGCTCCTCATAGCGGATGAGCCTACCACCGCGCTCGATGTCACGGTTCAGGCTCAGATCGTGGAGCTGCTGAAAGACCTACAGAGGCGCCTGCAGATGGCCATCGTCATCATCACTCACGATTTTGGTGTGGTCTCCGGCATGGCGACCAAGGTGGCGGTGATGTACGCCGGCCGGCTGTCAGAACTGGGTCCGGTGGACGACGTGCTGATGACGCCGGTCCACCCCTACACCAAAGGTCTGCTCGGTTCAGTTCCATCGCTAAATGCAGACATTGGTTCGAAATTTATTGGTCTTCCTGGCCAGCCGCCAGATCTGTCTCGGTTGATACGCGGTTGTGCGTTCACGCCACGCTGCGCTTCGGCGCTGCAGAGCTGCAGCGCCACTCAACCGCACTTGCTTTCAGTACCAGGAGAGTCGTCGACGCACGTCGCCGCATGCCCGGTCATCATCAACAAGCTTGCGCGAGTGATGGAAGATGCCTGAGAACCTCATTGAGATCGTCGACCTCAAAACTCACTTTCGCGACCGCCACACAGGGGCTGAGATTAAGGCCTGTGATGGCGTGAGCCTGAAGATTGGCGCGGGCGAGATTGTAGGATTGGTCGGGGAGTCGGGATGCGGAAAATCGACACTGGGTCGCACGATCGTCGGTCTCGAGAGCGCCAAATCCGGAGAGATCCGATTCAAGGGCGAAAATTTCCTGGCTATGAGCGGCAAGCATTTGTTCGAACGAAGGCGCAAGATCCAATACATCTTTCAGGATCCGCTTTCCTCGCTGAGTTCCCGACAGACGATTGGTCAGGCGATCGATGAAGCGCTGCTCATCAATGGGGAGAACAACCATTCCGCGCGGGCGGCACATGTCAAAGAACTCTTGGACCAAGTGGGGCTGCCCGAACAGATAATGGAGCGCTATCCGCGCGAGATGTCGGGTGGCCAACGTCAACGCGTGTGTATCGCGCGATCGCTTGCTGCCAACCCAACCGTACTCATATGCGATGAGCCTGTCAGTTCGCTCGATGTCTCCATCAGAGCGCAAATCATGAACCTGTTTCTGAAGCTGCGCGATGATTTCGGAATGTCATATCTTCTCATTGCGCACGATCTGGCCATCGTTCGCCAGGCCGCACAGCGCGTCTACGTGATGTATCTCGGCCGCGTCATGGAAGAAGGTGAGAGCGGCGCGCTCTATAGCCAGCCCGCACATCCGTATACACAGGCGCTGCTCAGCGCGGTCCCGTCGACAAATCCAGTTGAGGAGCGCGAACGTCAGCGGATCATTCTAAAGGGAGATGTGCCAAGCCCTGTGAATCCGCCGACCGGATGCCGTTTTCGTACGCGCTGCCCTGCCGTGCAAAGTGTTTGTGAGACATCGCCTCCGGTCAACAGCTTGTCGGAATCGCATCTCGCAAGTTGTCATTTCGCTGGTCGGATCAAAGCGGGTATCCTGCAGGAATACGACGTGAGACAAGTCGGATAAACCGGCGTGGGAGACGGAGAGGCCCAGGTTCTCCAATATTGATGCGTACTCGCGGCGCCGAATACGGCTTGGGGATCTCCATGCCAGTAGCCGGAGACCGGATTCCTCTGGTCGGCACAGTCGCAACGTTGCGTCGGCGCGATCGGTGCTTCAGTCGGCATTCAGCGGTACATACATCGGCTACTTGGGTTTCTCCTCAAGCTTTTCATCCCCGAAAGAATTGCCTCCCAGGTGCGGCTCGATATCCGAAGCTTGACGATTCTATCCCACATCCGCCTCACGTCCGCACCCTCAGCGCCTGCTCCAGCCTGTCGGCAATCTGTGTGACGATATAGGCAATCACCATGTAGATCACGACGGCAATCACGAAGGCTTCGAGGTAGTAGTAGTTCAGGGCGGCGGTCAGCTGGGACTGGGCGAAGATATCGACGACCTCGATGGCGAATCCGAGAGAAAGCGCCTTCATGATGACCATCATCGAAGTCGTCAGGTCGGGAATTGCGGTGAGGGCCACCTGGGGAAACAGGATACGTCGAAACAGTTGGCCGCCCGTATAGCCGAGCGAATGGGCCGCGTCCGACTGACCGGTGTCGAATGCATTCAGGGCTCCCTTGATAATCTCGGATTGGAACGCGGCGACACAGCCGGTAATCGCGACGACAAGAATGACCCAATTGGGGGTTTCGTGAGCGTTGAAGTTGATCCCGAGCAACGAGAACAGGAACTGAAATGCGGGCGGCAGACCGAAATAGGCGAGGAAAATAACGATGACCATTGGAACGCCCTTGAAGACGATCTTGTAAGTCATGATGAGCTCTCGCAGAACCGGCACCCGTCTGTATTCGATCAGCGCGAATATGCTGCCGACTATCGTCGACAGGACGAAAATCAAGAGTGCCATTCCAACGGTCACGGGTACGGCACTCAGAATTTCCTGCGTGTCCTGGAGCAAAATATCGGTATCAAACATGGTTGAATACCCTTACGTCAGACGCTCGCGAGGAGCTCGTTCTTGATCGGAGTTGTTGTCGTTGACTCTGGCGCTTGCATCGGTGATCGAAGCTCGAAGAAGCGCACGATGAGCCATGCGACCAGGCACATCAGCGAATAGATGACCGCCAGGACGAGGTAGGTTTCGAACTGGAACTGGTTGTAGTCGCGCTCCATGATCAAATGCGCAGTCGCCATGACGTCGGCGGCGCCGATGTACATGACCAGCGCAACGTTATGGATCAGGTAGATGACGGAGTTCCCGTAGCCCGGTAGTGCGAAGTGCACCGCTTGCGGGCCGACGACGCGAGTAATTTTCTGCCGGAACGTATATCCAAGGCTATCGGCCGCATCGTGCTGGCCGCGATCGACGGCAAGATATGCAGGCCGCATGACTTCCGACAGATATCCTCCATGGTAGAGGCTCAACCCCACCATGGCAGCCATCGTCGGCGAAATAAAATCTTTGGCGCCGAACAGGATCACCAACAGCGGAAGCCCATAAAACGCGACGAACAGCTGCAGGACGACAGGAACGCTCCGGGCATAGGACACGTAGAGGTCCACCAGGTGACTGATCAGTGGCACCCTGCGAACCCGGAGTGTTGTCGCGATGAGAGCCAGACAGAACCCGGAAATGAGGGCCGTAAACGTGATGGCGAGCGTCAGCGGCAGTGCCGAGAGCAACTCGGGAATCATAGCAGATACATCCACTTTGAAACGCTCCTTTTTGCAATTCAGCCTTGCCGCTGACTAGCGAATATGGCCCTCGACGGCCGTGCTATTTCATGTACTGGACGATGCCCTCGCCGAACCACTTCTGCGAGAGCTTCTCGATCGTGCCGTCGTCTTTCAATTCCTTGAGAACCTTGTTCACATCGTCAGCCAGAACCTTGTTCTCGTCTGATCTGTGGATCAGCATGTAGGTGTTGTTGCTGAACACTGGTTCGGACGCCACGATATCGAGTTTCTTTTGCTCGATGACGGTCTGCTCACCGAGATTGGACGGCAAGACGAGAGCGTCGAACTTACCGTTCTGAACTTCGTCCAGCCGGTTCGGGTAGGGAATGCCTGCACTCGATGCCGTGACATCGAGCTTGTATTGCGGGTTTTCTTTCTGCCAGTTCATGATGAACTTGTAGGTTCCACCGCCGGCCGTGGTCGGAACGATCCTCTTGCCGACCAGGTCTTTCATTTCCTTGATGCCGCTGTCTTTCTTGCTGTAGATCTTCATCAGGCTGGCGCCCATGGGATTTTCCGGAATGAAGAACTGCTTGGAGCGCTCGGGCGACTTGTAGTAGCCACCCACCGCGATGTCGTACTTGCCCGTAGCGAGACCGGTTTCCTGGGCAATGTCGGAGACGCCTTCCATTTCGAACTTGTATTGCGGCAGCTTTGCGTTGATCGCCCTCAGGAGATCGGGCTCATAGCCTTGCGGCTCGACGCCGATCGCGCCCCATGCCAGCGGCTTGGATTCGGCAGACGTCGCGATCTTGATTGTCCGAACGGTCTGGCCATAGCTGACCCCCGCCGTTGCAAGGGCTATTGCGATGCCGCCGACGACAGCCAGGGCATGACGACGGGAAAAGCGGGATGTGATTACAGACATTTCTTAGGTTCCCTTGTTGTTGGATTATTGAAAAGCGAGTTCTGACTGCAGGAATTGAGCAAGTCGTGGGCTGGAAGGCGCGTCGAAGATATCAGCCGGGCTGCCATCGGCGGCGACCACGCCACGGTCCATGAAGACGATCCGGTTGGAGATGTTCCTTGCGAATTGCATCTCATGGGTCACAAGCAGCGAAGTGATCCCTGACGAGGTGACGTCCTTGATCACCTTCAGGACTTCACCGACGAGTTCTGGATCCAGCGATGACGTAGGCTCATCGAAGAGTATCACGTCGGGACGAACCGCCAGGGCGCGCGCAATGCCGGTGCGCTGGAGCTGGCCGCCCGACAGTTGGGAGGGATAGCTGTCTCGCTTCGGGGTGAGGCCGACCCGCTCGAGCTCCCGCAAGGCGATCTCCCGCGCCTCGTCCGCGGACTTGCGCTGCACGACGACCAGTGGATCCATCACGTTCTGCAGGACCGTCATGTTCTTGAAGACGTTGAATTGTTGAAAGACCATCGCCGTTCGCAACCGGATCGCCTGGACAGCGACCTTGTCGGCACGCTGGTAATCCATCCGGATCTGATCGAACGCGATGGTTCCTGACGACGGCTTGGCCAGGTAGTTGATGCATTTCAGCAACGTGGTCTTGCCGGTGCCGCTGGGGCCGATGATCGAAACCACGTCACCCCGCTTTACCGAGAGATTGACGCCGTTCAGAACCTGCGTGCTTCCGTAAGACAGCTTTACATCTTTGAGTTCAAGCATTGCTGGTTGTCCCTTCGGAAAGTGTGAGACGGACTGCTTCGACCGCATGCGACATCATCACCCGCTCTCCGCATGGCCGAGAACGTGCATCAGCCGGTTTGCCCAGCCGAAGATCGATATGGCGTGGATCAGGTCGATAATCTCGCGGTCGTCCATGCCGACTGATCGAAGCGCGGCGATATCGTCTGCCGTTGCTTCCGACGGGGCCGCCGACAGGCGGCGGGCAAAACTGTAGATTGCCGCATCGCGTGGGCCGAGCGCTTCAGGTTTATCGAGATAGAGCGCGGTGACCACTTCGTCGTTCTTGGTCAGCTCTGCATGCCTGCGGGCGTGAACAACGGCGCAGAATTTGCAGCCATTGACGATGGACGCACCTAATGCACCAAGCTCGCGGTCAGGGCGGGCAAGCCCGCCTTCGACATACATGATGGCGTTGAACAAGATGGTGCGGGCAAGGTAGCTCTCAGGGTCATGCGCAAGGGTGCGCACATATTCCGAAACTTTCTTGGCTGATGGCGTGACCTTCATCGCTTCAAGCTGTTCCGGCGTGGCCTCGGATAGCTCGACCGGCGCTATGTACGGATGCCAATTCAATGGCTTCAGGCGCACCGCGGAAATCATGCCGTCCTCAACAATCGCAGGCCGGTTGCCACCCGCGTCTGGAAATTGACGAAGGCGATGAGCTCGGAAAGGGCGACGATCTGAGGATTGTTCAATCCAGCTTGGGCGAGCAGGGCGATGTGGCCCGCTTCCGCCTTTTTCGGTGTCAGCGTAATCAGGTCCACATGACGTGCGATGGTCGCCAATGGCTCTTCCAAATCCGTTTCCCCCTGGGCTAAGGCCAGAAGCTGCTCAGTCGGATCGAGCTGAGCCAGCTGCACATCAAATTCGGCCATCAGGACCGGATCGGCATTCAGAGCGGCCATGCGACGGGCCAGAGCAACCCGCAAATTAGGCGCAAGCCCTTGGTCGTTTGCTGGCTGCAGGACGGAGAGGCGACATTCCTCGGCCCCCAGCACGAATTCAGGCCGAAACCGACGCGCGCTGAAAAGCGCATCGTGCGGTGATAGACCGGCGGCCTTGTCCATTGCGTCGATCACAGCGCGGCCTCCTTCTCCAACAAGGGTGTTGAATCGACCCATTCGTCGCCCAGAAGTTCGGGCGTGTCGTAAGCGATCAGGTTGGCGAAGTGGGTTTCGACATCTTCGGCAAACAGCGATGCGGCAATGCCGCGGACCAAACGGTCGGCACCCGCGCTGACGGCTGGGATATCACCGGAGACCTTGCCGTGCGTCAGCATGGCGGCGTCGTTGAAGCAGTGGATATGCGACAGCATCGGGCAGGAGCCGGGGACGCGCTCACGAAACTCGAAGGCGGGACCTAGGTCCGGTGCGTCGGACATGCCTGCACGCGCCGGCCCCATGTCCGGTGTATATCGGCCATCCGACCAGGTGCGGATATGTGGCGCGATGGCTGCAAATTCCGGGCGGCCGTTGAAGTCGTTTGAAAAGCCGGTTGCCGCGATCAGGAAGTCGTAGCGCATCAGCCCCTGGGTGGTTTCGATAAGCAGGCCTCCCGCATCTTCCGTGACCGCGACGATGCCGCAGTCGAGAAAGAACCGGGCATTGGGGTGGCGAGAAACGCGAAGCGTCGATGAACGCGGCGGCGGCGTCTGGGTTGAGGCGGTGTAGTCGAAGAACTTCCACTTCCAGGCATCGGGCAATTGATGCATGCCGAGTACAACACCCGGACTGCCGATTCCGGTCAGCTTGTTGACGCGCGGCATTTCCTTGCGCCGGATCAACATGTCCACAGATCCGGCGCCCGCCTCGAGTGCGGTTGCGGCATTGTCCATGGACGAGGCACCGGCGCCGATGACCGCCACACGCTTACCTTGCAGCGCGTCGAAATCGATCTCGTCCGCAGAATGGGCCCAATAAGCGCGATCGATGCCCCTGAGGAAATCGGGCACGGCAAAACCGCCCAGACCAGAGCGGCCGGTGGCCAGAACGAGATGACGGGTGAGAACCCGGCCGGATTCCGCGCCTTCGATATCGATCGCAATCAGATCACCAACCGGTGCGACGCCGGTCATGCGCACGCCGTTGCGCACAGGCAGAGCAAGAACCTTGCGGTACCAGACCAGGTAATCCATCCACTGGCCCTTGGGGATTTTGTCCAGCGACCGCCAGGCGTCGACGCCCCATTGCGCCGTGAACCAGGCGCGGAACGTCAATTGCGGCAAGCCGAGCGACGGACCGTGCAGGGTCTTCGGCGACCGGAGTGTTTGCATGCGGGCAAACGTTATCCACGGTCCTTCGAGCCCAGCCGGCGCCGCATCATAGGCGACGACATTGGTGATCCCTGCCAGCACCAGCTTTGCCGTGGCAGCAAGTCCGCACATGCCAGCGCCAATGACCACGACATCACGGACCGGGGCGCCCTCATGCATGCGTGTGGGGACCCAGGGCTTGGCGGGCAGCTCGACAAAGTCGAGATCCTGCGCGAGCTGGGCTTCCAACGCGGCAAGGCCCGTCGATGCTGCCGGGGTGGGAGTATGCTTCATATTCCAGTTCCGTTATTTGTGCCCGACGCGGGATCGTTCACCAATTGGCTGGCCAAAGCTGGATCGAGCTTCTTGAAACCGACGATCGACCGTTCAGCCACCGCTTCGACCGCATCCATCAGCGCCTGCGCGACTGGGCGAAGGGGACGTTTTGAGGCAGCCACAACGCCCCAATAAAAGAGAACGGTTACATCGATCGGGCGAATGACGACCCCAGGCAGGGCGACGCCATAGGCCGTGAGGGGATCGATGACGGCCGCGACACCAGTATGGCGCACGATCTGCAACGCGCCGTAGGCAGTATTGGTCCGGATCACCGGGCCGGTGTCGATGCCCCGGGCAGCGAGTGCCTTGGCGACATGCAACTGAAACCGCAGCGGATTGAGCAACGTAGCCACGCGACGACCCGCAAAAGCCGAAAGCGGTATGACATCAAGTTCAGCCAGCGCATCGTCCTCCCGCACGGCAGCAACATCAGGCGCCGAATAGAGCCGTAGGACATCCAGACCGGGCGTATCGAGCGGCAGGCTTGAAAACCCGATCTCGGCACGTCCGCTGCGCACTTCCTGGGCGACGATCGAGGGAAGAAACTGCCCGAGATGCGTCTCGTGCGGAAGCTCGACACCCTTGAGCTCGGCCAGGGCCGCCGGGATCAAGCCGGTGCCGATCGCGGAGGTTGTGACAATCTGCAGGATCCGCCCACGGCCGGCGGCGATCATCTTGGCCCGCGCTGCAAGTTCGGTGAAAGACATCAACAATCGCCGCGCTTCCTCCTCGAATGCGACACCCTCTTCAGACAGCTGCACCCGTCGACCGATCCGATGCAGCAATTCGAAGCCAAGTTCGGCCTCGAGCTCCTGAATGGTGCGTGTCACCGAAGGTTGGGAACGCCCGAGCATGTCAGCCGCCTTGGTAATGCTGCCGCTGGCAGCAACCGCAAGGAAGGTCTGAAGGTCCCGGGTTTCCATGTTCTCCCTACATGCGTAATTCGTATGATTGACATCGTCTCATTCATTTTTGATATATGTCAAGCGGAAACTAATAGTCGTTGCGGCGTTTGCCGGCTCAGAGCCGGAGTCCTGATCGAAACGGCTGATGGCAACCGACGTGACTTCAATTCGGATCCTCCCGATGAAAAAACTTGTAGGCGGGGACGGCAAGGATTCTCGAACCATAAAGCCGGCGACAGGAGGAATGTTATGCGCGTGAGTATTCTGGGCGCTGGAGCAATTGCCTATGGCCTTGCGGCCTATTTGGCACAATCGGGACATACGCCAACACTTTGGTCACCGTCGGGAGACCGCACCAGAACGTTGGCGACTGGCGAATTATTGAAGGCGACGGGGGATATCGAGGCGACGGTGCCGGTGCGTATTGCCAATGATTGTAAAGATGCCATCGATCACGCGGATGTGGTGGTGATCGCGCTTCCCGCTTACGGCCACAAGATAGTGATGGATGCCGCCGTCCCTCACCTGGCAGATGGTATTCCTGTCATCGTCAGTTCGCACAGTTCGTTCGGCGCGCTGTATCTCTCCAAGCGGTTAGCCGAGCGCAAGGTCAGGTTGCCGATCGTCGTTTGGGGCACAACGCTCTTGACCGGCCGCCAGCTCGGACCAGCAGAAGTCCAGGTCACTTCCATTCGCCAGAAGCTTGATGTTGCGACGCTGCCTTTCGATGCGCTCGATCAAGGGTACAAGCTTTGCACGGCCTTGTTCGGCGATCGTTTCGTCAAGCGCGATGGTCTGCTGGCAATTGCGCTCAGCAACCTCAATCCGCAGAACCATCTGGGAATTGCCCTTCTCAATCTCACACGAATGGAGAAGGCCGAGCGATGGAGCCAGGGGGGAAATGTCACTCCTGCCGTTGGTCGCTTCATCGAGGCTCTGGATGCCGAACGATTGGCCATAGCTGGCAATTTCGGTATCGCGGTTCGTACCGTCCAGGAACATTTTTCATTGTCGTTCCACGTCCCCATGAGCACCGTTTCGGAAATGAACCTGGAGATGGATCGCCAAGGTCGTGGCGGCTTTGGCCCGACGACTATCGAGAGCCGCTATATTCTCGAGGACGTTCCGTTCGGCCTGTTACCAACCGCAGTCCTGGGGAAGATCAGCGGAAATCCGGCGGTTCTCCATGAATCCGGAATTTCCATATTGTCGGCGGCTTATGGCCGGGATCTCAAGGGAGATAATGATATTCTTCCTGGGCTCGGCATCGAGAAAATGACAAAGACGGATCTTGAAGCCCTTTGCCGCAAGGGGTTTTGAGCGCGCTCGCGGCCAATGCGGCGTGATTACGCTTTGGGGAAGCTAGCGCGACGCTCCTGTTACATCATTGCGAGCTGATTCTAACCAACGACATCCGAAGGGGACCAACACAGGTTGGATATTATCAAACTGTGTTGGTCCGAGTTGGCTATTTCACCTGCTTGATCTCCCCCGGCGCCAAACGGCGCCGGATAAGACGTGCCGTATCGATCACATCATGCGTTTGATGTCGGTGTACGCGCCATTCGTCTTCAGCGTCACGGTGACGTCGGCACCGGTGCGGTTGCGCCAGAACCAACCGTGATTGCCGTCAAAGGCTGCCTCAAGTACGCCCTCGTCCTCTGCAGCACCGCGTCCCTTCTCGTATGAGATGCTTTCGCCGCCGCCGTCACCATGGGTGTCGAAGTTCACCGCCGCGCCATTGGCTGTCCAAGAGTAGTTTGCCTTTGCGCCCTTGGCCATGACGAGCTTGATCTCAGCTCCTTCGCCGGGCTTGAGGGTGACCGACATTTCGTCCGTCCGCAGTTCCTGGGCAGAGGCGGAACCAATCACCAGTTCAGCGAAGACGCGCTCCAGAAGACTCGACTGCTGATCTTGGCCTGGCACTGCGGTCGGCGTGCCGTTTTGCAATTCGCGAAGGCGGTCTTGCTCGGCCTCTTCGGCGAGTTGTGTCTTGATCTCGCCCATCTCGGTGAGCTCGAGCGCTCGCCCAACGCCGGTGGGATCGATGGCGTATTCGGCCGGCAGCACGATGGTCACAAGGATGGCCGCTGCCGCGACAATGGCGATGAGGGTAGATCGGAGGAGCTGCATGGATGTCGGCAGTTCAGCGCGGGTCGGGATGTCTGTGTTGTACATGGGAGAATTCCTTTTTTGATCTTTACTTGGAGGTTCAGGAGACGACCCAGCCGGTGAGCTGATAGCCGATCAGCACAAACCCGGCGGTCATCATGATGGTGTTGGCGGTGTATGCGTGGCGCCAGAAACTGTCGGTCCGGCGCCAGTAGCCCATGACGATAAGGATAGCAGCGAGCGCGAGAAGCTGACCGACCTCAACGCCGACGTTGAAGGCAAGTAGGTTGGGCACGAGCCCGTCGGGCGAGATGTTGTATTCGATGATCTTCGTCGACAGGCCGAAGCCGTGGAAAAAGCCGAAGATCAGCGTCGCGATCTTGGTGTTCGGCTGGAAGCCGAGCCACCTCTGGAAGGCACCCATATTGTCGAGCGCCTTGTAGACGACCGACAGGCCGATGATCGCGTCGATGATGTAGCTGTTGATGCCAACGTTGAAATAGACGCCAAGCAGCATGGTCGTGGAATGGCCGAGCGCGAACAGGCTCACATAGATGCCAATGTGCTTCATCCGGTAGAGGAAGAAGATCACGCCGAACAGGAACAGGACGTGGTCGTATCCCGTCACCATGTGCTTGGCGCCGAGATAGATGAAGGGCAGCAGATTGATGCCCGTGATCTCCTGGATATAGCCCTTGTCGCCTTCGGCAACGGCATGGGCGAGGGCAGTCCCCCCAAGCAATGGGAGGGTCAGGAGAGCAATGAGCACAGGAAGGGCCAACCGCCAGCGCGCGCAAGGCGTGCGTGGCGGACCCTTGTAGAAGGATCCTTGCATGAGAATTCCAATCGTCGTCGTTGAGGATGGCCGCGCGTGCGGCCGCGATCATGCGATGACGATCTGCCTGGGAGGGCGCTCAAGCCGGAAACGGATTTCGAGGTCGGCAAACGAAGGCGGGTAAACCAGCCAGCTCCGGCCTATCGGCGGTGCTGGCTGCGCGAAGCCCGGAAGCGTGCTCGCCGTTTCATGGGTGTGGTCGGCCGGATTGTGGCCGTGGGTATGACCAAAGCTCTGCTCATCGGCTTCGCCATCGTCATGGCTGTGGCCGTGTTTTTCGATCTGTGCTGTCAGCTCTGCGTGACGCGCTGCCTCGGCGGCAGCGAGCGCAATCGGGCTATGCGAGGCCGAACTACCCACTGGGGAGAGCAGCACGCCGAGAGTCATCGCGAACGCGACGATGAGACGAAAGGCTGTGCTAGGGATCCAATTCGGCATGCTTAACGATTATTCTCTAAAATCTAACGAATGGTGGCATGCACCAGAATCGAGGCCACTTTGAGGCTTGGAATATCCTCTCTGGGGGGATAGCATCGAGGGCATGAATGAGCGTCCCCACGTCCACGAAACCCATCCTGCCATCATCAAGCGGCTGAAGCGCGCCGACGGCCATCTGCGCGGGATCGTCGAGATGATCGAGGCCGGGCGACCGTGCCTCGACATCGCCCAGCAACTTCATGCCGTGGAGAAGGCCATCGCCCAGGCCAAGAAGACGCTGATCCAGGACCACCTCAACCACTGCCTTGAGGACGTCGTCGGACCGCTGGCGCTCGAGCAGCGCCGCTCGATCGACGAGTTCAAGGATATCACCAAGTACCTGTGAGAAGCGCCATGATGGACAAAGTTCGCGATTGGTTCGGGTTCGGCCCGATGACGCAAGGCATGGGCGGCCACGGACATGATCACGGCGAGGGCGGCCATGGCCACACGCATGGCGTCATCGACCCGACGATCGCCACGACGACGCGCGGCATCTGGGCGATCAAATGGTCATTCGTCGTTCTGGCCATCACGGCGGCGCTGCAGTTGGTGGTCGTGTTCCTCTCCGGCAGCGTGGCGCTGCTGGCCGACACGATCCACAATGTCGGCGACGCGGTCACCGCCATCCCATTGTGGGTCGCCTTCATGCTGGCCCGTCGCAAACCGAGCAAGACGTTCACCTACGGGCTGGGCCGCGTCGAAGATCTGGCCGGCATTCTGATTGTCCTCATCATCTTGTTCAGCGCCATCGTTGCCGGCTACGAGGCGATCGACCGGTTGATCAATCCGCAGCCGATCGCATTTCTTGGCTGGGTCGCCATAGCCGGCATTATAGGTTTCTTAGGCAACGAGGCCGTTGCAGTGTTCCGTATCCGGGTCGGCCGCGAGATCAACAGCGCGGCGCTGATCGCCGACGGCTACCATGCGCGCACCGACGGCTTTACCAGTCTGGCGGTTGTGCTGGGTGCTATCGGCGTATGGCTAGGGTTTCCGCTGGCCGATCCGATCATCGGGCTCTTGATCACGGTGGCCATCTTCGCGATCGTCTGGCAGTCTTCGAAGGCAGTCCTCACGCGCATGCTCGACGGCGTCGAGCCCGGCATCGTCGATGAAATCCATCATGCCGCCGAGCATGTGTCCGGTGTCGAACGTGTCCAAAGCGTGCAGGCGCGCTGGATCGGCCATCGCCTGCATGCCGACGTCGCCATCAGTGTCGCCGACGCGGCGACGGCCAAGGACGTGATGGGCGTCACCGAAGCCCTCAAGGAGGAACTGTTCGCCCACTTGCCGGCGTTGGCTGAAGCGAATGTTCGTCTGGAGAGTTCGGCCGGGTCTGCCGCGACGGGCACGGAACCCTCTCACTCACATGGTCATCATGCGCCGGAGCCCTTCAAGGTCGACTGCGATCTGGCTGCCGGGACATTGGAAATCGTCGACACGCCGGCTGGCGAGCGGATGCGGCTGACCATCGACCGGCATGCCGACGATCTGATGGCAACGGTGATCATCGATAGGCCTGGCGGGCCGGAGACGCTTCGCCTCGAACCCGTCGCCGACAACCATCATCGCCTTGAGAGCACCGTGGCTCCTGCTGAGCCGCATGAGTTCCAGGCGAGGCTGGTCTTGACCGCGAAGGGTCGCGAGCAGGTGCTGCCGTTCAAAATGGTCGAGCCGGAAGGCCACCATCACTGAGATCAGGCCCGCCATTCAATCGCCACGGATCAACGACCCATCGCTCCTCCAAGAAGACAGACATATGCTGCAAGTCCTTGCCAATCGCACTTATCGCCATCTTTTCCTGGCCCAGGTCATCGCCCTGATTGGCACTGGCCTTGCCACCGTGGCGCTCGGGCTGCTGGCCTATGACCTTGCCGGCGCCGATGCCGGCACGGTGCTCGGCACGGCGCTTGCCATCAAGATGATCGCCTATGTCGGCGTGGCGCCCGTTTCCGCCGCGTTCGCCGAGCGCCTACCACGCCGTACCATGCTGGTTTCGCTCGACCTCATCAGGGCAGGGGTTGCCGTATTCCTGCCCTTCGTCACCGAAGTCTGGCAGATATATCTTCTCATCTTCATCCTGCAGTCGGCGTCAGCCGGCTTCACCCCGACCTTCCAGGCTTCGATCCCTGACGTGCTGCCCGAAGAGAAGGACTACACACGGGCCTTGTCGCTGTCGCGGCTTGCCTACGATCTGGAGAGCGTGGTCAGTCCGATACTGGCGGCGGCACTGCTTTCGGTCATCAGCTTCCATAGCCTGTTCGCAGGCACGGTCATCGGCTTCCTGGCGTCGGCCGCGCTGGTGGTGTCGGTGGTTCTGCCGAGCCCGAAACCCTCTGAGCCGCGCGGCATTTACGAGCGCACCACACGCGGCATCCGTAACTATCTGGCGACGCCGAGATTGCGCGGCCTGCTGGCGCTCAACCTCGCTGTCGCCGCCGCCAGTGCCATGGTGATCGTCAACACGGTCGTGCTGGTTCAGGCAAAATTCGGCCTTTCCCAGAGCGACACGGCATTTGCCCTTGCCGCCTTCGGTGGCGGCTCGATGATCGCGGCGCTGGTCCTGCCGCGGCTGCTGGACAGCATCCCGGATCGGGTTGCGATGTTGTCAGGCGCCGGCCTGCTGGTTGCCGGCGTGTTCGCAGGGCCGTTCGCCATCAGCTATCAGCTGCTCTTGCCGCTCTGGTTCGTGCTCGGGCTCGGCTATTCGCTGGCGCAGACCCCGTCTGGGCGGCTGATCAAGCGCTCGGCCGATCCCGTCGACCGGCCGGCATTGTTTGCCGCGCAATTCGCGCTTTCGCACGCCTGCTGGCTCATCACCTATCCGATCGCCGGACTCGTCGGCGCGGCGATGGGCCTGCCCTTCACCTTTATCCTGCTTGGCGTCATTGGCGCCGCGGCACTCTTTGCCGCGATGTGGTTGTGGCCGCGTCACGATCCCGACGTTCTCAGCCACGCCCATGACGATCTGTCTGACGGGCATTCGCACCTCGAGGACGCCGTCTGGACCGAAGCAGGCTTCGAGCATGCGCATGGTTATGTCGTTAACGATAGGCACCCAAAATGGCCGAAAGCGAGCTGAGCGGCCCCAATGCTGGGAGATGTTGGTGCCTTCGGCGCGCTGTTCCTCACCGCGTTCGCCGCAGCGACAATTCTGCCGCTGCAGTCAGAGGCGGTGCTGGCCGGCCTGCTGCTGACCGGAAGCCAGTCACCGGCGGCGCTGATCCTGGTCGCGACGATCGGCAACGTCCTTGGTTCGGTTGTCAACTGGCTGCTCGGCCGCTGCATCGACCGCTTTCGCGACCGCAAATGGTTTCCGGTCAAGCCCACTGCGCTCGATCGCGCCGCGGCGCGCTACCGCCGTTACGGACGATGGAGCCTGTTGCTGAGCTGGGTTCCCGTCATCGGCGATCCGCTGACGATGATGGCCGGTGTTCTGCGCGAGCCGCTCTGGAGCTTCGTTGCGATCGTCACGATGGCGAAAGCCGGCCGCTATCTCGCGCTCTCAGCGGCGGTGCTGAACTGGCTGTAGGCCGCAACCGCGACCAAGTGGGTCGCTGGGGTAAAACTCTCAAACGGTTTTCCGACTTTATGTCTTATGTCTATACAAATTAGCAAGCGTGCACATGATCGTTGCCAATCAAACAAAAAGGGGAACTAACATGATGACTCTCGACCGCCGCAATTTCCTGGCCTCCACAGCCGGCCTGGCCTTCATTGCCGCGTTTCCGCGCGCCGCGTACTCGGAGGGGCATGAAACGTTGAAGGTCGCCATTGCCGCCGAAACCGGCGATCTCGACCTGCTGCAAAACGTCTCCACGCTGAGTTCCTACACGGTCGTGTTCGACGCCCTCATACACTATGGCCAGGACGGCGCGCTCGAGCCCGGGCTCGCCACCAAGTGGGCTGTCGCCGACGACCAGCTTTCGATCGCCTTCGACCTGCGCGAAGGTGTTGCCTTCAGTGACGGCACGCCCTTCGATTCGACCGCCGCCGAATGGAATCTCAAACGCTGGCTGGGCGTCGCGGATTTCTCATGGATCGGTGTGTCCGACGGATTCGACAGCATCGTCACCGATGGACCCAGCAAGTTGACGATCAAGCTGAAGCGTCCGGTGCCCGCCGCCTTGCTGGAGCTCACCATCGTGCGTCCGGTGCGCTTCCTGTCGCCGAAGGCTGTCGACGCCGGCGGCAAGCAGACCGCTCCGGTCGGCACCGGACCGTGGATCGTCGAAAGCTACGATTCCTCCGGCACCGTGCTGGTGCGCAACGACAAATACTGGGGCGAGAAGCCACTGTTTGCTCGCATGGAGCTGAAGGTGGTTCCCGACGAACTCGCCCGCGCCAACGCCCTGCGTTCCGGCGACCTCGACGTGATCGGCGGCGACTGGGTGGCGACGCTGTCGCCACGCCGCGCCCGCGCGCTTGAAAAGGACGGTATGAAAGTGGTGGCCGAGGCCGGCACCGCAACCATGCTGCTCGGTTATTCGCCGAAGGCCAAGATGATGGCCGACAAGGCCGTGCGCGAGGCCATCTATGTCTCGGTCGACCGCGCCGCGATCGCCAAGGTGTTGTTCGAAGGCTACGCAGATCCGGCGGCGGATCTCTTCCCGGCCAACGTGCCTTCGTCGGGCAAGCGGCATGACGTGCCGGTACGCGACGTCGCCGCGGCCAGGAAAATCCTTGCCGATGGCGGTTGGAGCGAAAGCGGAGGCGCCTGGAGCAAGGAGGGCGCGCCGCTGGCGATCGATTTCCTCGTATCGGAGGAATCGCTGCCGGGTTCGCGCCGCATCGCCGAGATGATCCAGGGTCAGCTGTCCGAGGTCGGCTTCCAGGTTCAGGTCTCGTCAGTCGACAACGCCACCATGCACGACCGTCGCCCGGCGTTCGAATATGATCTTGCCTTCTTCACCACCTATGGCGCGCCCTATGATCCGCACGGCACGCTCGGCAACGCGTTCGTATCCACCGCCGACAGCGGGCCGGACGGCAAGATCTATGTTTCCCCGGAGCTTGATGGCGTGGTCAAGGCCGCGCTCGAAGCGAGCGGCGACGAACGCGAAGCCAAGATGCAGGCGCTCTACGATTGGCTGCACGACAACCGGGCGATCTGCCCGCTCGTTGTCAGCCAGCGGCTGTGGGCGCACAATCCTCGCGTCGAGAACTTCGCGCTTCCCGCGACGGACTACGACCTGCCGTTCAAGGCGATCACGCTGAAGGCCTGAACGCCTCGAACCTCCTGGGGGAGTTCCGATGAGACGCACGATTCTGCGAAGGATGTTGCTTGCCTGTCTGCTTGTCGTGGCGGCATCGGCATTGACCTTTACCCTGGTTGCCGGGGCGCCGGGCAACGTCGCCGCGCTCATGGCCGAGCGTGCGGCAGGCCCGGGCGCGGATGCCGAAATGATCAAGAAGATCGGCGAGGACCTCGGGCTCTATGATCCGCTGCCGGTCCGCTACGGCCGATGGCTTTTCAGCGCTATCACCGGCGATCTCGGCGTCTCGCTGCGCACCGGCAAGCCGATCGCGCAGGAATTCGCCGCCAGAATCCCGATGACGGCGGCGCTGCTTGCGGGCGGCGGCATTCTCGCCTTTTTCCTGTCGCTGGCGCTCGGCGTTGCCGGTGCGGTCAGCAATGGTGGCGCGTTGGACCGGTTCCTCCACGCCTTCTCGCTGGTCGGCGCCTCGACGCCGAACTTCTTCGTGGCGGCGCTGCTGGTCATCGTCTTTTCGGTGATGCTGGGCTGGCTGCCCACCTTCGGCGTCAGCGGCTTCACCTCGTGGCTCTTGCCGTGGGTGACAATCGCCCTGTTTCCGGCATCGGTGCTGAGCCGCGTCGTCCGCGTCAACCTCCAGGAGGCCATGTCGCGACCCTTCGCCACGACGGGGTTCGCGAAGGGCTACACGAGGACACAGGTGCTGATGCGCGAGGCTCTGCCCAACATCGCCATCCCGTTCCTGACCACCTTCGGCGCCCAGTTCACGCTGATGATCATCGGTTCGATCGTGGTTGAAACGGTGTTTGCGCTGCGCGGCGTCGGCGCCTTCTTTATCGATGCAATCCGTTTCCGCGACTTCGTCGGCATGCAGTCGGTTCTGTTGCTGTTCGTGGTGTTCTTCGTTGTCGTCAACCTGATGGTTGACGTGATCTGCATGTTTGTCGACCCGCGCATGCGTAGGGCGAGAGGAGCTTGATCCGATGAACACGTCCTTGTTCAGGAGCATGAAGGACTGGCCCTGGCTGGTGCTGCTGCCAGTCGTCTTCTTTGTCGCGGTCGGTGTGCTCGGTCCCTCGATCATGCCTTACGATCCCGGCGCGCAAGACTACGACGTCACGCTTGCGGGACCGAGCTGGGCTCACTGGCTGGGCACCGACTATCTCGGCCGCGATATTCTGAGCCGCATCATCGGCGGCGCCCGCATATCGCTGGTGGCGATGGTGATCGTGCTGGTGGCCGCACTTGCCATCGGCGTCAGCATCGGTTCGTTCGCCGGTTATGTCGGCGGGCGCGTCGAGCTGGTGTTGATCAGCCTCATCGACATCGCGCTGGCGCTGCCAAGCCTGGTGATCGCGCTGGCGCTGATCGGCATTCTCGGCACCGGCTACTGGTCGATGATCACGGCGCTGACGCTGGCGTGGTGGGCGAACTATGCCCGCATGAGCCGCGCAGTGGTCACCGCCGAATTGCAACAGCCCTATATCGAAGCGGCAAGGGTGATGGGCGCCAGCCATCTGTGGATCTTTGTGCGCCATATCCTGCCGCATGTCCTGGCCCTCGTCGTGGTCTATGCCAGCGCCGATGCTGGCGCCCTTGTCCTGGCCATCGCGACGCTGAGCTTCCTCGGCCTGGGCGTCGCGCCGCCGGCGCCGGAATGGGGCCAGATGCTGGTCGACGGCATGAGCTACATTGAGGAATACCCGAGGCTGGTCGTCCTTCCGGGCCTTGCGCTCACTTTGGTGGTGGTCAGCTTCAATCTGCTGGGCGAGACCTTCGCGTTGCAAAAGGTGCCGAGGCCGGTGCGCGGCGGTTTGCTGCGCAAGCGTCGCAAGGCGCGCGCCGTTGAGGAAGCGGAGCGGAACGCCGTCGAAACGGGAACAGCCGCGCCATGAGCGACGAGCCGATCTACTCCATAGAAAACATGGTCATTGATCTCTACGCCACGACCGTTTCCGTGCGCGCGGTCGATGGGGTGTCGTTCAACGTCCGTCCCGGCGAGACAGTCGCCGTCGTCGGCGAGAGCGGTTCGGGCAAGACCGTCATGACGCTTGGGCCGCTCGGCCTGCTGCCCGAGGGCGTCACCGTCGACATCAAGGGATCGGCCCGAGCCGAAGCGAGCGAACTGGTCGGAATGGAGTCCAGGCGCTTGTCTGACCTTCGCGGCCGCTATTTCGGCGTCATTTTCCAGGACCCGATGAGCGCGCTGAACCCGATGCTGAAGATCGGACCGCAACTGGCGCGCCAGGCGCGCCGCTTTGCCAATCTCTCGCATGCGGATGCCCGCAAGGAAGCGGTCTCGCTGCTCGCCCGCACCGGCATCCCTGACCCGGAAGACCGCTACGATCGCTATCCGCATGAAATGTCTGGCGGCATGCTGCAGCGCGCCATGATCGCACTGGCCCTGGCAAGCCGGCCGCGCGTGCTGATCGCCGACGAGCCGACCACTGCGCTGGACGCCACGGTGCAGGCGCAGATCCTGGAGCTCATCCGCCAGATCCAGCGCGAGGAAGGCATCGCGGTCGTGCTGATCACGCACGACATCGGCGTCGTCGCCTCGGTCGCGGACCGGGTCATGGTGCTCTATGCCGGGCAGGTGGCGGAGGAGGGGACCGCGATGGATGTGCTGACGCGGCCGACGCATCCCTATACACGCGGGCTGCTTGCCTCTGTACCGGATTTCCGCGCCGACGAACGCGCCGCGACCAAGGAAATACCAGGTTTGCCGCCGAACCAGATCAGGCTGGAGCCGGGCTGCCGTTTCGCCGCCCGCTGCGAACTGGTTGAGCCCGAATGCCGCGTGCATCGGCCGCCGCTCCAGACGATCTCGACGGGCGGGACGCCGCACAAGGTGGGATGCCCGGTGGTGCTGAGGCGGGAAGGGATAGCAGTCCATGGCTGACATTGCGGCGATTGAGGTCAAGGGCCTGAAGGTCCATTTCGCCAACCGCTCCGGCACAGGCGCCGTGCGGGCGGTCGACGGCATCGACCTGACCATTCCGCGTGGTGCCTTCCATGGCATCGTTGGCGAATCCGGTTGTGGCAAGACCACGCTGGCTCGCAGCGTCGTCGGCCTGCAGAAGGAGACTGAGGGTACGGTGCTGATCTCGGGGCGGGATCGCGCCCAGTGGCTGAAGTCGGACCGCAAATCGTTCAGCCGCGAGGTCCAGTTCGTCTTCCAGGATCCGCTGGGCTCGATGAGCCGTCGCCAGACCGTCTACCAGACGCTGGAAGAGCCGCTGCAGATCCATCGCCTCGGATCTCCGGCCGACCGCCGGCGCCGTATCGGCGAGCTGCTGGATCTGGTGGCGCTGCCAGCGACCGTGCTCGACCGCCTGCCGCGTTCGCTTTCCGGCGGCCAGCGCCAGCGCGTTTCGATCGCTCGCGCGCTTGCGCTGAAGCCATCGATCCTGGTTTGCGACGAACCGCTCAGCGCGCTTGACGTTTCGATCCGGGCGCAGATCGTCAACCTGTTCACATCATTGCAGATACAGCTTGGCCTTACCATCGTCATCGTTGCGCATGACCTGGCGATCGTGCGCGAGGTCTGCTCAAACGTGACGGTGATGTATCTTGGCCGCATCGCGGAAGCCGGCGTGACGCGGCCGCTGTTTCGCGAGCCGGCCCATCCCTACAGCCAGGCACTGCTTTCGGCGGTTCCTTCGCCGGATCCTCGTATCGAGGCCGGCCGTCGCCGAATCATCCTCGCGGGCGACCCTCCAAGCCCCAGCGCGCCGCCACCGGGATGCCGCTTCAACACCCGCTGTCCTGTGGCGATCGATGTCTGCCGGACCGAGGAGCCGATGTTGCGCTCGGTGCCGCATGGCGGGGTCGCGGCCTGCCACCTGGCCGACGGCGAGCGGCGGCCGGTGATTTGAGTGCCGACTTGATCTGCCCTCGTTGCCCGCTACTTCAGGCCGCCGCCGGCTTCGTGACGGGTGGCCAGCTATGGGTCTCCGCCTTGCGTCGTGAGGCCCAGGCATAAAGCGCATCGTAAATGACGAAGCCGTGCTTCAGGATCTCGTGGTCGTCGGGCGTCACGTCCCGCAGCCCCATGGAGATCGCGAGCAGTCCTGCAGACTGTGGCGTGAGATCGTGCCGATCCGTGTCGGCGCCGCGCACGATCGCGGCAATGGTCACGATCGCCGGGTCGCGATCGAGGCCGAATTTCGAGACGAAGGTGTCGAAGCTGCAACCGTCGCCGACATGGGTGAATTCGACGCCGGGCACGTCGTAGGGTGTCGCGCCCGCTTCCTGGGCAACACGGATCACCTGATCAGGTGCCGCGAACAGGAAATCAGGTTCCTTGTCGATGAAGCGTGCAATCAGCCAGGGGCAGGCGATGCGGTCGATGACCGGGCGTTCACGGGTAACCCATTTCATGACGCAATCCTTTCTTCGCTCATCACCAGAGGGACGGTTGGCGCGCCGATGGCGTGCCAGGCGGCGATGCCGCCTGAGAGCGCCGTTGCATCGACGCCGCGGCGACGCAGTTCGGCGACTGCGTCGCCGCTGACCTGGAAGCCGTAGACGCAATAGACGATGACAGGCCTGTCCCTCGGCAGTTCATCGGCCCAATCGGCAATGGTCTCGGGAGCGCGGAGCTTGGCGCCCGGCAGCATATCGCTGCGTTTTGCCAGATCGTCGGCCAGGCAGACGTCGAGCAAGACCAGATCTTCGCCCTGGTCGAGTCGGGCCCGCAGTTCCTCTGGCGCAACAGTTGGAACCTTATTGTCCGATGCAGGTCCTGTTGAAGGATCGCGCTGCGCGACAGCCCGCCGGTGGCGGGCGGCGACCCGCTCCCAATGGATGTTCTTCATGAACGCGTCGACATAGGCGCCAGCCTTGGCGCCAAAATCGAGGTGGTAGGCATGTTCGTACATGTCGAGCGCGAGGATCGGCATGCCGCCGGCGAGACAATTGGTGTGATCCGCCGCCCATTGAATCGTCAGCCGATCGCGGCGCTCCGACCAGGTCAGCAGCGTCCATCCCGAGCCTCCGGCCTGCGCCTTAGCACAAGCCATGAACTTGGCGCGCCATGCCGCCACGCTGCCGAAGTCGCGCTCCAGTGCTGCGGCAAGATCGCCTCCGGCATCGCCGGAACCACCGAGCCCATCGAAATAGATCTCGTGCAGGATCGCCGAATTTGCCGCGACCAGCTCTTCGCGCTTCAACCCGTTGATGTCGAAGACGGGTGCTGCGCCCCAGTCGAGTTCATCGAGCCGCTGTTCGATAGCGTTGAGGCGGCGAACCGCACCGCCGTAATTGTTTTCATAATGGCTGGCCAGCAGGCGTTCGGACAGTCCGACGAGCCTGGGCGGCTTGAACGGCAGCGGCATGATCTGGTGCGGCATTGGATTTCCTCGCTCGGCGGCACGGCCCATCCGTGAGCAGGCGCACGTTATGCCCAAACGAGAAATGATACAAGTGTTGCATCTTGCTCAGGCGTTTGATACGGGTCACTTATGGGCGAGAGGGAATCGATCCCAGCTGCGCCGGGTATTCCACCAAGGACGAGGAGCGAACCATCTGCGGCTGAACCGCAGTCCTCAGGGGCGGCACGCCTTGGGTGGTTGTCACCACCGATGTCGCTTCCGAAAGGCCCGCGGTCACCTCGACGCGACCGTTGTCGGTGACACCAGCCTTGATGGCGAGGCGTGTGATGAGATTGTCCGTGACTGTGTACACGAAGGTGCCGTCGCCATTACTTCCGGGGCCTCCATTCCTGCCGGACGACGTTCGAGGGGCGCCACATGAGCTTTCTTTCATCGCCCGGAAGTGCGCTGGGGCGGTTCGACAACCGACGATGAGCTTCGCCCGCATTGAAGTATGGTGTCTCTGCGGATCTTGCGGCCATTTAGTATGGTTTGCGCACGGCCATGATACAAGTGTTGCATCTAATTCAGTCCATGATACGGTTCACTTATGAGTGAGGGGCAATCGCAGGAGCAGCGCTGGCTGCTCCTGATCTATCAGCTGCCAAGCAAGCCCGCCTATTTCCGGGTGAAGATCTGGCGACGGTTGCAAGGCATCGGCGCGGTCGCAGTCAAAAGCACCGTTTACGCCCTGCCGGCCAATACCGAGATGCAGGAGGATTTCGAATGGCTTCTGAAGGAGATCGTCGCCGGCGGCGGCGAGGCCATGATTTGCGAGGCGCGCCTTGTCGACGGTCTGTCGGACGCGCAGGTGCGGGCGATGTTCGACGCGGCCCGTGATGCCGACTATGCGGAGATCGCTGGGGAAGCGCGCGAGCTGGCTGCAGCGATTGGGGCCGACGCGACATCGGAAAAACATGCAGAAGCGCGTCCGCAACTTGGTCGCTTGCGCAAGCGGCTCACTGAAGTGGTGATGATCGACTTTTTTGGTGCCAGCGGTCGCCTCACGATCGAGGGACTGATCGCCGAACTTGAAACACAGCTTACAGAGGACAAGGCCATGACCAAGGAACCGAAGAAGGCCGCCGAGCCGAGCGAGCTCAAGGGCCGAATCTGGGTCACGCGCCGGGACGTGCATGTCGACCGCATCGCCTGCAGTTGGCTGATCCGCCGGTTCATCGATGCTGACGCGATCATCCGCTTCGTAGCGGGCAAGGGATACGTGCCAAAGGAGGGGGAATTGCGCTTCGACATGTTCGAAGGCGAAATCACCCATGAGGGCGATCGCTGCAGCTTCGAAGTTCTGCTTACCCGCGCCGGCATCAATGATCCGGCACTCCAGGCCATCGCCGAGATCGTCCATGACATCGACCTCAAGGACAACAAGTTCGGTCGCGAGGAGGCGACTGGGATTGCCAGTCTGATTGCAGGCATTGCCATGGCGAACGAGAGCGACGAACAGCGGATCGCGCAGGGCGCTCCTGTCTTCGACAACCTCTATCAGTATTTCCGCAAGAAACGCGGATGACCGCAGGGACTCAAACTATGGCCAATCTGGAGCAGTCCGTCACGACGCCGCCATCTCTGGCCGAAACCCACGACCATGACATTTCGTTTGCGGACGCCATGCGAGTATGGGCCCGCGTTGCAATGCTCAGCTTCGGCGGCCCGGCCGGCCAGATCGCCATGATGCATCGGATCGTCGTTGAGGAAAAGCGCTGGATCGGCGAGACGAGATTCCTGCATGCGCTCAACTACTGCACGCTGCTGCCCGGTCCGGAGGCGCAGCAATTGGCCATCTATATTGGCTGGCTCATGCACAAGACCAAAGGCGGCCTCGTCGCGGGAATCCTGTTCGTGCTGCCAGGCGCGGTCGCCATCATGGTCCTGAGCTGGATCTACGCCATCTTCGGCAACGTTGGCGCTATCCAGGCGCTCTTCTTCGGCCTGAAGGCGGCGGTTCTGGCCATCGTGCTCGAAGCTGTCCTGCGGATCGGCAGGAGGGCGCTCAGGAACAATGTGATGGTCGGCCTCGCTGCGGCAGCCTTCATCGCCCTGTTCTTCTTCCATGCACCGTTCCCGCTGGTCATCCTGGTTGCGGCCGTGATCGGCTACGTCGGGGGCAAGATGGGTTGGGCCGCATTCCAGCCAGGCAATGGACATGGCAAGCTTGGTGGCAAGCAGGTCGATGATGTCGACTCGGCGCTTGGCGAAGGGATGCCGGCGCATGCCCGGCCATCCATCGAATGGTCGCTGAAGATTGCGGCGGTGTTTCTGCTGCTATGGTTCGTTCCGGTCCTTTTCTTGTTGCTGTTTCTTGGGCAAGCCAATGTCTTCACCGACATCGCCATCTTCTTTTCCAAGATGGCGGTGGTGACGTTCGGCGGGGCCTATGCGGTGCTTGCCTATGTCGCCCAGCAAGGAGTCGAGCACTATGGCTGGCTGAAGCCTGGAGAAATGCTGGATGGCCTGGGTATGGCCGAAACAACGCCGGGTCCGCTGATCATGGTCACTCAATTCGTTGGTTTCATGGGAGCATTCCGGGAGCCGGGGGTTCTTAACGCGTTGGTCGCTGGAACGCTCGGCGGCCTTCTGACGACGTGGGTGACCTTCGTCCCGTGCTTCCTGTGGATATTTCTCGGCGCGCCGTACATAGAGACGATGCGCAGCAACAAGGCCCTGTCAGCCGCACTGTCGACCATCACGGCAGCGGTGGTTGGAGTGATCCTGAACCTCGCGGTGTGGTTCGCGCTTCATGTCCTGTTTCGCGATTTGCATGAGATCGGCTTGCTGGGCATGAGGCTCGACGTGCCAGTCCTCGGTTCCCTCAACATTCCGTCTCTCGTACTGACCCTCGGTGCGATGCTGGCGGTATTCCGCTTCAAGGTCGGCGTGATTCCGGTGCTAGCGGCATGTTCGATCCTGGGCGTGCTTTTCGGCGTCGCGGCGGGCTCGGTCTAGGGCGATCTTTCTGCTCGGATGCGAGCATCGCAGTCTATTTCGTATCGGGGCTGCCTGATGGGCGAGCAAGTAGGAGGCGAGGTATAATGGGCACGAGGCGAGTGGCTGTGGTCTGGCGCGGTGACCGGGAGGCGCGTCGCACGGCGACACCGCAGAACAACCGGTTTCATCGCGTGTTCGAGGAACTCGCTGCGATCGGTGTTCACGCCGAACCGGCCGTTTATGACGAAGAGTTTGCCGAGGAGGTTCGGACCCAGCTCCTGGCGACGGACGGCGTGCTGGTCTGGGTCGATCCCTTGCACGAGGGAAAAACCCGTGCGGTGCTCGACCCGCTGCTGCGCGACGTGGCGGCACGCGGCCCCTGGGTGAGTGCACATCCAGACGTGATCCTGAAAATGGGCGTGAAGGAAGTTCTGCACCGTACGAAGCATCTCGGATGGGGAACCGATACTTACCTCTACGGCTCCGCCGAGGCTTTTCGCGAGGCCTTTCCGGAGCGGCTTCGGACGGCCGGTCCACGGGTGCTGAAGCAGAACCGCGGCAATGGCGGCCAGGGAGTATGGAAGGTCGAGCTGATCGGTTCGCTTCCTGGCGGAGAGCCGGCGGTTCGGGTGCTGCACGCGCGACGCGGCAGTATGCCGGAAGAACTCGCACTGCCGGATTTCATGGCGCGCTGCAAGGTGTATTTGACACCCGATGGCTGCATCGTGGATCAGCCATTCCAACCGCGTTTACCCGACGGGATGATCCGCTGTTACATGGGCGCCGACAAGGTGGTCGGCTTTGGCCACCAGTTCATCAAGGCCCTAATCCCACCACCTCCTGAAGGGCCAGGTTCCGAGGCTGCGCAACCAGGGCCGCGGATAATGCATCCCGCCACGGCCGAACCGTTTCAGGCGCTGCGGACCAATATGGAAACCGGGTGGACGCCGCAAATGATGGCTGTGCTAGGCATCGATGCCAGGTCGCTGCCGATCATTTGGGATGCCGATTTTCTCTACGGACCACGGACTGTGTCAGGTGAAGACACGTATGCGCTTTGTGAGATCAACGTCAGCTCCGTCTTTGCCATCCCCGATCAAGCGCCGGCCGAAATAGCTCGACTCGTTGCCATGCGATTTTGAATCGACGAAGATTGGCGGTCCGAGTGGGGCTCTGGCCGAACGCGGTTCGGCGGTCAGTCCGATGGTCGCCGGACCTCTGCTTGCCGTTTCCGGTTTCGGCTGACCAATTCTCGTCGCCGGTGGCTTGAACACCATCTACGAAATCCTTTGCTCACGACGTTTCGCAAGATTCGGCCGCCCGAGGAACGTTAGCCTCAACCGGCGCGAGATCTGGATTTGGGTAGTGTGCTGAGAGTTCTGCAAATTCGCTGAGAGAGGGCGGTCATGGCAGGCTGGTGATGTTCAACGTCACCGATTCCCTGGAAGGAACGCCACCATGACCAAGACAGAAGGTAAATCGACCAGCGCTGCCGTCAAAGACATTCTGCTTTCGAACCCGGAGGGGCTGCACGAAGTGATCCGTGCGGTAATGCAGGAGGTTCTCGAGGCCGAGATGGAGGAGGCGCTGGGTGCTTCGAAGAGCGAGCGCACGCCTGAGCGCCTTGGGTATCGCTCGGGTTACTACGGCCGCACCCTGGTCACCCGGGTGGGCAAGCTTGAGCTGCGGGTTCCACAGGACCGGGCGGGTCACTTCTCCACCGAGCTGTTCGAGCGCTACCAGCGTTCGGAGCGGGCCTTGGTTGCGACGCTTGCGGAGATGTATGTGCAGGGCGTGTCGACCCGCAAGGTCAAGGCGATCACGGAAGAGCTGTGCGGTATGCGTTCTCGGCTTCGTCGATCTCGGCCATCAACAAGCGCTTGGACGAGAGCCTGAAGGCGTTTGCCGAACGACCGCTTCAGGAGCCATTCCCCTACCTCATTCTCGATGCCCGCTACGAGAAAGTGCGCGAAGCCGGCATCGTGATGAGCCAGGCGGTGCTGATCGCGGTCGGCATCGACTGGGACGGGCGCCGGCAGATCCTGGCCGTGGAGATGGCCAATCGCGAGAGCCGCTCGGCCTGGAAGGACTTCCTCGTCGGCTTGAAACGACGCGGTCTCAAGGGCGTCGAACTGGCCGTGTCCGACGACCATGCCGGCCTGGTCGCGGCGATCGGCGAGGTGATCCCGGAAGCAGCATGGCAGCGCTGCTACGTCCACTTCCTCAGGAACGCGCTCGATCACCTGCCCAGGAAGCACGGCGACGATTGTCTGCAGGAACTGCGCTGGCTCTACGACCGGCGCGATCTCGCCGAGGCCAAGGCCGATCTCGCCGCGTGGCTGTCCAAATGGTCCGCCCGCTACCCGCGGCTGACCACCTGGGCGGAAGAAGCCATAGAACAGACGCTGACTTTCTTCCGGCTGCCGCGTCAGCATCACAAGCACCTCAAGTCCACCAACATGCTTGAACGGCTCAACGAGGAAATCCGCCGGCGCACCTATGTCGTGCGCATCTTCCCGAACGCCGAAAGCTGCCTGCGCCTGGTCAGGGCGCTGGCCGTCGAAACCAACGAAAACTGGATGGAGGCCAACCGCTATATCAACATGGATGATCTGCGCGAGCACAAGAAGCTCGCTCTACGCCAAGCCGCATGACCAGTTTCATGATCGCCCATTTTGCAGAACTTGACGCACACAACCTGGATTTGGAAGCTCTTGCTAGGGTGACCGCCCCGGAAGAGCTGAACCCGCCATCCGCTGGAACAGGTTGTCCACCTGGGCCGGCGATAGGCTGGAGTCCTCGGCGATCCACCAGGCAAGCACCGAGAGAAAGGCTCCCGATATGAACTCGACGACGAATCCCAGCGGCACGCCCGCGTCGCCGATCCGCTTGCCAGACAGTTCGGTTCGCACTGCGCGCCGTATGCGTTCACGCAATTGATCGTGGATCGTGTCGCCGCTGCTCGCAAGTAGCGCCTTGTGAAGCGACCGGAACGCCCGCGCGTGCTCGAACAGCGGCAGGCTGAATTCGAACAGGCGGTTGCCTGTCTTTTCGTCTGCCGACACGCGCCTGCTCAGCGAGAGCAGATGCGCCTCAAGGGCCGCGCTGCGCAATTCGTCCTTGCCGGCATAGTGCGTATAGAAGGTCGACCTGCCGACATCAGCTTTCTGGCAGATGTCTTCCACGGTGAGAGCCGCATAGCCGCACTCTGGGATCAGGGCAATCAGCGCGTCCTGCAGCATGGCGCGCGTGCGCGCGACACGACGGTCGATCGTACTCCTGTCGTGGGGCCGCTCGATTTTAATGGTCATTGCTCTTTCCACCGTGCGGTTTCGGACGTTCAGCGGTCCGTTGTCCAGCAACAGCGCTACTGGACAATTTGTCCAGTATGATACGCCGAGTTCAGAAGCTCAAGAATGCCTTGAGCACTCCGGAAACGGACGAGGAGGCAAAAGGAAATGCACCAATTTGGTCATCGGGCTGGAAACGGACAGCATTCGCGAAAGGGTGTTATTATGCTTGCCGTGCTCGTCAAACTGTCGCTGGTCGCCGGTATTCTGCTAATGCTTCATTTCGGGGACGGCTATCTCAATGCCGGTGCTTGGACGGCTGCAGTCCACGGCCTCATCCTCGCTGCGGTCGCGGCATTCGCACTCTGGGGCGGCTTCCATCACATGCGGACTGCCGGCGCGCATGGCGCCGGCGAAAGGGGCATCGGCATCGTCCTGCATAGGGCGGTCGGCTATGACCTGCTTGCGCGCGTCCTGACTTGGGGCCGCGAGGACCGGTTCCGTGAAGTCATGCTGCGTCTGGCAAGGCTCCAGCCCGGCGAGGCGATGCTCGATGTCGCCTGCGGTACGGGCACGCTTGCCATAGCCGCGAGACGGTTGGTCGGAGCGGTCGGACGCGTCACGGGCGTCGACGCATCCGTCGAAATGGTCGAGAGGGCGCGCGTCAAGGCTACGCGAGCCGGCGTTGATCTGACCTTCGTCCAGGCGACGGCCCAGGAGCTTCCCTTCGAGGATGGCCAATTCGACATCGTGATCGGTACGCTCATGCTGCATCACCTGCCGAAACCCGACCGATCGACCTTCTTCCGTGAAGCGGAGCGGGTTCTGAAGCCGGGAGGCCGACTGCTGCTGATCGACTTCGGAAGGCCGCTGCACGAATCCAGATTGCCGAGGCTCCATCGGCACGGGCATATCGACATGAATGCGGTCGGAACTCTACTGGTCGAGACAGGCTTCAGGGTCGACGATACCGGCGCCGTCGTGACCATGAACCTCGATTATGTGCGCGCGACCACGGACAAGATCCTGCCTGCCTGAGCGCGGCATGCCGCGGCGACCGGACCGGGCGCGCCGCCGCCAGGAAGACGCGCGGGCCGGTAGTCGCGGGCCGCGCTGCATTGCGTGCGTAGCCGCCGCGGCGCTATCTTGCCGATTGGCTATCCCGGCCTGCTTCGATACGCGAGTCTACCGAATGCCCAAGACCTACTTGTCCTTGACGCTTGCGGCCGCATGGTTGGCATCACCGCTTGCGCATGCCGATGGCGTCGACCGGGCGCTGGATGCCTTCCACGCGACATGCCTGGCGCACGGCCCCGACTTCGAGCGAACCGCGACATTGGCAAAGACGCGCGGATGGACGCCGCTCGTCGACGGCGCGGCACTTGCTCCTGTGGATGCCATGAAGGCGTTCCGCGGATGGCAGGTCACCGGCGACGACCTTCCGGCCGGAACGATGGTCGCGGTGACCAGGGCGACCATGGACGGCAGGTCCGTCCAGACCTGCTCGCTCAAGCTTTTTGATGTCGACCGCGCCGAGTTTGAAAAACGGTTCTTCCACCGCACCGACGCCGAAAAAATCGGCGAGGAGAGGAAGGGCAGGCAGGTTTCCCGGCTGTTCATACTGATCGCGGGCAATCGCAAGCAGCTCGTGCATTTGACGTCGCCAGCCGTTCGGGGCACAGCGAACGCCATCATAGCAAGTTCGATCGTCGATGATTGAAAAGGCTTCGCGGGCCGCGTCCCAATTTAGCCTGCTTGCGCTGCCAGATCACTCGGTTGGCGCGCAATGACGAGAAAGCGAGCGCAAATGCGACTGACCAGCACGATTTTTGGCATGGCGCTCCTGCTCGCCTCCACCGTCGCGGCCGGCGCTCATCCTCATGTCTTCGCGGAAGCCCGTTTGGACCTAACGGTTGGCGCTGACAAGTCGGTCAAGTCGCTCAAGCATCTCTGGCGGTTCGACGAGCTCTTCTCCTCGACGGTGCTGATGGAGTTCGACAAGAATTCCGACCTTACTCTCGACGCCGAAGAACTCGACGCCGCCGCCCTCACCATCCATGCCTCACTGGAAGAATACAATTATTTCCAAATGGTCACTGTGGAAGGCAAGGACGTGGCGATGACGCCGCCGGCGAGGCTGGTCACTAGCTACGAGAACAATCAACTCGTCATCCAATTCGAGACGCAGCCGAAAGACACGTTGGCGCTCGCCGGCAAGGTGAGCATCGGCGTCTACGATCCGACCTTCTACACCGCGATCGATTTCACCGATGACGATAAGATCGCCGTGGCTGGCCTACCGAAAGATTGCACGAGGGCCGTCGTCCGCCCCGATCCGAATACCGCAATCGCACAGAATCAGACGAAATTGACGGATGCCTTCTTCAGCGATCCGACCGGAACCGATCTCGGCAAGATATTCGCGACACGCCTTGAATTGACGTGCAGTTGAAGCGGCGGAACGGATAGAACGTGTTTTTCCAAACCCTGGTCGAGTTTCAACGCACGATATACTTGGCGCTCGCCGAACAGATCAAATTGCTGTCAGCCGGGGGCGACTGGCTGGCGTTCACTGCCTTCCTGCCGATGGGTGTCCTGTTCGGAGCTGCGCATGCTTTGACACCCGGACACAGCAAAGCCGTGCTGGCTACCTATTTGGCCGGATCGGATGCCAGCATCCGTCGCGGCCTACTGGTGTCGCTGACACTCTCCTTCACCCATGTCACGATTGCAGTTGTGATTGCAGCCCTCTCGTTGCCATTGGTCTCGATTGCGCTGGGCAGCGTCGGCCGGGCGCCGCTTTTGGAGGATGTCAGTCGTGGCCTGCTCGGGTTAATTGGTCTGTGGATGCTTTGGCGGGCGCTCAGCCACGGTCATCACCATCAGCATGAAGGCGAGGTTGTGGGCGTCATGGCCGGCCTGATCCCATGTCCATTGACGCTCTTCGCGATGACCTTCGCGATCTCAAGAGGTGTTCCGGTCGCGGGCATACTCTTTGCAATCACCATGATGGCCGGCGTGGCACTGACGTTGTCTTGCGTGGCAGTTCTGTCGATCCTGTTTCGGGAACGGCTGGTGCATTTCTTCGACCGTCGGCCGCGCCTGTTCGATGTGATATCGCGAACTATCGAAGGTACCGCCGGCCTTATTCTTACTGGCGTGGCTGTCTGGCAAATCTCGTCGAAATGAGAAGTTTGACCGACCGCAAAGGCCACAGCGATTCTCATAGGGATCACATTGCAATTAACGACGTCGTGCCATTAAGTGCCGGCACGCGCGGTTCGGGTTTGGGTTTAGAACATTGAGCGACCGTCAGAAGATCATTTGGATGATAGCGCTGGCGATCCTCGCCGGCATCGGGGTGATATTGCTAAATCACTGGATCAAAGGCGATCTCTACGCGGCGGGTCCATTGACTTCGACTACCCAGACGCCACATTTAGTTCGGCCGGCATGACCGGTTCTTTTTCTATCCGATTTCTGGCCCGCCGGTTCGCGCCGGCGGATTTTTTGCGGGGGTAGGATACTCAGCGCGGATTTGGCTATCTTGCCCCTGATTGTCAGAGGCGGAGCTGCGGTGATCGCTGCGCAATGATGGCCAACGGCGGTTCCTCGACGGCGGCATACGCGCTTGAGAGATGAGAGTGGCTGTTTCATGAAGAGGATATCATGCCTGCGGACGATGGTAGTCTACGCGACATTCTTGGAATTCTGTTGGTTCTCCTACTCGTAGGCGCCAACGGTTTCTTTGTCGCCGCCGAATTTGCGCTGGTCGCGGTTAGACGAAGCCGCGTCGACGAATTGGCTACAGCTGGACGCTCGAACGCCAGCCTCCTTCAACGGGCTTTGGTGAATCTCGATGCGAACCTTGCAGCAACTCAGCTCGGCATCACCATCTCATCGCTGGCGCTCGGTTGGGTCGGCGAGCCTGCACTCGCTCATCTGATCGAGCCACTCCTCTTGGGAGTGATGGGGTCGCTGGCCACGGCAGCTTCGCACACCATTGCCGTCGCAATCGCCTTCATCATCATAACCGCGCTACACATTGTCCTGGGTGAACTAGCGCCGAAAAGTCTGGCGCTCCAGCGCAGCGAGAGCACGGCACTTCGGGTCGTCCGCCCTCTCGGTCTGTTCCTGTTCCTGCTCAGGCCGGCGATTCTTGTTCTCAACGGTCTAGGCAATCTGGTGCTGCGTCTGTGCGGTCTGCGTCCGGGCACAGGCGAGGAGTCCTTGCATTCGCCCGAAGAGCTGAAGCTGCTCGTGGCGGCAAGCCAGGAGGCAGGGCTCCTTCATCAGACGCAACAGGAACTGGTCGAGCGTGTCTTCAACATCGGCGATCGGCGGATTGCCGACATTATGACACCGCGACGCGATATCGACTGGATCGATACCGACGACATCCCTGACGAGATTCTGCGAACCATCCGGCAATGTCGCCATGAGCAGCTTCTGGTCGGCCGTGGGGGGATAGACGAACCGCTTGGCATGATTCTGAAGAAGGACCTTCTCGACCAGGTGCTCGACGGCAAAACGCTTGACCCGATGGCGGTCATCCGAGAACCTTTGATCGTTCACGAGGCAACGCCGATTTTCCGTGTACTCGATCAGTTCAAGCGGACGCCGGTGCGCCTGGCGATCGTCATCGACGAATATGGCGCTCTGGAGGGGATCGTCACCCAGACCGATCTGCTCGAAGCCATCGCAGGCGACCTTCCTGACCTGGACAATGAGGACCCTGATGTCATCGAGCGCGATGACGGGTCCTTGCTCATCGACGGAATGATGCTGGCGCACGATGCGTTCGCTCGCCTAGGATTCCGATCGGGGTCTGCCAAAGGGGATTTTCACACTATCGCAGGGTTCGCCTTGTCCCGCCTTGGGCACTTGCCGGAAGCCGGTGAGCACTTTGACTACGAGGGCTGGCGCTTCGAGATCCTCGATATGGATGGAAGGCGGATCGACAAGCTGCTCGCTCGCCGTGAGCCGCCTACATCCAAGCCGGCAACCAGTTGAGACTGACCGCGCGACAGGCCGGTAAGCCGGCCGGCCTTTTGCGCGCGAATATTTCCACCTTTCGAACCCACGCTCCCACAGTAGTCCCTATCCACAAACGCCCGTCAGTTCGCCCAGGACGCGTCTCCGCTGGAGTCACAGTGGCTGGTGAGCGTCTTCGCGTCGCGCTATGTGATCAATGGAACCGACAGTTGAGGGTCTAAATGGACGCCAAGAGCGCCGTCTGGCTGATTATTGGGGTCCTGGTGGTGCTAGTGGTGGCCTTTCTCACCGCAATGGCATTCGGGCTGCTATGAGTCAGCCAGGCTGATCGACACTCGCCACAAGTGGCGCCGGGGCGGTGGCACCCCCATTACCACAGCGACTGCGCGACGGAGGGACATGTCGGTTGCGTGTCGACGAACGACCACAGAATGCGGCATGCGGCAATTTTTGCGGCGAAGAATGATTTTTGAATCGTGTACAGAAGTCATGGCCAAGACCAATCCCAAATCCCCTGATTTTCCGCCGCCGCGCCGTTGACCCGCTTTGAGAAAGCCGAGTTCGCGAAGCTTTGCGATCCGAAAGGCCGTCGCAAATCAACTTGCGCCGACAGATGCCTCGCTGGTCTGTGATCTGGTAACGGCGAGGTCGCGCTCATTCGCCATGCGAGCCCTGTTCAAGCGCGCTGTGGCCGATTGCAGCGACTCCGAATTTCTTTCGACGAAACGACATCTGCTGTCGATCACCACCCTCAGCGTCCAGGCCAAGAACGTGCGCATCGTCCCAGACACACGCGCCACTGGCGAGAACGCTCCCAGCCACCGGGTGCTGGTCGGCCGCGCCGAGATCGGTGCCGCATGGTCGAAGACCTCCAACGAGGGCCGCGACTACCTGGGTCTCAAGCTCGACGATCCGAGCTTCAACGCCCCGATCTACGCCAACCTCTTCGACGACGAGGAAGGTGAGGGTTTCTCGCTTATCTGGTCCCGCCCGAACGCACGGCGGGGTGACTAAGGACCCGCGCAGGCCCCGGCCGGAAGGCCGGGGCCTTCTTCCGCGGACGTCCGGTTCGGTTCTCCCAAGCCGAGAGCGATGCCGAAACCGCATCGCCCGATGCTGATCAACCATCCTCCGCTGGCAAAATTGCTTCTATAAAATGCAGGCTCACTGTGTGAAGAGGAGGCAAGCGATGATCGAGCCGTTTGACGAAACCGCGCCGACCAGTGACGAACTCACCGAATACGATCGGGACCACGTCAAGCTCTATATGCGCCTGCTTGACGCCGCCGACGACGGTGCGGACTGGCGCGAGGTGGTCGAAATCCTCTTCGGCATTGATCTGACGAAGGAGCCACAACGCGCCCGGCGCATCCACGACAGCCATCTGGCGCGAGCGCGCTGGATGGCGCGTGCAGGCTACCGTCATCTCTTGCGTCGACCCGGCAGCTAGCACCTCAGCACCTGTGGTTCGCGGGTGATGCCGAAGCGGCATCACCCGATGCCCAGCAAGAGTCTTCCGCCAATCGCTACAACACGGAATCGTTCGGAGGCGGGGTTTACGCGTTGTTTGCGAGGAGCTCTTGGATGAGGCCGGATACGTCGCATTGGCGAGACAATGACAGTTACGACTATTTCGATACATTACCCATCGAAGGGCTCGCCTGGGAGTGTCTGCGGCGTCACGAACCCTATCAACGGCACTACCAAGCGCTCCTGACCACAAGAGCCGAAAAGACACCCTTCCACCCTGAGGCACAGCGGCAGTGGGGGTTGCGATTTCCCGGCCAGGCCGGATTTGTCCGCTTTGGCGCAAGACGTGCTGTGGTCGCCTGACGCCGACCCAGCTGTGGTTTCACTCGTGCCGGTGCCGGAATTCCTGTCGTCCTTGCGATCGGTGCCGTTGACCGGCCTGGGCGTGGTCCATGACAGCCCGGAAGGACGCCACAGTGTCCATAGTGCAGGTGTCGCGACCCAACTTCTCCTTCTGCCCGACAGTGACCCGCACGGCAACCTGGCGGCGCTGATCCCCCTGGATGCAGAGACGTTGGGACGGATCGAAGCACTCGCCCGTTTCTGGCGTTCCTTGCAGGGGCGCCCCACACCTTCGGACACGCGGATGACTCCGCAGCAGCGCCGCCGCTTTCGACTGATGATGCAGGCCGCTGACGGCCACTCGAATGGCGCGAGCTACCGCGACATTGCGATCGCGCTTTACGGGTCTAAGCGCGTCGCCGCCGATCCCTGGAAGACCTCGGCGCTGCGCGATGCGGTGATCGGCCTGGTCGAAGGCGCCACCGCCATGATCGGCGGCGGCTATTTGCAAATCCTGCGTCATCGCCGTCGATCCTAGCGGGTTTGGCCGCGCAAAGGGGGGTGGAGTTTTAGCCCCCCTCAACTTCCCCATCCCTGTCGAAGCTTACTCTCCGCCACCGTGGTCTCCGCCCACCGCTGAACGCCAGCGGTTGCCCAAAACCCCACGGAGGTCCGCCCCATGCGACCCGATATCGCCGTTTTGCCGCCGCGCTTCCTGCGCACCAAGGAAGCCGCGGATTTCCTCAGCCTGTCCGCCCGCACGCTCGAAAAGCACCGTACCTATGGCACTGGCCCTTCCTACCGCAAGCTCGGCGGCCGTGTCGTCTATGCCGTCGACGATCTTCAGGCTTGGGCCGAACGCGGCGCTGTCACCTCAACATCCGACCCGCGTGGGTCGGTCCTGCCGGCCAAGCGTCACACGCCGACGCCGCAGACGCACGGCGGACGATACGCACGCTGATCGCGCGCGGATTCCAAATGGCGACGCGAAACCAATCCCTTTCGGAGCGCGGGCAGCTTGACCTGTTCAGGGCGCTGCCTGGCGACTTCGCCCCACGAGATGCGCAGGATCTCATGGCCTATCCGTTCTTCTCCCTCTCCAAGACCCATCGCGTCGCGCCAATCGACTTCACGGCCGGCAACGTCACGATCCGGGTCGAAGCCGTACCCGATCATGGCATGGCGACCATCTGGGACGCCGACATCCTGATCTGGGCCGCAAGCCAGATCGTCGAGGCGCGCGACGCGGGCCTTCGCACCTCGCGCCTGATGGCCGCCACGCCCTATGAGATTCTGACCTTCGTTGGCCGCGGCAAGAGCCTGCGCGACTATCAGCGCCTGAAGGCGGGGCTTGACCGGCTGCAGTCGACCACCGTCTCGACGACGATTCGTCAGCCCGCCGAAGGCCGGCGTCACCGCTTCTCATGGATCAATGAGTGGCAGGAGCGCATCGATCGCCATGGCAAACCCGCGGGGATCGAGTTGATCGTCCCCGACTGGTTCTACCAGGCAGTCCTCGATGACGCGCTCGTGCTGACGATCGATCGCGCCTATTTCGACCTCACTGGCGGGCTGGAGCGCTGGCTCTATCGGCTGGTGCGCAAGCATGGCGGACGCCAGCCCGACGGCTGGCGCTTCGACTTCCGTCACCTGCACCAGAAATCCGGCAGCCTGTCACCCCACAAGCGCTTTGCCTTCGAGCTACGCGACATCATCCGCCGCCAGCCGCTGCCCGGCTACACGCTCTTCCTCGAAGTGGAGATGGGCGGCCGGACGCTGCTCGCTTTCGAGCGGATCGGCTCCTGTGGAAAGCCTGTGGGCGGCATCGTGCTATCCGGAACCGGAACTATCGTGCCATCGGGAACCGCAGGCTCGTGCTATCAGGAACCCAAACGGGGCCTAACCCTTGGAAAGCAAAGCCGAAATCGCGCCCTTAACTTAGACTCTAACCCCGACTCTAACTCTGAAGAGCGCGCGCGCGATGTGCAGAGGCTCGTCCGGCGAGCCAGCCACGCACTCAGCGTAACCACCAACAACACCCCCAAAACGTCGACGGTTTCTGGCGGTCGCAACACGGCAACCAGCGTCTCTGACGCCCCGAATCCGCCTTTTGATCCGCGCTCGAAAGCCACCCGATGATCGCCGCACTCCGCAATCAAAAGAGCCGTGTCGGCAAGGCAACTTTGACGCTGCTTCTCGCCGGTGAATTGACCTGCAAGGGAAATCAGTTCGCGACCTTCGTCGTGCGCCCGACCACCGACATGACGACTCAGGAGCGCGCACGCATCGCCGCTTTCGAGCACGACGTCCTCGTCGCCAACACGCTGCCCGCGAGGCTCGCGCGCGCATTTCCCACCGCATCAGGAGAACCGAAATGACTGGCACCGCGGCTCCCCGCATGCGCGACGCGTTCCCGGCCATGCACCACGCTCGCGACGAACTCGTTCATGTCGAACTGACCTGGGTCGAGAAGAGGATCGAGAACTGGATACGGTTCGGCACGCACGCCCACGAACAGATTGTTGATCGTCGCCGGCGCATCCAGTCCTATCGTCCCGGCGCGGTCTTCGCCTTCGTGCGGTGGGCCGCGAACGACTTCGGAACGATCATCTCACGCATCGATATCGTGCGTGCGGTATCACGTGGCGAAGCCTATCAGACACTGCCCTTCGTGCGGCCTGGCGGCGACATCCTTCTGAAGGTCGAGAGCTGGCCCAAGGTCGAACGCGTGCTGCAGGCGATCGACGCCATCCAGCGCCTCGACATCGAGCCTGAGTTGGTGTCGCCCGATCATTGGCGGCACATCCACAACCGGATAACCGCAGGCCACGAGCCGCGCAGCTACACACTCGACCAACATCGCGCCTTCCTGCTGCGCAAGAGGACCGAGCCGTGACGCGCGCCGGGATCATCCTCGCCAGCGTTGTCGCAACCATGGGCGTCGGCTATCCCGGCCTCACTTCGATGCCCAGGAAGCTCATCTGGAATGCGTCAGCCAGCGCACCGATCGGCTTCTATACGATCGACTTTCACGGACCGTTCGAGGTCACCGATCTTGTCGCCGTCGACGCCCCCGAGCCACTCGCGGCGTTCCTCGCCGATCGCGGCTATCTGCCGAGGGGCGTGCCACTCTTGAAGCGCATCCTTGGCGTTTCCGGGCAACGAGTCTGTCGCTCGAACCTCACCATCACCGTCGACGGTATCGAGGCGGGCGCGGCGCTCGAGCGTGATCGGGCCGGCCGTGACCTGCCGGTCTGGCAGGGCTGCCGCCGCATCGCGAGCGGCGAAGTCTTCCTGATGAACTGGCAGGTCCGCGACAGTCTCGATGGACGCTACTTCGGCCTCCTCGCCACCAGCCAGATCATCGGCCGCGCCGTCCCACTGTGGACGGACGAGGGCGGCAACGGCCGCTTCGAATGGCGCGCGCCAATGCGGTGAGCGCGCGACCGGCGGCGCGCGTCGTGCCACCAGCCTTCATCACCGCACCACTGAAAACAGGAGCCAGACATGCAACAGATAGGGGAATTCACGCGCCAGAAGATTGGCTATAGCGGGCGCATCCACACGCTCAGCCTCAACCTGGATATCGCCATTGTGGCGGCAGAGGCGAGCGAAACGGAGAATGCGCCTGACTACCGCGTTCACGTCGGAAGCGAGGACGGCCCCGAGATTGGCGCCGGCTGGAAACGCTCCAGCGAAAAGGCCGGAGACTATGTCTCGATCCAGCTCGACGACCCGACCTTCGCGCAGCCGATACGCGCGAACCTCTTTCGCAATGGAGACGACCAGACGTCCTGGTCGCTGCACTGGGCGCGGCCGCGCGACCGCAGCGAGAAGGATTGAACGATGCGCGCTCGCCGTCCGTCGACGAGCCATCGCGGTGCGCCCGGGCCGCTTCGCGCTGCCTGGCGCATGGCTCTGCTCCTCCTTTGCGGCCTGTCCGTCGCGACCGTCATGCCGGCGGCAGAGGCGCAGGACCTGGCCGTTGCCCGGTCTTCCCAACGCGATCCGTTCGGCGCGCATATCGCAGAAGCCTCGCACCGCGCTTCGGCGTCCCGCGCGCGCTGATCCGCGCCATCATGCGCAAGGAGAGTGCGGGTGATGTGCGCGCCGTCTCCAGCGCAGGCGCCCGCGGCTTGATGCAGATCATGCCCGGAACATGGAACTATCTGCGCGCCCGCTGGTCGCTTGGCCGCGATCCATTCGATCCCCGGGACAACATCCTGGCTGGAACGGCGTATCTGCGCGAACTGCACGATCGCTTCGGCTCTCCGGGATTTCTGGCCGCCTACAATGCGGGACCTGCACGCTACCAAGCCTACCTCACTGGGCGTCCGTTACCGGCCGAGACCCGCGCCTATGTCGCCGCATTTGCGCCCCTGATCGGTGAAAGCGAGGGTATGCGCCCTTTCGCCGTTACGTCTGTCGAGGCCATTCCCTGGAAGCGCGGCTCGCTGTTCGTCGGTCAGCCGGATCGCAAACAAGCTGTCGCTCGGGTGCCAACCGAGCGACCACCAAATGACGCGAGCTCTGCGCCCACCGTGCGCGATGTGTCCGCCATCGTGCCGCTGTCCGAAGGCCTCTTCGTGGCGCGAGCGGGCGAAGGGATACAGCCATGAGCGCACATGGGCGTCTTCGCGCAACCGCAAGCTCCAGCGCACCATGGCGTGGGTGGAGGCGGAAGGTGGGCAGAACAACCGGAAGATGGCGAGATAAAAGGCCGCGAGGTGCGGCGTCGATCGGTTTTGCTGTTTCAATAGGTTATGCAGGATTTCCGCGAGGTGCGAAGGTTTCGCGCACCTCGGCGGAGCACCGATTTACCTGTGATTTCCGTGTCTTGACACGATGTGCGGATCTTCGTCATGCACGGTGAGGATGGTTTCCGAATCCGGCCCGGCCGCATCCGCTCATCGGGCGCCCAGCGCGCCAGGCCCTTCATCGCGCAGGCGCTTGCCGCCGCCCAGAAGGCCGGCGCCCGCATCTCTCGCACAGGCCGGATCAGTGCGGGCAATCGCTCGACCTTCGGGCGTGGCCGCTCGGCGAGCGTGCGCGCCAATCGTCTCCTCACCGGCCGCTCGCGAGCCGTGATCATCAAGACACGGCTGGTGCGTCATCACGCGCGCGCAGCGCCGCTTGCCGCCCATCTCACCTATCTGCGCCGAGAGGGCGTCACCCGGGACGGGGAGAAGGCAAGGCTGTTCGGGCCGGGGGTCGGGGAGGTGGATGGCGGTGCTTTTGCCGAGCGGTGCAGCGATGATCGGCACCACTTCCGCTTCATTGTCTCGCCGGAAGATGCCGTCGACATGGCGGACCTCAAATGCTTCGCCCGCGATCTGATGGGTCAGATGGAAAAGGACCTCGGCACAAAACTGGATTGGGCTGGCGTCGATCACTGGAACACCGACAACCCGCACCTTCACATCATCCTGCGCGGCCGCACTGATGACGGGCAGGATCTCGTGATCTCCCGCGATTACATCAAGGAGGGAATGCGCGCCCGCGCCGCCGACCTCGTTACCCAGGAGCTCGGCCCGCGCACCGATCTCGACATCCGCCGCAATCTGCAGCGTCAGGTCGAGGCCGAACGTTGGACCCAGCTTGACCGGCAGCTTGTTCGCGATTGCCGCGACACAGGCGTTGTCGATCTTGCGTCCCCGGCGAGCGCTCAGCCCGATGAGTATCACGTGCTGAAGGTCGGGCGGGCGCGCAAGCTCGAAACCCTTGGCCTTGCCGAACAGGTCGGCCCAGGCCAATGGATGATCGACGACAAGGCCGAGGCGACGCTGCGCGAGCTTGGCGAACGCGGCGACATCATCAAGCGGATGCACCGCGCCTTGACAGAACAGGGCATCGAGCGCGGATCGGCGACCTATGTGCTGGCGGCGGAGCGCCTAGCCACACCGATCGTCGGTCGGCTGGTCGACCGCGGTCTCGATGACGAGTTGAAGGGCAGCGCCTACGCCGTGGTCGATGGCACCGACGGCCGCACCCATCACATCAAGCTGTCCGACCTCGACGCCGCCGGCGACAGCGCTCCGGGTTCGATCGTTGAGCTGCGCAGGTTCCATGACGCGCAGGGACATGGGCGCGCAGCACTCGCCGTCCGTTCCGATCTCAACATTGAGCAGCAGACAACCGCCGCCGGCGCCACCTGGCTCGACCGCCAGAACATCGCCCGCGAACCAATTGCGTTGTCGGAAGGCGGCTTCGGCGCCGAGGTGCGGCAGGCGATGCAGCGCCGCGCCGACCATCTCATCGAACAGGGCCTCGGCGAGCGACATGGCCAACGCACAACCTTCACCCGCAGCCTGATCGACACGCTGCGTCGCCGCGAGCTTGAGGCGCTCGGCGAAAAGCTCTCGGCCGAAACCGGCCAGCCCTTCAACCGCACCCGCGGCGGCGAATATGTCACCGGTTCCTACCGGCAGCGCTTCACGCTCGCGTCGGGCCGCTTCGCCATGATCGATGACGGCCTCGGCTTCCAACTGGTGCCCTGGACGCCGTCTCTCGAAAAGCATTTTGGCCGCCACGTCTCGGGCATCGCTCGCGATGACGGCGGCATCGACTGGAGCTTCGCACGCAAGCGAAGCCTCGGTCTCTAACCCATTGTGAAGAAAGGACCGCTTCTATGTCCGCCACCAAGATACTCTGGGGCCAGATCCTCGCGGTCTTGATGATCGTGCTGATCACCATCTGGAGCGCGACGCAATGGGTGGCCTGGCGCCTGGCGTTCCAGCCCGAGCTCGGCAGGCCATGGTTCCATGTCCTGGGCTTTCCGTTTTACCTTCCGCCGTCCTTCTTCTGGTGGTGGTATGGCTTCGATGCCTACGCGCCGTCGATCTTCGTGGAGGGAGCCTTTATCGCGGCTTCCGGCGGTTTCGCCTGCGTCGCCGTCGCCATCGGCATGTCGGTCTGGCGGGCTCGCGAGGCTAAGAAGGTCGAGACCTACGGCTCCGCCCGCTGGGCCGACAAGCAGGAGATCAAGGCAACGGGCCTTCTCGGCTCCGATGGAGTGGTGCTTGGGCGGTTTGACCGCGCCTATCTGCGCCACGATGGACCGGAGCACGTGCTGTGCTTCGCGCCCACACGTTCGGGCAAGGGTGTCGGCCTCGTCGTCCCGTCGCTGCTGACCTGGCCGAGTTCAGCCGTCGTCCATGACATCAAGGGCGAAAACTGGCAGCTCACCGCAGGCTTCCGCGCCAGGTATGGCCGGGTCCTGCTGTTCGATCCAACCAATCCGAAATCCTCATCCTACAACCCGCTGCTCGAGGTGCGCCGTGGCGAATGGGAAGTCCGCGACGTTCAAAACATCGCCGACATCCTGGTCGATCCCGAAGGCTCGCTCGAGAGGCGGAACCATTGGGAGAAAACCAGCCATGCCCTGCTGGTCGGGGCGATCCTGCACGTCCTCTACGCCGAGCGGGACAAGACGCTTGCCGGCGTCGCCGGTTTCCTTTCCGATCCAAAGCGTCCGATCGAATCGACGCTGTCCGCGATGATGAAAACGGCGCATCTGGGTGAAGCCGGTCCGCACCCGGTCATCGCCAGCGCCGCGCGAGAGCTGTTGAACAAATCAGACAACGAACGCTCCGGCGTGCTGTCCACCGCCATGTCGTTTCTTGGCCTCTATCGCGATCCTGTCGTGGCAGAGGTCACGCGGCGCTGCGACTGGCGCATCAGCGACCTTGTCGACGACAAGCATCCGACGACGCTCTACCTCGTCGTGCCGCCGTCCGACATCAACAGGACCAAGCCGCTCATTCGCCTGATCCTCAATCAGATCGGCCGCCGCCTGACGGAAGATCTGCAGGTGAGGGCGCAAGGGCACCGGCTGCTCCTGATGCTCGACGAGTTTCCGGCGCTTGGCCGCCTCGACTTCTTCGAGTCGGCGCTCGCCTTCATGGCCGGCTACGGCCTGAAAAGCTTCCTGATCGCTCAATCCCTCAATCAGATCGAGAGGGCGTACGGCGCCAACAACTCGATCCTCGACAACTGCCACGTGCGGGTAAGCTTTGCCACCAATGATGAGCGCACCGCCAAGCGCGTGTCCGACGCGCTGGGAACAGCGACCGAGATGAGGGCCATGAGGAACTATGCCGGCCACCGGCTGTCGCCGTGGCTCGGTCATCTCATGGTGTCCCGCTCGGAGACGGCTCGCCCTCTGCTCACGCCGGGTGAAGTGATGCAACTGCCGTCAACCGACGAGATTGTCATGGTCTCGGGCGCGCCGCCGATCCGAGCCAAAAAGGCTCGCTATCATGAGGATGCCAGCTTCCGGGAGCGTATCTTGCCGCCTCCGGTGCTGACGGCGGCGGCGGAGGAGGGGAGGCCCGACGACTGGACAAACCTGCCTCTGCCTTCCCGTCCGCAGATTGGTGAAGCCACGTCGGCGCCGTCGGCCACGGATGACGACACAACTGATTCCGAGCGTCGTCGGCAACCCGAGCTCAGTCGCGTCGAGCAGGTCGTGAAGCCTTCGACCGAGAACGAATTCGAGATCGATCACCTGGACGACGTGGAGGACGAGGTTGCCCGCAACCGTCGGCTGACGCGTCTGATGCAAGGCATTGCGCGACAGGTGTCGCTCGACCCCGGCGACGGCGTGGATATGTGAGGCTCCCATGGCAAAGCCACCCCGCAAACAACGCCTGTCCGTCTATCTCGATCCGAAGGTCATGAGCAGGCTGGCCGAACATGCGGCGCGAAGAGATTTTTCACGGTCGCTCGTCGCGGAGGCGGCCATCGAGTCGTTCCTCTCGCCCGATGCCGCCGAGCGCCAGGAGGCGGCGATCACCAAGCGGCTTGACCAGCTCGATCGCCGTATCGCACGCCAGGAGCGCGATGTCGGGATTGCCGTGGAGACGCTCGCGGTTTTCGTCCGCTTCTGGCTGGCGACAACGCCGGCTCTGCCCGAGCCCGCCGCACAGGCAGCCCATGCCAAGGCTGGCGAGCGCTATGATGCCTTCGTTACCGCGCTCGGCCGGCGCTTAGCAAAAGGTCCAAGGCTTCGGCAGGAGATCTCCGAGGATATCGATGGCGGCCTGGACACACAGCCCGGCAGGCCCGTGGGCTAAATCGGCGGGCGGACTGAGATTTTGCAAGCATCGATATGTCAAAACATATCAAAGCGGCGGAACAATATGCTGTCATGGAACGCGCGTTGCCAACCTTTCGGGTGTGGCAGACGAGCGTCAGGATTTTTCGTTGAGAATTATAGTCTGTATGCTATAAGGCAAGCGAGAATGAAAAACCAAAAGCCCACGGTATGGATGGGATCGTCGAAGGATGACCTGCGCGAGTTTCCGGTCGATGTTCGCCGGTTGATGGGTGTCGCAATCAACGACGCCCAAAATGGTGAGGAGCACCCGGCTGTCAAAGCCCTGAAAGGGTTTGGGGCCCGCAGCATCCTCGAGGTGGTCGACGACTTCGACGGAGATACCTACCGCGCCGTCTACACCGTCCGCTTCGCTGGCGTGATCTACGTCCTTCATTGCTTCCAGAAGAAGTCGAAGAAGGGCAGGGAGACACCCAGGCACGAAATCGATCTGGTTACAGTGCGATTGAAGGCGGCCGAGACGCACTACCGCGAAAACTATGGGAAAGGAACAAAGTCATGACGGAAGACATCACCGCCGAAGTGAGCAGCGGCAACGTGTTCGCGGACCTCGGCTTTGACAATCCCGAAGAGGAATTGCTCAAGGCCAAGCTGGCCCGCGAGATCCGCGCCATTATCAAGCGCCGGCGCCTGACCCAGGCGAAGTCGGCTGAACTGCTCGGAATGAAACAGCCCGACGTCTCCGCGATCGCCACCGGGCGCACGGGTAAGTTTTCAATAGACAGGCTGGTTCGCTGTCTGGACCGGCTCGACTACAAGGTCGACGTGGTGGTTCGCCACAAGACTCGACGGTCAACTCGTGCTGAAGCCGCTTGATCCGACGGTTTTGCCGACGAGCGGACAATTGATTATCCAGGTTCGGATGGGCGCCACCGCAACCAGGACGGTAGGATTAGCGAAAAGCACGGGAACACGAAGGTGGACACCCTTCGTCAGACCTACGGCGACAATTTCGCAGCTGGGCTTCGCAGCGACTTCGAGGCTATCGACGGTGTTGCAGCGCGCCAGCGTCGGCTCTCTAAGTCCCGCACCTAAGGCGCGCGTTTAGACCTCAATCCAAGCGTAGGCGGCACCAAAGATCCCGAGCGTCAGAGCAATAAACCAACCCCATCCCTTCAACGAGGCGCGCACGTCTTCAGGCTTTGCGCCTTTTTCGTTGTCGTAGTCGTCCATAATCAGCCTCCATGTTTTCGATCTTGGGTACAAAATCAAGAGACGCTGGGCAATCCTCCAGCTGTCGCAGCGAATTCGCCTTTGTACGGCGTATGCGCAGTCTAATACGGCCGTTTACGGCGGCACCGCCAATCTCCTGTATTTGCACGCTACGCCACTACGCCTCGACATAGGTGTTGAAACCACTCGAGATGTGGCTCTCTTAATCATCCCCGTCCAGGGGCCGCCAATGTTCCCCCGGATCGAAACGGGGACCGGATGGCAGCTTCGCATCACAATTCAGAAGGTCTCGCGCGCGGCGCACGGATGCTGCGCACGGCACTCGGACCCGCCATCGCGCGCTACCTCGACGATGCGGGCATCGTCGAGGTGATGCTCAACCCCGATGGGCGCTTGTGGATCGATCGCCTGTCCGAGGGATTGTCCGACACTGGAGAGCGTCTGTCGGCGGCGGACGGCGAACGCATCGTTCGCCTCGTCGCTCATCATGTCGGTGCCGAAGTCCATGCCGGCGCCCCACGTGTCTCGGCCGAACTGCCCGAGACGGGGGAGAGGTTCGAGGGGCTTCTTCCTCCCGTCGTCGCGGCGCCCGCCTTCGCGATCCGCAAGCCCGCCGTCGCCATCTTTACCCTTGAAGACTATGTCGCGGCCGGGATCATGTCGGCGCAACAGGCGGACGCGCTGCGCCAGGGCGTTGCCAACCGCGCCAACATTCTCGTTGCAGGCGGCACCTCCACGGGCAAGACCACGCTGATCAACGCGCTGCTCGCTGAAGTGGCCAAGACCGCCGATCGCGTCGTCATCATCGAGGATACGCGCGAACTGCAATGCGCCGCGCCAAATCTCGTGGCAATGCGCACGAAAGACGGCGTCGCGTCTCTATCTGATCTTGTCCGCTCATCGTTGCGCCTGCGCCCCGACCGCATCCCGGTCGGCGAGGTGCGCGGGTCCGAGGCGCTCGAACTGCTCAAGGCCTGGGGCACCGGCCATCCCGGCGGCCTGGGCACGATCCACGCCGGCAGCGCCATTGGCGCGCTCCGCCGCATGGAACAGCTCATCCAGGAAGCCGTCGTCACGGTTCCACGCGCTCTGATCGCCGAAACGATCGACCTGGTTGCCGTCCTTTCCGGCCGCGGTTCCGCGCGCCGGCTGTCCGAACTCGCCCGTGTCGATGGCCTGCGCCCGGACAGTGATTACCGGGTCGCGCCAGCCGTCCTCGATGGCGACGAGGGCCCGACCTTGCTCGTCCAAAACCCTGAAGGAGAAAATCCATGATCCAACGCCTGCGCCTCACGCGCCATCGTCTCGCCATGACAGTTACGGGTGCCACGCTCATCCTGGTGATGGCCGCGCCCGCCCATGCCTCCGGCTCGTCGATGCCGTGGGAACAACCGCTGCAACAGATCCTCCAGTCGATCGAAGGCCCGGTTGCCAAGATCATGGCGGTGATCATCATCATCGTCACCGGCCTGACACTCGCCTTCGGCGACACGTCGGGCGGCTTCCGCCGGCTCATCCAGATCGTGTTCGGCCTGTCCATCGCTTTCGCGGCGTCGAGCTTCTTCCTGTCGTTCTTCTCGTTCGGCGGCGGAGCGCTGGTCTGATGGCGGGCGCTGTCGAACAGAGCGGCCCAATGCCGGACTACGCAGTGCCGGGTTATGCGGTCCTCGTGCACCGGGCGCTGACCGAGCCGATCCTGCTCGGTGGCGCCCCGCGAGCCATTGCCATCATGAACGGGACGCTCGCGGGCGCCGTGGGGCTGGGACTGCGTCTCTGGCTCGTCGGCGTCGCCATCTGGGCCATCGGCCATGTCGCCGCCGTCTGGGCCGCCAAGCGCGATCCGCTTTTCGTCGACGTCGTTCGCCGGCATTTGCGCATCCCAGCGCATCTCACTGTTTGAGCGAGGTCGCACCGATGATGAACCTTGCCGAATATCGCAACCGTAGCAGCCGGCTCGCCGACTTCCTACCCTGGGTGGCATTGGTCGGCGCCGGCGTCGTCCTCAACAAGGATGGCAGCTTCCAGCGGACCGCGCGCTTTCGCGGCCCCGATCTCGACAGCGCCGTTCCGGCCGAACTGATTGCCGTCGCCGGCCGGCTCAACAATGCCTTCCGCCGTCTCGGCTCCGGCTGGGCGATCTTCGTCGAAGCGCAGCGCCATGCCTCGACCCGCTATCCCGACAGCAGCTTTCCGGATGCGGCCTCCACGCTGGTCGATGCGGAGCGAAAGGCGGGCTTCGAGGAGGCCGGCGCGCATTTCGAGTCCAGCTACTTCCTGACGCTCACCAATCTTGCGCCCGCCGAAGACACCGCCCGCGCGGAAAGCTGGCTCTACGAAGGCCGCGAGAAGAAGGGCCTCGACCCCAACGCGGCGCTGACCGGGTTCACTGACCGCAGCGACCGCGTCTTGCGCCTTGTCGAAGCCTTCATGCCGGAGTGCCGCTGGCTCGATGACGCCGAGACGCTGACCTATCTGCATGGCTGCGTCTCGACCAATCGCCACCGTGTCCGCGTTCCCGAAACGCCGATGTATCTCGACGCCATGCTGGCCGACCAGCCGCTGACCGGCGGGCTCGAGCCGCGGCTTGGCGCGTCGCATCTGCGCATTCTCACGGTCACGGGATTCCCGACCGCAACCACGCCGGGTCTGCTCGACGAACTGAACCGGCTGGCGTTTCCGTATCGCTGGTCGACACGCGCGATCCTGCTCGACAAGACCGATGCCACCAGGCTGCTGACGAAGATCCGGCGTCAATGGTTCGCCAAGCGCAAGTCAGTGGCGGCGATCCTCAAGGAGGTGATGACCAACGAGGCGTCCGTCCTCGTGGACACCGACGCCGCAAACAAGGCCGCCGATGCCGACATGGCGCTGCAGGAACTCGGCGCCGACTATGCCGGCATGGCCTATGTCACCGCGACGGTGACGGTGTGGGACGATGATCCCAACATCGCCGACGAAAAACTGCGCCTGGTCGAAAAGGTCATCCAGGGCCGCGACTTCACGGCGATTATTGAAACCATCAACGCCGTCGACGCGTGGCTCGGCAGCCTGCCGGGTCATGTTTATGCCAACGTCCGTCAACCTCCCATCTCCACGCTCAATCTCGCCCACATCATTCCGCTTTCCGCGGTGTGGGCGGGCGAGGTGCGGGACGAGCATTTTGCAGCGCCCCCTCTGCTCTTCGGCAAGACCGAAGGCTCGACCCCGTTCCGGCTTTCGCTTCACGTCGGTGACGTCGGCCATACGCTGATCGTCGGCCCGACCGGCGCGGGCAAGTCCGTGCTCTTGGCACTGATGGCGCTGCAGTTCCGCCGCTATCCAGGGTCACAGGTTTTCGCCTTTGATTTCGGCGGCTCGATCCGCGCGGCGGCACTCGCCATGGGCGGCGACTGGCATGATCTCGGCGGCGATCTCAGCGATGGGGCGATCGACAGTGTCAGCCTTCAGCCGTTCGCCCGCATTCACGATGTCCCCGAGCGCGCCTGGGCCGCCGACTGGATCGTTGCGATCCTGACGCGCGAGAATGTGACGATCACCCCTGAGGTCAAGGAGCATATCTGGACGGCGTTGAGTTCGCTGGCGTCCGCGCCTGTCGCGGAGCGCACCATCACCGGCCTGGTCGTGCTGCTGCAATCAAATGACCTCAAGCAGGCATTGCGCCCCTATTGCGTCGGGGGTCCCCATGGCCGGTTGCTCGATGCCGAGCGCGAGCATCTCGGATCGGCGTCGGTCCAGGCATTCGAAACCGAAGGACTGATCGGAACGGGCGCTGCGCCCGCGGTGCTATCCTATCTCTTCCATCGCATCGAGGACCGGCTCGATGGCTCGCCAACGCTTCTCATCATCGACGAAGGCTGGCTTGCGCTGGACGATGAGGGTTTTGCTGGCCAGCTCCGCGAATGGCTGAAGACGCTGCGCAAGAAGAACGCCAGCGTGATCTTCGCCACGCAGTCGCTCAGCGACATCGATGGTTCGGCAATCGCGCCCGCGATCATCGAGAGCTGCCAGACCCGGCTTCTGCTGCCGAACGAGCGCGCCATCGAGCCGCAGATCACGGCGATCTATCGCCGCTTCGGCCTCAACGACCGGCAGATCGAGATCATCGCGCGGGCGATGCCGAAGCGCGACTATTACTGCCAGTCCCGTCGCGGCAACCGGCTGTTCGAGCTGGGACTGTCGGATGTGGCGCTCGCGCTTTGCGCCGTATCCGCGAAGACCGACCAGGCCGCGATCTCCCGCATCGTCGCTGAGCACGGCCGCGACGGGTTCCTCGCTGCCTGGCTTAGCCACCGTGGCGTCGGCTGGGCCGCTGAACTGGTTCCCGCCCTAACCAGCCCCGCCCTCACCAACAAGGAGAAGTCCCCATGAAACTGCACCGCTCCCTTGGCATGCGGCTCGCTGCCGCCCTGCTTGTCGCTCCCGCCGCGCTCTCGCCCATGCTGGCAACGCCCGCACAGGCCTTGATCGTTTTCGATCCCTCGAACTATTCGCAAAACGTCCTGACGGCAGCGCGCTCGCTCGAACAGATCACCAACCAGATCACCTCGCTTCAGAACCAGGCGCAGATGCTCATCAACCAGGCGCGCAATCTCGCAAGCCTGCCGTTCTCCTCGCTGCAACAGCTCCAGCAGTCCGTGCAGCGCACGCAGCAATTGCTCAGTCAGGCGCAGAACGTTGCCTATGACGTGCAGCAGATCGATCAGGCCTTCCAGCAGAAATATGGCAACGTCTCGCTGTCGGCTTCGGATCAGCAACTCGTCGCCGACGCGCGCTCGCGCTGGGGCAACACGGTTGGTGGCCTTCAGGATGCCATGCGTGTGCAGGCGGGAGTCGTCGGCAACATCGACACCAATCGAACGCAGATGTCGGCGTTGGTCGGCCAAAGCCAGGGTGCGACCGGAGCGCTTCAGGCAACACAGGCCGGCAACCAGCTCCTCGCGCTCCAAGTGCAGCAGCTCGCCGATCTCACCGCTGTCGTCGCCGCGAACGGTCGGGCGCAAGCGTTGCAATCGGCCGAACAGGCCACCGCTGCCGACCAGGGCCGAGAGCAGCGCCGGCGCTTCCTGACGCAGGGCTCGGGCTACCAGCCCGGCAGTGCGCAGATGTTCTATGGCAAGAACTGAGGTCGGCGCGATGGAAGGCAAGCTCCTCGCTCGTGTCAGTGCGGTCATCTTCATCGCGGGCGCTTTGACAGTGACCGCAATCGAGATGAGCAGCGAGGACGACGAGCCTGACGCCCTTGCGACGGGGGACCGTTCCGTCGCGCCACAACACCCACTCGCGGCCGAATTGCGCCGCTGTTCCGGGATCGGCGAGGCCGGTCCTCGCGATCCCGGCTGTCTGAAAGCGTGGGCAGCCAGCCGGCGCCGGTTTCTCGGTCAACGTGACTCGGCAACCGCGCCTGCTCCGGTAGCGCCGACAACGCTGTTTCCGAATGTGCCGCCGTCAGCCGACCGGAAAGAAGGGAAGCGGGCGGATGTGACCGCTCCCGCGATGCAGGTCGAGCCGCCCCGACCGGAGGCTCGCTGACATGGGCGGCATGGGCGTCATCGACCATTTCCTCGAAGTCTTCACGCGCTACATCGACAGCGGCTTCGGCCTGCTCGGCGGCGAGGTCGGGTTCATCGCGACGACCCTGATCGTCATCGACGTGACGTTGGCTGCGCTCTTCTGGTCCTGGGGTGCGGACGACGACATCATGGCGCGCCTCGTCAAGAAGACTCTGTTCGTCGGCGTCTTCGCCTATCTCATCTCCAACTGGAACAATCTCGCCCGCATCGTCTTTGAAAGCTTCGCCGGGCTTGGCCTGAAGGCCTCGGGTACGGGTTTTACCGTCAACGATCTCATGCGCCCGGGCAAGGTGGCGCAGACCGGGCTCGATGCCGGCCGGCCGTTGCTGGACTCGATCTCGAACCTGATGGGCTATTGGTCCTTCTTCGAGAACTTCATCCAGATCGCCTGCATGTTCTTCGCCTGGGCGCTGGTGCTGCTGGCCTTCTTCATCCTGGCAATCCAGCTTTTCGTCACGCTGATCGAATTCAAGCTGACCACGCTCGCCGGTTTCGTGCTCATTCCCTTCGGTCTGTTCGGCAAATCCGCCTTCATGGCCGAGCGGGTGCTTGGCAACGTCATCTCGTCCGGCATCAAGGTGCTGGTGCTCGCCGTCATCATCGGCATCGGCTCGACCCTCTTTTCCGAGTTCACATCTGGATTCAGCGGCAACACGCCGTCGATCGACGACGCCATGGCGATCGTGCTGGCCGCGCTGTCGCTGCTCGGCCTTGGCATCTTTGGACCTGGCATTGCCAACGGCCTCGTCTCCGGCGGCCCGCAGCTCGGCGCGGGTGCGGCAGTCGGCACCGGGCTAGCCGCCGGCGGCATGGCAGCAGTGGGTGCGGCGGCCGCCGGCGCAGTCGTGTCCGGAGGCGCGGCTGTCAGCGGCAGTGCTGCAGCGGCCGCCCGTGGCGGTGCCGCCATGGCGGGCAGGGCATCCACAGCCTACGGCCTCGGCGCGGCCGGACAGTCTGGCTTTTCCGGCGTCGCATCCGGGCTCGGCGGTGTCATCAGCGCCGGCGCCCAAGGTGCCATCTCACCGCTGAAGCGCGCGGCCAAGAATGCGGCAGGCAGCATGAAGCACAGCTACGAGTCGGGCGCTCGCGCTGCCTTCGAGACGACGGGCGGGTCATCCACGGCTGGCACAATCGGCGCGAACGCGCCCGAAGCCGGCTCCGCACCCGTCGCGTCCTCCGCAACCGAAAGTCAGCCAGCCTGGGCGAAGCGCATGAAGCGCTCGCAACAGATGACCCATGGCGTCCAGGCCGCCGCCCACGCCGTTCGCAGTGGCGACAGCCATGGCGGCGGCTCCTCGATCAACCTCTCTGAAAGTGACTGAGCATGTTCAAACGACCGTCCACGCACTACGGCAGATCCCCACAACCCGAGACGCCCTACCAGCGTGCTGCGCAGGTCTGGGACGAGCGCATCGGTTCCGCTCGCGTGCAGGCGCAACTGGCGGTATATGGCTTTCGGTTGCCTGGCGCTCGCCGCGGGCTTCTCCGCAGCGCTCATCTGGCAATCCGCGAAAGGCTCGATCGTGCCTTGGGTGGTGCAGGTCGATCGTCTCGGCCAGGCGCAGGCCGTGGGACCCGCGATCGGCGACTATCAGCCGAGCGATCCGCAGATTGCCTTCTACCTGGCACACTTCATCGAACAGGTGAGGTCGATCCCCGCCGATCCGGTCATCGTGCGGCAGAATTGGCTGCGCGCCTACGACTTCGCGACGAAGGGCGGGGCGCTGGCGCTCAACGACTATGCGCGCGCCAATGACCCGTTCACCAAGGTCGGAAAGCAGCAGGTCGCCGTCGACGTGTCCTCGGTGATCCGCGCATCGCCGGTGAGCTTCCGCATCGCCTGGGTCGAACGCCGCTATCAGGATGGCTCACTCGCTTCCACGGAGCGCTGGTCCGCCATTCTCACTATTGTCGTGCAGCCCCCGCGCGACGCCGATGCGCTGAGGAAGAACCCGCTTGGCATCTACATCAACGCCATCAACTGGTCGAAGGAGCTTGGACAATGACGCCCGCACCCTGCAAAGCCGCCCCCTGGGGGCGTCCGGTTTTCCTCATCCACGCTGTGCCGGCCTTCCGCAAAATAGCCTTTCCAGCACTTCTGCTTTGCACTTTGGCGCTTTCAGGCTGTGCCACCAGGCAGAAGCCGCCGGAGATTTCCTATGACGATCCGGTCCCGGCCGTGCAGGCGGTCGATCCGCCCCCGCCCGTCAAGGTGGTGGAGCTGTCTAAGCCGCTGCCGCTTCCAGGCCAGTTGAAGCCGGTCGGCAAGGCCGCAAGGCCCGAGCCGGAACCGACCGATCCGGCCGCGCGGGTGAGCCTGGCCAACGCGGCCGCGCGCGTCCAGCCTGTGCGCAACGGCTTCATCAACTCGATGCAGGTCTATCCGTTCGTCGATGGCGCGCTCTATCAGGTCTATGCCTCGCCGGGGCAGATCACCGACATCGCGCTGCAGCCCGGCGAGCAGCTCGTCGGCTCCGGTCCCGTCGCCGCCGGCGACACCGTGCGCTGGATCATCGGCGATACCGAGAGCGGTACGGGCGGCGCCAAGCAGGTCCACATCCTCGTCAAGCCGACGCGCGCCGACCTTCTCACCAATCTCGTCATCAATACCGATCGGCGTACCTATCACATGGAACTGCGCTCGACGCCGTCGACCTATATGGCATCGGTTTCCTGGCAATATCCGCAGGACCAGCTCATCGCCTTGCGCAGGCAGAACCAGCAGGCTGAGGCTGCACAGCCGGTCTCGACCGGCATCGATCTTTCTCGCGTCAATTTCCGCTACGAGGTGACGGGCGATCGCGCACCGTGGCGGCCGCTGCGCGCCTTCGACGATGGCAAGCAGGTGTTCATCGAGTTCCCGCGCGGCATCGGCCAGGGCGAGATGCCGCCACTCTTCGTGGTCGGGCCGGAAGGTGACACGTCCGACTTGGTGAACTATCGCGTGCGCGGTAACCACATGATCGTCGACCGGCTGTTTGCCGCCGCCGAGTTGCGCTTCGGCGCAGGCAAGAACCAGCAGCGTATCCGCATCTCCCGCACCGACGGGGTGCGGAGCAGTCGATTTTCATTGATACGTGGCCCTGGTGAGACCCCGAAAGCGACGTTCTACCGAACAGACAAGGGAGGGTCGTCATCATGAGCGACAGATTGGATCCCGGGAAGGAAGAGGGCCGGGGGCCGGCGGATGACGCCCGGCCGGAGGCGTCGGTCGAGGATGGCGCCCGGCCCCTGACAGGCGAGCCGGCCGCGGCCATGCGGCTGCGCGCCGAGCCACCGCGGGTGACGCGTCTGTCCCGCAAGGCGCTGGCCGCGTTGGGGCTCACCGCAAGCCTCGCTGTCGGCGGTGCGCTGATCTACGCGCTGCAGAACCGTCAACAAGGCCAGGGGCAGGAGCTGTATTCGACCGACAATCGTTCGACCCCCGATGGGCTCGCCGGCCTGCCGAAAGATTATACGGGCGTTCCGAAGCTTGGCCCACCGCTTCCCGGCGATCTCGGCCGCCCGATCCTCGCCGCGCAGAATGGCGGCCCCGCGCTATCAACAGGTCCCGTTGGACCGGACCAGGAGGAGCAGCGCCGGGAGCAGGAACTGGAAGCGGCGAGGACGGCGCGCTTGTTCGCGTCCACGCAAACGTGGCCTGCAAGTGACACGACCGTCGCTCAAGTCACGACAGAAACCGTGCCACGGCCTGATCTCTCCAGCCTTGGCCTCGCGCCGCAACCAGCGACGCCCTCGGCGCAGGACCGGCAGCGCGCGTTGCTTGATCAGCCGGCGGACAAGCTAACCGTCTCACCTGATCGCGTCGGGGCGCCGGCGTCGAAAAACGTCCTGCAGGCGGGCGCTGTCATCGCGGCCGCCCTCATCACCGGCATTCGCTCCGACCTGCCGGGTCAGATTACCGCGCAGGTGACGGAGAATGTCTATGACAGCCCCACCGGACAAGTCCGTCTCATTCCGCAGGGGGCGCGTCTCATCGGCCAGTATGACAATGGGGTCGGCTTCGGCCAGCGTCGCGTGTTGCTGGTATGGACCAGGCTGATTTTTCCTGACGGCCGCTCCATCATTCTGGAACGTGAGCCTGGCGCGGACGCGGAAGGCTATGCTGGGCTCGAGGACGGCGTTGACTATCACTGGGGCGAGCTCTTCAAGGCTGCAGCACTCTCCACGGTTCTGAGCATCGGCGCGCAGGCAGGCTCATCGGGACAGGAGAGCAACATCATGCGCGCTCTTCGCCAGGGCGCTTCGGACAGCATCAGCCAGACAGGCCAGCAGGTCTTGCAGCGGCAGCTCAATATAGCACCGACACTCACCATCCGGCCGGGATACCCGGTGCGCGTCATCGTCACGCGCGATCTCGTGCTTGAACCTTATGGAGGCTGAAATGGCCAAGCTGAAACTGGGGCCAATCGCTGACGACAAACCTGTCAAGGTCATGGTGGAGCTTCCCGCGGCATTGCACCGTGACCTGACCGCTTATGCCGAGATCCTCGGCCGCGAAGCGGGGCACCGGCCCGCCGATGCGCCGCGCCTCATCGTTGCGATGTTGGAGCGGTTCATTGCGACGGATCGGGGCTTTGCCAGGGCAAAGCGTTCGGAAAGTGCTGGCTAAGGGCCTGGGGACCGAAGTCGAACCGGGTCAGTCGCGCCTCCCATTCATGGCGTGACTTCAGAAATCGCGCCGCGGCGAGCTCCTCCATTGACAGGTCCCGGGTCGTGCTGCTGTCGCCATGTTTCTTGCGGTCCCAACCAGCCGCAAGAGCGCGCGCTTTGGGTTCGATTCAAGCCACACTGCCTTGATCCAACTGATGCTGCTCTGCCCACGGATCGGTTTCCACACTGTGGCGTCGATGGCGACTGTCCTGGCAAAACCCTCGCCCGCCAGAGTGACGCCTTGACCGAGTTGCACCTTGAGGATGACAGTTGCTTCGCTGGCGCGACATATCTGGATAGCGGGGCCACCATTCGCAGCGATATGCTCCAGCAATTGCGGATCCCGGGAGGATTCGCCTGAAACCAGCAGACACGTATCTGCAAGATCTGCCCATCTGACCGCAGGCTTTTCTGCAAGCGGATGGTAGCAGGGCAGGAGAACGAACAAGCGCTCGTGCGCAAATATCTCGCTACGGCACAGGGCGGCGTTCTCAAGCCCGTGCGTGAAGACGATGTCGAGGCGCCGGCGGCGTATAGCCGCCAGGCACTGTTCGAGTGGAACGTCTTCGATCTCGACGCACACGTCTGGATGTAAACGGCCAAAACGATCGATGAGACGTGTCACGAACGTGCGCCCCATCTGGGCGCATAATCCTATCCTGAGCGTTTTGACATCCTGTTGACCGCGACTACCTCCAGCCAGTGCATGCTGCAAGCCTTCATAATGGGCCCGGACAAGATCGACCCAGGCCCGGCCTGCCTCGGTCAGCCGAACGCCATGGACGTCGCGGTCAAACAACTGCATGTCGAGCAACTGCTCGAGAGCTACGACGTTGCGGCTGACACAGGATTCCCTCACTCTGAGAACTCTTGCAGCCTGCCTGAGGCTGCCATGGTCGACAGCTGCGAAGACATGGTCCAAACGGCGGAGCGTGTTGTCGACCTGTCCCAAGGCTGAGGAGCCTATTCCTGCGCGGCAGGGACGCTAACGGGCAGGGGCGGACACAAGCTCGTTTCGTAGACGTACTCGTGCGGAATGGCCGGAGTGGCCATCTGGGAGAGGTACCGGTTTAGGTTTTCCTCGCTATTGCTCGCCGCCAGGCTACAGAAATTTCCGCTGTTCCACGTCAGTGAGCAGTAGCTGAAATGCTGGCGTATGGCGTCGGCCATCTGTGCCAAGGTCACCTCATTGCCGAACATCGTATCCAGAACGAGGGTTTGCTTCTTCTCGATTTCGTCTGAGGGAAAATAGCGCGCCTTGAACCCAAAATCCTTCTGGTATTCGCGACGCCTGTAGTCCGGCTCCTCGGTTGCCCGGAACTTTTCGACGAAGACGAAGATTCCGTCCTGCTTGAGGTGCTGGGTCACGAATTCGATCTGGCTTGCTCTGTTGGGCGAGTACATCTGAAAGGTGGTATCTTCGAGAATGATGTCGAACCCGTGGGCAAAATTTGCCAGTCGCGGATCTGAACGCAGGACGTCCTTTGTCAAATGATGAAAGGGGCCGACGAAGAAGTCAGCGTGCGGCGGTTCGCCATAAGCCATGAAGCAATTGTAATTCTCCGCGTTCGGGCTGCACGACAGTGTGCGTATCTGTCCCTCCGACAGTTCGGACAGTGTCCTCGCCATCGTGCCTTCCGCTGTTCCAAGGCTGTATAGCGAATGCGGACCACCACGATCCCGTGCGTATTTCAGCATTGCGTAGGCCGTCCGGCACTCCTCCTCCAATCTGTAGGGAATGCTGCCGTGATAATGCTGGTCAAAAAAGCCTTGTCGTGCCGCATGCAGGCTGACCAGGCCGCGCAGCAGTTCATCGCTCGGAAGAAGGCGGGCGTCGGCGACGGGCTTGCGGATTGGCATCCCGCTCTTGCCAGCGGCGGTCGCCGCGAAAAAGCCTGCCAGTCCGTTGATCCGTGGGCCGTGGTCGCACTCAGCCAGAAAGTCGTCGAGTCCACGCATCGCAGTATGCCTCCAACACCGTTCCATTGGTGAGATGCCGATACGTCGATGGGGGAAATTCCACCAAGATAAGTGGGGTCTAATATTTCACCGGGCTCAAGTATTGGCTGAGCCAACTGGTAGGCCTGCCGGATACAGGCGGCTTTCACTCGTTTGCCATTTTTTCGCTAAAGTCACATCTTCTACCAATCCAGAGTTATTTGCGTGTTGTTCAGCAACCCATGGTTCGCCACTGCGACGACTGGCCGCTCGCCAGTAAGGAGGCTGCGGATACGTGAATACTCTTGCCCTCGACCCGACCGAGAATCGCCGTTCACGGCACCAATCGCTTGCCCACAAGTATGAGAATTGGGGGAGCGTGCGGGCGGACGTGGTCAAAAGAACCGGGCTTGAGCGCCAGGAGACAAGAATCCTGCAGCCAAACCATGTGTTCTTGATGAACCTCAAGGGCACGGCGTGCCGCGGAGAAGACATTGTGGATGGGCGCCGGATTGCCTTTTTGCCGCGCCGGGCCGGTTCGATAATCTTCATGCCCGCCGGCAGTGATTGGAATGGGTGGGACGAGGGGGACGCGACCGCTTCCTACCTCCTGGTCTCGATTGCAAAAGAGTTCGCCGACGATGTGTTTGCGGGAACGGCTCGCCATCGCCCGGCAGTGCTGCCGCCGTCGATCTGGTTTCGGGACGGCACTGTAGAGTTGGCGTTGCAGAGGATTGCCTTGGAGCTCAAGCAGCCTGACCCCATCAGCGCAACGATGGTGGAGTGCCACGCCACGCAATTGCTCGGCCAAATGTTGAGGTTGAACGGCTTCCATCAGGAGCCGGCAAAAGGCGGTTTGTCATCGTTCGATCTCAAGCGGGCGGTGGACATGATCGAGACGTTGTCGGACGGCAGACCTACGCTCGCCGATCTGGCGAAAGAAATTGGGGTTAGCCGGTTCCATTTCTGGAGGGCCTTCAAGCAGTCGACAGGCATGACGCCGCACGCATTCATTGCGCAGCGACGGCTGGAGCAGGCCGCGGACATGCTGCGATCGACCAGTCTGTCGGCGACGGAAATCGCGATGGAATGTGGTTTCGGCAGCTCGAGCCATTTCACGACCGCCTTTAAGCGGGCATTCGGCGCGGTCCCGACGGAGTTTCGTCGTAACTGCAGAATCTAGCCCGCCGCTTGTCGGTTCTCAGCAAGTATCGGAAAACCCCAACATCACAGTAAAGCAGGCTTGGCGGAAGACGGTATCCATCGGCGGTCAGCCGGATACGCCGCTCATGTCAAACCTGGTTCGAGTTCATCATGGCAAAGGACGGGCCGGCCGGTCCAGTCCCTGCCTCGGATTCCTGGCCAGCACGCTATCGGCGGCCGTTGCCCGAAACGGCTACTACATCGCATCCGCCTGGATTCTCGTCGAGCGAGGGTACGGAACCGCCGGCGTGGCGACGTTCCTTGCGATCGTCAGCGTTGTCGAATTCATCGCGAGCCCTCTGGCCGGTGTAGCGGCGGATCGATTTGACAGGCGATGCTTGAACGTTGCGGCAGACCTCAGCCGCTTCGTCGTTATGCTGGCTACCGCTTGCGCGCTTCTCGACATGGACGTGTTTGTGATTATCTGTCTGTCAGCGGCCCTCTTTTCGTTTTGCGACCGTGTCGCGCTTACAAGCTCTCAATCAATGATCCCCGTGATAGCTGACGGCCGCGATCTTGTAGCCTCGAATTCCGCCGTCTTCTTCGTCATGCAGGTCGGCAATCTCGGCGCAGCTTTGCTTGCAGGGCCTTTGCTGCATGATCGCTCCCCAGTCCTGCCATTCACCGTTATTGCTGCCTTCTTTTTGTTTTCATCGGGCTGCCTAGCCTTGATGCGGCTGCAACCGGTTTCGCGTGATGTCCGCTTCGCCAAAATCTCGGCAGCACAATTAGATCCAAGCCTGCGTCGTCTCATCGGCGTCTACGCGCTTCTCTACACAAGCGCGGTGCTTGTCAGCGTCATGGGATCTAGCTTCGTCTTCCAGGAGCAGAAGGGTACTGCCGCGGATTTCGGCTACCTTGAGGCTGCATGGTCGGCGGGCTCACTGATCGGTGCGGTCTCTCTATTCCGGATTGAAAGAGCGATGAGTACCCACGTGCGGCATCTCATGCTTTTGGGCTTAACGGCGCTGGTACTCATGGCGCTGGCATCTCTGCCCACGCCCTGGACAGTGATCCTTTTTGTCGCGCTCGGATTTCTATACAATCTTGGACGCGTCAGCGTTGAAGTCACATTGCAGTCGCATGTATCCATTTATCTTTTGGGCCGTGCCAAAGGCATTATGCATAGTGTGGCCGTGGTGCTCGGGTTACTCATCTTCGGCATCGCCGCCGCTGTCGGAGATCGAGCATTTCCTTCGACGATTTTCTTGAGCTTTGGCGTGGCGCTCCTCGTCAGTATTTTGTGTTTGAGCGTGGGTGTAATTCAGACACGAGAAAAAGGTGAAACGTGAGGTGGAAGAGCTAACAGCAGGCGTAGATGCGAAACAGGCAGTCCTGGGGTCGCTGACGGCACTCTACCCCTGGATGAGCCCATACCATTCCCGGCCGATCCGTGATTATGCGTTTCGCCTGTTTACGGCGCCGGCTTCGGTTCCCATGCCAGAAATCCGGCTCCGAGCCTTCACCAAACTACTCGACATCATCAGGAAGGCAGCGACACGAAACGGGTTGTCTGCCGATACCGCCTTGGAAATCTGCAGGGATTTCCAAAGGCGCCGCGTGTTGCAGACAGGCCCTCATTTGTTTCTCCTCCTGGAGCCGGAAGCCTATTATACGCATATCTTCAGCCTCCTTGGTCTCTCGGCGCATGGCTGTTCGACCTACGTTTCCTACGCCGTTTCGACGGTGAGTCTCGTCGAAAAGCCACGCAAGGGACCAGGCTGGATCACCGTTGACGGCAAGCCGGTCAACGTCTTTGGCCTGAGCCGAAGCCGGATGATCGGATACAGCCTGCTAGCCGGGCCGGGACCTTACAGGTTCGAGTTGTTACCGACGGAGCCAAGCACTGGCGGAGACGCGCTCACGCTGCTTCGTAGCCTTCTGCCGAAGACGCAATTCGAGCGGCCCGCGCACGCCATCAAGGCAGCCAATCTCATCCTTTGGCCAAAAATGTTCGGAGGCCGCTTCGCCTTCCTGCAGATCGACGACGAGGATGTTGCCGACCTGGTGGCCAACCATCTGTCGGAGGAAAATTCCTGGCTACGCATGAGACTGCTGGAAGACCCGAAGTTCGCTTCCAACATCCTTGCCGGCCTCGACGGACTCGCGTCTGGCCCGTGGAGTGGCTGGCTCGCTCGGGGTACTGATTTCTTCTGGTTCTATGAAAATGGCAAACGCCGTCCGTTGCGTCTGATCGCCGGCGAACTCATCGATCCTGCGACCGGTATGAAGGTGGCGTGCTTCACAGCCCCCGACATTCTCGAGCGGCTGGCAAACCGCAGCCTTGTCCCGAATCTCCTGCTGATGTTTCTGGTTTTGTCGATCCTGCCCGGCGTGCGCGCGCTTGGAGGCAGCTATCAGCCGATCTACTACCCCCTGATGCGCTATGTCGTCTGCCGGGCGCTCAAGGCCGCAGGTGTGGATGAAGATCTTCGGCAGGCTCTCGCAAACGAGGACATACCGGGTGCCTGGGGACATCGGGTAATTGAGTGTGACGATGATCCGCTCGAACTATTCCTAAATGGCAGGAACCGTGGATTGAGTGGTCTTATCGACCGCCTGGGCGACATTTCCTTCGCCGAGGCATGTGGAAGCATGAAAGGCTTCGTGACCGATCCGTCGTGGCATGAACTTCACAGCCGGCTGCGGCAGGGGTTGGTCACGCCGGCCGATGAGGAATGGGCTTTTTCCTGAAGCGTCTTATGCACTTCCAGCAGCTGGCATGTGTAATGCCGGTTGCGAATGGCTGCTTCGCGCCTGCATGTGGTCGTTGAGCACGCCATAGCAGAATCCTAAAAGCAGACATCCGAGTGAAGGCCTCTTCGCGGGGCGACCGCTGGCGTGGCCTGGCTTCCTCGCACAATCGGGCGGCGTGGTTCGACACGGTGCCTATCACTGCATAATAGGCGCTGATCGAAACCGGTCCGCCGATAGTTGTATAGCCTCCGGCCATGCCGATTCCGAAGCCGAGCAGGTGATATCGCTTGCGCCATTGTTCCCTCAACACGCACATCGCCGTAGCCATGCGAACCGCTCTCCGTATCGTCGGCGCAGGCTAGTGGATCGTTGAAAACCACGACGATGTCGTCGCCCACGAAACGTGGTATTCGCCAAGAACCGTCATCACCTCCTCGGGTTCGCAGTCTCGGCGAAGGCTGCAAAGGCGCGTAGATCGGTGAAAACGACGGTCACCCCGCGACGGTGACTTTAGAAGCGTGGTCGCATCCCTTTAAGGACTGGGTGAGAGAGTTCGCGTACCCCGCCGGACGGCCACCTTCGAAGCCACGAAGCGGGTACCGTCTCGATTTATTGCAGCAGCGCGATTGCTGCGTCTCCGAGACCCTTTGGTGGAGTGCCGGTGTAGCCATCCAGGTTGACGCTCGAATCTCCAATGTAAGAAAATTGCCAAGCAACAATCCACCCCAGGCCGGTAGCCAATTTTTTATCATCGGTCCCTTTCATTTTAAGGCGGTGCATGGGCGAGTATATTGTCCCACTTATCGAATAATTCTTATTTGTTGCAAGCGATATGGTCGGCAACAATGGCAAGACGGTACGCGATCCGAAGATCGCGATGCCAGTATAAACGCCGCTCGTTGGAGCGGAGAGTTCCATGGCGCCGTTCCCACCTGCCTGTATGATGCTGGATTTGGCATCGACGAATATGGTGACTTCCTTGCCTGTGATTTTCGCATTGTTGCCGATGCCGACTACCGCATTATGAAAGTAGTGAACGCCTGGGGAAAGCACAACCCTTCCACCGAAGGCGATGCTCCCGCAGAACACCCGCCCGGCCGGAATGGTGACATCCGAGAGCGTCTGGTTACTGTAATCGCAACCTGTCGGCGGAACCGGTTCTGGTGTGCTGACAAGGGGGTCGGCGAGGAAGGGCTGGTTCGCCTTCGGGGAAATACTGTATCCGCCGCCTTGGTAATTGCCGACTACCGAGATTTTTGCCGCGGTGATTTTGCCGGCCCCAACGTGTCTCATTGCTTTGGGGCTGGAAGAATTTACCTGGATGCCACAGTTTGGCACCGACACCTTTCCCAAACCGGTCACGCTCAGTGATCCGGTTGAGTCTGGATCGAGAGCATAGATGCAGTATTCCGGGGGCGCCTTTCGTGCCTTTGCAGTGACGTGAAGGCTGATCGCCCGAATGCCGGCAAGGTTCATAAAGTCCGTCGGCATTGAGGCGGTGATTTCAACTGCTGCCTCCCGCGACACGGGAGTGGGCGTTGTGATGTCGACTTCAACCACCGCGCCGACCGCAAAAGAGCCGTTGCCAAGCGCAAGGTTCTTGGCGGCCAGAACGGCCTCCTCGTCTCCACCTTCACTCTCCATAGCTGCCAGAGCCGCCGAATCCGCTAGTTCTTGCAGCCTGGATTTCCAGGTGACGGCACTGGTAAGGTCGACGCTCACGCCCAAGACCAAACAAAGCGGTAGCGCCACCAAGGCCGCTGCCACAGCAAAGTTTCCGCCCCTGTCGAGCAGCAGATCCTTCAGCTTTCGCATTGAGATGCACTCCCTCTGGTGGAGAAACTTTAGACTACGCAAGCGGCGGAGAACGCCAGGTCTTCACTTGAGGCCGAAGGCTTCCTCAGCTTGATCCGACTGCAAAAGGTCTTTGGCAGAATGACCAACACCTGGCAAAATCACCAAGCGCCAATTTATTGGCCACCCGTTAGCGATCGCAACAGACTGACCTAGATCAAATGCAAACTGCCCTCGCTCCAAACGCGTCGCTCCTTGTCGTGTGGCAGCTGAACTGTCCGCCAGATTTTCATCCCCAACATCGTCTTCTCCAAGATAGATGGTGAGCGGAAGAGCAAGGTACGCCTTCAGCTGCTGGGAGGCTTGATCAGCACTGTAGATGCAGCCCGAGGAAAGGCACCCAAGCCCATATGGCGCTGCCTCAGCCAAAGATGGCAATACATAGGTAGATGGATTCGCAACAACTAATCTCTTGCCAGCTGGTAGGCCGAATGCCGCGTCGCGTGACATAAATTGTCCCCCAGCCGAATGGCCAAAAAGATAGTACGGCGCAGCAGGCAAGCTCTCTCGCGCTCTTGCCCAACTGACGAGGCCATTCACGTACCAGACCGTCCATTGAGCACGCGGCTGGATTACGCCGTTGTTGACGATGCCGGCTCGCTGATACTTCCAGTTCGGAAACCGATCCAAGTCGAAAAGCGGCGCATAAACGATCAGACAACGCCGATCGGCGAGCGGCTGTGCGTAGTCCCTATAAGAATCGGCCGTTCGACTCAAACCGTGAAATACAAACAGAAATGACGGGTTCGCACAGCTCTTTGGATGATAGCTGTATACCTTTAGCTTTGTTCCATTAATAACCGCCGTTTCTGTGCTCTTGCCGCTCTTCCAGGCAAACACCGGCCCTGAATAAATCAGGCCAAAGCTCAGAACCACGGCGGCTAGGAGTCGAACAAAAAAACGCACACGCCACTCCACAATAATTAGCAATCGCTGATATACCCGGTTCGGTCCTCAAAGCCAACCGCGAACTGTCGATGGGGTAAAGATTTGGTTCTTGAGGGCTCTGCTAATACTTCCACGCCCATCAGGGGAAATCGAACGCGGCTGACGAACTCACGACGGAGAACTTGGCGGGACGTCACGGCCTAGTTTGACTGAGTGGAAAATCAAGATGAAATCCAATCTCGTCAGACCCGACGTCCCCCAGCCGACCTTCCAGGCCTAGGGCGACCACCGCGTTTTCAACGGATGCCTTTTCGATAAGGCAAGTCTGGAACCCGGTCTGCAAATTGTCAGTCAGCATCGGATACAAGCGAAGCGAGTCGCTCCCATCGCTCGCGAGCCTGAGTACGGCGGATAAGCCACATGGGAAGGCGCCATAGCGTGAAAAGCCGCCCGGCGAATTGAAGACGAAATTTCCCAAGCCATACACGACAACGCGTCCTAAAACATATTCGACCTTTTGAGCAATATGGGCGCCGTGCCCTATGATAAGGTCCACGCCTGCCTCAATGAGTTGTTCCGCCAGTCGTGTCTGTCTTTTCGTCGGTCCTAAATAGTCGCTGCCCCAATGAGCAAAAAAAACAAACATTGGGTCCTGGTAACTGCCCCGCAGATCAGAAATCTGATCTCTAATACGGATAGGGTCAATCGGATTGACGCCAGGTGCACTTCCAGTAGCATACCATCTGTATATCTCAGAGTACTTGTGTCTTATCTCGAAACCGCCAAAGACGATAATATCTGTTCTTCTACTGCCGATTTCAAGTGTGATTATCAGGGGGCGCTCAGCATCCCGGAGATTAATGCCTCCTCCAAAACCTTGGATACCAGCTAAATCAAGTGCGCGAATCGTATCCTTTAATCCCTGCCGACCGCAGTCCATCATATGATTGTTCGAGAGTGACACCCCAGTGAACCGAGCGTCGATTAGAGCTTGCGAGGTCTGCTTAGGGTCACACCACGCAAGAAAGTTCTTTTGCCCCCTTAGTTTGTGTGTTCTGTCGTGCGAGAGAGGTACTTCCAAGTTGCCAATCACTTTGCTCGCCTTTTCTATGAGCCCAGCCAAGTTCTTCAAACAGTAGCCGTAACCATATTTGGCCAGTAGATCACGCAATCCAACCACACGTGGGTGATCAAAATAGCTTTCACCGAAACATATATCGCCAACAAATAGAATATCCGCCGTAACCTTTTCCTGAGGTTTATCAGGTTCACCTTCAATACGAATCTCGCATTGGGAAAAGCCAAAGCCCATTCTTCGCGCACAGCTTTCGGCGATATATCTGCACACGTTGATAGGCGTTCCATAAACCGGAAAAAGATGCGATCCTATCCCCGGTCGAGTATTAGCCTCAATTATCGCGTATCCACTTTGGTCTGCGGGCGCCGAATGGTCTATCGCGATGATGTCCACGCCCACGACGTCCAGACCTGGAATCACTACTGCTACCCGTTCAGCCACCGCTTTCATGGTGAGATGTACTTGTTCGGTAATGTCCTGAGAATCGGCTCCAGTGGAAATGCCCGCCTTTAGATCCATAATAACTCTTTGCCCGTCAGGCGGAACGGAATCGAGGTTGAAACCCTGAGCTCGTATTATGTTCTCTCGATGCGCATCGACAAGGATCGGCCGATGGCCAAGATTTGGATTGCGGCGCCGAAGTGCATTCTGGTTGTCGACGAGCTGTCTGACGGTTTTTTTCCCGTCACCGTACACGACAGGCGGAACGCGTCTACAGACGGCAACGCACCGGCCGTCCACTACCAGATAGCGGGCCTCCGTTCCGGGGATTCTTTTTTCTATCAGCACGCCGCGTCTTGTCTGTGCAGTTGCTGCAACCCACGCAGTCTCGAACTGTTCGGGTTTTACTCCGACCGAAACGCCCTTTCCTTTCTGACCATCCACGGGCTTGATTACGGCTTCGCCGAGCTTCTTTAGGCGTTGGAACGCTCGATCCTTGTCCCTATTGCGAAATCTATATCCCTCAGCCACGGTTAGTCCTGCTTGAATGAAGATCTCGCGGGCATAATCCTTTCGGGTCAACAATCGACTGGCGACGCGCGAGGTGAAACTTGTTTCTGTCTCGATCGCGAAACATGTCTTGCCCAGTCGAGAGGCGAACATGTATGGCGGCTTCACGCGAGCATCGAAACCTAGTTGGACGAACTCGCGCCGAAGATACTCGACCGTCGAGAATTTACCTATATTAGGATACTCGTTTCGGTCTCCTCTGGGAAAGTCGACCGCATCCAGCTGAAGTGACGGTATGTCCATATCAGTTCTTTCCCCAGCGATTATTTATAATTCCGCTTCTGATTCAGAGAGCGCCTCGATAAACATCAAGCCGAATGTCATGGAAGAGATGCCGATCGCCATCCGAGTACCAGAGCGTTTTTTGGGGATCTCGATAAAATCTGAACACGAACGATTGCCGACCGTATTGGTCTTGATCCGAATCTTTGGATTGAGCTGTAGCCAGGCTCTCGACGTTCCCTTCGAACGTAACCGCATTCAAGCAGTTCAACACAGTGCCTGGAGCAAAGATGTCGCCGCAGTGCTTGATTGTCTTCGAAATTTCCTTGTCAGGCCCAGATAGAGTCTTTCCCGGAGCAGGCGAGATCGTCTTGCGGTTCATTAAGTAGGTATCGCCCTCGGAAATAAACGAAAGTGACGCGCCCCTGTAGCAGAAGCCGGGTCCACTCTGGTCTTGAAATCCAGTTGATAGGTTCAATATGACGGCACCTGTCTCGCCGCTCACTGTCATCTCGTCCTTGTGCACAACGACCGCAGTATTCTCGTCAACCCCCACCCCGCTTTGACAATCCAACTCGGCCATAGTCGCTATCAGCCGTGCGAGGCGGCCTCGTTGAAGAAAGTGTTGATCGACTATCCAGCTGGGATCCAGGAATCCGAGGCCGGCGTCCACATCAGTTCCGAGACGAACTCCGCCTAGGAGAATCTCGATGGGTGGTGCCGGAAGCTTAAACATGTAATGACCCATGATTGCCGCACCGGCGCTTGACCCCGCTATAACCCCGCCGGTTGACCAGCAGTCGTATATCGCCTGAAGCGTAGGGGAGGGGCGGCCTTCGGTAGTGAGCAACTCGCCTGTTATCCGAGCTTGCCTGCCGCCAGTGAAGTAGACGCATCCCGCATTTCGGATCCGGTCAGCGATGTAGATGCCTTGGGACTGCTCCGTTCCTCCGCCAATCGTTGATGACAACGGCACAACAAATGCGGAGAGGCCGAATTTCGCTAAATGCGACGCTATCTTCTCGCCCGATTTAAGAGGATTGGCTGAAGCAATTGGGATTACCGCTACCTCGGGTCTACTGCGCTCGACCAATGAGACCAATTTGCGCCAGAGCGCCCTGTTCCTAAGCCGAAAGTTTCCGCCGGCGATAAACAATGGGCCGCGACGATCCAAGTGTAGGCCATTGGTATAACGAACATGTTTGCTGGTCATAAGCATTTTGCCTAGTAGGATCATTATCTCGCGGCGGGAGGGCGGCATGTCGAGGGGCTCGGGTAATCGCTTCGGATCATTCAGATGCGCATTCGGAAATTCGATTGGCCGATTTCTACGTGCGGCTAGCTTCTACGCTATGCAGGCAACATCTCAACCACCGGGCGCTCCAATCTTTACGCTTCCCACCGACCGCTTTCTAACGCACACCGTTGGTAGAATTGCTGCCTTTCAAGTAAGCTTTTATGGGTCAGGGCGCTATCAATTGACTAGCCCAGTCGTCAGCCGCTTTTAGTCGCCTTTCCGTTTGCACCGCTAGCAGTTCCCGCCTTCAGTTCACTTGCGTCGACCGATGCGGGGTCAACGTCACCAGGCCCGCTGAGTTCCTGCCTAGCGCGTTCCAACACTTCCGATAGTAATCCTTCACCGATCAGCTTGAGTTCTTCCGCTACCACGGCCGACTTTGTCAGAGCCCACTTGTCGAGGGAGTCAGCGCGGATGAAGCCGTAACCGGTCGACGTACGGACCATCAGCCACCCTAGCTTCATCAATTCCTTGGTGAATCCTCTCACAAATGCCGCGCCGCCGACACGGCGTCCGGTTAGGCGCCTAAATGTGTTGTGTGACATTCCTACACGGGTTCGCAGCTGTCCCGATTTGTTCGTGGTGCGTTTCAAGGTCAAGGCAACGAGTGTCGCTGCATCACTTAGCGAAACATTCGGTGCGGCAGTCGGCGAAACAGTATCCATATCCATATTCATATCCTTACTCCCCTTTACTTCGGTAGAACCGAAAAACTCCTCACTACTGTCGAATTTCGATCGTCTCAGGCTGATTCGAAGGAATTGAGGCCACGTCATCGAACCAACCATTCTTTTTTGCCAGATACGAAATTGCCATTGCATGCATGGCAGCCTTGACCTGCGGCGGTCGCGACGCAAACGTGGCAGGTTCCGCAACCAGCTCGCCAGATCCGGATGCAAGCGTCATCTTGGCTCCGGACCCATCGGTGCTCCACCGCATCGATAGAGCCAATCCACCGCGTTGTAGATGTCGCCGCAAATCAGCGCCAAGCTCAGTCTCCGCACTTGTCAGAATCAATCTTTCAACAGGCAACGCCGACAACGCCTGGCGGGATACTAAATCCTCATTGTCGACGATAAAATAGCCACGGTTACCGGCATTCAAAACTGCTTTGGCCAGGTTTATGAGAATCTCGCAATTCTCGGCGTCGGTCGCCGTCACCGACACAGCGTGGCAAGCGCCCAGGCCAAGACCGTTCTCCGAGATTCTTGCTGGAGAAGCGGCATAAACCAGCGCTTCCAATAAAGGATCCCTTGCCAGCATTTGCGGTGTTGCCCGCTGGCTGAATTCTTGCGGCGCGGTGTTGATATAGGCGCCTTTCTTCGACAGGAGGCCGATGCACCGCCCCTCTGCCATGAACCGGTGCTCGATTGCTTTCGCCACCATGCTGGTATGCCGGTCACCAAGGACGAGCACCGTGGCAACTTCCGATGAAGCCGGATCGTCGTACATATTGGCCAGGATTATCTCGCTCACATCCCTTGCCGTGCCGGCCCGCGGCCAAAGATGAAACTCGATGCCTGGTCGAGCGTTCACCTCGATGACAGTGCACCCGACGTCTTTGTGAGATTGCGCGATGTCGGGCATGATCAGATCCAATCCGGCAATACTGAGCCCGATGACCCTCGCGATGCGTTCGCATAGCTTATGATTGTCCGGATGGACGGAGTTTGTAACGTCGATCGGCACGCCTCCGCGTGCGAGGTGACCGTTTGGTCGCAGAACCACCTGCTGCCCGGCAATGGGGACAGTCTCCATCGTAAGATGGTGCAATGACAGGTGTCTAAGCAGGTCGTCGTCGATTTCCAGACGCGACAGACGCCTGCCGTCCCTGTCTGGTTCCCGATTCAAATCATCGATCAAGTGGCGCAGCGTTTTTTCGCCGTCGCCAGTAACCTGGGGCGGGCAACAAAGGACTGCCGCCACGACACGAAAATCAACAATCGTCGCTCGATACTCCGGGCCGGCGATGAACTCTTCCACCAGCACGCCATACCGGTCAGACTGAGCCACCTGGCACGCTATGTCGAACGCGGCTTCAACAGCGCGGCGTCCCCGCAGCTTGACTGAAACTCCGCGCCCCTGATTGCCTTGGGCAGGTTTCACCACCACTGATTTGCCCAGCTGCTTGGCGGCAGCGACCGCCTCGGATTTGCTGCGAACCGTAAGCTGGCGCGGTACGGGCAAGCCGGCCTGCGACAAAAGCCTGTTGCCCAGCCTCTTGTCCAGGGCCACTTTCGCCGACGCAAACGATGTCGAGCCGGATATCGTGGAGAAGAGCTGCTTCTGGTGTTTGCCATGGCCGAGACGAAGGTGGTTGCGCGCGACAAACTCGAACGGGATGCGGTTCCTCTTGGCGGCGGCGACCAGCACTGCGGTCGAATTTGAAAGACGCCGTTTCTTTGCTCTTTCCAGGTTCAATTCCCGGGCAAGGGAGTACTTCGCTGCCGCGTCCCCGTCTCGCGCCGCCTCGCTGACCGCCTCCACGACAGCCGCAGCCGCAGCGCGCGACATCTGCGGGTCATCCGACTCCCAGACGATCACTGAATTGCTCTCGGTCGGATCGCTCAACAACGTTGCCACGGTTGGAAACGAATAGAAATTCATCGCGCGGCGAAGCTCGAGGTCCGCGGCCAGGATCGCATCGGCTAGATACGACGGTACCAAAGCATCCTGCTCGCACTCCGGAAACAGACCGGAAAGTACCGAGCGGGCCTCGTCAGAAAAACCGGACACACGGGCAGTAGCCAATAGCCCTAAATTCAGCGTTAATCTAACAACTGTATTCGTATTATACACGTTGAGGCCGGATAGCGTCTTGAACCCGGTGATCTCAAGCGACTCCAATTCCCCAACTGGGCATACCATAGCCATACATTTTGCCCCCCGAATTAACCTTCCGTCTGCTTTACGAAAGGTTCCTGCCTCTACGGCTTGCGCGCAACCCTGCGTTATATTATGGTTAGCTAATGGTTAAGGCAACAAAAAAATAAATAAAGGTGGGAGTGAAAGGAAAATAAAACTTAAGTAAAATCTTAAATAAAAAGACTCGGACTACGTATTTGAAAGTAGAGTTGGGGTAGGTATCATGTCGATTTGTAGAATTCAGCGCGGGCGCATGAAGAAAGCCAAGCGTTCGTTCGCGACTCGCCGGGTCGCGGCCTCGCATATGCGCACGTTGATCACAGGATCCTTGCAACCGGTCGCAGGCGATCTTGTTTTGGCTCGTGTCGACAAACTCGGTAATCACAGCAGGTTGGAGCTGATCAACGGGAGAAAGGCGATTATGTTTCCCGGCGATGAGATAATCATTTGCTATGGAAACAGATACGCACCGGACCAGTTCGAAGCCGTTATAGGCCCTGATCTCGGACCATGTGACCTGGTGGCGGGGGGGGGCATCGCTGCGTGTGAGCTTTCCAGACATGATCGCATGATCGCGCCAACGAAGATCACCCCTCTCGGACTGATCGGGGACAAGTTCGGTCGCCGATTGAATGTTTGGGATTACAAGGTCAGGTCCGACGACCTTCGCCCCTCTCTGCCGATTGTCCTGTCGCTCGGAACATCGATGAACGCGGGAAAGACATTGACGGCGACGTCGTTGGTAAGAGGTTTCAAAAGAGCAGGGCTGAAGGTTGCCGCCCTGAAGATTACCGGGACCGGGTCCGGCGGCGACACCTGGATTGTGCGCGATGCGGGCGCTGACATCGTTCTTGATTTCACCGACGCCGGGTTTGCAACCACCTATCTTGCCTCAGTGGAAATGATCGAAAAAGGCGCTTTCCGCCTGCTGAACCATGCAGCCGAGAACGGATGCGACGTTGCCGTCATAGAGATTGCCGACGGGCTGCAGCAGAAGGAAACGTCCGAGTTAATTCTGGCGGAATCGTTTCGCAGCATGGCTCTCGGCACGATATTCGCTTCCTACGACGCGATGGGAGCAAAGTATGGAGTGGATACTTTGCGCGCCGCCGGCCACAAGGTGCTGGCCATCAGCGGCAGACTTGGCCGATCGCCGCTTGGCGTGAGGGAGGCTGAGGAAGCTACCGGGCTGCATTGCTATTCCCCGTGGGACCTCCAGGATGGCGCGCTCGGTCCTGTGTTTAGGGCTCGCGCTGCGGAAAAACTGGCCAATGGACAGAGCAACAACCCGTACCTGCGGCGCATTGCGGCATCGTCGGAGGCAGCCATGCCGGTCGGCGTGGATCGAACCCATTCTCATCAACTCCGGATTGATTTCTTGGCAAAGGTCGCGCGCGAGTTGATTTTGGCCGAGTTTGGAGAAGTAAATGCCAATGGCAGCCTGGCGATGTGGCCCAGTCCATTCGGAAGCATTTTGGTCACTCTGCCTGAGCGATCTCCCCGGGGTACTGTCCCCACACTCATGTCGGTGCAGGCGCCCGTGGAACTGATAGAGGCAGCAGTCTTGGCGAAAAGCCGCGGTGTCCTCAAGTCGTCGCTCGGCGGCATCGTACAGGCCCTCGGGTACCCTCCGCTGCCGACGGCCCGGATGTCCAACCTGCTGAACGAAACTTGGTCGATGTTGGAGGCGGCCGATCACCATGATCGGCCTCTGCAAAACGCACTTGAGGCGCCGCCGTTGGATGCTCATGACGACATTGATGCAGTGATCATGAATTTCTCTGGACTCTTCAATGAGCATGCCGATCGGCACGCGCCCCTTGGGCGCGCGTGAAAGACGGTGTCCCCATGAGAACACAAGGCAAGCGTCGCTATAGCGCCCCCCTTCGCGAAATGTGGCGCAGGTCGATACCCGGCCTTGCGGCTCTGGTGGTATTCAGCGTGTTTATCAATGCCTTGCGCTTTGCCGGGCCGCTTTTTCTTATACAAATATTCGACCGGGTCATTTCCAGCCGCAGCGTGGAAACCCTCATTATTCTGACCTTGGCTGCCTTGCTCGCTCTGGTAACTGGCGCGGCGCTGGAAACCGTCCGGCGCCGCATGCTTTCCCGATGGAGCGTCTGGATCGAGCACGAGCTAACGAGCCAATCGGTGAGAGCCGGGTTGACGGCAGGCGTTGCCAATCCGCCGCTTCTGGCCAGCATCGAGAAAGTCTCTAGCTTTGTAGAGAGAGGGCTAGCTTCTTGGCTTGATGTGGTTTGGGCTCCCGTTTTCCTTTTATGTACATACCTTATTCATCCGGTTCTCGGGCTGGTCGCTTTTACAGGAGTAGTTTTGCTGGTTTGTATGAGCCTGCTCAAGGAAAAGCTCACCCAAGAACCCCGCCAAGCGCACAGTGAAGCTGCCAGGCAGGCGAAAGAAGTGTTGGTTTCAGCGGAAAGGCACAAGGACATTGTCGGTGCTTTTGCAATGGCGGACGCGATTGCAGGCCGTTGGACTAGGAATAGGCTGGACGGCTTTTTGCAAAGGGAACGGCTAAGCGCCAGGGGAACGTTACTTGGCTTGGCGATCCGTGCGCTGCGGCGAGGCCTCAATATCATTCTGCTGGCGACTGGCATATGGCTGTTCTTGAACGACCTGGCTTCCTTAGGCGGCGTGTTTGCAGCTCGGCTTATTGCTGGCTTCGGTTATAGGATGGTGGCAGGTGCGGTTCGTGAGATCCGAGGCCTTCAGGAAGCGCGCGCAGGTTACTTTAAGATCAAAGCGGAACTTACCAAGCCGTTGGACTTGGAGCCTTCGCTGCTTCCTGGAACACCGCAAGGTACTTTAAATTTGGATCAAGTCACTTTCAAGCATGCCGGATCTGGAACATACGTATTCAGAAGACTGACTTTTGCGCTGGCTCCTGGCGAATTGCTGGTGATCATGGGGCGTGCAGCCTCCGGGAAGACAACACTCAGTCGTCTTCTCATTGGCCTTCTCAAGCCACGCACTGGTCAGATCCGTTTGGGAGACATGAACATAACCCGTCTTCCGGATCACATTCGAGCGGAAGTCATCGGCTATCTACCCCAGCAGGTTGAACTGTTTGAAGGAACCGTGGGCGAGAACATTGCACGCTTTCAAGAAACCTCTGTTGATGACGTAGTCTCAGCTGCGAAAATTGCTGGAATTCACGAAGTTATCGTTCGTTTGGCCCAAGGGTATGACACTCTGCTGAATGACTCGGTCGGGCTGTCCGGAAGCGAGCGGAAGCGAGTAGCACTTGCCAGAGCACTGTTCCGGTCGCCGAGGCTCATTGTGCTGGACGAGCCGTTCGCTAATTTGGATAGCTCTTCTAGAAAAGCGCTTGAGTCCGCCGTGGGGTACATGAAGAGTTCAGGGTGCTCGGTAGTTGTGACAATGTCCAGCCGGTCGACCCGCCTTGCTGGATTGGTTGACAGGTCACTGATCCTCGGTGGCCGAACACCTGAGCTCGCCGATCATACCGAACGTTCAGTTCGTCCCATACGCCCCGGGAAAACTGAATTGCGGAGTGTCAAGTGATGGTCTCGCTTGCCCTTGGCACCAAACAGCCCGCCACTCACCAAGCCGAAGACCCGCCGCCGTTTGGTAAGCGTTTTGTCATCATCGGTTTCGCGATAATCGCCGCCTTCTCGACCCTGACCGGCATGTGGCTTGTCGGAGCTCCCATCCAGGGCGCTGTTGTGGCCACAGGGGTGGTGAATGTAGCGTCAAACGTAAAGACAGTTCAGCACCTCGAAGGCGGCATCATATCGGAGATTTTCATTCAAGAGGGAGATCGCGTAGCGCCGGGCCAGGTCCTGATACGGTTGCAGAGCACTGCTTCGACCGCCGCTGCAAATGAGATCAAGGCACAGTGGTATGATGCCAAGGCTACAGAGGCGCGCTTGGTCGCAGAAAGAGACGGAAAGGATTCGATAGATATTCCGCCAGAATTGAAGGGGTCGGGCAAATTGGCAGCAGATGCTGTTTCCGGGCAGGAAAGCGTCTTTCGGACACGTCAAAACCTCTTCAGAGAACAACTCTCTCTGCTGCAGCAAGCGACCGGAAGCATGGCGAAGGAAATAGAGGGGTTTGAAGGGCAAGTAGTAGCAGCCACTCGGAAACTCGAGCTTATCGAGGAGCAATTAGGTGATGTCCGCGCCCTGTATGAAAAGAAGTTGGTGGTCAGGACACGCCTTATAGACTTAGAGAGGGAAAAGGCAGACGTGGGAGGCGCCCTAAGCGGGTATATAGCGTCGATCGGCGCGACGAAACAAAAGATGGAGGAGACGAAATTCAAGATTGCCGAACTACGTGCCTCTACGACGGCTGACATTGTCGAGGGACTAGGAGAAACTCGTGCCAAAATATACGAATACAAGCAAAAAATGGCTGCCGCTGATGACGTGGCAACGCGTACCGCGATACGCGCCCCTATCGGAGGTACCATAGTGGGAGTTAAGGTCCACACAATTGGGGGGGTCATTGCGGCGGGAGAGCCGCTAATGGACATCGTCCCCCAGGAGGATAACTTCGTGGTTGTGGCAAACGTTGACCCTCTTGACGTCGATCAGGTGAAAGTGGGGCTGCACGCGACGGTTTGGCTTAGCTCTGTGAGCAAACGTTACCAGCAACCAATGAGCGGTGACGTTCGCACCCTTTCAGCGGATCGGCTGATAGACGCTCGGACCGGTCAGGCTTTTTATTCGGTTCGAATTGTTCTGAGACCGGAGTCTTTGAAGGCATCGCCTGTAGCATTGCAAGCTGGAATGAGCACACAGGTCATGATCGAAACTGGAGCGAGGTCGGCATGGGAGTATCTCAGCGCTCCGGTATACACTGCCATGGGTCGGGCTCTTCGCGAACAATAGGGATTGGCCATCGGGCAGGCACCTTTGGGATGGGATTGTGAGCGGTGCGCAAGGTCAGCGCTTCCACATCTCAAAAGATAGCGTGCACCTGCTGGGGTGAGAGAAGAGCCCCGTCTTGCCACGCTCATAGACGAACGGCGTGGGGCGGTACCGGTACGGCGCTGCGATCCCGAAGCAGCTGATCGTTGAGCTTTCGATAGGCCGGTGATCGACGATCAACATCTGTGCGGGTTCCGACATAGGCGTGATCAAAGTGATAAGGGGAGCCTTCACGGGTTCTAGCTCCCGTGCAGTCCGAACTAGGGAAGCGCCCAGTTAATTAAGGCATCCAACTGACGGTGCGCCCGCCTAAAGCTTTTCCCCTCGCTGCCGCTGGGCTCGCCGGAGCTGAGAAATAGAAAGCGGCAGAGGCCGCACCAAGAAGGTCTGCTTCTTCAGTGTGGCCACATTGAAACAGAATTAGCAGGATCGTGGCGAGATCCCGTGCTTCCTCGCTGTCGCGTTCGAAATGTCGCTCGACACAAAACCGGTCGAAAACGCGCTGGCATATCTGCTGATCAGACTGCCAGAAGGCAGCGAGTTCACCTTTCAACATCGCCCCGCTTTCGAGCCACAGTCGTAAGACATTGCTTCCAATCGCAATTAAAATATTACATTCGTCGGAAGTCAACCCAGCCTTCGTCAGCGTTTTCAGACCTTTATGCCTTCAGTCCCTCAAACTGCTGCGCGTGGCCTTGGGGAAAGTCAACTCAATATCCATTTGCCCGCGAGGATTTGGTTTTTTCCGCAGACTGATCGGGCGGATCGCCGGCCTGGAAATGCGTTTGCTCACCGCAAGCGGACGGTCTGCTTTCGGCCCCAAAGCCGCCTGCCAGCTCTGCGTAGCATCTCAGACCTTCGTGTCTGGACCGGGCCATTCGTCGAGCCGGTAGCGCGCCATTCCCCGATCGAGATGGCACGCCTCGAGTTTCTGGGCCGCTGCCTCGATCTCGACAAGCTGGTGATCGAACCAATTGTCGAACGCCACCTTCGCGCGATCGTCCGCGCCGTTGGAGCACCGGAGGACAACATTGATGGCGTGCGGGGATTGAAGGTTCTCGACCGTCTCACCCGTCTGGCGCAGGTGGCCAACGCTGGAGGGCTCAGTCTCACCAAGGCCAGCTCAGAGTTCATCAGTAGATATCATCGGGACGCGACTGCCCCGCCGCCGCTCGACCGCTTGTTCGCGATGTCCGATCTCAGGCAGATGAAGAGCATCGAAAGCCGGAGATCGACGCAGAGTGCCAAAGGCGCTGGAGCGGTTCGGCCTTGCTGTTGACGCTGCGGCGGGAGGCTGGGGATCAATTCTGGACGCGGTCTACGACGGGATATTCGAGGAACTGAGGTCCGTAGAGCAGACCTCGCGACCAAACGATTCTCGAGGCATGCGCCGGACTCGCATCCCACAATGGGCTGAAGTCCCACATCATCTACCTTCGGTTGGCAAAAGAGGTAATCCCAGCTCCTCCAGAAAAGCGTTGTGCTGAGCCGTTGCCTGATGGATTTGCTTCTCGATCTCCGTCAACTCATCGTGCGTGGTTGTCAGATCGATCTCAATATCTTGCTCTGCCGTGCTTATGAATCGCGAGATATTTAGGTTGTAGCCTTCCTCGGCGATCCGCTGCATGCTGACGCGCTTGGAGTAGCGGTCCTCCTCCTTCCGGAACTGGTACGTTTCGACGATCTTGTTGATGTGCTTCTCTGCAAGTTGGTTCTGACGCTTCCCCGTGTCAAAATGCTCAGGTCCGGCAGCGTTGATGAAGAGCACGTCGTCCGGCTTCTTGCACTTCTTGAGCACTAGGATGCAGACAGGGATTCCGGTCGAATAAAACAGGTTCGCGGGCAGGCCGATGACGGTGTCGATATGGCCATCCTTCAGCAGCTTCGTGCGAATTCGCTCCTCTGCCCCACCTCTGAATAGCACCCCGTGAGGAAGGATGATGGCCATCACGCCCTCATCCTTCAGATAGTGGAAGCCGTGCAAGAGGAAAGCGAAGTCGGCGGCCGACTTGGGCGCGAGCCCGTAATTCTTGAATCGCACATCGTCGCCCATCGCGTCGGTGGGCTCCCACCGCATGCTGAAGGGCGGATTCGCCACGATGGCATCGAACGCGGGCTTCTTGGCGGGGTTCATCTCCCGCAGCATGTCCCAATCATTGGCCAGGGTGTCGCCGTGAAATATCTCGAACTCGGTGTCCTTCACTCCGTGCAACAGCATGTTCATGCGCGCCAGATTGTAAGTCGTGATGTTGCTCTCTTGTCCGTAAATCTTTCCTATGCCATGGGGTCCCATGCGCTTCCGAACATTGAGCAACAGCGACCCCGATCCGCAGGCAAAGTCCAGTACGCTGGCGAGCCGGTCCTTCTTGCCCGTGGCCGGTTCCTGGCTGTCCAAGGTGACGACCGCCGACAGAATGTCCGAGATCTCCTGCGGGGTGTAGAACTCGCCCGCCTTCTTGCCCGAACCGGCAGCAAACTGGCCGATGAGATATTCATAGGCATCCCCTAGATTATCGACTTCGGAGGAGAATTTCGCCAGCCCCCTCGCAATCTCAGCGATGATGGCACAGAGCTTCTTGTTCTTCTCGGTTTGGGTCTTACCTAGCTTTTCCGAGTAGCTGCGAATTCATAGACGGGCAGAAAGCGCTCCTCAGCATTGAAGGCGAAATGTCGGGAGTTGTTATTTGCAAAATAAAAAGTGCGGTCTCGGTTGCTGACAATGAAAATCGGAAGGAAGCAGAGGAGCGTCTTGGCATAGCCGTTGCCCGGGTCGTTCTTGTATTCGACAATCTGCTCCATAGCTCGGCGGGGGCTGTTACCGAAGGTTTTCAGTTCGATTTGAACGGCGGGGACGCCATTGATCAGGATTATGACGTCATAGCGATGATGGCTGTTGTCTGTATTGATACGTAGCTGATTTACGACTTCGAAGGTGTTCTTGCACCAGTCTTTAATATTGACGAGGGTGTAGTTGAGCGGCGTCCCGTCATCGCGAGTGAAGCTGTTGCGTTCGCGCAAGATGCGAGCGGCTGTGAAGACATCGGGTGTGACGATCTCGTCGAGAAGCCGAGAGAACTCCGCGTCTGTAAGGCGAACGCGATTCAGCCCTTCGAACTTCTTCCGGAAGTTCTGCTCCACCGAGGCGCGGTCGCGGATGTCCGAACGATACTCATATTTTAGGTCCTGCAGTTTTGTAACAAGTGACTTCTCGAGGCCGCTTTCTGTTGTGTTCATAGTGAGAATGCCACTCCACCGTCACAAAGGCATACAGGGCCCTTTCCAGGATTCGATACTTGTAGCTGTAGATCGCCAAGAAGGGGAGCCTGCAATCGGCCTGCTATCCCAGGCAGGCTGCAGATGGGATTGGGCGCAGATCGCTCACCATGATCAACAACCGGGCGGTCAAATCATAGCTGACACGGGAGTACTCTGCTTGGCTAGACAGCAACCAGGCCCGCCCGCGTTTAACGGCAGCTACTCCACCCTTGAGACCCGAAAGCGCGGTCCGGAATCGGCCCCGAAGCTGCCGGGAGCCCACGTGGTTTGCAGACGCCCAGCCTGACCCGCGGTCGGGATAGCGTCCGCCCAACCAGTGTGGCTGTAAATCATCAAACGAATGCCACATCGGCTATCAAGCTGGGGGCGATTGGATGGCGCGATGCTGCGCCCACGTCATGAACGTGTTCGCTCCGTGAGCCACAGATTTCTCAGACCTGCTTGTCACTGGTTTGGGTGCGCAATTTCGAATCCAATAAAGTCGACCGTCCCGTCGAACGCGTAAGCATCCTTGAGACGCTCCAGTTTGTAAGCGAGATGTTTTTACCAAGGCGTAAGCTATTTTGAAGCTAGACCAGCCTCCACCAATCGGCGGAACGCTTCCGATCTAGTGGGCAGATCTGGCTGAGTGCGACGCCATTCGTCAACGCGAGCAAGCAAGTCAGTCGAGAGTCGCAATTCGAAGCGTTCGGTTTTGGTGTCGACAGGATCAGGAGTGTTTGACAACGATGGTGTCCGTAATGTACGGTATGTACGTAATTTGTGGTTCGCTATCGCGGCCGAACGACGTGCTCCAACACATCGTTCGACCTAACCACAACCCAAGCTGTCTGGAGCTCGGATCATGACTGATTCCGACAATAACACGACTTTGCCTTTCGTCACGCGCAGGAGGGTATCTAGGCGAACGTCAATTGCAATGGCGAGATCACAGTCCAATGCGGCCCGGATCCCGTCTTTCCGCTAACTGAACATTCAAACCAGAGGATCTAGGAGCCGTACGCCTTCACCCTTTTGACCAGCAGACAAGAATTCGATACCCGCTTTTATCAGAGCCGCCTCAATTGCCTGCATAGTGCTGATCCGGGAATCTACCTTGCCATTTTCCAACCGGACCAGCGCATTCAGCGACACAATTGCCTTGTCAGCAAGCTCCTGCTGCGACCAACCAAGCAAAGCCCGTGCGGCTCGAATCTGTCGTGGACTGACCATGGGTCCACAATCGGCAGGCCGATCTTCTTCGCCACCTATAGGGTCATTTTGCACCCTATAAGGTATATTAAATGGCGATTCGACTTCGGATCACGTCGGCGCGAACAACCGGCGCGTATGCGATAGACTCTCTAGCGGAGCATCGAAAGGCCTTGTTGAGACCGCAACGCTCCGTCCTCCTTCGGACGGGGCCGAAGCCAAAGATCGACAGTGACCCTCATCCCGCCGATCAATATGTCGGCAGGCAGATTGCGACCGTTCGCGTCCAGTCCGACGTATCGCAAGCCCAGCTCGCCCGATCCATCGGCATCAGTTTCCAGCAGCTACAGAAATACGAGAACGCGCGGAATCGCGTGAGCGCTTCGATGCTCTACGAGATCGCCAGCTCGCTCGGCGTTCCCGTCAGCCGCTTCTTCGAAGGCCTGCCGGGAAATGGTGAGACCCGCGTCGAGGCGCGGCCCCTGCCGGTCGATGAGCGCCTGGATTTCATTGCCAGCGCGGAGGGCCGGCGCCTGATCGAGAGGCTTGTGAACCTTCCGCCGCGTGTGCGCGGTCGCCTCTCGTCGCTGATCGCAGCGTTAGGAGAAGAACTGGCCCTGCCAGACACAAAGGCGGATAGCGAGACGGCTGGCGAGTCCGCGCCAGCCGAATGCAAGACCGTCTGACAGCCGGTTGCGCTCGTCAGCCAAATTTTCGTGCAGCGGGCACGGCGATGCGGCCGCAAGCCGAGGACACTTCGATTTCGACGCCGAACGCCCGCGAGCGGGTCGCGAATCCCTCAAGGATCGCTCGCGCCGCGCTTCCCGTCACTGCGACGGGCACCAGTCTGCCTGCTGTTGATTCGAGGGACTGAGCTTCCGCGCCGATCGCAACGGGCAGGAGGTCTATCCCCGCTAGGTTTCCGCCCGCATCATAGCGGCACGCGGCGACGATGCTTTGCCAGACTTCCGGTGGGTTCCATTCGGTTTCGCCGGGGTGGACGTGGAATAGGAAATTTCCGAGGCCGTAGAAGATCGGCGAGCCATTGTAGATCTCCACGGCCTGCAGCACCGGAGCGCCATGGCTGACGAACAGGTTCGCGCCGGCGTCGATGCACATCCGCCCAAAGGTCTGCACCCAGCGCGGCACGTCCTGCCAACCTGGTTCCCAATGATGGTGGTGCAGATAGGCGATGACGAAATCGCCTTGTGCCGCCGCGTGCCGGATGACGGACAGATGGACACTCGCGCTCGTCTGATCGACTTCGATCAGGCGGCCGAAATCGGCGGCTTGCGTGAACACGGTGCCGTAGAAATTAATCTCCGTGCCCGCCGACACCGCCACCGGGTCCTCCGGTTGCGCATAGTTGGCCAGTTCAAAGGGGGAGCTTTGCAAATGAGCGCCCAGCCTTGCCAGTCTGCTGAAATGCCCATCCGGCACCCCCATCTTGCGAACCGTGTGCAGGCGATTGACGCCGGGCCGAGCCGGCCGGAAGGCCGTGCGGTCTTCGGCATACATGTTGGTCGGGCCGGGGCCCGCATCCATCGCAAGTAGCGCGACTTCGCGCGCGCCCAGCCGGCGGCGGCCCGGTTTCCTGGCCTCCGTCTCGTCGGCTCCGATGCCGGCATGGAGGAAGCCGCGCGCTTCCACCTCCTCCAGCGTCGAGAGGATGCCGCCAGCGCCGAGATCGAAGGCGTGGTTGTTTGCCAGCGCAAGCGCGTTGAAACCGGTGGCCTGCAATGCGTCGAGCACTTCAGCCCTGGAATAGCCGAAGTATTTGCCCTTGGTCGGCCACCCGCCATGCTTGCCGAGGATCGTCGACTCGAAGTTGGTGAAGACGACGTCGCCTTGGCGCAGGAAGTCCGTAACCCGGATGAAACGTTCGTCTTTGACGTCACGGATGTCGTGCTTGATCAGGGATTGGCCGGTGACGACCGCGCAGAACTGGTCTTTCATGGAACTCGCCTTGAAGGAGGGTAGGGCGCAGGCGCCGGCGTTCCGGCCAGCGCCACGTCAATGTCGAAGTCGGTTGCCGCCTATTGCGAGAGGGTGAGATATCGCTCTTGAACCATTTCAGGCTCAGCGCCTTGATCGTCCCATCCTTGGTGGCCGCGTCGATCGCCGCGTTGAACTTGGCGAGCAACTCGGTATCGTCCTTGCGCATGCCGGCGCCGACACCCGGCCCCAGAGCCCGCCCTTCAGTTCAGGCCCGAAAAACACCACATCCGAACCGGAAGGCGTCTCCAGAAAATCCCGCCAGGTGAAATAGTCGGCGAGGGCGCCGTCGATGCGACCCGCGGCAAGATCGAGCTTCATGTTGTCCTGGCTGTCATAACTGCGAATGGTCACGACATCGCCCAGCATTTCCTTCACGACTGCTTCCGAATTGGACGAGCGCAAGGCTCCGATCGCCTTGCCGGCGAGTGTCGATCTGAGGCGCTCGATGGTTGCCTTCTCTTTGTCGCCGATGGTCGAAAGGTTGACCTTCTGCTTGATATCGCCGGCGTCGAGGCCCAGGTCCTTGCGCACGACGAACTGGTTGAAGCCGGTGGCGTACGGGATCGAGAACGCGATTGACTGCTTGCGTTTTTCCGTGATCGCCATGCCGGACATGATCACGTCGAACTTGCCGACAAGCAGTGCCGGGATGATCCCGTCCCAATCCTGCGGGACAAAGGTACATTTGATCTCGATGCGACGGCACAGCTCCTGTCCAACATCGATATCGTAACCGTAGAGTTGACCATTCGCATCGGTGCCATCCCAGGGCGGCGAGGCGCCTTCAGTGGCGATTGAAATGACGCGCTCGCTTTCGGCGCCGGCGGGGAATGCCGACATCAGGGATGCGATAGAAACAGCAATAGCCAGGGGTATGCGCATGATGCACCTTTTCGTTGGTTTGGATGGCAAGGGGAGCCCAGAACCTGCGGCGTCAGGGCAGGGGCGTCGTGATCTCTGGGTCAGATAGGGCTGAGCGCAATCGCGCCTTTCGTCGACGCGCAGGGTGGCCGTCGGTCGAAAGCCATTGCTCCAGCAACTGGATCGCTTTCACCGCGATCGACGTGAGCGATAGATAGATCGCTCCGGCCACGATGAATATCTCGTATGGGGCGAACGTGGTCGACACCATCTGTCTCGCCATGCCGGTGATCTCGAGCAGCGTTACGGTGCTCGCGAGCGACGAGCCCTTGATCATTCCGACGATCTCGTTGCCGTAGGCCGGGAGCGATATCCTGAAAGCGATCGGGAAGGTGACCAGGCGAGCGATCTGGAAGCGTTTCAAGCCGAGAGACGTGGCTGCCTCGGTGACACCCTTGGGCACCGACTGGAGACCGCGGCACAGGATCTCGGTGGTGTGCGCCGCGCTGTTCAGCGAAAATGTCAGAAGGGCGCACCAAAAGGGGTCGCGCAGGATCACCCAGAAGATGCTGGCCCGCACCGCCTCGATCTGAGCGAGGCCGTAATAGAGCAGGAAGAGCTGAACAAGCATCGGCGTTCCGCGGATCACATAGGTGTATGAGAGCACTGCGAGCGAGAGGCCGGGGCGTCCGAAAGCGCGCATGAAGGCCAGCGGCACGGACAGAAGAAATCCGGCCGTCAGCGACAACACCGTCAGGATCAATGTAAGACCGATGCCCGAGGGCAAGACAACCAGTGCGTCAAATATCAAGCCGAGGTTCATGGGCCTTCCCTCCTACCGGCCGAGAGCCGGATAGCGCCGCTCAGTCAGCCGGATCGACAGCAACGTGACGGTGGTCAGCGACAGATAGAGAGCGGAGGCCGCAAGGTAGAAGGTCAATGGTGCGCGCAAGGATCCGCCGCGAAACACTTCGGTCGCATAACCGCTGAAAAACGTGGAGCTAATTTGAGATACTGGCCAATTCTAACGCTTGAAATTACACACTCAATCTATAACTTTTATTATTTTATCTATAACGCGTCGTTATATACTGAGGCAGTTCGTTGCTCCCCAGGTTGGCGTTGTCTGCCGCCGGGTGGTTATCAGGGAAAGGCGCGCAAGGAATGGAATTGTTGCAGAGCGACCTCAAGCTCCGTCAACTGAAGGTCTTCCGGGAAGTGTTGCGGGCCGGATCGACGAGGCGAGCTGCAGTTGCGCTCGGGATAAGCCAGCCGGCCGTCAGTCAACATGTGAAGCAACTCGAGACCACGCTCGGCATCACACTGTTCAAGCGATCAGCCAACCGCATCGTCCCCTTGCAGGAAGCTTGGGAGCTTCTGCGAAACGTAGAACTTGCCCTGACGTCCCTGGATCGGCTGGAAGCGTCGATCTTCGCGATGAAGAACGAGGAAAAGCAGCGGATCGCGATTGCCGCGCCTTCTGTTTTCGGTTTCGTGACCTTGCCCAAGGTCGTGGCGATTATCCGCTCACAGACCGCTTCGAATGTCCGGTCGATTTCTGGAAGCTACGAGCAGATCGGCGAACACATCCTGGCCGGCCGCGCCGATCTTGGAATTTCGAGACTGCCTCTGGATCCAGGCTTGTTTGAATGGGCGCCGCTTGGGTCGGCACGAAACGTATGCATTTTTCATCCCGACCACCGCTTTTCAAAACAGACCTGTATCGAGGCGCAAGACCTGGCAGACGAAACGATCGTCGATATCGATCCCCAGTTTGCCGCCCACCAGATGAACTTCAATGCCTTGCGCTTCGCCGGCGTTGAGCCGGACATACTCGTGGAATTCGATTGCAACGGTCACGAAGCCGGATACGTCTCGGCTGGCCTGGGCATTTCGATAACCAACGAGATCATCGCGCGTGAGTACGCGGCGTTTAACCTTGAAGCAAAACCGGTGGAACCATCCGCGCTCTATCATTACGTTGCGATTTGGCAGAAGGGCAGGACCTTTTCGAATGCACTGAACGTGTCACTTGAGGCGATCATCGCAGCGTTTTCCCAGATGCCGTCTGCGAGAGGGTGATCATCCCTTGAGGGATGGGTGTCCTCGGCAGCCGCTGCCCTTGAACAAGGGGCAGGGGTTCTTTCTGACGGAAAGCAATCGGCCCGCGCCCATTCAACAGAATGCGGGCTTTTGCGCAAAATAGCCCCGCTGTCAGGTTGTCTTGATGCCGATCTTGCGGCGCTTCGTTGGCGCCGCTTCAGGCTCAGGCGATACGGCCTTCCGTCCCAGGCCGATCGACTTCGCCATCGCCGATCGCACCGCGGCATAATTCGGCGCGACCATCGGATAGTCGGAGGGCAGGCTCCATTTCGCACGGTAGGCATCCGGTGACAGATCGTAGTGAGTGCCTAAGTGCCGTTTGAGCGATTTGAACTTCCTGCCGTCTTCCAGGCAGATGATGAAATCGGGCGTCACCGATTTCTTGATCGGGACAGCGGGTGTAGGCTTCTCTTCCGCTTTGGGTGCGGGTGCTCCCTGCAGCTTGCTGATCGCTCCATAGGTATCGGAAATTACGCGAGCGAGTTCCGTAACTGGAACCGGGTTATTGCTGACATAAGCGGAAACGATGTCGGCGGTCATCTCGAGCAATTCCGCGTCGGACTTGATAAGATCGTCAGGCATTTGGCCAACCCTTCATTTGCTCTTCAATTGCGTAGCCCCGATCTACGTCAGCAGCTTCGCTACAGCAAAGCCCACAGGGTGCACAAGACAAGAAGTTACAAAGAGCAACGCGGTGGGGCATGGGTCATGAAACTCTGCATGAACCAGTTCGAGCGCGGCACCGCCCAGCGATGAAGGTGCGAGCGCAATTGGGCAGGAGGGCGGATGCTGGTGGCCCGGCCGTGCATGATTGGACGCTCTTTTTCTCTTTTCTGATGTTCAACGAAAGCAACAGGTCAGACGGGCAGGTTTCCGAATAGCACGCCACGCTGTCCGTTTCTGCGACGGACCGCTTTAAGTGCTTCCGTCATCTCGCGACTGGATACATCTTGCTAGGTATGGAGAAAGATCGCGGTCTCGGTTGGCTCAAAGGAGTCCACGCATCTTGCGGAAAGCTGTCCGCATATTTTTCAAGTCCATCGCCATTCTCGACCCGTACCGGGCACTACCCGCAATGGTGGTGAAAATCCACAATCAGGCCTTGCATCGGCCGCCTGATAGGGCGATTCTTCGTCTTGCAAGCGCTCTCGCGCGCCAATCTGCCCGCGAGGATCACGAGCGCCAACAGGCCGAGAAAACACATCATGAATCGAGCCGCGATCTACGCACGCTTCTCAACCGACCTTCAGAATGAGCGATCGATAGACGATCAACTCGCACTATGCCGGACGTACGCAGAGCGTGAGGGTTTGAACGTTGTCGCAACGTTTGACGATCGAGCCCGCTCCGGCGGTTCGGTCTTGGGGCGTGATGGTCTGCTGCAGCTCATGGACAAAGCTCGTGAGCACGAATTTGATGTTCTCGTCGTGGAGGCGCTTGATCGGCTCTCTCGCGACATGGAAGACCTTGCAGGCATTCACAAGCGCCTTTCATTTCTTGGCATCGAAATTCGTGCGGTTCACGAGGGTGTGGTCAATACGGTTTTGGTCGGGCTTCGTGGCCTTGTCGGCCAACTATACCGCGAGGACGTTGCTCACAAAGTCCGCCGAGGCCAAGCAGGGCGCATCAAAAATGGCCTTCACGCCGGCGGATTGACCTATGGTTACGCTTACGTGTTGGGCGATCCTGGGAAGCGCATGATCGTAGAAGAGGAAGCGCGGATCGTGCGTCGCATCTTTGGCGAATATGTCGAGGGTCAGACGCCACGCGATATCGCCCACAAACTCAACAAAGATGGCGTGCCGCCGCCTCGCGGCCGAACCTGGAACGCCTCAACTATCAATGGCAATGTGCAAAGAGGTACGGGGCTGCTTCAAAATGAACTGTATGCCGGTCGCTTGATCTGGAACAGGGTCCGAATGGTCAAAGATCCTGATACTGGCAAGCGTGTCTCGCGTCCAAATTCCAGGGGCGAGTGGCAAACAGTCGAAGTTCCCGATCTTGCCATTGTTTCGGCTGCATTGTTCGATGCGGCACAAGCAAGGAAGAAGGCGCGGGCAATCACTCATCCAAGCCATCAGCGCCGACCGCAGCACTTGCTAACGGGACTCCTTAAGTGCGGTGCTTGTGGTGCGGGTATGTCATCAAAGGGTATCGACAAGACCAAGCGTGTTCGCATCCGCTGTTCCGCCGCCACGGAAAGCGGAATTTGCTCTGATCCCAAGACGTTCTATCTGGATACCGTCGAAACTGCGGTCCTGACCGGCCTCGCCGCCGAGTTGCGCCATCCTGACGTAATTGCCCATTACGTCCAGACCTATCAAGAGGAACGAAGGCGCCTTGCAGCCGATACCGATGCACGGCGTGCTCGCCTGGAGCGACGGCTCGGAGAACTGTCGCGCGAGATCGACCGCCTGGTCACCGCCATCGCCAAGGGCCATGGCGATCCAGCAGTCTTGGGACCGCAATCAACAACGCTGAATGAAGAGCGGAAAGCGATTGTGACGGAACTGGATCAGGTGCCCGCGGCGGCCACCGTGATCGCACTGCATCCTGCAGTGTTGGCAAGCTACGAACAACAATTGAATCAACTGCAGGCCGGACTTGCAAAAGGCCTTATGGCCGGCGATTCCGAATCCGCAGAGGCGATGCGGGACTTGATCGAAACCGTGACCGTGTTTCGCGATCCATCAAGGCTCGGCGGAGTCGAAGTGGAAATCGCCGGACGTCTAATGGCACTCCTGGGGGAGAAAGCCTTCCCCAACGGCGTCAGAGCGTCGGGGGGTATGGTGGTAGCGGGAGAGGGACTTGAACCCCCGACCCCAGGATTATGATTCCCGTGCTCTAACCAACTGAGCTACCCCGCCAGGGCGGCGAAAGGCCCGAAATCGCCTTAAATCGAAAGGCATTTCGAGGCGTTCGCCAAGGTCGCGCGGATATAAGGTTGGGAGGGCGAGCCTGTCAAGCATCGATGCGCGAGGGGCGCCGGCATATTGTCGCCGGCAAAAGCTTTGCCGGGCTGGCATCTCCGGTAAGCCACCGGGGTTGAGTTCGACGGGGCACGCCGCTATGTCTCGGCCAAGAAATTAGAGTTTGAAGCTGATGAAGCCGCGCATTGCAGTCCTCGGTTGCGGATACTGGGGCAGCAACCACATCCGCACCCTCAAGGCGCTCGGCGCGCTGCATGCGGTTTCCGATGCCAATCGGGCGCGGGCCGAAGGCTTTGCCAGCGAGCAGGACTGCCTGGCGATCGAGCCCGACCAGCTGTTCGTGCGTGACGATATCGACGCCATCGTCATGGCGCTGCCGCCGCAATTCCATGCCGATCTTGCCGTGCGCGCCGCTGAGGCCGGCAAGGACGTGCTGGTGGAAAAGCCGATTGCGTTGACCGTGCCCGACGCCGAGCGCGCCGTGCAGGCGGCCAAGGACAATGGCCGCGTGTTCATGGTCGGCCATGTCTTGCGCTTCCATCCCGCCTTCGAGACGCTGAAGGCGCTGATCGACAATGGCGAGCTCGGCGAGGTCCGCTACATCCACTCGCACCGGCTCGGCCTCGGCAAATTCCACACCGAGAACGACGCACTGTGGGATCTGGCGCCGCACGATTTGTCGATGATCCTGGCCATCACCGGCACCGAGCCGATCGAGGTCAGGGGCGAGGGGGCGGCACTCCTCGACAATCTCAGCGATTTCGCGCATCTGCACATGCGTTTTCCCAACGGGCTGCGCAGCCATCTCTTCACCTCGCGGCTCAATCCCTACCGCGAGCGGCGGCTGACCGTGGTCGGCACCAAGGCAATGGCGGTGTTCGACGATGTCGAGCCCTGGGAGCGCAAGCTGGCCGTCTACCGCCACGCGGTGTGGCAGGACAGCGGCCAGTGGGCCTTCACCACCAACGAGCCGTCCTATGTCGCGGTCGGCCAGGGGATGCCGCTGACGCGCGAGCTCGAGCACTTTATCCAGTGTATCGAGACGCGGGCCGAGCCGCGCACCAGCGGCGAGGAAGCCATCAGGGTGCTGCGCATCCTGACGGCGGGTACAGTCACGCACACAAAGTCCTGAGACCGTTTCGAAACCCTGCTCTTAAGGCAGATCGAAACTAAAACTGTCTCCGAGAGGGTAGTGTTTACTCAGCGGGAATCTGCGCCGGCCTGGCTGCGAGCCGGCTGAGCATGGCTTCGGCCTCGGCGCCGCGCTCGGAGCGCTCGATGAAGCCGCCGCCGAAGACGCGGGCTTCGTTGCCGTCGTCGGAATAGAGCACGCACGCCTGTCCGGGCGCGATGCCGGACTCGCCGTCGACCAGTTCGACAAAGGTGCTGCCGGCGCGGTGATGCAGCACGGCCGGGCGCGGCGGCCGCGTCGAGCGCACCTTGGCGAACAGCTCCATGCCGGCGGCCGGAATGTCGGACAGCGCGCGATCGCCCAGCCAATTCATGTTGCGCAGATAGATCTTGTGCGTCTCCAGCGCCTCGCGCGGACCGACGATGACGCGGGCCCGGTCGGCGTCGAGATGGACGACGTAAAGCGGCTCGCCCGAGGCGATGCCGATGCCGCGGCGCTGGCCGATCGTATAGCGCAGGATGCCGTCATGGCGACCGAGCACGCGGCCGTCGATATGGACGATGTCGCCTGGGTTGGCGGCAGCCGGCTTCAGCTTGGCGATGATGTCGGAATATTTGCCCTGCGGCACGAAGCAGATGTCCTGACTGTCCTGCTTGGCGGCAACGGTCAGCCCCATTTCTTCGGCGATGGCCCGCACCGCAGGCTTGGACAGCCCACCCAGCGGAAAGCGCAGATAGTCGATCTGCGCCTGCGTGGTGGCAAACAGGAAATAGCTCTGGTCGCGATCGGCATCGACGGGCCGGAATAGCGCGCGGTGGGCGCCATTGGCGCCGGAGCGGATATAATGGCCGGTGGCGAGCGCATCGGCGCCAAGGTCCTTGGCGGTGGCCAAAAGGTCGGCGAACTTCACCGTCTGATTGCAAGAGACGCACGGAATGGGCGTTTCGCCGGCAACGTAGCTCTCGGCGAACGGGTCGATGACCGCCTTGCGGAAGCGCTCCTCATAGTCGAGCACGTAATGCGGAATGCCCAGTGTCTCGGAAACGCGGCGGGCATCGTCAATGTCCTGGCCGGCGCAGCACGACCCGGCCCGGTGCGTTGCGGCGCCATGGTCGTAGAGCTGCAGCGTGACGCCGACGACATCATAGCCTTCGCGCTTCAAAAGGCCGGCAACGACAGACGAATCCACACCGCCCGACATGGCGACGACGATGCGGGTGTTTTGCGGGCTGGCGGGAAGGTCGAGGCTGTTCATGGTTCTTTCGTTCTGCGCGGCGCTTCAATGGCAGTGGCGCGAATATAGGTCAACCACACCAGCGGCGCCAGCTTTGCGGCGGTGCCGATTTTGCGGGAAAATCGCGCGTCTGTCCGCCGTTGCCTCAAATGCCGACGAAAAGACTAACGCGGCGTTCATGATCCTTACCTACTCATTAGGGTTCGCTTAGGCAATTTTTAAAGCTGTGGCGGTAATGTGGTGGGGATTGGGTCTTTGAGTTTTTAGTAGAGAGTACGATGACCGATCTTGTTAGACCGCGAGTCAAATATGTTATTGGGCCTGACGGCAGCCCTCTTACGGTTGCCGATCTTCCGCCGACGAATACACGTCGCTGGGTTATCCGGCGCAAGGCGGAAGTGGTTGCTGCGGTGCGCGGCGGGCTTTTGAGCCTCGACGAGGCATGCCAGCGCTACAAGCTGACCACCGAGGAATTCCTGTCCTGGCAAGCGTCGATCGACGAATACGGCCTTGCCGGGTTGCGCACGACGCGCATCCAGCAATACCGGCACTAGAGCCAGGACCACAATAGAAAAGGGCGCAGTAACCGCGCCCTTTTGCCTGTCGGTAATGCCTGCTGCTTCAGACCGTCAGCACCACCTTGCCGATCGGCCTGGTGGCGAGAAAGGCGTGCGCGGCGCCCGCCTGTTCGAGCGGAAAGCTCTTTGCCACATGGACCGCAAGCTTTCCCGCATCGACCAGTTTGCCAAGTTCGACGAGGCCTTCACGGTCGGGCACGACGGACATGCGCTCGACGCGGATCCCACGCGCAGCAGCCTTGGCTCGGGTGGTGTCGTGGACATTGAGCAGCGACACCAGGGCGCCACCGCCCTTCAGGACTGTCAGCGATTGGTCGGCATGGTCGCCGCCCATCGGCTCCAGCACCAGGTCGATTTCGCTGACCTCGGCGGTGAAATCTCGCTTGGTGTAGTCGACCACTTCATCGGCGCCGAGCGAGCGGACGAAATCGAGTTTCTTCGGGCTGGCGGTGGCGATGACATAAGCGCCGTGCGCCTTGGCGATCTGCACCGCCAGATGCCCGACGCCGCCGGCCGCAGCATGGATCAACACGCGCTGGCCGCGCTTCAGGCCGCCATGGCGGACAAGGCCTTGCCAGGCGGTCAGACCGGCCAGCGGCAGCGCGCCGGCATGATTGTGGTCAATGCCTTGCGGCTTCGGTGCGATTTCATCGGCCGGGGTGACAGCGAGCTCCGCATAGGCCGCGGCCTGCTTGGGAAAATGCGGCATGCCGAACACGGCGTCACCGACCTTGAGGCCGCCATCGACGCCTGGGCCTACCGCCTCGACCGTGCCTGAAATATCCCAGCCCAAAGTGAAGGGTGGTTCGCCCAGCAAAGGATAGTAACCGGCGCGCACCGAGCCATCGACCGGATTGATGCCGGCGGCATGCACGCGCACGAGCACTTCGCCTGACTTGGGCGAGGGCGCGGGGCGATCGGCGATGACGAGGACGTCGGGCCCGCCGACGGAATTCTGGATAACGGCACGCATGGGAGGCTCCTGCTGGGGTTTTCTGAGCCACTATCATTTCGATAGTAACATTCCCTTGTCCAGTATGTACCTTTTCCATATATAGGCACCTCATGGATAGTGATAATGATTGCGGCTCCGGCTATGACGCCTTCCAGCGGACGTGTCCTTCGCACGCCGTGCTCGAGATGCTGGCCAGCAAATGGGTCTATCTGACGGTTTGTGCGCTGCGCCGTGGCCGGATGCGCAATGGGGAACTGGCGCGTAAGCTCGAAGGCATCACACCCAAAATGCTGACGCAGACCCTGCGCGTCCTCGAGCGCGACGGGCTGGTGCGGCGCGAAATCTTTCCGGTGATCCCGCCGCGGGTCGAATATGAATTGACCGAACTTGGCCAGAACCTGGCGGGGCTGCTCACCCAAATACGGTCCTGGTCGGAAGAGCATGTGCCTGACATCAAGCAAGCGCGGGCGAGGGCAGCGGCGAACCAGGACGGGATTTGACACGGGCCTGAAGCTGCGGCCGCCTTGCGGCCAGGTCAGCAGCGCCGGAGCCTTTTGGCGCGCTACACGCAAAGCAAAGCGCGGCGTCAGGCGGCGCCGGTCGGGTTAAAACCCTGCCGTCAGCCGATCATGGCGCTGCGACCGCCGAGTTCCGCGTCGCGGATCTTGGTGTCGCGCGATTCCAGCATCTCGGCCTTGGAAAGCTCCGCTTCAGCTTCGCCGAGTAATGATTCGGCAGCGCTTCGCTGCTGGGCGAGGTCGCTTTGAGAGTTTCTGAGGTTATCACGGCGCAGACGCGCCGCCTTGGCGAAGGTCGGATAGGCAAAATGATTGATGTCGGTGATGCCGGCCTTCTTCTCCTCGGCGGTGATCTGAAGCTCCAGTTCAACGGCCATGCGCTCGAACTCGGCGATCATCATGTCGAGCTGCAGCAGCTGCCGCCGCTTCTCATTCACCTGAAATTGCTTCAGCCGAACGAGGTTTTCACGTGACTTCATGATTCGGTACTCCCGGAAACGCACACCTGCACATATCGTCCAATCCGTCCGCCAGGGCCTGGCGCCGCCCGTATCCACCGGCATTCCCCGAACTATGGGAAACAAATCCCTAAAGTTTTTTGCCGGCGGTAACCATTCGTTTACGCGCATTGTTAATCATAAGGGCGAGGACTTAAGGCCGGGTAAAAATTCCGGCTCCCGATACGGAAGCCGGCCAGCGAGTCCCTTGAGTCACTTAGTCCGACTTATTAATGTGTTGCATTAGCGATTTGGTTCTGTGATTCATCATTAGATTCAAGAGGGTGTAGAAAGGGGTTAAAAAATCTGGTACCGTCCTTGGTGCGGAATTAGGTTTTGTTAACCATTCGATGGCAGCCTCTGTTCAGGCAATCACTGCTCCGGTCCCGGATGGGTCGTGACATGGTCCGGCGGCAGAAAAGGGGAATGAAATGCGCGTTCTGCTGATAGAAGACGACAGTGCAACCGCTCAGAGCATCGAGCTGATGCTCAAATCTGAAAGTTTTAATGTTTACACGACCGACCTCGGCGAAGAAGGTGTCGATCTCGGTAAACTTTATGATTACGATATCATTCTTCTCGACCTCAACCTTCCCGATATGTCCGGCTACGAAGTCTTGCGGACACTTCGCCTGTCCAAGGTGAAGACGCCGATCCTGATCCTGTCCGGCATGGCCGGTATAGAGGACAAGGTGCGCGGCCTGGGCTTCGGCGCCGACGACTATATGACCAAGCCGTTCCACAAGGACGAGCTGGTCGCCCGCATTCATGCCATCGTGCGCCGTTCCAAGGGCCATGCCCAGTCGGTCATCACCACCGGCGACCTGGTGGTCAATCTCGACGCCAAGACCGTCGAAGTCGGCGGCCAGCGCGTGCATCTGACCGGCAAGGAATACCAGATGCTGGAGTTGCTCTCGCTGCGCAAGGGCACCACGCTGACCAAGGAAATGTTCCTCAACCACCTTTATGGCGGCATGGACGAACCGGAACTGAAGATCATCGACGTCTTCATTTGCAAGCTGCGCAAGAAGCTCGACGCAGCATCCGGTGGCCAGAACTACATCGAGACGGTCTGGGGTCGCGGCTATGTGCTGCGCGAGCCGGAAGACATCCGCGTCAGCGCCTGAGCGAACATCATCCCATTGAATCAATGCAAAAAACCCGGCTCAGGCCGGGTTTTTTGCTGTCCTTTTTGGCCGAAAACGAGCCGAATCAGGCGGCAACCTTCAAGGTACGAAAACGTTCGAGCAGTTGCGGCCGGTTGAACGGCTTCAACAGATAACCCTGGGCGCCGGCGCGCTTTGCCTTCATGATCGAGGCAACATCGACCTCGACCAGTGAGATCAGAATCTGTGGTTTGATCGTGCTCTCCATGGCGCGAACCTGGCGAATGACGTCGACCGCTTGCATGTCCGGCAGGGCGCCGTCGACGACAATCACATCAGGCATCTCGGCAGCGCACATCTCGACAGCATCAAGTCCAGTTGCCGCTTCGATGACCACCATGTCGGAGCCGCCAAGAATCCGTTTTGCAACCTTTCTGATGACGCTCGAATCGTCGACAAACATGCAGCGCTTCATTTCCGGGTCCTCTTTGCCATGGGGCGAACCGGCGGCATCCGGGTATCGGGATGCACACTAGGCCGATCTGGTAAAGAAGCAGAAAAGCCGTTAGGTAAAGTTTTTACAAACATGTCGTTTGCAGCCCCATTCGGCAGGGGCGTTGCCGGCGGTGAAACTTGCCTGTTCTGAATTGCCGCAAATATCAGCGGGAAAAGATACTTGATTGTTCTTGATGCTCGGCGTCCTGCCGAACGGCTTCGCTCAAGCCGCGGACAGCACGATCTCTTCGGCGGTCGCATGAATCGAGATCGTCATGTTGGCCTCACGCGCCAGCAGCAGCGTGTAGTAGGGCTGGACGGTATGGGCGTCGATAGGCTCCTCGGGCTTGTTGCCGGAATGGAGCTCGAGGAATTTCGGCGGCACGCGCAGCATCGGGCCGCTTGCGGCAAGCGCAAAGCGCGGCTCGGTGTCGAGGTTTTCCAGCGTGACCACCAATCTGCCACCGCGCGGGATGGCAGCATTGGCGACGAGCAGCAAATTGAGCAGCAGCTTGACCTTGTTCTTGGGCAGCAGGGCGCGAACCCCGTTCCAGATCAATTCCGGCTTCTCGTTCTTCAGGAAGGCGATGGCGACGGACTCGGCATCGCCGGTGTCGATCATCATGCCCGCCGAACCGGCGGCACCGAAGGCGATGCGGGCGAATTGCAGGCGGGCCGAAGCGTTTCTGGCGCTCTGCCGGATCAGTTTCATGGCGTCTTCGTCGGCGCCGCCCTCGTCCAGGAGTTCGAGGCCGTTGTTGATGGCGCCGACCGGCGAAATGATGTCGTGGCAGACTCGGCTGCACAACAAGGCTGCGAGATCGGGTGCGGAGAGAGAGAAAAGCTCAGCCATCGGCGAAAAATCCCTGCTAAAATTCACATCCTGGTGGCCGCGCGGCCGACAGCCACGCTCACCACCCGAATCACGCTCTCTCCCCCCCAGGCATTCTGAATACACAGCGCCCGAGCGTGCAGCAACAATCCACAATTCTTGTGAGAAAAACGGCATCTTTGCACAGGATGGGAGCCCGTGCAGACAGTCAGAAACAGCCTTCGAACCGCCATGTTCATGTGGGAGGTTAATGGTTGAAAAAGGATTACGGCATAGTTTGCCCGTAACAGTCATCCTTAACGGCCGCCTAAAGAGCCGGACGGGGTGCGAGGCGTCGGCGAAAGTGCTCCCTGACGGAGATTGGAAGCATGGTTTCCCGATTCTACGACCGGACGTTTGTCCGCGTCTTCTTCATGGCGATTGCCCTCATGGGCGCTCTCGCTTTCTCAACCTCTGCGTCGCGGGCACAGGAATACACCGCTCAGGAGATCGTCGATTCCGGTCACAAGTTCTTCGGCGCGACGTCGGGCGGTCTCGCAACCGTCGTCGAGAAGATTTTTGCCTCCTACGGCCTGCCCAATGGCTATCTGCTCGGCGAAGAGGGATCCGGCGCGCTGATCGGGGGCCTGACCTATGGCGAAGGTACGCTCTACACCAAGAATGCCGGCGACCATAAGGTGTTCTGGCAAGGGCCTTCGCTCGGTTGGGATTTCGGCGGCGAGGGATCGCGGGTGATGATGCTCGTCTATAACCTCGACGACGTCAGCAATCTCTACAATCGGTTCGGCGGCGTTGCCGGTTCGGCCTATGTCGTGGCCGGCGTCGGCTTCAACGTGCTGCAGAACAACAGGGTGCTGCTGGTGCCGATCCGCACCGGCGTCGGCGCGCGGCTTGGCGTCAATCTCGGCTATCTGAAGCTGACGCAGAGGCCGACCTGGAATCCTTTCTGAGCGATTCCGACCACACTTCGACCCGATCAACAGATTCTGACCCGGTGCAGCTGCGGCAAACCCTTGCCGCAGCGCTGGATTTGCGTCATGCGAACATGGCAAAGTCCAGACTTGGCGGTTGCCGGATAGCGGCCCGCCCGTAACGGGTAGTCACCTTGGTTCAGTCGATCCTGTTCTTCGCCCTCGGCTTTCTGTGCGCAGGCTTTCTGGCGCTGCTGGTCGCGCCGGCCATCTGGCGGCGGGCGGTCGCGCTGACACGCAAGCGTGTCGAGGCGTCGGTGCCGCGAACGCTGGCCGAGATCCAGGCCGACAAGGACAGCTTGCGGGCCGAGTTCGCCATGACGACGCGCCGGCTCGAAATCAGCATCAAGACGCTGCGTGAGCAGGCGAATGAGCAACTCGTCGAAATCAATCGCGGCCGCGAGGCGCTGAAGGGCCTGGCGGTCGAGCGCAAGGACAAGAAGCAGGCGCTTTCGGAGCTCGGGGAAAAAAACGAATTGCTGCTGCATCGCGAGCAGCACATACAACAGCTGTCGGACAGGCTTGCACAAACAGAGCGCATGATGGAAAAGCGCGCGCTCGAGCTGGAAAAGCTCGAACATATGTACGACGACGCGTCCTTCTCCTCCAGCAATCGTCAGATCGAACTGGTGGCTCGCGAATCCGAGCTGGAAAAACTTGCCAACGACATTTCAGTGCTGCGCGGCCAGCGGAAGGAGGCCGACAAGCGCCATCAGGAAGTCGTCGCCGAAGGCAAGGCCACGCGCGATGCCTTGAAGGCCGAAAAGAAAAGAACCGCCGACCTCGACAGAAAGCTCGAGCGCCTGCTCGCCACGCTTGCCGATCGCGAGGACAAGCTCGATCGCCGAGAAAAGGAACTGGCCCGGCTTCGCGAGCGGGTGAAGGGCGAGGCTACAGGAGGCGCCGCGGCTGCTGGCCTGGTTGGTGCGCAAGACAGTGCCCGCGCCAGGAACGAGGACATCGACAAGACGCTCGCCAAGCTCGAAGGCGACCGAGAGCGGCTCGAAGCCAGGCTGACGACGCTGGCCCGCGAAAACAAGCGGATGAAGGCGGAGCTTGGCGGTTCTGGATCCGCGAAGCCCGGGAATGGCCCCGGCAATGGCAATGATGCCGGTTCTGCCTTGCGCGAACAGATGAACAATCTGGCGGCTGAGGTCGTCCATTTGACGGCCAAGCTCGAAGGACCTGATTCACCGATCGCCAAGGCGCTGGCGGCGCCGCAGGAAACGCGGTCAGGAACCACCAGCCTGGCCGATCGCGTCCGGGCGTTGCAGAAGGCAGATTTGCCGAGCTGAGTTTCAAGCCCCGGCTTGGAATTGCCTGACTACGCCTATCAGGGCGAAAAATGGTGCAGCGCAATGGCTGACGCGGCAGCAACATTCAGGCTGTCGAACCCTTCCGACATCGCGATCCGCACCGTCCGCAGGCGGGCAAGCAGGCTCTCCGGGAGGCCCTCGCCTTCGGTACCGAGATAGAGCGCCAGTCGTTTCGGTCGCGCGGCATCGCGAATGTCAGCCTCACCACGCGGCGACAAAGCGACCTGGCCGAAGCCCAACTCGCCGAGCTTCGCGATGAAGGCTTCAGTGTCGCCGAAGGACGCAAAGGGCACCTTCAACGCGGCGCCGACGGAGACGCGGATCGCCTTGCGATACAGTGGGTCGCAACAGGTGGCGTCGACGAAGACGGCATCGGCGCCGAAGGCGGCGGCATTGCGGAAGATCGATCCGATATTGTCATGGTTGGCGATGCCGATGAGAACGACGATCAACGCTTCGGCAGGCAAGGTGTCGAGCAAGGCCTCGGCGGGCTGTGGCGTGCCCTTGCTGCCGATCGCCAATATACCGCGATGCATGTGGAAGCCGGCGATCCTGTCCATGACGGCGCTTGCCGCAACGTAGACCGGCAGGTCGGCAGGGGCCTTGCGCAGGATGTCGTCGAGCCCGGCCAGCCGGTTTTCGAGGACCAGGACCGACTCCGCAGCAAAGCGTCCGGCTGACAGCAGGACGTCCAGCACCACCTTGCCTTCGGCAACGAACCGGCCATGGCGGCCGGTGAGATCGCGCTCGCGGATGTCGAGATAGGCGGCGACCCGCGGATCGCGCGCGTCGTCGATCTGGATCGGATCCATCAATACCTCGGCCGGCGAAAAATCGTCAGCGAGGTAAGAAGCGATCGGAGCCGCCAGTCAAGCCCCGCAGGTCAAGTCCCGGCGCGGCGCAGACGCGTTGCCATTTGGGACAAGTCGCCTATCCCGAAAATGCCGTCCAGCATGCGCAACAGTTCGCGCACGGCTTCGGACTTGCAGGAATAGTAGATCATCTGCCGGTCGCGGCGGGTCTCGACAAGATCGAGCGCCCTGAGCTTGGCCAGATGTTGCGACAAAGCGGACTGGCTGAGCATCACCTTTTCGGCGATGGCGCCGACCGACATTTCACCGTCGGCCAGATAGCTCATGATCAAGAGCCGCTTTTCGTTGCCCATAAGGGTCAGAAATGTCGCCGCCGATTCGGCATTGGCGATTAGTTTGGTCGAGACCATCGATGCCCCATGTTTTCCTGCTCATCCAAACGCTATGGGGGCAAATAGCGTTGGCTGCTATAATTCAGCTATGGATCACGCTGCTGATTCAGCGTCGCCTGAATCGTAGATCATTTCGCCCAAATCTCAAGACGTGCTTTTGATTCATGACGATTATCCTTGCGTAGCTGGCGCACGACCGGCTTTGGCCAGGTCGACCAGAACCGGCTGCAGGTCGCGCGCGGTCTTCAATGGCTGCGGAAAATTGACCCTGCAAACGGTGTCGCCCGATGCCAGGTCCATGCCATCGGCATCGAAGCCGGTGATGGTCCAACCATCACCTTCAACCCTGGCGAAATGATGGGCATAGACGGCGATGGCGTCGAGATGGTCGGCATTCATGTGGTCGAGAGCGGATTGTTCGCTGGCGGCCAGCTCGTCGACGATCGGCCCCTCGGTGATGAGATCGGCACGGTCGAGCAGGTAGGCCTTGCCGAAGCCGCCATTCAGGCTGGCGCGCTCCGGCTCGAGGCGAAAGATCGAGAAATCGCCGAGCCCGGCATAGAGCTTTGCCTTGGGATTGCGGTTGAGATAGCGCCGCTCGGCGCGGGCATGCGCGCTCGACCCGCGTTCCAGCGGCTGCGCCCGGCAGACCAGCGTTATCCTGGGATGCGCCAGCGGATCGCCCTTGCCGGGTTCGCCGACAAGCAGCGAGCAGCGCGGCTCGGCAAGGATGGCGCCGGTATGGGCTGACAGCGCCGAGACAAGGATCAGAGGCGTGCCATCGATGTCGGTGGCGACTCCGACCCTGGAGGCCAGCGGTGCGCCGGTCGACGGCTCGATCACCGCGAGGGCGCCGAAACGGGCGCTGCGGATCAGCGTTGCGGCCAGCCTGATCGCCTCGGCGTCCGTCGCGCGAATGACGTCCTTCTTCGGCTGGTCCAAAATGCTCACCAGGTAAGTTGATTTTCTAAATCCAGTTACTGGCCAATCATGCCGGCTTTGACAAGCGCTTTGATCTCGGCTGTCGAAAAGCCGAAGCGCGCCAGCACAGTCTGGGGCAGCTGATCGTCATCTTCAGACATGCCGGCAAGCGCCGGCTGCGAGGCCGAAAAGCGTGGCGCGGGCGCGGGGCGCTCGAGCGCACCGGCCTTCACAAATGCGTGACGCGTCCGGTTGTGCGGATGATCCCTGGCTTCGGCCAGCGACAGAACCGGCGCCACGCAGGCATCGCTTGCGGCAAACAGCGCGTCCCAGTCGTCGCGTGTCTTCTGCCGGAACCGGTCGGCAATGGCCGCGCGCATGTCCGGCCACAACGCCTTGTCGTATTGGCCGCGGACAAAATCCTCGCCGAGCGGCAGCAGCCTTGCGAATGCGGCGAAGAAGCGCGGCTCAAGGCAGCCGACCGCAACGTGGCGTGCGTCCGCCGTCTCATAGGTGTCGTAGAAGGGCGCACCGGAATCGAGCAGGTTGGCGCCGCGCCGGTCGCTCCACAGACCTGCCGACATGAAGGCGTGTATGGGGGCCGCCAGCATCGAAGCGCCCTCGACCATCGCCGCGTCGATCACCTGGCCTTTGCCGGAGCGCGAGCGCTCGAACAGCGCTGCAAGCACCCCGGCGATCAGCATCATGGCGCCGCCGCCATTGTCGGCGATCAGATTCAGCGGCGGCACCGGCCGACCTTCCTCCCGGCCGATGGCATGCAACACACCCGAATAGGCGAGGTAGGTGATGTCGTGGCCGGCACGACCTGCGAGCGGCCCGTCCTGGCCGAAGCCGGTCATGCGGCCGTAAATCAGCGCCGGATTCCGCGCCAATGCAGCATCCGCGCCGAGACCAAGCCGCTCCATCACACCGGGGCGAAAGCCTTCGACAAACAGATCGGCCTTTTCGGCAAGGCGCAGCAGCAGTTCCGTTCCTTTGGCCTGCTTGAGGTCGACGCGCAGGATGGAGCGGCCGTGACGGTCGAGATTGTACGCATCGGAGAGGGGCAGCAGGGGTTGGTCCGAACCGGTGCGCTCGATGCGCAGCACCTCGGCGCCCATCTCCGACAGCATCAGCCCGGCCAGAGGCACCGGGCCGAGCCCAGCCATCTCGATGACTTTCAGGCCGGCCAGCGGACCGGTCTTCACTGCGCCGGCCGCCATGGCCGTCTATTTCGGCGCCATGCGGATTGCCCCATCGAGGCGGATGGTTTCGCCGTTCAGCATCTGGTTTTCGACGATATGCAGGGCGAGCGCGGCATATTCGGACGGCTCGCCGAGGCGGGACGGGAACGGCACGGCCGCGCCGAGCGAATCCTGCACCTCCTGCGGCATGCCGGCCATCATTGGCGTCTTGAAGATGCCGGGCGCGATGGTGCAGACGCGAATGCCGGAGCGCGCCAGGTCGCGGGCAACCGGCAGCGTCATGCCGACGACGCCGCCCTTGGATGCGGCATAGGCGGCCTGGCCGATCTGGCCATCATAAGCGGCCACCGACGCGGTGTTGACGATGACGCCGCGCTCGCCGCCCTGCAGCGGTTCGAGTTTGGCGGCACGGTCGGCGACGAGGCGGATCATGTTGAAGGTGCCGATCAAATTGATCTCGATCACCTTGCGGTACTGGTCGAGCGGATGTGGACCATCCTTGCCGATCGTCTTCACGCCGATGGCAATGCCCGCGCAATTGACCAGGATGCGCGCTGGCCCAAGTCTCTTTTCCACCTCGGCGACCGCGGCCGCACCGCTGTCGGCGCTGCTCACATCGCACTGGATAGCGGCGCCGCCAATGTCGCCCGCCACCTTCGATGCCCTGTCGATGCCGATATCGAAAATGGCGACGCGCGCGCCCTTGTCGGCCAGCGCGCGGGCGGTTGCCTCGCCGAGGCCGGAGCCGCCGCCGGTTACGATCGCAATCTGGCCGTTCGGGTTCATGCTGCATGCTCCGTGCTGTTCCGGGTCATGCTACGGAGGTCGCCGCCATGGTGCAACCTGACCAATGGGGATCCATCGCGACCGGTGCCGCGACCGATCCTGGAGCTCAGGCCATCACTGGTGCCTGCTCCGCGATCCTGGCAAGGCTGGCATGGCCGACCTCGCCGGAGAGCCGCGCCACGGCACCGGGCACGATCTCGTGCGACAGCAGCCGGTCGAGGTCGACCGGGCGCGGCATGGAGATCTGGCCGCGGGGGATCTTTCTGAAGCCGAGCGGGCCGTAATAAGGCTCGTCGCCGACAAGGATCACCGCCGGCGCGCCGGCCTTGGCGGCCGCCTCCAGCGCGATCGCCACGAGCCGGCGGCCGATACCGAGATTCTTGAAGGCGGGCCGCACGGCGAGCGGCCCGAGCATCAGCGCGCGTCCGGCGCCGGCGGCGATGCGGGTCATGCGCACCGAAGCAACGACGATGTCGCCATTCATGGCGACAAAGGATAGCGAGCGCTCGTGGCCGCCGGTCTCGCGAATCTTGTAGGCGGCCAGCACGAAACGGCCGGGGCCAAAGGCTTCGTCGTTGATGGCTTCGATTTCGGGATCATGCGCCGGAGTTTCCGGCAGGTATTTCACGTCGGCAAGGCTCATGGTCTTCGCGGTCCGATAAAGAGGAAAGGTTGCTGCAAGCGGCAGCGTTCGCCAGTCAGCGCTTTCTAAGCGCGGGCGCCCTTTCGTCGTCGGTCAAACCGGATCAAGCCAAGATCGAACATGCGGAGTGTCCGCTAGCATCAATTTCCGGCGGCTGCAATCGGCTGTTTTCATCCGGCGTTTCATACGAGTGACGCTCTGTTCAGCAGATGACGGCTTCGGCATTGCCGCCTTGCGACTACATTGGCCAAGGCACGCAAGGAGATTTCGTATGGGATTGCTGGTCGAAGGCAAATGGCAGGACCGTCCGGCCAATGTCGATAGCAGCGGCAGGTTCATCCGCGCCGAGACGCAGTGGCGTGACTGGATCACGCGCGACGGCGCGCCGGCGCAAGGTTGTACGCGCGGCTTCAAGGCCGAGCCCGGACGCTACCATCTTTATGTCTCGCTCGCCTGTCCGTGGGCGCACCGCACGCTGATCTTTCGCGCGCTGAAGAAGCTAGAAGACATCATCCCGGTTTCAGTCGTGCATCATTTCCTCGGTGCTGAGGGCTGGACGTTTTTGGCCGAGGATGGCGCCACCGGCGACACGCTCTACGGCCTCGACTTCCTGCACCAAATCTACACCAAGGCCGATCCAGCCTATTCGGGCCGGGTTTCGGTGCCGGTGCTGTGGGACAAGAAGGAAGAGACCATCGTCTCCAACGAATCCGCCGAAATCATCCGCATGCTCAATTCGGCCTTCGACGAGTGGGGCGATGCCGCTCTCGATTCCTATCCGCCAAGCCTGCGCGGCGAGATCGACAAGGTCAATGCGCTGGTCTTTCCCGCCGTCAACAACGGCGTCTACCGCGCCGGCTTTGCCACCACGCAAGCGGCCTATGAAGAGGCGTTCGGCGAGCTGTTCGCGGCGCTCGACACGCTGGAGGGCCGACTGTCAAAACAGCGCTATCTCACTGGCGAGCGTGTCACCGAGGCCGATTGGCGGCTGTTCACCACGCTGGTGCGTTTCGACCCGGTCTATTTCGGCCATTTCAAATGCAATCTGCGCCGTATAGCCGACTATCCGAACCTTTCGAACTATCTGCGTGACCTCTACCAGGTGCCTGGTATCGCCGGCACGGTGAACCTGCACCACATCAAAATGCACTATTACGGCAGCCACGAGAGCATCAACCCGACGCGCATCGTGCCGGTCGGGCCTGGGCTCGACTATGGCGCGCCGCACGACCGGGCGCGGTTCAGGCAGGCGGCGTGAGCATCGGATTGACAGCCTACCAGTACGGCGATACCGGCTGGCCTTCAAAAACCTCGGCAAGCCGCCGCAGCGTCGCCGGCGTCGTGCCATGCGGCAAGCGGTCGAGCGGAAAGAAGCCTGCTTCGGCGATCTCGTGGTCCGGCAGTTTCGGCGCGGTCTGGTTGAAGGTTTCGATGAGATAGAGGCCGACATGGTCGCGGCGGCTGGAGCGGCGGTTGAAATGCATCGACTTCAGCACCGGCGGGGCGGTGAGCGCGATATTGCCTTCCTCGGCCAGTTCCCGCGCTAGCGCTTCGCCAAGCGTTTCGCCGACCTCGACGCCGCCGCCCGGCAATTGCCAGCCGGGGACATAGGTGTGGCGGATGAGGAAGACGGTGTTCGAGGCGCGATCGTGGATCAGGCCGCGCACGCCCAGCGTCATCGGCCGCCGCAGCAGGAAATAGAGATGGAACAGCCTTGCCCTGAGGCCTGCCCAGCCGGTCTGGCGAAACGCCTGCTCCGGGTCCGATATAGCCATGACTAGCGAAACCGTGGATGGGCAGGAAACAGTGAGTGGAAAGCGGGGAGCGCGTCGCCTATGAAGGAAGGATGTTCAGGCTCGCGCATATTTCCGATGTCCATCTGGGGCCGCTTCCCGGTGTAACCTATCGCGAACTCGCGTCCAAGCGCGTCGTCGGCTACGTCAACTGGCAGCGCAACCGCCGCCGCCATATGCACGATGCCGTCATCGACACCATCGTCGCCGACATGAAGGCGAGCACACCCGACCACCTCACCGTTACCGGCGATCTGGTCAATCTGGCGCTCGACGGCGAGATCGAGATGGCCAAGCACTGGCTTGAGACGCTGGGTTCGCCGGAGGATGTCTCGGTGGTGCCGGGCAACCACGACGCCTATGTGCCGGGCGCCTTCGACAAGGTCTGCCGCTCCTGGGCGGCGTGGATGAGCGGCGACGGCGTGACTGCGCCGATCGACCGCAACGCTTTTCCCTATCTGCGCGTACGCGGCAATGTCGCGCTGATCGGCGTTTCGACGGCGCGCGCCACGGCGCCGTTCATGGCCAACGGCTTCTTCCTCGAAGGTCAGGCGCAAAGGCTGGCGACAGTGCTCGACGCAACGAACAAACGCGGCCTGTTGCGGGTGATCATGATCCATCATCCGCCGGTGCGCGGCGCCGTCGCCCAGCAAAAGCGCCTGTTCGGCATCTCCCGCTTCCACAAGACCGTTCATAGGCATGGCGCCGAACTCGTGCTGCACGGCCATTCGCATCTGCCGTCGCTGTTCTTCATTGGCGGGCGCGGCGCCAGGATTCCGGTCGTCGGCGTCGCCGCCGCCGGGCAGTCGCCAGGCAGCAAGAACCCGGCGGCACAGTACAATCTGCTCGATATTGACGGGGAGAAGGGCAATTGGCTGATTCGCCTGACGCGGCGCGGCCTGACAGGGCCGGCCTTGCCGCCATCGGACCTGCAGGTCATTGAACTCGGCGCGCAGACACCGAGGCCTCCAGATCGTTGATCAGAAGCTGATCTTCATCGCCATCAGGCGATCCCAAAACAGCGCGGCCGCCACCGCCAGGCCAACAAGCGCGCCGGCGGCGACCAAGCCGAGACCGGAAAGGAACGTCGACCAGCCCTTGCGGGGCACGGCTGCTTGCAAGGGCGGCTCAGCTTCCGGCACGGCGGCGCGTTTCAGGTCGGCGACGGCCGGCTCGACACCGCCCTCCATCATGCGCTGGCGCTCGACGATACGCTCCGCCACATAGCGCGTGACCTGATCGGCGACCGGTTTCATATCGGTCGATTCGGCGAGCACGACGCGGCCGATGCGGGTATCCCTGAGAAAGCGGTAGGTGCGGCGGTCGCGCCCCATGGCGACATGGCTGACGGCGTCGATCCACAGGCGGGGCTGCAGGCCGGAGGAGACGACGAAGTCGAAATTGTCCATGTCGGCGGGCACGTCGGCAAAGACCGGGGCGAGCTCGGCGGCGAGCAGATCAAGCCGCATCCGGTGCGCCTCGCGCATGTCGACCACGACATCGTCGCGATCGGCGAAGGCATTTTTCACATCGCGAACGGCGTCGGACAGTTTGCGGGAGGTGTCGATGGGGGTGATGTTTTCGCCAGTGTCCTTCATCGGCGTCGCCTCGCTGATATGGTTAATTGCGAGTTAACACAGGCGGCGGCAAAATGCACTGGCGAGATGCGGGGCGCAAGTAAGTTAGCTCGCCGCGGCCTCGAATGTCGGACGCAGGCGCCTGCCCCGGCGTGCCATGTTTCGGCGCACGGCCTGGGCGACCACATCAGGCACTTCCTCGACCAGCATATGGCCGGCATCGAGCACGTGATGAATATGAAAATGCGCCGGCAGACAATCAGCCTGGGTAAAGGGCAGCACCGGATCGTCCGTTCCCCAAACCACCATCACCGGCATGTCGAGGGTGTCCAGCTGTTCGCGGGGTATGACCCCCTGCCGCTCGTTCCTGGTCATGACGGCCGATATCTCAATCAGCTTGCGCAACTGGCCGGGGCGACGGCGTAGGTCCGCCAGGACGCCAACGATGCGTTCGGGCGGCGGGCTTTGCGGTCCCGACATGGCGGCAAGGCAGGCGCGGATTTCCCGTCTGTCGGCGGCCGCGGCGTAGCGGCGCAACAGCGGTCCGTTGATCTCGGGGCCAACACCGCCCGGCGCCAGATGCGTCAGCGAGGCTATCCTTTCAGGCTCGGCAAGCGCCATCAGGGAGGCGACCGCGCCGCCCATCGAATGACCGGCGACATGCACCCTTGCTATCCCGCGTGCGGCGATATCGGCGAGAACCGCTCGCGCCGCTGTTTTGGCCGGGCCGCTGCCAGGAAATTCGAGAGACAGTCCGTGTCCCGGAAGATCGTAGGCCAAGGTCCTGACATCGGGCCCTAGCGACGCGGTCACCTCGCGCCAGATATCATGGCAACCACCGAAGCCATGCAGCAGGACGACCGTCTTCGGCCCGGCGCCCCGCTCGGCAACATAGAGGGATGAGACCATGAAAATGTGCGATTATTGCAAGACTGGAGAGGAAATTCGAATCGAGGCTGGATTGCTCCCAGTCCAGACCGATGGCCAGTAAAGTTTTCGCGATCCGGAAAGACTAGCTGGCGTTGCCGAGGCCCGCGGCGCGCAGCGCCTCAACCAGCCGGTCGGTCAGATCGGCGGGATATTTGCGCTCGGCGAAGGCCGCGCGCGGATCGGCGGCGAATTTCGGGAATTTGGTGGTCAGCTCATCCAGAAGCTTGGCTGCCAGCTGTTCGCGGCCGGCAGCCTTGGCGCCGATCAGCCGCGCCGCCAGATAATGCGATTTCATCGCCGTCGTGCGCAGCGACTCGCTGGCTATCGCGGCCTTGTTCATGTCGCCCAGCATGAATTGCCCGGCGAAAAGCCCAAAATCCCACCATGTCGGATGGCCGCTGAACGTCTCGACGGCATGGGTCAGGATGGGTGTTCCCTCGGCATATTTGCCGGCAAAGATCAGGCCATAGCCGTAAGCGGCAGCCATGCCGAGGTCGTAGGGGTTGAGCTCATAGGCCTTGCGCATCCAGCGGATCGATTCCTCGGTGTTGCCGAGGCGCGAATTGAGGTAGCCATAGGCGCGGTGCGCATAGGGGCTGGTCGGTCCCATCTGGATGGCGCGATGGGCGAAAGACATTGCTTGTTCGACCGTCGCGCCAGGCGGATAGGCGTAATGATCGGTGGCGGCCTCAAGGGTCAGGGAGGCCAGTTCCGAATAGACCAACGACGATTTCGCACCCTGGCCGGCGAGGTTGTCCAGGCAGCGATAGGCGGCCTCGTGCGTCCTGGTGCTCTGGTCGAGATAGTATCTGTCGTTGAGGATCAGGCAGCTCGTCAGCCCGGTCTGAATGCCGTTCTGTTCGATGTAGCTGTAGAGCGGGCCGGAGGCGGGAACGGTCGAGCTGAGGATGGCGGCGATACGATCCTCGACGGTGCCAGGTGCGCTGTCGGCGGCCGTCAGACTGCGGGACAAAAGCACGCGGCCGGTCGCCACGCTCTGCAGTTCGAGCGTCACGTCACCTGCCATTGGTCCCGGCAGGACATCGAAAACGAAGCTGGTCGGGTCGGTGCTCGGATCGCGCTTGCTGTCGGCGTCGCGGCCGATGAAGTCGATCGTGTCGAAAGCGGCAAGGCCGGCGCGCAGCGAAGCGGCGACGCGGCCGGCCTCGGGGCCGGTGGCCTTCACCGCGATGTAGACGAGGGGCAGGGCCTCCATCGACGGCGATGCGATGCTGCTCGTTACGCCCGCGGTCTCGACCACCGCGGTAGGATCGCTGCTGGCAAGCAATGCGCCGCTGCCCTGGCGCAGGATGAGCACGCCCAGCATGAGAATGACCAGCGTCATGGCGACCCAGAAGAACTGGAGATGGCGCGCCAGCGAAGGCCCAGGTTCTGTAACCCCCGAAGCTGTCGCGGCAGCGGGAACGGCGTCAAGAGCCGCCTGGTCGGGCGATCCGGGCAAGGCGGCTACCGCCGCCGCAAGCGGCTCCTGCCCAACCGGCAGGCGTATGGCGTTGAGCTCATAGGACGGCACGTAGCCGCCGCGCGGAATGGCAATGCGAACCGGTTCGGCTATGCCTTCATTGGCGAAATAATGCTGGAGAAGTTCGCGCAGCCGGCCTGCCTGCACCCGGACAACGGCGTCGGTCGACGAATCGAAATCGCCGTCCTTGCCGAAGACGTCCATGGCGATGGAGAAACCCTTGAGCCTGTCGGCTTCGCCGGCCTGCTCGCGCTCAACAAGATAGCGCAGCAACTTGCGCGCGCGCTCGGAACGTCCGAACGTTTCGCTGGCGAGCAGTCGCTCCAGTGTCTCGCGCACTGCGGGGGCGGCAGGCGTGGCATGCTGCAAGTGTCGATCCTCTCGAAGTCGGCACAGGTTGAGGCGCAATCATATAGAGCCTGCACTTCCATACAAGCATGCTTATGTTATGCGATCGCGTAACACACCGGATAGTTGCCGGTGGTTGACACAAAAGGCCGGAATTTCCCTCGGCAAATGGGGGATTTCCGGGCGCCGCGGACATTCGGCGCCCGGGAAAATATCAGCCGGCCTTGCGGCCGATTATCCGGTTGGCGGCCGAAACAACGGCTTCCAGCGAGGCGGCGACGATGTTGGTGTTGATGCCGGCGCCGAACAGCTTGCCGCCGGGATATTCCATCTCGACATAGGAAATCGCCGAGGCGTTCGAGCCGCGCTGGAGCGAATGTTCGGAATAATCAAGCACCGACATGTCGACGCCAACATGACGCGACAGCGCATCGACGAAGCCGTCGATCGGGCCGGTGCCGGAGCCGGCGATTGTCGTCTCCTTGCCGTTGTCGAGGATCACCGCCTCGACCACGCGCCGGCCCTTTTTCTCGGTATCGGGATAGGTGTGATGGTCGAGGAACTTCAGTCGTGCGCCGGGCTGGTCGACATAGGTTTCAATAAAGCGGTCATGGATGCGTTTTGCCGGCACTTCCTTGCCTTCGGCGTCGGTGATCGCCTGGATCTCCTGGCTGAACTCGATCTGCAGGTTGCGCGGCAGATTGAGGCCGTAATCGGCCTGCAGTACATAGGCGATGCCGCCTTTGCCCGACTGCGAGTTGATGCGGATGATCGCCTCGTAGCTGCGTCCGACATCGGCCGGATCGATCGGCAGATAGGGCACTTCCCAGACCGGCGTGTTGGCCTTCTTCAAGGCCTTCATGCCCTTGTTGATGGCGTCCTGGTGCGAGCCGGAAAAGGCGGTGTAGACGAGTTCGCCGACATAGGGATGGCGCTCGGAGATCTTCAGCTGGTTGGAATATTCGTAGACGTCCTTCATCCGGTTGATGTCGGAGCAATCCAGATGGGGATCGACGCCTTGCGTGTACATGTTGAGCGCCAGCGTCACGATGTCGACATTTCCGGTGCGCTCGCCATTGCCGAACAGCGTGCCTTCGACGCGGTCCGCACCCGCCATCAGGCCGAGCTCGGTGGTGGCGATGCCGGTGCCGCGATCGTTGTGGGGGTGCAGCGAGATCAGCAGGTTCTCGCGGTCGTCCAGGTTGCGGCACATCCATTCGATCCGGTCGGCATAGATGTTGGGCGTCGACATCTCGACCGTCGACGGCAGGTTGATGATCAGTCTGTTGTCGGCTGTCGGCTTCACGATCTCGGTGACGGCGTTGCATATCTCCAGCGCGACTTCGAGCTCGGTGCCGGTAAAGCTTTCGGGCGAATATTCGAAGCGATAACCGCCGCCGGCCTTGGCCGCCATGTCGGTGATCATCTTGGCCGCGTCGGTGGCGATGCGCTTGATACCGCCGACATCCTTCTCGAAGACGACGCGACGCTGCAACTCGCTGGTCGAATTGTAGAAATGCACGATCGGGTTGGTGGCGCCCTTCAGAGATTCGAAGGTGCGGGTGATGAGTTCGGGACGGCACTGCACCAGCACCTGTAGCGAAACATCAGCCGGCACATTGCCTTCCTCGATGCACCAGCGGGCGAAATCGAAATCGGTCTGCGAGGCCGAGGGGAAACCGATCTCGATCTCCTTGAAACCCATGTCGAGCAGCAGGGCGAACATGCGCGCCTTGCGCTCATGACCCATCGGATCGATCAGCGCCTGGTTGCCGTCGCGCAAATCGACCGAGCACCAGACCGGTGCCTTGTCGATGACCTTGTTGGGCCAGGTGCGGTCGGTGAGACCGACCGTCGGGTAGGGCTGGTATTTTCGGGCCGCGCCCGGCATGTGGCCGGCCGCGCGTTTTACGCTTTCGGCTTCGCCGGCGCGGATGTCTTCTCCTGCGTTCATCGTCTTGTTCTCCCGGCGGCTCGCGGATCGGTCTTCGGACGGATTCCAGGGCGAGCAGCGCCTTATCAGATTTTCGTTCGCTTGATGTGAATTGCCAATTTCTGAACTGGCCAAGGAGCGTGCGCGTAAGCGGCGGTTCGACCGCCGGGCGCTCCTTCAGCGAACCCGGCGATCGCCGATAAGGCCGAGAAGAAGCAGGGTCGATGCCAGCGCGCGCACGGTCTCGCCGGCAAAGCCGGTCGGACGGGAAGCGACGGAGGAGACGCGCGTGTTCATGGCGGGTTTCATACAGGAGCCGCCATGGACAGGCAAGTGGGCTGCCATTCCACCACTCGCGAGCACTCTTCCCCATGCGCGGCAAATGCGCCAGACTTGCGTGTGGCCGAGGCCGCAATGCTTCGCCGTCGGAGGGATCATCCGTGAATTTTGTTTTCTTCTCGCCGCATTTTCCCGCCAACGGCGCCGATTTCTGCGACCGGCTGAAAAAGGCCGGCGCTACGGTGCTGGGCATTGGCGATGCGCCTTATGAGGCGCTGGACGGGAAGCTGAAGGTGGCCCTGTCGGAATATTACCGCATCGCTGACATGGAGGATTACGATCCGGTGTTCCGGGCCATGGGTCATTTCATTCACGAATGGGGCCGGATCGAGCGCTTCGAGTCACTCAACGAGCATTGGCTGGAGCTGGAAGCCAACATCCGCACCGACTTCAACATCTACGGCACCAAGCTCGATTTCGTGAAGAATTTGAAGCGCAAGAGCCGCATGCGTGCATTCTTCCGCAAGAGCGGCGTCGACACCATCGCCCAGCGCAAATGCTCCGACCGGGCCGGCGCCATGACCTTCATCCGCCGCGTCGGCTATCCCGTGGTGGTGAAGCCCGATTCCGGGTCCGGCGCCTCGAACACCTTCAAGATTTCCAACGCCAGGGAGCTTGACCAGTTTTTCAGAGACAAGCCCGAGGACGTGACCTTCGTCATGGAGCAGTTCATCGAGGGGCTGGTGGTGACCTTCGATGGGCTGGTCAACCGTGACGGCGAGGTGGTGCTGGCGGCCAGCCACCGCTACGACCAGAGCATCATGGAAGTGGTCAACAAGGATCGCCACATGAGCTACACCTGCTTTCCCAAGGTCCGACCGGCGATCGAAGAGGCCGGCCGCAAAATCCTCAAAGCGTTCGACGTGCGCGAGCGCTTCTTCCACATCGAGCTGTTCGAAACCAAGGACGACCGCGTCATCGCGCTTGAGGTCAACATGCGGCCGCCCGGCGCCTGGATGACCGATGCGATCAACTACACGTTCGACATCGACGTCTACGCGGCCTGGGCGGACATGGTGGTGAAGGATGCCGCCGGTGGTCCTTATGAGGGCAAGTATTTCACCGCTTATGCCAGCCGCAAGCGGCGCCTCGACTATTTGCACAGCCATGAGGACGTGATAGCCGCGCATCGCGACAAGATCGTCCATCATCAGCCAATTGAAGAGGTTTTCAGCCGCGCCATGGGAAATTACGCCTACCAGATGCGCTCGAAAGACGAAGCAGCACTGCGCGCGGCCGTCGCCTACATCCACGCGGAAAAGGCTTAGACGCGATGGACATCTCCTATCACAAGGGTTTCTCCGGCAATCTCGGCCGCGACATGGAATACAAGCGCTACGGCCATGCCGGCCGGCCGGTGGTGGTGTTCCCGACGTCGCAGGGGCGGTTCTACCAGTTCGAGGATTCCGGCGGGGTTGGAGCGCTGGCCGAATTCATCGATACCGGCCGCATCCAGCTGTTTGCGGTCGACGGCGTCGATTCGGAATCGTTCTTCAACAAGCATGCCGGCGCCGCCCACCGTATCGGTCGCCACGAGGCTTATTTCCGATATGTGCGCGAGGAGGCGCTGCCGGAGTTTCTGGCGACCGCTGAGCAAGCCAATGGCGGGCGCAAATTAAAGCCGCTGTTCACCGGCTGTTCGATGGGCGGTTATCATTCCTCGAACTTCGTCTTTCGCTTTCCCGAACTCGCCAGCGGCGTCATCGCGCTGTCGGGCGTCTATTCGGCGGGCGACTTCTTCGGCAAGGCGCTGGAAGGTGATATCTTCTACAATTCACCGCTCGACTATCTGCCCGGCACCGTAGACCCAAAGCTGCTTGCCCGGCTGAAGTCGCTGAGGATGATCTTCTGCTGCGGGCAGGGCGCCTGGGAAGAGCGGATGCTGGTCGAGACGCGCAGGCTGGAACAGATCCTGCGCGACAAATCCATTCCCGCCTGGGTCGACTATTGGGGCGGCGATGCCAGTCATGACTGGCCATGGTGGCACAAGCAGCTGGTCTATTTCTTCGGCCGCTGGCTGGATGACGATCTGATGCACCGGCTCGATTGATGGCCACACCCGAACCTATCCGCCGCTTTATCGAGGCCACCAATGCGGGTGATAGCGAAGCCGTTCTCGACACGTTCACAGCCGACGCGTCCCTGACCGACTGGGGGCGGTCCTTCCAAGGCCGCCAGCAGATCGCGCGCTGGAACCAGTCGGACAATATCGGCGTGAAGTCCAATCTTCGCATTGTCCGCATCGCCGAGGTCGAGGGCAGCTACCGCGTCCGCATTGCCGTGAAAGGCAATGGCTTCAACGGCGAGGGTGACATGACCTTCGTGCTGGACGGCCACCGCATAGCGAGCCTCGCCATCTCCTGACGCGGCTCAGCTACCCTTCCTGGCAAACCGGCAGAGCAATGGTCTCGTGTTCCACCGCCGATCCACGGCGCAAGCCGAGAAAGACGACAAGGGCGGTGACGATGGTGATTGCCGCCAGCACGATCAGCAGCCTGTCGAACGCGATCTCATAGGCCTGGACCAGGACCGTGGCTCCGGCACCCGGCAAGTGGGCTGCCGCTTCGCCGATGTTGCCGGTCACCAGCAGTTGCGCGGCGGCGGTTGCATCCAGGGAAGATGCCGTTCCCTGAGCCGCCAGTTGGGCTGCCGTGAAACCCGACAGGACTGCCATGACGATCGCCAGCGCCACGCCTTCGCAAGCGACGCGGGTGGTGTTGAAGATGCCGACCGCCATGCCGGCACGCTCTTTCGGCACGACGCCGACGGCAAGTCCGTCCATCAGCCCCCAGGGCAGGGCGATGCCGACGCCGATGAGGATCAGCGGCGCCACCAGCGCTGCGACGACAGGCGGTGTCAGGCTCAGCCAGACAAGGCCGCCGGCGGCCACAAGCAGGCCGACACCGCAGATCGTTGCCGGAGCGATCCAGCGCGCTACCTGGCCGGCGAGCAGTGGCAGGATCAACAGCGGTCCCGACAGGCAGATCATCAACTGCCCCGCCTTGATCTCGCTCATCCCCTCGATGCCGATGAAGCGGATCGGCAGCAGCACCAGCAGGACGACGAAGCCATAGGCGGGAGCGGCCGCCAGGAACTGGACGCCGACGAAGCGGGGAAAGCGGAACAGCGAGAGATCGAGCATCGGCCGGCGCACGCGCCGCTCGACGACGACGAAAGCGGCAAAGCAAAGGGCGGCCGCCACGAGAAGCGCGATCACCAGGGGATCGGTCCAGCCGCTCTGCGGCGCTTGCAGCATGCCGTAGGTCAGCGATGCCAGCGCGATCGTAAAGGTGCCGGCTCCCGCCCAGTCGAGGCCGGTCGCATCCGGATCGCGCGATTCCCTGATGGTGCGCAGGCCGAGCAAAGCGGCTGCAATCGCGAGCACTGCCACCAAGACGAAGATCGATCGCCAGCCGAAGGCATCTATGAGCAGGCCCAACGCGATCGGCCCAAAAGCGAGGCCGATGCCGAAACTGGTGCCGAGGAAGGAGAAGGCGCGCAGCCGCAATGGCCCATCGAATTCCTGGGCAAGAGCGGAGGCGCCGTCGGCAAAGGCGGCGGCACCGCCGAGCCCTTGCGCAGCCCTGAGCACATCGAACCAGACGATACCAGGGGCAAACATCGATCCCAGCGATGCCAGCACATAGGTGGCGAGGCCAACAAGGAAGAGCCGCTTGCGGCCATGATTGTCGGCCAGCGCGCCTGATGCCATCAAGGTGGCGGCGAAGGTCAGCATGAAGGCGTTTGTCACCCAGTTGAGCGCGATCGGGCTGCCCCGAGGTCGGCCGCAATGCGGGAAAGCGCGACGGCCGGGCCGGTGAAGGTCAAGGGCATTGTCATGGCGGCAAGGCATACCGACAACAGGACAAGCCATGGCGCGACCGCGCCGTTTGTGGTCTTCGGGGTCATAATTTTCCTATCTGAACCAGGATCCGCCGGCCTGCCGCAAGCTTGCTGCGCCAGTCGTAACGGGAAGATAGGCCCGCGACACTTCGAGAAAAATAGTGTTAAATATCCAGATATACCGGACTGAAACGCTCGAATGGAGAGATGCGATGGAACGCCTCAATGGGCTCCTGGCCTTTGCCCGCACGGCTGAGTTCGGCAGCTTCATCGCTGCGGGCCGCACGCTCGGAATCTCGGCATCGGCCGTCGGCAAGAGCGTCGCCAGGCTCGAGCAGGATCTCGGCGTAAGGTTGCTTCAGCGCAGCACGCGCCGCATCGGCCTGACCGAAGAGGGCAAGCTGTTCAACGAGCGGGTGCGGCGCATCCTCGACGACATCGGCGATGCCGAGGCGATGCTGTCGCGGAGCCGCGAAACACCGCATGGGCGGCTGCGCGTTTCGACGCCGATCGTGACCTATCACCTGCTGTTTCCGGTGCTGTCGGAGTTCATGGCGCGCTATCCCGAAATCGAACTCGACATCGACTTTAACGACCGCATCGTCGACCTCATCGACGAAGGCGTCGACATCGCGATCCGCAGCGGCGACCTGCCGGATTCGCGCCTGGTGGCGCGGCCGCTTGCACCCTTCCGGCTGCTGTTGTGTGCGGCACCCTCCTATATCGAGCAGCACGGCAACCCGAGCCTCCCGGACGATCTCGTGAACCATTACGGCATCCGCTTCCGCTTTCCCAACAGCGGCAAGCTGCAAGGCTGGCCGTTCATCGGCGGCAGCGCCGAGCCGCAGGTCCGCTCGATGCTGACCTGCAACAACACGGAGGCGCTGAAGGGCGCCACGATGGCCGGGCTCGGCATCAGCTCGATGCCCGATTTCCTGGTCCGCGAGGCGCTGCGTGACGGCCTGCTGCGCACGGTGCTGGACGACCATGTCGACGGCCGCGGCCAGTTCCGGTTGTTGTGGCCGTCCAATCGTCATTTGTCGCCGAAGGTTCGCGCCTTCGTCGATTTCCTTCCCGACCGGCTTGCCGCGACGCTGAGCGGCTCTTGAATTAGTCCTTCGCGGCCGACGGCGATAACGAAGACAGCGAGGAATAGCTCTGCTTCTCAGTAGGTGGCGCGGCCGCCGGACAGGTCGAAGGTCGCGCCGGTGGTGAAGGAATTTTCGTCCGATAGCATGAAGGCGATCATCGCAGCCGCCTCTTCGACTTCGACGAACCGGCCTCGCGGCACCTTGCCCAGCATGTAGGCGACCTGGGCCTCAGTGAGCTGTTCGAGGATGCGGGTGCGGGCGGGCGATGGGGTCAGCGCGTTGACGGCGATGTCGTGGCCGGCCAGTTCCTTACCGAGCGATTTTGTCAGCGCGAGCACGCCGGCCTTGGCGGCGGAATAGGCGGCGGCATTCGGATTGCCTTCCTTGCCTGCGACCGAGGCGATGTTGACGATGCGGCCGTAGCTGCGCGCGATCATGCCGGGCACCAGGCGCTTGCAGCAGTAGAAGACGCCGTTGAGGTCGATGTCGATTATCTGGCGCCAGGCGGCAGGATCATAATCCGCCACCGTCGCTGCCGGTCCGGCGATGCCGGCATTGTTTACCAGCAGATCGACCGGACCAAGCGAGCGCTCGGTTTCGGTCGCGGCGCTGTCGACGGCCTCCATCAGCGATTGATCGCACAGCAAACCCTCGACCCGGCCGAGCGGGGCGAGTTCGGAAACGGCCTTCGCCATGGCGGTCTCGTCCACATCCCAGATGGCGACGCTGGCGCCCGATGACAGCAGTCGCCGGGCGACAGCAAGGCCGATGCCTTGCGCGCCGCCGGTCACCACGGCGACCCGGCCTGAGAGATCGACGGCATTCACACGACGTTTCATGGGCACTTTTCCTCTTCCCTGGATATTTGAATCTCAGTCCCTGACGGCTCTCGCCACCAGCCGCGCTATGCTCGGCCCGGCGATGAGCACGACCAGGAAGCGGGTCGACTGCAAGGCCATGACGAAGGATATGTCGACGTTCTGCGCGGCGGCGGCAATGATGGCGACGCTGTCCATGCCGCCGGGGCTGGTCGCGAGATAGGCGGTCAGCGGATCGATGCCGAGGACGTGGCTGATCAGCCAGGCAAGCCCGCCGCAAAAGGCGATCAGCACGACGATAGAGCCGACGATCTGCGGCAGCGCCCGTGTCGCATGGCGCAGGATCGCCCGGGTAAAGTTCAGCCCTATCGACCAGCCGACCATCGCATAGGAGAGCGCCAGCAGCCATGGCGGCAATTGCATCGCCGCGCCGAAGCCGAGATGGACGATGGTGCCAAAGACGAAAGTGCCGAGGAAGAAGGGTGAAGGCAGCCGGCACAACCGGCCAAGCAGGCCGCCGACCAGCGCCACGCCGAGCGTGGCGGCAAAGGCTGCCGGTTCGATCAGCGGGAACCAGACGATGGCTGGTACCTCGATCCCCGACGTGTCGACCCACATCTTGGCGACGAGCGCCGCCGTCATTGAGACGAAGATGACGCGCAGATACTGCATGAAGGCGACGAGGCGCTGATCGGCGCCGAAGGCACCGGCCATCAGCACCATGGCGGTGGCAGCACCCGGCGACGAGCCCCAGACCGCGGTGGTGCCGGGCAGGATGCGCCAGCGGCTGATCAGCCAGCCAAGCAGGCTGGACGCCGCAAGGGTCGCCAGCACCACGACAAGGACCAGCGGCCATTCCTTGTAGAACACCGAAAAAATGTCGGTGGAGATCGACGCCGCGACCAGACAGCCGACCAAGGCCTGGGCGGCGGCGAACAGCGGCCGCGGCACGCGCACCGTGGCGCCGTTGGTGCCGGCAAGGATCGCCGCCAGCATCGGGCCGATCAGCAGGGCCGCCGGCAGCGCGGCGTATTCCAGCGCGCCGGCGAACAGCAGCGAGACGATCAGCAGCACCAGCCATTGTCGGACTGGAAGCATGCGCGCCATGCGTTCGACGGCCGGTTGGTCTGGCGAAGAGTCCATGTTTGGGTCTTAGACCTGGAAGAGAAAAATGCGAACGCTGTCTCGGAAGAAATTAACGACCCCGACCCCGCGTTGGGATGTCACTCGTTCTTGATGGGGGGCAGGCCGAAACCGCCGGCCGGATGGGTCTCGACCTGGAATTCGAAGCCGGCGATGATCGGCCGCGCCTTGGCAATCGCCGCCTGGACTTCGGGCAGCTGCAGCGAAGCCTTGTGACTCGCGGCGTCGGTCCACACTTCGGTCACCCAGATCGCGTCGGCATCGGCGGGATCACGAGCGATGACATAACTCAGGCAGCCCGGCATGGCGCCGGTCGAGGCGAGCAGGACATCCATGATCGCGTCACGCTGGCCGCGCGCCGCCCGCATCTTGCCGATCAGTCCATACATTGCCTTCCCCTCCAAACCTCAGAAAACGCTCGCACGACTGCATGGTTGCGAGACGCAGTATGCAATTGCTCGCTCACGGCATCAACTGGCCGCCGTTCACCTCGATAATCTGGCCGGTGATGTAGCCGCTCAGGAGATCTGACGACAGGAAGAGATAGGCACCGACGCAGTCTTCAGCGGTGCCGGCGCGTCCTTGAGGAATGGTGGCGACCATGCCCTTCATCTGATCGTCGGTGGAGTAGCGCTCGTGGAAGGGTGTCGCGATGGTGCCCGGCGCCACTGCGTTGACGCGGATGCCGAAGCCGATCAGTTCCTTGGCCATGCCGCGCGTCACATTGGAGACAAAGGCCTTGGCCGAACCGTACAGCCCGGCGCCGCCGCCAGCGCCATTGCGCGCCGCGATCGACGAGGTGTTGACGATGAAGCCGCCCTGCTTCTTCAGCCATGGCATCGCCTTGCGCGAGGCCGTCAGCACCGAGCGGGCGTTGAGGTCCATCACCGCGTCGTAGTGCGCCTCGGTCTGCTCAGCATAGGGCACGCGGCCGAGCATGCCGCCGGCATTGTTGACCAGCCCGTCGAGCCGGCCGAATGTTTCGGCGCTCTCCTCGACTACCCGCTCGACATCGGCTGCCTGTGAGAAGTCGCCCTGTGTCAGGAACACCTCACCGCCGCTGTCGCGGATGGTTTTGGCCAGCGTTTCTGCGGCCTTCCGGCTCGAATTGTAGTGCAGCGCGACCCGGCATTTCTGGGCGGCGTAGGCCAGTGCAAGGGCGGCACCGATGCCGGTCGAAGCGCCGGTGACCAGCACCGCCTTGCCGGCAAGATCGGGGATGACGAGGGTGGTCGCGGTCATGAGCACTTTCCTTCGGGCTGTTTGGCCACCCTTCGTAGGCTCTCATGGCCTTCACGTTCAAGCCCGTGGCGGCTCAGGGCCGGAGATAGGCGTAGCCCTGGCGCTGCAGTTCGGCGAGCTTGACGACGCCGCCCTTGTCGGCGGCGTGGAAGCCCTCGAGCAGGTCGGCAAGCGTGATCTCCATGCCTTGCATGGTGTTGCCGCAGGCATGCGGCTCAAGGCCCTGTTGGACAAGGCCGGCAAAGCGTCCCGAGATCGCCGCCGATAGGCCTTTCGACTTGAAGCCGGCAAGGGCCGGACCATGCACGACCAACACGATGTCGACATTGCCGCCGGTGCCTTCATAGTGGTTCTTGATGTTGCCGAGCACGAAGTTGACCTTATCGAGGTCGCTGAGGTGATAAGCGACCTTCGGTCTGTCTTCAGCGGCGGCGGCCCGGCTCAGCCCGAACAGGCCGGCGGCACCGGCAAGGCTGGCCCGGAACATGTCGCGTCGACGCATGGCATCCTCTCGGCTTGGCGCTCCCCGCAGATTGCGTGGCTGCGGCCATGATACTAGCATAACTTGACGTTACGTCCTGTCGATGCGAGGAGGCGTCACATGGCGTTCAGGAAGTGGAAGGTTGTTGCCAGTGCTGGATTTGGCTGCGTGCTGCTCGGCGCGCTTGCAAGTTCGGCCCTTGCCGGCGATGCGCTTAAATTACCCGAACTCAGCCCGAATGGCGCCGATGCGTGTTTCGGCCGCGTCTATGATGCGGCGCACCTCAAGGCGCATCCAAAGCAGAAGGTGGCGCGGATTTTCTTCCTCTTTGGCCATGATCCGGTGAGCCATCCGAACGAGGAGCCGACGGCAAACGCCGACACCTCCTACAACGGTTTTCTCACCACCACGGTGCGCGGCGCCAAGGCGCCGCAATGGGCCGGCGGCTGGTGCAATCACGAGTCCGAGGACGGCAAGTCAGGTCCGGTCCGCTGCGGCATGGACTGCGACCGCACCATGGCGTCGCTGAAGCTCGACGACAAAGGCCGCCTGATCCTCACCGACGTCTCGTCCGATCTCTATCTCGACGCCGGATCGGAAGACGAACTGGGCGAAGCCGAATATGACCGGCAGGCGCTGGGCTCGGAGGACGATAATTTCCGCCTCGACCCGATGCCGGCCGCAACCTGCCAGGCTGAGTTCGCCAAGATCGACCCGATCGATCCGGCTCTCGGCGCGCCACTGCGCGAGCAGCTGAAGTCGGACCAGCCATTCTGCTATGGGCGCGACTACGATGCTGCGCATCTCTCCTCGCATCCCGACCAGGTGACTCAGTCGATCCGTGTCTTTCGCGGGCCGGTGGAACTGGCCTCCTTTGCCTCAGGCGGCGATGTCGCCAACTGGCCCGACGGCGCCGACATCGGCGTTTCCGTGACAACCAGGGAGAACGGGGCCAAGGTCACGCAGACCTATTCCTGCCAGGGCGAGGCGGACCAGTGGCGTTGTGCGGCGAGTTCCAAGATGAGCAACTTTGCCTGCGACATCAGCCAGAAGGAAATCTACCTCAAGCGCGGCGCCAATGGCACCATGATGCTCGCCAACCCCAACAGCAGCCTGGCCATCGTTGATCTGTGCTCGAAGGAAGCTGGCGGCAAGACGGAGTCGGATGATAAGATCTACAGGCTGGAGCCAATGCCGCAATCGGCTTGTGCGCCTTAGTCACTCTTAGCAGCCATTTGACAATGAATATGATGCGTCGCAGCTTTCTTGGTTTTCTGACTTCCTTGGCCTTCATCGGTTCCGCCAACGCTGAAGGCGAGGCTGAGGCTCGCAAGGCTGCCTCAATAGCACAGTTGAAGAAGGAGGGCGTGCCGTTCATCGACCATTTGCCGGCGATCGAAACCGCAGCCGAAAGTCGGCGACGAACGAAGGACGAGGTGGTTAAACGCGCCATCGCACTGGTAATCGTGGCCGTCACAGCGGAGACCAATGATCGAAATCTTGTAAGCAACTTGATCAGCCAGTTTGGAGCCGAAGGGTTTTTTACGCCCAAAGAGCAAGCGTTTGTCGGTAACCCCGTTGCAACCGAGCAAGATCGCGCAAATTTTAGCTGGCGCTATGAAGGGGCTTTCGTAATGTTGTGGGCGTTGCAAGTCTTCAAAAACCTTGGGCGTCCAGACAAGCCTTGCGATGTGTCACAATTGGTTTCGATGTTGCGTGACCTCGACACGGAAGGGCTGCTCAAGCGGGCCAATTTGCGCCCGCAAAGCGAGCTTCTCGATGCTGCCGATCTGATCTATCGGTACAATTGGGCTGTGATGGATGCGCGGGTGAATGGGAAAGCCGCGCCGGCAGGATTGGAACGAGACGTGGTTGTCGAACGTCATTACGCGCTCAATTGGCTGATTGGGTATATGGGGCAGGAATGGGATGACATCTCGACCGACACATGATGAGCCGATCGCAAGCGGGTGCTACCTTGGATCGGACTTCGCTTGCCGAGTTTGGATTTGACGAACTTAGACGGTTCGCCTGACTACGCTTTTGCCGAGGCCGAGCTGGCGCGCGCTTGAGCAGCAGGCGCTGCCCGATTTGGAGGCAATCAACGCCTGGATGTAGCCATTGGCGGGCTACCCCACATGGCGGTAATGGCGCAATCGATCCGGCGAGGTCGGCAGATCCTCGCCCGAGGATGATGCCCTGAGTTTTTCCTCAAGCAAACGGCACAGCAGTGGTGCCTTTCGGCAGCTTCGCCTCGTCGTCCGGTTCGACATGGATGGTGACGCGCACCGAGGGGATTTCGGCCTTCAGCGCGTCCTCGATGCGGTCGCAAATGACGTGGCTGGCGCCGACCGTCATGTCGGCGTCGACGACCAGGTGGAACTCGATGAAGGTGGCGCGGCCGGCGATGCGGGTCTTGAGGTCATGAACCTCCAGCGCGCCCTTGCAATTGGCCGAGATGATGTCGCGAATGTGCATGTGTTCGGTCGTGTCCACTGCGCGGTCCATCAGCCCGTTCATCGACGAGCCGATGACGTGCCAGCCCTGCCACAGGATGTTGAGCGCGACGATGACGGCAAGCGCCGGATCAAGGATCTGCCAACCGGTCAGGATAGCGCCGACGAGGCCGCCGAAGACGCCGACCGAGGTCACGACGTCGGTCATGATGTGCCGGCCGTCGGCGACCAGCGCCGGTGATTTTGCGCTGCGCCCGGCGCGGATCAGCGTCCAGGCCCAGAAGGCGTTGATGACGGTGGCGACACCGTTGATCGCCAGGCCCTCCCAAGGTTGTTCGAGCGGGGTCGGCGTCTGCCAGGAGCGCCAGACCTCGTTGAGGATCAAAAGCGCGGCGAGCACGATCAGCACGCCTTCCAGCACCGCCGAAAAATACTCGGCCTTGTGGTGGCCGAACGGATGGTCCTGGTCGGCCGGCTTGTAGCTGACCAGGACCGCCCAATAGGCGGCGGCCGAGGCTATGACGTTGACGATCGACTCCAGCGCATCCGAATAGAGCGCAACGGAGCCGGTGACGTACCATGCGGCAAGCTTGAGCGCGAGCACCACGCAGGCGATGACAATCGACCAGAAGGCAAGGCTGGCGATCCTTTGCCTGGCCGCTGCCTTCGCTGCGATCGCCGCCATGTTGTCCGTCGCCGCCATCGTTTCTAAGCGGCCTTTTCCTTGGCCTTGCGCGGCAGATGCGCAACGATGTTTTCGATGATGCGCATGCCGGCATTGTGGCCGAGCGTCATGATCGATTCCGGATGGAACTGGACGGCGGCGATCGGCTCCTTGCGGTGTTCGAAGGCCATGATGATGCCATCCTCGGTCTCGGCGGTGACGATGAAATCGTCGGGCAGCCGCACCGGATCGGCAAAGATCGAGTGGTAGCGGCCGACGGTCACTTCCTTGGGCAGGCCGGAGAAGATGATTCCGGGCTTGGAGACGCGGATGCGCGACGGCTTGCCGTGCATCGGCACGTGCAACTGCCTGAGTTCGCCGCCATAGGCCTCGGCCAGCGCCTGCAGGCCAAGGCAGACACCGAAGATCGGCAGGTCGCGGGCGCGGGCGTTCTTGATGGTCGCGGCGCAGTCGAAATCCTTCGGCGTGCCCGGTCCGGGCGACAGCACGACGAGATCGGGCTTCAGCCGTTCGAAGACTTCTTCCGGCACCGGCGAACGCACGGTCGAGACATTGGCACCGGTCTGGCGGAAATAGTTGGCCAGTGTGTGGACAAAGGAGTCCTCGTGGTCGACGAGCAGGATGTTGACGCCGTCGCCGACGCGCGCGGTGGTGCGTTCGGCGCCTGCGGCATTGCCCAATTTGGCGTCGCGAATGGCGGAGAGCATGGCGGATGCCTTCAGTTCGGTTTCGGCTTCTTCTTCCTCGGGGATGCTGTCGAAGAGCAACGTGGCGCCTGCTCGCACCTCGGCAATGCCGTCCTTGATGCGGATGGTGCGGAGCGTCAGGCCGGTGTTCATGTCGCCGTTGAAATTGACCATGCCGATGGCGCCGCCATACCAGGCTCGCGGGCTCTTTTCGTTCTGCTCGATGAAGCGCATGGCCCACAGTTTCGGCGCGCCGGTGACGGTGACCGCCCAGGCATGCGACAGGAAGGCGTCGAAGGCATCCATGCCTTCGCGCAGGCGCCCTTCGATGTGATCGACGGTGTGGATCAGGCGCGAATACATTTCGATCTGGCGGCGGCCGATGACGCGCACCGAGCCCGGATCGCAGACCCTGGACTTGTCGTTGCGGTCGACGTCCGAGCACATTGTCAGCTCGGATTCATCCTTCTTGGAGTTGAGCAGCTTCAGGATTTGCTCGCTATCGGAAATGGCGTCCTCGCCGCGCTTGATGGTGCCGGATATCGGGCAGGTCTCGACGCGGCGGCCATTGACGCGCACGAACATTTCGGGCGAGGCGCCGATCAGATACTCGTTTTCGCCGAGATTGATGAAGAAGGAATAGGGCGACGGGTTGATCGACTTCAGCTTGCGCGAGATTTCGGAAGGCTGCGTCTCGCAGCGTTCGTAGAACATCTGCCCGGGCACGACCTCGAACAGGTCGCCGCGCTTGAAACTGTCCATCGCCTTGCGCACCAGATTGGCATATTCGCCCGGCTCATGGTCGCCGCGCGGCGGGATGCGGTCGGCGGTCTTGAACGGTTCGGCAATTTCGTCCCGCGGCAGCCCCTCGGTTGAAAAACCGTCGCCGGAATAGTCGTAGCGGTCGGTCCAGGCCTTGGTCGAATAATGGTCGACGACCAGGATCTCGTCAGGCAGGAACAGCACGAGATCGCGCTGGCTCTGTTTGCGCTCGAGCTTGTAGTCGACTGGATCGAACTGGAAGGCGAGGTCGTAACCGAAGGCGCCGTAAAGGCCGAGATTGGCGTCTTCATCGGTCTTGAACAAAGCGGTGATGGCGCGCAGCACAGTAAACACAGAGGGGACGCGGCTGCGCTCTTCCTCGGTGAAGACGCGGCCGGGCTTGGCGACATCGAGGCGGATCAGCTTTTTCGAGGTTTCAGCAATCGTCACCTCGGCAACGCCGGCCAGCGTCTTGCCGATCACCGGCAGCAGCACTTCGCCACGGCCATTCAGCGCCTCGATGCGCATGGCGCGGCCACGCGCGGAAATCACCAGCGGCGGATCGATGATGGCCGTATCCCAGCGTGTGTAGCGGCCCGGATATTCGTAATTCGAGGAAAACACCGCACCACGGCGCGAGTTCAAGCCATCGACATAGGCATCGATCGCACCGGCGTAAGGCTTGTCGTGGCGTTCGCGGGTGATGGTGACACCACCTGCGGTCACGAAGCTTTCCGCGCCGTTTTCCAGAGCCTTGATCGTCATTGCCGTCTCCATATGGCTTGTTGGGGCAACGGACCCGGGACTGGCTTTGAAAAAACAAATGGCCGCCCGGACATTCCGTTGCGGCCACCCTCTATTTTCACGCGCACGCGTTCGAACAGGCCGCTGTCAGCGAGCCCACCACCAAATGGTCTTGATCGAGCGCATGTTCATGGGCGAAATCCATAGCGGCGAAAAGCCGGATGCGCAACAGGTTTGAAAGGCCTGTTTGTGGCCGCCGCTTCCGCAGCCCATGGCACATCGCCAAGGCTTGGGGTCCTGCCTAGACTGTTCGTCCAACATCGGAAAGACGGGAAGACAGCAATGACCGAGCAGATCGAGCGCGCACGCAGGTTCCATGCGCTCCACGTCAGGGGCAACCCGATCGTTCTCTACAATGCCTGGGATCCGGGCTCGGCCAAGATCGTCGAGAAGGCGGGCGCCAAGGCGATCGCCACCGGAAGCTGGCCGGTCGCGGCTGCTTTTGGTTATGCCGATGGCGAGAAAATTCCGCTGGAGCTAGCGCTGGACAACATCAGGCGCATCGTGGCGGCAGTCGACCTGCCGGTGACCATGGACCTCGAAGGCGGCTACGGCGTCGAGCCGGAGACTGTCGCCCAGACGGTGACACGTGCCCTGCAGGCCGGCGCCATCGGTTTCAATTTCGAGGACCAGATCGTCGGCGGCGCCGGTCTGCACGACATCGCCATACAGGTGAAGCGCATCGAGGCGGCAGCGGCGGCGGTGAAGGCTTCCGGCATTCCCGCCTTTATCAACGCCCGTACCGACATTTTCCTCAAGGCCAAGCCGGATGCGCATGACAGCGTGCTGCTCGACCAGGCCATCGAGCGGGCGCACGCTTATGAAAAGGCAGGAGCGAGCGGCTTCTTTGCGCCGGGGCTCGGCGACGAGGGTCTGATCGAGGCGCTGTGCAAGGCGACGGCATTGCCGGTCAACATCATCGCGCTGGCGCATGTGCCGCCGCGCCAGCGCCTGGCCGAGCTTGGTGTCGCCCGTGTCAGCCACGGCCCGGTGCCGTACCGGCAGATGGCCGAATGGCTGGAGGCCAAGGCGCGGCTGGCGATTTCGGGTTAGCTCAGTCCTCCAGCGTGCCTGACCTCGCGTCGGCGCTCTTCTTGTCGCCGACCAGCTTCAAGAGATCCTCGCCGGCGCGGATGATGCGGCGCGAGCGGCGGGTCAGGATGACGCCGTCCTGCGGCGCCAGCACTTCGGTGCGGCCGCCGGCCTCGCCCGGTGTGTGGACGATGGTGGCGAGGCGCGCGCCCTTGGCGACGCGGTCGCCGGGCTTGACGTCGTAGAGGATGGCGCCGGCCCGGGGCGCCGGCATCATGTCGATGTTCTCCAGCGGCGCGACGAGGCCCTTGAACGGGCCGGGTTCGGGAAGGGCGGCATCGGCGATCACGCCGCGCGCTACCAGCAGCCGGTAGAGGCCTTCGGCATCGGAATTTGCCAGCGTGCCGTCGACATCCAGCATGCCACGGTATTCTACCGTGGTGGCAACGCGGCGGTCGAGCTTCGCCACGTTGGCGGGGACGTTCTGGTAGGGCATGATCGTGGCGCCCTCGAAGGTGCCGTCCGTGTCCTCGCTCCACAACACCACCGCGTCGATGCCCATGGCGGCGGCGCAATCGGCCATCGCCGGCCACAGGCTGGTGTGGACGTAGAGATAGGCCAGGCCCTCGTCGTCGCAATGCAGGTCGAGCACGATGTCGTGGCCGAGCGACAGCTGCACCAAACGGGTCTTCAATCGCTGGTCGGGGGTGCCAAGCGTGGTGTCGGGCAAAAGCTTGGCGTCCGGTGCTGCGAGCAACGGAAAGCCGCGGTTGAAATTGTTGCGGGTGCCGAGATGAAAGCGGCCCTCGTGCTCGCCGAAATGATATTGCGCGCGGCCGATCGGATTGGCCCAGGGCACGACCGTGATGTTGCCATTGATGCGGCCTTCAGCTTCGGCCTTGTTCAGCGCCGGCATCGAGGCGTCGATGGCGACGACACCAGGCAGTTCGCCGGCGTGGAGTGCCGCCTGCAGATAGGCCGAGGGTGCGGCCTTATCAGTGCCGGCGAAGCGGAACACCGGGAATTCGTAGGAAACGCCTTCGGTGTCGCCGGCGATGCGTTCGATCGATTTCTGCATGGGATGCCTCCAGGATAAGAGGCAGAACACATGCACTTTTGCCGAAGGGCTGTCGATTGGTCCAGTTCGCGCCGCCATGGGCGCAATGGAATTATTCGGCGGCGGCCGGAACCGTCGTTATCGGCGCCGATCCTTCGAGCGCCTGCGAGACAACGGCTACGCTGACCGCCAGCAGGGCCAGCACCGCGCCGACCAGCGGCAAATGAGCATAGGAAACGCCGGCCGACAGAGCCACGCCGCCGATCCAGGCCCCGCTGGCATTGCCGATATTGAATGCGCCCTGGTTGAGCGTGGCGGCGAGGTTCGGCCCTTCCGAAGCCGCTTCGACGACGCGGATCTGCAGCGGCGGCACGACGACGAAGATCAGCAGTCCCCACAAGAAGACGACGCCGATGGCGACGCTGGCGATAGCGCCGAACTGCATGAAGCCGACAAACAGAACCGCCATCAAAAGCAGCGTGCCGATCACCGTCGGCATCAATTTCCAGTCGGCCAGCCGGCCGCCGATGATGTTGCCTATGGTCATGCCGGCGCCGAACAGCAGCAGGACCCAGGTGACCGCGGAGGTCGACAGGCCGGAGACATCGGCAAGGTAGGGCTTGATGTAGGTGAAGACGGCAAACAGGCTGGCCGAGGCCAGCGAGGCGATCAGCATGGCGAGCCAGACTTGCAGCTTGCCCAGCACGCGCAGTTCGCTGCGCAGGCCGCCGCCGCTCGGTTCGGCGACATTGGATGGCACCAGCCAGGCGATGGCCGCAACAGAGATCAGGCCGATGCCAACGACGGCAAAGAAGGTGGAGCGCCAGCCGAAGGCTTCGCCAAGCGCGGTGCCGGCAGGAACACCGAGAATGTTGGAGAGCGTCAATCCCGCGAACATCATCGCCATGGCGCTGGCGCGCTTGTTGCGCGGCACCAGGCTGGCGGCAACGACGGAACCAATGCCGAAAAAGGCGCCATGACCGAACGCGGTGAAGACGCGCGCGGCCATCAGAAGCCAGTAATTGGGCGCAATGGCGCAGAGCAGATTGCCGACGACGAACATCGCCGTCAGCGCGACCAGCACTGGCTTGCGCGGCAGATGCGCGGTGGCCATGGCGACGATGGGTGCGCCGAAGACGACGCCCAGCGCATAGCCGGTAACCAGCAGGCCGGCCGAGGGGATCGACACGCCGAGATCGGCCGCAACCTCCGGCAACAGGCCCATGATGACGAATTCGGTGGTGCCGATGCAAAAAGACGCAATGGCAAGCGCAAGGATCGGCAAAGGCATGGAAAATCCAGACTGAATCGGTTCAATTCAGACTGAACGAGAAGCCTTGCCGCGCGCAATGCACATTGCTGCAACGCACCAATGCAGAAAGCGCCGAGCTTGACGCGGGGCTATGTCAGGCGAGCGGCTTCAGCTCCTGGGCGATGGTTGGCAACAGCTCCGAGACGTTGGGGTGGATATGCACGGCGCGCGCCAGCGTATCGACCGGCGCCTTGGCGTACATCAGGTCGAGCACGCAGTGCACCGCCTCGTCGCCGCCGGGGCCGAGCACGGAGCAGCCGAGGATTTGCCTGGTGTCGGCATCGACCAGGATCTTCATGAAACCTTGCGTCTCGCCCTTTTCGATGGCGCGGCCGACGCGGGTCATTGGCCGCTGGCCGACCAGCGCCTTGCGCCCGGATTTCTTCACCGCCGCCTCGGTCATGCCGCAGCGGCCGAGCGGCGGATCGATGTAGAGCGCATAGGCCTCGATGCGGTCGCTGACCTTGCGCGGATCGTCGTCGAGCAGATTGGCGGCGACGATCTCATAGTCGTTGTAGGAGGTGTGGGTGAAGGCGCCCTTGCCGTTGCAGTCGCCCATCGCCCAGATGCCGGGCACGCTGGTGCGCAACTGGTCGTCGACGGTGACGAAGCCGCGCAGATCGACCGCGATGCCGGTCTTGTCGAGACCGAGATCGTCGGTGTTGGGGGTGCGGCCGAGTGCCAGAAGCACATGCGAGCCGACCGCCGGCGGCTTGCCGGACGAGAAGGTCACGGCGATGTCCTTGCCCTGTCTGGCAAAGCGGATGTCGTCGGCGCCGACATGGACTTCTATGGCTTCGTTTTGGAGGATCGATAGGATGGCCGCCGACACGTCCTCGTCCTCGCGGCCGGTCAGGCGCGAACTCTTCTCGATGACGGTGACTTCAGAGCCGAAGCGGCGAAACATCTGCGCGAATTCAAGAGAGATGTAGCTGCCGCCGACGACGATGAGATGGCGCGGCAAAACGTCGAGGTCCATCATCGAGGAGTTGGTGAGGTAGTCGACGTCGTTGACGCCGGGCAGGTCGGGCACCGAGGCGCGGCCGCCGGTGTTGAGGAAGATCTTTTCGGCGGTCAGAAGGTCGTCGCCGACGCGCACGGTGTTGGCGGATTCGAAGCGGGCGTGGCCGCGATAAAGCGTGCAGCCCTTCATGCCGGCGATCCACGTCTCCAGATTGCTGCGGGAGTCGTTGGTGACCTTGTCCTTGCGCGCCTTGATCCTCTTGTAGTCCACGCCGACAGGGCCTGAGAACGTCACGCCGTAGTCCGCGGCACGCCGCGCCAGATGCGCCGCATAGGCGCTGGCGACCATGGTCTTGGTCGGCATGCAGCCGGTGTTGACGCAGGTGCCGCCGACCAGCTTGCGCTCGATCAGCGCCACGCTCATGCCGGCTGACGTCAGCCGGCCGGCGAGAGGAGGGCCGGCCTGTCCGGCGCCGATGATGATGGCGTCGTATGTCTTGGCGTCTGAGGCTTGGGCAGTCATACCACCGCCGCCACGATCAGCAGGCCGCCGATGATCGCCACCGCGTCCTCGATGAGGGCGGCAGGCAAATCCTTGCCGAAGGCGGCGGCCAACCGGCCGCGCGCTTCGGCGCCGCCATAGGTGCCGATGACAGCACCGATGGCGCCGGCAATCAGGCCGCCAATGGTGGAACCGGCGGTGGCGCCGATCACGGCGCCGCTGAAGGCGCCAAGCAGGATGCGGGCGCCGAATTGCTGCGGCACCTTGCGGCTCGGCGTCGAGGGCAGCTGGTCGGTGACCAGTTCGACGATGGCGAGGATGGTGAAGATACCGACGGCGGCCCAATGGCCCATGAAACTTGCCCAGTTGCCGGCCACCGGCAGCCAGCCGAGATACGCGCCCCAGGCGATCGCGGCCGGCGCGGTCATGGCGCGAAGACCGGCAATGACGCCGATCAGAAGTGCAAGCAAATAGAGCATGTAGATCCCCTCGAAAGCAGGCCCGGGACTGGCCCACGAGGGCAAGCTAGCATAGGTCCTGCGTTTGACGAGAGTAGGCGATGGTGCTTCTTCCATCAGTGAGCATTGTACTTTGGTAAACAGTCGAACACGACGAAGGGACGGAGTCGCTGTGATGGCCGGAAGCGAACGCACAAGGATGATTGCAGGCGAATGGTACACCTGCATCGACGACGAACTGGAGGCGCTCCGCGTGATCGCGCTCGATGCGGTGTTCGAGCACAACGCGCTGCCGCCCCAGCAACGCGGCAATATCGGCCCGACGCTATTGGCGCTGCTCGGCAGCGCGGGCGCAGGCTCCCGGATCGAGGCGCCTTTCCACTGCGCCTACGGTTTCAACATCCATCTCGGCGACGGCGCCTTCCTCAATGCCGGCTGCACCATCCTCGACCCCGCGCCGGTGCGTATCGGCAGGCGGACGCTTCTCGGCCCCAATGTGCAGATCTACTGCGCCGAGCACCACAAGGAGGCCGCGGGCCGTCAGTCGGGACTGGAGATTGCCCGGCCGGTCACCATCGGCAATGACGCCTGGATCGGCGGCAGCGCCATCATCCTCGGCGGCATCAGCATCGGCGATGGCGCCATAGTCGGCGCCGGCGCGGTGGTGACGCGCGACGTGCCTGACAACACCACGGTGGTCGGCAATCCGGCGCGGATGGTCAGGCACGGCTGAGTTTGTGGCCAATTGTTATTTTGGGAGTTTATCGACGGATCGAGCGACAGCGCCGGGCGGAGTTGCGGACGAGAATTCTCCACAGTTACCGCTCGACGGAGCTAAGCCGCTGGCTTTGAGGGGCGTTGCTTCCCAATCGGTCAGAAAGCATTTCTGCTGCTCCTGGATAATCAGGGCGTCAGACCGCAAGCCGAGATCGGAGTACAGAACGGCCGCTTCTGAGGGCATCTTGGTGGAAGCCTTCACAACGATCACAGGGAGCAATGGATGCCCTACTTCATAACACCAAATCGCTATGCCGCCGAGAATGTCGCCCCAGCCTCTTGTAGCCACGCCGAACTTTCTGGAAAGTTCGCCGTAGGTGATTGTCCCCTTCCCTGTTGCCACTGCGGCGAGGAACTGGCCACGTCTAAGCGAAACTTCGTTTTCATCTTGGCATAGTGCGCTTCAGAAATTTGCCCCATCCTCTGTCCTCCCGTGGTTTGGCAGCTATGTCGAGCTACTCGAATTCGAGGTCTCCGGCACCCCAGCTCAAATGCCCTCTTCGAGCTGCCTGAACCGGCTCGAAATCGGCTTCGCCCTCGACCTCGGGATTGCCAGGCACAATAAGGTCCTCCCTTTTCAAAGGAGTCCACCTCGGCATCGAACCAAACGTCATTGCGTCCAGAGATCCGATTTCGATGCCGGCGGCAGGGTAGCGCTCAGGATGCGGCAAGTCGTTGCGAAGCCGGCGGTCTTCCTCCTTGGTCACCGTGACCAGGGGGCACTTCTGAAGCGTGTCGGTGAAGTATGACACAATCTGCTCAAAGCTCACCTGGCTACCCAACGTGAGCATTTCGGCATACATCGCTTTCAGCGGGAGCATGTGCTCCAAGATGGTTCCCTTGCTGAATTCTGCCCTATTGGAAACAGCCATCAACTCTGCTGCATGCCGACTTATTGTCAGGTTGATGCCCTTTGCGAGCGTGCTCGCATAATACCGTCCAGAGAAGTGAAAGGCCTCTGTGGTGGTCCGCATAAGCCGGGCGACTCTGGACGTATAAGGAATGCGGGCCGAAACGAACGCATGAATGGCCCGAAGTTCGATTTCAGTCACAGGGTCCATATCGCCTTCCTGTTCTCTCCATGTCCAGATATTAGCGTTCGCTAAATCGACTGACAACAGGAACAGACCGCATCCAGTCGGCACATCGCCCCTCCGCTAACGCAAAGTTGATCTCCATCTTGGATTGACTTCAAAGAGGCGAAGCAAGTTCCTTCTAATCACGAGAAATGGAGGAAGGAATGGCTGAAGAGGTCAGTCCGAATAATCCTGCTGAGGCTGGGGCTGAAGTTACCAAGACCGACGGTATTACGCATGGTACCATTACTATCGATCAATTCTGGGATGATAACCCGTTCATTATGCCTTGGATGACACAATACCTCCCACGAAATCGTATGTGGAAAGATGGCATCTTTGTCATATATAATTGCTTTTCTCCGTTGTCGTACTAGTGATATTATCAAAGATAATTTTACTGCCGGACAAAGTTGTTTTTGCTCCCGGAATTATTTTGATAATTTGGGATTCGTATCTTTTGGCAAAGTTTAATACGAGAATGGCCCGTGCACAGGGAAGATTTATTAGAGCCAAGCTGAATGAGAGACCTTTTTCCGAGAGGATTCGGATCGGAGTGAAGGGAATCAAAGAATGGTTGAATCCTTAAATCGGAGGCCCACAATGCAGAGGTTTTCGAAGTCGCTTTGTTTCGTCTCCGGCATGCTTATGGCCGGCGTCGCCCATGCTGGACAAGCGGAACAGGCCTATAAAAGAGGAGATTACGCAACGGCTGTCGAATTGTGGAGCGTCATGGCTAAGACCGGTGATGCCCAGGCGGAGGACAATCTTGGCACCGCTTACGCCGAAGGGCATGGTGTCGTCCAGGATTACGTTCAAGCTGTCGCCTGGTATCGTAGGGCAGCGGACCAGGGCGATGCTCAAGCAGAGCACAATCTCGGCTCTCTTTACGACCGTGGGCTAGGCGTCAAGCAGGACTATGCCGAAGCTGCAATTTGGTTTCGTAAAGCTGCCGGTCAAGGATTAGCGGTCGCTCAGACCAATCTCGGGCTGCTGTACAGAGATGGAAGAGGCGTCCCGCAGGACTATAGAGAAGCTGCCACGTGGTTCCGTGAGGCCGCCGGCCAAGGAACGCCCATTGCCCAATACTTTCTGGGTTTGGCTTACGCCAAAGGTCAGGGCGTCGCCCAGGATTATGCCGAGGCAATCGCATGGTATCGCAAAGGGGCAGAGCAGGGAAACGCACTGGCGCAGCATGATCTTGGCGTGGCTTATGCGGAGGGTCTCGGAGTTACGCTTGACTATGCGCAAGCCGACTCGTGGTTCCAGAAGGCTGCGGACCAGGGGAATGCTGGTGCTGAGTACGACCTAGGTGTTTCGTACTACAAAGGGCTAGGGGTTCCTTTAGACTATGTGCAGGCCGTTGCCTGGCTGCGGAAGTCTGCCGACCAAGGGAACGCTAAAGCCGAGAATAGTCTTGGAGTAGCTTACCTGGATGGCCATGGTGTGAAGCAGGATACTGCCCAAGCTCTCATTTTGATTCGCAAGGCCGCTGATCGAGGAGATTCCACTGCCAAGGCCAATCTTATCAAGTTGGATCCGCCGGCAAAAAAGGCCTAAGATTCGCTATTTCTGAGAATTTCGAAGCTCATAACTGGTGGGCAACACCTGTTGAATACGTGTCCGCCGATGATCAATGAGACAGGGCGGACATCGCCTGCTCGCCGGTCCGCCTGGAGAATTCGCGCCGGTACTGCGCCGGCGAGGTCCGCAGTCGTGCGGCAAAATGTTGGCGCAGCGAGGTGGCGCTGCCGAAGCCGGCCTCGAAAGCCACCATGTCCATCGATTTCTCGGTCGCCTCCAGCAGCCGTTGCGCCAGTTCGATGCGCTGGCCGGCCAGCCACTCGCCAAAGCTGGTGCCCATCGATTTCTGGAAACGGCGGGTGAACGTGCGCCGGCTCAAGCCGGCGGCCTCGGCGACGCGGTCGAGGTTGTGGGTTTGTCCGAGCGTTGCCCGCACCGTGTCGAGCGCCAGGGTGAAGCGGTCGGTGGCTGGGGTTTTCGCCAGCGGGCGCTCGATGAACTGCGCTTGCCCACCCTGCCGGTGCGGCGACAGCACGATGTGCCTGGCCAGGCGCAGCGCTACCTCTGCGCCATAGCGGGCGCGCACAATGTGCAGGCAGCAATCGAGCCCGGCGGCGACGCCGGCCGAGGTGACGATGTCGCCGTCGTCGACATAGAGCACGTCGGCGTCGACTTCGATGTCCGGGTATAATGTCTGCAGCCGGTCGGTGGAGGCCCAATGTGTCGTCGCACGCCGGCCCGCAAGCAGCCCGGCGGCGGCAATGGCGAAGGTGCCGAGACAGAGGCCGACGATCACCGCACCGCGCCCGTGCGCGTGGGTGAGCGCTGCCAGGAGCGGCGGCGGAAGTGGGGCCTCGAGATCCTTCCAGCTCGGAATGATGACGATGTCGGCATCGTCGAATGCGGAAAGGCCATACGGCACCGCGATGGTCAGCCCGGCATCGGTGTGGATCGCTCCATCGTCGAGTGCGCAGACGCGAAAGTCGAAACGCGGCAGGCCAAGCTTGGTGCGGTCGGTGCCGAACACCACGCACGGCACGGAGAGGTGGAACGGGCTGATGCCGTCAAAGGCGAGAACGGCAATGATCGGATCGGTCATGAGAAGTATCCAGCAAGGAAGGGACAATTGTCCCAATTCTTTCGAATGATGTCAATCGGGACACTTTTGGCAACAGGGCGATCCGGCTAGTTTCGGCCCGTCCCATTCAAGCCTGAGAGGAAAACACCATGTCCGCCAACACCCCGCGCCGCGCGCTCATCGTCATCGATGTCCAGAACGACTATGACGGCGGCAACCTCGCCATCCAGTATCCGCCGTTCCGCGACAGCGTCGTCAATGTCGCGCGCGCCATGGATGCCGCCGCTGCGGCCGGCGTGAAGGTGGTGGTCGTCAAGCAGATGGCGCCCGAGACCTCGCCAGTCTTCGCCAAGGGCAGCCATGGCGGCGAACTGCATCCCGAGATCGCCCGGCGAAGCCGCGACCACTATGTCGAGAAGTCACTGCCTAGCGCCTTTGCCGGCACCGACCTCGAGGCGTGGCTGCGCGCCAATACCATCGATACGATAACGGTGATCGGCTACATGACGCATAATTGCGACCTGTCGACCATCATCCACGCTGCGCATGTCGGCTTTGCGGTCGAGTTCCTGTCCGACGCCACCGGTTCGCTGCCTTACGCCAACAGCGCCGGCTACGCCTCGGCCGAGGAGATCCACCGCGTGGTGTCCATCATCCTGCAGTCGCGCTTTGCGGCCGTGCTCAAGACCGCCGAATGGATCGATTGCCTGAAGACCGGTGCTTTGCCCGAACGCGACACGCCTTATGCGTCCAACCAGCGCGCGCTGGCGCGCAACGCTGCATAGGCAATCTGCGCCCGAAAAGCAAAAGGGCGGCCAGTGGCCGCCCTTCTTGGATCTCGCAACGATCTCGAAATTTTCAGAACAGGCCTTCGATCTGGCCGGCCTCGTTGAGGAAGATCTTTTCCGAGGACGGCGCCTTGGGCAGGCCGGGCATGGTCATGACCTCACCGCAGATGACGACGACGAAGCCGGCGCCCGCCGAAAGCCTGACCTCGCGTACCGGCACGGTGTGCCCGGTCGGCGCGCCGCGCAGGTTCGGGTCGGTCGAGAAGGAATATTGGGTCTTGGCCATGCAGACCGGCAGGTGCCCGTAGCCGGCCTGCTCCCAGGCATGCAGCTGGTCGCGCACCGACTTGTCGGCGATCGCCTCGTCGCCGCGATAGATGCGCTGGACGATGGTGTTGATCTTCTCGAACAGCGGCATTGCGTCGGGATAGAGCGGCGCGAACTGCGAGGCGCCGGATTCGGCGATCTCGACGACCTTGCGCGCCAACTCCTCAATGCCGGCAGAGCCATTGGCCCAATGCTTGCACAGGATCGCCTCGGCGCCGAGCGAGGCGACGAAATCCTTCATCGCCTGGATTTCCACCTCGGTATCGGTGGTGAAATGATTGATCGCCACGATCGCAGGCACGCCGAACTGTTTCACATTCTCGATGTGGCGGCCCAGATTGAGGCAGCCCTTCTTGACTGCCTCGATGTTTTCCTTGCCGAGGTCTTCCTTCTTGACGCCGCCATTCATCTTCATGGCGCGCACGGTGGCGACGATGACGGCAGCCGCCGGCTTCAAACCCGCCTTGCGGCACTTGATGTCGAAGAATTTTTCGGCTCCGAGGTCGGCGCCGAAGCCGGCTTCGGTGACGACGTAGTCGGCGAGCTTCAGCGCCGTGGTGGTGGCGACCACCGAGTTGCAGCCATGGGCGATGTTGGCGAACGGACCGCCATGGACGAAGGCCGGGTTGTTTTCCAGCGTCTGCACCAGGTTTGGCTGCATGGCGTCCTTCAGCAGCACCGCCATGGCGCCGTCGGCCTTGAGGTCGCGGGCATAGACCGGCGTCTTGTCGCGGCGGTAGGCGACGATGATGTCGCCAAGGCGCTTTTCCAGATCCTTGAGGTCGGTGGAAAGGCACAGGATAGCCATGACTTCCGAGGCGACGGTGATGTCGAAGCCGGCCTCGCGCGGATAACCGTTGGCGACGCCGCCGAGCGAGCAGATGATTTCGCGCAGCGCCCGGTCGTTCATGTCCATGACGCGGCGCCAGGCGACGCGGCGGGTGTCGATGCCGAGCTCATTGCCCCAGTAGATGTGGTTGTCGATCAGCGCTGACAGAAGGTTGTGCGCCGTGGTGATGGCGTGGAAGTCGCCGGTGAAGTGGAGGTTCATGTCCTCCATCGGCACGACCTGCGCGTAGCCGCCGCCGGCAGCACCGCCCTTGACGCCGAAATTCGGGCCGAGCGAAGCCTCGCGGATGCAGACGATCGCCTTCTTGCCGATGCGGTTCAGACCGTCACCAAGGCCGACGGTGGTGGTCGTCTTGCCTTCGCCGGCCGGCGTCGGGTTGATGGCGGTGACGAGGATCAGCTTGCCGTCCTTGTTGCCCTTCACCGATTTGATGAATTCGGCCGAAATCTTCGCCTTGTCGTGGCCGTAGGGCAAAAGGTGCTCGGTCGGGATGCCGATCTTGGCGCCGATCTCCTGGATTTGCTTTTTCTTGGCGCCGCGCGCGATCTCGATGTCGGACTTCACTTCGGCCATGACGGCTTTCCTTCGGATTAGACGGTGGAGGGGACGGGTTTGATCTCACTCGCAGGCATGTTGAACCCGGGCGCGGGCATGTTCTAACCCTGTCGCTCCCGCGGCGTCAACTTGCATGCAACTATGTTTCCTATGAAGAAAGTGTCTCCGCGGCCGGCCGACCTGTCGCCGGTTCTTCCTGGCTCCGTTGCCGCGCCGTATAGAAGCCAGAGGACGCGACGTTCCGCCGTCTCAAAACAGCCGCCCAATGCACGGAATGCGACAGAGGCGACGGCGCAAATTCGCCATCGCTCGCCGGGAAAGCTGTAGACGCTACTGAGTCAGGACGTTGCTGATCTCGACCATGTTGGAGCGCACGCGAAGCACGTAGAAACCCATCGTCGTCAGGTGCGTCGGCATGATCCAGCCATCCTCGCGGCCATTGGCGATGATGAAGGGCTGGATGCGCAGCGCCGAGACGAATTGCGCATCCATCGTGTCCCACAGATTGCCGAGATGCTTTTCCTTGATGACGTCCTCGAAGTCGGCCTGGGCGCCTTTCATCAGGCCGTAATAGGCATAGAGCTGGCCATAGGCGAACCAGAAGCGGTCATCGGCGCGGAAGTCGAACCAACCATTGTTGTGGTTTTCGGCGCGCTCCTTGAGGATCGCGGAGGTGGAACCGATGTCGGAGGAGATGCGGTCGATATACTGCTTCAGATTGTCGGCGCGGGCATCGAACGTCGCCTGGCAGATGCCGAGGCGGGCGTTGAAGGAGCGCAGCTTGGTGACGGCATCGCGATAATAGCTCGGCGTCGGCGTCTTGGGGCCGAACGGGTTGATGCCGAAATACCAGGTCTCCTCGTCGAACTGCAGATTGCCGCGCGCATCCTGCAGGTCGCCGTCGATCTGCGATGTGGTGCGAACACGGCCGAGATTGTCGGCAAGCTCGGTGGCGGTACGCCGCACCGCCTGGTTGATGCCGCGCTGGAACGAGGCCTTGTTGTCCATGAACGGCGTGTTGTCCCAGTCGATGCCGAACAGGCCGAGTTTGTAGAGGATCATCGACGAGATCCAGGCATTCTGGTTGACGTTGAAGTCCGTCAGGTCGGCCGCCACCTGGGCGATGCCCGAATTGCCGCAGGTCTTGGCGGTGTCGGTGCCGGCGCCGGCGGCGACCTGTTCGCCGGCGGAAATGTTGCGGTTCTCGAAGGTGTATTTGTCGACGTAGTTGGGATCGAACTTGTTCCACCACTGGGTGGCGTAGAAGAAATTGGCGTAGAGGCCGATCAATACCAGAAGCGCGAGGCCGACCACAGCCTTCAGGATCCAGCCGCGCTGCGTATACCAGCGCCCAGCCCAGAGGAACGGCCACAGGATCGCGCCGATGACGAGGCCGATGCCGCGGCCGATCCATTGGAAGATGCGGGTGAAGAAATTCACGATCGGATCAAGCATGGCTCTCGTTCACCCCTCAGTCAGTCAGGCCGTAAAGGCGCGTGCGAAACGCCACTTTGTCTTTCAAATATGTGGTTTTCAGAACGTCCACAACATGCGACCGCCAGGCGTCGCTGTAGCCGTCATAGTCCTTGTAGAAGCCCGGCTTGTTGAAGACGTAACGCGAGACAAAGTCCTGCGGCACGAAATCCGAGATCAGCTGGTTGGTCAGCCAGGCGTCGGGATGGTCGGGCTTGCCACGCACGACCAGGAAGCGCTGTTGCGGAAACACATCCTCGATCTTGAGATGGCCGAGCTGGGCGATCTCACGCTTGGCGGCGTTGAGAAAGGGGAAATTGCCGTCCTTGGTGATCAGATCGGCATGGCCATGGATCCAGGTCTGCAGCCAGACCTTGTCGACCTCGGTCAAATTGCGGTTCGGCTCTGTGTCGCGGATGAGAGAGCGCACCACCATCTCGGCGCGATGCTCGAGATAGCCCGAGCTTTCGACCCATGACGCGCGCGGCAATTCGATGCGGCCGGTGCTGGCCAGGAACTTGAACACCTTGTCGGCATCGTTGATCGAGAGATAGCTGACCTGCCAGGGCCGCGAACGGCGAAAGCCGGGGGCGGCCGGGTCGCCGATGACGGTGGTCATATCAGGATCGACGAAGACGTAGACGCCGCCGAAATGGCTGGTCCAGTAGGCGTTGTGGCGGAAGATCACCTGGTCGGGCACCAGCGCATTCTCACGGATATCGCCGCAGACCTTCGCCAGCTCCACCATACGGCTCAGCATGGTGTTGTCGCGCCAGGCATCGGGCTCCTGCTTCAGCCGGTCGACCAGCTTGCCGAGTTCGGCGGCCTTGCCCAGCACGTCCTCGGCCGAAAGCACCCGGAACTCGACCTGGCTGATCGACAGCAGATCCTCGATGTCGTTGACCAGGGGAACGGAATCCTCGATCTCGCCGTAGATGACATCCTTGATGGTCAGCGCATCGATGGCGCGCTGGTTCTTGGACATGAACTCGAACATCAGCTGCGAGGTGTTGGAAAAGGCGGTGTGCACCACCGGCAGATCGATCTGCGAAGGCGTCAGGATGATGAAGCGGCGGTTGACCTCATTGGGGTCGAGATAATCGTAATCGCCGCATTCCTCGGCCACTTCGGGCGAGAAGCCGGTGCGGTCGATCTGGAAGCTCTTCAGCTTGGTGGGCTTGAGGCCGAAGGCAACAAGCGCCTTGTTGTAGCGCTGGATGAGGTGCGACTCGTCGACGGTGAGCAAGCGACCGTAGATCAGCTCATTGTCGCGGAGAAGGTCGGGCTTTTTGGCGTGGCTCATGCAGAACGTTCCGAGCGGCGTTGCCTGTTGTGGCGAAGCGCCAACGCTGACGCCTCCCTCTCCCCGTTCTTCACGGGGAGAGGGTAAGGGTGAGGGGCAGCGCTAGCATTCAAGGACATGTCTCCCCATGGCCATTGGCGGCAATAAATCGAAGATCATGGGTCCGGATGTGCCGATCGAGGCGCTGTTCGATAGCGCCAGTATGGTCGTAGCGATCTCTGGTCCACGCATGCGCCGCCCCTCACCCTTGCCCTCTCCCCGTGAGGGACGGGGAGAGGGGGGCGTCAGCGTTAGCGCCAAGCCTTTCAGCACCTGCGGGCAGCGAAGGAAGTTCACGCATTCCAGAGCCCCTTCTTCTTCATCTCCTCCATCTCGCGCCCCGCCCGTTCGCGCAGGCGTGCGTCGCGCAGCAGCTTCTCCACCGCGGCGTCGTCGGATTTGTCGGAATAGCGGAACTCCGAGTCGGCGTAGCGGTTGATCTCCTGCATGACCATGTCCATCGAGAACGGCCCACGCAGTTCCTCGATCATGGCTTTCTTCTCGTCGTAGCCCTTGTGCATGAAGGCTTCCGGCTTCTCGAACCAGTCGTCGGGCAGCTCGATGTCCATGGCGCGCATCTTGATGGCGTCGGTGACGTTCTTGATGGCTCGGCCGGTGAAGCGCGGCTCGGCATCCTTGATCAGGTGCAGATAGGTGCCGATGTCGGCCATCGATTTCGGCGCGCCATTCTCCTTCATGTAGCGCTCATAGACCTTCATCAGCCCGTCTTCCTGAGGCTTCTCGTGCTCCTCATAGGCTTCGGTCACCGCGCGCTGGATCTCCTGCGCGGCGTAGAGCTTGTGGTCGCCGAGTGGGATCTTGTGGTTCTTGCCGGCAAGCAGGACGAAGATGTCGATATAGTCGTCGCGGCTCTGTGGGCCGTCGACCAGCCAGCGGGCCCCGGCGCGCTGGCGCAGCGCATCGTCGACATTTTCGGGATAGTTGGAAAACATGCCGAACGAGCAATTGCCGCGCACCACCGTGCCGGCGCCGGCAAAGGCGTCCATCAAGACGCCGGTGATTTCCTGTTGGCCGGCCGAGGCGCGGTCGTCGGAGCGGCGGGCCGCCACCTGGTCGATGTCGTCGACGGTGCCGAAACCGATGACACGTGGGTTCAAGACATTGTTGATGAACTGGCGGCAATTCTGGCCGGATTTGCCTTGGTAGGACGAGATCTGGTCGACGCCGAAATTCTCATAGGCGAAGGGATAGCCGGCAACCTGGCAATAATTGTTGACGAGGCCGGCGATCATCTGGATCAGCGTCGTCTTGCCGGTGCCCGGCGCGCCATCGCCGATGAAGGTGAAGAGGAAGCCGCCGAGCTCGACGAACGGGTTCAGCTCGCGCTCGAAATCATAGGCCATCAGCATCTTGGCGAGCTTGACCGACTGGTATTTGGCGATGTGGTTGCCGACGACCTCTTCGGGCTTCTTGAAGGTCATCACCAGCGGTTTCGAACGCTTGCCGGGCGCGACGTCGAAGCCGTCGAGGGTGAAATCGTCGGCGTCGATGCGGATATGGGCGTTCTCGAACGGACCGATGCCGTCGAAGCGGCCTTTGCGGGCCAGCAGCCCATCAATGGCGACCCGTGCAAAAGCTCGCGCGCGCGTCGTCAGGTCGCCATCGTCCTTGGAGCCTGCAATCGCCTTGTCCAACCCGGCGACGATCGACTTCACCGCGTCCTGCGGCGTGTCGAACAGGAAGTCCGGTTCGGGGATATCGTTGGGAGCCTCGCCGTCGCTGTCGATCAGCTGGAACAGGTAAGAGGCGAGGCTGAAGGCTGAAACGTAAGCCGAGGCTGACAGAAGCTTCTTGAAGGTCGCCGCCTCATCGCCCTCAAGAGGCGCGCGGGTGTTCTTGGCCTGGAGGCTTTCGAGGTCGGAGCCCTCGGCGAAGACGTCGGAGATGGCGAGCGCAATCGCCAGGCCGCGGCGGGCGCGGAACAACATCGTGTGCTGGGGGATGCTCATCAGCTGGTCGTCGGGATGGATTGCGGCCACGGTCTTGGTCAGCTCGACCTCGCGTGTGCGGCGCACCGAGCCGACCGAGACGGTGGAGACGAAGCGGCGGTTGGTGCCGGCAAGCGCGGTGCCGGATTCGCGTGAAGGATCCTCCAGCACGACGACGCGAGTGATGAAGCTTTGCGCGGTTGCGCGGTGCTTTTCGATAGCCGCTTCCGGAATGGTGGTCAGGCCGGTGTCCATGAAGGATGCTCCGCGATGTGACGGTCAGACATCTGAAATCACCTGCCCATTTGACAGGATGTGAACCTTGTAACCGGAAAAGATCTTTTGAGCTTCGCCGGCGGCGTAGAGTGCTTGATAGGCTTCGTGCGGGATCAGGGCGTGGTTCTCGTAGCTCGACACACCCTGGCGCGCGGCTTCGAGATCGTCGGTGTTGATAAAGAATTCCTGCGTGGTCTTCTCGCTCGAAAACAGGCCCTTGCGGCCGGGTTTCTCGCCCTTGGAGTAGACCTCCTGGATGGTCCAGGTGAGCAGCCAGGCATTTTCCGGTTTGCGCACCTTGGCCAGCACCTCGGTCACGGTCGAATTGTTGTCCGTAATGCCTGCGGAATAAAAGGGGCCGAGCACGACGCGGCGCAGCTGCTTAGGGTGCAGCGGCTCGAAATCCTTGTCGAGATTGACCGCAATCGTTGCGGGCGAAAGCGTGTAGGCGGAATTCTTCTCGGTGAAATCGTCGAAGCGATGGGCGAGTTCGGGGTTGAGCAGGCCGTCCACCGGCAGCGGGATGTCGACCCGTTCATTGAGCTTGCCGTTGCTGTCAACGAGCTGCCGGATCATGCTTTCGGAAGAATCCTCCACCGTCACCATGTAGACGAGCGGCAGGTTGGCGCTGCCGTCGAAGCTCGCCCAGTGCACGAGGTAATAGGGGCGCCCGGTCTTTGGATTGACCGAGACCTTGGCCGTCTGCGCCAGCGAGAACGGGCCAAAAGTCTGTTCGCTCTTGACGTCCTCGAGATAGAGCCGCTCGGCCATCGACTTCTGCAGCGCTTCGGGGAATTCCTTGTGGCGCAGGATGAAGTCGGCCATTTCCTCGCGCAATTCGCCGGCCAGCGGAATGTTGGCCAGCCGCGCCTCGGCCTGGCGGCGGTCGTTTTCCAGTTCGAGCAGGTTCTGGAAGACGGGATAGCCGCTGTCGGCGCGCGAAATGCGGAACGTGTCCATGAAGCCGAGCCGGTTGCGCCAGCAGGAAAACGATTTGTCCAGCCGGGCAATGTATTCGGCGACAATCTTGGCGACGATGCCGTGCCGGTAAAGCGGCGAGCGGTCGTCGCGCATGAACACTTCGAGGCCGCTGAGTGCCGCCGTGATGGCGGAAAAATAGCGCGCCGCCGCTTCGTTTTCGGGAGTCATGCCGGTGTGCCCGCGTGCAGCCGCTCCTTACGACTGCACGTAGTTGGCCGAATTGTGCTTCTTCATCACGTCGTCGAAACGGCGGGCGAAGGCGTCGTCGGCGAGCTTCTTGCGGCGCTGGATGTCGGAGCTGGCGACCATGTTCTTCTCGTGCATTTCGAGGAGATCGCCGATGTGCTTTTGCGAGGCGGCGCCAATGCCGGCCATGGTCTCTTCGGCGGTGTTGTCAACCTGGCTGCCCAGCGTGTTGATCTTGTGGGCGACATCCTGCTGGGCGGCGGTCTTCAAGGAATCTTCCAGTGCCTTGTAGAGCACGATGCGCTGCTCGGTATCGATGGTCAGCTTGTTGATCAGCGTCGACTGCGCTGCGATCTGATTGTTGAGCGAATCGACGAAGGTCTGGAACATCGAGGTGTAGCGTTCCAGCGTCTGGCTTTCGGCCAGAAGCTCCTGCTCCTTGGCCTGCTTTTCATTGTATTCGGTCGCCAGTTTCGAGCGCTCGCCCTCAAGCTGCGTGCGCTCCTTCTGACTGGTAGAAGCGGCGATCTTGTTTTCGATGTCGAGCAGCAGCGGATTGACCTCCTCAATGCGCTTCTGCACCGCCTCGAGGTTGGTCATGGTGACCTTGCGGCGCTCGATCACCTGCGACAGGCTGTTTTCCGAGGTCTTGTAGCGCTGGTCGAGGACCTCTTTCTGCGCTTTCAGGATGCCGACGATGGTGTCGGACTTGACCAGAAGCTCCTGCAGATTGCCGGCCAGCGACATGTTGCGGACGCGGTCGGTGCGCATGCGCTGCTTGCGTTGCGCCGAGAAGACGCCGACGAAGCTTTCCCAGCCGGTGTAGTTCTTCATGCTCTCGAATTCGGTGCCGAAGACGTTGGTGGCGTCTTCCAGCCCGATGATCAGGTCGGCAATGTTGCCTTCCATCACCTTCTGCTGCTTCAGCACGTCCTCGATGCGGGCATTCTCGATGTCGAAATTGGCGTCGCCGATCTTCTTGTCGGCGGTGGCCAGCGTATCAAGCACCGTGCCCGACTGCTCGATCTTGGAGCGCATGTCCTGCACGACCTGCCTGGTCTTGGCAATTTCGGCATCGAAATTCTGCAATGTCGCCATAGGGGCCTCCCGCTTCGGCTTCCGGTCGCTGGCTGCGAACAGCGGCGAATATATGTGGGGTATCAGGGGATTGAAAGACGCAAGACAAGACCCGCCCCGAAAACAAAAAATTGCCTGGTCGTCTTGAAAGGCAATGAAGGCGGGGTCATGGCGTGATTAACCAGCCGGCCAAGTATTGTTCAATTGTCATTGAACTTTGACGGCTGCGAAGAAGTCGATCTCGGACAGTGTGGGTGTGCTGAATTCGACAGAAGGCTCAATGAGTTGCAAGCGCGAGACAGCTGGCGGAAGCCGTCGCCATCACGCTACCCATCGCGACGTTTAAGGCTTCGGATCGGCCTTCAGATAGGCGATGACGTTGGCGATGTCCTCGTCGCTGCTCAGGCCGGAGAAGCCCATCCTGTTGCCGGGTACTTTCAGCTTGGGAGCGCCAAGATAGGCTTTGAGGTTGGCTTCGTCCCAGACCAGGCCGGCCGCGCCGGCGTCCTTCATGGCCTGCGAATAGTTGAAATTCTGGGCGGTGCCGGCGGTGCGGCCGACGATACCGAGGAGATGCGGGCCGACCTTGTCGCGGTCGCTTGCCGCCTCGTGACAGGCCATGCAGCGGTAGAATACATTCTTGCCAAGTGCTGCATCGCCGTCGGCCTGCGCGGCGAGGATACCGGCCAAGTAAATGACAAGGGCTGATGAAATGGCTCGAAGCATGGCGGTTCCCGGCTGGCTCTTGCTGAGGGCAAAATAGGCAGCAGGCCTTAACAAACGCAGTATGGCGGCTGATAGCGGACCGGGCTCAATCCGTGCGCGGGATCGCCGCAGCCGCCTGCTTGACTTGCTTTTCAATCGCCGCCGACGAATGGTTATCGCGCACGAAAGCGCGGCCGATCTCCGCCATCTCGGCGGCCGCTTGCGGGCGTGTCGCGAGATCGATGATTTTCGATGCCAACTTGCCGGCATCGTCGCTGGACAGGAAATGCCTGCCCGCCTGCAGCCCAAGCCCTTCGACGGCCTTTTCGGTGGCGGCGACGACCAAGCCCGCCGCCATCGCCTCCAGCACCTTGATGCGGGTTCCGCCGCCGAAGCGCAGCGGGATCGGCGCATAGCCGGCGCGGCCAAGCAATTCCGGCAGATGCGGCGGGTTCTCGATCAACCGCAGACCATGCCTGGTGCATAGACCGCGCACGACATCGCGCGGGTTTCTGCCGGCGACGGTGATCGACCAGGGCCGGCCGGAAGCGGCGAGGCGCGGCGCCATCGCGCGGCCGATCTGCTTGACGGCGTCGATGTTGGGGAAATAGCCGAGATGCCCGATGAAGCACAGGCTGAGCTCACTGAAGCGCTCGGCAGCAATCGGCAGGGAAAGCACGCTCTCGTCTGGAATGGGGTTGGCGACGAACCTGACGTCGTTGACGGGGCCGAGAGCGGACAGAAGCGCTTCGTCGGCCCGCGAACAAACCCAGATCTGGTCGGCCAGGGCAGCCGCACACCTGTCGGCTTCGCGCGCCTCTGCCTTCCTTCGCCTGTTTTGGCGCCAGTCTCGTATTTGCTGCCACAGCGTCAGGCCGGCGATCCGGTCGGACACCGTCCGGGAATCGATGTTGTGCTGGTCAAGGACGGTGCGCGCGCGATGCTTCGGCGCCAGCGTCAGCAGCTGCGAAAGCACGATCTCCTCGATCACCACGAGATCGGGCGCGAATTCCCTCCAGATGGCGTCGGCTTCGGCCAGCTCGTCGTCCGGCATCATATGCACGGTCGGGTGCGGGCTGCGCCTGCCCCAAGGCGCCCTGCCGCGCGCTGCCTCGATGATCCGGTGACGGATGTTCGGCGGTGTGGAGGGTGCCGGGGCGCCAGTCAGGCTTACCGTCAGGACCTCGCCAATCGATGCCAAAGCGCGTGCATTGGCGGCGTTCCGGATCTCTCCGCCGGAGACCGGCGGAAACGGGCAATCGACTGTGAACTGCAGAATTTTCATGTTGTCCCGGCCGTTCAGCCTCTGGTGAAGCCAATGAAATCGTCGGGCGCGGCGCGGCCCATTTCCTCTTCCCAGTGGCGGCGGCAGAGCGAGATATAGACGTCCTTGCCGATCGCCACCTGTTCGCCTTGTCTGGCCACCTTGCCGTCAGCGCCGAGACGCACGACCATCGTCGCCTTGCGGCCGCAGCGGCAGATGGTGCGCACTTCGCGCAGATCGTCGGCGATGGCCAGAAGCGCTCGCGAACCGGAAAACAGATTGCCCTGGAAATCGGTGCGCAGGCCGTAGCACATCACCGGGATGTTCAGCCGGTCGGCGATACGGGCGAGCTGCCAGACCTGCTCTTCCTCGAGAAATTGCGCCTCGTCGACAAAGATGCAATGCACCGTCGTATGTTCGTGATGCTCGGCGACGCGAGCGTAGAGATCGTCGCCGTCGCGGAACATCTCGGCCTCCGTCTCCAGGCCGATGCGCGACGAGATCAGCCCGGTGTCGCCCTTTCTGTAGTGGCCGGCGACGAACAGCATCGTCGTCATACCGCGTTCGCGATAATTGTAGGACGCCTGCAGCAGCATTGTCGTTTTGCCGGCATTCATCGTCGCATAGTGGAAGTAGAGCTTGGCCATGCCGTCCTTTTAAGCCGAGTTGGCGCGGCGCGGGGAGAGGGCACCGCTGCATTTCATGGGAAAAGCCGTCTGCCATCGAAAAAGCGGCGGGCGTGTCGCTGTTTGGCCAGTCCGCGCCGTTGATCGTGATTGTCTTAGCGCTTGAAACCACACCAGAATGGTGTTTGGCTGACGAAACAAGGCGGGCAGAGAAACCGTAACTACGCTTCGCCAAGAATCACAATGGGAGACTGCCAATGTCGCGTATGAACACCTTCGTCGCCGGCCTCGGCCTGGCGACTTTTCTGTCCACGAGCGCTGCACTTGCCGGCGATCCGGAGAGCTGCAAGGCGGTGCGCCTTTCCGATGTCGGCTGGACCGACATCCAGGCAACCACCGGCGTCGCTTCGGTGCTGCTCACCGCGCTCGGCTACGAGCCGCAGACGATCCAGCTATCGGTACCGGTGACCATGGCGTCGCTGAAAAACAAGGATCTCGACGTCTTCCTCGGCAACTGGATGCCGTCGATGACCAACGACATCAAGGACTACACCGCCGATGGTTCGGTCGAGACGATCGGCACCAACCTGACCGGCGCCGGCTACGGCATCGTCGTACCGACCTATGTCGCGGAGGCCGGCGTCAAGTCGCTGACCGACATCGGCAAGTTTAAGGACAAGTTCAACGGCAAGATCTATGGCATCGAGGCGGGCAATGACGGCAACCGCATCATCCTCGACATGATCAAGAATCCGAAGGACAATCTCGAAGGCTTCGAGCTGGTCGAGTCCTCGGAAGCCGGCATGCTGACGCAGGCCGAGCAGTCGATCAAGAACAATGAGTGGATCGCGTTCCTCGGCTGGACGCCGCATCCGGTGATGGGCGCCATGAAGCTCACCTATCTCGACGGCATGGGCGACAGCGGCTTCGGCGCCGCCACCGTCTACACCAATGTGCGCAAGGGCTACACCACCGAATGCCCGAATGCCGGCAAGTTCATCGCCAACCTGAAGTTCAACCTGGACATGGAAGGCGAGATGATGGACGCGATCCTGAAGGGCGGCGACGCCAACACGGTCGCAGCCGACTGGCTGAAGAAGCACCCTGACGCGGTTGCGCCGTGGATTGCCGGCGTCACCACCTTCGATGGCGGCGATGCGGCAGCGGCGGTCAAGACCGCGCTCGGAAGCTGAGCCGACTGAATTCGGCAAAGCCGAACCAGGAAGGGCAGCCAATCTAAAAAAGGCTGCCCTTTTTCATATCCTGTGAGAAGATGACCTAACGACAGCGGAGGCCGGAAGCAGGCGGTCTCTCGCATGAGAGGGGCGATATGGATCCGATTTCGAAATTCATGGTCGATCACAAGATACCGATCGGCGCCTGGGGAAAGGCGTTCTTCGGTTTCCTCACCGACAATTTCGACACCGTGTTCAGGGCCTTCTCGAATGGCCTCAATTTCCTGCTCGACGGGCTGGTTGGCATCCTTTTGATGGTGCCGCCGGTGCTGCTGGCGCTGATCATCGCCATCATCGCCTGGCTGCTGCAGCGCTCGCGCCCGCTGGCCATAGGCGTCTTTCTCGGCCTGATCTTCATCATCAACCAGAACCTCTGGAAGCAGACGGTGCAGACGCTGGTGCTGGTCGTGGCCGCCGCCGCCATGGCGATGGCCATCGGCGTGCCGCTCGGCATCTGGGCCGCGCACAAGCCGAAGGTCTACCGCATCATGCTGCCGGTGCTCGACCTGATGCAGACGCTGCCGACCTTCGTCTACCTGATCCCGGTCCTGACCCTGTTCGGTCTCGGCAACGCGCCCGGCCTCATCGTCACCATCATCTTCGTCATCCCGACCGCGGTCCGGCTCACCCATCTCGGCGTCGTCTCGGTGCCGAAGTCGATCATCGAGGCCGGCGAGGCGTTTGGCGCCACCAAGCAGCAGCTGCTGTGGAAGGTCGAATTGCCCTCAGCGCTGCCGACCATCATGGCCGGGCTGACGCAATCGATCATGCTGTCGCTGTCGATGGTGGTGTTTGCAGCCCTCATCGGCGCCGGCGGCCTCGGCACTGAAATCAACCGCGCGCTCGGCTCGCGCCGCATCGATCTCGGGCTCGAGGCGGGTCTGGCGATTGTCGTACTCGCCATCGTGCTCGACCGGATGACGCGTATCGGCGTTGGAGGCAAGAAATGACCGTCGCCGTTGACTTCAAGAATGTCGATATCGTCTTCGGGTCCGACCAGGCCGGTTCGCTGGCGCTGATCGACGGCGGCGCCACGCGCGCCGAAATCCTCGAAAAGACCGGCAATGTGCTGGGTTGCGCCGGCGCCAGCCTGACCGTGCATGAGGGCGAAATCTCGGTGCTGATGGGCCTGTCCGGCTCGGGCAAGTCGACGCTGCTGCGGGCGGTCAACCGGCTCAACGTGGTGTCGCGCGGCCAGGTGCTGGTCAAGGACGGCGACAATATCGTCGATGTCGTGACCTGCGATCAGGCGACGCTGCGGCGGCTGCGCCAGAAGCAGGTGGCGATGGTGTTCCAGCAGTTCGGCCTGCTGCCTTGGCGTACGGTGGAGGAGAATGTCGGCCTCGGCCTCGAACTCGCCGGCGTGCCGGAGCAAGAGCGCAAGGAGCGCGTGCAACGCCAGCTGAAACTGGTCAATCTCGACCAGTGGTCGAAGAAATACGCGCATGAGCTGTCCGGCGGCATGCAGCAGCGCGTCGGCCTGGCCCGTGCCTTCGCCACCGAGGCGCCGATCCTGCTGATGGACGAGCCGTTCTCTGCGCTCGATCCGCTGATCCGCACCAAGCTGCAGGACGAATTGCTGCAGCTGCAGGCGGAGCTGAAGAAGACCATCATCTTCGTCAGCCATGATCTGGAAGAGGCGCTGAAGATCGGCACCCACATCACCATCATGGAGGGCGGTCGCATCGTGCAGACCGGGGCGCCGGAAGACATCGTGCTCAAGCCCGCCAATGACTATGTCCGCGACTTCATCGCCAATGTGAATCCGTTGTCGGTGCTGACCGCCTGGAACGTCATGCGCGACAGCCGCGACCTCCAGCACGGCGATAATGGCTGGGTGTGGCTCGACCGGCGCAAGACGACGCGCTTTAAGATCGACGAGCACGGGCTGGTGGCGGCGGCGGAACGCGACGGCAAACCGGCGGTATGGGTTTCATGCGCCGATGTCGAGGCGCAGCCGGAGGAGACGGCGCAAGTGTTCTGGGCCAACCCCGGCACGTCGCTGAAGACGGTGATGCTGGCCATGCACCGCTCGCAGACGGCACCCGTGGCGCTGTTCGACGACCAGTCGCGCTTTGTCGGCGCGATCGGGATACGCGATGTGCTGAGCGCGGTGTTGCGGCGCTAGATCATGATGAGATTTGGTTGAAATCTCATCATGATCTAGCCCTTTGTTGGAGCATGATCTTTTCCAAAAACCGGTACCCACTTTTTGGGATCATGCTCTAAGCCAGACCGATGCGCGTGGCGCCGAGCTTGAACAGGGCTGTGGCATCCCGGTCGAAGCGGAAGGTGTCGATGAAGTCGTCGGCTCGGTAATCCGGAAGCGTCTTGCGGATGGCGGCGGCGAAAGTTTTCGCCTCGTCCAGCCGCGCCGCCAACGCCAGGCAGTGAGCGGCGATCGACAGGATGATGACATGGGCGTTGGGGCGGGCGGCCGCCTTCAGTGCCCAATCGGCTGCCTCGTCGAACTGGCCGAGGCGGACATGCGCCATGGCGCGTGCGCCCAGCATGCCGAACAGCATCGGGTCGAACGGCGACAGATGGCGCGAATGATCCGACGACCCGATCGCCGCTTGCGGGTCGCCCGACTGCGAATGCACGAACGACAGCGCATAGTGGCCAAGCGCGAAGTTCGGGCTGAGGTCGACGGCTCTTTGCAGTTCGAGCACGGACGCGTCACCCTCGCCGCGCAGCCACAGCGCCCGGCCCATCGCCCAGTGCGCGGCGGGATTATGATCGTCGACCAAAAGGCTCTGGCCGGCCGCCTCAAAGGCAAGCACGCTGTCCTGGTCGCGGTCGCCCCAGCGCTGGAAGGCGCTCTGCCAATGGGTGAAGGAGAGGCCGGCATAGGCGCGGGTGAAGGTCGGATCCTGCCTGACAGCAATGTCGAAGAAATGCCGTGCGAGGTCGTTCTCGCTGCGGGTGAAGCGACACATGTGCCAGAGGCCGCGATGGTAGGCCTCCCAGGCGTTAAGTGAATTGGGCGCTTTCAGCATGGCGCGGTTGCGCTCGACGGTCTCGATCTCGGATGAGACCGAGGCCACGATGCTGTTGCCGATATCGTCAAGCACGGCGAAAAGATCGTCGGGCTTGCGCTCGAAGGTCTCGGCCCAGACGATCCTGGCTGTGCGGACCTCGACGAGCTCGACGGTGATGATCAGGCGGCCCGTCGCGCTGCGCACCGTGCCGGTGGCGACATAGTCGACATTCAGCCTTCGACCGGCATCTTCCGGCGCGATGTTCCTTTCCGCCAGCGCAAAGACCGAGCCCCGGGCGATGACAAAGAAGTCCCTGAGCTTGGCGAGGCGGGTAATGATGTCGTGGGTCAAGCCATCGGCCAGCCCGCCACGAACGCCGCTACCGGCGTCTTCGGCAAATGGCATCACGGCCAGCGAAGCCTTGTGCGGCGTCGCGGCTTCCGAACCGGCAAGCATGACTGACGCCTGGTTCGGCCCGGGCGGAGCTGCCGGTTGTGCCGGCAAAATCGCGCAGGGCCGTTCGCTGCGGATGGACAGCCACGCCTCGCGCACCGGGCCGAAATCCAGCTCTTCCGACTGGAACAACTGCGCCGCAGCGGCAAGATGGTCTTCGCAGGCACCGAACTGGCCGCGCCTCGCCAGCCTCACCAGGAGTGCGACATGGGCGCTGCTGTCGAACGGGGTCAATTCCAGCCATTTTTCGAGATGGGCGGAGACGTCTTCGGAATCGGCCGGCAGCGTCTTGACCAAATGTTCCAGTATAGCAGCTTGGCAGGAACCGAAACGGCGGCGCTGCGCGGTCAGCCAGCTGTTGAAGAGAGGGCTGCGGTCGATCCCCAGCCCTTCGAGGAAGTCGCCGACGAACAGGTCGGAGAGCAACTGCAGTCGCGTCGGCTCGAGCGTTTCGATGCCTGCGGCAGCCGCCGCCGCGACATCCAGAACGTCGACTGAGATGCCGTCGAGGTCGAGCGCGATCGTATCGCCCGATGTTTCGATCCTGCGGCGGCCCGGTTCGTCGAGCGCGGCCCGCAGCTTGCTCAGGCACCAGCGAAGCTCACCCCTGGGATCATTTGGAACATCCCACAGCAACTCGCAGAGCTTGCCACGTCCGACCGGATGGGGCGCCAGCGCCAGATAGGCCAGCAGCGCGCGCAGCTTGCGCGATGCCGGCAAGACCACCGGGACGCCGTCGCGCGCAATCGTCGGCGGCCCAAACAGGCGCACGACAACACCTTGATGGCTGCTCGCCAGGCTCGATTCCACGCCAGATACCACGCCTGCTCCCACGCTGACCTGCCGACCCCTGCTTTACCACCGAGCACGACAAAGTGCACCCGGCTCGCAAAATTTGTGCGCCGAATGTGGTGTTTACCACACTGCCGCACGTCAAGGACCTGTAGTGCGGCAAGGTGTCGAAATCTCGCCGCCCAAACCGCCGGTGTGTAACCGGCCCGTGAGCAAGAACCAGGAGTCTACCATGTTGCATCAGCAGAAAATCAGAACCACGGCCGGCCGCGGCCGCCTGTTCGACAGCATTCTCGACACCATCGGCGACACGCCGGTCATCCGCGTCAATAATCTCGGACCGGCGCACGCCACCATCTACGTCAAGGCCGAGTTCTTCAATCCGGCGGCGTCGGTGAAGGACCGGCTGGCGCTCAACATCATCGAGGAAGGTGAACGCACCGGCGCGCTCAAGCCTGGACAGACCATTGTCGAGGCGACCAGCGGCAACACCGGCATCGGTCTTGCCATGGTCTGTGCGCAGAAGGGCTACAAGCTGGTGGTGACGATGGCCGACAGTTTCTCGGTCGAGCGCCGCAAGCTGATGCGGATGCTGGGCGCCAAGGTGGTGCTGACGCCGCGCGCCGAGAAAGGCTTCGGCATGTACAAGAAGGCGGTGGAATTGGCCGAAGCCAATGGCTGGTTCCTGGCCCGCCAGTTCGAGACCAAGGCCAACGCCGACATCCATGAAGCAACCACGGGACGCGAGATCGTCAACGATTTCGCCGGCTCGCGGCTCGACTATTTCGTCACCGGTTACGGCACCGGCGGCACCGTCGCCGGCGTGGCGCGGGTGCTGCGCCGCGAGAGGCCTGAGACCCGGATCGTGCTCACCGAACCGGCCAATGCGCAGCTTGTCGGTAGCGGCAAGCCGCAGATGCGTGGCGCCGGCGGAGCGCCGGCCGCCAGCCATCCGGCTTTCGAACCGCACCCGATCCAGGGCTGGACGCCGGATTTCATCCCGCACGTCCTGCAGGAGGCCATCGCTGGCAACTTCTATGACGAGGTGATGCCGATCGCCGGGCCGGAGGGCATGAAATGGGCCAAGGCGCTGGCGCAGCAGGAAGGCATCTTCACCGGCATTTCCGGCGGTTCGGCTTTTGCCGTGGCACGCCAGATCGCCGGCACGGCGCCGGCCGGTTCGGTGATCCTGTGCATGCTTCCCGATACCAGCGAACGCTATATGTCGACACCGCTGTTCGATGGCATCGAGGCCGAGATGAATGCGGAAGAGCTTGCTCTCTCGCGCTCGACGCCCGGTTGCCAGTTCCCGGCATGATGACGCGGGAGCAAATTGCATGGACGCGATGCCTGGACACTCGGCTACCAGTACCGAGGAAACGCTTGACCCCTCGGACTGGGCCGATGTGCAAAGCCTGTCGCATCGGATCGTTGACGATGCCGTCGCTTACCTGCGCGATGTCAGGCAACGGCCGGTGTGGCAGGAGATGCCTGGAGATGTGAGGGATTTCTTCACCGCCTCGCTGCCGCAATCGCCGACCCCGCTCGCCGACATCTATGGCGATGTCGTGGACAAGGTGATGCCCTATCCGATGGGCAACATCCATCCGCGCTTCTGGTCCTGGTATATGGGGTCGAGCAATTTTACCGGCGCGATCGGCGATTTCCTGGCGGCAATCCAGGGCTCCAATCTCGGCGGCGGCAACCATGCCGCCGCCCTGATGGACGGCCAGGTGGTCGACTGGTGCAAGCAGATGATGGGCATGCCGGCTTCGGCCAGCGGCACGCTGGTCAGCGGCGGCTCGATGGCCAACATCATCGGGCTCACCGTGGCGCGCAACACCAAGGCCGGCATCGACGTGCGCGAGCACGGCGTTGGAGCAATCGAAAAGCCTTTGCGTTTCTATGGCTCGGACCAGGTCCATTCCTGTCACCGCAAGGGGATGGAAGCGCTCGGTCTCGGCAACAAGGCGCTGCGCCGCATTGCCAGCGACGCCGGCCTGCGCATCGACATTGAAGGTTTGAGGACTGCGATATCGGAAGATCGCGCGGCCGGGTTCAAGCCGGCCTGCATCATCGGCAACGCCGGCACTGTCAACACCGGCGCCATCGACGATCTGCAGGCGCTGGCCAAGCTGGCGCATGAGGAGGACCTCTGGTTCCATGTCGACGGCTGCATCGGCGCGCTGATCGCGATCGCGCCTCAGAATGCACATCGCGTCGCCGGCATCGAATGGGCCGATTCCATCGCGCTCGACCCCCACAAATGGCTGCACGCTCCGTTCGAGGCAGGCTGCGCGCTGGTCAGGGATGCCTCGGCGCATCGCAAGACCTTCGCGGTGACGCCGGAATATCTGGAATCGACACCGCGCGGCCTCGCCTCCGGCCAATGGCTGCACGATTATGGCCTGCAGACGTCACGCGGCTTCAAGGCACTCAAAGTGTGGATGGCGTTGCGAGAACACGGCGTCGAAAAATTCGGCCGCCTGATCGACCAGAACATTGCGCAGGGGCAGTATCTCTCAGGGCTAATCGCGGCCGAACCAGCGCTCGAACTGACGGCGCCGACCAGCATCAACATCGTCTGCTTCCGCTATCGCGCGGATGGTCTCGATGGCGAGCGCGCGAAAGCGCTCAACACCGAGATCATGCTGAGGCTGCAGGAAGAGGGCATCGCCGCCATTTCCGATACCACGGTGCAAGGCCAGCATTGCCTCAGGGTGGCGATCAACAACCACCGGACCCGGCGCGAGGATCTCGACCTTCTCGTCGCCGAAACGGTCCGCCTGGGCAACGAGATCGCTTCCGCCTGACCGGCCATGGGGTAGGGCAAGCGGCTCTCAGCCGCTGGCGGCCTCCTGGAAATCGCCCTTCGTCACGGGGAACGCCAGGCCGGGAAGGTAAAATGTGATCGGCCGGATTTCGTAGACTGCCGAGGGATTCACGCGGCGCAAGTCGCGCGCAGCCGCAATCGCCGCCTCCTGCGTGGCGCAGTCGAGGACATAAAGACCCAGCAATTGTTCCTTGGTCTCGGCAAACGGCCCGTCGATGACGATGCCGTCTCCCGGACCACGCAGCGTGACGGCGTCGGCGGTCGCGCCCAGTCTTGCCGCCGGCCCGAGCTTGCCTTCGCGGGTCAGCCTGGCGTTGACTTCGAGCAGGTCGTGCATCAGCGCCGCATCCTGCTGCGGCGTCAGGGACTGGATGGTCTGTTCGACGTGATAGGCCAGGATGGCGTAAAACATGCGGCGATCTCCTCCTGTTCGAGCGGCTGCACTATTGCAAGGTTGGGTTGGCTGATCCACCCCCGGTGCCCATCGAGACGCTAGTCTGCTGCCTCATGCCGCCAGCGGCAGGCTGAGCTCCGTCAGCAGGCCGCCGCGGGGACGGTTGGACAGGTTGACATCGCCGCCGGCGGCACGCGCAATGTTGCGGGCAATGGTCAGGCCGAGGCCGAGACCGCCGGTCTGGCGGTTGCGCGATTGCTCCAGCCGCACGAAGGAACCGAACACCTGGTCGAGCTGCGCCTGCGGTATGCCCGGCCCCTCGTCGCGGATGACCAGCGTGACCGTGCCGTCCGACTGCCGCAGGCTGACATGGGCTTTCTTGCCGTAGGTCACGGCATTCTGGACCAGATTGTTGACGCAGCGCTTCAGCGCCACCGGTCGCGCGATGCAGATCATGCCACGCGGCCTGGCGCCGTCATGGTCGAACGTGACGTCCTCGAAACTGTCGGCGATCGATTCCACCAGCGACCAGAAATCGATCCGCTCGCTCTTCTCCTCGGTGACTTCGAAGGTGGCGAAGTCGATGACGGAGCTGGCGATGCTCTCGATGTCGGCGAGGTCGTGGGCCAGCGCCTCGCGCGCGGTCGATCTGCGCAACAGTTCGAGGCGCAGCCGCATGCGGGTCAGCGGCGTGCGCAGATCGTGGGCGAGCGCGGCGGCCAGATGTTCGCGGTCCTCGACATAGTCGCGCAGCCGGACCTGCATGGCGTTGACGGCTTTGGCCGCGGCGCGGATTTCGCGGCTGCCGGTCTCGGCGATCGGCGGGCTCTTCAGATCCGTGCCGATCCGGTTGACCGCCGTTTCCATCATCCGATAGGGCGCCGTCAGCCGGCGCAGCGACCAGATCGACATGATCACCACCAGGGCCGCGATCAGCGAATAGAGCGGCAGGCTGTCGAAGCTCAATATCGGTCCGACCGGCGTGTTGGGCTCGGTGAAATTCAGCCATTGGCCGTCGGCGAAGCGGACAGAGGCCGTCAGCTTGTCGCTTTGGGCGAAGCTGGCCGCCAGCGATAACAGGTCGCGCTCCACCGCGCCAACATCCTTGGTCACGGCCACACCGCCAGGCGCGTTGGCTGCCTGGGTTGCCGGATCGCGCCGGACGCGGGCGTCGGTGATGCCGAATTTCGACAGCCGCCCGACCAGAATGTCCTCGAGCTCGGCCAGTTCGTCGTCGCCGGCGATCGACGAGGTGACCGCGGGCGTGTCCGAAACGGTGAGCGCATAGGTGGCGTTGAACAGACCGGAGGCCGTCAGCTTGCGCTGCTCCGGCGTGTCGTCATGCATCAGCTGCACCAGCGAATAGGCGCGGTCGTTAAGCCGGTAGAGATCGACCTCGTCATTGGCGACGGCACGATCACGCGAGACGATGTAGAGCGTGGCGACCTGGCTGATCAGCAGGCCGGCAATGACGATGAGCAAAACCCAGACCGGCAGGGTTTGCGGCAGGAAACGTCTCATTCGGAGGTGGTCTCGGGCAGGAACTGGTAGCCGCCGCTGCGCACAGTCAGGATCAGTTTCGGCGTCTTGGGGTCGTCTTCCATCTTGCGCCTGAGACGGCTGACCAGTATGTCGATACTGCGATCGAAGGAATAGTCGCTGTCACCGCCGGAAAGCTCGATGAGCTGGTCGCGGGTGAGCACGCGCTGCGCGCTTTTGACGAAGGTCTGCAACAGGTTGAACTCCGCCATCGTCAGCTCGACCCTGACATCGCCCGGCGCCATCAGCCGCCGGCGCGAGCAGTCCATCGTCCAGCCGGCGAAATGGTAGATTTGCTTGGTGGTGGCGCGCTTCGGCTCAGCAGCACCATTGCGCCTCAAAACGGCGCGGATGCGGGCCAGCAGCTCGCGCGGATCGAAGGGTTTGGGCACATAGTCGTCGGCGCCCATCTCCAGGCCGACGACGCGGTCGGTGGTCTCGGTCACCGCCGTCAGCATGATGATCGGCGTCGAGTAGCTGGCGCGCAGGTCGCGGCAGAGCTCCAGCCCGCTCTTTCCTGGCAGCATCACATCAAGCACGATCAGGTCTACCTGCGTGCGGCGCAGTATGTCTTCCATCTCGACGCCGTCGGCGGCAACCGTGGTGCGCAGGCCGCGCTTCTGGAAGAATTCCTGAAGCAGGTCGCGAATGCCCTTGTCGTCGTCGACGATCAGTATGTGCGCATCGGATTTCACGGCGATCCTGTCATTGCTGGCGGCCGGTCGGCGGCTGCCTTCTGAGTCTGCTTCTGTGGCGTCACCCACACGATAGAATTCTGGCCACATGTTGGCCAGCGGCGATGATCGCCCGCAAAGCCGATTTGCCAGAAACAATTCAGAAACAAAATTCTATAGTCCGGAAAAACTCCCGAAAAAAATCAAGGGCATAAAGGGTGCCGTGGCGGTCAGGACATCGGCTGCGACGCGAAGTCTCCGGAGTAACGGACATCACCAATGCACAGGTTCACGATCAGCTTGATGGGTGCGCTGCTCAGCATTCCGCTCGTCACAGCCGCGGTCGGAGCCACAACCGCAAAGGTGACGCCGATCACAAGGAGCGAGCGCTGCATCGATCTCAATCGCCAGGTAGACGAAGCCCTTGAAACCCATGCCGCGGCAACGCAGGTCACCGCGGCGAAAGCACTGCAAAGAAAGGGAAACCGGTTCTGCGCCAACAAGAAACAGGCACAGGGTATCCGGATGCTCGCGAACGCTTTGAAGCTGCTTGGAGTGACACCGATCGACCCGGTTCAGTGACACTCGAAACTCGACCCGCACAAAGAAGGAAATGAAGCCATGAAAAAGTCCATCCTCTCCGCCACCGGTCTCGCCGTCGCTCTCGCTTTCGCAATGCCGGCTCTGGGCAATGCCGCTGCCACCACGACCGCTGCTCCGGCTGCTTCCACGACCACCGCTCCGGCGACCACGACCGCCAAGCCCCCGGTGAAGAAGGTCGTCGCCAAGAAGCCCGTCAAGAAGCACAAGAAGGCGAAGAAGGTCGTCAAGACGGACGCCCCGAAGGCCTGATCCAGACAGCCAACAGGCTTGTCTGTAACAAGGCCGCTCCAGCACCCCCCCCCGGCTGGAGCGGCCTTGTCGTGTGAGTGCATGATTACCCGTTGATGGGTGCCGGCCACCCAGGACTTTAACACGTTTGCAATGCCGGTCCGGTAGGATAGCCCGCATGAAGAAGCGGCTTTCATCCATTCTGCGCTCGATGGCCATCGGCGGCCTTGTGGCCTCGGCAATGGTCAGCGTGCTGATCCAGTTCACCGCCAGCCCGGTGCCCGATCCGGTGAGCGGGCGCACGGAGCCGTCGCTGTTTGCACCGGCAATCTCCAGCAGCTGGCAATACATCACACCATGGCAAAGCCTGCTGCTTACCGTGATCACCGGCGCGGCGCTGGCCTGCTTCTTCGGCTGGCTCGCGGTCGCCTGGGTCGAATACAAGGCGGCCGGATCAAGGCCGGATGCGGCATCCAGCGCACGGCAATTCCAGGCTCGTCGCGTCGCCGATCGCCAGAGCCGTTGAACCGCAGCGTACAGTTCCTAAATTTGTGAACGGCAGCACTTCCGGGAAGCCGGTTTGGCGCGCCGATCAAAATGGACGACGGCTTTCCCCCATGACAAAGTGAGAGCGACCCCTCGCGCGATACCGGTTCCCGATGCCTGAAATCAGCTCCAAACCCCGGACCAAGACCAAGCCGCAGACCGAGCGACCGAAGCTCTACAAGGTCATCCTCATCAATGACGATTTTACGCCGCGCGAATTCGTGGTGACGGTGCTGAAGGGCGAGTTCAAGCTCAGCGAAGACCAGGCTAACCGGGTGATGATCACCGCGCACCGGCTCGGCGTTTGCGTCGTTGCCGTCTTCACCAGGGATGTCGCCGAGACCAAGGCGACACGGGCCATCGACGCGGCCAAGGCCAAGGGGTACCCGCTGCTGTTTACGACGGAGCCGGAGGAGTAGGTTGAGCGTCTTTCTCCCCGTATAGTGACGGGGAGAAGGGATCCTTGTCCGAACCGGATAGATAGGTAACAGAATGGACCGATAGCATGGGTGACAGTTTTCTTGTCCGCCGGAGGACCGGCGATGGTTTGGCGAGAGACTGGCATCATGGACGAGCGGCTACGGTTTGTTGTGGAGTGTCTTTCTGGGGATGAGACGATGGTTGCGCTTGGTGCGGCCTACGGGATCTCACGCAAGAACGGCTACAAATGGCTAGGACGCTATCGGACGTTTGGGCCTGAGGGTTTGCACGACCTGCCGCGAGCCCCGCTCAATCATGGCCGGGCGACAGCTCAGGATCTGGTTGAGCGGATTGTGGCGGCCAAGGAGCTGCATCCGCTTTGGGGTCCAAAGAAGATCGTGGCACGGCTCAGGCGCACGGCTCCCGAGTTCATGTGGCCTTCAGCCTCGACGGTCGGCGCGATCCTTGCGCGGCATGGGCTTGTCCGCGCCCGCAAGCGACCCCGCCTGCGGGCCTGCGGCAATGGACCCTGGCCACAGCCGCAAGAACCGAACGCGGTGTGGACTGGCGATCACAAGGGCTGGTTCCGGACCCGCGACGGCTGGCGTTGCGAACCCTTGACGGTGATGGATGCGTCGAGCCGCTATCTTCTGGCGCTCGAAGCGACGGGGTCGACGGCCGATAGCGAAGCCTGGCCGGTGTTCGAACGGCTGTTTGAAGAGCATGGCCTGCCGGATCGCTTCAGAAGCGACAATGGCCCGCCCTTCGCATCGGCCGGCGTCACCGGGCTGACGCCGCTTGTCGTGCGCTTCATCAAGCTCGGCATCACCTTGGAGCGGATCGCACCCGGCAGGCCACAGCAGAACGGACGTCACGAGCGCTTTCACCTGACCATGCTGCCGATGGCCGAGGCACCGGAAGCCGACCGAACGGCACAGGGCCAGGCCTTCGAGACCTTCCGCCACAGCTACAATGAGGAACGTCCCCATGAGGCGCTGGGCATGGATACGCCCGCCCAGCACTACCGGTCCTCACAGCGCGCCATGCCCAGGACACCACCCGAGCCCGTCTATCCGGCCGAGGCCTCGGTCCGCCGCGTGCGCCACAATGGCGAGATCCGATGGAATGGCGGCTTCATATATGTCTCGCAAGCGCTGGCGGGCGAACCGGTCGCTGCGTTGGAGACCGAAGACGGACAATGGACACTCTCATTCCATGCCCACCCGCTCGGCTTCATCGACACACGGCACATGAAGCTTGTCCGCCGCAGCGCCGCGCCAACCAATCCGCTTGGCGCTGCGGCGGACGCATAGGGGGAGAGAAGTGTCACCTATGTATCCGGTTCAAAGTGTTACCCATCTATCGGCTGGACATCCTTACCGTCCCTCTCTGTACCACATCGCGCCCATGGCCAGCAGCAGCAGGAAAAGGCCGAGGAAGCCGCCGAACAGGGGTACGCGCGAGACGGCTTTGAGCACGCTGTCGTCGGTGCTGCGCAGGCCGATCCAGTCTGCGCCCGAGGCCGCACCGGAGGCGCGGACCGGGACGATGGAGGGCAGGGCGACACTGCCGGTGAGCTGGCCAAGGGTGGAGGCCGCCAGCCGGCGCACGCTGCCGCCGGTGGCCTCAGTCGGAGCCTTCAAGCGGTCCTCGGTAGAGACGACGTCGGAGAATTCCGGCGCGTTGACCGGGCCGACATGGGCGAGTGCGGTCAGGTCACCATTGCCGATCTGGTAGAGGCCGATCTCCTTGGTCTCGATGCTGCCCAGGAAAACGCCGGGTTCGGACTTCTCCAGCTTGACGATCAGCGCCTTGCCCGAAGGGGTGATCACCTGCGCCGGGCCGGGATCGTCGCTCATCGTCTGGCGGCGGATTTCCAGCATCATGCCGCGGCCGTCGGCGGTCAGCCGCTCTTCCTCGAGTTCAGGTTCCTTCATCAGCCAGTGGGCGATGCGGCGGTAAAGCTGGACATGCGGCCCGCCACCCTCGAAGCCGCGCGCCCATAGCCAGCCCTGATCGGACAGAAGCATGCCGACGCGGCCTTCGCCCTTATGGTCGAGCAGAAGCAGCGGGCGGTTGTCGGCGCCCTTCATCACTACTTCGCCTTCGGGGTTCTGCACGCCGATGGTGCGGAACCAGCGGCTCCAGCGCGGCGGCTCGGTCGCCGAGCCGTCGAGGCCGCGCGTCACCGGATGGCGCTGGCCGAGATCGGTGAGGCGCGGATAGAAGGCCTTGTCGATGACTTCGCCGGTCGGCATTGCCGGCAGCGACGACATTAGCGGGGTGCGGGCAATCGAGGCGTCGCCGGCATATTCTGGCCCGGCGGCGATCAGCAGCGCGCCGCCCTTTTCGACGTATTCGGAGATGTAGTCGTAATAGAGGATCGGCAGCACGTCGCGGTGCTGGTAGCGGTCGAATATGATGAGATCGAAATCCTTGATCTTCTCGACGAACAACTCGCGGGTCGGGAAGGCGATCAGCGACAGTTCGTTGATCGGCGTGCCGTCCTGCTTTTCCGGCGGCCGCAGAATGGTGAAATGGACGAGATCGACCGAGGCGTCGGATTTCAGCAGATTGCGCCAGGTGCGCTCGCCGGCATGCGGTTCGCCGGAAACCAAAAGCACGCGCAAGTTCTCGCGGATGCCGTCGATCAGCGCGATGGCGCGGTTGTTGGCGTCGGTCAGTTCGCCCGGCTCGCGGTCAATGGAGAGTTCGACGATGTTGCGGCCGGCGCCGGGGATGGTCACCTGCAGCGGCATCGCCTGGCCGATGGTCGCCTCTTCGACCGCGACCTGCTCGCCATTGACCGAGACGCGGACATCGACCGGGCCGGTTTCGCCGTCGGTGGCGATGACGCGGTAGGTCATGTCGAGCGGCTTGCCGACGAGGCCGAAGCGCGGCGCGTTCTCGAAGCGGATGCGGCGGTCCTTCTCGTGCTCGTTGCCGGTGATCAGCGCGTGCAGCGGCGCATTGAAGTCGGGGGCGGCCGGTGCGTCATGCACCTCGCCATCGGTGATCATGATGGCGCCACCGATGCGCGAGGGCGGCACGTCGCGGAAGGCGCCTTCAAGCGCTGCAAAAAGCTTGGTCTCGGTGCGCTCGTCGGCGGCTTCCGACTTGCCGGCCTCGACGACGCGGACGTCGAACTGCTTGAAGCGGCCAAGGCGCTGCTGCAAACCGGCAAGCGCTTCGTCGGTCTGTTTGGTCCGGTCGCCGATATCCTGGCTCTGGCTGCGGTCGACGATGACGGCAACGACGCTCTTCAGCGCCTCGCGCTCCTCATCGAGGAAGACCGGATTGAGGAGTGCTGCGCCCAGCGCAATCAGCGCCGCGAAGCGGAAGATCGCGCCGCGCTGGCGAAACCACAAGCCGACAGCGGCCAGCACCAGCAGCGGTGCGAGCACCAAAGCCAGCAAGGGCCAGGACAGCAGCGGTTCGAACGAAATCGACCAGTTCATCGTTTACCCTCCCTCTTGTGGGGAGGGTCGATCCGCGTAGCGGAGCGGGGTGGGGGTAGGCGACAGAGCGCTGGCTGCACCCCCACCCCGGCCCACTGTCTTCGCTTCGCTGCGACAGCGAGCCGACCCTCCCCAAAAGGGGGAGGGTGAGGGTGAGGCTGCGCCGCCGGCGCCAGACAGGATCGAGACGAAATTAGCCAACACTGCCATCCTATTGCCCCAACCGTTCGAGCAGGATGGGCACGTGCACCTGGTCGGATTTGTAGTTGCCGGTCAGCATGTACATCATGATGTTGACGCCGGCGCGCAGCGCATAGATGCGCTGCATCGGATCCGATGGCACGGTCGGCAAAAGCGGGTCACCATTCCCGTCGACGGCCCAGGCGCCGGCAAAATCATTGGCGGTGATCAGGATCGGCGAGACGCCGTCGCCGACGCGTACCGGCCGATTCTCGGCATTGCTGGCCTCGAGCGAGGCTTCCACCCAGAGCGGGCTGCCGAAGAAGCGGCCGGGAAATTCGGGCAGGATGAAGAAGGATTTGGTCAGCACATGGTCGGCGGGCACCGGCTCCAGCGGCGGCACGTTGAGATTGCCGAGAATGTCGCGCAACCGTTCCGTCGCCGGGCTCGCCGAATCCGCACCGATGCCGTTGGCGAACTGGTCGCGCGTGTCGAACAGCACCGTGCCGCCCTGCTGCATATAGGCGTCGATGCGGGCGATCGCGGCTTGGCTCGGCATCGGCGCGGAAGGATCGATCGGCCAGTAGATCAGCGGATAGAAGGAAAGCTCGTCCTTCGAGATATCGACGCCCGCCGGCGCGCCCGGCTCGAGCGCGGTCTTCTCGATCAGGAAGCGGGTCAGGCCTTCGAGCCCGGCGCGGCTGATCGAATCGTCACCGGGCACACCGGTCAGCACATAGGCGATGCGGGTCTTGGCAATATCCTCGATTGCCGCGGCATCGCCGGGCTTGGCGTCGTCGGCGTGGGCGAGGTCGGCATGGCCAAACAGCATGCCGAGGCCAAGCAGCAGCGCAGCCGTCGTTGCTGCGGCCGATCGGCCGCGGCGCGGTCGGCGCGACATCAGCCCGCCCATCCAGAACACCGCCAGCGTGTCGAGCAGCATAAGCGCAAGTGCCGCTGTGACCAGCGATCCCTTGAGGTCGCGCGATTCATCGAAAGCGTACTGGATATTGGTCACCGGCACTGTGAATTGCGGGCGCACCAGCGGCGCGAAGGCGGTGGCCGGTTCGAGCAGATTGTGGGCGAAAACGCCGGTTTCCGAGCCGTAGAGGCCGGGCGGGTTCTCGAACGTCACCGGCAGCGTGCCGGCGCCGGGGACCAGCGGTCGCGCGTCCGGCGTCGGCGGCACCAAAGTGCCGTCGGCGGCTATCATGCGATAAGGTGCCAGCGACGTAGCAGCGGCTTCGGCGTTGGCAACCGCCGCACCCTGGTTGCGCGACAGCTGCACGATGCGCCGCAGCATCTCGACGAAGCTGCCGGAGATCGGCAGCGTCGACCATGTCGCTTCCGGGGTGATGTGGAACAGAACCAGCGTGCCCTTGCCCTTCTTCAACCCGGTCACCAGCGGGGTGCCATCGGCAAGGGTTGCCCAGGTGCGTTCGACGATGTCCGGCGTCGGTTCGGCCAGCACCTGCCGGCTCACCGTGACCTCGGCCGGCGGTGCGAGGTCGGCGAACGGGCCGTTCTTCGGGAATTCGGTCACCGCCTGCGGCGTCGTCCATGACAGCGCGCCGCCAAGCGAGCGCTCGCCGGTGCGCAGCCTGACCGGCAACAGATCATCGTCATTGCCGGCGGCGGCCAGCCGCGAACCGGCAAAGCGCACCAGCGTGCCGCCATTGTCGACCCAGTCGACCAGCCGCTGATGGACCTGCGGCGGAATGGTACCGATATCGGCCATGACGATCATCGCCGGCTTCTGGTCGAGAAGCTGCGGGATGGCGTCGGCGAGATCGACGCTCGACGGTTCGACCAGATCGGCGAAAGGCTGCAGCGCGCGCCTGATGTAATAGAGCGGCGACAGAAGCGGCTGCGCCTGGTCGGCCTCGGCCTGCGATAAAAGTCCGACGCGGCGGCGCTTGGAGCTTTCGTCGAGCACGCGCACCGCACCTGCCTGGCGTTCGCCGTCGAGCGCGATCGAGGCGAAGTCGTTGCGCAGTTCGAACGGCACCGCCATCGTGCCGCTGGCGGTAGTCTCACCCGGCGCGAAGGTCAGCGTCGCGTCGGCGATGCGGCGGCCCTTGTCGTCGAAGGCGCCGGCGGTGACTTGTGCCGGCGCCGGGTCGCCGGGCGCGCGGATGGCGGTCAGGGCGAAGCCGTCGACCTGATTTTCGGCGCCAGTGAGCCCAGTCAGCGCCAGCCGGTCGGAATTGGCCCAGACGACACGGGCGGCATTTTTCGACAGCAGTGTGTTGAAGGCGGCCTCGTCGCCCTTTGCCGCAAGGCCGTCGGCGAGAACGGCAACGCTGGCGCCGGGCAAGGTTTCCAGCACGCCGGCGACGCGGGCATAGACGGCGGGTCGGTCGGTTGGGATCGGCCTCGGCTTGGCGGCGCGCAGCCGGTCGAGGGCAGCCGCGGCATCGAAGGGGCCGATCTCGGCGTTCGGCTTTTCGGCGGTGAAGGCGATGACGACCGGTACGCCGTTCGAACCGGCATCGGCGATCAGCCTCTGGGCGGTGGCGACGCGCTTGCCCCAGTCGGCGGCACTCGCCCAGTCATTGTCGATGACGAGCGCCAGGGCGGCGCCCTCGGCCGGCAATTTTTCGCGCGGATTGAAAACGGGTTCGGCTAATGCCGCGACGACAAGGGCTGCCATCAACAGCCGCAGCAGCGTCAGCCACCACGGGCTCTGCTGCGGCGTTTCCTCGCGCTTCAGCACGCGAGCGAGGATCTTCAGCGGCGGAAACATTTCGGACTGCGGCTTGGGCGGTGTGAGCCTGAGCAGCCACCAGATCACCGGCAGCGCGAGCAGGCCCCACAACACCATGGGAGCGCCAAAGGAGAGCGGCAGCCAGCTCATGCGCCGGCCCTTCCCACGAATGCGCCATCGGCGGTCATCGCCATGTGGATGCGCACCAGCGCCTCGGAAGCGAGGCGATCGGTGTGGTTGACGGTGTAGCTCCAGCCGAGGCGCTTGCACCAGCTGGCCATCTCCTGGCGGCGGGCGGTGTAGAGCAGGCGGTATTCGTCGCCGAGCATTTCGGCGCGGCCGGCGGTCAACTTGTCGCCGGTCTCGGGATCGGTGAATTCGGTGCGGCCGGCATAAGGAAAGGTCTCCTCCGCCGGATCGGCAACCTCGATCAGATGCGCACGCACGCCATGCCGCGCCAGCACATCGAGCCATTCCATGGTCTCCTCGACCGGGTCGAGGAAATCGCTCACGACGACGATGTCGCAGAAGCGGCGGATGGCGGACAGGTCAGGCTTTGCTGGCAGGTCCGCGGCGTGCATCAATTGCGCTGCGATGCGCTCGGCGCCGTTGCGGGCGGTGAACGGATCTGTCAGGCCGGGCCATGCGATGCGCTCGCCGCTGCGAGATAGCAATTCGGCCATGGCCAGTGCCAGCACCAGCGCGCGCGATTCCTTGGAAACGCTGGCGCCAGTCGATTTGTAGAGCATGGAGGGCGATGGGTCGGCCCAAAGCCACACCGTGTGGGCTGCTTCCCATTCGCGGTCGCGCACATAGGTGTGGTCGTCCCGGGCCGAACGGCGCCAGTCGATGCGCGAGGAATCGCCTTCGACATAGGGGCGGAACTGCCAGAAATTCTCGCCGATGCCGCGCTTGCGGCGGCCATGCCAGCCGGCAATTACCGTATTGACGATACGGCGTGCCTCGACCAGCAGGTCCGGCACCAGCGAAGCCCGCAACCGGCCCCTGGCGAGCGCGTCGCGCGTCGCTGCCGGTGCCTGGACTTCGCCGATACGTGCCATCAGATTCCTTTGGCCAGTTTCGCCACCACGTCGCGCACAGTCGTGCCCTCGGCGCGGGCGGCAAAGGTCAGCGCCATGCGGTGCTGCAGCACCGGTTCTGCCAGCGCGCGGATGTCGTCCACCGACGGCGCCAGCCGCCCGTCATAAAGCGCGCGCGCACGGGCGCACAGCGTCAGCGCCTGGCTGGCGCGCGGGCCGGGACCCCAGGCGACATGCTTGTCGGTCTCGGCATTGCCCTGGCCGGGACGCGCCGAACGCACCAGTTTGAGGATGGCGTCGACGACGCTTTCGGGCACCGGCATACGGCGGATCAGCGTCTGGATTTCCCTCAGCCGCGCCGGCTGCAGCACGTTTTGCGCCTTGGCGTCCTCGATGCCGGTGGTTTCGAGCAGGATGCGCCGCTCGGCCTCGATTTCGGGATAAAGGATGTCGACCTGCATCAGGAAGCGGTCGAGCTGCGCTTCGGGCAGGGGATAGGTGCCTTCCTGCTCCAGCGGGTTTTGCGTCGCCAGTACATGGAAGGGCGCGGGCAGGTCGTGGCGAATGCCGGCGATGGTGACGTGATATTCCTGCATCGCCTGCAGCAGCGCCGACTGGGTGCGCGGCGAGGCGCGGTTGATCTCGTCGGCCATCAGCAATTGCGCGAAGATCGGGCCGGAGATGAAGCGGAAGGAGCGCTTGCCGGCCTCGTCCTGTTCCATCACCTCTGAGCCGAGAATGTCCGACGGCATCAGGTCGGGTGTGAACTGGATGCGGCGCGAATCGAGGCCGAGCACGACACCGAGCGTTTCGACCAGCTTGGTCTTGGCAAGGCCGGGCACGCCGACCAGCAGTGCATGGCCGCCGGCAAGCAGCGCCACCAGCGTGCGCTCGACCACCACTTCCTGGCCGAAAATGACGCGGCCGACGCCGTCGCGCACCCTGGAAATATCGGCCAGCGCCGTCTCGGCCTGGGCGATCATGTCCTTTTCGCTGATTGGGCTTTCCTTGACCATTACGCTCATGCCGCATCGATCCTTGTGCTGGAAGTACCGGCTTGCACTGTAGAGCCTTAGAATGCCGCGATTCGGCTTCGCCTGGCGCCTACGAATGAATTTAAATCACAGACTTAGGCTGACAAGCGGAACAACAGTGACTATTTCGTGACCATGACGGAACGCTCCGAACATCGCGAACACAGCCTTGCTGCCGCAACCGAGGCGCGCGGTCTCGAAGCGTTGATCTCGCGTGCGGCTCGCGCCGGCAAGGGCGCGGCGCCGGTGGAGCGCTGGAATCCCGACTTTTGCGGCGATCTCGACATGGAGATCAAACAAGACGGAACGTGGTTCTATCTCGGCACGCCGATCGGCCGCATGCCGCTGGTGCAGCTGTTTTCCAGCGTGCTGCGCAAGGACGAGGATGGCAGGACCTATCTGGTGACGCCGGTCGAACGGGTCGGCATCCGCGTCGTGGACGCGCCTTTCATCGCGGTTGAAATGGATGTTTCCGGCGCCGGCGCCGAGCAGACCATCACTTTCCGCACCAATGTCGGCGATGTCGTCGAGGCCGGACCTGGCCATCCGCTGCGCTTCGTCGACGAGAACGAGACCGGCGGCCTGAAGCCCTATGTGCTGGTGCGCGGGAGGCTGGAAGCGCTGGTGGCGCGGCCGGTGATGTACGAACTGGTCGAGCATGGCGAGGAGATCGATATCGGCGGCAAGACGATGTTTGCCGTGCGCTCGAAAGGCGAAATCTATCCGATCATGCCGGCGGAAAAACTGAAGCGGCTGAGCGCATGATGGATCAGGTGAGGCCGCCGCCGTTTTCCACAGCGGATTTTCGCGCGCGGGTCGCCGCGCAAGCTGAAGCCCATGCCGGCGACGATTATGGCGATCATCGCTTCAACCCCGGCCATCCACGGTTGACGCAGCTCAAAGCGCTGCGCGACGCCGCGGTGCTGATCCCGGTCGTCGATCATGGACGCGATGCGACCGTGCTTTTGACCAAGCGGGCGGAAAAACTGCGCAGCCATTCCGGGCAGGTGGCTTTTCCTGGCGGCACCATTGATCCCACCGATGCGACCCCGGAAGCAGCGGCCTTGCGCGAGACCTTCGAGGAGATCGGCCTCGGCCATGACCGCATCGAGATCATCGGCCGCATGCCCGATTATGTCGCCGGCAGCGGCTATCGCATCGCGCCGGTGCTGGCGATCGTCGAGCCCGGTTTTACGCTGTCGCTCAATTCCGACGAGGTCGACGCCGCCTTCGAAGTGCCGCTTTCGTTCCTGATGGATCCGGCCAACCACACCAGGGACAGCCGCATGTGGAACGACCTGGAATGGTTCTTCTACGATATGCCCTATGGCGGCCAGCGCATCTGGGGCGTCACCGCCGGCATCATCCGCACGCTCTATGAAAGGCTCTATGCTTGAGTGATCCGATATCGCTGGCGGGCAGAGCCGACTGGCTGGGTGAAAAGCATCTGCAGCGGCTGCTTGCCGTGCTGGCGCAGGGCGGCGAGGAAGCCCGCATCGCGGGCGGCGCGGTGCGCAATGCGCTGATTGGGCAGCTGGTCGCCGATATTGACGTTGCTACCACTTGCCTGCCCGAGGAAACCGTTCGCCGCGCCGAGGCGGCGGGCTTCAAGGCGGTGCCGACCGGCATCGAGCACGGCACGATCACGGTGATTGCCGGCGGCGCGCCCTATGAGGTCACCACGCTGCGCGCCGACATCGAGACCGATGGCCGCCGCGCCAAAGTGTCGTTCGGCCGCGACTGGAAGGCCGACGCCGAACGGCGCGATTTCACCATCAACGCGCTCTATGCGGAGGCTGACGGGACGGTCGTGGACCTGGTCGGCGGCGTCGGCGATATCGAGGCACGAAGGCTGCGCTTCATTGGCGATGCCGAGCAGCGGATCCGCGAAGACTATCTGCGCATCCTGCGTTTCTTCCGCTTTTTCGCCTGGTATGGCGAGGGTCGGCCCGATGCCGAGGGATTGAAGGCCTGCGCCCGGCTCAAGGACGGTCTCGCCCATCTCTCGGCCGAACGCATCTGGTCCGAGCTGAAGAAGTTGTTATCGGCCCCAGATCCGTCGCGCGCCTTGCTGTGGATGCGCCAGGCCGGCGTGCTCACCAGCGCCCTGCCGGAAAGCGAGAAATGGGGCATCGATGCCATTCATGGGCTGACCAAGACAGAGAAGGATCTGGGCTGGGCGCCGGAGCCGCTGCTCAGGCTGGAGGCGATCGTGCCGCCCGATGCGGCGCGGATGAAGACACTGGCCGAGCGGCTGAAACTTTCGACCACTGAGGCGGAGCGCCTGCGCCACTGGGCGCTGACGGCTGCCGTCGAGCCCAAGACAAGCGAAGCGGAACTGGCCAAGAAACTCTATTCCGGCGAGCGCCAGGGTTTTCTCGATCGCCTGCGGCTGTCGCTGGCGTCGGCGCGAGCGCGGGCTCTCGAGGACAATGACGCGCTGGTTCAGGCCGGCGGGTTTTCGCGCCTGCTCGCTTTTGCGCTGAAATGGGAAAAACCGGTGTTCCCAGTCAAGGGCGGCGATCTGACGGCGCTTGGCGCGTCGCCGGGGCCAATACTCGGTGCGATCCTGAAAAACCTGGAAAAGGAATGGATCGGGTCCGGCTTTGCGCTCGATCGCGACGCGCTGCTGGAGCGCGCCGCGGAAGCCTTGAAGGCCAGATAGGACTGCTCAGGCCGCGTCGCGAACTTTCTCGATGCGCGAGCGGATCGCCTCGATCATCGTCTCGCGAATGACCGTTTCGCCATGTGTCTCGCGCATATGGTCGACGGCGCGGCGCATGACCTCGGCTTCCTCACCGGCACGGGTGTGCCACTCACAGCCGGGAACCAGCGAGCCGCAATGGAATTCCTTCATGGGGTTTTCTCCTTTTCCTCCTTGGAGCCTGTGCCTCTCATGGGCACACGAAGCTCCGCCATCTCTGTTCCGCGCCCTGTCACAGCAGTCGGTTTCGGGGGCACGCACGGGGGAGCTAGCATAACACGGTTCGACGGTTTTGGTTGCCGTGGGTGCGAAAAGGCGGAGCAGCGCTGCTCCGCCCCCTCTTGTCAGGCTAAGCCAAGGCAAGACCGTTCGGTCTTGTCCCCATCACTTCACGATCTTGACGGACTCGGCAACCTTGTTCTTGCCGCTCATGTCCCAGGAAACGCGGACCTTTTCGCCGGCCTTCAAGCCTGGATCCTTGAAGGTCTGGGGCAGCGTGAAGGTGGATCCATCGTCCAGAACAAGGCTCATGGCCGTGCCATCATAGGTCTTGACCGTGCCCGTGGTGTGCTTGACCGCGGCAAAGGCAATCGAGCCGGAAGCGAGAAGTGCAGCGGCGGTTGCCGATACAATGAGCTTTCGCATGGTAAGTACTCCTGGAAAATGCGGGCATTCGTTTGGGAAAATGCTCCGCCTTGTTCAGGGCCGTCCGGTAGCGTCGTGTCGCGACACCCTTCATTGCTCTCAAGGGAACCGCCGGCGCTTCCCGGCCCGGAAACGACAAATAGTCGTTTTATTCCAACTGCCTATTAGACGAAAAAGATAGTCGCTGCGCCACATTCCATCCCAAGATTCGGCGAATGGGACGCCATTGTGGCTCACGTTGCGCTCACCGATAGTTTACGGCCACCTGACCTCCGGCGGCAGGCTGGACAGGATCGAGGCGACATTGCCCCCGGTCTTCAGGCCGAAAATGGTGCCGCGATCGTGAAGCAAGTTGAATTCTGCGTAACGGCCGCGGCGAATGAGCTGCTCGTCGCGGTCGTCGTCGGTCCAGTTCTCGTTGAAATGGGCGCGAACCAGGTGTCCGTAGACGACAAGGAAAGAACGCCCGACATCCTGGACGAAGTTCAAATCGGCATTCCAGCCGCCTTTCTCCTCCCCCGAATGCAGCCAGTCGAAAAAGATGCCGCCGACGCCGCGCGGCTCGTGGCGGTGCGGCAGATAGAAATACTCGTCGCACCAGGCCTTGAATTTGGGGTGGTCGGCGATCGCAGCGTTCTTCTCGCAGGCGAACTGCATGGCTCGATGGAAGGCGACCGTGTCGGGGTGATCTTCCGTGCGGTTGCGGTCGAGCACCGGCGTCAGATCGGCGCCGCCGCCAAACCAGTGGCGCGACGTCACGACCATGCGGGTGTTCATGTGCACGGCCGGCACGTTGGGGTTCCAGGGATGCGCGATCAACGAAATGCCTGATGCCCAGAAGCTCGGGTCTTCCTCGGCGCCGGGCATCTGCTTCCTGAATTCGGGCGAGAATTCGCCATAGACGGTCGAAGTATGGACGCCGACCTTCTCGAAGACGCGGCCGCGCATCATCGACATGGCGCCGCCGCCGCCCTTGCCATGGTCTCGTTCCCACGGCGTCTTTTCGAAGCGGCCGGGCGACCATTCGGCCAGCGGACCGGTCAAGTCCTGCTCGATCTGCTCGAAGGTGGTGCAGATGCGCTCCCGCAGCGTCTCGAACCAGAGCCTGGCCTTCATTTTCTTCTGTTCGATGTCGGCTGGCAGGCCTGCCGGTATTTCTGGTCGTTCCAAAATGCTGTCTCCGGTCGCAGCCGACAAAGGACCTAGTGGAGTGAATTTGAGATTTGCACACAGCGTGGCGCAGGGCACGGCGCAAATGTCAAATTCGAGAACTCCACCAGAAACATAAACTTGCTAGTGGTCCTTGTGATTCCAACCTTCGCAACGGCGACTGGGGATTAGGAAGGCGAATGTTGGAATCGGAGCACTAGCCTTTTCCGGGCGCGATCCCTAATCTCTTAGGGGCAAGGGTCAAGTGTCATCTGGTTCGGCCCAGGAGTTCTTTCATGCGCACGCCGGCAAGACCGCCGCTGCATGGCCTGAAGAAAAGGCTCGATCGTTCACGCGCCGAGCGCGAGCGCATGCCGCGTGACGGGTTTTTGCGGGAGACCTTTGTCTTGCCGCGCCCCGATGCGCGGCTCAAAGCCAAGGAATGGTTCGAACGCTTTCCCAAGCAGGCCTACTGGACCGAGATCGAAAGCTGGTTCGAACGGCCGGGCGACGTCATAGAATTCACGATACGGCGGCTGCCGGCGGCGGATTAGGACCCCACCAGCAGTCGCCTTGCGCCCGGCCCTTGCGCACTCAAGCGATCTTCCCTGTTTCGCAGCGGGCATTTGTCGATCGACATGCAGCCGCAGCCGATGCAGTCGGTCAGGCCGTCGCGCAGCTTCTTTAGCTGAGTGATCTTGCGATCGAGGTCGTCGCGCCAGCCGGTCGACAACAGGTTCCAGTCCTCGCGCGTCGGGGTACGGCCTTCTGGGAGCGATTCAAGTGCGGCGCCGATCTCGGCCAGCGAAATGCCGACCTCCTGGGCGATCCGGATGATCGCCACCCGCCGCAGCACGTCGCGGCCATAGCGCCGCTGGTTGCCCGAGGTGCGGTGGCTGCGGATCAGCCCGCGCGCCTCGTAGAAATGCAGCGCCGACACCGCCACGCCGCTGCGCATCGCCACCTGGCCGACCGTCAATTCCTTTACCGGAGCCATCTCGATTTTCCGCTTGACCTCAACTTAAGTTAAGCTTGTAGCCAGGAAACGTCGATAGGGCAATTGAGGAGAAGGCGATGTGCGCCTGGGTGAGAATGATGCAAGACGCAACGGCCGTTGGCGATGACGACAACGCGCTGAAGGGTCTAGCCGAGCTGCCGGATGGCTTCACCGGCGACCATGGCGACCGACAGCGCGACGTTGATGCTGCGCGTGCCCGGCTGCATCGGGATCGTCAGCCGCGCATCCGCCGCCTGATGGACAGGATCCGGCACGCCGGCGGATTCGCGGCCGAACAGCAGGATGTCGCCTTGGGCGAAGCTGAAGCCCCCATAGGGGGTCGCGGCTTTGGTGGTGAGCAGCACCAGCCGGCAGGCTTCGCCCTTGCGCCAATCCTCGAAGGCGTTCCAGTCGACATGGCGGGTCAGGGCAGCCGTTTCGAGGTAGTCCATCCCGGCACGCTTGAGCGCTTTGTCGGAGAGCGGAAACCCGGCTGGTTCGATGATGTCGACGCCAAGGCCGAGGCAGGCGGCGAAGCGCAGGATAGTTCCGGTGTTGCCGGCGATGTCAGGCTGGTAGAGGGCGATGCGGAGACGGTGGTTCATTTCCGCGTCTTTCTAATAAGTGGCAGATCGGCCACAGCGGGTGGCTGGTTTTGGAAATTGCTGGACCTGCGGGTGGCCATTTTCTGCGAAGTCGATTATACCGCACGCATTGTCAACCCGAACCGATGGAGGGGTATTTCATGATGACCATGCACATCCAGCGCCCCTCCCGTGGGCTTACCTGCCTTCCGGCGGTTTCGGTACGACGATTTACCTGATTTCTTAGATCTGATCGCACCGATTCCCGCCGAACCCAATTTTCGGCTCTCGAAGGAATCCTGCGATGTTTTTCAACCGGTTAAAGGGGCCAAGCGCCCCAGCTGAGCATGTCGCGACCGAGGCCTATCCTCGTGTCCCGACGGATGCAATCCGTGCCTCCGGCCGAATGCCGGCGCACGACATTGCTTCGCCTTTTTATGTCTATTTTCACACGGAGGACGGACCGATGTTCGATCCCTATAAGATACCTGGTTCAAGAAGCCTGCACGAACGCAAGACGGCGACCTGGGCGTTGCTGGTCGGCGAGACCTATTCGTCGGCGGTTCACGCGCAGACGCGCCGGCGTCCGCATCGCGGCATGTTGCCGGATGTCGATTTCTCGCGTGCGGTTCCCGACCACAGCCGGCCGTCGCTGGTGCGCCGGATCATCCGGCTGATCCGGCCGGGCGCGAAAAACCGGACTGGCGGCGGCGTGCCGTCAGTTCAGTCGAACGCTTCTGTCGGTGAAAAGCCCGCAAGTCCCTATATTGCGCGAAGCAGGACCGATGGCCCGGGTGATTCCGGGCCGTCAGTCCCCGCCGACGTACGGTCTGGGGACGCGGAGCGCCCCGGGGATTTTTCCCGCGCCGCATGAGCGGACAACAGTTTTGTGAGCATCCCTATGTTTAGCTGGTTTGAAAGAAGGCTCGATCCGTTCCCCGCAGCGGAACCGGTCGAGCCGCCGAAGACGCTGGTTGCCTTCTGCGTGCATTATACGCGCGGCGCCTGGCCATACATCATCGTCGATGCGGTGCTGGTGACGGCGATTGCCATCGCGGAAGTGTGGATGTTCGGCTTCATGGGCCACATCGTCGACTGGCTGTCCGGGCAGAACCGCGAAACCTTCCTGCAGACCGAGAGCTGGAAGCTCGCCGGCATGGCCTTCGTCGTGCTGTTCGCGCTGCCGGGTACGGTATGGCTGCATTCTTTGCTCAACCAGCAGACGCTGATGGGCAACTACCCCATGCGCATCCGATGGCAGGTGCATCGTTATCTCTTGAAGCAGTCGATGAGCTTCTACCAGGACGAATTTGCCGGCCGCATCGCCACCAAGCTGATGCAGACGGCACTCGCCGTGCGCGAATGCGTCATCAAGGTGATCGAGGTGCTCAATTACGTCATCGTCTATTTCCTCGGCATGCTGTTCATCGTCGGCTCGGCCGACTTGCGGCTGGCGGCACCTCTCGGCGTCTGGCTGCTCGGCTATATCGGGTTGTTGCGCTATATCATCCCGAAGCTGGGCAAGGTCGGCGAGGCGCAGGCCAATGCGCGCTCGACGATGACCGGCCGCGTCGTCGACAGCTACACCAACATCCAGACGGTCAAGTTGTTTTCCCATGCACGGCGCGAAGCAACGTTCGCGAGAGAAGGCATGGCAGGCTTCCTCGACACGGTCTACCGGTCGATGCGGCTGGTGACGGTGCTTTACGGGCTGCTCTATATCCTCAACGCGCTGCTCCTGTTTTCGGTGACGGCGCTGGCGCTGTGGCTGTGGCTCGGCCAGGCGGTGACGATCGGTGCCGTCGCCGTGGTCATCGGCCTCGTGCTCCGTATGTGGGGCATGTCGCAGTGGATCATGTGGGAAATGTCGAGCCTGTTCGAGAACATCGGCACGGTGCAAGACGGCATCGCCTCGATCTCGCTGCCGCGCCTGGTCGAAGACCGGCCGGGGGCGAAGGACATTGCCGTCACCAAGGGCGAGATCCGCTTCGACGACATTCGTTTCCACTATGGCAAGCAGAAGGGCGTCATCGAGAACCTGTCGCTGACGGTGAAGCCCGGCGAGAAAGTCGGCATTGTCGGGCGCTCGGGTGCGGGCAAGTCGACGCTGGTCAATCTCCTGTTGCGGTTCTACGACCTCGAGAACGGCCGGATCCTGATCGACGGCCAGGAGATCGCTTCGGTGACGCAGGATTCGCTGCGCGCGCAGATCGGCATGGTGACGCAGGACACTTCGCTGCTGCATCGTTCGGTGCGCGACAACATTCTTTACGGGCGGCCCGATGCGACGGAGGAAATGCTTGTCGAGGCAGCCGGGCGGGCCGAGGCGCTGGAGTTTATCGGCAGGCTTTCGGATCACACCGGACGTAAAGGGCTCGACGCTCATGTCGGCGACCGCGGCGTCAAATTGTCCGGCGGCCAGCGGCAACGCATCGCCATTGCTCGCGTTATGTTGAAGGACGCACCGATACTTATCCTTGACGAAGCGACGTCGGCGCTGGATTCCGAAGCCGAGGCCGCCATCCAGGAGAATCTCTACAAGCCCATGCAAGGCAAGACCGTCATCGCCATTGCGCACCGGCTGTCGACCATCGCGGCGATGGACAGGCTCGTCGTCCTCGACAAGGGCCGTGTCATCGAGGAGGGGTCGCACGAGGAACTCGTCGCCAGCGGCGGGCTCTACGCGCAGCTCTGGCAGCGCCAGTCGGGCGGGTTCCTGCTCGATGACGGTCCGGTCGATGCCGCCAATGACGCTGTTGCCAACGACATCGGCGTGAAGGGTGAAGCCGCAGAGTGATGACGTCAGCATGATGACAGCCGTCTATCGCTGGTTCGAGGACTGGGTCTATCCGTTCAGGGAGCCGGCGGACCTTCGGCCACCGCCAAGCGTCGGCGGCTTCCTCTGGCACTATGTCGGCCAGGCGAAGTTCGCCTTCTTCGCCATGCTTGTCATCGGCGGCATCGCGCCGCTGATCGAGGCCGGGCTTTTCTACTTCGTCGGGCGGCTGGTCGATATTCTCGATCAGCTTCCCGGGGAGCGCAGCTGGGACGCGCTGTGGACCGCCGCCGGGCCTGAGCTTGTCTTCATGATCGCAGTGGTGCTGGTCATCCGCACCATCGTCGTCGGCCTGTCGGCGCTGGTCAACGAACAGACGATCACGCCGGGGTTCTACAATCTGGTGCGCTGGCAGGCGCACCGGCACGTATCGCGCCAGTCCTACACCTTCTTCCAGAACGATTTCGCCGGCCGTATCGCGACAAAAGTCTGGCAGGCGGGGCAGGCGACCGGCGACCTGATGGAGAGCTTCATCGAGGTCATCTGGTTCATGCTCATCTATACGGTGACGACCTTGGCGCTGGTCGCCGGGCTGGATCTGCGCCTGGCCGTGCTGGTGGTGATCTGGATCCTCGCGTTCGCCTGGCTGGCCAAGCTCTATCTGCCCTCGATCCGCAGGCATGCCGAGGCCACGGCTGAAGCTGGCTCGATGATCAATGGGCGCATCATCGATTCCTATTCCAACGTGCAGACGCTGAAGCTGTTCTCGGCCGACGGCGACGACCGCTACATCAAGAACGGCTTCGACATCTATCTCGATGCATTACGGCCCTTCACCCGCCGGCTGACCGGCGTGCGCATGGCGCTGACGACGCTGTCGGGCATCATGATCACCGCGATTGGCTGCTTTGCCGTCTATCTCTGGGTCGAAGGGTCGATCACCGTCGGCGCCGTCGCGTTCACGCTGTCGCTGGTCTTGCGGCTCAACATGCTGCTCGGGCGCGTGATGATGCAGCTCAACGGCATATTGCGAAATCTCGGCGTCCTGGAAAACTCCAAGGCGCTGATCTCGCAGCCGCTTGGCCTTGTCGATGCGCCGGATGCGAAAGAGCTTGTCGTCGCCGGCGGCCGCATCGAGGTGAAGAATGTCGAGTTCCACTACGGCAAGGGTTTTGGCGTGCTGAATGGCATCGACCTTGTGGTCAAGCCTGGCGAGAAGGTCGGGCTGGTCGGGCCGTCCGGTGCGGGCAAGACGACGCTCGCCAACCTCATCTTGCGCCTCTACGACCTCGAGAGCGGGAAAATCCTGGTCGACGGGCAAGACGTCGCCGAGGTGACGCAGAACTCGCTGCGCGCCAATATCGGCGTGGTCAGCCAGGAGACGGCGCTGTTCCACCGCTCGCTACGCGACAACATCAAGCTCGGCATGCCGGATGCAACTGACGCCGAGGTGATCGCGGCGGCGAAGAAGGCCGAGGCGCACGAGTTCATATTGGGCCTGCGCGACAACCGGGACCGTACCGGCTACGAGGCTTTTGTCGGCGAGCGCGGCGTGAAACTGTCGGGCGGCCAGCGCCAGCGCGTCGCGATCGCCCGCGTCTTCCTCAAGGATGCGCCGATCCTGATCCTCGACGAGGCGACCTCGGCGCTCGATTCCGACATCGAGGCGGCGATCCAGGAGAATCTGGCCAGGCTGATGGAGAACAAGACGGTCATCGCCATCGCCCATCGGCTGTCGACCATAGCCGCGCTCGACCGTCTTGTGGTGCTGGACGGAGGCCGCATCATCGAACAGGGCACGCATGACGAGCTGGTGGCGCTCGACGGGCTCTATGCGCGGCTGTGGAAGCGGCAGTCCGGCGGCTTCCTCTACCACGAGGAAAGCGTGCTGGAAGAGACACGGCCGGCGGAGTAGGGCATGGCAGCGTCGCCTGATATCGGCTACGTCCTCAAGCGGCTGCGGCCAACCGCGCCGGCCTTCGATGCGCTGAAGGAGGAGAGCCGGCTGGAGGGCTACTGGATGCTGGTGCGGCTGGCGGATGGCTGGGCAGGCGGCTGCAATAAGTTCCTGAAACGAGGCGAGGCGCTGTTTGGCGCATGGCATGGCCGAGAACTCGCTGGTGTGTGCGGGTTGAACATCGATCCTTATTTCGAAGGCAGGGACCACGGCCGGGTCAGGCACCTGTTCGTCAGCGCGCGTCATCGCCGCAGCGGCATTGGCCGCATGCTGGTCGAGACCGTCATTGATAGGGCATGTCAGCATTTTGCCGTGCTGAACACCCGCGCGCCACAAGAAGCCTTTGGGTTCTATGAACGGCTTGGCTTCCAGCCGGTGGTGGGCGAAGAATTCGTCACGCACCGCATGATGCTCTCTCAAGACAGAAAAGGAGGCTGAGATGTCACTGCGTCCGCCATCCCTAGGCGCCTCGGCTGCCGAAGCCGCGTTCGACGCCCTCGGCCATGAGATACTGGCTGAAAAGGCCGCAGCGCTCGGCCGTGCCGGCCAACGGGTCGAGGAAACGCTGGCCAAGCTCCGTCAGAACAACGACGACGAGGAGCAGCGACCGCGGCTGCTCAAGGAGGCTGCCGCAGCGGTGCACGCCTATTTCATCCAGCGTGAACTCTGCGGCCTGCGCCGGCATGAGTCGGTCATCCGCGAATACGATATCCCAAGGGCCGTGCTGGTCAGGCTCGGTGCAAGCTAGAGGTCATCAGCCGGCAACAATCATTCCAGCCATTCGGTGATGAAGCTGCCGTTTTCGTGGATGTCGGTCGTTTCGAGCGGGCCTGGGCCGAGATTGGTGAATTTGTGCGGCGTATCAGGCGGCACGATCAGGATCTGGCCGGCCGTGGCCTCGATCTGCTGGTCGCCGATCGTGAACAGGCCGGTGCCTTGCCGAATGATGAAAATTTCACAATAGGGATGCGTGTGCAGGCGCGGGCCGCCGCCAATCTCTTCCTGATAGTTGAAAATCAGGCAGGAGTTGGAGTCGTAGGCGCCGCATTGCAGTTCGCCCTGCCAGCGGCCGGGCGTCCTGGTCCAGGTCTCGCGGTCGATGATGTGTGCCATAGCCTCTAACCCTTCGTCGGTATCCAGGGGTTGAAAAGCTTCACGCCGGTGCCTTCAAAATCCTTGGTGTTGCGGGTCACGACTGTCAAGTTTTTGACGAGCGCGGTAGCGGCTATGAGGGCGTCGCGCTCCGGCTTTGGATCGGGAACGTGGAGGTTTGCGCAACGCACGACAACAGCCGTGTCTATGCTCAATATCCGGTCGTCAAACTGTGGAATGAGTGTCTGATCCAACCACTCACGGTACATGGTGGCCTGGCGAGTATCCTTCCTCGACAAGAGCAATGTTCCGATTTCGAGTTCCAGGATCGAAATGACCGACATGAAAAAGCTGGCGATGTCGTGGGTCTCTGACCAGGCCAAAACGTTGCGATCGGCCTTGTCCCGACGACGCAGATTCGAAACGACATTGGTGTCAAGAATGAACATTCAGTCGAGTTCGGGAATCTTGAAAAACGGTCCTTCCAGGCGAGGTGGTTCCCAGTCGAAATCTGCTTCGGGGCGATCATCGGCAATCGCGTCCGCGAGGCTTCTCGGCTTCTTCTCTAAACGCTGATATTCCTCCATCGACATCAGCACATGGGAGGGCTTGCCGCGGTCGGTAATGATGACCGGCCCGTTCTTGGCTGCCCGTTTGGCATGCGCCGTGTCCTGGTTGAATTCACGGCTCGACATGATGGTTATCGTCTTCGTCGAGATATTCATATCAACACCTCCATCCGGAAGATGTAGACATATTGCTACATTCGGCCAAGCTCGTCAAATTTCTCTTCGTGCGGAACGCCCGCGACAATCTGCCCTTGTGGCCTCAGCCCGCTGGACAAAAACGGGCTTCACGCATAAACCGAAATCCAAATGCCGGAGGAATTCGCTAGCTTGTTCGCCATGCGCTGTCGGGCCGGCGCGATGGAGCGGGGACAAAGCTCGGCCGCCGGCTCGGAAGAGGCGAAAGGATCAGGCACCCGTGAGCGCAACCGACACCCAGGATCCCAACCGTCGTGATTTTCTCTACGTCGCCACCGGCATGGCCGCAGTGGTTGGCGCAGGCGCCGTCGCCTGGCCGTTCATCGACCAGATGCGCCCCGATGCCTCGACGCTGGCGCTGGCCTCGGTCGAGGTCGATGTCGCCTCGCTGACGCCTGGCATGTCGCTGATCGTCAAATGGCGCGGCAAGCCGGTCGTGGTGCGCAATCGCACCGAGCAGGAGATGAAGGACGGCGAGGCCGTGAACCTTGCCGATCTCAAGGATCCTATTGCCCGCAACGCCAATCTGCCCGCCGATGCGCCGGCGACTGACGCCAACCGCACCACGCCCGGCAAGGAAGCCTGGATGGTGATGGTGCAGGTCTGCACGCATCTGGGCTGCATTCCGCTTGGCCAGGAAGGCGATTTCGGCGGCTGGTTCTGCCCGTGCCACGGTTCGGTGTACGATACCGCCGGCCGCATCCGTAAAGGCCCGGCGCCGGAAAACATGGCCGTGCCGGTATTCAAGTTCATTTCCGATACCAAAATCCTTATCGGTTGAGGCAGGGGATATTTCGATGAGCGAGGGACACTCGACCTATACGCCCAAGACCGGTATCGAACGCTGGTTCGACGCCCGCATGCCGCTGCCGCGCATGATCTATGACAGCTTCATCGCTTATCCGGTGCCGCGCAACCTCAACTATGCGTGGACCTTCGGCGGCATCCTCACGATCATGCTGGTGGCGCAGATCCTGACCGGTATCGTGCTCGCCATGCACTATACCGCCGACACCAATCTCGCCTTCAATTCGGTCGAGAAGATCATGCGCGACGTCAATTCCGGTTGGCTGTTGCGCTACATGCATTCCAACGGCGCCTCGTTCTTCTTCGTCGCCGTCTACATCCACATCTTCCGCGGGCTTTATTACGGCTCCTACAAGGCGCCGCGCGAGCTGCTGTGGATCCTCGGCTGCATCATCTATCTGCTGATGATGGCGACCGGCTTCATGGGCTATGTGCTGCCCTGGGGTCAGATGAGCTTCTGGGGCGCCACCGTCATCACCGGCTTCTTCAGCGCCATTCCGCTGGTCGGAAACTGGATCCAGGAACTGCTGCTCGGCGGTTTCGCCGTCGACAACCCGACGCTCAACCGCTTCTTTGCGCTGCACTATTTGCTGCCGTTCATGATTGCCGGCGTCGTCGTGCTGCACGTCTGGGCGCTGCATGTGGTCGGCCAGTCGAACCCGACCGGCATCGAGGTGAAATCGAAGACCGACACCGTTGCCTTTACGCCTTATGCGACCATCAAGGATGCATTCGGCATGATCGTGTTCCTGTTCTTCTTCGCCTATTTCGTCTTCTACCTGCCGAACTTTCTCGGCCATCCGGACAATTACACGATCGCCAACCCGCTGAAGACGCCGGCCCACATCGTGCCGGAATGGTACTTCCTGCCGTTCTACGCGATCCTGCGCGCGATCACCTTCAACATCGGGCCGATCAACTCCAAGCTCGGTGGCGTGCTGTGCATGTTCGGCGCCATCGTCATGCTGTTCCTGGTGCCGTGGCTCGACACCTCCAAGGTGCGCTCGGCGGTCTACCGGCCCTGGTACAAGCTGTTCTTCTGGCTGTTCGTCGCAGACGCTGTCCTGCTTGGCTGGCTTGGCTCGCAGCCGGCGGAAGGCGGCGGTCTGTTGACCCTCCTGATAGGTGAGGTCTCGGGCAACTACGTTGGCTACGCTCAAGCGGCGACACTGTTCTACTTCGCCTTCTTCCTCGTCATCCTGCCGGTGCTTGGCCTGATCGAGACGCCACGCAGACTGCCGAATTCGATCACCGAGGCGGTGCTGGAGAAGAACAAGGGTGCCGGAGGGGGACATCCGGCCGGTGCGACCGCGGCGCCGGAAACCAAAGGCTGAGTGAGAATCTAAGGGGATTTGGCATGAAAAAGATTCTCACCTCGCTCGCCCTGCTAGGCGTGTTTGCCGCTGGCATCGGAGCCGTCGGCAGTGTGGCGATCGCCGCTGAAGAGGCGCACAACGCGGCGGCACCGACGCATTTCCCGATCCACGAGCCGAAGGAGATGGACTGGACTTTTGCCGGTCCGTTCGGCACCTACGACAAGGCGCAGCTGCAGCGTGGCCTGAAGGTCTACAAGGAAGTCTGCTCGGCCTGCCACTCGATGAATTTGGTGGCGTTCCGCACGCTGGAGGACCTCGGCTATTCGGAAGCGCAGATCAAGTCGCTGTCGGCCGAGTACACCATCCATGATGGACCCAACGATGCCGGCGACATGTTCGATCGGCCGGGCAAGCCGTCAGACCATTTCCCGGCGCCGTTCGCCAATGAGGAGGCGGCTGCCGCTTCCAACGGCGGCGCTGCCCCACCGGATATGTCGCTGCTGGCCAAGGCGCGCGGCGTCGAGCGCGGCTTCCCGCGCTTCGTCTTCGACATCTTCACGCAATATGCGCAGGGCGGCCCGGACTACATCCATTCGCTGCTGACCGGCTACGACGAGACGCCACCTGCCGGCATGGTGATCCCCGAAGGCACCCACTATAATCCATACTTCATGTCCGGCGTGTCGCTGAAGATGCCCAAGCCGCTCTCCGACGGCCAGGTGACCTACGATGACGGTTCGCCGCAGACGATCGACCAGTATTCGCGCGACGTCTCGGCGTTCCTGATGTGGGCGGCCGAGCCGCATATGGAAGACCGCAAGAAGACCGGCTTCCGCGTGCTGGTGTTTCTGCTTCTGTTCGGGGCGCTGATGTATCTGACCAAGCGCAAGGTGTGGGAAGGCGTGGCGCACTAAGCCGCATCTTATTCCTCGGAAATGGAAAGGGCGTCTTCGGACGCCCTTTTTGCTTGCCAAACCGGACATGGTTCGCATCTTGGCGCAGCAGCCGTCCAGTAAGAAGTCCGTTGGCACGCCGCCATGCGATTGGTATTGCACGCGCGCCCGGCGGATCGCCGGCTAAAGGGGCATTTGGGATCGATGATGCGGCTACGCGACTGTCACAACTTTTCCGATTTCCGGCGCATGGCCCAGCAGCGGTTGCCGGGGCCAATCTTCAACTACATCGATGGCGCGGCCGACGATGAGGTCACCTACCGCCGCAACACCGAGAGCTTCGAGCGCTGCGACCTCGTTCCCAACGTGCTGCGCGGGGTAAGCGAGATCGACATGTCGGTGACGGTGATGGGCCAGAAGCTGGCCATGCCCGTCTATTGCTCGCCGACCGCCTTGCAGCGGCTGTTCCATCATCAAGGCGAGCGCGCGGTGGCCAAGGCTTCGGCCAAATTCGGCACGATGTTCGGCGTGTCCTCGCTCGGCACTGTCAGTCTTGAGGAAGCGCGCAAGATCAGCAGCAGCCCGCAGGTCTACCAGTTCTATTTCCACCGGGATCGCGGCCTCAACCGGGCGATGATGCAGCGGGCGAAAGCGGTTGGAGTCGAAGTGATGATGCTGACCGTCGACAGCATCACCGGAGGCAACCGCGAGCGCGACAAGCGCACCGGCTTTGCCATCCCTTTCAAGCTCAACCTTGCCGGCATGCTGCAGTTCGCGCTGAAGCCGGGCTGGGCGATCAACTATTTCACCCATGAGGGGTTCAAGCTGCCGCAGCTCGACGAGCATGTCGACATGGGCGGCGGCACGATGTCGATCAGCCGCTACTTCACCGAGATGCTCGATCCGTCGATGACCTGGGACGATGTTGCCGAGATGGTCAGACTGTGGGGAGGTCCGTTCTGTCTCAAGGGCGTCATGTCGGTGGAGGATGCCAAGCGCGCCGTCGAGATCGGCTGCAGCGGCATTGTGCTGTCCAACCATGGCGGCCGGCAGCTGGACGGCTCGCGGGCGGCGTTCGACCAACTGGCCGAGATCGTCGATGCCGTCGGCGACAGAATAGACGTCATCATGGATGGCGGCGTGCAGCGCGGCACCCATGTGCTGAAGGCGCTGTCGCTCGGCGCCAAGGCTGTTGGCGTCGGCCGCTACTATCTGTTCCCCTTGGCGGCGGCCGGACAGCCGGGCGTCGAGCGGGCGCTGGAGCAGATGCGGATCGAGATCGAGCGCGGCATGAAGCTGATGGGCTGCAGTTCGATCGAACAATTGTCGCGCAACAACCTCCGTTTCAGGTAATCTCGACCCATGAAATCCTCGCTCGAAGACACGCTGCTCGCCGCGATCCGCACCATTCCGGACTACCCCAAGCCCGGTATCCTGTTTCGCGACATCACCACTTTGCTCGGCAATGCGCGCGCCTTCCGCCGCGCCATCGACGAGCTGGTGCATCCCTATGCCGGCCAGAAGATCGACAAGATCGCCGGCATCGAGGCGCGTGGCTTCATCCTCGGCGGTGCGGTCGCGCACCAGCTTTCGGCCGGCTTCGTGCCGATCCGCAAGAAGGGCAAGCTGCCTTACGAGACGGTACGCGTCGCCTACAGCCTGGAATACGGGCTGGACGAGATGGAGATGCACAAGGACGGCGTTGCGCCGGGCGAGAAGGTGATCCTGGTCGACGACCTGATCGCGACCGGCGGCACGGCGGAGGCGGCGGTCAAGTTGCTGAGGCAGATCGGCGCCGATATTCTTGCCGCGTGCTTCGTCATCGACCTGCCGGATCTCGGCGGACGGGCGAAGCTCGAAGCGCTGGGCGTGCCGGTGCGGACGTTGATCGGGTTTGAGGGGCATTAGTGAATAGTGAATGTCAGCGTTCAATGACAGGCGCTAGGCTTACTCACACACTCTGATATTGAATACTCACTACTCACTACTCACTACTCACTACTCACTACTCACTACTCACTACTCACTACTCACTACTCACTACTCACTACTCACCATTCACTACCCAGCCTTCACCAGCACCGCGCTGTCGAACTCCAGCACCTTGTCGCCCGTAGAATCGAGTCCTTCCGAGCGCAGCGCGAGCAGCCGCCAGCCGGGGCGATTGGCGAGCGGGCGGTGGGACAGGGCCGTGCGCATGAAGGTGACGGTTTCTCCGGCATAGACCGGCTTTGGCCATTTCAGGTTCCTGAAGCCGGGGGAGGGGCCGAATTCTGGTACCGGGCCGGGTCCGGTCCATTGAGAAGCGTCCATAGGATTTTTGAGATTGAGCTTCATCCAGGTGGCCGCGGTGTGCCAGCCTGAGGCGCAGAGGCGGCCGAACACGCTTTTCTTCGCCGCCTCCTCGTCGACATGAAAGACCTGTGGATCGTATTTGCAGGCGAACGCCTTGATCGCCTCGGCTTCGAATGTGTGCGAACCGAGGTTGATGGTATCGCCGATGCGGAAGAACGCGTCGAGGCTCATGCGCCGGCCTCGCGGGTCAAGAACATGACAGTGTTCTCAAGTTCGAAGACGCTTTCACCGCGCTGGTTGAACAGTTCGCTGCGCAAGGTGACGAGGCCGAGTGTTGGGCGTGACTTCGACAGGCGCCTGGCGAGCACACTGGTGCTGCCGGCCAGCGTGTCGCCGGCCAGCACCGGCTTCTTCCATTTGACCTGGTCGATGCCGGGCGCGCCTTGCGCGGTCGAGTCGAGCAGGAAGGCGTCGCACAGCATGCGCATGAAGATCGCGCAGGTGTGCCAGCCGGAGGCGGCCAAGCCGCCAAGGATGCTGGCCTTGCCGGCGGCTTCGTCGAGATGCATCGGCTGCGGGTCGAATTCGGTGGCGAATTCGATGATTTCGGCCGCACTCACCTGCTTGGCGCCGAGGTCGATCGATGCGCCCTCGGTGAAATCCTCGTAGGCCCAGCTTTTTGCGGTCATGATCCCAATCCGGTTGTACGATCACCGGGCATCCGGATGCCGTCCGGGCGGCGTTTGGTCAAGCGAATTCTATTGGGCCTACAACCAGCCGCGGCGGCGGAAATACCAGAACGGCAGGATCGCCGACAGGATCATCAGGCCGATGGCGAAGGGATAGCCGAGCTCCCATTTCAGCTCCGGGATGACGTCGAAATTCATGCCGTAGATCGAAGCCACCAGCGTCGGCGGCAGGAAGATGACGGCGGCGACCGAGAAGATCTTGATTATGGCGTTCTGCTCGATCGAGATCATGCCGAGCGTCGCGTCGAGCAGGAACGAGATCTTCTGCGACAGGAAGGTGGCGTGGTCGGCGAGCGACAGCACGTCGCGCGATACTGTCTTGATGCGGGCGCGGACGTCCTTGCTCATCTTGATCTGGGTCGCGACATGGGCAAGGAAGCCGGTGAGGCGCTGCAGCGAGATAAGGCTGTCGCGGATCGAGGAGGCAATGTCCTCCTTGCGGCCTATGGCCTTGAGCAGTTCCTGGAAGTCGCGATTGCGCTTGTTCACCTTGGTCGACCGCGCTTCGAAGATATCGCGCGAGATCGTCTCGATGTCACGGCCGGCGCGTTCGAGAATATCGGCTAGGCGATCGACGATCGCCTCCAGCAGGCCGATCAGGATGGTGTTGCCGGTGGTGCAGCCTGTCGCCACCTTCTCGGCGCGCAGGGGAAAGGTCTTGAACGCCTTCGGCTCATGATAGCGGATGGTGACCAGTCTCGGGCCGGCAAGCACAAAGGTAACCGGTGACATCAAGGGATCATCGATTTCGGTCTGCGCCGGCAAGGTGGCGGTCATGAAGTAGGCGCCGTCCTCGATGTAGAGGCGGCTCGAAATCTCGATCTCCTCCATCTCCTCGCGCGTCGGGATGGCAACGCCGAGCCAGGTCTCGATCGCTGTTTCTTCTTCCTTGGTCGGGTTGAGAAGGTCGGCCCAGACGACGTGATCGCCATTGGCCACGAGATCGTCGGCGAGGCGCAGGCGATCATTGTCGACGACGAAGGCCTTGATCATCGCCGGTCTCCCTTGGCGGATTAAAGGGTGCGTTCAGATTGACGCGTCGTGTCAGATTGCACGGCTCTTCGCCGCGTGAGCCGACCGTGCGCCCGCCGCTTAGACTTGTGAGGTGACAAAATCAAGACAGGCGACCGAATGGCAGGACGGGCTCCGGCCGCTTGAAAACCCTTGTCGAGGGGCTGATACCGTTGCCGCTGTTGGACCTGGTCTATCTCCCCCAAGCTCGTCGTGGTACAGCCGACCCAAAAGCCTCGTTGTGAACAAATTCCTAGAGTATTTCTTAGAGTGACGTTTACAATGTCTATGCCACTCTTCCATCAACACGGAAGGTGATTTGATGGCCGAAACATCAATCGAATGGACAGATGCGACCTGGAACCCGGTCGCCGGCTGCACCATCCTCACTGCCGGATGTACAAATTGCTACGCGATGAGGATGGCTGCTCGGCTGGAGGCCATGGGAGTCGACAAGTATGCGGGGGTGACACGCAAAACCGGCGGCAAAGCGAAATGGACAGGCAAGATTAAGCTCGATCACGCATCGCTTTCTGTTCCGCAAGAATGGAAGAAACCCAAGCGTGTCTTCGTAAACTCAATGTCGGATCTCTTCCATGCGGAAGTGCCAACGGCCTTCATCGCTGAGATATGGCAGGTCATGGCAGCTACGCCTCGCCACACTTATCAAATTCTGACAAAGCGGCCCGATAGGATGTCGGAAGTACTTTCCTCCCCCGAGTTTAATGTGCTTCCGAACGTCTGGCTCGGCACCAGTGTCGAAGATAGTCGTGTGCTGTACAGGCTGGATGAACTCCGGGCGGTTCCTGCGGCCGTGAGATTTGTTTCATTCGAACCCCTGATCGGCTCTGTCGCCGGCGCCAATCTTAAAAGCATTCACTGGGCAATCGTCGGAGGCGAAAGCGGACCGCAGGCTAGGCCGCTAGACACCCGATGGGTGGACGAGATTTTCGACCAATGCACCGATGCGGACACAGCGTTCTTCTTCAAACAGTGGGGCGGCAAGAACAAGAAGGTGACAGGCCGCACCTATCGTGACCGGCTTTGGGACGATCTTCCCGATTTGAGAATATGAGAGGCCATCTTTGTCGCTAGTGCGACTGCGGCCGGACTAGTGTTTGACACAGCGAAAAAAAGTGAAGCCAGTGGCGCGCCGCCTTTGTGATGAAGGCGAACTGGGTCCAAAACAGCCCCTTTGAATACTGTGCGCAGGCGCTCCTTCACGTAGGATTCGATAGCGTTCACATCCGCTCGTCGAACTGCTTGCCCGTTCGTTTCGAATAGGTCTTGGCGCGCACCTTCGTGACCATACCAACGCTCCCGCCAATCGGTTGCTCCTAGAACGCGATCCAGGCTTGCCTGCTTGCTCGGATCGAGCTTTGCTGGGTCATGGGGAGCATTTCGGTAGAGACCTGATAACGGAAAGAAATACCAACAGTCTAAGGCTTCTGTTGCTGCGATGGCCTTTACCGTGTTCCAGGAAACCTCCATGCCGTAGGGATCGAGAAAGACAACGCCACGAATTCCACGGCCGACAGTCTCCGGTCCGCGCCAATTTGTGCGCTTGCAAAGGCGCTGGACAAGATCGTTAGCATCCCCGTTTCGAGCAATTATCTTGCGATCGGGATACTCAGAGATCAGCTCCTCGAGCTGCGCAAAACGGGAATTATCTTGTTCGATCAGCACGATAGAATGCATCGGCGGGTCGACCTCGATTGCAATCCTGGCTGATCCCCGTGTGGTTACTTCTTCTGGTTCTGCCATTTCTGAACCGAAGAGAGGAAGACCGGGGCGGACTTCTGTACGGGTCCCCGAGCCGGCAAAAGCGTCGATGTAAACGCAAGCGAAATCCTGATCGCGCAAAGCGATAGCGAAGGCTTGGAGATATTCCTGTAAGCAACGGAGCTTTTTAGGGGTGTCTGGCCCCCCAAAGACGTGTGTTACCATCGTCGTCATCCTCCACCCTCGTACATCGATACGCAGAATGAGTGGAGTGTCTAGGAGGAACTATGTCATAGGGGTGTATTTATTGCGCATAGAGGCTGAATGATTTCGTCTACCCAGATATCGACCGCCGTATCGGTGCGCTTTACAGTATCGGGGATGCCATCCTGCAATCTCGTGCCCACTGCGGGTGTAGGCGCCTGCCTTCGCCTACATGGCCGCGCCCCATGGGTGACGCGATTTCCATCAAATCAGGTGTTGAACTTGAACAGCAGCACGTCGCCGTCCTGGACGACATATTCCTTGCCTTCGTCGCGCGCCTTGCCGGCCTCCTTGGCCGCCACTTCGCCGCCCAGCGTGACGTAGTCGTTATAGGCGATGGTCTGGGCGCGGATGAAGCCGCGCTCGAAGTCGGTGTGGATGACGCCGGCGGCCTGCGGGGCCTTGTCGCCCTTGTGGATGGTCCAGGCGCGCGTCTCTTTCGGCCCGGCGGTGAAATAGGTGATCAGGTGCAACAGATCATAGCCGGCGCGGATGACCTTGTTGAGGCCAGGTTCGTCGAGGCCGAGCGAGGACAGGAACTCCATCTCTTCCTCGTCGGAGAGCTGGGCGACTTCGGCCTCGATCGCGGCTGAGATCACCACGGTGCCGGCGCCCTGCGCGGTCGCCATCTTTTCCACGGCCCTGGTGTGCTCGTTGCCGGTGGCGGCGTCGGCTTCGGCGACGTTGCATACATAGAGCACGGGGTGCGAGGTCAAGAGGTTCAGTCCCTGCAGGATGCGCAGGTCTTCCGCTGAAATGCCCTTGAGCAGGATGCGGGTCGGCTTGCCGGCCTGGAGGAGCTCGAGTGCTGCCTCCATCATCGGCAGCACGGTGGTTGCTTCCTTGTCCTTGCTGCCGGCGCGCTTGCGGATCTGCACGATGCGGCGCTCGAGGCTGTCGAGGTCGGCGAGCATCAGCTCGGTCTCGACCGTATCGGCGTCGGCGACAGGGTCGATCTTGCCCTCGACATGGGTGATGTCGTCATCCTCGAAACAGCGCAGCACATGCACGATGGCGTCGACCTCACGGATGTTGGCGAGGAACTGGTTGCCCAGCCCTTCGCCCTTGGAGGCGCCGCGCACCAGGCCGGCAATGTCGACGAAGGAGATGCGGGTCGGGATGATCTCCTTAGACTTGGCGATTGCGGCGATCTTCTGCAGCCGCGGATCGGGCACCGCCACCTCGCCGGTGTTCGGTTCGATGGTGCAGAACGGATAGTTGGCGGCCTGCGCCGCCGCCGTCCTGGTCAACGCGTTGAAAAGCGTCGACTTGCCGACGTTGGGCAAGCCAACGATGCCGCATTTGAAACCCATGTGTCCGGTCCTATCGGGAAACTAGAAATTTGATGAGGGCTATGGGCGATAGGGGTGAGCAACGTCAAGCCCCGCGGTCCCGATCCTATCGACGCTCAGTCCTTCTTGCCGAACAGTTTCTTCAGCATGGCGGCCATAGGGCCGCTTTCCGGCAGCTTGGCCGCCGCCTGCTGTGGCCGTGCCTGGCGGATGTGGCTTTGAGCCTTTGGACCTTCAGCCTTCGGCGCCTTGGGCGGCGGCCGGTCGTCGTCGCTGGTCGGCACCAGCTTGTCGCGCAGGGCCAGAGTAATGCGGTTCATGAAGGAACTGTCGTCGCCCTTGGCCAGCAGCCCGGCATCGTCGGCGATGGTGTCGAGCAGCACGTCCAGCCACTCGCGATCGGCCTTGGCGAAGTCGCCGAGAACATGGCCATGCACCATTTCCCGGACGCCGGGGTGTCCGACGCCGATGCGCACGCGGCGAAAATTCTTGCCGACATGCTGGTCGAGCGAGCGGATGCCGTTGTGGCCGCCGGCGCCGCCGCCGACTTTGACCCGCAATTTGCCGGCCGGCAGGTCGATCTCGTCGTAGAAGACGGTCAGCGCCTCGGGGCCGAGCTTGTAGAAGCGCAAGGCTTCGCCGATCGGCTGTCCCGACAGGTTCATGAAGGTCTGCGGCTTGATCAGGAGAATCTTTTCGCCGGCAATCGTGCCTTCGGCGATCAGGCCCTGGAACTTCTTCGACCAGGGCGAAAACGAATGGCGGCGGGCAATTGCGTCCGCCGCCATGAAGCCGACATTGTGCCGGTTATCAGCGTATTTCGCGCCCGGATTGCCGAGGCCTGCAAAGACAAGCATCGTGAACTCCGGGCCCGAAAATTACTTCTCTTCGGCAGCAGGAGCCGCCGCTTCGGGGGCTGCCGCTTCCGTCGTCTCTTCCGTCTCCGGCTTCATCGCCGAGGAGCCGGCAATGGTCGCGATGGTGAAGTCGCGATCGGAGATCACCGGCTTGACGCCGGCCGGCAAGGTAACCGCCGAGATGTGGATCGAATCGCCAATGTCGGCGCCGGTGAGATCGACGGTGATGAATTCCGGGATCGCATTGGCCGGGCAGTGGAACTCGACTTCATGACGCACGATGTTGAGCACGCCGCCGCGTTTGATGCCGGGCGACTTGTCTTCATTGATGAAGTGGACAGGCACGTCGACGTTGACCTCGGTGTCCTTGCCGATGCGCAGGAAGTCGACATGGACCGGGAAATCCTTGACCGGGTCAAGCTGGAAATCCTTGGGCAGAACCTGGATTTTCTTGCCGTCGACATCGATCGTGGCGATCGTGGTCAAAAACCCGCCGCCATGGATTTTGTAGAAGACGTCCTTATAGTTCAGCGCAATCGCCAGGGGAGGCTGTCTGTCGCCGTAGATAACTGCAGGCACTTTACCGTTGCGGCGAACTGCACGGGCGGACCCCTTACCGACCTGTTCGCGCGCTTCGGCCTTGAGCTCGTAAGTATCGTGGCTCATGGCATTTCCTTTCGCGTTTTATGGAGCGTTTGCGGTGGCAGTGTGCCTGGACCGTAAACGTCGAAAGCCGCCAGGCCTTGATGTCCGAATGCCAGAAACCGCATACGCGGAGCTTTGTTCGGGATCACAAGGGAAGGCAGCCTTCCGCCGCGTTGCCTCCAAGGGTGTCTACGCGGGTGGCGGCTCTATAGCGGAAGGCGGGCAGGCGTGCAAGCCATGGCGGGCAAGGGTGGCCGATGCCTGCGTTGGGCGCCGCATTGCGCTCAGGCCGGCAGGTCGGTGGGCGGATTTGATCCGTTTCCCTTGGCGCCACCGAGCGTGGACAGAGCGCTCAGCAGTTTCGTCCGGTCCTTGCCGATCATGAGCACGCCGCTGTCGGGCGCCAGCAGCGCCGAGAACGGCAGCATGGCGGCGCCGATCGAGGACGCTTCGGGGCCGAATTGCCCCGGCACGATCTCCGGCGCCACGATGCCGATTGCGCTGGCCTGGTTGAACTGGGTCTGCACCCTTGCCAGCAGTTCGAGATGGATCGGCCTGGGCAGGATCGAGTCGAGAACGATGGCCTCGATGTCGATGATGGAGGTGATGGCGATGATCGCCTCGACCAGCGCGCTCGCACAATCGTCGATCCATTCGAACAGCGGCACGCGCGCTTCGGCTGGCAACGGATCGAGTTCCCGCACACGATTGATCACCACGCCGCGCGACCTCAGGTGATTGACCAGCACATAGATCGAGGCGCGATGCAGCAGGCTCTGGTAGCGCGCAGGCTTCGCCGCCACCGAATCGAGGCTTGAGGGCGAGACCGGCAAGGGTCCGAGGGCAGCGCTGTTGCCATGCGGCCCGGTGTGGACCCTGCCGCCTTGCACCAGGCCGCCGCCGACAAAAGTGTCGATCGAGATGTGCATGAAATCGCGGAAGCGGGCGCCGGCGCCCTGGACAAGTTCGGCCAGCGCCGCCGACGTGGCGTCGTTTTCCACGAACACCGGCGTCTTCGCCGGCGTGGCAAAGCAAGTCGTCAGGTCGATCGCTTCCCAGCGGCTGCCGAGATCGTCGGGAAAGCCGAGTTCCTCGCTCCAGCCGCCGAGGAAATAGGGTGAGGCAATGCCGACGCCGACGATGCTGGCATCGCCAAGCCCATCCACCAGCTTTTCGAAGGTGGCCAGCGCCATGTTGCCGGCCTTCAGCACCAAATCAGGATCGGGGAAGCGGTATTCGTGCGACTCTCTTGCGCGGATTTCACCGGCGAAGTCGACCAGAACGGCTTCAAGCGCACGCCGGCCGATCTTGATGCCGACGCTGTAGATGCGCTCCGGCGTCAGCCGGTACAGCGTGGAGGGCGAACCGCGCTGCCCGAACCTTTTTCCCACTTGCTTTACGAATCCGGAAGATTCCAGGCCGTCGACGATGGCAGCGACGGCCGCCGGCGTCAGGCTTGCCGCGCGCGCCAGATCGGACTTGGAGGCTTCCTTGAGGCGACGGATGGCGTCGAGCACGAAACGCTCATTATAGTGCCGAACTTTGACAGAATTGCTGCCTCTCCCTGACAAAACCCGCACACTCCCCAAATGTCCCGTTCCCGGCGCGAAGCCCGCAAACCACCTGCGGCCGAGCGCACCCTGCGGTGCCTATGTTGGCGGCGACAGTGCGCGTCGGAACCATGGAAGTCAATTTTGCCGTTGCGCCTTTGCGCTATTTAATATAGCAAATTGAAAAAATAACTAGTCAGGGAGGAGACGTGCTGCACTCGGGCACACAAAGCGAAGCCGACGCTGCGGTGGTGCGGGCTGTTCCTGTTGCCCTGGTTCAGGCGACGAAGGCTTTCGGCGGCACGATTGCGCTCAAGGACGCCTCCTTCGAATTGCGCTCCGGCGAGGTGCTGGCGCTGCTTGGCGAAAACGGCGCCGGCAAGAGCACCTGCGTGAAGCTTCTGGCCGGTGTGCATTCTCCCACCAGCGGTCATGTCGAGGTTGACGGCAAATCAGCCGTCTTCCATTCGCCGCATGACGCGCAGGCGGCCGGCATTGCGGTCATGCACCAGCATCCTGGCCTGTTTCCCGATCTGTCGGTGGCGGAGAACATCTATCTCGGCCACATGCCGCGCGACCGCTTTGGCGGCATCGACAATGCCGCCATGCTGGCCGGCGCCCGCAAGGTGCTGGCGACCGTCGGCCTCGACGTGCCGGCGGCAACGCGGCTGGGAACCCTGCGTACCTCAGAACAGCAACTGGTCGAAATAGCCCGGGCGCTATCGCTGGATGCGCGCGTGCTGATCATGGACGAACCGACGGCGGCGCTGTCGCAGCGCGAGGTCGAGCGGCTGTTTTCCGTCGTTGCCGATCTCAGGCTGCACGGCGTGGCGATGATGTTCGTCGGCCACCGTATGGACGAGATCTTCCGCATCGCCGACCGCATCGCGGTGCTGCGCGACGGGCGCCTGATCGGCGTCAAGCCGAAGGCCGAGCTTGGCCGTGCTGCCGCCATCAGCATGATGGTCGGGCGTGAAGTCACCGACCTCTATCCCGAACGGCGCCATGCCTCAGGCGCGCTGGTGCTGGAGGGGAAGGGACTTTCGCGCGCCGGCGGCTTTACCGGTATCGACCTCAAGCTTCACGCCGGCGAGGTGCTGGGGCTTGGCGGCCTGGTCGGCAGCGGACGCACCGAGATTGCGCGCGTGCTGTTCGGTATCGACCGGCCCGACGCCGGCGAAATCCTGATCGACGGCAAGCCCGTGCAGTTCGCCTCGGCGCGCGACGCCATGGATGCGCGCATCGCCTATGTGTCGGAAGATCGCATGGGCCAGAGCCTGGTGATGGATTTCTCCATCCTCGACAATGCGGTGCTACCTGTTCTCGACAAGGCCGCACAACGCGGTCTCTACGGCACCGACCGCGCCATCGGTCTGGTGGCGGACTGGCTGAAGCGCATGAAGCTGCGCTTTTCCGGCTACGGGCAGCCGGTGAAAGAGTTATCCGGCGGCAACCAGCAGAAGGTGGTGCTGGCCAAATGGCTGCGCACCGAGCCGCGCGTGCTCATCCTCGACGAGCCGACGCAAGGCATCGATGTCGGTACCAAGGCGGAAGTGCATGCAATGATCGCTGACCTTGCCGCGCATGGCATGGCGATCCTGCTGATCTCGTCAGAGATGCCCGAGCTGATCGGCATGTGCGACCGCATTATCGTGCTGCGCGAAGGCCGCCAGACTGCTGAGTTTTCGCGCGGACAAGCCACGCAGGAAAAGGTACTGGAAGCGGCGACCAGGACCGATGAACGTGCCGGCCAGGCAGCGCAGATAGAACGCGCCGCCGAGGAGGAAAAGGCAAAAGGACCGTTCGATTTTCTGAAGCGGCGGGAATTCGGCCTGCTTGCGGCGATGCTCGCCGTCGCCATTCCGGTCACCATCATCAACCCGCGCATGGTGAGCGCGGCGAACCTCACCGCTGTGTCGATGGACGCGGCCTTGCTGATTGTCGCCGCACTGGCGCAGATGCTGGTGCTGATCACCCGCAACATCGACCTGTCGATCGCAGCTGTGATCGGCCTCTCCGCCTATATGGCGGCCAGCATGGTTCAGGCCTATCCCGGATTGGACATCGGCATCGGCCTGATCACCGCCTGCGCGGTCGGCGGCTTTGCCGGACTGCTCAACGGCCTTGTCGTTACCAGGGGAAAGATCCCGGCCATCGTCGTTACGCTGGCTTCGATGTCGATCTTCCGCGGTTTCAACTCGATCTGGGCGGCGGGCGACCAGGTCAGCGCCGACGAAGTCACGCAAGCCTGGCTCGACATGACCGGGCTGAAGATCGCAGGCGTGCCGCTGATCGTCATCATCGCTATTGTCATCCTGTGCGCCGGCTATGTGCTGCTCTATCGCACCGCAACCGGGCGCGAGCTGTTTGCCACCGGTTCCAACCCGGACGGCGCAAGGCTGATCGGCATTCCGGTCGACCGGCGCATCCTGCTGGCCTTCGGCATGGCCGGCCTGCTAGGCGGCCTGTGCGGCGCCCTGTGGGCTTCGCGCTACGCCACCATCGATGCCCGCGTCGCGCTCGGCTTCGAACTCACGGTGATCGCCTCTGCGGTGGTCGGCGGCGTCGCCATCCGCGGCGGCTCGGGCACGCTGCTCGGCATCATCCTTGGCGCGCTCACGCTCTTGGTCATCAAGAACGGGCTGACGCTGGTGCGTGTCGACCCGCTCTGGCTGCAGGGCGTCTATGGCCTGGTGATCCTGGTTGCCATCGGCATCGACACCTTCATCGCGCGGCGTGCCGAACAGGCAAGACAGGCGAGGGCGAGATGAGAAAGTTTATCCGCTCGATCGACTTCTGGGATCTGCTGCTGGCGACCGCCTGCCTCGCCGTCTTTATCTATGCGGCGGTCTTCGTGCCGAATTTCGTCTCCGGCTTCAACCTCTCGCAATTGGCCGCAGGCGCCTCGGAAAAGGCGTTGCTGATCCTGCCGATGACGCTGCTCATCATCACCCGCGAGATCGACCTGTCGATCGCCTCGGTGCTGGCGCTGACATCCGTGGTGTTTGGCCTGCTCGTCCAGGGCGGCGTGCCGACGCTGGCCGCCATTCCGCTGACGCTCGTCTTCGGCGGCCTGCTCGGCGCCTTCAACGGCTATCTGGTGTCGGGCCTCGGGTTGCAGTCGCTGGTGGTGACGCTCGGCACCATGGCGCTGTATCGGGGCATTGGCTACATCCTGCTCGGCACCGGTTCGGTCAACATATTGCCGCCGGCGGTTGTCGATTTCGGCATCAGCAATCTGCCGGGCACACAAATCCCGTGGACCATCGTGCCGTTCCTGCTGCTGGCGCCGATCTTCGCGGTGGTGCTGCAGAAGACGCCGACCGGCAAGCGCATCTATGCGCTCGGCGGCAGCCCCGAAGTGGCGCGTTATTCCGGCATCGATACGCGCAAAATGGTGCTGAAGCTGTTCGTCGTTTCGGGCATGGTCGCAGCCATCGCCGGCATCGTCTATACCGCGCGCGTTTCCAATGCCCGCGCCAACAATGCGCTCGGCATGGAGCTCGATGTCATCACCATCGTGCTGCTCGGCGGCGTCAGCGTCTTCGGTGGTAAGGGGCGGCTCACGGGGGTCATGCTGGCGCTGCTGTTGATCGCCATCATCCGAAATGTGCTGGCGCTCAACCAGATCGGCGGCGACGCTCAAGGCATGATCATCGGCCTGCTTCTGATCGGCTCGCTGCTGGTCGGCAATTACTGGCGCTCCCTGGAGGAGCGGCTGTCAAGATCGCGCGTCCTGCGCGAAACCAAGGGGTGATCTCGGGCCCCTTTCTTCAAGCCCGAATTCTGACGGAGGAGACACAATGAAAGCGTTTAGAATAGCCCTGCTCGCATCCGCGGTTCTGCTTGCGCCGGCCTCGCTGGCCTACAGCCAGGAATGCGCCAAGGAACCGGTGATCGTCGGCTTCCTGCCCAAGCTCGACACCGATCCCTACTTCAAGGTGGCTTTCGGCGGCGCCGAGGAGGCTGCGAAGGAAATTGGCGGCACCGCCACCCAGGTCGCCCCGTCGCAGGCGACGGCCGAGGCACAGATCGAATTCATCAACAGCCTTGTGTCGCAGAAGGTCGGCGTCATCGCTATCGCCGGCAACGACGCCAATGCCGTTGCGCCTGCGCTGAAGCGCGCCGTTCAGCAAGGCGTCCGGGTGATCTCGTACGATTCCGACGTCGCGGCCGATGCGCGCGCGGTGTTCGTGAACCAGGTGAAGGGCGACAGTCTGGCCGAAATGATGCTGGAAAGCGCATTCAACCTCAGCGGCGGCGAAGGCGAGTTCGCCATCCTGTCGTCGACGCCGACGGCGACCAACCAGAACGCCTGGATCGACTTCATGAAGGCGAAGATGGCGGCAGAGCCGAAATACGCCAAGATGAAACTGGTGCAGGTCGCCTATGGCGAAGAGAGCGAGCAGGTCAACCAGCAGCAGGCCTTGGCGCTGGTGCAGGCGTTTCCGGATCTCAAGGTGATCATCGTGCCGGCAGGCATAGGCCTTCCGGCGGCCGCGCGCGCACTCGAGGAAGCCGGCATGATCGGCAAGGTCAAGCTGACCGGCCTTGCGCCGGCCACTTTGATTTCGAAATACATCAAGGATGGCGCTGCCCAGGATATCTGGTGGAATGTCACCGATCTCGGCTACCTGACCTATCAGGCGGCCCAGGCGCTGGCGCAGTGCAAGATCACCGGCAAGGAAGGTGAGAAGTTCACGGCAGGCAGGCTCGGCGAGTACACGATCGGCGCCAGCGGCGAACTGATCCTTGGCCCGGCCAAGATCGTGACGCCGGAAAACCTGGCCGAGTTTAAGTTCTAAGCCTCCCAAGGCCCGGCGGGCGCCGGTTCAAGCCGGCGCCCGCTCGTTCAATTGTCAGTCGAAAAGCGTGAGGGCGACGATGAAACTCTTGCTGGCAGGCGAGACCTTCGCGGCGACGACGTCGGTCGCTGCCGGCGGCGACGTTCTGACAAGTGCGACATGGGTGAATGGCGCGACGGCCTTCAATGCCGCCCTTGCCGCAGAGCGCATAGCGGTGACGCAGATCGGTGGCGATCGCTGTGCGGCCGAATTTCCGTATGACCTCGACGCGCTGGCCGAATACCAGGCGGTGGTGATCTCCGATGTCGGCGCGCTGACCTTGCTGGTCACGCCGGAGGCCCGCGCCGGGCGCATCGGCGTCAACCGCCTCGACGTCCTCAAGGCCTATGTCGAAGGCGGCGGCGGGCTGATGCTGGCCGGCGGCTATATGGGGTTCCAAGGCCTGTTCGGCACGGCGCGTTTCCACGACACCCCGGTCGAGGACGTGCTGCCCGTGCGCTGCCTGCCATTCTCGGACGGGCTGGAAGTGCCGCAAGGCCTGCAGCCGTCGATCCTTCAGGCGTCGCATCCGATCCTTGCCGGTGTCGCGGGTCCGTTGCCGCCGATCCTCGGCATGAACAAACTCGATTTCAGGCGCGACGGCTCGTCCCAGCTTCTGGCGACCTGCCAGTATCGCGGCACGGACTGGCCGCTGCTTGCTGCTCGCAGCGTTGGCCACGGCCGCACTGTCGCCTGGGCGACGGATATCGGCCCGCACTGGCTGTCGCAGGACTTTCTCGGCTGGCCGCTCTACGGCAAGCTGATGGGCAACGTCGTGCGCTGGCTGGCCGGCAAGGATTAAGCCTGGCGTGTTTGTAGGGCAGCTAGTCCGGCTTGCTGCTCAACGCTTCGCGCAGCGCCTGGATCCGCCGATTCAAGGCATCGAGATCAGCCATCGTCATGCCCGAGCGTTCGATCAGGGTTTCGTTGAGGCAGTTGCACTGGACGAGCAGCGCGCGGCCGGCAGGCGTCAGGTCGACCTGCACTTGGCGCTCGTCCGTCTGGCTGCGCTGGCGGGTGACGAGACCGGCCTGTTCCATGCGCTTCACCAGCGGCGTGATGGTGCTCGATTCCAAAGCGAGCCTGTGCGCAATCGAGCCGACCGACATCCCGCCGGCTTCGGCAAGTGCGTTCAGCACGAGATATTGCGGATAGGTGATGCCCATCTCGTCCAGCATGGGCTTGTAGGTGCGATTGATTGCCATGCTGGTGGCGTAAAGCGTGAAGCAGAGCTGGTTGTCCAACGGGAGAGGCACGAGGCATTCCTTTGCCGACTGAGTCACATCAATATGTACCACGAAAAATGATATCGCGATACATATTTTCTGTAGACAAGGATTTGGACCTGCGCTAGTCGTATGGTTATCGCGATATTGATTATCGCGGAAGCAATCAATGGAGAGCGAGATGACCAAGCCCGGCAGCAGCACGATCACCACCAAGGACGGCACCGAAATTTTCTACAAGGATTGGGGAACGGGACAACCCATCGTCTTCCATCACGGCTGGCCGCTGAGCAGCGACGACTGGGACGCCCAGATGCTGTTCTTCCTGTCCAAGGGCTATCGCGTCATTGCCCATGACCGGCGCGGCCATGGCCGCTCCACCCAGACCGATACCGGCAACGAGATGGACACCTACGCCGCTGATGTCGCGGAGCTTGCGGCGCATCTCGACCTCAAGGACGCGATCCATGTCGGCCATTCCACCGGTGGCGGCGAAGTGGCCCGCTATGTCGCGAAGTACGGTTCCGGTGGCCGTGTCGCCAAGGCCGCACTGCTCGGCGCGGTGCCGCCGATCATGCTGAAGACGGCGGCCAATCCGGGTGGCCTGCCGATCGAGGTGTTCGATGGTTTCCGCTCCGCCCAGGCAGCCAACCGCGCCCAGTTTTTCCACGATATTGCGGCCGGCCCGTTCTACGGCTTCAACCGCCCCGGCGCCCAGGTGTCGCAGGCTGTCGTCGAGAATTGGTGGCGCCAGGGCATGATGGGCGGCACCAAGGCGCATTACGATTGCATCAAGGCGTTCTCGGAAACCGACTTCACCGACGATCTGAAGGCCATCGACGTGCCGGTGCTGGTGATGCATGGCGACGACGACCAGATCGTTCCGATCGCCGACTCCGCGCTGCTGGCTGTCAAGCTGCTCAAAAAGGGCGAGCTCAAGGTCTACAAGGGCTTCCCGCACGGCATGGCGACGACCCATGCCGATGTCATCAATGTCGACCTGCTGGCGTTCTTCAAGGCCTAGAATCGTTCAGTTGAATAGACATCGTCCAGTTGGATAGGCAAGGCACCCGCCGCCGGGCGGGTGCATTTGCTTTCGTCGAAATGTCAGCGGGACAGTGCCTATTTATCGAGAAAACCAGTGATCAGTTTGACGGTGTCGTCGGGGTTTTCCTCCATGATCCAGTGTCCGGAAGCGGGCACGATGCCGCCCGTGACATCGGTCGCAACAAGCCGCAGGAGATCGGCCTGCGTAGTGCCAGCGGATTTTTCACCGCCGACAGCCAGTACCGGCATGGTCAGTTTGCCGCCGGCGGCGAGCATCGCCTGGTTGTCGATCGCGTCCTGGTCAAACGCCTTGAACTGCTCGAAAGCGTCATGCATCGCATGCGGGCGGGCATAGAGTCTGGCGTAGTGCTTGCGCGTGGCCTCGTCGATCTTCTTGGGGTCTGCCGACAGTTCGTTGTAGAAGCGATCGAGATAGATGCGCTCGCGCCCTGCGACCAGCCGCTCCATATCCGGGCCGCGGAAGTTGAAGTGCCAAAGCAGCGGGCTTTGCTTGATCTTTTCCCAATCGCCGATGCCGGGCAGCGGCGCATCGATGATGACCCATTTGGTGATGCGCTTGGGATATTGCGCGGCAAGCGCATAGCCGACCATGTTGCCGATGTCGTGGGTGACGAGATCTGCCTTGTCGATCTTCAGGGCATCCAACACGCCGGCGATGTCGACGGCCTGGTTCTTCTTGGCGTAGCCCGCTTCCGGGTGGGCCGACAGACCCATGCCGCGCAGGTCCGGCACGATGACGGTGTGGTCCTTTGCGAGGGCGATGGCCGCGGCGCCCCACATGTCTCCGGTATCGGCAAAGCCGTGCAGCATCACGACGGCGGGACCCTTGCCGCCAACGCGCACATAGAGTTTGGTGCCGTTGGTTTCGACGGACTGCGTCTTGAAACCCGGCGGAAAAGGAACGATGCGTGCCGTCGCCGGCAAGGTAACAAGAAGCACACCCAATACGGCCAATACGGTCTTGCGCATGTCATCCCCCAGAGACGTCGAAGGCCCCAAGCCTTCGTTGATGACTATCTCTAGCCGCTTTTCAACCAGCGCATGGTGAAAGAATCACAGAGGGCGCAGCAATGCCGCGCCCTGCGCCAAATCCGCAAAATCGACCGGTTTTATCTGGCCGCCGCTTGCGCCTTCCTGGCTTCCTTCATGTTGGGCAGGAACACCGTCAGCAGGCCGAGCAGCGGCAGATACGAGCAGATCTGGAAGACGAAATCGATGCCCTTCAAGTCGGCGACGACGCCGAGCACGGCGGCTGCAATGCCGCCCATGCCGAAGGCGAAGCCGAAGAAGATCCCGGCGATGGTGCCGACACGTCCCGGCACCAACTCCTGCGCAAACACGACGATGTTGGAGAAGGCCGAGGACAGGATCAGGCCGATCAGCACCGTCAGCACCATCGTCCATTCGAAATTGGCGTAGGGCAGCGCCAGCGTGAACGGCAGCACGCCGACGATCGAGAACCAGATCATCGCCTTCTGGCCGTAGCGGTCGCCGAACGGTCCGCCGAGCAGGATGCCCAGCGCCGAGGCGCCGAGGAACAGGAACAGCATGACCTGGCTCATCTGCACCGACACGCCGAACTTATGGATGGAATAGAAGGTGTAGTAGCTGGAGAGCGAGGCGATGTAGGCATTCTTGGTCAGCACCAGCAGCGTCAGGACGATGAGCGCACCCATCACTTTCTTGCGCGGGAAGGGCGAGACGAAGCTTGCCGCCTTGCGATTGCCCTGCGCGGCGCGCATCCGGCTGTACCAGCCGCCGACCCGCGACAAAACGATGATGCCGATCAGAGAACCGACGGCGAACCATGAAATGCTGGTCTGGCCGAAGGGCACGACGATGAAGGCAGCGAGCAACGGCCCCATCGACTGGCCGAAATTGCCGCCGACCTGGAACAAAGATTGCGCCAGGCCAAAGCGGCCGCCGGAGGCAAAGCGGGCAATGCGCGAGGATTCCGGATGGAAGATCGCCGAGCCGATGCCGATCAGCGAGGCGCCGACCAGAAGCAGCGCATAGTGGCCGGCATAGGCGAGCACGATCAGGCCAATCAGCGAGGACGCCATTCCGTAGGGCAGCGAATAGGGCATTGGCCGCTTGTCGGTGATCATGCCGATGACCGGCTGCAGCAGCGACGCCGTGACCTGGAAGGTGAAGGTCAAAAGACCGATCTGCCAGAAATCGAGACCGTAGTTCTCTTTCAGCAGCGGATAGATCGCCGGCAGCAGCGATTGCATGATGTCGTTAATGCCGTGGCAAAAGCTCACCGCCAGAATGACGGTGAAGGCGGTCGCCTGGGCTGAAGGGAGGCTGGCGCTTGGCTGCGGTGCAATGCTGGTGGCTGTCGTATCGGTCAAGGCAGGCTCCGAGGTCTTTTTGGCGGGTGTTTGCCCGCGGGCAGGCTTGGCGGCCGCTCCCGCGGACCGCCTTAAGGACGCTCGTCTGAAGCGCTTGGGCGACGCCCCTGCGGAGCGCCCTGGGGATGGCTGCCTTATAAGCCGCTTGCGAGGCGACTTCTTTCGTGGTTTGGTCCAATAGTTTCGCAAGTGGGCCATAGCCGATGCCACATGGCAGGGACATCTTCCGCGCCGGCAATGCCGATCTCGGCCGATTGCACGAAAGCCGCTGGCAGTGGCTGGAGGAGGTTTCCGGGCCGGCGGTGGCTTTGCCGACCGAATATCCGGACGGTTACCTCGTGCCGCAACACCGCCACAGCCGCAGCCAGCTGCTGCATGCGCTGGTCGGTGTCGTGCTGGTGACGACCAGGTACGGGCGCTGGATGGTGCCGCCCGACCATGCAATGTGGATACCGGCCGGCACCGAGCATTCCGTCGAAATGCTGGGCGATGTCTCGATGCGCTCGGTCTATGTGATGCCGGGCGCGATCCCCGGCCTGCCGGAAGGTTTGCGCGTCGTCGGCGTCACCGAACTGATGCACAGCCTGATCGTCGAATCGGAAAAGCTGCCGCAAGGCGGCGAACTGGAAGGCCGCGGCGGGTTGATCATGAACCTCTTGCTGCACGAGATCCCGACCTTGCCGGAACGGCCGCTCGGCCTGCCGTTCCCGTCTGATCCCAGGCTGGCGGCGCTCTGCCGACGCTTCGTCTCGGCACCGTCGCCGCATGCCACGATCGACGAGTGGGCCGATGCCGCGGGGATGAGCCGGCGCTCCTTCACCCGTGCCTTCCACCGCCAGACCGGACTGTCCTTGTCGACATGGCGCCAGCAGGCCTGCCTGTTCGCGGCACTTCCCAGGCTCGCCGACGGCGAGCCAATCACCAGGGTGGCGCTCGACCTCGGTTATGACAGCGTGCCGGCATTCATAACCATGTTCAAGCGCATGCTCGGCGCCTCGCCGCGCGGCTATATGCGCGGCGCCCGCGACGAAGGCATGCGGCGGGCTCAGCCTCGGCTTGAGGCCCCGGCGCCGTAGCGCCAGGAAAAGCCCGCAGTACTTTGCCGTAGGCCCTAGTCCAGCTGAACGCCGCTGGCCTTGACGATCGGTTCCCATTTGGCGAGTTCGGCCTTCACATGCACTCCAAGCTCTTCCGGGGTGGAGGCCACGATCGAGGCGCTGAACTGGGCCATGCGGGCGATCACATCAGGGTCTTTCAGGGCTTCAACTGCCGCCTTCTGAAGAACGGCGACGACCTCCGGCGGCGTGCCTGCGGGCGCGAACAGAGCGTTCCAGCTGTAGGTTTCATAGCCGGGAATGGTTTCGGCAATGGCCGGTATGTCGGGGAAGGAGGGAACGCGCTCCTTGGTGGTGACGCCAAGCGCTCTCAGCGTCCCGCTCTTGATATGGCCCGATGAAGAGGGGAGGTTGTCGAACATCATCGGCACCTGATTGCCGATAACGTCGTTCAAGGCCGGTCCGGCGCCCTTGTAGGGAATGTGCTGCATACTGACGCCGGCCATCGTCTTGAAAAGCTCGCCGGAGAGATGCAGCGGGGTGCCATTGCCTGATGAGGCGTAGGCATATTTGTCCGGGTCCTTCTTCAGCATCTCGATCAGTTCCTTGACGTCCTTGGCGGGGAATTCAGGGTTTACGACCAGGACGTTTGGCACCAGCACGAGCAACGATATCGGCGCAAAATCCTTCTCCGCGTCGTAGGGCTTTGTCTTCAGGATCAGCGGGTTGAGCGCGTGGGTTGCGACCGTGCCCATCAGGATCGTGTAGCCGTCCGGTTCGGCTCGGGCGACCTGGGCAGCGCCGATGCTGCCCCCGGCGCCGCCGACATTTTCGACGACAATCTGCTGGCCCAGCTTTTCGGACATCTTGTTGGCGACTAGGCGCGCGACCAGATCCGTCGAGCCACCGGCGGAAAAGGGGACAACCATGGTGATGGTCCGGTCCGGAAAATCGGCGGCCCAGGCCGCCGGTGCTGAAAGGGTGGCTGCGATGGAAACCGCGAGCCCGAGCAAAGTCCTACGCCGCATCTGCTACTCCTCCGTTGATTGGAGGGGCAGTATGGCCATGGTGAACTCCTCGCACAATGCAACCATGGACTGACTGCCCGCCTCAGGAGATCGGGCTTGACACCGATGCTTCGGTTGGCGTGCGCGAGAACGCCTCACCCCTCAGTTCAATCAGCCTTGGTCCAGCTGAAAACAAGCCATTTGTATCGTGACGTCTCTTCAGGCTCGGCCGTGTAGGTCATCTGCATGTCGCCGCCCTCGGCGTAGATGTCGAGCCTGGGCGCCGTGTCCAGTTCGAGCCAGAGGGAATCGTTCTTGAACGACCATGTCCCGCACCAGACGCAAGGCCCCGATGCCGGGTCACCCGGTTGGGTGAAAATTGTAGCGGCCGTCCGCCGTGATCTCCAGATAGTCGAAGGCGCCATAAAAGGCGGTCACAGTCTGCTGAAATTCGGTCGCAGCCGCATCCTGGTCGGGCTTCGCCGGCTCTTTCAGATCACGCGGTGGCCGGATTGCGGACCCTGCGATGCTCCATTTGCCGATGAAATCCTTTTCGGTGGGAAGATATTCCGTTTGCGCCTGCGCGGTCGAAACCGGAGCGATTGTCGGCGCATAGGCCGCGCTGGCGATGCCGATTGCGAGAAGCATTCCTGCGATGCCTGCAGCCTTGATTCGATTGCGCATCAGCTGCGCTCCTTTCACGACGGTTTGGGGCAGATTCCAAAAACGAGATTACCCCCGAGCCAGGCCCGTGGGCACGCTTTTGGGCAACATGGATTAATCGAACAGGCTCGACACGGACTCTTCGGTCGCTGTGCGCGAAATCGCCTCGCCAATCAGGTCGGCGATGGAGATGACGCGGATATTCGGGGCGTCGAGCACGCCTTGCGTCGGCTGGATGGAATCGGTGATCACCAGTTCCTGCAGCTTCGAGCCGCTGATCCGGGCGACCGCACCGCCCGACAGCACGCCGTGGGTGATATAGGCAGTGACGCTGGTAGCGCCGTTGGCGAGCAGCGCATCGGCGGCATTGCACAGCGTGCCGCCGGAATCGACGATGTCGTCGATCAGCAGGCAATCCTTGCCGGCGACCGCGCCGATGATGTTCATCACTTCGGATTCACCGGGACGTTCGCGGCGCTTGTCGACGATGGCCAGTTGTGCGTCGAAGCGTTTGGCGAGCGCGCGGGCGCGCACCACGCCGCCAATATCGGGCGAGACGACGACGACATTGGCAAGCTGTTTGTATTTTGCCTTCACGTCGCGGGCCATCACCGGCACCGAGAACAGATTGTCGGTCGGAATGTCGAAAAAACCCTGGATTTGGCCGGCATGGAGGTCGAGCGTCAAAACGCGGTCGACGCCAGCGCGGGTGATCATGTTGGCGACCAGCTTGGCCGAGATCGGTGTGCGGCCCGAGGCCCGGCGATCCTGCCTGGCGTAACCGAAATAGGGGATGACCGCGGTGATGCGCTTGGCCGAGGAGCGCATGAAGGCATCGATCATGATGAGCAGTTCCATCAGATGATCGTTGGTCGGGAACGAGGTCGACTGCAGGATGAAGACATCCTCGCCGCGCACGTTTTCCTGGATTTCGACGAAGATTTCCTGATCGGCGAAGCGTCTGACGCTGGCCTTGCCCAGCGGGACATTGAGATAGCGGGCGACCGCTTCGGCCAGCACCCGGTTGGAATTGCCCGCGAAAAGCTTCATGCACCGTTCCTGGCGAAGGATGGGGAGGTCCTCTTAATCGGGCTTGTAGCGAGCCGTGCCGGTATTGCAAGCCTCGTTGACGGGAATCCGCCGGCTAATCTCAAAAACGTCAACAGTGAACGGAAGCCGGTAACAGGCGGATCAGCCGGCGCTGCCGCCGAGCCAGGCCGCGAACTGGTCGATCGTCTGGTCGGCGATCGCCTGCATGGTAGCGGGTGCAACCGCGGGCCAGCCTTCGGCGGCATTGACCGAGGGCGCCTTCTGCTGGCCATTGATGCGGTGTAGCCGGTTGCCAGCGGGGTCATAGACGTCCCAGACATAGATAACGGTGGTATCCTTGCCTTCCGTCATGGTCGAGAAGTAGCCCTTCAGCACATGGGTGGCGGCCTGGTCGGCGCTGCCGGCAAGGGTGATGCCGCGCTGCTTGGCGCGTGTCTGCAGTTCGGCCGTCAGCGGCGTTGCCGCTTCCACGGAGGCGCCGACGATCGGCGCGATCTGCAGCCGAGTCTTCGACAAAGCGGCGGCGCTCTGCGCGGGGTTGGCGGGTGTCGTGGCGCCGACGGCCGGCTCTGGTGTGGCGGCGGGCGCGATGCCCGGGGCAGCCAAGGGCTGAGCCGGTTGGGCCGAGGCTGCCGGCGGCGTGATGGCGGACGGCTCAAGGACGTCCTTGGCATTGGTGCAAGCGGCCAGCACAAGCGCTGCGAGCAATGACACGGTCGTCACATGCGATCGTCTCATCTGCCCGAAAACTCCTTAGTCGCGAACGCCCCCGCGTGGACCAACCATTATGGATTCACTGTACGATCAAGTCGAGATCATGGCGTGAAAGCGGCTTCGGCTGGGATTCGGTGGTCAGGTAGGTGCGGCCAAGCGTCATCGCCGTCTCGGTTTCGGAGTCCATGATGATCATGTGCGCGAACAATGTCATGTTGGGCGCGATCGGCTCGGGATTGCCCTGGTAGAACATCGGCATATCCATCCAGGACGGGGTGAAGCGGGCGCCGACGGAATAGCCGCAGGCGTTCAACCGATGCTTGGTCAGGCTGTGCGCCTCCAGCGTGCGGGCATGCGCGTCGAAGACGTCGCCGAAGGTGTTGCCGGGCGTCATCGCCTTCTCGACCGCCAGAAGAGCCGCGCGGGCGGCGTCGAACAGCTCCTGATGGCGCTTCGACGCCTTGCCGGTCAGCACGGTGCGCATCATCGGCGCGTGATAGTGATGGAACACGCCGGCCCATTCGAGCGTCAGCTGATCGTTCTTGGTCAGCTTGCGGCGCCCGGCCTTGTAGCGGCAGAGCAGCGCGTCAATGCCCGAGCCGATGATGAATTCATTGGCCGGATAGTCGCCGCCGCCGGCAAACACCGCGCCCTGCATGGCGGCAAGGATCAGCGCTTCGTCGCCGCCCTGCTTGATCAGCGGCAGGGCCGCGTCGAGCGCGTCGTCGGAAAGGTTGGCGGCCTTTTCGGCCTTGGCGATTTCAGCCGGGCTCTTGAACAGGCGCAGACGGCCGACAATACCGGAGGCGTCGGCGATCTGGCCGAAGGTCTGCAGCTGCTCGTCGACGCGGCGGCCATTGAAGGCGGTCAGGCCATGGGTGTCGTATTCGACGCCGATGCGGGCGCCGAGGAGATTGAGGTCGTTGAGCAGGTTGCGCAGGTCGACCGCCGGGTTGGCGCCGTCGCGGTCGGTCCACAGCACGATGTTGTCGATGATCGATGTGTGGCGCGCCTGGCGCAAATCGGCCGAGCGGGTGAGCAGCACCATCGAGCCGTCAGCCTTCACAACCAGGCACTGGAAGAAACAGAAGCCGAACGTGTCGTAGCCGGTTAGCCAGTACATGCTCTCCTGGGCGAAAAGCAGTACAGCATCGAGCTTCTTTTCCGTCATCTCGATCATCAACCGGTCACGCCGGGCGTCAAATTCCGACCGTTCGAAATGCAGCGCCATTATCCGTTCTCCAAAACAATTGCCGAAACCTGCCGACCGTAGTCCGGTTCCTTGCGATGCGTCGCGCGCCGGTAGGAAAAGAAGAGATCCTCCTCGGCATAGGTGCAGCGGCCAAGCCCCTGCGCGGTCACGCCAGCCTTCTTCAGCCGGTCGACCGTATAGAGGTTGAGATCGAACATTGCATGCGCCGGATTGGCCGAAGGCGCGAAATAGCCGATGTTTTCGGCATCGGCTTCGACGAAACGGGCGACGAATTCCGGCCCGACCTCGTAATTGTCGGGGCCGATCGAAGGACCGAGAACCGCAATGATGCGCTCACGGCGGGCGCCGAGGCTTTCCATCGCGGCAATGGTGTTTTCAAGCACACCGGTGAAAGCGCCCTTCCAGCCGGCGTGTGCAGCGCCAATGATGCGCGCTTGCGCATCGGCGAACAGCACGGGGCCGCAATCGGCCGTCGAGGCGCCGATGGCGATGCCCGGCCGGTCGGTGACGATGGCGTCGGCCTTGGGCCGCGGGCCGGGAAAGGGTTCCCTGGCAATAACGACATCGGGCGAGTGGACCTGATGCGCGGTCAGGAGATGGCTGGCCGGCACACCCATCCAGGCAGCGACGCGGCGGCGGTTCTCGGCGACCAGCATCTGATCGTCATCCGAGCCGGTGCCGATGTTAAGTCCCTGATAGATGCCGCCGGAGACGCCGCCGATACGGGTGAAATAGCCATGGCGGATACCTCGCGGCTTGGCCGCTTCCAGCAGCGGCGAGCGAACAGGATCCGGTTTGGTCTGATTCATCATGGATGGGTTTGTTGTCCGCGCCGGCGTTTTCGTCAAGGCGAAGTTCGGCCGAGTGATTGCGACAGTGCTGCCGCGTCGACTTTGCATTGGCCAAAAGCAGGCATGCGACCACAAGCGACATGGCGAGACGGCTTGTAACGATCTCTGAGGGTCAGACTGGCTGATGCGGCAGGATTTTCAGGATTTTGAACAGCGTGCCCATGCCGTCGGGGCCGGCCAGGCGCTCGACGGCATCGGCAATGGTTTGTCGTGCCTCTTGGCTTGCCTGGCTGCCCAACTGGCCAGCTCGCTCAAGCAATCCCGTGCCAAGCAGAAAGTCGCCCTGCGTCGCCAATTCCACATCGAGGCCATGCGCCCGCACGACGGCGGCCAGTGCAGCGAAGTCGACATGGGCGGTGAGATCGGCTTCGCCGGGATTGGCCAGCACATCTTCGGGGGCGTGCCTGCGCACGGCCTGCAATGTGTCGCCGAAACCGGGCTGGAGATGGCCGTAATCGGGGAACAGCCCGGCGCCGCCGTGGTCGGCTATGCGTTCGGCAATGGTCGCCATCAGTGCCGCGCGGGCCGGTGCTATTTCGAAAATAGAGCCTTGTGGCGCCTCGGCGGCGTCTTCCGGCAGCAGCGTCGCCTCGACCGAGCCGGCGCCGGCGAAGAAGCTCAACTCGTCTGAGACATCGAGGCCGATCACCCGTTCGCGCCAGCCGGCGCCGGCGCGGATGAACTGGCGGATCGGCACAGCGTCGAACAATTCGTTGCCGACAATCAGCAACGGCGCCTGCGGTAGTGTGGCGATGGTTTCGTGCCAGCCGAGCTCAACCGAAGTTTCGGCAAGCGTCTGCTTCTGGATTTCAGTCAGCCGCGGACTGGTCTCGACCAGAGCGAAGGATGCTCCGGCGGCGATAGCCGGATCGAGCCGCGTCAGGGTGCGAAGCATGTCCTTCATCAGCGTGCCGCGGCCAGGCCCGATCTCCGCGATGGTGACCGGCAGGGGTCGGCCGATCGCCAGCCAGGCCTGATAGAGCCAGACGGCGACGAGTTCGCCGAACATTTGGCTGATCTCGGGTGCGGTGACGAAGTCGCCGGCGGCGCCGAACGGCTCGCGCGTGGTGTAGTAGCCGTCGCTGGGATCGAACAGGCAGAGCGCCATGTACTCGTTGACGGGGAGGGGGCCGAGCGCGCCGATCAGGTCGACGATGCGGGTCTTCAGCCGTGTCATGCCGGCTGTGGTTGCGGCGCCGGTTTGGCTGTGGCCATCGCCCAGATGCCGGCCAGCACCATCGGCAGCGACAGCACCATGCCCATGGTGAGCCAGCCGCCGAGGAGGTAGCCGAGCTGCTGGTCGGGCTCGCGGAAGAACTCGACGAAGATGCGTGACAGGCCGTAGCCGCAAATGAAGGCGCCGCCGACAAAGCGCGGCGTCTTCAGCTTCAGCCGCGAATGGGTGAGGAAGCGCAGGACCAGGAACAGCACCGCGCCCTCGAGCAGCGCTTCGTAGAGCTGGCTCGGATGGCGAGGCTCCAGGCCCGCGACACAACCCGCCACGGTCTGCTGGAGACGCTCGTTGCAGAAGACGACGCCCCACGACACGTCGGTCACGCGACCCCAGAGTTCGGCATTGACGAAGTTCGCGATGCGGACGAGGCCGAGCCCGACCGGCACGCCGGCTGCCACCACGTCGAACAGCGTCCAGGTGCGGATGCCGCGCTTGAGGGAAAACAGCGTCATGGCGAGGATGACGCCAAGCAGGCCGCCATGGAACGACATGCCGCCCTGCCAGACGGCGAAGATGTCGAGCGGGTGGTCGATATAGCGCTTTAAATCGTAGAAAAGCACATAGCCGGTGCGTCCGCCGAGCACGACGCCGACGGCGGCCCAGACGATGAAATCGTCGAGGTCGATCGGCTTCATCGGCAAGACGCCATCAGGCCACAGCCTTGTGTTGGTGACGAGCCGCTTGGCGTACCACCAGGCGAACAGGATGCCGACGATATAGCCGATGCCGTACCAGTGCACAGCCAGCGGGCCGATCTGAACCAGGATCGGGTCGATGTTGGGGAAGGACAGCGACGCCATCGGCAGCGGGAAATAGTCGTTCAACAGGATCTCCTGGGAGGGCTCGCGTTAGGGCGCGGACCATGCGGCAGGGTTTTGGCGGGGTCAAGGCAAGGTGACGACAGCCTGATCGTCAGAGATAATGGGCTCAACCCTGCGGCTTGCCGGCGACCAATTGCCTGAGCGCATCGTTGATCCTGTCTTGCCAGCCGGGGCCATCTTCCTGGAAATGGTCGAGCACGGCGCGATCGATCCTGATCGAGACAAGCTCGCGAACGTTTGGTGCGGCGGAGGGTTCGCGAATGGGAGGCGCGGGTTTCTTGACTGGCTTGAAGGCCGCTTCAGCGGCTTCCATCGGATTGGTCGGTCGGCGCGGGGGCGTTGCCATTGGTTGATCCTGAATGCGAGTGACTTCTTGCCTGGAGCAAGTCGTGAGGAAAACACTAGGCCGCTGGTCTGTGAAGACCAGTAACTTCACTTGGTTCTCTCTGCCATTGCCCTGTGTTTGGCTTCAAGCCTGTCCAGCACCTCGTCGCCAGGCTAGACCCGGCCCGCACTGGCATCCGAAATGCCTTTTGCGAGTGCTGCATCGAGTGCTGCAAAGCGCTTCTCCAAGTCCGCACTGTCCGTCACGGCAACCGTCGTTCCAAGAATCCATTTGCGATAATAGCAATCTGTCGGCCGGACCGTGAGCCAAATCGCGTCCGACATGAAGCCGCACCAGCTTCAACGTTCTTGCATTCCGCAGGCAGTGCCACTACGTCAATTCGAGCAAGCGAGGATTTGCCATGTCAACCGGACCGAACCGCATTCTCGATGAATTCGCCAAGCTGATGACCGATGCCGCGGGTGCCGCACAAGGCGTGCGCCGCGAGGTGGAGACTGCCTTCAAGGGGCAGGCCGAGCGCATCCTCAACACCATGGATGTGGTGCAGCGCGAGGAGTTCGAGGCTGCCCGCGACATGGCTGCAAAGGCCCGCGAAGAAAACACCAGGCTGGCCGCCCGCATCGATGCGCTCGAGGCCAGGCTTGCCGAATTGACCGGACAGGCCGCACCTGTGGCTGCGGCAAAGCCCAAAGCAAAAAAATAAAATTTGAACTTTTCCACAAAGCACAATCCGAAAAAATGCTTTGCCGTGAATCGTTTACCGGCAATGCATGAATCTTTGTGACAGCGCCTTTCCACATGCTGATGACGCAGTGCGAAAAATTAGGCTGTTCACGCGACTCCCGATCAATAGACTGAATTTGTTGCATGATTCGGAGCAGGGTCATGCGGCCGGGCGGTGGGGTCCGGTCCGGGGTCTTTGTGTCGTGAAGTCCTGGCCGTCCGAGTTCAAGACAAGATTGTTCGTCGTGTGTGCCCCGCGGAGCGTGTGGCGCTCCCCTGAACACAGGAAGCATCCATGGAACTTCTCGAACTCGAATTCTCCCGCGAAATCCATCCGGTGGATGTCATCGAGCAGGTCGCCCATAACAATGACTGGTCCTTCGAACGGGCCGGCGATGACGAAATCTCGATCTCGGTTGCCGGCAGCTGGACCGATTATCACGTCTCCTTCTCGTGGATGGAGGACTTCGAGGCGCTGCATCTGGCCTGTGCTTTCGACATCAAGGTGCCGGAAGCCCGCGCGCTGGAAGTGATGCGGCTTTTGTCGCTGATCAACGAGCAGATGCTGTTTGGCCATTTCGATCTCTGGGAGCAGGAGGGCGCGATCATGTTTCGCCAGTCACTGCTGCTCGCCGGCGGGGTCGAACCGTCGAGCCAGCAGGTCGAGGTGCTTTTGTCGTCGGCGCTTGAAGCCTGCGAGTGCTATTTCCAGGCCTTCCAGTTCGTTGTCTGGTCGGGAACCTCGGCCAAGGATGCGCTGGCCGGCGTCCTGTTCGAGACCTATGGCAACGCTTGAGCTTCCATGAGTTCGAGCAGCGCGCGCAAGCCCGAGATCAGCTTTGCCGATTTTGATCGTGTTGACATCCGTGCCGGCACGATCGTCGAGGCCGAGCCTTTCCCCGAGGCGCGCAAACCCGCCTTCAAGCTGAAGATCGATTTCGGCCCTGAGATCGGCGTGAAGAAATCCTCGGCACAGATCACGAAATACTATGCGCCGGAAACGCTGGTGGGACGGCAGGTGTTTGCGGTGGTGAATTTCCCGCCGCGCCAGATCGGTCCGTTCATGTCGGAAGTGCTCACGCTCGGCTTCCCTGATGAGGAAGGCGCCGTGGTCCTTGGCGCCATCGAGCGCAAGGTGCCGGACGGCGGCAGGTTGTTTTAGGAAGATTGCGTCAGGCGGCCAGCTTGCGCCTTGTGCTCAGCGCCTCTTCGACCGTGTCCATGAACATTTCGGCGCAGGCTTTCCAGCTGTAGCGCATGGCGCGTTCGCGCGCCTCGGCGCGGTCGACATTGAGCGCTGCGAGCGAGGCCTCGCGCAGATCGGTCGACACCGCGCCGCCGATGCCGTCGCCGACAATGTCGATCGGTCCGGTGACCGGATAGGCGGCCACCGGCGTGCCGCTGGCCAGCGCCTCGATGATGACGTTGCCGAACGTGTCGGTGCGGCTGGGGAAAACGAAAACATCAGCCGAGGCGTAGATCTCGGCCAGCTCATCGTTCGGGCGATGGCCGAGGAAATGCGCCTGCGGGTATTTCGCCCTGAGCCTGGCCAGTTCCGGTCCTTCGCCGACGATCACCTTGCTGCCGGGCAGGTCGAGATCGAGGAAGGCGCTCAGGTTCTTCTCGATGGCGACGCGGCCGACGCACAGGAATACCGGGCCGGGAAAGCCGAGGTCCTTCTTCTTGTCCGGGCGGAAGTGATCGGTGTCGACGCCCCGCGTCCACGGCCTGAGCTTGGTGAAGCCTCGCGACGCAAGGTCCTCCGCCAGCGACTGGGTGGCGACCAGCGTGCCTTGTCCCGAATTGTGGAAATCACGCAGCCAGCGATAGGCCCAGCTCTCCGGCACCGGCAGGCGGGCGCTGAGATATTCGGGAAAGCGGGTGTGATAGCTGGTGGTAAAGGGACGGCCAGCATTGCGGCAATAGCGCCGCGCCATGATGCCGAGCGGGCCTTCGGTGACGATATGGATATGGTCGGCCTTGCGAGCCTCGATCAGCCGCGCGACATGACCGGGCGTGGTCAGCGCCAGCCTGATGTCGGGGTAGGTCGGCAACGGCAAGGTGCGAAAGATATTCGGGGTCAGGAAGTCGACCGCAACGTCGAAGGTTTTCAGCGTTTCGGTGAGCCGCTCCAGCGTGTGGACGACGCCGTTGACTTGCGGCCGCCAGGCGTCGGTGACCATCAGGATGCGCATGGCGGTCCTTTGCTCGGGTCGACGGTTGCCTTGATGCGATAGCGGTACGGGCCGGCTGCCCTCGCTTCGCTCCACCGCACCCGGGCATGCACGAGGTCGAAGTAAGGCGGCTGAGCCGAATCAACTGAGGTCGCGCGCTTCATGCGCGCTCTTGACCATGGTTTCATGACGGGCGGATGAAGGTGGTTTTTGGCCGAGCCCGCCTTCCAGATCATGCTTTGGTCAGGCGGGCACCTTGATCACCGCCCGCAGGCCGCCGAGCGGGCTGTCTTCCAGCATGATGTCGCCGCCATGGCTGCGGGCAATATCGCGGGCGATAGAGAGACCAAGGCCGGTGCCGCTGGCGTCGAGGTTGCGCGCCTCGTCGAGCCGCACGAACGGTTTGAACACGTCCTCGCGCTTTTCCGGCGGGATGCCCGGACCGTCATCGTCGATGGTGACGACGAGTGAGCCGCGGCCGTGATCGGCGCTGATCTCCACCGTCTTGGCATAGCGCAAGGCATTGCCGGCGACATTGGACAACAGCCGGGCGAAAGCGTGCGGGCGCACATGCACGTCCGGATCACCGGCAAGCACGGTCGATAGCTTGCGCTTGTGCAGCGACGCCTCCTCGCCGAGCTTTTGGAAATAGGCCTCGAGATCGAAATGGCCGGCATCTTCCGACGCTTCGCCGCGGGCAAAGGCGATATAGCCTTCCAGCATCGACTGCATGTCGTCGATGTCCTGGTTGAGCGCGGCCTTGGTCTCGGGCTTGCCGCCAGCCAGCGCCAGCTGCAGCTTGAAGCGGGTGAGGATGGTTCTGAGATCGTGGCTGACGCCGGTCAGCATGGCGGTGCGCTGTTCCAGCTGGCGTTCGATGCGCTCGCGCATCTGGATGAAGGCAAAGCCGGCCCGTCGAACCTCCTCGGCGCCGCGTGGGCGGAAATCGCGCGGCATCGGCCGGCCCTTGCCGAAGCTTTCGGCGGCCTCGGCCAGAGACAGGATCGGCCGGATCTGGTTGCGAAGGAAGGGGATGGCAATCGTCAGCAGCACCAGTGACGTCCCGACCATCCAGATCAGGAAGATGTGGGTGTTGGAGGCATAGGCCTGGCTGCGGCGCACGAAGACGCGCAGCACCTTGCCCTCGAGCTGGATGCGGACCTCGACGATGTTGGAATTGCCGACCGTGTCGATCCAGAACGGGCGGTTGATCTGGCGGGTGATCTCGGTGGAAAGGACGTCGTCAAGGATCGAGAAGAAGGGCTTGGGTCCAGGCGCCGGCAACGGGTCGGGCGGCAAGAGGTCGACCTTCAACTGCATGCGGTCTTGGGCGATGCGGATGATGTTGGCGTAGTCGCCATCATGCGGATAGGTCTCGATCATGTCGATGATCGCGGCGATGTCGCGCACGGTTGCCTGCGACAGGCGCTGCGTCACGGTTGCCCAGTGGCGTTCCATGAAGTCGAAGGCGACGACCGACTGCAGAAGGATCATCGGCGCGATGACGATGATCAGCGAGCGGGCATAAAGCCGCTTGGGCATATAGAACGCAACCAGCCGCCAGAACCGCTTCCAGGCACGCGGCATTGCTTTCAGCGCGCGTGATACGCGCGCGCCAAAGCCGCCTTGTTCCGGCCGTTCCAGTTGCGTGGTCGCCATTTATCCTTCCGCTGGGTCAATGGCCGCTGGTCGATGGCCACACATCTATGGCCAAGGGCGGCCGTCAGCGGCATTCTATTCCACGCTGAGCCGATACCCAATACCGCGCACCGTCTGCAGCCAGACCGGATTGGACGGATCGCGCTCGATCTTGCGGCGCAGGCGGTTGATCTGGACGTCGATGGTGCGCTCGCCGACTTCCGAATCGTCGCCGACAAGCTCGTGACGCGGGATCGTTTCGCCGGCCCGCGCGGCAAAGATCGCCAAGATCTCCTGCTCGCGGTCGGTCAGCTTCAGCGCCTCGCCGCCCCGCTTCAGCTCGCGCCTGGCGATCTGGAAGGTGTAGGGGCCGAAGACCAGCTGCTCGACCTTGGGCGTCGTCGCCGGGCCGCCGCGGCGCAGAATGTTATTGATGCGCAGGATCAGTTCGCGCGGGTCGAAGGGCTTGGGCAGATAGTCGTCGGCGCCGGCCTCGAGCCCAGTGATGCGGCTGTCGGTTTCCGATAGCGCGGTGAGCATCAGGATCGGTACGTTCTTCTCCGCCCGCAGCGCCTTGGTGAGGTCGACGCCGGTCTCTCCGGGCATCATGACGTCGAGGACAAGGAGGTCGAAGTCGAGTCCTGCAAGCTTTCGCCTGGCCTCGCCGGCATTTCCGGCGACTGTGACGCGAAAACCATTTTCGGTCAGATACTGCTTGAGCAAATTGCGAATGCGGGTGTCGTCGTCGACCACAAGCAGATGCGGCGCGTCATCGTCCGGCGCCGTCGGCTGGTCCACCCTCTCAATGGTCTCCATGGCTTTTCCCTGACATGTTTGCAGGCACAATGTCGATCTGCGCCCTTAGTTCCGGATTGACCATGGCTTCCAGGAATCGTTCGATCAAGGGACGCTCGCTGGCTCCGGAATCTTCCAATGCAGCACGGATGCGGCGTGACTGTGGCCGCGCCAGGGCCAGCGCCAGGGCGCGCCCCTTGGCTGTCGGATAGAGCTCCCGCTGGCGGCGGTCGCGCGGACCCTGCAATTGCACGATATGGTCGGTGTCGATCAACTGCTTGAGCACCCGCGCCAGGCTCTGCTTGGTGATCTTGAGCACGTCGAGCAGTTCAGCGACCGTCAGTCCCGGCCGGCGGTTGACGAAATGCAGCACCCGGTGATGGGCGCGGCCAAAGCCGTAATCGGCCAGGATCTGGTCCGGATCGGAAGTGAAATCGCGATACGCAAAGAAGAACAGTTCGATGATGGCGAAGTCGATGCCGTCCTCGTCGGTGATCGGCGTCTTGATCGGTTTTCCGGCAGCTGGGCTTCGATCCGTCATCATTTCTCCGTCCATAGAGGGAAATTATGTCAGTACTATTGACGTAATTTCCCCGCAATGGTAATTTTTGACAAGCTTTTCGGCTGAATGCGAACGAAAAGGCAAGGGAGTGCGGTTTTTCCGGAACTTCCTGAGTTTGCCAGAGTTCGATTCTCCGCTTACGCTTCAAGGGCCGCCCGACGCGGCTGGCGCGCAACAAGAACAACACTAATGATGTGCGGGTCGCCGCCCGCGGGAGGTTTCCATGGCATCCGTTCCCTTCGACCAACTGGACGGCTTCATCTGGATCAACGGCGAGTTCGTCAAATGGGCCGATGCCAAGATCCACGTGCTGACCCACGGCCTGCACTATGCCAGCGCCGTCTTCGAGGGCGAGCGCGCCTATGGCGGCGCCATCTTCAAGCTCAACGAGCACACCGAGCGTCTGCATGAATCGGCGCGCCTGCTCGGCTTCAATATTCCCTATTCCGTGGCCGAGCTCAATGACGCCTCGACCACGCTTCTGAAGAAGCAGGGTTTCCAGGACGCCTATGTCAGGCCGATCGCCTGGCGCGGCAGCGAACAGATGGGGGTGTCGGCGCAGAACAGCCGCATCAACTGCGCCATCGCCATCTGGCAATGGCCGAGCTATTTCGACCCGGCGCAGAAGCTCAAGGGCATCCGTCTCGATCTGGCGGAATGGCGCCGGCCCGATCCGCGCACCGCGCCGTCGAAGTCGAAAGCCGCCGGCCTCTACATGATCTGCACCATGTCCAAGCATGCCGCCGAGGCCAAGGGCTATGCCGATGCCATGATGCTCGACTGGCGCGGCCAGGTCGCCGAAGCAACGGGCGCCAACATCTTCTTCGTCAAGGATGGCAAGATCCACACGCCGAAGCCCGATTGCTTCCTCGACGGCATCACCCGCCGCACCGTCATCGGCCTCGCCAAGGACCGCGGCCTTGAAGTCGTCGAGCGCGCCATCATGCCTGAGGAACTCGAAGGCTTCGAACAGTGCTTCCTCACCGGAACGGCAGCGGAAGTGACGCCGGTCTCCGAGATCGGTCCGTACCGATTCGAGGTCGGCGAGATCGCCAAGACTTTGATGAACGACTATTCTGCTGCGGTGCAACCTAAGCATGCGATAGCCGCAGAATAACGAAAGTCACAGCTTTTTTCGCAAGCAGGGGCGGTTTTGAGGCCGGCCCCTTTATTTCAGCATCTGTGCATTTGACTTTCGTACAATTCAGCGTCTCATGATGGTGTCGGCCCGGGAGGCTGGCAGCTATGGAGGGACTAGGTACATGGATACGAATACGCTCATTGCGCTCGTTGTACAGGTAATTGCAGGTGTTGTCGGTGGTCAGGCGGTCGGCGTTGCGCTGAAGAATGCGGCGATGGGCCAGTTGACCAAAATCCTCGGCGGCGCGGTTGGCGGCGTCGGCGGGGCGGCGATCCTCGGCAGCCTGCTCGGCGGCACGGCCGACCCGGCAGCGGCTGCAACGGCAGCGGGCGGATTGGGCGATACGCTGAACCTCAAAAACCTGCTCGGCGGCGCCGGCGGCGGCGCCATCCTGACCGGCATCATCGGTGCGGTCATGGGCGCGATGAAGAAGTAAGCCTCTAGATCATTCACCGTTTCACGGCGAATGATCTAGTTTGTTGTTTTACCCAATTCCGGACGGAAAACCGCTTTACACTTTTCCTGGAATTGCTCGAGACTCAGGCTTCGTCAAATGGGCGGCCGTTGGGCCGCCCATTTCTGTTTTGGGACGGACTGTTTGCCTTTCAGCAGTGGACGGCCTTCGCCCGCGCCTCTACATCACGCTGGAACAGCGAAAGGACAATCATGGGTCAGCTCAATGCCGGCATCGTGCCGGTCACGCCTTTCCAGCAGAACTGCACCATCCTGTTCGACATGGATGACAAGCATGGCGTCGTCGTCGATCCGGGCGGCGACATCGACAAGGTGCTGGCGGTGCTGAAGGACAATGCGATCACCGCCGCTGCGATCTGGATCACCCATGGCCACATCGATCACGCCGGCGGCGCCATGGAGCTGAAGGAAGCACTCGGCATCGAGATCATCGGCCCGCACGAAGCCGACAAGCTATTGCTCGACAATCTCGAGAACCAGGGCCAGCGCTACGGCATTGCCGGGGCGCGCAACTGCGTGCCCGACCGGTTTCTCGCAGAGGGCGAGACGGTTTCGTTCGGCTCACATATGTTCGAGGTGCTGCACTGCCCCGGCCATGCGCCCGGCCATGTCGTATACTACAATCGCGCGGCGAAGTTCGCTCATGTCGGCGACGTGCTGTTTCGCGGCTCGGTCGGGCGCACCGACCTGCCGGGCGGCGACCATGCGGCGCTGATCGCCTCGATCAAGGACAAGCTTTTGCCGCTCGGTGACGAGATCGGCTTCATCTGCGGCCACGGCCCGGGTGGCCGCTTTGGCGAGGAGAGGCGGACCAATCCCTTCCTGACTTAGCGATGTCTTTCTGCCAAAAAAAAGCGCTGGCCTTGCGGTCAGCGCTTTTTGTGGGACAGGGAAGCTCAATTCGCGACGCAGAAATGCTGCTCACCGTCATTGCCGGTGAACGTGCCGCTGCGGGCATTGAAGCTCCGGTAGCGGTCCGAGCAGTATTCGTACCAGTCGCGGGTCCACGGCTCGGCATAGCGGTCGGCATAGACGACCCGCGGTTCGGCATAGTAACGGCGCACCGGCGCCGGCCGCACTTCGCGGTAGTCGTAATCGTCATCATAGCTGCTGTAGCGCGGCTGCGGGTTGCTCAGCGCACCGGCGATCAGAGCGCCGGCCGCAAGGCCGACGACACCGGCCGCAAGCGCGTCGCCATTATGATGACGACCATGGCCATGATGCCAGCGGTTCCAGTCCTTGGCATTGGCGGCAGGCAAGGTGGCGAGGGTGGTCGCGGCGAGAGCGGCGCCCAGGATGGCGGTCTTGAAAATGCGATTCATTTTGGTCTCCTTCGTGCCGGCCCGGATAGTTTTCGGGGATGCGGTCCAGCCTAGGGGACGATTAATAGAAGACCGTGGCTGAACGGGGGCTGAACGGAATTGGCTGATACGATCCAGTTCTTGCGGCAAAACCAAGCGCGTACGCAAGGCGCTCCGCCTCGTCAATCTCCGTCCGGACTGTCTTGAGCCAGCTTAGCCGACCGACAGGTTGACGGCCTTCGGACCCTTGCCGCGCTTGTCCGGCTCGGTGTCGAATGTCACTTTCTGTCCATCCTCCAGACCGGAAAGACCCGAAGCCTGCACGGCCGAAATATGAACGAAGACATCCTTCTGCCCGTCGTCGGGCGTAATGAAGCCGAAGCCTTTGGCATGATTGAAGAATTTGACGGTGCCGGTCTGCGGCATGGGAAGCTCCCTTTGATCCCATAAAGTCCAGTTTCGGGCCGGCAAATGCCCGAAGGGAAATTTGTCCTTTATTTTAGCGCTATCGGCAAGAGAAAGTTTTGGCGACGGCGGCAACGCTGAAGGCTGGTCAAATAGATCGTGGCACCGAAGGCAATTCGCGCCAGACGATTGCTCCGGCGATCAGCCACGGCATTGACCGATAAAGCGTCCTTTGCCTCCGGCGACGGCGGTCATGAAAAAGGCGCAACGGGAAACGTCGCGCCTTCGAAACTCTGGACGGCTGACAAAGCCGGTTCAAACACGCTTTAGGTGCTTTTTCGAGCGCCCTGACGGGCGCGCGGGCACCGCCGGTTCAGGCCGCGCGGAGGTTGACCGCCTTCGGACCCTTGCCCATGCGGTCGGGTTCAACGTCGAAGGTGACCTTCTGGCCGTCGACGAGGGTACGCAGGCCCGAGGCCTCGATCGCGGAAATGTGGACGAACACATCCTTGGCGCCGCCGTCGGGCGTGATGAAGCCGAAGCCTTTGGTCGCGTTGAAGAATTTAACGGTGCCGGTCTGGGCCATTGGGGAAACTCCTTCACCCGTGTCAGTCTTATGGTTTGCCCGCCGCCTGGCATCGTGGGCAAGTCCCGGTGGTTGCTTCGGCAGTCCTGCATTTGCGCATGGTAAAACCCCCCGCCGAAAATGGGGCCGTCAGAGATTCACAGTATCGGGGAAAGGTCGTCCAAAACGTTCCGCTCTCCGGGTCGCAAATGCCCGAACACAAAATTTATCGCACGGAAACGTGATCGTTGCAAGATAGCGCCGCGGGCCGCGTCCATCGACGCATCCCAACGAAGGCGCTTCGATAAACCTGGGTTCTTAAGAGTTCATCAGCCAGAGCCCGGCCACGCATGGTCCAGCGGTTTGGTCCAGGGCCAAAGCAATGCGCGGGCCGGGCATCGCATGGCTCCCGCGCCGCAAACGGGGGTTGCATTTGGCAAGGGAATGGCGAGGATCGACAGGCGCGTTTTGCGCCGGGGACGGGGGTCTCGAGGGAGGCATATTCATGAGATTTCTTGCGACGATCTTCTCGCGCCAGGGTTTTACTATTCTCTTCCTGTCGGGTCTTCTTGCGGCCTGCACCGTCGTCGTCGATGACGGGCCGGGACCACGTCCGCGCCCGCCACGGCCGGAACCGGAATTCTGCACCAGGCAATACGAGCCGGTCTGCGCGCGGCGCGGCGGTGACCGCCAGACCTTCGCCAATGCCTGCCTTGCCGAACGGGAAGGCTACCGCATCGTTCGCGACGGCCCTTGCCGCGACGGCGGCGGTGGTGGCGGTGGTGGCGAAGAGCCGACATTCTGCACGCGCGAATACGCCCCGGTCTGCGCCCGCCGCCATGGCGAGCTGCGCACCTTTCCCAACGCCTGCGAGGCCCGTGCCGCCGACTACCGCGTCGTCGAGGACGGCCCCTGCTGATTTTTCCTTCTCCCCTGTCGGGTGAGTCCGCCGGAGGCGAATTCACCGTCCCACTGGCACGATAAAAAAGGCGGCGAATGCCGGGACCCTGCGAAGCAGCGGGGACCGGGCGGGTGGACCGGACCACCCTTGGTCCTTCGCAGGCTCAGGGCGTTCGAAACTCGAAAAGCCAACAATTGGCTTTTCGTCCGCTGCGCGGACCGCTTCTCACCTCCAAGGGAAGAAGGATACCTTGTCGAGCGTGGCTTCGTCGACGTCGCGCGAGCGGCTCGACGAAGAACGTCAAGCAAGCCTCCGTTGCAGAGTTTTGCGCGAGATCGTCAGTCCATTGCTGGCAGGTACGCCAGGCGCGCCCCTGCCTTGTCAGCCCTTCGACTTCGGCTTCAGGCTGCTCTCGGCTTGCTTGACCGAGGAACCGAACGGGGAGGCGGCCTTGGCCACCACCTTGTCTTTCTTGGGCTTGCGAGTTTCGCGATTGCTGCGCTGCTGACCCTTGGCCATCTGTCTGCTCCTTCGTACGTGCTGGGTGGGTGCGGTGTCAGACGGCCGGGCTGTCGGGGACAGCCGGGGCGTCCGCCACTTCGAGGTTGTCTTCCGTGGTGACCCGCTCATAGGTCTCCTGCTCGCTGCGGATGCGATATTGCGGCGAGCCATCCTTGACCGGCAATCTGCTCTTGATCTGAAACAGCTCGGCGGTCTTCTGGGCGAGCCCGCTGCGGCTCTTCATGCGCACGGTCTGGCCGACGGCGAAGAGGTGCGAGGGCGTGTCGGTGCGCGGACGCGCATTCTGCTGGAAGCGGATCATGCTGCGTTCTCCTGGTCGCGCCTCAGCGCTGTTTCGAGTTCGAGGTAGTCGATGGCGACAAGCTGGCTGGTGGCCGGGTTCTTCACCGCCCTTGCCGGCAAATGGATGAAGGTGGCGACGCGACGCCAGGCAAGCCGCGACATGCCCTCGATCAGCTCTTCGTCGTGATCGATGTCATAGTCGCCGGCCGGCAGTTGCCCTTCCAGCCCGCCAAGCACGAAGGGTGCCGCGAAATGGGCGATGGAACGGGTGGTGCGATCCGGCATTGGCTTGGCTCTGGTTCGTCGATGCTTTCCGGCATCAACCGGGAACTCAACCATCGGCGATTGGAATGAGTTTGGCGGGTCGAGTATCTCCGACGCCGCTATATGCCAAGCTTGACCCAAAAAACGATCTCAGATCAATAATCCGAAATTGTTGGCTATTCAAGCTGATTTCCGTCACGGCTCGACCGGTATAAAAAATTTCTCGTATAAACCCCTAATAAATCTGCTATCGTGGAACAATATCAGCCAATTTCTTATTTAGAGAGCATCGGAATAATTATTCCGGTGCCCCTAAGATTATTTTTGCGAAAGGCAAAAATATATGAGATTCATGAAAACGCCGGATCGTCCGACCGCAACAATCGAGCCAATCGTCCTCTTCCCCAAGGCAATATCAGTGCGCCTGACGATAAGAAGCGACGAAGCGGCACGGCGCAAGATTGCCGACACCGACGGCACGCAACGGCGGGAGCGCCGGCTCGCCGAGAGCAACCGGCTGATTTGAACGCTACATTTTCCTGGAATTCCTCTAGAGTTTCGAAGAGGTCCGCGCCCTTGGCGAGCCCACTCTTCCCTTGAACCTGCAGCGCCGATGGCCTAGATCGCGGCAAGCGGACAAAACACGGCAGGTTTCCCATCAACAGAGATCAGAGAAGAGCGGCGGGTGCTGGAGCTGGCGGACAGCCGCCGCTGGGCCTCGACCAATATGTGCAGCAGGCGCTGCAGCTGCATCAGGCCGGGCGCCGGCAGGAGGCCGAGACGCTGTACCGGCAGGTGCTGGCGCGCAAGGCCAATCACCCGGCAGCGGCGCATTTCCTGGGCCTGTTGCTGCACCAGACCGGGCGCAACCCCGAAGGGCTGGAGCTGATCGAGCAGTCTGTGCGTCTGCAGCCGAAGAATCCCGATTTCCTCAACAATCTCGGCACGGTGATGCGCGATCTCGGCCGCATCGCAGCGGCCGCCGATTTCTTCCGCGGCGCGGTAGATCTCAAGCCCGACCAACTCGCGGCACGCGACAATCTGGGTTCGGCGTTGAAACAGCTCGGCCAGTTCGAGGCTGCGGAGGACATCTATCGCGGCACAATCGGGCGCAATCCCTTCCATGTCCGCGCCCGCATCGGGCTTGCCGAAACGTTGCAGGAAGCCGGTCGTCTGGATGAGGCGCTGGCGACCTTTCGCGAGGCGCTGACGATCCGGCCCAAGGATGCCGACCTGTTGCATGGGCTCGGCGTCGGGCTGATGGAAAAAGGCAAGCTCGATGAAGCGGCAGACCTGTTTCGGCAGGCGTTGGCGATCACGCCAGGCATGGCAAAGGCCTGGCTGATGCTGACGCAGGTCAAGCGCCAGAAGGAGCGCGACGCCGAACTCGCCGGCATGGAGGCCCAGCATGCCAAGGCGCCGGCCGACAGCCTGGCACGCATGCAGCTGTCCTTCGGTCTCGGCAAGGCCAATGACGATTTGAAGGACTATAACAGGGCCTTCGACTATTTCGCTGAAGGCAATGCGATCCGCCGCAAGGGCATCGATTATGATCCGGTCAGGACGCGGGCCGAATTCGAGGCGATGAAGACGGTGTTCAACGCCGGCTTTTTCGAAAAGCACAAGCCAAGTGCAATCTCCGACGACACGCCGATTTTCGTCGTCGGCATGCCGCGCTCCGGCACCACGCTGGTCGAACAGATCATCGCCAGCCATCCACAAGTCTATGGCGCGGGCGAGCTCAGCATGTTGAAAACCGCGGTCGGCAAGCAATTTCCGCTGACCATGCCGGGAGGTTTCCCCTGGGGACTGGTCGATGTATCCGACGCGGAGTTTGCGGAGGCGGGCCAAGCCTATCTCGACATGCTGCATGAGCGCTATCCCAACTTCAGGCATGTCACCGACAAGATGCCCGGCAACTTCCTGCTCATCGGCTTCATCCATATGATGCTGCCGAAAGCCAAGATCATCCATTGCGCGCGCGATGCGGCGGCGACCTGCCTTTCGATCTACAAGGTGCATTTCCGCGGCGACAACCACCGCTACGGCTATGATCTGGGCGAGCTCGCCGATTTCCACAACATCTACACCGACATCATGACGCATTGGCACGATGTTCTGCCGGGCGTCGTCCATGACGTGCGTTACGAGGATTTCGTGGCCGACCAGGAGGGACAGACGCGGGCGCTGATCGGGCATCTCGGCCTGTCCTGGGACGACAAGGCGCTGTCGTTCCACGAGACCGACCGCCCGGTGCGCACGGCCTCGGCCGCGCAGGTGCGCCAGCCGATGTATCAGGGCTCGGTCGATCTCTGGAAGCGCTATGGCGACAGGTTGAAGCCGCTGCTGGACAAGCTGGACTGAGCAGCGGCTAAAGCTCGATGAAGGGCTGGAAGCCGCCGAAGATCATGCGCTTCATATCGAAGGGCATGGGCCCCAAATCGGGTGTCAAACGGGGATCGGCCATCACCTTGGCCATTACCGCGTCGCGGCTTTGCCTGGACGAATAGACGGCCCAAGCAAAGACGACGATCTCGTCGTCTTTTGCCTGAACGGCACGCGGAAACGAGGTCAACTCACCATAGGGCACGTCGTCGGCGATACATTCGACATAGGCGAGCGCTCCGTGTTCCTTCCATATCGGGCCTGCGAGGTTGGCCAGCTTCTTGTAGTCATCGATATTTGCCTTCGGCACGGCGAGCACGAAACCATCGACATAGGACATCAGGTTCTCCTTGGAGTATCTCACAAAGCTCCTTACCGGCGCCAGCCGGTGAGGAGCTTTGTCAGCGGTGGTCAGTCTTTCTTCGCCGGCGCGTTCATCGCCCATTCGACCCCGAAGGGATCGCGCATGTTGCCCCACTGGTCGCCCCAGAACATCAGCTGCAGCGGCACTGCGACTTCGCAGCCGGCATCGACCGCGCGCTTCCACCAGTCATCGATCTCGTCGGCGCCGAGATGGAGCTGCATGGTATAGCCCTGCGGCTTGACGGCAGGCATGCCGTTTTCGGGGTAGAAATCGGAAATCATCAGCGTCGAGCCGTTGATGTGGAGATGGATGTGCATGGTGCGGCCCTGCTCATCGGGCGGATAGAAGAACACCTGCTCGGCGCCGAAGGCCTTCTTGTAGAATTCGGCGGCCTTGAAGGCGCCGTCCAGCTGCAGATAGGGGGTCAATCCACCGAGAACTTTCGCGGCCGGCTGAATGGGGGTCTGGTCGGTCATGTCTTGTTCCTCTTTGGGTTTGGTCTGGGCATTTGGTTTGGCCTTGCGAACCCTAGGACGAACGAGCCGGCGGCGATCCTACATGTCTGATGCGATTTTCTGGCGAAACGAACTTGCGTCGGCGGCGCCCAATCAGAGCGCAATCCTCGCTGTCAGCAGGCTAGAAAGGGGACTGCTCCTTCAACCCCGCTGAGACTACAATGATCCTCTATTACCAGACCCATTCGCCCTTTGCGCGCAAAGCGCTCGTCTTCGCCCATGAGGTCGGGCTTGCCGACCGGCTCGAGGTCATTCATCACGAGACCAGCCCGACCTTGCGCAATGCCCGTGTCTACGCCGAAAACCCGCTCGGCAAGGTGCCGGTGCTGCTGCGGCCGGATGCGCCGCCGCTCTTCGATTCCGATGTCATCTGCGCCTATCTGGATACGCTGCATGACGGCCGCAAATTGCTGCCGCAGGACGGCGAAGCGCGCTGGCAGGCGTTGCGGCTGCAGGCGGTCGCCCAAGGCCTGGCGCAGACGGGCATAGGCCTGCGCTGGGAGACGGAAAGGCGGCCCGAACAGTTGCGCTATGCAGCGCTTGCCGAAGGCTACCGGGAAAAAATCGAGGCCAGCTATGACTGGATCGAAAGCGCGCTGGACGACGAGACACCGCTCCATGTCGGCCATATAGCGCTTGCCACCACGCTGTCCTGGATGGCGTTCCGCCAGCTGCCGTCCTTTCGCGCGCGGGCGCGGCTGACGCGCTGGTTCGAGGCGTTCGAAAAGCGTCGATCGATGCAGGCGACGCCGCTGTCGGGCGATACGCATGACTGAGCAACGATCGCCCCGCGGCGGCCTGCATCGATCTTTCCCGACTGCATGGTCAGGGCGCCCTGCAGATCCGCGGGCCGTTTTGCGCGTCGATGAGGATTTCCGGCCAGCCGATATCCTTGCGCAGTTCGATCGGCAGGGCCAGAAGCTCGCGCTCGCTGCGATAGCGGGCGCGGTTCTGTGCGTAACGGGCGGCGACGCGGCCTATGGATGACAAAATGGACATGATGCGTTCTCCTCAGATGAAGCCGGCATCATCGTGTCGGCATCCCAAGGACGCAGCAGGTTCAGGCGATCCGACAGAACGCTGAAAATATTTGCGGGAGATGCGAAAGCATGGACCGCAACACGGTGCGGCCCATGGTGGTAGTTCCTCAGCCCACCGTTTCAGCCACCGAGCGGAAGAAATCCTCGGGGTCTTCGACTTCGGTCAGCTTCCGCTTGTCGATCAGCCAGAAGCGGTTGCCGATGGCGCGGATGAAGGAATGGTCATGCGAGGCGAGCAGGCAGCTCGCCTGATGTTCCAGCAGTTCCGCTTCCAGCGCTTCCTGGCCGTCTATGTCGAGATGGTTGGTCGGCTCGTCGAGCAGGTAGAAGTTAGGGTTGGCGAGCCTGAGCGCCAGCATCATCAGCCGCGCCTTCTGGCCACCGGACAGCACGCCGATCTTTTTCTCCTGCATCTCGATGACCACGCCGGCGCCGGCAAGCAGCGAGCGGGCGCGTTGCTCGCCGACATCGTAGCGGTGCGAGACCAGGGCCAGCGGCGTGTCGTCGCCACTGATGCCGGCCAGCGCCTGGTCGCTGTAGCCAAGCACCGTCGACGGCGTCACCTTGACGTTCGGCACCGTGTCCGGCTCGGCGATGGCGTTGCGGATCAGATCGACGAAACGCGACTTGCCGACGCCGTTGCGGCCGAGCAGCACGATGCGATCGCCCTGGCAGATGTGGCGCTTGCCGGTCTTGAACAGCAGCATGCCGTCCGGCGTTTCCACCGTGGCGTCGTCCAGCGTAATCAGCACCTTGGCATGGGTGCCGCGGTTGGCCAGCCGGATCGCGCCGGCTGATTTCTCGCGATGCGCCGATACCGCGGCGTCTTCCAGCTTCTCCGCCCGTTCCCTGAGTTGCTTGGTCTTCACCGTCAAAAGGTCGCTGCCGGAATTGATGCCGATGTTGTTGAGCTTGGCGGCCTGCTTGCGCAGCTGCTGCGCCACCTTCATGTCGCGCTCGAACCGGCGCGCCGTCGAAGCGTCCAGGTCGTCGAGCGTTTGCCTCGCCTTGGAATAGGGCAGTGCAAACACCGGCGAGTCCTCCGGGCGCAAGAACAGCGTGCGGTTGGTGACGGCGTCGAGAAAGGCGCGGTCGTGACTGGCGATGACCACCGGCACCTCGCGAGGCAGCGCGTTCAGCCAGCTTTCCAGCTGGCTGATCTTGGCGAGGTCGAGATGGTTGGTCGGCTCGTCGAGCAAAAGCACATCGGGGTCGGTGACCCAGACGCGGGCAATCAGCGCCAGCCGCTGCCATCCGCCGCTCAGCGCCTGCATCGGCCGTTCGCGCATCGGCTCGGGCACGTCGAGCGAATCCAGCACCACATCGACGCGCCACATCTCGCTGTCGGCCTGCTCGGCCGGCAAGGCATCGGCCACCACCTGATGGAAGGTGCGGCTAAGAAGGGCAGGTGGAACCGACTGCTCGACATGGCCGACACGCAGGCCGCGCGTGCGAGAAATGTCGCCCGAGGTCGGCTCCAGCGCGCCGGTCAGGCATTTAAGCAAGGTCGACTTGCCGCGGCCATTGGCGGCAACGATGCCGAGCCGGTCGCCGGTGCCGATGGTGAGGTCGAGATTGGAAAACAGCGGCGCACTCATGGTGACGCCGAGGGATTTGAGGCTGATCAAGGCCATTGCGATTTCTCTGGTCTTGCCGGAGACAACTCCGGATGCACTTTGACGGTGTGCTTGCCGGCCATCAGGCTCAGCTTTGCGCACCACGAAGGGCAGACCAAAAAATCGAAACGGGAAAAAACCCGTAATGTCCCTGGTCAGCCCTGCAAGCGAACTCGCAGGGCAGAAATCGGGCCACGCTGACGATGGTGATCGATAGACACGCAGCCCTCCTTTCAAGACAAAACTTTGAGTGTGTGGAGCGATTACACCAAAGGCGGGGGTGGAGGCAAGTGGGCGACGGATGCGGCGGTGGTGGAGCGCTCTTTCCTTCTCCCACAAGTGGAGAAGGAAAGAGGTGCTATTTCCCCGGCCGTCCCGTCTTGCCCGGCCGGCGCTTTTCGCGGCGGGCGTCGCCTGGGTCTTCGTAGGAGCCGATGCCGGCGCGCTGGCGAACGAATGGCTTTGGGGAATCGTCGCGTTCCTTCGCGCCCCCCTCTGCCCTGCCGGGCATCTCCCCCACTCGGGGGGAGATTGGCTGGGGCTTGGCCGGCACTTTCCCTTCGACCGGCTTTTCCGTGCGCCGCACGGTCATCTCGTCGAGCGAATTCTTCTTGAACAGTGGCTTGGTGGCGCCGCCCGGAATGCCGAAGTCGGAGCCGTGCGCTTCCTGCGCCGACTGTTTCTTGAACAGCGAGCGCGACACCGCGCCTGACGGTGTCGGCATGTCGGTACCAGGCCCCATATCGTCGATCGACGGCTTGGCAAATAGCGGTTTCTTCACCGGCACGGCGCCCTCGGCACCCATTTCGTCGAGCGCCGGCTTGCGGAAGAGGTTGGACCGGGCAGCCCTGGCCGCCTCTTCGGCGGCACGTGCCTCATCGAACTTGCGAAAACGCTCCTGTTCCTCAGCCGTACGGTGCTTGGCCACGCCCTTGTTGTGCTTGCCCTTCTCGCGGCCGGAGACCGGGCTTTCCATGTCGGCGTATTTGGCCAGAGGGTCTTCCGAGATGGACAGTTCCATCTCGCGCAGCCGCTTGATCTCGTCGCGGATGCGGGCGGCCTTCTCGAAGTCGAGATTGGCGGCGGCGTCGCGCATCTGCTTTTCCATGGCGTCGAGATGAGCCTTGAGATTGTTGCCCATCATCGCACCGGCGCCGTCGGTGAACTGCGAGATATCGGCGCGGACATGGTCCTTCTCGTAGACCGAGTCCAGAATGTCGGAGATGCGCGACTTCACCGATTCCGGGGTGATGCCGTTGGCCGCGTTCCATTCCATCTGCTTTTCGCGGCGGCGGTTGGTCTCGGCCATCGCCCGCTCCATCGAGCCGGTGACCTGGTCGGCATAGAGGATGACCTTGCCGTCGACGTTGCGGGCGGCGCGGCCGATGGTCTGGATCAGCGACGTCTCGGAGCGCAGAAAGCCCTCCTTGTCGGCGTCGAGGATGGCGACGAAACCGCATTCGGGAATGTCGAGGCCTTCGCGCAGCAGGTTGATGCCGACCAGCACGTCGAAAGCGCCGAGGCGGAGATCGCGCAGAATCTCGATGCGCTCCAGCGTGTCGATGTCGGAGTGCATGTAGCGAACGCGCACGCCTTGCTCATGCAAATATTCGGTCAGGTCTTCGGCCATGCGCTTGGTCAAAACGGTGACCAGCGTGCGGTAGCCGGCGGCCGTGGTGTCGCGGATTTCGCCGACGACATCGTCGACCTGGCTTTTCGCCGGGCGGACTTCGACCGGCGGATCGATCAGGCCGGTCGGGCGGATGACCTGCTCGGCGAACACGCCGCCGGCCTGTTCCATCTCCCAGGCGCCGGGTGTCGCAGAAACCGCGACGGAGAGCGGTCGCATGGCGTCCCATTCCTCGAAGCGCAGCGGACGGTTGTCCATGCAGGAGGGCAGGCGAAAACCATACTCCGCCAGCGTCGCCTTGCGCCGAAAGTCGCCACGATACATGCCGCCGATCTGCGGCACGGTGACGTGGCTTTCGTCGATGAAGACCAGCGCATTGTCCGGGATATATTCGAACAAAGTCGGCGGCGGATCGCCCGGCTGGCGTCCCGTGAGATAGCGCGAATAGTTCTCGATGCCGGCGCAGGAGCCGGTGGCTTCCAGCATCTCAAGATCGAAGCGGCAGCGCTGTTCGAGCCGCTGTGCCTCCAGCAGGCGGCCGGCGCGCTCGAGCTCGACCAGCCGGTGCTTGAGCTCCTCCTTGATCGACTTGATCGCCTGGTTGAGCGTTGGACGCGGCGTCACATAGTGCGAGTTGGCGTAGATCTTGACGCTCTTCAGCTCGCCGGTCTTCTGGCCGGTGAGCGGATCGAATTCGGTGATCGCCTCGATCTCGTCGCCGAACATCGAGATGCGCCAGGCGCGGTCCTCAAGGTGGGCCGGGAAGATTTCGATCGTGTCGCCGCGCACGCGGAACGAGCCGCGCACGAAATTGATGTCCTGGCGCTTGTACTGCTGGGCGACGAGGTCGGCGAGCAGCGCCCGCTGGTCGAGCCGATCGCCGATCTGCATCTGGAAGGTCATCGCCGTATAGGTCTCGACCGAGCCGATACCGTAAATGCAGGACACCGAAGCGACGATGATGACGTCGTCGCGCTCGAGCAGCGAGCGGGTCGCCGAATGCCGCATGCGGTCGATCTGCTCGTTGATCGAGGATTCCTTCTCGATGAAGGTGTCGGTACGCGGGACATAGGCTTCGGGCTGGTAGTAGTCGTAATAGGAGACGAAATACTCGACCGCATTGTCGGGGAAGAATTTCTTGAACTCGGAATAGAGCTGCGCGGCCAGCGTTTTGTTGGGCGCCAGGATCAAAGCAGGGCGCTGCGTCTGCTCGATCACCTTGGCCATGGTGAAGGTTTTGCCGGAGCCGGTGACGCCGAGCAGCACCTGCGTGCGGTCATTGTTATCGACGCCCTCGACAAGATCCTTGATGGCGGTCGGCTGGTCGCCGGCCGGCTCGAAATCCGACACCATCTTGATGGCGATGCCGCCTTCGGATTTTTCCGGGCGGGCAGGGCGGTGCGGCGTCCACAGCACGCCGTCCTTGTGCAAGGGGTTGCCGGATTCGATCAGCGCCGACAGCGCCGCGACCGTCGCGGTGACGCTGCCCGAGGCCATCGTCTCGGCGTCTTCCAGCGAGATGTCGAGACCGGCGACCGGGTTGAGGCCGGCGGCGGTGCGCTCGCGGGCCGTGGCCGCGCCGCCCATCGAGGTGCCGCGCGAACTGCGGCCGGGGGAGGTTGAGCGTTCCGGAATCTTCTTCGCCACCTTCGGCGGCTTGGCGCCGCCGGAACTACGCCCTTCCTTCTCGGCCTCCTGCTCTATCTGCTCTGCCCAGTCGGCAATCGAGCCGCTCAGCGGCGTGCCGGTGAAGTCAGCCTGCGGCGCCTCGGCGAAGCCACCCTTGTGCAAGGGCTCCGAAGCATCGAGGAAATCGGTCAACGGGCTGCGCCGCTTGGGCGGCGAAGCGCTGTTGTCACCCGCCGGAGACGGTGTCTTTTTCTCGGGAAGTTTGGCCATGCCCCAAATATGGGCAGAGTCCGCCAAAATGGAAAGAGTGCAGTGGCAAGGGACACTAAGCGGGTCGAAGCTCCTGACACAAGGGTGTCAGGAGCTGTGTCACGCAAAGCCGGGCCACCTGCTCAATTGAACCACAGCGCGAAGGTCAAAAACCCACCGCCACCGAACTGGCGCTGGATCTGGTCGAACTCGCCGCTGGTCACGATCTCACCGCTCTCGAGGTAGGGCGCGATGGCCGGGCCGGTAATCGACAGCACGAGGTCGAAAGGCTTCGGTTCTTCGAAGAAACGCTTCATGTTGATGCCCTGGCCGGTGCTGGCCGTGATGCGGAAATGCGGCAGCAGCTTGCGGCCTTCCAAAAGGTCTTCGGCCATGGTCAGAGTGGCGAGCCAGGCCTCGACCTGCTCCTCGCCGACTTCGAGCCCGGTGAGCGGGTTCTCGCCCTTCTGCTGCGGTCCCGGCAGCCATTCGCGGTCATTGTCGGTCTCGGCGCGGATCGCCTTCCAGTCCTCGCGCGACAGCCGGATGATTTCGAGCAGATGGCGGCGCGCCGCTTGACGGCGCTCGGGCTCGACCACCGGCCAGTTGACGAGGTGAACCATGGAGATGAAATCCGCGATGCGCCATTCCGATGAGAAGATGCTGCTGCCCATGTCGCCGGCGGGAGGCACGAGAATGTCCTGCAGCGGCAGTTTGGCGCGCGGAAACAGCATGTGGAACGAGCCGTCGAACATGGTCCTGAAATCATGCGCCAGCCAGAAATCGGCCTGCGCCATCAGGAATTCGGCATAGCCCTGCAGCCAGAAACCGTCGGCGCGGTCGAAGCGGAATGTGAGCGAGGAAGCGGCGCCGTCCGACGAGATGCCGCCGCGCGACAGCGAGGCCATGATGGCGGCCATGCTTTCATCCGGCGCGATGGCGCCGTCTTCGTTGAGATCGATGCCGGCATGGGTGAGGTCGACGACCATGCCGATATCGGCATCGGCGGGTACCGAGCCCAGAGTGGCCGCGGATGTCTCCAGCCGGTCGCGGAAGGCGACCAGAATGGCACGGAACTGCTCATAGGTCAGCGGTTCGGGAGCGGGATTGTCCGGAATCGGCAGCCGCATCAGCGGCAGCATGAAGGATTGCGGGCTTTCGAACCCGTGGCGGTGCAGACCGCCGGCGAGGATTTCCAGCGCGGTGAAGAATTCGCCGGCGCCGGCGGCATAGGCTGACGCCGGATCGCCTTTCGCTGCAGACTCAAGCGTTGTGAGCGCACGGTTGCGCTCGGTCACCGTTTTGGCCTCGAACAAAGCGGTTGCCGCTTCGGGCGCGGCGGCGCGGGCCGAAGATAGCGGCAGCAACAGGAGGAAGGCGGACGCCAGCAGGCCTGCAAAACGTGTCATCTCATCCCTCCACTATGTGATGCGCAGACATTACACGCATTTGGCGCCGTGTCTGCCGGCGGCAGTGTTTCAAGGACTGACGGTCGACACTCCCCGGGCAGACCGTCTACACAAGCTAACCGATTGGGCAAACGATTGGGCGTCGCGTGTCGAACTATCCGCTTTCCTACAAACTGTCATGGCTGCCGCGCTTCCTGAAGCCGTCGCTTGGCGGCGATGTCAGGGATTTTGCGCCCATCGCGGCGACGACACTCATTGATCCACCGCCAGGGCGGAAGGTGCGGCTGGCCTTTGTCGGCGATATTTCGGCGGTGGCCAACCATAGTGCGCCGGAGTGCGATCCGGCGATCGCAAAGCTCTTGGGCTCAGCCGATCTGGTGATCGGCAATTGCGAAAGTCCGGTCGTCGAGCGGCCGAGCGTGGCGTTTGGCACGCGGCTTGGCACTCACCATGCGATGAGCGAGCGGTTTCTTGCCGCGGCGCTTGCCGCCGTAGGCATCGCGCGTGAAAAGCTCGTGCTGTCGCTGGCCAACAACCATGTGCTCGACCAGGGCGTCGCCGGTTTCGACGAGACCGTTGCGGCGTTGAAGCGGCTTGGAATCCGCACCATCGGCACCGCGAAAAAAGGACCGGTCGAGCAGGTCAAGGCCGGGCCGCTGACGATCGGCTTTGCCGCCTTCACACTGTGGCGCAATGGTGACGCCGGGCCATTCACCGAGCTTGTCTCGATGCAAGGCGATCCGGCGGCATGGCCGAGAGGCGCGGCCGACAAGAACATCGATCTCACCTGTGCGGTGCCGCACTGGGACTGGGAGTTCCGGCATTTTCCGCAGCCGCAAACGCAAATGCTGGCGAGGTTGCTGGCCGGTCACGGCGTGGGGCTGATTGCCGGGCACCACGCCCATGTCGTGCAGCCGGTGCAATGGGTCGGCAAGACGCTCGTGGCTTACGGGCTTGGCGACTTCCTCGGCACGGCGCTGGCGCGGCAGCCCTGGCCCGGCCGCATCGCCGGCATTTTCGTCGTCGATGTCAGCGCAGATCTCGGCATGCGCGGTGCGATCGCCGGGTACCGGATGCATCCCTTCATGCGGCTGCGCGCAGGCGGGCATGAGCGGCTGGTTCCGGTCGAGGCGCTGACTGGCCGGGTGAAGGGCAAGGTCCAGGCCAGGCTGAAGGCGATCTTTGGCGACTGACAACTTTCCCGTTATCATAGGCATAATAGGACTTTGCGAGGGGGCGATGGAAGCAGCTGAGTTCATGCCTGATGAAGCGGTGGTCGCCGGCATCAGGAAGAATATCGAGATCTATGAGGCTGGACGGGCTTCGGCCTACCGCCAGGTGCGCTGGCGGGTGCCGGTGTTTCTGGGGCTGCTGCTGGTTTTTGTCGTGCTGGTGGCCTGGCTGTTCAACAAGGTCGCCGACTTGAACGAGCAATGGTTCTCGACGCCGCATGTGTTCCTCTATGTCGGCGGTTTCTTCGCGGCGCTGCTGCTGTACTTCCTGGCGATCAGGCCGGCGACGCGGCTGCAGCAATCGTTCCGTGACACGCTGCTGCCGATCATCTTCGGCTTCATCAGGGATGTGCGCTATCAGCACAGCGTGACGCCGAATTCCTTCGACCGGCTGCCGCGCGCCGTGGTCGGCGCCTTCAACCGGCAGAGCTTCGACGACATCGTGTCAGGCCGCTACGAGGATTTTCCGTTCGAGCTCTACGAGGCGGAGTTGCGCCAAGGGTCGGGCAAAGGCTCGTCGACGGTCTTCAAGGGCGTCATCGTTGCGTTCGAGACAATCGCGCCGTTCCCCGGCATATTGGTCGCGACGCGCCGCAGCAACGCGGTGGTCGGTTTCTTCCGCGGCATCTTCGCCGGCAAGATGCAGGAACTGTCCAGCGGCGATCCGCTGCTCGACGGCGACTACGAATTTCGCACCGACAATGTCGCCGCCGCGCAGCCGCTGGTGAGCGGCCGGCTGGCGCAGGCGCTGAAATGGCTGCACGAGACATGGCGCGATGATCCGGCGCGGGTGGCGCTTAATGGCAGCGATGGTTTCCTGCTCTTGCCGCAGCCGAAGAATTTCTTCGAACTGCCCGCCATTTCCGTGCCGCTCGATTACACCAAGCACATCGCGCCGATGATCGCCGATATGGGCGCGATCCTGGCAACCGCGGCGCTGGTGCGCAAGATCGGCGCGACGGATGGCGAGGCCTAAAGCGCCGCGCGTCGAAACGAATTCATGCGACGCGCTTCAGGTCTTGTTTTCATGCATATCGTTGCGCCAAAACGGCGGTCCTGTTTGGGCGCATGCATTAGCCAGGCTGCCGCTCGTCAGCAGTCGAAGCCGTAGTTCTGGCGATAATATTCGACGTCTTCTTGCGCCATCGTCTTGAACATCACGCAGACGGTGAAGCTGCCGACCTGGCGACCGTTTCTGGTGTAGCCCCAGTCGGAAATATCGTCCCGGTTAAATTCGAGTTCCTGGCCGGCCACGACATTGTGCACCGCTTGCGGCTCATTGGCCAATGTTCCTGCAAAGCCGGTCGCGGTCTTGTGGAAGGGGATGATCCAGAAATGCTCCGAGGCGTCTCCGTCCCTGACCTCGACCTTCAATTTGTAGCTGGTTGTCCCGGCTGGCGGCGCATCCGACAAGGACAGGAATTCATCGAGGCTGGCGCGCGCCTGCGCAATGGCCGCCGCCATGTCCGGATCGTCCCTGGCGACGCCTACAACCTTGTCGCCGCCCTGGCCGGAATCCTGCGCACCGGCCGGAATCGGCGCCAAGGCCAGCACCAGGGACAGCATGGTTCGAACTGCATGCTTCATGAAATGGCGCTCCTGCGTGTCGATGCCTGACACCATCATGCATCTATCTGGAGTTTTCAACGGCAGTGCGACAGCGTGGTATGGTCCGGCGGCAGGCCGCTCACAACCCGCTCGGCACCAGCCCTGCCAGCCAGTTCGCGGACCGCTTGGCCATGCCGACCGTTGCCGACGCGACGCGGCCGAGATCTGTCTTCACCACGGCGTAGCCGTTCCTGGTGCGGTAGAGCACGCCTGTTCCGCCATCGACCACTTGCTCGTAGGCGACGGGCCGTGCCGCTGCTGCCTCCATGGCCGTCGTCGGGGAGCCGACGGAAACGCTCGGCCGATGGCTCAGTTCCGGCGGCAACGGGGTTTGGACATTCCGGCTGGCCGGCTTCAGTTCCGGGCGGGATGCGGCCGCCGCCAGTTGCGAAGAAGACGCCGACCCCTTGCTGCGGCATATGCCGGAGACCAGCGGATAGTCGAAGTTCTTCTGGTGCAGCATCTGGCTTTTCATCGCCGCTTCGCAGTCAGCGATAGTTGCCCACTTCGCCGGCGTCTCGCCGATATATTCGCAAAGCTTGGCGTCGCAGTCGCAGCCGACAATGGTCATGGCGACAAGGGCGGTCTTGATCACGGTCTTGTCCTTCGGATTGCCCCCCGGCAGCCAGTCCTTCCATCGCGCGCGAACAAGGCGGGATTTTGGCCGCGATCACGCGATGAGCCGGGGGATGCGTTTTTCGGGTACGGCTCACTATAGGTGGATTTCGAGACACCCGGTAGCAGATAGGGCGGGAGCGTGATGCATTTGCAGGAAGAAGCCTGAATAAATCTTGTCGGCTATGGCCGCGACAACTGTTTCTTGGCCCGGTTTTCTACTACGATACTCACGGGGCGATACAACAATATAGGAGGGGTTTGTCATGGGAAGAATTGTTCGGTCCGCTGAGCCTGTGCCGAAAAGGGATTCAACGCTCGAGGGCATTCCAGGCGATGCTCCGCTCGGCGTCGACGATGACAAGCAAGAAGATCAAGGATCGAAAGGCGGCGACGGCTATCTCGACCGGGTGGCGAAGTACGTGCCTGCCGAAGTCGTGGCATTTTTCATCTTCGTCAACTCCATCCTGGTCAATGCCACTGAGCAGCCGGTTGCCAAGGCGTTGACCGATGCGGTGGCGGAAGAGACCAAAGGCAATCCGGGGGACATTCCGGGTAAGGTGCAGGCAGCCATCTATAAGATTGAAATGGCCGGTATCAGCGTCTGGACCATTTCATGGATCATGTTGATCGTCGCGCTGGCGATGACGCCGGTGTATCTGAAATCGGTCAGCGATTCAGCCGACAATGCGGAGGCTCCGGGAGCCAACATCGTCATGTCGATGCTCGCCTTCCCATTCTGGGCCTATGCCGTAAACGCGCTGGCCCTCAGGCCATGGCATGACGGTGCGCTGGCCAGCATCATGCTCGCCACCTTCACGCTCATCAGCGGCGCCATACGGCCGGAATATATAAACGCTGGCCTCAATTTGATCCCGGGCATCGGCCCGAAGAAGTAGCTTGGCCCGCCGGGCAGGCCGCGGTGCAGGGCGCGGCTTCAGTTGTAGACGCGCTCCAGCCTCGCGCCTGCTTCGAACAGCGCCGGCAGCACGATGTGCAGCTTGCGCACGGCGACGATCAGCCCGGTGCGACGGGTGGCCGGATCGATCGGAACGGTTGGCTGAACAGCGCCCGGGCGCCTTCGGGCGGAGCGAAGTCTGCCGCCGAAAGCACGGTGAGCATGATCGCGTCGTTGCCACCGATCTCGACGAAGGACACGCCTCTGTCGATCAGGCGCGGGATCATGTCGGTGAATTGCTGACCGCGCCTGGTGATGAAGATGGTGCCGTCAGCGCCGAAATCGCGTTCCAGCAAAGTATCGGCTTCTTACGCGTCGCTTCGCCGACCGGACCCTTGGCCCAAAAGACAGTCGGCGCCGGGATTTCTCCCAGCGCCTCCCTGTCAGATCAGGACACGGTCGCGGCAGCAACTTCCGTGAAGTCGTCGCGCCATGCCGGCCTTGATTTTGACGGTCCTGCCAGTCACCGCCCGAGGGCAGTGCCCGTTCCAGACCACGCCGTTCTCCACCCTTGCGAGCTTCGTTCGGCGCGCCATCGAAGGTTTTCGCCGTCCTTCATGGCAGCATCGGTCCGCCGTTGGCGTTCGCACGCTTTCCGCGGCCCCGTAGGTCTCGGCATCCGTCCCTCGAACAGGCAAGCCTGCTCTCGCTTCGGGCCGTACGGGCCTCAGGAAATCCGCCTTTTCGCTTTGCCTTTCGGCGTGGCGATCGGTAGCCGCCTGAGATGGGCTAAACTTACGCTGGGTAAGGGTTTTGGGGAATGGGCGTGAGCCTGTGGATAACGGGATTATCGGGGATCGTTTGCCACAAAGCTCGGAATTTCGACTCCAGCTGCATTAGACAGCCCGCCCGCTTTTTGGCGCCTGATCGGCTGTGCCCCTTGCTCCGCCGGCTGGCGCGGGCTTCAATGCCGGCAAAGCATCAAGCCTATCGGCTCGGTGCGGGGAGGGTGCGCATTGAAAGTCGGGGTGGTGCTCAATCCGATTGCCGGCGGCGGCCGGCTGAAACGGCATTGGCCGGAGGTGGCTGCTTCGCTGAAAAAGCATTTCGGCGAATTCGAGCTGCGCGAGACGCAGGCCGAGGGCGACGCCGAAAGGCTGGCGCTCGACCTCGCGGCAAGCGGCTTCGAGCTGGTGATCGCGGCCGGCGGCGACGGCACCGCCAGCGAAGTGGCCGACGGATTGCTGCAGGCTTTCGATGAGAGCGGCCGGACAACCGAACTTGCCTTGCTGCCTTGCGGCACCGGCATCGATTTCGCGCGCGGGCTCGGGCTGCCGAAAGAGGTGGATGCGGTGCTGAAGCGGATCGCCGAAGCCAAGGCGCGCAAGGTCGATGCAGGGCGCATCTGCTACATCGACGACCATGGCGCGCTGGCCAGCCGGCACTTCATCAATATCGCCAGCCTCGGCCTATCCGGCGCCACGGACCGTGCGGTCAATGCCGACAAGCGCAAGGGCAGGATGTCGGCCAAGGCGCTGTTTTTCTGGCGCACCGTGGTCGAGTTCATCCGCTACCGCTTCCAGGACGTCAGGATCACCGTCGACGATGGCACCCCGGTCGAGGCGCGCATGGCGCTGGTGGCGGTCGCCAACGGAAAGTTCTTCGGCGGCGGCATGATGATCGCCCCGGACGCCGAACTCGCCGACGGCCAGTTCGACATCGTCATCCTGCGCGCGGCCGGCAAGCTGAAGCTGATCTGGGATATTCGGCTGCTCTATGGCGGCCGGCACCGCAACCATCCGGCCATCACCATATTGCGTGGCCGGAAAGTGGTGGTCGAACCTATCGGCGATGTCGAGAAGAACGGCGCGCTGGTCGACATAGATGGCGAGTCGCCGGGGCGTATACCCGCGACGTTTGAGATCCTGCCCGGAGCGCTGACGCTGAGATATTGAATCAAGGCGTTGAGGGATTGATTCAGGTGGTTTGAGCGGCGATTCCGGCGAACCGGCCAAAGGCCTGAAATCGCAGGACATATTTACCCGGCTTAGCTTTCCAGCTTGGCTGGGAAACCGGGCGCGCGCAGATCCATGTCGACGGCATCCTCGAGCAGTTTGACGATCTGGGTCGACCAGGCGCCGCCGCCATATTCCTGTTTGCCCATCAGGAAAATCTCACTCACAAGCGGCGCCAGTTGGAGTGGCAGTCTGAACTCTCTGCCCATCGCAAGCGCAAAGCCGAGGTCCTTCAGTGCCAGGTCCATGGTGAAGCCAATGTCGTAGGAGCCGTTGAGGATGAGCTGGCTTTCGGTCTCATGGACGAAGCTGTTGCCGGAGGAGGCGACGATGGCGTGGTAGGATTGCGCGAGGTCGAGGCCGCCTTGCTTGGCCAACATCAGCGCCTCGCCGGCGGCGACGAGATGGATGAAGGCCAGCATGTTGGTGATCACCTTGATCACCGCCGCGGAGCCGACCGGACCCATCAGGAACGACTTTGCGCACATCGCTTCGATGGCCGGACGATGGCGCTCGTAAAGCGCAGCATCGCCGCCGACAAGCGCGGTGATCTTTCCGACCGCGGCCAGATGCACGCCGCCGGTGACCGGGCACTCCAGCGTCTCGATGCCTTTGGCCGCGGCGAGGGCGGCGAGGCGCAGGATCTCGTCGCGGCCGTTGGTCGACATCTCGATCCAGGAGCCGCCCCTGGGCAGACCCTCGAGCAGGCCGCCGGCATTAGCCAGCACCGCTTCGCTGACCTTGGGCGAGGGCAGGCAAGTAATGGCATTGCCGGCCTGTGCCGCCGCTTCGGCCGGGCTGGTCGCGGCCGTGGCGCCGAGCGCCACGAGGCGCTCGACGGCGGCGGGGTCGCGGTCGAAGACGATGACGACAAAACCGTTGCGCAACAGGCTGGCGGCAAGGTTGCCGCCGAGATGGCCAAGGCCGATGAAGGCGTAGCGTTCGCTCACGGCATCAGCGGCGTTTGCATCATCTGCAAATGCAGGTCCTTGCCGGTGTAGGGATGCGCGTCGCAGACCGCTTCGTCCAGCTCGACGCCGAGGCCCGGCTCCTTCGATGGAATGACATTGCCGTCCTGCCATTCGATCTTCTTCTTGAGCAGTGTCGCGTGGAAGCCGTCCCACTGCTTCAGCGATTCCAGGATGAGGAAATTGGGCAGCGTCACCGCCAGCTGGATGTTGGCGGCCCCAACGATCGGCCCACAATAGCAGTGCGGCGCGATCTGGATGTGGTATGCCTCGGCCATGGCGGCGATCTTCTTGGTTTCGAGAATGCCGCCGGAACGGCCAAGGTCCGGTTGCAGGATGGTGGCGGCGCGGTTCTCGATGATTCGGGCGAATTCGAACTTGGTCGTCAACCGCTCGCCGGTGGCGATCGGGATCGACGTGCCTCGCGCCACCTGAGCCATCACTTCGGGCATGTCGGGCGGCACCGGCTCTTCGAACCACAAGGGATCGTAGGGCTCGATGGCGCGTGCCATGCGCAGCGCACCCGATGCGGTGAACTGGCCATGCGTGCCGAACAGAATATCGGCGCGGGTGCCGACGGCTTCGCGGATCGCCTTGACCATGCGGGTGGAGACATCGATGTCGATCAGGCGCGGCTGGTGGCCGTCGAAGGCGGTGTAGGGGCCTGCCGGGTCGAGCTTGACGGCGTTGAACCCCTGCTCGACATATTCGAGCGCGCAGGCGGCCGCCAATTCGGGGTCATTGTAGACGTTCCGGCCGTCCGGCGCGTCCTCCGAATGGACGCTGCCGGTGTGCGGATAGAGATAGGTGTAGGAGCGCAGCGTCTCGTGCACCTGGCCGCCGAGCAGTTTGTAGACCGGCTTGTCGGCTTCCTTGCCGACAATGTCCCAGCAGGCCATTTCCAGCGCCGAGAAACAGCCCATGCCGGTAACGTCGGGGCGCTGGGTAAATCCTGAGGAATAGGCGCGGCGGAAGAAGGTCTCGATGTCATGCGGATCGTGGCCGATCAGGTAACGCTCGGCCATGTCCTCGACCAGCTTCGCTGTTATGTGAGCCGAGAAGGTGGCGTTGTAGGCCTCGCCGTAACCGACGACGCCGCCATCGGTGGTCAGCTTGACGAAGATGAAATACTTGCCGCCGATGCCGGGCGGCGGGTTGCCGACTACCCAGGTCTTGACGTCGGTGATCTTCATTTTTGGTCCTCCAGAACCAGTTCGGCGCCCTTCCATCCGGTCATGACCGAGGCGGCGTTGGTGTTGCCGGTGATGTTGGCGGGAAAGATCGAGGCGTCGATGACACGCAGACCTGCGAGCCCGTGCACTTTCAGGCGCGGGTCGACGACGGCGGCCCCGGCGCCCGGCCCCATGCGGCACGTCGAGACCGGGTGATAGACGGTGCCTGAGCGCTTCCTGAAATCCTGGATCAGATCGGCATCCGATTGGATCGATGGGCCCGGCAAAACCTCCTCAGTGATGATCTCGGCCATGGCGGGTATCGAGGCTATCTTGCGCACGAATTTCACCGCCGCCAGCATCTCGTCGACATCGGCGTTGGTGGAATAGGCGTTGGCGACGATCCTGGGATAGTCCAGCGGATTGCTGGAGCGGATCATGATCTCGCCGCGGCTGGACGGGCGGCAGTTGGAGAGGCCGATGGAAAAGCCCGGCCACGGATCCGGCGTCAGGATCGGCCGCTCGCCGCTCTTCGGAATGACGGTCGAGAAAGCCTGGAAATAAAGCTGCATGTTGGGGCGCGAAAACGCCAGGTCGGTTCGGAAGAAGCCGCCGCCATGGTTCATCGACAGCGACAGCGGGCCGGAGCGGGTGAGGATGTACCGCATGCCGACCAGCAGCTTGCCCCACCAGGGCCGCAGGATTTGGTTGAGCGTCGGCACGTTTCCCTTGAAGGTATAGTTGATGCCGACATGGTCCTGCAGATGCGCGCCGACATTTTCGTTGCCGTGGACGACCGGGATGCCAAGCCCCTTGAGCAGTGACGAGGGGCCGACGCCGGACAGTTGCAGCAGCTGCGGCGAGTTGATCGAACCGGCGGACAGGATCACCTCGCGGCCGGCCCGCGCCGTCTTGGTCTCGCCGTTCTGCAGATATTCGATGCCGACGGCTCGCTTGCCCTCGAACAGGATTCTGGTCGCCAGCGCATTGGCTTCGACGCGCACATTCGCGCGCTTCATCGCCGGGCGCAGGAAGGCGCGCGCGGCCGACATGCGGCGGCCATTCCTGGTCGAGATCTGGTAGACGCCGACGCCTTCCTGGGCGGCGCCGTTGAAGTCAGGGTTGAGCGGCAGCCCAGCCTGCTGGCCGGCTGCGAGGTAGCGCCTGGTCAGCGGATGGACGGCGTTCGTCGTGTCGGTGATATGCAGCGGCCCGCCGGTGCCGCGCCATCTGTCGGCGCCGGCCTCATTGTCCTCAAGCGCCTTGAAGCCCGGCAACAGATCGTCATAGCCCCAACCGGGATTTCCGGCATCGCGCCAGTCGTCAAAGTCCTCGCGCGCGCCACGGATCCAGACCATGGCGTTGATCGAGCTGGAGCCGCCAAGCAGCTTGCCGCGCGGCCAATGGTCGACATTGCCGGCAAGGCCGGGGTCCGGCTCGGGCTTGTAGTTCCAGTTGACCGCCGGATCGAAGAAGGTCTTGCCGTAGCCGAGCGGCATCTGGACATAAAAGCGGCGGTCGCTGCCGCCGGCCTCCAGCACCAGCACGGAGAAGCGGCCCGAAATCGACAGCCTGTCGGCCAGAACCGAGCCGGCCGAGCCGGAGCCGACGATGATGAAGTCATAAGTCTGCATGATTGGTGTTGGCGGCTCCGCAAAACTGAGCGCAGCCTATCCGCGACGGCTTGGCCGCGCCCCTGCGGCTTCCGGCATGGCTTGTGAAAAAAGCGACCGTGAGACGCCTGGTCGGAAAAGCCACCATGGAACCGACATTGCGCCGGGAGCCTCGCCCGTCGCGTTGACCTCTTGGGCCCGTGACGCTACGGGATCAAGGGCTATCGCTTTAGGGGAATCTCGGATGGTGCATTACGCGGACGGACGGCCGATCGGCGATCTGACCTTGCGTACGCTCGCCATGCCGGCCGATGCAAATGCGGCCGGCGACATCTTTGGCGGCTGGGTGATGGCGCAGATGGATCTTGCCTGCGGCATCCGTGCGGCCGAGCGGGCCAAGGGCCGCGTGGTGACGGCGGCGGTCAAGGAAATGTCCTTCGCCAAGGCGATGAAGATCGGCGACACGCTGTGCATCTACACCCATGTCGAGCGCGTCGGCCGCACCTCCATGACGCTCAAGGTCGAGGCCTGGGCGCAACGCTACCTCTCCGACCTGATGGAGAAGGTCACCCACGCCGATTTCGTCATGGTGGCGCTGGATAGCGACGGCAAGCCGAAGCCGATTCCAACCGAAAGTTGACATCGTCGATTCTGCCAAGCTTGCGCTTATGTAACATCCCCCGCGCGGGCGATGCGCTGCGCGACATCCAATGGTTGCCTTCACATCCGATTCTGCGGGCGGCGGAGGGAAGACAATGCGTCAACACATGCTGAACGGCTGGCTCGTGGCGGCCCTCGTCGCGGTGATCTGCCTGCTTGGCACGACCGCTTATACCGAGATCAGGAAAGAGCTTCCAAGCGTTGCCTGCACGCACGACCGGACCGTTGGCAACGAGCGGACTGCCCAGCGGTCTGCAAGGGTAGAGACGTGCGGCGCAGTGTGTTGCAGCAACCCTGCGTCAAAGGCCTGAGGGCCCGTCAGCGGAAGACCTCGTCAGCCTCAAAATGATGATGCGCCGGCGAACGAAACGCTGCAGCTATGTCGCGATGGCGCGACCAACGATGCCAGGGCGGATCCAGTTAAACCCGGGTACGCGTCGTCGACGGCAAAATCCGTAAACTATTGCTGGGCAACGGTTTTCAGGCGTGCACGCCATCGAATCTTTCACGCGCCGCCTGGACCCGCGAGGTGTTCTTCCGCGCCCATTCGCCGAGCGCGCCGACCGGCACCAGCAGCTCATGGCCGAGCTCCGTCAGCTCATAGTCGACGCGTGGCGGGATGGTCGGGAACACGGTTCGGGTGACGAAGCCGTCGCGCTCAAGACCGCGCAAGGTGGTGGTCAGCATCTTCTGCGAAATGCCGCCGACAGCGGCGCGCAACTCATTGAAACGCAGCGGTCCGCCGCCCAGCTTGCCGACGACCAGAACGGTCCATTTGTCGCCGACGCGCTGCAGGATTTCCGAGACGGCGCGGCAGTCTTCGGTGTTGTGCGGGTGCCTCAGTAACATAACGGTGCCTCCTTGCGCTGCCATTTGTCAGTATCTCATATAGCGCCGGTATCCAAACGATACCAGCTTTTGCATATATGGAGAGCCCCATGTCCAAGCCCAAAATCGCCATCGTCGTCGGTTCGACACGCGCCGCGCGTTTCGCCGATGTGCCCGCCCAGTGGATCGCCAAGATCGCGAAATCTCATGCCGACATCGACGTCGAGACCGTCGACCTGCGCGACTGGCCGCTGCCCTTCTTCGACGAGGTCGCCTCGTCCGCCTGGGCGCCGTCGCAGAACGAAGTTGCCCAGCGCTGGCAAAAGAAGGTCGCCGAGTTCGACGGCTTCATCTTCACCGCCGCCGAATACAATCATGGCCCGACGGCCGTGCTGAAGAACGCCATCGATTACGCCGCCAATGAATGGAACAAGAAGCCGGCCGGTTTCGTCGGCTATGGCAGCGTCGGCGGCTCGCGCGCTGTCGAACATTTGCGTCTTGCCGCGGTCGAATTGCAGATGGCGCCGGTCAAATCCGCCGTTCACATTGCCTGGAGCGATTTCCTGGCGGTGCGCCAGGGCGAGAAGAAGCTCGAGGAGATCGAGCATCTGAACCAGGCTGCCACGGCGCTGGTCAACGACGTTGCCTGGTGGGCCCGCGTGCTCAAGGCAGCGCGTCAGGCCGACGCGATTGCCGGCGAAGCCCAGGCGGCCTGAGCCTTATCCTCCCAAGGATCGATGATTTTTCCAAAGGGCGGCGTTTGCGCCGCCCTTTTTCATTCACGTGAAGAGGCGCTCTCGGCTCCCTTGGCCGGATGGTGGAGTCGGACCGGCAAGGTCGCGCTGATGCCTTGACGATCCCGCGCGAAGGATCGCCGCCTGTCACAGCCACCCGCTGGAAAACCCGGCCCGGCGCAGTCCTGTGGTGATGGCCGGCACGCGGCGCATCAATCGCCACAGGAAGTCGGACCGGTAGTTCTCGATCATCAGGGCGATCGGCCCCTGGTTGATGCCGACATGGTCCGGCGATACCCAACCGCAGGCGCGGCCGTCGTCGGCAGCGATCGTCGGGTTGAAGCTCGCGGTGAAGCCGTAAGGGTTGCCGTCGCGCAGGTCCATCTCGTGGAAATGGCGCAGCGCCGGCAGCACGATTTCCGGCGCAAAAGGCAAGGAGGCGATTGCCGCCCATGGCGACAGCGTGCCGTCATCGGGGCCAAACGGTGCGCCGCGGGCGAGATAACCGAAGAAGCGGCGTCCATCGGCTCGCCGCGCGATCGGACCTGGGCCGTCGCTGGCGGTGACGCCCCAGCAATTCTCGCCATAGCCCGCGAACCCCCTCGGATTGCGGATTGCGTAATCGCGCTGCAGATACGTCGCCTGGCGGCTGTTTTCGAAATAGTCGCTGTCGTGACCCTGCATGAAAGCATCGCGGATGTCGCGAAAATCGATCCAGATATGCGAGAACTGGTGGATGAAAAGCGGGCCGGCATAGACCATCTCGCGGCCGTAGATTGTCTTCCACTTATAGGTGGACAGCCAGGCCGCGTAGCTCTCGGGCGGCAGCGAGTGGGTCGGCGAACCGAGACCCAGAACGTACAGGATCAGCGCCTCGTCAAATCCTTCCCAGCGGTAGCGCAGAAAGCCTTTTCCAGGCCGCCAGCCATGGGTGACGGTGGCGCCGCCGTTCTGCGCCCAGCGCCAGTCGGCACGGCGGTAGAGCGCATCGGCAAGCTTGCGGATTTCCAGTTCGAGCTCATCGTCCTCGTCGAAATAAGCGCCGGCAGCCAGAACACCGGCAAGCAGAAGTGCGGTATCGATCGTGGACAGTTCGCAATTCCAGACGCGGCGGCCGGTCTTCATGTCGAGGAAATGATAGTAGAAACCCTTGTAGCCGGTGGCATCGGGCTCCGGCCCGTGCGGGGCGTTCCAGAAGAAGCGAAGCGTGGCGAGCGTCCGCTCGATTGCGGCATCGCGCGTCATGAAACCGCGCTCGACACCGACGGGATAGGACGACAAAGCGAGCCCGACAGCGGCTATGCTGGCAGGCGACGTTGGCGTGTTGCGGTCGGCGACCAGGCCGTTGGCAGGGTTGGCCTCGTTGAGAAAATACTCGAAGGACAGGCGCTGGATATCTTGGAGAAGCTCGTCGTTTAGCGCGTGTTCGTTCGATGCATCCATGACAATCGATATAGAGGCTTTGGCTGCTTTTGCCATTCTTCCAGCGGATCAATCATGGGTGAGGGCAGGCTGGGGCCGATAGCGAAAGGCGCTGCCAACGCACCGAATTCAAATCGAGGGGCTGCGAAGATCGGTTGGACCGCCATATGCACGGCCCTGCCATCTGGCCTGTCCGTCCTCCCCTGATATATCCGGCTGCGATCCATCACATGAGCATGCCCCGTGAAGTCACCCAGCCTGTCAGGCGTCGTTTCCCCCATGACCCCGGTGCTGGTCTGTGCACTTGCGATCTTCCTTCTGTCCGCCATGGATGCGGCGATGAAAATCCTGGTCATCGCCGTCGGTGTCTACAACACGGTGCTGTGGCGAAGCATGCTTGCGAGCGTGGTCGCGGGCACGGCCTGGGCGGCGGGGCCGCGTTCCCTTCCCACGCCTTCCGTGCTGCGGCTACACGCGCTGCGCGCCGTGATCGTGGGCATCGTTCTGCTGTCGTTCTTCTGGGGCCTTGCCAGATTGCCGCTAGCGGATGGGATCGGGCTTAGTTTCGTCGCGCCGCTGTTCGCTCTCCTGCTGGCGGCGCTGCTTTTGGGCGAACGCATACAGCGCCAGGCGATCTGGGCGTCGCTGGCGGGCATCGCCGGCGTCGTCATCATCATGGCCGGACAGTTCGGGCAAGGGAACTATACCGGGGATGCCCTGCTTGGCACGGTGGCGGTGCTCGCATCGACGGTGTTCTACGCCTACAATCTGATCCTCTCGCGGCGGCAGGCGCTGGTGGCCAAACCAGTCGAGATCATGCTGTTCCAGAACCTGTGCGTTGCCGCCGTCCTTCTCCCCGCCGCTCCCTGGCTCGCGGTTGCCCTGCCGGGCAATCTCTTGCTTCCACTGGCCGGGGTGACGGCGCTGTCGCTCTCCGGCCAGTTCCTGATGAGCTGGTCCTACGCGCGGGCCGAAGCGCAATATCTAATCCCGACGGAGTATTCCGCCTTCATCTGGGCGATCGTGTTTGGCTGGCTGTTCTTCGACGAGGCGGCGACCTGGACCACGCTGGCTGGAGCGGCCCTGATCGTGGCCAGTTGCCTGATCGCCTCGCGCTCCAATCCGAAGCTTGCCGAACCGATCGAAGCCGCGGTCTGAGGGCGCTATTCGCTTTGACGGCAGAGCGTCAACGCACCACTTCGCGATGGCCGCTGGGCAGCCGGGTGGCGATCAGCTTGTCGATGCGGCGGCCGTCGAGGTCGACGACCTCGAAACGCCAGCCTTGCGCGTCGACGCATTCGCCGGTCGCCGGCAGATGGTGCATGTGCGACAGCACATAACCGGCGACGGTCTCGTAATCGCGATTTTCCGGCAGGTCGATACCGAGAACGTCAGCCATCTCGTCGGCTTGCATGTATCCCGCGAGCAGCCATGAGCCGTCCTCGCGCTTGACGGCGTTTTCCTCGTCGCCGGCGTCGGTATCGGCCCGGAAGACGCCGGTGATGGCCTCGAGAATGTCGGCAGGCGTGACGATCCCTTCGAAATGGCCGTATTCGTCATGCACCAGCGCCATCGGCACGTCGGATTCCTTCAGCTTCTGCAGCACATCCAGCGCGTCGGCCTGATCGTAGACGATGGGGGCGGCGCGCACATGCTTGCGCGGATCGAGTGCGCGGCCGGCAAGCAGGGCGGCCAGCACGTCGCGCGTCTGAACAACGCCAACCATGACGTCGACGCCGCCATCGCCGGCCGGCAGGCGCGAATGCTGGGTCTCCATCAAGAGCTTGCGGATGGCACCCTCATCGGACTGCAAATTGATCCAGTCGACCTCGGTGCGCGGCGTCATCACGGCGCGCACGGCGCGATCGCCGAGCCGCATGACGCCGGCGATCATGCGCCGCTCGTCAGATTCGATGGTGCCGTGGTGCTCGGCCTCGGCGACCAGCATCTTGATCTCTTCGTCGGTGACTTTTTCCTCGCTCTCGCCGCGCTGGCCGAGCAACCACAATATGGCGCGGCCGGAAATGTCGAGCAGGAACACCAGCGGCGCCGAGACGGTGGCGAGGATGGTCATCGCAGGCGCCGCGCGGGCCGCAACACGCTCGGGATCGCGCAGCGCGATCTGCTTGGGCACCAGTTCGCCGACGATCAGCGAGAAATAGGTGATGATCGCAACGACAATGCCGACGCCGAGCGGATCGGCGATGTTTTCGCGCATGCCGGTCGAGGCCAGGTACACCGACAGCCTGTCGCCCAGCGTGGCGCCGGAGAAGGCGCCTGACAGCACGCCGACCAGAGTGATGCCGATCTGCACTGACGACAGGAATTTGCCGGGATTGGAGCCGAGCGTCAGCGCACGCCCGGCGCCATTGACGCCCCGGTCGATCATCGCCTTGAGCCGCGCCGGGCGCGACGACACGATGGCGAGCTCGGACATCGACAGAAGGCCGTTCACACAGATGAGGACGACCACGGTGGCGATTTCGACGTATAGCATCAGGGCTCAATAGCATTGCGGCGGGCCGCAGGAAAATAGTCCGCGATGATTTTTGGAAAATGACAGTGGTTCAGGGGAATTGCCTGAGCACCCCGACAACAGCCTTGCCGTCGGTGAAATAGGGATCGCCGCCGCCGTTGCGTCCGGTCCTGGTGGCGCCGATGCCCGGGATGTCGCTCACCGAGATCACCATGCCGGCCGCCGACAGGTCGTGGATCACGAGATCGCGCTCGGCGTCGATGTCAGGGGCGATATGGTGGGTGATGGCGCCGGTATCGTGGCTGAGACCAACGCCGCGGTCGAAGCTGGCCGAGCCCATCCAGAGCGTTCGGCCGTCGTCGCCGGTCGCATCGCTGCGCCAGAAGCGGACATGATGGCGCCGGTCGGCGCTGCCGCCGACCGGCTTTTCGAAGGCGAGATCCTGGGCGCGGCCTTCGAACAGCAGCCGGCTGACCGGGGCGTCAGGATAGGGATGGTCGAACAGCACGCTCTCACCGATTTCGATCGCGGTCTTTAGCGTCACGCCATCGGCCGTATCCCATCCGGCCATGGCGAAGGCATGGACCATCTCTTTTTCGGTACCGACAAGGCCGATATTGATCGGGTCGCCCGGAATGCCTTGCGGCGTGTGTGTCACCATCTCGAAAGTCTGCGTGCGAAAGCCGCGGTCGCGAACCGTCCAGAATTCCGGCGCAGCGACATAGGCGAGGGCCAGCCAGACCGCCAGAAGAGCGGCGAGCCAGGTCAATGCGCGTCGTTGCAGGCTTCGTCGGCTCATGAAAGCGGCTCGATCCGTGCGGTATCTGTGCCTGACGGACCCTGAAAATCAATGGCCAGCGGCGAGCAGCCGTTCTATCGTCGGCCATCGTTTTTGCGTGGGGTGAGCAGCAATGGATAAGAAGCCGGTGGGTCGCAGCTCGATGGCATTGACCGCGGACCTTGTCGCAAGGGTCGAGCGTGTCGAACCGGATGCGGGTCCCGAGCCCGGAACAACCGAGCATACGGACGCGGAGTTCGATAGTCTTGTCGAGCAACTTCTGTCGGAGCATCGGCCTGAAGCGCTATGGGTCTTTGCCTACGGGTCGCTGATCTGGAACCCCGAATTCGCCCATGTCGAGCAGCGCCCGGCCACGGCGCCAGGATGGCACCGCTCGTTCTGCCTGACGCTGACCCGTTGGCGCGGAACCCGTGATTTGCCGGCGCTGATGCTGGCGCTCGATCGAGGCGGCAGCTGCAACGGCATCGTCTATCGGCTGCCCGCGGAAGACCATGTCGGGCAACTTGGCCAGTTGATGCGCCGCGAGATCGATGCCAACCCGCCGACTAACGTGCCATGCTGGATCAAGGTCAAGACCAAGGATGGGCCGTTGCGGGCCTTGGCTTTCGTCGCCGCGCCAGACGGCAGGGCCTATGCGGGCCGGCTGCCATTGGAGCAGGTTGCCGACACGCTGGCGCGGGCTGCCGGGCATTGGGGCTCGTCGGCTCAATACCTGTTCCGAACCGTCAGCAAGTTGGAAGAGAGCGGTATCCGCGACAGGAACCTTTGGCGCATCCAGGATCTGGTGGCCGAGCAAATCATCGCTTCCACCGGGAACGCCAATCCCGACTGATTTCTGAACGGTGAAACGCCTTAGCGGCAGGCGCGGTAGCCGCTTTTGCGGTTCTTGATGTCGAAATGGAAATGGTTGCGGTGATCGTAATTGTAGCCGGGACCGAGCACGGTGGTGAAATACTGGCAGCCGTCGGCGCGCACATTGTTGAGGAAACCGCGGGTGCGGAAGGCAAACAGGCCGGGCTTGCGCACGTCGATGTCGTCGCCGTTGTTGAGCTCGATGCTCATGACGTCGAGGGCGTTTCCCTTGCCGTGCTCGGACAGGACTCCTTCGCCGGCGATGTTGCGGCAGGAATAGCTTGAGCCCTGGTGGATGGTCTTGACGCCCGAGAAATAGCGCCAGCGGGCGGAAGGAACCAGTTCGTTGCTGGTCCAGGCGGCGAAACTTGCGGCCATGTCGCAGGTCAATGTCGCGGCGGGCTTCATCTGGATGCCGCCGATGGCGGAGACCTTGACCGGCCAGTCTATGCCGCACTGTCCCTCATGGATCGGCTGGACATCGGTGTAGACGACGCGAAGGCGCTTCAGCTCGCCACGGCAATCGGTTTCGCTGGCCGGCATCTGCTGCGGCTCCGACATCGGCTCGTCCATGCGCGGATAGGCGGCAGTCATATAGGGATTGGACGGGACGAGCTTCTGCATGCCTTCATATTGCGGCACGGCCGCGGTCTGCGAGCCGACATCGACGGCCGGCTGCAGCGACAGCACGCTGCCAGTGTTGCAAGCCGAAACGGCGGCCAGCGCAAGACCGGTGGCCAGTATCGCTGCGCTTTTTGCCTTCGCGGCGGCGCGAAATATTGCGGCCATGGGCGGAATCCTGTCCTTGATCGATGGGATTTTAACGATCAAGGGTAAAGGAAAACTCAGCGTCCACGTTCATGCCTGCGGCCGAAATGCGGCAGCCAGACCATCACCGGCATGACGATCACTGGAGGGCCATTACTGGCAGAAAGTGCCACCATTCCGGCGCGGTTCGAGATCGAGATGGAAATGCAGGGAATGGTCCGGGTCCGCGCCCGGCCCAAGCACGGTCTTGAACGGTCCGCAGGCGGCCTTGCGCACCGCATTGAGGAATTTGCCGTCCTTCTCGGGCGGCGTTGGACCGACTTCGACCTTTCTGCCATCCGACAACGTGAAGCTGGCAATATCGAGCGCATTGCCGAAGGCATGTTCCGACAGATGGCGCGTGCCGTTGCGCGGCCGGCAGACAAAGGCCGATGCCTGGTTGATCGATTTCAGGTCGGCGCCGAACTCGGCTTTCGCCGCAGGCTGGATGATTTCGGCGGCAAAGCGGGCTGCCGCCTCGGCCATCGGGCAGTTGAGTTCGGTCGTGGGTCCGATGGCGATGGATTTTCCGAGCGACTTCAGCACCAGGGGATAGGGGATCGAGCAGCCGATGTCGGGATTGCTTTCCGCCTTATGCTCCTCGAATTCGACACCAAGGGCCATCAGCCGCTCGCGACAGGCGACTTCCGCCGCCGGCATTTTTGCATCGGGCACTTCGGCCGAGCGCGCATCGGGCAGCATCTTCTTGTCGCCGGCATCGGGTTTTTCAGGTGGTTGCGGGGCAACGGCCGGCGGCTGAGCTTCAGGTTCCGAAGTGTCTGGCTTTTGTGTCGGAATCGGCGCCGCGGCCGGCGGCTCGGGCTCGCTTTGCCTATCGGTCGACGGCTTCGGGGCTGACGGTCCGGGCCGCGCCTGCTTTTTAAAGCGGGACTTTTCTTCGTTGAATCGATCGTCATTGGACCGGTTGGGCGCGCCAAGGGGGTTCGGACCTTCGGCCTTTTGCTTTTCGATCGGTGCCGCGCCGGTCTTCGGCGCCTCTGAAGGACGCGCCTCGGGCAGCGGGACAACGCGCGAGGGCTGCACCGGAACATCGGCGGGCGAGGGCTTTTTATCCGGGGTCTTTTGTTCCACCTGCTTTGGCGTGATGTGCCGCTTTGGACTGGGCTTCTGGCGGTGCTTACTGCGCGGCTTAGGATGCGAGTCGACCCGCGGTGAAAACAGCTGCTCCAACCGCTGTGACAGCGGCGTGTAATGCTTCTTGCGCTGTTTGGCGTCGGCTTGCGTCAGCAGGGGCGTCAGCAGCAGAGCCGTGACGACCATGACCAGTGCAACTCTGCATGTTCGGGAAAGTACAAGCGACCCCATCCTCCTCAACGGCGCGAGCGCCCGGAGGTTGCCTGCGGCCCATCACGAACGGTAACCACGCCGTTACGCGCCAATCGCTTCCAGCCCTTCTTCCAGCCAGTCGGCCAAAAGCGGCATGCCGAGCAGGTATTTCGCCGTGCGCTTGTTGGCGCGGTCGCGCGCGGCGGCAACCGCATCGGACCATTCCGCTGCGTCATAGTCGCCGCGGCCGACCCAGGCCAGCGCGATCAACTCGGCCGCTTCGTCGACGTTGAGGTCGTTGATCAGCTCGCGCAGCTCTTCCTCGGTGAGGTCTTCCGCGCTTTCCTCCGCCAGACCGTCATGGTGGTGATTGGCATGTGATTCACCATCGAGCTCGACCTCATGCTCGGCACCGTCGGCATAGTCTTCGTTGACGGCAGCACTCAGTCCCTTTGCCTTGAGAATGAACAGGCGCACGGTGTCCGGGCCGATCGATAGCTCCCATTCCCGCTCACGGCGCTGTTGCACTCTCGGGCACCCCCGCTGATCATTTCCGGAATGATAGCGGATTTGCAGCGCGCGTCACGTCATGTTCTGATCCCTGGCTCCCGCCTTTGACCGAATTCAGGTTAGGCACGGCCGCACAAATAGTTTCGGCGGCTGCGGGTTTCCGGGATGAAAAGTCTGCATCCCGGCGTTAGCTTTTCATTATCGTCATTATCCCTCAAGATCGTCATTATCCCTCAAGGAGGCTTCGATGCATAAAAGAGTGTTGATCCAGGCGGCTGCGGCGCTTGTGGCGCTGCAGTTCTTTGCGGTTCCGGTGTTTGCGGCCGGCGGCGGTGGCGGTGGTACCGAGACCACCACCCAGTGCAAGAAGGGGCAGGTCTGGGACAAGAAAAAGCAGAAATGCGTCGCGCCGAAGTACGGCATGCTGGACGACGACAACATCTACGATGCTGGTCACGACCTGGCCATGGCCGGGCGTTATGATGAGGCGATCGCCGTGCTCAGCCTTGCCGCCAACAAGCAGGATCCACGCATCCTCAACTATCTCGGCTATTCGCATCGCCATTCCGGCCGTGTCACCGTCGGCCTCGGCTATTACGAGGAAGCGCTCCGCATCAACCCGGATTACACGCTGGTGCGCGAATATCTCGGCGAGGCCCATCTGCAGATCGGCGATCTGGCCGGCGCCCAGGCGCAGCTGGCCGAGATCGAGAAGCGGACGGGCAAAGATTCGCGCGAATACGGCATGCTGGCCGAACAGATCTACCATTTCATGAGAAGCTGACCCCACCCCAACGGCTTCTCTGGGCCGGCTGCGAGCAATCGCAGCCGGTTTTTGTTGTCGCAACTGCAACACGCTGCACATGCCGTGACGGCAATTGCGCAAGTCGGCTCATGATTTTTCAAAAAGCCTGCTTTTTCAGCGTGAAAAACGCGCGAGGATCGCTATATTGGGGAAAATTGCGGTGAAACGGTTCCGTTAGCCCGAGGCTGCCGGACCCGTTTTCTTTTTATACCCATCGACAAGGCTTTCCCCGAAATGCGGGGGTGGCGGCAGGAAAGGTCAGGCATCATGAACAAGGTCCCGATGACAGGCGAGGGGTTCGCGTCATTGAAGGAAGAACTGCGCTGGCGCCAGCAGCAAGAGCGGCCGCGTATCATCGAGGCGATCTCCGAAGCGCGCTCGCATGGCGACCTGTCCGAAAATGCCGAATATCATGCCGCCAAAGAGGCGCAGAGCCTCAATGAGGGCCGTGTCAACGAACTGGAAGACTATATTGCTCGGGCCGAGGTGATCGACGTCACCAAGCTTAGCGGCGACAAGGTCAAGTTCGGCGCCACGGTGGTGCTGGTCGACGAGGACACCGAGGAAAAGAAGACCTACCAGATTGTCGGCGACCAGGAAGCGGATGTGAAATCGGGCCGTATTTCGATCTCCTCGCCGATCGCGCGCGCGCTGATCGGCAAGGAAGTCGGCGACGCCATCGAGGTCAACGCCCCCGGCGGCGCCAGGGGTTATGAGATCGTCCAGGTGCAATTTATCTAGCACCTCAGAATTGCTGGAAGGTCCTATGCCGAAGCTTGGAGCTTAAGGGCTAATAGCTTTTCTGCTTCCGGCACCACCTGTGCCGGCATGAGGCGCTCCCCCGCTGCGGCCAGCAACGTTGAGGCATATTGCCCGCGCGGGCCGGTCAAACCCGGCTCGGTCGCCAGGAACACCGCGACCGTCGGCAGGCCGAAGGCGCTGGCGAGGTGGGTCAAACCGGTGTCGGCGCCGATAACCAGCGTCGAGCGGCCAAGGATCGCGGCAATGTCTGCCAGCGGCGATCTCGGCACCACGATCGTTGACGGCACGGCTTTCGAGATCGCCTTGGCCACCGCCTTCTCACGCTCGTTCGACCAGGTGGTGACCGGCGTCATTCCGCTACCAACCAGCAGGCGAGCCGTTTCGATCCAGTCTTCGGCGGGCCATTTCTTGTCCTCGCGGCTGGTGCCGTGCAGCAGGAAGGCCGTCTTGCCGTCAATGCCGGCCAGGCCGCCGGGAGGCGGCACAATCCCGGATGCGAGCGCCGAAAGATCGGGCTCGTAGCCGAGCGCCAGCCCGAACAGCCGGCGCGTGCGTTCGATGGCGTGCAGGTTGCGCGGCACGGCGTATTTGCGCTGGTAAAACAACGTTGCCGAGGGCTCCCGCGCGCTTGCGCGGTCGAAACCTGCGATTGGTGCCGCTGCCTGTTTCGCCACCAGGGCCGATTTCAGCAGCCCCTGCGCATCGATGACGAGGTCGTACTCGCCTGCTTGCAGAGCGCGGCGCAAGCTTGTCGCCTCCCGCCATGTGCCGGCGTTGAACAGATGCTTGCGCCAGCGCCGGATGGCGACGGTATGGATCTTTGCTATCGCCGGATGCAGCGCGACGATGCCGGCAAAGGCCTCTTCGACGCACCAGTCGAAGGCGATATCGGGGCGCTTGCGGCGTGCATCTTCGACGGCGGGGAAGGTGTGGATGACGTCGCCCATCGAGGAGGTCTTGACGATCAACACCTTCATGCGGCGGCCGGGAGTTCCAGCAACCTGTCCGCCGCCGCTGCCACTCGGGCAACGTCCAGCGTCTTCAGGCAGTTGAGGTGGCCGAGCGGACAGACCTTCCGGTGGCAGGGCGAACAGGACAGATGCAACCAGATCAGTTCGCGCTGTTCAGCCAACGGCGGCGTGTTTTCCGGCGAGGTCGAACCGTAGACGGCAACGACCGGCGTGCCGACGGCGGCCGCGACATGCATCAGCCCGCTGTCGTTGGACACCGCCAGCCTGGCCGCGGCGATCAGGTCGATGGCGTCCTCCAGCCGCGTCTTTCCTGCCAGATCGACGACACCGGGCGCGAGTGCTGCGATCTCGGCGGTGACGTCGCGATCGTTCTTCGAGCCGAACAACGCGACCTTGAATCCTTTCGCCATCATCTCTCTGGCGAGGCCGGCATAGCTTTCGCTAGGCCAGCGTTTGGCCGGACCGAATTCGGCGCCGGGCATCATGGCGACGAATTTTCCCGGCTGAAGTGCGAAGCGAGCGAGCAGCTCTTTCTGATTGCCGGCGTCGACAGTGAGCCGCGGCGGCCGGAAATGTCCGCCTTGGGCGAGGCCAAAATAGGCCTGCGCGGTGTGCCGTTTGACGGCATCTGGCAGCGGCAAGATGTCGGTCAGCAGGCCATAGCGCATTTCGCGCAAATTGCCGAAACGGCGCGGAATGCGGGCAAAGAACGGGATCAGCGCCGATTTCCAGCTACCCGGCAGGACGTAGGCCATGTCGTAGCGGCCGCGCAGCAGGCGGCCGAAGCGGCGGCGAATGATGAATTCAAGCGCGCCGGGTTGCAGCGGGAAATCGATCTGCTGGCGAATCTCGGGCATGCGCTTGACCAGCGGGGCCGCCCAGGCCGGGGCAAGCACGTCGATGGCGGCGTTGGGATGGAGCTCCTTCAATGCCGAGAACAGGCACTGAGCCATGACCATATCGCCCACCCAGCGTGGGCCGATCACGAGGATCGTTGGGCTTTCAGCCATTCGACATAGTCTCTGACGCCAGTTTCCACGCTGCGGAATTGCCCATTATAGCCGGCTGCGCGCAAGCGGGACATATCAGCCTGGGTAAAACTCTGGTAGCTGCCCTTGAGGTGATCGGGGAATTCGATGAACTCGATCTCGCCCTGGCCCAGCGTATCGATCACGGTCTCGGCAATGGCGCGGAACGGCTGGGCGCGGCCGGTGCCGCAGTTGAAGATGCCGCTCGAGCCGCGCTTCCACAGCCACAGATTGACGTCGGCGACATCGCCGACGTGAATGAAGTCGCGGCTTTGTTCGCCGGGGCCGAAGCCGTCATGGGCGCCGAACAGCTTTGGGTTTTCGCCGCGCCCGACCTGATTGAACAGATGGAAGGCGACCGAGGCCATGGCGCCCTTGTGCGCCTCGCGCGGGCCATAGACGTTGAAGTAGCGCAGGCCCGCGACCTGCGAATGATCGGTGTCGAACACGGTGCGCCTGACATAGTCGTCGAATAGTTTCTTCGAATAGGCGTAGACGTTGAGCGGCCGCTCAAGTGCGGGATCCTCGCGAAACTCCGAACCGCCGCCGTAGACGGAAGCCGAGGAGGCATAGAGGAACGGTATGCGCAGCGAAAGACAGCCATGCAGCAAGCGCTTTGAGAAGGCGTAGTTCACGTCCATCATGAACTTGCCGTTCCATTCCGTGGTGGTCGAGCAGGCGCCCTGGTGGAAGACGGCCTCGACGCGGCCTAGGTCGCCGGCTTCCAAGGTGGCCAAGAATTCGTCCTTGTCGAGATAGTCGGCTATCTGCAAATCGGCCAGGTTGGCGATCTTGTGGCCGTCGGTGAGGTCGTCGACGACGAGGATGTCATCATGGCCTTCGGCATTGAGTGCGGCGACGATGTTGGAGCCGATCATGCCGGCCCCGCCCGTGACGATGATCATGAAGGCCTCTGGTTGCTTGCGTTTCCGGTCCTTATAAGGGAGGGCAGCCGGGCTGTCGATGAAGCACCACGACGCCATAGTGAGACCGCGGAGCGGCCCGCTTTATTCGAGGCCCGCAAGCTAGGGGACAAAAAATGCCGTCGACCGAACTGCTCATTGCGTTTTTCGCCACCACGGCGATCTTTGCCTATATTCCAGGACCGGCGATGCTCTATGCCGCCGCGCAGACCATGGCGCGCGGGCGCTGGTCGGGGCTGACGGCGGCACTTGGCATCCATCTTGGCGGTTATTTCCATGTCTTTGCGGCTGCCGCCGGGCTGTCGGTGCTCTTCCATGCGGTGCCGCCGCTCTACATGGCGGTCAAGCTCATCGGCGCGCTCTATCTGATCTGGCTTGGCGTGTCCTTGTTCCGCAAGCGCGGGGACGGTGATACGGCGCTGCCGGCGATCGAGCGCAAATCGGCGCGCCGGGCATTTTTCGAGAGCATCACCGTCGAAGTGCTCAATCCGAAGACGGCGATCTTCTTCATGGCGTTCCTGCCACAGTTCATCGATGCCTCGGCGGGTTTCCCGGTGTGGCTGCAATTCGTCGTGCTGGGCACCATCGTCAATCTAATGTTCTCTTCGGCAGATATTGTCTGCGTGTTGCTGGCAGGCATGGTGATCGCCCGGCTGAAGCGCTCCAGCCGTGCGCAGCGCATCATGCAGAGGGCGGGCGGGGCGGTGCTGGTCGGACTGGGCGTCCACGTCGCGTTGCAGAAGAGCTGACGGCCGCCCTGACGTTGCGCTGCGCGGATTTGCGGTATATCGGCTTCGCCATGAACGATCCGGCCCGTAAATTGACAATTTTCAGCGTGATTGAGGTCGGCCTTTCCCTCGCATTGCCAGTGACATGATCAAGCACAATCCGCCTTCGCCCGAACCTTTGCACCGCGCCATTGCCCGCTTTGGCGACGTTGCCGTGCTGGTGGTCGGCGACTTCATCCTCGACCGTTTCGTCAACGGCGTCATCGAGCGCATCTCGCCGGAAGCGCCGATCCCGGTGCTGCACGGGCGCGGCGAGACCTCGACGATGGGCGGCGCAGGCAACGTTGTCGCCAACATCGTCTCGCTGGGTGCCAGCGCTATTCCCATATCGGTGATCGGCACCGATATGGCCGGCGACAATCTGGTGCGCATGCTGCGCGAACTCGGCGCCGATACGGCTGATATGGCGCAGGAGCGCGGTCGCATGACGTCGTCGAAGAGCCGCTTCAGCGCGCTCAATCAGCAGGTGCTGCGCTTCGATGAGGAAGAGATCAAGCCGCTCGACGACAAGGAACGGGCGGACCTGGTCCGGCATTTTCGCGCCGCACTCACGCGCGCCGACATCGTCATTCTGTCCGACTATGGCAAGGGCATCTTGCTCGACGGCGTCGCCGCCGACCTGATCGCCATCTGCCGCGAGGCGGGAAAACCGGTGCTGGTCGATCCCAAGGGCCGCGACTATGCGCGCTATGCCGGCGCGACCGCCATCACGCCCAACCGCAAGGAGCTTGGCGAAGCTGTCGGTCGCCCGGTTTTCGCCGACGACGAGATCGTCGCGGCGGCACGCCAGCTGATTTCGGCACATGGCTTCGACTTCGTCGTCGCCACCCGCAGCGAAAAGGGCATGAGCGTCGTCGGCGCGGATGAGGCGCGCCACATCGCCACCCAGGCGCGCGAAGTGTTCGACGTTTCGGGCGCCGGCGATACGGTCATCGCGAGCTTCGCGCTGGCTCTGGCCGCGGGCGCCGATCGCATCATGGCCGCCTCCATCGCCAATGCCGCCGGCGGTGTGGTGGTCGGCAAACGCGGCACCGCGCGGCTGACCGTGGAGGAACTCACCGGCGCGCTGTTCCGCTCGCACGGCCCGACCGCCCACAAGGACGCCATCCTCGATGCCGCATCGGCCGCGCGCATGGTAGCGGCGTGGAAGGACGAGGGCCTGAGCGTCGGCTTCACCAATGGCTGTTTCGACATATTGCATGCCGGCCATGTCAGTCTTCTGCACGCGGCGCGCAGCCAGTGCGACCGGCTGGTGCTCGGCCTCAACAGCGATGCCTCGGTGCGTCGGCTGAAAGGCGCCGGGCGCCCGGTCAACGATCAGCATGATCGTGCCTGCGTGCTCGCCGCCCTGGCCTCGGTCGATGCGGTCGTGGTGTTCGAAGAGGATACGCCGCTGGCGCTGATCGAGGCGCTGCTGCCCGACATTCTGGTCAAGGGCGCCGACTATACCGTCGAAACCGTTGTCGGCGCCGATGTGGTGCAGAAGGCGGGAGGCCGCGTCGTCCTGGTCGACCTTGTCGCCGGCAAGAGCACCACCGGCACGATCGGCAAATTGCGCGCCGGCGGCGGTACCAACTGAGGGATTTCATGCCCGGACTGAATGACTATCTGGTCCGCTCGGCGGCCGCGATCACCGCGACAGTCGAGCGTGACCTGACCGCCGAGATGGAACGTGCTGTGAGTGCGGTCGTCGCCGCGCTTTCCTCGGGCAAGGCGCTGCTGGTCTGCGGCAATGGCGGCTCGGCCAGCGACGCCATCCACATTGCCACCGAACTGGTCGGCCGCTTCCTTAAGGAGCGCAAGGCCTACAATGTCATTGCGCTGCCGGCCAACGCCGGGATGCTGACCGCCTGGGGCAACGACTACGGCTTCGACACGGTGTTTTCGCGCCAGGTCGAGGCGCATGGCGCGGCCGGTGGCGTGCTGCTCGCCATTTCGACCAGCGGCAATTCGCCGAGCATTCTGGCTGCCGCCGAACAGGCACGGATGATGGACATGACGGTGATCAGCCTGACCGGCGACACCGGCGGCAAGCTGAAGCCGCTCACCGACATCCTGCTCAACGTGCCCTCGACCTCGACGCCGATCATCCAGCAGGGACATCTCTGCCTCTACCACTATCTCTGCGAGGTGGTGGAAGACCGTCTGTCAAATGGCTGACACCGGGGCCTACGGTCCATACCCGCTGGCTGAACCCGGCCTGTGGGTTGAGCGGGTGGGTATGCAGTCCTTTCTCGCTGGGACGCCGGCGCTGTTCTTCGACCGCGACGGCACCATCAATGTCGATACGGGTTATCCCGACGATCCCGGCAAAATGGTGCTGCGCGACGGCATCGTGTCGGTCATCGCCGCCGCCAACCGGGGCAACATCCCGGTCGTCATCGTCACCAACCAGTCCGGCATCGCGCGCGGCTATTTCGGCTGGAAGGAATTTGCCGCGGTCAACGGCCGGGTTCTCGAGCTGCTTGCCGCCGGCGATGCCTTCGTCGACATGGTTCTGGCCTGCGCCTACCACGAGGCGGGCAGCGGGTCACTGGCGGTCGCCGACCACCCGATGCGCAAGCCCAATCCGGGCATGCTGCTCGAGGCCCAGCAGCGCCTCGGCCTCGATCTCACACGCTCGCTGATCGTCGGCGACAAGCCCGCGGATATGCAGGCCGGACAACGTGCCGGCCTGCCGCGCGGCTGGCTGGTGGATGGCGAGGGAAATAATGAGCCGGGCTTCGAGGTTCTGCCGCTGCGCAACCCCGATGATCTGGTAGCGCTTTTGGGGGCTATCGAGTCGCTCGCCCGAATCTAGGACGATCATGGGGCGCTGAACGCCACCAGCCCTTCGTCCTTGACGCGGCGGATGGTCAGCGCGGTGCGCACCGTGTCGACATTGGGGGCCGAGGCCAGTTCTTCAATGACGAAGGTCTGGAACGTGCCGAGATCGCTCGCCACGCAATGCAGCAGGAAGTCGGATTCGCCCGAGACCATCCAGGCGTCGCGCACGATCGGCCAGCCGCGAGTGCGCTCGGCGAAAGCTTTGAGCTCCGCGTCGGCTTGGTGATGCAGGCCGATCAGGCAGAAGGCGACGACATCCATGCCGAGCGCCGGCGCGTTGAGCAAAGCGCGATAGCCTTTGATGATGCCGGTTTCCTCCAGCCGCCGGACACGGCGCAGGCAGGGCGGCGCGGAAATGCCGACGCGGCTCGACAGTTCGACATTGGTCATGCGCCCGTCGGCCTGAAGCTCGCGCAGAATCTTCCAGTCGATGGCGTCGAGGTCGGCTTTCAGGGGCATGGCGGTCTCTGCTTAGCGCAAGAATCTTTCGCGATCTCGTCATTAAACGACTTTTGTGGCGATGCCAGCCCTTGGTCGGGCGATTTTGCGACCGTAACGGAAGCGGCCATTGCGCGAATAAGCCTGTGGGCCGAAGCTTTCCGGGGACGACGGCCTGATCGTCTTGCTGGTGTGGTTGGCAACCCTTACATTACCAGCACCGTTTCACGTCTTTTTCCAAGGCACACTCGATTGTCCGCCCCGCAGAGGCTTTAGATGACCACCAAGCACGCGCCTGTCCTTATCATCGGTTCCGGCCCGGCCGGCTATACGGCGGCGGTCTACGCCGCGCGCGCCATGCTGAAGCCGATGCTCGTCGCCGGCCTGCAGCAGGGCGGCCAGCTGATGATCACCACCGATGTCGAAAACTATCCGGGCTTCGCCGATCCGATCCAGGGCCCGTGGCTGATGGAGCAGATGCTGAAGCAGGCCGAGCATGTCGGCACTGACATCGTCAACGACATCATCACCGAGGTCGACCTCAATGTGCGGCCGTTCCGCGCCACGGGCGATTCCGGCACCACCTACACGGCCGATGCGCTGATCATCGCCACCGGTGCGCAGGCGAAGTGGCTGGGCATCCCCACCGAACAAACCTTCATGGGCTTCGGCGTGTCGGCCTGCGCCACCTGCGATGGTTTTTTCTATCGCGGCAAGGATGTCGCTGTCATCGGCGGCGGCAATTCGGCGGTGGAGGAGGCGCTCTATCTCTCCAATCTGGCGAAGAGCGTGACCGTCATCCACCGGCGCAACGATTTCCGCGCCGAGCGCATCCTGCGTGAGCGGCTGTTGAAAAAGGACAATGTCCGAGTCATCTGGGACACGATCGTCGACGAGATCACCGGCCGGCCCGGCAAGACGCCGCTGCCGCCTTCGGTCGAAGGGCTGAAGCTCAGAAATGCGATGACCGGCGAGGTCAGCCATCTCCAGGTGGACGGCGTGTTCGTGGCGATCGGCCATGCGCCGGCGGTGGAATTGTTTGTCGGCAAGCTGAAGCAGAAGCCGAACGGCTATCTGTGGACGGCGCCGAATTCGACCCGCACCGATGTGCCCGGCGTGTTCGCCGCCGGTGACGTGACCGACGATATCTACCGTCAGGCGGTGACCGCCGCCGGGCTCGGCTGCATGGCCGCGCTCGAGGCGGAAAAATACCTGGCCGGCATCGAGGTGCACCGCGAAGCGGCGGAATAAAATCTATCAAGACGGCGTCGCAAGCCGTTCAAAAGCCTGATTTTTCATTCAGACGCCAAAAACAGAACGAGGGGAACTCAATGGCGTTGGACTGGGACAAGCTTCGCGTGTTTCACGCAGCGGCGGAGGCTGGGTCGTTTACCCATGCCGCCGAGACTTTGCACCTGTCGCAATCGGCGATTTCACGCCAGGTCAGCGCGCTCGAACATGATGTCGGGGTGCCGCTGTTCAATCGCCATGCCCGCGGCCTGGTGCTGACCGAGCAGGGCGAAATGCTGTTCCGCACGGCGCATGACGTGCTGATGAAGCTGGAGACCATCAAGTCGAAGCTGACCGAGGCCAAGGACCGTCCCTCAGGCGTGCTGAGGGTAACGACCACGGTCGGGCTCGGCGCCGGCTGGCTGACCGAGCGGGTGCAGGAATTCATCGAGCTCTATCCGGAAATCAGCCTGCAGCTGATCCTGGCCAATGAGGAACTCGACCTCACCATGCGCCAGGCCGACTGCGCGATACGGCTGCGCCAGCCGCAGCAGCCCGACCTTATCCAGCGCCGCCTGTTCACCGTGCATTTCCACCTCTATGCCTCGCCGTCCTATGTCGGCAAGCACGGCAAGCCGACCTCGGTCGCCGATCTGAAGAACCATCGCATCGTCACTTTCGGTGTGCCGGTGCCGTCGCATCTGTCGGAGCTGAACTGGCTGGAAACGATCGGCGATTTCGACGGTGGGCAAAGGGTGCCGACGCTGCAGATCAACGACATCTTGTCGATCAAGCGCGCCGTGCAGGGCGGCGCCGGCATCGCCATGCTGCCCGACTACGTGATCTCCAAGGAATCGGATCTGGTGCAGCTTTTGCCGGAGACCGAGGTGCCGTCCTTCGACACCTATTTCGCCTATCCCGATGCAATGAAGAACCAGGCCAAGCTGCACGTCTTCCGCGACTTCATCATCGCCAAAGCGCGCAGCTGGTCATTTTAAACATGCCCTTGGGAGGTGCTGGTCACCCCCGCCAAGGCGTCAGCCGTGGCAGCCAGCCGGGAACATTGCGGCGGTAGGTCTCGTATTCGCCACCGTAGCGGCGGGCGAGAGTCGGCTCCTCATAGAACCTGACGAAAGAGCCCATGACGATCGCGCCGATGGCGGCATAGGCAGCGACGCTCCAGCTTGAAAACAGCAACGCCTGGCCGAGGATGATCGACAGCACGGCGACGTACATCGGGTTGCGGACATGGCGGTAGACGCCGCCGATCACCAGTCTCTCGGTGGGTGCTACAGGCGCCGGCGTGCCCATGCCTTCGAGCGCGAAGCGGGCAAAGGAATGGACGAGCAGGGCGATGGCCGCGACGATTAGGATGGAGCCAGCCGGCACGAAGCCGGGCACCGTCGACAGCGGCAGACGGTAGCGGTCCGTCAGCAGCCAGGGCACCAGCCCGGCCACGACACAAGGTGCGGCGATGAAGAAGACCGCGCTGCCGGCGATCGCCTGGGGTGTCCGCATGTCAGGTCTCCCTTCTTCCGGCCGACCCTTCCCATCCCGCTGCCGCAAAAATAAACGCCTGCTGCCCGATTCAACGTCATTCGGCTTTTTGCCCGCGAGCGCGAGAATCAGCCCGACTTGCGGTTCTGCGAAGGCAACCGCACGGTCGCGCCATTCATTTGGCAACTTTTCGTGGTCCTATGGCCCCTAGACATGGGTTAGACCACAGCCTGTACCTTTTTGCATGCGTGTGTTGCAAAATAGATGCTTGTTTCTTGGGCATGAACAGCACATATATAGATCATCTCCTGGGCGCGTTCTCCTCCCATTAGCGCCCTCGAGTGTTCCCCTCTGGAGGTTAGCCTTAACAGGCACTTCCAATCAAACTCAGCCGGATCTTCATTGATCCGGCTTTTTTGTTTCCGGGCCTGCCGTAGCCAGCGAAAAATCGAGCAAAATCGCCGCGTAACAGTGACATGTAACCTCAGGTAACATGCCGCAGGCGCGATTCATCGTTTAAGCAGATCATAGGACGCGGTGTGGTTCGACCGGGAGATGGGGGCATCACTCGGAAGATCCGGGCTCAGGCGGCTACCGCGTCCGAACCTATTCGTCTGTCAGTGCCGCATGGCGCGGCGGATACGTGCGGCGGACCTGCCGTTTTCCTCCCAAGAAGACGGTCCGCAATAAGAGCGGCGTCCGGGTCATCCGGGCGCCGTTTTTTGTGCGGATCATCCTTCGGCCTGTCAGGCAGCCTTGCCGTTGGCGTTCATCGCCTCGTCGGCCAACCGACCGGTCAGCTCGGCCATGTGATCGAAGGCGCAACGATAGCTGGCGACGCCGGAGGTCGCCGAGCGCAGTTCGATGATCAGGTCGCCGATCTCGGCCTGCGGCATGGTCGCCTCCACGACATCCCATCCCGGCCAGTCAGGCCGCGCGTCGTAGCCAAGGATCTGGCCGCGCCGTTGCGGGATCAGCGCGATGATCTTCGAAGTGGCTTCGGACGGCGTGACGATCTCGACCTTCATGACCGGCTCGAGCAGCACCGGCGAGCAGGCCGCCATGCCTTCCTTCATGGCCAGCTTGGCCGCCATCTGGAAAGCCATGTCGGAGGAATCGACGGCGTGGTAGGAGCCGTCGGAGAGGTTGACGGCGACATCGACGACAGGGAAGCCGAGCGGGCCGGATTTCAGATAATCGCGCACGCCGGTTTCGACCGACTGGATGTAGGTCTTGGGCACGACGCCGCCGGTGATGGTGTCCGAGAACTGAAAGCCGGAGCCGCGCGGCAGCGGCTTGATCTCGATCACCACATCGCCGAACTGGCCATGGCCGCCGGACTGCTTCTTGTGGCGGCCGCGCTGCTGCACCGTCTTTCGGATCGTCTCGCGATAGGGGACGGCAGGCGCATGGCCTTCGACCGGAATCTGATTCTTGCCTTCCAGCCGCTCGCGCACGACCCGCAGATGCATCTCGCCATGGCCGGACAGCACGGTCTCGGCCGAGTCCTGGTTGTGGCGCAAGGTGAGCGAGGGATCTTCCTCGGCCAGGCGCTGGATGGCCGCCGACATTTTGACCTCGTCCTTGCGCTCCTTCGGCCGTAGCGCAAAGGCAAAGACCGGCTGCGGCGGCGTAAGCGTGACCAGCGGCTTGATACCGCCCTTCGTGGAACTCAACGTCTGGCCGGTCTTGACCTCGTCCAGCTTGCCCAACGCCACCGTGTCGCCGGCCTTGGCAGCGGTGAGCTTGGACTGGTCCTTGCCGAGCATCTTGTAGATGCCGGAGACCTTCGCCGTCTCGCCATTCGACAAATAGAGTTCGGCTGCATCGGCGATCTGGCCGGAGAGTACGCGCGACACGGACAGCTTGCCGCCATGCGCGGTGTGGATGGTCTTCATCACCTGGACCACGGTGTGATTGCCGTCGGGGACGCCGAGCCGTTTGCGCGTCGCCTCGACATCCGGTGCGTCATGGCGGATCGCCTTCAAAAGGCGCAGCACGCCGTTGCCTTTTTCGGCGGTGCCGATAAGCACCGGCGTTATGGCGCCGGCGCGCAGGTCGGCGGACAGATCGTCGAAGACCGCGTCTTTCGGCGGCTCGATCTCCTCCAGCAACTGCTCCATCAACTGGTCGTCATGGTCGGCAAGCGTCTCCAGCATGGAGAAGCGAGCCTCCAGTTCGCGCGCCTTGTCGTCAGTTGGAATTTCGGCAACCTGGCTTTCGGCATATTCGCGGTAGATGTAGGCGCGCTCTAGCGCCAGGTCGATGGAACCGATCACCACATTGTCCTTGCGCAGCGGAATCTGGCGCAGCAACAGCGGCGCCGCGCTCGTCGGCTGCAGCATCTTCAGCGTATCGCGTACGCCGGCGATTGCCTTGTCGACCTTGTTGAGGAACAGGATGCGCGGCACGCCGAGATCGTCGAGCTTGCGCATGATGAGCTGCAAGGCTGGGATCTTCTTCTCGTCGGCCTCGGCGACGACCACCGCGAGATCGCAGGCTGCCAGCACCGGCTCGGCCTCGAAGGAGAATTCGATCGATCCGGGACAGTCGACGAAGGTGATCTGCTCGCCCATGAATTCGGTGGTGGCAAAGGTCGCCTCGACGCTCATGGCGTGCGCCCGCGCCTCGGGCGAATGATCGGAAACGGTGCTTCCCGATGAAACGGGATTTTGGCGGGGGATGGCGCCCGTACGGGCGAGGATGGCTTCGAGAAGTGTCGTCTTACCGCTTGCAAAGGGACCGACTATGGCAATGCATTTCGGTCCCGTGCGTCGTCCTCCGGCGCGAGTACCCATGGCTGACCTCCACTCAGGCGTTGCCCTTGGAGTGCGATCAGCAAAAGTGGAAACGGTTTTGCGCCGATCGCACCCTGTCGTGAGCGGCGGCCGGCCTGTTCGACCGTCGCGGGCGGGGTTGTTTTCATTTAGCCACCTGCCCAACCCATCGTCCCACGGGTTAGCCGGGAGGGCAAGGAAAATAGAAATCGCGCCGCCGTCAGGCGGCCGAGGCAAGACCCGGGGATCAGAACCGTCGGGCGATTTCAGCTTGCCTGGGTGCGGCGCGTGGGCGTGGCGGCTGCACTCTGCTTCACCACCATCTCGGCGTAGCGCGACAGCAACGGGTTGAACAGGTCCGGACGTTCCCAGAAGGGCGCATGGCCGGCGCCTGGTATGACATGGCACTGTTCCCACAGCGAGCTGTAGGCGACGGTCTCGAAATAGCTTAGCCGCACCAGCGGATCATGCTCGCCATTGATCACCGCGACGGGGAACGGAGCGTGCTCGACCACCTGTTTCTGGTCGGCGCCCTTGCCCGCAAACATGGAGCGCGCCACGCCGGCGCGAAGCCGACCGTCGGTGCGCCTGATGGCTTCGCGGAAAGACGGACTGGCGGTGTCGCCGTAGCACAGAGCCTCAAAACGCTCGATGTCGCGTTCGGAGTAGACCTTCTTGGAGGCGAGCAGCATGTCCCAGTTGGCGTGAAAGCCGCGCAGCATGCCAAGCGGCCCTCGCGACACCGGCGGCGCTCCGGTCAGCACCAGGCCGCTGACCGCATGGTGAAAGCTGGCCAGTTCGACCGCCACATGGCCGCCGAGCGACCAGCCGAAGATGATGGCGTGGCCGATGCCCAAAGCGTCGAGAAGCCGGGCTGTGGACTGGGCAAGGCCGGTAATCGTATAGGCGGTCGCCGGGTCGCGGGCATCGGAGGACTCGCCGTGGCCGGGAAGGTCGAAGGCGATCAGCCGATGGCCGTCGGCAAGCGGGCTATCGAACTGACGGGCAAACACGGCGCGCGAACTGCCCGACCCATGGATCATGACGATGGGCATGCCGGACCCAGACGACTGGCTGAGGCGCAAGTCGGCCTGCGGCGTGCGGATGGTGCGGTGAGTGATGCTCATGCTGGATTAGACCTTGAGATTTGCCTGACCGCCAACATCGCATCGCTGGCTCTATATGTTCTTTAAACATGTGGTTAAGAAAGGATTTCTAAAGAGATAGCCGGCACGATCGCTGGCTCCATGGCAATCACGCGCGGAATCCCGACAATGGAACCAGTCCTCGATCTTCTTGTCTCGATCTGCAGCATCGCGATGCTTGGCCAATATGTCTGGTCGATGCGGGCGCATTTCCAATCGCAGGCGATGTCTCCAGGCGCCATGGTGATTTCGGCGGCGGTCATCGCCACGGCGCTGTTCTTTCTCGCCACCCTTTGGATCCAATCGCAGCCGGGTTCGGCAAAGCTCACCGGACTTGCCGTCGAACTGGCGAGCTCTGCCCTGTTCTGGTGGGCGATCGTCACGTCGCGCAAGGTGCGGCTGCGCTTCGTCTTCGCACCCGACGATCCGCACAGCCTGCTGACCCACGGCCCCTACGGCCATGTCCGCCACCCCTTCTATACGTCCTACATCGTCTTCTGGATCGGCTGGGGGATCGCGACCTGGTCGGTCTGGGCGTTGGTGCCGGTCGCCGGGATCGCTATCCTCTATGTGTTTGCGGCGCTGGACGAAGAGAAGAAATTTTCGCGCACGCCGCTGGCCGGAGCCTACGCGGACTATCGCGTACGTGCCGGCCTGTTCTGGCCTCGGCTGGGGTGGTAGCGAGCACCGGGGCAGGGTAGGTTCTACTGAACTCAGGGGTCACCAGAGATGAAGATCATTGCCTGCGGCAGCGTGCCGACCATCATCGCACCGGAGAAGTATTTCACCGGCCGCGTGCTGCAGACGCCCATCATCGAGAAGGAAGCGCCGGCGCGGCTGCGGGCCACGCTGGTCAGCTTCGAGCCTGGCGCGCGTACCCACTGGCACACGCATCCGCTCGGCCAAACGCTCTATGTCACGTCGGGCGCCGGCCTTGCGCAGACATGGGGCGGGCCGATCCAGGAGATCAAGGCGGGCGACGTGATCTCGTTCGAGCCGGGCGAGAAGCACTGGCACGGCGCGGGTCCAAAGACGACAATGACCCACGTCGCCATGCAGGAAGCGCTGGACGGCGTCCACGCAGATTGGATGGAAGCGGTCACCAGCGAGCAGTATGGCGGCTGAGGTCTGCTCCTGACAAAAACCCGGCTCGAAGCCGGGTTTCATGTCTCGGTGCCGCCAGTTCAGGTCAGCGATGCCGTGAACCGCTGGATGCGCGTGCAGGCTTCCTCCAGCAGCGTCTCCGACGTGGCGTAGGAGATGCGGAAGTTGGGGCCGAGGCCGAAGGCCGAGCCGAACACCACCGCGACACCCTCGCCTTCGAGCAATTCGGAGCAGAAAGTCTCGTCAGTGTCGATTATCTTGCCGGCCTTGGTCTTCTTGCCAATCAGCTGGGCGCAGGACGGGTAGACATAGAAGGCGCCTTCCGGCGACGGGCAGGTTATGCCGCGCGCCTGGTTGAGCATCGACACGACGAGGTCGCGACGGCCCTGAAAGATCGCCTTGTTCCTGGCGACGAAATCCTGCGGGCCGTTGAGCGCCTCGACCGAGGCCCATTGCGCGATGGTGCAGGCGCCCGAGGTCTGCTGGCCCTGGATCATGTCCATCGCCTTGATCAGCTGGACGGGACCCGCGGCATAGCCGATGCGCCAGCCGGTCATGGCGTAGGCTTTCGAGACGCCGTTCATGGTCAGCGTGCGCTCGTAGAGTTTCGGCTCGACCTCGGCGATCGTCCTGAAGACGAAGTCGCCATAGGTCAGGTGTTCGTACATGTCGTCGGTCAGTGTCCAGACATGCGGATGCTTCAAGAGCACGTCGGCCAGCGCGCGCAGCTCGGCTTCCGTGTATGCGGCGCCGGACGGGTTCGATGGCGAGTTCATCAACAGCCATTTGGTCTTCGGCGTGATCGCCTTTTCCAGCACGGCGGGAGTGAGCTTGAAACCATTGTCGATCGAGGTGTCGGCGAACACCGAGGTGCCGCCGCAGATCGCCACCATTTCGGGATAGCTGACCCAATAGGGGCGGGGGATGATGACCTCGTCGCCTGGGTTCAGCGTCGCCATGAAGGCGTTGAACAGGATCTGCTTGCCGCCGGTGCCGACAATGGTCTGCTCGGGCTTGTAGTCGAGATTGTTCTCGCGCTTGAATTTTTTTGCGATCGCCTCGCGCAGCGGCGCGATGCCCGAAACCGGCGGGTATTTGGTCTCGCCGCGGCGGATCGCCTCGATCGCCGCATTCTTGATGTTGTCGGGCGTGTCGAAATCCGGTTCGCCGGCGCCGAGGCCGATAATGTCGCGGCCGGCATTTTTCAGCTCGCGGGCTTTCTGCGTCACCGCGATGGTGGCGGAAGGCTTTACGCGGGCAAGGGCGTCGGCAAGAAAGGCCATGACCAGATATCTCCAGAGGGGTCGGCGCAACCGCAAACAGCTGCGGCGCTTCTCATGTCGCATCGACCCGGCAAGTGCAAGCATTGTCGGATGAGCCAGGGGTCAAGGACCCGTGGAGATCGGCTTTTTGGAGCGCGTGCATGACGGTTTCACTCTGCGTTGCGGGCTCTGCAATCGACGCCTATCCCCGGCAAGACTAAATTCATCAACGGCCGCTAAAACCTTTGACGGCAGGATCGCCAGCCATTTCGCCTGTCTCGCGGAGCGAGGGACCCTTGTCGCGCAGCACCGGGCTTGCCCACATCATCCGTCACGATGACGGCACCGCTTCAGGTGTCTGGGGTCCCTACACGCTGCAGAGCGCCTTTCAGCCGATCTTCGCCTTCAAGGACGGCAAGCTCTCGATCGCAGCGTTCGAGGGGCTGATCCGGCCGTTTCGTGACGGCGAGCCGCAATCGCCGATGAACTTCTTCCGCACCTGTCCGGCCGGCGACCGCCTGCATATCGAGGCGCTGACGCGCACGCTGCATTTGCTCAATGCCGGCGCCTGCCTGCCGCAAGAGGCTTCGATCTTCGTCAATTTCGATCCGTCGGTGTTTACCGAGCGCTCCATCGCCGACAACGCGTTGCGCGACATGCGGCTGGTGCTGCACGAAGCCGGGATCGATCCGCGCCGCATCGTGTGCGAGGTGACCGAGCAGAAGTCGGCGTCGCAGGAAACGCTCTACAGCTTTGTCGAGGCGCTGCGGGCCAATGGCTTTCGCATTGCCGTCGACGATTACGGCGCCGATGAATCCGACATCAACCGCATCAAGGAGCTCAAGCCCGACATCGTCAAATTCGATGCGCACTGGATCACGCAGCTCATGGAATCCGGCGCCGGCTTTGCCCTGCTGACTGCCATGGTGACGAACTTCGAACTACAGGGCATCCGCACGGTGTTCGAAGGCATCGAGGAAGGCTGGCAGCTTGAACTAGCCGAGAAATCCGGCGCATCGATGGTGCAGGGCTTTGTGCTGGCAAAGCCGGAACTGGCGCCGACCAGCTTTCGCGCTTTCGGCAAGGATACGCAGCCGTCTGTCGCGGCGGCCGAGCCTGGCAAGACGCCTGCCGGCCCGACTGCAGCGCCTCCGGCGCGGCCGGGCAGGGTGTTCGGGCGCAGGACCGGGCCATGACCGGGCAGCGCGAGAGGCGTCGCGATATCGGCGAAGCGATCTTTGCCGACGAGGTCGGCATCGAATATGGCGTCTATGGCGCGTTCCGGCTGAAGAGCGCCTACCAGCCGATCTTTGCGCCACGCGGTGGCGCGTTGGCCGCGGTTGCCGTCGAGGCGCTGATCGAACCGCAGCGCGCTTCCATGCCGGTTGCACCGGCCATGTTCTTCGACAGCGTCGCGCCGGGCGACCGCCTGTTTGTCGAGACGATGTGCCGGATGCTGCATCTGAAAAACTTCCGCAACATCGGCGTCGACGGGCTCGACCTGTTCTCCAATTACAATCCGATGATCAACGATCATCTCGGGCGGGCGCTGGCCGAGATCCGGCTGATGACGCGGCATCTCGGCGATCTCGACCTGCATGCCGCCATGCTGGTCTGCGAGATCACCGAACAGGCGGCCGACGATAATGTGCTGGCCCCGCTGGCGCGCGAGATGCGGCGCCACGGCATCCGCATCGCCATCGACGATTTCGGCACCGGCCACTCGACCGCGGAGCGGATGAACCTGCTCCAGCCGGATATCGTGAAGATCGACGGCGGCTGGTTCGCCGAATTCTGCCGCCACGCTGCCGCCGAGCGCTTCTTCCGGCCGCTCGTCTCGTCGCTACACGATCGCGGCGCCAAGGTGCTGGTCGAAGGCATCGAGCAATCCGTGCATCTGCGCGTCGCGCTGGATGGCGGCGTCGACCTGCTACAGGGGTTCCATCTCGGCCGCCCGGCGCTGGCCGGCACGATCTTCAACCGGGAGCCGCTGTCGATCGAGGCGCTGCTTGGCGCCGACAACAAGGTGGTGCCGCTGCATCTGCGGCGCTGATTTGTGCTCGCGCTTGCCGCCGCTTCGCGGCTCGTTCCGGACCGGACGCCAACGGGCGCGATGCCCGGTTGGGCTTGCGGCCTTCGGCCGTAGCGCGCATTCAAAGAGGGCGAACTCGGCCCGCGTGAAGTTCAGCCAAAGCCTGCTCGGCAAACTTATCCAGCCGGCCAGCCTTGGCGTCCGCCTCGATCTGCATATCCCACACCTCTGCCTGATACGCTGCGAACCATTTGGTAAAGGCCTTTAGTTCTTTGGTGTTCAGGGCTGCGATGGATCTTTCAATCTGTTCGAGCTTGGTCATGGGGCGAAACTAGCATGGCCATCGTCCAATTCCAGACAAACAAAAAGGCGGGATAAATCCCGCCTTCCCATTTTCGGTAGCCTGATCGGAGCTTTATGTCCGGGCCGGCAGCTATCTGCTGATCCAGCTTGTCGGGTCTTTCTGCTCCAGCGCGCTTCTCGCGCGACCGTCAGTACATCCGTGACTTGCCGCGCGCCCCGAACTCTCGTCCGGCGCGCGCTATCGCAAAATCAGGCTGCCTTGCTCAGAGAACCAGCGGACGACTTGCCTGTGCGGCGGTCCTGCTCGATCTCGAAGTTGATTTTCTGGCCTTCGACCAGGGTCGACAGTCCAGCGCGCTCGACAGCGGAGATGTGAACGAAAACGTCCGCACCGCCCGAATCAGGCTGAATGAAGCCGAAGCCCTTGGTGGCATTGAACCACTTGACCGTACCAGTTGCCATATGAATAGTCCTCGCATTTGCTTTGGTTTGACCGAACCGAGGTTCAGCCGGTTTGTATCGAGATTTTGGAGATAGACGTCAGCAAACGCGAAGATCGCGAGGCCCGGATCGATCGGCCGAAATATCAATGGAGCTGATATAGGCGGGTTTCGCACCAAAAACAAGATGGCTCGAAAAATGGCGTTGCGGTGGCGCCGCCCAAAGGCCGCCCCAATCGCATGAAAGCGTCGAGCAATCGGGAAGATCGGGACGCCCGACGGCGTTAGTCCGGTTTTGGGAGACTGTCATGAAAACCGTTGTGAAAACCATTCTGCTTGCCGCCTGCCTGACGCTGGCGGCCGCCGAGGCGCAGGCGATCTCGCGCTACGACCCCACTCGTATGAGCTGCGACAGGGTGCAAGGCACGATCGCCCGCCAGGGCGCGGTCATCCTGCGCTATCAGTCCAGGCGTGTGCCGGGGCTGCCGCTCTTCGACCGCTATGTGCAGAGCCAGCAATTCTGCAATGTCGGCGAGGTCAGGAAGCGCGCCTATGTGCCGAGCGTCGATACCGAATCCTGCCCGGTCTATCTCTGCAAGCGGATCGAGAACGACCATTTTCACCGCCGCTTCCTGCGCCGTCATTAGGCATATTGATATTCAAGTGAGGCCGGCCTGCGAACGATGGTCTTCTGCGCTTCCGGCGCCCACGTACATTAAGTACGCTCCGCTCCGGTTCTCGAAGACCATAGTTCTCGGTGCGGCCTGACCTGAATCTCAACATACCCAGCCGGCATACCATCCAAGCTCTTAGAACCCGAACGAGACCTGCGCCGCCGGCGGCGGGCCGACGCGCACGCCTTCCATGGCCAGCATCTTTTCCTTGGTGGCCGAGCCGCCGGGCGCCGAGAAGCCGCCGATCTTGCCGCCCGCGGCTAGTATCCGATGGCAGGGGATGACCAGCGGCACCGGGTTGGCGCCCAGCGCTGCCCCGGTTTCGCGCGGCAGGCCGGCTTGGCCGGCGCGCTTGGCCAGTTCGCCATAGGTGGTGGTTTCGCCGTAATGCAGTTTCCGCGCCGCGTCGTAGATGGCGAGACGGAAGTCGTCGACGCCGTCGAGATCGACCGGCACGCCGGAGAAATCGACGTCCTCGCCTGAGGCATAGGCTTTGATCGAGGCGATCAGCTCGACCACCCATTGCGGCTGCCCAGTGTTCGCAGTCGTATTGGCGGCAACACCGGCATGCCGCATCAGCCGGCGCTCCACTGCTTCGCGGCTCCTTTCGGGCAGGCAGAGCCGGATCAGGCCCTTTTCGCTCCAGGCGATGCCCATGAAGCCGATCACTGTTTCTAACACTGCGTGGCCGGCTGTGATCGAAGATGCCGTTTCCATGATGCGCTCCTTTCCGAAAACCGGCGAAAACCGGGATACCGACCGGTACATATCCAGAACAATATGGCATCTGGGCCCGGCTCTCGCCACCCGAAAACCACCACATGGTCCCGATTGCCCACCAGGAATCGCTGGTGTAAGGACTTCTTAACAACCGACAAATCGGACCCGCGCGGCTTGCCAGCAAAATTCAACCTTTTCGCGATCTCTGTGATCGTCGGCGCAGCTGCCCTCAGCGGCTGCCAATCGACCTCGCAGATGAAGGCCACGCCTGCGCTGACCGAAACCGCGACCGCCGCCGGCAGCGATGTCGGCTTCACCGTGCCGCTGCCCGATACGGTTTCGGTGCTGCCGCAATCCTCGGGCATAACACCCGTCCAGGCGGCCGAAGCAACTCCCGCCACACCGGCACTTGCCGCCGCCCCGCAGCCGGCTGCCGCGACCGCGGCCTTTGCCGGCGCGACGCCCACGGCCCCGGCCGTGCCTGCGTTGATGGCAGCCAATGCCTGGCAGGCGCCTGCGCCCGCCAACGCCGGACAGCCGGTCGCGGCGCAATATACGACCGCCAGCCTTGTCATGCCGGCGGCCCCCAAGGGCGGCCAGAACGCCATGCCCGGCGTGCAGCAGGTAGCCTATGTCGTGCCGCAGAACCCTGCTTCCCTGGGCCAGTTCCCCGCCGCGCCCATCGGTCTCCCGGAAGAAGAGCATGCGACCGGCATGCGCGGCGACGTCGACCGGCTGATCCAGAAATACGCTGCTCTCTACGAGGTGCCGGTCGATCTGGTGCGCCACGTCGTCAACCGCGAAAGCACCTACAATCCCAAGGCTTACAATAACGGCCATTGGGGACTGATGCAGATCAAGCACGCGACGGCGCGCGGCATGGGCTATGACGGGCCGGCCAAGGGCCTGTTCGACGCCGAGACCAATCTGAAATACGCGGTCAAATATCTGCGTGGCGCCTGGCTGGTGGCGGGTGGCAACGCCAAGAAGGCCGATTGGCTCTACCAGACCGGCTATTATTTCGACGCCAAGCGCAAAGGCCTGCTCGAGGCCACCGGCCTCGGTGTCGACCGCAAGCGCCGCCGGCTGCAGCCCGACGCCTGAGCGCGATGCCTGAACCGCGCCCGCCGGCTCCAAACGACATCCGGCTGCGCAAGATCCTCGACGAGACGCTCGTTGCGCCGCACTGGCCGGACGGCTTTGCCATGCGCTGCTTCGAACATGGTGACGCGCAGCCCCTGCACGCGCTTTTGACCGGGGTGTTCGACGACGGCACTGACGGCCCGTTCGACGAATGGTGGCCGCGCATATCCAGCGATGCCGAATTCGACCCGGCGCTGTGTTTCCTGGTCATCGACGCCAAGGGACGGCTGGCGGCGGCAGCGCTGTGCTGGACGAGGGCCTTCGTCAAGGACCTCGCGGTCCATCCCGAAGCGCGCGGCAAAGGAATTGGCGAAGCGCTGATGTGGCAGGCTTTCAACGCCTTTCGCGATCGAGGCGCGGCCCATGTCGACCTCAAGACCAACACGGTCGAGAGCGCCGCCGCGCTCCGGCTCTACGAGCGGCTGGGGATGATGCCTGTCGCATGGGAAGGGTAAGGGCTTTTTTCTTGCCGCAATTCCCTGGGGAAAACGCTACGCGCTTTTCCCGGGAAAAACCGGTTCCCACTTTTCCTGGAATTGCTCGAGCGCTGTTGAAATCCTTCGGATTGTGAACTGCTTCACATAGGCCGCCGCAACCGGATGCTACCTCACCATCCATGCCTTTCGACCGATGGCGGATCGACGACTGGCAGATGTGGAGGGGCTGCACCGGCATGTGTTCAGCCACTCCTTGGCGGGTCCCAGGCGGGGGTTTGGGGCCCGCCAGTCGTTTTACGGTCGCCCTCAGATATCGGGCGCATTGCCGATCTTCTTTTTGAGCTCAAGCGCCCAGGCGCGGCCCTCGTCGCCGCCCCACAGCAGCCAGGCGATATGGCCGGCCGATGGATTGTCTTCATTGCCGTAATTCTTGCCGCGCTTGTCGACCTCGTGGCGGGCGAAATAGCTGACCATGCGGCGGATGGTCGAGGGCGCCAGCTTTTCTCGATTCTTGAGTTCCGTCGCCCGCGCGACGCCGATCTCGGTGCCGCCACGGCCGAACTGCTTGCGCAGCCTCAACCCCTTGGCGGCATTGTCGGCCACCACTTGCGGGCAGCGCAGATCGATCTCTTCATCCTCTTGCATGTGTCTCCCCAGCTCCGGAAATCTAACCTGCAGACGCAATACAGGGAAGTGCAACCGGCTCCCAATGCAGCGCCGTCCATTAGGATCCGCGCGCCATCGGCATCTGCGAGATCCTGTGGGACCTTATGGATTTCACGCCTGAGGGTCGGCCGAACTGGAACGAACAGCTGCAATATGGCGAGGCGTGCTGTCCTGGAGGTTTGTCCGCCAGGGGCTCGGGACGGCTCTTCGGCAGATGGTCGCTGACGAATAGTTCTCCGGACGCAACCCTGCCGCCAATGCCGCGTTTGATTAGCCGAGGGAAATTTTCAAATCGGAGACCTCAGATGAAAACGCTTCTCACCATTGCCGCCGTCGCCTTGTTCGCCGGTGCCCCTGCCGCCCTTGCGGCCAACTCGACTGCGGTCGCGCCTGCCATGGCCGCCAGCAAGGTCGATACCCCAACCTTCGTCAAGACGGTGCCTAGCTCCAACGAATTCGAAATCCAGTCGAGCAAGCTCGCCGAGGAGAAATCCAAGGCGGCTGACGTCAAGAAATTCGCCAAGCAGATGGTCAAGGACCACACCAAAGCCGGCAAGGAGTTCAAGGCGGCGCTGAGCCAGGGCCAGACCACCGGTTCGACCAAAGCCGCGGGGCCGGCCCTGCAGCCGAAGGAGCAGGCAATGCTCGACGAGTTGAAGAGCGCAAGCGGCAAGGATTTTGACGCCAAGTACATCCAGATGCAGACGGACGCGCACAAGGAGGCCGTTGCCCTTTTCAGCAGCTATGCCAACTCGGGCGACGACCCGGCGATGAAGGAATTCGCCAAGAAGACGCTGCCGACGCTGCAGATGCACGAGAAGCACGTGAAGAAACTCGCGGCGGCGCATCAGGGTTGAGGGCTGGTGACTAGCCACCAATAGCATTCTACGGCGCCCCCTCTGTCCTGCCGGACATCTCCCCCACGAGTGGGGAGATCAGCAGCGTCGGCGCCGTGCTTTTCTTGCGACGGTGAAAATTGGCGAAGGCTGAGGCGACAGCCAATCTCCCTGCTTGTGGGGGAAATGTCCGGCAGGACAGAGGGGGCGCCGTAGAGTGCGACGGCCGATGCCTGCCGTTGGCAAGGCATTGCGGCAAAGTGGCTCTGTGGCTGCGCCGGCAGTGACATACACTGCCGCCACCAATTCAATGGAGCTCCCATGCCCAAGCTCGACCTGTCCACCGTGCCTGTCCGCAAGGGCTCCGGCTACCCCGCACCCTTCGACGCCCCTTGCGACGAGCGCACACGCCACCGCCTCGGCGATGCCGGCGGCCTCACCGATTTCGGCGTCAACCTGATGACATTGCCATCAGGCGGCTGGTCGAGCCAGCGGCACTGGCACAGCCATGAGGACGAGCTCGTCTATGTGCTGGAAGGCGAACTGGTGCTGGTCGAGGATGGCGGCGAGACGCTGCTCAAGGCCGGCGACTGCGCGACCTTTGCCAAGAACAGTGGCAACGGCCACCACATGATCAACCGCTCGTCCACAACGGCGCGCTATCTCGAGGTCGGCTCGCGCAATCCGGATGATCTCATCACTTGCTCCGACATCGACATGATGAGCCCGAGTTCGGATGGCAGGTTTCTGCACAAGGACGGGACGCTGTATCCGGGGCAGGGGTGAGGGCTGGACCATGCTTCGGCGCTGGTGTTCGCTGGGTGGGGGGATAAGTTCCTCACGATTAAAGGTGGCGCCGGCCCCCTCATCCGACCGCTTCGCGGCCACCTTCTCCCCGCTGGGGAGAAGAGGGAAGCGCTGGCGCTGACCGGCTCCTCTCCCCTCGGGGAGAGGTCAGCCGAGCGAAGCGGAGGCTGGGTGAGGGGGCCTTGGCGCCAGCTTGGCAAACAAAGGGAGCATCACCGTGAAAAAAGAAGTCATCGAAGTGCCCGTCATGTCGGCCAAGGTGCGGGCGCTCGGGCTGCCCTGCTCGACGGCGGTGAGGGCCAATGGCTTCGTGTTCATCTCGGCGACGCCGCCGGTGGACATGGTGACCGGCGAGATGGTGCGCGGCGACATCGAAACCCAGACCGAGGCGTCGCTGAAGGCGCTGAAGCATTGCCTGGAAGCGGCCGGCACCTCGCTGGACAATGTGGTGATGGTGCGCATCTACGCCGTCAATTCCGGCTTCTACAACGCCATCAACCGGGTCTATGCCAGGTACTTTTCCACGAACCCGCCGGCGCGGAGTTTCGTGCCGGTGGCGTCGTGGCCGATGGAGTTCGATATCGAGATCGAGTGTGTGGCGGTGGCGTGAGCTTCCCTGTCGAGTTGAGACTGGTCCAAGACAGCGGTGAGACGCTGCTCGAGGCAAGCTACCGCCGCCTTCGCCGGAAACAGCGGCAACGGCCACCACATGATCAACCGCTCGTCGATGAGGACGCGCTATCTGGAGGTCGGTTCGCGCGACCCCGACGATGTCATCACTTGCTCCGACATCGACATGATAAGCCTAGTCGGCTGGTGGTTCCTGCACAAAGCATGGGATGCCGTATCCGGAGCAGGGGTGAGGGGCTATTCTGAAAGTCTTATTTTCGGATTCGTTGCCGTGGGTCGATAACAACACGTGGATGTAGTAGCGCGTTATATGCTCTAATCGACGGTGAGACTCATCCATACGCTCGCACCAAAGGCCAACTATGCAGCCCCAAATTCGCAAGAAATTATCGGAGGTCGCTGCCGAATACGAACTTGGCGAAAACGGCGATTTGCAAGATAGAGCGTATCGTATGATCGAGTACGCCGTTGGGCGCCACGATTGGTATGAAGATCAGCGTGGTAAGTTGTTTCAAGCCGCTCTAGGCATGCTATCATTTATTGCTGCTGCGGCTGCGATAGTTAATTCGGTTGGAGGATCTAGATATTTTGTTTTCTTTCTTGGCTTGGGCTTGATAGTACTCGGAATTACGGCGTGCCGCCTGATCGTGATGTACACTCACGTTTCTGAGAAAAATCATCCCCATAGAAAAGCCGCTGACATCAAAAGCTGGTACTACAGGTATACGGTTTCCGGCGATGTTATAGACGATCTCGACGATCTGTTCGGGCACGACGACAAGGAGGCGGCGGTTGAAGATGTTCGGAGAAATTTTAGAAATTTCTTGAAAGCTATTTCCGGATCTTTAGATCGTGAAGTCATGCTAAAAGAAGATCTCCAGCAGGTATTCATTTTGTACCTTCTGCAGAATTATCGGCAAACCAATCTGAAGAAGATGTATAGTGTCACAAAAAAGGGAACCGTCACGTCGATGTTTTTCTTCGGTTTGGCGTTGGCGGTTCTGATGTGTTCACCCGCAAAAGAAATAATTAATGACTTACGCAATAACGTCAAAATCGGAAACTGATGCCTGTTGCAGGGCGATCTCCGAAGTTTTTTTACAAGGCAAGCGGGTTAAAAGATCGCTAGAGATAAGCCCTCTAGTTATATTTATACCATATTCACCGGAAAGATTCACATATTTCGCTGAGCGACGCTATGAGTACGGCGAGTTGCTTGGTATTCGGGGACTAAAGGCGATCGAAAGAACGGCTCGTGTCTATACCTCGGAAAAGAATCGAGTTAGCAAACCTAGCTATCGCAGCCGGCTAGAAAATTTTCCCGACACAGCTTCTAGACCTGTCCCGCTAAATGCCATCAACCAAATCGATAAAATAGTAAGCGAAGTCTCAGCGTTTCCGCGTGCTAGTACCCACGTTTTTACTTTCTTTAGGCCTTCTGACTTATACAATAAAAGATGGCCTGGCTACGTCCCTTGTCCTACAAGCGGAGATTTTAAATATAGAGACGGAAAGTTGTCGCTGAACGTCATGTTTCGATCTTGCGATATATTAAACTTTCTTTACAATGACATATACTATCTTCGTCAGATACAATTTTCCATTCTTAGAAAAGCTAAAGAAGCAGATGGTTCAAAGCTGCCGCCGACGACACAACCAGGCCCGTTGAACCTGTTTCTCTCGCGAGCGTTCATTCAGACCTGGGAGATAACCCCAATCCAGAACTTGGTTGAGGTTATAGATAGTACGAAGGAATTTCTGGCACGTTGTTAGAACCACTAGCTGGCATTCGGCGATGCCCTACGCAAAATACTCCTGCAGTGGCCTCACCTCCAGGCTCCCCGCCTTCAGCGCCGCAATCGCTTCCGCCACAGCGGCAGCGCCCGACAGCGTCGTGTAATACGGCACCTTCTGCATCAGCGTTGCCCTGCGCAGCGATTTCGAATCCGACACCGCCTTCTGCCCGTCCGTGGTGTTGAAGACGATCTGGACCTGGCGGTTGCGGATGGCGTCTTCGATGTGGGGCCGGCCCTCCAGCACCTTGTTGATCTTCTGGGCGTCGACGCCATTTTCGGCGAGGAAGCGGGCCGTGCCGGATGTCGCCAGCACCTTGAAGCCCTGGCCGGCGAGGCGCTTGACCGCCGGCAGGATGCCGGCCTTGTCCTCGTCGCGCACCGAGACGAACAGCGTGCCGGAGCGGGGGAGATCGACGCCGGCGCCGAGCTGGCTCTTGGCGAAGGCCAGCGCAAAATCGCGGTCGAGGCCCATGACCTCGCCGGTCGAGCGCATTTCGGGGCCGAGCAATATGTCGACGCCGGGGAAGCGGGCGAAGGGGAAGACGGCTTCCTTGACCGCGATGTGGCCGGGGTTTCTCGGGTCGGGCATCGCGCCGTAATGGGCGAAGGCGTCTTCCAGCTTTTCGCCGGCCATGATGCGTGCGGCAATCTTGGCGATGGGCCGGCCGATGGTCTTGGCGACGAAGGGCACGGTGCGCGATGCGCGCGGGTTGACCTCCAGCACATAGACCGTGCCGTCCTTGATCGCATACTGCACGTTCATCAGGCCGCCGACGTTGAGCGCGCGGGCAAGCGCCGCCGTCTGGCGCTCCAGCTCGTCGACCAGCTCGGAAGGCAGCGAGTGAACAGGGAGCGAGCAGGCGCTATCGCCGGAGTGGATGCCGGCCTCCTCGATGTGCTCCAGAATGCCTGAGACGAATGTCGACTTGCCGTCGCACAGGCAGTCGACATCGACCTCGATGGCGCCCGAGAGATAGGTGTCGAACAAAAGCGGGTTCTTGCCCAAGAGCGTGTTGATCTGGCCGGTCTTGTCGTTGGGGTATTTCTGCTTGATGTCCTCCGGCACCAGGCCGGGCACGGTGTCGAGCAGGTAGCTCTGCAGCATGCCTTCGTCATGGATGATCTGCATGGCGCGGCCGCCGAGCACATAAGAGGGGCGCACCACCAGCGGGAAGCCGAGCTCGCCGGCGACGAGGCGAGCCTGCTCGACCGAATAGGCGATGCCGTTCTTCGGCTGGCTGAGGTTGAGCTTGTGCAAGAGCTTCTGGAAACGGTCGCGGTCTTCGGCGAGATCGATCATGTCGGGTGACGTGCCCAGGATAGGGATGCCGGCCTTCTCCAGCGCATCGGCCAACTTCAGCGGCGTCTGGCCGCCGAACTGGACGATGACGCCGACCAATTCGCCCGAGGCCTGTTCGGCGCGCAGGATCTCCAACACGTCTTCGGCCGTCAGCGGCTCGAAATAGAGCCGATCGGAGGTGTCGTAGTCGGTCGAGACCGTCTCGGGGTTGCAGTTGATCATGATCGCTTCATAGCCGGCGTCGCGCAGAGCGAAGGCGGCATGGCAGCAGCAATAGTCGAACTCGATGCCCTGGCCGATGCGATTGGGACCGCCGCCGAGGATGACGACTTTTTTTCGCGACGACACTTGCGCTTCATTGGCCAGCGCGCCGGCGAAGGGCACTTCATAGGTCGAGTACATATAGGCGGTGGGCGAGGCGAACTCGGCGGCGCAGGTGTCGATGCGCTTATAAACTGGATGAACGTCGAGCTTTTCGCGAACCTTTTGAATCACTTCGGCGTCGGTCTTCGTCAGCGACGCGAGGCGGGCATCGGAGAAGCCCATCGCCTTCAGCATGCGCAGATTGACGGCGTCTTGCGGAATGCCGTGCTCGCGGATGCGGGCTTCCATGGCAACGATGCCGGCGATCTGTTCGAGGAACCACGGGTCGATCTTGCACATTGCGTGCACGTCTTCCAGCGAGGTGCCCATGCGGATCGCCTGCGCCACCATGCGCAGCCGGTCGGGCGTCGGCGTGCCGAGCGCTGCGCGGATGGCGTTGCGGTCGTCGGCGTGGTTGGCAGCTACGGCACCGTGGCCGAGGCCGGGGATCTCGATTTCGTCGAGGCCGGTAAGGCCGGTTTCCAGTCCACGCAAAGCCTTCTGCAGCGATTCCTGGAAGGTGCGGCCGATGGCCATGACTTCGCCGACCGACTTCATGGCGGTGGTCAGCACCGGCTCGGCGCCGGGGAATTTCTCGAAGGCAAAACGCGGGATCTTGGTGACGACGTAATCGATGCTTGGCTCGAAGGAGGCGGGCGTGGCGCCGCCGGTGATGTCGTTCTCCAGCTCGTCCAGCGTGTAGCCGACGGCGAGCTTGGCCGCGATCTTGGCGATCGGGAAGCCGGTCGCCTTCGAAGCCAAAGCGGAACTGCGCGAGACGCGCGGGTTCATCTCGATGACGACCAGCCGACCATCGGCCGGGTTGACGGCGAACTGCACATTGGAGCCGCCGGTCTCGACGCCGATCTCGCGCAGCACCGCGATCGAGGCGTTGCGCATCATCTGGTATTCCTTGTCGGTCAAGGTCAGCGCGGGGGCGACGGTGATCGAGTCACCGGTGTGTACGCCCATCGGGTCGATGTTCTCGATCGAGCAGACGATGATGCAATTGTCCGCCTTGTCGCGGACGACCTCCATCTCATACTCCTTCCAGCCGAGCACGCTTTCCTCGATCAGCACTTCGGTGGTCGGCGAGGCGTCGAGGCCGGACTGGACGATGTCGTAGAATTCGGCGCGGTTGTAGGCGATGCCGCCGCCGGTGCCGCCCATGGTGAAGGACGGGCGGATGATGGCGGGCAGGCCGACATGGTCGAGCGCCTGGGCGGCAATCGCCATGCCATGGCTGATGTAGCGCTGCTTGCGGTCGCCTTCGCCGAGGTTCCAGCGGGTTTCCAGCGCGTCGAGCGCGGCATCGAGGTCGGCAGGCGCCTCGGCCTTGACGGCGGCGCGCTCGGCCTCATGGGTCTTGCGGTCGGCGTTCTTGACGTCGGTGGCATTGGCCAGCATCGACTTCGGCGTTTCCAGGCCGATCTTCTTCATCGCCTCGCGAAACAGCGCCCGGTCCTCGGCCTTGTCGATGGCCGTGGCGTCGGCGCCGATCATCTCGACATTGTAGCGTTCGAGCACGCCCATGCGGCGCAGCGACAGAGCAGTATTGAGCGCGGTCTGGCCGCCCATGGTCGGCAGCAGCGCGTCGGGCCGCTCCTTGGCGATGATCTTGGCGACGACTTCAGGCGTGATCGGCTCGATATAGGTGGCGTCGGCCAGTTCCGGGTCGGTCATTATGGTGGCCGGGTTGGAATTGACCAGGATGACGCGAAAGCCCTCTTCCTTCAGCGCCTTGCAGGCCTGTGTGCCGGAATAATCGAACTCACAGGCCTGGCCGATGACGATGGGGCCGGCCCCGATGATCAGGATCGACTTGATGTCGGTGCGTCTTGGCATCGTTGTGAGTTCCGTTCGGCGAGCGGCTTGCACGAAAAACCGGGACGGGAAGACCCGGCCGGTTGTGCTTGCGATTCTGGTATCAGGCTAGGAGGGCCTTATAGGGAAGAGTTTTGGGAGATGTAACCCCGAAAATGAGGCTAGGCAGTAGGGATTAGGCAGTAGGGATCAGGCAGTGGGGATTAGGCAGGAGCGAGGTTAAGGCGCCTATGCCCATTCCCTACTGCCTGACACCTAATCCCCCAGCGCGAGCTGATCCGTAATCTCAAACCGCTCGGATACCCCGACGCGGATCATGTTGAGGCTGCCTTCCCTTGTGAAGCGGAAGTCCTTGCCCAAATCCGAGCCGGCCGGCATGCCGGCAGAGAAGGAAATAACGCGCGTGCCGCCGTCGGGCCAGGTGACGGTTATATCGGCCTTGTCGGTGCCCTTGTGCGCGATGTTGACGGCGCAGCGGGTCATCGGCTGGCCGACATAGCGGGCGCAGGGGATCTCGGCGGTGGCGCCGAGGGCGGGCGGGGGTTCCAGCCGTGCAACGGTTTGCGTAGCGGTCGCAGCTTTGGCCTGGTCTGGCCGTGGCGTCGGGGATAGTACCCCCGGCGCCGACGCTGTATCCGGCGCTGCTCCCGCAGACGCGGCGGCGGCGAGTTCCGGCGTCCCTGTGGCCTCCGTTGCCGGAGCCTCTGTGGCAGGGATTTCATCCGTCGGCGGACTTTCATTCGCTGCGAAGGCAAGGCCGTAAGCATCCTGCATGGCGGTCCTGCCGATCTCGGCGGCGGACTTCGGCGCGCCCGGATCCGTGCCGCCAAGGCGCTCCGTCAGGTCGAGTGGGGCCGGCGCGGGTGCAGCCGGGGTGGGTGGAGCCTGAGTGGGTGCAGCCGGAGCGGCAGAGGCGGCAGGTGCAGTCGTCCGGGGCGCTGCGGCCACGTCGGCCGGCTGCGTCGACATGTCGGGCGCGAGCGTCGGGCCGCCGGCTTCAGCGCTGGCGGTCACCTGGGGCGGCGCGGCGTCTACTTCGACCACGGTCGGATTGTCGGGGATAAGATAGCGCGCGGGCGCCCAGCCTTTGACCAGTGGATTGTCAATCTCCTCGACCTTGCACCAGCGGTGGCCATCCACTTCGTTGCAGCCGAAATTCCTGACGCTCGAGCCGATCGGCAGACGCGCCTGGGTTCTGCCGACCGGCGACGGCGTGGCGCGGATGTTGAGGAGATCGCCTGGGCCGAGCTCGGTCACTATGGAAACGATGTCGGCAGGCGCGTCCTCGGCATTGGCCGGCAAGCTCACCAACAACGGGCCCACCACCAACGGACCCGCCAACAACCGGGCTGCCCGCAGGAGCGGAGCGCCAGTCAGTCGATGCAAAATGGTTCGGATTGTGCGCCTCATCATTTGGCCGTGCGCCGATTACCCTTGCGGCAGCAGTCCTGCCGTATGCCAAGGCGGTTTTATAAGGGACGATACGCGGCCATGTAAGTCTGAAAATGCGTCCGATGTTTGGTGCCGCGAGGCGGAAGCAGGGCGCAGCCGTGCGGTCAAGCGGAGCCTTGCCAAGAGGGTTTGGGCATGAAGCCGGTCCTCAGCGCATGCGCCCATTCCGGTCGGCCCGCCTGTGCGGCCTGTCTCGCCGCCGCTTCGTGGTCGTAGTCGACGGCGATGGTCTCAAAACGGTCTGGACCATCGCCATCCAAGGTGAGGATGCCGTAGCGCGCATGCGGGCTGCCTTGCTCCGAAACATGCGCCGGGGGCGTGTCATCTTCATAGGCGGGGGCGCCGACGCTGCCGGGATTGAAGAGCAAGGGGCCGCCGGGGATACGGACCAGTTCCGCGCGGTGGCTGTGGCCGCACAGCACGATGCGGCAGGCCGGGTCCAGCGCCTGCAACCGCCGCTGAATAGCGGCAAGCGGCGCGCGCACCAGTTGGCCATCGACGATCGCGTCGAGCAGGTATTTCTCGTCATGGTCGGGCCGCGCATGGAAAGCGACTACGCCGGGAACAATCTCCAGCGTGAAGGGCAGGGCGAGCAGGGCTTCGCGCTGCGCTGATGTCAGCCGTTCCTGCGCATAGCGGTCTGAAGCCCACATCATATCGTCGGCCGGATCGACGGCGACGCGGCGGTCATGGTTGCCGCGCACCGTCGGCAGGTCGAGCGCTTCGAGCCGCTCGAACGTCTCGCGCGGCCAGAGCGGGCCGGAGACACAGTCGCCAAGGTTGACGGTGAGATCGGCGCCGCCGCGCCGCGCTAGATCGGCGAGCACGGCATCCAGCGCCAGCACATTGCCATGGATGTCGGCGAGAACGGCAATGCGCATGCGGCGGGCTCCTTGGTGCAGCCCGTTGAGGCTTGCGGCCCGGCTTCCTATCAAGCCGCTGCCTTCATTATCAAGCCCTTGAGATCGTTTGAGACAGCCGGGAGCCCCGCCTATCGCGGAAGCACTCCATCTGCTAGCGTCCACGCCGCTCCAGAGTTCATCCGGGGGAGGACAGGCGATGACCCGCGACCAGATGGTTGCCCACCTTCGCGCCGCCAATGATGTCGCGCGCGAGACTGCCGCGCACGGGCACCATCCTTTCGGCTGCGTGCTCGTCGGCCCCGACGATCGCATCCTGATGCGGCAAGGCAACATCAACACCGTCCGCCACGCCGAAACCGAGCTCTCCCGGCGTGCCGCCGACACCTATCCGCCGGATTTCCTCTGGTCCTGCACGCTGGTCACAACCGGCGAGCCCTGTGCGATGTGCACGGGAACGCTGTACTGGGCCAATATCGGCCGGCTGGTCTACGGCTTCGAGGAGACCAAGCTTCTCGCGCTGACTGGCAACCACGCCGAGAATCCGACGATGAACCTCTCGTCGCGCACAGTCCTCGGCTCCGGGCAGAAGCCGGTCGAGGTCCACGGACCCTTCCCCGAGATGGACGAGGAGCTCCTCGCCCCGCATATCGGTTTTTGGCAGCGCTAGGAGCGGCCTGACTTCGGCACCAGCTACGCCGGCATTTCGATGTCGTGGCCGCCGACGATGGGCAGAGCCGGATCATCTCCGGCCGCCGCAATCACGCTGTCGAGCAGGCCGGGGAAGCGAGCGTCGAGGTCGGCGCGGCGCAGCGTGATCATCCGGTTGGTGCCGGCCACTTCGGCGCGGGTGACGCCGGCCTCGCGCAGTTTGGCCAGGTGATAGCTGAGATTGGTCTTGGAGCCGAGGTCGAGGAACCGGCTGCAGTTCAGCGGCACGCCTTCCTTGCTGGCGAGATAGCGCACGATGGCGAGCCGGGTCGGGTCGCCAAGCACGCCGAGCACAACCGGCAGGCTGATCTGGTCTGTATTGGGGTGCGGCAAAGTCATGGCCCGAAACTAAGCACAGTCGGTGGCGATTTCAACGCGTCCATGTTTCGCGGGCATGCACAGTCCGCTTCGCGATTGGCCCAATGGCTGTCCTGACACAGGGCTGTCAGCAGGCTTCAGCTATTTTCATCTGGCTTCATTGACATCACGCCCTGTTATGTCCAATTGTTCAATAACTTTTGAACTAAGGACACGCCCTATGGACAAGCGCCTTTTCTGGCTTGCGCTCGGATCGTTCACGATCTCGACCGAAGGCTTCGTCATCTCCAGCCTGCTGCCTGACATCGCCACCGACGCCCGCATTTCCATTCCGCTCGCCGGCACGCTGATCACCGCCTTCGCGCTGGCTTACGCCATCGGCACGCCCATCCTGGCAACGCTGACCGGCGAATGGGACCGGCGCCGCGTCATCTTGTGGACGCTGGCGTTCTTCGTCATCGGCAATGTGGTGGCGGCGCTGAGCTCGTCCTTCGAGCTGCTGCTCATTGCCCGCATCATCATGGCGCTGTCGTCAGGCCTGTTTGCCGCGACCGCTCAAGGCACGGCGGTGGCGCTGGTCGATGACCACCACCGGGCGCGGGCCATTGCAGTCGTCGTCGGCGGAACCACGGTGGCGGTTGCGCTGGGTGCACCGCTCGGCGCGCTGGTTGCCACGATAGCCGGCTGGCGCGGGACCTTCTTTGCCATTGCCGGGCTCGGCGCGCTGGTCGGCGCCATCCTGTGGTACCGGCTGCCGCGCGGAATTGTCGGCACCAAGCTGCCGCTCAGGCGGCGGCTGGCTGCGGCGCTGCGCCCCGGCGTCATGCCGATCCTGCTGACCACCGCTCTTGCCCTGATCGGCGCCTTCTCGGTGTTTTCCTATATCGCGCCGCTGGCCATCCAGAGCGGCGGCCTCAGCCCGATTGCGCTGCCCGGCATGCTGCTCGCCTTCGGTGTCGGCGCCGTCATCGGCAACATAGCCGGCGGCCAGGCGGCCGACCGTTTTGGTGCGACGCGCACCGTCGGCTGGTCGCTGGCGCTGAGCGCCGTCATGCTGGTGATGCTCTCGGTCATCCCGACCTTCCTGCCGCAGCATCTCGCCGGGCCGGCATTGATGGCCATGATGGTGCCGTGGGGCATGGTCGGCTGGGCATTTCCGCCGGCGCAGGCCAGCCGCATCATCAAGCTGGCGCCCGACGCCGCCCCGATCGTGCTGTCGCTCAACGCTTCGGCGCTCTATCTTGGCGTGGCGCTGGGTGCTGTGGTCGGCGGCGCCGTGCTGCGCTACGGCGTGCCGGCCGATCTCGGCTTGGTCGCCGCCATCTTCCCGCTGATCGGGCTTGGCGTGGTGCTGGCCGGCCGCTGGGCGGCCCGGCCGGTCGCCATGCCGGCCGAATAGACCTTTGCAAATCACTGGCGGCCGCTCTTTCAGCTTGAAGGGGCGGCCGCGGGCACGTCGTAGTCCAGCGCCGCGACTTCATCCAGCATAGCGCGCAGATCTGCCGCTCGTTGCGGGCCGAACAGCGCCTCGAAGCGCTGCTGAGCAGTGCTCCACAATTGCGTTGTCTCCTCGAGCTTGGTCTGGCCTTGCGGCGTCAGCCGCACCCGCTTGACGCGGCGATCGTCCTTGTCGGCGAAGGTGTCGACATAGCCGTCGCGGATCAGCGGCTTCAGCGTGTGGCCGAGCGCCGAGAGATCCATGACCATCGCTTCGGCTATCGTGCCCATCGCCGGCTCGTTGCTGACATGGATCTGGTAGAGCAGGCCGTACTGCGTGCCCTTCAGACCCGAAGGCGAGATTACATCGTCATAGAAGCGGCCGAGCTTGCGCGCGGCGCGCCGCAGCGTGGCGTTGTTGCAAAGGCTGAATCCCGGCAGCACGGTCTTGCTCATCACGACTCCTTGCCGGCAAAACCGCTGCCGGCCTGTCGCAGAAATAGTTTCTGCCGCCTCCGTTGACAAGATAGTGGCATATACCTACTTCCAGGATGGTGGCATATACCACTAATTGGAAGTCAGGGCGGGACGAGGGTCATCGACCTGTCTCGCCGGGCAGAAAAAGGAACAGGACAATGAGTGGACAGGACAACAAGGGTACCGCAGTCGTCACTGGTGCATCGGCCGGCATAGGTGCTGTCTATGCCGACCGGCTGGCCGGGCAAGGCTACGATCTGGTGCTGGTGGCGCGGCGCGCCGACCGGCTGCAGGAACTGGCTGAAAAGCTGCGTTATGCCTACAAGCGCAAGGTCAGCGTGATATCAGCCGACCTCGCCGACGACAATGATGTGCGCCGCGTCGAGCAGGCGATCGCAGCCGACGATAGCGTCACGCTGCTGGTCAACAATGCCGGCATTGGCGGCCAGGCCGTGGTGGCAACGGCCGACGCCGACGAGGCCGAGCGCATGATCAAGGTCAACGTCATCGCCTTGACCCGCCTGACCCGCGCCGTTCTGCCGGGGCTTCTTGCGCGCAACCGCGGCGCCATCGTCAACATCGCCTCTGTGCTCGCCTATGATACCTCGTTCGGCGGCATCTACAGCGGTACCAAGGCCTATGTCGTCAACTTCACCGAGGCCCTGCACCGCGAAGTCGCCGGCACCAATGTGAAGGTGCAGGCGGTGCTGCCGGGCGCGACCCGCACCGATTTCTGGGAGCTCGCCGGTGGCGATATCCACAATCTGCCGAAGGAGATCATCATGTCCGCCGACGATATGGTCGATGCCGCGCTTGTGGGCCTATCCAGGGGCGAAGCCGTCACCGTGCCGGCACTTGCCGACACAGCCAAGCTCGACACCTTCCTCGGCGCAAGGCAAGTCTTCTACGGCAGCCTGCACGCCGACAAGCCGGCGGCGCGTTACGCGGCTTGAGAGTAGCTGGTTCGCTTCGCGAACCAGGACCCCCACCCCGCTCACTTCGTTCGCGGCCCTCCCCACAAGGGGGAGGATAAAGTGCGCGCTCCCCTACCTCCCCTTTGTGGGGAGGTCGGACCGCAGGTCCGGGTGCGGTACTGGCGCCGACCTCTGCGTTTACGCTCCCCGCCACATCGGTATGATCGACGCAGCCAGCACCAGCGCCAGCACGATGTTGAGCGCGCGCCATTGCCATTCGGTCTTGAGCAGCCGTGCCAGCACCATGCCCGCCACGCACCAGATCGACAGCGAGATGGCTGCGGTGAAGCCGAAGGTCGAGCCGAGCAGCAGCGCGAGTTGTCCCGGACCGTCGGCAAGGGCTGCGAACGAGGCCGCCGCACCCAGTCCCATCGCCCAGCCCTTCGGGTTCATCCATTGAATGCCGGCGCCGCCGAAGAAGCTGTTGGGTTTTGCCATCGCCACATCGAGATCAGGCGGCCCGGCGCGGCCGATCTTGATTGCCAGCCAGATGAGATAGAGCGAGCCGATGATTTTCATCGCCAGTTGCAGCGACGGCATGGCCAGCAGCAGACCGGCGAGCCCGGCGGCGGCAGCAGCGGTCACGGTGGCGAGGCCGGCAGCGCTGCCGATCAATAGGGGAACGGAACGGCGAAAGCCGAACTGCGCACCTGAAGCAGTCGACAGGGTGGTGGCGATTCCCGGCGTGACGGTGGCCACGAAGGCAAACAGGATGAGCGGAAAGATGGGCTGCAACATGAGGCGTCCTCCATCGAAGGCCCTACGGTAGACTTCTGCATACTTCAGTAAATGCAATGTTTGCGATGGTTGGCATTAGTAGGTATAATGCCAACCATGATCCGTAACCTCGACACAGCGCTGATCCGCACCTTCGTCACTGTCGCCGACAAGGCCAGCATGACGGCGGCGGCGAACGCGCTGCATCTGACGCAAGGCGCCGTCAGCCAGCAGATCAAAAGGCTGGAGGAGGCGCTGGGCTGCAGCCTGTTCGAGCGCGACCGGCGTGGCTTGCGGCTGACGCGGCCCGGCGAGCGGCTGTTCGGCAAGGGCAAACGGTTGCTTGGCCTCAATGACGAGATCTGGGCCGAGATGGCGGGCACCGAGGTCGCCGGCCAGGTGCGGCTCGGTGTTCCCTATGACCTTGTCGGCACCTTGCTGGCGCCGGTGCTGAAAGCCTATGCCGAGACCTATCCGAAGATCGAGATATCCCTACTCTGCGCCGCCTCGCCGGATCTTGCCGCGGCTCTTGCAGCCGGCACCATCGACCTTGCCGTCATCGAGGAACCGGTCGGCCCGTCCGCCGGTGAGTGCCTGGCCATTGACCGGCTGGTCTGGGTGGGGGCCAAGGGCGGCGTCGCCCGCGCCAAGCGGCCGCTGCCGGTGTCGATCGTCGCCGACACCTGCGCCTTCCGACCGGTGGTGCTGTCGGCGCTGAACGAGCACGGGCTGGAATGGCGCACCGTGTTCGAGAACGGCAACATCGACGCGACGACCGCGACAGTGCGCTCCGACCTTGCCGTCACCGCCTGGCTGGCCTCCACCGTGCCTGCCGATCTTGACATCCTGGCTTTTGATGCCGGGCTGCCGCCGCTGCCGAATTTTTCCATCAATCTGCATTTGCCGAAGTACGGCACGGCGCCGGCAGCGCAGGAGTTCGCGCGGTATATCCGGGGTGGGTTGGCACGGCGGGCTGTGGCGGCTTGACAGAACTTGCATTTCCTCTCCCCCGTCGATCGGGGGAGAGGAAAGGTGCCAAGCCTGTCCCTGTTACTTCCAGTTCTTACGCCGCTCGAGCTCGGCCTCTGACGGCTTCTGCGTAGCGAACGACCCGACCTTGACCTCACCCCCGCGTTCGTAGGTCGCCATGATGACGCCTGTGGTAGTGGCCTGCGACTTGACCAGCTTGAAAGCGGCGGGCATCGCACCACCATCGAACAGCCGCTTGCCCTTGCCCAGCAGCAGCGGGAAGATCATCAACCGGATCTCGTCGATCAGCCCGTTGGCGAGCAAATTCTGGATCAGCTCGCTCGAACCCTGGATGAGCAGGTCAGGCCCATCTTCCTTCTTGAGGCGGCGCAACGCCGCGACGATATCTTCTCCAAGCCATTGCGTATTTTCCCAGGTGAGCGAATCCGGCCGATGCGTCGCCACATATTTAGTCGCAGGGTTGAAGGCATCTCCGATGGCATCTTTCTGATACGGCCAGTAAGCGGCGAAGATGTCGTAGGTTCTGCGGCCGAGCAGCAGGGCGAAGGGCTTAGAGAACAATTCCTCCATGGCCACGCCCGCCACCTCGTCGAAGTAGTGGAACGTCCAGCCGCCGAACTCGAAGCCGCCAACCGGGTCTTCTTCCGGGCCGCCCGGCGCCTGCATGACGCCGTCGAGGCTGACGAAGGTAGCGGCGATGATCTTTCGCATTGGATTTTCCTTTTCCAGGATCCGCGCCGTCAGGGCCGGATTTCGATCTAAGGACGGACAGGCCGGCGGCCGCCCGACAGGCGTTGGCAAAAAAACGCTGCCGGCCGACAAGGGTACCTACCGCCGTCGCCCGCCGCCAAGCGCCTGCGACGAAAACCAGAGGTCGCCGATGATGGCGGTGGCGGTCCGGTCCGGCGCCCTGTCTGATGTCAGCCAGATCGAAAGGCTGCGCGCCGCCTTCTGGAGGTCGGGGATTTTGGCCGCCGAACCGGCCGCCGAGGCGCCGACGCAGGGGATGAACCACGAGCGCATGAAGGGGTCGCAGGCAAAGCCCTTGTCGTTGCGGGTTACCATCACGGCCAGGCCGACGCCCTGGGACGGACGCCAGGGAAAGATCATGCGGCCGCCCGCTTTCAGCGCCCGAAGCCAAGGAGCCGGCGGTGCGACGACACCGGCATTGACATAGATGATGTCGGACGGCGGCAGATCGCCGGTGACGGCATCGCCGTGGACGACGCTTACATTGCCGTAGGTTTCGAGATTCTTTGTTGCTCTGGCAGCAAGATCTGCCTCTATTTCGAAGGCGGTCACCGGGCCGGGCGCAACCAGCCGCGCCAGCAAGGCGGTGTAGTAGCCTGTGCCGGCGCCGATATGGGTGACGGCCTCGTCCGGTCTGGGGGCGATCCTGCCGATCCACATCGCGTGCAAGGAGGGTTCGCCATTGTTGATGCCCTTGTCGGCATCGAGCGCCACCAGCACGTCCTGATAGATGTGAACAGGATCGGCGCTCGGCGTCATGATCTTGCCGTTGCCGGTGGTGAGCGCCCTGCCGGCGACTACCGCCCAGGGTCCGGGACCGAGAAAGGCCTCGCGCGGAACGGTGGCGAACGCCTCTTCGAGGCGCGGATCGGCCGAGCCGGCATTGGCCGCCATCAGCTGCGCGTAAAATTTCCTGGCGTCTTCGACACTTGTCATGATGGCCGGTAAGATAGCGCAAGCCGCCGGTTTGTCGCCGTCTTGAGCAATTCCAGGAAAGGTGTGAGGCGGCTTTCCGCCCGGAATTGCGTCAAAACAAGAGATAGAGCAGTTCGCCGTTTCGGCGAAACGGCGAACTGCTCAAGAAGAAACTCAGCCGACGCCGAAGACGGTGTCGTAGAGCAGCTTGAAGTTGAGCACCAGGATGACCGCCGCGACGACCCAGGCGAGGACCGCCACGCCGCGGGGAATGGCAAGGTTGCCCATCTTCTTCTTGTCGGAGACGAACTGCACCAGCGGGATGACTGCGAAGGGCAGTTGCATCGACAGTACCACCTGGCTGAAGACCAGCAACTGGCCGGTGCCCTTTTCGCCATAGAGCGCGGTGACGACCACCACCGGGACGATGGCGATGCCGCGCGTCAGCAGCCGGCGCGCCCATTGCGGAATGCGCAGGCGCAAAAAGCCTTCCATGACGATCTGGCCGGCAAGCGTTGCCGTAACCGTCGAGTTGAGGCCGGAGGCCAGCAGCGCCACCGCAAACAGGATGGAGGCGATGCCGAGGCCGAGCAGTGGCGACAAGAGCTCGAAGGCTTGGCCGATCTCGGCGACATCCTGATGGCCGGTGCCATGGAAGGCCACCGCCGAGACGATCAGGATCGAGGCGTTGACGAACAGCGCCAGGACGAGCGCGATGGTCGAGTCCGTCGTCGCCCATTTAATGGCGTCGCGCTTGCCTTTTTCGGTCCGTTCATAGGCGCGTGTTTGTACGATCGAGGAATGCAGGTAGAGATTGTGCGGCATCACCGTGGCGCCGATGATGCCGATGGCGATGTATAGCATCGCCGGATTGGTGACGATCTCCGTCGACGGCACGAACATCGAATGCAGGATCGAGCCGACTGGAGGGGCAGCGGCAAAGATCTGGATGGCGAAACAGCCGAAGATGATGATCAGAAGCGCGATGACGAAGGCTTCGAGATAGCGGAAACCCTTGTTCATCAAGAGCAGCACGATGAAGGCGTCGAGCGCCGTCAGCAACGCGCCGCCGATCAGCGGAATGCCGAACAGAAGCTGCAGCGCGATCGCCGTGCCGATCACCTCGGCGAGGTCGCAGGCGATGATGGCGAGTTCGCAGGCGATCCACAGCACGAAACTGACGGGACGCGGATAATAGGCGCGGCAGGCCTGGGCGAGGTCGCGGCCGGTGGCGATGCCAAGCCGGGCGGCAAGCGCCTGCAGCAGGATCGCCATCAGGTTGGACAGCATGATGATGAACAATAGCGTGTAGCCGAACTGGGCGCCGCCGGCGAGGTCGGTGGCCCAGTTGCCCGGATCCATATAGCCGACCGAGACCATGTAGCCCGGTCCCATGAAGGCGAACAGGCGACGGAACCAGACGCCGGACTGTGGCACCGCGATCGTGGAGTTCACCTCGCGCAGGCTGGGAGGATTGTCCTCCGGCCTGTCAAATCGCCAGGATGATCCCAAGGTAGCGTCAGCTTCGGACATGGAGGGCTTTCCACTGGGTGGATCGGTTGACGTCATCCTATCTATGCCAGGGCTCAACATTATGCAATAGGCTATATTTCATTGTATGTGCTTCCTGTTGCGCCGACCGGCAGGCCGGCAGGGGATCGCAAACGCCGGTTGCGCCTGCCATGGAATGGAAATAAACGGCTGGAATAGTTAAGCCCGTGCTATGAATGGCAAAGGGCGATTGCTTTGCCCAAAGCCGATTCTTGTCAAAAGATAGGAAGGAGCGCGTGTTGGCGCTGAAGCACAGACGGGTTGGACGCGAGGAGCCGCTGCCGGACGCCGAGATTCATTCGAAAGGGTTCCGGCAGCAGCGCGAAGCGCGCCGCGGCGCGCTGGTCGAGGATTATGTCGAGCTGATCGCCGACCTGATCGAGGACGGCAATGAGGCGCGTCAGGTCGATATTGCTGCGCGGCTGGGTGTCGCCCAGCCGACGGTGGCCAAGATGCTGACCAGGCTGTGCGCCGACGGGCTCGTTTCCAGAAAACCCTATCGCGGTGTGTTCCTGACCGACGCCGGGCGCAAGGTGGCGGAAGAGAGCCGCATCCGCCACCAGACGGTAGAAGCGTTTTTGCGTTCGCTCGGTGTCAGCGCCGAGACGGCGCGCATCGATGCCGAGGGCATCGAGCATCATGTCAGCGCCGAGACGCTGGAAGCCTTTCGCAAGGCGATGATCGCGCCGCGCTGAGGGGTGCCGGGGCCGCACCACTGGAACCTCCGCACGTCAGGCTCGTTGCTCCTGACGTTGCGCGTGATTGTTGCGCGCCAAGGAGGAAAACATGGGCGTCGAACAGGCACCGACCGCGAAGGGCAAGCAGGCGGCCGAGGGTTTGAGGCAGGCAGCGGCAAAGGACGAACGCAAGACCGAGGTCGAAACCGGCCATGCGCTGAAAAAGGGCGCCGCGCGTTTCGAGGAACGCTCCAAAAGCTCGGACGGCAAAAGCGCCGGCACCAAGCAGAAGATCTGAGTTCTGTTCGCAAGCGGCAACCTGCCGCTCATTCCTCGGTGTCCTGCACCCAACTGCGCGGATGGCCGTCGACGCGGAACTGGAATATGAAATAGGGCGGAATGCAGGAGCCCTTGCCAGGCTTGGCTGCGGCCAGATCGTCGTAGCCGGCGGTGCAGATATAGTCCTCGCGGCAGGGATGCGCCTTGTCGCAGGCGCGCAGGCCGGCGGTCTTGGTGAATTCCTTGGTGCAGAATTTGTGGTCCTTGCCCGACGCGATGCAGTCGTTGAAACCGGTCTTGGCCAGGCGGCCGCAAGTCGCCTCGTCGGGAAGCTTGTCGCAGCTTGCCTTGCGCAGCATGCCCCCGGGAAAGCCACCGGTCTTCTGCTCGGGGTTGTCATAGCGTTGGCGCGCCGCGCCATAGCCGGCGAGCTTGATTACCGGTTTCTTGTCGCGCGCCGGATCGATGGCGCAGGCTTTTGCGGTGGCCGGCGACAGGCGGCAATATTTGTCGCTGCCCCAGCTCGACATCTTGATCTCGCCGAACTCGACGGGGTCGCCGACTGCGGTGGCCGCCTCGCTGACGCAGGTGCCGAAGCCCGGATGGATGTCGCTTTCATGGACGCCGGCGCAGCGCAGGCTTTCGCCGCAGTTCCAGTCCTTGAAGCTCGTATCCTCGCCACTGTAGCAGATCGACCCCCAGCCATTGTAGAGATCGGTGCCTTTCAGCGCTTCGGCGAGTTTGGCGTCCGGACGGGCGGCGAAGCCGCGTGAGAAATCCGGATGGCCGCCGGCGGCGAAGTCCTCGACGATGGCGCGGCGGCGCGGCAGGTCGGCGAAGAACACCGCCGAGCCGGGGACGAAGACGGCGTGCGGCGCGGCTCGCTGGCCGGATCGGCGCCGGTGTAATGGAAGCCGGCAATGCCGTGCGTCTGGTGGCAGCCGGTGCAGGTCATTTCGTTGAGACGCAGATTGAAGCCGGCCACCGATTTCACGCTGCGCAGCTCGTTGCCCTTGGCGACATAGTCCTGCAGTGCCTTGTCGATGTCGGCATCGTCGAGCAGCCCATAGGCGATATTGTTTTGCGACCTGGCCATGCCGCCGGGTGCGACCGAGACGGCGCTGGTCGCCAGGAATTTGTCGTCGATGACCAGCCGGCCGCGATCGAGGTCGTAGAGGTTGCGGTCGGTCAGCAGCCATTTGGCGAAGCCCGGCCGGTCGGCCAGAACCACTTTCCGGTCGATCTGGTTCTCCATCTTCGATTCCTGGAAGGTGGACGTCGTTGGGTCCCATTTGAAAATCTTGAGGAGATATTCGGCGTGGCCACCGAAGTCGCGGCGGCTCGAGGCCGACAGCCGGAGAACCTGCATGTTCAGCTCAAGTCGCATGATCTGCGACGAATTCAGCATGGCGTTGGAGAGCGGCCCTTCGTCGGAGCGCAGCCAGGCTGCCAGTTGCTCGGGCGCAAGGTTCTTCTGGCCGGCGGCGAGCCAGCGCTTGGCGATTTCGGCACAGGAAACGGCGGTGGCGCTTGGACGGTCTCTCGAAGCGCGGGCGTGAGCCTCACCGGGCCTGGCGTTGAAGACCAGGCTCATGGTCAGCGGCAGCCGCGACGAGATTCGTTGCGCTGTCTTTCCCTTCGTGGGCTTCTCCGCCACCGAATAATGGAAGCGGTAGATCAGCCTGATCTCGCCGCATTCGGTGTGGCCGAGATAGCCGCGGTCCATGCGGTTGACGACGCCGGTCAGGTCGAGCGTCGAGCCGTCATCGTCGATGTATTTCGGGTTGAATTTCTGGCTGGTGTCCTTCGACTTGGCCATGGCCGCGACGTAAGGATCGGGGCTATTGGCAGGCTCGTCGGCGATCTCCTGCTTTACGGCGTTGCGGACAGGGGTCAGCGCGCGCACCGAAAACAGGCCCCGATTGTCGACCTCGCGCGTGAGACCCAGCGCCGGGCCGAGCAGGCGGCTGATCGAGAGGCCGCCACGCTCAAGCGCCTGCAATGTCTCGGGATCGGTTACGGCGACGCTGGAATCGAGCGTCACGGCGCGCGCCGGCGACGGGCCGAGGCATAGCACCACCGCCAGCAGCAGAAATCGACCGATTGTCCGCAAGTCCCCGACACCCCCGTTCGAACCGGATGCTACAGCGCGCATGCCGCCTCGACCAGAGTGCGAACGCGATGCCGCTGCCACGAAAAATACTGTGACTTGGCGCAACCATTGCGATAATTGTCTGTTGGGTCGGACTGGGCCACGACATCGGCCAAGCCAGCCGAAATTTGCATACGGGGAGTTGCCATGCTCTGGAAGGGCCGCCGTCAGAGTGACAATGTCGAGGACGAGCGCAGCGACAGCGGCGGCGGTGGTGGTTTCGGCGGCGGCAGCCCTGGCCAGTTCCGCATCCCGATCGGCGGCCGCACCGGCGGCGGCGGCAGCATATTGCTGGTCGTCCTCGTGGTGCTGGCCGGATGGTATTTCGGCTTCGACCCGTCGCAGATCCTGGGCAGCGGCGACGGCGGCGGCGTGCTGCCGGGTGGCGGTGGCCAGATTACCGACAACAGCGGCGGCCAGGACGACGGCGCCGGCACGCCTGCTTCCGACGAGATGAAGCAGTTCGTGGCGACCGTGCTGGCCGAGACCGAAGAGACCTGGACCGGCATCTTCCAGTCGCAGGGCCTGAAATACGAGGACCCGAAGCTTGTGCTGTTCAGCGGCCAGATCCGCTCGGCCTGCGGCTCCGCCTCGACGGCAGCCGGACCGTTCTATTGTCCCGGCGACCACAAGGTCTACCTCGACACCACCTTCTTCCAGCAGCTCGACCAGCAGTTCGGCGCCTCGGGGGATTTCGCCCAAGCCTATGTGATCGCTCATGAAGTCGGTCACCATGTGCAGAACCTCACCGGCATCCTGCCCAAGTTCAACCAGATGCGGCAGTCGATGGGTGAGGCGGAAGCCAACCAGATGTCGGTGCGCATCGAGCTGCAGGCCGACTGCTTCGCCGGCGTTTGGGCGCATTTCACCGCGCAGAAGGGCATTCTGGAACAGGGCGACATCGAAGAGGCGCTCAACGCCGCCAAGCAGATCGGCGACGATACGCTGCAGAAGAAGATGCAGGGCTATGTCGTGCCGGAAAGCTTCAACCACGGGACGTCGCAGCAGCGGCAGACCTGGCTGGCGCGCGGCTACAAGAGCGGCAAGCTGTCGGACTGCAACACGCTGACCGGTCCGGTTTGAGGCGCTCGCAAGTTCCAGCCGACCGCGGTCCAAAGCGCATCCGTCGGCGGGCCGATTCACCACCCGCAACAGATGTCAGGAGGAGAACGCCTGAGGCGTTCTCCTATTGTTCCAAAGTGGCGCCTCGCCTATAACGGGCGCCCGCCCAAGGGCGGTCTCAGGGAGCAGACGCCATCATGATCGACCCCAAAACCGCCAGGCGGGGCCTTGCGCTCGTCTTCACCACGCTGCTGCTCGACATTATCGGCTTCGGCATGATCATGCCGGTGTTGCCGGCCTTTCTCAGGGAGCTTTCCGGCGTCGGCATCAGCGAAGCGGCGATCGAAGGCGGCTGGCTGTTCTTCGTCTATGCGGCGATGCAGTTCTTCTTCGCGCCAATCATGGGTGGATTGAGCGACCGCTTCGGGCGGCGGCCGATCCTGCTTGCCTCGGTGCTTACATTCTCGATCGACAATCTGATCTGCGCCATCGCCTGGTCCTATCCGATGCTGTTCATCGGCCGCGTGCTGGCCGGCATTTCGGGCGCCAGCTATTCGACGACGTCGGCCTTCATTGCCGACATCTCGAACGATGACAACCGGGCGAAGAATTTCGGTCTGCTCGGCATCGCCTTCGGCGTCGGCTTCGTCATTGGGCCGGTGCTGGGCGGGCTGCTCGGCACGTTCGGGCCGCGAGTGCCGTTTTACTTTGCCGCCGGGCTTGCCTTCGTGAACTTCCTCATCGCCATGTTCTTCCTGCCTGAAACGCTCGATGAAAAGCACCGCCGCCGCTTCGAGTGGAAACGCGCCAACCCGGTCGGCACGCTGCTGCAGATGCGCCAATATCAGGGCATCGGCTGGATCGGGCTCGCCTTCTTCCTAATGACGCTCGGCCACATGATGTATCCGGCGGTGTGGTCGTTCGTGTCCAATTATCGTTATGGCTGGAGCGAGCAGCAGATCGGCTTCTCGCTCGGCGCCTTCGGCCTGTGTGGGGCGATCGTCATGGCGACGGTGCTGCCGCGCGTGATCCCCAAACTTGGCGAATGGAGGACGGCGGTCATCGGCCTGACATTCACGGCGGCCAGCGCCTTCGGCTACGCCTTCGCCTCGCAAGGCTGGATGATTTATGCGGTGATCGTCGTCGGCTGCCTGGAAGCACTGGCCGATCCGCCGCTGAGAAGCCTTGCCGCCGCCAAGGTGCCGCCGTCGGCGCAAGGCGAATTGCAGGGCGCGATGACGTCGATCTTCTCGATCACCTCGATCATCACGCCGCTGCTCTACACCGCGATCTTTTCCTGGTTCACCGGACCGAATGCGCCCGTGGTGTTCGGCGGCGCGCCCTATCTGGTTGGCGCGTGCTTCCTGACGCTTGCGGTCATTGTCTTTGTGACGAAAGTTGCGAGGCCGACGGCGGTGAGAAGCGTTGCCACCGGCGCTGCGGAAGATGGAGCCCAGATATGAGCCATGACAGCCGCATAGAGCTAACCAAGGACGGAGTGTCGCTGTCGCGGCTGGTGTTCGGCGCCTGGCGCCTGCTCGACAACGCCGCGCGCCCGGACGCCGACCAGATCGCGCGGCTGATCGGCACTGCGGTCGATCTCGGCCTGACCAGCTTCGACCATGCCGATATTTACGGGCATTACCAGGTGGAAGCTGCCTTTGGCGCCGGCTTGTCGCGCTGGAAGGGCAAGCGCGACAGCATCGAGCTGATCTCGAAATGCGACATCATTCTGGCATCGGCCAACCGGCCTCTGAACCGGCTGAAGCATTACGACACCAGTGCGGCCCACATTGCCGCCTCGGTCGACCGTTCGCTCGCCAATCTCGGCACCGACTATCTCGACCTGTTGCTGCTGCACCGGCCGGATCCGCTGATGGATGCCGACGAGACGGCGGCGGCCCTTGCCGGGCTGGTCAAGTCGGGCAAGGTGAGAGCGGTCGGGGTCTCCAATTTCACGCCGTCGCAGTTCGACCTTCTGGCTTCGCGGCTGCCGTTTGCCTTGACCAGATCGAGATGTCGGTGCTGAAGACCAATGCGCTGATGGATGGCAGCCTCGATCACGCGCAACGCCTCAGCTATGCGCCGATGATCTGGTCGCCGCTCGGCGGCGGCTTGCTGTTCACCGGCAGGGAAGGGCGCGAGGCGCGGGTCAGGGCGGCAATCGCGGCGGTGGCTGCCGAGATCGGCGCCGGCGATCTCGCCGCCGTCGCCATCGCCTGGCTGCTGCGTCATCCGGCGCGGCTGGCGCCGGTGCTCGGCACGATGAAGCCCGAGCGGCTGGCCGTCATGGTCAAGGCGCTGGAGATCGACCTCGACCGCCAGCAATGGTTCGCCATACTGGAGGCCAGCGAAGGCCGGCCGGTGGCGTAAGGTTACCAAGGCGCGAACTTCGAACCCGCCATAGGTGTGTGCTTCGTCCGTTAATGCGGCGCGCAAGCGAAGCGATGAGGAGGGCTTGGGCTCAGGGGATGCCGTCGGCGCTCTCGAAGCCTTCGTCGCTTCGCGCCGTCACAAACAGACCGGTTGACCGGTTTATTCCATTGACCCAAGACAAGGGCAATCGCGCCGCGTTTGTAACTCCGGCTATTCGGAGCATCACGATCTGGGCAACGGCTAGGCGAAGACCTGTAAAATCAAACCCGTTCGGCCAGCAGTTCCTCGCCGCGCTTTTCGCGGATCAGATTGACGAAACGGCGGAACAGATAGTGCGAGTCCTGCGGACCGGGCGAGGCCTCGGGGTGATGCTGGACCGAGAACACCGGACGGCCCGTGAGCGCAATACCGCAGTTGGAGCCATCGAACAGCGAGACATGGGTTTCCTCGACGCCCTCGGGCAAGGAGTCGGCATCGACGGCAAAGCCGTGGTTCATCGAGACGATCTCGACCTTGCCGGTGGTATGATCCTTGACCGGGTGGTTGGCGCCGTGATGGCCCTGGTGCATCTTGGCGGTCTTGCCGCCCAGCGCCAGGGCCAGCATCTGGTGGCCGAGGCAGATGCCGAATACCGGGATGTCGGTCTTGAGCAGGTCCTGGATGACCGGCACGGCGTAGTCGCCGGTGGCTTCCGGGTCGCCGGGGCCGTTGGAGAGGAAGATGCCGTCGGGCTGCATGGCCAGGATCTCTTCCGAGCCGGTGCCGGCCGGAACCACGGTGACCTTGGCGCCGAGGCCGGAAAGCAGGCGAAGGATGTTACGCTTGACGCCGTAGTCGATGGCGACGACGTGCATCGACGGCTCGGCCTGTTCGCCAAAGCCTTCGTTCCATACCCAGGGCGTTTCACGCCAGACCGAGGACTGGCCCGAGGTGACTTCCTTGGCGAGGTCAAGCCCGATCAGGCCCGACCAGGCGGCGGCGCGCCGCTTCAAATCGTCGATGTCGAAGATGCCGTCGGGCGCGTGCGCAATGACGGCATTGGGCATGCCCTTTTCGCGGATCAGCGCGGTCAGCGCCCGGGTGTCGATGCCCGACAGCGCGACGACGCCGCGCTTCTTCAGCCACTGGTCCAGCCCGGTGTCGGCGCGGTAGTTGGACGGGTTGGTGACATCGGCCTTGAACACCGCGCCAACGGCGCCTGCACGGGCGACCGGGTTCAAGTCCTCGATGTCCTCGTCATTGGTGCCGATGTTGCCGATATGCGGGAAGGTGAAGGTGACGATCTGGCCGGCATAGGACGGGTCGGTGAGAATTTCCTGGTAGCCGGTGAGCGCGGTGTTGAAGCAGACTTCGGCAACGGCGGAACCGGTGGCGCCGAGGCCGCGACCCTCGATGACGGTGCCGTCGGCCAGCACCAGGACGGCGGTCGGCTTTTCGGTTGCCCAAGGCGGGGTCAGTTCGGGGGTCATCTCGGCCATGGCGACGCTCCTGTCACGCTGCGCGCTTCGATGGCGGGCCATCTGCGCAGCAAACGGCGCGGCCGATCTCTCAAGCCTGCGCGCATCAATTCTTTGTCTTATGCAAGGCCGAGTACATAGGGGAAGGCGCCAGAGCGGTCAATGATGCCGTGCCAAAACGGCGAGCATTTGTTTCGTCAAACGATATCAGGGCTTTGGCGCGTTTGCTTTGCGGATGGGCCGCGGTTATTGTCCGCGCCGTTCGAAGGAGAAAGCATCATGCGCGCAAAAATCGCTGAATCCCTGAAAAGCGCGATGAAGGCGCAGGACAAGCACCGCCTGCCGACGCTCAGGCTGATCCAGGCCGCCATCCACGACCGCGACATCGCCAATCGCGGCTCGGCCAAGGACCCCGCCAGCGACGAGGAGATCCTGCAGATCCTGGCCAAGATGGTGAAGCAGCGCGAGGAATCGGCCAAGGCGTTCGAGGACGGCAAGCGCCCGGAACTGGCGGCGCAGGAGCGTGGCGAGATGGAGATCATCCGCGGCTTCCTGCCGACGCCGTTGGACGACGCCGCCGTAACAGCTGCGGCGCGCGAGGCGATCGTTGCGACCGGTGCCGCCAGCCAAAAGGACATGGGCAAGGTGATCGCCGCGCTGAAGCAGAAAATATGCCGGCCAGATGGATTTCGGCAAGGCCAGCGGCATCGTCAAAGGCCTGCTGCAGTAAGAGCCGACACCGCGTCAGTGGCGAAGGAGAGCAGGGGGCGGGACATCACCTCTGGGCAAGAAACGGTCCGCACCGGCTTAAGCGAGCCAAGCCTTGACCTGCCGGAGAGCCCCACCATAATCGAAATCGTCAAACCCACGCTCGAACATCTGCCCTCCTACAAGGCGGCGCTCGAGCGTGGCTGGTCGCCGGACAATGTCCGGCTGATGGAAGCGACGCGCGAGCAACTTGCGGCGATCGACGAGGATCCCGCGGCGTTCCTTGCCAGCCTCGACGATCCCGAGGCCAAAGGAGGCCCGATTACCTTGCCGGACGGCACGACCGTGCCGCGGCTCCCGGGGTTCCGGCGCTGGATCTGGGACGGCGAGGCCGCCGGCTCGATCGGCTTTCGCTGGCAGCCGGGTACGGCCGCGCTGCCGTCGCATGTGCTCGGCCATATCGGCTATGCCGTGGTGCCGTGGAAGCGCGGACGAGGCTATGCGACCGAGGCGCTGCGGCTGATGCTGGACGAGGCGAGGGCTGTTGGTTTGCCATATGTCGAGATCACCACCGACCTCGACAATCCGGCCTCGCAGAAGGTGGTGCTGGCCAATGGCGGCCGTGTGGTCGGTCCGTTCATCAAGGACGCCGCGTATGGCGGCGCCGAGAGTTTGTTGTTCCGGATCGATTTGTAGTCCGACGCTATTCGGCCGCTGCTGGCAGCGGTGGCGCTGCCCGGCTGCGCCCCTCCCAGATGTAGGAGGCAAGTGCCACCACCACCGCCACCAGCATGGCGGCAGCGCCCACAACCGGCAGGCTGCGAAAGCCGTAGCCGGCATTGAGCATGGCAGCGCCCAGCGACGCGGCGAGCGCGATGCCGACATTGAAGCCGGAGGGGATGAGCGAGGAGGCGAGGTTGGAGGCGTCCGCCGTCCAGGCCAGGATGCGGGTCTGGATCGGCGTGCCTATGGCGAAGTTGAGGCCACCCCAGACAACGATGGCGATGACCATCGGCACGGGGTAGGGGCTGACGGCATAGATCACGCCCAACATCACCGCCTGCAGCGCAAGCATGGTGATCAGCGACGGCATCAGCTTCCAATCGGAAAGCTTGCCGCCGAGAAAGACGCCGACCGTGGCGCCGACGCCGTTGAGCAGCAGCACCCAGGGGATCAGGCTCTCGTCGAGATGGCTCACCTCAAGCAGTGTCGGGGTGATGTAGGTGAACAGGCCGAACTGGCCGATCATCAACATCAGCATCAGGATCAGCGAGGTCCAGACTTGCTGGCGCGCCAGCACGCGAACCTCGCTGCCAAGGCTGGTGGATGGGCTCGATGCGCCCGTTTTGCGCGGCAGGAGGGCGGCCATGGCGGCAAACGCCACCACGCCCAGCGCGCACATCACCCAGAAGGTGGCGCGCCAGCCCCAGAGATTGCCGATTGCGGTGCCGGCCGGCACGCCGATGACATTGGATACGGTGAGGCCGGAGAGGATCACAGCCACGGCCATGCCGCGCTTGTCCTCGGGCACGAGGCCGACAGCCACCACCATGGCGACGCCGAAATAGGCGCCGTGTGCGACGGCGACCGCAATGCGCAAGAGCAGCATCGAGGTAAAATCGGGCGCCAGCGCGCAAGCGGCCTGGCCGATGGTGAAGGCGACGGTCAGGCAAAGCAGCAGCGTCTTGCGGGAAATGCCCTTGGTGGCGAGCGCCAGCAATGGCCCGCCAATCGCGATGCCGCCGGCATAGCCTGAGACGAGATAGCCGGAGGTCGGGATCGAAACGCCAAGGCCGTCGGCCACTTGCGGCAGCACGCCGGCAATGACGAATTCGGTGGTGCCGAAAGCGAAGGCGGCGATGAACAGGGCAATGAGCGGAAGCATGGCGCGGAAGCGATCCTTGAATGAGTTGGCCTCAAATCATGGATGGCGCTTGCCGGCAATGCAGAAATTTTTGCGGCCGGTTTAGGTTTTCTTGATCAGCTCGCCTTCAACCTGGAGCCGCCGAGCAACCCGCGCTCTTCCAGCACCGGATAGGCCATCGACGCCAGCAGCGAGTTGATCTGCTTCAGGTCGCGGATGGTGTCGAGGTGGATGGAACTTGTCTCGACGCTCTTGGCGGTGCCGTCGCGCAGGCGCACGAAATGGCTGGCGCTGGTTTCCTTTTCGCGGTCGCGCAGCCGGTCCTTTTCCAGCACCAGCTGGCGGGCAGTCTCAGGGTCGCGCGACACCAGCACGTTGAAGGCAAGCCTGGCATTGGCCAGCACCGAGGTGTGAAAGGCGAGCAGCTCGCTCCAGCCCTCGGGCGTGAACTCCAGCCCGCGCTCGAACTTCTTCTTCACATGCACCAGCATGTTGCGCACGATGATGTCGCCGACCTGCTCGAGCTTGACGCAGGCGCCTATCAGCTCCTGGCAGCGCAGCGCCTCGTCCTCTGTGAGCGAGTTCCTGGTCAATTTGGCCAGATAGAGCTTGATCGCCGCGTGCTTCCTGTCGACGCGGTCGTCAAGGGCGGCCAGCGCCTTGATCTTGTCGCCGTCGGCGCTTTCATACAGCTCGATGATGCGCTTGAGCATGATCTCGACCGTCTCGCAGACGCGCACCACCTCGCGGGTGGCGTTGGCCAGCGCCTGGCTCGGAACGTCGAGCGCGCCGTCGTTGAGGGCGGAGAGTTCGACCACATCGAGCTCTGTAGCAGGCGCCGGCTTGGTGCCCATTGCGACGATCTTCTCAGAGGCACGATAGATCAGGCTGGCAAGCGGCAGGCCGGCGAGCAGGATCAGCACATTGAACAGGATGTGGGCGTTGACGATCTGGTCGGGCACGGTGGCGCCGAGGAAGGCGACCGGTGGCTTCAGCGTCATGAACAGGATCAGCATCACCAGCGAGCCCATGCCGCGCATCAACAGATTGCCGATCGGCACGACGCGCACGCCAGGTTCGGCACTTCGGGTGAGCAGCGGCGCGATGATCGACGAGCCGAGATTGACGCCGAGCACCAGCACGATGCCGAGTTCGGGCGGGATGAAGCCGCGGCCGGCCAGCGTGACCATCAAAAGCACGGCGGCGATCGAGGAGTGGAACAGCCAGGTGACGAGCGCGGCGAGCAGATAGGCGGTGACGTAGTCGCTGGAGAAATATTCGATGATGAGCGGCATCAGCGTGCTCTGGCGCAGCGGCTCCGAGGCCTGGCCGATCATCTCCAGCGACAGTACCAGAAGGCCGATGCCGACCAGGATGCGGCCGAACTGGCGCCAGTCGCGCCGCTCGGTGGCCATGAACATGACCGTGCCGGCGACGAGGCAGATCGGCACCAGCAGAGTCAGATCGAAGGTCAAGAGCTTGACCACCAGCGCCGAGCCGATCTCGGCGCCGCGCACAGCCAATTGGCCCGACATGCCCGAGACGATGCCGGCGCCGGCGAAGGAGCCGACGAGAAGCGTGACGGCGGTCGAGCTCTGCAGCGCGATGGACAGGCCGCAGCCGGCCAAAACCGCCATGATCGGATTGCGCATGGTGGAGCGCAGCCGGTGACGCAGCACGTCGCCATAGGCGCGCTCGACGCCTGTCTTGACCATGCGGGTGGCAAACAACATCAGCGCCACCGCGCCCGCCAGATGCAGCAGGACGACGGAGCCGCTCATTTCGAAACCCGCACGCAGACAGGGACCGCGACGCGGAGGGCGCGCAGTGCAGGGAGGAAAACGGGGCTGCGAATCATGGTCATGACAGTCTTGAACAATATCCCGGAATATTTTAGCCGGGTAATAAAATCTTGTCGATTTCAAGAGCCGTCGCGGCGCGACAGGGCGTGTCGGAAAATGGACGGATGCGCAAATGGTTGCATGGCGGATCCCTGGTGATGGCAGCGGATCGTCCCGGTTTGCCGGACTCCCGGCAATCGCCTTTGCGATGATGTTCAAATATCCAGGATAAGCACCGGATTTCATTACGTAAATGTAATGCTAGTGTTCAGTTTCGGTTCATCCTTCGGGCGCTATTCCCTAGGCATCGACAACCAAGGAGCCCCGCTATGAAACGTATTGTTCTTTCCGCCCTCGCTTTCTCGATGCTGGCCGCCACTTCGCTTACCGGCCAGGCCGCACCGGTGAACGCACCGGTCGCACCGCAGTCGAATTACACGCAGGTCGACTGGCAGAGGCCCGGCAAGCATGTCGATGTCAGGAAGCGCGTCGTGAAGAAGACGGTGGTCGTCAAGCGCAGCCATTGGCGCAATGGCCGGAAATATTCCAGCTGGAAGCGGCACCAGCCGATCCGCGATTATGGCCGCTATGGCCTGCATCGCCCCGGCCGCGGCCAGGAATGGATCCGCGTCGGCAACGACTATGTGCTGGTCAGCGTCCTGTCCGGCATCATCTTCGGCGCCATTGCCGCGCATTAAGCCCGGCCTCGCCGGCGCAATGCAGAGACTTGAAAGGAGGCGGTCCGAAACGGCCGCCTTTCTTTTGGCTGTAGAAACCGGGCTTTTTGGCTGTGGAAACCGGGTATGGTCCGCAATAAGGGTCGTCGGATTCCGCGCGCATGATTATATGAGGGACAAACGAGTTCCCCAATGCGCTTTCCGCCCGCCTTTCTCGATGAGATACGCGACCGTGTGCCGATTTCATCGGTCATCGGCCAGCGCGTCGCATGGGACAGGAAGAAGACCAACGCCTCGCGCGGCGACTATTGGGCCTGTTGTCCGTTCCATGGCGAAAAGAGCCCCTCCTTCCACTGCGAGGACAAGAAGGGCCGCTATCACTGTTTCGGCTGTTCGGTGTCGGGCGATCATTTCAAGTTCCTGACCGAGCTCGACGGATTAAGCTTTCCCGAAGCGGTCGAGAAGATCGCCGACATGGCCGGCGTGCCGATGCCGGTGCGCGACGAGCGGGAAGAACAGCGTGAGAAGGAACGCGCCAGTCTGACCGACGTCATGGAGATGGCGACTGCCTTCTTCCAGGAGCGGCTGCAAGGACCGGAGGGTGCAAAAGCCCGCGCCTATCTCAGGGATCGCGGGCTGACGCCGGCGACGCAGCAATCGTTCCGGCTGGGCTTTGCGCCCGACAGCCGCAATGCGCTGAAGGAACATCTTGCCGCCAAGGGTGTGCCCAAGGCCGACATCGAGGCCTGCGGGCTGGTGCGTCATGGCGACGACATCCCGGTCTCCTATGACTGGTTCCGCGATCGCATCATGTTCCCGATCCCGGATTCGCGCGGCAAGATCATCGCCTTCGGCGGCCGGGCACTGGCGCCCGATGCGCTGGCCAAATACATGAATTCCCCCGACACCGAGCTCTTTCACAAGGGCAATGTGCTCTACAATTTCGCCCGCGCCCGCAAAGCGCTGGCAAAAGGCGGCACGGTGATTGCCGTCGAAGGCTATATGGACGTGATCGCGCTGGCGCAGGCCGGCTTCGAGAACGCCGTGGCGCCGCTCGGCACCGCGCTCACCGAAAACCAGCTCGAACTTCTGTGGCGCATGGCGCCTGAGCCGATGCTGTGCTTCGACGGCGACCAGGCCGGGCTGAAGGCGGCGTGGCGCGCCGCGGATCTCGCGCTGCCGTCGGTGCAGGCCGGGCGGTCGGTGCGCTTTGCGCTGTTGCCGGAGGGCAAGGATCCCGACGATCTGGTCAAGGCAGAAGGGCCGGACGCGTTTCGTGCCGTGCTGGCGGAAGCGCGGCCTCTCGCTGATTTGTTGTGGATGCGTGAGACATCCGGTGGCGTCTTCGACACGCCGGAGCGGCGGGCGGGGCTGACAAAGACGCTGCGCGAACTGACCAGCCGCATCCGCGATGAGAGCCAGCGCTACCACTACCAGCAGTGGATGCGCGAGCGGGAGCTGACCTTCTTCAGCGCCCAGCGCGAAGTGCGGCAAGGTCGCCAGGACTGGAAACCGGGGCAGGGCAAAACGCCCGCACCCGGCGGACAGTTCGCCAAAGGCAGCGGGGCAGGCGCGCGCGCCGCGATCACCGAAAGCCTCGGCCGCTCCGCCATGGTCAAACGCGGTGGCGAGATGATGTCGGTGCGCGAGGCGACGATCATCGTAGCCCTCGTCAACCATCCGGCGCTGATCGACGAGAACTTCGCCCATGTCGAGTTCCTCGATCTCGCCAACACCGATCTGCAGCGGCTGCACGCCGCCATCCTCGATGCGATGGCGCACGACATGGCCAATGACCGTAGCGCGGTGATCGCCACCATCGAACGTGCCGGCTGCAGCGATATCTGGGGGCGCGCCGTGGCGCTCATCCAACGGGCCAGGCAATGGCCCGCGCTGGAAACCGCAGCGCTTGACGATGCCCGCGACGCCTTCAACCAGGCGCTGCACTTGCAGCGCAGCGCGCGCACCTTACATAAGGAACTGAAACAGGCGGAAGCAGCGCTCGCCAGCGATCCCACTGACGAAAACTACCGGCACCTCATCGAGATTCAGGCGCAATTCCGTGATGTACAAGCAACGGAAGCGCTGATCGAAGGGTTCGGTGTATCCTCGGGCAGGGGTGGGCGCGTCTAGGTCGAAACCTGCGCAAGAATGAATGTTGTACGTGCTGCGCGTCGAATCGACGCCTCTAAGTCGGGTAATTGATTCGCTTTTTTGATGCGAATCATGCGAGAGGCGCTTGACCTTCTGGCAGAATGACGGAATCAGGACGATTCGAAACCTTAACCCGCGCCGGCGTCGATGGAAATGCACTGACGCGAGGTGCTGATCACTGGACAGGCTGACAGCCTGCCACAGATATCAGGGTTAATCTGGACTTAATGCATATCGCCCAAAAGTGAAAACCGGTTTTGGGGGCACGATATGAACAAACAAAAGAGTTGATTCGGTTACCGGCCCGGTTATGCGCCACCAGCGCATGTAGTTTGACCGGTGCGGCAGCTACGCGGCTTCGATGCTCGGCCGCTAGGAGAAGATAAAGACTATGGCGACAAAGGAAAAGGAAGAGGTCGAGACCGAACGTGAAGGCGCCACCGATGGGCCTCTGCTCGACCTTTCCGATGATGCTGTCAAGAAGATGATCAAGGCCGCCAAGAAGCGCGGCTATGTGACTCTCGACGAACTGAACGCGGTGCTGCCGTCGGAAGAGACCGATCCGGATCGCATCGAAGACATCAATGCGATGCTGTCCGACATGGGCATCAACGTGGTCGAGGACGACGATCAGAGCGAGGAGCCCGAGGCCGCCGACAGCAATGCCGACGCCGAGGAAGACGCCAACGAGCTGGCCGAGCAGACCGGCACCGCCGTCGCCGCCACGACCACCAAGAAAGAGCCGACCGACCGCACCGATGACCCGGTGCGCATGTATCTGCGCGAGATGGGCTCGGTCGAGCTCCTGTCGCGCGAGGGCGAAATCGCGATCGCCAAGCGCATCGAGGCCGGCCGCGAGACGATGATTGCGGGCCTCTGCGAAAGCCCGCTGACCTTCCAGGCCATCATCATCTGGCGTGACGAGCTCAACGAATCCAAGATCCTGCTGCGCGAGATCATCGACCTCGAAGCCACCTATGCCGGCCCCGAAGCCAAGCAGGCGCCGGTGGTCGAGCGCATCGAGGAGGCGCCCAAGGCCGAGGACAAGCCGAGGCGTGGACGCGACGAGGAAGACGACATCACCAATGTCGGCGCCGACACGCGCGGCCTAGTCGATGACGACGAGGAAGACGAGGACGAGGCGAGCCTGTCGCTGGCGGCGATGGAAGCGGAACTGCGCCCGCAGGTGATGGAGACGCTCGACGTCATCGCCGACACCTACAAGAAGCTGCGCAAGCTGCAGGACCAGCAGGTCGAGAACCGTCTGGCCGCGACCGGCACGCTGTCGCCAAGCCAGGACCGCCGCCTGAAGGAGCTGAAGGACCAGCTGATCAAGGCGGTGAAGTCGCTGTCGCTCAACACGGCGCGCATCGAGGCGCTGGTCGAGCAGCTTTACGACATCAACAAGAGGCTGGTGCAGAACGAAGGCAAGCTGCTGCGCCTGGCCGAAAGCTATGGCGTGCGCCGCGAGGAGTTCCTCAAGGAATATCAGGGTTCCGAGCTCGACCCGAACTGGACGCGCTCGATCGGCAACCTGACCTCGCGCGGCTGGAAGGAATTCACCAAGAACGAGAAGGACGCGATCAAGGATCTGCGTTCGGAAATCCAGAACCTCGCCACCGAGACGGCGATCTCGATCCTGGAATTCCGCAAGATCGTCAACCAGGTGCAGAAGGGCGAGCGCGAAGCCGCTATCGCCAAGAAGGAAATGGTCGAGGCCAATCTGCGCCTCGTCATCTCCATCGCCAAGAAATATACCAATCGCGGCCTGCAGTTCCTCGACCTGATCCAGGAAGGCAATATCGGCTTGATGAAGGCGGTCGACAAATTCGAATACCGCCGCGGCTACAAGTTCTCGACCTATGCGACATGGTGGATCCGGCAGGCGATCACGCGTTCGATTGCCGACCAGGCGCGCACCATCCGCATCCCGGTGCACATGATCGAAACGATCAACAAGATCGTGCGCACGTCGCGCCAGATGCTGCATGAAATCGGCCGCGAGCCGACGCCGGAGGAACTGGCAGAAAAGCTCGCAATGCCGCTCGAAAAAGTGCGCAAGGTGTTGAAGATCGCCAAGGAGCCGATCTCGCTCGAAACCCCTGTGGGTGACGAAGAGGATTCGCATCTGGGCGATTTCATCGAGGACAAGATGGCGATCCTGCCGATCGATGCGGCGATCCAAGCCAATCTGCGCGAGACCACCACGCGGGTGCTCGCCTCGCTGACGCCGCGCGAGGAGCGGGTGCTGCGCATGCGCTTCGGCATCGGCATGAACACCGACCACACGCTGGAAGAAGTCGGCCAGCAGTTCTCGGTGACGCGCGAGCGTATCCGCCAGATCGAAGCCAAGGCGCTGCGCAAGCTCAAGCACCCGAGCCGGAGCCGCAAGCTGAGGAGCTTCCTCGACAGCTGATACCGGCAACAGACCAGCATTCGAAAAGGGCGCCGATGGCGCCCTTTTTGTTGCCGGGTGAAGGCTCTTGTCGCCCATCTCCGTCGGGAGGATACTTGCCTGGTCGGATGCATGTTCTGGGCGAAAAACCGGATGTCCGCCCCGGCTGATGTCCTCAGCCGTGCTCCGTGGCGCCGGAGGGAGGTGTGTGATGACAACCTACATCCTGCTGATGAACTGGACGGAACAGGGCGCCAGAAATATCCGAGAGTCGCCGAAGCGGCTCGATGCCGCCAAGAAGCAACTGGCCGACATGGGCGGCTCGTTCAAGGCGTTTTACCTGACTATGGGCGAATATGACATGGTGGCGATTATCGAGGCGCCCGACGATGCTGTGCTTGCTCGTTTCGCCCTGATGCTGGCAACGGGTGGCAGCGTCAAGACGCGAACGCTCAAGGCTTTCCCGGAATTTGCCTATCGCGAGATCGTCACTTCGCTTGGATAGCGCTGGGCGTGGGTCCGTGCGGCTCGGCGTCATATTGCGGGGCCGTGCCGTCAAGGCGATAGTCGCGCCATGTCCAAGCCTGCGCTGACCGTCTGGTACAACACACGCTGCCCGGTTTGCGATGGCGGCATCACCCGGCAGAAACGGCGGCTGATCGAGGCGATCAAGGCCGGGCGGATCGAATTCCGCGACATCAACCTCGAACCGGCGGCGCTCTCTGGCTACAGCGCCTCGCTGGAGGACATACGCCGCCGGCTGCATGCCACCGATGCCGAAGGCAGGCTGCTGGTCGGCGCCGATGTCGCGGTTGCCGTCTGGCGGGCGACGCCGGGCGAGGGCTGGCTGGCGACGCTCTTCGGCAATCCGGTCGCGCTGCCGCTGACGCGGTTCGCGTACAATCGCTTCGCCGATCTTCTCTATGCCTGGAACCGGCGCAAGGGCCGCTGGTAGCGAGGCAAGGCCCGAAGATATCTGCGGGCCTTACCGTCATGGGCGTTACCGGGACGCCGGCTCGCAAAGCCAGCCGACAATGCGGCGCACCGCCGGCAGCACCATGAGCAACGTTGGGAACGCTACCAGCCAGGACAGGCCCCAGGCAGTGAGCCAGACAGCCGGCAAATCAGGTTGCAGTCCAAGGCTTTTCAGCGTCGATATGAACGAGACGATGAAGGTCATCAGCAGCGACAGCACCAGCGGGCTGACGATCGCGGCATAGCGCGCCGGCAGCTTGCCGCGCTTACGGTTCGTGGTCATTTTTGGATTTTCCTGAAACATCCGGTCCGTCGCATTTGGCATCCATTGCGCCGGGTTTCCGGCGGAACTGCCCGGAAAGACCGGGGTGGATGCGTTGCTTGACGTCAGACGCTTACGGAGAGGTTTTGGCCCTCACGCGCTTTCTAGCTGCCGGCGGCGGCGAAATCAACCTTCTGGCGCCGCCTTTAGATACATCGTAAGATATATCTTGACTCGTCGGCGGGGCAAGCCTAATTAAGATGTATCGTAAGATATAACTCAAGGAGCAATTCATGCACAGACATCATCCCTTTGGCGAGCGCGCCGAGCGCGCATTCCTGCACATGGCAGGCAAATTTGGTGGAAGAGGGGGCAGCGGCTTTGGTCCGTTCGGCCACGGCGGACGTGGCGGTGGACGCGGCGGCCCGGGCGACATGTTTCGCGCCGGGCGCATGCTGGCCGACGGCGATCTCAAGCTGATCACGCTGTCGCTGCTGGCCGAGGCGCCTCGCCACGGCTACGACATCATCAAGGCGCTGGAAGAGCGCACCAGCGGCATCTACAGCCCGAGCCCGGGCGTCGTCTATCCGACGCTGACCTTCCTGGAAGAGGCCGGCTATGCGGCTTCAGCCGCCGACGGCAACAAGAAGGTGTTTTCGATCACCGAGGCGGGCCAGGCGCATCTCGCCGAGAACCGCGAGATGATCGACGGCGTGCTCGAGCATCTCGAGCGCTTCGGCCGCAAGATGGCCAAAGCGCGGGACTGGTTCGGCTGGAACGACGACGGCGAGGAAGGCGGACGGCGTGGTGGACGGGGTCGCTCGGAAGCCCGCGACGAGTTCCGCGCCGTGCGCCACCGGCTGCGTGCCGCGCTCGGCGATCTCGTCGACGCGCCGGCTGAAAAGCAGGCCGAGGCGATTGCAGTCCTGGAAGCCGCCGCTGAAGCCCTGGAAGCGCTATCGCGCGGTTGACCCCTGGCGAGAACGCTTGCCCGTTCGACTGAGGAACGGTACTGAAAATCATCCTGCACCGCGAGACGTGGTGCAGGATGATTGCCGTTGGAGGAAGCCCCATGTCTTTTCTGAAGCGTCTTTTCGGTGGTGGCGGTGAGGGGGGCGAGCCCAAGAGCGCAGCACCGGCAAAGCAGGTTGAGCACAAGGGATTTTTGATCAGCGCCACGCCCTACAAGGCGGAGGGCGGCCAGTACCAAACTTGCGGCGTGGTTTCGAAGGAAGTCGACGGCGTGATGAAGGAACACAAATTCATCCGCGCCGATCGCTTTGCCGGACTGGACGACGCCGTCGACATCTCGATCAAGAAGGGCATGCAACTGGTCGACGAGCAAGGCGAGAGGATGTTCGGGTAAGGGCCGAACTGGTCGAGGCGCCGAACATAGGTTTTGCGCCGGTCATCCGTCGCCAGAATCTCGAATAATGGCAGTGGGCCGCAAGCAGAAAGTATCGACAATTGAGCGTAGCGTTTGCCAAGGAGGAAAGCGCCGAGGCAGCATCGGAAACCATCCTGCCGGCTCGCCCTGTCTCCGATCGGGTCAACCTTGTCACGGAAGCGGGCCTCAAGACGCTGCAGGTTGAATTGACTCGCGCCCAGCAAGCTCTCGAGGCCGCTAGCGTGCTGGAAGATGTCAATGAGCGGCGACGCCAGTCAGCGGTTCCGGTTCGAGATATGCGTTACTATGCCGAGCGCGTCCGTACGGCACAGCTTATGCCGGTGCCCACCTCTAATGAGGTGATCGCCTTCGGGCACACCGTTACCTTCAAACGTGATGATGGCCGCACTCAGACCTTCCGCATCGTCGGAGAGGATGAGGCCAACCCGTCTGAAGCTTCCATATCGCATGGTTCGCCGGTTGCCATCGCGCTGACCGGAAAAACCGTTGGCGACTTTGTCCAGCTAGGGCCGCGCGAACTTGAGATCCTGTCCATTTCCTAGGACGCAGGTATGATGCGCGACCGACGCCGGTGCACCTTGAGACGTGATCAGATGCCCGCAATTGCCAAAAGCCAAGCCAGGATGTCGAGCAGCAGAAAAACCAGCGCAATCTGCAACGCCAGCCGGAGCCGCTGGATAATTCGCCAGTTGCCGGCCATGTCCGCCTTGATCCGAAGGGCAAGCGCGCGGCGCATGGCCGACATTGTCGTCGGCCTGTCGCCGTCGACATATTGATCAAGCAGATCTTCCGGATCGAAGCGGAATGTATATTGGTGATAGGGCCAAAGCATGAAGACGATCAGCCCGCCGATGCCGAACAACAGGGCCACTGCGGTCCAATCCCAAAGCCCAAGCCCGTTGGAAAGCGCCGCACCGCCGAGTAGCGAGTTGGCAAATGCGATGGCAAAGACAAGGCTGCCGGCGCGGGTGCTCATGTTCTCCACAAGCGTCTGCTGTTGAGTGAGACCTCTCACCGCCTCCTGATAGATGAACGCGAGACGCGGATCATCGTCGGCAACAGCGCTTGCGACAATTCCGTTGTTCTCTCCTCCACTCGGACATTCGGCCATAAGTTGCCTCTCTGTTTTGACAGGGTTGCACGAGTTTAGCCCGATCCGTCGGTGCAAAAACAGATTGGCCGTGGACCAACGGCAAATCCGATGGCGATGCCGGGGGCTCCAAGCCTATGAGGGCCAGCTGATGAACGGGCAAGAATAGTTGGCAGCCATCGAAAACCCCGCCACGAACACCACGCCATCTGCCGGTGGACCCTGCTCTCGGCCCCGGAAAGCAAGAAGGCAGGCGCCGAAGCGCCCGCCTTTTCAATGCGAATGACGGGGTGTGCTTACGCGGCGATTTGCGCGCTCGCGGTCTTGGCCACCACGGCATCGACCTTGGCGGTCGCCTTGGCAAGTGCGGCGGTGACGGCATCAGGGCCCATGCCGACGCCTTCGATGCGGATGACGTCGACATCGGTCATGCCGAGAAAGCCGAGCACGCCGCGCAGATAGGGGATGGCGTGATCGAACTGCACGGCCGCACCTTCGCAATAGATGCCGCCCGAGGCGAGTACGATATAGACCTTCTTGCCGGTGACGAGGCCCTTGGGACCACCCTCGCCATAAGAGAAGCTCTTGCCGGAGCGGGAGATGTGATCGACCCAGGACTTCAGGGTTGAGGAGATGTTGAAGTTGATGAAGCCGGTGGCCAGGATCACGGTGTCGGCTGCGAACAGTTCGTCAAGCACGATGTCGGAGACGCCGACGACTTCGGCCTGGCGCGGCGTGCGGGCTTCAACGGGGGTGTAGATGCCGGTCGCATAATCGGTGTCGATGTGCGGCAGCGGGTTGGCCACGAGGTCGCGTACGACGAGCGTATTCGACGGGTCGGCGGCGACGAGCTTTTCAGCGAATTCGGTAGCGATACGGGTCGAGTGCGAGGCAGCGCCGCGCGGGCTCGAGGTTACAAGCAGGATAGACATAGCGGTTCTCTCCAGTGGGAATTGATTTCTCCCGCCTGATATGAGCCTACCGACCCATTCAAAAAACTGGTATATTTTCTATACGATCCATCCATAAAGTAGGTATGCCGTGCAACCCAATCCGACGCTCGACCAATTGCAGATCCTGGTTGCGGTCGCCGACACCGGCAGCTTCTCAGCCGCCGGCCGCAAGCTTAACCGCGCGCAGTCCGTCATCAGCTACGGCATCGCCAATCTTGAAGCGCAGCTTGGCCTGAAACTGTTCGAGCGCGAGGGCACGCGCGAGCCGCAGCTGACCGAAATCGGCCGGGCGATGCTGGAGGACGCCCGGCGCATGGTCGGCGTGCTGCAGCGCATCCGTTCGCGTGCCGACGGTCACCATCAGGGGCTGGAGGCTGAAGTTGCGCTATCGGTTGACGCGGCGCTGCCCTCGCCGGTGCTGGTGCGGGTGCTGAAGGCGTTCGAGGCGCAGTTCCCGACCGTGATGATGCGACTGCATATCGGCACGCTCGGTCTGATCCCCGACCATGTCGTCAGCGGACAGTCGGATCTTGGCATCGGTGGCTTGCTGGGCGAGGTCGACGTGCATCTCGTGCGCATCGGCTTCATGTCGATCGTGCTGGCTGCCGCCCCCACCCACCCTCTGGCACTGCTGCCGAAACCGGTGGCGCTCGAGGATGCGCGAGAGCACACCCAGCTGGTTGTCAGCGACCAGTCGGAACGCACCAAGGGACGCGACTTCGGCGTCTTTGCCTATCGTACATGGCGGCTGACAGATGTGCGTATCAAGCATACGTTGATGCGCGAGGGGCTGGGCTGGGGCGGGTTGCCGCGCTGGCTGATCGCGGACGATTTGGCCAGCGGCAGGCTGGTCGAACTCGACCTTGAACCCTTTAGCGAGGTGCGCTCATCGCTCTATGCCATGCACCGCGCCGACCGCAGCCCGAAACCGGCGGCGGCCTGGCTGATCGACCAGTTCAAACGCCAGCTCGGCTGCTTCAACGAGTTCGACCCGGACGACCTGCCTGAGGATGAGCCGGAGACAGCCCATCGATCAGAGCCATGAGCACGGCGCGATAGTCTTCGGCCGAGGCGCCGGCCTCGACGGCAAGTGCTGCGCGGTCGAAGGCAGCGGCGAGCAAAGCGGTCAGCGCATCGGCCGGCAGTCTGGTCATCGACTGTTCGCGCATTGCCGCAACCAGGCCTTCGCGCAGCGACCGGTTGCCGTGGCGATTGTCGATCGCATCCATGGCGGCGCGGCCAAGCACGGCCGGCCCGTCGAGCAGCAAAAGCCGCGTGCGGCCGGGCGCGCGCATGGCGGCGAGATAGGCGTCCGAGCCGGCAATCAGCGCATTGCGGGCAAACAAAGAAGGCGGCGAGGCGCGCTCGATCTCTTGCGCCACCGCCGCCGCCTCCTGCTCGACCACGGCGGCAAACAGCGCCTGCTTGTCGGCAAAGTGGTGATAGAGCGCGCCGCGGGTGACGCCGGCGGCCGCAACGATCTCCGGCGTGCCGGTCTCGGCATAGGACTTTTCGATGAACAGTTTGCGCGCCGCAGCGATCAGGTCGGCGCGCGTCGCTTCGGTGCGGTCGCGGTTGGAGCGGCGCGGGGTTTCTCGTTGCATACATGCAGCCTGTATGTTATTTCGAATTACATGCAAACTGTATGTTGGCTAACGGGAGAAAGAAAGATGAAGACGACGAGCTATTATCCGGTGCTGATGACGGGCGACGTAGCCGGCACAAAAGCCTTCTATATCAATCACTTCCGCTTCAAGCCGCTGTTTGCGAGCAACTGGTATGTGCATCTGCAGTCTGCCGAGGATCGCCGGGTCAATCTCGGTATCGTCCAGGGCGACCACGAGACGATCCCCGAGGGGGGGCGCGGCCGCACATCGGGGCTGCTGATCAATTTCGAGGTGAGGGATCCTGATGCTGTCTATGAACGGATCGTTGCGGCCGGCCTGCCGATCCTGTGCCCGCTGCGCGACGAACCCTTCGGCCAGCGCCATTTCATCACCAGGGATCCCAATGGCGTGCTGATCGACGTCATCAAGCCGATCCCGCTCAGCCCGGAATTTCAGGCGCAATTCGCGGCGGGCGCGGCGGGCGCCTGAACAATGGCAGCAAATGTCGGCAGCGGCTCCGGCCGCTGTGGCCGGACCCGCACCATGCGGTCTATGTTGGTGATGTTGAAGCTGGGCCTGCCGCATGCGTGACATCTGCCTTGTTCGTGCGCCATCCAATCTCGGCCTTCGGCCCTTGGAGCCGGGCCATGTGCCCGGCACCTGGCGTGCGCCGCAGGCGCTGAGCGAAGCTGGTTTGATCGAGTCGCTGGCGCCGGGGCGGGTGGTCGATCTCGACAGACCCGCCTACAGTACCGAACCGCAACCGGGCACTAGGCTGCGTAATGGTCCGGCGATCCGCCGCTTCAACCTCGATCTTGCCGAGATCGTCACCCGTGCGCTTGGGCAAGGCGAGTTCCCGCTGATCATCGGCGGCGACTGCTCGATCCTGCTTGGCGCACTGGTCGCCGCGCGGCGCTCGGGCGCAGTCGCCCTGATCCATTTCGATGGCCACAGCGATTTCCGCCATCCCGGCAACTACGATGTCAATGCCTCACTCGGCTCGGTTGCCGGCATGGATCTGGCACTTGCCACCGGACGCGGCGAGGCTTTGCTGGCGCAATGGCCAGGTGTTGTCGGTCCGCTCGTCGCCGACGAGGCGGTGGTTCAGATCGGCGAACGCGAGAGCCGCGATGCCGATTTTGCCTGGCCCGACATCAATGCGACCGCCGTAACGCGCATCGACGTCTTTGCCGCGCAGGAACTCGGCGCGGCTGGAGTGTTGCAAAAGACAAGAGCGACGCTGGCGCGCGCCGGCTGTCCCTACTGGCTGCATCTCAATGTCGATGTGCTCGACCAGACGGTGATGCCGGCGGTGGATTCGCCCGGCAGCCCCGGCATCGACCCCGATGAACTCGTTGCCATTCTGTCGGCGCTGGCAGCGGACCAGCGCTGCACCGGCTTGGACATGACGATCTACGATCCCGACCTCGACCCGACCGGTGACCTTGCGCGACTGCTGGTGTCGCTGCTCGGGCGGGTGCTCAAGCCTCGATAAAGGCTCAGCTCGCCCTTGCTACCGGCGTCACCGTCACCTGGCTGACGCCGGTGCGGCGCACCACTGTGCATAGCGTCTCGCGGCCGATGCGTTCGGCGTCGAGCATGCGCACGAGGTCGTCGACGCCGGTGACCGGGCGACCGTCTATCGCCGCGATGATGTCGCCTTCCCTGAGGCCGGCCTTCGCCGCGGGTCCGTCTTTCTCGACGCTGCGCAGCCGCACCGCAGTACTGGTGGTCACCTGCGACAGGAGCGCTGCGCGGCGCGGCAAACTGGTGGTGTCGGCCGAGATGCCGATGAAGGCGCGCCGCACGCGGCCGAAGCGGATGATCTCCGAAATGACGAAGTTGGCGGTGTTGGAAGCGACCGCGAAGGCGATGCCTTGCGCGCCGTGGATCATGGCGGTGTTGACGCCGATGACTTCGCCTGGCGACGACACCAGCGGTCCGCCGGAATTGCCGGGATTGAGCGCGGCATCGGTCTGGACGACATCGTCGATCAGCCGCCCGGTCGAGGCGCGCATCGAACGGCCAAGTGCGGAGACCACGCCTGACGTTACGGTCCATTCGAAGCCGAGCGGATTGCCGATGGCAATGGCGATCTGGCCGCGCCGCAGCCGCTTGGAATCGCCGAGCGGCGCGACTTCGGTGAAGCTGCCATCGGCGCGCACCAGCGCGATGTCGGTGTCAGGGTCGCGGCCTAGCACGCGGCCTTCGCTGGAGGCGCCGTCGGGCATAGAGACGCGCACCGTTTTGGCATCGCCAACGACATGGAAATTGGTAACGACCAGCCCGTCCGGCGCGATGACGAAGCCGGAGCCATGGCCACCTTGGCCACCGACGCGCTCGATGCGGCAGACGGCTGGGCCGATGCGGTCGACGGCGTCGGCGACTGTCGTCGAATAGGCGTCGAGCAGTGTGTCGTCGGTTTCGAATTTGTGGGCGGCGAGGGCCATTGGCGGGACTCCGTGTTTTCAGGCGCGATGATGACTATATGTGCGGAGCGGCTCGAACTGCCGCGACCTGACCAGATGGCCAGTCACACCAGTAACTAGCCGTCAGACGAGTACCTCCGGGCGCACTGCCGAGCGATATCTGGGGCATGAGAAAACCCAGGAGATCATCATGAGTGACTTCAACCTTAATGCATTTTCCGAGGCCATCGCCGATCTCGCCGCCAAGGCTGCGCCGGCAACGGCAAGTTTCACCACCCATCACCATCGCACCGCCAGCGCCTTCCACTGGCGTGACGGCTATTTCGTCACCGCCGAGGAAGCTGTCGAGGCCGGTGAGGAGATCGAATTGACATTGGCTTCGGGCGAAGCGGTGAAGGCCGAACTGGTCGGTCGCGATCCGTCGACCGGCGTAGCGCTTCTGAAGCCGGCCGGCGCGGCCGCGGCGTCTGCGCTCGCCAAGGCGGATGGGGTGCGGCCGGGCAACGTCGCCATCGCTGTCGGCAGCAGTCAGGGCTCGGCGCTGGCTGTCTCGGGCTCGGTCGGCGAGGTCGGCCCCGCCTGGCGCTCGATGCGCGGCGGCACCATCGATCGGCGCATCAATCTCGCCGTCAATGCCGGCGGCCGTTTCGAGGGCGGGCCGGTGCTTGACGCCAAGGGCGCGCTGATCGGCATGCTGCTGTTTGGGCCACGTGGTCGTGCGCTGGTCATGCCTTATGAGACGATCGAGCGGGCCGTGGCGACGCTGCGTGAAAAGGGCCATGTCGCGCGCGGCTATCTCGGCGCCGGCCTGCACCCGATCCGTGACGGCGCGGCGCGCGGCGCCATGGTCATGAGCCTCGACGAAAATGGTCCGGCCAAGGCCGCCGGCCTTGCGCTGGGCGACATCATCGTGGCGTGGAATGGCGAGGCCGTGCACGGCCCGCGCGAACTGATCCGAAAGCTTGGGCCGGATAGCGCGGGCGCCGCGGTGACGCTCGGCGTGGTGCGCGGCGGCGAGCAGCGCGACGTCGCGCTGCCCGTCGGTGAAAAACCGCTGAGCTGAGAGGGCCGATGGAAAGCGACACGCTGACAAGGCCGGAGGCGGGTGGGCCGGAGGCGGGTGGGCCGGAGGTGGGTGGGCCGGAGGTGGCGGGCGGCGGACGCCAGCTCGTGGTGCTGATCGCGCTGCACGATGCCGCGCGTGCCGAGCGCCTGTCAGCTTCGCTTGCCATGGCGGACGATCTGCTTCCGGTCGTGGCCGGCAGCGGGATTGCCGACGTCGCTGTCGTCGATGACGCTGTTGCGAACAGTGCGGCCTGGCTCGATCGGGCCGATGGTGGCAACAGCGCAATCCCACGGGTGCTGCTATCCGCGAGCGCTGGCCGGCCGGAAAACCGGGTGCTTGCCGTGCTGCCTTTGGCGTCGGATGCGAATCTGATCGCGGCTGCCGTCAGACTGGCGGCGGCCGGCTACCGGGTGTCCAGGGATGGGCGTTCGACGCCCGCTCGCCACGACGATTTCGATGGCGCCGCCAACGGCGGAAGCCATAGCGGGCTGTTCGGCGAGGAGCCGTTGGACGATGGCGCTACCGCCCGTCCGGCGCTGTCGCCGCGCGAGGCCGAAGTGCTGGCGCTGCTGGCCGAAGGCGCGCCCAACAAGGTGATCGCGCGGCGGCTGAACATCTCCGTGCACACGGCAAAGTTCCACGTCGCCGCGATCCTGATCAAGCTGGGTGCTGCGAACCGCACGGATGCCATCGCGATCGCGATGCGGCAGGGCCTGGTGCTGGTCTAACCCCCTTATCCATTTGAGCCTACGTTGCGTAACCCGTTGCAGGCTGCCGAGGCCTTGCGCAGTGCATTGCCGCCGCGCAATGGTTCGCGTCAGTGATGTAGCAAGGGAGGTGCCAAGACATGTCGCTCAAGGGAAAGACGCTGTTCATCTCCGGCGGGTCGCGCGGCATCGGTCTTTCGATCGCGCTGCGAGCTGCGCGCGACGGCGCCAATGTGACGATCGCGGCCAAGACCGCCGAGCCGCATCCGAAGCTGCCGGGCACGATCTACTCGGCAGCTGAGGAGATCGAGCAGGCCGGCGGCAAGGCGCTGCCTGTTTTGTGCGACATCCGCGAGGAGGCGCAGGTGGCCGAGGCGGTTGCCAAGACCGTCGAAAAGTTCGGCGGCATCGATATCTGCGTCAACAATGCCAGCGCCATCCAGCTCACCGGCACGCTGGAGACGGACATGAAGCGCTACGATCTGATGCACCAGATCAACACGCGCGGCACCTTCCTGGTGTCGAAAATGTGCGTTCCCCACCTGAAGTTGGCTGAGAATCCTCATATTCTGAATCTGGCACCGCCGCTCGATATGAAGGCCAAATGGTTCAAGAACCACGTCGCCTACACCATGGCCAAGTTCGGCATGTCGATGTGCACGCTGGGGATGAGCGCCGAGTTTGCCAAGGACGGCATCGCGGTAAATTCGCTGTGGCCGATCTCGACCATCGACACGGCTGCGGTGCGCAATCTGCTCGGCGGCGCGACGGTGGCGGCGATGAGCCGCTTGCCCGACATCATGGCCGATGCCGCACACGCCATCTTCCTGCGCTCATCGCGCGAGACATCAGGCAATTTCTACATCGATGAAGAGGTGCTGCGGGCCGAGGGCGTGACCGATTTCGCGGTCTATGCGCCGGGCGCGACCGGGCCGCTGGCCGGCGACTTTTTCGTGCCGGACGCGGTATTTGCCAATTCGCCGACGAACGTCAAAAGCATCTACTGACGGAAATCACGGGCCGACGGCGCTGCTTCCTCATCCACCTGCCGGCGTTTTTCGAAAAACCAAGCAATTGGCTTTTCGCCCGCTGTGCGGACCAGCCTCACCTCCCCGAGAAAGGGGCTCATCACTCCTCGCCCTTCTTGCCTTTGCTCAGTCCCATCAGCCGGTCGATATAGGCCAGCATCAGCGCCGAGACGACGAAAGCGAGGTGGATGATGGTCAGCCACATCAGCTGGTCGATCGTATAGGAAGACGAATTCAGGAACACCTGCAACAGGTGGATCGAGGAAATAGCGACGATGGTCGAGGCGACCTTGACCTTCAGCGAACCGACATCGATCGTACCCAGCCAGTGCACACCGCCATCCTGGTCGTCGAAGCGGCTGACGAAATTCTCGTAGCCGGAGATGATCACCATCACCACCAGCGAGGCGACAAGTGCGGCGTCGATGAGGCCGAGCATCTTCAGGATGGTGTCGGTGTCGTCGAGTGTGAAGGCGACCATGACGAACTCGTAGAGTTTTTTGCCGAAGGACAGCGCATAGACGGCGAGCGCTAGGGCCAGCCCGATGTAGAAAACCACCAGCAGCCAGCGTGAGGCGAGGATGATCGATTCGATGGCGAGTTCGAGACGTTTCATGCAGCGGTTCCGGTCAGCTTTCTGAGGTCGACTGGGGTATTTCGATCAGCTTGCCGCAGTTTGCAATGCAAATTGCGACGCAAAAAAACCCCGCCGGGAGGGCCGGCGGGGTTCAATGCATCCCGCTGGAGTCGGGACGGGGCAGGGAACGCCCAGGCTTGATCTGGGGAGGGCGGCCGCTCTATTCAATGAGCCGGTTCTAATACCAGTACAATTCTTGCTGAACCGGGATTGCTGTCCGCAGCTCGACCCATCCCGATCTGCCGGGATGGGTCCTTGTTGTCGATCTGATTCCAGAAAGCTGCTCAAGCCATTGGAAAGCAGATCAATTGTTACTCGCCACCGGTGCCACCAGCGAGGTGATGCGACGGATGCCGACACGGCGGTTCTCGCGGTTGGGCGCCGTGGTGTTGACCTTCAGGTATTCCTCGCCATAGCCCTGAGTGGTCAGGTTTTCCGGCGGGATCCCGAAGGCATTGGTCAGCGCTTCGGCGACAGACTCAGCGCGCCGGTCGGACAGAGCAAGGTTTGCTTCCGGCGTGCCAACCGCATCGGTGTGGCCTTCGATCAGGAAGGTTTCGGCCGGGTTCTTCTTCAACAGTTTCTCCATGGCCGTGGCGACGCCTTCCAGTTTCTGCACTTCGGTGTCGGATATCGAGGCCGAGCCGAACTCGAAGTTCAATGTATCGAGGTCGACGCGACGGGCAATGTCGCGCACGCGCGCCGAACGCTTCACTTCGTCGATGGAATAGAGGCGCTGGACCTTCTCCACCGGCGGTTGTTCGAGGAACTCGTAATAATCGTCCGGGCTTTCGACATCTTCCGAATCGAGGATGTACTCGCGGCGCGGGATGGTGAGCCGCATCGGCGGCAGGTCGTCACCGGGATCGCGCCAGTCATTGTCGTCGTCATAGCTGCGCTCGTCGACATAGCTCAGCACATATTCGTGCCCATCCGGCGTGATGCGCGATCGCCTGATGACGTCGCCATTGCGGTTGCGGATGGTGACGATCTGGATGCCATTGTCGCGCTCGACGATTTCCCGAGAGCGATCGCCCGACAGTTCCTCATAGTAAACATTCCTGGCGCCGCGGTGCATGCGCGGAGCGTCATTGCTTTCCACGATCGTCTGGTTGTTGAACTGCAGGATGACGCGGTCGCCGAGTTCCTTGACGACGTCGACGCCTTTCGGACGCCGGCGGTCGCGGACGTTCTCATCGGGTGCACGCTCTACGCGTTTGCCTTTTTCCTCCGTCACCGGGGCGATCTTTTCTGGCTGAATTGCCTGCTGAGCCGACTTGTCGTCGGTGGGCGGCGGTCCCTGGTCGACCGGAGCCGGCTTCGGGGCTTGCGCCTCGGTGCCGCCCTGCGCGGGCTGCTCGCCCGTCTGCCCCCCAGCATTCTGGCCGTTCCCATTTTGGCCGTCGCCATTCTGGCTGTTGCCGCCCTGGTCCTTGCGGTGCTTGCGCCTGGCATCCTTCTGGCTGTCCAGAATGGGTGCTTCGTCGGGGTTGGCCGTGGCTTCGCCCTGCGCCGGCGTCTCACCTTGCGCGGGCTGCTCGGCATTGGCCGGTTGCTCCGCAGGCTGTTGTTCACCGGTCGCAGGCTGCTGTTCGCCCGTCACCGGCTGTTCGCTGACAGTTTTTTTGCCGTGCTTTTTCGCCTGATCCTTCGGCTGTTCACCTTCGGCGGGAGCCGCTTGCTGATCGGCCGGGGGCTGAATCGGCTCGGCCTGCGGCGCGGGCTCTCCGGCAGGCGCAACTTTGACGTCTGGCGCTTTGTCGGCAGGCGCGGCCTCAATCTGCTGATCCTGCTTGCGCTTTTTCTTGCCCGACTTGTTGTCGTTTGCCGGCGCCACCTGTTCGGTGGGCGCTGCCTGCTCGGCAGGCTGCTGGGCCGGCTGTTCAGCGGGCGCCGCTTCGATCTGCTGTTGGTCGCGCTTCTTCTTGCGTGGCTTTAGCGGCTGTTCTTCATTTGCCGGAGCTACCTGTTCGGCCGGTTGTTCAGCCGGTGCTGCCTCGATCTGCTGCTGGTCACGCTTCTTCTTGCGTGGCTTGAGCGGCTGCTCATCGGTCGCCGGCGCTGCCTGGGCGCCGCCCTCATCCGCAGGCGCCGCCTCGATCTGCTGCTGTTGATTGCGCTTCTTTTTGCGCGGCTGCTGTTCCTCGGCGGCAGGTGCGGCCTGTTCGGCCGGGGCCTGCTCGGTCTGCTGCTGATCTCGCTTCTTCCTGCGCGGCTGTTGTTCCTCGGCGGCAGGGGCGGGTTGCTCTGCAGCCGGTGCAGGCTGCTCGGCGGCCGGCGCTGCCTGTTCGGCCTGCTGGCGTTTCTTTTTGCGCGGCAGTTCCTGGTCGGTCTGCTGACCATCTGCAGCAGGGTCGTCCTGGACCAGGATCAGTGGCGCGGCCGTGTGCTGCAAGGGGCCGAAAACGGCGTTGCCCTGCAACGGGGATGCGCCCAACGGCGCGGATGCCATAAGCAGGCCAAGTGCCGTACCTGCCAGTACCCGTGGTTGGCGTTTCATCTTAAATTCTCCTTGTGGGGTCCCATCCCTGCCCAAACTGTCCTTGACCGGATTGGTTCCGGTTTGCAGGCATTACCCGCACCCAAGGACGATTGACCGGCGTTTTGAAGGCAACTTCATGTTTTTCCTATGGTGCGGCCGGAATTTGAAGTCACACAACAGCTTGACCTTGCCGCATGCGGAGGCCACATCTCAGCCCATAATGGAAACGCCGTTCTGGAAGATCAAGACGCTGGAAGCGATGACGCCCACCGAGTGGGAATCGCTGTGCGACGGCTGCGGCAAATGCTGCCTGTCTAAACTCGAGGACGAGGATACCGGCGAGATCTACTGGACATCAGTCGGCTGCCGGCTGTTCGATGGGCAAAGCTGCCGCTGTTCGGACTATGCCAACCGGCTGGCGCGCGTGCCCGACTGTGTCGGGCTGACGCCGCAGAATGTGCGCACCATCACCTGGCTGCCGAAAACCTGCGCCTACCGGCTGGTTGCCGAGGGGCACGACCTCTACTGGTGGCACAGGCTGGTGTCGGGAAGTGCCGAGACCGTTCATGATGCCGGCATCTCCATGCGCGGCCGCGTCCGCGCCAGTGAGACCGATCTGGCCGAGCCGGACGATTATTTCGACTATATGCTCGACGACGAGCCCTGAGCATTCTGGAACGGACGTTGCCATAGGGCGTTCTGCGCCATTGGACGTTTTTGACGGTCAGGATCGTTTGCAGCGGTGGAAGGGGCGGTTGCTTTCAACCTGTCGGTTAGATTAACCGAAAATGAACGGCCGGTTCGCGAAGAGTTCAGATTGCAAGGAGCATTCTCCCCCCATCGGTTCGACCAAGACGGGCGCAAGCCCTCAACAAGGAGAGAAGACAATGTTCAACTCATTCAAGACGGCAGCCCTTTCGGGTCTCGTAGCTCTCGGCACCCTTGCCGCAGTGCCCGCTCAGGCGGACTCGATCTATCTCGGCTTCGGCAACAACCATGACCGCCGCGTCGGCGTCTACACCGGCGACGATGAGGACGGCTTTCGCCGTGACCGCAATTGGCGCCGCTGCTCGCCGGACCGCGCTCTCGACAAGGCCGAGCGCATGGGCCTGCACCGCGTCCGCATCGTCGATGTCAATCGCCGCGTGGTGAAGGTCGCCGGCCGCCAGTATGGCGATCGCGTGGTGGTCGTGTTCGCCAATGAGCGCGGCTGCCCGGTTATCTATCGCTAAGAGAACCAGACTGATCTTCTGCGAAGATCAGTCTGGGATACGACCTTCTGCGAAGGTCGATCCGGAGGCATGATCCTCCGCGAGGATCAGCCTGGAGTAGCGGCATGACCCTTCTAGGGTCAGCCAGGAGCCCCTTTCCCTCCGCGGAAAGGTGCGGCTCGAAAAAACCCCGGAGGCCAGTCCTCCGGGGTTTTTCATGTCGGAAATCTGCGGTTCCGGCCGACGGGTTCAGCAGAACCGCGCCCGGCCCGGCGGCCTGCTACTTAAGCTCGAATGTCACTGTTACCTGCACGGCGTAGGCATTCTCGCCGGCCTGCACGGGAACCGCGGCGCCTGCCGCATCGAAGGCCTTGGCATTGATCGGCATCGGCGCCGGCGCAACGTTCTGGTCGGTGATTTCCAGCACCCGGCCTATGCTGACGCCGGCGGCTTCGGCCAGCGTCTTGGCCTTGGCCATGGCATCGGCGACCGCCTTCTTGCGGGCTTCGGTGACGGCAGCTTTCGGGTCTTCGTTGGAGAACGAAATGCCGCCGCCCTGGTTGACGCCGAGCGACACAGCCTTGTCGAGAATCTCACCTGTCTTGTCGATGTCGCGGATGCGCACCGAGAGTGTGTTGGTCACCTGGTAGGCTACAAGCTCGGCTTCCTGGCTGCCGTCCGGTTTGTTGGTGTAGTTGTAACGCGGGTTGATCTGGATGCCGGCGGTCTGCAGGTCGCGGTCCTTGATCCCTGCCGACTTCATTGCCGCGATCACGGCGGCCATGGCGTCGTTGTTGGCGTCGAGTGCCGCGCGTGCGGTGTTGGCCTCGCGCATGACGCTGAGCGTCAGCAGCGCCAGGTCAGGCGCCACGGTCGACTGGCCTTCACCCGACACGATGATGCGGGGCGGGGGCAGCGAATCGGCAGCGCTTGCCATCGCCGGAAAAGCGATCGCGGCGGCAAGTGCGAGCGGCAAAATATGTCTGGTCATGAAAATCTCCTCGGTGTGCGATCCAGTCGCGCCTGTCGACTAGGGCGCGAATATGGGCTGATTTGGGCGATCTCGGCCAGCCCGTCCGGAAAGCCTTGTGCCGCGCAAGGAAAAACACTAATCCAGCGCGCGTGGGGCCTGTAGCTCAATGGTTAGAGCCGGCGGCTCATAACCGCTTGGTTGGGGGTTCGAGTCCCTCCGGGCCCACCATAACCATTGATTTCATTATTAAAGATATGCCTCGGCCCAAAACGTTTTGGGCCCATTATGGGCCCGAAGAAAAGGGCACCCGATATGGGACCCTGCTCATGGTCGGTTGATTTCACTTACTTGACGAGGCGCAGGGCCGCTCGGTGCTTCATCGCATCGTTTGGCCTCGCGCTCGTTGATGGCGCGGGCTATGTCGACGGCCATTCGCTTCTTGTTAGCCTCCCGGACATATTCGTCCGTCACCGTCATGGAAGAATGCCCCATCGCCTCCATGATGGCACGCGATTGGATGTTGCATTCGGCGAGATACGTGCCGAAGGTGCGGCGTAGCCCGTGGAGAGTGTAGCTCTCCGGAATGCCGGCCTGCTTGTTCCAATGTGCCATCATGCCGGTGAGGCTCTTTTCCGCGAATGGACGCCCATAGGCATTCTTCAGTACCGTTCCGCCTTTCGAACGGTCGAGCGGCGCCAAGGCTTGCGCCAGCTTGTCGAGGATGGGGATAAACATCTCGCGACCGCCGTGACGGTTGCGGTTCTTCTTCTGCCGGAAATCGAAGGCTTCGATCACCCCTAGGGAGCCATCGAACAGTTCGATCTCCTCGAAAACCAAATCGTCCCATTGCAACGAGGCGATATCGCCTCGTCGGTTGCCGAGCCAAAAGGCGAGCGCGTAACAGGTGCGCGGCGGGGAGCCGATCGGATGGCGCGCCTCGAACTTTTCACGAATGGGGACCGGCCACGCGGGATTGGTGGTGGATTTAGGAATGCGGACGCGGATCGACAGTGAGGGATTGTTCTGCGGTTTGATCCATTTCTCAACTTCGATCCCCACCCACAGGAGCTTCTTGATTGCGACCAGCAGGTGCTTGGCAACCGTCCGGTTGGCGGCAAAGGCGCTTTCGACAATCGCACGCAGATGGTCGGCGTCGAGATGTTCTACTGGCGTATCGCGCCAAGTCAGCGGGTAGGCAGGTTCGACCTGCTCCGAAGGAAGCGTTCAATCAGCCTGGCATTCTTCCGCTGCGTTGCTTCGTCCAGCCATTCCATAGTCCCTTCAAGTCGCCGCGCTGCATGACCGAACGTCTTTGGCAACGCCCGACCGGGTAGGTCGATAATAATTGCCTTTAGGCCCTGGCTCTGGGTCGCCCTTTGTAGGCAGCCTCGAATTCCGGATCACCGGGCTGGCCGGGGAGGCGGATTTCAGGCATTCCCTCTGCACGATAGCGATAGACTGTCTTTCCATTTTTGAGGCGCGACGAAACGCCGGGGAAAGTGTCATCCTTGAATGGCCGGGCGATTAGGCCTCCTTCCAGTCCTCTACCGCCGCTTTTTCACATGCGGAGAGACCTCTATCATCGCTTCAAGCGAAAGGTTTTTGCTTTCGAGGGCAACGCGTAGGAGTTTCGGGTACGGGAAACCTCGACCTTGCTCGATGCCCTCGTATGTGCGTTTCGGTATTCCCAACACCTTCGCTGCACTCTCAGCAGTGAAACCTCCCTTCGAACGCCAGGCTTTCACATCTCGCGCAAGCTTGTCATTCTCGTTCACGTCATCATTCCACTCGGAGGATAATGGTACTACGCCCACAGCGTATACGCAATGCGCGTAGCTTCCTATCTTGTTGCCGCCTTCTGCTTACTCCGATCTAACAGTTCTTGGAGGCCGTTATCTTTGTCTGGCAGGGAGGAGAAAGCGATATCGAGGGTGACACGATCCCAAATCGTGCGACTGTTGATGAGCTTAGGCCTCGGCATGCGGCTATCGGCAACCATTGGTTGTGTGCGTCAAGTTCTGCAAAATGGGGCAGCCATGATGCTGGTCATGCGGCTTGGCGCAGAGCGAGCTTCTTGTGCTCGCGCAGGTCGTCCATGTTGATGTATCGGTTGGCCTCCATCCAGTTTGCGTTGGTCTCGACGGCCAAGGCCCTGACCAGGCGCAGGCAGCTTTCGGTGTTGGGGAAGATGCGCACGACATAGGTGCGCCGGCGGATTTCCTCGTTGAGCCGCTCCAGCATGTTGGTGGATTTGAGATGCTTGTGGTGCTGTCTCGGCAGCCTGAAGAAGGTCAGGGTTTGTTCGATGGCATCCTCGGCCCAGCCTGTCAGGCGCGGATAGCGTGCCGACCATTTGGCAAGCCATGCGGCAAGATCAGCCCTGGCCTCTGCGAGATCGCGCCGGTCGTAGAGCCAGCGCAATTCCTGCAGGCAGTCGTCGCCGTGCTTCCTGGGCAGATGATCGAGCGCGTTCCTGAGGAAGTGGACGTAGCAGCGTTGCCAGGCGGCTTCGGGGATCACCTCGCCGATCGCTGCCACCAGGCCGGCGTGATCGTCGGACACGACCAACTCGACGCCCTTGAGGCCGCGCGCCTTGAGGCCGACGAGGAAGTCCCTCCAGGCCGAGCGGCTCCCGCGATTGGCCATCTCCACGGCCAGGATCTGGCGCCTTCCGTCCCAGTCGATACCGACCGCGATCAGCACCGCCTGGCTCATGACAACACCGGCTTCACGCACCTTCTCGTAGCGCGCCTCGAGGATGAGGTAAGGAAACGGCTCTTGAAGGGGGCGCCTGGCAAAGGCAGCGAGGCTCTCGTCCAGCCGCTTGTTGATGGCCGAGATCGACGAGGCCGAGAAGGCATGGCCGCACAGTTCTTCCGTGATCGCCTTGACCTTGCGGGTCGACACGCCCTGCACATACATCTCCGCCAGTGTCGCCACCAAGGCCCGCTCGGAACGCTGGTAGCGCTCGAACAGCTCGGTGGAGAAGCGCCCGGCCCGGTCCTGTGGAACCCGCAGCTCGAGCTTGCCCACCCGGGTGACCAGGGTGCGGCCGTAATAGCCCGAGCGATAGCCAAGCCGTTCGGGCGTACGCTCGCTCTTCGAGGCACCCAGCGCCTCGTCCATCTCGGCCTCAAGCACCTCCTGCATCACCGCACGGAGCACTTCGTGCAATCCATCCGGGTTCGAAAGCAAAATGTCTTTGACGGCAGCGCTGGCGGTCTTAACTTCAGTCTTGGTCATGGTGGCGTTCCTTCGCGGGAATCAGGTGACGTGAACAATCACCAGCCTGCCATGACCGCCCCCTCTCAGCGAATTTGCAGAACTCTCAGCACACTACCCTGTTTGAGCTTGGGCTTCATCAGAATGAAGGGCGACATGGTTCATCCGAATGTGGAAATTTGCGTTGGGGGGAGGTGAGAATGAGGCTACCAGGAAATGTGTTGGCTGGGAGAACGTCGAGGTGCAGTGCGGTCCGCGAAAGGGATCAATGAGGTTGAATGCACAGAACGTGCCGCCAAGACAGCCAGGTTGAAATCGCTCCGCTTGGCTCAGATCTTGCCAGAGGCCGACCCGCACTTTTCATTCAACGAGGAACTCGACTGCTCGGTGCTTGTCGCCGTGCTGGCTCGGGAACCGCATAATTATCAGAGCGGCCCGAATCCCATTCTTTCCGGCGGCTGCCCCTGCGACGAGGCCTTTGATCTCCTGAAGCAGTCGCCGTTAGGCTTTGTCAACAATCGGCTTTTTTCGCAGTGGCGACCTCCACATGGCTCTCAACAACGCGCACGTGCTCGGCGTCGACAGTCACCAGTGGCCGGAGGCTGACGGTTACCGTGTCGCCGTCGATGCGCGTGACCGGGCCGACTGATTCCATATGCTGGCCGATCACGGCCTTCGAAGTCGAATCGACAACCGAATGCGGAAGTCATAGGAGGGAATCGTCACGCGCGATCGGGTGTCACTCGGCCGCGGGCGGGTGCGGAGAGTTGCTAACAAATGAGCGTCCGTGGCCTGAAGTTTCTCGATAAGTGGGTAGCCGAACAACTGCCCATTGTGGAGACCCCATCTCGGTTGGCGACTTGAAAGACCAGTTGATGACAGCTGCCGAGAAGGCCGGCATTCCTGCCGACGAGATCAACGGCGAGCTTGAAAGCGTCTTCGAATTGATTATCGAAGTGAATCGTCGTGGCGCCGAAAGGGTGGACTTAGCCTGAGGCTTCCCCGACGTGCCAGTCATGTCCTACATGCCGGACTGCCTGACAAGGGGGCTCGCTTACCTAACCGGCCAGCGCCACGCCAATGCCATCTCAGAGCAAATGTAGATCGAAACCGCGAATCCGTGAATCCCCGGTTTGTTCTGGTCATGGCTTCTGCGCCGGTCCGGTCACACAGCGCTGGTGCGTTCACCCCTCCGGCTGGGTAGGGTCCGGTTCTTGGTCCCGCTCTCGTTGTTTGTCGAGGAACAGCTTGGCGAGTTCGCCCCACTCAGGATGATCCGTGGTTTTATGCTCTTCTACGAACTCGAGGAAAGCCTTGCGCAAAGCGTCAAGGTCGAAAACCCCAAGATGCTCGCCCATACCGTCGTCCATGCCCGCGCCTCTCAACGGTATTAGCTTGTCCTCTCGTTTGAGCCTTCAAGAGGGATTCCCTGAGTTTCGGCTTGGGAGCGCCTACATGGTTAATTGCGTGATCGCTAATATGATTATATCTTAGGCAGCGCGGGGGCTGAATCTTCCCGCGCGGTGGCCGGTGCGGCCCCCACACCAAAGACTGCAGCGGCCATTTCTATGGATGGGTAGCGCTAACCGATGCGACATCATGCTGCAGCGATATTTTAGAATCAGCTAATTGCGCAATCGCTAAATTAATGAAATGCGTGAGGAATGTATTTTCCACAGTTTCTGGTCGGCATGTCTGCCACTGCGATCATTGTGGCGATCTGGACCTACATCGAAGCCGGTTCAATTTGGACCGCGCTCGGCTGTGCGGTCCTTGCGCTGATCGTTCTGCAAGTCGGGTACGCCGGGCTGGTCGTTTGCTTGATATACTGGCGATCATCGGAAGCGGCTGACTCGACTAGTCGAATTTCGGTCGCGGCTCAAGAGAACCTCGACGGCATCTGATAGCCCGCGTCCGTCTCGGCACGGTCACGTGGCCCTGGGGCAGCAGTTTTGCCTCGCAGTGCCGCCAGCAAGTGGGCCTACAACGTGTTTTCGGTGACAGACACCTACCCCGAGCTTCGGGCTGAAAGCCTTATCATTGATCGAGACGCGGAACTGGAGGACGGGTGCGTTGTGGTCGCCATGTTTGGAGGCGGTCATCCGCAAACCATGACCTGGCGCAACAATCACGGGCGAGGCTATGGGGGCCGCTTTGCCGCCAAAGGGAAGTCTGGAGGAGACGTTCCTTCTTGATTCCATGGTGTGCGGACGAGGGCCATCTTCTTGCATTCGCATCCTCGGCCGGGTGTTCGGCGACCGGCGGCGCTTCCCGCGATACAGAACCTGGAACGATCCAAGTTTAATTCTCGATTAATGTGGCTCGCTGCCTCACGGTGGCGGGCTTTTTTGTTGCTCAGCCCCAACGTCTCGACGCCAGGCTGCGGAACGCAAACGTCGTGATGTCGTCACGGGAAATCCCGATGTCGCTGAGCATGTCGTCTGGTGATTCGCTCAACTCGTCCGTTGCCTTCAACAGCGCCTTCTGCTCGGCTCGATGACGGACCCAATCGGCAAGGGGACCAACTGCGACAAGAGGAAGATTCACTAGCATAGGAAGGTTCACAAGCATCGGACCACTCCCTTTACCGCTGCAGGAAACTGCACGTAGCCTACGCCGATACGTCGATGCGTCCGTGACAAACCTCACAGTCCGATCCGACGGGGCAAAAACTGCCCGGACGCCTGACGGTGGCGGGCCTTTTATATATTAGCAATGCATAAAATTCGAGAAGGTTCATGGCATGGTTGTTAGCAAACTCGCTGCTATCGTGCGACGCAGGGCTCGGTGGATGGTGTGCTGGAATGCGCGGGGCTGGATGGATCAGGGGTCTGATGGAAGCTGACGCTCGCGATCTGCGGAGCGAGATCAGTCGGCTCCAAATAGACTTGATCGCTGCCGCCAACTCTCAGGGTAAATCCAGGCTGCATGACGTCGCGCACACACTGCGATGCCAGAAGGCGCGGCTGGAACGTCTGGAGGAGTGCCTCGCTTCAATGACGTCGAATGTCCGGCCAGAGGCATCCGCAACCCCGCCCCATGAAGGCCGGCCGTAAAAGGCAGCTCATCATTTCCGAAAGAGAACCCGCTGCCTCACGGTGGCGGGCTTTTTATTGCTCAGCCCCTACGTCTCGACGCCGGGCTGCGGAACGCAAACGTCGTGATGTCGTCACGGGAAATCCCGATGTCGCCGAGCACGTCGTCTGGTGACTCGCTCAACCCGTCCGTTGCCTTCAACAGCGCCTTCTGCTCGGCTCGATGACCCACCCAATCGGCAAGGGGAGCAACGGCGACAAGAGGAAGATTCACAAGCATAGGAAGTTTCACAAGCATCGGGACCACTCCCTTACCCCTGCAGGAAACTGCACGTAGCCTACGCGGATGCGTCGATTGCGGCGGAAGGTCATGCGAAGCCGGAAATTTTTGCCAGGAATGGTAGCCTCCGCGCGGATCGCCGGCTCCCGAGGCAGATCACCACCAGGCGCCTCCTGCAAAAGCAGATAATTTGGGAGACTGTGTGCAGAGAGCGCACAGATTCTTCTTCTCTTCCTTTTTTCGATCTGGAACCTGCCATTGAAGCGACTTTCGATGATCCTGCCAATGACGTAGGAGCGCAGGGGAACGCATGGCACGCTGGCCAGGCGCGAACTGAGGCGGGGCGGCGGGCGCGCGGCCGCGAACAGGAGCGTTCTTCGACGCGGGCCGGCGAAACCCTTCCGAGCCATGAACTCGTCGGTGATTATTCCGAAGTCGGCGAACACCATCGACGTCCAGATCAACCGGCTGCGCGTCCAAATCGAGCGGAATCCGTCCGATCCGGTCTGGCTGCAGACGGTGCGCGGTATCGGGTATCGGCTCAGCGCGGAACAGAATGCCGCCGATGGCCCAGTGTACAAGAACGGCTACCGGCTATGGCTTGTCTACCGCCGGTACAGCTGCCCTAAAAATTCGCGGTATGAACATAGGGACGCGCCGAGCATATTCATCATACTCGGGAAAGGTTTGCCGCAAGATGGCTTCCTCATTCCTCGCGCGTCGATACTGCAAAAGAAACTGAAACGCACCGAAGATCACCATCAATACCGAAAAATGTGAGAGGATCATCCCGAGGACGAATACTGCCTCACAAACGTACAGCGGATGACGGACAAGCGAATATGGCCCTGAGGCAACAAGTTGCCGAGCCGTGGCCATGATGGAAAAGGAACGGCCAAGCCAATACAGGCAAAAAATAGAAGTGACGGTGCCGACGAATATTGAGCAAAGAGCCGCTATTTGCGCAGCTTCGCTTTCCAGTGCCGGGGTCAGAAACATCGCCACCAACATAAGGAAAGATCCGGCTAACGCGGTAATCCTTGGCTCAATTCCTCGGGCCGTTCCCTTAGCCGGAAGACGGCTGACTGTCATAACGACCTGCAATAGCAACAACACAGTCGCGGCCGCCTGAGTGATGACCGCCAGCGAACTCGCCGAAGTGTCCTGATTGAAATGGCCGAAAATTGAAATCACGCCAAACGTCGCCAAGACCGTCAGAACAAGGACGATCGCAATTCGGCCAAGGAAATCCTCAGTTAGCATTGTAGTTCCCCGCTTCGGGGAGCATTGAAGCACTGCATTCGCGCCTCGGCAAGAAAATGGTTTCCGAAGAGTTAACTTCTACTCCACCTGTTCGGAAACGATCGTCTTGTCTGATAGGTCAGCAAGTGGTTCACTCCTCCCATAACTGCCACTTTTGGATAGGCCAATGGACCTCTTTGGTCTGAAATCTCTGCTCATTTGTGCCCTGATCTTCGTCCCGCTGGAGCGAATCCTGACCCTGCGGCCGCCTCAAAAGATTCTTCGCAAGGGTCTCGCTATTGATGCCATCTACGCAATCTTGAATGGCACGCTTGTAAGAGCTTGCATTTTCTCGATGGCAGCGATTGTCATGAGCGTGGCCGCATTGCTGGTGCCCGAGCGCGTATCGGATACCATCGGCGGCCAGCCCACATGGCTCCAGGTAATCGAAATCATCATATTAGCCGATCTCGGGGTGTACGCCGCACACCGCGCGTTTCATGCGGTTCCGGCGCTGTGGCGATTTCACTCGATTCATCACGGTATAGAAGAGTTGGACTGGGTGGCCTCGTTCAGAGCGCACCCGGTCGATCAGATCATCACCAAGGCGGTCTCCCTCATGCCAGTGTTCTTTCTTGGCTTTTCGACAGAGGCGATCGCCATCTATTTCCTTGTTTATACCGGGCACGCGCTACTGCTGCACGCCAACGTCAGGATCAATTTTGGGCCCTTGAAATGGCTGATCGCGAGCCCGCAATTCCATCATTGGCACCACGCCGATCATCGCGATGCCTATGACAAGAACTTCGCCAGTCAACTATCGATCATCGATCTGCTGTTCGGCACTTTTCACGTTCCAGGTTCGGCAATGCCCGAGAAATACGGAGTCGATGAGCCGATTCCGGCAAGCTACCTCGGCCAGTTCGGATATCCGTTTATGCCCAAACCCAAAGAACGGGGGAATGCCGAGATCGGCGCGGTCAAGCAGACGCCTGATGCTTAGGCCAGATCTCTCGGTTTGTGAAACCCCTCCGCACCTCCGAGCCCACCCACTCACCTTCGCCATGCCGTTGTTGTTTTGGGCCCGCGACCATCAGATCGATAGCCCGCCAGAAACCATCAAGCTGGCGTAGATCTGAAACGCCAGCGTGCAGATCGCCGCGATCGATATCGGCACGCCGAACGGAACAACCCCCTTGCGATCCAGATGCTGAACATAAAGGCGGAAGGCGCCTTCAGGGAGCATGAAGGGATTTTTCACGATCAGCGCCGTGGTAAGAGCAAAAACCAGCAGCAGCAGGGAAAACACCGCCAGACTGCTTCCGCCGGTCAGGAATGGCATTACTGCCATCAGCTTGACATCGCCGGCACCGACCTTGCGCAGAGCCCAGAACGGGAAGAGCGCAAGAAACAGCACGATGCCTGCAATCGCGCTCAGGCCCATGTCCCACCATGATCCCACCAGAATTGATACAGCCTGCAGTGATCCCAACCCGAGGCACAGCAGCAGAAGCACATCACGGTTGGATATTTTTTGGGTGGTGAAGTCGAGCCAGGCTATCCTTGCGAGCAAAGGGACAGCAAATACCTTCAGCAGCAGCGATGCGGCAAGCAGCATGACTACTGACGCTCGACGTTCTGCACACTGGATGACAGAAGCTTCAGATTGTTGACCACGGTCGGATCGTTGGGCGCCAGTTCGTAGGCCTTGAGGAAGTTCGCGCGTGCATCCTGCAGCTTGCCGCGCAGCAGGTAAGAGTAGCCGACATTGTTGTAATATTCGGGCGACGCGCCAACTAGCTTGAAGGCCCGGGCGTAAGCCCTGTCGGCGAGGTCGAAGCGGTGGATGCGGTCGCTGCAGGCGGCCAGGCCCATCCAGGCGCCACCATCATTGGGAGCCAGTTGCGTCGCTTTGTAGAACAGCGCGCCGGCATTGCCATAGTTTTCCGCACGGAACTGGTTCGTGGCTTCGGCCACCGCTTGGTCGGAGGCATAGAATTCGACATCGCCGACCGTCTTCAGACCATCAAAAGCATCGCCAAAGGCCGTCACGTCGCCTTTCGATGGTTCGTTGGTGCGAACGATCCCATCGGTGTTGTCAGCCCCGCTGGTCTGGCAGCCGGCAAGCAGCACGGCCAGCAAACTGGCAGCGGCTGCGAGGCGCATTGGCCTTCTCATCTTGTCTCCCCAAGGGTCCCCGACCCTATTTTAGAACCAAAGCATATGACCGTTCAGAAGAAAATGCCTTTCATGCGGATTATCACGGGCAGCATGACCACCATCATCACGACTGGAAAGATGCAAAGTCCCAATGGGATCATCATCTTGACCGGAAGAGTGTTGGCACGCTCTTCGGCACGAAAGATTCTTTGTCCCCGCATTTCGTCGCTATACACGCGCAGGGCGTCCGTCAGACTCGTCCCAAGTTCCTCTGATTGCCGGAACAGCACGGCCAAAGCGCGCGCCTCCTCGAGCCCGATTCGATCGGCGAGTTCGCGCAAAGCTTCCCGCAGCGGCTTGCCGGCGCGCAATTGCAGATTCATGATCGAAAGCTGGATGCCGAGCCATTTATGTGTGCCGGCCAGTTCGGCGCCAACACGCTCGACCGCCGCCTCCAGGCTCATGCCGGCGTCGGCACAGGTAATCATCATATCCATGAAATCGGGAAAGCCACGCCGATAGATCTGCTTTTGCCCGTTTTCGAAGCGATCGAGCGCTATGCTTGGAATGACAATGCATGCCAAGCCAAGCAAGGCTGAGCCTCCAAAGACGAAAAGACCGGGCAATTGTGGTGGCAAGATGCGCGAGAGGAGTCCGTAGGTCACAGCAAAGCCGACACAGACCGCCGCCAGACGCGATACTGTATAGATCAGCGGCGCGCTTGGCTGATAGAAGCCTGCGCGAAAGAGTTTCGCGTCCAGGGCACTGGGTTCGTCGCGTTCCTTCTCGATTGATCGAAAATATGCTTGGACAGGTTGCTGCGCAGAGATTCTTGCCAACTCCTCCTGCCCAACAAGCGAGCGGCGGTTCGGAGTGCCCTCTGCCATCAAGGTTTGCGCAACCAGCTTCCGCGTCTGCAGCGCCGGCAGGAATATGAGTGCAGCCAACAGAAAAATGGCCACCGCTGCCAGGAAAACGGCAATGGAGATCAGGAGGCTCATATCGTGAGTATTCGAAAAGAGATTTATGGTTCGCTCCCAGTCAGAAATCGAAATTGACCATGCGATACATGATGAAATCGCCAAGCAGAGCCCATACCCCGAAGACCGTAAACACAGGCATGACCAGTGGGTCGTTCCATATATCGCCATAGTAGCTTGGAGTGATGGTCATGAGGATAACCAGCATGAACAGCGGAAACAGGGAAATGATCCATCCGGACATTCGACCCTCGGCGGAAAGTGCCTTTATCTTCAGCCTGAGCTTTTGCCTTTCACGCAGCACCGCTGAAAGGTTGGACAGAATTTCGGTCAGATTACCGCCCGTCTTTGCTTGAATCGACAGCGACACCGACAGCAGTTGAAGGCCTTCGAAACCAACGCGCTGGGAGAGTTTTCGTACCGCGTTTTCGAGGCTGAGACCAAAAGTGATTTCGTCGGAGACGATACCGAATTCGGTGCCCAGCGGATCGGGCATTTCCCGGGCGACGAGCCCGATCGCCACAGAAGTCGGATGACCGGCACGCAACGACCGAACGATCATGTCGAGTGCGTCCGGCAGCTGCTTGGCGAATTTCTGGATACGTTTAGCTCGGGCGCGGCGAAGAACCAGAAGCGGCAGGATAAAGGCGATCAACAAAAACACGAAGAGCGCGAATATGGCGGAAAAATGCAGCAGAAACGCAAAGACCAGCGCCAGCGCCAATCCCGCGAGAAAGAACATCGCGACAAACGACAGCGGATTCCCGGTAATTCCAGACTGGGTGTACAGTCTGTTCAGCCCGACCATGCTGAAAAGAAAATCGCCAGAATTGGTAAGCCCACGCTCGCGCAGCAATCCTTGCAAAGTCTGTTCTGCAGGAGCTTCATCAGCCAGCCTTTTCAGCCGACGATTTATCGCGCTGACCCGCGAGCGGCGTTTGGAATAGGTGACAAAGAGAGCCTCGATCGCAAGGATCGCCGACGCCGCCGCCAGCACATAGATGAAGTAAAGCAAAGTCTGGCCAGTCGGCATCAGAGCGGAACCTGCGGATTGAATGCGTCCTTGCCGAACAGAAAGCCAAGCGTCGCGGCTTCCTGGGCAAAGCGTGGACGAATGCCGGTGGCGCGAAATTCTCCGACGATCTGGCCGTCCGCCGTCACTTCACGCCGCACGAAGTGGTAAAGTTCCTGAAGCTGGACCACATTGCCTTCCATGCCTGTCAGTTCGGATATGGAAACGACTCGCCGCCCACCGTCCGAAAGGCGCTGCGTCTGGACGATGATGTTTATGGCGGAAGCGATCTGCGCGCGGATGGAATCATTGGTCATCGGCATGCCCGCCATGCCGACCATCTGCTCCAGCCGCGAGATCGCGTCGCGCGGCGTGTTGGCATGGATGGTGGTCATCGAACCCTCATGGCCGGTGTTCATGGCCTGCAGCATGTCGAAAGCTTCCTCGCCGCGAACCTCGCCGACGATGATGCGGTCTGGCCGCATGCGAAGCGCATTCTTCAGCAATTCGCGCTGACGCACCTCGCCCTTGCCTTCGACATTGGGCGGGCGCGTTTCGAGACGGCCGACATGCGGCTGCTGCAATTGCAGCTCCGCCGCATCCTCGATCGTCACCAAGCGCTCCTTGGACGGAATGTAGCTGGACAAAGCGTTGAGCAAGGTCGTCTTGCCGCTGCCGGTGCCGCCTGAAACCAGGATCGATTTGCGCGCCTGCACGGCGATCCGGAGCAAATCGACCATCGGCTGGCGGATCGAATTGAAGGCCATCAAGCGCTCGAGCGAGTAGGGATGTTTCGAAAACTTGCGGATCGACACCAGCGGACCATCCACGGAAATCGGACGCACCGCGATGTTGACGCGCGAGCCGTCTGCTAGTCGAGCGTCGACCATGGGCGCCGATTCATCAACGCGGCGACCGATCGCCGAGACGATCTTGTTGATGATGCGCAGCAGGTGTGCCTCGTCGCGGAATCGAATTGCCGTCTCCTCGATCACACCGCGCCGTTCTATGAAAACGCGATTGTGCGTGTTGATCAGAATGTCGGAAATCGAGTCATCCTTGAGCAGTGGCTCGATCGGACCAAGCCCCAGCATCTCGTCGGCGGTGTCGCTGGTCAGCTGATCGAGCTCGCGCGCGTTCAGGGGCACGGCTCGATTTCGAACGAACTCGCGCACGATCGGGCGGATCTCATTCAGAATCTCGTCCTTGGTGGCATTTTCAAGAGCGGTCAGATTGAACCGATCAATGAGGTGCCGGTGAAGTTCGACCTTGAGTGTCAGAAAATCGTCGCGGTGCGATTCAATATCAGCGGCCGGCGAAAGGGCCGGAGCAGCAGGGAGCACAGTCTGCGGCTCGACCGTTGTCGCGGCCTGCTGCTCGCTTGGTCCCTTGATAAACCGACCTAGCATAGCCCCTTATACCCCTTTAGCCCATATCAGCGGAAACTAAACGTTAACCAAGCGGCGCACAAGCGCCAAAGGCACCACGTACGTCCGATACTTTCAACATAGTTAAAGAGTTCGCCCGAAAAATCTCGTTTTTATTTCCTGCGTTCGCACTCCCTCACATGACTGAAGCATTAAGCTTACGGGACCGGTGCCCCTTGTGGGTGCCGAGACGAGGAACGTTCTCCACAATTGGCTATAAACCCTTAGATATAAAAGGATATGCTATCTGCCTAAATTAGGGAGCGCTTAATGAGCTCAGCCGCACAAATGTTAACGAATGGTTAAGACGCTCGAAAAATTAGTGGAATCAAGCTCTTGTGTAAATTTAAATGCCTTCCGATCAGGTATTGGAAGGTTAAGGATCTGTTAATCCGTTTGACTCTGCTTTTTGGCGCGACCTAGGATTGAGATGACGGGGGATGCTTGGGTATGGGGTTCATCCTTGGCTCTGTCTCGTCGGGTTCAAAACTCCAAGGGGAGAAATTGGCATGAAGAAGCTCATGACGATGACCCGGCAGTTCCGCGACGACGAAAACGGCGCTGCTATGGTCGAATATACGATCCTGCTCGGGATCATCACTATCGCGGTGATCGCATCCGTCATTACGGTCGGCGGCTGGGTCAGCGGCAGGTGGTCATCCTTAGCATCGACCTTGCCGGCTGCATAACCGGCATCTTTCTCATCGACGCCGGGCATCCTCGGCGTCGATGTTTGGTAAGGCATTCGACTGGAAGATGGCGGGGGATGCTTGGGTATGGATTTCAACCTTGGCTCGCCTCGCTGGGTTCAACTCCAAAGGGAGAGATTGGCGTGAAGAAGCTAACGACGATGGCCCGGCAGTTCCGCGACGACGAGAACGGCGCTGCTATGGTCGAATATACGATCCTGCTCGGGATCATCACTATCGCGGTGATCGCATCCGTCATTACGGTAGGCGGCTGGGTCAGCGGCAGGTGGTCATCCTTGGCATCGACGCTGCCTTGATCGCCGACACCTAGTTGTCGACGCCGGGGCTTTCCCCGACGTCGATTTGCCTAGCAATCTGGGGGGCAAATGCGCGCCAACACTGTCATCATGATCGTTCTCGCCGGCGTGTTCGGCGTGCTCGCGGTGGTGCTTGCCAATATCTGGCTGGCCGGGCAGCGGAGCGCCATGGCACGTACGGACGACGTCCAGCGCGATACGGTCGTGGTCGCGGCGGTGGCTCTTAAGTTCGGCGACACGCTTTCCGCCGACAAATTGCGCGAAGTCCAATGGCCGTCGGGCGCCGTCCCGGCCGGCGCTTACAAGACGACACAAGACCTTCTCACGAAAGACCTTCCGGCCGGCGGCGGCACCAAGCAGGCGTTGCAGTCGATCGGCGTCAACGAACCTGTCCTTGCCACCAAAATTACCGGCCCCGGCCAGCGCGCTACGCTTTCGGCGGTGCTCGGCGAAGGCATGAAAGCCGTTTCCATCAGGGTCAATGACGTGCTCGGCGTTGCCGGATTTGTCTATCCCGGCGATCGGGTTGACGTGCTTTTGACGCGCACCGTTCGCAATGCCGAAGGCGGGGATCAGAGTTTTGTCGACGTGCTGCTTCAGAGCATGAAGGTGCTCGCCGTCGACCAGGTCGCCGACGAGAGCAAGGACAGCCCGACAGTTGTGAAGTCGGTGACGCTCGAGGTCAGCACCAAGGATGCGCAGAAGCTGACCTTGGCCGCAGGCGCCGGCCAATTGTCACTGGCGCTTCGCCAGGCAGCGGCCAGCAAGGGCGAGATGACCGAACGAGTCACGCTGTCCGATTTGACCGGCGAGACGCCCGACGATGTCGCCAAGAGGCAAGCCGACCTCGCCAAGCAGGCGGCAGCCGACGCCGCGGCCGCAGCCGAGCGCCAGCGCGCGGACGACAAGATCGCCGGTTTGGCCCGGGCGGTGGACCGGGTTGGAAGCCAGATCGACCAGTTGAGCAAGGTCAAGCCGGCTCCGGTCGTTGTGGCGGCACCCGCGCCGGAGCAGGTCGTCAAGGAAGTGATCAAGTATGTGGAGCCGGAGCCGCCAGCGCGGGCGACGGTTGGTGTTTTCCGGGGTGTCAAGCTCGAGACATATGACGTTCCGCGACAACCGTGATAAGCTGCGGCGAAACGGAACGGGGCTGCCACCGGCAGCGATTGGGGATACGGGATGCAAGGGTCTTGGTTAAGGATGGCGGCGGCCGCGTTGCCCTGTCTGGCCGCGCTGCTTCTGTCTAGCCTGGCGGCCCTTGCGGCCGACCGTTTCATCGACGTGTCGACCCCTCGCGTGCACCGTATTTTCCTGCCGGTATCGCAATCGGTAACGATCCAGGTGAGCGCCAATCTGGGCGATATCGTCGTCGGCGATGAGAAGATCGCCGATGCCCAGCCGATGACCGACCGCACGCTCTATGTCATCGGCAAGGGCGCCGGCACCACCACGGTCAATCTGTTCTCCACCGACAAGCGTTCGCTCGGCGCCCTTCAGATCGAGGTCGGCGTCGACGTCAGCGACATGGCGCAGGCGATCCGCCAGGTGGCGCCAAGGTCGCGCATCGAAGTCGGGTCGGTCAATGGGAGGGTCAGGCTTGGCGGCCACGTCAAGGACGGCGCCACTCTGGCGGCCATCCTGGAGGTGGCAAAGCAATATGGTCCCGACGACATCATCAATTCCGTCACTGTCGACGACAGCCAGCAGGTCAATCTCGAAGTGCGGGTGCTGGAAGCCAAGCGCAACGCCGGTCGCGATCTCGGTGTGTCGATCAGGGGCAACAACAGCAGTGGCACCACCAAAGTCGGAACCGGCATCACCGCCGTCGACAAAGATGACGTGGTGCTTGGCGCCGGAGGTTTTCTCAGCAACCTCCTGTCCAACTCGACGCCCTTTGGAGCGTTGCTCACACGCGTCATCGACAGCAACATCAAAGTCGACTTGTACATTGAAGCGCTCGAGGCCAAGGGCGTGGTACGCACGCTCGCGAATCCCAATCTCACCACGCTTTCCGGTGAGGAAGCCAGCTTCAATGCCGGCGGTGAGGTTCCCATCCGCAGCCTCGACAAGGATGGCCAGATTCAGATCGACTTTAAGCAATTCGGCGTGAATCTAAAGTTCACACCTGTTGTGCTTGAAGACGACAAGATTCATATGAGGCTGGCACCGGAAGTCAGCGATCTGACCGGCTTCACCACCGCCGGCGACCCGATCTTTACCAACCGCAAACTATCGACCGTTGTGGAGTTGCGCGACGGCCAGAGCTTCGCGGTAGGCGGACTTCTGTCCAGCAAGACCACCAAGCTACAGAACCAGGTGCCGTGGCTCGGCCAGGTGCCGGTTATCGGGACGCTTTTCCGCAATTCGAGCAACCAGAAGGAAGAGACCGAGCTGGTGGTCATCGTCACGCCGCACCTCGTGCGGCCGGTGAAGCCCGGCGAACAGCTGGCGACGCCCTTCGACAAGACGCGGCCGGCCAACGATCCGGAATTCTTCGTGCTCGGTCAGCTCGAGGTGAACAAGGACATGATCCGACAATATGAAACGGGCGAAGGCGTGACCGGCCCTTATGGCCACATGCTGGACTTCAAATCGAAGGACAAGATGCTCTATGTCAAGAAATAGCGCCTTGATCCTCATTCTCTGCGCCGGCGCGCTGTCGGGCTGCGCCGCGGATTATCTGAATCACTACGATTCGGTGACGCTGGCCGCTGGCGATACGCAGAAGTTCAATTCGCTGCTGCAGACGGTCGATCCACTCAATCCGGCCTCCAAAAACACCAGGATCGAGGGTGACGGCGTGCGTGCCGCCGCTATAGCAAACAACTACAAATTTCCGCCGCCGCCGCCCCCCCCGCCGGCCATCACGGTCAATGTCGGCACGCCGGCAACCAACACGGTGGAATGAACAGAACGATGCGGTTTCAGTGCGCCAGGCACGACGAGGAAACCTGGCGTCAGGGGAGCAAAGAGTAAAGCCATGCTGCGAACCATTCGCGCGTTCTGGCACGATCAAAGGGGAATAGCGCTGATACTCGTCAGCGTCATGCTGCCGGCCATTATCGGCTTTTCCCTGCTGGCGATCGATATGAGCCGGGTCAACAATCTGCACAATGATTTGCAGAAGGGGGCGGACGCATTCGCTCTCGCAACAGCTGCAGAACTCGACGGCACGTCCGACGCAATCACGCGAGGTGATTACGCACTGGCGACACTGGTTCGCAACCAGTACAATTTCACGACCACGCCAGGTCCCCAGGATCTAGCAGCTGCCGGCGTGACGCGACGATATCTCCGATCCCTGCCGGCCACCGACAATCTGCCGATCGTCGCTGCGAATGTAATCACCGACGAGGTGACCGATGCGAAAAATGCCCGCTTTGTCGAGGTGACGGTGACCCCAGTCGGCTTTGCCGCGATCTTCCCGGCATCGTTCTTGACAGGCAACTCCGCGAGCAATTCCTTCAATGTTGGCGCGGTGGCAGTGGCCGGCTTCAAGTCAAGCGTCTGCGACTATACCCCGGTCTTTATGTGTAATCCGTACGAGGATACGAGCCTCACAGGCGGCGTAACGCTTGAACAGGCGGCAAACTCACAGCAGTATCGCCGTCGCCAGATCCTTCTGCGAGATAATGGCTACTACCAACCTGGTAACTTCGCCTTTCTTGCTTCGCCGGAGGGCAACGGCGCGAACGCCTTGGAAGCGTCGCTCGCCCGCGTGAAGCCGGTGGGCTGCTATGCTCAAGATGGCGTTGACACCGAACCGGGACAGAGCACCGGCCCCGTGCAAGACGGGCTGAATGCCCGCTTCGGTATCAGCAAAAGTTACATTGGAACGTCCACCGGTCCAGCGGCCAATGTCCGCATGGGGCTCAAAAACATCAACTGCAACAACGGCCAAACTGACTTTGAGACCGATCCAACAAAGGGTGTGGGGCTTGAACGGGACTCCTGCCAGATCACCGGCACATGCAGCCTGATGGGCGGTCGTATGGGCGTCGGCGATTGGAATGCCAGCCGCTATTGGACTGTCAATCATCCGACACGCGGCGCTTTGCCTTCATCGCTGGTAGGTGCCACCCGCTACGAAATGTATCGCTACGAGCTTAACCCCGACGGGAACCCCGCGACCAATGACAGCATCGCTGGGGATGCAGCGATAAGCGGAGAAACCGGTAATCCGTCCTGCGGCCAGACACCCGTCACGACGGTGGACCGGCGCATCCTCTTCGGGGCCATCATAGACTGCAACGCGATAAGCGGATTCAACGGTCGCGCCAACAATATCCCCGTGCGCGCCTTTGGGAGCTTCTTTATCACCGAGCCTATCAAAGATAGCAAGGATATCTACGTCGAACTGATCGATATCACAGGCAAAGGCGGACGGGGAACGCTCGATAACTTCCTCCGCGATGAAGCGCAGCTTTACCGGTGATGGCCATGCTGAAAACGCTGCTCCGCCATCTCGACCGATTTCGGCGCGACCACCGCGGCGCGGTGCTCGTCGAGATGACGCTGATCACGCCGCTGATGCTGATCTTGTCGGCCGGCGTGTTCGAATTCGGCAATCTGATCCATGACAAGTTGTTGATGGAGGCCGGGCTTTCGGACGGGGCTCGCTATGCAGCGCGCTGCAACAGCCAGATGTATACCGACGCCGGGCTTGCCGCGATCGACTGCGCCGCGATCGCGGCCAACATAGCAGTGTTCGGCAAGCCGACGGCAACACAGACGGATGTTCCGCGAATCGCCAATTGGCAGGCGTCGAATGTGACGGTGACCAGCACGACCTGCTACGACGCCGTACAATCCGGCATTACCAAATATCGTTCGACCACGGCACAGGTCTGCACCGTCCGTGTATCCGGCACCTACCTGTACCCTGATGTCGGGATGCTCTCGTTTATCGGCATCGGGCCGATTACGCTTCGCGGCTATCACGACGAGCGATTGCTCCGGTTTTGAACATGATTAGGCGTTTCACAAGATCGGAAGACGGCGCGGCGATGGTGGAAATGACCATCGTATCTACCTTGCTGTTCTCGCTTGTCCTGGGCTTCGTCGATTTCGGCTATGCGTTTTATCAATGGAACGCTGCAACCAAGGCAGTCCAGGTCGGTGCACGGTTGGCTTCAATTTCCGATCCGGTTGCGACCAACCTGACGGCCGCCGCACCGACCACAACGCCCGGTGCTCCGGTCGTCTCAGGCGTGTATGGTCCGTTTGCATGCTCGTATACCGGAACCACCGGTGCCTGCACCAACAGCGGCATCTTCAGCGCTGCCAATTTCAGCCGAGTTTTCCGGGGTGACACGGCTGTCACCAATGACGACGTCTGTCCCGTGCTGGCCGCCAACCAGCGGCCAGGGATGTGTCATTTCTTTCCGGGCCTGCTGCGCAGCAACGTTGTCATCACCTATTCCGCCACCGGCCTCGGCTTCCAGACGCGGCTGGGCGGACCAGTGCCGACAATCACCGTCAATTTGCAGAACAGGACCTTCCAGTTCTTCTTTCTGAAGGGACTGATGGGTTTCGCCGACATCAACATGCCCTCCATGCTGAGCACGGTTACGGGCGAAGACTTGAAGAGTACCGCGTCATGAATGCCATCAACACCAAGGTTACGCCGACCAAGCGAAAGCAGGTGGCGCTGTTCTCGTCGGATGCGAATTTCAAGCGCGATGTGGCGACGCGCCTCGATGCGCTGGCGATCTACGACGTCAGGGTTTCCGAGACCGGCGACTTCCTTAGGGGTCCGCCCGCTGATACGCGCCCCGGTATCGTCATCCTCGACCTCGGCAATGGCGAGTTGCTCGGCAGGCCGGGCATCATCGAAGCGCGCGCGCTGTGGGCGACCGTGCCGCTGATCGCCGTCTCCGACGAACTGTCGTCGGAGCAGACGCGTGTGCTGGTGCGCATGAACGCTTCGGACTGGCTGCACAAGCCGCTCGACGGCAAGGAATTGCTGAACGCGGTGACCTTCCACGACACCGGCAACCAGGGAACCAAAAGCCGCATCATCACCTTCATCAGTGCGAGCGGCGGCGCCGGCGCGACGACGCTCGCTCTCTCGGCGGCCGAGTTCCTGGCATCGAAGTCGAAAGAGCGGGCGGCTTCCACCTGTCTGGTCGACCTCGATTTCCAGAGCGCCAATTGCGGTGCCTATCTCAACCAGTTCAACCAGTTCGACCTCGGCGGCATCATCGGCCAGCCGGAGAGGCTCGACGTCGAACTGATGGATGTCATCAAGCTCTCGCGCCCGTCTGGGCTGACGCTCTATTCCTTCGAGAGGCCGCAATTGCCTTTCGAACCGCAGGGCAGTGATTTTGTCTTTCGGCTGCTGGACCTTGTGGCCTACCGGTTCGACGACATCGTTATCGACCTTCCGAACATCGAGACGCCTTGGCACAATTCCGTGCTGTCGACGAGCGATGAGATCTTCATCGTCTTCGAACTCAACGTCGCCTCGCTACGGCAAGGCAAACGGCTCTACAAGAAGATCCGTGAGTTGCGTGGCAATGCTGTCAGCATCACGCTGGTCGCCAACAAGCACAAGCGCAAATGGTTCGGCAACCACTTTTCGCGCAGCGAGCTCGAAAAGATCTTCAAGGCGCCGCACATCAAGTCGGTCGCGCTGGACAATGCGCTCCTCACCGATGCGTTGAACCGTGCTATCCTGCCTGCCGAGGTGGATGGGCGTGCGCGCTTCAACAAGGACCTGAAGCGGATGTTCAAAGAGCGGCTCGATGACGCTGCTGCCAAATAGGTATCGGATCGTCCTTGGGTTGGTCTGCGCCATGGGCATGGCGCTGGCGATGTCGGTCCAGGATTTTGCCAGCGCACGATCGGCACTTTCGGATCGGCCGCCGCTGCCGGCAATGGGCCCCAGCCTGCGCAAGACAGTTGCCTTCGAGACGACAGAACAGCCCGGAACAATCGTTATCCGCAAGGACGAGAAAGCGCTTTACCTGGTGACCCGACAAGGCCAGGCGCTTCGCTATCAGATCAGCGTCGGACGCGACGGATTTGGCTGGACCGGAGTGGTCGAGGTGGGGGCGAAGACCGAATGGCCGGAATGGCGCCCACCCCGCGAGATGCGCGCCCGCCAGCCGGACCTGCCGCAAATGGTGCCTGCCGGTCCTTACAATCCGCTTGGCGCCAGGGCGCTCTATCTGCTTCGGAACGGGCGTGACACGCTCTATCGGATACACGGAACCAACGATCCCAAGGGTGTTGGCTTCGATGGAACATCGGGGTGTTTTCGCCTTACCAACACCGATGTGATCGATCTCTTCAGGCGCGTCGCGATCGGCGCAAAGGTGGTGGTTCAATGACGATGATCAGCGAACCGGACATGCCGGCAATCGAGATTGGGACAGCAACCCACATTGGAGAGCAAGCTGCCGTTGTGAAACCGAGCGACAGAAGCATTGTCGGCGCCGTCATCATCGGCACGTCCCTGCTCACCTTGGTGAACATAATAGCCGCAGTCTATCTCTACCGCGGCATCAGCGATATGCGCTTTCTGGAAGGGCGCCTGGAACAACTCGGGACGTTTGAACAACGAATCGGGGGCCGGCTGGACACGGTCAACAACGGTTTTCAGAGCCGATTTGAAAAACTGGACACTCAACTGCAGAGCAGCTTTGGCGAAATCAACCGGAGCATAGCCCGGCTGGAACAGAACCAGCCTATTGTCCATGACGAAATCACGTCGAGCGCAGCGGAACCTTCCGTCGACACGACCAGCAGCATGGCGGAGGCGCCTGCTGTTCTCGATGGTGAAGACGCGACCGAGCCCAGCGTCGTCGATACACCGCGTCCGCCCAAAAGGAGGATTGCAGCTGCAGCGCCTGCCCCAAGCCCCGACTACCAGCGCATAGAGCAGGCCGACGGCAAGGTTTACTACCGGAAGATCAACTAACGCCGGAAAAAGGTGGGGCTATCCTAGAGATCTCGCTGCAGAGCAACGAGCCTAGCGGCCAGCGCTTCGGACCGCTGTCGGGTTTCGCTGAGGAAGATGACATGGCAGTAGGCGCATGCCGTCACGCCCAGAAACAGCACAAGACTGTTCTTCAAGGTGAAATCGACCGTTAGTTGGAACGGAAGGCCGCCGGGTACCGTGAAAGAGGCGATCGTACTGGCTGTTTCGGAATGGCTGGTGACAGCGATCATCAACCCGGCGAAAAGCAGGGCGACGTGGTTGGCAAGGAAGAAGAACGCGGCCGACCTTCTTGTGCGGCACGCCATCCAGCAAACCATCGACGCGGCGGCCAGCATCAAGGCATCAAGGACCATCGACGACCCGAGATAAAGATCGACCTGTTGCCAGAACATCGTCGACAGCGGCCTTAGTTCAAGCCAGATCCGCCACATTGCGGGACTGGCCGGATATGCTCCCAGCAAGAAAGTCGCCATGCGCTCCCCTGCCAAGATCAGCAGGATCAGAGCTGGGAAGGCAAAGAGCATTACCGACTTGCGCTTCATGTCACCCTCGACAAACTGGCGACAAGATAGCTTGCAGAGATTGAGCGAGGCTTAACGGAGCGTTGGTGGTCCCGCGGCAGCGCAGCCAGCGGCGCAAGCCAGCTGCATATCAGAAAGCGCCATGCGCCATTAGTTGTTTTGGGTGAGCACGAGCGTCACCACCTTCGGCTCGACTCGTTGCAGACATCGTTCCGGAATATTGGGCCACATCGCCTTGGCGCATCCCTCTTCGCCTGGCGCCGGCGCCAGCGAGAGTTCTGAGCTACGGGCTTCCTCGGCGGTCGACAGGAACACCTGTGTAGCCAGCGCGGTCGCCATGGATACCTGGACGAGGATAAGGGCGTAAGCGAAACTTCTGATCATCCGCTCGAAACGCTGAATTCGCGAGCTGGTTCCAATGGCCTGCCCACCGGGTAACCACGATCGCGATTTTTGCGCTTCAGTGCCTTAGCAGTCATCGCGGCAGACGACCGGTTCGATCTTCCGCGCGTGGCGCAAGGACGATGTGGACGCGAGCCGCCTCCAAGTGCCGCTCAAGATTATCGAGATTCTGGACGATGGTGACATCGAGGAGATCGCGCCGCGCATCTCCCAGTCGGCCAACAATCAGAACAAGGTCGACATGGCCGACTTCTCGTCCAATCATCCTTCCACCGACGGATGCAGGAGCTTTCGGGTCGATCTGGGCGCGCCCGGCGGGCGGTATGCAACGTCAGTCACGCTGGTTCTACGAACGTGCGCGCGGTAGCGACGAAAGCTTCCTGCGCGGGCGTTTGACTGCGGCGTCGGCGCTGGCGCACCGGAGAAGTCTGCTGTTCGGGCTTCGTGCCGGCCGCTGCTCGCGCCAACTGTGGGTAAGTTCGCCGTCCCATCCGCTCGTCACGCCCTTCAGCATCGAACGCCTGGCTACCCTTCTCAGTCCATAATCGTTGGGCTTGCTCGCCTTCGGGGCTCTGGACCTTCGCGGTCATCCAGAGCATCGCGCCGTAGTTGGCAGCGCGATCGTAGTTGGTCAGATCAAGGATGCCTGCCTTGACGAGGAGGCCGATCGGACGAACATACACGAACAAACATATCGATTTGTGTTGCAGCCATGTTGCAGGCACAGCAAGGAATGGGCCGAGACATGCCCGGAAAGAAAGGATTTAAGCGACAGAGAGCCGGAAAGTTCGTGCAACATGGAACTAGCCCAACCGTTATCGCCGGAAATCGAAATAAGCTCCCGGACGGGTTGGGCCGCCTTGGAGATGGCGCAGACCATCGAATAAGATGGGTCTCGCCACCTACCTTGGACCGCGTCCGCAAATTGAAAAAACGCGAATATGTTGGGCGCGAAGCTCGTTACTTCTGGCGAAACGCGGAGTGGAACGACACAACCAGGGGGCCTAAAATGTAGTCCAGTGCGGTGCGTTCCTCGGTGACGATCATGACTGACGCCGGCATGCCCGGATAAAGCGCAATCTGTGGGGCCCCGGCCAATTCCGCGGGATCGACCGCTACGTCGGCAAGATAGTAGGGAAGCCCGGTCTTGCTGTCGGTGACGCGATCCGCCGAAATGCGGGTGACCCGTCCATGAATGACCGGTATCGAACGCTGCTTGTAGGACGTGAAGCGGACCTCGGCCGTCATGTCGGCGCGCAGGCTGGATATGTCCTCGACCTTCACCTGCGCCTGAACGATCAACGAATTCCTAGTCGGCACGATGTCGAGGATGGTCTGGCCGGGGGCGACGATCGCGCCGGTCGAGAAAACGGTGAGATTCATCACCTGGCCGTCATAGGGCGCCCGCACTTCGGCGCGGTCGACCGTGGCCTGCGCGGCGAACATTTTCGGTACCAGGTCGGCGAGGTTGGACTGAGCGTCGATCAGCATGGTTGAGAGTTTTGCGCGGCGCTCGTTGGTGAGCTGCGCAATCTGGCTTTCAAGCTCGGCCTTACTCTGGCGGTTTCCGGCTATATCGCCGAGAGCCTGGTCGATCAGGCCCTGCAGGTCGGAGGCGGAGCGGTCGAGCTCCAGGACACGCGTGCGCGTTGTCAGGCCGGCCTTCAGCAACTTGTTGAGGCCTGCCTTTTCGTCAATTGTCGACTTGAGCTGCGCACGAAAAGATTCGACGCGCGCCTGCTTTCCATCGATCTGCTCGTCGAGTTCGGCTATCCGTTTCTGCAGGATCTGCTTGGCACCGGCCATCGAGGCGCGCTGGCTCCCAAGGTCGGCAATTTGGTTGGCCATCGCGTCCTGCAGATAGGCCTGGTGCTCAGCGGTGATGTCCTTCGGAAAGGCGACTGCCTCATGGCCGTCGAGCTCCGCACGAATGCGGGCATCGGTAGCGCGCAACAACGCATATTGCTGCGAATAGAGGTTGAATTCGGAACGGGCGTGCGTGTCGTCGAGCACCACCAGCACATCGCCTGCCTTGACGATGTCGCCATCCTTGACGCGGATCTCCTTCACCGTGCCGCCGTCGAAATGCTGTACGCTCTTTCGATTGCCTTCCACCTTGACGATGGCGTCGGCGAGCACGGCGCCGTTCAGCGGGGCAAAAGCCGCCCAGCCGCCGAAGATGCCGAAGAAGGCAATGATGATCAGCAGGCCGACACAGGCCGGCACCCGGATCGAATCCGGGGCCAGGATACCGGTTTCGCCGGACAGGCTCCGGTAGGTGAGGGCGCCGTCGCTCATCGATCTCTCCGGCCACAGCTCATTGGGTTGCCACCGCCATTGGAGCCGCGCGCTGGTTGAGCAGCGCCACGATCTCGTTTCTCATGCCGAAGGCCTCGACAGCGCCATCGCGCAACAGAAGGATCTTGTCGACATTGGCCAAGGTCGAAGGCCGGTGCGAGACGATGATCACTGTGCTGCCGCGGCGCTTGAGCTCGATCGCGCACTCGCTCAGCGCGCGGTCGCCATCGGCGTCGAGATTGGAGCTCGGCTCGTCGAGAATGATCAGGTTCGGCGTTCCGAATACCGCACGAGCAAGAGCAATCCGCTGCCGATATCCTCCCGACAGCACTGCGCCGCCTTCGCCGATCTGGGTCTCGTAGCCCTGCGGCAGACGGATGATCATTTCGTGCACGCCGGCGAGCCGCGCGGCGGCTATCACCTCCTGGTCGACATTGGTCTTGAAGCGGCCGATGTTGGCGGCGACCGTATCGGCGAAGAGTTCGATATCCTGCGGCAGGTAGCCGATGTGGTCGCCGAGCGCGTCGTGCCCCCACTGCGACAGGTCGGCGCCGTCCAGCCTGACGGTGCCGCGGCTGGGTTGCATGACGCCCGCGAGATGACGCGCCAGCGTCGACTTGCCGGCGCCGGAAGGGCCGACGATTCCCAACGCCTCGCCTGCGTCCAGCCGGAATGATACGTCGCGGAGAAGCACTTTCTGCTGGCTGGCAATTGCAAAGCTGACCTGCTCGACCGAAATCTTGCCGGTGGGCTTCGGCAGGTTGAACGATCTTTCGTTCAGCGCGCCCCCGTCGACCAGCTTCTCGACCCTTGCCAACGCCGCCCGGGCCAGGATCAGGCTGCGCCAAAGGCCGACGGTCTGCTCGACCGGCTGTAGCCCCCGGCCCAGCAAGAGGCTCGCCGCAAACATGGTGCCGCCGGTGATCTGCCGCTCGATCACCAGATAGGCGCCGAGGCCGAGGATCAGCGACTGCATGGTGAGCCGCAGGAACCGGATCAGGCCGGACATCAGGGCGGCGCGGTCGCTTGCCTCCGCTTGGCGCCGCAGCGCCAGGTTACGGTCGCGCCCCCAGCGGCGGATGAGACCGTCGATCATCCCCATGGCGCGAACGACTTCCGAGTTTCTGAGGCTCATCTCGGTAAAGTTATAGTTGGTCGTCGCCAGATCGTTGGCCTGCTTCAGCGGCGAACGCACGAGATACTCGTTGAGCACGGCCATTGCGATCAGGAGCAGGGAGCAGCCCAGTGCGAAGAAGCCGAGCCACGGATGCAGCAGGAAGATGATGCCGATGTAGATGGGTGACCATGGCAGGTCGAACAGGGCATGGATGCCGCTGCCGGTGATCACCTGCCTGAACGTGTCGAAATCGCGGATCGGCTGGCTTTGTGAGGAGCCCGGCGATGGGGTCTCGACCGACGCGGCGAGGACTTTTGCCGAGAGCAACCGGTCGAGCCGCGCGCTGGCGCGCGTCAGGATGGAGGCGCGCACCAGGTCGAGGCCGGCCAACGAAAGGAAGGCCGCCAGCAACACCAGGGTGAGCATCACCAACGTGGTTTCGCTGCCGCTTGTGACGACCCGGTCGTAGATCTGCAGCATGTATAGGGGGGACGCGAGGTAGAGCAGATTGATCGCCAGGCTGAATGCCGCCGCAACCAGGAAATAGCGGCGGCATGCCCGAAGGGCGTCCCTCACGATCTTGGATTTGTTGTCGAGACTCAAATACCCAGCGGAAAACCGCCCCCCTGTCCACGCCCGGAACCGATACTACTCCTGATCGTCCAACCGGCCACGTGGTTCCCTTTCTATTCCTGCCGTAAACCTCAATTCGTAAGCTGAATCAGGAACCGGCAGCATGAGGAGAGCCGCGCCTGTCCGCGCGGCTCTCCTTTTGGTTCACATCACAAAGTCGCTCACTTGCACCACCGTCCTGCCGGTGCCGTCGTCGGCAAGTGTGAAGCTGTGGGCATCGTAGACGCCGAGCAGGTGGAGCGTGGCGTTGTGCGTGCCGTCCGAGACGGTCAACGTTCCTCCGGTGCCGTCGAGGTCCGCCTGATAGGCAGCGGACGTTCCGGTGCCGAACAGGATGTCTTCGAGGTTCACCTTGTCGTCATTGGTGATGCCGGCGATGCTTCCGCTGAAATCGAAGGAATCGTCCAGCTGCAATGTGCCGGCGGCATCCGCCGCGAACGTGACGTCGGTTGAAGAGGCCGCACCGAACTCGAGCTTCGACAGATCGCCGATCGTGGCATCGCCGTCGCCAGTGACCTGGCCGTTGATGGCAATGTTGCCGCCATTGGCCCAGATCATGCCGGAATTCGCCAGGCCGCCGGTGATAGTAAGGCCGCCGGAGCCCGTTGCCTCAAGCGTTCCCGAATTGACAACGACGCTGCCTCCGGTATCGATGACCAGCGCATTCGAGCCGGTGGCGATGATGGTGCCCCTGTTATCGAGGCTGAGCATCCCGCCGCCCAGCTGGCCGGCGCCCGAGATCGTGTTGTCGACATTGACCAGAGTGACGTCCGGCCCTGTGCCGGAGATGACGTTGGCGGCGCTGTCGGAGAGCAGGATCTGCCCGCCACCCTGCAGGGTCACGCCATGCTGGATGATCTGCAGCAGCGTATCGCCGCCGACCGAGTCGAGCGAGATGAGGCCGCTGTTGTTGATCGTGCCGCTCAGTGGCAGCAGAGCGCCGTCGCCGATCGTCATGGTGCCTGAATTGTTGACCACCGGCGTCTGGTCGAAGACGAAATTGCCGTCCGTGAGCGCGCTCGAATGCACGCTATCAAGCATAATCGACTGGCCGTCGCCAAGCGTGATCACCGCATTGCCATTGGCATCGTCGGCCATATGCGCCTGGACATCGGCGAAGCTCGCAAAGCCGGAATAGCCGATCAGGTCGATCTTGTCCGCGGCCGCATCGAAACTGTGCACTGTGTCGTCGCCGATTGGCTGCGAGAAGACAAAGAGATCGTTGCCGCTCGAGCCGGTCAGCACGTCGTCGCCCGACCAGGCGAAGATCGGCGAGCCTGCCGCGTAGGCCTCGACATTGTCGACGATCAACGCGCTGCCGGTCGTGCCGTCTGCGTTGGTCCAGGTCATCTGGACGTCGAGCACGGCTGCGCCGGTGAATTCGGAAGGCGTGGTGACGGTCAGCGATTGCACGTCGTTCGTGTTAACCGTCCACGTGCCGTCGCCGTTGTTAGTGCCTTCATTCAAAGTCCACCCCGAAGGAACGCCGGCGATTGTGACTAAGACGGGGACAAGATTCGCCGACGGTGCGGTCAGGGCAAGATTGATCGGCTCTCCGGCGATGCCGGCGGGCGCTACTGCCAGGCCACCAGTATCCAGGAAATCGCCTACCGCCACCGACGGGGTGCCTGCTAGATGGATTTCGAGCAGCCCAGAGTTGCCTTGCGCCAGGGCACCGGCGGTCTGGTTGGCGTAGACAATCGTCTGATTGGTGGCGCTGTCAAAATGCCAGGCGATAGTATGCGCCGCGACATTTGCGACCCCCACGTCGCTCATTTTAAACGCCGTGAAAGCCGAAGCGATAAAGCTCGTCAAATCGATCTTGTCCGTCCCCGAAGTGAAATCGGCGATCGTGTCATAATTGGCAACGTTGTTGACAATGCCGGACTGGGAGTCGGTGATGGCATTGTACTTGAACGTATCGCTTTGCCCGCCCCCCGCCAGAAAATCGCCTCCGCCATTTCCAATAAGGGTGTCGGTCCCAGCACCAGCGATAATTCCGTCGAAGCCGGAGCCCCCCGCGATGGTGTCAGTTCCATTTAGACCGTAGAACAAATTAATTCCGGTTGTGGCCGATAGCGAGTCGTTACCGGTTCCTCCAGCTATAACATTGACTGGCACCGATAAGGTATTGGCCCCAAACGTAACTGTCACAGTGAGATGGTAAGTCGCGTTTGAGCCTACGTTAGATGTCCCGGTCGACAGCAGGCCTGTAGTCGAGTTGATAGCGAAGCTGTTGTTGTCGCCTACGTTGCTGGGGAGCGAGAAGGTATAGGTGTTCGCGTTAGGGTTCCCGATGACATTGAAAATTCCAAGGTCAGTGTTCTTGTTGAGCTGATTTCCGGATTCAAGATTACTGATTTGCGCTGAAGTCAAGGTCACCGCGAGGCCTGCCACCGCGACAGTGAAGTTCGAGCTCGGACCGGACAGCGCATGATTGTCAGTGGCCTGAACTCCGATCGTGTAGGAGCCCGCATTGAGACTCGAGCTGTCGGCGACGGTCACTACGCCGGTCGCCGAGTTGATAGCGAACAGATTGTTGGGATTGCTCGTAAAGCTATAGGTAACCGTGTCTCCGGCGTCGGGATCGGTCGAATTTGCCGTGACCCCGATAAGCGTGCCATTCGCGGCGTTCGCGGCAACGAAATTGTTCGCGCTGTTGGTATCGGTAGGCGCCGTCGGCGCCTCGTTGACGTTGGTGATGCTCAGCACCACGGCCTTGCTGGCGATCAGGCCGCCGCCGTCGGTGTCCACCACATTGAAGCTGTAGGAAGTCTTGGCCTCGAAGTTGGCCGAGGCATTGAGTGTGACTTGGCCACTGGAATTGATGCTCAACAGCGATGCATCGGTGCCGGTCAAGCTCCAGGTCTTGATATTGTTCGGCGCCGTGGTGTCTGGATCAGTCGCCGTCGCGGTATACACCACCGTGCTGGCCGGCGCGTTCTCCGCCACGCTCGCCGTCGCACCCGAGGTCACCGTCGGCGCCTCGTTGACGTCGGTGATGCTCAGGACCACGGCCTTGCTGGCGGTCAGCCCGCCGCCGTCGGTGTCCACGACATTGAAGCTGTAGGAAGTCTTGGCCTCGAAGTTGGCCGAGGCATTGAGTGTGACTTGGCCACTGGAATTGATGCTCAACAGCGATGCATCGGTGCCGGTCAAGCTCCAGGTCTTGGTATTGTTCGGCGCCGTGGTGTCTGGATCGGTCGCCGTCGCGGTATACACCACCGTGCTGGCCGGCGCGTTCTCCGCCACGCTCGCCGTCGCACCCGAGGTCACCGTCGGCGCCTCGTCAACGTCGGTCACATTGATGGTGAAGGTCTGCGAGCTGGTCAGGGTCCCGTCAGAAGCCTGAACCGTGACGTCATAGGCGTGTCCAGCGGCGCTCTCGAAGTCGATCTTGGTGGCGTCCGCCACCGTCACGATGCCGGTGCCGCTGTCGATCGTGAAGCCGCCACCCGACGTGTCGCCGGTCAGCGAGTACGTGACCGTGCCGCCGTTGACGTCGGTCGAGGTCGCCGTGATGCCGACCGTCGCCCCGTTGGCGACGCCTTCCGAAACCGTGTTGGCCGCGCCATTGCCGTCGGTCGGCTGCGTCGGCGCAACGTCGGTCACATTGATGGTGAAGGTCTGCGAGCTGGTCAGGGTCCCGTCAGAAGCCTGAACCGTGACGTCATAGGCGTGTCCAGCGGCGCTCTCGAAGTCGATCTTGGTGGCGTCCGCCACCGTCACGATGCCGGTGCCGCTGTCGATCGTGAAGCCGCCACCCGACGTGTCGCCGGTCAGCGAGTACGTGACCGTGCCGCCGTTGACGTCGGTCGAGGTCGCCGTGATGCCGACCGTCGCCCCGTTGGCGACGCCTTCCGAAACCGTGTTGGCCGCGCCATTGCCGTCGGTCGGCTGCGTCGGCGCAACGTCGGTCACATTGATGGTGAAGGTCTGCGAGCTGGTCAGGGTCCCGTCAGAAGCCTGAACCGTGACGTCATAGGCGTGTCCAGCGGCGCTCTCGAAGTCGATCTTGGTGGCGTCCGCCACCGTCACGATGCCGGTGCCGCTGTCGATCGTGAAGCCGCCACCCGACGTGTCGCCGGTCAGCGAGTACGTGACCGTGCCGCCGTTGACGTCGGTCGAGGTCGCCGTGATGCCGACCGTCGCCCCGTTGGCGACGCCTTCCGAAACCGTGTTGGCCGCGCCATTGCCGTCGGTCGGCTGCGTCGGCGCAACGTCGGTCACATTGATGGTGAAGGTCTGCGAGCTGGTCAGGGTCCCGTCAGAAGCCTGAACCGTGACGTCATAGGCGTGTCCAGCGGCGCTCTCGAAGTCGATCTTGGTGGCGTCCGCCACCGTCACGATGCCGGTGCCGCTGTCGATCGTGAAGCCGCCACCCGACGTGTCGCCGGTCAGCGAGTACGTGACCGTGCCGCCGTTGACGTCGGTCGAGGTCGCCGTGATGCCGACCGTCGCCCCGTTGGCGACGCCTTCCGAAACCGTGTTGGCCGCGCCATTGCCGTCGGTCGGCTGCGTCGGCGCAACGTCGGTCACATTGATGGTGAAGGTCTGCGAGCTGGTCAGGGTCCCGTCAGAAGCCTGAACCGTGACGTCATAGGCGTGTCCAGCGGCGCTCTCGAAGTCGATCTTGGTGGCGTCCGCCACCGTCACGATGCCGGTGCCGCTGTCGATCGTGAAGCCGCCACCCGACGTGTCGCCGGTCAGCGAGTACGTGACCGTGCCGCCGTTGACGTCGGTCGAGGTCGCCGTGATGCCGACCGTCGCCCCGTTGGCGACGCCTTCCGAAACCGTGTTGGCCGCGCCATTGCCGTCGGTCGGCTGCGTCGGCGCAACGTCGGTCACATTGATGGTGAAGGTCTGCGAGCTGGTCAGGGTCCCGTCAGAAGCCTGAACCGTGACGTCATAGGCGTGTCCAGCGGCGCTCTCGAAGTCGATCTTGGTGGCGTCCGCCACCGTCACGATGCCGGTGCCGCTGTCGATCGTGAAGCCGCCACCCGACGTGTCGCCGGTCAGCGAGTACGTGACCGTGCCGCCGTTGACGTCGGTCGAGGTCGCCGTGATGCCGACCGTCGCCCCGTTGGCGACGCCTTCCGAAACCGTGTTGGCCGCGCCATTGCCGTCGGTCGGCTGCGTCGGCGCAACGTCGGTCACATTGATGGTGAAGGTCTGCGAGCTGGTCAGGGTCCCGTCAGAAGCCTGAACCGTGACGTCATAGGCGTGTCCAGCGGCGCTCTCGAAGTCGATCTTGGTGGCGTCCGCCACCGTCACGATGCCGGTGCCGCTGTCGATCGTGAAGCCGCCACCCGACGTGTCGCCGGTCAGCGAGTACGTGACCGTGCCGCCGTTGACGTCGGTCGAGGTCGCCGTGATGCCGACCGTCGCCCCGTTGGCGACGCCTTCCGAAACCGTGTTGGCCGCGCCATTGCCGTCGGTCGGCTGCGTCGGCGCAACGTCGGTCACATTGATGGTGAAGGTCTGCGAGCTGGTCAGGGTCCCGTCACTGGCAACCGCCTTGATTGTGTAACTGCCGCCACTGCTCTCGAAATCGATCGTGCCGGCGCCCGCGGCGCTCACGCTCACCACGCCGGTGGTCGAGTTGATTTGGAACCGCCCGCCGGCATCGTCGCTCAGCGAGTACGTCACCGTGCCGCCATGGACGTCGCTTGACGAGGCCGTCACCCCGACCAGCGTGCCTGCGGTCGCACCCTCTGCAACGGTGTTGGCCCCGGCGTTGCCGTCCGTCGGCGTCGAGGGTGCCACGTCGGTCACCGCAATGGTGAAGCTCTGGGTAGTTATCCCGCCGTGGCCATCGTTCGCCTGTACCGTAATCGTATGGCTGGTCGCCGTCTCGTAGTTGAGTAGCGAGGCGTTGGCCACCGTCACCACGCCGGTGGTGGCATTGATCCCAAACCGGCCGCCGGCATTGTCGGTTAGGCTGTAGGTGACCGTGTCGCCGTCAGCATCGGTTGCAATCGCCGTGATCCCGACCGTGGTGCCATTGGCAGCGCCTTCCGAAACACTGCCGCCGACGGCACCGTCGCTGTCAGTCGGCGTCGAGGGTGCGTGATTTGTTGTTCCTTGCTCGTTGAGAACTACAATCTGCTCAATACCGGTGATTTTAAGATCGAGCGTCTTGAATGTGTAGACAGAGCTATCAGCCTGGCCAGTTTGCGCGCTGATGTGTGCGGGAAGCCAAACGTTTTTGACGTAAGCGATCTCTGCCGCAATGGCCGAGTCGCTGAACTGAGCTGCGCTCAGCCAAATCTGCATAGTGTCGACGTCGGGTGTGGATCCAGTCTTACCGAGCTGCGCCGCGCCGTTTCCGCCGTCATACGAATCATAACCCGAAAAAGTGGTCCCGCCCAGCAACGTTTGAGTAGGCACGATGCCATTGGTGGTCTGGTCTGTTCCAGAATACAGCGTCCCGCCTGTCACCGTCTGGGTGGAACTTGTGAATGTGCTGCCAAGGCGGTACTGATTTTCATAGGCCTTATAGATCAGCGTGTCCGTCCCTGATCCGCCGAGAACAGTATCGAAACCGCTACCGCCATTGAGGATGTCATCACCCGATCCGCCATTGCGGATGTGGCTGTTAAAATAGACGCCCTTGGCAAAGGCAACTTTGAACGCAGCAACGGCATCAGCAGGTACGTCCAAAACCTCGTAATGCTTCCCGCACCACTGCGGCCGTTCTAGAGCATGCCTCAGAACGTTCTCAAACGAGGTTAGCTGGAGTGGACTTCATAGCGTCACGGGAAACATACGGAACGATACGGGAAGATTTCTGATTTTGGCCCAAGAAAAAACTAACAAAATCAAGGATTTTTAGACACCCTCCGGGCCACCAGTCGCCTTCATGCACAAGGCTTTGCGTCGAGGGTAGACAACCTGGTTAGACAGTGGGTTAGACAAACCGCTTCAGAAGCTTCGCCATGCCATCCACGGCGAGCCGCTCCTGCTCCGTCCTTGCTGTAAAGCTCTACGTGGTCCAGGACGTCGTGGCCGAGAATGCCTGCCGATTGTTTCGAGGTCGCGCCCTCCTTGGCCAGGTACTTCCCCAGCGTCTTCCGAAGTCCATGCAGCTTGCAGCCGGGCCCCATGCCCGCCATCTTGGTTCAGTGCGCCATCATGCCGGTCAGCGACTTTCTCAGAGAAGGAATTGCCGTAGGCGTTCAAAATCACCGTGTCGGCCGAACCCCAATGCTTCGGTGAGCACATAGGTGATCGTTAGCGCACTTCAAATGCGATCCGCTGCTCACTAATTACTTGATCCCGTAAATTACATGATCACGTATCGACTTTTGCATTGAAATCCCGAATTCGGTGGCCTTATAAAACTGACGTTGCCATTGCTCGTAGGTCTGCTGTGATGGATAACGCGGCTCCATTCCGCAAGGCCGTCCCTTGCGTCGAAGTGACAGAAACCTGGGGCGAATGGTTCGTCCGCGTGGTTGAGAAAGATCAGGAAATTGCCCGGTCATTCAATCAGGAATCGTTCGCGTTATCCTTTGCAGAAGGCCAGCGGATACGCCTAGGGCTAGCGAAGGTCGTGCGCCTGTAGGGCGCTGTGGGGCGGCATTGTAGGCATCCAAGCATGAGCGGAACCTAATTTGCAGCCGCAAATTAATGTCCAATGAATGAACTCCCAAACCGGAAAAAACTCGTGCCTGACCCTCAACCTCGGCGGGGCTCCAACAAAGGTGTGTTGCTAGCGGCTGCAGCGCTGCTGTTTGCCTTTCTCGCTCTTATTCTGTTTGGGTTTTTTCAGTAAGTGCGCGCGGCGCCGGCGTCCTAGAGAGGGCAGAGCACCTGCCGACGTGATCTTCGATCCGCTCGCGTCCCAGCGGCGGGCCGATCATCCAAGCCGGCTCGGTTCGTCGCTCCTGACGGGTTGATCGGTCCCACAGAGCAGGTTGATCATCGGCAATTTCTTGGCAGCGCCGGTATTCAACTCACGCCCAACGCGATTGAAAACTGAAGCTGGCCGTCCATCGTGACTGACGCAGCACGAGCCGAACAGGCGAGGCAAGCGCAAGCCTTGAGGCCCAACCTCGGACAGACGAATCACGCTCGTGCAGTCTGGAGACAGCGCAACGAGTTATTCATTCGGGCGCCTTCGCATCACCAGCGGAACGAAAGAGTTAATTGACGATTTACTAGGGAAGGATTGCAGGACGGAAAACATTGAGGATTGCTGCCATGACAATGTTGTTCGAACCACTCGACTCTGAAGGTTACAAGCGCAGTGTGGTCTACCATGCCGCACGCTTGTCCATGCTCCACAACCGAATGCTGAAGCGTTTCGACAAGGTCGATAAAGCGGCTGAAAAGGTTGAAGCCGAGGTGGAGCTGTTTGATGAAGCTGTTCGCACTCTCTACGAATGAGCGGCATGTTGACCGCCGACGTTCCTGCTAGCGCGTATACGGGCGCGGGTTTCACCGTTGCCCACCAGGCGATGTCGCGCCGCGTATTTGGGCTTGATAAGCACGATCTAATGTATACGATTCACCCAGCCGGCCTGGCTCCCCCGCCATCGGGCCGGTCAGGCCCGACGGTTCAACGCACCACCCCAAACGACTGTCGGGCCGCCAGGACTCTCACCGGGCAGCCGGGTTCATGCTTTGCCTTTTTTTCTCGAAAAGCGCGAGCTTGGTCATATAACCAATTCTGATTTTTGCATGGCATTGGGTGCAGTTGAAGTTGGATATCACCTTCAACCACGATCCCTTTTTTATGATGACATGAGAACAGTTTGGACATTCCAGTTCCAGGTACTCGTCCCCCATATCGTTTGAAATCGGCACTACACGACACTCCCCAACAGTTGCCCGTGAAACTTGCGCTTCGAGATCGGCCGGCACCTCCGTGCTCAAACCCCGAACGTGGGTCCTTGGCAGATGTTCCGCAATCCGACCTCTGGCGACCGGGATCGGACCTAAGTCCAAATCGCCGCCAACAGGCCGAGAAGTGGAACCCCGTCCTCGCCGGTCGTAGTCCGCCGTCCTCGTGGCCAAAGCGCCAATGTTGCCTTTTGTGAAACTGACCTCGCCCGGCCTACCAGGTCGCCAGGGCGCAACTCCGGCAATAATACGGTCGGAGCGAATGTCAGCGCGAAGCTGTGCGCAGGGACGCCAACTCGCTGACAGCAGCAAGGATGACAGCATCGGTTGCCGGCTTCGGCAGGAATCTGCAGTCGCGGAAAGCCGCGGGAACGTCGGCGGGGCCAAATCCCGACAAGAAGGCAAAGGGGATGCCTCGCGCCTGCAATATCCTCGCCACCGGCAGACCCGTTTCACCGTTCAGCTGGATGTCTAGCAACGCCACGTCAATCTTGTCCGATTCGACAAGACGCAGAGCGGCGGATACCGACGGCACAGGTCCGACCACCTGATAACCGGCGCGACGCAGCCGCGCGGCAGTGTCCTGCGCGACTAGCCATTGATCCTCAACAATCAGAACACTCACGCTTTCGCTCACGGCCCCTCTCTGCGATTGACCGGAAATGAGATGTCGATCCGAGACCTTCGGACAGTTGTTTCGACATGTCCGCAAACCTATAGGTAACCTCTCCATGCAGCAAGGTGAGGCTGATTCTGGAGCGCAGGCGCTTCCACCGACCACTTGCTGAATTACTGGAGCCGAAGATTAGCGCGTCAATGGAGCTGCGGTCCGCGCCTCCGCTCCATCAGAGGTGGATAGGCGTTTACCCTCTCCACGATCCGCAAAATCTAAAAGCCTCCGTACCACGCCATTGGCTCTTCAAAGCATCAGCAGCACCTCTCTCTCTCTCTCTCTCTCTCTCTCTCTCTCTCTCTCTCCATCTTGGGCGACCTGAGATTGCGGTCGGTCAATGAGCGTCAGAAGTGCGATGCACCGAGTTTGTGCCTGCAGTTTTTCGAAGGAAAGGCTTGAGAATTCATGATTTCGGAGCAGGTTTGGCTGGCGCATGAGCGCCGCAGATCTATACTGGGGAGATCAAGCGATGGGGTCGGCCATGAGCAAAGAGTTCAGTGTAGCTGATGCCTATGGCGCCGGCCGCGCCATCTTCATGGGACTTGAACTGCTGGTTTCGCCCGGTGCGCTCGTCCCCAGGCCTGAGACCGAGTTGCTCGGCAAGACCGCGCTTGGTGTGTTGCATCAGATGAACCTGCCGGCTCCGCGCATAGTTGATATGTGCTGCGGCACTGGGAATCTGGCGTGCGCGATCGCCTACCATGTGCCCAGCGCCCTTGTCTGGGCAAGCGATCTCACCGATGAATGCGTCGAAACGGCACGCCGCAACACCTCACATCACGGCATGGCTGAGCGTCTTTCGGTGCTTCAGGGCGACTTGTTCGACTCTCTCATCGGCCTTGGGTTAGACGGAACTATCGACGTAATCGTCTGCAATCCGCCTTACATTTCTGAAAAGCGGCTCGAGGGCGACCGCGCCCATCTGATCGAGCTTGAGCCGCGCGAGGCGTTCGCAGCCGGCCCTTACGGCCTGAGCATTCATATGCGCGTACTGAAAGACGCACCGCGATACCTGCGGCGTGGCGGCATCCTGCTCTTCGAGGTCGGGCTTGGCCAAGACCGACAGGTAGCGGGTCTGCTGGAACGCAGCAAGGCATTCGAGAACATCCGTTCGGTCTCGAACGAAGCGGGCGAGGGCCGGGTGGTTCTGGGGCAAGTCAAGACGCAGGCATGAATCCTGCGACAATCAGACCAAATACGGGGCTGCTCTGGGCGTTACGCTTACCCATCAGTTCATTTTGCGGATGATGTATTGCTCGATCCCCTGGATGGAATCGAGGTTTTCAGGCAGAAGCTCGCTATCCTCGACGGTAATGCCAAAGGTCTCCTCGATGAAGCCGATAATCTCAAGCACACCCGTCGAGTCGACAATGCCTTGATCGAGCAAGGATGCGTCATCCAGCAATGCCTTGACGTCGCTGACGTAGAAATTTGAAACCAAGAAACTACGAATCTGCTCGCTGTAGATTCCGGTGCGTTCCTTGATGGTCAACATGAATTCGTCCTCCGTGGCGTCACTATTAAATCAGCGACTTGGTTCTGGCCCCGCATCATGACAGCGCCGTTTTCTTGAGTTTTCCCGTGTCCGTCATCGGCAGGTTCGCCACAACGACGATGGATTTCGGGACCATGAAGTTTTCCAGACGCTTCTGGCACTCCTTCTGCAATTCCCTTTCGCCAATGGCTCTTCCATGCTCCATCACCACAAAAGCTTTCACCGCTTGCCCGAGGAGCTCGTCGGGAACACCGATGACAGCCGCTTCTCGGACTCCTGGAATGTCCATGAGTACGTTTTCCACTTCCCTTGGCGCCACCTTCTCGCCTCGCGACTTTATGATCTCATCCCCACGGCCGACGAAGTAGAGGTAACCCTCCGTATCCATCCGGCAGTAGTCGCCGGTGTATAGGACCTGCTCGCCGGGCAGCGGGCCGGGTTTGAGTTTCCTGGCCGTTGCCTCGGGCTTGCCCCAATATCCCTTCATCACCGTTGCGCCGCGAATGACGAGTTGGCCGACAACGCCGGGGCCTATCCGCCTGTCATGCTCGTCAACGATCCACATCTCCGTATTCGGGATTGCGATCCCTACGCTCAATGGCTTTCGCTCGAGGTCCTCTGGCGGCAAATAGGTGCAACGTTTGCATTCGGTGAGACCGTACATCGAATAGATGCGTGCACCCGAAAACAGCTCGCGAAGCATGAAAATATGCTTGAGGGGTAGGGCTGCCGCAGTGTTTGTGACGTAGCGGATGCTCGAGAAATCCTGGTCTTTGAGGGACCTGAGTTCGGAGAGTGCGGCAAAGATTGTGGGCACGCCGGGAAAGCCCGTAACCCCCTCCTGCCTGATCAACCCGAGGATCTGTGCCGGGAAAGCGAACGAGCGTTCGAGCACCAGCCGGGCGCCGGTACGAAAAGCCATGATCATCTGGTACAGTCCGTAGTCGAAGGCGAGGGGTAGGACATTGAGGATCACCTCGTCCTCGGCAATCGCGAGGTAGGAAGCGATAGACGCGCACGCGGCCATCATGTTTCTGTGCGTCAGCATCACGCCCTTGGGTTCGCCCGTCGACCCGGACGTGTAGATGATGGCTGCCAGATCAACATCGATGCACTGCCGTGCCGGCGGCTTATCCGCGCCATTGGCGAGGGCGGCGTCCCAGCGCACGGCAAACGGCAGCTGGGCGAGTTCGACGTCGTCGATAGGTCCCGATACGATCACCCGCAGAAGTGACGGGCAGCCGCGCGCCGGCTCGCGGAAGATCGCTTGCAGATGGCTGTCCGTGATGAGCGCCGTCGGCCGGCAGTCGTTGAGCAGATAATCGAGCTTGTCGCTCTTGGTGAGCGGGTTGACGATGCACACCACCGCATTCGCCTTTAGCACCGCCCAGAAGCTAACCACCGTCTCGACGGTGTTGTCTGCGAAGATCATCACGCGATCACCGCGAACGACTCCGGATGCGGACAGGTCCCAGGCGATCGCGTTGGCTCGCGTTTCGAGTTCGAGGTAGGTGACACGCTGCCTGTTGCACACCAGCGCCACCTTACTTCCGTGTCGGACGGCGGAATGGGCGAGGTAGTCATGCAGCAATGGTACGGCATCATGCAACATACAGGCGCTCTTCCCGATGTTCGCAGTCGACGTCGACGCTGAGCGTGCATTCGAGCGTTGCACTGGGACAACCCGCGACGAACTGCTGATGAAGAAGTTGGGTCGACAACACGCCGACCAGCGCCATGTTGTCGGCATTGGACAGGTCGCCATCGCCAGTTCTGGCCTGGCATTTCGCAAGCAGGTGCGTGACCCCCTTTGGATCGAAGACATTCGCCTCGCGCAGGGCCGTCTGCGAAACCGCCTCGCGAGCGTAATCCGGAGCGTCTGCGCCGACGAAGCAAAGCGCGTTGGGCGCGCGGAAGGGCTGCTTCTTGCGGGCTACGATCTCGGAGGGCAGGATGGGTGCCGCCATGCGCTTCAGCACGTGCTTCTCGTCGAGGCCGCGGAGTTTGAAGGAGGGCGGCAGCGAATTCGCGAGCCTCACAAGTTCATCGTCCAGGAACGGGAAGCGGCCCTCGACGGAGTGAGCCATCAGCATCCTGTCGCCTTGCGAGGAGAGCAGATAGCCCGACATCAGTGTTTGGACCTCGAGATACTGGTCCTGCGCAAGAGGGCCCCAACGGGCAAACTGCGCGGGCAGACGGGCGAGCAACTCGGACACGGCGTCGCGGCCCTGCGTTTGAGCGCGCATGTCGGCCGTAAACAAGCGCTTGATGGCCCTGGTGGTTTGCCAGCGCGTTTCATGAGCAAAGCCCGGCGCGTCGTAAGCCTGAATATTTCGCCCGAAGAACCGACGCGCCATCGCCTGCTGTTGCACCGGCGAGCGGGTGAGATAGGGGTAAAGGCGTTCCAGGAGCCGAGAGCGTCGTGTCGAAGTCGGGTGGCGCCCCCAGAAGCGGCGGACCTTGCCTTCGCGAAACAGGTCGTAGCCGGCGAACATTTCGTCAGCGCCTTCGCCGGTCAGCACGACCTTGATGCCACGCTCGCGCACCAGGTGCGAGAGCAGGAAGAGTGGCGCCGGGGCAGTCCTCAGGATCGGGCGTTCGGTGTGTTGGATTACCTCCGGAAAGATTCCGGCTATATCTCTGCGCGAAACGACCACTTCATGGTGCTCACTGCCGATCGTCTCGGCAACCATTCGCTGGAAGCGGGTCTCGTCATATTCGGCGTCGGCAAAACGCAAGGAGAAGGTTTGGAAGCGATCGCCCGCGAAGCGCCTTGCGAGCGCGGCCACAAGCGAACTGTCCAGCCCTCCGGAGAGGTAGCACCCGACAGGCACGTCGGCGCGCACCATTCTGAGCGCCGTCGCGGACTCAAGAGCGCTAGACACGCGGTCCACCGCGTCGTTGGAGGACCCGGGGAACTCGCCCTGCCGCGATCCGAAATTGTCGGGATAGGAAGGCTGCCAAAAAATCCGCTCACGAACGGTGCCATCCTGATAGATGCGGACACGACCCGGCTCGAGTTCGTTGATTCCGTGGAAAACTCCTTGCGGCGGAACGACCGTCCAGAGCGTGAACGTCTGATCGATGCCGGCGGGATCAAAGGCGCGAGGGATGGTTCGATCGGCCGCGAAAATGGCTTTCACTTCGCTGGCGAAATAAAGCCGGTGCGCATGCTCGCTGAAATACAGCGGGCAAATGCCGAAGCGGTCGCGCGACAATACGAGACGATTGGCCACTGAATCCCAGATTGCAATTGCCCATTGGCCGTTCATCCGCTCGAAGGCCGTTTCTCCCCACTCACGATAGGCGTGCAGCGCGACCTCCGTGTCGCTGCGGGTTCGGAAGCGGTGGCCGAGCGCCGTGAGTTTTTCACGCAATTCGACGTAGTTGAATATCTCGCCGTTGAACACGATCCACGTCGTATCGCCTGTATCCGCCATCGGCTGCTGGCCACCGGAAAGATCGACGATGGACAGGCGCACATGCGCCAGCCCCGCGCGTCTGTCCCGGTAGAGACCGCGCCCGTCGGGCCCGCGATGCGCCAGCGCGCCCATCATCTGCATCAGCGCCTGCCGCGAAGGAGAAGCCGCTTTGGCATTCAGCGCCACGATTCCACCGATGCCGCACATGCTCGGTCAATCTCCGCCTTCGGCGGACAGCAAAGGCCGCGCGTGAAGATAGTGGGCCGCCCTTCGTTTCGCTTCGATGTCCTTGAACACTTTCTGAAGCTCGGGCTCGGTGAGGCCAGCAACCGCCGCGAGCTCATTGCTGGCGACCCCGTGGTTCAGGCCGTAGAGGCATACATCCATCAGGTGATAGGGCAGCGCGAAATAGAATTCTTCCTGGCTTTGGGCCATGGAAAAAGTGTCGGTGGTCGGTGGCCGCCGCCGGATTTCATCATCCACCTCGAGATATTCCGCGAGTTGATAAACCTGGGTTTTGTAAAGGTGAACGATCGGCATCACGTCGGCGGCTCCGTCGCCCTGCTTGACAAAAAAGCCCTGGTCGTACTCGAGGCGATTTGGAGTGCCGACAACCGCGTATTTGAGGCGGTCGGCGTGATAGTATTCCGTCATCTTGCGCAGGCGCTGCTTGTAGTTTGTCGCAGCAACGATCTGCAGATAGGCAGCTGGCGGCAGACGCACGGTATCTACTTTACCCTGCGGATCCTGGACCGTGAGGCGGGTTATATTGAGCCCGCTGCTCTCCAGAACCGACGCGATCACCAGCTTGCATTTCCACCCTTCCCCATAATCGGGAACGACGGTCTGGATCGCCTCGATCTGCCGGCGGTAGGCCCCAATGGCCTCCAGTGCCGGTGCTATGTCCTCAAGGACGCTTTCAATGCCAAGCTGTGCCGCGACGCGGCGGCCAAGTCTCAGGGAGTCACCGGAAGAATCCCGCTCCGGCATGAACAGTCCCAGGACCTTGTCTTTCCCGAACGCGCGCATGCACAAGGTCGCGACGACGGAGCTGTCGATACCGCCGGAAAGACCGACAACCACGCCGCGACGATGCAGGGTGCCGAGAACCTGAGTGCGCAAGGTGTCAACGATGCGATCGACCTCCGCGCCGGCATCGAGCGCCAGCATGTCCTTGCTGAATTCCGGAATTATGTCGATGACAAGTCCTCCCTTTTGCGAGATTCGGCGGGGGAATAGGTCTGCACGATGGCCGTCTCGATAAGCGGACGGTTGGTGGCAAGGTTTGGTTCGACGACAAGGTCGATGTGGCTGCCCTTGATCGAAATGACGTCCAGGTGTGCCAAGACGCTGTCCCAGCCCAAGGCCCGCGGCATTCCCTCCCTGCGACATCGGAACAAGGTACCGGAGAGGGGCAGAGCCGGTTTCGGTGCCTCAAGCCACTGGAAGAATGACTTCGCCCTTAAAACCTCCTGCAGTTCCAGTTTGGTCCTGAAGATCGTCGGGTTGAACTCTCCATTGGCAAATCTGTCTAGAATCCTGGCCAGACGCGCTTCGCCGCCCACGGCGACGGTGATCTTCGCAAGGGCTCTGCAAGCCATCCGGTGCGCGGATATGCGGTTGGTGCGAATACGATAGAACGTACGGGTAAGTGTCTCCCAGTGGTTGCTCGGCTCGTGCAGGAGGCTCGTGTCGAGGATGCCCAGGAACCGCACCGTTCGCCCGGCCTTCATGAGCCGTGCGGCAACCTCGAATGCAACCGCGCCACCCAGAGAATGGCCGAGAAGTCGCACGGGGCCCGCAGGTTGGATGCGGCTTATCTGCTCGAGTGCGGCGCCAGCCATGGCGCTTAGGCTGTTGTGTCCGTCCAGTATCGCCGCAAGGCTCGGATATCGGATCGGGTTTACACGGGCGACTTTCGCCATGGCGGCTGCGAACGCAGCCAGGCTCGGACCATAGCCAACGGACCCTGGAAACAGGAAAAGAACCGGGGGGTGGTGCTTCTTTTCGCGCCCTTCGCCCGACCGTGCAGAGACGACCGCCTCAACCATCTCGTCCAAGCTCATGCCGACGGTGAATGCTTCGAGGCCCAGCTCTTGCCCGATGGCGTTTTCGATCGCCATGACGCAGTGCAGCAGCTGCAGCGAATCTCCTCCAGCATCATCCCAGTTTCCCGTGGCAGTGCCTGTGTTGAGAACCTGCGTCCACGCGTGCTGCACTATTTGACGTGTGTCCTTTGCTCCTCCGGCGGGCGGAGCATCGAGAGTGGACGACCGGGCGACTCGCGCCCTCCTTCCGTGCGAACGATCTATCTCGGCCAGTGTTGCCAAATCGACCTTACCTCCCGACAGGCGTGGGATTGCGTCAACGGGGTGCAATCGCAAGGGACGCAATGGTGCCGGCAAGGTCATTCTGAGGAGCTGGCGAAGGTCGTCTGCAAAAGCGCCGCCTGCGAAGCGCTGGGGAACCGCGAAGGCGATGAGTTCCTGCGCGGCCGTTACCATCACCACGGCATCCGCCACCGAAGGCGCGCAACGCAAGACCCGTTCGAGTTCGGCGGGCTCGATGCGTCGACCATTGATCTTGATCTGGCGCCCTTTGCGGCCGACGATCCTCAAGATGCCATCATCGTCGAGCCGAACGAGGTCCCCGGTCGAAAAAAGCCGAGCCTCGGGATCGTCGGGGTCCGGCTGCGCGGGAACGACCACACCGTTCTCCCAATGACCAAGCAGGACATAGCGGCTTTTGATCAGAAGCTCTCCACTTTCGCCTGGCCCTACATTGCGCTCCGCTTCGTCGACGATAGCGAATGTCATACCAGGGAGCAGCCTGCCGACGGGAACCGACGCGTCTTGCTCGGGCCAGTCAGGCGGCAAGAACCATTGCGAACCGATGGTTTCAGTCGATGAGTAGCCGATCTGGATCAGACACTGGTCCGAAACGGCTTTGCGCAGCAAAGCGATGTCCATCCATGACACTTTCTCCCCACCGATCCGGGCCACTCTGAGCGGCCAGGAAGCGTCGGCGGGCGCCTCAGCCAGGAGGGCTCGAAGCAGTGCCGGCACAAGATAGGCGATCGTCACACCTTCGGACTGCAATCGAGCGCGCGTAGCGCGCAGGCCGACAGCCTCCACCTCGAGAAGATGCAACGTGGCGCCCGTCAGCAGCGCCGCAAAGATCTCCCGGCAACCGGCGATCGTGGCTGGCCCGGTCAGCGGCAGGAAAACGTCATCCGCGCTGATATGGCACGCATCGACATATTGCCGGACCCGCCATAGCAGGCTGCGTTGGCTGTTGACGATTCCCTTGGGGCGCCCGGTGCTGCCCGAAGTGTAAAGCACCAATGCGGGCGCATCGACCGAAACCATAGGGGGCTTATGCTGCTGTTCTGGGTGTTGATCGTTGGACGCCACGGCGGCCGCAATTTCGATCCAGACGATCTCTTGGGCCAATTCGACCGGGCGAACATTTTCGGCGCCTATAATCGCGCCGAGCCCCGCGGCACTGACTATATCGAAAATGCGAGAGGCGGGATCTCTTGTGTTGAGCGGGACCGAAGGCCGTCCCGCCGCCATGGTCGCCAACATCGCCACAGGATACCAAGCGGAGTTTGCTTGCAGGATGCCGATGGCCTGCCCTTCGGGGACGACGGCAGCGATATGAGTTGCCAGCGTCTCGACCGCCCGGAAAAGCTCAGAAAAAGTCAGGCGGTTCGCGCCGTCGCTGATTGCGAGCTTGTCAGGATACCGCCTGGCGACATCTCCAAGGTGGTCGAAGATTGGAGTGTCCGCAAATTTGGCACCCATCTGTCGGTAACGGCGCCAGACTGGCCCCCCTTGGTCAAGATCATATTCGGGAACGACTGACCACTTTCGGGTGGGTCGCAGATCCACCTGTAGGTTTTGATTTGCCACTTCCGAATGCAAACACACTGAGGACATTCAGGGCCCCGCCAAGCTGACGGTCGAACATCGCTCGCCGCGGAGATCTTTTCATCAATCATTCGGATGATGCCTCGATCTTGCCTAGCCAGCGCTTCCCGAGCGTCCTTCAGAAGTTTTGCCATCTGTGTCCAGCACCGGTCGTTTTTCCTTGCAAGCTCCGTCGAGCGCAAGACGGCTTGCCCAGGCGAACGGAGCGATCGGCATCTCCGCTAGAATCCGGGCTCGGTGCCCAGATTCACTGACTGGAACAATCATTCAAATGAACGTTGGTGTGATCTGAAATCCGGCTAAGCTTGATCCGTAGGGGAATGACTGCTCGTTCGGAGACGCTTGAGCATATGATCATCGAGTTGTTTGGGCCGCCTGGCGCGGGTAAAACCACGCTGCTTCGCGGCCTCTGCCAAGGGCTGGCGAGACACGGCATCAATGTGAAGACAGTAAATGGGTATCGCCTGATTGAACCTGGATCGGCTCAGGATGACGCTCCGGAAATCCGCCATGGCATAGGAAGAATTGGCAAAAAGATTGCCACATCCGGTCCTATCTTGCTGTCGACCTTGCCAAAGGACAGTGTCGCGGCCCGGCTTCTGGCATCGATCCCTCTTCGAAGCCGCGTGTGGTCATGGCGAATGAAGGTCGACATCGCCCAACTGTGCCAGTCCTGGCGCCAAGCGCGGGAGTCGCCCGGTTGCTTCATCTTCGAAGAGGGCATGATTCAGGCTTTGTGTGCGCTGGGTGTGCTGGCTAGAACTCCAAGCCTCGACGCGGTCCGCGAGTGCCTGGCGTTCCTGCCGCGGCCGGATCTCGTTGTGCAACTCGACGCGCCCCAGGAAACGTTACGCCGCCGTCTTGTGGATAGGCATGCGCAGCAACCGCTCCTCGAGGTTATGCTGTTCGAACTTGGCGTGGACAAAGGATTAAGGCAGGCCGAAATCTCAAGAGAGGTCGGCGAGTGCCTGCGCCAGGACCGATGGCCGTTGATACAAGTCAATGGTGCTGAACCTCACGACGTGGACGGGGTCGTCGCGCGCGTTCTGGGAGAGCATGTTGGTCATGCTGCCTAGGCTGGCCCATGACCTATGATCCATGACACATTTATGCATTTGGCGCCAAGCCGGGCAGCATCTGCCGCCAAGCGCGCAATCATGTCGAATCGTGCTGATCGAGCACTTCGAGCATGGTCGTCAACATGCTTCCGACTTCCTCAGAGATTTCCTCGGGGCGGATTCCCGCTCTGATGGCATCCGCCGTTGCTTGGTCCGCAAGTTTCGCCGCAAGAGCCGGATCGGCCTTGGTGTAGAGTGGGATCTTATCCTCTACCCATTTCTGCAGGAATTCGATGCCGCGCGCGCTCATACCAAGTACAAGCTCGGCGGGGCTTCTTGGTTCCGTCAGCCATATTCAAGAACGTCAGACCATCTTGCTCAGGCTGACGTCCCACGGTCACGTCACGATGAACGAGGACGCCGTCAGAGCCAGATGTGGCGATAGAGTGGCAAATTGGATCTGATGTGCGCCGCCCGAGCCGTCGCTGTCAAAGGAAAGCGCGCCGGTCGTGCTGTTATAGACGATGTGATCGCCGCTGTCGTGCGCGGCCCTGCCGGCGTAAAACGCCGAAGAGGGAAGGGCGCCTGTATGCAGGCCGGCAAACACGGTGTGGTCGAGTTGGATCTTGTCGTGGCCCACTTTGAAATCGGTGACCTTGTCGATATTGCCGACCTTGAGAGCCGAATCGAAGACAAAGACGTCGTTGCCGCCATGTCCGGTCAGAACGTCTCTCCCGCCACCGCCGTTGATAGTGTTGCTCCCGGAATTGCCATCGATGGTTTGGGCGAATTCGTTTCCCGTGAGCTTGATGGCGGCAGTTCCCAATTTGCTGGTGGTCGCAAGATGCTCGACCTGCGAGCCGGCCGACAGCGCGTAGCTCACCGATGCCAGCACGCTGTCGTTGCCGCTGTGCCGCAGTTCCACCACCTTGTCGCCGGCGTTGTTGACATAGTAGGTGTCGTTGTAGCCGCGGCCCATCATCGTGTCCGCGCCAGCGGTGCCGCGAAGCACATCCGCGCTACCCGTGCCGTAGAAAATGTGATCGCCGGTGCTGGTCGGAGGGACACTTGTGGGCGGAGGCGCTGTGCTGGTAGGCGGCGGCGTCGGTTCGCTGGCCGAAGGACCGCTTGCGGTGCTCTGGTTGTGTTGAAGGAACAGAGCCTGCAGCGTCGGCGAGCTCTCAAGCGCCGTGTCGCCCTGTTGAGAACCCCAAGCATAGGCATAGTCGAAGGCCGGCGAAGGCGCTACCTTGGCCCAGTGGTCCAACATGGTCTTTTCCTGAGCAACGCTGGGCAGGACATAGCGACCGCCCGTGTCGGTCGTCCAGTCGCCGCCGCCGAAGGTCTGATACACGGGAACGACCTGACTGAGCGGGATGCCCGAGGCGACGGCCGCCGCCACAGTCCTGTCGATCATGTTGTAATCAATCGTGCTTGTTCCGGTCCGTACCGGGTAGGGATCCAAGCCGTAATAGTCGATATGCGTGTTGGCAGGATTGAAGGTGTTTGAAAAGTCGGGGTTAGCGGAAGACCCCATGTTCATCATTGTTATGAAGGTCTTGGCGCCGGGCAGGTGGCTGTGGATCCAGTCTGACTCCGCCTTCAGATCAGCGGCGGTGGCATAAGTTCCCCATTTGCCGGTCGGGTCCGGCTCATCGACGAGGAAGAAGCCAAACACTTTCGGATTGCCGATGAAGGGCGTGACCTTCTGGATAAAGGAGGAGGTTGCACCATCTGCCTCATTGAGCCACACCAGGCCTTTCTGGCCGGCCGGCAAGGCGTTGAGCTGGTCCAAGGAAGATACATCAACAAGATTGAATCCGGCTTTCGCGACCTCGGAGGCCGACCCGCCCGAGGCGTAATGGAGTGTTGTCATTGACATACCCTTCGTCCGATTCGGTAGGCGCCCCACACCTGCCTAGGGAAAGGATCCATTAGCGACAAATCAAATACCGGCGTCCCTTGATAGAATCTTTGATCATCGTCCGGAAAACACAACAGCCTCGATGCTACGCTTGCGTCAGAGGTTTGTAGATGATCCAAGTATGTCGGGCGCTCAAGCCTGCAACGAAAGCGTTGCAGCGAAGTCTGCCGGAGCGCCTGCGCATTTGCAGTGGCGGCAATCGGCCAATGCGCGCTTCGGTTGCGCGAGCCACCGCCCAAATGCGCGCTTCCGCAGGATTTATTCGAGCTCAGACCGCAAAAGAATCGCGTCCTGGCGAAGCCCTCCCATTGCAGCCGCTCAATGCTCCTCGTGAGCAAAGCCTCGGCGCCAAATGTCCGCAAGGTCATGCGAGGCGCTCGCCGCTGGCAATTGCGGAGAGGCACTGAACTGGATCCCGCCGGGTTCAACCGAAAGGCGGGCGTGCGGGTCCGAATGACGGGGAGCATGGCAACGCGGTCGCCCATCCGCAGGAAGAGGCGGCTGGTGGTCCGACCGTATCCAAAGACCGGGTGAAAGCCTGTTCCAGACGAAGCGGTCGGGAGAACTGCCGGTGCGAGTCATCACACCATCTGGGTGCGATGTTGATCCGGCGTGAGAAGGCGGGCAGAGAACGCGAGCGCGCGGACCCCGTCGAACACAGCCCTCTTTTTCTAAATATCCGGCCCGCCGTGTCGTACGCGAACGTGTCGTCGTTGCACCGTCAGACCGGATGATCCAACGCACTGACCGAGGCGACAGCGATTGTGGCTGCATTGCCGCATCGTTGATCAGCTTGCTTCATGCAAACAGACGAGGACAGCACGAAAGCCTGCTCCTAGCGTGGGACTGGCTGTTGTGTGTTCAGGGGCGATGAAACCGGCCATGGAAACCGCGGATAGGGTCAGCTGTTTTACGAGATTGGGATCGCATCCAGGAGCGACAGGATGAGTCCGCATCTGGTTTGCGTTGGCGGCGAGGATCATAGACTAAGAATCCCGTTTCTTTTGGCGCTTCGCGAAAGGGGTTTTCAAGTCACTGCCGTTTCGAGTGATCTCGGAGCCGCCTTTTCACCCCATGGCATTGCCCATCGCCGATTCGGGTTCGACCGCTTTGGCAGCGGCGGTGCAGAATGGGGTGCTGTCGGCGCGATCCGTGAACTGATGTCCGAACTGCGTCCGGACATCATTCAAAGTTTCGACACCAAGCCCAATCTCCTAACTCCACTGGCGGTGCGCGGGCACGTTCCCGTCGTTCGCACCATCAACGGGCTTGGTTGGACATTCTCGTCGCGGGAGCCGCGGGCCCTGGCATTGCGTCCTTTCTTTTGCGGCCTTCAGGGGGTGGCGTCTCGTTGGACAGCCATGACCGTCTTCCAGAATAGTGATGATCAGGCCTTCTTCGAGCGCTATCGGCTGGTGGCTCGCGGCAAAGGGCGACTGATCCGGAGTTCTGGCATCGACCCCGATGCATTCTCGATGGCAAGGTATCGTGGTCCTTCGGCTGCCACGATGCGCGAGGAACTTGGCCTACAATCGGCCCAGGTCATAATATTTGTCGGTCGGCTCACGCGGCAGAAGGGGATTCCAACCCTCATCGAGGCGGTTCCTCGCGTTATCCGCGAGAGGCCCAACGCGCGTTTCGTACTTGTCGGCCCGCAAGACTCCGAAGGTCCGTTTGCCGTCAGCAGAGCCGATATCGAGCGCCATGTTCCCCACGTTGTCGCATTGGGGCCAAGGCGCGACATTCCAGCCCTCCTTGGCATGGCGGATATCTTTGCGTTTCCGACGCAATATCGCGAGGGAATTCCGCGTGTCCTGCTGGAGGCGGGATTGTCCGGATTGCCGATCGTCGCCTCGAATATGCCGGGCTGCAACGATGTGGTTGAGGATGGCTGGAACGGCTATCTCGTGGCGCCGCGCGATGCGGATGGCTTGGCCTCCCGGATAGTCGATCTTCTTTCCGACCCCGCCCGTGGCAAGACGATGGGCAGCCGTTCCGTCGGATTCGTGCGGGAGCGGTTCTCGCTGTCGTGGGTGATCGACCAGTATTGCGACCTGTATAAGACAATACTGGGTGGCAGATATCGCAGCAGGCTTGTTCAAGCTGCGCAGGCGAATCCGAGGGAAGAGGCGGTGCCAAGCCCCCATCGACTGGGTGAGGCGCGGCAATGATGCGTGATGCGCTTCTGGCCTTCGGCGTCGCGATGTCCTACGCGGCGCAACTCAGCATCCCAGGGCTGCCCTTCGGCTACAGCGAACTGTGCCTCACGCTCTGGATAATGCTGTCGATGACGCGAATCCTTGCTGGCGGCCAACTGGAGGTTACGCCGGCCCTGGCCAAGCTTGGGCTTTTCTGGCTGATCCTGGCGCTTGCCATGGGCGTGGGTTACATCATCGGTTTTCTGACAACCACGTTGTTCCTGGATCCGTTGTTGCACGACACGCTGGCCTATGTGCTGTTGGCGTGCGTCACCTGTCTGGCCGCTGCGGAGCCCAACGCGTCTTTCCGTTTGCGTCGTATCGCCTGGTGGATGGTTGCTATCGCGAATGCGGGCTTCATCATTCAGGTAGGGCTTGGCTTCGGCTGGCTCCATCAGGCTGGGGTCGAGCCCTGGTACTGGGACCGCTTCTGCGGATGGTCCGACAATCCGAACCAGCTTGCGCTCTACTGCGCCCTGCTCGGTCCACTGGCCTTGCATCTTGCCACAACCACCAGCAATAAATGGGGAAGATGCCTTGCCCTATGCAGCCTCATATTCACCGTTTACGTCGGAAGGCTGACAAAAAGCGATACCTACCTTTATACCACGGTCCTGGCTTGTCTGATCCTTCTCGGGCTGCGGGTCCGGGCCTGGCTGACGAGCGACGGCAATAAGGCGAGCCTTTCAAGGCAGCTTGCCGTCCTGATGGCCGTTGGCTTCCTGCCGCTGGCCCTGTCTATAGCGCCCTATGCCCTCAGCGAGGCCTCCAGCGCCGAAGACTTCGCCAAGAGCCTGACCAAAGACAAGGGCGGGGAAGCGACTGCCCAAACCGCGGCGCTTCGCCTCTACCTCTGGAATGCAGCCTTGGAGAAGGGGGCACGATCGGGATCGCTTGGACTGGGTCCGGGCCCGCACCTAGATAGTCCCCCCGTGGTCAATCAACAGTTTTTGCCGCGGCCCTTCGAGGCGCACAGCACCATCCTGGATCTCTACACTCAGGGCGGCCTGATTTCGGTTCTAGCCCTGATGTGGATCTTCGGCTCGGCTGCGTTGTCCGCCTGGCGGGCGAAGCTGGACGCTCTGGTGGCGCTCGTGGCATCGATCGCCGTTTTCAGTGCTCCGCATTTGGTCATCCGCCATCCGATCGTGTGGTTCTGTCTGACCCTCTGCCTTGCCGCTGGGACGCCGGAAGCGATCCCCGCGATTGTTCGCCAGAGGAGATGCTAGAATGTGTGGGATCGCCGGAATTTTGTTGGCGCCCGATGCAGCCAACGCAAGTGCGCTCAGGGCCATCGGACCGATGGCGACGGCGCTTCGTCATCGCGGACCTGACGGTGAGGCCTTCTGGGTGAGCCGTGAAGGGGGGGTAGCCTTCGGCCACCGGCGACTGGCCATCGTCGACCTGTCCGAAGCGGGTCGCCAGCCAATGCTCTCCGCGAGCGGTCGGTATGTCATCACCTTCAATGGCGAGATATACAATTTTCGCGATCTGCGCCGTGAACTGGAAGGGGCGGGCCATCATTTCCGCGGCGCCAGCGACACGGAGGTCATGCTGTGCGCGATCGAAAGCTGGGGCCTTGATGCAGCCCTCGCGCGCTTCGCTGGCATGTTTGCTTTCGGGCTGTGGGACCTGAAGAACCGAACGCTTCAGCTTGCCCGCGACCGAATGGGCAAGAAGCCACTCTATGTCGCCTTAACACGTGACGCGCTTGTCTTCGCCTCGGAGTTGAAGGCGATCACTTGCTTCCCAGGGTTCACCCCGGAACTCGATGTCGATGCGGCGACGACGATGGTTTCCAACGGCTGGGTGCCGGATGACCGTTGCATTTGGCAGGGCGTGTTCAAGCTGCCGCCTGGTTCAATCCTGTCGGTCACTGCGGCGCAATTCGCCGACGCCCGCGGCACCGGTTCGCTTGAGCATCGCATTCACCCTTGGTGGTCGCTGGCCGATGTCGCCAGCAAGGGACAGCGCGATCCGATAGCCGCCAGCGACGAGGACCTCGCGACCGAGCTCGACAGCCTGCTCCGCCTGGCCGTCAAGCAACGAATGATTGCAGATGTGCCGCTGGGCGCCTTTCTGTCGGGCGGGATCGACAGCTCGACTGTCGTCGCCCTGATGCAGGCACAGTCCCGAAACCCCGTTCGGACGTTCACCATAGCGTTCGGGGAAGGTGGGTTTGATGAAGCTCCCCATGCGGCCGCGGTTGCTCGGCATCTGGGCACCGATCATACGGAACTTCATCTCTCGCCGGCTGCCGCGCTTGAGGTCATTCCGGAGCTGCCCCGGATTTGGGACGAGCCGTTTGCCGATGAATCGCAGATACCGACGCTGCTGGTGTCGCGCCTCGCGCGGCAACACGTAACCGTGGCGCTTTCAGGCGATGGCGGCGACGAGTGCTTCGCAGGCTATTCTCGACACTTCCTGGCAACCCGCCTCACAAAGCAGCATGAGCTGCCATTGTCATTTCGCCGGCTGTTGGCATCGGGGGCTGGGTTGCTGGCCCAAGCCTCTCAGAAAGATATCTTCGGCAATCTGCCGCTTTCGGCGAATATGCGGCATGGCTTGCGCGGTGACCGCCTGGCTCGCCTTGCCCGCCTGCTCGCGGCGCGAGATGAGGACGAACTCTTTCTGCAACTGACAAAATCTTCAGCCAACGACCTTGTTCATCGCAAGCCGTCGACAGCACCTACCGACACCACAAAGCTCGACGGCCTGCTCTCGCGTCTCCTATTCGCCGACATGACAGGCTATCTACCGGGCGACATTTTGGTGAAGCTCGATCGAGCCACCATGGCCAACAGCCTCGAGGGGCGATGCCCGATCCTGGACCATCGCGTCGTTGAATTCGCCTGGCGCTTGCCAGCCCGTGCCAAAGTCCGAAACGGGAAGGGCAAATGGTTGCTTCGCCGACTGCTTGATCGTTATGTACCACGCCGACTGGTCGACCGGCCCAAGCAAGGTTTCGACGTTCCGGTCGGGACTTGGTTGAAAGGGCCCTTGCGCGGCTGGGCAACCGATATCATTGCCACGATCGGCCGCTCCGGGGACGGGGTCATCGACCGTGAGAAGGTCGACGCATGCTGGCGCAATCATCTGCATGGAAGCCAAGATAATTTCCGCGACCTGTGGCCGGTGCTCATGTTTCAGGCGTGGCGCAACGAAGCCATGCGGCCATCGACGGTCGCCACGCACCCTTCTTACCATATCGAACTGACAGGGGATTGAGATGGAAGGTTCCATAGCCAACCGCGCCCGGCGTCCGCGCGCCAAGCAGATGGAAGTTGGGACGCTTGAAACCAATCTGCGCTTGATGCGGCCGCCACGCGAGCCAACGCAATCGTCACCCTTCCACCAGCTCGTCATCATCCTGACGACGCGAAAATGGTTCTTGCTTGCCATGGCCCTTCTGGGCGGCATCCTGGCCGGACTGGCAGGCTTCACCCGCCCGGTGCTGTTCGAGGCAACGACCCAGGTCATTATCGATGCCCCGAGCAGCAGTGCTTCGGGCGGCGTGGCATCCGCCCAGGACTCGCTGGAATCGAACATCGATGATCATCTGACGATGCTCTCCTCGCAAGGCCACCTGCGTCGGGTCTTGGCAGCACTGCGCAAAGCCCAACCAGTCGACGGTAACGGAAAGACCGTCGTCAATGCCGTCCCGCCCGCGGCTGGCTCGTTCCTCATCGATCTCCTGAACAGGGCCTGGAGACAGGATAACACGGTGGCGGAAAATCCGGACGCAGCGGACGCGCCCGAGCTGAAGGCGCTACGCAACGGAATGAGGGTCGGACAAGAGCTGCGATCGCGCGTCATCACCATCGGCTTCACCGATCCAAATCCGGCGCGTGCGGCACTTGTCGCGAACACGTTTGCCCAGGTCTACATTCAAGATCTGGTACAAAAAAGCCGGGCATCGGATCAGGTTCATCTGGATTCGATAGTCGCCAGCCTTCCGCAAGTACAAAGGGATCTTGTCGAAGCGACAGATCGGCTGGAGACATACCGGCTCACGCATGGCGCCGTCGATCAGACTGCGGCCAACAACGCAGCCAGTGAGACAGCGGAACTCGGCCGGCAGATATTCCTATCGAAAGCCAGTCTTTCCGCGTCGGAAGCGCGCCTTCGCCGTATTGAGGACCTGCGCAAGGCGGGCGCCCCGGTCACGGCCATCGCTGAAGAAATCGGGTCGCCCGTGTTGACGGACCTGGTGACACGCCAGTCGGGTGCCGCCGCCGACGGCGATCTGCGCAACGCGATCGCCCGCGAAATGGAGCAAAGCGTTGCCCGAATCGCTGCCGAGGCAAATGTCTACCGGTCTCAGGCTACGGCTCTTGAAAGTCGCAAGGCGATGCTCGACGCGGCCGTGGCCGACACGGCGAGCCAACTTTCGGGGCTGCGTTCCCTTGAGCCTAGGGTAGCCATCGTGACGCAGCATTACAACGAACTCCTGAGCCGGCAGCAGGATCTGATACGTCGCATCGCCGCTCCTTCGCCAGGCGTAGCGGTCCTTTCGACCGCCTGGCCGCCGTCGACCCCCGTGACATTGTCGCCGATTTTCCTGATTCCCCCCGGCATGGTCGTCTTTGGTCTCATGGGGGCGGTCATTGTCCTGGTCCGCAACGGTTTCAACCAAACCTTGCGCAGTGAAGCCGAAGCCGAGGCCGAGCTTGGGGTCCCGTGCGTAGGACTGCTTCCCAGGGTTGCGGGACTTAATGCCAGAAAGCTGCGGCATCTGGTTCTGAGCCAGCAGAACTTGCCGTTCAGCCGCGCCGTGACTTCGCTGCTCGTCACTGCGGCGCCAACTCAGGGGAAGGGGCAGCCGCCGCATATCATTCTCGTGACGTCCAGCATCCAGGACGATGCCAAGACCGAGTTGGCATGGAGCCTGGCGCTGGCGGCAACGCGGCTGGGAGGAAGAGTGCTTTTCCTCGATCTCGATCGCAAGGATGTACGGCTCACGAACGGGTTTCGTGGTGAATTCAGCACCGACAAGGCCCGGAACTCCTTCGGCGACTATGTGAATGAACGTTGCGTGCTGAAGGATGCAATTACGAGGATGCCGGAAATCGGTATCGACCTCATGGCCGCTCCAGCACCTTCCGATGATCTCCTGACGCTTCTGTCCACCGTCGACAAATGCCAGTTCACCGAGGAGCTGCGTTCGGCCTACGACGTGGTCATCATGAACGGTCCCCTGGGCCTCGGGGGGCCTGAAACCAGGCTGCTTAAGCGCTGGGCCGATTCGGTGCTTTTTGCCGTTCGCTGGGCAAGGACGAGGCGCAGCATTGCCCGTGGTGCTCTGGATGCAATAGGGGCCGGCGGATCCGCCACCGTTCCAGTAGGGAGTGTGCTCACCCGGGTGAACCTGAAGAGGCTAGCCGGCTCCAGGCTCGGAGACAACGCCGATCTTCTGTTGGAGAGGGTTTGAAGATGCGTGTGCGATCTTCAACAGAAGCTCCAGGGAGCGATCGCGCCCCTAAATCGAGCCAGCTACACGATGATCATTGAATTTTTCGGACCTCCAGGATCCGGCAAAACAACCTTCGCACATGCGCTTGCGCAGCAGCTGCGCGGGAAAGGCTATCACGCCAAGGTCGCTCTCAGCTACAAGCCAAGCACCAGGGCCGCCAAATATGACCTCGGAATCTTTCTATTCATATCACGGATCGTATCGGCGATATTTTCAACCTCCAGAATACTGCTTTTTTCGGCAGGGCGAGCCGATGATATTTCCAATTCCTTTGCAATGGTGAGGATGATACCGCCAAGAAACCGAATTTGGCGCGCGCGAATCTGGCGATACATCCTGCACCTTTCGCGTTGCTGGAAGTCTGCTGAGCAATCGCCCGAAATTATAATTTTCGATCAAGGATATGTTCAAGCGATTGGTTCGCTTGCGATGTTTAATGGGAGCACCAACCCCAGAGCGCTGGAAAAGGCGCTCAGCCTCGCACCGGCGGCCGATCTCACCGTCAGGCTCTTGGTGCCAGCTGCGGTCGTGGAAAGTCGCCTTCGTCGGCGGATGGAGCTTGAGCCGCCGGCGGAACGGATTTTCGAGGCCGACTTGAACGTGAACATGCGCTCGTTCGCCGTTTTTGAAGCGATGCATGACCTCCTGACAACATCTGGCCGGGAAATCATCTCCGTCGAAAACACCGATGGTCCATCGACCTTTAAAAGTATTTGTCGGATTGAGAGACAAATACTTTCTGCATTGTCGCGCTTCGATAGGGCGGTCGGCGAAAAGCAAATTGAGTTGCCGGCTCATCGCGCAGATGTAACTGGTTCAGCAACCGCACCGCCGCGCAACAAGGACATGGGCTCGCGGCTCGCTTGGGCAAGCATATTCGCCTTGCTGATCTATATTGGTGGCGCTGGTTTGACCAGTCTTGCCCAGTTGGCAATTGCACGCCTTATCGGACCTCACAACTACGGCATCTATTCCTACGTTCAGGCTTGGACGTCAGTGCTCGCCTATCTGGCAACGCTTGGTTTTAATGTATCATTGTTGCGTTTCCTCCCGGCCTATAGGGCCAGTGGCAGGCTTGATCTGGCCCGCGGCGTGATAAGATTCGCGCTGCAGAGATCGCTGATAGCGGCAACCTTGTTCGGGATGATCGGCGCTGCGTCCGTCCTGTTCCTTTCAGATCCAACGGAAAGAGGGCTTGAGACAAGCATCGTGCTCGGCATGATGGCTGTGCCCTTGGTTACGGCCTATGCTCTCGGAGCCACGCTTGTGCGTGCTTTCGGCGGCGTTGTCTCGGCGTTGTTGCCGGAGCGCATCATGCGAGACGGGCTCCTGCTCGTGTTGGTAGCGCTCCTGGCATTGTCGGGATTTCGAACAGTGGATGCGCCCTCGGTGACGCTGGCGGTGCTTGTGAGTTCCGCTTTCACAGCGGCGCTGGTGTTCATCATCGCTAGGAGGTTTGAACCACCCGGCCTGGGACACGCCAAGCCAAGTTATGCCTCGAGGGAATGGTGGCTTGCCGTCCCCCCGCTCATGCTCATCACTGGGCTCGATGTTTTCGTCAGTCGGGCAGGAGTCCTGGTTTTGGGCTGGACAAGCCATATTGCTGAAGCGGGTATTTTCGCGCTGGCCTTGAATGTCGCGATGCTCGTGGGCCTGTCCCGTATCGCCGTGGCAACCATGTTTTCGCCAACAGCAGCCGATCTCTACGTCAGAGGCGATCGCAGAGGCCTACAACAGCTGTTCGCGCGCGCAACCCTGCTTTCTGCTGGCGGTGCCATCCTGGTGGCCGTCCCAATGATGGTGATAGTCGAGCCGTTCTTGAGCTATTTCGGTGAGGGTTATAGCGCGGGAGCGCCGATCGCACGGGTTCTGATTTTGGGATATGTCTTTGTCGCGCTGTGCGGGCCCCAACAGAATCTCCTGACCATGACTGGAAATGAATGGGCTGCGGCAACGACGATGGTAGCGGGTGCTGTGGCCAATATAATTGCCTGTGCAGCCGGAGTTGCGGTGTACGGCCTGCTTGGCGCTGCGGTGGGTGTGGCACTTGCACTGAGCATCTGGAGCATTGCCATGGCCGTCTATATCCGCAAGCGACTGAAAATCATGCCAGGCTTGGTTTTTGCCTTGCTGTCGATCAGGCCGAGCGCGGTCGATGCCCGTCAATGGCATTGGTTCTTGAGGGCGAGCAAATGAGAGCACTGTTTTCGCTACGGTGATTGCCGTCGTTCGGGCAGGAAGTCACGAAGCCCGGATCGCACAAAGGCCATAGGGCTGCACAGACGCTTCGGCGTATCTCTGTTCCGGACACCCGCGCGGGCAGCCGATACTTCGCGGGCTGTGTCCGTCATTTGAAGGATGCATCAGTTTCGGAGGCGCCCCAGGGTGTGCTCACAATCTGCGGAGCATCCATGGAACAAGCCCGAATGGCGAGCGCCTCGGCGCCTGCAGTGCGTCGCTCGGAGAGATCGACGCCTGTCGAGCGCAGCCAACGCGAAACCCTCACCCAGGTCCAGGTCCTGCGCGCCCTCGCGGCTAGTTCGGTCGCGCTGCGACACGCCCAGCATGATGCGGCCACCCTGGAATTACAGGCCGGCCGCACCTTTCAGAGCTGGAATCCGATACCATGGAGCGCTGGAGTCGATATTTTCTTCGTGATTTCCGGGCTTATCATGGTGCATACGTCGCGACAGCTGTTCGCAAAGCCCGGGGGCGCGCGTCTCTTCATTTCCCGCCGGATCGCGCGAATTGTCCCGCTATATTGGGCGCTCACCTCGCTCTACATTGCGGTAGCGGTGGCCGCCCCAAATCTTCTCAACCAGAGCTACGTCGATTTCAGGTTTGTAGTCGAATCCTACTTATTCGTTCCGGCCAGTCGCCCTGACGGCGTCGTTCAGCCGGTCTACGAGCTGGGTTGGACGCTCAATTATGAGATGCTGTTTTACGTGCTGTTCACGGCGACGATCGTGCTGCCCATGCGGTGGGCAGTTACGGTCCTGCTCGCGATCCTGGTTGGGATGGTGCTCTCGGGCGCTCTTGGGGCTCCTTTGCCTGAGCCCTGGGGTTTCTGGACCAATCCGATCATCCTCGAATTCGCTTTCGGCGCGATGATCGGGGTCATGTGCGCCTCAGGCCTGCGGCCTTCCGGCCCAATCAGGGCCTGTATGGCCGCAACGGGACTGGGTGCCCTGATGCTTGCGGCGGCGTTTCCCGATATCTCGGCCGGCTTTGGTCGCTCTGTCGTGTATGGCATTCCGGCGTCTCTAATTGTTTGGAGTGCTGCCTTGGCACCGCCGGGTAAACTGAGGCATGACAGCCTGGCGGCGAGGTGGGCCGCTGGCGTTGGCGATGCGTCATACGCTCTTTACCTCATGCATCCATTCGTGATCCGCGCCATGCGCATATTGTTCTGGCGTACAGGGTTGATCTTTGTGCTCGGCCCGTGGGCCTTCATCGGTTCGGCCTTGGCGATAACCCTCGGCGTGGCATTTATCACCCATCGTCTGTTCGAGAAGCCGCTCACCCGCTATGCGCGGCGCCTTTTGGGGGTCGGGCACAGTACAGGACGGCAGCTTGGGCCCCTTCCAGTGCCGGCGTATCCCAAGACAGATTGAAGGCGAGCCGCGACCCTGTCACACCAAGGAAATGGCGGCGTTGTGCTCACTATGCCGTTGCCGGAAGGCCAGCTGGTCGCACCTGCCCCACAGGGCGTGCATGGAATTCCCGATACCATTCCACGAAACGTTGCACGCCGTCCTCCAGTGTTGTCGCCGGTGCGAAGCCAACGGCGCGGCGGAGGTCCCTGACATCGGCGCGGGTTTCCAGGACGTCACCTGGCGGTAAAGGTACGTTGACGCGAACGGCGCGGCGACCAAGGGCCGTCTCGATGAGCGCGATCAGATGGTTGATTTCTTCCGGCCGATCATTGCCGATATTGTAGAGCCTATATGGCGCCGAACTGGTGGCAGGATCGGCAGCGCGACCGTCCCAACCGGGATCCTGACACGGTGGTTTGGCGAGCACGCGAACAACCCCCTCTACGATGTCGTCGATATAGGTGAAATCCCGCCATACGCGCCCGGCATTGGCGATTTCGATCGTTCGGCCCTCGGCGATGGCATGGGTGAAAGTATAGACAGCCATGTCGGGCCTGCCCCAGGGACCATAGACGGTGAAGAAGCGCAGTCCGGTTGCGGGCAAGCCGAACAGATGGCTGTAGGAATGCGCCATGCACTCGTTGGCGGCCTTGGTGGCGGCGTAGAAGCTCACCGGATGATTGGCACCATGATGCTCGGAAAAGGGTATGCGTCGATTGGCACCATATACGGAGCTCGACGAGGCATAAACGAGATGGCTGACGCCGGCGTGTCGGCAGCCCTCCAGAACGTTGAGAAATGCGACTATGTTTGACTCCACATAGGCATGCGGGTCGACGAGCGAATGACGTACCCCGGCCTGGGCGGCCAGATGCACGAAGTGCGATGGCTGGAATTCGCAGAACAGCGCTTTCACCAGCGACCGGTCCGCCAGGTCGAAGCGCATCGGCGTGAACCTCGGCTCGGCGCAGAGCCGTGTAAATCGCGCCTCCTTCAGCTTCAGGTCGTAGTAAGGCGTGAAGTTGTCGACGCCGATGACCTCGGCGCCGAGCCGCAAAAGGCGTGACGCAACATGAAATCCGATGAACCCAGCGGCGCCCGTGACGATGATCGGCCCCGTGTGCGTAAGGTTCGACGCAGCACCATCCTGCAGCGCGTGAACGATATCCGCCAGCTTGTTGACCTTCGAATCTGCCTCGGCCATGGCAAGTCACTCCCGTTTCCAGGTTCCGCGTTCCGCGCTATCTCGGCAGCGCCTGAACGATCGGAAATGGCGCCGCCGGCCTTGTGATCTACGCGACAGCGCGCTCAATGCGGGCCGCCGCTGTCTGAATCAAAGCGGATGCAGACAGCAGTCGATTTCTCATGGCAAAACCGAAATGCGCCCCAAAAGAGCCACTAGTTCCGCCTGACGCCTCGTGTCGGTCTTGGCGAACAGCGAGGCGAGCTGAGAGCGGATAGTCGTGCGACTGAGATGCCAGCTGCGGGCGATCTCCAGGGGCGCGTCGCCATGGGCCAGGCGTAGCGCCAACTGCGTTTCCGCGCTGGTCAAACCGAACATCCTTTGCAACGTGCGAGGGTTGGCCGCCGATTTGTTATCCCGGTCCAGCAATGCGACGACGGTTGTCCCGTCCGGTGTAACGACCCCCGTCTCGTTCATGGTCACCGGCCTGTCGCCTCTGCTGTGGATCACTACCCATGAGAGTGAGCCCGGCTGGAGGTGGACCGGAACATTCGCGACCAGCCGCCTCAACCCGGCAGCAAGCTCGACGGCTGTATCAGTTGCTTCGCCCTGGCGTGCGAGGGTGTCCCGAGCGGCAGCGTTCCATTCTATTACTTTCTTGTCTCGGTCCAGGACGAGATAGCCGCAACCCATACGATCAAGCATGCCGGTGATGGATTCCAGGCTGCGTCGTCGAGATCCGCCGACCCTTGCGTCCGGTCGGTCCACAAGGCTTATCGGCCTTTCGTGGCGGATATCGTTCAATACAATGTATTGCCTGCCTGCAAGCGCATCGTTTCGCGTTTCAATCAGTGTCATCGCTTCCACCCAACCCATTGCTACTGACGCAAATCAAATCTGATGAAGTTGCTGCTTCAACTTGAATTTCCACATACTGCGAGAAATCTGCGAATGGTTTTTCCGCAGCGTCTCTTGGATATATCTTTCTGAAGAGCGCTCCTGACACCATGATTTTATTCGCCGGCAAAGTCATGGCAATCGGGCATTGGGATTAGGTGCCACCTCTTCGGCCTAGTCTCGACGGACTAGACCGAAAGTTGTAGTCTTTGCGCATGGGTTCGGACCTGCGCTGGCTCAAATCGAATGTGTCGAGCACTACGTGGGCTCATCTAGCTTCGCTTTTGGTGTTTGCAGCATCGATAGCATTCGAGGCGATAAGTACGGTATATGGCGGCCAGCCGTTGCCGCTTGTTGCGTTTATCCCCATAACCGTTGTCATCGTGTATCTTGAGGGCCGTTTTGTTGCCATCGCAGCAACGCTTCTGATGGCGGTCGCCGGCTTGTGGATGCGACACCTGTTGGACGGTCACCTCACTGGTCGAGACTGGACCGGGGCCGTCTTCCTTCTGGGTTCGGGTAGCCTGATCGCAACCGTGTTCCACCGCCTGCGACAAGATCTGCACGGCGCGCTCAGGGTGGCAGAAGCGAGGCTCGCTGCCATCGATGCTGCCGCCTTGGGCTTTGCTAATACCAATCGCCATGGCGAACTGCTGCAGTCGAACAGACGGCTTTTGGAGATGACCGGCTACGCGCACAAGGAACTTGCCCAACTGGAGCTGGAGGAACTCATTTTCCCCGACGATCGAGGTACTGTGCGGAAGCTTTTGCAAGATTTGGGCAATGGGACCGCGTCGGCGACGGATATCCGCGTTTTGCGCAAGGATGGCACGGCATTTTGGGCTCACCTGGCCCTGTCTTCGTCGCGGCCGGACGAGGCGCCAAATGAGAGCGTATTCGTGGTGGTTGACGATATTTCCGAGCGACAAGCGGCACGCGAGGCCCTTCGGGCTCAGAAGGAATGGCTCGATCTCGCCGTATCTGCCGGGCGCCTGGGCACATGGCAAATAGACATTGAGGATGGGACAGTCGCCGGCTCCGGCAAGTTCTGGGACATCCTTGGTCTGCCTCCGGCCCCAGTCCGCCGCTTGGAAGAACTCTCGGCCGTAATCCATCCCGTCGACTGGCCGAAGTTGTCCGCCTCGGCAAAGCCTTCATCGGCATTGAACTTTGACGTCGAGATTCGCGTCCGGCAAGTGGATGGTCACACACGCTGGATTGCATTGCGTGGACGGCAGGAAGAGCACGGCGACCGCAAAATGCGCATCGGGGTGGCGGCGGATCTGACCGAACGTCGACAAACAACTTTGCTTCGCGCCGCCGTAAAGAGACGCGAGCGCATAATGCGCGAAGAGCGCCATCGGTTCAGCAATGTGTTTCCAGTGATTAGAGCTTTGGTCAACATGATCGATACTCCCGACAATGATGTTGCCAAATACAAGGAGATGTTGATCGATTGGATTCGAACACTGGAGGCGACCCATCGCATCCTTTCTCGTCATGCCAACCTGTCAGGGATGCTCCATGAACTCGTGGACCGGGAATTGCAGCCCTTCAAGGAGACACGCGACATTACGATCAGTGGACCTTCCCTCACTGTGCCAAGCGGCGCCGCCGAGGGCTTGGCGATGATCCTTCACGAGTTGACGACAAACTCGGTGAAACATGGTGCGCTGGGTGACCCGAATGGCAAGGTCGAAGTTAAGTGGCGATTTGCATCCGAGGACGAAGGCGACGACCTCGTGTTCGATTGGGTGGAATCGGGCCGACGGAAGAGTTCAAAAGTCGTACGCCGCGGGTTCGGGTCACTGATAATCGGTGTGGACAGCACGCCGCTTGTCGGGCATTCCCCGAATATGGAAATAACCGAAGATGGCCTTCGATATTCGCTGCGTGTATCGCGCAAAGAAATTGAGGAATTTGGACTGCAATAGAGCCCCTCCAAGTCGAAGCCGACCAATTAACCGATGGTGTGGGCCCTTTGCTGCGATTTCCTGCAAGCAAACTCGGGCCGGTTCGAGGGGCATGCGTCAACTCGCCTGTCTCGTAAGCCAGCTTTGGAGCAACACAGCTGCTTCGGTACGGTTTCTAACCCCAAGCTCACGCAGCACGGCTGCGGCATGGATTTTCGTTGTCGCCTCGGCAATGTCCAGATTGCGGGCAATCTCCTTATTCGAGTACCCCTCTGCCATCAGCTTGAGGACGTCCTTCTGTCTAGACGTCAGCCTAGCGACGTCGCCCGAGCCCTCGTGCCGGCGGCTGGCATTTTGAACCGGAGGTGGGGGGGCATGCGATCTCTGGTCGGCAGACGTTCGAGATAGGAGAGATGGCACATAGATCCGGCCAGCGAGGATTTCGTTTACAGCCAGCACGACTTCTTCGTCGCTCTGCGATTTGACGATATACCCGTGAAGTCCGATCGAAAGCGCGGTCAGTATCTCCGAGCGGGAATCATCCCCGGAAACGATCGCAAAGCGAGTGTCAGGATAGGCAGCCATAAAGTCGCTGAGCACTTCCTGATGGAACAGCCCAGGCATGTTCAGATCGAGGATCGCAAGATCGATGGACGCCTGCTCCTCTAAAAGATTGACCGCGGCATCGAAACACGAAGCTTCGAATATTTCGGCGCTTGGAATTCCAGCCATGAGTGCCAGCCGGAGACCACGCCGATATAAGCCGTGATCGTCGGCAATGACGATCCGAGCCATGCAACTACCCCAACGCGTTACTCGGTTCCCGACGAGAAAACCCGCTGGAACCTCCCATTCGCCTATGATCGACAATCCGTGGTGGTCCTAAAATGGCGGCCATCCACTGGTCAACGCATCACAGTGATGTCCGCAGCGTCCCATCCACGCACATCCAGAACGTCTAATATAATACTAAATTGCGAAGCTCATCCATAGATTTTTAACCCTGGCGTGCGGTGCCTGTCCGCAAAACGATGCCGGTTTCCCATCTCTGGGTCCAAGCCAGCTGTTCAGGACCATCGTAATCATGTGGCATCTGTTATGTCGCCACCCGCTGTCGCCGGACCTGTAGGCCGGTCCGGCCCTGGCGGATCGCAGCTTTCTTGAAAGCAACTGCTTTCGTTTTATCGGCGTCATGATCAGTGCCCAATCGCGCTTCTGTAGGCTGTTGATCTCGTGGCCATCTAATACCTTGAACGTTTTGAATCCCTACCATTCGAATGCACGACGACAGCCGCCCCGGCTGTCACATACCTTTTCGCATATGATGTTCGGATTGCCGCCGAGGTTTGGCCGGATTTGAGGGGGTGCCCTGGCCGGACAATGGAACACCGATCCCGAACAAAGCCAACTGCAGATCAGGAGGATCGAATGAAAGCGGTGATTCAATGTGGTGGGATGGGTACGCGCCTTCGACCGTTTACATCGGTCCTGCCGAAACCATTAATGCCGATAGGGGCCCGGCCTGTTCTTGAGTTGCTTTTGAAGTGGCTGCGGCGCAACGGCATTGAAGAGGTATATATTACGACAGGGTATCTAGGACATTTGATCCGTAGCGTCTGCGGCGACGGATCGCAATGGAACTTGAAGATCAAATATACCCAGGAAATGGAGCCACTCGGCACCGTCGGACCTCTCTCTCTGATTAGGGATGAACTGAACGAAACATTTGTCGTTCTGAACGGCGATGTCCTCACAGATCTAAGCCTGAGCCGGTTTGTAGCCGCGCACCGCTTGCATAGGGATCCCGTTACGATTGCCACGGCGTGCCGTCATATCAAGATGGACTTCGGGGTCATCGACGAGATCGACAATACCGTCCAGCTCTTCCGGGAAAAGCCGACGCTTTCCCATCTCGTCAGCATGGGGATTTACTGCATGAACCCAGATGTCCTGCGGTTCATTCCGTCCGGGATCCCATTTGGGTTCGATGACCTGATGCTGCAGATGATGCAGGGCGGCACGACCGTGCATGTTTACAAGCATGACGGTCTTTGGCTCGACATCGGTCGTGTCGATGACTTCCAGAATGCACAGGCAATTGCCTGGGAAGATCAGTCGTCCTCAATCGAGGTCGCGGCTGCCGCTGCAGCCGCATGAAAGTCTGATGCAGAGGTCTAGCCACTAACAAGGCTTTCAGGAGGTCAAAATGCTCTTGGTGAGCGCCCCGATCCTAGGCGTGCCAGAGAAGGCAGCCCTGTCGCAGGTGATTGATAGCGGCTGGCTTACGATGGGGGACAGGGTACGAGAGTTCGAACAGGCCTTTGCCGGCATGCATGGCGCGCGAGATTGCGTTGCGGTTGGTTCCTGCACCGCAGCGCTCCATCTTCTCCTCCATGCTTTGGGCATCGGCCCTGGCGACGAAGTACTGGTTCCTTCGCTGACGTTCGTGGCGACGGCGAATGCGGTGCTGTATGTAGGGGCGACGCCGGTCTTCGTCGATATCGAGTCCGTCGACGTGCCGTTGATCTCGGTTGCGGAAGCCGAAGCGCGGTGCACGACGCGCACGAAAGCGGTCATTCTCGTTCACTTCGCCGGGTATCTCCCCGATCGGGAACAATGGCAGCGGTTCGCCCGGCTTCGCGGGCTGCATATCATCGAGGACGCTGCGCACGCGCCCGGGCTTAGGGAAGTCGGGACATTCGGCGCCGCGGCCGCGTTCAGCTTCTATGGCAACAAGAACATGACAACGGCCGAAGGGGGCGCCGTGATTGCACGTGACCCCGATCTGCTCGACAGGGTTCGCCTGGCCCGCGGGCACGGAATGACCACGGGGACGCATCAGCGGCTGAACAGTCGTACGCCGCAATATGATGTCACGATGCTCGGGTTCAACTACCGAATGGACGAGATGCGAGCGGCAATAGGGCTGGTTCAGTTGCAGAACCTGCAAGAGTGGAACGAAATCAGGCGTATCATAGCTGTCTTGTACCGACGCCTGATCGCGGACCGTTGCCCAGCCATTGTCATTCCATTTAGCGAACCCCGGACGTCGGCTTACCACATCATGCCGATCGTCCTGCCGCGCTACGCGAGCCGGCAGGATGTCATCGACGAGCTGCGGACACAGGGCATACAGACCACCATCCACTACCCGCCGGTGCACCAAATGACGTTCTACCGCGAGCGCTTTCCCGGCGTGAGTTTGCCCCGAACAGAGGATTTCGCTGAGCGAGAGCTCACAATTCCGCTGCACCCCCAGATCACTTCCGCCGCCGCCGAATCAGTCGTGGCTGCCCTGGCAGCCGCGCTCAAAACAGGCGCGCTCAAAGCAGGCGCCCAAAGAGGAACTGCTGCATGAATGCGTTAGACCCTGCCTTTCACCGGATGTTCGTTCCCAATCCTGATCACGGCTTTGCGAGACGCGCAATCGATCTTGCGGTGGCGGGCATCGCTACCGTCGCATTGGCGCCATTGATGCTGCTGATCGCCGGAGCGCTTCTGCTCGAGGGCGGTGGCTCGATCTTGTTCGCTCAGACCCGCATCGGGGCCGGCGGCCGAACCTTCCGCATGTACAAATTTCGCAAATTCGGTGTGAACTGCGGCTCTCAAGGCCTTGCGCTGACGGTCGTGGGCGATACACGCATGACCACCGTTGGCCGCTTTCTCGCAGCGACGAAGCTGGACGAACTACCGCAGCTGTGGAATGTCCTCAAAGGCGAAATGGCGATCGTCGGCCCACGGCCCGAGAGCCTGGCTTTCGCCGATTGTTTCCGGGGCGAGCTTAGGGCCGTGCTGCAATACAAGCCAGGCCTGCTGGGACCAGCCCAGGTCGTTTTTCGGCACGAAGCGCATTACTTCCCCCAATCCGTAGATCCGATCGTGTTCTACCGGGAGGTCATGTTCCCCGCCAAGGCAACACTGGACCTCTCATATTATCCGCGACGCACCATCGTCTCCGACCTCGCGTGGATGGTGCGGGGAGTGCTGGCAGTGGTCGGTTGGGTTCCGGTACCGCCGATCGACGTTTGAATATCCAAGGGAAGCGTTCCAAACAGCCAAAGGAATGCGCAGTGATGAGCTACAATGGAAAGAAAGTCCTGGTGACCGGCGCGGACGGATTCATCGGTTCGCATGTCACGGAGGCGCTTGTTCGCAACGGGGCAGATGTCACAGCCCTTGCCCTTTACAATTCCTTCGACAGCCATGGATGGCTAGACGATCTGCCGGACACCATCCGCAGCCAGTTGAGGCTCGTCCGTGGTGACGTCCGCGACAGTGCGTTCCTTAACCGGATCATGCGCGGCCAAGCCGCGGTTTTTCATCTGGCGGCGCTTATTGCGATTCCATACTCCTACGCCGCTGCCCAGTCCTATGTGGAAACCAACATCTTAGGCACGGTGAATGTCCTCGAAGCGGCGCGCCTATGGGAGACGGAGCGGGTGATCCATACCTCGACGAGCGAGGTCTATGGAACTGCCCAAACCATGCCGATCGGCGAAACACACCCCCTGCAGGGACAGTCACCATATTCGGCATCCAAAATCGGCGCCGACATGATGGCGGAGTCCTACGCCAGGTCGTTCGATGTCCCTGTGGTCATCATGCGACCCTTCAACACGTATGGCCCGCGCCAGAGTGAGCGCGCCATCGTGCCGACCATTATCCGGCAAGTCCTCGACCCGAAATGTCCTGCGATCATGGTCGGGGATACCAGCCCGATCCGCGACCTGACCTATGTCGAAGACACCGCGACAGCGTTCCTGACCGCAGGTCTCGCCCAGCTCGAGTTCGGCCACGCCTACAACGCTGGCAGCCAACGCGCTGCGACCGTCTCGGACGTATTGGCCATTGTTCTTGAGTTGACCGATTGCAAAAAGCCGGTCCGTCGTGATGAAAGCCGCCTGAGGCCGCAAAATTCCGAAGTTCGCGCCTTGCTCGCCGATTCCTCGCGCTTTGAACGTGAGACTGGATGGCGGACACAGACCAGCCTGCGCGATGGGCTGGAGCGAACAATCACGTGGTGGCGCGAGCGCCTTAGTGAAGGCCGGGTACGGCGCGAAGTGGGTTACATGACATGACCCTGGGCGGCCGTCATGCGTTGGCGCTGTTGCTGGCTGCCGGTGCCATATCTCCCAACATCTACGTTGCCGGCGGCCGTCAAAGCAAGGCAGCGGAGGCGGCGGCCACAGCGGTTGTGGACAACCTGCCGGGCTATGTGCACGAAACAAGGGATCCTTGGTCTGGCATGGTTTTCGCACGGATCACCAGACCGGGCGTTCTCGGCCGGGCAGGTGTATGCGGGAAGAAGTACTGCACCCACCGTTACTCAAGCGCACAGGCTTGGAATGCCGACCAGAGCCTGCTCCTGATCGCCAATGGTTGCGGTGGCCTGTGCTTTCTCGACGGACAAACCTACTTGCCTTTGTTCCACCGCAACCGCGCTACCGAATGCGAATGGCATCCCACTAATCCCGAGTTGATGATCTGCGTCGGGGGCCGGCAGATTGCGACATGGGCGCCACGTACCGATCATGAGGACGTCGTGTTCGCCTCCGGAGCGTACTCCAACCTCAAATTTGGACCCAACAAAGGCAATCCGAGCCGCAACGGCAGCCGGATTGCGGTGCGTGCAACGAACAATGACGGCCGAGCGGTGGTCTTTGCCTACGATCTCAAGCTACGGCAGAAATTCCCGGATATCGATCTTGCCGAATTCCCGGGAACAACCGGCTCCTGCTCGATCTCACCACTCGGAATCAACATATTGTGTTCCCAGCAATTACCGGACGGAATCGAAGCGAGTTTCGTCTTCTCCATAGACGGCATATTGCGCCAGAAGTGGATGGAGCACCATCGACCAGGCCATGGCGACATGACGGTCGATTCCGACGGAAGCGAAATCTATGTCGGGATCAGCAAATCGGATCCTGACAAATATCAGGTGATCAAGCGCCGCTTGGCTGATGGCAAGGCTACCTCGCTGATGAAATATGGCGAGGCCATGCATGCGTCACTCAGGTCGCTCGGCAGGCCCGGCTGGGTGTTTCTGAGTTATGGCGGCACGCCAGCCGAACTATCGCAGCACCCGGATTGGGCGCCTTACGCTCAGCAAGTCATTGCGCTGCGTCTAGACGGTAGTGGAGAGGTCCGCCGTGTCGCAGACACGCACAACGCGCCCTTCGACTACTGGAGCGAGACGCATGCCTCTCCGTCTCCAGACGGCACCCAGGTGGTCTGGTCCAGCAACTGGGGCGTGCCCGGTGGCCCGGTATACGATTTCGTTACTCGTGTTGAATGGCCTTTGAAGCCGGTGTTCGACCGGAAGGAGATTGTCGCAAATGATCTTCAGTAGACGATACGTTCTTGGCGCAGTCGTGATGATGTCGCTAACCTCGATGGCTTGCGCAGGCGAGGTCGAGCCCTATCAACTCTCACCTGGCGATACGGTCGAGATAGGAATAGCGCCTATCCCTGATCGGACGCAGCGCGCCATAGTCCAGATGGATGGCAATATCGCCCTTCCGGAGGCGGGGATGATCATGGTCGCAGGCCTGACGGCGTCTCAATTGCAAAGGCGAATGCAAGAGCTCTTGCCAAGCAAGATTTTTCACGTGCGTCTGACTGACGGGCGGGAGCAGACAGTTACTGTCGAGCCCGACGATGTCACAGCAATCATAGCGGACTATCGCCCGATCTATGTAACGGGCGATGTGCTCACCCCAGGACAACAGGCCTACCGTCCGCTCATGACTGTACGGCAGGCGCTGGCCGTTTCCGGCGGCTTCAGTTTTTTGCGATCACGGGCGGGCCAGGCCGGGCCTGATCCGGTCGATCTCAAGCGCGATTACGAAATGCTCTGGGGAGATTACACGAAAGAATACCTTCACGCTGCCCGCATTCGCGCCGAGCTTCAGGGCCAGGCGGATTTCGACAAGAAGACACCACAGGGATCACCTCTTTCGCCGAGCGTTGTAGCCGCGATGGCTCAGGCTGAAGCAGAGGCGCTAAAGGTTGCGCTGAGTGATTTCCGGCAAGAGCAGGATTTTCTGGAGAAGGGCCGGACGGACGCTGCCGAGCAAATTGGCGTTTTGCAGAAACGCGAACGAGTCGAGGGCGAGAGCGTGAAGGCGGATGAGCAAGATTTGGCGCGAGTGACGAAGGCATTCGATGCAGGCAATCTGACCAACACCCGGCTCGCGGATGTCAGGCGCGCGTTGCTTCTGTCTTCAAGCGGCGCGCTCCAAACCTCGGTCGAGCTGATGAGGGCGCGACGCCAGCAGGAGGACTTTGTCAGACAGCACGAACGCAACGACAATCAAAGAAGGATTGGCTTGCTGACGGATCTGAAGGACACCAACGCTCGGCTAGCGGATGTCACCGCCAGGCTCCATGCCGCCAGCGAGAAGCTGCAGCCGACCGGAGCATCCACACAGCCATTGCCGATTGCCGGCGAAACGGTACGGGCCCAGGTGACCATCGTGCGCAAGATCGGCAATGAATGGCGCAAGCTGTTGGTTGACGAAGATGCGATTGTGCTGCCGGGGGATACTCTCGAAGCCAGATTCAGCAGTGAACTGCAAAGTGTGGCAGTCCAATAGGGCGTCAGCGCAGTCCGTGCGGAGCTTACTGTTCTATCGGGGGGGCGAACCCAACTGAACGGAGATCCAAGGTGAGGCGCATTTTCAACCAGGGAGCGACCCTGACACCCTCAACGAACGCGGATCAGATGACGCAGTCTGCAAGTTATGCTTCCCATATGCCGTCAGCGCGAATTGTGCGGTCCAGGTCGCGCGCCGGTGAGTCCGGAAATTGGCAGGAATTTACGTCCAGCAAGGAGAGCAATGCGCAGGGCGGCTGGGTGTCGGACGGCTATAGGACCAGCCATTGCGCGCCCGGCTACGGCCTACATTACAACAAAACGCACAGTTCCGGCTATTATGGCGCGCTTTGGGAGAACATCGAAAAGCCCCTGATCCTCAACGTTCTTCGCCCCTTGAGCGGAGCGAGCCGAAACTGCCTCGATTTCGCATGCGGAACAGGTCGCATCGCCGAGGTAGCCGCCGGCCTCTTCAGCGAGGTGGTTGGCGCCGACGTTTCCAGAACTATGCTCGACAGCGCTCAAGTACCGCCCAATGTGAGTTTGCGTCACGTCGACCTGACAAGGGAGAATTTGGGTATGACGTTCGATGTGGTAACCGCATTTCGTTTTTTCCTGAACGCAGAGGATGAACTGAAATGGCATGCACTGAAAGCGATCAATGAGCACCTGAAAGATGGCGGGCGGCTTGTGTGCAACGTTCACATGAATGCGACGTCGCCCGTCGGCCTGGCGTGCCGGCTGCTCAATCGAGTGTCTGGACGCACAATTCGCCACACGCTGAGCGCGGCGAGGTTCAAGGCCCTCCTGACTGCCTCGGGATTCACCGTCGAGCAGACGATACCGTACGGTTACCTGCCTCGGCCGGGAAACCTGTTGCCAGGGTTCTGTGAAATGATGATGCAGCCTGTCGAGAAGGCCTGCAGAAGGCTTTGCGTTCCTGGCCAGCTGGCGCAACACTTCCTGGTTGTTGCGAGGAAGCGCTAAAGCGCGAAAATGTCCCGAAAAAAGGGCAGGGGGTGGTTTTCTTGGGCCGCTCCGCCCGGCATGAAGCCCCGCCCAAATACCATGGAACGGCAGTTTTCCCCCGATTTGACATGTGGGTTCCGGGTTTCTGAGGGCAGCGCCACGATTTTGCTACATTTTGACTAAAGTCCAAGCATGTTAGTGGGGCGTAATATTAGAAGGCTAAGGGGATACGCTCCTGAACAGCAAGAGATTGTCGGTGCCCAGTGGGGCCAGTGAGCTTGCGCAACGATCTCTCACGGGAGGTCGAAGCCTATGAACCCTGGTGGAAGGAGTTCGTCGGATCTGCGAGGCGCAATGCTTGGGACCGTGCCTGGCCTGGTAGGCGTCGGCGTCTTCTCGGCAGTCATAAACCTTCTCGCCCTGACCGGCTCGGTCTATATGCTGCAAATTTACGATCGCGTTTTACCTTCGCAGAGCGTTCCGACGCTTGTCGGGTTCACGATCGGAATGCTGGGTCTTTACGCGGTCTACGGGCTGCTGGATTTCGTGCGCCTGCGCCTGCTGGTTCGAGTGGGCAATCGTGTCCATAGGAATTTGAAGCAGAGGGTGTTCGGCCTCTCGCTGTCCTTGCCGCTCATTGGCGGGCAGGATGCGAACCGGATACAGCCCCTCCGTGATCTCGATCAGTTACGCGGGTTCCTTTCCGGAATGGGGCCGACTGTTATATTCGACGCTCCGTGGATTCCATTTTACCTGCTGATCATCTATTTCCTGCATCCTGCGCTCGGTCTGTTGTCCACAAGCGGTGCGATCATTGTCGTGCTGCTCACGGTCATGGCGGAAGTTCTTGGCCGCACATCGGTGACACGCGCGTCCGAGACGCTGGTGTCGCAACGCAATCTCGCCGAATCCGGACGCCGCAACGCGGAAGTCGTACGCGCGATGGGCCTTTCCGCACGGCTTGCCCACCGCTGGGGCGAGATCAATAACGCATATCTGCGGCACCAAGAGAGGCTTTCCGACGTCGTCGGCGCCACCGGGGCACTCTCTAGGGCACTGCGTTTGGCCTTGCAGTCCTGCGTTCTTGGACTGGGTGCCTACCTGGTGATAGGAGGCGAAGCCTCGCCAGGCGTGATCATCGCATCCTCCATCTTGCTGGGCCGCTCATTGGCTCCTGTTGACGCCGCTATCGCGAACTGGCGAGGCTTCGCCGCGTTCCGGCAAAGCTATTCGCAACTGGCAACGGCCCTGGCCGCTTTTCCTGACCGGGACGAACATATGGAACTTCCGCGCCCCCAAGCGGAGCTTGCGGTCGAGGACCTGACTATAGCGCCACCGGGCCAGCAAAAACCGACGGTAGCCAATGTCAGCTTCCGCCTGGCTGCAGGGACGGGAATGGCCGTTGTCGGCCCGAGCGGTTCTGGCAAAAGCACGCTTGTGCGCGCGCTGGTGGGCGTCTGGCAGCCACTTCGCGGCACGGTGAGGCTGGACGACGCCTCGCTTGACCAATGGGACCAAGAACACCTTGGCGCACATATTGGCTACCTGCCCCAGGACGTCGAACTGTTTGATGGAACGGTTGCCGACAACATTTCGCGATTTGGCGGGAAGGGCGACGCCAAGGGCGTGCTTGCAGCTGCCAAGGCAGCGGGCGTCGACAAAATGATCCTGCGATTGCCGAACGGTTTTCAAACACGCATGGGCGAGGGAGGAACAGCCTTGTCGGCTGGACAGCGGCAACTCGTAGGGCTTGCAAGGGCACTTTACGGCGATCCGTTTCTTGTCGTTCTGGACGAGCCGAATTCAAATCTGGACGTCGATGGCGATACCGCCTTGGCCGGTGCGATCCTGGCAGTGCGCAGACGTGGAGGCATCGTCATCGTAGTTGCGCACCGTCCTTCTGCCCTTACCAATATCGACAGGGTACTCGTAATGTCCAATGGGATGCTTCACGCCTTCGGCTCACGCGAGGAGGTCCTGGCCAACGTCATCCGCCCCTTTGCTGCGCCTGTTGAACGCCCGGCAGCGGCCGTCGCGATGCACAAAGGGGTGAGCGGTCATGCATGAGGGATATTTTTTTGTCTGAGGCGACGATGGCTCCATCGGCCCCGATCGGCAATGGGAGCCGGCGCAACGCGATTTCGGGCACGCGCGATGGAATCGGGGCCAACCTGATCCTGGGTGCGGCGGTCACGGTTATGTTGCTTGCCGGCGGCGGGCTCTGGCTCGGTCTGACCAAGATTGCTGGCGCGGTAATTGCGCCGGCGACCGTGGTGGTCGAGAGCAACATAAAGAAGGTGCAGCATCTGACGGGCGGCACGATAGGTGGCATCTTCGCGCAAGACGGGGATCATGTACGGGCCGGCGATGTGATGGCACGGTTGGACGACACACTGACACGGGCCAATCTGCAGATAATTAGCAAGGATCTTGATCGGGCAACGGTTCGGCTTGTGCGGCTGGAGGCAGAGCGGCAAGGCCTGTCGGAGATGCAGCTTCCGTTCAGCCTTCAAGCGCGAATGGGCGAGCCGGAACTGGCTGCCTTGGTGAACGGTGAGCGCACGCTGTTCGAAAGCCGCGCTACGGCCCTCAACGGGCAGAAGGCACAGTTGCAAAGCCGCTCAAAGCAACTCGAACGCCAAGTTGAGGGCCTCAAGGCGCAACAGACCGCGGAAGAACAATCCGTGGTCCTGCTGGATGGCGATCTTGTCGATGTACAGGCGCTTTTTACAAAGAAGCTGGTGTCCAAAGAGCGACTTAGCAACATCAGACTGGATGCCACCCGGGCGCACGGAGAATCAGGGCGCCTCGCGGCGGCGGTTGCCGAGGCGCAGGCCAGGATCAGCGAGACCGAACTGCAGATACTTCAGCTCGATGAACAAAGGCGTAGTGACGTAACGAGCGAACTTCGTGAAACGGAAGCCAAGCAGACCGAACTCAGCGAGCGCAAGGTTGTGGCACAGGACGAACTGGCCAAAACCACCATCCGCGCTCCGCAATCGGGAACGGTACAGGAATCTTCCATTCACACGATCGGCGGCGTGGTTGCCGCGGGCGAAGTTCTGATGATGATCGTCCCTGACACCGGCAACCTTGTGGTCGACGCGCTGATTGCGCCGTCGCGCATAGATGACGTTCGTCCAGGTCAGCGGGTCTCGATCCGGTTTCCGGCTTTCGACGCCGGCACCACGCCTGCCTGCCAAGGGTCTGTCAAGCGCATCTCGGCGGACCTGATAAAAGATCAACAGCGCCAGCTTTCTTATTTCTCGGCGCGCATCAATGTCGAAGACAAGTCCACATGTCTGACCGATGCCAAAGTGCTCAAACCCGGTATGCCAGCGGAGGTTCACATAAGTACGGACGAACACAGCGTCTGGTCTTATCTGCTGAAGCCACTTACCGACCAGATGTCGAGGGCTTTCCGGCAATGACATGGCGGCTGTGGGCGGTCGACCGCGGGCACACTGCAGGCGTGCTTGCTGACATACTGGCTGGTAGGCGACGTGATGCCGGACAGGGGTGACGCCGGCGGACGACGCGCGAGCTCGTCTGGGACATTGTCCCGGCTACAAGGCCCCAACAGGATTTTCCTGGCCGCCTCACCAAGTCCTGCTCCGACAACAGCGTTAGCGTCCTGTCATCTTTTGCGCAACAAAGAGCGCATACCGTTCCACGATCATCGACAGGGGCAATTGCCTCACGAGGAGAGGTTCTTTGCCCCTACGACGCGGCGAGGGCCCTCCGGCGGACACGGCGTGCGGCATGCACCGTTCGGTCTGCAGTCACCGCTACATTTGCCACGTCAGATGTATGCGGCAAGGCGTTCGCGCTTCCATGCGACCTCTTGTAGGGCAGCAATTCCCTGACCCGAGCATTGACCGAGGCAATTTCGACCCGCAGGTCCTCGCATTCCTGCCGTCTCACATCGAGTTCAATCTGATCGGACGCCTGCTGCATGGACAGCTGTGCAAAATCTGCGGCGATCTTCGAAAGGTTCACCTTGTTGGTTTCGGCCTCCTCGGTGAGTGCGGCCAACCTTTCGTCGGTCACCTGTTTTTCGGCCAGGGCGTCGCTCCATTGTAGCTGGAGCCTGGCGATCTCGGCCGCGGCCTCGTTGTTTGCGTTTGAGGCGAGTTCGAAGCGCGATTGGAGACTTTGAATTTCTGAGCGCAATCCTCGGTTCTCAGCCTGGCAGCGTTTAAGCTCGCCATCCATGTCCGCCTGCATAATCCTGGCTGCTTCGGTCACCTCCCATAGCTTCGCCTGCGCAACCTCGAGTGAGGTGTGCAATTTGATTGCCTCTTTTTCGCTCTTGCCGAGCGCACTCAGCATTTCGGAATTTCGCGCAGCTTCGTTGGCATGGATCGTGGAGAAGGCATCCAGCCTATGCCGTGCCTCTTCCTCCCGCTTCATGGCCTTTTCCAGGTCAATAGACAGGCTCACATTCTTTTCACGCAGCTGTTTGTTCTCTCGGGAGCGCCTGTCGGCCTCGACATTTGCGGCGGCAAGCATGTTCGTGAGGTCGCCAAATTCCGCTTCGTTCTTTGTGGTGGTGTTCGCCGCTTCGACCAGCTCCAGCCTTGCCGCGGCCAACGCGCCACGGAGCACTTCGCACTCCTGAACAAGGCTTGCCTGGCGCTGCTGCAATGTCTCGACGGTGCCTTGACGCTCACAGTACCGTCTGTTCAGGTCATTGAGTGTTTCCGACAAGTTCCTTTGATCTGCGATCAGATTTTGATTCGCCAACTCCAGTTCGTTGGCACGGAGAATGTCCGCGTGAAGGATGTGAAAAAACTCGAACGTCAGTTGACATGTACTTGTAATTTCGGAGATTTTTGCGTTGATCTCCTCGAAATGGAGCTTGGCATCGTGGAACAAGCCGTTAAACGAGCTCACGGCAGCAATTCGGCTCTGCGTATGTGAGGTCATCCGATGCGCTGGTATCGGCGAGCTATCATCGTCGTCGCCGGCACCGTCCTCGCTTGGTACGCTGTCATCCTGTTCGTTGTTTTCGCCTGCCATGTTTGGCACGTCGGCGACATCCTCCAAATCGAGGCACTGGTCGACAGCGTTAGCCAAGTCAGCTTCGAGATCGTCGAACGACCTCTCCACATTGTCCTCGGCGCGTCTGATCAAATCCCTGAACTTCATGACTTCATCCCCTGCAGCCGCATGCCCGGAACCATTGAGGCACGAGGACTGAGATGCTTTTGTATCGAGAGCTCAACTCAGCGTCTTCGTTCAATCAAACGATGCCAGGGCGCCGGCGCCGCGAGGAGCCGAGAGCTGCGATCGGAAGGCCCTACATCGGTCTAGGTGCCTGCTGACTTATTCTTGAGGACTGCGCGGCTCCCCTTCTTGCCATCGTCTTGGCGTCAATGGTGTGTTGCCTGGGCACATTAACAACTCAGGTGCAGAAGCCCCGACGAACGGCCCGGCACAGCCTCTTGTGGGGCGCATCAGGCGGCCGGGCCTAACCGGCGGTTGAGTGTTTTGGTTTGCCGGCTGACTCACCATGCGACATTGGCGAGGCAAGCGCATCATTCGAACGAATTGGGACCGGCCGCCTGGCCGCTCAATCACACTAAGCTTCCGTTGCCGGAGCTGGCGACGAGGTGCTTTGCCTTGAGCCTTGGTATCTACATACGAAGCGGCAATACGCGCCGATGGAGCAGTGGTCCGATCCGTCAAACTATCGCTGCAAAATGCGCGGCGGAAGGCATCCGAGGATATTCTCCGTTCAGCGGTAGGAGATCGAACGCGGGCGATCTTGCTGAACTCCCCAAACAATCCCGGCGGATATGTGTTCGGCAAGGAGGATCTGGAAACCATTGCCACATTTGCCGAGCGGCACAATCTGTGGATCATCAGCGATGAGGTTTACCGCAGCACAGTGTTCGACGGCGAGTTCCTCTCAATAGCATTCAGTCCCGGAATGAGAGAGCGGACGATAATTGTGAACAGCCTGTCGAAGTCTCATGCAATGACCGGCTGGAGGCTAGGGTGGACGCTTGGGCCGGTCTCGGCATCAGTTCATCTGGAAAATCTTGCGCAATGCATGCTCTTCGGGTCGCCGACCTGTATTCAGGATGCCGCAGCGGTGACTCTCGATGAGGCGGTGACGCAGAGATGAGTTTCTTTTCGGACGCCCTTCTGCCGTTGATATTGACCATTGCTGTGCGGATGTTCGCCGGGATATGCGTGAACCTTATCGTCCGCTGCGGCGCTCAATTTGCTTGGGGTTCTTGGAACCGTTCCGAACTTTCTCCTTGCGCCTCCGATCGAGTTGCGCGTGCTCACGCGGGGCGCTGAGGTGTCTCGATCCGCAGTGGCGCGGCACTATGCGACGAAGCCTATCAGCTCAGTTGAAATTTGTCCCCAGCGGACGGGAACGACGCTTGGCCATGTTAGTTGATGTGAATGGAGCAGCTAAGAAAAGATCTGGCATTGCTTACGCGACCCGGCTTCTGGATAGCCTTCGGCATTTTGTTGCTGCTTTACGGGATTCAGGTCTTTTTTCTAATTCGGACATGCCAATGCCTTTAGCCTGGAACATCGATACCCTAGCTAGCTGAAACGCGGTCTGTCCATCTCCCGGCGGCTGCGCCGATAGCGTTGATCAACGACATATTCATTTATAAGCCTGCTACTGCCGGGGATGCCGAGGTTGGCAGCGCCTGCATCGTTGATTACGCACGTGGCGCTCCCCTCAAGGTAGGTGGTTACCATTCTCGCGCAGCCGGTGAGCATTGGAGCCCGCACTGTGTTGGACGTGCGCTCATGCGTCGGGAATTTCTTATAGACAGGGGAGAGTCTGTCAGGCTGGAAAATCACAAGCTATCCCGCGAATGAGGAAGCAAAAAAGGTGCAAGACCAGATCGATTTCTTCCAGGCAACTCGGTCCTCGCATCATCGCCGATCAGCGGCCGTACCGTCGAGAACCAAAATGCGTACGATCCCAGCCGGTCGGCTTCGACCAAAACATGCGGACTACCGGGCGGGGACAGTCGGTGCCGCGTCCCGTCCTGTGGCCGGCGCTATGCTGACGCTCCTACGGTATCCCGTTCACCGCCCGCGGCAGGAGGGCGAATTTCCTCCGTCCTGCGCGCGACAACCGTCCACTGTTGCGGCCGCACGCAGGACTGCGGCTTATACGCCGTTCTTCCTCTGAGCGGCGTCCAGTTCGCAGGGCCAATCACCATTGGTATGCAGACGAGCCTCTCGGCGTCTGACAGAGATCAATTGCGCTTTGCACCAGGGTTCCTGGATCGTAAGCTCCAAACACGCTGCAGTCGCCTGATATGGTCCACTACGTTGGCCGGCTCATACGGCTTCGCAAGGTGCGGGCCTTCCTGACAAAGGTCGCCCGCCGCGATCGCAGTTCGTTCTACTGCGGCAGAAAGCACTATTTTGACCTCGGGCTTGTTCTCGCGAACCCACTTCGACAATTGGAACCCGTTCATGTTGCCCGGCAGGTCAACGTCACACAAGACGGTGTCCACACCGAACTCCGCATAGTTCAACGCTTGTTGCGCCTCACGTGCGAAATGGGCCTCAATCACCCTGTAGCCACAGTGGCGGAGATAGTCCGCGATGACGCATCGGGCGATGACGTCGCCGTCAACCACGAGGATCGTTTGGCTCTGTTGGTTCGGGGCTTCCATTGACGGAGAACGGTCAGCAACCGGCAGGGTTCCACACATCATGACCTGCGCGGGGATGCCGACCGAAGATCGCGGCGAGATCCTGCACGAAATGATCCCTGCCGGCGGGCGCATTCAATCAGCGGAGCGATGCCGCACTGGTGACGCCGTTTGCCACCTGGTCGACGAGACGGGCTAGAAGGCATGGTCTCGAAGCTCAAGGGCAGTCATATCGCAGCGGCAAACGAGCGCTTGGCGCAAGATCAAGTGCTTTGAGGAAAAGGAAATGCAAATCATCGGTGCACAGCGCGAGCGCGGCAAAGCTACCCAGGTGATCATGGCTGAAAAGGGCCTCTACAAAGGCGGCGCACTCGTCAACTTCAATGCCGATGAGCGGCAAGCGCTTTGGGATCGCGTCCAGGGCAAGGTTGGCCGCCCGGTCCCGAAGGGGCATAAAAAGGACAAGGCCGAGTGGCTGAAGCCCGGACTGGTTGGCTGGGTCAAGACCCTCAAAGGCGAAGAGAAGCTGCGGCACGCAAGGCTGCTGGATTTCCGGGAGGATGATGCAAATGGCCATGCCTAAGAAAGATCAGGAACGCGCCACCTACGCTTGGATGTACGGCGCCCAAGCGCGCAAGGATGGCAAGGAGCGTGAGGTGCCAGCTTACTGGCAGGAACATGCTGCAGGGCTTTGACGGTGTGGCGATGGACGGTTTTGGCAAGACCAAGACCGTCAACGACGAGATGGAGGCCGAGGTCGACGAAGCCGCCGTCGAGCGCCCCGACAAATAGCCATTTGGCGTATGAATCTGTACGGTCGTTTTTGATTGAAGAAAGGGTTTCGGCGGGCCTATAAAGATTGCGTTTACCATTGCCTTTTTGGGAGGATGCGATGGTTGCAACGCCCATAGATATCGCTCAAGCGGCCACTGCGACTACGGCTACCTTGCTGAAGTGGCAGAAGTCCATGGAGGAACGCGCCACGTTTCGCCAGAACATGGATCAATCGCGCAGGGCGATCCAAGCCTCACGCGAACTGCTGAAGCGCCTTCGCCAACGTCATCGCGACGAGATGTCGGAAAGTTCGGAAAATGCCGACCCGTCTACTGCGCCGATATCGCAACGCGCCGGCAGTTAGCGGGAGGCGACCAGAGCCGATGTGATGGGGAAAGTTTCAGTGGGCTGTTCCTGGGGTCGGCAACGAAGTTTAAGCCTTGTCAACCAGCGACTTTTTTCGCCCGCGTGGAAGTGCCACATGTCTTTCGACAAGGCGCACGTGCTCGGCCTCGACAGTCACCAATGGCCGGAGGCTGACGGTTACCTTGTCCCCCGTCGATGCGTGTGACAGGGCCGATCAATTCCATATGCTGGCCAATTACAGCCTTCGAAGTCGAATCGACAACAGAATGCGGGAAGTCGTAGGAGGGGATCGTCACGCTTATGCGATCGGGCGTCACCCGGCCGCGCACAATCGCCGTGACTGCGACCTCGTCGCCAACTTTGATACTTCCCCGAGCCATGCCCAAGACTTTGGAGCAGCCGGCACCGGCGTCAAGATGAGGGGGAGCTAATAAAACCCCTCCGCGCCGCGATTGTGACGCGGGGCGATCCGATCGCCGCCAGCGACTTAGCAGACCAATTGATGACAGCGGCCGAGAAGCCTGGCATCCCTGCCGACCAAATCAACGGCGAAATCGAAAGCGTCTTCGAACTGCTCTTAGAGGTGATGCGGCGCGAGAGTTGCGCGAGGAGAACCAGCCCGGAGGCTTCTCCGGGGCTGTGCCGGTCCTGTCCCGTTCCAGCGGATGAACTGCGCCTGCTGGCAGGTGACCGTCTCAATCGACTTCAACAGGGGTCCATGGGCCTCAGGTAGAGCTTGGCAGCGCTCCCTGTGGTACGCCAGGAGCGGCCCGGCGATGCTCTTGTGCAGCGCTTCGGCTGCCGCCAGGAAGCGCTTCGATTTCAGCCCGGGAAAGCTGTTCGGAAGGTTTGTTCTGGCCATTGGCGCTCTCCATTGAGGGCGTCGCCGCAACGAGGACCATAATCCTACATGCCAGGCCGTCTGACAAGCGCCTCGCCGGCCTTACCCGAAGGAAGACGCAGGGCCACGGCGCCAAGCGGAGCCATCAGGAGCAACCCGCAAAGATGAGCAACGGCAGGCCCGGCGACCTCCTTTGGCACATGGGACAAACAAGAAGGGCGCCGAGCCTTACCGGCGCTGCTTTGTGAGGGAGACGACGCCGGATGATGAGAGTATGCGATCATGCTAATGTCTGCGAACCATGCGAATGAAGGAAAGCCGCGTGGCAGTGCCAATCAACGACGTTGAGACCAAGGTCGGCGGGTGCGATCAGGTTCGGACCATGATGACGGGCTGGCGGGCCTGCACATGGTGGTGGCTACCGCGCTACCGCCTTGCTTTGCGCCAGCCGGCGGCCCATGCCTCTGCCTCGCTGCACAGCCAGCGCTCGCTGTACTGAAACTGATCGTCGTCTTCCAGTAATGCTCCTGCCCTGGAACGTGATAAATCGCTCATCGGTACTGGTGGAAATGTTGCCCTTGATATCGCAGCTCCCCGCGCCGGCCGTGCGGGTGCCACTCAGCCAGCCAGCTGGGATGAGCCGGTCAGGGAACCATCACCAGCGCCGGCAGACATTGCCGTCGCCACATCCACCGCCCCTTTGCGTTCTTGCGCCAGCGGTCGGCCTGATCCGCACCTTGATGACGCTGGACTTTGCCCACGCCCTCTCCCCCGAGTGCAGAATGCTTCCAAAGCGGTAGCGAGTCCAGACCGGAACATTAGCGCCGACTAACGGTTATTTCGGCAGTGTTCCGAACCGTGATTGGTAGAGCGTTGGTGGCGTTTCATCTTGTCTATTTTTCCGGCCTGACGGCAGACCAGCTGCTAGGCAGCGCCGTTTCTATGATAGTGTGTTTGCTGCTTTATCACGCTCTAGCTACGGACCCTTAACTGATGGTCCACTTCCCGGCTACCCGGCAATCGAAGGTCGCGCGACGTTCCCGACTTTTTCAGCATGATGAGAAGCGCCTCTAGGATTTGTTGTGCGCCCGTAGCCAGTGCCCATGCATTCGCGACGATCTCTTGCTCACGCTCTGTCATCCTGCCCTCCTAAAATATGTGGTTGGAGCGTGCTTTAGAAAGCTTCGCCCCAGCAGGGGCGTGCTTGACGATTTCGGCGAACAGAAAAAGTCGCCGGCTCCCGCCCGACCAGGCCGGGATGGTCGTTGGGAAATTTGTTGACGGCGCTCGTGTTCACCTCACGTCCAACGCGGTTGAACTGCAGCTGACCGTCGAAGTCGTGGCTGAGAATGTCTTGAGGCTGGTCCTTTGGTCCCCGGGTCCAGCCAGGCGTCATAGTATGCCTGGTAGAGAATGAGAGGCTGTTGATCATGTGATGATGGTGCAGCTGGTTATGTCGAGATTGGAATTGTAAGCCCAAAGCCCGGCGAACGAGAAAGGCGCGTGGGCTGGCTGGGGCAAAGCGCGCAGCTGAATGACCGGAAGCTGCAGACGGACGATTGGTCACCCTTCTCTACGAGCAATCCGGCCTGCTCGGAGTGTCAGGGATATCCGGTGATATGCGGACGCTAATCGACTCCGATGATCCTCTTGCCGCCGAAACAGTCGATCTCTTCGTCTATCGTATCGCACGCGAGATCGGGTCGCTGGCCGCTGCGATAGGCGGACTGGACACGCTGGTGTTCAAGGCAGGCCTAGGCCAAAACGCCCAATATATTCGAGAGAGGGCCGGGGCTGTGGCCGGCTGGCTTGCGGTTAATATCGACCACAAGCTGAATGGACGAGGCGACGAGGTCATCAGCCTTGCTGGTTCCGACGTCGACGTGCTTGTGATCCCCACGGATGAAGAGAGAGCCGTGGGGATCCAGCTGCTATCTGTGCGCCCTCAAGCTTTGTCGCTCGTGCCCTGAGCGCCGAACCTGATGCTACTCGCGCGGCGGGTGTCTCGACCTGTCAGGAGTTCGGCGGCAGCAGCATGGTCCGATAGCCGGCCATCAAGGCGATCAAGGTTGCTGCAACCAGCGGCAGCCAGAACTTGGTCGGTCCGGCAAATACTGCCAGCGATGCGCGGCGATGCCGTCAGCACCGTCAGGAACCAGACCTCCCACGGGTTGAAACCGCCCATGGGTCAATCGTCCGGTTTGGCAACAAGGGCCAAGATGATCGCTGCCGCAGCCGTTCGGCAAGACATTTGCGGCGGTGTTCCTCCGGCAACGACTTGTTTCAGCTAGTTGTGGAGGTGCGACAATTGAAATCCGGGCTGGCGTTCGACGCCGGATAACAGCGATTCCGCCGATCGGAACATGTCCTCGAATTCCAACTCGTTTTCAAACACCACGCCGCCGACGCTGATGGTCAGCGTGTCCGCGGTTCCTTTTGGCGCGAAATAGGCTTGGGCCACGCGCGCCCGGATACGGTCGCCGATCTCCCTGGCGTCGTCTTCTGTCGCACCGGGCAGAAAGACCCCGAACATGGAGGTTCCGATCCGGCCCACCAGATCTTCCTTGCGTACCGATGACTGGATGGTCGAGGCTATGAGCCGCAAGGCTTCGTCACCCCAGCCAAGGCCGAAGCGCAGATTGATGGACCTGATGTGTTCGGGATGAATGACCAGGAAGGCGCCAGATCTTGGACCAGACGATTCCGGCCTGGTTGCTCTCCTTTCGACCATCGACGTGAAGACTGTCCGGTTGAGGCAGCCTGTCAGGCTGTCAAAGGTCGCCGACTTGTTGAGTTCTCTTCGATAACGGACGAGCTCGGTCCGCTGCAGTCCAATGAACAGGAAAAGTGGGCCACCGACGATGACCGGCAACAGGATCGCTGTGACCATGCTGCGGCCGAAGGGCGCCAAGGCTTCCGAGAACAGAAGCAGATAATTTAGGCCAACCGAGAGGAGCAGAATGCCCGCCGATCCCAGGGCAGTCAGCCATGCGATATCTTTCCATTGCCGGGGCGAGCTATTCGCCATTGGTGTCATCATTAGCCAATCTCCCGCCTGATCGGCTGTCATAAGGCCAAGGTGCTGCACTTTCAGTTTCGAGGAAACATACAATTTTAGTAATGGCGCAATCACCTACCATCGGCCCGAAATCAGCCCTTCAAAAGCAAGGCTACGGCGGCAAAAGCAACGACACCGAATTATCGGCTATTGCGGCGGGCCGAATATCCCCATCTGCGCGTCTCTGGCCACTGCCTCCGCCTTGCCATAGATGCCACTCGCCAAGGCCGTCGCCCAGCCATTGGAAACAAGCCACGCGCCGACATCCTGCTTGCCCAAGCTGCACGGTGCCGCAATGGCAAAACGATCGATTTCCGGCGGCACGACGCATTTCAGCGCCCGGCCGCGCAGCCAGGAATTGAACGTCGCGCGCGCACGCTGGCCGCAAGGCCAGGCGATGCCACGAAAGGAACAGGTCTCATCCAGGTCAATGCCTTGGATCCCGCTGATGGCTACCTTGCGCCCCATCGATTCGAAGGTTGCCGACGAGGTGGCAACCGGTTGGTACAGCAGGACCTCTTTCCAATCCTTTGGCATCCGCATCCCTGCAGGCGAAGCCAGACCAAGGTCGCTGAGCGGCAGGCGCGGCTCGACCCGTTCGATTTGCGCCGGATCAAGCTGTGGCGGCGCGATAAGGTCCTGAGCAATCTTGCGTGCCCGTCCCCGCCATGGCGTATTGGCGGCGCTCGGAGGTGGTCGCATTGCCTGGCTATGATCGATGGATTGACGTGGCGCTGGCCGATTGTTCGGAAGCAGATCTGCGGCCCGGATGATCAACAAGACCCCGGCCAGGAGGAGCAGGCTTCCGAGCGCTATCAAGCGATTGTGCCTCAGCCAGCCCATCAACTCAAGCAAGGTTCCTTGCCCCTCAATACCCCGATGTCGATTTGGCGACCAGCTTGAGTGCACCTTTTTGAACCTGATAGAAGGGCATGGATCGCTCACTGGAGCCATCCGCCCGAAACCGGAACAGGCCGGTCGATCCGCGAAATCCGCTCCGATTTTCGAGCACCTGCTTGCTGAAGCCGTCAGGCCCGGCCGAACTTGCAATTCCTGCTGTCAGGGCGACCATATCATAGGCGTAGGCGACATTGGCGTCGGCTGGATAATTGTAGGTCGTCTTGAAGCGGTCGGCGATCGGGCCGGTTTCCGTTGGGTCGAGCGTGGCGATGTAGGAGCCTTCAAACAGCGGCTCCATCGGATGTTCCAGCCAGCGGTTGGTTCCAACGACGGCAATTGCTTTTCCAGGAATGCCTTTCGTTTTGAGCGCCGCAAGGATCGGCGCCGGATTGTCGTCGCCGCTGGCGATGATGATGGCATCGGGAGCCTCGACCAGCGAGCCCACATCATTGACCACTTTGGTGCCGCCATCGCCGGCCGGATACGGAACGGTGACGGCGAGCGTCGCGCCATAGATGCTGAGACTGTTGGCGACCCGCTTTTCAACCACGCTGGCATTCGCGCCCGCCGCAACGAGCAACACGAACTTCTTGCTGCCTTTGGCCGCCAGGCCGGCTGCGCCCGCGGCCGCGCTGTCGGCCTCGTTGAGGCGCACCGCATAGACGCCCGGGCCGCCGGCGAAATTGTCGGCCAACGCCAGCACCGGCGGTCGCTTCGATCCCGACAGCTTGGCTATGTGCTGCGCGGCCGCGAGTTCGACCGGGCCGATGACGATCGCGGTTCCAGTGGTGATCGCCTTCACAGCCAATTCGCTGGCGTGCGCGCTGTCGCCCTTGGTGTCCTCGACCGTAATCGTGAGCAGGACATTTCCAAGGTCGGCCATCGCCAGCTTGGTCGCATCGAGCATCTTCCGGCCGTTTTCGCCGGCGTTGCCCGGGGCCGACAAAGGCAGCAGCATCGTGACCTTCGTCGACCCGGTGCCGAGCGATCGCGTGGCTTGGGCCGGGCTGGCAGCGGTGCCGGCGGCCGGCGCTCCGGGTGCGGCGATCGCCGCCGGATCGAGCGCGTCCGAGACGCTGCCTTTCGACTGGCAGCCCGACACCATGCCCGCGAACGCAAAGACGATCGCCCACGTCCACAAACCGTGTCGCTGCCGGCCAGAATCCATGATGCCTCCCTCATATCCCGCCGGGTATTTGTCCCGGTCTCATCCGTTCATCTTACGGCAGACTTGCCTCGCCGTCTTTGCAATTGCTGGATTATGGCTCAGCCGTCGAAAAGTCTTGCCCGGAGCGCCTTGATCATTCTGGCTTGCCCGGCGCTTCGATAGTCCGCGCATTTCATGTATCGCGGGCCCGGCACGAACAGTCGGCGCACACAAATCCGCCTCGCCGGGGCAGGGGCACCATCGTCTCCTGCTGTCGGGAATGCGGAGAATCCGAACGTCGCCACCGGCAATGGCCCGGCCACCGCAAAACCTTCTCTCGCCAGGATTGCACGCGCACGCCGGCAGTAGCGGACCGAAAGTTCGGAGAACCGGGTTTCGCCGTGCCCGGCACGATACTTCATGACGGTGGTGCAGAGATCGCCTGCGGCAAGGCTGTTTGCCTGCGCCAGATATCTGACGCCGAGCGCGATGTTGGTCGCCGGCGCGCCAAGCTCGTCGAGCGAGCCACGAAAGCCCAGCATTCGGGCCGTCGCGGGCATTACCTGCATCAACCCGACCTCACCATCGGCGCCGTGCACATCGGGATCGAACCCGCTTTCGATCTCCATCACCGCGTGCGCCAGCACCGGTTCCAAGCCGTAGAGCGATGCCTGGCATGTCGCAAACGCCTTGAATGTCGCGCGAGTCCATTCGGAGGCGGCGTCGCAGCGAACCGGCCGCCTCAAGCCGAACGGTGCTGGTCTCTCCAGGCTAGGTCGTTCCAGCCAGTTGGCGCGGGCTTGCGTGGCAAGCTGGCCAAAACCGGTCAATGCGATCGCTCCGGCGATCGCCCTCGTCAATCGTCCGCCGACCATCGGGTCAGCCAACCGGCACTGCCGGATCCCCTCCGGTCAGTTCATGTACTCGACCATGCGGTCGTGGAAGCATTCGCACTTGTTGAGCGTGTCCTCGTCCTTGTAGTTCGTCTTGAGGTAGCCATAGGCCATGCCGCAGGCGACCTTGGCTTCCGATGCCCAGACGAAGGTAGGACGGGACGAATTGATCCATTCCGAGCTGTTGGCGACGGCCACCGACTCGTCCATCAGCTTCACCACCTCGGCCTTAAGATCGACGATGTTGTCGGTCAGCACCAGGTTCGATGTGCCGACGGTCCGGCAATAGTCGGCCACCGGCCCTTCGATGATGTCGGCGGCGAAGCCAGTGGATCCAGCCAACAGCAGCGCCGCGGCCGAAGCCAGCAATCTTGCACAACGCTTCATTTAAGTCCCTCTCCAAACTGCGGTTTTATGTTTCGCTAATATGTAGCATGAGAGTACGGCCACGCATAAGTGCTAAATCGTGGCCGTGTGCTGCGCGTGGTTCGAGTCGTCGTAGAGAACGTTGATCGTTCCGGCGGCAGGCGTGTTCGTAAGTTGCGCCACGTCCACGAAATTGGGCCCGCTGGCCGTACCGTTGGTGTCGACACTCAGCATCTTCGTGCCGGCGTCATAGTGCACGTAGTCGGCGATGGTGCCTCCCGCCGCCGTCTCGAACAGCGACGACAGGTCGATCTTGTCGCCTTCGGCGCCGTTGTAGTCGGCGATCAGATCCTTGATGTTGAGATGGTCGAGCCGGAACGTGTCGGCGCCGGTGCCGCCCGTCAGCGTGTCCTGGCCGGCGCCGCCGACGAGGAGGTCGTTGCCGGTCCCGCCATTCAGCGTATCGTTGCTAGCGCCGCCGACGAGCGTGTCGTTGCCGCCGGCTCCGCTCAAATTGTCGGCTCCGGCTCCGCCATACAGCATGTTGCCGACATCGTTGCCGGTTATGGTGTCGTCGAAAGCAGACCCGATGATATCGGCCGCCGCCGCCGTCGACGTGTAGATATGCGAAGCGCCGGCAGCGTCCGCCGAGTGATCCGCAATCGTGTTCCCGCTCAGGGTCACGCCGATCAGACTTGTCGCCAAGTCCCCGTCCCCGTCCACGATCTGGATCGGCAGGTTGAAGTTGACGGGGTTGGTGCTCTGAACGGCTGCGCCAAATCCGGTAATGGCGAAATCGTCGCCGCTCTTGTTCAACAATTCCAGGCTGTTGTAGCCGTCGGCCGTGAACGTTGCGACGGAAACATGGTCGTCCATTATGCCTGTTACCTGGACGGCATAATGAACTGCGGCGGTGGGATCCACATCAACGAATTGAACCGTGTAGGTTCTGTCCGTCAGCCCGCCGGGATTGCCCACGGTATATACCGTTGCGGCGGTGCCGATGTCAGCGAGACTGACGACCTGCGTCTCCCCGTCATACGAGATCGCGACCGACGAGACAGAATCGAGCACGCCGTCGCCGACTATCTTGTTGTTGTCGGTGCCCGTCGTGGTGTTGTCGTCCTTGGCAGTGATCTGAAGTACGGTGTCGGTATTCCCGTCGCCAAAGGTGAAGGTGGCGCCGTTGGCAGTATAGTGATTGTCGAACACGTGATCGCGGTTTGTGGGGTCGCCATAGCCGCCAGCTCCCATCGGGTTGCCGGTCAAATCCTGGACGAAGTCGACCCGGACGCCTTCGAGCGCGCCAATGTTCTGCCCGCCGGCGCCGCCGCCGGCACCGAAGGAGTTCGCGTTGCCGTTGATGGTCGTGCCGGTGCCGAAAGGCGTGAAAAGCACATCGCTTGAATTATCATTGACCGGGGTACCCGAGTCTTTCTGACCGGTCGGCACGAAACCGGCCCACGCGCCATTGCCGCCGTCGAAATCGTAGCTGCCGTTGGAGAAAGTCACCTGCGTCAGACTGTCAACGGTTCCGTCCATATCAACAGTATAGTTGGCATGCTGGGGGTCGAGCGTGACCGTGAACACCGCCACGCCGTTAGCATTTCCATAGAGCGTATGACCATCCGGGGACACGTCGTAGATGATGTGCGCGCCGCCCGAAGTCAGGCCGCTATCCGCGCCATCGAGAGACGCCGCGAAAATCGCCGTGCCGGCGCCGTCCGCTGCATAGTTGGTGGACAACGAATGGTCTACGTCCAGGGCAAACGTCACCGGATTGCCTGCTGCGTTCGCCACCACTGCATAATCCGGCGCGACTGCCGTCGGGCCGTCATCGAGGAAGGTGACCGCGCCGCCGACATCGATGGCGCCGGTGCTGGCAGTGTCGCCGTCCGCATCCGTCACCGTTGCCGTCACGGCGATCTTGCCCGCCAGGGTCAGCGCGTCGTTATAGGCGGCGGCCGTCGAGCCGTCGACCAGATGTTCGAGCGCGACGTTCTGCACCACCGTCAGCTTGCCGTCCGAAGCGATCGACACCGTGAAGGCGGTGTGCGTGCCGCCGGCATCCGTGTACTGGCCCTGCACCGTGGCGCCGACTTGGACCAGCGTGATGGCATGGTCGCCCTGTGCGGTGGCCAGCCCGGAGGCCGAGTTCGTCATCGACAGCGCATAGGTCGTCGTGCCGGCGCCATCGGCGCCGTAGTTCGACGTCAGCGTCACGATCGCCGCGGCGCTCGTGGCCGTCATGATCGCCGGGCTCAGCACTCCGTCCGTCGTCGGACCGTTGCTGGTCTCGTCGAGCGTCACCGAGCTGCCGACGACCGCGTTCGAGATTGTCGGGCCGTCATCGAGGAAGGTGACCGCGCCGCCGACATCGATGGCGCCGGTGCTGGCAGTGTCGCCGTCCGCATCCGTCACCGTTGCCGTCACGGCGATCTTGCCCGCCAGGGTCAGCGCGTCGTTATAGGCGGCGGCCGTCGAGCCGTCGACCAGATGTTCGAGCGCGACGTTCTGCACCACCGTCAGCTTGCCGTCCGAAGCGATCGACACCGTGAAGGCGGTGTGCGTGCCGCCGGCATCCGTGTACTGGCCCTGCACCGTGGCGCCGACCTGGACCAGCGTGATGGCATGGTCGCCCTGTGCGGTGGCCAGCCCGGAGGCCGAGTTCGTCATGGACAGCGCATAGGTCGTCGTGCCGGCGCCATCGGCGCCGTAGTTCGACGTCAGCGTCACGATCGCCGCGGCGCTCGTGGCCGTCATGATCGCCGGGCTCAGCACTCCGTCCGTCGTCGGACCGTTGCTGGTCTCGTCGAGCGTCACCGAGCTGCCGACGACCGCGTTCGAGATTGTCGGGCCGTCATCGAGGAAGGTGACCGCGCCGCCGACATCGATGGCGCCGGTGCTGGCAGTGTCGCCGTCCGCATCCGTCACCGTTGCCGTCACGGCGATCTTGCCCGCCAGGGTCAGCGCGTCGTTATAGGCGGCGGCCGTCGAGCCGTCGACCAGATGTTCGAGCGCGACGTTCTGCACCACCGTCAGCTTGCCGTCCGAAGCGATCGACACCGTGAAGGCGGTGTGCGTGCCGCCGGCATCCGTGTACTGGCCCTGCACCGTGGCGCCGACCTGGACCAGCGTGATGGCATGGTCGCCCTGTGCGGTGGCCAGCCCGGAGGCCGAGTTCGTCATCGACAGCGCATAGGTCGTCGTGCCGGCGCCATCGGCGCCGTAGTTCGACGTCAGCGTCACGATCGCCGCGGCGCTCGTGGCCGTCATGATCGCCGGGCTCAGCACTCCGTCCGTCGTCGGACCGTTGCTGGTCTCGTCGAGCGTCACCGAGCTGCCGACGACCGCGTTCGAGATTGTCGGGCCGTCATCGAGGAAGGTGACCGCGCCGCCGACATCGATGGCGCCGGTGCTGGCAGTGTCGCCGTCCGCATCCGTCACCGTTGCCGTCACGGCGATCTTGCCCGCCAGGGTCAGCGCGTCGTTATAGGCGGCGGCCGTCGAGCCGTCGACCAGATGTTCGAGCGCGACGTTCTGCACCACCGTCAGCTTGCCGTCCGAAGCGATCGACACCGTGAAGGCGGTGTGCGTGCCGCCGGCATCCGTGTACTGGCCCTGCACCGTGGCGCCGACTTGGACCAGCGTGATGGCATGGTCGCCCTGTGCGGTGGCCAGCCCGGAGGCCGAGTTCGTCATCGACAGCGCATAGGTCGTCGTGCCGGCGCCATCGGCGCCGTAGTTCGACGTCAGCGTCACGATCGCCGCGGCGCTCGTGGCCGTCATGATCGCCGGGCTCAGCACTCCGTCCGTCGTCGGACCGTTGCTGGTCTCGTCGAGCGTCACCGAGCTGCCGACGACCGCGTTCGAGATTGTCGGGCCGTCATCGAGGAAGGTGACCGCGCCGCCGACATCGATGGCGCCGGTGCTGGCAGTGTCGCCGTCCGCATCCGTCACCGTTGCCGTCACGGCGATCTTGCCCGCCAGGGTCAGCGCGTCGTTATAGGCGGCGGCCGTCGAGCCGTCGACCAGATGTTCGAGCGCGACGTTCTGCACCACCGTCAGCTTGCCGTCCGAAGCGATCGACACCGTGAAGGCGGTGTGCGTGCCGCCGGCATCCGTGTACTGGCCCTGCACCGTGGCGCCGACCTGGACCAGCGTGATGGCATGGTCGCCCTGTGCGGTGGCCAGCCCGGAGGCCGAGTTCGTCATGGACAGCGCATAGGTCGTCGTGCCGGCGCCATCGGCGCCGTAGTTCGACGTCAGCGTCACGATCGCCGCGGCGCTCGTGGCCGTCATGATCGCCGGGCTCAGCACTCCGTCCGTCGTCGGACCGTTGCTGGTCTCGTCGAGCGTCACCGAGCTGCCGACGACCGCGTTCGAGATTGTCGGGCCGTCATCGAGGAAGGTGACCGCGCCGCCGACATCGATGGCGCCGGTGCTGGCAGTGTCGCCGTCCGCATCCGTCACCGTTGCCGTCACGGCGATCTTGCCCGCCAGGGTCAGCGCGTCGTTATAGGCGGCGGCCGTCGAGCCGTCGACCAGATGTTCGAGCGCGACGTTCTGCACCACCGTCAGCTTGCCGTCCGAAGCGATCGACACCGTGAAGGCGGTGTGCGTGCCGCCGGCATCCGTGTACTGGCCCTGCACCGTGGCGCCGACCTGGACCAGCGTGATGGCATGGTCGCCCTGTGCGGTGGCCAGCCCGGAGGCCGAGTTCGTCATCGACAGCGCATAGGTCGTCGTGCCGGCGCCATCGGCGCCGTAGTTCGACGTCAGCGTCACGATCGCCGCGGCGCTCGTGGCCGTCATGATCGCCGGGCTCAGCACTCCGTCCGTCGTCGGACCGTTGCTGGTCTCGTCGAGCGTCACCGAGCTGCCGACGACCGCGTTCGAGATTGTCGGGCCGTCATCGAGGAAGGTGACCGCGCCGCCGACATCGATGGCGCCGGTGCTGGCAGTGTCGCCGTCCGCATCCGTCACCGTTGCCGTCACGGCGATCTTGCCCGCCAGGGTCAGCGCGTCGTTATAGGCGGCGGCCGTCGAGCCGTCGACCAGATGTTCGAGCGCGACGTTCTGCACCACCGTCAGCTTGCCGTCCGAAGCGATCGACACCGTGAAGGCGGTGTGCGTGCCGCCGGCATCCGTGTACTGGCCCTGCACCGTGGCGCCGACCTGGACCAGCGTGATGGCATGGTCGCCCTGTGCGGTGGCCAGCCCGGAGGCCGAGTTCGTCATCGACAGCGCATAGGTCGTCGTGCCGGCGCCATCGGCGCCGTAGTTCGACGTCAGCGTCACGATCGCCGCGGCGCTCGTGGCCGTCATGATCGCCGGGCTCAGCACTCCGTCCGTCGTCGGACCGTTGCTGGTCTCGTCGAGCGTCACCGAGCTGCCGACGACCGCGTTCGAGATTGTCGGAACATCGTCCGTGATATTGATTGAGATGGTCGACGTGGACGTATTGCCAAGGCTATCGGTCACTGTGAACGTGAACACATCCTGCCCGGGCTGCACATTGGCGCCGTCGTCACCCGCCGGGACATTCGCCTCCGGCGACGTCAGCGTATAGGTGTAGGTGCCATCCGCGTTGACGTGCAGGATGCCGTACGTGCCATTGATGTTCGTGCCGACATTGCCGCTTACGTCGCTGCCGATATCGCCGGCCTGAACACCGGTCACCGTCGCTCCGTCTGGATCCGAGAAAGTCAGCTTGCCTGTGGTCGTCTCCGAGCCGTCGCCCGCATGCGAGCCGTCCACCGTCCCGGGGCCAAGGTCGCCGGCCGGCGGCGTCGTGTCGATGCCCGCCTCGTTCACCGCCGCAATCTCCGCCACCACACGCGGTTGGCTGCCGGTTACGTCGATTGTCAGCGTCGCCGGCGAAGTGTCGCCGTCGCCGTCGGTGATCGTGTAGTTGAAGACGTCAGTGCCGGTCGGCGTGTTCGGGGTGGCCTGGTAGCTGTAATCGCCATTGGCGAAGACCGTCAGCACGCCATGCGCGCCCGTTACCGTCGTCACGCCACTGTTCGTTATCGAACCGATCCAGGCGATCGATGCGATCCCGTCCGCTCCGGCCGTATCCGCCGCGCCGGTACCATGGGTGCTCGCGCCGGTCTCGACATTGCCCGTCACCTTCTCGCCGGACTGCGCTGCGTCCGAGTCGTCATGCGCCGTCGGCACGTCGTTGACGATGTCGATGATCAGCGTGGTAGAGGCAGGGTCGCCGTCGGAATCGACCACCTTCACGGCGAAGTCGTCGTGCGTGCCATTACCCGTGGTGCTGTCGTTGAGCGTGTAGGAATAGCTGTAGCCGGTCGCCGGCGTGCCGGTGATGGTCAGGTCGCCATACTGGCCGTGCACCAGAATGCCGCCGGCCCCGTTGGTCACCTCGATCTGGGTGTTGTCCTTGTCGGTCATATAGAGGTGGCCGATCGTATCGTTGCCGGTGGTGATCGCCAGCGCGCCCGTGGTGGTCTCGCTGGTGTCGCTGTTGTTGTTGGGATTGTCGTCCGCGGTTTCGCCCGAGCCGGCCGGCAGGCCGTCATGCGGCGGAAGGCCGGCTTCGCTGGCCGCGCTGTGTCCGGACGCATCGGGGTTCTCAGGCGTCACACCGATGGTCGGGATGGAATCCGGCTTCAGGTTGATCGTCACCGTCGCCACCGACGCGTCGCCGTCGCCGTCGACTATCTGGTACTGGAACGTCACGGTTCCTTCTTCGCCGGCAGTAGGCGTGTAGGTGAAGGTGCCGTCATTGTTGTAGACAACCGTGCCGGTGCCGCCGTTGAGCGAGTTCACCACATAGCTGACCTTAGACGGATCGGCGATGTTGACGCCATCCGCGCCGGGCACGTCGTTGGCGATCACGTTCACCGTTACCGGTGCGTTCTCGGTCGCCTGCGTGGCAACGTCGTCATGCGCCGTCGGCACGTCGTCCACAATCTTGACGGACAGCGTGCCGGGAGCCGAGGTGTCGCCATCGGTGTCGGTCACCGTCACCGTCATGTTGTCGAAAACGAAATCGGTCCCCGGGTCAGGGTGAACAGCACTATGGGCGAGCGTGTAGCTGTAGCTCACCTGGCCGGTGGCGGCGTCGTAGCCGCTGATGGTCAGCGTGCCAAGCGTGGTGGTGATCTCGATCGGCGTCGATCCGCTGTTAGCAAGCGCGGCACCCGAAATTACCTGGCCGGCGATGGTCAGCGAGCCGACACCGTCGGGCGAGTTGATGGTAAAGGTGCCGGTGTTGGTCTCGGACTGATCGGTGCTGGGGGCAGGATCCTGCGCCTCGCCCGAGCCTTCTGAGCCGGAACTCGCAGGCAGGCCTTTCTCATTGACGATCGTGTCGCCACCTTCGACGGAAGGCGTCAGGTCGATGATCGACGGCATGGAATTGGGCTTGATAAGAGACGGGAACAGCTCGCGATGATCCGGCTGGCCGAATGCCAGATCCGTCGGCGGCAACAGTGCCGAAAGGCCGAACCCGTCGCCAATGCCGCCAGGTGGAACCGAGAAGTCTGCGCCCGCGCTTGGGTTCGAACCGCCCGGGCCGGCCGATATGGAACCATCGGCACCGAAGGCGACATCGACATGGCTTGCTTCAAGCGCCGCCAGCAAGGCAACGCGCGGAACTTCGACATCACCGATGATGAAGGTCGGCACGTTGAGCGCGCCATCCTTGATGAGGATGACTGAACCGTCGGCCTGTTCCAGCAACAGATTGTGGCCGTCGACCTTGATGTTGTCGATGGAGACGTCCGCCGGAAGTTTCACGATGTTGCTGGCGTCGGCCACGTATTCATGCGGCGCGGCTGCCGCCGGCGCTTTCGCCTCCGCGGGTGCTGCCGGCTGAACGGGTGCGCCACTGCCGACATCGACCGGCACCGGCTCGGCAGGCGCCGCCTGAGCGGCCTGCGCTACCTGGATGCCTGCCTGCGATGGCGAGCCGCCATGTTCATGTGAAGAGTGCTCGTCCCAAGAATTCGAGACGGTATCTAAATCGTTACTGGTCGTCATCGCCAAACCCCTCCGGCATTTCCCGGATAGAGACAGTGACGACTTCTGCTTTGCAACTGTCCCGCAATCAATTTCATATATCCCGGTATGCAAGTCTCGGCATTTTTTACGTGTGGTAAACCCGGAATATATAATCTGATATACATTGGCCGCGCCGCGCTTCGTTTGGTATCCGCCGGCTGAGCTGGATTGGTAAACAGAAGTATAAATTTGAATAAAGTTTTACACAAAATAGGTATTCCCGATTGAAGGAAACTTATCCACCTTCCTTTCCAGTAATTTGAGACAAGATTGGTACCGTCCACAGTCAAGAGGTGGGCGTCATGAAAAAAGAAAAATCTGCCCTGGGAATAACCGGGCTCAGGCTCCTCCTGCTGGCAATGGCGATCGCAAGCCTGCCGCAGCCATCATCCGCGAAAGCAATTACCGTGAATACCGGCGCTGCCGCTGGAGTTCTGGCGGCGGTCGAAACCCCGTCTAGTCTCGGCGGCGTTTCGCTGGCTCGGCCGCAGCCATGGCAGCCGGTTTCAGCCTACCGGATCGGCATGATTTTCAGCAGCTCTGTTGCCGTTGATGAAAAGCGTGGTTCTTCGATAGCGCCGCCCGCCGCCGGGATCGACCTGATCCAGACGGCGGCGATCATTCCCGGCGTGTTCGGTTCTGTTGCCCTGTCGATGCGCAATTTCCCGGTTTCGGCGCGCTGGGCGCCGGTCTACAAGGCAATTGTCGACTGTACCGCGAGCAGCGCGTGCGAACGCAAGAACAGCGCCTTTGCCGAGATAGTCAAGGCAGCCGGGAACAAGAGCTTCATCGACAAGTTGTCCTTCGTCAACTCAAGTATAAATCGCGCCATCGCCTACAAGAAGGACAGCGTGGTTTACGGCAAGCTCGACTACTGGGCCAAGCCCCGGGAAATCCTTGAGCGGCGGGCAGGGGACTGCGAGGATTTCGCCATCCTCAAGATGGCCGCGCTGCTGCATGCAGGCATCCCGGCGCAGAGCATGTCGCTGGTCGTCTTGCAGGATCGCAAGCGCGGTTTCTTTCATGCCGTGCTGTCGGTCAGCACCGGCAGCGGCGTCTTCATCCTCGACAGTTTGAGCAATGTAGTTTCCCGCGACACAGACCTGCCGACCTACGTACCGCTCTATTCGTTCAGCACCGATCGCGCGTGGATCCATGGCGCGAAGACCGGTTCTGCTCAAATAGCCGATATCAAGGGCGGCCTTTCGACGGTCGCGCCTGGTGAAGGTGTGCAGCCGTAAGCTCCCATCAGAGAGTCTTGAGCGCTCTATCTCTTGTTTGACGCAATTTTCCACGAAAACCGCTCACACTTTTCCCGGAATTGCTCTAGCCGCCGAAGACGAACGCCATCAGCAGTTCCGGCTCGACCACCGGCGCCCGCACCGCGCTCAGTTGACCGCGGTAGCGGCGGTCGCCGGCGCCTATGACGAAACCGGTCGCGACCGGCGTCTCGCCATTGGCGTCGAGCCTGGCGAATATGTCGGCGACATTGAGGTCCAGCGCCAGCTTGAGATCCTGGCGCGCGTCCTCGTTCGGCGCCACCGGCAATTGCCGCCGCACCAGTTGCTGGAACGGCGCATTGAAGGTCAGGATCTTCTTCGACGATGCCAGGGCAAAGGCCGGCGAGGGACAGGCGACGAGAATGGCGCTGATGGTCTTGATCGACGCGAGCCTCTGCAAGGTGAGGTTTTGGTCGGCCAATCCACGCATGCAGGCTACGCGAATTGCCGATGTCAGGTTTCCGGCGTTGGCGTGGCTCTCTGCAATTTCCTCGATCAGTGTGCCGATGGTGCATTTGCGGCTTTCCGCCATCTGCTTCAGCGATGTCCAGAACGCCCGTTCCAGACGAATGCCGCGGCGCATGCCGCCACGCGCCACAACCCGGAACTCCAGTCCGAAATCCTCTGCCGCCAGCGGTGGCAGCAGCCGGTCGCGATCGGCAGGAAGGGAGACCGCGCTATCGCTCACTCATTGCCTCCTCTCGCGCCTTGTTGATCGGCTTCATAAGGTAGGTGAGAATCGTTTTGCGTCCGGTCTTGATGTCGACCGAACAGATCATGCCGGGGATGATCGAATAGGTCTTGCCGTCGCGTGTCAGCGTCGATTTGTCGGTGGCGACACGGACCTGATAATAGGGTTCGCCGGTCTTCTGGTCGACCAGGCTGTCGGCAGTGATGTTCGAGACCTTGCCTTCGATGCCGCCGAAAATCGAGAAGTCATAGGCGGTCACCTTGATCAGGGCATCCTGGCCCGGCCGGATGAAGGCGACGTCCCGCGGTGAGACCCGGGCTTCGACCAGCAGGGTCTCGGACGTCGGCACGATACCCGCGACGACCGCGCCGGGCTGGACGAAGGCGCCGACCGTGTTGATGTCAAGCGTGTTGACGATACCATCGACAGGCGAACGGATATCGGTACGCGCCACCTTGTCGGTGGCACCGCGTATCGTCTCGTCCACCACCGAGAGATCGGCCAGCGCCTGCGTCAGATCGCTGAGCGCTTCCTGTTGCAGCTGCAGGCCAAGTTCGTCGACCTGAAGCTTGGCTTCCGTGATGGCAGACCTGGCTTTCTTGATGGTCTCTCCGGCAAGCGTCAGCTGACCATTGAGCTCGGTCTGCTCGCGCTCGACGCGGAGCTGCTCGGTTCGCGCCATCAGGCCTTTCTTGACCATCGCTTCGACCAGCTTCGCCTCCTGGTCGCTGACGGCCAGGTTCTTGGTGAGGCGATCGGCATTGGCGTTGGCTTCGTCGAGTTCCTTCTCACGCTGATCGAGCCGCGACTTTAGAACCGACAGTTTGACTTCGAAGTTGTCGCGCCGCGCGATTAGCAGCTTCTGCTCGTTGTCGCAGATTTCCGGCGCCACCTTCTGGATCTCGGACGGACAGGGAAACGCGCCCTCGAGGCTGCCGGTCTGTTCGAATTGGAGCCGTGCAATGCGCGTCTGCAGCGCCCGCGCCTTGGCCTGCTGCTCGCCAAGGCTGGAAGTGTTGAAGGTGTTGTCGAGACGGATGATGAGGTCATTCTTCTTGACGACCTGACCGATCGTCACGGCGATTTCCTGAACCACGCCCGGCTCGCTGGCCTGGATGATCTGGGTCTTCGACGCCGGTATGATCTTGCCGTCGCCGCGTGCGATTTCATCGACCTCGGCGAAGGATGCCCAGGCCACCGAACTCGCAAAAAGCGCTCCGATAATGAATATCGAAGCCGACGCAAAAAGCGGCGGACGGTCTTCCCTGGCTAGCATCTACCACGTCCCAACCTGCTGTGTTCACGCATAATTCTGTTCGTCAGGCGCTTGTTTTCTGGAGCGCTTGTATCACTTGGTCTTTCGGTCCATCGGCAACGATCTTGCCCTGCTCGATGACGATCAGGCGGTCGGCCAGCTCGAGCATGCTGAAGCGGTGCGTCGATACGATCAGGGTCGTGTTGCGATCGAAAGCCACTTTGAGCTGCTTGATCAGCTGGCGCTCGGAAGCCAGATCCATCGAGCCGGACGGCTCGTCCAGGAACACGATTTTCGGTTTGGTCAGCAACAGGCGGGCAATTGCCATTGTCTGCCTCTGACCGCCCGAGAGATTGGTGCCGCGCTCGCCGACATTCATGTCGTAGCCTCGCGGATGGCGGGAGACGAAGTCGTCGACGCCGGCAGCCTTGGCCGCCTCGACGATCTGCTCATCGGTCGCCTCCGGGCACGCCATCAGGAGATTTTCCTTGATGGTGCCGGAAAATAGATCGTTGGCTTGCGCGACGATCCCGACCGCGGCGCGAACCTCCGATGGGTGGTATTGGCGGATGTCGATCCCGTCCAGCAGCAGCTCGCCGGAGGTCGGCAGGAAAAGCCTGCCGATCAGCCTCCCCATGGTCGTCTTTCCCGAGCCTATGCGGCCGATGATGCCAATCCGCTCACCGGGCTCCACCGAGAAATTCAGGCCGGTCAGCACTTCGTTTTCGGAACCCGGGTAGACAAAGCCGACATTCCTGAATGCCATTGCACCGTTGCGAATGGGGCGGTTGACGAAACCAACCGTGTCCGGCCGATCCTCAGGCTGCGCCATGATCGAATTCACCATTCGCAGGGACAGCATCGCCTGGCGAAGTCTGGACAAGGTGATCGCAATCTGCCCAAGCGGGGCCACCGCCCGGCCCGCCAGCATGACGGTGCCGATGATGGCGCCGGTCGAGACATGCCCTTCCGAAAAGGCATAGGCGCCGGCCACGATCAAAGCGACGGTGACCATCTGCTGGATGGCTTGCGTTATGTTGCCGGCGGCAGCCGAAAGCTGTTTGATCTTCTCGGACGTGTTGGATGCGTTCTTGGAATGCTCCGCCCATTTTCGCAGAAGGTACGCCTCTGCCCGCAGCGATTTGATCGTTTCCAGCGTGGAGATGGATTCCACCAGCAGGGCCTGGCGCTGCGAAGCCTCGTTCATGGAAGCGGCAACGCGTTTGCCGATGCGCCGTTGCGTGATCAGCCCGACGATCACCGAGGCGACAAAGGCAATGGCCGGTATGACGACCAGCCAACCGCCTATCGCATAGATGACAAGAAGAAAGACGAAGACGAAGGCTGTGTCGATGAAGACGCTGATGGTGTTCGACGTGAAAAACTCGCGCACGAACTCGTACTGGGTCACCCGATTTGCATATTCGCCGGTTGAGCCGGGCCTTGCCGACAAGGACGAGTTCAGCACCTTCTCGAAAAGCATATAGGAGATGCGAAGATCGGCCTTGCGCCCGGCATAGTCGATCAGTGACGCTCTGGCGGTCTTCAAGAGCAGGTCGAACAGAATGACCGCGCCGATCCCGATCGACAGCACCCAGAGCGTCGATATCGCCTTGTTCGGCAAGATCCTGTCGTAGACGTTCATGGTGAAGATCGGTGAGGCAAGAGCCAGCAGATTGATGAATACCGCCGACAGGATGACCTTCGAATAGGTGCGCCAGAACGGCCCCATCGTGCCGGTCAGCCAATGTCGCCGCTCGATCTTGGCCGCCGAACCGACGCTCATCGCCTCTACTGCGTTGGCATAGGTTATCGAGAAGGAAACGCCGCCACTAATATAACTTCCGGAAAACTCGGATTTGCTAATTGTCGTGCGCCCGTCTTCCTGGGGAGCGGTCGTAAATCCACCGTCCTCGGTCTGGGCAAGCAGCGCAACCGGCAACTGGCTGACGCGAAACAGAATGGCGGGAAGGTCGATGCGTCCGCGAAGAAAGTCGCGATGGCTGAATTCCGTGATTTCAAGACCGATGCGTTCGGCAAGATGCCGGATGGCGTCGATATCGATGCGGGTGTCTGACAGCGGCACGCCGGCAAACAGCACGGTCTCGGAACTCGGCCTGCCGAGGTACCCGGCAACAGCGGAGAAGCAGGCCTTGAACGCCTCTTTTGGGGAGAGGATTTTGGGTTGTGGGTTCACGATCGGCCCGCAGGACTATCGTTCGTCCTTGACCTTCCTACTTCTTTCTTACCGGTGCGAGGATGTCGAAAGGCAGATCGTTCGTCTGCTCCGACGGCGTGCGCGCATACGTTTCGGTGTCGGCCGTTTCAGGCGCATTGAACTCGGCCTTGGCATAGGCGGTGGCCTGTTTTGCCGGCTGAAGATTCATGGTCTTCAGCAACTGCCCGGTTGCCGCCAGCAGCCGGTACTGCGCGAAAAGCGACGCGTAGGATGCGGTGTCGGCAAGCGTAGCTGTGTTGAACCGCGTGTTCTGCGCGTCGAGCACGTCGAGCAGCGAGCGCTGTCCGACCTTGAACTGCTCGCGATAGGACGCCACCAGCCTTTCGTTGGCGGCAGCCTGAAGCTTCAATGTCTTTGCCAGATCGGCCTGCCGGAAGCGGCGATCCCATGACGTACGGACGGCTTCCTCGATCTCGCGCAGAACCTGGTGCAGCACAAGGCGCTGCTCGCTGGTGCGGCGGACCTGCTCTTGCTCGTTGGCTTTGTCGATGCCGCCGCGATAGAGGTTCCAGCGCAGCACCAGCCGCGCCTGCAGGTCGCTAGCGTCGCCATCGTCGCCGTCGATGTCATAGCCGCCGCGGGCGCGGCCTTCGGCGATGACGGAGGGCCCGAATTTCGCCCGCGCCGCATCCACCAGGGAGGCGGCGGCGTCGATATCGCTGTTGGCCATGTGGACGCGCGGATTGTTCTGTCGCGCCAGCCCTAGCGCGTCGTCGAGCGACCTTGGCAGCGCGCTCGAGACATCGCCTGGCCTTGACGCGTTGGTCAGCGGCTTACCGACCGTCTTGAAGAACCGTATCTTGGAAGCCTCCAGTTCTTCGGTCGCCTCCTGCATACGTGCCTTGGCAGCGAACAGCCGCTCCTCGGCCTGCTGGCGATCAGCCTCGTTCAACGCCCCGCCTGCAATACCTTGCCGGATGTCGCCGAGGATTGCCTGGTGAAAGCCAAGATTCTTCTTCGCTTCTGAAACGATCGAAGCCTGCAGCATGTATTCGAGATAGTCCTGGACGACAGACAGTCCAATGAATTCAGACCGTTCCAGCACCCGGAACGATGCGCCGTCGACCCGCGACGCCTGACGGTTCAGTTCCGCCCGCCTTGCGCCGCTGTCATAAAGCGTCTGCGTGACAACGACATCGGCTTCCGCCGGATAGAGCGCGTCATCCTCTATGGACAGCGAACGCCGGGAGGAATTGTCGAGACGACGAACCCCCGCCGACGCCTCGACATCGACGCTGGGAAGATAAAGTCCCTTCGCTTGGCGTAGCTCGAATTCGATTGCTTCGCGGTTTTCGATCGCTTGGCCAATTTCGGGATTGGACTCCACCGCAACTGCCATCGCCTCCTGGAGAGTGAGCGCGTGAGCATTCCCACAACTCAATATGGCGACCGTCGTCAGCAGGCCGAGGCGCTTGCCTATCGCCGACATAGATGTCGTATTCATTTCACCCCACCCCAACGTTCCCCTGCGCCATTATTGCCAGGCGTTACAACTCAACCGTGATTGTTCACAAATTTGCAAAATATGGGAGCACTTATTGATTTAGTGACCGCTAAAACGCTGAATTCAAGCAAAATTCTATAGAATGTCGCAAAAATGGCACATAAAATACCCACTGCGGTTTTTGGGTAACAGCCGTCCGAGTTTGAACAGGCGAGCGAAACCGCTCCGGGAAGGAGGACCGCAAGGCCACCTTATGACCTATTTGCTCCTGATGGCTTGACTATTTCTGGGTGTACTTTTCAGCGAGGTGACCGACAACATCTTGGTTGGCAGCTACAATCGGCAGGATAATCTTAGCCCGCTTGCCAAGAAGCCTGGAACGGACACCCCTGCCTTTCTTCGACCTGAAGCGTGGGCATAAATCCCTGAGCCGGCGAATAAACGCCGACGACTGCTTCACTGGCCAGCGTGCCAGCATAGGGCTCGTATGACGGCCGATCAACGACTGGGTCAACCGAAGAGGTGACGGTACTTTTTGAGGCGGTTCGGTAGGCCATCGAATGCCGCAAGGTCCAAAAATCGCTCGATTGATCCCATAGCTGGTGAAACCTCAAAATATTTCTTGCGGCGATTTCCCGTTAAAATCAAAAGCGCAACTTTTTTTTGACGGTTAGTGTCCGCCTTTTCGCAGCTCAGAAAAAAATTTGACTGTAATTGAGTCATACGCTGTTTAAACAATGCGGAACGAAGTGGTCGGTTGCGCCACCACTTTGCGGGACGACATACGAGAGTTGCAGGACGAGCGGTCAAACATCAAGGCCGCCGGCTCGCTAGATACCACTACTCGTTCCTCCGCGCCATTCCAACAGGCTGAACTTCGAGGCAAGTGAGCCCGTCCTGGTCCGGCGCCTCGACTCACTCTACCGTCAAAGCCTTTCCCCACCTCTCGATAATTTCGCAAGCTGCTGCTGGCTATCGGCGGATCGTTGATGCGCAACTGTGACGGTGGTCGTTACCGTGGCTCGAGTGTCAGCAGATGTGGTAAGGCTGATTGTCGACGAGTAGCAGAGGGGTCCAGCAACAATGACTTTGAGACGAACCAGAGCTTACGGCGGATCCGGCTTGGGTCTGGCGGTTTGCACTGTATTGGCTTGGCAAAACGCCACCGCCGCTCAAGATTGCTACGCAGCCGCGACGCCTGGCGTCAATTGGCAGGAGTGTGACAAAAAGCTTCTCATCCTGGAAGGACAGGACCTGAGCGGGGCAAACCTGTTCGGTGTTGATTTCACTTCGACCGACCTCAGGAACAGCAATCTCCTTGCGGCAAATTTTGAGAAGGCAACGCTTGTGCGCGCTTCCCTGGCCGGCTCGACCGCCAAAGGCGCCCGGTTCGACAAAATCGAGGCGTACAGGACCGACTTCAGCCAGATGGACGCGCAGGGCGCTGTGTTTACGGGCGCGGAAGTGCAGCGCTCGAATTTCCAGAACGCCAATCTGGTCAATGTTGATTTCACAAAGGCGGAATTGGGGCGTGCGCAGTTCCATGACGCCGATATCAGCGGCAGCCACTTTTCGTTTGCCAATCTCGCGCGGGCGGACTTCCGAGGAGCGAAGTTCACCGCACCGATAGACTTTGAGGGCGCTTTTTTCTTTCTGACCCGTATCGAGGGCCTCGATCTATCCAATTCGGCGGGTCTGTCCCAGTGGCAGCTCAACATGGCTTGCGGGGACGCCCGGACCGAGTTGCCTTCTGGCATGACGAGGCCAGAAAATTGGCCCTGTCAATTCCAGCAGGAATAGCCCGCCCGTCCGCTTCCCGCCCAAAGGCTGCCGGGCGGCAAAGCGCCTCAATCAGTCCTCGGCCGCGGGTCAAAGCACGACACTGCGGGACATTTCCGGCAATCTCATTTACCGGCGGACGACAACGGCCAAATAGAGGACGGATGCCCAAGGTCAAAGGTGATACCGCTCTGGACAAGGAGCGCGCCAAAACAGAGAAGCTCCTCAAAAAGGTTGGATACACCGCCTTGAAGGAGGCCGGTGTGGTATCCAAGCGACCCGACCTCCCAAATCTAAAGGTTGAAAAGCGAGGGAAATAGCGCGGACACTCGCATGCTGACCTGACGAGGGCACGCCCAAAATGTAGACGTCTGCTTTGCCTTCTCAAGCTAGGAGCGTGCAGGCGGCGCTTGCGAGAACCACAAGGCGGACTGCTGGGCCGGAAGAACTGTCGTATTTCCGCCCCGGTGCGATCCGACACTTCACAACTTTTTCACTTTCAATTGGGGGGCCATATCATATGAACGAAGAGACCGGCGTTCAGAAGTTGGTGCGCACGCTGCGTGCTCGAGCACCTGATGACGCAGCTGAATTGCTCGCTAGAGAGTCTCCCGAGTTCATCCGCGACACACTAAAGCTGTTGCCTGACGGGCACGCCCGTAAGGTGGCCGAGCATTTGCCACTGCATATGCGGCCCATCAGCTCTCATGATGGTGACATGGGTTTCGCGATCCCCGAGTCGCTCGTCGAGGTGATGGACCCGATCCCCGCCAGCGTTCCTGTCGGGACGACGGTTGCTGCCGCGGTGGAAGCTGTCAGAGGCGCCCTGGTGCCGACCGAGCTCACTTATCTCTACGTCACGGACAAGGGCAATAAACTGGTTGGCCTGGCGGTCCTGCGCGATCTGATGCTGAGCGAACCCGACGCGATTGTCGATCACATCATGCTGCCCAGGCCGTTCGCTCTTGATGTCGGTCTCTCTTTGAGTAACGCATGCAAGGCGGCGGTACGGCGTCACTATCCTGTCTATCCGGTGGTGGATGCGGAGAACCGGCTGCTCGGGCAGGTTCGCGGCTGGCGATTGTTCGAGCAGCAAATCATCGAGATTTCCGCCCAGTCTGGACAGATGGTAGGCCTCCAGAAGGAGGAGCGCTCTTTTACGCCGCTGTTTTCAGCCTTCCTGAAGCGTCATCCGTGGCTGCAGTTGAATCTCCTGACGGCCTTCATGGCCGCATTCGTGGTCAGTTCGTTCACAGGCACGATCGAGAAGATCGTCGCTCTGGCGGCGTTTCTCCCAGTCTTGGCCGGGCAGAGCGGAAACACCGGCTGCCAGGCACTGGCTATGACGCTGCGTGGCCTTGCCCTGGGGGATGTGGACAAACGACCGAAGCTGCACTTGGTGATGAGAGAGGGCGCGCTCGCGGCCGCCAACGGCGCGCTCGTCGGCGTTGTTGCGGCTGCGGCGATGTGGTTCTATGCCTCGATGCAACCGGCGTCGGCGGCGCAGGCGCCGATGCTGGCACTTGTGATCCTGCTTGCCATGTCCGGATCGTGCCTCATGTCCGGCATCTCCGGCGTGCTGATCCCGTTGAGCCTGCGCCGGGTAGGCGCCGATCCGGCGGTCGCCTCGGCGATCTTCCTCACCACCGTGACCGATATTGTAGGCATGGGCCTGATGCTGGGGCTGGCAACCATGCTCGTGCTCTAGCAAGCTGCGTCCGCTGACCCGTCCCCTGGAGTCGGAGGCAACAAGCTGACCTCGTCGCGTTTAAAGAAATTGCAAGACCCAGGCCGAATCGCACACGCGTCGTGAGAACACCTTTCGGCAGCTCTCCGGCCCCTTGCGAAACGCGACGGAAGGCCTTTGGAGAAGCCGTGGGTCACCTTGAAGCATGGTGACCAGATACGCAGAATCGCCCACCCAATATTAATCTTCTCGGCTGGGCGATCCACTACTGATGAGATTTGAGTTTGTTAAGCCTTGGGCCAAATACTTCAATCACGTGCAGCAATGTCGAGAAGAGTTTTTGACAATCAGCGCAGCCGAAATAGGAATAAACCCGATATCTTGTTGCGCAGCTGCAACAGCTGCTGAGGACTCGCATAAGTCCGGCGACCGTTCAGTCGCCTTTTTCTTGCGGTCGTGCTAAATCTCTCGCACTAGTCGGGTTTGGGGTGGGTTCTCGGCATGCAATCTTCGTTTCGAACGATCTTCGGCGTCGCCGCAGCGCTGCTTTGTGCCGGCGTGTTGCCGGCCGGCGCACAAGGTCTTTTTGGGGCCTATGACGATGCGTTTGCGGCCCGCATCGCCAGTCCGGCCGACAATGGAACGCTCGCCCAATTCGTCACGGTTGCGGTCAATGCTGGGCAATACGATCAGGCGATCTCCTCGATCGAGCAGTATCTGATCCAATACCCGCGCGATGCGCGCGCCCGGCTTGCGGCCAGCCGGTTGTATTATCATGTAGGGTCCTATGAATTGGCCCGGCGGCAGGTGCAGTACGGCATCGAAGTCGGAGGTCTGACCGCAAGTGAGCAACAGGAAGCTGTTCGCCTGCTCGCCCACATCGAGCGCGCGTTGCGTGGCGTCACCTGGGAACTCGCCCTGACCGGCGGGGTATTCAGCGCATTCACCGATTTTGAGCCAGGCGGGGCGCAGGACGACGACAGCTTCGTCTCGCCTTACGGGCAGGCGGAAGGTTTTGTGCGGTGGGACCTCGGCACGCCAAGTGCCGACGCGCTCGTTCTTTCGGGGTCGTTGACCGCGACAGAGCGTCTCTTCACGGAAGACCTGTCGGTTCCGGGTGGCGAGAAGACTTTTATTCACGGCAACGCAGCAATTACCTGGGACAAGGGACTGCCCAACAGCGGGATCGATTCGCTGCGCCTGCTGCTTTCCGCGTTCACCGTTACGGATCGTTTCGACAGCGATATTTACGAAACCGGTATCGGCCTCAGTGGACGTTTCGTCGTTCGCCCGACGGTCGAGACGACGCTCTTCGCCGGTGGCGGCTACATCGATCTAAGCGCCTCGCAAGGCATTTTCGCCGATAGCAGGGTCTTCTATGAGGCAGGCGGCAGCTACCGCTTCCGCAATGGCCAGGCGCTCGGCTTGCGCTTTGTCGGCTCGAATGACTTCGCTTCCGGATCGGGCGAAATCAGCCGCAGCTATACGGGCGAGGTCCGCTATGGCGGCCTGTTGATGAAGGTACCGGATCTTTTCGCATGGTCGCACCAGATCGCCTTATCGGCCGGCCACAGCGACACTCCCGATCTGTCCGTCGGCATCGGCACAAATATCAAGAGCGACTTCTGGCGCATTGCCTCGGAAAGCGATTTTCAGCTGACGGAAGCGCAGAAGATCAGCGTCGATCTCGCCTACCGCAAAACCAACTTCGCCCTCGCCAACCGCGACCGAAAATCGTTCGAAATGCTCATGAGCTATACGTTGACGCTCAATTGAAAGAGGCCGCGATGAGGTATCTTCAGATCGTCATTTTTGTCGCCTGCCTCGCCTTCGCGGCACCATCCGCTGCTGAGACGGTCGGGTCGATGACGGCCTATCAGACCATCATCGTCCGCAATAACGGCGGGACGATGAACGTTGGCGCCGGCGTCGAACTCGGCGACCAGTTGCGCAGCAATCCCACCGGTCTCGGAATGCTGGTGTTCCGGGATGAATCGAGCGCCAAAATTGGTCCAAACACCAGCCTGACGATCGATGAGTTCGTCTACAATCCGGGCTCCGGGTCGGGAAAGATCGACATCGGGATGAACAGCGGCCTGGCCCGTTTTTATGGCGGCCAGGTTTCGAAAGGGGGCGTCATGCAGGTTGCGACGCCGCACATGGTGCTCGGAGCGAGAGGCGGCATCATCGAAGTGCTGGTGGCAGCCGGCCAGACCGTCGGCATATTGCGCGCCGGCCGCATGACCTGCACGATCAGTGGCAAACGGCTGGTCATCACGAACCCGGGCTACGCCTGCACGTCGGACGATGGCAAGCTTCTGGCCGGCTACGGCGGCATCGACGCCTTCCCGATCTTGGACAGTATCGACCGGATAGCGGGAACCGGCCTGCCGGGCGCACCGGGTCCTGGGTTGGACGTAAGCGCAATTTGTGCGTCGGCTCTAGGCTCCTCGCTCAAAGTCTGCGGGTCCAGGGACGGCGCACTGCCAGGAGTGGTCATGGAATTCCCTGACAGCCCAACGCCACCTGCGGGCAGCGGGGGCCGGCGGGGCGAGTGTGAGGGTGAGGGTTGCTGCTACTACTACAACTGCGATTAGGCCTGGCTGCACGAGATGAGCCACTCGGTCGGTAGGCGCTGGGCTGATTGGCGGCAAGCCGGCAGGCGCAAAATATCCGGCCTTTTGGTCGTGCTCCTGCTGCTCGCTTGCCATTTGGCTTTTGACGGGCCGTTGTCGCGCCTGCGTGAGCGGACGTACGACTTCTATCAGTTTCTCGCCCCACGTCAGGCGACGAGCAATCCTGTCGTGATCGTCTCGATAGACGACGCCAGCCTCAAGGCACATGGGCGATGGCCCTGGAACCGTGGCCTCTTGGCCGATCTGGTCGATGGCATCACGCAATCCGGTGCGGCGGTGGTCGGGCTTGCGCTGGTACTCCCCGAGGCTGACACCTCGCCTGAGGGCATCGCCGGAGACAAGCGCCTGGCAGCGGCGCTGTCCAAAAGTCGAACGGCGCTTGCCGTCAGCCTGGGCAATGAAGCGACGGTATCAGAAGCAGAACCCAAAGCCGGCTGGTCGATCGTCGGGCAAGTGCCCGATACACTTCCCGGCTTCACCGGTCTTACCGGCTCGCTTGCCGAATTCTCGAACGCCGCCGCAGGCCTCGGCGTGATTCGCACCTTGCCCGATCCCGACGGCGTACTGCGCCATGTGCCGCTGCTCTGGCTTCGCAATACCCCTCAACGCGCGCAGCTGTGGCCGTCTTTCGCACTCGAGCTCCTGCGCCTTTACGCTGGACAGGACGGTTACACAGCCCGGATGAATGCAGCCGGGTTCGACGCACTCAGGATGGCAGGCGCCATTGTGCCGCTCGAGCCGGAGGGGAGCATCCGCCTCTGGGAAACCGCCACGGACACGCCTCGCCTGTCTGCCAGCACTATCCTTTCGGGCCATGGCGATCCGCGGCTGCGGGACGCCATCGCCATTGTCGACCTGTCGGCTGTGGGCCTGACGCAGTACCTGCCCACGCCGACGAGTCCAGCGCGACCAGGAGCGGAGATCCACGCCGATGCGATCGGCCAGATGCTTGCCGGGCGCTTCCTGGCAGAGCCAGCGCACGCGCGTATGCTCGAGCGGCTCTGGTTTCTCCTCAGTGCCGTCGTTTTCATCGGGGTTTCCGGAGTGCTCGCCGGGCGTGTCGTGCTTGGCGCCCTCTCCCTGGCGCTGCTGGCCGTCACGCCGTTCGTGTTCGGCGCTCTCGAGTACAGCCTGCAGGGTGCACTCTATGACCCGCTGCAGCCGGCGCTTGCAACCATCATGGTTGCGGGCTTCGAAGGCTATGTCCTCTACAGGCGCAGCGAGCAGCGCCGGTCCACCCTGACGCGACAGTTCTCCCAATATCTGTCGCCCTCCGTGGTGCAGCGCCTCGCAAGCTCGGACACCGAGGCAATCCTGTCCGGCGAGAAGCGCGAGATCACCATTTTGATCAGCGACATACGTGGCTTCACGACCATGAGCGAACAGCTCGACACCCAAGAGATCGCCAAGGTGGTCAACCATTTCCTCGGCATTGCGACCGATGAGATCCTCAAGCGCGACGGCACCATCGACAAGTTCATGGGCGATGCGGTACTGGCCTTCTGGAACGCACCGCTAGATCAACCCGATCATCGTGAGCGTGCGCTGGACGCGGGCCTTGCCCTTATCGAGCGGGTGAGGCGCGAAGACGCCGCCTTCACCGCGGATGGCCATCGATCCATCGAAATCGGCGTCGCCATCGAGACCGGCATCTGCTCGGTAGGCAATTTCGGCTCCGAACGGCGCTTCGATTACACCGCGATCGGCTCCCCCGTGAACCGCGCGGCACGGCTCGAATCGACGACCAAGAAGCTGGGCATCCCCCTGGTGCTTGGACCCGGCTTTGCGGCAGCAGCATCGATGCCGGTCGTCCAGGCGGGCGCCTTTGAGCTCCAGGGTTTCAAGGGCGAGGTGCCGGTTTTCACCGTTCCGGAGATGCAAGCTGCTCAACAAGGTATGAGCCGCGAAGTAGAGAGCCAACGTGGTGAGCAATCTGGCGCCCCCGCCATGGTGGTTGGTTCGCCGCCATCCGTGCAAATGGCGCCGCTTGACCTGACACCCCGAACCCGGAGCATCCGCTGATCGGATCCAGCGGATCGCAAGATGCAATTGTCACGGGCACAGACGGACATCTTGTTTCGGCGACCATCGAGGGATGCGACGGCTTGCGTCACTCGTCCTTGAAAGTCACCTTCATATGTTTTTGGACCATCGAGGCGAGGTCCTCGGCATCCCAGTTCGTGAGCCTGATGCAGCCGTGAGAGAAGGTCTTCCCGATCTTGCCGGGTTCGGGCGTGCCGTGAATGCCGTAGCTTTCGATGGAGAGGTCGATCCAGACTGATCCCACGGGATTGTTAGGGCCGGCAGCAATGGTGAAGGGCCGCTTGGTTTTGACTCCCTTGAATGCAAAATCGGGATCGTAGTGATAGGTCGGGTTGTGCACCACCCTTTGGATCTCTGCCTGCCCACTTGGTGCCGGCTTCTCGTCGCTCCCGATCGAGGCAGGGTAGACGGCAAGCGCTTTATTGGAGGGGTCGAGCACGCGCACCTGATGAGCGCCTTTGTCGACTTCCACGCCGGCAATGGTGGCGGGAGGTTCACCCCGGCCAACATCTGGTACCAGCAGCGTGGTTCCAGCTTTCCTGAATCCGGTGCCTGGGTTTAGCCTCCTGAGCAATGGTTCGCTCACATGGAAGCGCTCCGCCAGCTTCTCGATCGAGTCGTGATAGCCAAGCCTTCTCAGGCGAGCCATCCTCTCCATGCGCCCCGGAATGCGTTTGGTGAAGGGGCCGCGTACATCTTTGCGGGTCAGTTCATAGGTGACCAGAGCTGGGCTGGTGGAGGTTGCCATCAGCTTGTCCCAAGTCGCTTGGGTGAGCTTGCCATCTGGCGCCAGTCCGTTCGACGCCTGGAAGGCCTTGACCGCCTTGGCGAAGTTCTCTCCAAGGCGGCCGTCGATGAGCCCCGGTGAGAAGCGCGCACGATCCAAAAAAATTTGCGCCTTCAGCACGGCAGGATCGAGCCCTTTCGGATCGCCGGCGGAGAATTGCGCCTGATTTACCGCGGCTAGATCCAGCTTGGCCGCCTCCGTCCCGCCGCATGCGAAGGCGAGTGCAATGGCGAGGAGGAGAAGGAGCCTGATCATCGATGTCACTCCTTACGTTAAATCGCACCTGATCTGCTTCTATGACGCGCTGTGGCAGATCTGGTTCCATTCGCCGGTAGGAGGATCATAGGCAACCAGCCTTACGCCGCCGACCGGTCCGCGACGTTCGATGCCCATGCCTTGCCCCTCACGAGAGGCGTTGCTGGCCGCGCAGATCGGCAGTGTAAAAATGGTCTGGCCATCTTGACGTGAGCTTCTACCTTCAAAACTGCCCAATTACCTGGACCGGCAGTCAAATGGTCTCAGGCCAGCAATGAGGAGATGCGCTGGGAACCCGGCTCGTCGGGCGGGTATTCTATTGATCTTCGGTATCGACAGATCCATGTTCCGTCGTCACTGTGATCGCGTTGTCGCCCGCGATTGCCCTAGCGTATTCGAAGCGCTCCAACTTCTGTTCTGCCGACAGGCCTTTGAACATCGCGGTGGCCGAGTTCGTGATTTTGAAGTCGCCGCAACTCGGACAGCGAAACTCCCGGATGTCGCCAACTGTCTCCGAATTAACGAGTGCCTGCTCATCTGTGATAGGGCAAATTGCGGCCATCCAAGCCATCATGGTCCTCCGTCCTAAGGCCGTCCTCGATTACCCAAAAGGCATCGTCGAGTGCAAAATCCATTCTACCGACGCTCACCCCACTAGAGTACTCCACCGAGTAGATTGCGCTCTCCACTCTCCAACCCGGAATGTCGATTAAAGCCGAGTTCCTCGGCGAGCGATTTGCTGGTGAGCGGTAGGCGCTCTCGCTCAGGAGCCTCTCCCAAACGATCGGAGATGTTCATGTAGCGTCGGGCAGGACCGAAGGGCCGGAACGTGGCGTTTTCATCTCTTCGGCAATCACCAGTAGCGCCTCCAGAGCGACGGCGATCCCCGACATCACCGTACTTATGTCTGCGCTGCCGCCGAGCGTCGAAAGTTCGGCCGCTCGCGTTTGCATGCTTTGGCTCAGCTCTTGTAACTTCAGGCGCAGTTCGTCATCCATGTATGCTCTCCAAGCTTGACGCTGGAGGAACGCGCCTGCTTACAACCCGTTCCGCCGGTAGCCGCAGAGAACCAGAGACACCGCAGATGCTACAACTCGCGCTGTGGCGGCGCTTAGGATGGGCGGTGGATTGAGCCTCAGCGACTGACCGTCGGCAAATAGCGGATGCTTCAGTCTCGAAAAGGTGCTGGACGGCTCGATATGCACCGGCCCTTGGCCCTGGGTGCTGGTCCCATGCACAGTAAGGCCGTGCAAGTGCGCGCGGCCTCTGGGCTCAACATTCCAGTCGTCATGGTCCGAAGTTGTCCCAAGGTGGGTTCTCACCAAAGTGGGCGGCGAGAAGCGTCACGAAGCTTTGAACTTTGGCGGAAAGATGCCTTCTTGACGGGTACATCGCGTAGATCGACCGGCTTACCGGCTTGAACTGGGGCATCACTGTCTCCAGCTGGCCCGAACGAATGGCTTCTCCAACAAGGAAAGTGGGGCAAAGTACTATGCCTGCTCCACCCAGCGCCGCATCGCGCAGGAGCTGCCCGTTCGTTGCCGTCATCCGTGCAGTGATTTTTACCGCCACTTGCCCCTTTGGTCCGTCGAACCGCCATTTTCCGCGGCTGGCGCGCAACGCGTAGTCCAGACAATCATGGTCGTGGAGATCCGACGGCTTTGTGGGACGCCCGCGTCTGTCCAGATAATCGCGCGAAGCGCAGACCACCTCGCGTGACGGCGCGATTCGGCGAGCAACCAGATTGGAAACCGTGAGTGGAGCGATGCGTACCGCGACATCCAGGCCCTCTTCCACGATGTCAACCACACGGTCGTCCAACACCAACTCAACCGACACCTCCGGGTAGACCGCGAGATATTCTGCAACGACTCTCCCAAGGTGCATCGCGCCGAAGGAGATCGGCGCGCTGACACGCAGTGAGCCGGTCGGACGTGTCTTGCTCTCGGCCGCGCTCGTACGAACTTCCTCGACATCCTCGATTATGCGCAGACTGCGCTCGTAGACGGAGGCGCCGAGCTCTGTCAGGCTGATGCGCCGGGTCGTCCGGTTGAGAAGGCGTGCGCCAAGCCACTCTTCCAGCATTTGGACATGCTTGCTCACGGCCGCTGGCGATAGTCGCATCCGCTTGGCCGCTCCAGCGAAGCTGCCTTCACCGACGACGTTGGCAAACACGGTCATGCTGGTCAGCCGGTCCAACTGCAATCACCTCTTTCATTCACGTTTCGTGAATTCACCATCCATATCTCCCTCGATTATCAATCCGCAGTGGACAGATTATCTGAAACCAGGCCGGGATCAATTGCCCGATCCGTCTCTCTAACGTTTGCCCGAAACGTTGGCGTCGAGTGCCTTCTCGCGGGCTGGAGGTGATCATGTCTCTGACCAAAGCAGCCCTTCGGGAGAAAGAGGGAGCCACTTTTCGCATGTGGCTCTCCGTGCTCACTGTATCGCTGGGTATTTTTTCGATGATCACTGCGGAGCAACTCCCTGTGGGGCTGATTCCGGCAATTTCTTCCGAGTTGAATGTCTCTATTGGGAGTGGCGGTCTCACGGTGACGATACCCGGCGTAATTGCGGCGTTCGCTTCTATCGGTTTGCCGTTGGCAGTGGGGAGGCTCGACCGGCGTATTCTGATGGCGGGCCTGCTCGCGGTAATGGCTGCGGCGAGCGTGATTTCAGCGCTCGCAACGAACTTTCCCGTTCTGCTCGCGTCCAGGCTGCTCGTCGGGATCACCATCGGTGGCTTTTGGGCGATAGCCGGAAGCATCGCAGTACGCCTTGTTCCTGGACCGTCCGTGCCGCGCGCCATGACTATTGTATTCGGCGGTGTAAGTGCCGCTGCGGTGCTGGGCGTGCCGGCCGGCACGATCATCGGTGATCTAGTCGGCTGGCGCGGCGCGTTCTGGTCTCTCGCCGGCCTGAGCTTTGCCATACTGCTCGCCGCCCTGCTTGTGCTTCCGAAGCTGGAGGCGGCGCAGCCTGTGGAGGTGAAAGCCCTGCGTGCGCAATTGCGCAATCCCGCCCTCCTGTCGGGCGTGGTTGCGACCGCACTGCTGGTGGCTGCCCACTACGGTGCCTACACTTTCGTGAGCCCGGTGTTGCTGGAGGTCTCGGGCGTCACTGCAGGGAGCATAGGTTGGTTACTGTTGGGGTATGGCATTCTCGGAATGATTGGCAACGCCGTCGCAGGCGTCTGGGCCGCCAAATCCGTCGGTCGCACATTGGCCTGCATCGTCATTGGGCTCGGCGCCACGCTGGCTCTCTTCCCGTTGCTCGGGGTCACGCCGCTCACAGGAACCATCCTGCTGCTGGTGTGGGGCTTCGCGTATGGCGCGGCGCCCATCACGCTGCAGACGTGGGTGCTGAGTGCAGCACCAGAAAGCGCGGAGACCGCGACGGCCATCTACTGCTTCACTTTCAATCTTGCCATCTCCGTGGGTACCCTAGCGACCAGTCAGATCGTCGACACGATGGGCGTGAACAGGGTCCTCTGGGTCGATTCCGCCATCCTCCTGCTGGTGCTGCTGCCGGTGTGCCGCGCACCCATACTTAACCGGAACATCGGAAACTCGTAGACAGCAAGCCATCCTGTGCCGCCATCTGTCTATGATGCTGTGTAGGTTGAAGTAGACCTTCGTTCCTCTGTCTTGAAAGTCACGCGCGTCACATCAAACGCGGGTTCCGCCGCACCGTGCGGTGCCGATGCTTTGCGCCCCCGGAGGACAACTGGCTACTTGAAAAAGGACTTGATCCCCTCGTTGATATGTGTGCTGATATGAGATCGATCTCATGCTGCGCTCTCAATTGCTGTTTCTCTACGGGAGCGCGCTCTGGGAAGCATGTCTGAATGACGATGAAGAGGGAGGTTCAAGTGAGGAAATTGATCGCGTGGCTGGCCTTGGCCACTACCACGCTCGCGTTCGCGTCTGCGGCGTCGGCGGGTGAAACCATCGACCGGGTTACCTCGAAGAAGGCAATGGTGGTCGCCACAAACAGCGGTTGGCCGCCGCAGAGTTTCCTCGACGACAGTAATCAGTTGGTCGGCTTCGATATCGACGTCTCGAAGGAGATCGCAAGGCGCCTCGGTGTGGAGGTCAGTTTCGACACGCCGGACTGGGCGACGATGACGGGCGGCCATTGGCAGGGACGCTACGATCTGGGTGTCGGCTCGGTGACGCCGACCAAAGCGCGGGCCAAGGTGATCGATTTCGAAGGCATCTATTATTATAGCCCCTACGTTTACGTGGTTCACAAGGACAGCCCGGCCAAATCGGTCGCCGACCTGAACGGCAAGATCATCGGCGTCGAGACCGCCACCACGTCGGAGGATTTCATCCGCAGACAACTCGAGATCGATGCTCCCGGCCTGCCGCCCATCGAATACAAGCTGAAGCCCGGTGAGATCAGGACTTTCGCCGACTCAATGCTGCCGTTCGACGATTTGAGGCTTGGCGACGGCGTGCGCCTCAACGCGGTCATCGCACCAGAACAGACGGCTCAGAACGCGATAAAGAACGGCTACCCGTTGCGTGTCCTGGAAGGCGGCTATGCCTTCCGTGAGCCGCTGGTGGTGATCGCGGAAAAAGGTGATGCCGAGTGGAATGCCAAGATCGGCGGCATTCTCGACGAGATGAAGAAGGACGGTACCCTCGCGAAACTGACCACCAAGTGGTACGGCAAGGATTACAGCGCCGACTGAGGAGCGTCGTGGATAAAGCTTGAGCGGGATGCATTCAATTGAACATCCCGCTCCATCTGTTTTGTTTCAGCCCCATTTCCACGACACCGGGCGGCTCCGCCTGCCTGCAAAATGCTCTAGTGCCGCCACCTCATCGTATTGATCATGACATGTCCTGACACCTATTACCGACGCACGCTTGCTGACAACACCATCAGACCGCCGCTGAGCGGCGTTTCCGAGTGCGAGACAGTCGTTGTCGGCGGCGGACTGGCCGGCCTGACGACGGCGTTGCAGCTGGCTCGCGCCGGCCAGCAGGTCGTCGTGCTTGAGGCGCAGCGGATAGGCTTCGGCGCTTCCGGTCGCAATGGCGGCTTCGTCAATCCCGGTTTCGCCACCGGCACCGACAACATCGCCGCGATGGCCGGCGTCGACGCGGCACAAAAACTGCACCGCCTGTCCATCGAAGGCGTCGACTTCGTGCGGCAGACGATCCGCGATCTCGACATCAAGGCGGCAGAGCCGCGCTCCGGTATATCGAGCGTGCTTCGCCACGATGGTGGCGCCGCGCTCAAGGCATATGCCGAGCAACTGGCGCGGGATTTCGACTATCGGCTCGACTATCTCGATCGCGACCAGGTGCGAGCGGTGCTGCATTCGGATCGCTACCACCAAGGCCTGCGCGATCCCAGCGCCTTCCACATGCATCCGCTTAACTATCTGCGCGCCGTTGCGGGCGAGATCGAACGGCTGGGCGGCAGGATATACGAGAGAACGGCTGCCGTTGAAGCCAACCTTGACGGCGCCGAAAAGGTCTTGCGCACCGACAGCGGCGAAGTGCGCGCCCGCCAGGCCGTAGTTGCCACCGGCGGATATACGGGCCCACTGGTCGGCCGGCTGCAGCGGGCATTCCTGCCTATCGCCACTTACGTTATGGTGAGCGAGGAGGCGCCTGACCTCATCGCCAAGGCGATTACGACGACCGACGCCGTCGGCGATAACCGTCGCGCAGGCGATTATTACCGTGTTGTCGAAGGCGGCAGGCGGCTGCTCTGGGGAGGGCGCATCACCACCCGGGCAGCCTCATCGGGCGTGTTGGCGAGGCAATTGCGCCGTGAGATGGTCACTACTTATCCGCAGCTCGAACACCTCAAGACCGAACTCGCCTGGTCCGGGCTCATGTCTTATGCCCGGCACATGATGCCCCAGATAGGCCCGTTGCAGCCGGGCGTCTGGTACCTCACGGCTTTTGGTGGCCATGGCATCAACACCACGGCGATCGCCGGCAAGTTGATCGCCGAAGCCATACTGGGACAATCGGACCGTTACCGGCTGTTTGCACCATTCGGCCTTGCCTGGGCGGGCGGCCCGGCTGGACTTGCGGTTGCGCAACTCACCTACTGGAAGCTGCAGGCGCAGGATTGGTGGCGCGAGCGGGCCCGCTGACCGCAGGGAGATCGAAGACGTGATCGGCCGACTATTGCTCAACCACCCGGACGCGGCGCGCCGCGTTGGCGTGTTCTTCGTGCTCGCCGCCATCGCCGCCGGCCTGTATGGGCTCGGCATCAAAGCCAGTTGGCTCGGCAAGCTCGTTCCGGGGTCGGTCGAGTGGCTCGCCGCCAACCCGGACGTCGGGCGGGCGGTCTCGGCGGTGCTGATCGCATTGATCTTGGTGGCGAACTGGAACGCGCTGCGGTATCTCAGCCGCAAACAGCAGATTGTGGCAGTCTGGATAGAGCTGTTCGTGATGCTAATGTTGTTTTTCTATTCCTTCGACTTGTCCTTCGCGTTCATCGCCAAGAAGATCGGCTTCCTCGTCTCGAAGGGTGTGGTGACGACCCTCTACATTTCGGCCATTTCGATCGCCATCGCCACCCTCGTCGCCTTCGTTGGCGCCATCGCCAAACTTTCCCGCAACGGCGTGGTCTATGGCTTGGCGACCTTCTATACCTCTCTGTTTCGTGGCTTGCCGTTGCTGATGCAGATCTACATCATCTATCTCGGCCTGCCGCAGATTGGCTACGTGATCGGCGCCGTGCCGGCCGGTATCATGGCGCTGTCGCTCTGCTACGGCGCGTACATGACCGAGATCTTCCGGGCCGGCATCGAAAGCATCTCGCGCGGCCAGACCGAGGGTGCTACGGCACTCGGCCTTAGCGCTAACCAGACGATGTTCCTGGTCATCCTGCCGCAGGCGATGCGGGTCATCGTGCCGCCGACCGGCAACCAGTTCATTGCGATGCTGAAGGATTCTTCGCTGGTCTCGGTGGTCGGGGTCTGGGAGATCATGTATCTCGCACGCACGCAGGGCCAGACCGAGTTCCGCCACATCGAGATGCTCATCACCGCCTCGATGATCTATTGGCTGCTCTCGATGGGGCTCGAGTTCCTGCAGTCGCGGATCGAAGACCGGTTCGGGCGCTCACTCAAGCGCTGATCGTCATCCGTGATTTTCGCCAAAGCGAGTTGCACAGCACCGCAACAGCCAGCTTCGGAGAGCAGCTGCAGATTGTACGCCACAGCACGCCGTTCGGCGACGCCGTCAAGGGTGAATCAACCCGGTATTTCATCGGCTTAGCCTGATCGGAGGGCAGAATAGAGCAAGTGCTGGACGAGCATGTTCGTTGGCCGACTGCCCGGCAACTTCGACCGATTGCTGGATTTCACCCGCGCCAACAAATCGATAAAATCAACGACTTTAACATGTCCTCCGGGCCAACCATTATCGCTATGTATCGATGGTAGCCGAGTTCGCCACGTGGTTCGCCAATAGGTTTGTCAGGCAGTGGTTTGCGCGTTACCAGCCGCACGACTCGGTCCATGCCCTGCACAGCCAAACGCACCGGCGAGGCTTCCCGGGAATGAAGCTCAGCATGGTGTTTCGTTCCCTTGAAGTGGGCGTGTTTGGGGGAAGACCGTAGTCGGCGCGTTCGCGCCCGATGGAATTTTCGAAGAGTTGTTTCCAACGGCGGGAACGAACCAAACTTCCATGCATTTAGCTCTGGCTTCGTTCATTCACTCTTTCTTCTGGGAGCTGGACCATTGTCATCCGGAGGCTATCTCTTGGCCGACCAACAAACCAATGACGTTTCCATCGTTGATCTGATACCTGCCCTGCGGGCTTTCGCGCGCACCTTCTGCCGCGTTCCAGACGATGCCGACGATCTGGTGCAGGAAACGTTGACCAAAGGGCTCGCCAACATCGACAAGTTCGAACCCGGTACACGCATGAAGTCGTGGCTCTTCACCATCATGCGCAACACCTACTACACCCGGATCAAGATCGCTGCACGGGAAGCGCCAGGCCTTCTCGACTGCGCGTCTTCGAGACCGATTTCGGAAGCTACCCAGGAATGGACCGTTCAGAGCAAGGAAGTTCACGGCGCCATCCAAAAGCTGCCCGAACATCAGCGCGAGGTGCTGATGCTGATCGGCGTTTTAGGAGTGGGCTACGAGGAAACCGCCGAAATCTGCGGCTGCGCGGTAGGGACGGTCAAGAGCCGGCTGAACCGTGCCCGCGCCAACATCCTTGAGCTACTCGGGGAGAGCTCTCTGCAGACATTGATAGAGAGACGAAATCAGCTGTCGGATGGTCAGCTCGATATAGAGGTCGACAACCGCAGATAGTCAGCTCTTCACGTCTCGCCGACGCTTCTCGACGAGAGCGTTTTGCAATTCGATCGCCAGCTTGGAGAGGCGGTCCGGTATCTTTTCCTGCTCTATGGCGGCCAGGAGGGAAGCAATCTCCTGATCCACTGCCATCTCGACACGCAGATCCGTGGTATCGTCGCTCGAATGAGACATCACGTTCTCTTGATAGCATCCCTAGATCCAAGTCTGATGATGAGCGCTCGGCACTACAAGGCGTTGTCGACCGCCGAGAGGCTCACCGGCGGCCCTTGCACAGTTTTTCCTCCGTGCCGCGGCAAGACGCGGCGCGGTGGCGTCAGTCCTTCAGCAACCGGTTTGCGGCGTGATCCTGAAATTGATCGGACTTGATTCGATTGCCGTCCAGCCCGCGCTCTCGGCCATGTTGCTTCCTGTCGCGGTTGGACAAAACCGCGTTTTCCTCGATCTTGTCCTTGTCCAAGGTGGTCATTGCGCCGGCGCCGGCACCTTTGCCTTGGCTGCCTTGGCCGAAATGCTTTTTGCCGCCGGATGCCATGATCTCCTCCTTCGAATCCAGGACACCGATCGGTGCCGACGCCCGAACCGGCATCGCGCTGTAATGTTCCGTCTCACCCAGCAAGCAGGAAGGCGTCGCCATCCCATGACCGAAACGGCTTCTCGCCGTCGATGACGACCCGCAATTGGTGAGCTTGCGCAAGACGGCCGATGTCGGCCCGGTCCAAAGAAAGCGATCCGCGATAAGAATAGTTCAGCAATGCGAGCCGGCCCGGCCGTTTGAGAACGCGCGCAATTTCATCGAAAAGCCGCTCAGCCATGCCGGCCAGGACCAGGTAGGGAAAGCTGTCGACCGCCAACACGCAATCGAAACTGTCGTCGTCGAAGTCGGCCAGATCGAGACCGGAGGTTTGGCGCAGTTCGACATTGCCGAGCGCTTCGCATTGCTCGGAGGCGATAGAGATCATCCGCGATGATATGTCGATGCCGACCATCCGCTTGAAGGAATTGGACAGCGCGCGCTCGAAACGTCCGATGCCGCAACCGATGTCGAGAATGTCTCGTTCAATTCCGGTGAATTCTCGCGCCTCGAGCCATTCAACGATTTCGTCGGTCATGGCTGTCAGCCGCTCGTCATCGCCAAGGGATCCTAACTGGACACTTGCGGCTGTCGAAATTGCTGCCGCGGCATCAAAACTCGAGGCCAGCCTCCTGACCACGGCGACATCCGTCTCGCCGTTACCGCGTTCATGCCGAACGGCGCCGCCTGTCGCTCGCAAAGTGGCAAGGACGCCCGGTTTGTGGCGCAGCAGTCCAGCGACCTTTCGCAGTCTTTCAGCATCGCCGGTATCCGCCGGACGGACTTTCAGCACGACCTCCGCCAATTCCGCCGCTTCAATTGTGGGCGGCAGGTGAAGCGCCAGCCTGACGAGAACAGCTTCGGCGCAGGCACCACCGGCCACACAACCTTCGACCGCCCGTCTGACCGATGTCCGGCGCTGCGCGAGCACACTCATGACATCAACTCCGCGTCCAGATCCTCCGCATCGTCCACCTGTCGACGGCGCCCCAGCCATATTTGTAGGCTTCCTGGCCGCGCAGGAAGTCGAACTCGCGCGCATCCTCGCGGATCGACTCCGCGATCGCGTGGCCGATCAGGATCGCACCTGGGCTCTCCTCGGCATAAGCAGGATCGAGGCCGCCGAGATAGGCATAGGCGCGGCCGCGGTGGTGAAATCCGTAATAGGCGGCGACAGTCGTGCCATCGATCGCGAGCAACCAGCATCGGACCAGACCGTGAGCATCGAGCAAGGGAAGTGAAAGCCCATGGAAGTGCTGCACGGCGGGGTCGGCCAATACACCACCTCCATGTCCAACCCAGCGTGCATGGTGCAGGCGGATCAATTGGTTCAGGAAGTTCTGGTCGCCCCGGGCTGACGCCAACGCGAGCCGGCCGCGTCTGCACGCCGCTTGGCGCGCCCGGCGCAACTGGCGCCTGCGCCGAGCGGGAACGCAGCCGGCCAATGTTTCGTCGCCGGCAACAGCAAGCACGGGGCAGGCTGCATGAATTGCCGGCCTCTCGACCGTTAAACCGGGATGCGCGATCGTAAGACCGGCACTGTTTTGCGGCAGATCAGACAAGATCCATTGTGACCACCCGACGGAGCAGATCGTTTCGGCAATTGTGGACACGACCGCCGCCTCGATATCTCGGACAGCCAGGATGTCCAGATAATCGCTGAGCGAAATACCGACCGGAAGCAGCTTCGAACCGGCCGTTCCATGCTCGAGATAGAGTGGCGCCAGCCCGACCAGATCGCCGCCACGCCAGACCGCGACTGTCGCCAGTTCACCGGGTGCGAATGCGCGCCACCATGGCACCAGCCAAGCGGGGGATTGGAACGGCGTCGCAGAGGAGCTCTGCTCCCATAGTTTCCACCAGTGCGGCGTCAAGGCATCGAATTTTACGGGGTCATCGATGATTTCGCTGCGCAACACTGCTTTTCTCACGGTGCCGCAGCGAAGCGCCGGCAATCTGTGCCAAGTTGTGCCAGCGCCTGATAGGCAGCCATATACGACGAGATCATCCGTTCCAGCGAAAACCGCCGTCGCGCCTCCACCCGGCACGCCTCGGCGTCCAGGCTGGGCGCCGCAAGAATGGCTTGGGCCATTTCGTCGACTGTGTTGACGAGAAAGCCCGTCCTGCCGTGCTCGATGACATCCGCAAGCGCGCCATTCGGGAATGCGACCACCGGGGTACCGCAGGCGAGGGCCTCCATGGCGACAAGCGAGCTTGTCTCGGCGGCGAGGCTCGGAATGACCAGACAGCGGGCTGCGTTGAGAAAGCGCCTCTTGGCGTTAAAACCGAGCGGGCCCAGGAAGCGGCGGCGAGCATCAAGACGGGATTGGACCTCGTCGCGAAAGTAGCGCGTATGTGTTTCGTAGGGGTAGACCTTGCCGCCGATGATCAGGGGCACGCCCGCCTGTTTGGCCGCGTCCAGGGCCAGGTGAATGCCCTTTTCCGGGCAGACTCGGCTGAGAACCAGGGCAAAGTCTCGCTTCGGCTGCACCAGGCTCAGTGCTTCGATGTCAACGCCGTTGGGAATCGGCGCCACCAGTCTGGCCCCTGGTGGCGCCGTTTGCTGCTGGGTGGGCGAGACCGCATGGAGCCACAGGTCGTCGCGCGTCGGTCGCAGAGCCTCGGCCGGATACCAGTCCAAGGGCAGGTGGAGGCTCACCAGGGTCGGACCATCGTCGGGCAGATAGGCATGAAAATCGATGCCGTGCAGATGAACCACATCGATCGGCCATCGGGCGCGGGCAGCGGCGATCGCTTTGCGATGAGCCTGCTGCGCGCGGCTCTTCGCCGCCTCGTCGAGCACGCCGTTTTCAGCCGGTATTTCCACAAGGGTACCGCTCGCGCTGGAGCCGCGGCAGCCAATGACGATAGAGCGGTGGCCGGCGCGAACCAGCCCCCGATCGAGAATCGACAGAACCTGTTCGGCACCGCCGACAGCATCGGGTCCGACGGGTGCGAGAGGGTAGGCGACATTGAGGATAGTGAGCGCCGCGGCTGGTTGCGCCTCGGTCCCGTATGCCGCACCACCTGTCGATGATGCCGCTAATTCGTCCAATGTGTCAGGCGTCTGATGCATGGCAGCATGACACTTCACGCTGCCGAGGCCCGCCGCGTCGGGAGCGAAGCGGACGTCATGCCGGGCGCATAGCGGCGGATCATGGTTGCGCAGAATTCCGCGAACTCCTCCGGCACCAGTGGCGGGCTGGTGTGGTGGGGCATCATTCCCCGATGCTGCGGTGTAAAGCAAAAGGTGACCGTCACGTCGAAATCGGCGAGTGCCTCCATCTGCCGGTCGAACCAGTCCAGCGCGTTCGGCCGGAAGCTGTCTGCCCAGGAAAGCCCCGTGCGCATATTGGTGACGCCCAGCCGCTTCATCCAGGCGACGGCATCGTCCAGCCGGGGGTCCTCGAAATGAAACCACTGCACCAGCCCCATTGCGGGCGAGTAGCGCAGGAACTCCTCCAGCGCTGGTTTTGGCGTGCCGTCCTGGCGCAGCAGCCCCATGTGGAAATGTCGATAGTAAGAAGAGCCCTCCGCCTCGCGATGCCGCGTCGTTGCTTCCCATTCGCGCGGAAGATCGTAGAGGCTGTACCACTGGATGCGTGGTGCGTTGCCAATCAGCAACTCAGCGGTGCGCTTGAGCCCCCAAACCTGGATTTCTTCCGCGCCGAAGGTTGATACGCCGACTTCGCTGACCCAGATCGGAAGGTTGGTGACGGTCGCGATCTCGCCGATCTTCTGTGGCCATTCGTGGATCTGCCACAGGTTCCAGTCGAGCGGAAAGCCGTGCACGGCGACGGCATCGACATGGTCCAGCACGCCGAATTCCTTCATGCGGGTGATAAAGCCCGGATCTATCGGCGAGATGCCACCGAGTACTTTCGTCAAAGACGGGTTCTCCGACGCGATTGCGTCAGCCGACAAGATCGCCATCCTGGCAAAGCGGCTCCAATCGGGATCGAGCTCTGGGTCCCAATGCGATTTGTTGTTGGGCTCGTTCCAGATCATGGCGGCTTCAATCATGGAGCTGTCCTTTCGAGGGGTAGATGGCGCCGCCGCCGGCCGGGTCCCCGGCTGCGCGGCAGAAATAGACCTCCTGCTCGGGGTGCAGAACGATCTCGAAACCGGCGCTGCGCAGCATCGCTTCGGTGCAGGCGCGGTTTGGAATCCACCAGTTGGTGGGATCGTCGGCATAGCGGTGCTCGATAAAATGCAGCTTGGGAAACTGCGGCTGGTCGAACAGGTCATGCGTCCAGAAATGATAGTTTTCTTCCAACTCGGGCAGATCCGCGCTGCCGCGCTGCATGGACTGGAAGATCATCAGGTCACGGGCGACATGTTCGCGGATCAGGTCGAGCGCGAGCAAGGGGTGGCGCAAATGGTAAAGCACCCCCATGAACAGCACGACATCGAACGTCTCGCGCAGCGAACCGACGTCGTAGACCGAAAGCTTCTGGAATTCGATCTCGCAATCGGCAACCTCGGCCGCAAAGCGAGCTTGGGCCAGATAGGCGTCATCGAAATCGATGCCGAGGACACGGTCAGCACCTCGCCGTTTCATCTCGATGGAGTAAAATCCTGCATTGCAGCCGATATCGAGTACCGCCTTGCCCGTCAGATCAGCGGGAATGGCATTGGCAAATTTGCGCCATTTGATCAGCGGGTAGTTGCCCAGAAAATGGTTGGGAGCGGTTTGGACGCCGGCAAGTTCCATGTTGTGGAACCATGGGCCGAGCGCATCGATGCGGCGGCGGATTTCGGCATGGGAATGCAGCATGGCTCAGGCTCCTTCGCCAGGAACGACGGGTACATGCGACTGCGCGCCGGGCATGATCATGGTGGGCCGGCGCTGCGCGGATGAGGCGTCGTTTTCAAGCAACCGCAGAGCTGTTCGATAGCCGTTGAAAGTGCCGACATCGACATAGTCCGACCCAGCCCTGACACCAAAAGCTGTACCGCCGGCCGCAATATAGGCGTTGACCAAAGTGCCGATATATTCGTCACTGCGCTCGCGCTCACGCCAGAGTGCCGCAAGCTGATGCAGGATATGGCCCGGCATCTTGAACGCACCCCAGACCCAGTTCGTGGCGGCATCCTGTCGTTTGACCTGGATTTCGATCACGCGCTCGTGGACGTCGGTGACGACGGCGTCGAAGAATTCCGGCTGATCCACCGGGAAAAGCAGAAATGAGAGCTGATCGTCGGGCAAATGGCGGAAACCGTCCTCGGGAAACCAGATCGTATCGGGAAGGCCGACCAGGACGACCTCGTCGGGCGCGACGAGGGGCGCCGCCCGGAAGATCGCATCGCACAGACCGACGGGGTTCGGCTGCACCACGAAGAGAGCCGCCGCGTCACCGTAGCCGGCGGCGTAGTATTCAAGGATGTCGGATTTGCCCGATCCGATGATGAAGCAAATCTTGTCGACGCCGGCCTGCACCATGCGCCGTACCAGATACTCGCTCACGGCGCATGGACGCTCGGTCTGTCCATCGATCCGGCTACCGACCGGCAGCAGCTCTTTCGAGAAGCCGAGCGGCTGAATGCGGCTGCCGCGCCCGGCAGCGGGTACGATGCCCAACATCAGACCGCTTCCCTCATCGGTTCGCCGGGAGATCTTTGAAAGGCCTCGTTCAGGATGCGATCCAGTTCCGCCGCGCGCCGTGCCGAAGTGTGTTCGCCCAAGACCCGGTCGCGGGCACGCCTTCGAATGCCGTCGAGCTCGCGCTCCGGCAATCGCAATGCGGCGACCACATCATCGGTGTCATGCGCCAACAAGATTTCGCGGCCGGGTTCGAAAAATTCGGTCAGGCCCGGCCATGCATCGGTGACGATGGCAGCCCCACACGCGGCCGCTTCGAAGAGCCGTCCCGACGGGCACCAGCCCTTTTGCGCCATCGCCTCCCGGGTGACGTTCAGTGTCAGGCGAGATGATGAGAAGAAAGCCGGATGGTCGGCTGGCGGAAGATGCCTGACAAAGAAGATGTTGTCGCTCCATGGGAATTCCTGCGGATATTGCGCGCCGCCAATGATGAAACGGTGGTCAGGCAGGCGCGCGGCCGGGCGGACCAGCAGCTTTTCGACGCCGGCCTGGCGATCCGCCGCGTAAGTTCCGAGATAGGACAGATCACCGGCGAATTCGGCCCGCTTCTCTGCCGGCCGGTGTTGGTCGGGATCGACATGCCCATAGAGCGGCACCACGTGACGCGCGCCCAAAACCGACTTAAGCGCCTCGATCGCAGAGCCGCCGGTGTAACTCAAAACGAGGTCGAAATCGGCGAGACCCTCAGGTCCGAAATAGGGCGGACGCTCGCCTTGCTCGATGCGGGCAAGCGTGACCGGAGTGTCGAGATCGTAGAAGACACGCAATCCGCGACCTGTCTGCTGCGCCAGCCGCGAGGCCTCCACGGCGTCGGCACAGTAGGAGGTGACGACGACGACATCCGCTTGCTTCATTGCCCGCTCCGCAACGCGACGGATGTCCTCCCAGTCCGGATAAATGACGACGTTGCCGCCATCGAGCCGATCGAGATCACGCGTCCCGGCATAGTAGGGGGTATCGCGTTCGAAGAAGGTGATGGACCATCCCAGCCGACCCAGGGCGCGGATCAGACCGCGCCAGAGCGTGGCATGGCCGTTGCCCCATGATGATGTAACGGTGAGACCGAAAATGACCATCTGCATCCGGAAAGTCCTCGTCAGGCAGCTTCGTTCATTCGCAGGAGCTTGGAGCCCCAGTCACCCGACACGATCGTCGTGATCGAGGCTGGATCGATGTCGAAGCGGAAGCAGTCGCCGACCGGCAAGCCAAGCACCTTGCAGACGGCGGCCTTGATGACGTCGGCGTGGCTGACCAGGGCGACACACTGGTTCGGATGCCGCTCGCGCACTGCGTTCATCAGTGCGACGATCCGCTCCTGCACATCCAGCATGGTCTCGCCGCTCGGTGTCCTGGCCTCCTGCCGCTGGTCGTTCCACGCCCGCCAACCGGCATCGCCATTCAACTCGTCGAAGGTCTTTCCCGACCAATCGCCGAAATCGATCTCGTCGAGTTCGGCGCAGATCGCGATTTCACCGACGCCGCAGGCAAGCGCGATCGGCACGGCCGTCTCTTGCGTACGCTCACGCGGGCTGCACAAGATGGCTTCAATCGGCTCCCGGGCCATGCGGCCACCAAGATGCGCGGCCTGCGCCTTCCCAGCCTCGCCAAGGCAAACGCCATCCATCCGTCCTGCAAGATAGGAGCCGACATTGTCGTGCGCTGCATGACGGATCAAAAAGAACGTTGTCGTCATTCCGCGGCATCCAGCAAAGGCTCGTCCTTGCCGGCGATGAAGGCGAGCGTGCGCTGCCGCGCTTCGGCGTCGGTGAACTGTTCGGGAGGCGACTTCATGAAATAGCTGCAGGGACCGGTCAGTGCTCCCGCTATGCCGCGATCGAGCGCAAGCTTGGCGCAGCGTATCGCATCGATCACCACGCCGGCTGAATTTGGAGAATCCCAGACTTCCAGCTTGAGCTCGGCGTTGAGCGGCACGCCGCCGAAGGTCGTCCCTTCCACTCGGATATAGGCCCATTTGCGATCAGTCAGCCACGGTACGTGGTCGCTGGGTCCTACATGAATATTGCCCGGCTCCAGGGGAACATCGAACTGGCTGGCCACGGACTGGGTCTTGGAAATTTTCTTTGATTCCAGCCGCTCGCGTTCCAGCATGTTGAGGAAGTCGGTGTTGCCGCCGAAATTCAGCTGATAAGTGCGATCGATGCGCACGCCGCGCTCGCGGAAGAGATTGGCCAGCAGGCGGTGAACGATGGTCGCCCCGACCTGGCTCTTGATATCATCGCCGACCAGCGGCAGCCCTCGCTGCTCGAAGCGCCGGCGCCATTCTGGACGTGAGGCGATGAAAACGGGTATGCAGTTGACGAAGGCGCAGCCGGCCTCAAGCGCGCATTCGGCGTAGAAGCGCGTCGCCTCCTCGGAGCCCACCGGCAGGTAAGAGACCAGCACGTCGGCGCCGCTGTTGCGCAGGATTTCGCTGACGTCGGCAACCGGCTCCGGCGCCTCCTCGATTTCGTCGCGCAAGTATTTTCCGATGCCGTCAAGTGTCGGTCCGCGCTCGACGCGAACGCCGTTTGCCGCCGCATCGGCAAAGCGGAACGTGTTGTTCGGGGCGGCGTAGATTGCTTCAGCGACGTCGAGGCCAACCTTGCTCCTGGCGACGTCGAATGCGCAGACAATCTCGATGTCGTCGACATGGTAACCGCCGAGGTCGGCATGCATCAGCCCTGGGATTGGTTCGTTGCTTTTTGCGTGACGATAATAGGAGAGGCCCTGCACCAGGGAGGATGCGCAATTGCCGACCCCGACGATACCGACACGAACCTTTTTCGATCCCACGAAACTGCCGCCCTATGCTGTTCAAAGGTAAGTTCCTGCCGCCGAACCACCAGCGTGCCGGAATGTTCCTTGGCCTGCCGAAAAATTGCGCAAGACAGCATGGATCGAAGCAGCGCTCGCTGCGTTGCCGCAAGGCAAAGCATTGGAAAACCGATCGATGATCGTTTACGGCGACCAGAAGCGGAGGCAGAGCGCAGAACGGCTTCGCGATGCTGCGAGCGAAATTGCTCAAAGTCTGGACCGCATGGCTCATGGCGTCCGACGCCATGCCGCGTTGGTCGGGCTATTCATCAGCGTATCGGAACTGGTTCGCGCGCTTGCCGATGTCGATTTCGAGAACAGGGGCATCGACATCTTTTCGCCGCGGCAACAGCAAGGCGCCAGATTGCTGGTTGGTGTTGCGGCAGAGGTGGCGAAGTCGTGGCGAAGCGGTTTCGCCGTGGGCGGTGGCATCGACCCGGGACTTCTCCAACTGCTGGACGGGTTGGATTGCGAGGCTGAGGTTCTGACCGGTTCGGCCGAGGGTTACGCGCATTACGCGCTTTATCCCGAAAGCTATTTGGGAGCGGCGCAGGAGTCAGGTCTCGATGCGAACACATGCGTGATCGGCATCCGCAGCATCGGCCTGGGGCTTGCCGCCATAGTGGCTGCCGCGATTGGCGCGCCGGCGCCGTTCAGCGTTCGTCCGGTCGGCCATCCTTTCCGCAGGCACATCAATGCCGATCCGCGCTCGATCGCTTCCTGGAAGAACAATCCATCGGCATGCTTCGCCGTTGTAGACGAGGGTCCCGGTCTGTCCGGCAGTTCGATGCACGCCGTCGTCGCGTGGCTGCGGGAACTGGGTATTGGTATGGACCGCATTCACCTGTTTCCCAGCCATCCTGGCGACCCGGGCATCGAAGCGTCACGGGAGGCCAGGGAGACATGGTCGCGCTGTCCGAAACATGTGGCGACGGCGCTCGAATGCACCTTCCCCGAAAGCTCGAACATTCCCACGCTGCGCGACTGGGTGGCCGAGGCGGTCGGCAGCCCCGAATTACGCCTGACCGAACTGTCTGGTGGCGAATGGAGGAGCGTCCACTACGTCGACGAAAAGCATTGGCCGCCGAGCCCGCGCGGCATCGAGCGGCGTAAATTCCTGGCGTCCGCGGGGTGTGGTCGCTGGCTCGTCAAATTCGCCGGCCTCGGCGAAACCGGACGGCGTAAGAGACGAGCCGCGGAAATGTTGGGGAAAGCCGGGTTGGGATCGCAAGTGGTCGGGCTTTGCCACGGCTTTCTGGTCGAACGGTGGATTGACGGCACCACGATGGACCAGGCGCCGCTGCCCAGAGGAAGGCTGGTCGCGGAGTTGACGCGCTATCTAACCTGGCGGGCGCTCAATCTCCGAACCTGCGAACCGGGTGCATCATTGCTCGCACTCGCGGAAATGGCTGCTTCCAATACATCTGAAGCCTTGGGCGAGAACCGAGCGGCGACGTTGCGCGGTTGGCTCTCGAAAAAAACCCCTGCGTATGTTCTGCAGCGGGTGGAAATCGACGGAAAGCTTCACGCGTGGGAGTTTCTCGTTTGTGCCGACGGCACGGTGCTCAAGACAGATGCCGTCGACCATTGCCGGGCACACGATTTGATTGGCTGCCAGCCGATAGAGTGGGACATTGCCGGCGCCCGTGTCGAATATGGACTATCCGACAGCGATGTGACGACATTGGTCGAGGGGATGGGGCTCGATATTGACAATGGCCACATCGATTTTTTCGAACCCTGCTATTTGGCGTTCCAAATCGGGCTCTGGAGCACGGCTGCGCAATCCGAAAATGGCCAGGAAAAAGCAAGGCTGGCCGCGACCGCAGACCGATACAGGGCGGGGCTGATACGATTCCTGGACGAATCTCAGGTGTAGCGTTTCGATCAATCCAGCCTTCGTAGCATGTCTGCTTCCTGCTCGAGAATAGCGGCCACTTCCTCGCGCTGCAGATGCGTCATCATCAGGCTGACGCAGCACTCGAGATAGGTGATCGAGGAGCGCCGCAGATAGGCAGCCGCCTCGCGTTCGGCAATCTTGTCGACATCCTTCGCGGGTCGCTTGGGTTGCATGAGGATGATCCTCCGTATCGGGTCCCTCCCGCCAAACTACAAGGTTGGATGGATGTTCCGAACGATCTCCGGGCAGGTCCGTCCGCGGCCCGCGTCATGCAGGAAGGTTCTGCAGCCCGCCTGCGGGTCTCCTTTTGGCAAGGCCTGTCATCTGATCGCCGATGCCGGTGCCTTCGAGCGCCGCGAAATAATCGATCGTCAGCTTGAGCCCTTCGTTGAGCGGCACTCTCGGCGACCAGCCGAGCAGCGTTTTCGCACGCGAAATATCAGGCTGCCTGCGCCGAGGATCGTCTTGCGGCAGGGGCAGAAATTTCAGATCCGACTTGGTGCCGGTCATCGCCTTCACCAATGCCGCCAGTCGCACGATGGTGAATTCTCCGGGATTGCCCAGATTGACCGGCTTGCCCGGATTGGGGTCGATGTTCATCAGGCGCATCAATCCATCAATCAAGTCGGAGACATAGCAGAAGGATCGCGTCTGCTGGCCGTCGCCGAATATCGTCAGCGGACGCTTCTCGAGCGCCTGCATGATCAAATTCGAGACGATGCGACCGTCGGCCGGATCCATTCTCGGACCGTAGGTGTTGAAGATGCGCGCGACGCGGACGTCGGCCTTGCCGGCCCTTAGATAGTCGAAGCAAAGCGTTTCGGCGGTGCGCTTGCCCTCGTCGTAGCAGGCGCGTGGGCCGGTGCAGTTCACATGGCCGACATAATCCTCCCTTTGCGGGTGTTGTTCCGGATCGCCATACACTTCGCTCGTCGAGGCCTGCAGCAGTCGCGCGTCATTGCGGACAGCGAGTTCGAGCAGGTTGAGGGTTCCGATCACGCAGGTACGCGTGGTGTGTATCGGGTCGGCCTGATAACGCGGCGGTGAGGCGGCGCAGGCCAGGTTGAAGATGTGATCCACGGGCTCGCCGAGATCCAATGGCCGGCAGATGTCCTGCTCGATCAACCGGAAACCCGGCCGGTCCATGATCGAGATGATGTTTTCCATGCGCCCGGTCAGAAAATTGTCGACGCAGATCACGCGCCAGCCGTTGCGGAGCAATACTTCGCAAAGATGCGAACCGAGGAAACCCGCGCCGCCGGCAACAAGCACCGTCTTTGCCCTGTGCGCCTTTCTTGTCTGTCGCATCGCTGTTTTCTCCTGTCTGCCGTTCATGCTGCACTTCCAATGTCGAGATCGAGGGCCGTCGCCGTTGGTTGGGTCAGCGCCGCCACGAATTCGCGAGCCCTGGCCCCACCGGTGTGGGAAGCGAGGACGAGTTTGCGAGCCCGGCCGGCCATGGCCAGGCGTGCGCGCTCGGACTCGCCAACGAGGATATCGATGACTTCGTCCGTCTCCGCGGCGGTGTGGATCGCCGATGCGGGAAAGAAGCTGTCGAGCCCTGGCCAGTGGTCGCTGACGATGGGCGTGCCGCAAGCCGCCGCTTCGAACAGGCGCACGCTGGGCGACCATCCTGCGGTGATCATGGAACTGCGTGTGACATTCAGCGTGTAGCGCTGACGGCTATAGAACGCGGCGTGATCGGCTGGCGGCAAATGTTCGATGCGTTCGACATTGTCCGGCCAGATGATGTCGGATGGATATTGGGAGCCGGCCACGACGAAACGGAGGTTCGGCATATGCCGTGCGGGCTCGAGCAGCAGAGCGTTCAGCGTTGTCTGCCGGTCCATGCTGTAGGTGCCGAGATAGCCGAGATCCCAGCGGATCGGATCTCCTGTCGGGTGATGCCGTTCCGGATCGACCGAACAATAGAGAGGTTCGGCATGGCGCGCGCCGAAGTCTTGCGCCAGATGGTTGAGCGTTGGGCCGCCAGTGAAGGAGAAATAGACATCGAAATACGGAATTTGCCGCGAACTCAGATAATCGCAATCGTCGGCTGAAAGCTTGGCCAGGGTCACCGGGGTGTCGATGTCGTAAAAGCAGAGCTGCCCCTTGCAAAGCGAGGCGACGATGTCGATGACCTGGCGTCCTTCTGGAACAAAGGATCCGATGACGATGATGTCGGCCTGCTCCAGGCACTGTGCGTAGTCGCGTTGCAGCTCCGCAGTGGTTTCGTAGTAGCGCAAGGCGCAGAACTCCGGATCGCGCAGATCGCGGTGATTGGCGTACCAGGGCACGTTGCGCTCCAGAAAAGTCACCCGGTGACCGAGTCCGTGCAAGCCTTTCAAAAGACCCCGGAAAGTCGTGGCGTGGCCGTTTCCCCAGGATGAGGACAGCGACAGGCCGAGAAAGACGATGTCCAGTTTCTTGGTCATTCCGCTGCCTCCACGGCCCCGTGCTCGAAATGACGTTTGAAGACGGCATCCGCCACATCCGCCCGAAGCGCGTAGGTATGGTCCGCCAGCACGCGGTGAAGTGCGGCTTGGCCGATTGCCTTGGCCCGCCCGGGGGTCAGCGAGCGCATTATTTCGGCGACATCGCCGCCGTCACGCGCGACCAGGATCTCCTCGCCTGGTTTCAGGAACAGTTCCACGCCCAGCCATGCATCCGTGATGAGACAGGCGCCCGCGCCGGCCGCCTCGAACACTCGCGTGGCCGGTGAAAAACCGTTGGCGGCCATGCTGTCGCGGCTGATGTTCAACACGGCTTTTGGGGTGACATTGAAGGCGTTGTGATCGCGGGTGCCGACATGGCCGAGCCAGCCTACATTGGTGGGGAGCGGCTTGTCGCCCCAACCCGAGCCTCCGAGCAGGAAACGCTGTTTCGGCAGCTGGCTGGCGGGATCGAGGAAAAACGATTCGACACGCGCTTCACGGTCCGGCAGCCGGTTTCCGAGGAACGCCAGGTCGCAGGCAAAACGCGCTTTGCTGGCGACCGGATGGTGCGTTTCGGGATCGAGCGCATTGTAGATGGGCACGCACTCCTTGGCGCCCATGGCACGATAGGCCCAGACAACGGGATCGCCGCCACCATAGGTCAGCACGAGGTCGATCTCCTGCAGTGCACGATGGAGCGGGTGGTCCGGCTCGTCGCGCAACTGGGCAAGCGTGGCTGGCGCATCCACGTCCCAGAATACGACAAGCGCGTCGCTGCGGGCGTGGTCGAGAACGGCGCGAAGCAGCGCCTCGTCTTCGAAACCGACGCCACTCGCCTTGACGACGATGTCGGCGCCGGCGGCACGTGCCGCGACCTGCATCAGCGCATGCTGGGTCGCCTCATAAACGACGACAGTGCACCAGTCGGGAGCTTCGATGTCGCGGTTCTTCTGCCGGTCGTAGACATCGGGTTCGTAGAACGTGATCTCGTAACCCAATTGCGAAAGTGCCTTGAGCAAACCGCGATAGTACGTCGCGGCACCGTTCCAGTAGGACGACAAAAGGCTCGATCCATAGAATGCGATCTTCATGCGACGGCTTCCTTTGCGGCTGTCGGGACGGCGGTGTGTCGGTTCGCGCATTGCGTGAGCACGCCGAGCAACTCGTCGACGCGGTGGCGGCAGGTGTGCCGCGAGCGGATGGTCTCGAGACCCGAGGTCACCAGGGAGGCCGCAAAGTCCTCGTCGGACAACACCGTCCGAAGCTGTTGCCGCATTTGCGAGCCATTCTCGGCAAACAGGAAGTCGACACCGGGCCTGAAAAGCTGCTCGACATCGGACCATGGCGCTGAAATCAGCGGAATGCCGCAGGCGAGTGCCTCGAACATGCGGATCGTCGGGATTCCGGGCAACCTCTCGCGATAGGGGCGCCGTGGAACGTGAACGGTGACACGATGCGCGGCGAAGGCCTTCGGCACGTCGGCATTGGCGATCCACCCCTCATAGCGCAGTCCTGCGGTGGCCAGATCCGCAAGTGCGGTCTTGGGGTAGCGTACGCCGTGAACAGCGGCATCAAGGCCGAGATCGTGCACCGGCTCGATCAGAAACTCCTTGAGTTCGGCGGTCCGCTCATCATCGCCCCAGTTGCCGATCCAGACCAGATCGGAGGTGGGGTGGATCTCCGGGTGCGGCTTGAACAGGCGATCGTCCGCCGCTTCATGCCAAGTGAAGACGCGCTTGCCCCAGCCGGCGCGCAGATAGCTCTCGCGCAAGGTTTCGCCAAAGGCGAGAACGCCGTCATAGTGCTCCAGCCGGAGCGCCGAGAGTGCCTCGGTCGCAGACACGGCCCGGTGGTGGGTGTCGTGAAAAAGAAGGATGAAGTTGCCGCCGGCGGCCCGGGCACGGCCAATACGTGCGACAAGCTCCGGATCCGTCCACTCATGAACGATCACAACGTCGGCCTCGGCAATCCAGGCTTCGTGATCAAATCCGGCGTCGTAGGTCACCGGCATCAGTTCGGGAAAATCCTTGCGGAAGCGTTCGATGGCGAACGACCCCTTCTCAGCCAGCAGATTCGACCGGCTCCAGCCATTCGCCGGCTCCAGCGCAATAGTCTGATGCCGGCGCTGGACCAGCTCTCGCATGACGCCGCGCAGGAAATGGGCATTGCCATGGTTCCAGTCGGAAACGACCGAGTGGGTGTAAAACACAAAGCGCATGATCAGCGCTCCGCCATCGCTAAGGCCGCTTTGTCGTAGACGCCGCGCATAGCCGCTGTCTGCTTTGTCAGCCTAAACCTGCGGCTGCGTCGGATGGCTGCCTGGCCAAGCTCTCGCCGGAGCTCGGCATCGCTGGAGAGACGGTTGAGGCAGGCAGCGAGATCGTGCGGATCGCGCGCGTCAAAGAATATCGCGGCCCCGTCCCATAGTTCGCGATAGGTGGCGATATCGGAAAGCACCAGGGGCGTAGCCGACATGGCGGCTTCCAGCGCGGCCAGGCCGAATGGCTCGTAGAGCGATGGCGATACGAAAATACCCGCGCGAGCCATCAACGAACGCACCTCATCGGACGGCACTGCTCCCAGAGGAACAGCATGGCTGAAGCTGACATGCTCGCCGTTTGGGCCGTTCGTCGAACCGGCGGCAAACAGAGGCCATCGCGTCAGGGACGCCGCCTGATCGACCACCGCCGCATTTTTGCCCTCGTCCCACCAGCGGGCAGCGGCGAAGACGAGCGGTTGATGCTTTTCGGCCTTCGGCAGAGGACGGGCACCATTTGTGACCACACTCAAGCGCGCGATCGGGCCGTAGCAGGTCTCTAGCATGTCGGCATGGCTGCGGCTCGGCGCGATGACCGCGTCGGCCCGATCCATGCCGCGTCTGTTGCGCTCCTTCTGCCAGGCCCATGCCCCATCCGCCGCCTGTCCTCTGACCGCATGGAACCAGGTCGTCACGCAGGAATGGGAGACCACCACGACCGGGCATGGCGCGTCGAATCCCGCCGCCTGCGAAGGCGCGTTGAAATGGACAAGGTCGATGGCGTGGTCGCGCATGGGCGCATGCAACTCCCGCGGCAGCGCGTCGAGATCACCGCCGTTGCGGGTCATCCAATCCGGCGGCGTGTTCAGCCAGATCAGCTTCGCGAAAGCCTCCGCCTCGTCGGCCTGCTGCCTGGACGGTGGCGGACCGAGGCCGGCAAGCACCACGCTATCGCCGCCGTTGACAAGTTCCCTGGCCAGGTCGAGCGCATAGCGCCACACGCCGCCCACGGCGTCGACCGTCATCAGGATGCGCCGCGAGCGCGGCGTCAGTGTCCGCAACATGTCGCCTCCAGTTCCGCCAGCGGACGCGGGCGCCTTTCCTGGATGTCGCTGAACTTCTGGAATGATGCGAGATAGTGATCATGGGCGCGCTCCCAGGCGAGGTCGTCGGGTTCGCCCCAAAGCTCGCGATAGCTTGGCGAACTCGGATATGGATAAAGCGGTACGGGTTCATTGGCCCACACGCCGTTGTCGATCAGGTGCGTTCGCCAGTAGTCCACAAGGGCAGGGTCATCCTCGACGACGCCGATCAGATTGGCCTGTACGAACGGAACGTGACGCCTGGCATTGACGAGCAGCGCGGCAAGTTCCTCGGTACCCAGCCGGCAGCGTTTCGCCAGCATCGCACGACCTTCCACGGTCAGGCTTTCGAGGCCGGCCTCGATGGAGACACAGCCAGCCGCACCGAGCAGTTCCAGCAGCTCGGGCTTCCAAAGGTCGATGCGGGTCTGCACACCGAACTTCACGTCGCGATGGATCAACGCTTCCAGCAGCGCTTTTTGCGGCAGGAAGATTTCATCGATGAAATAAATGTAGCCGACCCCCTGGGCAATCAGCCCATCGATTTCCGCTATGACAGCCTCGTGGTTTCGGCGGCGATAGGCATCGCGGAAATCGATCTTGGCGCAGAAGCTGCAATTGTAGGGGCAGCCGCGCGATGCTTCGACCTCCGCGCCGAACCCAACCTGCTTGTCATCGAACCTGTGATGGTGATGCGAATGGGCTGCGATCCAGTCTGATGGCCATTGGAGTGGCGGATGATCGACAAACGAGCTGGCGTGGACGCCGCCGTTCAAAACCACCTTGGCGTCGCGCAGGTAAGCGGTCGAGGGGACCGCGCTCCAGTCGTCGCGCCGGGCAAGTTCCGCGACGATTTCCTCGCATTCGCCGCGCACAACAATGTCGACGCCAAGCTTGCGCAAGGTTGGCGCGGGCGTAGCCGAGCCATGCGGCCCGACCGCGACTGTGCGTCCACCGCGCCCGGCGAGACGGTTGAGGAAATCGGCCGGCACGCGCAACTCGGGTGGTGCGCAGCGCCAGAACAGATAAGTCGGGGCGGTAGTGACTACCGTCATTGCAGGCGCGAAATCAGCCACACGCTCGGAGAGGTCCGAGTTGTCGAGCTTCTGCAATTGCCCATCCAGCATCAACACCTCATGGCCGGCTGTTTCGAGGAGGGATTTCGAATAGCCGAGTTCCAGCGGGAGATGTGGTTGGCGGCAGCCGAAATAGATGCTGTCGTCATAGGTCCAGAACGGGTTTACCAGGGCGATTTTCATGCGACGTACCTCACGACTTCGGGGCGAGGCTGGAGCCGGTGTTGTTGCAGCCAGTCTGCGAGATCGCGAATGCCTTCGCGCCATGAAACACGAGCTTTCCAGCCAAGCATCGCTTTGATCTTGCGGGTGTCGGCGACGAAGAAGGGCTGATCGCCGGTGCGTTCGTCATCATGGCGGATCGAAAGCTCACGGCCGGTCAAGCTACGGATCTCGCTCAACAGCATGCGCAGGCTGATCGCATTATCGGGGCCGCCGCCAAGATTGAATGCCTGGCCTTTGGTCGTCTCGATACGATCGAGCGTGGCCCTGTAGGCGGCGACCGCATCGGAGACATGCAGTATATCGCGCACTTGTCTGCCGTCGCCGTAAATGGTGATTGGACGTCCCGTCAGCGCACTCAGCAGGAAGTGCGCGACCCAGCCTTGATCCTCGGTTCCGAACTGGCGCGGCCCGTAGATGCAGCTCATCCGCAGCACCGCCGTGGGCATGCCGTAGGATTTGGCATAGTCGAGCACATATTGGTCCGCCGCGCCTTTGGAGCAGCCATAGGGCGTGCAGAAATCCAGGCCGTGGGTCTCGTCGATGCCATTCGCTTGGATGATGCCGTCGCAAGGCAGGTAACGATCGCCGTCCTCGCGCACCGCGACGTCGGGCAGGCTGCCATAGACCTTGTTGGTGCTGGCGAAGACCACCGGAACAAACTCACTGCTCAGCCGCGCCGCCTCGAGGACATTGAACGTTCCTCGAAGGTTGATGTCGAAATCCTCGTCCGGTTGGACCAGGCTCGTTGTGACGGCGGTTTGCGCGGCCAGGTGGAAGATCGCCTTGGAACTCTTCAGAACGGGCGCAAGCGCGTTGGCGTCGCGCACGTCAATCGTTTCGACCATGAGGCGGCTTCCGTGTTTCTGCGCCAGCCATTCAAGGTTCTGTTCGACGCCGGGGCGGCTGAGATTGTCGATCACCAGCACCGGCTCGCCATCCGACAACAGGCTGTCGGCCAGGTTCGATCCTATGAAGCCGCTGCCGCCGACAATGGCGACGGGCGCGTCGCGTCGATTGCGCGTATTCATGACACCAGCCCACGTTCCTCAAGCTCGCGTTTCATGTCGGCGCCGCGGTCGATGGCGGACGAGTTGCGCACCCAGGAAACGAAATCGGCGAGCGAATTCTCCAGTTGTTGCCTCGGCTCGAAACCGAGCAGCTCACGGGCCTTGGAAATATCGGCGAAGCAGTTGCGGATATCCCCGGAGCGCGCCTTGCCGAGCAACTCTGGCGAGCGGTCCGGCGTTCCCATGGCCTCGGCAAGTACCCGCGCGACGTCGCTGATAGCATAGGCTCGGCCGCTGCCGATGTTGATGACGTGACCCCTTGCCTGGCGTTGCTGCAGCGCAAGACGAAAGGCGCGGGCGACGTCATCCACATGGACGAAATCGCGTTTCTGTTCGCCATCCTCGAAGATCATTGGACGTTGGCCGTTGGCGAGACGCGAAGCAAAATTGGCCAACACGCCGGTATAGGGGTTCGATAACGCCTGGCCGGCGCCGAAGACGTTGAACAGGCGCAGCGCGACCGCATCGATGCCATAGGCTTCGCCGAAGATCAGCACGGCGCGTTCCTGGGCGTATTTCGTCAGTGCATAAATAGAGGCGAGATCGACCGGCTTTTCCTCGTCCGTCGGCAGGGGGGAGAGGGGCTCGCCTTCCGGCGACAGCGGATTCCATTGCCCGTTTTTGATGTCGCTCGCCTTGCGCCGGGCATTGTCGATGCGCCGGCCGTCCGATGTAGCATAGAGGCCCTCGCCATAGACACTCATCGATGAGGCGACGACAATGCGCTCGACCGGGTGTTTGATCAGCGCCTCGAGCAGCGTCGCGGTGCCGAGATCGTTGGTGCCGACATAGCGCGCGATCTCGTACATCGACTGTCCGACGCCGACTTCCGCGGCCAGATGAATGACCGCGTCAACGCCTTCCAGCGCCTTGGCGACCGCCTCCCGGTCCCGAATGTCGCCCTTGATCAGCTCGGCCCCGGCGGGAAGGGCGACTGTTTCGCCTGCGTGCACCTGCTCCAGCAGCACATCCAAAATGCGAACCGAATAATCCTGCTCGATGAGTTCCTGGGCGACATGCCGGCCAATGAAGCCGCAGCCCCCTGTAACCAATATCCGTTTCACGACCACTCCTCAGACAGGTAATCTTGGCGACCCGAACTTTTCGGCAAAAGGTTTGTTCCCTTGGCTTCAACAAAGTTCCTTTGGCCGGCTTCGTTCGGAAGCAGCCACATCGCGCTCGCCGCGCCGTGCCGGAACATTGCCGCCCTTGTGCTGTTAGGACGCCGGCAGCCCCGACGATGCCCGATGTTGGCAACGCCGATGATCAAAGGAGATTTCAATGTCCCAGTCGCAAACGACCACCAATCACGACGAAATCCGCAAATGGGCCGAGGAGCGGGATGGACGGCCGGCAGTGGTTCGCACCAAAGGGGCGGGCGGCATCCTGCGGATCGACTTCGGCAAACCCGAGGAAGCATTCGAGCCGGTCGAATGGGACGAGTTCTTCCGCATATTCGACGAGAACGATCTGGCCTTTCTTTACCAGTCCAAGACTGGTGACGGACAAACCAGCCGTTTCAACAAGTTCGTCGAGCGCAACCAGAAAGGCGAATGACACATTTCGAGCCGGCCGATTTGCCCGACCTGGTTCTCGGGCCAATTTCTGGATGCGGTGGAACAATAGAGGCTCCGATCCTTCGGTCGCTGAACCACAGCCGCAGCAAGGATCGAAGGCCTGGGCCTGAGCGCAGGAGGCGGCGGGGCTGGATAGGCGTCAAAAGCTGGAAACCCGCTACTCGTCCTGCCGTGAAACCAAAACGCCGCTCATCAGTCGTCCTGCTGCCTGCGGTGGCGGTGTTTTTCGATTTCCTCGGGCTCTTCATCGTCGATCCGCGTGATGTTCGAGGCATTGTGGTCTGATCGCAGGATCTCATCCAGTTTGGCGTGAATGGCCTGAGTGTCGCGGTGCTCGGCACGCTGGATGAACAGCGTCATGGCCCACGTAAACAAGGTAGCCGCTCCATGCCAGTCCAGGGTCTGTCGCTCGAAGATCATCCAAAGGATTGCGTAGACCAACAGGATCAGGAATGCCGCGGGGCGGGAGGTTAATGTGCCGATTGAGGTAAGCACGCCGGTGACGGGATGATTGGCCATGCGAAAGAACTCGCGGCAGTGACCGTGGTTCCCGACCGCAGTGCATCGCGCCGGCACGAACCAGCTAGGCGCGACGGATGAATTCACGGCGCAGTGCTTGCCGATCGCAGCTACAACGATGACCACTCGATTGCCGGGCGCGCAATCATCAGCCAGAAAATGGCGAGCACGGCGCCGAAAGCTGGGAAGCCGAAGACAAACCAGCGTCTGAACAGCTGATGGTAGCGCTCGGGAGGAGGTTGGTTGGAGAGTGCGGCCTGTGTGGCTAGATTTCGCATCTCGATCTGCATCCACACGACAGGCAGCCAGAACAGGCCCGTTAAGATGTAGAGCAGGATCGAGAGAACGATCCATCCTTCCGACAGCGAATACCCCGCAACCCTAGCGAGGCCCAGTCCGGTCAGAGGTTGTGCGACAACGGCCGTAGCCGTGAACAGGAAATCAGCCAGCACGACAATGCGGGCGACGGCTGCGATCGTCGCGGCATTCCCGGTCCGGTGTGCCAAAAGCATGAAAAAAGCAATGCCGGCACCAGTTCCGAGCAGCACAGCAGCGCCGATCACGTGCAGGTATTTAAGCACGAAGTACATCATCAGCGTTCCTCCAGAATGGCCAGCGCTGCAAAATGCAGAACGAGGATCGGGAGGATTTTGATCAGCGGCCCGAGTGGCTCAAGCCAAAGATCCGGCCGCAGAATGCTCCCAGCGGTCGCATAGAAAAGCGATACCGCGATTGCGCCGAAAAGACCAAGCTGGCTGGTTGGGCGCCAGGCGATAAGCGCCCCGACGGCGATGTCAGCCAACGCGCCGGCGACTACCGCCGGTTCGGCCAAGGGGCCGGCGGCAGTGCCAATCAGCAAGTCAACTCCGCTGCGCCAGCCGGCGGTCAGGGAAATGATGCCGGTCATGATCCAGAAGAGCGGCAAGACGACAAAGAGCGCCGGCTTGACAAAGTAAAGACCGGCGAACCATCGCTCCTGCACGGTCGCAGGATTTAGACGCAGTGCAGATGTAAGACTTGATGGTTGAATGCCGGTCGCCGTCATCCACGGCTGGGGATCGCCGACAGCGCCACGGGCAATCTCTTTTGCTGCATTGCTGCGCATCGGCGGGCGCCAGCCCAGCTGAGCCGCGGCATCCCCGAACCTGTACAAGATAGCTGCGGCCCAATTCGGCAAGATGAACTCCCGAGCACTGCTCCATCCGAACCAGCGGCGATAGCGACCCACGACCTCGCTCATCGAAAGTGCCTCGGGCCCAGCGAGGTCCAGCGTGAGGTGCGATGGGCTGCCGGGTTTGAGGAAGAACAGGACGGTGGAGATGACGTCATCGAGCTGGACGACTTGGAGACGGCCCGTGTCGGGCATCAACGGCAAGAGCGGCAACGCCGCGAGGCCGCGAAAAAGTGCGCTTGCGCCGAAGGCCGGCCTTCCCAGCACTACGGAGGGGCGCAGGATGACCCAGTCAAGGCTACGTGCCATCAGTGCTTCATCGCCAGCGAGCTTGCTAGCGGAAAAGGCGGACGGCTGCTGGCGATCGACCCCGATGGCAGAAAAGTGAATCACCTTGTTCACACCTGCTTGCTCACACGCGGTGAAGAGAGCCGAGGCGCCGGTAGAATGGACATGCCGGGTGTTTTCCCGGGCACTATCCTGCAGGACGCCGGCACAGTTTACGACGGCGTCCACACCGGCGAGATAGGGGATCCAGTCCTGAGGTCGCAAGGCCCGCGCCATATCCAGGGAAACGGTTGGGATCTCCGGGTGGACGCCAGTGTCTGCGTGGTGAAGCACGCGAACCACTTCATGTCTCTCGCCGGCCAGGCGCGCGCAAAGCGCGGCTCCAATCAGACCTGACGCGCCGGTGACGAGAATTTTCATTCCTTCCTCCAGCCGTTCGCCGGCGCGTGCCCTTCCATCAACCCAGCGGCTGCGCCTGAGAGAACTCTAGCAAAGCCGAAGCCGGTAGTCTCACGCCGGGTGGAACGGGTTCCGGGCATCAACGCAGCCAAAGGTGAGCCGGTACGGTGCGTTCGCATCTGCAGGTCAACTTCGCCGGAATTTCGTCGCCGGCTCGGCGCAATCGCGGAGGTCGTTATGAATGTGAGTTGCAGCCTTGGCGGCGTCTCCGAACGCAACAGCAATTTGATTGAGCCCCTCGGCCACGTCGCCAATGGCATAGAGTCCTGGCGTTGAAGTCTCAAGGTGTCTGTTGACCAGGACATAACCTTCTGCGTCACAGTCAGCCCCCAGAGCAACCGCTAGTTCGGAGCGTACGTCGCTGCCCATCGAAGGGTACACCACATCGATGTTGCGCATCGGGGCGCCCTCGGCCATGACGACATCGAACCCGGTTCGTCGAGGGATCAGGGCATCGACAGCGTCCCAGATTTCAACTCCGCCTGCCAAGGCGGCGCCCCGGGCAGCTTCGGAAACATCATCCTGGTTATTGGCGAGCAAGGCGACCTGACTGCCATATCCCTTCAGGAACAGAGCCTCCCTGACGGCGAGATGCTCCGGACCAACGACGCCGATGCGGCTACCCCGGGCCTCATATGCATCGCAAACCGGGCACAGTCTGACAATGCCGGTTGCGATCGCCTCCTCCAGTCTTTCAATAGGAGGAGCCTTGTCCACAATGCCCGTTGCCAGAATCACGCGCCTTGCTTGGACAATCCCGCAGGTGGTCGTCAGAACAAAAAACCCCTCGCGTTTTTCGGCGTGGCCTACGCAACCATGGACAAGGCTCGCGCCGTATAGATGTGTCTGGGCTCGTAGGCGGCCGAGCAGTTCTTCCCCGCTGATGCCGTCGGGGAAGCCGGGACAATTACGGGATTTTGGGATGAGCTTGGCACGCGCATTCCCCGCGTCGAATGAGATCACCGAACGCAGAAACCTGGCTAAATACATGGCTGCAGCGAGCCCCGCGGGGCCGCCGCCGACGATGGCAACGTCAAAAACTTGTGCGCCCGAAAAACCTGGTTCGCCCGAAAAGCTTGGCATTGGGCCTAACTTCAACTCAACGAGCTTGTTCCACAGGGTCGAAATGGACGCAATCAGGATGCACACTGCGCAATAAGAGTGAACTCCAATCGAGTCGTGAAGAGAAAGGCCACTGCCTCATCAAGCCTGCAAAAACCTGGTGGCTCCCAACGCTGTGAGTACAGCGCCGCTGGGAAAGTGAACGCATCATGGAACTTCGGCTCACCGTCGCGCTTAGTTTGCCGAAAGGGTGGTCTGAGATGAGCGCGACCAGAGAGTTTTTTCAAAACTGGCTACAGGAGAATGTCGGCACACTTCCTGGTCGGGAGGAAGTCAGCGTCGCGGTGCTCGCTCAGCAATTCGAGCAGGATGCCGAGGTGGCTGGTTATGGGCGTGAAGTAAGGGAGGACGAACTCGGAAACATCGAAGATGCTATCGTGCAAGCGATCGAGAACGCCGGGTCCGGGGTGCAGAGCCCGAGCTCCGAAAAGAGCGATCCGGCACCTGTAATGGACGCGTTGGAGGTCGATGATGCCAAGAGCGGACCGTAGCCCCTGACACCTTCTTCTGTTCGCCTGAACAAGCCCCCGGACTGCCATACGAGCCGAAAAACGGATCTTAGGTGCTTTCCCGTTAGTTCCATGCACCATCGAGGAACATTCCTGCCGCCACGGCGTTAGGAATGTTCCTTCACACCCGGTGCGCCCGTGCTGACTGCTACCCTTCCAGGCGAATGGCTGACCCGGCATGATCAGGGTCACATCTCGCGGCGGGCCGCTCTTGCGGGTATTTGTTGCTGGCTGTTGGGTGCTTCCGCAGAAGCCGCGTCACAGCCGTCGCCGCTCGTGCGATTTGGCGTGCTGGGATTTGGCACCGCCGCGTGGGAAGTTGACGTCATGCGGCGACATGCGTTGGACACCATGCACGGCGTATCAATCGAGGCTCAGCGGCTTGCCGGTACCGAAGCCGGTAAGACCGCATTGCTGGCGGGCAGCGTCGACGTCATCGTTTCGGACTGGGTGTGGGTCATGCGCCAGCGCAGCGAAGGCGCTGATCTGGTCTTCTATCCCTATTCTCGTGCCGTCGGCGCGCTGGAACTGCCGCAAGGCTCGCCCATTCGAACTCTTGCGGACCTCAAGGGCAAAAGGCTGGGGATCGCAGGTGGTCCGCTGGACAAAAGCTGGATCCTGTTGCGCGCGCTCGGCCTCCGTCAGGTGAAGCGCGATCTTGCTGAAGAGGTGGAGCCAGTGTTCGGCGCGCCGCCTTTGTTGGAGCAGGAATTTCTGGCGGGGCGACTGGATGCACTGCTGACGTTCTGGAATTTCGCCGCCCGTCTCGAGTCAGAGGGGGCAAGGCCTCTGCTCAGTGTCGCGCAAATCCTGCAGGGGCTTGGCGTATCAGTGGACTTGCCGATGCTCGGCTACGTCTTCCATGAAAGCTGGGCGCGGGCCAACCCGATAGCCCTCGCGCGATTCACGAGCGCGACCGCGGCAGCGAAGTCGCTGCTCGAGTCTTCGGACGACGAATGGCGGGTGCTCGCGCCCCAATTGGGCACGGACGATCCTCACCTACAGGCGGCGTTACGCGCCGCCTATCGAGCCGGAATCCCTCGTCGGTTCGGCAAAGACGAACGTGATGGCGCGGCCCGGTTGTTTGCAATCCTGGCCGAATTGGGCGGCGAGGATCTGGTCGGCAAGGCGACGAGCCTCGATCCTGGTGTCTTCCGGGCCATACCGGCTTGAGCTCGCGCCAATGACCGATGTCCCAGCGTTCCACATCACAATGCAGCGTCCGCAATCCACTGCGGCATTGCTGACCATGGTGCTCGTCTGGCAGATTGCATCATCGATCGCCGCCGATCGCCTGTTTCCTGGTCCGGTCCAGGTTGTTTCGGTTCTCCTGCACGAAGTGGTTCGGGGCGAGCTGCCATACCATTTGGGCATCTCGCTTGCGCGCGTCGTGGCAAGCCTCGGGTCGGCAATCGTCATCGGCGCGGCCCTTGGCTACGCGGCAGGCCGCTCGCACAGAGCCGACATATGGATGAGGCCTTGGATCGTGTTACTCCTCAACATGCCGGCGCTGATCACGGTCATTCTAATTTATATCTGGCTTGGTCTTGCCGAGACTGCGCTTGTCCTTGCGGTCGCGCTCAACAAGATCCCCAATGTCGTGGTGACTATTCGTGAAGGCGCCAGCCGGCTGGACAAGGACTTTGCCGAAATGGCTGAGCTCTATCGCTTCGGGCGTGCTGCAAAGCTGCAGCATGTCGTGCTGCCGCAATTGGCGCCGTTCTTTCTCGTCACCCTGCGCAGCGGGCTGGCACTAACGTGGAAGATCGTGTTGCTCGCCGAACTGCTCGGCCGCTCCAACGGCGTCGGGTTCCAGCTACAGGTCTATTTTCAGAACTTCGACGTCACCCACATCCTTGCCTATGCGATCAGCTTCGGCGTTGTGATGCTTGCCATAGAGTATGGACTGCTTGTGCCGTTGGAACGTCGTCTGTTCGCCTGGCGACGCTGATGCTGAGGATCAGGATCGAGGACAAGACTTTCCCCGGTGACGACGGACAGCGCCGGACGATCTTTCGCGCGCTGTCGCTTGATATAGCCGACGGACAGGTCTGCGTCCTGACCGGCCCTTCCGGTGTCGGCAAGTCGACGCTGCTGTCGATCGTTTCGGGCGTCGACCGCGAATTTCGCGGCAGCGTGAGCGGACGACCGCTTCCGATAGGCATGCTGTTCCAGACACCGAGGCTGCTGCCCTGGCTCACCGCCTTGCGCAATGTAGAGATGGCCATCCCGGATCGCGCGCCCGATGCGGCCCGGTGGCTTGCCGCTGTCGGCCTGAAAGGCAATGAGAAGAGCTATCCGCAGCGACTCTCGGGCGGCATGGCGCGGCGCGTAGCGCTTGCCCGGGCGCTCGCCGTGGAGCCTGCGCTCCTGCTCCTCGACGAGCCATTCGCTTCACTCGACGAGGCGACCGCGCAAGCCATGCGCCGCCTGCTGCAGGATTGTTTCGCCAGTCGGCGGACTACCACGCTGCTGGTTACGCATGATCTCGCCTATGCCTCGTCGCTGGGTGATCGGGTTATTGTTCTGGAGGGATCGCCGGCGCGCATCGTGCGCGATGTCGCAATCTCTGGTGGCCATGAAGCGGGATCGTCGCGCTTTGGGCTGGGGGCGACACAATGAGACTGTTGCTGGGCCTTCTCTTTCTTTTGCTGATCACCGGCCCTGGCGCCACCGAGCAACAGACGATGGTGATCGGGTATATCGGCCAGGAGCGCAAACCGGCTCTGCCCCTTGGACCCCTTGATGAAACCGTCACCGACGACGGCCTGCAAGGCGCACGGCTCGGCATTGCCGACGACGAAAGCACCGGCCGGTTTCTTGGGCAGAAATTTCGGCTGGAGGAAAGGATATTGAAACCAACCGAAACGCCGGACGACGCGGTAAGACAATTCGCCGATGCCGGCATCGCCTTTGTCATCGCCGATCTCGACGCCCGTCAGCTTCTACAGGCCAGTGCCGCGCCCGGTGCCGAGCAGATGACGTTGTTCAACAGCCGGGCGCCGGACGACGAGCTTCGCCAGCAGGACTGCCGTCGGAACGTGCTGCACACGATCCCGAGCCGCGCCATGCTCGCCGACGGGCTGGCGCAATATCTCGCCTGGAAGCGCTGGCAGCGTTGGTTCCTGCTTGTGGGGCCGCATTCGCAGGATCAGGCGATGGCTGCGGCCTTTCGACGGGCGGCGGCTCGCTTCGGAGCCGAGATCACGATCGACCAGCCGTGGACATTCAGGCCCGCCAACGGACGTGCCGATACAGGGCATGTCACGCTGCAGACCGAAATACCGGCGGTCACGCAGGTCAGCGACTATGATGTGCTCGTGGTCGCCGACGAGGCGGATGAATTCGGCGCCTATCTGGAGGGCCGCACTGCGCTGCCGAGAATCGTCGCCGGCACGCAAGGGCTTGTCGCCATAGGCTGGAGCGCTGTCAGCGAGGAATGGGGCGCCACGCAACTGCAGGACCGTTTCCACAGGCAGGCAGGGCGCTGGATGTTGCCCAGCGACTACGCGGCCTGGCTCGCTGTGCGCAGTATCGGCGAAGCGGCGACGCGCCTGCACAGTCTCGATCCCGCGGCAATCGGCAGATATATACGCGGCGACGCGTTTCTTCTCGCTGGCTTCAAGGGGCAGGGGCTTAGTTTCCGTCCTTGGGACGGACAGATGCGCCAGCCCATTTTGATCGCCGGGCCTCGCCTCTTGATTTCCAGCTCACCGCAACCGGGTTTCCTGCATCAGCGCACGCCGCTCGACACGCTGGGCATCGACCTGGAGGAGAGCACATGCAAGTTCTGATGACGCTGTTGTTGGCGGCGTTCGCTCTTGCTGCTCCCGCCGCCGCCGAGACCATCTACGTTTCCAATGAGCAGGATAATACCGTCGCGGTCGTCGACGGCGTGACAATGACTTTGCTGGCGACGATCGATGTCGGCCGCCGTCCGCGCGGGCTGGCACTGTCGATCGACAACAAGATGCTGTTCGTCGCGGAAGGCGACGACAACCGCATCGACGTGGTCGACGTCGCGAAGCGGCGGGTCGTCGGGGAATTGCCTTCGGGAGCCGATCCGGAATTCTTCGCAGTCCATCCCGATGGCAAGCGGCTGTTCGTCGCCAACGAGAATGACAATCTGGTGTCGGTGGTGGACATCGCCGCGGCCAAGGTCATCGGCACCGTGGATGTCGGCGTCGAACCGGAAGGAATGGCGGCCAGCGCCGACGGCCGCTATGTCGCCTGCACTTCGGAGACCACCAGCATGGTGCATCTGATCGACGCAGGCACGCTTGAACTCGTCGACAATCTGCTGGTCGATACCCGGCCTCGCGCGGCTTTATTCTCGTCGGACGGGAAGCAATTCTGGGTGTCCTCGGAGATCCGGGGCACCGTCACCGTCTTCGACACGGCAACGCGCGCGCAGACTGGCAAAGTCGAGTTCGAGGTGCCGGGTATACGACGCGAGGGTGTGCAGGCGGTCGGCATGGCGACGTCCCGCGATGGCACGACCGTCTATGTGGCGCTCGGCCCCGCCAACAGGATTGCGGAAGTCGATGTGAAAACGCTGGCGGTCCGTCGGCTCTACCTTGTTGGTCAACGACCCTGGCACGTTGCGCTCTCCGGCGACGAGAAGCGCCTGGTCAGCGCAAACGGGAATTCCGGCGATATCTCGTTTATCGATCTGGAAAACCAGGAGGTGGTGAAATCGCTGCCGGTAGGGCGGGGGCCGTGGGGCGTCGTGATCGGGCCATGAACGCCTTGTCGGTCGAGAATCTGGGCCATAGTTTCGGAAACCGGCGGGTTCTCGACGGCGTTTCTTTCTCTGTGGCCCAAGGCAAGATGTGCATCTTGCTAGGCCGCAATGGCGCCGGCAAGACGACGTTGTTCTCGCTGATCACCGGGCTTTATCACGCCCGCTCCGGCTCGGTGCATGTCTTCGACCAGGCGATGGATGTCAACTCGTCCGCCGCGTTGACGCAGATGGGGGTCGTCTTCCAGTTGCCGACCCTCGATCTCGATCTGACGGCCGGCGAGAACCTGCGTTACCACGCGGCCTTGCATGGGCTTAGCCAGGCCTTGAGCAAGGAGCGCTCCATCCACGAACTCGGCCGGCTGGACGTGCTGGACAGGATCGACGATCCTGCCCGAGCGCTTTCCGGGGGGCAGCGTCGCCGTGTCGAGATAGCACGCGCTCTGATGCATAGCCCACGCCTTTTGCTGCTGGATGAGCCGACCACCGGGCTCGACGTGCCTGGCCGCCGCGCGCTCGAGCGGCACGTGCGGGAGCTTTGCCGCGAGCGCGGCATTGCCGTCCTGTGGGCAACACATTTTCTGGAAGAACTAACGGCGGATGACGATGTGGTGGTGCTGCATCGAGGCACAATGCGGTGGGCCGGCCGCGCCGATCGCCTGGCTACCGATCTCGGTGTAGCGAGCACGGGCGAGGCCTTCGCGTCGCTGACGGAGTCCGAATGAAAACGTCTCACGCGGTGCGCGCGCTCAACGGCATCCTGCGCAGGGAGATGCTGCGCACGTTGCGGCAACGCGGCCGGCTGCTCTCGGCGATGGTACGGCCGCTGGTCTGGCTGGCAATCTTTGCCGCTGGCTTCCGCTCCGTTCTCGGTCTGTCGATCACGCCACCCTACCAGACCTATGTTCTCTATGACGTGTATGTGGTGCCCGGGCTAGCGGCCATGATGCTGCTCTTCCATGCCATGGCGAGTTCGCTGGCCATGGTCTACGATCGCGAGATGGGCAGCATGCGCTTGTTGCTGACCGCACCATTGCCGCGCTGGTACCTGCTTGCGGCGCGCCTGCTGGCCAGCGTGATCGTCGGCGTGCCGCTGGTCTATTTGTTTCTGTTGATCGCGCGTTTCTGGGATGTGCGGCCGCCCGTTCTCGGCTACGTCGCGGTATTTCCGGCGCTCGTGCTGGCGGGCCTGATGCTTGGCGCGTTCGGCCTGCTTGTCTCCTCGGTTTCGACACAGATGGAGAACTTTGCCGGTGTCATGAATTTCGTCATCTTTCCGGTGTTCTTTGCCTCGACGGCGCTCTATCCGCTGTGGCGGCTTGCCGAGGCGGGACCGGTGCTGGCAACAATCGCCGCCTGGAACCCGTTCAGCTCGGCGGTCGAGCTGATACGCTTCGCGCTCTATCTGCGGTTCGATCCTGTCGCGGCGATTGTGGTCCTTGGCTGCCTCATCGCCTTCTTCCTCGCGGCGGTCATCGGCTACGATCCCGGCCGCGGCTTGTGGTCCCGGCGCGGCGGCGAGGGATGAATTACCTCAACGCATAGAGATAAGCGGCGATGTCCCGCGCCTGTTGCTCGGTGATCCTCGTCGACGGCATGGCCGTGTGCGGATTGACTTCCCTCGCCGAGCGTATCCAGCGGATCATGTTCTCCGGATTGTTTGCCAGCAGGCCACCGATAAAGACCCTGTCGGCAAGGCCACCGTCTAGGCGGGGTCCGACCTGGCCTTGCGCACCCGGCACGCCGGGTATCGTATGGCAGCCGGAGCAGCCATTCGCCGTCATGATTGGAATGGCGCGGGCGCCTACGCCGCCGGTCGCCGCATCCGACTCGTGCCGGACGCGCTCGCGCCTGTCGGACCACAAAGTCGCCGCTGCGACAGCCGCAGCCAGCAGCAGGATTGCGGCAAGGGCGCCCCCGATCAGCCTACCCAGGTCGGAGCGCATGTGTTGCCTCCCTGGTTGCGCTGCTGCTTATCCAGAGGCCGGCGAGCAGCAAGGCGGCGCCGCCATAGATCAAGCCTGCCGGAACCCACATTACCAATCCGGCGAGCTGCTGGTCCTCGATCGCGGTCATTCCCCACAATGCCGCGCCGGCGCCATTCTCCGGATACCAGAGTTTGGGCGACATCAGCAGCAGGACACCGAGCAGGCCGGTATGAAGCGAGGTGAAGAAAAGATGCATGACGGAGTTGCCATAGGTTTGCTGTCGACCGGGGCGCGGTAGGAGCGCCCACCAGAACAGCAAGGCTGTGCCGAGGAAGCTCGCATGCTGGGCATAATGGAGAAAGCCCTGCTGGAGCGCTGCCTGGAACAACGCCGGAATGTGCCAGATCCAGATGGCGACGCCGTGAATGATCGTCGCGTTGAGGGGGCGGATCACCAGGGCCCAAACCGATTGCAGCGTCTTTGCGCGCGTGAGCTTGCCCGTTCCACGGCGAAGTGAGGCCGGCAAGGACCAGAGCAGGACTGCGCCTGGGCACGCGGCGACAAGGAGAGGCGCCGCCACCGCCATCAGCAGTTCATGCTCGATCATATGGGCGGCAAACACCCGCTCGCCGAGCGCATGGATGGGGCTGACCAGTGCTGCCGTCAGCACGCCCCAACCGGCGGCGAACAACAACGCCTGCCGCATCCGCTCGGGACGGCCTCGGCTGCTGCGGCGCCACAACCGAGTCGCTCCGATGGCATAAAGGAAGGCAATCGCGGCCAGCGGAAACGTGATGGGAAATGCGAGCGTCCATCCGGCCTCGGGCGCGCCGGCGCCGTAGCAGATCGAGGTCGAGAAGAACGCGTCGAAGCTCATCGCAGGCACTCGTCGAGAATGAGAGCCGCGCTGCCTTGCATGATGATGACGAGGGCAAACAGCAATGCCGCAAGCATGCCGAGATCGGCGACGAACTGCTCGGTGCTGCGCGTGCGCTCAGGCTTGAAGGCGGCGCCGCCCTGCCGCTTCGCCCGCCATGACAAGGCACCGCCGAGCAGCGAAAGCACGGCGAGCACCAGTGCCACGGGAAGCACCACCGGCACCTGGCGGTTGCACTGCCATGGTACGAGTGCGTAGTTCAGCTGCGTCGAGATTGCCCAAGCCATCGGCCCCGACAGAAGACCACCCCAGGACGTTCCCATTTTCAACGCACGCATCAGCCTAGCCTCGGCATCCAGTAGATGAGCAGATAGATCGGGATCCAGGTCAGCACCACGAAATCCCAATAGAAGACATTGTCGCCGACATCGCCGAAGCGCCGGCCGCTATAGCCATGGCGTGTGAACATCAGCACCGTCAAAACGATGGTGTCGCCGACATCGGTGATCAGGTGTGTGGTGTGCAGCCCGAGCAGCACCCAGAGCATCGAGCCGTAGGCGTTCGTGTCCCAGTAGATGTTCAGCGCCGGGAATTCGAACCAGCGCACGACAAGCGGGGCCAGACCGAGCAGCGACATCACCACCAGCCCGATCCGCACCGGCACGATCGCGCATTGCTTGGCATGGCCGTGGAGGATGTGATTCGGCACCACGCTGATAATGAACAGGATGGTGACGATCGTTCCGGGCCAATGGTTGGGGTGCGGGGCGCTTAGACGCCAGTTGGGCCACAAAGTGGCGAGATAGAGATAAGCGCCGGCGGCCAACGCAAAGCCCATGCCTTCCAGCGCCATGAAGCCGAGCGTTCCCCACCAGGTCGGGCTGCGCGGACCATGTCCAAAGGTTGGGAGGTCCGAAAGATCCAAGCTGGGACGCTCACTCATCCCTCATCCTCCGGGTCGTCCTTGGGCCAGAACCATCCGATCAAGGTGATGGCGATCGGCGCGGCGCCCCAGACGATCGCCCAGGGCGTGAAGATCGAATAGACAAACGTACCGCCGACAGCGATTGCCGCCAGCAGCGGCCAGATCGACGGTGTCGCCGATTTCTCGCGAATGTCGGGGTGGGCTTCCGCCACGGTTGAGATCAACAGCTCACGGACATCGACGCGGAGACCGGTCGCCACAGGCAGCGCCTCCCGTTCGGCCCAGAGCGGCTCGACATGCGTGACAATCGGTATCCGCGCGAAATTATAGCTTGGCGGCGGCGAAGACGTCGCCCATTCGAGCGTACCGGCATCCCAGGGATTGTTTCCGGCCAGTGCGCCCTTCAACGCGCCGTGTACAAGATTGAACGTGAACAGTACGAAGCTGAGGAAAAAGAGCACCGCGCCGGCGCTGATGAACAGGTTGATGTTGCCCCAGCCAAGCTCGGCCGGATAGGTGTAGACCCTGCGTGGCATGCCCCAGAGCCCGACGAGATGCATTGGGAAAAAAGCCGCGTTGAAGCCGATGAAAGCCAGCCAGAAATGCCAGCGCCCGAGACGCTCGCTCATCATGCGGCCGCTGATCTTGGGGAACCAGAAATAGGCCGCGCCCAGCAGCGGGAAGACCGAACCGCCGATCAGCACGTAATGGAAATGGGCGACGACGAAATAGGTGTCGTGCACCTGGAGGTCCAGCGGCACCGAAGCGAGCATGACGCCGGTGAGGCCGCCGATGACGAAGATGAAAAAGAAGCCGAACACGAACAGCAGCGGCGTGCGGATCACCGGCCTGCCGTCCCACAAGGTCGCCAGCCAGCAGAAGATCTGAACGCCATTGGGGATGGCGATCAGCATGCTCGACGCGGTGAAGAAGCTGGCGCCGAGCTTGGGTAGTCCCGTCGCGAACATGTGATGGACCCAGAGGCCGAACGAAAGGAAGCCGACGGCGATCAGCGACAAGACCAGCCCGAGATGCCCGAACACGGGACGCCGGGCGAAGACCGGGATGATCGCGGAGACCATGCCCGTCGCCGGCAGGAAGATGATGTAGACCTCGGGATGGCCAAAGAACCAGAACAGATGCTGGAAGAGCAGTGCGTCGCCGCCCTCGGCCGGGTTGAAGATATGTGTGCCGACCAGCCGGTCGAGGATCAGGAAGGTCGAGGTGATCATCACCGCGGGCATGGCGAAGACGACGACGAAGGAGGTAACCAGCATTGCCCAGACGTAGAGCGGAATCCTGTCCAGCGACATGCCGGGGGCTCGCTGCTTGAACACGGTGACGATGGTTGCCACCGCGACGGCCAGGGAGGATACTTCTGTATAAGTGATCATCTGGGCCCAGACGTCGGCCCGCTTGCCCGGCGCGAATTCGGGGCCTGACAGCGGCACATAAGCAAACCAGCCGACGTCGGGCGCCATGTTGAGCGCGAAAGACACCCAGGCGAATATGCCGCCCGAAACATAGATCCAGTAGCTGAACGCGTTCAGGCGGGGAAAGGCGATGTTGCGGCTGCCGACCATCAGCGGGACGAGATAGATGCCTGTCGCCTGCACGATGGGCACGGCGAACAGGAACATCATGGTCACACCATGCATCGTGAACAGCTGGTTGTAGAGGTCCGGGCCGATCAGACCGCGCTGCGGCCCTGAGAGCTGGATGCGCATGGCGACAGCGTTGAGCCCGCCCAGGCACAGAAACACGAAGGCGGTGATCAGATAGCGCCGTGCGACGACCTTGTGGTCGACGCTCGACAGCGCGCCGATGATGCCGGGGGGCGTGCGCCATGTCCGCGCCAGCCAGCGATCCAGGCTGGCATCGTCCATGCCGGTGTCGCGCGGTCCGTCATGCTCGGGTGCGACGTCGCCTGTGGCGGGCGTTTCGCGCGGCAGGTCGCGTTCGCTTGTGAGATCCGCGCTGCTCATTTAAGCGCCTCGAGATAGGCGACCATGGCGTTGAGTTCGTCGCCGCTGAGCTCCACCACCGGCATGTGGGATCCGGGCTTGATGCCCTGTGGGTCGGCTATCCAGGCGGCGAGATTGCCGCGGCTCATGGTCAATGTCCCGGCGGCAAGCGTCTGCCGGCTGGCTATATGGGTGAGGTCGGGGGCGACCGTTCCTCCGGCAGGCGTGCCGCCTATTCTGTGACACATCACGCAAGGGCGCTTCAGAAACAGATCCTGGCCGGCCTTGGCCTCGTCCCCCGTCGGAGTAGCTGCCGGCTGCAACTGGTCGTTCCACCAGGCGTCGAACTTCGCACGCGGCTCGGCGATGATGAAGGTACCCATGTTTGCGTGCTGCGCCCCGCAGAACTCGGCGCATTGACCTCGGTAAACACCAGGCTTGTCGGCCTTGAGGTCGAGCACGTTCATGTGGCCGGGAATGAGGTCGAGCTTGCCCGAAAGGCTCGGAATCCAGAAGGAATGGATGACGTCGGTCGAGGTCAGAAGAAGCTTCACCGGTTCCCCGGCGGGGATATGGATCTCGTTCGCCGTGGTCAGGATGCGGCTTGGCGTGGCATCCTCATAGCGCACCTCCCACCACCATTGATGGCCGGTGACCCGAATGGTCAGCGCGGCATCCGAGCCGATCGCGGCGAGCGTCCTGTTGGCGAAGAAGCTCAGCAAGGTCAGTCCGATCAGGACAATGGCGGTCAACCCGACGGCGGTCATCACCGCGCGCAGCTTCCGGTCGTCGGCGCCGGCCTCGATCGCGAGCGGCTCCGCCTGCGCGCGCGACCCCATCATCAAAGGCACGACAAGGGCGATCATCACCAGCACCCACACCACGGCGCAGAGCGCGGTGAAGAACCAGATCAGCCATGCCAGTTCGCTCGCCGCGGGACCTTTCGGGTCGAGGGCGGATTGCCAGCCCGCGCATCCCTGGAGCAACAGAGCCCCGGCGGTGGCGAACGCCATCGAGACGAGACGTTTCACGGCGACTTCCCCAGCGTGGCCGCGTCGGGCATGCGGTTTTCCGAAGGATGCGCCATCATGTCGTCATTGCGTTGCGGCGCGGCGGAAGACGGCGCGTTGCCGCTCAGCGAGCGCACGAAAGCCGCAAGCTCCCAGATCTGGTCGTCGGGAATCTTGTCGCGGAAGCTCGGCATGCCGTTTGGCCGACCGTCGCGGATCGTGGCATGGATGCTTTCGATCGAGCTGCCATAGAGCCACTTTTGGTCCATCAGGGCCGGCCCCATGCCGCCGCCGCCATTGGCGTGGCATCCCGAACAGTTGAACCAGCCGAAAAGCCGTTTCCCTTCGCTCATGTGGAAGGCGTTGGCCTCGAAGCTCGCCGCCTTGTTGTCGCTGGCGGGGGGCCGCTGTCCGCCGGGCTCCAGCGTGGTCACAGGCGTCGGCTGCTCGCCCGATCCGAGCGCCGATTGCGGGCGCGTGTCACGTTCCTCGCGCTGGCAGGCAGCGAGCGCCAGGACTGGAAACAGGAGCATGGCCACCGCGGCTCTCATCGCACCGGGCTCCCCGGGGCATCGAGGCGCGGCACGCCATACTGTGACAGCAAGGCATCTATCTCGACCTTGTGCCTGGACAGGGCGCCATTGACATCGCCGCGCAGCGCATCGTCTTCGCGGCGGACGCCCATCGAGATGTCGTAGATCATCGGCAGTTGCGGTCCGTCGATGCGGGGCGCAACCGGCGTGATGCGGAGCGGCACCTTCTGCCTGGCGGCGAAGTAGCCGGCGAGGGGGCCCCAGACCACGGCAAGGTCGATCTCGCCACTCGCCACCGCTTCGACGATGCGCGCCGGCGGGTTGGGGGCGGAATAATCGCCATAGACCGGATAGCCAACGAGGTGCCCGACGATACCTCGGCGGCCAAGCGCCTGGACCGGAGGCGAATTGGCGCCATCGTCGCCGATGAGCTGAACACCGATCCGCATGTCGCGCAGCCGCGGATCATTGAACGATGCTACGTCGGGGCCGTCCCTGCGGGTGACGAAGACATAAGACGATCGGTAGTAGGGCGTGGTGGTGCGCAGCATTTCGAGGTTGCTCGGCGTGCCCGGCACGAGATCGCATAGACCGGCCTTCAGCGTGTTTCGGATGAAGCCGCGGCGCTGCGCCCACCAGGTATAGGTCAGCTTCGCGCCGAGATCGGACGCAACGATTTCGGCGATCCTGTTCTCGAAGCCCTGACCGGCCGCGTTGGAGAACGGCATGTTGTTCGGATCGGCGCAGACCCTCAGCTCACGTGCGTCGGCTGTGGCCGTCAAGAACACGAAGGCGATGGCGGCCATGCCGATCACCAGCCGTTGACACGCCTTTCGCGCCGGACCTACGGTCAAGTACAATCCATCAAGGCAGCCGGAACACATAAAGCGTGCCTCCCGAGGTTGTCGCGTTCTTCAGATCCTTCATGGCATTGACGAAACCGAGCGCGGCGGTGGCGTCACGCGGGTCAAGATCGCCCGATACAATGGCGCCGGCCCAGCCGCCGACGCCTGAGAGGATGGCGACATATTGGTGCCCGTCGGGACCGCGATAGGTGATGGGCTGGCCGATGATCCCGGACGAGGTCTTGAACTGCCAAAGCAGGTCTCCGGTCTTGGCGCTAACCGCCTTGAACCAGCCTTCCATCGTGCCATAGAACACAACGTCGCCGGCGGTCACTACCGCGCCGCTCCACACCGGGAAATTCTCCTTGAGGCTCCAGGCGGGTTTCTCCGCGGCGATGTCCCAGGCGGTGAAGGCGCCGCGATTACCGCCAGGCCCTGGTATCATGCGGACGTTCATGCCCACATAGGGCGTGCCGGCGATGTAGTTCACCTCGACGCCTTCTTCATCCATGCACAGATTGTTGTGCGGGATGTAGAGCAGGCCGGTCTTCGGCGAGAACGCGGAAGGCTGCCAGTCCTTGAGGCCCGACGCCGTCGGACAGATATCGCGAACGACCTTGCCGGTGCCGGTCTTCTTGTCCGGGTTTACGATCAGCCGACCGGTTTTCAGATCCACACCTTTGCTGGAGTTGACCGGACCAAACGGTTTTGCCGACAGCACCTCGCCGGTTGTCCGGTCGAGGATGTAGAGATAGCCGTTGCGCTCCGGCCGGATCAGCACCTTGCGCGGCTTGCCCTGCCAGGTCATGTCGAGCAGGATCTGCTCGTTGATGCCGTCATAATCGTGGAGGTCGTGCGGGCTCCACTGATAGAACCATTTCGCCGCGCCGGTGTCGGGATCGCGCGCGAAAATGCCAGACGTCCACTTGTTGTCGCCCGGCCGCAAATCCGGATTCCATGGTCCGGGATTGCCGGTGCCGTGGAAGATCAGGTTCAGATCGGGATCATAGGAAATCCAGCCCCACATGTTGCCGCCGCCGATCTTCCAGGCTTCCGGCGGCCACGTCGTGACGCCAAGATCCTTGCCTTTGTCCATGTCGTAGTGCGGCTTGAAGTCCGATCCGATCAGCACGTCCTTGTCCGGCCCGGTGCTATAGGCGATCCAGACGACATGACCGTCGCCGGCGTCGAGCGCCTTTACCCAGCCGCGAACGCCCATCTCGCCGCCGGAATTGCCGACCAGCACTTTGCCCTTCACCACAAGCGGCGCCATGGTGATGGTCTCGCCGATGTTGATGTTGCCGACATGAGTGTTCCAGATCGGCTTGCCCGTGTTCGCATCAAGGGCAATCGTGTGGCCGTCCAGCGTATTGAAAAAGATGCGCCCGTCGGCGAATGCCACCCCTCGGTTGACGACGTCGCAGCAGGCCACCCCCTGTGCCGCCGGCTCGGGATTGGGTTCGTACTTCCACTTCATCGGGGCGCCGGGCTTGGAGAGATCGAGCGCATAGACGAAGTTGGGAAAGGGCGTCACGATATACATGGTGTTGCCGACGACCAGCGGCGCTGCTTCCTGGCCCTTGTTCACGCCTGTCGAGAACGTGAACGCGACCTGCAGGTTCTTGACGTTGCCTTCGTTGATCTCGGAGAGTTCGCTGAAGCGCGTCGACGCGTAGTTCTTGGCCGGCATCGTCCATTGGCCGTCATCGGGTGGCGAGGCTGCGGCTGGCGGTACGATCGCTGGTGTTTTAGGTGGCTCGGACGCAGCGCCCAAAAGCGGCAGGCAGGCGAGCAGCGTCACCAGAAGGATAGCGCCAAAGGAATTCCCGGCAGCCAATTTGCGGGTATGGCGTTCTACGTCAACGCGCGTCAATGCCAACTGGGGCATAGCTTTCATTTATTGATCGAGCCTCCCACGCCGGCGCCGAGTTCGGCCGCGATGTCGGCCTCCGTTCCGGCACAAAGCGGATGGCCCCAGCCCGAAGCGCTTTTGCCGCCGGGGTCCAGATCGTAGACAATGGCATCCTTGCGATTTGGATTGACGCCTGCCGGGACCTTGTCGAAGCCGAGCGCCGCGCGGATACGCCAAGCGACATTGTGATCGGCGCATGAGGAATCGCCTGAAACGCCGAGGCCGCCGACAATGCTCTTGCCGTCGTAGAGGGCAAGTCCGCCGCCAAACACCACGACGCCTCCGATCGGCTTGCCGACGAGCGGGTCGCCGGCGCTTCCGAACGTTTTGGGATCGCCCGTATAGGCCGCGGCCTGGTTGACGGGATTGGTCTCCTGCAGGCCAAATAGCGGTCCGCCGGGCTGCACCCCCGCATAGAGATTGGCCGTCGAGAGGGCCATCTGAGCCAGGCTGAGACCGTTGGCCGTGTTGGCTTTCTCCGCTGCTATGAGCCGACTTCCCGGCCATTGCGAGTCGGGGGTGGGGCCGCTGAACGCAATCGCGCAGACAGTGCCGTCACGGGCAACGATGGCTGCCCATTCGTTGGTTTCAAAGCCGCCATTGGCTGGTCCGCCGCTTGCCTTCACGTTGGCTTTGAGGGCTGCAAGCAGCTTATCGTGATCGGCCGGACAGGGTTCCTGCGCCATGGCCTCGTGCCCGTGGAACAGGCCACCCATCAGCAACAGCAGGCCAAAAAGAGGTACGAAAAGCTGCGAGCGATACATTGTCCTGGCATTCGTTTACAAAACAAGGACCACCCAGGCAGACCGCAGAATGCGAGGATACGTCCAATGGGTCAGTGCCTAACTCGCGTAATGCTTCTATGTTCCTGCTTTGCATAAAATTCGTGCAGTTGGATTTGGGTGCAGGTGTTCAATCAAAGCATGGGACCTGGATACCCGTGGCCACAGGCCAAGCGGTGAGGCAACGCGGCTGATCCAGGAAAATGCGATCGGAAGGACGCAGACGCACCCGCCCTGACAAACGCTGTTGCCTTGTCACGGCGTTCGACGATGGATGATCTCTTCAATAAGTTTCGCGTCGGCTTCGTACTCCGCGGCCCGCGCAGCCATTTGGCTGGCCAGGCTGTGTCTTTCCCGCGCGGCTTCGCGTTTTGCCGTACGTTTCGCCAACTCAGCCCGCTGCTGGTGCGCTCTTAAAAGGCTCCAAAGAGCCTGTTCCGCATCGTCAGCCTGGGCCTGCATTAAAACGTCCGCTCCGAACGCATGTCCGGTGTGGCAGCGGTAACGGGTAATCGGCCCGTCTTCTATCTCCCATAGGGGGCCATGACATTCGGGGCAGACAAATGTCGAGGGGGCGCCAAGCTGGCCTTCGGTCAGTTCCATTGTGCTGTGCTCCTGAGCTGCAATCGCTGCCTCAAGGCGGATGCCGGACGGGATTTCTGGTGTCGGTCCTGCGATTTCGGAAGCAAGCCTGTGCAACAGGCCAGCCATTTCGGACAGAGGGACGCAATGGTCGATTTCCACATTCTGCAAGGCGCTCAGCGGCATGTCGGGTACCGCAGCGTCGCCGGGGTCCTGGACTACGCTGACGCCTCCGCACATCTTGATTGCGTGCAGGCCGGCGGTGCCGTCGGAGAGGCTGCCTGTGAGCACGACGCCGATCACGCTGCCGCCAAAGCTGCAGGCCGCCGATCGAAACAGGGGGTCGATGGCGGGGCGCGCCAGGTTCTCGCGCGGCCCGCGCCGCAGCAGCATATGATCGTCATGTAACAGAAGGTGAGCTCCGGGCGGTGCAACGAAGATGTGCCCGTTTTTAACCTTCATGCCGTTGGAGGCATTTGCAACGGGCATGTTGGCAGCGCGACCGAGAATGTCGCCGAGGTAACTCGTGGGACCAACGTGCTGTACGACGAGGAGAGCCGCCGGGATGTCCGGCGAAAGATCGCGGACAAGTCTCTTCAGCGCGTCGACGCCGCCGGCCGATGCTCCGATTGTCACGATGCACCGGTTCTCGCAACCGTCGGGACGGACCTTATCCGGCTGGCCCGCACGCTCCGAATCTGATCGTGGTGCGGCGGTGGCCATGGTTGCTTCACCCACATTCAGCACAGATGTCGATGCGAGCGCTCCGGCCAGTCCGTTGCTGGTCGGATGCCCTGCCTTCGTCGGTGTTAGCTTCCGGCCGCATCGCGGAACATAGATGCCCGCAATGATGTCGGCTCTGTGCTAACGCCTACGTGCGCGTTTGACAGCAGCCTCTGCCACGGCCGGGGCCTCCTGAATGCTTGCCGCGCCGCCAAAATCGGCGTTCTTGGTACGGCCAGCTCCCGGGCCAGCCCCTAGATCAGCGCCTGTTGTCGGATCGGAAGCCGGATCGGAAAGCGTACGGTCGGCCATCCTGGCCACCACCTTCATGTCTTTGGCCCCCAGCTTGACAGTTGCAAGGCCGTCTCCACCGTCGACGGGCATCACCTCTTCAAGGTCATCGATCCGATCCCACTCTTCGCCGGAATTCCATGGGCCAGCGACATCGCCGTCGCCTTGAGAGGTGTTGACGTACATGCTGGCGTACTTCTCTACGCCTGGGAGCTTGCCGGAAGGGAAATTGTTTTCGATCGCGTAAAGTGCTTTCTCAAACGACTTCTGGTGCGCGATCTCGCGCGTCATCAGGAAGCCGAGCGCGTCCTTGATTCCCGGGTCGTCGGTGATGTTGATAAGGCGTTCGTAAACGATCTTGGCGCGGGCTTCGGCGGCGATATTCGACCGCAAATCCACCGTAGGTTCACCGCGCGAGTCGACATAGGCCGCGGTCCAGGGAACGCCGGCTGAGTCGCACAGCGCGGGAGCGCCGCCGAACAGAATTGATTCCTTGGCTGTTGTGCCGCTGGCGCCGATCATTAGGTAAAGGTCGGCTTCCTTCATTTGGCCCTCGGCCAGCTGTGCCTTGAGCCCCTTGTTGAGCATGGTGACGATTGATCCCACCACTTCGAGATGGCTGAGTTCTTCGGTCGCAATATCGAGCAACATGTCGCGACGGCCAAGATCGTCCTCGCCAAGCCCTTGCGTGAAATAGCGCATGGCCGCTGCAAGCTCGCCATCGGCGCCGCCGAACTGTTCCATGATCATGCAGGCCAGGCGAGGATTCGGCTCCGAGACGCGAACGGTGTACTGCAGGCGCTTGTTGTGCATGAACATGGACATCTCTCCGGTTAGATCATCCGAACATCCCCGCAAGATGATTGTTCCATCCGGCCATCGGCCAGCGAGCATTTTTACGGCAGCTTCAGTGTTGAGCATCGCAGGGAGCCAGAGGCGGCATTTATTTCTCGCTGGGATTCTCCGACTGGCGACCGGCGGCAACGAGATTTCGATCGTGCTGCGCCATCACGGCAATGAGCAAGGCCGCGGATGGGCAAGAGGTCGACAAAATCTGGAGGGATACTGGCTCGGAAAAGTGAAGCCGGGCCATGTCAATATGATGTCGGTGTCCGGCCCTTTTCGCTGCACACCCACGCGGCAAACGGCGTGTTCGGTCACGGGGCGAGCGTCGCGGGCTGTTGCCCGTTCACTTTCGATCCAGCACCTTCCGGACTTTCTCTGCCAATTCGTCGATCGTGTAGGGCTTGGTCAAAAGTTCGGTTCCGAAATCGAGCGTGCCGTTGTGGACAATCGCATTTCGTGTGTAGCCGGTGGTGTAGAGCACTTTTAGCGACGGGTGCATTGTCTTGACCTGATCCACCAGCTCCCGGCCCGACATCTCCGGCATCACCACGTCGGTGAACAGAAGCGACGGCACTTGCCCGCTTTCGACGGCCACCAGCGCTTCGCGTGGACCTTGCATTTCCAGCACAGAGTAGCCCAGTTCCCGCAGCGCTTCCGCGGCCATCAGCCGGACGCGATCTTCATCCTCGACAACCATGATGATCTCGTCTGCACAGCCGGGGTGCTCGCCTGCCACGACGTCGATTTGGCTGTCGAGCACGCCATGGTGCGAGCGCGGCAAATATATTTTCAAGGTGGTTCCAATGCCCTGCTCGGAATAGATCTTCACACTGCCGCCGGACTGGCGAACAAACCCATAGACTTGGCTGAGTCCCAGCCCGGTGCCTTTGCCGACCCCCTTGGTGGTGAAGAACGGATCGAAGGCTCTTGCGACAACATCAGCAGTCATGCCCGTTCCTGTATCGGTGACCGCTATCATCACATACTGGCCGGAGGGGATCGCGTTCTCCCTGGCATAGCGATCGTCGACGTGGGCGTTTGATGTCTCGATCGTCAGCTTGCCGCCAGCAGGCATGGCATCCCTTGCGTTGACGCAAAGGTTGAGCAGCGCGCTTTCCAATTGCCCTGCGTCGGCCTCGACATGCCATAGGCCCGCAGCGAGCACGGTCTCGATCTGAATGGTCTCGCCAAGCGTCCGGTTCAGCAATTCGCTCATACCGGAGACGAGGCGATTTGGATTCAGCCGCCTCGGCGCCAGTGGTTGCTGGCGGGAAAAGGCGAGCAGTCGCCTGGTAAGTTCTGCGGCACGTTGTGCTCCATCGATCGCGCCGGTTACGAATTGGTGGACGTTGGTATCGCCGTTTCTGAGCTTGCGCTGCACAAGGTTCAGGCCGCCGATGATGACGGCCAGCATATTGTTGAAGTCGTGCGCGATGCCACCGGTGAGCTGTCCGACAGCTTCCATCTTCTGGGCTTGGCGCAGGTGCTCTTCTGCTCTGGCGCGTTCCGCAACTTCATCTTTGACACGTTGTTCGAGCGTGCCGTTGAGTGTCTGCAGCGCCTTGAACAGCCGGGAGTTGTCGATGGCCGTCGCGGCATGGCCGGCAAGCCCCAGCAAGGCCGCTTCTTGCTGTTCGGCGAACACGCCGGTCTCTGAATGACCAAGGAAGAGGCCGCCCAGGACCTCGCCCGAACGCGAGACGACCGGCACGGCGAGATAGGAACGCACCGGCAGATGGCCCTCCGGCATTCCCTTGCGGGGCCAGTTCTTTCCGTAACGCGGATCGGTGAGGATATCGTCGGAACGCACCACGCTTGTGCCGCGGAAAGTGGGCTCGAACACCGCGGTGTTGCGCGGCATGGGAAAGTTTTCGAAAGCAGAACGAGGTGCCCCCGAAAGGGCGTAGAGCACATAGCTGTCGCCCTTGTCGTCGATCACATTGTAGAAGAAAGCTCCAAATTGTGCGCCCGACAGCACGACGCCGGCATCGGTTACCGTCTGGACAATTCGCTCCACGTCAAGCTCGGCCGCCACGGCTGCCGCAGTGGCGTTCATCAACTGAAGCTGATGCTCCACCCGCTTTCGCGCGGTGACATCAACCACGGTGCCGATGAAGCGGATCGCACGGCCGGACTGGAAAAGCGCTTCCCCGGTTGCGGCAATCCAGCGCTCCTTGCCATCCCGAAGGCCGATCGTCCGGTATTCGATGTCGTAGCGGGAGGGGGTGCCCGGCGCGAGCGACTGGCGTACGGCCTCGTCGGCCCGTGCGCGATCTTCCGGGTGGAGGCCCGCCAGGAAGGCGCTTTCATATGTCACCTCCGCGTCCGGCGGCAAACCAAAAAGGGCTTTGCACCGGTCGTCCCAACGCAGCACTCCGCTGATGGGATCGTAATCCCAGGTGCCAATAGCGGCCGCGTCGGTGGCAAGCCTCAGCCTCTCCTCGCTGGCCCGTGCCGCCTGTTCCGAGCGAACGCGCTCGATGTGAGCCCAGGACCGCTCCGTCACCTCGGTCAGCAAGGACAGTTCGCGTTGCGACCAGACGCGGCGCTGCTTGTCGTGGATGGCCATCAGGGCAGTCAGTCGGCCTTGTTTGACCAAAGGCATACAGATGGTTGCCGTTATCCCGATATCCTGAAAGGTCTTCGCTTCCTCGGGAGCAATTTCCTCAAGGTTGTTGTTGATGATAAGCGGCTTGTTGGCGCTGAGGTTGGTGACAGCCAGGCGACCGAAATCGGCAAGACTGTAATATCCCCTGATGCTGGGCGAGCCAGGTGCGCTCCAATCGCCGCGGATGGTGAAATGGTCTTGGTCCTGCTCCATGTCGGCATAGGCACAGATCGAGACGCCAAGATGTTCGCCGAGGAGCCGAGTGGTGATCTGCATGACAGCATCGGCGTCGGCCGCGAGGGCTATCTCCCTGCCGAGGCGGTCGAGAAAAGCAAGGCGTTCGGCGTTCTCACGGAGGGCCAGTTCGGCGCGAAGGCGTTCTATCGCCGTACGCGTCCGGTCCGCGACTGCCGAAATGAGGGCTACTTCCTCCGTCGCCCAGCGTCTGGGCGCGGAGTGGTTCAGGTATAACAGCGCCACCAGCCCGCCATGCTCGGTAACGGGCATGTTGATGACGGATTGGGCGCTGATGGCTTTGAGTGCCTCCGCATGGCTGCTGGTTCGCGGATCTGTCTCGGCGTTTTCAAAGACAACGGTTTCGCCTCGTTTCAAATCCTCGATATACGAGCCGTAGTTCCTGAAATTCAGCGTCCCAGCCAGGCTTTTGATGCCTGGCGCGTTCCAGTCCCTGTCAATGGTGATCGTTTCTTTCTCTAGATCGATCGTGCCGTATCCGGCTCGGCTGATGCCAAAATGGTTCCCCAGCAGTTCCGCGGCTGCGTAGGCCAGTTCTACGGGATCCGTAATCTCGCGAATACGGTCGCCCAGCGCTGCCAAAAGCTCGAAGCGCTGTAGTTCAGATCGCGGATTGCTTGAAGTGGCCCCCATTTCGCCCCCGTTTTGCCCGGACTTAAATGCAGTCTGGGGCCAAGAGTTCCCCGCAGGACGGCAGTTTCTTTGGCGGGCCGGTCAGCCGAACACGCCGCACCGGTCATAGGTTAATGACAGGTTGGCGCGCTGTGGCGGATAAAGGGGAAACCAGCGGGCACTTGACGAGCTCCCGCTGGCTGGGTGCCCGAACCGCACTTCACTCGTTTGGAGACGTTTTGATGCTTGACCGACCCATTCTTACGAATACGGACGCTCTCTATCCAGACGACCTGAAAACGCTTCGGTCGGTTTTCGACGCGCTGTGTGAGGAATTTGAGATTTCGTCGGACACTACCGCGGCAGAATCCATCGCGAGAGAGCTGGTCAGACTTTTCCAGACCGGGATGACGGAAGCGGCCATGCTGATCATTGCCGTGCGCGCACGTTGGCAGGGTGATTGGAAAATGGGAGGCAGCAGCGCTGCCCAGGCTTAACGGTCCCAACTCCATGGAGAAGGCCTACTTTAGCCGCTTGAGCCGGTTGTACAGCGTTGTCTTGTCTGGCGGAACAAGCTTTCGCCCCGAGAGTTGGGGTCGGCAGATGGTTTCCAACAGGCACGGGCATGGCGTTCGACAGAGATGGACCGAAACTCGCGACCGGGTTGCTCGCGGCCTCGTTGGCGGCGCTGGCGGCATACAATGCCATCCGCGCCAAACGTGCGATTGCCGGCCGGGCATGCGGACGTGTGATGGAGATCGATGGTGTGCGCCTGCATTTTATCGAAGCCGGAACCGGCATGCCGCTGCTTCTCCTGCATGGCAATGGATCCATGGCGGAGGATTTCAAGTCGAGCGGCATCTTCGATGAGGCGGCAAAGACCTATCGGGTGCTTGCATTTGATCGTCCCGGTTTTGGGCGAAGCTCACGGCCGCGCGGCCGGCGTTGGTCCGCTCGCGACCAAGCCGACCTTATACATGCCGCCGCCTGCGGGCTGGGTATAGAGAAATACCTCGTGCTTGGACATTCCTGGGGAGCTTGGATCGCCCTCGAATTGGCGCGCAGGCATTCTCAATCGGTCGCCGGCATCGTGCTGGTCTCGGGCTATTACTATCCGCCGCCGCGGCTGGATCTTGCACTGGCCGCACTCCCTGCACTGCCTGTGATCGGCACCGCGTTTCGTCACACCTTGCTGCCGCCGCTTGTAAGGCTTGCTTGGCATTGGGCAATGGAGAAGATCTTTAAACCCGCCGTCGTCGCCGGCGAGTTCGCCGCACTTGCCAAAGATGTCGCCAGCCGCCCTTCCCAACTGCGGGCGGTTTCTCTGGAGACAGCATCGATGCTGGCCGCGTCCCTGTTGGGAAAAGCCAACTATAGGGACATTGCCGTGCCCACCGGCATCATGGCGGGATCCGGGGATCGTTTGTTCGACGCGCAACGCGATGCACGACGCTTGCACGCGGAAGTCGGTGGGTCTCTCCTCGAGGTGGTTCCGGGCGCCGGCCATATGGTTCATCAGAGCGCCCCGCAGGCAGTGGTGGGCATGGTGCACACTATTGCAGGACGGCACGCTTTGTTCCAAGCGGGCCGTCGGCAGCGACCCAAGTCGTGTGCCGACGAGTTCAAGGCAGATCCGGCCTCGGGGGAGCCACCGGCGATAAGCGACGCCGCTTGCACGGAATGATCTCCAAACGGGGCTTTCAAATGAGCGACCAACGTCCAGCCGACATGCAGTCGGTGCTCCACCAGAACATACAGGCCCTGGTCGAGCACAGGCGACAGCAAGAGGAGCACCAAGGCGTTCAAGCGTGGGTCGCCGGCGCTGTTTCGCGCTTCGCGGGAAGCATGACTTTCGTCTATCTGCACCTTGCAATTCTTGTCGTCTGGGTCCTCGCGAACCTTGGCGCGATACCAGCCGTCCCAGCCTGGGACCCGACTTTCGTGATCCTGGCCATGGTCGCCTCGGTTGAGGCAATCTTCCTGTCTACTTTCGTGCTGATCAATCAGAACAGAATGGCCGCCCACAGCGAGCGCCGAGCCGAACTGGATTTGCAGATCAGCCTTCTAAACGAACATGAAACCACGCGGCTGATCGAGATGGTGGCTGCCTTGACGGCGCGTCTGAATATCTCGACCCCGGCCGACAAAGAGCTGCCGGAACTCGCCGAGAATGTGGATCCCCAAAAGGTCATGACGCAGATCCAGCAAGCTTCTGGAGATCAGGAGAACGCTTGATCAAAGCGACCTCGTCGGCAACGGTTAAGCGTCGGCTACAACCTGTAATTCAGCCTCATTGTCCAAGGCTGTCGAAGCAGCTAAGCCGGTGTCGGCCTTTTCCAGGGTGGCTTCCCGACGTCACAAGTCCGCCGCGCAATCGAGGCAGCGTAGAGCTTCGATAACCAACAGGCTGCTGCGCGTCAGATGGAACCAAGTTGACGCCGAACTCGTATTAGCGGTGGCGGCTTGGGGAGATTCCGGATGAGCGAAGGTGCTGTTCTGATCGTCGAAGATGAGACAATGATCCTGCTCGACCTCGAGTCAGCTTTGGAGGAGGCCGGCTTCCAGGTCGTCGGCACTCGGAGTGCCGCCGAGGCGCTGGCGGCTTTCGACCCCGATCCGACCAAGTTCAAGGCCGTGCTCACGGACATCCGTCTGGGAGCAGGACAGTCGGGGTGGGAGGTCGCTCGGCACTTGCGAAGGTCCAACTCGACCATCCCGGTTGTCTATATCAGTGGCGACAGCGCGGTACACTGGGGAGCGGAAGGCGTGCCCAACAGCACAATGATCACCAAGCCCTTTTTTCTGCCGCAGATCATAACTGCCGTTTCTCAACTTTTAAACGCGCAGCAAGGTGCAGAAACTCACCTCTAGGAATCCGACCGCGGCTCCACGAAACCACCGAACATTCTTTCTTCGGCCAATCGGCGCCGTCCGGCGTAAAGCATTCGCGTCTGCTTCGGTCAAATGTCGGCGGCCTCAACCAGATGTCGACCTCAGCTCCTTTCCCTCGCCACCGGCTCGCATCCACTCGGAAGCCCTCCCGAAAGCAGGGGCGCTCATTGGTTGAGCTTTCGGTCGAGTTCGTCAAGCAATGACCGATGCTCGCTGGGCATGTCCGCATCTGTCGGCAGATCCAGCAACTGGCGAAGCTGGCGACGATTGGCGTCCGATGAAATCCACTCCCGTATGAGGCGGGCTATGACCTTTTGTTGTGCCTTGCCGATTTCTTCCATGTTAGATTCCGAGCTTGTCCGTTGGACGAACTCGGCGGCTCTTTGATGGTTCCCCGTCCTGTACACAAATCGAGGCGAATCGAGGCACAATCTATGGGTTAATGCATGTCGCTCAAAAGTGGCCTTGGTTTTGAGACACGACATGCCAGTGGATGTTTGCAGTCCCAGTCCGCTCGCCTAACGCTGCGCGTAGAGTGCAAATTTATACGTTCGATTTTACCCGAAGCGAGAGGCTCAGCCGCAAAATCTTGGCGCCATTTTCATCGCGCACTTCGATAAACAATTGCTGCCCGTCGACGCTCTTCAGTGACTCTCTCGTGAGGTCGACAAGGCCCTCGAATCCCGCGCGGCGGACCTCCTCGAGGCCAGCGCATTCGACACCTATTTCGTCCTCGAAGACGAGATCGCCATCGCCGCTGTCGAAGAAAAATCGTGCCATCGGAGAGCTTCCGTCACTGCTAATCTGCGGGGTTCCTTTGGTGCAGGTAGGTCGTGTCGAAATCTCCTGCGTGAGTGAGGCCAGCCCAGTCCAGTGCGTGAACTTTTGATCCCGAGGTGGCAATGAGGCCTCTGCGTCGTAGTTCCTGGAGCATCCGGTTGACGTGGACCGTGGACAAACCCAGTGCATCGCCAAGGGCCGCCTGTGTAATGGGGATATCCGCCACGTGATCCTCAATGCGCCCCATGGAGCGCAAGCGAAAAATCAGTTCGCACAGGATGTGAGCCATGCGGGTGTATGCCTCGCGTCTTCCCACATTGATGACCCACTCCCTGTAAATCGCGGCATCTATCAACGTCGACCGCCAAAAAGCGGTGGCGATGCGAGGGTGCTGGTCGCAAACGGCACGCAGGGTGTCATGCCGCATGAAACCTATTCGCGCCGGCGTAAGGGTCGAGAAGTTACAATCCATGACCGACAGATGCAGCCCATGCAGATCAGGAATGTCGCCGGCGACGAAGAATGATGTGATTTGTCGCTTTCCTTCGCCCGTATGTTTGGTCGAACCGACCAAGCCATCAAGAACGACAAACGAGTAAACAGGACGGTCGCCCTCACGCACCAGATCGTGGTTGGCCAAATATTCCTTCTCCTGGATCGGAATGCCTTTCAGAACGCCGATGTCGGCCTCTCGAAGATCCGAGATGGTCTGAAGCTTGCGAATGAGTACATCCGAGGATGAGGTGGGGAACAAATTGACTACCTGGCTGATGTTGGTGATCGAACTATTATCCGCGCCAAAAGTTCCGACTGGCATGGGGACATATGCGCGGCGGCAGAAGGCGCCGCCGTGCGGCATGGTCCCATGCCTGGAGCGTTTTGCCAGCGTCGAGCGTGGTTGAAGATCCCGGAATGATCGAAGCACCAGTTTTTTAGGACAGCCATAGGTGAGCAAGGCAGCAATGCATTAACCTATGACATAGGCTCGGTTAGAAATTTTCCCGCTGGGCAGCCAGCCCCAGGAGTTCGCCGATCACGGCGCAGCTTTGACCCTGTCGCTCCGCCCATTTCAAGGGCTGCACCCGCAGCCCGTCCTGGAACTCTTTGATGCGCCGCCAGGAACGGGGTGGCTCCGCTGACGTTGTCTCAGTGGCAAGGTGAGATTTCAGTGAACAGGCATATTTCGCGGACGGATGTCGAACAAATCGATCACACGGATGACAGCGGGTTTGCGATAGAGCACGGCGGACCGCCATCCTCAGCAATCGCGGTAGCGCTGGCCCGTGGCCTGGAGACCAGTCGGGACAAGCACATCATCCATATAGCTCCCTCGGAACGCAGTGCCGAGGAGATCACCGGCGCCTTGCGTCAGTTCCTGCCTGACGCGGATATAATCTTGCTGCCGTCCTGGGATTGCCTGCCCTACGACAGGGTGTGGCCCACACGCGCCAATATGGGGCGAAGGCTTCGTGCGTTGCGTGAGATCGCAACGAAGCCGGATCGCCCGCGCATCGCTGTAATGTCGCTCGAAGCCATTCTGCAGCGGGTGCCGCCTGCTCCGGTCATCGCTGGCGGTTTCACAATTCTGGAGGTGGGACAAAAGCTCGACCGTGACGATTTTAGAACCTGGTCCGAAGCCATTGGCTATGTCGTCGACGAGAGGGTCGACGAACCGGGTGAGATAGCCTTTCGGGGCGATCTCATCGATATTTTCCCTGCTGGCGCGGATGGCCCCGTTCGCGTCATCGTTGATCCCGATGCCTGCATCCGGCAGCTCAAGACCTACGACCCGCTCAGTCAGCTCAGCGATCAGGTTCGAGACTCGATTACGGTCGGACCGGCATCCGAGCTGATCTTTAAAGCTGGTGAGCATCCTGAGTTGACAGCGGTGCGCGCGACGTCGATGGAGGAGCGCCTGGTCGCATCGTATGGCGCTATGCCATCCGTCTTCGATGCGGCATCCAGCGCTTCGATCTCCTTCCTTGAAGGGACCGACGGGCAGCCGCTCGGCAGAATTCTGGATCTGGTCGAGGATGCACGTCGTGCCAGGCAGGAGGCAGCCGGAACGAAAAAACCTTTGCCGGGACGATTTTACCTATCCCGTGAAGAGTGGGACGCTGCTCTGCTTAACCGCTGCTGCGTGAGACTAGCCGTTTCTGCCGTGGGAGTTCCCAAATTCTTCCGCCAGGCCCGACCCGGGTATGATTTCGCGGAATTCATCAGAGGGCAGACGAGTGCCGGAGTCAGAGTAGTGTTCACCGGCGATGCCTCTGAACTGCAGCGAGCAGATCGCCTGCTCGATAGGAGACTAGGCCGGCGGGCAGAGGAAGCGGCCGACTTGCCGCAAATCCTTTCGGCCGCGAGGGGCTCTGTTCTCAAGGCTGAATTCGTCCTCGACGAAGGGTTTGTCGACGCGCAATCCAATATCGCCGTGGTGGCCGCATCCGACCTGTTTGGGCCCGCGTTAAAGGCGAGCGGGAGCGCGACCACGGGCATACTCGAACCCGAGTTGCGCATTGGCGATGTCGTCGTCCATGAAGACCATGGCCTGGGCGTGCTCGCCGCGGTCGAACAGGTCGAGTTGGCTGGCCAGCAACAGGATGTCGTCAGACTGGAATATCATGGCGGGGCTTCCTTGCTGGTTCCGGTCGACGACTTTGGACGAATATGGCGCTACGGCTCGGAACCGGAGGCAGTGTCGCTTGATCGCCTCAAAGGCGAGGGCTGGCCGAAGCGACGCGAAGCTGCGTTGCGCGAGATCGACAGGCTGGCCAAACGCCTCTTGAGTCTTGCCAAAATCAGGTCCAGCCAGCCTGCCGAGATCATAAAGCCCTCCCGCACGGACTTGGCCCGTTTTGCGGCGAGATTTCCCTATACGGAGACGCCCGACCAAGCGGCCGCCATCCGCGCTGTGCTCGATGATCTTTCGTCGGGAAGAACAATGAACCGGCTCGTCTGCGGCGATGTCGGCTTCGGCAAGACAGAGGTCGCCCTGCGTGCTTGCGCCGCCGCGGCTTTCTGCGGGAAACAGGTTGCTATCATAGCGCCGACAACGGTGTTGGCACGACAGCACTATGAGACGTTCAGCCGCCGCTTCGCAGGAACCGGCCTGCAGGTCGCCCACCTTTCTAGGATGGTCGGGGCAGCGGAGGCGAGAGCGGCAAAAGAGGGTCTGCGGAGCGGCCAGGTTGCGGTCGTTGTGGGTACTCAGGCCCTGGCGTCCAGGAGCGTCACCTTCGCCAATCTTGGACTGCTGGTGATCGACGAGGAGCACCGGTTCGGGGTCAAGTTGAAGCGGGCCCTGCGGACCATGACGCCTCGCCTCCATACGCTGAGCATGAGCGCCACACCGATACCCCGGACGCTGCAATCGGCGTTGTCGGGCATCCAGGACGTCAGCGTTCTAAACTCTCCGCCCGCCAAACGACGTCCCGTTCGCACGATCTTGGCAGCGTTCGATCCAGCATCGGTGCGCGCGGCCCTCCTGCGTGAATTTCACCGGGGTGGACAGAGCTTCTTCGTGGTCCCGCGGATCGAGGATATTGCCCCGGCCTGTGACCAGCTGAACAGACTGGTGCCGGAACTCGGGGTCAAGACGGCGCATGGTGAAATGAAGGGGAGACAGCTGGACGAAGTCATGGTCGGATTCGCCGACGGTGATGGCGACATTTTGTTGAGCACCGACATCATCGAGAGCGGCCTCGATGTGCCGCGGGCCAACACCATCATCGTTTGGCGCCCCGACCGGTTCGGTCTGGCGCAGTTGCACCAGTTGCGGGGCCGGGTCGGAAGGGGGGCGGTGCAGGCCGTTGCGTTTCTTCTGACCCAGCCTGGCGTTGAACTGGCCGACGGCACCAGGGCCCGGCTTTCGACGATGCTTGCGCTCGATCGGCTCGGCTCCGGCCTGGCAATCAGTCAAAGAGACCTCGACCTGCGTGGCGCCGGAGATCTTTTCGGCGAAGACCAGGCCGGGCATATGAAGCTGATCGGAGTGGGCTTGTACGAGCACTTGCTGGAGCGGGCGGTCTCGGCGGCTGGCGGAGGGGCCAACTTCAGCAAGCAACTTGCCGAGATCAACGGTTCGGGAAAGGGGGCTTTTCCCGAGAGCTATGTCGACGAGCCTACGGTGCGCGTTGGCCTCTATGCGCGGCTCTCCCGCATCCGTTCGGAGCCGGACCTCGATACATTCAGCGAAGAGCTCGAGGACCGCTTTGGAGACATGCCTGGCGAAGTAGCCCTTTTGCTGGAATTTACCAGGTTGCGAATAGCAGCGTCGGAATTGGGCGTCGGCAAAGTCGATGTCGGTCCCGAGGCCATCGCGATCACCCCTCGGAACAAGCCGTCGGCGTCCCAATGGCGGAACAGCAAGGCGTTGGGCCTGGACTACCGGAACGGCCGCCTGATTTTCAGGCCGATCCCGCCCGGCGTCTCTGGCGTCGACGCCGTTCGCTTAGCGCTTGATGCCATACGCGCAGCTCAGCCAAAGCACGAGATCTGACTAGCCTTTTGTCTCCTGGGGCCATCGGTGCGAATGGCGCTGCGGGCGGCCGTGCGTTCGCAGGGCAGCGTTCAAGGCATCGTTCCGGCTTGATGGGGTGTCATGGCAGCCATGTTTTCATTCAGATGGGCCATGATCCAGATAGAGCCCAGAACCACCAGCGCGACAATCAGCACGCCGAAGGCCAGGGCCAGGATGTTGTTGGTGTTGTCCGGCCCGGTGGTCAGGTGCAGAAAGAAGACAAGATGCACGCCCATCTGCGCAACAGCGAGCACCACCAGGGCCGAGATGACCGCGGGCTGGTAAATCAGATCGGTTCGCGCCGCCAGGAATGTCGCGATCGTGAGCAGGATGGCCAGGCCGAAGCCGAGCACATAGCCCGAGAGGCCCCCAGCCGTTTCGTGCTCGCTTATGTGTTCCTCGCCCGGCGCTGAATCGCGGCGGTCCTGCAACTCGCCGGTCTTGCTCTCGATCTCGGTCATGACGATGCTCCCAGCAGATAGACCAGGGTGAAGATGGCAACCCAGATGATGTCGAGGGCGTGCCAGAAGAGCCCGAAGCAGTGGAGCCGCCGCAAAATGTCGGGCCGAAAGCCCTTGACCCACAGCTGCGCCATCATCGTTCCCAGCCAGAGCAGGCCGAGACCGACATGGGCACCGTGGCAGCCAACGAGCGCAAAGAAGGCAGAAAGAAATGCGCTGCGCGAGGGGCCTGCCTGCTCGCCGATCATTGCCGCGAACTCCTGCAGTTCCAGGAACAGGAACGCTGCCCCGAGCAACCCCGTGACGAGAAGCCAGAACTGCGTGGCAGCCATTGATCTGCGACGGGTGGCGAGTGTTGCCACGCCGCCGGTGAAGCTCGAAGTGAGCAGAAGGCCCGTCTGGACCGCAACCCGTGTCGGTTCGAACAGATCCTTGCCTGTCGGTCCGCCGGCGGTTGCCTTGGCGAGCACGGCGTAGGCGGCGAAAAATGCCGAGAACATGATGATGTCGGACAGGAGAAAGATCCAGAAGCCGTAGGTCACCGTGACGAACTTTGAGGCCGGGCCGCCTTCTCCGTGGCCCGTCGCAGAGCGCACCGCATGCCGACCGGTGTGATTAAGCCGATACGGGTCCCGTGCCTGGGTGCCGGCGCTGATGTCGCCGGAGAATGCGTGATCGCTCATGCCGGGCGCTCCCACCCGCGCAACCGGGCAAACTGGGCTGCCTTGTGGTCATGGTCGATGCGGGCGACCTCGTCGACAGGGATCTCGTAGTCTCCATGATCGCGCCAGGCGAATACGACGAAGGTTGCGTAGGCGCCGATGAAGCCGACGATCGCCAGCCACCATATATGCCAGATCAGCGCGAAGCCGATCAGTGTGCTGAAGAAGGCGGTGACGAAGCCAGTCGGGCTGTTGCGAGGCATCTCGATCGGCTCATATGCCTTTTCCTCGTCCGAGCTCTGTTCGATCCCTCGTTGCTTGATGCTCCAGTAGGGCTCTTCGTCTTCCACGTGAGGCAGCCGTGCATAATTGAAGACAGGAGGAGGGGAAGATGTCGACCACTCCAGCGAACGCCCGTCCCACGGGTCGCCGGTTTCGTCGCGAAACTTGTCGCGATGCCGGATCGAAACGAAAAGCTGTGTGATCTGCAGCGCCGCGCCGGCGATCATCACCACCACGCCGAAAGCGGCCACCACCAGCCACGGTGCCCAAAGGTCCATATCGATATGTTGCAGGCGCCGCGTCATGCCGAGCAGACCGACGATATAGAGCGGTACGAAGACCAGCATGTAGCCGGCCAAGGTGACCCAAAATGCCGCTTTTCCCCAGCCTTCGTGCAAACGGAAACCGAACGCCTTGGGGAACCAGTAGGTGAAGCCGGCGAATGCTCCAAACAACACGCCCGAGATGATGACGTTATGGAAATGCGCGACGAGGAAAAGGGAATTGTGTAGCACGAAGTCGGCCGGCGGGACGGCAAGCAGGACGCCAGTCATGCCGCCGACGGTGAAGGTGGTCACGAAAGCCAGTGCCCAAAGCATCGGCGTGTCGAAACGAACGCGCCCGCCATACATGGTGAAGAGCCAGTTGTAGATTTTCACACCGGTTCCCACGGCAATGACCGACGTGGCGATGCCGAAGGCGGCATTAACGTCCGCTCCGGCACCCATGGTGAAGAAGTGATGCAGCCAGACCATGAACGAGACGATGCAGATGAACATCGTGGCCGCGACCATCGAACGGTATCCGAACAGCGGCTTCGATGAAAAAGTCGAGAAAATCTCGGAAAAGATTCCGAAGGCGGGAAGCACCAGGATGTATACTTCGGGATGGCCCCACGCCCAGATCAGGTTGACGAACATCATCTGATTTCCACCAGCTTCGTTGGTGAAGAAGTGGAAGCCGAGATACCGGTCCAGCGTCAGCATTGCGAGCGTGGCGGTAAGGATCGGGAAGGCTGCGACAATGAGCAGGTTGGACGCGAGCGAGGTCCAACAGAACATCGGCATTCGCAGATAGCCCATTCCCGGCGCTCGCATCTTGAGGATGGTCGTCACCAGGTTGACACCGGTGAGCAGCGTGCCGACGCCGGAGATCTGGATCGCCCACAGATAATAATCGACACCGACGCCCGGCGAGTAGGCGGTTTCCGACAAAGGGGCATAGGGCAGCCAGCCGGTGCGCGCGAACTCGCCGACCACAAGCGAGATGTTGACCAGCAGGGCTCCGGAAGCCGTCAGCCAGAAGCTGACGGAATTGAGCGTCGGAAAAGCGACATCGCGTACGCCAAGCTGCAGCGGCACGACGAAATTCATCAGGCCGATCATGAACGGCATCGCGGCGAAGAAGATCATGATCGTGCCGTGCGCGGAAAAGATCTGGTCGTAATGCTCCGGCGGGAGGTAGCCCGGCCCGTGAATCGCCAGCACCTGTTGTGTGCGCATCATGATAGCATCGATAAAACCACGAAGAAGCATGAGCATCGCCAGCACAATGTACATCACGCCGATGCGCTTGTGGTCGACCGAGCTTATCCACTCGCTCCACAGATATGGCCAGTAGCCCTTCACCGTTATCCAGCCAAGCACGGCGGCTGCTGCCAGAAAGACGCCAAGGGCTGCGCCGAGGGGGATGGGTTGATCGAAAGGAACGGCCGACCAGTCGAGCTTGCCCAGCATCGTCATTCTGCGCCTTGTGGATGATGGGTCATCGTTGCCGCCGCCGCGGGTAATGCCCTTGGGCTCACCTGTGGCTCGCCGCTCGCTGCGCTCTCAGCAGGCCCCGGACCCGGTGCGAGCGTCTGCTGAACGACCGCTTCGAACAGCCCAGGCTGGACATGACCGAAGGAAGCCGGCGCCACATTTGTGCTTTGCCGGGCGAGTTCGCGATAGGCGTTGGCATTCAGCACGCCGCCCCCGCCACGCAGCGATGACGCCCAGCGGGTGAAGGCATCGGCTGAAACCGCGCTCATACTGAAATTCATATCCGAGAAGCCGTCGCCGCTAAAGTGCGCCGACTGGCCGAAAAAGCTGCCCTCGCGGTCGGCCTGCAGATGCAATTCGGTCTGCATGCCGTTCATGACGTAGACCATGCTGCCAAGCTGGGGCACGAAGAACGTGTTCATCACGCTGGCCGAGGTCAACTTGAAACGCACTGGAACACCGGCGGGGATAACCAGTTGATTGACAGCGCCCACGCCCTGCTCGGGATAGAGGAACAGCCATTTCCAGTCGAGCGCCACCACCTGAATGTCGAGCGGCGGCTGGCTAGAAGGGATCGGTTTGCGTGGATCGAGCTGATACGATCCGTAGTAGATCAGCCCGCCAATGAACAGGATGGTGAGCGTCGGGATCGACCAGACGATCAACTCCACGCGTCCCGAATAGGTGAACTCCGGGTTATAGCGGGCGTTGCTGTTCGAGGCGCGGAACTTCCAGGCGAATGCCAGAAGTGCAACAAGCGTGGGAACAACGATCACCAGCATCACCGCCAGCGAGTTCAAAAGGATCGTGCGATTGCCGACGCCAATTGGTCCTTGGGGATCGAGCACTCCCCCCGCGCAACCGGGCAAGAATGCGCCTCCGAGGATCCAGAGCAGTTGGCGTGTCAACTTAGGGCTGGATGGCAACAACACCGGTTCTGCAATCTCTCTTTGCGGGAACGCGCGTTAGAAGCATGCGTTCATCGGGTTTCCATCTGAGCCTCCCCATGGCGCGGAACCTCGCGGCACTTCGCAGGGTGTCGCCCCCTGAGCGAGTGCCCCAACTGTCGCCGGCCGGGTTTGTTCCGCTGGACCGAGTTACTCTGTCCGATGGTCCCGCGTTGGCCAATCCGACCATAATTTCAGAACGATGGCGGCTCGATTGGCCTAGCTATCGGCGACGCTGGCTCGCGCACGAATTTCAATTTCGGCGGGACGGCGAATACCCTGAACCGCTCAGCCAGGTTGTCGAGAGCCTGACGCATGCCCACTCCCGCAGCAGCCGCGCCGTGCCCACTGATGACCATCTGGGGGCCCAAGGCAGCCAGATGCTTCACGGACCTTTCCGCTGCATCCCAGTCTGGCGTGAAATAGCGCGGCGGACCGTGCATCTCGAGATCCTGAATGGCGACTTCATAGACCGACTCCTGACCGGTGGTGATGAAAGCGTCTCCTACGATGAGCGAGCGGTCTTGCTCGCGCCAGAGCGAGATATGCCCAGGGGCATGTCCGGGTGTGTGCAGCCATTGCCATCCGGGCATTCCGGGGATCGATCCATCGGCGGGCAAGGGTTGCAAACGGCTGCCAAGATCGATTGGCCCGCGTGGAAAAAGCGGTGAAAGCAGCGCCATCAGTCCACCCCCAACCCAGGGATCCGGTGGCGGATAGGATGTGGTGCCGTCCAAATAGGGGTGCTCGAGTGGATGGGCGAAGACAGGCACGTCCCAGCCATTTGCGAGTTCTAGAACCGTTCCCACATGGTCGAAATGGCCATGGGTCAGGATGATTGCAGCCGGCCGTGCGTTGACGCCGAACCGCTTTTCCGCGGCCGCTAGAATGCTGCTGCGAGACGTCGGCAACCCGGTATCGATCAGCACCCAGTTCCGATCTCCGCTGCCCGGTGCGCCGAAGAACACGACATTGACGATTGCTAGCCGCAAGTAACCCAGGTCCGGTGCGATGCTCCAAGCGCCGTCGCCACGATCCTCGCGCCTGGCGTGGTCGATCTCGGAAAGTCGAATCTGAACGGTCATGTGATCCCATGCCTCTGTTGTTGCCGAGCAGCCGCTCGAGTGGATGACGGCGGCTGTACATCGCCCCGAACTTGGGACGGGCCTCCTTGTTCCTCATTTGCACGCGGCGCCCGGACAGTTCACCACCGGAACAAAGGCTCTACCAATGGGTTCGGCACTACCCGGCCACGCAAGGACGAGCTGGACTGAGCAACGAACATGGGGCGCGCCCGACTGAATTCGGTATTTCGCCAACGCGGTTCCCGGTCCGGACAAGGCGGCCGAGTTCGAAGCCGATTGCCCAAAGGAGACTTCGAAAAATGAGCGAAGTGGGACGCCAGACGGAGGCCTCGGTTCCGGAAGCTTCGCGCTTCGCCAGTTTTTTCATGGCAGGCTTTGAATGCTCCTCGCACCGGCGCAAGGACGGCGTTCGCCTCGATCTTATTCGTGCGACCTCGCATAATTTGCATGCCCTGGGCGACTACCGCGGCTGCGCCGAACTCGGCCTTCGCACCATCCGCGACGGCCTGCGTTGGCATTTGATCGAAACCGCTCCCGGAGCCTATGACTGGTCAAGTTGGGCGCCAATGGTCGAGGCAGCCCGATCGGCAGGTGTTCAGGTAATCTGGGACATCTTCCACTACGGATCTCCGGACCATGTCGATCAGGGGTCGCTGCATTTCATCGACGCCTATGCCTCGTTCGCGGCAGAAGCCGTCAAGGTACACCGTTCGATCACCGGAACATCGCCTCTGTTGTGTCCCATCAACGAAATCTCCTTTTTCGCATGGGCTGTCGAGGTCGGCTATTTCCCGCGCGTGGGGCCGAACAAACGTGGATGGTTCAAGCGGCACCTCGTGAAGGCCGCCATCGCGGGTGTTCGTGCAATGCGGGAGATCGACCCCGCCTGCAGATTTGTCTGGGCCGAGCCGCTTATCCATATCGCCCCTCGCGACCGAACCCGCAGCGAACGGCGCCGGGCCGAAAACGCCCGACAGGGGCAGTTCGAAGCTTACGACATGTTGCTGGGCCGCGTCGAACCTGAGTTGGGCGGGAGCGAAGATGTTGTCGATGTCGTGGGCTTGAATTTTTACCCGCACAATCAATGGTACGTAAACGGGCCGACGATTCCGATGGGACACCACGAGTACCGCGCCCTGTCGGAAATGTTGCTAGAAGTTGCTCATCGATACGGCAAGCCGATGTTCATTGCGGAGACCGGCTCCGAGGGATCCGGCGGGCCGGCTTGGCTCCATTATGTCTGCGACGAGGTGCGTTCCGCAATCAGTCTCGGAGCGCCGATCGAGGGTATTTGCCTGTACCCGATAACGGCCTACCCGGGCTGGGACAATTCGCGACATGCCGAGGTCGGTTTGTTTTCCGTCATCCAGGCTGACGGCAGGCGACACCTGCGCAAACCCACAGCAGATGAACTGGCCCGTCAGCAAGGTCTTCTCGTGGCGGACACGACACCTTGAAGAGGCCTAAAACGAGGGAGGGGCGGGCGAGCGTCTGTTTCGAAACGCCGCCCGCGCCGGCGCGGTGCATCAGCTTTTTGCAGTCGCCCCAGCCTCGCGCAGCCTGGCATATCGCATGGTAACGTCGCTCAGATTTTCCTTGAGCCAGTTGGCCATGGCTTCCTCTTCGTTCAGGTTCTGCTTGAGGGCCCTTTCAGCATCCTGGAAGCCCCCGGCGTCGGCCAGTACCAGCAGCGAATTGTAGGCAGCAATCTCGTAGTTCTCGAATGCGAAATTCGCCAGGCTGTTCTTGATGATCTCGTCGCCGGCCATCGAATGTCCCATGGCGGCCACGCTGCCAACCATCGACAAGGCAGTGTCCTTGAGGGTGGAGTGCTCCTCACCAAGGCCCTCCAGGACGGACTCGAGTCTCGTGATCTGGCCTTCGGTTTCCTGAATGTGCCGGCGCAAGCGATCGGCCACCTCAGGATAGTTCTCTATACGCTCGACCTGAGGGTTCATGATCGCCAGCGCTTGATTTTCCATGGCGTGCGCGTTGCGCAAGCCGACGATAAATATCTCACGGCTTTCCGAGTTGAAGTTTGTATCCATCGAGTTTCTCCTTCTGATACCCGCCCGATCTTCCGTCTTGGAAGAAACTATCTTCTCGGCTCTGCCAACAACGGCTCCTCCGTGCGCGCCCAGGCCGGGAGGCTTTTTTGGATGCGCGCGAAAGTGGCCAGAGCCTGTCCGACTACCTGGTCCATGTTGTAATAGCGGTAAGTTGCAAGCCGACCGACAAACCAGACGTCTGGGCAGCTTGCCGCGAGCGCTTCATAGCGCTTGTAGAGCACTTCGTTTTCGGGCCGGGGCACGGGATAGTACGGGTCCCCGATGTCCGTGGGGTATTCGTAGGTCAGGCTGGTCCGCGAACTCTGCTGGCCGGTCAGATGTTTGTACTCGGTAATGCGCGTGTAATCTTCCGTCTGGGGATAATTGACCACGGCAACCGGCTGAAATTGCTCGCAATCCAGTGTAACGTGCTCGAAACGAAGCGAACGGTACGGAAGGTGCCCGAGCTGCCAGCCGAAATATTCATCGATCGGGCCGGTATAAACCATGCGCCTGAACGGTATCTTCTCACGAATTTCACGGAAATCGGTCTGCAGCATGATCTTGATATTCGGATGGTCGAGCATGCGCTCGAACATCCGCGTGTACCCGCCGGCCGGCATTTTCTGGAAGCTGTCGCTGAAATAGCGGTCGTCACGGTTGGTCCTGGTCGGCACTCGTGCCGTCACGGATTTGCTCAGCTGACTGGGATCGACGCCCCATTGCTTTCTTGTGTAGCCGCGGAAGAATTTTTCATAGAGCTCGCGCCCCACGGTGCTGACGACGACGTCCTCAGCCGTTCGGACATCCTCCACCGTTTCGCGTCGCGACGCGAAGAAATCCTCCAGCTGTGCCGAGGTCAGGTCTAGCCCGTAAAGCCGGTTGATGGTGTCGAGATTGATCGGGATGGGAACCAGTTGCCCGTCCACGGCCGCCAACACCCTGTGCTCGTACGGCCGCCATTGCGTGAACTGCGAAAGGTGGTCCACGATCGTTTGGCTGTTGGTGTGGAAGATGTGCGGGCCGTAGCGATGGATGAGGATGCCGGCTTCATTGTAGCAGTCGTAGGCGTTGCCTCCCACATGGCTGCGGCGGTCGATCAGCAAAACGCTTTCTTGACGCTGCGACGCTATCCTTTCGGCAAGCACACTGCCGGCGAAACCCGCGCCGACGATCAGCCAATCGAACATGGCTATGCACTCCTGCGAAGGGGCACGACCTTCTTGCGTTGGTAGGCGCGCTCAATGTGAGCTGCCATGGCATTCCATGTCCGTTCCCAGGACATGTCCGCAAGGTAGGCATCGACTTGCTGCAGGAGCATCTGACGCGGTCGCGAAAGAACGGAGCGCAACTTGATTTCCAGATCGTCACAGTCGGCGATTTCCACCAGCCCGGCAGCACCGTAACTGCGCACCACGTCGACGATTGCCGTCGAGATCACCGGCAGACCCGCGGCGAGGAATTCCGGCGTCTTGGTCGGGCTGATGAAACGCGTCGCCTCGTTGAGGGCAAACGGCATCCATCCGGCGTCCCAATGGCGCAAATAGTCGGGCAGATCGCAGTAGGCTTTCGGGCCAAGCCAATGCAGGTTTTCGGCTTGCGGCAGGCTTGCAGGGTCGATCTTGACGACCGGACCGAGCATGACGAAATGCACGTCCGGCATTGTCTTTGCCGCTAGCGCCACGAGATTGACGTCCAGCCGCTCGTCGATGACGCCGAAATATCCAACCCTCGGGGAAGGAATGCCGGCCTGGTCGGCTGGGTCCCTTCCTGGCCGTCTTGCGGTGTGAAAGTGCCTCACATCGATGCTGCTCGGAAATGGAAAGATGGCGGGATGGAGGTGACGCTTGGTCTCGAACAAGCTTAGACCACCGGTGAAAACCAGATCCGCGCGGCGCAGAAGCGCCTTTTCCATCTGGCCCAGCTCGGGGGGCGCATTCTTGAACGCAGAGAGTTCGTCCATGCAGTCATAGACGCATATGTCTGGGTCGAGGAATTCCGTGAAGCGAAGAGCCATTGGGGTGTAGTACCAGGCGATCAGCCGGCTATGCGGCATAGAAGCGATGGTCTGCTGCACAAATCTCCGCTGGACGGCATCTGCTTTCGCGGCCGACGTGCCGAGCGGCAGCACTGGTGTGACAATTAGAATGTTTTCCGATGCCACGCTCGTCCGCATCAGCGGCTGCGGCAATTCTTCGAAAAGGGGTTCTTCAAAGTAGACCACTCGCTGCTGAGCGGATGCGAGAGTGAGGAGATGCTGCGGACGCTGGTGAACAAAATTCCATCGTAAGTGGGAGAAGCAGACCAGTATATTTTCGCGACGAACATATTGACTGCCGGTTACCCCGCCAAAGGCCGCATCCATTGACATACTCCCTCTGTGACACTATTTATGTTACGATTAACATTTGTTAATCGCGAATGGAGAGAACTACTTAGTTCCAGCTCCTAACTTTCGATCAGGTGAGTTGTTCCAACTGAAATGAAGAAGGCCCGGTCGCCCGCTTGTTCCACGCACGAAGCGGGATCTGGTTGCGGAGGCGAGGGCGGCTGTCGGAACCCGGCCGCCACTGAAACCGTGGTTCAACGAGGAATGCTGGTGGACAGCGGCATTGCCGTATTTGCGTTGAACTCGTTGGCTATAGAATGTGCCTAACATCAATGATTCGCCTGTATCTCTGCGCGTCTCCGACTGCCGAGGCGAATTCCGGGGCTGACATGAACATCAACTTTGAAACCAACGTTTTTCCACTGTTTCATCCGCAAAGCGTGGATGATCTCAAGGACCCGTGTCCTGTCTTCGATGGCCGTGTCTGGCACGTCTTCGGGTCAAGCGGCACGGTCACCACTGAGACGTGGAGAATCTTGCATGCCACGGCGCCCGATCTGTATGGACCGTGGGCCGAGCATGAGCCGATCGAACTTCCAATCAACGGCACTGGTGTTGCGGCTCCCGGTGTGACCCACGAGTGCGGCGTCTTCCACATGTTCATCCAGACGGAATTCATGAAGTCGGGTGGCCGTTGCGAGCATGCGGTTTCCAACGACGGGTTCCATTGGGTAGTCCTCAGTCCGGCCATTCTGGCCATCCCGGACACGGAAGAGGACGGAATTTACGATCCGCATCCGGCGGTCATTGGCGGTGGGCGCTACCTCGTTTATTCGGCTATGCCAAAATTCACCAGGGTGCCTCAGCCCGACATCTATCTGGCGCGTAGCCAGTCCGACTCGTGGTTCGGTCCGTGGAAGCGGATCGGCAAAATCCTCGACCACAACGATGTTCCCCACCATAACACCAGAGATGATCCCGACTACGAATGGGGCATTGAGGGCGCGCAACTGATCGAATTGCCGGACGGCCGGGTGCTTCTCAATGCCACGTGCTTTCTTCCGGACGGCCTTCGGGGAAACCGGCAACGGGTGTTTTTTGCCATAGCCGACGAGGTCAGCGGACCTTACGTTTCGATCGGCCCGGTGCTGGAGCCAGGTCAACCGGGCGAGAACGGCCACTCGACAGTGATGATCGAAGGAAGTCAGCTTTCGCTGTTCTACCAGAGCCGGGTTGCCACAACCGATCACCGATGGCGCTACGGTTTGGCCAGATGCGACGTCGCTCTCTTTTCAAAGGTCGCGTGATTCCAGGCTGCCATTAGCGCCTTCAGGCTGCCATTAGCGCCTTGAGGCGGATGCGCGTCATGCGGCCATGAAACTCCTGAGGGTGAAGGTGATCCGCGTCGGGGACGGCAAGTAAAGTGTCATCCGACGCAGCAGGAGAAACGACATGGCCGATGCGGATCGACGATTGCCGCGATCGCAATGAGCTCATAGCTATTTCTTCGGTGCCTTGACAGGGAATGTCGCGTCGCCGTCTTTTTTGCCAGAGATCACCCGCGGATCGGCGCTGGCGACGCCGTCGTTTCCGCCGCCCTTGTGGTCCTTTTCCGACTGACCCTTTGCGTCCTGCTCGGGTGTCCGTTTTGATGTTCGAAGCGTCTTGTCCGCCATCGCGTTTGCCATCCAAACTTCCGGCAATTTCGAAAGTTCCACCGCTTTAGCAAGCCGAAGGACCCAGTGAGTTGGAACGTCGTGGCGGGACGTGAGTTGTAAGCGAGGATATTCACCCGCAGGAGGACGCTTATGGCTAACCGCCGAGAGCAGCAGACGGACCTCACGCCCGCCGAGGCAACAGACCGCATCTGGGAACTCGCCGAGGACATCGACGTCTGCATGTTTGTGACCTGGGACGGCGAGTACAATCGAGCCCGTCCGCTATCTGCGCGTGTGGTCCGTGAAGAAAACGCCATATACTTCCTCGTCAATGACGACAGCGCCAAGAGCAAGCAGCTGTCGACCTATCCAAAGGTCACATTGGCCTGGAGTGACAACAGCCACTACAAATACGTCACCATGTCAGGCCCGGCCACAGTGACAAATGATAGGGAACAGATCGCCGAGCTCTGGGAGAAAACTGACTCAGCCTGGTGGGATAATGCCGATGATCCCGAGATTCGTCTGATAACGGTCAAACCCGACGAAGGCGAATTGTGGGACAGCCCGGGGCTAATGATGGCTACCGCAACGATGGTGTTTGCGGCCGTTACCGGCGCCAAGCCGAATGTGGGCGACAACGCAAAGGTCGAGCTCTGAGCGAGCGGCTAACCTCTGCTTTCCGGCCGCGTATCCATGCAAGGTTTGTTTGACCCTGCGGAACGGAGCGCTTCTGGTGCATGTTGACTAAAACGTGTTCGATATTTTCCGCAGAGGCAGCGTCGATGAGCATTTTGGAAACCAGCAAGAAAGTGATCGAGAACGTCACCGGTTTCGCAAGACCGCGCAAGGAAGCTGTCGCCGGATTTGTGAGGCAGCGAAAGTCGAATGAGTTCTGGTTCAAGGATGATGGACTTGTACCCAATCATCCAGCATGGCCGCTCGTCGTTTATCGCGGCGCCGTCGAATTGCCCGAAGGACTTGATCCAGCAGCCGTCATGGAGGTGCTTTTCGATGCAAACGGATGGGGCGATAGCTGGCGAAACGGCATCTATGATTACGTTCACTATCATTCGCAAATACACGAGGTTCTGGGCATTGCCCGCGGAAATGCTGAAGTCCGGTTTGGCGGCAAGAAAGGACGAACGCTGTCGCTGAAGGCTGGCGACGTCGCGGTCCTCCCGGCAGGCACCGGGCACCAATGCCTCTCGGCATCCGATGATTTTTTGGTTGTCGGCGCGTATCCTCCATTTGGGACTTATGACGAATGTAGGAGCAAGGATCAGCATAGCGATGCGCTCGCAACCATCCCCAAGGTGGGGCGTCCGCGCAAGGATCCTGCATATGGTAGCCAAGGTCCGCTTCTGAAAAGTTGGAAGCGTTAATTTAGTCGTCGGGGTCGAAAGCCTTGGCAACTGCATCTTTCTCAGCCTGCGGCAGGACTGTCATTGTGAGAATGAACGCTGACAGCAGGAGACAAACGCCATTCGTGATTATGATCGGCCACTCTGCCTTCATGATGCCGAAGGCCAGCCACAAGGCGAACCCCAACACAGTGATGGCATACGTCGGTGCGGAGATGCCGCTTGTCTCTCGTGTCCTGATGATTTTCCAGGCTTGCGGCGTGAAACTGCTCATCGAGCAGACGGTCGCGAGATAGCCGATGAGCGTGACTGTCTGCATGGAAGCGGCCTGCCCTACGTCGCAGATACGCGCTTAAGATCAGATACGCGGACCACGCCGTGCTGGCTGACAAAGGTCAGGGTGGAGTCCGTGCTCTGGCTCTGCGAAACACCGGATATGCGATGGTCGCCTGTGTCATAAATCTCCATCTTTCCATGATCGTCGATGACCAGCCGGCTTCGCTCAGGAAACGCTGCGTAGCGCATATTGTTTTGAGAACCAGCGGCAGACGGGCTCCCAAACTCCTCAGGCCACCATGAGCCGGCGTGGGCCATAGCTGCAGAACGATAGCTCGTGTCGTCGCGTTGTGGCTTGGCGGGATGATCGCGCAGGTAGGCCGAGAGCTCCGCCGCGATAGTGTTGAGCTTCGCCTTGAGGCTGTCATCAAACATGTCGCCGACCATCGTCATGCCGGAGGACCATTGTGACATTCCTCCGAAGTCGACGTGGCTGAACTGGGCCATGGTTCCACCACCACGCCGCAACGCCTCAAGGACAGCCATGACAGCGCCATCAGTGACGCCTTGCTGGCGTGCAAGGCGCGCAATCAGTTCAGCTTCCTTTTGAGTGTTTGTCATCATTGCGTCCTTTGAATCGCTTGGCGCCGGCAGTCCTCATTGTTGACGATAGACATGCGCGGCCAAATGTAATCACGAAGGAGCGCCACCAGGTTCTTCAGGCTCCTTGCCGAGGAAGCTCAATCAAGTTCTATCCAGGCTGGCGCATGATCGCTCGGCTTGTCCCATGCACGCGTTTCGGCATCTACTCCGGCATTCTTCAGGCGATCCAATAGGGATGAACTCAGCAAGAGATGGTCCATCCGGAGCCCGGAACTCCGATCGTACCCGCCGCGGTAGGAGAAGTTCCAATAGGTGTAAATTCCTTTTTCTGGATGAATGCGACGAACCGCATCGAACCAGCCCTGAGCAAGCATTTCGGCGTATGCGCTCCGGCTCTCGGGGTAGTAAACGGCATCGCCAACCCAGCGCCCCGGCACCGCCGCGTCGATCGGGCCTGGAACGACGTTATAGTCGCCGCACAGGATTGTCGGTGAGCTGTCGCCGAGCAGCACCTGGCCATAGGTGATCAAGCGTCGGAACCAGCGAAGTTTGTAGTCGAACTTCGGCCCCGGCGCTGGATTGCCATTGGGCAAATACAGGCAGCCGACAACAAGCCCATTCACATCTGCCTCGATGTAGCGGCTGTGCGAATCGTCGGGATCGCCCGGCAGACCTCGACGACGTTCCAGCGGCTCAATCCCGCGAGCGAGGATTGCCACGCCATTGTAGGACTTCTGTCCGTGCCAGATTGCGCCATAGCCGGCGTTTCTAATCGCGTCGACGGGAAATTTTTCGTCAGAGGTCTTCAGTTCTTGAAGGCAGACGATGTCATAGCCGGTTTCGCCAAGCCACTTGAGAAGCACTGGCAGTCGGCCGTTGACGCCATTGACGTTGAAGGTTGCGATGCGGGTCATCTCGACGATTTAACGTCTTTGCGCCGCTTCGATGCGACATAGAGTCGGTAGCCAAATCTTGCCTTTTGTCATCGTCCATCTGCATTTTTGCTCGAAGCATTGGTGCTTTGACCGGAAGCAGCGGATGTCTTTGCATCTTTGGAATGCGCGGCAATTGCCGGACCCGCGCCGGTAGCTTTCCGCATATCGCCGCTCCCCTTGCCGTCAGTCGATTTCTTGCTCAACAGTCCTGAGAAATATTTTCCAAAGAAGCCCATCCGACTCTCCATCTTGGCGCTCATTCGGCGACTTTGCGGGCCCTGAACTCATCTCTGCGCTGTTCTCGCAGCTGCCGAGGATCGCTGCGCGAACCGCCAAGCGCGCGGCGCCTGACCAGCGCGGCCGAACACTCAAGCAGGAAACATTCCAGTCCTTTGTAGATATGCGTGATCATGTCCTTCATCTCCCGGGACCGCCTCGGCACATGGGTCGCCGAGGCGGTTGGGTAGGCGATCAATCAAGCCGCTTTCCGTTCTGCCGCTCGTTCGTTGACGCCGGCTTCACCGAGGGCAGTCAACGCCTCGTCGGTGGCCTTCTCCTCTTCAAGTGTCGCATTGAGGAGCGCAACCACGTCATCCTTGCCGAGCGTCGTAGCCCAGGCAATCAGGGTTCCATACCTGGCGATCTCGTAGTGCTCCACGGCTTGCGCGGCACCGACGAGCCCTGCATCGAGCGAAGTCGAACCCTTGTACTCCTGAAGGATTTCAGATCCTTCCTCCAGGATGCCGTCGATCGCCGGGCAGGTTTTGCCGCGCGCGGCCGCGCCGAGAATCTCGAAGACCTCCTCCAGACGTTCGACCTGCCCCTCGGTTTCAGCGAGGTGCTTCTCGAATGCTGCCGAAACTTGCTCTTCGGATGCGCCTTTGGCCATCTTCGGCAAGGCTTTCAGAATTTTCTTCTCGGCATAGTAGATGTCTTTGAGGCCATCGAGGAAAAGGTCCTCCAGGTCCTTGTTGTTGCCATTGGCTTTCTTGGCAGTGGGCATTGTGCCGTCTCCTCTGTTGAAAATTGCCCGTCGCGAGCATTTTCTTAACTCGGAAACCCGAACCCGGTTCCGGCATAATGGAGATATCTAAATTTAAAGGGTCCTGCGCTTCAGTGAGAACAACGACCACGTCATTCTCGTCGAAGAGCCGCGGCGGGGTGCACGCCATCGGGCTCCCGCCAACAGTTCACGGTCTGAGGGGCTGGGACTACAGGAGAAGCAAGTTCCGCGGCGGCAGCAGAGCAGTCGGGGCAACGCCTCTCAAGCCTCCTGACCGCTCTGCAGCCGCTTGATTGCTGGCCCTGCTTGCATCCAGCAATTGGGTGATTGGACGCTGCGTATGCAACCAGAATACCTCAGAATGGTTCTAGCTATGATTTGAGCGGGATGGCAGCGAGCGCCGTCCAAAGGTGGCAATTTTTATGGACGTATCACTTTCGCGAACCGCAGACGACAACATCAAGGCCGGCAAGAGCGGCTTGCTGCTTGTCTCGGACAATTATGACGCTTTCGCCGTGCGCGTGCTGGCGGCAAGGAGCGCTGAGCGCAGCCTCGACCTGATGTATTACCTTTGGCATGATGACCACACCGGCCGCTTGCTGCTTCGCGAGGTTTTTCGAGCTGCTGAGCGCGGTGTTCGGGTGCGCATGCTCCTTGACGACGTCAATCCGCGCAAAAATGATGCGGCATATCTGGCGCTGAACCACCATCCAAACATCGAACTGAAGTTGTTCAATCCGAGCGGTATCAGGCGCGGCCGGATCATGCGTGGTGTGGAAGTGCTGTTGCGGCTCTTTGCATTGACGCGACGGATGCACAACAAGGCTTGGATCGTTGACGACAAATTTGCCATTGTCGGCGGTCGGAATGTTGGCGATGCCTATTTCGATGCGGCAGAAACCAATTTCCGGGATCTCGATCTGCTGCTCCTGGGGCCTGCGGTTTGGCAAACCGCGGCGATATTCGATGCCTTCTGGGCTTGCAATGAAGCCAAGCCAATCAAAACCTTGGGATCAGTGGCTGAGCATGAGCATGCCAAATGGCTTGAAGGAAGCGATACCGGCCCCGATCCCAAATTCCTGAACGGCATCGGCAACCGGGGCTCGATCACGGAGTTTATTGCGGCCAGCAACGACGTTCATTGGGTGGATGGCGTGCGGGTCATTTCCGATCCGCCGGAGAAGGTTCGTGGTTGGAGACGTCGCAGCTGGCTTATGAAAGAGCTGCGTCCGATCATCCAATCCACCCGCGGGTGTCTGGAAATTGTGTCGCCCTATTTCATCCCCGGCAAAAGGGGCACAGCGATCTTGCTGGACCTTGTCGGCGCCGGTGTTGACGTTTCGGTTCTGACCAACTCCCTGGCCGCTACCGACGTGGCCGCAGTCCATGGCGCTTACGCAAACTATCGCAAGCGGCTGCTGAGGAATGGCGTCAAAATTTTCGAGCTTCAGCCGCTCAACCGGCGCTCGGCAATCTCGGTGTTTGGCTCGAAGGGCGCCAGTCTGCATACGAAAGCTTTCACCGTCGACGACAATATCGGCTTTGTTGGTTCCTTCAATTTCGATCCACGGTCAGTGTCCTTGAACTCGGAAATGGGCGTGCTGTTTGAGGATCCGAAATTGGTCGCCGAGCTGCGGCATCGATTCCAATCGGAAATATCTCCGGAAACAAGCTATCGGCTCGAACTGAAGCACAATGTTCTGCATTGGCACGGATGCGGCGAAGGCAAGATTCAGGACTATACGCATGAACCAGAAGCCGGATTTTTTCGCCGTATCCTGGCGGTCTTCGTCCGTCACCTCCCGATCGAATCTCAGCTCTAGCATCTGATGATGGCCGAGGACCTCGCGATCTCAGCGAATTGCCCTGCCGGGGATCGCGTGAGCGAAACGTGAAACCCTGATCTACCACGGGTCAGCCAGACCGCATCACACCCGGTTCTTCGACAACCGCGTCGCCAATCCCATGCTGTCCGGCGTCCGGATCACTCGGCAACACGTCGGAAAAATTGACTGTGGCGACCAGGTATCCGGCTTCATCGTAGACCTTGATAGTCGATCCCGATTGCTTGGTTCCTGACCCAGGATCCGCCGCCACCGCTACGCGCGCCATCTCTATTGCTCTCGGACTGGCCATCTCCGCACTCGCTAGCTCTTCCTCGAGAGCGGTAGTCTGGCCGGATACTGTCGTCTCAAAGCGGAATTTTGGCATGGGCAACCTCCTGTTCCTATGCAATTCCGGTGTCCGGGTTGCGTTCCAAAGAAACAGAATTGGTGGGAAGCAGCTAAGATCGCCGCGATGGCCAGACCCGTGTCGCCACGAAGGTCAGCAAACCCGTGATCACAATCCAGGCCTGCACCTCGCGCTGGATGGTTGGCCCAGGGTTCGATGTCTGTCGCGACGGGCTCTCTGCCTCCACTATCGGTTGAAGGTCGGACCGACTGCCGAGACGGACGGAATAGGCCCGCGTGAACTCGGCGCCGAGCAGGAATATCTCAGACGAATAGTAAACCCAAAGCAGCACGACCAGCAGTGCACCCGCCGCGCCATAGGAGGATGCGATCGCGCTGGTTCCGATATACCAGCCAATCAGCGACTTGCCGATGGTGAAGAGCAAAGCGGTCACTGCCGCGCCAATTGCGACATCGCGCCAAGCGAGCGACCGGTCCGGCAGGATCTTGAAGATCGCGGCAAACAGAGCGGAAATCAGCACGAATGATACAATGCCGTTTATCGACGCGAGAATGATCGTGCCGAACGGCAGATGGGCGTTGATGACAGCGCCAAGCGCGGAAATGGCGGCACTCGCCGCCAACGACACAAGCAGTAGAAATCCCAACGCTGCAACCAGACCCAGGCTGGCCGCCCGCGCCCGCACCAATCGCGACACAGACATGGGTGGTGGGTCAATCTTCCAGATTGTGTTGAGCGAAAGCTGCATTTCGCCAAACACCCCGGAGGCTGTCACGAAGAGGGTGACGATGCCCACCAAGGTGGCAAGAGTGCCGGCGGTTCTGTGAGAAGCGCTTTCGATGGTGCTGCGCAGAAGGTCGCCGGTTTGCGATCCCATCACGCCTGCGATTTCGGCCGACAGAGCGAGTTGAGCTGCTTCATGCCCAAAGACAAGTCCAGCAATCGCAACAACGATCAACAAGATCGGGGCCAGGGACGTAACGGCATAGAACGCCATCGCCGCACCGTGGCTGAGGGCATTGTCGTTGATGAATCCGAGGATGCTCTCCTTGCCAAGAACCCAGGCTTCGCGTGCCACCCGCATGGGGAATTCCTTTTACCTCAACGAGCAACCTAGTGCTGTCGGCAACGAAAGCGAGACCTGCCGCCAGTGCGCGAGGCGCGATTGCCGAGACACGCCCGCTTGTCTCTGCACCAACGGCCAGAAATGTTCCATGCGGCGCCGGAACTCGCCGGGCTCGTAATGGTTATCGGTCATCCGATTGGAGTGATCAAAAAATGCCTGATAATGAAAACCATCGCGAGACCGGCGCAACGAAGTACCCGGCTAGAACAGGTCCTGATCCTTCGGATGCGTTCTCTCAGGATGCGGCCGGCAACAAGAAACCCAAGAGTGGGGTCGGTCTGACGCGGCCAGTCAATGAGGTGGATGACAAGACGCACCAATCCGATGGCCAGAACGCCCCGGCGAGGCCGGGCGGCGGAAACACGGTCAAGCCATGAACGTTGCCAATCTTCAGCTTGAAGGGTTGATGATGGCGGTCGCGTCAATCAACAATCTGCTCGTTCACAAAGGTCTGCTGTCAATTGACGAGATCGATACCGCCCTGCGAAAGGCAGAGGCGTCCATGACAAGTGACGAGCGGACCTACGAAGATATGTCACCGGCCAACCGTGACGCGATCTGCTTCCCGATCCGGCTTCTGCAGATCGCAAACAACGCGCAAGGCGAACTGGACATCCCACCATTTCCAGAGCTTGCAAAAATGGTTGGGCAAACCAAGGAACCTTAACGTCAGCGGTGACGACATCACGTGTAATCTCCGTGAATGCCTACATTTGACGGCGATGCCACTCTGAAGCGGAAAAGCAGCATCGGCGCCGTCTCGGCTATGAACCGAACCAAATCTCACCCACTGCGTTGAGTTCGGCGTTGCGTCATTAGTCGGGGCACTTCCATGAAAACGGGCGAGCTTTCCACCTACCGGGCCAAAAGGGATTTCGCGAAGACGAAAGAGCCCAGCGGCGAAAGCTCGATTGCGGGTTCGAACCGACTCCGGTTCGTCATCCAAAAACACGCGGCCACGCGGCTGCACTATGATCTTCGCCTCGAGCTTGGCGGGGTCTTCAAATCATGGGCTGTGACCAAAGGTCCATCACTGGATCCTCACGACAAACGACTTGCCGTGGAGGTTGAGGATCACCCGCTGGAGTACGGCGACTTCGAAGGCACGATTCCCCAAGGACAATATGGTGGCGGCACGGTGCAGTTGTGGGATCGCGGATATTGGGAACCGGAAGGCGCCATGTCTCCCGAAAAGGCGTTGGAAAAAGGCGACCTGAAATTCACGCTGCAGGGCAAGCGCCTGCATGGAAGCTTCGTCCTCGTGCGCATGAAGCATGACCGCAATGGCGGGAAGCGGACCAACTGGCTGCTGATAAAACACCGCGACAAATACGCGACAGAGGGCAATGGCGATGCGGTGCTGGCTCAGGATCGATCCGTCGCCTCGGGTCGGAGCATGGAGAGGATTGCAGCGGGGAAGGGGGCAGGTCCGAAGCCGTTCATGATGAAAGGTTCATCGTTGGCCGATGCGGATGCCGTTTGGGACAGCAAGCGCGGCCATGCGGCCGACGAGCGCGCCGCCAGGTCGGCAAAGCCTGCTCCGCGGCCGAAGCGAGCCGGTCCTGCCTCAGCGGCGAAGATGCCCGACTTCATCCCACCACAGCTTTGCGCGACGCTCTCCCGGCCGCCGGCCGGGACGAACTGGGTTCACGAAATCAAGTTTGACGGTTATCGCGTCCAGTTGCGCGTGGAAGACAAGGACATCGCCCTTAAGACCCGCAAGGGTCTTGACTGGACGGAGAAATTTGGCGCCATCGCAAAGGAGGCCGCCAGCCTTCCCAATGTCATCATCGACGGCGAGATCGTAGCGCTTGGCGAGAACGGGGCGCCCGATTTTGCCGCACTGCAGGCAGCGCTGTCGGAGCGCCGGACGAAGGACCTGATCTACTTTGCCTTTGACCTGCTCTTCGCAAATGGCGTCGATCTGCGAAAGATGCCTCTCTCACAACGGAAGGAACGTCTGGGCGAGATGCTCGGCGAAGTCGATCGCGGCGCGCAAAATCTCATCCGCTATGTCGAGCACTTCAGCAATGGCGGCGACGCGGTGCTGCGTTCTGCCTGTCGCCTTTCGCTTGAGGGGATTGTCTCCAAGAGGGCCGATGCAACCTATGTTTCGGGGAGGACCGACACCTGGGCCAAATCGAAATGCCGCGCCGGGCATGAGGTGGTCATCGGCGGCTGGTCGACGACCAACGGCAAATTCCGGTCATTGCTCGTCGGCGTCAATCGCGGTGAACATTTCGCCTATATCGGCCGTGTGGGGACCGGATTCAGCGAGGCAAAGGTCAAGCAGCTGATGCCGAGGCTGCAGGAGATGAAAGCCGCGACGTCGCCGTTTACCGGCGATGGCGCACCGAAAAGGAATTCAACCGTCTTCTGGACGAAGCCGGAATTGGTCGCGGAAATCGAGTTCGCCGGCTGGACCGGGGGTGGCAATATCCGGCAGGCCGCCTTCAAAGGCCTGCGTGAAGACAAGCCCGCAAAAGACGTCGAGGCCGAGCGTCCAGCTGATCCTCAAGAGACGCCGATTGCCGACCCTGCCAAGGTGACTGGCAAGACAGGAAAAAGCCCGGTTGTCACGGGCGTCATCATTTCCAAGCCGGACAAGCCGCTTTGGCCGAATGCCGGCGACGGTCAGCCCGTCGACAAGCTCGATCTGGCAGAATATTTCGAGACCGTTGGCCCCTGGATGATCAGACATATTAAAGGTCGTCCCTGTTCACTCGTGCGCGCGCCGGATGGCTACGCCGGCGAGCAGTTTTTCCAGCGCCACGCAATGCCAGGCACATCCAATCTGCTGGAACTGGTAAAAGTCTTCGGCGATCACAAACCGTATCTGCAAATCGACCGCGTCGAGGGTCTGGCCGCGATCGCCCAGATAGGCGGCCTTGAGCTTCACCCCTGGAATTGCCAGCCGGGTCATCCCGAAATACCCGGCCGACTTGTCTTCGACCTTGACCCCGGTCCGGAAGTCCCTTTTGCGAAGGTGGTCGCGGCAGCCAAGGAAATGCGCGATCGTCTCGAAGATCTGGGCTTGGTGAGCTTCTGCAAAACCACGGGCGGCAAAGGCTTGCATGTCGTGACGCCATTGACGGCCCAACGCAGCAAGACGACATGGGTCGAGGCCAAGGCCTTCGCAAAGGCCGTCTGCATGCAGATGGCGGCAGACAGCCCCGATCTCTACCTCGTCAACATGGCCAAGAAGCTGCGGACATCCCGGATTTTTCTCGACTATCTCAGGAATGATCGCATGGCGACAGCCGTCGCCCCTCTCTCCCCTCGCGCGAGGGAAGGCGCGACTGTATCCATGCCGCTGACCTGGAGTCAGGTGAAGGCGGATCTCGATCCGAAAAAATACACCGTTCGCACGGTTCCGGGCCACCTCAAAAAGACCATCGCCTGGGCTGACTACGACGATGGCGAACGGTCGATCAGCAGTGCCATCAAACGGATTGGTTCAGCAAAGCTCGCCGCATGACGACGTCGGTTCGCGCAAGAACGCCATGACAGCTGCGGCTACCGCCTCGGCTGCTTCTTCGGCCATATGATGTCCGCTTTCGATCGGTTGGCCCTTCAGTTCGGTGGTCCAGGGTCGCCAAACATCGAGCACGTTGCCGTAGAGTGCCTCAAGGTCATCGCGGGCGGACCAGAGCGCCAAGGTCGGGCACGCGACCCGGCGACCAGCTTTCCTGTCGTCGGCATCGAGCAATTGGTCGATGGCCAGACCTGCCCGATAGTCTTCAAGCATTTCGTGCAACATTCGGATCGTGGATTGCGTCCTTGTAGTCGACATAGGCCTCAGCCCCCATGGACTCGGCTGAGCCGCCATACCACGCGTCAGGATCGGCCATGATTGCGCGTTCGGGCTTGTCCGGCTGTGCAAAAAAGAACCAGTGCCACCAGAGCTTCGCAAAGCGGGCGTCGCAGCGTTCGAGGGCTTCCAGGATAGGGACGCTATCCATAACGATCAGATGGCTGATCGCTGACGGGTGATCCATCGCTGCTCGGAACGCTGTGTAGCTGCCGCGGTCATGGCCTGCGATCGCAAACCGGCCAAAGCCGAGATGTCGCATGAGAGCGATGCAGTCCCTGGCTTTGGCACGCTTGGAGGATCCAGCATGGTCCACGGCGTCCGCCGGTACCGAGGACTGGCCAAAGCCCCTCAGATCGGGGCAGACAACTGTGTGGTCGGCGGCGAGAAGTGGGGCTACCCGGTGCCAGGTAACGTGCGTCCGAGGATGGCCATGCAGCAAAAGAAGCGGCGGGCCTGAACCTCCATACCTGACTCTCAGTGAGGACTCGGGCAGATCCACGGTCTCTAGCTTGAATCCTTCAAACATCCGCTTCTTTGTCGTCAGACTGTGAAAACAAGTCCCGCATGTCCATCTTCAACCCACCCCGGTGAAATTGGTTTCGGGCATTTGTCCGTTTGGACATTTCTCTCATTCCAATGGTTCGGCCGCCGTTCAGGATCCGCCAGCCCTGGCGCTGACGCCCGGATCCAACCTCCTGCCTCACCGGTCTCTGGGATTGCCCAGGGTGGGGTCGCGCGCTCGGGTGTAGCCCTCGACGCGAGGCAAACCGTCATCCATCCTGATAAACGGCAGTCGCATTTCCCAATAGGCTTGAGCTTGGGGATGGAACTTCTCGGGCGCGTCCATGAATCCGATCGAGATGTAGAACTCATTTGGCAAGCCTTCATCGGTGTACCCAATCGAGGTGCCACATTCCGAACAGAAGGAGCGCACGACCCCCCTGGTTTTCGAAAATGTTTTTGGTTTGGAGCCGAGCCAATCGACCTGATCTGGACGATAGCCAATCCAGATCGTCAGTGGGCTGCCGATCGCTCGTCGGCAGTCATCGTCATGGTCGAAACAAATCCAAAAGGGATCGCCACTGAATTCAGCTGTGATGGCTCCGCAAAAGCAATGCCCTCGATCAATCCGGGCCGGTTTTCTGATCGTCGTTCGGGGTTTGTCGTCCATGGTAATCTTCCGGCCAGCGTGGTGGCGTAACGCCGCGGACGGCAAGCAGTTCCTTTGGACGTCAGAGAGCCGCAGACGCGCAACCGGCGGGCTGCTGGTCAATATCATTTGAGGCAGATCAGGCCTTAATTTGTTGGGAACATTTTTTCAGGTCCGCACTTTGTTCGCCGTCTGACCAAAGGAGGCGACCTTGAAAACACGACGCGTCGACAGGGAAAAGATCGAGAGGGCGGATCGAGAAGCCAAGTTGCTGTTGGAAGCGGAGCGGCATGCCAGGGAAGCCAAGACGGCGCGGCTTAGAGAACAGCGACAGTTGTTGGAGGCATCGATAGCGCAGACCCCGCCCGCGCCCGTAGCCGCAAAGCAGCCGCCCCGCCAACGAAAGCCGACGCGCAAGGTAATCGAGGTGGACTGACGGTTTGGTCAGTTGGGGCTTTTGCCAAGGTGGGGAGTTGATATGACAGGGCAGGGGATCCGGCAGCATGAATACCAAAGCGGTAAGTCCGGCCGTCGCCAAAGCGGCTGCTCGGCGTGCTGGATCGGGGTCTCATCACCGGTGCGTCCGACGACGATCCTGCGAGAGCCGCTGAAAAGGCGCCGAGCGGGCCGAGAATGTGATCCAGCGAGTCCGGCTGGACACTTACGTCGGGAACAATCGCACGCGCGGACCGTTCCCCAAGCGATCTTCACGCTCAGGATTTGCTCTTGTTGCAGCGACCGGATGAAATTTTCAACGAGGCCTCGCAAACGGTTGGTGATCCCCTTGAGCGCGACGCCTTAGGTGGGGAGGCTGAGCTAACTGGCGATCGCGCCATCCCGCGTCGTCTGGTTGTCGTCTCGAACAGGCTGGGGAACATTCGCGATCTGTCGCAAGCCGGCGGACTTGCTGTAGGCATCGGGGATGCGTTGGCCGAGCGTGGAGGCCTGTGGCTAGGAGCAAGCGCCGAGTATCAGGACTACGCCGCGAGCGACGAACCGCTGATCCGCTTGGAACGGGTGGGAAAGATCGAGACGGCTGCGCTTACCCTGCCCTATGAGGAGTATTCGCTCTATTACAATGGCTATGCCAACAGCACGCTGTGGCCGCTTTTTCATTACCGACTCGACCTGGTGAACCACCGGGCAGAGTTTCTACACGCCTACCGGCAGATCAATGCGCGGTTCGCGAGGGCGCTCGCAGGACTGCTGTCGGGCAACGACGACCTGGTGTGGGTTCACGACTACCACCTTATCCCCTTGGCCGCCCAGTTGCGGCGGCTGGGAGTCCGGAATCGGATCGGTTTCTTTCTTCACATACCGTTCCCGCCGCCTGACCTGTTTGTAGCCACGCCCGACCATGAAGAACTCATCGATGATCTGCTTCAATATGACGTCGTGGGGTTCCAGACCGAAACGGACGTGGGGAATTTCCGGCGCTCAGTGCAGGCGGCCAACTCCACTACTTTTGATATCAATGGTTCGGCTGAGATGAACGGCCGCACGGTGTTATCGAGGTGTTTTCCGATAGGCATCGACGTCGATTCAATCGCACGCATGGCCAATGAGGCGGCGGAGGATGTGCAGATCGATTCCATGCGCCGCCAGATTCTGGGCCTCAAGCAAATCATCGGCGTCGATCGGCTGGACTACTCCAAGGGTCTCCCCGGCCGCATGCAGGCTTTCGCTCGTCTTTTGGAAAGGCATCCGGAACACGAGCGAGCGGCAACCTATTTGCAGATTGCGTCGCCGACGCGCGAGGAGGTCAGCGCCTATGCCGACATCCGGGCCCAGCTTGAAGCAACCGCCGGCGCGGTCAACGGAAGATACGCGGATTTGGCTTGGACCCCGATCCGCTACATCCACCGTGCCGTATCACGCTCTCGGCTTGCTGGCCTGTTGCGCGCTAGCCAGGTCGGATTGGTCACGCCCCTGCGTGACGGAATGAACCTCGTCGCCAAGGAATACATAGCCGCGCAGGACGAAGCCGATCCCGGAGTGCTGGTATTGTCGCGTTTTGCGGGTGCGGCCGAAGAACTTGCCGAATCCTTGATCGTGAACCCGTATGCGGTCGACGAGGTTGCTGACGCGATCGCAAAAGCGCTCGCGATGCCGCTTGAGGAAAGAATTGCAAGGCATAGTGCACTGCTCAAGCGCATCACGCGCAATGACGCAGCAGAATGGCGGCGGTCATTTCTCGCCACGCTCGCGGGCGAGAACTAGCGCCTGGCATCGATGCCTGAATCCGTCCGTGTGTCACGCGTCCCACGCGGCCATAGCCCGGCCCTAACCCGGCTGGCCGGAGCAGTTCGAAAGGCCTTGAAGCTGATCATGTATCTTGTCGTCCGCATCAAAACTTTTCGCTCATTGACGGAAGCGCGATAGCCCGCCTCAATCGGTGGACTATCGAAGGCTCCAGGGAACACACCGCCGGTCCGGTCGTTTGGGCTCTGATAGGAGATCTGCGATGACAAAGAACCCCACGCGAAAGGACAGAGATCTCTCTGAACAAGAGGCAATCAAGTTGGCCGAAGCCACCGACGTGTCACCCGGGCAGGCCAAAGAGCTTGCAGCCGAGCACGGCAAAGACGGCGCCAAGAAGGAAGCAAGAAATTACAAGGCGGAGGGCTGACTATGGCGGCCAGTGGATCCGCAAACGACAGAGACGCACGAGCCACCCTCTACGCACAAGGCGTAATGGAAGCCGAGCGCAAGGCGCGGGAAGAGAAAACGGCGCGATTGCGCAAAGCCCGTTTGGCGCACGAGGCGATCAATCCGCCTGCACCCGAGCGGAAACCGGCAGTGCCGAAAGCCCCAAAGCGGGCCGCCAAACCAGGCAGCCGAAAAGCTGGAGAAGATTAGCTTCAGCTTCTTCGGCTGTGCCGGCGGCACGCGTCGGGGAAGAGCAGACCGTGCGGTCGATCTGCACGATAAATTTGTACCTCGTCGAATGACACAAAGGAGTCCAGTGATGACGGAGCATGTGTCCCGGAAGGAAGAACAGCGTGGCACCCGAAATGTACTCGGGTGGGGCGTCGTCATTGCGGCTGTGATCTTCGTCGCCCTGCTAGCCTTCTTTGTGTTCATACCCCTTTCAGGCGGATCGTGGCAGACATCGCCAGTAAAGCGCACCCCGGAACAGAACCAAGGCGGTAATGCCCCCGCTGAGACATCACCCGCGCCCGGCGTTAAAAAGAACCCGCAAGAAAATACCGAGATGCCAGGGCAGCAGTGATCGACCTTGGGCTGCGACCCAAGTTGGCCCTGATCTTCCTGGTCGTCTCATCGGCGTCATGATGGGATCAGGGCCTTCTGGGCGCAGGAACCGCTGAGCTATTGAGACTGGGGTTTCGCCCACATCGAGCGCAGAAAGATTACCGCAGCAGCATCGGTCTGGCGAACGAGGCGATGACGCCATCGTGGAACTCGAGGCAAATCAAGATGCCTAGCTGCAGGCCGTTCAGTTGGGATTTTTCAGCTGCTTTGACAACAGCAGTTGCTGCTGCAGCTCAAGGGCGAGCTTCAACAGCCGTTCAGGTGTTTCCTCTTCCGCGATTTCGTCGAGCAGCGCTGCGAGTGCGTCGCCTTCAACAGGATCGCGGAATGAGTCAGGTTTGGTTTGCGGAGGTTTGGCCACGAGGATTTCTAGCAGGAATGCGGCCGTATTTGCAAGACGAAGCGAAGCGCTCTTGGGGAGGGGTACCGTAGCGGGGGCGGTCGACAGGGCGGCCTGCGGCAAACTATCGGACAATCTTAATTCATGATGCCAGACCTGTCGTTGCGGAGCACCTCCTCCATGAGTGTATTGAGCCATTCGCTCAAGGGAAGGTCATGCCGCGTCGACAACCGCTCCTCCAGCGCCGCCTTCAATGTGCGTTCCACGAGGCGATCGGCCGCCTGTGGGTCGCCCAGCAGCAGCCGCGCGGACAGCCTCAGTTTTGGAAGAGCGCGGAAGACATTGTCTTCACCAAGCGCTGTTGATTGCGCGGCGAGGATCCCGGCAACCGTCCTGAACCCGGCCGGCTTGGAGAGGTTTTGGGTGTACCGGAACCGCTCCGGCAGGGTGATCTGATCGTTTCCGGAGAAGAATACGAACGGGATGCCTCTGTCCGTCAGCTCATCGGCGAGGGGAAAAACAGTCTCACCGTTAAGATCGATGTCCAGCACCGCCCCGTCCGCTGAATCGATATATCGTCGAGCCCGGCTGACTGACGACACCGGCCCCAAAACGGTCGCCCCACAATCGCTGAAATAAGAGGCAAGTTCGCTTGCCAGCAAGAATTCGTCCTCGACGAGCAGAATTCGCATGCCTAATAACATAGCAGCCCTCCGGGCTTTAAACGGCGGTCGCGTCCATCGGTTCCGTGGCTATCGGCGGTGCGGGATGGGAATTCGACCAGGAACGGTTTACACATTGGATCGAAATCAGCGCTGCCGCGTTGCATTTCACTGAAGCAGGACAATTGATGCAAAAGCTGCCGAGGTTCCCCATAGTCGGTATTGGCGCCTCTGCGGGCGGCATTGCCGCCATGGAGGGATTTTTTCGCGGGATGCCGTCTTCGAGCGGGATGGCGTTCGTGATCGTCACGCATCTCAGCCCGGAACGGGAAAGTCTGCTGCACGAAGTGATTGCGCTTTACACCGGAATTCCGGTTCGTGTCGCTGAAGATGCAATGGATATCCATCCTGACACCGTCTATGTGATGCCGCACAACGCGATCCTCACCATCGAAAATTCCAGCCTAAAGCTGCGCCAACCGAATTCGGTGTCCAGGGAGCGCAAGCCCATCGATATCTTTTTCAGCGCGCTGGCCGAGGATCAGGGCGAATACGCCGTCGGCGTCGTCCTGTCGGGCGGCGATTCCGACGGTACGTTGGGCATCAAGGCAATCAAGGAGCATGGCGGCCTGACGCTGGCGCAACTCTCCGACGAGTCGGGTCCGAGCAATCCCGACATGCCGCGCAGCGCGATCAGTTCCGGTCTGATCGATATCGCCATCCCGGCCGATGAGATGGGTGCGAAACTCATGGAATTTGCCCACAGCTTTGAACTGCTCGACGAGCTTGAAGCTGACGATGGCAAGGCCAGTGCTTTGAAACTCCGCAAGGGCCAGGAAGAAATCTACGCGATCCTGCGCAGCCATTCGGGACATGATTTCTCGGGCTACAAGGCCAAGACGTTCTTGCGCCGCGTCAGGCGACGCATGCAAATAACACAGAACACCGCGATCGATGCCTATATAGAGTTGCTTCGTTCAAATGCGGAGGAAGTGCGGTCGCTGTTTCGCGACCTGCTGATCAACGTGACAAATTTCTTCCGCGATACGGACGCTTTCAAGACCCTGGAAGAAACCGTCATCCCCAAACTTTTCGAAGGCAAGGACGCCAACGATACGATCCGCGTCTGGGTGCCCGGCTGCGCAACCGGCGAGGAAGTCTTCTCGATCGGAATGCTGATGCGCGAGCATATGGATACACTTTCGGCTGTGCCGCGCATCCAGATTTTCGCCACGGACATCGATGACGCGGCGTTGGGCATCGCACGTTCGGCGCGCTATCCGGAGTCATTGCTTGCGGGCGTTTCGCCTGAACGTCGCGAACGCTTCTTCAGCAATGACGGCACAAGTTTCATCTTGAGCAAGAGCGTACGTGATCTCTGCATCTTCTCGGCGCACAGCGTCATCCGCGATCCACCCTTCTCGCGCATGGACATGGTGTCGTGCCGGAACCTGCTGATCTATTTCGGCCCCGATGTGCAAAAGCAGGTTATTCCGACCTTCCACTATTCGCTGAAGCCCGGCGGCTATCTGTTCCTTGGCACCTCCGAGAGCATAAGCCAGCATGCCGATCTGTTTGCACCGGTCGACAAGAAACAACGGATATTCAAGGCACGAGAACATACGGCGCCGCCGCGGCTGCCGATCTTGTTGAATGCTGCGCCTGCAAGCAACTTTTCCAGCGCCAATGACACACATGCCCGCCGCGGCTTGTCTTATTCCCTAAGGCAAACCGTTGAAGCGCAGGTTCTCGAACGCTTCGCTCCGGCTCACGTCGTCGTCAATGGTGATGGAGATGTCGTCTATTACTCGGTCCGAACCGGCAAATATCTCGAGCCGCCGCAAGGGGTGCCGAGCAGACAATTGCTCACAATGGCACGCAGCGGCCTGCGTCTGGAATTGCGCGGCGCTTTGCGGGAAGCCGCCGAGGGCCGGCGCACGGTTGTGCGCGAAGCGATAGCCATTGAAGAAGATGAAGATCGTGTCCAATTCGTCACATTGACGATCGAGCCCTTGACTGATCGCGGCAGCGGCGAGCCGCTGTTTCTCGTCCTGTTCGAGCCGGTGGGCCAGCCGCAGCCGCGGCTGGAAGCTCTAAAGGTTCGACAGCCGGTGGCATCTGGGATTGCTGATTTCGAACGCGAGCTCCGCGATACGCGCGAGCGCCTGCAATCGACGATCGAAGAATATGAGACCGCGTTGGAGGAGTTGAAATCTTCCAATGAGGAACTCGTCTCGGTCAACGAAGAAGCCCAGTCCTCCAATGAGGAGCTCGAGGCCTCCAAGGAAGAAATGCAGTCCCTCAATGAGGAATTGAACACCATCAATGCCGAACTGGTTTCCAAGATCGAGGATCTCGATCGTGCCAACAGCGATCTGAAGAACCTGTTCGAGAGCACACAGATCGCGACTGTTTTTCTCGATACCAAGCTGGTTATCCGCAGCTTCACGCCGGCGGCGTCTTCGTTCTTCAACTTGCTGCCGACCGACATCGGAAGACCGCTGACCGATCTTGCCAGCCGGCTCGATTATCCGCACCTGCGCGACCATATTGCCCAGGTTTTCAGGGCCGGCGAGATGATCGAGCACCAGCTGCCGCGCGATAGCAACGGCATCCACTATCTCGTGCGGCTGATCCCCTACCGCGACAGCGCGCGGAAAATCCAGGGCGTGGTGGTGACCTTTGTCGATGTGACGACCATGGCTGAAGCCGAAGCCCACCAGCGGGTATTGATCTCGGAACTCAACCATCGGGTCAAGAACATGCTGGCTGTTACGGTCAGCATTGCCAGTCAGACCCTGAAAAATGCTCCCTCTTCGGAGGCTTTCGCCGAAGCGCTCATCGGTCGCCTGCGCGCCATGGCGCGGGCCTACGGAGTGCTCTCGCGCGAAAGCTGGAAAGAGGTCTCGGTCGAGGAAATCGTGCGGCAGGAAGTCGAGCCGTTCGGGCTGGAACGCATCAACACCACAGGCGAGGACATTCGGCTCAAGCCTCAGCAGGGCCTGTCGCTTGGCATGGTGATCCATGAACTTGCCACGAATGCTGGAAAATATGGCGCCTTGTCCGTGCCAAACGGCGTGGTGTCCGTGACTTGGTCGGCGTCGGATCACGGTTTTCAGCTCGAATGGTTAGAAAGCGGCGGTCCCGCTGTCAGTCCGCCTGAGAAGACGGGATTTGGTCTTTCGCTGGTGAAGGGCGAAATTGAGTATCGGCTTGGCGGAAATTTTGAAACATCTTTCGGTTCCGATGGTTTGAGCTTGCGGATTGAGTTTCCGTTTGATCATCGGGAGAGCGAAACGTGACTGCATCTCGTATCCTTGTCGTCGAAGATGAATGGCTGGTCGCGGAGGAGCACCGCGCAATCCTGGAAGAGGCCGGCTTCGCCATCGCCGGGCCAGTGCCGTCCGTTGCTCGCGCGAAAAAGCTGATCGAGAGTGAAGTCATATCTGCTGCGGTCCTGGACATTGGTCTCGGCGGCGAGACCAGCGCTGCCCTTGTCCCTCTTCTAGCGCAACGCGGAATTCCGTTTGTTTTCGTCAGTGGGTACACGGCATCCGACATCCCGCAAGATTTGCGTCATCACAAGATGCTGTCAAAACCCGTGTGGGCTGCTGCGCTGGTCGAGGCCGTGCGAAATATGCTCGGTGTTCAACCGACAGCTTTGGCAAGACACCAGGACAGCGGAACGGTGCCAACCCAACGAGAAGCCCGGTAACTGCACAAAGACACTGGTTTTTCATCAGATATGCGACGACATTCGGGTCCAGGCCCGAGACGACGTCGCCGGCAAGTGCCTGCGATCCGGCCGGCACGATTGGCATGCTCCCGGTCTGGCGTATTCCAGAGCTGGGCGAAACTTCGCGACCGCGCGACGATTGGTCAGGCGATGAGCCTAGCAAACAACGGGCAGTTCGCCCTCGGTTTGCTTCGCGTCGAATAGGACGCCAAGGCCGTAAGTGACGGCGCCAGCGGCAATCATCTCTGCCAACGCTGCGTTTGACACCGGGCAATGCGGCATGACCGCCTTGATCGCGAGTTCGGCATTCGCGATCGACACGAAATCGTGCCGTCGCTTACGGGTCTCCAGATATTGTTCGATCAACATCTGCAGTCGCCTTCTTTCTATTTCATCGCCAGCCATTGGTTCCTCCTGTAGACAGTCTGAAAGCCCACCACGCCTAAGGAGCGGTGGCCTTGGCGGCCCTTTTTGAGGACCGTGGACTCGAGTGAGGCGGGCAGCGTTGCTGACCAGGATGTCGAGACCGCCGAGGGGCGTTGCTGCTTCATCGACCAGCTTTCTGCAAAAGGCCTCATTGCGGATATCGCCGGCAAGCCTTTTGACCTGCCGCTTTTATTAGGTCCACCAGTTCGTCGGCGTCTTCCTGTTCTTCGGGGAGGTAGCCGAAAGCAACGTCCGCACGCTCGCGCGCGAATGCAATCGCCGCCGCACGACCAATACCGGAATCGCCGCCGGTTATCAGCGCTTTGCGGCCGGCAAGCCTGCCTGATCCCTTGTAGGTCGTTTCGCCGTGATCCGGGCGCGGCACCATCTTGCTGGCCAAACCCGGCCACTTCTGTTCCTGTGGCTTGAACGGCGGCTGGGGATATTGCGTCACCGGATTCTGTTTGAGCATCGGGCTCGCAGGGCCTGCTTTAGCAGGCACTGTTCCCGTATCGGCTGACGCCGTGGAAGCATAAGCGGCGAGAATTCCTCCCGCCATGCTTCCAGCGACAGGTCTACGCGCTGCGTCTGGTACATTGTCATGCTGGTCGTGGTTCATCATGGGCTCGCTTTGACGGCAGGTGACCGTTACGGAAGTGGCACCTAACCGGCCGTCGACGCGAATGTTCCCTTGTGATTGCAGTGAGTGTCGGTCGCCTTGCCCGTCTTAGCTGTGAGGCCGCATCACCACTTTGACAGAACCTCCTGATTGTAGCGGAACGTCTTGTACAGACCGGCCCTGCTTCCAGATCGGCCGGTGGGTAATCAGAAAGGAGGGATCGATTTCGCCGTTCTGGACCATCGCCAATAAAGGTTCCAGGTAGCGTTGCGTATGCGTCTGGCCCATCCGGAAAGCCGGTCCCTTATTCATCGCCGCCAAACGGGATGTGATCGACCAGACCAACATAGAGGCCGGCAACCGAGATGGTGCCGCCCCTGCGGCAGCGATAGATTGCCTCGCGCAGCACATGCGGCCTTGGGAATGCCAGCCCTTTTGATGACGCGAATATTGGCTCAGTCGCTGGACGCCGACCCCGGCTCGGCCATCCTACGGTGCTGTTCGGCCAAGGTGCCTGCCGGCGTGACATGCGCGGCGGCGACCTGCAGCTTGTTTTTCCAACCGCTGACGACCTGTTCATCACCGGCCATCATCGCCTCGTAACCCGTCTTGGCGACATCGGCCGGATTGTCCTTTTCATCGGAGCCGACCTTGGTATCCATCATTTCAGCGCGCTCGAAGAATCGCGTCTGCGTGGGGCCAGGCATCAGCACGGTGACCGTCACGCCGCTATCTTTCAGCTCATGGCGGAGCGCGATCGAGAAGGAATCGATGAATGCCTTCGTGCCGTTGTAGACGGCCTGGAATGTTCCGGGCATGAAGCCGGCGATCGACCCGGTGAACAGGATGCGTCCGCGACCTCGCCGGGCCATCTTGGCGCCGAGTTCATGCGCCAGATAGACCGTTCCGGTGACATTGGTGTCGATGATCCGGCGGACTTTTCGCCAGTCCTGGTCGACGAAGCCGTTGCCGAGCCCGCGTCCCGCATTGAGAAACAACAGGTCGATATCGCGATCGCCGACCTGGGAGATCAACCGATCGGCGCCCTCGACGGTCGCCAGATCGGCCTCAATGGCTTCGACCGTTACATTGTGGGTCTCAAGTGCCTCTGCCGCCTGTCGGATAGCCGGCTCGTCGGCGGCGATGATCAGGTCGTAACCGTCTTTAGCGCACAGCTTTGCGAGTTCCCTTCCGATGCCACTCGAGGCGCCGGTCACCACAGCGAGTTTGGCGTCCGTCATCATATCCTCCATCTTCGTGCCATCGGAACCACGAGCGGGCACAATTGTTCCGCGCCGTTTGGGCTGGATTGATCGTGCGCTGTCATGACGGTCAGGCGACGGTCGTCGTCGCGGTCCTTGCGCGCATTCATGGATGAGCGTTGGGGCAAAAGCCGTTCTTCGCCATGAGAACTCGCGATGGCCTACCTTCAAAAGGCCCCCAAACGCATGGATTGAGTACTCAGAACGGCAATGAGCCTAATCAGTTGAAGTTGGAACAAGTGGCTCGGTTGGAAGTTCGAACCGTGCAGCGTTGTTGCCCTCCCATGTTGATGCTGCGCGATCGGGTCATCCCCTCAGCCCGATCTCCCGCGCTTCTCCGCGCCAAAGAGAAGCGCGGGCCTCCCTCTTTCACGGCTGTCCGGGATGAGCGTTTTGTTACGTTGACTAGCCGACCTCACAGGCTCGTCGTCGGTTTCGTTGACGAGCTCTCCGAGGGCTCTAGATCATTGATGCCGGACGCAGTTGGTTCGGGCCGGGGAGGAAATCCGCGTGGTGCATACAACGCGCGCTGTACCCCATAACGACCGTCATTTTCCGGTTGGCTGCCTGTGCTTGCTGCTGATTCTAGCCGGGTTGGCCGGATGCTCGTCTTCCAATCAGGTAGCGCAGCAATCACGAAGCGCGGCCTCCGCGGCACAGACCGTATCGATGGTGCTGGATGCCTGGGGGGAGGGAGCGGCACCGTCCGCCTATGCCACGGCCGCACTGCACTCGGTCGGAAAAACGCTGGCCGATGTCGAGGCGGAAATTCGATCGGCCGAGACCGCTGAACCAGCCGGGCGAGCAGGACTGACGGCAGCAGTCAACAGTTTGTCGGTTACGGTGGCGCATGCCGAGGCGGGATTGCGGGTGAACAATCGCACTGAGGTGAAAAGCGCACAACAGGATCTTCGGGCGGCCATGCGCTCGCTCGCCGCCGCTTACACCAGCGCTTTCGGACCAAAGCCGTGAAGAAGCTTCTGGAAATATCGCTTGGCGTCGTCACCAGTGTCGGAGGTTTCCTCGAAGTCGGGTCGATGGCTACGGCGGCGCAGGCGGGTGCCGCCTTCGGATTCCAGCTGATCTGGGCCATAGTTCTCGGCACCATATGCATCATCTTTTTGGTTGAAATGGCCGGTCGGTTCGCCGCGATGAGCCATCACACGATCTCAGAGGGCATTCGTGAAAGATTTGGGTTCAACGTCTTCCTATGGCCGTTGCTCGTCGTCCTTCTCGTAAATTTCATGGTGCTGTCCGCTGAGATCGGCGGTGTGGCCATCGCACTCGAACTTGCCACCGGCATAGGCTTCCAGTGGTGGGCACTGCCGGTGGCGTTGCTGGCATGGCTGCTGCTGTGGAAAGGCACGTTTGGCTTTATCGAGAAAGGCGTTTCGGTCCTCGGCCTCGTGACGCTGTGCTTCGTGGTTGGTGCGGTGTTGTTAAAGCCCGACTGGACAGCGGTCGCTGGCAGCGCCGTGCCTTCGCTGCCGGCTCACGATGCCATCAATTACTGGTTCATGGCGGCCAGCATTCTCGGCGCGTCGATATCGCCTTATCTTTTCATGTTCTATTCCTCGGGAGCTATCGAGGACAAATGGGATGAAAGCCACCTTGGGGCCAATCGTGCCATCGCCGGGCTGGGCATGACCTTCGGTGGGACCATTTCGATCGGCGTGTTGATCGTCGCTGCTCTCGTTCTCGCGACGCGCGGCATCGACCAGGTGGACGACTATCACCAACTGCCGTTGATGCTGATCCCTATATTCGGCTTCTGGGGGTTCGTTCTATTCGTTGCCTCGCTCGCCATTGCCTGTTTCGGCGCCGCACTCGAAGTCGGGTTGCAACAGGCATATCTGGTGGCACAGGGCTTTGGCTGGACCTGGGGCGAGGATCGCAAGCCGCGCGATGATCCGGGCTTCAGTGCCGTCTATACGGCATCATTGTTTTTGGCCGCCATTCCGATCATGCTTGGCCTCGACCCACTGAGGCTGACCATCTTTTCCATGGCGGTAACGGCGGCGAGCCTTCCGCTGACGGTAGTTCCATTTCTCTTCCTGCTGAATGACGAACGCTATGTCGGCGAACATCGCAACGGCATCATTTCGAATGCCGCCGTTGTCTTCATTATCGCGCTTGCCTTCGTGCTCGCCGTGGTGACGATTCCGCTGCAGATATTCGGAGGCACATGATGGAATTGATGCGTGATCTCCTGGACAAGCAGGTGTTCGACCGCCGGCGGGTCAAGATCGGCAAGGTCGACGGAGTGGTGGCCGAGTTGCGGCGGGGCAAACCACCAAGGATTGTCGCGATAGAACTCGGCTCCATCACTTTGGCGCGCCGCCTTGGCGCGCGGCCCGGGGAATGGATGGCGCAACTGGCGACGAGGGTGGGTGGCAAACGCCACGCCGAGCCACACAGGATTGCGTGGAAAAAGGTGCAGGACAACGGGCTCGACATCGAATGTGACATCGAGGTGGGCGAGACGTCGATTTTCGCCTGGCAGGACTGGTTGCGCGATCATGTCATCGGGCGCATCCCAGGAGCGTGATGATGAGGACAGTCAACCTCGAACATCTTGCCGGGCGACGCGTGCTCTCGCAGCGTGGAAAGAGCATCGGTCACATCGAAGAGATTCTCGCCGAACAGCGTGGCGACGAGCTCGTCGTTACTGAATTCCACGTTGGCATCTACGCCGCGTTCGAGCGTCTGTCGGCCTCGACCATCGGCATCGCGATGCTCGACCTGTTTCGGCTGCGCCGCCGCGACGGCCTGTACCGCATTCCCTGGGATAAACTCGATATCTCCGATCCGGCGCGACCGCGGCTACTATGCCCGATGACCGAGCTTCCTGGATGGAAAGGGCAAAAGGACCTTCGGGAGTAGATGGCTACGGCTGGGAGGGCTAAGGCGCCGGCGTTTTGCCGGCGAACAGCCGTTCGTGCAGATGGCGCCTCCGCAAAGATTACTGCAGGTTCTTGCGAAGGAAGATGCGGGCGTGTCCTGGAATAACGAATTCGACCTTGCCGAATTCCTCAAACCCATGATGCCGGTAAAATTGAGGCGCCTGGAAACTGCTCGTCTCGACGACGGCTCTCTTGCATCCACGCCTAACGGCTTCCTCCTCGATCGCCATAAGAAGCTGTGATCCATAGGATCGGCCACGCAATTTTTCAGGCAAGAAGAACATGTCGAGAAACAGGAGCCCCAGTTCCGTTCTGCCCCAAATTCCACCCCAGATCTTTCCGGAGGGGTCGGTAAGCTCCGCGCCGATCACTGCCCGGTCATCGATTCCGGTTTGTTCGATGTTGTGTCGATAGAGCGCAGCGGCCGCCTGCGTTCGTGCATCCCCGTTGTGAGCCAGAGCGATTGTAAATCCTTCGGATCGAGCCGGCATGCGTTCTGCTCCTGCGTCGGAATGGTCTTGAGATTCAACCGTCAGATTAACATCAAGGCGGCCGGTTCGCTCGCAGCTCTGATCGCCGCTTCTGTTGTAACCCGTCTTGCCCACATTCCGCATCGCGATCCGCGTCGGATGCATGCAGCCGCGCCCAACATATCGCTTTGGTGTTGAACAAAGCCCATCCTGCCCTTGTCAGGTCTTATCACAATTCGTGCGCCGTCAAGAGTGTCCACCTCGACGAAGGCTGCTGCGGATCACAATCCATTACGCCGGGAACAATGAGAAAAACCTGTCGTTGGGAAAGCGATCGCAATTCGGCGATTCAAACACGGAGACTCCAATGTTGAAGAAAATTCTAGCCGCGTCGGTGATAACTATTGCCTTGGCCGGTTCCGCCTTGGCGCAGACAAATGGAACGGGTGCTGGCGGCACGGCTGGCACGGGTAATGGAACTGGTACTGGAACTGTTGGCAGCGGCGGCGCCGCTGGCAATGGCACTGGCAGCGGGAATGCGGCCGTGCCAACCGATCCGAATTCCACAAACTCGACTACAAAATCGAACGGCATGACCGACCGTTGCAAGGACGCCGCAGGCAATGACATCGATAACAACACTGCAAGTGGCGCAACGACCTCGACCGTGCAAAATTGCAACAAGTAGCCGATGGACCTAGCGGCTTCGGCCGCCCGAAGGCCCGCCATCAAGACAATGGCGGGCCTTCGAGTACGTGCCTCGCATGGCTGGATACATAGGAGCACATGTGTCCAAAGAGACCCGGCGGGCCAAACTCGATCGCTTAGCAGCCTCGATTCCGAAGCACGAATTCGAATTCCTAATGAAGATTGCAAAGCTAAGCCGTCATGACTTACTTGGCCTGATCGCTAAACACGATGGCGGCAGGGACAAGGTCTATAGGGACCTTGCGGCCCAGTTGGCAGCAACTGAGGCCGCCCCGGAGCCCGTACATGAGGCGGCAGCTGACGACGGCCAAACAGCTGGAGCATCTCCAGCCACGAACTCGCCCGCCGGCAAGTAGCGGCGAAGATCATTTCGGTGCCAGCCCTGACGCTCAACGGAAGCGACGACCGTGTCGTCCTTCCAAAGTCTTCGAATGGGCTGGACGAGCATTTCACCGCGCCTTACCAACGAGAACTGCTGGATACGGCAAGCGGTAGGCGCTTTAAGTCCGGCCCGCCATTCAGCTTCATCGGACATGCCGGAACCTGAAGCGCCGCCGCGCATTTCGTCTCCAGGCATCTTGCGGTAATCGCCAGGGAGAAATTCAGATGCAAACTTCAGGCGCAACTTCACAACACCACCTTGGCCGATTGGCCATAGAACCGTTTTCCGGCACGGTGACGGTGCGGTTTTCCGACGCCATCGTCGCAGCTACGGAGCGGGCGAAGGTCCTGCGTGAAGACGGGCACGAGCCCGTTTTCTATATCCCCTTCGAGGACATCTATTTCGATCTTTTCGAAAAGACCGACACCACCAGCTGGTGCCCGCTTAAAGGCACCGCAAGCTACTGGCGTGTCCACGCCGTCGGCAGTTCTTCCGACGATTTCATGTGGGCCTACGAAACGCCCGATGCGGCTGCTCTGGCTATTGCAGGTCACGGCGCTTTCGATCCGGAAAAGGCCCGTATCGATGTCGACCCTGCCGAGGACAAGCGACACACGCCACATATCGTCGAATAGGTTTCATCAGGCAGAGACAATCACGGTAACGACAGGCGCGATGAGCATTTTCTACCAGGCGGCAAAGATTGCGGAGGAGGTTCACGCGTCGCAGCGCGATAAGACCGGGCGGCCCTACATCGAGCATTGCCGCCGTGTCGTCGACGCCGTCGAGACAATCGATCAGAAGACTGTTGCCTACCTTCATGACGTTCTTGAGAAAGGCGAAGGCTGGACCCGCGCCAAGCTCGAAGAAGCAGGCTTCGGACCTACAATTACCGCGGCGGTCGATGCCATGTCGCGCAGGCCGGATGAGGAGTATTTCGCCTTTGTCCGGCGGGCTGCGTCGAACCCAGTGGCGCTCCCCGTAAAACGCGCCGATCTGGAGGACAACATCTGGCAGTCGAGGCAGGTCGGAGCGTCGGCGGCCAAATATGAAGAGGGCCTTCGCATACTTGACCAAGAGTTCTCCCGACAATAGTGCGCGCCCGACGCTGGCATTGCATCTGCCGAAGCAGCCATCGCCTGCGAGAGCTTGCGGCGCACAGCACGTTTCGGCTCTCCTGGCCGTCAGTTTTTCCGCGCCGGCGTGCGCCTGAGGGTCCTCGCTGGACCATCGAACGTGTGATCGGGTCAAAGCTCCTCCGGAGATGGACCGCAGCGTCTCGAAAAGGAGTAACGGCCGGCTCGGAATCAGGAACTCCTCCAGCACCGGTGCGTTGACCAGCAAGCCGGGACGAGTTCCCGGCCTCCGCGGGTGGCGGGCAAGCCGCCGCCGAACCCGAACTTCTGCACAATGAAAGGTAAGGCCATGGGCTTCTTTTCGAAGGACATCAAGACACTCGACGATCTCTTCGTGCACACGCTGCGCGACATCTATTACGCCGAAAAGCAGATCGAGAAAGCGCTGCCGAAGATGATCGGCAAGGCAACCGATCCGCAATTGAAGGCCGGATTCGAAAAACACCTCGAGCAGACCAAAGGCCATATCGAGCGCGTCGAACAGGTGTTCGAATTGCATGGCGTCAAGGCCAAGGAGGTCAACTGCCCGGCGATAGACGGCATTCTGGAGGAAGCCGACGATGTGAGCGGCGACGTCGACGACAAGGAGGTTCTAGACGCGGCGCTGATAGCGTCGGCGCAGGCGGTCGAACACTATGAGATGACCAGATATGGCACGCTCATCGCCTGGGCCAAGCAGCTTGGCCGCAGTGACTGCGCCAACGTATTGGCCAAGAATCTGAAAGAAGAGCAGGCGACCGATCGCAAGCTCACCGAAATGGCGGAAAGCAAGATCAACATGCAGGCTGCCGAGTAGACCGTCCCAGGTCATGATGAGATTGGTTGAAATCTCATCATGACCTAACCCTGTTGGAGCATGATTTTTTCCAAAGCCGGCACCAGTGCTGCGTTGAGTCGATCTCCATCGTTGTCCACGGAACTTTCATGACGGGCGAATCTGCCATCTCTCGCGATCTGCCGACGAGTGTAAAATCGTCTTTCGGCGTGGCGTTGAGCACGGCGCCGATGGAAGCAAAGGCTGCCGACACGTTGCCGGCCGATGCTGGCCGATGGCAATACGAACCCAAATGGGACGGGTTTCGCTGCCTGGCCTTTAAAGCCGGCGCGGCCGTGGAGTTGCGTGCAAAATCCGGCAAGCCGTTAGGGCGGTATTTCCCGGAAGTCGTCGCGATGTTGCATGAACTGAAAACAAAAGAGTTCGTGGTCGATGGTGAGATCGTCATCGAAATTGCAGGCTCTCTTTCTTTCGACGCCTTGCAGATGCGGCTGCATCCGGCGGAAAGCAGGATCCGGAAACTGTCGGTCGCGACGCCGGCAAAGCTGATCCTCTTTGACATGTTGGCGACCTCCGAGGGCGCCTTGATGCAGCAGCCGCTCTCGGTTCGGCGCGCTGCACTCGAACTGTTCGTAAAGTCGGCCGCGCGAAAGGATCTCGAACTGTCTCGGGCGACGCGTGATTTGGCGGCGGCAGGCAGATGGCTTGGCCAATCCGGACAAGGTTCGACCGACGGGGTCGTTGCCAAGCTTCTCGATGACGAATATCGACCCGGCGAGCGCGCCATGGTCAAAGTCAAGCGCCTGCGCACGGCCGATTGTGTCGTCGGAGGGTTCCGCTACCTGGCGAATTCGCGTGAAGTCGGCTCCCTGTTGCTTGGCCTGTACAATGACCAGGGGCAACTCGACCATGTCGGGTTCACTTCGACGATCGCCCGGGAGGACAGGGCCAAGCTTACGCGACAACTTGAAGCTTTGCGATCGGCTCCTGGCTTCACGGGAAAAGCGCCGGGCGGTCCCAGTCGGTGGAGCACGGAAAGAAGCGGACAATGGGAGCCATTGCGGCCCGAACTGGTGGCGGAGGTGCGGTTCGATCATGTCACCGGCGATCGTTTCCGTCATGGCACCAAATTTCTGCGATGGCGTCCTGACAAAAGCCCGAAGCAATGCACGTTCGAACAGATACTTGGAAAATGAGGATTGGCGAGGCGTCGACAGGTCCACACTATCGAGACCAAATCCGTCAAGCATTCGGCGCAGCCAAATCCAGTCGCATTTCACTGGCGATCTTGAACCCGGCGGCGAGATAAACGCCTTTGCAGGAGGATGCCGGACCAAACTCGTTGTTCAGTCTGTCACCACGCCTCGCTTTGGCGGATCACGGTTCTCGTCCGGATTAGGAACTGGCACTTCGTCGGGAAGAAGATCCGGCTCAGGCTCGCGTATGTCCGGCGTCCAAGTCGGCGCATCCACTGGCGGCTCTTCGGTTGGCTCTGGTTTGGGGGGCACATCTATTCTCCGGGTTTCGCTTGGGCGTGGGGTTCGGCCCGCCACCGGTCGCGCGTCGCCGCGTCTGGAGGCGAAAGGGTCTTTTCACACCCCATGTATTTTTACCGATGGCCAGCGGTCCTGGGGCTTGTCGGCGCCCGATCAGAGTCCTGCGTTCCGGCTCCTTTGAGCGCAATGTTGGCATCGGCTGCCTCTGGCTCTTTGAGGACTGCCCTGTCGACGTTCTTGATCTCGGCCATAAGGAATCGTCCTTGGTGGCCAACGGGCAACCGCGAGAATTGTTCCGAGCGATTTAGGGCGGCTGGGGCTGCTGTGCGGACCTTCTGGCTGGGCAGTTATCAACTATGCTGTCTTGCGTTTCGGTGAGGCTCTCTTTGTGGATCTCGCCAGCCCTTCCTGTTTGAGGCTCTTCTTCAGCACCTCAGCGAGGTTGATGACATTCTCCTGTGGCCTTGGTGCGGGCTTCGGCAGCTTCTTGCCTTTGCGCTTTGCATCGATCATGGCGATCAGCGCGTCTTCATAGGTGTCTTCAAATTTCGAGGGATCGAAGGTCGTCACTTTTTTGTCAATAAGCATGCCGGCGATTTCGAGCAGATCGGGGTCGTATTTCTGCTTGGCCAATCCATCGAACACAGTGCTTTCCGAAACCATTTCGTTGTGGTTGCGAAGCTCGGTCATCACCATCCCCTTGCCATAGGGCTGAATCAGCACTTCGCGGCCGCGCTGGTAGAGCACCACGCAGGATCGAGCGGCCACGCCCTTGTTCTTCATGGCATCGCGGATCACTCCGTATGCTTCGATTGCGGCGCCGTCGGCCGGGATCAGATAGTAGGGCTTCTCGAGATAGCGCGTATCGATATCGTCAATCGATACGAATTCGCCGACTTCGAGCGTGTGCTTCGACGTCAGCTTCAACGCCTTTATGTCGTCAGGTTCGATCTGGAGAAATTCGTCCTTTTCGATCTCGAAACCCTTCACCTGATCCGCTGCATCCACCAGCTTTCCGGTCTCCTCGTCGGCGTAGACGCTCCTGACCGGCAGACCGTCCTTGCGGTTCAAAATCTTGAAATGGATCTTGGATGCTTCGCTGGTTGCGCCGACAATCTTCACGCCGCAAGTAACCGAACCAACCTTCAAGAAGCCCTTCCAGGCAGCACGTGGCGCGGCCATTTTGCGCTTATCCCGTTTCCAGCTAGGGCAACGCGTTTCCGTTCGAATTGTTCCTGCGGCGGGGGCTCGGTGCACGTCAATGTCCGGCGGGGAAGTCCTATCGGTCTCGACAGCCGGGCCGACGCCCTGCATCCGCAGGAACCGAAACCGCACCATGAACATTGTCAGACACAGGCAGGAGAGTGTCATGCAAGTCGTTCGGACCGAAGTGGTGAATGCCAGGGCGCCAGACGGGCAGTCGGTTCGCCGGGTGATATTTTGCGGCGAGGGCGGCGACTGCGTTACGGTGGACATGGCAAACGTCGGGATACAAGCTGAAGATGACGTGCTTGCCCGCGCAAAGGCAATCCTGGTCCAGACAGCGACCTTTGATCTCGCAGCCAATGAATATGACGCGAGCAGCAACGGCAATTTCGACCAGGTCGAGATAACCTCTGCAAGCGACGGCGCCGGCGACGTATATGTCTTTGAGTATCGCGATGGCGAAACCAGCCGACGCATACCGCCGTCGAGGATGGCGAGCCTTGAGGCGGCCCGGTCCGAAGCTATCCGCTGCGCAATCGATCTTCTCGCCGACCTGCAGCCTGGCACGGACGCTCTGTCCGGCTGGCTTGTGAGGGTATCCAACGAAAACGGTGAATTGCTTTACACTGTTGATGTGGCTGAGGCCGATGCAGCGCGGCAGGCAGGCCAGTAACCCAAACCCGACGGAATGCACCAGTGGCCGCCCAAGGATTGATTCACGGACCAATAGGCGACGATGGCCTGCATCTGTGCGTCGACATGCAGCGCCTGTTTGCGCCGGGTGGACCTTGGCCCGTGCCGTGGGCTGAAAAGGTGGTCCCGGCGATCGAAGAACTGGTCGCCAGACATGCCAGCCGTACCCTGTTCACGCGCTTCATTCCTGCCGCCCGCCCGGGCGAGGCGCCGGGAATGTGGGCAAACTACTATCGTCGGTGGGCGGAGGTAACCCTTTCCAACATCGATCCGCGCCTGATCGAGCTGATGCCTCAACTTGCACGATTTGTACCGCCGGCGACGGTGGTCGACAAACATGTCTATTCACCCTGGACCGAGGGGCGGCTCGACGCGCTGCTGAGTGGCTCCGGCGTGCGTGCGCTCGTGATCACCGGTGGCGAAACCGACGTTTGCGTTCTCGCGACCGTGCTTGGCGCCATCCATCGTGGCTTTCGCGTCATTCTCGTCACCGATGCCATCTGCAGCTCTGCCGACCAGACCCATGACGCACTGATGGAAGTCTACCATTCCCGCTTCAGTGAGCAGATTGAGGCGGCCAGCATGACGGAGGTGTTGGAGTGTTGGCCACAACTCACTCGCTGATCTGGGGGGGCTTCAAGTGAAAGGGCCGACAATCGTCATTCTGGTCGGGCGGACTGTTTCAGTTGGCGGACGGCACTACAGTGAACCGGAAAACGTATATGAACGGCACGATTGCCTGATCTGGTCGCTCGCGTGAATCAGTGTCTGGAAGCGTACAAAGCCTTGCAGAGCTATCGACAGCGCGGCCAACCGTCATAGAATGAACAGGATACAGCGCCGAAGACTCGATGCCGGCATCTAGCAATCTTTGCGAGACATCCGGCGCCTCTGCCGTCGGCCTTCCGCAGGGAGGATGATGTGCTGAAAACCGAAGTCATTGACCTTGAAACCTATAGCGCAGTCTACGCGGTGATCTCTGGCTATCGCGCTGACGACATTATCTCGACGGCGTTTGCGGTCGATGAAATCCGCGCAAGGTTTCCTCAGTGTCGCTGCGACGACGAGGAATTGGTCGGGCTTATGGTCCATGCCATGTCCGGTAAGAAAATTGCCGTGAGCTTCGACCACCGGGTGGAACCGGTCAGGCGGCGTGCTGCGCTGCCGATCGGTTCGGAGAGCAAAGGACTGCGATAATTGGACCACCATAGGTTCGTTGCGATTTTGGAAGACGAGGCGTTTATCGCGCTCGAACGAATAGCTACGTTGCTTGACGCCCGAAACATCCCCTTTGTCGTCCATTCGGCAAGCTACGCCAATTCGGGTTTTCACGATCCGATTTTCCTTCACGGGACATGGGTCGCAAAGCCTGCCTCGCCTTCCGAGTTCCGCAACGCAATTCATGCCTCTCTGGGCAATGGCAAACGGCCATGACGTGTCGTGGTCGGCTAAAGCCCGATAAATCCACAACCACATCATGAAATCCGGCGTTTAAACCAAGGCGCAATCGTCGGCCTGGAATTCACGGCACGATGGAACAAAATTGAAAATGCCGCGTTTGGGGTCTTGCGGCGCGATCCACCATTGGCCGCGGGGGCAATTTTATCCGTATAAATCCATAGGGCTGGGAGTGGCGCTGTGACCGTGCAGGCATCCAAGAAGCAATTGGACCGTCGAAGCATCCTGAATTCTCTGAAAGCCTTCCGGCGCGGCGATTTCTCCGTCCGCATCGACAATGTTTATGAAGGCCTCGATTCCGAGATAGCCGAGACTTTCAATGAGATCGCTGACCTCAACGACCAAGTGACGCGCGAGTTCGAGCGCTTGAGCCGGGTCGTCGGCAAGGAAGGGCGGATAGGCGAGCGCGGCCGGGTTCGCAATGCCACCGGCAGTTGGGAATCCAGTGTCCGTTCAGTCAATGATCTCATCGAAGACATGGTTCAGCCGACGGCTGAGGTTGCGCGCGTTATCGGCGCCGTCGCCAAGGGTGACCTGTCGCAGACCATGATGGTCGAAATTGACGGCCGACCGCTGCGCGGCGAATTCCTGCGCATCGGCAAGATCGTCAACACCATGGTCGGCCAGTTGGCCTCCTTCGCCTCCGAGGTGACGCGCGTCGCGCGCGAGGTCGGTACGGAAGGCAAGCTCGGCGGCCAAGCCCGGGTCAAGGGCGTCGCCGGCACGTGGAAAGATCTGACCGACAACGTCAACGCGATGGCCACGAACCTGACCGGGCAAGTGCGCAACATCGCGGAGGTTACGACCGCAGTCGCCTCGGGCGACCTGTCGAAGAAGATCACAGTCGATGTCAAGGGCGAAATCCTAGAACTGAAGAACACCATCAACACGATGGTGGACCAGCTCAATTCCTTCGCTTCGGAAGTGACGCGCGTGGCGCGCGAGGTCGGCACTGAAGGCAAGCTTGGCGGCCAGGCGCGCGTTGAGGGTGTTGGCGGTACGTGGAAGGATCTGACCGACAATGTGAATTCCATGGCCGAGAACCTGACTGGCCAGGTGCGCAACATCGCCGAAGTGACGACCGCGGTGGCTTTGGGCGACCTGTCGAAGAAGATTACGGTCGACGTGAAGGGCGAGATTCTCGAGCTGAAATCCACGATAAACACGATGGTGGACCAGCTGAATTCATTCGCGGGCGAGGTCACGCGCGTGGCACGCGAGGTTGGCACCGAAGGCAAGCTTGGCGGGCAGGCGCAGGTGCGCGGCGTCGCCGGCACCTGGAAGGACCTCACCGACAACGTCAACTCGATGGCCGAGAACCTGACCGGTCAGGTGCGCAATATCGCCGAGGTGACGACGGCGGTCGCGTCGGGCGATCTGTCCAAGAAGATCACGGTCGCCGTGCAAGGCGAAATCCTGGAACTCAAGGACACCATCAACACGATGGTCGACCAACTGAACTCCTTTGCCTCGGAAGTGACGCGCGTGGCACGCGAGGTCGGCACCGAAGGCAAGCTGGGCGGCCAGGCAGAGGTGAGGGGCGTCGGCGGCACATGGAAGGATTTGACCGACAACGTCAATCTCATGGCCGCCAACCTGACTGGCCAGGTTCGAAACATCGCAGAAGTCACCACCGCCGTGGCGCGCGGCGACCTGTCGAAGAAGATCACCGTCGACGTCAAAGGCGAGATCCTGGAGCTCAAGGACACCGTCAACACGATGGTCGACCAACTGAACTCCTTTGCCTCTGAGGTCACGCGTGTGGCCCGCGAAGTGGGATCGGAAGGCAAGCTTGGTGGCCAGGCGCATGTCGAAGGCGTCGGTGGCACCTGGAAGGATCTGACCGACAACGTCAACGCCATGGCCGGCAATTTGACGGTGCAATTGCGCGACGTGTCCAAGGTGGCAACGGCCATCGCGACCGGCGACTTGACCCAGAAGATCACCGTCGACGCGCTGGGCGAGATCTTGCAGATCAAGGACGTCATCAACACGATGGTCGACCAGCTCAATTCCTTCGCTTCGGAAGTGACACGTGTGGCGCGCGAGGTCGGCTCCGATGGCAAGCTCGGCGGCCAGGCCCAGGTGCGCGGCATCGGCGGCACGTGGAAGGATCTGACCGAAAACGTCAACGCCATGGCGGCCAACCTGACCGGCCAGGTGCGCAACATCGCCGAGGTAACCACCGCCGTGGCGCTCGGGGACCTTTCGAAGAAGATCACCGTCGATGTCCGCGGCGAGATCCTGGAGCTGAAGGACACCATCAACACAATGGTGGACCAGCTTAATTCCTTCGCTTCGGAAGTCACGCGCGTGGCACGCGAGGTCGGCACGGAAGGCAAGTTGGGAGGCCAGGCGCAGGTGCGCGGCGTTGCCGGCACGTGGAAGGATCTCACAGACAATGTGAACTCGATGGCCGAGAATCTGACCGGCCAGGTGCGCAACATCGCCGAAGTCACGACCGCCGTGGCGCGCGGCGACCTGTCGAAGAAGATCACCGTCGATGTGAAGGGCGAAATCCTGGAGCTCAAGTCGACCATCAACACCATGGTGGACCAGTTGAACTCCTTCGCCGGCGAGGTCACCCGAGTCGCGCGTGAGGTTGGCACCGAGGGCAAGCTTGGTGGCCAGGCGCGCGTCGAAGGTGTTGCCGGTACCTGGAAGGACCTGACCGACAACGTCAACCTGATGGCGACGAACTTGACCAATCAGGTGCGCGGCATCGCCGATGTCGTGACGGCGGTCGCGCAAGGCAATCTCAGGCGCAAACTGACGGTCGACGCGAAGGGAGAGATCGCCCTGCTGGCCGACACCATCAACGGCATGATCGAGACGCTTGCCACCTTTGCCGACCAGGTGACCAACGTCGCCCGTGAGGTGGGCATCGAGGGCAAGCTCGGCGGTCAGGCGCGTGTGCCAGGTGCCGCCGGCCTCTGGCGCGACCTCACCGACAACGTCAATCAACTCGCTGCCAATCTGACCACCCAGGTGCGTGCCATCGCCGAGGTTTCGACGGCGGTGACCAAGGGCGATCTTACCCGTTCGATCAGCGTCGAAGCGTCCGGCGAGGTCGCCGCGCTAAAAGACAACATCAACGAAATGATCCGCAATCTGAAGGATCAGACGCTGAAGAATGCCGAGCAGGACTGGTTGAAGACCAATCTCGCCCGGTTTTCGCGCATGCTGCAAGGCGAGCGCGATCTTGCCACCGTCTCGCGGCTCATCATGTCCGAACTCGCTCCTCTGGTGAACGCCCAGTATGGGGTGTTCTACGTCACCAATCGCGACGAGGAGGAATCCTATCTTGAGCTGGCGGCTTCCTATGGCGCCGAGAGCAAAGCTGCCATCAAGCAGCGGCTTGATCTGCGAGAGGGCCTGGTTGGGCAAAGTGCCGCCGACAAGCGCGCCATCATGCTGGACAATGTGCCGCCAGAATTCCTTCGGGTCACATCTGGTCTTGGCAGCGCCTCGCCAGCCAATGTCATCATCCTGCCTGCCCTGTTCGAGGATGAAGTCAAAGCCGTCATCGAGCTCGCCTCGTTCGGCGAGTTTCGTGACACACACCAGTCGTTCCTCAACCAGCTCATGGAATCCGTCGGCATCGTTCTCAACACCATCGCTGCGACGATGCGCACGGAGGGCCTGCTCAAGCAGTCGCAACTGCTGACGTCGGAATTGCAAGCGCGTCAAACCGAGCTGACAAAAAAGCAGGAAGAGCTGCATGCGACGAACGAGGAACTGCAGGAAAAGGCGCAGCTGCTCGAGAACGAAAAGAAGCAGGTCGAAAACAAGAATCTCGAAATCGAGATGGCGCGACGCGCGCTGGAGGAGAAAGCCGAGCAACTGGCACTCACGTCGAAATACAAGTCCGAGTTCCTGGCCAATATGAGCCACGAACTGCGCACGCCGCTCAATTCGCTGCTCATTTTGTCAAACCTGCTGGCGACCAACCAGCACGGCAACCTCAACGAAAAACAGGTAGAGTTCGCCCGCACCATCAATTCGGCAGGAACCGATCTTCTCAGCCTCATCAACGATATCCTCGATCTGTCGAAGATCGAGTCGGGCACTGTTTCCATCGACATCAACGATATGCCGGTGACGCATCTTCGCCAGCACATGGAACGAACTTTTCGTCAGCTGGCAGCCGACAAGGGACTTGGCTTCACCATCAAGGTCGATCCGGCGCTTCCCGACACGGTCCGCACAGATGAGAAACGCTTGCAGCAGATTGTCCTCAACCTGCTTTCCAACGCATTCAAATTCACCTCGGAAGGCGAGGTCAGCCTGAACTTCCGGGTTGAAAAGGCCGGCCGCCGCAATGGCGCGACGCAGCCGGTGAAGGCTCTCGCGATCGCCGTCACCGACACCGGCATTGGCATTCCAGAAGACAAACAGAAGCTGATTTTCGAGGCCTTCCAGCAGGCCGACGGCACCACCAGCCGCAAGTATGGCGGCACCGGCCTTGGGCTCTCGATCAGCCGCGAGATCGCTCGCTTGCTTGGCGGCGAATTGCGGGTCGAAAGCACGCCGGGCAAGGGGTCGACATTTACCCTCATCATCCCGTTCGACGGCCCCCGCGTGACGACAGTACAGTCGACCCTGGCTCCGGCGGCGGAGGCGGTTGCTGCGACAGCTCTGCTCAGCAGTCCGGCCTCGGCAGAGCTGATCGACGACCGCGATTCAATCCTACCCACCGATCGGATCGTGTTGATCGTCGAGGACGACCCGACCTTTGGCGGGTTGCTGCTCGGCCTCGCCCGGTCGGCCGGGCTGAAAGGCGTTCTGTCGAATGCAGGTTCCGGCACGCTGGCATTGGCCCGCAAGCTCGTTCCCGACGCAATCACGCTTGATCTCGGGCTTTCGGATATCGATGGCTGGGTGCTTTTCGATCTGCTGCGGCATGACCAGAAGACGAGGGGAATTCCCATCCATGTCATCTCGGGTGCCGAAGACATCGACAGTCTCGCACGCAAGGGGGCGTCCAGCATTTCCACCAAGCCCGTTTCCTCGGACGAGCTGATGAAGGTGTTTCAGGATATCCACTCGAAGAAGCTCCGCGTTCAGCGCCGCGTTCTGGTCGTGGACCCTGACCCGGAGCGGCGTCTGGCGCTGGTCGAGGCAATCCGCGACGGCGTAACGTCGGTCACCGCGATCGGTCGAGTTGCGGCAAATGCAGAAGACGTTGGCCTCGCCTCCTATGATGCCGTCGTGCTCGGCTTTGGACGCTCCGCCAAGGACAACGCAAAGGCGCTGGACGAGATCACCGGCCACTTCGGCGAAGCCTTGCCGCAGCTGCTGTTCTTTACGCCTCACCCGGACGCGCTTGAACAGGTACTGGCGTTGAACCCGGCCTTGGCGGAAGCACCGCGGGCGGAGAACTTCGCTCAATTGGCGCTGCATATTTCGGCAACGCTGCCGGGAGAAGGTCGCCAAGAGGCCTGGGCAGGAACTGAACACAACGGCAAGTCCGATCTCGCCGGGGCGAAAGTTCTCATCGTCGACGACGACATTCGCAATATCTATTCGCTCACCAGTGTTCTGGAGACCTATGACATACAGGTTCTGCATGCCGAGCGGGGCCGTGATGGCATCGCGCTTCTTGAACAGGCGCCCGATGTCGACGTGGCATTGATCGATATCATGATGCCGGAGATGGACGGCTACGAGACGATGCGGCGGATTCGCGGCACACCGGCGATTGCTCATATCCCGCTGATTTCCGTCACCGCAAAGGCGATGAAGGGGGATCGGCAAAAATGTCTGGATGCCGGGGCTTCCGACTACATCGCCAAACCCGTCGACCTGGATCTCCTGCTGGCGCTGCTTCGTGTCTGGATCGGGCGTGCCCGATCCCGTGTCGAGAGCCCGGAAAAACTTCTCCTGGCAGCGAACTGACGGCCGTTCGATGCAAAAGCTGGCAAGAAACAGGGTAAGGAAACTTGAGGTGGCAGCTCTTGCCGAAGGGCCGGCAAGAGCCCGCATCCTGGCGGTGGACGACGATGAGCGCAATCTGCTGGCGATCAGCGAAGTGCTCGCGACTATCGGAGAGGTCATCTGCGCCCAATCGGGCGAAGAGGCTCTGCGCTTTCTGCTGAAAGAGGAGTTCGCCGTCATTCTCCTGGATGTCCTCATGCCAGGGTTGGACGGGTATGAAACGGCCGCACTTATCCGCCAGCGCGAGCAATCCAAGCGCACCCCAATCATCTTCTTGACCGCCATCAACAAGGAGGATGCGCATATGCTGCGCGGCTATGATGCCGGCGCGGTCGACTATGTGTTCAAGCCATTTGATCCGATCATGCTGCGTTCGAAAGTCGCGGTTTTCGTCGAACTCCACGAGAAGACGCTCGAGATCCAGCGCAAGGCGGAGGTCGAGCAGGGACTATTGGCGCAGGCGTTGCAGGCGCACAAGGACAAGCTTCAGGCCGAACGCGCGCTGCGCAGCGCCGAGCAACGGCAGGATGCCATCCTGAATTCGTTGCCGGTCTGCTTTCATGCTCGGGCAGCCGAGCCGCCCTTCGCGGCGCGCTTTGTTACCGAGGGCGTCGAGCGCTTGACCGGCTTTGCGCCTGAATACCTGACATCGGATCCGGAGTTCGGTCTCAGCCGCGTTCATCCCGACGACCTGCCGCGATTGAAGCAAGCGCTGCTGGCGGCCAAAACCACCGGCTCCTATACGTGCGAGTTCCGCTGGCATTGCGCCAATGGCGAGTATCGCATCTTTCTCGACCAGGGCGTGATGTCGGACGGCTCAGATGGCCGTGAACCGGAAATCATCGGCACATTGCTTGACATCACCGAGCGGCGCGGTCTTGAGGATCAGCTGCTTCAATCCCAGCGCATCGACGCTATCGGCAAGCTAACCGGCGGCCTGGCGCATGATTTCAACAACCTGCTCGCCGCAATTCTCAGTGGGTTAGGGCTGCTTGAACGCCGGGCTACGTTGGATGATCAGGCGCAACAGGTACTCGACCTGACGCGGCGTTCTGCAAGACAAGGCGCTGACCTTGTCGCGCGAATGCTGGCATTCTCGCGGCGCCAGACCCTGAAGCCGGAAGCGGTGCGCCTTGCTGCGCTGGGCGACACGATGAACGGATTGGTGGCGCCCGTGCTGGGGGGGTTGATCCGTTTCGACTGGCAGATCGATGACACGATCTGGCCGGTGCATGTCGATGCAGGCCAACTTGAATTGGCCTTGATGAATCTGGTTTTCAACGCGCGTGACGCCATGCCCTCTGGCGGGACAATAACCGTGCATGCGCAGAATCGATCGATCGGGACGCCAACAGAGGATATTCCGCCGGGCGACTATGTCATGATCGCCGTCAAGGACACCGGATCCGGCATACCACCCGATCTTGTCGCCAAGGTCGTCGAACCGTTCTTCACCACCAAGCCGGTCGGTAAGGGAACGGGCCTCGGTCTCAGCACGGTCTACGGCTTCATGAAGCAGTCAGGTGGGACACTTCGCATAGAAAGCGTCGTCAACCGCGGAACTACCATGCAACTCTGGCTGCCACGTTCGACCGAACAGCCGGTGGATCCTGCGGCGGAACCCGACATTGAACGAGCGTTCGCCGATGCCGGAATGGAGCACCCATCAATCCTCCTGATCGACGACAGCCATGTTTTGCGGCAATTGACCGCCGAGTCCCTTCGCCAGCGCGGTTTCGAGGTGACCTGCGCGGGAGGAGGGGCGGAGGCGCTGGCCATGATGGAGCGCACTCCCGACAAGTTCGACGTCATTATCACCGACTTCGCCATGCCACTCGTATCCGGAGTCGACGTAATCCGCTTCGCGCGCAATTTGCGCTCGGACTGGCCAGCGGTCATGATCACGGGCTATGCCGATGCCCGGGAGATTGCCGATCGGCCAGCCGACGTGCCCTTGCTCGGCAAGCCCTTCCGCGACGAGGATCTGTTCGAAGCGATTTTCTTCGCGATAGAGAATGCGGCCCCCCAAAGGATCAAAACCGGCTAGCGCTTAGGGATTGTCGACGGTCTGGCGACGTCGGCAGGCCGGGCAGATCGAGACCGCACTTTCGGGGCACGGCGACAAGGGCCGCATTCCTGATCGGCAATCTGGGTCGTTCGCGGCGCTACCAGCGTTCCTCGGTGTCGCGGTCCGGTAGGTCTATTCCGCAGCACACCCAACCAAGGCGCTGCGCTGAACCGTAGTTGTACCGAGGCTCCCGGTGAGCCGGATCATCGAAAGTACCGACGTGCAGCGCGATCTCGGTTGGCGATGCGTCGTAGCAAAGGCTGAGCGGCGACCCGCATTCTGGGCAGAAGCCTCTTTGCGCAATCGGCGAAGACCTTCGATATGTTGGCTTTCCGGAATTCCAGGTCAGGCTTTGGCAGGGCATCCAGGCAAGAACTGCAAACGCGCTGCCGGTCGCTCGTCTGCACATATCGCAGTGGCAGTAGTGAATCCTCGGTTCGATCCCGACGCTGAATCGGATCCTGCCACAGAGACATCCGCCATGGATGGCCAAGGAACCGGGCAGGCGCTTGCCAACCTCACGCATCAAGATCGATCAAGGCGGCGCCGAACGCTCCGATCGCAGTCAAAGAGGCACTGCCGAGGTTTTGGTCGGTTGCGAAGGCTGTCAGCGCGGCGAAGGCTTCTTCGCCGAGGTCGAGCACCACGACGAAAATTCTTTGCCCGCTGACCTGATTAGCGAGCTTGGGTTTCATGGCGTTCCGAATCTGTTGCGGAGCAGTTAATGGGCATGGTGCTCGGCATTCCGCTTGCGGGTTGCCGCTGCCTTCTTTGCCGATTCCGATCGGCTTGCGGCTGACCGTGAAGCCGATGCCTTGCCGCCGCTTTTCCCACCCTTGTGGGCCGCGGGGTGTCCGGTGTGTTTACCACGACCCGAGCCGCCTTCTTTCTTGCCGCCGCCATCGTCCTTGTTGACGGTCGCCCATGCCCGGCGCTCGGATTCCTTCTCGGAAACACCGCGCTTTTCATAGCCTTCGGCAATGTGGTCGGCTTTGCGTTCCTGTTTGTCGCTGTATTTCGATTTGTCGCCTCGTGGCATGGTCGTTCTCCCGGCTCAATGATGTTTGAACGGGATGCCGGCGGGAGAGTTCCAAGTGGAAATTCAGAAAACTGAAACGCGGGCGAGGATTTCGACCAACACGGGCCGTGGCGGGTGCCGTGAAGCGGCGGCGCACGGCACCGATCACGCGTTTCTTGAAGCGATCGAGCGCGGCAAGCGTCTCCCTGGAGACGACGTCTCCGCGTGCCGTCTACTCGGTAGCCCAATGCAACGAAATACGTTCCGCGACCTCAGTAGCCACCGACCACCGGCAGGATCTCTCCCGTGATGTAACTCGAGCAATGCGACGAGGCGAGGAACACGTAAGCCGGGGCAAGTTCTTCCGGTTGCGCTGGCCGTTTCATCGGCGTATCCGCGCCGAATTTCGAGACGTCGTCGGCTTCCTTGTCCGAAGGGTTGAGCGGCGTCCACACCGGACCTGGCGCGACCGCGTTTACCCGGATGCCCTTGCCGACCAGATTGCCCGAAAGCGCTCGCGTGAAGGCATGAATGCCGCCCTTGGTCATCGAATAGTCAACCAGTTGCTTGGAACCGTCGATGCCGGTCACCGAACCGGTATTGATGATCGCGGAGCCCGGCTCCATGTGCGGCACGCTCTCCTGCGCCATATGAAAATAGCCGTAAAGATTGGTCTTCAGCGTCGTGTCGAAATGTTCCTCGGTCAGGTCGTTGAAGTCACTGGAATGGATTTGGAAAGCGGCGTTGTTGACCAGCACGTCGATCCTGCCGAATTTTTCGACCGTCAGCGCCACGGCGTTGCGGCAATGCTCGCGTTCACTGACATCGGCTTTTATCAGTATGCAACGCCGGCCTTCCTTTTCGACGGCGTTTTTGGTCGCTTCGGCGTCCCTGTCTTCACTCAAGTATACGATCGCAATGTCGGCGCCCTCGCGGGCGAACAAGACTGCCACCGAACGGCCGATGCCGGAATCACCACCCGTGATAAGCGCTACCTTGTCATCGAGTTTTTTCGATCCGAGGTAGTAAGGCGCATCGTAGAGCGGAGCGGGCTCGATCGCCCATTCATGCCCCGGTTTGGGTTGATGCTGCTCGGGAAAAGGTGGCTCGGGATATTTGCGGGCGCCGGCTTGCATCGCTTGTTGCATTTTGCCAATGCTCTTCGTCTCGTCTTTGGCGTCGATACCACGCTGGATATGGCGTTGCTTGGCGGCTTCGGCTGAAGTCTGCGACTTAGTCTGCATGGCTTTCTCCTGTGCTCGGAGAACGAACAACGCATGCCGGGCAAAAAAGTTTGCGCAAATATCTCGATCCCGAAAGGGCTCGCCATTGCGAACAGCCTGCGAGGGGCGTGGAGCATTGGTCGTCAATAAGATCGGAAGTGCCATGCCGGTGCCGTTCACACAAACACCACATTCATTACCCGCTCAAAGCACGCTCTTTTCAGAGCCATAGGGTTTGGCAATGCGGACCATGCCTTTCGTCCGAAGGCGCTGGTATAAATAGAAAATCGTCATCAAGCCGATTGCTGCTCCAGCACCAAGACACAGCGCGAGCAATAGTTCTGCACCGACACCAAACGCAAGCAGAGTAACGCCCGCCGCAGCGACGATGGCATTTATGAATGCGATCATAGTAGCTGCAGTGGTCAGGTACGCCAGGAGAGGCCCAGTACGAAGAGAAGGTTCGGCGTCATTTTCGGGCCAGCGACCGAATTCCTTGGAAAACTGGAAGGCAGCCTCGTCGCCCAAAGTTCGATAGTAGGCTCTGATCCGGGCAATGCCGATATGGGCCTGCATGTTCTCAGCGGCGATGTCGACCAACCTCAAGACGGTAAAGGCACCCAGTAAAAAGACCGATGGCAGCACAACCGCGACAAACGGCAGGAAGAACTCGGAGGACTGCGTAACAAAGCCCGTTGCCACCAGAGCGCTCGACAGAGACATAATGTAGATGGTCGTTCGCGACGCCATTTCACTTATGGACGTGCTGATCGCTGTCTGCTGCACGAAATGCTCTGTCGTCAGGGCCGCGAGAAACGAAGCATCGGGTATCGGCGTGTCAGCCATGGAGTATGCTCCTGTCGGGTCGACCTGAGTTTTTCTTCGATATAGTGCTTGCGAGGCTGGCCGCCACTGGATGCTCCCGACGCCTGACCCATGCCGGTTTATTGTGCCATATCCAGCGAGCCCGCATCACCGATCAGAAAGGGCCGATCATGTGGTCAGCAGACGCTGGCCATATCGCAGGCGAAATGTCTGCCGCGGTCAATCTGTATGGCCTCCTGTTGGGGATCCGGGTCGAAGCGCATTCGCGGCGCGGTTGCAGTTGGGAGCGGTTCCGCGGCGGCGCTGATGCGAGTTCGCGCATTCGTGGCAGCGGCCTCGAAACAAATTCGGTCTCTAGACCGGCAACGCGAATTCACCGGCAAGTTCAATGGTGCGGGCTTGCGGGCCGACTTTTCGGTGGCGAAGCCCATGACCACGGTCCACCAGACTCATAAATCAGCAGCCCGGATCCTGCCTACTGCGGTATCTCCAGGCCCTGCCGCAATCCTGTCGCGACGACTGAGACCCTGAATTTTCCGGCGAGTGCCCGGTCGAATATGGCGCCGACGATGATGTCGGCGTCGGCGTCGACCTCCTCGCGGATGCGGGTGGCGGCCTCATCGACTTCGAACAGCGTCATGTCCATGCCGCCCGAGATCGAGACCAGGACGCCCTTGGCGCCGATCATCGAGGCTTCGTCGAGAAGCGGGTTTGCTATCGCCGCTTCGGCGGCCTTCCTGGCGCGGTCCTCGCCCGTGGCTTCCCCGGTACCCATCATTGCGCGACCCATGTCGCGCATCACCGACTTCACGTCGGCGAAGTCGAGATTGATCAGCCCCTCCTTGACGATGAGATCGGTTATGCAGCCGACGCCGGAATAAAGGACGCGATCAGCCATGGCGAAGGCGTCCGCGAAAGTCGTCTTTGCGTCGGCGATCCTGAAGAGGTTCTGGTTCGGAATAACGATCACGGTATCGGCGCATTCGCGAAGCTGCTCGATGCCCTCTTCGGCGGCTTGCATGCGGCGCTTCCCTTCGAAGGTGAACGGCTTGGTGACGACGGCCACGGTCAGGATGCCGGCTGCCCGTGCAGCGTTCGCTATGACGGGCGCGGCACCGGTTCCAGTTCCGCCTCCCATGCCGGCGGTCACGAAGCACATATGGGTTCCCGCAAGGTGGTCCCTGATCTCGTCGATCGATTCCTCGGCTGCCGCGCGGCCGACCGCGGGCAGCGACCCGGCGCCCAGGCCTTCCGTGACATGGGCACCCAGCTGGATCAGCCGCGATGCTTTCGACATGGTCAGTGCCTGGGCATCGGTGTTGGCGACGATGAACTCCGCACCCTGCAGATTTTCGGCAATCATGTTGTTGACCGCGTTGCCGCCGCCACCGCCCACACCAATGACGGTTATCTTCGGCCGCATTTCCGAGATGACGGGCCTTGCCGCGGTGCTCATCGTCTTGTCTCCTTGGAATTGATCGACAAAAAAGTTCCCGGAACGCGCCGCTTGAACACGCCAGGTGCAAGAATCAGGTTCTATCGCCTTGGCACAGGGAATCAGAGGGTGAACTTTGCGGCAAGACAAGATGTGGGACTTGTACCATATACGCCTGAACGAGCCGACCTTTTGGACGAGTCTCCAGCCAATTTCCGGGATTGGCCCGGCTTCTGGCCAGCGAAAATCCACAATCCGGGATCCAACCCCTTCAAGCTTCACGCGCCCGCCTCACGCGCCAGAACCTTGAGAATCTGGCGGCCGATCGACGCCTGACGCTTAGCGGATCGGCATCTTGCCGCGAAACAACGGCTGATGGGCCCGCATCAGAGCGGCAATCCGGTCGGCAATCTTTCGTACCGGCGGGGAGTGGCGTTCCTCATGGTGGGTGACGATCCACTGGTCGGTTTCGAGTTCTGGGATAGGATGAGCGACGCGAACCAGCCGCGGATCGCTGTCACCGACGAAGCACGGAAAGATCGAAAGGCCGGCGCCTGCGGCCACCAATTCGCGCACTGAATGGGTGTTGTTGCCGCGCACGGCGATGCGATCGCCGTGATGGGCTTGCAGCCAGCGCGCCGAGGCAATGTTTGCCCCTTCGCCGGTGACGCCGACGAACAACCCGGCGGCGATGCCGTTGATCAGGTGGCGTCCGGAATAGATGGCATACGCGACCTTGCCGCTCTGACGGCCGGCCAGCCACTGTTCGGTCGGGCGCTCGCTGCGGATGCCGATATCGGCGGCGCGGCGACCGATGTCGACCCGGTCGGTGGTGGTGACGAGTTCCACCCTGATGCCGTCATCGACGGTCCAGATTTCGCCGATATGGGTGGAAACGAAGGCCGAGGTCCATGGCCCGGCCGAGACGCGGACAATGCGGTCGGGCAGGTTTCCCTCGCGCCAGCGGGTTAGCGACTGCATTGCTGCTTCGACGTCTTCGGCGCGCCGCAGCAGTTCTTCACCGACCGGGGTTAGTCGGTAGCCGGTCTGCTGACGTACGAACAGCGCTTCGCCGATCTGCTTTTCGAGCGCGGTGACGCGTCGTCCGAGTGTGGCTGCGCTGAGGCGCGTGGTTGCCGTCGCCGCGCTCAGGCCACCCAGCCGCGCAATGTCGAGAAACAACCTCAGATCGTCCCAGCCAATATCCATTTTGCAGAAATGAAAAACTCCTTGCGACCGTGGCTGTAGCGCGAAGCGGCCATCACGCGCAAGTATATAGGCATTGGAAGCGCTTGATAATTCTGCCCTGGCGGGAAAATGACAGGCACCTCGGTTGGCCAGGCAGTCAGCGCAATCCGTTCGATCGTGCATACGCTTTGCGCGATTGCTTTGCGTTTTCGACCAATCCAAGAGCGTGGGTATCCCGCTCGCCAAGGAGACGATCATGTTGCATGAACTTCGACACCGTTTCGCCCGCTGGCTTGCCTATCGCCAGACGCTTGCGAGCTTGAGGCGGCTTCCAGACAGCATATTGGCGGATGCGGGCCTTTCTCGCGAAGAGCTCCGCGAGCGTGCCCGCGACGCCAGCCTGCGTCGCTGAGATTGGAGGCGGGCATGCAGAGAATGGAGCCGGCGGCGAGAAGCAATCATGCGTCGTCTCCTCACTGCTGAGCTGCGGCTGAATGCGCCAATACGGTTGCCACGCTTGATGCCGCCGCAGTTTCGCTCCACATCGTGAGGGATGAAGACCGAGACATCCGAGCGGCGGCGGACCTTGCTGTGGGCCTTGCCCGCATCGCTGGTCCTGCATGCGCTCATCACCGCGTTCCTGGTCTATGGCCTGCCCGTTCCTGCCCAGCAGCCGCAGGAGGAGCAACCTATCAATGTCGCACTCGTGCCGCCGCCCGAACCACCAAAGCCGAAACCCGAAGCCAAAAGTCAGCCTGAAAAGAAGGTCGAAAAGTCGGTACCGGACAACCTGCCGTCAGAGAAAGTCCTGAAGCCTGCATTCCAGTTCGGTGACAAAGACACCGGCCCCAGGAAATCGCTGGATGGGAGAAGCGCTCAGGACCAAGCGTCGTCCACCGCCAAGGACAGCGAGCCCAAGCCGGCTGCCACGCCAACCGATGCGGAGAGCAGATCTGAACCGACGCCCGACGCTGCAAAGCCGGCGGAGCCAGCCAGCATCGATGAGAAGCCGGAAGCTGACAAACAGGAGGCGGGAGCTCCTGACGCCGACAGGCACGAATCGGCCGCTGCAACACCTTCGGCTGATGATGGCGGTGAGATCGAGCTTCCTGCGTCGGCTCAGGCGCCTGAGGCCAGACCCGACACTGCACCGAAACCCAGCCCGGCGAAGGCCGCGAAGCCGCCGCGCGCAAAGGCCGCAGAGCCAAACCCCACGGCCAACTCACTAGCGTATGCGGGGCTTCCGGGTGTTCGCAAGCTTTTTTCAAAAGGCGCTACCGGCGATCCCTTCGCAACGAACTCGATGGCCGACGTGCCACGGGGGCAACGCGTAGCCGACCTTTGCTCCAATCTTCTGGGTCAGCAACTGAACGACGCCGCTTATCGCCCCGTATTGCTCCCAAGCATTCCACTAGAGGTCGGCAATCTTCTGGACGCCCCGGATACCGCTTTTCGTACCGCGACGACTTGGTATCATGTGCGCTTTCACTGTGGGATCGACACCAATGCGACGCATGTGACGTCCTTCACCTTCCGTATCGGAGCCGCCGCTTCACCCGAGGAAAGCGTTTTTCTGGATCGGGAGGCCCGTCGGCAGGGTTTTCGAGTGGGACCAGGCATGTAGCCGAAGGCAAGGGTCTCAAAACCCACGTATTGCGGGCAACAATCACCTCTTGAACGGCTGCATGCCGAATGCCGTTGCTGCCGGGCCTCAGCCCTTCACTGGATTGGCTTTGCGCCACTCCTCATATTCGCCGCGAGCATCGTCGTGCAGCGGATAGTAGCGCTGCAGCGGGGCGCCCTGCATGAGCTTCTCGCGCGAGAACTCCTCCCAATCGTGATGTTTTTTCGATTCTTCAATTACCTTTGCCGCCATTGCGACGGGAAGCACAACCGCCCCGTCGTCGTCTGCGATGATAATGTCGCCCGGGATCACCGTGACACCACCACAGGCTATCGGAACGTTGACGGCGTTCGGATAGATGCTGGTTTGCACATGGTAGTTGGGCGTCCAGCCGCGCAGCCATAGGGGCAGATCGAGCTTCTCGACATTGGGCCGGTCGCGCATGCAGCCGTCGATTACGATGCCCGCGCCGCCTCTGCCCTTGAAATAGGTCGACATCATATCGCCGAAGACGCCCGAGCTCATGTCACCGCGCGCGTCGACGACGACCACATCGCCTTCCTGCGCGTGATAGAGCACGTGCCGGTGCAGTTGCGTTTCCGGGTCGGCGTATTCTCCCTCGCTGAAGAGGTCCGGCCGCTGCGGCAGGAACTGCAGCGTCAGCGCCGGCCCGACGATCGACTTCCCATGGTTCTGCGCCACCGGACCGACCATGTGAGGATTGCGGAAACCCATGTGGCCCAGCGTGCCGGCAACCGTCGCGGCGCCGATTTCCCTCAGGGCGTCAATGAGGTCTTTGGACGGTCGCGTGATGTCAGGGATATGCGTCATTGTGGACTCCGGTTGAGATGGAACTACCAGTTCGTAACAGACCCGTCCCGGCGCCTGAGGTGAGGCGCTTCCCAGAAACGAAAAGCCTCCGCCTGGACCGCCGCTTCGTTGACCTCGACGCCGAGGCCCGGCAGGTCGCTGACCGGATAGTCGGCACCGTCGAGCCGTGGCTGCACGGGGAAGAAGTCGGAATTGTCGAAGCCCAGCTTCGTCTCGGGTTCCCTGGTCTCGAGCCACGCGAAGTTGGGTACGGCGGCGGCGAGATGCAGGGTCGCGGCCGTGCACACCGGACCAAGCGGATTGTGCGGCATCAGGTCGACATAGTGCGCCTCGCTCCAGCCGGCGACTTTCATCGCCTCGGTGAGCCCGCCGACATTGCAGACATCGAGCCGGTTGAACTGATGGATGCCGCGCTCGATGTAGGGCAGGAACTGCCACTTGCTGGCAAATTCCTCGCCGATGGCAAAGGGAATGTCGGTCATCCTGCGCAGGGATTCGTAGGCTTCAGGTGTCTCGTCGCGGATCGGCTCCTCGAGAAAATCAAGCACGCCGCGGCCGAGCTTGTTGCAGAAGCTCGCCGCCTCTGCCACCGACAGCCGATGATGATAGTCGATGCCGAGGACGACGTCGTCGCCCAGCGCCTCGCGCGCCTTGTTCAGCATGCTTGCGGTAGCGCCGATCGACTCGCGGGGTTCGAAGATGTCCCTGCTGCTTTGCCCTGCGGGGAAGAAGCGGATCGCCTGCCACCCCCGTGCGCGCAGCTCCCGGGCTCGTTCGACGGCGGCATCGCCCTCGGCCTCGTCTCCGGTCGAGGCGAAGGTGGGGATGCGATCGCGCTGCTTGCCGCCCAGCAGTTCGTAGACAGGCACCCCCAGCGCCTTGCCCTTGATGTCGTGCAGGGCGATGTCGATGGCGGAAATCGCCGCCTGCAGAACGCGCCCGCCCTCGAAGTACTGGCTGCGATATGCCTCCTGCCAGATCCGCCCGATCTGCATCGGGTCACGGCCGATGAGAAACTCGCGAAAATGCTCGACCGCGCCGGCAACGGCCTTTTCGCGCCCGCTCAAGCCGCTCTCGCCCCAGCCGAAGACGCCTAGGTCGGTCTCGATCTTGACGAGCATCTGATTACGCGTTCCAACCCACACAGGATAGGGCTTGATCGCGGTGATCTTAAGCTTTTCAGTCATCCCCAACGTTCCCAATGAACCCCCGTCTTGTCTCAGCCGGCCTTGAGGGCCAGTTCAGTTTCGCCATCGAACAGATGCAGCCGCTCCTGGTCGAACTCGAGCCAGATCTGCTCGTCAGGTGCGACGGCGATGTTGGGGGACACGCTGATGTTGACGATGGCGCCTGACAGCAACGCCTGCACGAAGGTGACGTCTCCGGTCGGCTCCACTGTATAGGCCCTGGCCGGGACGCTGCCTGGCACCGCGCTCTTGTGGAGCCTGATGGTCGAGTGACGTGCGCCGAGCACGACTTTCCTCGACGTTGCCCCCGCAACCTTCCGGGCGTTGAGCGGCGAGAGCTCAAGGCTCCAGCCCTCCGCGCCGGTCAACGCAGTGTTGCCGTTTGCTGTCGATGCCTCCAGTGGAACAAGGCTCATCGCCGGGCTGCCGATGAAGCTGGCGACGAACATGTTCACCGGATGGGCAAAGACCTGCGCCGGAGAATCGTATTGCAACAGGTAGCCGCCGTTCATCACCGCCATCTTGTCGGCCATGGTCACGGCTTCGAGCTGGTCGTGCGTGACATAGATGATGGTCGCCTTGAGATCCTGGTGGAAGCGCTTGATCTCCGAGCGCATCTGGACGCGCAGTTTGGCGTCGAGGTTGGAGAGCGGCTCGTCCATGAGGAAAACGGCAGGGTCGCGGACGAGGGCGCGCCCCAAGGCGACACGTTGCTGCTGCCCGCCTGAAAGTTCGCGCGGCTTGCGCTCGAGCAGGTGCGTCATGTCGAGCACGCGCGCCGCTTCCTTGACCTTCCTGTCGATCTCGTCCCTGGGCAGCTTGCGCATCTGCAGCGGGAACGCCAGGTTCTTGTAGACCGATTTCTGCGGGTAGAGCGCGTAGTTCTGGAACACCATCGCGATGTCCCGGTCCTTGGGGTCGAGGTCGTTGACCACGCGGTCGCCGATGACGATGTCGCCCGATGTGACCGGGATCAATCCCGCGACAAGATTGAGCGTGGTTGTCTTGCCGCAGCCCGAAGGGCCGACGAGCGCAACGAACTCGCCGTCATTGACCGTCAGCGAAACGTCGTTGACAGCTTTGAAGCCGCCATAGGTCTTGACGAGATCTCTCAGGTCCACGTGGGCCATCGGCAACTCCCTACGGCATGATGCCGAAAAGTGTGAAGCGGTTTTCGGACGACATCATGCTCTATCTCTTTGATTTAGAGGCGGATTCAGATTTGAGGTCGAACAGACCTGACATCATCCGGCTCTAGTGTTTGACCGCGCCTTCGGTAAGGGCGCGTACGAAGTATCGTTGCAGGAGGAGGAACAGCACCACGACGGGCACGCTCATCATGAAGCTGGCCGCCATCAGGCCCGGAAAGTCCGTCGTATTCTCCGAGAAGAAACGCTGTATGCCGACCGGCAGGGTCAACTGCTCGTTCTTGGAAAGGAAGGTGTAGGCATAGATGTACTCGTTCCAGGCGCCAATGAAGGAATAGATCGCGGTGGCGATGATTCCGGGCGTCGAGAGAGGCATCACGATCAGGATGAAGGCCTGGAACCGGGTCGCCCCATCGATCCGCGCCGCCTGCTCGAGCTGCACCGGAATGTTGTCGTAAAAGCCCTTGAGCAGCCAGATCGCCAGCGGCAGGCCGAAGGTGAGATAGGTGAGAATGAGCGAGCCATGCGTGTTCACCAGCCCGATCGCGCGCATCAGGATGAAGAGCGGCACGAGAAAGATCACCGCCGGGAACATGTTGCGCAAAAGCACGGTGAAGAACAGGAAGTTTCGACCGGGGAAACGAAAGCGCGAAAACGCGTAGGCAGCAGGAACGGCCACGATCACCGAAAGGATTGTGGTGACCGTCGACACGTAGAGGCTATTCCAGAAAAAACGCAGGAAGTCCTGACCGACGCTGTTTTGCGGATCGAGCAGCTTCTGGTAGCTGGCCAGGGTAGGCTCTTCCGGCCACCATTGCGGCGGGAACTGCATCGCCGCGAAGCCGGACTTGATCGATGTGATCAGCATCCAGATCATCGGCAACGCGGTGTAAAGCAGCATGAACACGAGGAAGATGCGCCCGGCCCACCGCCATCCGTCGATGCGCATGCGGCGCCGGGCCGGACCTCGAGGGGCTGTCTCGACGATCGTGCTCATGCGCTCCCCTCTTTGCGCTCGTTGCCGGCCAGCGCACGAACGTAGAAGTAGCCCAGCACCATCAGCATGAGGAACAGGAGTACCGAATAGGCCGATGCGACGCCCCATCGCTGCCGGCCGAAGGCGAGCTCATAGATGTGGGTGATCCAGATATGCGACGCGTTCGACGGCCCGCCACCGGTCATGATCCACGGGATGATGAAGGAATTGAAATTGGCCACCGCGAGCAACAGGATCGTCACCGTCGAGACGTTGCGCAGATGCGGGAAGGTGACGTGCCAGAAACGCTGCCATGCATTGGCCCCGTCGACTTCGGCGGCGCGCAGCAACTGGTCGGGGACCGTCTGCAAGCCGGCCATCATCATGATCATGGCAAACGGAAACTCGCGCCAGATATTGACGACGATCAAGGAGGGCAGCACCGTGCTGACGTTGTCGATGAAGTTCGGCGGCCGGTCGGCCAATCCGAGGCCGACCAGCACCGCGCCGATGATGCCGAAGTCCGAATGGTAGATCCACTTCCAGATATAGGAGGCGGCAACCGCGCTGATGACCCAGGGAATGATCAGGATAGCGCGCAGGACGCCCCGGCCGATAAACTCGCGGTGGAGCGCCAGCGCGGCGGCAAACCCAAGGGCAAAGGCAACGAAGGTGGATGCGATCGTCCAGATCAGGGTGTTCAGGGTAACTTTCCAGAACACCTGACTGGTGAGGATGGCCGTGTAGTTGTCCAATCCGATGAAGGTCTTGTCGCGGAGCTGCAGGCCAGGCGGCGTCTTAAAGAACGACAGCTCGACCGTGTAGTAGATCGGATAGGCGATGACGATGAGCATCACGGCGATCGCTGGAAGCACGTAAGCGTAGTCGGCGCGATGCTCCCAGATATTCCGCAGCACGCCGGAGCTACCGGGTTGCAATCTTCGGCGAGCCTCGGCCTTGCCGGTCACGATCGTCACGATGGCGTGCCCTTATTGTTCGGAGCAAACCGGCTGCACGCACTATCGGCGCAGCCGGTCGGATCGCAGGTCAGGCCCGGACTAGAGTCCGTCCATCAGGTTTTTCACCTTCTCGGCCGCGTCGTCCGCTGCCTGGTCGACGGTCATCGCTCCGGTCAGGGCGTTCTGCAGCATGTCCGGGACGATGATATTCATGATCTCGGGGGATTGCGGCAGCGCCGGGAACGGAATGCCGTATGGCAACATCGAGGTGGTGACATCGAGGAACTTGATGTTGTCCAGACGTTCCTTCATCCATTTGGTCTTGAAGCCGTTGAGGTTGCCCGGGTTCGAGCCGGCATACGCCATCTTCAGCGACCATTCAGGGCTCGTCCACATGCAGATGATGGCCTTTGCGGCCGGCTCGTCCACCTTGCCGCCCTCGACATATTCGGGCTTCAGGATGTGAATGTTCGAGCCGCCAAACACGACGGCGCGCTTGCCGTCGGGGCCGGTCGGGATCAGGCCGTAGCGCATGTTGTCGATGACGGTCTGCGCCTTCTCCTTGTCGGCGCCCGTTGCCTTCTTCTGCAGGTCGAGCATGACGTTATAGTCGGACGGGTGCGAGACCATCATGCCGAGTTGGCCGGCGACGAACAGGGGCTGGTTATCGGCCTGCTGGTTGGTGAGCGCCGAAACCGGGACCGACTTGTCGCGAACATACATGTCGTAGGAGGCTTGCAACGCCGCCTTGCTTTGCGGGCTATTGAGTTCGACCTCCTTATAGGTCGGGTTCGCGGAGGCTTCGTCGAAGACACCGCCGCCATAGGCCCATAGTTGCGGCATGAAGCGGTACGGCGTGTTGCCGGCGTTCTTTCGCGCCACGAGGCCGTAGCCGGCAATGCCGAGCTTGTCATGGATCTGCTTGGAATATTTGACGACGTCGTCCCAGGTCGCCGGAGCCTTGTCCGGATCGAGGCCCGCACGCTTGAAGATGTCGGCGTTCCAGATGAACGCCATCGTCTCATTGTTGGTGGGAATGCCGTAGGTCACGCCATCCCAGGTTACCGCCTTCATGGCGCCGGGCCAGAAATCCTCCGTGGGATAGCCCACATCTTCCGGCTTGAGCGGCTGCAGATAACCCTTCGAGGCGAACTCGGTTCCACCCAGGATTTGCAGGCGGACCGCCATCGGCGCGGCATTGCCCAGCAGCGCCGTGCGGAACTTGTCGAGAAGGTCGTTGTAGGTGAGGGCCTGATCCTCGAGCTGGATGTTCGGATAGGTCTTGCGGAAGGTCTCGAAGAAATCCTTGTAGTACTGACGCAGCAGGTCGGGGTCGCCCTCGAACACGCCCTGATACCAGAACGTCAGTCGCCCCTTGTAGTCGAGCGGAGTGACCTTGCCGCAATCGGCGGCCGTGTCGAAATCCTGTGTGCCGGCGATGGAGCGCACATATTCCGGCGACCACTTGCTCAAATCGACCGGCGGCGAACCCAGCGCCGATCCCGACATGAGCGACGCCATCAAAGCAGTGGCGACAGTGCCGCGCAGGACGGCACCGCCGAGTGTAATCCTCGTCATAGTATCCTCCCAGATTCTCCCATGCCGCTGTGCGCCAAGGGGCTCGTTCGACCGTGCGGGATGCGTCCTTCTGCTCAATGTATCCCTTCGATCATCTGGTACGTTTTCAGATCGTGGATTGCCTGTCAACGCACCCGATCGTACATTGTTTGCAAAACCCGTGTATGATATCGAGCATGTGATGTACTAATCGGGGGAGCCGGCTTTGGCCGAAACAAGCGATTTCAAAGCAGAGCCACCCGTGGGGATTGATCCCATCGGGGCGTCCAGCGAGGGCGCCTCGCTTTATGAACTGATCCGGGAAGACATCATCGAGGGACGGCTCGCCGCCAACGAACGACTTGTGGTTACCGATCTCGCCCGGCGTCACGGCACCTCGACCAACCCCGTACGCGAGGCGCTGCAGCTGTTGCGAGGGGAGGGCTTCGTCACCTTTGTCGCCAACCGTGGCGCGCGCGTCCGGCCCATAGACCAGGATTTTGTCCGGGATATCTACGAGATCGGAGTCCTGATCGAGCCGGCCCTGACGCGATGGTTCGTGAACATGGCGACCGGCGAGGACATCGCCGAACTCGAACGCATCCAGGCTCTGATCGAAGAGAACAACTTCACCGACACATTGCGGCACAGTGAACTGGATACCGCCTTCCACACCGTAATGTACCAGCGCCACTACAACCGCCATGCCGCCGAGCTTTGGTGGAAGCATCGCGAAGTGCTGCGAGCCGTGAGCCGGCGTTTCAATTTCACGCTCGCGCGGCGGGCCGCCATCATGCGTGAACACCGCGAGCTCATCGCGCATATCAAAGCGGGAAATGCCGACGAGGCGGCCGAACTCATTGCCCGCCATGTCGAGGGTTCCGGCCGGCACGTTCTCGAACAGATGCGTGCGCGCAACGCCGCTCGGGCCGGATAGAACTTCCAGCCCAGAAAATCATTGGTCCGGCCATCAGACAGAGGTAGTTGAGAGATGAAAATCACGAGCGTTCGGCCGTGGCTGATCAAGTCCGATGCTTCCTATTGGGGGGAGTTCCTGTTCGTCGAGGTGACGACCGACGAAGGGGTGAGTGGCTGGGGGGAAATCACCACCACCACAAGGCTCGCCAACCGCGCGCTGTGCACGATCTTGCGGCAGATCGGTGTTGCCGTCACAGGTGAGGATCCGGCGCGCATCGAGCATCTCTGGCACAAGATTTTCCGCAGCTTCACCTATATGGGCAGCCGCGGCGCCGCAGTCGAATGCGTGAGCGCTATCGACATAGCGCTCTGGGACATTCGCGGCAAAGTTCTAGGCAAGCCGATCTACGAGCTGCTGGGCGGACCGGTGCGCGATGAAATCGCGCTCTATACCCATCCCAACCAGGCCAAGTTTACCAGCAAGGAGGCTGTGGTCCGCGAAATTCGAGACATCGTCGAATCCGGACACACCGGGCTGAAGTTCGATCCTTTCCCCCACCAGGGCCGCATCGCCGATGGCTTGGCGCGCGAACAGCGGGACGGCTACCTCGATGGCAGCATGACCCGCAAGGACGAGCGCGAGGCTGCCGAACTAACGGCTTTGATCCGTGAAACGGCGGGGCCCGATGTCGACATTCTCATCGACGCGCATGGCCGCTTCGACGTCCCCACCGCCATTCGCCTCTGCCGAAGCCTCGAGGAAGCCGGCCAGATCGACTGGTTCGAGGAGCCATGCCCGCCAGAAAGCCTCAATGCTCTCAAGCAAGTGCGTGAGAAGGTCAGTGCCGCCATCTCGTGGGGCGAGCGCGGCCACACCAAATGGGATTTCGTGCCGGTGCTCGAGAACAGGCTTGCGGACTACATCATGCCGGACGTTACCTGGACCGGCGGCATTACCGAACTGAAGAAGATTTCCGCCCTGTGCGAAGCCTACTACATCCCGGTCTCGCCCCATGACGCCGCGGGACCGATCAATGTGGTTGCGGGAGCGCAGGTGATGATGACGGTTCCCAACTTCTACAAGCTCGAAACGTCGGAGTGGAACCTGGACAAATATAATCACCTCATCGACGAGCCACTCGATGTCTCGAACGGCAGCCTCAAGCTGGCGTCGAAGCCGGGTCTCGGTGTCGAGATGAACCGAGACTACCTGCAGGCCCACGAGATAGAGCTTGGCTAGCAACGCTTATGCAGGCCGGGGGTGCGGGGCGCCACCAATCAGAACGAGGATAAGCCATGGCAAAGACGGGTAGCGCCGGCGAGGCGCTCAATCGGGTAAATACGAACTCCAGGCCGAGCGACCTGCGCATCACCGACCTGCGCGTTGCCGAGATCGTCGGCGCGCCGTTCACCTCCGCGCTGGTCAAGATCTACACCAACCAGGGCATTGTCGGCCTGGGCGAAGTGCGCGACGGCGCCAGCGCGACCTATGCGCTGATGCTGAAGAGCCGGTTGCTGGGCGAGAACCCTTGCGACGTCGACCGGCTGTTCCGGCGCATCAAGCAATTTGGTGGCCATGGACGGCAAGGTGGCGGCGTCTCGGCAGTCGAGATCGCGCTTTGGGACCTCGCCGGCAAGGCGTATGGCGTGCCGATCTACCAGATGCTGGGGGGACGGTTTCGCGACAAGGTGCGTGTCTATTGCGACACCGACGCGGACAAGCCCAGTGGCACCGAGACCGGAAAGCGGCTCAAGGCGCGGATGGATCTCGGTTTCACCTTCCTCAAGATGGACCTCGGGCTGGCGCAGATCTCCCATATCCCGGGCGCAGTGGTGGCGCCGGCCGGCGTGCTCGACGGTTTCCGCAGCCATGCCGCTCGCGGCCCGGCACGCACGCTGGACGAGCGCCGGGCGCGCAACGCCGCCTATGATGCGCAGAACGTGCCGCATCCCTTCACCGGCCTCCATTTCACCGAAAAGGGCCTCGACCTGCTCGATCGATATATTCACGAGGTCCGCGAGGTGATCGGCTACGAGGTCCCGCTCGCCATCGACCATGTCGGCCACATCTCGCTGCAGGACGGCATCCGTCTGGCCCGGCGGATCGAGAAATACGCACCGGCCTGGCTCGAGGACGTGATCCCCTGGCAGTACACCGAGCAGTATCGGCAGTTGCAGCAGGCGACCTCGGTGCCGATCTGCACGGGTGAGGACATCTACCTCAAGGAAGGCTTCGAGCCGCTGCTCAACGCCGGCATCTCGGTCATCCATCCGGATCTGCTGACCACCGGCGGCATTCTCGAGACCAAGAAGATCGGCGACGCGGCGCAGGAGCATGGCGTCGCCATGGCCATTCACATGGCGGAAAGCCCGATCGCGGCAATGGCCGCCGCGCATGTCGCGGTGGCGACGGAAAACTTCATGGCGCTCGAATATCACAGCGTCGAAGTCGACTGGTGGGACGACATCGTCACCGGCCTGCCCAAGCCGCTGGTCAAGGACGGGTTCATCACCGTGCACGATAAACCGGGCCTCGGCATAGACGATGTGGTCGACGAGGTCATCAGCCAGCATCTGCAGGACGGCGTCAAAGGCATCTGGCAGCCGACCGACCACTGGGACGACGAATACTCCTGGGACCGCACCTGGAGCTGACGCTACACCTCTCCCCGAAGGGAGAAGTAAACAGAAGGATCAACCATGATCTACGAACTTCGCATTTACGACTGCGTGCCGGGCCAGCTGCCGGCGCTGCTCAAGCGTTTCAACGACCATACCTTGGCGCTGTGGGATAAGCACGGCATCCGCCAAGCCGGGTTCTTCACCACGGTGGTCGGCGAAAGCAGCAATCGACTGACCTATTTCGTCGCCTGGGAATCCTTGGCCGAGCGCGAAGTGAAATGGAAGGCCTTCACCACCGATCGGGCATGGCTCGAGGCCCGCGACGAGTCCGAGCGCGATGGCCCGATCCTGGCCAATATTTCCAGCCAGTTTCTCGCGCCAACCGCCTTCTCGTCGGTGAAATAGAGGACATCATGAAGATCACCGATCTCAGGTGCGCCGTCATCGGCAGGCACCCCATCGTGCGCATCGTCACCGACGAAGGCCTCCATGGCCTCGGCGAGGTCGAGTACACCAAGCCTTATCTGAAACCCTGGGTGCTGCATTTCCGCGACGCGCTGATCGGCGAGGACCCGACCGATGTCGAACGCGTGATGTTGAAAATCCGCCAGCGCGGCTCGTTCAAGCCCTACGGCGCCGCCGTCAGCGCTATCGAGCATGCTCTCTGGGACATCGCCGGCAAGGCGGCAGGCGTTCCGGTCTACAAGCTGCTCGGCGGCAAGGTGCGCGACAAGGTGCGGGTCTATAACGGTTCCATCCGCAAGAAGCGCTCCGGCGACAAGCCCGAGGATTACGCGGCCGACGTCAAATGGATGATGGAGCGGCCGGAAGGTTTCTTCATGGTCAAGCAAGGCATCAGCTTCCACTCCAACATGAAGACCAGCGTTCCCGACTTCCACTATGGCGTGCGCCAGCCGCCGACCTATCACGGCGCGATGGACCAGGGGCAGATCAGCGAGCGCGGCATGGCGCATATGATCGAATGCGTCATCGCCATGAAGGAGGTGCTCGGCGACAAGGTTTCGCTGGCGCTGGATTGCGGCCCCGGCTGGTTCCTGCCCGACGCCATCCGCTTCGCGCGGGCCGTCGAAAAATACAATCTGATGTGGCTGGAGGACATGCTGACCGGCGACTACGTGCCATGGGTCAACCCGCAAGCCTATCGCGAACTCACGACATCGACGTCCACCCCCATCCACACCGGCGAGCAGATCTACCTGCGGCATAACTTCAAGGAACTGATCGAGACCCAGGCGGTCCGTGTCATCGGTCCGGACCCCGCCGATATCGGCGGCATCGCCGAGCTCAAATGGGTGGCCGAGCACGCCTATATGCACTCGATCATGATGGCGCCGCACGGCACGGCGAACGGTCTGCTCGGCCTCGGCGCGCTGATCAATGTCTGCGCCACGCTGCCGGCCAACTACATCGCCTTCGAATATCCCAGCGCCTCCGACCCGTGGTGGGAGGACATCGTCATCGGCCTGCCCAAGGGGCAGATCGTCAGGGATAGTATGGTCGACCTGCTCGAAGCTCCGGGACTCGGCCTCGACATCGATGCCAAAGCGGCTAAGAAATACCTGGCGGAAGAGGACGCCGGTTTCTTCGGCCGATAACGATCCGAGGCGACCTGAGCGTCAAGGGCTATCGAACGGCTCGCACACATGGGTGAGCGTCCACGCCGTGCCGCCTATTTCGTTTCGGGCAGCATCTCGTCCATCAACTGCTTGACGGCCTTGGCGGATCTTTTCATCCCGGCTTCGTCCATGGCCCAACCGGCGAAGCGTTCCAGCAAGGTGGCGAACCTTACTAGGTCCTGCTCATCCCACTGTGCCAGCGATCCGGCGAAAATCCGCCATTTGGTCTGGCGCACCGCCGCCACGAGGCGCTCACCCTTGGCGGTGAGTTTGAGGCAGATGCGGCGGGCATCGCGTTGCGATGCGACACGGCAGGCATAGCCGCGTTCGACGAGGTCGGCCGCGATGCGGCTGGCGCGCGACGGATCGATCTCGAGGCGCTCGGCGATGACGCCAACCGTCACCTCATCCTGCTGGGTAGCGCTGAAAAACGGATTGTTCGCGATGGCGCTGATCGCATCGAGATGGCTCACTTCCAGCGAAGGGTCTACGCGCGCCAGGATCATGCGGCCGAAGTCGCGGCGCTGGATCGAGCGGCGCACCTTGCTCATTACCGCATCGATGGCGGCCACGGCCTCGGCCGCCGGTTCGGACAGGCCGCTGCCGCGCGCCAGATCGGCGAGATCCCGGTCGCCGCGCGTCTGGAACAGGGCTGGAAATCGGTCCGGACTGCCGGATGCGTTGCTGCTCATCCCATAGCGCGTTAGCAAGAATATATGCTGATGTCAATTATATGCTACGCGCACATATCTGATTGACACCTCCTGGTTGTGGGCACATAAATCGCGCCCCAAGTTACGGAGACACCGATGACTGTCGAGCAGACGCTGCCGGACGCGCGGCCCGTTGAGGCCCAAGTCAGGCCCGACCTTACGACCTTGATCGTCTATTTCGGCGCGCTGATCGCCATGTTCATGGCAACCATCGACATGCAGATCGTCGTCACCGCCTTGCCCACCATTGCCGGCGAACTCGGCAATCTGCATTTGTTCGGCTGGGTCGGTGCCGCCTACCTGCTCTCGACCGCCGCGGTCTCGCCATTCTACGGCAAGCTTGGCGACATGTATGGCCGCAAGAATGTCGTGCTGACGGCGATCGGCCTGTTCCTGCTGGGCTCGCTGGTCTGCGGCATGGCATGGTCGATGGAGAGCCTGATCGCCGCGCGCGTGCTGCAGGGTATCGGCGGGGGTGGGTTGATGGTTTCGGCCTTCGCCATGATCGGCGAACTGTTTTCGCCGCGCGACCGCGCCAAATATCAGGGCTACAGTTCGGCGGTGTTCGCGCTGTCGTCGGTGCTCGGCCCGCTGGCCGGCGGCTACATCACCAGCCTGTTCGGCTGGCGTTGGGTGTTCCTGGTCAATTTGCCGATAGGGATCATCGTGCTGGCGGTGCTGGCCTTCGCCATGCGCAGCCGGTTCAACGAAAAGCGGCACCGCATCGACTATCTCGGCGGCGTGCTGCTCGCCGCCGGCACGACGGCGATCGTTTATTGGGGCTACCACGTGCTCGACCCCAGCGGACCGGACCTCATCACCTTCGCGCTGCCGCTGCTGGCACTAGTCGCCATCACCTTGTTCGTCATGGTCGAGCGGCGGGCCGAAGAGCCGATCGTACCTCTGCGGCTGTTCGGCGATTCGACGGTCAGCATCGTCTCGGGCGTGTCGCTGGTCGCCGGAACGGTGACGCTGGGCATGTTCTTCTATTTTGCCCTCTACATGCAGACGCTGACGGGCCTGAGCCCGGCCGAGGTAGGCTTCCTGTTCCTGCCGGCGTCGCTCACGTCCATGGTCATCTCGATCGTCGCCGGGCGGGTGATCGCGGCAACCGGACGCTACAAATGGATGCCGGTGGTCGCCATGGCTATTGGCGGGTTTCTGATGCTGGGCTTCGTCCTCACCAACCAGCATACGCCGATCTGGGTATTGGCGACGATGATGGCAGTGTTCGGCATCAGCATGGGCCTGCAGTTCCAGGTGCTGATCGTGGCGATCCAGGCGGCAGCACCCCTGCAGGATATCGGCGCGGTGACATCGCTGATCACCCAGGCGCGGACGCTCGGAGCATCGCTGGGTCTGGCGCTGAACGGCGCGGTGATGATCTGGGCGCTGAACCGGCAGACAGCCGAGCTTCCTGCAGACGCCGCCGCCCTGCTGCCGGGTGGCCTGAACGGGTTGACGCCGCACCTCGCATCGAGCCTGCCGGGCGCGATCCGCGAAGTGGTGCTCGACCATTACTCCAGTGGCTTCAACGTGATGTTCATCTGGGTGGCGGCGCTCTATTTCGTCGCCATGGGGCTGACGCTGCTGCTCGAGGACAAAGAGATCCCGAAGCGGGGCTGAGCCAGAGTATGTCCATGCGCTGGGTTTAGGCATTTGGCGATGATCTGAAATCACCGAGGAGGACAGCCATGATCATCGACACTCATCTGCACCTGATCGACCTGTCGGCGCTGCGCTATCCCTGGCTCAGCCGCGAGCCGGCGCTCAACCGCGATTTCCCGCACGCAGAATATGCGATCCAGGCCCGCCGCGCCGGCATCGAGGCCGCGCTGCATATGGAGGTCGACGTCGATGAAGCCGACATCCAGGCCGAGACCAGCCATGTGAAGGCGCAGTCGCTGGAAAAGGGCACGCTGTTGCGCGGGGCGATCGCCTCCTGCCGTCCGGAGGAGGCCGGCTTCGCCGCCTATCTCGAGCGCCAGCAAGCCGATCCCTTCGTCAAGGGGTTCCGCCGCGTGCTGCATGTCATGCCGGACGAGCTTTCGGACAGCGCGCTGTTTCGCGAAAACATCAAGCGGCTTGCCGGCACAGGCCTGACCTTCGACTTCGTCGTCCTGCCGCATCAGATTCCAAGGGCGGTTGCGCTCGCCGATCTGGCGCCGGATGTGCAGTTCGTGCTCGACCATTGCGGCGTGCCCGACATCAAGGCCAGTGCGGAACATCCGTGGCGCGAGCATATGAGTGAGATCGCGCGGCGTCCCAATGTCATCGGCAAGATCTCCGGCGTCGTCGCCTATGCCGATGCCGGCTCATGGACAGTCGAGACCTTGCGCCCCTATGTCGAGCACACGATCGGCTGCTTCGGCTGGGACCGCGTCGTGTGGGGCAGCGACTGGCCGGTGTGCACGCTTGGCGGTGGCCTTGCGACCTGGGTGGCGGCGACGCATGCGTTGATCGCTGGAGCAAGTCCTGAGGAGAGAACGAAACTGCTGTCGGGCAATGCCAAGCGGATGTGGAAGCTGTAGCGCGGTCGGACACCGATTGCCTGCAAGCGCGCAGAACGCCATGATAGCGCTACTTCACGCCAATACCTGCCGTCAGGCCGCCATCGATCCTGTAGTCCGCGCCGGTGCAGAAACCGGCCTTCGACGAGCACAGGAAGGCGATGAGTTCCGCCACTTCCTCCGGTTCGCCGATACGGCCGAGCGGATGCGCCGCGCCGAAGCGCTTGTAGGCCTCTTCGACATCGGCATCGCTGCCGCCGTCACCGCGCGCAGCCTTCTCCAGGATCGGCGTGCGGATCGAGCCCGGGCTGACCGAATTGACGCGGATGCCTGATGCCGCGTAGTCGAGCGCCAGCGAGCGCGTCAGCGTGTGGATGGCGCCCTTGGTCGTGGCATAGGCGGCGACGTTCTGCTGGCAGGCAAAGCCCTGCACCGAGGCGACGTTGACGATGGCGCCGCCTCCGCGCTTGATCATTTCCGGAATGCCGAAATGCGCGGTCAGGTAGATCGAGCCGACATTGACCGTCATCGTTCGGTTCCAGGTTTCCCAGTCGGTGGTCGTCGCCGTGCCATAGGGATGGACGGCGGCTGAATTGACGATGACATCAAGGCCGCCGAACCTTGCGACGCCAGCCGCCACCGCGTCGCGCACCTGGTCGGAGATGGACACATCGGTTTCGATGACCAGCACCGCAGCTCCAGCGCTTTCCAGTTGCGCTTTCATCGCCGCATTGGCGCTGCGGTCGATGCCGCAGGCGATGATTGCGGCGCCACCGGCCGCAAGGCGTCTGGCGGTTGCCAGGCCAATGCCGGTCGTCCCCGTCACCAGGGCGACCTTGCCGTCGAAATCCATCATTTCTAAAAACTCTTCCATTTTCTATCGACTCCCATCGAGGTCCAACAATAAGTTGCCAACCTCTCGCAGAAGGAAAGCCGAAAATGGAACAATGCTGGCGCTGGTATGGGCCCGATGATCCGGTGACGCTCGATCATGTCAAGCAGGCGGGCGCCACCGGCGTGGTCTCGGCGCTCCACCATATCTATGACGGCCGGGCGTGGCCTGAGGCCGAAGTGCTGGAGCGCAAGCGCATTATCCAGGAAGCAGGACTGACCTGGTCGGTCGTCGAGAGCATTCCGGTCCACAATTCCTTCAAGATCGGCGCGCAGGAACGCGAGCGCTATGCCGGCTATTACCGCGATTCGATCCGCGCGCTGGCCAAGGCCGGCATCGCCACGATCTGCTACAATTTCATGCCGGTGGTGGACTGGACCCGCACCGATCTAGCCTACCGTCTGCCGACGACAGGCTACGCCCTGCGTTTTGATGCCGTTGATTTCGCCGCCTACGATCTGTTCGTGCTGAAGCGCAAGAACGGAGCTGACAGCTACACGCCGGCGCGTATTGCGCAGGCGGAAGCGCGGCTGAAGGAATTGCCGCCCGAGAAGATCGACCAGATCGAGCGCAATCTGATCGCCGGCCTGCCGGCTACAGAGCGCAAGTATGACCGCGACAGTTTTCGCGAGGCGCTTGCGGACTATGACGGGATCGGGCCGAAGGAGTTGCGCGACAACCTCGCGTGGTTCCTGCGCGAGATCATTCCGGTGGCGGAAGAGGAGGGGGTGCGCATGTGTATCCACCCCGACGATCCGCCGTTTTCGCTCTACGGCCTGCCGCGCGTCGTTTCGACCGCCGAGGATGCGCGTTTCATTCTCAATGCCGTCGACAGCCAGGCCAATGGGCTGACGTTCTGCACCGGGTCCTACGGCACGCGCGCCGACAACGACATCGTCGCCATGGTCAAGGAATTCGCCGACCGCATCCACTTCGCCCATTTGCGCAACATCACCATCGAGGATGACGGCTCGTTCTACGAGGCCGAGCATCTCGAAGGCGGCACCGACATGGCGCATGTCATCCTGGCGCTGATGCAGGAGGAGGCGCGCCGCCGCAAGGAGGGCCGCGCCGACTGGCAAATCCCGATGCGGCCGGACCATGGCCACCTGCTCGCCGACGATATCGGCAAGACAAGGATCAATCCCGGCTACTCGCTGATCGGCCGCCTGAAGGGCTTGGCCGAATTGCGCGGCATCATGCGGGCCGTGGAAACGTTTGGGCTGGCTTGAAGGGGCAACGAACTTGCGTTCAATGCCGACGCCGGCTCAGCGTGCGTCGCTGTAGATAATGCGGCCGGCGCGGACGCAAGACACCTCCGATTGCCAGGTTGACAGAAAGCTGACAATGTATCATATCCGGAAAAGCTGACTATGTATCATATTATCTAGCGCTAGGAGAAAGACCGGCAAAGCCGGCGCCCCAGGGAGGGATCGTGGGAGAGGCTATCAGCCAGTGGAGCAATTGGTCGGGCTATGTCACGGCCACGCCGCATGCTTTTGCCGAACCGCAGAGTCTCGATGAGCTGAGTGGTGCCATTCGCAACTCGCCGGGACCAGTTCGATTTGTCGGCACGGGCCATTCCTTTACGCCGCTGGTCAAGAATGACGGCACCATCCTGTCGCTCGACCGCTTCGAGGGCCTGAGGTCGCACGATCCCGAAAAACTGACGGCGCGGGTCGGCGCCGGCACCAAGATCGGCGCGCTGGCAAAGCTGTTGCACGGCGTCGGCCAGGCGCTGCCGAACATGGGCGACATCGACAAGCAGGCGTTCGGCGGGGCGCTCGGCACCGCCACGCACGGCTCGGGCATCACACTTGGCGCGTACCACACCCAGCTCGAGGCGATGCAGATCGTCGACGGGCGTGGCGCGCTGAAAGAGTTCGACCGTGCCAAGAGCCCCGACATGATCGAAGCCATGGGCGCTTCGCTCGGCGCTTTCGGCGCCGTCACCGAAGTGACGATCCGCAACGTGGCGAGCTACCGGATGCGGCACCGCCGCTGGACGGCGCCGATCGCCGATGTGCTTGCGCAATTCGAAAGCACCATGACGGCGCATCGTTCGGCCGAGTTCTACTACGTGCCGTTTTCGGGCCAGGCGCTGCTGATTGCCAGCGACATCACCGAGGCGCCGGCGACGGTGCGTCCGCCGACGGAAGACGACGATGCGGTGACGACGCTGAGAAAACTGCGCGACTATCTCAGCTGGCTCCCTTGGCTGCGCCGCCGTCTCATCGGCTCGGCCTTCGCCAAGGTGCCGGCCGAGGATTATATCGAGGAGTGGCTGAAGGTCTTCACCTCCGAGCGCAACGTCAAGTTCAACGAGATGGAATACCACCTGCCGTTCGAGGAAGGGGCGGCCGCACTCAGCGAAATCATTGCGCTGCTCGAGACGCGGTTTCCAGAGGTCTATTTTCCGATGGAGGTGCGCGTCGTCGCGCCCGACAATGTCTGGCTCAGCCCCTTCTACAAGCGCCCAACCTGTTCCATCGCCATCCATCACGGCGTCGAGCGCGATCCGATGGCGTTCTTCAACGCCGCCGAGCCGATCTTCAGGAAGCGCGGCGGCCGCCCGCATTGGGGCAAGATGCACAGCCTGACATCAAGGGAATTGAGCGCGCTCTATCCGCGCTGGAACGATGCGATGGCGGTCCGCCGCGAGATGGACCCGGACAACCGCTTCGTGTCGCCCTATATTGCCAGGCTGCTCGGCGTCGCGGCATGAGCCTGACCGACACCTATTTCGCGGAAATGTCGGGCGCGCTCAGGGCAGCCGGGATCTTTCAGCCTTGCCTGGTGCTCGATCTCGACCGGCTCGATCACAACATCGCTGCGATCAAGGCGAAGTTCGCCACGGGCCTCGATCTGCGCCTCGTCGACAAGTCGCTGCCATGCCTGCCGCTGATCGACTATATCCGCGCGGCGTTTGCGACCGACAGGCTGATGACCTTTCATCTGCCGATCAGCGCCGAGATGCTGAAAGTGTTTCCCCAAGTCGATCTCCTGTTGGGCAAGCCGATGCCGGTTGCCGGCGCCAGGCACGCGCTGACGAAGGGCGTTCTCGCCGGGCTCGGCGAAGCTACGTCGCGCATCGTCTGGCTGATCAATACCGAGGAGCGGCTGGCCGCCTATGGCTCGCTTGCCGCCGAGCTCGACCGCGAGCTGCGCGTCTGCTTCGAGGTCGATGTCGGCCTTCATCGCGGCGGTATCAGCGATCCCGACTCACTGGCCCGGGCAGTTTCCGCGTTGGCGAATTACCCGCGGCTGAAATGCGAAGGCGTCATGGCCTACGAGGCGCATATCGGCCATATCCCCAAACTGCTGGGAGGACCGGCCAAGGCGCGCGTCAAGGCGATCAGCCTGTTTCGCCAGTATGTCGCTTGCCTTGCCGCCGACCAGCGCAAGATCCTCAATCTTGGCGGCAGCAGCACCGCATTGCTCTATGACAGCTGGGTCGGCGCCAATGAATTGTCCATCGGATCGGCTTTTATGCTGCCGACCGATTTCGATGTGCCGAGCCTCAGCCAATTGCGGCCTGCCGCATTCATCGCGACGCCGATCCTGAAAGTGGTCGATGTCCAGGCGCCGGGCCTCGACCAGCGCTCCTGGCTGCTGCAGAAGCTCGGGCTGTTGCCGCGGCGCGGCTGTTTTCTCTATGGCGGAAAATGGATGGCGAAGCCCGTCCATCCCACAGGGATGAAGACCGACAAGACGTTCGGCTTTTCGACCAATCAGCAATTCATGGCGCTGCCCGACAACGTCAATGTCGGGCCTGACGACTACGCCTTCCTGCGTCCGACGCAGAGCGAATTCGTGCTACAGCAGTTCGGTTCGATCCAGGTCTATTCCGGCGGGAAATTCGTCGAGCAATGGGCCGCACTGCCGTTTTCGTAGAGCAATTCCAGGAAAAGTGTGAAGCGGTTTTCCCACAGGAATTGCGTCAAACAAAGAGATCGAAGTGGAGGAGGATAGGATGGTTGCCAAGGCAGTCAAAACCCAGCCCGTGCAGCCTGAATGGGCAGCCGAACTCGACCTCGCGCTCACCGATCTCGACGCCAGGAAGGACGACTGGGCGCAGACCTCGAATGGCGAGCGGATCGCCTTGCTGCGGCAGGTCAAGGATCACATCCGCGAGGTCGCCGAGGCGTGGGTCAAAACCGCGACGCGCAAGAAGGGCATCCCGACCGGCTCGCCGCTGGAAGGTGAGGAATGGCTGGCTGGCCCGGCGGCGCTGATGGATGGCTGCAACCAGTTCATCCACACGCTCAGCCTGATGGAGGGCAAGAAGTTCCTCGACAGACTGCCGGTCCGCACCTTGCCTAGCGGACAGGTGGCGGTGACGGTGGTTCCGAATTCGCTCTGGGACAAGGTGTTGTTCACCGGGCTGAAGGCCGAGATCTGGATGCAGCCCGGCGTGACCAAGGCGAACCTGGCCGCAAACACCGCATCGGCCTATGACGCGCCGCGCACCAGCCGCAAGGGCAAGATCGGCCTCGTGCTCGGCGCCGGCAACGTCGCCTCGATCGCGCCGCTCGACTGCCTGCACAAGCTGCTCGTCGAACATCAGGTCGTCCTGCTCAAGATGAACCCGGTCAATGATTACCTCGTTGATTTCCTGCGGCCGGCGCTGCGGCCGCTGATCGAATTCGGCGCGCTGCGCATCGTGCGCGGCGGCACCGATGTCGGTGCGTATCTGTGCAACCACGATCTCGTCGACGACATCCACATCACCGGTGCCGCCGCCTCGCATGACGCGATCGTCTGGGGTCCCGGCGAGGAGGGCCGCAAGAACAAGGCGGCGGGCACGCCGCGCAACAGCCGGCGTATCACCTCTGAGCTTGGCGGCGTGGCGCCGACCATCGTGGTGCCCGGCCCATGGTCGAATGCCGACATCGCCTACCATGCCGAACTGATCGCCACACAGAAGCTCAACAATTCCGGTTTCAACTGTATCGCCTGCCAAATGCTCGTGTTGCCCGAAGGCTGGGACAAATCCGACGCGCTTCTGGCGGCCCTCGAAAAGGTGATGCAGAAAGCCCCGTCGCGCCCGGCCTATTATCCCAGCGCGACCGAGCGCCTCGCCGCCTTCGAGGCGCATGCCGACAGCGTACAGAAATTCGAGCGGCCCGGCGGGCCGGCCTGCGTGGTGGTGCCGTTCCGGCCGGGCACGGATACCTATCTCGAAAATGCCGAGGTGTTCGCGCCGGCGCTCAGCGTCATGCGGCTGCCGGCGGGCAATGCGGAATCCTATCTGCGCGCCGCTGTCGCCTACGCCAATGAAAAGCTGCACGGCACGCTTGCCGCCAACATCCTCATCCATCCCAGGACGATCGCCGAGATCGGCCGGCAGCGCTTCGAGGAAATCATTGCCGAACTGCGCTATGGCGGCATCGGCATCAATTCCTGGAGCGGCGTTCTGTTCGCGCTGCTGCGCCCGACCTGGGGTGCTTTCCCTGGCCACACGCTCGACGACGTGCAGAGCGGCATCGGCGTCGTCCACAACACCTATTTGTTCGACAGACCGGAACGCAGCGTGCTCGAAGCGCCGTTCCGCATCATGCCGAAGCCGGCCTGGTTCCTGACCCACAAAAGGGCACACATGGTCGGCCGCCTGATCACCGAGTTCAACTACCAGCCGAGCCTCCTGAAGCTGCCGCGCATCATCTGGAACGCGCTGCGCGGCTAGCAACGAGCATCCGATCTCGAAAACAAAAGCCGGCACAGGAGCTACGACAATGGCTGACGCGGACGCAATCATCCTTGGCGGCGGGCTGGCCGGCCTGGCCGCAGCTGCGGAACTCGGCGATGCCGGAAAGCGCGTGATCATCGTCGAGCAAGAGGGTGGCGGTTTTCTCGGCGGCCAGGCATTCTGGTCGCTCGGCGGCCTGTTTTTGGTCAACACGCCCGAGCAGCGCCGCCTGCGCATCAAGGACAGCCGCGACCTCGCCTGGCAGGATTGGCTGGGTTCTGCCCAGTTCGACCGGCCCGAGGACCATTGGCCAAGAAAAGTGGCGGAAGCCTATGTCGATTTCGCCGCCGGCGAGATGCGGCCGTGGCTCTACGCCATGGGCATGCGCTGGTGGCCGGTGGTCGGCTGGGCCGAGCGCGGCGGCGCGCTGGCCAATGGCCACGGCAATTCAGTGCCGCGCTTCCACCTGACATGGGGCACTGGGCCGGGCGTGGTCGCGCCGTTCGAAAGGCGCGTGCGCGAGCACGTCGCCAAAGGGCTGATCACTTTGAAATTCCGTCATCAGGTCAGCCGGCTGATCAAGACCAACGGCGCGGTCACCGGCGTCGCGGGCGAAATCCTGGAGGCATCCGATGTCGAGCGCGGCAAGCAGTCGAGCCGCACGGCCGTCGGCGATTTCGAGCTTTCGGCCGGTGTCGTGATCGTCACCTCCGGCGGCATCGGCGGCAATCATGAGTTGGTTCGCAAGGTCTGGCCGGTCCGGCGGCTGGGGCCAGCGCCGAAGCGTATGGTTGCCGGCGTGCCGCACCATGTCGACGGCCGCATGGTGGCGATCACCCAGGACGCCGGCGGGGCCGTCATCAACGCCGACCGCATGTGGCACTATGTCGAGGGGATCAAGAACTGGAATCCGATCTGGCCGAACCACGGCATCCGCATCCTGTCGGCGCCGTCGCCGCTATGGTTCGATGCTCTGGGACAACGCATGGAGGCGCCGTTCTTCCCGAGCTTCGATTCGCTCGGCACCTTGAAGCGTATCCTGTCGACGGGACACGATTATTCCTGGTTCGTGCTGAGCAAGACGATCGCTTCGAAGGAGTTCGTGCTGTCGGGTTCGGAGCAAAACCTAGACTTTACGGCCAAGGATTGGCGGGCCGTGCTGAAGAACCGGCGCGGCGGCAAGGCGCCACCATCGGTGGCAGCGTTCCTGGAAAAGGGCGAGGACTTCGTCGTCCGCGACAACCTGGCCGACTTGGTCGCCGGCATGAACGCGCTGTCAGGCGACAATCTGCTCGACTACGACCGGCTCAAGGCGCAGATCGTGGCGCGCGATCGCGAGGTCGACCATGCCTATACCAAGGATGCGCAGGTCACAGCCGTCCGCGGCGCCCGCAACTACATTGGCGACAAGATCTTCCGGGTGACCAAGCCGCACAAGATACTCGATCCCAGGCACGGGCCGCTGATCGCGGTGCGCCTCAACATCCTGACGCGCAAAACGCTTGGCGGCCTGCACACCAATCTCAATTCGCAGGTTCTCGACGGCAATGGCGAACCCATTGCCGGGCTCTATGCGGCAGGCGAGGTGGCCGGCGGCGGTGGCGGCGGCTATCACGGCTACAATGCGCTGGAAGGGACATTTCTCGGCAGCTGCATCTTCTCCGGCAGGAACGCAGGCCGGCACGCCGCGGGCAGGTGACGCGGCTGGCGGGCCAAGAAAAGGTCGATGAGAACAGGACATCCGCCATGTTCCATGGATAGCGACTGCTTTCGATCGCTTGCGGCAACCCAGGCGGTCAGCGAGTTGCGGCTTGCCGGCGCCGACGGTTCCCATGCGCTGGTGCTCGGCGCTGCGGCCCATCAGAGGCCTGCGTTACGCTGGCGCCACCGCGAAATCGAACCCGAGGTCCTGAAGGCCTGGCCGCAAGGTCGGCCGAGCTACCACTCGGCGAAGGAGCCGTCCTTGTGACGCCAGACCGGGTTGCGCCAGCGGTGGCCTTCCTTGGCGCGTTCCTTGACGTAGTCCTCGTCGATTTCGACGCCGAGGCCGGGACCATCGGGGATTGCGACATAGCCATCCTCGTAGCGGAAGACGTCCTTGTTGGCGGCATAGTCGAGCAAATCGTTTGCGGCGTTGTAGTGGATGCCGAGGCTCTGTTCCTGGATGAAGCAGTTGTAGCTGACGGCATCGAGCTGCAGGCAGGCGGCGAGCGCGATCGGGCCGAGCGGGCAGTGGGGCGCCACCGCAATGTCATAGGCCTCGGCCATCGCTGCGATCTTGCGGCATTCGGTGATGCCGCCGGCATGCGACAGGTCTGGTTGGATGATGTCGACGGCGCCTTGTTCGAACACCGATTTGAAATCCCAGCGGCTGTAGAGCCTCTCGCCGAGTGCGATCGGCGTCGAGCCGAGGGCGGCGATCTCCTTCAGCGCCTCGCGATTTTCGCTCAGCACCGGCTCCTCGATGAACATCAGCCGGTAGGGTTCCAACTCCTTGACCAGCATGCGCGCCATCGGCCGGTGGACGCGGCCGTGGAAATCGACGGCGATGCCAATGTTGGACCCAACGGCCTCGCGCACCATGGCGACTCGTTCGACAGCCGCATCTATTCTGTCATGGTTGTCGACGATCTGCAGTTCCTCGGTGCCATTCATCTTCAGCGCCTGAAAACCGCGCGCCACCACTTCCCTGGCGCCATCAGCCACTTCCGCCGGCCGGTCGCCGCCGATCCAGGAATAGACCTTGATGCTGTCGCGCAGCTTGCCGCCGAGCAGTTCGTGCACAGGCACGCCGAGCGCCTTGCCCTTGATGTCCCATAGCGCCTGGTCGATGCCGGCAATGGCGCTCATCAGGATCGGCCCGCCGCGGTAGAAGCCGCCGCGATGCATCACCGTCCAATGGTCCTCGATCAGGCGCGGGTCCTTGCCGATCAGATAATCGCCAAGTTCCTTGACCGCTGCCTCGACCGTCAGCGCACGGCCTTCGACCACAGGCTCGCCCCAGCCGGTGACGCCGGCATCAGTCTCGATCTTCAGGAACAGCCAGCGCGGCGGGACGATGTAGGTGGTGAGCGAGATGATTTTCATGCTGGTCTCAGTTGTTCTTGAGTTTCTTGGCGCTGACCAGGTCGCGCGCCGCAAGGTCGAGGATCCGGCCTGCCGCCGCACGCGCCGCCGCGGCATCGCGCATGCGCAGTGCCTCCACCACCTCGCGGTGCGCCGCCACTGCTTCCATGCGCCGGGCGAGCGAAATGGTCGCCGTTGCTTCAAGCGAGAATTTCAGCCCGGTGTCGATCAGATTGCCGATCTGGCGGAAGATCGGGTTGTGGCTCGCGGCATAGACGATCTGGTGGAAGGTGATGTCCGAGCGCGAGAAGGCGGCGAGATCCTCGCCGGCATTGGCCATGCCGCGCCAGGCGGCTTCGAGATCGGCGATCTCCTGCAGCGTCGCACGAGTCGCCGCCAGTTCAGCTACCAGAGGTTCGATGGCGCGGCGCGTCTCGAGGATGGCGTCGAACAATTTGTCGTCCAGCGCATGCGGCGCGTGCCAGGCCAGCACCTGCGGGTCGATGATGTTCCAGTTGTCCTGTTCACATACAACCGTGCCGATGCGCGGCCGCGACAGCACCAGCCCCTTGGCGGCCAGCACCTTCAGCGCCTCGCGGATGACGGTGCGGCTGACGCCATATTCGACGCCGAGCTCGTTTTCGGTCGGCAGAGACGAGCCGGCGGGATAGCGTCCGGAAAAGATGTCTGAGGCAAGCGCCTTGGTCACATCGGGCATGACGCGCGGGCGGCGGGTGTCGCCTGATGCCTTCTTCGAAGTTTCGGTCACCTCAGCCCTCCTCCAAGGCGGCGAAACCACTGATCTCGCGTCCCCGGCCTTACCGGATGCGGATGATTTGCGCCAGCGATCCCTGGTCGGAGCATGTAGCTCAATTATCATACCAGATCAATTGACGAGTATGATAAAAAGAATTAGAGACTCTGCATCCGGGCTGAGCGCCCGGCCATCGCTGGGAGGTAATCATGCGACTTCTGAAGACCGCGCTCGTCGCGGGCGCCCTTGCCGTGCTGTCCGTCACGACCATCGCTGCATATGCTCAGGACACCAAGATAGGTTTTATCGTCAAACAGCCCGAGGAGCCGTGGTTCCAGGACGAATGGAAGTTCGCCGACCAGGCCGCCAAGGAGAAGGGTTTTACCCTGGTCAAGATCGGCGCCGAGGACGGTGAGAAGCTGATGTCGGCGATCGACAATCTCGGCGCGCAGGGCGCGCAAGGCTTCATCGTCTGCACACCTGATGTGAAACTCGGCCCCGGCATCGTCGCCAAGGCCGCCGCAAACAATCTCAAGCTGATGACCGTTGACGACCGTCTGGTCGGCGCAGACGGCAAGGCGCTGGAAGACGTGCCGCATATGGGCATTTCGGCGACCAAGATCGGCGAGGCCGTCGGCCAGGCGATCGTCGACGAAATGAAGGCGCGCGGCTGGAAGGCCGACGAGGTTGGCGCCATCCGCGTCTCCTATGATCAGTTGCCGACCGCCGTCGACCGGGTCGAAGGCGCCATTTCGGTGCTGAAGGCCAACGGCTTCAAGGCCGAAAACATCTTTGACGCGCCGCAGGCCAAGACCGATACCGAGGCTGCGCTCAATGCGGCGACGGTGGTACTCAACGCCCATGCCGACATCAAGAAGTGGGTCTCCTTCGGCCTCAACGACGAAGCCGTTCTCGGCGCCGTGCGCGCTTCCGAAAGCGTCGGCATCCCGGCCGAAAACGTGATTGGCGTCGGCATTGGCGGCGCGGATTCGGCTATCAACGAGTTCAAGAAGCCGACCGCCACCGGCTTCGTCGGCACGGTGATCATCTCGCCGAAGCGTCACGGCTACGAGACTGCGCTCAACATGTATGACTGGGTCGCCAACAACAAGGAACCCGAGAAGCTCATCCTGACCGCCGGTGCGCTGGCCAAGCGCGACGACTACCAGACGGTCCGCAAGGGTCTCGGCATCGAATAATCCTCCCTGTACAAACAGGCGGCGGCTCATAGCCGCCGCCTGTTTGGCATGGCAAAAGGATAGGCGCCCCATGTCCCTTCTCGACTTCTCGGAAATCACCAAGACCTATCCGGGCGTCAAGGCGCTGTCCGGCATCTCGTTCAGCGTCGACAAGGGCGCCGTGCATGGCTTGATGGGCGAGAACGGCGCCGGCAAATCCACGCTGATCAAGATCCTGTCGGGCGACCAGCATGCCGATGACGGCGCAATCAGCATCGACGGCGAGGTCCAGGCCTATTCATCGACGAGGGATGCCTTCGACAATGGCGTCATCGTCATCCACCAGGAACTGCAGCTGGTTCCTGAGCTCACTGTTGCCGAAAACCTCAGCCTCGGCCGCTTCCCCGCCAACGCCGGCATCATCGCCCGTGCCAGGATGCTGGACGATGTTGGCGCCAAGCTGAAATCGGCGGGCATCGACATCGACATCAGCCGCAAGGTCAAGACGCTGTCGATCGGCGAGCGCCAGATGGTCGAGATCGCCAAGGCGATCATGCTCGACGCGCGCGTCATCGCTCTGGACGAGCCGACCTCGTCATTGTCGTCGCGCGAAAGCGAAATCCTGTTTGCCCTGATCGACCGCCTGCGCGGCGAGGGCAAGGTCATCATCTATGTATCGCACCGGCTGGACGAAGTGTTCCGCCTCTGCGACAGCCTGACCGTGCTGCGCGACGGCAAGCTCGCGGCGCACCATGCGTCGCTGAAAAACGTCGCACGCGACCAGGTCGTCGCCGAAATGGTCGGCCGCGAAATCTCCGATGTCTGGGGGTTTCGCCCACGCCCGGCCGGCGATGTCCGGCTGAAGGTCGACGCTGTTTCCGGAGTAAAACTGACGACGCCTGCCAGCTTCGAGGCAAGGGCCGGCGAGATCGTCGGCTTCTTCGGCCTGATCGGCGCGGGGCGCTCGGAACTGATGCGGCTGGTGTTCGGCGCCGACCCGCGCTCAGGTGGCACCATTACCGTTGATGGCAAGGTCGTGCATGCCACCGATCCGCATGACGCGATCCGCGCCGGGATCGTTTTGTGCTCGGAAGACCGCAAGCATGACGGCATCATCCAGGGCCGCTCGATCGAGGAGAACATCAACATCTCGTCGCGGCGTCATCACACACGCTTCGGAATCTTGAACCGCGCTAGCGAGATCGCCACCGCCGAGACCTTCATCAAGAAGCTCAAGGTGCGCACGCCGTCGCGCAAGCAGGACATCATCAACCTCTCCGGTGGCAACCAGCAGAAGGTCATTCTCGGCCGCTGGCTGTCGGAGCAGGGCGTGCGCGTGCTTATCGTCGACGAGCCGACACGCGGTATCGATGTCGGCGCCAAAGCGGAAATCTACGAACTGCTCTACCAGCTTGCCGAAGACGGCATGGCGATCGTCGTCGTCTCGTCCGAACTGCCGGAAGTGATGGGCATTTGCGACCGCATCCTGGTGATGTGCGGCGGGCGCATCAGCGCCGAACTCGCGCGCGACCAGTTCGCCGAAAAAGCGATCCTGGCCGCCGCTCTTCCCGATCAGAAAACCCCCGACGCGATCGCATCCTGAGGATCTTTGCCATGACCGATCAGTTGAAGAAGATCCTGCTCGGCGAACAGGGCCTCGTCGTGATCTTCATCGTCGCCTTCGTGCTGGTGTCGCTGCTGGTGCCGAATTTTCTGACCGACCGCAACATGCTCGGCCTGCTGCAGTCGGTGGTCACCGTCGGCATCGTCGCCTGCACGATGATGTTCTGCCTTGCCGCGCGTGACTTCGACCTCTCGGTCGGCTCCATCGTCGCCTTTGCCGGCATGGTCGCGGTAATGGCGTCGAACTATACCGGTTCGATCCTGCTCGGGCTTCTCGCGGCAATCACCTGCGGCGCCTTCGTCGGCTTCATCAACGGCGTCGTCATCGCCAAATTCCGCATCAACGCACTGATCACGACGCTTGCCACCATGCAGATCGTGCGCGGCCTTGCGCTGATCGCATCGGACGGCCGCGCCGTCGGCATCAACAGCCCGGATTTCTACCAGCTGGCGCTGTCGAAGCTGTTCGGCATTCCGACGCCGGTCTGGGTCCTGGCCGTGCTGTTTTGCATCTTCGGTTTTGTCCTCAATCGTACCGTCTTCGGCAAGAACACGCTGGCCATCGGCGGCAACCCGGAGGCCTCGCGCCTGGCGGGCGTCAATGTCGACTGGACGCGCATCTGGATCTTTGCTCTGCAAGGCGTGGTCTGTGGCATCGCCGGCATCCTTTTGGCCTCGCGCATCACGTCGGGCCAGCCCAATGCGGCGGTCGGGCTTGAACTCTCGGTCATCTCGGCCTGCGTGCTCGGCGGCGTCTCGCTTGCCGGCGGCCGCGCCACCATGTCGGGCGTCATCGTCGGCGTGCTGATCATGGGCATCGCCGAAAACGCCATGAACCTGCTCAACATCCCGGCGTTCTACCAATACATTGTGCGCGGCGTGATCCTGCTGCTTGCCGTTTTGCTCGACAATCTGCGTTCGTCGGCACTGGGCCGGCGCTGACCATCTTCCAGTGGAGTGACAGCCATGGCTGAGCGCCTGTCCGGCAAACGCATCTTCCTCACCGGAGCCGCGCAAGGCATTGGGCTTGCCATCGCTGAAGCTTGCCTCGCCGAAGGGGCAAGGCTGTTCCTGGTCGATCGCGACGGCGCGCTGCTGGACAAAACGGTCGCCGGCCTTGCCGCACCGCAGGGCCATGTCGGACATACCGCAGCCGACATCAGCGACGGGGCCGCGATTGCCGCTGCCGTCAGCCGGGCGACCGACGCGATCGGGCCGATCAACGCGCTAATCAACAATGCCGGGATGAATGTGTTCTCGACGCCGCTCGAGGCGACCGAGGAGGAGTGGAATCGCAATTTCGATGTCAACGTCAAAGGCGCCTGGAACTGCGCCAAGGCGGTGCTGCCGGCAATGATCGCAAATGGCGGTGGCGCGATCCTCAACATCGCCTCGACGCACAGCTTCACCATCATCCCTCATACCTTCCCCTATCCCGTGGCCAAGCACGCGCTGCTTGGGCTGACCAAGTCGCTGGCGCTGGAATATGCCGGGCAGGGCGTGCGCGTGAACGCGCTGGCGCCCGGTTATGTCGAGACGCAGAAGGCGACCGACTATTGGAACAGTTTTGCCGATCCGGTTGCGGCGCGCGCCAAGACGCTGGCGCTGCATCCCGGCGGCCGCATCGCCTCGGCGCGCGAGATCGCGCTGGCCGCTGTGTTCATGATTTCTGAGGAGTGCCCGTTCATGAACGCGGCGACCCTCGTCGTCGATGGCGGGCTCAGCCAGCTACAGCATCCCGCCTGAACGCTGGAGAGGCTCTATTCCTACGGCATCGACCGCCGGCCTAATGGAGCAAGCAGTCGCGATCAGAACCGCTCGCGATAGGCGCGCGGATTGGTGCCCAGCACGCGCAGAAAGCCGCGCCGCATGGTTTCTTCCGAGCCGAAACCGCAGCGGCGGGCCGTCTGGTTGACGGGCTGGCCCCGCTCCAGCATCCGCCGCGCCGCCTCGATCCGGATCTCCTCGATCGCGCGGGCAGGTGTCCGGCCGGTGGCCTCGCGATAGCGCCGCGAGAAGCTGCGCGGGCTCATATTGGCGTGGTCGGCCAACTGCGTGAGCGACAGGTCACCGGCCAGATTTTCGAGGATCCAGCCATGCAGCCGGTCGAAGCGCCCGTCGCCTTGCTGCAGCTTGAGGGTCTGGCTGAATTGCGCCTGGCCACCGGGACGTTTCAGGAAGACCACCAACTCGCGCGCCACGCCGAGCGCCGTGTGCCGGCCAAGGTCGGCCTCGACGAGGGAGAGGGCGAGATCGATCCCCGCCGTTACGCCGGCGGATGTCCAGACATTGCCGTCGCGGATGAAGATCGGATCGGGTTCGAGCCGGACCGCGGGAAAGCGCCGGGCGAACTCCGCGCAGCGTCCCCAATGGGTCACCGCGCGGCGGCCGTCGAGCAGGCCAGCCGTCGCCAGCAGCATGGCGCCGCTGCAGACGGAAGCGGTTCGGGTGGCATCGCGCGAGCGACCGGCGATCCACTGGACCAGCACGGGATCGTCGCAGGCCGCGTTGACGCCCCATCCTCCGGGGACAAGCAGCGTGTCGATCTTACCTCCGTGGGTTGGCAGCACTGCTGCCTCCAGCACGAGACCGGCCGATGTCCGGATGCGCGGTGAGGCGGCGACGACCACGACCTCGTAAGGAGCCGGTTCGCCGGCCTGCCTTTTGAAATCATTGGCGCTGGCAAAGACCTGCAGCGGTCCGCTGACGTCGAGGAGCTGGATGTCGGGATAGGCAAGTACTTCGATACGGCGCATTGGTTTGGCCCGAAGCGAGGGATGAATGGCAATCGTGCCAAACCATGATGCCGTAGATTGCCGGAAGTCAACCCACGGAGATTTCCATGCCCCTTCGTTTCGGCATCCTCGTATTCCCCGACGTCCAACAACTCGACCTCACCGGCCCATACGAAGTCCTGGCATCGGCCAAGGATGCCGAGGTGGAACTGATCTGGAAGGATCGCAACCCGGTGACGTCATCGACGCGCCTCTCGCTGACGCCAACCGCGACCTTTGACGATTGCCGGCCCCTCGACGTGCTGTGCATTCCTGGCGGGGGCGGGGTCAACGCGCTGCTGGAGGACCAGACAGTCCTCGATTTCGTGTGGGAGCGCGCGGGGCAGGTGCGCTACATCACCTCCGTTTGCAGCGGTGCCCTGGTGCTTGGGGCGGCCGGACTGCTGAGGGGCAAGCGCGCGACCACGCACTGGTATGCGCATGCTTTCCTTGAGGAGTTCGGAGCGATCCCGGTCGACGAGCGTATCGTCGAAGACGGCAAGCTCATCACCGCCGGCGGCGTCACTTCGGGGATCGACTTCGGCCTGGCGCTGGTTGCGAGGCTGCTTGGACAGGAGGAGGCCGAGATCGTGCAGCTCTCGCTCGAATACGCCCCGGCTCCTCCCTTTCGGTCCGGCACGCCCGCCGAGGCGTCGCCTGCGGTGCTGGCGCAGGCAAAAAAGCGCCTCTCTGGTTCGAGGCGGGTTCGCGAGGCGATCTTCGCTCGCTGGCGCGAGGCTCGCGCCGCCGCTGCGCCGGCGCGCATCCACGGCTGAAACAGCAAGGCCGAAGGTGCATCCCCTGGCCCTTCGGCCTTGCTGCGTTTCCACTGTTGACAGGTCCCTTCGTCTGTGCAGAAATTGGTTGGACCATTGAACCACTTCGGTAATAGCCCCGGTGACCGAATTCAGCCTTCCGCCGATCCAGACGACGGCCCGCGACGACGCGGTGCTGAAGGCGTTGGCCGGCTTCGTCATGCGCGAGAAGCTGGAACCCGGTGAGAGGCTGCCGACCGAACGCATCCTCGCTGAGCGTCTGAAGGTCAGCCGCAACACGGTGCGCGAGGCGCTGACGCGCTGGGAAGGGCTTGGCCTGGTCGAGCGCCGGCAGGGCTCGGGCACCTATCTCAAGGCCGCCGTCTCGCTCGACATGCTGCACATGCCGCTGACGCTTGCCGGCGGCAATGATTTCACCGGCCTGATGCGCACGCTGGAAATCCGCCGCGCGCTGGAAGCGGAAGCCGCCGCCCTTTGCGCCATTCGTGCCGACAAGGACGACCTCGCCGAGATCGAGCGCAAGCTCGACATCATGGAGGAAGAGTTTCTCAGCCGCGCCGGCATGTCGTCGGAAGAGGACTGGGAATTCCATCAGGCGATCTACCGCGCCTGCGGCAATCCGCTGTTCGAGCAGATTATCGCCGCCATGCACGAACTGTTCCACCGCTTCTGGGAACATCCGCTCGGCGTGCGCGATTTCGGCCACGCAAGCTTTCCCTACCACCGCACCATGTTCGACTGCATCGCCGCGCACGATCCGGAAGGCGCCCGGGCCGAAGCGCTGAAGCTGATCGCCACGGTCGAGGACGATTTGAAGCGCGGCGCCGCCAACCTCAAACTTTCGGTCCGCACATGAACGAGCACAGCTTCGACCCAGGCATTTCCGGCAGCGACTATCTCGCCGAGGCGGCGACGCTTCTGGCGCATGACGGCCCGTTCCCCGGCAATGCGGTGGTGCCGCCGATCTACCAGACCTCGCTGTTCACCTTCGCCAGCTATGCCGACATGGCCGACACCTTTGCCGGGCGCAGGAAACAGCCGATCTATTCGCGCGGCGACAATCCGACGGTGATGGAATTCGAGTCGCGCGTCGCAGCGCTTGAAGGTGCTGAAGCCGCACGTGGTTTTTCGAGCGGCATGGCTGCGATCAGCGCGACGTTGCTGGCTTTCGTCGGCGCAGGCGAACGCATCCTTGCGGTGCGCAATTGCTATGGCGACGCCTACCGACTGTTCGAGCGGCTGTTTCCGCGCCTGCATATCAAGGTCGACTATGTCGACGGCTCCGATCCGGATGCGGTGGCCGCGGCACTTCCCGGTGCGAAACTGCTCTACCTGGAAAGCCCGACCTCGATGATGTTCGAGCTGCAGGATCTCGAACATCTGACGCGGCTGGCGAAAGAGCAGGGCATCGTCACCACAATCGACAATTCCTGGGCGACGCCGGTGTTCCAGAAGCCGATCCTGCACGGCGTCGATCTGGTGCTGCATTCCGCCTCGAAATATCTCGGCGGCCACAGCGATACCGTCGCCGGTGTGGTGGCGGGCTCGGCCGCCCATATCAAGCACATCAACGACCAGACCTACTCGCAGCTTGGCGCAAAGCTGTCGCCCTTCGAGGGCTGGCTGCTGTTGCGCGGCCTGCGCACGCTGCCGCTGAGACTGCCGCATCACATGAAGAGCGGGCTCATCATCGCCGAGCGCTTGAAGGCGCATGACAAGGTCGAGCGGGTCAATCATCCCGCCTATTCCAACCATCCCGGCAAGAAGACGCTTGCCGGCTATGCCGGGCTGTTCTCCTTCGAGGTGACGGAGGATGTCGACATTCCCGCTTTCGTCGATGCGCTGAAATTTTTCCGCATCGGCGTCAGCTGGGGCGGTCATGAAAGCCTCGTCGTGCCGGCAAAGGCCTCGCTCGAGCAGACACCGGGTCTCAATTCGATGGCGCGCTTCGGCGTCAGCCCCCGAACCATCCGCTTCAATGTCGGATTGGAAAGCGTCGAAGACCTCTGGGTCGACATCGGCCAGGCCTTCGACAAAGCAAAAAAATGACTGGGTTCAAAATGGGAGTTCTGAACATGAAACGACTGAGCATCATGCTTGCCACCGCTGCCGGCCTGGCGATGTCCGCCAGCGGCGCATTGGCCGACACCACCCTCAAGCTGGTCGAGGTCATCACCAGCCCGCAGCGCACCGAATTCCTGAAGAAGCAGATCGCCGAGTTCGAGGCCGCCAATGCCGGCGTCAAGGTCGAGGTGGTCTCGCTGCCCTGGGGCCAGGCGTTCGAGAAATTCCTCACCATGGTGCAGGCCGGCGATACGCCCGACATCGTCGAGATGCCGGAGCGCTGGATGGGCCTCTACGCCACCAACGGCCAGCTCGAGGATCTCGGTCCCTACATGGCCAAATGGGATGATGCCAAAACGCTCGGCGACCGCGCCAAGCAGTTCGGCTCGACCGTCAACAACACCCAGTTCATGATCCCGTACGGCTACTATGTGAATGCGCTGTTCTGGAACAAGAAGCTGTTCAAGGAGGCCGGTCTCGACGGCCCGCCGGCGACACTCGACGACTTCATCGCCGACTCCAAGAAGATCTCCGCCATTCCAGGCAAGTACGGCTATTGCCTGCGTGGTGGGCCGGGCGCCTTCAACGGCATGCACATGTTCATGAACATCGCCGCTGGCAAGGGCGGCTACTTCAACGAGGACGGCACCTCGACCATCAACGAGGAGGGCTCGGTCAAGGGCCTGCAGATGCTGGCCGACATGTACAAGGACGGGCTGGCGCCCAAGGATGCGGTGAGCTGGGGCTTTAACGAGACCGTCACCGGCTTCTATTCCGGCACCTGCGCCATGCTCAACCAGGATCCCGATGCGCTGATCGGCATTGCCGACAAGATGAGTGCCGACGATTTTGCCGTGGCGCCGCTGCCTGTGGGGCCAAGCGGCAAATCCTATCCGACGCTGGGCTATGCCGGGTGGGCGATGTTCGCCAATTCGCAGCACAAGGACGATGCCTGGAAGCTGATGGCGACGCTGTTGTCGCCCAAGGACAATCTCGAATGGGCCAAGGAAGTCGGCGTCGTGCCGATCCACAATGGCGCCGACCAGGATGCCCACTTCAAGACCGAGCAGTTCAAAGGCTGGTTCACCGAACTCAGCGACACTTCCAAATATGAAATGGTGACGCCGCCGACACATCTGGAGAACCTCGGCAATTTCGTCGACCAGGTGGCGATCAAGAATTTCCAGGAAGTGCTGCTCGGCCAGAAGTCGGCCAAGGACGTTGCCGATCAATGGGCCGCGTTCCTGACCAAGGAACAGCAGGACTGGCTGGCCAAGAACAAGAAGTAGTTCTTCCACCTTCTCCCCGTTTACGGGGAGAAGGTGGCCCGAATGCATGTCGCCCAAAAGTGCGTAGCGGTTTTGGGACAACGACATGCACAGACAGGCCCGGATGAGGGGCAGCGCGAGCACCCCAAGGCTGGCGCCGCCCCTCATCTGCCTGCCGGCATCTTCTCCCCGTGAACGGGGAGAAGGGTGCTGTTGCCGCTGTCGGCACCCACCCATGATTGTTGAGCGCTAATGACTTATGCCGTGTCCGAAATACGATCCGCCGGCCGGCCGCGAAAGAAGCGGCTGACGCATGCAGCAATCGAGCCCTGGCTTTATCTCAGCCCGGCGATCGTTCTGCTGGTCGTGGTGCTGCTGGTGCCGCTGATCATCGGCATCAGCTATTCGTTCCGGAAGTTCTCCGCCTTCAAATCCGAATATGTCGGTCTAGGCCAGTATCAGGCGATGCTGACCGACCAGGTGCTGGGGCAGGCGCTGGTCAACACGCTGTGGTGGACCGTCGCCAGCCTGTTCTTCCAGTTCTTCCTCGGCCTGGGTCTGGCGTTGCTGCTCGACAAACCGTTTGTCGGGCGCAAGTTCGTGCAGGCGGTGGTGTTCCTGCCCTGGGCGGTGCCATCTTTCCTGTCGGGCCTGACCTGGGCGTGGCTGTTCAATCCGATCATCGGACCACTGCCGCATTGGCTCTTCACGCTCGGGCTGAAGGCCGAGCCGACCAATGTGCTGTCCGATCCGGCGACCGCCATGTGGGGGCCGATCATCGCCAACATCTGGTTCGGCATTCCGTTCTTCGCCATCACGCTGCTGGCGGCGCTGAAGTCGATCCCGTCGGAACTGCATGAGGCGGCCGCAATCGACGGCGCTTCGCCTTGGCAGCGCTTCACCAAGGTGACGCTGCCGTTCCTGGCGCCGACCATCGTCATCACCGTCATGCTGCGTACGATCTGGATCGCGACCTTCGCCGATCTGATCTTCGTCATGACCGAGGGCGGGCCGGCCGGCTCGACCAGCACGGTGCCGGTCTACATCTATGTCAGCGCCTTCAAGTCGCTGGACAAGGGCTATGCCTCCGCGGTGGCGGTGCTGCTACTGGTACTGCTCATCGCCTATGCGATCGCGCTGATCGCCATCCGCCGCTTGCTGGTGAGGCACGTCTGATGATTGCCGGACGCTCCACCTCCTCGCGCATCTTCAGCGGCATCGGCCTCTACGCGGCGATTGCCGCCTATATGATCTTTGCGCTGTTTCCGATCTTCTGGACGCTGAAGATTTCGGTAACGCCGGAGCGGCTGCTCTATTCCGAGGGCATCACGCTGTGGCCGTCGCAGACCACCTTCCGCAACTTCATCACTGTCCTGGAAGCCTCTGACTTCCCCCGCTATTTCCTCAACAGCGTTATCGTCTCGGTGTCGACGGCGGCCCTGGTGACAGTCATCGCCACGCTCGCCGGCTACGCCATGTCGCGCTTCACCTTTCGCGGCAAGGCAACGCTGGCGATCATGCTTTTGCTGACGCAAACCTTCCCGCTGGTGATGGTCATTCCGCCGATCTACCGCGTCATGGGCGAGCTTGGCCTGACCAACAGTCTGGTTGGTCTGATCATCATCTACACCGCCTTCAACACCGCCTTCGCCACCTTTCTAATGCAGTCCTTCTTCGACGGCATTCCGAAGGATCTGGAGGAAGCGGCGATGATCGACGGCTGCACGCGGGCGCAGGCGATGCGCAAGGTGATCGTGCCGCTGACCTTGCCCGGCATGGGCGCCACGCTCGGCTTCGTCTTCACCGCCGCCTGGAGCGAATTGCTGTTCGCGCTGATGCTGATCTCCAGCGACGACCAGAAGACCTTTGCCGTCGGCCTGCTCACCTATATCGGCAAGTTCGCCGTGGACTGGGGGCAGATGATGGCGGCGTCGATCCTGGCGCTGATCCCGGTCTGCATCTTCTTCGCCTTCCTGCAACGCTATCTCGTCACCGGCCTCACCGCCGGCGCGGTCAAAGGATAATCGATGGCTTCCGTCACGCTGCAAAACGTCGAGAAGGATTACGGTTCGCTGCGCATCCTGCACGGCGTCGACCTCGAGATCGCCGATGGCGAGTTCGTCGTGCTGGTCGGCCCGTCCGGCTGCGGCAAGTCGACCCTTTTGCGCATGATTGCCGGGCTGGAGGAGGTGTCGGGCGGCGAGATCCATATCGGCGATCGGCTGGTCAACGATGTCGCGCCGAAGGACCGCGATATTGCCATGGTGTTCCAGTCCTACGCGCTCTATCCGCACATGGATGTGTCGTCGAATATGGGTTTCAGCCTGCTTTTGAAGAAGGCGGAGAAGACGACGATCGACGGCAGGGTAGGGGCGGCGGCCAAGCGCCTCGGCCTCGACAGTTTCCTCGGCCGTCTGCCCAGGCAACTGTCCGGCGGCCAGCGCCAGCGCGTCGCCATGGGCCGCGCCATCGTGCGCGATCCCAAAGTGTTTCTGTTCGACGAGCCGCTCAGCAATCTCGACGCCAAATTGCGCGTGCATATGCGCGCCGAGATCAAGGCGCTGCACCAGCAGCTCAAGACCACATCGGTCTATGTCACCCACGACCAGATCGAAGCCATGACTATGGCCGACCGCATCGTCGTCATGCATGACGGCTATGTGCAGCAGGTCGGCCATCCGCTCGAACTCTACGATCGGCCGATCAATACTTTTGTGGCCGGCTTCATCGGCTCGCCCGGCATGAATTTCTTTCCGGCGACAGTGGCCAAGGGCGGCAAGGTGGACGCGGTGCTGGCCGACGGCCAGAAGCTGCGGTTGCCTGATGGCTTGCCGTTGAAGGATGGCGATGTGCTTACTGTCGGGCTACGGCCGGAGCACATCCAGCTTGCCGACGATGGTCCGCTCAAGGCAGAGGTCGAGGTGGTCGAGCCGCTCGGCCTGTCGACGCAGTTCTATGTCCGGCTCGCCAACCAGCTGGTTTGTGTCTTCGTCATGGGACGCAGCACTATCCGGCCGGGCGACACGGTAAGACTGTCTGCCGATCCGGCGGCGCTGCATCTGTTCGATCCCGCAAGTGGCAATCGCATCGGGTGATGGCGGCCATCCGGCCTGTTTTCCGAGCATGATCTCTTCCGGAAACCGGTATCCACTTTTCGAGATCATGCTCTACTGAAGGCTGCCCAGGCTGGCATACATGCCGGTGGTGCGGAACTGCGTCGGGTTGATGCCGTAGAGCCGGCGGAAGACTTTCGAGAAATAGTTGGCGTCCTCGAAGCCGCACAGGATGGCGACCTCCTTGACTGGCAGGAAATCGGCTTTGGTTAGCAGCTTCGCCGCCCGCTGCAGCCGCTGCTGCAGCACGAACTCGGCCGGCGGAACGCCTTCGCTCTCGGCGAAGCAGCGCGAGAAATGGGCGCGGCTGAGGCCGCTGATCTGGACGAGCTCGGCCACGGGCAAGGGCTTGTCGAGATTGGCGTTGATATGATCGATGACCGGCTGCATGACGCTCTGTTTCTCAGTGAAGGCGTGCGAGCCGAAGACATCGTCGTAAAGCGCCATCGCCGCCTCATAGGCGATTGCCGAAGCAGCGCCAGGCGAAGCGCCGCCCTTGATCAGGCGCAGGCTGCAATCGGCGAGATGATCGATCGTCTCCGGCTGCAGCCGAAACACCGGGCCGGAGACGCTGAGTATGGATTTGTGGACGCGCAGCGCCTCCTCGCCATTCATCGAGATCCAGAAATATTCCCAGCGGTCGCCCTTCTCCAGCCAGTAGCGATGGTTGTGCGGCACCAGCACCAGCAGCGTGTCGTTGGCCTGCAGGCGGTAGTTGCGGTTCTCGTAGCGCAACTGGCCGGTGCCGCTGATCGTGTGCTGCAGCACGGTGAACGGCGTCTGGCCGCGCTTGCGCCCGTCCCAGTCGTAAGTCACGCCCTCGCGTACTTCATAGCCGGTGCTGGTCGGCATGGCATGCAGGCGCTGGCGGCCGCGCGGCAGCGAGATGGTGCGCATCAACTGTCCGTTGGCGATCAGATCATGCAGCACAAAATTACCCTCGAAAGCATAATCGTTCTCTGGCCGCGCCCTGGAATAACGGCATAATCCAAATCCTGAGAACGCGAAAGACCCGCGGTCGAGGAGCGGGCGGGGAGGAGAACGAGCCGGAATTCCGGCTCGAATGGCATGCGCGCCAAGGCGGGCCGCCATTCCCTTTCCTGTTGCTCCTTACCCGGCATTCGAATGGATCGAGGTGAAGGTGATGAGTTTCAAAATCGCTATTATCGGCGCGGGCAGCGTCGGCTTCACCAAGAAGCTGTTCACCGACATTTTGTGCATCCCGGAATTCAGCGACATCGAATTCGCGCTGACCGATCTCAGCGAACACAATCTGCAAATGATCAAGGCGATCCTCGACCGCATCGTCGAGGCCAACAAGCTGCCGACCAGGGTGACGGCGACGACCGACCGCCGCAAGGCGCTGGAAGGCGCGCGCTACGTCATCAGCTGCGTCCGGGTGGGCGGGCTCGAAGCCTATGCCGACGATATCCGCATTCCCTTGAAATACGGCATCGACCAGTGCGTCGGTGACACGATTTGCGCCGGGGGCATCCTCTACGGCCAGCGCAACATCCCGGTCATCCTCGACTTCTGCAAGGACATATTGGAGGTCGCCGAGCCAGGCGCCAAATTCCTCAACTATGCCAACCCGATGGCGATGAACACCTGGGCGGCGATCGAATATGGCAAGGTCGATACGGTCGGCCTCTGCCACGGTGTCCAGCACGGCGCCGAACAGATCGCCGAAGTGCTCGGCGCCAAGTCGCACAGCGAACTCGATTATGTCTGCTCCGGTATCAACCACCAGACCTGGTTCATCGATTTGCGGCTCAACGGCCGCAAGATCGGCAAGGACGAACTGGTGGCTGCCTTCGAGGCGCATCCGGTCTATTCGCAGCAGGAAAAGCTGCGCATCGACGTGCTGAAGCGCTTCGGCGTCTACTCCACCGAAAGCAACGGTCATCTCTCCGAATATCTGCCCTGGTATCGCAAGCGGCCGGACGAAATCACCCGCTGGATCGACATGTCCGACTGGATCCATGGCGAGACCGGCGGCTATCTTCGCTACTCCACGGAAACCCGCAACTGGTTCGAGACGGAATATCCGCAATTCCTCGAAGCGGCGTCGAAGCCGCTCGACGTATCGAAGCGCTCGAACGAGCATGCCAGCCATATTCTCGAAGCGCTGGAGACGAACCGCGTCTATCGCGGCCACTTCAACGTCAAGAACACCGGCATCATCACCAATCTGCCGCAGGACGCGATCATCGAATCACCCGGTTTCGTCGATCGCTTCGGCATCAACATGGCGTCAGGCATCACGCTGCCGGAAGCCTGCGCGGCCACCTGCATGGCTTCGATCAACGTTCAGCGCATGTCGGTGCATGCGGCTGTTACGGGCGACATTGACCTGCTCAAGCTCGCGGTGCTGCACGATCCGCTGGTGGGTGCGGTGTCGACGCCGGAAGAGGTCTGGCAGATGGTCGACGAGATGGTCGTCGCCCAGGCGCGTTGGCTGCCGCAATACGCCGATGCCGTGCCGGCCGCCAAGGAGCGGCTTTCGAAATCGATGGTGAAAACCCGCGACTGGGCGGGTGCGGCGCGGCGCAAAGTGCGCTCGATCGAGGAACTGCGCGCCGAAAGGCCCTGAAACAGGCCGGCTGAGAATGCTGGCAGGCGGACAGCGGGAGGCCGGTTCGCCAATCAGCCATCATGAATAGATGCGGGCAGCAGCAGACGTCGAAACATCTGGGAGGAACACAATGAGGAACTTTCGTGGAATTGGAATTCTCGCCGGGCGAAGAATGGGCATTCTCGCCGGGCTGGCGCTGAGCGTCTCGGCATTGGCGCTTGGCAGTGCATACGCGTCCGAGCCGACCACGCCGCCGGCGCCGGCGGCGTTTCCCGCCGAGGGCAAGATCAAATACGTCGCCCGCGATTCCATCCTGGAGTTCAAGGCGCTGCCCGAATATCACGAGCCCGAGTGGGTCACCGAGAAATACGTCAAGACTGGCAAGCTGCCGCCGGTCAAGGATCGCCTGCCGAAGGAGCCGCTGGTGTTCAAGACCGGCAACATGCCGGACGGCATCGGCGTTTATGGCGACACCATGCGCCACGTCATTGGCGGCCGGCCGGAAGGCTGGAATTATGGCGCCGGCCAGACCCAAGGATGGGGCGGCATCGACATCGGCCTTTCGGAATGCCTGACGCGCACCGCGCCTTTGTTCCAGGTCGAGGCCAAGGACACCGAGCCGCTGCCCAACCTCGCCAGGAGCTGGGACTGGTCGAAGGATGGCCACACGCTGACCATGCACCTGGTCGAAGGCGCCAAATGGTCTGACGGCGTTGCCTTCAATGCCGACGATGTCATGTTCTACTGGGACGATGAGGTCGTCGACCCCAATGTCTCGCCGTTGAACGGCGCCACAGCGGAAACCTTCGGTGTCGGCACGACGCTGAAGAAGGTCGACGATTACACCGTCGAGTGGACCTTCAAGGACGCTTTCCCCAAACAGTATCTCTACGCCATGGCCTATGGCACCTTCTGCCCCGGCCCAGCGCATATCCTCAAGCCGCAGCATCCGAAGTACTCGAAGAATACCTACGAGCAGTTCAAGAACGCGTTCCCGCCGGAATATATGAACATTCCGGTGATGGGCGCCTGGGTGCCGGTGGAGTATAGGCCCGACGACATCATCGTCTTGCGCCGCAATCCCTACTACTGGAAGGTCGACGAGAAGGGCAACCAGCTGCCCTATCTCAACGAACTGCACTACAAGCTGTCGACCTGGGCCGACCGCGACGTGCAGGCGGTGGCAGGGGCCGCCGACTTCTCCAACCTCGAGCAGCCGGAGAATTTCGTCGCTTCGCTGAAGCGAGCGGCGGACAAGGACGCGCCGGCCCGGCTCGCCTTTGGCCCGCGCCTGATCGGCTACAATCTGCGCATGAACTTTTCCGCCAATGGCTGGGGCAATCCCGACGAACGCGGCCAGGCGATCCGCGAGCTCAATCGCAATGAGGACTTCCGCAAGGGCATCACCATGGCGCTCGACCGCAAAGCGCTCGGCGACTCGCTGGTCAAGGGGCCGTTCACCGCCATCTACCCCGGTGGCTTTTCCTCGGGCACCAGCTTCTATGACCGCAACTCGACCGTCTACTATCCCTTCGACATCGAGGGCGCCAAGGCGGAACTGGCCAAGGCTGGTCTCAAGGATACGGATGGCGACGGCTTCGTGAACTTCCCGGCCGGGACCGCCGGCGGCAAGAATGTCGAGATCGTGATGCTGGTCAACAATGACTACGGCACTGACAAGAGCCTCGCCGAAGGCGTCGTCGGCCAGATGGAAAAGCTTGGCATCAGGGTCGTGCTCAACGGCCTCAACGGCACCCAGCGTGATGCCTCGCAATATTCCGGCCGCTTCGACTGGCTGATCAGGCGCAACGAGCAGGAGCTGACTTCCGTCGTGCAGAATACCGTGCAACTCGCGCCCGTCGGACCCAAGACCAGCTGGGATCACCGCGCGCCCGAAAGCGGCGTGGTCGACCTGATGCCGTTCGAAAAGGAGCTTGTCGACATCGTCAACAAGTTCGTCTCCTCGTCAGACAATGACGAGCGCGCCAGCCTGATGAAGACGTTCCAGAAGATCTCGACGGAGCATGTCTACAATATCGGACTGACCGAATATCCCGGCGCCCTGATCATCAACAAGCGCTTCTCCAACATCCCGCAGGGAACGCCGATCTTCATGTTCAACTGGGCCGAGGATTCGATCGTGCGCGAACGCGTCTTCGTCGCCGCCGACAAGCAGCAGAAATACGAACTCTTTCCCGACCAGCTTCCCGGCAAGCCCGGCGACAAGGGTCCGACGAACTGAGTTTCCTCCCCTGGCTGACGCCCGGCCGCGCTGCGCGCGCGGCCGGGACGGAGTAAGGTCAGCGGCAACAGATTAGATCCAAGGAGGAGAAACGGTCCGATGCTGCGATTCCTGGCCATGCGCATAGCATCGGCGGTGCCGGTCATGGTCATCCTGAGCCTGGTCACCTTTGCCATCATCCAGGCGCCGCCGGGCGACTATGCCGACTATATCCGTTCGCAGCTCATCAACCAGGGCGGGGCGTCTTTTGCCGAAGCCGACGCGCAGGCGCAGGCCTATCGGGTCGAGCACGGCCTCGATAAACCGCTGCCCGTCCAGTACCTGAACTGGGTCGCCGGCATCATCACCCGCGGCGATTTCGGCTACAGCCTCTATTACAACAAGCCGGTCGCCGCCGTGGTCGGCGAGCGGCTGCCGCGCACGCTGCTGCTGGCATTGGTCTGCCATCTGCTGGCCTCGGTGCTCGGCATCACCTTCGGCATCTGGGCGGCGACCAGGCAATACACGTGGATCGACTCGGTGCTGTCGGCCATCTCCTTCCTCGGCATGACGGTGCCGCGCTTCCTGATGGCGCTGATCATCGTCTATCTCCTGGTCTTCCAGTTCAACGTGTCGGAGATCGGCAGCTTCTTCTCGCCGCAATATGGCGGCGCGCCGTGGTCGTGGGCGAAATTCGCCGACCTCGTCAAGCATGTCTGGCCGGTGGTGGCGATCGCCACCTTCGGCGGGCTCGCCTACAATATGCGCGTCATGCGCGGCAATCTGCTCGATACGCTGAACGCGCAATATGTCGAGACGGCCAAGGCCAAGGGCCTGACCGGCAGCGCCGTCGTCATGCGCCATGCCGTGCCCAACGCGCTGCACCCGCTCATCATGTATCAGGGCGTGGTGCTGCCCTACATGCTGACCGGCGAGATCGAGACGGCGATCATCTTTGCGCTGCCGACGGTCGGGCCGGCCATTGTCGGCTCGATGGCGGTCGGCGACGTCTATGTCACGGCGACCTTCATGATGGTGCTGTCGGCAACGCTGATCGTCGGCAACATCATCGCCGACATGCTGCTCGCGCTGCTCGATCCGCGCGTGCGCCAGTTCAGGGAGAGCTAGATGCTGGCGCGTGACCCATCCCCGCCGCCGCCCCCGGCTGAAGCAACCGCGATTGCGACCCCACGCGGCAATGAGAGCTATATGGCGCTGGTCTGGCGCCGGCTGAGGCGCTCCTGGACCGGCATGGCCGGGCTGATCCTGGTCGTGCTTCTGGTGCTGATGGCGCTGTTCGCCGATTTCTTCGCGCCGATGGACCCCAAGGTGACCGATGTCGCTTTCGCCCCGCCGCAAGTGATGAGTTTTCACGACAGGGACGGGAATTTCGTGCTCCAGCCGCGGGTCTATGCGCTGGCGGATTCTGCAGACCTCGACCCGGTCACGTTCCAGCCGGTCGTCGGGCCGGATTACGAGCATCCGCGCCTGCTCGGCTTCTTCGTCAAGGGCGCCGACTACCGGCTGCTTGGCCTGATCCCCGCCAACCGGCATTTCTTCGCTTCGGCCGACGGCCAGCCGGTGCATTTTCTCGGCACCGACAAATTCGGCCGCGATGTGCTGTCGCGCGCCGTCCAGGGCTCGCGCGTCTCGCTGATGATTGCGCTGACGGTGGTGTTCATCATCACCGTCATCGGCACCACGGTCGGCATGGTCTCGGGCTATTTCGGCGGCCGCTTCGACGTCTGGATGCAGCGCTTCGTCGAGTTGGTGCTCGCCTTCCCGCAATTGCCGCTTTATCTTGCGCTGACGACGCTGATCCCGGTGACCGCGCCGACCAACGTCTTCCTCGCCTTCGTCATCATCGTCATGTCGGCGCTGGGCTGGGCGCAGATGTCGCGCGAGGTGCGCGGCAAGACGCTGGCGCTGGCGCGGATCGACTATGTGCGCGCCGCCATGGCGGTCGGCGCCACCGACATGCGTATCATCATGCAGCACATTTTTCCCAATGTGATGAGCCACGTCATCGTCGCCGTGACGATCGCCATCCCGACGGTGGTGCTGCTCGAAGCCTTTCTCGGCTTCCTCGGCTTCGCGGTGAAGCCGCCGCTGATCTCGTGGGGGCTGATGCTGCAGGACACGGCTACCTATTCGGTCATCGGCACCTATCCGTGGATCCTGTCGCCGGTCGGCTTCGTGCTGATCACCGTCTTTGCCTTCAACGCGCTGGGCGACGGCCTGCGCGATGCCGTCGATCCTTATTGAGGTGGCCGGGATGACTGTAGCGCTCGCAGCCACCTTCGCACCAGCCGTCCGGTTCGACCATGCTGGCCGCCACGACCAACCCATCATCGATGCCCGCAACATCGAGGTCGCCTTCAAGGTCGAGCACGGCGTCGTCGACGCGGTGAAGGATGTCTCGTTCCAGCTCTATCGCGGGGAGACGATCGCCATCGTCGGCGAGTCCGGTTCCGGCAAGTCGGTGACGGCGCGCGCTGTCATGGGGCTCTTGTCAAAGCGGGCCACCGTGTCGCCGAAATCCACCATCCACTATTGCGGGCAGGACATACTGAAATTCCCCGAGAGCGCCCGGCGCAAGTTGCGCGGCAATCGCATCTCGATGATCTTCCAGGAGCCGATGAGCTCGCTCAACCCGATCTATACGGTCGGCAGTCAGATCGTCGAGGCGATCAGAGTGCATCGAAAGGTCAGCCGCAAGCAAGCCTGGGCGCGGGCGCTCGAGCTTTTGCGGCATGTACAGATCCCCGAGCCGGAAGCGCGCATCAAACAGTATCCGCACCAGATGTCGGGGGGGCAGCGCCAGCGCGTGATGATCGCCATGGCGCTCGCCAACGACCCCGATGTGCTGATCGCCGACGAGCCAACGACGGCGCTCGACGTCACGGTGCAGGCGCAGATCCTCAATTTGATCCGCAATCTGCAAAAAGAACTCAGGATGGCGGTCATCCTGATCACCCACGACCTCACCGTGGTGCGGAAATTCTCGGACTATGTCTATGTCATGCAGCATGGCGAGATGTGCGAGCACAACGTTACCGAGCGGCTGTTCGCCGACCCGCAGCATGCCTATACCAAGCGGCTGCTCGCTTCAGAGCCGCACGGCAAGCCGCAGCCGCTGCCGGAAAACAGCGGCACCATCCTCGAGGCCCGCAATATGCGCGTCTGCTTCATGCTGCGCCATGGCAGCTTCCTGAAGCCGGACTGGCGCGAGCTCGTCGCCGTGGACGATCTCGGCCTGAAGCTTTGCCGCCACGAGACACTGGGGCTGGTCGGCGAATCCGGCTCCGGCAAGACCACCTTCGGTCTCGCCTTGCTCAAGCTCACCGAGGCCAAGCGCGGCGAGGTCAGCTTCGACGGCCAGCCGATCCACGGCCTGTCTCGCGCCGGGATGCGGCCGCTGCGCTCGCGCATGCAGGTCGTTTTTCAGGATCCGTTCTCGTCGCTTAACCCGCGTATGACGATCGGCCAGATCATCGAGGAAGGGCTGGTCGTCAACAGGATCGGCGCGACACGGCGCGAGCGGGTCGGTCGGGTTCGCGACGCCCTGGTCAGCGCCGGCATGCCCGGCGATATCCTGTCGCGGTTCCCGCACGAATTTTCCGGCGGCCAGCGGCAGCGCATCGCCATTGCCCGAGCCATCGCGCTGGAGCCCGAATTCATCCTGCTCGATGAACCGACATCGGCGCTCGACCTTTCGGTGCAGGCGCAGATCATCGACTTGTTGCGCAAGCTGCAGGACGAACGCGGCCTTAGCTATCTCTTCATTTCGCACGACCTCAAGGTGGTGCGCGCGCTCTGCCATCGCGTCATCGTCATGCAGAACGGCAAGATCGTCGAACAGGGACCCGTCGACGAGGTCCTCACCCATCCCAAGACCGCCTACACCGAACGGCTCGTCAGGGCCGCCTTCGACGTGGCGTAGCAAAGTGCCGGAGGTTTAATAGTGGCAAGACATCCCAGGATCACCTTCATTGGCGCGGGTTCGACCGTGTTCATGAAGAACATTGTCGGCGACGTGCTGCAGCGGCCATCGCTGTCAGGCGCGACGATCGCGCTGATGGACATCAATCCGCAGCGGCTGGAAGAGAGCGCCATCGTCGTCAACAAGCTGATCGCGACGCTGGGCGTGAAGGCGAAGGCCGAGACCTATTCCGACCAACGCAAGGCGCTCGCCGGTGCCGACTTCGTCGTCGTCGCCTTCCAGATCGGCGGTTACGAGCCCTGCACCGTCACCGATTTCGAGGTGCCGAAGAAATACGGCCTGCGCCAGACCATTGCCGACACGCTCGGCGTCGGCGGCATCATGCGCGGCCTCCGGACCGTGCCGCATCTGTGGAAGATCTGCGAGGACATGCTGGCCGTCTGCCCCGACGCGATCATGCTGCAATATGTCAACCCGATGGCGATCAACACCTGGGCGATCTCAGAGAAATACCCTGAGATCAAACAGGTAGGCCTCTGCCACTCGGTGCAGGGCACGGCGATGGAACTGGCGCACGATCTCGACATTCCCTACGACGAGATACGCTACCGCTCGGCCGGCATCAACCACATGGCCTTCTACCTGAAGTTCGAGCACCGGCAGCCGGATGGCTCTTACCGCAACCTCTATCCGGACCTGGTCCGCGCCTATCGCGAAGGCAGGGCGCCGAAGCCGGGCTGGAACCCGCGCTGCCCCAACAAGGTGCGCTACGAGATGCTGACGCGGCTCGGCTATTTCGTCACCGAAAGCTCCGAGCATTTCGCCGAATACACGCCCTATTTCATCAAGGAAGGGCGCCCCGACCTGATCGAGAAGTTCGGTATTCCGCTCGACGAATACCCCAAGCGCTGCATCGAACAGATCGAGCGCTGGAAGGGCCAGGCCGAGGCCTATCGCTCGGCCGACCGCATCGAGGTCGAGCAGTCGAAGGAATACGCGTCCTCGATCATGAATTCGGTGTGGACCGGCGAGCCGTCGGTGATCTACGGCAATGTCCGCAACAATGGCTGCATCACCTCGCTGCCGGACAATTGCGCCGCCGAGGTGCCGTGCCTGGTCGACGCCTCCGGCATCCAGCCGACCTATATTGGCGAGCTGCCGCCGCAACTCACCGCGTTGATACGCACCAACATCAATGTGCAGGAACTGACGGTGCAGGCGTTGATGACCGAAAACCGCGAGCACATCTACCACGCGGCGATGATGGACCCGCATACGGCGGCCGAACTCGATCTCGACCAGATCTGGGCGCTGGTCGATGAGTTGCTGGCGACACATGGCGACTGGCTGCCGACCTGGGCGCGTGGGAGCGCCAAGGTCCGGGCCGCCTAAGCGCTACTGCGGCGGTATCTACTCCACCGTCAGGCCTCCGGTGGCGCCGGCAACCGGTGGCGCAGTTCCTCGACCAGCACGCGCTCGTTCTCCGAATAGTCGATCGGAACGACGACGAGATGGACGCCACCGCCGGCAAAAGCCTGTTCAAGCGTCGATTGTATTTCTGAGACGGCGCCGACCCTGGTTCCCTTGGCGCCATAGGCCTCGGCATATCTGACGAAATCGGGGTTGGCGAAGGTCATGCCGAAATCGGGGAACCGGTCGACCGCCTGCTTCCAGCGGATCATGCCGAAAGCATTGTCCTCGATGATCAGCACGACGAGGTTAAGTTTCAGCCTGACGGCGGTTTCCAGCTCCTGGCTGTTCATCATGAAGCCGCCGTCGCCGCAGATCGCCATGACGCGGCGGCCGGGATAGAGCATCGCCGCCGTCATCGCCGACGGCAGGCCGGCGCCCATCGTGGCCAGGGCGTTGTCGAGCAGCAAAGTGTTGGCGACGCGCGTGCGGTAATTGCGCGCAAACCAGATCTTGTACATGCCGTTGTCGAGCGCCAGGATGCCATCGGCCGGCATCACCGCGCGCACATCGTGCACCAAGCGCTGCGGCGTGAAACGGTCTTCGGTGGCGCGGATGGCAATGCGGCTCAAAATCCCTTCGCGCAGCGGCAGTAGCGCCTGCGCGTTGGGGATCTTGCCCTCGATCCGGTCGGCAAGCAGCCTGAGCGAAGCGCCGATGTCGCCGACCACTTCGGTCTGCGGGAAATAGACCTGCTCGACATTGGCCGGCTGGTAACCGACATGGATCACCTTCGGTCCCTTGTCGCCCATAATGAAGGGCGGCTTCTCGATCGTGTCGTGGCCGATAGTGATGATGAGGTCGGCCTGTTCGATGGCCTCATGCACATAGTCGCGCTCGGACAGCGCGGCGGTGCCCATGTAGAGCTCGGTTCCGCCAGGCACCGTGCCCTTGCCCATCTGCGTGGTGAAATAGGGAATGCCGGTCCTGATCACGAACTGGGCGAGGTCGGACGTCGAGCGCGGCCGCGATGCGGCGGCGCCCAGCATCGCCAGAGGACGCTGCGCCTTGATGATCATCTCGGCGGCACGGTCGAGCGCCAGCGGGCTGGCCAGCGGAAGCTCGACCGGATGCGGCGGGATCAGCGCGACATCGTCGCACTCCTCGGCCGCGATGTCTTCGGGCAGTTCCAGATGCACCGGTCCCGGACGCTCCTCTTCGGCAATCCGAAACGCTTCGCGCACCACGGCGGGAATGGTCTTCGCCGAGATGATCTGGCGTGACAGCTTGGTCAGCGGCTTCATCGCGGCGACGATGTCGACGATCTGGAAGCGGGCCTGGCGCGACGACCGGATGCCCTTCTGCCCGGTGATCATGATCATCGGCATGGCGCCCAGCAGCGCATAGGCGGCACCCGTCGTCAGGTTCAGGGCGCCGGGCCCGAGCGTGGTGATGCAGACGCCCGGCTTGCCGGTGAGCCTGCCATGGGTGGCGGCCATGAACGCCGCCGCCTGCTCATGACGGGTGAGGATGAGCTGGATCGAGGATTTGCGGATGGATTCGACGACGTCCAAGTTTTCTTCGCCGGGAATGCCGAAGATGCGATCGACGCCCTCATTCTCGAGGGCGGCAACAAGCAGGTCAGAACCTTTGGGCACGAAGCATCTCCTGGGCAAAGCGGCGGCGAACCGCGTCGGGATATGATCAGACATAGTGCTGGCAAAGTCCTACCGCGAGGCCCGGCCGCCGCCAATATCGCTCTGCCTTACAGATCCTTCCGTTTCCTGAATTGGCCGGGCGAGACGCCGGCGTGGCGGCTGAAGGCGGTGGAGAAGGCGGCTTCCGAGCTGTAGCCGACCGCCTCGGCGACTTGGCCCAGGCTCTTGCCCTCGTGCAGCAGCCGGCTGGCCTGCCGCATGCGGCAGCCGAAGAGATAGGCCATGGGCGCTTCGCCGACGAGATCGCGAAAGCGGGCGGCAAAGGTTGCCCTGGAGAGCCCGACCGCGCGTGCCAGGGTCTCGATCGTCCAGTCGTGGCCATAGGCTTCATGCAGGGTCGCGAGCGCTCTGGCGATCGCGGGGTCCTGCAATCCCCTCAGCCAACCTGGATTGTCCATGCTTTCCAGACCGGAGCGCAAGGCGCGCGTGACGATGGCCCCAGATAGGCGAGCCATGACCACGTCGCTGCCGGGACCTTCGTCGGTCGCTTCCACCAGCAAGGCCTCGACATAGCCACGCAGCCATTTGGGCAGACGGCCATTCGATCCCCGGATGTGAACGATGCGCGGCAGGCCGGCAAGTGCCGGATGGTCGGCGTCGCGAAAGGCGAAGGCGCCGCACAGGATGACGGTCTTTTCGCCTTCGCCGCCGCTGCGAATACGCCCGGCTGCGGTTTGGGTCGCCAGTTCGGCGGCGGGGACGTTCGCGCTTTTGAGCGCGCCGGGCGACCGCAGCACATGCGGATCGGCGCGCGGTGCAATGATCAGGTCGCCGGCATCGAGAGGCTCGACATCTTCCTCACCGAACACCGCCTCGCATCGCCCCTTGATGACGACGTGAATGCCGCGAAGCCCAGCCTGGCTGAACGAGATCGCCCAGGGCGCGGCCAGTTCGAGGCGCCGGTACCCGGCGGCTGCGAAGTGCAATTCGCGCATGAGGGTAGCCAGGAGGTCCACGCTTCGCTCCAGAAACAGACGATCGATAAATCAATCTAGACGCCGTCGAATAGCGCGCCGGCCTTACTGGACCTAGCTATGCCCGACAGGCCGCTTGTCGGCGATAACGAAACTCAGGAGTTATCCATGCCGCCAATCGAGCTTTTTGTCGCGCAGCTTTGTCCCTATGCGCACCGTGTCAGGCTCGCCCTTGCCAAGAAAGGCCTGCAGGCGACGGAAATCGAAATCGATCTGCGCAACAAGCCGGCGTGGTTCCTGAAACTCACGCCGACGGGAAAGGTGCCGCTGCTGCGCCATCAGGGGCAATATGTCAGGGAGTCGGCGATCATCTGCGAATATCTCGATGATGCATTCCCCGAACGGCCGATTTTCCCCAGGGATGCTCAGGCCCGCGCTGAGGCGCGCATCTGGATCAGCTTCGCCGACACGCAGCTTTACGCCCGGACGGCAACCATGATGCACAGTTCCGACGCTATGGTTCATAAGCGGATCAAGGCCCAGCTTGCCGACGATCTGCGCTTTGTGGAACAGCATGCCTTCGCCCTGCGAGGGGCGGACGAACGGTTTTTGCTGGGCTCGGAATTCAGCGCCGCCGACATCGCCTTCTATCCCTGGTTCGAACAGCTGTGCGTGCTTGAGAAATATCTGGGCTTCGTCATGCCGACCGAATGCGAGCGCCTGCTGCGGTGGCAGGAAACGGTTGCCGCCAGGGAGGCGGTGCGGACCTGCGCAAGGTCGCCCGGCTTCTACCTGGAATCCTATGGCCCGCTTCTCGCGGCCTGAGACGAGCGGGCAAACGGAAAAAAATTCCTCACTATGGTGCTGCAAGGTCAGTCATTTGCTTCTTGCGGCAGGCGCAAGCCTGTAAATATGCGGTATGAAACCCCGCCGCGAGAGGTGAGAGAAACATGCCCAATCCAACCGTCGTCGGGTTTTCCGGCAATTTCACCAGGCCGTCCAAGACGCGTGGTTTTGTCGACCAGGTTGTCAGGGATATTGCGCGCCAGCATGGCCTGTCGGCGAGCACCTATGACATCGAAGACCTCGGCCCGTCGCTCGGCGCTGCCAAATGGGCGCGCGATCTCGACGGCCAGGCCCGGGCAGTCTTCGACAGCGTCGTTAATGCCGATGTGCTAGTGGTGGGGTCACCGACCTACAAGGGCAGCTACACCGGCCTGTTCAAGCACTTCTTCGACCTCTTCGATCCCGCTTCCTTGCGCGGCAAGCCGGTGGTGCTGCTTGCCACCGGCGGCAACGATCGCCACGCGTTGATCGTCGAGCACCAGTTGCGGCCGTTGTTCGGCTTCTTCGAGGCGCTGACGCTGCCGACAGGGGTCTATGCCACGGACAAGGACTTTTCCGACGGCGTGCTGCGGGCCGAACCCATCCTGAAGCGCGTCGATCAGGTTGTCGGCGAGGTCGGGCTGGTGCTGGCCAATCGCTCGGCAGCCGGCGTTGCTGCCGGATAGAGCGAGGCGGGCAGACCGCCTCCGGCTTTGCTCGGGAGTGAATAAAAAGGCCCGCCACCGACGCGAATCGTGACGAGCCTCCTTGGAGTAGGCCAGGCCTCCCACAGCCCGATTGCTTTCAAAATCAATACCCCGCCGGCTACGCCTGGCGGGGTATCGATAGTAGGATCTGGATCGAATGGGAGCGATCCGGCTGAAAAACGCCAATGCCGGAAGGTTCCCGGTCATCCTGAGCGGCGATGACAAAGGGGTTTTGGCCAACTGCGAAATCCATCTCAGGCGGATTTCTCGCGACAACTAGTTCCTGTCCGCCGGCTTCGAACGCATCCTTGACACCGTCTCGCGCTCGGCGCGCTTGGAGCGCAGAGGCGGCAGGCCGCGGTCGATCAGGTCCATGTCCTCCAGCACCATGTCGCCCATGCGCTTGAAGGCGATGTCAAGCGCACCGGCGCGGTGGGCGGAGCGCAGGAAGCCGGGGATCGTGCGGACCGGATGGTCCTGCGCCAGCGGTTCTTCAGGGAAGACATCGCTGGCGGCGACGATGTGGCCGCTTTCCACCGCCGCCATCAGGGCAGGGAAGTCGACGACGCCGGCGCGGCTGAGCAGGATGAATGCGGCGCCCTTGCGCATGGAGGCAAAAGCATTGGCACCGAGAAAGCCCTGATTCTCTGAGGTCACCGAAGCGACGACGAAGACGAAATCGCTGGTCGACAGCACCTCGTCCAGCGAGGCCGGCTCGACGCCACTGTCGATCAGGATCGATGGCGGCAGCCAGGGATCGAAGACCTTGGTGCGGGTGCGAAAACCCGACAGCAGTCGGTTGAGCGCACGGCCGAGATCGCCGAAGCCGATGATGCCGACATCGGCGCCGGACAGAAGCCGCGCCGTCAAATTGCCGTCGCCGCCCCACAGCTCTTCGCCTTTGCGGAAGGCGAGGTCGGCATCGACGATGTTGCGGGCGAGGTTGAGCGCCATGGCGAGGCCAAGCTCGGCCACCGGCTCGGCGAAGACGAGGCCGGTGGTGACCACATGGATGCCGCGCGCAAACAGCGTCTCATAGGGCATGTTGTTGATGAGGTTGGTCTCGACATTGAAGACGCAACGCAGCGCCTGCATCCGGTCCAAGGTCTCGGGCGAGATCGGCGGCTGGCCGATAATATAGCGGGCTTCGGCAAGCACGTCGGCGGGCAAGTTCGCCACGCCCTCGGCCGTCGTCTCGACGACGCGGTAATGCGCTTTGAGGCGCGCCAGCTGCGGTGAGGTGAAGATCAGGTCGAGCGTGCGTGGTTCCGGCGCGCTGATGACCAGCGGCAGGGCCTTGTTTGGCATAACGATTCCTCCCCGGCGCGATCCGTATCGCGTATTTTGCTTTGCACTTGTGGTAGTCCCCAAACCCGCTTGCCGCCGTCCGGCGGCATGTGCTTGAGGGGTAAAATACCCACCATTAAACGATTTACAACTCCGGGAGGGGCCGCCGATCGCGCGGCTCGAGCCTTGCCGGGTTTTGATGCGGGAATCCGTTGGCTCGCCAGGCAACGGCCCTGAGGGCTCCTTTCCTTCTCCCCTGTGAGAGAAGGTGGAGTCAAAACGGATAGTGCTGCCCCGGATCCTCGATGGTCAGCCAGCGCAGGTCGGTGAACTCGGCAATCGAGGCCTTGCCGCCGAAGCGGCCGTAGCCTGAACCCTTGACGCCGCCGAACGGCATTTGCGCCTCGTCGCCGACGGTCGGGCCGTTGATGTGGCAGATACCGGCTTCGATGCGCGCGGCAACCGCCATGGCACGGCGGATGTCGCGGCTGAACACGGCTGAAGACAGGCCGTATTCGGTATCGTTGGCGACACGTACCGCTTCGTCCTCGCCCTTGACGCGGATCACCGGCTTGACCGGGCCGAAGGATTCTTCCGAATAGACGCGCATCGCCGGCGTCACGTGGTCGAGCAATGTCGCCTCGACTACGGTTCCGGTGCGCTTGCCGCCGGCCACAAGCCTGGCGCCCTTGGCGACGGCGTCGGCAACCAGTTCTTCCATCTTGTCGGCGGCTTGGCCGCTGATCAGCGAACCGAGCACGACATGGCCGCGCGGGTCGCCGGCAGGCAGCTGCGCGGCGCGGGCGGCGAGCTTGGCGACGAATTCGTCGGCGACCTTTTCATCGACGACCAGACGCTCGGTCGACATGCAGATCTGGCCCTGATGCATGTAGGCGCCGAAGGTCGCCGCATTGACCGCGGCGTCGATGTCGGCATCGTCGAGCACGACCAGCGGCGCCTTGCCGCCGAGTTCGAGCAGCGCCGGCTTCAAGTGACGGCCGGCGAGTTCGGCAATCATCCTGCCGACCTTGGTCGAGCCGGTGAAGTTGACACGCCTTACGGCGGGGTGCGCGACCAGTGCCTCGGCGATTGTCGCTGCGTCCTTGGGATCATTGGTGACGACATTGATGACGCCCTTGGGCAGGCCGGCCTCGACCAGCACCTGCCCGATCAGCCGGTGTGTGCCTGGGCACATTTCCGAAGCTTTCAGCACAACCGTGTTGCCGCAGGCGATCGGCATGGCGATGGCACGAGTACCGAGGATGACCGGTGCATTCCACGGCGCGATGCCGAGGCAGACGCCGGCCGGCTGGCGGATCGCCATGGCCAGCGTGCCGGGCTTGTCGGAGGGAATGACCTCGCCCGAAATCTGCGTCGTCATGGCGGCTGCCTCGCGCAGCATTTTGGCGGCGAGCATGACGTTGAAGCCGGCCCAGGGGCCGGTCGCGCCGGTTTCTTCCATCATCAATTTGGTGAATTCGCCGACCTTGGAGTCCATGACATCGGCCGCCTTGGACAGCAAAGCGCGGCGCTCGCCCGGGCCGGTCTTCGACCACGTCTTGAAAGCGGCAGCAGCGGCTTCGACCGCGGCATTGGCGTCGGCGATGCTGGCTGCGGCAGCGCGGGTCGCCAGCTTGCCGGTGAACGGGTCCATGCGCTCGTAAGAGGCTGAGCCGGAGGCATCCCTTTTGTCGCCGTCGATCAGAAGTCCGATGTCCATTGTTCTCTCCCTCGCTCGCCGTGGAGCGTCTTTTCTATCTATTATCGACCACGATCTGATCCGAACACCGGCTCCCACTTTTCGGGATCATGGTCTAGAAGCCGAGCACCTCGGCATTGATCGATGCTTCAAGCCCACCGTCAACCGGCACATTGACGCCGTTGACCCAGCGTGCGCCGTCCGAGCACAGGAACAGCACGACAGGCGCGATGTCGCCCGAGGTTCCGGCGCGCCCGACCCTGGCGATGTCGCTGTCCACGCGGGCGTCACCCAGCACATTGCGGAACTGTTTGAGGATCGGCGTCTCGACCGGGCCGGGGCTCACTGCATTGACGCGGATGCCGCGGCTCCTGAACAGGTCCTGATGTGCGGCGCGCTGCGTCCACAACAGCAGCAGCTCCTTGGAAACGGGATAGCCTTCCTCGTTCTTCACCTGATGGTCGGCGATCATCTTCGCCACATCGGGAAAGCCTTCGATGCCGACCATCGATGCCGCGCGGTTGAGATTGGCGCGCCAGCCATAGCCGGCGATCGAGGCGACGTTGACTACGGTGCCGCCTTCACGAAGTCTTGGTGCGAGGCCTTCCGAGAGCGCGCGCAGGCCGTAGAAGTTGACGGCCAGTGTCGACACCGCACCGGTGTTGCCGGGGAGGCCGGCGACATTGCAGAGCGCATCGATGCGCTGCGGCAGGCGCCCGAGGAGATCGTCGACGCCGGCCTTGGATGAGATGTCAGCCTTGACGAAACTGCCGGCCGATGCTGCCGGTTCACGCATATCGACGCCGATCACGTCAGCGCCCAGTTGGCCGGCAAGTTCGGCCGTGCGAGCGCCGATACCAGAGGCGACACCGGTGATGAGGATGGTCTTGCCGAACAGCATGGTCACGCCTTTTCACTATGCGTTGCGGCCTGTTGCGGCGAAGGCGTCGCGTCACTATCGCCGGCGTTTGCCGGCAGCCTGACCCGGTAGCCGACCGGCAGCAGGCGCAGGCCAAAGCGCTCCTCCAGCGTTCCCCACAGGCCGCGCGGCAGGAACAGCGAGAACAGCACCGCCGTGGCGCCGAGGCCGATCAGATACCAGACGCCGGTGCCGCCGAACCAGGTCTCGATGAGGAAGAACAGCAGCGCACCCAGAATGGCGCCCTCGAAGGTGCCGATGCCGCCGACCAGCACCATGAAGATCATGTAGGCGGTCCACTGGACGTTGAAGTAGGTTTTCGGCTGGAAGGTGATCGACGTGGCCAACCACAGCGCGCCGGCCATGCCGATGCCGAAGGCGGCGAGCACGAAGAGCAGCCGCTTGGTTCCAGTGACGCGCACGCCGACCGATGCCGCGGCCTCCTCATTGTCCCTGATGGCGCGGATGGCCGCACCCGTGCTGCCACGCAGCAGGCTAAACAGGGTGGCGAGCAGCGCCGTCATCGCGGCCAACGCCAGCCAGTAGATCGTCGCCCGCCTGACGCCGGCGTCATAGACGTTGAGCGAGATCAGCGACGTCCCGGTTTCGCCTTGCACCAGCCGGTCGAGATTGACCAGCAGATGGGTGAGCGCGGCGATCACCCACATGCCGATGGCGAACTCGCCGTTCTTAAGCTTCAGCATGAACAGCGACATCGGCCAGGAGATCGCGCCGACGATGATCGCCGAAACGAACAGCGAGGCGAACGGGTTGAGGCCGGCATCGGCCAGACGGATGGCGAAATAGGCGCCGAGGCCGAAGAACACCTGCTGTCCAACCGAAACCAGCCCGCCGAAGCCGGCCAGCGCGTTCCACATCGCTGCCAGGATCACATAGATGAACAAGGCGGTAAGGCGGTCGACGGCGCCGGCCGACAGGAAGTGCGGCGCGATGCCAAGCAGCGCGATGATGACGACGACCGCAATCGCCGAGATGCGCGAGGCGGAGGTGCCGCGCTCGATGACGGGGTCGTTTAAAACCGCGCTCATGATGCTTTCCTCGCGGGCAGGCGCAGCAGGCCGCGCAGGCCAAGGCCGGAGGTGGAGAGCCGGATGAACAGCACGATCAGGAAGGCGACATGGCCGCCGATCAGAAAACCTTGCGGATGGATCTGCGCGCCGAGCGTCTGGGCGAGCGCCAGAACGATGCCGCCGACCAGCGTGCCCCATAGCGAACCGGCGCCGCCGATCACCGCCGCCTCGAAGGCGAACAGCAATTGAGGTGCGCCGGTATAGGGATCGAAGGTGGCGCGCATGGCGAGGAAGGCGCCGGCCAGCCCAACGGTGACCATGGCGATGGCGGCGGCGAGGGCATTGGCGCGGCGCGCATCGACGCCGACGAGACCGGCCGTGTCGGGATCTTCCGACGTGGCGCGGATCGAGCGGCCAAGCCTGGTGCGGGTGAGGAACAGCTGCAGTCCGCCAAGCAAGATGACGGCGGCGGCGAACATGATCACGGCAAGCTTGCCGACATAGATGCTGCCCGGCCATTCCCAGGAATCGTAGGAGAGGCTGCCGATATAGGGCGCCAGCGAACGTGTGTCGGCGCCGAACTGCTCGAACAGCGCATTGTCGATGACGATGGCGAGGCCGAACGTGGTCAGGATCGGCAGGAGCGCGCCGCCGCGGGCGCTGCGCTCGAGCAGGAAGCGCTGCAGCGCCCAGCCGATGGCCGCCATCAGCGGCAGCACGATGAGCAGGCCGACGAAGGGCGAGATATGGAATTGCGAGGCGAGCCACCACAGCGCGTAGGCGGAAAACACGGCCAGGCTGCCATGCGCGAGGTTGATTATGCGCATCACCGAAAACATGAAGGAGAGGCCGCAGGCGATCAGCGCGTAGTAGCCGCCGAGCAGGATGCCCTGGACGATCTGGTTGCTCATGCCGGCACACTCCCGGCGCTTTTTCTGTGCAGACCAAAATAGGCTTTCGTCACTTCATCGCGGGACATGCCCTTGCTCGGGCCTTCCAGCGCGACGCGTCCTTCGAGCATGCAGATGACCTTGTCCGAGACCGAGAGCGCGCGATTGAGGTCCTGTTCGACCAGGATGATCGTCGTGCCGGAGCTGATCAGGCCTTGCAGCGAAGCGTATACGCGGTCGACCACCAGCGGCGACAGGCCGAGCGAGACCTCGTCGAGCAGCAGCAGTTCGGGATTGCTCATCAAAGCGCGGCCGATGGCGGTGGCCTGCTGCTCGCCACCGGAGAGATGCCCGGTCTTGGCATGGCGGCGCGGCTTCAGATTGGGGAACGTGTCGAGCACTCGTTCCACGCTCCAGTCGCCGGGACGGCCGGCGGTCTTGCCAAGCAGGAGGTTCTCCTCGACCGTCATTTGCACGAACAGTTTTCGCCCTTCCGGCACCAGCGCGACGCCCATGCCGACGCGCTTGTGCGAGGGAACGCCGGTGATATCGGCGCCATTCAGCAGCACGCGGCCGGCCGTCGGCTCATGGGCGCCGGCGATCGCCCGCAGCAGCGTCGTCTTGCCGGCGCCGTTGGCGCCGACCAGCGCCAGCGTTTCGCCGCGCTCGATCGTAAAGCTCACACCGCGCACCGCCTGCAACAGGCCATGGCGGACGACCAGATTCTCGATTGCGAGCAGGCTCATTTCGGGCCTCCGCCGAGATAGGCGCGCACGACTTCCGGGTCGGCCATCACCGCTTGCGGCTCGCCATCGGCGATGATCTTGCCGGCGTCCATACAGATCAGCCGCTCTGCCACCTGCAGCAGGATGTGGACGATGTGCTCGATCCAGACGATGCCGATCTTGCGGCGGCGCAATTCCTTGATGGTATCGACAAGTTCGCTCGCCTCGCCATCGGTCAGTCCGCCGCCGATCTCGTCGAGCAGAAGCAGCGTAGGCCTTGCCGCGAGCGCGCGGGCAAGTTCCAGCCGCTTGCGGTCGAGCAGGCCGAGCGTTTCGGCGCGCCGGTTGGCCACGCCCATCATGCCGCACAGTTTCAGCGACTCCAGCGCCTCTTCATAGGCCTCGTCGCGGGCGAGACCGGCGCCATGCGACGCGGCAACAAAAACGTTCTCGAACGTGGTCATGCCGCCGAACGGCTTGGGCACCTGGTGCGTGCGCACCAGGCCGAGACGACAGCGCGCTGTAGCCGGCATCGCGGTCACATCGCCACCCTTGAAGGCGACCGTGCCGGCGCTCGGCGGGAAGGCGCCTGATAAGATGCTGAGCAGCGTCGTCTTGCCGGCGCCGTTCGGGCCGACGATGCCGACGGCCTCATCGGCATTCATGGCGAAGTCGACATCGTCGAGCACCACCAGCGCGCCGAAGCGTTTCTGGATGCCGGCAGCGCGGAGGATCGCGGCGTTTGCTGAACCGTTCACGATGCGATCCCCGTAGCCGTCCGTCAGCCGTTATACGGCTGGAGCTTGGCCTCGACCGGAACCTTCGGGTCGGTGGCGTTCTCGGTCACGACGTAGTCGAGCGGGAATTTGCCGCCTTCCTTGGCCGCCACCCATTGGGTGCCGATGATCGGGCCGGGAGAGACATTGGCGACCGGGCCGCTGGTGAAGTCGACCTTGCCGATCATGGTCTCGGTGTTGAGCGCGCTCAGCGCCTTGGCGACGGCCGCCTTGTCCTTGGCGTCGGTGCTTGCCTTCAGCGCCTCGAAGCCGGCGTCGAGCAGCGACATCGAGGCGCCGAGCTGCTGCGTCCACTGCTTGCCGCTGGCGGCCTCATAACCGTCGGCCAGTTCGATTCCCGAAACGCCGGTCAGCGGCGACTTGTAGGGAAAGGCCTTGTGCCAGTAAGCGGCGCTCGAAATCTTGTTGCCGAGATCGCCCAGCGCCTCGATGTCGGACGGGAACAATCCGGTCTTGGCGACCTGGCAGATCTTGATCTGCTTGATCAGGCCTTGCTGTGCAGCCTGACGCCAGAAGGCGGCGAAGTCCGGCGGGATCGGGAAGGAGTTGAAGATCTCGACGCCTTCCTGCTTGAACAGCGCGATCTGCGAGGAATAGTCGGTGGTGCCGGTCTCGTAGGCGCCGGGATCGACGATGGTGAAACCCTGCCTTGCCAGCAACGGCGCCAGATGGGTGCGGATGGCATTGCCGTCTGCGTCGTTGGGATACATGACGCCGACCTTCTTGTTGGTCTCGATCAGGTTCCATTGCGAGATGTAGGTCCGGAAGAACTCGTCGACGCCGAAGCCGAAATGATAGGTCCATTTGAACGGCGAGGGTTCGCCGGGCTTGGCGCCGCGGCCGAAATACCAGGCCTCCCACGGCATGACGGTGGAGAGGCAAGGCACGCCGGCGGCTTCGCAGGCGTCGGCGACCGGGTTGATCACCTCCGGCGTCGACACCGCCAGCATCAGGTCGACGGCCTGGTTGTTGATGAGGTCCTTGGCGAGCTGGCCGGCGCGCGACGGGTCGGATTGCGTGTCCTGGTCGATGATCTCGACACTGTATTTCTTGCCGCCGATGTCGAGGCCGTTGGCGAGCGCCTTGCGGGCGAGATCGAGCACATAGCCGTCGGTCTGGCCGAAGCCGGCGAGCGGCCCGGTGCGCGGGCTGACAAAGCCGACCTTCAGCGTGTCGGCGGCCTGCGCGAATGCCTGGCCGCGGCTGAGCGCAAGTGCCGCGCCGCCGGCGAGCGATGTGGCGATGAACTGGCGCCGCGAGACGCCGGATTTGCTTGAGGTCATGCTGGTATTCCTCCCTTTCCTGACGGCACCTGGAGGTCACCGCCGGCCTGCTCAAAATCGATGCCGCCCGTTCTTAAGATCGGAGATCGCCCCGGCAGGCCTTGAGGCGGCAGCGGAACGCCGCCAATGCCGATAACGGCACGATTTCGATCCTCCCATCGTCACAGTGCCCTAGGTGTTTGGTTTGGTAAAATGATATTTTGCGGTGTTTCGTTAACCAACAGGTTATGGAAATACGGCTGAAGGCCCGCTCTGCGCCAGATTGGCGAAAGGTGCTCAGGCGTTCTGGCTGGCCGCCTCGCGAATGGTCTGCAGCAGGATGGTGAAGGCCGGCGAAGGCGCAGTGTCGGTCCGCATCGTCAGGCCGACCGGCCCTTTGGTTTCCTCGGTGTTGACGGGCAAGGCGACGAAGGCGCCGCTGGAGAGTTCGTTGGCGACGACGCCTGTCGATATGATCCAGACCGCATTGCTTTGGCGCAGGAAGGCACGGCCGAAGGAATCCGAGACGGTCTCGATCTCGGTCGCAGGCGCCGTCATGCCGTTGGTGATGAACAGGCGGTCGACGAAGGGGCGGATGACCGACTCCCGCGTCGGCATCAGCACCGGGAATTCATCGAGCCGGGCGAAGATGTCCTGGCCCGGCTGCAGCAGCGGATGGCCGGCCCTCACCACGAACAGCACCGGTTCGGAATAGAGATGCTCGAAGAAGAAGCCGGTCATGTTTTCCGGCGCCGCAAGCCGGCCGACGACGAGATCGAGCGCACCGACGCGCAACTGTTCCAGCAGGACCGCGTTCTCGCCGGTGACGATCTTGATCGCAGCACCGGTATTTTCACTCAGGAACAGGCTTATGGCGCGTGGCATCACCTTGGCCGACACTGTCGGGAGCGCGCCGATGCGGATCGGATGCCGGTTGATGGCGCCGTCCTGGCGGACGGAATCGACGCCGCGCTTCAGTGCCGTGATCGCCGTGCCGGCATGGCCGAGAAAGATTTCGCCAAGCCGTGTCACCCTGATGCCGCGGCCGTCGCGTTCGACGACAGCGATGCCAAGCGCCTCCTCCAATTCGCGCAACGTCTTGGTCACGGCCGGTGGGCTGACATGGAGAAAGTCGGCCGCCCTCGCCACGCTGCCTTGCCGCGCTACCTCAAGGAATGCCTGCAGGTGACGGAACCTTATGCGGCTTTCGGACATGTTCTCATAACCTAGCAGTTAATGAAATGGCGTAAAATATCATTTTACCAAACCAAATGCCTTGTGCAATGTGAACACGGAGGATCGAAATCGTGCCATTCGTCAACATTGGCGGCATCACGCTGCACCATCGCCATATCAAGGCGAAGGGAAATGCGCGGCCGATCGTGTTCATCAATTCGCTGGGCACCGACTTCCGCGTCTGGGACGAGGTGTTGTCCGAACTGGGTGGCGAAATGCCTGTGTTGGTCTACGACAAGCGCGGCCATGGCCTGTCCGACATTGGTGGCGTCAGCTCGATCGACGAGCATGTCGATGATCTGTCGGGCCTGATCGATCATTTCGAACTGAACAATGCGGTGCTGTGCGGCCTGTCGGTGGGCGGCCTGATTGCGCAAGGGTTTTATGCCCGGCGCCCCGAAATCGTCGACGGCCTCATCCTGTGCGACACCGCCCACAAGATCGGCACGGCCGACAGCTGGAACACCCGCATCGAAACGGTCGAAAGCAAAGGTATCCAGGCCATCGCCGATGCCGTGCTCAAAATGTGGTTTACGCCTGCCTTCCACGCGGACCGTGTCGCCGAGCTCGACGGCTACTGGAACATGATGACCCGGCAAGCCGTCGCCGGCTATGTCGGCACCTGCGCCGCGGTGCGCGATGCCGATTTCACCGAGGCCGCGCAGGGGATCGCGGTACCCACGCTTTGCGTCGTTGGCAACCAGGACGGCTCGACGCCGCCGGATCTCGTCCGCTGGCTGGCCGATCTGATCCCAGGCGCACATTTCGAAATCATTCGTGACGCCGCGCACATCCCTTGCGTCGAACAGCCCAAGGCGCTGACCACCCTGATCCGCGATTTCGTCGCGGCGCTTCCCCTGAGAAAGCAGACCCATGGATGAACTGCCCAAAAACGAAACCAGATATCAGACCGGGCTGACCGTCAGGCGCTCGGTGCTCGGCGACCCGCATGTTGATCGCAGCGAGGATGCCGTCACCGATTTCGACCGGCCGTTCCAGGAGCTGATCACCGAGGCAGCCTGGGGCACTGTGTGGGCGCGTCCGGGCTTCAGCAGGCGCGAACGCTCGATCGTGACGCTGGCACTGCTGGCCGCCCTTGGCCATGATGAAGAGGTCGCCATGCATGTGCGCGCCACCGCCAACACCGGTGCGTCGCGCGACGATATCTGCGAAGCGTTCCTGCATGTCGCGATCTATGCCGGCGTGCCGGCCGCCAACCGCGCCTTCAGGATCGCCAAGGAGGTGTTTTCGGAAATGGACGGAAGCAGGGCTGGCCATGCCAGCTGATGCCGGCTCGAACCGCAGGCCCGAGAGCGGAGCCTTCTTCCAGCGCGACCGTGGCTGGCATCCGCCGGCGCTGACGCCCGACTACAAGACGTCGGTGTTGCGCTCGCCGCAAAAGGCGCTGCTGGCCTTCGACAACACGGCGTCCGAAATCACCGGTCCGGTGTTCGGCCACGCCATGCTCGGCGAACTCGACAATGACCTGATCCACAACTTCGCCAAGCCCGGCGAGAGCGCAATCGGCGAGCGTATCATCGTCTATGGCCGCGTGCTCGACGAGCGCGGCCAGGGCGTCTCCGGCGCGCTGCTCGAATTCTGGCAGGCCAATTCAGGCGGCCGTTACCGCCACAAGAAGGACGGCTATCTCGCGCCGCTCGATCCGAATTTCGGCGGCTGCGGCCGCACCATCACCGATGCCGATGGCGGCTATGCCTTTCGCACGGTGAAGCCCGGTCCCTATCCCTGGCCGAACGGGCCCAATGACTGGCGGCCATCGCACATCCATTTCTCGGTGTTCGGCCACGGCTTCGCACAGCGGCTGATCACGCAGATGTATTTCGAGGGCGACCCGCTGATCTGGCGGTGCCCGATCGTGCGCGGTATCCGTGACAAGGCGGCCGTTGAGACGCTGGTCGCGGCGCTCGACATGCAGGCGACGATCCCGTTCGACGCGCGCGCCTACAAGTTCGACATCGTGCTGCGCGGGCGCCGCGCCGCGCTGTTCGAAAACCGGCCGGAGGGCAATTGATGGCGCAATCGCTGACCCGGCTGAAGGAGAGCCCGTCGCAGACCGCCGGGCCCTACGTGCATATCGGGCTGACGCCGAATTTCGGTGGTATCGGCGGCGTCTATCCGACAGACCTCGGCGCGACGATGCTCAACGACAAGACCAAGGGCGAGCGCATCGGTTTGCGCATCCGCGTGCTCGACGGCACCGGCACGCCGCTCAGGGATGCCTTGATCGAAATCTGGCAAGCGGATGCCAATGGCTTCTACAATTCGCCGGCCGAATTGCGCGGCGATGCCGATCCGGATTTTCAGGGCTGGGGCCGTCAGCCGACCGACATGGAAACCGGCCTGTGCAGTTTTCAGACGATCAAGCCGGGACGCGTGCCGTATGGCGACGGCCGGCTGATGGCGCCGCATATCAGCCTGTGGATCGTCGCCCGCGGCATCAATATCGGCCTCCACACGCGGCTCTATTTCTCCGACGAGGCCAAGGCCAATGCCGAGGATCCGATCCTGGCCCGCATCGAGCACAAGGTGCGCGTGCCGACGCTGATCGCCGAGCGGCAAGGCGACAACTATATTTTCGACGTCCATCTCCAAGGGGAGAAGGAAACGGTCTTCTTCGACAGCTGACGGTCAGGAAACCAATGACATGACCGTATCGCCCTTCGACCATCCGCTGCTCTCCGGCCTGCTCGGCGACGAGGAGGCGGCTCGGCATTTTTCGGTGGATGCGGAAATCGCCGCCATGCTCGATTTCGAGCGCGCGCTGGCGCAAGCGGAAGCCGAAAGCGGGACTATCGGCACGGATGCCGCCGCGGCGATTGTACCTGTCCTGTTGTCATACAAGCCGGACACCGCGCGGCTGCGGGCCGGTGTGGCGAAGGATGGCGTGATCGTGCCCGAACTGGTGCGCCAGTTGAAGGCAGCGGTCGGGGCGCCGCACGACGCCGGCGTGCATTTCGGCGCAACCAGCCAGGACGTCATCGACACTGGCCTGGTGCTTCGGCTGCGCCGGCTCATTGAACATCTCGACCTGCTGCTGACTGAAAACATTCTGCGGCTGGTGGGGCTGGAAGAACGTTTTGGCAGCCGTGCATTGACAGCGATGACGCGCATGCAGCCGGCGATCCCAATTCAGGCGTCGGACCGCGTGGCGGTGTGGCGCACGCCGCTGCAACGGCATCAGCAGAGACTGTCGGAGCAATCCAAGCGTCTGCTCGTGGTGCAGTTTGGCGGCGCCGCCGGCACGCTGGAGAAGCTGGGCGACAAAGGACCTGCCGTGCGCGCGGCCCTTGCCGCAAAGCTCGGCCTTGGCGACGCGCCGCAATGGCACAGCCAGCGGGATGCGCTGGCCGAATTCGCCGGGCTGCTATCGCTCATCACCGGCAGCCTCGGCAAGTTCGGCCAGGACATTGCGCTGATGGCTCAAGATAGAACCGACATCAAGCTGTCCGGCGGCGGCGGCTCGTCGGCCATGCCGCACAAGCAGAACCCGGTGAAGGCGGAAGTGCTGGTGACGCTGGCGCGCTTCAACGCCACCCAGCTTTCCGGCATGCATCAGGCGCTGGTGCATGAGCAGGAGCGCTCCGGTGCTGCCTGGACGCTGGAATGGCTGCTCTTGCCGCAGATGGCGGTTGCGACCGCGGCTGCGCTACGGCTCGCCGCCGAACTCGCCGGACAGATCGAAAGCCTGGGACACTGATGCGCACCCGGATTGTCATTGTCGGCTCCGGACCGTCCGGGCTGCTGCTTGGCCAGCTTCTCGGCACCATTGGCGTCGAGACGGTGATCCTCGAACGTTCGAGCCGGGAGCATGTGCTTGGCCGGGTGCGGGCAGGGGTGCTCGAACAAGGCACCGTCGAGTTGCTCGAAGAGGCGGGCGCAGCTGCAAGGCTGCATGCCGAGGGCCTGCTGCATGCCGGCATCTCGCTTGCCTTCGGCGGCGGCCTGCACCGGCTCGACCTCACGGCACTGACTGGGGGAAAGCATGTCACCGTCTATGGCCAGACCGAAGTGACGCACGATCTGATGGACAAGCGCGAGGCGGCCGGGCTGACCACCGTCTATGAGGCGGCCAACGTCGCGCTGCATGGTTTCGATGGCGAAGCGCCTTACGTCACCTATAGCAAGGACGGCGTCGGCCATCGCATCGACTGCGACTTCATCGCCGGCTGCGATGGCTATCACGGCGTCAGCCGCAAATCGGTGCCTGAGCGGGCGCTGAAAACCTTCGAGCGGACCTATCCCTTCGGCTGGCTCGGCGTGCTGGCCGAAGTGCCGCCGGCCGATCACGAACTGGTCTACGCCAACCATGAGCGGGGCTTTGCGCTGTGCTCGATGCGCTCGACACATCGCAGCCGCTACTATGTGCAGGTTCCGGTTGATGAGAGCGTCGAGGCCTGGAGCGACGACCGCTTCTGGGATGAGTTGCGCCGTCGCCTGCCCGAGCAGACTGCCGCCGCCGTTGTTACCGGGCCGTCCTTCGAAAAGTCGATCGCGCCGCTGCGCTCCTTCGTTGCCGAGCCGATGCGCTTCGGCCGGCTGTTCCTGGTCGGCGACGCCGCCCATATCGTGCCCCCGACCGGCGCCAAAGGGCTCAACCTCGCTGCCAGCGACGTGCGCTATCTCTTTGCCGGACTTCGCGAATTCTATCTGGACAAATCGCAGGCCGGGCTTGACGCCTATTCAGCCAAAGCGCTGGCTCGGGTGTGGAAGGCGGTGCGCTTCTCCTGGTGGATGACGACGATGCTGCACCGCTTTCCCGATACGGGCGAGTTCGGCCAGCGCATCCAGGAAGCCGAGCTCGACTATCTCGTGCATTCGCAGGCGGCGTCGACCGCGCTGGCGGAGAACTATGTCGGTTTGCCCTATTAAGGGCAGTGCGATCTCAAACCCGTTCGAGCGCCACTGCGATGCCCTGGCCGACGCCGATGCACATGGTGGCGAGCGCATAGCGGGCGCCGCGCTCGCGAAGCTCCAGCGCAGCCGTGCCTGCAATGCGCGCGCCCGACATGCCCAAGGGATGACCAAGCGCGATGGCGCCGCCATTGGGGTTGACGTGCTCCGCATCCTCGGCGATGCCGAGTTGGCGGAGCACGGCGATGCCTTGGGAGGCGAAGGCTTCGTTGAGTTCGATGACATCGAATTGGTGCGGTGTCAGGCCGAGGCGAGCGCAGAGCTTTTGTGTCGCCGGAGCAGGGCCGATGCCCATGATGCGCGGCGCCACGCCGGCGGCAGCGCCGCCGAGGATGCGGGCGATCGGCGTCAGGCCGTGTTTTTTCACAGCCGCTTCGGAGGCGATGATCAGCGCCGCCGCGCCATCGTTGACGCCCGATGCGTTGCCGGCGGTGACCGTGCCGTCTTGCCGGAACGGCGTCGGCAATTTGGCCAGCGACTCGACCGTGGTGCCGGCGCGGGGATGCTCATCCTTCGATACGATAGTCGCATCGCCCTTTTTCTGCGGGACCGTCACCGGGGTAATCTCCTTCGCCAGCCGGCCATTGGCCTGTGCCGCGACGGCCTTGTCCTGGCTGCGCACGGCAAAGGCGTCCTGGTCGGCGCGCGACACTGAAAAATCCTCGGCGACGTTCTCGCCGGTCTCCGGCATGGAATCGACGCCATATTGTTTCTTCATCAGCGGGTTGATGAAACGCCAGCCGATGGTGGTGTCATGGATCTCGGCATGGCGTGAAAAGGCGGTCTCGGCCTTGGGCATGACGAAGGGCGCGCGGCTCATCGATTCGACGCCGCCGGCGATCATCAACTCGGCTTCGCCCGCCTTGATGGCGCGGGCGGCAATGGTGAGCGCGTCCATGCCGGACCCGCAGAGGCGATTGACGGTCGAGCCTGAAATTTCCTTCGGCAGTCCGGCCAGGAGCAGCGACATGCGGGCTACATTGCGGTTGTCCTCGCCGGCCTGATTGGCGCAGCCATAGACGACGTCGTCGACAGCCTGCCAGTCGATGCCGGCATTGCGCTCGACCAGCGCCTTCAGCGGGATGGCGCCAAGATCGTCGGCCCGCACCGACGACAGCGAGCCGCCGAAACGGCCGATCGGGGTGCGGATGTAATCGCAGATGAATGCCTCGGTCATGTCATGCGGCCTTTTCTTTTCCGCTTCCCTCATGCGCCGCCTTGGTGCGGGCCTGCAGGTCACGCAATGTCGTCAGCTCGAGTTCCGTCGGCGCCGGCGTTTCGTCAAGCGCCTCGGCGAACTTTACGATCCAGCCGCAGCTGTCCTGCACCTGCTGCCGCGTCACGCCGGGATGCAGCGACACCACGGTGAATTCCTTGCTCATCGGGTCGGGCTTCCAGATGGCGAGGTCGGTGATCAGCAGCGTCGGTCCAGCGGTCTCGATGCCGAGGCGCTGGCGATGGTCGCCGCCATTGCCATGGCCGAAGGAGGTGAAGAAGTCGATCTTCTCGACCATGCCGCGCTTGGACTGCGCCATGGTGATGTAGATCTCCTTCGACGAGGTGGCGATCTCCGGCGCGCCGCCGCCGCCGGGCAGGCGGGTCTTGGGATGCGCATAGTCGCCGATGATGGTGGTGTTGATGTTGCCGAACTTGTCGAGCTGGGCGGCACCGAGGAAACCGATCGAAATGCGACCGCCCTGCAGCCAGTAGCGAAACATCTCCGGCACCGAGACGGTCGTGACGGCGGTGTCGCAAAGTTCGCCGTCACCGATCGACAGCGGCAAAACATCGGGCGCGGTGCCGATGGTGCCGCTTTCATAGATCAGCGTGATGTCGGGCGCATGCGTCAGTCGCGCGACGTTGCAGGCGGCCGACGGCGCGCCAATGCCGACGAAGCAGACATCGTCGTTTTTCAGGGCTCGGCTGGCGGCAATCGTCATCATCTCATTGGGAGTAAAGCCGCTCATGCCGCGCTCCTCAGATGCTTTACGCGGCCGGCGAAATCGTCCGCCGTGCGCTCAAGGACATTGGCCTGCATCCAGGTCTGGAATTTTTCACGGTCGGCGGCGATGTCGTCCCATTCGAGATAGGCGGCGTTGTCCCTGGCATAGTAGCCGTGCGTGTAGGAGGGATGCGAACCGCCTGATACCACCGAGATCGCAGCGATGGTCCAGCGCGGCAGCACGGTGAGGTTGGGATGCAGGTCGTCGAAATTGTCGACGACTTCCTCTACCGTCACCACGGCGCGCTTGGCCGCGAGCACCGCTTCCTTCTGGATGCCGATAATGCCTTCGACCAGCACATTGCCTTTTTTGTCGGCCTTCTGAGCGTGGATGAAGGTCACGTCCGGTCGGATGGAAGGAACGGCGGCAAGCACCTCGCCGGTGAACGGGCAGGTGACCGAGCGGATGTTGGGATTGACTGCCGCCAGCCCGGCGCCGCGATAGCCGCGGAACACCGCGCAAGGCAGGCCGGCAGCTCCCGCCTCGTAGGCGTTGGCCATGCCGGCATGGCTGTGCTCCTCGATCTCGATCGACCGGGGGAAGCCGTTCTCGATGGCGTCGCGGGCGCGGCGCAGCAGGCCGACGCCGGGATTGCCGACATAGGAGAAGATGATCTTCTTGGCCATGCCCATGCCGATCATCTGGTCGTAGATCAGGTCGGGGGTCATGCGGATGAGCGTCAGGTCGCGAAAGCCCTGGCGGATGGCCTCATGCGCCGCCGCCGTCGGGATCAGATGCGTGAAGCCTTCGAAGGCGACCGTATCGCCATCATGCAGGTTCTCAGCCACGGCCTGTTTGAGCGGCAGGAAATTGACCATCGCCAAGAACTCCGAAGTTCAAAAAGTTCGTATTGCGAACATTTGTTTTGTATGAGATATTTTTACATCGCGCCGCCGAGACGAGTCAAGGCGGCGCATTGTCTTGCGGAGGCCGCATGGAGGACGAGGCAACGACACGCGACCATGTCGGCTCGCTGGAGCGCGGCCTTGCAGTCATGGAGATACTGGCCCGGCATCCGGCCGGGATGACGCTGACCGAAATGGCGGAGGAGGCGGGGCTGACCCGCGCCGGCGCGCGTCGCTTCCTGCTGACGCTAACCGCGACCGGCTATGCCACGCAATCCGGCCGGCAGTTTTCGCTATCGCCGCGCCTGCTCACCATCGTGCGCTCCTGGCTCGGCGGCGCCTCGCTGTGGACATTCGCCGCACCCATCATGCGCGACGTGGCCGCCCAGTTCGACGAGGCCTGTAACGCGGCGGTGCTGTCGGGCGAGGAAGTCGTCTATGTCGCGCGCATTCCTGGCCGCCGCATCCTCAGCGTTTCGCTCGATGTCGGCACCAGGCTGCCGGCGCATTGCACCTCGATGGGGCGCGTCCTGCTTGCGGGGCTGGGCGCGGATGAGCTGAAGGCCTTGCTTGCAGAGGCGAGGATCGAACGGCGCACGCCGAAGACGATCACCAGCCGCGCCGCGCTGGCCAAGGCCATCGACGCGGCGAGGGTGGATGGCTTTGCCGTCGTCGATGAAGAGCTGGAACTTGGCCTGCGCTCGATAGCGGTGCCGATCTATGACCGCGCCGGCAAGACCGTGGCGGCGATCAACGTCTCGACGCAGTCGGCGCGGTTCTCCGTCGAGGCGATGGAGCGGGATATCCTGCCAGCGCTGCGGACGGCCAAGCAACGGATTGAGGAATTTTTCTTCGTGTGAGCGCAAGGCTAATCGCCTGAGGGAAGCGCTGCCCCCGCTCTGTCTCGGAGACGGGACGCCCTGCGCGGTTAGCGTCGCCATGCGAACAAACGATGCCCGGGGCACCTCCTGAGCACAACGCATATGCGTGAATCCAAATATATGGTTGACGTCGCCCTTCAACTCCAATATCGAACAGGACTATACAGGTTTATTGAACAGGTACCCATATGAAGCGGCGCGCGGTTCAACTTTCTCCCGGCACGGGCAAGCCCGAGCAGATCGCCACCGTTCTCGAACATGAGATCCGCTCCGGCGTGCTTGGCTTCGGCGACCGCCTGCAAAGCGAGAACGAACTCGTCCAGCGCTTTTCCGTCAGCCGCAACACGGTCCGCAAGGGCCTCGAGGAGTTGTCCAGCCGTGGGCTGATCACGACCAAGGTCGGCATCGGCTCCTTCGTCACTTTCGACGGCAAGCCGGTCGATGACAGCATTGGCTGGTCGCGGGCGCTGGCCAATGCCGGCGCCAATGCCGAGACGCGGACGCTGCGGCTTGAAGTGATCGAGGATGCCGATCTTGCCACGCTGCTTGGCATCGAAAGCCCGTTCTTCATCGCCGTCGACCGGGTGCGCACCAATGCAAGCGACGGCCATGCGATCTCCATCGAACGCAGCCGCCTGCCGCTGTCGCCCGAACTGGAGGACGTGCCGCTGCGCGGTCTGCGCGAAGGCTCGCTGCACCAGACGCTGCGCGGCGCCGGCCTCATCCCAGACCATGGCGAGGAATGGGTCGGCATCGAGATGCTGAATGCCGAAGACGCCGCCATTCTCGGCTGCCCGCAAGGCACGCCGTTCCTGCGCGGACGCCGGCTGACGCGTGCGGCCGACGACCGGCCGATCGAATATGTAACCAGCCTGCTCAACCCGGCGCATTTCGCGCTGCATATGAGGTTTTGAGCGATGCCGGACAGAACCAACGACACGCTCGATCGCGCCATGGGCGCGCTTGTCGGTGGGGCGCTCGGTGATGCGCTGGGCATGCCGACGCAGCTTCTGTCGCCGGCGCGGATCGCCGAGCTATACGGCCATGTCGAGGATTTCGTGGCGCCGTTTGCCGATCATCCGGTGTCGAAGGGGCTCGTTGCCGGCACCATCACCGACGATACCGAACAGGCCCTGCTGCTTGGTCGCATTCTCGTCGAGTCCGGCGACCGCTTCGATCATGCGCGCTGGGTGAACGCACTGCTCGACTGGGAGCGCGAGGTCAAGGCGCGCGGCAGCTATGACCTGCTGGGACCATCGACCAAGCGCGCCATCGACGCCATCAATGACGGCGTGCCGGCGGAAGAGGCGGGAAGCCGGGGCGACACCAATGGCGCGGCCATGCGCATCGCGCCGGTCGGCATCATGATGCCGCTGGAACCGCTCGACGCTTTCGTCGCCAAGGTCGCCGAAACTTGCCGTGCCACGCACAACACCTCGATCGCCATCGCTTCGGCCGCAGCAGTTGCCGCCGCCGCCAGCCACGGCGTCGCCGGTGGCGACTGGCGTGCCGCTTCCGACAGCGCGGTAGCAGCCGCGCGGCGAGGCGCCCGGCTCGGACATTGGGTGACTGGTGGCGATATCGCCGCGCGTATCGCCTGGGCGCAGGAGCTCGTGCGCGGCAAGACCATGCGGGATGCGATCGGGCTCATCACCGATCTCGTCGGCACCGGTGTGGCCAGCCAGGAGTCCGTGCCGGCAGCTTTCGCCGTGCTTGAAGTCGCGCAGGGCGATCCCTGGCAAGCGGCAATCATCAGCGCCAATCTCGGCGGCGACACCGACACGATCGGCGCGATTGCCTCAGGCATGGCCGGCGCCTGCGTCGGCTTTTCGCAACTGCCGCAACAACACATTGCCGGGCTCGTCGGCATGGATATGGGGGAGGTGCGCTCGCTTGCCGAAGAGCTCGTCGCGGCGCGCACGGCAAAGGCCAGCAAGGATGCCGCGGCATGAGTGGGCGTCTGGTCCATATCGGCAGCGCCGTCGTCGACTATGTCTACCGCATCGACGCCTTGCCGGCGCCGGGCTGCGAGAAGACCGCGTCGAGCTTTGCGCAGGTCGCCGGCGGCGGCTTCAACATGATGGTCGCGGCCAGCCGCACCGGCATGACGGTGGTGTTCGGCGGCCAGCTCGGCAGCGGACCGAATGGCGATTTTTTGCGCACCGCGTTTGCGGCCGAAGGCATCATAACGCTGACGTCGCCATCGCCGGTCATGGACAGCGGCAATTGCGTCGCCATGATCTCCGGCGATGCCGAGCGCACCTTCGTGTCGTGGCCCGGTGCGGAGAGCATTCTCAGCCTCGAGATGATGAGGCCCGTGGTGGTCACGTCTGATGATTGGGTGTTCACGTCAGGCTACACGCTGAGCTATCTCGGAAGCCACAACGCGCTGACCGACTGGATCGAGGCGCTGCCAGAAAACATTCCCTTCGTTTTCGATCCAACGCCGGTCATCGCGGATATCCCACGTCCCATCCTGTCGCGGGTACTTGCCCGTACGACATGGCTGAGCTGCAACATGACGGAAGCGGTCGAGATCGCTGGGCAAGGCGATGTCGAGGCACTCGCCGCCCGGCTGCTCGCCGACCACTGCCCAAAGGCCGAAGGCGTCGTTATCCGCGCCGGCGCCAAGGGCTGTTTCGTGAGGTTGGTCAATGGCGAGACGCAGACCATTGCCGGCTTCAAGGTCGATGCCATCGACACCAATGGCGCCGGCGACACCCATATCGGCGGTTTCGTCAGTGCACTCTCGCGCGGCGTGCATCCCTTCGAGGCGGCGCGCTATGCCAATGCGGCGGCAGCACTTTCCGTCACCCGCCATGGCGGCTCATCGGCGCCGACCGACAGCGAGATCCAGACTTTCCTGAGCCAGGCCGCCACGGGCGAGCCGGGCTAGAACCAGAAGGCCCATCAGACAGCCTGACCCGCCAAGCGGGCAAACAAGAGAGGAACGAACATGCGCATGCCAAGACTGACTGCCCTGCTGACGGCGACCGCCGTCATCACCTCCGCGCTCACGCTGGCCGCCAGTGCCGCCGAAGTGCATGTGCTCAACTGGAAGGGCTACGGCGCCGACGAGCCGTGGGCGATCGAAGCCTTCGAAAAGGCGACCGGCAACAAGGTCGTCAACGACTTCTTCAATTCCGAACAGGAAATGCTGACCAAGATCCGCACCAATCCGGGCCTCTATGACGTGGTCATGATCAACGCCGCCTTCAACGATCAGGCGATGGCGGAAAAGCTGATCCAGCCGATCGATGTCTCGAAGCTGCCGAACTATGCCGACATCAGCAAGGACAAGGCGCAATCGCCGATGCTCGACCATGACGGCAAGGTCTATGGCGTGCCGTGGGTGTGGGGCCTGACGGCGCTGGCAATCAACGAAAAGTCCTTCGACAAGCCACCGACCTCGATCGCCGAAATGTGGGACCCAGCGCATAAGGGCCGGGTCGTCATTCGCGACGACGCTGTCGAAGCGGTGCAGTTCGGCGCCATCGCCACCGGTCAGAATATCAACGACATCAAGGATATGGAAGCGGTCAAGGCGAAGCTGACCTCGCTGATGCCGCAGATCAAGACGTTCTGGAGCTCGGAGAACGACTGGAACCAGATGGTCGCCTCCAACCAGATCGACATCGGCACCTATTGGAGCGGCTCGGCCGACCGTGCCAAGACGCATTTCAAGCTGCCGGTCTCGCTGGTCGTTCCGCAGGAAGGCGCCGTCGCCTGGCTCGACGCGTTCTCTATTCCCGTGGGCTCGAAGAATGTCGAGGGTGCGCAGGCCTTCATCAACTGGATGATCGATCCGAAATTCTATGTCGAATGGGTCACCAAGGTCGGCGCGCCGGTGTCGGCCAACACCAAGGCGGTGGAAGCGCTGCCTGAAGACTCCTTCAACCGCAAGGTGATGGGCGATCCCGAGGTGGCCAAGCGCATCCAGTTCCAGGCGCCGATCACCGACGCGCAGCGCGAGGCCTATCTGGCGCTGTGGCAGCAGCTCAAAGTCGACGTGAAGTAACGCTCACGTCCGGACCAGCCGGCGGTTGGCGCCGGCTGGCCCTTCAATCCTGGGGAGGAGGGTATCATGGCAGTACAGGGTGCGGTCGCGTCGCGCAGCGGGCTGAGATCGGCCCTGCCGCTGCTGGCGCCGGCCTATCTCTGGCTGACGGTGGCGATCTTCCTGCCGCTCTCGGCCATGGTATTCTTCTCCTTCATGACCGACCTGCCGCTGTCGGGAAAGCCATGGGCGTTCACCCTTGGCAATTACGCCGCCTTCTTCTCGCAGAGCCTGTACCTGACGCTGCTGCTCGCTTCGCTGCGGCTCGGCCTCGAAGTGACTTTGTGGTGCGTCGTCATCGGCTACCCCGCCGCCTATGTGCTGGCCAAGGTGCTGAAGGGGCGCAGCCGCGAGGCGATCTTCCTGCTGGTCATCCTGCCGTTCTGGTCGAACGGGCTGGTGCGCATCTTCTCCTGGGCCATGGTGCTGCGCGAGGGCGGCATCCTCGACACGGCGCTCAACGCCGTGCTGCCGTTCAAGATCAACATCGACCTGATGTATTCCTATCCCGCAATCATCATCGGCCTGGTGCACTCCTACGTGCCCTATATGGTGCTGACCTGCTATCTCACGCTGCAGGCAATCGACGACTCGCTGATCGAGGCCGGGCGCTCGCTCGGCGCCTCGCGGCTGCAGGTGCTGAAGCGGGTGATCATCCCGCTGTCTATGCCCGGCCTGGTGGCAGGTGCGGCACTGATCTTCGTGCCGGTCGTCGGCTCGTTCATGGAGCCGCGCATCCTCGGCGGCCGCACCGGCACGTTCTACGGCACGGTGATCGAGGACCAGTTCGTCGCCGTCTTCAACTGGCCGCTGGGGGCGGCGCTTTCCTTCATCCTGCTGGCGGTGGTGCTGGTGATCCTGGCGGTTGCCTCGCCGGTGCTGCGGAGGGCTGCTTGATGATGACGACCCGCATCCTCGAAGGACTAGGCCGCTTCTACATCGGACTGCTGCTCGCCTTCCTCTATCTGCCGATCATCATCATGGCGCTGATGTCGTTCAACGTCTCGCCCTTCTACCAATTGCCGTTCGAATGGACGACGGAATGGTATGCCTCGCTCTGGCAGAACGACCAGCTGATCGCGGCCACCTGGAACAGCCTCAAGATCGCGGTCATCACCACGCTCATCTCAGTGGTGCTTGGCTCGGCCGCTTCGCTGGCGCTGTTCCGCTATGATTTCCGCGGCAAGAAAGTGCTGCAGGCGCTGCTGTTTCCGCCAATCGCCATTCCGTGGCTGATCACCGGCACGGCGATGCTGATCTTCTTCTTCGGCGTCGGCATTGGCCGCGGCCTGTTCGCCATCCTGCTCGGCCATGTGGCGCTAGCGCTGCCCTATGTCATCGTCGTCGTCTCGGCCCGGCTGCAGACTTTTGCACCGGAGCTGGAAGAGGCGGCGCGCTCGCTCGGCGCCAACCAGTGGCAAGTGACGAGGCGTGTGACGCTGCCGTGGATCATGCCCGGCGTCATTGCCGGCGGCTTGTTCGCATTTGCCGTGTCGTTCGACCAGTTCGTCGTCTCCTACTTCCTGGCGACGCCGGGCCAGACGACGCTGCCGGTCGAAATCTACGCCGCGATCCGCAAGGGTTTCACGCCCGAGATCAACGCGGTCTCGACCATCATCATCGTCGTGTCGATGGCGCTAATGCTGCTCACGGCGCGCTTCTTCAAATTCGGCGGAGAGAAATAATGGCCGGCGTGCAGGTATCGAACGTCTCCCGCAGTTTTGGCGTGCACAAGGCGCTGGACGACGTCTCCATCGATTTCGCCGATGGCGGTTTCTATGGGCTGCTTGGCCCCTCGGGCAGCGGCAAGACCACGCTGCTGCGCCAGATCGCCGGCTTCGACTTTCCCGATACTGGCCGCATCACCATTGGCGGTGAGAGTGTGGAACGCGTGCCGGTCGAAAAGCGACGCATCGGCATGGTGTTCCAGAACTATGCGCTGTTTCCCAATATGAGCGTCGCCGATAATGTCGCCTTCGGCCTGTCGGTGCGCGGCGAAACGAAAGCGACGATCGCCACCGAAGTGCAGCGCGCGCTCGATCTGGTTCAGCTCGGCAAGCTCGGCGAGCGCCGGCCGCACCAGCTCTCCGGCGGCCAACGCCAGCGTGTGGCGCTGGCGCGCGCCATCGTCACCAAGCCGCGCGTGCTGTTGCTCGACGAGCCGCTCGGCGCGCTCGACAAGGCGCTGCGCGTCGACATGCAGATCGAGCTGAAGCGCATCCAGCGCGAGATCGGCATCACCACCATCTTCGTCACCCACGACCAGGAAGAGGCGCTGACGATGAGCGACCGCATCGGCATATTGCGGGACGGCAGGCTCGTGCAGGAAGGGCCGCCGGAGGAAATCTACGACCGGCCGAAGAGCGAATTCGCCGCCACCTTCCTCGGTGACGCCAATATCCTTCGCGGCGATGCGACCGGCAACGGCATCCGGCTGCCTGATGGCACGGCGATTGCCGCCGGGGTGGGTGGTCGGCTTGCCGCCGGCACAAAGGCCAGCTGCGCCGTGCGACCCGAACGCATTCGTATCGCCACCGACGCCGGGGCATCGAGCGGCAATGCCAACACGCTGAAGGGGCAAGTCTCCAAGCGCATCTTCGCCGGCAACAACAGCACCTATTTCGTCGAGCGCGCCGGCCAGACGTTGAAAGTCATCGTCCAGAATACCGGCAGTGACCGGCTGGCCGAGGGCCAGAATGTAATGCTCAGCTGGTCGCCGGAAAGCACTGTGCTGATTGCCGCTAACTAGTTCGCACCGTCACCCCGGCATCGTTCTGATGGGAATTGATGGAGCGGACCTTGGCTGATCGACGGGCCATGGCGTTATATCCGTCCTCCAGGGAGGAATGGATGGCAGGCCAGGGTTTCGAGCCGGATGTGAGGGTTCGCACTAGCGGATACCGGATCGGTTGCATCGGCGCCGGCATGATCATGGCCGAATGCCATCTTGCCGCCTATGCGCAGGCCGGTTTCCCAGTCGTCGCCATCGCTTCGCGCACCAAGGCCAGCGCCGAGAAGGTAGCTGCACGCTGGAGCATTCCGACCATCCACGACACGCCGGAACAACTGATCGAGAATCCCGAGATCGAGATCGTCGACCTTGCCTTTCCACCCGACCAGCAGCCGGCATTGATCCGCCATGCGCTGAAGCAGCCTCACATCAAGGCGATCCTGGCGCAGAAGCCGCTGGCGCTGTCGGTCGATGAAGCCGTGAAACTGCGCGACGAAGCCGCAAAGTCCGGCAAGATCCTCTCGGTCAACCAGAACATGCGCTACGACCAGTCGATGCGCGTCCTGAAGCAGATCATCGACAGCGGCGCGCTGGGCGACATCGTCTTCGCGCAGATCGACATGCATGCGATCCCGCACTGGCAGACCTTCCTTCAGGACTACGACCGGCTGACGCTCGCCAATATGAGCGTGCATCATCTCGACGTGCTGCGCTTCCTGTTCGGCGATCCCTCGGAAATCACCACGCTGACACGCAAGGACCCGCGCACGACATTCGAACATACCGACGGCATCACCATCTCGACGCTGCGCTTTCCCTCCGGCGTGCTCGCCGTGTCGCTGGAGGATGTCTGGTCCGGCCCACGTCAGGAGGGCTATCTGGACGACCAGCACATCAACTGGCGCGTCGACGGCACCAACGGTGTCGCCAAAGGCACGATCGGCTGGCCGAAAGGCGTGGCCTCGACGCTGACCTATGCCTCGACCGAGACGACGGATGGCAAGTGGGTCAGCCCGAGCTGGGACACGATGTGGTTCCCGCATGCCTTCATCGGCGTCATGGAGCAACTGCAGCACGCCTTGAAGACCGGCACGCCGCCGGCATTATCGGTGGCCGACAACGTCAAGACGATGGCGCTGGTCGAGGCGGGCTATCGCTCGATGGCGCAAGGCCGCACCGTCAAACTGTCCGAGATATCGATCGACTGAACATGCCCGCCGAATAGTGTGGCGGCTGAATCGCTTACCGGGAGGAGTCACATCATGATGCAGGCAGGTATATTCACCGGCTATTTCCCCTACGAGCTCGCGGAGGCCGCCCGCCGCATCCGCGCACTCGGCTTCAACACAGTGCAGCTCGACATGCATTTCAGGGATGTCGATCTCACGGCCGGGCAGATCACCGGGGACAAGGCGAGGACAGTGCGCGACACGTTTCGCGACCACAATCTGCCGGTCTGCTGCATCTCGGGCTACACCAACATCATTCATCCCGACAAATCCGAGCGCGACAAGCGCGTCGGCTATCTCAAGGAAATCATCCGCAATGCGCGCGCCTTCGGCTCGCCCTACGTGATCTCGGAGACCGGAACCTACAACACCGAATCCGACTGGGTGCATCACCCCAGGAACAAGACCGAGGAAGGCTTCGAGGAATGCCGCAAGGTGATCTCGGACCTTGCCCAGACGGCTTACGACCACGGCGCGGTGTTCCTGCTCGAAACCTATGTCAACAATGTCGTCGGCTCGGTCGAGGAGACGGTCAAAATGTTCGCGCAGGTAGACCATCCGGGCCTGGGCCTGCTGATGGATCCGACCAATTATTTCGAGGCACACAATATCGACCGCATGGACCAGGTGCTGAACCAGGTATTCGACACGCTGGCCGACAAGATCCGGATCGCCCATGCCAAGGACGTCAAGCGCTCAGGCAGCGACAAGACCGAGAAGCATGCCGATATCGGCGACGCGGACGCGCATGAGGGGCTGACCTTCCGCGGCGTCGGCGAGATCGAGCTGCCGGCGCCCGGGCTGGGATCGCTGAATTACGATCTCTATCTGCAGCGGCTCAGTGAGAAGCACCCGAACATCCCTGTTATCATCGAGCATCTGACCGAGGACGACGTGCCGCGGGCGAAAACATTTCTCGACGGGAAGTTCCGCGCCAACGGGCTTTGAGGTAGGCGAGACGGTGATGGCGACGGCGGCCAAGACAAAGCGCGATTACGGCCTGGTCGGCGAAAGCACCCGCCGGGCGATCGAGACCGGGCTGGCCTCGGCCGAGTGGTATCACACCGACGTGCCGCGCAAGGCAATGAAGGAACTGATGCAGCGCTCCGACGGGCCGGCGATCCGCGATACCATCATCTGGATCGCAGCCATCCTGGGCTCGGCCGCCGGCATCATCTGGTTCTGGGGCACGTGGTGGGTGGTGCCGTTCCTGCTCGTCTATGGCGTGCTCTATGGATCGTCGAGCGACTCGCGCTGGCACGAATGCGGCCATGGCACCGCCTTCCGCACACGCTGGATGAACGATGCGATCTACGAAATCGCCAGCTTCATGGTGGTGCGCAATCCGGTGCAATGGCGCTGGAGTCATGCGCGGCATCACACCGACACGATCATCGTCGGCCGTGACGCCGAGATCGCGGTAATGCGGCCGCCAAATCTGGTCAAGGCGGCGCTTGCCTTCACCGGCATTCTCGATTTCCGTCATTCGCTGCCGATCCTGGCGCGCCAGGCGTTGGGCAAGCTGTCGGACGACGAAAAGAGCTACATTCCTGAGACCGAACAGGGCAAGGCCATCACGGCGGCGCGCTGGCATGTCGCCGTGTACGTTGCGACGATCGCCCTCGCGATCGCGCTGGGTTCATGGCTGCCGCTGGTGCTGATCGGCCTGCCGCGTCTTTATGGCAGCTGGCACATGGTTCTGACCGGCCTGCTCCAGCATATCGGGTTGGCCGACAATGTCGTCGACCACCGGCTGAACACGCGCACCGTCTACATGAACCCGGTCAGCCGCTTCATCTACTGGAACATGAATTACCACGTCGAGCATCACATGTTTCCGATGGTGCCCTACCATGCGCTGCCGAGGCTGCACGAGCTGGTCAAGCACGACCTGCCGGCGGCGAACCCGTCCATGTGGCATGCCTATCGCGAGGTCTGGCCGGTGCTGCTGAAGCAGCTGCGGTACGAGGATTATTTCCTCAAGCGCGAATTGCCGCCGACGGCGCGGCCCTATCGCGGTGAATTTCACGAGCTCGATATGTCGGCGGCGGCCGAGTAGCGAATAAACCACCCGCCTTCTATCCGGCCTGTTACGGGGCCGGTAAGGTGACCGGGAAAAGCAACCAGCCAACAGGGACATCCCGATGAGCCGAAAGAGACCGACCGTCGCCGATCTGCGCGCCATGAAGGGCAAGCGCCAGCTGACCATGCTGCGCGTCCTGACCATGGACGAGGCCGAGGCTGCCGAGCGGGCAGGGGTCGATATCGTCTCGGTGCCGCCCGAGCTGGTGCTCAACCCTGAGTATCGCGATGCGGCGCCCAGCCTGTTCACCATGCCGGGCGAGAATTTTTATGAGATCGGCACGGCGGACGATTTCCTGCGCTGGGCGTTCCGGCTCTACAAGGCCGGCGCCGACGCCGTTTATTGCAGCGCCGGTTTCGCCACCGTGAAGCGGCTCGCCGACGACGCGATCCCCGTCATCGGCCATGTCGGCCTCATTCCGTCCCGCGCCACCTGGACCGGCGGCTTCAAGGCCGTCGGCAAGACCGCCGACACCGCCATGCAGATTTTTGAGGCGGTCAAGCAGTATGAGGCCGTTGGAGCTCTCGGCGCCGAGATCGAAGTGGTGCCGATCGAGGTGGCGAAGGCGATCTCGGAACGGACCTCGCTGATCATGCTGTCGATGGGTGCGGGCACCGGCTGCGACGCGCAATATCTGTTTGCCGACGATATTCTTGGCCAGAACCGGGGCCACATGCCGCGTCATTCCAAGGTCTACCGCAACTTCGCCGCCGAGTACGATCGCCTGCAGGCGGAACGCGTCGCGGCGTTTTCCGAGTACGTTGCCGACGTCGATAGCGGCGCCTATCCGGAAGACAGGCATGTCGTGCGCATGGATCCGGCCGAGCTCAGCCTGTTCATGAAACGGGTGGACGCAAAGGGCTAACTACTCGGCCTCCTTGCCGATCATCGCTGCACCTTGCCATGTTCCGTCGGCGAGCATGGCATGGAGCACCTCGGCATCCGTTCCCAGCGGCCGGTCCTCCCTGAGCATCGCTACATGCGCGCGCACCGCGGTATGGACCGCTGCTGTGCCGGGCGCCAGCTTGAGACCGTCGCGCAGGTCCACGGCCTGTGCGGCGGCCATCAGTTCGAAGGCGATCAGCCGTCGCCACAGCGCGATCATCCCGGCGCATTTCGACACGGCAAGCGGCGTCTGCGTGGCGTGGTCCTCTACGCCTTCGGACACGGCCAGGAAATCCAGCATCACCGGATTGGCCTTGTGGCGGATGCCGGCCAGGATTGCCGTTGCGGTCTTTTGCAGCGGCACGAAACCGGCCGAGGCGCCGCCGACCGGCGACAAATATCTGGGCAGACCGTTGCGGCCGGAGCCGGCGAGCTGGATGAAGCGGGCAACGCTTGCCGCGGCACATTGCGCGATCGCCAGGCCGAGCGTCTCGAAGGCAAGCGCCAGCGATGCGGTGTGGAAATTGCCGGTCGACAGGACCAGCCCGTCATCGCCCAGCACCAGCGGATTGTCGGCGGCGGCATTGAGTTCGATCTCCAGCGCCAGCCGCGCCTGGTCGATCGCCTGGATCAGCGCGCCATGGATCGACGGCATGCAGCGGATCGACAGCGGGTCCTGCAAGGTGGTCGGCGTCGGCTCCTCGTCACGAGCAAGCAGGTCGCGCAGGCCCTTGGCCGCGAGTTGCTGGCAGGCTGCCGGCCGCGCCAGATGCAGGCGCGGATCGAGGATGGTGCGGTTGGCGCCAAACCCTTCCATGGTCAGCGCGCCGGCCTGCTGCTGTTGCGCAAAGGCCGACAGCGCGTCGGCCAGTACCAACGCGCCAGTGCCGGCTGATACCGCCGAGGCGTTGATCAGCGACAGGCCGTCTTTCGGCGCCAGGCTGATCGGAGCCAACCGCGCCATCATCAACGCCTTGGCCGCCGGCATGCGCCGACCCTGATAGTCAGCTTCGCCGTCGCCGGTCAGCAGACGGGCGAGCGCCGCCATCAGCACGAGATCGCCGGCGCCGATCGAGCCCAACTGCGGCATTACCGGATGCACGCCTGCATTGAACGCATCGACAAGGGCGGTGAAAGCCGCCGGCGAAATGCCGGAGCCGCCGACTGCCAGCATCGCTGCGCGCGCAAGCATGGTCGCCCGCACCGCCTCTTGGGGCAACGGTTCGCCGACAGCGCCGCTTCGCCCTTCCAGCAACTGGCGCTGGAAGGCGCTGGCATCGCCCTCGACCGATGTGCCGAGATTGGCGCCGAGCCCGGTGTTGAGCCCATAGATTTGCTGACCGGACGCGGCGACCTGATCGAGCACTTTTCGCGCTTTGTCGAGTCTCTCGATGACAGCAGGCTCAACCTCCACCTTGCGGCCGGCGCGGGCGACCGCCGCGACATCCTCGACGCTGACGCCGGCGCCGGTGAGGACGAGCGCGCTCATGCGAAGCGCAGCCTCTGGCCGATGCCTTTATCAGCAGCCTTGGCCAGCATCGCCTTGCCCAGCGCAATGTCGGACAGCGACAGGCCGCGATGCCAGAACAGGATCGTCTCGTCGTCGCTCTGGCGTCCCGGCTTGAGACCGGCAGCGATCTGGCCGAGCTCGGCGTGCAGCGTCGCTTCGCTCAGCCGCCCGGTCTCGACATGGGCGCGCAGCGAGCCGAACTTGCCGCCTTTGCACTGGCCCCAGTCGTCGACGACCATTTTCTGCATGATGTCGGTCAATGACAGCTCCACCGCGCTCATCGTACCATAGGGCACGACCAGCGCACCGGGCTTGATCCATTCGGTCTTGAGCAGCGGCTGCGGCTCCGGCAGCCGCGAGGCCTCGACGACGATGTCGGCGCCCTTGACGCAGCTCTCCCAGTCGGCGACCGCCGTGACGGTCTTGCCGAGATCGGCGGAGAGTTTGGCGGCGAAGCCGTCGCGGCTTTTCGGGCGGCGCGAATGAACGCGGATCTCGTCGAAGTCGAAGAGATGGTCGAGCAGGCGCACGTTCCAGTAAGCGGTGCCGCGCGCGCCGATATGGGCCAGCACCTTGGAATTCTTGCGCGCCAGATGCTTGGCGCCAATGGCGGTGACAGCGCCGGTGCGCATGTCGGTGATGACGGTGGCATCGAGAATGGCGCGCGGCGTGCCGGTGCGCGGATCGAACAGATTGAGGATGCCGAATTCCGAGGGCAGGCCGTGCAGATAATTGTCGACATAATCGCCGACGATCTTCACGCCGGCCGTATCGAGCGGCGCGACGTAGCCGCGCAGCACATTGAAGTGGCCGTGGAAGGAGGGATCGGGCTCGAGATGGACGCGGGGCTCTATCACCGTCTGGCCGTTGCCTTGCGCGACAAGCCCGGCTTCGACGGCGGCGATGATTTCGCCATCGCTCATCTCAAGGGCTTCGATATCGAGAGCATTGAGGTAGTCGATATAGATAGGCTTCATGCAATGTCCTTGGCCACCCCGCCCATCCATAACAGGCCGCGGCGCGACACGGAAGTTTGTTGGATAAGCTCTGGACTGGGCCAGCCATATGCTGTTCAACGCGGTTCGCCATGACTGCCGTTCCCGACACCGAGGCCTCCGCCGTAACCGCCAGCAATGCGCGGCGCGTGGCGCTGATCGTCGCCATCGCGTTTTTCATGCAGCTGCTGGATTCGACGATCATCTCGACCTCGCTGCCGCAGATGGGACAATCCTTCGGCGTGCCGGCGGTGGCGATGAGCATCGGCATCACCGCCTATATGCTGACCATGGCAGTGTTCGTGCCGCTGTCGGGCTGGCTTGCCGACCGCTTCGGCGCGCGCAACATCTTCCTGCTGGCGATCGTACTGTTCACGCTGGCCTCGCTGGCCTGCGGCTTCTCGCAGAGCCTTACCCAGTTCGTCGCGGCCCGTGTCGTGCAAGGCCTTGGCAGCGCGCTGATGACGCCGGTCGGGCGCATTCTGGTGCTGCGCAATGCGTCGAAATCGGAGCTGCTCAACGCCACGGCGCTGATCACCTGGCCGGCGTTGTTTGCGCCCGTGGTCGGGCCGGTGCTTGGCGGCTTCATCACAACCTATCTCTCCTGGCACTGGAATTTCTTCATCAACATCCCGCTTGGGCTCGTCGGGCTGGCGCTGGTCGCGCGCTTCATTCCGGGCGACCGCGCGGCCGATCCCAAGCCGCTGGATTGGCCGGGGGTTTTCCTCACGTCGCTGGGGCTCGCGCTGCTGCTCTACGGCCTTGAGCGCATCGCACATCCGGAAGACGGCGCCTTGCCCGCCGTGCTGCTGGTTGCCGCCGGCATCGTCATCGGCTGGCTGGCGGTGCGGCATCTCCGGCGCGCGCCGCATCCGCTGCTCGATCTCAGCGCGTTCAGGGTGCAGACCTTCGCCATCTCGACGCTTGCCGCCGGCACCATTTTTCGCGTGGCGATCAACGCCACGCCGTTCCTTTTGCCGCTGCTGTTTCAGGTCGGCTTTGGCCTTTCGCCGGTCGATGCCGGCTTGATGATCCTGGCCTACTTCCTCGGCAATCTCGGCATGAAGACGGTGACGACGCCGACGCTGCGACGCTTTGGTTTTCGCACGGTCATGGTCGTCAACGGCCTGATCGCCTCGGCCTCGATCATGGCCTGCGCGGCGATCTCGCCCGAAACGCCGCAGGCGCTGGTAGTGATGCTGATGCTGATCGCCGGCCTGACGCGCTCGATGCAGTTCACGGCGCTGAATACTCTGGCCTTCGCCGACATCGATGCCGCGCAGCGCAACTCGGCGGCGACTTTGTCCTCCATGCTGCAGCAGATATCGATGCTGTTCGGCGTAGCGGTGGCGGCTGCCAGCCTCAACCTGTCGCAGATCGTCAGGGGCCGGCCGGCGCTCGACCTCGTCGATTTTCGCATCGCCTTCCTGGTCATCGGCGCCATCGGGCTGGTGGCGGCGTTGCGGTTCCTCGTGCTGCCGCCCGGTGCAGGCGCCGAAGTTTCAGGCCACATGACCAGGACCTGAATTCGCGATTTTCGCCGCTCAGGCGGCAATTAATTCCGCCTTGTGCTTTCGCCTCAGAACGGCACCTTTGCGCATACGCGCAATGGCGCAACGGAATGCCAAAAGCGCAGCCTTTTCCTAGGATTGCGCCAGTTCTAGCAATCGGTGCGTCCACTGGAAGATTATCACTGCCAACGGGCGTTCCGAGCGCGGATTCATTTGACGAAGCGGCGCCGAGCCGATTAGCTTTCTTCGGAAGGGGTGGCAGAGCTGCCATCGGGGCGAATGCAGACATGAACACGATTGGCTGGCCAAATGTCAGGAGCCTGAATCAGGAAGGCATTGTCTTTGCCATCGCCGTGGTGCTGTTCGTCGCCGCTGCCATTGGGCTGCCTGGTTTCATCGCTGCCAACAATCTCGTTGCCATCATCCGCTCGGTGTCGGTGCTAGGCATTTTGGCGCTCGGCATGGCGGTCGTCATAATCGGCAGGGGCATCGACCTGTCGGCGGTGGCGATCATGGCGATGTCGGTCGCCTGGTATCTGCAATTGCTCAACGCCGGAACGCCTGATGGGCTCGCCTTCGCCTATGTGCTGGCAGGCGTGCTCGCCATCGGCCTGCTCAACGGTTTTCTCGTCGCCTATGCCGACGTGCCGGCGATCTTCGTGACGCTGGCGACCGGCTCCTTCGTCTTCGGCTATGTCCGCTCGCAACTGATCACACAGGATGCGGTGCCGGTGCCTCAGGGCCATTGGGTGGAGTTGCTCGGCGGCCTGCGTTTCCTCGACATTCCGATCGAAGTGTTCGTCTTCGCCGGGCTCGCCTTCCTGTTCTTCCTGTTCCTGCGCTACACCAAATGGGGCCGCTACATCTATTTCGCCGGCGACAATCCGGTCGCCGCGCGCAACATCGGCATTCCGGTGCGGCCAATGCTGGTGCTGCGTTATGTGGTTTCGGCCTTCGTCGCGCTGATCGCCGGCCTGCTGACGGCGTCGAGCCTGCACTCGATCAACACCCGCGTCGTCAACTCGACGCTGCTCTATGACATCGTGCTGGTGGCGGTGATCGGCGGCATCGGCCTTTCCGGCGGGCGGGGCGGGGTGCGCAATGTGCTGGTGGGCGCTGCACTTATCGGCATCCTGTCGAACGCGATGACCATCATCGACATTCCGCTGCTCTATCAAAACCTGATCAAGGCGGCGATCCTGCTCGGAGCCATCATCGTCGACGGCATCATCAATCCGCGTGACGAACAGACCGCGCAGCAGGGCGACATCTAAGGGGTACCCGACCGGGTCATGCCGACCGGCCGGCAATAAGTGAAAAACAGAGGATGTGACATGAAACTGATCAGAACACTGATGGCGGCCGCCACGGCGCTTGCCGCTACCGCCTTCGTCGCGCCGACCTTCGCCGCCGACGATCCGGGCCCGGCCGCATACGCGCAGGCGCTCAAGGGCAAGCGCGTCATGCTGGTGCCGCTGGCGATGGGCTTCGACCTTGCGCAGGGCTGGTCGCACTATCTGAAGACGGAAGTCGAGGCCTGGGGCGGCACCTTCGAAACACGCGATCCGAACTGGGTCGTCGATGCCGGTGCACAGGCGATCACCGACGCGATCTCGTCCGACACAAGGCCGGACGTGTTGATCATCCATGCGCCGGACCTCAACTCCTATTCCAAGCTGATGAAGAAGGCACAGGCCGCCGGAACCTACGTCATACTGGTCGACAACCCCGCCAACTTCCCGGCCGACGCCTTTGTCGGCAGCGACTGGGACCGGCTTGGCCAGCTCGAAGCCGAAGCGGCGATCAAGGGCTGCGGCGAGAACTCGTCGAAGAAGATCGGCCTTGTGCAGGGTGATCAGGCCAACTCGTCCAGTCTCTACCAGTATGCCGGCATCATGAAGGTGCTGGAGAAGCACCCCGACTTCAAAGTCGTGGCCAAGCCCGACTCCAACTGGGATCCGACGACGTCGCGCAACGTGACGACGACAATGCTGCAGCAGAACCCCGACATCTGCTCGATCATCGACTTCTGGGATGGTGACGCCACCGGCGCATCCGCCGCCATCCGCGACGCCAAGCTCGACGGCAAGGTCTTTTTGGTCACCACCGGCGGCGGCGAGAAGGCGGCCGATTGCGACAAGCTGCAGGACGGCACCTATGGCGCCGTTGTCATGACAGACCTTGCCTGCCAGTCCGGCGACATGAACGCTATCATCAAGTTCCTGCTGCAGAGCGGCCAGCCGGCCGGCACGTCGCACACCTACATCTACACGCTGGAGAAGGCTACGACCAAGGCCGACCTCAAGCCCGACAGCTGCTGGGACCTGAAGGCGCTGCAGGCCGAAGCGGCGGCGAAGTAAGCCGCGCTTTTCGACTGAAATAAACGAGGTGACTGGACAATCCGGTCACCTCGTTCCCTCATGGAATAGCAGCCGCCGATGTCCTTTCGCGAACGCCTCCAGTCCTGGCGCTACAATCTCGTGCCCGACCATCTGGTCGGCGAGATCCTGACAAAACGCTGGACCGACAACGCCATTCCGTTCCTGGCGCTGGTGGCGACGCTCAGCGTGTTCGGCTCGATCATTCCCGGCTTCTTCAAGCTGACCTCGCTGCAGGAATCGACCCGCCAGCTCGGCGAGTTCTCGATGGTAGTCACCGGCATGACGGTGGTGATGCTGGGCGGCGGCATCGACCTGTCCGTCGGCTCGATCTTCGCGCTGTCCTGTTTCTCCGCCGTCTATGTCTTCTTCATTCTCGAACAGTCTATCTGGCTGGCGCTGGCGGCATCGCTCGCCACCGGCCTGATCTTCGGCGCCGTCAACGGCTACCTCGTCGGCTACCTCAGGCTGCGCGCCTTCCTCACCACCCTGGTGACGTTCATCTTCGGCCGGGCGCTGTTCGATATTCTCGTCACCACCTATGCCGCCGACGTGCAGCTTTCCCAGGCGACATCGGATGTGCTCGACTTCATCGGCGACAGCACCTTCTGGGGGCTTTCGGTCTCGGTGTGGCTGGCGATCATTCTTGCCATCGTCACCCATATCGCGCTGACGCGCTCACGGCCGGGCTGGCATGTGCTGGCGGTCGGAGGCTCCAGGCGCTCGGCGCACAATGCCGGCATTCGCGTGCGCCGCACCGTGTTCATGACCTATGTCTTTTCCGGCTTCTGCGCCTCGATCGGCGGCTTCCTGATCGCTTGCCGCCTGAGTGGGGCAGGGCCGGGCACCGGCCTCAACCTTGAGATCATGGCGCTGACGGCGGCGGTGGTCGGCGGCGTCAGCTTGGGTGGTGGCCGCGGCTCGGTCATCAAGGGGCTGATGGGCGCCATCATCGTGCTGACCATGACCAACGGGCTGATCCGGCTGGGCTATGGCACCGGCACCAACCAGATGGTGCTGGGCATCATGCTGGCGGTGGCGGTGACGATCGACATCCGCTGGCTGAAGAACCGCCATAAGGTGCTCAACGAAGTCTATGTCGCGCCGGTCTATCTCAAGATGGGCGAGACACAGTCTGCGGTGCCGGGCTCAGGCACGCCCTACGCGCTCGACAACCGGCTGTCGGCGGCCGACCATATCGGGCTCGGCGAGTTGGAAGGGCCGGAAGACGTCATCCTCGACCGCGACGATCACCTCTATTGCGGCACGCGCCATGGCGAGATCGTCCGCTTCTTCGCGCCGGACTATATGAAATCGGAGGTGTTTGCCCATATCGGCGGCTTTCCGCTGGGCCTGGCCTTCGACAAATCGGGCAATCTGATCAGCTGCGTCGGCGCCATGGGGCTCTATTCCGTCTCGCCGGATCGGGATGTGAAACGCCTGTCGGCGGAGACGTCGCGTTCCTGGACCTCGATCGTCGACGATGCGCGGCTGCGCGACCCCAACGATTGCGACATCGCGCCGGACGGGCGGATCTATTTCACTGACTCCAACAAGCGCTATGACGCCCACGATTGGGCGCTGGACTCGATCGAGAACCGCGCCACCGGCCGGCTGCTGGTTTATGACCCGAAGGACGGTTCGACGAAGACACTGCTCGACGGCTACCGCTACACCAATGGCGTGTGCATGGCGCATGACGGGAAGTCGCTGTTCTTCGCTGAGAGCTGGGCCTGCCGTGTGCATCGATACTGGCTGGAAGGGCCGAAAGCAGGCACCGCCGAATGCGTCATCCGCGACATGCCGGGCTATCCCGACAACATCAACCGGGCGTCGGACGGCAATTACTGGATGGCATGGCTCGGCATGCGCACGCCGAGCTTCGACCTGTCGCTGCGCCATCCCGATATGCGCAAGCGCATGACGCGCCGGCTGCCGCAGGACGAGTGGCTGTTCCCCAACATCAACACCGGCGGCGTGGTGAAATTCAACGACAAGGGCGGCATTGTCGAGGCGATGGGCGACCTTACCGGCGGCGCGCATCCGATGGTCACCTCGATGCGCGAGCACAAGGGTTTCCTGTTCGTCGGCGGCATCCTTAACAACCGCATCGGCCGCTACAAGATTGCGGGCGCCGACCCGAACTGGACCAGTTCCGCTTCTTATTGGGGAGCGAAGCCATGATCCTCGATCCTGTGCTCGACCTGTTTCGTGGCAAGGCGGTGACCATCCCACCGCTCGACGGTGCCTTCCGTCCCAACACGCGGCTGGACGAGGCGCCAGTGTTCGCCGATTTGACGGAGCCCGACAATCTTCTGGTTGCCGATGGCCGGCTGCTCGTTTCCAGCGGCAATGCGGTATATTCGCTTGCCGCAGGGGTGGAGCCGAAGGTTGTCGGGACCTTTCCTTCCCCCATCACGGCGCTGGCTCTATCACTGTCGGGCGAACTGACGGTGGGGTTGGAAAGCGGCAAGCTGCTGGTTGCCGGCAAGGAGGTTTCGCTGCCGGCCGGCGTCAGCTGCATCACCGCGCTTGCCTATGCAGACGACGGCACGTTGTGGCTGGCCGATGGCTCGGCTGAGCACACGCCGTCGCAATGGGCCGCCGACCTGATGAAGAAGGGCGCGTCCGGTTCGCTTTGGAGGCGGGACGCGGCCGCCGCCGAGTTCCGCAAAGTGGCCGGCGATATCGCCTTTCCCTATGGGCTGCATCCCATTGGGCGGGATGTGCTGGTCAGCGAAAGCTGGCGCCATCAGCTCGTTCGCTTCGATGGTGCGACCGGTAGCCGCTCGACCGTGCTGACGCATCTGCCCGGCTATCCCGCGCGCCTCGCGCCGGCCGGCGATGGCGGCGCGTGGCTGGCTCTGTTCGCGCCACGCAACCGGCTGATCGAATTCGTTCTCCAGGAAACCCACTATCGGCGCGACATGCTAGACCAGGTGGCGCCGGCCTACTGGATCGCGCCGGCTTTGGCCTCCAATCGCAGCTTCCTCGAACCGCTGCAATGCGGCGGCATCCGCACCATGGGCATCCACAAGCCCTGGTCGCCGAGCCGCTCCTATGGGCTGGTGGTCAGGCTCGATCAGAACATGCAGCCGCAATTCAGCCTGCACAGCCGCGCCGACGGCACGCGCCATGGCATCTGCAGCGTGGCGGAAACGGACGGCCGCCTGTTCATCGCCTCCAGGGGCGGCGATTGCGTGCTGGCCATCGACGCAGGAGGTCTCTGATGGAACCGATCGTGCGCCTGGAAAATGTCACCAAGAACTATCGCGGCGTGCCCGCGGTCAGACAAGTCAGCTTCGAACTGCGCAAGGGCGAAATCCACGCGCTGCTCGGCGAGAACGGCGCCGGCAAATCCACGCTGACCAAGATCATCGCCGGCGTCGTCGACGCCACCTCAGGCAAGATGTTCCACAAAGGCCGCGAGATCGCTTATGCGTCGCCGCATGCGGCGCTCGAGGCCGGCATCGCCATGGTGTTCCAGGAGACCAGCCTGGTGCCGTCGATGACGGTGGCGCAAAACCTCTATCTCGGCACCGAAAAATTCCTCAACCGGCTGCGCGGCACCTACATTTCGGCGCAGCAGTTTTTGCAGTCGCTGAACTTTCCGGTCGACCCCAACGCCATGGTGGCGACGCTGGGCGCGGCCAAGCGTCAGATGGTCGAGATCGCGCGCGCCGTTCACCACAATGCCGAGATCATCATCTTCGACGAGCCGACGGCGACGCTGACGCCGGAGGAGAAGCGGCACTTCTTCGAGCTGATCCGGCGGCTGAAGGCGAACGGCGTCTCGATCGTCTTCATCAGCCATGCATTGGAAGAGGCGCTGATGATCGCCGACCGCATCACAATCCTGCGCGATGGCGAGCTGGTCATAACCGACGACACATCGGCCTTCGATCGCGACAAGATCGTCGCCGCCATGGTCGGGCGTACACTGTCGGGACAGATCTATCGCCAGCGCGACGAGGCCAGGCTGCGCAAGGCCGGCAAGAAGGTGCTGTCGGTGCAGGACATTTCGATGAGCAATGTCGTGCGCAACACCTCCTTCTCGATCTTCGAGGGACAGATCACCGGCGTGTTCGGGCTGATCGGCTCCGGCCGCACCGAGACCTTCAAGATCGTCTCCGGCATCTACAAGCGCGATTTTTTGCGCGGTGGCGCGATTGAACTCGACGACAGGCCGGTGCGCTATCTCGTGCCCAGTGAGGCGGTCGCCGACGGCATCGTCTATGTTACCGAGGACCGCAAGAGCGAGGGCATTTTCGAGACGATGGGCATCGCCGAGAACCTGTTCGGCGGGCTGCTGGCGGCGGGCCGCGAAAAGGCCTGGGTGATTAACCAGCAGGAGATGCGCACGCTTTCCGCTGAATGGACGAAGACGCTGAACATCAAGGCGATCAACGACAATGCCCGCGTGGTCGAGCTTTCCGGCGGCAACCAGCAAAAGGTGGTGATCGGCAAGGGGCTGGTGCAGCAGCCGCGTATCGTGATCTTCGACGAGCCGACGCGCGGCGTCGATGTCGGCGCCATCGCCGAGATCCACCAGATCATCAACCGGCTGGCCGACGAGGGATTGGCCGTCGTCGTTATCTCGTCCTACCTGCCGGAAATCATGAACCTGTCGGACCGGATTCTGGTGTGCCGGCAGGGCCGTATGGTCGAGGAGTTTTCGCCCGCCGAGGCGACGGAGGAGAAGATCATGTATGCGGCGGTTCATTAGGTTTCTGGTCGGTGTTTGAGGGTGCGCATAGGTCGCCAATTGGCGAAGGCCTCAGCGCCTTCGTCATCCTCGGGTCTCCGCGACGGCGCTTCGCGCCTGCTTCGCCCGTGAATGACGAAGCTGAGATGCTTCGGCCAATCGCCATGGTTCTGTCAGCATCAAAAACTGAATCGGAATAGCCGGTTAGCCGCCCTTGCTCGAGACCTGATTCAACCACCTGATCCACCGATTCAACGAAAGGAAACGCCATGGCCGCCACAAAACTCCTCAGCGATGCTGAGGTCGAAAAAATCCCGGTTGCGAAGGCTGTGTTCGATGACATCCGCGCGACGCGCAAATCGGATTTCGTCAACAATTTCTGGCGTGGGCTCGCCAACGATCCGGCCTTGCTGAAACGGACATGGGAACAGGTGAAGGTGGTGATGGCCACGGAGAGCGCCATCGACCCGCTGACCAAGGAAATGATCTATATCGCGGTGTCGACCGCCAATGGCTGCTCCTACTGCGTCCACTCGCATACGGCAGCTGCCCGCGCCAAAGGCATGACCGATGCGCAGCATGGCGAGATGGTGTCGATCATCGGGCTGGCCGGGCAGACCAACCATCTGGTGACGGCGATGCAGATTCCGGTCGATCCCGAGTTTGAAGTGAGGTGAGGGGCGGATTTCCCTTCTCCCTGTGGGAGAGGGGAAGCAGTGCGCTATGCCGGTCTGTAAACCTTCTCGGCCGTGTTCCAGAAGATATCCGCCTCGGCGGCTGCGCCATGCTTGCCTACCGCGGCGCGGTGCGCCTTGATCAGTTCGGCATGGGTCGTCCAGAGTTTTTCGATCGGGAAGTTGGAGCCGAACATCAGGTGGTCAGCGCCCAGAATGTCGATGGCATTGTCGACGATGTAGGCAATCAACGCCGGATCGTTGCGGTGGGCGAAGGTGCCGAGGCCCGACAGCTTGGCGTAGAAGTTCGGCGCTGTTGATAGCGTACTCAGGCCGGCTTTCCAGGCCTCGGTGGTTTCCGGCTCCAAGCCGGTCAGCATGCCGGCATGGGTGAGGATGAAGTTGATCTGCGGGTTCTCGCCGACCAGCGTCAGCCCGTCCTTCATCTGGGCAGGGAAAAGCTGCAGGTCGAAGGACAGGCCATAGTCTTTAAGCCGCGCGACATTGGCCCGCACCTTGGGGTCGATGACCTGATCGGCCGAGGCAGCGAAGCGGAAGGCCGGCGTCTCGTGCCAATGCATCTGCATGCGCACGCCGCGCAGCAGCGGGTACTTTTTCAATCGATCGATCTGGGGCCGGACATCGTCGACGGTCATATCGGTATAGCCGACGATAGCGTGCGGCCAGCCGGTCTCGTCGGCAGTCTTCTGCAGGAAGGCGACTTCTTTTTCGAAATCCTCCTTGGCCCAGTTGGTCTGGACATAGACGGCCTTCTCGACACCTGCGCCTTGCTGATCGGCGAGAAATTCCTCGATCGGATAGTCGCGGCGGATCGGTTCGTAGGGGCCGAAAATGCGCGGCACCATCGGCCCGACCAGCCATGGCTGGTCCTGCTGGCGCCAGATGTGGAAATGCGCGTCGATGGCTTTCTGCATCACGATACCCTTTTCCAGATTGCCGACGCCGCCGGGGCGGGGCGGGCGAGCGACAGGATGAAATCGGTGAGGCTCCCGAGCGACGAGCCGTCGATGAGATCGTCGAGATCAGGCAGGATGGCGCGGAGTGCTGCCGTGGCGGGAAGGAAACGCGGGTCACCGGCCAGCGGTGTGGCCAGCGACAGGCGAAAGGCGCGGGCGCTCAGCCGGCGCATTGCGGTCTCGAGATCGGCATGGTCGCCGCGCTCCAGCGCGTCCGACAGGATGATCACAGCGGCACCGCGGGCGAAAGCTGAGAAACGCGGCACCGAGAGGAAGGCGAGCAGGGTCGGTCCCATGCGCGTGCCGCCGTCCCAGTCGTCGACGAGTGCCGCCGCTCGGGCGAGAGCCTGGTCGCGATCGCGGATACGCAGTGCGGATGTGATGCGGGTGAGCCGCGTGCCGAAGGTGAAGATTTCGGCACGGTCAGCACCTTGTACGGCGGCGTGCGCCAGTTTGAGATAATCCGATGTATGCAGCTTCATCGAGCCGGAAACATCGATCAGGATCAGCAGCTTGCGCGAAACGGTTTGGCGGCGGCGGAGCTGCGGCGAGGGGATATCGCCATCGGCGCTGACGATTTCCCTGAGCGAGCGGCGCAGATCGAGCTTGCCGCGCGAATGGGTGCGCACGGTGCGGAATGAGCGGCGCGCGGGGAGGGCTGAAGCGAGCTTGCGGCGGAAGGGCCCAAGGCCATCGTTGTCGCGGAGGAAGTCGCGGCTGCTGAGCTGTTCGATTGCCGCCGACAGCTCGCCGCCTTTCTCCTGGCGCGTGGTCTGTTTCTCCTCCTGGCGCGTGCCGTGATCGTCCTTGATGCGGGTTTCCTCGTCTTCCTCGCCTTCGATCGAGGGTTGGCCATCGCCATGGAAGTGATTGCGAAAATGCGCCTCGAATTCGCCGCGGCGATCGGGCGGGGGGGCAAGCGTTGCGAGCGCCGCCTCACGGATGTCGGCCATGGAGCGCGGGCCGAGCAGGGCTATGGCCTGCATGAAGCTGGAGACCTGCTCGGGGGCGACGGCAAAGGCGTGGCGGCGCAGCAGCCGGGCGAAGTGGAGGAAGGGCGCGGAGGCGAGAGGAAGGGTTCCCTGACGCATCATTCCTTCGCGCCCCCCTCTGTCCTGCCGGCCATCTCCCCCTCAAGGGGGGAGATTGGCGGCTTCGGCGACTTGCTCAGGTCTGCAACTCTGGAGATTGGCGAAAGCCACAATGACAGCTGATCTCCCCCCTTGAGGGGGAGATGTCCGGCAGGACAGAGGGGGGCGCTGTCCCGCCGGCGTTGCGCATTGCCGAAGTCCCGGCTCACCCCAGCGCCTCCTCGACAATCTGGCCAAGCTCCGGCGCGATCGCGGACAAATCCTCCTCGTCCTTGATCAGCACGCCGATGGCGCGGCGGAAGGCTTGCGGCCATGGGCTGCCGCCTTTCTCCAGTATGGTGGCGGCGTTGGCCCATTCGACGGCCTCGGAGATGCCGGGCGGCTTGGCCAGCGGGCGGACGCGGATCTCCTGCACGGCATTCGCCACGGCGCGCGCGGTGGTCTCGGCGACATCGCCGGCGCGCAGCATGATGATGGCGGCTTCTCGCTCGGCGTCGGGATAGCCGATCCAGTGATAGACGCAGCGCCGACGCAGCGCCTCCGCCAGTTCGCGGGTGCGGTTCGAGGTCAGGATGACGATCGGCTGCGCTTCGGCGCGGATGGTGCCGCGTTCGGGAATGCTGATCTGGAAGTCGGAGAGGAATTCCAGAAGTAGCGCTTCGAATTCGTGGTCGGAGCGGTCGATCTCGTCGACCAGCAGCACGCGCTGCTCCGGCGCCCGCAGCACCTGCAGCAATGGCCGCGCGATCAGAAAGCGGTCGTCATAGATGTCGATCTCATGCTCGCCGGCATGGCGGATGGCGAGCAGCTGGCGCTGGTAGTTCCATTCGTAGAGCGCGTGTGCTGCGTCGATGCCTTCATAGCATTGCAGCCGCACCAGATCGCGGCCAAGCAGTTGCGCGATCGCCTTCGCAGCTTCGGTCTTGCCAACGCCGGGCGCGCCTTCCAGCAGCAGCGGCTTGCCGAGCCGTATGGCCAGGAAGATGGCGGTGGCCAGGCTGTCGTCGGCGAGGTAGCGCGATCCAGCGAGGTGGCGTGCCACCGCCTCCGGCGAGGTCGCGACAGTCTCGGCATTCGGCTCCTGCATGTCGTCCTCAGTTCGCCGCTTGCGCCTTCAGCGCGCGCAATATGCGCTCCGGTGTGATCGGCAGCGTGTCGATGCGCACGCCGACGGCGTCGAAGACGGCATTGGCAACCGCGGGGATCTGCGGGTTCGCGCACATTTCGCCCGGTCCTTTGGCACCGTAAGGACCATCCGCCGACGGCCGCTCCAGCACGATGATCTCGGTTTGGGCGAGATCGCCCGGTCCCGGCATCAGATACTGGTTGAAGTCGGTGCCGCCATGGTCGCGGTTGGGATAATAGGGCTCGGTCGTTTCGTAGAGCGCGTGGCTGATGCCCATCCAGGAACCGCCGACCAGTTGCTGCTCGACCATTTTCGGGTTCAGCGCGCGGCCGATCTCAAAGACGTTCTTCACGGTCAGCACCGTAACCTCGCCCGTCTCGTCATCGACCTCGACTTCGGCCACCGTGCAGGCATGGGCGTAGCAGGTCGACGGCTTCATCGCGCCGGTCTCTTTCTCCGGATAGGAGCGCGGGATCAGGAACATGCCGCGCCCGGATATCGAGCGCCCGCGCTTGAAATGCGCCGACAAGGCGACATCGAAGATCGAGATCGACTTTTGCGGCGCGCCCTTGACCAGAATATTGCCCTGGCCGTCAGTCTCAAGGTCGGAAGCGTTGACCTCCAGCTCTTCCGCCGCCACTTCCAACATCACCTGGCGCGCTTCCTTGGCCGCCTGGATGACGGCATTGCCGGCGCGGTGGGTGCCGCGCGAGGCGAAGGTACCCATGCAGTGCGGGCCGGTGTCGGTGTCGGCGGTGTCGATGGTGACCCGGTCGGTCGGCACGCCGATGGTCTCGGCGCAGATCTGCGCCATGATCTGCTTCAGGCCCTGGCCGAGATCGACCGACGAAAGTGTGACGATAAAATTGCCGGTCGGCGTCGAATGCACCAGCGCCTGCGTCGGGTCGCCGCCAAGGTTCATGCCCGTCGGGTAGTTGATCGCGGCGACGCCGCGTCCGCGCCTTATCGCCATCTCAAGCTCCCTTCGTGTAGGAGGACATCGCCATATACTTCTCCGCCACCGGCCAGTTGGCGGCGCGCGACGCCTCCTGCATGCACTCGATCAGCGCCGCTCCTTCGGTCGGCTGGCGATGCGCCTTCATGTCGCCATCGCGATAGGCGTTGATGAAGCGGAATTCGAGCGGGTCCATGCCGATCAGCCGCGCCAGCTTGTCCATCTGCACCTCAAGCGCGAAGTCGCCGATGGTGACGCCGAAGCCGCGCATGGCGGAGGAGGGGGTGCGGTTGGTGTAGACGCAATAAGTGTCGATCCAGACATTGGGAATGGTGTAGGGCCCGGGATAGTGCGCCGCTCCCTTCTGCGCGCCATAAGGCGAGTGGCGCGAATAGGCGCCGGCATCGGTATAGCCGGTCACCTTGCGAGCCACGATGCGGCCATCGTTCATCACGCCATCCTTGATGATTATCTTTTCGGCGGCGCGCGGCGAGGAGATCTGCATCTCCTCCTCGCGGCTATAGACGAAACAGACTGGGCGTCCGGTTTGTTTAGCGCCAAGAATGGCGATCGGCTCGACGATGACGTCGACCTTGCCGCCGAAGCCGCCGCCGACAGTGCCGCCGACGAAATGCAGTTTTGAGCCGGGCATCTGCAGGATGATCGAGGCGTTGTCGAGGGTGAAGAACATCGCCTGGGTGTTGGTGTAGCAGGTGAAGCGGTCATTGCCTTCGGGCACCACGACGCAACCGGTGGTCTCGGTCGGCGCATGCTCGATGGGCGAGGATTGATAACTCTGTTCGAGGATGTGGTCGGCGCCGGCGAAGCTCGCCTCGACATCGCCGAAGCGCACCTTGCGGCATTCGCCGCTGTCATAGAGATAATAGTTCTGGCCGTGATATTCGTTGACCAAAGGCGCGCCAGGCTTCAGCGCTTCTTCCATGTCGAAGACGGCCGGCAGCACCTCGTAGTCGACCTTGACCTTGGCTGCCGCTTCCTGAGCCGCGCGCTCGGTCTCGGCCAGCACCGCCACCACCGCCTCGCCCTTCCAGCGTACCTTGCCGTCGGCCAGCACCGTCTCGTCTTCCGGTCCGACCTGGATCAGGATCAGGATGGTGTAGACATTGTGCGGCACATCCTTGGCGGTGAGGATTTTCACCACGCCGGGATGCTTCTCCGCTTCGGAAGTGTCGATCGAACGGATGCGGGCATGGTGGTGCGGACTGCGCACCATTTTCAGGTGAAGCATATTCGGGAAGTTGCGGTCGGCGAAATAGGCGGTCTTGCCCGTCACATGGCCCGGCGAATCCAGCCGCGGCCGCCCATGGCCGATCTCGTGCAGGCCGTCCTTGCGCTGATCGGCGAAATAGTTTTTGCGCAGTTCCATTCTTTTGGTCCTTAGGCCGCGTTCTGCGAATTGGCTCGGGCCGCGGTCAGCACCGCCTGGATGATCGGCTCGTAGCCGGTGCAGCGGCAGATGTTGCCGGACAGCGCCTCGATCACATCCTCGCGGCTCGGATTGGGCGTGTGGTCGAGCAGCACCTTGGCGGCCATGATCATGCCCGGCGTGCAGAAGCCGCATTGCGTGGCGAAGGCGTCGAGGAAGGCACGCTGCAGCGGATGCAGGACGCCGGCCTCAGCGAGGCCCGATGTGGTGCGGATGTCGGCGCCGCTGCAGGTCTCGGCCACGGTCAGGCAAGAGAGCCGGAGTTCGCCGTCGATGATCACCGAGCAGGCGCCGCAGGTGCCCTGGTGGCAGCCGCCCTTGGGCGAGGTGTCGCCGATCTTGTCGCGCAGCGCGTGCAGCAGCGTCGTGCCGCTGTCGACAAATTCGGCCTTCTCCGAGCCGTTGAGCGTGAACTGAACCGGAACCTTTGCCATGTTTTCCTCCCAGCGCGCCTGCCCGATTGATCGGACAGACGCGCGCCCCCCAAGCGGTGGTTAAGTAAGCAGCAGCCGGCCGAGATGGACCGGGAGAACCTCGGCGCGATACCAGGCGCTGGCGATCGGATCGGTGATTGGCGAAGTGCCTTCACCGGCTGCAGCCAGCGCCGCTGCGACGCCGTCCTGGTCAAGCCTGCTGCCGATCAGTGCCTTTTCCGCAGCGCGGGCGCGCATCGGCCGGTCTGCCATGCAGCCGAGCGCGATCCGCGCCGAGGAGACAGTGCCGTCGCCGGCCTGTTCGAGAACAGCGGCGATGCTGAGCACCGAGACGCCCTTCGGCTTGACCCGCGACACTTTCAGGAAGCGGAAATTCTCGGCCTTCGGCAACGCGAAGGCGACTGATGTGACGATGGCGCGGCTGCCGTCCCGCCAGGCCAGAAAATCCTCGATAGGCAATTCCCCATCATCGGTGGCGACCGTCGCATCCAACGCCAGCAGGGCGACAGCGAAATCACCGTAGGGCGCCGGTGCGAACAGATTGCCGCCGACAGTCGCCATATTGCGGATCGCCGGGCCGCCGACGGCGCGCGCAGCCCTGGACAGCGCCGCAAGCTCGGGATGGCGGGCGATGGCCGCCATTTTCACCGAAGCTCCGATGCGGACCTTGCCGCCGGCAACGGTGATCCCGGAGAGGGCCGGATCAGTCGAGCGGACGAGGCCGGTGACGGAGACATCGCCTTCATTGGCGGCGCGCACGACCAGCGTGCCGCCGCCGAGATAGCGGGTGCCGGGCGCCTTCAGCGCCGCGTTGGCATCCCTGACGGCCGAAAAGGTCTGGAGGGCAAGCGCCATGGCAGTCTCCCTGGTTCAGCTCTGGCCAGAAAAATGGCTCTTCAACGCATTGAAGCCACCCTGGAAGACATTGGCGGCCATGCCGGCGGCGATCTTGTCGGCCTCTTCGGGCGCCGCGTCGAAGCTCGCGGTCCATTCGGCATAGGTGCGATCGCCATCGGTCACGCGGCGCAATTGCAGCGTCGCCTTGTGATTGGTCAGCGGCTGCGGCGTCTCCAGGATGGAGTAGCTGACGCGGAAATTCGCATCGGAGAAGTCGAGCAGTTTTTCGCGGATACGCGCGCCGCTGGCGAGCTCGAAATTACGCACGCAGCCGATGGTTTCGGCGCTCTTGCCGTCTTCGATATGGCTCTTGACCATGCGCGGATGCCAGCCCGGCAGGCCGTTGAAGTCGCGGATGCGCGCCCAGACCTTTTCGACCGGCGCGTCGATGACACTGGAGACGGTGACTTCGGCCATATGATCATTCCCCTACGAATTCGATACGCAGCAGGGTAGGGCGGCGGCCGGTGCTGCGCTTATCAATGGGTCTTGCGGCCCTATCAAGGAGTCTGAAAAACGAACGGCCCGTTCAGGCCATGGCACGCGCCGCTTCGCGGTAAAGCGTCGGCGGCACGCCGACATGGTCGCGGAAGAAGCGCGAGAAATTGCCCTGGGTGGTGAAGCCGAGATTGCAGGCGACCGAGATCAGCGGTTCCTGCGACCACTGCAGCTGCCGCACGGCTTCCTCCATGCGCAGCGTGTTCCAGTAGACATTGGGCGTCAGATTGGTCTGTTCCTTGAATAAAGCAAAGAAGTGCGGCCGCGACAGGCCGACGCTGCGGGCGACGTCGTCGAACGAGATGCGTTCGCAGACATTGGCCTTCATCAGCTGGATTGCCTTGCGGACGCGGAAATCCTGCATTGTGTTGACCCGGATCCGCGCCTCCTGCGGCGCCGAGGCGTCGGCGGCGTCGAGCAGGCTATCGATGAAGCGCTCGATCTCGTAATTGGCGACGTCGTCGATGCTTTCATTATCGCTCAAATGGTCGAGCAGGTTGGCGGCGGCCTGGTGCAGCCAGGGTTCGAGCGTGATCGCAGCCTGTGCAAACAACGGCGCCGACGAAGGCAGGTCGCGGCGCCGGCGCGCCCAATCCGGATCGATGTAGAAAGCGAGGAACAGGCCGGGCCTGCCGTTCTGCGACAGAATGTGGCTGTGCGGCTGGTAGGAATTGATGCCGGCGGCGGTGCCGGGACCCAGCGGCACCGTCTCGCGGCCGACGGTCATCTCGCCGGCCGTGCCCTCCAGCCAGATGATGATGTGGGCCTCGACATGCGCATGGGTGACGAAGTCGCTGGCGACATTCAGGACAGAAACATGTCCGAACCGGCCCCAATAGAGCCTGATCGCGTCCGTCATGGGTTATACCTCCCGCAGACGACTGGCCTCCCTTCGCCTGCGACGGGATTGTGCGGCTGAGTTCGGGCTCGCGTCAAGGCGCGGGGCGAAAGCCGCTGTGTGCTGCCGGCCGTAGTGGTGGATTTTCAGACTGAGCGATAGGGTTTCCCGTCAAACCGAAGCCGTCATGCCGCCGTCGACATAAAGCGTATGGCCGTTGACGAAGGATGAGGCGTCGGAGGCGAGGAACACGGCGGCGCCGATCAGTTCGTCGACATACCCCCAGCGGCCAGCCGGCGTGCGCTTTTCCAGCCAGGCGGAGAATTCCTGGTTGTCGACCAGCGCCTGGTTCATCTCGGTGCGGAAATAGCCGGGGGCGATGGCATTGACCTGCAAGCCGTATTTCGCCCAGTCGGTGCACATGCCACGTGTCAAATTGCGGATTGCGCCCTTGGTGGCCGTATAGGGCGCGATGTTGGGCCGGGCGAGTTCGCTCTGCACCGAGCCGATGTTGATGATCTTGCCCTTGCCGCGCGCGATCATATTGCAGGCGACCGCCTTGCCGGCATGGAAGGCGCCGGAGACATTGGTCTTGAACAGCCGCTCCCACTGCTCCTCGGGAAAGTCCTCGAGCGGGGCGCGAAACTGCACGCCGGCATTGTTGATTAGGATATCGATGGCGCCGATCTCGGCTTCGATGCGGGCGACATCGGCATCGACCGCGCGAGAATCCGTCACGTCGAAGGTCGAGGGGTGCGCTTTGAAGCCGGCATCGCGCAAGCCGGCGACGGCACCGGCAACCTTGCCGGCATCGCGGCCGTTGAGTACGACACTTGCGCCATGCTCGGCAAGGCCGCGCGCCAGCGCCAGGCCGATGCCTTGGCCGGAGCCCGTAATCAGCGCCAGCCGGCCGTTGAGGTCGAACAGGGATTTCGATGTCAAAGCAACGGTTTCCAGCCGAAAGATTCAGTCCAAAAACATTCAGTCATTGCGCCTGAAGTTGCGGATCCGGTCGAACAGCACCGCGAGCAGGATGGCGCCGCCGATGAACACGCCTTGCCAGAAAGCATTGATGCCGAGCAGACCAAGGCTGTTGCGGATCACTTCGATGAGCGCGGCACCGACAATGGCGCCGAAAGCGGTGCCGACGCCGCCGGCGAGATTGGCGCCGCCGATCACGGTGGCGGCGATGACCTGCAGTTCCATGCCGGTTCCGAGATTGGTGGTGACGGCGCCAAGCCATCCGGTCTGGATGATGCCGGCAATGCCCGCCGCCAGCGCCGAGATCATATAGACGGCGACCTTGATCTGCTTTACCGGAACGCCGGTCAGCGTCGCCGCGTGCTCATTGCCGCCAATGGCGAAGATGTGGCGGCCAAACTTGGTCCAGCGCAGCGTGAAGCCGGTGATCAGCGCCAAAAGGATCATGTAGAGCACCGGATTGGCGATGCCGAACACCCAGGCACCGCCGCCCAGCGCCAGAAGCTTGTCGTGATCGGGGCCGAACTGGAAGACGACGGTGTTGTTGGAGGCGACCATGGCGAGGCTGCGGGCAATCGACAGCATACCGAGCGTCACCACGAAGGGTGGAAAGCCGAGATAGGCGATCATGATGCCGTTGAAGGCGCCTATGGCGAGCGCGGTGGCGATCGAGGCGAGGATGCCGACTTCTATGGAGTAGCCGGCATGCATGGTGACGGCCAGCACCATCGACGACAGGCAGAGCACCGAACCGACCGACAGGTCGATGCCGCCGGTGATGATGACGAAGGTCATGCCGAGCGCGATGATGGCGACGAAGGTGATGTTGCGGGTGATGTTGTAAAGGTTCTTCGACGTGGCGAAGGCGTCGGTGGCAAAAGACAGGAACAGGCAGGCCAGGATGACCGCGATCACCACCCAGAAGGTCTGGCTGGCAAACAGTCTTGCCGGCAAGGATTGTTGTTTTTGTTCGATCGGCTGGTCAATTGTCAGTGCCATCGTCGACCTTCATGTGCTGTGCGTGGTGAAATTCGCTGAGATCAAACCTGTTCGATGGCGCCGGTGATCAGCCCGGTGACTTCCTCGGGCGAACTTGACGCAATCGTCTTGTCGGCGACCTTGCGGCCGCGCCGCATGACGATGACGCGGTCGGCGACGGTGAACACGTCAGGCATGCGGTGGCTGATCAGCACCACTGCGATGCCTTGGTCGCGCAAATGGCGGATCAGGTTCAGCACTTCGGCGACCTGGCGCACCGAGATCGCGGCCGTCGGTTCGTCCATCAACACGATCTTGGCCTGCGACAGCATGGTGCGGGCAATCGCTACTGCCTGGCGCTGGCCGCCCGACATCTGCTTGACGAGGTCGCGCGGACGGGTCTCGGACTTCAACTCGGCGAAGAGCTGGCCGGCGCGCTTGTACATGGCGGCATAGTCGAGGATGCGTAAAGGGCCGAGGCCGCGGCGCAATTCACGGCCGAGATAGACATTGGCGGCGGCGGTCAGATTGTTGCACAGCGCCAGGTCCTGGTGGACGATCTCGATGCCGTGCTGGCGAGCTTCCGCCGGCTTGTGCAGGATCAACTCCTTGCCGTCCATGCGCATGACGCCATGGCTGGGGCGGAAATTGCCGGCGATCATCTTGACCAGTGTCGACTTGCCGGCGCCGTTGTCGCCCATCAGGCCGACCACCTGTCCGGGCTCGATCGACAGCGATACGTCGTTGACCGCCTGGATGGCGCCGAAATGCCTCGAGATATTGGTGAGTTCGAGAACCGCCACCAGTCTTTGCCTCCCCGTGTTTTGCGACCCGCTGCTGTTCCCGGCGTGAATGCCGGCGCTGCTTTGGCCCCGCTCTCCCCATCTCCTCCCGGAAACAGCGTCAGCGTTCTTTTACGCAAAAGCCGGCGCTCGTCAATCAATTGTCGGACGAATTGAAGCGTTGGTCATCCAAAAATCCGTTTTGTAGGACAAATAGCATTGACGTTGGCCGCAAGCCGATATTAGCTAAGCGTCGGAGGAGATTATGCCGATGCCGCTGGCGGTTAGCCGGGCGGAATCGGCGGAGGTTATCGGTCGAGGTTGCGGCGCCACCCATGTGTTGAGCCGGGCCAATGCCGCATCTGGAAATGCTTATCGATCTGTCTTGGCGACACGAGTGCTCGTGAAACGAACCTCGGTCATTAAGCATCCGGTCGATCTGTGTGGCGGGCACGCCGTGTCCGTCTGTTTCAAGGGAGGACTGACATGAGGAAAACACTTTTGCTCGCCGCCGTCGCCGCCATGGCGCTGGGCGCCGGGCCGGCTTTGGCCAAGAAACAGCTCGTCATCGTGGTGAAGGGTCTCGACAATCCATTCTTCGAAGCCATCCACCAGGGTTGCGAGAAATGGAACAAGGAAAATGCCAGCTCGGAATATGAATGCTTCTACACCGGCCCGGCGTCGACCTCGGACGAGGCCGGCGAGGCGCAGATCGTTCAGGACATGCTGAGCAAGGCCGACACGGTGGCAATGGCGATTTCGCCATCCAACGCGCCGCTGATCGCTCAGACGATCAAGACCGCCAATCCGACGATCCCGATCATGACGCTCGACGCCGATCTCAGCAAGGAAGATGCCGCGCTGCGCAAGACCTATCTCGGGACCGACAACTATTTGATGGGTCACAAGATCGGCGAGTACATCAAGAAGGGCAAGCCGAACGGCGGCACGATCTGTACCATCGAAGGCAATCCCGCGGCCGACAACATCCTGCGCCGGGCGCAGGGCATGCGTGACGCGCTGTCGGGCAAGGAAGGCCTGGCGGCACTTGCCGGCGAAGGCGGTTGGACCGAAGTTGCCGGTTGCCCGGTGTTCACCAATGACGACGGCGCCAAGGGCGTGCAGGCGATGACCGACATCCTCGCCGCCAATCCCAAGCTCGACGCCTTCGGCATCATGGGCGGCTGGCCGCTGTTTGGCGCACCGCAGCCCTATCGCGACCTGTTCGGGCCGCTCAAGGACCGCATCGCCAGCAACGACTTCGTCATTGGCGCCGCCGATACGATCGGCGATGAAGTGGCGATCGCCCGTGACGGCCTTGTGACCGCTCTGGTCGGTCAGCGGCCGTTCGAAATGGGCTACAAGGCACCATCGGTGATGATCGACCTGGTCGAAGGCAAGGCGGTCGCCGATCCGGTGTTCACCGGCCTCGACGAATGCACCAAGGACACGGTCGACACCTGCATCCAGAAGTAGGTTCTCGATTTCGGGGCGCCCTTTGACGGGCGCCCCGTCTCTTCCCGGACGGACGCAACGGTTGGGGCAGCAGGCTCCGGCTTTGACACGCCTGTAGTTTGGATTTTCGGCAACGAGATCGGCGCGCCGTGCAGGTTCGGACCATTCCGGACGCAGACGGCCGACGCATTGGAACGTGAATGCCGGACGAGAAATCAAAGAAGCGAGCCGAGCGGGCCAAGGCACAAACCAGCCTCGGTCCGGCTGTCATGCGCAGGGCCGGTGCCGCGCATTTTCCGGGAGCGAGCGTCCATGTCTCGCTGGCCGGCGAGATTGGCCTCAGGATCGTGCGCGGCGACTATCCGCCCGGCACCATTCTGCCCAACGAGGCCAAATGGGCCGAGACCTTCGATGTCAGTCGTTCGGCGGTGCGCGAAGCCATCAAGATGCTGATGGCCAAAAGCCTGCTGGCTTCACGGCCCAAGATCGGCAGCTGGGTCGAGCCCAGGGAACGCTGGAACCTGCTCGACCGCGATGTGCTGGCCTGGTACGCGACCGGGCCGGACCGGGAGGCCTTCCTGCGCACGGTGCAGGAGTTCCGTCACATCATCGAGCCGGAAGCGTCGGCCTTTGCCGCCACGCGGCGCAGCGACGAGCAGATGGACGAGATCAGCCAGGCCTGTCGTGAGATGGGCGAGGCTCTGAACCTGCAGGAGCGTATCCGCGCCGATACGCGTTTTCACCTCGCCATACTGCGCGCCTCGGGCAACGATCTGCTGGTGCCGCTTGGCGTTCTGATCGAGTCGGCGCTCGATCATCTCTTTGTCTTCGTCACACGCGAGACCAGCGATCAGCGGCGGGCGCAGGCGCTGCATGAGGCGATCGAGAAGAACATCCGCCTCCAGCGTCCTGCGGCCGCGCGCAATGCGGTGCACAAACTGCTCGCCAACACCGACGATGTTATCGGCCGGTCGAGGCGCTGACACAGGCTTTTCGCCACCTCAAATCGTCTGCTTCTTGCCATCCTTGCTGGGCATCAGGTCGACGCCGTTGACCTTGCCGATATATGTCGCCAGCATCGGCACGAATTGCTCGGCCGGGCCAGTGGCATGGGCACCGGCGAAGGAGTTCTTGGTGGCGTTGCCGAGCGGGTTGGCGATGCCGGCCGCACCCGCCATCGATTCCAGATAGGTCAGGTCCTTGAAGGCGTTGGCGATGGTGAATTTATGCGCGTCGCGGTCGCCCTCCAGCGTCCAGCGCATGAAGGTCTGGTAGAAGCCGCAATCCATGCGGCCGTTGCGGATGACGCTGTCGAAACGCGGTGGCGAGATGCCGACCTTTTCGGCCAGCGCCAGCGCCTCGGAATAGATCGCGGCATAGCCCAGCGAGATGAAGTTGTTGAGCAGCTTCATGCGGTGGCCGTCACCTGTATCGCCAATATGGACGATGCGGCCGGCCCAGGTTTCGATGACCGGCTTCACACGGGCAAACAGCGCGTCGGGCGCGCCGACCATGGCGTCGAGCGTGCCTTCCCAGGCTTCCTTCGGCGTGCGGCTGAGCGGTGCATCGACGAAGTCGACGCCGATCTCCTTCAGTTCCGCCGCCAGCGCCACGGTCGAGACCGGATCGGCGGTCGAGCAATCGACGACAACCGAGCCTCTTTTCAGGCCCTCCTTGAGGCCGCCGGGGCCACGGATGATGGCTTCGACCTCGCGCGAGCCGGTGACGCAGATGAAGACGATATCGGATGCCGCTGCCACCTCACGCGAGGTGGCCACTTCCTTCGCACCGCGGCCAGCCAAGTCTTCCGCCGGCTTGCGGTTCTTGCGGCCGAGGAAGGTCAGGCCATAGCCCTTGTCGACGATGTTCTTGGCAATGCCGTGCCCCATCAGGCCAAGGCCGATAAAGCCGATCTTTTCGCTCGCGGCGGTCGTGGTCATGTCTTGAAGTCCTGTTGCGATGATTGATATTGGGCGCCGCCGTCTTGCGGGCGAGGGTGGTTGCGGAATGCCATATTGTCTGACAATACACAGAAATCCTAGGCATTGGAGACGAAAATGACGAAGCGGATCATGTTCACCGGCGGCAGCGGCAAGGCCGGTCGCCATGTCGTGCAATATCTGATCGAACAGGGCTGCCAGGTGCTCAACATCGACACCAAGCCGCTCGACAATCCCAAGGTACGCACGCTGATCACCGACATCACCGACAGCGGCCAGGTGTTCAACGCGCTGTCGAGCTATATGGGTCTGCACGAATTCGACCCGTCGCTGCGCCCGCAGCCGGTCGATGCCGTGGTGCATTTCGCCGCCATACCGCGCATCATGATCACGACCGACAATGAGGTGTTCCGCATCAATGCGATGGGCACCTACAACGTCATCGAGGCGGCGGTGAAACTCGGCATCCCCAAGGTGGTGATCGCGTCCAGCGAGACCACCTATGGCGTGGTGTTCGCCAACGAACCGCGCGACCCCAAATATTTTCCCCTCGATGAAGAATACGACGTCGATCCGATGGACAGCTATGCTCTGTCCAAGGTCGTCAACGAGCACACGGCGCGCGCCTTTGCGCAGCGCAACGGCACCGATATCTATGCCTTGCGCATCGGCAACGTCATCGAGCCGCACGAATATTCGCTGTTTCCGAAGTGGTTTGCCGATCCGGGCTTTCGCAAGCGCATCGCCTGGAGCTATGTCGACGCGCGCGATCTCGGCCAGATCACGCTGCGCGCCGTTGAAACGGACGGGCTCGGCTTCCAGGTGTTCAACGCGGCCAATGACGATACCTCGTCCGACCTGCCGACAGCGGAACTTTTGAAGCGGTTTTACCCCGACGTGCCGGTCAAGGCGGAGCTCGACGAATACGAGACGCTGCTTTCCAACCGCAAAGCCAGGGACATGCTTGGCTTCCGTCCCGAGCACAGCTGGCGCAAATACGTCAAATAGGCCGGCCGGGGGCAAGGTTGCGACCTGATCTGTGCACAGCCGCAGCCTTTGCCGTCAACGTCCCGCCCTTTGCTTGACAGCTTCCGAAATCCGGACTTTGTGGAGGCATGAGGGACGGAAAGCCGAATAAGGGAAAGATGCCTGAAAAGGCGGCATCCGCAGAGCGCCCGGCGACCCTTCGCCGGGCTGACGCGGCCCGGATGCCCGGCACCAGCGTGCATGCGTCACTGGCCAGCGAAATCGGGCTTCGGATTGTGCGCGGCGACTATCCGCCGGGCACCATCCTGCCCAATGAAGCCAAATGGTCTGAAACCTTCAACGTCAGCCGCTCGGCGGTGCGTGAGGCGATCAAGATGCTGATGGCCAAAAGCCTTCTGGCATCACGCCCTAAAATCGGCAGCTGGGTGGAGCCCAGGGAGCGCTGGAACCTGCTCGATCGCGATGTGCTCGCCTGGTACGCGACCGCGCCCGACCGTGAGGTGTTCCTGAAGACGGTGCAGGAATTCCGCCACATCATCGAGCCGGAAGCGACTGCCTTCGCCGCCATGCGACGCACCGAGGAGCAGATGGCCGAGATCAGCCAGGCCTGCCGCGAGATGGGCGAGGCGTCGAGCCTGCAGGAGCGCACGCGCGCCGACACACGCTTTCATCTCGCCATCCTGCGCGCCTCCGGCAACGATCTGCTGGTGCCGCTCGGCGTGCTGATCGAATCCGCCTTCGATCATCTGTTCACCTATACGACGCGCGAACTCGACGATCTGCAGCATGCACAGCAACTGCACGAGGCGATCGAGAAGGCCATCCGCCTGCAGCGGCCGGATGCGGCCCGCAACGCGGTGCGCAAGCTGCTCGCCAATACAGACGGCGTCATCAACACCCGGTAGGATGTGCTGATATTCAGGTGAGGCCGGCCTGCAAACGCCGGCTTTCTGCGCTTCCGGTGCTCACTTACTTAAGTACGCTCCGCTCCGGTTCTCGAAATCCAACGTTTTCGGCGCGGCCTGACCTGAATCTCAACACATCCTGCGAGCGCTCAGCCGGCCTGCGAAGTGGCCAGGTGCTGCCTGGTCAGCGCGACCAGCAGCGCCTGGTCGCGGGCGGCGTGCTCGGGGCGGTTGACCACCTCGTCGCCATTGACGATCGCACCCCAGAAGCCGCGCAGTTCCTCGACGAAGGCTTCGCCGTAGCCGGCACGCAGATCCCTTGTCGACAGTGTGTGGCCGTCCGAGGTCTTCACAGTCAGCCGGGTCGGATGATGGTTGAGCCAGGGCGAGGGGAATTCGAGCTCAAGGCTGGCATCGTCGAAGAACAGCGTGATGCGTTCCTTGTAGTCGGCGAGCTTCGGCACGGTGAGATGCGTCATCGTCCACAGCGCCTGGCCGTCGAGCAGTTTTACCGCGCCCTGGCCGCCATCGCCATTGGCGAAGATCTGCGCGCCGACGACCTCGCCATCCGGCACGCTGAGCGCGTCGAGCAGGCCGTGTACGGCATTCACATCGTGAATCAAGGCGGAGCTGTAAGCGGCGGTAAATCCACGGAAAGCCAGATCGTTCAAAGGCTGGCCGATGGCGCGCTCGACCTGTTGTTTCTGCTTGCTTTGCGCGGCGGCAATCAGCTCCTCGGGAATGTCGTTGCCTCGCTTGTAGCGCTGGTGGGCGATGAACGGCCAGGCATCGGGATCGTTGACCTCGACCGAGACGGACCGCAACGTCTTTGCCGTGCCGGGCAGCGAGGCCAGCGCCAGCCGGTAGTTCGGATCGAAGCGCTTCATATAGCCGACCTGCATGACCTTGCCGGCCTTGTCGCGCGCGGCGATGATCTCGGCGATTTCCGCCGGGGAATAGCAGAGCGGCTTTTCGCAGAAGACATGCAGGCCGCGCCCGAGTGCGGCCAGTACCTGCTCGTGATGCAGCGGGTCGGGCGAGCCGATGACGACGGCGTCGAGCTTCTGGCCGAACAGTTGCTCCGGCGTTTCGAAATTGGCGATGCCGTGAATTTCGCTGACATATTCCCGCGAAATCCTTGACGGGTCGGCAACGCCGACCAGTTCGAACAGGTCGCCGAGCCGCAACAGATTCGGAATATGCTCGACCTGCGAGATCATGCCGGCGCCGATAACGCCAACCCGTATCCTGCTCATGCTGCTAAAACTCTCTGCAAAGTGTTCCAGGCTCAGGGTGCGGCGGCCGGCCGATTGCCGATCTGCGCCAACAGCCCGGCAATCTCAGCTTCCACCGCCTTCAAATCCTCGCCGCCCGACATGATCGAAATCACCTCGTCGCGCGAGATCTCGGACTTGGCGTATGTGCCGCGATTGCGGCCGCGGTTGAGCAGCGTGAAAGTGTCACCGACAGGGTAGGCGTGGTGGATGTTGTGGCTGATGAAGATCACGGCCAGGCCGCGCATGCGCGCCTCGATGATGAATTTCAGCACCATCGCCGCCTGATGCACGCCGAGCGCCGAGGTCGGTTCGTCCAAAATCAGCACCTTGGCGCCGAAATGCACGGCGCGTGCGATCGCCACCGACTGGCGCTCGCCGCCCGACAGCGTGCCGACGGCCTGCGTCGGGTCGCGCACGTCGATGCCGATATCGGCCATCGCCTGGCGGGCAATTGTGTTGGCGCGCTCCTTGTCGAAGCGCGAGAAGGGCAGGCGGCTTCTGGTCGGCTCGCGGCCGAGGAAGAAGTTGCGCGTGATCGACATCAGCGAGATCATGCCGAGGTCCTGGAAGACCGTCGCGACGCCGAGGTCCTGCGCGTCGCGCGGGCTGCGGAACGTGACGGGCTTGCCGTCGACGAAAATCTCGCCCTTGGTCGGCCGGTGCACGCCCGACAGAACCTTGATCAGCGTCGACTTGCCGGCGCCGTTGTCGCCCAGCAAGCAGTGCACCTCGCCGGGATAGACCTTGATGTCGATATCCTGCAGCGCGCGCACCGAGCCGAAATTGACCGACACACCACGCAATTCCATGGCTGGCTGGATGGCCGGGGACGGGTTTGGGTAGGTCATTTGCCGCCTCCGCGTCCGAGCGCCTTGAGGCGGATGTAGTTGTTGACCAGCACGGCCATCAAAATGACGATGCCGAGGAAGACCTTGAACCAGTCGGTGTCGATGCCGGTGTAGAAGATGCCCATCTGCACCAGGCCGAAGATCAGCGCGCCGAACAGCACGCCATAGACGGTGCCGTAGCCGCCGGTGAGCAGCACGCCGCCGATGACCGCGGCGATGATCGCCTCGAATTCCTTGAGCAGGCCGCGCATGGTGTCGGCGGAGCCGGCCTCCATCACCTGGATGGTGGCAAGCAAGGTCGCGGCACAGGCGGTGTAGATGAACAGCGCGATCTTAACCCGGTCGACCGGCACGCCGACATTGCGGGCGGCATTGAGGTCGCCGCCGGTGGCGAAGATCCAGTTGCCGTATTTGGTCTGGGTCAAGACATAGCCGGCAAGCGCTGTCAGTCCGAGCCACCAGACGATCGACATCGGAATGCCGACGACGAAGGGAATGCCGTCGGTGCGGGTGGCGATCCAACCTTGCGTGCCCATCCATTGGAAGAAGCCGGTCAGGAGATGGCCGTTGAACAGGCCCGCGGTTGCCGGGTCCGGCGCGCCGTCGAGGATGTAGGGGATCTGCGTGCGGCCGGTGACGGCGCGGGTGATGCCGATCGATAGGCCGCGCAGGATGTAGAGCGACGCCAGCGTCACGATGAAGGAGGGCAGGCGGGTCTTCACAACGATCAGCCCGTTGACGTAGCCGGTGAGGATGGCGACAGCGAAGGCGCAGGCGATGCCGCCCCACAGCGGTAGGCCCCAGTATTTCACCGTCAGCCCGATGACGACGCCGGCGAAGCCGACCATCGAGCCGACCGAGAGATCGAACTCGCCGGCGATGATGAGAAGGGCTGCGGCAGTGGCGATGATGCCGAGTTCGGCCGCCAGCGTCAGGAAGGTCATCGACCCCTGCAGCGAATAGAGGTTCGATGCACCCGGCAGCAGGGCGAAGATGATAATGGTGGCGATGAGGCCGCCGGCGGCACCGGCTTCGGGCCGGCGCAGCCATTGAGTCAGCCGGCCGGTGCTGGCCAGCCGCTCGTCAGCACCGGCCGGCCGTTTCGACATCATGCCGAAACGGTCCTTGCCCAGTACCCCGGGGGCCGGCGCTTCTGGAGGTATTGCCTTGTCTTCCACAACAGCCATTAGGCTCCCCAATCGCTCACTTCGCAATCTCGACCAGAGACGGGGAGCGCATGGCGGCTCCCCGATCCGTTTTGGTCTTGCCTTAGCGGATGCCGTCCTTGGCGAGCGCCAGGATCGCCTTGGCCTTGTCGGGCGAGTCGATGAACAGCGGGCCGGTGTAGGCGTTGTTCTGCGGCCAGAAGCCATGTGTGGCATGCTCGACCAGATAGATCACCGGCAGGTATCCCATCAGATATTGCTGGGCGTCCATGCCGAAGCCCATTTCGCCGGCGACGACGGAATCCAGGACTTCGGGGCTGATGTCGAAGGTGTAGAGCTTGATCTTGCCGAACAATTCCTTCTGCCGGAAGAACGGGATCAGCGGATTGGCGGCGGTGGCGCCGAGCGCGAAGACGGCCTGGGTGTCGAGATGCGCCGACAGATAGGCCTCGGTGCGGCGCTGGATGTCGGCCGGATCGGGCGACACGGTAAGCACCTCGGTGCCGCCGCCTGACGGCTTCAGCCCGTCATTCAACCCCTGGCAGCGCTGGTCGAGGCTGACATTGCCGACCTCGTGGTTGATGCAGACGACCTTGAGCGTGCCTTCCTTGGCCAGGCGCTCGCCGGCCTTCTTGCCGGAATCATATTCGGAGACTGTGCCGACATAGAGAGAGGTGCCGAGTTCGGCGCCTTCCTTCTCGCCGGAATCCAGCACGACCATCGGAATGTTGGCGGCAAGTCCGGCCTTGACCGATTTACCAAGCGCATTGGCGTCGGCAATGGAGACGGCGATGCCGTCTGGATTGGTGGCGATGGCCGCGTCGAGCAGGCGGGCCTGTTCGACCACGTCGAACACTTGCGGCGCATAATATTCGACCTTGGCGCCCGTGAGCGCCGCCGCATCGTCGACGCCGCGCTTGACCACCGACCAGTAGGGATCGGAGGCCGAGCCATGCACCACGAAGGTGATGCGGACATCCTTCGGGTCCTTCAGGCCCGCGGCCTGCACGACGCCCGCCAGCATACTCATCGAGACAAGCGCGCCGAGCGCCAGTTTCAGAACAGTCTTCATGTCATTCTCCCATTGTCGTTGCAGTTCCAAATCCCTCTTTGCGCTGTTGGCCGACGGATCGGCTTACGGCGCTGACCGGGTGGCCGCTTTGCGGGCCTTTGCCGGTGTCGATGCCCCGAGCCGTGCACGCAGTTCCTCGCGCAACGGCTTCATGCCGATGATGTCGATGTCCTGCGCGCCGAGCCAGTCGCGAAAAGCCTGGTCGCGGAAGAGTTCATATTCCTCGGTGCGGATATAGGCGGAGCGCGGCTCGATCAGTTCGAGCTCGCCCGGCGCGTTGAAGTGCAGGCAAAAGAAGGTCAGGCCTTCACGGACCCCTTCGACCAATGCCTTGTAGACTGGCTCTATCGGCTTGGAGCGTGGACGGCCCCAGGTCGTCTGCATGGCGGCGTCGAAGATGACAAAGCCTTTGGCGCGGGCTCCAGTGACGCCGCGCTGGAACGCCGCTTCGGTGACGCCGACCAGATTGTCGTTGGGCGAATAGGCCGACAGCGTTTTGGTCAACAGCACCGGCAGCCGATATTCCAGGCCGAGCCTGATGTAGACGTCGCAAAACTCCGGCGACAGCGCTGCCCCCATATGGGCGTCAAGATGAGTGACGTCGATGCCGGCGCGGTAGGCGGTGTCGATCTGGGCGCGAAGCTCGGTTTCCACCGCTTGCGGTGCTGCCTTGCGGCGGGTGGTCGCGACATCGGGCCAGAAATAGCCGAACTCGTCCGTCAGGCCGGCCGCGCGCGACGGCGACGTCAGCGGCCGCCATTTGTAGTGCTGCTTTTCGCTGTTCAGCGTCAGGTGGACGCCGAGATCGAGCCGGGGGTCGGCGGCTGTCGCTTCGGCCATCTCAGGGAACCATGGACACGGCACCATCACGGCGCCGGAGCTGCAGGCGCCCAGTGCGGTCAGTTCGAGGAAGGCGCTGTTGGCGCCATGGCACATGCCGACATCGTCTTCATGCAGGACGAGCTGTCGCGTCATGGACGGCCACCGTTTTGCCGGCCACCATCTTGCCGGCCACCATCTTGCCGGCCACCATCTTGCCGGCACGCCGGTTTCGAGGGTCTTCCAAAGTGTGTCCCGTGCTGCATGGAACCGACCGTTTGCCCAACTGGACGCGATGGAACGCCCAACGCGGGCTTTCCGACAGGGCCACTTCGACGAATTCGGATGGGTACGATTTTTCCGCGGGCCTGCATTCTGGAATGTCGATTTCATTCGATATGCCCACAGTCGGCGCTAAACGCCGCTCCGACGTGAGCAGGATGGCTTGGTCCGATCGCAGCGGAGTGGTTCTTTCAAACGGCGGCCGCAGGCGTACTGCTTTCATACCATCAGCGATGTGGAGACTTGCCATGTACACCGCCGGCGAAGAAGAGATCGAAGCCATTGCCAGGGTGATCCGCTCGGGCGCGCTGTTTCGCTATGGCGAGAACAGCGAGTGCAACCGCTTCGAGGCCCGCTATGCAAGGCATCTCGGCGTCGAGCATTTCGCGCTTGCCGCCAGCGGCACCTATGGGCTCGCCGCAGGCCTGATCGGCCTCGGCATCGGCCCGGGCGATGAGGTGCTGGTGCCGGCGCACACCTATATGGCGACCGCCACAGCAGTGCTGTCGGTCGGCGCCATTCCGGTCATTGTCGACATCGACGAGAGCCTGACCATCGACCCGGCCGCTCTGCGCGACGCCGTCGGCCCGCGCACCAAGGCGGTCATCCCGGTACATATGTGGGGTGCGGCCTGCAACATGAACGCCATCATGGACATCGCTAAAAAACGCGGTCTGCTCGTGCTGGAAGATGTCTGCCAGGGCATTGGCGGCGGCTATGAGGGCAAGAAGCTCGGCTCCATCGGCCATGCCGGCGCCTACTCCTTCAACTACTTCAAGAACATGACGTCGGGCGAGGGCGGCGGCATCGCCACCAGCTATCCGAAAGTGGCGGAGCGGGCGCGCTGCGCCATCGACCCCTGCCACTTCTACTGGCAGGGCCGCAGCGACAGCATCAAGCCGTTCGCCGGCATCGGCGCGCGCGCCTCGGAATTGATGGGCGCGATGCTCAATGTCCAGCTCGACCGTCTCGACGGCATCATCGAGGCGATGCGGGCGGAGAAGAAGAAGGTGCTGGCCGGCACGCGCCATCTCGGCAATCTCGGTCTGACGCCGTCGCCGATGAACAGCCCCGACGACGATTGCGCGGCGCAGGTGATGTATCTGCTGCCCAGCGAACAGGCGGCGCAGACTTTTTCGAAGACCATTCCGAGCGTCATTGCCGGCAAGACCGGCCGCCACAATTTCACTCAGTGGGACCAGGTGCTGATGCATGAGGGCGCGCATCATCCGGCGCTCAATCCGTACACGCTGCCGGAAAACAAGGGCCTGCGGCTGACCTATGCCGACGATCTCGGCAAGGGTTCTCTCGACATCCTCAACCGCACGGTGATGATCGCGATGAATCCGGCGCATGGCGACGCCGACATCGACGACATGGTCCATAACATCGATGCGGCGGCCCGTGTGGCGCTGGAGAATGCCTCGCTGGACGATGTCGAGGTGCGCAAGGCAGCGCCCGTCGATCTGCAGAAATTCGATAGTGTGAATTGAAGCGCTCAGCGCTGGATCGGCCTATTGCCGGTCCAGCCGCATGAAGGCAGCGCGCAACGCCAGCACCGCGCGCAGGATCAGGCGTTCGTCCATCGCGGCATAGCCGAGCAGCAGGCCGTGTTCCGGCTCGCTCGAATGGTAGTTGATCGAGATGCCCTGCACGTCGAGGCCCTCCTTGACGGCGGCGGCGACGACGTCGCTGTCCTTGTAGGGTCGGATAAAACTGGCCAGCAGCTGCATGCCGGAATCGTTCTCGGTCACAGTCAGCCATTCGGCCAGATGCTCCTGGCACAGCTTGACGAAATTGGCTTGCCGGCGCGCATAAAGGCGGCGCATGCGTTTCAGATGTGTGGCGAAATAGCCTTGCGTGATGAAGTCGTTGACCGTCGCCTGCAGGATCAGCGGCGCGAACTGGCCGGTGATCGAGACGGCACGGTCGAAGGGCACGGACAGTTCGCGGGGTACGATGAGATAGCCGATGCGAAGCGTCGGGATCAGCGTCTTGCCGAAGGAACCAATATAGACGACGCGGTCGGCATGATCGAGGCCGCGCAGCGCCGGCACCGGCCGGCCACGGTACCGGTACTCGCCGTCATAATCGTCCTCGACGATCCAGGCGCCGTGGCGCTCGGCGATGTCGAGCAGCTGCAGCCGTTCCTCGATGCGCATGATGGTGCCGAACGGCCACTGGCAGGATGGCGTCACATAGATCAGGCGCGGCGGCGGCAGCTCTGGGTCTGCGAGATGCCATCCAAGGCGATCGACCTTCAAGGGCGCAAGCTGCGCGCCGCTGGCGAGAAAGGCGCTCTTGGCGCCGAGATAGCCGGGCTCTTCCATCCAGACATGGTCGCCTTCGTCCATCAGCACGCGCGAAGCGAGGTCGAGTGCCGCCTGCGCGCCGGTGACGATGATGACCTGGTCGGCGGTGCAGTTGATGCCGCGCGACAGGCTGATGGTCGACGCGATGGCCTGGCGCAGACCGGGATGGCCGGCAAAGGAGATATAGCCGAGCAAGTTCTCGTCGCGGCTGCGCGCATTGCGCACCAGAAGGCTGGACCAGATGGTGAAGGGGAAGGAGGCGGTTTCCGGCACGCCGGGATGGAAGTTGATGACGCCGGCATTGCGTGGCGGCTGCGGGCCGTTGACGATGGTCTGACCGCGCCGCGAGAGTTTTTGCGGGGCGGCGAGGCCGGCACGCAGCGCGGCCGGCGGGCGTTTCTGCTGGATCGGCGCCACCCAGGTGCCGGACCCGGCGCGCGCCTCTATAAACCCTTCGGCGAGCAGCTGGTCGTAGGCGGCGATCACCGTGTTGCGGCCGACCTTGAGATCCTCGGCCAGCGAGCGTGTCGAAGGAAGCAGCGTGTTCTGCTGGATCTGGCCGTCGAGGATGAAGCGCCGCAGGGCGCCGTAGATCTGCCGGTGCATCGGTTCGTCCGAGCCGCGGTCGACCGACATGATGTCGAGGGAAAGGCGCATATGGTCGGCCAAGCTAGTCTCCGACCAACCTGGCGGCGCGGGCGATCTTCTCTTCGTTAAGCAGGCAGACAGTCTCCAGCACCAGCCGTCTGGTTTCGGGATGAACCTCGCGGCTGTTCTTCAGCGCGCGGTGAACGGTTGCCGCGCCGAGTTCCGCCTTCTCGGCGATCTCACGGATGGTGCAAAGCCGTTCCATGCCGAGTGCCGCCTCGAATGCCATGTCGCTCCTCCATCTGCATCAAGGCATGCCTCGTCCCCAGCCTCAAGCTGGAAACGCCGGGCCGGCAACTCGGGGGCAAAAATTTCGATGCCAAGAACTGTGCGATCCGCGCCGCCAAGGGAGGGCGGCGGCGCGGATCGCCGGGCGCTTTCGCGTCGCTACCCCTACCGAGGCGCGCGCCCAACCGGCCCAACCACCAGCCCCCCGGCGGTGGTTAGGCCATGTCTCGTATTGCCACGTCGAACCCGGCCGCGCAGGCCGTTTTGAGAAGCGAAGCGTAACCTTTCGTGGCATAGGTCAAGGGGTGTGCCTTGGCCGGATCCTGCTCGGCCTCGACGACGATCCAGCCTTCGAAGCCATGGCTGGCCAGAGGCTGCAGCAGCGACAGGAAATCGACGGAGCCATCGCCGGGCACGGTGAAGATTCCTTCCATCACTGCCGCCATGAAACTCATGTCCTCGCGCCGTGCCTTCTCCAGCACGGCCGCGCGGACGTCCTTGCAATGGAAATGCACGATGCGGTCGAGATGCCGGTTCAGGAGGGAGGCCGGGTCGCCGCCTGAGAACAGACAATGGCCGGTATCGAACAGCAGGCCGACGCTCTTGCCGGTTGCGGCCATCAGCCTGTCGACCTCGTCATCGCTCTCGACGATCGTGCCCATATGGTGATGGAAAGCCATGCCTACGCCGAAGGCAGCCATGCGGTCGGCGAGTTCGGTCAGCTTCTCGCCATAGGCGGTCCATTCGCCGTCAGCGAGGCGCGGACGCTGTGAGACCGGCGCGAAAATGCCGTCATGACGGCCGCGCGAGGTGTCGGCATAGACGACGACCTTGGCCCCGAGATCGCGCAGCAGGGTCAGATGCGAGGTGACGGCGGCGAATTCCTCGTCGATCGTGCGGTCGAGGATGCGGCCGTCATACCAGCCGGAGACGAGCTCCAGTCCGTAAGAAGACAGGATCGGTCCAAGCTCGTCGCTTCGCCTGGGGAATTTGCCGCCGAGTTCGGTGCCGCGATAGCCGGCCTGCCTGGTTTCCGACAGGCATGTCGCGAGCGGCGTATCGCCGCCGAGTGCGGGAACATCGTCATTGCTCCAGGTGATTGGATTGATGCCGATCTTGACCGTCATGCCGCTACTTCAAAGGCTCGGGGAACCACAAAGCCGAGGCCGGCAAACTGAGGGGAAAGAGGACCTGTCACTAGGTCCAGTTGAGGTAAATTTGGCAGAACCAATCGGGAGCGCTAAAAGCGCTTCCCGTTTGAACGGACTAAGTCGACGCGCTTTATGTCTTCGTTTTATGCATGTCGTTGTCTCAAAACCGGCGCCACTTTTGAGCGACATGCATTAATCCTGCTGCGGCCTTCCGAAGGCCGCGCGCAGTTCGTCCTTGGCGTCCTCGAGCACTTTCCGGCGCGCCTGCGGCAGGTTCTTGCCGGCGCGGTTGATGTAGAAATTCAGCATCGACATGGCCGACTGAAACGGCTCGGCCTTGCGGCGGTCGCTGTGCTCGGCCGAGCGCTTGAGCGAGGCCGCGATCTTCCTGGCGTCGTCGGCTTCGAAGATGTGGTCCTCGAGGTCCATCGCATCGCTGTGCTCGGTCACCTCGGCCGACCATTTCTTTTTCGCGGTCATGACAAAACTCCTTCCTGTCGCAAAAACTCGGGCAGGCCGCCGCCGGTTCCCGAGAAAGTCGCCGGGCCGCTGGAGCCACGGATCATGGCCCTGTGGCGCTGCCCGTCGCGGTGAATGCGCCGATAGTGGCGACACAACGGTCGACTTCCCAGGACCGTAGACAGGAAACGCCTTGACCCCGATCGTCGCCAATCAGGCGGATAGCCCCGGCATCGACAGCAGCTACGCCTGGATGCGGCTTGCCATCTCCATGCTGCTGGCGACGATCGGTGCGGTCGGCATGTGGGCCGTCGTCGTCGTGCTGCCGGCCGTGCAGGCCGAGTTCGGCGTTGACCGCGCCGCGGCATCGATGCCCTACACCGCAACCATGGTCGGCTTCGCCGCCGGCAATGTGCTGGTTGGCCGCGCGGTCGATCGCATGGGGTATTGGATCCCGGCACTGCTATCCTCGGTGGCTCTCGCCGCCGGCCTGCTGCTCGCCGCGCTGTCGACCTCTATCCTGCAATTCACCCTTGCCCAGGGCGTGCTGATTGGTGTCGGCACATCGGTGATCTTCGGGCCGCTGATCGCCGACATCTCGCACTGGTTCAACCATCGGCGCGGCGTCGCCGTCACGGCGGCGGCTGCTGGCAACTATCTCGCCGGAGCGCTCTGGCCAACCATCATGCCGACACTGATCAAGGCGGAAGGCTGGCGCTTCACCTATGCCGGCATCGGTGTCTTCTGCCTGGTCACCATGGTGCCACTGGTGCTGTTGTTGCGGCGCGCTGCTCCGACGGCGGCTGCCGCCGGTTCGCCCGGAAGCCGGCCAGTGCAGTCGATTTCGCTGTCGCCGGCGGCGTTACAGGTGCTGCTGATCGTTGCTGGTCTCGGCTGCTGCGTGGCGATGTCGATGCCGCAGGTGCACATCGTCGCCTATTGCATGGATCTTGGCTACGGCATTGCGCATGGCGCCGACATGCTGTCGATCATGATGGCGGCGGGCGTCGTCAGCCGGCTTGCCTCCGGCTTTGTCGCCGACCGCATCGGCGGCGTGAAAACCCTGCTTATCGGTTCCGTGCTGCAATGCCTGTCGCTTTTGTTTTACATCCCGTTCGACGGGCTTGCCTCGCTCTATGTCGTGTCGCTGGTGTTCGGCCTGTCGCAAGGCGGCATCGTGCCTTGCTATGCCATCATCGTGCGCGAATACCTGCCCGCCAGGGAGGCCGGCCAGCGTATCGGCATCGTCATGATGGCGACCATCTTCGGCATGGCGATCGGTGGCTGGATGTCGGGCTGGATCTACGACCTGACCGGCTCCTACGCCGCCGCGTTCCTCAACGGGATCGCGTGGAACTTGCTGAACATAGTGGCCATCGGGCTGCTGCTGTGGAAAGCAAAACGCAGTGCTGCCCTGATGGCTTAGGAAGGCAGGATTTGTTGCTTGACAAGGGCGATTGGCTGCGCGACGCCAGCAGGCGAGTGGGTGCGGCAGCAGCCGGTTGGCATGGTGGCGGTGGAAAAGCTGGACATGGTTTCGCAAGGGCGCAGCGGCCGGGGCCCGGCACGTGGAGGATGTCCATGACCAAGCCGCGCTCGCGTCGTGGGGGCGGCCGCCCGACCCTATCAGATGTGGCGCGCAAGGCCGGCGTCGGCGCCATCACCGTGTCGCGGGCGCTGCGCGAACCGGAACGCGTCAGCCAAGATCTGCGGCGCCAGATCCAGGCCGCCGTCGACGAACTCGGTTATGTCCCGGATCCCAATGCACGGGCGCTGGCCTCGGCGCGCGCCGATGTGTTCGGCGTGCTGGTGCCGTCGCTGACCAACAACGTCTTCGCAGAAGTGGTGCGCGGCATCTATGACAGCCTGTCGGACGGCCCGTTCCGCGTCCAGCTCGGCAACACCCATTATTCCGGCCTCGAGGAGGAGCGCCTGCTGCAGGTGTTCGCACCGCAGCGCCCGGCGGCGCTGATCGTGGCCGGCATCGACCAGACGCCGACCTCGCGAAAGCTGCTGGAGAGCGCGGGCTGCCCGGTGGTGCAGGTGATGGAGACCGGGCCCGATCCGGTCGACATGCTGGTCGGCTTCTCGCATTTTGACGGCGGCCGCACCGCGACCGAGCATCTGATCGAGGCGGGCTACCGGCGGATCGGCTTCATCGGCGCACGCATGGACCCGCGCTCGCAGCGGCGGCTTGCCGGCTATCGCGCGGCAATGGAGAAGGCCGGCCTGTTCGACCCGCGGCTGGTCACCACCACGCCGCTACTGTCCAGCGTGACGCTCGGCCGCGAGCTGCTTCGCGATGCGCTGGCCAAGATGCCGGCGCTCGACGGCGTCTTCTGCAACAATGACGACATCGCGCTCGGCGTTTTGTTCGAATGCCATAGCGCCGCGCTCAACGTGCCGAAAACAATCGGCATTGTCGGCTTCAACGACCTCGAAATGATGCAGGCGGCGTTCCCGCCGCTCACCAGTATCCGCACCCCTCGCTATGAAATCGGCCGTCGGTCTGTCGCCATGGCGCTGGCGGCGATCGCAGGACGAAGGCCTGAGCAGCGGGTCGTCGATCTTGGTTTCGAACTCAAGCCCCGCGAGAGCACCGCACGCTGAACACGCTTTGGCCGGCCTCAGCAAATGGTGCTTTACACAACGTCATGGTAGCGCTACCATTTTCGTCGGGCAGACGTTTTGATGAGAGGCCGTGCCTGTTTATTATACATAAGCAACAGCTCATGCTTGTTTATTATGTATAATATGCTAGTTTCGTTTCTCGCCTGTGAAGCGGCGAGGGGGAGGGGATCGGGCCGGCTTCGGGCCCTTGAGACGTGGCGCCGGCCAGGCTGGAGGGCCTTCGGCAGGCGTGGAAACCACACCACGACAAACAGCATCAAATAAACAAGCAGCAGCAAACAAAACTACAACTGGGAGGAATATCGATGATCAAGTCACTTGTTGGTGGCATCGTTGCCGCCACTGCATTCGTCATGCTGAGTTCGTCGGCCATGGCCGACCCGGAAGTTGTCAAGGGCCCGTCGGCTGAGCCGGATTGCTTTGCGCCCTGGGCGGCCGATACGCAGTTCTTCAAGTTCCCCAAGAAAGACGGCCCATACCGCATCGCGCTCGCCAATGGCTATATCGCCAACACCTGGCGCATCCAGATGGTGCAGACCGCCAAGGCCTATGCGGCCCAGCCGGAGGTCGCCGCGAAACTGAAGGAATTCAAGGTCGTCTCGACCGGCGAGGACGTGCCGGCCCAGATTTCGGCGATCAACAACTTCATCGATTCCGGCTATGACGCGATCGTCGTCAACGCCCAGAACCCGACCGCTTTCGGGCCGGTCATCAAGCGCGCCAAGGAAGCTGGCGTCATCCTCGTCGCCTTCGACAATATTCTCGACACCAAGGACGCCATCAACGTCAATGTCGACCAGAAGGGCCTTGGCGAATTGTGGGGCAAATGGCTGGTCGGCCATGTGCCGAATGGCGGCAAGGTGCTCGAAGTGCGCGGCGTTGCCGGAACTTCCGTCGACACCGACCGTCACAACGGCATCCATGAAGCGCTCGATGCCTCGGGCAAGAAATGGGACGTCACCGAGGTGGTCGGCAAATGGGACGACGGCGTGGCGCAGAAAGCCACGGCCGACGCCATTGCCACCAACGGTCCGTTCGACGGTATCACCGGGCAAGGCGGCGACACCGGCATCGTGCAGGCGATGATCGATGCCAAGCATGCTTTCGTGCCGTTCGGCGGGGAGACCGAGAACGGTTTCCGCAAGTTCTGCGCGGCACATGCCGGCGACGGGCTGAAATGCTCATCGGCCGGCACCGGTCCGGCGCAGGTCGCGGTTGCCATCAAGACGGCGATTGCCGCGCTCGAAGGCAATGTCGTTCCGCAAGCAGTGAAACTGCCACTGGCGATCGTCGAGGATCCGAACTTCAAGGCCGGTCAGGATTTCTTCCCCGACCAGTCCGACAATTTCTTCGTCGGCAATTCCTTCCCGACCTGCGGCATCAATTTCACCGCGCAGGAAATTATGGGTCAGACCAAAGCTGACCAATAGGGGCTGACCAATAGGCGGCATATCCGGCGCCGCGGGATCTCCGCGGCGCCGGCCACTCGATATCCCTTGAAGTCAAACTGCCTCGGGAGGGCCGATGGACGGTGCGGTTCCGCTCTTCCGGATGGAAGGCATATCCAAGCGCTATGGTGGTGTGCGGGCGCTGGAAAAGGCCGAGCTTTCGGTCTCGTCCGGTAGCATCCACGCCATTCTCGGCGAAAACGGCGCCGGCAAATCGACGCTGATCAAGGTCATGGCGGGCGTCGTCGCGCCCGACGAAGGCCGCATGATGCTGAACGGCAGCGAGGTGACGTTCGCTTCGCCTGCTGCTGCAAACAAGTCCGGCATCGTCTGCATCTTCCAGGAGCTGTCGCTGGTTCCCGAACTCAGCGTTGCCGACAACATCGTCATCTCCGATCCGCCGAAGCGTTTCGGCATGATCGACCGCAAGGCGCAGCGCCGCATTGCCGAGGATGCGCTGGCACGCGCAGGTGCGGCCGACATCCATCCATTGGCGCTGGTCAAGGATCTTCCGCTTTCAAGAAGACAGATGGTCGAGATCGCCAAGGCATTGGCCAGGAAGCCGCGCATCCTGATCCTCGACGAGGCGACCTCGGCCCTGACCGCGACGGACGTCGCCAGGATATTCAGCGTGCTCAAGCGATTGCGCTCGGAAGGGCTGGCGCTGCTTTACATTTCGCACCGCATGAACGAGATCGCCGAGCTTGCCGACCACTGCACGGTGTTTCGCAACGGCCGCAATGTCGCCAGCTACAAGGCAGGCACAAAGAGCGACAACGAAGTCGTCGAACTGATGATCGGGCGCGAATACAGCCATATTTTCCCGCCGAAACCCGCGCGCACCGCAGCCGCCGCCGTTCCCGTGCTGGAGGCGCGCAAGCTGTCCTGGACGGACCGGCTGGACAATGTCTCGCTGACGGTCGGGGCAGGCGAGGTCGTCGGCCTTGGCGGCCTGGACGGCCAGGGCCAGCGCGAATTGCTGCTTGCCTTTTTCGGTGTGCTGCGCGGCCTCGGCGGCCAGATCCTTATCGACGGCAAGCCTGTTTCGATCGCCAGCCCCCAAGCGGCGCGCGACGACCGCATCGGCATGGCGCTGATCCCGGAGGACCGCAAGACCGAAGGCCTGATGCTGCCGATGACGGTGCGCGAGAACCTGTCCTTTGCCGCCCTAGACCGGCTGTCCAAGGCCGGCATCATCGACCGCGCCGCCGAACAGCGGCTGATCGACGACATGGTCGGGCTGCTGGCGATCAAGACGGCCGGCCTCGACATTCCGGTCGGTGCGCTGTCGGGGGGCAACCAGCAGAAGGTGGTCATCGCCAAATGGCTGATGCGCCAGCCGCGTATCATCCTGCTCAACGATCCGACGCGCGGCATCGACGTCGGCACCAAGCAGGAACTCTATCAACTGATGCGCAAGCTGGCGGATGCGGGGGCGGCGATCCTGTTCTATTCGACCGACTATGACGAACTGATCGGCTGCTGCGACCGCGTGCTGGTGCTCTATGACGGCGCGGTCAAGCGCGAGCTGGTCGGGGCCGAGATCACCGAGCGGGCGCTCATTGCAAGCGCGCTCAACATTCGCGGCGATGACGGCGGCGCGAGAGACGATGCCGGCGCAAGACAGGGAGCGGACGCGTGAAAGAGTGGCGCTACTGGCTGGCCGAGCAGCGCGGAACACTGATGGCACTCGGCATATTCATTGTCATGTTCGTCATCTACACCTCGAACCATCCAGCGGGCTTCACCGCCAATGTCGTGCAGACGGCGTCCAACAAGGGCGTGCTGCTCGCCTTCGTCGCCATGGCGCAGACACTGGTCGTGATCACCGCCGGCATCGACCTCTCCGTCGGCATGATCTTCACGCTGACCAATTGCCTCGCCTCCTGGCTGGTCATCGGCACCGGCCTCGAGACCGCTTTCGGCGTCATCGCCGTGCTCGGCACCGGGTTCCTGTGCGGAGCGATCAACGGCGCCATCGTCATCTACGGCCGCCTGCAGCCGATCGTCGCCACGATCGCCACGGGTGCGGTCTATTTCGGCATCGCGCTGCTGCTCAGGCCGTTTCCCGGCGGTTCGGTCAACGAAGGTCTCGCCGACGCGCTGACCGGACGCCTGTTCGGCGTGGTGCCGGCGAGCCTGGTCGTGCTGCTCGCCGTCGTGCTCGTGGTCTGGGTACCGTTCAGCCGCTCGGTGCTCGGGCGCGCGGCCTATGCGGCCGGGTCCTCGGAGACGGCGGCCTACATGTCCGGTGTGCCGATAAGGCGCGGCAAGTTCGCTGCCTACGCGCTCGCAGGCCTGTTGGCCGCGATCGGCGGACTGTTCCTGACCTTCTTCACCTATACGGGCGATGCAGCCTATGCCAGCGGCAACGCCTATACGCTGTTTTCGATCGCCGCGGTGGTGCTGGGCGGCGTCTCGCTGTTCGGCGGCAAGGGCAGCGCCATCGGCGCCATCTTCGGCGCGCTGGCCTTCCGCACCATCGGCGACCTGTTGTTCGTTTTCGATTTCGATCCGCTATGGCAGCCGCTGTTCCAGGGCGTTATCCTGCTGGTCGCGGTCAGCCTTGGCGCCTTTGCACTGTTTCGGGTCCGCAACCGGCTGGAGTGGTTCCTGTGAGCGAAACGACATTGGGCGGTATCGCCGGCCGCATGCCGAAATTCATCCGCCGCGCCGATCCGGCGGTGCTGACGGCCTTCGCCTGCATCGTGCTGTTGCTGTTCCTAGGCAGCCTCTATTCCAGGAGCTTTCTGTCGCCTGAATATCTCTTGCAGCAGCTCAAGGTGGCCTCGTTCCTCGGCGTCATCGCCACAGGCATGATGCTGGTCATCCTGCTAGGCCAGATCGACCTGTCGGTGCCGTGGGCGGTGGCGGCGGGCGCGATGATGGCGTGTGCGGCTGCGGCCTATGGCCCGATCGGTGTGGCGCTGGCCATCCCGTTCGGCATCTTCTGCGGGGTGCTGATCGGCATCGTCAACGGCTTTGGCGTCGCCTATCTGCGCATACCCTCCATGATCATCACGCTCGCAACCAACGCTGTCGCTCAGGGGCTCATGGTCGTTTATACCGGCGGCTACTCGCCACAGGATTCGGCCACCGGCGCCATGCGCTATCTTGCGACAGGTTTTACCATTCCTGGCGCGCCTAACGCCGTCATCATCTGGGCCCTGATTGGTGCCGCGATGGTGTTCGTGCTGTCCCGCACCAGCTTCGGCCGCACCGTCTACGGCATCGGCAACCGCGAGCGTGCCGCCTATCTCTCCGGCATCGATACAAGGCGCGTGGTGATGATCGCCTTCGCTATCTCAGGCGGGCTGTCCGCCTTTGGCGGGGTGCTTCTCGCCGGCTATGCCTCCAAGGCGGCGCAATCGATGGGCGATGCCTATCTCCTGCCGTCGATCGCCGCCGTGGTTCTGGGCGGCACCTCGATCCTGGGTGGCCGCGGCTCCTATCTCGGCACCGTCGCCGGTGTCATTCTGATCACCCTCCTGCAGTCCATACTCTCGGTCATGCAGATGCCGGAGGCGGGGCGGCAGATCGTCTATGGCCTGGTCATCGTTGCCATGCTCCTGCTCTACGGCCGCGCGCCGGCAAGCCGCTGACCGTGGACGAAAAGACGGCACAGGCGCCAATGGGCGCTACCGGCTCAGTGCCTCGGGCCATTGTGGTGATGGGCGTCGCCGGCTGCGGAAAGTCGGCTGTCGGCAAAGCATTGGCAGCAGAGGAAGGGGCCGTCTTTGTCGAAGGCGACAGGCTGCACCCACCCGAAAACGTCGCCCGCATGGCGAGCGGCGAGCCGCTCACAGATCAACTGCGTGAGGGCTGGCTCGATGCCATCGGCGAGCGGATCGCCGACCTGACCGGCAGCGGCCAAAGCGTGGTTGCCGCCTGCTCGGCGCTGAAGCGCAGCTACCGCGATCGTCTGCGTGGCTTCCGCCGGGATATCGATTTCATCTATCTGAAGATCGATCCCGCAACCGCCAAGCAGCGTGTCGCCAGCCGCAAGGGCCATTTCATGCCGGCAAGCCTGGTCGAAAGCCAGTTCGCCATCCTTGAGCCGCCTGGCGCCGACGAGCGGGCGCTGACGGCCGACGCCACACTTCCAGTGGCTGAGATCGTCACCGCCGTTGCCAGCCTGCTGGCCGGCGCAAAATCATGAACCACCCTCGTCGGGCAAGGCGGTTTCCGGCCGTTCGGTGAACCGGTCGGCGCCGGACCAGACCATCATTTGCTCGGGATAGAGTTTCAGCGCCTCCAGCAAGCGGTCGCGCTTGAGCAATATGTACTCGGCCTGCAGCGCCATGTTCTTGGCGCCGGCTCTGGCCGCGCGCTCGCCGGCCTCTGCCGGGGCCGGCACCAGTTCGGGACTTAGGACGGCGCGGTATTGGCGGAACGGATCGGTCTCGAAGGTCGACATGGAAAACAGCGCCGCCTTGCCTCTGGCAGCGAAATTCGTTGGCGCCGAGGCGAGGTGAGTCCAGCCGCTCTCGCCAAGGCCGACTTCGGTGAATGTCGAGCCGGCATGCACGGTGTTGGTCACCAATACGACGCCGTTGTTGCCAAGGATCTTGTGGATCCGGCCGGTGACCTGGTAGGCGTCGCTGCGGTCGAACACGATCCGGCTTTTCAGGAAACGGTTCTCGACCCGAACCATCGGCGGGTTCAGGAAGCGCAAGCCGAAGGTCGAATCGGATATGCCGTGAGCCCTGACGCTGAGCTGGTGTGTCTCGATACCGGCCTCATGGAGAGCGCGTTTGCCGATGATGGTCTGTGCCGTGAACTGATCGCACCAGATGATAGCGCCGTGGCCGCGCTTCAGCGCCGCTTGCAGGCCTTCCAGGCCCTCCAGACGGATATTAGGTGACCAGCGGCGGCCGATGAGATGCGCGGCAAGTAGCAGACGCCGGCGGTGGTTGGCGCAGAGCAAGGCCCTGAACTGCCTTTGCGCATCGATGCCGTTGCCGAGCACGGCGCGCGTCGCGGCGGCGTAGCGCACGAAATCCTTGCGGATATGGCGCTTGAGGCGCAGCCCAGATACGCGGCTGCAGACCGCGGCCCACCAATCGACCGGCAGCGATGCCGCGACGCCGATGTAGAAGGCGGCCAGCAGCAGCTCGCGGAGATCCCTGTTGTTGAAGGTGCGCAACTTGCCGGCGCGAACCTGCTTGCGGCTGAAGAAGCGGACATGCTCGGCGCGTTCGGGCACCAGGATGTCGGCGATGATTTCCGTATGATAAATGACGGCGGAAGATGGTGTCCGGTCGGCTTTCCGGGATTTTCCCAACCACGGCAGCCTCATCCGATCGGTGTCCACCTGTTCTTGCGTGCGTCCGGAAATCGCTTTACTGCGTCTGCCACGGGCGCGCAATCGGCGCCGGCAAGGCCATGGTGAACGCCATTCAGGGTTCGAACTTGAAACAGGCCCTATCGGTAGCACTTCCCCAACTGGCGCCCTGGCGGCCGGCTGCGGTGGCGCTGATGGCGCCGGACCGGCCATCCCTGAGCTTTGCCGGCCTCGCCAATCTTGTCGACAAGCTCTGCGGCGATCTCGCCAGGCGTGGCGTTGCCCGCGGCACGGCCGTCGGCATCGTCTTGCCCAACGGCCCGGAAATGGCGGCCTGTTTCCTGGCGGTCTCGGCGTTGGCGACGGCGGCGCCGCTCAATCCGGCTTACGGCGAAGACGAATTCCGCTTCTATCTCGGCGATCTCGATGTGAAGCTGCTGCTGTGCGGACAAGGCATGGGCGATGCCGCGCGCAACGCCGCCAAGGGGCACGGCATTGCGGTGCTCGACGTCGTCGTGACTGACGGCGCCAAGGCCGGCGAGTTTCTGCTGGCGGGAGACGCCGAGGTGGAGGCTGCCAGTGAGGCTCGCCTCGACGATATGCAGCTCAACGGGCCGGACGATTTCGCGCTTGTCCTGCACACATCGGGAACCACGGCGCGGCCGAAGATCGTCGGCTTGCGGCAGCGCAATCTGCAGGCATCAATGGCCAACATCGCCCGCACCTTGGCGCTTTCGGCAGACGATATCTGTCTCAACGTGATGCCGCTGTTCCACATTCACGGGCTGATGGCGGCGCTCAGCGCACAGCTGGCAGTCGGCGGCGCTGTTGTCTGCACGCCGGGCTTCAACCCGCTCAAATTCTACGGCTGGCTGGGCGACTTCAGGCCGAGCTGGTACAGCGCGGTGCCGACCATGCATCAGGCGATCCTGGCGCGCGCCGCCCGCAATGGCGAAACCATCGCTGCTGCGCGGCTGCGCTTCATCCGCTCGTCTTCGGCAGCGCTTCCCGACACCGTGTTCCGCGACCTCGAGCGCGTCTTCGGCTGTCCGGTGGTCGAGGCCTATGGCATGACCGAGGCGGCGCACCAGATGACATCCAATGACCTGCCGCCTGCGCGCCGCAAGCCAGGCTCGGTCGGCCTGCCTGCGGGTCCGCAGGTGACGATCCTGGACGACAAGGGGACGATCCTTCCGGCGGGTGAAAAGGGCGAGATCGCGGTGCGCGGCGCCAACATCCATGATGGCTATCTCAACAATCCGGTGGCCAATGAAGCTGCCTTCAGCGATGGCTGGTTCCGCACCGGCGACCAGGGCCTGATCGACGAGGATGGCGATCTGAAGATCACCGGGCGGCTGAAGGAGATCATCAATCGCGGCGGCGAAAAGATCTCGCCGCTCGAAGTCGACAATGTCCTGCTCGATCATCCTCTGGTGGCGCAGGCGGTGACCTTTGCCGTGCCGCACGCCATGCTCGGCGAAGAGGTGGGTGCGGCCATCGTGCTGGCCGAGGGCGCCACCGCCGATGCCGAGCAGATACGCGATTTCGCGCGCAGCCGGATCGTCGAGTTCAAGGTGCCGCGCCACATCCTGTTTCTCCTGGAGATACCCAAGGGTCCCACCGGCAAAATCCAGCGCGTCGGCCTGGCCGGCAAGCTCGGCCTGGTCTGAGGACTCTCATTTGAGCATGATCTTGTCCGAACCGGTTCCCACTTTTCGGGATCATGCTCGAATTTAGATCTGCGACGTCAGCTCGACCGGAAAATCATCATTGTCGGCGTCGCGCATGGCGGCGAGGCTGCGATTGTCCAGCACTTCGGCGATCGCCTGGCGCACTTCCAGCATCATGTGCCGGACCTGGCAGGTCGCCTCGTCGCAATCCTCGCAGCGCTGGTATTGCGTGCGGCTGGCGCAGGGTATGGGAGCGAGCGGGCCGTCCAGCACGCGCACGACGTGGCCGATCTTGATTTCGGAAGCCGGCCGGGCGAGGCGATAACCGCCTTCCTTGCCCTTGCGGCTGAGGACGAAGCCGGCATTGCGCAGCTCGCCCAGAATGGCATCCAGAAATTTCTTCGGGATGTTGTTGGCGATCGCGATGTCGTTGACGAATGCAAGCTGGCCGACCGGCAGGCCGGAAAGATGCACGAGGGCCTTGAGGCCGTATTTGCCTTTTTTGGTAAGCATGCCCGCTTCAGTTCATGAAAACCCCAACCACCCGCATCTGGCGGTTGTTTGTGTGCAAATCATGACGTTTCGCCTGAACAACCCGGTTTCGCGTAGAACAAGCCGCCCGGTTGAGACGTTAGGCACAAAGGCGTTGATTCTTTGTAACGTTTTTCGCCGATCGCGACAGATTCCGCATGAAAGCCGTTTGTCGGCGCGCGAAAACGAAAAAGCCGGCAAAGCGCCGGCTTTCTTGTGAGGTGAGGTCGAACGCTGCTGATATCAGCGGCTGCCATAGGTCTGGTCGAGCAGACCGCCGGCGGCGAAGTGCTCCTTCTGTACCTTGTCCCAGCCGCCAAAGACGTCTTCCACCGTCAGCAGGCGGACATCGGGGAAGTCGGCCTTGTATTTTGCCGCGACTTCAGCGTTGCGGGCGCGCAGGCCATTTTCAGCCGCGATGGTCTGGCCCTCGGGCGTGTAGAGGAAGTCGAGATAGGTCTTGGCGAGGTCACGGCTGCCGTGCTCGTCGGCGACCTTGTCGACGATCGCCACCGGGAATTCGGCGAGCAGGCTGACCGTTGGCGTGACCTGTTCGAACTTGTCGTTGCCATACTCCTTGCGGATGCCGCGCGTTTCCGACTCGAAGGTGATCAGCACGTCGCCGATCTCGCGCTGCACGAAGGTGGTGGTGGCGGCGCGCCCGCCGGTGTCGAAGATCGGCACGTTGTTGAACAGCTTGGTGACGAACTCCTTCGCCTTGGCGTCGTCGCCCTTGAAGGCTTCCTTGGCGTAGGCGGTTGCGGCCAGATAGGTGTAGCGCGCATTGCCCGAGGTCTTGGGGTTGGGGAAGATCACCTGCACGTCGTCGCGCACGAGGTCGTTCCAGTCCTTGATGTGCTTGGGGTTGCCCGCGCGGACGAGAAAGGATGGGAGCGAATAGAAGGGCGAGGCGTTGTCGGGGAAATCCTTCTGCCAGTCGGCGGCGACGAGGCCTTTCTTGACCAGAAAGTCGATGTCGGTGACCTGGTTGAAGGTGACGACATCGGCGCCGAGGCCTTCGGCAATGGCGCGCGCCTGCGCCGAGGTGCCGGCGTGCGACTGGTCGACGGTGACGCCCGGATGGCCGGCGACGAAAGCCTTGTTCACCTGGGCGAACAATTCGCGGCCGACATCATAGGAAGCGTTGAGCAATTTGTCGGCCGACCAGGCCTGCGAACAGGCGAGGACCAGGCCGGCGACAGTGGCGACGCTGAGGAAAAATCGCTTCATGAAAACAGGCTCCGATGTGCAATGCGTTGCCAGAACATAGCCGGGCCGGAGGGTGTACTGCGAGGCACACGGGGCAGACGTATGGCGTTGCAGCGAAAAAGAAATCGCTGAAGCAGGTTATCGGCGAAATTTCATTCCAGCCGAAATGCCGATGCGTTGGGGTTTTCTGTGGTTTGCAATTCGAGGCCGAGTGGCATATACAAATGGCATATACGAGTGGAACAGACAGGGGAGGCTGCCATGCCGCAGCACCGTCACTCAATACCACCGCCCAGGGAGGCGAAGTTGTTTCGCAACAACCGCAGTCAGGCGGTTCGCATCCCTGTCGAATTCGAGCTGCCTGGCGAGAAGGTCCTGATCAGCCGCGATGGCGACCGGCTGATCATCGAGCCGGTCCGTCAACCAGGCCTCACCGCCTTGCTCACCCAATGGGCGAAAGAGCCGCCGCTTGGTCCTGAAGACGACTTTCCCGAGATCCATGATGCGCCCGTGGGGCCTGAGGATATCTTTTGATGCGGTTCATGCTGGACACCAACATTCTCAGCGACATGATCCGAAACCCTGCCGGCAAGGCTGCCAGTGCGGCGGTTCGCGCGGGAGACGGTGCCCTGTGCACCAGCATCGTTGTCGCCTCGGAGCTGCGTTATGGCTGCGCCCGCAAGAGATCGGCCAAGCTGCTCGCCAAGGTGGAGGAATTGCTCGCCGAGGTTCCTGTGTTGCCGCTCGATGTGCCGATGGATAACGAATACGGAGCACTTCGTGCCGAGCTGGAGGCCAGAGGCCAGCCAATCGGCCACAATGATCTTTTCATTGCTGCCCATGCCTGTGTGTTGGGGACGACACTGGTGACGGCCAACACCGCTGAGTTCCGTCGGATCAAGGGCCTGACGGTCGAGAACTGGCTGGAGTAGCGCCGGATCGATGTCTATGCCGCCGGGAAAAGCTTCCAGCGCCTCGGCCTGAACGCCACCCGGCTCTTCTGCGCCGCAGGATGGTCCACAGGCAGTTCGATCTCGACGCGCTGGCGCTCGCCGCCGATTTCCAGTTCGACGCGTCTTGTGCCGGCGACGCGGCGGCTGGCGACGACCGTGCCGGCGATGCAGCCGCTGCAGCCGTCGAGCAGTTCGATATCGTGCGGGCGGAAGTACAGCGTCGCATCGCCCTCGGGTGCGTGCGGCGCCGACACGCCGATCGGACGGTCGGCGAGCCAGATCTCGCCATTCTCAACCTTGACCGGCAGCATGCTCGATTCGCCGATGAAGGAGTAGACGAAGGGCGAGTTCGGCGTGTCGTAGATCTCGTCGGCGGAGCCGACCTGCTCGATGCGGCCCTGGCTCATCACCACGACGCGGTCGGCAAGTTCGAGCGCCTCTTCCTGGTCGTGGGTGACGAAGACGGTGGTGTGGCCGGTACGGTCATGGATCTCGCGCAGCCAGCGGCGCAGTTCCCGGCGCACCTGCGCATCGAGCGCGCCGAACGGCTCGTCGAGCAACAGCACCTTGGGCTCGATGGCCATGGCCCGGGCGAGCGCCACGCGCTGGCGCTGGCCACCCGAAAGTTGCGCCGGATAGCGCTTTTCCAGGCCGGAAAGCTGAACGAGATCGAGCAGTTCGGAGGCGCGTCGGCGGATTTCGGCCGCCGGTGGTCGCGACGGTCCATGCCGCACCTTGAGGCCGAAGCCGATATTGTCGGCGACCGTCATGTGCCGGAAGAGCGCATAGTGCTGGAAGACGAAGCCGACATTGCGCTCCTGGATCGAGCGGTGCGAGGCGTCCTCGTCGCCGAAGAAGATCTTTCCGCGCGTCGGCCGCTCCAGGCCGGCGATAAGCCTCAGCAGCGTCGTCTTGCCGGAGCCGGATGGCCCAAGCAGCGCGATCAGCTCACCCGACTTGATGTCAAGCGATACGTCATGGAGGGCCGGAAACCGGTCAAACTCCTTGCGTACGTTGGCAACGCGAACTTCCATGTAGATCCCTCAGTAATTTGGTGCATGTCGTTGTCCCAAAACCGGTTCCCAGTCTTGGGCGACATGCATTTAGTCAGTGCCCGCGCGTCGCGGCGATCTCGGCGCCGTAGCGCATCTCGAGAAGTGTTTTCAAGACCAGCGTGACCAGCGCCAGGCCGGCAAGCAGCGAAGCGACGGCAAAAGCGCCGACGGCGTTGTACTCGTTGTAGAGGATTTCGACATGCAACGGCATGGTGTTGGTCAGCCCGCGTATGTGGCCCGACACGACCGAGACCGCGCCGAATTCGCCCATCGAGCGGGCGTTGCATAAAAGCACGCCGTAGAGCAATCCCCATTTGACGTTGGGCAGCGTCACGTACCAGAAGGTCTGCCAGCCATTGGCGCCCAGAGAGAGCGCGGCTTCCTCGTCGCCGTTGCCCTGTTCCTGCATCAGCGGGATCAGTTCGCGGGCAACGAAGGGGAAGGTGACGAAGATGGTCGCGAGCACGATGCCGGGCACGGCGAACAAGATCTGGATGCCGTGCGCCTTCAGCCATTCACCGAACAGTCCCTGAGCGCCAAACAAAAGCACATAGACCAGGCCGGAAATGACCGGCGAGACCGAGAAGGGCAGGTCGATCAGCGTGGTTAGAAAAGCCTTGCCCTTGAACTCGAACTTGGCGATCGCCCAGGCAGCCGAAATGCCGAAGACGACGTTGAGCGGCACGGCGATCACCGCCACCAGCAGCGTCAGCCGGATCGCCGAGCGCGTATCGGGATTGGACAGCGATTCCGCGTAGGCGCCAATGCCTTTCGCCAGCGCCTCGTGGAAGACGATGATCAGCGGCAGCAGCAGGAAGACGGCGAGGAAGGCGAAGGCCACCGCCATCAGCAGCAGCCGCACCGGCCGGCTTTCGGTCACCGCCGCCGACCGGCTCTCGTGATGCGGTTCGTAGGATTTGATCTCTGGGTCAGCCATAGCGCTTGCGGCTCCAGGACTGAGCGAGGTTGATGACCAGCAGCATCACGAACGACAGCAAAAGCATGATCGCCGCGATCGCGGTCGCCGCCGGATAATTATATTCCTCAAGCCGGATGACGATCAGAAGCGGTGCGATCTCCGACTTGTAGGGCAGGTTGCCCGCGATGAAGATGACCGAGCCGTATTCGCCGACCCCGCGCGCGAAGGCGAGCGAAAGGCCGGTGATGATGGCCGGCGCCAGGCCGGGAAACAGGATGCGGGTGATGATCTGGAAGCGGTTGGCGCCGAGCGTCGCGGCGGCTTCCTCCACTTCCTTGTCGATCTCCTCCATGATCGGCTGCACCGTGCGCACGACAAACGGCAGGCCGATGAAGACAAGCGCCACGACAATGCCGAGCGGCGTGTAGGCGACCTTGATGCCGAGCGGCGCCAGGAGATGGCCGATCCAGCCATTGGGCGCATAAAGAGTGGTCAGCGCAATGCCCGCGACCGCGGTCGGCAGCGCGAAGGGCAGGTCGACCATGGCGTCGACGACGCGGCGGCCGGGGAAGCGGTAGCGCACCAGCACCCAGGCGACGAGCGTGCCGAAGACGACGTTGACGGCGGCTGCGATGAAGGCTGTGCCGAAGCTGATTTCGAGTGCGTTGATGGTCCGGCGGTCGGTGGCGATCGCCCAGAAATCGGTCCAGCCGAGGGCTGCCGAGCGCCAGATCAGGCCCGACAGGGGGATGAGGATGATGAGCGTGAGGTAGGCAAGCGAGAAGCCGAGCGTCAATCCGAAACCCGGAATGACACTCGGCTGTCTGAATCGCCACCCCGCCTTGGCGGGTGCTATGGTCATGTCGTCCTGATCTAAATCCTACTGGGCCGGCTTGTAGATCTGGTCGAATATACCACCGTCGCCGAAATGATAAGGCTGTGCCTTCTTCCAGCCGCCAAAAAGCGGATCGTCGATGGAGATCAGCTTGATTTCGGGCGTCTTCGGAATGTCAGCCGCATCCACCAGCTCGGGCTTGGCCGGACGATAGTGGTTCTTGGCGATGATCGTCTGGGCTTCCTTGGAATAGAGCCAGCCGAGATAGGCTTCGGCGACCTTGCGGGTGCCCTTGGCATCGACATTGGCGTCGACGATCGCCACCGGCGGCTCGGCCAGGATCGAGGTCGGGGGATAGACGATCTCGAAATTGTCGGCGCCGAATTCATTGAGCGCCAGATAGGCGTCGTTTTCCCAGCCGATCAGTACGTCGCCGATGCCTTTTTGCGCGAAGGTGACCGTCGAGCCGCGCGCACCGGTGTCGAGCACCGGAGCATTGGCGTAGAGCTTGCCGACGAATTCCTTGTTCTTGGCTTCGTCGCCGCCATCATTGGCGTTGGCATAGGCCCAGGCGGCAAGGTAGTTCCAGCGGGCGCCACCCGACGTCTTCGGGTTCGGCGTGATCACCTGGACACCGTCCTTGACCAGATCGCTCCAGTCGTGGATGCCCTTCGGGTTGCCCTTGCGGACCAGGAAGATGATGGTCGAGGTGTAAGGCGCCGAATTGTTCTCGAACTTCTTGCGCCAGTCCGGGTTGATCTTCTTCGACTTGGTGACGATGGCGTTGATGTCGCCTTCGAGCGCCAGCGTGACCACATCGGCATCGAGGCCGTCGATCACGGCGCGGGCCTGGGCGCCCGATCCGCCATGCGATTGCTGGATGGTGACCGTCTCGCCGGTCTCGGCCTTCCAGTGTGCGACGAAGGCTTCGTCATAGGCCTTGTAGAGTTCGCGTGTCGGGTCGTAGGACACGTTCAGAATGGTCGTATCGGCAAACGCGAAACCGAGCGTGCCGAACTGGATCGATGTGGCGACCAGTGCGCCGAGCAGTTTCTTGAAATGAGGTTTGGTCATTCCCGCCTCCGTTGATGACGGCTGAACTCTATCGAATTGATAGAAATTAGATGCATTCAACGTTGCCTTTTTTGTCCGCTCAAAGGAAATTTTCGCCGATATTGGGTTTCGGAAGGAAATATTTTCCTCATATTGGTCTAACCCAAATCCGGCCGGTTTGACGCTATCTAGGAGCTGACACCGCAGAAGCAAGGCCGAGTGAGGGAAGGCTCGGTGTAGCACCGGGCGGTTCAGCCCGCAGTGATGGGAAAATCGAAGCGCAGCTTTGGAAACGGCTCATCCCGAAGCGTGTAGTGCCACCACTCTCGCGCATAATTCTTGAAGCCGCCGGCGCGCATGGCGTCGAGCAGCCTTTTGCGGTTTGCCGCCGCTTCTGCCGCCAATGGGCGATGTGCGGTTTCGCTTGCCGGGTCGAAACAGTCGAAGCTGGTGCCGAAATCGAGCGTGCCGGCGCCGGCCGTGCCGCAAGCGGCGCATGATTTGTTCTTGCCGTCGCTGCGGGCGATGGCGATATCGACGGTCGAGCCGCGCGAATGGGTGGACAATTCGCCGATATAGCCCGTGGCGATGAGGTCGCCGCGCTGCACCTGAGGGTACCATTGCGGATCGGGCGGGCCGCCCTCTCTGGTCCATTTGCCCATGTCGGCAACGGCGCGGGCCGGGCGGTAGCAGTCGAAGACGACCAGCGTCAGGCCATCGGCGGCGAGCGCTTTCTGCACACCGGACAGCGCTTGCGCAGCTTGCTTCGTGAGGATGCAGATGGGGGCGTCGTAGCCATCGGCCTTGCGATGCAGGAAATTTTCCAGGCCGGCATAGCGGATGTCCTGGCGGATCGAGGGATCGACATCGGCCAGGCGGACGAAGCCGGCGGGCAGGGGATCGGCGTCGGCGGGGGAGCAAGTCGAAACGAACATGGATAGGGCTAAGGCCAATCCTCGATGCAAGCGCTTCGGCACACCCCCCTCTGGCCTGCCGGCCATCTCCCCCGCAAGGGGGGAGATCAGATGTCGCTGCGGCTTTCGCCAATTTTCAACGTTGCTGAATGAGCGCGGCGCCGAAGCTGCCAATCTCCCTCCTTGCGGGGGAGATGGCCGGCAGGCCAGAGGGGGGTGCCTCGCGCCGGGTCTCGGGCGAAGAAGCCCAATCCCCTGAATCGCTTGGCGCCATCTATTCAACGAACACCTTCACGCTTGCCGCGCGTCCCACGGCGTCGATGACGGTGAGCGTCGAATAGCCGGCGCCGTCGGGCAGCCAGGTCGCAGTGCGGCGGCGGTCGATGCCGACGAGCGGCTTGCCATTGGCCAGCCAGCGGAACGGCGCGCGGCCGCCTTGCAGTTTCAGCACCAGCGGCGAGGCCTCGGCGGAATTGGTGGCGAGATCGACGCGGGCGCCGTTGGGCGGGAAAATGATCGTTGGCGCCGGTTCCGTCGGGCCTGCCTGCACCAGTCCGTCGGCGCCGGCGCCGAAGCGCGCCAATGTCACCGGCAGGTCTTCGCGCCTGGCCTTGACGACGCCGGCCGGCTGGCTGGGCAACGGGACGGCGGTCAGGCCTGAACGGACGAAGCCCTCGAACAGGATGGGGGCGGCCGAGACATAGCCGGACAGGCCGGGCACCGCACCGGCATCGGCGCGGCCGACCCACACACCCAGCACGTAGCGGCCGTCGAAGCCGACCGACCAGGCATCGCGATAGCCGTAGGACGTGCCGGTCTTGTAGGCGATGCCGCGCTGCAAGGCGCCCTCAGGCGGCTTTACGCCCGACAATATGTCGGTGATCTGCCAGTTCGCCTGGGCGTCGAGGATGGTGGCGGTGGCGCGCTCGTCGTTGGCCGGCTCGGTGCCGTCATGCAGCGTGTTTGCCTTGCCGCCATTGGCCAGGCCGGTATAGAGCTGGACGAGATCGCGCAGCGTTACGCCGACGCCTCCGAGGCCGATGGCGAGGCCCGGCGCCTCGTTGACCGGTAGCACCGGGCTGACGCCGGCCTGGCGGAAGCGCGCCATCAGCCGTGCCGGGCCGACCGAGTCGAGCACGCGGATCGCCGGAACGTTGAGCGACAGCTGCAGCGCCTGGCGGATCGAGACATCCCCCTGATAGCCCATGTCGAAATTCTTTGGCCGGTAGCCGCCGAAATCGACCGGACTGTCCTCGATCAGCATTTCCTGCGCCACCAGCCCCTGCTCGAAGGCGAGGCCATAGATGAACGGCTTCAGCGTCGAACCGGGCGAACGCACGATCCTGGTCATGTCGATCCAGCCGGAGCGGCTGGCATCGAAGAAATCGGCCGAGCCGACTTCGCCAAGAATGTCGCCGGTGCGTGCGTCCGCCATCACCATGGCGACCGACAGGCGCGGGCCAAGCTTGATCGCGGCATCGCGCGCCACCTGTTCCAGCCCTTGCTGGACGCTTTTGCGGATCGTAAGCTGCAGTGGCTTGCCGGGCACGGCCTTGGGCAGCATGGCGTAGGCGGCGTGCGGCGCCAGCGCCGGCAATTTGCGGCGCAGGCCCGAGACATCGTCGAGGGCGGCGCGCGCGGCCTCGCGCTCGCCAAGCAGGCCTGCCGAAACCATGCGGGTCAGCACGCGGTCGCGGGCGGCATGAGCGATGGTGAGATTGCGGTCGGGCCGGCGCTTTTCCGGCAATTGCGGCAAGGCGACGAGCAGTGCTGCTTCCGAGACCGTCAGCCGCTTCGGCTCTTTGCCGAAATAGGCGAGCGAGGCGGCGCGCACACCTTCAAGATTGCCGCCATAGGGCGCCAAGGTCAGGTAGCGTTCGAGGATCTCCTGCTTGGACAGCCGCCGCTCGATCTGGATGGCACGCAGCATCTGCTTGATCTTCGAGCCGAGGCTGCGGTTTTCGCGTGGCTCGATCAGCCGGGCAAGCTGCATCGACAGGGTCGAGCCGCCGGAGACGATATGGCCGCTGGTGGCGAACTGGCCGGCGGCGCGCGCCAGCGCCAGCACATCGACGCCATCATGGTCCCAGAAGCGCTTGTCTTCATAGGTGACCAGCATGTCGACGAACTGCTTGTCGACCTGGTCGAGATGAGTGTCGAGCCGCCAGTAACCGTCCGGCGTGGCGAAGGCGCGCAACAGCTGGCCGTCGCGGTCCTGGACCTCGGTGCAGACGGTGAGCCTTCCGGGCAGCGGCGGCGGAAAAGCGCGGTCGAGTTCCCAGAGAGAAGCGGCAGCGATCGCCGCAAAGCCGACGAGGGAGGCGGCGGCGATGCCTGTTCGACGGAGAAATTTTCTGGAGAGCATGGTGGTGCCCTTCATCCGCCTGCCGGCTCCTTCTCTCCGCATAGCGGGGAGAAGGAGATGGTCGCGGACATCGGCGTGTTCATCTTCGTCAAGGCGCCTTACGGCGCCTTGATCTCCATCATACCGGTGGCGGTGCGGGCCGAATATTGCGGCCGGTACATGTCCTCCACCGTGGCCGCCGGATGGGCATAGGTGCCCGGCGTCACCGCACGCACGACATAGGCCAGCATGATGTTGCGGTCGCCATCGCCGTCATTGGGATTGAATGCCGCGACGAAACGGTCGTCGCGGAATTCGAGATGGGCGGCGTCGGTTTGCGCCAGCCAGGTGAAGTTCGACAGCTGGGCGCTGGAAACAAGGCCCGGATTGTCGATCTCGAAGCCGGCCGGCAACAGGTCGGTGATCAGCAGGCGCGAAGGCCAGCGGTTCTGCTCGTAAACCTTGAGCACGACCACGTAGCGTTCGTTCTGCGTCGCCTCGGTGACGTTGGCTTCGGTGCCATCGAGCTTGTAGTAGGTGCGGTCGATGGTGAAGCCGTCGCCGCCGGCCGGCAAGGGCTCTACCGGCGAGGCGACCGTGGTGATGACCGCCTGCAGCGGCGTGGCGCCGGTGTTGGCGATGGTCAGCGGGCTGTCGGCAATGTCGGTGCCGCTGAGGTGGTTGGAATACCCACCGGCATGCGGCGCGCCGTTGACCGAGAGCGTGATCGAGTCGTTGCCCGACTTCAGCGCGCGGGCCGCCAGAAGCATCCAGGACTCGTCCTGCGTGCTGGTCCAGCGGGCATCGGCGCGTTCCCTTGCCACCAGCCGGATCAGCTCCGGCACGATGGTCGGCACCGGCTTCGATTCGGCGGCGAGCGCCAGGATCGCGGCGCCATCACGCAGCCGCGAGCCATAGTCGGACCGGTAGTAGTCGTACTCGGTGGTCGACTTGGCCAGCTGCAGCGCCGTCTGGAAGGTTGCTTCCGAACGTTGCGCGTCGCCGTAGAGCGCCAGGCTCGCCGCCAACTGGGCGATGGCCATCGGGCTCGAGAAGGCTTCGAGCTTGGTGTCGGCGTAGTAGCGCAGATCGCCGACCGAGGCCTTCTTGTTGCGGGCCAGAACATAGAGCGCGTAGGCGATTTCGCTGCCGCGATCCTGGACGTCCTGGTCGTAACCGACCGAGTTTTGCAGATTGCTCAGCGCCTGGCTCATCGCCGGGGCCGGCACGTCGTAGTTCTGCTCGCGCGCCCGGGTCAGGAAGTCGGTGACGTAAGAGTCAAGCCACAGATCGCCGGAGCCCGGACCCCACAGGCCGAAGCTGCCGGCCGAAGCCTGGTAGCTCAGCACCTTGTAGATGGCCGCCTGGACGCGGTCGTGCAGTTCGGGATCGCTTTGCATGCCGACGCCGGACGCCAGATCGTTGACGTAGAGAAGCGGCATGGCGCGGCTGGTGGTCTGCTCGGCGCAACCATAGGGGTAACGGTCGAGCGTCATCAGCAGCGACGGCACGTCGAAGGCGGCAGCCTGCGAAACGCCGACGCTGATCGAGGCGCCGTCGAGCAGGCTTGCCGCGAGCAGCTCCTTGTCGATGCGCAGCGAGCCGCCATTGCCCTTGAGGTCGACGACCAGACGGGTGGTGACCGGCAATTGCGCCGGACGCACCGGAACATACAGCGTCTGCTCGACGGCGGTGCCGTCGCCATGGGCGAGCTTGATGGTGATCGAGGCATTACCCGCCGTCTGTGCAACCAGCGGCACAGTCAGCGTCTGGCGCTTGCCCTTGGCGAGAGTCAGCTTTTCGGGCAACGGCTTGTCGCCGGTCGAGAGGTCGCCGGTCGTGGCGATCGACAGGGCATAGTCGCCCTCCGGACCGTCGGTGTCGGCGACATCGAGCCGCATGATCGCTGCATCTCCAGGCGCCAGGAAGCGGGGCAGGCCGGCGGTGATCACCACCGGATCGCGCACGATGACATCGGTCGTGGCATGGCCGACGGCCTCCTTGGTCCAGGCGACGGCCATGACGCGCACGGTGCCGTTGAACTGCGGGATGTCGAAGTCGATCCTCGCCTTGCCGTCGGCGTCGAGCTGGACCGGGCCGGAGAAGAAGGCGACCAGCTTTTCGGTCGGCGGACTGCCTTGCGGCTGCATCGAGGCGCCGTCGCCGCCGGTCCTGAGCTTGCCGCTGGTGCCGAGCGAGCCGTCGATGAGACGGCCATAGATGTCGCGGACTTCGAGCCCGAGCATGCGCTGGCCGAAATACCAGCCCTCCGGATCCGGCGCCTTGTAGTTGGTGAGGTTCAAAATGCCGACATCGACGGCAGCGACCGTGACATAGGCATTGCTGCCCGGCGCTACGCCGGCGACCGAAACCGGGATCGACAGCTGCTGGCGCGGCATCGTCTTGTCCGGCGGCGTCAGGGTAACCGCGAGCTTTTTCGAGCCTGGGTCGACCGTCAGCCATTTTACGCCGATGGCGCGCGCCGGCATGCGGGTTTCCTGCGCATCGCCGGGCCGGAACAGGGTTGCGGTGATGTAGGCGCCGGCGCCCCAGTCGTCGCCGACCGGGATCTCGACCGTGCTGCCGCCGGCCGGCACGGTTGCCGTGACGGTCTTGAGCAGCTTGTCGGCGCCGATGGTGACCAGCAGTTCGCCGGCAAAATGCGGCGACACTTTCAGCTTGGCCACGTCGCCGACGGCATAGCTGTCCTTGTCGAGAGCGATCTCGAGCCCGTCAGGCGTTTCGGTGGAGGTCGAGGAGACATACCAGCCGGCGTCGAACTCATAGCTGGTCGCCGGGCCCTCGGGATCGGCAGTCTCGATCTCGAGCCGGTACTGGCCCCAGTCGACCGGCATCGTCACGGTCGCCTCGGCATCGGCGCTGAGATCGACCTGGCCGTTGGCGATCGATTTGGTGAAGGTGACCGGTTCGTAGTTCCACGAGTTGTTGTTGCGATACCACTGGTAATTGCGTTCGACCTTGACCAGCGACCACTGCGCGCCCTTCAGCGTCTCGCGCTTGCCGTCGGGATCGACCGCGATGAGGCTGAAATTGGCGGTGCCGCCCTGCGGCACCTCATTGTCGGCGAAATCCGGACGAATGCCGATCATGTGGCCTTGCGGGCGGATGCCGATGTTGAGCGAGCGCTCGATGGCGCGGCCGCCGGTTTCGCGCATGCGAACCGTGACCTTGGCGTCGACCAGCTTGGTGGTCGCGGGCAATTGGTCGACCGTGACCGGGAAGGTCGCCTTGCCGTCGTCGCCGACCACCGGCAGACCGGTGAACGGGGTGACCGAAGGCTCGGCCGACTGCTCGTCGGCAAGGCCGAACGAATAGCCGGCGAAACGGTCCCAGTCGCGCGCCGTCGACAGCGTCAGCTCGCCTTCGAGCGCGAGGCCGGCGGCCGGCGCGCCATAAAGGAAGCGGCCGTCAATGTCGATGTTGGCGGTTTCGCCCTGTGCGATCTCCTGCTTGTCGGACTTCATGTCGAACTCGATGCGATCCGGCACGAAGTCTTCGACCAGGAACATCTGGCTGGAAACGGCCGCCTGCTTGGGATCGGTATAGATCGACACCGTCCAGGTGCCGCGCATGGCGTTGGCTTCCAGCGGCAGGTCGACGGCATAGCCGCCGGCCGAGACGCCATCGGCAACGATGCGGCGGTTCTCGACGCCGTCGGGACGGGTGAAGATGAAGGTCAGCGGCAGGTTTTCCACCGCTTTGGAGGCGCCGTCGCGGGCAAGGGCTGCGACATGCACATCCTCGCCGGCGCGGTAGATGCCGCGTTCGGTCCAGGCATAGACATCGAGCGCGCCCGGTGCGGCGCGTCCGGCGACGCCGCGATCGGACAGATCGAAGCCGGCGCGGCCCATGTCGAGGAAGACGAAATCGTTGTCGCCCTGCTTGGCCATCAGAACGGCCGGCATCATGCCGCCGTCGCCGCGCGTCAGGCCGGGGTTGAAGACAGCATGGCCTTCGGCGTCCGACGTGGCTGTGCCGAGGAGTTCATTGTTCCTGGCCAGCAGCGTCAGTTCGGCGCCGGCGATCGGCTTGGCGGTTCCGAGCGAGCGGGCAAAAACATTGAGGCCATCCTGGCCGGTATAGGTCGACAGGCCGATGTCCGAGACGACGAACCACTGCGTGGCAAGCGAATTGTAATTGTCCTCGTCATTTTCATTTACCGCTTGCGCGGTCAGCACGTAGACGCCGGGCTTGCGCTGCGGCAAGGCTTCGTCGACCGGGAACGAAGTCGTGACGTCCTTGTTGAGGTCGTTGGCGATATCGAGCTGCCCCTGCCAGACCGGCTCACCCATCTGGTCGGAAATGCTGGAGATATCATAGCCGTCGAGCTGCTTCAGGAACTGATAGCCGGACAGAAGCTGCGCCAGCGAACGATCGCCGATGCGGTAGAGCTTCATCTGCGCGGCATTCATGTTGACGGTGACGACCGGGATGCCGCGGCGGGCGCCGGCGGGCAGCACGAAGCTGTCGCCGGTGAAGCGGGCGGACGGCGCGCGGTCCTGCACATAGATCGACAGCACGACCGGAGCGGCGGTGACCTCGCCAATGGCGGCCGGCAGGCCGGCGCGGAAGGTCACTTCGTAATGTTGGCCGTGCTCCAGGCCTTCGACGCAGATCTGCTTGTCCTTGGCCTCGACGCCCTTGGGCGGCTGGTTGTCGACGGTGACGAACTGGGCGTAGTCGACGCCGGTCTTGACCAGCTCCTCGGAAAACTGCGCGCAAATGCGCGGCGCGCTGGTGTCGGCGTCGATCGAGTGATCGATGACGCGGAAGCCCTTGCGGGCCTTGAGATCCTCATATTCGGCCTTGACCGCCGGCGAACTGACCAGCGCGAGGCTGGCTTCATAAGCCTGCAGGGCTGGACGGTAGAGATCGCGGCGGTCGAGGCCGTTGCCGAGCAGCGCCAGCACTTCGGCGCGGGTCTTGGTGGTGCGCAGCAATTTGTAGGCGTTGATGGCGGCGGAGGTGCCTTTGACCGGCAGATTGTAGGATTCGGAGGTGCCGTTGGCCGGCTGTATGGCAAGCGTTTCACGCGCCAGACCGAGCCAAAGCTGGCCGTCGTCAGGCAGGACCGAGACCGCGGCCTCGTATTTGTTCATGGCCTGGCCATGGTCGCCGGTCAGTGCAGCCTGTTCGGCGGCGGCGCGGAGTGATTCCAGCCCGTCGGTCGGCTTGTCATAGGCCGGATCGGTCAGCTTGTTGCGGTATTGCTGGGCCTGGTCGGCCATCCAGTTGGGGAAGAAGGCGAGTTCCGGCGGGGCGCCGATATCGGGGTCGCCATCGACATTGACGACCTTGCCCGCGACCGCGCCGCTGAAGGGTTTCAACTGGTTATAGTCGGATTTTAGGAAGCACCATTTGGCCTTGTTGTTGTAAGTAAAGGCGCGGCAGGCGGGGTCGCCGAGGCATGTCGTCTTGCACTGATCGAGGCTGACATTCTGGTCCGATCTGAGATCGAAGCCGAAATAGTCGGAATTATTTGAGGTCACCACCCGGCGGGCTTCGGCCGCTTGCGCTACAGACCCCCAGGCGAAAATGAGAAGAATCAAGATCGACAGACCACGAGCCGCCGCGCGCATCGCCATAACACCCTCCAGACACTGCTACGTCCGCGGCATGTTCAAGCTTCAGTCAAGCTTGTCAACACGAGGACGGGCAGGTTTCCGCCCGCCAACGGTTCCCAAACCGGCCAATGACCGGTATGCCGATAGTTCATCCACGGGAAAGGGATCACGCTTTCTTGCGAAAACGCAGAAGGTGTGAATTCCAAGCCCTGCCTATTTCAGACAATTGGATTGTGGCCCCTTTACGAGCGCTTCAAAACTTCATTCCAATTTTAGTTTTGTAACCTAGGTTGTCCTGATGCCGGCGTATGAAGCGCAGATGTCGAAGGTAAGTGCGCCACGGCGCACGCTTTCGCGTGCGCTGATTGTGGCGTTGGCGTGCTCGACCGTGCTCGTTGCCGAATCGGGGTCGGCGGCCGCCTTCGAGCTCTTCGGCATCAAATTGTGGGGCTCTTCGAATGACGAGGACGCCGATATCGTCGACCCGCTGCGCTATGCGGTGACCATCGAAGCGCCCGATGCCGACAAGGACCTGGTCAAGAAGCTCGAAAACGCCTCGTCGCTGAAATCCGACGAAGACCGCCCGGTTTCCGGCTCGCTCGGCCTTTTGGCGAAGGCGCGTAGCGACCGCGAACAGCTGGTCGCCGCGCTTTATGCCGACGCCCGTTATGAAGGCGTCGTCACTATCACCATCCAGGGCAAGGCGCTCGACGATTTGCCGCCCGATGCCGAATTTACGGGTCCGCAGCCGATCCCGGTGGTGATCAGCATCTCGAGCGGGCCCAAATTCACGCTCGGCAATATTCGGCTGGAGGGCGATGCCGCCGGGCTGGCGAGCGCCGATTTCGGCCTGATAGCCGGCGGCGATGCCGGCTCGGGCGCCGTGCTCAAGGCCGAGGCGCTGATCGTGCGGGCGCTGAAGCAGGAGGGCCGGCCGCTGGCCCGGATCACCGACAGGCAGGTCGTGGCCGAGCACACCACCTCGACGCTCGACGTGACGCTGACGGTGGCCGCCGGGCCGGTTGCCGGTTATGGCGACACCACCGTCGATGGCACCGAGAAGGTCAATCGCGAGTTCACCGAATATATGACCGGGCTGAAACGCGGCCGGCAATATTCGCCCGACGAGATCGACGATGCCCGCGACCGGCTGCTGAGGCTCGAAGTGTTCAACAGCGTGACGCTGAAGGAAGCCGACAGTCTCGACGCCGACGGCAACATTCCGATCGGCGTTCAGGTCAGCGAGCGCAAACCACGCTATTTCGGCGTTGGCGGCACTTTCTCCAACACCGAAGGGCTAGGCCTGGAAGGCTATTGGGGCCACCGAAATCTGTTCGGCCGGGCCGAAAAGCTGCGCATCGAGGGCAAGATCAGCGGCATCGGCAGCAACGATCTCAGCGAGCTCAACTACAATGCCGGCATCATGTTCGAGAAGCCGGGCGTGGTCGGGCCGGCCTCGAAATTCATCGCCAGCGTCAAGACCGTCCTCGAACATCCCGATGCCTACGACCATTTCTCGGTCAAGGGCAGCACCGGCCTGTCCTATGAGATCGACAAGAAGCAGACGGTTTCGGCTGAAATCGCGCTGGACTATTCCAGGATCACCGACGCCTTCGGCAAGCACAAATACCTGATCGCCAGCATTCCGCTGCAATATGTCTATGACAACAGGGACAACCGGCTCAATCCGACCAGCGGCTTCAGGGTTCTGGCCTATGCCGAACCGAGCTACGACATTCTGAGCGGCGCCGCCTTCCTCAAGCTCAGGGGCGAGGGGTCGGCCTATCAGTCGCTCGACACGGCCTCGAAATTCGTGCTTGCCGAACGCGTCGCGCTGGGTTCGATCGTCGGCACCGGCCTTCAGAACGTTCCAGCCGACAGGCGCTTCTATTCCGGCGGTGGCGGCTCGGTGCGGGGCTATGCCTATCAGGGCATCGGACCGAAGGACATCGACAATCAGCCGATCGGCGGGCTTTCCTTCTTCGAAACATCGGTCGAAATGCGCATTGCGCTGACCGACACGATCGGCATCGTGCCGTTCGTCGACGCCGGCACTGTCTCGACCACAGCGACGCCGGACTTTTCCGACGTGAAGGTCGGCGCGGGCGTTGGCCTGCGCTACATCACGCCGTTCGGGCCGCTGCGCATCGACGCCGCCGTGCCGCTCAACCGCGACCGTGGCGACCCGCGTTTCGGCATCTATGCCGGGATCGGACAGGCGTTCTGACGATGAAGATTTTGAAACGCATCCTTCGCCTGTTTTTCTACACGCTGCTGATCGTGGCGGCGGCGGGCATCGGCGCGCTGGTCGTGCTGACCAAGACCGAGCGCGGCCGCGAAAATCTCGCCGGCATCATCTCTGACATGGCCTCGTCAAGGGACAGCAAAGTCACGGTCAGCGGCATTAACGGTATCTGGTCCGGCGCGCTGACGGTCGACCATGTCGTGCTGGAAGACCGCGAGGGCGCCTGGCTGGTGGCCCGCAAGGTGGCCATCGACTGGTCGCCGCTGGCGCTGCTGTCGAAGAATTTCAGCGCCGACCGCATAGCGGCCGAACGGATAGAATTGGCACGGCTGCCTGTGGCGAGCACCGAGCCGAGCAAGAGCGGGTCGGGCGGCCTGCCGGTTTCGCTTGATATCAGAGCGATCGATTTGCCGGAGATCGCGCTCGGCCAGCAACTTGCCGGCAGCGGCATTGCCGAACTTGCGGCCAAGGGATCGGCCAAGGTCGATGCGTCGCCACTGGCGATCCAGACGGTGCTCAACGTTACCCGCCATGACGGCAAGCAATGCAATGTCGACGCCAACATCCACTTCGCGCCGGATGAAAACAAGCTCGACCTCGATCTCAAGGCTTCCGAGCCGGCCGGCGGCATCATCGCCAACCTGCTCAAGCTACCCGGCGCGCCGCCGGTCAACATCGTCGTCTCGGGCACCGGGCCGCTGGCCAACTGGAGCGGCATCGGCACCTTCATGGTCGACGGTCAGATCGTTACCCAGCTCACCGGCCGGCACCAGCTCACCGACAAGGGCAACCGGATCGAGGCCAAGGGCGACGGTTCGTTCGAAGGCTTCCTGCCGGAACGGTTCAAGTCGCTGTTTGCCGGCAAGACCAGCTTCGACCTAGCCGGCACCGCGACCGCGGCCGGCGGCGTCGACATCGAGCGCGCTGCGATCGAGAGCGACGCAGTTCATGGTACCGCTGCCGGCATGGTCGACCCCAACGGCGCCAGCGACCTTTCGGTCGAACTCGTGGTCAAAGCCAAGCCGGTCACGGTCAATGCCGGTACCCAGGCGCAGCCGATCATGGTGGCCATCAACAATGTGACCGCGCGCGCCTTCGGTGACGGCAAGGCGCCGATGATTGACGCCAGCGCTTCGCTCGTCTCGGTGGTTGCGGGCGGTTCTCAGGTGAACAATCTCGATGCGCGGATCCATTCCGACGGTTTCGACATCGAGAACCGCAGCGGCCCGGTCAGCGTGTCGCTGGCGGCGGCCGGGCTGAAGACCGACGTCGCGACGCTGGCCCCGCTGGTCACCGGCAAGCTGACGGCCTCTCTTTCCGGCTCGATCAGCAAGGATGAGATCTCGCTCGATGAGGGTACGCTGCGCAGCGATGCGCTCAATGCCGGGCTGACGGCCAAGGTGGCGCTGGCCGACCTCGCCATGACGCTCAAGATGAATGCCGATGCGGTGTCGACGGCGCTGCCGCCGCAGATCAGTTCACTGCTTGGCGAACGGGTCAAATTCTCGGCGACCGCGACGCGCGATCCGCAGGGCTCTTTCGCCGCCAACTCGATCGAACTCACTTCCGGTTCGCTGAGCGCCAGCGGCACCGCCAGCGCGCAAGGCAGCGATATCCAGGCCGACATCAAGGGCAAGCTCGGCGACGTCTCGGTGCTGTCTTCGCTGGTCGGCATGCCGGTCGCCGGCGGGGTCGATTTCGCGCTGACGGCAAGCGGCGCGCGCAACGCACCGGATTTCTCGGTTTCGGCCGACAGTGCCAGCCTGACGGCCTCCGGCCGCACGGTCAAGGACATCAAGCTGACCGCATCGGGCAAGGCCGACATTGTGAGCCCGGCCGCAGATATCTCGCTGACCGGCGCGGTCGACGAACAGCCGCTCGCCATCAAGGCGGCGCTGGTGACGAGCGATGGCAAGCGCTCCATCAAGGGGCTCAGCGTAGCGCTGGGCGACAACAAGGTGTCGGGCGACCTCACGCTCGATGAGAAATTCCTGCCGCTGGGGACGCTGACGATCTCCGCGCCCGATATCGCGCCGCTGGCGTCGCTGGCCGGGCAGACGGCGGCCGGCGATATCGGCGGCACCGTGGTGTTCGCCAAAGACGGCGAGGCTCCCACTGTCACCATCAATGCAGCCAGCGTGTCGATCGCGCGCGGTGATGTGGCAGCCAAGGCAGTCACCGTCAGCGCACTGATCGCCAACTATCTCAACAGCCCTGCGATCTCCGGCACGATCAAGGCCGAGAGCGTGACCTCGGGAACGACCGTCGTCAGTGGCATCGGCGTCGACCTCAAGCGTGACGGCGACTGGACGAATTTCACCGGCGGAGCAACCATATCAGGCATTCCGGCGACAGCTGCCGGGCGGGCGAAGATTGCTGGCGGCGCGACCAGCGTCGAGATCGCGTCCGGCGAGGCGACGGTGCGCGGCATCAAGGTGGCGATCGCCGAGCCGTCGAGCCTGACCATTGCCGATGGCATAACCAACATTCAAAGGCTGGTAGTCGATCTCGGCGGCGGCTCGGTGACGCTGTCGGGCACGGTGGGCCAGACGCTCGATCTGGCGGCGACCTTCTCGGCGCTGCCGGCTGCGCTTGCCAATGGCTTTTCGCCCGGCCTCGATGCCGCGGGCACGCTCGACGGCACGGCGCAAATCACCGGGCCGTCAGCAAATCCCGACATTCGCTTTAATGCAAAACTGGCCGGCGCCGAGACCAGCCAGACCCGTCAGGCCGGGCTCGGACCGCTCGATGTCGATGCGGCCGGCAGCTATTCGACGGCCGGCGGCGTCGTGCTGGATCAGGCGACGCTGTCGGGCCAAAAAATCTCCGGCAAGGCCGCCGGCACCGTCAACCCGAACGGCGCCAGCGATTTCGCGCTCGATCTGACATCGTCCGGTCCGAGCCTGCCGTTGACGCTGGGCAGCGCGGAAAGCCCGATCAAGCTCGAATTGCAGGCGCTGTCGGTGAAGGCGGCCGGGCAGGCTGCGCAAGCCAAGCTCGACATCTCGGCGGTACTGCCTTCGGTGGCGACGGATGACGCCAAGGTCGAGGGCATTGCGCTTGCGCTGCATTCCGATGCATTTGATCTGAGAAGCCGCACCGGTCCGATCTCGGGCACGGTGACGGCGGACAAGATCGGTCTGGACAATCCGACCATCGCACCGCTGATCGCCGGCAAAGTCACCGCCAAGGTCGCGGGCAGCCTGGCGGCCGATGCGATCACCATCGACAGCGGCTCGGTGCAGGGCGATGCGCTGGGCAGCGCCTTCAATGGCCGTGTCGGCTTTGCCGATGGAGCAATCGACCTCAACCTCAACGCCGACGTGCTGTCGGCGGCGTTGCCGGCGGCGGCGCGCAGCGTGCTGGCAGAGCGCACGCAGCTCAGCGCCACGCTGAAGCGGGATGCCAATGGCAATGTCAGCGCCAATCCGGTCACGCTGGCGTCGGGCGCACTGACCGCGGACGGTCAGGCCAGCCTCGCCGACAACAAGCTTAGCGCAAATATCAAGGGTGCACTGGCCGACATCTCGCTGTTGTCGAAAGATGCCAAAGGCGCGATCAGCTTTGCACTCAACGCGCAGGGGCCCAGCCTGGCCCCGGATCTGTCGCTGACGGTCAGCAGCGACCGGCTTCTCGTGGCGGAACGCGAAATCACCGGGTTGAAGCTGACCGCCACCGGCAAGGCCGATGCCGCCAATCCGGCGGCCAATGTGCAACTGACCGGCAATGTTGCTGGGCAGGCGCTGCAAGGCAGCGCGGTGCTGGCGACGGCGGACGGCAAGAGCGCCATCAACGGCCTGCTGCTGTCGCTCGGCAAGAACAAGATTTCCGGCGACCTTGCGCTCGACGAGGCTTTCGTGCCGGTCGGCACCATCGCGCTCGACCTGCCGGATATCGGGCCCCTGGCGGCGCTGGCGCTGGAAAAGGCCGAAGGCGACGTGCGCGGCACCATCGCCTTCTCAAAGACCGCGGATGGCCCGAACGTCGCCGTCAAGGCTGCGACCGCTTCGATTACGCGCGGCGACCTGCAGGCGAAGACGGTGTCGATCGATGCGCTGGTCGCCAACTATCTCGCCGCGCCGGTCATCTCGGGCAAAATTCGCGCCGACAGCGTCATTTCCGGCGGCACCGCCATCAGCGGCATCGATGTCGATTTGAAGCGCGACGGCGACTGGACCGGGTTTTCCGGCGGCGCCACCGTCAAGGGCATTCCGGCGAAGGCTGCGGGCAGGATAAAGGTGGCTGGCGGCACCACCACCATCGAACTCGCTTCCGGCCAGGCCACGGTGCAGGGCATCAAGGCGGCCATCGCCCAGGCCTCGACCGTCAGCATCGCCAACGGCACAACGACGCTGGACAAGCTGGTGCTCAATCTCGGTGGCGGCACGGCGACGGTGACCGGCAAGGTCGGGCAGGCACTCGACATCAGTGCCGCGCTGTCGAAGGTGCCGGCTTCGCTGGCCAACAGTTTTTCGCCGGGCCTCCAGGCCGCCGGTTCGATTTCAGGGACTGTGAAGGTGACGGGCGCGTTGGGCAATCCGGCTGTCGCCTTCGATATCGATGCCGGCGGGGTGCAGACCTCGCAGACGCGCAGCGCCGGTCTTGGCGGCATGAATATCTCTTCGTCGGGAACATTTGCCGGCAAGAAGCTCACCTTCAACGCCGACATCAGCGACGGCGCCGGGCTTGGCCTCAAGGGCGGCGGTACGGTGACGACGGCCGGCACACCAGCGCTGGTGCTCGACTTCAACGGCAAGGTGCCATTTTCCTTCCTGGCCGCCAAGCTTGCGGCGCAAGGCCTGTCGCTCAGCGGCACCGCCAACGTCAATATCCAGATGCGCGGCCCGGCGGCGTCGCCGGTGATCGGCGGCACGGTCAGCACGTCGGGCGCCCGCCTGGTCGACGCGCGCTCCGGCCTTGCCGTCAACGACATTGCCGCCGACATTTCGATCGGCAACGGCGTTGCCCGGATCAACCGGCTGACCGGCACGCTGTCGACACGCGGCAGCCTGTCGGCCTCCGGCACCCTCGGCATCAATCCGGCGCAAGGTTTCCCAGCCGATTTGTCTATCAAGCTGGTTGACGGCCGCTATACCGACGGCAGGGTGGTGACAGCCAATCTCGGCGGCGACCTGACCATCAAGGGGCCGCTCACCTCGGCGCCGGTGATTTCGGGCACCGTCAATCTGGCCAAGACCGTCATCACCGTTCCCGATAAGCTGCCGGGCTCGCTGGCAGCGCTCGGTGTCAAGCACAAGAACGCGCCCGCCTCCGTGCGGGCGCAGGACAAGGCCTTGCGACCGGCGGCGGCCAGCGGTGGTGGCGGCAGTGGGCTTGTCCTCGACGTCACGGTCAATGCGCCGAACCAGATCTTCATCCAGGGCAGGGGCGTCGATGCCGAGTTCGGCGGTTCGCTGAGGCTGACCGGCCCGGCGGCTTCGCCGCAGGCGGTCGGCACCTTCACCTTGCAGCGTGGGCGGCTGTCGATCCTCGGCAAGCGGCTGACCTTTACCGAAGGCACGGTCGGCTTTTCGGGCTCGCTGGTGCCCTACCTCAACTTGACCGCGACATCGACCACGACCAGCGCCACCGTCACCATCGTCGTCTCGGGCGAAGCGACCAATCCGAAATTCGACTTCTCATCGGTGCCGGCGCTGCCCGAGGACGAGGTGCTGGCGCAGCTGATTTTCGGCCGCTCTATGTCGAACCTGTCGCCGCTGCAGATCGCGCAGCTGGCCGAGGCCGCCGGCCAACTGGCCGGCGTCGGCGGCTCGACCTCGCTGCTCGAAAACCTGCGCAGTGCAATCGGCGTCGACGACCTGGATGTGACCACCGATGACCAGGGCGGCACCGCCGTGTCGGCGGGCAAGTACCTCAATGACCGCACCTATGTGACGATCCAGAAAGGCGACAGGCCAGGGTCGGGCAAGGCGACGATCGACCTCAATGTCGGACGCGGCGTCAAGCTGCGCGGCGAGGCCAATGATGGCGGCGAGGCCAAGGGCGGCATATTCTACGAAAAGGAATATTGAGTTCCTGGCCCTTACCGCCACCGGAACTGGCGCTGTGTCAACCCGCCCAAATGTATCAATTACTCGCCTAAGCAGATTCCGGCGGAATCTGGGCGCGCTAGCACTTTTGCGCCAAGTCTGTCGTTATCACGCGAACCGCTCCCTTTTCAAAGTTGCACATTCCCTAACAGGTTCCGTAGCCATGCCGTCTTTGACATCACGGCAGGGATGCGGAATGTTAAAAGGCGGAAAGCCAACAATGGGAGTTAAGGTATGACAAATTACAAGAGTAATGGCGATCGCGTTCCCGATCACATCCTGGCCATGGCCGAAGAAGCCAAGGCAGGCAAAGTCGATCGCCGCGAGTTCCTCGCCATGGCGAGCGTGTTCGGCGCGTCGACTGCGATGGCCTACGGCATGCTCGGCGTAGCCGTGCCGACCCAAGCCAGGGCCGAAGAGGTGCAGGGCAAGAAGGGCGGCATCCTTAAAGTCGCGCAATGGGTCAAGGATCCCAAGGATCCGCGCAAGGCCGACTGGTCGGAAATCGCCAATGCCGAGCGTCAGGCGCTTGAGCCGCTGGTCAAGTACACCAGCGAATACACGTTCCGCCCGTACCTTCTGGAGAGCTGGGAGGTCAACGACGACGCCACCGAGTACACGTTGCATGTGCGCAAGGGTGTGACCTGGTCGAATGGCGATGCCTTCACCGCCGATGACGTCATCTTCAATCTCAAGCGCTGGGCCGACAAGAAGGCCGAGGGCAATTCCATGCCTGGCCGTCTCGGCACGCTGGTCAAGGACGACAAGCTCGACGAAAGCGCCGTGACCAAGGTTGACGACCACACCGTCAAGCTGAAGCTCGGCAAGGCTGACATCGCGCTCATTCCGAACATGTGCGACTATCCCGGCCTCATCGTGCACAAGAGCTTCGACGAGAAGGGCGGCGACTTCAAAGCCTGCCCGATCGGTACCGGCCCGTTCGAGCTCGTCTCCTACGATGTCGGCCAGAAGGTGGTCTACAAGCGCCGCGAGGACAACAAGTGGTGGGACGGCGAGGTGTTCCTCGACGGCATCGAATTCGTCGACTACGGCACCGATCCGGCAGCCATGGTCAGTGCCTTCGAGGCCGGCGAAGTCCATACCAATTTCGAGACCTCGGCCGACTATGTGTCAATCCTCGACGGACTGGACCTGGTCAAGTCCGAAATCGTCACCGCGTCGACCATCGTGTGCCGCACCAACATCAACAACAAGCCTTACGGCGACCAGAAGGTACGCAACGCGCTGCAACTCGCGGTCGACAACAATGTCGTCCTGCAGCTTGGCTACGGAAATGCCGGCACGGTGGCTGAAAACCACCATGTCTGCCAAATCCACCCGGAATATTACGAGCTGCCCAAAGTCGCTCGCGATCCGGCCAAGGCCAAGGCGCTGATGGCGGAAGCCGGCCAGGCCGACTTCGAGCATGAGCTGATCACGGTCGACGAAGACTGGCACAAGAATACCGGCGACGCCATCGCCGCGCAGATGCGCGACGCCGGCCTCAAGGTAAAGCGCACGGTGCTGCCGGGCTCGACGTTCTGGAACGACTGGACCAAGTATCCGCTGTCGATGACCAACTGGAACATGCGCCCGCTCGGCGTTCAGGTTCTGGCGATCGGCTACCGCACCGGCGAGGCGTGGAACGAGTCGGCCTATTCCAACCCCGAATGGGATGCCAAGCTCAATGCAGCATTGGCCGTTGCCGATGCGGCCAAGCGCAAGGAGATGATGAAGGACATCGAGCAGATCCTGCAGGATTCCGGCATCATGATCCAGCCATACTGGCGCAAGCTCTACAGCCACTCGGTCAAGGCGGTGCAGAATTACAAGATGCATCCGACCTTCGAGCGCGACTACGGCAAGGTCTGGCTCGACCAGGCGTGATCGGAACGTCAGGGAAGGGGCGCTTCGCTCCTTCCCGTCACGCCTCGCTTGGTCCAGAACCGGAAGCCGCCGCAGCAAAAAGTTGCGGACTCTCCTGAAAGACCGTTCAATAAAACTGGGTTGATTGCATCCGAGTGCCGATTTGACGGCCAACTCTGCCGGCAACGGCAAAGCTGGTTTTTCGAACTGGCTCCAACCCCAACCAGACCGGCAGGGGACCGCCATGCTTTCTTTCGTAATCCGGCGTCTCGGCACCATGGCATTGACGATGCTGTGCCTGACGATGATCGTCTTCTTCCTGATCAACCTCGAGCCGAATTTGAAGAAGCTGGCGATCAGCCAGACCGAAATGCACACATCGGCCGAACAGCTCGAAAGCTGGCTGGTCAACCATGGCTACCGGCAGAACTTCTTCGTGCGCTACGGGCAATGGCTGGGCGTCGTCCCGAAGCAACCGGTGACCGATCCGGCGACCGGCAAGCCGACGCAGCGTTTCTCCTTCTGCAACGATCCGCTGGAGCCGAAATTCTCCGGCATCCTGGAAGGTGATTTCGGCTGCTCGACGAAGTTCAAAACCTCCGTTGCGTCAAAGCTCTTCCCCGCACTCGCCGCCACCGGCATTCTGATGCTCTGCGTGCTGTTGGTGATGGTACCGATTTCGCTGCTGATCGGCATCCTGGCCGGCATGCGCGAGGGCTCGCGAACGGACCGAACGCTGTCCGTCGCCTCGATCGCGTCGACGGCGACGCCCGAATATGTGTCCGGCGTCATCTTCACCGTCATCTTCGCCTCCTGGCTCGGCTGGCTGAACGGTTCGGCCGCCTCGGCAAGCCAGGGCATCACCTTCTACAATTTCACCCTGCCGGTGATGACGCTGGCGATCTACGGCATCGGCTACATCGCCCGCATGACGCGCGCCTCGATGGTCGAGGTGATGACGCAGCAATATATCCGCACCGCCCGGCTGAAGGGGCTTTCCTTCGGCAGCGTCGTCGTCAAGCACGCGCTGCGTAATGCGCTGATCGCGCCGTTCACCGTCATCATGCTGCAATTTCCCTGGCTGCTTACCGGCGTCGTCATCGTCGAGGTGATGTTCCGCTACCAGGGCTTTGGCTACACGCTGGTCGAAGCCGCCGGCAACAACGACATCGATCTGCTGCTTGGCTGTTCACTGGTCTCGGTGTTCATCGTGCTGATCACGCAGCTCATCTCGGATGTCGGCTACGCGTTCCTCAATCCGCGTATCAGAGTTCAATAGGGGGCTGGGGCAGATGCAGGTCGAATATATCGGTGCCTTCAATGTCGTGCTCGGCGTGATTGGGCGTTTCTGGCCGGTCTGGTTAGGGCTTGCCCTGGTGATGGGAGCGAGCTTCGCCTACAAGAAAAGGCTAGGCCTCTACGGCCAGCTGTTCGATAGCGGCGTCGGCATTGTCGGTGTCGGCATCTGCCTGTTCTGGCTGTTCACTGCAATCTTCGCGTCGACCGTCGCGCCCTTCGATCCGCTCGCCCAGGTCCCGATCATGAAGGATGCGCTGCCGGGCGCGCTCGAGCCGGTATCGAAACTCATCTACTATTTCGGCGGCGACAAGCTCGCCCGCGATGTCTTTTCGCGCATGGTCTATGGCAGCCAGATCGTGCTGATCATCGCACCGGCTGCGACCGGTTTCGCGCTGATGGTCGGCATTACGCTCGGTCTGCCCGCCGGCTACTATGGCGGCCGGATCGACACTGTGCTGTCCTTCCTGGCCAATCTGGTGCTGGCCTTCCCGGTGATCCTGCTGTTTTACCTGCTGGTGACGCCGGGCATCATGGATACGCCGATCCCCTACGCCATGGCCGGGCTGTTCTTCCTGTTCCCGATCATCTTCTTTTCGGTGCTGTTCTGGACCCGCTACAAGAACCGGCCGGACCGCCTCTATATATTGCTCGGGCTGACGCTGGTCATCGGCGGCTGGGTCTATGCCGGCCTGGTGTTCGACGCCGATCCGTTCAAGATCATCCACATCGATCCCAACCAGCTCAACATCTTCGTGGCGGTGGTGTTCGCCTCCAGCCCCGGCGTGTTCCGCATCGTGCGCGGCCTGGTGATGGACATCAAGACGCGCGACTATGTGGCGGCGGCGCAGACGCGCGGTGAATCGCCCTGGTACATCATGCTGTGGGAGATCCTGCCCAATGCGCGCGGACCGCTGATCGTCGATGCCTGCCTGCGCATCGGCTACACCACGATCCTGCTCGGCACGCTCGGCTATTTCGGGCTGGGCCTGGCGCCGGAGAGCCCGGATTGGGGCACCGCGATCAAGGACGCCAGCCGCCTGCTGCGCTCGTTCATCCACCCGGCGCTGCCGCCGACAATCGCGCTGATGTCGTTCGTGCTGGGCTTGAACCTGCTTGCCGACTCGCTGCGCGAACAATCGATGAAAGACTGATCTGCGGGTTTCGGCCCCGCGAGCATAAAAATAGGATTGGAGCGACCCATGAATGAGGCAGTTCGAAATCCCGGCAACCCGACCCTTGGGCCAAGCGCTGCGCCGATCATCGAGATCGAGAACCTGTCGATCTCCTTCTTCACCCGCAAGGGCGAGATCCCTGCCGTCATGGACTTTTCCTGCACGGTGATGCCGGGCGAAGCCATGGGCATCGTCGGCGAGTCCGGCTGCGGCAAGTCGACCGTGTCGCTCGGCATCATGCGCGACCTCTCCAACATCGGAAAGATCGTCGGCGGCAAGATCAAGTTCCAGGGCAAGGACATGGGCGAGCTGTCCGACGAGGAGTTGCGCTCCATCCGCGGCAACAAGATCGCCATGATCTACCAGGAGCCGATGGCGAGCCTCAATCCGGCGATGAAGGTCGGCCAGCAATTGATGGAAGTGCCGCTGATCCACGACAAGGTGTCGAAGGAAGAGGCTTACAAAAGGGCGCTCGAAATGGTGCGCTCGGTGAGATTGCCCGATCCCGAACGCATGATGCGTTCCTATCCGCACCAGCTGTCCGGCGGCCAGCAGCAGCGCATCGTCATTGCCATGGCGCTGCTGTCGAAGCCGGCGCTGCTTCTGCTCGATGAACCGACGACGGCGCTCGACGTGACGGTGGAGGCCGGCATCGTCGAACTGGTCAAGGGGCTGGGCGAGAAGTTCGGCACGTCGATGATCTTCGTGTCGCACAATCTGGGCCTCATCCTCGAGACCTGCGACCGCATCACGGTGATGTATTCGGGCGAAGCGGTCGAGACCGGCAAGATCAAGGACGTGTTCGACCGGATGCGTCACCCCTATACGCAAGGGCTGTTCCGCTCGATTCCGCTGCCGGGCGCCGACAAGAATTCGCGGCCGCTGATCTCTATCCCCGGCCAGTTGCCGCTGCCGCATGAGCGGCCCAAGGGCTGCAATTTCGGGCCGCGCTGCCACCATTTCGTCGAGGGCGTCTGCAACGCCGCCGAAATCCCGATGATCGAGGTCGCCGGTCACGAAGGGCATTTCTCGCGCTGCGTGCGCTTCAACGAGATCGACTGGGAAGCGCTGCCTCCCGGCGCCAAGAAGGTCAATGAGAAGGTCGTGCCCGGCGCCCCGGTGCTCAAGATCGAGGATTTGAGAAAATACTACAAGGTCGGCGGCAGCGAAGTGTTCGGCTCCAGCGAAGGCCGCGTCGTCAAGGCCAATGAGACGATCTCGTTCATGGCGCGCGAATCCGAGACCGTCGCCATCGTCGGCGAGTCCGGCTGTGGAAAGTCGACACTGGCCAAGGTCCTGCTGGGGCTGGAGACGGCAAGTGCCGGCACAGTGACGCTGGGCAACAAGGAGATCCAGTCGACCGGCATCGAGAAGCGCAGCGTCGAAACGGTGTCGTCGATCCAGATGGTGTTCCAGAACCCGTTCGATACGCTCAATCCCAGCCACTCCGTCGGCTCGCAGATCATCCGCACGCTGGAAAAATTCAAAGTCGGCAACAATGTCGCCGAGCGGCGCAAGCGCATGCTGGAGCTGCTCGACCTGGTGAAGCTGCCGCGGGCCTTCGAGACGCGCAAGCCGCGTCAGCTCTCAGGCGGCCAGAAGCAGCGCATCGGCGTGGCGCGCGCCTTTGCCGGCGATGCCAAGGTGGTGGTGGCCGACGAGCCGGTGTCGGCACTCGACGTCTCGGTGCAGGCGGCGGTGACCGAGCTCCTGATGGACATCCAGCGCAAGAACAAGACGACGATGCTGTTCATCAGTCACGATCTGTCCGTCGTGCGCTACATCGCCGACCGGGTCGTCGTCATGTATCTCGGCTACATCGTCGAGCAGGGTACGACCGACCAGATCTTCGCGCCGCCCTACCACCCCTACACCGAGGCGCTTCTGTCGGCGATCCCGATCGCCGACACCAGCGTGGTCAAACGGCACATCGTGCTCGAAGGCGATATCCCGTCGGCGATGAACCCGCCGAGCGGCTGCCCGTTCCAGACGCGCTGCGGCTACAAGAGGCTGGTGCCGGACAATCTGTGCGAGACCAAGGTGCCGCCGGTGAAGCATCTCGGCGATGGCCATATGAGCCTGTGCTGGCTGTCGGACGATGTGCTGGCGACGATGGAGCCGGTGATCAAGTTCGACAGGGAACACGCAGCGCATGAGGGCGTGCCGGAAGACGCACCGGATGGGATCGGCCCCGGTTTCGCCGGCGAACCGCCGAAGCGCCCGCATGGCAAGAAGCCGAGCTGACCAGCCAAGAGGCAATGCCGCTCGTTGGCGCATTGCCGCAGCGTCGCCATAGCTCAAGGAACGACAGGCTACGTTCGCTTGAATATTGCTGTCCATTGCTTTATGTGATGCGTGATGTTTGATGCGCGATAGGGAGCATATTGTGAGAACCACACTTGCAATCGATGACGATGTCCTACTTGCGGCCAAGGCCATGGCGCGACAGCAGGATCGCAGCGTTGGCGATGTCATTTCCGATCTGGCTCGCCGCTCACTGCGCAGGCCACCGACCGGCGGTGAACGCAACGGCATCCCCTTGCTTGCATCGCGGCCCGACGGCCCGATGGTCGATCTCGAAATGGTCAATGCGCTTCGCGACGAATTGCCGTGACCTTCCTGCTCGACGTCAATGTCTTGATTGCGTTGATCGATCCGGCTCACGTCGCGCATGAAGATGCCCATCGGTGGTTTCAATCCACCGGGCATTTATCATGGGCAACATGTCCCATTACCGAGAATGGCGTCATCAGGATTGTAAGCAACCCGAAATACCCCAATTCTCCGGGTTCGCCCGCCGTGGTGGCGCAGATTGTCGGCAAGCTGCATGCCCTTTCAGGACATCAGTTCTGGCCTGACGAGATCAGCCTTGTCGGTTCCAACGACATCGATGCAGCCAGGATCCTCACCCCGGCACAGGTAACGGATAGCTATTTGTTGGGACTCGCCAAGGCGCGTGACGGCCAATTGGCGACGTTTGACCGAAAGCTGTCGACGGCAGCGGTAAAGGGAGGGAGGTCGATCCTCCACCTGATCCCAAGCGAATGAATGGCTGAGTTCTGCTTCGATCGCAAACTGCGTGGCTGCAAGACCGCTTGGCAACGTCAGCTGCCGCATTGCTGCAGCTGTTCGGCATAGTCGCGGGCCATCTTTTCGGTCGCCCTGGCATAGCCCTGCACGCCGGCATCGCCACGGTTGCCGCGGCCGTAGGCGGTCCAGCCGAGATAGTAGGCGAGATAGAGATTGTAGGTGTCGTTGCGGGCGACGCCGAACGTGTCTGATGTCTTGGAATGATACCAGCCGACGAAATCGACGGCATCGGCAAACTTGGTCCGCCGCGCCGCCCAGCTGCCGGTTTCGCTCTGATATTGCGACCAGGTGCCGTCGAGCGCCTGCGAGAAACCGGTGGCCGACGAGACATGTTTCCACGGAATGAAGCCGAGCAGTTTGGTACGCGGCGGCCTGGCATTGCTCTTGAAACCGGATTCCTTGCGCACCGTCGCCATCAGCACGGGGACGGGGACGCCGTATTTCTGCGAGGCGCGCTCGGCGGCCGACTGCCAGTTGTCGAACCAGCCGTCGTTCTGGTCGAAGACGGCGCAGACATTGTTGATATGGTTGGGCGGCGTCGCGCAGGCCGGCAAAGCCAGCAGCACGCCAACCGCTACAATTTTACTCAAATTCGAACTACGCATGGAAGACGGATAGGCTGAAATCATAAAGGGAATCTTGCGGCGTTTCTTAACGGCTTGCCGGCCCGGCTCCGCTGAGTGGGACCTGTATCATTATTCCGACCTTTTGCGTCGCCTCTGTCTCCATACGAATTCAAAAATGCCGCCTTGGCTAAAATCACGCCCGCGAAGGGCGGATTTCTGACAGCGATATCCGGATGCCGGCGCTCTGATGCCAGGCATGAATGAACCAAGACGAAAGCGCGGCGCGGAGCGAACCAGCAACCGGGGGCCTGCCGCCATCCCGCAACTTCCACTGCGGCGGGTGACCAATCCCTATCCGCCGATGGCGATGCTCTCAGTCGACCAGGTCGAAACGATCCACCAGGCGTCGATGCATATTCTGGAAAATTTCGGCATCGAGGTGATGTCTCAGCGGGCGCTGGCGCTGTTCGAGAAGGCGGGCGCAAAGGTCGACCATGTAACGGCGAACGTCCGCATCGACCGGGGCCTTGTCGCCGAGGCGCTGAAGACCACGCAGTCCAGCTATCGGCTGACGCCGCGCAATCGCGCCAACACCATTCATCTCGGCGGCAACACGATCAATTTCACCCTCGTCGCCGGGCCGCCCAATGTGCACGACATGGAGCGCGGCCGGCGCGCCGGAAACTTGCACGACTATGCCGATCTGACCCGGCTGGCGCAGCATTTCAACTGCATCCACATGCTCGGCAACCAGGTCTGCGCGCCGGTGGAACTGCCGGCCAACACCAGGCACATGGATACCTATTTCACCAATCTGACGCTGACCGACAAATCGTTCCATGTCTCGGCGATCGGACGAGGCCGGGCGCTGGACGGCATCGAGATGATGGCAATCGCGCGCGGGCTGACGCTGGACGAGATGCGCGATGATCCCGGCATTGCCACCATCATCTCGGTCAACTCGCCGCGGCGTTTCGACGAGATGATGGCCGAAGGGCTGATGACCATGGCTGAGTTCGGCCAGTCGGTGGCGGTGACGCCGTTCACGCTGATGGGCGCGATGAGCCCGGTGACGCTCGCCGGCGCCCTGGCGCAGCAGAATGCCGAGGCGCTGTTCGGCGTGGTGCTGACGCAACTGGTGCGCCCCGGCGCGCCAGTGATGTACGGCGCCTTCACCTCCAACGTCGACATGAAGTCGGGCGCGCCGGCCTTCGGAACGCCGGAGAACACCAAGGCCAACATCGCCTCGGGGCAATTGGCGCGGCGCTACAATCTGCCCTACCGCACGACACCGGGGTCGGCATCGAATGCGGCGGACGCGCAAGGCGCCTACGAGACGCTGATGGCGCTGTGGGGCGCTGTGCTCGGCCACGGCAACCTCGTCTATCATGCCGCCGGCTGGCAGGAGGGCGGGCTGACGGCATCGTTCGAAAAGCTCATCATCGATGTCGAGATGATCCAGCACATGATGGAATTCCTGCGCCCGATCGTCGTCGACGAGGCGGAGCTTGCTGTCGAGGCGCTGGGCGCGGTGCCGACCGGCGGCCATTTCTTCGGCGAACCGCACACGCTGGAACGCTATGCCACCGCCTTCTACCAGCCGATACTGTCCAACTGGCAGAATTACGAGGCATGGCAGGAGGCCGGCGGCCTCGACACGACGGCGCGCGCGACCCGGCTGTGGAAGAAGGCGCTGGAAGACTATGTCGAGCCGGTGATGGATATCGCCGTGCGCGAGGCGCTGGAGGCGTATGTGGCCAGGCGCAAGGAAGCGATCGGGCAGGGCGAGCCGTGACTTTTTCAGCGTCGGCGCGCGGCGCTGCCTTTCTGATTCACCTTATCTCCTCAACTCATTGATAACAGAGCAAAACTCATGAAATCGCATGCAAAGGTCGTGGTCATTGGCGGTGGCGTCGTCGGGTGTTCGGTGCTGTTCCATCTGGCCCGCCATGGCTGGACCGATGTCGTGCTGCTGGAGCGCGACGAGCTGACCTCGGGCTCGACCTGGCATGCGGCCGGCGGCATGCACACGATCAATGGCGACCCCAACGTCGCCAAGCTGCAGAAATACACGATCTCGCTCTACAAGGAGATCGAGGAGCTGTCGGGACAGGCGACCGGCGTACATCTGACCGGCGGCGTGCTTCTGGCGGCAACCGAGGCGCGGCTCGACTGGCTGCGCGGCGTCGTCGCCAAGGGGCGTTACCTCGGCATCGACCTCGAGGAGATATCGGCCAACGAAGCGGCCGAGCTGATGCCGCTGCTCGACCCGAAACAATTCGTCGGCGCCGTCCGCAACAAGGAGGACGGCCATCTCGATCCCTCCGGCGTGACGCATGCCTATGCCAAGGCCGCGCGGAAACTGGGCGCGGAAGTAGAGCGCTTCACCAAGGTGGAAGACATCGTCCGCCGTCCCGACGGCATGTGGCGCGTCATCACCAACAAGGGCGAAGTGGTGGCCGAGCATGTCGTCAATGCCGGCGGGTTATGGGCGCGCGAGGTCGGCCGCATGGTCGGGCTGGAACTGCCGGTGCTGGCCATGGAGCACATGTACCTGATCACCGAGGATATGCCGGAAGTCGCCGCCTGGAACGCCAAGACCGGCACCGAGATCATCCATGCCGTCGATTTCGATGGTGAGCTGTACCTGCGCCAGGAGCGCGGCGGCATGCTGATGGGCACGTATGAGAAGGCCAACAAGGTCTGGTCCGAATTCCAGACGCCGTGGAATTTCGGCCATGAACTGCTGGAGCCGGATATCGACCGCATCGCGCCGTCGCTCGAAGTCGGCTTCAGGCATTTCCCGGCCTTCGAGAGGACCGGCATCAGGCAGATCATCAACGGCCCCTTCACCTTCGCGCCGGACGGCAATCCGCTGGTCGGGCCGGTGCGTGGCCTTCCCGGCTTCTGGGTCGCCTGCGGCGTCATGGCGGGCTTTTCACAAGGCGGCGGCGTCGGCCTGGCGCTGTCCAACTGGATGATCGAGGGCGATCCCGGCGCCGACATCTGGGCGATGGATGTCGCGCGCTACGGCGACTGGGCGACGATGGCCTACACCAACGCCAAGGTGCGCGAGAACTATTCGCGCCGCTTCTCTATCCGCTTCCCCAATGAGGAGCTGCCCGCCGGGCGGCAGCTGAAGACGACGCCGATCTATGATCTGCTGTCGGCCAAGGGCGCGCAATGGGGCGTGTCCTATGGGCTGGAAGTGCCGCTCTGGTTTGCGCCCGAGGGTGTCAAGGACGAGTTCTCGTGGCGGCGGTCCAGCGATTTTTCCCATGTCGCCAATGAGGTCGCGACTGTTCGTGAGAGCGTCGGCCTGGCGGAGATTTCGAACTTCGCCAAATACAAGGTGACGGGAGGAGGGGCGGCCGCTTGGCTCGACCGGGTCTTTGCCTGCAAGTTGCCCAAGCCAGGCCGCATGACGCTGGCGCCGATGCTGAAGGATGACGGCAAGCTCATCGGCGATTTCACGCTGGCCAATATCGGTGCCACCAATTCCAACGGGACCGAGTGGTTCATCGCCGGCTCCGGTATCGCCGAGCAGTATCATATGCGCTGGTTCGAGGCGCATTTACCTGCGGATAGCTCAGTGCGCATGGAGGCGCTGGGGCAGAAACTGACCGGTCTGGCGATCGCCGGACCCAAGGCGAGGGAGGTGCTGGCGAAGGTCAGCCGCGCGGATGTCGCCAACACCGCATTCCCCTTCATGGCGGTCGCGAAAATGGACATCGGCACGGCGCCGTGCCTGGTCGGCCGCGTCAGCTACACCGGCGATCTCGGCTACGAGATCTGGGTGGCGCCGGAATATCAGCGCGCTGCCTTCCAGGCGTTGATGGCGGCAGGCGCGGAATTCGGCCTCGGCCTGTTCGGCTCGCGCGCGCTCAATGCGCTGCGGCTGGAGAAAAACTACGGCTCATGGGCGCGTGAATACCGGCCGATCTACGGGCCGCTGGAGGCCGGGCTCGACCGTTTCGTCGCCTATGGCAAGGATGCCGATTTCATCGGTAAAACCGGCGCTCTTGCCGAGCGCAAGCAGGGCGGCAAGCTCAGGCTGCGCACATTTATCCTCGACGCCGACGATGCCGATGTCATCGGCGACGAGCCGATCTGGTACGATGGCGCGGTGCGCGGCTGGGTGACGTCGGGCGGCTATGCGCATCACTCGAAGAAATCCGTCGCCATCGGCTATGTACCGAAGGAGATCGCAGACAAGAGCGACGGCTTCGAAATCGAACTTTTGGGCAAGCGCCACGCGGCGCGCGTTCAGGCAGCGCCGCTCTTTGACGCGAACTTCGAGCGAATGCGCGCCTGAAGCGCTTCGGCTTCGCCGAGGCGCTTCAGATTCTTGTTTTGTGCAAGTCGTTTTTTGTGCAAGTCGTTATCCCAAAACCGCTGCGCACTTTTGGGCGACATGCATCAGGCGCGTCAGGTGCTGCGGCGGTTGTCGAGCGCGAAGGCGCCGGCGCCGGCAAACACCAGATAGAGGAAGATGAAGCAGAAGGAGATTGCCGCGTCGCCGCTGTTGTTGACCGGGAAGAAGTCGCGCGGGTAGTGCGCCATGAAATAGGCGATGGCCATCTCGCCGGCCAGAAGGAACGCGACCGGGCGGGTGAACAGACCGAGCGCCAGCAGGATGCCACCGGCGAACTCCAGGATGCCTGCCGTCGCCGTCAGGCCGGTAAGAGCGTGAGGCTCGGCGCTGACCGGAAAATTGAACAGTTTCTGCGAGCCATGTTCGACGAACTGCAGGGCTGTGATGATGCGCAGGACGCCGAGTGCCTGCGGCTGAAATCTGGCGAGACCGTCAAAAAGCTTCATCTAAACTCCATTTTTCCAACCCTGCGGCCCGGCCATAAATTATCACCCGGCGCTGGACCATTCACTTCGCGTGGCCTGTCATCAACAATCGGTGATTGGAAATCACTTCCAGTCTGGACTCCGAAATTTGTTCTCGTTATGGTTGCATACAGCTCGTTTAAGTTGTATACCTGCGTGTAGACACTCCAAACCAAACGGGTTCCTTCGCCATGAAAAAAGTCGCCATCAGCCTGTTCGCAATCCTCGCAAGCACCAGTTTCGCCGTGGCCGCTGAAGCTGGCTGCGATGGCTTCAAATGGCCGGTGACACGCGAGCAGGAACTGTTTCCGGCGGCGCCCGCCGCGCAGTCCGGTGCCTCTCTTGCTTTCGGCGAAGCCGCGGATATGGCGCTGGAGCCGGTCGATGCGGTCAGCTTCACGGTCTCACCGCAACGCGCGCCGGCAGCCGGCACGTTCGGCGCGACGGCAAACGTGGCCGTGCCACCGGAAGGAGAGCTCCAGATCAGCCTATCCGACGAGGCCTGGGTTGACGTCATTCAGGATGGCCAAGCCGTGAAATCAGCAGGTTTCACCGGCGTGAAGACCTGCCCCGGCATCCGCAAGAGCGTGCGCTTCAAGCTGACGCCTGGCGCAGCCACGATCCAGCTCAGCGGCGCCAGGAAAGAGAACCTCAAGGTTGCTGTGCTGGCGCCAGAGTGACCGCCCCGGACGCGCCTCTCATCGCACCGGCGGCGCGATGAGAGCAGTTCCGTGCAGGCGAGTACCGGAGGGGATCAGCGGCCCGGCGCGATCAGCGCGAAATAAGCGCCTTGCGGATCGGTGAACTGGGCAATCCATTGGCCGGTCGGCACCGGCATCGGACCCATGACAATTTTGCCGCCATTGTCGGTGACGCGTTTGGCGGCTGCGTCGATGGCGTCGACATTGAAGTAGAACAGCCAGACCGGCACCGGCAGCTGTTGCGGCTTGTTCATGATGCCGCCGCCGGATTCAGGGCCGGCTGAGAAGGTCTGATAGATGCCCATCTCGCCGACGTCCATGCTACCGGCATCAGTCCAGCCGAACTGGCTGGAGTAGAAATCGAAGGCCTTCTGGCGGTCGGACGCATAAAGCTCGTGCCAGCCGACATGGCCCGGCGTCGTTGCCGGAAGGACGGGCTGGTCGGGACCATTGGGCTGCAGGAACATGAAGGCGGCGCCTTGCGGGTCGGCGACGACGGAGAAGCGGCCGACGCCGGGAATGTCGTCGGGTTCGCGGTGAACAGTCCCGCCGGCGGCTTTCAGTGCCTCGGTCGAGGCATCGGTATCGCTGGTGTGCACATAGCCGAACCAGGCCGGCTTCAGACCCGTCCTGGCTGCTTCCTCGGGCAGGGTCATCAGCCCGCCCACGCCACGCTCGGCGGAGTTCACCACGATATAGCGCGGCATGCTGGGCGCTTTGTCGAAGGGCTCGGCCCGCCAGCCGACCACGGTGGTGTAAAATGCTTGCGCCGCATCGAGGTCGCTGGTCATCAACTCGTACCAGAAGAAGGGCATTGGGGATTTCGGCATTTTCGGTCTCCTCACCTTCATGCATAGATCGTCGTCCGATCCATCAAAGGACGTTTTCAGCGACGCAAATCCGACAGCGAAGCGGAGAAAGTTCAACGGCTGCGTTGACACGTCGTTCCGCACTTCGGCCCACCGGCGGCTTGCACATGCGGCGGTTTTCGACTTTCCTTGGGCAAACGAGGGGTAGTCGTTTCATGCGCCTTATGTCGCTCACGCCTGAGCTTGTGTCACTGTGTCATCGCGAAGAGGTCGATCCCGGACCCGACTGCAGTTGGACGCAGCTGAACGATGAGGATTACCGGACCTTGGCCTTGCGGCTGTCTGAAGAAGCAGACGAGGGGCCTTTGTGGGTGTTCGCCTATGGCTCGCTGATCTGGAAGCCGGCTTTCGAATCCGTCGAACGCCAGCGCGCCACTGCTTTCGGCTGGCACCGCTCCTTCTGCCTCGACATGGTGCGCTGGCGCGGCAGCGTCGCGCAGCCGGGGCTGATGATGGCGCTCGAACGCGGTGGCCGATGCGACGGCGTCATCTACCGCCTGCCCGACGGCGACAAGCCGCAGCAGATCGAAAGACTGCTGCGGCGCGAGATCGACGATCATGAGAGTGTCAGCTCGGTCCGGTGGGTTCCCGTGCGCACCCAGCAGGGCCGGATACGGGCGCTCGGCTTCTGGGTCGGGGTGACGGGCAGGGGAACCTCGCTCGGGCAGCCGCTGGACACGGTGGCGGGGGTGCTTGCCAGAGCCTGCGGCCATGTCGGCTCAGGCGCGGAATATCTCTACAACACCGTCAGCCACCTCGAGGAATTCGGCATCCGCGACCGCAATCTGTGGCGGCTGCAGCAACTGGTTGCCGACGAGATCCGGTCGATCCATGGCCGCTACGAGCTCCGGCCTTTCGCCCGTGCCATAGGCTGAAAGCCATAACATGAGTAGTCAAATCATATTATGAGCTAGTCTTTTCAATGGCTTGCGGCGAAAATTGACCAATTGATAAAAAAATAAAACGTGCTAGCCTTCCCCAAAACGAAAACGTGGGGAACTGACGATGCCAGAAGGCCAGTTCAAGGACGGCATTGCCGGCGGCCGGCTTGCCGCCGACCAGTACGCCGAGAATTTTTCCGACCTGCATCCGCCGCTCGATCACCACGAGGCGCTGGTCGAATCCGACCGCTGCTATTTCTGCTACGATGCGCCGTGCATGAATGCGTGCCCGACCTCGATCGACATTCCGCTGTTCATCCGCCAGATCTCGACCGGCAACCCGATCGGTTCGGCCAAGACGATTTTCGACCAGAACATATTGGGTGGCATGTGCGCCCGCGTCTGCCCGACCGAGACGCTGTGCGAAGAGGTCTGCGTGCGCGAGGTGGCGGAAGGCAAGCCGGTGCAGATCGGCCGCCTGCAGCGCTACGCCACCGATGTCGCCATGGCCGAGCACAAGCAGTTTTATCCGCGCGCTGAAACAACCGGCAAGTCGGTCGCCGTGGTCGGCGCCGGGCCGGCCGGCCTCGCCGCCGCGCACCGGCTCGCTCGCCACGGCCATGACGTTACCATTCTGGAAGCCCGCCCGAAGGCCGGCGGCCTCAATGAATATGGCATCGCCGCCTACAAGAGCATCGACAATTTCGCCCAGGCCGAGGTCGACTATGTCACGGGGATCGGCGGCATCGATATCCATAACGGCAAGGCGCTCGGCCGCGACTACCAGCTGTCGGATCTGATCCTGAATTACGATGCCGTCTTCCTCGGCATGGGGCTTGGCGGCGTGAATGCGTTGCGCACGGATGGCGAGGACGCCGATGGCGTTGTCAATGCAGTCGAATTCATCGCCGAACTGCGCCAGGCCAGCGATCTCTCGAGCCTGCCAATCGGCCGGCGCGTCGTCGTCATCGGCGGCGGCATGACGGCGATCGACGCCGCCGTGCAATCGAAGCTGCTCGGCGCCGAGGAGGTGACGATCTGCTACCGGCGCGGCCAGGAACACATGAACGCTTCCGAGTTCGAGCAGGATCTGGCTGCCGCCAACGGCGTCACCATCCGCCACTGGCTGCAGCCGAAGCGGGTCATCACTGAGGCCGGCAAAGTGTCGGGCATCGAACTCGAATACACCGCGATGAACGGCGACAGGCTTGCCGGCACCGGCGAGCGGCTTACGCTGGCCGCCGACCAGGTGTTCAAGGCGATCGGCCAGAGCTTTGTGCCGGCGGCACTCAACGGCAGCGGTGCTGCGATCGAACTCGAAGCCGGCCGCATCAAGGTCGACGCAGAAGGGCGCACCTCGCTCGCCAATGTCTGGGCCGGCGGCGACTGCATTTTTCGCGGCGACGATTTGACGGTATCGGCCGTCGCGCAAGGCCGCGATGCGGCGGAGAGCATCAACCGGAGTCTGGCACAGGGATAGAGATCATGGCCTCAGTGGAATCAGGCATCGCGCGTCACTACGACGTCTCGGATCTTGAGCAGCACATTCTTGCCGTGCTCGCCGATACCGGCGTGGAAATTGCCCATCTACGCGCTGGCGATCTCGAAGCGGTCGACGAGTTCCACATTGGCGGTATCGCCGCCACCAGGGAACTCATCGGCCAGATGGGTTTGAAGCCGGGGGCCAGGCTGCTCGACATTGGTTCCGGCGTGGGTGGTCCAGCCCGCTTCGCCGCCAACAATGCCGGCGCCGATGTCACCGGCATTGATCTGACGCAAAGCTATGTCGACATCGCGACCAGCCTGTCGAAGCGGGTGGGAATGGCCGACAAAGTCCGGTTCGTGCAGGGCAGCGCGCTGGACATGCCGTTCAGCAACAAAAGCTTTGATACGGCCATGATCCTGCATGTCGGCATGAATCTTCCCGACAAGAAAAAGCTGATGAGCGAGGCGGCGCGTGTGCTCAAGCCGGGCGGCGTCTTTGCCGTCTACGATGTGATGCGGCTCAAGGCAGGTGCGCTGACCTATCCGCTGCCATGGGCATCCGACGAGAGCATGTCCTTCGTTGCCACGCCCGACGACTATCGTTCGGCTGCCGCCGCCGCGGGGTTCTCTGTAACCGCCGAGCGCCCTCGTGGCGCCTTTGCCATCGAATTTTTCGACACGATACGGGCGCGCATGGCTGCGGCGCAGGCGGAAGGAAAAAAGCCGCCGCCTGGCGTTAATCTTATCATGGGCGAGAACGCCGGCACCAAGATCGCCAATCTCACCCCCGCGCTTAAAGGCGGCATTCTCGCACCCGTGGAAATGCTCGTTCGTCTCGGTTGAAAGGGACCTGTCATGGCAGACATCCGCAACAATTTCGTCGGCATCAAATCGCCCAATCCGTTCTGGCTGGCTTCGGCGCCGCCGACCGACAAGGCCTACAATGTCATCCGCGCCTTCAAGGCGGGCTGGGGCGGTGTCGTGTGGAAAACGCTGGGCGAGGAAGGCCCGCCGGTGGTCAATGTCAACGGCCCGCGTTATGGCGCGATCTGGGGCGCCGACCGCCGCCTGCTCGGCCTCAACAATATCGAGCTGATCACCGACCGCGATTTGCAGGTCAATCTGCGCGAGATCAAGCAGGTCAAGAAGGACTGGCCCGACCGCGCCATCGTCGTCTCGCTGATGGTGCCATGCGTCGAGGAAAGCTGGAAGGCGATCCTGCCGGTGGTCGAGGAGACCGAAGCCGACGGCATCGAGCTCAATTTCGGCTGCCCGCACGGCATGTCGGAACGTGGCATGGGCGCGGCTGTCGGCCAGGTGCCGGAGTATATCGAAATGGTGGTGCGCTGGTGCAAAGCCAACACCCGCATGCCTGTCATCACCAAGCTGACGCCCAACATCACCGATGTGCGCAAGCCGGCGCGCGCCGCCCACGCCGGCGGCACCGACGCGGTGTCGCTGATCAACACCATCAACTCGATCACCGGCGTCGATCTCGACAGTTTCGCGCCGCAGCCGACCATCGACGGCAAGGGCTCGCATGGCGGCTATTGTGGCCCGGCGGTGAAGCCGATCGCCATGAACATGGTGGCCGAGATCGCCCGCGATCCCGAAACGCACGGCCTGCCGATCTCCGGCATTGGCGGCATCACCACCTGGCGGGATGCTGCCGAGTTCATGGCGCTCGGCGCCGGCAATGTGCAGGTGTGCACGGCGGCGATGACCTACGGCTTCAAGATCGTGCAGGAGATGATCGCCGGTCTTGAAAACTGGATGGACGAGAAGGGCCATGCCTCGCTCGACGACATCGTCGGCCGCGCCACGCCCAACGTCACCGACTGGCAGTATCTCAACCTCAATTACATCGCCAAGGCGCATATCGACCAGGACGCCTGCATCAAATGCGGCCGCTGCCACATCGCCTGCGAGGACACCTCGCACCAGGCAATCACCAACATGGTCGACGGCGTCAGGCATTTCGAGGTGATCGAGGCCGAATGCGTCGGCTGCAATCTGTGCGTCAATGTCTGCCCGGTCGAGAACTGCATCACCATGGAGCCGCTGGCCGCCGGCGTGATGGACCAGCGCACCGGCAAGCCGGTGTCGCCGGTCTATGCCAACTGGACGACGCACCCGAACAACCCGATGGCCAAGGTGGCTGCGGAGTAGGGGACGGGTCGAAGAAAAAAGCGGCGCTTTCGAGCGCCGTTTTTCATTTTCCTATTGCAGATAAATTTTATCTAGGATAAAAGATATCCATGAATAGGAGCGCAACATCGTGAAGCTGGGCGAGGGTGTAGAAGCGGCCATCCATTGCGCGGCCACACTGGCCAGCGTGGAGGGCAACAGCACGATACCGGGTGCTGCTTTGGCAGAGTCCTTCGGCCTGTCGCCGAGCTATCTGCTGAAACATCTGAACCAGCTGACTGCTGCGCGCATCCTGGAATCGGTGCCGGGACCGGCGGGCGGCTACCGGCTGGCGCGTCCGGCCGAGCGCATCACGCTGCTCGATATCGTGCTTGCGGTCGAGGGTCGCGAGCCGGCCTTCCGCTGCGGCGAGATCCGCCAGCGCGGCCCGGTCAAGATCGATGCTTCGGCCTATGTGAAGCCGTGCGGCATCAATGCCGCGATGCTGAAAGCCGAGCGTGCCTATCGTGCCGCTCTCGCGGAAACCCGGTTGTCCGACATCGTGGCTGACTACAAGGCCGAAGGCGATCCGCGATCGTTTGCCGCCAGCTGTGCCTTTGTGGCGCGCCATCAGCGGCCGCAGAAACCCGCTGCAGCCAAACAGATTTAATCCCCCGCCAAACAGATGTGAAAGGAAAGACGATGAAACAGAGACTGCAATTCTTCGCCAAGGCGCCTGAGATCATGAAAGCCGTGTCGGCGCTCAACAAGGCGGTCGACGAATGCGGGCTTGAAGTGAGCCTGCTGCATTTGATCAAGCTCCGCGCCTCGCAGATCAATGGCTGCTCCTACTGCGTCGAGATGCATAGCCGCGAGGCGAGGCGCGATGGCGAAACCGAGACACGGCTCTATCTGGTTTCGGCCTGGAAGGAATCGCCGCTGTTTTCCGAGCGCGAACGCGCGGCGCTTGCTTGGACCGAGGCAACGACCCTGATCGCCAACAATGGCGTTTCGGACGAACTCTATGCCCGCACGCTAGAGCACTTCTCGGAAGAGGAACTGGTCAAGCTGTCGGTCGCGATCGGCATGATCAACACCTGGAACCGGCTCTGCATCCCGTTCCACGCCATTCACCCGATGCCGGCGGCCAAAGCAGCCTGACCGTGCGGTTAGTCATGGAGCGCCGTGGAAAGGGCGGCGCTCCACCTGTTTCATGCTTAAGTACGGGGAAGATTTCATGCCTGTCGATTTGCCTTCGACCCTGTTGTTTCTCGGCCGCCTGTTGCTTGGCGGCGCCTTCGTTGTCGCGGGACTGCGCAATGTTCAAAACGAGGCGTTCCTGACCGGGCTGATGGCCGCGCGCGGCGTGCCGCAGGCGAGATTGGCGTTGTGGGCCGGCATCGTCCTGCAGACCGTTGCCGGCGCGCTGGTGATGGCCGGCCTGTGGACCGCGATCGCCAGTGCTGTGCTGGTGCTGTTTCTCATTGTCGCGACGCCGATGTTCCACAATTTCTGGGACCATCAGGGCCCGGACCGGGCCTCGCGCATCAACGGCTTCGTCGGCAACGTCGCCCTCGCCGGAGGCTTTCTCACGCTGATCGCACAGTCGCTGTAAGGTCACGCCGCGAAGCGCAAACCGCCATCGCAGGTCAGCACCTGGCCGGTCATAAAACCGTTGGAGACGAGGAAGGCGATTGCACCGGCGACGTCTTCGGCGTGGCCGATCCTGCCGACAGGGGTCTTACCTGCATAGTCGGCAAAGACCGCCTGCCGCTGCTCGTCAGGCAAAAAGTCCCACCACGGCGTGTCGATGACGCCGGGCGCAACGACGTTGACGCGCAGCGGTTTCAGCTCCACCGCCAGGATCGGCACCACGGTCAACAGCATGCCGTTGACGGCGGCGATGCCGGCAACGCCGGGCGCGGTCAGCTGCGCCGATACAGCCGAGATGAAGGTCACCGATCCCGATTTGTTGAGCGTCGGCAACGCTGCCTGCAGGCAGGACAATTGCGGCCGGACCTTCTCGTCGACACCACCGGCGATGTCGGCAAGATCGAGGCTTGCGAACGGCCCAAGTCCCTTGCCGCCGCTAGCAGCCAGCACAAGGTGATCGAAGGGTCCGAGGCGCTCGAAGAACTGACGGACCTCGTCCGGCTTCGAAGCATCGAAGGCCGCCTTGTCGGCGGCACCGCCGAGGCTCTTCCAGGCGCTGTTCAGCTTGTCCCGGTTGCGTCCGGTGATCGTCACCTTCATGCCCGGGCCAAGCAGTTTGCGCGCCGTCGCCAGGCCGATGCCGGATGAGCCGCCGATGATGACGGTGTGTTCGATCTTGCCGGTCATGAATGTTGTTCCTTCGATTTTGGGGAAGCCTGGCCGACGAAGTCGAGGCTCAGGGTTCGCAATTGCTGTCTGGCCTTGGCGTCATAGGCTTGTGCGTCGGCGCGGGCCTCCCTTTGGCCGTCGAAATAGAGGCCGCTGCGGCCCTCCAGCGCGGGCGATGTCGCGAGGTTGAGAATGGCGTCGGCGCCGGTTTCGACCGAGCTCCATGGCGTCACGCCGGCCTGGCGGACCATGGTGGTGTTCATGTAGCTCGCCGGATGCAGAGCGTTGACGGTGACGCCGCTGCCTTTCAACTCTCCGGCCAGGTCGATGGTGAACAGGATCTGCGCCAGCTTGCTCTGGCAATAGGCGCGCACGCCGTCATAGGAACGTGTCAGCATGACATCGCCGAAATCGATCGCCTGCTGGCCGGCCGAGGCGACGTTGATGATGCGCGCCGGCGAACTCGCCTTGAGCAGCGGCAGCAGTTCCGAGGTCAGCAGGAAACCGGCGAGATAGTTGACCGCAAAGCGCAGTTCGAAGCCGTCGGCGCTGAGCTGTCGCTTGGCGCCGGCCGTGCCGATGCCGGCATTGTTGATGAGGATGTCGAGCCGGTCGGTTTTTGCGCGTACGGCCTCGGCGAGGCGGCGGACCTCGGCTAGCGAGGCGAGGTCCGCGGCGAGGAACTCGGCTTTGCCGCCGGCGGATTCGATTTCTGCGACGGTTGCCTTGCCGCGAGCCGCGTCACGGCCATGCACCAGCACGCGCGCGCCGCCGTCGCCCAGCCTTTGCGCGACGGCGCGGCCGACGCCGTCGGTCGAGCCGGTGATGAGGATTGTCTTGTCTTTCAGGTCCATGTCGGGAGCCTCCATATTCGCTCTGGATGCCAAGATGGTGCGCTTTGCGCTCGCCAAACAGTTCAAACTTTATCCTGGTATCGATACTGCTATACTGCGCCCTCATGGATGCTTCCGCACCATCGCCCGAAGACAGCCGCCGGCGCGAGCTTGGCGCCTTCCTGCGTTCGCGCCGCGAACGGCTTTCGCCGTCAGCCACCGGCATTGCGGCCGGCGCGAGGCGGCGTACGCCCGGTCTGCGCCGCGAAGAGGTGGCGATGATCGCCGGCGTCGGCACGACCTGGTACACCTGGCTGGAACAGGGCAGGGATGTGCGGCCTTCGGTGGAGGTACTGACGGCGCTTTGCGAGGCCTTGCGCCTCGATGCCGCCGAGAAGCGGCATTTGTTCACGCTGGCCGGCCGCCAGCAGCCCGAGCGGCGGCGCATTACCCCGGTCAAGGTCGAAGGTCCCCTGCTGCACATGCTGCAGAGTCTCGTCCTGCAACCGGCCTATATTGTCGGGCCGCGCTGGGATGTGCTGGCCTGGAACGCCGGGGCGGTTGCCATTTTCGGCGATTACGGCTTGTTGGAGGGCGACGCCCGTAACATCCTCCATGGCGTGTTCACCGATCCGCACCGGCGCCATTTGCTGGTCGACTGGGAACAGCTGGCGCGCGCCACCCTTGCGGCGTTTCCCGCCGAGAGCGCGAAATACACCGGCGACCCGGATTTCGAGCGGCTGATCGCGCTTATGATGCGGTCGAGCCCGGAGTTCCGGGAGTGGTGGCCGCAGCGAGATGTGGTGCATCGTCTCTCCGGCAAGAAGTATCTGCGCCATCCGATCGCCGGCGCGATGGCGTTCGAGCATATGAGCCTGTCGATCGATGACGGCTCGGACATGAAGCTGATCGTCTACACGCCGCTGGCCGAGCAGAATTCGGTCGCCAAGCTGCAGGCATTGGTGGACGCGCTGCCTGTCGAACGGCGCAGTGCCTAGTTGACGTTGTGAATGCAAGTTCCCACCTCTCCGAGACAATTTCCGGGGAGGCACATAGATGATCTTTTTAAGTCATAATCACGCGGACAAGCCCGTTATTGAACCGGTTGCACTTCGGCTCCGCGAAATTTTTGGGCAGGACAAGGTTTTTTACGACAGCTGGTCAATACAGCCAGGCGATGGCATCATTGATAAAATGAACGAAGGCCTGACTTCGCCAAAGTTTGTTTTTTTCTTTGTTTCTGGAAAAAGTCTTCAGAGCAACATGGTCAAGCTCGAATGGCAGAACGCATTATATAAAGCCACGAAGGGCGAGTGCAAAATCATTCCCGTTCGTGTGGATGGCTCCACGATGCCGCCTGTACTTCTTCAGAACGTCTACATCGATATGTTCGCCAATGGGATTGAAGCAGCGATTGTTCAGATCGTGAATGTCATCCAAGGAAATAATACGTTCACCCCGCAGCATATGGGATTCTCCAATCTCACCTATAGCTTTTCAGGTAATCCGTCTGTTGCCGTGGACATCGTAATTTCGGCTTCTCACCTCATGGAGCCGAATCCCTCATTTCTTGTTTTGATAGACAACGAAGAGGGTGAAATCAAAATCGAGATGAACGGTGGAGTGCCGCATCGGGGTGGGTTCAACAAAGGCATCACCCTGGACAACGGCATAGTGGTGAATGGCTTTGCTATTGCTCCACTCGGCGGAGCCATCACACCTAAAATGCCGACGAAGCTAAAGATCACACCGCAACAGGGCAAGCTCGTAGCGTTTAGGGGAGTTCTTCATCAGGCATCTTATGACGAATGGAAAGCAATACCTCCAAGGAACTGAGCATCACGCAACTGAGCACCGCGGCAGTTATCAGGGCTTCGGCTTCAGCCCATCGATAAACAGCTGTTCGAGAAAGCGCGCCGCATCCTCGAAGCGGCCGTCGCCGCCGCGGTCGGCGCCGAGCACGGCGCGGACCTGGACGTCGAAATCGGCGTAATGCTGGGTCGTCGCCCAGATCGAGAAGATCAGGTGCCAGGGATCGGTGCGGGCGATCTTGCCGGCGCGCATCCAGCCCTTGACGACGTTGGCCTTTTCGTCGACCAGCGTTTTCAGCTCTCCTTCCAGCAGCGGCATGATGCGCGGCGCGCCTTGCAGGATCTCGTTGGCGAACAGCCGGCTCTCCCTGGGAAAATCACGCGCCATTTCGAGCTTGCGCCGGATGTAGCTCCTGAGCTCGGTCAGGGGGTCGCCGATGTCGTCGAGTTCACGTAGCGGCGCCAGCCACGTCGCCAGCAGCCGCTCCATCAGCGTTTCGTGGATGTCTTCCTTGCGGCGGAAATAATAGAGCAGGTTCGGCTTCGACATCCCCGCGGCCTCGGCGATCTGGTCGATGGTCGAGCCGCGAAAGCCGTTGGTGGAGAAGACTTCGAGCGCTGCTTCCAGGATCAGTTCGCGCTTTTCCTGCTGGATGCGGGTGCGGCGAGGGGCTGAGCCTTCCATGGCGCCGCTCACCCCTGCAAGCCTTGGCCGAGCGGGTCATCTGGACCAATTCTCTGGACCAGTTTTTCTCTTACCCGTGGAGCGCACTTCGCAGGCCGCATTTCCGCTAGTAATCCCTTGACCGCCGACAGGGCGGTGCTAACGTTTGTCCAATCGGTCAAAAATTTGCGTAGCATGAAAACGCAGCAAAGACCAAGCTTTGGAAAGACCAAGCGTTAGCCGCACCGAAACAGGTTACAAGGGGAAGTCTTGGTCATGTCCAACCGGCTGAAAGTCACGCCGAACGATCTCAGCGCATTCTGGATGCCGTTCACGGCAAACCGGCAGTTCAAACAGGCGCCGCGCATGTTCGTGTCCGCCAAGGACATGCATTACACCACCAGCGACGGCCGCAAGGTGCTCGACGGCACCGCCGGCCTGTGGTGCGTCAATGCCGGCCATTGCCGTCCCAAGATCACGGAAGCGATCCAGCATCAGGCGGCCGAACTCGACTATGCGCCGGCCTTCCAGATGGGACACCCGATTGTGTTCGAACTGGCCAACCGCCTGGTCGACCTCGCGCCCAAGGGCATGGACCATGTCTTCTTCACCAATTCCGGTTCGGAATCGGTGGAAACCGCGCTGAAGATGGCGATCGCCTATCACCGTGTGAAGGGTGAGGGCGCGCGCACCCGCCTGATCGGCCGCGAACGCGGCTATCACGGCGTCAATTTCGGCGGCATCTCGGTCGGCGGCATCGTCACCAACCGCAAGATGTTCGGCACGCTGCTCGGCGGCGTCGACCACATGCCGCACACGCATCTGCCGGAAAAGAACGCCTTCTCCAAGGGCGTGCCGGAATATGGCGCGGAACTCGCCAACGAGCTGGAGCGCATCGTTGCCCTGCATGACGCCTCGACCATCGCCGCCGTCATCGTCGAACCGGTCGCCGGCTCCACCGGCGTCATCCTGCCGCCGAAGGGCTATCTGCAGAAACTGCGCGAGATCTGCACCGAGCACGGCATTTTGCTGATCTTCGACGAGGTCATCACCGGTTTCGGCCGTCTCGGCGCGCCGTTCGCAGCGGATTATTTCGGCGTCACGCCCGACATCATGACCACCGCCAAGGGCGTCTCCAACGGCGTCATCCCGATGGGCGCGGTGTTCGTGAAGAAGGAAATCCACGACGCCTTCATGACCGGCCCCGAGCACATGATCGAGTTCTTCCACGGCTACACCTATTCGGGCAATCCGATTGCGTGCGCCGCGGCACTCGGCACGCTCGACACCTACAAGGAAGAGGGCCTGCTGACCCGTGGCGAGGAACTGGCGACTTACTGGGAAGATGCGCTGCATTCGCTGAAGGACGAGCCGCATGTCATCGACATCCGGAATATCGGCCTGATCGGCGCGATCGAACTGGCGCCGATCGCCGGCAGCCCGACCAAGCGGGCCTTCTCGGCCTTCGTCAAGGCGTTCGAGCGCGGCGCGCTGATCCGCACCACCGGCGACATCATCGCGCTGTCGCCGCCACTGATCATCACCAAGGGCCAGATCAACGAATTGATCGACCATGTCAGAGAAGTGCTGAGGGCGATCGACTAATCTATCCAGCCAGTCGGGCGGCGGCGGGAACCGCCGCCCGGTTGGTTATATGAAATGAGAGGACTTTGAATGGCCGCCCCGGGCGAGAATCTGCGAATCAATTCAGACCGTTTGTGGGATTCCATCATGGAGATGGCGAAGATCGGCCCCGGTATTGCCGGCGGCAACAATCGCCAGACCGTGACCGACGAGGACGGCGAGGGACGGCATCTGTTCAAGCGCTGGTGCGAGGCGGCCGGGCTCGAAATGGGGCTCGACGAAATGGGCACCATGTTTGCCCGCCGGGAAGGCGCTGATCCCAGCCTGCCGCCGGTTTATGTCGGCAGCCATCTGGACACGCAGCCGACCGGCGGCAAATATGACGGCGTGCTCGGCGTGCTCGGCGGGCTGGAGATTATTCGCTCGCTTAACGATCTCGGCATCCAGACCAGGCATCCGATCGTCGTTACCAACTGGACCAATGAGGAAGGCTCGCGCTTTGCCCCGGCTATGATGGCGTCCGGCGTGTTCGCCGGTGTGCTCGATCAGGCGGACGTGTATCAGCACACTGATAAACAGGGCAGGAAATTTGGCGAGGAGCTGGAGCGCATCGGCTGGAAAGGCACCGAGAAAGTCGGTGATCGCAAGATCCACGCCTTCTTCGAACTGCATATTGAGCAGGGGCCGATCCTCGAGGACGAAGGCATCGACATTGGCGTCGTCACCCACGGCCAGGGCCTGAAATGGCTGCAGGTAACGCTGACCGGCAAGGAGGCGCATACCGGCTCGACCCCGATGCCCAAGCGCCGTAATGCCGGGCTCGGCATGGCTCGGGTCATCGAACTGGTGCACGAGATCGCCATGGACTACCAGCCCGACGCCGTCGGCGCGGTCGGCCACATGGAGGTGTTTCCGAACTCGCGCAACATCATCGCCGGGCGCACCGTCTTCACCATCGACATCCGCTCGCCCGAGAAGGAAGTGCTGGACGCGATGGATGGGCGCATACGCGAAGGCATCGACACAATCTGTGAGGCGCTCGACATCCAGTACAAGGTCGAGCAGGTCGGCGCTTTCGATCCGGTCACCTTCGATGCCGGCTGCGTCAAGGCGATCCGCGACGCCGCCGATCGGCTCGGCTATTCCCACCGCAACATCGTCTCCGGCGCCGGCCACGACGCCTGCTGGATCAACCGCGTTGCGCCGACCGCCATGGTGATGTGCCCCTGCGTTGACGGGTTGTCACACAACGAGGCTGAGGAAATCACCAAGGAATGGGCCGGCGCCGGCGCCGACGTGCTGTTCCATGCGGTGGTAGAGACAGCGGGGATCGTGGCGTGAACTAAGATCTGTATTCAAAACGACGCTCACAAGAAGCGCGAAGAGAACAAGGGAACACGACAATGACCAAAGTCATCCGAAACGGCACCATCGTCACCGCCGACCGCACCTGGAAGGCCGATGTGCTGATGCAGCACGGCAAGATCGTCGCCATTGGCTCGAACCTGCATGGCGACCATGAGTTCGACGCCAGCGGCTGTTACGTCATGCCGGGCGGCATCGATCCGCACACCCATCTCGAAATGCCGTTCATGGGCACCTATTCGGCCGACGATTTCGAGTCCGGGACGCGTGCGGCCCTTTCCGGTGGCACCACGATGGTGGTCGATTTCTGCCTGCCGGCGCCGCAGCAATCGCTGCTGGAAGCGTTGCAGATGTGGGACAACAAGACCTCGAAGGCTGCCTGCGACTACTCCTTCCACATGGCGATCACCTGGTGGGGCAAGCAGGTGTTCGACGAGATGGCCACCGTCGTCGACAGAGGCATTACCTCGTTCAAGCATTTCATGGCCTACAAGGGCGCGCTGATGGTGGACGACGACGAGATGTACGCGTCGTTCCAGCGCTGCGCCGATCTCGGCGCGCTGCCGCTCGTTCATGCCGAGAATGGCGACGTGGTTGCGGCGCTGTCGCAAAAGCTGCTCGCTGCCGGCAATAATGGTCCCGAGGGACACGCCTATTCGCGGCCGCCGGAAGTGGAAGGCGAGGCGACCAACCGCGCCATCATGATCGCCGACATGGCCGGCGTGCCGCTCTATGTCGTGCATGTGTCCTGCGAGCAGAGCCACGAAGCCATCCGCCGCGCCCGCCAGAAGGGCATGCGGGTTTTCGGCGAGCCGCTGATCCAGCATCTGACGCTGGATGAAAGCGAGTATTTCGACAAGGATTGGGACCATGCGGCGCGCCGCGTCATGAGCCCGCCCTTCCGCAACAAGCTGCACCAGGATTCGCTGTGGGCCGGCCTGCAGGCGGGATCGCTGCAGGTGGTGGCGACCGACCACTGCGCCTTCACCACCAAGCAGAAGCGCAACGGCGTCGGCGATTTCACCAAGATCCCGAACGGCACTGGCGGGCTTGAAGACCGCTTGCCCGTGCTGTGGACGACGGGCGTCAACACCGGGCGGCTGACGATGAACGAGTTCGTCGCGGTGACTTCGACCAACATCGCCAAGATCCTCAACATGTATCCTAGGAAGGGCGCCATCGTCGAAGGCGCGGACGCCGACATCGTGGTGTGGGACCCCAGCGCCAAGAAGACCATCACCTCGAAGAAGCAGCAATCGGTGATCGACTACAACGTCTTCGAAGGTTTTGAGGTGACCGGCCTGCCGCGCTTCGTCTTTTCGCGCGGCGAATTGTCGGTCGAGGAAGCGGAGGTCAAGGCCAAGCCCGGCCATGGCGAATTCGTCGCCCGCGAGCCGAACGCGGCGGTCAACCGGGCTCTATCGACCTGGAAGGACATCACCGCGCCGCGCAAGGTCGAACGCACCGGCATTCCGGCGACAGGCGTTTGACGTTGCGGAGCCCGGGGGCGCTCATTTCACTGGTCGTGGCGATGGTGGTCGCTGGTCCGGCAACAGGGGCCGAGAGGCTGGTGGGCTTCTGGGGCAACGATGCCGGTTGTGTCTTTGCAAAGGCCGGCTTTCAGGGCCGCGACGATTATATCGTGCTGACCGCCGAGGGCATCGAGACCTATGGCAGCGGCTGCCGGTTCGCGCAGCAATTGACGTGGGCGCCGGGCACGCAATCACTTGATGCGACCTGTTCCGCCGAAGGCGAGGCGGGGACGACGGCTGAAACCGTTGTGGTCACCAACAAGGGCGAGGGTGGGTTCTTCGTGACCATTCCCGGTCTTGAAGAAATGGGGCCGTTGCAACCGTGTTCGTGACGTTGGAGCTGGGGGAATGAGCGCGCGCGGTTTGGGGCCATCTGTTGCGATGGTAGTCGTTCTGGCTGCGGGTCAGGCCCTTGCGGCAGGCATCGACCTGACGAAACCCTATGGGGACAAATATGGCTGCATCAACCGCAACGGCCAGGAAGTCGCCGCCGATCGGATGCTGCTTTTGACCGACGAGGCATTGGTCACCGCCGCCAGCGCCTGCACCTTCACGGAGAAGCAAGCGCAGGCTGATGGTTCGCTGGTGGTGACGGCGACATGCGAGGCCGAAGGTGAAGACGGACAGGAGCCGACCAAATTCACCATCAAGCGCAGCGCCAAGAACGCCAAGAAGCTGACGGTCGCCGACGAGGACGGCAATGTCATGGGCGAAGTGGCGCGGTGCAAATGACGGCAGTCCCGTCAGCGTCAGGCCACCAGCGCATCCAGCTCCGGCAACAGGACGACGCTTTCCTGTTCATTGGGATCGGTGCGGGCGATGACGGCCGAGGACGGGGCGTTGCTCATATTGGCCGGCAGATGCGGTACGCCGGCCGGGATGTAGAAGAGGTCGCCGGCCTTGACGACGATGTGGTTCTCGAGCCTGTCGCCATACCATGTGTGGACCTCGCCCGAGAGCACATAGATCGCCGTCTCATGGCTTTCATGCAGATGCGCCTTGGCGCGGGCGCCGGGCGGCAGGGTGAGCAGATGCATGCAGATGCCGGACGAGCCGACCGTCTCGGCTGCAATGCCGGCAAAATAGGTCAATCCCTGCTTGCCTTCATAAGTGCTTTCAGGACGGATAAGGTGACAAGTGGGTTTGGGCGACATCGGCAAGGCTCCGGGCGTCGAGTGGGTGGGATTGGACGAGTGGAAAGCAACATCAACGCGAATGCAACGGCATTTCATCCTGGGCGGCTGCGAGAGGCAGGCAGCAAGCGATGACGGGACAATCGCCAGCCGTCGTCTCGGCAAGCAGACTTGGCCTTACCTTTCAGACCAATGACGGTCCGGTAGAGGCGCTCTCCAATGTCGACCTGACCATCGGCAAGGGCGAGTTCGTCTCCTTCATCGGCCCATCGGGCTGCGGCAAGACCACCTTGCTGCGCGTCATCGCCGATCTGGAAAAACCGACATCGGGCATGATCTCGGTCAACGGCATGACGCCGGAACAGGCGCGCGAGAAACGCGCTTATGGCTACGTCTTCCAGGCGGCAGCCCTTTTCCCGTGGCGCACGATCGAGCGTAACGTGGCGCTGCCGCTGGAGATCATCGGCCTTTCGAGAGCGGAGCAGGCCGAGCGCATCAAGCGCACGATGGAGCTCGTCAACCTCTCCGGCTTCGAGAAGAAATACCCTTGGCAGCTTTCCGGCGGCATGCAGCAGCGCGCTTCGATCGCCCGCGCGCTCGCCTTCGACGCCGACCTGTTGCTGATGGACGAGCCCTTCGGCGCGCTGGACGAGATCGTGCGCGACCATCTCAATGAACAGCTTCTGGAATTGTGGGCGCGCACCAACAAGACGATCTGCTTCGTCACCCATTCCATCCCCGAGGCGGTGTATCTGTCGACGCGCATCGTCGTCATGTCGCCGCGCCCAGGTCGGGTTACCGACATCATCGAATCGACGCTGCCAAAAGAGCGGCCACTGGATATCCGCGAGACGCCGGAATTTTTGGCGATCGCGGCCAGGGTACGCGATGGCTTGAGGGCAGGGCACAGCTATGATGATTGAGGGGGTAGCGAATGAGTGCGGACGTCGCCGCCACGCCTTCGTCATCCTAGGGCGAAGCAAGGAGCGAAGCGACGCGGGGCAGACCCTAGGATCCATACCGTTACCTATACGGTCCGCAACGGTGCAAAACGGTGCACACGCCGCTGCGCCCGCGAAGGCGAACATTCTCAACCGCTTATACCCCTCGGCCAACGTCACGGAATGGATCCTAGGGTCTGCACGACGCTTCGTGTCGCTCCGCCCTAGGATGACGAACGCGGAGGTGGTCGGCCTCCGCTTCGCTCCGGCCACCCTCTTCCCGGCGGGGAGAGGAGAAGGGGAGCGCGCCTGATGGACACCTTCCGCGAAAAATTCATCCCCGTGACCTCCATCCTCCTGGGCGTGGTGGTGCTCTGGTATGTCTTCGCCGTCATCCTAAACGCGCCCTTCCAGCGCGACCTCGACCGGCGCGCCGGGGAAACCCACGACACCGTCGAATTCATCGGCAAGACGCTGTCGCAGCCCAAGCCGACGCTGCCGGCGCCGCATCAGGTGGCGGTGAACTTCTTCGAGAACACCTTCCTGCGGCCCATCACATCGAGCCGAAGCCTCGTCTACAATGCCTGGGTGACCCTGTCGTCGACGTTGCTCGGCTTTGCCTTCGGCACGGCGCTCGGCATCGTCATCGCGGTTGGCATCGTGCATGTGGCGACGCTCGACCGCAGCCTGATGCCGTGGATCATCGCCTCCCAGACGATTCCCATTCTGGCGGTGGCGCCGATGATCATCGTCGTGCTGGGGGCGATCGGCATCAGCGGTCTGATCCCAAAGGCGATGATCTCGACCTACCTGTCGTTCTTCCCGGTGACGGTTGGCATGGTGAAGGGCCTGCGCTCGCCCGAACTCATGCATCTCGACCTGATGCACACCTACAATGCCAGTGTCTCGCAGACCCTCTGGAAGCTGCGGGTGCCGGCCTCGGTGCCGTTCCTGTTCACCTCGATGAAGGTGGCGGTGGCGGCGAGCCTGGTCGGCGCCATTGTCGGCGAACTGCCGACCGGTGCTGTCGCCGGCATCGGCGCCAAGCTTTTGGCAGGCGCCTATTACAGCCAGTCCATCGACATCTGGTCCGCCCTTGTGGCGGGCTCGGTGGTGGCGGCCCTTCTGGTCATGGTGGTCGGCATAGCCGGGCGCCTCGTTGACCGCGCGATGGGCGGGAGGCCGGCATGAACTGGCTGAAGCCCTCCTGGCAAGCCGTGCTGGCCATTGCGCTGTGCCTCGTCGCCGTCGCGCTCGGTGCGATGTCGAAGCCGGAAGCGGCCGCCCTTGCAGACCCGACAGCAAGCTTCGACTACCCCTATTTCGGGATAAAGACCCCGATGATCGGCCTGGCCGTGCTGGCAGGGCTGATCTCGATGATCAGAATTTCGCCGCTGGCCGAGGCTGCGGTGCTGTTCATCGGCGCTCATCTCGTCGCCTGGATGCTGATCTCGGGCATTACAGGTTTCGAAGGCACGGCATTGGCGCCTTATTTCCTGCTGCTCGCCGCTGCCTGGCTGCTGGCCTGGCGCTGTGTGGCGGTGCTGTCGGGGCTTCGCCCGATGGCAAAAGGGGCGCGGATGGCGCTGCGCCTCATCATCCCGGCGATCTTCGGCGCCTGGATCCTGATCATATGGGAAGCGGTGACGCGTGGCGCCGGCATTCCCTTCATCCTTTTGCCGCCGCCGAGCGCCATCGGTGTGCGCATCGCCAGTTCCCTGCCGGTGCTCGGCGCCGATATCAGGCAGACCATCTTCAAGGCGGTGATCTTCGGTTATGTCATCGGCAGCGGCGCCGGCTTCCTGGTGGCGATTGCGGCCGACCGCGTGCCGTTCCTGCGCCGCGGTCTGCTGCCGATCGGCAATATGGTCTCGGCGCTGCCGATCATCGGTGTGGCGCCGATCATGGTGATGTGGTTCGGCTTCGACTGGCCGTCCAAGGCCGCGGTCGTCATCATCATGACCTTCTTCCCAATGCTGGTGAACACGGTTGCCGGTCTTGCCGCCTCCGGCCATATGGAGCGCGACCTGATGCGCACCTATGCGTCGGGCTACTGGCCAACACTCTTGAAGCTCCGGCTGCCGGCGGCAGCGCCCTTCATCTTCAACGCGCTGAAGATCAACTCGACGCTGGCGCTGATCGGCGCCATCGTCGCCGAGTTCTTCGGCACGCCTGTGGTCGGCATGGGCTTTCGCATCTCGACCGAGGTCGGGCGGATGAACATCGACATGGTCTGGGCCGAAATCGCAGTTGCAGCACTGGCGGGTTCGGTCTTTTATGGCGTGGTCGCTCTCGTCGAGAGAGCCGTCACGTTTTGGCATCCCTCTGTCCGTGGTGGATAGGGCGGTGGGTTCGGGTGTTAACTTCAGAGGGTAAAAACATGAAAAGACTGATCATTCCGATGCTGGCCGGCGCGATGTCGCTGGCCGCGTTCCAGGCAATGGCCGCCGACAAGGTGACCTTGCAGCTGAAATGGGTCACGCAGGCGCAGTTTGCCGGCTACTATGTCGCCAAGGCCAAGGGTTTTTATGAAGCAGAAGGCCTCGACGTCGACATCAAGCCGGGCGGTCCCGATATCGCACCCGAGCAGGTGATCGCCGGCGGTGGCGCCGACGTCATCGTCGACTGGATGGGCGGGGCGCTCGCCGCGCGCGAAAAGGGCGTGCCGCTGGTCAACATCGCCCAGCCGTTCAAGAAGGCCGGTATGGAGCTGGTCTGCCCGAAGGACGGCCCGATCAAGACCGAAGCCGATTTCAAGGGTCACACGCTGGGCGTCTGGTTCTTCGGTAACGAATATCCATTCTACGCCTGGATGAACAAGCTCGGCCTGAAGACCGAAGGCGGCCCGGACGGCGTCACGGTTTTGAAGCAGAGCTTCGACGTGCAGCCGCTGATCCAGAAGCAGGCGGATTGCATTTCGGTCATGACCTACAACGAGTACTGGCAGCTGATCGATGCCGGCTACAAGCCGGACCAGCTCACCGTGTTCAACTACTCGGCGATGGGCAACGACCTGCTTGAGGACGGGCTCTATGCCTCGGAAGACAAGCTCAAGGATCCGGCTTTCGAAGACAAGATGGTGCGTTTCGTGCGCGCCTCGATGAAGGGCTGGAAATATGCCATCGACAACAATGACGAGGCCGCGGGCATTGTCATGGACGGCGGTGGCCAGGACGAAAACCACCAGAAGCGGATGATGAGCGAAGTCGCCAAGCTGATCGACAATGCCGACGGCAAGCTCGACCCGGCGACCTACGAGCGCACCGCCAAGGCGCTGCTCGACCAGAAGATCATCACCAAGGCGCCGACCGGCGCCTACACCACGGCGATCACCGACAAGGCGATCAAATAAGCCTGGCCAGGCAATTTCGACCTCGAGAGCGGCGCCTTTGACCAAATGTCAGAGGCGCCGTTCCTTTATGGTGTTCATGACGAAGCTGGTCTCGATCGAAGCGACGCATTTCAGCCGCGCGATCTTTTCCTTGATGAAGCGCTCGTACTGTTCGAGGCTGCCGGTCACCACCTTCAGCACATAGTCGCGCGACCCGGTGACGAGGTGGCATTCCAGCACCTCCTCCCACCCGCGGATGGCGTCCTCGAACATGACGATCTCGTCCTCGTTCTGGCGGCTGAGCCGAACGGTGGCGATGGCGACCATGTTCCAGCCGAAGGCGGCCGGGTCGACCAGCGTGGTATAGCCCCGGATAATGCCGGCCTCCTCCAGCCGGCGTACCCTCCTCAAACATGGCGACGGCGACAGGCCGATGCGCTCCGCAAGCTCATTGTTGGTGATGCGGGCGTCGGCCTGCAGCTCGCGCAGGATCTTGCGGTCGAAATCGTCGGCTATCTTCTGCTGCACTTTTGCTCTCGCTCGGCAATTTGTTGCCGGGATGCAGCCATGCGAGGCCGAAAATAGCAAGGACTGGCGGACCGGGATCGCATAAATTGCTGCACGAGACTCCTCCAGATGCAGGAAAAGCCATGACCGCGCCGCGCCCGTCGAAAACCCACATCGGCAACCACAAGCTCCATCCGGAAACGTTGATGTTGAGCTATGGCTTCGATCCGCAACTGTCGGAAGGCGCCGTCAAGCCGCCGGTGTTCCTGACCTCGACCTTCGTGTTCAAATCGGCGGAGGAGGGGCGCGACTTCTTCGACTACACATCCGGCCGCAAGGAGCCGCCGAGCGGCACGGCGTCCGGCCTGGTCTATTCGCGCTTCAACCATCCGAACTCAGAGATCGTCGAGGACCGGCTGGCGGTCTATGAGGGAACGGACGCCTGCATCCTGTTCTCGTCGGGCATGTCGGCGATCGCCACCACGCTGCTCGCCTATGCCCGGCCGGGCGATGTCATTCTGCATTCGCAGCCGCTTTACGGCGGCACCGAGACGCTTTTGACGCGCACGCTGTCCGGCTTCGGCATCGGCGCTGTCGGCTTCGCCGACGGCGTCGACGACAAGGCGGTGCGGGCCGCTGCGGATGCTGCGGTGGCGAAGGGGCGTGTCTCGGTCATTCTCATCGAGACGCCGTCAAATCCGACCAACAGCCTGGTCGACATCGCACTGATCCGGAAGATTGCCGACGAGATCGGCGCAAGCCAAGGATCAACGCCGATCATCGTCTGCGACAACACGCTGCTCGGCCCGGTGTTCCAGCGGCCGATCGAACATGGCGCCGATGTCTCCGTCTATTCGCTGACCAAATATGTCGGCGGCCATTCCGACCTGATCGCCGGTGCAGCCATGGGCAGCAAGGCGGTGACCAAGCCGATCAAGGCGCTGCGCGGCGCCATCGGCACGCAACTCGACCCGCATTCCTGCTGGATGCTCGGCCGCTCGCTGGAGACGCTGTCGATCCGCATGGAGCGCGCCAACGACAATGCGCGGCTCGTGGCCGAATTCCTGCGCGATCACGCCAAGGTCGAGAAGGTGCATTACCTGTGCTTCCTGGGCGAGGACACCGCAGCGGGACGGGCCTACAAGGCGCAATGCAGCGGCGCCGGGTCGACATTTTCTTTCGATATCAAAGGCGGAGAGAAGGCGGCCTTCGCCTTTCTCAACGGGCTGCAAATATTCAAGCTGGCGGTGAGCCTTGGCGGCACGGAATCGCTCGCCAGCCACCCGGCGGCCATGACCCATTCCGGCATCCCCTTCGACGTGCGCCAGCGCATCGGCGTGCTGGAGACGACTGTCAGGCTGTCGATCGGCGTCGAGCATCCGGACGATCTTATCGCCGACCTGACGCAGGCGCTGGTAGCGGTCTGATAGCTCGCTTGTAGATATCAGGAAAGGGGCGATCGCCTTGGCAGCGTCGGCGGGACAGCACCCCCTCTGGCCTGCCGGCCATCTCCCCCTCAAGGGGGGAGATCAGCAGCTCTGACCATAGCGCCCTGTCTGCAACGCTGCAGATTGGCGAAGGGCGACATGACATCCAATCTCCCCCCTTGAGGGGGAGATGTCCGGCAGGACAGAGGGGGGTGTGACGAACTCGGCTTCGCTACGAAGTTCTTAGGCCTTGTCGCGGATCTGCGTCATCGTCCGCGTCGGCGTGATCGCCTCGGGATCGAGCCTTATCTCGACGATCGCCGGCTTGCCGCTGGCGCGGGCCCGCTCGAAGGCAGGGGCAAAATCTGCCGTGTTCTCGACCGTCTCGCCGTGGCCGCCATAGGCGCGGGCAAGAGCGGCAAAGTCAGGGTTCTTCAGATCGGTGGCGACGACGCGGCCGGGATAGTCGCGCTCCTGGTGCATGCGGATGGTGCCGTAGATGCCGTTGTTGACGACGATGACGATGATCGGCAGGTCGTATTGCACGGCGGTGGCGAATTCCTGTCCGTTCATCAGGAAGCAGCCGTCGCCGGCAAAGGCGATCACGGTGCGGTCGGGATGGAGCGCCTTGGCGGCGACCGCGGCCGGCGTGCCATAACCCATCGAACCGGAGGTCGGCGCGCCCTGCGTGGCGAAGCGGCGAAAGCGGTGGAAGCGGTGCACCCAGGTGGCGTAATTGCCGGCGCCGTTGGTGAAAATGGCGTCGTCGGGCAGAACCTTTTCCAGGTAATTCATGATCGGTCCCATCTGGACCGGGCCGGGGCCGGTCTCAGGCGGCGTCGACCAGTCGAGGTAGGCGGCATGGTGCTTTGGCGTCTCATCCGCCCAGGCTGGCGCGGAGGCTGGCTTGCGCTTGGCGAAGGCTTCGACGAAGGCCGATGGCGAGGCGTTGATCGCCAGCGTCGGCCGGTAGACGCGGCCGAGTTCACCGGCGTCGGCATGGACATGGACCAGCGTCTGGTCGGGATAGGGGCTTTTCAGCAACGTGTAGTCGGAGGACGGCATCTCGCCCATGCGGCCGCCGATCAGCAGCACCAGGTCGGCCTGCTTGATGGCGGTGGCCAGCTTCGGGTTGATGCCGATGCCGACATCACCGGCATAGTTCGGGTGCAGATGGTCGAACAGCATCTGGCGGCGGAAGGAGCAGCCGACCGGCAGCGACCAGGCCTCGGCAATGGTGCGCATGCGAGCCACCGCTTCCTCGTCCCAGCGTGTGCCGCCGAGGATGACGAAAGGGCGTTTGGCCTTGCCGAGCAGTTTCTCCAGCGCGTCGAGTTCGGCTTCGCCGGGGCGGGTTTCGACCGGCGTGTGCGGCAAGGCCGCAGGCGCGTCGACCAGGCTGGTCAGCATGTCTTCCGGCAGCGAGATGACGACGGGGCCGGGGCGGCCCGATGTCGCGACGGCGAAGGCGCGGGTGACGAGTTCGGGGATGCGCGCGGCATCGTCGATCTCCACCACCCATTTGGCGATGTCGCCGAAGAAGCGCTTGTAGTCGACCTCCTGGAAAGCCTCGCGCTCCTTGGCGTGGCTGGCGACCTGGCCGATGAACAGGATGACGGGTATCGAATCCTGCATGGCAATGTGAATGCCGGCCGATGCATTGGTGGCGCCGGGGCCGCGGGTGACGAAGCAGATCCCGGGCTTGCCGGTCAGCCGCCCCTGGCAGTCGGCCATCATGGCGGCGCCGCCTTCCTGTCGGCAGACAATGGTGCGGATGGGCGAGTCATGCAATGCGTCGAGCACCGCGAGATAGGATTCGCCGGGCACGCAGAAGATGCGGTCGGTGCCGTTCGCCTCGAGTGCGTCGACAATCAGTTGTCCACCGGTCTTCATCGTCCAGACTTCTCCAGTTCGGCAAGGATTTCTTGCGTGTGTTCGCCAAGGCGCGGCGAGGGACGCTCATAGACCAGCGGTGTGCCGGACATCACCATCGGCGCGCGTACCGAGGGCAGACGATTGCCATGGCCATCGTCGAGGTCGAGGCGCATGCCGCGTGCGATCGTCTGCGGGTCGGCAAACATCTGGCCGATGTCGTTGATCGGGCTCGCCGGCACGCTTGACGCTTCGAGCCTGGCCAGCAACGGGTCGCGATCCCAATTCTTCAGCGTCTCGATCAAGTGCTCGCGCAACTTCACCCGGTTGGCCACGCGGGCCGGATTGGTGGCGAAATCGGGATTCGCTGAGAGATGGTCGAGACCGACGGCGGCGCAGAATTTGGCGAACTGGCCGTCATTGCCGACCGCCAGGATGATGTGGCCGTCCCTGACCGGGACAACCTCATAGGGCGCAATGTTCATATGCGCATTGCCCATCTGCACCGGCGCCTTGCCGGAGACGAGATAGTTGAGGTTCTGGTTGCCGAGTGCGGAAATCTGCGTGTCGAACAGCGCCATGTCGATATGCTGGCCTTCGCCGGTCTTTTCGGCATGGCGAAGCGCTGCCTGGATGGCGATCACAGAGTAAAGGCCGGTGAAGATGTCGGAAATAGCGACGCCGGCCTTTTGCGGCTCGCGCCCGACCTCGCCGGTGATCGACATCATGCCGGCCATGGCCTGGATGATGAAATCATAGCCGGCGCGTGGGGCGTAAGGCCCGTCCTGGCCGAAGCCGGTGATCGAGCAGTAGACGAGCTTTGGATTGATCGCCTTCAGGCTCTCGTAATCGAGCCCGTATTTCTTCAGGCCGCCGAGCTTGAAATTCTCGATCAGAATGTCGGCCGTGGCAACCAGCCGGCGCACCGTCTCGGCCCCTTCCGATGTCGAGAAATCGACGGCGATGGAACGCTTGCCGCGATTGCAGGAATGGTAATAGGCGGCCGACAGGTTCTCGCCATCATGGCTCATGACGAAGGGCGGACCCCATTTGCGGGTATCGTCGCCGCCTTCGGGGCTCTCGACCTTGATGACATCGGCGCCGAGATCGGCCAGCAATTGTCCTGCCCAGGGGCCGGCCAGGATGCGGGCGAGTTCGACGACGCGGACGCCTTTCAGCGGAGGTTCAGCCATAAATCACCAAAAACGGGTCGGAACCGCAGCCTCTATCAACCCGGGATGCCGCTGTCACGGGCCTTGCGGTAGGCCAGCGATGTCACTCTTTGAGCACGCTATCGGCCCAGGCAGCGAAATCGTCCATAACGGTGTCGCGGTTCACCTCGTTCAGGCTTTCGTGGCGGGTGTCGGCGTAAACCTTTGAAACCAGATTCGAAAAGCCCATCGCGCGCATCCGCTTGGTGAGATGATCGATGCCTTTGCAATAGTCGGAGGCCGGATCCTTCTCGCCGCCGACGATGCTGACGGGCAGGTCGCGCCTGATGCCGGCAAAGCCCGCATCCTTGCCGCCTTTCTGCGCCATCTCCACGACATCGCGCCACATCGAGATCGAGGCATCCCAGCCGCACAGCGGGTCGGCAATGTACTTGGCCACTTCAGCCTCGTCGCGCGACAGCCAGTCGAACGGCGTCTTGTGGTTGGGCACCGCCTTGCCCCAGGCCTGGAAGGTCAGCCTGGGCAAGACGCGTGAGGGAACATCGGAGCCGAGCCTGAAGCGCTCATAAGCGAGGATGGCGAGTGCAAGCTGACCAAGCAGGCCTTGTGAGAAATTGCCGTTCCAGATCGCCGCGGCGTGGACGCGCGGCGAGTGCGCCAGCAGGTAGTTGAGCGCCACCGACGCACCCATCGAATGGCCGAACAGGATGACCGGCAGGCCGGGCTGCTCCTTCGCAATCAAATCGTGGACTGCGTCGACATCGGAGATCACCTTGGCCGGGCCGCTTGTGCCGGCGAATCTGCCGAGCGGGGCATCGGGCGCCTTGGTCGCGCCATGGCCGCGATGGTCGTGGACGTAGAGATGAAAGCCGCGGGTGCTGAGGTAATCGGCGAAGCGGGCATAGCGCGCGGCGTGTTCGGCCAGGCCGTGATTGACCTGGACTACCGCGCGTGGAGAGCCCCCCGCGTGCTTCACATAGAGATTGAGCGTGGCCCCGGTCGGTGAGGCCAGCGTCGTCTGCTTGTCAAATGCCATGTCTCGCTCCCTTGGCGACTGTTGGGCGACGGCGTGACCGACGTCAAGGGGAGGTCGAAATCAGCCGGCGTCACTATTGACAGTGTGCTGTCAATTTGGCTATATGACAGCATGCTGTCAAATTACATCGGGAACATGAGCATGAAAACCGTTTCGACCGTTTCGCGCCGCGCGTTTCTGCTGGCGAGCCTTTCATCCGCAATGCTCCTGCCCGGCATTGCTTCCAGCCAGACCAGGGAGACGACCATGAAGACCTCAACCATTGCCGGCCCGCAGGGCCAGCTTGCCGGCTACGACATCAAATCCGGCGGCGGCCTGCCGATCCTGTTCGCGCATGGCGATTGCAGCCGCGCCACACAGTGGAACCGGGTGATGCAGCTCACCGCAGGTGGCCGTGAGGCGGTCGCCTTCGATTTTCGCGGCCATGGCGCATCGGCGCCTGCAGCTGATGCCGACTACGGCTATGACGGCCGTTCCGACGATATAGTGCGGTGGCCGATGCGTTCGGCCTGAAGCGGTTTGTCCTCGTTGCACATAGCGGCGGCAGTGGGGCCGCGCTCGCCTATGCCGCCGGCCATGCCGACCGTGTTGCCGGCATCCTGCTGGTCGATCCGGCGACCGATCCGCGCGCCCTGCCCAAAGAGATTCGCGACGGGTTCGTGCGCGATCTGGCGGGGCCAAACGGCGGCGACGTCCTGAGCGCTTATTACACCTCGATCGCCGGATCCAATCCAGATGTCCGCAAACGGGTCCTCGCCGATGCGGCGGTGGTCGATCCGGCGGCTCTGGCAGGCGTCGGCAAGGCGCTGGCGGAATGGAATCCCGAACCGACGCTCGACGCCTATCGCGGGCCGATCTTCGTGCTGGCTACGGAGGCCAATGACAATGCGGCGGCCCTGTTTCGGCTGTGCAGCCGAATTGGCCACAGAACCGTCGCCGGTTCCGGCCATTGGGTGATGCTTGACAAGCCGGAGGCGGTGGCTGAAGCCGTCAACACTTTCGTTTCCACCATCGAGGCCGGCCAGAAATGACAAGCAGGACCGAAGCCGGAGATGTGCTCACCGAAATGGTGCTTGCCGTGTTCCGGCTGAATGGCGGGTTTCTCGACGCGGCCGACCGGCTGGCCGAGCCTGCCGGGTTAACGGCGGCGCGCTGGCAGGTTCTGGGCGCGGTGCTGAAGGAGCCGAAATCGGTGGCCGACATTGCCCGCGACATGGGGCTTGCCCGCCAGAGCGTGCAGCGCCTTGCCGACATTCTGGCCGCCGAAGGGCTTGCCGCCTATGCGGACAACCCGGCGCACCGCCGCGCGAAGCTCCTGGCGATGACCGATGCCGGCCGGGCCGCGATCCGGGATATCGGCACGCGCCAGCATGTCTGGGCCAACCGCATCAGCGAGGGCATCGAGGCTCGCGCGCTCGAGACAGCGCTTGATCTGCTGCGTATGTTGACGAAGCGGGTCGAGGAGGGCGGGGTCTGATCGACAGAGCGATTGTTTTTTGCGGCGGACGAAAGAAATCGTAATTCTGACATGTCACACGTTTCTAGCTTGCGCTATGAAACGCTAGGAGTGCTGGAATGCGGATATCGGCGATATGGGGTGCGGTGTTGGTGGCGCTGGCCGGTGTCGGCCTAGCGCGCGCCGATGTGAAGATGAGCGGCTCCTTCATGGCCGATGCGGCTTGCCCGGCGACGCAGGCAATCAAGAGCGGCAAGAACCCCGGCAATATCGCGACAACGGCTGGACAGAGCTACGACCTCCTGGCCGGCAACAAGGATGCGCCGACGCATTACCTCATCCGCGTGCCGGGCGCCGATCCTGAGCGTCGCTGGGTCAAGATCAGCTGCGGTCATGTCACCGGCGGCAGCGCAGCCGCCCAGCCGGCCGCGCCCGCCGATCAGGGCAAGCCTGCGGCTTCGGGAAAGCCCGAATATGTCTTTGCGCTGAGTTGGCAGCCGGCCTTCTGCGAAACCAAGGCAAGCAAGCCCGAATGCCAGGCGCAGACGGCGGGCGGCTTCGACGCGTCGCATTTCACGTTGCATGGGCTCTGGCCGCAGCCGAACGGCAATTTCTATTGCCAGGTGCCGGCGAGCGACAAGGCCAATGACAATCCGGCCCATTGGGCAGACCTGCCGCCGGTCAACCTCGATGCCAATACGCGCGCCGAACTCGACCAGGTGATGCCTGGCACCGCCTCCAAGCTCGAACGGCATGAATGGATCAAGCACGGCACCTGCTACGGCAAGAGCCAGCAGGAGTATTTTGCCGAGGCGCTGAACCTGATGCGGGCGGTGAATGCGTCGCCGGTGCGCGAGCTCTTCACCAGGAACGTCGGCAAGCAACTGACTTCGGACCAGATCCGCAGCACCTTCGACAGCGCCTTCGGCGCCGGGGCGGGCGCGCGGGTGCGTGTCTCCTGCCTGGTCGATCCGTCGAGCGGCAGGCGGCTGATCGGCGAGCTGACGCTGGGCCTGACCGGCCCGATCGGCCCCGACAGTTCGCTGGGCACTCTCATGCTCGCCTCGGCGCCGACGACCAAGGCGGGCTGTCCGAAGGGTTCGGTCGATGCGGCCGGGTTCCAGTAGGATATCCGTCTGTCGCTTAGCAGTGACGCGGTGATATGGTCTGGATGTGTTTCATTCGGCGGGGGTGGCGATGAGTGGCATGACATCAGGCGGGCTGGCGCGGCTGGCTTTCTGGGCCAGGGGAATGACAGCCATAAAAGACGGCCGCATGGAATGGCCGGGCTTTTCCTATACCGATGCCGAGTGGGCGCGCATGCGCGTGCTTGCCGCGCCGATCGGGGCAGGCCGCTACCAGCTGTTCACTTGGGTCAATGCCGCGATCTTCATCGCCATTGCCGCGCTCGGCATCGTCTGTGTCTTCCTGCCGCTGGCGACACTTTTGTTTCCGGTGCCGGCCGACACCAGCGCGCTCAAATTCTCGGCTCTGCTGGCGGCGTGTGCCTTCCTCATAATCGGGCTCGGCTTGCCGATCTCCATGCGCCTGTCGAGCGCGTTGGCCATCTCCCGGGAGATGCGCGCCGGTCTTGTCGGCAAAGCCGGTGACGAAGCGCTGGCGGCAAAAGTGTCTTGGCAGATCAACCGCATCATGCTGGTCATGTGCGGCCTGCTGGTGCCCGGCATTCTGTTGTTCATCGCTTATGACATCGATGCCAGTCCGATCATCACCGTGCTGAAATGGCTGGCCATCGCGCTGATAGCCGTTTCAGTTGCGGTCGGCGCGTTGCAGCAGCGCAAGCGGAGCTGACAGCCTTATCCGCTGACGCCACGCGTGGGCAATGTCCACGCGGTTAGGTCTTCGGCATCGTCATGCGCTTCGCCGACGACGCGGTCGCGCCCGGTGGACTTGGCCCTGTAGAGACGCTCGTCGGCAAGGGCGAAGAGATCGGCAAGCGAGCCTACGGTCTCATCGACAGTGGCGATGCCGGCGCTGACGCTGATGTCGAACCGGTTTACGCACGTCTTGACGGCCTGGCGGAGGTTTTCTCCGAGCAACCTGGCGACCGCATGCGGCTGCGAGCAAAGGATGGCGAACTCCTCGCCGCCGATCCTGAAAACCTGATCGTGCGCGCCGGCCGCCTGGGTCAGCACCTGAGCGATTGATCTCAGCACCCTGTCGCCCTCTGCATGGCCGAAGCGATCGTTGATCGACTTGAAATGGTCGACGTCGACGATCAGCAGGCTGAGCGGCTGGGCCGTGCGCAGGCTGACGGCAACCAGACGTTCGCCGTCGCTGTCAAAGCGTCCCCTGTGCAACAGGCCGGTGAGGCCGTCGCGGCCGACATGTTCGACCAGGGCTTCGTAGCGCTCGCGATAGGTCAAGGTGTCAAAGACGTCGGATAGCCCGCGGGGTGCCACGACCTGACGCGTTTCGAACCATCTGAGGTAGGCGACAAGCATGGCGCTGTAGGCAAAAGCGGCACCCATCTTGGCGAACCAGCCGCCGAAGAAGACCGCAATCGGTGCGCCTGCGACGAAATGCAGGGCGGTGAAAAATCCGGCCTGGTCGAAGGTGAGCACGCAGGCGACGCAAATCAGGATGCGGGAGAACGGCGCCTTGCGCAGATAACGCCCGAGCTTTTCGTAAAGCAGGATGATCAGGATGGCGTCGATGAAGAGCAGCGTCGTGCCCCATACCATCAACCAGCCCATCTGGTCGATGAAGCCGATATCGGGAAGCTTGCCGTCGGAAAGAGCTGAAATATCGTGCAGGCGCAGGATCAGGACCAGCCCGATCATCAAGGCGTTGCCGAGCAGCAGGCCATAGATCGGCTGGCGCACCGTGGCCGCATCTTCCTTCATGTAGAGCAGAAGCAGCATCACCAGCTTGCCGGAAAACAGCACCGCCGAGCCTGGCGAGACCATGCCGAAGGGCAGGGCGACGTAGAAGACGCTGGCGAGATAGGTTTCGAGGAAATGCATGGCGCCCAGCGCGCAGACGAAGACGCCGAGGCCGATGCGATCCCTGAAGCGGAACAGCGTGACCATGACGCTGAAGTAGACGACCGCTTCGGCAAGGAGCAGGAAACTGTTCAGCACTACCTTCGGTCCGATCTTTACTTTCGATCGCGACAGGCCAGCGATCGATCCTGTTTTGACGCTGAAGGGTTAACCGGGGATTTCAACGCTCCCCACAACCGGCGGAAAACTTAACGTGCGGTGTACACCCGGCTTGAAATGGCAAAAGCGATTGCCGTTCGGCCCGGCATCGCCTACATAGCGGCCAACCTCCATTCAATCCGACATTTCGGTCAATCATCAAGGAAAGCGCGCGTGGCACGCCAGTTCATCTATCACATGGCCGGCCTCAACAAGGCCTATGGCACCAAGAAGGTGCTTGAGAATGTTCATCTCTCCTTCTATCCCGACGCCAAGATCGGCATCCTCGGCCCGAACGGCTCGGGCAAGTCGACGATCCTCAAGATCATGGCCGGGCTCGACAAGGAGTGGAACGGCGAAGCTTGGCTCGCCGAAGGCGCCACCGTCGGCTATCTCGCGCAGGAGCCGGCGCTCGATGCCAACAAGACGGTGTTCGAGAACATCATGGAAGGTGTCGCCGCCAAGACCGCCATCATCGAGCGCTACAACGAATTGATGATGAACTACTCCGACGAGACGGCTGACGAGTCGGCCAAGCTCCAGGACGAGATGGACCGGCTCAATTTGTGGGATCTCGAACAGCAGGTCGAGATGGCGATGGAAGCGCTGGGCTGCCCGCCCAAGGATTCCGAGGTCACCAAGCTTTCGGGCGGTGAGCGCCGCCGCGTCGCGCTCTGCCAGCTGCTGCTGCGTCAGCCCGACCTCTTGCTGCTCGACGAACCGACCAACCATCTCGACGCCGAAACCACGGCGTGGCTCGAAAAGCATCTGCGCGCCTATCCCGGCGCCGTGATGATCATCACCCACGATCGCTACTTCCTCGACAATGTCACGGGATGGATCCTCGAGCTCGATCGCGGCCGCGGCATTCCCTATGAGGGCAACTACACCAAATACCTCGAAGCCAAGGCCAAGCGCCTCAAGCAGGAAGGTCGCGAGGACGACGCCCGCCAGCGCGCTATCGGCCGCGAGCGCGAGTGGATCCAGTCCAGCCCGAAAGCCCGCCAGACCAAGTCCAAGGCGCGTATCCAGGCGTTCCAGGAGCTGCTGGATGCAGCCGACAAGCGGCGTCCGAGCGATACGCAGATCGTCATTCCGCATGGCGAGCGGCTCGGCAATGTGGTGATCGAGGCGGAAGGCTTGTCGAAGGGCTTTGGCGACACGCTGTTGATCGAGGGTCTGGAATTCAAACTGCCGCCGGGCGGCATCGTTGGCGTTATCGGGCCGAACGGCGCCGGCAAGACGACGCTGTTCCGCATGATCACCGGCCAGGAAACCCCGGATGCCGGCTCTGTCCGCGTCGGCGAGACGGTCAAGCTCGGCTATGTCGATCAGAGCCGCGATGCGCTCGATCCGTCAAAGACGGTGTGGGAGGAGATTTCCGGCGGCGCAGAAGTGGTCAAGCTCGGCAAGTTCGAGGCCAACACGCGCGCCTATTGCGCGTCGTTCAATTTCCGGGGCGGCGACCAGCAGCAGAAGGTCGGCAACCTCTCCGGCGGCCAGCGCAACCGCGTGCATCTGGCAAAAATGCTGAAGACCGGCGGCAATGTGCTGCTGCTCGACGAACCGACCAACGATCTCGACACCGAAACGCTGGCGGCGCTCGAAGACGCGCTGGAAAATTTTGGTGGCTGCGCGGTCATCATCTCGCATGATCGTATGTTCCTCGACCGTCTGGCCACCCACATCCTCGCCTTCGAGGGCGACAGCCATGTCGAATGGTTCGAGGGCAATTTCGAGGACTACGAGCAGGACAAGATCCGTCGTCTCGGCCCCGAAGCCGTCAACCCGCACAGGATGACCTACAAGAGGCTGACGCGGTAAGGGAGCAACCGGGGCGGCGAATTTCTCAACTGATACGAGGAAAGCTTGAATGACCGACTGGTCAGCCGCCCAATATCTGAAATTCGAGGATGAGCGCACGCGGCCCGCGCGCGATCTTGTTGCGCAGGTGCCGGTGGATTTCCCGCGCCGGGTCGTCGACATCGGCTGTGGGCCGGGTAATTCGACCGAGCTGCTGGTCGAGCGCTGGCCGGATGCCGAGGTGAGCGGTTTCGACACCTCGCCCGACATGATCGAGAAGGCGAGGGCGCGCCTGCCCAGCGTCAATTTCGACCTCGCCGATGCCTCGACGTGGCAGCCGGCCGAGCCGGTCAATGTCATCTTCGCCAATGCCGTGTTCCAGTGGCTGCCCACCCATCCGGCTGTGTTTCAGCGGCTGATGGGCTTTCTCGCCCCCGGTGGCGCGCTCGCCGTCCAGATGCCCGACAATCTGCTTGAGCCGTCGCATCAGGTGATGCGCGAGACGGCCGCCGAAATGCCGTTCGCCGCCAAGATGGCAGGTGCTGCGCGCGGACCGCTGCCGGCGGTGTCGTTCTATTATGATCTCTTGTCGCCGCTCTCCGACCGGGTGGATATCTGGCATACAGCCTACAATCATCCGCTGACCGACGCCGAGGCGATCGTCGAATGGGTGAAGTCGACGGGGCTGAAGCCTTTCCTCGATCCGCTGGACGCCGGCGAGCGCAAGACCTTCCTCGACAGCTACACGGCCAAGATCACCGAGGCCTATCCGAAGACCGCAAACGGCAAGGTGCTGCTGCGCTTTCCGCGTATCTTCATCGTCGCCAAGCGGGCCGGCTAGCACTCCCGATGACATCCGGCCACAGCCTATGGTTTAAGCCGGCGTAAACCGGTGGGGTGAGAAAAGTGTTGTGTCGCGCCCCTTCGTCGTTCACATGAGAACGACAACGCCTGCGCATGGACGGACTGGATATGCATCGCGTCATCATCAGCGGCATTGGCGTTGAAATCCCTGAAGCCAAGATCACCAATGAAGAACTGGTCGCCAGCTTCAATGCCTGGGTCGACACCGAGAATGCACGCCGGCAAGGCACGGATGAGACGCTGCTGCAGAAATCCGACAGCGCCTTCATCGTCCATGCCTCGGGCGTCCAGACCCGCCATGTGATCGAGCGCGAAGGCATTCTCGATCCGACCCGCATGGCGCCGCGCATTCCGGCGCGGCTCGACGATGCGCTGTCGCTGCAGGCCGAGTTCGGCGTCGCCGCAGCCAGGAAGGCGCTCGACCATGCCGGCCTGAAGCCGTCCGACATCGACCTGGTGATCTGCTCGGCCTCGCACCAGCAGCGGCCCTATCCGGCGATCGCCATCGAAATGCAGGAGGCGCTGGGCACCAAGGGCGCCGGCTTCGATATGGGGCTTGGTTGTTCATCGGCCGCGGCCGCCTTGCACATTGCGGCCAATCTGGTGCGGGCGGGCGCGCACAAACGCGTGCTGGTGGTCACGCCGGAGATCATCACCGGCCATCTCAATTTCCGCGACCGGCAGACGCATTTCATCTTCGGCGATGCGTCGGTGGCGATGGTGGTCGAGGGGCTGGCCAGGGGCGAGAAGCGGCCGGGGCGCTTCGAGGTGCTGGACACGCGCACCTGGACGCAGATGTCGAACAATATCCGCACCAATCTGGGCTATCACACCCGCACCGCCCAGGACGATCCTTACATGATCAACCTCGAAGGCAATCTGATCAAACAGGTCGGCAACAAGGTGTTCAAGGAAGTCACCGTCGCCGGCCACAAATTCATTGTCGAATTCCTCGCCGAGCACGGGCTGACGCCGCAAGCCATCAGGCGCTTCTGGCTGCATCAGGCCAATGCGCGAATGAACGCCATGATCCTGAAACTGGCCTTCGGCCACGAGGTCGACCACGACCGCGCGCCGATGGTGCTGGAGCGGCTCGGCAACACCGCCGGCGCTGGCGCCATCATCGCGCTGTCGGAAAACCACGCCGACATGAAGCCCGGCGATTTCGGCGTGCTGTGCGCCTTCGGCGCCGGCTATTCGATCGGTGGCGCGCTTTTGCGGATGCTGTAATCAGGCCGGCATGAACGGCACCAGCATCGGTACGCTGCGGGCATAGTCATCATAGGCGTTGCCGAGTTCTCCGCGCAGAAAGCGTTCCTCCAGCCTTGCCTTCATGACGATGCCGATGGACGCCATCAGCCGGTTTGATCGAATCATCATCGCTTTCGACTGGACCCGAGCCCACGGCTACGGCTAATGCGACGTCATCCTGCAGAAGGAACGAAGCCATGCTGGACCTCTTCCCGGAGTCTGAGAAGCCGGTCGAAATCATCCCCGCCAGGAAGCTGTCCGCCAAAGTGGCCGCTTTGTACGTCGCACCGTCAGATCACTTCCAGACGCGCCCAGTGGAAGCATTGCAACTCGGTTTCGAAGGCATCGACGGCGACTTCCACGCCGGCGCCACCCGTCGTTCCGGCGGTCGCGAACCCTGGTATCCGCGCGGCACCGAAATCCGCAACGAGCGGCAGATATCAATCGTAGCAGCGGATGAACTCGCCGTCGTTGCCGAGCGGATGGGGCTGGCCGAGATCAAGCCGGAATGGATCGGCGCCAATCTGCTGATCGAAGGCGTGCCGCATCTCTCGATGCTGCCGTCAGGCACGCTGCTGTTCTTTAGAGGTGGCGTGACGATCAAGGTCGATGCGCAGAACGGGCCTTGCCGGCTTGCTGGACGTGCGATCGCCGAAAACGCCGGGATGGCCGATCGGGAGGCCGGCGCGCTGGCCTTCCCGAAGGCGGCGAAACGGCTGCGCGGCCTCGTTGCCTGGGTCGAGAAACCGGGTCGTATGACAACAGGGGAAGAGATCTCGGTGCGCGTGCCCGAGCAGTGGATTTATCGATCCTAGTACCGGGCTAGGGCACGGGCTGCGCCGCCGGGGCGACGCAGCCGGATTTCAAGACGCGCTCAGGCCGCCTTGCGGTTCTTCTTGGCGCCCTGCGCCTCGACGGAAACGTGGTCCCACTTTTCCCACAGCGCGATGCGGTTGGCGTATTCCTGCTTGGTCATCGGCAGGCCGCCATCGCCGAAGAAGACGCGCAGCGGCGGCTCGGCCGCGTCGACGATTTCAAGCATCGCCGGTCCGGTGGCCTCGGGGTCGCCGGCGACCGAGTTGGCGCGGCGTTCCGCCATCTTGGCGCGGGCCGGCGCGTAAGCCTCGATCGCTTTGGAGACCTTGGCCGAGGCGCCGGACCAATCGGTGGAGAAGCCGCCCGGTTCGACAAGCGTCACATGGATGCCGAATTCGGCGACCTCGATGCTGAGCGACTGGCTGAAGGCTTCGAGCGCCCATTTCGAGGCATGGTAAAGGCCGAGCGACGCAAAGGCGTTGACGCCGCCGATCGACGAGATCTGGATGATGTGGCCGGAGCCCTGCGCCCGCATGATCGGCAAAGCCGCCTGGGTGACCCAGAGCGCGCCGAACACATTGGTTTCGATCTGGTCGCGGGCTTCCTGTTCGCTGACTTCCTCGATGGCGCCGAAATGGCCATAGCCGGCATTGTTGATGACGACGTCGAGCCGGCCAAAGCGCTTGTGCGCCTCGGCGATGGCCGCATCGACAGCCTTCTTGTCGGTGACGTCGAGCTTGATCGCGGCGACATTATCGCCGTATTTCGCGACGAGATCGGCGAGCGTGCCGGCATCGCGCGCGGTTGCGGCGACACGGTCGCCGCGAGCGAGTGCGGCCTCGGCCCAGACTCGGCCAAAGCCTTTCGACGATCCGGTGATGAACCAAACCTTGCTTGTCATGACGTGGAATCCTTGCCCATGCGGGCCGTGAACTGGGAAGCGGAGGCTTCTCCGCTTCCGCGATATACGGTGCGTCGAGCGATTTTCCAGAGGCGAGGGGGAATCTTTTTGGTCACGTCATCGTGTGGAGCAGGACCTTCGCCGGTCAGGGATAGCGCACCGGGCTCGACCAGGCCGGGTCGTCATGCTTTTGCCAGTAGAGCGCCATCAAGCGCTTTGTGATCCCGCCTATCTTGCCGTCGGCGACAGCAGCGCCGTCGATCACTGTCACCGGCATGATGCCGCCGGCGGTGGAAGTGATGAAGACTTCGTCGGCAGCCTTCAGCGCGGCAACGCTGACGTCGACGGCCGTGGTGGGAAGCGCTGCCTCGGCGCAGAGGTCGAAGACGGTGCGCCTGGTGATGCCGGGCAGCACGCCGGCGGCTGGCGTCGACAGCCTGCCGTCCTTGACGCAGAACACGTTGAAGCCGGGGCCTTCGGCGACATTGCCGTTGAAGTCGAGAATCAATGCGGTTTCGGCCCCACGGTCATAAGCGTCGTAGAGGCCGCGCACGAGGTCGAGCCAGTGGTAGTTCTTGATCGCCGGATCGATCGAGACCGGCGGAATGCGCACCTTGTCGCTAATGGCGACATGCAGGCCGCGCCGCAACTGCTCGGCATTGGCGACCGAGCCGAAGGGAACTGCGAAGGCCATGAAGCGGTTGACCGCCTGGCGCGGATCGCGGCTGAAGGTCGGCGAGGCGCCGCGTGTGCACAGCATTTCGACATAGGCGGCGCGATGGCCCGACAGCGCCACGCAATTGTGCAGAATCTCGGCCACGCCATCGCGGTCGGACGGGATCGTCATGCGCAGTTTTTGCAAGCCGGCGAAGAAGCGGTCGAGATGCAGGTCGAGTCGGAAGAAGCTCCCGTCCCAGACATGCACGGTGTCGTAGGTGGCGTCGGAATGCAGAAAGCCCCAATCCAGCACCGAGATCTTGGCCTGCGACATCGGCAGATACTGGCCGTCGAGGAAGGCGATGCCGTCGGGATAGGAATGCGGATCGATGTGGCGGTCGGACATGGAAGGCAATGGCACGATGCTACCCGCTGCTGCGCTTCGGTTCATGGCGATTGGTCCCTTCGGCTTGATACGGCAGAGTCAAGCTAGTGGTCCCCTGCAGGCGGCATAGGGCCACCCAACCATCGCTGTTTGTCCTAGGTAGCACATTCGATATGCCCTATGGTCCGGCCTGAAAATATCCGGCCGTGAGGGGCAAAATGGGCAGATCTTTTCGGACCATCAGCTTTGCAATTTTCCTCGTCTTCGTCACTGGCCATGCCTTCGCGCAATGCGCTCGCGAGGGCGAGGCGCTGTGCCAGAACGGCCAGACCTATCGTTGCGAGAAGACGGGCAGCGAACTGACGCCGATCTTTCAGAACGTGCCTTGCGTGGTCAACGCGGCGGGGCTCAACGGCGTCTGGACCGGCAGCGGTCATCAAAGTCCGGCCGGTGCTGCCGGCGCCGATTGGGCGATCGCAATGACAATCGGCGATGGCGCCGCGTCGATCGACTATCCGTCGCTCGGCTGCGGCGGATCGTTGACCCAGATTTCTCGCGACGACAGTTCGGCGGAATACCGGGAAAACATCAGCTACGGCCAGGACAAGTGCATCGACGGTGGCGGCATCACCGTCCGATTTTTCAAAGGGAACCTGTCCTGGACCTGGGTTGGCCAGGCCGACGGCCAGCCCTACAATGCGGTTGCCGTATTGAAGCGACGGTAGCTGAAGTTATTCCTCTTCGTCCTCTGCATCGAGCAGGCGCGTGGCGCGCCAACGGGTCAGCACCATGTTTGTTTGCTCGATGACGAAGAACCGCGCCGAGTCGCGGTCATAGCCCTCGGCCAGCAGCTTTTCATAGTCGGTATGGCCGTGCCTGATATGGGCGATCGTCGCCAGCCAGACCGCGATGCCCGGCGGCAGCGTCTTCATGTGCACGGCGCCGGCCTCGGTGCGGATTTTCTCCATATCGGCATAGGGCGCCAGGGGCAGCAGTGCGGTCAGCGCCTTGGCGATGGCGCGGCGGCGGCCGGTGGGCGCGCTCATTTTTCGTCACGCCCGGCAATGGTCGCCTCGGGAAAGGCGTCGGTCGAGGCGAAATAGGGCTTGATGTCGATCACCGGGGTGCCGTCGAGCACATCGATGGCGTCGATGGCGATGCGGCCGTGGTCGATGTCGACGGCGATCAGGCCGGCGATATGCAGCCCGACTGGGTTCGGCCGGGCAGGGGAGCGCAGCGAGAAAACGCCTTTCGGCTCAGCCGCATGGCGGGGTCTCTGGACAATCAGTGCCCGCGGCGCGTGATGCAGCCAGGACAGGATGACGATGTGGCTGGCCCGCTCCAGCGCAAGCAGGCCGTCGCGATAGGGTGGGTCGATGAGAACGGTGGCCGCCTGTCCTGTCTCGCGCGCCGCGCGCATGTTCTTCGGGCAGGTTTGCCTGGATGTCCATGGCGAGGCGATGCGGCCGATGAACACGATATGGCCATCCGCCGGCATGTCAGCCGGGTCGGTCTGCAGGAGCATTTCGCCGTCGCGCGTCTCGAACATGGCTTTCGCCCTAGCACAAGTTTCCAGCCGATCGTCAGGGAAAAGCGGTTCTCTCAGGCGGGGACCATGTGTGCGGCATTTTCTTGTCAGGAAGCGACATAGGCCTTGCCATGTCGTCAAAGCTGACATAAACATATGTTTATATCTTTTTCAACGAGAACGCGCCGATGCATGTTTCGCTCGATACGATGGTGGATACGTTGAAGGCTGCGGCCGAATCGAGCCGGCTGCGCATCCTGGCGCTGCTGTCGCGCGGCGATCTCACCGTGTCCGACCTCACCGAGATCCTCAGCCAGTCGCAACCGCGGGTGTCGCGGCATTTGAAGCTGCTGCTGGAGGCCGGGTTGATCGGCCGCTACCAGGAGGGCTCCTGGGCCTTCTTCCGGCTGTCGGATACGGATTCCGCGCGCGACTTCGTCATGGGGCTGGTCTCTGGCATTCGCGGCGCCGATCCACAGGTCGAGCGCGATCTCGAGCGGTTGGCATCGGTCAAGCGCAAGCGCCAGGACCGTGCCGCCGAGTATTTCTCCGAGAACGCCGCCAGCTGGGATCACATCCGCTCGCTGCATGTGCCGGACCGCGCGGTGGAAGCCGCACTCCTCAAGCTGGTCGGCAAGCGGCCATTCCAGTCGATGCTAGACCTCGGCACCGGTACCGGGCGGCTGCTGGAGATATTTTCGCCGCTCTACCGGCGCGGTGTCGGCATCGACATGTCGCGCGAAATGCTGACGGTGGCGCGGGCCAATCTCGACAAGGCAGGCATCGCCAATGCCCAGGTCCGCCAAGGCGACATTTTCGCGCCGCCGGTCGAGCGCGACGCCTTCGACCTCGTCACCATCCATCAGGTGCTGCACTATCTGGACGATCCCGCCCGCGCCATCCGCGAGGCGGCAAGGCTGCTGCGCCCGTCGGGCCGGCTGGTGATCGTCGATTTCGCGCCGCATGCACTGGAATTCCTGCGCGACCAGCATGCGCATGTCAGGCTGGGCTTTTCCGACCGCCAGATCTCCGAATGGTTTGCCGATGCCGGGCTCGATCTCGAGGATGCCCAGGAATTCGAGCCGCGCGGCGGCAACGAAGCCAGGCTCACCGTCAAGCTGTGGCTCGGCCGCGACCGCCGCATGCTGATCGCCGAGCCTTCAAATGACACCCAACCCACCAAAGCGTACCCTATGGGGGAAATCGCCTGATGAACCAGTTCCGCTTTTCCCGCCGTCCCGACATTGGCGACAAGGTCCGCGTCTCCTTCGAGTTCTTCCCGCCGAAGACCGACGAGATGGAAGCCAGGCTCTGGGACACCGTCACCAGGCTGGAGCCGCTGAAGCCGAGATTCGTCTCGGTGACCTATGGCGCCGGCGGTTCGACGCGTGAGCGCACGGCCCGCACGATCAAGCGCATCCTGAACGAGACGACGCTGACGCCGGCGGCGCACATGACCTGCGTCGACGCCGCCCGCCATGAGGTCGACGCCGTCGTCCGCGAATTCGCCGACATGGGCGTGAAGCGCTTCGTTGCGTTGCGCGGCGATCCGGCGGCGGGTGTCGGTACGGCCTACCGGCCGCATCCCGATGGCTATGCCAATGGCGCCGAACTTGTCGGAGCGCTGAAGGACGCCGGCGATTTCGACATCTCGGTCTCGGCCTATCCCGAAAAGCATCCGGAAAGCCCCGACTTCGCCACCGACTTCGACATGCTGAAGCGCAAGGCCGACAATGGCGCGACGCGGGCGATCACCCAGTTCTTCTTCGACAACGATCTCTACGAGCGTTATGTCGAGAAGGCGCGCCGTGCCGGCATCTACATCCCGATCGTGCCCGGCATCCTGCCGGTGCACAATTTCACCCAGGTCGCCAATTTCTCGGCGCGCTGCGGCGCGCTGGTGCCGGCATGGCTGGCCGAGCGTTTCGAAGGGCTGCACAACGATCCGCAGACGCATGCGCTCGTGGCGTCTGCCGTGGCGGCCGAGCAGGTGCTCGATCTCGTCGAGCGCGGCGTCAGCGACTTCCATTTCTACACCATGAACCGGGCCGACCTGGTGTTTGCCATCTGCCATATGATCGGCATCCGCTCCCACGAAACAGAGGCAGCTGGATCCGCCGCCGCCTGAGCTTCATCGTGGTATGAAATCTGAAATGCAAAAGGCCGGGCGAAACACCCGGCCTTTCGAATTTGTGGGCTATTGCTGCTGTTCTTCCGCTCCGGCGGTTACGGAAGAACACCTATGATAAGGGCGCCAATGAAGGCAAATGCAGCACAGATCATCAATGCGTTGATTGGCCTCGTAAGTCCCATGTCATAGTCTCCTCTTCAAGAGCTATGGGTGGAGTCTAGGGGCATTTGTGCCACAGGCAAGCGGAAAATATGCTGCAATGCGACGCGATTGTGGAATTTGCGACCTGCCACCTGTCGTTAAGCGTTGAAACTCTTCGGCAAAAGCCGCTGGCAGCCTGTGAATAAATTGTGACGCCGCCGTGGCGAAAGCGAGGCATGGCAGCGCTACCAGACCTAAAGCGCGTCGTTGTCCCAAAACCGCTGCGCACTTTTGGTCGATAGGCATTAGCGCCGACCAAACAACCGCCCGTCGATCGTCACCAGGCCAAGCGCGATCAGTGCCATGCCGCAGAACTCGAACAGAGCGAGCCGCTCGCCGAGGAACAGGAGGCCGAGCAGGATGGCGCTGGCCGGGACGATGAGCGTGACCAGCGAGGCGTTGGTGGCGCCGGCCGAGGCGACGAGGTTGAAATAGAGGATGTAGGCGAAGGCGGTGGAGAGCAGCGCCAGCGCCAGCACCGCCGTCCAGACCGGCGGCGAGGCCGAGAACAGGCCGGCCGGGCCATAGGTGAGCAGCACCACCGGGATCATGATGATGGTCGACGCCGTCAATTGTCCGGTGGCGATGACCGGCGAGGGCACGCCCTTGAAGCGGCGGGCAATCATCAGCGCGACGGCGTATGACAGCGAGGCGCCGATCAGCGCGAATTTCGCCCAGACCGGGCCGCCGAGCCCGGCCAGCAGGCCGGGGCCGATCATGACAGCGGTGCCGGCGATGCCGAGCCCGATGCCGGCAAGCTTGTTCCAGGAGAGCTTTTCGTCCGCTGTCAGCGCGTTGGCGAGGATCAGCGTCCAGAACGGCGTCGTCGCATTGAGCACCGAGGCGACGCCGGCGCCAAGCGCGGTCTGGCCGGCAAAGATCAGCGAGAACGGGACGACATTGTTGGCGAGCGCCAAAAGGAAAAACAGGCCGGCATGCGGGAAGGCGAGGCGGAAGGACGGACCGCGAATGCCGAGATAGAGCTGCAGTGCAATGGCCGCAATGGCAACGCGAAACAGCACCAGCACCAGCGGGTGCATTTCGGCAACGGCGATGCGGGCAAAGAAGAACGAGCCGCCCCAGATGGCGCCGAGCAGCAGAAGCTGTCCCCAGTCCCTCAGCGTCATCGGTCCGCGCTGCACGGCTGTCGTGGCTATTGCCATCGTGAACGTCCTTCCCCGCGGCATCAATGCCAGCCACTCAGGCAGAAGGCATATCGGGTCCGGCGACAAGAGCCACCCGAAACCTGATTGCTGGCAACAGTGCTGCCAGGAGGATGCGCCGCTGGGTCAGTGCCCGCCAGACACAGAATTGTTTTCTTTGGCCGCTAGCTTGGATTAATTGTGCGCAGCCGAGAAGTCAGGGGATTCGTCCATGCAGCGATTCGAGAATGCCCGCGAGGCGGCGCTGGCGCTTCGGCCGGACGATCCGGTCTACTGCTTTCGCCCGCAGGTGCTGAAGGCGGATGCCAAACAGTTCATGGGCATGTTTCCCGGCAAGACCGCCTACGCAGTCAAGACCAATGGCGAGCAGATCGTGCTCAAGGCGCTGGTCGAAGCCGGCGTCACCGCCTTCGATGTGGCCTCGCCCGGCGAGTTCGCCGCCGTGCGCGCCGTCTCACCCGACGCCGAGATGCTCTACATGCATCCGGTCAAGGCGCAGTCGGACATCAAGCTTGCGCTGGAAAAATACGCCATTCGGGTCATTTCGCTCGACCATGAGGACGAGATCACCAAGCTGACGCGGGTGGTGCGGGCGCTTGACATCGATCCGGGCTCCATCAGCGTGTTCGTGCGAATCCAGACCAAGGGTTCGGCGGCCTATGAACTGTCGAAGAAATTCGGCGCCGGGCCGGCCTATGCGGTGGAACTCGCCGAGCGGCTCAACCGCACCGGCTACAAGGTCGGCCTGTGCTTCCATGTCGGCAGCCAGATCGAGGATCCCGACACCTATGAACGGGCGCTGGCCTCCGCCGATTGGGTGCGCAACCGGCTGACCTTCGACATTGCGGGCCTCGATGTCGGCGGCGGCTTTCCCGCCGAGTACGGCCATGACCCCAATCGCAAGCAGATCGAGATGCCGTCGCTCGGCCAGATCATGTCGCGGCTGTCGGGCGACCTCAGGGAATACCAGTTCGACCAGATCCCGTTGGTGGCCGAGCCCGGCCGGGTGATCGTGGCGCGCTGCCTCTCGCTGATCGTGCGGGTGCTGCTGCGCAAGGGCAAGCGGCTCTACATCAATGACGGCATCTGGGCGTCGCTGTCGGATTCTTGGACCGGCAAGATCACACTGCCGGCCCGCTTCATCCCCGATCCGGCGATCCGCTCGCGCAATGGCGAGGAGAAGAACATCGTGCCGTTCAAGGTCTGCGGCGCGACCTGCGATTCCGTCGACATCCTGTCGCGGCCGTTCTGGCTGCCGGAAACCGTCGACACCGGCGACTGGATCGAGATCGGCCATATCGGTGCCTATTCGCTGTCGCTGAGAACCCGCTTCAACGGCTTTTATCCCGATACCTTCGTCGAGGTGACGACACCCTTCGATGAAGGCGATGCGCCGCAGGGATTCGCCAGCCTGGAGACAATGGCGGATTAGGCGACGCCTCCACCGGCCTGGATATTCTCGCCGGTCAGCCAGCGGGCCTCGTCGCTGGCCAGGAAGACCGCGACATCGGCAACGTCGCGGGGCGCGCCGATCCTGCCAAATGGAGACATGCCGGCCGCCACGGCGCGATCGCGCTCGGGAAGCAGGTCCGTGTCGGTGAAGCCAGGCGACAGCGCATTCACGGTGATGCCGCGCGGTCCGAGTTCACGCGAGAGCACACGGACGAATTGTTCGACGGCGCCCTTGCTGCCGAGATAGAGCGCCGTTTGCGTGAAGAACATCTTGGTGCCGCCGGTGGAGACCGCGATGATGCGGCCACCGTTTCGCACACGGCGCGCTGCTTCCTGAAGCACGAAGAAGGTGCCCTTGGCATTGGTGCCGAAGACATGGTCGAAATCGGCTTCGGTTGCCTCCGTCAGAGGCTTGATGACGGCGACGCCGACATTGGCAACCACGATGTCGATCGCGCCGAACTCACTCTCAGCCTCGTCAAACAGGCGATGAATATCCGAGACGCTTGATATGTCGGCCTGGACGGCGATCGCCTTTCCTCTCCTGCCGGCGATGGCGGCCACGACCTCGTCAGCGGCTTCGTGGTTGCCGACATAGTTGACGACGACGGCAGCGCCCTTGGAGGCGAGTCCTTCGGCGATGGCTCGCCCAATGCCGCGCGAACTGCCGGTGACGAGTGCGGTTTTGCCTTGCAAGGACTTGGGCATGATACGTTTCCTTCAATCATTCAGGCCCGTGCCGGTTTCATCTGACGGGTCCGCTAGTCGAGAAATGGGGCCATGCAACTGATCAGATAATGGCCTATTATCTGACTAGCTTGTTAATCTAGGGATACACAATGCGCGGTTCTGAATTCGCCGAGCTCAAGGCATTCGCCGCAATCGTGGAAGAGCGTAGTTTCGTCCGCGCCGCCGCCCGGCTGCGTGTTTCCCCGCCGGCGCTCAGCCAGTCGATTCGGCAACTGGAGGCTCGCATCGGCATCAGGTTGCTGAATCGCACGACGCGTAGTGTTTCACCCACTGGTGCCGGCGAGACGCTGTTTGCGCGCCTTGCCGTTGCGTTCGAAGAGCTGGAAGGCGCCGTAGCGGACATTCAAGCCGCGCGTGATCGGCCGGCGGGTTCGCTACGAATAAACGTGCCGCGTGTTGCCGCGGTGCGGTTCATCGGCCCGATCCTTGGCGACTTCCAACGCGCCTATCCTGATATCGCGCTGACCGTCATCGTCGACGATACGCTGACCGACATTGTTCGAGGACGGTTCGATGCCGGAATCAGGCTTGGCGAGCGGCTGGAGAAGGACATGGTGGCAGTGAAACTGAGCGGGGATTTGCAGATGGCGGCGGTGGCCGCTCCCGTCTATCTCGAAAATCGGGCCATACCGCGCCATCCGCAGGAGTTGCATCAGCACCAATGCATAACATTCCAGTGGCCTGGTGGCGGCAACCTCTATCGATGGGAGTTCGCGCGCGGCAAACGGTCTCTGGAAATCGCCGTCGAGGGCAGCCTGACTGTTAACGACACCGAGCTGATGCTGAACGCGGCGCTGGGTGGAGCAGGCGTTGCCTACATGATCGACTATCAGGTCCAGTCCTGGATCAATGCGGGCAGGCTGATGAGATTTCTAGAGCCCTGGTCGCCCAGCTTTCCAGGCTTCTTCCTGTATCACCCGAGTTCGAGGCACGTCCCCCCGGCTTTGCGGGCATTTATCGACTTCGTCCGGGCAAGGAGTAGGGAATAAGGAACCCAGCTTGGGCAGATTCTACTCACAGTTTCCCCAAAAGCTCCGGCGTCGGCCAGCCGTCGACCGGCATGCCGAGCCGCATCTGTTCCTTGCGGATGGCTTCGCGGGTGTTGGTGCCCAGAATGCCGTCGACGGTGCCGACGTCATAGCCCCTGGCTTCGAGCTTGGTCTGCAATTCCTTCATCTGGTCGCCATTGAGCCCGGTTTCGGGATTGCGCGGGTCGAACTGCTTTGCCCCGGCCAGCCGGCTGGCGAAGTTGGCGGCGGTCAGCGCGTAGGTGAAGGACTGGTTCCATTCGAGATAGACGTCGAAATTGTCGTAGGCGAGGAAGGCCGGACCTTTGCGGCCCATCGGCAGCGCCAGGCCGGCCTTCAGGCCATTGTCGATCAGCGGCGTGCCATCGGGATTGGTGACGCCCCACGCGGCCCATTGAGACAGCGGCAGCTTGTTGGTGCGGCCGGTCTGCTCCCAGGGCATGTCCTCGGGCACGCGCACTTCCTCGATCCACGGCTGGTCGCGTTTCCAGCCGCGCGACAGCACCTTGTTGGCCGTGGTCATGATCACGTCGGGTACGCTGCGCCTGAGGTCGACGATGCCGTCGCCGTCGCCGTCGACGCCGCGCGCGAGATAGTCGGAAGGCAGGATCTGCGTCTGGCCGATCTCGCCGGCCCAGGCGCCGGTGACGTCGGCCGGAACGACGCCGCGATCGATCAGCGTCAACAGCGGCAGCAGTTGCGGCCGAAACAGCTGCGGGCGGCGGCAGTCATGCGACAGCGTCACCAAGGCGCTCAGCGTGTGGAAATCGCCCTGTACGGCGCCGAAATCGGTCTCCAGCCCCCAGAAGGCGGTGATGATCGGCGCCTGGACACCGAACTGCTGGTCGGCGCGCGCAAAGATTTCGGCGTATTTCTTCAGATTGGCCGCGCCCTGCTTCAGCCGGTAGGCCGAGATCATGCGGTTGGAGAACTGAATGAAGGTCTGGGCGAAGACGCCCTGGGCGCGGTCACGCGCGAGCACCTTGTCGTCGATGGTGGCGGCCTCCAGCGCGTTAAGGCCGACAGCGCCGACACCGGCTGCCTTGGCTTCCGCCGCCACGCCTTGCTTCCAGGTTTCGAAGTCGCCGCCGCATTCCTGCGCCGCCGCCGGCATCGCCGTAGCGCCGAGCAGCAGGGCCGCGAGCAGCCCGGAGCGCAGGCGGCTCTTCGACTGTTTCCGGCGTAAATATCCCAGTGGCTGCAGGTAGGTGCGCATGGGACGTCGAAAAGCAGGCGGTAGAGCCGGTGTCAACGGGTGTTCTGCCGCAGCCACTTTTTCCAGGCTGCCTCAGTGCCGTTGAAGACGTTGATATCGGACTTGCCGTTCATGCCGGGCACGATACCGGTTCCGGTGTATTGCCAGAAGGTGAAAGGGTGGCTGCCGTACTTCTGGCGGGGGTGGCCGGCCACCGAGCGCAGCCAGTAGGGATAGCCGCGGAAGGTCGCAAGGTCGTTATCGTCGAAGAAGTCGACCGAGGTGTAGATGATCGGCTTCTTGCCATAGTGCCGCTCGATCATCTCGAGAAAGGTGGTCATTTCGGCCCGCACCGTCGCTGAATCCGGGCGCAGCCGGCAGGTCGGCGATTGCGGGTTCCACTCCATGTCGAGCACCGGCGGCATGGCCGAGCGGTCGACGGGCACGTTCTGGATGAACCAGCGCGCCTGGGTGGCGGCAGGCGTGCAGAAATAGAAGAAATGGTAGGCCGCGCGCGGAATGCCATTGGCCTTGGTGCGCGACCAATGCTCGTTGAAATACTCGTCGAAACGGTCGCCGCCCTCGGTCGCCTTGATGAAGGCGAAGGAGATGCCGCTGGCCTTGGCCGTCGGCCAGTCGACCGAGGTCTGGTATTTGGAGACGTCGGTGCCGTGAACGGCATAGTTCCAAGGCGCGCCGCTATCCCATTCATGCGGCTTGGAGTCTTCGAAACGCGGTGCGCGCACGGCAACCGTCGGGCTGCTGGATGGCGACATCGAGGGCACGAGATCGCCGGCGGTCGAGCAGGCGGCCAGCAGCGTCAACGTGATGAGGGCCGCGAATCGGCGCATCGCATTTCCCGAGCCGGAATCAGCCGGTCGCTGTTGGGTTGTCGTTGCAGGTGCCCCTCAGGCGATCGCCCCACAGCATCGCCTGATACGCTATTTTCGTGCATGTCGTTGTTCCAAAACCGCTGCGCACTTTTGGGCGACATGCACCAGTGATCGCCGATCATGGTTGATAACAGGTTGACGGCGCTCGACAAGAACACCGATTTTGCGGAAGCAATGGCGGCAAATCGATGACATAAATCGGGCCGCAAGCCACGGGCAGCGGAAAAGCAGGGACGGAAAGATGCGGATCGCCGTGAAGATCATCAAATGGCTGCTCGGCCTGGTCGTGTTGGCCATAGCCGCCCTGTTTACCTGGCTCTACGTCGCGCCGCCCGAACTGATCCGCGTCGGTTCCGGCTATTCCGCCAAGATTGTCTGCTCGAATGTTTTTATCGCCGGCCGTGATCCCAATGAGGTGCTGGCCATCGACGTGCAGGCGCCCGGCCATCCGCTGCTCAGGCTGATGAAGGTGTCGGTCGACAAGAACAGGGGGACCGTCTCGGCCGGGCTGCTTGGCTTCCTCGGCAAGAGCGTCGCCGTTGCGCGCGCCGGCCTGGGTTGCGCCTCGGTTCCCGATGGCGACGTCGGCAGGGCACGGCGCACGTCAATCCCTGCCGAGGCGTCGGCGGCCACCAAGGGCGATCTGTGGCCCGGGGGAGATCGAGTCGATGCCTCGCAAAATCCCGAAATCAACAAGATTCTCGACGGTGCGGCGATGACCGGCATCGGCATGCGCGCCGTGGTGGTGGTCAAAAATGGCCGCATTGTTGCGGAGCGTTATGGCGACGGCTTTTCGGCGAAAACGCCGCTGCTGGGCTGGTCTATGACCAAGACAGTCAACGCCGCGCTCGTCGGCACGCTGGTCAAGGACGGCAAGATGGCGGTGACCAATCAGGGCCTGTTCGGCTCATGGAAGGCGGACGGCCGCGCCGCCATCAGCCTTGCCGATATGATGGCGATGTCGAGCGGACTCGAGTTCAACGAGGATTATGGCGACGTTGCCGATGTGACGCGCATGCTCTACCTCGAACCTGATATGGCGGGCTTCGCCGAGGCCAAGCCGCTGACCGGCGACGTCGGCAAGGTCTTTTCCTATTCGAGCGGCACGGCGGTGATGCTGTCGCGGCTGTGGCAGGATGCTATCGGCGACAAGGACAAGGCGCTGATGTGGCCAAGGACAGCGCTGTTCGGGCCGCTCGGCATGCAGAGCGCGGTGCTCGAAACCGACGAGGAGAGTACCTTTGTCGGCTCATCCTACCTCTATGCCACGGGGCATGACTGGGCGCGGTTCGGCCAATTCCTGCTGCAGGGCGGCGTCTGGAACGGCAACCAGATCCTGCCGGCCGGTTTCGTCGACTGGATGTGCGAACCGGCACCGGCCTCGAAAGTCTACGGCAAGGGGCAACTTTGGATCGAAGCCCCGGGGGACGAAGGAAATCCCGGCGCCGGCGTCGCCGCCGGACTGCCCAACGATACCTACTGGATGGAGGGCCATGACGGCCAGACGGTCGCCATCATCCCGTCGGAGCAACTGGTGGTGGTGCGGCTGGGGTTGACGCCGGCCAAGCTCGGCTACCGGCCGCAGGTGATGGTCGGCGCGCTGATGAAGGCACTGCGCTAGCTCCCTTACCCTCCCTTGATGGGGAGGGTCGGCGCGTAGCGCCGGGGCGGGGTGCCTGGCCACCCGCGCCTTCGGCGCGACCTCCCCCATCGAGGGGAGGTAAGAGTGCGCGATCTTGACGACCGCCAGCCAGGCATAGCCGCGATAAAGCGCGCGGAAACAGAAGCTTGCGCCGGTTCGCCGAGATTCCGATTCCAAGACTTCGCGCAATGATTCACGTGGCGTGACATGGAATTTCTTGAGCCAGCCGCGCAGCAATGTCCGGAACCAGTTGGGCAAGCCTTCCTGCTGGCCGAAATCGACGACATGCAGCGAGCCGCCGGGCGCGAGTGCCGCAAGGGCTGCCGAAACCGTCTTTTCCCAACCGGGGATCATCGACAGCGAATAGGACACGAAGATGCGGTCGAAGCGCTCGACGCCGAACAGCGTCTTGGCGTCGAAATCGGTGGCGTCGCCGCGCGCCAGCACGGCGCGGCCGGACAGGCCGTCGCGGCCGATCGCCTTGCTCGCCGTCTCCAGCATCTCGGCCGAGATGTCGAGGCCGTAGAGGCGGGCGTCGGGATAGCGGCGGGCGGCAAGCGCGATGTTGCGGCCGGTGCCGCAGCCAAGTTCGAGCACTCTGCCATTCGCCGGCACATCCAGCCCGGCTATCATCTGGTCGCGGCCAAGCAGATAGTATTTGCGGGTCAGGTCGTAGATATGGCGTTGCCAGCGATAGACGCCGTCCATCAGTTCGGCATGGTCGGCCGGCAGCTCGCTCGCGCTCATGCCGCGCGCTTCACATAGAGGTGGAAGCCGCCATAGATGGCCGAGCGGTCGCGGGCCGAACAGTCGCGCGAGGCCTCGTCCTCGTAGGTCCACTGGTCGAGCAGCGAGATCGAGACGCGGCCCGGCAGCAGGCTGGGCTCGGCGGCGGTACGGAAGATGACTCGGGCGCCGACCGAGGCGGTGCGGGTGATCTCCGACCAAAGGGCATTGAGCTGGTCGTTCGTCATCCAGTCCTGCGCGTCGAGCAGGACGAAACGATCGACGGTGCTTGCGTCCTTGCCGGCCAGAAATTCGATCAGATTGGCGTGGTGGATGCCGACGCGATCGACATTGTTGCGGATCGCCTTGTAGTTGGCCTCTTCTAGATAGGCGGGCAGGGCGGCCTCACCCGGATTGGGATAGCGACGGGCGAAGGCTTGCCAAGCGAAGTAGTTGTTCTTCAGTGGAAAATCGCAAGCGAGCTTTTCCAGCCGGGCCTTCAGCACGCTGGCCATCGAACCATCGCCCGAGGTGATCAGCGAATCGTACTGCGCCGGCGGAATGCCGAGGCCGAACAGCGAAGCCTTGCGCGAGGTAGCCCAGCGCAACAGCTTCTTGTCGAAGACCGGCGCCAGCTCTTCGTTGAAGAAGCGGCGCTGGTCGGCGAGGCTCTTCGACGCCATGATACCGGCGGGATCGACGCCGAAGAATTTGGCGATGCGGTGGCCCATGGCGATGAACAGGCCGAGCAGGCCGGTCTGGTAGAAATTGCGGTCGAAGACGGTGATGCGCCGGCGGCCGGGCCAGCTGCGACGCTCCCAATAGTGGCGGCTGACCGGGTCGAGATGCGGCGCGATGAAGCGGTCATAGGCTTGCGAATTGTGGCTGGTGCCGGCGGCGCCGAAGAAACGGAACAGATCGCCCTGCGAGGGCAGATGCCGCACCGCCTCCAGCTTCATCCGGTTCAAGGCGATGTGGGCGGCGTTGAGGTCGACCGCATCGACGCGTTCAGGCGAGCGGGTGAGGTAGGCGAGGATGTTGCAGCCGCCCGACGCTATGGTGACGACGCGGTGACCCTGGCCAAGCTGCATGGCCTCCATGTCGACTTCAGGGTCTTCCCAGATCTGCGGATAGACGAGACCGGAAAACAAGAGGGCGAACAGCCGCTCCGAGATGCCGGCCTTCGACAGCGGGCGGTTCTGGTAGACGGCTTTTCCAACTTCCTTGCCGCGGCGAAAAACGAGATCCGAGGAGACGTCCGTCATGGCAAAGTGATTCCCCATTTGCTTTGCCGCAAGCGGGTAACTCAGGGGCATGACAGGCGGGTGACAGCCTGTTGACGCGAGTTCAGGCCTTGCCAAATCCCCCGGGTGTCGGCGTCGTCAGGATGACGGCGTCGCCGGCGTCGAGCACGGTCTGGTCGCAGGCCTTCAGCGTCTCGACGCTGCCGTCCTGGCGGCGGACCTTGGTCGAGCCGACCTCGCCGTCACCGCCGCCGTCGAGGCCTTGCGGCGGGCGGTTGCGGTGCGAGGACAGGATGGCGCATTCCATCTTTTCGAGGAAACGGATGGTGCGCCTGGTGCCGTCACCGGCATCCCATTTGCCTTTGCCGCCGGAGCCTTCGCGAATGTGAAAATCCTCGAGCAGCACGGGAAAGCGCAATTCCAGCACCTCCGGGTCGGTCAGGCGCGAATTGGTCATGTGGGTGTGGACGCCGGATGTGCCGGCAAAGCCGCGGCCGGAGTTCATCTGTCCGGCCGGCGAACCGGAGCAGATCGTCTCGTAATACTGGTACTGCTTGTTGCCGAAGGTCAGGTTGTTCATCGTGCCTTGCGCATTGGCCATGGCGCCCATGGCTCCGAACAGCGCGTTGGTGACATGCTGCGAGGTCTCGACATTGCCGGCGACGACTGCTGCGGGGTAGGCCGGCTTCAGCATCGAGCCGTCGGGGATGATGATGTTGATGGGCCTGAGGCACCCGGCATTCATCGGGATCATGTCCTCGACCATGACGCGGAAGGCATAGAGCACGGCGGCGCGGGCGACGGGCTCGGGCGCGTTGAAATTGTTCTTCATGACAGGCGAGGTGCCGGTGAAGTCGACGGTCGCTTCGCTCTTTTGCCGGTCGACCGTGATCTTCACCTTGATCACCTGGCCGGTGTCGGTCGGGTATTCATACTGCGAGCTGTTAGGCAGCCTTTCCAGCACGCGGCGCACGCTTTCGGCGGCATTGTCCTGGACATGGCCCATATAGGCCTCGACGACATCGAGGCCGAAATGGGAGACCATTTTGCGCAGTTCCGCCACGCCCTTTTCATTGGCGGCGATCTGCGCCTTTAGGTCGGCGATGTTCTGGTGCGGGTTGCGGGCGGGGTAGGGGTGGTCGGTGAGCAGCGTTTGCAGCTCCGCCTCGCGGAATTTTCCGCGATCGACGACGCGGAAATTGTCGAACAGCACGCCTTCCTCGTCGACCGTGGTGGCAAGCGGCGTCATCGAGCCGGGGGCAGTGCCGCCGATATCGGCATGATGGCCGCGTGAGGCTACGTAGAAGATTACTTCCTCCCCCCTTGAGGGGGAGGTGGCGGCGGAGCCGCCGGAGGGGGTCGTTGCGGCAGTGCTCGACGCTCTTGTGGTGCCTTCTGAGAGGACCCCACCCGGCCGCTGCGCGGCCACCCTCCCCTCAAGGGGGAGGGAAAACACCGGCGTCACCACGGTGATGTCGGGCAGATGCGTGCCGCCATTGTAAGGTGCGTTCAGCGCAAAGACGTCGCCGGGGTGGATGTCGCCGGAGTTCAGCCGGATGATGGTTTCGACTGAGCGATCCATTGAGCCGAGATGCACCGGCATGTGCGGCGCGTTGGCGACCAGCGCGCCGTGGCGGTCGAAGACGGCGCAGGAGAAATCCAGCCTTTCCTTGATGTTGACGGAATAGGCGGTGTTCTGCAGCGTAACGCCCATCTGTTCGGCGATCGACATGAAGAGGTTGTTGAAGACCTCCAGCATCACCGGATCGGCTTCGGTACCGAGGGCAGCCGTGCGAACTTTCCGTTCGGTGCGGCGGATGACGACGTGATTGAGGTTGGTGATTTCGGCCCGCCAGCCCGGCTCGACGACGATGGTCTGGTTCGGCTCGATGATCAAAGCGGGGCCTGCGATCAGGTTGGATGGGCGCAGATTTTCGCGACGATGGATGCCGGCCTCATGCCAGCGGCCCTCGGTGTAGATGCGCCGCGTTCCGGACGCACCCGCTTCAACCCTTGCCGGTCCGGCGGGCGCAACGGCTTCGGCCGTGGTCTCGACGATCTCGGCGCCTTCCACGCCAACGGTCTCGACGATCATCGGCTTGTCATCATAGACGAACCCGAACTGCGCCTTGTGGGCGATTTCGAAATCGCGCCTGGCCTGGAAGATCGAGTCGCCTTCGAAATTCACCGGCAGCGTGGTGTCGGTGCCGTCATAGCGGATGTGCAGCACCGGCTTTGCCGCAATCTTGTCCTCGGCGATGCCTTGCGCTACCAATTCGGCGATGACGGCTTTTTTCAACGTGCCGATGAGGCTGCCCATCTGGGTCCTGGATTCTTCGGCAAGCGGCTTCAGGAGCGCCTGCTGGCGCGACGCGAAAACCGACGACAGGCCGATACCATAGGCTGAGAGCAGACCGGAGAAGGGGTGGATCAGTACCGCCTCCATGCCGAGCGCGTCGGCAACCAGGCAGGCATGCTGGCCGCCGGCGCCGCCAAAACAGTTCAAGAGATATTCAGTGACGTCATAGCCGCGCTGCACGGAGATCTTCTTGATGGCATTGGCCATGTTTTCCACCGCGATGGTGACGAAGCCTTCGGCGACGGCTTCCGGCGTGCGGCCATCGCCGATTTCGACGGCCAGCGCAGCGAATTTTTTGCGCACGGCGGCCACATCGAGCGGCTGGTCCTGGCCTGGGCCGAAAATTGCCGGGAAGAAATCGGGCTGCAGCTTGCCCAGCATGACATTGGCGTCGGTGACGGCCAGCGGGCCGCCGCGCCGGTAGGCGGCGGGGCCAGGATTGGCGCCGGCGGAATCCGGGCCGGCGCGGAAACGGCCGGCTTCGTAGTGCAGGATCGAGCCGCCGCCGGCAGCGACGGTATGGATGCGCATCATCGGCGCACGGATGCGCACGCCGGCGACCTCGGTGTCGAAGGCGCGCTCATACTCGCCGTCATAATGGGCGACGTCGGTCGAGGTGCCGCCCATGTCGAAACCGATGACTTTCTCGAATCCGGCGAGTTTCGCCGTCTCGACCATGCCGACGACACCGCCGGCCGGGCCGGACAGCAGCGCGTCCTTGCCCTGAAACATGTCGGCGGCGGTAAGCCCGCCCGACGACATCATGAACATCAGGCGAGGGTTCTCCCTCCCCCTCGAGGGGAGGGTGGCGGCGAAGCCGCCGGGTGGGGTCGCCGCGGCAGTGCTCGACGCTTTGGTGGTGCCTCCTGAGAGAACCCCCTCTGTCGGCTTTGCCGACTGCCCTTCGCTATGGCTCCGGGCGTTCGTCGCTGAAAAAGCCAAATCGTTGGCTTTTTCTCGGCCTTTGGCCGACCGCTCCTCACCCCCCACAAGTGGGGAGATTGGCGTCGCGCCCAGTTCTCCCGCCACCCTTTGCACATAGCGCGACAGGATCGGCGACAGATAGGCATCGACCACGGTGGTGTCGCCGCGGCCGACCAGTTTGATCAGCGGCGAGACTTCATGGCTGACCGAGACTTGGCTGAACCCGATCTTGCGGCAGACTTTCGCCACCGCCTTCTCGTGGTCGGGATATTTCCAGGCATGCATGAAGACGATGGCCACCGCATCGATGCCGTCGGCCTTCGCCTGTTCGATGGCGGGCCGGCAGGCGGCGATGTCGAGCAAGCGCTCGACCTCGCCATTGGCGCGCACACGCTCGTCGATCTCGATGACTCGCTCGTAGAGCTGTTCGGGAAGGATGATCTCCTTGGCGAAGATGTCCGGCCGCGCCTGATAGGCGATCTTCAGCGCGTCGCGAAAGCCCTTGGTGATGAGCAAAAGCACACGGTCGCCCTTGCGCTCCAGCAGCGCATTCGTGGCAACGGTGGTACCCATCTTGACGTCACCGACCAGGCCCGGAGGAATAGCGGTGCCGGATTTCAGCCCCAGAAGCTCGCGGATGCCGGCTATGGCCGCGTCGGGATAGGCTTCGGGATTTTCCGACAGGAATTTCCTGGGATGCAAACCGCCTTGCGGATCACGTCCGATCACGTCGGTAAAGGTGCCGCCGCGGTCGATCCAAAAATCCCATTTCTTGTCCACGCAGAACTCCGGCATTGCATTTGGGTCCAGACTGTTAGTTCGGCATCGCCCGGCCCGCAATCGGTAGTGCGCGGATGTTACATCAGGAAACGCAACGTTACGAAACTCATGGCCGTTTGATGCATTTTGCCTTCGACCGTTCACCGCAACGTGAGCGTGTGTTGAAGGAGAGATGTCATGAAAAAGCTCATTCTTGCTTCCGTTTCCGCCCTGGCCCTGTTCGGCGTTGCCGCCTGCAGCGACAGCGGTACGGATAACACCACCACCCAGAGCACCAATCCGCCAGCCGCCGAGCCCATGAAGCCGGCGACGCCGGATGCACCGAAGCCTGCAGAACCGGCTCCGGCAACACCTGCTCCTGCCCCCGCGCAGTAGCAGCAGTCCCGGTCACTTTGACGTGACGAGAGAGGAGGCCGGCTTCGCGCCGGCCTTCCTGCGTTTAGGTCGATTCGGGGCTCAAGGGCCTTGAACCGGCTCTTTCCTACGGTTTGGGATCTGGCGCGTCGGTTGCTTGCGTAAATTCGGTCCACTCTGCGGCGCTGTCTTGGCTTGATAGCAATGGCCGGCGGCCCTAATAAGCGCTCATGTCGATTTGGGATCGCCTCGGCGACTTCATCACCCGCGTTTCATCTTCAGCCACGTCCGGCGTAGCCGATGTGGTTGAGGCCGTGCGCACGGTTTTCTCCGGTGACGCTGATCTGCGCCGGCGTGTTGCCTTCTCTGTGGCGATGATTGCGCTGTCAGCCAAGATGGCCAAGGCCGATGGCATCGTCACCCAGGACGAGGTTCGCGCGTTCCAGGAAATATTCGAGGTGCCGCGAGAACAGACCCGCAATGTGGCGCGGCTTTACGATCTGGCCAAGCGCGACGTCGCCGGGTTCGAGACCTATGCCGAGAGTATGGCGCAGATGTGCGGCTCGGGCCATTCGAACTGCGTCATGCTGGAAGACATACTCGACGGTCTGTTCCATATCGCCAAGGCGGATGGGCTGGTGCATGAGCGCGAAGGGATTTTCCTGCACCGTATTGCCGAGATTTTCCGCATCGACGAGGTGCACTACGAGGCCATCATGGCCAGGCACGTCAATCTCGGCGCCGGCGATCCCTATATCGTGCTCGGCATTGAGCGCGGCAAGCCGTTCGAGGAGGTCAGGAAGCGATACCGCAAGCTGGTCTCCGACAATCATCCGGACCGGCTGATCGCGCGCGGCCTGCCGCAGGAATTCATCAAGATTGCAACGACCAGGGTCGCGGCGATCAACGCGGCCTATGAAATGATCGAGCGGGGCCTCAGGCACGCATGACCGGCTTCTCGCCCGACGAGCCAAGCGCGGAGGTCAGGGTATCGCCGAATTTCGGCCCGCGGCGCGAAACGCTCAGGCCCGACATGATCGTGCTGCACTATACCGGCATGGCGACTGGTGCTGCCGCGGAAGCCTGGTTGTGCAACCCCGCAAGCGAAGTCTCGTCGCACTACCTCGTCCATGAGGATGGCCGCATCATCCAGATGGTGCGCGAAAGCGACCGCGCCTGGCATGCCGGTGCAAGTTCCTGGTTCGGTCGTCGCGACATCAACTCCTGTTCGGTCGGCATCGAAATCGTCAATCCCGGCCATTCGCTCGGCTATTCGGCCTTTCCCAAGCGGCAGGTGGAAGCGGTGATCGGGCTTTGCCTTGGTATCATCGAACGCCATTCCATTACGGCGCAAAGGGTGCTTGCCCATTCCGACATCGCGCCGGGGCGCAAGATCGACCCGGGCGAGAAATTCCCCTGGAATGCGCTGTTTGCGGCCGGGGTCGGCCATCTCGTGCCTGCGGCGCCGGTCCGGCGCGGCGCGGTGCTGAAAGCCGGCGATACCGGCGCCCAGATCGAGGCACTGCAGTCTATGCTGGCGCTCTATGGCTATGGCGTCGAGATATCAGGTGTCTTCGACCGCCAGACCGAAATCGTCGTCGAAGCTTTTCAGCGGCATTTCCGACCACGCCTGGTGGATGGCGTCGCCGACGGCTCTACGTCTAGCACGCTGCAAAGCCTGCTGACTTCCCTTAGGTCAGTTGCGTCTAAATAATCTTTTCCTGATATTCAAGTTACAGCCTGTCACTGAAAGTGAATTGCCTCGCCTTGTTCGACACAAATTCCGCCCTCAAAGGCAGTTCGTGCAAGTTATCGGACCTCCAGCCCCCCGGATGCTCCGATATTGATTAGGCGTTGCTGCGTGAAGATCTTCGCGCGGCCAAACAGAACAGGACCACATGCAGAAATTGACCGTTGTAACGGCAGCTATTGCTGCCGGAGTAATGACTTTTGCCTTCAGCACGGCCGATGCCGCACCACTGAGCCAGAGGGCAGACCAGGGCTTCATCGCCGCACCCGCCAAGGCCACCATGACGAAGGCAAACCCGAAAGCAAAAAGGGCAACCACCGCGAAAGTGCGCAAAGCAGCCGTGGTGAAGGCCAGAAAAGCCACGGCCAAGAGGCATTTTAAGCGCAACAGGAAGAGCGTCGACCTGACGACGACCGCATCGATCCGCCCAAGCACCGCTGCGGAGTCGACTGCGGCAGCCGCGCTTGGCGGCCAGTATTCGGCAATCATTGCCCGCTATGCCGCGGCCGAAGGCGTGCCGGTGTCGCTGGCCCAGGCGGTCATCAAGATCGAGAGCAACTACCGGCCGAACATCGTCGGCGGCGCGGGTGAAATCGGCCTGATGCAGATCAAGCCGGCAACGGCGCGGATGATGGGTTACAGCGGCTCCGCCAAGGGTCTGTTCGATCCCGACACCAACATCAAATACGGCATGAAGTACCTTGCCATGGCGCGCAATCTCGGCGGCGGCACCACCTGCGGCACGATCCTGAAATACAATGCCGGCCATGCCGCGACGAGGATGAACCCGGTGTCGGCGGCCTATTGCGGCAAGGTCAAGGTGCAGTTGGCGGCATTGGGATCGCCGGCATAAGTCTGCTTTTTCATTTGCGTTTTGGAACGTGAACCCCTTTATACGCTCTGCCAGCTGGCCGGGCGGCCGCACCCGCAAAGCCGAAAGGCTGCGGGTGAGGAAAGTCCGGGCTCCATGGAAACACGGTGCCGGTTAATGGCCGGCGGGGGCGACCCCAGGGAAAGTGCCACAGAAAGCAAACCGCCACGATTTATCGGGGCAAGGGTGAAAGGGTGGGGTAAGAGCCCACCGCGCGACTGGCAACAGGAGCGGCACGGTAAACCCCACCGGGAGCAAAACCGAATAGGGACGGTGCGAGGGGAAACCTTCGAGGGCTGTTTCCGGCTCACCGTCCGGGTAGGTTGCGTGAGGCGCATGGCAACATGCGCCCAAGATGAATGGCCGCCACGTTCTCGCCCCGAAAGGGGCGAGGGCCATACAAAACCCGGCTTACAGGCCAGCTGGCAATTTCTCCCCCATATCGCGATTAATCCTTTGGATCAGCAGTCTGCGCCTTCGGGCGCAGCTGGCGATTCAGGTGCTTGAGCGATTGAATCAAGTACGCATGCTGGGGTCGAGACAAACGCATTTGAAGCTGGTACGATTTAATCGTACCATGATTGTCATGGTTTGATCAGGAGCGCATCATGGGTCACGTCGACAAACGCAGCATCACGCTTTCGCCGGAACTGGCGGCGGCGGTCGACGATGTCGTGGCCGCCGGCGAATATGCCTCGGCCAGCGAAGTCATCCGTGATGCGCTGCGGCAATGGAAAGACCGCCGCGATCTTCTCGGCTACACGGTCGAGGAATTGCGCAGGCTGGTTCAGGAGGGGATCGACAGCGGACCGGCGGTGGACGGCCAGCCCTTCATGGACCGGCTGCGAGCCAAATATCACAGGATGTCGGAAGCTGCAGGCTCGGAAGAGTGAAATATCGGCTGCTTCCTCAGGCGATATCAGATGTCGAAGGCATCGGTGACTACATTGCGGAACATAGCCCAAAGGGAGCCATGCGCCTTGTGGACGCTTTGGAGAGGCGCTGGACACTGCTCACCTTGCACCCGTTCTCAGGTGCGCCGCGCGATGATATCGCGCCCGGCATTCGTCATCTGATCGTCGGCGAATATGTCACTCTGTATCGCATGGGCGAAGACGCGATCGAGATCGTCCGCGTTTTGCACGGCAGGCGCGATATTGGCGCCGACGACTTGGTGACCTAACCGCCAGCTCAGATGCCGATCTTGTCCAGCGATGCCTCGATCGCCTGCCAGAGTTCTTCCACCGGCTCGCAGCCCACCGACAGGCGCACGAAGCCGGGCGGAACCGAATCTCCTCGCTTGGCCCGCCGCTCGGCGGAGGTGTGGACACCCCCGAACGACGTTGCCGCCTGCATCAGCGTGCAGTTGTTGATGAAATCCTCGGCCTTCTCCTGGGAAGCGAGTTCGAAGGACACGAGGAAGCCGAAGCGCTCCATCTGCGCCCGGGCGAGGTTGTGCGACGGGTCGCCCTCCAGCCCGGGGTAGCGCAAGCCGCTAACGGCGCGATGGTTTTTCAGGCGCTTCGCGATCACCTCGGCAGAAGAACACATGCGGTCGAAGCGTACGTCCAGCGTCTCCAGGCCGCGATGCACCAGCCAAGCCTCGAACGGGCCGGGAATGCCGCCTGCGGTCTCGCGCCAGCCGGTGACGCCCGCGATGATGTCTGGATTGCGGCTGGCGACATGGCCGAACAGCACGTCGGAATGCCCGTTGGCCGCCTTGGTGTCGGCAGCAACGACGATGTCGGCGCCGAGATCGAGCGGGCGCTGGCCGAACGGCGTCATCGTGGTGTTGTCGACGACGACGATCGCGCCCGCTTGGTGCGCGACTTCGGCGACGGCTGTGATGTCGCAAATGTCCAAGCGCGGATTTGACGGGGTTTCAACGTAGACAAGGCGGTAGCCGTCGAAGCCGCCGTCGAGAAAGGTCGATGTCGGCCGCAGATCATAGGCGACGCCGAAGGGCTTGAGGAAACGTTCGGCCAGCGCGCGTGTGGCATGGTAGCCGTCCGAAGGCAAAAGCACGCGGTCGCCGGATTTCAACAGGCCGAAAAACACCGCCGAGATTGCCGCCATTCCTGAGGGGAAGCCGACGCATGGCGCGTCTTCGAGATGCGCCAGCATGTGCTCGACTGCATCCCAGGTGGCGTTGCTGTAACGGCCGTACTGACTGTAGCCGGCGCCGTCGCCCGGGTTGTGGAAAATAGCGGCCATGGTCAGCGGCAATGGGATGGGGTCGCCTTTGGCAAGTCCGTCGCGACGCAGATGGGCAAGGGAGGCCGCGCGGGACCTGGCTGTTTCGGACATGGATTTCTGACCTTGTTGCTCAGCGAAAAGACTGACGACGCTATTCGCGGCAGTGATGCGCGGCAAGCCGCTTCCGCTTGGGCCAGCCCGCTCTAAACGGTTCGTTAGGCTTAATGGGAGATAAAGACGGGAGTGTTGTCAGAGCTGCTCTCACCGGTTGTGGCGCGCGCGTTTGTGAAGCCTGTTCCCGTTGACGCCCATAGTGCCCCATGATATCCCATTTCGATACCAAAGCCTTCGTTCCGCGTCAGGGTAAAGCGTACGCCAATCGGGCAGCCGCGGCGGCTGTGCGTTTGCGGGGTTTTGCCGCTGGGATCGAAGCGGATTTTCGGCAGGGGACGCGCTTCGGCGCGGACGAAAACATGGAGAGGGGTGCGGCGGCGGAAGCGGCTGCAGCGTGTCATGGACCGGTTTCTGTCAAGCGCGGTGAACAGGATCGATGCGAAGGGGCGGGTCTCCGTTCCGGCGCATTTCCGCGCTGTCGTGCAGAAACGCGGCTATTCGGAGCTCTACGCGCTGCGCGGCCTGGATGTGCCTGCGATGGATGTCGGCGGGCTCGATCTGCTCGACCGCTACGAGCAGCGCATCGCGCTGGAAGACCCTTTTTTGCAGACGGCGGACGATATGTCGTTCTTCTGCCATGGCGACGGGACGTTCCTGAAGCTCGATCAGGATGGCCGCATCACGATGAGCGATTTCATCCGCGAGCATACGGGCATCACGAGCGAAGTGGCCTTTGTCGGCCGTGGCAATTTCTTTCAAGTTTGGGAGCCTGGACGGCTGGCCGCCTATGGGGCGCAGGCGCGCGCTCGGCTTTTGCAGCTTCGGCAGGGGACGAAGGCTCACGAGGCCAAGGCTGGGGAGCGGCCGGAATGATGGCGGATCACGGCGATGATCTCAGCGCCGTTGGCGGACCGGTCCGCCACATTGCGGTCCTCCTCGCCGAAGTGCTGGAGGCGCTCTCACCCAAAGCCGGCGATGTGATCGTCGACGGCACGTTTGGCGCCGGCGGCTACACCAAGGCGATCCTGGCGAGCGGCGCCTCGGTGGTGGCGATCGATCGCGATCCCGATGCGATTGCCGCCGGGCGCGGCCTGGAACAGCAATCCGGCGGCAGGCTAAGGCTGGTGCAGGCGCCATTTTCGACGCTGGACGAGCAGGTCGAAAGCGCCGACGGCGTTGTCCTCGACATCGGCATTTCCTCCATGCAGGTCGACCAGCCCGAGCGCGGCTTTTCGTTCCGCACCGACGGGCCGCTCGACATGCGCATGGCGCAGGCGGGCTTGAGTGCTGCCGACGTCGTCAATTCGTTCAAGATAGGCGACCTTGCCCGCATCTTCGGCTTCCTCGGCGAAGAGCGGAATGCCGGCCGCATTGCCCGCATGATCGAGTCACGCCGCGAAAAACGTCCGTTCGAGCGCACGCTCGATCTCGCCGACGCGATCGAAACGCATATCGGCCGCGCGCCGAAGGACAAGATTCATCCGGCCACCCGCGTCTTCCAGGCGCTGCGCATTTTCGTCAATGACGAGCTGGGCGAATTGGCCAAAGCCCTAATGGCGTCCGAGCGGGTATTGAAGCCCGGCGGGCGGCTTGCGGTGGTGACGTTCCATTCGCTGGAAGACCGCATCGTCAAGCGCTTCATCGCCGACCGCGCCGACGTCGCCACCGGCTCACGTCATTTGCCCGAGGCGCACGCGCGCACCGCGACCTTCCGCAAGGCTGGTGGCGGCGTGACGGCAGGCGATGCCGAGGTCGCTGCCAATCCGCGGGCGCGCTCGGCCAGGCTGCGTACCGCCATCCGCACCGAGGCGCCGGCGCGCGCCGGTGATCTCACCATTTTCGGCCTTCCAAAGCTTCCCGGCATCCAGGCGCCGCGAGAGAGGTGAATACGTGTTTCGAACCAGCGACATAGTCCTGATCGCCGTCATGGTCTCGGCCGCGGCCCTGACCTACAAGGCCAAGCGCGAGGCCGAGGAACAGCTGGCTTCGGTGCAGAAGATCGAGGCGCAGATCCGCTATGAGGAGGACACGATCGACCTGCTCAAGGCCGACTGGAGCCTGCTGACCCAGCCGTCGCGCCTGCAGAAGCTGGCTGAAATCTACAAATCGCAGCTCGCACTCGAGCCGGTCAATGCGCGGCAGATCGTCGGGCTCGACGACCTGCCGGCAAAACCGCTCAACATCGAGGACCTGTCGTCGCAACGGCTTGGCGGCATGGCCGACAATTCCGGCAAAGGACCAGCCGATAAGGATCCCGTGGTCACCGGAGCCATCGTCCAATGATCGCTGGATTTCCAATGCGCGCCAAACTTCCGTCGGTCGGCAAATTGCTGAAGCGCCGCGCACGGACCGGCGAGGACGGCTCCATCGTGGTCGAAGGCGCGCGCAAGGCGACCGGCGGCAAGGCCAAGACCCGCATCGTGATGACGATGGCGGTGTTCTTCGGCATCTATTCGACCATCGCCGGGCGGCTGGTCTATCTCGGTTTCCAGTCCCCCGACATGTCGAATGGGCCGCAAAGCCGGGTGACGGCGTCGCGTCCCGACATCGTCGACCGCAACGGCGAGGTGCTGGCGACCGACATCAAGACGGCATCGCTGTTTGCCGAGCCGCGCCGCATCGTCGATGCCGACGAGGCGATCGAAAAGCTGTCGACCATTCTGCCAGATATCGACCCCGAGCAGACCTATCACAAGCTGAAGAGCGGCGCCGGCTTCGTCTGGCTGCAGCGGCAGCTGACGCCCAAGCAGCAGGCCGACATCATGCAGCTCGGCATTCCCGGAATCGGCTTTCGCACCGAAAAGCGCCGCTTCTATCCGGCCGGCGTGACCTCGTCCTACATTGTCGGCCTCACCAACATCGACAATCAGGGCATCTCCGGCATGGAGAAATACATTGACGAGCAGGGCTTAAGCGACCTGCAGGCCTCAGGCCTTGCGATCGCCAAGGATCTGAAGCCGGTTCAGCTGTCGATCGACCTGCGCGTCCAGCATGTGGTGCGCGACGAGATTGCCGCCGGCCTCGAGCGCTATCGCGCCATGGGCGCCGGCGCCGTCGTGCTCAACATCAAGACCGGCGAAGTGGTGGCGATGGCCTCGGTGCCGGATTTCGATCCGAACAATCCCTTCAATGCGCAGGACAAGGATCGGCTGAACCGCATGTCGGCCGGCCTCTACGAGATGGGCTCGACCTTCAAGAGCTTCACCTCGGCCATGGCGCTCGATTCCGGCAAGGCGAACATGAACAGCCGTTTCGACGCCTCGCACCCAATCCGGGTCGGCCATCAGGCGATCCACGATTTCCACGGCAAGAACCGCGTGCTGTCATTGCCGGAGGTGTTCCTTTACTCCTCCAACATCGGATCGGCGCGTGAGGCCGAAATGGTCGGCATCGAGGGGCACCGCGAATTCCTGCATCGCCTTGGCCTTCTGGACAGGATGCAGACCGAACTGCCTGAGGTCGCGCGCCCGACCGAACCGAAGGTCTGGAAACAGGTCAACTCCTTCACCATCGCCTTCGGCCATGGCGTGTCGACGACGCCGCTGCAGGCGGCCGTTGGCTGCGCGGCGCTGATGCAGGGCTACCTGATCCCGCCGACTTTCCTGGTCCGCAGCGAGCAGGATGCCATGGCGGTGGCCAAGAGAGTGGTCAGCGAAAAGACTGTGGAGGGCATGCGCTACCTCTACACGCTCAATGCCGAGAAAGGCTCGGCCAGAAACGCCAGGGCCCCCGGCTACCGCGTTGGCGGCAAGACCGGAACCGCCGAGAAGGTCATCAATGGCCGCTACTCGAAGGAACTGAATTTCAACACCTTCGTCGCCGCCTTCCCGATGGACGATCCGCAGTATCTGGTGTTTACGATCGCTGACGCTCCGCACCCGGAAAAGCCAGGAATGACCGACGTTGCCGCCAACAATGCGGGTGTCATGGCCGGAAACATCATCAGGCGGGCAGCCGCCATGCTTGGCGTGAAGCCAGATTTCAGCCATGAAAATGGCGCAACGCTGGTTTCCTATCAGTGATTCTTAGGGCGCGCCGGCAACTGCGCGCCATTTTGTTGAGGTAAACGGGGTTCGATGCACCTGAGAGATTTAGCCGGTATCCTGCCTGTCGAGGGAACATCTTCCCGCGATGTGGAGGTAACCGGGATTTCGTCGGATTCCCGCACGGTCAAGACCGGCGTGGTCTTTTTCGCGCTCGCCGGCAGCAAGGCGGATGGTTCGGCCTATGCCGCCGATGCGGCAAAGCGCGGCGCAGCGGCGGTTGTCGTTGGCAACGCCAGCGCCGTTTCCGGCCTGTCCGTCCCGGTGCTCAGCGTCGACGACCCACGCCTGGCGCTGGCGCTGAGCGCGGCACGTTTCTTCGGCAGCCAGCCGGAGACCATGGTCGCGGTTACCGGCACCGCAGGCAAGACCTCGGTCGCCGCCTTCACCAGGCAGATCTGGGAGCAGGCCGGCTTTGCCGCCGCGTCCATCGGCACCACCGGCGTGGTGGCGCCGGGCCGCAACGACTACGGTTCGTTGACCACGCCCGATCCGGTGGCTTTGCACCAGTTGCTCAAGGAATTGGCGGAAGCCGGCGTCACCCACGCCTCGATGGAGGCTTCCAGCCATGGTCTCGACCAGCGCCGTCTCGATGGCGTCAAGCTCGCCGCGGGCGGTTTCACCAATCTCGGCCGCGACCATATGGACTATCATCCGACGGTCGAGGACTACCATCGCGCCAAATTGCGCCTGTTCGACACGCTGCTGCCGAAAGGCGCGCCGGCGGTCATCTTTGCCGACGATCCGTGGTCGGCGCCGACCATCCAGGCTGCGCAGGCCGCCGGGCTCAAGGTGCTGACGGTCGGCCGCCATGGCGATTTCCTGCGCCTGAAGCGGGTCGAGCACGAGCGCCACCGCCAGCGCGCCGAGGTCGAAGCCGACGGCGTGCTCTACGAGATCGACCTGCCGCTCGCCGGTGACTTCCAGATCGCCAATGCCCTGGTTTCGGCCGGGCTGGCCATTTCCACCGGAACGTCGGTCGCCAAAGCTTTGACGGCATTGGAGAAACTTCAGGGGGCTCCGGGACGGCTCGACCTTGTCGGCGCCACCGCCAATGGCGCGCCCGTCTATGTCGACTATGCCCACAAGCCGGATGCGCTGGAAAATGTGCTGGCCGCCGTGCGCCCGTTCACCACCGGCCGCGTCATCGTCGTGTTCGGCTGCGGCGGCGACCGCGACCGGGGCAAGCGGCCGATCATGGGCGGAATCGCCACGCGGCTCGCCGACGTCGTCATCGTCACCGACGACAATCCGCGCTCGGAAGTGCCGGAAACGATCCGTGCCGCGATCCTGGCAGCCGCACCCGGCGCCATCGAAATCGGCGACCGCCGCAAGGCGATCCACGAAGCGGTCGCCATGCTGAAAGCGGGCGATACGCTGATCGTTGCAGGCAAGGGCCATGAAGAGGGCCAGACCATCGGCGCCGAGACTTTTCCGTTCTCCGACCACGAGGAAGTCCGGTCGGCGCTGCGGGAGCGGGCCGCATGAGCGTGCTCTGGACTTCCGAGGCGCTGGTCGACGCCATGGGCGGTCGGCCGCTCGGGCCGATGCCGGAGGGAATTTCGGGGATCTCGATCGACAGCCGCAGCCTGCAGCCGGGCGACGCCTTCTTCGCCATCAAGGGCGAGGCGATGGACGGCCATGACTTCGCGACCGCGGCGATCAAGGCCGGCGCCGGCGTGCTGGTCGTTGCCGAGGGCAAGTTGCCGTCGCTTGGGCGGCTGACGGCGCCGATGATCGTCGTGCAGGATGTGCTTGCCGCACTCGAAAAACTGGGCGTCGCCGCACGCGCCCGGTCCAATGCAAAGATCATCGCGGTGACAGGATCGGCCGGCAAGACCACCACCAAGGAGGCGCTGCGCCATGTGCTGTCGGCCGTCGGCACGGTGCATGCCTCGGCGCAGTCCTTCAACAATCATTGGGGCGTGCCGCTGACGCTGGCGCGCATGCCCGGCGATTGCGACTATGCGGTGTTCGAGATCGGCATGAACCATCCGGGCGAGATCCGGCCGCTGGTCAAGATGGTCCGGCCACATGTGGCCATCGTCACGATGATTGCCGCGGCGCATCTCGGCTTCTTTAGAAATCTCGACGAGATCGCCAAGGCCAAGGCTGAGATCTTCGAAGGCATCGAGCCCGGCGGTGCGGCCTTGCTCAACCGCGACGATGCGCGCTGGAAGCTGCTAGACAAGATGGCGCGGGCCGCCGGCGTCGAACATGTCTTTGGCTTCGGCGAGAATACACGGTCGACCTACAAGCTGACCAAATGCGAGCTGCATGCCGATCATTCCGATATCACCGCCAGGATCGGCGGTCAGGATGTCGTTGCCCGGATCGGCGCGCCCGGCCGCCACATGGTACAGAATGTGCTCGCCGTTCTTGGCGCGGCGCATCTCGTTGAAGCTGACATCGCAAAGGTGGCGGAAGCGCTGGCCGATCTCTCCGCCGAACGCGGCCGTGGCAAGCGCCATATGCTTCGCCACCCCAAGGGACCGATCACACTGATCGACGAGAGCTACAACGCCAATCCGGCCTCGATGGCTGCTGCCATGGCGCTGCTCAACGCGACGCCTGTCACGGGCGAGGGCCGGCGCATCGCCGTGCTCGGCGACATGCTCGAGCTCGGCGACCATTCGGCCAAGCTGCATGCAGCCCTTGCCGAGTTGATCGTCGGCACCGGCACAAACACGGTCTTTCTCGGCGGTCCGGAAATGCGGGCGCTGGCAGACATCCTGCCCGACGAGATCAAAACGGAATACCGCGCCGGCGCCGAGGAATTGAAGCCGCTGCTGTTGTCGACGCTGAAGGCCGGCGACGTGGTGATGATCAAATCGTCGAAAGGCATCGGCTTTTCAAAGCTGGTCGAGGCCTTGCTCGGCAAATATCCGGCGGAAGCCGCAGGCACGAAACAGAACTAGTCCGGGGAACGGAATCGTATGTTTACATTGCTCGTCGATTTTGCGGACAAGGTCTCGGTCTTCAATGTCTTCCGCTACATAACTTTCCGCACCGGCGGTGCGCTGATCACCTCGGCGCTGATCGTCTTCATCTTCGGGCCGACCATCATCAATTCGCTTAGGCTGCGGCAAGGCAAGGGCCAGCCGATCCGCGCCGATGGCCCGCAGACGCATTTCAAGAAGGCCGGCACGCCGACGATGGGCGGGCTGATGATCCTGTGCGGCATCGTCGGCTCGTCGCTTCTATGGGCGAACCTCTCCTCGATCTATGTCTGGGTGGTGCTCTTGGTGACGCTGGGCTTCGGTTCGATCGGCTTTTACGACGACTATCTCAAGGTAACCAAGGAGTCGCATCTCGGCTTTTCCGGCAAGGCGCGGCTGGCGTTGGAATTCGTCATCGCCGGCATCGCCGCCTGGGCGATCATGCATAATGGCCAGGCGCCGTTCTCGTCGTCGCTGACCTTCCCCTTCGCCAAGGAATTCATCATCAATCTCGGCTGGTTCTTCGTGCCGTTCTCCTGCTTCGTCATTGTCGGCGCCGGCAATGCGGTGAATTTGACCGATGGCCTCGACGGGCTGGCGATCGTGCCGATCATGATTGCGGCGGCATCCTTTGGCGTCATCGCCTACCTCTCCGGCAATGCGGTGTTCGCCGAATATCTGCAGATCCATTTCGTGCCCGGCACCGGCGAGCTGGCTGTCGTGCTCGGCGCCGTCATCGGCGCCGGCCTCGGCTTCCTCTGGTTCAACGCCCCGCCGGCGGCGATCTTCATGGGCGACACCGGTTCGCTGGCCATGGGTGGCCTGATCGGTACGGTCGCGGTCGCCACCAAGCACGAGATCGTGCTGGTCATCGTCGGCGGATTGTTCGTCGTGGAAATCCTGTCGGTCATCATCCAGGTCGGCTACTTCAAGATGACCGGCAAGCGCGTCTTCCTGATGGCGCCTATCCATCATCATTTCGAAAAGCTCGGCTGGACCGAAAGCCAGGTGGTGATCCGCTTCTGGATCATCGCCGTCATCCTGGCGCTGGTCGGCCTGTCGACCCTCAAGCTGAGATAGGAACCCGCTTGATCCCCGCCGCATCCTTTTCGGGCAAACGCGTTTCGCTATTCGGGCTCGGTGGCTCGGGGATCGCCACGGCGCGCGCGCTGATCGAGGGCGGCGCCGACGTGCTTGCCTGGGACGACAATCCCGATAGCGTCGCCAAGGCTGCTGACCAAGGCATTGCGACCGCCGATCTGCGCGGCGCCGACTGGTCGAAATTCTCGGCCTTCGTGCTCTCGCCCGGCGTGCCGCTGACGCATCCCAAGCCGCACTGGACGGTGGAGTTGGCGCGTGGCTCCGGCGTCGAGGTGATCGGCGATATCGAATTGTTCTGCCGCGAGCGGATTGCGCGCGCGCCTGATGCGCCGTTCATCGCTATCACCGGCACCAACGGCAAGTCGACGACCACGGCGTTGACCGCGCATATCCTCAAATCGGCAGGGCGCGACACGCAAATGGGCGGCAATATCGGCCGGGCCATCATGACGCTCGATCCACCGCAGGCTGACCGGGACTATGTCGTCGAGTGTTCGTCCTACCAGATCGATCTCGCGCCCTCGATCAACCCGACGGCCGGCATCCTGCTCAACCTGACGCCCGACCATCTCGACCGCCACGGCACCATGCAGCATTACGCTTCGATCAAGGAGCGGCTGGTTGCCGGCAGCGAGACGGCGATCGTCGGCGTTGACGATTCCTGGTGCGCGCAGATCGCTGACCGGCTGGAGAGGGCGGGCCGGGAGGTGATCCGCATCTCCAAGCGGCTGCCGCTGACCGACGGCTATTTCGCCGACGGCTCTGATCTGATGGAAGCCGTGCATGGCCGCTACAGCCGCGTCGCCTTCCTCGAAGGCATCGGTTCGTTGCGCGGCCAGCACAATGCGCAGAACGCGCTTGCCGCCGTCGCAGCTTGCCTCAAGGTCGGCTTGAGCCTGGGCGAAATCCAGGCGGGACTGGAAAGCTTCCCCGGCCTCGCGCATCGCATGGAGCAGGTCGGCCGCAAGGATCATGTGCTGTTCGTCAACGATTCCAAGGCGACCAATGCCGATGCGGCGGCACCGGCGCTGTCGAGTTTTTCGCGCATTTACTGGATCGCCGGCGGACTGCCCAAGGAAGGCGGCATCGAGCCGTTGCGCGGTTTCTTCCCGCGCGTCGCCAAGGCCTATCTGATCGGCGAGGCGGCGCCCGCATTCTCGGCGACGCTCGGCGAAGCCGTGCCCTATGAAATCTCGGGCACCCTGGCCGCCGCGGTCGACCATGCCGCGAAAGACTCGGCCAAGGATGACAACGGCGAGGTGGTGGTACTGCTGTCGCCGGCCTGCGCCAGTTTCGACCAATTCAAGAATTTCGAAGTTCGCGGCGAAGCCTTCAGGCAAGCTGCGAATGCTATCGAGGGTGTCAAACCCATCGGAGGGGCACGATAATGCAAAGCCGTCTCGACAAAAGCCCGGTTGCAACCTGGTGGTGGACGATCGATCGCTGGTTCCTGGCGGCGTTCCTGTCGCTAATGGGGCTTGGCATCGTCTTGTCCTTTGCGGCAAGCCCGGCGGTGGCCGAACGCATCGGCCTCGATAGTTTCCACTTTGCCACCAGGCAGATCATCTTCACCGTGCCGGCGCTCGGCGTGATGCTGGCGGTCTCCTTCCTGGAATCGCGGCAGATCCGGCGCATGGCGCTGATCATCCTGGGCATCATGCTGGTGCTGATGGTGGCCGTGCTCTACATCGGCGTCGAGGTGAAGGGCGCGCGGCGCTGGGTGTCGTTTGTCGGCATGTCGATCCAGCCGTCGGAATTTCTGAAACCCGCCTTCGTCATCGTCTGCGCCTGGCTGTTCGCCGAACACAAGCGCCAGCCCGACATCCCCGGCAATTTGTTTGCCATGCTGCTGCTGATCCTGGTCATCTCGCTTCTGGTGGCGCAGCCCGATCTCGGCCAGACCATGCTGGTGACCGGCACCTGGGGCGTCATGTTCTTCATGGCCGGCCTGCCATGGCTATGGATCATCGCGCTTGGCGCCACCGGCGCCGGCGGCCTGTTTGCCGCCTATACGGTGTTCCCGCACGTCGCCGCCCGCATCGACAAATTCCTGACCGGCGAAGGCGACACGTTCCAGGTCGACATGGGTCGCGAGGCGCTGATCAACGGCCACTGGTTCGGCGTCGGCCCGGGCGAGGGCACGGTCAAGCGCGTCATCCCCGACGCGCATGCCGACTTCGTCTTTTCGGTCGCCGGCGAAGAGTTCGGGCTGATCATGTGCTTCTTCATCATGTCGATCTTCGCCTTCATCGTGCTGCGCGGCCTCAGCACGGCGCTGAAGGAACATGATGATTTCACCCGCTACGCCGTCGGCGGTCTCGTCACCGTGTTCGGCCTGCAGTCGGTCATCAACATGTGCGTCAACCTGCAGCTGATGCCGGCCAAGGGCATGACGCTGCCTTTCATCTCCTATGGCGGCTCCTCGCAGATCGCCATTGCCATCTCGATGGGCATGGTGCTGGCGCTGACCCGCAAGCGACCGGAAAAGCGCAAGCAGATGGGCTTTGCCCTGTCGCAGCGCGCCCTGCCGGCGGAGTGATATGGCGCGGGGTGTGATCCTTCTCGCGGCTGGCGGAACCGGTGGACATCTGTTTCCGGCCGAGGCGCTGGCGCATGAGCTGATCGAGCGCGGCTGGGGCGTGCATCTGGCGACGGACGACCGCGCCGAGCGCTTTGCCGGCCATTTCCCGGCCGCCGCCATCCATCCGATCCAGTCGGCGACGATGGGCTCGAAAAACCCTGTCGCGCTGCTTGGCGCGTTCTGGAAGATCTGGCGCGGCGTGCGCCAAGCCTCCGCCGTCATCGCCAGGATCAAGCCTGATGCGGTCGTCGGCTTTGGCGGTTATCCGACCTTGCCACCGCTCTATGCCGCGACGCGGCGCAAGCTGCCGACGCTGATCCATGAGCAGAACGCAGTGATGGGCCGCGCCAACCGGGCGCTGTCCGGGCGCGTCGATGCCATCGCCGGCGGCTTCCTGCCGCAAGATGAAAGTGCCACAGGCGCCAAGACGGTGACGACAGGCAATCCGGTCAGGCCGCCAATCCTGGAGGCGGCAAAGACGCCCTACACCGCATCCAAAGGGGCGGATCCGTTCAGGCTCCTGGTGTTCGGCGGCAGCCAGGGCGCGCAGTTCTTTTCCGACGCCATGCCGACGGCGATCGCACTTCTGCCGGAGGCGCAGCGCAAGCGGCTGGTGATCACCCAGCAGGCCCGCGCCGACGACGTGGCGCGGGTGAAGGCCGGCTATGCGGCACTCGGCGTCCATGTCGACGTCTCGCCCTTCTTCACCGATATGGCACAGCGCATGGGCGCGGCGCATCTGGTGATCTCGCGCTCCGGCGCCTCGACGGTTTCGGAGATCGCCGTCATCGGCCGGCCGGCGCTGCTGGTGCCTTATCCCTATGCGCTGGATCACGATCAGGCGGCGAACGCAGCCGCCCTTGCCGCGGCGGGCGGCGGCGAGGTGCATCCGCAATCGTCACTGTCGCCGGAGCGCATCGCGGCTCTCATTGGCGGGCTGATGGACACTCCCGAGCGGCTGACGGCCATGGCTGCCGGAGCGAAGTCGGCTGGCCGGCCGAACGCGGCACGGTTGCTCGCTGATCTCACAGAGGCTATTGCGTCCAGAAAAACCGTTTCGGATTTCAGGAAAGGGACGCATTGATGAAGATGCCGCAGACCATCGGCCTTGTGCATTTCATCGGCATTGGCGGCATCGGCATGAGCGGCATCGCCGAGGTTCTGCACAATCTCGGCTACAAGGTGCAGGGTTCGGACCAGGCCGACAGCGCCAATGTCCAGCGGCTGCGCGACAAGGGCATCGAATGCTTTGTCGGCCACAAGGCCGAGAATATCGGCGCGGCCGAAGTGGTGGTCGTCTCCACCGCGATCAAGAAATCCAATCCCGAGCTGAAGGCCGCGCGGGAGAAGTTGCTCCCAATTGTCCGCCGGGCCGAGATGCTGGCCGAACTGATGCGCTTCCGCCAGGCGGTCGCGATCGGTGGCACGCATGGCAAGACCACAACCACGTCGATGGTGGCGACGCTGCTCGATGCCGGCGGGCTCGACCCGACGGTGATCAATGGCGGCATCATCAATGCCTATGGCACCAATGCCCGTATGGGCGATGGCGAGTGGATGGTGGTCGAAGCCGACGAAAGCGACGGCACCTTCCTCAAGCTGCCGGCCGAGATCGCCGTCGTCACCAACATCGATCCCGAGCATCTGGACCATTATGGCAGTTTCGACAAGGTGCGCGAGGCCTTCCGGCAATTCGTCGAGAACGTGCCGTTCTACGGTTTTGGCGTGATGTGCACCGACCATCCGGAAGTACAGGCGCTGGTCAGCCGCATCGAGGACCGCCGCGTCATCACCTATGGCGAGAACGCGCAGGCCGATGTGCGTTTCACCAACCACCGCATGGCCGGTGCCGTCTCGGCATTCGACGTGGTGATCCGCGACCGCAAGACCGGCGGCCAGACGACGATATCGGATCTGCGGCTGCCGATGCCCGGCCGCCACAACGTCTCCAACGCCACCGCCGCAATTGCGGTCGCGCATGAACTCGGCCTGTCGGCCGAAGCGATTAAGAAAGGGCTGTCGTCCTTTGCCGGCGTCAAGCGGCGCTTCACCCACACCGGCTCGTGGAACGGCGTCGACATCTTCGACGATTACGGCCACCACCCGGTCGAGATCACGGCGGTGCTGAAAGCGGCGCGCAGCGCCACCAAGGGCCGCGTCATCGCCATTGCGCAGCCGCACCGCTTCACCCGGCTGCATGATCTGTTCGACGAATTTTCGGTCTGTTTCAACGATGCCGACACCGTGATGGTGGCGCCGGTCTATGCGGCGGGCGAGGAGCCGATCGACGGCGTGACCTCGGAGGCGCTGGTGTCGCGCATCCGCTCCGGGGGCCATCGCGATGCGCGCTACGTCGAAACCCCTGCCGCGATTTCGCCCGTCATCCGCGCGTTGGCGAAACCGGGCGACTTCGTCATCTTCCTGGGCGCCGGCAACATCACCCAATGGGCCTATGCGCTGCCTGGGGAACTCGGCGGTACCGTCTCATGATGCGCGGCCAGGACCTGCTCGACAAACTTGGCGACCGGCTTGCCGGCCTGCGCGGCCGCATCACGCCCAATGCCGAGATGGACAAGATCACATGGTTCCGCGCCGGCGGTCTGGCGGACGCCCTGTTCCAGCCGGCCGACGAGGAGGATCTGGCTGCCTTCCTGCGCGCCGTGCCGGAGGACATCCCGCTCACCATCGTCGGTGTCGGCTCCAACCTCCTGGTGCGCGACGGCGGCATTCCGGGTTTCGTCATCCGGCTTTCGGCCAAGGGTTTTGGCGAGGCCGAGGTGGTTTCGCCGACCGTCATCAAGGCCGGTGCTGCGACGCCCGACAAGCGCGTCGCGGCCGTCGCTTATGAGGCCGGCATTGGCGGCTTTCATTTCTATCACGGCATTCCCGGCGCCATCGGCGGGGCGCTGAGGATGAATGCCGGCGCCAATGGCGTCGAGACGCGGGAACGTGTCGTCGAGGTGCGGGCGCTCGACCGCAAGGGCAATCTCCACACCCTCAGCAATGACGACATGGGCTATGCCTATCGTCACTCGGCCGCACCTGCCGGGCTGATCTTCACCTCCGCCGTTTTCGAAGGTGTTCTGGAAGACCCGGAGGCGATCAAGGCGGCCATGGACGCCGTCCAGACGCATCGCGAGACGGTGCAGCCGATCCGCGAGAAGACCGGCGGCTCGACCTTCAAGAATCCGGAAGGCACCTCGGCCTGGAAGGAAATCGACAAGGCCGGCTGCCGCGGGCTGATGATCGGCGGCGCGCAGATGTCGCCGATGCACTGCAACTTCATGATCAACACCGGAACAGCGACCGGATACGACCTCGAATATCTCGGCGAGACGGTGCGCGCCCGCGTGCTTGAAAATTCAGGCATCCGCCTGCAGTGGGAAATCAAGCGGCTCGGCAATTTCCGCCCCGGCCATGCCGTGCAGGAATTCCTCGGACAGCTTCTTTAGCGCAAGCTGAAGTTCATGTGATGCTTGAACTTCAAACGGTCTGAAACAACAGCGCCACCGTTGCTCCAAAGACTCACAACACGCTTTTTCCGGCCGTTTTCGCGGAAAGTGAAACTGTCGGAATCATAAGCACTTGCCAGCGAATCAACTCTCTGATTCTCTGCCTTAAAGCGTTTCCTGATTTGAGTCGTTCGACGCGTCGACCGCGTTTTCCGTCTGGGGGGCAACCTGCCGGGAGACTCGGACTCAATCTGGTCGCTGAATGCGTGGTTGCGGGCCCGCCGTGAGAGGGATGACGGGATATGAAGAACAAGCATGTGGCTGTCCTCCTGGGCGGATTCTCGTCCGAGCGGCCCGTGTCTCTGTCTTCGGGAAAGGCGTGTGCGGATGCGCTTGAGAATGAAGGCTACCAGGTTACCCGCGTCGATGTTGCGCGCGATGTCGGCGCCGTGCTCACCGAACTCAAGCCCGATGTCGTCTTCAACGCACTGCACGGCCCGTTCGGTGAAGACGGCACCATCCAGGGCATCCTCGAATATCTGGCCATTCCCTACACCCATTCGGGCGTGCTCGCCTCGGCGCTCGCCATGAACAAGGAGCAAGCCAAGAAGGTCGCCAAGGCTGCCGGCATCGCGGTGGCGGAATCGAAGGTTGCCAGCCGCTTTGCCATCCAGAACAAGCATCCGATGAAGCCGCCCTACGTGGTCAAGCCGGTCAATGAAGGCTCAAGCTTCGGCGTCGTCATCGTGCATGAAGGCCAGTCGCATCCGCCGCAGGTCATCGGCTCGTCCGAATGGAAATATGGCGAGACCGTCATGGTCGAGCGCTACATCCATGGGCGCGAGCTGACCTGCGCCGTCATGGGCGACGTGGCGCTCGGCGTCTGCGAGATCATTCCGACCGGCCATTCCTTCTACGACTATGATTCAAAATACGTCGCCGGCGGATCAAAACACGAAATCCCTGCTAAAATTTCATCAAATATTTACCAAAAAATACAGACACTGGCACTCAAGGCACATCTGGCTATCGGCTGCCGGGGCGTTTCCCGATCGGACTTCCGCTATGACGACCGTCACTCCGAAAACGGCGAGATTGTCTGGCTCGAGATCAACACTCAGCCGGGCATGACGCCGACGTCTTTGGTGCCTGAAATCGCCGCCCAGGCCGGGCACTCGTTTGGCGAATTGTTGAGTTGGATGGTGGAGGACGCTTCGTGTCTGCGTTGAAATGGGGACAGGACAAGGGCAGGGGCGGCGCCGGGCCGGCGCTGTTCGGCATGTCGTTGTCGTTTGACCATTTCGTGCTGCCGCGCGTGCTGCGCCGGCCGGTGCGCGTGCTGGCGCGCCTGGGCGGCGGCGACTTCGTCGCGCCGCGCTTTTCCGCGGCCATCCTTTCGGCTTCGCTCATTGCATCGAGCAGCCTCTACGGCGCCATTCTCGGCGGTCATGCCGACGACATCGTCCAGAGCATCACCGCCCGGACCGGCTTTGCCGTCGACCAGATCAAGGTGGTCGGCAACCGCCAGACTTCGGAGATCGACATACTGGACCGGCTCGAGCTCGACGGCTGGACGTCACTGATCGGCTTCGATGCCGAGGCCGCGCGTGAACGTATTGATACCTTGCCCTGGGTCGAGGTGGCGGCGGTGCGCAAGGTCTATCCACATACGCTGGAAGTGCGTGTCGAGGAGCGCGAGCCCTTCGCGCTCTGGCAGCAGGGCGCGGAGCTTTCGGTCATCGAACGCTCTGGCGCGGTGATCGCGCCGTTCTCCGGCGGCAAGCAGGCGCTGCTGCCGCTGATCATCGGCACCGGCGCGCCGGCCAAGGCCCCCGACTTCGTGGCCAAGATCAACAAATTTCCCGAGCTCGCGGCTCGGGTCAAAGGCTATATCCGCATCGGCGAACGGCGTTGGGACCTGAAGCTGGAAAACGGCATCACGATCAAGCTGCCCGAGGATGGCGAGGATCAGGCGATTGCCGACCTGGTTCGGATGGACCACGACAACGGGCTTCTGACGCGGGACATCGCCGCCGTCGACATGCGCATCTCCGATCGCCTGGTGGTGCAGCTGACGCCGGAAGCGGCGACGCAGCGCCAGGCCGCGCTCAATGAAAAGCCGCAAAATCTGAAGCGCAAGTCGGGGACGAAGATATGAGCTGGCTTGGCGGCAACAGCGATGCCTCTTCGCGGCGTTCCGGCACGCTCACCGTGCTGGATGTCGGCTCGAGCAAGGTTTGCTGCGTGGTGGCGAAACTGAAGCCGCGCGAGGACGGCAAGCTGTTGCGCGGCCGCTCGCACCGCATCCAGGTAATCGGCATCGGCCACCAGAAATCGCAAGGCGTGAAGTCGGGCGTGGTCGTCGATCTCGACCGTGCGGAGCACGCCATTCGCCTGTCCGTCGACGCCGCCGAACGCATGGCGGGACTGACGGTGGATTCGCTGATCGTCAACATGACGGCGGGCCGGCTGAAGAGCGAAACCTATTCGGCCACGATCAATCTCGGTGGCCATCAGGCCGACGAAGCCGACATCAAGCGCGTGCTTGCCGCCGGCGCCAAGCAGGCGCTCAAGGCCGAACGCGACGTGATCCATTCGCTGCCCGTCGGCTTTTCGCTGGACTCCGAGCGCGGCGTGCGCGATCCGCGCGGCATGGTCGGCGACCAACTCGGCGTCGATATGCATGTACTGACGGGCGATGCCGCGCCGCTGCGCAATCTGGAGCTATGCATCAACCGCTCGCATCTTTCGGTCGAGCGCATGGTGGCGACGCCCTATGCCAGCGGGCTTGCGGCCCTGGTCGACGACGAACTGGAAATGGGTGCGGCCTGCATCGACATGGGCGGCGGCACGACGACCATCTCGGTGTTTTCGGAAGGCAAATTCGTCCACGCCGATGCCATTGCCATCGGCGGCAATCATGTGACGCTCGATATGGCCAAGGGCCTGTCGACCTCGCTCGACGCCGCCGAGCGGCTGAAGGTGATGCATGGTTCGGCGCTGCCTGGCAGTGCCGACGATCGCGACCTGGTCTCGATCCAGCCGATCGGCGAAGACGGCGAGATGCCGCTGCAGATCCCGCGCTCGGTGATGACGCGCGTCATCCGCGCCCGCATCGACGAGACGCTGGAACTGTTGCGCGACCGGCTGAACAAGTCGGGCTACGGCAATGCCGTGGGAAAACGCGTCGTGCTGACCGGCGGCGCCAGCCAGCTTGCGGGTCTCCCCGAGGCGGCGCGCCGCATTCTGGGACGCAATGTGCGCATCGGACGCCCGCTCGGCGTGGCGGGCCTGCCGGAAGCTGCCAAGGGGCCGGCTTTCTCGACGGCGGTCGGGCTGCTGATCTATCCGCAGATGGCGAGCTTCGAGAGCCATCCGGCGAAAGGAATTTCCGGTCTCAGGATGACCGGGACGGGCGGAAAACTGCATCGCATGAGTCAGTGGTTGAGAGACAGTTTCTAATTGACGGGGACAGCCCCATAGGCGGCCGCGGCGGCGAAGCGGCGGGAAAGGCAAAGGACGGAGACAATGACGATCAATCTGCAAAAGCCGGACATCACCGAGCTCAAGCCGCGGATCACCGTATTCGGTGTCGGCGGCGGCGGCGGCAATGCCGTCAACAACATGATCACCGCGGGCTTGCGCGGTGTCGAGTTCGTCGTGGCCAACACCGATGCACAGGCGCTGACCATGTCGAAGGCCGAGCGGCTGATCCAGCTCGGCGCGCATGTCACCGAGGGGCTCGGCGCCGGCTCGCAGCCTGAAGTGGGCCGTGCGGCGGCGGAAGAGTGCATCGATGAGATCATCGATCATCTCTCCAACACCCATATGTGCTTCGTCACCGCCGGTATGGGGGGCGGCACCGGAACCGGTGCGGCTCCCGTGGTTGCCCGCGCGGCGCGCGAACGGGGTATCCTCACCGTCGGCGTCGTCACCAAGCCGTTCCATTTCGAAGGCCAGCGCCGCATGAAGACGGCGGATCTCGGCATCGAGGAGCTGCAGAAATGTGTCGATACCCTGATCGTCATCCCCAACCAGAACCTGTTCCGGCTGGCCAATGACAAGACCACCTTTGCCGACGCCTTCGCCATGGCCGACCAGGTGCTCTACTCCGGTGTTGCCTGCATCACAGACCTGATGGTCAAGGAAGGTCTGATCAATCTCGACTTCGCCGACGTGCGTTCGGTGATGCGCGAAATGGGCAAGGCGATGATGGGCACCGGCGAAGCTTCGGGCGAGGGCCGCGCGATGGCCGCCGCCGAGGCGGCGATCGCCAATCCGTTGCTCGACGAGACCTCGATGAGGGGCGCCAAGGGCCTGCTGATCTCGATCACCGGCGGCCGCGACCTAACCCTGTTCGAAGTCGACGAGGCCGCGACCCGCATCCGCGAGGAAGTCGATCAGGACGCCAACATCATCCTCGGCGCCACCTTCGACGAGGAACTCGAAGGCGTCATCCGCGTCTCGGTGGTCGCCACCGGCATCGACAAATCGGCAGCTGAAATTGCCGCGGCGCCGATCTCGATCCGGGCCGTGCCGCCGCAGCAGAAGCCGGTCAGCCGCCCAGCGGCTCCGGGGGCGGAAGGCCGTCCGGCACCGGTCCAGCAGCAGACCTATGAGCAGCGCGCGGCCGATCCGGTGGCCGAGGCGATCCAGCTTGCCGAGGCCAATGCGGCGGCAATGGCTCGTCCGGCGCCGATGGCCCAGGCGGAAGATTTCCGCCCGCAGAGCAAGATCTTCCAGGCCCCGCCTGCCCAGCCGCAGCCTGTCGTGCAGCAGGTGATGCAACCGGCGCCGATGCGGGAAATGCCGCAGCCGGTGGCTGCCGCACCGCAGCGCATGCCGCGGGTGGAGGATTTTCCGCCGGTGGTGCGGGCCGAGGTGGAAGCCAAGGGCCGTCCGGCCGACCATGAAAACAGCGGGCCGATGGGGCTGCTCAAGCGGCTGACCAACGGGCTGACGCGCCGCGAAGAAGAGCCGGCCCGGTTGCAGCCGGCACAGCCGCGCGAACCGAAACTGCGCCAGGCGGCGCCGGAAATGCGCCGCCTTGCCAGCCAGGATCCGCAGCTTTACGCGCCGCGCCGCGGCCAGCTCGACGATCAGGGCCGGTTGACGCCGCAGACCAGGTCGACCCAGGAAGACGACCAGCTGGAGATACCAGCTTTCCTGCGCCGCCAGGCCAACTGAGCCGTTAACGGTATGTAACACTTGTTAACAGGCAGACGAGAGATTGTCTGCCTGTTAACGTTTAAAGTGGTTTAATAACAAGGCGTTACGATGTGACGCTCAAGGTCTGTCGCGGTTACACAGAGTAAGAAACCGTGATTTGGAGTCTCCCTGACAGACCATTATCTTTGCCGCAGCACTTTCGGTGTGCTGGGATTCGGGGAAGTGGCCCTGCCTGCCGATAAAAAAGAGCCGCGCCTTTTGGGTTAAAGCGGACTTAGGCGTTTGGGCTATGGGGTTTGTCTTGCAAGACTATCAGACGACACTGAAATCGCGTGCAACGCTGACCGGTACCGGCGTTCACAGCGGCAAACCGGTCACCGTCAATTTCCTCCCTGCGGACGCCGACACCGGCGTGCTCTTCCACCTTTCGAACGGAAGCGAGAGCCGCGAGTTCCGCGCGCTGGTTGCTGAAGTCGGCGCGACCGATCTCTGCACCATGCTCGGCGATCCGGCAGGCGAGCATATCGCCACCGTCGAACATCTGATGGCGACGCTTTTCGGGCTCGGCATCGACAACATCGTCATCGAGATCGACGGTCATGAGGTTCCGATCCTCGATGGCAGTGCGGTGGCGTTCGTGGAAGCCATCGACCAAGCCGGCATCGAGACGCTGGCGGTCAAGCGCCGCTACATCAGGGTGGTCAAGCCCGTCCGCATCGAGAATGGCGCGTCCTGGGCCGAGTTCAGGCCCTATAGCGGCACGCGCTTCGAGGTCGAGATCGATTTCGAAAGCCCGGCGATCGGCCGCCAGCTATTCGCCTCCGACATCAACCCCGACATCTTTCGCCAGGATATCGCGCGCGCCCGCACCTTCGGCTTCATGAAGGATGTCGAGCGGCTGTGGGCGGCCGGCTATGCGCTGGGCTCCTCGCTGGAGAACTCGCTGGTGATCGGCGACGACAACCGGGTGATCAACATGGGTGGCCTGCGCTATCCCAATGAGTTCGCTCGCCACAAGACGATGGACGCCATGGGCGACCTGGCGCTGGCCGGCGCCCGTTTCATCGGTTGTTTCCGCTCCTATCGCGGCGGTCACCGGATGAATGCGGCTGCTTTGCGGCGACTTCTGTCCGACCGTTCGGCCTTCGAGGTCGTCGAGACCACGCGCCGCGAGCGCGGCCGCACCGCCGAGATGAGCGCCGTCACCGGCCCTGTCTTTGCACCTTGGGTGATCTGATTCTTAACGTATTTCTGGCTTTCTGAACGCTGGCCGGTGTTGCACGGATGCATCACCGGCGGTGAAAGTGCATAGCTTTCCGGGCAACACCAAGCCGCCACAAAAATGTGCGATTGGCTAGACATAGCGTTGCTGGGCAAGGCAGTTATGGTTTATGGCTGCTGCCGTCTGTTAGGCGCATGTCGCTCAAAAGTGGGGATCAGTTTTGAGGGAACGCCATGCGAAAGGCATTGAACTAACGCCGAAAGGGCGCAATCCAATCATGTTCTTCAAGCGAGTTGGTCAATCGAAAGCGCCGTATCGGGCTGTTTTCCTGGCGCTTTCGGTGGTTGTGCCATCGCTCTTCCTCTCGGCCTGCATGTCGTCCGAGAAAGACGTCGACCTGTCGACCTATGTCGACCAGACCGAACCGGCCGACGTCCTTTACAATCAAGGCCTTGCCAATCTCAATGCCGGCCGCCTGGATGAGGCGAGCAAGAAGTTCGACGCCGTCGACCGCCAGCACCCCTATTCGGAATTCGCCCGCAAATCGATGGTGATGGGCGCCTTCGCCGACTATCGCGCCGGCCGTTATGACGAAGCGATCGGCTCGGCCAAGCGCTATCTCACGCTCTATCCGTCGACCGACGACGCGGCTTACGCCCAGTATATTATCGGGCTGAGCTACTACAAGCAGATCAAGGACGTCACCCAGGATCAGAAGGAAGCACGCCAGACCGTGCAGACGATGCAGGATCTGGTGACGCGCTGGCCGACGTCGGAATATGTCGACGACGCCAAGGAAAAGATCCGTTTCGCCAACGACCAGCTGGCCGGCAAAGAGATGCAGATCGGCCGCTATTATCTCGAGCGGCGCGAATACATTGCTGCCGTCAAGCGCTTCCGCAACGTTGTCGAGAACTATTCCAACACCCGCCATGTCGAAGAGGCGCTGGCGCGTCTGGCCGAAAGCTATTACGCCATGGGCTTGACCTCGGAAGCGCAAACCGCCGCTGCTGTGCTCGGCACCAATTATCCCGACAGCCAATGGTACAAGGATACCTACAAGCTGTTGCAGAGCAACGGGCTTGAGCCGCGCGAGAATGCCGGATCGTGGATATCCAAGGCCGGCAAGCTGATCACCGGCGCCTGACGCCCGAGCATCGACTGAGGCGGAACGCGCTTTTCGGATTGATCCGACGCTCAAACAAAAAGATAGTGCGGCGCTGCGACTCCATCGGTCGCATGCCGCTTCACAGCGGTTCAGTGGTTTGATTGAGGCGCTGAACCGTCCTAACTTTTTGTTCTACGCAATTCCGGACGGAAAACCGCTACGCACTTTTCCCGGAATTGCTTGAGGTCCGGGTTCTGATGCTTTCCAGACTGTCGATCCGCGATATCGTCCTGATCGAGAAGCTGGATATCGACTTCCAGCCCGGCCTTTCCGTGCTGACCGGTGAAACCGGCGCCGGCAAATCCATCCTTCTCGACGCGCTGTCGCTGGCGCTTGGCGCGCGCGGCGACGCCTCGCTGGTGCGCCACGGCGCGGCACAGGGCCAGGTCATTGCCGTCTTCGATGTGCCGCGCAACCACCCGGTGCGCGCGCTGCTGGCCGAAAACGCCATCGAGGATGACGGCGACATCATCCTGCGCCGGCTGCAGACCGCGGATGGCCGCACCCGTGTCTTCGTCAACGACCAGCCGTCCAGCGTCACCCTGATGCGCGACATCGGCCACGCGCTGGTCGAGATCCACGGCCAGCATGACGAGCGGGCTCTGGTCGATCCCGGCGCCCATCGCGAATTGCTGGACAGTTTTGGCGGCCATCTGGGCGCTGCCCGCGCGACCGGCGAGGCGTGGCGCTACTGGCGTGGCGCCGAGCAGGAGTTCGTCAGGCACCGCGCCAAGGTCGAGGCAGCGGCGCGCGAGGCCGATTATCTCAGGGCCTCGGTGGCGGAACTGGCAAAGCTCGATCCGCAGCCCGGCGAAGAGACGCAACTGGCCGAATTGCGCGCCACGATGATGCGGGCCGAAAAGATCGCCTCGGAAATACACGATGCGCAGGATGTGCTGTCAGGCCCGTCCTCGCCACTGCCGCAACTGGCCAGTTTGCTCCGGCGCCTGCAGCGCAAGGCCAGCGAAGCGCCGGGCCTGCTCGAGGATGTGGTGAAGTCGCTGGATGAGGCGATGCTGTCGCTGGATGCAGCGCAATCGGGCGTCGAGGCGGCACTGCGCGCTACCGAATACGACCCGCAGCGGCTGGAGAAGGCGGAGGAGCGGCTGTTTTCGCTGCGTGCGGCCTCACGTAAGCACAGTGTGGCCGTCGACGATCTGGCGCAACTGCGCGACACCATGTCCGCCGATCTCGCCGATCTTGATGCCGGCGAGGGGCGCCTGCATCTCTTGGAAAAGCAGGCCTCAGCGGCGCGCGAAGCCTACGATATTTCCGCAGCCCAGCTGTCCTCGCTTCGCCATGCGGCCGCGGTCGGCCTGACCAAGGCTGTGATGGCCGAATTGCCGGCGCTGAAACTGGAACGGGCTGAGTTCATCGTCGAACTGGCCAGCGATGGCGAGAACCGCATGGAAGAAGGCATCGACCAGGTCGAGTTCTGGGTGCGCACCAATCCCGGCACCAGGCCTGGGCCGATGATGAAGGTCGCTTCCGGCGGCGAGCTGTCGCGCTTCCTGCTGGCGCTCAAGGTGGCGCTGGCCGACCGTGGCTCGGCGCCGACATTGGTCTTCGACGAGATCGACACCGGCGTCGGCGGCGCCGTGGCCGATGCGATCGGCCAAAGGCTGGCCAGGCTGTCGAAGCGCGTGCAGGTGCTGTCGGTCACGCATGCTCCGCAAGTGGCGGCACGCGCGGCAACGCATTTCCTGATCTCCAAATCCGGCGGCTCGGACAAGGTCGCCACCGGCATTGCCGAGATGGACCGGGCGGCGCGCCAGGAAGAGATCGCGCGCATGCTGGCCGGCGCCACCATCACCGAAGAGGCGCGCGCAGCCGCCGAACGGCTGCTACGCGAGAATATTGCTGCAGCGTAGTCGTCGCAAGGCTTTCGGACTGAGTCAGGATATGGCTCCATCCCGCTGTTCAGGAATGCTTTTTCCGAAATCCTGATTTATGGTGCCTCGCCACTGTCCAGGGACCGCTGCATGTCTGAAAAACCAGTCGAATCGTTGAGCGAAAGCGAAGCCGCGGATGAGCTCCAGCGGCTGGCCGAGGAGATCGCCGGTCATGACCGGCGCTATCATGCCGAGGACGCGCCGACGATTACGGACGCAGAATATGACGCGCTGCGGCGGCGCAATCTTGCCATCGAGGAGCGCTTTCCCGGTCTGGTGCGCGAGGATTCGCCCTCGCTGCGGGTCGGCGCCGCGCCGGCGGAAGGCTTTGCCAAGGTGCGCCATGCGGTGCCGATGCTCAGCCTCGCCAAGGCCTACACAGACGAGGACGTCACCGATTTCATCGAGCGTGGCCGGCGCTTCTTCGACCGCGACAAGGACCTCGACATCGCGTTTACGGCCGAGCCGAAGATCGACGGCCTGTCGGCGTCGCTGCGCTATGAACGCGGTGTGTTCGTGCAGGGTGCTACGCGCGGCGACGGCGCTGTCGGCGAAGACATCACCGCCAATCTCAGGACCATCGCCGACATCCCAGCCAAGCTCAAAGGATCGGGCTGGCCCGAGACCATCGAGATCCGCGGCGAAGTCTACATGACCTATGCGGAATTCGAGGCACTGAAGGCCCGCTCGGCGGCGGTGGGCGGCCAGGACTATGTCAATCCGCGCAATACGGCAGCGGGCTCCTTGCGACAGAAGGATGCGTCCGTCACCGCCAGCCGCAATCTTAAATTTTTTGCTTATGCCTGGGGCTACACGACAGCGGATCCTGCACCGACCCAATATGATTCGGTGCAGAAATTCGCCGAATGGGGGTTCAAGGTCAGCCCGCTGATGGTGCGGGCGAAGTCGGTCGAGGAGCTGATCGCGCACTACCACAAGATCGAGGAGCTGCGTTCGTCGCTCGGCTACGACATCGACGGTGTCGTCTACAAGGTCGACCAGCTGGAATTGCAGCGTCGCTGGGGCTTTGTCACCGGCGAGCCGCGCTGGGCGGTTGCGCATAAATTCCCGGCCGAACAGGCGATGACGACGGTGCAGAAGATCGACATCCAGGTCGGCCGTACCGGTACGCTGGCGCCGGTGGCGCGGCTAGCGCCGGTCACGGTCGGCGGCGTGGTGGTCGAAAACGTCACGCTGCACAATGAGGACTACATCAAGGGTTTTGACAGCAACGGCTTGCCGATTCGCGACGGCATCGATGTCCGCATCGGTGACACGGTTGTCATACAACGGGCGGGCGATGTCATTCCGCAGATCGTCAGCGTCGTCGTCGACAAGCGGCCGGCTGATGCGGTGCCTTACGAATTCCCGCACATTTGTCCGGTCTGCGGCTCGCCGGCGACGCGCGAAATCAACGAGAAGACCGGCAAGGAGGATTCGCGCCGGCGCTGCACCGGCGAGCTGATCTGCGCCGCGCAGGCCGTGGAGCGGCTGCGTCATTTCGTGTCGCGCGGCGCGCTCGACATCGAGGGGCTGGGCGCCGAGAATATCGACCTGTTCTTCAATTCGGGACTGGTCAAGACCGCCGCCGATATCTTCACCCTCAGGGATCGCCGCCCGGCCGTCACCAGGGCGCTGGCCGAGCGGCGCGAGGAGCAGGCTAGGCAGCGCGAGGCGGCATCGGGCAAGGCGCGCAAGAATGTGCGCGGTGTCGAGAACCGCAATTATGAAGGCCTCGACAAGCTGTTCGCGGCCATCGATTCGCGCCGCCAGCCGGAGCTCGACCGCTTCATCTTCGCACTCGGCATCCGCCATATCGGCGAAACGACGGCGGCCGTGCTTGCCCGGACGTTTTCGACCATCGAGGAGCTGATCCGCGTCGGCAAGGAAACGGCGGCGGCTGAGGATCCGCACAGCGTCTTCCCCTCCATCAACGGCATTGGCGACACGGTGATCGACGCGTTGCGCGATTTCTTCGGCAATGAACGCAATGACGACGTGCTCGACAGACTGCTCGAACAGGTCAAGCCGAAGCCGTATGTCGTCACCGTGTCGACCGACAGCGAGGTTGCCGGCAAGACCATCGTCTTCACCGGCACGCTGGAAAAGATGACACGCTCCGAAGCCAAGGCGATGGCCGAACGGCTCGGCGCCAAGGTGGCGGGTTCGGTGTCGGCGAAGACCGATCTGCTGGTGGCCGGGCCGGGCGCTGGCTCCAAACTGAAGCAGGCCAGCGAACTCGGCGTCGAAGTCATCGACGAGGACACCTGGCTGCAACGGGTCGGCAAGGCATGACCGCCGGTTCGTTCAAAGGGTTCGGGCAAAAGGCCATACCGTTCCTCAAGGCGCTCGACTTCCACCAGAGCCGCGAATGGTTCCAGGAAAACCGCGCGCTTTACGACAGCGAGTTGCATGAGCCGTTCTGCGATCTGGTCGAGACGCTGACCGAGCGCTTCGCGGCGGCGGGTCTGGGCTTGCGCGGAGACCGCAAGAAGTCACTGTTTCGCATCAACCGCGACGTGCGCTTCGCCAAGGACAAGCGGCCCTACAACCAGCATTTGTCGGCCATGCTGTCGCCGGATGGCACCAAGATGGAGCAGGGCGTGTTCTTCGTCTATGTCGGGATCGACCGCTGCTTTGCCGATGTCGCCTGGTGGAATCCGGAGCCGTCCCTGCTGCTGGCGATGCGCAAGGCGATCGTCGCCCGGCCGGCCGAGTTCCGAAAACTGCTCTCAACGCTGAAGAAAAACGGCTTCGAACTTGAAACCGAGGGCCGCATGAAGCGCACGCCGCGCGGCTTCGAGCAGGTCAACGAACCCGATCTTGTCGACGCCATCCGCAACCGGCACTTCTATGTCCAGCACATGATCGATCCGGCTGGAATTCACGCGCCGACGCTGGTCGACGAGCTTGTCGATTTCGCCTTGCGCGCCAAGCCGCTGCTTGACTGGGGCAGGGCGATCCAGGGCACGGCACCGCGGAGCTAAATCAGCCCGGCGCACTGCACGGCTACATCCGCATCAAAAGACCGCCGTCGACTGCCAGTTCGATGCCGGTGATGTAGCTTGCCGCATCGGAAAGCAGGAATAGCGCGGCATTGGCCATGTCCTGCGGCGTGCCGATGCGGCCGAGCGGCGCATAATTGGCAACGGCCGCGCGTTTCTCTTCGGTGTCCCAGCGCGCCTGCAGCGGCGTCAACGCCATTCCCGGGCAGATCGAATTGGAGCGGATGCCATCGCCCGCCAACTGCATGGCGAGCGACTTCGACAGCGCACAGACGCCGGCCTTCGATGCCTGGTAGGCATCCTGCGGGGTCGGATCGCCGCGATACCACTGGATGGTGGAGAAGTGCACCATGGCGCCGCCGCGTCCGCCGGCCCGCATATGCGGAACCACCGCCCGCGCGGTGTGGACGAAGGATTTCAGATTGATGTTGAAGACCTGATCCCAGACATCGAGGTCCATCTCGAGGGCCGATTTGTCGCGACCGAACCAGAGCACGCCTGCGACATTGGCGAGATAATCGATGCCGCCGCGCTCGCGGCCCGCGGCATTGATGGTCTGCTCGACGAAGGCGGCGTCGGTGAGGTCGCCCTGGGCAAAGGTGAGCCGGTCGTCATAGGCGGCAAGCGACGCCGGACGCGGCTTGACGTCGATGGCGGTGACCGAGGCGCCGGCATCGAGCAGCGCCAGCGAGATCGCCTCGCCCATACCGCCACCGGCGCCGGTGACGACCGCGTGCCTGCCGGTGAAGTCATAAGCGATCATCCGAACCCCCTCATTTGTTTTTACAACATCAGTTTCGCTGATTTGTTGGCTCAAGCGAATTCGTCTGACTTTTCAAACGCCGGCTCCTACATAGCAGCGCGAGATGGGAATGTGACATGTCGGCAGAGACCTTAAGCGAAAATTCCGTGGCCAGCGACTTCTGGGACGGCGTGCGGCTGTCGATGCCGGTGGTTGTCGCCGCGGCGCCATTTGGGCTGCTGTTCGGCGCCATCGCCGTCGACAACGGCTTTTCCGTTCTCGAAGCTTTCTTGATGAGCGCGCTGATCTTCGGCGGCGCCAGCCAGATGGTCGGCATCGAATTGTTCGGCCAGCATGTCGCGCCATGGCTGATCGTGCTGTCGATCTTCGCCGTAAACTTCCGTCACGTGCTTTACTCCGCCAGCATCGGCCGGCGAATCGCGCACTGGCCGGTTATCAGCCAAGCGCTGGGCTATTTCGTGCTCACCGATCCGCAATTCGCGGTGGCCGAGCGTAAGGCCGAAGCCGGCGAGACCGTTGGCTTTGCCTGGTACATGGGGCTTGGCCTGCCGGTCTATGTGTTCTGGGGGATCGAGAGCGCGCTGGGCGCGGTGTTCGGCAAGCTGATCCCGGACACGCATGCGCTCGGCATCGACTTCCTGCTGCCGATCTATTTCCTCGGGCTGGTCATGGGCTTTCGCAACCGGCTACTGTGGCTGCCGGTGGTGATCGCCAGCGCCGCGGCGTCGATCATTGCCTACAAAACTGTGGGATCGCCATGGCACGTCTCCATCGGCGCCGTTGCAGGCGTGCTTCTGGCCGTCATCCTGCCGCCGCACCATAGCGGTGTGGAGGCAAAACGATGAGCGCGACTTTGTGGATCATCATTGCCGGCGCGATCGCCACCTATCTCACCCGCGTCGGCGGCCATCTGGTGATCTCGCGCTTCGACCACATCCATCCACGCGTCGAGGCTGGCTTGAACGCCGTGCCGGCGGCGGTGTTGACGACGCTGGTGGCGCCCGCCGCACTCAGCGCCGGACCGGCGGAATGGGCGGCACTGGTCGTCGCCGCTGTGGTCTCGCTGCGCGGCGGACTGATGGCGATGTTTCTGGCAGGGGCTGCCGTACTTATTATCGCACGGCAGTTCGTCGGGTAATCAAATCTTCGCGTCGTGCGGCAGCGGCGCTGTCGCTTTTTCCAGCCAGGCCAGCGTCTCGCCGTCGAGCATCGGGCCGATCTCGGCCAGCACCCAGGCATGGTAACTATCCAGCCAGTGCAACTCCTCGCGCGTCAAAAGGTCGGTGCGGATCAGCCTGATATCGATCGGCGCCAGCGTCAGCGTCTCGAAACCGTGCATGGCGATGTCGCCGCCCTCCACCTGTTCGGCCGGCGTCACCAGGATCAGGTTCTCGATGCGGATGCCGTAGGAGCCTTCCTTGTAATAGCCGGGCTCGTTGGACAGCATCATGCCGGCCAGCAGCTTTTCGGTGCCGGTGCGGGCGATGCGCTGCGGCCCTTCGTGCACCGCCAGATAGGAGCCGACGCCATGGCCGGTGCCGTGGGCAAAGTCGCAGCCATGCTTCCACAGCGCCATGCGCGCCACCGCGTCGATTTCCGAGCCGCGCGTGCCGGCGGGAAAGCGCAGCGTCGAAATGCCGATCATGCCCTTCAGCACCAGCGTAAAGCGCTCGCGCATCTCCTCGGTCGGCTGGCCGATCGGCACCGTGCGGGTGATATCGGTGGTGCCGTCCTGATACTGGGCGCCGGAATCGAGCAGGAACAGTTCGCCCTTTGCCAACTCGCGGTTGGTGGCGCGCGACACGCGGTAGTGCATGATGGCGCCGTTCGGACCGCTGCCGGAAATGGTGTCGAAGGAGACATCGCGCAGCGGCATCTGCGTTTCCTCGCCGGTCTGCCGGCGCACCTCCTCCAGCTTGGTGACAACGGTTATTTCGTCGAGCGTGCCCGGCTTTTGCCGTTCCAGCCAGCACAGCAGTTTCGCCACCGCCGCCCCGTCTCGGCGGTGCGCCGCGCGGCTGCCGGCGATTTCCGCCTGGTTCTTCGTGGCGCGCGGAATGCGGGCGGGATCGGGCGCCAGGACGACGGCGCCGCCATTGTCCTCGACCAGCATTCTCAGCTTTTCTGCCGCCAGCACCGGATCGAGCGCGATCTTGGCGCCGCCCTTGGCAAGGGCGACGACCGCCGCCTCGAATTCGCCGGGCTCGTGCAGATCGGCGAGTTGGGTGAGATAGGCGGCAACCGTGCGCGAAAACTTGCGGCTGTCCATGAACAGCTGGTGCTTGCCATCTGCTGCAAGGATCGCAAAGCCGAGCGCCAGCGGCGTGTGCGGCACGTCACCGCCACGGATGTTTAAGGCCCAGGCGATCGAGGAGGGATCGGTGAGCACGGCGTGCGTCGCGCCCTCCTTGCCGATTGCCGCCGCCAGCCGCGCCAGCTTGTCCTTCGCCAGTTCCCCGGCAAAGCCGATCGGGTGGATTTCGACTGGCGCCGCCGGTGGTGCCGGCTGATCCTTCCAGATGATGTCGATCGGGTTATTGTCCAGCGGCACCAGCGTCGCGCCGGATTGCTCGGCCGAAGCCTTCAGCGCCTTGATGTCGCCAATCGTGTGCAGCCAGGGGTCGAAGCCAAGCGTGGCGCCCTTGCCGAGATTGTCCTTGATCCAGGAGGCCGGCGGGTTGTCGACGAGACTCTCGATCGCAAAAATGTCGAGATCGACCTCGTGGCGCACTTGCAAGGTATAGCGGCCATCGACGAACATGAAGGCGCGGTCACGCTGCACAAGTGCTACGCCGGCCGAGCCGCTGAAGCCGGTCAACCATTTCAGCCTCGCCGAGCGATCGGCGACATATTCGCCCTGGTGCTCGTCCGCGCGCGGCACCAGGAAACCGTCGAGGCCATTATCCGCCAGCCATCGCCGCAGCAACGTCACGCGCGGCTTGCCGACGCTCGGGTCGCCTGCGGAATCGAAGGTCTGGAACATGGTATGCCTCCTGTATCGGGCGCGACCGTAGCGCATGACCCGGAAAACCGGAATCGATTTTCGCCAATCGCAACAGGCTCGGATTGGTCCAAAGCGCGTTGCGTCTCAGTGCTTCAGGTGGATCGTTACCCAGCCTTCGCGATGCAAGGTCCTGACATGGCGAAAATTCTGGCCGACATAGGCCGAGATCACCGCGTTGCACTGGCGCTCGAGGATGCCGGACAGCACGATCGAGCCGCCGAGGCTGATGTGCCTGGCCATCTCAGGCGCCAGCCGCATCAGCGGCCGCGCCAATATGTTGGCGACGATGAGGTCGAAAGGCGCCCGCTTGCCAAAGATCGGGTGGTGGAAGCCGGGCGCCGTCACCGTTTCAACCAGCGCCTTGACGTGGTTGAGGCGGGCGTTGGCGGCGGCGACCCTGACGGCGATCGGATCGATGTCGGTCGCCAGCACCGGAATATGCGCCAGTTTGGCGACGGCGATCGCCAGCACCGCGCTGCCGGTGCCGAGGTCGAGGGCATTCCTGGGACGTTCGCGGCGCACGACCCGTTCCAGCATTTCGAGGCAGCCGGCAGTGGTCCCGTGATGGCCGGTGCCGAAGGCAAGGCCGGCCTCGATCTCGATGGCGAGTTCGCCGCTGTGGCGCTTCCGGCGGTCATGCGCGCCATGGACGAAGAAACGTCCGGCGCGCACCGGTTTCAGTCCCTCCAGCGAGCGCGCCACCCAGTCGATGTCGGGCAGAACCTCGCGCTCGATCGGCTTCGACAGGGACAGTCCGGCAAGGCTGTCCCTTAGCCGCGCCTCAACTGCGTCGACATTGCCGTCGGTGTAGAGCGAAACCTCGTAGATGTCGCGGTCTTCATCGACTTCGAGCACGGCGATCGGCAGGCCTTCATCCTCGAAAGCTGGCTCGAGCGCGGCAAAGATGCGGTCGGCCTCGATCTTCCCAGCGATGAAGTGGAGCCTGGTCTGACCCATCAGCTGTTCTCTTGCTTGAGCATGATCTCTGGAAAACACTTTTCTGTCCGAGAAAACCGGATTCCACATTTCGGGATCATGCCTAGCCTGCCGCCAGCCGCTTCAGCTTGGCGATCGCGGTATCGGCGCTTTCGCCATAGGCTATGGTGCCCGAAAACTCGCCCTTGGCGTTGAGCAGCAGCGCGGAGGCGGTGTGGTCCATCGTGTAATCGCCGTCGCCGGTGTCGACCTTCTTCCAGTAGATGTTGAAGGACTTCGCCATGGCGTGCACCTTGTCGGGATCGCCCGATATGCCGACGATGCGGTCGGAGAAATTGCTGACGTAAGTGTTCATCACCGGCGGCGTGTCGCGCTCTGGATCGACTGTAACGAAGTAGGCGTTGAGGTTCTTGCCGTCGTCGCCCAGCGCCTTCAGCCAGCCGGCCATTTCGAACAAAGTGGTCGGGCAGACTTCCGGGCAATGGGTGAAGCCGAAGAAGACGATGCTGGGTTTTCCCCTGAAGGCGGCTTCGGTGATCGGCGCGCCTTTCTGGTCGACCAGCGTGAATGGCGCACCATACGGCTCGCCACCATAGTGGCCGCGATAGAAGTCAAAGGTGAGCCAACCGATGCCCGCCGCCATCAGAACCAGAATGCCGACCAGAATTGAACGCATCATCAGGAAGTGTCCGTCGCAGAAATCGAGCGCCGGATCGGCGCTCCTGTTGGCGAGCAGTCTTAGCCGGTCGCAGGGAGCAAGGCAAAGATGCCGCGTTGCCGCAACCGGGCTGGACGCTACCTTGCAAACAGCTGGCCCTTATCCCACCTGAGACCGGCAAACCGAACCTGAGGAGGCTCCCTTGCAAAGACGGACTGGGCAGAGACGGATTGGGCAGAAACTGATCGGCGGCGCGCTGGCCGCATGCATTGCCCTTGGCGCCGGTGCCGCCGCGGCAGAGGAGGTCGGCAAGGTCGGCGTCGATTGGGTCGGCAACGACATCATCGTCGAGGCGATCAAGGACCCCAAGATCGACGGCGTGACCTGCCATGTCTCTTATTTCGACCGCAGCGTCATCGACCGCTTGCACAAGGGCAACTGGTTCGAGGATCCGTCTGATTCCTCGATCTCCTGCCGCCAGACCGGGCCGATCACCATCGGCGACATCGACATGAGCGAGGGCGGCGAAGAGGTGTTCAAGCAAGGCATCAGCCTGATCTGGAAGAAGCAGGTGGTGAACCGCATCTACGACAAGAAGAACGAGACGCTGATCTATCTCTCGCATTCGCGCCAAGTGCAGGACGGCTCGGCGAAAATGTCGGTGACGACCGTGCCGCTGTTCGGCCAGAACGTGGTGTGGACCGGCGGCAAGCCGAAATAGCGGATCCTGTGTCAGCGCAATTGCTCTGACGGACGGTTGGCCCCCTTGCGGGGCCAATCGCGACGCGACAATTGCTTCCGCAATTGCGCGGGGGTAAATCCGCCAGATGGACCGTACCGAAAACCTCGTCCTGAAAGATCCCGAGCCGCGCATCCATCCGACCGCGGAGCTGAAAGCGTGCAAGCTTGGCCGCTATGCTTCTATCGGCGAACGGGTGGTGCTGCGCGAGGTTAATGTCGGCGATTTCTCCTATTTCGAGCGCCACGCCGAGGCGATCTACACGACGATCGGAAAATTCTGCTCGATCGCTGCCAACAGCCGCATCAATGCGCTGGAGCATCCGATCGAGCGGATCACGCAGCACAAGCTCAGCTACCGGCCGAACGAGTATTTCCGCTGGCTGGGCGTCGACGCGGCGTTCCGCGCGCGGCGGCAGGCCAAGGCGGTCGGCATCGGCAATGATGTCTGGATCGGCCATGGCGCCGTCATCATGCCCGGCATCAGCATCGGCAATGGCGCCATCGTCGGCGCCAATGCGGTGGTGACGCGGGATGTGCCGGCCTACGCAATCGTCGCCGGCGTACCGGCGAAGCCGTTGCGCATGCGCTTTCCCTCAGAGATCGCGGCGCGGATCGAAAGCCTTGCCTGGTGGGACTGGCCGCCGGAGAAACTCGCCAAAGCGGTTCCCGACATGCAGGCCTTGCCGATTGAGGATTTCCTCGATCGCTGGGAGCAAGAGCATTCCTGAGAGCTCGCCGCGCGTGCGCGGTTTCATCGACTGGCTGGCCGAAATCCTGGCGCCAAAATTCTAAACGGCACGTGTCGGGAAGAGTTCCGCCGGTCTGCGGCAACGCAACGAACCCCTTCCGCCATGCGGGGGTGGCGCAGCGGAAGGGGCTTGGAGACAAATCCGCGTGAAACGACGGAACAGGTTTTTTGGCCTGCATGGTGACTAATGGCAACAAACCGATAAGGCGGCTTTTCACGGCGCTGCGCCTTTGGCGTGCATACAATTGCATCAGCGATGCCCTCTGCGACAGGGAACCGGAAGCGGCTGCCGGTTGTTTATTGTTGGAGCGATGAATGCGGCCTTGGTCAGCTCGTCGCGCTTTGAACGGTCGAGGATGTGAATGATCGAAAAGCTGTTTACCAGAATCGCCAACACCGTTTCGCACTTGGCGGGCCTGCCGCCGACTTTCATCGCCTGCTGCGCCATCGTTATCGTCTGGGCGGTAAGCGGGCCATTCTTCGGCTTTTCCGATACGTGGCAGCTCGTCATCAACACGGGAACGACGATCATCACCTTCCTGATGGTGTTCCTGATCCAGAACACCCAGAACCGCGACGGCGCCGCGGTTCAGGCCAAGCTCGACGAACTGATCCGCGTCAGCGAGGGCCACAATCATTTCATCGGCATCGAGCACCTGACCGAATCCGAGGTCGAGGAGATCAGGGACAAATGCGAGCGGGCGGCAAAACGCCATGACCACGAGCTCGCCGAACTGGCGGCCAAGAAGGCCGTCGCGCAAAAGCGCACCGCGAAAAAACGCGCGCCCGCCTGAGTCTCGGCTTTGGCTGAGTTCGACGATCAGTTTCCCATAAAGGCCGCGAAAGCGTCCTTATGGTCGGGGTGCCAGCGCGAGAGAGCAGGCCGGTTCTCGATGATGTCGCCGATCGCCCAGGCCATGCGCTTTTCATCGGTCGGCCGCATCACCTCATTGTCGGGGCACAGGATGTAGAAGTCCCCACGCGCCAGCGAAGCCAGCATGAAGTCGACCACCTGCTCGCCGGTCCAGGCGCCAGCCGGTTTTTCGACCGCTCCTTCGGTGAGGCCGGTGAAGGTGAAGCCGGGAATGAGAAGATGCGCCGCGACCTTCGCGCCCGGCTCGTTGCGCAATGCGTGCGCCAGGCCTTCGGTGAACGTCTTCAATGCCGATTTGGATACGTTGTAGGCGAGATTGCCGGGTGGCGTGGTGATGCCTTGCTTGGAGCCGGTGTTGATGATCAGGCCCGGCTCTCCGGAGGCCAGCATGGCCGGCGCAAAGGCCTCGACGCCATGTACGACGCCCCAGAAATTGATGTCGATCAGCCGCTTCCAGGCGTCGCCGTTCTCCCACGGTTTTCCCGGATTGTTGCCGACGCCGGCATTGTTCATCAGCAGCGATACGGCGCCGAAAGCGGCATGCGTCTTTTCCGCCAGCCGGCCGAGTTCGTCGGCCTTCGAGACGTCTGTGGCGACCGCAAGCACGGCATTCTCGCCGGCGATCGCGGCGACTGCCTGGCGGGCCGCATCGAGGCGCGCGCCGCCAATGTCGGCCAGCACCAGTCTCATGCCCATAGCCGCCAGCCTTTTGGCGGCGGCAAGCCCGATGCCGCTGGCGCCCCCGGTGATGACGGCGACGTTGCCTCGGCTGAGGGCGGGCAAAGCGGATTGGATTTCGGCGTCGGAGGTCATGATCTTTTTCCTAGGGTTCGGGTGGCGCCGAACTTAGCGCGGGACGCGCATCGTGCAAGGCCGTCCCGCGTGTTCGGGTTGACCGCATCAACGGCGGCTGTGCATGCTGCGGCTGAACAGGAGACTGCCGATTGACCGACTGGGTTGCGATCCTGAAGGAGCAGACCGCCACCGGCGACCAGATGGGCCGCGAGGTGCCACAGATGCTTGCCAATCCGGACATAAGCGAAGCGCAGGTGAAGACCTTGTTTTCGGCACTCGAAAAACAGGCCGAGTTCGTCGAGAAATTGCGCATGGCGCTGGAAAAATTCGGCCATGATTTTTCGATCATCAAGGCGGCCGAGCGGCTGGAGGAGCGCTATGCCGACCTAGCCGCGTCGGTTGCCGAAAAGCTGAAGGCGATGCGCAAGTAGAGGCGTCCTACGCTACTTTTCCAGCACCCGCGAAAAACGCGTGTCCGGAACGAACCAGACGGCGGCCACCAGCACGAAGATCGCAACGCCGATCCATTGGTTGACGAAGGCAAGCGGGACGGCGGCGGCGTAGAGGGCCACCGAGATCTTGCCCTTGCGGTCATTGCCCAGCGCCTTGGCGAAGGCGGTGTCGTTGCCGTGCAAATGGTGCAGCTTGGTGGCGAGAAAGGTGTAGGCGACCGCGCACAGCACCAGGTCGATGCCATAGACGGCGACGGGGACCGGCGCGAAATGGTTCTCGCCCATGAAGGCCGTCGTCGCCGGCATCAGCGACAACCAGAACAGAAGGTTGAGGTTGGCCCACAGCACGCGGCCGTCGACCCTTTGGACGGTGTGGAACATGTTGTGCAGATTGTTCCAGTAGATACCGACATTGATGAACGACAAGACATAGCTGAAAAAGATCGGCCACAGCGGCAGAAGCGCTGAAAAATCCTCCCCATGGGGCACTTTCAGCTCCAGCACCATGATGGTGATGATGATGGCGACCACCCCATCGGTGAATGCCTCGACTCTACCTTTTCCCATGGATTCTCCTTCTCGATGGAAAGACGTTAAGCGAGGATTTCGGGCAAGACCATCCTGACAAGGTTGTCAGGATGAAGTTCGGCGCGTGGAACGGCCATCCTTACATGGACGTTGGGGCGCAATTGGGCGTTGGGCGATTGGCCGGAGGTTGCCATGACCAGCTATGCCGAGACCATAACGCGCGACAACGGACTCGATGGCCGGCCCGCGATGGCCGCGGTTGCCGCCATGATCGCCGCTCTGTTCGCCGGCAGCACGGTGCTGACGCCGCTTTACGTCATCTACAAGCAGGCCTTCGGTTTCTCGCAGATCACGCTGACGCTGGTCTACGCCGTCTATGTCGTCGGCAATCTCGGCGCATTGCTGATGTTCGGGCGCTTGTCCGACGGCATTGGCCGCCGTCCTGCGGCGCTGGCGTCGATGGCCATAGCGGTGGTCAGCGCGCTGGTGTTCCTGTTGGCCGAGAACGTCGCATGGCTCGATGTCGCCCGCATATTGAGCGGCCTTGGCATCGGCGTCGGCGCGGGAACCGGCACGGCCTGGCTTGCCGAATTGATCGAGGGTAAGGACAAATCGCGCGCGGCAATCATCGCCACCAGCACCAACTTCGTTGGCCTTGGCCTCGGCGCGCTGGCATCGGGCCTGCTCGCCGAATATGCGCCCTGGCCGTTGAGACTAACGTTTGCGGTCTATCTTGCCTTGCTCGTGGTGGTGACGCTGTTGATCTGGCGCACCAGGGAAACCGTTTCGCGGCCGGGAAGGCTGGCCGACGTTTCGCTGCGGCCGCGGCTGTCGGTGCCCGCTGATATCCGCGCCGCTTTCGTGGCGCCGGCCGTCACCGGCTTCGGCGCCATGGCGCTGGTCGGCTTCTATGCAGCCCTGGCGCCGAGCATCCTGGCGCAGCAGCTGCATGTGGCCAACCATGCCGAGGCCGGCGGGCTGTTCTTTGAACTGTCGATCGTTGCGGCCGCGACCATTCTGGCCACGACCCGACTGTCCAGTCGCGCCGGGATGCTGGCCGCGCTGGCGCTGATGATCCCGGCCGTAGGGCTGATGGTTGCTGCTCAGTTTTTCGCGTCGATGTCCCTGATGGTTGCCGCCACCGCTGTGTGCGGCGTGGCGGCGGCGCTCGGCTATCGCGGCGGCCTGCAGGTGGTGAGCCAGATCGCACCTGCCGAGCGTCGCGCCGAATTGGTGTCGGCGTTCTTCATCTGCTGCTTCTGCGGCAATGCGCTGCCGGTGATCGGCATTGGGCTGCTGTCGAGTTGGGCCACTCCGACGACGGCAAGCCTGGCCTTCGCCGGCATGATCACGCTGTTCTCTGTCGTAGCGCTGGGGTTCGGCGTCAAATACGCGCGCTGAGCCTCACCCGTTTGGCGTCTCGGGCGCCATGTTTGCCCGTCCGCGCGGGATGCCGAGGCCGGTGTCGGGCGGCTCGCCGGCGGCCGGCCGGTCCTCGATCATGTGCATGGTGCGCCAGCGGCCGAAGCGATAATAGGCGGCGGCCAGCACCAGCGAGGTGATCGATCCCGCCGGAAAACTCCACCACAGCGCTTCCTCGCCGATGTAGCTCCTGAAGAAGTAGGCAAAGCCGGTACGCACGACCAGCACGGAAATCACCAGAATGATCAGCGGCGGCATCACGGCACCGGTGGCGCGCACGGTGGCGAACAGCACGATGGTGACGCCGAACAGGATGAACGACCAGGACGCCACCTTGTTGATGTGGGCTGCAATGTCGATTGCGGTGCTGTCGCCGCTAAGGAACAGGCCGAGCACCGGCCTGTCGAAGAAGAACAGCAGCGCCACCAGGGCGCCGGTGAGCACCAGGTTGAAGCCGACGCCGGACGCCGCGATGCGACCGATGCGGTCCCACCGCCCTGCGCCGACATTCTGGGCCGCCATCGACGAGACTGCGGCGCCGATCGCCAGTGCAGGCATCTGGATATAGGTCCACAGCTGCGCCGCGATGCCGTAGGCGGCGGCGACCTGCGAGCCGTAGGAGTTGACGATGCCCATCACGGTCAGCGCCGCCGCCGAAATGACGATCATCTGCAGGCCCATCGGCACGCCCTTGAAGACGACGATCCTGAGCAGCGCCGGATCCGGCCGCAGCAGAGCGAGGTTCGCGCCGGCGAGCCGCAACGGATGCTTTCTGGCATAAAGCACGACGAGGATGGCGATCACGCTCACCGTCTGGCCGATCAGCGTCGAGGTGGCGGAGCCGGCGATGCCGAGTTCGGGGAAGGGGCCGATGCCGCGAATGAGCAGCGGATTGAGGATGATGTCGAGCACGACGGCGAGCGCCATGAAGAAAAATGGCGTGCGCGAATCACCCGCGCCGCGCAGCACCGTCATGACGAAGGACAGAAGGTTCATCATCGGCACGGCGACGAAGATGATGCGCAGATAGGAGCGCGCCAGCGGCAGCGCATCGGGCGGGGTGCCCAGTGTGTTGAGGATGGCGTCGACCCAGATCCAGCCGCAGACGGCGAAGATAGCCGAGACGAGGAAGAAGAAGCTGGCGCTGGTGCCGACGATGCGCCGCGCCTCGGGCAGGTCGCGGGCGCCGACCGATTGCGCCACCAGGATGGTGGCGGCCATGCCGATGCCGAACACGGTGCCAAGAATCAGGAACAGCACCAGATTGGCGTTTGAGGTCGCCGTCAGCGCCGATTCACCGAGGAAGCGGCCGACCCAGACGGCGTTGATCGAACCGTTGAGCGACTGCAGCACATTGGAACCGAGCACCGGAAGCGCGAACAACAGCAGCGTGCGAGGGATTGGGCCGCTGGTGAGATCGCCGGTGCGCCGGCGCGGTGGTATTTTTTCGTCCATGGGCTGTTCGGCGAAGGTTCATCTCAAAGTCCGCCCGGCAATGATCGCCGATTTGACGGACAAGGTCGATGCGGCATTGGAACATGCCACCTGGCGGCTTCAAGCTAATCAGTTCTCAAAACATTCGGAATGGGATATGGGTCGTCGCCGCGTGGGGTCGCATATCCTGTTGGATATGATGAATAGGCTGGGGGGATCATGTCCGACAATCCGCTTTTTTCCGAGCGCCTGAACCGGCGCGCGTTTCTTGGAATATCCGCTTTGGGTGCCGCTTCCATGGCGCTTTCAGCCTGCACCACGACCGACGTCGTGGTGCCGCCAACGCCCGCTCCGGCGCCCGAACCGGCTCTGGGCGATGCCGCCACCATGTATTCGGCGCGCGTCGATGAGGGCTTTTCATTGCCGGCAATCCCCGTGGCCAAGCTCGATCCGAAGTTCGTGCGCCAGATCGTGGACGATCCGACCGGCGAAAAACCCGGCACGATCGTCGTCGATACATCCGAGCATTTTCTCTATCTGGTGCGCGACGGCGGCAAGGCAATGCGCTATGGCGTCAGCCTCGGCAAGGCCGGGTTTGGCTGGACCGGCAGCGCCGTGATCCAGGCGCGCAAGAAATGGCCGGTGTGGACGCCGCCGCCCGAAATGATCCAGCGCCGGCCGGAACTGGCGAAATATAAGGACGGCATGCCGCCGGGACCGCAGAGCCCGCTCGGCGCGCGTGCGCTCTATCTGTTCCGCGACGGCAAGGACACGATGTACCGGCTGCACGGCACGCCGGAATGGGATTCCATCGGCAAGAACGCGTCGTCGGGCTGCGTGCGCTTCATGAACCAGGACATTATCGACCTCTACAGCCGGGTCAACGGCGTAGCCCAGGTCTATGTGCGCCCGAACCTGTCGGCCGCAGGCAAGATCATGGCCGTGTCGAGCCGGACCGCCGAGCCGATCGATGCCGGCGTGCCAAGGGATGCGGAGATTTTGAAATAGGTGCCTTCACGGCATCGCTGATCGCCGACAAACGTTTAGAGGCGGACGCGCCGGGCGCGTCCGCCTTTCCGTATACGGCTACTTGTTGGCGAGGCCCGGAAGCGTGACCTGATAGACCAGGAACATGGTGTCGACATCGGCGCCGTCGTCGGCCTTGTAGGGCGCGCCGACCTGAAAACCGTCTTGGGTGAGAAAGTCGTTATCGTTGCCGACGAACAGGAAATAGTCGTCGGGCAGCGCCGGATCGAGCAGGCTGACCACAGACATTGCTTCCCACTTCTCCGAGAGATTGTTCTTGTCGTTCGGCTTGCCGTCATGCAGGCCGAAACGGCCGAGTTCCTTGTTGTCGTTGATGTCAATGAACGGCGTCAGCTTGGCCGGGGTCACCGAGGGGTCGAGCACGCCCTTGGGCGCCAGCGGCTTGTCGGCGGCATCGAAGGCGCCGCCGGCAATGTCGGTGGCGCCAGAGACGTCGACGACGAAAATCTGGCGCAGCAGCGAAGTATCGCCCTTCACCCCCTGGCCGTTGCCGCTGTCGCGCGCCAGCATCAGGAAGGTCTTGTCGGACAGCGCCACGATTTCGCTCTGCGCGGCGACCTTGGTCTTGTCCTTGGCGTCCTTGAACACCGGCAGCGGCACGGCATATTCATGCACCAGCTTGAGATGGGCCGGGTCGGAGGCGTCGTAGACCAGGGCCCGGGTGTTCTGGCGCGTCGCGGGCGAATCGCCGCCATCCTGGCGGGGCGCCGACTGCAGCACAGCGATCAGCGACTTGCCGTCCGGCGTCAGCGCCATGCCTTCGAGGCCTTGATTGTTCTGGCGGCCGGTTTCGGGATCCTTCGGATCGGGTTCGGCTGCACCGGGGCCTGGATTGTCGGAGGCGAAGTTCGGCCCGCCCTTGCGCATCGGCACCAAAGCGGCCGGCGGCTGCGTTGCCGACAACAGATGGCCGTCGGCCGAGAAGCGGTAGATGTTGGGGCCGTATTCGTCAGAGATGAACATGGTGCCGTCGGGCAGCCGCGCGATCGCCTCATTGTCGAGCGCCAGCTTGCCATTGGCCTCGGGCAGGATCGGCAGGTCGCCATTGGCCGCGCGCACGCCGTTGAGCGGATCGAGACCGGTGGCGTCTGCGCCCTTGTCGTCGGTGAGCAGCAGGCAATCGGCAAGCGTCGCCTTGACGCCTGTCTGTTCCTGGCCGGCGGCGGGCTTGGCGCCCAGTGCGGTCGGCGTGAATTCGATACGAATAGTGTTGAGGCGCGGCCGGTAGTCGGTGGTGCCGACGACATTGTAGCCGCGGTCGGGCAGCAACCAGAGCGAGCCCTTGTAGCCGTCCGCGCCACGGGTCCAGCTTGCGGCGTCGATCGACATGCCGGAGCCGGAGCCGAAGGTCTCGCCGAACTTGTCCTTCTGATCGGCCGGAATGCGGCCGACGCCGACCAGGCCCTTGTTGACGAAGCCGCCAACGGTGGCGGTGCTGTCGGCAAGGGCAGGGGTCAGGGCGGTAAACAGCGCCAGTGCGGCGCCGAGCGACACGGTTCGGTGCAGATTTTTCATGGGATAACCTCTTTGTGACGGAACGGGCCGGAACGGCCGGATGACGAAGCCGCCGCAATCGACGATGCCGCGCCCACCGATGAGCGGTCTAGGACGCGAAGATGATAGTTGCGTGACAGACCGTGTCGCACGCGCTCCGGAACCATTTTCCAGCCTGAGCCGTTGCACGCGAGCCCAAGCGTCGCCTGCGATGGCCGATCGAGCCCCGGGCCCAGGAGGGATAAATGGGTTTCGATCAGTATCACGAGCCACCGGAAGAACTGACCGCAGGAGGTGCGGACCTTTGCCCGCATGATCACCTAGTTGATCGAAGAGGCCGAGGCGATCAACTGGTACGAACAGCGCATGTCGGTCGAGAAAGACCCTCAGGCCAAGGCGATCATGAAGAACGCGCAAGGCGAGGAGTTCAAGCATTTCGGCATGGATCTGGAATTCCTGCTGCGCCAGAAGAAAGACTGGCGCGCGGAACTGAAGGAAATCCTGTTCACCACCGGCGACATCGTCAAGGCCGGCGAGCGGGGCGAGAAGAAGGTGGATTGAGGCCCGCCGGCCTTCCTCCGCGGCGGATCAATCGCTGTCGCGCGCGATCAGCTCCAGGGGCCAGACTTCGCGGATGATGCGCGGGCCTTCCGGGCCGGCAAAGGCCGGAAGCGATGCCAGCAGCATTTCGGCCAGCCGCCGGCCCATGGGCTCCAGCGACGGACGGAAGGCGGTCAGCGCCGGCGAGAAATAACGGCAGAGCGGCGTGTCGACGATGACGATCACCGCGATGTCGTGGCCGGGCCTGATGCCCATCTCGGCCAGTGCCTTGCAGCCGCCGAGCGCCATTGCGTCATTGTTGAAGATGATGGCTGTGGGCCGGTCCTTGGAGAGCATCACGCGCGGCGTCACCTGGTAGCCGCCTGCCTCGTTGATGAAGCCGTCGGCGATCAGGCCGGGGTCGACTTCGATGCCATGCCGCTCCAGCCCCTTGCGGTAGCCGTCGAGGAAAAGGTAGCCGAAGTTGAGATCAAGCGAAGGGCGGATGGCGGCAATGCGGCGGTGGCCGCGCGCGACCAGCCGGTCGACGGCTTCATCACCCGCCCTCTCGAAATCTATATCGAGCGAAGGATAGGTGTCGTCGCCGGATTGACTTCGGCCAAGCGTGGCGAAGGGAAAGCCGGCCTTGCTGAGATAGTCGATCCGATCGTCTTCCCGCCGTGTATTGGCCAACACGACCGCGTCGGCCCGGCGCGTCTCAACCACGCGGCGCAGCCTCTCCTGCTGATATTGGCCGGGCTCGCCCATGACGACCATCAGATCCAGGTCATCCTCGGCCAGCCGGCCCTGCAGACCGATCAGGAACGGGATGAAGAACGGTTCGCCATATTGCTGGTCGCCCGGATGCGGCTGCAGCATGAAGGCGATCGAATGGGTGGTGCCTTGCCGCAGGCTGCGGCCGGACTGGTTGGGCGAATAGTTCAATTGCTTGGCGGCGGCGAGCACGCGCTGGCGGGTGTCGGCATTGACGTCGGCGCGGCCGTTCAACGCCCGCGACACGGTGCCGATCGAAATGTTCAGGTGACGCGCGAGGTCATGGATGCTGGACGCCAAGGACAGTTCTCCCCCTGTCTTGGCTAGCACCGGCTGCCGCCCAGGCCAAGGCTTCGGGATGATTTTCGCTGACAGCCGATTGACATTCTACGCCATCGGGTGTGTTCTCGTAAACGTTTACGGAGAAACGTTTACGGTGATGCCGGAAATGCCGTGACATTCGGTCTGGAGGGACCGGACGGGAGGAATGCCGGATGATGAATGCCGTCCTCGTCGGCTGTGGTGCGATGAGCAAGGCCTGGCTCGATGCCGCGAGGCAGATCGACGGGCTGGCCATTGTCGGCCTTGTCGATCTCGACGCCGAACGGGCGAAGGCGAGGGCGCACGAATACGGGCTCGACGGCGCGGTCATCGGCACCAGCCTCGACGCGGTGCTCGACCAGACCAGGCCCGACGCGGTGTTCGATGTCGTGGTTCCAGCCGCCCGGCGTGATGTCGCCTTTGCCGCCTTTGCCCATAATTGCCATCTGCTGACGGAAAAGCCGCTGGCCGATACTCCGGAAAATGCGCGCGCCATCGTCGATGCGGCGCGTAACGCGGGGCGCGTCCATGCGGTCGTGCAGAACCGCCGCTACGTCGCCAATGTCCGGCGCATCAGGCGCTTTCTCGACTCCGGCGCCATCGGCAAGCCAACCAGCATCCATGCCGACTTCTTCGTCGCGCCGCATTTCGGCGGCTTTCGCGAGGAGATGGCGCATGTGCTCTTGCTCGACATGGCGATCCACACATTCGATGCCGCCCGCTACATGGTCGCAGGCGATCCCGCCGGTGTTTTTTGCCAGGAATGGGAGCCGGCCAATTCCTGGTACCGGCAGGGTTCCTCGGCCAGCGCTATCTTCGATCTCGGTGGCGGCAAGCGGTTCACCTATGCAGGCTCTTGGTGCGCGGCGGGCTTCCGCACCAGTTGGGAGAGCACATGGCGCATCGTCGCCGAGCACGGCAGCCTGGTCTGGGACGGCGAGGACGGGCTGAAGGCCGAAGTTGTGTTGTCGGTCCGCGACGGCCTTTTCGACCTGACCCAGCCCATCACAGTACCGCCGCTCGATTCCGCCGACCGCATCGGCGGTCATCTCGGCGTCATCAAGGATTTCATCCACGCCATCGAGACCGGCAGCGAGCCGGAAACCCGTGGCAGCGACAACATCAAAAGCCTGGCCATGGTTTTCGGCGCCATCGAAAGCGCCGAGACCGGACGGCGCGTCGCAATCACACAGGAAGCATCATGATGCCAAACCCGCTTCTCGACATCCGGATCGGCACCATGGTGCGGGCCAATCTCGAAGACCCCGCCGCCTACATCAAAGAGATTCTGCCGCTCGGTTTCGAGAGCATCCAGCCCTTCTTCTGGCAGACGCTGGGCGGCAAGGATTTGCGGCGGCTCGCCGGTGAGATTCGCGAGGCGATCGGCGATGCCGATGTCGCCGTGTCGTCGATCGGCGTGTTCGGCAATCCGCTGGAGGATGGCGAGGTCGATCGCGGCGTGCTCGCGGCCTGGGAAACCGTCATCGACAACGCGCATCTGTTCGGCGCCTCGACGGTCAGCGGCTTCACCGGCCGCCTTCGCGGCAAGAAGCTGACCGACAGCCTGCCGCGCTTCCGTGAGGTCTGGGGTCCACTGGCCAAGCGCGCCGCCGACAAGGGCGTGCGCATTGCCTTCGAAAATTGCGCCATGGACGGCAACTGGGCGGCCGGCGACTGGAACATCGCCCACAATCCCGATGCCTGGGAGTTGATGTTCAACGAATTGCCCGACGACAATCTCGGCCTCGAATGGGAGCCCTGCCACCAGCTTGTCTACCTCATCGACCCGATGCCGCAGATCCGCAAATGGGCGCCGCGCATTTTCCATGTCCACGGCAAGGACGCGACGGTGCGCTGGGATGTGATCCGCGAGCACGGCGTGTTCGGCAAGCTGCCCTTCGTGCAGATGCGCACGCCCGGGTTTGGCGACAGCGACTGGACGCGGGTGATCAGCGAATTGCGGCTGGCCGGTTACAAGGGCGCCATCGACATCGAGGGCTGGCACGACCCGGTCTATCGCGGCGACCTCGAAATCACAGGCCAGGTGCGCGGGCTGGAATACCTCAAGCAATGCCGGGGAGGAGCGACCTACCTGCCGAACCCGGCGTGACCGAGAGCCGGTGGGAGGAGCCGGCCTGACAGATTGCCAAGCACTGCCGACAGGCGAACGACGAAACCCCTCGGCTCACCGAGGACAAAAGGGAGGAACGTGCATGAGCATCGCAATGAGAACGACACTTCTGCGCTCGACCGTCGTGGCCGCCGCCACGGCGCTGTGCGCTGCCATCTCCACTCTGCCGGCGCAGGCGCTCGACGCCCAGTGGTGCAAGGATGTCCACATCCGCTTTTTCGTCGGCGGCGCCGAGGGCGACGCTTTCGGCACCATCGTCTACAATGGCGCCAAGCAGGCGGCGTCCGATCTCGGACCCAAGGTCGACTACATCTTCTCGCAGTGGGACGTCGAGAAGATGGTTCAGCAATTGCGCGAGGCCGTCGCCGTGAAGCCCAACGGCATTGCCATGATGGGCCATCCCGGCGACGCCGCGATCATGCCGCTGGCCGAACAGGCGCACAAGGACGGCATCAAGATGATGTACCAGAACGTGCCGGTGCCGACGGTGGTGGCTGCGTTCGGCGGCGGCTATGTCGGCGCCCAGCAGGAGCAGCAGGGCCGCGCGCTCGGCGTCGAAGCGTTCAAGCTCGGCAATCTCAAGTCCGGCGACAAGGCGATCATGATCGGCCCGTTCGAGAACGAGGCCCGCGGCGCGCGCGAGCGCGGCACGGTGGCAGCACTCAAGGAAGCCGGCGTCGAGGTCATCCAGCTGTCGTCGCCGCCGAGCGGCGAATGGGCGTCCGACCCCAATCTGGCGATACCGGTGATCACCGCGGCCCTGCTCAACAATCCCGACGTCAAGGCGGTCGGCTATCCCGGCGGCCAGATGCTGGGCAACGTCGCCACCTACATGCAGGCGGCGGGGCGCAAGCCGGGCGACATCTTCAATTTCGGCTTCGACACCAGCCCGCAGATCGTCGAGGCGTTCAAGGGCGGCTGGGTGCAGCTGACGGCCGATCAGCAGCCGTTTCTGCAAGGCTATCTGCCGATCCTCAGCCTTTGCCAGCAGGTGGTGCTGGGCCTGGCGCCGATGAATGTCGACACTGGCGCCGGCTTCGTCACGCCGCAGAATTACGAGATCGTCGCCGAGCTCGCCAAGCAGGCGCTGCGCTGACCTCCCAAACTGCCGGCTGGGCGCAAGCCCGGCCGGCAGGACCGCCGGCACCAGGCCGGATGATACCACAGGAGCGAGGATCGCCATGGCCGAACGCATCATCGAACTGCGCGACATCAGCAAATCCTACGGCCAGGTCTATGCGCTGGGCGGGGTCAATCTCTCGGTCGCCCGCGGCGAGGTGGTTGGCTTGATCGGCGACAATGGCGCCGGCAAATCGACGCTGATCAAGATCCTGTCGGGCGTCGTCAAGCCGACCAGCGGCGAGATCCTGGTGCGCGGCAAGCCGGTGACCGGCTGGAGTGCGGCACGCTCGCGCGACGCCGGCATCGAGACGGTGTTCCAGGACCGGGCGCTGGCCGTGCAGCAGACCATCGTGCGCAACATCTTCATGGGCCGCGAACTCACCGGCTTCATGGGCTTTCTGAAGGTCAATAAAGAGATAGAGGAGGCGAGCCGGCTGATGCGCGAGATCGGCTTTACCTCGAAGGTGTTCACGCCGCATTCGATCGTCGGCCAGCTCTCCGGCGGCGAACGCCAGGGCGTGGCGATCGCGCGCGCCATCTACAAGCAGGCCGAGCTGATCATCCTCGACGAGCCGACGACGGCGCTGTCGCTGACCGAGACCGCCAAGGTCTTCCATTTCGTGCGCCAGGTGCGGGCGAGCGGCCGTTCGATCCTGTTCATCGGCCACAACATCCACCATGTCTTCGACATCGCCGACCGCTTCGTGGTGATTGACCGCGGCAAGGTGGCGCTGACCGCCGATCGCACCGAGGTCAAGTCGGCCGAAGAGCTGATCGATTTCATGGAAGACGTTGCGCATCCCGGAGGATTGCCGGGGCTGCACGAGGCCGGCGACGCGGAGAGGGCAGCACGATGAGCAAGACCATGGAACCCGATCTGCAGAGCCCGCTCGGCGGCAAGGCGGCCCGGCCTGAGTGGAAGCACCCGTCCGACCATTGGCTGCGCGGTTTCGTCATCGACAACCGCGCAGCGCTCGGCACGCTCGCCGTGTTCATCATCATGATGGCGGCGTTCCTGATCGCCAACCCGACCGTGTTCACCACCTGGTATCTCTACAGATCCGTGCTGACCACGCTGCCGGTTGCCCTGTTCGTGGTGGTGCCGCTGGTCTTCGTCGTCACCTGCGGCGAGATCGACCTGTCGTTTCCCGCAACCATGGGCTTTGCCTCCTGGGTGTTCGCGCTGGTGGTGCAGGCCGGCTACGATCCGTTTCTCGGCATCGCAGCGGCGATTCTCACCGGCACGCTGCTCGGCTTTCTCGTCGGATCCCTGGTCGTTTATGGCGGGCTGTCGTCGCTGATCGCCACCCTCGGCATGAATTTCCTGCTGCGGGGACTGATCCAGATCATCAACGAGGGCAGATCGACGGCATTGACCGGTCTCAGCGACAGCTGGGCGTACACCATCTTCTCCGGTCAGGTGTGGGGTTTTCCGGTACAGGTCTTATGGGCACTCGCCTTCGTCATTTTTTCGGCAATGCTCTACAACCGGCACCGCTTCGGCGCGCAGGTGAGGGTCGTCGGCGACAACCCCGACAGCGCCCAGCAAATGGGCATCGACGTCAAGCGTGTGCGGGTGAAAGTGTTCATCTTCACCGGCATCGGGGCCGCGATCGCCGGCACGTTTTCGGTGATGATCAACTTCACCTGGTGGCCGACCGCGGGCGACGGCTATCTCTTGCCGGTGCTGGCTTCGGTGTTCGTCGGCGGCACGCCGACCTGGGGCGGCATCGGTACGGTTGCCGGTGGAGCGATCGGCGCGGTCACCGTGTCGTTCATCCAGACCGGCGTCGTGGCGGCGGGCCTGAGCGGCTTCTACGTCCAGTTCTTCAACGGGCTGATCATCATCCTGTCGCTGCTGGGGCACAAGTGGAACCAGGCGCGGTACAGGTGAGGGGCGGGCTAAATTGACGGGGACGCTCATGTTGCGGACCGCATGCCCCGACGACTGGGCAGACGCCGTCGCTTCGTCATTCTAGGGCGGAGCAGGAGCGAAGCTCCGTCGCGTAGACCCTGGAATCCATTCCGCGACCTTGGCGTGCAGCTGCGCAGGATTCCGCACCGTGGCAACGCGTTGAAGACGCGGGATGGATCCTCGGGTCTACGCTGCGTCGCTACGCTCCTTGCTCCGCCCGTGGATGACGATGCGGGGAGGGCTCCGCCAGACTACAACAATGTGGTCGCTTGTAGGACAACAGGACAAGCGGGCGCTCACACCGCCGCCACAAACCCGTCCAGCACGCGTTTCTGGCCGGCCTTGTCGAAGTCGATGGTCAGCTTGTTGCCTTCGATGTTGGAGATGTTGCCGTTGCCGAATTTCTGGTGGAAGACGCGGTCGCCGACGCTGAAGGGCGACGGCGTGTCGGCGACGGATTTGGCGACCAGTTCGCCATCGATGGTGCGGCCTTTGACCGAGGTGCGGCCGGCGCCGTAGCCGCTGTCGGTCTCGCCATAGCCGATGCGCTCGACCTGGTGGCCGGAGCGCGAGCCCCAGTTGCGGTCGGTGGCCTCGGTGCGGTTGGCCTGCGCGCGCTGCCAGCCGGGCGTCGCATAGGTGTTGGAGAAGGCGCCGGATTTTTCCGCGCCGACATTGTCGAAGCGCGAGGCGCCGTAGGGGTTCTGCCGCCCTGCGCCCTGGCCGCCACGGCCCGACGCGAACGAACCGCCGCCATAGGAATTGCCGTAGCCGCCATAGGAGTTGCCGCTTTCGGCGACCTCGACATGGGCTTCCGGCAGTTCGTCCAGAAAGCGCGACGGGATGGTCGACTGCCACAGGCCGTGGATGCGGCGGTTGGAGACGAACCACAGATGCAGGTTCTTCTTGGCCCGGGTCAGGCCGACATAGGCGAGACGGCGCTCTTCCTCCAGGCCGGAGCGGCCGCCTTCGTCCAGCGCGCGCTGGTGCGGAAACAGGCCTTCCTCCCAGCCGGGCAGGAAAACCGTCTCGAATTCGAGGCCCTTGGCCGAATGCAGGGTCATGATGTTGACGGCATCCAACTCGGCATTCTGCTCGGCGTCCATGACTAGGGCGACATGTTCGAGGAAGGAGCGCAGCGATTCGTACTCCTCCATCGAGCGGATCAGCTCTTTCAGGTTTTCCAGCCGGCCCGGCGCCTCGACCGAACGGTCGTTCTTCCACATGTCGGTGTAGCCGCTCTCCTCCAGAATGGTCTCGGCGAGTTCGGTGTGCGGCGTGGTTTCAAGCGCCTTCTGCCAGCGCTCGAAATTGGCCGCCACTTCGCGCAAGGCCGCGCGCGGTTTCGGCTTCAGCTCGTCGCTTTCCGCAAGCTTGGCGGCTGCCTCCAGCATCGGGATGCGCAAGCTCCGCGCCGTGTCGTGGATCTGGCGGATGGTGGCTTCACCCAGGCCGCGCTTGGGGACATTGACGATGCGCTCGAAGGCGAGGTCGTCGGCGCCCTGCGCGACGACGCGGAAGAAGGCCAGCGCATCGCGGATTTCCATGCGCTCATAAAAACGCGGGCCGCCGATGACGCGGTAATTGAGGCCGAGCGTGACGAAGCGGTCTTCGAATTCGCGCATCTGGAAGGAGGCGCGGACCAGGATGGCCATGTCGTTCAGCTTGTGCTTGGCACGCTGGTAGGTCTCGATGGTTTCGCCGACGGCGCGGGCTTCCTCCTCGGAATCCCAAGCGGCGTGAACATGCACCTTCTCGTCGTCCTCGGCGACCTTCTCGGTGAACAGCGTCTTGCCGAAGCGGCCCTCATTGTGGGCGATGAGGTGCGAGGCAGTGCCGAGGATGTGCGCGGTCGAGCGATAATTGCGCTCCAGACGGATGATGGTGGCGCCGGGAAAATCCTTGTCGAAGCGCAGGATGTTGTCGACCTCGGCGCCACGCCAGCCATAGATCGATTGGTCGTCGTCGCCGACGCAGCAAATATTCACGCTCACGGGCTGTTCCGCGCCTGCCGGCGCGGGCCCTCGCAACGGCTCGGACGCCCGGTCGGGCATGCGGCCTTTGGCCGAGCGCGCTTTACCCTCCCCTGGATGGGGAGGGTCGCCGCGAAGCGGCGGGGAGGGGTGACTGGCGCCGGCGCTGCCACCCCCACTCGCGCCGCTACGCGGCGCGACCTCCCCCATCGAGGGGGAGGTAGGTCTTTGCGCCAGCAGCCGCAGCCACATGTATTGCGCGGTGTTGGTGTCCTGGTACTCGTCGACGAGGATGTATTTGAAGCGCTTGTGGTAGTCCTTCAGCACGTCCGGATTGGCGCGGAAGATGCGGATCGGGTGGCAGAGCAGATCGCCGAAGTCGCAGGCGTTCAGCGTCTTCAGCCGCTCCTGATAGGCCTTGTAGAGTTCCCGGCCCTTGCCGTTGGCGAAGCTGCGCGCGTCGCCCTCGGCAATGTCGGCGGGGCCTTGGCCCTTGTTCTTCCAGCCGTCGATCATCTGCGCGAACTGCTTGGCCGGCCAGCGCTTGTCGTCGAGGCCTTCGGCCTGGATCAGCTGCTTGATCAGCCGTACGACATCGTCGGTGTCGAGGATGGTGAAATCGGATTTGAGCCCGGCCAGCTCAGCGTGGCGGCGCAAGAGCTTGACGCCGATGGAGTGGAAGGTGCCGAGCCACGGCATGCCCTCGACGGCTTCGCCGACGAGATGGCCGATGCGCTGCTTCATCTCGCGCGCGGCCTTGTTGGTGAAGGTCACCGCCAGGATCTGCGAGGGGAAAGCCCTGCCGGTGGCCAGGATATGGGCGATGCGGGTGGTCAGCACGCGGGTCTTGCCGGTGCCGGCGCCGGCCAGCACCAGGACCGGGCCTTCGGTGGTTTCCACCGCCAGCCGCTGCTCGGGGTTGAGGCCGTTGAGATAATCGGGCGCGCTGTTGGGGCCGCTGCGGGCCGCCATGGCGCGCGCAGCTATGCCCGACGGGGCTGCGGGCCGCGCATTGGGTTCGTCAAAAAAGGGCATGTCTTCCGCAAAGCCGGACATCTCCCCCGAATGTAGTGATTCGGGAGCGAAAGACCAGAAGTGTCTACGTTTTGTTCTGGTTTGAAAGTGAGATTCTGGGGCGCAGTGCGAATTTCATCGTCCCGACGCCCGACAATGTCGTGGAGGTGCTGCAGCGTGGGAGCGGAATGAAGTCGAGCGTTTGCTCTCGCCTTATGCTGGCAGGGCCAGCTTGACACACGCGGCCTGGGGGAGAAAGCTGGCGACAGGGCAGGGGCGGCTGCCCGTGAGGCGCTGCAAAGCGCATCAGTCGAAGGAGTATCGTCTTGGCTGTCGTCATCACCTCCCTCATCCTGTTCCTCATCGGCCTCGCACTTGGCGGCGGCGGCGTCTGGCTCGCGATGCTGGGCGGCAGCTGGTACTATGTCGTCACCGGTCTCGCCTTCCTCATCGCCGCATGGCTGCTCTTCCGGCGCAAATCGACGGCGCTCTGGCTCTACGCGGCGATCGTGCTCGGCACGCTGGCCTGGGCGGTGTGGGAAATCGGCTTCGACTGGTGGGAACTCGGACCGCGCGGCGGCATCATCGTGCTTCTGGCGCTGTGGCTGCTGACGCCTTGGGCAAGGCGGGGCCTGATCGGCCCCGACGCGCGCGCGCCGCTCATTCTGGCCGTGCTCGCATCGCTCGCCGTCGCCGGTTATTCGATGACGGCCGATCCCAAGGACATCGCCGGCGACCTCAGCGCCGACAAGGTGACGCCGACTGCCGATCTCGGCGGCAATGTGCCTCCGGGCGAATGGCATTTCTACGGCCGTACGCAATTTGGCCAGCGCTATTCGCCGCTCGACCAGATCACGCCCGACAATGTCGCCAAATTGCAGCCGGCCTGGATCTACCAGACCGGCGACGTGAAAGGGCCGGACGATGTCGGCGAAACCACCTACCAGGTGACGCCGCTGAAGGTGGGCGATGCGCTCTATATCTGCACGCCGCACAATTTCGCCATCGCCATCGATGCCGCCACCGGCAAGGAGAAATGGCGTTTCGATCCCAAGATCAAGCTCGACAAGGACCGCCAGCACCAGACCTGCCGCGGCGTGTCCTATTATGCCGATGCCAAGATCGCCGCCGGCCAGCCTTGCGCGACGCGCGTCTATCTGCCGACCTCGGATGCGCGGCTGATCGCGCTCGACGCCGCCAACGGCCAGGTCTGCCCGTCCTTCGCCGAAGCCGGCACGCTCAATTTGTTGACCAACATGCCGTATCCGAAGTCGGGCTATTATTACTCGACCTCGGCGCCGCTGATTGCGGGCGGCAAGATCATCATCGGCGGCGCGGTCAACGACAATTATTCGACGCAAGAGCCGTCCGGCGTCATCCGGGCCTTCGACGTCGACACCGGCGCCCTGGTGTGGAACTGGGATTCCGGCAATCCGGACCAGACAACGCCGCTGGCGGCAGGCCAGACCTACACCCACAACTCGCCCAACATGTGGTCGACGGCAAGCGCCGACGAGAAGCTCGGCCTGCTCTATGTGCCGCTCGGCAACCAGACGCCGGACCAGCTCGGGATGGGCCGCAGCGCCAATGTCGAGAAGTTTTCCTCCTCGATCACCGCGCTCGATCTGGCCACCGGACAAGTGCGCTGGGTGCGGCAGACCGTGCATCACGACCTCTGGGACATGGATGTGCCGGCACAGCCGACCCTGGTCGACATCACCACCGCTGCCGGCGTCGTTCCGGGCCTGGTTGGACCGACCAAGCAGGGCGACCTCTACGTGCTCGACCGGCGCAGCGGCGAGCCGATCATCCCGATCAAGGAAGTGCCGGCGCCGGGCGGCGCTGTCGAGGGCGATCACACGTCGCCGACGCAGCCGGTCTCGGATCTCTCCTTCAATCCGAGGCCGCTGACCGGCGCCGACATGTGGGGCATCACCATGTTCGACCAGCTGGCCTGCCGGATCGAATTCCAGGGCCTGCGCTACGAGGGCCGCTACACCCCGCCATCGGTGCAGGGGTCGCTGGTCTATCCCGGTAATTTCGGCACATTCAACTGGGGCGGCGTCGCCGTCGATCCGGTGCGGCAGGTGATGTTCGGCATGCCGACCTATCTGGCGTTCAAATCGCAGCTCATTCCGCGCGACCAGGTGCCGCCGCCGGATGAGGGGCGCGGCAGCGAGCAGGGGCTGAACCGCAATGAGGGCGCACCCTATGCGGTGGTGATGGGGCCGTTCCTGTCGCCGCTCGGCGTGCCCTGCCAGGCGCCGCCATGGGGCTATGTGGCGGGAGCGGACCTCAGAACCGGCAAGATCGCCTACAAGCACCGCAACGGCACCGTCTACGACATGACGCCGTTGCCCTTGCCGCTGAAGGTCGGTGTTCCCGGCATTGGCGGGCCGATGATCACCGCCGGCGGCGTCGTCTTCCTGGGCGCGGCGGTCGACGACTATCTGCGCGCCTATGACCTGACATCGGGCAAGCAGCTTTGGCAGGCCAGGCTGCCGGCCGGTGGGCAGTCGACGCCGATGACCTACACCGTCGCCGACGGCCGCCAGTTCGTGGTCATCGTCGCCGGCGGCCATGGCTCGGTCGGCACCAAGCCCGGCGACTATGTGATGGCCTATACGCTGCCGAAGTAGCAGCGATGTGACTTAGGTAAGTGATCGGCCCGGCAGATATTCTGTCGCGCCGCCCCTCATCTGCCTGCCGGCATCTATACGGGGAGAAGTGCCCGGCAGGGCGATGAGGGCAGCAGCAGCCTTGGTCAGCTTGCGTAAGAGATGGCCTTTGAGGCTGGGCACGGAGCCCAGTACTTCATTGGTTAGCTGCGGCCCTGTTTCGGCCTGCTGGATCAGCGTGGTGCCGGCCGACGCCGGTCGACGCGGACCTTCACCATCCGAGCGGCGGCTGCGGCAGCAGCGGAGCGCATTGCCAGCAAGGCAGCAACAGCAAGCACGAGCGCGCTTGCAAGGATCGGAGTAGACAAGGTCATGGCGTTGTTCCTTCTCGTCGGGCTCGCCGCTACGAGCGAGACCATCATCAGCTTCCTTCCATATTGTGGCGGCACCATCGACATTCTCTGAAATGACCAAAATGTGATGGGCGCGTTCGGCGGGGCGGCCGCATCGTTCGATGGCGCAAGCGTCACCCATCCGAGACTGGACCGTGCGAGCTTGCACCCTATCTTGATCCGCGAGTCATCCCGGAGTGACCGCGAGGTCATCCCGGAGTGACCATGAGGTCATCCCGGAGTGACCGTGAGATCATCTCCTAACGAGGAGCACGCCATGACGAAACCCACCGCCGAAGCCGTCAAACCTGCCAAACCTGCCATCACCCAGGCGATGATCGATGCCTATGACGAATACACGCATCTGACGCTCGACCGCCGCCGCTTCATGGAACAGCTGACCAGGCTTGCCGGATCGGGCGCGGCGGCGGCCGCGATCGCGCCGCTGCTTGCGGCGAATTCGGCGCAGGCGGCAATCGTCGCCGACAACGATCCGCGCGTGAAGGCTGAAGATATCACCTATTCCGGCAGCAGCGGTGAGATGAAGGGCTATCTGGTCAGGCCGGCGGACCAGTCCGGCAAGCTCGGCACCGTCATCGTGGTGCATGAGAACAGGGGGCTCAACCCGCATATCAAGGATGTTGCGCGGCGCGTTGCGCTGGAAGGGTTCGTGGCGCTGGCGCCGGATTTCCTGTCGCCGCTCGGCGGCACGCCCGCTGACGAAGACAAGGCGCGCGACATGTTCACCAAGCTCGACGCCAGCCAGGTCACCGCCGATGGCCTGGCGACCATCGCCTATCTCAAGGGCGAGAAGGACGGCAACGGCAAGGTCGGTGCTGTCGGCTTCTGCTGGGGCGGCGGCACGGTCAACAATCTGGCGGTCAACGCGCCCGATCTCGCCGTCGGCGTCGCCTATTACGGCATGCAGCCGAAGGCCGAGGATGTGGCGAAGATCAAGGCGGCGCTGTTGCTGCACTATGCCGGGCTCGACGAGCGCATCGACGCCGGCATCGATGCCTACAAGAAAGCGCTCGACGCCGCCCATGTCGAATACACGCTCTATGTCTATGACGGCGTCAACCATGCCTTCAACAACGACACCTCGGCCGCGCGCTACGACAAGAAGGCAGCCGATCTCGCCTGGGGACGGACGATCGCTTTCCTCAAGGAGAAGCTGGCGTAGGCTTCAGGCCGCCGACGACGCCCATACGCTTTCATAGGCCGGCGACAGCGTAAAACCGGCCGGCAGCACCGAGACCGGGGGCGGGCGCCGCACGCCCTCCTGCAGATAGCGCAACGCCGACACCAGTCCGTTCATCGTGTAGGGCTTGGCGATGACGCCGATCGCGCCGGCGAAATGGTCGGGGATGCGTTTTGGATTGGCGGTCATGAACACCACCATGGAACGGTTACCCTCGCGGATATGCTCGGCAACCTCGACCCCGGTTGGTCCGTCGGCGAGGTGGATATCGACAAAGGCAATATCGGCATCGGCGGTATCAATCATACCTCTTGCTTCGGCCAAGGATGTCGCCCAACCCACAACGCTGTGGCCGGCTTCCTCGACGAGGCTTTCCAGTTCCATCGCCAGCAACGCCTCGTCCTCGACGATCAGGACCTTGAGCGGTTCGTTCATGACAGCTTCCCTTTCTGCTGCGGTTCGTTCGGCATCGAGATGACGACCTTTGTGCCCGGGCCGGCGTCGCGCCATTCGATGTCGGCATGCAACTGCCGGGCAAGCGACTTGATCAGCCGCATGCCGAAGGAAGCATCGCCACTGGCCTCGGCCATGCCGACGCCGTCATCGGAAACCTCGATGTTGAAGTGGCCGTCGGGCTGGCTCATCTTGATGCCGATGCGCCCCGCGGTGGTGCCGTCCGGCTTTGCCTTGAAGGCGTGCTTCAGCGCGTTGGTGACAAGCTCATTGACCATCAAGGCAACAGGCGTGGCTTTTTCGGCCGGAATGACGATGGGTTCGAGGTCCAGCGTCGGCTTGATCTCGGCGCGTCCGGATGCGGTCAGCAGGTCGGTGACCAGATCCCTGGCGAAATCCGAGACATCGAAGCGGCTGACATCCTTTGACTGGTAGAGACGGCGATGCACCGTGCTCAGCGCCTCGATGCGCTCCAGCATGGTGGCCAGCGATCGCTTTGTCGCTTCATCCTTGATTGCCCGGCTTTGCATGATGATCAGCGAGGAGATCATCTGCAGGTTGTTTTTCACCCGATGGTCGACCTCGTGCAGCAGCGTGGTCTGCGCCTCAAGGGCGGCCTCAAGCTCGCGCGTGCGTTCCTTGACAGCCTTTTCAAAGCGGTTCTTGTCGGCGGTGATGCGATCCTCCGAGCGCTTGCGATCGGAGACGTCGAGCTGTGAGGCAAAGAAGAACAGGAGTTCGCCTTTGTCGTTGGAAACCGGGCTGATGTAGAGCGCATTCCAGAACGTCGAGCCGTCCTTGCGGTAGTTCAACAGATCGATGGCGATATCGGTTCCCGCTGCTATCGCGTCGCGCACGCTAGCCACAGCTGCCTTGTCTGTCTCTGGCCCCTGAAGGAAGCGGCAGTTCTTGCCCATGACCTCGTCGCGCTCGTAGCCGGTCAGGCGCAGGAACGCGTCATTGGCAAAGACGATCGGATTGTCCGCCTGACGGGGATCGGTGATGACCATCGACATGCGGGTGGCGCGGATGGCGGCCGCGAACGGATCGCCCTTGCCGTGCTCGGCATGCAGATTGTCCGTCATGTGCCATGCGTCGGCCGGTTCCCTGGTCCTTTTCCAGTCCATGCTTTCACTCCAAGCCGTTTTTCAGGGGTCACAACGGCTTAGACGTGGAATTGGTTCAATCTTGATCTTCTTGTCGCAGGCAGCCGTTTGCGAAACCGAATCGCCGGTTGCGCAAACTGTCGAAATGAACGGTTTTTGAAGGTTGTCGGATGCAGCCGATTCGCTGAAAGCGGGGCTGGCGCAGACCTTTGGAAATGATCAGGTCGCAATTGTCCGTGGCGGCGCTCGCCAGTGTCGGCTTCTCAGAGCAGGGGAAACGTCAGGCGTGGCCACGCTTCATGCGCGCCTGCTTCAGGATGGCGCGCCAGCGGATCATGTCGAAGGGGATTGGCTCGTTGTTGTTGGCGATGTGGAAGATCTCGTTGTTGACGTTCTTCAACGAGCGCCAGAAATCATAGTCGGTGATGCGCGGATCGGCAGCCAGCCTGTCCACCTCGACCTTGATGTCGGTTTTCATGCACGTTCCTCGAACCGCCTGTTGCCCGCCGCCCGCATCGCAACTCGCATGGCACCGTTCTCAAACGGTCCGCTGAGTCGTTCAATGGCTCAAATGGCTTGTTCACGTTAAAACCTTGGTAAGGTTAACGCGGGCGCGGCAGCGCTTCAAGCGGTCCTGCGGCGAATACCGATCGAACGGCCGGCGCGTTCGGGCATCGGCAGTGCAGAGTGGGCGGCGCGCATGGCTTCCACCTTGGCCTGCACGTCGGCGGGGAAGGGCGCGACTTTCGGCCCGGACATGTCGACATGCAGCGACAGGGTTTCGGAAGTGGCGGCGAGCCAGCCATCGACATGGCGGATTTCCTGGTAGGCCCGCAGCCGCTTGTCGTCGTGATCGATCAGCTGGAAGAATACGACGACCTTGTGTTCGAGGTGCAGTTCCTGGACATAGCAAACATGGACTTCGGCCGTGTAGATGGTCAGGCGCCGCTCTTTGACATAGTCCAGCCCCATGCCCATCGCCTCGAACGCCTCATCCGAGCAGCGGTCGAACAACACGTTGTAATAGGCCATGTTGAGATGGCCGTTGTAGTCGATCCAGTCCTTCTCGATGTCCATCGGTTTGGAAACGAAGGGGGCGGGAACAGGCATGGAAAGTTCCTTGTTCTGGTGCTGGACAGAGCGCGGCAGTCGAGACTACGCATCCATAATCGCATAACAAGCGTGGACGCTGGTCCATTCGCGGAGGAATTCATGGCTCTGAGCGACCTCAATCCGGTCGAACGCAACGAGGAAGGCATCGCCGCCGTGCTCGGCATTCTCAAGCAGCAGCTCGGCGAACGCTTCCAGACAGGCGCGGCGATCCGCTCGCAGCATGCGCATACCACCACCTATATTCCGACGCAGGCGCCTGACGGTGTCGCGTTCCCGGAGACGACAGAAGAGGTGCAGGAGATCGTACGTGCCTGCGCCGCGCACCGCGTGCCGGTCATCGCCTTCGGCGTCGGTTCCTCGCTGGAGGGCCACACCAACGCGCCGGGTGGCGGCATCTCGGTCGACACCTCGCGCATGAACCGCATCCTGTCGGTCAACCCCGAGGATCTCGACTGCACGGTCGAGCTTGGCGTAACGCGCGAGGATTTGAATCGGCACCTGCGCGATACCGGCCTGTTCTTCCCCATCGATCCCGGCGCCAATGCTTCGCTCGGCGGCATGGCGGCAACGCGGGCCTCCGGCACCAATGCGGTGCGCTACGGCACGATGCGTGAAAACGTGCTGTCGCTGACGGCCGTCATGGCCGATGGCGAGACGGTGACGACCGGCAAGCGGGCGAAAAAGAGTTCGGCCGGCTACGATCTGACGCGGCTTCTGGTCGGCTCGGAAGGCACGCTCGGCATCATCACCTCGCTGACCTTGAAGCTGCAAGGCATTCCGCAGGCGATCTCCGGCGGCGTCTGCCCGTTTCCAAACCTCGAGGCGGCCTGCAACGCGGTCATCGCGACCATCCAGATGGGCATCCCGGTGGCGCGCATCGAACTGGTGAATGGACTGCAGATGCGGGCGATGAAGAATTACTCGAAGCTCGATTACCCCGAGAGCCCGTGCCTGTTCGTCGAGTTCCACGGCAGCGATGCCGGTGTCGCCGAACAGGCCGAAACCTTCGGTGCCATTGCTGAAGACAATGGCGGCGGGCCATTCCTGTGGACGAGCGTCGCCGAGGAGCGCACGAAACTCTGGAAGGCCAGGCACGATGCTTATTGGGCGTCGCTGACGCTGCGGCCGGGCACCAAGGGCCTGTCGACCGATGTCTGCGTGCCGATCTCGCGGCTGGCCGAATGCGTTGCCGAAACCGAGGCCGACATTGCCGAGATGGGCCTGGTTGCGCCGATCGTCGGCCATGCCGGCGACGGCAATTTCCATGTGCTGGTGCTGATGGATGTCAACGACCCCAAAGAGATCGCGCTGGCGGAGAAATTCGTCTCGCGGCTGAACATGCGGGCGATCGCCATGGACGGCACCTGCACCGGCGAACACGGCATCGGCCAGGGCAAGATCGGCTTCCTGCGCCATGAGCTCGGCCATGGTGTCGACATCATGCGCTCCATAAAAAAAGCGCTCGACCCGCAAGACATCATGAACCCAGGCAAGATATTACCTGCATAGCCGAAATGTGAGGAGCGGCAATGGATACCCTGATTATAAGGGCATCGCTTGGCAAGACACTGTTACTGCTGTCGGCCAGCCTCTTCTTTGTCCTGGCCTGCGCTTTCCTGATTTATGTCTCCGAGGACGGCGACACCGCCGGCCTTTGGTGGTGCGTGGCCTTTTTCGGGCTGGTCGCGTTGGTGTTTGCCTGGCAGCTTGTGCGACCGCAGATTCTGGTGCTGAACGGACAAGGTTTCAGTCTCGGCGGAGGCCTTGTTCGATCGCCCAAGCTGGTCCCCTGGAAGGATATCGAAAGCTTCTTCGTCGTCCATCGCCGGCGCAGGATAGGCGATATGATCGGGTACAATTTCGCACCGGGGGTCAAGAAAAGCTCCGTCATGGGCAGCGTGACCAAAAGCCTGGGCGCCGAAGCCGCATTACCCCAGGGCTGGACATTGTCCCCCGAGGAGATGGTGGTGCTGCTGAACGAATATCGCCGACGGGCCATGGCAGGATAGTCTCTTACGCACAGGCCGGACCGCGGTCAAAGGCGTCCAAAAATCTCTGCTCTTCCAGATACATCAGAGATCAAGCAACTCTGGATGAATTGCCTCTTTATCGACACGCTGATGCGGGTAGAGTGCGGCTGACTTTCAATCAACCCGTTCGGAGCTGATGCTCGCACGCCTGTTCGTGATCTTCGGTGGCTTGTTTGTGCTGGTGCTGGTAGCGGCGCTGGTGGTGCCGTATTTTGTCGATTGGACCGGGTACCGCGCCCAATTCGAGCGCGAGGCGAGCGCCATTCTCGGCCGCAAGGTGACGGTGCAAGGCGACGCCACGGCGCGGCTGTTGCCGTTCCCCTCGGTGACCTTCTCAAACGTCACGGTCGCCGGCGGCCCCGGCGGCCAGCCGGCAATGACCGTCGAGACCTTTTCGATGGACGCGGAACTGGCGCCGTTCCTGCGTGGCGAAGTGCTGATTTTCGACATGCGGCTGGTGCATCCGAAGGCGACGATCGACATCGCCGATAACGGCACGGTCGACTGGGCGATACGGCCGTCCTCGCCCTTCGATCTCAACCAGATCTCGATCGAGAAGCTCACGGTGACGGAGGGAGAAATTGCGCTCCGCCATGCCGCAGGCGGGCGCAGCCATCTGATTTCCGAGATCAATTCGACCATCTCTGCCAAGTCGCTGGCCGGGCCGTGGCGCATGGACGGAACGTTGCTGCTCGACGGACTGCGTTCGACGGTTGCGGCTTCGACCGGCAAGGCCGAAGGCAGCGGCCAGATGCGGCTGAGGCTCAAGGTCGATCCCGATGCCTATCCACTGGTCATCGAAACCGACGGCAATGCCGGCATCGTCAATGGGGCTGCCGTCTATTCCGGCCAGTTCAAGATTTCCGGCAACGACAAAAACAGCGCCGAACTGCGCGGCGGCGATGGCGAGAGCGTCAAAATCAGCGCCGGCAAACCCGATCCGGGGTTCAGGCTGAACGGCAAGTTCTCGCTCGACCACCAGAAGCTTGGCGTCGACGAATTCCGCTTCGAGACCGGGCCGCTCGACAATCCCTACACAGCCGACGGCAAGGCTTCGGTCGATCTCGGCCTTAGGCCGAACTTCGCCATCGAGGCCAATGGCGCGCAGGTGCAACTGGACGAGGCGGTGGGCGCTGAGAAGGGCGCCGGCCTGACGCTGGACCAGCGCATTGCCGGGATCGAGCAGGCGCTGCTCGAACTGCCGAAGCCGAGCATCGCCGGCACTGTCGAGGTCAAGCTGCCGGCGGTGGTGGCTGGCGACACCACGGTGCGCGACGTGCATCTCTCGGCCGAGCCGGTCGAGGGCGGCTGGTCGGTGAAATCGCTGGCCGCGACCTTGCCCGGGCGCACGACGCTGGAAGCCAGCGGCATGCTCAGCGTCGAAGATCATTTCCGTTTCAGCGGCTCCATGCTGCTGGCGGTGGCGCAGCCTTCCGGCTTTGCTGCCTGGTTGTCGAAAGATGTCGACGAGGCGATCCGCCGGCTGCCGGCCGCCGGCTTCAAGGCCAAGGTGGACCTGTCGGAGAAGCGCCAGGCGTTCAGCGATCTCGAACTGATCCTCGGCAAGTCGAAGTTCACCGGCCGCATCGATTCCAGCCAGCCCGACGACGCCAAGTCCTCGGTGCTGATGCGGCTCGCGGGCGGCGAACTCGATGTCGACGGGCTGACGGCCTTCGCCTCGATCTTCGTCAGCGACAAGGGCGCCAACCGCTTTTCCGACCGTGACCTCGATTTTCAGATCAAGGCAGGGCCGGTCAATGCCGGCGGGCTCACCGCCGACACGGTCGACACAGCGCTCCGGCTCCGCGACGGGCTGCTCGAAATCGACCGGCTGTCGATTGGCGGCCTTGCCGGCGCCTCGATCAGCGCCACCGGCCGGATCAAGGATTTTCCGGCAAGCCCGACCGGCAAGCTCGATGCCTCGGTGGTCGCCGTCGATCTGAAGCCGCTGATCGACATTGCCGCGCAACATTATCCCGACAATCAGGTGCTGAAGGGGCTGGCTGGCCGCACGGCCGCCTATCCTGAACTGTTCCAGGACGCGCGCGTCGATCTGGTGGCGAGCGCCGCCGACAATGGCGACGGCACGACCGGGCTGGCGGTGAGCGGACAAGGCAAGGCCGGCGGTTCGGCCTTTTCGGCGTCGCTGTCGGGCAAGGGTGCCGTCGGCCAGTTGCTCGACGCGCCGGTGACGCTGACCTTCAACGCCAAAAATCCCGACGCCACCGTGCTGCTGGCGCTCTACGGCCTGCCGGCGCTGCCGCTCGGCATGCTCGGCCAGGCAAGCACCGATATTTCGGCCAAAGGCACGTTTGGCGGCGGCCTGGCGACGAGCTTCAATTTCGCCGCCGACGACTTCAGGGCGACGTTCGACGGCACCGTTGCTCAGACACCGCAAGGCGCCACCGCCAAGGGCAAGATCGGCCTCGACGCCTCCGATATAGAGCCGTGGCTGATGACCACCGGCGCCGGCCTGCCGGGTATGGGAACGGGCACCTCGACCTCGCTCAGCGCGGATGCCGATTTCGGCAATGGCCTGCTGGTGTTGAGCGGCCTCAGCGGATCCATCAACGAGTCGGAGATTTCGGGCGACGTCAACATCGATGCGAAGCAGGGGCTGCCGCATTTTGCCGGTGCGCTGGCGCTCGACGAACTGGACCTCGACCCGATTGCGGTTGCGCTGTTCGGTGACCAGTCGTTCCTCAGCAGCAATGCGAACTGGCCGACGGCGCCATTCAGCCAGAAATCCAGCCTGCCGTTCAGCGCCGATCTCGATCTGACGACGGCGACGCTTGCCGCCGGACCGCTGGCGACAGCCTATGATGCGTCGCTGTCATTGAAACTGGACCAGGAAGGCATCCGCGTTTCGGACCTGAAGGCAAAACTGCTCGGCGGCGCGCTCACCGGATTGTTCGAGTTGAAGAACACAGACGGCACGGGGCTGTTCTCCGGCCAGATGAGGCTTGCCGGCGCTGACCTGGCGACTGTGCTGCCGGCTGCCGGATTGAGTGGCAACGGCGATTTCTCGACAGGGCTGTCGACCAGCGGCAAATCGGTCGACGCGATGATTGCCGCACTCTCCGGCTCGGGCACGGCGGCGCTGAAAGGCCTCACCATTGCCGGCGTCAATCCCGATGCCTTCGGCGCGTTGATTGCCAAGGCCGATGCGATCGGGCGCGACATCGACGTGGCCAAGACCGCGGGCTTTGCACCTGAGATCGCTGGCGACGGCAGCTTTGCTGCCGGCGACGCCGACATCGCCTTCACGGTCGCCGGCGGCACGTTGCGGGCACCACCGATCAAATTCGAAAACCAGGCGGCGACGCTGTCTGCCGACATCACGGCCGACCTCAACACCGGCACCGTCGCCACCAAGGGCGCTGTCACCTACAAGCCTGGCGACGAGGCGCTGGTCGGCTCCGATCCGACGGTCAATTTCAGCGTCGATGGGCCGTTCGGGGCGCTGAAGAAGCAGTTCGACAGCGAGCCGCTGGCGCAATTTTTGACCCAGCGCGCGCTGGAAAAGGAGCAGCAGCGGGTCGAGGCGATGCAGGCCGCACTGCTCGAGAAGCAGCGGCTGCGGCGCGAGGTGCGCTACTACGCCGCCCTGCAGACCGAGCGCGACAACGCCGCCGAGGAATTGCGCAAGCAGGAGGAAGCGGCACGGCTCAAAGCCGAGGCCGACGCCAAGGCGAAGGCACAGGCCGATGCGAAGGCACAGGCCGAAGCGGATGCCAAGGCCAAGGCGGATGCCGAAGCAAAGGCCGATGCCGATGCGAAAGCGCAGGCAGAGCCTGACGCAAAGGCCAAGGCAGATGCGGACGCGAAAGCCCAGGCGGAAGAGCAGGCTGCCGAAGACGCCGCCAAGGCCGAGGACGAACGGAAGAAGGCCGAACAGGCTCGGATCGCTTCGCAGGAAAAAGCCAGGCTGGAGGCCGAGCGCAAGGCTCAGGAGCAGGCGCCGAAGGTCGACCGCTCACTTCCCGGCGTCAGTGACGGTTCGGCCCCGGCGCCGCCGAAGCCCAGGACAAATCCGTTCTCGGTCGACAATTTGCTGAAGTCGCTGGGCAATTAAGAACCATTCAGACCGCGCCGCGCTTGGCCCAGTCCAGCACGTGGAGCCTGAGCGCCGACGACAGATTCGCATCGCGCGGCCTTGTTTCGTCGATTTCGGCGACCAGGGCAGCAAGGGTCAGCTTGCGCGCGGCTGCGATGGCGACGAGATCGTCATAAAAGGGTTTTTCGAGGGAATAGCTGGTGCGATGGCCGCGGATGGTCACGGAGCGTTTTTCGACCGGGCTCACCGCAGGCGGTCCATCAATCGCCCTGGTCTTCCGGGCGTTCGCGGCGGTGGCCGGCGACGAATTTTTCGGCCTTGTCCGATGTCAGACGGTCACGGTTCTTTTCGGCTTTGGAACGGCCGTGCAGAGCGCGGTTCTCGCCGGCGAGCTTTTCCTTTTCGGTGCGCGCCTTCTGCTTGCGGACCTGGCGAAGGTTGACGATTTCGCCCATGCCGCGCCGACCGTCCCGCTACTTCTTGCGGAAGGCGTCGAGCGACACGACGTCGGCGCCCTTGCCGGCGGCGGCATCGGCCACGGCGGGCTTTTTCTCGGCCTCAGTGGCAGCTGGCTTCTTCTCGGCCTTCGGCTTTTTCTCGGAGACGATAGCCAAAGGCTCTGGAGCCGGCTGGGCGGCTGCATCGTCTTCCGCCGGGACGTCGGTCTTGACGTCGAATTCGAGTTCGAAATTGACCGATGGGTCGTAGAAGCCGCGTACGGCCGAGAACGGGATTTCCAGCTTCTCCGGCACGTCGGAGAAGGACAGCCCGACCTCGAAGCCGGTATCGGTCACCTTGAGGTCCCAATACTGGAACTGGATGACGATGGTCATCTGTTCGGGATAGCGCTCGCGCAGCCTGGAGGACACCCGCACGCCCGGCGCGCCGGTCAGGAATGTGATGAAGAAATGATGATTGCCGGGAAGGCCGGTGCGCGCGACTTCGGCCAGGACCTTGCGCATGACGCCGCGCAATGCCTCCTGGGCCAGAATGTCGTAGCGGATGTGGTCGTCGGCCATGTGCTGGTCGGGTTCCGTTGAATCGTCCGCATAGCTGTAATCAAGCTTGAGCGCGGCGTAAACCGGATATAGATCGCTGATGCGCCGAAGCGAAGCCCGTAACGGACGATTTGATCGCCTGCTTTGGCGTTCAGGCGCTGGCCAGCTGTTTTTCCACCGCTGCCGCTGATCTGCGCTTGCCGAAGGCGCGCAGGAATGTGCGCACGCCGTGGGTCGCGGATTGCAGCACTTCATCTTCCGACGGCATGCCGCCGAGCATGAAGGTGGTCTGCAGTTCGGCGTTGGCTAGCGCCAGGAACTGGCGTGCGGCGACATCGGGATCGTCGACCACGAGATGGCCGGCATGGGCGAGGCGGGCAAAACGGGCGGCAAGTGCCGGCCAGGTCCGGCCCGGCCCTTGGTCGCGCCATTCGGCGAAGAGCTCGGGATAGCGCTCGCCTTCGGTCTGGATCAGCTTGCGCAGGAAGCGTCCGTCGCGGTTGCAGATGCAGTTCTGATTCATGCGCACGGCAAAGCCAATCAGGTCGGCTTCCAGATCCTTCGGCTGGTCTGGGAAAGAGGCGAAGGTGGCGAAGATGCCGGCATTGCAGCGCTCCGTCAGATCGCGCACCACAGCCATGAAGAGCTTTTCCTTGTCGCGGTGGTGATTATAGATGGTCTGGCGCGACACGCCGGCCTCCACCGCGATCAGGTCGATATTCGCGCCGGCAAAGCCTTCCCGGCAAAAGACCGAAGCCGCCGCATCGATAATCGACATACGCTTGGCCTCGTGGCCGCGTGGCGGGAAAATGTCAGGAGAAACGGCAAGCTTCATAGAAACCTATATAGAGGTGATTGACGAATTAGACAAGGCTGTCTAAATTTGTGGACACAATAAATGGGGAATTCGCTCCGTAGAGACGAATAATCTCGCTCTGAGCCGTCGGATTTCAACGGGATGGAACGTCCTAGGGTTAGTCGTCGCGTTGGCGGCGCCAACCAGACTTGAAAGAAGCCTTTATCATGAGTCCCAAATTCCTCCGCATCGCGGTCGTGCTCGGCCTGTTGTCCGCTATCGGCCCCTTCGCCATCGACATGTATCTGCCGGCGTTGCCTTCGATCGGCGAAGATCTGCATGCCGGCACCGCCGCCGTTCAGATGAGCCTTTTGATCTTCTTCCTGTCGATGGGCTTCGGCCAGATCGTCGTCGGACCGATCTCCGACATGGTCGGCCGCAAGCTGCCGCTTTACGGCGGCCTTGCGCTGTTCATGGTCGGCGGTATCGGTTCGGCCATGAGCCCGACCATCGAATGGCTGATCGCCTTCCGCTTCCTGCAGGGACTGGGCGCCAGCGCCGGCATGGCGGTGCCGCGCGCCATCGTGCGCGACCTGCACACCGGCACCGAAGCCGCCAAGCTGATGTCGCTGCTGATGCTGGTGTTTTCGGTGTCGCCGATCCTGGCGCCGCTGACCGGCAGCCAGATCATCGAGAATTTCGGCTGGCGCGCCGTGTTCTGGACGGTGACGGGCGCGGCCCTGCTGGCCACCATTCTGCTGGCGACCTCGCTGAAGGAGACGCGGCCGGCGGAAGAACGCGTCGGTTCCTCCTTCGGAACCGCACTCGCCGGCTATCGCTTCCTCATGGGTGACCGCAATTTCCTCGGCCTGGTGGCGATCGCCGGCTTCGGCATCGCCAGCTTCTTCGTCTACCTCTCGAGTTCGTCCTTCATCCTGATCGACCATTACGGGCTGTCGCCTTCCGTCTACAGCGTGTTCTTCTCGATCAATGCGGTGGCCTTCATCGGCATGTCGCAACTGACGGGGATGCTGTCGGAGCGCTTCGGGCTGAAGCGCGTCGTCTGGGTGGCGGTAACCGGCTATGCCACGACGATGGTTGTGCTGTTCGCAGTCATGGCGACCGGGGTCGACCGGCTCGATGTTATGGCGGCACTGCTGTTCGTCGGCTACGGCTTCCTTGGCCTGGTCATCCCGACGACGTCGGTGCTGGCCATGGAAGAGCATGGCGAGATCGCCGGCACGGCCTCGGCGCTGATGGGCACGCTGCACTTCGCCATCGGTGCGCTGGCGATGGGCGTCGCCGGCATCTTCTTCGACGGCACCCCGCTGCCCATGGTGGCCGGCATCACGCTCTGCGCGGTGATCTCGTTCACGCTGGCCAAACTGACGCTTGGCCGCTCGCGCGAAGCCGTTGAAGCGCCGGCCGAGTAAGCTGACCGCAATCGACCGGAAAGGCCGGGTCATCCCGGCCTTTTTCACGTCTGGGGTAATCCGGCCCCGGCCAGAACCACGGCCTTCGACCGACGCCAGCGGCAAATTGCACCAGCTCATGGCTCAATTTGGTGTAGGCTTCGCGTCCCATCGTCATGCGAAATCCGGCCAGCGGCGGCCGGCATTGCGCCTACGATATCGAGGAGGGGAGAAGTGGAGGTTTCTGTTGCCAGGTACCTCCGAACCCCGCCTAGAAGTGCGAACCTCTAGGGCTTGATTTGAAGCTATCGCACCGCTTACGCGGCGAGACGTGCTTCCGCATAGTTGTCATTTGCAACTACAGGTTTAGCCCGATGACGGTGGTACCATGCCGGGCAAAAGTACGATCTTTACACCTTCGTCGATCCTATTTCGCCCCCAGCAACAGCCGCTCTGATCACAGAGCGGTTCTTGGTGGAGGCGCCGGGTACCGCCCCCGGGTCCGAACGGCTTATTACATCGCCCATTTATCGCCATAGTCGGTCAAGCCGACAAAACGAATATAGGGGGGCGGCGCACAAAATGAAAGGCCGCAATGACACTTCTTGGCCGCACCAAACTGCGGCGCCGAGGGTTGACTCGCGCGCGGTCTCAACCGAAGCTTTGCGACGGTGAGGAGTACCGACCGAGCGCACAAGTTGCGGCAGCGCGCCACAGCCCTCATCGATCGGATCCCGTGGCGCCGACATGGGGAAATTTGATGGCCGATTATCTCGCAGACGTGAAGAAATACGACGCCGCCGCAAATGCCGATGTGGTTGCCAAGATTGTGAAACATCTGGGCATTGCGTTGCGCAACCGCGATTCCTCGCTGGTATCCTGCACCGACCCCAAGGAATTGGAGCGCGTCAAGACCAACTGGGTTGCCAAGAAACTCGGCGTGACCGACGGGGCGAAAGCCGACTCAGCGATCGAGAAGACCTGCAAGGCGTTGGCCGCCGACAGCTCCAAGAGCCGCGTGACTTTCTACTATCTGGTCGCCAAGGATCTGGGCAAGCTCGGCTCTTTGTAGAGATTATTGCCGATAGGCAGAGCGCGCTTGATTTGCTCCTCACCTGGAGGTCAGCACCGCCCCTCATTGCCCCTGCCGGGCATTTCTCCCCGTATAGTGACGGGGAGAAAGGGCTGACCGCAGCCTTGGCTCTCTCTCTCGAACGCTTGTGATTGGCGAAACCGCTGATGACAGCGCCCCTCTCCCCGTCCTATACGGGGAGAGGTTGGCGGCAGGCAGGTGAGGGGCAGCGCCACCTCTTGAGAGATGGGGCAAGCCGCGTTCTGGTCCCTTTTGCTGTGTTCGGCCGGCGGCCAGTCGGCTATGATGCTGACGATCCCGAATCGAGGCGAAGCCGATGCGCCAGTATCTCGACCTTTTGCAGCATGTGCTGGACAATGGCGCCGATCGTGGCGACCGCACGGGCACCGGCACGCGTGGGGTGTTCGGCTACCAGATGCGCTTCGACCTGTCGCGCGGCTTTCCCGTCACCACCACCAAGAAGCTGCATCTGAAGTCGATCATCCATGAACTCCTGTGGTTCCTGGCCGGCGACACCAACATCAAATACCTTAGAGATCATGGCGTTTCGATCTGGGACGAATGGGCCGACGAGAATGGCGATCTCGGCCCGGTCTATGGCAAGCAGTGGCGCTCCTGGCCGGATGGCCATGGCGGGTCGATCGACCAGATTGCCAATGTTCTGAAGGAGATACGCCGGAATCCGAATTCACGCCGGCTGATCGTTTCGGCGTGGAACCCGGCCGAAGTGGAGGCGATGGCGCTGCCACCGTGCCACTGCCTGTTCCAGTTCTACGTCTCGGAAGGCAAGCTGTCCTGCCAGCTCTACCAGCGCTCGGCCGACATTTTTCTCGGGGTACCCTTCAACATCGCTTCCTACGCGCTGCTGACCTTGATGGTGGCGCAGGTGACCGGGCTAAAGCCCGGCGAGTTCGTCCATACGCTGGGCGATGCGCATCTCTATTCCAACCATTTCGAGCAGGCGCGCGAGCAATTGCGTCGCACGCCCAAGGCGCTGCCGACGCTGTGGATCAATCCGGAAGTGAAGGACCTGTTCGCCTTCCGCTTCGAGGATTTCCGGCTGGAAAACTATTTTGCCGACGCGTCGATCAAGGCGCCAATCGCGGTCTGATCCGCCCACCTTCAATCAATTCCGACCCTCAATCGATGTCGACCATGACGTCGGTTGCCTGATCATGGCATAGGCTGCTTGCCTTTTTCGAGCTTGAGATCGGCAACGGCCTCGTTGGTGATCGAAGCGTGACGACGGAGCCGGCGACATCACCGCGGACAGGCGAGGTGCTTTGACGATCTCGACGATCATTCCCTTGAGGATGTTGCGGGCGCTGATCTTCATCGAAGTTCTTTTCCGGGTTCGGTGCACGTCCAAACCAGAACAATCGATGCCGACCATACGCTTTCGCAGGGAGGCGGCCTTCCCTTGTTATATTCATCCAGATATATCGGTCGGCAGGAGTCGAGCCAGCAGATTTCAAGCCCAGGGAGAGTTTTCATGTTGGGGCACAAAGGTTTTGGATTGAGGGCGATCGCGATTGGCGGCTTTGCCGCAGCGGTGATGGCCGCGATGCCGGCCGCGCATGCAGAAGACAAGGTGATCGTGTTCGCGGCAGCCAGCCTCAAGGACGGGCTCGACGCCGTCACCAAGGCCTGCGAAGCCGATGTCGGTGAATTGGCGACCGTCTCCTACGCCGCGAGCTCGGCGCTGGCCAAGCAGATCGAACTCGGGGCGCCCGCCGATGTGTTCATCTCGGCTGATCTTGACTGGATGAAATATCTCTCCGACAAGAAATTGACCAAGCCGGACACCGAGGTGAAATTGCTCGGCAACCAGATCGTGCTGGTGGCGCCGAAGGATTCGACTGTCGAAACCAGGATCGAGAAAGGCTTCGATCTCGCCAAGCTGATCGGCGACGGCAAGCTCGCCATGGGCGATTTCAAGGCGGTGCCGGCCGGCAAATACGGCAAGGCGGCACTTGAATCGCTCGGCGTCTGGTCGTCGGTCGAAGGCAAGGTGGCGCAGGCCGAGAATGTGCGCGCCGCGCTGAAGCTGGTTTCAACGGGCGAGGCCGCGCTCGGCATCGTCTATGCCACCGACGCGCATGCCGACATGGGAGTCAAGGTGGTCGGCACCTTCCCGGAGGATTCGCACCCGCCGATCATCTATCCGGTTGCCCAGACCACCGATTCGAAGGACAAGGATACCCCGGCTTTCCTGAAGTGCCTGCAGTCCGCCAAGGCGGTGGAGCTGTTTAGGGATCAGGGTTTCACCGTGCTCACGCCGAGCAATTAAGGTAGCGGCTGACGCATGAACTGGCTGCTGGACCTCACTCCCGACGAATGGAATGCGGTCCGGCTGTCGATCAAGGTGGCGACGGTGGCGATGCTGTTCAGCCTGCCGCCGGGCATCTTGATGGCGCTTTTGCTGGCCCGCGGAAAATTCTGGGGCAAGACGCTGCTCAACGGTGTGGTTCACCTGCCGTTGATCCTGCCGCCGGTGGTGACAGGTTATCTCTTGCTGCTTACCTTCGGCCGGCGCGGGCCGGCGGGAGCGTTCCTGGCCGAGCATTTCGGCATCGTCTTCTCGTTTCGCTGGACCGGCGCCGCACTGGCCTGCGGTATCATGGGCTTTCCCCTGATGGTGCGGGCGATCCGGCTGTCGATCGAGGCGGTCGACCGCAAAATGGAGGCAGCGGCGGGAACGCTCGGCGCCAACCCGCTCTGGGTCTTCGCCACCATCACGCTGCCGCTGATCCTGCCCGGGCTGATCGCCGGCTCGATCCTGTCCTTCGCCAAGGCGATGGGCGAGTTCGGCGCCACAATCACCTTCGTCTCCAACATTCCCAACGAGACGCAGACGCTGCCTTCGGCGATCTACACCTTCACGCAGGTGCCTGGCGGCGATGACGGGGCACTCAGGCTGACGCTGATCTCCATCGTCATCTCGATGGCCGCATTGGTCGCCTCGGAAGTGCTGGCGCGGCGCGTCGGCCGGCGGATGGACATCGAATGAGCGTGCTGGTGGACATCAGCCATCGGCTCGGCGGTTTCGCCGTCGACGCGCGTTTCGAAAGCGCCGGGCGGCTGACGGCGCTGTTCGGGCCCTCGGGCTCCGGCAAGACGACGCTGATCAACGTGATCGCCGGCCTGATCCGGCCGACCAAGGGCCGTATCGCGGTCGACGGCTGTGTGCTGGTCGACACCGATGCCGGCATTTTCGTGCCGAAGCACAAGCGCCGGATCGGCATGGTGTTCCAGGACGCGCGGCTGTTTCCGCATATGAGCGTGGCCGGCAATCTGCGCTATGGCCGCTGGTTCACGCCACCGGCGGAGCGCTATGCGGATATCGACGCGGTCGTCGAACTGCTCGGCATCGGTCCTCTGCTCGACCGGCGACCGGCAAAGCTCTCGGGCGGCGAGAAGCAGCGCGTGGCGATCGGCCGGGCGCTGCTTGCCAGCCCGAAACTGCTGTTGATGGACGAGCCGCTGGCCTCGCTCGACGATGCGCGCAAAGCCGAGATCCTGCCCTATATCGAGCGGCTGCGCGACGAGACCAAGCTGCCCATCGTATATGTCAGCCACTCCGTCGCCGAGGTGGCGCGGCTGGCCAGCGACGTGGTGGTGATGGCGCAAGGCAAGGTCGCTGCCTCAGGCCCGACCGGCGAGATCATGCAACGGCTCGAATTGCTGCCGGCGGAGGAACGCGGCGAGGGCGGCGCGGTTCTCGACACCAAGGTGCTGCGCCATGATGAGATCTTCGGGATGACCGTGCTCGGCTCGGCGGCGGGCGAAATCCGGGTGCCGCAATTGGCGGTCTCGGTCGGCGCGCCTGTGCGCATCCGAATCCGCGCCCGCGACGTGATGATAGCCACCGAACAGCCGAAAGGTCTCAGTGCGCTCAACATCCTGCCGGGCGCCATCGTCGCAATCGGCTCGGGCGAGGGGCCGACGGTCGAAATCGGCATCGACTGTAATGGCGCAACCGTGCTTGCGCGCATTACCGAACAATCCAGGCAGGTACTGAACCTTCAACTCGGCGGCAAGGTGTTCGCGGTGATCAAGACGGTCAGTTTCGACCGTGCCAACACCGGCGCCGGCCTGCCGGCCGAAGCGGATGGCTGATAGCCGCTATATCGTTTTGGAATAGCGCTATGGGTCGAGAGGGGCTAGTGTGACTGTGGAGGACAAGAGATGCCGTCGCTGAGCCTGCGGATAAATCTCGATCCGGACGGGCGCATAGGTCCGGGCAAGATCGAATTGCTGGAGCAGATCGACACTTTCGGCTCGATCTCGGCTGCGGCACGCGGCATGGAGATGTCCTACAAGCACGCCTGGGATCTGGTGGAAGATATGAACCGTGTGTTCGGCAAGCCACTGGTCGCGGCGCAGACCGGCGGCAAAAAGGGCGGCGGCGCACAGCTGACCTCAGTTGGCCTTGCAGTTGTGAGCCGTTTTCGCGCTATCGAGCGCGCTGCGGCGGCAGCGGCGGCCACGCATATGGACGCCTTGCAGGCGGAGATTGATGCTGGGTGAGGGTTGAAGCTTGCGATCCGTCACACCCCCCTCTGTCCTGCCGGACATCTCCCCCGCAAGGGGGGAGATCAGCTAGCCCGTAGACGGGCGCTAATCTGTTAGGCGATTGGCGAAATCCTCCGTGACGGCCAATCTCCCCACTAGAGGGGGAGATGTCCGGCAGGACAGAGGGGGGCGCGAAGGAACTCGACCTTTGAGCGCGCTATTCCTCGGGCTCTCCTGCTTTACGCAGCAGATAGGTGTCCATGATCCAGCCCTTTCTTTTCCGGGCTTCTTCTCTCGTCCTCTCAATCTCCTCGCCGACATCACCCAGGCGACCGGAAACGATGATCTCGTCCGGTGTGCCGAGATAGGCGCCCCAATGGATGATCAGATCCTTGTCTGCCAGCGTGTTGAAGGCGCATTTGCCGTCGAGCATGACCACGGCGCTGCCGGCATTGTGCGGCATGCCTTGTTCGGCGAGGCGGCGGCCGGTGGTGATCAGCACGGGGTCGCCGATGCGGTTCAGCGCCATCTTGTGGCCGGCGGCTAGCGCCTGGACGGCGGTGATGCCGGGAATGACCTCCAGTTCGAATGCGACATTGCCCCTCAGTCGTACGCGCGCGAGGATGCGCAGCGCGCTGTCATAGAGCGAGGGGTCGCCCCAGATCAGGAAGGCGCCGCAGCCGTCCTCGGCAAGGTCGTCGCGGACCAGGCTCTCATAAATCTGGGCGATGGCCTCGTGCCAGTCATCGACGGTCGAGCGATAGGAAGGCGCCGGCTCGGCGCGCACCGGCACGTCGAACTCGACGCGGCGCGATTTCGGATTGCTGACGAAACGGTCGCAGATATGGCGGCGCAATTCGGCAAGGTCGTTCTTCTTCGCCCCCTTGTCGGGGATAAACAGGACGTCCGCCCGGTTTAGGCCTGATATGGCCTGCACGGTCATATGGTCGGGATTGCCGGCGCCGATGCCGATGACGAGAAGCTTGCGCATGACGCGAACTCCTGCCCGATCGAAACCTGTTAGTCCAGACCGCCGATTGGCGTGTCCAGACACTGTGGCGTCCTGCTGGGAGACGGAAGGCTTTGAAACGCCACATTGAAACGGCTAGGGTCGCGGCATTCTTGGCGAGGGGCTTCGATGTTGCAATATGTTCTGTCCGTAGCGCTGGCGCTTTTAGCTGTGCCCGCGCTGGCCAATGATACGACCGCCGAACTCGGCACAGGTGGCCTGATCCTGTCGCGTAGCGACGCGGTGTCGATGCAAAGCGAGGACCTCTATATCTCGCCGGAAAAGATCACGGTCGACTACGTCTTCCACAACAACACCGACAAGGATGTAAATGCCATCGTCGCTTTTCCGCTGCCGGACATCGAAGGCAATCCGGAGGAAATGCCGGCCATCCCGGAAAACCAGAGCGACAATTTCCTTGGCTTCGAGGTGACGATCGACGGAGCGCCGGCAAAGCCGCAGCTCGAGCAGAAAGTGTTTGCTGTCGGCATCGATATCGGCGCCGATCTGAAGGCGCAGAACGTGCCGTTCAATCCGTTCGGCGATGCGGCCAAGGCGGCCCTGGCGAAGCTGCCGAAAACGGTCGCCGAGGATTGGGAAAACCGCGGCATCATCATCGAGGATACGGGCAGCGACGGTACCGAGGCGAACAAGGTCTATACGCCGTGGTGGCAGTTGCGCTCGACCTATTGGTGGCGCGCGATATTTCCGGCCAACAAGGATGTCCACGTCTCGCACCGCTACAAACCGAGCGTCGGCGGCACGTCATCGGTGAGTTTCTTCTATGACGGCAAGTTCACCGAGGGCAGCCAGTACACGAACTACAAGACCCGCTACTGCATGGACGACAGCTTCGAGAATGCGGTGCGGCAGGCCGCCAAGGCCGACGGTTATCCGCATTTTTACGAGAACCGCATTGCCTATATCCTGACCACCGGCGGCAACTGGGCCAATGGCAGCATCGGCAAGTTCAAGCTGACCGTCGACAAGGGCAACCCGAAAGCGCTGATCTCGTTTTGCGGCGGCAATGTCAAGAAGGTTGGGCCGACGACCTTCGAGACGAAGGCGCAGGATTTCTATCCCGAGCACAACATCGACATATTGCTTTTGGAGCCGTCGGATGACGGCGCCGGGGAAGCCAACTGATGGACGTCGCAATCTATGTCGCCATTGCTCAGAACGGCGTCATCGGGCGCAACGGCGGCTTGCCGTGGCGGCTGTCCACCGATCTCAAGCGCTTCAAGGCCGATACGATGGGCAAGCCCGTCATCATGGGCCGCAAGACTTATGAAGGCATCGGCCGGCCGCTGCCGGGCCGATTGAACATCGTGGTGACCCGCGACAAGGCCTGGCGCGCCGAGGGCATCGAGGTGGCGCACTCGCTGGAAGCCGCGATCCAGCTGGCCACGGTGCGCGGGCGTTGCATGGCCGGCGTCGACGAAATCTGCGTCATCGGTGGCGGCGAGATCTATGCGCAGGCGCTACCGCTGGCAGACCGGCTGCACGTCACCCATGTGCTGGCGACGGTCGATGGCGACGCGCATTTTCCCGACATAGATCCGGATTTGTGGCGCCTTGTCAGCGCTCAGGACGTTCCGGCCGGTGAAAAGGACAGCCATGCGACGCGCTATTCGGTTTACGAGCGACGCCGCGGCGTGCATTGAGACGATAAAAGGGTCGCGAACGTCCAAAACGGACATGCTCGGCAGCGGATCGCGTTGAAAGCGCATCGCTGCGTCCCTATAGAAGAACAACTGGATTTTGCGCCGCAACGTCGGCGCTGAGGGAATCCCAAGCGAAAGGACATTCATGCCCTGGAACGACAAGAGCGGCGGCGGCGGCCCATGGGGCGGCGGCGGCAACAATCAGGGACCCTGGGGGCAGGGACCGAAGGGGCCTAGCGGCCCGCCGGGGTCACCTCCCGATCTCGAAGACATCATCCGCCGCGGCCAGGACCGGCTGCGGCGCGCGCTGCCCGGTGGCGGCGGCGCCAGCCCGGCCGTCTTTGCGCTGATCGCAGCGGCTCTGATCGTGCTGTGGGCGTTCAAGGCGGTCTACACCGTGCAGCCGGACGAGGTTGCGGTCGAGCTGCGCTTCGGCAAGCCGAAGGCGGAGCTGTCGCAGCCAGGTCTGCATTTCCATTGGTGGCCCGTCGAAACCGTCGAGACGGCCAACATCGCCGAACAACTCGTCGATATCGGTGGTGGCGGCGCGACGAGCGGCAACTCGTCGGGGCTGATGCTTACCGGCGACCAGAACATCGTCAACGTCCAGTTTTCGGTGGCCTACCAGGTCTCCGATCCCCGGGCCTATCTGTTCGACGTCTCCGACCCAGAAGGCATGCTGCAGCAGGTCGCAGAGAGCGCCATGCGCGAAGCGGTCGGCCGGCGACCGGCCCAGGACATCTTCCGCGACGACCGTCAGGGCATCGCCGCGTCGGTGCGTGAAATCATCCAGACGACGCTGGACGGCTACAAGGCCGGCCTGAATGTCAACGCGGTTTCGATCGAGGACGCGGCGCCGCCGCGTGAAGTGGCCGACGCGTTCGACGAAGTGCAGCGCGCCGAGCAGGACGAAGACAAGTTCGTCGAGCAGGCCAACCAGTATTCCAACCAGAAGCTTGGCCAGGCGCGTGGCGCCGCGGCGCAGATCCGCGAGGACGCGGCAGCCTACAAGAACCGTGTCGTCCAGGAAGCCGAAGGTGAGGCGCAGCGCTTCATCTCGGTCTATGACGAATACGCCAAGGCGCCCGATGTTACGCGCCGGCGGCTTTATCTGGAAACGATGGAGAAGGTGCTGAAGGATTCCAACAAGGTGATCGTCGAACAGGGCAATGGGCAAGGGGTCGTTCCCTATCTGCCGCTGCCGGCACTGCAACCGAAGGCGCCGCCGCCTGCGACCACGGGAGGAGCCCAGTGATGGCCAATCGTCTTCCCATCATCGCGGTCATCGCGGCCGTGCTTCTGTTCCTGCTCTACTCCTCGGTCTTCGTGGTCAACGCGCGCCAGCAGGCGCTCGTGCTGCGGTTCGGCGAGATCGTCGACGTCAAGAATGAACCCGGCATCTATTTCAAGGCGCCTTTCGCCTTCTTCGACGCCGACAGCGTGCAGTTGATCGAAAACAGGGTGCTGCGCTTCGATCTCGACAACATCCGCGTCCAGGTTTCGGGCGGCAAGTTCTACGAGGTCGACGCTTTCATCGCGTACCGCATCTCGGATCCGCGCGTGTTCCGCTCAGCCGTGTCCGGTCAGATCACACTGGCCGAAGCACGACTGAGGACGCGTCTCGATGCGGCGCTGCGCCGTGTCTACGGTCTGCGCGACTTCGAGGCGGCGCTTTCGGAAGAGCGGGCCGTGATGATGCGCGAAGTGCGCGATCAGCTTCGGCCCGACGCCACCTCGCTCGGCCTGCAGATCGAGGATGTGCGCATCCGCCGAACCGATCTGACGGCCGAGGTTTCGCAGCAGACCTTCGACCGCATGAAGGCCGAACGTTTGGCCGAGGCCGAACGGCTGAGGGCACGCGGCAAAGAGGCCGCGCAGCGCATCACCGCCCGCGCCGACCGCGAAGTGGTGGAAATCGTCGCCGAAGCGCGCAAGGAATCGGAAATCCTGCGTGGTGAAGGTGAAGCCCAGCGCAGCGCGACCTTTGCCGACGCCTACAAACGCGATCCGGCGTTCTTCGACTTCTACCGGTCGATGAATGCCTATGGCACGGCGCTGGACAACTCCGGGACGACGATGGTGCTGTCGCCGAACTCGGAGTTCTTCCGCTTCTTCCGCAATCCGGACGGGACGGACGCGAAGCCGGCGGCGCCTGCGGCTCCGGCGACGGCACCTGCCGCGCCGGCGACGGCACCTGCCGCGCCGGCGACGGCACCTGCCGCGCCGGCTGCACAACCTGCACCCGCCCAGTAGGGCGGTGCAGGATTTCCTTGCGGCCATAGGCCTGGTCCTCGTTGTCGAGGGCCTGGTCTATGGCGGCTTTCCCGGCCTTGCCAAACGTCTTGCCGGCGAAGTGCTGTCGACGCCGGAAATTGCGCTGCGCATCGTCGGGCTGGTGGCGATCGCCATCGGCGTCGGCATCGTCTGGTTGGTGCGTGGCTGAGGACCGCTGATCTGCAATTCCAGGAAAGTGTGAGCGGTTTTCCGTCCGGAATTGCGTAAAAGCAAAGGGATTGAACGGTTCGCCGTTTCCGCGAAACGGCGAACCGCTCTAAGGTGTAACGGAGGATTTATCCTCCTGATGTGGCCATAGCCGCAAACGTGCCGTATTTCTTGCCAACATGACGCGACGCGGCGTTTTGCCGAAGCGCTTTTTCTTTTCAGATTCCGGGAGGCTTTCGATGACATCCAACACCCTTCTGCGCGCGGCGCGGCGGACGTTCATCGCAGGTGCTGCGGCACTTATGGTCGGCGCGCTTGCCGTTCCGGCTTTCGTGACGCCGACGGTGGCCGCGGACGGACCGGCTTCGGTTGCCGACCTCGCCGAAGGCCTGCTCGGTGCGGTGGTCAACATCTCGACCTCGCAGACCGTGAAGGGCACGGAAGGTCCGGGCGCGGTGCCGATGCCGCAGCTGCCGGAGGGTTCGCCGTTCCAGGATTTCTTCGACGACTTCTTCAAGAACCGTGGCGGCGACAAGGATGGCGGCGCGCAAAAGGTGCAGTCGCTGGGCTCCGGCTTCGTAGTCGACGCCGAGCAAGGCATTGTCGTCACCAACAACCACGTCATCGCCGATGCAGACGATATCGAGGTGAATTTCTCCGACGGCGTGACGCTGAAGGCGACGCTGGTCGGCACCGACACCAAGACCGACGTGGCGGTGCTCAAGGTCGACCCGAAGGGCCACAAGCTGACGGCGGTGAAATTCGGCGATTCCAACAAGATGCGCGTCGGCGACTGGGTGATGGCGATCGGCAATCCGTTCGGCCTTGGCGGCACGGTGACGGTCGGCATCGTCTCGGCCCGCAACCGCGACATCAATTCCGGCCCCTACGACGACTTCATCCAGACCGACGCCGCCATCAACCGCGGCAATTCCGGCGGGCCGCTGTTCAACAGCCTGGGCGAGGTCATCGGTATCAACACGGCGATCATCTCGCCGTCGGGCGGCTCGATCGGCATCGGTTTCTCCATCCCCTCGCAGCTTGCCTCGGGCGTCGTCGACCAGCTGCGCCAGTTCGGCGAGACCCGTCGCGGCTGGCTCGGCGTGCGCATCCAGCCGGTGACCGACGACATCGCCGAGAGCCTCGGCATGGCGACCGCCAAGGGCGCGCTGGTGGCCGGCGTCATCAAGGGCGGACCGGTCGACAACGGCACAATTCTCGCCGGCGACGTCATCATCAAGTTCGATGGCAAGGACATCCATGAAATGCGCGACCTGCCGCGCGTCGTGGCGGAAAGCCCGGTCGGCAAGGCGGTCGACGTGATCATCGTGCGCAAGGGCGTCGAGCAGACGGTGAAGGTGACGCTCGGCCGGCTTGAGGACGGCGAGAAGGTCGCCGCCGGTGAGGACGGCACTACCGATGAGGACAAGGGCGGCGACAAGGCGCCCGCGGTCTCCACGGCCTCGGTGCTCGGCATGACCGTCGGCGAACTCAATGACGACACACGGAAAAAATTCGGCATCGCGGCCGACGTTTCTGGCGTCGTCATCACCGACGTCACCAAGGATTCGGCCGCCGCCGAGCGCGGCATCCAGGCCGGCGAGGTGATCACCGAAATCGCCCAGGAATCGGTCGCGACCCCGAAGGACGTCATGGACCGGATCGGCGCGCTGAAGGAGCAGGGCCGCAAGAACGCGCTCTTGATGCTGGCCTCGAAGACCGGCGAGTTGCGCTTCGTGACGATCCGGATGGATTGAGTCCGGAAAGCCCCATAACCGATTGTCTTCAGGGAAAGGGCGGCTAGCGAGCCGCCCTTTTTCGTGCCTGCCAGTCCGTGCGTGACAGTTTGTAGAGGACATGCCGCTTGAGGTGCGGGTGGCTGTCAGGGATGGATGGGTGGTCGAAATCGCGAGTCGGGTCAGGGCTCATGCCAAGACGCTCCATGACGGCCGTCGAGCGGCGGTTGGCCGCGACGGCGAAGGAGACGATCTCGTCGCGGTCAAGCGTTTCGAAGCCAAAGGCGAGCCAGGCTTCGGAGGCCTCCGTGACATAGCCCTTGCGCCAGAATTCCGGCGCCAACCGCCAGCCGATCTCGATCGTATCGGAAGGCAGGGACGGCACGTGATCGGTCTTTAAGAGACCGACGAAGCCGATGCATTCCCCAGTCGCGGCGATCTCGGCGGCGGCAAAACCAAAGCCGTCCTCGGCGATCCAGCCCCGAAACTCGTCCATCTTGGCATCCGTCTCGGCGCGGTCGCGGCGGAACGGAAAGAATTCCATCACCCGCTCGTCCGAATTGATGCGGTGGAAGAGTTCGCGATCGCGGTCTTCCCAGTTGCGCAGGATGAGGCGCTCGGTGCGCATCGGTTTCATTGGGCGAACTCTTCCTGGCGGTAGCCCTGGAGATAAAGCAGCGCGGTGAGATCGCCATGGTCGATGCGGACCTTGGCTTCGGCAGCAACGGCCGGCTTGGCGTGGAGCGCGACACCGGTGCCGGCCAGGCGGATCATGTCGAGGTCGTTGGCGCCGTCGCCGACCGCAATCGCATCGAATGGCGTCAGGCCGAGGCGGGCCGAGATCTCGTTCAGCGCATCGGCCTTGGCGGCGCGGCCGAGGATCGGCTCGGCGACCAGGCCGGCAAAGCGCCCGTTCTCCTCGATCAGGCGGTTGGCACGGTTTTCCTCGAAGCCGAGCATGGCGGCGACACGGCTGGTGAAGACGTCGAAGCCGCCGGAGACAAGCGCCGTCCAGGCGCCATTGGCGCGCATCGTCTGCACCAGGGCGCGGCCGCCCGACGCCAGCGTCAGGCGGTTCGCGATGATGCGGCCGACGACGGCGGCATCGAGGCCTTTCAGCAGCGCCACGCGTTCACGCAGCGCCGGCTCGAAAGCGATCTCGCCGTTCATCGAGCGTGCCGTGATGGCGGCAACGCGGTCCTTGACGCCGATCTCGTCGGCGAGTTCGTCGATGCATTCCTGGTCGATCATGGTTGAATCCATATCGGCAAGCAGGATTGTCTTGCGGCGGCTTTCGGCCTGCTGAACGATCACGTCGACCGGCTCGGAGCCAAGTGCTGTGCGCAAGGCGGCACTTGCTTCAGCGGCTTCTGCCCCCTCGGGTAGCACCAGGTCGCAGGCGACGCCATCGCCCAGCCAGCGAACAGCGCTTGCACCGACCGACCGTGAGGCCATATTCGCAAGCGAGGCCGACATCGCGCGGCGGACGGGGTGAGACACAAGCGTGGCAATGAGCGGCATCGAAACTTCCAAGCAGCTAGGCGAGGGCGGGCAGGCGGGCGAGGGCCGCGTGAAGAACGCGATCCTGATAGCCGGGCCGACAGCCAGCGGCAAGTCGGCGCTGGCGCTCGATCTCGCCGAACGCAAGGGCGGCGTCATCGTCAACACCGATTCCATGCAGGGCTATTCGGTGCTCGATGTGCTGACGGCGCGGCCGAGCGCTGCCGAACTCGGCCGCGCGCCGCACTTTCTCTATGGCCATGTGCATCCCTCCACCGCCTATTCCACCGGCGCCTGGCTGCGCGACGTGATGAAGCTGATCGATGACGGCACGCTCGCCCGACAGCCCGATGACGCCGCCTTTGAACGTCCGGTGATTTTCGTCGGCGGCACCGGGCTCTATTTTCGCGCACTTGCCGAGGGCATCTCGCAAATGCCCGACATTCCGCAGCAGGTACGCGACCGCTGGCGCTACGAGTTAAAGGAGCAAGGCGCAGCCAAGCTGCACCGCATCCTGATGCATGAGGATTCGGCGGTCGCCATGCAGCTGAAGTCGACCGACGGCCAGCGCATCGTGCGGGCGCTGGAGGTGCTCGACGCATCCGGCCGCTCCATCCTAGAATGGCAGGCAGCGCGCGGCCGGCCGCTGATCGACCGCGACAGCGCTCGGTTCTTCGTTATCGAGCCGGACCGCGCCCCCCTTGTCGAGCGGATCGAAACAAGGTTCGACCGCATGCTCGATCTCGGCGCGCTCGATGAGGTCAAACGGCTTGCGGCGCTTGGCCTCGATCCCGACCTGCCGGCGATGAAGGCGATCGGTGTTCGCGAACTTTCGGCTGCCATGGCGGGTGACATCAGCTTTCCTCAGGCCGTCGAGCGCTGCAAGGCAGCGACGCGGCAATATGCCAAACGGCAAACGACGTGGTTTCGCCATCAGCTGGGACCGGAATGGCTGAGATTGCAGCCCGGCGGCCGCTTGCAAACCGCGATTTGATTTTTGTGCTGCCAATACAATTAAAGAAACAGAAGTAGGAATGAACATTCCCGCTCCGGTTGTCTGGATTAACCGTCCGTAAGGCGCCGGCATGCCATAGATCCGGCGGGTACTTTGCAACGGGAAGCAGATGCGTTTCCACAAGGCGGAATCCGCATTTTTCGTCTTTATTTTCGTGATCCTGGCCGCAGGCCTGGTGACGCTTTATGCCTATGGTCAATTGCAGTTCATCGCGGTCGGTCACGATACGACTTCCCGGGTCGAGAGGATCGCCTATCTCAACACGCTGCTGTTTGTCACCGGGGTGCTGCTGGCGACAGCGCTGTTCTTCGGCGTGTTCTTCATCTACCCGCTGATCCGTAGGCAGGCCACGGAAGAGGGCAAGCTGCGCGCCATGACGGTTTCGCTCAGCGCCCGCTCGGAAACGCTGCAGCATGCGGCATTGACCGACGGCCTTACCGGCATGCAGAACCGGCGCTACTTCGATGATGCGCTGAAGGAATATCTCGAGGAATTCCGCCGCATCGAAAAGCCCGTCGGGCTGATGATCCTCGACCTCGATCATTTCAAGCAGGTCAACGACACGCATGGCCACGATGTCGGCGACGAGGTGCTTAGGGCAGTCGCCAATTGCCTCAAAGGCATGACGCGCTACCACGATGTGGTGGCGCGGCTTGGGGGCGAGGAGTTCGCCGTCGTCACGCCCAACATGGATGCGGAGTTGTTGGGGAAGTTCGCCGAACGCATCCGCAAAGCGATTGCCAACATGTCGGTGCTGTCAGGCAATGTCCGCCTCAAGATCACCACCAGCGTCGGACTAGCCGTCTGGGATCGGAAGGAAACCGCCGAGGAATTCTACCGCCGCGCCGACCGCCAGCTCTACGAGGCGAAGAGGCAAGGCCGCAACCGCGTCTGCGCCTAAAATCCCGAAGAAGAATTCATGAGGCCGGTTGCCTGACGTGGCTTTCTCGACTTCCGGTGCTCACGGACTAAATGTCCGCTCCGCTCCGGCTTCTCGAAAGCCACGCCATTCAATCCGGCCTGATGAATTCCCTTTCGGGATTTGCCCAAGCGGGCCAACGAAGCCGAGCCCTGGCGCTCCGGCGGCTTCTCAATTGGCCGGCAAAAAAGTCGCTACGCTGAAGGTCAATCGTTCTGCGGGCGCATGCCGAAGGTTGTGGGCTTGAGGCCATAGCGCAGGTCGAAATCGTCGTCGGGCTGGACGCGCTGTGCGGTGGCCGGCTTGCGGTAATCGGGATCGCCGGCCTGGCGGCCGGAGTCCACGACCTCGGCGAAGGCCATCTGCTGCTGCGGTTTCGGGACGTTGCGCAGCCGCTCGACGATGGCGGCGAGATCGACGTCGTTGCCGTCCTGCGAGAACTCGTCCTGCTCTCGCTTGGCGGTGCCGGGGATCAGGTTCTCCGCCAGTTTCTCGAACTTCAGCCGCATGGTCGTCGCCACGCCTTCACCGAAGGCGATGGCTTCGCGCTGGCCCATGGAGGACAGAAAGGCCAGCGTCGAGGCGGAGGAATCGGCGATCGCCGAGCGGATGATTGCCTGGTCCTGCTCGTTGGCCAGCCGCATGGCGAAGAAGGTCGAGCATTGCGACAGGATGGTCGGATCGAGTTCACCCGGGCGCTGGGTGACGACGCCGAGATAGCAGCCATATTTGCGGCCTTCCTTGGCGATGCGCGACAATGCATGCCTTGTCGGGGCGAAGCCGAGGCGCGGATCGGCCGGCATATAGCGGTGCGCTTCCTCGCACAGCAGCAAAAGCTTCAGCCGGCCCTCGCTCCACAGCGCAAGGTCGAAGGCCAGGCGCGCCAGCACCGAACAGACGGAGTTGACCACTTCGGACGGCATGCCGGCCATCTCGAAACAGGTCACCGGGCGGCCATGATGCGGCACACGGAAAATATTGCCGATCGTCTCGTGGATCGTGTCCTCGATCAGCCGCGAATTGAACATGAAGCGATAGCGTGGGTCGGACGCGGCGGACTCGATGCGCGTCTTCAGCGATTTCAGCGTCGGGCGGTCGTTCTTGCTTTCCAGGAGGCCCATGCGCTCGTCGATCTGCTTGATGAGATCGACCATGCGGTAGGGCACCGGCGTGTCGGCGGTCAGCGCATCGCTGCCGCGGCGCACGTAAGAGCCTGAATTGGGATTGCGATAGAGGTTCTTGGCGGCGGGGATCAGGTCGCGCAGGACATCGACTTCTTCCGGCACGACCTCTCGGCCGCGAAACAGCACTTCGGCGAATTCTTCAAGCCTGAACATCCAGAACGGCAGGTCAAGCGTCTTGGAATCGACCCGGACGCAGAACTCAGGCAGGGATGCCGCGAATTCATTGTGCGGATCGAGAATGAGGATTCGCAGATCGGGCCGGGCGGCGATCGATTTGCGCAGCAGCAGCGAGATGGCGGTGGATTTGCCGACGCCGGTTGTGCCGACAACGGCAAAATGGCGCGCCAGCGTGTCGTCGATGGCGATGTTGGCGTCGATCGACTCATCCTGCGACAGCGTGCCGATGGTGATGGAATGACGCCCGGCGAGATCGTAGACCGCCTGCAGGTCACGGGTACGGATGCGGTGCGCTATGGCGCCGATATGAGGATAGGTGGTGATGCCGCGGTCGAACACCGGTTTGGCGCCGGGCTCCGCGCCGTCGCGCACTTCGCCGATTAGTTCGACGCTGACTTCGATGGGATTTTGTCCCTCATTGCTCCAGGCGCGATCCGACTTGCCGATTTCGTAGACCAGACCAACGGTGCGCGATGTCCCGAGATTGATGGAGATCATCTTGCCGACGGTCCACAGGCCGGTGACCGCGCCTTCGATGTCGTCGGCATAGGCGCTGATGGTGGCGCGCGCACCGTCGCACTGCACGACGTTGCCGAGAATGCGCTTGTCGCTCTGCTCTGCGCGGCGGCGCTCCTGCGAGGTCGGTTCGCCGACGGAGGCTTCGCGCTCGACAAACATACGATCCGATCCCCATTCTCGTGGAGCGTCGATCCTACACAGACGGGGTTAAGGTGGCGTGATGCGGGATGGTGTAGCAGGGGTTAACCGGTCAGCGAAAATTCAACCGGCCGGCCTCTTTTCCGAATCCAAATATTCGATATATTGGACGAATGACTGATATAGCGAATGACATGTCGGCCACGATAGGCAGACGAATCCACGCCGAAAGAGCCTTGCGGGACTGGTCGTTGGCCGACCTGGCGAACCGCTCCGGCGTCTCCAAAGCCATGCTCAGCACTATCGAGCGCGGCATGACCAGCCCGACGGCCGCGCTGCTGGTGCGCATCGCCGCTGCTTTCGGCATGACGCTGTCGACGCTGATAGCACGCGCCGAGCAGCAAGGTGGCGGCCTGCTGCGCGAGAGTGAGCAGCCGGTTTGGCGCGACCCCGGTACGGGCTATGTCCGTCGGCATCTGTCGCCGGTTTCCGACACGCCGCTCGAATTGATCCGGGTGCAACTGCCGGCTGGCGCCAGTGTGAGTTTCCCGGCGGCGTCCTATGCCTTCATCAAGCAGCAGATGTGGCTGATCTCCGGGCGACTTGAGTTCACCGAGGGTGATATGGTGCATAGTCTCGAGCCCGGCGACTGCCTGGCGCTCGGCGCGCCGTCGGACTGCACGTTCCATGCCGTCGGACCGCAGCCGGCCGACTATCTGGTTGCGCTGGTCAGGGGCTGAAATCGTGGCAAGACGTCCCAAGCGCTCCGACAATGGCGGACCGCCGCTCGATGATTACAAGGGCCCGCCATGGGGCAAGGGCGATCCCTACATCTTCCTGGCCTGGCAGGCAGCGCATGCCAAGGCGTGGAAGGCGCCAAGCCGTGACGTGATGCTGATGCGCATGGAAAAGGCCGAGCGGCTTGGCCTGACCTATGAGGAATACACGCTCGAAATCCTCGAACGCGGGCTGCATCTGCAGCCGAAAGACACCGATCGCATCGCCGCGATCAAGGCGAGACGAAAGCGGCGCCGCGTCGCGCGTCTGGATTAGCAAGGGAAAGTGCAGGTGAGTCCCATCGAAATCAGGTCGCTGACTGCGGAAACACGCGACATGCTGGCCGACCTCCTGATCGAGACGGTCGCGGCCGGCGGCTCCGTCAGCTTCATGCATCCCTTATCCAGGCAAGCGGCGGAAACCTTCTGGAGCAACTCGTTGATGGCAGCAGAGAGAGGTGAAAGAGCGGTGCTGGGTGCTTGGTATGGCGACGCGTTGATCGGCACCGTCACCTTGCTGCTCGACTTTCCGGTCAATCAGCCGCACCGGGCCGAGATCGCCAAGCTCATGACCCGCGTCGAACACCGCGGCAAGGGCATAGCGAGCCGGCTGATGCGGGCGGCCGAAACGCTCGCCGTCGAGAAAGGCCGCACGCTTCTGGTGCTGGACACCGCAACCGAGGAGGGCGCTTCCGGCCTTTACGAAAAACTCGGCTTCACGCTCACTGGCGAAATACCGGACTTTGCCCTGAAACCGCATGGCGGGCTGACCGGCACGCTCATCTACTGGAAGCGCATCGGCGGCGCTGCCTAAGCCTTGTGGTGAACCTCTTGCAGCGCGTAGACCGGCGTCGCGATGCCTTCCATGCGCGCCTTCAGCTGCAGCGCCAGGAACTGGGAGTAATGGCGCGACTGGTGCAAATTGCCGCCATGGAACCACAGCGCCTCCTGCTGCGTCGGCTTCCACATGTTGCGCAGCTCGCCTTCCCAGGGGCCTGGGTCCTTCGTGGTGTTGGAGCCGAGGCCCCAGCATTTGCCGACCTTGTCGGCGACCTCCCGTGAGATCAAATCGGCCGCCCAGCCATTCATCGAACCGTAGCCGGTGGCGTAGACGATGAGATCGGCCGGCAGTTCCGATCCATCGCTGAGCAGGACCGAATGCTCCTTGATCTCCTTCACGTCGACACCGCTTTTCAGCTTGATCGACCCGTCGATGATCAGGTCGGAGGCGCCGACATCGATGTAATAGCCCGAGCCGCGTCGCAGATATTTCATGAAAAGGCCGGAGCCGTCGTCGCCCCAGTCGAGCATGAAGCCGGCCTTCTCCAGGCCTTTGTAGAAGTTGGCGTCGCGCTTCTTCATCTCGGCATAGGCCGGAATCTGGAATTCGTGCAGGATCTTGTAGGGCAGGGAGGCGAAGACGAGGTCGGCCTTGGCTGTGGTCATGCCGCTCGCAACCGCCTTTTCCGAATAGAGCGAGCCCAGGCCGATCTCCATCAGCGTGTCCGACTTGACGATGTGCGTGGTCGAGCGCTGCACCATGGTGACGTCGGCGCCGGCCTCCCAAAGGGCTGCTGCAATGTCGTGGGCGGAGTTGTTCGAGCCGATGACGACAGCTTGTCTGCCGACATAGGCATCGGGTCCCGGATGCTTCGAGGAGTGATGCTGGTCGCCCTTGAATGTGTCCATGCCCTTGAAGTTCGGCATGTTGGCCTTGCCGGATTGCCCCGTGGCCAGCACCAATTGTTTCGGCTTCAGCGTGATGTCCTTGCCGTCGCGGCGCACCACCACCGTCCATTCCTTCTTGCTGTCGTCATAGACAGCGCTCATGGCCTCGGTCGACGACCAGTAGTTCAGCTCCATTACCTTGGCGTACATTTCCAGCCAGTCGCCGATCTTGTCCTTGGGCGCGAAGACCGGCCAGTTCCTGGGAAAGTCGATATAGGGCAGATGGTCGTACCAGACCGGATCGTGCAGGCAGAGCGATTTGTAGCGCTTGCGCCAGCTGTCGCCGGCCCGTTCGTTCTTCTCGACGATGATGGTCGGCACGCCGAGCTGCCGCAGCCGCGCGCCGAGCGCGATGCCGCCCTGGCCGCCGCCAATGATGAGCGTATAGGGCTGCGTCTTGAAGCCGAGCTCGGCGGCCTCCTTCTCGCGCTCCTCCTTCCAGGTCGGGCGGTTCTTGCCATGGCCGTGCTTGGCGCCGAGCGGGCGGTCGAAACCGGCCGGCTCCTCATGGCCCTTCAGCTCGACCATGGTGGTGAGCAACGTCCAGATCTTGCCGTCCTTCAGCCGGATGTGGCCGAAGCCGCGCGCCACAGACGTTTCGAAACTGATCCAGCCGTCGAGCAGGCCATCGTTTTCAGTGGCGTCCTCGCCCCTGGCGATCGCCCAGTTCGATGGGTTGGTTTTGGCCAGCTGGCTCACCAGCATGTCGCGCACCTGGTCACGGCCTTCCATGGTCTTGATGTTCCAGGTGAAGCTGACGAGATCGCGCCAAAAACAATCCTCCTGAAAGCAGGCGACCGCCTTGTCGATGTCACCGGCGGCGAGTGCCGCGCCGAAGCGATCGAGCAGGTCGGAAAGCTTCTTGTTGGGGGCCTTGTCGAGCATTGAATTTCCTCCGCGATTTTTCTTGGCCGCCTGTAGCGAGCGGAACCCTGCCGAAGCTTGACGTCCGGCCTGGCGCAGTATCGCGACAAATTATGCGCCGCGTCACGTCGTCCAATAGTTTGCCGCGTATTCAGGGGCTTATCGGGAAATCGGGACGCCGAAGACCGTTGCGAACCAGCGGCGGACCGCTTCTTCGGCCGGGCTCAGATGCGCGCCCGAAGGTGCGGTCAGATAGTGGCCGGCACCGCTCGACAGCGTAAAGCCGGACAGGGTAACGAGAGATCCTTCGCGCAGTGCCGCGTCGGCCAACGGTCGCGATCCCAGCACCATGCCGGCGCCGTGCTTCGCCGCCTCCAACGCGGTAACGAAACTGTCGAATTTGTGCGTGGGCCCGAGCGCCGGCTTCATCCGGGCGACGGCGAACCACTCGCCCCACATTTCCCGCGCGCCGACCACTGTAAGTCTCGGCAATCCTGTCCAATCCTTGGCCTTGGCGACATTTGGCGACGCCATCGGCGTTAAGGTTTCGCGGGTGAGGCGGTCGGCCTGCCGTCCGGCAAAGGAGCCGGAGCCAATGCCGAATCGGATGTCGAGACCCACAAAGCGCTCGCCGTAATCGGCCGGTGTGTGGATGGTCTCGATCTGCAGCTGGACGAAGGGCAGGTCCTTGGCCATTTGCGGCAGCTTCGGCGCGATCATCAGCACGGCAAACGAGATCGGCGAGCGTATCGTCACGCTCTGGACGGTCTTGGGTTCGAACAACTCGCGCGTGCTGTTGGCGATCACGGCAAAGGCCGATTGCAGATGCGGCAGGTAGGCGGCACCCTCCGGCGTCAATTCGACGCCGCGCGCCAGGCGGATGAACAGCGGCTGCTTCAACCGCTCTTCGAGAGAACGGATGTGCTGGCTGACCGCAGCCTGGGTCAGGCCAAGCTCGGCCGCGGCGGCGGTGAAATTCGACAGCCGCGCGGCGGCCTCGAAACTCCGCAGCCAGTCGAGCGGCGGCAAGGGCAGGGTTGTTTGAGGCATAAACCGTTTATGGCCTTTGGCCGCAAAATGATAATTTGAGTTATGCCTTCGACATCATCACGATGCAACCGGAAACCCTGCGGAGTTGGCTGCGGGGCGCAGCGGACAGGAACGGATCTCCATGCTTACCCAGGCGCTGATCGGCGACGAAGGAAGAACGATCGACCTCGGTTGGAAGGACGGCGCGCGCACTCGCTTTCACGCCATGTGGTTGCGCGACAATGCGCTCGACGACAAGACGCGCAGCGCCGGCAACGGCCAGCGGCTGATCACCATTCTCGACATTCCGGCGCAAACGCGGATCGGCGCAGCCGCGATCAAGGGCGATGCGCTTGAAGTCAGTTTCGAACCGGAGGGAAAGACGGTGCGCTTTCCTGCGGCATGGCTGAGCGCCAATGCCTATGACCGCGATGCCGCCCGACAGCCCGGCTGGACAGGCGAGGGCACCGTGCGATGGACCAGGGCCTCTATGCAGAATTCGGTGCCGCGCGCCGGCTATGTCGCGGCCAGCCGCGACCGCGCCGTCTTGCGGCAATGGCTGTCGGCGGTGAAGACCTACGGCTTCGCGGTGATGGACGATCTGCCGGCCGAATCCGGGGCGCTGTGCAAAGTGTCCGATCTGTTCGGCTATATCAGGGAGACCAATTACGGCCGCTGGTTCGAGGTGCGCGCCGAGGTCAATCCAACCAATCTGGCCTACACCAATCTTGGCCTGCAGGCGCATACCGACAACCCCTATCGTGATCCGGTGCCGACCTTGCAGATCCTGTCGTGTATCGAAAACACGGTCGAGGGCGGCGAATCCAGCGTCGTCGATGGTTTTGCCGTGGCGGCCGCGCTGCAGGCCGAAAACCCCGAAGGCTTCCGGCTGTTGAGTTCATACCCGGCGCGCTTCGAATATGCCGGCTCGTCGGGCGTGCGATTGCAGGCCAAGCGGCCGATGATCGAGCTCGGGCCGGATGGCGAACTCATCGCCATCCGCTTCAACAACCGCTCGCTGGCGCCGACCGTCGATGTGCCGTTCGCGGAGATGGAGGCCTACTACGCCGCCTATCGCCGGTTTGCCGAACTGATCGAGGATCCGTCCTTCGAAGTGACCTTCAAGCTCGAGGCGGGCCAGGCCTTCATCGTCGACAACACCCGCGTCATGCATGCCCGCAAGCAGTTCTCCGGCGCCGGCAAGCGCTGGCTGCAGGGCTGCTACGCCGACAAGGATGGCCTTTTGTCGACGCTGTCGGCGATCGAACACGAATTCAAGGAAGCAGCGGAATGAGCAGCCAGGATTTGAACGCGGGCAACATCGTCGAATTCATCGCCGATATTTTCGAACGCCGAGGGGCGGAATCCTATCTCGGCGAACCCGTCACCATGTCGGAGCACATGTTGCAGGGCGCCTGGTTCGCCGAAAAGGACGGCGCGCCCGATGTGCTGGTGGCGGCAGCACTGCTGCACGATATCGGCCACTACACCAGCGAGTTCGGCACCTATTCGCCCGACGATGTCGAGGACAAGCATCATGACGAAGCCGGCGGCGAGGTGCTGGCGCCGTTCTTTCCACCGGTGATCGTCGAATGCGTCAGGCTGCATGTCGCGGCCAAGCGCTACCTTTGCGCCACCGACCCCACCTATTTCGGCAGGCTGTCGCAGGCCTCGGTCCACACGCTGTCGCTGCAAGGCGGGCCGATGAATGCCGAAGAGGTGGCAGAGTTCCGCAAGAACCCGTTCCACGAGGAAGCGGTGCGGGTTCGCGTCTGGGACGAGGCCGGCAAGATCGCCAACATGAAGACCCGGGCATTTCGCGACTACATGCCGCTGCTGCAACGGGTTGTCCGCGAATTCGCCAATCGCGCCTGATCATTAATCCGGGGAAGGAACGGCATGTGCTACCGCTTCGACGGCGAGCATGCGCAAACTGTATGCCGGAGATCTGCCGCAAGCATCTGCGTGCCGCAGGCGCTCGCGCCTCGCTGCCGATCCCTACCGGTGACGAGCCTTGTCACTGCGGATTTTATTGCGACATCCGTCGGCGCGGCCCAAGATCAGTAGGTCAGACTTCGGTGTATATTTGACTCAGACGAAGGTCTGAGAATCGAGCTGCAAGCACGAAAGGAGAGTTTCCTCAGCGTTTGTGAGCCGCAATTTTGGGCTGTTCATTCTTGAATACCGTGACACATCATGATGTGATGGTGGCATGAATGGAGAAAGGCAGCCCCTGTTTTCATCCGTGCGTCGCTGGGCGTACTTTAGCTTGCGCGTATTCGCGGCGGTTGCGGTGACGATGCCGGTGCTTGGTCTGCGGTTGAGCCATGTCGACGGCTACAAGATCGAATTCGCCGCTGCCAGCGCCAAGAGCGGAAACAATGGCAATGGTAACGGTGGTGGCAACGGTAGTGGTAACGGTAATGGCTCAGGCGGCAACGCCGGGAATGGCAACGCCAACGGAAAGGGAAAAAATGGTGCCGGCGACAACGCCCCCGGTAGCCAAGCTCCCAGTAGCCAAGTCAATGCCGCTGGCGACACGGTGACGGTACAGGGCGCCAAAATCCAGGTCGTGCATCGCGATGGATTCAGCGAAAGCATCGAGGCCGGCCGCTTCACTATGAAGGATCCGCTTGGAAGGACAATTGTCGAACGCGCCGTAAGGGCCTCCGACATTGCTCGTCTGAAAGGGCTGTAACTGTTGGTTCGCCAACCAGCATCCGACCTTCAGACAAGCCCCGATCTCCCTATACAAGACCCGTTTTGGGCGCGTGCATAAGAATGGCTGCTTCGGTGCGGTTTCGCACCTTTAGCTTTTGAAATATCCGAGTCATGTGGTGTTTTACCGTTTTCTCCTGCAGGTTGAGACGTTTGGCGACTTCTTTATTGCTCAGTCCTTCGCCTACCAAGGAGATTATCCCAAGCTCGCGTCCCGAGAGATTGGCAACGAGATCGGTTGTGCGCTTTTCCGGCCGGATCAGTTCATTCAAAAGCTGCGCTGACAGGGTCGGCGAAACATATTTTTTTCCTGCGGCTATATAAGTCAGCACCTCGGCCAGCGATGCCGCCCCAATCCCTTTCAACACATATCCGCGTACGCCCAGCCTGAGCGCCGTTGCCAAATCGGCGTTCGCCTCCGAGACGGTGAGCATGACGATCTTGCAGTCAGGCTGAGTTGCAAGAATATTTTCCGCTGCCGCTAGGCCCCCTCCCGGCAAACTGATGTCGAGCAGCAATATGTCGGGATTTGCCAAGGCCGCAAGCTGTTCGGCATCCGCCGCGGTTTCGCCCGCACCAACGACTTCGAAGCCGCCGATTTCGGCGAGGCTGCGAGCCACACCCTCGCGAAACAGCGGATGATCATCAACAATGGCAATCCTTATGGGAGCGGTCATTTCTGGTCCTCGATGTTGAGCGTTATGGTCAGCCGGGTCCCCCTGGGGCTCGAAAAGGTCTCGAAGTGACCTCCGATACTCTCGATACGTTCCCTCATACCGGCGAGTCCAAGTCCTTCACACGATCCCGACTGGAATCCAGGGCCGCGATCAAGCACTTGAATGAGGAGCTTGCCCTGCGTCACTCGCGCCTTGACAGCCTGCCCCTTGCCCAGACCGTGTCGCCAGGCATTGTTCAGCCCCTCCTGCGCGAAGCGAAAGATGCTTATTTTCTCGGACGTCCCCAGGTCGGGCAGGCGAGATGGCAGTGAAAGCGATACGGAAGAGGCCGTCCGGCGTTCATGTTCGGCAACCGCAAGCCGCAATATCTCCGCGACTGTCGAAGCTTCGATCTGTGGCAGTACGAGGCCGGTGCAGATGGCGCGGATCTCCCGCATCGCCTCGTCCAACGTATGATGGATATCGGCGATCTCGGTCTTGCGGTGGCTTGGGGATGCGGCGGGATCGAGCAGCAGAGGGCTGTCCATGCGCAGCGCAGCCAGTGCGACGAGCTGAGCTGGACCGTCATGCAAATCAGACCCAATGCGACGCAAGTAACGCTCGTTGATTGCCGTTGCGCGGCGCGACGCCTGCTGGACGCGCTCCCGCAAAGCGGAATTCTGCTCCAAAAGCAACTGAAGTTCCGCCACTTGTGTCTCAAGCGCTGAACGCTGCGTTTCGATAGTGCTGCTGCCGCGAAGCACGATTCCCGAGAGCATCGCCAAGGCGACCGCGGTCGCGCCAGCCACGAGCAGCCAGCTCGACCATAGTGCCGAGTTTAAAGTGCCCTGAAGATCGTCGGCTATCTCGTAGAACTCGGAAACGGCCACAACATCGCCCGACCACGGCTCTCGAACCGGATTGTAGATCTCGAGCAGCGAGGCGGTGGGGCTCTTGCGTTCCTTCCTTTCATTTTCGTCCAGATCATTGAATTGCGCCACCACGTTTCCACCGAACGCATGCAGCAAGTTCGCATTTGGCTCGAAGGTCTGGCCGATAAGAGCCGCGTCTTTGGCGTACAGGACCTTGCCATCACGCCGCCAAAGCACGAACGACGCCAGTTTTTTTCCGAGAGCACCCTGGTCCAGGGTTTCATCGAGTGCCCGTTTAACGGTGTCGCTGAGCTGCTGGCTTTTGCGCATATCGGGCAGGATTGGCGCGATGACACTGTCGACGTAAAGCGCGGTCGTGCTTGCAGAGTTGCGGATCACTCCATCTCGTATTTGGGAGGTGACCCATAGGCCGACGACCAGCATCAGCGACAGTAGCCCAATGCTTCCGACTATGATGAACTGCCAAGCCAACGATAGCCTGTTCCAGTTTTGATAGAGACTATCAATGTAGCGCACGTCTCAACCGACCCCGCGAGCTTTGGCCGTGCCAAAATGCCTAAGCCATCCTACATCTAGAACGGTCGATGGTGCGAGCAAGCGCTAGGTTGAATTGCTGGGGAAACCGCAATTTCAGGGCATGATCCCACCGCCACCCGCGGGGAACGGCGGTGGGATCAGCGTTACTGTATGATCTTGACGATCTTCCGCGTGCCGGGGTCGACCAGCACGGTTCGCCCGTCGACCACAACGTAGCGATACTTGACGCTCGGCACTTCATGCAGTTCCACCGTGTCGGGAATGGCGGTCCCCACGTTCAATTCGACACCTGGAATCTTCACCGACGCAAGGGGCTGCTTTTTCACGTATTCGCGCACAACCGTTTCCTGCTCCGGCGCGATGATGACGTCTTGAGCGGCAACTACGCCCGCGCTCGCGAGCAGCAAGAATCCGGCAATTGCGGTCGACTGGTACATGGTCGTCATGATTCTCTCCTTCATCAACGCTCATGCATCTTGCGCGAGCTCGATTCCGATACGGTGGTTGTTGGTGAGGTTGATGCACACCGCAAGCCGAACGGGCTTTTCGCGGCTGCGTTCCCGCGTGGGGCTTCGGTCCGGGCGTCATCGGGCCAATGGACTATAGGGAGAGGGTCCAAAGTCTGGTGCCAGGCTGTAGAGGTCCTAGAGCCTCCTCAGGGCGGAACACAGGGTTCTCGGCATCGTTGAGATCAGCACTTGTGGGAGGCGTTAATGGACAACAGCGTCCATCAGGCACGATGGTTGCTCTTGCCTGTTTTCGGGGTAGCCATCCTGGTCATGACGACGGGAGTACTTCTAAGCTTGTGAGGCTGGTGTCATCGCTATGGGATCACAAGCTCAGCAAATGTTGCGTTGCATTAATTGTTTGATGCAATTTGTAGATGATTGTTGCAAAATTACTGCCTACATTCATTGGTCTTCTTAGAAGCCAGATTTTATTCACAAAATGTGGAACAAAGTATTTTTGGCAGAGTTGGCTAGGCTGAGGGACCGACTCTTTAAGGAGAAAGCAGATGAAACATGTGTTGATCACGAGCATGATTGCGCTTGGCGTCGGGTGCGGCGCCGCGATCGCCCAGACCCAGGCCGTGCAGCCGAGCGGTGGCGATAACTGCGCCGCCGGCGCGGCAGATTGCCAGAACGGCGGCAAGGCCGGCGAACAGGCGCAAGGCAAGATGAAGTCACAGACCGATCAGAATGCACAGGGCCAGGCTGGCGCCACGACCGATCAGCAGGCTCAGGGCAAAGCCAAGCTCAAGACGGGTGAACAGGCACAGGGCAAGGCCGGGACCAGTACCGAGCAGAATGCTCAGGGTCAGGCCGGCGCCACGACCGATCAGCAGGCTCAGGGCAAAGCCAAGCTCAAGACGGATGAACAGGCACAGGGCAAGGCCGGGACCAGTACCGAGCAGAATGCTCAGGGTCAGGCCGGCGCCACGACTGGTCAGCAGGCTCAGGGCAAGGCCAAGCTCAAGACCGATGAACAGGCCCAAGGCAAGGCTGGGACCAGCACCGAGCAGAATGCTCAGGGCCAGACCGGCACCAGCACCGAGAAGCAGGCTCAGGGCAAAGCCGGGACCAGCACCGAGCAGAACGCTCAGGGCCAGACCGGCACCAGCACGGACCAGCAGGCCCAGGGCAAGGCCGGGACCACCACCGAGCAGAACGCTCAGGGCAACACAAACGTCCAGACCGACCAGGGCAATACGGCCTCGATCAACAACGTGACCGTCGAGCAGAAGACGCAGGTCACGCAGATCATCCACGAGACCAGGGTTGAGCCGGTGAAGAACGTCGACTTCGACATTTCGGTCGGCATCGAGGTGCCGCGGCACAAAGTGCGCCTGCACCGTCTGCCGGCGCGCATTGTCAAGATCGTCCCGGCCTACGAATCCTATGAGTACTTCGTGCTGGCCGACGGGCGCATCGTCATCGTCGACCCGGATACGTACAAGATCGTGCTGATCCTGACGTGACACGGCAGTGGCTCTTGTTCCCGGCGCGGTGCGATTGAGGGGTATCGTATGCGCCGCGGTGGCCCGCCGACCAGAGGCGGCGGGCCACTTGCTCGCATCGCGCGTTTTTCCCGTTGACACCTTGCCTTTCACCCTCGTAGTGTCCGCCACGATGAAAAAGGCACTCATTCTCGTAGGAAAGCGCGTGGGCAAGGCGGTGTAACCGCCGGGCGAAAACCTCCCATGCGCAACACACAGGCTCCCATCGGGGGCCTTTTTTATTGCCCGAAACACGACTAAACGACCAGCAATCGCCTCATGGCTAGAAGTACGGGACCAGACCGATGAGCAACGGACAGAACGAACGGCGCGAAATGCCAAACAGGGAAATGACTGGCGCCGAAATGGTGGTGCAGGCGCTGAAGGACAATGGCGTCAAGCATGTCTTCGGCTATCCCGGCGGCGCGGTGCTTCCGATCTATGACGAAATCTTCCAGCAGGACGAGGTCGAGCACATCCTCGTCCGCCACGAGCAAGGCGCAGGGCATGCGGCCGAAGGCTATGCCCGCTCGACCGGCAAGGCCGGCGTCATGCTGGTGACCTCCGGCCCGGGCGCCACCAATGCGGTGACGCCGCTGCAGGATGCGCTGATGGATTCGATCCCGCTGGTCTGCCTGACCGGGCAGGTGCCGACTTCGCTGATCGGCTCCGACGCGTTCCAGGAGTGCGACACGGTCGGCATCACGCGCCCCTGCACCAAGCACAACTGGCTGGTGAAGGACGTCAACGAATTGGCCGCCACCATCCATGAGGCCTTCCATGTCGCGACGACCGGCCGCCCCGGCCCGGTGGTGGTCGACATTCCGAAGGATGTGCAGTTCGCCAAAGGCATCTATGTGCCGCCGCAGGCGGCGCCGCGCACCAGCTACCAGCCGAAGGTCCAGGGCGACCTGGAAAAGATCAAGGCCGCCGTCGAACTGATGGCCAGCGCCAAGAAGCCGATCATCTATTCGGGCGGCGGCGTCATCAACTCCGGTCCGGAGGCCAGCCATCTTCTGCGCGAACTGGTCGACCTCACCGGCTTCCCGATCACCTCGACGCTGATGGGCCTCGGCGCGTATCCGGCATCGGGCAAGAACTGGATGGGCATGCTGGGCATGCACGGCACTTATGAAGCCAATATGGCGATGCATGATTGCGACGTGATGATCTGCATCGGCGCGCGCTTCGACGACCGCATCACCGGACGGCTGACCGCCTTCTCGCCCAACTCGAAGAAGATCCACATCGACATCGATCCATCGTCGATCAACAAGAACGTGCACACGGAAGTGCCCATCATCGGCGATGTCGGCCGGGTGCTGGAGGACATGGTGCGGCTGTGGCGGGCGAGCGCCAAGGCCGACAAGAAGGCGCTCCATCCCTGGTGGGAGCAGATCGCCAAATGGCGCGCGCGTGACTCGCTCGCGTTCAAGATGAACCACGATGTGATCATGCCGCAATATGCCATCCAGCGGCTCTACGAACTGACCAAGGACATGGACACCTACATCACCACCGAGGTCGGCCAGCACCAGATGTGGGCGGCGCAGCACTATCATTTCGAGAAGCCGAACCGCTGGATGACGTCGGGCGGGTTGGGCACGATGGGATACGGCCTGCCGGCGGCGCTCGGCGTGCAGATCGCGCACCCGGATGCGCTGGTCATCGACATCGCAGGCGATGCCTCGGTGCAGATGACGATGCAGGAGATGAGCGCGGCGGTGCAGCACAATGCGCCGATCAAGATCTTCATCCTCAACAACCAGTATATGGGCATGGTGCGCCAGTGGCAGCAATTGCTGCACGGCAACCGTCTGTCGCATTCCTACACCGAAGCGATGCCCGACTTCGTCAAGCTGGCCGACGCATATGGCGGTCATGGCATTCGCTGCGAGAAACCGGACGAGCTGGACGATGCGATCAAGGAGATGATCGCGGTGAAGAAGCCGGTGCTGTTCGATTGCCGGGTGGCGACGCTCGCCAACTGCTTCCCGATGATCCCGTCGGGCAAGGCGCATAATGAAATGCTCCTGCCCGACGAGGCGACCGACGAAGCCGTGGCCAACGCCATCGACGCCAAGGGCAGGGAACTGGTCTAGGTCCAAGCCGGGGCAGGGCTGTCGCGAGAAGCCGTGCGCAAACAGAGAATTAGCTCAAAGTCTGAAATCGAGATTCATGTCATGAACGCACAGCTTCAACCGACCGGCTCCGCCTATTTCATCGCCAAGGAAACGGAAAAGCCGGAGAACCACACGCTCTCCGTGCTGGTCGACAATGAGCCCGGTGTGCTTGCCCGGGTCATCGGCCTCTTTTCCGGCCGCGGTTATAACATCGAGAGCCTCACCGTCTCCGAGACCGAACACGAGAAGCACCTGTCGCGCATCACCATCGTGACGCGCGGCACGCCGCATGTGCTGGAGCAGATCAAGCACCAGCTCGAACGCATCGTACCGGTGCATCGCGTCGTCGATCTCACCGTGCGCTCGCACGAGTTCGGCCAGGAGCGGCCGCTGGAACGCGAGTTGGCGCTGGTCAAGGTCGCCGGCACCGGCGAAGCCCGCGTCGAGGCGCTGCGTCTGGCGGACGCTTTTCGCGCTTCGGTCATCGACGCCAACACCGAGCACTTCATCTTCGAGATTACCGGCAAGGGTTCGAAGCTCGACCAGTTCATCGCCATCATGAAGCCGCTCGGCCTGGTCGAGATCTGCCGCACCGGCGTGGCGGCGATGAACCGCGGCCCGCAAGGGATGTAGTCTCAGTCCAACTATTTTACCGGCTTGGGATCGACCTTGCCGCTCGCCAGATTCTTACTCTCCCTTTTGATCGGGCGCGATACCGGACAGACGTCCTGGACGAAGCCGTTCAGCGTGTTAACCAGATTGTTCTGGACCAGCGAGTAGCGGATGAATTGTCCCTGCCGCTCCCTGGCGATGAGGCCGGCCGTCTCCAGGATGCTCAGATGCTGCGAGATCGACGGCTTCGACATGTCGAAGCGCGCCGCGATCTCGCCCGCGGTCAGCGAGGAGTGGGCGAGATAGGCGAGGATCTTGCGCCTCGGCTGCGATGAGAGCGCCTCGAACACGCGCTGTATGGCGCTGCTTGCCCCGATAGCCGTGTCGGCATCCGCTGCATTGTCTTCGATCACCGCCTGCCTCTGTCGTTTCGCTTCCGGTATTTAGTCTATTGCCTAAATACCTAAATCGGAATAGTAGATAGTTAGCTTATTGCCTAAATAAGCGCCGGCGCGCCGGAAGGCAAGGCTCTTTGGTCCGGAAATGTTTCCTGCAGAGGAGGGGTGCCGATGAAGACCATATCCACAGGCAGAATGATCTCGCAGCCCTTGAGCGATGCCGAAGATGGCGAGGTCGTCTGGATGCCGGCCAAGTCGATCTGGGTCGGTGCGATGACGCTGATTGCGTTGGTGTTCGGGCCGCTGACCTTCAGCTGGAGCGCTTTCGCCCTGTTCGTAGCGACGACGGCGGTGACGATCTGCGCCGGACACTCGGTCGGCATGCATCGCCTGCTCATCCATCGCTCGTTCAAGGTTCACATCTGGCTCGAACACGCGCTGGTCTATCTCGGGACGCTCGTCGGCATGGCCGGTCCGTTCGGCATGATCTATGCGCATGACATACGAGACTGGGCGCAGCGCCAGACGGCTTGTCACGACCTGCACGCCCACCGCCGGCCTTTCTTCACCGACGCTTTCTGGCAAATGCATTGCGCCGTAGCGTTGCGCAATCCGCCTGACTTCGTCATCGAGCCGTCGATCAGAAACGACCGCTTCTACAAATTCGTCGAGCGGACCTGGATGCTGCAGCAACTGCCGTGGGCGATCCTTTTCTTGCTCCTCGGCGGGTGGAGCTGGGTGGTCTGGGGCATTGCGGTGCGTATCTCCGTGTCGCTGACCGGGCATTGGCTGGTCGGGCATTTCGCACATCGCAGCGGGCAGCAGGGCTGGCGCGTCGATGGCGTTGCCGTGCAGGGCTACAACCTGCCGCGTTTCGGCCTGGTGACCTTTGGCGAGAGTTTCCACGGCAATCACCATGCGTTTCCCGAATCCGCAAAGCTCGGCCTGGAACGCGGGCAGATCGATCTCGGCTGGCTCTTCATCCGCATCCTGGCTGCCCTCGGCCTCGCGCATGGCGTGAAGCTTCCCGGGAACACGCCGAGGCGCAAAGGCCTGCGGCGTGTGGCTGGCCGTCAGGAGGCGGCCGCCGCTCCCAGCCTGTTGTCGGCGCGGGCCCACGGCAGGTAGACTGTGCCGGCCTGGCTGGCTCGGGATAGACGGATCACGGCGGAGCGCTTTGGACCAATGGAATGAGGTTGCGTCCAGCGCTCTGTCGATTTAAGTCAGCATTGCTGACCTTTGTGAGCCGTCATGACCCTCGACGCTTTCCTTGCCCTTTTGGTCTACGCCTTCGTGACCTCGATCACGCCGGGGCCGAACAACCTCATGCTCTTGGCGTCGGGCGTGAATTTCGGCCTGGTCAGAACCATTCCGCATATGCTGGGCATCAGCATGGGTTTCCTGGTGCTGTTGCTTGCTGTCGGCTTTGGCCTGGGCGCGGTGCTTACGGCGTTTCCGGCCTTGCACACCGGATTGAAGATCGCCGGCGCTGCCTATCTGCTCTATCTCGCCTGGAAGATCGCCATGTCGCGCTCGCTGTCCAGCAAGGGTGAGACGGAGGCACGGCCGATGCGCTTCATCGAGGCAGCCGCATTCCAGTGGGTCAATGCGAAAGCCTGGGTGATGGCGATCACCGCCATGGCCGTCTACTCCAATCCGGACCACCCGTTCCTGTCGGTGGCGCTGATCGCGATCGCCTTCACCGTCGTCAACCTGCCGAGCGTCTCGGTGTGGGCCGGCTTCGGCACGGCGCTGCGCGGATTCCTGTCGGATCCGGTGCGGCTGAAATGGTTCAACATCGCCATGGGCGTGCTCCTGGCGGCGACGCTCTGGCCGATGCTGAAATAGACGCATCCGGCCTGAAATCTCAACCGCACTGCATAGTCATTGTGCAGTGCACATTAAATCTTCGTAATGCCGTGTTTTGGCCCTTTTCCGACAAATGAGCGTCCTATCTACTTCGGCGAGATCGCGGCAAGGCGCCGTGATTGGGTAGAATGAGACCACCGGGTTCGGCGTGTCGGATCATAGGGCTTTTAGTCGATGCGCGGAAAAGTCGTTCTGGCGGTGGTGGTGGCGGCGGCCTGTGTCGCCGCGGCATGGGTCTATTTTTCGCCGGCGGCAATGAGCAGTCTGCAGCAGATGCTGCCGGGCGCCAGGCAGACGGCAGCAGCGGACAAGCCGGCTGGATCGGACAAGGCTTCGGCCGACAAGGCTGGGGGCAAATCCGGCGCCGGCGGCAATGCCGCCCGTTCGGCCTCGATCGTCTCGGCCACCGCGACAATGGCCGATTTTCCGATCCGCCGTTACGCCATCGGCTTCGTGTCTTCGCCGGCCGTGGTCAACATCAACGCCCGCGTGTCCAGCCAGATCGTATCGATCGACGTCAAGGACGGCCAGATGGTGAAGGCCGGCGACCTGCTGTTCTCGCTCGACGACAGGGCGCTCAAGGCGCAGCTTGCCAAGGATCAGGCGACGCTCGCCAAGGACCAGGCGCTGCTAACCAGTTCGGGCTCCGACCTCCAGCGCGCCAAGGATCTCGTCGCCAAGCAGGCCGGCACGCAGCAGACCTACGACCAGGCGGTGGCGGCGCAAAAGGCTGCCGCGGCGACGGTCGATGCCGACAAGGCGACGATCGACGCCGACAATGTCCAGCTCGGCTTTGCCAGCATCAAGGCGCCGATTGCCGGCCGGCTGGGCGCGGTCAACGTTTCGGTCGGTGACCTGGTTACCTTGAGCAACGGCAACTCGAGCACGGCCACGCCGCTGGTGACGATCACCGAGATGGATCCGCTGCAAGTCAACTTCAACCTGCCGGAGAGCAACCTGGCGCTGCTGCACAAGGCGCTGGCCAACCCGCAGCAAGGCGCGGTGACGCTGACCAAGGATGGCGATCCGATGCCGATCGGCAAGGGCACGCTCGACTTCGTCGATTCCAGCGTCGACACCGCGTCCGGTACGATCGCGACACGGGCGAGCATTCCCAATGCCGATCTTTCACTGTGGCCCGGCCAGTATGTGAATGTCGTGCTCGACGCCGGCATCATGCCGCAGATGACATCCATCCCGACCGTTGCCGTGCAACCCAGCCAGAAGGGGCCATTCGTCTATGTCGTCAAGCCCGACAACACGGTCGAGATGCGGCCTGTGCAGGTGGCGCTGACCGAAGGCGAAAACAGCGCCATCAGCGAGGGCGTCAAGTCAGGCGAGAAGGTTGTCGTCGAGGGCCAAACCAGGCTGAAGGACGGCGCCAGCGTGCATGAAGGCAAGGCGGCCGGCGGTGACCAGGCCGCGCCCAAGGTCGCCGAAGCGGCTAAGGCCGGTGGGGCCGCCCAATGATTTCCGAATTCTGCATACGCAGGCCTGTCGCCACGCTGCTGATGTCGTTCGCCCTCGTGCTGGGCGGGCTGTTTGCCTACAAGTTCCTGCCGGTGGCGGCATTGCCGAGCGCCGAATTCCCGGTCGTCAACGTCTCGGCCAACCTGGCCGGCGCGTCACCCGAAACCATGGCCACTTCGGTGGCGACGCCGCTGATCAAGCAGTTCGCCACCATTGCCGGCATCGATTCGATCTCGACCAGCAATTCGCTGGGACGCACGTCCATTGCCATCCAGTTCGTGCTCAACCGGGATATCGACGCGGCGGCCGCCGACGTGCAGGCGGCGATCGCACGCACGCAGCGGCAACTGCCGCCCGAGATGACAGCGCCGCCGAGCTATCGCAAGGTCAATCCGGCCGACGCGCCGATCCTTCTGATGTCGCTGGTCAGCGACACGGTTCCGCTCACCGACCTCGACGCCTTCGCCGAAAACGTCATCTCGCCCTCGCTGTCGACCATCGACGGCGTGGCGCAGGTGTCGATCTTCGGCCAGCAGAAATATGCGGTGCGCGTGCAGATCGACCCGACGGCGCTGGCGGCGCGCGGCATTTCGATCGACCAGCTGCAGACGGCAATCGCGTCGGCCAACTCCAACACGCCGCTCGGCGTCTTGCAGAACGACAAGCAGCAGCTGACCATCACGGCCAATACGCAGCTCACCGATGCCGCCGGGTTCTCCAACCTCATCATCGCCACCAAGAACGGCCATCCGGTGCGGCTGGGCGAGGTGACGCGCGTCATCGACTCGGTCGAGACCACGACGACTGCAAGCTGGTATGACGGCACGCGCGCCATCATCCTGGCGGTGCAGCGCCAGCCCGACGCCAACACGGTCGACGTCGTCGACAAGGTCAAGGCGATGCTGCCGTCGTTCAAGGACCAAATGCCGGCCGCCGCCGACATCAAGCTGCTCAACGACCGTTCGACCTCGATCCGCCAGGCCGTCGACGACGTCCAGTTCACGCTGCTGTTGACCATCGCTTTGGTGGTGATGGTGATCTTCGTCTTCCTGCGCCGGGTGACCGCAACCATCATTCCGGCCGTGGCGGTGCCGATTTCGCTGATCGCGACGCTGGGCGCCATGTTCCTGTTCGGCTTTTCCATCGACAACATCTCGCTGATGGGCCTGACGCTCGCAGTCGGCCTCGTCGTCGACGACGCCATCGTCATGCTGGAAAACATTTTTCGACACATGGAGGAGGATGGGCTGTCGGCTTTCGATGCCTCGCTGAAGGGCGCGCGCGAAATCGGCTTCACCATCATCTCGATCTCGATCTCGCTGGTGGCGGTGTTCATCCCCGTGCTTCTAATGGGCGGCGTCATCGGCCGCATCTTCAACGAATTCGCCGTCGTGGTGACGGTCGCCATCCTGGCTTCGATGTTCGTGTCGCTGACACTGACGCCGATGCTGTGCTCAAGGCTGCTGTCGGTGACCAAGGCCGATCGCGACAAGCACGCCCCCGGCCACAAGCAGGACTTCGTCACCCGCGGCTATGATCGGCTTCTGACATTCTGCCTGCGCCACACTTTCCTGGTGTTCCTCGTTTTTGTCGGCACGGCGGCAGGGTCGGTGTGGCTGATCGAAGTCTCGCCGAAAGGCTTCTTCCCACAAGAGGATATCGGCCAGATCTCGGTGACGACGATCGCCCGCCAGGACATCTCCTACGACGCCATGGTCAAGCTGCAGAACCAGGCGGCAAGCGTCTTCTCGCATTCGCCCTATGTCTCGCATGTCGCCTGGTCAGCCGGCGGCGGCAACAATGCGCTGAACCAGGGCCAGCTCTATGTGCAGCTGAAGGACAAGAGCCAGCGCCCCGACATCGACAAGGTGCTGTCGGATCTGCGGCGGCAGCTGGCCGTCGTGCCGGGGATCGATGCCTATATGCAGCCGGTGCAGAACCTGCGACTTGGCGCGCGTTCTTCCGCCAGCGCCTACCAGCTCGTCGTTCAGGGCCTCGATACCGGCCTGACCGACACATGGGCGCAAAAGCTCAACGATGCGATGGCGGCCGATCATGCGAATTTCACCGACGTCACCAGCGATCTGCAGAACAATTCATTGCAGGCGACGCTGGTGGTCGATCGCGACAAGGCGGCGTCGCTCGGCATCGACACCGACACGCTGCGCTCCAGTCTCTATGGCGGCTTCGGCACGGAGCAGGTCTCGACGATCTTCGGCTCGGCCGACAGCTACGAAGTCATCATGGAGCTCGATCCCAACATCGAATGGTCGCCCGAGCGCATGCTGGCCATCCAGGTCAGGACGGCAAGCGGCAGCCTGGTGCCGCTCGGCGCCTTTGCCCGCGTCGACCGCACCGCCGGCGCGCTGACGGTCAACCAGCTCGGCCAGCTGCCGGCGGTGACCATCTCCTACAACCTGCCGCAAGGCGTGGCGCTGGGCGACAGCACGGCCCGCATCGCCGCGCTGAAGGAGCAGATCGGCATGCCGCCGGCGATTTCGACCAGCTTTGCCGGCACCGCCAAGACCTTCCAGGACTCGCTGGCCAATCAGGGCCTGCTGATCGGCGGCGCCATTCTGACCATCTATATCGTACTCGGCATCCTCTATGAGAGCTTCATCCATCCGCTGACCATTCTGACCGGCCTGCCTTCGGCGGTGCTGGGCGCCGTGGTCGCGCTGCGCTTTGCCGGCATGGACCTGTCGGTGATCGCGGTGATCGGCATCCTGATGCTGATCGGCATCGTCAAGAAGAACGGCATCATGATGGTCGACGTCGCGCTGGAGCTGCGACGAGAAGGCATGTCGGCCAAGGAGTCCATACACAAGGCGTGCCTGATGCGTTTCAGGCCGATCATGATGACGACGTTGGCGGCGCTGATGGGCACGTTCCCGATCGCGCTCGGCACCGGCGCCAGTGCTGAGCTGCGCCAGCCGCTCGGTGTCGCGGTCGTCGGCGGGCTGCTCGCTTCCCAGGCGCTGACGCTGTTCGTCACCCCTGTCATCTATGTCTATTTCGAGAATTTCTCCGGGTGGCTGGTGAGCTTCTTCTCTTCGAAGAAGAACAAGCCGGCGCTGCATGCGGTCGAGAGCGGCGAGCAGGCGTCGCTGTTCGGCCCCGAGGACCGGCTCATCGAACCCCAGAAGGCCGCCGCCGAATAGGGGATAGCCCGTGGCCCAAGCTGTCATGCTTGCGGCCATGGGCCGCCGATCCTAATCTGAGATCATGTCCCATGATCATGACCACGACAATGAGCTCGACCCGTTTGCGGCGCGCGTGCGCGCGCTGGAGACCATCCTCACCGAAAAAGGCCTGATCGATCCGGCCGCAATCGACGTCATCGTCGACACCTATGAGACCAAGATCGGACCGCGCAACGGCGCCAGGGTGGTGGCGAAAGCCTGGAGCGATCCGGCCTATGCCGAGTGGCTGAAGCGCGATGCGACGAAAGCGATCGCGTCGCTGAGCTATAGCGGCCGCCAGGGCGAGCACATGCAGGCGGTGTTCAACACGGACGAGACGCACAACCTCGTCGTCTGCACGCTGTGCTCCTGCTATCCGTGGTCGGTACTTGGGCTGCCGCCGGTCTGGTACAAGGCGCCGCCCTATCGGTCGCGGGCGGTTATCGATCCGCGCGGCGTGCTGGAGGAGTTCGGGCTGACCTTGCCGGCGGAGAAAAAGATCCGCGTCTGGGATTCGACTGCCGAACTGCGCTATCTCGTGGTGCCGATGCGGCCTGACGGTACCGAAGGCTGGAGTGAGGACCAACTCGCCGAACTGGTCAGCCGCGATGCGATGATCGGCACGGCGGTGGCCAAAGAACCCGGGACAAAGAAGGTACCGGCATGAACGGGCCGCAGGATCTCGGTGGGCAGATGGGTTTCGGGCCGGTCGCGCCCGAAAAGGACGAACCGTATTTTCATGCGGATTGGGAGAGGCGGGCGCTCGGCGTCACGCTGACTGCCGGCGCCATGGGCGCGTGGAACATCGACGAGAGCCGACACGCCAGGGAATCGCTGCATCCGGCCGTGTATTATTCGTCGAGCTACTACCAGATCTGGATCAAAGCGCTCGAGGTGCTGCTGAAGCGCCATGGCTTCGTCAGCGAGCGCGATCTGACGGAGGGTCGGGCGGTCGATCCGGCGGCGACGCCCAAAAGGGTGTTGAAGGCCGAAAACGTGCCGGCGGTACTGGCCAAGGGCAGTCCCTGCGACCGGCCGGTTGAGACGGCGCCGCGCTTCAAGGCCGGCGACCCGGTGCGGACAAAGAATTTCAATCCCACCGGCCACACAAGGCTACCGCGTTATGCGCGCGGCAAGCACGGAGTTATCGAGGCCGTGCGTGACGGTTTTGTGTTCCCCGACAGCAACGCGCATGGCAACGGTGAAAACCCGCAATGGGTCTATACCGTGGTCTTCGATGGCTCGGAAATCTGGGGCGAGGGCGCCGACTCGACGCTGACCGTCTCGATCGATGCCTGGGAGAGCTATCTTGAGCCGGCCTGAAGGTGCATTGCCGGCGGGTCTGGACGAACCGGTATTCGCCGAACCCTGGCAGGCCGAAGCCTTCGCCATGACGGTGGCGCTGCATGACAAGGGCCTGTTTTCGTGGAGCGAATGGGCCGATGCGCTGTCGGCGCAAGTGAAGAAGCCGGGCGCCGCAAGCGACGGCCACGACTACTACGAGCATTGGCTGGCGGCGCTGGAGACGCTGCTGGCGGCCAAGGGCGTCGCGGGAAAAAGTGACGTCGACACGCTCGCCGCCGCCTGGGAACGCGCCGCGCATGCAACCCCGCACGGCAAGCCGATTTTGTTGGAGAACGATCCGGGGATTGGTGAGGGATGAAGTCCTCGCGATGTTTGCGCCGCCCCTCACCTGCCTGCCGGCATCCTCTCGCTGTATAGCGACGGGGAGAGGGGTCGCTCGCGTCGATGGTTTCGCCAATCTTAAGCATCTCATGATGGCGCCGAGGCTGCGGCCAGCCTTTTTCTCCCGGTCAGTATACGGGGAGAAATGCCCGGCAGGGCAATGAGGGGCAGCGCTGGCGGTTTGTCATTATCTGAAGCGATTGCCCTCCGTTCTCAATGCTTGTTCCCTTTACGTTCCGGTTCGAGCCTGATAGGCTGCGCCCTCGGCATTGATGGTGGCGGCCTTGTCTTTCCCTTGCGAATCCGGTCTCTCGCGCTGATGGAATTCTCTCCCCAACAGGATGAGGCGTTGAAGGCGGTGGCGCGCTGGCTGAAAGAGGGCCGGCCGCAGGTCTTCCGGCTGTTCGGCTATGCCGGCACCGGCAAGACCACGCTGGCGCGCTATTTTGCCGAGCATGTCGACGGGCAGGTGCAGTTTGCCGCCTTCACCGGCAAGGCGGCGCAGGTGCTGCGTTCCAAGGGCGCGGTCAATGCCCGCACCATCCATTCGCTGATCTACCGGCCGAAGGGCGAGGAATCGGTGTCGGACGAGGTGACCGGCAAGACCTCGATGTCGCCGACCTTCTCGCTCAACCGGCAAAGCCCTATTTCACGGGCGAAGCTGGTGGTCATCGACGAATGCTCGATGGTCGACGAGCAGCTTGGCCGCGACCTTCTGAGTTTTGGCACGCCGATCCTGGTGCTTGGCGATCCGGCGCAGCTGCCGCCGATCTCGGGCGGCGGCTTTTTCACCGAGCATGAGCCGGATGTGCTCTTGACCGAAATCCATCGCCAGGCGCGCGACAATCCGATCATCCAGCTGGCGCTCGACGTGCGCGAGGGCCGCGAGTTCATGCGCGGCGACTACGGCAGCGCGCAGGTCATCGGCAAGGAGGACGTCACCCAGGAGTTGGTGCTGAAGGCGGACCAGGTGTTGGTCGGCACCAACCGAACACGCCGCCGCTACAATCAGCGCCTGCGCGAGCTGAAGGGTTTCAATGCCGATTATCCGCAGGCCGGAGACAAGCTGGTCTGCCTGCGCAACGACCCCGCCAAGGGCCTGCTCAACGGTTCGCTGTGGAAGGTGATGACCTCGTCGCGCGAGACGGTGAAGCCGGGCATCAACCTTCTGGTCTCGCCCGAGGAGGACGATCCCGACCGCGGCGTCGCCAAGATCAAGCTGCTCAAGTCGGCTTTCGAGGATCCGGACGCCGATATCCCCTGGCAGCAGAAGAAGCGCTTTGACGATTTCGACTATGGCTACGCGCTGACCGTGCACAAGGCGCAGGGTTCGCAGTGGAACGACGTCGTGCTGTTCGACGAGAGCTGGGCGTTCAAGGAAACCCGCCAGCGCTGGCTTTATACCGCCATCACGCGGGCGGCAGAGCGGCTGACGATTGTTAGATAACTGGCGTTGGATAGCTGGCGTTAGATAGCCGGCGTCAGGTAGCAGCCGGCGCAGCAGGGCTGAGTGGCGTCGCACCCAGCCATTGCCAGGCATCCGCTTCGTCCTCGGCCGCGAAGTGCCTGAACTCGATGGGTGGCGAAGCCGGAAGGAAGTTCCGCGCATCCGCTATCCAGTCGGGCTCACCGATCGTCGCGCACCGGGCGATATGCTCTAGCGCATGAACCGTACCTTGTTTCAGCGTCTCGTCGTCCATATCGATCCAGTCGACGCCCTCATGGTCGACCAGCCGCACCAAGACGTCGATCCTCGGGTGCAGCGCGTAGGCAGCCTCCAGCAATCCGAACAGATTTTCGCCGTCGGCTGCCGATACATGGCCGACGACGTCAATGGCGAAAAGGTCCTCACGGTCGGTTTCGAGGCGGCGGATCGCGGGCACGGATTGGAGAAAATTCATTGGCTGGGTTCCCCCTTGCGAGCAGATGTCATCACTGGAACACCCGAAAGCCCCTGTCTGTTCCCATCAAAGGCAGTATAGATGCGCTGCACAAACAGCCGGACCTCACACCATGCCCGCGAAACTCTCGGTCAATCTCAACGCCATCGCCATGCTGCGCAACCGCCGCAACCTGCCGTGGCCCAGCGTCACCGGGCTCGGCCGCCTGGCGTTGGCGGCCGGCGCGCACGGGCTGACGGTTCATCCGCGGCCCGACGAGCGCCACACCAGGCATTCCGACCTGCCGGAGATCCGGGCGCTGATCGACGACGAGTTTCCCAAGGCGGAATTCAACATCGAGGGCTACCCGACCGAGGATTTTCTGGCGCTTGTGGAAAGGCATCAGCCGGAGCAGGTGACGCTCGTGCCCGACGATCCGGCGCAGGCGACATCGGACCATGGCTGGAACTTTGCCGCCGAGGCGGCGTTCCTTAACCCGATCGTCAAGCGTCTGAAAAAAGGGGGCTTCCGCGTGTCGCTGTTTTCCGATCCGGATCCCACCGGCGTCAATGCCGCGCGCGACACCGGCGCCGACCGCATCGAGCTCTATACCGGGCCCTACGGCAGCTACCATTCCGATTCCGCCAAGGCGCGGAAGGAGCTGGAAAGATTGGGAAAAACCGCGGATGCCGCACTCGCCGCCGGGCTCCAGGTCAATGCCGGGCACGATCTGGTGGTGAACAACCTTCCGGCATTGGCAAAGCGCATTCCGGCATTGGCCGAAGTGTCTATCGGACACGGGTTGACAGCCGATGCGTTGGAGTATGGCATGGCCGGCACGGTGGGGCGGTTTCTGAAGGCTTGCGGTTGGTAGCGGTGGAAGGCTCGTGTCGAAGGTGATATCGCATGACAGCAAGCAAGGCGCACCGCACGATATCGGGGAGTAGTCGATGGCTCTTTCCAGCATCGGTCAGCGAGGCTGAACCCGTCGAACAACCGAACCACTCCCACACTGAACAGCACAGCACCAAAGTTCTGATGCTGGGCGCGCTTGGCGTCGTCTATGGCGATATCGGCACCAGCCCGATCTATGCCTTCCGCGAGGCGCTTCACGCTTCGCCTGGTACCGACACGCGCATAGATGTCCTGGGCGTGCTGTCGCTGATCGTCTGGGCGCTGACGATTATCGTCACCATAAAATACGTCGCTTTCGTGCTTCGCGCCGACAACAAGGGCGAGGGCGGCACGCTGTCCCTGATGGCGCTGGCGCGCAGCGCCTATCCAAAAGGCGCCAAGCTTATCCTCGGCATCGGACTTTGCGGGGCGTCGCTTTTTTTCGGAGACGCTATCATAACTCCGGCCATTTCCGTGCTGTCGGCAGTTGAGGGCCTGGAAGTGGTGACACCGACGCTGGAGGCCTATGTCGTTCCGATCACCTTGGTCATCCTGGCATTTCTGTTCTCCGTGCAGCGCTTCGGCACGGGGAAGGTGGCGGCAGTATTCGGGCCGGTGACGGCGCTATGGTTCCTGGCCATCGGCGTTTCCGGGCTCTACCACCTGATGGATGATCCTTCGGTGCTGTTGGCGATCAACCCGTACTATGCGATCGCCTACTTAGCCGGCACGCCGACCGCCGCTTTCGTGACCGTTGGTGCAGTGTTCCTGGCGGTAACGGGGGCCGAGGCGCTTTATGTCGACCTTGGACATTTCGGGCGCAAGCCGATCGTGCTCGCGTGGTTTTCCGTGGTGTTTCCTTGCCTGCTGCTCAACTACTTCGGCCAGGGCGCCTTTGTATTGGCGAATGGCGGCAGGCCGACCAATCCATTCTTCGAGATGTTGCCGGATTGGGCGCTGATGCCAATGGTCGGCTTGGCAACGGCCGCCACCGTGATCGCCAGTCAGGCGGTGATCTCGGGTGCTTTTTCGCTGGCACGTCAGGCAGTGCAACTCAACCTGCTGCCCCGCATCGAGGTGCAGCACACGTCCGAAATGCAGAGCGGCCAGATTTATATGCCGCGCGTCAACCTGCTCATCGCCCTGGGAGTGATGCTGCTGGTTGTCGGCTTCGGCAGCTCGAGTTCGCTGGCTTCCGCTTACGGAATTTCGGTAACCGGCGAGATGCTGATGACAACCATTCTGCTGTTCGTTGTCATGCGCAATTTGTGGAAATGGCAGCTTGGGCTCGCCCTGGCATTGGCGCTGCTGTTCGGCACCATCGACATGGGTTTCTTCCTGGCGAATGTCGTCAAGATCGTGGAAGGCGGATGGGTGTCAATATCCGTTGCCTGCCTCATGGGGCTGATCATGACCACCTGGATACGCGGCAGCCGCTATCTGTTCGACAAGACCCGGCGCAACGAAATCCCGCTCGATTTCCTCGCCGGCAATCTGCTGAAGAAGAAGCCGCAGCTGGTGTCCGGCACCGCCGTGTTCCTGACCAGCGATCCGCAAAGCGCGCCGACAGCGCTGATGCACAGCCTGAAGCACTACAAGGTGCTGCACGAGCAGAACGTCATTCTGTCGGTGGTCACCGCACCGCAGCCGCTGGTGCCCGACAGCGAGCGGGTCAAGATGGAGACAGTCAACGAGTTGTTCATGCGGGTGACGCTGACCTTCGGCTATATGGAGCAGCCCAACATTCCGCGCGCGCTGGCGATCTGCCGCAAGCAGGGCTGGAAGTTCGACATCATGACGACTTCGTTCTTCCTGTCGCGGCGCTCGCTCAAGGCATCGCCCAATTCCGGCATGCCGGTGTGGCAGGACAAGCTGTTCATCGGGCTCGCCCGCTCGGCGGCCGATGCGACGGAGTATTTCCAGATCCCGACCGGACGTGTGGTCGAGATCGGCACGCAGGTGGCGATCTAGGTTCCGGCAGCCTTTGACGCCACGCACCGGTCATTGCGGGGCAAGCCCTGCGCTGGGAACATGGTAGCCCTACCGTCACGGCACTTGATATTGCATCGCAGCAAGCGTAGAGCACCGCGCGCTTATCGGAGTGTCGTCCATGGCCCTTACCAATGCTGGTATTGAGGCAGAACCCGTCGAACAATCGAGCCATCCCGAAATCGAACAGCACAGCACCAAAGTTCTGATGCTGGGCGCGCTCGGCGTGGTCTATGGCGACATCGGCACCAGCCCGATCTACGCCTTCCGGGAAGCGCTTGTTGCGTCCTCCGGCGGCGAAATCGCCGAGCGCGGCGATATTCTGGGCGTGCTGTCGCTGATCATCTGGTCGTTGACGATTATCGTCACCATCAAATACATCATGTTTGTGCTCAGAGCCGACAACCGAGGCGAGGGCGGCGTGCTGTCGCTGATGGCGCTGGCGCGCGGCAGTTTCCCGACCCGCTCGGCGATCATCCTGGCCATCGGTATTGTCGGCGCGTCATTGTTCTTCGGTGACGCCGTCATCACGCCGGCAATCTCGGTGCTTTCGGCGGTTGAAGGCATGAATGTCGTTACCCCGACCTTCCAGCCCTACGTCGTGCCGCTGACGCTGGTCATCCTTGCGATCCTGTTTTCGGTGCAGCGCTTCGGGACCGGCGGTGTGGCGCTGATCTTCGGGCCGATCACGGCGGTCTGGTTCCTGGCTATCGGTCTTTCGGGCTTGAACCACATCATCGCCGATCCCGAAATCCTGTGGGCGGTCAGCCCGCACTACATCGTCGCCTTCCTGATCAATTCGCCCGATGTCGCCTTCGTCACCATCGGCGCCATCTTCCTCGCCGTCACCGGCGCCGAAGCGCTTTATGCCGATCTCGGCCATTTCGGCCGCAAGCCCATCGTGCTCGCCTGGCTGGCCATCGTGTTTCCCTGCCTGCTGCTAAACTATGCCGGGCAGGGCGCTTTCGTGCTGGCGAAGAACGGTCACGTCGGCCATCCATTCTTCGAGATGAACGAAGGCTGGACGCTGATCCCGATGGTGGTATTGGCAACCGCGGCGACGGTCATCGCCAGCCAGGCGGTCATATCGGGCGCCTTCTCGCTGACCAGGCAGGCGGTGCAGCTCAATATGCTGCCGCGCCTCGAAATCCTGCACACGTCGGAACGGCAGTCGGGCCAGATCTACATGCCGCGCGTCAATGTTTTGCTGGCGTTGGCGGTGATGTTGCTGGTCGTCGGTTTCGGCGAATCGAGCAAGCTCGCCTCCGCCTATGGCATCTCGGTGACCGGCAACATGTTGGTGACGACGGTGCTGCTGTTCGTCGTCATGACCCGCATCTGGAAATGGCGGCTGTGGGTGGCGGTCGCCATGACGGCGCTGTTCGGCTTCATCGACATCGGCTTCTTCGCCTCCAACATCGTGAAGGTGTTCGAGGGCGGCTGGGCGTCGCTTGCGGTGGCCTTCACCATCGTTCTGGCGATGTGGACCTGGCTGCGCGGCAGCCGCTATCTGTTCGACAAGACCCGGCGCAACGAAATCCCGCTCGATTTCCTCGCCGGCAATCTGCTGAAGAAGAAGCCGCAGCTGGTGTCCGGCACCGCCGTGTTCCTGACCAGCGATCCGCAAAGCGCGCCGACAGCGCTGATGCACAGCCTGAAGCACTACAAGGTGCTGCACGAGCAGAACGTCATTCTGTCGGTGGTCACCGCACCGCAGCCGCTGGTGCCCGACAGCGAGCGGGTCAAGATGGAGACAGTCAACGAGTTGTTCATGCGGGTGACGCTGACCTTCGGCTATATGGAGCAGCCCAACATTCCGCGCGCGCTGGCGATCTGCCGCAAGCAGGGCTGGAAGTTCGACATCATGACGACGTCGTTCTTCCTGTCGCGGCGCTCGCTCAAAGCATCGCCCAATTCCGGCATGCCGGTGTGGCAGGACAAGCTGTTCATCGGGCTCGCCCGCTCGGCGGCCGATGCGACGGAGTATTTCCAGATCCCGACCGGACGTGTGGTCGAGATCGGCACGCAGGTGGCGATCTAAGGGGTCTCGAAGGGATAAATCGTCGAGGAGGCTAATATGAGCGGCGAATTGGTGCTGGTCACCGGCGGGTCCGGCTTCCTCGGCGCTCACTGCATCCTCGAACTGTTGAAGGCCCGCTACCGCGTCCGCACCTCCGTGCGATCGGCCAGGCGCGAAGCCGATGTGCTCGCCATGCTCAAGGCAGGTGGCACGGAGCCCGGTGACGCCCTTTCATTCGCCCATGCCGATCTGATGGCCGACGCAGGCTGGCCGGCGGCGGTGGCCGGCTGCGATTACGTGCTGCATGTCGCATCGCCTTTTCCGCCCGGCGTGCCCACGCATGAGGATGACCTGATCCTTCCGGCGCGCGAGGGCGCGTTGCGCGTGCTGCGGGCGGCGCGGGATGCCGGGGTCAGGCGCGTCGTGCTCACCTCATCCTTCGCGGCCGTCGGCTATGGCAAGATGCGCGCGGATGGGCAGCCTTTCAACGAGGAAAACTGGACCGATCCGGCAGGCAAGGTCAGCGCCTATGTGAAGTCCAAGACGCTCGCCGAGCGCGCGGCCTGGGATTTCATCGCCGAGCAGGGCGGCGCGCTGGAGCTTGCGGTCGTCAATCCCGTTGGCATCTTTGGACCGGTGCTCGGCGCGGACCATTCGACCTCGACCGAATTTGTCCAGCGCATGCTGAACGGCGCCGTGCCTGGGCTGCCGCGCCTGTCCTTCGGCGTCGTCGACGCGCGCGACGTGGCGGATCTGCATGTTCGCGCCATGACCCACCCCGCCGCCAAGGGCGAACGGTTCCTCGCTGTCGCCGGCGATTTCATGACAGTGCGCGAGATCGCGCAGACCCTGAAGACGCGGCTCGGGCCGGCGGCGTCGCGCGTCTCGACGCGGGAGTTTCCCGATTGGCTGGTGCGCATCATCGGGCTGTTCAATCCGGAAGCGGCACAACTCGCAACGGAACTGGGCAAGATCAAGAACGCCACCAACGCCAAGGCGGTGCGCGTGCTCGGCTGGGCGCCACGCTCGCGCGAAGATGCGTTGACTGCCACGGGCGAAAGCCTGATCCGGCTGGGACTGGTCAAGCGACGTAAGTAATTGTGCGGGAGGCCGAACCTTAAGGGCTCGGCGTCCCGCAACGGCAGCTTTCAGCCGGCCAGTGCAGCCTTGTTCGTCTCCAGAAACTGCTTCAGCGGCACCGACTTTCGGCCGGAGAGTTTTTCGACCGCGTCGGTCACCATGCCGAGGTCACCGGCGCGGGCGGCGGCGTCGAATGAAACCAGCACCTTGGCGAAGGGTTCAGGCAGGCCGGCCGACTTCATTCCCTCGGTCAGGGCTTCGTCGGAAAGCTGGATGACCTTGATCGGCTTGCTGGTGACCTCGGTGACCAACGCCGCCACTTCGGCAGCCGTATACGCACTGGGGCCGGTGAGCGTGTAAGTCGCGCTTTCGCTGCTGTCCGAGGCGAGCCCCGCTGCGATCGCCGCCGCGAAATCGTCGCGCGTGCCGTAGGAAATGGCGCCGTCGCCGGCGGAGGTGTACCAATGACCCGACGCCAGAACCTGCGGCAACGCCATGAACAGGTTCTCGTTATACCAGCCGTTGCGGAATATCGTGTAGGGGATCCCGCTCGCCTTGATCGCCTGTTCGGTGTCGTAGTGGTCGGGCGCGAAAACAACCGGCGAACCAGGCTCGGGGTTGGGCATCGAGGTGTACAGCAGGTGGCCGACGCCAGCCTGTTTGGCCGCCGTCACCGCCGCAAGCTGCTGCTCGCGCCGCTTCCCCTGTACCTCAAGTTCGTTGGTCGAGATGACGAGTGCCCGGTCGGCTCCCGCGAAGGCCTCGGCAAGCGATTGCGGGTCGTTGAAGTCAGCGGCTCTGACGACGACGCCGCGCACCGCCAGATCGGCAAGGTTGGCGGGTGTACGGGTGGTGGCGATGATGCGGTTTGCGGGGACCTTTAATGTGTCCAGCAGGTGGTTGATGACGCCGCGGCCAAGCTGGCCGGAAGCGCCGGTGACGAGAAGGGTTGCGGTCATGGGGGATCCTGAAATTGCGCCGGGTGGCGGGTGCTTCTGACAGTCTCAAAAAGAGACCAGCACTAAAATAAGAATTGACCGGCCACCGTAAAGAAGGCAGTTTTTAGGGAGGTAGGCACCGCCAGGGAACCAGCAGCCATGGACGGCAAGGTCGTCAATCTGAGAACCAAGCTCAATATATTCAAAGCCACCAGCGATGGCGCAAACATTGCCGATTGCCCGGTTCGCGACGTGATGCAGGGCGTGAACGGCAAATGGAGTTCGCTGCTGATGGCGGCGCTCGCAGAGCAGCCCTATCGTTTCGGCGAGTTGCGGCGCCTGGTGCCCGACATCTCGCAGCGCATGCTCACTCAGACGCTCCACGATCTGCAGCGCGACGGCTTTGTTCATCGCGAAGTGTTCCCGACCAAGCCGCCAAGCGTCGAATACAGCCTGACCGATCTCGGCCGTTCGATGTTCGGCGCCTTGCATCAATTGATCCTGTGGGCCGAACTCAACCATGGTGCGGTGCGCACGGCGCGCGCTTCCTTCGACGCCGGTGGCTGATATTTTGGTCCATGCAGCAAAGGCTTGATTTGACAATGGCGCTGAAGGATTGTCCGGCCAGTGGTTGGGCGGGCAATGGAAAAATCTCTCGACATCGCGATTGCGGGCGCCGGCCCGGCGGGGCTCGCCACCGCGCTCTATCTCAAGCGCGCGGGCCACAACGTCACCATCTTCGAACGTTTCGAGGAACCCAAGCCCGTCGGTTCCGGACTGATCCTGCAGCCGACCGGGCTGAGCGTGCTCGCCGATCTCGGCCTGCTCGACGACATTCTGGCGCTGGGGAGCCGCATCGAGCGTCTGCATGGCGCCGATGCCTCGACCGGCCGCACCGTGCTCGCCGTGCGCTACGATGCGCAGCCTGGCGGCCGTTTCGGGCTGGCGGTGCACCGGGCGGCATTGTTCAACGTGTTGTTTCGCGCCGCGCAGCGCCAAGGTATCGCCATCGAAACCAGTGTCGAGATCGAGGCGCTGGACGTCGGTGAGCGGGCGATCCTGATCTTCGACAAGAGCCGAACGGTGGGGGGCCGCAGGGCAGGGCCGTTCGACCTCGTGGTCGACGCCAGCGGCTCGCGTTCGAAGCTGCGCCGGTGCCTCAACGATCCGGCCCAGCCGCGGCAGCTCACTTACGGCGCGTTCTGGGCCTCGCTCGGCTGGCGCGAAGGCTTCGACGAAAATGCGCTGCTGCAGCGCTACGACAAGGCCAGCGTGATGATCGGCGTCCTGCCGATCGGCCGACCGGAGCCGGGCGGGGAAAAGATGGCGGCGTTCTTCTGGAGCCTGAAGCCGGCGGATGCCGAAAACGTGCGCGCGGCAGGGCTCGACGCCTGGAAGGCGAGACTGGTCTCGCTGTGGCCACAGTGCGAGGCGTTCACCAGCCAGATCGACAGCTTCGACCAGCTGTCGCTGGCGCGCTACGGCCACCACACGATGAAGCTGCCGGCCGGCCGCAGGCTGGCCGTCATCGGCGATGCCGCGCATTCGACCAGCCCGCAGCTCGGGCAAGGCGCCAACATGGCGCTGCTCGACGCGGCAGCACTCAGCCATGCCTTGGCACAAACGGGCAACGTCGAGGCAGCGCTGGAAAGCTACGCCCGGGCGCGGCGATGGCATGTCCGAATCTTCCAGCTGCTGTCGCTGGCGCTGACGCCGTTCTACCAGTCGGACGGCACGATGCTGCCCTTCTTCCGCGACAGGCTGGTGGCAACCATCGCAAAGGTGCCGCCACTGCCAAGCGTGCTCGCCTCGATGGTGGCCGGCACTTTGATCGATCCGTTCAGGCGGATCGGGCTAGAGGAGGTGCACTGGCCAGATCATCCGGCGAGATCAGGGTCGAGAGAAACGAATTTCTCGCACGCAGGAATAGACGCAGCCGCTGCGGATAGTCCGGCGCCACGGCACCCTTGATCGAGGCGCGTTCGCTCAACGCCTTGCGCCAGGCCTGGACCAATGGCTTGCCGTCCAGAATGCCGAAATTGCCGATCCGGTCGAAGGCGTCGAGATAGCGGAAGACCGGGCCGTAGACGGCATCGACGAGGCAAAAGCGCTGGCCGCTGAACCACGGTCCGGCCTGGTCGGCCAGTTCGTCCTCCAGACGATCGAACATGGCCGAAAGTGCCGTGGACTCTGCCAGGAAGGCGGCCTCCGTCGAAGCCGAGTAGAACCGGCCGATGGTGTTCAATGTCGCCGAGCCGAACTCGATCCAGGCGCGATGCCGGGCACGGGCGTAGGCGTCGGCCGGATGCAGAGGATTGGCTTGCGTCTCCTCGAGGAATTCGAGAATGACGGCGGATTCGAAGATCACCGTCTCCTCGCCATTTGCCTGGACGATCAGCAGCGGCACCTTGCCCAGCGGCGAGATCGCCTTGAACCAGTCCGGCTTGTTGGCGAGGTCGATGGTGACGCGTTCGAACGGCACGCCCTTCTCAGTCAGCGAGATCGCGGCGCGCTGGACATAGGGGCACAGATGATGGCTGACCAGAATGAGCTTGCCAGTCATTTCATTCTTCTCAGGCATGTCACTCTCCCCAGACATAGTTCAACGCGCCGTCCTCTACGCGCGTCGACAGGAACATCAGTCGCGACGCTTTTGGCGCCGGACCTTCAAGCCGATCGCCGCTTTCCATATCGAAGGCGGCACCGTGCCATTGGCAGACCAGCTTGCCGTCCTTGCAGTCGAGCGGCCCGCCGAAATGCAGGCAGACATTGGCGGCGGCACGGACACGCTCGCCGCTGCGCCAGACATGGACCTCGCGGCCGAAGAACGGTGCGATCAGGCTGCCCGTCTGCGGGACGTCGGCGACTTTGCAGATTTCGTGTTTCATGGATTTTTCCCAGATTGATGCAATTGCATGCATATAGATGCATATGCATTGACCGTCAAGCTTGATGCAACTGCATCTACCGCCTAGGATGGGTCATGACCAAAACAACCACGCCTTCGCCCGAAGCCGTCAAGGCCTGGGCCCGCCTGATGCGGGTTTCGCGCCAGCTCATCGAAAAGGCGGAAGAGGCTTTGAAGACTAGCGGCTTGCCGCCGCTCGACTGGTATGACGTGCTGCATGAACTCGCCGAGGCGGGTGAGGGCGGGCTGCGGCCATTCCAGCTGACCGAGCGCACACTGTTTGCGCAGTATAACATCTCGCGGCTTCTGGCGCGCCTCGAGGCAGACGGACTGGTCGAGAAGCTCAGGGCTGCCGATGACGGCCGCGGCCAGACCATCCGCATCTCGGCCAAGGGCCGTCAGACGCGGCGATGGATGTGGGCTGTCTATGGACGGTCGATTGCGGAATTGGTCGGCGCAAAACTCTCCGCTGAGGAGCTGAAGATACTGGCGAGCCTGCTTGGAGAGTTGCGCCATCCGCCCGCCGATGATTGATCCGTCAGAATCTCGTGGTTTGCTCGGCGGCTCTCACGTCGACGATTTTTCTAACTGGCCCCTTGCGTCGAGCATAGGATTGCGCAATATGCCGAACCGTAACGTACGGTACGCCGTTTGAGGCGACCCGGCGACCTCATCGAATGGGCGGAAATTGTTGCAGGCAAGCGCCGACATCGATACCAGCGAAGTGCTGACAGAGCGGCAAAAGGCCGTCCTGGACGCGGCTTTGCGGCTGCTGGTCGAGGAGGGCGACAATCTGACCATGACGGCGGTGGCGCGCCGCGCCAGCTGCTCGAAGGAAACGCTCTACAAATGGTTCGGCGACCGCGACGGACTGCTGACGGCGACCGTGCAGTGGCAGGCATCGAAAGTGCGCGTGGTGCCGGTCGACGGTGAGCGGCTCGATCTTGCCTCGCTGACGGCAAGCCTGGAAGGCTTCGCCTCGGACTGGCTGAAGGTGATTTCGAGCGATACCTCGATCGCGCTGAACCGCGTCGCGGTCGGCCATGCCGGATCCGGAAAGGACGATCTCGGCGCCATCGTGCTGGAGAATGGCCGTTTCGCGCTGGCCAGACGGCTGAAGCCGGTGCTGCTTGCCGGCAAGCAGGCCGGGCTGCTCGACTTTACGGATGCCGAAATGGCGTTCCGGACCTTTTTCGGGCTGGTCGCCCGCGACGTGCAGATCCGTCTCCTGCTCGGCGACAGGCTGGAATTGACTGAAGCGGCGATCGGCGGCGATGCCGTCCGGGCAACGCAGCAGTTTCTCGCTCTTTATGGAGCAAAAACCGGGCCGCAAGGCCTCTAATCTCTACGGGAAGGAAGCAAAAGATGCGTGTCTATTACGATCGCGACGCCGATCTCAATCTGATCAAGGGCAAGAAGGTCGCCATCATCGGCTATGGCAGCCAAGGCCGGGCGCATGCGCTCAACCTCAAGGATTCGGGCGCCAAGGAAATCGCCATCGGCCTCAAGGCGGGATCGGCGACGGCCAAGAAGGTCGAGGCCGACGGGCTCAAGGTGATGAGCGTGGCGGACGCTGCCAAATGGGCCGATTTGATGATGATGGCGACGCCTGACGAATTGCAGGCCGACATCTACAAAAACGAAATCGCGCCAAACATTCGTGACGGCGCCGCGATTGCCTTCGCGCACGGCCTCAACGTGCATTTCGGCCTCATCGAGCCGAAGTCGACCGTCGATGTCGTCATGATCGCGCCGAAAGGCCCCGGCCACACGGTGCGCGGCGAATACCAGAAGGGCGGCGGCGTGCCGTGCCTGGTCGCCGTCAACCAGGATGCTTCCGGCAACGCGCTCGATCTCGCTCTGTCCTACGCCTGCGGCGTCGGCGGCGGCCGTTCGGGCATCATCGAGACCAATTTCCGCGAGGAATGCGAGACCGATCTGTTCGGCGAGCAGGTCGTGCTCTGCGGCGGCCTGGTCGAACTGATCCGCGCCGGTTTTGAGACGCTGGTGGAAGCCGGCTATGCGCCCGAAATGGCCTATTTCGAGTGCCTGCACGAGGTCAAGCTGATCGTCGACCTGATCTATGAAGGGGGCATCGCCAACATGAACTACTCGATCTCGAACACGGCCGAATGGGGCGAATATGTCTCTGGCCCGCGCATTATCACCGCCGAGACCAAGGCCGAGATGAAGCGCGTGCTGAAGGACATCCAGACCGGAAAATTCACCTCGGAGTGGATGCAGGAATACCGCGCCGGCATGTCGCGCTTCAAGGGCATCCGCCGCAACAATGACAGCCACCAGATCGAGGAAGTCGGCGCCAAGCTGCGCGCCATGATGCCCTGGATTTCCAAGAACAAGCTGGTCGACAAGGCCAAGAACTAACCCGCAGTCGTCGGGATTGGGAGCAAAGAGCCGGCGGAGCGATCCGCCGGCTTTTTCATGCCGGTTTATCGATCAGGATACTCAGCCATAGTGCCAATGCGGCTTCGGCTCGGTGCCGGTGAACTCGACGCCGATGCGGTCGTCGCGGCGCCAGCGCACGATGGCCTTGTAGCCGATGCCGTCGACCGGCACATAGAGCAGGAACTCGTCCGGCACGCGCGCGTCTATAGACACTTTCAGCTCGGCGCCGCCGGCGTGCATGTTGCGCACCGTGCACTTGACCTCGGAATTGGTGAGGCCGGTCAGAATCGTCGCGCCTTTCAGCACGCGCTGCCGGTGTTTGTTTCGCAATTCGTTGTCGGCCATGACGGCACGTCCTTCGCGACCGGATCGGCGCGATCGTCAGATGGGGCACGATATCACGGATAGGCTGAGCCGATAAACATATGGTTAGCGGTGACCGAGACCAGCCGTCTTTCCCAAATGAAAACGGCGCCGCGTTGGGGCGGCGCCGTCGTGTATTGTCGTTTATAGTTCAGCTGTAGGGCGACCAGCATTGCTGGCGCGGGCCACCATAGGGCTGGAACGTGTTGTCCCAGGCCCGGTAGGACCGATAGCGGTCGTAGCACCACTGTACATGGGCGCTGGACAGACGCTGCGTGCGGTAATAGCGGCGGGGCGCCGGCTGCACGTAATAGCCGTCATTGTAATAGCCGTTGTTGTAGTAGCCGTTGTTGTAGATGCTGCCGAGGCCGAGACCCAGGCCGAGGCCGAGAACTGCTGCGGCGCCGGTGTCAAAATCACGGCCGCGATGGTGGCGGTGATGGCGCCAGCGCCAGTTGTCGCCGCCGTTCCAGTTGCCGCCATTCCAGTTGCCTGACCGGGCAAAGCGACGGCCGTCGTGGCGGCGCCACTGCCAATCGTTGAAGGAGCGGCGGTCATTGCCGCCCGCCCAGCTGTCGCGAACCGGTGTGATGTCAGACAATGCGGTGCTTGCCGGCACCGACAAGTCCGGCTGCAGGATCGGGCCCGCGGCGGATGGCGCCGTGAGACCCGAGAAAAGACCGAGCGCTAACAGCCCGGATTTGACTGTGGACGAAAAGAGCGAGCTCATTGCACTCTCCAAGTGATACAGGCCCCACGCCCGGATACCCCAGGGAAGTGGCCTATTGATGGACCTTGGCGTCTGAACGGAGGATGAACAGAAAGGTTCCATCAGCCATGACGAGCAGCCCTTGTTTTCATTGGCGCTTGCAGGCAAAGGTCAGTCCATGTCGCTGCGCCTCGCCACTTTCAATGTCGAAAACCTGATGAACAGGTTCGATTTCTCGGGCTTCCGCAACCAGCTCAACGAAGACCGCACGCTGGCGCTTTTCGGCATCCAGAGCGAAGCCGAATACCGGATGCTGGAGCAGGCGCGCGCCATCGCACAGTCCGACGATACGCGCCAGTTGACCGCGCTCGCCATCGCCGCCACCCGCGCCGACATCATCTGCATGCAGGAGGTTGACAACATCGAGGCGCTGAAGGCGTTCGAGTATGGCTATCTCTTCAAGATGGTGGGCGAGGGTTACCGGCAGAAATACACCACCGCCGGCAATGATTCGCGCGGCATCGACGTTGCCCTGATGATGCGCAACGAGACAGCGCAAGGTCAGCCGATCGAATTCGTGCGCATGACCAGCCATGCCTATGTCACGTTCGAGCAGTTCGGATTGCACACGCCTGAACTCGAGGCGCTCGGCAACCTGGCCAATGAACGCATCTTCCGGCGCGATTGCCTGGAGGTCGACATCAAGGTCGGCGGCGTGCCGCTGACGCTTTACCTCGTCCATTTCAAATCGATGGGCTCGCCGCGCAATGGGCTCGACGGCCGCGAGGCGACGATGCCGGTGCGCATCGCCGAGGCGCAAGCCGTGCGCCGCATCATCGAGGAGCGCTTCGGCAAAGAGCACGCAGCCGATAAAAACTGGGCGATCTGCGGCGACATGAACGACTACCGCCAGCGGGTGAAGATCGAGGGCGACGCTATCGACGGCTACCGCTTCCAGGTGATCGACGAGAGCCAGTCCTGTATCGATGTGCTCACCGCCGGCGGCTTTTGCGAGAATGTCGTCGAGCGGCGGCCGGAGATGGACCGCTGGAGTTTCTACCACACGCGCGGGCCGAAGGAGCGGCATCTGTGCCAGCTCGACTACATCCTGCTGTCGAAAGGGCTGGCGGCGAAGAATGCGACGGCGGTTCCCGACATCATCCGCAACGGCCAGCCCTGGCGCACCATCTTTCCGGCGGGACAGGCGGTGGAGCGCTTTCCGCGCGCCGGCTGGGACCGGCCGAAGGCGTCGGACCATTGTCCCGTCGCAATTACCCTGGACATGGCTTGAGCACGGTGAGCTTCGACCTGCCGCGCAACGTCATCCTGCCCGTCGACGAAATCGACGTCCGGCTCGACCCCGGCCCGCATCCGTTCGAGCGCGACAACGCGCAGGCGATCACTGACAACTGGCGGCGTGAGGTTACGGCCAATCCGGCGCTGTTCGACGGCACGGTGGTGCTGCTCTCGGCGCTCGCCTGGCGCGACAACCGGATCGTCGGGCGTTGTCACGCGGTGAAGTACTCTACCTTCCTGCTGTGGCGAAAGAACCGGCAGGGGACGGGCGCCGAGCATGCCTATGGTCACGCCATGCTGGTCGCCGGCGACAACGCCCTGGTGGCGATCCGCATGGGCGCGCACACGGTCCCGGCCGGCAGTGTCTACTTCGCTGCCGGCTCGTTCGAGCCGATCGATTTTCGCGATGGCCGCGTCGATGTCGATTTCAACATGATCCGTGAAGTGCGCGAGGAGACCGGGCTTGACCTGACAGGCGCTGCGCGCGGCAAGCGCTACCATGCGCTGTCGACTTCGACCGGCACGGTCCTCTTCCGCCGCTACCACGTCGATGCGCCGGCCGACGAGATTGCGCGGCGCATCGGCGCCTTCGTCGCGACCGAGACCGAGCCGGAGATCGAGGGGCCGGTGATCATCCGCCACGCCGCCGACCTGCCGGAAGGGCTGGCACCGCATATGAAGCCGCTGGTCGAGTGGCATTTTGGCGGTGGCGGGGGCTGTTCTGCGCCGCCTTGCGGTCGTTGCGGGCGGCGACGAGGAACAGGATAACGCCGATGCCCAGCAATCCACCCATGACCATGCCCATCGTCTGGCCGACGACTGCCTGAAAATCGGCGGTGACACGATCGGGATTGGCCATGCCGTAGCGGGCGAGATACCACCAAAGTCCTGCAAGGGCGCCTTCGATGATCACCATCGTCAGAATCAGCCGCGCCTTCTTGCTCATTGCCACTCCTTGACCAGATGCTTTGCTCTAAAATTAGCATCGCAGACCGGACGACAACAAGTATTGCCGATGTCGACAAGCACCCATCCTTGTGGATAGCGGTTGGTTGCGGTGGAGCTGATCTGGCGCTTATTCGTGGCGCAGCGCGTCGATCGGGTCGAGCCTGGCGCCGCGCAGCGCCGGGAAGAAGCCGAACACCATGCCGATCAGCGCCGAAAAACCGACGGCGAGCAGGATGACCGCCGGGCTCGGCGCAAACGGTATGGCCAGCGTTGCCGAGGCGAGGCCGGCCAGCGCCAGGCCGATCAGGATACCGATAATGCCGCCGAGCAGCGACAGCACCGTCGCCTCGACCAGGAACTGGATGAGGATGTGCTTTTCATGCGCGCCGATGGCGAGCCTGATGCCGATCTCGCGGGTGCGCTCAGTGACCGAGACCAGCATGATGTTCATGATCCCGATGCCGCCGACCAGCAGGCTGACGCCCGCGACGGCGCCCAGCATGCCGGTCATGGTGGTGGTGGCGCTGGCCATGGCGTCGGCGATCTGGGTCATGTCGCGGATCGAGAAATCGTCTTCGCGGTCCGGCGTGATGCGGCGGGTGTCGCGCAAAATGTCCTCGACTCGCGGCTGCAATTCGGTGGTCGGGGTGCGGTCGTCGGCGGCGACGTAGATGTTGTCGATGTCGCGGTTGCCGGCGATGCGGCGCTGATAGGCGGCAAGCGGCATCAAGACGACATTGTCCTGGTCCTGGCCGAAGCCGGTATAGCCCTTGGGTTCGAGCAGGCCGATGATCTTGCACGAGGTGCGGTTGACGCGGATGATCTCGCCCTCGGGTTCGCCGGCGCCGAAGAATTGCTGGCGCACCGTTTCGCCGATCAGGCAGACGCCGGTGCCGGAGCGTGTTTCCGAATCCGAGAACGGGCGGCCCGACACCAGCTTCCAGTCGCGGGCGTCGAGATAGGCGCTGTCGGTGCCGGTGACGCCCGAGGTCAAGCTCTCGGTGCCGAAAATGACGCGGACTTGTTTCTGCGACGCCGGCGCAATGGCGCGCGCTCCGGTCAGGTGGGCTACGAGGGCGGCTACATCCTTGTCGGCCAGAGGCCGTACCGCCTGGTCGAGCCCGCCTGGTCCGCCGGTGCCTGCCGGGCGGCCGGAACGGACGACGAGCAGGTTCGAGCCGAGCTTGGCGATGTCCGACTTGACCTTGGCCGTGGTGCCCGAACCGATGGTCAGCATGGCGATGACGGCGGCGACACCGATGACGATGCCGAGCAGCGTCAGGAACGAGCGCAGCACATTGCGGCGGATGGAGCGCAGAGAGAGGCGGACGGTTTCCCAGATCATGACGCCAACTCCGACTTGGCCGTGTCGGACGCGACGTGGCCGTCGAGGAAGCGGATGGTGCGCTCGGCATAATCGGCGACATCGGCCTCGTGGGTGACCATGGCGATGGTCAAGCCGAGCTCCCGGTTCAGCCGCGTCAACAACTCCATGATCTCATGCGTGCGGGCGGTGTCGAGATTGCCGGTCGGCTCGTCGGCGACGAGCAGCGTAGGCCTGGTGACGATGGCGCGCGCGATCGCCACGCGCTGCTGCTGGCCGCCGGAGAGTTCGGCCGGCGTGTGGTGTTCGCGCCCGACCAGGCCGACCTCCGCCAGCGCCTGCATGGCAAGATCGCGGCGCTCGCGGGCCGGCGCGCCGCGATAGATCAGCGGCAGCTCGACATTTTCCGCCGCCGTGGTGCGCGGCAACAGATTGTAACCCTGGAAGACGAAGCCGATATAGAGATTGCGCAGAAGCGCCCGGCGGTTGCGGTCGAGCCGCCCGGCGTCGATGCCCATGAAGGAGTAGGTTCCGGCCGTCGGCGTGTCGAGGCAACCGATGATGTTCATCGCGGTCGATTTGCCCGAACCGGACGGGCCCATGATGGCGACGAATTCGCCACGCTGGATGGCGAGGTCGACGCCGGCCAGCGCATGGACCTTGGCTTCGCCCTGGCCATAGCTCTTCCAGACCGTGTCGAAACCGATGAGGCCCGCGGCCATGGCGTCAGCTCCGCAGCTGCGAGGTCGTGATAACCTCTGCACCTGCATCCAGCCCGGAGGTGATCTCGGTCAGTTCGCCGTCGGTGGAGCCGATCTTCACGTTGACCGGGTGCGGCCGGCCGTTCTCCAGCACATAGAGCGTGCGTGAGCCGTCGGTGGGCGCCTTCACCGGCTGGCGGCGGTTGCCGCCACGGCCCATGCGGCCGGTGAACAGATCGCTGAGGCTCCACGCGCGGGCAGCAGGTGCCGATGGCCGATAGCGAAACGCTGTTGAAGGCACGGTGAGCACGCTCTTGGCCTGCCTGGTGACGACCGAAACCGTGGCGGTCATGCCGGGCCGCAGCAAAAGCTCGTTATTGTTGACTTCCAACCGTGCATTGTAGGTGACGACGCCGTCGGTGGTGACCGAGGCGTAGGAGATGTCGCGGATCTCGGCGTCGAACGGCCGCTCGGGAAAGGCATCGACGGTGAAGCGTGCATGCTGGCCTGGTTTGACCGCGCCGATATCGGCCTCGTCGACCGCCGCCACCAATTCCATGTTCCTCAAATCGGCGGCGATGATGAACAGAACCGGCGCCTGCAGCGAGGAGGCGACCGTCTGGCCGGGGTCGACGGAACGCGTCAAGACGATGCCGTCGATCGGCGCATAGATGGTGCTCTTGGCAAGGTCGGTCTGCTGCGCCTTGAGATCGGCCTGGGCGATGGCGAGATTGGCCTGCGCACTATCGAGCGCCGCCTTGGAGCGGTCGCGCGTGGCAGTCGCCGCCTCGAGCGACTGATCGGTCGCCATGCCACGCCTGGTCAGTTCGGCCGCGCGGGTGAGGGCGCTTTCGTTCTCCTTCAGGGTTACCGTGGCGTCCTCGACATTGGCGGCAGCGGCCTTGGCCGAGGCTTCGGCGCGTTCGATCTGGACCTCGAGTTTCACCGTGTCGAGCGTCCCCAGCACGTCGCCCTTCTTGACCTGCTGGTTCTCTTCGGCCGAGACCGAGCGGATGATACCGGACAGCTCGCTTGAAATGTCGACCTGGGTGAGGGGCTGCAGCGTGCCGGTCGCCGAAACCGCGACGGTGAGGTCGGCAATGGTAGCCGGCGTGGTGGTGTAGTCGATCTTGGCCGGGGAGCCGGCAAACCACTGGTAGCCAGCCAACCCGGCGGCAAGTGCGATCAGCGCCAGCAGCGCGTAAAGCCAGCCACGACGGCGCGTCTTGCGCACACCACTCTGGTCAAGCCCAAGCGCCGCCTCGATGGCGGAATCCGATTCCGTCTTTGGCAGATTGACAAGCTGGTCCACGCCGGACCCCTATGAAAGCGTAATGTCCCTAGTTGTGCACAGATCAGGCTTGGTGGTTCGAATATCAAATTAAATTTCGGCCATGTTCGGATTGAGGCGGAAGGTTTTTCAAGATGCAGACCCGCAATTACTTGCTCTACGATGTGTTTACGACGGAGCGGCTGGCCGGCAATCCGCTGGCTGTCGTGCTCGACAGCCAAGGGCTGGATACAGCCGCCATGCAGGCCATTGCGCGCGAGTTCAACCTGTCCGAATCGGTCTTCGTACTGCCGCCGGACAATCCAAAACATCGCAACCGCATCCGCATTTTCACGCCCGACTATGAGATGCCGTTCGCCGGACATCCGACAGTTGGCGCCGCGATCGCGCTGGCCGAACTGACAGGCGAGGGCGAAGCCGGCATCTTCGTGCTGGAGGAGAATATCGGCCCGGTGCGCTGCGCCGTCAGCCGGCACGATGGCGCCACCTTTGCCGAGTTCGACCTGGCGAAGCTGCCGGAGCCGCTGAAGCTCGATGCCGACCCGGAGGCGATCGGCGCCGCCCTCGGGCTGGCGCCGCACGAGATCGGCTTCGAGAATCACCTGGTGTCGTTCTGGTCGGCAGGCGTGCCTTACGTCACCATTCCGGTTGCCAATCTGGAGGCTGCCGGCCGGATCAAGCTCGACAACCAGGCCTGGTCGGAACTGGCGCCGCGCAAGAGCGAATGGGCCTTCGCCAGCCCGTATGTCTATTGCCGCCAGACGGTGAACCATGACAGCGCTTTCCATGTCCGCATGATCGTGCCGGGCACGCCGTCCTATGAAGACCCGGCGACCGGGTCGGCGGCGGCGGCCTTTGCCGGCGCCATCATGCATTTCGATGCGCCCACCGACGGCATTTCGCAGCTGTGGATCGAGCAGGGGCTGGAGATGGGCCGCCCGTCACGTATCCGCTTGGAACTCACTGTCGAAGGCGGAAAACTGGCCTCCGCGCGCATCGGCGGCCATGCCATCAAGGTGGCGGAAGGCAGGCTGTTCGTGTGACCGCCTGCGGCAGTTCAGCGATTTGTCGGGAAATGATTCCGGCAGGGCTGGACAGGACCGGTATCGGCGGCTATATGCCCGCCAACGCCGGTTTTACCGGTCGAGTGGGTGCGTAGCTCAGTTGGTAGAGCAGCTGACTCTTAATCAGCGGGTCCACAGTTCAATCCTGTGCGCACCCACCAAATTTCTAGAAGAGTTGGTGGAAGACCTTGGAATGCCGGACGCGTTGACGCGCCTCGACATGCTGGGGCAGGTTTGCCTTAAACTCGGCGGCCGGTAAGCCGGTGCGCTATTTGGCGAAGGAGTGAAGGCCGCGCTGGATTAAGAAAAGCCCGGAAGCCGAAGCCGCCATCAATTAAAGCCAGTTTGAAACCACGGACTGGTGTCATACCCTAAGCGCGGATTATAATGATCCAGGAAGTTTTCGGCCCTATTTGACGGTCGCGCAACCACGGTGCCTGTCGATTTGCAATCCGGTTTCGCGGTCGGCTTGCTGCCAGCCTTCTTATGAGCTGTAGAACACGAGGTTGTAGCCTGAGCGGTGGCCACCTTTTTCTTCTCTTTCGCAGCAGCTGCTCCGGTAGCGGCCAATACTATTGCTACGCCAAAGACAACGAGTTTCATTGAAAACGCCCTCACCCTGCCCAATCCGTAATGATTGCGCCTGGTCACCGTTACGTCAATCACATTTTGTCGGCAACGGCGGCGAATAGTGCCAGTAAAAAGAGCCCACCACAGAAGCAGCGGGCCAACCCCCAGGTGGGGAATCTTTCAGCGGCCGTGCTGTTCGAGCCACCAGCCCGGAATGCCAGTGATCGGCCCGACGATGGTCAGTGAAGGTTCGGGCCGGCGCCCTCCCGTCAAATCGCTCTAGCTACTTCTCCGAAACACCAGCCTCGGCAAAGCTCGCCATGCCCGTGTGGCACTCCAGCGCCGAGCGGACGATGTTGACGGCTAGGCAGGCGCCGGAGCCTTCGCCGAGCCGCATGCCGAGGTCGAGTAGCGGCGGCAGGCCGAGCACTTCGAGCAGGCGGCGGTGGCCGGATTCGGCCGAGACATGGGCGGCGATGGTGTGGGCGAGGCCAGACGGGTGCAGCCGCGCCAAGGGCGCTGCCGCCGCCGTGCAGACGAAGCCATCGAGCAGCACCGGGACATTGTTGCGGCGGGCGGCGAGCGTGGCGCCGAAGGTGGCGGCGAGTTCTCGTCCGCCAAGGGCGGCGGCGATCTTCAGCGGGTCGGACAGCGCGTCGGCATGGCGCTTGAGGCCGGATTCAATGGCGATGACCTTGCGCTTCAGCCCGGCATCGTCGACGCCGGTGCCGCGCCCGGTCCATTTTTCAGCGCCGCCGCCGAACAGGGCGGTCGAGATGGCGGCCGCCGGCGTGGTGTTGCCGATGCCCATCTCGCCGAAACAGACGAGGTCCAGGTCTTTCGTCACCGCGTCATAGCCAGCCGAGACGGCGGCGAGGAAGTTTTTTTCGTCCATTGCCGGCACGTCAGTGAAGTCGCCGGTCGGATGATCGAGATCGAGCGGGATGACGTCGAGTTCCGCGCCGGCGATGCGGGCAAGCTGGTTGATGGCGGCGCCGCCGCCGGCGAAATTCGCCACCATCTGCACCGTCACTTCCGAGGGAAAGGCTGAAACGCCTTGCGCCGTCACACCGTGGTTGCCGGCGAACACGAAGACTTTGACGCGGTCGAGTTTCGGCATGTCGCGACCCTGCCAGCGCCCCAGCCAGGCGGCGAGAGTTTCCAGCCGGCCCAGGCTGCCTTGAGGCTTGGTCAGCGTGTCCTGGCGGCGGGCGACGGCGTTGGCGGCGGTATCGCTGCCGGCAGGCAGATCGAGACAGGCGGCGCGCAGTTCGTCGAATGATTTGAATGGCATGGGGAAGGAATCTCCGGGGAAGAATCAGGACAGGGAAACGGAAGCGACGAGCAGGACAGTGATCTCGCCCAGCTGCTGCAGGGCGCCGATCGTGTCACCGGTGTGGCCGCCAATCTGGTTGAGGCAGAGCGCGCGCAAGGCGCTGAACACGAGAGCGAGCAGGATCAGTGCGGCAAAGGCGCCGCCGAGCCCCAGAGTCAGAAGCGGGATGGCCCCGAGCACGGCGCCGAGAACAGCTGTCTGGGTCGAGACGGTCCCGGCGCCGGCAGACAGGCCGTCACTGCGCGCCGCCGGCGCCAGATGCATGAACGCGCCGAGCAGGCCTCGCGAGGCGGCATGGGCGGCGATCAGCGCGAAGAGAACGCTTGTCGGATCGGCCAGTTGCGACAGCGCGCTCCAGCGAATGAGCATCGACAGGCCAAGCGCCGAAGCGCCATAGGCGCCGATACGGCTGTCGCGCATGATCTCGAGTTTTTTATCGCGCGTCTTGCCGCCGCCAAAGCCATCTGCGACATCCGACAGCCCATCCTCATGCAGGCAGCCGGTGGCGAGCAGGGTTGCTGCAAGCGCAAGTGCGGCCGCCGGCCCAGCGGCGAGACCGAGCTTTACCCCGATGGCGTAGACGACGGCGCCGACCAAAGCGACCGCGAGGCCGGCGGCAGGCGCCGCCCAGATCGCATCGGCCAGGCTGCGGCCACGAAAGTCGAAGACCGGCAGCGGCAGCCGGGTGAAGAAGACGAGGCAAAGCGCGACGTCGTCGAGCGCTTGCCGGGGTGAGGGCACGGCGGTCATGCACTCCTCGCAATGGCGTGGAAGAAGGTGCCGCTGACAAGGCCGCGGCGATAGCCGGAGGCGCCGAGCGGATTGCCCTGGCCATCGGCTAGGTCGGCCAGCGGCTCGTCATTGCCGGTGGCGATCATCTGCGCATAGTGGAATTCATGGCCACGGATCAGCGCGCCTTGCGGCCCCAGCGGACAGGCGGCGCGCAGGCGTGCCTCGCGGTAGCCGAGGTTCATCTTGCGCTTGGCAAAGCTGGTGGAATGGCCGAGCAGGCCAAGCATGGCGTGCGTCTCGCCGGCCGCGTCCTCCAGCGCTTCGCCCAGCACCATGAAGCCGCCGCACTCGCCATGGATGGGTTTGGTCTCGGCAAACCTTGCCATGACAGCTCGGAAATTGGTCGCCGCCGCGAGGCGGCCGGCGTGAAGCTCGGGATAGCCGCCGGGCAGCCAGCAGACATCGCAATCCTGCGCCGGTGCTTCGTCGGCGAGCGGCGAGAACGGCACGATCTCGGCGCCGGCCTGACGCCAGTGGGCGGCAACGTGCGGATAGAGGAAGGTGAAAGCGGCATCTTCGGCGAGTGCGATGCGCTGGCCGGGCGGCTGCAAGGCATTTTCGAAACTGCCCGGTGACGGCGAAAACGGCGCGGCCAGCGCCATGATGGCGTCAAGGTCGAGGGATTTCTCGACCATGTCGGCGAGGCGGTCGAGATGCGTCATCAGGTCGGCATATTCGCCGGCTTGGACGAGGCCGAGATGGCGCTCCGGCAAATTGAGCGTGGGATCGCGCAGGATGGCGCCGACGACCGGCAGGCCGAGCGCTTCGATCGCCTCGCTGCACAGCTTGCGGTGGCGCTCGCTGCCGAGGCGGTTGAGCACGATTCCGGCCATGCGCACATCGGGATCATAGGTGGCAAAGCCCTTGGCGACGGCGGCCGCCGTCGTCGACTGTCCCGAGACGTCGAGCACCAAAAGCACCGGCAGGTGGTAGAGCCGCGCCAGATCGGCGGCCGAGCCGGTGCGGCCTTGTCCGGCCGGGATGCCGTCGAACAGGCCCATGGCGCTTTCGAGGAAGATAAAATCGGCGTCCTCGGTGGCATTGCCGGCCAACGCGTTGAGCAGGTCAGGCGACATCGCCCAGCTGTCCAGGTTGACGCCGGACAGGCCGGTGGCGGCGGTATGAAAACCCGGATCGATATAGTCGGGGCCGGACTTGGCGCCGCGCACCTTGATGCCGCGCCGGGCGAGTGCGCGCAAAATGCCGATGGTGACGCTGGTCTTGCCGGAGCCGGAACGCGGCGCGCCGATGATGATGGCGCGGGTCATGCGTTACCCGCCAGTGCCGCGCGCATGGCGACGATGCCGCCGACGACAATGAGGGCCGGCGAGGCCAATTCCGCCGCGGCGGCCGCTTCGGAAATGGTGGCGAGTGTCGCGACGACGGTCCGCTCCTGCGGTGTCGTCGCCGAAACGACGACAGCCGCCGGCGTCGACGGCGCCAGCCCGCCTTCGAGCAGCGACGCGGCGATAACAGGCAGATTGGCCATGCCCATATAGATGACCACCGGCTGGCCGGTGCGGGCGATCGCGCCCCAGTCGAGATCGTCATCTGTGCCGGCGGCATGACCTGTCGCCAGGATGATCGCCTTGTTGATGCCGCGCATGGTTGCGGGAATGCCGGTGGCGGCCAGCGCGCTCAGCCCCGATGTCAGGCCGGGCATGACGCGGAAAGGGATTTTTTCGCGCGCCAGCGCCAGCGCCTCTTCGCCGCCGCGGCCGAAAATATAGGGATCGCCGCCCTTCAGCCGGACGACGCGGCGGCCCTCGCGTGCCAGCCGCACCAGCAAAGCGGTGATATCGTCCTGCCTCATGGACGGTTTGCCGCCGCGTTTTCCTGCAAAGAACAGCTGGGCATTGTCCGCAACGGCGACAACGTCAGAGGAGACCAGCGCGTCATAGACCACAGCGTCGGCCTCGGCCAATGCCGCCAGCACTTCCAGCGTCAGGCAGCCGGGATCGCCGGGGCCGGCGCCGGCCAGCCAGACATGGCCCGGCTCAAGCCGGCGCGGCTTGAAGTTCAGCCGGGCAAGGGCCTGTTCGAGCGTGGTGTTTTCGCTTTTGGTCTTGCCGCTCACAATCCGTCCCGTCCCCGGAAACGCCGCTGGTAGTGGGCGTCGTACAATGAACTCTCGCCAAAACCTTCCGCTGCCAGCGAGCGGCCGACGAAGATGATCGCCGTGCGCTCCATCGGGTCGGCGGCGAGCAGTGCCTCGATCGTGGCGAGCGTGCCGGTCAGCACGTGCTCGTCCGGCCATGAAGCGCGAAAGACGATCGCCACCGGGCAATCGCCGCCATAATGCGGCGACAATTCGGCGACGACTCGGTCGATGGCGTGGATGGCGAGATGAATGGCCAGTGTGGCGCCGGTGCGGCCGAAGCCGGCCAGCGTTTCGCCCGGCGGCATTTTCGAGGCGCGGCCGGAGACGCGGGTCAGCACCAGGCTTTGCGCCACCTCGGGAATGGTCAGTTCGCGGCGAAGGGCTGCGGCTGCGGCGGCGAAAGAGGGAACGCCCGGCGTCAGCGTGTAAGGAATGCCGTGTTTTTCCAGCCGGCGGATCTGCTCGGCCACGGCGCTCCACACCGAGAGGTCGCCGGAATGCAGGCGGGCGACATCGTGGCCGGCCTGGTGGGCTGTCACATATTCGACCTCGATTTCGTCGAGTGACATCGGCGCCGTATCGATCAGTTTGGTCCCCGGTGCGCAGTGTTGCAGCAATTCCGGCGCGACGATCGAGCCGGCATGCAGACAGACCGGGCAGCTTGCCAGCAGCTTGGCGCCGCGCAGTGTGATGAGGTCGGCGGCGCCGGGACCGGCGCCGATGAAATGCACGGTCATGGCGCGTCTCCGCTGATGGCGATGGCGCAGGTGACCGGGCCGAGCACGGTGCGTGGACCAAGCAGCTTTGCACCGGGGCCGGCAACGGTAAGGGCGGAGGCTTCTGAGACGGAGGGTGTGCCGGCGAGATCCTGCGAGAGATCGGATTTGCTGAGTGCCTCCGACGAGACGGCCTGAAGTGCTGCGTCATCAACGATGATGACGGGAAGGTTGAGCGTGCGGCCAGCGGCAGAGATCGCTTCTTCGTCTTTCTTGAGCGCGGCGGTCGCCAAGGCCGACAGCGCCGTTATCGCCAGCCCGTGCGCTTCGAGGGCGGTTTCGATCGCCGCGAGCACGTCTTCGACGCTCACGCCCTTCCGGCTGCCGATGCCCGCCACCATCATGGCTTCACCCAGCTCCACTGGGTGACCGGCATGGCCGGGCGCCAGGCCTGCATCGAACCGACAGGAGAAGCGCGGGAAATGGTGATGCGGGTAAGGTCGCCGCCGCGCTTGATGTGCTCCGCGAGAAGCAGCGCCTCCATCTCCAGCGTCACCGCATTGGCAACGAGACGGCCACGGGATGGCAGCGCCTTGATGGCGGCGTTCAGTACGCCGGCGTCGCTGCCACCTCCGCCGATGAAGATCGCATCCGGCGTGTCCAGCCCGGCCAGTGCCTTGGGCGCCGACCCTTCCACCACGACAAGACCGGGCACGCCGCAATGCGCGGCGTTGCGGACGATGCGGGCGGCGCGGTCGCTGTTGGCCTCGATGGCGATGGCGCGCATCGAGGGGTGAGCGAGCATCCATTCGATGCCGATGGAGCCGGAACCGGCGCCGATGTCCCACAGCAATTCGCCACGCCTCGGCGCCAGCGCCGCAAGCGTGATGGCGCGGATGTCGTGCTTGGTGATCTGGCCGTCGTGCTCGAACAGATGGTCGGCGCGGCCAACGGTCAGCGGCAGGATGCGGGCCTCTTGTGTCGATTCAAGCTCAAGCGCCAGCACGTTGAGCGGATTGATGTCTCTGAGATCGAAAGCGTCGGCACGTGCCGAGCGAAGCTTCTCGTTCGGTCCGCCCAGCGCTTCCAGAACGGTCAGCCGCGAACCGCCGAAGTCGAGCTCTACAAGCAGGCGCGCTATTGTCGCTGGTGCGTCGCCGTCCGATGTCAGCGCCAGGATGCGCGCCCTGGGATGCAGCAGCGGCCGGATCAGGTCGAGCGGCCTTCCATGCAGCGAGATCGTCTCGATGTCCTGCAACGCCCAGCCGAGCCGGGCGGCAGCCAGCGAAATCGCCGATGGCGCGGGGATGACATGCATCTCTTCAGGCTTGACCTTGCGGGCAAGGGTGGCGCCGACCCCGTGGAAGAATGGATCACCGGAGGCGAGCACGCAGACGCGCCGGCCGGCCAGCGCCAGCACGTCTGCCATGCCGGCATCGAATGGCACCGGCCATGGGCGCTGCTCACCCTTGATGAGCGAAGCCACCAGCGCCAGATGCCGCTTGCCGCCGAAGACGGTCTCGGCGTCAGCGATCTGCCGCTTGGCCTCGTCGCCGAGACTCGCTAAACCGTCCTCGCCGATGCCGACGATTGTAAGCCATTTTGGCGTGGGCTGTTTTTTTGACATGTCGCGGCGCCCCTCATCCGCCTGCCGGCACCTTCTCCCCGTGTAGTGACGGGGAGAAGGGAGACGCTCCGGCGCTGACGCCTCCCTCTCCCCGTTCTTCAGGGGGAGAGGGTAGGGGTGAGGGGCAGCGCAGACGCTGTTCAACATGGTGCTCATGAAGAAGATTCTGATCCTTGGCGGCACGACAGAAGCGCGCCAATTGGCCGGAAAACTGGTGGAAGATTTCCTCGTCACTCTGTCGCTGGCCGGCCGTACCGAAAGCCCGGTCGCGCAAGGCGTGCCGGTGCGCAGCGGCGGCTTTGGCGGCGCCGACGGGCTGGCGGCCTATCTCAAGGAGACGCGAACCGATCTGCTGATCGACGCGACGCATCCCTATGCCGCGCGAATTTCCGCCAATGCGGCGCAAGCCGCGCGCACTTCGGTTGTGCCGATCCTTGCTTTGCGCCGCCCTGGCTGGGAGCCAATAGATGGCGACCGCTGGACGCAGATCGATACGACAGGCGATGCGGTGCACGCGCTTGGGTCGCCGCCGCGCCGTGCCTTCCTGGCGCTCGGCCGGCAGGAGGTCGCGGCTTTCGAGGCGGCGCCGCAGCATCATTACCTTGTCCGCAGCGTCGATCCGGTCGAGCCGAAACTGGCGGTGCCTGATGCGACCTACCTGCTGGCGCGTGGGCCGTTTCGCGAGGCGGATGAACGCGCGCTGCTCGAGGAGCACCGCATCGATGTCGTCGTATCCAAGAACAGCGGCGGCGAGGCCACCTACGGCAAGATCGCGGCGGCGCGGGCGCTCGGTATCGAGGTGGTGATGGTGCGCAGGCCCATCCTGCCGGAGGTGCCGTCGGCCGAAACTGTCGAAGCATTGGCCGCGATGATCGATCATGGTCTCGACCCCGTCGCGGAACGCGGTGTGTAGACCAGCGCCGGTTTGTCACCGCGCTTGATGATCCTTGTCTCCGGCGAGCCGATGATGATGCAGGTCGCCATGTCGGCCCTTTCCGCCTCGACATCGGCCAACAGAAAAACCTCGATGCGCTCGTCCGGGCGGCCGGCGGCGCGGCCGAAGATGACCGGCGTGGTGCCGGGCAGGATGGCGCGCAGGCATTCGAAGGCACGGCCGAGCTGCCAAGGGCGCGCCTTGCTGATCGGATTGTAGAGCGCGATGACGAAGCCGGCGCCGGCGGCAGCGAGCAGGCGCAGTTCGATCAGCTCCCACGGTTTGAGATTGTCGGATAGCGAGATGGCGCAGAAATCATGGCCGAGCGGGGCGCCGATGCGGGCGGCGACAGCCAGCATCGCAGTGATGCCCGGCACGACGGCGACATCGACCGCGCGCCACTCGGCCGGACCGGCCTCGATCGCCTCACAGACCGCGGCGGCCATGGCAAAGACGCCGGGATCGCCGCCGGAAACGACGGCGACGTCATGGCCCTCGGCGGCCTTGACCAGCGCGTCCTTGGAGCGGGCGAGTTCCTCGCGATTATCCGAGGCGACGCGGGTCTGGTCCGGGCGCAGCTCCAGCCGGTCGAGATAAGGCTTGTAGCCATAGAAGAACTTTGCCTCGGCGACGGCGCGGCTGGCTTGCGGCGTCACCTGATCGGCATTGCCGGGCCCAAGGCCGATGACGGTGAGGCGGCCGCTCATGGCTTGGCTCCCATAACGCCAGGCCGGCCGGACCAGCCGGCGACCAGCACGATGGCGAAATAGGGGGCCTTGTCGTCCGGCTTGTCGGCAAGCTTCATCGAGATGCTGCCGGCCATGGTGCCGCGCTCGACATAAACGGCGCGGGCGAGCTTGCCGGTGGCCTCCAGCGCCCGCCTGATCTTGGGCAGATTGCGGCCGACCTTCATGATGACGGCGGCATCCGTGTCGGCGAGACGGCGCGTCAGCTCGAACTCGCTCATCGTGCCGGGCAAAACCGTCAGGACATCGTCGCCCTGGACGATCGGCACGCCGGTCTGCGACCAGCAGCCGGACATGGCGGTGACGCCGGGGATGACCTCGGTCTGGAAGCGATGGGCGAGGCGGACATGCAGGTGCATGTAGGAGCCGTAGAACAGCGGGTCGCCTTCGGAGAGCACGGCGACCATGCGGCCGGCTTCGAGGTGTTCTGCGACCTTCTCGGCCGACTCCTCGTAGAAATCGGTGATCTGCGAACGGTAGTCGTCGTGATCCTTGTCGATCTCGGTGGTGACGGGGTAGAGCAGGGGCAGTTCCAGCATATCCGGCCGGAAACGCGCCTCGACGATGGCGCGCGCATTGCTGTTGTTGCCGCGCTTGGCGAAATAGGCGACGACATCGGCCTCGGCCAGAACGCGCGCGGCCTTCAGCGTCAGCAGCTCGGGGTCGCCAGGCCCCGTGCCGACGCCGACAAGACGGCCTTTTGCCAGATCTTCTTTGACGGCTGCGTTCACAGGCCGGGCCTCGCCAGCGAATTGAGGGCGGCTGCAGTCATGGCGCTGCCGCCAAGCCTGCCGCGCACGATGGCGTAGGGTACGCCATAGGAATTCTCGGCCAGCGCATCCTTGGATTCGGCGGCACCGACGAAGCCGACCGGCATGCCGATGATGGCTGCCGGCTTCGGCGCGCCGTCGCGCAACTTTTCCAGGAGATAGAACAGTGCCGTCGGCGCATTGCCTATGGCGACCACCGAACCGGCCATGCGCTCGCCCCAGAGGTCGATCGCGGCGGCCGAGCGGGTGTTGCCGATCTCCTTGGCGATGTCGTGCGTGCGCGGGTCGCGCAAGGTGCAGATCACCTCATTGCCGGCCGGCAGCCTGGCGCGGGTGACGCCATGCGAGACCATTTCGGCATCGCAGAAGATCGGCGCGCCGGCCGCCAAGGCGCTGCGGGCGGCGGCGACGAAATCGCTGGAGAAAACAAAATGACTTGATGCTTCGACCTGGCCGCAGGCATGGATCATGCGGATGGCGACATCGGCCTCGGCTTCCGAAAAGCGCGACAGATCGGCCTCGGCGCGGATGATGGCGAAGGAGCGCTCATAGATGGCGTTGCCGTCATGGATGTAGTCGTAGGCGGCCATGCTTATTCCTGTCGGTAGCTTTCGGCGATTGCCGCCGGCCCGAGCCTTGTCAGGCAAGCGGCGGCGGTTTCGCCCTGAAATCGTGCGCTGCGGACCATCGCCGCGACGCGACTGACGCCGCGTGCGGCGTCATAGCCCGGCCTGTAGCCCGCAGGAAGGGCCTTTGCCGTCGCGTTCACGACAAGTCCGGCTCCGTTTTCGCCGCCGACCAATGTCAGCGCCGCCGGACCGGGGTGCGCGCAGCCCTTGGCGCAGCCGGAAATGTGCAGTGTGAAGTCGAGACTATCGGTCATTTCGGCGGCGATTGTCTCGGCGATGTCGCGCGTGGCGATGCGGCCGGAGGCACACGCAGGGGTGCCGGGGCAGGCGGCGATGCGGGTGCGCGGGTCGGCGGCGGTGGTGACGAAGCCGAGCGCGGTGGCGGTGGCTTGCAGGAGGTGGTTTGCGGACGATGGTTGGCCGAGGAAAAGCAAGGCGCGGCCGGGGGCGAGGCGGATTTCGGCGACGCCGAGGGACAGGGCGCTTTGGGCGAGGGCGATGAGTTTTTCGGCCGGCATGCTGCCATAGGGGAGGGCTATGCCGAGAGCGGTGGTGTCGTTGGATAAGGGGAAAAGACCGATAGGCCAGCGATCCTGCACACCCCCCTCTGTCCTGCCGGACATCTCCCCCTCAAGGGGGGAGATTGCGTCTTCGTGGGCGATTTCGCCAATTTTCAGCGTCGAAAGTGGAGAGCCGCCGGCGACCCTGCTGATCTCCCCCCTTGTGGGGGAGATGTCCGGCAGGACAGAGGGGGGCGCGAAGGAATGCCAACCTGCGAGAGACGCTAGCTGCCTCTCCGACAAATCCCTCGCATGTGCCTCCCGGCCTTTCTCCGCGGTCATCCTCAGCACAGCAACCGCAATATCGCGCGCCGCATCCTCATCGGCCGTCGCAAGCGGCCTCGCGCTTTGACCGTCGCCGGCAACAGACAAAGACCACATAACGTTGCCGCCCACCCGCACCGCCTTCAGCCTGACATCAGCCGTCACCCCATCCATCGTCAACTGCCCGCCGCCATCGACAACCACCGAAACCTTCGGTCCGAGCCTTGGCGTCAGCCCAGCTTCCTCGACCGCAGCCCTGATCCGCTCAGCCAAAGCTCGCGGATCGGCAATCTCCCGCGGATCGATGCCGGCCAGCGGCCCGGTCTCGACCGGCACGCCGGTACGCACTGCAATCCCCAGTGCATCGACCTCCGCCGCCAACAGCACCGCACTCTCCGCTGTCAGCCCGCGTATCTGCAGGCTGCCGCGCGCGGTCACTTCCATGATGCCGTTGCCGTGGCGCAAGGCGGATTCGCAGAGTCCGATCAGCGACTTGGGGGAAAGCCCTCCAGCAACCGGGTTGAGCCTCACCAGCAGGCCGTCGCCGGTCTGCATCGGCGCCGACAAAGCCGGACAGGCGCCGCGGCGCGAGAAGGCGTTCATACCGCGACCCCGAGCGCCTCGGCCTCGGCGATCAACGCCGCGAGATCGTCGTCGATCGAGTTGCGCAAGGGATGCCACAGCCCACGCCGGCGCGCCGACAGGAAGCGTTCGGCGATGACTTTGGCTGCGGCCGGGTTTTCGCGCAGGATGAAGGCGCGGGCATCGGGAGCACCGACATAGGCATCATGCACGGCCTCGATCAGCGCGCCTGAAATGGCGTGCGTGGTTTCGGCAAAGCCGATGAGGCGATCGACCGTCTCGGCGAATTCCGATGCGCCGCGCGGGCCGTGCCGCATCTGGCCGGCGATGAAACGCGCATTGACGGCTCGCGCCCGCACAACCCGCGACACAGCCTCGCCGACCGAGCGCGGCTTCGGCTTTTGCGGGTCGGTGGTGTCGAGCACGATGACGTCGGCATTTCGGCCCAATGCCGCAAGGGCGGCCGAAAAGCCGCCGATGAAGGCGACATCGGCGGAGCCCTCGAGAATATCGCGGCCGGGATCGTCGCCGGTGTGGACGAGCAGATCGGCCTCGGCGATGCGGGTCTCGAAAGCGCCGGGGGAGGCAATGCCTTCGCCCTCGGCGCCGCCATAGGCATGCGATGTCGCATCGAGATAGGCGCGGCCGATTTCTTCGCGCGCGGCCCAGTCGCCACTCGACAACAGGTCCTCGACGCCGGCGCCATAGGTGCCGGGCGAGGTGCCGAAGATGCGCGGGCCGATCTTGCCATCGGCACGGGTTCTGGCGGCGAGCGGGTTTTCCGAATCGTCCTCGTCGCGCGCGGCAACGGCGTTGGCAGCGGCGTCGATCAGCGCGATCTGGGTCGGGAACATGTCGCGGAACAGGCCCGAAATCCGCCAGGTGACATCGATGCGCGGACGGCCGAGCGTGGCCGGCGGCAGCACCTCGATGCCGGTGATGCGGCCGGTGGCACTGTCCCATTGCGGCCGGCAGCCCATCAGCGCCAGGCCTTGCGCGATCTCCTCGCCCCCGGTGCGCAGCGAGGCCGAGCCCCAGAGGTCGATGACCAGAGAACGCGGCCAGTCGCCATGTGACTGCATATAGCCGCGCACGACCTCTTCCGCCGCCGATCGGCCCAGATCATAGGCGGTCGGCGTCGGCATGGTGCGCGGATCGGAGGTGAAGAGATTGCGGCCGGTGGGCAGCACGTCGGAGCGGCCACGCGCAGGCGCCCCGGCCGGGCCGGCCTTGACGTGGCGGCCGTCGAGCGCCGCCAGCAGCGCGGCCTTCTCGGCTTCGGCGCTTTGCCGGCGCATGGCGTCGGGTTCGTCGTCTGGCGCGCGGCCGTAAATATGCAGGCCGTCCTTGATGGCGAAATCCTTGAGGTCGCAGAGCCAGGCGTCGATGCGGCGCAGCGCCTCGTCGGGCGCATCGGTTCCGGCGACGCCGGCTTCGGAGGCGAAGCCGGTCTTTTGCGCCGTGTCGACGATCAGCTTGGCCAGACGATCGCGGCGGCGGCGGTCGAGGCCGTCGGCCTGGACATATTCGTCGACGAGGCGTTCGAGCTTGTGCTGCCCTTCGTCTAGGCCGGCACCGGTCAGCGGCGGCGGCAGATGGCCAAGCGTGACGGCGGCGATACGCCGCTTCGCCTGCGCCGCTTCGCCGGGATTGGAGACGATGAAGGGGTAAATGACGGGCAACGAGCCGGTGACGATCTCGGGGAAGCAGTTTTGTGAGAGCGCTACCGTCTTGCCGGGCAGCCATTCCAGCGTGCCATGAGCGCCGACATGGATGAGAGCATGGATGCGGAGCGATTTGCGCAGCCACAGGCCGAAGGCGATGAGGTCGTGGCGGGGAGGGAGCGTCGGGTCGTGGTAATCGGCGCGGCGGTCGGCCGAGCGGCCACGGTCGGGGGCGAGAGCGACAGTGATGTTGCCGAAGGCGGCGGCGCGGAAGGGGAAGCCGCTCTTGCCCTCCCCCTTGTGGGGAGGGTGGCCCGCAGGGCCGGGTGGGGGTGGTGCACCGCTACCCCCACCCCGTTTCGCGCCATCCGCTTCGCGAATGTCGCGAACCGACCCTCCCCACAAGGGGGAGGGTGAAGGGACGCCCCATGCCGCCTCGACTGCAGCCAGTGCCTCAGCCGGCAAATCCTTTGAGAAGTCCAGATACTCATCCAGCCCCAGCCCACCATCGCTCCGCTCCAACGCGTCCAGCAGCGCACGCGGCGTTTCTGGAATCCCGTCAACGCGATAGCCCTGCTCCTTCAGGTCATGCAGCATGGCCAGCACGCTGGACGGCACATCCAGGCCCACTGCATAGCCAGTGCGGCCGGGCGCGCTCGGATAGTCCGGAATGAGGATCGCCAACTTACGCGTCGCGCGGGGCGTCTGCTGCAACCGTGTGAACGCCGCTAGCCTGTCCGCCACTTGCGCCACGCGATCCGGTTCCGGGCGGTTGGCGAAGGCGCGGTGGCCGAGCGCCGGGTCGGTCTCGCTCTCGCCCTTGAAGGAAATCGCGCCGGCGAGGATGCGGCCGTCGAGTTCGGGCAGCACGACATGCATGGCGAGGTCGGCGGGCGCCAGGCCGCGCTGGTTGTTGTCCCAGACGTCGCGGCGGGTGGTGGCGACGATGACCTGGAAGACGGGCACGCCGGCGCGGTCGAACAAGGTTTCGACGCCCGGTTCGGCGCCGGATGCGAAGGCGGTTGCGGTGATGATGGCGGCGGGGTTGAGCGCGGCCAGAGCAGTTTCGACGAAGGCCAGGGAGGTCGGGTCTTTGAGGCTGGAGACGAAGATCGGGACCGGTCTCATGCCGCGCTGGCGGAGTGCATCAAAGAGAGCATCGATTGGCGCGACATCGGCGGCCAGCAGCATCGAGCGGTAGAAGAGGATGGGGATGATGGGAGAGTTGATGTTGTCTGCGCCGAGTTCCCGCCCACCCCCCTCTGTCCTGCCGGACATCTCCCCCGCAAGGGGGGAGATTGATCTGTCGTCAACGGTTTCGCCAATCTTAGATGACCCAGACAGCTTCCTGTTCAACGGGGCCGAAGAGGAGCCGGCTGTGGTGACGGCTGATCTCCCCCCTTGAGGGGGAGATGTCCGGCAGGACAGAGGGGGGTGTGACGGAACGCCGACATCGGCAAATTCGACCACGCCGCAGCCAGGCTCATAAAACCCGGCTTTCGGCACGCTGACCGGCTCAGCCGCCGCCGCATCCTGCCCAGCCAACCCCGCCAGCCGCTGCATCAGCGCTGCCATATTCTCCGGCCCGCCCTCGCGGAAATAGCCCAGCAGGCCGTCCAGCTCCGCGCGGGGCAGCGTCGAGGCTTCGATCAGCCTGAGATCCTCGTCGTGGCTCTCGCCCGGCAGCAGCGCCAGCTTGATGCCGTTCGCACGGGCAGTCGCGGCAAGCTGGTCGCAGCCATAGCGCCACCAGTCGTAGCCGCCGAGGATGCGCACCAAAATCACCTTGGCGTGGCGGGCGACGCTGTCGATCCAGAGGTCCACGGACATGGGATGGCGCAGGTCGCGCAGCGCCGCCAGCCGCATCGACGGCAGGCGGGCGGCATCGGCCTTCCACGCCGCCGCGAGGCCGGCGAGGTCGCTGTCGGTGAAGGACAGCGCCACGATATCCGCCGGCGTCTGCCCGAGATCGACGGGCTCGGCGAGATCGTCGAGCGAGGCGGATGTGGTGGTGAGTATATGCATTTCGGCTCGTGGTTTGGATCAGCCGGCGAGTATACGCTCGATCGCCGGGCGGTTCAGTCCTTTCAGGCCAATGACGACAAGACGCGAGCGGCGGTCGTCCTCAGCCGCCCAGGCGCGGTCATAGTAATGATTGACGCGCGGGCCGACGGCCTGCAGCAAAAGTCGCATCGGCTTGCCGCCGACATCGACGAAGCCTTTTACACGCAACACGTTTTCCTGTTCGGCGGCGGTGGCGACGCGCTTGGCCAGGTCGTCGGGATTGGCGATCGAGGGGATGTCGACGATGAAGGTGTCGAAATCGTCATGCTCATGATCGAAAGCGCCGTCGTGATGCGACTTGCGGTTCTCGATGTCGTCTTCGACGGTGAGACCGAGGCCAAGCAGCACCGACGGGTCGACCTTGCCATGCGCAGTCGGCACGATTTTTACCGCGCGGGCGGAATGTTCATTGATGATGGCGTTGGCGCGGGCCGAACCGGGGGCGTCCATCAGATCGCTCTTCGACAGGATGATCAAATCGGCGCAGGCGATCTGGTCCTCGAACACTTCTTCGACAGGATCGTCATGGTCGAGCGTCTCGTCCTGAGCGCGCTGTGCCTGCAAAGCGTCCATGTCGTTGGCGACGCGGCCTTCGGCCAGCGCCGGGCCGTCTACCACGGCGATGACACCGTCGACGGTTACCCGGCTCTTCACGCTCGGCCACTGGAACGCCTGGACCAGCGGCTTGGGCAGAGCCAGGCCCGAGGTCTCGATCAGGATGTGGTCAACCTTCGGTGTCAGCGCGAGGATCTTGTCGAGGGCGGGCACGAAATCGTCGGCGACTGTACAGCAGATGCAGCCATTGGCCAGTTCGACGATGTTTTCCTCGGGGCAGGTGTCGATGCCGCAGCCTTTCAGGATTTCCCCGTCGATGCCGATGTCGCCGAACTCGTTGACGATGATGGCGATGCGCTTGCCGCCGGCATTTTCCAGGAGATGGCGGACCAGCGTCGTCTTGCCGGCGCCGAGGAAGCCTGTAACGACAGTGCAGGGAACACGGGAGAGGTTGGCGGCCGGGTTTGAAGCGTTCATCGTCAGTCCTTCAGCATGTCGAGGGGTGGGATGCGGGCAACGAGGCCGCGCTTGAGGCTATCGGGCCGGCCGCGCCACGGGATGAGGCCGTCGGCCGAAGTCGCGAAGAGCTTTGCGCCGGTAACGAGGTCGGCGCCGCTGGTTGCGGTCAGATCGCCGAAGACATAGCTCCAGCAGCCATCGCGCAGGATCGCGGCGCTGAGGCGGCGCTTGCAATTGCCGAGACATTCGGCGGTGCGGACCCGGATATCGCCGGCAGCGGCGCGGCCTGTGTCCTCAGCCAGCAATTCGCCGGCGCGCGGATGGGCGTCGGAACCGGTCTCATCGCGGCAGGAGGCGCAGACGATGACGGTCACGCCGGTCAGGGCGTCGTTGTCGCCGGACGCAATGTCCGTTGTGCCAGCCGAAAAACTGCTGTTCTGGTCCAAAAACCGTGCTCCTTGCCCGGAAACCCGCCAGGCGATCGGATACTTTGTCTCAGACGGCAGGTCTCCTGGCTCGCGAGTCATTGCCTTGGTTAGCCGCCTTCCCGGTGTTACCCAGTGGCTTTCGGCCTTGGCTCTTCGCTTACAGTTGCGGGGACAGCCGCGGATTTGGGATTTTTTCGTCCCGCACCGCATTCCCTCTTGGCCCTTGCCGTTGCGGGCAGGGGACCGTCTGGAGCGGATTTTAGGCTTTTGCAGGCAGCGGTGTCAACGCACGGCTACGACATGGCGATGTCGGCAGGGGCTGTCATGTCCCGGCTTCCGGCAGTGCCAGGATGACCTGTCGGATAGCTTGATAGCCATCGCTATAGTCCCAGTCATGACCGACAGCCAGATTCTGTCCCTCATGCCAAACCGCGTTGTCCAGAAGGACTTCGGCACTAATCAGCGTGCCCTTCAAGCCTGCCAGAAAGGTCCGGACAAAATGGCTTCCGGGGGGTACCGAAGCTGTGAACAGCTTTTCCAGCTTGGCATAGAATGCTGGATAGCCTGGTGTCAGCGAGCATAGCTCGGTTGTGGCCTGGGAAATGACCGGGCCGCTATAGATTTTCCAGCGGGCATCTTTTCGCCAGATCTTCCAACTGGCGCTGCTTCGCTGCCAAAGCTCTATTTCGGCCTGCATGTTCTCGCAGACGTGATCGGCCAGTCCCTCAATGGCCACATGGAAAACACCACGGAGAAACTTTTCAAACGCCTGGTTCAGTTCCTGTTCGCGCGTGTCGCCGAAGCCAGCAAAGGATTCAATGACCGGCTGAACATCAAGCAGCGGAGAAAAAATGTAGATTTCCAGGACCAGCCGTCAGAACTCGTCTCGAACACCTCAGCCTCAAACCGAAGCTGCTTCGATTGGAGCATGACGTCCCTATCTCTGCGGACTGCATCTATTCCATGCGCAATGAGGGCGCCATGGATCATGTCGAGCACTTTGTCCGATGCCATTGCACAACCTACGAGGCTTATTGAGGCGTCTATGACAGACGCTGCAAGGGTTGGCCATCTCTCTCGCTAGCCAATGCCGGCCCCAGATTGCCGGCCGGCGTCACTTCGATGCGCTCAAGGCCAAGCCAGCCCTGCATCTCCTTTAGTTCCTCGAAAAGCTGTGCGGTGGTCTCAGGCGGTGCGCCTGCTTCGGCATAGGCGGCGTGGACGCGTAAGACACTCGCAGGCCGGTCGGCCTTGAGGTCGACGCGGGCGACGATCTTGTCGCCGAGCAAGAAAGGCAGCACGTAATAGCCATATTGCCGCTTGTCGGCCGGGGTGTAGATCTCGATGCGGTAGCGGAAATCGAAGAGACGCTCGGTGCGCGCGCGCTCGAAGACCACCGGATCGAAGGGGGCCAGCAAGGCGCGGGCCTCGATCTTTCGCGGCAGGCGGGCGTCCCTATAGAGGTAAGCCGGCTTGTCCCAACCTTCGACGTTTACCGGCAGCAACTCGCCCATCTCGACCAGTTCCTCCAACCGGCCCTTCATGTCGGCCGGCGACAAGCGGAAATAATCGCGCAGGTCACCCGACGTCGCGATGCCGTGGGCGCGGGCAGAAATGCGCAGCAATTCGCGGTGCGCGTCCTCGGCGGTCGGCACCGGCAGATCGAGGATCGCCTGCGGCAGCACGCGCTCGGGCAGGTCATAGAAGCGTTCGAAGCCACGGCGGTGCGCCGTGGTGATGCGTCCGGCCCAGAAGAGCCATTCGAAGGCGTGCTTGGCGTGGCTCCAGCCCCACCAGCCGCCCGAACCTTTCTGGCCTTCCAGTGCCGAAGCGGCAATCGGGCCGCGCTCGGCGACCGCGCGGTAGATCTCTTCGATATAGGCGGCGTGCTCGCGGCCCCATTTGGCGAGGCCGAGATACATTTCGTCGCCTTGCTCGGCCCGCTGCATGCGCCAGCGCATCAGCGGGTAGGTCTCGACCGGCAGGAACGAGGCCTCATGCGCCCAGTATTCGAACACCGTGCGTTTGCGGGTGATGGCCGCATTGTCGAGCAAAGCCAGCGGGTAGGGGCCAAGCCGCGAATAGAGCGGCATATAGTGGGCGCGCACCACCGCGCTGACGGAATCGATCTGCAGCAAGCCGGTGCGCGACAGCACGCGGGCGAGGTGGCGGCGATCGGGCGTGCCGACCGGGCGGGGATCGAGAAATCCTTGCGCGGCGAGCGCGATGCGCCTGGCCGCGGGGAGTGAGATTTTGTCCTTCGTCAAAGTGTCTTGCCTCGAACCATTTTCCCGACTTTAGCCGGCGATTCCGGTCATGCTAGCAGGCAAATGGCGGGAGATGTGTCAGGAGACAAAAGTGGAGTGAAAGATGAAGGAAATCAAACAGGAGGAGATCGGACCAGTTTTTCCCGGCCTGCCGTCCAGCACTGTCTTTTGAACAAGGTTTGACTTGCTTCGCTGAAAGCCGTGCGCTAACCCTCGCCGCGTTGCAGCAAAGGCACCTAAAACGGTTCAGCGGTTAAACTGTCGCGCTTCCGCATTAGGGTTGGTTGCTGTAATCAAAGTGGATTGGCCGCCAACGGAAAGCCGAGCATGAACGTACTCCTCAGTTCATACCTGCCCATCGTCCTCTTCATCGCCGTGGCCGCAGTTGTAGGCCTGGCGCTTATCATCGCGCCGTTCCTGGTGGCTTATCGCAATCCCGATCCGGAGAAGCTTTCCGCCTACGAGTGCGGGTTCAACTCGTTCGACGATGCCCGGATGAAATTCGACATCCGCTTCTACCTGGTGTCGATCCTGTTCATCATCTTCGATCTGGAAGTGGCCTTCCTGTTTCCGTGGGCGGTGTCGTTCTCGAAGATCGGCATGCTCGGTTTCTGGTCGATGATGGTGTTTTTGGCGGTGCTGACCATCGGCTTTGCCTATGAGTGGAAAAAAGGAGCGCTGGAATGGGATTGAACGACAGTTCCGGAACGCTCGTCGCGCCGAAGCCCAAAGGCCTGATCGACCCCAATACCGGACGTCCGGTCGGTTCCGACGATCCGTTCTTCCTCGAGATCAACAATGAACTGGCCGACAAGGGTTTTCTGGTCACCTCGACCGAGGCGCTGATCACCTGGGCACGCAGCGGCTCGCTGATGTTCATGACCTTCGGTCTCGCCTGCTGTGCCGTCGAGATGATCCACACCTCGATGCCGCGCTATGATTCGGAGCGGTTTGGCGTGGCTCCTCGCGCGTCGCCGCGCCAGTCGGACATAATGATCGTGGCGGGAACGCTGACCAACAAGATGGCCCCCGCTTTGCGCAAGGTCTACGACCAGATGCCGGAGCCGCGCTACGTCATCTCGATGGGCTCCTGCGCCAATGGCGGCGGCTATTATCACTATTCCTATTCGGTGGTGCGCGGCTGCGACCGCATCGTGCCGGTCGACATCTATGTGCCCGGCTGCCCGCCGAGCGCCGAAGCGCTGCTCTACGGCATTCTTCTCCTGCAGAAGAAGATCCGCCGCACCGGCACGATCGAACGGTAGACCCATGGCCGCATCCCTGAGCGAACTGTCGACCTATCTCGGCGAAAAGCTGCCGGGCCGCGTCACCGATGCGGTGCTTGCCTATGGCGAACTGACGATCTCGGTTGCTACAGACAATCTGATCGAGGTGACAAGCTTCCTGCGTGACAATTCGGGCTGCCAGTTCATTTCGATCATCGATATCTGCGGCGCCGACTACCCGTCGCGCGTCAAGCGTTTCGATGTCGTCTATCATTTGCTTTCGCCGAAGCAGAATTTGCGCATCCGCATCAAGGTGCAGGCCGACGAAGAGACGCTGGTGCCGTCGCTCACCGCTGTCTATCCCGGCGCCGACTGGTATGAGCGCGAGGCCTACGATCTCTATGGCGTGCTGTTCTCCGGCCATCCGGACCTGCGCCGCATCCTCACGGACTACGGTTTCGAGGGCCATCCCCTGCGCAAGGACTTCCCGCTGACCGGTTTCGTCGAGGTGCGCTACGACGACGAAGCCAAGCGCGTGATCTACGAGCCGGTGGAATTGAAGCAGGAATTCAGGAACTTCGATTTTCTCTCGCCATGGGAAGGGACGGACTACGTCCTGCCGGGCGATGAGAAGGCGAAACAGTGAGTAGGAAGTAGTGAGTAGTCAGTAGCAAAAGATTTGGAGCAACGGATCGAATCTTATCGCGACTTGAAGGTGTGGCAATCGGCGATGACGCTTGCTGAGGATTGCTACCGTTTCACCAAAGAGTTTCCGAGGGATGAGATTTACGGCATGACCTCTCAGATGCGCCGATCGGCGGTTTCGGTCGCAGCGAACGTCGCGGAGGGATACGGTCGGGAGAACAGAGGGTCGTTCGTTCAATTTTTGCGCATGGCGCAAGGCTCGTTGAAGGAACTGGAGACACACATACTGCTGGCATGTCGGGTTGGCCTGCTGCGAAAAGACAATGAGATTGAGCTGCCGCTGCGATGCGAAGAGATTGGAAAAATGATGAGATCTCTTATCCGAACGGTGCAGGCCAAGCAGGCGGAATGAAGCAGGCATTGAGATTGATGATCACTACTCACTACTCACTACTGACTCTTCGCCAGAGGCGCCAGAATGGCTGAAACCTCCGTCCGCAACTTTAACATCAACTTCGGACCGCAGCACCCTGCGGCGCACGGTGTTTTGCGTCTTGTGCTGGAGCTTGACGGCGAGGTGGTCGACCGCGTCGATCCGCATATCGGCTTGCTGCATCGCGGCACCGAAAAGCTGATCGAGCACAAAACCTATCTGCAGGCAGTGCCCTATCTCGACCGGCTCGACTATTGCGCACCGATGAACCAGGAGCATGCCTTCGCGCTCGCCACCGAGCGGTTGCTCGGCATCGAAGTGCCGAAGCGCGGCCAGTTGATCCGCGTGCTCTATTCCGAGCTCAGCCGCATCATGTCGCACATCCTCAATGTGACGACGCAGGCGCTGGATATCGGCGCGCTGACGCCGCCGCTGTGGGGTTTCGTCGAACGCGAAAAGCTGATGGTGTTTTATGAGCGCGCTTCCGGTTCGCGCATGCATGCGGCCTATTTCCGTCCCGGCGGCGTGCACCAGGATCTGCCGGCGAAGCTGGTCGAGGACATCGGCAAGTGGATCGACCCGTTCCTGAAGTCGCTTGACGACCTCGACAGGCTGCTTACCGGCAACCGCATCTTCAAGCAACGCAATGTCGATATCGGTATCGTGTCGCTTGCCGACGCCTGGGCCTGGGGCTTTTCCGGCGTCATGGTGCGCGGCTCGGGTGCGGCCTGGGATTTGCGCAAGTCGCAGCCTTATGAATGCTATTCCGAGATGGATTTCGACATCCCGATCGGCAAGAACGGCGACTGCTACGACCGTTATCTCGTGCGCATGGAAGAGATGCGCCAGTCGGCGAAAATCATGCGCCAGTGCGTCGACCTTCTGCTCGGCAAGGAGAGCACCGGGCCGGTGTCGAACCTCGACGGCAAGGTGGTGCCGCCGAAGCGCCAGGCGATGAAGCGCTCGATGGAAGCGCTGATCCATCATTTCAAGCTCTACACCGAGGGCTATCGCGTGCCGGCCGGCGAGGTCTATGCTGCCGTCGAGGCGCCGAAGGGCGAGTTCGGTGTCTATCTCGTCTCCGACGGCACCAACAAGCCCTATCGCTGCAAGCTGCGCGCGCCCGGCTTCGCGCATCTGCAAGCCATGGATTTCCTCTGCCGCGGCCACATGCTGGCCGACGTCACTGCCGTCCTGGGTTCCCTCGATATCGTCTTCGGGGAGGTTGATCGGTGATGGCGGCAGCCAATCCTACAGTGCGCTCTCAGGTCGGTGTTCGAGGGAATGCCGACGCTGCCCTACCGCGGTGGCGCGAATTGGCAAAAGCCATGCTGCCGGTCGAGTTCGCAGAGGCTTCTTACAACTCGACTCAGCACTGTTCGATCTATGACTTCTTTTTTACCCTGCTACCCAAGACGCGCCTTGCCCACCGCGACAATGACGTCGACAAGCTGGGTAGAATGCACGGGTTCGCCCAATGGGCTGCCGTTCACCCGAACAAACAGATTTGGAATGCGGCTGGTGTCGCTTTTTACGAGCACTTGTTCGACGATGACATCGACGCTGATGCGGTCATGGCATGGATCTCGCCTCAAGTAAGGCAAACTGTTCTGGGGCTGTGGCAATACATGTTGCCCGCAGAGCGATTTGCGAGTGTTGCTCGATCTGCCGAACGCATTCCGTTTTCTCATCAGAAAGAATGTGAAACCGCAATAGCTCTCGTAGCAGAGCAGGGGCCCGATCGCTAAATGTCAGTCCGCCGTCTCGCAGAAGCAAGCGTCCAGCCAGCCTCCTTCGCCTTCAACCGGGCGAATGCGGCGGTTGCGAAGCAATGGATCAAGAAATATCCGAAGGGCCGCGAGCAGTCGGCGATCATTCCCTTGCTGATGATTGCGCAGGAGCAGGAAGGCTGGGTCACCAAGGCGGCGATCGAGACGATTTCGGACATGCTCGGCATGCCGCGCATTCGCGGCCTCGAAGTCGCGACCTTCTACACGCAGTACCAGCTCAATCCGGTCGGCACGCGCGCACATATCCAGGTCTGCGGCACCACGCCCTGCATGCTGCGCGGCTCGGAAGCGCTGATGGATGTGTGCCGCTCGAAAATCCATCACGACCAATTCCACACCAACGACAAGGGCACACTGTCGTGGGAGGAAGTCGAATGCCTCGGCGCCTGCGTCAACGCGCCGATGGTGATGGTCTTCAAGGATACGTTCGAGGATCTCACCCCCGAGCGGCTGGCCGAAATCATCGATCTTTACGATGCGGGCAAGGGCGCCTCGGTTCCCACGGGACCGCAAAACGGCAGAACCGGCTCGGAGCCGGCGCCTGGCCTGACGACGCTGAAGAGCGAAAAGGCGATCCTCAAAGCAACGCGCGACAAGGAAGCCAGGGCGGCGAGCAAGGCTGCCCACGCGGCGCCCGACGCAATCATTGCGGCGCCTGTTCCGGCTCCTGCCGCTCCTGCAGCGGCCGCCCCGGTCGCGCCATCCAACGCCGGCAAACCGAAAACCGATGCGCCGGAAACCAGCTCGGCGTTGAAGTCGCCCTCCAGGGCCAAGGTTGCACCGGCGGCGGAAAAAGCGGCGAGCGTCCCGGCGCCCCTGCATTCGGCCGCCAACGCCAACACCGCGGCGCCTGAAGTCGAGAAGGTCGCCAAGCAGCGTAATGGCCCGAAGACCACCTCCACGCCGGCAGCTGCCTTCATCGCTCCGGAATTCAAGGCGCCAGCGGCCAACGCCCCGGTGGCCCCGACCGTCAAGGCGCCGACAGCCAGACCCGCAAAGCCGTCGCTCGAGGACAAGAACCGTCCGGCCGGAATCGACAGGCCGGCTGCGGTCGACGATCTCAAGCTGATCTCGGGCATTGGCCCGAAGATCGAGGGCATCCTTCATTCGCTTGGCATCTTCACCTTCACACAGGTCGCATCCTGGAATAAGGCCGAGCGCGACTGGGTGGATGGATATCTCGCTTTCCAGGGCCGCATCGAGCGCGACGACTGGGGCAAGCAGGCCAAGGCGCTCGCCAAGGGCGGCGTCGCCGAATACATCCGCGTCTTCGGCAAGGAGCCACGTTGATGGCTGAAGCGCAAAGCACCGGATCTTTGCTGTCGCTGCGCAGCATTGTCATCGGCGTTGTCTGCATCGCTGCTGCCAACATCCTTCTGGAGGGGCTTCGGCGCCTCGTCGAATTGCCGTTTTCGGATACCCTGGAATCGATGGCCGCGACCGGCATAGGCGTGCTGGTGTGGGTCTCGATCGTCTTGCGGGGAAAGAGGTAAGTCATGCTGGCTGACAAAGACCGCATCTTCAACAACATCTACGGGCTCTTCGACAAGTCACTGGCCGGCGCGATGGCGCGCGGCGCCTGGGACAACACGCCCGGCATCATCGCCAAGGGGCGAGAGTGGATCGTCAATGAGATGAAGGCGTCCGGCCTGCGCGGCCGTGGCGGCGCCGGCTTCCCGACCGGGCTGAAATGGTCGTTCATGCCCAAGCAGAGCGATGGAAGGCCGAGTTATCTCGTTGTCAACGCCGACGAGTCCGAGCCCGGCACGTGCAAGGACCGCGATATCCTGCGCAACGATCCGCACACCCTGGTCGAGGGCTCGTTCATCGCCGGCTTCGCCATGGGCGCGGTCGCCGCCTACATCTATGTGCGCGGCGAGTTCATCCGTGAGCGCGAGGCGCTGCAGCGCGCCATCGACGAGGCCTACGAGGCCAGGCTGATCGGCAAGAACAACACGTCCGGATACGATTTCGACATCTACATGCATCACGGCGCCGGCGCCTATATATGTGGCGAGGAAACAGCACTTCTCGAAAGCCTCGAAGGCAAGAAGGGCCAGCCCCGGCTGAAGCCGCCATTCCCAGCCAATGTCGGCTTGTACGGTTGTCCGACTACCGTGAACAATGTCGAGTCAATCGCGGTCGCGCCGACCATTTTGCGCCGTGGCGCCGCCTGGTTCTCGTCCTTCGGCGGCCCCAACAATGTCGGCACCAAGCTGTTTTGCATCTCGGGCCATGTCAACAATCCGTGCACCGTCGAAGAGGCGATGTCGATCCCGTTCCGCGAGCTGATCGAGACGCATTGCGGTGGCATTCGCGGCGGCTGGGACAATCTCCTCGCGGTCATTCCGGGCGGCGCTTCGGTGCCGCTGGTGCCGGCCGAGCAGATCATCGATGCGCCGATGGATTTCGATGCTTTGCGCGACCTGAAATCCGGCCTCGGCACGGCGGCTGTCATCGTCATGGACAAATCGACCGATATCGTGAAGGCGATCGCCAGGCTTTCCTATTTCTACAAGCATGAGAGCTGCGGCCAGTGCACGCCATGCCGCGAAGGCACCGGCTGGATGTGGCGGGTGATGGAGCGGCTGGTGCGCGGCGAGGCGCAGAAGCGCGAGATCGACATGCTGCTCGACGTCACCAAACAGGTGGAGGGTCATACGATCTGCGCGCTGGGCGATGCCGCGGCATGGCCGATCCAGGGCCTGATGCGGCATTTCCGCGGCGAGGTGGAGCGGCGCATCGACGAGTTTTCGCGCAACGCGCACCGGGCCGAACCGGTGATGGTGGCGGCTGAGTAGATTTGAAATACGGGCGCAAGCCCGGGACTGACACAGCGGGGCGGGGCAAGCGAAGAAACGACCAGGAGATGTCTATGGCGCAGTATTCGAACCCTTTGATGCCCAATTTGGACCAGCTTGAAAAGATGAACCAGGATTTGACCAGGATGATGCCGAAGGAGATGGCCAGCGCCGTCAACCTTCTCGCGCATCCTGTCGCTGGTGCCGCCGCGATGTCGGCGCTGGGCTTCGGCCTTGCCAACCATGCATTTGGCGTGTGGCTCGGCGCCTTGTCGGGTGCTGCCGAGGCATCGCAGCGGATTTTCCAGCCGATCATCGACGATTTCGAGCAGCGCACCCAAGAGTTCTCCGAGACCGCGCCGGCCACCAAGGCGCGCGCGGCGACCAGAACCCTGATCGCCGAGGCGCAGAGTTTTGCCCAGGATGTGACCGATATTGCCGCTCGCACCGTCGATGCCGAGCCGGAGAAGACCGATGCCGTCGCCGAAGGCGCGACGATCGGATTGATGCCGGAGGATTTCAGACAGCCCAAGGCCATGGCGCGTCCGGCCAAGCCGTCGGATCTCAAGGCGATCACCGGCGTTGGGCCGAAGCTGGAAAAGGTGCTGAACGGCCTCGGCATCTGGACCTTTGCCCAGATCGCGGCGTGGACGCCGGAAGAGATCGCCTGGGTCGAGGACTACCTGTCGCTCACCGGCCGCATCGGCCGCGACGAGTGGACCCGCCAGGCCGCGGCGCTGACGCTGGCTGCCAAGGCGAAGAAGTAGGGGTGGCAGGCATGGAGATCCACGACAGGAGCGATGTTCTCGATGTGCGCAATGCCATCGTCAGCAACTCCAGATTTGACGATGTGAACTTGTCGAACACGCAGTTTCACAACGTCGACCTGTCGGCGGCCGTGGTGGACGACGCGAACCTCTCGAACGCGTTTTTCAGCAATGTGAATATGAGCAATCTGAAGATAGAAAACGCTGAAGTCGCCGGCATGATGATCAATGGCATCAGGCTGAGCGATCTGTTTCAGGCATATGAGACGGCGCAGACCGCCGGGGGCAATTGATGGCAAAGCTCAAGGTCGACGGGAAAGAGATCACTGTACCCGACCACTACACGCTGCTGCAGGCGGCCGAGGACGCCGGCGCGGAAGTGCCGCGCTTCTGCTTCCATGAGCGGCTGTCGATTGCCGGCAATTGCCGCATGTGCCTGATCGAGGTGAAGGGCGGGCCGCCCAAGCCGCAGGCCTCCTGCGCCATGAATGTGCGCGACCTGCGTCCGGGACCCAATGGCGAGGCGCCTGAAATCTTCACCAACACGCCGATGGTCAAGAAGGCCCGCGAAGGCGTGATGGAATTCCTGCTGATCAACCATCCGCTGGATTGCCCGATCTGCGACCAGGGCGGCGAATGCGACCTGCAGGACCAGGCGATGGCCTTCGGCGTCGATTCCTCGCGCTATCACGAGAACAAGCGCGCGGTCGAAGACAAGTATATCGGCCCACTGGTCAAGACGGTTATGAACCGCTGCATCCACTGCACGCGCTGCGTTCGCTTCACCACGGAAGTTGCGGGCATTTCCGAGCTTGGCCTGATCGGCCGCGGCGAGGATGCCGAGATCACCACCTATCTCGAAAGCGCCATGACCTCGGAGCTGCAGGGCAATGTCATCGACCTCTGCCCGGTCGGCGCGCTGACCTCCAAGCCTTTCGCCTTCCAGGCACGGCCGTGGGAGCTGACCAAGACAGAATCCATCGACGTCATGGACGCCGTCGGCTCGGCAATCCGCGTCGACAGCCGCGGCCGCGAGGTGATGCGCATCCTGCCGCGCGTCAATGAAGCGGTGAACGAGGAGTGGATTTCCGACAAGACCCGCTTCATATGGGACGGATTGCGCACGCAGCGCCTCGACCGCCCCTATGTCCGCAAGGACGGAAAGTTGGCGCCGGCCAGCTGGGCCGAAGCGTTCGTTGCGATCAGGGATGCGGTGTCGAATGCTGCGCCCGAGAAAATCGGCGCGATTGCGGGCGATCTTGCCGCCGTCGAGGAAATCTACGCGCTGAAGCAGCTTATGGCTGCGTTGGGCTCGAAGAACACCGATTGCCGCCAGGACGGCGCCGCACTCGATCCCGCGCTCGGCCGCGCCAGCTACATCTTCAACCCCACCATCGAGGGCATCGAGCAGGCCGACGCGGTGCTGATCATCGGCGCCAATCCGCGCTTCGAGGCCTCGGTGCTCAATGCCCGCATCCGCAAGCGCTGGCGGATCGGCAATCTGCCGGTCGGCGTCATCGGCGAGGTCGGCGACACGCGTTACGACTACGAACAGCTCGGCGCCGGCCCGGAGTCGCTGAAAGACCTGGCCGACGGCAATGGCAAGTTCTTCCAGGTGCTGAAGAAGGCGACGCATCCGCTGATCATCGTCGGCCAGGGCGCGCTGTCGCGTGCCGACGGCGCGGCGGTGCTCGGCCAGGCGGCGAAACTCGCCACGGCCGTCAACGCTGCCCGCGCCGACTGGAACGGCTTTGCCGTGCTGCACACTGCGGCCGCGCGCGTCGGCGGTCTCGATGTCGGCTTCGTGCCTGGCAAGGGCGGCAAGAACGTTGCCGGCATGCTGGGGGAGAGCGAGGTTCTGTTCCTGCTCGGCGCCGACGAGATCGACATGTCTAAGACCGGCGGCGCCTTCGTCGTCTATGTCGGAACGCATGGCGACGCCGGTGCGCACCGCGCCAATGTCATCCTGCCGGGAGCCGCCTACACCGAAAAGTCCGGCACCTATGTCAACACCGAGGGACGCGTGCAGCAGACCAACCGCGCGGGCTTCGCGCCGGGCGACGCGCGCGAAGACTGGGCCATCCTGAGGGCATTGTCCGATGTGCTCGGCAAGAAACTGCCATTCGATTCGCTGCAGCAACTGCGCGCCAAACTCTATGACGAATATCCGCATCTCGCCCGTATCGACCATGTTGTCTCAGGCAACCCCGACGACATCGCCAGGGTGGCGAAGCTCGGCGGGCGGCTGAACAAGGGCACTTTCACCTCGCCGGTCACGGATTTCTATCTGACCAACCCGATTGCGCGGGCCTCCGCCGTCATGGCGGAATGCTCGGCGCTGGCGAAAAACGGCTTCAGGCAGGCGGCAGAGTAGACATGGACACCTTCTTCTCCTTCTACGTGCTGCCGACGCTGATCATCCTTTTAAAGTCGGTCGTGCTGATCGTCGTTTTGCTGATCGGGGTTGCCTACCTGCTTTACGCCGACCGCAAGATCTGGGCGGCGGTGCAATTGCGCCGCGGCCCGAACGTCGTCGGCCCGTGGGGCACGCTGCAGGCTTTCGCCGATCTGCTGAAATTCGTCTTCAAGGAACCGGTCATTCCGTCCGGCGCCAACAAGGGCGTGTTCCTGCTGGCGCCGCTGGTGTCGGCCGTGCTGGCAATCTCGGCCTGGGCGGTCATTCCCGTCAATGCGGGCTGGGGGATCGCCAACGTCAATGTCGGCATCCTCTACGTCTTCGCCATCTCCTCGCTCGAGGTCTATGGCGTGATCATGGGCGGCTGGGCGTCCAACTCGAAATACCCGTTCCTCGGCGCGCTGCGCTCGGCGGCGCAGATGGTGTCCTACGAAGTCTCGATCGGCTTCGTCATCGTCACCGTGCTGCTCTGCGTCGGCTCGCTCAACCTGTCGGACATCGTGCTGTCGCAGCAGGATGGGCTGGGCACCAAGCTTGGCCTGCCCAACAGCTTCCTCGACTGGCACTGGCTGGCGCTGTTCCCGATGTTCGTCATTTTCTTCATCTCGGCGCTGGCCGAGACCAACCGCCCGCCCTTCGACCTGGTGGAAGCCGAGTCGGAACTCGTCGCCGGCCATATGGTCGAATACTCCTCGACGCCGTTCCTGTTGTTCTTCCTCGGCGAATACGTCGCCGTGGTGATGATGTGCGCGCTGGCCACCATCCTGTTCCTCGGCGGCTGGCTGCCGCCCTTCGACTTCGCCCCCTTCACCTGGGTGCCCGGCGTGATCTGGTTCGTGCTCAAGATCTGCCTGATGTTCTTCATGTTCTCGATGGTGAAGGCCTTCGTGCCGCGCTACCGCTACGACCAGCTGATGCGGCTGGGCTGGAAAGTGTTCCTGCCGATCTCCCTGTTCATGGTCGTTGCCACCGCGGCCTTCCTCAAGATCACGGGGTTTGCATGATGTCCGCTTTTGGCCAGGCCGCCAAATCGCTGCTGCTGCAGGATTTCGTCAGCGCCTTTTTCCTGTCGATGCGCCAGTTCTTCGCGCCGAAGGAGACGATCAACTATCCGCACGAGAAAGGGCCGACCAGCCCGCGCTTCCGTGGCGAGCATGCGCTGCGCCGCTATCCCAATGGCGAGGAACGCTGCATTGCGTGCAAGCTGTGCGAAGCGATCTGCCCGGCGCAGGCGATCACCATCGAGGCCGGCCCGCGCCGCAATGACGGCACGCGCCGCACGGTGCGCTACGATATCGACATGGTGAAGTGCATCTATTGCGGCTTCTGCCAGGAAGCCTGCCCGGTCGACGCCATCGTCGAGGGGCCGAATTTCGAGTTCGCGACGGAGACGCGCGAAGAGCTTTACTACGACAAGGACAGGCTGCTGGCGAATGGCGACCGCTGGGAGCGCGAACTGGCGCGCAACATCTCGCTGGACTCGCCCTACCGCTGACATTTGACGCATGGACGGGGCGAGGGGCCTCGTCTAAGGACAACGCAACTTGCCGGCCGGAGGCGGTCGCAGAAATCAAACAGGACGGATGTCCTGTTTGGACAGGAACCCGGGGGATCCCCAATGCTGAGTGGACTAGAGGCGGCCTTTTTCTACCTCTTCGCCTTTGTCGCGGTGGCGTCGGCCTTCATGGTCATTTCGTCGCGCAACCCCGTGCATTCCGTGCTGTTCCTGATCCTGACCTTCTTCAACGCCGCCGGCCTGTTCATGCTGACCGGCGCCGAGTTCCTGGCGATGATCCTGCTTGTCGTCTATGTCGGCGCGGTCATGGTGCTGTTCCTGTTCGTCGTCATGATGCTCGATGTCGACTTCGCCGAGATGAAGGAAGGCGCCCTGCAATATGCGCCGATCGGCGCGCTGGTCGGGCTGATCCTGGCGGCCGAGCTGATCGTGGTGCTCGGCGGCTACACCTTCGCGCCGCAACTGGCCTCGACGGTCTCCAAACCCATCCCGGATCTTGCCGCGCGGACAAACACCGCAGCACTCGGCGACATCCTCTATACCGACTACCTCTACTACTTCCAGATTTCGGGCCTCATCCTGCTGGTCGCCATGATCGGCGCCATCGTGCTGACGCTGCGCCACAAGGAAGGGATCAAGCGGCAGTCGATCGCAGCCCAGGTCGGCCGCACGCCGGCGACAGGCATGGAAATCCGCAAGGTCAAGTCGGGCGAGGGGCTCTGAGATGGTCGTCGGCATCGCACATTACCTGACCGTATCGGCGATCCTGTTCACGCTCGGCGTGTTCGGCATCTTCCTGAACCGCAGGAACATCATCGTCATCCTGATGTCGATCGAGCTGATCCTTTTGGCGGTCAACATCAATTTCGTCGCCTTCTCGGCGGCATTGGGCGATCTCGTCGGCCAGGTGTTTGCCCTGTTCGTGCTGACGGTCGCGGCCGCCGAAGCGGCCATCGGTCTTGCCATTCTCGTCGTCTTCTTCCGCAACCGCGGCTCGATCGCGGTCGAAGACGTGAACCAGATGAAGGGTTGACGGGGCTAACATGTATCAAGCGATCGTCTTCCTTCCGCTGCTCGGCTTCCTGATTGTCGGCCTGTTCGGCAATGCGCTCGGCGCCAAGGCATCGGAATATATCACCTCAGGCTTCCTGGTGATCTCGGCCGTGCTGTCCTGGGTCGCCTTCTTCTCCGTCGGCTTCGGCGAAGGCGAGGTGTTCACCGTGCCGGTACTGCGCTGGATCCAATCCGGCGGCTTGGACGCGTCCTGGGCGCTCAGGATCGATACGCTGACGGTGGTCATGCTGGTGGTGGTCAACACGGTGTCGGCGCTGGTCCACATCTATTCGATCGGCTACATGCACCACGATCCGAACCGGCCGCGCTTCTTCGCCTATCTGTCATTGTTCACCTTCGCCATGCTGATGCTGGTGACGGCGGACAACCTCGTGCAGATGTTCTTCGGCTGGGAAGGGGTGGGTCTCGCCTCCTATTTGCTGATCGGCTTCTGGTACAAGAAGCCGTCGGCCAATGCTGCTGCCATCAAGGCCTTCGTCGTCAACCGCGTCGGCGATTTTGGCTTCGCGCTCGGCATTTTCGGCGTCTTCGTTTTGTTCGGCTCGGTCAATCTCGGCACCATCTTCGCCAATGCCGCGACGTTCATTCCGGCTGAAGGCGCGCCGCAAGGGGCCGCCGTGCTGACCTTCCTCGGCTATGCGCTGGACAAGCAGGCGGCCATGACCATCGTCTGCCTGCTGCTGTTCATGGGCGCCATGGGCAAGTCGGCGCAGGTGCCGCTGCACACCTGGCTGCCGGACGCGATGGAAGGCCCGACGCCGGTTTCCGCGCTGATCCATGCCGCCACCATGGTGACCGCCGGCGTGTTCATGCTGGCGCGGCTGTCGCCGCTCTTCGAACTGTCGCATTCGGCGCTCACGGTGGTGACCTTCATCGGCGCCTTCACCGCCTTCTTCGCGGCGACCGTCGGCCTGGTTCAGAACGACATCAAGCGCGTCATCGCCTATTCGACCTGCTCGCAGCTCGGCTACATGTTCGTCGCGCTCGGCGTCGGCGCCTATGGCGCGGCGATCTTCCATTTGTTCACGCATGCCTTCTTCAAGGCGCTGCTGTTCCTGGGCTCCGGCTCGGTCATCCATGCCGTCTCCGACGAGCAGGACATGCGCAAGATGGGCGGCCTGCGGAAGCTCATCCCGAAGACCTACTGGATGATGGTGATCGGCACGCTGGCGCTGACCGGCGTCGGCATTCCGGTGACCGTCATCGGCACAGCCGGCTTCTTCTCCAAGGATGCCATCATCGAGGCTGCCTTTGCCGGCCACAATTCGGTCGCCGGCCTCGCTTTCGTCCTGCTGGTCATCGCTGCCTGCTTCACCTCCTTCTACTCCTGGCGGCTTATCTTCATGACCTTCCACGGCGAGCCGCGGGCGAGCCACGACGTCATGCACCATGTCCATGAATCGCCGCCGGTGATGCTGGTGCCGCTGTTCATCCTGGCTGCGGGCGCGCTGTTTGCCGGCGTTATCTTTCATGGCGCCTTCATCGGCGAAGCCTATGCCGAATTCTGGAAGGCGTCGCTGTTCACGCTGCCGGACAACCACATTCTGCACGACATCCATGAATTGCCGCTGTGGGTCGAGCTGGCACCGTTCGTCGCCATGGTCATCGGCTTTGCCGTCGCCTGGAAGTTCTACATCCGCTCGCCGGAACTGCCCCGGAGTGTCGCCGCCAACCATCGGCTGCTCTATGCCTTCCTGCTCAACAAATGGTACTTCGACGAGCTCTACGACGTCCTGTTCGTGCGGCCAGCAAAGGCGCTGGGCCGGTTCCTGTGGAAGACCGGCGACGGCACCATCATCGACGGGCTCGGTCCTGACGGCATTTCGGCGCGCGTCGTCGATGTCACCGACCGCGTCGTCAAGCTGCAGACCGGCTATCTCTATCACTATGCATTCGCCATGCTGATCGGCGTGGCCGCACTCGTCACCTGGATGATGCTCTGATGACCGCCTGGCCAATCCTCTCGCTGGTCACCTTCCTGCCGCTCGTAGGTGTGCTGCTGATCCTGTTCATCAGGGATGACAGCCCGAATGCGCGTCGCAACATCCGCGCCATCGCGTTCACGACGACAGCGGCCACCTTCATCATCTCGCTGTTCATCTGGACCGGCTTCGACAATTCGCAGGCCGGCTTCCAGTTCGTCGAGAAGTTTGCCTGGCTGGATTCCGGCATCTCCTACCATATGGGGGTCGACGGCATTTCGATGCTGTTCGTCATCCTGACGACGTTCCTGATGCCGCTCTGCATCCTGGCGTCGTGGGAAGCGATCGACAAGCGCGTCAAGGCCTACATGATTGCCTTCCTGCTCTTGGAAACGCTGATGATCGGCGTGTTCTGCGCGCTCGACATCGTGCTGTTCTACGTCTTCTTCGAGGCCGGCTTGATCCCGATGTTCATCATCATCGGCGTCTGGGGCGGCAAGCGCCGCGTCTATGCCTCGTTCAAGTTCTTCCTCTACACGTTGGCCGGCTCGGTGCTGATGCTGCTCGCCATCATGGCGATGTTCTTCCAGGCGGGCACCACCGACATCCCGACGCTGTTGACCCACAACTTCCCGGCCCACATGCAGACATGGCTATTTCTGGCCTTCTTCGCCTCCTTCGCGGTGAAGATGCCGATGTGGCCGGTGCACACCTGGCTGCCCGATGCGCACGTCGAAGCGCCGACGGCGGGCTCGGTGATCCTGGCGGGCATACTGTTGAAAATGGGCGGGTACGGCTTCCTGCGCTTCTCCCTGCCGATGTTCCCGCTGGCGTCGGAAATGTTCGCACCGCTGGTGTTCACGCTGTCGGTCGTCGCCATCATCTACACCTCGCTGGTGGCGCTGATGCAGGAGGACATGAAGAAGCTGATCGCCTATTCCTCCGTCGCCCATATGGGCTTCGTCACCATGGGCATCTTCGCCATGAACCAGGAAGGCGTGCAGGGCGCGATCTTCCAGATGCTGAGCCACGGCCTCGTCTCGGGCGCGCTGTTCCTGTGCGTCGGCGTCATTTACGACCGCATGCACACGCGCGAGATCGACGCCTATGGCGGCTTGGTCAACAACATGCCGAAATACGCCACGGTGTTCCTGATCTTCACCATGGCCAATGTCGGCTTGCCGGGCACGTCAGGTTTCGTTGGCGAGTTCCTGACCATGCTCGGCGTGTTCCGGGTCAACACCTGGGTGGCTTTCTTCGCCGCCACCGGCGTCATCCTGTCGGCGGCCTACGCGCTCTGGCTCTACCGCCGGGTGATCTTCGGCGCGCTGACCAAGGAAAGCCTGAAGGGCCTGCTCGATCTGTCGACGCGCGAGAAGGCGATCATCTACCCGCTGGTCGTGCTGGTCATCTTCTTCGGCGTCTATCCCGCCCCCGTCTTCGATGCCACGGCCCAGTCGGTCAAGGCGCTCGTCACCAATGTCACCGCATCCATCGGCGCCGCGCAGACCGCGGCGGCGAACTGACCAGAGGTTTTGCGAACCATGACGCCGGACCTTTACTCCAGCCTTTCGCTCTCGACGCCGGAGCTGATCCTCGCCATCGGCGCGCTGGCGCTGTTGATGGTGGGCGCCTATTCGCGCGCCAACACTGCCATTCTGGTGACCGGCCTTGCCGTCGCCGTGCTGGTGATCGCAGGTCTATGGCTGATCTTTCCCACGGGGCAGGGGAGCGCCTACGGCAACGCCTTCATCCAGGATCCGTTCTCCCGCTTCATGAAGGTGCTGTCGCTGATCGGTTCGGCGGTGACGCTGGTGATGTCGATGCGCTTCGCCAGGCAGGAGCATTTCGATAAGTTCGAATACCCGGTGCTGATCCTGCTCTGCACGCTCGGTATGATGCTGATGATCTCGGCCAACGGCATGATCGGGCTCTATCTCGGCCTCGAACTGCAGTCGCTGGCGATCTACGTGCTGGCGGCGATCAACCGCGACAATCTGCGTTCGACCGAGGCCGGTTTGAAGTATTTTGTGCTGGGCGCGCTGTCGTCGGGCATGCTGCTTTACGGAATCAGCCTCATTTACGGCTACACCGGCAATGTAGGCTTCCAGGAAATTGCCTCCGCGCTTGGCAGCGGCGAGCGCCAGTTGGGTCTCGTCGTCGGCCTGGTCTTCGTTTTGGCCGGCCTTGCCTTTAAGATTTCCGCGGTGCCGTTCCATATGTGGACGCCCGATGTCTACGAGGGCGCACCGACGCCGGTCACCGCTTTCCTGGCGGCCGCTCCCAAAATGGCGGCAATGGCGCTGATCGTGCGCGTCACCATGGGCGCCTTCAAGCCGATCGCTTCCGACTGGCAGCAGATCATCGTCTTCATCTCGATCGCCTCGATGGCGCTCGGCTCCTTTGCTGCGATCGGCCAGACCAACATCAAGCGGCTGATGGCGTACTCCTCGATCGGCCATATGGGCTATGCGCTGGTCGGCCTTGCCTCCAACAGCCAGGCCGGCGTGCGCGGCGTCGCCATCTACATGCTGATCTATCTCGTCATGACGCTCGGCACCTTCGCCTTCATCCTCGCCATGCGGCGCAAGGAAGGCAATGTCGAGCAGATCAGCGATCTCGCCGGTCTGTCGTCGACCAACCCGATCATGGCGACGATCCTGACCATCCTGATGTTCTCGCTGGCCGGCATCCCGCCGCTCGCCGGCTTCTGGGGGAAATGGTACGTGTTCCTCGCCGCCATCAACGCCAACCTCTATGCGCTGGCGATCATCGGCGTGCTGGCCTCCGTCGTGGGCGCGTTCTACTATCTGCGCATCATCAAGATCATGTGGTTCGACGAACCGGCCGGCGGCTTCGTGCCGATGGCGGTTGAGCTGCGCCTCGTGCTTGGCATCTCCGGCGCTTTCGTGCTGTTCTATGTGCTGATCGGCGGTCCGATCGCGACCTACGCCGAAGCCGCCGCCAAGACATTTTTCTGAACGGATGGCATTTCGGCTGGCTCCGACCTCTGAGACGGAAGGGTTCCGGCTCGAGGCCCATGACAGTGTGGGTTCCACCAACACGCTTGCGCTGGACCATGCAAGGGCAGGCGACCCCGGCAAATTGTGGGTCGTTTCCAAGAAGCAGGAAAGCGGCCGTGGCCGCCGCGGCAGGGCCTGGGTATCGCCCGAGGGCAATCTGGCGGCGACATTGCTGGTCATCACCGGCGGTGAGTTGCGTCTGGCGGCGACGCTGGGCTTCGTCGCCGGCCTGTCGCTGGCCGATGCGCTCGACGCCGTGGTGCCGAAGGGCAGGATCGCTATCGGCCTCGACGGCGCCAGCCAGGGGCAGAACCGCTTCGAGCTGAAATGGCCGAACGATGTGCTGGCCTCCGGCGCCAAGCTGGCCGGCATCCTGCTGGAATCGGCCATTCTCGATGGCGGCCGTTTCGCGGTGGCGGTGGGCATCGGCGTCAATGTGGTGGCGCATCCGCCGGATTTGCCGTATCCGGCGACATCGCTTCAGGCGCTGGGCGCGACATGCGACGCCGAAACGCTGTTCTTGGCGCTGTCCGATGCCTGGACCGACAATGCCCGGCTGTGGGATGACGGACGCGGGCTCGACGCCATCCGGCGTCGCTGGCTATCGCGCGCGGCGGGGCTTGGCGGCGAGGTTGCTGTCAGGATTGACGGGAATGTGGTGCGCGGTACCTTCGAGACCATTGACGCGGACTGCCGTTTCGTGATCCGCGATGATGAGGGGTCGGTCGTGACGGTAGCCGCCGGCGACGTGCATTTCGGCGCCGTCGCGTCGGCAAAGATTTAGGGGCTGGCCGCAAGGGCCGGGAAGGGAAAATTGATGGCGAAAGCGCAAAACGCCGAACTCGTCTTCGTGCCGCTCGGCGGCGTCGGCGAGATCGGCATGAACTTCGCCCTTTACGGCTATGGGCCGCCTAGCGCGCGCGAGTGGATCGTCGTCGATGTCGGCGTGACTTTTCCCGATGCGGCGCATCCTGGCGTCGACCTGATCCTGCCCGATACGCGCTTCATCGAGGAGAACCTCGCCGGCCTGCGCGGCGTCATCATCACCCACGCGCATGAAGACCATTACGGGGCGCTGCTCGACATCTGGCCGAAGCTGAAGGCGCCGGTGTGGATGACCCCGTTCAGCGCCGGACTGCTGGACGCCAAGCGCCAGGGCGAGCAGGGCGCGCCGAAGAAAATTCCGGTGACGATCTACCGGGCAGGCGAAACATTCACTGTCGGCCCGTTCTCGATCGAGGCCATTCCGGTGGCGCACTCGATCCCCGAGCCGATGTCGCTGGCGATCACCTCGCCGGCCGGCACCGTCATCCATACCGGCGACTGGAAGATCGATCCGGAACCGACGATCGGTCCGAAAACCGACGAGGCGCGGTTTCGCGCCTATGGCGACAAGGGTGTGCTGGCGCTGATCTGCGATTCCACCAATGCGCTGCGCGAAGGCGAATCGCCGTCGGAAGTGGCGGTGGGCGAAGGCCTCAGGGGCGTCATCCAGAGCGCTGTCGGCCGTGTCGCCGTCACCACCTTCTCCTCCAATGTCGGACGCATCGTCTCCATCGCCAAGGCGGCGCGCGATGCCGGCCGCCAGTGCCTGGTGCTCGGCCGCTCGCTGAAGCGGGTCATCGATGTCGCCGGCGAACTCGGCTACATGGACGGGCTGCCGGAGTTCATCGCCGAGGAGGATTTCGGCTTCATCCCGCGCGAGAACCTGGTCATCATCTGCACCGGCAGCCAGGGCGAGGCGCTGGCGGCACTGGCAAAACTTTCGCGCGACGAGATGAAATCGGTGTCGCTGACGGCCGGCGACACGGTGGTGTTTTCCTCACGCACCATTCCCGGCAACGAGAAGGCGATCCTCGAGATCAAGAACCGCCTCATCGACCTCGGCATCAAGATCATCGAGGATGGCGACGCGCTTGTGCATGTCTCCGGCCATCCCCGCCGCAGCGAATTGCGCAGGATGTATGAGTGGGTGCGGCCGCAGATCGGCGTTCCCGTGCATGGCGAAGCCGCGCATCTGGTGGCGCAGGGGTCGCTGATGTCGACCTCCGGCATCGGCCAGGTGGCGCAGGTGCGCGACGGCGACATGCTGCGGCTGGCGCCGGGTCCGGCCACGATCATCGACCAGGTGCCGTTCGGCCGCATCTACAAGGACGGCAGGCTGATCGGCACCGACCAGGCGATGGGCATACGCGACCGGCGCAAGCTATCCTTCGCCGGCCATGTCGCGGTCAATGTCGTGCTCGACGACAAATATGAGCTCGCCGGCGATCCCGATCTGGTCGCCATCGGCGTCGCCGAGGCCGATGCCCGTGGCGAAAACATGGAAGATCTGATGCTCGACGCGGCCGTCGGCGCGGTCGACTCGATCCCTCGCCAGCGCCGCAAGGACCTCGATCTGGTACAGGAAGCGGTGCGCCGCGCCGTGCGCGGCGCCGCCAACGAGGCCTGGGGCAAGAAGCCGCTGGTGACGGTGTTTGTGACGAGGTGAGGGAATAGGCAGTAGGCGGTAGGCAGTGGAGAAAAATGCAGATGTATCACTACTGCCTACTGCCCATTCCCTACTCCCTTAACTTGTGGAGCACTTCATGCTGGGACGCCTGAACCATGTAGCACTTGCCGTGCCGGACCTGGCCGCGGCGATTGCGGCCTATCGCGATACGCTTGGCGCGAAGGTCACCGCGCCGCAAGCGCTGCCCGAGCATGGCGTTACCGTGGTGTTCGTCGATGTCGGCAACACCAAGATCGAACTCCTGGAGCCGCTGGGCGAACGGTCGCCGATCGCGGCCTTTCTGGCGAAGAACCCCTCGGGTGGCATGCATCATGTCTGCTACGAGGTCGATGACATCCTTGTCGCGCGCGATCACCTCAAAGCGAGCGGCGCCCGCGTGCTGGGCGACGGCAATCCCAAAACCGGCGCCCACGGCAAGCCGGTGCTGTTCCTGCATCCCAAGGATTTCTTCGGCACGCTGGTCGAACTGGAGCAGGCATGAGCTGGATTTCGTTTGCCGCGCTGTTCTTCATCACGTGGTGGCTGATGCTGTTCATCGTGCTACCGTTCAGCGTCAAGACGCAGGATGACGACCAGGACGTGACGCTGGGCACGGTTGCGAGCGCGCCGCGCGGACCGCATATGCTGCGCGCCGTGATCCGCACCACCATCGTCACTGCTGTCGTCATGGGGGTTTTCTACAGCCTGACGCACGGGCTGGGCTACAGCCTCGACGAAGTCCCGCACATCATCCCCGAAGCCAGCCAGGCACCGGCTAACTAACCACTTTCCCGCCGGCAGATCGGCTGGGATGTTTGTGTTTGTTTCGGAGCGCCAAACTCAGATTTTGTCTCGCCAGCCTGCGATGCGCAATAGGCGGCCAGGCATGGCCCACCCGCATTAGAATCACGCCTTGGTGTCAGGCTGACGCAAGCTCACGTGATTTGGGAACAGGTTGATCTAACCAGATGATCGGGCAAAAAAAATGCAAGGCACAAGGCCTTGCAATTTAAACGCGTTCCGATCTGTTTTCCGGTTTCCGGCGGCAGCGGGTAACCGCGCCTAGATCGCATCCTCCCAAGACTTTGACCGCGTAGGAGAGCAGATTTTTCTCCACCCTCTCGGTTATCGGGGCACACTAGCCTAACCCTGATGAAATTGTCACGCAGAATTTTGCCCGCAATCGGGCAATCTGTGCTGCAGTGCACAATAGTGCGGCAGGCTTTGCTTGCGAAACGAACAACGCCGGGGCTGCCGCATTAATGGGGCCAGGTGTGCCGCGTAGCCCGGACGCGCAAAGCGTGTGTGAGGACTTTGCAGTCAGGCGATCACTTTGCGTCAGAAGCATTATCGTTTTCGGTGCGAAGGTTTTTGGAAGAAGAATCGATTTTTGCGATTTCGGACCGATGCGACCGGTCGGGTTTCCATTCCGTCACGAAATAGCTATGAAGCCGGGGCAAGCAAGCCAGCCGCGCCGATTCCGGTGCAGCCTCCTCTCTCACGGACCTGTCCATGCGTTTGTCGCAGTTTTTCCTGCCCATCCTGAAAGAAAATCCGCGCGAGGCCGAGATCGTCTCGCACCGGCTGATGCTGCGCGCCGGCATGATCCGCCAGCAGGGGCAGGGCAGCTTTTCCTGGCTGCCGCTAGGCAAGCTGGTGCTGGACAAGGTTTGCCGCATCATCCGCGAGGAGCAGAACCGCGCCGGCGCGCTGGAAATCCTGATGCCGACCATCCAGTCGGCCGATCTGTGGCGCGAAAGCGGCCGCTATGACGATTACGGCAAGGAGATGCTGCGCATCAAGGACCGGCAGGACCGCGACATGCTTTACGGTCCGACCAATGAGGAAGTGGTCACCGAAATCGTGCGCGCCTACGTCAAGTCCTACAAGGACTTGCCGCTAAACCTCTACCACATCCAGTGGAAGTTCCGCGACGAGGTGCGTCCGCGCTTTGGCGTCATGCGTTCACGCGAATTCCTGATGAAGGACGCCTATTCCTTCGACCTCGATTTCAAGGGCGCGAAGGCCGCCTATAACCGCATGTTCGTATCCTATCTCCGAACGTTCACGCGCATGGGGCTGCAGGCCATTCCGATGCGGGCCGACACCGGGCCGATCGGCGGCGATCTCAGCCATGAATTCATCATCCTGGCCGACACCGGCGAGAGCCAGGTCTATTGCGACCGCGAATATCTGTCGCTCCAGGTGCCCGGCGAGAAAACCGACTTCGGCAATGACGGCGAGATCGCCGACATCGTCAAGACGTGGACGACGCCTTACGCCGCCACCGACGAGATGCATGACGAGGCGGCCTGGGACAAGCTTGGCGAGGCCGACCGGGTCTCGGCACGCGGCATCGAGGTCGGCCACATCTTCCATTTCGGCGACAAATATTCCAAGCCCATGGGCGCCAAGGTGACCGGGCCCGACGGCAAGGATCATTTCGTTTCCGGCGGCTCCTACGGTATCGGTCCGTCGCGGCTGGTGGCGGCGATCATCGAGGCCAGCCATGACGACAACGGCATCATCTGGCCGGAAGCGGTGACGCCGTTCGACATCGGCCTGATCAACATGAAGGCCGGCGACGCCGAGTGCGACCGCGTCTGCGGCGAGCTCTACGCCGCCTTCACCGGCGCCGGCAAGGATGTGCTTTACGACGACACCGACCAGCGGCCGGGCGGCAAGTTCGCCACCGCCGACCTGATCGGCCTGCCCTGGCAGGTGGTCGTCGGGCCGCGCGGCGTGGCCGCCGGCGAGATCGAGATCAAGAACCGCCGGACCGGCGAGCGCGAGACGCTGCCGGTCGCGGAGGCCAGGAAACGCTTCGGTGCAACCGCATGAGCGAAGCCGCGGCAGCGAAGTCTTCGGTAGCCCAGTCTCCGGTTGGCAAGTCTCCGGTCGCCAAGTCTCCGGTCACCAAGTCTCCGGTCGCCGGCCCGTTCTCCATGTTCGAACGCATGGTCGCCTGGCGTTATTTGCGGTCGCGCCGCAAGGAGACGGTGATCTCGGTCATCGCCTCGATCTCCTTCCTCGGCATCATGCTGGGCGTCGCCACGCTGATCGTCGTCATGGCTGTCATGAACGGGTTTCGAGCCGAACTTCTGACCCGCATCCTCGGCGTCAACGGCCATCTGATCGTGCAGCCGCTGGATTCGCCGCTTGAGGATTATGCGCAGGTCGCAGCCCGCATCAACGGCGTGGCCGGCGTCAAATACGCGATCCCGCTGATCGACGGCCAGGTGCTGGCGCAAGGCAATGTCGGCGGCGGCATGGGCGCGCTGGTGCGCGGTATCAGGGCCGAAGACCTCGGCAAGATCGCCATCGTCGCCCAAAACGTCAAGCAAGGCACGCTTGACGGCTTCGACTCCGGCGAGGGCGTCGCCATCGGCAAGCGCATGGCGGAGAATCTCGGCCTTGTGCTCGGCGACACCATCACGCTGATCTCGCCGGAGGGCGACGTCACGCCGATGGGCACGACGCCGCGGCTGAAGGGCTACAAGGTGGCGGCGATCTTCGAGGTCGGCATGTCGGAGTATGACAGCTCCATCGTCTACATGCCGTTTTCCGAAGCGCAGCTCTATTTCAACATGGACGGCAGGGCGCAGACGATCGAGATCTATGTCGACAATCCCGACAATGTCGACGCGCTGAAACCGCTGGTGGATGCGGCGGCGCAACGGCCGATCGACATGGTCGACTGGCGCCAGCGCAACGAGACGTTCTTTTCAGCACTGCAGGTCGAGCGCAACGTCATGTTCATGATCCTGACGCTGATCGTGCTGGTGGCGGCGCTCAACATCATCTCCGGCCTGATCATGCTGGTGAAGGACAAGGGCCACGATATCGCCATCCTGCGCACAATGGGCGCCTCGCGCGGCGCCATCCTGCGCATCTTCCTGATGACGGGTGCTGCGATCGGCGTAACCGGCACGCTCGCCGGCGTGCTGCTCGGGGTGCTCATCTGCACCAACATCGAATCGATCCGCCAGTTCTTCTCCTGGATGACCGGCAAGGTGCTGTTCAATCCGGAACTCTATTTCCTCAGCCAACTGCCGGCAAAGATGGACCCGCGCGAGACCACCTATGTCATCCTGATGGCGCTCGGCCTGTCCTTCCTAGCAACGGTGTTTCCGGCATGGCGCGCCGCACGGCTCGATCCGGTCGAGGCCTTGAGATACGAATGAAGTCCGAGATCATTATCGAGCTGAAGAGCGTCGAGCGGCACTATGTCCAGGGGCCGCGCAAGCTCACCATTTTGAACGGCGCCGACTTTTCGCTGAAGCGCGGCGAGATGGTGGCGCTGGTGGCGCCGTCGGGCACCGGCAAGTCGACGCTGCTCCATACGGCGGGCCTGCTCGAGCGCCCCGACGCCGGTGACGTCATTCTGGCCGGCCGCGCCTGCGGACGGCTCTCCGACGACGAACGCACGGCGATCCGCCGCAACGATGTCGGCTTCGTCTATCAGTTCCATCATCTGCTGCCGGAGTTTTCGGCACTGGAAAACATCATGATGCCGCAGCTGATCAAAGGGCTTTCGCGCAAGGAGGCGTCGGAGCGCGCAGCACAGCTGCTCGACTATATGCAGATCGGCAAGCGCGCGTCGCACCGGCCGTCGGAGCTGTCCGGCGGCGAACAGCAGCGCGTCGCCATCGCCCGTGCCGTCGCCAACGCGCCCTTGCTGCTTTTGGCCGACGAGCCGACCGGCAATCTCGACCCGGTCACCGCGTCCTATGTGTTCGAGGCGCTTGGCGCGCTGGTCAAGCAGTCCGGCCTTGCCGCGCTGATCGCCACCCACAATCACGAGCTCGCCTCGCGCATGGACCGCCGGGTGACGCTGGCGGACGGCAAGGTCGTTCCGTTGTAGGCCCCAACTTCGTCATCCTAGGGCGAAGCAGGAGCGGAGCTCCGTCGCGAAGACGCTAGGATGACGAAGTGATTGGGGCGTGTCGGCCATGCGATGCGCCCTCCGTCAACACTGTCGTCACCCCGTCAACCTTTCCTTAACCCTGCTCAAACCAGCTGTCAGGATTCGTCGGCAGATCGTTGACATTCGAACAAAATTAGAACAAAATACGAACATAGCAACAACAGGAGAGAGTTATGAGCGATCTTGTTCAGGACGTCGTTTCGTTGGTGTGCATGAGTGCGTTTCTCGTTTCCATGGCCGTCTGGATCGGCGCCATGTGATGCAACTGCGGTTCGCCGCACTGTTTTAGGCGGGCAGGAAGGCGCTGTGCTGTTAAGCCTTTCTTGCCGCCATGACGCTATGCTGCCCCGCCAAGACAGGGAGCAAAAACCTCAGGTGTCGCCGATCGTGACGGCCCTTCTCGTGGCCGGTAATCTCGGACTAATTTTCCTTCTGATGACCGCGCCTCTCGGTTTGCGCACGGTGCGGCTGAGCCGCGTGGTTGCCGTGGACCGGCAGCGCCTCTGGCAGGCGCTGTGGCCGCTCGGCAGCGATGCCGGCTGGTCCGGCGAGATACTCTCGGCCCAGCCGCTGGACGGGCAGGGCACGGCCCGCATCCTGCTGTCCTGGGAGGGCCGGGACGGCCAGCCGATCGAGCGAAGGTCGCGCTTCGAGGACGTGGTCGAAGGCAGTCGTTTTTCGATGCGGGTCATCGAGGATACCGCGCTCGACGCGTCGTTCTGGAAGGATTTTTACGAGACCACCGAACTCACCTCGGAAGGTGCCGGCACGCGGGTGACGCTCAGTCAGACCGATCGCTATCGCGGCGTCGCCTTCCTGGTGTTCCGCTACTTCGCCATGCGCCGCGAGCTCGGCAAGCTGGAGATCTGGGCGAGGACCGGACAGTATCGCAAGGGCGGCTGGTTCGAGCATCCGCTGAGCCAGGTCGGTTTCGCCGTTCTGTCGGCTTTCATCCTTTGGCCGTTCTTCGGGCTCAATCTCGGCGGCCTGGCGCTGGCCGCGATCCTGACCTCGGTGGTTGCCCTGCATGAGCTCGGCCACATGGCGGCCTTTCGGCTAACCGGTCATCGCAAGGCGCGGATGATCTTTATCCCGCTGCTCGGCGGCATCGCCATTGGCGGCCGGCCTTATGACAGCCGCTTCGAGGTCGCCTTCGTGGCGCTGATGGGCGCTGGTTTTTCCGCGTTCCTGGTACCGCTGCTGATCGTCGCCAGCGGGCTCGCATCCGGCGAGGGACATCGGCTCGCCGCGGCCTTTCTGGCGACGCTTGCCGGCTTTGCCGCATTGTTCAACATCGCCAATCTGGTGCCGGTTTGGAAATTCGACGGCGGCCAGGTACTGCGCCAGATCTGCCCGGGGCCGGTCGCCCTGGCGCTCGCCTCGTTTTCGCTGCTCTCGGCCTTGCTGTGGCTTGGCTGGCTGGCCGGCTTTTCCCAAACCTTTCTGCTGGTGGCGGGCGCCGTCTTTGCCATCCTCAGCCTGATGACAGTGGGTAGCGGGGTAAAACCGCGCTACGAACTGAAACCGATCCGCACCTTCGATCGTTTCGCCATCGCCGGCGCGCTGCTGGCCGTCTTCGCCGTTCACGGTTTCGGGCTGTTGTGGGCCTCGGCGCGGTTGCTTTGAGCGTTGGTCGAGGCGAGACTCAGCCGGCCTTGCGAGCCGGTTCTGCAGAAGTTGACTCCGCTGCCCCGAAAACATCCTCGAAGGCGGATTTCAGCGCCAGGTCGAAATCGCCCATGGTCACGGGCAGGCCGAGGTCGACGAGGCTGGTGACGCCGTGATCCGGCACGCCGCATGGCACGATGCCGCTGAAATGGCTGAGATCCGGCTCGACATTGACGGCAATGCCATGAAAGCTCACCCAGCGCCGCAGCCGGATGCCGATGGCCGCGATCTTGTCTTCAGCCGGCGAGCCGTCGGGCAGGGACGGGCGCTCGGGCCGCACCACCCAGACTCCGACGCGGTCCTCGCGGCGTTCGCCGCGTACATTAAAGGCGGCAAGCGTGCCGATGATCCACTGCTCGAGCGCGGCGACGAAGGCGCGCACATCCTCACGCCGGCGCTTCAGGTCAAGCATGACATAGGCAACCCGCTGCCCCGGCCCGTGATAGGTGTATTCGCCGCCGCGCCCCGCGGCAAAGACCGGGAAACGGTCGGGGTCGATCAGGTCCTCGATGCGGGCGCTGGTCCCGGCGGTGTAAAGCGGCGGATGCTCGACCAGCCAGACCATCTCGGCAGCTGCACCCGCGCGGATTGCCTCGGCGCGCGCTTCCATCAGGGCCAGCGCATCGGTGTAGCCGGTCAGGCCGGGCTCGATGCGCCATTCGACCGGCGCCGAACCCGGCAAGGGCAGGAACGACGTGGCGATCTGGCTGCGTTCGGTCATGGCTTTTTCGTTTTTCGCGTGATGCACACCGGCTTGGCGAAACCGCCTTGCGCTCTGGGGTCAAATGCATTTGCCCTTCATATGGCGGTATCCGGCTGAAACGTCCAGTTCGCCGTCCTTTGCGCGTCCCACAGGACGCGCGGCGCTGTAGAGGCCGATATGCCAATTCGCGGCGATTATTGCGCGCCGCGCCCTTGTTTCGCAGGAAACGATTTGCTACACGCCGCGAGCCGGTTCGTTCCGGCTCCTACCACGGGCGGTCGTGGCGGAATTGGTAGACGCGCAGCGTTGAGGTCGCTGTGGGGCAACCCGTGGAAGTTCGAGTCTTCTCGACCGCACCATAATTTTTCGGCCATTGAAATCATTGCGGCTTCTCAGGCCGTCGACGCCAAATCATCGCCTTTGGCGCTTGAACCGGCCGCAGCAGAGTTGCAACAAGAGGTCGCAGAGCCGCACGCGAACGCCGCTTGGCTCGCACCGGCCAGCCTCCTGCACCCGAGTCCCCGGCTTTGCCGGTGGCGGGGCAGGGGATGTGGGTGACCTAAGCGGCGCGTCGTTGCGGGAAATGGAGACCCGGACGGGCTCGACGAGGATCAACGGCCGTCACGACGGTGTGGTGGTGATCGCAATAGACGCGATCCGGCGACGTCGGCCCGGCACAAAAACGGTAACCACCGGGTACCAACCGGTCTTCGCTCACCGGGAAGCGGCACTGGTTGAGGCCTAGCTGAATGAGGGGGACGTCTCTCGACGCTGGTCTGATATTTTCATGCATGATGGTTTTCAGTTTCCTGGTTCATAGCCATTGCCGGCTGACGGCCGCGGTGCGACCCGCCGGAGCGAGCTTCTCTCGTTTTGGAGGGCTGTGGACCACATATGGTGCTGATCGCACCGTCAAAGAAGCCCGGCGCCCCGCTTCTGCAGCCAAATCGTTTGCGACTTAAGGCCACACCCGCGAGCGCCCGAAGCACCTGTCCGGCCGGGATTTCCCGGCGCGCCGTTGCATAGCCTCAGTCCGTCGCCGCCGATCGCTTGAAGACGATGGTGACCCTGGTTCCCTCGCCGGCACTCGACTTGACGTCGAATTGCGCCTTGGCATTTTCGGTCAGCGACCGCGCGATCAGGGAGCCGAGCTTGCCGGGCCTGGGCCAGGTCTCACCCGTCGGCAGACCGATCCCATCATCGGCGACAGTCACCCGGCAACCATCGCCGCTGACGACGCTGTGCAGCGTGATCGTGCCGCCGTCGCGCCCGACGAATGCATGCTTGAGAGCGTTGGTCAGCAACTCATTGACGACCAGGCCTGTCGGCATGGCAACGTTGATGGATACCGGATAGGTATCCACCTTAAGGTCGAGGCGGATACCTTCGACTGCGTGCGACGCCATGACGGCGGACGCGATCTGGCTAAGATACACACCAAGATCCACCTCATCCTTCTGCTGGTCAGCCGACAAGGTCTGGTAAAGGATTGCCAATGCGTCTACCCGGCCGGCAAGCCTTTCGAAACGCTTCTGGTCCGGTTCGGTGGCGTTGCGGGTTTCCATCCGGATCAAAGCGGTGATCATCTGCAGATTGTTTTTCACCCGATGCTGCAGTTCGCGCAACAGGGTGTCCTTCTCCCGGATGAGCTCCTCCGCGGGTCGCGCGTCCTCGGTCTCACCGTGTGCCGTGACGTCGACAAGCGCCACCAGCCGGAAGCAGAGCTTGCCGTTGTCGTCCTCGATAACGTTGGAATAAACGTCGACGATTGCCGGCTTGTCCTCGCCGCGCTCGAGGCGAAACGTGCCGACGAAATCGGTGTCTTCAACGACAGCCTCGGCGAGCGGCCTGTCCTTCTGCCGATGAAGCCCCCTGCCGGAAAGGGCCGCCCAGTTTTCCCGCGCAAGCTTCGGCGCCTTGAGGTCCGAGAGCTTCTCGAATTCGGGATTGGCGTAGACGACACGTTCCTTCGCGATCAATTCCGAGACGGCGATCGCGATCGGCATCTGGTCGAGAAATTTCTTGAACTGGTCGCTTTCCAGCGCGGTGGCGAGGTCAGGCGTATCGAGCAATTGCTCGACAGCGTCAGCCTTATCGGAGTCTGTCATCTCGGCGCCTGCGTGATGCGTGGAAGCCATCAATATCAGGCATGCAATTCACCCGCCATCTCCAATATCGAAGGGGATACGACAGCGTCACTACTGGTGCGGGCCGCGTCGCGCAGCGCTCCACCGCCTGCCGCTCACGAACGAATTGGACAGAAGGCATTTTTCTCAGGGCCGCCGAACTTTGAAAAGAAATGTCTATGGAATTTGTAGAATTACGCTTTGAATGGGATCTCGGTACTGCTCGCAAGCCTTGGCGGCCTTCGCCTCCTGAGTTGAGATCAGTGCTCTCGTTGCCAAGCAAGTCGGCTCCCGATGAGGGAGTTGCTCCGCCGATCGCTATGCGGCCGGCAGACGGCGGAGCATTGCCACCAGCCCGCGGCTTTAGAGGAAGAGGTTCCCATGACCAGACTTACCCCCGTAGAGCAGATCATCCCGGATGCCGATATTGTCCCGCTTACCGGACGCGTCGGCGCAGAGATCAGGAACATTCGGCTCTCCGGCGACCTGCCGCAGCAGACGGTCGCGGCGATCAACCAGATCCTGTTGCGGCACAAGGTGGTGTTCTTCCGCGACCAGGCGCATCTCGACGATGCCGAGCAGGAGCGCTTTGCCCAGCGTCTCGGCGACCTCGTCCCGCATCCGACCCAAGGTCCCGTCAAGGGAACGGCGTCCATTCTCGAACTCGATTCCAGCCGTGGCGGCGGTCGCGCCGACCAATGGCATACCGATGTCACCTTCGTCGACGCCTATCCGAAATTCTCCGTTCTTCGCGGCGTCGTCATACCGCCGGCCGGCGGCGACACCATCTGGTCGAACACCGCGGCCGCCTATCAGGACCTGCCCGAGCCGTTGAAGCTGCTGGCCGACAATCTCTGGGCGGTGCACAGCAACGCCTACGATTACGCCGCGGTGCGGCCGCGTGCGAGCGCCGCGGAAAAGAAGCACTTCGAGGAAATCTTCACCTCGACGATCTACGAGACCGAGCATCCCGTTGTCCGCGTCCATCCCGAAACAGGCGAGCGCTCGCTGCTGCTCGGCAATTTCGTGCAACGGCTGATCGGTCTTTCCAAAAGCGATTCGGCGAAGCTCTACGAGGTGTTCCAGTCCTATGTCACGGCGCCGGAGAACACCGTGCGCTGGCGCTGGAAGGCCGGCGATGTGGCGATCTGGGATAACCGCGCGACGCAGCACTACGCCGTCAACGATTACGGCGACCAGCACCGGGTGGTCCGTCGCGCCACGGTCGACGGCGACATTCCGGTCAGCGTCGACGGCCGCCGCAGCGCCACCCGCACCAAGGTCGCGAAGCCGGCAGCCGACAAGGCGGCATGAGGCGCGGTCGAACGCGAAGGCCGCTGTTCAGGCGGCCTTCTTCATACGTGACAGCGTATCGGCGACCACCTCACCAAACGAGGACGGCGTCGGCACGATGATCACACCGGCCTCCTTCAGGATTTCGACCTTTTCCTGCGCCGACTCGCCGAAGGCCGAGATGATGGCGCCGGCGTGGCCCATGCGGCGGCCTTTGGGGGCGGAGAGGCCGGCGATGTAGGCGATCAGGGGCTTGCGCATATTATCGCGCGCCCAGATCGCGGCTTCGGCTTCCTGCGGTCCGCCGATCTCGCCGATCATCACCACCGCGTCGGTGTCGTCATCCTGTTCGAACAGTTTCAGCATGTCCTTGAAGGACGAGCCGTTGATCGGGTCGCCGCCAATGCCGACGCTGGTCGAGACGCCGATGCCGAGCGACTTCATCTGCGACGCCGCCTCGTAGCCCAGGGTTCCCGAGCGGCCGACAATGCCGACGCGGCCAGGCAGATAGATGCTGCCGGGCATGATGCCCATCAGCGCCTGTCCGGGCGTGATGACGCCGGCGCAGTTCGGCCCGATCAGCCGCATGCGGTCCTCGTAGCGGTAGCGCAGCATGTAGCGCTTGACCTGCATCATGTCCTGCGACGGGATGCCGTCGGTGATGCAGACGCAGAGTTTTATGCCGGCGTCGGCCGCTTCCATGATCGAATCGGCGGCAAAAGGCGGCGGCACGAAGACGATGCTGGCCTCCGCGCGGGTCTCGCGCACCGCGCCCTTGACCGTGTTGAAGACGGGCAGGCCAAGATGCTTCTGGCCGCCTTTGCCGGGCGTAACGCCGCCGACCAGCTTGGTGCCGTAGCGCTTCATGTCCTCGGCATGGAAGCTGCCGATCTTGCCGGTGAACCCCTGGACGATGACGCGGGTGCTGCGGTTGAGCAGGATTGCCATTTTCTCGACCTCCCTAGAGCATGATGCCGAAAAGTGTGAAGCGGTTTTCGGACGACATCATGCTCCATCTGTTTGATTTTAGAGACGGATTCAGATTTCAGGTCGATTCGACCTGAAATCATCCGGCTCTAGGCTGCTTTTTTCTTGGTGGCCGCGCGCCAGGCAGCGACGGCTTTTTCGGCGGCTTCGGCCAGCGTGTCGGCAACGATTACCGCCTCGCCGGAATCGGCCAGGATGCGGCGGCCTTCCTCGGCCTTGGTGCCGGAGAGACGGACCACCAGCGGCACGTTGACGCCGACCTCGCGTATCGCCTTGATGATGCCTTCGGCGACCCAGTCGCAGCGGTTGATGCCGGCGAAGATGTTGACCAGGATGGTCTCGACATCCTTGTCGCCGAGCACGGCGCGGAAGGATTTCGCCACCCGCTCCGGCGAGGCGCCGCCACCGATGTCGAGGAAGTTGGCCGGTTCGCCGCCGGCGATCTTGATCATGTCCATGGTCGCCATGGCGAGCCCTGCGCCATTGATGATGCAGCCGATGTTGCCGTCGAGGCCGACATAGGAGAGGCCACGGTCGCTGGCAAAAGTTTCGCGCGGATCTTCCTGGCTTTTGTCGCGCAGCTCGGAGATTTCCGGCCGGCGGAACAACGCGTTCTCGTCGAACGACATTTTGGCGTCGAGCGCGATCAGATTGCCGTCGCGGGTCACCACCAGCGGATTGATCTCCAGCATCGAGGCGTCGTAGTCGCGGAACACCTGATAGCAGGCGAAGATGGTTTCGGTCGCCTTGCCGATCAGATTGTGGTCGAGGCCGAGCCCGAAGGCGATCTCGCGCGCCTGGAAACGCTGCATGCCGACGCCGGGATCGACCGATGTGCGCAGGATGGAGTTCGGTGCCTTCTCGACGATGTCCTCGATCTCCATGCCGCCGGCAGCGGACGCCACGATCATGACGCGCTCTTCCTTGCGGTCGAGCACGAAGCCGACATAGAGCTCCTGCGCGATATCGACGGCTTCCTCGAGATACAGGCGCGAAATCAGCTTGCCGCGCGGGTCGGTCTGCTGTGTCACCAGCTTGCGGCCGAGCATGCCCTCGGCCGCGCTGGAAATCTCCTCGTCATTGGCGCACAGTTTGATGCCGCCGGCCTTGCCGCGGGCGCCGGAATGCACCTGCGCCTTCAGCACCCATTTGGCGCCGCCGATCTCGCGGGCCCTGTAGGTCGCCTGCTCGGGGCTGTAGGCCAGCCCGCCGCGCGGCACATGCACGCCGTGGCGTGCCAGCAGTTCCTTGGCCTGATATTCGTGGATGTCCATTTTGTCCTCCCTGAACAGTCAATGCGTGGCGACGCGCGGCTCGCTAGAGAATTGGCTGGCCCGTTCGATTGCCTCGTTGACCACCAGAACATTGCGCGCCATGCGTTCCGACGCTGCGTCGATCATCTTGCCGTCGAGTGCGGCCGCTCCCTTGCCCTGCGCCTCCGCCTCCTTCAGCACTTCGAGGATGCGCCGGGCGCGGGTGACCTCTTTTTCCGGTGGAGAGAAGACGTCGTTGGCAAGCGCGATCTGCGAGGGGTGGATCGCCCACTTGCCTTCGATGCCCAGCGCCGCCGCGCGCCTGGCGCCAGCGATGTAGCCCTCCGGATCGGAGAAGTCGCCGAACGGCCCGTCAATGGCGCGCAAGCCATAGGCGCGGCAGGCGACGGTCATGCGCGACAGAGCGAAATGCCACTGATCGCCGGGATAGTCGGGGTTGAGGCCGCCAATGTTGACCGTGCGCGCCTTGCAGCTTGCCGCATAGTCGGCGACGCCGAAATGCATGGCTTCCAGCCGGCCGGGTGTCGCGGCAATCGCCTCGACATTGGCCATGCCGAGCGCGGTCTCGATCAGCGCTTCGAGGCCGACGCGGGTCCTGAAACCCTTTGCCATCTCGATCTGGTTGACCATGGCCTCGACCATGTAGAGGTCGGCCGGCACGCCGACCTTCGGCACCAAAATGGTGTCCAGCCGGTCACCGGCCTGCTCCATGACGTCAACCACGTCGCGGTACATGTAGTGCGTGTCGAGGCCGTTGATGCGCACCGAGACGGTCTTGCCCTTGGCGCGCCAGTCGATGTCGTTGAGCGCCTGGATGATGTTCTTGCGGGCGCGTTCCTTGTCGGGCGGGGCGATCGCATCCTCGATGTCGAGGAAGATGAAGTCGGCGGCGCTGTTGGCCGCCTTGTCGATCATTTCCGGGCTGGAGCCTGGAACCGCCAGCTCGCTGCGCTGCAGCCGTAATTTCTTGAGGTGGTTGATGGTGTGGCTCATTGTCGGCTCCTCAGGCGGCTTCGGCGACCGGCACGGCGGCCGAGGCGCGGAAGTGCTGGATGGCGGCGCCGACGCCGGAGCCGGGCGCCAGCCGTACGCCGCAGTCGAGCAGCGCCATTTCGGCGGCCGAGAGCGAGGCCAGCACCATCACCTCGTTCAGCCAGCCGAGATGGCCGATGCGGAAGACCTTGCCGATCACCTTGTTGAGGCCGCCGCCGAGCGAGGTCTGGTATTTCTGGTAGGCGCGCTTGACCACATCGCCGCTGTCGACGCCGTCCGGCACCAGGATGGCGCTGACGGTGTCGGAGTGCCATTTAGGCGTCTTGGCGCAGAGCTTCAGGCCCCAGGCGTCGACCGCCTTGCGCACGCCTTCGGCGAGGCGATGGTGACGGGCGAAGATGTTTTCCAGCCCTTCCTCGGCGATCAGGTCGAGCGAGGCGCGCAGGCCGCGCAGCAGCTGAGTAGCCGGCGTATAAGGGAAATAGCCGGCGTCGTTGGCGCGGATCATATCTTCGAAGGAGAAGAAACAGCGGCGGTGGGTGGCGCTCCGCGAGGCCACCAGCGCCTTCTTGCTGACGGAGAGGAAACCGAGGCCGGCGGGCAGCATGAAACCCTTCTGCGAGCCGCTGACCGCGCAATCGACGCCCCATTCCTCCTGGCGAAAGTCGATCGAGCCGATCGACGAGACGCCGTCGACGAAGAGCAAAGCAGGGTGGTTGGCGTCATCGAGCGCGGCGCGGCAGCCGGCGACGTCGCTGGTCACGCCGGTCGCGGTCTCGTTTTGGGTGCAGAAGACTGCCTTGATGCGGTGCGCCTTGTCGGCCCTGAGCCGCTCGGCATAGAGCTCGAGCGGCACGCCGGTTCCCCATTCGCAGTCGATGACATCGACCTCGAAGCCGAGCCGTTCGGCCATGTCGACCCACAGATGCGAGAACTGGCCGAAGCGCGACATCAGCACGCGGTCACCGGGGCTGAGCACATTGGTCATCGCCGCTTCCCAGGCGCCGGTGCCGGAGGAGGGATAGATGAAGACGCGGCCGGTCTCGTTCTTGAACACCGTCTTGATGTCTTCGAACAGCGGTAGCGTGAGATCGGGGAAGGATGCTGCACGCATGTCCTCCATCGGCAGGTTCATCGCCTGGCGGACCTGTTCGGGAATGTTGGTCGGTCCGGGAATGAAAAGATGGGTGAAACCGGCCATGTCGCGAACTCCTCCTGATCCAGCAAAGCGGTGATGGGGAGTTTCGTTTCGACGGCTAATGGCAACAACACCTCAAGAGGTAACATCTTGCCGCGCGCGGGTGGGGGTTGCCTACCCGGGTGACCTACCCGCGGCTCATCGCTTTCCTACCCGAACGGCTGCTTCTGGGTACGCCGCTCGCGCGCATAGAGCGACGGCCATCGCCCGGTTGCGGACGTCGAGCTTGTCGTAGAGATTCTTGAGGTGATACTTCACCGTGTTCTCGGAAATCCCCGTACGCGTCGCGATCTGCAAATTGGTCCAGCCGTCGGACAGCACGGCCAGCAGTTCGCGCTCGCGCACGGTGAGCAGCGACAAGGGCGTGTCGTTGACCTTATTGATGTCGATGTAGGGGATGCAGATGCGTCCATGCGCGACGGCCAGGATGGTCTCGAAGATGATCGCTGGATCGTCGAACTGGAAGCAGTAGCCCTGGGCGCCGAGGCGCACGCACTGCTTCAGGATGCCGATGTCGTGGTCGTTGGAAAACACCGCGATGCGCACGCCGAGCTTGCGGCTGTGAACCTCGGCCAGCACATCGGCGCCGTCCATGTCGGCAAGCTTCCACCCGATGATTGCGACGTCGAATTCGCCTTCCGCTGCCAACTCAAGAAAATGCCTGCCGCTTTGCACGCAGGCCAGGAGCTCGAAGCGCCCGTCGCAGTCCAGCATGTCGCGCAGCGCCGATATCACGAGCGGATTGCGTTCGGCCACGACCACGCGCACGCGCCGTTCCTCGATTGCTTTCTGCGTCTGCGACCTGATCTTCAAGGGCTTCCGGCTGTTCTGGTTCCTGGCCTGGGCGGGTCCGGCAGATGGCAGGACCTGCATCATGACAATTCTGCCCCAACCGTGCTCGGGTGCTCTTTCCCCAGCGACATGTGCTGTCGCGCCGCCTGAATCCTGGGCGGCGTCATATCCTGATGAAATCGCTCTCTCCCCATATGCCGGGCGGGGCGCATTTCGTTTGATATTCCCGTGCGTTGCGCGCTAGACCTGACAGGCACCTTTTCCGAAATTCCCATGGCGGGAGCCGCTGGTGGAACGCCAGGACGACCACACGACCGGCGCCAAAGCCGCTGACGACGCCCACGCCGACATCTATGGCGAGGACGGCGCCGTCCTGTCATCATTCCTGGCCCAGATCGGGGCGGCGATCGCCGATCGCGATACGCTGACGCTGAAGCGCGAAGTCGACGACCTGCACCAGTCGGAACTTGGCGATCTGCTGGAGGCCCTGCACCCCGAACAGCGTCGCGCCCTTGTCGAACTGCTCGGCGCCGATTTCGACTTCTCGTCGCTGACCGAGGTCGACGAGGCGATCCGCCGCGATATCGTCGACAATATGCCCAATGAGCAAATTGCCCAGGGCATGCAGGACCTCGATTCCGACGACGCGGTCTACATTCTCGAAGACCTTGAAAAGGAAGACCAGGACGAGATCCTGTCGCAGTTGCCGTTCACCGAGCGGATCAGGCTGCGCCGCTCGCTCGACTACCCGGAAGAGACCGCCGGTCGCCGCATGCAGACCGAGTTTGTCGCCGTGCCGCCGTTCTGGACCATAGGACAGACCATCGACTACATGCGCGAAGACAAGAACCTGCCCGAGCGCTTCAGCCAGATCTTCGTCATCGATCCAAGCTTCAAGTTGCTCGGCGCCATCGACCTCGACCAGATCCTGCGCACCAAGCGCACGACCAAGGTCGGAGACGTGATGCACGAGACGAGGCACGCCATTCCGGCCACCATGGACCAGGAAGAGGCGGCGCGGGACTTCGAGCAATACGATCTTCTGTCCGCCGCCGTCGTCGACGAGAACGAGCGGCTGGTCGGCGTGCTGACCATCGACGACGTCGTCGACGTCATCCAGCAGGAGGCCGAGGAAGATCTGCTGCGCATGGGCGGCGTCGGCGACGAAGAGTTGTCCGACAGCATTCTTTCGACCTCGCGCTCGCGCGTGCCCTGGCTGCTGGTCAACCTGTTGACGGCGTTCCTGGCGGCATCGGTGATCGGCCTGTTCGACCGCACCATCGAGCACATTGTGGCACTGGCCGTGTTGATGCCGATCGTGGCCGGCATGGGCGGCAATGCCGGTTCGCAGACCATGACCGTCACGGTACGCGCGCTGGCGACCAGGGATCTCGACATCTACAATGCCGGCCGCATCATCCGCCGCGAAATGGGCGTGGGTTCCATCAACGGCATCATCTTCGCCGTGCTGATCGGCATCGTCGCGGCCGTCTGGTTCCGCGATGCCAATCTGGGCGGCATCATAGCGGCGGCGATGATCATCAACATGTTCGTGGCAGCCCTTGCCGGTATCCTGATCCCGCTATTGCTCGACCGGTTCAAGATCGACCCGGCGGTGGCGTCGGCGGTTTTCGTCACTACGGTCACCGACGTCGTTGGCTTCTTTGCCTTCCTCGGGCTGGCCACCTGGTGGTTCGCTATCCCTTGAGAAAGAGGCGTTGCGGGTTCAATTGACTTTTACGTAAATGTGGTGCGAGGCTTGCGCGGGGTTTCATGCCGAGTCCGGCTTGGAACGGGGTTGATCGGAATGCGTTGGAAATCCCGGGCGACCGGGCGTTTTCCGATGTTCCGACATTTGGAGCAAAGATGCGGGAATATTATTCGATCACCGAACTGACCCGCGAATTCGACGTGTCGACGCGGACGCTGCGCTTCTATGAGGACGAGGGGCTGGTGCAACCGGTCCGGCGGGGCCGCACAAGGCTGTTTCGCCCATCTGACCGGCATCTGATCCGTCAGATCATGCGCGGAAAACGGCTCGGCTTCTCGATCAACGAGATCCGCGAAATCATCCAGATGTACAAGGAACCGCCCGGCGAGGTCGGTCAACTCAACCTGATGATCAAGCGCATCGAGGAAAAGCGCGAGGATTTGCGCCAGAAGCGCCGCGATCTCGAGGAGACGCTGGCGGAGCTCGACCAGGCGGAGGAGTCTTGCGTCGAGCGGCTGGTGGAGTTGGGGGTAAATACCTGAGCGGATCGTCGAGCGTTTGCGCGCCCGTCGCAAACGTTCGCGATTAGCGGAGCCCTTCCACACTTCGTCATTCTAGGGCGAAGCAGGAGCGAGGCTCCGTCGCGGAGACCCTAGAATCCATTCCGTGACATTGGCCGTGGAGTGCAGCGGTGCAGAATTCTGGACGTGGCAACGCCTGTACGTCGCGGCATGGATCCTCGGGTCTGCGCTGCGCCGCTACGCTCCTTGCTTCGCCCGTGGATGACGAAGAGATGGGCGTTTCGGCTAGTCGCCAAGGCATGCGAACCCTGCCAGCGATCACACCCGCCTCAGATCCAGCGCCTGACCCGCTTCGCATAGTCGCGGTACTTCTTGCCGAATTTGGCGAACAGCACCTTCTCCTCGCTCTCGATGGCGACCTTCTGCGTTGCAAAAGCCGCGATCAGGGCCAGCGGCAGGAACCATACGATCCCCGAGACGAAGGCGACGCCGATCAAAAGCAGCGTGTTGGCCAGATACATCGGGTTGCGCGTGATGCCGAACGGGCCAGACGTCACCAGATGCTCCGGCACGCCATTGGGGTTCATCGTCGTTTTGGCCCGGATCATGGTGCGGATAGCGGTGAACCAGAGGGCTGCGACGGCAAACAGCACCACAAAGCCGGCGGCAAACAAAAGGTCGCCCAAGAGGTCGCCGATCCAGGGCAGGGGATAGAACAGGCCGAGCACGATGCTGATGGCGATGGCGGCGATGTAGATCAGCGGCGGCCACGGGATCAGCCGTGGTCTCGGTAGATCGGGTTTTGCCAGCCCGGGTTTTGCTAGCTTGTCGGTCATTGTTGCCCTCCCTGCGTCATCGGACTCTCCTCCGTCCTTGCGGTGCAGATGCCGGCGAGTTCACCGAGATGCGCTTTGAACTCCGGGGTCTGGTCACCATTGTAGAGCCGGTCGAATGCCGCTTCGCTTTGCAGCGTGTCCAGCATGCACACACAATAGCTGGTGCAGAACTCCGTGTCGCGCTGCTGTTCGCAGGATACCTGGCATTCCTTGAGGAAGACCACTTCCCGTGTCTCGACCGGCGCCGGCGCGATCTGCGAGAACAGCCAGACGCACCCGAACAGCAGCGGCTGGTGGATCAGGTAGAAAGCCAGGCTGTGGCGGCCGATGAAGGTGAGCGGCCTGGTCCAGCTTCCCGATGCCAGCGTGGCCAGCCGCGCCAGCAGGCCGGTGGTGGACGCAAACTTTGCCGCGGCGATGCCGAGAAGCACGGCGCCGAACCAGGGAAACAGCGGCACGTAATCGTTGGAGCGCGGGTTGATCGCCGACAGGCCGACCCACCACAGCGCCGGATGATCGAAGGCTTCGGATCGGAAATAGATCGGCCCGGCGATCACCACCGCCGCCACGACAAGCGTCAGCAAGGACGGCAGCCGCAAGAACAAAAGGCCGAGCAGGCTGGCCAGCGCGATCTGATGCAGGATGCCGAAGAAGATGAAGCTGTCCGGCGTGATGAAGTACGTGACCGCCGATATGGCGGCGGCCGCGACGGCGACCATGGCAAAACGTTTCCAGAAGCCGGTCCAGCGGATCTGCCTGCCATGAGCGAGAAACAGGCTGACGCCGACCAGGAACAGGAAGGTCGAGGCGATGCAGCGCGCATAGATCTTCCACCAGCCGACGGCGGTGAGGCCGGGGTCGGTGTAGTGGAAATTTTCGAGATCCCAGGTGAAGTGGTAGCTCGCCATGGCGATCAGCGCGATACCGCGTACGACATCGATGGCGACGATACGCTTCGGTTGATCTCGCTTCAGTTGATCTCCAGAGGGTGCGGTATTGATGCTCATGGTCTCGCGATCTGATTCAGCCCCAAAGACGACTATCACGGTTGCACCGGACAAAAGAAGGCCGCCCTCTACGCTCCGGGTCGCGCCGTGCGGCTGCATCGGGCGGCGCTTTAGGCCAGAGCCGGAAAGCCTTTGGCCGAATTCGCTTTTGCCGGGAAGGGGTCGGTTTCCTGTTACCGGCGGAGGAAGCGCCAGCGCAGATTTGGGCTGCGAGTCTGATTTGGGGATCAAATGTCCACCCATGTGCGCCATCCGATCTGGCTTCCGGCCCTGCGTCCGGCGGATGCCCGCACCTTTGCCTCGCTCTATGCGGTCGAATCCTTCGCCCGCGCCACGGTATCGAGCGTCATCCCGATCCAGGCCTATGAGATTCTGCACAACGAGCAGATCGTCTCGATCCTATACACCATCGTGGCGCTGCTCGGCCTGTCGGTGACCTTGTTCATGCCGATCTTGATCCGCAGGTTTGCCCGGCGCTGGGTCTATACCGCCGGCGCCTGCCTGCTGGCGATGGGCTCGCTGTTCTTCGTCACCCACACGCTTGCCGGGCAACTGGCAGGCATGCTGTGCCGCGTCATGGGGGCGAGCGCGCTGTCGATCACGCTCAACCTCTACATCATGGATCACATCCGCAAGACCGATTTCATGCAGGCCGAATCGCTGCGCATGGCGTGGTCGATGCTTGCCTGGACCGGCGGGCCGACACTCGGCATCTTCCTCTACACACGCTACGGCATCTATGCCGCGCATGGCGCGGTGGCGGTGTTTGCGTTGGCCTTGCTGGCGCTGTTCTGGACCTACAGGCTGGGCGACAACCAGTCGATCCGGCCTGGCAAGACGCGGCCGGCCAATCCGCTGGCCAATATCGGCCGCTTCGTGGCACAACCCAGGCTCAAGCTGGCTTGGCTGATCGCCTTCGGCCGGTCCTGCTTCTGGACGACGTTCTTCGTCTATGGGCCGCTGTTCATGGTGATTACCGGCGAGGGCGAGCTTGCCGGCGGCCTGCTGGTTTCGGCCGGCAATGCGCTGTTGTTCATGGCGATCTTCTGGGGCAAGGCTGGAAAACGCTTCGGCGGCCGGCGCACCATGACCTTCGCCTATTTCGCGATGTCGGCGACGCTGCTTGCGGCGGGCGCGGTCGGCACTACCGCGCCGCTGCTTACGGGCTTTTTCCTGCTCTGCGGCGCCTTGTTCACCATCGCGCTCGATGCACTGGGCTCGACCGCCTTCATGCGCTCGGTGCGGTCCTATGAGCGGGCGCAGATGGCCGCGGTCTACCGCACCTATCTCGACTTTTCCGAGCTGACGCCGCCGCTGGTTTATTCGGTGGTGCTGGCGTTTTTCGGCCTCGGCTCGGTGTTCGTGACGCTGGGCATTCTGGCCGCGGTTTGCGGCTTTATCACCTGGCGCTATCTGCCGAAGTCGCTTTAGTCGCCGATCAGGCGGTTGCCTCAAGCGCTGCATGCCGCTCGCGCACCCAGTTGTGGAAGCGGTGCAGATCATACTCCTCCGGCATCAGCACGCCGGCCGCGTGACGCATGGAGCGCAGGCCTTTCTGGTTGATCTCGCAGATCGCGGCATCCTCCTCCAGCACCTGGGTGCCGAAGGCGACGACATTGTCGATGTCCGTCTCAGCCAGCGCCTCGGGCGCGAACAGCCATTCGGCGGTGAGTTCGGTCTGTTCGGGACCGAGCGGCATCAGTCGCACCGTCCTGACATAATCGACATGGCCGACGATGAACATCGAGGGCAGGCTGGTGGCATAGGTCTGTCCGGCCGCACGCTCGGCTGGCGTCAGGCCCGGGAAGACCGGGCCATGGGCATGTCCGTCGCGCGACCAGGTCTCGGCGCCGGCGCGCAGGCCACCCGAAAACTCCGGCGCGTCATTGTCGGCATGGCGGACCCAGTCGGGGTCGTCGTGCCGGCTCATCAGGCCGCGGCCGTATATCGGCACCAGCCGAGACAGGTCCTTGTGGACGCCCGGGCAATGCAGGCACTCGTTGAAGTTCTCCCAGAAGATCTTCCAGTTGCAGTTCATCACCTTGCGCAGGACATGGCCTGATACCAGCGTTTCCAGCGGCCAGTTGGCGAGGTCGCCGGATGCGGGATCGAAGGAGGTCCCGGCGGAGCCGGCCGCAGCCTGCTGAAGGTTCACAAAGACAAAACCGCGCCACACCGACAGCGCCACCCGGTAGAGCGGATGATCGGCCTTGTCGAAACCATCTGGCAGCGATTTCGAGGGAACGCGCACGAGATCGCCGCGCAGCGAGTAGGACCAGGCGTGGTAGGGGCAAGTGATGAGCCGCGCTTTCAGCCGGCCCTCGCTTTCCTGGCAAAGCTGCGAGCCGCGATGCCGGCAAGTGTTGTGGAAGGCGCGCAACTCGCCGGTCTCGTCCCGCAGAATGACGATTTCCTGCGTGCCGACGCGGAATGTCCGGAACGCCAGCGGCTGGGCGAGGTCGGCCTCGCGGCAGACGAGCAGCCAGCTTTTGTGCCAGATGGCGTCGAGATCGCGCTGGTAAGCCTCGCTATCCCAATAGGCCGACGACGGTAGCGTCGGTTCGGCCCGGCTCAGGCCGTTATAGGGGTCGCGCTCGCTCGGGCTGGGATGCATGGCTGGCTTCCTATGAAGCGTCAGCCGACACCCCGGCAAATCGTTTGTCAATCAGAGTGCCGCATTGCCGGTTGCAGGCGCGGCGCATAATCATGTCGTGGACACGGGACATTCGGAAATTGGGGGGATTCGGAAGTGGCCGCACGACAGATGTCGCTTACGCCGGAGCTGGTCGCGCGCTGCTGGCGCGAGATCAGGGACCCCGGGCCGGATCCGGACGCGATGCATCTCGATGAAGCCGACTATGACGCGCTGCTGGATGAATTGCAGGTCGAACTCCCGGACAGCGAACCGCTATGGCTGTTCGGCTATGGATCGCTGATCTGGAAACCGGAAATAGATTATGTCGAGGACCGCGTTGCGCTGGCGCGCGGCTGGCATCGGTCCTTTTGCATGAACATGACGCGCTGGCGCGGCACCAAGGACAGCCCCGGCCTGATGATGGCGCTGGACCGTGGCGGACAATGCAAGGGCGTCGCCTTTCGGCTGACCGGCAATAACCGGCGCGAGCAGTTGGGCCGGCTTTTCCGGCGCGAAGTCACGCTGAAGCCGACAAGCTACCGGCCGCGCATGCTCAAGCTTGCAAGCGAGGCCGACCGCTCAGGGCATTGGCCTTCGTCATCAACCGCAACGGCCTGACCTATTCCGGACCGCTCGACGAGGGCAAGGTCGTCGAAAGGCTGGCAACGTCCTGCGGGTCGGGCGCCGACTATCTCTACAACACGGTGAAAAACCTTGAAGAGCGCGGCATTCACGATCGCCATCTGTGGCGGCTGCAGCGGCTGGTTGCCGAGCGGATCACCGCGTTGAACCCGTAACGCCGCATGGCGCATTCGCGCTGTTGGCCGGCGGAATTTGGTTTGCCGGATGCGACCGTTTCAGCCTATAGTCATGCATGTCGTCGGTTCCGTTAGGGACCAAGAGGGAATGCGGTGAGGGCTGACTTGTTGCCCAATGCCGTGGCTGCCCCCGCAACTGTGTGCGGTAGTCCTCTCCAAGCCACTGGGGATTTTTTCTTCGGGAAGGTGGGGAAGGGCGCTGATCCGCGAGCCAGGAGACCTGCCGGCGACAGGGAACTGACTTCGATGCCCTCGGGTGGAGGGCGAAAGGACAAGATATGAATACCGCTTCCGTCTCCCTCGGCGCTTCCGTCTCCTCGCAGTCGCGCTTCATGCAGCTCGTGCTTAGCGCGTTTCTGGGCATTTTCGTCGTCGGCGTTGTCGGTTTCTCGCACATCGATGCGGTCCACAATGCGGCGCACGACTATCGCCATTCGATGGCGTTTCCCTGCCACTGACGAGGATCTGACATCATGAACCTGTTTCGCAACGTCGTGTTCATCGCGGCGATCGCAGGGCTCGTGGCCGGTGTCGCTCTCGCCTGCATGCAGGCCTACGCCACCGTGCCGCTGATCCTCAAGGCGGAGGTCTACGAAAAGGCTGGTGGCGGCCATGAGCATCAGCATGCCGCGGCGCCCGCCGCCAACGCTGCGGACCCCAATGCCATGAGCACCGCCGCGCCGGCGGAAAATGCGGTGAGCAGCGCAGCACCGGCTGAAGCAGCCGCGCCGGCGGAGGACGAAGGCTGGGCGCCGGCCGACGGCTTCGAGCGTTTCGCCTTCAGTGTCGTCGCCAATATCGTCACCGGCATCGGCTTCGCGCTGGTCCTGGTGGCGGTTTCCGAGTTCGCCGGCGGCATCGGCAGCTGGCGCCAGGGCGTGTTCTGGGGTCTGGCGGGCTTTGCCGTGTTCACGCTGGCGCCGGGACTCGGCCTGCCGCCGGAACTGCCGGCAATGCCGGCGGCCGATCTCATACAGCGCCAGATCTGGTGGTGGGCAACGGTGATGGCAACCGCGATCGGCCTTGCCCTTATTACCTTCCGCACGTCGGCGCCCCTGACCGTGCTCGCCGTCCTCCTGATCGTCGCCCCGCATATTGTCGGCGCGCCGCAGCCTGACAGTTTCGTAACGCCGATCCCGGAGGGCCTGCATCATCAGTTCGTGGTGGCGGTGACGCTGACCAATCTGGTGTTCTGGCTGGTGCTCGGCGCAGTTGTCGGCATAGTGCACTCGCGCTTCGCCGGCACCGCGACCAGCCTGCGCGACAGCTTTGCCTGATCGCAGTTTGACCTTTATCATCGGCGGTGCGCGCTCCGGCAAGAGCGCGCATGCCGAAACCCTGGCGACGGCGTTGCCGCCGCCATGGGCCTATATCGCCACCGCCGAAGCCTATGACGATGAGATGCGCGAGCGCATCGCGCTGCATCGCTCGCGGCGCGGCGAAGGCTGGGCGACCATCGACGCGCCGCTCGATCTTGTCGGAGCGCTCGAAGCCTTGCCCGACAACCAGCCGGTGCTCGTCGATTGCCTGACGCTGTGGCTGACCAATCATATGCTTTCCGACCATGATCTCGAGGCGGAATGCCGGCGGCTAGCCGACATGCTGTCGCGGCCGCGCGGGCCCTGGCTCGTTGTCTCGAACGAAGTCGGGCAAGGCATCGTGCCCGACAATGCGCTCGCACGCCGGTTTCGTGATGCCGCCGGCCGTCTCAACCAGCAGGTCGCGGCGGTTGCCGATACGGTGCTACTGATGGTGGCGGGGCTGCCGCTCAAGGTGAAATGATGACCGATATCGACGCAAAAGACGAAGAACGCCACCGCGCCAAGATGGCCAAACGCAAGGCGGTGCAGGACGCCGAGGTCGCGGAAAAGACGGTCGAGAAGGGGCTGCTGATCGTCAACACCGGACCCGGCAAGGGCAAGACCACGGCCGCCTTCGGGCTGGCGCTGCGCATGCTCGGCTATGGCAAGCGCGTCGGCGTCGTCCAGTTCATCAAGGGCAAATGGCACACCGGCGAAAAGGACGCCTTCGCGGCGTTCGGCGACCGTGTCGTCTGGCACACGATGGGCGAGGGTTTCACCTGGGAGACGCAGGATCTGAAGCGCGACATTGCGGCGGCCGAAGCCGCCTGGGCCAAGGCGCTGGAGCTGATCGCCGACCCCTCTGTCAGCCTTGTCGTCCTCGATGAGCTCAACATTGCGCTGCGCTACGACTATCTCGATCTCGACAAGGTGGTCGCGGCGCTGAAGGCGCGGCGCGAAGGCCTGCATGTCGTCGTCACCGGCCGCAATGCCAAGCCGGCGCTGGTCGAGGCGGCCGACCTCGTCACCGAGATGGGCGTGACCAAACACCATTTTTCCGCAGGCGTTAAGGCGCAGCAGGGAATCGAGTTTTGAGGGTCTAACTTCGGGAGATGACCGTTGGAACAAGCGGTAATTGTCTATCTTCTTCTGAGCGGCGGTCAGTTCGGGGCGCCGGAAGAGCGGCAATCGGTCCAAGTTCTGGAGGATCGGTTGGAACAAGCTGTTTCGAATGCGCATGTCGGCGAATTTGATGGCGACGAGTTTGGCGAGGGCAAATGCACCCTCTATCTGTACGGGCCAGACGCCGAGAAGCTTTTCCTTGTGATTGAGCCTGTGCTGAAATCCTCGGCAGTGGCCGCCGGCGGTTACGCGATCAAAAGATTTGGCGCGGCGGTGGATTCAAACGCCAAGGAAGTCCGTGTCTCTTGGTGAGTCAGGCGGCGCATCTACTGCGAGATCAAAACATCCAGGTAGATGACGACCGCGGAGAGCAATCCAAACAGCGCGATCAGCAGATAGTCTGCTATCTGGTAAAGTTTCAGCGCCCGCCGGATGTCGGTGCTGTCGGCCTCGCGGCGGCCGCCTTCGCCCATATAGGCGTCCTCGACGATGACGCCGCCATAGCTGCGCGGGCCGGCGAGCGCCAAGCCGAGCGCGCCAGCCATCGCCGCCTCCGGCCAGCCGGCATTGGGCGAGCGGTGCTTTTTGGCGTCGCGCCGCATTGCTTGCCAGGCGTTGCGGGGATCGGCGCCGTCAACGAGAAAGGCGGCGGCAACGATCAGCAACGCGGTCAGCCGGGACGCCGGCAGGTTGATCCAGTCGTCGAAGAGTGCCGCCGCGCGGCCGAAGGCCTCGTGGTGCGGGGTGCGGTGGCCGATCATCGAATCGGCGGTGTTGGCGGCCTTGTAGGCGACGCCGCCGGCCAGACCGCAGACACCTGTCCAGAAGGCGGGCGCAACGATGCCGTCGGAGAAATTCTCGGCCAGGCTTTCGATGGCGGCGCGGCTGACGCCGGCATGGTCGAGCTTCTCTGGGTCGCGGCCGACGATGCGCGCAACCGCAATGCGGCCGAGCGCCAGCCCGCCGGTATCCAGCGAATCGGCCACCGCCTCGACATGTTCGGTAAGGCTCTTTTGCGACAGCAGCGACGAGGCCAGGATTGCCGTGATGATCATGCCGGCAGGAAAGAGCTGCCAGAGCAGGATTTGCACGATGAAGGCGATTGCCGCCGGCACCAGCACGATCACCAGCAGCGCCTGCACGCCGCGGCGGCGACGCAGCGCGTCGGAATCAGTGTCGCGGTTGAGCCTGAGGTCGAGAAAGGCTATCAGCCTGCCGAACCAGGTGACGGGATGGCCGACGGCACGGAACAGCCAGTCCGGGTAACCCAGGATGCGTTCGATGGCCAGCGACAGGAAAGCGATCAGGATCGACATGAAGCTTTCTGATGGAGCGATTACTGTGGTGGATCACGGTGGATCCCTTGGCCGGGCGAGGGCGCTCTTCCCTCACGCGCCACAACCTTTCGTCGATCTCTCGACAGGTATCAATCCGCACTCCTACCCGCTTTTCGAGCTGCCCGCCACCGCCCTGTCACGATTGCCGGAAGCCGCGCGCCTGCGTGAGCTGGCCAGGGTCGCGGCCGGCGCCTATGGCGCGCCTTCGGACGAGAATGTGGCGGTCGCCCCGGGCACGCAGATCCTGCTGCCGCGCGTCGCCTCGCTGGTCAGCCCCGGCAAGGCGCTGGTGCTCGGGCCGACCTATGCCGAGCATGCCAGGGCCGCCGCGATTGCCGGCCATGCGGTGGCGGAGGTCGACGATTTCGAGGCGCTTGCCGGAGCCGAAATTGCCATCGTCGTCAATCCCAACAATCCCGACGGGCGAGTCGTGTCGCGGGAAAGGCTGCTTCGGCTTGCCGAGACATTGCGCGCCATAGGCGGTCTGCTGGTCGTCGACGAAGCCTTCATGGATGTCGGCCCGCACGCGGAAAGCCTGGCCGGCGATGTCGGGCGGGGCGGCATCGTCGTGCTGCGCTCGTTTGGCAAATTCTTCGGTCTCGCCGGCCTGCGGCTCGGCTTCGCACTTTCCGGTGCGGTGACGGTCGAAAGGCTTGAAACGCAATTCGGCCCTTGGGCGGTCGCCGGCCCAGCGCTCGAATACGGCATCCGCGCGCTTGCCGACAGCGGCTGGCAGGCCGACATGCGGCGGCGGCTGGCGCAGGATGCGGCGCGGCTCGATGCGCTGCTTTCGCGCTTTGGCGTTGCTGTCGCCGGCGGCACGACGCTGTTTCGCTATCTCCGGCTTGCCGATGCACCGGGGCTGTTTTCGACGCTCGGCGAGCGCGGCATATTGCTCAGGCATTTTTTCGAGCGTCCCCAGGTGCTCCGCGCGGGGCTGCCTGGACGTCAGGAGGAATGGCAGCGGCTCGAATCGGCGCTTGCCGACTGGCGCGCACGGCGCGACGATGGGTCGAAGGAGATCGCGCCATGATCCATATCTGTTCGCTGGCAAAGCTTGAGGAGACGGTGGCCAAAAGCGGCGCCGAGCGCGTGCTGTCGCTGCTCGCTGCCGGCACCGAGGTGACGCGGCCGGCCTCGATATCGAGGGAGAACCACCTGCATCTGGTCATGCACGACATCGCGGTGGCGCAGGACGGCATGACCATGCCCGGCGAAGGCCATGTGCGCAATCTGCTCGATTTCGCCCGGAAATGGGACCGCGCCAAACCCATGGTCGTCCATTGCTATGCCGGCATCAGCCGCTCGACCGCCTCGGCCTATATCATTGCGGCGGCGCTCGCCCCGAAGCGCGACGAAGTCGAACTTGCGCAGACATTGCGGAAGCTTTCGCCCTCGGCGACACCCAATCCACGGTTGATCGCCGTCGCGGATGCTCTTCTCTCACGACAAGGCCGCATGATCGAAGCGATCGAGGCGATCGGACGCGGCGCCGATGCTTTTGAGGGTACGCCTTTCGTGTTGAAGATCGACGGCTAAGGCGGCCCGCTATGCCAGCCAGTCGGCAAGCTTCGCCTTGCGCACATCCTTCAACAGGGTGATGAAGCCGTCGGCCTGATGCTCCGCCGTCAGTCGGCCTTTCTCGGCCGCGGCAATGCTGGCATCGCCGACCACGCCGTTGGGGTTGAGATCCCCAGCGATCCAGGCGAAAGCGTGCGTTCCGGTGTGGCGCAGCAGCGCAAATTCGGTTTCGGCGCGGGCGACCTTGGAGGCGAAATTGTCGGCCTTGGCCATGTCGACTAACTCCGGGCGAAAATGCAGCATCAACGAGGTCTCGACGTCGCCGCCATGGATGCCATGGCGGTCTTCCAGCTCGGTGTACATGCCGGCGGGGCGGCCGAAGCGCTGCCAGCTGGTCTTCACCGCCAGCATCCTCTCACGCACGCGCAGCTCGCGCGCGACGATGCCCATGATCTCTTCATTGCCGCCATGCGAGTTGACGACGATCAGTTTCCTTACGCCTGCGCGGGCAACGGACAGGCCAAGCTCGGTCCAGGCATCGACCAGGGTGGCCGCCGGCAGGGTGAGCGTGCCCGGCGCCTGCAGATGCTCGTTCGACTTGCCGACCGTTTGGACCGGCAGGATGCGGATGTCGAGATCGCCGGGCAGGCGGGCGATGACCGTCTCCAGCATGCCGTTCATGATCGAGGTATCGGTTGATACAGGCAGATGCGGGCCGTGCTGCTCGATCGCCGCCACCGGCAGCACGGCAATCGTCGCCTCCGGATCGATCGCGGCGTATTCGGTGGTCCGGTAGTCGCCCCACCAAACGCGTCTGTTTGCAACGGTCATGTCATGCCTCTTGACTGTGAGGGAGACCTAGCGCGCCAAACGTCGCCTGTCGATCACCCAGCCGCAATCGCCTCGACCTCGACCTTGAACTCCGGCCGCGCAAAGCCTGACACGATCATCAGCGTCGAGGCGGGCGCGGGGCTGGCAAACAAGCGGTCGCGGACGTCCATATAGGGCCGCAGAAAGGCGCGGTCGGTGACGTAGGCGTTTATGCGCACGATGTCGCCTAGCCCCAGCCCGGCTTCAGCCAGAATCGCCGCTATGTTTTGAAAGCAGAGCTCGGCCTGCGCGCCGGCATCCTCGGGGATCTGGTCGTCCGCCGTGATGGCGACCTGACCGGAGCACAGAACCAGCCGCTTGCCTGGCGGCACCTCGACGCCGTGGCTATAGCGGGCGAAAGGCGGCTTGATCGACTTCGGCGCGAGGTATCTGAACATGGCAATCTCCTGTCTGCGAGACCAGCCTAAGACGTGACCGATAGTACGTTCAAGATGTGGTGCATGGCACGAGGGCGATTGTGGACAGGCGTCCAAAAAATAGGCACGATGCCTCCCGCACAGCATGACCCGTCCGGTGTTGGCAGTGACTGCCGCGCAAGCAGGCGGCCCGGGCGGTGGCATGTGTCTTGCTTCTTGGATCAATGGTGTCGAGCCCGGCGCGTGACGCTCCGGAGCCAACAAAGGGTGGTGTCGATGTACGGAAAACAGAAGATTTCAGCGCTTGCGGTCGCGCTGCTTGGAGCCGGCACGTTCGGCGCGGCAGCAAACGAGAAGGTCACCTTCGGCACCAACTGGCTGGCCGAGCCCGAGCATGGCGGCTACTACCAGGCCGTCGCCGACGGCACCTACGCTGCATGTGGCCTCGACGTGACGATTTCGCAGGGAGGTCCGCAGGTCAGCGGGCGGCCGCTGCTGCTGGCCGGCAAGCTCGATTTCTACATGGGCGGCAATCTGCTGTCGGCCTTCGACGCCGTCCAGCAGGGCATCCCGATGCGCGTCGTCGCAGCCGATTTCCAGAAGGACCCTCAAGTCATCATGTCCCACCCGGGGCAGGGGCTGGACAAGTGGGAGGATTTGAAGAACGCCGACCAGTACATTCTCGGCGACGAGGGCGTCCAGACCTTCTTCCAGTGGATGGTCATCGAACTCGGTTTCGATGCCGCCAAGCGCGTGCCGTACACCTACAACACCGCTCCATTCCTGGCCAACAAGAAGTCGATCCAGCAGGGTTACGTCACCTCGGAGCCTTTTGCGGTCAAGAAGGAAGGCGGCTTCGTGCCCAACCAGTTCCTGCTCGCCGACTATGGCTGGGACACCTATTCGACGACGATCGAGGTGATGCAGGACACGATCGACAAGCGGCCGGAGGTGGTCCAGTGCTTCGTCGATGGCTCGGCCAAGGGCTGGTACAACTACCTCTACGGCGACAACAAGGCCGCCAACGAGATGATCAAGAAAGACAACCCCGACATGAGCGACGAGCAGATTGCCTTCTCGATCGAGCAGATGAAGAAGTTCGGCCTGGCCGATTCCGGCGACACCGAAAAGCTCGGCATCGGCGCCATGAACGAAGACCGGATCAAGAGCTTCTATGACAAGATGGTCAAGGCCAAGGTCACGCCCGAGGGCATCGATATCAAGAAGGCCTACACGCTGGCCTTCATCAACAAAGGTGTCGGGATCGAGCTGAAGAAGTAGTCGTGAAGCTGGAAAAGATGGCGCAGGCGCCCATGACGGCATCGGGTGAAGGCCCGATGCTGCTGACGCTGCGCCATGTCGGCAAGGTGTTTTCCAATGGCGTGACTGCATTGAGCGACGTCGATCTCGCCATCCGCGAGGGCGATTTTGTCAGCCTTCTCGGGCCGTCCGGCTGCGGCAAGTCAACGGCGTTGAGGCTGATCGCGGGCCTGTCGACGCCGACATCCGGTCAGCTCGACTGGGGCGGTTCGATCGACCGCGCCAATATCGGCTTCGTCTTCCAAGAACCGACGCTGCTGCCCTGGGCCAATGTATTCGACAATGTCTGGCTGCCGCTCAGGCTGAAAGGCGTGTCGCGCGCCAAGGCGGCGCCGGCGGTGACGGAGATGCTGGAGCGGGTGCACCTGACCGGCTTCGAGAACGCCGTGCCGCGCGAGCTTTCCGGCGGGATGAAGATGCGCGTCTCGATCGCACGCGCCATGGTGACGAAGCCGCGCATTCTGCTGATGGACGAGCCGTTCGCCGCACTCGACGAGATCACCCGCTTCAAGCTTAACAACGACCTTCTGGAGCTGTGGCAGGACGAGCGCTTCACCGTCGTCTTCGTCACCCACAGCGTCTTCGAAAGCGTGTTCCTGTCCAACCGCGTCGTCGTCATGGCGGCGCGGCCGGGCCGCGTCCATGCCGAGCTTGCCATCGACGCCTCCTATCCGCGAGACGAGGTTTTCCGCACTTCGCCCGATTATGCCGCGCTCTGCCGCCAGGCCTCGGACATCCTGGTCAACGCCATCAACACATCAGCCGGACCGCACCATGACGGCCATTGACCAGAATGCCGCAACGCTCGACGCGGAAGAGGCGGGCCGCGTACGCCAGGAGCGGCTGGAGCGGATCGGCCGGTGGGTCTTGCCTTTGGCGATCATGATCCTGGCGATCTGGCTGTGGGACCGCATTTGCGTGTGGAACGCGATCCCGCAATATATTCTGCCGCGCCCCGGCGTGGTGCTGTGGACGCTCTATAGCGATGCCGGGCTCCTGTTCTCCGCGCTGCTGGTCACGTTGCGCATAACCTTTCTCAGCCTGCTGCTCGCGGTCGTCGGCGGCGTCGGACTGGCGGTGCTGTTTGCGCAATCGAAATGGGTGGAGATGTCGTTCTTTCCCTTCGCCATCGTGCTGCAGGTAACACCGATCGTGGCGGTCTTCCCGCTCATCAACATCTATGTGGACAACCAGACGGTGAAGCTTTTGCTTTGCGCCTGGATCGTCGCGTTCTTCCCGATCCTGTCCAACACCACGCTCGGCCTCAATTCGGTCGACCGCAATCTTCGCGACATGTTCAAGCTCAACGGCGCGACGCGCTGGCAGCAATTGCGCTATCTCAGACTGCCGGCGGCCATGCCGTATTTTCTAGGAGGCTTGAAGATCGCCGGCGGTCTGTCGCTGATCGGCGCCGTGGTGGCCGAGTTCGTCGCCGGCGCGCAGGGACAATCCTCAGGGCTCGCCTCGCGCATCATCGAGGCCGGCTACCGCCTCAACGCGCCAAGGCTTTTCGCGGCGCTGATCCTGATCTCGCTCACCGGCATATTGATCTTCCTGGTGCTGTCGCTGGTGTCGCATCTCATCCTGCGCCGCTGGCACGAGAGCGCGCTGAAGCAGGAGCGGTAGGGTGACGAGGTGAGCGAGACGTTGGCGCGAAGCACCCCCCTCTGGCCTGCCGGCCATCTCCCCCTCAAGAGTGGAGATTGGACGTCATCCGGGATTTCGCCAATTATCGACGTTGGAAGACGGGTGCTGCCGGCAAAGCTGCCAATCTCCCCCCTTGAGGGGGAGATGCCCGGCAGGGCAGAGGGGGGCGGTCCTTGATACCGACCTCTGGCTCGTACCATCTCACCAACGTCCGCCTTCACCGGTCGCTGACATCAGGTCTTGCCACCACTTACGATACTGACGGCTTCGCGCTGGCCGACATCGCCGTCGCCGACGGTAAGCTCTCCAGCATCGCCGCGCACAAGAAATCAAAAGCGCCAGCCACCGCCATCGACCTTGCCGGCCGCATCATCCTGCCGTGCTTCGTCGATTGCCACACCCACATCGACAAGGGCCATATCTGGCCGCGCAAACCCAATCCCGACGGCAGTTTCATGGGCGCGCTCAATGCCACCAGCGCCGACCGTGCAGCGCGCTGGAGCGCCGAGGACGTGGCGCGGCGCATGGATTTCTCTTTGCGCTCGGCCTACGCGCACGGCACCAAGGCCTTGCGCACTCATCTCGACAGCGTGCCGCCACAGGAGGAAATCTCCTGGCCGGTGTTCGAGGCGATGCGGGAGAAATGGCGCGGCCGCATCGAATTGCAGGCAGCCTGCCTGCTCGGCATCGAAGGCGTGCGCGACAGAAAGTGGTTCGAGAGGCTGGCCAAGCGTGTGGCTGCGGCCAAGGGCGTGCTCGGCGTCGTCACCTATATGGTGCCGGATCTCGAAGAGCTTCTCGACAAGGTGTTCGCCGAGGCGAACAAGCACGGGCTCGATCTCGATTTCCACGCCGACGAGACCGACGATATCGCGGCGATCTCGCTGAAGAAGATTGCCGAGGCCGCACTCTGGAACGGTTTTGAGGGCAACATCCTGGTGGGACATTGCTGCTCGCTGGCGCGCCAGCCGGACCTCGACGTGCTCGACACGCTGGACAAGGTCGCCAAGGCCAAACTTGCCGTGGTGTCGCTGCCGATGTGCAATCTCTATCTGCAGGACCGGCGCGCCGACCAGACCACGCCACGCTGGCGCGGCGTGACCTTGCTGCACGAGATGAAGGCGAGGGGCATTGCGGTCGCGGTCGCCTCCGACAACACCCGCGATCCTTTCTATGCCTATGGCGATCTCGACATGCTGGAGGTCTACCGCATGGCGACGCGCATCCTGCATTTCGACCATCCGGTCGGCGACTGGCCGCAGACGGTGGCGGCGACGCCGGCCAAGGTGATGCGGCTCGACGGTGTCGGGACACTGGCAGCCGGTGGCAGCGCCGATTTCATCGTCTTCAAAGGGCGGAGCTGGACGGAATTGCTCTCGCGGCCCGAATCGGATCGCATCGTCGTGCGCGCGGGACGAGCGATCGACAGACAATTGCCCGATTACGCCGAGCTCGACGGACTGATGGTGGAATGATGGATGTTTCGGCGCTCAAACGCGATCTCGACGGGATAAAGCTCGACGACAATCCGGCCATCATCCAGCAGAAGAGCCGCGACTTCTACTGGTACAGCCCGGTGCTGAAGCAGCAGCTCGACCACGTCACCGGCGACCTGATCGTGACGCCCAGGAACGAGGCCGAACTGATCCGCGTGCTTGCCGCTTGCCACCGTCATGGCGTTCCGGTGACGCCGCGCGGCAGCGGCACCGGCAATTACGGTCAGGCGATGCCGCTATCGGGCGGCGTGGTTTTGAACCTTGCCGAGATGAACGAGATCAAGGCCATAGCGCCGGGCCGCGTCGTCACCGGGCCGGGCGCGATCCTCGCCGACATCGACAGAGCGACGCGCGCGCATTCCGGGCAGGAACTGCGGCTGTCGCCGTCGACCTACAACACCGCCTCGATCGGCGGCTTCATCGCTGGCGGCTCGGGCGGCGTCGGCTCGATCAATTTCGGCGGTCTGCGTGATTTCGGCAATGTGCTGCGGCTGCGCGTCGTCACCATGGAAACCGAACCGAAGGCGCTCGAACTCACCGGCGAGGATTTGCACAAAGTCACGCACGCCTATGGCACCAACGGCATCATCACCGAGGTCGAGATGCCGCTGACTGCAGCCTATGAATGGATCGACGTGATCGTCGGCTTCGACGCTTTCATGCCGGCAGCCCGCTACGGCAACGCGCTGGCACGCCAGGACGGCATCCTGACCAAGCTGATCACGCCGATCGCCGCGCCGGTGCCGCAGCTCTATTTCAAGCGACACCAGAAGTTCTTCCGGGACGGGCAAAGCATCTGCGTCGTCATGGTTGCCCGGCATGGGCTAGACGCATTCCTCGCCTTCACCCGCCGCGCCGGCGGCGAGGTCATCTTCAATGCCGCGACGGCAACGGACGAAGAGAAGAAGGGCCTGCCGCCGGGCTTCGAGCTGGCGTGGAACCACACCACGCTCAGGGCACTGCGGGTCGATCCCGCGATCACCTATCTGCAATCGCTCTATCCGTTTCCCAACCAGCTGGCGCTGGTGGAGAAGATGGACGCGATGTTTCCGAACGAGGTCTTTTCGCATCTCGAATTCGTGCGCCTCGACGGCAACATCACCTGCTTCGGCCTGCCGCTGGTGAAATTCACCACCGAGGCGCGGCTCAACGAAATCATCCGGCTGCATGAGGAGAATGGCTGCCCGATCTTCAACCCGCACCGCTACACGCTGGAAGAGGGCGGCATGAAGCAGACGGATGAAATCCAGCTCGCCTTCAAGCGCGAGACCGATCCGCAAGGCCTGCTCAATCCCGGCAAGATGATCGCCTGGGAAAATCCGGATTACGACTATCGCTCCGGCCGGACTTTTTTGTTCAAGGGTTTGCAGAAAGCAGAATGAGCAGAGGTTTGAGCTTGAGCACCCCCCTCTGTCCTGCCGGCACAGGCCCTACGCTGCCGCTTCGGGCGTTCGTTGTTTGGAAAGCCAAGCAATTGGCTTCCCATCGGCTTCGCCGACCACTTCTCACCCCCCGCAAGGGGGGAGATTGGCAGCCTGAACGCCGCAGCCAATCTGACACGCTGACAATTAGTGAAAGCGATGCGGCAGTCCGATCTCCCCCCTTGAGGGGGAGATGCCCGGCAGGGCAGAGGGGGGTGCCTCGCGCCGACCCCAGCAATTTCCCATGAAAGTCCTCGTCCTTTACGCACACCCGGTGGAGACCAGCTTCAATGCCAGCCTGCACCGCACGATCGTCGAGCGGCTGACGGCGGCCGGCCATGAGGTCGACGATTGCGATCTCTATGCCGAGGATTTCGACCCCAGGCTGACGCGCGGGGAGAGGCTGGATTATCACAACCAACGCAGCCCTGCGGACCCGGCCGCGCCCTATGTCGAGCGGCTGCTCAAGGCCGAGGCGCTGGTGCTGTCATATCCCGTCTGGAACTACGGCTTTCCGGCTATCCTGAAAGGCTTTTTCGACCGCGTGTTTCTGCCCGGCGTGTCGTTCAAATTGGTCGACGGCAAGGCGCAGCCTTCGCTCCACAACATCCGCAAGCTGACCGCCGTCACCACCTATGGCGGCAGCCGGTTCCGCGCCATGCTGATGGGCGATCCGCCGCGCCGGCTGGTCAAGCGGATGCTGCGCGCGACGATCAGGCCCGGCGCCTCGGTGTCCTACCTCGCTCATTATTCGATGAACCTGTCGACCGACGAGACGCGGGCAGCCTTCATGGCCAAGGTCGCGGCCGGGATGGATACCTTCTGATGCGCGTGCTGGTGGTCTATTGCCATCCGGTGCCCGAAAGTTTTTGCGCCGCGATCAGAGATACCGCCGTCGACGTGCTGAAGGCGCGGGGTTGGGAGGTACGGCTGCTCGACCTCTATGCCGAAAAATTCGACCCGGTGATGGGTAGCGAGGAGCGGCGCGCCTACAATGAGCGGGCGCCGGAGGATCCGGCCCTAAAACCGCATTTCGAGCATCTCGCCTGGGCTGAGGCGATCCTGTTCATCTATCCGACCTGGTGGTACGGGCTGCCGGCCATGCTGAAGGGCTGGCTCGACCGGGTCTGGGCGACCGATGTCGCCTTCAAGCTGGGCAAGGGGCGCATCATGTCGCTGATGACACATGTCACCAGGGTCGGCGTCATCACCCCCTGCGGCGCGCCGACCTGGTGGAGCGTCGTCGTCGGCCAGCCCGGCCGCAAGACCTTGCTGCGCGGTATGCGCGCGCTGTGCGCCCGCCGCTGCCGGACGTTTTTCCTGGCGCACTACCTGATGGACGCCTCGACGCCAAGGACGAGGGCGGCGTTTCTGGTGAAGGTGCGGGCGAAGCTGGAGCGGTTTTGAGCTTCTTCACCCTCCCCCTTGTGGGGAGGGTCGCGCAGCAAATGCCGCAAGGCGGCTTTTGCGAAGCGGGGTGGGGGGTCTCGTAGGGCGCACCCCCACCCCGTCTCGCAATCGCCGCTTCGCTCCGACTGCGAGCCGACCCTCCCCACAAGGGGGAGGGTAAAAAGGTGCTACATCCTCGTCCGTTCCGCCTTGGGATCGTACATCGGCTTCAGCGATGCTTCCGCCGCAAAACGCTCGCCGGCGATCTCTATCTCGTAGGACGAGGCCAGCACATCCGCCTCGCTCTCGCCCTGGCAGGGCACATAGCCCAGTCCGATCGCGCCGCCGAGATGGTGGCCGTAATTCCCCGATGTGATCGGGCCGACGATCTTGCCGTCGCGCAGGATCGCCTCGTTGTGGAAGAGCAGAGGCTGCGGGTCCTTCAGCCGGAACTGCACCAGCCGGCGCGACAGGCCGGCTTCTTTTTTCTTCAGCACCGCATCGCGGCCGATGAACTCGCCCTTGGCGGTTTTGACCGCAAAGCCGAGGCCGGCCTCCAGCACATTGTCCTCGTCGGTGATGTCGTGGCCGAAATGCCGAAACGCCTTTTCGATGCGACAGGAATCGAGCGTATGCAGGCCGCAAAGTTTCAGGCCGACATCCGCCCCCGCCTCATCGATCGCCTCGAAAACATGGGCAGCCTGGTCGGTAGAGACATAAAGCTCCCAGCCGAGTTCGCCGACATAGGTGACGCGGTGGGCGCGGGCGAGGCCCATGCCGATCTCGATCTCCTGGAAGGTGCCGAATGGATTGTTGTCGTTGGAGAAATCGTTGGGGCTGACTTTCTGGATCAGCTTTCGCGCATCCGGACCCATCAGGCAGAGCACGCTTTCTGCCGCCGTCACATCGGTGATGACAACGAATTCCTCGCCGACATGCCGCCGCAGCCAGGCGAGATCGCGTTGCAACGTCGCGCCCGGTACGACGAGGAAATAGGCCGTGTCCGACAGCCGCGACACGGTAAGATCGCTCTCGATGCCGCCGCGCTGGTTGAGCATCTGAGTGTAGACGATCTTGCCCGGCGCCACGTCCATGTCGTTGGCGCAGAGCCTTTGCAGGAACGCGCAGGCATCGCGGCCCTCGACACGGATCTTGCCGAACGAGGTCATGTCGAACAGGCCGACCTTGTTGCGGACCGCCAGGTGTTCCTCGCGCTGGTTGTCGAACCAGTTCTGCCGCTTCCAGGAATAGCGGTATTCGCGCTCTTGCCCTTCGCGGGCGAACCAGTTGGCGCGCTCCCAGCCGGCGACTTCGCCGAAGACCGCGCCGCGCGCCCTCAGGTGTTCATGCAGGGGCGATCGCCTGACATTCCTGGACGTTGCCATCTGCCGGTAGGGGAAATGGTCGGCATAGAGCAGGCCGAGCGTCTCGGAGACCCGCTCCTTGAGATACCTACGGTTCTTCTGGAATGGCTGGGCGCGGCGGATGTCGACTTCCCAGAGGTCGAAGGGCGCTTCGCCGTCATTGATCCACTGCGCCAGCGCCATGCCGGCGCCGCCGGACGAGACGATGCCGATGGAATTGTAGCCGGTCGCCATCCAGTAGCCCGACAGCTCCGGCGCTTCGCCGAGATAGTAGCGGTCGTCGGGGGTAAAGCTTTCGGGGCCGTTGAAGAAGGTGTGAATGCCGGCGGTTGCCAGCATCGGCATGCGATTGACGCCCATTTCGAGGATCGGCTCGAAATGCTCCATGTCCTCCGGCAACTGGTCGAAGCAGAAATCCTCGCTTATGCCGTCCATGCCCCAGGGCTTGGCCACCGGCTCGAAGGCGCCGAGCATCATCTTGCCGGCGTCTTCCTTGTAGTAGGCGCATTCATCGGGAACGCGCAGCACCGGTAGACGACCGAGCCCGGGGATCGGCTCGGTGACGAGATAAAAATGTTCGCAGGCATGCAGCGGGATGGTGACGCCGTTCTGGGCGCCGAGCTCGCGCGCCCACATGCCGGCGCAGTTGACGACGATGTCGGCCTCGATCGTGCCCTGGTCGTCGCCTTGCGCCCACGACACACCGGTGACGCGACCGGCCTTGGTATGGACCTTGGTGACCTTCACATTCTCGACGATGGCGGCGCCACGCTGGCGGGCGCCCTTGGCCAGCGCCATGGCGATGTTGGCCGGATCGCACTGGCCGTCGAGCGGCAGATGCACGGCGCCGACCACATCGGACACGTTGAGATGCGGGTACATCTCCTTGACTTCACCAGGCGAAATCTCGCGCACATCGACATCGAAGGCGCGGGCGAGCGAGGCCTGCCGATAAATCTCGTGCTTGCGCTCCTCAGTCAGCGCCACGGTGATCGAGCCGACCTGGCGCATGCCGGTGCCGACTTCCGTTTCGGCTTCCAGCTTGACGTAGAGGTCGGCCGAATATTTGGCCAGCCGCGTCATGTTCTGCGAGCCGCGCAGCTGGCCGATCAGGCCGGCGGCGTGCCAGGTCGTACCCGAGGTCAGCTGCTTGCGTTCGAGCAGCACGATGTCGGTCCAGCCGAGCTTGGCCAGGTGGTAGGCGACCGAACAGCCGGAGACACCGCCGCCGATAATAACCGCGCGGGCCTTGGTGGGAATGCTTCTGGTCATGCGGCCTCGCGGCGATAGCCGGATGCGAAGCGGCGCAGGCGTTTTGCGGCTTCCTGAAGCACCGGCTCCGGTTGGCAGAGGCTGATGCGGATGTGGCCGGCAGCGGCCTTGCCGAAGCTGGAACCCGGCATGACGCCGACACTCTCCTGGTCGAGAAAGGCCCAGGCGAATTTCTCGTCGTCGGGCTCGACTGCGGAGATGTCGAGCATGACATACATGCCGCCCTCGGAGCCGTGCACGCTGATATTGTTCATGCCGCGCACGGCGTCGAGCAGGACGGTGCGGCGCGCCGCATAGCGTTCGGCGATCTCCCTGACGCCAAAGCGGTTCTCCAGCGCCTCGGCGCAGGCGATCGAGATGAAGGCCGGCAGGCCGTAGGTCGTCACCAGATTGAGATTGGTCAACAGCGTGATCATCTGCGCTGGGCCGGTCAGCCAGCCCATGCGCCAGCCGGTCATGCCATGGCTCTTGGACATCGAATTGATGACCAGCGTGCGCTCCGCCATGCCGGGCAGGCCGCGCGGCGAGATGTGCTCGCCGCCGCCGAGCGTCCAGTAGACCTCGTCCGACAGCAGCCAGAGATCGTGCTCGCGGCAGATCTCGGCCAGCTCTTCCAGACGCTCACGCGAATAGACGGCGCCGGTCGGGTTGTTCGGCGTGTTGATCAAAATGGCGCGCGTGTTGGGCTTGAGCGCCGCGCGGATCATCTCGGCGTGCGGCTGGAAACCGTCTCCGGCCGGCGTCTCGACGACGGTGAAGCTGGCGCCGGCGGCGCTGAAGGTGTTGGGATAAGTCGCGTAGTAGGGCGCCACCACGATAGCGTGGTCGCCCTGGTCGAGAACGGCCTGCACCGCCGCGTAAAGGGCGGCCTGACCGCCCGGCGTGGCGATCACCTGGTCGGGGCTCGTCTCGACCCCGGTGCAGGCGGTCGAGGCCGCCGCCATCGCCCTGCGCAGGCGCGGAACGCCGGGAAGCGGGGTGTAGTGGTGGTTGCTGCCGCGAACCGCCGTCACGCAGGCTTCGATGGTCTGGCTCGGCGTATCGAAATCATGGTCGCCGACCGACAGCATGATGATGTCCTGGCCCGCCTCCTTGCGGGCCCATGCCTCGGTGTGGACCTCCCAGCCATCCTTGCCCGAAGGCACGATGCCGGAAATGCGCGATGACGGTCTGGGCATCAGGATACTCCCGAGATTTCGTGGCCGGCCTGTTCGAGCCAGTCGCGCAAGGCGGCGATGTGGGCAGGGCCGACTTCGCAGCAGCCGCCGACGATGGTGGCGCCAGCGGCGACCCAGCCGAGCGCCTGGTCGGCATAGGCATCCGGATCAAGGTCGTGGCGTGCGTGCAGCACTTCGACCGTTCCGCCATGCTTGAGCGCTTCGACAGAGGTGAAGCCATTGGCATAGGCGCCGACCGGGCCGCCGAGAGCAATCAATTCGGGCAGTGCCGCGGCGATAGCTTCTGGCCGGCAGCAATTCACCAGGCGCGCTGCAACCGTCAGGCCGTCGAGGGCGTCCGCCGCTGCCGCTATTGTTTCGCCGCTGCGCAGCCGCGGCGCGCCGTGATCGGCGAGAGTCCAAGACACCCAGACAGGTTTGCCGCTTTCCGACGCAGCGGTAACGGCCGCACGGCCTTCCTCGGCTGAGGCCATGGTCTCGCACAGGAACAGGTCGACGCCATCGGCCTGCTCGGCGACGATGCGGCGATAGATGTCCAGCGTCTCCTGGAACGATATGGCCAGCGCCGGCGCATAGCTGCCGAACAGCGGTGACAGGCAGCCGGCGATCGCTGCATCGCCTGCCTCGTCGCGTGCCTGTCTTGCCAATTCGATGCCGCGCTTCTGCAAGGGCTTGAAGAGATCTTCTGCTCCTTCCCGCGCGAGCCGCTCCGGCGTTGCCGAATAGGTGTTGATGGTGATGACGCGAGCGCCGGCCCGGATGAATTCGGCATGCAGGCCACGCACCAGATCCGGCTCGTCGATCAGCACCCTGGCCGACCAGAGCGGCGTCGGCTCGGAGCTGCTGCGGCGGACCAGTTCCTGGCCCATGCCGCCATCGGTGAGAATGACTTTCTTCATGCTCTCAGTCTTTCGTTTTTCGGATCCCACAGCGGCTCGTCTTTCTGCACGACCGCCCTGAAACGATCGCCAAAAATTTCAATCTCGATCGCGGTATCGGGTTCAGCCAGGTCGGCGCGCAGCATGCCGAGCGCGATCGATTTGTCGATGCGATGCCCCCAGCCGCCGGACGTCGTCTCGCCGACGATCTTGCCGTCATGCCAGAGCGTCGACACCGACGGCGCGTCGCAATCGCCGGGGTTTTCGACCACCAGCGTGACGAAGCGCTTCTTTACGCCTTGCTGCTTTTCGTTCTGCAGGGCTGCCTTGCCGCGGAAGTCGGGCTTGTCCCATTTTACGAAGCGCTCGAGCCCGCCCTGCAGGACCGTATAGTCGGTCGACAGGTCGCCCTTCCAGGTCCGGTAGCCCTTTTCGAGGCGCAGCGAATCCAGCGCATACATGCCGAACGGTTTCAGACCGTGTTTTTGTCCCGCCGTCCAGACGGCGTCGAAGATGGCGGCGGTGTCTCCCACCTTGGTGTGGATTTCCCAGCCGAGTTCGCCGGCGAAGGATACCCGCACCAGCTTCGCCCAGCGGCCGGCGATGGTGGTTTCCTGATGCGTCAGCCAGGGCAGCGAGAGATCCGCGCCACAGACCTCGGCCAGGATCTTGCGCGAATTGGGGCCGGCGAGGATTTGCGTCGAATAGTCTTCGGTCCTGTCGGTGAGGGTGAAAGCTGCGTCCTTCGGCAGGCGCGACTTCAGCCATTCGAAATCGTGCCACTGCGCTACCGCCGCGGTGATCAGAGTCATCTGCTCTTCGCCATGGCGCACCACCGACATCTCGGTAACGATGCGGCCTTTGTCGTCGGCGAAATAGGCGAGGCCGATGCGGCCCGGCTTGGGCACCAGGCCGGTGACCTGCAGCGCCAGCCATTCGGCTGCGCCAGGACCTTCGAGGTTGAAGCGCGAGAAGCCGGGCAGGTCCAGAATGCCGGCGGCGTCGCGCACCGCCAGGCATTCTTCGCGCACGCGGTGCTGCCACGGCCCGTCGCGGCGGAAGGTGAGTGTTGCTTCTTCCGACGTGTCGTCACCGGGTTGCGCATACCAGGTGGCACGCTCCCAGCCATTATAGGCGTCGAACTGGGCGCCGAGCGCCTTGATGCGATCGTGGATCGGCGACAGCTTGCGGTCGCGCCCGGCCGGCCAGGCATGGCGCGGGAACTGGATGGCGTATTCGTTGCCGTAGATCTCCATGCCCTTGGCGACGCTATAGTCGGGGGCGGCCGCAAAGCTGGTGAAACGGCGCGGATCGCAAGACCACATGTCCCATTCGGTCTGGCCCTGCGTAACCCATTCGGCCAGCACCTTGCCGGCGCCGCCGCCCTGGGCGATGCCGAAGGTGAAGACACAGGCCTCGAACGCGTTGGGAACGCCGGGCATCGGACCGATCAGCGGATTGCCGTCCGGCGCGTAAGGGATCGGCCCGTTGATCACCTTGGACAGGCCGGCAGTGCCCAGGATCGGCACGCGGGCGACGGCATCGGCAAGGTAGTGCTCGAGACGGTCGAGATCGTCGGGGAATAGCTGGAAGGAAAAATCCTCCGGCATCGGGTCGTTGTGGGTCGCCCAATGCGCGCGGCAATTCCGCTCATAGGGGCCGAGATTCATGCCGTTCTTTTCCTGGCGCAGATAGTAGGAGGTGTCGACGTCGCGCAGCAGCGGCAGTTTCTTGCCCTGCTCCTTCGACCAGGCCACCAGTTCGGGGATTTCCTCGAACAAGATGTACTGATGGCTCATCACCATCATCGGGACGTCGCGGCCGAACATTTTGCCGACTTCCGCGGCTCGGTAGCCGGCGGCGTTGACGACGATCTCGCAGCGGATTTCGCCTTGCGGGGTGACAACCACCCATCCGTCGTTCTCACGGCGCACGCCCGTGGTCGGGCAGAAGCGGATGATCTTTGCCCCCATGTCGCGCGCACCCTTGGCAAGTGCCTGCGTCAGCTGCGCGGGGTCGATGTCGCCGTCGTTTGGATCATAGAGCGCGCCTTTCAATTCATGCGTCTCGATGAAGGGATAGCGGCGCTTGATCTCATCAGGGCCGACAATGTCGATGTCCATGCCCTGGTAGCGGCCCATGCCCTTGGCGCGCTGGAACTCCTGCATGCGCTCCTTGGTGTGGGCGAGCCGCAGCGAGCCGGTAATGTGGTAGTTCATGGGATAGTCGACGGCATCAGCCAAGCTGCGATAGAGCTCGGTCGAATAGCGCTGCATGTTCATCAGCGACCAGGACGACGAGAAGGTCGGCACATTGCCGGCGGCATGCCAGGTCGAGCCCGATGTCAGCTCGTTCTTTTCCAAAAGCACGCAATCGGTCCAGCCCGCCTTGCAAAGGTGGTAGAGCGAGGAGGTGCCGACGACACCGCCTCCGATGATCACCACGCGTGCCGTGGTCGGCAAACCGGCCATATTAGAAACCCCTCGTTCAGTAGACAGGCGGCGAAACCACCCAGATGACCACGGCCGGCTCGCTGCCGGGATTGCGCCAGCGGTACGGCTTGCGCTCGAAGCGGAAGGAATCGCCTTCGACAAGACGGTGCCAGACGCCGGCGATCTCGATCTCGAAAATGCCAGAGGCGATGTAGCCGGCTTCCTCGGTCGGCCGCCGCTGCTCGCTCTTCATCTCGGCGCCCGGCGCGAAGATCGAACGCACCATCTCGAAACTACCGCCGAGATCGGGCGACAGAAGCTCCTCCACCAGGCCGGATTCGCTTGTGCCAAGCGTGCGCCGGCTGCCGGCGCGCACGACAACGCCGCGCTCCTTTTCGATCGGCACGTCGTGGCTGAAGAACAGGCTGAGCGGCACGTCGAACAAATCGGCGAAGGCCCTGAGGTCGCCGAGCGAAGGAATCGACAGGCCGCGCTCGACCTGGCTGACCCAGCCGACAGAGCGGCCAAGCTTCAGCGCGATCTCAGCTAGCGTCAGCCCACGCGCCTTGCGCAGCGCACGGATGTCGCTTGCCAACAGGCGCTCGTCGGGTCCCTGCAATGTTTTGGGGATAGCTGGGGGCAAAACGCTCACTTGATGAAAAACTGGAAATGAATTTCATGAGAGCTCATGTCCGTGAAAAAATCAAGAGAATTTTCATGGGCACACAAGATTTGCTTGCGCGATTTTGGAGGTTCATGCAAAGGCTCTGGCACGAGCGGCGGGTGTGGGAATGCGGGTCGGCGACCAAGGATTGAAATCTGCGCAAGGTCTTCTCCGATAGCCGGTTCGGCTTTCGAAGTGTGCGCAAAGGGACGGCCCATGCTGGAAAAAAATGGCCTGGCAGCGCAAAACGCGGCTGTTGTCGACGAGGCGATCATCTCGCGCCGTTCAGTGCGCGCCTTCCTGCCCGACATGGTCGATGACGAGACGATCCGAGCCATTCTTGGCGTCGCCGCGCGCGCGCCTTCGGGCACTAATATGCAGCCCTGGCGGGTCTATGTCGTCAAGGGCGACGTCAAGCAGCAGATCACCGATGCCATCCTGAATTCCGGTATCCGCGCCGAAAAGGCCGATTGGGACGAGTATCGCTATTACCCCACCCAGTTCTTCGAGCCGTATCTCACCCGCCGCCGCGCCAACGGTTTCGGGCTCTATGGGGCACTCGGCATCGGCCGCCGCGAGGTCGACAAGATGCGCGCCCAGCACGACCGCAACTTCGTCTTCTTCGATGCGCCGGTCGGCATGATCTTCACCATCGACCGGCGGCTGAACCAGGGCTCGTGGATCGACTACGGCATGTTTCTGCAGAACATCATGGTGGCGGCGCGGGGCAGGGGCCTGCACACCTGCCCGCAGGCAGCCTTCGCGCCCTATCACCGGCAGATAAGGCCAGTGCTCAACATTCCCGACGAGGAGATCGTCGTCTGCGGCATGGCGCTCGGCCTCGAGGATACGTCGAAACCCGAAAACGATTTCCGCACCGACCGCGTGCCGCTGGAAGAGTGGGTGACGTTCAGCGAATAAAGCGAGCCTTACACTCGCCCATCCTATTCCACGTTCATCTGCGCGCCATGGCCGCTGACATGGGCGCCGTCCTGCGGTGTCAGCTTGAGATAGGCAATCAGCGCGCACAGCGTGATGACGCCCTCGACCACGAACAGGATGCGGAAATCGTTGGTCACCGCCGGCCAGCCGCCGGCCAGGAACGACAACAGCGCCGCCGCCAGGCCGACGCTGATCGCCACCCCCAACTGCCACAGTATGTAGTAGAGCGCGCTGAAGCGGGCGAGCTGGTCGGGCGCGATGTCGGAATAGGCGAGGTTGCCGGTCGACGCCCACTGCGCCGAGCGCAGGACACCGAAGGCAAAGATATAGGCAAGCACGATCCAGACCGGCGTGGTTGCCTCTATCAAGGCGAAGCCGGCTACCATGGCAGCAACGATCGGCGTGTTGACGACCAGCACGCGGCGAAAGCCGAAGCGGTTGAGCAGGCGCGGCATGAAGACACGCATGATCAGCGAGCCGATCGCGGCGACGAAGGTCAGCGACCCCGCCTGCACCGCGCTCATGCCGAAGCCGAGCTGGAACATCAGCGGCAAAAGGAAGACGACAGAGCTCAGGCCGATCGTGTCCAGTCCGCCGCCGGTGAGGAAGGAGATGCGAAAGGTGCGGATGCGCAGGAGCTTCAGGTCAAGCAAAGGGTTGCGGGCGCGCAGGCAGTAGAAGGAAGCAAGCGTCAGGATGATGATCGCCAGCGCCAGCTCAGCCGCAATCATGCTGCCGGCGGCGTCTTTGGCCGCAAGCGAATCCATGCCGAAGACCAGCAGGACCATGCCGCTGCCGACCAGCAGGAAGCCCGGGAAATCGAACGGCGTGCGCACCGGTTTGGTAACAGTCGGAAACAGCGAGGCGGCAAGAACGGCCGCCGCCAGCGCGAACGGCACGTTGATGAAGAAGATCCAGCGCCAGGAGATATAAGTCGTCAGCGCGCCGCCGACCAGCGGGCCGACCAGCGGTCCGGACTGGCCGGCCAGCGAAATATACAGGTTGATCGTCAGCGTGCGGCTGCGCGGGAAGGTCGACAGGATGACGACCTGGCCGAGCGTCCCCATCAAGGCGCCGCCGAAGCCTTGCAGCGCGCGGGCGCCGACCAGCGTCCAGATGTCGTTGGACAATCCGCACAGCGCCGATGACGCGGCGAACACCAGCAAGGCGAAGCAGTAAACGTTGCGCAAGCCGAAGCGGTCGGCGGCCCAGCCGCCGAGCGGCATCGAGATGATCAGGCTGGCGACATAGACGGTGATCAACAGGCCGAGCTGGCTCGGCGGCCGGCCGAGGCTGTCGCTGATGCCGGGCAGGGCGGTGACCACGACATTCTGGTCGAGGCTCGTCATGAACACACCGCAGGCGACCGTCAGCGGCAGCAGGAGCAAGGCTCTGGCCGACACATCGGCGCGATCCGTGGCGCCGGCGGATAGTTCTGCGGTCATGGGGATGTTCGAACCAAACGACGATGCCGACTCTGAGACGGGAGCTTTTTGATCCCCTGGGCCGGTTGGGCCACGTTCCCCACCATGGGCTTCCATTGGAGCATTCTCTAGCGGCAGAACCGGCTGGCCTTGAGGCCAGAACGGCTGTCGGCCCTACTGAACCTCGTAGCCGACCTCCTCGCTGGCATGGCAGAGCGCCTTCCAGAACGAGCGGGCGAAGGAGCGGAAGACATAGATGTCGAACTGGTCGGTGCCGGTGCGCTGGATCTGCGCAAAGACGTCGTGATGGGTGGTCGAACGGCCGGAGCCGATCGGGAAGGCGGGCAGCGCAAAGTCGATGGCGAAGAATTTCGCCAGCACCCATTCGGCCTTAGGGCCGGCGATGCGGATAGCGGTGCGGCCATGCGACAGGTCGGTGATCGTGCCGATTGCCGGGGTTACGTCCCCGGCAAAACTCGCCGCCAGGCCCTCGGCCTCGTCGACGACTGTGAATTTTCCAGGCGCGAAACCGAACACGGCCTTGCCGTCCTTGGCGAGACCGCCGCCGGCGCCATCGGGCAAATCGAGGCCGGTGACCTTGCCGATCACGTCGATCAGTTGCTTTTCCGCGCCCGGCCACGCGGCCAGCTGCAGGATCGAGCCCGGCCGGGTCTCGGTCAGGATGACTTCAACGCCATGCTCGAAATTGCCGTGCGAACCCGGATGGGACACCGGCTCGAGCGGCGAGAGGCGCTCGGGTGATTGGCGTTCGGGTGATTGGCGCTCAGCCATGCATGCGGCTCCCGTCCGGGTCGTAGAAATGGTTGGAGACGATCTCGACCGGCCCGAACCGCTTGCGCAGCGGATCGGAGACGAATGCCCGGGTGCCATGGCGCGCCTTGCCGCCCTCGACCAAAGCCAGCGCGATGTGCTTGCCCAGCGCCGGCGAGTAGCAGCAGGCGGTGATATGGCCGATGGAGTCGTGCGGATTGGCTTCGTCCAGTTCCTCGACGAGGTGGGCTCCGCCATTGAACGGCCGATTGTCGAGCGAGACTAGGCCGACCAGCTGCAGCCGCTCGGGCGCGATCAGGCCTTCGCGGTCCATCATCGCCGAGCCGATGAACGGCTTCTTCTTCGACAGCATCCAGTCGAGATGCAGGTCGCGCGCCGTAGTGCGCCCGTCGATCTCCGCGCCGGTGACATGGCCCTTTTCGATGCGCATCGTGCCCAACGCCTCCAGCCCGTAGGTGACCAGGCCGAACGGCTTGCCGGCTTCGATAAGGGCTTCCCAGACATGGGTGCCGTAGCCGGCGCCGCAATAGACCTCGAAGGCCATTTCTCCGGAGAAGGACAGCCGGCAAATCATCACCGGCACGCCTGATATCTCGCCGCGCACGATGCCCATGAACGGCAGGGCTGTGTTGTCGACCGCGGTGCCGGTGACACAGGCGGCGAGGATGGCCCGCGCCTTCGGCCCGCCGATGGCCGCGCCCGCCCATTCGTCGGTTACCGAGGTGACGTGCACTTTGAGCTCCGGCCAGATGACGTCGAGGAAATATTCCAGATGCTGCATCACCTTGCCGGCGTTGGCCGTGGTGGTCGTCATCAGGAAATCCTGTTCGCCGAGCCGCCATGTGGTGCCGTCGTCGAAGGCCAGCCCGTCCTCGCGCAGCATCAGGCCGTAGCGGGCCTTGCCGACGGGGAGGGTGGAAAACATGTTGGTGTAGACCCGGTCGAGGAATTCGCCCGCATCCGGCCCCTGAACGGCGATCTTGCCCAGCGTCGAGACGTCGACGATGCCGGCGCTTTCGCGCGTCGCCCTGGCTTCACGGACATAGGCCTGCTCGACCGTCTCGCCGGCAAGGCCGTAGATCATTGGTCGATACCAGAGGCCAGCGGAATACATCGTTGCGCCATTGGCGAGGTGCCAGTCATGCATGGGCGTCAGGCGCTCGGGTTTCAGATCGCCGAAGCGTTCGGCGGCAAGCGAGCCGATCGACACCGCGGAATAGGGCGGGCGGAAGCGCGTCGTTCCGACTTCGGGGATCGGTTTGCCCAACGCCTCGGCCATGATGGCGAGGCCCGGAACGTTGGAGTTCTTGCCCTGGTCGGTCGCCATGCCGAGCGTGGTGTAGCGCTTCAGATGCTCGACGGAGACAAAACCTTCGCGATGCGCCAGCCGCACGTCTTCAGCAGTCACGTCATGCTGGAAGTCGACGAAGCTTTTTCCCTTGGCTTTGATCTCGAACACCGGCGCCGGATCGGGGTTTCCCGGGGCTGCTTCGACATCCGGCAAAGCTGCCGGCGCAGCCGCTCCGCCCGCGGCGGACAGGCCGGCTGCACGGCCCTCAGTGATGGCTTCGACGGTCGAAAAGCTGCCGTTGAAAGCGCCGGCGCCAATCCATTGCCGAGTCGGTTTCGGCGGCAGGAAGGCCTGGCGGGCAGGGTTCCATTCGGCTCTGGCACCGGCCTGGCTGGCGAGATGGATGGTCGGCGACCAGCCACCCGACATCAGCAGGCAATCGGCGTGGATGCTGCGGGCGTCACCGCTGAGCGCGCCCGAGGTCATGTCGAAGCGCTGCACCTTGAGGCCGGAGAGCGCCTTGCCGCCTTCGGTGGCGACCACGGCATGGCCGGAGAGGATTTCGGCTTCGGCCTCGGTGGCGAGGCTGCGCATTTCGGCCGAAAGCTCGGGGCGCACATCGACGATGGCGACAATAGCCGCCCCGGCCTTCCTCAGCGCCAGCGCCGAGCGATAGGCGCTGTCATTGTTGGTGAACAGCGCGATCCTGTCGCCGGGCAGCACGCCATAATCGTTAGCATAGCGCTCGGCGGCATGCGCCAGCATGACGCCCGGCCGGTCATTGCCGGGGAACACAAGCGGCCGCTCGAAAGAGCCGGTGGCCAGCACCACCGTCTTGGCGCGGATCGCCCAGTAGCGATGGCGCGGCTCGCCCTTGCCGGGCGTTTCCTTGTGGTCGGTGACGCGCTCGAGCGCGGCTAGCGTGTTGCCGTCGTAATAGCCCCACACCGTGGTGCGCGGCAGCAGGCGGACCGTGTCATGGCCTTCGAGCTGGCTGACGGCGCGCGCCGCCCAGTCGGCGGCCGGCGCGCCGTCGATGGCCTCGCCGGACCAGTTGGCCGAGCCGCCGAAACGCGGCTCGAGTTCGGCCAGGATGACGCGCGCGCCCTGGTCGGCAGCGGCCTTGGCGGCTGACAGGCCGGCCGGGCCGGAGCCGACCACCAGCACGTCGCAAAACGCGTTCATGCGCTCGTAGCGCGAGGTGTCGGCGGCAATACCGGCGCGGCCCAGGCCGGCGGCGCGGCGGATGAAATGCTCGCAGAACATCCAGAAGCGGGTGCCTTTCAGGGGGCCGAAGACAGGGCCCATGAAGGTCTTGTAGTAGAAGCCGGCGGCCAGGATCTTGCCGCCGAGCTGGTTGACGGCGTTGATGTCCCAGGCGAGCGAGGGAAAGCGGTTCTGGCTGACGGCCACCAGCCCGTCATAGATCTCGACCATGGTTGCGGCGATGTTGGGCTCGCGCACTTCGCCGCGCAGCACCGTCACCAGCGCGTTCGGTTCCTCGACGCCGGCCGAGAGCAGGCCGCGCGGGCGGTGGTATTTGAATGAGCGGCCGAAAAGCGTGACGCCGTTAGCAAGCAGCGCCGAGGCCAGCGTGTCGCCGGCATGGCCGGTGTAGGGCGTGCCGTCGAAGGTGAAGCGGATGGTGCGCAGCCGGTCGACGCGGCCGCCGGTCTCGGTGCGGCGCGGGCTCACGACTTGCCTCCGGCTTTGTGCCGGGCGGCGGCATTGTGGTCGCCGCGGGCGAAACCGGTGCTGGAAATCTCATGCGTGACCGTGTTGCGCACCATCCTCAGATGGGTGCGGCAGCCGCCCGAATGCTGCCAGATCTCATTGTGGTCGCCGGCCGGGTTCAGCCGATCGTAGACATAGGCGTTCCAGGCGTCGAGGTCCTGCGAGTTGGGCTGCGGGCGCTCGCGGTTGCCGTCGCCCTGATAGGTGAACTCGATGACGTCGCGCGGGCCGCAATAGGGACAAGTGATAAGCATTTGTTTGAACCCTAATGCAGCCGGGGCGTTGCGCCCTGGCCCTTGTCGTCAATCACTAGGCCACGATAAAAACGGTCGAGCGTGAACGGCGCGTTGAACGCGTGCGGTTCGTCCTTGGCGATGGTGTATGCGAAGCACCAGCCCGAGGCCGGCGTCGCCTTGAAGCCGCCATAGCACCAGCCGCAATTGAGATACATGCCCGGCAGCGGGCCGGTGGTGATGATCGGCGAACCGTCCATCGACATGTCGCAGACGCCGCCCCATGAGCGCAGCATGCGTACACGCGCAAGGCCGGGAAACAGCGCCAGCATCTCGCTCATCACCTCATCGACGATGGGCAGGTTGCCGCGCTGAGCGTAGCTGTTGTAGCCGTCGATGTCACCGCCGTAGACGAGGCCGCCCTTGTCGGACTGCGACATGTAGAAATGACCCATGCCGAAGGTCAGCACCGTGTCGACGAAAGGTTTCAGCGATTCGGTGACGAAGGCCTGCAGCACATGGCTCTCGATCGGCATCCTGTCGATGCCGGCAAGCTGCATCACCCGTCCGGTGCTGCCGGCAACGGCCACGGCAACTTTCTTGCCGCGGATCTCTCCGCGCGTCGTTTGCACGCCGGTGATGCGGTCGCCGTCGCGCAGGAAGCCGGTGACCTCGCAATTCTCGACGATGTCGACGCCGCGTCGGTCGGCGCCGCGGGCATAGCCCCAGGCAACCGCATCGTGACGGGCGGTGCCGGCGCGCGGCTGCATCAGGCCGCCGACGATGGGAAAGCGCGCGGAGGCCGACATGTCCAGCGCCGGGACCAGGCGCGCGATCTCGGCGGTGCTCATCAGCTCGGCATCGACGCCGAGATGGCGCATGGCGTTGCCGCGCCTTGCCAAGTCGTCGAACTGGCCCGGCGTGTGAGCCAGATTCAGGCAGCCGCGCTGCGAGAACATGACGTTGTAGTTGAGGTCGTGCGAAAGGTTCTCCCACATCTTCATCGAATGTTCGTAGAAGCGGGTGTTGGACGGCAAAAGGTAGTTGGAGCGCACCGCCGTGGTGTTACGGCCGACATTGCCGGAACCCAGCCAGCCCTTTTCCAGCACCGCGACATTGGTGATGCCGTGCTCCTTGGCCAGATAGTACGCCGTCGACAGGCCGTGGCCGCCGCCACCGATGATGATGACGTCATAGGAAGCCTTGGGGTCGGGCTTGCGCCAGGCCGGCTTCCAGTCCTTGTTTCCCTTGAGCGCGTTCGTGAGAAGCGAAAGGGCTGAATATTCCGCCATTCTTCATGTCATCCCTAGAGCATGATGCCGAAAAGTGTGAAGCGGTTTTCGGACGACATCATGCTCTATATCTTTGATTTGTAGAGCCGGATGATTTCAGGTCCAACAGACCTGAAGCCATCCGGCTCGGGTGCGATGCGGCAGACTATAGAGCAGGCGGCGGGCGCAAAGCCAAGATTGCGCCATGGCTTTTCGACTGGCCGACTCCCGCAAGGCGCCCAACTGTCATGACTTCGCCACGACTTGCTCCACGGGATGAGCGTCTCTATCAAGGACCGCTTTAGAAGCGGCCTTGCCGCCCTTTGAGTCGCCACCATTATGCTTTTTCGCTTCTTTCGCCTGATCCTGGTCCTCGCGCTCGTTGCCTTGGCGCCGCATTCGTTCGGCGCGATGGCGCAGGGGCTGGGCCAGGCGCCTGCCGGGCTGGTCGCCGACCAGCAGAAAATCCTGCAGGGTTTGACGACGAAAACCGACGCTCTGGAGAAGAAAGTCCAGGAGGACGGCGTCGACGACACCACCCTCGTCGAGATCCGCCTGCAGTTGGAAGAGCTGTCGCGCGCTGCGCTGAACAGCGCGCTGGCGTTTCGTTCGCGGCTGGGAGAGATCAATTCGAGGCTCGAGCAGCTTGGCGCCCCGCCGGCTGCCGGACAGCCCCCTGAACCGGACATCGTGACCGGCGAGCGCCAGGCGCTGGCGTCGGAAAAGGCGGAGATCAACGCCGTCATCGCCGGGGCGCAGAACCTGTCGATTCGCATCAATTCGCTGATCGAGAAGATCGGTAATATGCGCAGCGAGCTGTTTCGCAGCGGCCTAACCAAGCGCTATGTGCTGTCCGATGCACTGAGCCCCCAGGTGTTTTCCGACGCAAGGGACGAATACGCCAACTTCTACAGGGCGGTGTCATCGTGGCTGAGCTTTGCCTTCAAGTTCAAGTTCCAGGCGATGCTCGCGGCGACCCTCATGGCGCTTGCTTTGGCGGTGGTGCTTCTGGTCGGTGGGCGCCGCCTGTTTGGGCGCATCTTCGAGCCCGACGCGTCGGTTGAAGATCCGACATATCTCAGTCGCCTGTCGGTGGCGTTCTGGTCGACTTTGCTGCCGACGCTGGCGGTCAGCGCCTTCCTCGCCTCGACGGTGTTCCTGTACAACTACTACAATGTGCTGCGCGGCGACATAGGCGTTTTCCTCAACGCGCTGGCAGCCGTCATCGCCATAGTGTTCTGTGTCAACCGCCTGACCAATGCGGCTCTGTCGCCCAGCATGCCGAACTGGCGCCTGATCCAGGTCGAGACCGGCCCGGCGCGTTGGCTGGTGCGGCTGACGACGGCCATGGCAGTCGTCATCGGCATCAACAATTTCCTGTCGATCGTCAACGACAAGATGGGCTCGCCCCTGTCGCTGACGGTGGCCAGGAGTTTTGTCGCCACCGTCATCGTGGGCGTCATCCTGATCCTTATGGCGCTGCTGAAGCCTTACAAGGACGCCGACGGGCGCTGGCGCCCCTGGCCGGCCTGGCTGCGCTACACCTGTGTCGCGCTCGGCCTGTTCACGATTGCGGCGGCACTGTTCGGCTATATCGGTCTTGCCATCTTCGTCTCGTTGCAGGTCGTGGTCACCGGCACCATCCTGCTCACCGCCTATATCGGCTTCCTGTCGGCGCGCGAGATCGGCGAGGAGGGTGGTTTCGCCGGCACGTCCATCGGGCGCTGGCTGAAGACCAATTCCAGCTATGAGGACACCGCGCTCGACCAACTCGGCCTCGTCGTCAGCGTCGCCATCAACCTGATGATCGTGCTGGTGTTCCTGCCGCTGATCCTGTTGATGTGGGGCTTCCAGCCCGGCGATATCCAGGCCTGGGGCTATAAATTGGCGACAGGCGTCACCGTCGGTTCGGTGACGATTTCGGTCACCGGCATCCTCACCGGCATCGTCGTTTTCATCATCGGCTATTTCCTGACCCGCTGGTTCCAGGGCTGGCTCGACGGCTCGGTAATGGCGCGCGGCAAGGTCGATACCGGCGTGCGCAACTCGATCCGGCTGGCGGTCGGCTATGCCGGCGTCGCGCTCGCTGGGCTCGTCGGCATCTCGGCGGCGGGCATCGATCTCTCCAACCTGGCGCTTGTTGCCGGCGCACTTTCGCTGGGTATCGGCTTTGGCCTGCAGAATGTCGTGTCCAACTTCGTGTCCGGCCTGATCCTGCTCGCCGAGCGGCCGTTCAAGGTCGGCGACTGGATCGTCGCCGGCGACACATCAGGCACGGTCAAGAAGATCAGCGTGCGCGCCACCGAAATCGAGACCTTCCAGCGGCAATCGGTGATCCTGCCCAATTCGAACCTCATCAACAACGCCGTCGGCAACTGGACGCACCGCAACAAGCTCGGACGTGTGGAGATCAAGGTCGGGGTCGCATATGGCAGCGACGTCAAGCGGGTACACGCGGTCCTGCTTGAGATTGCGCGCGGCCATGCGCTGGTGCTGAAGAACCCGGAACCCTTCGTCCTGTTCACCAATTTCGGGCCGGCAGCACTCGAGTTCGAGATCCGCGTGTTCCTGGCCGATGTGCTGAACGGCGCCATCGTTCAGAACGATATCCGCTTTGCCGTTCTCGATGCTTTTGACGCCGAGCACATAGAAATCCCCTCGACGCCGCGCGCCGAGGTCAAGGTCAAGCAGACCGACGCATGGCCGATCGACGACGACAAGATCGAGGTCGAGTTCGCCGAGAAGGAGCAGGCGGAGGCCAGAGCCGCCGCCGAGGCGAAGCGGCTGGCCAAAACTGGTCGCAAGGCCCGCAAACCCGATCCCAGCTAAGGCCCCAAGCTCCTCCCAAACCAATTGCGGCATGAATGCGGCATTCAGTTGCGGTTCAGCTTGCATCTCCTATAAGCTCACATGCAAAGGCGAGAATGCCTTGCGAAATGCAACAGAGGCGGTGTGGAAACACCGATATTGCAAAATGTGGAAGTCGCTCGTCGTCGCCATCGCTCTTACCGCAGCGAGTGGCTCGGCCTTTGCCGCCAGCGCGGTCAACAAGGATGCTGAGACCCGTACGCTGATCGTGACGGAAGGCGGCGGCAAGACGGAGCTGGCGCTGGCCGCCGGCGAAACCGTGGAATTCTGCCCGAACGGCTGTTTCGTCACCTTGCCCAATGGTGACCTCGAGGCCCTGACCGGCTCGGAAACGGTCGAAATCTCAGGTGGCGTTGCCCGCATCAAGTAAAGTCGGCAAGCAGATGTAGTAAAGGCCGGGCAATGCCCGGCCTTTTATTGTTCGCGGTAGCGATTGCTTAACAATGACGCGGGAAATATCGTGGCGCCTACCGGCTGCAACCGTGCGTTTTAACGTTCAATACGCCGTTCCGCCGCTATACCGGTGCGAAGACGCCGAAACACGGCGCAACCGGTTATGAATAGGGCAGAACGGACATGGATGCGCGGTCGGACAAGAACGCAATCCCGCTTGCGGTCGACCTCGACGGCACGCTGATTGCGACCGATCTTCTTTGGGAAGGCCTGTTCATCCTGCTCAAGAAGAATCCGCTCTATGTTTTCCTGGTCCCGTACTGGCTGGCCGCCGGCCCGGCGCGGCTGAAACAAGCCATCGCCGACCGCATCGATATCGATCCGGCCTCGCTGCCCTATCGCGAAGCGCTGCTGCAGCGGCTGCTCGCCGACCATAGCGACGGACGCAAGATCGTGCTGGCGACCGGTACGCCACGCAAGTTCGCCGAGGCGATCGCGGCGCATCTGGGCGTCTTCGACTATGTGCTGGCGACCGACGGTCCCCACAACATGACCTCGGGCCGCAAGCGCGACGCGCTCATCGCCGCCTATGGCGACGGCGGTTTCGACTATGCCGGCAACAGCCGGCACGACGTCAAGGTTTTCGGAGCCGCACGCAAGGCCATCGTCGTGGCGCCCGACCGCCATGCGAAGCGCTGGCAGGCCGCGCATAGCGCCGAAAGGATGCCGGCGCCGAAAAGGACATTGAAGACATTCGTCAAGATGCTGCGCGTGCATCAGTGGCTGAAGAATTCGCTGATCGCGGTGCCGATGGTGCTGTCGCATGAATACTTCAACATCAACATGATCTGGCAATGCCTGCTGGCGTTCGTCTCCTTCAGCGCCGTGGCTTCCGCCATCTACATTCTCAACGATTTCTTCGACCTTGCGCTCGACCGCAAGCATCCGACCAAACGCAACCGACCTTTCGCCAGCGGCGCTTTGTCGATCCCGTTCGGTCTCGGCGCGATGGCGGTGCTGCTGGCGATCGGCATTGCCGCCGGGCTTCTGTTGCCGATCGAGTTCCTGGGCGTGCTCGCCGGCTATCTGGTGGTGACCACAGCCTATTCGCTGTCGTTCAAGCGCATGCTCCTGGCCGACGTACTGACGCTGGCGGGGCTATACACTGTGCGTGTGCTGGCAGGTGCTGCGGCGACCGGGGTCGAAGTCTCGTTCTGGCTGCTCGCCTTCTCGATTTTCTTCTTCCTGTCGCTGGCGCTGGTGAAGCGCTATGTCGAACTGCGCACCACAGCCATTCCGGTGGGCGAGCGCATTGCCGGCCGCGGCTACCGCATCGAAGACCAGGAGATCGTCGCCCAGGCAGGAATGGCGTCGGCCTTCTCCTCGGCGCTGGTGCTGGCGCTGTACATGGACAGCGTCGCGGTACGCGAACTCTATCCGCATCCCTGGCTGGTCTGGCCGCTGGCGCCGATCGTGCTGTATTTGACCATGCGGGTCTGGATCCTGGCGCGCCGCAACGAGATGAATGACGATCCGGTCATCTTCATCATTCGCGACTGGCGAAGCCAGATCGTCGTGGTGATCGGCGCCGCCCTTCTGGTCGCGGGAGGCTGGTAGGGGATGGCCGGCGAACGGTACCGGAGTTTTGGCCTCGCCACGCCGGCCGCAAAGCGAGCCATCGCGGCCGACGATGCCATCGCGCTGATGCGAAGCGGCAAGGCGACAAAGAACGCTCTGCTCGCCTATGGCAATGGCCGCTCCTACGGTGATTCCTGCCAGAACGGGCCAGGTGCGGTCGTGGACATGCGGCCGCTGAACCGCATCGGCGCCTTCAATGCCGAGACCGGCCTGCTCGAGGCGGAGGCCGGCGTGTTCCTCTCCGATATCATTGCGCACACTGCACCTTACGGTTTCTTTCCGACTGTCGTCCCAGGCACCCAGTTCGTCACCCTTGGCGGCGCGATCGCCAATGACGTCCATGGCAAGAACCATCACCGGCGCGGCACCTTTGGCTGCCATGTCGAGTCGTTCACGCTGCTGCGCTCGGACGGGCGGACCTACACCTGCTCGGCAACCGACAATGCAAGGCTGTTTGCGGCGACGATCGGCGGCATGGGGCTGACCGGCCTGATCCTGTCGGCCTCGATCCGGCTGATGCGGGTGCATTCGCTCGACATCGCCGAGAAGGTAACGCGGTTTGCCGATCTCGGCGAATTCTTCGAACTGGCCGAGGCCGCCGACCAGGCCAATGAATATGCCGTCGCCTGGATCGACCAGCTTGCCGGCGGCCATGGCCGCGGGCGCGGCCTGTTGTTGACAGGCAATCATGCCGAGTATGGCTCGCATGCGGCGTCTCGCGCCGGCTCCCGTTTTTCAGTGCCGTTCCAGCCGCCGTTCAATGTGCTCAACCGGCCGTTCCTCACCGCCTTCAACGCCGCCTATCGGTGGAAGAAGGGGCGCTCGCCGGGGCCGAGCCAAACCGGCTACCAGGGCTTTTTCTTTCCGCTTGATGGTGTCGGCGACTGGAATCGGCTGTATGGCCCGAAAGGTCTCTACCAGCACCAGAGCTTGGTGCCGGAAAATGTCGCGCGTCAGACCGTGCCGGCGCTGCTCGATGCGGCGCGACGGGCCGGGCAGGGCTCTTTCCTCACCGTGTTGAAGCGCTTCGGCTCGATCCGCTCGCCGGGGCTGCTGTCCTTTCCGCGGCCAGGCTTCACGTTGACGCTGGATTTCCCCAATCGCGGCGACAGGACGCTGGCCCTGCTCAGCGAACTCGACCGCATCACGGTCGCGGCCGGCGGCGCGGTCAACCCGTACAAGGATGCGCGCATGGGCGCTGATACTTTCGCGGCCTCCTTCCCGAATTGGCAGCGGCTTGAAGCGCTGCGCGACCCGGCTTTCGTGTCCAGTTTCTGGCTGCGGACGGCGAAAATGCTCAACGTCCGGCCAAGGCGTGTCGAGGCAGCTGAATAGGTACAATCCGAATAAGTCATGGTGAATAGATCGTAAGTTCCGTAGTTTACTCAAAGCATTGTCGTGACTTCACGAAATGTTTGCAGGTTAGTAATAGGACCGTTGCGAGTGGCGGGTGCAAAATATGAAATACATCGTCTTCATTCTGTTCACGGTCATGACCAATGCCGCCGCGCAGCTGATGCTGAAGCAAGGCATGATGTCGCTCGGTCCCATTTCGTTCGAAGGCACCAATCCGCTGTTGAGGCTGTTGCAGGTCGTTTTCAGCCCATGGGTGTTTCTCGGCCTGTGCACCTTCGTCATCTCGATGGCTTCGCATCTCTACGTGCTGTCCAAGGTCGAGCTCAGCTTTGCGTATCCGTTCCTCAGCCTTGCCTATGTCGCGGTTGCGATCTTCGCCTATTTCATCTTCCGCGAGGACCTCAATGCCTGGCGCATTGCCGGCATCGCCTTCATCTGCGTTGGCACCGTGCTGATCGCGCAAAGCGGTCGAGACTTGGGCGGGCGCGGGCATGACGACCAAACCGCTTCCATCATCCCCGACAAGATCCAGACAAACGAGATCGTTCGATGAGACATGTTATTTTCGGCGGCGACGGCTTCGTCGGCCGTCATCTTGCCCCGAAGCTTGTGGCCGATGGTGAAGAGGTTGTCGTTGCCGACATCGTCAAGAGCGACCTGACGCACTATCGCAACGTTCGCTTCGTCACCTGCGATGTCACGGATACGGCCTCGGTGGCTAACATCGGATTGAAGGCCGACGACATGATCTACAACCTGTCGGCCAAAATGCTGTCGCCGATCCAGGTGCGGGCCAAGCGTCACGACTTCTTCTTTCCGGTGAATTTCCATGGCACCGAACACATCATGCAGGCGATGGACAAGGCCGGCGCGTCCAAGCTCGTCCACTACACCACCGACATGATCTACGGCCACACGGTCACCCAGCCGATGACCGAGGAGCACCCGGTCGCACCGCTCGGCGAATATGGCTGGTCGAAGCAGAAGACCGAGGAGCTCGCCGCTCAATGGCGCAAGCGCGGCATGTCGATCTCGCTGTTTCGCCCGCGTCTGATCATCGGTCCCGGCCGGCTCGGGATCCTGGAAAAGCTGTTCAAACTGATCGACTGGAATTTTCCTGTGCCGATGATCGGCTCGGGCAAGAACCCCTATCAGTTCATCTCGGTGTTCGATTGCGCGGAAGCTGCCCGCGCGGCCTGGAAGGCAGGCGTGCCCAACCAGGCCTATAATCTGGGCTCCCTCAATCCGCCGCCGGTGAAGAAATTGCTGGGCGACCTGATCAAGCATGCCGGCTCGAAGTCGCTGCTGATCCCGACGCCGGGCTGGGCGGTCAAGCGCACCCTCGACCTGCTCGATCTCATGAACATGCCGATCATGGATCCCGAACAATATCTGATCGCCGATGAGGAGTGCGTGCTCGACGTATCCAAGGCCGAGCGCCAGCTCGGCTGGGTGCCGCAATATCGCGACGAGGACATGCTGATCGCCGCCTACAGCGAATACCGCGCCAAGAAAGACGGGCTTGCCGTCACCGCAAATCATGTCCCCGCCGAATAGGTGGGACGACCAGGAGAACTCCGAAATGACCGTCATGGCCAAGCCTGAGCAGACGAACGCGCGCACCATGGTCGGCGCGCCGGCGTTGTCGCCTACCGCCATCGCCAAGCCCGACCTGATCAGCGTCGAGCAGGCGAAGGCGATGGATGTTGCGCGCATGACCGACCTGTTCAAGGCGCATCTCAATCCGGGCCAGCTGCATTTCATGAAGCTGCTCGGCTTCCACAAGATCAAGATCGAGCGTGCCGAAGGCATGTTCTACATCGACCAGAACGGCCGCAAGATTCTCGACTTCTTCGGCGGCTTCGGTTCGCTGGCCTTCGGCCACAACCATCCGCGCATCCTGGAGGCCCGGCGCAAATTCCAGGAGGAGAAGCGCCAGGAAATCGCCATCGCCTTCATGTCGCAATATGCATCGGCCCTTGCGCACAACATCGCCAAATGCTCGCCCGGCGATCTCGACATGGTGTTTCTGGGCTCGTCGGGTTCGGAAGCGATGGAAGCGGCGGTGAAGCTCGCCGAGCGCGCCGCCGGGCCGAAGAGGCCAAAAATCGTCTATGCCGAGAATTCCTTCCACGGCAAGACCAAGGGCGTGCTCGGCATTACCGATGGCCAGCTCTACCGCGCGGACTTCAAGATGGCTGAGAACACCGTTCGCATTCCGTTCGCCGATATCGAAGCGGTCGAGCGGCTGTTCCGCTCCGACCCGGAGGTCGGCGTCATAGTGCTTGAGACAATCCAGGGCGGCGGCGGCATCATCCAGGCAGAGGCGCAATACTGGCAGAAATTGCGCGTGCTCTGCGACCAGTATGGCGTGTTGTGGGTGGCGGACGAAGTGCAGTGCGGCTATGGCCGTTCGGGACGCTTCTATGCCTTCGAGCATTATGGCGTCGTGCCCGATGTGACGGCGCTGGCGAAATCGCTCGGCGCCGGCAAGGCGGCGGTCGGCGCGATGATCGCCCGGCGCGAGGTCTATATGAAGGCCTATGGCACGCCGAAGACGGCGATGATCCATGCCATGGCCACCTTTGGCGGCATGGGCGAGGCCTGCGTCACCGCGATCGAGGGCATCAACGTGCTCTATGATGAGGGGCTGATCGACAACGCCGCCACGACCGGCGACTATCTGCTGCAGCGTCTGCAGGCGCTGAAGGAGAAGTACCCGAAGATCATCAAGGATGTGCGCGGCAAGGGCTTTATGGTCGGGCTCGAGTTCCACGACTTCTCGCAGACCTTGCCGATGGTGCTGCGTCCGATCGTCAGCGTCCTCGACGACAAGCTGAAGGGCTCGCTGTCGGGCTTCGTCGGCGCGCTGTTGCTGCGCGACTATGACGTGCTCGTCGCCTTCACCGAATACAACCGCAACGTCATCCGTCTCGAGCCGCCGCTGATCTGTCAGCGCGAGCATGTCGACCGTTTCGTCGATGCTTTCGATAGCCTGCTGTCGCGCGGCATTGTGGGAATCGTGAAGCATTTCGTCAAAAGCCAAGTCCGTTAAAAGAAGTCCGTTGAGCGAAGTCCCGAGTCCGACAATGCTGAGCAAGTCTCCCGCCCCGCAAAACACACTCGACCGGCTGACCGCGGCCGCTCTGGCGTGGGGCGAGGGGACTTATGCGCGATGGGCCGCGCCAATCGGCGCGATCGCGTTTTCGCTCTATATCCTGCTGACGGCGTTCATGGCCTGGACGATGCCCGACGCCAATTGGGACATGCTGCCTTATCTCGCAATCGCCGGGGAGGGCGCTTATCCCGATGCGCAGGCATTGCATGACTACGCCTACAGCACGGTCCAGGCCGGCGTGTCGGCCGCCGACTACAAGACGCTGACCGACGATGGTGGCGGTTTCCGCAGCCATATGGCGCAAAATGCCGCCGACTTTCACTCGCTGCTTGGCATGTACCGGATCAAGTTCCTCTACGCCGAGATTCTTTCGACGATGAGTTCGGTGATGTCGCCGGTCGAGGCGATGCGGGTGCTGCAGGTGGTCTCGGTGCTGCTGTTCGGGATGATCACGCTGCTGTGGCTGCGAACCGAAGGTGCGCTGGCGCTGGCGCCGGTGGCCGGCGCGGTACTGATCATGGCCGATTTCGGCGACGCGGCGCGCGCCTCGACTCCGGATCTGATGTGCTCGGCCCTGTTCCTCGGCGGGCTGCTTGCTTATGTGCGCGGCCGCGAGGCAGCGACCGCTGTCCTGCTTTTCATGGCCTTCATGGCGCGGCCGGACAACATCGTGTTCCTGGCCATTTTCGCCGTGCTGCTGCTGGTCTTCCGGCAGCGGGCATGGGGCGCGCTGGCCGGCTTTGCCGCGTCCTTCGTCGCCTATTTCGCGATTTCGCACTGGGCCCAACATCCCGGCTGGTGGCCGCATCTGTGGTTCTCCAGCATCGAGCAGCACTACAATATGGATGGCTTCGAGCCGCCGTTCTCGCTTGGCGCCTATCTCAAGGCGTTTACCGCATCCTTCATTCGCGCCATCAGCATCAACAGCTGGGTCGGGGTCTCGGTTCTGGCGCTGGCCGCGTGGTTTGCGCTCGGCCGCGCCGGCTTCCGGCTCGATCGTCGCGCCGGCATCCTGCTTGCAGCACTGGTGCTTGGCGTGCTGGCGAAATTCACCGTCTTTCCGATCCACGACACCCGCATCTACTTCCCGAACCTTCTGCCGCCCTACCTTTTGCTCGTCGGCCCGATCATGGCGCTGTGGGCGTCGGCAAGCCTGAATGGAAGGCGACCCATCGCCTTGCAGGCCATACCTGGAGATAAGCCATGAGTTCCATTTCCGGCCTGGCGCGCATCGCCCTTTCGCTCGGCCTGCCCGCCGGCCTGCTCGATCGCGGGCCCGCGTTGCGTGGCACGAAATTCCTGGCCAAGGCGGCGCTGAAGGCGCGGTTTGGCGGTGGGCAAGCCTTCCAGATGGTCAATGTCGGCGCTTGCGACGGCGCGCTGTTCGACGACGTCACGCCGTGGCTGCACCGCATTCCGCGGGCGCGGGCCGTGCTGGTCGAGCCGATCCCGTACAATCAGAAGCGGTTGCGCGCCAACTATCCCGACACGGAACGCTTCGTCATCGAACCGGTCGCGGTGACGAAGACCAAGGGCACGATCACCGTCCACACTTTCGATGCCGCGGCACTCGAGGCCGGCACGCTGCCGATCGAGTTCATCGGCTGCTCGTCGGTCACCGACACCAATCTGATGTCGGGCAAGAATGCCTGGGGCGAGGACGACGCCAATTTCAACAAGTTCGCGCCGCACGTGAGGGATATCGAGGTGCCGTCGGAAACGCTGCAGACGCTGCTCGACCGCAACGGCATCACGCATATCGACGCCTTCCTGGTCGATTGCGAGGGCGCCGACTGGATCGTCTTCGAACAGCTCGATCTCAAGCGCTATCGTCCGGGCATGATCAAGGTCGAGGTCGGCGCGCTGCCGGCCGCCGAAATCGGCCAGGTCGTGGTCAAGCTGAAGACATCAGGCTATCAGGTCGGCTTCCAGGCCGAGGACATCTGGGCCTTCGCCTGAGATAGATCGCCACTGGCGGCACGCCGGCGCGCCGGGTCGCGTCGCATCCGCGACGTGTCGCAAACAGGCGGTAGCTCCATCCACGTCCTCTGCATATTGTGCGCCATTCGAACGGGCGCGGACACGCCTGCTTTATCCCTTGGAGTCGCGGCAATGGCAGAGTTTCCGAAACAGGCGAAGGTCGTCATCGTCGGCCTGGGTGGCATTGTCGGCGCATCGATCGCCCATCATCTGATCGAACGCGGCTGGACCGACATTGTCGGCATCGACAAATCGGGCATTCCGACCGACATCGGCTCGACCGCGCACGCCTCGGACTTCTGCTACACCACCAGCCATGATTTCCTGTCCTGCTGGACGACGCTCTACTCCATCGATTTCTACGAGAAGATGGGCCACTACGCCCGCATTGGCGGCCTCGAAGTGGCGCGCGTCGGCGACGAAAGCCGCATGGACGAGATCAAGCGCAAGATCGCCTCGGCAAAATCCTTCGGCACCCGCGCCCGGCTGATCGAACCGGCCGAGATCAAGGAAAAATTCCCGCTGATCGAAGAGTCTATGGTGCAGGGCGGCCTGTGGGATCCGGACGCCGGCTTGGTCATCCCGCGCTCGCAGACCGTCGCCGGCAAGCTGGTCGACCAGGCGGAAGCGTCGGGCAAGTTGAAGTCGTTCGCCAACACGCCGGCCAAATCCCTCATTGTCGAGGAAGGCCGCATCAAGGGCGTGGTCACCGACCGCGGCACGATCATGGCCGATTATGTCATCGTCTGCGCCGGCATCTGGGGCCGGCTGATCGCCGAAATGGTCGGCGAAGACCTGCCGGTGATGCCGATCGACCATCCGCTGACCTTCTTCGGGCCTTACAATGAGTTTGCCGGTACCGGCAAGGAGATCGGCTGGCCGCTGCTGCGCGACCAAGGCAATTCGGCCTATATGCGCGACACCGGCGACCCCAGGACCGCCGAGGGCGGGCAGATCGAATGGGGTTATTACGAAGAGACCAATCCGCGCCTCTGCCATCCGCGCGATTTGCTGGAAAAGGATCAGGCGCGGCTGTCACCGTCGCAGCGCGATCTCGACATGGAGCAGATCCTGGCGCCGCTTGAGCGCGCCATGGAGCTGACGCCGATCCTGGGCGAACTCGGCTACAATGAAAGCCATTCCTTCAACGGCCTGTTGCAGGTGACCGCCGATGGCGGCCCGTCCATGGGCGAGAGCCAGAAGGTGAGGGGCCTCTGGTACGCCGTCGCCATCTGGGTCAAGGACGGCCCCGGCATGGGCAAGCTGATCGCCGACTGGATGACGGACGGCCGCACGGAAATCGACCATCACGCCATCGACTATGCCCGATTCTATCCGCACCAGACGAAAGAGCAGTTCATCTGGGATCGCTGCACCGAGACGGCGATGAAGGTCTACAATCCAGCGGTGCATCCGCGCGAGCCGTTCTCCAAAGGTCGCAACATCCGCCGCTCGCCGTTCTGGGAGCGTGAGAAGGAACTCGGCGGCTACTTCATGGAGTTGGGCGGCTGGGAGCGCGCGCATGGCTATGCCGCCAACGAGCATCTGCTGGAGAAGTATGGCAACCGGGTTCCCATACGTGAGAACGAGTGGGACAATCGCCATTTCTGGCGGGTGTCCAATGCCGAGCACCTGGCGATGAGCGAGGATTGCGGCATCGTCAACCTCTCGCATTTCTCGATGTACGACATCGAAGGGCCGGATCATGTCGCGCTGCTGGAATGGCTGTGCGCGGCCAAGATCGGTGGCGACAACAACATCGGCAAGGGTATCTACACCCACTTCCTCGACGAGGAAGGCATGGTGCGCGCCGACTTCACCGTCATCCGCATGGCCGACCGCTGCCGCCTGATCGACGGCGCCGACGCCGGCCCGCGCGACTTCCGCTACATGCAGCGCACCGCGCAGGACAAAGGCTTTGACGTCACCATCACCGACGTGACGGAAAAATACGTCACTATCGGCATCTGGGGACCGAACGCGCGGGCGACGCTGCAGAAAGTGGTCGAAAATCCGGATGGTCTCTCGCTCGAGAACTTCCCGTTCGCGGCGATCAAGCCGGTCAGGATCGGCGGCAAGGACGTCACCGCCTTCCGCATCTCTTATGTCGGCGAGCAGGGCTGGGAACTGCATATGCGTTACGAAGACGGCCTGGCCGTTTGGGACGCGCTGCGCTCATCGGGGGTCATGCCGTTCGGCGTCGAGACCTATGCCAACACCCGGCGCATGGAAAAGAGCCTGCGCCTGCAGAACGCCGACCTTCTGACCGAGTACAATCTGCTCGAGGCCGACCTTGCCCGACCGAAGGTCAAGGAGAACGACTTCTGCGGCAAGGCCAAACATGTCGAATACCGCGCCCGCGAACACCAGCCGGCGATCCTGTGCACGCTGGTGATGACCGAGAACGTCGATGCGAAAGGCATTGCCCGCTATCCCGTGGGCACCATGCCGGTGATGGATCCGAAGACGGGCGAGACGCTGGTCGACGAACTCGGCCGCCGCTCCTTCACCACGTCGATGGCCTACGGCCCGACCATCGGCAAGAACATCGGCCTCGCCTATCTGCCCTGGGCCCATGCCCAGGAAGGCCGCAAGTTCGGCATCGAATATTTCGGCGAGACCTATCCGGTCGAAGTGGCTGCCGTCGGCTACAAGCCGCTCTACGATCCAGAGAATTTGAAGCCGAGGAGTTGAGCGTCATAGGTTCCAACCAACACATCGAAAAGCCCGGCACCTCGCCGGGCTTTTCGCTTTGTCAACAACCGATTCTCGCTTACCTTCGGGCATGTCTGCTTTTTCTTGCGCACGACATTTCCTTTCAGGCAGCGCCGCACTGGCGCTGGGGCTCTGGCTGGTGCCGCCGGTTCAAGCCGCCGAGCCGGTCGACGTCGAGCTGGTGCTGGCGGTCGATGTGTCGCTGTCGATGTCGCCGGGCGAACTCGAAATCCAGCGTCACGGCTATGCGGCGGCGCTGACGCACGACAATGTGCTGCAGGCTATCGCCGATGGCGCCTACGGCAAGGTCGCCGTCACCTATGTCGAATGGGCGGGTGCGACCACGCAGCAGGTCGTCGTGCCGTGGACGGTGATCGCCAGCCGGGCCGATGCCGAGCGGGTGGCCGCGCAGCTTTCCGCCCATGCGCCGGCCAGCGCCCGGCGCACCTCGATTTCCGGCGCGCTGGAATTCGGCAGCGATCTCTTCGCCGAAAGCGGTTTTCAGGGGACAAAGCGCGTCATCGATATTTCCGGCGACGGACCCAACAACCAGGGCGCGCCCGTTGACATCACCCGAGACGCGGTGGTCAAGCAAGGCATCATCATCAACGGCCTGCCGCTGATGACGCGCGGCGGGTTCGGCGGCGCCTATGACGTCAACAATCTCGACCGCTACTACAGCGACTGCGTCATCGGCGGTCCCGGATCCTTCATGATCCCGGTCAATGACTGGACGCAGTTTCCCGAAGCCATCCGCCGCAAGCTGGTGCTGGAGCTGGCCGGCGCCGCTTCGCCGCAACGGGCGCGCGAGGAGGCCGGGCATCCGCCGGTGGTGCTGGCGCAGGACCGGCCGACCGACTGCCAGGTCGGCGAAAAGATGTGGCGCGACCGCAGCTGGATGTTCGATGCGCGTTAGCGTTCGCATCATCACGCTGCCGTGAAGGGCCGGTTTCATTGACAAGCCCATGGGCGTCTGTGACACAATTCGGCATCCGAAAAAACAAGGGGAACCGACATGAACAAGACCATCGTCGCTGCCGCGGCATTGGCGCTTGCGGCTGCAATATCCGTGCCGGCCGAGGCTGCCACATCGGTCACCATCGGCATCAGCGGATGGACCGGCTTTGCGCCGCTGACGCTCGCCAAGCAGGCCGGCATCTTCGAGAAGCATGGCCTCGACGTGACCCTGAAGAAGGTGCCGCAGGCCAGCCGGCCGCTCGCCATCGCCAGCGGCGATCTGCAATGCGCCGCCACCACGGTCGAGACCTGGCTGGTGTGGAACGCCAGCGGCGTCACCACCAAGCAGATCTTCCAGCTCGACAAATCCTATGGCGCCGACGGCATTGTCGTGCGCAACGACATCAAGACCGTCGCCGACCTCAAGGGCAAGAATGTCGCGTCTTCGGCGCCGGGCACGTCGCCCTATTTCATGCTGGCCTGGGTGCTGAACAAGAACGGCCTGTCGACCAAGGATGTGACCGTCGTCAACCTGGAACCGGATGCGGCGGCGCAAGCCTTCCTGGCCGGCCAGAACGATGCGGCGGTCACCTATGAGCCGTTCATCTCGGCGGTGCGCGACAAGTCCGATCAGGGCCACATATTGGCGACCACGCTCGACTACCCGATGGTGCTCGACACGGTCGGCTGCACGCCTGAATTCCTCACCGCCAATCCCGACGCCGCCAAGGCGCTGGCCGACAGCTATTTCGAAGCGCTCGACCTGATCAAGAGCGATCCGCAGAGATCCTACGAAATCATGGGCGCCGACGTGAAGCAGTCTGCGAAAGAATTCGAGGATTCGGCGAAATACCTGAAATGGGCCGACAAGGCGGAGAACAAGCAGTTCTTTACCAAGGAATTCCAGGACTTTTCCAAGACCGCCGGCGAGCTTCTGCTGCAGATGGGGTTGATCAAGGAAGCGCCAGATGTTGCAGCGCTTGCCGATCCCAGCGCGGTGGCGAACTGATAGTCCGGCCTTTGACCATCATGCGGCGGTGCCAGCGCGCCGCCGCTTTCTACCGGGCAACGCGACTGAGCATGGGGACGATCTGACGATGCGGACGATCTGAAGATGCGCCCCTTGCATCCGGTGTCGCCGGGCATTCGAACCGTGCTTGGCATTTCCTTCTTCGTGCTGTTCGTCGCCTTCTGGGCGTGGATCACGCTTGGCGGCCACGTCAACCGCATCTTCCTCGCCGATCCGCTGTCAATGCTGCGGGATGGCTGGCGGCTGCTGGTCGAGGATCGCTTCTGGCTCGACATATTGATCACCATCTGGCGGGTCTTCGGCGGGTTCCTGCTGGCGTCGATCGTCGCCGTGCCGATCGGCATCGCCATGGGCGCCTGGAAGCCAATAGAGGCGTTTCTGGAGCCGTTCGTCTCCTTCGCCCGCTACCTCCCGGCTTCGGCCTTCATTCCGCTGCTCATCCTGTGGGCCGGCATTGGCGAGCTGGAAAAGCTGCTGGTCATCTTCGTCGGCTCGGTGTTCCAGATCATCCTGATCGTCGCGGTCAAGGTGGGCTCGACGCGGCGCGATCTGGTCGAGGCGGCCTATACGCTGGGCTCGACCAACAACGGTATCGTCAAACGGGTCATCATGCCGGCCAATGCGCCCGAGATTGCCGAAACGCTGCGGCTGGTGCTCGGCTGGGCCTGGACCTATGTTATCGTCGCCGAGCTGATCGGTTCGTCCTCAGGCATCGGCTACATGATCATCAACAGCCAGTCGCGGCTGGCGACAGGGCAGATCATCTTCGGCATCATCGTCATCGGGCTGATCGGACTGTTGTCCGACTTCGCCTTCAAAGCGTTCAATCGCTGGCTCTTCCCCTGGAGCTTGGCATGAGCAAGTTGCTTATCGAAGGCGTCTCGCGAACCTTCGTCGGCGTGCGCGGCGGGCAGCCGGTCAAGGCGCTGATGCCGGTCGACCTTGCGGTCGCGGCCAACGACTTCATCACCATTCTGGGGCCGTCCGGCTGCGGGAAGTCGACGCTGCTCAGGATCGTTGCCGGACTGGAAGCGCCGAGCGAAGGCCGTGTGCTGCTTGACGGCAACGCGGTGACGCGGCCGGGACCGGATCGCGGCATGGTGTTCCAGTCCTACACGCTGTTTCCGTGGCTGACGGTGGCGCAGAATATCGCCTTCGGCCTGCGCGAACGCGGCATGGCCGAAAAGGAGCGAGACGGGATCGTCGCTTCCTATGTCGACCTCGTCCGGCTCAAGGGCTTCGAGAACCATTGGCCAAAGCAGCTGTCCGGCGGCATGCAGCAGCGCACGGCGATCGCCCGGGCGCTGGCCAACGACCCCGAAATCCTGTTGCTGGACGAGCCGTTCGGTGCGCTCGACAACCAGACGCGCGGACTGATGCAGGAACTGCTGCTCGGCATCTGGGAGCGGCGCAAGAAGACAGTGCTATTCGTCACCCACGACATCGAGGAGGCGATCTTCATGGCTTCGCGGGTAATCGTGATGAGCGCGCGGCCAGGCCGCATCAAGTCGGATGTCGCCATCGACCTGCCGCATCCACGCCACTACACGCTGAAGACCAGCCCGGAATTCTCGGCGCTCAAGGCGCAGCTGACCGAGGATATCCGCGTGGAGGCGATGCGGACGGCGCAGGCGCAGTGACCCAAGCTGGGTCGCCTACGGAAAAGATGCTCGGTTCGCTCAGCAATCGCTTCAAGCGTGGGAGGTCACGCGCAGGAGTTTCCAACGTCGCCTTGAATGCTGCCATTTTTCGACGTCGAGGCGGAAACTCTGCCGGTCGGCGAGTTCTTTGGAGAGTGCCGTTCGCGCGGTCATGTGACTCTCAGGCCGCCAGCAGCTGCTTGCGGTCGACGCGCTCCTGCTGCGGCGAGCGGGCATAGAGTTCGCGGTAGCATTTGGAGAAATGCGACGCCGAGACGAAGCCGCAGGCGACCGCTACCTCGACCACCGGCATCGAGGACTGGATCAGCAGGTGCCGGGCGCGGTCGAGGCGGATTTCCAAGTAGTAGCGGGCAGGGGATCTGCCCATCTCGGTGCGGAACAGGCGCTCGATCTGGCGGCGCGACAGGTCGACATGGTCGGCGATCTCGATCAGCGACAGCGGTTCGGAAAGATTGCCTTCCATCAGTTCGATGATGGTCAGCACCTTGGAATTCTGCACGCCGAGGCGGGCGCGCAGCGGCAGGCGCTGGCGGTCGGTGGGGCTGCGCACGCGGTCGGTCAGCACCTGCTCGCACACGCGGTTGACCAGATTGTCGTCGAAATCGTCGCCGATCAGCTTGAGCATCATGTCGAGGGCGGCGGTGCCGCCGGCGCAGGTGTAGATGTTCTGGTCGATCTCGAAGAGGTCGGCAAAGACGTTGGCCTTGGGAAAGGCCTCGGAAAAGCCCGGCAGGTTTTCCCAATGGATGGCGCAGCGCTTGTTGGAGAGCAGGCCGGCGGCGGCAAGGATATGCGCGCCGGTGCACAGGCCGCCGACGGCGACGCCTCTGTTGTATTCCTCGCGCAGCCAGGCGAAGGCCGACCTATTCTGGTAGCGCTCGACATTCATGCCGCTGCAGACGATGGCCATGTTCGGCCGATCCGGCCCGGCCATTTTCTTGCGCTCTTCCTCGAGCGAGGTGTTGACGGCGCATTCGACGCCGTTGGAGGCGCGCACCGGCTTGCCGTCGATGCTGGCGAGGCGCCAGCGATAGGCCTCATAGCCGAGCATGCGGTTGGCCGAGCGCAGCGGGTCGAGCGCCGTCGCAAAGGCGATCATGGTGAAGTCCGGGACAAGGAAGAATACAAACGATCGCTTGATCGGATGCTTTACGGCGTTCAAGGGAACCTCACGCGGCCATGGCGCGAACAGGATGTCGCGAACAGCACAGCGACATCAGGAAAAACCATTCCTGTCAATCGGCTAGGGGGCTAAGCGGAAACTATATTTGCGACATGGGTCGCAAATGAGCAATCGTCCGGGATGACAGGCACGGGCTGCCGACGGATTGGGCATGGTGGCGGCGGCATAGGTGCCAAAAATGAGAAACGCCGCTTCGGTCAAGCCGAAGCGGCGCTGTTATCGACTATCGGCAGCGGCAGGGAAGCGCTGAGCGCTAGCCGTTATCTCAGGCAACGAAACCGAGGCGCACCGCATTCATGGCACCGGTCTGGCCGGGCATGGTATTGGCAAGGCGCTGGCGCTCGAGAGCGGTCGTCAGGTTCATTTCGCGGCGGGCAAAGAGGCGGGCAAAAAGCTTCATCATCATCTCCTATCGGTTGCTCAGACGGGTCGCCTTCGCTTGATGGAGTGGGGCAGCTCGTTTGCTGACGGTGATATAGGCCTGCGTGAGCAGAAACTAAATCGCAAATGCGAAGCGCTTGAATGGAAATGCGACATCGTTTGCGACATTATTGGGCATGGTGCCCAAAATTTACGATTACTTACAGTGTGTTACCGGCGACATTGAGGCGCCATGCAAGTGACGCATATGCGCCATGCAGCGGCGACACGGCTCTGAAAATCATTTGAGTGCAAATAAGTTGGAGAAAGCCTGCAGGGCCAATAGAGAAGGCCTGCCGGGCTGGTCTGCGCGGCAGGCCTTCAGCACAAGGTACACAATGGTTTACTTTGCTCCAGCCCAGGATCCGACGCCGTGGCGTGCACCGGTCTTGGTGTCGGCAGCTTCAGGCCAGCCGATATCCTTCTGCAGTTCGATCGGCAGCGAGCGGATCGCACGTTCGGTCTGGAAGCGGGCGCGGGCCGCGCTCAATTCGGTCGCAAGCCGACCGATGGATGACAGGATAGACATTTCATTCTCCTTTGGTTGTGGCACGTCCCGCATGAACGCGTTCCGTCGCCTGGATATTCCGCATCGAGTGCAATTCCGTGTCAGGAGCGTTGGAGCCATGGCACGTCCTGCCTTCGATGGAGTTGACTATCCTCCCAATCTGATGTTCAATCAAACGAAATGGAATGATGCTTCACATCAGAAAAATTGAAGGTCGATCCCGATGAACGCCCCACTCAATCATCCGCTGCCGCTGCTCGATCTCGACGTTTTGCGCACCTTCGTGGCCATTGCAGAGACCGGCAGTTTCACCACGGCGGCCAATGCGGTGTTCCGCACGCCGTCGGCGGTCTCCATGCAGATCAAGAAGCTCGAGGACATTCTCGGGCGCTCTGTTTTCGCGCGGGATGCGCGCTCGGTGACGCTGACCACGGATGGCGAGATGCTGCTCGGTTATGCCCGCCGGCTGTTGTCGATCAACCGCGAGGTGGTGTCGAAGTTCATCATCCCCGAGATCGTCGGCGTGGTGCGGCTCGGCTCGCCGGACGACTATGGCGAGCGCGTGTTGCCGCATGTGCTGAAGCGTTTCGCGCAGTCGCATCCGTCGATTGCCGTCGACGTCACCATCGACCAGAGCAGCAATCTGCGCCGCCGCATGGACGACCGGGCGCTCGACATCACGCTGCTGACCAATTCCTACAAGACCAGCGCACTCGGCGCCGAGGTGCTGCTCACCGAGCCGATCGTCTGGGCCGGCGCCAAGGGCGGCAGCGCGCATCTGCGCGAGCCTTTGCCGGTGTCGCTGTGGGAAGAGGGCTGCGCCTGGCGGGCCGGCGCGCTCGATGCGCTGAGCCGTGAAGGCCGCAATTACCGCATCGCCTATATGAGCGCCCACACGGCAGGCCAGCGCGCCGCCATCATGTCGGATCTCGCGGTTGCACCGTTGCCGAAGTCGTTCCTGGGCAACGACATGGTCGAGCTTTGCCCGAAGGACGGCATGCCCGATATCGGCACCTACAATCTGGCGATGGTGGTGTCGCCGGATGCCAGCGCGCCGGTCAAGGCCGTCGCCGACCATATCCGTGCGACGTTCGAGCTTTTCCGCGAAACCGGCAAGTTCTAGAGCGGTTCACCGTTTCACGGAAACGGCGAGCCGCTCTAACTCCTTGTTTTGACTCAATTCCCAAGGGAAAGCGCTACACGCTTTCCCGGGAAAACCGTTTTACACTTTTCCTGGAATTGCTCTGCTATTCCGCTGCTTGGGCGGGGCGCGCCGCGAGAGCGGGTCGCGCCGTGCGCCGCGCAGTTGCGCGCCGCTTGGTGGGCTCACCTTCAAGGAAGGCGACGATGCTGTCCCTGGCGCGACGCGCCTCCGGCATCTCGATCAGCGGCCAGACGTGGAACATGCCTTCCTCATAGACGACGTCGATATCGACGCCGGCAGCGCGTGCCTTTTTGGCGAAGATCAGATTGTCGGGGCTGAGCAGGTCGTGCGAGCCGGTCAGAAGCAGGGTCTGCGGCAGCACCGAGAGGTCGCCATAGAGCGGACTGATATGCCAGTCCCTGCGATCGATGCCGGCACTGTACATGCGGATCGCTTCCAGCCCGCCGGAAATGCCGAGCCACGGATCGTTGCGTTCCGCCTCGAACACTTCGGGGTTGGACAGCGACATGTCGAGGCCGGGTGAAATCAGCACGTGGCGCGACGGCAAGGGCAGGCCTTCCTCAGCCGCCATCATGGTCAGCACGACGGCCATGTTGCCGCCCGCGGAATCGCCCATGAAGACGATGTCTTCAGCGTCGGTCTCATCCAGCATCTGCCGGTAGACGTCGCCGACCATGCCGAACATGGCGTGGAAATCATGCTCCGGCGCGATGGGATAGATCGGCACGGTGATGCCGAAACCCAAGCGCTCGGCCACCTCGGCGATCAACCCCCAATGATAGGATGTGATCTGGAAGACATAGGCGCCGCCATGCATGTAGAGGATGCGCCTGCGTTCGCCGGCCTTCGGCGCGATTTCATAGACAGGGAAGCCATCGACGCTGCGCTCGGTGATATCGAGCTGCTCCCGCAGCAATGCCGGGGGATGATGATCCTCGGTCTTGCGGGCATAGGCGATCCAGCGCTGCAGGTTTTCCGGGCTGGCAAATGCCTTCTTGCGGCTGTGCCGGAGGATGAAGGAAACGAGGTGGCTTTTGAAACTGGGCATTCGCGTACACAAGCTCGGCCGCAGCCGACTAAGAGAATTCCCCCACTGTCTCGAAGATCGTACCTCCAGCCGAAATGTCAAGATTCTGGCCCAAGCCAACACGGTTGTTTGATCAGCCAGGTCCGCTGTTTTGCGCAGCGCGGCTCAGCGCCGGGGCAGCAGCGCGGCGCGCAGCTTGACGTCGGTCGCAGCCGGGACCATGCGGCGGCCCCGGCGCTTGGTCAGCAATTTGCACTTGTCGGCGAAGGTCATCAGCGGCCCGAGCCCAGGATCAGACGCGACAGGTTGGTCTGGGCGTCGATGCGCGGCGACACGGGCCAGCCGATGTCCTTCTGGATTTCGGGTGGCAGGTTGTTCATGGCGCGCACGGCCTGTGCATTCTTCATGGCCGCACGAAAACGGCCCAGGGTCTCGAACATCTCTATTCTCCTTTGGAGCGTTGTGGCGGCGGAATAGTCCGGTCCGCCATTCGATGTCCGTTAAATGCTTCACGTCTGTATCGGACGGATTGCGCCAAAACAGCGTTTCGGTTTCCAGATCGGTGCGATCTGGAAACATTTGCATACAAATGAAATTGGGCGAATTGGCGGCCTTCGTAAGGCGGCTTATTCCCGGCTGCGCCTGGCGGCATGGCCTTCGCGCGAACGCCGGCGCGGGGCGGCGTCGCCGGCGACGCCATCCTCGCTGACGGTCTTGCGTGGCGGCAATTTCACCGCCGCCGACAGTTTCGGGAACGGATCGACCTTGTTGGGAAGCGCCATGGCGTAGACGAAATGCTCCTGGAATTTCGGCTCCAGTGCGGTCTCGATCTTCTCGATGTGGCTGACCGTGTCCTCGATCTCGCGGCGATAGCCGCGGTTGAGCAGCGCCATCCGCGCACCGGCGCCGGCGGCGTTGCCGACGGCCGAGACCTTGTCGAGGTCGCAGTCCGGGATCAGGCCGAGCACCATGGCGTATTTCGGATCGATGAACGAGCCGAAGGCGCCGGCGAAATGGATGCGGTCGACGTGTTCGGTGTTCTGCTTTTCCATCAGAAGCTTGGTGCCGGCATAGAGCGCCGCCTTGGCAAGCTGGATGGCGCGCACGTCGGTCTGCGTGATGGTGATCTTGGGTTCGCCTTCCTTCAAGACATAAGAGAAGGTGCGGCCGTTGACCGTGACGCGCGGCGACCGCTCGGCCAGCGACCCGTCGATGACGCCATCCTCGGAGATGATGCCGGCGAGGTACATTTCGGCCACGATCTCGATGATGCCGGAGCCGCAAATGCCGGTGACGCCGGTCGCCTGCACGCTATCCAGGAAGCCGGGGTCGTCGGACCAGAGTTCAGAGCCGATGACGCGGTATTTCGGCTCCAGCGTATCGGGGTCGATGCGCACGCGCTCGATTGCGCCGGGGGCAGCGCGCTGGCCGCCGGAGATTTCCGCGCCCTCGAAGGCGGGACCGGTGGGCGAGGAGGCTGCGACCACCCGCTTGCGGTTGCCAAGCACGATCTCGGCATTGGTGCCGACGTCGACGATCAGCATCATCTCGTCCTGGCGATGCGGGCCTTCCGACAGCGTCACGGCTGCGGCGTCGGCGCCGACATGGCCGGCAATGCAAGGCAGCATATAGAGGCGGGCGCCCTGGTTGAGCTTCAGGCCGATATCGGAGGCCTTGATGCGCACCGCGCCCGAGACGGCGAGTGCGAAGGGCGCGCCGCCGAGTTCGGTCGGATCGATGCCGAGGAACAGATGGTGCATGATCGGATTGCCGACAAAGACGGAATCCAGGATGTCGTTGCGCTGGACATTGCCTTCCGCGCAGACCTTGTCGACCAGGCCCGAGATCGCCTCGCGTACGGCGACCGTCATGCCTTCGCGGCCGTCCGGGTTCATCATCACATAGGAGACGCGGCTCATCAGATCCTCGCCGAAGCGGATCTGCGGGTTGGAGGTGCCCGACGAAGCGGCGACGCGGCCCGACAGCAACGACACCAGATGCATGGCGATGGTGGTCGAGCCGATGTCGCAGGCCAGTCCATAGGCCTCGTTCTTGAGGCCGGGCCAGAGTGCTATGACGCGGGCGATGTCGCTTTCGGCATCCTTGTGGATGGCCGCGGTCGCGGTCCAGTTACCCTTGCGCAGTATGCCTTGCACCTGCGGCATCAGGTAGAAGTCGAATTCGAGGTTTTTAAAGCCCCAATCCTTCATCAAGGCGATCTTGAGGCGGTCGAGATCGCCCAGCGGCTTGTGCATGTCGGGCTCTTCGATCTCGACATAGCACATGCGGATTGCCGCATCGCGGGCGATGACGCGCGTGTCGGCATCCTTGCGGATGGTCTGTGCATTGATGACCGTGTCCTGCGGCACGTCGATGACGAGGTCGCCGAGGATCTGCGCCGAGCAGGACAGGCGCCGCCGCTCGGGCAGGCCGCGGACGCGCTCATATCGCTCTTCCTTGGCGCCCTTGGGCGAGATGTGGTCGTTGGACGAGACGATCTTGTGCTTGGCGAAATTGCCTTCCTGCACTTCGATCTGGCAGCGACCGCAGGTGGCGCGGCCACCGCAGACGCTCTCGACATAGACGCCGAGCTGACGCGCGGCATCGAGCACCGGTGTGCCGACGGGAAAGCGCCCGCGCTTGCCTGACGGCATGAACAGCACGAGCGGATCAGTAATGTTTGCAGGCGAGTTCACGATTGCGCGCTTATCCCCTGGCCATGCGGGCTTCACGGCCGCCGCGCCGGCGACCGCCATTGCCGCCGCCTTCGCCCGGAGCGTTAACGGCGGTGGGCGCTGCGACCGCCTGGCCGCCTTCGGCCGGTTTGTAATCCTTGTAGGTGCGGATCCAGTTGGTGCAGTTCTCGTCGGTGCCGTTGAGCACATTGGCGCCGCGCACGGCTTCCATTTCCTGCGGGCGAACCGGGTTCATGATAGCGCTAGTCATGCCGGCGCCGATCACCATCGGGATGAAGGCGGCGTTGATGCCGTGGCGGTGCGGCAGGCCGAACGAAATGTTGGACAGGCCGCAAGTGGTGTTGACCTTGAGCTCTTCGCGCAGACGGCGCAGCAACGCGAAGACCTGGCGGCCGGCATCGCCGAGCGCGCCGATCGGCATCACCAGCGGGTCAACGACGACGTCATGCGCAGGAATGCCGAAATCGGCGCAGCGCTGCACGATCTTCTTGGCGACGGCGAAGCGCACATCCGGATCCATCGAAATGCCGGTCTCGTCGTTGGAGATGGCGACGACCGGAACGTTGTACTTCTTGACCAGCGGCAGGATGGCTTCGAGCTTTTCCTCTTCGCCGGTCACGGAGTTGACCAGCGGCCGGCCCTTGGCGACCTTGAGCGCTGCCTCGATGGCGGCGGTCACCGACGAGTCGATCGACAACGGCAAGTCGACAAGGCCCTGGACGATCTCCAGCGTCTGCACGAGCAGGCCGGGTTCGGTTTCGTTCGGATTAACGGAGGTGACGCCGGCATTGACGTCGAGCATGGTGGCGCCGCAGGCGGCCTGTTCCAGCGCATCCTTGACGACGGTCTCGAAATTGCCGGCGATCATCTCGGCGGCCAGCTTCTTGCGGCCGGTCGGGTTGATGCGCTCGCCGATGACGCAGAAAGGCTGGTCGAAGCCGATGATGATCTCTCGTGTCGCCGAGGCGACGATGGTCCGGGTCATGAAGTCTCTCCGCCTGATATAAAGATTTCTTTATATCGTTGTCTGGTTTCATTCAAGCGAATGGCTGGCCGTCCGCGCTGTCAGTGCGCGGTCTTCACCATATCCACCTGCGTTTCGGTAATGTCGTCGTGCAGTATGCTCTCGAGCCGGTCGGCGACCATCTGATCGTCGTGGCGGATCTCGCGTTTCCATGGCTGGCGGCCTTTCAGCACACCCGATTCATCGACGATCTCGGCGACATATTCCTCCTGGCGGTAGGCCATCACATGGATGCCGGAGACACCAGGAATTTCCTTCACCTCGTTGATGATGTCGGTGCAGAGCTGCTTGCCTTCCTTCTTCTGGTCCTGCGCACCTTCCAGCCGCTTGATGATGGCGTCGGGAATATGAATGCCCGGCACGTTGGAGCGGATCCATTTGGCCGTCTTGGCCGAAGCCAGCGGGCCGACGCCGCACAGGATGAAAACTTTTTCCGTATGCCCCAAGTCCCGCGCCCTCTGCATGAAGGTTCTGAACATCGGCACGTCGAAGCAGTATTGCGTCTGCACGAACTGCGCGCCGGCGGCGATCTTCTTGCCGAGATGGATCGGGCGGAAATCGAAGGGTGGCGCGAAGGGGTTGACGGCGGCGCCGAGGAAAATTTGCGGCGGCGTCGTCAACTTGCGGCCGGACAGGAACTTGCCGTTGTCGCGCATGATGCGGCAGGTTTCGAGCAACGACATGGAATCGAGGTCGAAGACAGGCTTGGCGCCGGGCTGGTCGCCGGCCTGGACGCCGTCGCCGGTGAGGCACAGCATGTTGGCGACGCCCATGGCGGCACCGCCCAGCACGTCGCCCTGGATCGCGATGCGGTTCCTGTCGCGGCAGGCGATCTGCATGATCGGCGCGTAACCCATGCGGGTCAAAAGCGCGCAGATGCCGACCGACGACATGTGGCAGTTGGCGCCGGAGGCATCGACGGCATTGATGGCGTCGACCCAGCCGTCGAAGATTTTCGCGCGGTTATAGACGTCTTCGGGATCGGCGCTGTCGGGCGGGTTGAGCTCGGTGGTGACCGCGAATTCGCCGCGCCGCAGCACACGCTCCAGCCGGCCACGCGAGGAGTGGCCGGGCAGCGGATCGAGCGGCAGATGGATGCCGGCCGGGTTTTCATCGCGCTGGCGGCCGATCACGCGGCCGCTCCAGTGTTGGCTTTGGCCGCTGCTTCACGGGCCGCTGCCGACTGGGCCGTCACCCGCAGCCAGGCCGAGGTTTCGCGCAGCGACTGGTCGACCGGCTTCTGCACGGTCAGGATCCTGTCGCCATGCTCCATGTTCCGCGAGCCTTCCCAGGCCTTAACCCAGACGCAAGGCATATCGGGCTCGACCTCGCAATTGCCGTTGGCGCGCACACCGCCGCAAGGGCCGTTGCGCAGCTGCTTGGGGCAGTTCATCGGGCACGACATGCCGGTCGAGGACAGGATGCACTGGCCGCACATGCGGCAGTCGAACATGAAGCCCTTGACGCGCCTTTCGACAAACTTGATCGGCGCCTCGACGCGCCCATAGCCGAGGCCTTTCCAAAGCGGATGAAGAAGCAGGAACATGTCGGCGAACCTGGAGTAGAACCATTCGAGCAATCGCGAGTGCCGAATGGACCACAGCCTGATGGCAAACGACCGCTGCACGCGCCGCTGCGGCGACACGTCGGCCGGCTTGTAGTCGGATTTCGGCGCTGCCTTCTTGACCTGCGTGGCCTGGGTAAACGGCTGGGTAACCCTTGGCCCTTCTTTGGCAGGAGTGGTTTCAGACATTTTCTTTCCCGCCTGCCTTGACTAGAGCGACCAGCCGCTCGCGGTCGTATTTCGCGTCGATGTCGCTGAATGCCTTCTCGACCTCGGCTTCGAGGTCGTCGCCGACCGGGATCGGATCGGCCTTGCGCCATTCGGCGAGGTAATCGTCGGTGCCGCCGGCGCCGGTGCGCATGGCGCACATATCGATCGCCTCGGTGAAGCGCAGCGGCAGTTCGCGCTTGGCGTTCTGCCGGCCCTTCTTGACGATGACCTGGGCGGGGATGTCGCGCCAATAGACGACGATCAGATCGGCCATGAATTCTCTCACTCCCTGTAGAGCGCCGTGCGTCCATGAGGGAAACGACGCTCCACCACTTTGTCCAGCAGGTGCGAGCATTGCCGGATGCGCAGTGGGGCTGCTTGTTATGGGACGACGCGCGCGCATTCAAAAGCGACGCTATTGGACGTCGCAAAAAGAAAGGCGAGATTCCGAGGGAAGGCTGGCTACCAAACCCGCTTGGTCAGGCCGGTCCAGAGATAGAACCAGATCGTCGGGTGGTACCATTGTTTTGAGGGCAGGTCCGGCTTGATCGTGGCCAACTTTCCGTCCAAGGCCCCGCGGACCGCCTCGACGCAGATGTCACGCGAGAACGCCGCCTGGCGCAACGCATAGCTCGAAATAGTGTCGCCGGGCTCCGGCTTGCCGCGCGCCTGTTTCAACACGCCGCCGGTGTCGACGCCGGCGTCGACCAGATGCACGGTGGTGCCGAAATTCTGGAGATCGCCGCAGGCCAGCGCCCAGTAGCCGCCATTCATGCCGCGGTATTTCGGCGCGATGCCGGCGTGGTAGTTGAGCACCGGGCAGGGCATTTGCGCCAGCGTCTGCCGGGACAAGAGCCGGCAGCCGGCGAGCAGCACCACGCCCGGGCGGATGTCGGCGATCGCCTGCAGGCAATCGGCTGCGTTGGCGGAGGAGACGTGGATGATCTTTTGTCCCGGCTTCGGCTCGGTCTCAAGCTTCTGATCGGCGATGAGCCGCTCTGCGTGGCCAGCGAAGAAGCGCTTGCCGAGCCTCGTCAACACCATCGTGCCGAGTTGACCGATGGCCGAAAACCAGCCCTGGCGGCGCGCCCGGCCGAGCAGCAATTGTTTTTTGGATTCAGGGCTTTCGAGGATGACGCTGACAGGGTCGAGCTGGTCGGCGATGGCGTTGACGATGGCCCAGATGTGCGGCCCGCCTTCGGTGACGATGACGATCGCAGCACTTTTTTCAACCGCTGATGCCATGGCGCGCTTTCTTGCCGGCGCGCAACCATTTGCCGTGCGCTGCCCGGCTCAATTCTGTGCCGGGCGAGGTTAAATCTTGATGACCGCCCGGCCAGCGAGAGACCAACGGATCAGCGCTTGAACTCGATGATGTCGAGTTTCGATTCGTAGTAGGGCGCCGGGAATTCGATGCGCCATTCATTGGCGCTGGTGCGGAAGGCATAGCCGACCTGGTCGCTTTCCGGGCCGCTGCCATAGGGTTTTGGCTTGTTGTCATTGACATAACCGGAGCCGAGATAGATCGCGCGTTTTTCGCTATCGTCGAAGAAACGGCCCTTAGTGCGTTGCGAGCCGCTGACCTTTTCCAGCTGCCAGCCGGAGCCATCGTCCGTGACCTTGCACTTGAACCAGCCATAGATGACCAGCGGGCCGGTCAGGCCCACCTTGATGGTTCGGCATTGCCAGTTGCCGCTCAGGTCCTTGTCGGAAAAGGCCACTATCGGCTTTGCCAGCAGCGCGTCGAGTTGGCTGACCTCAGCCGGGTCTCCCGCTTTTGCCTCGGCCAGCGCCGCCTTGCGGGTCTCGCCATATTTGTGGAGCCGCACCTTGTCGGCAGGCGTGATGATCTTCTGCACCTCGCCGTCGGCGCGAGCGGGCAAGACGAGGCAGAGGAGGCCAAGGGCGGAGAGCAGGACGCGAGGGGTCATCGGGACGTTCCGTGTTCGGATGGCTGAATCAGCCTGTTTGCTTGTTGCTCACAACTTAACCATCCGCGGCTGCCTGTCATCTGTTCTCGACAGCGTCCCGGCTCAAGAACCGCTTCAGGCGTGGGCGGCGGCCTGCGCCAGCCCGGCCGTCAGGTCGCCATAGCCCGTCGAGCGGCGCTCATAGGCGAGGCCAAGCATCTTCGCGGCCTGCTCGGCGACCTTGTCGAGTTCCGGATCGTCGGTCTGGGCGATGTAGATCAGCTTCTGGTAGTTGCCGAAATAGTCCTTGATCAGCTCCGGGTGCTTGTCGAGGCCGAGCGGCTTCATGAAGAAGGCGTCGAACTGGCGGCACAGGAAATCGGTCATGTAGAACGACATCATGTCGTCGTCGGCGACCTTCGCATAGGCGTCCATGCCTTGGTAGAAGGCAAAGCAGTGCGGCCCGGCCATGCGCTCGACGCCGTGCTTCTCCAGGACCCGGTCGAGCATGCCGCCGGTACCGCAATCGGCATAGCCAACGAAGATGTTGCTATAGCCTTCCGCCTTGGCCTCTTCGATCGCCTTGTCCATCGCCGGTGCGATGCGGTCGGGGTAGAAATGGAACTCCGCCGGCAGGCAGGTCAGGTCGAGATGGTCGAGCTTGAGCTGCTCCTTGACGGCCAAAACTTCGCGCGCAATCATTCCACAGGCGATGACCAGCAGCCTGTCGTCTTGATTCGGTTTCGTTTTTTGCATTCTGGCCATGGAACCCGGTCGAAGCGGCCTTCGTTGCTGTGGGGCGAATCTATCGAGAGAGGGATAAACCGTCCATGAAACTGTTACGCGTTGCGCCGATTGCAATCCTTGCCTGCGTCCTGGCGCTTACGGCCTGTGCCAACACCGTCCGTGGTGTCGGCCGGGATATCAAATCGACCGCGAAAGCCGTCGACGACACCGTCACCAAACCCTGACGCAGCCATCCGTTCCAATAGCTGGGAACAAAAAAGCCGCGCTGCAAGGCGCGGCTTTCGATTGTGGGCCAGACGCCTTGCGGAAGAGATCAGGCTGAAGCGCGCATATTATGCTTGCGCTTCATGAAGTCCTTGGCGGTCTCGACCGCCACAGCCGCGTCGCGGCAATAGGCATCGGCGCCGACGGCCTTGCCGAATTCCTCGTTTAGCGGCGCGCCGCCGACCAGGACGACATAGTCGTCGCGGATGCCCTTTTCCTTCATCGTGTCGATGACGACCTTCATGTAGGGCATGGTCGTGGTCAAAAGCGCCGACATGCCGATAATGTCGGGCTGGTGCTGCTCGATGGCGTCGAGGTATTTTTCCACCGCATTGTTGATGCCGAGATCGATGACGTCGAAGCCGGCACCTTCCATCATCATGCCGACGAGGTTCTTGCCGATGTCGTGGATGTCGCCCTTGACGGTGCCGATCACCATCTTGCCCTGCTTCGGCGCGCCGGTGGCGGCCAGCAGCGGGCGCAGGATGAACATGCCGGCCTTCATGGCGTTGGCCGACAGCAGCACCTCGGGAACGAACAGGATGCCGTCGCGAAAGTCCTCGCCGACGATGCGCATGCCTTCGACCAGAGCTTCGGTCAGCACCTTGTAGGGCACCCAGCCGCGCTCGAGCAGGATGTTGGTGCCTTCCTCGATCTCTTCCTTCAGTCCGTCATAGAGATCGTCGTGCATCTGCTGCACCAACTCGTCGTCGGAAAGCTCGGAGAGGATGATCTCGTCGTCGGCCATTTTTCTCGGGCTCCTTGCCGCACGGGATGCGATCACGGCGGCTTAAAATAATCGCGTCAATACCTAACCCGGCGGGGGCAGGTATCCATAGCTGATTTGCGACTTCCCGCAAAAGGAAAGCGACCGCAAATCTATTGGAATTCTTGTCGATTTTGCGACAGGCGTTGGCGCTGGCGGGCCGTTTCGAATAGGGTGCATGACTACGATCCGGGCGAGAAGCCGCCATACGCGGCCGCAAACGGTTTTTAGGGAAAAAACGATCATGAGTGAAAACGCGTCAGTCGACCAGGAAGCGTCCAATGCGCGACGTGGACGTGCTGCCAGCGGCGGCGCGGCTGCAAGGCGGGCGGCGCGCTCGGGCGGCGGACCGGGCACCCAGCTCACCTATATCAAGCGCAAGATCAACATCTATGAGGTCCTCAACGAGGAAGGCCTGGCGATTATCGAAAACAACACCGATACGGTGCTGGAAGAGATCGGCATCATCTTTCGCGACGACGCCGAGGCGCTGCAGCTTTGGAAAGAGGCGGGCGCCGACGTCAAGGGCGAGCGCGTGCATTTTCCCAAGGGCCTCTGCCGCTCGCTGCTGAAGACCGCGCCGCCCATCTACACCCAGCATGCGCGCAACGCCGAACGTTCGGTGCAGATCGGCGGCAACGCCACCGTCTTCGCGCCGGTCTATGGTCCGCCCTTCGTGCGCGATCTCGACGGTGTCAGGCGCTACGCGACGATCGAGGATTTCCGGAATTTCGTGAAGCTCGCCTATATGGCGCCGTCGATCCACCATTCGGGCGGCACGGTGTGCGAGCCGGTCGATGTGCCGGTCAACAAACGCCATCTCGACATGATCTACAGCCACATCAAATATTCGGACAAACCGTTCATGGGTTCGGTGACGGCGCCAGAGCGGGCCGAAGACACCGTCGCCATGGCCAAGATCGTGTTCGGCGACGATTTCGTCGAAAACAACACCGTGCTGACCAGCCTGATCAACGCCAATTCGCCGATGGTGTTCGACGAAACCATGCTGGGCGCGCTGAAGGTTTATTCGCGTCACAACCAGGCTTGCATCGTCACGCCGTTCATCCTTGCCGGCGCGATGAGCCCGGTCACGGTGGCCGGCACGCTGACACAGGTTCTGGCCGAGGTGCTGGCCGGTGCCTCTTTCACGCAGTTGATCCGCCCCGGCGCGCCGGTACTGTTCGGCACCTTCGCCTCGTCGATCTCCATGCAGTCTGGTGCGCCGACCTTCGGCACACCGGAGCCGTCGCTGGTTTCCTACGGCGCCGCACAGCTTGCCCGCCGGCTCGGCCTGCCGTTCCGCACCGGCGGATCGCTCTGCGCCTCCAAGGTTCCGGACGCGCAGGCCGCCTATGAGAGCGCCAACACGCTGAACTCGACCATTCTTGCCGGCACCAATTTCGTCCTGCATTCGGCAGGCTGGCTCGAAGGCGGACTGGCGTCCTGCTACGAAAAATTCATGATGGACATCGACCAGCTCGGCATGACGCAAAAGTTTTCCGAAGGCGTCGACCTCTCGGAAAACGGCCAGGCGATGGACGCCATCCGCCAGGTTGGCCCGGGCAGCCACTATCTCGGCTGCGACCACACCCAGGCCAATTTCCAGACCGCCTTCTACCGCTCCAGCATCGCCGACAACAATTCCTACGAGCAGTGGCTGGCCGAGGGCGAGAAGACAGCGCCGCAGCGCGCCAACGAACTCGCCCGCCGCTGGCTGGAGACCTATGAGGCGCCGTATCTCGATCCGGGCATCGACGACGGGCTGAAGGACTACATCGCGACGAAGAAGGCGTCGATGGCTGACGCCTTCACCTGAAAGGAGCCCGAGTCAGGCGGGGCTAAAGTCGCCAACATCATCCACAAGGAAGTCTGGCGGAGCGCTTTCTCCGACCCGGACAAGAAGGGATGATTGCGCGGCGCCGGGCTGACGAGATAGCGGCCGCGCTTTCCGCCGACGGCCTCATCCTGCGCGGCGGCTTCAATTTCGCAACAAGCGAAACGCCGCCGCATGGCCCTTCAGTTGCCCCCGCCAAATCCGTGCTGTTGGTGGGGCAGGCGGGAGCGGCACCCTGGCCGCATTTCCTGCGCTGGCGCGACCGGCAACCGCAAACCATTGCTAATCCGCTCGACACATGGTCGCGCGCAGTGATCGGTGCGGTGGCGGAGAAATTCGGCGCGCGCGCCGTTTCGCCTTCGGACAGACCTTATCTGCCGTTCCAGCAATGGGCGATGCGAGCGGAGAGGCTGAGACCGTCGCCGCTGGGCATCCTGATGCATCCGCAGTACGGGCTCTGGCATGCCTATCGCGGCGCGTTGCTGTTCGAGGATGAGATCGCGCTTCCTGAACGTCGCGAAGCGATTCACCTTTGCGACGCCTGTGTTGCAAAACCTTGCCTGAAATCCTGTCCGGTTGACGCCTATTCCGCGGATGGTTTCGCTCATCAGGCTTGCCTGGCGCATGTGCGGGGATCGAAGGGCGAACCATGCCGCGGCGGCGGCTGCCTCGACCGCAACGCCTGTCCGTATGGCACGGCCCATCGCTATCCGCCTGAGGTTCAGGCCTTTCACATGACGGCGTTTGCCGGCCTGTAGCCGGGTCGAAAGCCCGCACAAAGTGTTGAACGGGATTGTCAGGGAACGGCTTGCCCTGACAATGCCTGCTTATATGTATCGCACGACAATCAACGGGGCGCGCCATGGCGAAGCAGGACATTGAGATAAAAACCGAGGACGGCGTAGCGAAAGCCGGGCTGTTCCGTTCGGCGACCGCTTCCCCGTCCAGGGCCGGTGTCATTCTCTATATGGACGCCTTCGGTCCGCGACCGGCGCTCGACGCAATGGCGGAGCGGCTGGCCGGCGAGGGCTGTGCGGTGCTGGTGCCGGATCTTTTCTATCGCAACGCACCCTACGGGCCGTTCGAGCCCAAGACCGCTTTCGTCGTCGAGGAGACCAAGGTCGCGCTGACGGCGTTGGTCCACGGCACGACACAGGACATGACCATCCGCGACAGCAGGGCGTTCCTCGACACGTTTACCGCTGAAGGTGTCACCGGACCGGTCGGTGTCGTCGGTTACTGCATGGGCGGGGCGCGGGCTTTGAATGCGGCTGCAACCTATCCCGATCGCATCCTGGCGGCGGCAAGCTTCCATGGCGGCAATCTGGCCAGCGATGCCGCCGACAGCCCGCACCGCAAGGCTGCAATGATCAAGGCGCGGGTCTATGTCGGAACGTCTGGGGTGGACCGCAGTTTTCCGCCGGAGCAGTCGGCGCGACTGGCCGAGGCGCTGCGCGCGGCGGAGGTTGACCATTTGTTGGAGAACTATGCCAGCATGGCGCATGGCTGGTGCGTGTCGGATCACAGCGTCTTCAACGCGGCCGGCGCCGAGCGCCACTGGAAGCGACTGACGACGCTGTTCGCCGAGACGCTGATCTAACGAGGCGTTGCCTGAAGTCGCAACGAACGGGTAGAGACTGCACGATTGGCGCGGCCTGTTAAAACAGCGCCAGTCGAGCGGGAACGAACAGCCTGATGCAATCCTATGATGTCGTGGTGATCGGCGCCGGTGCGGCCGGAATGATGTGCGCCATCGAGGCGGGCAAGCGCGGCCGCTCGGTCCTAGTGCTCGATCACGCGACAAAGCCCGGCGAAAAGATCCGCATCTCCGGCGGCGGCCGCTGCAACTTCACCAACATCCATGCGAGCCCGAAGAATTTCATCTCGGGCAATCCGCATTTCTGCATTTCGGCGCTCAGCCGCTACACGCAGCGCGATTTCATCGGGCTCGTCGAACGCCACGGCGTCGCCTATCACGAGAAGACGCTGGGACAGCTGTTTTGCGATGGCTCGGCGCGGCTGATTATCGACATGCTGATCTCCGAAATGCAGGATGGGGGCGTGGAACTTGCGCTGTCGACCGAGGTGAGGAACGTCAGCAAGGCCGCGGACGGTTTTGTGCTGACGCTCTCCACTGGCAGCGTCGCCTGCAATTCGCTGGTCGTGGCTTGCGGGGGCAAGTCGATCCCCAAAATGGGCGCGTCCGGTTTCGGCTACGAGCTTGCTGCGCAATTCGGCCTTGCGGTGGTGGAAACACGGCCGGCGCTGGTGCCGCTTACCTTCGACGCAAGAACGCTGGAGCGGCTGGCGCCCTTGGCCGGCAATGCCGTCGATGCAGAAATCGCTTGCGGCAAGACGCGGTTTTCGGAGGCGATGCTGTTTACGCATCGCGGCTTGAGCGGGCCTTCCATCCTGCAAATATCGTCCTACTGGCGCGAGGGCGACGAGATCCGCATTGCCATGCTGCCGGGGATGGATGTGGCGGAACTGCTTCGCGCCGCCCGGCGCGTCAACGGCAGGCAAGCGGTGCAGACGGTGCTGGCAAACCATTTGCCGAAGCGCCTTGCGCAAGCGGTCGCCGAGCGTAGCGGGATCGATGGCAATCTCGCCGATTTGACAGACCTGCAAATGAAAACCGTCGAAGCCGCCGTCAACGACTGGCGCATCAAGCCGGCGGGTTCCGAGGGTTACCGCACGGCGGAAGTGACGCTTGGCGGTGTCGATACCAACGGGCTCGATCAGAAGACGATGCAGGCGAAATCCGTGCCGGGGCTGTTTTTCATCGGCGAAGTCGTCGATGTCACGGGCTGGCTGGGCGGCTATAATTTTCAGTGGGCTTGGTCGTCCGGCTGGGCCTCGGGCCAGGTGTGCTGATATTCAGGTGAGGCCGGCCTGCAAACGACGGCTTTCTGTGATTCCGGTGCTCGCGTGCCAAAAGTACGCTCCGCTCCGGTTCTCGAAATCCATCGTTTTCGGCTCGGCCTGACCTGAATCTCAGCGCACCTGTTGCGCGTGCATCCGTCGCCTCGGAAAAAAATCTTTCCATAACCCCAAGGATTGGCCATTAGCCTTCGTCCAACAGGCAAATGATGGCGATGATGCTGGATGAAAGCGAAGCCTCCGACGCCGAATTGATCGGGCGGGCGAAGGGCGGAGACAGGGGTGCCTTCGGCAAATTGCTGGAGCGGCACTACGACTTCGTCTATCGCGCCGCCTATCGCTGGTGCGGAAAGAAGGCCGATGCCGAAGACATCGCCCAGGAGGTCTGTGTCCGTCTCGGCAAGGCGATCCGCGACTACCGCGGCGGCGGCGCGTTCACGACATGGCTCTATTCCGTGACGCTGAACGCGGCGCGCGACATGATGCGCAAGACCACGCGCGAAAACGTCAAGACCGAGGCTTTCGGCGCCTACAGTATGATTTCGGAAGAGGCCTCGGCCGAGCCCGAAGATCCGACTGAGGCGCTCTGGGCAGCGGTGCGGCAACTGCCGGACAAGCAGCGCGATGCAGTACTTCTGGTCTATGGCGAAGGGTTGAGCCATGCGGCCGCCGCCGAGGCGATGGCAATCTCGGAGACGACGGTTTCCTGGCACATCCATGAAGCGAAGAAACGGCTGAAAACGCTCATGCGTTCAGCCGGGGAAGTGTGACCATGGTCGACGACAACGAACTCAACAGGCTGCGCGACGCAGCAGTACCGGCGCCGGGCGAGAGCGCGAAGACACGCGCCTTCGAAGCCGCCATGCGCGCCTATGATCAGGAAAATATTTCTGCCGTCACCCAAGGTTCGGTCGGCGGGCTTCGTCTCACAGAGCGAGCACAAAAGCTCTGGAGCGAGATCATGCAAAAGAAACTCATCGCCACGCCAGCCATCGCCGGGCTCGTCGCCCTGCCGATCGCCGGATACGCCACCTTCCACATGCTGAGGGAACAGCCGTTGCCGTTCGGTAGCGACGAGAAGATCACTGAGACGCTGGCCGACAAGCCGGCAACCAATGGGCCGGCAACCAACGCGCCGGTAAAAGAAAAGCAGGCGCCTGAAGGCGACAAGAAGACCGACGCCGATGTGCGAAGCCGCGACACCACTACGACGCTTACGCCGCCCGCGCCGCCGAAGCCCGAATCGACCGTTGCTGTCGCCCCTGCGCAGCAGGATGCGCTGGGGCGCGGCGTGTTGGCCGAGCCTGCGCCAGTTGAGAGCCGCGAGTTTTCGCTTGACGGCACCGCTGCTCCGGCCGGCGGCGCGCGGGTCGACCGCATGGCCGGCGCGACCGAGTCCAAGTACCTGGCGCAGCCTTCGACGATGCCGGCCGACCAAATAGCGCCGCAGGAGCCAAACCGCGACCGCGTCGAGGATTTCAAGACCAATCCGGTGCATGCAGCCCTTCAGGATCCGGTCTCGACCTTCTCGATCGACGTCGACACCGCTTCCTATTCCTTCGTCCGCGGCTCGCTGAAGCAGGGCTACCTGCCGCAGGCCGACACGGTGCGCGTCGAGGAGATGGTCAATTACTTCCCCTATGACTGGAAGGGTCCGGACTCGGCTTCGACGCCGTTCAACTCGACCGTAAGCGTCATGCCGACGCCGTGGAACGGGCACACCAAGCTGATGCACGTCGCCATCAAGGGCTTCGACATCAAGCCGGTCGAGCAGCCGAAGGCCAATCTGGTGTTCCTGATCGACGTCTCGGGTTCGATGGATGAGCCGGACAAGCTGCCGCTGCTCAAGTCGGCTTTCCGGCTGCTGGTCAGCAAGCTCAAGGCGGACGACACCATCTCGATCGTCACCTATGCCGGTGATGCCGGCACCGTGCTGATGCCGACCAAGGTCACCGAGAAGGACAAGATCCTCAACGCTATCGACAATCTGCAGCCGGGCGGCTCGACGGCCGGCGAGGCGGGTATCAAGGAAGCCTACAAGCTTGCCCAGCAGTCCTTCGTCAAGGACGGCATCAACCGTGTGATGCTGGCCACGGACGGCGACTTCAATGTCGGCCAGACCGATGACGACGATCTGAAGCGACTGATCGAGCAGGAGCGCAAGACCGGCGTCTTCCTGTCGGTGTTCGGCTTTGGACGCGGCAATCTGAACGACCAGATGATGCAGACCATCGCCCAGAACGGCAACGGCACCGCCGCCTATATCGACACGCTGGCCGAGGCCGAGAAGGTTCTGGTCGAGGATGCTTCCTCGACGCTGTTCACCATCGCCAAGGACGTCAAGGTCCAGGTCGAGTTCAATCCGGACAAGGTCTCGGAGTACCGGCTGATCGGCTATGAAACCCGCGCCTTGAACCGCGAGGACTTCAACAATGATCGCGTCGATGCCGGCGATATCGGCTCCGGTCATTCGGTGACCGCCATCTACGAGATCACGCCGAAGGGCAGTGGCGGCGAGCAGATGGATCCGCTGCGCTACGGCCAGGCGACGGTCAACAATGGCGGTGTCGCCAATGCCGACGAATATGCCTTCGTGAAAATCCGCTACAAGCTGCCGAACGAAGACGTCTCGAAGCTGATCACCACGCCGGTGACGTCGGCCAACGAGGTCGCGTCCTTCGACCAGGCCAGCACCGACCAGCGTTTCTCCATCGCTGTCGCCGCCTTCGGCCAGAAGCTGCGCGACGAGGATGCGACCGCGAAGTTCGGCTACGACAAGATCATGGAGATTGCCACCGCCGCCCGAGGAGCCGACCCGTTTGGGTACAGGTCCGAGTTCCTTTCGCTTGTGCGCCTTGCCTCGGCGCTCGGCGGTAACCGGTAGTGGCAATACAGCCGGTTCCTTTCAGACGGGGGTCGTTCTGATACGGGGAACCGGCTACGGGCGGGTGAGGCAGGCCGGCGGGGGAAACCCTGCCGGCCTTTTTTCGGATCGATTGATCCGAAGCGCACAGATGATCCGCCTGATCGTTAAATTGCGCGGCTTTTCCGGAACGTCATCGCAATGCCCTGCTATTATTGCATGGGGTCGGGACTGGGCTTGGGGAGCCGGGAATTGCAGATCATGAACATTGGAAACACGACGCCGGCGGTGAGACACACGCAGGCGTCGGGAACGCTGTCGCCAGAATCCAGGCGCATCATGGATGACGTCGACGCAGCCCGGAATACCGCAAAGTCGGCGCTGACCAATGACCGCTTTCGCGTCATGCTGGAGCAGATCGGCAATCCGCAGTCGTCGGGTGACCTGGTGACGATGAATGAAAGCGCCGACAGCACCGCCCTGGATTTCACGACGGCGCTATCGCGTTACGCTGAAAACAGCGAATAAGTTCGATATCAGGCCCGGCTGCGGCGGCGTTCGCGGCGGGCTTCGCTGGTCTCGGCGGTGTTTTCCGTCGCCACCTTGTTGCGCATCGGACCGATGCGCTCGATGATCCCCGCGACGGTCGGGCGTTCGGATTTGGTGTGCGCGTCGAGCGCCTTGCGCATGGCGGCAAGGTGCTGGAACGAGGTGCCGCAGCAGCCGCCGATGATCTTCGCGCCGCCATCCACCGCCAGCCGGACATAGTCGGCCATCAGCTCCGGCGTGCCGGAATAATGGATCTCGGTGCCACGAAATTCGGGAATGCCGCAATTGCCCTTGACGATCACCGTCGCTTCCGGCTTCGCCTCGGTCATGTCGAGCAGCGAGGCCAGGATGTCGGAGGCGCCGACACCGCAATTGGCGCCGACACCGAGCGGCGTCTCTGAAAGTCCGTCGGCGACGCCGTGGATATCCCTGGGCAGCAGGCCCATCATGGTGCGGCCGGCAGTGTCGAAGGAGCCGGTATAGGTGTAGGGCAGGCCGACGCGGATAGCGGCTTGCGCCGCGGCGCGGATCTCGTCCGGCGCCGACATGGTCTCGATCCAGGCGACTTCGGCGCCGCCTTCCTTCAAGCCTTCGATCTGTTCGGCGAAGGCCTCGACCGCCTCGTCATAGGTCATGGCGCCGAGCGGCACCAGCAACTCGCCGGTCGGCCCGACCGAGCCGGCGACGATGACTTTCCTGCCGGCCTTGTCGGCGACCGCCCGGGCAATCTCTGCGGCGCGCTTGTTCAGCGCATGCACGCGGTCCTGCGCATGGTGCAGCTTCAGCCGGTGGCGCGTGCCGCCGAACGAGTTGGTGAGAATGATATCGGCGCCAGCGTCGACGAAATTCTGGTGCAGGCTGGTGATGGTATCGGGCGCTGTCTCGTTCAGCAACTCCGGCGCTTCGCCGGCCTCCAGACCCATGGCGAACAAATTGGTGCCGGTGGCGCCATCGGCGAGCAGCACGCCCTTTTCGGCCAGCAGAGCATCGATGGGATTGTTCGCGGTCATCGGATCGACTTTCAGATATTTGAATGGAATAAGGATATAAAGAAGTCTTTATGTCCAGTCAATGTGTTTGCAACCTGCAATGCCGCGCGGCGCACCTTTCCGGGGCGTTGGCGATCAGGCAGAACCCGATGGAAATGACGCGCCGGCCAGATTGCGCGCGTAGGCGGCGGCCTCATGCGGGTTGATGTCGGCGGCCCGGATCAGATTGTCGAAATGCTGGGTCAGCGCTTGGACCGGCTGGGTGGCGTTCAGCACGACATACATGTCGCCGACATAGATGGCGGCGCGATAAGGGCCGAAGATGGTCAGCGGGATGGAATAGCGCATGCGGCCGTCATAGAGGAACAGGCGGAAGGTGGGGTAGAGATCGTCAAGCAGCGTCGCCATATGGGCAAGCTGCTGCCGGCGGTCAGCCTCGGGAAAGCGGTCCCAGACGCCCAGGCCGCGGGCAAAGATCTCAAGCGTATGGCGCGGCATGCAGACCTCCATGTCGGTCTCAGGGCGCCGGTTGTACTCGATGCGGTACTGCGTCTCGCTGGCCTGCGCCAGACGGCTGCGGTTGGTGATGTTGGCTTCGTAGTCGACCAGCTGGCGTGTGCGCAGGAGATCGGGAATGCCGGCCGGCACATAGCGGATCTTGGTGCCTGCGGCCTCGGCGAACCATTTGGCGAGCAGCGTGCGGTCGAAGCCGTCGGGCGCCTCTTCGATCTCCAGGCTTTCGCGGATTTCGCCGGTGACGCCTTCATCCTGGGAGAGGCCGAGCAGCCAGTCCAGCGAGATCTTGAATTCGGCGGCGATGTTGAGCAGCGTTTCGGCACGTGGCAGGCGCGTCGAGGCGCCGGACATCAGTTGCGACAGCGCCGACCGGTCGATGCCGACTGCTGACGCGAAAGCCGACTGGTTGAGATCGGACCGTGTCAGGAGCAGCTTCAGGCGCTCCCGGAAGATTGCCGAAAGGTCCCGTTTGTCCACTGTTCGTTCTCCGCACTCTCTTAGGAAAAATTTGCGCCCGAGCCGTCGAATCAGCACTTCCAGCGTAAATGAATCCGTAGGGTTGTTTACAATGCATAACATCTGCGGTCAAAAATGCGCAATCGCAACATTTTGTACACTTTGTCTCGTTGAGCGGAATCGCTTCTCCTGACACTATGCTGTCAGGAACAATTCCGGCGACTGAGGGACAGTGGTCGATAGCATGACAGGCAAGCGCATCAAGCGACGCGACGCAGCGGCCATCGAGTGGCCGACCGTGGTCCTCGCTTTCTTCTGTTACGGAATGTGGCTCGCTGCCGGGCTCCTGCTCTGGCCCTCTTATCCGACCCCGGCACTTCTTCTCCTCGGCTTCATCCTGGCCTTGCAGTCGTCGATCATGCACGAAGTGCTGCATGGCCATCCGACGCGCAGCGCGCTCATCAACGAAGCCTTCGTCTTCCTGCCGATCGGCCTGGTCTGGCCGTTCCGTCGCTTCAAGACGCTCCATTTGCGCCACCACGCCGACGAGCGCCTGACCGATCCGCTCGACGATCCCGAGAGCTATTACCAGGCGTTGTGGATGCATGACGATCTGCCGCCGACGATGAAATTCCTGCTCAAGATCAACAACACCATGGCCGGCCGTTTCTTTCTCGGCCCCTGGCTGTCCTGCATCGGTTTCTTCGTCGACGACGCCAGGCATGTGATTGCCGGCGACAAGGTGATCGGCAAGGCATGGCTGCTGCATGCGATCGGCCTCGCCATCGTGGTGCCGATCGTGCAGTTCGGCTTCGGCATTCCGGTATGGCTCTACATTCTGGTGCCGGTCTGGCTCGGCCAGTCGCTGATCGCGGTCCGGACTTTCGCCGAACATCAGTGGTCCGAGCACCCTGAAGGACGCACGGTGATCATCGAGCGCTCGCCGCTGTCGTTCCTGTTCCTCAACAACAATCTGCACTTCGTTCACCACAAGACCCCGACCGTTGCCTGGTACAGGCTGCCAAAACTGTTTGCCGACCGCCGCGACGAGTGGCTGCGGATGAACAATGGCTACGCCTATCCGAACTATTTCGCACTGATCAAAGCCTACGCCTTCAAGGCCAAGGAGCCGATCGTGCACCCGGTGCTGCGCCGCCAGCCCGAGCCGGGCAGGGCGTTCAAGCCGCGCATCAGGGCGCGCAGCATCAGCGGGCTTGGCAGCGCGCCGGTTCCGGCCGAGCCGCCGAAGGAATAATCCCCGGACTTCCCGAACCCGTGTCGGCCAATTCTGATTGGACGCCGCGTTTTTGCGATCCTTCCCCGAGCCATGATGATTGAGTGTCGGCATGAGTGATTTGGTTGCGGCATTGCCGATGTACGACTGGCCCGAAGTGCGCGGCGAGGTCGACGCGCAATGGGCAGCGTTGCGCGATGCTTTTCGGCACAAGGGCGTCGATGGGCCGCAGACAATCGTGCGCCGCAATGGCGACCTGCCGCCGGTGCCGGGCGGTATCCACGACGCCGAGGGCAGACTGATCGCGCCCGATCCGGCGACACTGCCGCCGGACGAACTCGACCATCACCAGCTTTGGCTGCATCCGGCGCTGCTGTTCGCGCAGACCTGCTGGGGGCCGATGGAACTCGGCCTGAGCAAGCATGTGCAGGTGGTCGGCCAGCCGAGCTACGACGCTTACGAGGGCGGCGAAGGCGAACTCTATTCGAGCGCGCTGGTGATGCGGACGGGCGAGGGACCGGAGGTTCGCTCGCCCGCGGATGGCAAAGCCTTGCTGCCGCTCGATCTGATGCGTGGCAAGTGTTTTACCTACAACAGCCTCGATTCGATGTCGGGCATCATCGCGCTGACGCGCGATCTGCAGGCCGCCGGCGAAAGCCTGGATATCTTTTCCTCGCGCAGCGAAAGCGGTGGCCATCGCGGCTCGATCGTCGCGGTCGCCGAGGGCAAGGCGGATATAGCTGCCATCGACTGTGAGAGCTGGGCGCTGGCGCAGCGTTTCGAACCTGCGGCAAACGCCGTGAAGGTCGTCGGCTGGACGGCAAGGCGCAAAGGCCTGCCCTACATCACCGCCAGGACGACGCCGGAAAAGACGCTCAAGGCTCTGCGCGAGGCGCTTGCCGGATCAGCCGAGCAGCCTCGCATCCAACGGGTAGGTTGAAAGCTGCTCGTTACCGGTCTCGGTGATCAGGATCTGTTCCTCGATCTTGACGCCCTCATGGCCGCCGAGACGGCCGATATAGCTTTCCACGCACAGCACCATTCCCGGCTCCAGCACGCCATCGGGCGTGTCCGGCGTCCAGTCGCTGGCATGTGGCAGGGTTGGATACTCGTCGGCGAGGCCGACGCCGTGATAGAGCACGCCGTAGCGCGCCGGGAAGCAATCTCCCGGCGGCACCACGGAGCGTTCGACCAGGTCGCGAAAGGACATGCCGGGCTGCATCAATTGCGTGTTGTGGGCGATCTGGTCGGCGGCGATGCGGAACAGGTCGCGCTGCTCGTTCGATGGCCTCGCATCGCCGCAAAGCCAGGTGCGCGAGAGATCGGCGCAGAAGCCGTAGGGACCGATCAGGTCGGTGTCGAAGGCGACGAGGTCGCCTTCCTCGATCACCCGCGACGAGCATTCCTGGAACCACGGATTGGTGCGCGGCCCCGAGGCAAGCAGCCGGGTTTCGATCCATTCGCCGCCGCGCGCAATGTTGCCGCGGTGGAGTTCGGCCCACAATTCGTTTTCGGAAATGCCCGGCGTCAGCGCCTTCTCCATTTCACCCATCGCCGCTTCGCAAGCGACGATTGCGCGGCGCATGGCGAGGATCTCGTCCGGCGATTTGATCAGCCGCGCATTTTCCATCACCGCTTCGCCATTGCCAATCGAGATGCCGAGCCGGGCGAGTTCCTCGACGCCTTCCGGGTTGATGTGGTCGACCGCAATGCGGCTGTTGCCGCCGCCATGCTCCTTGACCAGATCGGCGATGCCGGCCGCCCAGCGGCGGACTTTGTGCTCGGTCAGCTCACCGCCATAGAGGTACATCCACGACACTGCCGGCCGCACCTCGTCAACGACGCCGGAATGGTCGGACAGATGCTCGCAGGAGAAATAGTCGAACAGCACCACGGGTCCCTCAGTGGCGATGAAGCAGTGGCGGGTCGGATTGTGCGCGACCCACAGCTGCATGTTGGTCGAATCGGTGGCGTAGCGGATGTTGACGGGGTCGTAGAGCAGCGCGCCGGCGTAGTTTCGGCGCCTCAGTTCGGCTCGGATGCGCTCGAGCCGGTATTGGCGCATAGCGGCAAGATCGGGCGCGGCGATGCCTGCCGCTTGCCATTCGGTTTCAGCCAGCGCGCCATAGCCCAGCACATGCTGGTTCAGCGACGCCGCTTTCTGGCGCGAGGCGTCGCGCAAGGCTTCGACGGAGCCCGGCTCGAACGGCATGATCTTGCGGTGACGGCCGAACCCTTGTTTCTCCACCCGACGCCTCCCTGCCGACTTACTGTGGCGCTGCGCCCGCGGCCGCTTTCTTCAGCCGCGTGACCGTCAGCGTGCGGGTGGGCGGCTCGCTGTCGAACAGCATCGGAACGACCAACTGCTGCGGCGAGCCGTCAGCGACATAGCCGGCCTCGCTCAAGGCCCGCAGGATGCCCTCGGGAGGTTCCTTGTCATTGGCCATCACGAGCACCGCCGGCTCGATCAGCAAATGGCCGAAGTCCGGCATCTCGTCGTCGAGCACGACCAGATCGGGATCGACAAGACGCAGATTTCCCACCCAGTGCCAGCTCGATATCGCCGTGCGAACCGGACCGTTTGCCGTCAGCTGGCCATAGAGCGACTGGTAGTCGACACGCACGATGCTGCCGCGGCTGTCGCCGCCATTGAGGTGCGTGTACCAGGTCACCGGCAGCACGAGGATGGCAAGCGTTGCGCCGACAAAGACGACGACGTCCTGCACCTTCCTTCCCTTGTCGCCTCTGGCATCCATCCGCAAGGCCAGCGCGACCGGCAGCAACACAAGGATGGGAAGCATCCAGCGATCGCGAAATTGCGTCGTCCCGCTCGCCAGGACGAGCACGATGGTCATCGCCAGGGCAAAAGCGATGGTGCGCCACACCAGTTTCTCGGTCCATGGCGCCGGTTGCAGAGCCGGCGCCGGCTTTTTCCATGCGATGAGCAAAGCCGCGACGAATATGCCGGCCGGCAACACGGCGAAATACAGGATAGCCTTGCCCAGTCCGCGCATTCCGTAGAATGCGGTTTGTGTGGCGCTTTCTCCTCTGCCCATGCCGAAGCCGCCGCTGTGCGACAGCAACTGGTCGGTGTAGGTCAGGTTCCAGTAGAGCGTCGGCAGGCAAAGCAGCACCGCCACGACAAGGCTGATCGAAAACCGGCGGTTGAGGATGACGCCGCGCGTTTCGCGCAGCGACAGGGTGGACAGCATCAGCGCGCCGAGAAAGATCGCGTTGTTGTATTTCGACAGGATGGCGGCGGCCATCGCCACGCCAAACAGCACATAGGTGGCCAGCGAACGCCGCTGCACCAGTTCAACGAGCGCAAGAAACAGCACCACTGAAAAACAGAAAGCGGCGATCGAGTGGGTGAGGGCGTGCTGCATCTCCCACACCATCTGCGGAAACAACAGCAGGCCGAACAATGCGGCGGCGCCAGCGCGGCTGGAATAGCCCAGGCGGCGGACAGCGATGAAAACCGACGCCAGCGCCGCTCCGATCAGCAGGTACTTCACGATCTTGAGCGCCAGGATGTTCGTTCCGACCACGACGGCGACGAGGCGGGCAAGCCAGGTGTAGAGCGGCGGCTGCGAGCCGCCATAGCCAGCCCACAGGTAGTGCATGTACATCAGCTGTTCGGAATCGTCGACGCCGACACCGGTTCCCAGGACATGGGACAGCAGCGCCATCACCACGATCTGGACGACGCAATAGACCGCGACGCAGACCAGTGCGGCGTTGAAGGGACCGACCTTGCCTTCGCCGAGCCAGTCCGTCCATTTCTCTAGATACTGCAAGGGGATCGTCTTCTCATCGAGGGAAAATGCCTGCGGCCAACTGCCGAAGGCCCCTTACACGATCTCACGCTCCCTGTCGCCTTTTCAGGTCCGCATCTTCTCGCCGCTGGGGTCGAAGGGCGCCTCGACATTGATGCGCGCCGGACGCCGGTGGCCGAGGATCTCGATCTCGAACAGTCCGGCACTTTCGTCCTCGGCGAGTGCCGCCGGCACATAGCCCTGCGCCATCGACTTCTGCACATAGTGCGCATAACCGCCCGAGGTGACCCAGCCGACCACGCGCCAGTCGCCGTCGACGATGCCGCGCACGGCGGAAGCGCCTTCGGCAGCCTTCGAGCCACGCACTTCCTTGCCCGCCATGTCGAAGCGCGGCGCGCCATAACCATGCGGCTTTTCCACCGTGCCATAGTCCTTGCCGACCACCTTGGCCCAGATCGGCTCGTCGCCCATGACATCGGCGTCGGCCGCATCGACGATGAAGGAGACACGGCGCAGTTTCGGCCCTTCCGCCTGTTCCTTGGCAGCGGCCTCGCGGCCGATGAAGTCGTTCTTCTCCAGCTTGATGAAGCGGTCCATCCCGCCTTCGAACGGGCCGTAGATCGGCCGCAGTTCGCGGTACCAGGTCGGGAAGTTCTTCTCCAGGCGCATGGAGAGCAAAGCGCGCATGCCGAAATCGACGAGGCCGAACTCCTCGCCGGCGTCCTTGATCGCCTTGTAGACCAGACGCTCATAGGCCGGCGCCATCCAGATTTCATAGCCGAGATCGCCGGTATAGGTGATGCGGTTGACCATGCAGGGCGCGCCGCCGACCGCCATTTCGCGGAAATCCATGAAGCGGAAAGCTTTCGTCGAGATGTCGACATCGACCAGGTTCTGCAAGAGGTCGCGCGATTTCGGCCCGGCGATCGACAGGCCGACGAGCGTCTGATCGAAGCGGTGGATGCGCACCGAACCATCCTTCGGCAGGTGCTTTTCGAACCAGCGCATGTGGTATTTCTGCGCGGCGGAAGAGCCCCAGATCATAAATCTGTCTTCGCCTGCCTTGGCGATGGTGAAGTCGCCGATCAGCTTGCCGAATTCGTTGATCATTGGCGTCAGCACGATGCGGCCGATCTTCGGCATGCGGTTGGTCATCAGCCGGTTGAGGAAATCCTCAGCCGCAGGTCCCGACACTTCGTATTTGGCGAAGTTGGCGATTTCGGTGACGCCGACGCGTTCGCGCGTGGCGCGCACTTCCTCGCCGATAGGACCGAAATCGTTTGAGCGGTGGAAGGAGACGACGTCCTTCGGCTCCTTGCCCTTCGGCGCGAACCACAGCGGGGTCTCCAGGCCCCAGCTATCGCCCATGACGGCGTTGTTGGCGAGCATCGTGTCATAGAGCGGGGTGGTTTGTGCAGGGCGAGCAGCCGGCAGCTCTTCATTGGGGAAGCGGATGGAGAAGCGGCGCGAATAGTTTTCGCGCACCTTTGCGTTGGTGTAGCGCAGGCCGGCCCACTCGCCGAAGCGGGCGACATCCATGCCCCAGACGTCGAAGCCGGGATCGCCATGCACCATCCAGTTGGACAGCGCGAGGCCGACGCCGCCGCCCTGGCTGAAGCCGGCCATGACGGCGCAGGCGCACCAGAAATTGGTCAGGCCCTGCACCGGCCCGACCAGCGGATTTCCGTCGAGCGCGAAGGTGAAGGGGCCGTTGATGATCTGCTTGATGCCGGCTTTCTCGATGCCGGGGAAATGCTTGAAGCCGATCTCCAGCGACGGCGCGATGCGGTCGAGGTCGGGCGGCAGCAGTTCATGGCCGAAATCCCACGGCGTATTGACCGGCGACCAGGGTTTGCAGGCTTTTTCATAGGTGCCGAGCAGGATGCCGTTGCGCTCTTGGCGGGTGTAGATCTCGCCCTTGAAGTCGAGCACGCCGATCATCTCGCGGCCGGTCGATTTGTTGAATTCCTCGACCTCGGGCATCGGCTCGGTGAGCAGGTACATGTGCTCCATGGCCAGCACCGGCAGTTCGACGCCGACCATGCGGCCGATCTCGCGCGCCCACAGGCCGCCGCAGTTGACGACATGCTCGGCGTGGACGGTGCCCTGTTCGGTGACGACGTTCCAGGTGCCGTCAACTTCCTGCGTCAGTTCGACGACGCGGTTGCGCAGCACGATCTCGGCGCCCAGCTTCTTGGCCGCTTTGGAGTAGGCGATCGTCGTGCCGGAGGGATCGAGATGGCCTTCGACCGGATCCCACATGGCGCCGACGAAATTGGTCTCGTCCATCAGCGGGAACATCGCCTTGGCTTCGGATGGCGTGATCAGCTCGGTGTCCATGCCGAGATAGCGGCCCTTGGCGTGGGCCAGGCGCAGAAAATCCATGCGCTCGGGCGTATCGGCCATCATCACGCCGCCGGTCAGATGCAGCGAGCAGGACTGGCCGGAGATTTCCTCGATCTCCTTGTAGAGCTGCACCGTATAGGCCTGCAGCTTGGCGACATTGGGATCGCCGTTCAGCGTGTGGAAGCCGCCGGCTGCGTGCCAGGACGAGCCGGAGGTGAGCTCGGACCGCTCGATCAGCATGATGTCGGTCCAGCCGGCCTTGGCCAGGTGATAGAGCACCGAGCAGCCAACGACGCCGCCGCCAATGACAACCGCTTTTACATGAGATTTCATGAGAGATAGGTCCGTTTTTGCGTAAATTGAATCAGGTGTGTCGGTTGGCAGGATGCCGCCAGTTGCTTGCCGATCAAAAATCGGTCGGCGCGCCGCCTTCGGCCGTGCGCTTTTCGACGAAGTCGTTGAGCTCTTCACGGATCGCCGGGTCCATATAGGGTTCCTCGTAGGATGCCAGCCGCTCCTTCCAGACCTTGTTGGCCTTTTCCAGCGCGGTCGGCGATCCGGCTTCGGCCCAGGTCTCGAAATTGCGCCAGTCGGAGAGGATGGGCGAGTAGAAGGCTGTCTTGTAGCGGTCCTGCGTGTGCTGGGTGCCGAAGAAATGGCCGCCGGGGCCGACCGACTGGATGGCGTCGAAGCCGAGCGCTTCGTCGGACAGGTCGAGCGGGGTGAGGAATTCGGCCACCATCTGCAACAAGTCGATGTCGAGAATGGTCTTCTCATAGGAGCAGCGCAGGCCGCCTTCGAGCCAGCCGGCGCCGTGCATCATCAGATTGCCGCCGCCCTGGATGGCGCCCCACAGCGAGAACACACTTTCATAGGCTGCCTGCGCGTCGACGGTGTTGGCGGCGCAGGTATTGGAGGTGCGGTAGGGGATCTTGTAACGGCGGGCAAGCTGGCCGCCGACAAGCTGCGCCTTCATATATTCAGGCGTGCCGAAGGCCGGCGAGCCCGACTTCATGTCGACATTCGAGGTGAAGCCGCCATAGCCAACCGGCGCGCCCTTTCTCACCATCTGGGCAAAGGCGATGCCGGACAGCGCCTCGGCATTTTGCTGCACCAGCGCACCGGCGATGGTCACCGGCGCCATCGCGCCGGACAGGGTGAAGGGCGTGATGACGACGACCTGACCCTTGCTCGACATCTGGATGATGCCTTCCATCATCGGCACATCCAGTTTCAGCGGCGAATTGGTGTTGATGATGGTGAAGACGGACGGCTCTTCGAGCATCTGCTCATGGCTGATGCCGCGGGCGATCCTGGCGATCTCGATGCCGTCGACATTGCGCTCCTTGCCGAGCGAATAGATGTGGAACACCTTGTCGGTCAGCGTGGCGAGGTCGCGGATGCATTCGAGGTGGCGCACCGACGGGTGGATGTCGGTCGGCTCGACCGGATAACCGCCGGTGCAGTTCAGGATGTTGTGCATCTGCGCCAGACGCAGGAAGTTGCGGTAGTCCTGCTGGTTGCCCGGACGGCGGCCGCGATCGAGGTCGGAGCAGTTCGGTGCCGACGCCATCATCGACAGGATCACATTGTTGCCGCCGAAGCGCACATTGTGCGCCGGGTTGCGGGCATGGAGCGTGAATTCCGACGGGCAGTTGGAGATGAGATCGAGGATCATGTCGCTGTCGAAGCGCACGCGCTCGCTGCCCTCGCGGACATCGGCGCCGTTTTCCTTCATCATGCGGCGCGCTTCGTCATGCAGCACGTCGACGCCTATTTCCCTCAAGACGCGCAGCGAGGCGAGGTGGATCGATTCCAGCTCGTCGTCAGAGACCAGCTTGGTCGGCGTTAGCGGATTTCTCAGTTGCCGAAAAGCCGGCTGTTCGAAGGCGGCCGAGCCGCCGGCGCGCTTGCCCGCACGGCCACCGCGACGGGCACGGTCGGCTGCCAAAGGCGGTTCGGCTGGATGCAGGGCGGCGGTCATGATGGTCCTCGTACGATGCTGGTAGCGGGCGGCATAATGGACCGGCGGCTGTCCGGCCATTGCGGAGGCGGCGACCACTAGGACGAGGGAAGCGACATGCCCGAACGGCAGTCCGATAGCTGACAACCTTGCCGGGGATTGGCGGACAGGACGCGCCCACTGCGGCTCTTGGCGCAAGGGGATTTCAGGCGCGGCCCTTCCTTTCCCTAAATCGAACCGCTAGCTCAATGGTTTGCCGCTGGATCGGGCCGGCAATTCATGTGGAAGGCATCATGGCTGCGACCGCTTCGAGCGATGGCGAAGCGGGGACGCAATGGGCGGCGCTTGCCGGCGTAACTGCCGCCCTCGCGATGTTCGGTGCGGCGCAAGGGCTGAGCTCGCCGCTGTTTACGCTGCTGATGCAGAAGCAAGGCATGTCGCCGGCGCTGATCGGCTTGTCGGCAGCGATGATGCCGCTTGGCCTGATCCTTTCGGCCTCGTTCGTGCCGGCAGCCGTTCGGCTGGTCGGCGCGCGCAACCTGGCTGTGGGTTGCTCATTGATTGGGGCGCTGTGCTTCCTCGGCATCGGCTACCTGCAGGACTGGGTGGGCTGGTTCGTCATCCGCTTCATCATCGGTATCGTCATCAACCCGCTCTATATACTGGGCGAAGTATGGGCGCTGTCGCTGGCGCCGCCGTCGCGCCGCGGCAGGGTGATGGGGGCATTCAACACCGTGCTGGGCGCTGGCTATGCTGCGGGGCCTTTGGTCCTGACCGCGGTTGGGATATCGGGCTGGGTTCCTTTCCTGGTCGGCATGGCCGGCTTCATCCTGTGCGCCGCGATCCTTCGTGCTGTTTCGTCAAGCCTCGCCGGCTTCGAGGATGACGGCCAATTGCCCGGCGGCTTTTTCGGTTTCGCCAGGCTGGCGCCGGCGCTGTTGTTTGCCGTGCTGGTTTCGGCGGCGGTCCAGCAGGGCACCTACGCTTTGATGCCGGTCTTCGGTGCCGCCTATGGCCTGCCCGAAAGGACGCTGGCGGCCCTGGTGATGGCACTGTCGCTGGGAAACATCTTCCTGCAAATCCCGCTCGGCCTGCTGGCCGAGCGTTTCGGCGGGCGGGCGATGATCATCTTCTGTGCGTTGGCGACAACGACCTGCGCGGTTTTGCTGCCGTTGCTGATCACGATGCCGGCGATCTGGCTCGTCCTTCTCGTCATGGGCGCTGTCGGCTACGGCGTCTACACCATGGCGCTGGTGGAACTCGGCAGCCGCTTCAGGGGAACCGTGCTGGTCGCCGGCAACGCCGCCTTCGCATTGATGTGGGGCGCCGGCGGCATTGTCGGCCCGCCTGGCGCCGGTGCCTTGATGCAGATCATCGGTCCGCTCGGTCTGCCGGTGGTGATCGCCGGACTCGACGCGCTGCTGGTGAGCTTCGCGCTCTATCGATCGTTCAAGCGCCAAAACTCCTGACGGCCCAAAAGCTCCTGACAGGCCTTGTCTGGAGCAAACGGTTTTTCGCGGGGCGGGGCTTACCCGCGTCGGACAGAAAAGCTAGTCCTGAACCTGGTTTAGGTGCCAATGATGAACCTGGCGGAAGCTGACAACGAGAAGATGCAGTGGGCGGCGATCAGCGGCGTGATCGCGACCGTCTCGGTGTTCGCCATCGCGCAAGGCCTGTCCTATCCGCTGCTGAGCTTCATCCTGCAACGCCAAGGCGTTTCGCCGGCCATCATCGGGCTCTCGGCGGCAATGACGCCGATCGGCTTCATTGTCTCGTCGCCGCTGATCCCGGCACTGGCGCGCCGGTTCGGGGCAGGGCGCACCGCGCTTACCTGCGCGGCGCTTTCGGCTATTGTGCTTGCGCTGATCGGCTGGACGCAGAATGTCTATCTGTGGTTTCCTCTGCGCTTCTTGATCGGGGTGGTGACCAATCCGCTCTATGTCTTGAGCGAAATCTGGGTCATTGCACTGGCGCCGCCATCGCGCCGCGGTCGCGTCATGGGTGTCTATTCAACCATCATCTCGGCCGGCTTCGCTGCCGGGCCGCTCTGCCTGCTCGCTGTCGGCACCGTGGGATGGCCGCCATTCCTGGTGGGGATCGCCGCCTTCATCTTCTGCGGCGCCTGCCTGGCGCTGGTGCTGCCGCGACTGCCGAAGGTCGACGAAGCCGGGCACAGGGTTTCGGTCATGGGCTTCGTGCCACTGGCATGGCTACTGCTGTCGGCGGTGGTCGTTGCCGCCGGTTTCGAACAGGGCGTGCTGGCGCTGCTGCCGGTCTACGGCACGCACTATGGCATCGCGGAAGCGCGCATGTCGGCGCTGCTGTCGGTGATGATCGCCGGCAACATCGCCATGCAGGTGCCGCTCGGCTTGCTGGCGGAACGGCTGACGGCGCGGCTGGTGCGATTCATCTGCGTCGTGGTGACGGTGCTGGGCTGCGCCCTGTTGCCGCTGCTCATCGAGACGCCGCTGATCTGGCCTTGCGTCTTTATCTGGGGCGCGGTCTCCTATGGCATCTACACCATGTCGATCATCGAGCTCGGCGACCGCTTTACCGGCTCGGCGCTGGTCGCCGGCAATGCCGCCTTCTCCCTGATGTGGGGCGTCGGCGGCATCGTGGTGCCGCCGCTGGCGGGTGGCGTCATGGATGTGATCGGCGCCTCCGGCCTGCCGATCACGCTGGGCACGATTTGTCTGGCACTGGCTGTGGCCACGGTCCTGCGCCGGCGGATGGTTTGAGGCCGCATTCCCCCGATGACCTGACGTACCATCTTGAATAAAACCGCTTGCAACGCGATGTAGGCAGGGCTGCCCGCCACTAGCCTGGAGACCATGCGTGACCCAATCGACGACAAAACGCCAGACGGATGCCACCGTGGAGGACAAGTTCCTCTGGTTGGAGGACCGGACCAGCAAGGAATCGCTCGACTGGGTGCATCGCCAGAACGAGATCACCGTGGCCGAACTACAGGGCGATCCGTCCTACCAGGCGGCGTTCGAGACGGCGCTCGACCTGATGACGGCCGAAGACAACATCGCTGTGGGCGCCGCGCTCAACGGCCAAGTCTATAATTTCTGGCAGGACAAGACCAATGTGCTCGGCCTCTGGCGCCGCACGACGGTCGCCTCCTACAAGACCGAAAAGCCCGTGTGGGAGACGATCATCGACTTCGACGTGCTGTCGGCCAAGGAGGGGGTGAAGTGGGTGTTCAGCGGCGCCAGCCGCCTTTACCCCGATTTCAACCTTTGCCTGGTGGCGATGTCGCCGGATGGCGGCGATGCCAGCGAGATGCGGGAATTCGACATCGAGACCAAATCATTCATCGAGGGCGGCTTCCGCGCTCCGGCCTCGAAATCCGGTTTTTCCTGGCTGGACAAGGACACGGTCATTGTCTCGGCTGCCTTCGATGAAGACGACAAGACCCAGTCCGGCTATCCGCGCGTCGTCAAGCTGTGGAAGCGCGGTACCCGGTTGGAGGAGGCGACGCCGATCTTCGAGGCCGAGAAGCAGGATCTCGCGGCCGGCGCGGGGGTCGAGCATGATGGCGACAGGCAGTATTTGTTTCTGGCCCGCACGATCGCCTTCTTCTCCTCGCACAGTTTTCTGCGCCTGCCGTCGGGCGAAAACCGCCGCATCCCGTTGCCCGACGATGTCACCGACACCGCGCTGTTCAAGGGCCGGTTGGTGTTCGGGGTGCGCAGCCCATGGACGGCGCCGGGCGGCACTGAGTGCTTGCCGGACGGCCTCTATTCCTTCGATTTCGAACACTGGATCGACACCGGCGACCTGGGCCCTGTTGAAACCATGCTCGCGCCAGCGCACCGTGTTTCGGTCGCCGGCATTGCCCGCACTCAGGACCGGCTGTTCATCAATCTGATGGACAATGTGCGCGGCAAGGTCGTTGTCGCCGAGCGCAGCGGCGACCGCTGGTCGCTGAAGCCGGTGGCGCTGCCCGAGAACGGCAATGTCGGCATCGGGCATGCCGAGCATTTCGGTTCCAGCGTCTCCTTCTCCTTCACCGATTTCCTGACGCCGAGTTCGATCATCTGGTCGGATGATAACGGGGCGACGCTGGCCACCGTGAAATCGCAGCCGGCTCGGTTCGACGCCGCGCCGCTGGTCTCCGAACAGTTCGAGGCGCGCTCGAAGGACGGCACAATGGTCCCGTATTTCGTCGTCAGGCGGCGCGACCAGAAGGGTCCGGTGCCGACGCTGCTCTACGGCTATGGCGGCTTCGAAATACCGCTGCTGCCCGGCTATGCCGGCGTGCGCGGCAGGCTGTGGCTGGAAAAGGGCAACGCCTATGTGCAGGCCTGCATCCGCGGTGGCGGCGAGTTCGGGCCGGCCTGGCATCAGGCCGCGCTGAAGGGCAATCGCCAGACTGCCTTCGACGATTTCGCCGCGGTGGCGCAGGACGTCGTCAGGCGCGGCATAGCCACGGCTGCTTCCCTCGGCATCCAGGGCGGCTCGAATGGCGGCCTGCTTACCGGCGTTTCCCTGACGCAGCATCCCGAACTGTTCGGCGCCGTCATCATCGAGGTGCCGCTGCTCGACATGCTGCGCTACACCGAACTGCCGCCAGGCGCCTCGTGGATCGGCGAATATGGCGATCCGGCAAAACCGGAAGAGGCCAACTGGCTCGCCGCCTATTCGCCGTACCATCATGTCTCGGCCGATGCCGTCTATCCCCCGGTGCTGCTCACGACATCAACCGCCGACGACCGCGTCCATCCCGGCCATGCCCGCAAGATGGCGGCGAAGCTGCAGGAAGCAGGTCACGGCAAGACGTTGTTCTTCGAGGAGACGGAAGGCGGCCATGGCGGGCGCGGCGACCGCCGGCCGCAAGCGGCGCAAACCGCCATGAAATACGTGTTCCTGCAAAGGGTATTGAGCGGCACCGCTTGAATTCCGGGCCTCGGGCGGCATAGACTGCCGCCATGGTCTACATGAGCACATCCGGCGCCTTCGGGGTCGCGGTGACACCGTCGCCGCGCACGCTGCGCGCCGAACTGCTCAGGCTGTGCGCCCGCATCGGCTATTCGCCGCCCGCCGTCCTCTGACGAAGTCGCCCCGGCAGCTTGCCGGTTTGATTCCAGAGGAAAGAGCAAACCCATGACTTACCAGAACTATTCGCTGAAGCAGCTTCAGCAGATTGACGCCGCGCATCATCTGCATCCCTTCACCGACCACAGGGAATTGCGCGAGACCGGCTCGCGCATCATCACCCACGCCAACGGCCCGTTCATCTACGATGCCGACGGCACCGAAATACTCGACGGCATGGCCGGGCTGTGGTGCGTCAATGTCGGCTATGGCCGCGACGAGCTGGCCGACGCCGCTTACGCGCAGATGAAGGAATTGCCCTACTATAATTCCTTCTTCAAATGCTCGACGCCGACGCCCGTGCTGCTGTCGAAGAAGCTGGCCGAGCTGGCGCCCAAGGGCATCAGCCAGGTTTTCTACGGCTCCTCCGGCTCGGAGGCCAACGACACGGCGCTGCGGCTCGTGCGCCACTATTGGGTGCTGGAAGGCAAACCGGAGAAGAACCGCATCATCTCGCGCAAGTCGGCCTATCACGGCTCGACCGTCGCCGGCACGTCGCTCGGCGGCATGGATTTGATGCACAAGCAACTCGGCGGGGCGGTTCCCAACATCGTCCATGTGATGATGCCCTATGCCTATGAGTTGGGGCTGCCCGGCGAAAGCGACCATGATTTCGGCCTGCGCGCCGCCAAGGCGCTCGAGGATGCCATTCTGGAGGCCGGCGCCGACAAGGTCGCGGCCTTCATCGGCGAGCCGGTGATGGGGGCGGGCGGGGTGAAGATACCGCCGATGAGCTACTGGCCGGAAGTGCAGCGAATCTGCCGCAAATACGATGTGCTTTTGATGCTGGACGAGGTCATCACCGGCTATGGCCGCACCGGCGAATGGTTTGCGGCGCAGACCTTCGGCGTCGAAGCCGACACCATCACCACGGCTAAGGCACTGACCTCTGGCTATCAGCCGCTGTCGGCGCTGCTGGTCGGCGACCGTATCGCGGCGACGCTGGTCGAAAAGGGCGGCGAATTCTACCACGGCTATACCTATTCGGGTCACCCGGTGGCCTGCGCGGTGGCGCTGAAGAATCTCGAGATCATGGAGCGAGAAGGCCTGGTCGACAGGGTCAGGAACGACACTGGACCTTACTTCGCCCAGGCGCTGCAGGAGCGCATTGCCGGCCACGAACTGGTAGGCGAGGTGCGATCGATCGGGCTGATGGGCGCGGTCGAGATCGTCAAGGACAAGGCGACCAAGGAGCGCTTCCTGCCGGCGGGCAGTGCCGCCGTCACCGTCCGCGACCACGCCATCGCGCAAGGCCTGATGCTGCGCGCCACCGGCGACACGATGATCCTGTCGCCGCCGCTGATCTGGACCCGCGCGACGATCGACATGGCTTGCGATCGCATCGCCAAAGCGCTGGATCTGGCGCAAGCGGATTTGCGCAAGAAGTAGATGGAACGACAGCCGGGCGCCTTGCAATCAGGGCGCCCGGACTGTGCGCCTGCTTATCGTCAGGGTCGACGGGGTCAGCGCACCGATCGTGCTGGTCAATGAAGACCATCAGGCAATTCCGAACGCTGCAATCGGAATATAATTCAGACCGAGCAGTATAGTACTGCAAGACGCAAAAACCGCGCTCCATGGGAACGCGGCTTTGCCAGATACGCATGGCATTTCGCCAACAATACACTTGCGAAACTTACGGGCTCCGGTACGCGAGACCTGATCCGGAGCGCCGGGCGGATGCGATATGTCCGCCTCGCCATCCGTTATATAGGCACATCGTTACCGCAGGGTTATCGAGAGCTTAAGCAAATCTAAATTTGCAATTTTTCCGCGCAATAAAAATCGAGAAAAGCGCTGCCAAATTCGAAACTTATAGAGAACTGCCGCGAAGGAAATTTATGATGCCGGAAAAATCGTCGCCGCCATTTCCCTGGGCGTTGAACAGCGCATAAAGCTGGGCCGCTACGGCCCCCATCGGCGTCACCGCGCCGGCGCTTTGGGCGGCTTCCTGCGCCAGTTTCAGGTCCTTCAGCATGAGTGCCGCGGCAAAGCCCGGTTTGTAGTCGCGGTTGGCGGGTGAGGCCGGCACGGGACCCGGCACCGGGCAGTAGGTGGTCAGCGACCAGCACTGGCCCGACGAGGTCGAGGCAACGTCGAACAGCGCCTGATGCGAGAGGCCGAGCTTTTCGGCCAGCACGAAAGCCTCGGCAACCCCGATCATCGAAATGCCGAGCATCATGTTGTTGCAGATTTTGGCTGCCTGACCGGCGCCGTCGTCGCCGCAATGGACGATGCGGCCTGCCATCGGCTTCAGGACCGGTTCGGCCTTGGCGAAGGCATCCTTGGCGCCGCCGGCCATGAAGGTCAGTGTTCCCGCAGCAGCACCGCCGGTGCCGCCGGAGACGGGGGCGTCGATCGAATGCAGCCCGTGTTCCCTTGCTACGGCATGCGCCTTGCGGGCCGACTCGACATCGATGGTCGAGGAATCAATGAACAGGGCGCCTGGTTTGGCCTTGGGTGTGATGTCCTCGTAGACCGAGAGCACGTGCTTGCCGGCGGGAAGCATGGTGATCACGACATCAGCGTCTTTCACCGCCGCCACGGCATTCGCCGTGACAATGACGCCATGCTCGTGGGCGACGGTGAGGTTTTCCGGCATCAGGTCAAAGCCGTGCACCGTGTGCCCCGCTTTGACGAGATTGGCAGCCATCGGGTTGCCCATATTGCCGAGACCAATGAAGGCGATGGTGGTCATAGCGGTGCTCCATGATGAGTAGGCAGTAGGCAGTAGGCAGTAGGCAGTAGGCAGTAGGCAGTAGGGCGACCTATTCGGGTGCGAGTTTGAGAATAAGTTGGCGAAGCATTTTTCCGATGGCCTCGGCTGCCAGAAGCAGGTGCTCAGCTTGCCCATGCGTGGCAACGCCAATGCGTTGAGCGATTTGGAGGTGTGTCTCGAACTCCTTAAGCGAGCCTTGGGCTATCCTGAGAAATTGCTGATAGGAGCCTCGGTTGTCTCGGCCATAGCCTTCCGCGATGTTTGCAGGGATAGAGGTTGCTGAACGGCGGATTTGGCTGGTCAGCCCATATATTCCTCTTTGGGCCATGTCTTGGTCAATGAGTAGGTGCTGACAGCCAGATCCATCGCCTGCTGCCATACGATAAGATCCTTGTACGAGTTGATCTTGCCGGTCATCTTTGCCTACTGCCTACTGCCTACTGCCTACTGCCTACTGCCTACTGCCGTCCGATCAACGCCCGCGCGATGATGACGCGCATGATCTCGTTGGTGCCTTCGAGGATTTGGTGGACGCGCAGGTCGCGCACCAGTTTTTCGATACCGTAATCATGAAGATAGCCGTAACCGCCATGCAGCTGCAGCGCCTCGTTGGCGACGTTGAAGCCGATGTCGGTGACGAAGCGCTTGGCCATGGCCGACCATTTGCCGGCGTCCGGCGCCTTGCGGTCTAGCTTCGAGGCGGCAGCATAGAGGAAAATGCGTGCCGCCTGCAGTTCGGTTTCCATGTCGGCCAGCCGGAACTGCAGCGCCTGGAACTGGTTGATCTTCGAGCCGAAGGCTTTGCGTTCGCCCGTATAGGCCAAAGCCTTGTCAAGCGCCGATTGCGCGCCGCCGAGCGAGCATGCCGCAATGTTGAGGCGGCCGCCGTCAAGGCCGGCCATGGCGATGCCGAAACCTGCGCCTTCCCCCGACAGCAGGTTTGCAGCCGGCACCTTGCAGTCCTCGAAGATCACTTGGCGGGTCGACTGCATGTGCCAGCCCATCTTGTGCTCGTTGGCGCCGAAGGAGAGGCCGGGCGCATCCTTCGGCACGACGAAGGTGGAAATGCCCTTCGGCCCGTCGGCGCCGGTGCGCGCCATGACGACATAGAGGTCGCTGTCGCCGGCCCCGGAGATGAACTGCTTGGCGCCGTTAAGCACATAGTCGTTGCCGTTCTTCACCGCGCGCGTCTTCAGCGCCGCGGCATCCGAGCCTGAACCCGGCTCGGTCAGGCAGTAGCTCGCCAGCCATTCCATCGAGGTCAGCTTCGGCAGGAAGCGTTGGCGCTGCTCGTCGTCGCCGAAGCGGTCGATCATCGACGCCGCCATATTGTGGATCGAGATGAAGGAGGAAAACGCCGGATCGGCGTGCGACAGTGCCTCGAAGATCAGCACGGCGTCGAGCCGGCCGAGCGCCGAGCCGCCGACATCATCCCTGACATAGATGCCGCCGAGGCCGAGCGGGCCGGTCTCGCGGATTACATCGGCGGGAAAGTGTCTTGCCCGGTCCCATTCGAGCGCATTGGGCGCAACGCGATCGGCGGCGAAGGCCTGTGCCATCTCCTGGATGGCGCGCTGTTCCTCGTTGAGCTCGAACTGGCTGGTGCTCGCATCGACCGCGGCGTCCATGGCGTGCTCCCTGTGTTCCCCAACTGGGGTTGGCTTGCTGGCCTGTTGTTTTTGGCTTTGCGCGCCGCTCAATCTAGACCAATGATGCCGCCGCGCAACCCGGCTCGCCGCGCAGCCGCTGTGCATGAATGGATCAACGGAGCATTGCGTGCCGACATATTTCGACGAATTGCTCGACCGCTTCCATGCCTATCTCCGGGGCGTGGACAACGCGCTGGTGCGGGACGCCGTGACCCGGATCGGCTGGAATATGACGGCGCGCGTGCTCGAAGCGCATCCGCTGCCTTGCCTTGGTCTGCTCGACCGCATTGTCGAACTGGCGCCGCCGGACCCGCAGCCTCTGGTGCAACTGCTGGCGGAGCGTCGTGACGATCTGTGCTGGGGGCAGACCTACAACGCGAGCGATTTTGGTGAAGCGTTCTTGCAAAAATACGGCTGGCTGGAGGTGTTTGGCACGCGCGGCCATTTCGCCAATGAAGAGGTCGCGGCCGGATTGCTGATCCTGGGACCCGGCATCACCTATCCCGACCATCATCACATTGCCGAGGAGATCTACATTCCGCTGACCGGCGGCACCGAATGGCGCATGGGCGAGGGCGGCTTTCACATCCGCCAGGCGGGCGAAATTATCCATCACGCCTCCAATGTCAGCCATGCCATGCGCACCGGCAGCGAACCGTTGCTGGCGCTCTACATCTGGCGCGGCGGGCCGCTGTCGCAGAAGTCGACCGTTTCCGGCGCGCAGGGCAGGGGCTGAGCATGGCCAAGGCGATCATGCTGCAAGGCACGGGTTCGGATGTCGGCAAGACGGTGCTGGTGGCGGGGCTCTGCCGCGCGGCCAGGAATCGCGGGCTGAAAGTCAGGCCGTTCAAGCCGCAGAACATGTCGAACAATGCCGCCGTCGCCGACATTCCGGGCGACAACCGCCCCGGCGGCGGCGAGATTGGCCGTGGGCAATGGCTGCAAGCGCTGGCATGTGGTGTTCAGCCGACCGTGCATATGAATCCGGTGCTGCTCAAACCCCAGAGCGACATCGGTTCGCAGGTGATCGTGCAAGGCAAGGTGTTCGGCGAGGCGCGAGCGCGCGACTACCAGACAATGAAAGCGGGGCTGATGGACGCCGTGCTGGAGTCCTGGACGAAGGTCGGTGAGGGCGCCGATCTGGTCATCGTCGAGGGCGCCGGATCGCCGGCCGAAATCAACCTGCGCAGCCGCGACATCGCCAATATGGGCTTTGCCACACGCGCCGACGTGCCGGTCATCCTGGTCGGCGACATCGACCGCGGTGGCGTCATCGCTTCGGTCGCCGGCACGCATCTGATCCTGCCGGAGGAAGACAGGCGCATGATCGTCGGCTACCTCATCAATAAGTTCCGCGGCGATGTCTCGCTGTTCCACGACGGCATCCGGTCGATCGAAAGCTTCACCGGCTGGCGCTGCTTTGGCGTCGTGCCGTGGCTGAAGGCGGCGGCGCGATTGCCTTCGGAGGATTCGGTCGTGCTCGAACGCCTAGCGTCGGGTGAGAAGCGGGCGTTGAAGGTCGCGGTGCCGATGCTTGGCCGCATCGCCAATTTCGACGACCTCGACCCGCTCAAGGCCGAGCCGCAGGTCGAAGTGGTGTTCGTGCCGCCTGGGCAGCGCTTGCCGGAGGATGCCGGCCTGGTGGTCATTCCCGGTTCCAAATCGACGATCGGGGATCTCATGAAATTCCGCGAGAATGGCTGGGATCGCGATCTCCTCGCGCACCGCAAACGCGGCGGCCATATCGTCGGCATTTGCGGCGGCTTCCAGATGCTCGGCCGCCTGGTGCGCGATCCCGATGGCATCGAGGGCAGCGTCACCGAGGCCGAGGGACTCGGCCTGCTCGACATCGAGACGGTGATGGAGCCGGAAAAGACGGTGCGCAATGTCAGCGCCCGCTCAGTCCCGTTCGGCCTCGCGCTCGAGGGCTACGAAATCCATCTCGGCCGCACCACCGGGCCGGACATGGCGCGGCCGTCGGCTGTGATCAACGGCATTGACGACGGTGCCATTTCCGCCGACGGCAAGGTTTTTGGCACCTATCTGCACGGCCTGTTTTCCGCCGACGCTTTCCGGGCGAGATTCCTGGAAAGCCTCGGCGTGAAAGGCGGCGGCATCGACTATCGCGCGGAGGTGGAAAAAGCGCTGGATGAGATCGCCGCCGAGCTGGAGCGCCATCTTGAGTGCGATGCGATTTTTGGGTTAGCAAGGTAGGACCATCCACCGTTTCGTCATCCTCGGGTCTGCGCGTCCGTTGCTTCATGGTCATCCTTCCGCTCGGAAGAGCCTAACAGACCATGCATCCAAAGCAAAAGCGCCCGGCTTTTGACCGGGCGCTTCGAATTGCAGAAGTCGCGGGCGCCTAGGCGCCGCGCATCAGGCAGGCGGCGGCAAGCACGATGTATGCGATGAGGACAATCCACACCGCAGCCAGAGGAATGAACGCAAGAACGCCGAGCGCGGCGAGCACGCCGATGATGGCGATGACAAGGGATATGATGAAAACAAGCTGAGTGGGTGCACTAAGATTCATGTGTGGTCCCTCCAACATGATTCGTACAACGGCACTCTATCAGGCGTGAGGCTTATACACCAATCAGCTGGCGCAATGGGTTCGCCGGGTCGGCCAGCAGCTTCACCGCCAGAGCCAGGCAGATGATCACCAGCAGCGGCTTGATCAGCCGGGCGCCGATGCGGATGGCAAGGCTGGCGCCGAGCCGGGCGCCGAGGAACTGGGCGACGCCCATCATCAGCCCGATCTTCCAGTAGACGACGCCGGCGACCGCAAAGACGATGAAGCCGCCGATGTTGGAGGCGAAATTGAGCAGCTTGGTGTGTGCCGTAGCCTTGAGCACGCCGAAGCCGGCGAGGCTGACGAAGGCCAGCATGTAGAAGGAGCCGGCTCCCGGCCCGAACAGCCCGTCATAGAAGCCGACCAAAGGGGCGATGACCAGCCCGAACAGGAAGGGCGACAGGCGCTCGGCGCGGTCGACATCGTTCATGTTGGGTTTCACGGCGAAGTAGATCGCGATGGCGATTAAAAGCAGCGGCAGCAGCGCCCGCAGGAGATCACCCGGCACGAATGCCGCCAGCAAGGCGCCGACGGCACTGCCGGCAAGGGCCAGAAGCGCCGATGGCAGCTGTCGGCGCAGATCGACATGGCCATTCATGGCGTAGTGGATGGTCGCCGAAGCGGTGCCGAAAATGCCCTGCAGCTTGTTGGTTCCAAGTGCTGCGACCGGCGGGAAGCCGGCAAGCAGCAGGGCCGGGATGGTGATCAGCCCGCCGCCGCCGGCTATCGAATCGACAAAGCCGGCTGCAAAGGCGGCGAAGGCAAGCATGATGACGGTCTGGGTAGCGAGGTCGAGCATCGGGATTTCTGAACATTCCGGCGGGAAAGGTGATGCCGCGCCTTCTCATGGCCATCCGGTTTGCGCAAGGCCGATTCCGCGCTACGTCCATCCAAGCGCGTTGCGCTTGGATTTCCTGTGGTGCATGTCATTATCTCAGTACCGCTGCGCAGTTTTGGGTCATGTGCGCTGGGCGGACGCGGAAAAGGGGACACTGTTGGTGATGGCATTGCTCGACCAGATACGCTCGATCTTCGATGGTGACCCCGGTGTGCGCAAGGTTGCCGACGACCCGGTGCTGTCGGCGGAACTCTTGATGCTGTTTCGCATGATCCTGGCCGACGGCTCGGTTTCGGAGAGCGAAATGGTCGCCTTCCGGCGTATCTGCAAGGACGCCTTCGGCATCCCGGAAACCAGCATCGACGCGGTCATCGAATATCTCAATGATTTCGGCTACGAGACCAACGGTTCGCAAGCCATGGCGCTGTTCCGCGATCTCGATGTCGAACGGCGCAAGTTGCTGGCGCTCCACATGGCGGAGATCGCCAAAGCCGATTCCAAACTGGCCGAGAGCGAAGTGCGGCTGTTGCGCCGCACGCTCGATTTGCTCGACATCAGCCCGGTCGATGTGGTGAAGCCGGAGGAGTGAGGCAGACCAGGGGCAACGGCCGCCCAGCCGGGTCCCCGCTGCTTCGCAGCGTCCCAGCGTTCGTGACCTTTCATCGTGCCACTGGCACGATGAATTCGCTGCGCGAACCGGTCACTCACCCCTGTTCCTGCATACGGTGAGCGATCGCCCGATGCAGATCGGGCGCAGCCGCGACCAGCGCCCTGGCCGCCTCCGACTGCGGATGATCGAGCACGTCACCGGTCTTGCCGCGCTCGACGATCCTGCCGTCATGCATGACCAGCACCTCATCGGTGATGGCGCGGGCGACGGTCAAATCGTGGGTGATGAAGAGGTAGCCGATGCCGAGCTTCTGGTTGAGCTCTGCGAACAGATCGAGGATCTGGGCGCGGATCGAGACGTCGAGCGCCGAGACCGGCTCGTCGGCGACGACCAGCTTCGGCCTGGTGATGATGGCGCGGGCGATCGACAGGCGCTGGCGCTGGCCGCCGGAAAACTCATGCGGATATTTGTCCATGTCGCTGGTGCCGAGGCCGACCTCGTGCAGCGCATGCGCCACCATCTCGCGCCGCTCAGCCGGTGTCGGCTTCTTTTCCAGTACATGCAGCGGCTCGGCGACCAGTTTCTCGACCTTCTGGCGCGGGTCGAAAGAGCCGTAGGGATCCTGGAAAACCACCTGCATGTCGCGCCGCGCGGCTTTGAGCTCCGCCTCGCTTTTGCCGGTGATGGTCTCGCCGCGAAAGCGGATCGTTCCCGATGTCGATTTGTCGAGCGCCAGGATCATGCGGGCAAGCGTTGACTTGCCGCAGCCGGAGCGGCCGACCAGCGCCACCGATTGGCCCGGCGCCAGCGACAAGGACACGTCGTCGACGGCGCGGATCGGAGCCGCTGACTTGAACAGGGAGGTGCGCCGGCCCGGATAGTCCCGTGTCACGCCTTCGACCTCAAGCAGCGGTTTGCCCTGGCCGGTGGCGTGAACCTTGGCGCGCGCGGGCACGTGCATGGAGGCCAGCGCCAGCTGGCGCGTGTAGGGATGCAGCTGTTCCGACAGCGTGCGTGCGGTGTCGCCGGCTTCCATCACCTCGCCGTGGCGCAGGATGGTGATGCGGTCGGCCATCTCGGTGACGACGGCGAGGTCGTGCGAGATCAGAAGCAGGCCCATGCGGTTTTCGCTGACAAGGCCGCGCAGCAGATCGAGGATCTGCGCCTGCAGCACCACGTCGAGCGCCGTGGTCGGTTCGTCGGCGATGAGCAGCTTGGGTTTCAATGCACAGGCAATGGCGATGACGACGCGCTGGCGCTGGCCGCCCGACAGTTCGTGCGGATAGCGCGACAGCGGGAATTTGGCCTCCGGCAGGCCAACGCGGTCGAGCATTTTGCACGCGCGGTCTTCGGCGTCGGCACGGCTTGCCCTGGTGTGCCAGCGTATGCCTTCGGCGACCTGCTCGCCGATGGTTTTTACCGGATTGAGCGCCGTCATCGGTTCCTGGAACACCATGCCGATGTCGTCGCCGCGCAGCGCGCACATCTGGTCCTCTGTGGCCGCGAGGATGTCGATGCCGTCGAAGGTCACGCGGCCGGTGGCGCGCGCAGCATGCGGCAGAAGCTGCATGATGGTCAGCGCCGTCATCGATTTGCCCGAGCCGGATTCTCCGACCAGGCCCATCACCTCGCCGGGCGCGACGGAGAGGTCGACCCCTTTGAGGATCGACGTGTCGCCGATCGCCAGCGACAGGTTCTCGATCTGCAGCAGGTTCATCGCTGCCGCCGCGATTTCGGGTCGAGTATGTCGGCGATGCCGTCGCCGAGCAGATTGAGCCCAAGCACGGTGACGACGATGGCCATGCCGGGGAAGATCGCCATCCACGGCGCCAGCACCATGCGCGTCTGGGCGTCGAACAGCATGCGGCCCCAGCTCGGCATTGGCGGCTGGGCGCCGAGGCCGACATAGGAGAGACCGGCTTCGGCCAAAATGCCGAGCGCGAACTGGATGGTGCCTTGCACCAGAAGCAGCGTGGCGATGTTGGGCAGCACGTGCTCGATTGTAATCTGCGTCTTGCTCTTGCCGGCGGCGCGCGCGGCGAGAATGAACTCGCGTGGCCAGATCGCCAGCGCGCCGGCGCGGGCGACGCGCGCAAACACCGGGATGTTGAAGATGCCGATGGCGATGATGGCGATGATTGCGCCCGGTCCGAAGATGGCGGTGATCATGATCGCCGACAGCAGCGCCGGGAAGGCGAAGACGAGGTCGTTCAGCCGCATCAGCGCCTCGTCGACAAACCCGCCGCGCGCCGCGGCGAAGGCGCCGAGCGGCACGCCGACGCCCATGCCGATGCCGACCGCGACCAGCGCCACGGCAATCGAGTTGCGGGCGCCGACCATGATCATCGACAGGATGTCGCGGCCGAAATGATCGGTGCCGAACCAGTGCGCCGAAGAAGGCGCCAGCGTCTTGTCCGAGATCACCAGTTTGGTCACGTCGTAGGGCGTCCAGACGTAGGAGATGATCGCGATTGCAGCCACCAGCACCGTGATGGCGAAGCCGATGAGGAAGGAGCGGTTGCGGAAGGCCTTGGCCAGAATGCTGCCCAACGTCTCCTGCGGGATGTCGATGTGCAGCGTCATTGCCGGCCTCGAAGGCGCGGATCGACGATGGCGTAGGAGACGTCGACGACGAGGTTAACGGCAATGACGGCGACGACCAGCAGCATGACGATGCTTTCGACGACGATCAGGTCGCGCTGAGTGATCGCCTGGAACACCAGCCGTCCGAGGCCGGGGAGATAAAAGACGTTCTCGATGATGATGGTGCCGGCGAGCAGGAAGGCGAATTGCAGGCCCAGAATGGTCAGAACCGGGATCATCGCGTTGCGCAGCGCGTGCCGCCACAGCACGGCACGATAGGGCAGGCCCTTGGCGCGGGCGGTGCGGATATAATCCTCGTTCAGCACCTCGAGCAGCGCGGAGCGGGCAACGCGCGCCAGGATCGCCGCCTGCGGCAGCGCAAGTGCTACGGCCGGCAGCAGCAGCGATTTCAGCGCCGGCCAGACACCGGCGCTCCAGCCGGGAAACCCGCCGGCCGGCACCAGCCGCAGCCAGACGGCAAAGAGGTAGATCAACATCAGCGCGAACCAGAAGTTCGGGATGGCAACGCCAAGCTGGGCGGCGCCCATAGCGATCGTATCGCCGGCCCGGCCGCGCCGGCTGGCGGAATAGAGCCCGACCGGGATGGCAATGATGGTGGACAGCGCCAGCGCGATTAGCGCCAGCGGCAGGGAAACCGCCATGCGCTCGCGGACAAGGTCGATGACCGGCACCGAATAAGTGTAGGAGCGGCCGAAATCGAGGCTGAGCAGACCGCCGACCCAATGGAGGTAGCGCAGGAGAAGCGGCGCGTTGAGGCCCATCTGGTTGCGCAGGAGTTCGACCTGCTCGGCGCTGGCGTTGAGGCCCAGCATCAGCCGCGCCGGGTCGCCGGGCAGGATTTCGAGCACGGCGAAGACGACCATCGAGGCCAGGATCAAGGTGGCGACGGCAATGGAGAGGCGTTGGAGGAGGTAGGCGGTCATGGTGGAGGGAATGGTGCGTTGCCAAGTGCGATGACTGAGCAAAGGCAGCGTTCTGTCACACCCCCCTCTGTCCTGCCGGACCCGGCCCTTCGCTGTCGCTTCGGGCGTTCGTTGTTCGGAAAGCCAAGCAGTTGGCTTTCCGTCCGCTGCGCGGACCACTCCTCACCCCCCGCAAGGGGGGAGATCAGCAGTTTCAGCGCCGGGCTTTCCTTTGCGGCGCTGGCAATTGGCGAAAGCAGAGATGAGAGCGCAATCTCCCCCCTTGAGGGGGAGATGTCCGGTAGCACAGTGGGGGGTGTGAAGGAATGCACACTGTTGCCTGTCGGGCGCCGCCTCAATTCGCCCACTTCACCTTGGTCAGGTCATTCGCCTGGATCGGGGCGTTTTCCCACAGGCCCTGCAGCTTGGCGTCCCAGACGCCGACCTTCGGCAGTTCATAGAGGAACCCCACCACGGCGTCGTCGGCCAGGATCTTCTGTGCTTCGCCGAGCAGCGTGTTGCGCTTGGCGTCGTCGGAGGTGAGGTTCAGCTCGGCGATGATCTTGTCGAAGGCCGGATTGTCGTAGTTGAAGTAATAATCCTTGCGCGAGTAGATATCGATGTCGTTGGGCTCCGTGTGAGAGACGATGGTCAGGTCGTAATCCTTCTTGGTGAACACCTGGTCCAGCCACTGCGCCCATTCGACCGGGATGATTTCGAGGTCGATGCCGACATCGCGCAGCTGCGAGGCGATGATCTCGCCGCCAAGCCGGGCATAGGAGGGCGGCGGCAGTTTCAGCGTCGCCTTGATGCCGTTTTCGAAGCCGGCCTGCTTCAGCAACTCCTTGGCCTTCTCGACATTGTGCGGGTACAGGCCGGTGAGGTCGACATAGGCCTTGCTGGCGGGCGACATGTGCGAGCCGATCGGCACGCCGAGGCCGGCCGAGGCGCCGTCGATGATCGCCTTGCGGTCGAGCGCGAAGGCAATTGCCTGCCGCACCTCGAGCTTGTCGAAAGGCGGCTTCTTGTTGTTGATCGCCAGAATGGTCTCGCCCTCAGTCGAGCCGATCACCACCTTGAAGCGCGGATCGTCCTTGACCTGCGCGACGCTGTCGGGATCGAAGAAAGGGAAAGCCTGGATGTCGCCGGAGAGCAGCGCCGGCACGGCGGCAGCGGCGTCGGGAACGATGCGGAACTCGGCCTTGTCGAGGAACACCGGGGCGCCCCAGTAAGTGTCCGATTTCACCAGCGTGATCGACGAGCCCTTGGCCCAGCTCTGGAATTTGAACGGGCCGGTGCCGATGGGCTTTTCCTTGTTGGTGTCGGCGCTCTCCGGCGCCACGATCACCGCGTCGCCCCAGCCCAGATTGTAGAGGAACGACCCCTGCGGGTTCTTCAGCGTCACCTTGACCGTTGTCGGATCGACGACTTCGGCCGTATCGATGGCGGCGAACAGGGCCTTTTGCGCGTTCACGGAATTGTCGGCACGGGCGCGGTCGAGCGAGAACTTCACGTCGCCGGCGTCGAAATCGCTGCCGTCATGGAATTTGACGCCGGTGTGCAGCTTGAAGGTGTAGACCTTGCCATCGTCGGAAATGGCCCAGCTCTCGGCAAGGTCGGGCAGCACTTCGCCATTCGGGCCGATGCGGGTCAGGCCCTCGAAGACGTTGGCGTAGAGCACTTCGTCGATCGCCGCGGCAGCACCGGCGGTCGGATCGAGATGCGGCGGCTCGAGCGGAATGCCGATCACCAGGTCGGTGCGTGCGGCAAATGCCTGACTGCCGGCCAGTGCCAGCACCGTGGCGGCAAGAATGGTTTTCCACAATTTCATCGTGCAACTCCCAAATGCTCGAACCCTGATGCGATAGAAGCGTGATTTCGAGGTGGAGTAAATTGCGTTTCGTGCTCCGCAGCGGCGCGGGGAGGAATGTTTTTTCAGCGAAGCCGATGGTTCAGTCCGCGGCCGTGCCCCTGAGCAGCACATTCAGCCCGATCGCCATCACCTTGGCCGACTCCACCATATCAGAGATACCGACCCATTCGTCGGGCCGGTGGGCGAGGTCCAAAATGCCCGGGCCATAGGCGATGCAATCATAGATGTGGCCGATGCGGGCGATGTGCTTCTGGTCGTAAGTGCCTGGTGAAATGACATAATCCGGCTCACGGTCGAAGATCGCCATGATGCCTTGCGCCACCGCCTTGACCACCGGCGCGTCGCGCTCGGTCATCAGCGGCAGCACCTCCATCAGGTCGCGAATCTCGTAGTCGAACTTTTTGCGCTCGCGCTTCAGCCGGTCGAGGATATCGGTCACCTCGCTCTTGACCGTGGCAAGGTCCTCCTCGAGCAGGAAGCGGCGGTCGATGGTCAGCCGGCAAGCGTCGGGCACGTTGGGTGAGGGCAGGCCGGGGCGGAAATCCTCGGTCTGGCCGCCATGGATCGAGTTGATGTTCATGGTCGAGCGCTTTGCGCCTTCGGGCACGACAGGCATGCGCGTCACCTTGCGGTCGAGCGCCGGAAAAAGTTCATCCTCGAAGGCCTGCAGCACGGCGCCCATGTGGCGCACGGCATTGTCGCCGAGGAACGGCATCGAGCCATGCGCGATCTCGCCCTTGGTCTCGATCTCCGCCCACCAGACGCCGCGATGGCCAAGGCAGATGCGGTCCTTGTTCAGCGGCTCGGGGATGATGACGTGGTCGACCTTGGGTTTCGAGAAATAGCCAAGCTTCGCCAGATGGGCGACGCCGCCGAAGCCGCCGGACTCTTCATCGACGGTGCCGGAAATTTCGATGGCGCCGGGAAAGTCGGGGAAAACCTCCATGAAGGCTTCCGCCGCGATGATCGAGGCGGCCATGCCCCCTTTCATGTCGCAGGCGCCGCGGCCGTAGACCTTGCCGTCCTTCACCACGCCGGCAAAGGGATCGACGCTCCAGCCTTCGCCGGCTTCGACCACATCGATGTGCGAGTTGAAATGGACACAGGCCCCAGGCGAGCGGCCGTCGAAGCGGGCGACGACATTGACGCGGGGATAGCGGTCGGTATCGCCGGGCGTGCCTTCGGCGCGGATGAATTCGGTTTCGAAGCCAAGCCTGCCTAGGCGCGCCCCGATATATTCGGCGCAGGGGCGATAGGCTTCGCCAGGTGGGTTGATGGTCGGGAAGCCGATCAGGTCGACGGTCAGTGCGACCAGGTTATCAACACGGGCGTCTATCGCTTTGAAGAGTCGTTCGTTCATTCCCGGATTTGAGCAGGCAAGGGGGTGGTTTTGCAAGCATCGCGGCACTGGCGCCGAAACTTCGTGTCGCAGCGGCAACTATGGCGGGAAAATCGTTCAAATTCGCTGCTTTAGATTGGCGAATTTATCAAGGAGTGTGTGTTAGATCACTCACCTGTCGTTAAAAAGATGAAAAACCGCGTGATGACAGGGCAGGCAAGGGGCATCAAAGGGGTTTGATCTCATGACTAAAATCGTTCTCATGGCAGCTGCTTTTGCTGCGATGCTGTTCGGCACGTCCATCGAAAGCAGGGCTGCCTCGCTGGTGGCCAGCATCGACGTCTCGTCGCAGACCATGACCGTCAGCCAATACGGCCAGGTGCTTTATCGCTGGAGCGTGTCGACCGCCCGCAGTGGCTATTTCACGCCGCGCGGCACCTATCGGCCGCAACGCACGGCGCGGATGTGGTATTCGAAGAAATACCACATGTCGCCAATGCCTTACTCGGTGTTCTTCCATGGCGGCTACGCCATCCACGGCACCGGCGCGGTCAGGCAGCTGGGGCGTCCGGCATCGCATGGCTGCGTGCGACTGCACACCGCCAATGCCGCGATGTTCTATGCGATGGTGCGCGAAGTCGGCTTCGGCAATACGCGGATCGTTGTTACGAACTGAGGCTATCGACGCCTTAGGATTGACGCTGCCGCTGGCCGGTGGCGTTGGCCTGTCCGCGCCGGCGCCGACGCCGGCCCGAGATTTCCCACCTTTTGTGGAACCACATCCACTGTCCCGGATCCTCGCGCACCCAGCGCTCGACCACGTCGGCGAGCAGTTGGGTGGTGGCCGCGACATCGACGCTGCCGCTTCCATTGCGCGGCAAGGTCAGCTTGTCCTCGATCTCGAGGCGGAAGCGGTTGCCTGGCAGCCGCACACATCGCGCCGGATAGACGTCGCAATCATAGTGACGGGCGAGCATGCCCAGAACCGGATTGCTCTGGCATGGGCGATTAAAGAAGATCGTCTCCAGCCCGCTGGAGAATTTCTGGTCGACTAAAACGCCGATATTGCCGCCTTTCTCCAGAATCGACGCCAGCGCGAAGGAGGCGCCGGTCGAAGACGGCAGCAAGGCGCCCATGCTCGAACGCCGCGTCGAATGGATATAGTCGGCGAGGTAAGGATTGTTCGGGGGACGAAACAGCGCCGTGATCTTCATGCCGAACGTCGCGGCCGCGACCGGCAGCAATTCAAAATTGCCGAGATGGCCGGTGAACAGGATATGCGGTTTGTCCTCGCCGGCAATCTGATGGAAATGATCGGCGCCGCCAACTTCGACGCGGCCGGGCGTCGCTGCGTTCGGATCATAGTCGAAGAGGGCGTCAAGAAAGATGTATTCGGCGGCGAGCCGGGCCATGTTGCCCCACATGTCGGAGGCGATGGCCTCGATCTCGCCATCGCTCTTCTCGGGATAGGCAAGGCGCAGATTGTTGATGGCGACACGGTGGCGCCCGACCCACGGACCGATGCGCCGGGCCGCCCGGTCCGCGAAATTGAGCGCCCTGTCCGCGGGTAAGAGGCGCAGCAGCGAGATGATCGTCATCGCCACGCGCGCCACCAGCCAGTGCTCCATCTGGCGCAGTCTTCGGCCATAGCGGAACATGAAGTCCCGGCGGGCTTTCTTGAACACCTTGCCGACCATAGTCCTAGGAAACGCGCAGGATGATCTTGCCGAACACGTCGCGGCCTTCCATGCGCTTCAACGCGGCGTCGATGCCGTCGAAGCCGACTTCGGTGTCGATGACAGGTGCGACCTGTCCCGCCGCCATCTTCTGCATGGCGTTGGCCATGTTCTCCATGCGGCAGCCGAAGGACCCAAGCAGCTTCAGCTGCTGCTGGAACAGCTGCATCAGATTGATCTGCGTCGACACGCCGGAGGTCGAGCCGCAGGTGACCAGGCGGCCGCCGCGCTTGAGGCACAGCATCGAGGCGGCAAAGGTGTCGGCGCCGACATGTTCGAAGACGACGTCGACGCCCTTCTTCCTGGTGAGCTTGCGCACGACGCCTTCGAAACGATCGTCGCGGTAGTTGATGACATGGTCGGCGCCGAGGGCCTTGGCCTTGTCGATCTTGTCGTTGGAACCGACCGTGGTGATGATGGTGCAACCCATGCGCCTGGCCAGCTGGATCGCCGCCGAGCCGATGCCGGAGCCGCCGGCATGGATGAGGATGGTCTCGCCGGGCTGCAGCTTGGCATTGTCGAACAGCATGTGCTCGACGGTGCCGAAGGTAACGGGGGCGACGGCAGCGCCGACATCGGTCACGCCTGGAGGGGCCGGGACCAGCAGGCGCGCCGGCAGGTTGATCTTCTCCTGCGCAAAGCCGTCGAGATGGAAGCCGTGGACGCCCGAGACATGTTCGCAGAGATTGTCACGGCCTTCGCGGCAGGCGCGGCAAAGGCCGCAGGTGCGCGCGCCGTAGATCGACACCAATTGTCCGGGCAGCAGGCTGGAGACGCCGGGGCCGACAGCTTCGACCTCGCCGGAGGCTTCGGCGCCGACGACCAGCGGCAGCTTACGCTTGGCGAAGGCCATGCCACGCCAGCCCCAGACGTCGATATGGTTCAGCGCCACCGCCTTGATGCGCAGCGTGACTTCGCCCAATGCGGGGGGCGGCGGGGGCGGCAGGTCCACCGTTTCAAGACGGCGGTCCTCGATAAGTTGCAGTGCGCGCATGGAGCCTGTCAGTTCAGTCTGGCTGAAAAAGGTCGCTTAGACCGGTTCCCGCGCCATGACAAGGCAGGTGTTCTGGCCGCCGAAGCCGAACGAGTTCGACAGCACGGTGCCGACTTCGGCATTGCGCTTCTTGTTGGGCACCACGTCGAGCACGATTGCCGGGTCGGGATTGTCGTAGTTGATGGTCGGCGGAATGACGCTTTCGCGCATGGTCATCAGCGAAAACGCTGCTTCGACGGCGCCGGCCGCCGACAGCGTGTGGCCGATCATCGACTTGTTGGACGAGACCGGCATCGAGCCGATGCGATCGCCGAACACGGTCGACAGCGACAGATGCTCCATCTTGTCGTTTTCCGGCGTCGAGGTGCCGTGAGCGTTGACGTAGTCGATCTCGTCCTTGCTCAGGCCGGCATCCGCAAGGGCGGCGCGCACTGCTGCGATCGCCGGGGAACCGTCGGGCTTGGAACGGGTGCGATGGAAATCGTCGGCCTTTTCACCGCAGCCGCGCAGGATGCCGAGAACGCTGGCGCCCCGGGCAAGGGCTGCCTCAAGCGATTCCAGCACAAGAGCGCCGGAGCCTTCGGCCAGCACAAAGCCGTCGCGGTCCTTGGAGAAGGGTTTTGACGCCTTTTCAGGGATGTCATTGTGGGTCGACAGCGCCGAGAGCAACGAAAAGCGGATCAGCGCCTCGGCGGTTGCCGAACCGTCGGCGCCGATGGACAGCGCCCGGTCGCATTCGCCGCGGCGGATCGCTTCGACGCCGAGCTGGATGGCGGTGGCGCCCGAAGCGCAGGCCGTCGACAGCGTGATCGGCAGGCCGCGCGTGCCAAAGCGGTCGGCCAGCCGGTCGGCGATCGCGCCGAACTGCGTGCTTGCGAACGTATCTGTTTCCTTCAGCCCGCGCGCCACCCTGAGCAGCCTTTCGGCGCCGGCGCCGGCGCCGTCGGAATTGTAGAGCGCGAAGCGATCCTGCCAGTCGAGTTCGACCGGCGGCGAGGCGAGGAAGAGCGGGCCACCGAAATCAGAGGAATCGAGGCCGGATTCGGCCACCGCCTCATTCGCGGCGGTTTCGGCCAGTTCGTAGGTCAGCAGGCTGGCGCCTTTCGAGCTTGAGTCGAGGAAATCGACCATGCCGGAGATGCGGGTGTTGAGGTGGTCGACGGGAAAGCGGGTGATCGGGTGGATGCCCGATTTGCCGGAGGTCAGTGCCGCCCAATTGTCTGCCTTGCCGACGCCGAGCGAGGTTACCACGCCGATGCCGGTGACGGCGACGATCGGCCTGCCCATGTGATCTCTGAGATTGGCCATCCGGAACCTCTTAACTTTGCAGCATGATCGCGCAGCGCTGCTTCAAGCAGCGTTGACCAGCGCCATGCCCTCGAATTGGTGATAGCCGATCGCCGTTGCGAGCACGGTTTCGGGAATGCCTTCGAACGGCTTCTCGGCCGCGGCGTCGAATACGGGGTAGGCGGCCTTGCGGTCGACGGCCAGGGCGGCGAGGGCGACCGCGAATGGAAACTGCGCTTCCTTCATATGCCCGGTCAGCGTGGCGAAGCCGCGCGCCGATATCGCCGGATTGGCATCCAGCGCTGACTTTTCGGCTGAAGTTGCGGTATGCGCCCCGGAGGCGCCCGACAGGGCCAGCAACTTGCCGTTCGGGAGAGCCGCCTGTTTGAGCAATGCCGCGATCTCGGCGTCAAGCTCGCCGCGCGAGCGCCGGGCGCGGCCTGAGACGACCGGTCCGAGCTCGGCATAGATTTTCCGTCCACGGCTTTGCGCGTGTTCGCGCTGCTCCAGCACCAGGAAGGCGCCACCGGAGCCGGAGACCAGGCCGCCGCCCTCGGCGCCCTGTCTCTGCCAGACGGGCTTCCATGGGCCGCGATGCAGATAACCGGCCAGCTCATAGCCGAGCAGCATGTCGGAATGTTCGGTCTGGAAGGCGCCGCCGACCAGTATGTGCGTCGACTGTCCGGAGCGGATGCGCGCGGCGGCGGTCTCGACGGCGGCGACGCCGGCACCTTCCTCGCCCATGAAGGTCCTCGACGACCCCGTCACCTTGTGGACGATGGAGATGTTGCCGGCGAGCAGATTGGAGAGCTGGGCCAGGAAAAGGGTCGGCCGCAATTCGGTGGTCAGTTTCTCGTTGAGCAGCACGTCGCGGTCGTTGCGGCTCTCGGACGCTGCGAGGATGGCGGCATCGACCGCCTCGTCCCGCTCGCCGCCGCCGGCGGCCACCACCATGTCCATCGTCGTGCAGAGATCGTCATTGCCCTTGATGCCGGCGTCGTCCAGCGCCATGCCGGCGGCATAGGTGCCCAGCCTCTGCCAGGTTTCCATCTGCCGCTGGTCGCCGCGCTTGGCGATCTGCAGGTTCCAGTCGATCTCCGGCAGGGGATGCACGGTGTAGGGCGCAAAGCGCGCGGATTCGAGCACCGGCTGCAGGCCCGGCTGCGCCAGCTTCTGCCAGTGGGTATCCGGACCCTCTCCCAGCGAGGAGACAAGGCCGATACCGGTGATGACGACGTCGCGAGGGCTGCTCATGAGCGGCTTTGTGGGTCAGGCGGCGCAGCCCGTCAAGGCCGCGCGCCAGCCGATATCAGGCGGTCTTGGCGGCGACCAGCGCGTCGATCTTGGCGCACAGGTTCTTCATGACGAAGTAATCGTCGGTCGAAGCCTTGCCGTCATTGACTTCCTGGGTCCACTTTTCCAGCGGCACCTTGATGCCGAATTCCTTGTCGATGGCAAAGACGATATCGAGGAAATCGAGACTGTCGATGCCGAGATCGTCGATCGTGTGGCTCTCGGGAGTGATGGTGTCGATATCGATCTCGCTGGTGTCGGCAATGATCTTGGCGACTTTGTCGAACGTGGTGGACAAGGGCTCTTCCTTCGGTTGCGGGCGGAATCTGTCCGCATCTGGTTTGGGCGCTGTCTAATCGGTTTTTCCCGGCAGGAAAAGGCCTGATGCGCGGGGCGCAGATGGGATGGCCCTCCCGTGAAGACAAGAAGGGCCGCCCGACAAGCCGGCGGCCCTTCCAGTTGACGTCACGTCAGCTTAGTTTTCACGGAGCTTGACCACTGGCTTTCTCAGAACGTGACGCGGCCGAGCACGCGCAAGCCATCGCCCTGCGGCTCGACCACCACCGCTTCGCCCTCGCGCGGCGAGACGCCGGTCAGCGCGACGATGTTTTCGAGATGCGTGACCATGACCAGATTGTCGGAACCGGTGTAGGCGCGGATTTCCTTCATCACCGCGTCGAGCTGCGCGGCCTTCTCGGTCGGATCGCTCCTCAGGAGGTCGAGCGGCGCAAAAAGCTCCGGCTCTGCCTCGAAGGCGATGCGGGCGGTGTCAAGGCAGCGGCAGTAGCGGCTGGACAGCACCCGCTCGATGGGGGCGGCACGGGCGCCGAACAGCGCGCCGATCTTGCTCGCCTGCTGCTTGCCGCGCGCCGATAGATTGACCTGGGTGGCGCAGTTGTCGATGACGAAATTGGCGGGGTCGGTGGTACCGGTGACCAGCGCGTGGCGAAGCAGCACGACATGGCCGCCGTCACGCAGCAGCGCCCAGCCGGCGTCGGTCGCGTGGGCGACGGCGGGAACAGCAAGCAGGAACAGCGACAGCACAAATCGAATCATCGAAACCTTTTCCGGGAGCCGGATGCCGCTCCGGTCATTCTGATATAGGGATCGGAAAGCCGGCACAAAGACAAGCGAAAGGCGAACCCTCGGTTCGCTTCACATTTTCGCCATTTGCTTCTTCGCCAGCTCGATCTTCTGATCGGTGAGCGGGATAGGGATCGTGTAGCCGGCTTCGGTGAAGCCCTGCTTGGCGTTCTCGAAGAATTCGATCGCCTTGAGATATTCCGGCTTGCCCGCGCCATAGCTGGCGCGGTTCCAGTGGACGTCGCCGATATTGTTCTGCTCGAAGGCCCACTGCAGCGGCTGACTTTCGCGCGTAAACACCTTCAGCGCCGCCGTGAACGCCGCTTCGGCGTCGTTGAGATATTTGTCGGTCCGCTGGAGATTGCCGAGATTGAGCAGGCTCATACCGATGCCATTTTGAGCGTTGGCCCAGTCGACCGGCGCGGCCTCGATGGTGAGTATTTCGAGCGCTGCCCGCCGCGCCGCAATCGAATCCTGCAGCGTCTTGGCATCGCCATTGCTCATGCTCAACCAGTGCAGCGTCGAGCCCAGGCCGGCCTGGGCCATTGCCCATTGCCGCGGGTTCGTCTCGCGCTTGTACTCGCGCAACGCATTGCCGTAGGCGTCGACCGCCTCGCTGTAATGCTCGGGCTTGTCGGTGACGCCGCCGAGAAGCTGCAGCGTGTTGCCGAGATTGTAGTAGCTCATCGCCCAGTCCTGCGGGAACTTCCGCCTGACATAGACCTGCCGTGCCGCCTGGAAGGCTGCCGCCGACTGTTCCAGCTTGGCCGCATCACGGGTGCGCTGACCAAGGGTCTGATAGATCGATCCAAGATTGTTCTGGGCTGACGCCCAGTCCATCGGGAAGCGCTTGCGGGTAAACACTGTCAGAGCGTCGTTATAGGCAGCTGCAGCTTCTTCCAGCGTAGCCGTGCCCATATCGAAGCGGGCGATACCGCTCAGCGCATTGCCCAGGTTGAGGCGGCTGGTCGCCCAGGACACCGGGAAAGTTTCGCGGGTTCGCACTTCCAGCGCGGCGCGAAACGCGTCGGCCGCCTCGTTGATCTTCGCCTTGTCGTTGAGCTGGATGCCAAGCGTTACAAGCGTGTTGCCGAGATTGTTCTCGACCATCGCCCATTCCACGGGTGCTTTCTCGCGTGTGTATTCCTCAAGCGCCAGCCGGTAGGCTGCTTCCGCCTGGGTGAGATGCTCGCCGGCAGGCTCACGCTCGGAGAGTGCATAGAGCGCGAGGCCTAGATTGTTCTGCGAACCGGCCCAGTCCAACGGCAGCTTGTCGCGCGGACGCTTCTCAATGGTGGCGCGCGTCGCCGCCACCGCTTCATTGAGACGCTTCGGGTCGCTCTCGCGTTCGCCGATCTTCAGAAGCACGTTGGCCAGGTTGTTCTGCGCCGCGGCCCAGTTGCGGTCGTCCTTCTCGCGCTCGAACACCACCAGCGAATCGCGGAAAATCACCGCTGCTTCTTCGAGATGCGCAGTCTCGGTTTCGCGCTCTCCAATGGTCTGCAGCACCACCGCCATGTTGTTGCGGGTGATTGCCCAGTCGCGATTCTGTTCGCCGTTGGGGATGAAGTTCAAGATGGTGCGATAGGCCTCGATGGAGTGCTGCAGCGCATCGAGGTCGCCGGTGGCGTAGCCATGAGCGTTCAACGCCTCGGCCTCCTGGTTCTTGTAGTTCCAGCGCAGCTTTTCGTCCCACTTCTCGACCAGCGAATACGCCTTGGCATAGTCGTTGGCGGCGGATTTGTAGTCGAAGACCAGCGCGGCGGCGTCGGCGCGTTTGGCATAGATGGCGGCGTCGGCGATGCGCTTTTGCCGGAGCAGGTCCTCGGCCTCGTCGACCGCACCGCTGTTTTCCTCGATCCGGCCGACCGCGTCGTCGAGGAATTTGCGCGCCGTCACCATCGCGCCCTGGCCTATGGCCTTGTCGGCGGATGCGACCAGGCGACTGATCTCGGGATCGTCGGTGCGTAATGCGGCGCGTTCGGCCATCATCTTCTTCAAACGCTCGGCCTGGCCGTCCAGCACCTTCTGCAGGTCGTTCGGATCCTCCGGGATCTTTTCCGTGCCGAGCGCCTTGAGCACGCCGTAGAGAGCGTCAAGGGGCACGCCGTCCTGCAGAGAAGCCAATTCCACCTGAGCCCGTTTGGGATCGGGCAGGTCGGAAATGGTCAGCAGCAATTGCCGCCTCTCACCGGTGATCAGCCCGTCGTCGCCGGTCGGTTCCGGCGGCGCGACGCCGAAATAGAGCAGGCGGCGCAGGCTCTCGCTGACCCAGGGGCGCTGCTTTGCCTTGGTGTCGAGATAGACTTCCTCGGTGACCATGCGCATGACCGAGCCGAACTCGGTGCCTTTCATCGCCGTGAGGTGGCGCAGCAGGGCGGCGGCGTAGGGGCTGTTTTCGCCGGCGGCGCCATCGAGCGCCGGTCGGCCCGGCTCGGCGGCGAAGCCGACCACGGTTCCCAGGCTGGCATCATCCACTGAGGCACTGGCAAGCGCCTTGGCGCCGCGGACCGGTTCCAGCCCGCCGGCGCCGACAGGCTCGGCGGAAGCCGTCGGCCCGCGTCGCACGACCGCGTCCGGCGGAAACGGGTTGGTGCGGCAGGCGTCAAGCAGCACGATCGTCACCGGCACGGTCTTTTTCAGCTCGTCCATGACGGCTGAAATCGGCACCAGCGCCTCACCGGCATTTTTCAGCGACGAGACGTCGGCGTCGACCGGCACCAGATAGTTCTCGCCGCCCGCCTCGATGCCGTGACCGGAATAATAGATGAAGGCGACGTCGGCGCCGTCGGCATCCTCGACAAACCGATCGAGATCGCGCTTCAGCTTGGCGGCATCGCGATCGGTGACGTTGCGGGCGTCGAAGCCGAGATCGGTCAGCATCTTGGCCATGTCGCGGGCGTCGTTGGCCGGGTTGGCAAGGGCTGCGATGTGTTCGTATTTCGACTGGCCGATGATCAGCGCAACGCCCTTGAGGCTTTTGGTCTCGGCGGCCTGAGCCACAGATACGGCAAGGCAAAGCAGCATAGCGACGAAACCCGCCAGCCACCCCTGTCTGAAATGACGCTGTTTCGGCGTCGCACCCATTCGCTGTCTATCCGCCCTGATGATCCCAAACCTGTATAGCGCTGCCACCCGACCATGATCAAATTCAGGCGCCGGGCGGATCGAGGAGCGGTTTCTGAAGATCATGGCGATTGCGCTGGAATCCGGGCTCGCCTATCCCTGAAAAATGTCTCCGCTCACCGAAACCGTTCTTTTCGTCTTCAGCCTCGTCGCGCTCGGCTATGTCACCGGGCTCACCGGCTATCTGAAACCGGCCAGCGGGGACGGCATCTCCGAATTCGCCATCAACGTCGCGATGCCGCTGCTGCTGTTTCGGACGATGGTGAATTCCGATTTCCACGGCGTGGCGCCCTGGTCGCTGTGGGGTGCTTATTTCGCGGCGGTTGCAATGACATGGGCCGCCGGCCATCTGGTGACGACACGGATCTTTGGGCGGGACGCGCGCACCGGCATCGTCGGTGGAGTGTCGTCATCCTTCTCGAATGTGGTGTTGCTGGGCATTCCCTTCGTTCTCGGCGTATTCGGGTCCAGCGGATTCGAAGTGCTGTCGCTGCTCGTTTCCGTGCATCTGCCGACCATGATGATGGCTTCGATCATCATGTTCGAGATATTTGGCCGCGGCGGCAGCGAGCCCGTACACCCGCTGCGCATCATCCAGAGCTTTCTGAGAAGACTGTTCACCAATCCGTTGATCATCGGCATCCTGGCCGGGCTGGCATGGCGCCTCACCGGCGCGCCGCTGCCGAACCTTGCCATGCGACTGGCCGATGCGCTGGCTAACACCGCCGGGCCGGTGGCGCTGTTCGCCATGGGGCTCAGCCTGCGCCGTTTCGGCATTTCCGGTAACATCCGACCGGCGCTGGCGCTGTCGACGCTGAAACTGTTCCTGATGCCGGCGCTGGTGCTCGGCCTGGTCTGGCTGTTTGGCCTGCCGCCCTTGACGGCCAAAGTGGCGGTCGTGGTGGCGGCGCTGCCGTCCGGCATCAATTCCTATCTCATCGCCGTGCAGTTCAACACCGGCCAGGCGCTGGCGTCGAACCAGATGACCATCGCCACGGCAAGCGCGGTTGTTACAACCGCCTTTTGGCTGACGGTGGTGGTGCATGTCTTTGGGTAGGCTTGGTCTTCTGTAAGGCTGGTCTTTGGCAAGGCTGGTCTTTGACAAGGCTGCGGCCCAAACTAATTTACATGTGAATTTTCTCTGGCGTTGGGCTGGCCCAAAGCCTATATGCCATCTTGCAATTGCTTGCCGGGCTTGCCCTAGGTAAAGAGCAGTGGCTTCAGCGTGTCGGCTCCGCCGCCATTGTGCACGCTCGTTCAAGAGATCCAGGAAACCGGCCCGTCAGTGCGCCGAACGGAGGCTAGACCATGCTGCAGAAAACCAGCCATTTCATGCGCCAGGCCAATCTCATCAACGGCGAATGGGTGCAGGCCGACAGCGGCCAGACGGTCGACGTCAACAACCCGGCCACCGGTCTCAAGATCGGCACCGTGCCGAAGTCGGGCAAGGCGGAAACCCGCCGCGCCATCGAAGCCGCAAGCGAAGCCTTCAAGACCTGGCGCAAGACGACCGCGCTTGAGCGCTCGAAGCTGTTGCGCAAGCTGCATGACGCGATGATGGACAATCAGGATGTGCTGGCCGAACTGCTCACCATCGAGCAGGGCAAGTCGCTCGCCGAATCCAAGGGCGAGATCGGTTCGGCCGCCGCCTATATCATGTGGTTTGCCGAGGAAGGCCGCCGCACCTATGGCGATGTCGTGCCATCGCCATGGGGCGATCGCCGCATCCTGGTGACCAAGGAGCCGGTCGGCGTCATTGCCGCCATCACGCCGTGGAATTTCCCCTCCTCAATGCTTGCCCGCAAGCTTGGCCCCGCGCTTGCCGCCGGCTGCACCGCCGTGGTCAAGCCGGCCTCGCAGACGCCGTATTCCGGCCTTGCATGGGGCGCGCTCGCCGAGGAAGTCGGCTTCCCCAAGGGCGTCATCAACATCCTGACGGGTGCTGCCGGCGAAATCGGCGACGAGATCTGCGCCAATCCGCTGGTGTCGAAGATCACCTTCACCGGCTCGACCGAGATCGGCAAGCTGCTGATTCAGAAGTCGTCCGTCACCGTCAAGAAGGTCTCGATGGAACTCGGCGGCAATGCGCCGTTCCTGGTCTTCGACGATGCCGACCTCGATCGCGCCGTCGCCGGCGCCATCACCGCCAAATACCGCAATTCAGGCCAGACCTGCGTGTGCACCAACCGCTTCCTGGTGCAGGCCGGCATCTACGACAAGTTTGTCGAGAAGCTGGCCGCTGCCAGCAATGCGCTGAAGGTTGGCTCGGGCCTGGAAGAGGGCGTGCAGCAGGGACCGCTGATCGACGTGAAGGCGGTCGAGAAGGTAGAGGAATTCATCGCCGACGCCACGTCGAAGGGCGGCAAGGTCGTTGCCGGCGGCAAGCGCCACGCGCTTGGCGGCTCATTCTTCCAGCCGACCGTCATCGCCGATGCGAAGCCTGACATGCGCTTCATGAAGGAAGAGATTTTTGGCCCGATCGCCCCGGTGTTCAAGTTCGAGACCGAGGAGGAAGCCATTGCACTCGCCAACGACACCGAGTTCGGCCTGGCCGCCTATTTCTATACCGGCGATCTCGGCCGCGCCTTCCGGGTCATGGAAGGCCTGAAATACGGCATGGTCGGCGTCAATGAAGGCCTGATCACCACGCCGGAAGCGCCGTTCGGCGGCGTCAAGGAATCGGGCCTCGGCAAGGAAGGCGGACATCAGGGCATCGAGGACTATCTCGACACCAAATATGTCTGCATCGGGGGTCTCGGCCTCTAAATCATTGACGGGCAGGGCAGGGCGCGGGCCGGCCCTTGCCAGACGACATTCAGCCGGACTGGAGCGGTTCAGCGTTTCACGGAAACGCCGAACCGCTCCAGTTCTTTGTTTTTGCAATTCCGGACGGAAAACCGTTTCACACTTTTCCTGGAATTGCTCTAAGTCGATAGATCGACGAATTAGCATTTGGACATAGCGATGAAGGACGGCGAAGTCTTCGGCACGACGCAGGCAGGCGAACCCGTTCGCCGTTTCACCATCCGGGGCGGCGGCGTCAGCGCCAACATCATCGGGCTCGGCGCAATCATCCAGGATCTGCGGCTCGCCGGCCACGATGCGCCGCTGGTGCTGGGCTACGACCGCTTCGAACCTTACGAGACCGACCGGGCCTTCTTCGGCGCGGTCGTCGGCCGCTATGCCAACCGCATCCGCGACGGCCGCTTCACCATTGCCGGCCAGCGCTACCAGACTGAGCGCAATTTCCTCGGCAAGCACACGCTGCATGGCGGCTCGGAGGGCTTCTTCCACCGGCCGTGGACGGTTTCGCTGCACGGCCGGGATTTTGTCACGCTGACCCTGCACGATCCCGAGGGCACGATGGGCTTTCCCGGCGCGCTCGACGTCACCTGCACCTACCGGCTGAAGATCCCCGGCACGCTCTCGATGGAACTGACCGCCACTTGCGAGGAGCCGACGCTGTGCAATCTGGCGCAGCATTCCTATTTCAATCTCGACGATGGCGGCGCCGGCGACATTCTCGACCACCGGCTGATGCTGAACGCCGGCGCCTATACGCCTGTCGATGGCGAGATGATCCCGACCGGCGTCGTCAAACCTGTCGACGGCACGCCCTTCGACTTCCGCCAGGCGCGGCCGCTGCGCATGGAAACGGAAGGCGAGCAGCTTCCCTACGACGTCAATTTCTGCCTGGCGTCAGCCCGGGGCCCGCTTCACCAGGTGGCGTGGGCGCAAGGCGCCAATTCCGGCGTCGAGATGGAAGTCTGGACCACCGAGCCGGGCCTGCAGCTTTACACTGGCCAGTACGTCGCGCCGACCTCGGGCGGCCTGGACGGACGGCGCTACAAGGCGTTTTCCGGCTTTTGCCTGGAAGCGCAGACGTGGCCCGACGCGCCGAACCGGCCCTATTTCCCACAGGCCACGCTGTGGCCGGGCCAAATCTATCATCAGGTGACGGAATATCGTTTCAGGCTTCCCTAAGGTCTTAGCCCTCGAAAGCGGTTCTTAGAACCTCGAACGGCGCCAGCGCGCCTCGCACCTGGACGACTGTGGCGGCGACGCGATGCGCGCGCTGCACGGCATCCGCCGGGGCATGGCCGGCCAGCCGGGCGGCGAGATAGCCGCCATTGAAGGAATCGCCGGCGCCGGTGGTGTCGACCGGGGTGGCGACATGCTGGGCCGGAACCGGCTGCAGGGCTCCGCCAGTGGCGATCAGCGCGGGCTTCTCGCCATTCTTGACGACGACTTCGCCGACGAGTTTTCCGAACCGTTCGGCGGTCGCTTGCGGTGCCGAGTCGCCAAACAGCATCTGCTCGTCGGGAAAGGTCGGCAGCGCGATGTCGGCGACGGCAAGCGCGTCGAGGATCGCGGCTTGCGCCTCCTCGCGGCTCTGCCACAGGCGCGGCCGGTAGTTGGGGTCGAAGGCGACGAGCGAACCGGCAGCCCGCGCCTTGGCCACTTCCGCCAGCAACGTCTTGCGCGCGGCGGCATCCAGAATTGCCAAAGTGATTCCGGAAAAATACACAAGCGCCTGGTTTTCAAGGCTTTTTGCCAAGGCGGCCGGGTCCGAGGCAAGCCGCCTGGCCGCCGCGTCGCTGCGCCAATAGGTGAAGGCGCGTTCGGCGCCGGTCAAGGTGATGGCGTAGAGGCCGGGCCGCGCGCCTGGGATGACCGGGCTGGCGCCGATGCCGATGCCGTTTTCGGCGAAGAACGAAATCTGGCCCTGCGAGAAGGGATCGTCGCCGAAGGCCGAGACATAGGTCGCCGGCCGCTCGCCGCTCAGCGCATGCAGCGCCCACAGCGTGTTGAACGTGTCGCCGGCAAAGCCCATGCGCCAGTTCGGCCCGGCCTGGCCGGACAGTTCGAGCATGCATTCACCGATCGAAGCGACGCCGTCTGCTGCCATGTATCTGTCTCCGGATCAGTTCGCTGCTGTAGCTTTTTGCGGCCGGCAGCGCCATGCTTGGCGGCGGCGGTTTTTTGCGCCAGAAGCGTTTTCCCACAGAAGCGGGGACGCGAATTGCTTCCCGAGACGTTATGCCCAGAAGAGGAACCGGTTTGGCATCGATATGGCGTTATCTTCTTGCGGGCGTTGGTCTGGCCGCCTTGCTGGCTGGCATATTGGCGATCGTCTATCTGACCGCGCCGCAGTCGGCGCCGGGCCCGGATATTTCGCGCTCGAAGAAGACGGCGAACGGCTTGTTTGTCGCCAGCATTCAGCCGGAACGCGGCGTTATCCGGCAAGGCGAACTGCAATCCTGGTTGCTGACCCTGAAGACGGTCAACGGCGATTCCGTGGAAGGTGCGGCGATCTCGGTGTCCGGCGGCATACCGCAGCACAATCACGGCTTGCCGACCAGTCCGCAGGCGACCGACTATCTTGGCGAGGGGCGCTACCGGATCGAGGGGCTCAAATTCACCATGAGCGGCGTGTGGCAGTTGCGCTTCGCCATTTCGGCGGCGGCCGGTTCCGACACGGTCGTCTTCAACGTGGTGCTGTGAGCGAATGAGCCGCCTGTTGCGCCTTCTGGCATTGGCGGCGGTCGTGCTCGTTGCCGGCTGCGGCAAACCGGATTTTTCCGATGCCGAGAAGAAGACCATCGCCTCGCTGGCGCTGAACACCTTGCCGGCGCTCAAACCCGACACCACCAACCGCTTCGCCGACGTGCCAGCCGCCGCCGCCCTGGGCTCCACTCTGTTCTTCGACCAGGGCATGAGCCGTGACGGGAACGTATCCTGCTCGACCTGCCACAAGATCGACCGGCAATTCCAGGATGACCTGCCGCAATCCGTCGGCGTTGGCCGAACCAACAGGCGCTCGATGCCGCTGGCCGGCATTGCCCGCAATCCGTGGTTCTTCTGGGATGGACGGCGCGACAGCCTGTGGGCGCAGGCGCTGACGCCGCTGGAAAACCCGCTTGAGCAGGCGGGGAACCGCGCGGCCTTCGCGCATTACATCCAGAAGCGGTTCGGCGAGCGCTATGAGCGCATCTTCGGGCCACTGCCGGATCTTTCCGCCGTGCCGGCCAACGCCAGCCCGCTCGGCAGTGAGGCCGAGCAGGCGGCGTGGAAGGCAATGACCGCGGCCCAAATGGACGACGTCAACCGCGTCTTTTCCAACATCGGCAAGGCGATCGCCGCCTTCGAACGGTCGATCGAACCGGCACAGACGCGCTTTGACCGCTTTGCCATCGATCTTGTGTCAGGCGCCAAGCCGAAAGCCGACGATGCCTTTTCGCAGGAGGAGATGCTCGGGCTGAAACTGTTCATCGGCAAGGCCAATTGCGTCACCTGCCATAACGGCCCGCGCTTCACCGACAACGCTTTCCACAACACCGGCGTGCCGCCGGTCAGGGATTTGCCATTGGATCGCGGCCGTTTCGATGCGGTGGCCCAGGTTCAGGCCGACCCATTCAACTGCTTCGGCGCCTTCCGCGATGGCGACGCCGGCGCCTGCGGCGAGCTGCGCTTCATCGTCAAGGCAGCACCCGAACTGATGCGCGCCTACAAGACGCCGTCGCTGCGGGGCGCGGCAACGCGGCCGCCCTATATGCATGCCGGACAGTTTTCCTCGCTGGAGGAGGTGGTGGCGCACTACGCGAAGGCGGAGGCGGCCGTTGAAGGCACCTCCGAAGTGCACCCGTTGCAACTGTCGGATCGCGAACGCGCGGCGCTGGTGGCGTTTTTGAAGACGCTGTCGGAGTGAGCTAGCGATCCTTCACCGTCTCCATGGCCACGAAGGTCGAGGTCTGCGCAACATGCGGCAGTGCCGAGATGCGCTCGCCGAGCACGCGGCGATAGGCGGCGATGTCGGTGGTACGGACTTTCAGGAGATAATCGAAGCTCGACGCCATCATGTGGCACTGCTCGATCTCCGGCACGGCCTGCACCGCACGGTTGAAAGCATCGAGCGCGGCCGAGCGCGTGTCCGACAGTTTGACCTGGACGAAGGCGACATGGCCTTCGCCCATGCGCTCGCGATCGATGATCGCCTGATAGCCCCTGATATAGCCGTCCTTCTCCAGGCGCTTCACCCGCGCCTGCACGGGCGTCTTCGACAGGCCGACCTTGCCGGCCAGTTCCGACATGGACAGCCGCCCGTCGCGCGCCAGCGCCGACAGGATGTTTCTGTCGATGCGGTCCAATTGGTCTTCTGTCACGGATATCACAGCCCATCTGATAACAATTGAGCCGCAATGATAGATTATTCGGCCTGCCATGTCGATTTCTTTGGACCGGCCGAAAATGCGGCTCTGTGCTAGCTTGCGCCATTCGGTCCGGCGACCGCCGGCCCGCTCCCAGATGCTTGCTCCGCAGGACCGCCATGCCGCTCGACACCATCCGCCAGCAGATCCGCGCCAACTACCTGCCCGACGAAGACGCGGCTGTGAAGCGCTTGGCTGCCGCGACAGAACTTTCGGCCGATGACCGCAAAGCCGTCTCGGCCCGTGCCGCGGATCTGGTGCGCGCGGTGCGCGGCTCGTCCGACCCGCGGCTGATGGAGGTTTTTCTCTCGGCCTACGGCCTCTCCACCAAGGAAGGAGTGGCGCTGATGTGCCTGGCCGAGGCACTGCTGCGCGTGCCTGACACCGAGACTATGGACGACCTGATCGCCGACAAGATCGCACCGCATGACTGGTCGGCGCATTCGGGCGGTTCGAGCTCGATCTTCGTCAACGCCTCGACCTGGGCGCTGATGCTGACCGGCCGTGTGCTCGACGAAGGCGAGGGCGGCATTGAAGGCACGCTGCGCTCGATGGTTCGCCGACTGGGCGAACCGGTGATCCGCAAGGCGGTCGCCGCCGCCATGCGCGAAATGGGCGAGCAGTTCGTGCTCGGCCGCACCATTGCGGAAGCCGTCAAGCGCGGCAAGTCGATGATCCAGAAAGGTTATCTCTATTCCTTCGACATGCTGGGCGAGGCGGCCCGCACCGAGGCCGACGCGCTGCGCTACCTCAAGGCCTATGCCGATGCGATCTCCTCGCTCGATTCGGGCTCCAACGGTCCCGATATCCGCCAGAACCACGGCATCTCGGTCAAACTGTCGGCGCTGCATCCGCGCTACGAAGAGGCACAGAAGGAAAAGATGCTGCCGGTGATGGCCGAGCGCCTGCTGTCGCTGGCGCTGGCCGCACGCCATTCGCGCATGGGCCTCAACATCGACGCCGAGGAGGCCGACCGGCTCGACCTGTCGCTCGACGTCATCGAGCGTGTGTTGTCCGAGCCGGAGCTTGCCGGCTGGAATGGCTTTGGCGTCGTCGTCCAGGCCTACGGCCCGCGCGCGGCCTTCACCATCGACTGGCTCTATGCGCTGGCGGAAAAGTACGACCGCAACATCATGGTGCGGCTGGTCAAGGGCGCCTATTGGGACACCGAGATCAAGCGGGCACAGACGCTCGGGCTTTCCGGCTACCCCGTCTTCACCCGCAAGGCCAACACCGATGTTTCCTACATGGCCTGCGCCAGGAAGTTGCTGTCGATGACCGACCGCATCTATCCGCAATTCGCCACGCACAATGCCCATACCGTCGCCGCCATCCTGTCGATGGCTGACAACCGTGACGCTTTCGAATTCCAGCGCCTGCACGGCATGGGCGAAGCGCTGCATGAGACGGTGCGCCGGGCCGAAGGCACGCGCTGCCGCATCTATGCGCCGGTCGGCGCGCACTCCGACCTCTTGGCCTATCTGGTTCGCCGCCTGCTGGAGAATGGCGCCAACTCCTCCTTCGTCCATCAGCTCACCGACGAGGACGTCGAGCCGGAGGATATTGCGCGCGATCCGCTCGAGACGGTCGAGAGCCAGGGCCCCGCCGCCAATCCGGCAATCGCTCGTCCTGCGACGATCTTCGGCGCTGGTCGGCGCAACTCGAAGGGGTTCGACATCACCGATCCGGTGACGCTGGCGGCGATCGACAAGGCCAAGGCGGCCTTTGCCGGGCCCGAGCGCTGGCATGCCAAGCCGATCACGCGCGCCGCCGGCTACGGCAAGCAGCGCCCGGTGGTCAATCCGGCAAAGCCTGCCGAGATCGTCGGCACGGTCGCCGAAGCCGCTGCCAAGCAGGTCGCGACCGCGGTGCGCTTTGCTGTGGAAGCGCAGCCGGCCTGGGCGAAGCGTCCCGTCGCCGAGCGCGCCGCCATCCTCAACCGCGCCGCCGACCTCTATGAGGCCAATGCGGTCGAGTTTTTCGCGCTGGCTACAAGGGAAGCCGGCAAGTCGCTGGCCGACGGCGTGGCTGAAGTGCGCGAAGCCGTCGACTTCCTGCGTTACTACGCTGCCGAAGCGGCCAACAACGAAGCGGGCACCGAGGCGCGCGGCGCGATCGTGTGCATTTCGCCGTGGAATTTCCCGCTCGCCATCTTCACCGGCCAGATCGCGGCAGCGCTCGTCACCGGCAATTCCGTCATCGCCAAGCCAGCCGAACAGACGCCGCTGATCGCCTTCCGCGCCGTCGAGCTGCTGCGCGAGGCCGGCGTGCCGGAAGATGTGATCCAGCTTCTGCCGGGCGACGGCCCGTCGGTCGGCGGACCGCTGACCGCGGATCCGCGCATTGCCGGCGTCTGCTTCACCGGCTCGACCGAGGTTGCAAAGCTGATCGAGAAGCAACTGGCCGAGACAGCTGCGCCCGACGCCATGCTGATCGCCGAGACCGGCGGTCTCAATGCCATGATTGTCGATTCCACAGCACTGCCCGAACAGGCGGTGCGCGACATCCTGGCGTCCGCCTTCCAGAGTGCGGGCCAGCGCTGCTCGGCGCTGCGCGTGCTTTACGTGCAGAAGGATGTCGAGAAGAAGATGCTGGAGATGCTGAAGGGCGCCATGGAAGCGCTCACCATCGGCGATCCCTGGCAGATTTCGACCGATGTTGGGCCGGTCATCGATGACGAGGCGCAGAACTCGATCCGCGAGTATTGCACCAAAATGGGGCTGCAGGGCCGGCTGATCGCCAAGCTCGAAGCACCCAAAGATGGCCGCTTCGTTGCGCCGCATGTGTTCCGGGTCAAAGGCATCGAGGAGATGGAGCGCGAAGTGTTCGGTCCGGTGCTGCATGTCGCCAGCTTCGACGCCGACGGGATCGACGCCGTCATCGCCGCCATCAACCGCAAAGGCTATGGCCTGACCTTCGGCCTGCACACCCGCATCGAAGGCCGCGTCCAGCATTTCGTCGACGGCATCCATGCCGGCAACATCTATGTCAACCGCAACCAGATCGGCGCCGTCGTCGGCTCGCAGCCCTTTGGCGGCGAGGGGCTTTCGGGCACCGGGCCGAAGGCCGGCGGGCCGCACTATCTCCGGCGGTTCCGCAAGGGGCCGGAGGCGGGCACGGAGATTGCCGAGGGCCACAAGGTGACTGCGACCGAACTCGCCGACAATCTGCCCGATCCGACGCTTGGCGGCTGGTCGACGAGGCCGGACCGCATCGCCATTTTGAGAAAGCATTTGCGCGGCAAGGGCGCTGCAGCGATCGGCGCTGCAGCCGCCATCGATTTCGGCCAGGTCGACCTGCCCGGACCGACCGGCGAGGCCAACACGCTGTCGCTGTCGCCGCGTGGCCGGGTGCTGTGCCTCGGTCCGGACGCCGACACGCTGCTTGCCCAGACGATCCAGGCGCTGGCCGCCGGCAATGCGGTGCTGGCCGTGGCGCCGGGCGCGCCGGCAGCACTGTCGGCGCTGACCGGCAAGGGGTTGCCGCTGGCGGCCATAGACGGTCGGCCAGACCCAGTCGAAGCGCGTTCGCTGCGCGTCGATGTCGTCGCCTTCTCGGGCAGGCCCGAGGCGGCGCGGATCGTGCGCAAGGTCATTGCCGACCGCAGCGGGCCGATCGTGCCGCTGGTCAGCGAGGTGCTCAACCCGGCGGCCTATGCGCATGAAGGCGCTGTCTGCGTCGACACCACGGCTGCCGGCGGCAATGCCAGCCTGCTCGCGGCGGCCTAGGGGGCTTTTCGCGGCTCGCTTGCCTGCGTCGGGTTGCAAGGGTATGCGCAAGGGACAGAGAGCAACTCGAGCGGGGCAGCGGAACAGATGGAAGACACGTCCCGGCCGTTTGAGCTGCCGCGGGTGGCGGTGGTCATCACCTGCTTCAACTATCGGCCGTACGTCGAACAGGCGATCCGCTCGGTGCTTGCGCAGACCTACCGGAATTGGGAATGCGTCATCGTCGACGATGCCTCGACGGACGGCTCGGCCGACCAAGTCCGCCAGCTCCTAAGGGATATAGACGACCCGCGCCTGCGCCTGATGGCGCGCACGGAGAATGGCGGGCAGATCGCCGGATTCCGCGACGGCTTTGCCGCAACCGACGCGCCTTTCGTCGCGTTTCTGGATTCCGATGACGTGTGGCTGCCGGATTTTCTCCTGGCGCATCTGTCCGCCCACCTCAACACGACGCATTCGGCCGCACTGTCGAGTTCCGATGTGTTCCTTGTCGATGGCGGCGGCACCTTGCTGGGCGGCACCTTCCTTGCCTTGCGCAAACCGCGGTCCGGACCGGATCGGAGTGGCGTCGCCATCGCGCCCGGTGGCCGGCTTGCCGGCATGGCGCCTGGGATCGCCTATGCATCGGAGCATCCGGTAACCTATTTCGCACCTGCGGTGACGGGCTGGCTGTGGTCGCCATGCTCGGCGATCATGTACCGGCGTGGCGCGCTGGAACCGGTATTGTCCTTCCCGTTCAAGGCCAAGGTCGGGACCGATTATCTGACGGCGACACTCGCGCACCAGGCCGGCGGCAGCCTCATCCTGTCAGAAGGTCTCGGCCTCTATCGCCTGCATGGCTCCAACCTGTCCACCGGAACTGCCTTTGCCGGCGGCAATGTGCGGCAAACGCCTGCATACAGGAGCTACAGGAGCGTGTTGGCGGCGGATGCCGCAGACTATTTGCTGGCGAATTCTGCCTGGCTCAGCGATCTCAACGGGCGCAATTTCATACCTGCATTCCTGACGCAGCATGTGCGCCAGTTCCCGGAGCTGGCCGGTGATCCGCGGTTGGCGCGCTACCTGACACGCGGACAGCCCTGGCGGCGGCTGCGCCTGCACATTGCCCAGCGGCTTCGGCGACTGGGCGGCCGGAATTCAACCGGAACATGAGGGCATCTGCCCGTCGTCAGATCTCGTCGACGGGTGAAATCTCAATCAGGCCCCTTCGACGACCGAAAAGCCTTCGAACTGCGGATGGCCGAGATAATGCACCTTCGAGGTGCCGGTGTTGCGGTGGGCGGCGCGAAAATTCTCGGATTTGGTCCAGGCGACGAAATCCTCATGGCTTGCCCACACCGTGTGCGAGGCAAACAGCGTGTAACCCTCGGCCTCGTTGACCGGGCCGCGCAGCAAGTGGAACTCTCTGAAGCCTTTCATTTCCGAAAGGCTGGAATCGCGGTTCTTCCAGACATCCTCGAAGGCGGTCTCGGAGCCGTTCTGGACCTTGAAGCGGTTCATGGCGATGTACATTGGGCTTCCTCTTGAATTGGTGGACGATGACATTTGGCGAAGGTCTGCGAGCTGGTTAAAACGGACCGATCCGCGCCCTGAACACCCAACTTGATAATCCGATCTCGGGTGGAATGGGCGGGAACGGGGCTTGCTGGCGCACCAGTTTCAAAGCGAATTGGTCTAGTTCGGCAGACCCTGAACTTTCGACAAGCTGCAAGTCGCTGACGCTGCCGTCAGCCATGACGACGAAATAGACCCTGGCATTGTTGCGAGCCTTAGCTTGAATTTCCTTCGAAACGCGCCGGTTAGCGCGGGCAAGCTTCTTTTGAATTTCACCGCCGTAACGAGATTCCATCGCATTGCCAGCCGCGTCCTGGTTTTTACCCTTGCTGGCAACCGCCGGTGCGTCGCGTTCTTCGCCATCTGCCGCACCGCGGGTATCTCCAGATCCAGCTGGAGGGGTCGGCCGCGGGCTCGGGACTGGTGGTTTGGCAGCAGGCAAATCAACGGCGGGCTCGTCGGCGGGCGGTGCCTCTGAACTTTGCGTTTGAACCCCTGGCGGAGTCGACGTCTCAGCGCTTGGGGCGACAGTTTGATCATTCGGGATGGCGGCCGTCAGTGTATCTGGCGCGGCGGTCGCCTGTTCGGCGGCTTCCGGCGCAGGCTTGGGCGCCGCCGGCTCCTTTACCGGTTGAGGCGCCTCGGTCGGCGGCACGGGTCGAACGGCCTCGGGCTTGGCCGGCTGCGGATCGGTTACCAGGGTAACATCGACCGCGTCGGGAGCCTGGCTGTCCAAGGCGCTGCCGACCACCTCGGCGCCCGATTGGTCGGTGCCTTCGGATTGTATCGCGTTACTGGAATCGAATGTCCCTGCGGGTCCGATGAAGAACGCCGCTGCGGCAGCGGCATGGAGCAGGCAGGACGCGACGATCGCCACAGTCCATTTGCGGTCCGCGGCTGCCGGCTGTGCGAGCTCGTCCATCGTAATCGCCGGTTCGTTGCCGGCGTCGGGGAGGGGGGTGATGTCCTGCATGGTTCGCGGCGAGACCTGCCGCGAGCGGGGTGGGATTGTCAAATCAAGATCGGTTGCCGGCCATGACGGCGGAGCTGCGACGGGTCGTGTCGCATTGTCGTGCAGGAAGGCGGGATGCAGACCCACCTCAAACGCCGAATGCGATACCGGTCTCGGTCTGCGTCTTCAGGCCGCGCATGCAGGCGCCCGGTTCGACGCCGGCGCATTCGGTGGCGCTGTTGATCAGCACGCGGCTGAGTTTGGTGCAGTCGGTGCCGGCGAGGTCGAAGCGGATCACCTTGGTCTTGCCGGCCGGCAGGTCCTTGAAGTCGAGCACGCTCAGGCGGCCGACCACGCCGGCCTCGTTGAACAGCGCGATTTCGAAAGCCGCCTTGGACAGATCGGCGCCGAGCGCATTGTTGACGACGAAGGTCAGCAGGCAACCCTTGTCCGAGGGCTGCACGGCATTGAGCTCGAGGCTGAGTTGCGGAGCCGGCGCGGACTGAGCCCACGCCGGCGCCAAGCCAAGCGACATCGCCAACGTCGAGGTCAGGAGCCGAAGCGATGCCGTCAAACTTGTCATGGGTGTCAGCCTCCAAAGCGCATGGTTGCGGCCAGCTTCAGCGTGATGCCGGGTTCATAGATGACGGCGGTGGTGCCGCCGTTCAGCGGGTTGGTGTATTTGACGTCGAACAAATTGTCGGCGCGGAAGTCCACCTTCAGATTGTCGGTGGCCTGGTAACTGGCGAAGGCGTTGACCAGAGTATAATCCTTGGCCACGGGGTTGCCCTTCGGCTTGCCGTTGTACTGCACCTCGCCGCCGACGGTCAGCTTGTCCTGAAGGAAACGGAAGCCGAGCTGCCCGGTGACCTGCGACGACGGGATGGTGGCAAGGTCGGCCCGCTCGCCTTCATCGGAGATGGTGTGGCCGTTGATGATCGAGGCCGACAGCCCGGCATAACCCCAGGCGGCATCGTAGACGCTTTCCAGTTCGAAGCCGTTGATCTTGGCCTGGGCGACGTTCTGGTACTGGAAGCAGATCGGAATCCCGGGGCCGAACGGGCAGCCGCTGGTCGGGTCGAATGCCGACAGCGTGACGCCTTCGATGTAGTCGTCGACATCGTTGTGGAAGTAGCCGGCCTTGAGCCGGAACGCGTCGCCGGCCTCGATAAGGTCGTTCAGCTTGTAGTTGACGCCGAACTCGGTCGTCTTGCCGGTTTCTGGCCGCAGGTTCGGATTGGGCAGGAACGGGAAGGTGACGCCCGCCGGATGGTTGCCGCTGATCAGCGTTTCGGTCAGCGACGGCGAGCGGTAGCCTTCCGCGTAGGTGCCATAGAACTGCAGGCCCGCCAGGCTGGCGCTTTCGAAGGGCGTGACACCAACGGTGATGCGCGGCGACAGACGATCACCTGACGTTTCGTGGGTGCTGTCTTCGAGGCTGTAATTGTCGTAACGCAGCCCGGCAATGACCTCGAGCCAGTCCCAGGTGAGCTTGTCCTGGATGTAGGCGCCCGAAACACTACGCTTGCCCGATGGGGTGTAGAAGCTGTCGCCGCCGGCGGTGCCGCCGGTCTCGACATCGTCACCCACCCAGTCGCCGCCATAGGTCAATTCGTGCGCAACACCGGCTGTTTCGAAGCGCGACGTGTTCCAGATGTCGACGCCGGCCGTGCCAACGTCGAAGGTCGAGGTCGAACCGACGGGCAGCAGCACGGGAAGGCCGGTCGACGGATCGAAGCGGTTCTGCGGGACCAGCGTGGTGAGGTCGAGATTGGTCTTGTTGTAGGAGGCGTTGATGTGGAGGTCGAGCCAGCTCTTGGCGTCGTCAGTGATGTTGTAGCGGGCGGTGAAGGTGTTCGACTTCAGGTCGACGTCGTTGGCCGGCACGCCGCCGCTGGTTTCCGTCCAGCCGTCGCTCGATCCGACCCAGCCGAGCTTCAATTCGCTGTTCTCGCTCGGGCGGATTGTGGTCTTGAGCAGGCCGCTCAGCACGTCGAAACCGGTACCGGCGACGGTGTCGCCGCTGCCATTCTTGTAGTCGCCGTAGTCGCGGTAGACGATGTTGCCCAGCACATCCAAATCGTCGTTGAATTTGTAGGCGCCGCTGGCGCTGGCGGTCCAGCCCTTGCCGTTGCTTTCATAGCGCCCGGTGACGGAGCCGGCCCAGGTTTCGCCCGGTCTGAGGAAATCCACCGCATCCTTGGTGTCGAAGAAGACGACGCCGCCAATGGCGCCGGAGCCGTAGGTGTTGGCGGTCGGTCCGCGAATGACGTCAACGGATTTGATGAGCTCGGGATCGACATAGAAGGTCGACTGCGTGCCGTGGTCTGAGCGCTGGAAATTCTGCCTGGCGCCGTCGACGATGACGGCGACGCGACCGAAATCCTGCAGGCCGCGGATGTTGATGCTGGAGCTGACGCGTCGCGCATCGGCCTGCACGGCGACACCAGGCACACCGAGCAGCATTTCGTTCGGCGTCGTCGCCATGCGGCGGTCGAGCTGTTCCTGGTCGACATGGCTGGCTGAGGCCAGCGATTCGATTGCCGTGTCGCCGGTGCGGCTGATGACGAGGATCTTGTCCAGCAGGGTCGCGCCGGCGGGCGCCGGCTTGGTGTCTTCGGTTTTCCTGGTCTGGTCGGCCTGGTCAGCGGCCGGCTGAGCAGCCTGCTGAGCGCTGGCCGGCGATGTCAGCAGCGCGATCGTCGCTGCCCCCGCAAGCAAGGCTGCCATTGCCTTTGCCATAGGCCGATGCACCGGATCGGCGTTCGCCAGACCCAGTCGTCCACAATTTCCCAAGCCCATGCCCCAACTCCAAAATTCCAGGTTCGATGCTGGCTGGCTTGGTGCTCGCTGGCATTTTTCATTCTGTCCGGCGTCTTAAATGTTTGTCCGGTATTGCACTGACTAATAAACATGATTATTCGAGTCAAGAAATGAATCGGCATTTTTACAACGCTAGCCAGTTGCCCGGCACAGGAAAGGGATCGAAAGAGATGAACACCCACAATCCCAACGACTTCCGTTACCGCGTCCGCCGTTCCGAGGAGACGCCGACCCGCTTCGACCGGGTGCCGCTGGCGGTGCGGACGCTGTCCTCCAACACGCTGTTCCAGGGCGAGCACGAGATCGGCATCGAGCACCATGGGGCGCTCTATCGGCTGAAGATCACCCGCCAGGGCAAGCTCATCCTCAACAAGTGACGAAACAGCCAGGCAGGCCAAAACGCCAGGCAGGACAGGTAAGCAGGACATGGACCAGCGCGTAAAACCCGCACCGCATGAAATCCGGCGAGCGCGGGCAGACAATCCGAAAGCGCGCGAGCGCGATCTTGCCGCCGAGCTCGGTATTTCCGAAGCCGAGCTGGTGGCCGCGCATTGCGGCGACGGTGTCGTGCGCGTCGAGCCCAGGGTCAACGATCTTCTGACCGGCCTCGACGCCGTCGGCGAAGTGATGGCGCTGACCCGCAACGAAAGCGCGGTGCACGAGAAGATCGGCGTCTACGACAAGGTTGTCACAGGCGCGCACAATGCCATGGTGCTGGGCGAAAACATCGACCTGCGTATCTTTCCAAAGGTCTGGGCGCATGGCTTTGCCGTGGAAAAGCGCGACGGTGGCGACATCCGCCGCAGCCTGCAATTCTTCGACGCGGCCGGCGATGCGGTGCACAAGGTGCATCTGCGGCCGGCGTCCAATCTCTATGCCTACCAGAAGCTCGTGGCCGCACTCGAATCGCCGAACCAGGAGGCGACCGTGTCTATCGCAGGCCTGGCCGACGACGACGCGGAGACGTCGGGCATTGCCGCAGACATCGATGATCTGCGCGACCGCTGGAGCCGGCTGACCGACGTCCACCAGTTCTTTGGCATGTTGAAAGCGCTGAAGCTCAGCCGCCGCCAGGCCGTGCGCATGGTCGGCCAGGACTATGCCTGGCTGCTCGACAATGACGCCATCGGCGCCATGTTCCACCATGCCGCCGCCGACGGCATGCCGATCATGTGTTTTGTCGGAAACCGAGGCTGCATCCAGATCCATTCCGGCCCGGTCAAGTCGATCAAGCCGATGGGGCCGTGGATCAACGTCATGGACGAGACCTTCCATTTGCATCTGCGCACCGACCACATCCAGGAGGTGTGGGCGGTGCGCAAACCGACCAAGGACGGTCATGTCACCTCGCTCGAAGCCTATGGCGCCGACGGCAAGATGATCATCCAGTTCTTCGGCAAGCGCCGTGAAGGCGAGGGCGAGCGCGACGACTGGCGGTTCCTTGCCGAGAACCTGCCGCGCATTCCAAGCCCGACCGCAGCCTGAGGAAACGACGATGATTTCACTGTTCAGGACGCTTGCCGCGGCCATGGGCCTGTCGCTGTTTATTGCCGCCCCAGTGCCGGCCAGCGAGAACGTGGCCGTGTTGGCCGACACGTCGCGGATCGTGGCGATCGGCGGTTCGATCACCGAGATCGTCTACGCGCTTGGCGAGGAAGGTCATCTCGTCGCCCGCGATTCGACCAGCCGCTACCCCGCCGCCGCGGTCGCGCTGCCCGACGTCGGCTATATGCGCCAGCTGTCGCCGGAAGGCGTGTTGTCGGTCAATCCTTCGGGCATTCTGGCGCTGCATGGCAGTGGGCCGAAGGAAGCGGTCGATGTGCTGAAAAAGTCGAGCGTTCCGTTCATCGACGTGCCCGAGCATTACAGCCATGACGGCATCCTGGAAAAGATCCGCATCGTCGGCAAGGCGCTTGGCGTCGACGCCAAGGCCGAGACGCTGGTGGCTGAGACCGACGCCAAGCTGAAGGCGGCCGAGAAGCAGACGGCGTCGATCAAGCAGCGCAAGCGCATCCTGTTCGTGCTGTCGATCCAGGGCGGCAAGATCCTGGCCGCCGGCACCGACACCGCCGGTGACGGCATCATCAAGCTCGCCGGTGCCGTCAATGCGGTCGAAGGTTTTTCCGGCTACAAGCAGATGTCCGACGAGGCGATCGTCACTGCCAGGCCGGACGTGATCCTGGCCATGAAGAATGCCGGCCCGCCGATTGCGGAGGCCGAGCTGTTCGCCATCCCGTCGATCACTTCGACGCCGGCGGGCGAAGGCCGCAAGCTGACCCTGATGGATGGCAGCTATCTCCTCGGCTTCGGGCCGCGCACGGCCGATGCCATCCACGATCTGGCCGCCTCGCTCTATGGCAGCCAGGTCACGGACTGAGCCGATGGTGGATCAGTCGATCGCCGGCGCGGCGGGCAAGGTGGCCGAGGGCGATCGTTCCGGGCGCGCTCGCCTGGTTATTGTGCTCCTGTGTGTGGCGCTTGCCCTTTCGATGTTCCTGTCGCTGAGGTCGGGCGCTTCCGATGCATCGGCCGTTGGTGTCATTCGTGACTGGCTGACCGGCGCCACGCCGGACGACGCCGCGCTTGGTGCCCGCGACCGGTTGATCGTCTACGATATCCGCATGCCGCGCGTACTGCTCGGTGTGCTCATCGGGGCGGCACTGGCCGTATCGGGTGCGGTCATGCAAGGCCTGTTTCGCAACCCGCTCGCCGATCCCGGCCTGATCGGCGTTTCCGCCGGGTCGAGCCTCGGCGCGGTCGCCGTCATCGTGCTCGGCACGACGTGGCTGGCGCCGCTCACTCTGGCGCTCGGCGGGCTGGCCTTGCCGCTCGCCGCTTTCTGCGGCGGCCTTGCGGTCACGCTGGTGCTCTACCGCGTCGCCACGCGGCAGGGGCGCACATCGGTCGCTACCATGCTGCTTGCCGGCATTGCGCTCGCAGCCCTTGCCATGGCGCTGACCGGTATCCTGATTTTCATGGCCGACGACCGGCAGTTGCGCGACCTGACCTTCTGGCAACTGGGCTCGCTGGGCGGCGCGACCTGGCCGAAGATCGCTTCCGTCGGTCCGATTATCATCCTGGCGCTTGCGGCAATGCCGTTCCTGGCCAAAGGCCTCAACGCCCTGGCGCTCGGCGAGGCGACGGCCGGACATCTCGGCATCCCGGTACAGCGGCTGAAATACACCGCGATCGTCGGCGTCTCGGCAGCGGTCGGCGCCTCTGTCGCAGTCAGCGGAGGCATCGGTTTTGTCGGCATCGTCGTGCCGCATCTGCTGCGGCTGCTGATCGGTCCGGACAATCGCTATCTTTTGCTCGCATCGGCGCTGCTCGGCGCCTCGATGCTGCTTCTTGCCGACGCAGTTGCCCGCGTCATCGTGGCGCCGGCCGAATTGCCAATCGGCATCGTCACGGCGATCGCCGGCGCGCCGTTCTTCCTCTGGATCCTGCTGCGCAAGCGCGGCGTAATCGACTTGTGAGGCGGCATGATCGAAGCACGCGATGTCTCGGTGGCGATCGGCGGCAAGCGCATTGTTGCCAATGTCGATTTCGTCGCGCGGCCGGGCGAAATTGCGGCAATCGTCGGACCCAACGGCTCGGGCAAGACGACGTTTTTGAAGGCGTTGTCGGGCGATCTGGCGTTTGCGGGGACAGTGGCCGTCAACGGGCGCGACCTCTCCGCGATGAAGCCGGTGGAGGCCGCGACCGTGCGTGCCGTGCTGCCGCAGGCCGCGACGCTGTCCTTTCCCTTCACCGTGCACGAAGTGGTCAGGCTCGGCCTTATCGGCGGCCGTTCCGGCGTTCTGCCGGGCGAAGATGATCGTCTGCCCGAGCGGGCGCTGGTGCGGGTCGACCTCGACGGCTTTGCCGGCCGCTTCTATCAGGAGCTTTCGGGCGGCGAACAACAGCGCGTGCAACTGGCGCGCGTGCTGTGCCAGGTCTGGGCGCCGGTGCTCGACGGCAAGCCGCGCTATCTCTATCTCGACGAGCCGGTCTCCAGCCTCGATATCAAGCACCAGCTGATCATCATGAACATCGCCCGCGATTTCGCCCGGCGCGGCGGCGGTGTGATCGCCATCCTGCACGACCTCAATCTGACGGCCATGTATGCCGACCGGATTTTCGTGATGCATCGCGGCCGGCTCGCCGCCGACGGTTCACCGCAGGAGGTGCTGAGCGACGATCTGATCGAAAAGGTGTTCGATTGTCGGCTAAGGGTCGGTGTGTTGCCGGCGGCGAGCATGCCGTTCGTCTTGCCGCAGTCAGCCGCCTAAAAGCGCGTCGCGTTTGAACGGACTCAGGCGACGCGCTTTAGGTCTTTGTCTTTATGCATGTCGTTGTCTCAAAACCGGGGCCACTTTTGAGCGACATGCACTAGAAAACTCAGGCGGCCGGTGCTCGCTGGACCAGCATGTCGATGCCGAGCAAATGACGCACATTCGGGCGCGCCGCCACCATATCGGCGATGGTGTAGCGGGAGAGTACGGCAAAGAAGGCGTTGAGCGCCTCGCGCAGCGCCGAATTCAGCTGGCAGCTGTCGACCAGCGGGCATTCGGCGGCATCGTTCTCGAAGCATTCGGCCATGGCAAAGCTCTCTTCTGTCACCCGTACGACGTCGAACAGGCTGATCTGCTCGGCGGGGCGGCCGATCCTCACGCCGCCATTCCTGCCGCGCACTGTCTCGACCAGGCCATGCTCGACCAGCGGCTGCAGGATCTTGAACAGGAAAAGCTCCGACACCGAATAGGCGGCCGCAATCTCGGGGATGCGGCTCAGGCGATCGTTGTTGGCGGCGCAATACATCAGGATGCGCATGGCGTAGTTGGTCTGGCGCGTCAGCCGCATTTCATTCCTCACCGAGTGCTGGCGCGCTGGAACTGCACCAGATTTTAGATTGTGCTGGTGCAGCTTTCTCACCCGGAGTTTCGGATTCGCCCACACTGGCCTGATCGGAATATGGCCTATACCTTGGAACAATTCCAGACTGGGATTGCATGATAGATGAACATTCTTGTCAACTTTGCGTGCGAAACCGGCAATTCCCGGACGAAATCGGCCCATCCGATCATGCTACGGGCCCAAACACCCCCTAAATAGCCCATGCCAGATAGCCAAGAGATCGATGAGGAGCGGCGTATCATGTCCCAATCGGCTTCGTCCCTGGCGCCTGGCGGTTTTGATGCCGAGACGGGCGCCAAGCTTTTCGCGTTGCGGCGGACAAAGTTCCTCGCCACGGCTGCGCTGGTGCTTTGCGTCGTGGTTTTTGCCGTGGCCAAATCGTTCGAGGCCAAGTATCCGTGGCTGGGCTTCGTGGCGGCCTTCGCCGAGGCGGCGACCATTGGCGGCCTGGCCGACTGGTACGCGGTGGTGGCGCTGTTCAAGCGGCCGCTGGGCCTGCCGATCCCGCACACCGCCATCATCCCAGCGAACCAGAACCGCATCGCCGATAATCTGGGCCGCTTCATCGAGGTCAATTTTCTGGCGCCCGGGCCGGTGCGGGAAAAGCTGGCCGAGGTCGATTTTGCAGCACTCGTCGCCGACTGGCTGACTGACGCCGAACGCTCTGCCGGCCTGTCGCGCTTCGTCGTACGGCTGGTCCCGCAGACGCTTGCGGCGATCGAGCAATCCGGCCTGCGGAGCTTCGTCACCAGCCGCATGCTGGAGCAGATCGACAAGGTGCCGCTGGCGCCGCTCGCGGCCGAATTGCTGTCGGCACTGACCGACGACCGCCGCCACCAGAAACTCTTCGACGAATTCACCAGGGTGATCGGCCGGTTCCTGAACGATGAAGAGGCGCTGGCGACCATGCGCGAGAAAATCCGCGAGGAATTGCCGTCGCTGTTCAACCTGTTCAGAGCCGACGCCTATCTGCTGAAAAAGATCGTCGCTTCCGCCGGTTCGCTGCTTGACGAGGTGCGGGCCGATCCCGACCATCCGATGCGCGCCGAATTCGACCGTTTCGCGCACAGCTTCATCGAGCGGCTCAGAACCTCGAAGCAATACGCCAAACGGGCCGAGAAGCTGAAGCGCGATTTCCTGGCGCGGCCGGAAGTGAAGTCGCTCGCCGGCGACATGTGGCAGAGCCTCAGCCTGTTCATCGAACAGGACGCCAAGGCGGAGAATTCGATTGTTCGCGCGCATCTCGCCAACATGTTCGTCGAGGTCGGCCGCCATCTCTCAGGCGATCCGCAGATCAGGGCCGACATGAACCAGGGCTTTGTCGTGGCGCTGTCGTCGTTCGTGGAGAGCCAGAAGAGCGGTGTGTCGACGTTCATCGCCGATCAGGTCAAGCGCTGGGACCTTGCCCAGCTGACGAGGCTGATCGAGATGAACATCGGCAGGGACCTGCAATATATCCGCTTCAATGGCATGATTATTGGCGGCCTGGCCGGTCTCGTGCTCTACACGGCGGAGAGGCTGTTTCTCGCTGGCTGATGCTGCATTTGCCGCTGAATTGCTTGGGCGTCCGAATGGACACACGGCGCGCGAGTGCTATTGTCCAGAACAGAACAGTTCACCGTTTCAAGGAAACGGCGACCTGCTCTAACTCTTTGTTTTGACGCAATTCCTGACGGAAAACCGTTTCACACTTTTCCTGGAATTGCTCGAGGTTCAGCATTTGCGACAACTGGGGAGCACGAGCAATGGCCAAACAACCCGACTCCGATTCGTTCCTTGACATGTTCAGCCGGTTCGGCCGTGACCTGAAGGTGCCGAATGTCGAGGCGATCCTCGCGCATCATCGCAAGAACCTCGAGGCCCTGGAAAGATCGGCGCGGGCGGGAGCTGCCGGCGCGACCTCATTGTTGTCCAGACAGCGCGAGATGCTGCAGGACACGCTGCGTGAAGTCAGCGACATGGCGCAGAGCTACAAGGCGCCGGGCAATCCCCAGGAACTGATGACAAAACAGGCGGAGTTCGCCAGGAAATCCTTCGAAGCCGCCCTGAAAAATGCCGGCGAAGTGGCCGAGCTGGTCAAGAAATCCGGCACCGAATCGATCGAAATCCTGCGCAGCCGCATCAAGGAAGCGATGGAGGAAATCCGCTCGGGCTATGACAAGAAGTGACTCTCAACGCAACCATGAGAGGAGTGGGCCGGTTGCGGCGCATGAGCATGGACGAGGGACGCTGTTTGGCGGAAAATGGCGGAACGGAATCGCAACGGGCGAATTGACAGGAGCCGTCCGTTCGTGGTCCGAGGCACTGGGAGCCACCGGGAAAGCAGGAATGACGGAACTACGGCCGAAAACGCCGCCGACCTTCGAGCAGTTAAGGGCGATGGCCGGGCAGGAGCTCGGCGTGTCGGAATGGACGACCGTCGACCAGAACCGCATCAACCAGTTTGCCGAATGCACAGGCGACCATCAGTGGATCCACGTCGATCCGGAGCGGGCGAAGCGGCAGAGCCCATTTCGCACCACGATCGCGCATGGCTATCTGACGCTGTCGATCATCGGCGCGCTGGCGCTGGGTATGGGCATCGTCCCCGAAAACACGCAAGCCGCCTTCAATTACGGCTTCGACAAGGTGCGGTTCTTGGCGCCTGTCAGGGTCGGCGCACGCATCCGGCTGCGCACGACGCTGTTGTCGGTGGAGGACAAGGGGCCGGGCCAGTATCTGATGAAGGCCGCCAACACTGTCGAGATCGAGGGCGAACAGAGGCCGGCTCTGACCGCCGAAACGCTGGTCATGCTTTATGAGCGGCGCAAGCGGGCGGGAGCGTAAGCTCCCCATCTTCGGTCATGATGGCTGTTGCCGCACCGACAGCCATGCCGCCGGCGCGGGTCGAGAGCAGTGCCAGCAACAGCGCAGCCACCGCCAGGACCGTTGCCGTCTGAAAGGTAACCTGCATCCCGTGGGCGGCTGCCGCTGAGGTCAGCATGTCCTGGCTTTGCCGTTCTCCCGTCGAGGCAGCCGCAAAAATGGCGCCCATAAGCGATGCGCCGGTGATCAGGCCGAGATTGCGCAACAGATTGAGCAGGCCGGACACCACGCCGCGCTCGCCGGCAGCGACACCGCTCATGGCGGCGGCATTGTTGGATGTCTGGAACAGGGCGTACCCGAAGCAGGTGACGGCGATCGGCACGATATAGCTGGCAATGCCGAGTTTTGTTGCGGCGAGCGACAACAATGAGGTTCCGACGGCAAGACTGAACAGTCCGACGACCATCATCCTGTGCGCGCCGAAGCGATCGGTGAGGCGGCCGGCGACGAGCGCCGAGAGCGCGGAGACCAGCGGACCTGTCGACAGGACCACGCCGACCATCGCAGCATTGAGCCCCAGCCCTCGCGACAAATAGAACGGAGCGACCACCAGGGTCGCCATCATCACGGTGGCGACAACGAGGTTCGCGGCGAGGCTGGCGCTGAGCCGGATGTCGTACAACCGGGCAAGCCGGATCAAGGGACTTTTCGCCTTCGTCTGCGCAACGCCGAACAGAACGACGCCGATGCCGGCGGCCACCAGGAGGCCGATGTTGAGGGCGCCGAAATGGCCGCGGCCGAGCGTCATGGCCAATGCATAGGCGGCCAGCGTCAGGCCTAGCAAGACCGTCCCGATCGCGTCGAACCCGCCTTGAACGCCCGCAGCCTTGCCGCGGGCAGGCAGGGCCAGCGAGGCGAGGGCAAAGGTCGGGAGGCCGAGCGGCACATTGACGAGGAAGATCGCCCGCCAGCCGAAGCCGGCGATCAGCAAGCCGCCAAGCGAGGGGCCGAGCGTCGTGCCGATTGCCGACATGGCGCCGAGCAGGCCCATGGCGCTGCCGGTTCTCTCCCTGGTCACGGTCTCCGCGACAAAGGCCAGCGTCAGCGCCATCATCAGCGCGGCACCCAGCCCTTGCACGGCGCGCGCCGCGATCAGCAGCCAGAGCGTCGGCGCCAGGCCGCAGAGCACCGAGGCCAGTGTGAACAGCGCGATGCCCCCGAGCAGCAACGGCCGGCGGCCGACCATGTCAGCCAGGCGCCCGGCGCTGACGATCAGGGCGGTGATGGCGAGCAGATAGGCGAGAACCACCCATTGCACGGACTGGAAGGACGCACCGAACGCCTGCATGAGGGAAGGCAGTCCAACGCTGGCAATGCTGGTTCCAAGCGAGGACAGCAGCGTGGCGAGCGACAGGCTGGCCAATGCCAAGACAGGAGAGTGGGCCAGGCCTGCGGACCGGGTTTTCTGCGGCGCCGATGCGCACTCGTTCTGCTCGGCAGTTGCCATGGCGATTTCCTCCTTGTCAGTCCCGCAACCGAGATCTAGTCGTCGGGGCGGAATGGCGGAAGGCGCAGCATTTGCATCTTATTCGTGCGCCAAACGCCATGGCATGTGCTACAATCCGCCGATGGCATCGCCCGACCTCAATCTGCTGTTCGCTCTCGACGTCCTGCTGACCGAAGGTAGCGTGGCTCGCGCGGCAACCCGGCTGCGGCTCAGCCCTTCGGCGATGAGTCGCACCCTGGCGCGGCTGCGCGAAGCGACCGGCGACCCGCTGCTGGTCCGCGCCGGCCGCGGCCTGGTCCCGACGCCGCGCGCGGAGGCATTGCGGCAGCAGGCCGGCCGTGTCGTCCAGGAAGCGGAAACGCTATTGCGTCCCGCCAGGCTGCTCGATCTCGCGAAGCTGAACCAGATCTTCACGCTGCGCACCAATGAAGGGTTCGTCGAGGAATTCGGGCCGCGTCTTGTCGCCCGCATCCAGGCCGAGGCGCCGGGCGCGCGGCTGCGCTTTAGGCCCAAATCCGACAAGGATGTCGCCTCGCTGCGCGACGCGGACATCGACCTCGAAATCGGCGTTGCCGGCGAGGCCGGACCTGAAGTGCTGATACAGGCGCTGTTTCGCGACCGCTTCGTCGGTGCTGTGCGAGCCGGCCACCCTTTGAGTGAAGGCGCGGTAACGCCTGAACGCTACGCGGCCGGCCGCCACATCAGCGTTTCACGGCGGGGTCGGGAAAGAGGGCCGATCGATCAGACTTTGGCGCTGCTCGGCCTGCAGCGAACCGTGGCGTGCATGGTCTCCGGCTTTTCGGCTGCACTCTCCATGGCGCGCGCTTCGGACCTTATTGCCAGCGTGCCCGAACGGCACACGCAAGGCGCACGCGCCGGCATGGTCAGCTTTCTGCTGCCGGTCGCCACGGTGGAGGTCACCATCTCGATGCTCTGGCATCCACGGCTCGATGCCGATCCGGCGCAACGCTGGCTGCGAGATTGCGTTCGGGAGGTCTGCGCGGCCTCCCGCTGAGCCCTCAGCGCGCCATTGCCCCCTTGAGCACCCTGAAAATCCGCTCGTCCTGGCACTGGGCAACGTTGAAGCGCAGGAAGCGGCTGGCGGTTCCCGACAGGCTGAATGCGTTGCCGGGCGCCAATACGATGTTGTCGGCCAGCGCGCGGCGGGCGATTTCGGCTGCGTCCACGCCATCCGGCAGGCTGCACCACAGGAACAGTCCGGCGGGCTGGTCGATCCAGGGCGCGATGCCGATCGCCTTCAGGCGCGCGCCCGTCTCGCCCATGGCGCGGGAAAGGCGCGCGCGCAGCAGATCCATGTGCTTGCGGTAGCTGCCATCCCTAAGCAGCGTCAGCACCAGTTCGGCCGCCAGCCGGCCGCCGCCGAAGGTGGTGGCAATCTTGAGGTCGGTGAGTTGCTCGATCCAGTCGCGCGGTGCCGCGATGAAGCCGCAGCGCACCGATGCCGATAGCGTCTTGGAGAAGCTACCGATATGGACGACGCGGTTGAGGCCGTCGAACGCCGCCAGCCGAGGCGCTGGGCTGTGCTCGAAATCGGCGAAGATATCGTCCTCGATGATGGTCAGGTCCGACTGGTCGGCGAGCTTCAGCAGCCGGTGCGCGGTGACCGGCGACAGGATCGCGCCGGTCGGGTTGTGGATGGCGGAATTGGTGATGTAGAGGCGCGGCTTGTGCTCGGCCAGTGCCTGGGCGAACAGCTCGATATCCGGCCCGGATGGCGTGTAGGGCACGCTGACGACCTTGGCGCGGTGGGCGCGCAGCAGCGCGTGAAAATTGAAATAGCAGGGGTCGTCGACCAGCACGGTGTCGCCGGGCCCGATCAGGAAGCGGCACAGGAGATCGATGGCCTGCGTGCCCGATTCCGTCAGCATGATCTGTTCGGGCGAGACCTCGATGCCGTGCCCTTCCATGCGCCGCGCCAGCAATTGCCGCAGCGGCGGCAGACCGAGCGGCGTGCCGTAATCGGCAAGGTCGACATCGTCGGCGCGCGCAACGGTGCGCAGCGCCCGGCGCAAGGCCGCCTGCGGCATCCATGAGGCCGGCATCCAGCCGCAGCCGGGTTTCAGCATGTCGTCGCCGGCTTCCAGCGACTGGCGCGAAACCCAAAGCGGATCGACAGCGCGGTCGAGCCGCGGGCCGATCTCGGCCAGCGACAGTGGCGCCAGCGATCCGGCGGCATAGAAACCCGAGCCCGGCCGTGAGCGTATCGCGCCTTCGGCAGCGAGCCGCTCATAGGCTTCGACCACGGTCGACTTGGACACCTGCATGGCTTTGGCGAAGGCGCGGATCGAAGGCAGCCGCGCGCCCGGCGTCAGGCTGCGCGCGGCAATCCGCTGGCGGATGGTCGCCATGACAGTTTCGACCAGAGTGGTCGGGGCAACAGTGCGTGCGGTGTCGACTTCCAAAACGAGACCAGTCATCTGTATTGCTCAATCAGCCATTACAGTTTTGCGGAATTGTACTGCATTGTCTCTGGCTGCACCATAGGCACTTGCCCGATAGAGGGCGAAAGCAATGGAGCCTGGAATGGACAAGACCGCGAGCGGCTGGCTGAACGGATTCGTCGGCGTGCTGATCTTCTCAGGCTCGCTGCCGGCAACGCGGGTGGCCGTGGCCGATTTCGATCCGATATTCCTGACCTCGGCCCGCGCCGCGATTGCCGGACTGCTCGGTCTCGCCATGCTGATGCTTTTTCGGCAGAAGCGCCCGGAGCGCAGCGATTTTCTGTCGCTGGTCATCGTGGCGCTTGGCGTGGTTGTCGGCTTTCCCTTGCTGACAGCGCTGGCGCTTAAGCACGTCACCTCCGCCCACTCCATCATCTTCGTCGGCCTGCTGCCGCTGGCCACCGCGATCTTCGGCGTGCTGCGCGGTGGCGAGCGTCCGCGCCCGGCCTTCTGGCTGTTCTCCTGCATCGGCAGCGCGCTTGTCGGCGGTTTTGCCTTCTCCCAAGGCGTAACAGCATCACCGATCGGCGACGGCTTGATGCTGGCTGCCATCATCGTCTGCGGGCTGGGCTATGCCGAGGGGGCGGCATTGTCGCGCAGGCTGGGCGGCTGGCAGGTGATCTGCTGGGCGCTGGCGATCTCGCTGCCGATCATGCTGGTGCTGACCTTTGCGACGCTGCCGTCGTCCTTCGCCGGCGTCGGCTCCGGCGCCTGGGCGGGTCTCGCCTATGTCTCGCTGTTCAGCATGCTGATCGGCTTCGTGTTCTGGTACCGCGGCCTCGCCCAAGGCGGCATCGCTGCCGTCGGGCAGTTGCAGCTACTGCAGCCCTTTTTCGGCCTGGCGCTGGCAGCGTCGCTGCTGCACGAGCAGGTCAGCCCGCTGATGATTGTCGTCACGCTCGGCGTGGTGGCATGCGTGTTCGGGGCGAAGAAATTTGCACGCTAGGAGTTTGGTGGTGGAGGGCGACTCCGCTCCTAAAACTTCGTCACCACCCCAATGCCAATCCCCTCGAAACCGCCCATCGCCATCAGCGCCGCCGGCGCCTCGTCAAGGCTGATCTTGTTGCCGACCAGCAGTTCGGGCTTGAGCTTGCCGGTGCGGATCATCTCCATCATGGCGGGGTAGCGGTAGGCCTGCATGCCGTGGCTGCCGAGGATTTCCAGCTCGAAGGCGATCACCTTGTCCATCGGCACTTGCGGGCGGGCATGTTCGCCCAGCATCAGGCCGACCTGCACGTGGCGGCCGCGCCGGCGCAGATTGGCAATCGAGTTGAAGGATGTCGTGGGGTGGCCGAGCGCGTCCATAGACATATGCGCCCCGCCATTGGTGATCTGCTTGACCGCCTTGACCACGTTCGGCGTGGTCGAGGCGTTGATGGTCGCCACGGAGCCGATCTTTTTGGCGAAGTCCAGTTTCTCGTCGGTGAGGTCGATGGCGATGACATTGGCGCCCATGGAACTGGCGATCATGATCGCCGACAGGCCGACGCCGCCGCAGCCATGCACCGCCACCCATTCCCCCGGCGTCACCCGGCCCTGGTCGACAATGGCGCGAAACGAGGTGACGAAGCGGCAGCCGAGGCTGGCGGCGGTGGCGAACTCCATCTCCTCGGGCAGGCGCACGAGATTGGTGTCGGCATGCTCGATGGCGACATATTCGGCAAACGATCCCCAGGCGGTGAATCCCGGCTGCGTTTGTTGTTCGCAGACCTGATGATTGCCCGAATTGCATTCGAAGCAGCGGCCGCAGCCGACGCAGAACGGCACGGTGACGCGTTCGCCGGCCTTCCAGCGGGTCACCTGCTTGCCGACGGCGACGACGATGCCGGCCAGTTCATGGCCCGGCACATGCGGCAGCGTGATGCCGTCATCATGACCCATCCAGCCATGCCAGTCGCTACGGCAGAGCCCGGTCGCCTCGACCTTGATGACGACGCCGTCGGCAGCCGGTTTCGGATCCGGCACGGTCAGGATTCTCGGCGTCTCACCGAATTTTTCGAAGACGACGGCTTTCATCGGCAACTCCCCGTGCTCTGCTCCGGCATTGTGAGCCTATTCGGCATCTATCTGATTCTCCGGCGCCGCCTTCTGAAAGGCCGGCAGCGCCATGCAGGCGGCGTGGATGCGCGAGATCTCGGGGTAGGGTGTCAGGTCGACGCCGAAGCGGGCGTTGCTGGCGATCTGGGCGACCAGGCAGATGTCGGCGAGGCCCGGTGCGTCGCCATGGCTAAATGTGCCGGTCTCATCCGATGAAGCCAGAATCTTTTCAAGCGGCTGGAACCCTTCGTTCACCCAGTGGCGAAACCAGTGGATGACATCCTGGTCGCCGGCGCCGAACAAAGTGCGCAGCGAGGTCAGCACGCGCAGATTGTTCACCGGGTGGATGTCGCAGGCGATCATCTGCGCCAGCATTCGCACGCGCGCCCGGCCGAGCGCGTCCTTCGGCAGCAGCGGCGGTTCGGGGTGGGTCTCGTCGAGATATTCGATGATCGCCAGCGACTGCGTCAAAAGCGTGCCGTCGCCCAGGATCAGCGCCGGCACCAGCCCCTGCGGATTGACCGCCAGGTAAGCCGGCTCCAGATGGTCGCCATGACGCAGATGATGCGGCACGTAATCGTAGCCCAGCCCCTTCATCTCGAGCGCAATGCGGACGCGGTAGGAAGTGGAGGAGCGGTAGTAGTTGTGGAGGACGAGGTCGCTCATCGGATCACGGCTTGCCGGTGGAATTTTGGCTGATCGAATCTTGGCCGACAGTGATCTCGATGGTGCCGATCCCGTCGACACCGCCGGTCATCATCTGTCCCGGCGCCACCGCGCCGACGCCGGCCGGCGTGCCGGTGAAGATCAGGTCGCCCGGTTGTAGTACAACCGCACTGCTGCAGATCGAAACGATATCGGCGATCGGCCAGATCAGTTCGGCGAGGTCGCCCTCCTGTTTCACCGTGCCGTCGACGGCGAGCCAGATGCGGCCCTTTTGCGTGTGGCCGGATTTGGCGGCTGATACCAACGGGCCGCAGGGCGCCGATCGGTCGAAGGCCTTCGACCAGTCCCAGGGCCGCGCGGCTTTCTTGGCCTCGTCCTGCAGGTCGCGGCGGGTGAGGTCGATGCCGACGCCGTAGCCCCAGACATGCTCGAGGGCTTCAGCGCGGGGGATGCGGAAGCCGGCCTTGCCGATCGCCGCCACCAGCTCGATCTCATGGTGCAGGTTTTTGGTCAAAGGCGGGTAGGGGACCGTGGTGCCGCTATCGACCACCGCATCGGCCGGCTTGGTGAAGAAGAAGGGCGGGTCGCGTTCGTCATTGCCGAGTTCGCGGGCGTGCGCGGCGTAGTTGCGGCCGACGCAGAAGATGCGGCGCACCGCAAAGCGCTCGGCAGAGCCTTCTATGGCGACCGATGGTGTTGCGGGCAAGGGAAGGACGAAGTCTGTCATGCGGGGTCTCTGCCTGGGTTGTTGCCGGCACATTCGACCGATTTGGACGGCCGGGCAAGGCGTCAGCGCCAGCAAAAGCATCGGCTGCGCCTTGATTGTCGGATAAAGTCGGCTTCGCCTCCGGGGGTTAAGATGGCGATAGACTATTTGCCAATAAGCTGGCCATACCAGCGGGAGTATCGTGCCCACGGAGAACTGAAACGAACACCATGACCGCAATCAACGATCGCGCCCGGTTTCTGATCATCGACGACCATCCGCTGTTTCGCGAGGCGCTGCACAGCGCCGTGCAGATGGCCTATCCGGAAGTCGACACGGTGGAGGCGCGCTCGATCGCCGAGGCACTCGATCTTCTGGGTGGGATAAAACCGTTCGATCTGGCGCTGCTCGATCTCAACATGCCCGATGTCCATGGTTTCGACGGGCTGCTGCAGCTCAGGACCCGCCATCCGCGGCTGCCGGTGGTCGTCGTGTCGGGTTATGAGGAGCCGAAGATCATCTCCGAGGCGCTGTCCTATGGCGCGGCCGGCTTTATCCCGAAATCGGCGCGCAAGAGCGATCTCGCCGCCGCCATCCGTTCGGTGATGGAGGGCGCGATCTATGTGCCGGAAAACTACGAAGGCCAGCCGCCGGACGCCGACAGCACCGACCGCGCCGACATGGTGCAGCGGCTGGCGAAACTGACGCCGCAGCAGTTGCGCGTGCTGCAGATGCTGCGCCAGGGCCTGCTCAACAAGCAGATCGCCTATGAGCTGCAGGTCGGCGAGACCACGGTCAAGGCGCATGTCTCGGAGATCCTGCGCAAGCTCAACGTCTACAGCCGCACGCAAGCGGTGATCGAGGTGTCGAAGCTGGACAATGCGGAGCTGTTTCGGGATCAGGCGGGGTTTTGAGGGGCGCCTAGAAAATCACCGTAGTTCGCACCGTAATTCGAAACTCTTACACCAGAGGGATAGTTTACATCCCTTCGAAATCCCATTCCATGATCTTTGAAAGCTCAGAGATACTATCTCGAAAATCAATTCTGTCGCGGCTAAATATCTTTCGATAGATATCCGATTTTATAGAAACAGGTTCGAATTCCTTGTATTTAAAGACCTTTCCGCCATACGGCGCGATGGCAGAGTCGTCGATTAGTTCTTTAACTAGACTTCCGGTGATAATTGCAGAATCAAAAACCTCCTCAAAATTGTTTTCCTCAAAGCCGATAGTTACCCGAATGTTCACATGAATGTTGGACTGGCTTGGCAAATCCCAAAGGTCCAAGATTTTTCCTTCAACCAAAAGGTCCCTGCTATAAATATGTCTTATCACTATCATTGAGCTACCTGCACTTGAGCTATGGTGACTGTGCACTTTCTCCTTCGCCAGCTGCCTCGGCGTCCAGATTTTCCGATTTGCACAGTTGGTTCTAAGCCAGCAAATGCGCCAGCAGCGCCCTTAGCTGCGCCGGTTTCAGCGGCTTGCGCATCAGTTCGATGCCGGCGGCGCGGGCGGCTTTGGCGACGGCCTCCGATCCGTCGGCGGTGACGATCAGCGCCGGCACGGCGCGGCCGAGATAATCGCGGACTTCGGCGATGGTGGCGGTGCCGAGGTCGCCGTCGTCGAGATGCTGGTCGGCAATGACGATGTCGGGCACCCAGTCGGTGTCGCCAAGCAGGCTGAGCGCAGCCTCGGTCGAGGTCGCGGCGCGCACCAGGCACTGCCAGCGCTCGAGCAGGAAAGTCATCGCCTGCAGCACGTCGGCGTCGTTTTCGACCAGCAGCACCTTGGTGCCGAACAGGCCGTAGCCGCGCGGCCGCTCCATTTCGGCAAGGCTGGCGATGGCGTCGGCGCTGGCGCCGATGCCGACCGGCACGTCGATGTGGAAGATGGTGCCGCGCCCAACCCTCGAGGAGAACGTCACGGGATGACCGAGCGCGGCGGCCATGCGCCGCACGATGGCAAGGCCCAGGCCCAGCCCGCCGCCGGAGATTCCGGTGTCGGCTGGAATGGCGGAGCCGCGATGGAACTCCTCGAACACCGCCTCGCGCTGGTCGTCGGGAATGCCGCAGCCGGTGTCGGCGACATCGATGCGGATGCTATCGCCGCGATGCCTTGTGCCGACAAGCACGCCGCCCGAAGGGGTATAGCGCAGCGCATTGGACAGGATGTTTTGCAGGATGCGGCGCAAGAGCGTGCGGTCCGAACGCACCACGGCGCTGACCGGGCGGAACTTCAGCGCCAGCCCCTTCATCTCGGCCACGGGCAGGAAATCCGATCGCAGCGAGGAAAACAGCGTCTCCAGATTGACGTCGCCAATGTCGGGCTGGACCACGCCGGCGTCGAGCTTGGAAATGTCGAGCAGCGTGCGCAACAGGTCTTCCATCGTCTCCAGCGAGCGCTCGACCTGACGGACGAGTTTCTTGCCCTCGTCGCTGGTCTGCACTTCGGCCAGTGCCGAGACCGAGAGGTGGGCGGCGTTCAGCGGCTGCAGCACGTCATGGCTGGCGGCGGCCAGGAACCTGGTCTTGGACAGGTTTGCCAGCTCGGCGTTTTCCTTGGCGGCGCTGAGGTCGATGTTCGACTGTTCCAGCCGGCGCAAGGTCGAGTGTAGTTCCTCGGTGCGCATGCGCACGCGGTTTTCCAGTGAAATTGCGGTCTGGAACAGCGAGAAGGCGTTGCCCTGCTGGTCCATCGAGCGCTCGACGCGGCTGACCAGAGCGGCGTTGATCTTCTTCAGCCTGTCGACGTCGTTGATGTCCCTGAGCGGCATGCGCTATTCCGCCGCCTGGCGTTCGCCGAAGGCGATGCCGGTGAAGGTTTGGTTCAGATGCATCGAACGGTACTGTTCGCCATAGGTGCCGAAGCCGATGACATTGTTGACCCGGTAGAGCTCCGAAATGTCGCGGAACACCTGGCGGTTGCGGGCGTCGAGCCGGCGCAGCACGCAATCGAAGCCGAGGATCATGTCGATGCCGCCGAGCCGTTGCTCGACGTCGCGCAGTGCGGCGCGCGTGGATTCCACCATGTCCTTGGGCTGGGCGATGGACAGCACGACGCCGTCGTCTATGGCGCAAAAGAAAGACAGGGAACCGTCGGCATGCATCTTCTGGATCGAGCGGCAGTAATATTCGCCGCCCACTTTCACCACCACCGGGTGCGAGGCGAAGCTCATCGGCGTCAGGTTCTGCGCAACGATGCCGACCGAGGCTGCATATTCCTCAGCCGCGTTGGTGGCGTTGAATTCGCGCACGGTGCGGTGGTCCGGATCGGATGCCGTCACCACCAGCTTCTCGTCGGTTGGGATGAAATTGTCGGTCTTGAAGACATGGAACGGGATCTCGGTGGCGATCAGCACAATGATGGCGCTGTCGGACGCAACCTTGCCGTTCGAAATCAGCCTGGTGGTTTCGAATTTCAAATCGTCGCCCGCCGAACCGCCGATCAGCGGGATGTCGTCCAGCCCCCAATGGATGGCCGAGGTTACAGCTTCCTCGGCAAAGGACAGGCCGTCGATGAAGCAGAGCGCGAAGGTGCTTTTGGCATGGCAACTGCCGGTGCGTCCGCGCAGCAACCGCCGCAAGCCCTCGACTTCATCAGTGATCCTGTCCATTCCCGACGAGGAGAGATTGTCGACCATGGTGCTGACCGCCGAAAACGACGCGGAGGGAAAGAGCAGCGCCAGCACATGGCCTTCCTCCAGGCCCTGGGGGGTGATCTCGCCGGCGGTCGAGCAGGCGGCGTAGGCCAGCGTCGGCGCGTGGGTCTTCAGCCCTTGCGAAAGGACGCTCGCGTCAAACAGGCTCTGGGAGAAGAACAGCAGGGCAAAGCCGGCATCGATGGATGCGGCCTCGACGGCGACCGCCAGGGCGAATGCATCGGCGTCGGGCTCGTCGGTGGTGAGCGCCGACAGACCGGATGCATAGCTCGTCCGTGAACTGGCCAGAGGCTTCCTCCCGATATCCTCCGACGCTTCCTGCGCGCGCCCGTTTTATGTCTCTCGGCGCGTTGGCGTCGAGGGCATTGTTGCCCCCTATTCGCTCTTTGGCAATGGGGCGGACAGGCCCATGATTTTCGTTTTCTCCATGACCGAAAGTACAATGAGCGCCGTGTGTTTTTTGCGCTTTTTGCAGTGTACCAATAGCGCATGGCCGAGCGCCAAAGCCGCATCGGCAGCATGACTACCAAGGTCGATACCCAGGGAGGATGCATGTCGGACGTTTCGTTTGTCGTGAACGGAAAACGGATCAGCGGCGCTGCCGAGGACCGAACGCTTCTGGTTCATTTCCTGCGCGAAAATCTTGGTCTCACCGGAACGCATGTCGGTTGTGACACCTCTCAATGCGGCGCCTGCGTCGTGCATGTCGACGGCAAGGCGGTGAAGTCCTGTTCGATGCTGGCCGTGCAGGCCTCCGGGTCGACCGTGGTGACGATCGAAGGGCTTGCCAATGGCGGCGACCTGCATCCGATGCAGGCCGCGTTCAAGGAACATCATGGGCTGCAATGCGGCTTCTGCACGCCGGGCATGATCATGACGGCGACCGACATGATCGCGCGCCATCCCGAAGGCCTTGACGAGGCGACGGTGCGCGCCGAGCTCGAAGGCAACATCTGCCGCTGCACCGGCTACCACAACATCGTCAAGGCGATCCTCGCCGCATCGCAGACTATGGCGAAGGTGCCGAAGGGCAGGGCGAAACAGGCAGCGTAAGAAAGAAGCGAGTAGCGAATAGGGAGTAGCGAGTAGTCGGTTTAGCCGAACCGCTCCGAGCACAATTCCCTACTCACTAATCACTATTCGCCACTCACTATTCGCTATTCCGGAGGAATTCCTATGGGCATTGAAGGTATCGGCGCTCGGGTCCTGCGCAAGGAAGACAAACGCTTCATCACCGGCGCCGGCCGCTATGTCGACGACATGGTGGTTCCCGGCATGAAGCATGCCGCTTTCGTGCGCAGCCCGCACGCGCATGCTCAGATCAGGAAGATCGACGTCAGACGAGCGCAGGCGATGCCCGGCGTCATCGGCGTCTTGACCGGCAAGGAGCTCAAGGCCGACGGCATCGGCAACCTGATCTGCGGCTGGATGATCCATTCCAAGGACGGCTCGCCGATGAAGATGGGCGCGTGGTCGCCGCTGGCGGTCGACAAGGTGCGCTATGTCGGCGATGCGGTCGTCATCGTGGTGGCGGAAACCAAGGGCCAGGCCCGCGACGCGGCCGAAGCGGTCGAGATCACCTACAAGGAATTGAAGGCGGTGGTCGATGCCACCAAGGCGCTGCAAAAAGGTGCGCCGCAGGTCCATGCCGATGCCGAGGACAATCTGATCTTCGACTGGGAGATCGGCGACGCCAAGGCGACCGACGCAGCGATCCAGGCGGCGGCCCATGTCACCCGCATGAAGATCGTCAACAACCGGCTGGTTCCCAACGCCATGGAGCCGCGCGCGGCCCTTGGCCATTACGACAAGGCCGAGGACCATTTTACCTGCTGGACGACGTCGCAGAACCCGCATGTCGCGCGGCTAGTGATGAGCGCCTTCTACAATGTCGCTCCGGAAAACAAGCTGCGCGTCATTGCGCCCGATGTCGGCGGCGGCTTCGGCTCGAAGATCTACATCTATCCCGAAGAGATCGTCTGCCTTTGGGCGTCGAAGAAGACCGGCGTGCCGGTCAAATGGGTTGCCGACCGTACCGAAAGCTTTCTCACCGACGCGCATGGCCGCGACCATGTCTCGACGGTCGAAATGGCGTTCGACAAGAACAACAAGATCACCGGCTTCAAGGTAGACACCATCGCCAATCTCGGCGCCTACATGTCGCTGTTCTCGTCTTGCGTGCCGACCTATCTCTACGCGACGCTGCTGTCGGGCCAGTACAACATCCCGACGATCCACGCCAATGTGCGCACCGTCTACACCAACACGGCACCCGTCGACGCCTATCGCGGGGCAGGGCGGCCAGAAGCCACGTATCTGCTCGAACGGACAATGGAGACGGCCGCGCGTGAACTTGGGGTCTCGCCGGCGGAGTTGCGGCGCATCAATTTCATCACCGAGTTTCCGCACCAGACGCCGGTCATCATGAATTATGACGCCGGCGATTACGGCGCTTCGCTCGATGCGGCGACACAGGCGTCCGACTATGCCGGCTTTGCCAAGCGCAAAGCGGCGGCCGCCAGCCAGGGCAGACTGCGCGGCATCGGCATGAGCTGCTATATCGAGGCCTGCGGCATCGCGCCGTCGGCGGCGGTCGGTTCGCTCGGCGCCGGCGTCGGTCTGTGGGAATCGGCCGAAGTGCGGGTCAATGCCGTCGGCACGATCGAGGTGCTGACCGGCTCGCACAGCCATGGCCAGGGCCATGAGACGACCTTCGCGCAACTCGTCAACCAGCGTTTTGGCGTGCCACTGGACTCGGTCTCGATCGTCCATGGAGATACCGACAAGGTGCAGATGGGTATGGGCACCTACGGCTCGCGCTCGGGTGCGGTCGGCATGTCGGCAATTGCCAAGGCGCTCGACAAGGTCGAGGCCAAGGCCAAGAAAATCGCCGCCCATCTGCTCGAGGCCGACGAGGGCGACATCGTCATCGAGAATGGCGAGGTCAAGGTTGCCGGCACCGACAAGAGCCTGCCCTGGTTCCAGGTGGCGCTTGCCGCCTACACCGCTCACAATCTGCCGGCAGGCATGGAGCCGGGACTGAAGGAAACAGCCTTCTACGATCCGGCGAACTTCACTTTCCCGGCGGGCTGCTACATCTGCGAGGTCGAGATCGATCCGGAAACCGGCACGACCGAGATCGTCCAGTTCGTCGCGGCGGACGATTTCGGCAACATCATCAACCCGATGATCGTCGAGGGTCAGGTGCATGGCGGCATCGCCCAGGGCATCGGCCAGGCGCTGCTGGAAGGCGCGCACTATGACGATAGCGGGCAGCTGCTGACGGCGAGCTACATGGACTACACCATGCCGCGCGCGGACGACCTGCCGTCATTCAAGGTCTCGACGTCGAACACGCCGTGTCCGAGCAATCCGCTCGGCATCAAGGGCTGTGGCGAGGCCGGCGCCATCGGCTCGCCGCCGGCGGTCATCAACGCCATCACCGACGCTTTGGGGATTGTGGACATCGCCATGCCGGCCTCGCCGTCGACGGTGTGGGCGGCGATTAGGGCGAAGAAATGAGTGAGTAGGGAGTAGTGAGTAGGGAATTGGCATTACCGGAGATGACAGCGTCCCTATTCCCTACTCACTAGTGCCTAACCACTTCAGGGGAGGATCCCATGTACGCAGTCAACTACCACCGCGCCGCCTCGGTCGCCGACGCCGCCAAGCTGGTGAAGAGCGGCGACGCCAGGCTTTTGTCAGGCGGCATGACGCTGATCCCGGCGATGAAGACGCGGCTCGCCGCACCCTCCGACCTGATCGACCTGTCGCGGATCAAGGAGCTGCAAGGCGTCAAGGTGTCGGGCAAGACCGTCACCATCGGCGCCGCCACAACCCATTACGACGTCGCCAATGACGAGAAGCTGCGGAAGGCCTGTCCGGCGCTTGCGCACCTTGCGTCGCTGATTGGCGATCCGGCGGTGCGCCACAAGGGCACGATCGGCGGCTCGGTCGCCAACAACGACCCAGCCGCCGATTATCCGGCGGCGCTCTTGGCGCTGGGCGCCACCATCGTCACCAACAAGCGCGAGATTTCAGCCGCGAAATTCTTCACCGGCCTGTTCGAAACGGCGCTGAAAGAAGGCGAGATCATCACCGCGGTGAGTTTTACCGCGCCGGCCAAGGCTGCTTACGAAAAATTCCGCAACCCGGCCTCGCGCTATGCGATCGTCGGCGTGTTCGTGGCCAAGGGCAAGGACGGGGTCAGCGTTGCCGTTACCGGTGCCGGCGATGACGGCGTGTTCCGCTCGAAGGAGATCGAAGCCGCACTGGCGAAGAATTTTGCCGCATCGGCGCTCGACGGCGTGAAAGTGCCGGCGAAGAATTTGATGACCGACCTCCACGCTTCGGCCGAATACCGTGCCAATTTGATCGCCGTGATGGCCAAGCGCGCGGTGGCGGCAGCCAACGCCTGACATCATAAAGCTACTGACGAGGAAAGGGGCCATCGCGGCCCCTTTGTTCGTCTGCGGCGGGCTGTAACTGCCCAGGCGGGTTCGCTGCCACGCGCAAATCCGTTGTTTCAGGTAATTCCCGTGCAAGAACAGGCGCATACTTCCCAAGGGATTGCCCAGCCCCATTCTCGCACTTGCACAATCTGATATTGCACTGCAATATGTATAGCTAGGCGGAACACGGGGTGGATTCTGCGCGCGGCGGTGTGAGCTGCGCCAAGATCTTGCGTCGTAGAGGATCGGCATGGCCGACATTTCCGCAGCGTCCGTTGCCTTGCCGCGGACGGCAGCCGACCAGAATGCTAGAGCAAGACTGGCCTATCTCGACGGCTGGCGCGGGCTTTCGATCGCACTGGTGCTGATCGGCCATTTCTTCCCCGTTCCCGGGATCAATCTCGGCGTGCTCGGCGTCGAGTTCTTCTTCGTGCTCTCAGGCCGGCTGATGGGCGAGATACTGTTCATCGAACGCTTTCCGCTGAAAAAATTCTTCAAGCGCCGCTTTTCGCGCATCTATCCCGCGCTGCTGGTGTTCGTGACATCAGCCATGATCGGGCTCTCCGGCACCTTTATCGCCTTCAAATGGAAGGCGGCGCTGACGGCGCTGACATTCACCTACAACTATGCCGGAATTCTCATCACCCGCGCCGGCGCGCTCGACCACATGTGGTCGCTATGCGTGGAAGAGCACGCCTACATCATCCTGGCGCTGATCAGCGTGGCGGTGACCGGGCGGGGCAATGTCGTGCGGCTGCTGGTGACGCTGTCGCTGCTGGCGATGGCCAATGGCGCCATTTCGTACTGGGTGCTCGGCATGGATTACGAGCACAGCTATTGGCGCACCGACGTGCATATCGCCTCGATCCTGCTGTCGGCATCGATCTGCCTGCTCAGGCACGATGACCGGCTGCCGGCATTCCTGAAGGGTCCCTATGTCAGTCTGGTGTCGGCGGCCGCCGCCATTCTGCTGTTCCTCGATCCGGTGCCGACGCCGGTCCACTATCTCCTGGCGGTGCCCTTGCTGGCGCTTGCCGTCAATACGCTGGACACCAGCAGCTGGCATCTGACCGGCCTGCTTTCATCCAGGCCGATGGTGATGATCGGGCTGTGGTCGTACTCGCTCTATCTCTGGCAACAGCCCTTCTACAAATTCGTCGCCGAGCAGGGCAGTGCGCCGATCCCGATGCTGGCGGCTGTCTTCGCCTGTGCATTATGCAGCTACTATCTGGTCGAGAAGCCCGCGCGGGCCTGGCTGAACCGGAATTGGTGAGGGCTACGGACTCCTAATCTTATGCCGCCGTGGCGATCTGCTTGCCGATCATCAGCCAGCGACCCATCAGCCGGCGATCTCCTTGAGGTAGTAGCGCACCGCCTTCTTGCCGCCATGGATCACCGCGTCACCGACCTCGGCAAAGCCAAGCGCCGCATGGAAGGCGTCCGAAGCCGGATTGGGCGGTTCGACATTGACCTCGCAGGTGACGATGCTGTGGCCCGCGCGTGCGACTTCCCCGAACAGATCCTCGTAGAGCCGGCGGGCATGGCCGCGGCCGCGCGCTTGCGCCGCGACGACGACGCGGTCGACATAGACGAAGCGTGGATAGCGCTCGCGGAACCAGAGGAAATTCGGGCTGTCGTAGGCCGCATTCTGGTCGAAGGTCATGATGAAGGCTTCGAGCGTGCCGATGCGCCTGATGTAAAACGCTTCGCCAAGCAGGAAAGACAGCCGTTCGGGCTCGAGCCATGACAGTTCGGCGGCGTGCTCGTTGTTGAGTGCGAGGATGGCCGCTTCGTCCTGAGGCGAGACACGGCTGATCGGCGACGGCCCAGTCACGGCTTCGCTCATCATGCTCTGGCCGCCGCAATCGTCGCGGCAACCAGCGCCCCATCGGTGATTGTGGTGCGGTATTCGCGGTCCAGATCGCCGCCGCCCATGCCGACTTGCGGGTTGCGGTAGGCCATGGCGCTCGGTACGTCCTTGAGCGCGGCGAAATGCAGTTCCGTCAGCCCGGTTGATGCCAGCACCCCGGCGATGTTTTCGGGGTCCAGCGCGCCGCAGCCGAGGATGATGATGCGGCCGTCGGCCTGGCGGACGAGATCCGCCAACAGGCCGGCGCCTTCCACCGCGGTGTCCCTCTGGCCGCTGGTCAGCACGCGGCCGACCTTGCAGCGGATCAGCGCTTCCAGCGCCTCGGCCGGGTCGCGGGTCATGTCGAAGGCGCGGTGGCAGGTGACGGCGAGCGGACCGGCGGCATGGACCAGCGCGCCCATGCGGGTTTCATCGATGGTGCCGTCGGCATTGAGGCAACCGACAACGACGCCGGCGACGCCGAGGTCACGAAGCGCTGCGACATCGGCGAGCATCGAGCTGTATTCGGCCTCGCTGTAGAGGAAATCGCCGCCGCGCGGCCGCACGATGACATGGAAGGGAATTGTCGCGCTCTCGAGTGCGGCGCGCACCGTGCCGAGGCTGGGCGTGATGCCGCCTTCGACCAGGCTGGCGCAGAGCTCGACCCGGTCGGCGCCGGCGGCCTGCGCAGCCAGCAGTCCATCGATGCCTTCGACGCAGATTTCGATCAGGGGGCGAGCATTTCCGGCCAAGGGGCGATCCTTCATGATTGCATGACGGCCAGCCCTAGCATCGGCTCGGTTGGTGGGGAAGCCGGAACAGCCAGTCGCTGCTTGGGCCAGCCCGGCAACCCGGCCGATCCGCAATTACTGGCGCAGCACCGTGTTCTTGGCGCCTTGTTCGACCTGGTCGATGACCAGCAGCTTGACCGGGCCGTCGCCGATGTTGGTGGCCTGGTGCCACTGGCCGATCATCTCGATGATGAAATCGCCCGTCTTGTAGGTGTTGCTGTTGCCGGTCTCGACATTCGTCACTTTGAGTGTCCCGGCCTCGACATAGGCGTAGCGGGCAAACGGGTGCTTGTGCACCGGCAGAGTGGCGCCGACCGCAATGTCATAGGTTGAAACCAGGACCTGGACATTTTTCTGCGGCAGCACGATCGGCTGGCCGGACGCCGTCTGGCTGCGATCGGCAAGCGGTGTGACGACAACCGGCGGGATGGTACTGTCCAGCGCCCGAGCGGGGTTTGCAGATAGCGCCGCCGCGAACAGCAGCATCGATGCCAGGATCTTTCGCATGGTTCCTCCAGGTTTTACCGCCACCGCGCGGGCGCGACGCCAAACTTCTATCTCTCGTCAGTTACTGGAGACACAACGTCATCCGCCGGTGCCGTCGTCCATCATCGTATTCGTGAGCGCTTCATAGATGTTGCTGCATACCTGGGACCGCGGACAGTGTTTTACGATGAATACCGGCACGACAGTCAGTGCGGCGGCGATCAGGATTTGCAGGAAGAGAGGAGCAGGCTCGAAGCGTTTGCCAAACAAGGCTCGGCAAGCGAAGTAGAGACTTTGAGCCAGGCATGCCCAGACAAGGACATGCAACAGCGTGCTCGTTGCTCGGGCATAGGGCGTTATGTATCCGTCGGGAAAGCCGACCATGCCAAGGTCGACGAGCCACTGCAGAGCCAGAACGCAGGACAGGCATGCCCACAGGAAGAGCGCTGCGCGGGTAACCAAAACTCTGCTGCGATCCACGCTCATGTGCGGTCGAAGCACAACTGCGCTCGGTCTTCCAGAGCGGCTGCTGCGTGGCTTGGAGTGTGGCCTATTTCAGAGTGCGCAGCGTGATCGAATAGCGGTGCCCGGCGACCGGAGGAATGCTGTGCTCCCACTCGTGGCGCGCCGGGCCGTCAATGAGATAGACAGATCTCGGCTGAACCTCGATCGTCTTGCGATCCCATTTCGAGCCGTTTTTTCGGCGCAGCCGAAAGCTGCAGGGCGCCAGCAGGGAGACGCCGGCGACGAGATCGAAATGCGGCTTGTCGCGATGCCAACCTATGCCCGCGCCCGGCCGATACTCGTTGATGAGCACTTGCGCGAATTCCGTGGCCTGCCTGCCGGCAAAATCCGCGACCTTGTCGCGAAGCGGCAGCAGGAATTTCGGGATGGGCGGCGCTTCGACGACCTGGCGCCGGTCGTAGTCGTAGCGCCAGCCGAAGCCGGCGACCTGCCGGTTGGCAAGGTGGCCGTGGAAATCGAACGGCTTGAAGGACAGTTCATTGAGGTGACGGACCAGTTCCGCCTCTTCGTCCGTTGTGATCAGGCTAGGCCGGTAAGAAAATCCTTCCGGCAGCGTGTCGGCCGCGCCGAAGAGATCGCCCTGGCTGGCATATGCTGTTGTGCTGGATTTCGTCTGTGCCATCTGACGGAGAGATAGGAAGCCTCGCCACCCGGGCAAGATTTTCGGCGTTGTGGTGCGCCTCCCTGTCGGAACCTCCGCATCGTTGCGGCATTACGCATGTTCGAAGCAGGATTTGGAGAAGATTTGGGGACGAAGCGGGATTTTCGACATGCCGTCCACTGCCATCCGCAATACCCACTACGACCCGTCGACGAAAATCCTCTCGGTCTGGTTCGTCCCGAGCGGAGCCCGCTACGACTACGAGGAGGTCGAGCCCGAGACCTATGCGGCGTTCCGGGCCGCCTTCTCGAAAGGGCAATTTTTCAACGAGTTCATACGCGATCGCTACCGGTTTCATTTGGTTGAAGAAGGACGCCGGCGCGTGACTGGATCCTGAAGGCGCTACCAGGAGTCGCAGCGCAGGGATAGTTTTCGGGCTGGGAAGACCAGGGACCCAGGCAGCTATAGGCCCGCCACGGCGAGCGGAATGCCAAACAGACGACCGCATGGCCTCATCAAAGCCCTGTTCAACTCCTTAATTCGTGGTAAGGTGATTATACCAGTTAATAACATGACGATCGGCGCGGCCGTCGTTTAAAGCGGGAGTAGGGATAGATGACAACGATTGCGCTACTCGGTGCCGGCGGCAAAATGGGGTACCGCCTATCGACCAATTTTCGCGGATCGCCCTACACGGTACGCCATGTCGAGGTGAGCGAGGCCGGCCGCGAGCGGCTGAAGACCGGACTGGGCTTTGACGCGGTCAGTGCCGATGCGGCGCTGGACGGGGCGGACATCGTCATCCTGGCCGTTCCCGACACGCATATCGGCAAGGTGGCGGCTGATATCGAGAGCAAACTGGCGCCGGGCACAATGGTGATAGTGCTCGATGCGGCCGCACCCTTCGCCGGCCATCTGCCCAACCGGCCGGACCTGACCTATTTCGTCACCCATCCCTGTCATCCGCCGATCTTCAACGACGAGACCGACATGGCGGCCAAGAAGGACTATTTTGGCGGCGTCAAGGCCAAGCAGCATATGGTCAGCGCGCTGATGCAGGGACCGGAAGCGGATTACGCCAAGGGCGAGGCGGTCGCGAAAATCATCTGGGCGCCGGTCATGCGCTCGCACCGTGTAACTGTCGAACAGATGGCGCTGCTGGAGCCCGGTCTATCGGAGACGGTGTGCGCGTCACTGCTTGTCGTCATGAAGGAAGCCGTCGACGAGGTCGTCGCGCGTGGCGTCGACCAACAGGCGGCGCTCGACTTCCTGCTCGGCCACATGAACGTGCTCGGCGCCGTGATTTTCGGCGAGACCAAGGGCGTATTCTCGGATGCCTGCAACAAGGCGATCGAATTCGGCAAGCCGGTGCTGATGCGCGACGACTGGAAGCGGGTGTTCGAGCCGGAAGAGATCGCCGCGAGCATTCGGCGCATTACCTGAGACAGGCCGAGTCGGGCGCTTGCCGGAGCGCCTCGATGGCTCGACACACCCGCCATGACGCCCAGATACTTTGCTCAGTGGGCACATGTCACCTCAATTAGTGATTGACTCATCATACCAGTTGGCTTAGCTGTTGATGGCTTGGGCAAGGGTTCGCGGGAAGTACGAAGCCTGGGCAAGTGGAGGGACGGCGGGGGAGATCGTTTGGGAAGCCGGCAACGGCATTCAGCCTGAACCGATCGGCGGCCCGCGTTGCGCGACGAATTCGAATGCAGAGGCCTTGATCGATCAAGGCAATTTTTTCAAACAGGAGGACATCATGAAACTCACACGCAGAATGACACTTGCGGCGTTCGCCGGCATGCTGGCGCTTGGCACGGCGGTACCCGCCTATGCAGCCGACCTCATTGCCATCATCACGCCCTCGCACGACAATCCGTTCTTCAAGGCGGAAGCCGTCGGCGCCGAAGCCAAGGCCAAGGAACTCGGCTACGAAGCGCTTGTCCTCGTCCATGACGACGATGCCAACAAGCAATCCGAATTGATCGACACCGCGATCGGCCGTGGCGCCAAGGCGATCATCCTCGACAATGCCGGCGCCGACGCCACTGTCGCTGCCGTGCAGAAGGCCAAGGACGCGGGCGTGCCGTCGTTCCTGATCGATCGCGAGATCAATGCCACCGGCGTCGCCGTGGCGCAGATCGTCTCCAACAACTACCAGGGCGCCCAGCTCGGTGCGCAGGAATTCGTCAAGCTGATGGGCGAGAAGGGCAATTTCGTCGAGCTGGTCGGCAAGGAATCCGATACCAATGCCGGCATTCGCTCGAAGGGCTATCACGACGTCATCGACGATTATCCGGATCTGAAGATGGTCGCCCAGCAGTCGGCAAACTGGAGCCAGACGGAAGCGTATTCCAAGATGGAATCGATCCTCCAGGCCAACCCGGATATCAAGGGCGTCATCTCCGGCAATGACACGATGGCGATGGGCGCCTATGCGGCGCTGGTCGCGGCAAACCGCAAGGACGTCATCGTCGTCGGCTTCGACGGGTCGAATGACGTGCGCGACTCCATCACCGCGGGCGGCATCAAGGCAACCGTGCTGCAGCCGGCTTATGCGCAGGCGCAGATGGCGGTCGAGCAGGCCAACGACTTCATCAAGAACAAGAAGTCGCCGGCCAAGGAAAAGCAGCTGATGGACTGCGTTCTGGTCAATGGCGACAATGCTGCCAAGCTGGAAACGTTTGCGCTGACCAACTGAGCCGGCGTGACATGAACAGCGAGGGGCGACCCAAGGGTCGTCCCTCGTCGCCCTTTTCCGTGGGTATTGATCACATGCTCAACAAGCCATCATGCTGAACAACAAGCCGATCTGGCCGATCCTTGCCGTGATACTCGGCATCAGCTTGACCGCCTGCAAGATCCTCCCGACCCCTTCGGGGGACAGCGGCAATGCCGCCGTCTTCAACCCGGACAAGATGGTCGAGGAGATATGGGCGGCGAAGGTCGTGCCTTACCTCCAGCAGAAAGCCGGGCCGTTTGTGCAAGTCCACGCTCTGGCAAAAACCGATCCTGCTTCCGCCGGCGCCAAATATGGCAATCCGAACAAGCAGGCGAATTCGCCCTGGACCTTCGCGGTTCGCGTCGAGGGCAAGATCATCGCCGCCAACACGCAGTCGCGGGCAGCGACCATGGATGTCGATGTCGACGGCGACGGCAAGGCCGATGCGCGGGTGCAAATCGGACCGGCGATGCGGGGAACCGCGCTGCGCGACAGCCTCGATTTCATCCAGTTCAACGATTTTACCAATCAGATCGACTTTGCCCAGTTCGGCAAGGCGTTCAACGCCTATGCCGTCAAGGCCCTGTTTGCCAAACTGCCGCGTGACGCGCTGGAAGGCCGGACCGCCAAGGTTCTCGGCGCCTATACGCTCGAGAGCGGCCAGGACCTGCCGCTGGTGACGCCGGCGGAGGCAGAAATCGGGCGGAAGCCATGAGCGCTGCGGTTGCTCACGATGTCATCCTGAAACTGGAGGACGTCTCCAAGGTCTATTCCGGCACCGTCGCGGTCAAGCGCGCGAATTTCGAGGTGCGCAAGGGCGCCGTCAATGTGCTGGTCGGCGAAAACGGCGCCGGCAAATCGACGCTGATGAAGATTATCGCCGGCGTCGAACAGCCGACGCTCGGCCGGATCCTCCTGGAAGGGGAGGAGGTCTCCTTCTCGTCATCGGGCGACGCGGTGAACCGCGGCATCGGCATGGTGTTCCAGGAGCTGAACCTGTTTGGCAATATGACCGTCGCCGAGAACATCTTCGCCACGCGCGAGATCACCAACCGGTTCCGCAAGATCGACCGCAAGGAGCAGGAGCGTCGCGCGGCGCAATTTCTCGAACGCCTGCAGGCCGGGATAAGGCCCGACATGCTGGTCGAGGATCTGCGCATCGGCCAGCAGCAGCTGGTCGAGATCGCCAAGGCGGTTTCGCTCGATGCGCGCATCCTGATCATGGACGAGCCGACCTCGGCGCTCAGTGCGGCGGAAGTCGAGATCCTGTTCAAGGTGATCGCCGACCTCAAGGCGCGCGGCGTGGCGATCGTCTACATCTCGCACCGGCTGGAAGAACTGATCCGCATCGGCGACTACATCACCGTGCTGCGCGATGGGCACATCACCGGCCAGGAGGAGATGAAAAACGTCGACACCCGGTGGATCGTGCGGCAGATGATCGGCTCCGACGCCAAGGATTTCGCCAAGGCCGACGGCCATGTTCCCGGCGAAGAGATATTCCGCGCCGAGGACATCTGCCTGCCGCGCGCGACCGGCGGGCTGGCGGTCGATCACGTCTCGCTGTCGCTGCGCGCCGGCGAGATCCTCGGCATATACGGCCTGATGGGCGCCGGGCGGAGCGAGCTGTTCGACTGCATCATGGGCCGCCATGGCCAGGCTACCGGCGCGATCTTCATCGCCGGCAAAAAGGTCAAGGAGCGCGACACGACGCGGCGTATCCGGCGCGGGCTGGCGCTGATCCCCGAAGACCGCCAACGCGAAGGGCTAGTCTCGATCCTGTCCGTCGCGAGCAATCTGACACTGGCCAGCCTGTCGCGTTTTGTCCGCCTGTTTCACATTCGCGGCGGCCACGAGAAGCAGGCGGTGACGCAGATGGTGCGGGAACTGGCGATCAAGGTCGCCGACCCGGCGCAGGAGGTCTCATCGCTGTCGGGCGGCAACCAGCAAAAGGTGGTGATCGGCAAGGCGCTGCTCACCGGGCCGAAGGTGCTGCTGATGGATGAGCCCAGCCGTGGCATCGATGTCGGCGCCAAGGCCGACGTCTTCCGCACCATGCGCAAACTATCGCGCGATGGGCTCGGTATTCTGTTCGCCACCTCGGATCTCGATGAGGTGATGGCGCTGTCCGATCGCATCGCGGTGATGAGCAATGGAAAACTGACGGGCATGTTCGATCGCTCCGAGGCGACGGAGGCAGCCCTTGTCGCCGCCTCGGCACTTGGCCACGGACCGACCCCGCACACGGAGAAAAGCGCCCATGACTGACATCCCGGCCAAGGCGGCTGTCTCCTCCGTCTCGAGCGGCTCGCTGCTGCTGACGCTGATGAAGGCGAGGACGTTCATCGCGCTGATCGCCGTCTTGATCTTCTTTTCGATCGCGGCGCCGAATTTCCTGTCGACCGCCAACCTGATCCTGATGTCGAAACATGTGGCGCTGAACGCCTTCCTCGCCATGGGCATGACCTTCGTCATCATCACCGGCGGCATCGACCTGTCGGTCGGCTCGATCGTCGGTCTGTGTGGCATGGTCGCCGGCTACCTCGTGCTGAACGGCATCGACCTGCAATTCGGCTACACCATCTATTTCAACGTCGTCGAGATCGCGCTGATCACGCTGGCGGTCGGCATATTGATCGGCGCTGTCAACGGACTGCTGATCACCAGGCTGAACGTCGCGCCGTTCATCGCCACGCTCGGCGTGCTCTATGTCGCGCGCGGCCTGGCGTTGCTGTCGTCGGACGGCCGCACCTTCCCCAACCTGGTCGGCAAGCCGGAGCTCGGCACCACCGGGTTTGGTTTCCTCGGCGCCGGGCGGCTGCTTGGCCTGCCTGTGGCGATCTGGATCCTGATCGTCGTCGCGCTGGCTGCGGCCTATCTCGCCAAATACACGCCGCTCGGCCGCCACATCTTCGCCGTCGGCGGCAATGAGCGGGCGTCGCGAATTTCGGGCGTTCGTGTCAACATGGTGAAAATGTTCGTCTACATGTTCTCCGGCTTCTGCGCGGCGATCGTCGGCCTGATCATCTCGTCGGAACTGATGGCCTCGCACCCGGCAACGGGCGAAAGTTTCGAGCTCAACGCCATCGCGGCGGCAGTGCTCGGCGGCACCTCGATGTCGGGTGGGCGCGGCACGATCGGCGGCACCATTGTCGGCGCCTTCGTCATCGGCATTCTTTCGGACGGGTTGGTGATGATGGGCGTGAGTTCCTTCTGGCAGATGGTGATCAAGGGCCTTGTCATCATCGTCGCCGTCGTCGTCGACCAAGCGCAGCGCCGGCTGCAGAGCCGGGTGACGCTGATGCAGATGGCAAAGGCAGGCTGAGCATGGCGGAGTTGCGGGGAGGGCTCATCGGCTGCGGCTTCTTTGCCATCAACCAGATGCATGCCTGGCGCGACATTGAAGGCGCCGCGATGGTCGCCATTTGCGACCGCGACCCGGAGCGGCTGCGCATCATCGGCGACCAGTTCGGCATTGCGAAGCGCTACACCGACGCGGCAGAGATGTTTGCAAGCGAAAGCCTCGACTTCGTCGATATCGCCACCACCGTTCCCAGCCATCGTCCGCTGGTCGAGATGGCGGCGCTGCACCGTGTGCCGGTGATTTGCCAAAAGCCGTTCGCGCCGACGCTTGCCGACGCCAAGGCGATGGTGAGGGCCTGCGTGGAAGCCGGCGTACCGTTGATGGTGCATGAGAATTTTCGTTGGCAGTCGGCGATCCAGGCGGTGCGTGCCGTGCTCGACAGCGGCGAGATCGGCACGCCGTTCTTCGGGCGCATCTCCTTCCGCTCTGCCTATGACGTGTTTTCCGGCCAGCCCTATCTCGCCAAGGGAAAGCGCTTCATCATCGAGGATCTCGGTATCCACAGTCTCGACATCGCCCGTTTTCTACTGGGCGACGTGTCGACGATCACGACGCGAACCGCGCGCATCAACCCCGGCATCGCGGGCGAAGATGTCGCGACGATGCTGATGGACCACAAGAGCGGGGCGACGTCAGTGGTCGACTGTAGCTACGCGACGAAGCTCGCCACCGAACCGTTTCCCGAAACGCTGATCGAGATCGACGGCAGCGACGGCACGATCCGCTTGGCGCAGGGATATCGGCTCACCGTCACCGGCAGGAGCGGCACGAAGATTACCGACGTTTCGCCGCCCGTACTCGCCTGGGCATCGCGCCCATGGCACAACATCCAGGAGAGCGTCGTCGCCATCCAGCAGCACTGGGTCGACTGCCTGGCAAAGGGAACCGAGCCGGCGACCTCGGGCGCCGACAATCTCAAGACATTCGCGCTGGTCGAGGCGGCCTATCTGGGCGCCGCGAGCCACGAACCTGTCCACCTGGATGGCTTGCTGACATGACAGCCGACGCCTTCCTCCTATACGGCACACGCGTGGTCGAGGCCGAGCCGGTTAGGCTGAGTGCGGGCTTGCTCAGCGCCGACTTTGTCAACGGCAGCCTGCGCACCATCCGTTACGGCGGCATCGAAGTGCTGCGCGCCATCGCCTACATCGTGCGCGACCGCGACTGGGGCACCTATGAACCGGCGCTGACGGAACTTGCCGTCGATCAGGACGCCGACAGCTGCTCCGTCAGCTACTCCGCAACTTGCTTAGCACCGGGCGGAAGCCGGCTCGACTTTCGCGCTACGATCAAGGGCTCCGCCAACGGTCACCTAGTGTTCGACGTCAGCGCGGTCCCTGAAAGCGATTTCGAGACCAATCGCTGCGGTTTTTGCGTCCTGCATCCGATCGCCGGCCTCGCCGGCAGCCCGGTCACGGTCGAGCATACCGACGGCAGCGTGGTGGCGACGAAACTGCCACTGCTGATCGATCCCTGGCAGCCTTTCAAGGATTTGCGCGCGATCACCCATGAGGTCCGGCCGGGCATCACTGCCGAATGCCGGATGGGGGGCGACACTTTCGAGATGGAGGACCAGCGTAACTGGTCGGACGCGTCCTACAAGACCTATGTGCGGCCACTGGCGTTGCCTTGGCCCTATGTGCTGCCGGCCGGCCAAACTGTAAGCCAGACGGTCAGCCTGCGCATCACCGGCGAGGGGGGAATGCCGGCCGCAGCATCTGCCGCCGAACCGGTCAGCGTCGAACTCGGCGAGACCGGGCAGAGGCTGCCGGATCTCGGCGTGATCATCTACCCGGATGAGGTCGAAGCAGCGCTCGCAAATCTTTCGACATTGACCGAGCTCGGCCCGCAGCAACTTGTCTTCCACTACGATCCGACGCGCGGTCACGGCGTCGAAGCATTGCAGTCTTATGCAAGGCTCACCGCCGCCTATCCGGTGCAGACGACGCTGGAATGCGTCGTTGCCTGCGCGGGCGACCTCGATGCCGAGCTGTCAGGCGTTGCCGACATGGTGCGTCAAGCCGGGTTGAAGCTTTCGGCCATTGCCGTCTCGCCTTCGGTTGACCGGCAGTCGACACCGCCGGGCAGCGCGTGGCCGGACTGTCCGCCGCTCGAAGACGTCTATGCCGCGGCCTGTCGCGCCTTTCCCGATATCCGGCTCGGCGGCGGCATGTTCAGCTATTTCACCGAGCTCAACCGCAAGCGCGTGCCGGCGGGCCAACTCGATTTCGTCACCCACTGCACGTGCCCGATCGTGCACGCCGCCGACGATCTCAGCGTCATGCAGTCGCTGGAGGCGCTGCCCTTCATCACCGCGTCGGCGCGGGCGATCTTCGGGGAAAAGCCTTACCGCATCGGTCCATCGACGATCGCCATGCGCCAGAACCCCTATGGCGGCGCGACCAAGGGCAATCCCGGGGGCCAGCGCATCGCCATGGCCGATCGCGACCCTCGCCATGCCGGCCTGTTCGCAGCCGCATGGGCGATCGGCTATGCCGCGCGTGTCGCGCCGGCCGGGCTGGAACTGCTCACGCTGTCCGGCTTCGCCGGGCCTTTCGGCGTGCTCGCAGCATCCGGCGAACCCGTCGCGGAAGGATCGCCTCGGCCGATCTTCGATGCCATCAAGGGGCTTTGCGAACTGGCCGGCCTTACGTATGTGGCGACGAAAACGAGCGACGAGACCAAGGTGCTGGCGCTGGCCGGCCGCTCCGCTTCGGGCAAGACCGTGGCGTGGCTGGCGAACCTGACGGCGGACGACGTGACGGTCGACATCTCAGCGTTTGGCCGAGGCCAACTGGTGATGACCCCTTACGCGATCACGCGGATCGGCTGAAATCAGTTGCCGGAGTTCATCACATAAAGCGCGCGCGAGCGCTCGAGGTGCTTGATCATCGCCTTCTCGGCGCCGTCGGCATCCTTCTTCTCGATGCGGCCGATGATCTCTTCATGCTCGGTCAGCGTGAACTGTTCCTTGCCGGTCCAGATCAGCATTTCGGTGTGATATTCCTTCAGCCAACCGAGCATCGCCTCGCTGACGGCGATATAGATCGGGTTGCCTGAAATGGCCGCGATCTGGGTGTGAAACTTCATGTCGGCTGAAATGAAAGCCTCGGAATCGCCGCGAAAGCCACGCTGTTCGGCAATTGTGGCCCGCAGCTGCTCAACGTCCTCGGCAGTGGCGTTTTCGGCGGCTTCCCTGACCATACCGCGCTCGAAGAAGATGCGCGCCGTTTTCAGGTGTTCCAACGTGTCCTTCGACGACGACAGGATGATCTTGGCTGCGCCATCGACCTGCTTGATGATCGACTTGGCGGTCAGCTGCAGCACCTTGGCGCGTTCCCCATGCGAGATCGCGACGAGGCCCATATTGCTCAGCGCCTGCATCGCCTCGCGGATCGCGGGACGGCCGACCTCGAAGCGCTCCATCAACTCGCGCTCCGACGGCATGTCGTCGCCCGGCGTCAATTCTCCGCTGGTGATCAGGCGCTTCAGCCGCAAAAACACTTCGTCGGAAAGTTTGCGCCGGACGATCGGCTCCGAACGGTTCATCGTCGCGAATCACTCCCTTGACCTGTGTCTATCTAACACTGCCGCAGCTGTTCCCGGAATGGCTGTCGCCCCGATCGCCCATAGCCGCCAGACAGGATATTGCTTGCAAAGCTTATGTACTCATTATACCAGATTCCGACGATCAAGGAACTCTTTTCGAACCCCCTGCGGCCTCAGACAACGAACCATGATCACGCTCACCTACCGCATCGAGACATCAGGCAGCATCGAGACGCTGGCAGCCAAGATCGCCAGCGACCAGTCGTCTGGAACCTTCGTCGCGCTGCCCGGCGAGACCGAGGAACTGAAAGCCCGGGTGGCCGCGCGTGTCCTGGCCATTCGGCACCTGCCGGACGCACTTCGCCCCTCCATTCCCGAGGCCGGTAACGGGCCGTTCAAGCGCGCGGATGTCGACATCGCCTTTCCATTCGATGCCATCGGCCACGACCTGTCGGCTCTGATGACCATTGCCATCGGCGGCGCCTATTCGATCAAGGGCCTAACCGGCATTCGCGTTGTCGACATGAAGCTGCCGGAGCAATTCCGCGGCGCGCATCCAGGTCCGCAATTCGGCGTCGCCGGCAGCCGCAGGCTGACAGGTGTCACGGATCGGCCGATCATCGGCACCATCGTCAAGCCGGCGCTGGGGCTGCGGCCCCCCGAAACCGCCGCGATGGTGGGCGAGCTGATCGCCGCCGGTGTCGATTTCATCAAGGACGATGAGAAGCTGATGAGCCCAGCCTATTCGCCGCTGGCGGAGCGGGTAAAGGCAATCATGCCGCTGATCCTCGACCACGAGCAGAGGACCGGCAAGAAGGTGATGTACGCCTTCGGCATCTCGCATGCCGACCCGGACGAGATGATGCGCAATCACGATCTGGTGGCCAAGGCCGGCGGAAATTGCGCCGTGGTCAACATCAACTCCGTCGGTTTCGGTGGCCTGGCCTTCTTGAGAAAACGCTCCAGCCTGGTGCTTCACGCTCATCGCAACGGCTGGGACATCCTCACCCGCCATCCCGGCCTCGGTATGAACTTCAAGGTCTGGCAACAGTTCTGGCGGCTGCTCGGCGTCGACCAGTTCCAGATCAACGGCATCCAATCGAAATACTGGGAGCCGGACGCGTCTTTCGTCGAGTCCTTCAAGGCGGTGACGACGCCGATTTTTGCCCCTGAGGATTGCGCCTTGCCTGTGGCGGGCTCCGGCCAATGGGGCGGGCAAGCGCCCGAGACCTATGAACGGACCGGCCGGACGGTCGATCTGCTCTATCTGTGCGGCGGCGGCATCGTCAGCCATCCGGATGGACCGGGCGCCGGGGTGCGTGCCGTGCAGCAAGCCTGGCAGGCGGCGGTCGACGGCATTCCGCTGGCGGATTTCGCCTTGAGCCATCCGGAGCTGGCGCGGTCGATCGAAAAATTCGGCGACGGCAAAGCGGCCTGAAGCAATGCAAGACCTGCTTCTCAGCTATTATGGCGACGACCTCACCGGCTCGACCGACGTCATGGAAGCGCTCGAACTCGGCGGCGTGCCGACCGTGCTATTTATGCGCCAGCCGGACGCGGCCATGGTTGAGCAGTTCAGCCATTGCCGCGCCATTGGCCTGGCCGGCACCAGCCGCAGCGAGACGCCGCAATGGATGAACACGCATCTGAGCGATGCCTTCGCTTGGCTGAAGACGCTGAATGCCGCGATCTGTCACTACAAGGTCTGCTCCACCTTCGATTCCAGCCCGACCATCGGCAGCATCGGTCGCGCCATCGAGATCGGCCGTTCGGTCTTCGCGCAGGACAGCGTGCCGCTGCTGGTCGGGGCGCCGCAGCTCAAGCGTTACACGGCCTTCGGTCATTTGTTCGCGGCCTATCGTGAAAAGTATTTCCGCATCGACCGCCATCCGGTGATGAGCCGCCACCCGACGACGCCGATGGATGAATCCGACCTGCTGATCCATCTGTCGCGGCAGACGGAGCTCACATCGGGGCTGGTCGACCTCGCGACGTTGCAGTCGGCGGCGCGCTCGGAGGCCTTCGATCGCTTGCTCGCCGAGGGCACCGACATCGTACTTGTCGATGTCGACAGCCTCGAGACGCAGGCGCTTGCCGGCAAGGAGATATGGCGCGCCCGCAAGCCGGGCGGTTCGTTCGTCGTCGGCTCGTCGGGGATCGAATATGCGCTGCTGGCCGAATGGGTGTCGAACGGGACAGTCAGAGCTGAACCAGAATTTTCGCCGCCGGGTGCCGCCGACCGGATCGCGGTCGTCTCGGGCAGTTGTTCGCCGACGACCGAACGACAGATCCGGCACGCTTTGACCGACGGCTTCGATGGCATCGAGGTCGATCCCGTCGAACTGATCTCCGAAGCTTCCGGAGATGCGATCGCACGCGCGACGGCAGCCGGTCGCGCCAGTCTGGAAGCCGGGCGCAGCGTCGTTCTCTACACGGCCCTTGGACCCGCGGCCGATAGGGGGGGCGAAATCGACCGCCAGGAAGGCGCCCGCCACAAGCTCGGGCGGGGCCTCGGCGAACTGCTTCGCGCGCTGACCATCGAGCAGAAGTTGCAGCGCGTGGTCGTTGCCGGCGGCGATACGTCGAGCCACGCGCTCGGCCAGATGGGTGTCGATGCGCTGACCGTGCGGATGCCGTTGCCGGTGTCGCCGGGCTCGCCGCTTTGCGTCGCTCACTCGCGCGTCAAGGCGATCGATGGGCTGGAGGTGGCACTCAAGGGCGGGCAGGTTGGAACCGACCGCTATTTCAGCGCCATCCGTGACGGCCTTAGCAGCTGATTACGCGTCGCCTGGCAACCGCGAGATCCATCCGTGGCTCCCTGGCGCCGAAGCCTTTTTGTCGCGTATGTTGACGTTAAATTCACATAAAGATATGAGTTCTTTGTTGCGGCGAGGTGCTTTTGCCGTTTGTCCCCCTTGCTCAATCGGGGTTGTCGCCATGTGTTTCGCCCTTGCATCAGACTGCAGGATCGCCCTGTAGCAATCGCCAGTTGCTGAAAGAGGCGGTGATCATGCCCAGCCTGCTCGGAATCGATAACGGCCTCACGGTCACCAAGGCGGTCATCTTCGATGCCGACGGCACGCAATTGTCCGTGGCCCGTCGCCGGGTGCCGCAATCGATGCCCCACGCGCGCTGGGTGGAGCGCGACATGTCAGGCCTGTGGCAAGCAACAGCCGACGCCATCAAGGAGGCGATCGCGCTCTCCGGCAGGCCGGCGGAAGACATCAAGGCGGTGGCGGCGACCGCGCATGGCGATGGTCTCTATCTGCTCGATCATGATCGTCAGCCTTTGGGACCAGGCATCCTGTCGCTCGACAGCCGCGCCGGCGACATTGTCGAAAGGTGGTCCGCCGGTACCGTTTTCACCGATGCACTGGCGACGACAGGCCAGACGCCGCATGTTTCGGCGCCGTCGGCGCTGCTGGCGTGGCTTAAGCAGAACGATCCTGATCGCTATGGCCGCATCGGCCATGTGCTGGCCTGCAAGGACTGGCTGCGCTTTTGCCTGACCGGCACGATCGGGACCGACCGCACGGAGGCCAGCACTTCATTCACGGATTTTCGCACGCAAGCCTATGCGCCTGAAGCGATGCGCATCTTCGGGTTGGAGGATCTGTTCAACGCGCTGCCGCCGGTGGCGCATTCCGCTGACATCGCCGGTCAAGTCACAGCCGATGCCGCCGAAAGGACCGGCCTTCGCAGGGGAACACCGGTCGCCTGCGGCCTGCACGACGTGGCCGCCTCGGCGCTTGGCATGGGCGGCCATGAAGACGGCGTGCTCGCCATCGTCGCCGGCACGTATTCCATCAACGAAGTCGTCTCTTCGCAACCGCGCGTCGACCGACGTTGGTTCTGCCGCAACGCCATCGATGCGGGGCGTTGGAACAACATGTCGATCTCGCCGGCCTCGACCGCGAACTACGACTGGTTTCTCGACACTTTCTGTCGCTTGGAGCAAGACAGGACAAACGCGGATGGCGGCTCGCTCCACGAATTGCTGGCGGGAGAGATCGACGCGGCGTTGAAGAAGCCTTCGACCATCCTGTTTCATCCCTATCTGTTCGGCTCTCCCTATGGCGATTTGGCCAGCGGCAGCTTTGTCGGCCTGCATGGCTGGCACAATCGCGGCGACATGCTGAAGGCGGTTCTGGAAGGCATCGCCTTCAATCACCGCACCCATGTCGAGGCTTTGCGCGACGGCTTTGCCGTCAGCGAGATCCGCCTGACCGGCGGCGGTTCGCGCAATCCTGCTTTCGTCCAGATGTTTGCCGACGTGCTGAACGCCCCGGTCACCGTCACCTCGACGGATGAGACCGCGGCCCTCGGTGCCGCGCTTTGCGCAGGTGCTGCGGTCGGCTTGTTCAAGACGCCGCAAGAGGGCGCCAGGCAGGTCGGCATGACGGAGCGGACGTACCAAACCGTGCCCGCCTCCAGTGCTGTGTTCAATGAGCGGTTTTCGCTCTACTGCCGCATAGCCGAGCAGCTGAAGTCGCATTGGCCTGATATCGAAAGGCTGGCGGGGGTAAACGCATGATCAAGGCCGACGAACGACGCGAAGAGATCGCCGATTATGTGATCAAGCTCGGCCAGGTGCGCATCGATGATCTGGTCGAGCATTTCGGCGTGTCGCGCATGACCATCCACCGGCATATCGACCGGCTGGCGCAGCAGGGCGTGCTGCGCAAGCTGCACGGTGCGGTGACGGTCCAGCCTTCCGGCCTCTACGAGAGCGCTTTCCGCTACCGGGTGACCGTCAATCGAGCCGAGAAGGATGCACTGGCGCGGGCGGCACTGGATTATATCGAGGCCGGCCAGGTGGTGATGCTGGACGATTCATCGACGGCAAACGCGGTCGCGACGCTGCTGCTCGACGTCAAGCCGCTGACCGTCATTTCCAACAGCGTCTCGACGGCGGGCCAATTGATCAATGTGGACGATATCGATTTCATCTGCCTCGGCGGCCAGTATCATCCCACTTACAATGCCTATATCGGCATTGTCTGCGAGAACGCCGTGGCGCAGTTGCGCGCCAATGTGCTGATCTGTTCGGCTTCGGCCGTCACCGGAACCACTGCTTTCATCCAGGATCCGAATGTCGTGCGGGTCAAGCAGGCGATGATGACCGCCTCCGTGAAGCGCATCCTTTTGGTCGACCACGCAAAATTCGACCGGATCGCGCTGCATGTCTTCGACGATCTGACCAGTTTCGACGCCGTGCTGGTGACCGAGGGCCTGGGCGATGCGCAGGCGCAGAGCCTCGAACGGGCGGGGGTGAAGTTGCGCATCGTCAAGACGAAGGCGCCATGAACCCAGCAGATGGAGCCGGGGCGGACAATCCCGCAGGGCGTCTCGCCGCGATGGCCGGGACCGGCGAAGTCGACGTCGTCATTCTTGGCGCCGGCATCAACGGGGCTGGGCTGTTTCGCGATCTGTGCGCGCAAGGTGTCAGCTGCCTGATCGTCGAAAAGGCGGATTTCGGCTCGGGCACCAGTGCCGCGCCGTCGAGGCTCATCCACGGCGGCTTGAAATATCTCGAGACCGGCGAGTTCGGGCTGGTGGCGCAGTCGACGCTCGAACGCAATCTGCTTCTTCAAAACGCGCCGCACTATGTCAGCCCGCTGCCGACCGTCATCCCGATCTTCTCGTGGAGCAAGGGCATGCTCGCGGCGTTGCGAACGCTGTTCGGCTCGACCAGCGCGCCGCGCAGCCGCGGCGCCATACTGATCAAGATCGGCTTGATGATCTACGATTTCTACGGTTCACGAAACCAGGTCATGCCGCGCCACCGCATGGTCGGGCGGCGGCAGGCGCTTGTTGAGATGCCGGCGCTCAATCCGGCGATCGTCGCCACCGGCACCTACTACGACGCCAAGATAAGTCACCCGGAAAGGCTGGTGCTGGAACTGATCCTCGACGGCTTGCAGGCTCACGCGGCGTCTGCCGGTGCCAACTACACGACACTGGCGGCTTCAGCCAATGGCGTGCTCACCTTCCAGCCGGAAAACGGCGCGGCCTTTTCGGTGCGGCCGAAGCTGGTGGTGAACGCCGCCGGTCCGTGGATCGACGACGTCAACGCGCTGCTTGGTGCTCCATCGAAGATGATCGGCGGCACCAAGGGCTCGCATATCCTGTTAAGGCATGACGAACTGGTCAAAAGCCTCGCCGGGCGCATGCTCTATTTCGAGGCCGATGACGGCCGCATCTGCCTGGTCTACGACTATCTCGGCCTGGCGCTGGTCGGCTCGACCGACATCAAGGCCGACAATCCGGACGCGGTCCGCTGCGAACCCGAAGAAGTCGACTATCTGCTCGACAGCGTGCGAACGCTGCTGCCGGGCATGGCGTTCGAGCGCGACCAGATCGTCTACGCCTATAGCGGCATCCGGCCGCTGCCGACGTCTGAAGCAGCGACGCCCGGACTGATCAGCCGCGATCATTCGGCGCCCGTTGCCGAGCCGGACGGCAACAGGCCCTTTGCAGTCATTTCGCTGGTCGGCGGCAAATGGACGACGTTCCGCGGCTTTGCCGAGGAAGTCACTGATACCGTACTCAAGCGCTTGCAGCGCAGCCGCAAGATGTCGACTCAGTCGATGCCGATCGGCGGTGGGCGGGATTTTCCGGCCAATGCCGCCGCGCGCGCGGACTGGCTGGCTGAGGCACAGCAGGCAACGGGCGCCGGGGAAGGGCGCCTTGATCAATTGCTGTCGCGCTACGGGACCAGAGCCGTTGAGATCGCCAGGCACGGGTCGGATGATGAGGGTTGCCTGCCGGACTCCGGCGGCTACGGCAAGGCGGAAATCGACTACATCGCGCGCAACGAGTTCGTCGAACATCTGGCCGATGTCGTTATGCGCCGCAGCACGTTGGCGATAGGCGGCTCGTTGACGAGCCGCGACCTGCAGGAGATTGCCGCGATCGCGGGGCGGGCGTTGGCGTGGAGCACCGAGCGCCTCACGCGGGAGGTCGAAGCCGCTGTTGTCGAGCTCGAGGGCAGGAACCTGATGCGGCTGGACTGATCGCTTGATCGCTGACGCCGATAGCTTTTCCTGAGGCAATCCGATCGATTTGCCCTTGTTGCGCCCTGTGCATCAACCTTCCCATTTTGCACCCGGATTGGGATTTGCCGGCGCCTACGGGCTCATGCCGTCACTGGATACGGTAACACAAATTGACGTTAAATTAACACTACCGTATGGTCATATTGTATGCTTACCTTCTAATAGGCTCGCGTTGGCTGCCGAACGTCGGCTGAGGCAACCATCTGCGGAGGGATTGACAGCGGTGCAAAGGTATGAAAATTTTTGCACACAAAGATAATATTATCACCCTGGGGAGGGGATGGCTTGAATTCCGGCGGAAGCGCAAACCGCGACCATGAATCCAGCCTCGCCACGCGCGCGGCCTGGCTGCACTATGCCGGTGGTCTGACCCAGGCCCAGGTGGCCAAGCGGCTTGGCCTGACCAGCCTCAAGGCGCATAGGCTGATCACCAAGGCCAACCATGAAGGTCTGGTCAGGGTCTTCATCGACGGCGACGTCGCCGAATGCGTCGACCTGGAACAGCGCCTGATCGCCGCCTATGGGCTCCACTATTGCGAGGTGGTTCCCGATCTCGATCAGGACGAACTGCCGCTCAAGGGGCTGGGCATTGCCGGCGCCCAGTTCCTGAAGCGCGAAATCGATCGCGGCGAAGACATGCTGATCGGCGTCGGCCATGGCCGCACGCTTGCCGCCAGCGTCGAATATCTGACGCGCGCAACTGCTGCTCACATCCGTTTCGTCTCGCTGCTTGGCGGCGTGACGCGCAAATTCGCCGCCAACCCGCACGACGTCATGCATCGCCTGGCAGAGCGGACCGGCGCGCAGGCTTTCGTCATGCCGGTGCCTTTTGTCGCCAATACCGCCGAGGACCGCGAAGTGCTGCTTGGCCAGCGCGGCATCAGCGATGTGTTCGCTCTCGCCAGCCGGTCCGACCTGATGTTCGTCGGAATAGGCACGGCCGAGCGGGAGGCGTCGCTGGTCGCCACCGGCATGATCGAGCCTTCCGAAATCGACGAGGTCAAGCGTGACGGCGGCGTTGGTGAATTGCTGGCGCATTTCTTCGACGACAAGGGGCGTCCGGTCGAAACGGCGCTGTCGGAAAGAATACTGGCGCTTCCGCGCGATCAGTTGAAGGGCCGCAGGATCGTTGCCGTCGCCGGCGGCAAGGTGAAGGTGCGCGCCATCAAGGCAGTACTCGAAAGCCGTTATCTCAGCGGCCTGATCACCGACGAATGCACGGCCCGCGCGCTGGTCGAGCTCGACGATGCAGCCGGGACCGCGAAGCGCTGCGTGAACGGAGGAACTTCGAATGCGTGACAACGGACAATCCGCACCGCTGGTGGTTGCATCATGAGCGCGAAGGCCACCGCCCGGCAAGCTTCGCCCGGCCTGCGCCGGGTGCTTGCCGGCGCTGCGGTTGTGGTTCTGCTCGGCGCCATGGCGCTCGATACCAAGGTGATCAAGATCGGCTCTGCCGGCGATGTTCGCAACGCGGTGTTTTCGGCCGCCGACTACGGCAAGTCTGAATTTCCCAAGGTGCAGGCCGATGTCGAAGCGCGTGCCGCCGACGCCGCGACGGTGGCGGCGGCGATCGCCAAGGACAGGGCGACGGCCGAAAAGGAATATGGCGTGCCGGCGGGAGTCGGACCGGTCATCTCGGTCAAGTTCACCGGCGTCGTCGGCGAGGGAAAATCGGGCATCTACAAGGTCGCCGTCGACGGTTTGCCGGACACGTTGACCGTCCGCGTACAGACTGGGCCGGCGATCAACGGAACCGAGCTTCGCGACGCCACCGGCAAGATCACCTTTGGTCAGTTCACCAACCAGATCGAGTATCAGGACGCCGGCTCGGCGCTGAACAACGAGATGAAGAAGGAGGTGCTGGCGAAAGTCGATACCAGTGCCTTGACCGGCAAGACAATAGCGGTGGTCGGCGTCTTCAAGCTGGTCAATCCGAAGAGCTGGCTGGTCACACCGGTGAGGCTGGACGTCAAATGACAATGGCTGCCGGCACAGAACCCGCGACTGGCGATGCCGTGCTTTCGGCGCGCAATGTCGTCATGTCGTATGGCGGCGTCCACGCGCTCAAGGGCGTCAACTTCGACATCCATCGCGGCAAGGTCACCACCCTGTTCGGAGAGAATGGCGCCGGCAAATCGACGCTGATGAAGATCCTGTCCGGCGTGGTGACGCCGACATCCGGCGACATCGTGCTCGACGGCAATCTCGTCAGCTTTGCCTCGTCTTCGGACGCGCGCGATCGCGGCATTTCGATCATCCACCAGGAGCTCAGCCTGGCGCCGAATCTGAGCGTTCGCGACAACATCTTCATGGGCCGCGAACTGCGCACCAGAACCGGCCTCGACTTCGCCGAGGAGGCGCGCCAGGCGCGGGCGCTGATGGCCGACCTCGAAGAAGACATCGATCCGATGACCCTGGTCGAGGACCTGCGCCTGGGGCAGCAACAGATCGTCGAGATCGCACGCGCGCTGTCGGTCGATTCCCGCATCCTGATCATGGACGAGCCGACCTCCGCACTCAGTGCGACCGAGGTGGAGGTGCTGTTCAAGGTGATCCGCGATCTGACCAGCCGCGGTGTCTCCATCGTCTACATCTCGCATCACCTCGAAGAGGCGCTGCAGATCACCGACTACGCCGTCGTGCTGCGTGACGGGGCGATCACGGCAACGGCCGAGGCCAAGGACATCGACCTCGAATGGATCGTCCGCAACATGGTGGGCGAGAATTTCGATCTCGGCTCGCCGCCGACCGGCCACGAGTTCGGCGCGGTGGCGCTGTCGATCGTGGATGTCAGCGTCACCGACGCTTCGGGTTCAGGCTACGTCGTCGATCATCTGTCGCTGGATGTCAAAGCGGGCGAGATCGTCTGCATCTACGGGCTGATGGGCGCGGGCCGCACGGAATTGCTGGAGGCCGTCGCCGGCCGTGTGCCCATGGCGGGCGGGCGGGCGCTGCTGGAGGGTGAGGACGTTTCGGGACTGACCATTGCCCAGCGCATCGCCCGAGGTCTGGTTCTGGTCCCCGAGGATCGCCAGCGCGATGGCCTGGTTCAGACCATGACCGTCGGCCGCAACCTGTCGCTTGCCAGCATCGAGGCATTCGCCAAGGGGCTCTTCCTTTCGCGGCCGAGGGAACGCGCACTGATCGACGATTCGATCCGCAAGGTGACCATCAAGACCGCGGGCGGCAACGCCATGATCGGATCGCTGTCGGGCGGCAACCAGCAGAAGGTCGTCATAGGCAAGATGCTGACGACGAATCCCAAGGTCATCCTTCTCGACGAGCCGAGCCGCGGCATCGACGTCGGCGCGAAGGCCGAAGTCTTTCGCTTGCTCAGCGAGCGTGCCGCGCAAGGCCTGGCGGTCGTCTTCTCGACCTCGGAGGTCAATGAGTGCCTCAGCATCGCCCACCGCATCGTCGTCATGCGGCGCGGCAAGATTTCAGCCGAATTCGGCGCCAACGCCACCAAAGAGCAGATCATGGCCGCCTCCGGCGAAGCCGTGGTCGCCTGACCACAGAATTTCCGGAGCCCCGACCCATGAGCGATGTCAGCCAGGCCAGCAAACAGTCCAGCCCCAATGCGGGCGGAGAGGGCTTCGACGTGGCCAAGCTGCTGCTCGAAGGCCGGGCCTTCTTTGCCCTGATCGTCATCATTGTCGTCTTCTCGATCCTGTCGCCCTACTACCTCTCGGTGGCGAATTTCCTGACCATGGCTTCGCATGTCGCCATCTTCGGGATTCTCGCCATCGGCATGCTGCTCGTCATCCTCAATGGCGGCATCGACCTGTCGGTGGGGTCGACGCTCGGGCTTGCCGGCGTCGTCGCCGGTTTTCTGATGCAAGGCGTGACGCTGACCTGGCTCGGCGTCGTTCTCTATCCGCCGGTCTGGGTGGTCGCGGTGCTGGCCTGCATGCTGGGTGCGGCCGTCGGGCTTATCAACGGCGTGCTGATCGCGCGGTTCAAGGTTCCGGCCTTCGTCGCCACGCTCGGCGTCATGTACATGGCGCGCGGCCTGGCACTGCTGATGACCAGCGGCCTGACCTACAACAATCTCGGCGGCAAGCCGGAGTTGGGCAACACCGGTTTCGATGCTCTCGGCTTCAACCGCCTGTTCGGCGTGCCGACCGGCGTGGTGGTGCTGGCGGTCATCGCGCTGATCGGCAGCATCGTCCTGAACCGCACCGCCTTTGGACGCTGGCTCTACGCCTCGGGCGGCAATGAGCGCGCCGCCGAACTCTCCGGCGTTCCGGTCAAGACCGTGCAGATTTCGGTCTATGTGCTGTCGGGCATCTGCGCCGCCATTGCCGGCCTGATCCTGTCCTCGCAGCTGACCTCGGCCGGGCCGACCGCCGGCACCACCTACGAACTGACGGCCATCGCCGCCGTGGTCATCGGCGGCGCCGCACTCACCGGCGGGCGCGGCAACATTCGCGGCACCTTGCTCGGAGCCTTCGTCATCGGCTTCCTGTCCGATGGTCTGGTGATCATCGGCATCTCATCCTACTGGCAGACAGTGTTCACCGGCGCCGTCATCGTGCTCGCCGTGCTCCTCAATGCCGTTCAGTATCGCCGCCGTAGCAAGCTTCCAGCTTCGACGGGCGGCCAACCGACTTCTCAGAAACGGGGGAAGGCCGAACCGGCCAATCCTGCCCAAGGGAAGACTGCCAGCTGACTGGCAGCAAGACCGCGTAAAATCATTGGAGGAATGTACATGAAAATCGTGCTTAGAAGTTTGCTTGCCGCCGCGATGGTGGTCGGGTTTAGCGCAGCCGCATCGGCCGCGGGCCTGATCTCGATCATCGTCAACGATCCGGCCAACCCCTACTGGCTGACCGAAGGCAACGTCGCCAAGGCCGAAGCCGAAAAGCTTGGCTATACAGCCAACGTCGCCGCCCACAAGGGCGACACCAATACCGAAAGCAATCTGATCGACACCGCCATCACCAACAAGTCGGTGGCGATCATCCTCGACCCGGCCAATGCCGATGGTTCGGTCGGCGCGGTGAAGAAGGCGATTGCCGCCAACATCCCGGTTTTCCTCGTCAATGCCGAGATCAACCAGGAAGGCCTCGCCAAGGGACAGCTCGTCTCCAACAACGCGCAGGGTGCGGCTCTCGGTGCCCAGCAGTGGGTGCAGGCGGTCGGTGAAAAGGGCAAGTATGTCGAACTGCTCGGCGCCCCGTCGGACAACAACGCCGCCACGCGCTCGAACGGCTACGCGACTGTGCTGAGCCAGTATCCGGATCTCGAAAAGGCCGCTTCGCAGGTCGCCAACTGGGATCGTACCCAGGGACACGACAAGATGCAGAGCATGCTGCAGGCCAATCCCGACATCATCGCGGTGATCAGCGGCAACGACGAAATGGCGCTTGGCGCGGTTGCGGCGCTGAAGGAAGCCGGCAAGCTGGCCGGCATCAAGGTCGGCGGCTTTGACGGCTCCCCGGATGCGGTTGCGGCCATCAAGTCCGGCGAACTGCAGTACACCGTGCTTCAGCCGGTGGCCATCTTCTCGGCCAAGGCCGTGCAGCAGGCCGACTCGTTCATCAAGTCGGGCGCTACCGGCGCCACCAGCGAGAAGCAACTGTTCGATTGCCTGCTCATCACCAAGGACAATGTGGACAAGTACACCGCACCCTTCGTGCTGTCGGAATAAAAGCCTGCACAGGGGGTGTCCTTGCGGACACTCCCTGCCTCTTCCACGGCTCCAGACAACAAAGACTGCTCCTGTGAATTGCCTCCATAATCATCCGGAACTTGCGGCATGAAAGACCTGCTGATCGGGATCGACGCGGGAACGTCCGTGATCAAATCGGTCGCTTTCGGTCTGTCGGGGCGGCAGCTTGCCATGGCGTCGGTGACCAACAGCTTCGTCACGCTGGAAGGCGGCGGCGCCGAACAGGACCTTGATCAGACCTGGCGCGACATGGCGCAGACCGTTCGCGAACTGGCGACGAAAGTTCCCGACCTCGCGCGGCGAACCGCGGCCGTCGCAATCACCGGGCAGGGCGACGGTACCTGGCTGATCGATGGCGACGGCATGCCGGTCGGGCGCGCCTGGCTCTGGCTCGATGCGCGCGCCGGACATCTGGTGGACGAGATGCGCGGCGATCCCCGGGATCGCACGCGGTTCGAGATCACCGCCACCGGGCTCAACGCCTGCCAGCAGGGCGCTCAGTTAAGCTGGCTGAAGAGGAACAGCCCAGAAATCCTTGAGCGGGCCGCCATTGCCTTTCACTGCAAGGACTGGCTCTATTTCAAGATGACCGGCGAGCGTGCCACCGATCCCTCGGAAGGCACCTTCACCTTCGGCGATTTCCGCTTGCGCAGCTATTCCGACGAGGTGCTCGACATTCTCGATCTGACGTCGCACCGCCGCCTACTGCCGCCCATGCTCGAAGGCACGACCGACCATCATCCGCTTTCTGCGTCGGCAGCAAATGAGACCGGCCTGCTTGAGGGCACGCCGGTGGTGCTGGGCTATGTCGACATGGTCAGCACCGCGCTTGGCGCCGGCCTCTATGATCCAAGCGGCAATGTCGGCTGCACGGTCATCGGCTCGACCGGCATCCACACACGCCTGGCGCGCACTGCCGACGACGTCGTTCTCAACGACGATGCATCAGGCTACACGATCGCCATGCCGGTTCCTGGCGCGTATGCGCAACTGCAATCCAACATGGCGGCGACGCTCAACATCGACTGGCTGCTTGGCCTGGTGCGCGACGTGCTGACCGCCAGCGGCGCCAAGCCTTCGCGCGACGAATTGCTGAAAGCGCTCGATGTCTGGGTCGAAGGATCGGAACCGGGGTCGCTGGTCTATCAGCCCTACATCTCGCTTGCCGGCGAACGCGGACCGTTCGTCGACCCCGACGCACGCGCGGGCTTCATCGGCCTCTCGGTCAAGCACGGTTTTGGCGATCTGGCGCGCGCGGTTCTCGAGGGATTGGCGTTTGCGGCACGCGATTGCTACCAGGCGATGGGCAGCATGCCCGGCGAAATCCGTCTGTCGGGCGGTGCGGCGCGCAGCCCGTCGCTGCGCCGCATCATCGCCGCGGCGACCCGCGCGCAGGTCAGGACCAGCAGCCGCCAGGAAGCCGGCGCCGCGGGTGCGGCGATGATGGCCGCGGTCGGGCTTGGCGTCTATCGCTCGATGGATGATTGCTGCGCCGAATGGGTGACACCGCTTCTGGGCGAATGCGATGCCTATGACGAGGCGCTTTCCCAAACCTACGATGCGCTGTTTCCATCCTTCGTCGCGGCGCGCCATGCGCTGCGGCCGGTATGGAAGGGCATGGCGCACCGCAGAGGAGCAAAGCCTTGAGTGATACGTCGGATATTGTCGATCTCTTCGTCATCGGCGGCGGCGTCAACGGCGCCGGCATCGCGCGCGATGCGGCCGGTCGCGGGCTGTCGGTTATCCTGTGCGAGAAGGACGATCTGGCGCAAGGCACCAGTTCGCGTTCCGGCAAGCTAGTGCATGGCGGCCTGCGCTACCTCGAATATTACGAGTTCCGGCTGGTGCGCGAAGCGCTGATCGAACGCGAGGTGCTGCTTGTGGCGGCGCCGCACATCATCTGGCCGATGCGCTTCGTGCTGCCGCACAGCCCCGAGGACAGGCCGGCATGGCTGGTGCGGCTCGGGCTGTTTCTCTACGACCATCTTGGCGGCCGCAAGCGGCTGCCGGGAACGAGGACACTGAATTTGAGAACAGCGCCGGAAGGGGCGCCGATCAAGGACGAATTCAAGCGCGGCTTCGAATATTCGGACTGCTGGGTCGATGATGCACGGCTGGTGTTGCTCAACGCGCTGGATGCCAAACAGCGCGGCGCAAAGGTGTTCACCCGCACCGCCTGTATTGCTGCCAGGCGTGAAGGCGGCCTGTGGTCGATCGACATGCAGGATGGCCGCACCGGTGCTGTGACGAGGGTCCGCGCACGCGGGCTGGTCAACGCGGCCGGGCCGTGGGTGAATGACATCGTCAGCCGCGTGGCCGGGCAGAATTCCGCCCGCAACGTTCGCCTGGTGAAAGGCAGCCATATCGTCGTGCCGAAATTCTGGGATGGACGGCAAGCCTATCTGATCCAGAACAATGACAAGCGGGTGATCTTCGTCAACCCGTATGAGAACGATCTGGCGCTGATCGGCACGACGGACCTTCCCTACGAGGGCCGGCCCGAAGAAGTGGCGGCCGAGGCCAGCGAAATCGATTATCTGATCAAGGTGGTCAATCGCTACTTCAAGCGACAGCTCACCGCGCAAGACGTGGTCTACAGCTTCTCGGGCGTGCGTCCGCTCTATGACGACAATGCCGACAATCCAAGCGCGGTGACGCGCGACTACATCTTCGAACTCGACGCCCCGAACGGTGGCGCGCCGCTGCTTTCTGTGTTCGGCGGCAAGATCACCACCTTCCGCAAACTGTCCGAACATGCGCTGGAAAAGATCCAGCCCTTCTTTCCGACCATGAAGAAGGCCTGGACGGCCAAAATTCCCCTGCCGGGAGGCGACCTGCCGAATGCGGATTTCGAGCAGTTCCTGGGCGATCTGCATGCCGAGTTTTCGTGGCTTAGCCCGTCGCTGGTGAAGCACTATGCCCGCAGCTATGGCACGCGCACGCGCGCCTTGCTGAAAGGCGTAAAAGGCGAAGCCGATCTCGGCCGGCGTTTCGGCCCGGATTTCTATGAGCTCGAAGCTGTCTTCCTGTTCGAGACCGAATGGGCGATGACCGCCGCCGACGTTCTCGAACGCCGGACCAAACACGGGCTGCATATCAATGCGGCCGAGCGGAAAACATTCGAAGACTGGTGCACAAAGACAATGGAGGCGGTGAACTGATGGCCTTCACGCTTTCGCTGAACACCAACCCGCTGGTCAATCGCTTCGCCGATCCCGACGATCTGATCGACGCCATTGCCTATGGCATCGGCATCCGCGACGTGCAGCTGACGCATGAATTCGTCAATCCGGGCTGGCCGGCGGCAACGATCGCCAAGTTCGTTCGCCTGTTCAACAGCGCCCTGGCGCGAACCGGCGTGCGGATCACTTCGGGTATGACCGGTCCCTATGGCCGGCTCAATCATTTCGGCCATCCGGACGCGGATGTGCGCCGCTATTATGTCGATTGGTTCAAGACCTTCGCCGACATCTCCGCCGAACTCGGCGCGTCGGGCATGGGCACGCAGTTCGCCATATTCACCTACAAGGATTTTGACGATCCGCAGCGGCGCGCGGCGCTTCTCGACATCGCGCTCGAATGCTGGCGCGAAGTGGCCGAGCACGCCAAGGCGGCGGGCCTGACCTACCTTTTCTGGGAACCGATGTCGGTCGGCCGCGAGTTTGGCCACACGATCGAAAGCTGCGTCGAATTGCAGGGCGCCATCGATGCGGCCAAGCTGCCGATCCCGATGCAGATGATGGTCGACATCGACCATGGCGACGTGACCTCGCCCAATCCTGACGACACTGATCCCTATGCCTGGGCGAAAGCGTTCCCGTTGCAATCGCCGATCATCCACATCAAGCAGTCGTCGATGAACAAGGGCGGACACTGGCCGTTCACCGCCGCCTACAACAAGGATGGCCGCATCCTCCCGCAGAAGCTGCTCGACGCCGTGCGGGTGGGTGGCGGAACCGACAATGAGATCTGCCTTGAACTTTCCTTCCGGGAGAGGGAACCGGTCGATCATCAAGTTATTGCCATGATCCGCGAGTCGGTGGATTTCTGGGCGCCTTACATCGACAGCGGCCGCGACAGTCTCAAGCCTCGCGCTTGAGGGAAAGCGCCGGCCCGTAGGCCGGCGCGCTGGCCGGAAACACGCATCATCCGAATTTCGGATCGAAGGAGAGAAGAATGGCCCCATATTGGGTCGGCACGAGCTGGAAAATGAACAAGACGCTGGCGGAGGCGCTGCAGTTCGCCGAGGCATTGGCTGCCTTCGTGCCCGGCTTCGATCCGGCGATACAGCCTTTCGTCATTCCGCCCTTCACCGCGGTGCGGCAGGTCAAGGCGGCGCTCGCCAACACCCGCGTCAAGGTTGGCGCCCAGAACATGCATTGGGCCGATGCCGGTGCCTGGACGGGCGAGATTTCGCCGGTGATGCTGAGGGATTGCGGGCTCGACCTGATCGAACTCGGCCATAGCGAGCGTCGTGAGCATTTTGGCGAAACGGACAAGACCGTGGGACTGAAAACCGCAGCGGCAGTCAAGCACGGCTTCGTACCCTTGATTTGTGTCGGCGAGACGCTGGCGGAGCGCGAGGGCGGCCGCGCCGACACAATTCTGACCGCGCAGGTTTTGGGCGCGCTGCAGGGTCTCGCAAACAATGAGTTGTCGGCAGAGATACTCTTTGCCTATGAACCGGTGTGGGCGATCGGCGAGAAAGGCATTCCGGCCAGCGCCGACTATGCCGACAAGCAGCAGGCGCTGATCAAGCAGATCGCAGCAACCCGGTTGCCGACCGCCCCGCTTGTGCTCTACGGCGGCAGCGTCAATCCCGGCAACGCGGCCGAACTGATTGGCCAGCCGCATATCGATGGGCTGTTCATCGGCCGCTCGGCATGGCAAGCGGAAGGCTATATCGACATTCTCAAAAAGGCGTCGGCCGCCATCGCGCGCTGACCACGAAAACGAAGGAGTTAATTGCCATGAAGATCGCACTCGGAGCCGACAGCGCCGGCAAGCCGCTGCTCGATGTCATCGCCAAGCATCTCGCCACCAAGCCAGAACTGCAGGTCGTCGATCTCAGCCAGGCCGGATTCTACGCCGATATTGCCGCTGCGGTCGGCCACGAAATTGTCGACGGCAATTACGACCGCGCCATCCTGTTTTGCGGCACCGGCATCGGCGTCAGCATCTCGGCCAACAAGGTGCCCGGAATCCGTGCCGCGCTAACCCACGACACCTATTCGGCGGAACGCGCTGCGAAATCCAACAATGCCCAGATCATCACCATGGGTGCGCGCGTCATCGGCCCCGAACTGGCCAAATCGATCGCCGACGCCTGGCTGGCCTCGGAGTTCGATCCGAACGGTCCCTCTGCCGCCAATGTGCAGGCTGTCGACAAGCTCGACGCGAAGCGCTGAGGATTCGCTCCCGACCTAGCCGGTCAAGGCGATCCGCATCGCCTCGATGACGGTTACGGCGGACGCCGCGCCTGGATCCATGTGGCCAAGCGAGCGTTCGCCGAGGCGGGAGGCCCGGCCCTTGGTGGCGATCATCGTCTTGGTCGCCTCCGCGCCGGCCTTTGCCGCCTCGGCTGCAGCCGCGAGGCTGCCGGCCAGCCCCTTGCCGGCGGCCAGGGCCTCGCCCGCAGCCGTCGCGGCCGGCGCCCACGCATCGATCATCGTCTTTTCACCAGGCTCGGCCTTGCCGCGATCCTGAATGCCTCTGGCCATCGCTTGGAACATAGCGACCGCGTCGGAGTCGTCGAGCGTCGCCTTGCCCTTGACGGCGGCCGCGCCGCGCATGAACGCAGTGGCATAGAGCGGGCCCGAGGAGGCGCCGACGGCGTTGAGGAACGACTTCGCCGCCGCGTTCAGCAAGATGGTCGGATCGGTGGTGCCGGTATCCAATGCGGCCACCGCATCGCGTGCCGCGGAAAATCCAAGCTCCATCGCAATGCCGTGGTCGGCATCGCCGATCACCCCGTCGAGCGCGCACAACCGGTCCCGGTCGGCTGACATAGCGTCGGCGATGGCCGCGAACATCGCGGCAAGGCGCGTGGTGTCGATTGTCGTCATCTCTGGTTCCTTGCCGTTCGCCAAGTTTACCCGGCGCGAAACATGGCGCAGTCGCAAGGGTGGTCGAGCATCGTTTGCAACTCGTCGTCGAGGTGGTGCAGCGTAATCGAAGCGCCGGCCATTTCGAGCGAGGTGCAGTAATTGCCGACCCAGCTTGCGTGAATGGATACACCGATATCGTCAAGCCGCTGCTTCACGCGCCGGTTCATGATGTAGAGTTCCATCAGCGGTGTCGAACCCAGCGAATTGACCAGCACGGCGACCTTCTCGCCGCGTGCCGGCGCCATCTCGGCCAGAATCCTGTCCAGCATTTCGTCAGTGATCTCGTCGGCCGTTTTGAGTTTTCCGCGTGCGATGCCGGGTTCACCATGGATGCCCATGCCGATCTCCATCTCGTCGGGTCCGATTTCGAAATTCGGCCGGCGGGTTTGTGGCAACGAACAGGGCGCCAATGCGACGCCCATGGTGAATGTGTGGTCGTTGGCCTTCCCGGCAATGCGTTCGCATTCATCGAAAGACAACATCCGGTCGCAGGCAGCGCCTGCCGCCTTGAAGATGAAGAAGTTGCCGGCGACACCGCGCCGCTTGTGCCTGTCGCCAACGGGCGCGGAAGCGACGTCGTCCGTGCTCAGCACCGTGCGCACCTCGATGTCGTCCATTGCTGCCATTTCGGCCGCCATGTCGAAATTCATGACGTCGCCGGCATAGTTGCCGTACATGAACAGCACACCGGCGCCGCCGCTCGCCGCCTTGGCGCATTCGAGGATCGGGTCGGGCGGCGGAGAGGCGAAGACATTGCCGATGGCCGCCGCGTCGGCCAGCCCCTTGCCGACGAAGCCGAGAAAACTCGGCTCGTGGCCCGAGCCGCCACCAATGACGAGGCCTACCTTGCCTTGGCGCGGTCCATCGCGGGCGATGATCGAGCGCGGGCTGCCGTCAACGGCTTTAAGGTGGCGGGGATGCGCTGCCAGGATGCCTTCCAGCATCTCGTCGACGGCGCGGTTGCCGTCATTGATGATCTTCTTGGTTTGCACCAACGTCCTCCCGATTTGGTATTTTCATAGATGATATCGGGCGTTATCAGGCTGCCTCGAGCGAGGGCAGGGGCGCGATGCCCACAAAACTGCCTTCGATCGGCTTCGTAGCTGTTTACCAGCCGTTCTGGCAGAACCGAAGCGGACCGACGTGCACGGACAATGGCGCTGTAGTGTACAAGATCGCACCACGGCTTAGAAAAGGCGGTGGCTCCCGGGGCCGGATTCGAACCAGAGACCAACCGGTTAACAGCCGCTCTCGGGATAGCCCACCAGCGCCATATACCGGTTGTTCCACTCCTGAAAAACCCCTTGTTCCATAACGGTTTCAGCTTTCCTGTTGCACATTAGAGCACACAGGGCAACATAGGCAGCAGTTGCATCCTGTTGCCCCGACGTTGCCCCGGAGAGCCCTAATGCCCCGCGAGAACCTGACCGACAACCGCCTGAAGGCTTTGAAGCCGGCTGCTCCTGGCAAGCGATACGTGATCATGGATGCCCAAGTCCCGAGCATGGGCGTCCGCGTAACCGACAAGGAGCCGTCCAACGGTTCAAAGCTTAAGGCCGGACAAGTCAGCTTTGTCTACATCGCCCGTTTCGGTGTTGCAACTCAGCCAGCCGCCGCGCGCTGGGAGAGTACGACGTCATGTCGCTTGAAGCGGCACGCACCAAGGCGAGGCAGTGGGCAGCGCTCATTGATCGCGGCATTGACCCGAAGGTCCAGGCTGACGAGGAGCGGCAGGCGGCGGCGAGGGCAGCGACAGAGAGCCGTGACCGGTCTTTCGAAACCATCCTTGAACGGTTCATCAAAGCCCGGCGCCGCGATGGCATCCGCAAGGCCGACGAGGACGAGCGCGACCTCAACCGGGAATGCCTGCCGAAGTGGAAGGGCAGGGACGTCGCCACCCTCACCAATGCCGACATCATGGAAGTGGTCGAACCGATCTATGCGCGCGGCGCGCAGCGGCAGGCGCTCAACATCGCCCAGAAGATCGGGACGTTCTTCGGCTGGTGTGTCGATGACGACCTGATCACCGCCTCACCCTTCCGGGCAAAGAAGGTGCGCACCACCATCGGCGAGAAGGGATCAAGGGACCGCGTCCTGACCGATGCTGAGATTGGGGCGCTCTGGACTGCCACGGCCGCTGGCGACGTCTACAGCGCCGTCTATCGGCTGCTGCTGCTGACCGGCCAGCGCCTCAACGATATCGCCCAGGCGTCTTGGTCCGAAGTCGACGTGGACCGCAAGACGCTGACTGTGCCGGCGGCGCGCTTCAAGTCCGGCCGCGATCACGTTGTGCCTCTCACCGAAGAAGCTTTGTTCTCTCGACGGCGCGGGACCGGTGACGATCGGCCATAAGGTCAAGCTTCGGATTGACGCCGCCATGCTCGCAGCGCTTCGGAAAGACGATCAAGAGGCCAAGCTGCCGGCGTGGGTCAATCATGACATCCGCCGGACGGTTCGCACCCGGCTGTCCGAGCTCGACGTGATGGACGAGGTTGCCGAGGCTGTCATCGGGCATGTGCCTACGGCGCTCGTCAGGACGTACAACCAGTCTGACCGCCTCAAGGTGAAGCGAGACGCCCTGACGCGTTGGGAGGGCGCCCTTCTGGCGCTGACGGGCCGCGAGACGGCCAGCAATGTCGTTGCTATGAAGGTGGGCAAATGACGATCAAGGGTGTGATTTCCGGCACGACCATTTCGCAGCGCCAGGTCGGCAAGCTGTCAGAACTGCTTGCCTCAAGCGGTTTCATCCCTCCCGACGATGACTGGTTGCTGGTGCGTCTGCAGGACATTGTTTTCCGCTACGAGGAATTGGCGGAACGTCTCGACCCCAAACTTGTGGCCGAGCGCACTTCCCGATTCGCTGAATATCGCGAAGCGATTATCACGACGGACAGGCTCCTCGACGTGTGGGCGGACGGGATGACCTCCCCCCGGCTCAACCCTGAGGTCGTGACCAATCAGGGAGTTTGGGACGAGATGCCCGTTCGGCATCTCAATTCAGACGAGGAACTGGCTTCGGCTCTGATGCCGCCGGAGTTTTCCCAAGCTGATATCGACGTCGCCAAGCGCGTCCATGCACATCTTGCCGAGCTTTTTGACAGTGTGCACCGCAGCTATCTTGAGGGCCGACGGGTGACCAACGAACATCGTGAGAGGATTGCGACGGTACAGGGTTTTGTGCGGCTATGGTGCCAAGCGATGAAAATTCCCCAATCGGACATCAGAATATCGGCCAGCACCGGCAGCCCCGCTATGAATTCATAGAGGCTGGCGTGTCGATGGTCCTTGGCACTCCGATGGAGCGAGAGACTATCGAGAAGCAGGTGATCGCATATCGGAAAAAGATCAAAGAGAGTCAGCACTGACGTTTGCCACCGTCGGCCAGGCCTAATACGACGCGTCAATTTAAACGCCAAGAAACACTACATTTAGGTGTATCCGTCCGGAAGAAAATGCATATCTTAGGAGGCCTTCGTAAGCAACGTAAGGCACTCCAATGCAAACTCTTATCGCCTTCAGTGAACTCCCCTCCAAGGGGATCGTGTACTCTCGAAATTACATCGACCGCATGATCAAGGAGCACCGGTTTCCTAAGCCGGTGTTCCTTTCGCCCCGTCGGCGCGCCTTTGTCGAGGCTGAGTTAGATGCTTGGGTGAAGGCCCGCGTCGACCAGCGAGACGCGGTGGCCTAATGACCACTGATCACGAACATAGCGCCGCTATCGATGAGGCTGCAGCCTGGCTGCGATCTGACAGCCGGGAGCGCATCAGCCGGCCAATTATCCCCCACCTGAAGCAGGCGTTCGGCCTGACCGCTGCTGAAGCGATCGAAGCGATCAGGGAAGCGAACCTGCGGCGGGCCCGCGCCACATGAGCGAAATTACGCCTAGCCGTAAAACTGGCCGACCGAAGGGCTACATCGCCAACTACCAGCCGCAGACCAAGACGCTGGCGCTGCTCGATGCGGTCGACATGGTTCTCACCGAATACCGGGAACACTGGCCGCTCACGATCCGCCATGTCTTTTATCGGCTGGTCGGCGCCTACGGTTATCCGAAGGATGAGTCGTTTTACTCGAAGCTGATCGACCATATCGGCAACGCGCGCCGCGGCCGGGTGATCCCGTTCAATGCGATCCGCGACGATGGCGTGGTCACGCACCGCATGGACCATTTTGACGACCAGAACCATTTCCTGCGCCATGTGCGGTGCTCGGCGAAAACTACCATCGGAACATGCTCGCCAATCAAAACCTCCACGTCGAGGTCTGGTGCAAGGCCGGCGGCATGCTGTCGCAGCTCTTCAAGGTCAGCCGAGAATTCTCGGTGCAAGCGTATTCCTCAGGCGGCTTCGACAGTCTCACCGCGAAGAAGGATCTGGCCGATCGAATATGCGAGATCGCAAAGCCGACGGTGATCCTGCACCTGGGCGACTATGACCCGAGCGGCAAATCTGTGACAGTCGACCTCAAGCGCATCGCCCTGACTGCTGACCAAATGTTTCGCTATTCGCTGCCTACCGCCGCCCAAGAAGACCGACAGCCGCACCGCGCGATGGGAGGGTGAGACATGCCAACTCGAGGCGCTGTCGCCCGACAACATCGCTCATATCTTGCGGTCACATATCATCGACCTGTTCGACGTTCACCAGTTCCATGAAGACCGCGATATACAGGCACGCGAGCGGCAGTTGATCACTGCAGCCTTGCCGGCCCCGAGGGGGGATGCGTGACCGTCCAGCCCAGCCCATTCATCCCCGGCGCCGACGCCAGCAATCCGCGGTGGACCGGCTAGCGGAAGAAGATCCAGCGCAGCGCTGCCATCCACATGAGGTGGGGATCCACGTTCAAGGAATGCGAGGAGGCTTTCGCCGACTGGCACCACTGCGCCCTGCAAATCGTTCACGCCGAGAACATCAGCTTTCGGTTGCTGGCCTTCGTCCGACAGCACCTCAACATGAAGGCCGGGACCATCAGCGGCACGAATTTCGAATTTGCCAAGATGGGAGGAGGCTGCTCAATCAAAACGACATCCCGCGAGATAGGCCTGTACGAGCGGCTCGGCCTGTTCATCGTGAGCCGGTGGCGGCACAAAATCCCGGGTGGTGGCATCAACGAAGTGCGGACGCTTCGGTTGGCGCTGCCGACGCCCTTCAATCCAAAGTTTACAGCGAGAGGTGAGGAGCCATGAGGACCACAGTGGTCCCGCATGCCGGCGCTGGTCTCCTGGACCACAGTGGTCCCGCATGGACCTTTCCCGCACCCCTCCGCAGGCGAGACCACAGTGGTCCCGCTAATACAGCCATCTTGCTCGGGTGACGCATGACACAACTCGACCTTTTCAAGCAGCCAGCAAGGAAGACCGGCCAGATAGTGGCATTCCCCGCCGATCGCCGCGCCGTCCTTATCCGCGCCACCGCCCACGAACTCTGCACCCTCCACTATATCGCCGGCCGCAAGTTCTGGAGCGAGCACGTCAAAGGCCTGCGAGCCCAGCTTCGCGCTGTCGGTATTCCCTGCCGCCAAGTCGATATGGAAATCCGTCGATACTCGGCAGCCGTTGCCAGCACTATCGACCATTCCATGCCCAATCATGGAGCGCCGCCGCCAACGGCAGCATAACCGTCCGCGAAGCGGAACGAGTGGGGGTGTGGGGCCTCAGGCCCCGCGTCTTCCTGTCAGCGCTAAACGCCGCGCGCGCGAGGCTCCTCATTGCCCCTGTTTGCATTGAAACTGAGTTCTGAGAAAACCGCCCAATGCTCCTGCTCGGAACGCGACTTTTTCTCACCCGCTGCTAAGCGTCAGAAAAGAGCGCACACTAGCGCCCATCCGGCTTCAAACCGGTTGTTCGCACGCGTGAAACCCTTGCAAACCAGCCATTCTTGCCGCATCGTCTGCGTCGATAATTCATCTGGGGCAAGGCAAAGGCAACGAAAGTGCTAGCCATCAACCCCGCTCAAGCGCCTGACATCGCCCGCAAGTATGGCGGCCTTGCTCAAGGCATGCTGGACCGCCGCACGCGCGAGTGGCGCCGCCGGCAGGAGCTTGTCGACATGTTCGCCCAGGCGCTCGGCGGTGCTGACACACTGACCCCAGTGAAGGGCAAAATTCGAAGCGTCGACGCGATTTCGAAGGCGATCCGGGAGAACCCGGAACGTGCCATCCGGTTTGCAAGGCAGCCGGGGAAAACCTCGACGCCTGGTTCCCGATGAACCCGAAATAGACGCTAGAAGACGCTCTGCGGACGCACGGCCTGATCAACTAGTCCAGGCCGACCCTGCGCCGGATGCGTGTTGCCAGCAGGCTAAGCAGTTCCCGCGTGGGGATGGTGTCTCTGGCGGCCGGCACCTTGACGATTTCCCGCTCGATCTTCACCGGCTGGATTTCGCGATAATCCGGCCCGACTTCGGCATCGAATTGCGCGTGATGCCGCAGAGCGAGCTTGATGCGGACGGCGTTTAGGGCGTCGTTGGAAAGCGCCGCATGGGTGTCGCTGCGGCGCAGCTGCACCACGAACTCCGAACCGATATTCTCTTCGATGAAAGGCGATCTTAAAGTTGACAAGCTTGAGCGCGTTCAACTCGAAAATCGCCAGCTCGAACATCGCCGGCGTGAAGAACCATGCGTGGTTGTCGACATAGGGCCTGCTGTCGGACATGTCGCCTTTAAGGTCGCCCTGATATTCCGTCCATGCCGCTTCAAGGCTGTGGGCGTAGCCGAGCGGCGAGTGATCGCCTTTGATCCACGCCGACTTTCCGCCGCGTGTCGCCGCCGAGCATCGCCCCTCAAACAGCGCTTCCGGTGAATGCCTGATGCGGCCTTCCCGGTAGGCGGTGAGAATTTCGCGCAGGCTGGTGGGAGACTTGAGCAGGTCGAAGCATTTTCGCATATCGGGAACGGCCAGCGAAATGATGCCGTCCGGCTTCAACAGGCGGGAGCATTGCTGCAGGAAGCGAATAAGGTCCGGCGTATGCTCGATCACGTGGCTGGCGATGAGGCAATCAAAACCATCCGACCGGACGGCCAGGGCGGCTTCGTCCAAGGGCTGGCCGGTCCAGACGATGTCGACATTTTCAATCTCGTCAACCTTGTTGCGGATGACTTCGGCCGTGTGACCACGGGCCATCTCGCGCAAAGCATCGCCGTCCTGGAAGTCCACTATTGTCGTATCCCAGCCGTCCGCCCTCGGAGCGATCGGGCTGAAGAACGGCCCGATTTCAATTATCGACATGCTGGTTTTGTCGATATTTCTCTTTCCTCCGCAAAGTAATACCCCGCCCGGCCGTCTGATATTTGCTCGCGCGCGCTTCGTCCAGCCCGCCAGTTGGCGGAAAGGAACTCGCATGGCTGTTTCTAGCGAGAAGCAAAGCCTTGACCTCGTGCTGGTGCACGAACGCGGCTACTCCAACCATCCTGCCGACGGCCCGACCATGAAGGGCGTGACCCAGCGTGTTTATGACGGCTACCGCAAGCGCAAGGGCCTTGCGCTTGCGGTATAGCAAGACGCCGGTAGCGGTTGGCGCAGCCGGGTGATGTCGTCGAACCGAAAGTCAAACGGCAGTTCCGCTCCACTCTCCAATCGGAGAAATTGGCTACAGTGCCGTCCTCTTTGATTGCGTGGCCTTCCACGCTGCCGTTGAAAGACAGTTAAAAGAAGGGCATGAGGAGCGCTGCCAAAGCTAGTTAGATTGGATGAGTCCTATGACGCAGAGCATTCTCGATAAGACATTGGCAGGGGCCCAGAAGGATCAGGAGACGGTTCGATCCGGCGAGCCGATCGGCAAGGTCCCCGACGGCGTGACGTTTCACGACATGACCGCTCACCTCGACGACAGGGGAAGCGTCACCGAGGTCTACGACCCTCGCTGGAATTGGCATCCCGATCCGCTTGTTTTTTGCTACATGTTTACCATACGACCGAGAACGGTGAAGGGTTGGGCGCTGCATAAGCTTCACGAGGATCGATACTTCGTTGTCGATGGCGAGATGGAGGTCGTCCTGTATGACCCAAGGCCCGAGTCGAGCACCTGCGGACAGGTATTTCGGATTGTTCTGTCTTCAGCCCGACCACGCCTGATGAACATCCCCAGATTCGTCTGGCACGCGGACCACAACATCGGCGCGAGGGACGTTAGAGCAATCAATTTTCCTACAATGCAATATGACCACGCCAATCCCGACAAATACCGGCTGCCGCTGGATACCGATTTGATCCCGGTCGACTTTGGCGGCCTCAAGGGATGGTAGACGACGCTCCGCCGCTCTTCAGCGTTCTGATGCCGACCCATAATCGTCCCGACTCTCTTGCCTATGCGATCCAGTCGGTGCTGGCGCAGACGGAGCAATCGTTCGAGCTTCTGGTCGTTGGCGACGGTGCAGCACCGGAGACCGAAGCGGTCGTGAAAAGCTTTTCCGACCCGCGCATTCGTTGGTTTGATTTCCCCAAGGCGCCTCACTTTGGCTATGCCAATCGAAATCTGGCGCTTCGATCGTCACGCGGGGAATTGATAGCCTTCGCCGCCGACGATGACCTGATGATGCCGGATCATCTTGCACTCATGCGCGGCCAGTTCGTCGATCCGTCGGTGGCACTTGTCTACGGCCAGGTCCTCTGGGTCTCGACCGACGGCATTTGCGGTCCTGATCTTACCAACCTGTTTTTTCCCGAAGAGCGGCGCCAATTCATGGCGAGAGGGAACACGATAGCGGCCTCAGGCGTCGTATATCGCGCCAGCGCTCTTGCAGAGCGGACGGTGTGGCCAGAAGATGTGAACGGGGCGGGAGACTGGGAGATCTGGCGTCGGATCGTGCTCACAAAGGGCTTCGCCGCCGTGCGCTACCTTCGCCTTCCTACGTGCCTGCATTTCTCCGCTAAGTGGAAAAACCTCAGAGACTCCGGATTCGCGAGGCTGACGGGCTTCATCAAAGCGTGTGAGACGTCGATCTGGTTTCCGGCGCCGCTACGGGTCGCCATTCCGACAGGACACCTGGAACAAAAGGTCTTCTGGGACATCATGTGTGTCGATCCCGATGGCTGGACCGCGCTCATTCGGGAAGCCGCAGCCGACGCCGTGAACCGACTTGCGCTCGACCGTCTCGAAAACCTGGCTACACCCGACTCGCCGCCCACACCACCTCCTCCCCCCGCTGCCCCAGATGACGGCCGAGCCGAGGCGCTTGCGGTAGAAGTACAGGCTCTCGCGATTGAAAGGGACGCTATGAAGATGGAGATGGAGGCGCTCAAGCGCTCGAAGAGTTGGCGTTGGACTGCCCCTTTAAGGCAATTGCGAAGGCATATCGGCCGATAGGAGCCGGCGCCAAAGGGCATGAAGCGGCCGGATAATCCTATTCGTCCCCGTCGCCGAGGTACGCCTTCACACGTCCGAAATCGCGGTACATTCCGCCGTTCGGGTGTTTCTTCTCATGCCAGGTGATCGCCCAATAGCCGGTGTCCTGAAGACCCTCCATGACCATCACCCGATCGCGGTCGGTCGGGAAATGCTCCTTGAGAAGATCGTTGACGGCATTCAAGCCGCCGTCTCGGTAGGCTTGCAGATATACATCATCGACCATGGGATAATTCCCCTTTTCGCGGACTGTTGCTACCGACAGGGATGTTGTAGCCGGTGCTCTAGCAAGAGGGTTAAGACCTCTTCGGTTTTGTCCCGCCGGTGCTTCTCTGCCAAAGCGACTCTATCATTGCTAGGCCCCAGCGGCATCGATATCAGGAGGTCGGTGAGTTGCGGGTTGCACTCGAAGAGGATTGCCCTGGCCAGTAGGTCGGCCGGCTCGCAGAGGCCTTTGAACCGGTCGATCCCGGCGCCAAGGCAGGCTTCGAACGCCTCCCGCTTAGTAGTTTCGGCGCCCGCGGTGCAGATCGTCGCACCCATCACCAACAAACAAAGCATCGCTTTCATGGCTGAAGCATCGCGCGCAAGCTTCGCCCCCGCAAGGGTGTGCTTGAGTTTTTAAAGGTGTCGGCGCATCATCACCGGCGGAGCGTGAGAACTCCCGCGAATGGCCCTGCCGGGCCATCTGCACCCAGAGCGTTGGCGGGGCGATCCCTCCAAGGATCGATATTGCCAACGGGTAGAACGAGCCGACTTAGCCGTCGGAGCGAACGGCAGCACTATGCCGGGAGAGCGGCGGCTATACAAGACCCGAAAGGGAAAGGCCGTTCGCGCATGGTCTCTGGCCATGTTCTCACCCTCCCGGCGCCAGTGCTGTCCACTGGCAACCGGCCGTGAGAAGCCGAAACCAGAGAGCCTACATCATGACCATCCATCAACCTGAAATGCGCCGTGAAGACGGGGCAATCTTCCTCACCGTGGCGGAAAACGACCGCCTGGGGATAGCAACCACGATAGAGCGACTGATCGACCTGCTCGACGCCATGAGCCCGGATCCTGATCTCGAGGAAAGCCTCGGATGGGATATGGCAGCCAATTGGAATTGCACGCCCAGGACGGCGAGCGCGAGGAGGAGAACGAGCACGGCGGCGACATCAACGACGAGCCGCACGACGGTAACGAGCTTGAGCAAGACGCGGTAGACTGTGACTGGCCCGGCTTCATATGGGGCGGCGGTGAAGGTGGCGGACGCGCGCGCGAAAGCGCCTGAAATTAAGCACCCTGCTTATATGGGCCCGCTGGCACGGTGGCGGGCTTTTACTTGGGGCGAGTAGAGGGTGGCGACCGACTTGCGTCGTATGATGCTGAGCCTTTTTCAAATGGCTTCGTTCCCATGTGGAGATCGAAAAACGCCCAAAAAAGTATCTCTAATTCGGCAGAGGTTTTGCGAAGCGCCTCCAGGCCGATTTCTTTCTCGACGGGATTTAGAATGTTTTTGGGTGTCTTAAATCTCATGTGCAGCACTTGCATCCGGTCCGCCACTGGCCCGTTTGCTGACAGGGAAAAATTCAAAACTCCATGCGCCAGCATGTCGCGCGTTTCTTTGAGATCGCTCATCATTTGAAAGGTGCGTTCGACCATGCTGACGGTTAGCCCGCGCTTTGATTTCCCCGCGACAAGGCGGCACGAACGTCCCGCACCTTGTCTTCTATGCGGGTCCTCATCGCTGTGGACACCCGGTCGTCGACCTTGCCCGAGCTCACGCCTTTGAACACGCCCTCGCTCATGACCAACAAATCGAACTTTTGTTCAACATAGGACCAAAGCGCCAGAATTCTCCCGATCTCGGCCAGCATTGCCTCAGACCGCAACGGCATAAATGAGCCCGAATTCTTCTGAGACATGACCGGTCATTGGCCTCTGCCCGGCGGACAGGCATTGAGTTGTTGCCCCAGGCGTTGCCCTGACGCTTTAATCGGCAAATCTGCCGAGCCTCGAATATCACTAAGTCTTTGAGAAGATTGGCTCCCCGGGCCGGATTCGAACCAGCGACCAACCGGTTAACAGCCGGTTGCTCTACCACTGAGCTACCGGGGAATAGAGGCTCTCATGTGAGTGGCGCAGCCTATAGCAAACCCTTTTCGGCTTTGCAAAGAAGCATTTCGCATTTTTTAGCGCATTTTCACCCAATGGTTTCTGGCAATCGCCGGATGACACCACATATGAGCCGTCTTGGGCGCCGTCGGACCTTGGTCGGCGGAACCTGAAAGGCGATTGCAGCCTTTAGCGCATATGGCTTTATCGAAGGCAACCGGATCGACTTTCGACATGACTGCAGCAGACGAAAACCAGGCACCGGCGCGGAAAATCTCGGTGTTCGGGCGCGAGTTCACCATGCCGCGCTCGCGCGGGCTGAGGATCGCCATCGGTATCATGCTGGTGTTTTTCGGCCTTCTCGGTTTCCTGCCGATTCTCGGCTTCTGGATGATTCCGCTCGGCCTTTTGGTGCTTTCCTACGAATTTGCCGCGGTGCGCCGCCTGCGGCGCCGGTTCGTCGTCTGGTGGGAACGGCGTCGCCGGCCAAATTGAAAGCGATGGCGCGCGGTCCCGGTTCAGTGGACGCTTCGCTTCCACCCCCCCCGCAGACCTTCCCCTCGAATATCTCCTTGAGAACGGCAGCCCCTGGTGTCAGCCGCGCGTTTACGGTGAAAGCCAGTTTGCACCCGCTGCGTAAAGCTGCGGGTTCGAGTTTCGCCGGTCGCGCAGCCATGCTTGAGGAGCGGCCAATATGCCGGTGCGCCAAGCGCTGAAATCGCTCGGGAACCACGTTGCGGCGGCTGATGAGGAAAGCGCGCCGGAATGCCGCGCGGACGCTTGACGACCTTTCGCTGCCACCATATTGAGTTCGCTCGCCGGGAGCGATGAGGCCTCGTGGCGGAGTGGTTACGCAGAGGACTGCAAATCCTTGCACCCCGGTTCGATTCCGGGCGAGGCCTCCAATCGCTTCAACTCCCGCATGCCGGGGGCTTGAGTTCGAATGCGCCGCAGTGTCGGCGCGACAAGCGCATTCAGCGCATTGGCTTTTGACGGATTGGTTGGGACATGAGCGCTGATTTCTCCGAACTTCGCGTCAAGATGGTCGACGGCCAGGTCCGCACCACCGATGTGACCGACGCAGCATTGCTCGATGCCATGCTTGCCGTGCCGCGCGAGGCCTTTGTCGGGGCCGGCCAACAGGCTCTCGCCTATATCGACGAGGATATCCGCATCTCCGACGGCGCCGATGGCAGCGGTGCGCGCTACCTCATGGAGCCGTCGCCACTGGCCAAGCTTTTGCAGTTGGCCGAGATCGACGCCGGCGATTCGGTGCTCGATGTCGGCTGCGGCACCGGTTATTCCGCGGCGCTGCTGTCCAGGCTGGCCAAATCCGTCGTGGCGCTGGAAAGCGATACCACACTGGCGGAAGCAGCCAAAGCGGCGCTTTCGGCGCAGGGCTGCGATAACGTCACCGTGGTCACCGGCCCACTGCCGGAAGGTCATGCCGCCAAGGCGCCCTACAATGTGATTGTCATCGGCGGCAGCGTCGAGAAAGTGCCTGCGGCGCTGCTTGACCAGCTTGCCGAAGGCGGCCGGCTGGTGGCTGTGGAAGGGCAGGGCAATGCGGGCGTAGCCCGGCTCTTTTTCAATGCAGGGGGGGTTGTAACCGGAAGACGGGCATTTAATGCGGCAATTAAGCCACTACCCGGATTTGAACGCATTCATGCCTTCGAGTTCTAAGTGATTTTGCCTTGCAGCAAAGACTCTGTCATGTTGGCTTGTGATTGAACAATCGTTGCTGATTGGTTAACCGGGGTTTCGGGAGGCTGTCAGCGGGGGAACGATACATCGACGCGGCGCTGGCCCATCTCTAGGAATGGGCTGGCGTGGCGTGGTTCCCGTGCAAAACGAATGAGGGATATAAAGTGCCGTCCTTAGCCAAGAGTCTGTTTGTTACCGTCCTCATTTCCGCGACAGCGCTTTCGCCGATAGCCGCCTCGGCGGAAACCATTCTCGGCGCGCTTTCCAAGGCCTACCAGAACAATTCCTCGCTGAATTCGGCCCGTGCCGGCGTGCGCGTCACCGATGAGGGCGTGGCGATCGCCAAGTCGGGCTATCGCCCGGTGATCACTGGTTCGGCTGATATCGATTACACCTCCAGGCACCTAAACGGCAGGAACGCGAGCCTGGCATTGACCACCGGCAGCTTCGGCGTTCGGATTGATCAGACGCTGTTCGACGGCTTTCAGACCAAGAACAGGGTCGCGTCGGCCGCTGCGCAGGTGAGGGCCTCGGTCGAGGGCCTGCGCAACACCGAAGAGAACACGCTGTTCAACGCGGCGAGCGCCTATATGGACGTGATTCGCGACCGCCAGGTGGCGGTGCTGACCGAACAGAACCTTCAGTTCCTGACCGAGCAAGCACGCGCGGCGCGCTCGCGCTTCGAGGTCGGCGAGGGCACGCGCACCGATGTGGCGCAGGCCGACGCGTCGCGTTCGGCCGCGGTGGCGCAATTGAGTGCTGCCCGTGCGCAGGCTCTGGCCAGTGCAGCAACCTATCATCAGATCGTCGGTGACGAGCCGGGCAAGCTCAAGGCTGCGTCGCCGTTGGCGAAGCTGTTGCCGAGGAGTCTCGAGGCGGCGATCGGTATTGCATCGAACGAGCATCCGGCCATCCTGGCCGCCCTACATTCCGTCGATGCAGCGGGATTTGATGTAAAGACGCAGGAAGGTGCGTTGCTGCCGCAGTTGACTGCCAGTGCCGGCCTTTCCCATGCCTATCAAAATACCGTACCTGGCGCGGGGAATTCGGACGGCGACTCCAATGCCGCCACCGTCGGCGCGACGCTGACCGTTCCGATCTATTCGGGCGGCCGTACCTCCGCACTCGTTCGTCAGTCGAAGGAATCGCTCAGCCAGGCTCGCATCGAGGTGGATGTCAGCCGTGACTCGGTGCGCCAGGCCGTGACCTCGGCATGGACGCAATACATTGCAGCGCGGGAAAGCGTCGACGCTAATCGGCAGGTGATCGCGGCCGCACAGTTGGCACTCAACGGCGTCATCGAGGAGCGCAATGTCGGACAGCGCACCACGCTCGACGTGTTGAACGCCCAGAACGCCGTCATCTCGGCAAAGATCGACCTCGCCAGCTCCGAGCGCGATGTGGTTGTAGCGAGCTACGCCATCCTTTCGGCAATGGGCCGCCTGTCGGCCGATCGCCTGGCGTTGAATGTGGTGAAGTACAAGCCTGAAGAGCACTACAGAGCCGTCAAGGACAAATGGATCGGGCTGCGTACGCCGGACGGTCGTTGAGCCCACCTGGGCGGCTCAAAAGATTGAAAGTATCGTAGCGCCGCGCTTCCCAAGGATGCGCGGCGTTTGTCTTTTGTAGCCTAAATTGTTGAAATCCGGCGTCTTCCGAGATTGGGGATTCTCGGATGGCGATCCGTCGGCTACGCTGTCGCCATGATTCGTATCCGGCTTTGCCGGACAGGAATCCAGGAACGGGTCACTGCAGCGCCACGCGTCCGATGGATGCGCAAAGGAGGCTGTAGAACTTTGATTTTGCGCCTGATCCTCTTCGAAAATCGAAGATCGATTTTCGGGATCATGCGCGGGGGCGGCGGATGTGACGATGGCGACGGCAAGCAGCGCACAGCGCGAACCTTCCATGGAAGAAATACTGGCTTCCATCAGGAGGATCATCGAAGACAGCGACACCGGCCGCAAGGGCGACGCCGATGAGTTGCGACAGGACCTTGTGCCGGCCGCCGGGCCTGTTTCGGATGTCGAGGCCTTCCGCAGCGAATTGCACAGCTCGACCGAAAGCAAGAAGCCGGTGACGCTGGCCGAGGTGCAGGCCCAACTGGCCGAGCCGGTGGTTGCGCGGCTGGAGCCGCGCTCCGAGCCGTCGCCAGTGAAGCCGGCCATTGCGGCAAATGCCACGACCGCCGCGCCACCCGCGCATGCTCCGATGACCCTGGCGGAAGTGAGCGCCAGGATAGCCAGTGAACCTGCCCCCGCCGTCGGGGCAGAAGCTGCAGTGCGGGCAAAGACGGAAACCACCGACTCGATCGTCACGGATTGGCGCCGCGAAATCGCGGCCGTTGGCAATCAGGCAAAACCGGCTGAGACAGTACGGCGGCCCGAGATCAGGCAGCCAGAGACTGAAAATCGGCAGGCAGCAATCGCGGAGGTCGAGGCTTTCGAAGACGATCTCGCTGCCGAGCCGGCTTTCGAGCCTCATCCTTCGCGCAGCGAGCACGCGCGCCCGGCCGATACAATTCCGGTTCGGCCGGCGATCGTTTCGGAACATACGGGACGGCAAGTCGCAGCCGCCTTCGGCGAGCTCTCCGAAGCCTTCGCCAGCCGCAGCAAGAAGACCTTCGACGAGATGGCCGAGGAGATGCTACGGCCGATGCTGCAGGATTGGCTGGACAACAACCTGCCGACGCTGGTCGAGCGCCTGGTACGCGAAGAAATCGAGCGCGTCGCGCGCGGCGCGCAATAGGCATCACCACAGCCCGTTCCTGATTAAAGCGCCGCCTTCGGGCGGCGCTTTCTCGCTGCAGGCCAGCGTCCGGCTGATGTCGCGAATGCGATCAGCTTCCCGTCGGGATCGCTGACGATGAAGGTGCGGGCATGGCCTTCCCGTTGAAATGACCAGGGCCCCGCCTATCTGCGTTGAAGGACTGAGGCAGCCCTCGCGGTTGACTCGGCCAAAACCTTCCGATTTACACCGGGTCAGCAAAACTCCCGACCGCGCGGACCACTTTCCCATGCTTGAAAAGACCTACGACGCCAAGACCGTCGAACCCAAGATCGCCAAAATCTGGGAAGAGGCGGACGCATTTCGCGCCGGCGCAGGTGCGGAAGAGGGGGCCGAGGCCTTTACCATCGTCATCCCGCCGCCCAACGTCACCGGCTCGCTGCATATGGGCCACGCACTCAACAACACGCTGCAGGACATACTCGTGCGCTTTGAGCGCATGCGCGGCAAGAACGTGCTGTGGCAGCCGGGCATGGACCATGCCGGCATCGCCACGCAGATGGTGGTCGAGCGCCAGCTGATGGAGAAACAGATCCATCGCCGCGATCTCACCCGCGAGGAGTTCATCGAGAAGGTCTGGGAGTGGAAGGCCGAGTCCGGCGGCGCCATTTTCAACCAGCTGAAGCGGCTCGGCGCCTCGGCGGACTGGTCGCGCGAACGCTTCACCATGGATGAAGGCCTGTCCAAGGCCGTGCTCGAAGTTTTTGTCAGCCTCTACAAGGAAGGGCTGATCTACAAGGACAAGCGCCTTGTGAACTGGGACCCGAAGCTGTTGACGGCGATCTCCGACCTGGAGGTCGAGCCGCAGGAGGTCAATGGCAATCTCTGGCACTTCCGCTATCCGATCGAGGGCGAGATTTTCGATCCGGAAAATCCTGGGACATTCATCACCGTGGCGACGACACGGCCCGAGACGATGCTGGGCGATACGGCAGTCGCCGTGCACCCGGACGACGAGCGCTACCGGCATCTGGTCGGCAAGAATGTCGTGTTGCCGATCGTCGGCCGGAAAATTCCGGTTGTGGCTGACGAGTATTCCGATCCCGAAAAGGGCTCCGGCGCGGTCAAGATCACGCCGGCGCACGACTTCAACGATTTCGAAGTCGGCAAGCGCCACAAGCTGCCGGCGATCAACATCCTGACCATCGAGGCGGCAATAACGCTCAGGGATAATGAGGATTTCCTCGCCGGGCTCGACGTGACGCCGGAGCGCCAGGCCGTCTGGGATGAGCTCGACGGTCTCGACCGTTTCGTCGCGCGCAAGAAAATCGTCGAGCTGATGGAGGCCGGCGGTTTCCTCGACAAGATCGAGCCGCATCGCCACGCCGTGCCGCATGGCGACCGCGGCGGCGTGCCGATCGAGCCGTTTCTGACCGAGCAGTGGTATGCAAACGCCGCCGAGCTGGCCAAGCCGGCGATCGCATCGGTGCGCGAAGGCCGTACCAACTTCGTGCCGAAGAACTGGGAAAAGACCTATTTCGACTGGATGGAGAACATTCAGCCCTGGTGTATTTCACGCCAGCTGTGGTGGGGTCATCAGATCCCGGCCTGGTACGGGCCGGACGGCCGCGTCTTCGTCGAGAAGACCGAGGAAGAGGCGCTGGGCGCCGCGATTGAATATTATCTGGCGCTGGAAGGCCCGTGGAAGGCCTGGGTCGAGGAGAAGCTCGAGACCTTCAAGCCGGGCGAAATCCTGAGCCGCGACGAGGATGTGCTCGACACCTGGTTCTCGTCCGCACTGTGGCCGTTCTCGACACTGGGCTGGCCGGATCACACGCCGGAGCTGAAGACCTATTACCAGACCGACGTGCTGGTGACCGGTTTCGACATCATCTTCTTCTGGGTCGCCCGGATGATGATGATGGGCCTGCATTTCATGCACGAGGAGCCGTTCCACACCGTCTATGTGCATGCGCTGGTGCGCGACAAGAACGGGCAGAAGATGTCGAAGTCGAAAGGCAACGTCATCGATCCGCTCGACCTCATCGACGAGTTTGGCGCCGATGCACTGCGCTTCACGCTAACGGTCATGGCGGCGCAGGGGCGCGACGTGAAACTCGATCCGGCGCGCATCGCCGGCTACCGCAATTTCGGTACCAAGCTGTGGAACGCGACACGCTTTGCCGAGATGAACGAGGTCGCGCGCAATGACGATTTTTGGCTGAACGACGCCAAGTTGCCGGTCAACCGCTGGATCCTGACCGAATTGACCCGGGCGTCGCACGCGATCACCGAGGGCATCACCTCATACCGCTTCAACGAGGCGGCAGGGGCTGCCTACCGCTTCGTCTGGAACCTGTTTTGCGACTGGTATCTCGAACTGCTCAAGCCGGTGTTCATGGGCACTGACGAGGCGGCCAAAGCCGAAAGCCGCGCCTGCGTCGCCTTCGTGCTCGACGAGATCTACAAGCTGCTTCACCCGATGATGCCGTTCATGACCGAGGAGTTGTGGGCGCAGACGGCGGGCGAGGGCCGGACGCGCGCAACGCTGCTTTGCCACGCCGCCTGGCCGTCGCCGGACTTCGAGGACGCGGACGCGGCCGCCGACATCAACTGGCTGGTCGATCTGGTGTCCGGCATCCGCTCAGTGCGCTCCGAAATGAACGTGCCGCCGGCGGCGATCGCACCGTTGGTGGTGGTTGGCGCCAGCGTCGAGACCCGGCAGAGGCTCGACCGCCATGCGTCCGCCATCAAGCGGCTGGCGCGGGTCGGCGATATCTCGCTGCAGGACGCGGCACCCAAGGGCTCGGCCCAGATCGTGGTCAACGAGGCGACGATCTGCCTGCCGCTCGGCAGCCTGATCGATCTCTCCGCCGAGGCGGCGCGGCTGCAGAAAGAACTGGCCAAGGTGACCGAGGAAATCGCGCGGTTGCACAAGAAGCTGTCGAATGAACGGTTCGTCGCCAGCGCGCCGGAAGAGATCGTCGCGGCCGAGCGCGAAAAACTCGACGAATACCGCGATCAGCAGGAGAAGCTTTCGGTGGCGTTGACCAGGGTGCGCGACGCTGATTGAGCGCTGGATTCGCAAGGCGCCGGCAAGTGCTTGGCGGCGGTTCTTTTGCCCGAACAACAGGCATTCCGTAAGGTTAATATTGACGTAAACGGAAAGTTTCAGCCCCATTGTTGCCATAATGTAACAATCGGGCCAAATAGCTCCGAAAGGGCTTGTTTTTGAGCTTTTTGTGACGGATTTCACAGAATTCTTTCGCTGATCTGCCCCCGGAAAGCCGTTTTTCGGCCTTGCTTCGGAACCAGCCGCTGTGCCGGAAAGGCAGCCGGCTCAGGTGTACATGTACGCTATGTGAATTCATTGTTGCGCCGTTAACCCGAATTGGTTCTAGCTTGACCCACTAGTATTTCGGGGAGGATATCCATGAACAATCTGCGTTTTAAAACACTGCTGGGGGCGGGGTGTTTTTCGCTGGGCCTGATCGGTTCCGTGCATGCCGGCGGCCTGGAGCGCGGCGGCTATGACATCGATCTGCTGTTCGATCCTGCGCAGGTCGCCGGCGAGGTTACCGGCACCTATGTGATGCCGCAACGCGACCTCAAGAATGTGGTGGACACGAATCCGGCTGACGGCCCCCTTAACGCGCTGGGCCTTTCCAACAGCGCCCGCGATACCGAAAGCTATTGGGTGCCGAGCGTGGGTATCAAGGCTGGTATAGGCCCGGTCGATTGTCTTGTCGACTATGGCCAACCGATCGGTGCGTACAGCAATCCCGGCGTCAACTGGGCCGGCGCGAACGGCAATATCGTAACCAAGGTCGAGAGCGAGGCCGTTGGCGGAACCTGCTCGTACAAGGTGAACCTCGGCAAAGGTCAGTTTCGTTTCATCGGCGGCGTGTTCCATGAGGACGTCTCGGGCTTCAAGGAGCAGCTGGTCGCTCCGCTTCCCGCATTTTTGGGTACAGGCGTTGGGCGCCTTGACCTCGAAGGAGACGGCTGGGGATGGCGCGTCGGTGCCGCCTATGAAATTCCTGACATCGCGCTGCGCGCCAGCCTGGTCTACAATTCAGCCGTCAAGCTCGACAACCTCTCGGGGACGCTCGATCTGACACAGGTTCCCGGATTCCTCGACCCCAGCAATCCAATTTTGGGTCGCATAACCGACGTAAGCGGTTCTTCGGAGGTGCCTGAGTCTCTGGAACTCAAGCTCCAGTCAGGTATTGCTCCGGGTTGGCTCGCGTTTGGATCCATTAAGTGGGTCAATTGGAGCGTATTGCAAAGCATTCCATTCTGCCCGACCGCCGCCCCGGGTGCTTGCACCACGACCGGCCCGACCCGCGCTACTTCACTTGATCTGCTCTACCGGGACGGCTGGACGGTCTCCGGCGGTATCGGCCACAAATTCAATGATCAGTGGAGCGGCGCCGCCGTTCTGACCTGGGATCGCGGAACCTCCACCGGACTGAGCGCCCAGACGGACACCTGGACGGTTAGCGGTGGCGTGGCTTACACGGCGACCCAGAACATCGAGGTTCGTCTTGGTGGGGCGCTGGGCGTGCTTACCAGCGGGTCGATCCATCCAGTCGTGGGCGACGATGGCGTCACCTATGGTACGGACTACACCGCTGACTTCGGCAACGATCTTGTGTCGGCCATTTCGACTTCGTTGAAGGTGAAGTGGTAAGCCTTTCAAGTTGAAAAGAAAAAGGCCGGGCATTCCCCGGCCTTTTTCTTATGCGGGCACCGCGTCGAGCCTTGCCGGCGAGAGTTGGCGTTGCAGATACGCCGCACCGGCGTCGCCTCTCGCGATTGTGGCGTTTTGGCAACAGTTCCCGGCCAACCCCCGCGCTACGGTCCCGCTCGACCAAATTGCCCATTTCCCGCCATAAACCCGGCGCACCTCGAATTCGTCTCGGGACACGCGCCAGAAGGCTCGGCCATGGGGCAGGCCGCACCGCCCGCGGCAAGGAAGAGTATGGACGCCAGAGTCATTTCCAAGGCCAAGCTGCCTAGCCGCCATGTGACCGTCGGTCCGGCGCGTGCGCCGCACCGTTCGTATCTCTATGCCATGGGCCTGTCTGCGGCCGAGATCGCGCAGCCGCTGGTCGGCGTTGCCTCCTGCTGGAACGAGGCGGCGCCTTGCAACATCTCGCTGATGCGCCAGGCGCAAGTGGTCAAGAAAGGTGTGGCGGCCGCAAACGGCACGCCGCGCGAATTCTGCACCATCACCGTCACCGACGGCATCGCCATGGGGCACCAGGGCATGAAGTCGTCGCTGGTGTCGCGCGATGTCATTGCCGATTCGGTCGAACTCACCATGCGCGGCCATTGCTACGATGCGCTGGTCGGCCTTGCCGGCTGCGACAAGTCGCTGCCCGGCATGATGATGGCCATGGTGCGGCTCAACGTGCCGTCGATCTTCATCTATGGCGGCTCGATCCTGCCGGGCTCCTATCGCGGCCGCCAGATCACTGTGCAGGACGTGTTCGAAGCAGTCGGCCAGCATTCGGTCGGGACGGTCAGCGATGCCGAACTGCTCGAGATCGAGCAGGCGGCGTGTCCGTCCGCCGGCTCCTGCGGGGCCCAGTTCACAGCCAACACCATGGCCACCGTCGCCGAGGCGATCGGCCTGGCGCTGCCGTACTCCTGCGGCGCGCCGGCGCCTTACGAGATGCGCGACCGCTTCAATTTCGCCTCCGGCGAAAAGATCATGGAGCTGATCGCCAAGAACATCCGGCCGCGCGACGTCGTCACGCTGAAGGCGCTGGAGAATGCGGCGACCGTGGTTTCGGCCACCGGCGGCTCGACCAATGCGGCTTTGCACCTGCCGGCGATCGCGCATGAGGCAGGCATCAAGTTCGACCTGTTCGACGTTGCCGCGATTTTCGAGAAGACGCCCTACATCGCCGACCTCAAGCCGGGCGGCAAATATGTCGCCAAGGACATGTTCGAGGCCGGCGGCATTCCGCTGTTGATGAAGACGCTGCTCGACCACGGCTATCTCCATGGCGACTGCATGACCGTGACTGGCCGTACTTTGGCCGAAAACATGGAGCATGTTGCCTGGAATGATAGCCAGGATGTGGTCCGTCCCGCCAACCGACCAATCACCCAAACCGGCGGTGTCGTGGGCTTGAAGGGCAACCTTGCCCCCGAAGGCGCGATCGTGAAGGTCGCGGGCATGACGGAGCTGAAATTCTCAGGTCCGGCACGCTGTTTCGATTCGGAAGAGGAATGTTTCGAGGCGGTCACGCACCGCAACTACCGGGAAGGCGAGGTTCTCGTCATCCGTTACGAAGGTCCGCGCGGCGGCCCGGGCATGCGCGAGATGCTGTCGACGACGGCGGCGCTCTACGGCCAGGGCATGGGCGGCAAGGTCGCCCTCATCACCGACGGTCGTTTTTCGGGCGCGACGCGCGGTTTCTGCATCGGCCATGTCGGGCCCGAAGCTGCCGTGGGCGGCCCGATCGGGCTCTTGAAAGACGGCGATGTGATTTCGATCGATGCAACCAAAGGCACGATCGAGGTCGATTTGTCCGAGGCCGAACTGGCAACGCGGGCGAAGGCCTGGAAGGCGCGCACGACCGACTATCAGTCGGGCGCGATCTGGAAATACGCACAGACGGTAGGGCCTGCCCGCGACGGCGCGGTCACCCATCCGGGCGGTGCCAAAGAAACACATTGCTATGCGGATATCTGAGTTGTTGAGGTCGTCTGTCCTTCCGGCACTGGTCGCTGTTGCGATCTTTGGCGCCGTGGGCCAGGCCATGGCCTTCGACGACAAGGTGTTCGACGACAAGACCGGCGTGAAGCCGCAATCGAGCCCATGGGCCGTGTTCCAGTTCGGCTTCTCCGCTTACAAGAGCGGCCACAAGGAACAGGCGGTCGAGGCCTATAAATACGCCGCCGAGAACGGCCAGATCGGCGCCACCTGGAAGCTCGCGCGCATGTACGCCGAAGGCGACGGCGTGACGCGCGACGACTATGCGGCCTTCAAATTCTTCTCCGAGATCGTCGATCAGGATGTCGAGCCGGGATCGCCGGAGGAAAGCTATGTCTCCGACGCGCTGGTGGCGCTGGGCGACTATCTCCGGACAGGTATCCCCGGCAGCCCGGTCGAGGAAAACGAGGTCGCGGCGCAGGAATATTACATGCGCGCGGCCGCCAATTACCGCAACCCGAACGCCCAGTTCGAGATGGGCCAGATGTTTTTGAAGGGCGAGGGCGGCGTCAAGGCCAGCGTCAAGCAGGCCGGCCGCTGGTTCCAACTCGCTGCCGAAAAGGGCCATGCCGGCGCCCAGGCGACGCTCGGCAATCTTCTGTTCCAGAGCGGCAAGATCGTGCGCGGTCTGGCCATGATGACCGCCGCGCTCGAACGCGCCTCGCCGAGCGACCAGCCGTGGATCCGCGGCATGCAGGAAGAGGCATTTGCCGCCGCCGGCGAAGCCGACCGTCGCACTGCCATTTCGCTTGCCGACGACATCCTGACCAAGGGCGGCGGCGACCAGTGAAATTGCCAATCTCCCCCCTTGAGGGGGAGATGCCCGGCAGGACAGAGGGGGGCGCTGTCCCGCTGGCATTTCAGTTGACTAAAGTTTGCCCGGGTTGGACTGAGAGGGTGAGCTTGTTTGACCGAAAGGTCGCGTTTCTTCGCGCCCCCCTCTGGCTTGCCGGCCATCTCCCCCTCAAGGGGGGAGATTAGCTCACATCCATCAGTTCTCGGTGAGTTCCGCCGGCGCCGCTCTGTGTACCGGCATCGAGATCGGCGTGACGTGCAGATGCGGCTTCATCGTGCTGTCGGGGCAGCTGTCGCCGATCTTGGTCCATGAGGTGTTGTTGAGCACCAGGTCGCAGCGGGCCATATGGCTCTTGTCTGAAACCGTCAGGCAGGTGACCTGGCCGACCTGGTAGGACTTGCCATTGGCCAGGCACTGCTGGTCGGCAAGTGCCGCTGCAGGGGAGGCCATGGCAAATGCCAGGCCGATCGGGCAAAAGAGGAATCGTAGTGCCATGGAACCCCAGCCGCCATGCTGATCTCTGACTGAATGGCGCGATTGTGGCGATATCAGGGTTTCGGCTGATATCAGGCCGGCAGCAGCGCCAGATCGATCGCCACCGGCACATGATCGGAAGGCTTTTCCCAGGCGCGCACATGCTTTTCGATCGAGGCCGAGGAAAAGCGGTTGGCCGCTTCGGGCGACAACAGCAGATGGTCGATGCGGATGCCGTTGTTCTTCTGCCAGGCGCCGGCCTGGTAGTCCCAGAAGGTGTAGACGTCGGCCGCATCGGTGACGGCGCGCACCGCCTCGGTAAAGCCGAGATTCTTCAGTCGCCGGAAGGCTTGCCGGGTCTGCGGCTGGAACAGCGCATCGCCAAGCCAGTTCTCGGGGAAGCGCGCATCGATCGGCTCGGGGATGACATTGTAGTCGCCGGCCAGCACCAGCGCCTCCTCCAGAAGCAGCCGCTGCTCGGCCCAGCGATGCAGCCGCTCCATCCAGGCCAGCTTGTAGGGAAATTTCTTCTCGTCATCGATGGGATTGCCGTTGGGCAGATAGAGCGAGGCGACGCGCAGCGCGCCCTGGTCGGTCGAGAACACGCCCTCGATGAAGCGCGCCTGCTCGTCGGTGTCATCACCGGGCAGGCCCCTGATAACCTCGTCGAAGGGAAGCTTCGACAGCAGGGCGACGCCGTTAAAGCCCTTCTGGCCATGGGTTTCCACGTTGTAGCCAAGCGCCTCGATCTCGGCGCGCGGGAACTGCTCGTCGACCGACTTGATCTCCTGCAGGCAGACGATGTCGGGCTGGCTTTCGCTCAGCCAGTGGGTGAGGTTGCCGATGCGGGCGCGAATGCCGTTTATGTTCCAGGTGACGATTTTCATGGGCGGCCTCAGGGATGTTCGGGCGAAAGACGTTCGACAAGCCCGATCGTATTGCCTGCCGGGTCCTTTAGAAAGGCCATCCACTCGCTTTCCCCTGCCGTTCCGAACGTGCCTTCGGTGTCGTTGTGGACGAGCGCCGGCGGTGCGGTGAAGGGAACGCCGGACGCTTTCGCCTCGGCGTGGAAGGCTTCGAGCCCGGCTATATCGAGATAGACGGTGCCGGCCGGAACGCCATCGGTGAACAGCAACCTGATATCACCGGCCATGATGAAGGCGATGCCCGGCGGATCGTAGCGGGCATGAACGCTGAGGCCGAGCACATCGTGCCAGAAGGCTAGCGTGACGTCGAGGTCGCGCCCGGCCGACAGTGCGACCTGACGGACCGCGCCGACGCCGGACATCTGCCTAGATGGAGAAACTGGTGCCGCAGCCGCAGGAGGCGACTGCATTGGGGTTGCGGATCTGGAACGACTGGCCCATCAGATCGTCGACGAAGTCGATCACCGAGCCGCCCATATAGACCAGCGACAAATCGTCGATCAGCACGGTGGCGCCGTCCTTTTCGATGGCGACGTCATCGTCATTGCGCGTATCGACCAGGTCGAACTTGTAGGAAAAGCCGGAGCAGCCGCCGCCCTCTACGGAGACGCGCAACGCCGTCTTGCCGGCCTCGCCAGAGACGATTTTCGCGATCCGCCTGGCGGCGGACTCGGTCATCTCGACTTTCATGGCAGTCTTGGCATCAGCGCCCATGGGCGTCACCTTGCTTTCGGTTTCACATGATAGGTATGAAGCGGGAAGGGGCAAGTCAACTGCGGCGGCATCAGCCATGACAAATGAGCTTGGCGACATTGGGTTCGGCTATCGGCCGCGCGCGGCCTATGCCAGCGACCCAGCCAGGTCGCGCGGGCGGCTCTATGACGAGGTCGAGAGCCCGACTCGCACGCCATTCCAGCGCGACCGCGACCGTATCATTCATTCGACTGCCTTCCGCCGCCTGAAGCACAAGACGCAGGTGTTCGTCGCCCATGAAGGCGACCACTATCGCACCCGGCTGACGCATTCGATCGAGGTGGCGCAGATTGCGCGGGCTCTGGCGCGAGCGTTGCGCGGCGACGAGGATCTGGCCGAGGCGGTCGCCTTGGTGCACGATTTCGGTCACACGCCGTTCGGCCATACCGGCGAGGACGCGCTGAACGAGCGGATGGCCCAATGGGGCGGCTTCGACCACAATGCGCAGTCGCTGCGCGTGGTGACGCGGCTGGAGCGGCGTTATGCCGAGTTCGACGGGCTGAACCTGACCTGGGAAACGCTGGAAGGCCTGGTGAAGCACAATGGCCCGCTGACCGACGCCAAGGGAAAAGGGCTCAAAGGCCCGGTGCCGCAGGCGATCCGCGACTATTCCGAGTTGCACAACCTCGAACTCGACCATTTCGCCGGCATCGAGGCGCAATGTGCTGCGATCGCCGACGATATCGCCTACAACACCCATGACATCGACGACGGCCTGCGCTCCGGCTTCCTGACCTTGGACATGCTGGAAACGGTGGCGCTGCCGGGATCGATCCTGGCAAGCGTGCGCGCGCGCTATCCGGGCCTGGACGATGTGCGCACCGGCCATGAGCTGATGCGCCGGCAGATCACGATGATGGTCGAGGACGTCATTGTTTCCACCACCGCCAATCTGGAGCGCATCAAGCCTGACAGCGCCGAAGCGGTGCGGGCGGCGGGCGAGACGATGGTGACCTTTTCCGCAGACATGGCGGCGACCGAGAAGGATTTGAAGACCTTTCTTTACAAGCATCTCTACCGGCATGACGAGGTGATGCGCGTTCGCACTGAGGCCGAGCAGATCGTGCGCGACCTGTTCGATGTCTATTTCGCCGATCCGCGCGCCATGCCGGACGGCTGGCGGGAGGGGCTCGACCGGGCGGAGGACCGCATCAAGGCGCGCAGCGTCGCCGATTTCCTGGCGGGGATGACGGATACCTACGCCTTGAAGGAACACCGCCGTCTGTTTGACCATACGCCCGATTTAAGCTAGGGCGGGCGCGATTTGCCGGCCAATGAGCCGGTTCCCCTGCACAGTCCGCCAGAGCAAGACCCATGAACATCTTCGCCGATTTCAGCGCGCGAATCACAAAAGCCGTCGAAGCGCTTGATTTGAAAGACAGTAATGGCGTTTCGCCCGACCTGTCGCGCATCGCCGTCGAGCCGCCGCGCGACGCCAGCCATGGCGATCTCGCCACCAATGCGGCGATGGTACTGGCCAAGCCGACAGGGCACAACCCGCGGGCGCTGGCCGAGCGGCTGGTGGAAGTGCTGCGCAGCGACGCCGATGTTGCCGAAGCCGACGTCGCCGGTCCCGGCTTCGTCAATCTCCGGCTCAAGGACGCTTTCTGGCAGGCACATCTGACCGCGGTGCTCGGCGAGGGGCAAAACTACGGCCGCTCGACCATTGGTGGCGGCAAGAAGACCAATGTCGAATATGTCTCGGCCAATCCGACCGGGCCGATGCATGTCGGCCATTGCCGGGGCGCGGTTGTCGGCGACACGCTCGCCAATCTGATGGCCTTCGCCGGCTATGACGTCACCAAGGAATACATCATCAACGACGCCGGCGCGCAGATCGACGTGCTCGGGCGTTCGGCCTTCCTGCGCTACCGCGAAGCGCTGGGCGACGACATTGGCGAGATACCGGCCGGCCTCTATCCCGGCGATTACCTTGTGCCGGTCGGTCAGGCGCTGGCTGCCGAATTTGGCCGCAAGCTCTTGCAGATGCCCGACGATGAGTCGCTGGCAATCGTCAAGGACCGCACGATCGACGCCATGATGGTGATGATCCGCGAGGATCTGGCGTTGCTCAATGTGCATCACGACGTTTTCTTCTCCGAGCGCACGCTGCATGCCGACAATGCCAAAAAAATCCGCTCGGCGATCAACGATCTGACGCTGAAAGGCCATATCTACAAGGGCAAGCTACCGCCGCCCAAGGGCGAGAAGCCGGACGACTGGGAAGACCGCGAGCAGACGCTGTTTCGCTCGACGGCGGTCGGCGACGACATGGACCGGGCGCTGGTCAAGTCCGACGGCTCGTTCACCTATTTCGCCGCCGACGTCGCCTATCTCAAGGACAAGGTCGACCGCGGTTTCGTCGGCCTGATCTATGTGCTGGGCGCCGACCATGGCGGCTACGTCAAGCGGCTGGAAGCGCTGGCGCGGGCGATTGCAGGCGATGATCTGAAGCTGCAACTCACGGTGCTGCTGTGCAATCTGGTGAAGCTGTTTCGCGATGGCGAACCGGTTCGGATGTCGAAGCGGTCGGGCGACTTCGTGACCTTGCGCGAAGCGGTGGAGGAGGTGGGCCGCGATGCGATCCGCTTCATGATGCTCTACCGCAAGAGCGACGCGCCGCTCGACTTCGATTTCGCCAAGGTCACCGAACAGTCCAAGGACAATCCCGTGTTCTACGTGCAGTACGCTTCGGCGCGCTGTCATTCGGTGTTCCGGCAGGCGAGCGAGCAACTGGGCGAGGCCAATTTCGACCGCAACAGCCTGGCCGCGGCCTCGGCGTCGCTCACCGATGAGGGCGAGATCGGCCTGATCCGGAAGCTGGCTGAATATCCCCGGCTGGTCGAATCTGCGGCCCTTGCGCTGGAGCCGCACCGGCTGGCATTCTACCTCTACGATCTGGCTTCCAGCTTCCATGGACACTGGAATCGGGGCACCGAGAATGCCGACTTACGTTTTGTTAAGGTTAACGACCGACAATTGACTCATGCCAGACTAGGGCTGGTGCAGGCTGTTTCGGATGTTTTGACCTCCGGCCTGACGCTGATTGGGGCTGATGCGCCCACTGAGATGCGTTAGGTTTAACCAAAACACCTGTCACCATTTGCCCACATTGCGCTGGTAAGGGCCAACCCTACGCGACGTCCATGGCGTCCGAATGAGTGCGAGTTCGGGAACAATAATGGCAGACAGAACCCAGCTGAGAGTAGCCGACAACAACGACATCGCCGAAGATGATCCGTTCGCTGAACTGACCAGGATCATGGGTTTCGATCCGCGCCAGCCGGTCAAGCCGCAGGCGCCAGCCGTCGAGACGGCTGCGGACGAGGGCGATTTCGACATCGACCTCGAGAAGGAGTTGATGGGCGAATTCGGCGATGAAGTCGGTTCCATGGAGGCCAGCCAGCCAGCTCCCGAGGTTCACCAGCCTGCCGCTGAACCCTACGAACCTGCTGCCGAGATTCGCGAGCCGGCTTTCGAAACCACCGATGCCGCGATGGACGATGCGCTGGCTGCTTCGCTGGAATATGATTTCGTCTTCGACGATGCCGCCGATCTGGATTTCGGCGCTGCCCCGCAGGCTGCGGCTGCTCCCGTTGAACCCTCGTTTGCCGAACCTTCGTTTGCCGAGCCCGCATTCGACGAAGCTGCATTCGACGATGATTTCGACAATGCCGTCGCCAGCTCGCTGGAAAACGTGTCGCCGCTCGAAGACGACCTGCCGATGGATGACGACCTTGCCGCTTCGCTCGAGCAGGGGTTGCTGCTCGATGACGGCGCGACCGTCGCCCATGCCGCAGATGTCGCGCAGGTTGCTGCTGCGCCCGTCGCCGTCTCGATGTCGCTGGAAGACGAGCTGACGCTGGACGGTCCTGCGCCGGCGCAGGACCAGTATGCCGCGCCAGTAGCCGAGGCGCCGATCCATACCTTCGACGCCGTCGGCGCCGCCGACCACACTGTTGCCGACGAGGATTTTGCGGGTCATTTCGATGACGCGATGGCCGATGTCGACATGGACTTTGCAGCTCAGGATTTTGCAGCCCAGGATTTTGCAGCCGAGCATTTCGAGCCTCAGGCTTTCGAGGCTCAGCCTGTTGAGGCCGAGGATCCGGAAGAGCGCGATCTGGATGTCAGCGATCTGCAGGCCAGCGCGCCGGTTGAGATGGATGCGCCGGAAGTGGACGAGACGCCGGCCTGGACCGTGGAGGCCAGCCCCTCTCATGAGACTGCGCACGAAGCATTCGACGATTTCGATCTGAGCATCGATGATGCGCTTGCCGATCACGAGCCGGTGGCCGAGACCGCACCCGCTCCGGTTCAGCTAGCTCCGGTCGCACCAGCCTATGTGGCGCCTACCAATATGGCGACCCCGGCCGCTCCGGTCGCTGACGAACGGACGTTGGAAGATGAACTCAACGCGCTGCTTGGCGCCATGACCACACCACGCCCGGCGCCAGTCGCCCCGATTCCGGTGGTCACCGAGCCCACCAGGGCTGCCGCCATCGAGCCCACCAGGACTTATGAGCCGGTTGCCCCGGTGCAGCAGTCCGTCGCGACGCCGGTCGCTCCGGTCGATAATCTCGACTGGGACCTAGACGAACACGCGCCTGCTCCTCAGGAGGCCCAGGCGGACGATGCCGATTTCGACGATCTGCTTGCCGGCGAACTTGAAGGCCATGTGCCCGAGATCGAGTTCGATGATCACGCCTTCGACGCGGCGCTGGCCAAGGGCATCGATCTCGGTCATGACGATACGGCAGCACCGGTCGCTGGCGATTGGCGCTCGACGCCGCCGGAGCCGGCGCGTTCGTGGAGCCGCGTGACTCCCACCCCGGCCCAGCCTTCCTTTGCAGCGCAGCCGCAACCTTCTTTTGCAGAAAAGCCGTCCATGCCGCCGGCGGCAGCGCCAAGCTATCGCGACCAGCCGGTTGCAGCTGCTGCCTATGTCGCGCCGACGCCATCGCGCCAGGCGCCGCCTCAGGCCTATGACGAGATGCCGGATGTCGAGACGGTCGATGTGCCGGAGCGTGTCGTGGCGATTGCCGACGATCTCGACATTCCAGAACTCAGCTTCGAGCAAGACGAGCCGGCCGCCTATGACGACATCGACGCCGAATTCGCCGGCATGCTCAACGAGATGAACGCGGTGGAAGTGGCATCGCCCACTGCCGCACGCAGTGCCGGCTATGATGACGATTCCTACAGTTCCGGCTTCAGCTCGGGCCACGAGCTCGACCAGCGCGCCTATGCAGCGCGGCCAGCCGAAGTGCTTGCAGCCACGCAAGCTCACCACGCCGATGCCGCCGGCGGCTTTGACATGGACGATCTGCCCGGCAGTCAGCCGGTTTCGCAGGCCGACGATTTCGCGGTCGATGAACTCGACTACGATCCGGATCTGGACGAGGCGATGGCGGTGCCGGGCCTCGCCGAGCAGGAAGCCGCACGGCCGCGCAGGAGCGGCCTGCTGGTCGCGGGGGTCGTTGCTGCGGTGGCGATTGCCGGCGGTCTTGGCGCCTTCGCCTTGTCGTACGGCGGCAAGGGCGGCAGCGATGCGCCCGTCATTGTCAAAGCCGACAACAGGCCGATCAAGGTCAAGCCCGAAAATCCGGGCGGCGCCGTGGTGCCGAACCAGGACAACAAGGTTTATGATGCGGTCGCCAAAGGCACCAAGCCGGCCGAGCCGGTTCAGGAGAAGCTGGTCACCAACACCGAAGAGCCGGTCGATGTGAAGGCGCAGGAGCCTGAAAGCCGCGTCGTCGATCTGTCGCCCGACGATACCGGCGCTGCCCCAGGCCCCGACGCTGCCGGCAACCCCGAAGCTGCCGGCAACCCCGACGCGGCTGTCGCGCCGGCGCCAAAGTCCGAGGACCGCATCGCGCAGGTGCTGCAGGAAGCCGACAAGAACCCCGATACGGTCGCCGTTGCCCCGCGCAAGGTGCGGACCATGGTGGTCAAGCCCGACGGCTCGTTGGTGGCCCGCGAGGACTCGACGCCGGCCGCGCCACAGGTTGCGGCGACTGAGCCGCTTGACCCGGCGCCGCAGCACGTCGCCCCTTCGGCCGATGCCGAGCAGACCGGCACCGTGGCGCCTGCCGATCAGGCAAATAGCGACCAGGCAAGTGCCGAGACCGCCAAGCCGGTCAAGCCGGTAAAGCCGGCGGTCACGCCGAAGGCTGAGACCCAGTCCGCCAACACGCCGCAGACGGTTGCCGTAGCGCCGCAGCGCCCGTCCGACCAGCCGGTCGACGTGGTCGGCGAGGTCAAGCCCGACCAGGTTGCCTCCATCCCGGCGACGGCTTCGACATCGGGCGGTTCGTGGTCGATGCAGATCGCTTCGCAGCCGACGGTCGAAAGCGCCCAGGCCAACTACGCCGACCTGCAGCGCCGCTATGGAAATGTGCTCGCCGGTCGCACCGCCAACATCGTCAAGGCGGAGATCGCCGGCAAGGGCACCTTCTACCGTGTCCGGGTGCCTGCGCAATCGCGCAACGATGCGATCAATCTGTGCACCAGCTACAAGGCTGCCGGCGGCAACTGCTTCGTGTCTCGATAAGGCCGGATCCAATTATCAGAGCCGGTGCGTTCCCAAGGGTCGCGCCGGCTTTTTCATGTGGATGGGCGAGAGGTTGAGGCGCTTGCCGTCCGGGGAGATTCCCTTTGCCGGCGCGAAGCCCTAAACTGGTGGAATGACCGAATCAAAATCCATGATCCTCGGCTGTGCCGGGAAATCGCTGACCCGCGAGGAAATCCGTTTCTATCGCAATGAATGCCCGTGGGGCTTCATCCTGTTTGCGCGCAACATCGGCGAAACCGAGCAGATCCGCGATCTGGTCGCCGAAATGCGCGACTGTATCGGGCGCCCCGATGCGCTGGTGTTCATCGACCAGGAAGGTGGCCGGGTGCAGCGCCTGCGGCCGCCGCTGGCGCCGAACTATCCCGCCGGCGGCGCGCTCGGTGCATTGTGGCGCAAGGACCATGATGCCGGCACCCGCGCTGCCTGGCTGATGGCGCGGCTGCACGCCTTCGACCTGTTACGCTACGGTATCTCTGCCGATTGCCTGCCGGTGCTGGACGTGCCGATCGAGGGCGCCAGCGACGTCATCGGCGCGCGCGCCTATGGCAAGGAGCCGCGCCCGGTCATCGAACTCGGCCGCGCGGCGGCGGAAGGGCTGATGTCGGGCGGCGTGCTGCCGGTCATGAAGCACATTCCGGGTCACGGGCGCGCCTTTGCCGACACGCATTTCGAACTGCCTGTGGTCGATGCCTCGCTGAGCGACCTGCAGCGGCATGATTTCGCCCCTTTCCGCGAGCTTAGCCATCTGCCGATGGCGATGACGGCGCATGTCGTCTATAGCGCCATCGATCCGAACAACCCGGCGACCACGTCAGGTAAGGTCATCGACGAGATCATCCGCCGCGAGATCGGCTTCGACGGGCTGTTGATGAGCGACGACACCTCGATGAAGGCACTTTCTGGGGATTTCCCGACAAAGGCGGCCTCGATCCTTGCGGCGGGCTGCGATCTGGTCCTTCACTGCAATGGCGTTTTCGAGGAGATGGCGGGCATCGCATCGCGAACCACGGGACTTGAAGGGACATCGCTGGAGCGCGCCAAGCGGGCGCTGACCTATATAAGGGATCGCGACCGGGCCGACGAAACCGAGATACGCGCCGAGTTTGCCACCTATTTCGATGCGGTGGCCTAGAGACGGATGATTTCAGGTCTGTTCGACCTGAAATCTGAATCCGTCTCTAAATTAGATAGAGAGAGCATGATGTCGTCCGAAAACCGCTTCACACTTTTCGGCATCATGCTCTAACCAGAGGTAAAGGAACAAGTGGCGGAGACATTGGACAGCAAGGCTGCGAAGGCCGCACCGATGGACCGTCTGTGGGCCGAGAACGACGATTCACGGGTCACCGGCGACCCGTCGCTTGTCGTCGACGTCGCCGGGTTCGAAGGTCCGCTCGACCTCTTGCTGCATCTCGCCCGCAACCAAAAGGTCGATCTGTCGCGGATTTCCATCTTGGCGCTGGTCGAGCAGTATCTGACCTTCGTCGAGACGGCGAGGGCGCTAAGGCTTGAGCTTGCCGCCGACTACCTGGTGATGGCGGCGTGGCTGGCCTTCCTCAAGTCGAAGCTCCTCATCCCCAAGCAGCCCGGCGAGGAAGGCGAAAGCGGCGAGGAACTGGCCGCCGTGCTGCAGTTCCGGCTGAAGCGTCTGGAGGCCATGCGCGACGCCTCGGCAAGGCTGGTCAACCGCAACCGGCTCGGCCGCGACGTGTTTGCACGCGGCATGCCTGAAATGGTCATCGTCGAGAAGCGTAACGCCTATTCGGCCTCGCTCTACGATTTGCTCACCGCCTATGCGCAGCAGCGCCAGAAACAGGCGATCACCAATGTGACAATTGCCCGGCGTGGCGTGTGGTCGCTCAAGGATGCGCGCGATATCCTGACCCGGCTGATCGGCTCGCTGCGCGACTGGACGGCGCTGGACAGCTATCTGATCAATTACCTGACCAGCCCGGACGAACGGCGTACCGCGATTGCCAGCTCGTTTGCGGCGTCGCTGGAACTGGTGCGCGAAGGCAGCATCGAGATGCGGCAGGACCAGGTGTTCGCGCCGCTCTATCTGCGCGGCCGCGCGCAGCCAATTAAGTCAGTCGAGGTAGCATCATGAGCGAACGCGCCAACGCTTCGGTCATTCCGTTCATGGTTGAAGAAGAGACCGAGGAGGGCATTATCGCCCAGGACCCGACTGATACCCTGCTTCTGAATCCTGGCGAACGGCTGCACATGGCCGAAGCCATACGCATGGCCGAGGCGATCGTGTTCGCCAGCGCCGAGCCGGTCAGCGAAAAGCAGCTCGCAGCCAGATTGCCCGACGGCATCAGCATTGCCGCTGCCATGGCTGAGCTGCAGCAGATCTATGCGCGGCGCGGCGTCAATCTGGTCCGGGTCGGCGATGCCTGGGCTTTCCGTACCGCCGGCGATCTCGCCTTCCTGATGAGCCGCGATACGGTGCAGCAGCGCAAGCTGTCGCGCGCGGCGCTCGAAGTGCTGGCGATCATCGCCTACCACCAGCCGGTGACGCGCGCCGAGATCGAGGACATCAGAGGCGTCGAGACCTCGAAGGGCACGCTGGATACGCTGCTCGAAACGGAATGGGTGCGCATGCGCGGCCGCCGCCGCACGCCCGGCCGTCCCGTCACCTACGGCACGACAGACACTTTCCTCGACCATTTCGCACTGGAGGAGATCCGCGATCTTCCCGGGATGGACGAACTGAAGGGGGCAGGGCTGCTCTCCGGCCGCATGCCGTCGAATTTCGCCATCCCGTTGCCGCCGGCCGATCCGGACGCGCTGACCGAGGACGAGGATGCGTTGACCGACATCGATCTCGAGGAACTCGGCCTGCTGACGCCGCGCGTCACGGAAGATTGACCGCAAGCCGCTGTCAAAAAGCTGCATTGCTGCGGTAGATGCGCCGATTGGTAGCGGGCAGCTTTGCCGAAAATGCGTGACATAAACCGCGCCTTCATAAACTTTGTCGCTGTTGTGTTTGAATCCCAACGCGAAAACGCATAGATCATCGCCAGGGAAAACATTCGAGAGAGAGTTACAATGGGTTCATTTTCGATTTGGCACTGGATGATCGTGCTGGTGATCGTGCTGCTGGTGTTCGGCCGCGGCAAGATACCCGAGCTGATGGGCGACATGGCCAAGGGCATCAAAAGCTTCAAGAAGGGCATGGCCGACGACGATACCGCCGAAGACAAGCGCACCGTCGAGCACCGCCCGGACGAGACCGTTTCGGCAGTGAAGGAAAAGGCCAGCAAGAGCTGAGCCGAAGGTTGTTGCTTTTGTGCAAGTCGTTGTCCCAAAACCGCTTCGCACTTTTGGGCGACAAGCACTAGTCGGAACTGATTGCCATGTTTGAAGTCGGCTGGACCGAAATGCTGGTGATCGCGATCGTCATGATCGTGGTCGTCGGACCCAAGGATTTGCCCAATATGCTGCGCACCTTCGGCCGCACGACGGCGAAGCTGCGTGCCATGGCCTCCGACTTCCAGAAGCAGTTCAACGAGGCGTTGAAGGAAGCCGAGCTCGACGACGTCAAGAAGTCTGTCGATACGCTGCGCGGCCTCAATCCGGCGGCCGAAATCCGCAAGCAGCTCAATCCGTTCGAACAGGCGGCAGCCGAGGTTCGCTCCGGCGTCGATGCGGTGATGAAGCCGAAGCCCGCCGTCGACCCCTCAACGCCCGCGGCAGAAACACCACAGCCGGCCGAGCCGCTCAAGAACGGCGCGACGGTGATGCCGGGTGTCAACGGACCGGAAACAGCGCCGGCGGCGCCGATCCTTCCGGCGATGACCGATCAGGCGGTGGTGACACCGGCTGCAGCAACAGCAGCGCCACGAAACGCGCGCGCCAAGGGGGCTGCGATATCAAAGGCCCCGGCAACCAAAACAGCGGCAGCCAAGGCAGCACCGGCAAAGCCGGCGCCTGCGGCGAAGGTTGCGGCCAAGCAGTCAGCGGCGCCCGCCAAGGCTGCACCTGGAAAAGCCGCCACCAAGCACGCTGCTGCACCGAAGGCAGTCGCAAAGGCTGAGCCGAAGCCTGCGCCGGCCACGAAGCCCGCGTCCAAGAAGACGGCGGGGGCCGCCAAGTGAGCATTACGGACAGCGAAAAGGACGAGATCGAGAAGTCGTCGGCTCCGCTGATGGAGCATCTGATCGAACTGCGCCGGCGGCTGATCTGGTCGATCGGCGGTTTCTTCGTCGCCTTCCTCGTCTGCTTCTTCTTTGCCAAGAAGCTGTTCAATCTTTTGGTCGTTCCGTTCAAGTGGGCCACGCAGTGGGCCGGGCTCGATCCGCACAAGGTCGAGCTGATCTATACGGCGCCGCAGGAATTCTTCTTCACCCAGGTCAAGCTCGCCATGTTCGGCGGCATGGTCATCGCCTTTCCGCTGATCGCCACGCAGATCTACAAATTCATCGCGCCAGGCCTCTACAAGAACGAACGCAACGCCTTCCTGCCGTTCCTTATCGCATCGCCGATCCTGTTCCTGATGGGAGCGTCGCTGGTCTATTTCTTCTTCACGCCGATGGTGATGTGGTTCTTCCTCGCCATGCAGCAGGCCGGCACCGACGACCAGGTGCAGATTTCGCTGCTGCCGAAAGTGTCGGAATATCTCAGCCTGATCATGACGCTGATCTTCTCCTTCGGCCTGGTGTTCCAGCTGCCGGTGGTGACCAGCCTGATGACGCGCGTCGGCATGCTGTCGTCGAAGGCGCTGGCCGAGAAGCGCAAATGGGCGATCGTCATCGCCTTCGTCGTCGCGGCGGTGCTGACGCCGCCTGATCCGATGAGCCAGATCGGTTTGGCCATCCCGACCATCCTGCTCTACGAGGTGTCGATCTGGGCGGCCCGGCTGATCGAGCGCGATCAGGTCAAGCAGAAGCTGGCGCGCGAGAAGCAGGAAGCCGCCGAAGCCGTGGCCGAAAAGGCGGCGGACGCGTCCTCAAAGCAGGCTCGTTCATAGGCTGTCGCGTTCGGGTATCCGCGTTAGCGGAAAAACGCGACAGCCGCCATCTTGCATCGATGAAGGATGCGGTTTACGCCCTCAGGCCTTAGCTCGAGGACGACCAACCATGCTTGATATCAAATGGATTCGCGACAACCCGAAGGCCCTTGTCGAGGCGCTGGCCAAGCGCTCGTGGTCGGCTGACGAGGCGCAGTCCACGGTCGATGAGCTGATCAAGAAGGACGAAGCGCGGCGCGAGCACGTCACCGAGCTGCAGACCAAGCAGGAACGCCGCAACGCCGCCTCGAAGGAGATCGGCAACGCCATGCGTTCGGGCGACACGGCACTTGCCGAAAAGCTCAAGGCCGAAGTCGGCGATATCAAGACCTTCATCCAGAATGGCGAGGCGCGCGAGCGCGAGCTCGACAAGACGCTGAACGATGCGCTGGCGGTGCTGCCGAATGTGCCGCTCGACGACGTGCCGGTCGGCAAGGACGAGCACGACAATGTCGTCAAGCATATCGTCGGCGAGGTGCCGACCCGGCCGAACTGGGTGAAGGAGCATTTCGAGATCGGCGAAGCGCTCGGCATGATGGATTTCGAGCGGGCGGCAAAGCTGTCGGGATCACGCTTCACCGTGCTGAAGAGCGGGCTGGCGCGGATGGAGCGCGCCATCGGCCAGTTCATGCTCGATCTGCACACGACCGAGCATGGCTATGAAGAAGTCATCCCGCCACTGATGGTGCGCGACGAAGTGCTTTTCGGGACCAACCAGCTGCCGAAATTCGAGGACGACCTGTTCTTCGTGCAGCATGGCGATGGCCGGCTCGGGTTGATTCCAACCGCCGAGGTCCCGCTCACCAACCTGGTGCGCGAAGAAATCACGGCCCATGAAAAGCTGCCGCTGCGCTATACGGCGCTGACGCCGTGCTTCCGCTCGGAAGCGGGCTCCGCCGGCCGCGACACGCGCGGCATGTTGCGCCAGCACCAGTTCTACAAGGTCGAGCTGGTCTCGGTCACCGACCAGGAGTCTTCGCTCGCCGAGCACGAGCGGATGACGCAGTGCGCGGAAGAGGTGCTGAAGCGACTGGAGCTGCCGTTCCGCACCATGGTCCTGTGCACGGGCGACATGGGGTTTGGCGCGCGCAAGACCTACGACATCGAGGTCTGGCTGCCCGGCCAGAACGCCTATCGCGAAATCTCGTCCTGCTCGGTCTGCGGCGACTTCCAGGCCAGGCGCATGGATGCCCGCTACAAGGACCGGGATGGCAAGGGCAACCGCTTTGTGCACACGCTGAACGGTTCGGGCACCGCTGTCGGCCGTGCGCTGATTGCCGTCATCGAAAACTACCAGAATGAGGATGGCAGCGTAACCATTCCTGAAGTGCTGCGGCCTTATATGGGCGGTCTGGCGAAGATCGAATCGAAGTAATGCGCATCCTTCTGACCAATGATGACGGCATCCATGCCGAGGGCCTGGCGTCGCTCGAACGCATCGCCCGCACGCTGTCGGACGATGTCTGGGTCGTGGCGCCGGAGCAGGACCAGTCCGGCTACGCGCACTCGCTGTCGATCTCGGAGCCGCTCCGGCTGCGCAAGATCGGCGAGAAACACTACGCCGTGCGCGGCACGCCGACCGACTGCGTCATCATGGGCGTCAAGAAGATCCTGCCTGGCGCGCCGGACCTGATCCTGTCCGGTGTCAATTCCGGCGCCAACATCGCCGACGACGTCACCTATTCCGGCACCGTCGCCGGCGCCATGGAAGGCGCGCTGCTCGGCATCCGCTCGATCGCACTCAGCCAGGGTTATTCCTATGTCGGCGAGGACCGCGTCGTTCCCTATGAGACCACCGAGGTGCTGGCGCCGGCGCTGCTGAAAAAGCTCGTCGCCATGCCGCTGCCGGACGGCGTGCTGCTCAACGTCAACTTTCCCAACTGCCTGCCTGACGAGGTCGCCGGCACCGTCGTGACGTCGCAAGGCAAGCTGGTGCACAGCCTGTGGGTCGACGAGCGCCGCGACGGGCGCGGCCTGCCTTATTACTGGCTGCGCTTCGGCCGCGAGCCGGTCGAGGGCAAGCAAGGCACCGATCTCCATGCTCTGCGCAACCGGCTCGTGTCGGTGACGCCGCTGCAGCTCGACCTGACCGCGCATGAAATCCGTGACCAACTGACCAAGGCGCTGTCTGAATAAGGTGTTCGCATGAAGAAGGTTCTGGCATGAACTTGCCGCTCGACGATCGCGAGGGTTTTGCCGCTTTCCTGCTGCGCCTGCGCGGCCAAGGCGCGGTGCCGAAGGCGCTGATCGCAGCCTTCGAGGCGACGCCGCGGCGCGGCTTCCTCAACGGCCAGTTCCATTCGATCGCCTGGTCGGACGGGATGCTGCCGATCGAGTGCGGCGAGGCGATCGAGGGCGCCGACCTGCAGGCGGCGGTGATTGCGGCCCTGGCAATAGAGCCCGGCAATCGGGTGCTCGAGATCGGCACCGGCTCGGGCTACACGGCAGCGGTGATGTCGCGGCTCGCGGCTCGCATCGTCAGCGTCGACCGCTACAAGACGCTGGCCGAGCAGGCCAGGCAACGCTTCGAGGCGCTCGGCATCGGCAATGTCATCGTGCGCCAGGCCGATGGTTCCACCGGCCTTGCCAACGAAGCGCCGTTCGACCGCATCGTAGCCTGGGCGGCTTTCGACAGCCTGCCGCGCTTCCTGCTCGACCAATTGTCGAGCGGCGGCATCGTCATTGCCCCGATCGGGCCGGAGGAGGGCGAGCAGGTGCTGGCCAAGCTGACCAAGGTCGGCAGCCGCTTCGAGCGCGAGGATATCGGCACCGTGCGCCTGCAGCCGATCCTGCGCAGCGTCGCGGCGGTTATTTAGGTGAACTGATATTCAGGTGAGGCCGGCCTGCAAATGCCAGGTTCCTGCGCTTCCGGTGCTCACGTGTTTGAGTACGCTCCGCTCCGGCCTTCGCCGGCCGAAGCCGTCATAAATGCCTCCGCTCTATGAAGGCTACGGCCGGCGTAGGCCGGTTCTCAGAACCTGTCATTTTCGACTCGGGCCGATCTGAATCAACGCAGCTTCGGCGCATTCGAAAATGTTTTAAGAAAATTTGCGTCTGATTCTATGGGGTTAACCCGCCAGTAACATTAACGCGCTTTAATCATGACCAGTGTGTACCGGGTCTGTGCGGGTTAGTGCGATGCAATTCAGTGTTTTGAAGGCAAACGGGCGTACTCTGTCGCGGGGCTGCGCTGTCCTCATGCTAGCCGGAGTGGCGGCGGGGTGTAGTTCCCAAGTCTCGCGGTTCAATGGTGTCGACGACGTCTTCACCTCCTCGACCAACAATCAGCGCGCCATCATCGACAAGCAGAGCACTGCGCAGCCCTATCCGGGCGATGTGGCGGCCGAGCCGATCGCTGCGGCACCTGTCGATGGCAGCCATAACCAGTCGGTCAGCCGCTCCAGCCTGGAGCCGGTCACCGTCCAGCAGCTGCCGCCGCCGAGCGCGCCCAAAGCTGCTCCGATGCGCACCGCTTCCGCGCCGGCGCTTGCACCGGCACCGCATGTCGACAGAACGACTACCGGCACCGTCCAGCCGGCGAGGCCGTTCAAGAATGCCGGTGACTCCGATCCGAAACCAGTTGCGGCTGGTACACCGCATGGGACCGAGATCGTGGTCAGCGACGGCGAGACCATTTCCGGCATCGCTCATCGCTATCATGTGCCCGCCGACGTGATCATGAAGGTCAACGGCTTGAGCGCCACCAAGGGGCTGAAGACCGGTCAGAAACTGGTCATCCCGGCCTATGCCTATTCAAGCAAGGGGACAGAGCCGAAACTTGCCGACGGCAAGCCGGCAAACAGCCCCAAGGCGCCGGCGCCGGAAAAGGTCGCCGTGCTGCCGCAGCAGCCGAAACTCAAGGACGGCAAGTCCGCCGCGCAGGTTGACGCTTCGGCAGCGAACAAGCCGAAGACCGACAAGCCGGCGCAGACGGCCTCGGCCGCGCCAAAGGCCGGCGCGGGCACCTACACGGTCCAGTCGGGCGACACCATGTCCTCCATCGCCAGGAAGACCGGCGTTGGCGTCGTGGCGCTGAAGCAGGCGAACGGCATGCAGGACGGCCTGCTCAAGATCGGCCAGACGCTGAAGGTTCCGGCAGGTGGCACCGCAACGGTCGCCAGCGCCAAGCCGGCCAAAGTTGATCCGGTGACGACCGCGACCACCCAACCGGCGGCAAAGCCGACGGAGACACTCGCCACCTACACGCCGCCGAAGAAGGACGCCAAGGTTATCCAGCAGGCCGAGGACGACGATGCTGTTGCGCCCGATGCCACCGGCATCGGCAAGATGCGTTGGCCGGTGCGTGGCCGCGTCATCTCCAATTTTGGTGGCGGCAAGGATGGTGTCGACATCGCCGTGCCTGAGGGGACGCCGGTCAAGGCGGCCGAGAACGGCGTGGTCATCTATGCCGGCGACGGCCTCAAGGAATTCGGCAATACGGTGCTGGTGCGCCACGAAAACGGGCTGGTCACCGTCTATGGCCACGCCAGGTCGATCGAGGTGCAGCGCGGCCAGAAGGTCAAGCGCGGCCAGGAAATCGCGCTGTCGGGCATGAGCGGCACCACCGACTCCCCGAAACTGCACTTCGAAGTGCGCAAGAACTCGGCACCGGTCGACCCCTCTGGCTATCTCGAATAGTCGGGCGAATAGAACAATAAACGTTTTGCAGGCCGTCTGACCTCCAGTCCGGCCCGCCGGCTCAGCCCGCTCCGCAAGGGGCGGGCTTTTTCAGTGACCTGACGGAAATCAATCAGTCGTTCAGCGGCTTGCCGAGCCGGCCGGCCAGATCCTGGGTGAATTGCCAGGCGACGCGGCCCGAGCGGCTGCCGCGCGTCGTTGCCCATTCCAGCGCCTCGGCGCGCAGCTGCTCCGGGTCGATAGTGAGCCCGTGATGGCTGGCATAGCCGTTGACCATGTCGAGATATTCGTCCTGCGAACATTTGTGGAAGCCGAGCCACAGGCCGAAACGGTCGGACAGCGAAACCTTTTCCTCGACCGCCTCGGACGGGTTGATGGCGGTCGAGCGCTCATTGTCGATCATGTCGCGCGGCAACAGGTGCCGGCGGTTCGACGTGGCGTAGAAGATGACATTGGCCGGGCGGCCCTCGACGCCGCCTTCAAGGGCTGCCTTCAGCGACTTGTAGGAGGTGTCGTCATGGTCGAAGGAGAGGTCGTCGCAAAACAGGATGAAGCGAAACGGCGCCGCCTTCAGCAGGCCCATCAGCCTGGGCAGCGTGTCGATATCCTCGCGATGGATCTCGATCAGCTTGAGCGGCAGGTCGGATTTGGCCTGGGCGTTGATCTGCGCATGCACCGCCTTGACCAGCGAGGATTTGCCCATGCCGCGCGCACCCCACAACAACACATTGTTGGCGGCATGGCCGGCGGCGAAGCGTTCCGTGTTTTCGACCAGAATGTCGCGCACGCGGTCGACGCCGCGGATCAGGCCGATGTCGACGCGGTTGACCTTGCGCACCGGCTCGAGATAGCCGGGGTCGGCCTGCCAGACGAAGCAATCGGCAACCGCAAGATCGGTTTGCGGCACCGGCGGCGGGGCGAGGCGGGTGACCGCCTCGATCAGGCGGTCGAGCTTTTGGTTCAGGGCTTCGATGGTGCTGTCGGTCATGTCTCGTCTTTTATGTTTCCGCACGAACGTGCGTAGGGGCCGAAATCGTCTTGATCCGGGCGAGATAGAAACGGGTTCCAAGCTTTTGTTTGGGCATGATCTTTTGCGAAAACCACGCCCGTATTCCGGGAGCATGCTCTAACACGGGTCAACCGGCCGGAAAAGCAGCTGAAAGCCCGGCCGCGCAGTTGCATTGGTAACTTTACCCACTATATTCCGGCCAAATTTGGCGAGGCCGCCCTACGGCCTTCTTCGTAACCAGGAGTTCTTGATGTTCGTCACACCGGCATACGCCCAAGCTACCGGAACTCCGCTTGGTCCGTTCGGGGATATCGGCATGATACTCCCGTTCGTTCTGATCTTCGTGATCATGTATTTCCTCATCATCCGGCCGCAGCGCGCCCAGTTGAAGAAACGCCAGGAGATGATCTCGGCCGTGCGCCGTGGCGACACGGTCATCACCGGCGGCGGCTTCGTCGGCAAGGTGACCAAGGTGATCGACGACAATGAGCTTGAGATCGACCTTGGCGGCGGCACCAAGGTGACGGCGCTGCGCTCGACGATCGCCGATGTTCGGGTCAAGGGCGAGCCGGTGGCCAACCAGAACACCAAGAAGTAAGCCAGTTTCCCAAGCGGAGCGATCCGCGGGCAGAGCTCTGACAAAAGACGGCGTATGGTCCATTTTTCGCGCCTGAAAATGATCCTGATCTGGCTTGCTATGGCCACAATGCTCGTCGACGCGCCCAGTCTTCACGCTGCCGGCGCGGACGTGCTGCTTCGATTGGACGCGACCGATGTGATCGATCGCCGGTTGGAGGCGACGCGTGACGAAATCAGGACGCTGCTGCGCGATGCAAGGATCGGCTATACTGGTCTTGCTAAGTTGGGTCGGGCCGTTCAGGTGCATATCACCGACGCCGCTCAGGTCGGCGCGGCCAAGATGGCATTGGAGGCGGTGACTGATCCTGTCCTTGGCAGCGCTGGTCCGGTTCAGGAAGTGATCCTGGATGATACCGGAGCAGCGTTGCTCAAGTTCACGGTAACAGACACAGGCATCAAGTATCGGATGTCGATCGCGCTTGCGCAGTCGATCGTGGTCATTAAGAATCGCCTGCGTGATCTTGGTATTGCCGACCCAGTAGTGCGGCCAGAGGGCGAAGACGGTATGCTGGTCCGGACCTCGGGCGTTGCGGATTTGCAAAGGCTGAGGAGAATTCTCACCCGAACCGGAATGCTGACTTTTCAGTGGGTTGATGAGTCGATGCCGGTCGCTGATGCGATCAATGGCCGGACGCCCGCTGGCTCGGTGGTGGTTTATTCGAAGGACGATCCACCGGTTCCCTATCTGGTTGAGAGCCGAACGATCGTTTCCAGTGACGACATTGTCAATGCTCAGGCGACTCCCAACTCCGTCACAAATGAGCCGGCGGTTTCGTTCACTTTCGATTCCAGGGCCACGGCACGCGTTGCGCAGGCGACCTCGCAGAATGTCGGCAAGCTATTTGCGATGATCCTCGACAACCAAGTGCTTTCGGTGCCAGTCGTCCGCGAGCCAATTCTTAACGGCCGCGGCCAGATATCGGGCAACCTTACAAAGGAGAACGCCGATGATCTGGCCTTGCTTTTGCGTTCCGGACCGATGCCTGCACAATTGAAAATAGTCGAGTAGCGCACGATAGCGCCCGGCGGTGATCAGAATTAGAATGGGAACCGACAGAGGCGATTGACGCCGAAACCGCTGCCGGCGGCAGCGCCAAATTGACCTCAGCGCGCTCGACAATCGGCGAAGTGCGGGTTAAGGGCGAGCCGGTGGCAAATAAGAACGCCAAGAAATAACCGAATTGTCGGCGGAACGATCCGCCAGTACGCCCTGACGGACAACGCCATATGCTGTATTTTTCGCGCCTGAAGATGATCCTGATCTGGATCGCCGTGGCCGTCACATTCATCCTTGCCGCGCCAAATCTCTTCCCGGCCAGCACATTGGCGCAATTGCCCAACTGGGTGCCGAAGCGGCAGATGACGCTTGGTCTCGATCTGCAGGGCGGTTCGCACATCCTCTTGCAGATGGACCAGAATGATCTCGTCAAGGCGCAGCTGGAAACGACGCGCGACGAGATCCGCACGCTGCTGCGCGATGCCAAGGTGGGCTATACCGGCCTTGGCGGCACCGGCAGGACCGTACAAGTGCGCATCACCGATCCAACCCAGATCAATGCCGCCAAGGCGGCGCTTAAGCCGCTGACCGATCCGGTCGCCGCCGGCCTGTTCACCGGTGGCTCCATCCAGGAGATGTCCCTGGATGATTCCGAAGCCGGGCTGCTCAAATTCACCGTCACCGACGCCGGCATCAAATACCGCACCTCGGCCGCATTGGCGCAGTCGATCGAAGTCGTCGAGCGCCGCGTCAACGAACTCGGCACCACCGAGCCGATCGTGCAGCGCCAGGGCGACGATCGTGTGCTCGTCCAGGTGCCGGGCCTGCAGGATCCGCAAAGGCTGAAGGAGATCATCGGCCAGACCGCCAAGATGACCTTCCAGATGGTCGATACCTCGATGTCGGTGCAGGATGCGCTGAACGGCCGCCCGCCAGCAGGCTCCTCGGTGCTTTATTCGCAGGACGATCCGCCGGTTCCGTATCTGGTGGAAAATCGCGTCATCGTGTCCGGCGAGGATCTTGCCAAGGCCACCGCAACTTATGATTCCCGAAACAACGAGCCAGTGGTTTCGTTCGTCTTCAACTCGCGCGGTGCGACACGGTTCGGCCAGGCGACGCAGCAGAATGTCGGCAAGCCGTTCGCCATCATCCTCGACAATCAGGTGATTTCGGCGCCGGTGATCCGCGAACCGATCCTCGGCGGCAGCGGCCAGATTTCAGGCAATTTCACCGCCGAAAGCGCCAACGACCTCGCCGTGCTGCTGCGCGCCGGTGCGTTGCCGGCAAAGCTGACCGTGATCGAAGAACGCACGGTGGGCCCGGGCCTCGGCCAGGATTCGATCCATGCCGGCAAGGTCGCCGGCATCATCGGCTCCATTCTCGTCGTCGCCTTCATGTTCGTCGCGTACGGACTTCTCGGCTTCCTCGCCAACATTGCGCTCGCCGTGCACGTGGCGATGATCGTCGGGGTCTTGTCGCTGCTTGGCGCGACGCTGACCTTGCCCGGCATTGCCGGTATCGTGCTGACCATCGGCATGGCGGTCGATTCCAACGTGCTGATCTATGAGCGCATCCGCGAGGAGCGACGGGCCGGCCGTTCGGTCATCCAGTCGATCGACACCGGCTTCACCAAGGCGTTGGCGACCATCGTGGATTCCAACGTGACGTCGCTGATTGCCACGGTCGTGCTGTTCTATCTCGGCACCGGACCGGTCAAGGGCTTCGCCATCACCTATGCCATCGGCATCCTGACCACGGTGTTCACCGCCTTCACCTTCACCCGTCTGCTGGTGTCGATCTGGCTGCGCCGCGCGCGTCCGAAGGAATTGCCGCGTGCGCCGGTGACCTTCGTTCCGGCCGGCACGAAAATCCCGTTCATGGGCATCCGCCGCTGGACCTTCGCACTGTCCAGCCTGCTGTCGATCGCGTCGGTTATCGGATTCCTGACCATCGACATCAACTACGGCATCGACTTCAAGGGCGGCTCGATCATCGAGGTGCAGTCCAAGCAAGGCGACGCCGATATTGGCGATATCAGAAGCCGGCTGTCGGAGCTAAACATCGGTGAAGTGCAGGTCCAGCAATTCGGCGCGCCGAACGACGTGCTGATCCGCGTCGGCACCCAGGATGGCGGCGAGAACGCCGAGCAGACCGTCATCGACAAGGTGCGCGGCGAGCTCCAGGACAATTACGATTTTCGCCGCGTCGAGGTGGTGGGCCCGACGGTTTCGGGCGAGCTGGCCAAGCAAGGCACGATCGCCATGATCATCGCGCTGATCGGCATCCTGGTCTATGTCTGGTTCCGCTTCGAATGGCAGTTCGCGGTCGGCGCGATCGTGGCGACGGTGCACGATGTGGTGATGACGCTGGGCTTCTTCGTCATCACCGGGCTCGAATTCAACCAGTCTTCGCTGGCTGCGATCCTGACCATTATCGGCTATTCGCTCAATGACACGATCGTCGTCTATGACCGTGTTCGAGAAGATTTGCGAAAATACAAACGAATGCCGCTCCCGCAATTGTTGAACAACGCCATCAACGAGACGCTTTCGAGAACGACGCTGACTTCGGTGACGACCATCCTGGCGCTGCTGGCGCTGGTGTTGTTCGGCGGCGAGGTGATCCGCTCGTTCACCATGGCGATGCTGTTCGGCGTCGTCTTCGGCACCTATTCGTCGATCTTCATCGCAGCGCCCTTGCTGATCCTGTTCAGGCTCAGGCCGCAGGGAGCGAGCGCCGATGAGGAGAAGCCGGTTGGTGGCGGCAAGGCCATGGCGACCTGACGGCCGCGCTGGTGGCAAAAGGCATCGTCATTCGCGAGGCGCATTTCCCCGGACGGGCGCCGATCGAAGCCTACGGCAATGGCGGCTTCCGCTTCGCCGACATGTCGCATCGCGGCTCGCTTCTTTGCCTGCCCTCCGGCATCCATGGCTGGGAGCCGGCCGATCCGCTGGCCCTGACGGCGGCGGATTTCGACCTGCTGCTGGCCGAGGCCGACAAGGTCGAGATCCTGCTGGTCGGCACAGGCAAGGATTTGCGGCCCTTGCCGGCAGCACTTCGGGCGGCGCTGAAGGCGGCTGGCATTGGCTCCGACCCGATGTCGACGGGGGCAGCGGTGCGGACCTACAATGTTCTGCTTGCCGAAGACCGCGCCGTGGCCGCGGCGCTCATCGCCGTCGACTGACGTGACCGATACAGCTGACATCGTCATGGAGGCGGTGCGCGCCGGCGACCATGACCGCTATGTCAGCGCACTCTATGCACCGGCCGACAAGCGCGCGGCGCTGTTTTCGCTTTACGCCTTCAATGCCGAGATTGCGTCTGTCCGAGACCGCATCCACGAGGCATTGCCGGGCGAAGTGAGGCTGCAATGGTGGCGCGATGTCATCGCTGCTGAAGCCGCAGCCACAGGCAACCCGCTCGCCGATGCGCTGAAGGCGACGATTTCTGCCCATGGCCTGCCCAAAACTGCCTTCGACAACATGCTCGAGGCCCGCATCTTCGACCTCTATGACGATCCGATGCCGTCGCGCACCGATCTCGAGGGCTATTGCGGCGAGACGGCGGCCGCGCTGATCCAGCTGGCGGCGATGGTGCTCGATCCCAATGAGGCGCCGCGCTTTGCCGAACTGGCGGGCAGGGCCGGCTGCGCCCAGGCGATGACCGGCCTGTTGCTGCTGTTGCCGCTGCATCGCCGACGCGGGCAATGCTTCGTGCCGGCGGATATCCTTGCCGCGGCCGGCTCGTCGCCGGAGGAGTTCGTCAGCGGCGACGGCGGCCCCGGCGCTCAGCGCGCGGTGGCTGCGATGATTGCATTGGCGCAGGAGCATCTCCGCGCTTTCGAGCAAGGGGCGTCCGCACTTCCGGAAACGCTGCGCCCGGCGTTCCTGCCGCTGGCGCTGACCAGCGCCTATCTCGGCAAGATGGGCAATGGCCGCTCGCCGCTTGGTGGCGCAGCCCGGCTTTCGGCTCTGCGCCGGCATTGGCTGTTGCTCAGGCGCGCAACGCGGGGATGGCCAGCGAGTTGACGTAAACGTCAATCGCGTTAGGACTCTGAGACTTGGCTATTCAGCAGCTTCCGCTGTTTGCGCCGGCAGCCCTAGCCACTCCCGACAATCTGCCCGCGCGCGTGAGGTGATCGCGTGGCGCTTGGCCACCGTCTTGTCCTTGCCGCGCAGGCGTTTGCCTTCGGTCTTCGGTGCTTCCACCGGCGGGAACAGGCCGAAATTGACGTTCATCGGCTGGAACGAGCGTTTGCCCGGCTCGTCGTCTGAGACGATGTGGCCGCCGGTGATGTGGTTGAGCAGGGCGCCGAAGGCGGTGGTGAGCGGCGGCAGGGACGGCGCGTGGCCGAGACGCTCGGCGGCGGCGAAGCGGCCGGCGAGCAGGCCGATCGCCGCGCTCTCGACATAGCCCTCGCAGCCGGTGATCTGGCCGGCAAAGCGCAGGCCGGGCCGCGATTTCAGCTGCAGGGAAGCGTCGAGCAAGGTCGGCGAGTTGATGTAGGTGTTGCGGTGCAGGCCGCCGAGGCGCGCGAAGTCGGCGTTTTCCAGGCCCGGAATGGTGCGGAACACGCGCACCTGCTCGGCATGCTTCAGCTTGGTCTGGAAACCGACCATGTTGTAGAGCGTGCCCAGCGCATTGTCCTGGCGCAGCTGCACCACGGCATAGGCTTTTACCGTCGGATTGTGGGCATTGGTCAGCCCCATCGGCTTCATCGGCCCGTAGCGCAGCGTCTCAACGCCGCGCTCGGCCATGATTTCGATCGGCAGGCAGCCGTCGAAATAGGGCGTGCCTTCCCACTGCTTGAATTCGGTCTTGTGGCCGTCGACCAGCGCCTGTACGAAGGCGAGATACTGGTCCTTGTCCATCGGGCAGTTGATGTAATCCTTGCCGGTGCCGCCGGGCCCAACCTTGTCGTAGCGCGACTGGAACCAGCAGGTGTCCATGTCGATCGTGTCGAAATGGATGATCGGGGCAATCGCGTCGAAGAAGGCCAGTGCGTCGGCGCCGGTCGCCTCGGCGATCGACTGGGCGAGCGAAGGTGCGGTCAGCGGTCCCGTGGCGATGATCGCCTGGTCCCATTCCGCCGGCGGCAGGCCCGGCACTTCCTCGCGCTCGATGGTGATCAGCGGGTGCGCTTCAAGCTTTTTCGTCACCGCGTCGGAGAAACCGTCGCGATCCACGGCCAGCGCGCCGCCTGCCGGCACCTGGTTGGCGTCGCCGGCACTCATGATCAGCGAGCCGGCCAGCCGCATTTCGGCATGCAGCAGGCCGACGGCGTTGTTCTCGGCATCGTCGGAGCGGAAGGAATTGGAACAGACAAGTTCGGCAAGCCCATCGGTCTTGTGCGCATCGGTGCCGCGCACCGGGCGCATCTCATGCAAAATGACGGGAACACCGGCTTGTGCTGCCTGCCAGGCGGCTTCGGAGCCGGCGAGGCCGCCGCCGACGATGTGGATAGGATTTTTGCTCATGAGCGCCGGAATAATCGCTTGGCGCGCCGTTTGCAATTGGCCGGTGCGAGCGTGGGTCATTGTCGTGCAACGACGGAGCTCGAGTTTCTTATGTCCGCGGCGACGCTTGGATGGCGGCGCAAAGCGCCTCGATCGACCGCAAGCACAGCCGCAAACCTGCCCCAAAAACAACAACACCCGCCGCGGGAGGAGGTGCGGCGGGTGTCGTTTTTGGGGCCGATCCTCGGGAGGAGGTGGGGATCGGCCGTATTCGCCATCGCCGGGGAGGAGGTCGGCTTTGACGAAATTCTTTTCGCCGGATCGAGGGAGGCGAAATCCCTGGAAGAGGAACTGCGTTCACTTTGAAGACGAACTAGCGTTCGCTTCGGAAAGACGAACTGCGTTCGCTTTGGAAACAGCGCCCGCCGCGGGAGGAGGTGCGGCGGGCGCCGTTTTGGTGGTCAACCCTCGGGAGGAGGTGAAGGCTGACCGTATCCGTCAGGGTCGGGGAGGAGGTCGACCCTGGCGAAATTCTTGTTAGATCGTCGCCCTGCGGGCGATGATCTTGATCTCGTCACGGACGATGCCGAGATCATGGAGCTGACGGTTCGAAAGGCGACCCAGCTCGGTAACGGTGTCGCGGTAAACGCGCCAGTTACGATAGTTGCGGATCAGGTTCATTGTCGTTCTCTTTTTCAAAACTGGTTCGGACCATTTGCGATCCGAAGAGGATTAGACCGCCTTGCGGGCGACGTAGTGGATGTCGCTGCGGCTGATGCCGAGGTCGGTCAGTTCACGGTTCGACAGGCGGCTCAGCTCGGAGACGGTGTCCCGGTAGCGGCGCCAGTTGCGGTAGTTGCGGATCAGGTTCATGGTAGTGCTCGTTTCGTCTTTCTTCGGATCATTCCGTTTGTGTACGAACAGTAAATAGGCTGGGTTATATCGATTTAAAAGTGCTGTTGGCGCATGGCAGCAATGCAAATTGTGCAATGCAACATTAACGCGCATTCACGCTTCGTCATGAAGAGACCCGAATCGGAAAATGACGTTGCGTCAACGATTTGAGCGGATCGGCTGTCAGAAAGACCAATCTGGGGGAGAAGCGGCATGGCGAGCTATTCGTCGCGGGCGAGGGCCGATATCGGGCGGTGGCTGCAGGCCGGCCTGATCGACGCCAAGACGGCCGATGCGCTTAAGTGCGACATCGACGCAAACGAGCGCAAATCGCTGAGCTTCGGCACTATATTGGCCATGATGGCAGCGCTGCTGTTCGGCGCCGCGATCCTGCTCTTCGTCGCCGCCAACTGGGACGCGATCCCGCGGCTGGTGCGGGTCGCGGCGCTGTTTGCCGTCATTCTCGCCGGCTATGTCGGCGGCGCGGTGTTGAAGATGCGCGACCATGCGGCGATCGGCGAGGCGTTGTGGATCGTGGCCGCCGCGGCCTTCGGCGGATCGATCGCGCTGATCGGCCAGATGTACCATCTCACGGGTGACGAAGCCTCGGCCATCGTCACCTGGGGCATCGGCACTGCATTAGCCGCGGTGGCGTTGCGCTCGAACCTGCTGACGGTCGCTGCCGTCGGCATATCCGTTGCCTGGCTGTTCGTGCGCGCGTTCGACTTTTATGACCGCCCCGTATTTCCGGATTTCTTCGTTATCATGGCGCCGGTGCTTTTTGTCGTCTCGTTGTGGACGCGCAGCCAGCCGGCACGCCACCTGATCATTCTCTCGGTCATTTTCTATATCGCGGTGCGCGGCCTGGACCAGAACACGCTCGCCCTGGCTATTCCTCTCGTCGTGGTGTCGGCGCTGCTGTTTGCGGTTTCGATCTTCGCCGCTGGGCCGGCCGACCGGATCTTGCAGCTCGGCGGGCGGTTGCCTTTGCACGCCTTGATCGGCTTTCTCACCGGGCTGGCGATGATGCAGATCGAACTGGGCGATGACAACGCCTTCAGCAACGGCTTTGCCATTGCGTCGGTCATCGCACTGGCCGGCATTGCCGCGGCGATCATGCTGGGCGGGCGCGAGAGCAGGGGGCTGCGCTGGGTTGCCTATGCCGGCTTTGCCTTCGAGCTCGCCATTATCTATGTCGTGACCTTGCAGACGATGCTCGGCACGGCCGGCTTCTTCCTGGCTGCCGCAGTGCTGTTCGGCATCCTGGCTCTCGTCATCATCCGTGTGGAAAAACGCATGAAGGCCCCGGAAGGAGCGGCAGCATGATGTCGGGAAAGAAACTTGTCATCTCGGCGCTGGTCCTGGCGCTCGTCCAGATCGGCTTCCTGAGCTGGATCATCGCCGGCCGCGCGGCGATCCTGCGCAACGGCAAGGAGGTCTTGCTGAAAGTCGAGCCGGTCGATCCGCGCGATCTGCTGCGGGGCGACTATATTATCCTCGGCTATGAAATATCGCGCTTGCCGGTGAAGCTGATCGCCAACATCCCTGCCGGCCAGCTCGTGAGCGAGAACACGCCGATCGTGGTCCGGCTGAAGCCGGGCGCCGACGGCTATTGGCATGCGACCACGGCCTGGTTCGGCAGGGCTCCGACGCCGGCGACCGCCGACGAAGCCGATATTGTCGGCCAGGTCGCGCCGGGCTGGACGCTTGATCCTGAATCCACGATCGCACCGCAATACGGCATCGACCGCTTCTACCTACCTGAGGGCCAGGGCATGGCGATCCAGAACGACATGCGGGTGCGGCCATTCGGCGTGCGCATCGCGCTCGCCGCCAGTGGCCAGGCACAGATCAAAGCGCTGATGGACGGCGACAAGACATTGTTTGAGGAACCGCTCTACTAGAAGACATTACCCCAGGGCATGGATTTCGGCAACGATCGATCGCTTCGCCCTCATGCAAACCAGACGGGCGAAGACAATGCCGATTACGGTGACGACGCGCGAAGATATCAATCTCGATGCCGTTTTGCGCGTCGCCTGGAGAAACGACACGGTCGAAATCGGCGACAAGGCCTTGCAACGCATTGCCGAATGCCGCGCCTCGTTCCTGAAACTCATTGAGTCCGATCCGCCGCCGGTCATCTACGGCGTCACCACCGCGATGGGCGAGCTGGCAAGCCGCAAGCTCGAACTTGACGAGCGCGACCGCCATGCGCGCATCAAAGCGTATGCCGCCGCCACATCCTTCGGGGAGCCGTTGCCCGAGCGCGTGGTCCGGGCGATCGTGCTGGCACGGCTGACCAATTTCATCGAAGGCAATGCCGCCACCACGCCGCGCATCGCGCTAGCCGTTGCGGCGATGCTCGACGGCGGCCTGATGCCGGTGGTGCCGTCGCAAGGGCAGGGTGGCGCCGGCGAGATCCTGGCGCTCTATCCGCTGTTTGCTGCGCTTACCGCCAGCCTTGAGCTTGAGGTGAAGGAGCGGGGATCGCTGATCAACGGCTCGCCTTGCGCGGCGGCACTGGTGGCGGACGCAGCACTTGCCGCGCGTCGTCGCCTCGCCATGGCGCACAAGGTGTTCGCGCTGTCGATCGAAGCGTTTCGCGCGCCGCTCGAGCATTATGATGCCGCGCTCGACGGGCTCTGGGGCGACGAACACGAAGCGGCCGCCTTGCAAGGGTTGCGGCAGTTTCTGGTCGGCGCCGGGGATGGACGGCGCAATTATCAGGCGCCGGTCAGCTACCGCATCGTGCCGCGCGTACTCGGCCATGCGCATAGGACGCTGGCCGGCGCCGAGCAGGCGGCGACCGTCTCGCTGGCCTCGATCTCGGACAATCCAGTCTATATCCCGCCCGACGCGGCGCACCCGCTGGGGCGCTGCATCTCGACCGGCGGCTATCACAATGCCATAGCGACGCCGGCGCTCGACGATCTGGCGGCGATCTGGGCCGATCTCTGCCTGCTCTGCGACCGCCACGCCTCAAAGCTGCTGAACGGCAAGGTCTCGCTGCTGCCCGACCTGTTGATGACCGGGCGGCATTGGGCCGACAGCGATGGTCATGGCAATGTCGGCTATGTGCCGATGGCGATCACCGGTTATCTCGAACAGGCCAAACTCGCGGCGCAGCGCACCTTCATTCCGGGCACCGAATCGGCCGGCGCCGGCCAGGATGACGTCGCCACCACCGCATTCTTCGCCTGGACCAAGGAAGCGACGGCCGGCCGCTGCCTCGACGCGGCGATGGCCATGCTGGCCATGATCGCCTCGCAGGCCCTGTACGTGACTGAACGCGCCGCGCCGCCGGCATTGCAGGATTTTGTCGCGGATATCAGGAAGATCGTGCCGCCGGTCGACGCCGACCGGGTGCTGGGGCCGGAGCTGGCGAAATTGGCGGAGTGGTTTACCGGTCAAGTGTTTGAAGTGTAGGCCGTCGCCGCCAGTCCTCCTACGCCACGGCTTCGGAGGACACTCTTCGCTACATCAAGCTCCTGGGTGGCCTGCCACCCGAAGCTCGATAGAGCGAAGGGTGGTGCGGATGAAGGGACTCGAACCCCCACGCCTTTCGGCACTGGAACCTAAATCCAGGGCGTCTACCAGTTCCGCCACATCCGCATTTGTCGGCAATCCCATGTAGCCATCATTCTGTCAATGTCGGAGCGAAAATGGCGTCAATTCGCTGCAACGCGAAGATGGTTGAAAATTGGCCTCGCCTGTGACAAAAGGCGTGTCAAATGTGACGGGAACGCGCCGATCCGCTTCTGCAGAATGTGATAAGAAGTAGGAAAAACAAGAACTTATTCACATCTTGGAACGCAGTTTGGAAGAATTTGAGCCGTAATTTCGGTCAAATCGCCAGGTTCCGTACCAAAAGCCATTCCCGGCAAGATTGTACCGGCAGGCTGTGAACGGCAAGACGCCGTGGCAGCCTCTTTGGTGAAGATAAAGGTTTTACGATGCAGGTCACCGAAACGCTCAACTCCGGTCTCAAGCGCGAGATCAAGATCACCGTGCCGGCCGGTGATATGGAAGCCAAGCTGATGGCGCGGCTGTCCGACGCCAGGAACAAGGTCCGCATCAACGGCTTCCGTCCCGGCAAGGTGCCTGTGCAGCATTTGCGCAAGGTCTACGGCAAGTCGTTCATGGCCGAAGTGGTCAACGAGATCCTCAACGATTCGACCCGTTCGATCATCACGGGGCGCGGCGAAAAGGCCGCCATGCAGCCTGAAGTGATCATGACGGAAGACGAGAAGGAGGCCGAGAAGATCCTGGCGGGCGGCGCCGACTTCGAATTCCGCCTCAACTACGAGGTCATCCCGGCGATCGAGATCAAGGATTTCTCCGACATCAAGGTGACGCGCCAGGTATTCGAAGTGCCGGACAGCGAGATCGACGAGCAGGTCCAGCGCGTTGCCGAATCGGCGCGAAGCTTCGAGCCGAAGACCGGCAAGGCCGCCGAAGGCGATCGCGTTTCGATCGACTATGTCGGCAAGATCGACGGCGAGGCCTTTTCCGGCGGCGCCGGCACCGACCAGCCGCTGGTTCTGGGGTCCAAGGAATTCATTCCGGGCTTCGAGGACCAACTGATCGGCGCCAAGGCCGGCGACGAGAAGCAGGTCACGGTCACTTTCCCGGAAAACTACCAGGCCGCGCATCTGGCCGGCAAGGAAGCCACCTTCGACGTCACCGTCAAGGAAGTGTCCAAGCCCGGCGCGCTGGAAATCAACGACGAGATGGCCAAGAACCTCGGCCTGGAATCGCTGGAGCGCCTGCGCGACGTGGTGCGCGGCCAGATCGAGAACCAGTTCGGCTCGATGACGCGCCAGAAGGTCAAGCGCCAGCTGCTCGACCAGCTTGACGCGGCCTATTCGTTCGAGGCGCCGTCGAAGCTCGTCGATGCCGAGTTCAACAACATCTGGACCCAGGTCAACCGCGATCTCGAAGCCGCCGGCCGTACCTTCGCCGACGAGGAGACGACGGAAGAAGAGGCACGCGCCGAATATCTGCGGCTTGCCGAGCGCCGCGTGCGTCTCGGCCTGGTTTTGGCCGAGATCGGCGAGAAGGCCGGCGTCACCGTTTCCGACGAGGAACTGCAGCGCGGCCTGTTCGAGCAGGTGCGCCGCTACCCGGCCAACCAGCAGCAGGAAGCCTTCGAGTTCTATCGCAGCAATCCGGAAGCCCTGAACACGCTGCGCGCGCCGATGTTCGAGGAGAAGGTCGTCGACCATCTGCTCAGCCAGATCTCGGTCACCGACGTCAAGGTCAGCAAGGAAGAGCTGATGGCTGACGACGAAGAGGGCGATACCGCCAAGGCCAAGCCGGCGAAGAAGGCCGCTGCCAAGAAGGCCGACAAGGCTGAAAAGGCCGACGACGCGGAAGAGCCGAAGAAGAAGGCAGCCCCGAAGAAGAAGGCCGCCAAGGACGCCGAATAAGCGTCTGACGACAAGATCAGAAAAGGCCGCCCTCGAGGCGGCCTTTTTCGTTGTGGCGGATGTGCCTTGAGCCACCGCAGCCCACCTGAACCTTTGTACGGTCGACCTGTTCTACCTACCGGCCAGATTCTGTGGTACACAGGTGGCGCAATTCCATCTGGGGAGGAGCGGAGAATCTATTCTGCCGTGCAGGGCGCATGCTGGTGCTACCGGCATGTGCAGACCGTCTGAGGAAAATTTGACGATCAGGGAGGAATGCCATGCGCTTGGTTGCGTTTTTCGCCGTCGTTTCCGTTGCAACTTTCATCGCCAATCCATCGCGGGCACAGGACGCCGCGGCGGGCGAGAAGGTCTTCACTAAATGCAAGGTCTGCCACGTCGCAGACCAAGACACCAACAAGATAGGCCCTTCGTTGCATGGCGTTATCGGCCGGACGGCCGGCACGCATCCGGATTTTAAATATTCCGAAGCCATGATCGCGGCCGGCACATCCGGCGTCAAATGGGATGAGCCGACACTGACGACGTATCTTCACGACCCCAAGGCAATGGTCAAAGGGACGAAGATGGCGTTTCCCGGCCTCAAGAAGGACGAGGACGTCGCCAACGTCATCGCCTATCTGAAGCAATTTTCCCCGTAACCTGGCTCTTCGGCCGGCCAGAGCGTTTCACCGTTTCACGGAAACGGCGATCCGCTCGATCTCTTTGTTCTTACGCAATTCCGGGCGGAAAACCCCATACACTTTCCTGGAATTGCTCTAGGCTGCCCGGTTTCCATCGATGGTCGTCTCAAATGTCGGTCAAGGAAAGCCTCAAGGATACCGGCGTCCGCCTCTCGGAAGCGACGGCCAGTGATTTCTTTGCGCTCTTGAAGCCTCGGGTCATGGCCCTTGCCGTGTTTACCGCCTTCGTCGGTCTGATGGTGGCGCCCGGCGCGATGAACCCGGTCATCGCCGTGATCGCCATAGGTGCGATTGCGGTTGGAGCGGGAGCGGCCGGCGCGCTCAACATGTGGTACGACGCCGACATCGACGCGCTGATGTCGCGCACGTCAAAGCGGCCGGTTCCGTCGGGCCGCGTCACGGCCGGCGAAGCGCTCGGCTTCGGCCTGGTGCTTTCCGCACTTTCGGTCATGACGCTCGGCGTGCTGGTGGGCTGGCTTGCCGCGTCACTGCTGGCCTTCACCATCTTTTTCTACGTCGTCATCTATACGATGTGGCTGAAGCGCTCGACACCGCAGAACATCGTCATCGGCGGCGCGGCGGGTGCCCTTCCTCCGATGATCGGCTGGGCGGCGGCCACCGGCGCCATCGGCATTGAAAGCCTCATCCTGTTCCTGATCATTTTCCTGTGGACGCCGCCGCATTTCTGGGCGCTCGCACTGTTCAAGGCCGGCGACTATGCCGCTGCCGGCATCCCGATGATGCCGAACGTGGCCGGCCAGGCCTCGACCAGAAGGCAGATCTTCGCCTATTCACTGCTCCTGGCACCGATCGGAGTGCTGCCCTGGGCGTTCGGATTTACGAGCGGGGTCTATGGGATTGTTTCGGCTGCATTGGGCGCGGGTTTCATCTGGCATGCCTGGAACGCCCTGGTCATCCTCGACAAGGAGATGAAGCCGGCCAAGGCGCTGTTTGCCTATTCGATCTTCTATCTTTTCGCGATCTTTGCCGTGCTGCTTGCCGATACCATCGCGATACGCGCGTTCATGTCAGCCGGAGGATGACGGCATGACGCTGTGTTCGGAAACCTCGCCTTCCGGGAGCCTTTTGTAAGAACGGGCGACAAGCTCCAGTCAATGGAGTATATTGATTGCGGTGCAGGTCGCGGTTCGCGTGGCCAGTCATGCAGAACGGCAGCACCGTGAAACCGCGACCTTGCCGGACCTGGTCTGGAGGAACGGGCATGACAAGTTTTCACGTGATTGCAGGCGCCAGCGAAACGCTGGAACACACCAAAATCCGAAAAATCAGTGTTTCCGATCTTTTCGATGCGCTCAAGCGCGGTGTTGACGATTTTATGGTCAAACCGTCGCACATCGTCTTTCTCTGCCTGATCTATCCGCTTGTCGGCGTGGTGCTCGCTGCCTGGACTTCGGGTGCCAATGCGTTGCCGATGTTGTTTCCGCTGGTGTCCGGCTTTGCGCTTATCGGTCCATTCGCGGCGATCGGCCTTTACGAGATCAGCCGCAGACGAGAAGCCGGGCTCGACACCTCCTGGACGCACGCTTTCGAGGTCAGGAATTCTCCGGCCCTGCCAGCCATCGCCGCAGTCGGGATCATGCTGGTTGCAATCTTCATCGCCTGGCTTTTGGCGGCGCAGGTGTTCTACGAATATCTCTTCGGCCCGGCTCCGCCTGCATCGATTTCGGGCTTCATCAATGAAATATTTGCCACCGGACGCGGCTGGTCTCTAATTGTCCTGGGGCACGCCATCGGCTTCGTCTTCGCCGCGGTGGTGTTGTGCACGACGGTTGTCGCCTTCCCATTGCTGCTCGACCGCGATGTCGGCGCCTACGAAGCCATCCACACGTCGGTGCGAGCGGTGCTGGCGAACCCGATCCCCATGGCTTTCTGGGGACTGATTGTCGCCGTCGCCCTGATCATAGGCTCGCTGCCGGTGTTTGCCGGGCTGGCGGTCGTGCTGCCGATCCTGGGTCACGCCACCTGGCATGTCTACCGCAAGGTTGTGGAGCCGCCATCGTCCCCGACGCGGGTCGGCCTCTGACCCCGCAGATCAGCTGATGGGAAGCTTCATCTCCGGTCTTTGACCGGAGATGAAGACTGTGCGTCAGGGCCCCGGTCCGAAGAAGGACAACCGGGTGAGAAGCGTGTAGTCCGCTTCGAAGAGCATCATCGCCACGAACACCAATATCAGAAGCGGCGGCAGGATGATCGCATAGGTCAGCGCCAGCCGCTCCCAGGCCATGTGCATGAACACGGCGACGATCAGCCCGGCCTTGAGGATCATGAAGATCAGGATCAGAGACCATCTGAGATAGCCGTGGATGCCGAGATAATCGACCATGTAGGAGCAGGCGCTGAGGATGAACAGCCATGCCCAGACCACCAGATAGAGCTTGATTGGATGTTCCTGATGAATCTCCGCGACGCCGGTCGATGACCCTTCATGCGCATGATCAGAGTGCAGCGCGTGTTGCCCGAGGCCGTTTGCGGTTGCTTCAGCCATGTCAGCCTCTCACCAAAGATAGAAGAATGCGAAAATGAACACCCAGACCAGGTCGACGAAATGCCAGTAGAGCCCCATGATTTCGACGTTCTCGTAGCGACCCCTGCGGCTGGTGAAGAAGCCGGGGCGACCGACGTCGTAGTCTCCACGCCAGACCTTTCGTGCCACGATGATGAGGAAGATCACCCCGATCGTCACATGCGTGCCGTGGAAGCCGGTGATCATGAAGAAAGTCGAGCCGAATTGTGCCGCGCCCCAGGGATTGCCCCACGGCCGTACCCCTTCGGTGATCAGCTTGGTCCATTCGAAGGCTTGCATGCCGACGAAGGTGGCTCCTAGCGCTGCCGTCAGAAGCATGAGGATTGCGGTTTTGCGGCGGTCGCGGCGATAGCCGAAATTGACCGCCATGGCCATCGTTCCGCTGCTCGATATCAGCACGAAGGTCATGATGGCAATCAGGATCAGTGGAATGTCCGAACCGCCGATGCGAAGCGCAAAGACCTCGCTCGGATTGGGCCACGGCACGCGCGTGGAAACGCGCGCTGTCATGTAGGAGAGCAGGAAGCAGCCGAAGATGAAGGTGTCGCTGAGCAGGAAGATCCACATCATGGCCTTGCCCCAGGACACGTTCTTGAACGCGCGCTGATCCGAGGACCAATCGGCGGCGATGCCTTGCCAGCCTGCGGGCCGCGTCTCCGTTTGGCCGGTATGCGTCAGTGTCGTTTCTGCCATGCTCCTCGACCTCCTAGGTCAGCAACTGCCGGCAAATATCGATGAACGTCGCGGCCCAGCCGGCTAAAAGAGCGAAGATGGCGAGCCAGACGAAAAGCAGGAAATGCCAGTACATGGCGCATAATTCGACGCTGAGGCGAAGCCGTTCCGGCCGTGCCCCGTTCCAGGCGCCGGCGGTTGTCCTGCCCAGGCCCACCAGCCCTCCCACGATATGCAGGCCGTGCATCCCGGTTATCAGGTAGAAAAAACTGTTGGCCGGATTGGAGGCCAGAAAATAGCCATCGGCGGTCAGGTCCCGCCATGCCATGAGCTGCCCGATGAGGAAGGCGATCGCGGTGAGCCCAGCCGCGGCAAGGCCGAGCCTGACCGTGTCCATCTGGCGCTTGCGCGCCGCGATCGAGGCGCATTGCAGCGCGATGCTGCTCAGCACCAGCATGCCGGTGTTGAGCCAGAGCAGGCGTGGGATGGGCAGCGGCTGCCAGTCCGACAGCGCCATACGCATGAAGTAGGCGCTGGTGAACAGCGCAAACAGGCAGCCGACCACGGCGAGGAAGACACCGAGGCCGATCTTGGCGGTCGGCAGGCTCGATCGGTCGAAGGCGACAAAATCTCCTGCCACACCTTGCTCGAGCCATGGTTTCGCCATCAGCCGCTGATGCGAGAGCCACCAGCCGGCAAAGCCGGCGATCACGAGAAGGAAGACCAGGATGACGCTCATGCTGGCTCCCTGGAGGGGCCGAACGTGCCCGGCATGTTTTGCGGAATGAAGTCCTCCTTGGCGCCCGGCACGCTGTAGTCATAGGCCCAGCGATAGACGATCGGCAGATCCTTGCCGAAATTGCCATGCGCGGGTGGTGTCTGCGGCGTTTGCCATTCGAGTGTCGTGGCCCGCCATGGATTGCCACCGGCCTCGCGCCCATGGCGGATGCTCCAGATAAGATTGAACAGGAAAACGATCTGGGCGAAGCCGACGATAAACGCCATGATGCTGATGAACGAGTTCAGGTGATGCGCCGACTCCGTCATGACCGTCACGTCGGTCAGTTCGGCATAGCGCCGCGGCACGCCCATCAGGCCGATGTAATGCATGGGAAAGAAGATCAGGTAGGCGCCGAGAAATGTGACCCAGAAATGGAACCGGCCGAGCGTCTCGTTCAGCATCCGGCCGGTGACCTTCGGGTACCAGTGGTAGATCGCGCCGAAGATGACGACGATCGGAGCAACACCCATGACCATATGGAAGTGGGCGACGACGAACATCGTGTCCGACAGCGGGACGTCGACGACGACGTTGCCGAGAAACAGCCCGGTCAACCCGCCATTGACGAAGGTGACGATGAAAGCCATGGCAAACAGCATCGGTATGGTGAGATGGATGTCGCCCCGCCACAGCGTCAGCACCCAATTGTAGACCTTGATCGCCGTCGGGATGGCGATGATCAGTGTCGTGGTGGCGAAGAAGAAGCCGAAATAGGGGTGCATGCCGCTGACATACATGTGGTGCGCCCAGACCACGAAGCTCAGCGCGCCGATGCCAACGATGGCCCAGACCATCATCCGGTAGCCAAAAATGTTCTTGCGCGCATGCGTGCTGATCAGATCGGAGACGATGCCGAAGGCCGGCAGCGCCACGATGTAGACTTCCGGGTGGCCGAAGAACCAGAACAGATGCTGGAACAGGATCGGGCTGCCGCCATTGTGCTGTAGTTGTTCCCCCATCTCGACGACCGCGGGCATGAAGAAGGAGGTTCCAAGCGCGCGGTCAAGCAGCATCATCACGCAGGCGACGAACAGCGCCGGAAAGGCGAGCAGCGCCATGACGGTGGCGGTGAAGATGCCCCAGACGGTCAGCGGCAGGCGCATCATCGTCATGCCGCGCGTGCGGGCCTGCAGCACCGTCACGACATAGTTCAGACCGCCCATGGTGAAGCCGATGATGAACAGGATCAGCGAGACGAGCATCAGGATGATGCCCCATTCCTGGCCGCCAGGTGTGCCGGTCATGATGGCTTGCGGCGGATAGAGCGTCCACCCGGCGCCGGTCGGTCCGCCGGGCGCAAAGAAGCTCGACACCAGCACCAGCACGGCAAGGAGGTAGATCCAGTAGCTCAGCATGTTGACATAGGGAAAGACCATGTCGCGGGCGCCGACCATCAGCGGGATCAGGTAGTTGCCGAAGCCGCCGAGGAAGAGTGCCGTGAGCAGGTAGATCACCATGATCATGCCGTGCATGGTGATGAACTGGTAGTAGGCCTCGGGGGTGATGAAATCGAACGTGCCGGGGAAGCCGAGCTGCAGCCGCATCAGCCAGGACAGCACCAGCGCGACCAGGCCGATGGCCGTTGCGGTCGCCGAATACTGGATGGCGATGACCTTGGCGTCCTGCGAGAAGACATACTTCGTCCACCAGCTGTGCGGATGGTAAAGCTCCATTTCCGCGACTTCGGCGGGCGGGACGGCATCTGCAGGCGTGATATCGACCATAGGCGGAGCACCTCCGTGCCCTTCAGCGGGACCCGACAGTTTCGAGTTTTGCCGCAACTTCTAGAGCTGACGCCGTCGCGTTGCCCGGCGCCTGTTCCACCGAGCCCGTCTGCTGCGGCGCCGACAACTGCGCGAACGTCTGCTGCTGGTCGAGCCAGGCCACATAGTCCTGCTCGGTATCGACCATGACGATGCCATGCATCATCGGGTGCCCCTGGCCGCACAGTTCGGCGCACAGAACCTGGAAGGTCCCGGTCTTGGTGGGGGTGAACCAGAAATAGGTGACCGAGCCCGGTATCATGTCCATCTTGGCGCGGAATTCCGGAACGTAGAAATCGTGCAACACATCGATCGAGCGCAGCAGCATCTTGACCGGCTTGCCGACCGGCAGATGCAGGTCGGCCGCTTCGACCACGACGTCGTCCTGGCCGCTGGGATCCTTGGCGATCACGCCCAGCGGATTTTCAGCGGTGACGTCGCGGGTGTCGGATGTGCCGAGTTTGCCGTCCTTGCCGGGCAAGCGGAAGCTCCACTGCCATTGCTGGCCGACGACTTCGACCACGGTTGCGTCGCTTGGAACGTTGACGAACCGGCTCCAGACAAACAGGCCGGGAACCAGCATGGCGGTAACACCCACTCCGGTGACGATCGTCAGCCACCATTCGAGCCGCTTGTTCTCCGGTTCGTAGGCCGCCTGGTTGCCTTCGCGGTGACGGAAGCGGAAAACGCAATAGGCCATGAATAGGACGACTGCGGCGAAGACGACGCCGGTAATCCAAAAGGTGATGATGATGGTGTTGTCGATATAGTCCCAATTCGAGGCAATCGGAGTCCACCACCATGGGCTCAGGAAGTGGAACAACACCGAGCCCACGACGATCAAAACGAGTACAACCACTATGGGCATGTCCCGTTCCTCCCGGTATTTCAGGGGGCGCGAAGCCGTCCCGGGAAAATACCAAGTGCATCATGCGTGATTTGCGATCGAAATTCTAGAGCCGGTTGTGGAAGGAGCGAAAAATTGCTTCTGCGGCGCCCGGACCTTGCTTCGTTGGTGACGCCGGAGCGACACCTGACCCCCCAAATCAGGGAGGGCAGGGGCTGGTTTGATTCGGCTTGCCTTGTTCCAGCGGGATCAAAGCGCCTTGATGATGATGCAGCCGGCCAAAAGCAGCACGACGCCGGCGAGCCGCATGCCGGAGACAAGCCGCTGCGGCAGGCGGAACCAGCCGAAGGTGTCGACGAAGATGCCGGCGACCTGCTGGCCGGCCACCGTCAGGCTGACGGCAGCTGCCGCTCCGATGACGGGGATGGCGGTGAACACGGTCGTGACATAGGTGGCGCCGGCAAAACCTCCGAGCCAGCCCCACCAGGGCATCGACGACAAGCCGGCGAGGCGAGGGCGGGGCGTCTTCGTCAGGGCAAGCGCGATCAGAAGCACCGCGGCCATGGCCAGCATCGCCACCAGGAACGAGATGGTGCCGACCGCAAACGGCGCGCCGCCAAGGTCGTGCCGAAGCAAGGCGTTTACAGCGCCTTGCACCGGAAGCACGGCGCCTGCCAGCAGCGCCAGTCCGATCCACCCTGGTCTTGAGGATGCGGTATTGTCGGCCGCGCCCTTCTGTCCCAGAACGATGAGGGCAGCCCCGGCAAGCAAGACGAGCATGCCGAAGGCAGGCCCGGCTCGCAGTCCGGCTTCGGGGATCCCGAGCCAGCCGAACGTGTCGAGGGCGAAGGATGCAAGCATCTGCCCAGCGATGAAGAGCCCGACGGACACGACGGCGCCAAGGCGAGGGAACAGAAGAATGGTAGAAACAACGTAGAAGGCCGAAGCCATGCCGCCGATCGCATGCCACCATTCGGCTTGCCGAACGGCAAGCAGAGCCGGTGTCGTTCCGGTGAGGGCCGTGATCGACAACAGCACGATGGCGCCGACCGCGAGCTGAAGCGTGGTCGCGGCAAAGGGTGAGCCGACCGCCTTTGAAAGTTGGGCGTTGGCGCCAGCCTGCACTGCGAGCAGGCCACCGGCGGCAAGCGCCAGAGGGATGAAGAGGATTTCCACGATCGTATTCCTTGAATGCGGGGTGCGGCGGCTAGGGCATGATCCCAAAAAGTGGGTGCCGGTTTTTGGAAAAGATCATGCTCCAACAAAGGGTTAGATCATGATGAGATTTCAACCAAATCTCATCATGATCTAAGCGGCAGCCGATGCTTCGGGCAGGGCGGGAACGGCAATGCCTCTGACAACTGCGGAGCGTCGGCCTATGGCGGCATACCAACGCGCCAGGTCTGGCGCGTCATCGAGGCTGAGGCTGAGCCTGGTGACGGCCGCGTTGATCCATGGCCATGTCATCACATCGGCGATGCCGTAGCTTTTGCCGACAATGTGCTCATGGTGCTTTAGCCGGCTATCGAGAACGCGGAAGACACGTCCGGTTTCGCGCTCAAAACGCTCGATCACGTAAGGGATTTTTTCCGGCGCGAAGATTTTGTAATTCCACAATTGGCCAAGCGTCGGGCCGACATGGGCCGCCTGGAACAAGGTCCAGGTCAGCGTATCGTCCGCCTCCTGCGCGCCCACCGGCTGAAGCTTGCCCGACCGTCGCGCCAGGTAGTGTAGGATGGCGCCGGATTCGAAGACCGTGCGGCCGGCGTCCCGGTCGACGATCACCGGGATCTTGTTGTTGGGATTGAGCGCCAGGAAATCAGGCTTGGTCTGGTCGCCCCTTTCGATGTCGACCAAGCGGACCGAGTAGGGCAGGCCGACCTCTTCCAGCATGATCGAGGCCTTGTGCCCGTTGGGTGTCTGGCAGGTGTAGAGTTCTATCGGCGCCATGGCTCTTCTCCGCGACTGTTTCTTTTGTCGTCGGACTCCATATGGCGTGCGTGCATGCGCAGATCGACATGCCGATTCGCCCGCTTGCTCTGCGTTTTTGCACAGCGAAGCGGTCATTTTGACTCGCAGAGCGCAGCGCTTTCTTTTATCTTTCTGCAAGAATGCACAGCTCACGCGATATCGACTGGGAAGATCTGCGCATGGTGCTGGCCGTCGCCGATGGCGCTTCGCTGGCGGCGGCGGCTCGGATCCTGGGCGTGAACCACACGACTGTGCTGCGGCGCGTCAACGCCTTCGAGGCGCGGCTGGGTATCCGCCTTTTCGATCGGCTGCCGACTGGCTATGCCCTCACCGCGGGCGGCGAGGAACTGCTGGGCGCGGCACGCACAATGGCCGAGACGGTCAATGAACTGGCGCGCAAACTGTCGGGGCAGGATCTCAGGTTCGAAGGCAGGTTGCGGGTCACCACCACCGATACGCTGATGGCGTCGGTGCTGCCGCCGATCCTGGCGGCGTTTCATAAGCTCCATCCCGGCATACGGGTCGAGGCGATGACGCAGAATTCCATCGCCAACCTGACGCAAAGGGATGCAGACGTGGCGATCAGGCCGGTGTCGCAACCGCAGGAAATCCTGGTCGGCCGGCGCATTTCGGGCGTCGCCTTCGCCGCCTACGCGACACGTTCCTATGCCGAAACGCTACCCCCGGAGCCGAGATTGGGTGCGCTGCGCTGGATCGCGCCCGACGACAGCCTAGCCAACACCGGCGTCGCCCGCTGGATGCGGTCGTCGCTGCCCGATGTCGAGATCGCCATGCGCGCCGATTCCCTGGTGACGATGTCGTATGCGGCGGGCGCCGGTATCGGGGTTGCGGCGCTGCCCTGTTATCTCGGCGACAGCCTGCCCGGGCTTGTAAGGGTCGGAGGGCTGATCGAGGAGATTGGCTCGGCGCTGTGGGTGCTGGTGCACGACGATTTGCGCCGCACGGCGCGCGTCCACGCCTTCACAAAATTCGTCTCCGGCGAATTGCAGCAGCGGCGCGACCTTCTTGAGGGCAGGCTCGGCGGCGGTAGGCTCGAGACGCACGCCAGCTGACGCGCGGGCTCAACTCCGCAACAAGCTCCCAAGCTCTGCGACGGTCATCACGCGCCCGAACACCTTGCCTATGATGTCGAGGGTTGCATTGTGCGATGGCTCGTCCAGTCCGCCATTGGCGTCGCTGATGAAAGCCACCTTGTAGTCGCGCATGAAGGCGCTCCGCGCGGTGGATTCGCAGCAGATGCTGGTCACGGTGCCGATGATGATCACCGTGTCGACCCGGCCTGCGCCACGGATGTTACGCAACACCGTCTCGAACTGCGTGTTGTGGAAGGTATCGTAGCGGTGCTTCTTGATGACGACATCCCCAGGCAAGGGCGCAAGCGCGGCGACGATTTCGGCGCCGGCGCTGCTTTCCCGCATTCCTTTGGTTTTCAGCTTCGGCTGATAGCCGGTTTCCAGCGGCGAGATATCGAAATGGTCGCTGAGCACATGCTGGGTGTAGATAACCGGACGCCTTGCGCGCGGCAAAGCTCGACCACCTGCCGCATCGCCGGAATGCGATGGCGGGCCATGGCCACTTCCATGACGGCGCCCTCATCGACGAAGTCGCTTTGCATGTCGATGACCAGGAGGCTGCGCGTTGCTTGTCGAACGCCCATGGTTCGTCGCCGGGCTGGGGCATTGCGTGTTTCCTGTTTCCGACGTTGATCAGGTGAGCAGCAGGCTCTTCATCGAGACATCGCAATTCCTGCCGATGACGATGTGATCGTGGATGGATGGAGAGATCAAGGTCGTGGCAATCTCGCAGCGAGTTCCGGGATTTGTTTGGGCGACTTGACGCGTCCTCGCTTGGCCTACGGGTCGATGACCGCGATCGCATCGATCTCTATCAGGTAGCCGGGAGACATCACCGCTATCCCGACCACTACGTTTGCCGGCTTGTGATCGCCGAACAGCTCGATCTGGGCCGCTTCGATGATCGGCACGTGTTCGTCGCGTTTGTAATCGACGATGTAGATCGTGATCTTGCAGACTTGCTCGGGCCGAGCGCCGGCGGCAGCAAGCGCTCGGCCGAGATTCCCGAACGCCAGGCGCGCCTGGACTGCGAAATCACCATGGCCAACGAGCTTGCCGTGTATGTCTTCTGGCTGCTGGCCCGAGACGAACACCAGCTTGCTTCCTGTTGCAACGACGACCTGGGAGTACATTTCCGGAATCGGCAGATCATTTGGATTTATGCATTCGAGCGTCATTGAATAGATCTCCTGCAATGGCTGTGGCTGCTTCGTATTCGCGGGTCTACGACATTGTCGCCGAAGCGGGCGCTTCCGTCGCAATATCACTTCTACACCGCAAGCGTGGGCATTTGAGCCAAAGCGGAATGTTGCTGATTGGCTCGCGAGCGGTGGCGTTTGGGATGACGGCACCGGCGCCCATCAGGCTCAGATCAGCAGCAGGCCCTTCATCGAGGCGTTGCCTTTCTTGCCGATGATGATGTGGTCGTGGACGGCGATGCCGAGCGGCTTGGCGCTGTCGATGATCTGCTTGGTCATTTCGATGTCCGCACGCGATGGTGTCGGATCACCTGATGGGTGATTATGCACCAGGATGACGGCGCTGGCCGATAGTTCCAGCGCGCGCTTGATCACTTCGCGCGGATAGACCGGCGTGTGGTCCACGGTGCCGACCTGCTGTACCTCGTCGGCGATCAGCACGTTCTTCTTGTCGAGGAACAGGATGCGGAAATGTTCGCGGTTCTCGAACGCCATCGCCGAGCGGCAGTACGCAAGAAGCTGCGTCCAGTTGGACAGCACCTCGCGGTCGCGAACCTCGGTCCGCGCCATGCGCTGCGCGGCAGCGGCAATCACCTTCAGGTCGACCGCCACGGCGGGGCCGATGCCCTTCACCTCCTGCAGCAGCGCCACCGGTGCGCCAAGCACTTCGCCAAAAGTGCCGAAGCGCGCCAAGAGCGCCTTGGCGATCGGCTTGGTGTCGACGCGCGGGATCAGGCGAAACAGCAGCAGTTCGAGAAGTTCGTAGTCGGGCAGGGCGTCTGCGCCGCCGGCAACGAAGCGCTCGCGCAAACGGTCGCGATGGCCGTGATAGTGTGGCTTCTCCGTCGATTTGTCTCTTGGTGCCTTGTCCTTCGCCGGTGGTTCAAGCCACCGCTCGGAGAAGAACCCCCGTTCGTCGTCACCGCTGTTCCCCATCCATCCCCCACACTCCCCGAGGCTTCGACGGCAGATTAGAGCGGTAAGCAGCGCGCGGTCGAGTTTTTTCGGCGACGGCGCCTCAAAGCTGCGGCTTGAGGCGATCTTGTTTTCAGCTGACCGGCGGCAGGCCGGGGCGGTCGAGCTTGTTTGGCGACAGGGTGAAAATCTCGCAGCCAGTTTCGGTGACGCCGATCGTGTGTTCGTACTGCGCCGACAGCGAGCGGTCGCGCGTCACCGCCGTCCAGCCGTCCGACAGCACTTTCACATGCGGCCGGCCAAGATTGATCATGGGCTCGATGGTGAAGATCATGCCCGGCCGCATCTCGACGCCTTCCGAGGCGGTGCCATAGTGCAGGATGTTGGGTGCGTCGTGGAACAGCTGGCCAACGCCGTGGCCGCAGAAATCGCGCACCACCGAGCAGCGCTCTGCCTCGGCATAGGTCTGGATGGCGGCGCCGATGGCGCCGGTGCGGGCGCCGGGCCGGACCGCCGCGATTCCGCGCATCAGGCACTCATGAGTGACTTCAAGCAGGCGTTCGGCGGCGCGCTTGATGGTGCCGACGGGATACATGCGCGAGGAATCGCCGTGCCAGCCGTCGAGGATGTAGGTGACGTCGATGTTGACGATGTCGCCATCCTTCAACGGCTTGTTGTCTGGAATGCCGTGGCAGACGACGTGGTTGATCGAGGTGCAGGACGATTTGGTGTAGCCGCGGTAGTTGAGCGTCGCCGGTAGCGCGCCTTGGTCCATGCCGAATTCGAAGACGAAACGGTCGATGGTCTCGGTGGTGACACCCGGCTGGACCATCGGCACCAGTTCATCAAGGCAGCGCGCGGTGAGATCGCAGGCCTTGCGCATGCCGGCAAATCCTTCTTCGCCGTAGAGGCGGATCTGGCCGGTGTTCCTGAGGGGTGCCGTGGCGGCGTCGAGATAGGTTACCATAGTGTCCGTTTGCCTGTAAGCGGGCGGCGCATATCAGCCCGTTAGAAAATTTCCTCAGATTTGGCACTGCAAGCCGCAAGGTTCAAGGAAGAACTGCCGGCAATGGACTGATACTGGCGATATTCCTGGCTTGCGCGACCGCTCAGATGACATCCAGGTGCGCGATCTCCTCCGAATGCCGAGATCGCACTGACGACACATTTTCGCGCAAAAGCAGCCAAAGCAACTTTTGACGACGAACGGCGTTGCTGTGGTCGACGCCAGTTCGGGAGATATAGAATGGACAGATTGCAATTCGAGGTGCCGGTGCGCATCGCGCCCGCGCCCGGGCTGCCGGTAGAGGAAATATACAGCGTCGAACAGGCGCTGGATATCCTGCATGACTGGCCAAGGAAGCGACAGGGCAAGGTCTATGAAGCGGCGTTCAATGCCTGCTTCGGGGCCACGGTGGATGTGGTCAGGACTGAGGACGCCTGGCGCGCCTTCATGGCGTTTTGCCGGGTCAGTGGCCTGCTGGCCAGGGATATGATGGTTACGGCCAAGCGCGCCGGCGAGGCGAGGGGCCTGAGGGTCTAGAGTTCTGCTTGGCCTGGAGGCCGGCCAACCGACTCGTTCCAATCGGCGCGGACTCCGCGGCGTTAAGGTTCCGTTTCCGACTTCACAGCTAGGCATGAGCCATAGAGCAGCGTCTGATTCGTTGCGTCGGTTTCATGGTGCAGAACATGTCTTCAGCCAATGTGCGTACCTTCCCGCTAGATCGGCAGACCGTGCTGGTGCGCGAGGTCGCCGCAAGGCTGGGCAGACTGCACGGCGACACGGCCACGTCGTTCTGGAAGGCCACGGCGCGCGAACTCCTCGACAAGGCGGTCGCGGCCGGCTGCGATGCGGCTTCGGCGGCCAACGATGTCCGCCGGTTTTTTGCCGCGGTCCAGGACGAGATGCATTTCAAGGCGGACGATGCCGCACCGGGGCAGCGCCGGACGCGCACCCGCCCCTAGCCTCATACAGAGCACACACGCGCTCGTCATTGTGTGGCCAACCGTGGACCGGTCTTGGCGTCGACGAATCTCGGGCCTTGCGCTGTCGATCGTGCCGTCCCAGCCACGGCGAGCGCCTTGTTGAACGCGAGACAGGCGATGAAATACTGGTCGCGCTCGGCCCTGGCGACGTCGGTCATCGCCAAGGAAATCGTCGAGCGCTATGGCGGGACTATCATGCCGGAGACCTGCCTGACGGATGGCTTTTGCAGATGGTGGGATCGACGCGGTTTAGCGCAAGGCGTCGGCCTCTCGGCGATCCCTGTGCCGACCCGATCCGAATCGGCTATGCCTGCGCGATGCAGGAAACGTCTCTCTACATCCCGGTGAAGCGGTTTCTCGAGAGCCTGGAATTCACGGTCAAGGGCGAAGTCGGGCACTGCGATATCGTGGCGGTGCGCGACGGCGAGCCGCCTGTGCTGGTCATCTGCGAACTGAAATTGCAGTTCAACCTCGAACTGGTGCTGCAAGGTGTCGATCGCGCCGCGGCATGCGACGAAGTGTGGCTGGCCGCGCGCATGTCGGCGCGTGGCAAAGGCCGCGAGCACGACCGCCGTTTTCGCGCGCTGTGCCGGCGGCTCGGCTTCGGGCTTCTGGCTGTCAGCGGCAAGGGGGAGGTCGAAGTGCTGCTCAGCCCGGCGGCTCTGCCGCCGCGTCGCGATCCGAAGCGGCGCTCGCGGCTGATGGAGGAACACCGTCGCCGGCGCGGCGATCCGGTGGTCGGCGGTGGTTCGCGCGCCCCGATCATGACCGTCTACCGGCAGGATGCGCTGGCCTGCGCCGCAGCCATGACCGACGGGCCGAAACGCCCGCGCGATCTGAAAGCGATTTCGCCGCGCGCGCCCAGCATCCTATTGGACAATGTCTATGGCTGGTTCGCCAGGGCCGAGCGCGGCGTCTACGCGCTGACCGAGGGTGGTCACGCGGCGTTACAGCGCTGGCCGCAGGTAGCGCACGACCAGGGGTGAGTGGCCGGAGATTGCCGCGAGCAGGCGCCGAGGGAAACCTCGGCACGGCAGCCGCTGTTCGCCGTTTCAACCGATTCGCCGCGCCACCGTTCCAGCCGCTGCTAGTTCGGCGGCTGCCGCGAGGCTTATTGTTTTCCTGAAAGATCTGGTACGCCCAAGGGGAATCGAACCCCTGTTACCGCCGTGAAAGGGCGGTGTCCTAACCGCTAGACGATGGGCGCGCTCAGACGAAGCGGCTTATAATTGCGTTGTTGCCAACCGGCAACCCATCAGCCGCCAGATGCGGAAACTTTTTTCAAGAGGGGCGAAAACGGCCAGTTTGGTGAGCAAGCGCAGGTTTTCTGGCCTCGCGTCGTTGCACATCTTTGGACGAATGCGCTGCGCAGTCGTCATCCTCGCGTCTGCGCTGCGTCGCTGCGGTCCTTGCTTCGCCATAGGATGACGAAGTCGCGGGTGCCTCGGCTAATCTCGAACGTCGCTGATAGCTAATCGGAAAAAACGGCGGGCTGCTAACAGCCCCTCGGCCCGTTTGCCGAATGGGGATGCTACCCCCGCCGGCGGCAGCGCCAGTTCCAGTCGCGCTCGGGGCCGACGTCGACGTGAACGGATTCGGTATGGCAGTAGGTGCCGACGCCGCCGCGGCCGGGCATGGTTCGGATGTAGCTCGCCAGTTCCCATTTGGAGACGCCGGGAACCTGGATGTCGGCGGCGGCGCAATACATGTGCAGCGAATTCTTGGCGCCGTTGGCGCGCCGGTTGCGTGCCGGGTCGCGGTAGCCTGATGTGACCATCATCTTGCGGCCGTAATGGCCTTCGATGGTCTTCAGCACACGCACCAGCGACGGCTTCAGGCAGGCGACGTCGACGCTCTCGTTTTGCTTCAACAGGCCGTTGGGCGCCAGCCGGGCGAGGCCGGCGGCGGAAGCCACCTGATAGGCGCCGCCCGAACCCTCGTCCTCGTTCAGATCGACGTCGCTTTCGTCGTCGAGGCCGGATTTGCGCTTGATCTCGAACAACGCCGTCTGGCGCACGCCGGGCAAGGCATCGCTGCCGGTGATGTGGTTGCTCTCGTTGCCAAGCGAGGCAAGCTGCAAGGGCTTGTCGGCCGAACTGGCTGAGGCCAACGTGATGATCGGCTTTGCCGGGGCGGCCTTCTGGGCAGCAACCGCAGGCTGTTCGCCCGAGCGCGAGTTGACCAGCGGAGCAGGTGCCGCCGAGGTTGGCGTGGTGCTGAACAGTGAGGCCAGGAAGCCCTTCTTCGGCGTGTCGATCTGCTGGGGCGCGGCGGTCACGTAGACCTCGCCGGGCGCGGGTGCCGCGGCAGTCGGTTTCGGTGCGATCACGCCGGCATCGGCGGCGGCGATCTTCTGCGCCACGGCGTCCGTTGCGGCCGCGGTCTGTGCTGACTGCTGCAGCGACTGCGGCGTCTGGCCGACAATGGTTTCGGAGCCGGCGGGAACATTGACCGGGAAGCCGGTGCCGGGCTTGGCCACCGGCACATAGGCGACCTGCTCGGGCAGTGTCGCATCGCCCGCTGCCGTCATCATCATCTGCGGCCCGGTGGATGTGACCTGCACGGTCGAATCGCCCGGCGCCGCAGGGCTGGCGCCGGAAGCCGCGGCGATGTCAGAAGCGGTCGCGTTGTAGCCAGGCATGCCGACGGACATTGTGGGGTCGCTGGCGGAGGTGCAGGACGCCAGAAGCACGGAGAAAAGCGCTGCCGCTATAGTGCGACCTTCTCTCCCCGCGAGACGCGATCCTACTGATTTCAAAACTAAATTCCCCCTCGGTGTCCGGTCGGCCTGCTATTGGTGCGGCGTCGAAACGTTCACATCCAATAACCTTGTGTTCCCAAACCGGAAACGAGACTTGTGTCAATTCTGCAAGCCTCTGAATTATTTGCTCGTTGGAGGCCAATTGAGGCTTCTTGAAGGTTGACGACACCATTTCGCCCCGTTTTGCCGGCCAGTCAACTCACCAGACATTACATTCCGTTACACACAGGCACCTGCAAAAGGGCCGGCCGTTACACGCGCACCTTCACATAGGTGCCGGGGGCATCACCCAGGGTTTTCATATGCTTGCCCGGTTTGCGGGCCGGAACGAGGGTGTCGTCCTGGGTTTCGATCCAGTGCTGCCAGTGCGTCCACCAGGAGCCGGGATGCTCCACCGCCGAGGCGAGCCACTGGCCAAAATCGCCTGTCGGTTTGCCGCCGGTCCAGTACTGGTATTTCTTGGCTGCCGGCGGGTTGACCACACCGGCAATGTGGCCGGAACCAGCCATCACAAACTCGACGTCGCCGCCGAAATATTGCGAGCCGAGAAACACCGAAAGGGCCGGCGCGATGTGATCTTCCTTCGACGCCAGGTTGTAAACCGGGATGGTGACGTCGGCCAGCGACACAGTGCGGCCGGCGAGTTCCATCACGCCACGAGTCAGATTGTTCTCGAGATAACAGTTGCGCAGGTAGAAGGAGTGGTTTGCAGCCGCCATGCGGGTGGAATCGGCGTTCCAGTAGAGCAGGTCGAAGGGCAGGGGATCCTTGCCGCGCATGTAATTGTTGATGACATAAGGCCAGATCAGGTCGCCCGAGCGCAGCATGTTGAAGGCGGTCGCCATCTTGGTGCCGTCGAGGTAGCCCTTTTCGTTCATCGATTTCTCGACCGCTGCCACCTGGTCCTCATCGACGAAGACTTTCAGGTCGCCGGCATGGGTGAAGTCGACCTGCGTGGTGAAGAAGGTCGCCGATTTGATGCGGTTGTCGCCTTCCTGTGCCAGCAGTGCGAGTGCGGCCGCCAGCAGCGTGCCGCCGACGCAATAGCCGATGGCGTTGACCTCTTTCTCGCCGGTCGCCTTCTCGATCATGTCGAGGCCGTATTGCAGGCCTTCCCGTATGTAAGCTTCCCAGCCCTTGGCGCCGTGCCGCTCGTCGGGATTGATCCAGGAGATGACGAACACGGTATGGCCTTGCTCGATCGCCCAGCGGATGAAGGACTTTTGCGGGTTGAGATCGAGGATGTAGAACTTGTTGATCCAGGGCGGGCAGATCAGCAGCGGGCGCTTGAGCACCGTCTCCGTCGTCGGATCGTACTGGATGATTTCGGCGACATCGCTGCGGCCGACCACCTTGCCGGGAGATGTCGCGACGTTCTTGCCGATCTCGAAGGGCGAATAGTCAGCTTGTCTCAGCTTCAGGTCGCCCTTGCCGGCGGCGATGTCTTCGGCCAGCATCTTCATGCCGCGCACCAGGTTTTCTCCATTCGAGGCGACGGTTTCTCGAAACAGCTCCGGATTGGTCAGGATGAAGTTCGACGGCGAGATGGCATTGGACACCTGCTTGACGTAGAAGCTCGCCTTGTGGCGGGTGTGGTCGTCGAGGCCTTCGGCGTGCTCGACCAGGTCGGCTGCCCAGCGCGAGGTGACGAGATAGGCCTGTTTGAGGAAATCGAAGAAAGCGTTGCGACCCCATTCGGGGTCTTGAAAACGCTTGTCGCCGCGCTCGGGCTTGACCGCATCGTCCGGCGCTTCAGCATTCGGGCTAACCTTCTGGATGGCGTTGCCCCAGACCGTCATGTAGCCGGCGAACAGTCGCGTCTGCGCTTCCAGCGCGCGTTGCGGGTCGGCCAGCCAATATTCGCTGAGCTTGGAAAAGGTTTTGACCATGTCGACCACGGGTTCGGCGACATGATCGCGCACCTCGCCTTTTTCGCGCGGCTCGGCCCAGGCGGAGGCGGCTTTGCCGGCCTGTTCGACCATGCGCGCCATGTTCAACGCGAAGCGTTCCGGGTCTTTCACCAGATATTGCTCGACGGTCGAAGATTGATCATCTTCCGCTTTGCTCGAATCAGGTGTTTTGGACATGGCTCGCGGGGTTCCTCCCGAGGCGTTTTCTTGACATATTATCATGGGACATCTGACCGGGTCCAATGCGCTGTACCCCGGCTGCCAGGAAAACAATATGACGATTAACACCGGCAAGACCATTTTTTCGGGGGCAGGCCGCTTTTGCCGCGTCGCGGTTGCAATCGCCTGTCTGGCGCCAGGGCTGCTGGCGGCAAGTGGCTGCACGAGCGCCAACACCGGCAACGGGATGAATGTCGGCCTGACCCAGGGCGCGCAGGACACCGGCTCTTATCCCAATCTCAACATCCCGCCGCAGGTGGCGGCAAAGCAGCTCACCCCTGAGGAGACGCAGGCCAAGCTTGCCCAGTTGAAGGGCGAACAGCAGGGGCAAGTGGCCAAGGGCGGCGGCGGTGCCCCGTCCACCAGCCCGGCGGCGCTGAATTCGCTGGCGAAGAACCATGGCAAGGACACGCTGAAGCAGATCGAAGCCAAATGCGATCCCGCCCTCGACCCTACCTGCAAATAAGGCTATATCGCGCGCCGAAAGCGGTCTTTGCCAAGGGCGCCTAGCCAAGCCAACTGTGCTGAAGCCAATCTTAAATCGTCTGGAACTGACATGGAAGAATTTCACAAGGTCCGCCGGCTTCCGCCCTACGTGTTCGAGCAGGTCAACCGGCTGAAGGCCAGCGCCCGTTCGCGCGGCGCCGACATTATCGACCTTGGCATGGGCAATCCGGACCTGCCGACGCCGAAGGCGATCGTCGACAAATTGTGCGAAGTGGTGCGCGATCCGCGCACGCATCGCTATTCCTCCTCGCGCGGCATCCCAGGTCTGCGCCGCGCCCAGGCCGCCTATTATCAGCGCCGTTTCGGCGTGAAGCTCAATCCCGACACGCAGGTGGTGGCGACGCTCGGTTCGAAGGAAGGCTTCGCCAATATGGCGCAGGCGATCACCGCGCCGGGCGACGTGATCCTGTGCCCCAACCCGACCTATCCGATCCATGCTTTCGGCTTCATCATGTCGGGCGGCGTCATCCGTTCGCTGCAGGTCGAGCCGGATGACGGCTTCATCCCGGCGCTCGAGCGCGGTGTCCGTCATTCGATCCCGAAGCCACTGGCATTGATCCTCAACTATCCGTCGAACCCGACGGCGCTGGTCGCCTCGCTCGATTTCTACAAGGACGTGGTCGCCTTCGCCAAGAAGAACGACATCATCATCCTGTCGGACCTTGCCTATTCGGAGATCTATTTCGACGGCAATCCGCCGCCTTCGGTGCTGCAAGTGCCGGGCGCCATCGATGTCTGCGTCGAGTTCACCTCGATGTCGAAGACCTTCTCCATGCCCGGCTGGCGCATGGGCTTTGCCGTCGGCAATGAGCGGCTGATCTCGGCGTTGACGCGGGTGAAGTCCTATCTCGACTACGGCGCCTTCACGCCGATCCAGGTGGCGGCGGCGCATGCGCTGAATGGCGACGGCGCCGACATCGCCGAAGTGCGCGAGGTCTATTTGAAGCGCCGCGACGTCATGGTCGACGCCTTCAGCCGCGCCGGCTGGACCATTCCGGCACCGGCTGCCTCGATGTTCGCCTGGGCGCCGATCCCGGAGCCGTTCAAGCATCTCGGCTCGCTTGAGTTTTCCAAGCTCCTGATCGAGCACGCCGACGTGGCGGTGGCGCCGGGCATCGGCTTTGGCGAGCATGGCGACGATCATGTCCGCATCGCGCTGGTCGAGAACGAGCACCGGATCCGGCAGGCGGCGCGCAACATCAAGCGCTTCCTGGCGTCCAGCGCCAAGCAGCCGAACAATGTGGTGCCGCTCGCCGCGCATCGCTAAAGTCGCCGCACATCTTATTCGAGTAGATTTTTTGAGGGGCGTCGCCGGGCATGGCTGAAGCGTTGCGTGTTGGAATTGCGGGTCTGGGTACGGTTGGCGCCTCGGTGGCGCGCGTGCTGCGCGACAAGGCAGCGGAGCTGACGCGCCAGTGCGGACGCGATGTCATCGTCACGACCGTTTCCGCGCGCGATCCCAAGCGCGACCGTGGCGTCGACCTCAGCGCCGCCAAATGGTTCGACGATCCGATCAAGATGGCGCAGGCCGCCGATATCGACGTCTTCGTCGAACTGATCGGCGGCGACGAAGGGGCAGCGCGCGCGTCGGTCAAGGCAGCACTTGAAGCCGGACGTCATGTCGTCACCGCCAACAAGGCGCTGTTGGCCAAGCACGGCGTGGCGCTTGCCGAAATCGCCGAGAAGAAGGGCGTGCTGCTCAACTACGAGGCGGCAGTTGCCGGCGGCATCCCGGTCATCAAGACGATGCGCGAGGCGATGGCCGGCAATTCGGTCACTCGCGTTTTCGGCATCCTCAACGGCACCTGCAACTACATCCTGACCCGCATGGAGGCCGAGGGCATCTCCTTCGACGAGTGCCTGAAGGACGCGCAACGGCTGGGCTACGCCGAAGCCGATCCGACTTTCGATATCGAGGGCCATGACACGGCGCATAAATTGTCGATCCTGACCAGCCTGGCCTTCGGCACCAAGATCGCCGCCAACGACATCTACATGGAAGGCATTTCCAATATCAGCCAGGCCGATATCCGCGCTGCCGCCGATCTCGGCTACCGGATAAAACTGCTCGGTGTCGCGCAGCGCACCGACAGCGGCATCGAGCAGCGCGTGCACCCGACCATGGTGCCGACCGCGTCGGTGATCGCACAGGTGCATGGCGTTACCAATGCGGTGGCCATCGAAACCGACATTTTGGGCGAACTGCTGCTCTCCGGCCCGGGCGCCGGCGGCAACGCCACCGCGTCCGCCGTGGTCGGCGATATCGCCGACATCGCAAAGAGCCGGCCGGGCTTCCAGCACGGTCCGGTGTTCGGCCTGCCGGCCAAGGAACTGCGCCCCTACAAGAAGGCGCAGATGCGCAGCCATGCCGGCGGCTATTTCATCCGGCTGACCGTGCACGACCGCATCGGCGTCTTCGCCGCGATCGCCAAGCGCATGGCGGACAACGACATTTCGCTGGAATCGATCGTCCAGCATGCCGTCAGCGGCGAGACGGACGCGCAAAAGACGGTGATCCTGGTCACCCACGAGACGACGGAAGCAGCGGTGCGCAAGGCTGTCGACGGCATCACCAAGGACGGCCACCTCACAGACAAGCCGCAGGTTATCCGCATTGAGCGCGCTGGTTAGGCCAAGTCATTTTTCTCCTTAACCGATTTGATATTCCTGCTGAAAAGTGGTTCAGACGCCATAATGCTCTATCTCTTTGATTTGGAGCCGGATTGAGATTTCAGGTCGAACCCACCAATCATCATCGGGCTCTGGCGGAGGCGTGAGCCGCGAGATCAAGGCGCGTCACCAGGATGTGGAAAAGTTTTGAGACTTTCCTGTTTAGCCGTCGCATATTGCCGGAAATGACAATCTATAGATTACGCCTCCTATGACGGGCGACAAACGCCTCTTCCTCGATATCAGGCAGTCGGCGACCGGTGTTTCCTGGGAACACCGGTTGAGCGAGCGGCAGGACATGACCGCGCTTGCCATAGCGCAGGGCCACGGCGTGCCCGACATTGTGGCTCGCGTGCTCGCCGGGCGCGGCGTCACCGCCGACCAGGCCGAGCGCTTCCTCGATCCGACGATTCGCAACCTGTTGCCGGATCCGGCTTCGCTGACCGACATGGGCAAGGCTGCGACCCGCATCGCCGAAGCGGTCATGGCCAAGGAGAAGGTGGCAATCTTCGGCGACTACGATGTCGACGGCGCCGCCTCTTCGGCGTTGCTCAAGCGCTTCCTGACGCATTTCTCGGTGCCTTCGGAGATCTACATTCCCGACCGCATCTTCGAGGGCTACGGCCCCAATCCGGAGGCTATGCGCGAACTGGTCTCGCGCGGCGCGACGCTGATCGTCACCGTCGATTGCGGCACCAACAGCGCTGTCTCCATTGATGCCGCCAAGGCCGCAGGCGCCGATGTGGTGGTGCTCGACCACCATCAGGTCGGCGGCCCGCTGCCGGAGGCGACCGCAGTCGTCAATCCCAATCGCGAGGACGACCTATCCGGGCAAGGCCATCTGTGCGCCGCCGGTGTCGTCTTCCTTACTCTGGTGCAGACGGCGAGGGTCCTGCGCAGCCGATTGCCCGACGCAGCGCCACCGGACCTGTTGTCGTTGCTCGACTTGGCGGCGCTGGCCACGGTTTGCGATGTGGTGCCGCTCATCGGCGTGAACCGCGCTTTCGTCGTCAAGGGACTACAGATGGCGCGGCAGCAGAAGAATGAGGGGCTCGCCGCACTGGCGCGGGTGTCCCGCATCGGTGAGCCGATAAGCACCTTTCATCTCGCCTATCTGATTGGGCCGCGCATCAATGCCGGCGGCCGCATCGGCGATGCAGCACTTGGCAGCCGGCTGCTCGCCACCGACGATCCGGTTGAGGCCGGGACCATTGCCGAGACACTCGACCGGCTCAACCAGGAACGCCAGCAGATGGAGCTGGAGATGCTGGCAGCGGCGCGCGCCGAGGCTGACGCCGAACTTGCCGGCGGCAACGGGCCGGCCATCATCGTCACCGCCAGCACCAATTGGCATCCTGGCATTGTCGGCTTGATCGCCTCGCGGCTGAAGGACCATGCGCGGCGGCCGGCCTTCGCCATCGCCTTCAACGCCAATGGCATCGGCACCGGCTCTGGCCGTTCGGTGTCGGGCTTCGATCTCGGACGGCTGGTGCGCGCAGCCGCCGATGCCGGGCTGATCGTCAAGGGCGGCGGCCACGGCATGGCCGCCGGCATCACGGTGGAACGCGCCAAGCTCGGCGAACTCCGTGCTTTCTTTGAGGAGCGCGCGGCGGCCGAAGTGTTCCGGCTGCAGGACGAAGAAAGTCTGGCCGTCGACGGCGCGCTCGCCGCCGAGGGCGCGACGATTGCTTTGCTCGATGCACTGGAAAAGGCCGGGCCTTTCGGCGCCGGCCATGTCGCGCCGGTGTTCGCGCTGCCGCGCCATCGGCTGGCCGACGCGCGGGCCGTCGGCACCAACCACATCCGGGCTGATCTGCAGTCGGAAAGCGGCGGCCGCATCCAGGGCATCGCCTTTCGATCCGTCGATACCGCGCTGGGCGAATTCCTGTTCAAGAACAGGGGCAACACGATCCATGTCGCCGGCTCGCTGTCGGGGAATTATTGGAACGGCAACCGTACGGTGCAGTTCCGCATCACCGATGCGGCCAAAGCCTGACATTGCCGAATTGGTTTAAGCCAGAACCGTCTGCAGCCGCTTCAACTCGCTGATCTGCGCGATCGTCGCCTGGTAACCGACGCTGATCGCCTCATCCGCGCGGTGGAATTCGGTCAAGCCGATATGGCTGAGTTTCGGTTGCAGCGACATGTCGGGCGGATCGCCCGCCAGCCTTGCGCGTGAAATCCGGTCCTGGATGATGTTGAAGGCTTCGACCATGACGCCGGTGATGCCGAGACGGCTCTGGTGCGGCTGGTGGTTCGGGTCGGCCTGGCCTGGACGGGGCGCGTCCTTCTCGATGAGCAGTTCCCCGGCGCTGTGCTTGATGACGGCGGCGCGGCCGAACAGATCGTAGTGAAGGTTGACCGCGACGACCAGCGGCTGCTCGTAGGCGCGGCAGACCGAAACCGGAACCGGGTTGACCAGCGCGCCGTCGACCAGGATGCGGCCGTTGCAATTCACCGGTTCGAACACGCCGGGCAGCGCATAGGAAGCGCGCATCGCGGTGATCAGGGAACCGCTGGACAGCCAGATCTCATGGCCGGTGCGAATTTCGGCGCCAACGGCGACGAAGGGTTTTGTCAGATCCTCGAAGCGGATGCCTGCCATGTGCTCGCGCAGCCTGACGTCCAGTTTCATGCCGCCGAACAGGCCGCTGCCGCGCAGATTGAGATCGAGCAGGCCGAAGATGCGCCGCTTGGTCAGGCTGCGGGCGAACTCCTCGAGTTCGTCCAGCTTGCCGGCGAGATAGCAGCCGCCAACCAGCGCGCCGATCGAGGTGCCGGCGATCATCGAGACTTCGATGCCGGCTTCGTCGAGCGCGCGCAGCACGCCAATGTGCGCCCAGCCGCGTGCGCAGCCGCCGCCCAGCGCGAGCGAAATGCCTGTCTTGCCCGCGGGTTGCGGGTCAGGCACGCCGCCGGACGATGAGGGGCCATTGGCCTCCCGCACGTCCGGTCTGCTACGCAATGACGCCCACTCGAGCATCATGATCTCCCTTGTCCCGCGTCCGTTCTACAGGAAGGACGTTTGAGAATAGTGAATATGAGTGGTTTGCGACTGTTGAATGGTTCACGCGGGCTTCCGATACGTTTTTTCCGCATCGAACAGCGGCGTGCTGCCATCGTCGGCAAGCGTTGCCTTGCCGCCGATTAGCCCCACCGTCCGATAAAAACATGAACGCCGGCCGGTGTGACAAGTTGCGTCGTGGCCCAACACTTTGACGCGCAACCATATGGCGTCCTGGTCACAATCCGTGAGCACCTCGACGACGGTCTGAAAATTGCCTGATGTTTCGCCCTTCTTCCACAGCGCGTTGCGCGAGCGCGACCAGTAGTGCGCGATGCCGGTTTCGAGCGTCAGCGCCAGCGCCTCGGCATTCATATGCGCGACCATCAGCAGCATACCGTCAGCGGCGTCGGTGACGACGACGGTGACCAGCCCGGCAGCATCGAAGCGCGGGGAAAACACCGCGCCTTCTTCGAGAGCCTTCTTGTCCGATGGAGCCTTGGGAAATGTTAGTGCCGACATCGCCGGTCCTTGATCTAGCGATGGCGGCGAGCGGCTTACGCCCCGAGGCCGCGCACCATGGTGACGAAACGGACCTGTTCCTCGGGCGTGTCCTTGAATACGCCGGTGAAGGTCGAGGTCAGCGTGGTGGAGCCCTGCTTGCGGATGCCGCGCATGGCCATGCACATATGCTCGGCCTCGATCATGACTGCGACACCGCGCGGATTGAGCACGTCCTGGATGACGCCGGCGATCTGTGCAGTCATGGCCTCCTGCGTCTGCAGGCGATGGGCGAAGATATCGACCACACGGGCAATCTTGGACAGGCCGACGACCTTGCCGTCCGGGAGGTAGCCGACATGCGCCTTGCCGATGATCGGCACCATGTGGTGCTCGCAATGCGAGTGGAACTGGATGTCCCTGACGATGACGAGATCGTCATAGCCGGCGACTTCCTCGAAGGTGCGGCCGAGTTCTTCGGCCGGGCACATGTCATAGCCGTTGAACATTTCGAGAAAGGCCTTGGTGACGCGCTTGGGCGTGTCGATCAGGCCCTCGCGGTCCGGATTGTCGCCGGTCCAGCGCAACAGCGTGCGCACGGCGGCCTCGACCTCGGCTTCGCTCGGCCTGTCGGTGACCGGCTTGTCCAGATAGTCGGAAGGGGGCATGATTTTCTTGATGACGGCATCCATAAAGGCGTCTCCCGTAGTTCCTCTCTCAGAAGGAACGAGTTGAACGGACCACGACCTTTCGGGTGCTGAAAACTCGCCCTGTTTCCAGCCCGCAAGCGGCGTGAACGAAACGGGCAAGGACGGCGGCTTTGCGTTGCCTTGTCGATACCCGACTGCCAGCATTATATATGGTCGTGCGCAGCGAATGAAAGACGCCACAGCGGCAATCGCTGTTCGCTTGGCGGCGACGGATTGGAAAAATATGGTTGACGACGTCTACAATGCGAAAATTCTGGGTTTTGCCGGAAACATCGCCCGCATAGGCCGGCTCGATCATCCGGATGCGACGGCCAAGGCCCATTCCAAATTGTGCGGCTCGACGGTGACCATCGACCTCAAGATGGACAATGGCGTCGTCACCGATTTCTCGCATGACGTGAAGGCCTGCGCCCTCGGCCAGGCCTCGTCCTCGATCATGGCTCAACATGTCATCGGCGCCAGCGCCGACGAATTGCGGGCGGTGCGCGACACCATGCTGAAGATGCTCAAGGAAAACGGCGCGCCGCCGCAAGGCCGCTTTGCCGATCTGAGATATCTGGAGCCGGTGCGCGACTACAAGGCGCGCCATGCCTCGACCATGCTGACCTTCGATGCGGTCGTCGATGCCATCGGTCAGATCGAGAAGAAACGCGCCGAACAAGCGGTGATGTTGGTACATGACGGCTCCTCCAACAGCCGGTGAATTGTCAAAATTGGGCGCTGAACACGTCGAGGAGCTTCTCACGTAACCGGGCTCATGCCTTGGTTTGCTGCGCCCGTCTGCTTTCGGCGAATTCGCTTCTCACCCAGTCTGCAAACGCCTTAGCCGGCTCCGGCAGGTCCTTCAAACTCCTGGCCACCAGCCAGTAGGCGCCCGATGCGACGTCGATGTCGAACGGCTTGATCAGCGCGCCGGATGCAATCTCTTCGCCGATCTGCAAGAGGTCGCCCAGCGCCACGCCGTGGCCGAGCAGGGCCGCCTGCTTCGACAGCGACACATCCGCCAGCATAGGGCCGCGCGCCGGAATGGTGTCGGCTGCCACGCCGGCTGCCTCGAACCAGCGCGCCCAGCCTTGACGATTCTCCTCGTGCAACAGCGTGTAGCGGGCAAGGTCGAGCGGCTTTTCGAGGGCAGGGCCCGATGCCAGCAATGCCGGCGACAGGACCGGTGAATCGACGGTCGAGGCGAGCCATTCGGCCTCGCTGCGCGGCCATGAGGTGGCGCGCGCGCTGAAGCGCAAGGCGAGTTCGGGCTGATCGCTGCGGAACTCGATCGGCCTTGGGTCGACTTCGAGGGAAACGTCGATATCGGGCCGCAATTGGCTGAAGCGGTTGAGCCGCGGCAACAGCCATACCGAGGCCAGCGACGGCTCGACACTGACGCGGACCACCGACTGCGCCGGGGCAGCCACCAGGTCCGAAACCAGCCTGTCGATGTCATCGAAACTCCTGACCAACTGATCGAGCAGGCGCTGGCCGGCCTCGGTCAACTCGACGCGACGGTGATGACGGTGGAACAAGGGCTGGCGCAGGAACTGCTCGAGTTCGCGGATCTGCCGGCTGATGGCGGCCTGGGAGACGAACAGCTCCTCGGCGGCCCGGCTAAAGCTCAATTGCCGGCCGGCTGCCTCGAAACTTCGCAACGCCGTCAGGGGCAACCGTCCGCGCTTCATTTCGCATAACCCGAAGTTATCCGAACCGGAAATTATACTCGTTTGAAGGCGAAGGCCAGCGGGCGTCTAATCCGCCTCAAAGGAGATGCGCCATGATCCAGTTACTGAAGATCTTTTGCGATGTGATGCGGATCGCGACATTTCAGTGGCATGGCGACAGGCGGCATCATGTGCAGCGCACCGAGCAAAGGCCGGCCACCCGCTGGGCGGCTCCAGCGGAGCGGCATCCCTTTCGCCGCTCGCGACCCCGAAGCCGACAAAGAGGCGAGTGAAGAGGATTGCGTTTGCCGGCCGAAGCTCACATCTATCGGTTTGGAAACGCAAGCTGACCCGGAAGCCGGTTTCGGGTCGCGTTCGGAAAGAGACTGCGGTGGGCGACCAGCATCGGCATGTGCATGCCGCCGGACGGACCCGGCGCGGGCGCAACTGGCCCGGTCCCTGGCGCAAAACACCCGGCCGCATTTTCGGCACGTCGCTGGTGCGCCTCTATCAACTGACGCTGTCCGGATTTGTCGGCAATTCCTGCCGGCATCTGCCGACCTGTTCCGAATACGCGCATGAGGCGATCGCCCGCCATGGTCTGTGGGCCGGCGGCTTCATGGGGCTGTTCCGCGTGCTGCGCTGCGGCCCTTTCGGTTCGCATGGCATCGATCGCGTGCCGGAGGTACTCGATCAGCGCTATGTCTGGTTCATGCCATGGCGTTATTGGCAGATCGGCAGGAAGCGCGGCGAGGCCTGACGGCGGGCGCGCTGGTCCCTGATCCAGATCGCCAGCGCGGCATTCTTTACAATCCGGTAAGGTTAACAACGGGCTGCACAAAGACTGCGCATTTGAGTCAAAATCGAGCCAAGACACTTCGCTAAGCGCCTCCTGTTATTCCCAGGAGAGCCCACATGCGTCGGATCGAAACCCACCCCTTCATCATTGCCGCGGTCCTCTTCCTGCTGGCCTGGTTTCTGGGATTTCCGATGCGGGCGCAATCGGCTCCGCTTGGCGATGTCGAATGCACGCTGATCCAGGACGCGACAAGCGGCCAGACGCTCCACCAGAATGGTGTTTGCGACCAGCGCTTCAGCCCGGCGTCTACTTTCAAGGTGCCGTTGGCGCTGATCGGCTACGACGCCGGTATTCTTAGCGACGCGCATACGCCGAGTTGGGACTACAAGCCTGAGTTCAACGCTGTGAAGCGCGACCACAAAACCGTCGACCCGACGATCTGGGAGCGAGACTCGATCGTGTGGTATTCGCGCGAAATCGTGCGACGGCTCGGCGCAAAAAGCTTTGCCGGCTACGTCTCGAAATTCGGCTACGGCAACATGGATGTCTCGGGCGATGTCGGCAAGGACAACGGGCTCACGCAATCCTGGATAAATTGCTCGCTTGAGATATCGCCGATCGAACAGACAGCCTTCCTGCGCCAGCTGCTCGCCGGCAAGATGCGGTTTCTGCCAAGGCGCACGAGATGACCCGAGCCATCCTGCCGAGTTTTCAGGCCGACGGCTGGACGGTGCAGGGCAAGACCGGCAGCACCAGGCTGGGGAACAGCAAGGACAAGCGCTCGCTGGGCTGGTTCGTCGGCTGGGCCGAAAAGGGCGGCCGGCGGATCGTCTTCGCCCGGCTGGTCGTCGATACCAAACCGATCGACACACCGAAGGGCTTGGCGACACGCGCGGCGTTCCTGAAGGATTTGACGCAGCTGGTGAAGTGAGTTGCCGCGACAAACGGCTGTGCCAATGACCGCTGCGGAAATGTATCAGTCGACGTTCCGGCTCGTGGACTCTGTCGGCCGTCGCCCTTACAATCCCGGTCCTGTTGCTCTTGAAAGCAATGCACCACATGACCGAAGGACGCGTCCAACGCCGTCTTGCCGCAATTCTGGCCGCTGATGTGGTGGGGTATACGCGCCTGATGGGCAGCGACGAGGCCGGCACACTTGCCCAACTGAAGGAGATACGGGCCCACCTTATCGACCCAAATATGGCCGAGCACCAAGGTCGCATCTTCAAAACGACTGGCGACGGCATCCTCGCCGAGTTTCCAAGTGTCGTGAACGCCGTGGCTTGTGCCGTTGCTATGCAGCGTGCCATGTCGGGTCGCAGCGCAAAACTGTCCGAGGACCGAAGAATACAATTCCGCGTTGGGATCAACCTCGGTGACGTAATCGTCGAGGATGACGATCTGTTGGGTGACGGCGTGAACGTGGCGACAAGGCTCGAAGGCATCGCTCCTGTTGGAGGTGTTATGGTTTCGGGCACGGTGCGAGATCACCTCGGAAACCGGCTTGAACTGCAATTCGACGACATTGGTGAGCAGATACTTAAAAATATTGAACGCCCCGTGCGAGGTTATGCGGTGCGCCTCGACGGTCCCGAAGCGGCCCCCACTTCGCCGGCGTCGCTTGCTGATAAGCCATCCATCGCTTTGCTGCCGTTCGTCAATATGAGCGACGACCGTCAGCAGGACTACTTTGCGGATGGGATCACAGAGAACGTCATCACCGGATTGTCTCGGTTTCGCGATCTTTCCGTCATCGCCAGTAATTCGACGTTTGCTTACAAGGGCAAAGCCACGAAGATACAGGATGCCAGCCGAGAGCTGGGTGCCCGCTATATCTTGGAGGGCAGTGTACAGAGGTCGAAGGACCGGGTCCGGATTACCGCCCAGCTCATTGACGGCAAGACTGGGCGGCACCTTTGGGCAGAGCGCTACGACCGAGGCATCGAGGACATCTTTGCCGTGCAGGACGATGTCACTGAAAGAATAATCGGCAGTTTAGCCACAGCGTACGGAGGCCGACTGTTAAAGGCGTGGCAAGAGCGCCCGGAAGTCGCGGGGACGCGGAATTTTGAGGCGCTGGACTATTTCGTGCGCGGCATGGAGTCTCTCAACCGCTACACAAAACAAGACAACTTGCGTGCTCGGGAACTCTTTGAGAAGGCGGGCGAACTCGATCCGAAGTTCGGAAAGGCGTTTGCGAAGCTCGCTTGGACGCACATGATCGACGCAAGCGACGGTTGGAGCGCGAATCCCGAGGCTTCACTGGCATGTGGCCTGAAATACGCCAATTTGGCGATCGAACGGGACGACGCCGAGGCATGGGGGCACTATGCGCTCGCAGGGCACTGCCTATTTTGCGGACAATACGAACGCGCTATCGTTGAGTATCAACGCGCCCTTGAGCTTAATCCAAATGACGCCGACGTGCTGTTGGATTACGGTTCCTGCCTAAGCTATTGTGGGAGGGCACAGGAAGGCCTTGAGACGGCGCAAAAAGCCATGCGTCTCAACCCTCACTACCCCGAGTGGTACATCCTACAGATTGGCCAGATTTACTACGACGTTCGCAGATATCGTGAAGCGATCGCGGCGTTGGAAGGTCTACGAACCCTCGACACCGTATACCAACACTTATACCTGGCAGCGAGCTACGCGGCTTTAGGGAGCGAAGACGAAGCGCAGCAGGTCATCGAGCACATTTTGCAGCTGGAGCCGCGAGCCACAATCACGATGAGAACGACCTCGGACATGGCGCCATACAAGAACTCAGGTGACTTGGAACATCTTCGCGAGAACTTGCGCAAGGCAGGCCTGCGCGAGTGAGTGAAAGCTCGCGCTAGCCTTGAACGGCTGCAAAGTGGCGGTCCTTGGTCGTTCCGATCGGGGAGGCCAATGGCAACGTTCCAACTGGAATTCAAACTGACACACTACCAGCGCTCTTTACCTCACACCGTGCTGCCTCTAAAACCCGCCGGCTGCCGGATGCCTCCGGCTTCACACCACGACCACCCGCGCTCGTTTGCGGGACTGGATAGGAGATACCCGATGCTGAATTCCGTTTCCCTGACATTTCCCGATGGCTCCGTCCGCGACTATGACGCGGCGATGACCGGTGCGGGCCTCGCCGAATCGATCTCGAAGTCGCTGGCCAAGAAGGCTGTCGCCTATGCCATCGACGGCACCGTTCGCGATCTTTCCGACCCGCTTGGCAAGTCCGGCAAGGTCGAGATCATCACCCGCAGCGATCCGCGCGCGCTGGAGCTCATCCGTCATGATGCAGCACACGTGCTGGCGGAGGCCGTGCAGGAACTGTGGCCGGGAACGCAAGTGACCATCGGGCCGGTGATCGAGAACGGATTCTATTACGACTTCGCCCGCAACGAGCCGTTCACGCCTGACGATTTCCCGGTGATCGAAAAGAAGATGCGCGAGATCATTGCGCGTAACAAGCCGTTCACCAAGGAAGTCTGGTCGCGCGACAAGGCGAAAAAGGTCTTTGCCGAGAAGGGCGAGCGCTACAAGCTCGAGCTGATCGACGCCATTCCCGAAGACCAGGATCTCAAGATCTATTCCCAGGGTGACTGGTTCGATCTCTGCCGCGGCCCACACATGGCCTCGACCGGCCAGATCGGCAACGCGTTCAAGCTGATGAAGGTGGCCGGCGCCTATTGGCGAGGCGATTCGAACAACCCGATGCTGACCCGCATCTACGGCACGGCCTGGGCCGAGCAAGCTGAACTCGATGCCTACCAGACGATGCTGGAAGAGGCAGAGAAGCGCGACCACCGCAAACTCGGCCGCGAGATGGACCTGTTCCATTTCCAGGAAGAGGGGCCGGGCGTCGTCTTCTGGCACGCCAAGGGCTGGAAGATGTTCCAGAATCTGGTCAACTACATGCGCCGCCGCCTCGACGAGCAAGGCTACCAGGAGGTCAACGCACCGCAGGTTCTCGACAAGAGCCTGTGGGAGACGTCGGGCCACTGGGGCTGGTATCGCGATGCCATGTTCAAGGTGACGGTGGCCGGCGACGACACCGACGACGACCGCGTGTTCGCGCTAAAGCCGATGAATTGTCCGGGCCACGTGCAGATATTCAAGCATGGGTTGAAATCCTATCGCGATCTGCCCGTAAAGCTTGCGGAATTCGGCAATGTGCATCGTTACGAACCGTCCGGCGCCTTGCACGGGCTGATGCGCGTGCGCGGCTTCACGCAGGACGATGCGCACATCTTCTGCACCGAGGAGCAGCTGGCCGCGGAATGCCTGCGCATCAACGATCTAATCCTGTCGACGTACGCCGATTTCGGCTTCGACGATGTCAGCGTGAAGCTGTCGACGCGGCCGGATAAGCGCGTCGGCACCGACGAGGCCTGGGATCATGCCGAGGCGATCATGGGCAACGTGCTGGATACAATCAGGACGCGCTCGGGAAACCGCATCAAGACCTCGATCAATCCGGGCGAGGGCGCTTTCTACGGGCCGAAATTCGAATATGTGCTGAAGGACGCGATCGGCCGCGAATGGCAGTGCGGCACCACGCAGGTCGACTTCAATCTGCCGGAACGCTTTGGCGCCTTCTACATCGGTTCGGATTCGGAAAAGAAGCAGCCGGTGATGGTGCATCGCGCCATCTGCGGTTCGATGGAACGCTTTCTCGGCATCCTGATCGAGCATTATTCCGGCCATTTCCCGCTGTGGTTCGCGCCGCTGCAGGTGGTTGTGGCGACGATCACCTCGGATGCTGACGACTATGCGCGAAAGGTTGTCGCACAGTTGAAGGCGGCAGGACATTTGGCCGAACCGGATCTGCGCAACGAGAAGATCAACTACAAGGTGCGTGAGCATTCGCTGGCCAAGGTTCCTGTGATCCTCGTCTGCGGCAAGCGCGAGGCGGAGGAGGAGACGGTCAACATCCGCCGGCTTGGCTCGCGCGATCAGGAATCGCTCAAGCTGGCCGACGCGCTGAAGCTGCTTTCCGACGAGGCTGTTTCGCCCGACCGAAGGCGCAGCGCGGCCTGAGCAATCAATATTTCGGAGAAATGGCGGTGGAGCGATCCACCGCCATTTTCACATGCCTGTCACGCCAACCTTGTAACGAGCCCCCATGCTCAAGCTGAAGATACGGGAAAGGCCGTTTCCCGAACTCTCCTACGCCAATGCGAGCCAGCCGGCGCTGACGCGCTGGTTCATCCATTCCATTGAAGGTCTGTCGGGGCGCGACCGGTATGCCGCGCTCTATGATTTCTGGGCCGCCAGGTGGCGCCGACCGGCGAGCGCGTGTTCAGCCGCATGCTGGAGCTGATCGACGTCGAGGTGCGCAGCACCGATCGGTGGCCGCCGGCGGGGCTGCCGGACACCCCGCTGGTGATCGTCGCCAACCACCCGTTCGGCATTGGCGACGGCATTGCCGTGCTGTCGCTCGTCGAGCAGCTCGGGCGTCCGTTCCGCGTCATGATCCACAAGGATCTGCTGAAGGTCCGCGAAATGGAACCGTACTCGCTGCCGATCGACTTTTCCGAGACCAAGGACGCGGTGAAGAACAACTTGGCGGTACGCCACGAGGCGGTGCGGCTGCTCAGGGAAGGCGTCACCATCGTGGTATTTCCGGCCGGCGGCGTCGCCACCGCGCCGAAAGGCTTTGGCCGGGCGCGCGACCTGCCGTGGAAGATGTTTCCAGCGCGCCTCGTGCAGGACGCCAAGGCGTCGGTGGTGCCAATGCATTTTTCCGGGCAGAACGGCCGGCTGTTCCATCTGGTCAGCGGCCCGATGAACATGGGGGAGCGCGAAGGAAGGCTGGCGAAATTCGTCGGCAAGGCGTCGCTGACGTTGCGCCTTTCAATGCTCATCCGCGAATTCGCGCGGCTGTCCGGCAAGACGATCGACGTGCGCGTCGGCGATGTGCTGAGCTGGGATGAGTTGGAGCCATTGCGCGACCGCAAGACCTTGCTTGATCGCCTTCATCGCGGCGTCTTCGATCTAGCGCCCGACGCGCCGCGCGGCCGGGTCCACTTCCTGCAGCGCCGCCTGCACAAGGCCGCCTGACGTAGCCCTGAACTACCACTTCAACTGAGAGCCAAACCGAGCCAATGGGCGCGCCGGTCAGTCGGCGCCTTCCTCGGGATCGATGGCCGACGCCTCGGTGGCCAGGACCTCGATCTCCTGGTTCTGTCCGGCAACGACGGTGAAATCCTTCTGGTAGATGCGGTCGCGGTTCTTGGCGATGATGGTGTATTGGCCTTCGGCCAAGACCATCGAGGCGAAGGCGCCGACGGCCTCCTTGATCGGGTCGCCGGATTCGTTGAGCAGCGACCAGGATGTATCGGCGATGGCCTCGCCGCCGGTCTCGCGCACCAGCTTCATGGTCTCCTCCGCCGCGCGATGCTCGACGGTGGCTTCGGTCAGCTTGCCGGCCTCGACGCGGATGTCGGAGCGAATGACGGCATTGACCGCGCCATAGGTGGAGACGACATGATAAACGCCGGCGTTGAGCCGCACGACGCTGTTCGGCTCGACATCGGGAATGATCAAAGCGCGGTCGCCATTGGCCTCGGCGGTGCCCTCATAAATGGAGAAGCGCAGTTTTTTCGGCGGAATACGCACGCCGCCCGACAGCACCGCGTCGAGCTTGAGGCCGCCGGCATCGAGCACCAGGCTTTCGCGCCTGGCGTCCTTGCCGACGGTGATGCGCTTGGTGGCGCCGGCGCGTCCGTAGGAGGCGTGGACCAGATAGCTGCCGGGCTCGAGCTGGAACACAGCGCTGCCGCCACGCGCGGAAGCCACCATCGGCAGCTTGCCGTCGCCGGCGGCCTCGGGCTTGAAGACGCGCCAGACGATGCCGCGCGTGATGTCGGCGCCCTTGTCGGTCAACTGCGCCGACAGCGTTATGGCGCCGCCGCCACTGAGCGCCAGCGGCGTCTCGCCCTTGGGCGTCGCATAGCTCGAAATATCGGGAAGTTTCAGATTGCCGATGCCGTCGGCATTCTGCGCCATGGCCATCGAGGCCGGCGCAAACAGCGCTACGGCGAGCCAAATCAGGAAAAGGCGCGATGTCCCCTCAAACATGCCTTGCGTTGAAGCCCAAGGCGGTGGCAATTTCAAGGCTTAAGAGTCCGATCCGCCTTGGCAACGGCTCTTTCGTTCGGCGCGTCCGCGCCAATGCACGAGCCGCCCCACCCGCAATGGCGCGCTTCAGCTCAAAATCGAGTGCTTTAGGAGACCTGGCCCCATGGCGTCGCCGATCATCGACTTCCTGCTGACCCGAAACTCCGCACCGATTCCTGAATTGAAGGAACCGGCGCCCAGCGATGCCGATATCGCGACCATGATCGCGGCTGCAAGCCGTGTGCCCGATCACGGCCGACTGGAGCCGTGGCGCTTCATCCTTTATCGCGGCGAGGCGCGATTCGAGATCGGCAGGAAGCTGGCGGCGCTCGCCGAACAGCGCGAAGGGCCGCTGCCGGAAAACCGCCGCAACCAGGAGCTTGCGCGGTTTTCCCGCGCGCCGCTGGTGATCGGCGTGGTGTCGGTTCCGAAGGACAATCCAAAAATCCCGCAATGGGAAATGTTCCTGTCCGGCGGCATGGCGGCGCTGAACCTGATGATCGCGGCCAACGCGCTGGGCTATGGCACCAACATGATCAGCAACTGGTATTCCGACGTCGCGGAGGGCAGGGCGATCCTGGGGCTGGCGCCGCAGGAGCGCGTCGTCGGCTTCATCCATGTCGGCTCCTACCAGGGCCCGGCGCCGGAACGGCCGCGGCCCGATCCGGCAAAGCTCTATGCCGATTATACTGGGCCGTGGAACGGCTGACACCCGAAAGCGATTCCCCTTTATTTAAACACAGGCTAAGACAGCGGCTTCGGCGATGCGTTGGGGGTTGGCGCATCGACCATGGGGATTTTTTTGGGGGTCGCCGGCGACATGAAGAAACGAGACTCGCTGCGAACCCGGCTGCGCTATGGGTTTGACAAGAGCATGGCGGCCGGGCCGATCGCGCTGATCGGCTGGCTCGCCGTCGCTTCGCTGCTGATCATCATCGCCGCCGCGGCTTTTCTTGCGGTGACCCGCATCGCGCCGGAGGGCGGCGAACCACTGAACTTCTTCGAAGCATTCTGGGAATCGCTGATGCGCACGCTCGATTCCGGCACGATGGGCGGCGACACCGGCTGGGCCTTTCGTCTCGTCATGCTCTTTGTCACGCTCGCCGGCATCTTCGTCGTGTCGGCCCTCATCGGCGTGCTCAGCGCCGGCGTCGACAGCAAGCTCGATGAATTGCGCAAGGGCCGTTCGCGGGTGCTGGAGAGCGACCACACCATCATCCTCAACTGGTCGCCGTCGATCTTCGACGTCATCTCCGAACTCGTCATTGCCAATGCCAGCCGCCGCCATCCGCGCATTGTCGTCATGGCCAATATGGACAAGGTGGCGATGGAGGACGAGATCGCCGCCAAAGTCGGCAGACTGGGCAATACACGCATCATCTGCCGCAGCGGCGACCCGACCGACCTCTACGATCTGGCCATCGTCAACCCGCAGACCTCGCGCTCGATCATCGTGCTGTCGCCGGACGGCGACGATCCGGATTCGCAGGTGATCAAGACGGTGCTGGCGCTGGCCAACGACCCGAACCGGCGCACGGCGCCCTATAACATCGCCGCCGAGATCCGCGACGGAAAGAACGCCGAGGTCGCCCGCGTCGTCGGCGGGGCGGAGGTGCAGCTTGTCCTGGCCGACCAGCTGATCTCACGCATCGTCGTGCATTCGAGCCGGCAGTCGGGTCTCAGCGGCGTTTATTCGGAGCTGCTCGATTTCGACGGCTGCGAAATCTACACGACCGAGCAGCCTGATCTCACCGGCAAGACCTTCGGCGAGGCAGTGATGGCGTATGAGCATTGCACGCTGATCGGGCTCTGCGACCAGCAGGGGCGCGTCAATCTCAACCCGCCGTCGGAGCTGGTAATCGGCAAGGACATGCGCGCCATCATCATTGCCGAGGACGATGCCGCCATCAAGCTGGGAAGCGCCGGAGCCAAGATCGATGCCGCGGCAATCCTTCGCCATCAGCCCATCGAGGCGAAGCCGGAGCGCACGCTGATCCTTGGCTGGAACCGGCGCGGTCCGATCATAACCTATGAACTGTCGCGCTACGTCGCACCTGGGTCAATCCTGACCATCGCCGCCGATACGCCGGGCCTCGAGCAGGAAGTTGCCGGACTGCCGGTCGTCGGCGACAATCTGTCGGTTTCCTGCCGCATCACCGACACGTCGAGCAGCACAGCACTGGCAAGCCTGGACGTGCCTTCCTACGACCACGTGCTCGTCCTCGGCTACAGCGAGACCATGGCAGCGCAGCCCGCCGATACGCGCACGCTGGTGACGCTGCTGCATCTGCGCAAAATCGCAGACGATGCCGGCACGCACATCTCGATCGTCAGCGAGATGATCGACGTGCGCAACCGCGAGCTGGCGGCGGTGACTAAGGCCGATGATTTCGTCGTCAGCAACCGGCTGGTCAGCCTGATGCTGGCGCAGGCATCGGAGAACCAGCATCTCGCCGCGATCTTCGATGATCTGCTCGACGAGGAGGGCTCCGAAATCTACATGCGTCCGGTCGGCGACTATGTCGCCATCGACCATCCGGTGACGTTCTGGACGATCGCGGAATCGGCGCGTCTGCGCGGCGAGATCGCCATCGGGCATAGGCGCGTTCGCGCTGCGCAGAATGATGAGCGGGCTCTGGGCGGCATCACCGTCAACCCGTTGAAGTCGCAAGCGCTGGCCTATCTGCCGGAGGACCGGGTCATCGTGCTGGCGCGGGACTAAAACCCGGCTGCCTTGGCGCGAGCCAGAAGCCGCTCGGCGAGCCTGAGATGCGGCCGGTCATACATCTTGCCGTCAATGCCGACCACGCCAGGATTTCCGGCCGCCTCGAAGGCCGCGACGATGGCCTGCGAGCGTTGCACTGCCTCCGCCGACGGTGTGAAGGCGGCGTTGATGACCGGCACTTGCGCCGGATGGATCGCCATCTTGCCGGTAAAGCCGTCACGCTCGGCCTCCGTGCATTCGGCTTCGAAGACGGCCATGTCGCGAAAGGCGGGGAAGACCGTGTCGATCGCCGCGACTTCGGCCGCGCCGGCGGCGAGGATGGTCATGGTGCGGGCAAGGCGGAAGACATCGGTGTATCGACCGTTGTCGTCGCGCGCAGCCCGCGCACCGATCGCCGCGGACAGATCTTCGGCACCCCAGGTGAGGCCGGCAAGCCGGGCGCTTGCCCCGGCGTAGGTCGCGGCGGCCAGCAAACCGGCAGCCGTCTCGGTGATGATCGGCAGGATCTTGATCGCGCCATCCGGCAATCCGTTTTCGGCCTCATGCACGCGGAGCTTTACGGATAGCTGCTGAACATCCTGGCCGCTGTTCGACTTCGGCAGCATGATGCCGTCGGGCTTTGCAGGAACCAGCGCGGCCAGATCATCGTCGGTCAATCCGGTCGAGAGATCGTTGACGCGGATATAGATGGCGGAGCTTGTCTGCTGCCGATTGCCGGTGATAAAGCGTGCCGCGATGTCGCGTGCCGCCGCCTTGTTTTGTGGCGCCACGGAATCCTCGAGATCGACGATGACCACGTCGGCGCCGGCGCCAAAGCCTTTGTCCAGCTTCTTTTCGGAATCGCCGGGAACAAACAGCAGCGAGCGCATCAGGCCGCCTTTTTCATCATCATCGCCTGGCGGGTGCATTTGGCAACGAGCACATCGTTCTGATTGTAGGCGTGATGCTCGAACTCGACGATGCCGCGGTCCGGCTTGGATTTCGAGTCCCTGACTGAGAGCACCGTCGTTTCGACACGGATGGTGTCGCCGTGGAAGACCGGGTGCGGAAACACCGTCTCCCTCATGCCGAGATTGGCAATTGTGGTGCCGACGGTGATGTCATTGACGGAAATGCCGATCATCAGGCCGAGCGTGAACAGCGAATTGACCAGCGGTCTGCCCCATTCGCTCTTGGCGGCGAAGTCGAAGTCGATGTGCAGCGGCTGCGGGTTCAGCGTCATCACCGAGAACAGCATGTTATCGCTTTCGGTGACGGTCTTGCGCAGCGTGTGCCGAAAGACATGTCCGACGACGAACTCTTCGAGATAAAGCCCGGGCATCGTTTTTCTCCTCCGCTGCCTGACGGTTGATAGGCGCTGCCCATGCCACCCGCAAGCCAGTTAATAAACATGGTGAACCGTTCGTAAACCATTTCTGCCTAGGGTCATTCCTGGGGCCGGAAGCTTTCCGGCAAGGGGCGTAGCAGGCAGTATGGTTGTCTCGCATTTTCTCAAATGGATCTACACCGCGAGAGTTTCGGAGCGCGCCGCGGCGGCGAGCGCGCTGGCCCGCGCCTACGTCAATTCCGACCTGCCTTTCGAAGACCGTTGCGCGGCCGAAGCGGCGCTGACGCTGCTGCTCGACGACGCCTCGTCGAAGGTGCGGCTGGCTATGGCCGAAGCGCTGTCGATGAGCCATCACGCGCCGCTGCAGATCATCAGCGCGCTTGCCTCCGATCAGCCGGAAGTGGCAGCCCTGGTGCTGGCGCGCTCCCCGCTGCTGACGGACGCCGACCTGATCGACCGCGTCGCGGCCGGGCACAAGGCGACGCAAAAACTGATCGCCGACCGGCCGGTCGTTTCGATGGCGGTTGCCGCGGCAATCGCCGAGATCGGCGAACCGGAAGCGTGTGCGGCGCTGCTCGCCAATGACGGCGCCGATATCGCGTCGCTCAGCTTCCGCCGCATGGCCGAGCGGCATGGCCATATCGCTCATTTGCGCGAGGCAATGGTCACGGATGTGCGGCTGCCGGCCGACTGCCGGCACATGCTACTGGTCAAGCTCGGCGAAACGCTGAAGGCTTCGCCGCTGGTGATGGCGCTGATGGGGGCGGCCAGAGCGGAGCGGGTCACGCGCGATGCTTGCGTCAAGGCTTCGGTGCGGCTGGTCGAAGGCACGCGCGCGGAGGAACATGCGGCACTCATCGAACATCTGCGCCTGCGCGGCGACCTGACCGCAAGTTTCATCATCCGTGCCATTGCCCACGGCAAGGTCGACTTTTTCGGCTCGGCCCTGGTCGCGCTCAGCCAGCAGTCGGAGCAGCGGGTGCGGGCCTTGCTCGCCGGCGGCCAGGACGTTGCGTTGCAGGCGCTGTTCCGCAGCGCCGGCCTTGCCGCTTCCACCCATGGCATCATCCTGCGCGCGCTCAAGATCTGGCGCGAAGTCGCCAACGGCAAGCGCCTCGCCGGCGTGCAGGAAGTCAGCTGGCTGATGCTGAAGGAACTCGGAGGTCAATCCACTGAGGGCGATCTCGCCGGCCTGGTCAAGTCGATCCATCTCGACGCGCTGCGGGAAAACGCGCGCGGGCATGCGCTGGCGATAGCCGCGGCCTGACGCCCTAGCCACGGTCCCTGGTGAAGAAATCCGGGAAATCCTCGATCGCGGCGGCGATGATGCGCAGCGAGGCTGCGATCTGCAGCGTGTCGGCACTACCGCTGCGCTCTGAGAGGCCGGCTGCATATTGCCGGGCCACAGTGACAGTTGCTGTCTGCGGATCGCCGGGTGCGCGAAAGAGCAGTTCACGCGCCAGGCCGCGCAGGAAATTGGCAATCGAGAGCGCGGTGTCGGAAGGAGTGGACGGGCTCTGCTGCGCGGCGCGCAGGCGCAGGATTTCGAGGCCGACGGCAACGGCGGCGACCCCGCCGCCCAAGATCGCATCGCCCTTCCTGCCGGCATTTTGCAAGAGCGGCATCAGCTGGTTGATGCGGTCATAGGCCAGACTCTCGAAGGCCGAACGCCGCGGTACGCGCTCGTGCAGACACAGCCGCGCCAGATCCTCGCGCATGGCGCGCACGATGCGGTTGGCCGCGCGCCATGGATCCACCGGCAGCACCACGATGAAGACGCCGATGGCCAGCAGGATGCCGACCAGCACCGACGCCGAGCCGGCGAAGAACGGGCCTGGGGCATAGGTCATCGCCTGATGCGGGCTGAGGAAGGCGAGGAAATTGATTGCAAACGCCGTCGCCACGCCGACGGTGCGTGGATTGGCCATGCCCAGCGCCGTCGGTACCAGGATCGGCACGACAAACAGCGTGAACCAGCCGAAGCCGGGCAGGGCAGGCAGCGCGACCTGGCCGACAAGGAAGGCAAAGGGCAAAGCCAGCAGCGTTCCCTTGAAGAAGCCCCAGGACACCCGCACCGGATCAGGCCGCGCGGCGAAAAGACTGGAGACGACGGCAACGAGGATGACGGTGCCGGCCGCATCGGACCATTTCGTCGTCAGCCAGAAGGCGGCGACCGCCAACGTGGCAAGGGCGGCGCGTATGGCATTGCGCGAAGCCCCGGGATAATCGCGGTGCACCACCAGCGCAGGCGGCTGCCTGTTGCTCCGGATAGGGCGCGTCACCGGTGCGCGCAGGGCGTCGAGGCCGCGCAGCACCTGCTTGAAGGCTTCGGCGAAATCGGCGGCGATGGTGAGGCGGGTTATGGTGCCGACCCTGTCGTCGCCCTGATCGGTCGAGGCGTCGGGCATTTGCCGGGCCTTGCCGGCGATGGCGTCGAGCCGCGTCACCCAGGGCGACGTGTCGTCCAGCGCCTCCGGCGTGGCTGCCAGCTCGCTGACCAGCGACTGCAGTTCGGAGCGCACCGGAATGAGGGCTGCGCTTTTCGGCGCGGCATGCGAATGCAGCGCGCGTGCCGCCGACAGCGCCGACAGAAGCTGACCGATGGTGAGGCGGACCGGATGGGCGCGGGTGGCGAAGCTCGGTGCTTCGAGCCGAGCATAGGTGCGCATCTCGGCCAGCATCTGGGCGTCGCTGATCAGCTTGCGGTGCAGGCCGGCCAGCGTCGCCGGGTCGCCGCCGGAAAAAGCGCCGCCTGCATAGGTTGCGAGGTCGAGGATGCTGCGCTTCAACCTGGAGATGATGGCATCAGCGGCCAGCTTGGGCAGGATCAGCCGGCTGGTCAGGCCGGCGCAGACGATGCCGAGCACGATCTCGGCGCAGCGCGCGACAGCGAGATCGACGACCACGTGCGGCTGGCCGAAAGCCGGCAGCCCAATGATCATCGCGGTATAGCCGGCAAGTGCGGCGCCATAGGCTTCCGGATTGCGCAGCAGCGACGAAACCAGCGTGCACAGCCCAATCCAGACGGACAGCGCCGTGACCAGCAGCCAAGGATTGGTGCCGAAAACCGAGGTGATGCCGATCGCCGCAAGTCCACCGGCCAGCGTGCCGAGCAGCCGGTAAAAACCTTTCGCCAGCACCATGCCGGCGACCGGCTGGGCGACGATGAAGACCGTCATCATCGCCCATTGCGGGTGGTCGAGTTTTAGCGCGTAAGCGGCGAGAAGCGCGATCAGACCGGCCGAAACCGTGCGCAGGGCGAAAATCCAATCCGAGCGCGTCGGCTGCGTCAGGCCCGCCAAACTGGTTTCGAAGTCGCTCTTCAGCCGCGCCCAGATCACAAGCTGGTCTCCGTATCGGAAGCGCAGGCTAGAGCAGTTCCAGGAAAAGTGTGAAACGGTTTTCCGCCCGGAACTGCGTCAAAACGAAGAGTTGGCCGGCGCTCAGATATCCAGCACTTCCGTCGCGGCGAATTCGGCGCGTTCCTGGATGAAGCGGAAGCGGGCTTCCGGCTTGGTGCCCATCAGCGCGTCGACAGCATCCTTGGTCGCCGCCACGGCGTCGATAACATCGACCCTGAGCAGCGTGCGCTTCCTCGGGTCCATGGTGGTTTCCTTGAGCTGCGCGGCCATCATCTCGCCCAGGCCCTTGAAGCGGCCGATCTCGACCTTGGCGCGGCCGGTGAATTCGGTGCGCAACAGCTCGTCCTTGTGCGCATCGTCCCTAGCATAGGCAACCTTGCCGCCTTGCCGGATCGAATAGAGCGGCGGCACCGCCAGATAGAGATGGCCGCCGTTCACCAGGTTCGGCATTTCCTGGTAGAAGAAGGTGATCAGCAGCGAGGCTATGTGAGCGCCGTCGACGTCGGCGTCGGTCATGATGATCACGCGGTCGTAGCGCAAATCCTCGTCGCGGTATTTCGAGCGCGTGCCGCAACCGAGCGCCTGAATCAGGTCCGAAATCTGCTGGTTGGCGGCTAGCTTGTCGTTGCCGGCGCTGGCGACGTTGAGGATCTTTCCGCGCAGCGGCAGCACCGCCTGGCTGGCGCGGTCGCGCGCCTGCTTGGCCGAGCCGCCGGCCGAGTCGCCTTCGACGATGAACAGTTCGGCGCCCGCGGCGGCATTCTGCGTGCAGTCGGCGAGCTTGCCGGGAAGGCGCAGCTTGCGCACCGCATTCTTGCGCGACACTTCCTTTTCCTGGCGCCGGCGCACCCGCTCGTCGGCGCGCGCAATCACCCATTCCAGCAGCTTGGAGGCTTCCTGCGGATTGTCGGCCAGCCAGTGGTCGAAGGGATCGCGGATGGCGGTCTCGACAATGCGAATGGCTTCAATCGTTGCCAGCCTGTCCTTGGTCTGGCCGACGAATTCCGGCTCGCGGATGAAAACCGACAGCATGCCGGCCGCCGAGATCATGACGTCTTCGGAGGTGACGATCGAGGCGCGCTTGTTGCCGACCAAGTCGGCATAGGCGCGAAGCCCGCGCGTCAGCACATTGCGAAAGCCGGCCTCATGCGTGCCGCCCTCGCCAGTCGGGATGGTGTTGCAGTAGGAGTTGACGAAGCCGTCACCGCCGAACCAGGTCACCGCCCATTCCAGCGAGCCGTGGCCGCCCTGCTTCTCGCTCTTGCCGGCGAAGATTTCGCGGGTCACCTGGAAATCATCGCCGAGCGATGCCTTGAGATAGTCCTTCAAGCCGCCGGGGAAATGGAACTCCGCCTTGGCCGGCGTCTGGTCCTTTTCCTTGATCAGCGATGGGTCGCAGCTCCAGCGGATCTCGACGCCGCCGAACAGATAGGCTTTCGAGCGGGTCATGCGATAGAGCCGTGCCGGCTCGAAGGCGGCGCCCTTGCCGAAAATCTGCTCGTCGGGATGGAAGCGGATTTTGGTGCCGCGCCGGTTGTGCACTTCGCCGAGCTGCTCCAGCCCGCTCACCGGAACGCCGCGCGAGAACCTTTGGCGGTAAAGCTGGCGACCGCGCGCGACCTCGACTTCGAGATGGTCCGACAGCGCATTGACGACCGAGACGCCGACACCGTGCAGACCGCCGGAGGTCTCATAAACCTTGCTATCGAACTTGCCGCCCGAATGCAGCGTCGTCATAATGACTTCGAGCGCCGGCTTCTTGAATTTCGGATGCGGATCGACCGGAATGCCGCGGCCATTGTCGGTGACGGTCAGAAACCCGTCGGCCGACAGCTCGACATCGATGAAAGTGGCATGGCCGGCGACCGCCTCGTCCATCGAATTATCGATGACCTCGGCAAACAGATGGTGCATCGCCTTGTCGTCGGTGCCGCCAATATACATGCCGGGACGGCGCCGCACCGGCTCCAGCCCCTCCAGCACCTCGATGTCGGCGGCGCTATAGCCCTCGCTGCCGTCCTTGGTCGCGGCAGGACGCTTCGTGGCCTGCACCAGCGGGTCGGCCGGGCGCGAAGGTGTCCGAGCCGGTTGGGGCTGCTTTTCCAGATTGCCGAAAAGATCGTTGTTGTCGTCCATGCCTGCCATAGAATCCGGTGCCGCGAATCACCCGTCGATACTGCCACGCTTTTCGGCGCCAAGCGACGGAAGTTCCTGTTACGTTCGGGGATTTAACCCCTTCTTATCCTAAAACCTTTCGATAACCAAGCCGGCGGAAATAGGTCCGTGCGGAGCCGCTGGGATTCCTGAATCTTTAACAAAGCGGCCTAGCGTCGCCCCAACAAAACAAAAGACCACGAGAGTCAGGGGTTGGTTGTGAGGGGCAAGGCCATAACGATGATTGGCATCGCTGCCGTCTTCGGCGCGATTTCAATCTTTGCCGCGGATTTCTGGGTGAAAAGCCAGGCCAAGGCCGATGCCGAAGAGAAAACGGCGTCGATCCCGGCGCCCGCCGTCCCCAAGGTTGTCTTCAAGACCATCGTGGTGGCCAACGCGCCGCTGCGTTACGGCATGGAGCTTGACCGGGCGCAGCTCAGCGAAATCCCATGGTCCGAGGATTCGGTGCCGCAGGGCGCGTTCACCACAGTCAATGCATTGCTCGCCGAAGGCAGCCGCGTGGTATTGTCGCCGATCGAGATCAACGAGCCGGTGCTGATCAGCAAATTGTCGGGGCCGAACGGCCGCGCGACGCTGTCCAACATGATGACGCCCGGCATGCGGGCGGTGACAATCCGCACCGACGAGATCGCCGGTGTCGGCGGCTTCGTCATGCCGGGCGACCGGGTCGACGTGGTGCTGACACGCGATGCGGGCGAAATCCAGGAAGTGGCCAAGAACGCGCAGGGCGCTGCCGGATCGACCGTTACCTCCGAGATCGTCGTCTCCGACGCCAAGGTGCTGACCGTGGGGCAGGGCGCCGACGAGCGCCAGACCACACCGCAGATCGCCAATTCCGTGACCATCGAGGTGACGACCGAAGGCGCGCAGAAAGTGGCGCTTGCCCGCACCGTCGGCACCTTGTCGCTGTCGCTCCGCTCGGCCGCCGACGGTGGTGCCGCCAAGGACGGCGTCACCACCATCTCGTCCTTCGGCGGATCGGTCGCCTCCGGCGTCCAGGCCGCTGCCGGCGCGCTGTTCACTGCCGCGACCAAGGAGCCTGAGAAGCCGAAATTCAAGACGATCATCGTGACGCGCGGCACGCAGGTCGAAGAATACCAGGTTCCTGCGCGGGACCAGCAATAACTGCCGGTGGGAACCGGGCGAAGGACGGGACAGATGTCGGGACTTCATGCATTTCAGACGACGAAAGGGCTGCGCCCAATGCGGGCGCTTGCGGTGGGGGCTTGCCTTGCCGCGGCCGTAATGCTCGGCCTCAGCGCGCCAGCCAAGGCCGACAACGATATAGTCCATGTCTCGTCGACAACGAATGCGTCGATCAAGGTGGCCAAGGGCAAGCCGAAGACGGTCATGACCAATGCCGCCTTCTACCAGATCGTCATCGGCGATCCGGAGATCGCCAACGTCAATCCGCTGACCGACAAATCCTTCTATGTGCTGGGCAACAATCTCGGCACCACCGGCATCGCGCTGTTCGACGAGAACAAGCAGCTGGTCGGCACCGTAGACATCGAGGTGACGCTGGACACCGACCAGCTGGCCAGCACCATTCGCGCCAGCGTGCCGGACGCCAAGATCAAGGTCGGCTCGGCCAATGGCCGCGTCGTGCTGTCGGGCGAGGCCGATGACGCGGTCGCCGCCGAGAAGGCAAGCAAGATCGCCAGCCGCTTCTCCGGCAATGAGGAAGTGATCAATTCGGTCAACATCTCGTCCTCGCAGCAGGTTCAGCTCAACGTCCGCTTCGTCGAGATCAATCGCCAGGCCGGACAGGATCTCGGCGCCAAATACAGCGCCAATTTTGCTTACGGCATTGGCGGGCGCGACGTCACCATCGAGCCGGGCTCGGTGCCGGGAGCCGGCAATGGCGAGATCATCGGCCGGCTGCTGTCCAACGGCCTGTCGATCGACGTCGCCATCAAGGCGCTGGAGGAACGTGGCCTTGCCCGGCGGCTGGCAGAGCCGAACCTGATCGCCCGCTCGGGCCAGACGGCAAGCTTCCTCGCCGGCGGCGAGTTCCCGATCCCGGTCTCCGAGGACAATGGCAAGATTTCCGTCAGCTACAAGAAATACGGCGTCAGCCTCGACTTCACGCCGACGGTTCTCAAGGACGGGCTGGTCAGCCTTGACATCGCGCCGGAAGTGTCCTCGATCGATGCTTCGGCCTCCTACAATATCGGCAATATCTCGGTGCCGGGCTTTATCGTGCGCCGCGCCAGGACATCGGTCGACCTGAAGAACGGCCAGAGCTTCATGATCGCCGGCCTGCTGCAGTCACAGAACGACATCACCACGTCGCGTCTTCCCGGCCTCGGCAAGCTGCCGGTGCTCGGCTCGCTGTTCTCCTCCAAATCATATCAGCGGCGCGAGACCGATCTGGTGATCATCGTCACCCCCTATCTGGTCAAGCCGGTCGATCCGTCGAAGAAGCTGCTCGAGCCGACCGACGGCACGCAGCCGGCCAGCAATGTCGACTATTTCCTAAACAACACCGAGGAAGTGAAATCGTCCGACGCCAATCGTGCAGTGGCAATGGCCAGCGGCAGTACGGCACAGCCGGCCGCGGTCACCACCGTCGGGCATTTCCTCGACCTGCCGAAGGATTGAAGCCATGCGCGTGGAACCATGCATCGCCCTGCTGCTCGCCGGCCTCGCCAGCGGCTGCACCAGCGACGACTATATCCGCTCCGAGGGACCGACGATGGCGGCCGGCAACGCACAGGCCGCCAATACGGCCATGCAGATGGTCGATCCCTGGAAATACGGCGTCCAGAACACCAGGCTGCTGGTGCCGGCGCAGCGCAGTGAGGCGGCGGTCAACGCCGCCGACCAGGCTGCTGCCGCCAAGGCAGTGCAACCGACAGCGACAACCGATTGATTTGCCCGGTGATTTGACCGGGAATGACCTGACAGGCTGACAAAATGGCAAGCGGCATAAAGACCAAGAAAATCCTGCTGGTGTCCAGCGACCGGACCTTTGTGCAGGATACGCGCACCGCGTTCGCGGCTTCGGAGGTGATCCAGCTTTCTACCGTTGAGAAGAACATTACCGAACTGCGCGGCGAGGTCCAGGAAGCCGATTTCGGCGCGCTCATCGTCGACATGGATGCGGCAAAGCTGGAAGAGATCGAGTCGCTGCAGCGCATCATGCGCCGGCTTGAAGGCCGCGTTCCGGTGGTCGTCGTCACCCAGGAATTCAACGCAGCCGCGGTGCGTATCCTGGTGCAGCTCCAGGTCGCCGATTTCCTGGTCAAGCCGATCACCACCGCCGATCTGGTGCGGTCGGTCGTGCGCGCGCTGCAAGGGCCGGGGCGCGAGGAAAACACCGAGTCGCAGATCTATACCTTCATGCCGGCCGCCGGCGGCGTCGGCACCACGACGCTGGCGCTGCAGACCGCCTTCCAGCTGCATCATTCGGTGACGCGCGGCGCGTCGACCTGCGTGGTCGACCTCAACTTCCAGCAAGGCGCCTGCGCCGAATATCTCGACCTCGAGCCGCGCTTCGACATCACCGAAATCGAGAACCAGCCCGAGCGCCTCGACCGTCAGCTGCTGGACGTGATGCTGTCCAAGCATGCGAGCGGGCTCTGCGTGCTGGCGGCGCCAACGCATCCGTCGGAAATGCGCTCGTTCAAGACCGATGTCGTGGTGCGCATGCTCGATCTCGTCTCGGCCTATTTCGACAACGTCGTCATCGACATGCCGCGCACCTGGTTTCCGTGGACGGAGACGGTGCTGCTCGGCTCCAACAAGCTCTACATCGTCGCTGAAATGACGGTGCCATGCCTGCGCCATACACAGCGGCTGATCCAGGCGGTCTACGAGACGGCAGGCAAGGAAGTGAAGCCGAACGTGATCGTCAACCGTTTCGAGCAGAAGATGTTCGACAACGGCATCAAGCAGGCGGATGTCCAGGAAATCCTGGGCGAGCATTTCGTCGGCGGCATCTCCAACAATTACCGGCTTGTGCGTGAAGCGGTCGACCGCGGCGTGCCGCTGCATGAGATCGACCCGAACGCCAATGTCGTCAACGATCTGAAGAGGATCATCCTGCCGGAAGAAGCCGTGGTGACGCCGGAGAAATCGCGCTCGCTGTTCGGCATCGGCAGGGGCCTCCTGAAGAGGAAAGCCGGATGACCAGCCGCTTCTCGACCCTGCAGAACCGTGACGTCCGCGCGCTGAAACCGGCCGAGGCGGCGCCGGTCGCGCATCACGCCGTGGTCATCCCGACGAACCGCAAGGCCTTGCCGCCGAAGCCGGAGACAACACCGGGAAAAAGCGCCAACAAGGTGCTCGATGCCCGCGTGCGCATCCACCGGCTGCTGCTCGAGGAAATCAACCTGGTCGCGCTGGAGCGCCTGCCCAAGGATGAGATGCGCCGGCAGGTGCAGGAGTTCGTGTCGGAAAAGACCCGCCAGGAGCGTATGGCGATCAACACCGTCGAACTTGAAGCGCTGGTCGATGACATCGTCGATGAGATGGTCGGCCTCGGCCCGCTGGAACCGCTGCTCAAGGACCCCGACATCAACGACATCCTGATCAACGGCCACCAGAACTGCTTCGTCGAAAAACGGGGCAAGCTGCAGCAGGTCCATATCCCGTTCAAGGACGAGGCGCATCTGTTGCGCATCGTCAACAAGATCGTCGCCGCCGTCGGCCGCCGGGTCGACGAATCGCAACCGATGGTCGATGCCCGCATGCTCGACGGCTCGCGCTTCAACGCCGCCATTCGCCCGGTCGCCGTCGACGGGCCGCTGGTGTCGATCCGCAAGTTTTCAAAGAACAAGCTCGGCCTGCACAAGCTGGTCGAGTTCGGCGCCATCACCCAGAATATGGCCGAGGTGCTGGCGGCGGCAGTCCACGCCCGCAAGACGACCATCATCTCGGGCGGCACCGGCACCGGCAAGACGACGATGCTCAACGCATTGTCAGCCTTCATTCCGGAAGACGAACGGTTGATCACCATCGAGGACGCGGCCGAACTGCAGCTGCAGCAGCCGCATGTCGCGCGCATGGAAACGCGCCCCGCCAACATCGAAGGTCATGGCGAGCTGAAGCAGCGCGACCTGGTCAAGAACGCGCTGCGCATGCGCCCTGACCGCGTCATCCTCGGCGAGTGCCGCGGCGAGGAGGCCTTCGACATGCTGCAGGCGATGAACACCGGCCATGAAGGCTCGATGGCGACCATCCACGCCAACACGCCGCGCGACGCCATTTCGCGCCTCGAGCAGATGCTGGGCATGACCGGCATGCCGATGACGGTGCAGTCGATCCGCAGCCAGATCGCCAGCGCGCTCGACCTTATCGTCCAGCTGACGCGACTGTCGGACGGCAAGCGCAAGGTGACCAGCGTCGCCGAGGTGACCGGCATGGAAGGGGACGTCATCCAGATGCAGGAGATATTCCGCTTCGTGCGCACTGGCATGGAGGCCGACGGCAAGATCCTCGGTCACTACGAGGCGACCGGCATTCGCCCGCGTTTCCTCGAGGACCTGCGCAATATGGGCATTGAATTCCCCGGCAAATATTTCGAACCCGGCCGGCCGCAGGAGTAGCCGGGTGTTCGAGAATTTCAGCCCGATCTATGTCGTTTATGCCGCGGCAGCGCTGACCGGCATCATGATCGCCGAAGGCTGCTATCTGCTCTATGCCGGCCGCAGCGACAAGCGCCTGGCCATCAACCGGCGCATGAAGCTGCAGGAAAACAAGATCAGCCAGGAACAGGTGCTGATTCAGCTGCGCAAGGAACGCGGCCTCGATTCCGGCACGTCATTCTTCTCGCCCGACCGTTTTCGCGCGCTGCGCACGCAGTCTGGCATGGTGATGCCGTTGCCGAAATTCCTGACGATGACGACGGGCGTCGCGCTCGCGATGATGCTCGTCGCGCTCTGGTACGGGCTGCCGCTGTTGCTCGCCATTTTGCTGTTTGTGGTGCTGACAGCGCTGCTGCCGGTGATTGTGCTGCGTTCCAAGCGTGCCCGGCGGGTGAAGCGTTTCGGCGTGCAGTTGCCGGAGGCGCTGGAATTGATCACGCGCGGCTTGAAGGCCGGGCATCCGGTTCCGGTGGCGATCTCGATGGTGTCGCGCGAGATGTCCGATCCGATCGGCACCGAATTCGGCGTTATCTCCGACGAGGTGACTTATGGTTCCGACCTGGTTTCTGCGCTGAATTCACTGTTCGACCGCGTCGGCCAAGAGGATCTGCCGCTGTTCGTCACCGCGGTTTCCATCCAGACGAGTTCGGGCGGCAATCTGCGCGAGATCCTCGACGGGCTGTCGACGACGATCCGCGAACGCGGCAAGCTGCGCCGCAAGGTGCGCGCCATTTCGACTGAGGGTCGTATGTCGGCCTATATCCTGACGGCGGTGCCGGCACTGCTGTTCGCCACCATCATGGTGATGATGCCGCAATTCTATCAGAGCGTCTGGGATGTACCGAAGACGTGGTATCTGCTGGGCGGTTCCGTGACATGGCTGATGCTGGGCAACATCATCATGTTCAAGATGTCGAACTTCCGGTTCTGAGATGGAGCAGATGATCCAGTTTCTTGCATCGCTGGCGCCGACGTCGCTGATGCCGGTAGCCGCGCTGCTGCTGGTGTTGGGTGGCAGCGCGGTGGCATGGCCGCTCGTGGTAGCCAAAGGCGACCGCAACGATCTCAAGCGCCGGCTCAAGATCGACGACAGCAAGACTCCCCAACAGGCCGAGGCGGCGCCGAAGAAGAACCAGAGCGTCGTGCGCGAGAAGGCGGTGAAGCGGGCGCAGGAATTCTACGCCAAGAGCGATCCGGAAAATGTCGCCCGGTTGCGTATGAAGCTGATCCAGGCGGGCTATATGGAGCCGCGCGCGATCGGCACATTCTTCCTGATCCGCTTCGCCTGCCTGGTGGGCGCAACGATCGGCGCGTTCCTGGTCAACCATTGGATGGGCAGCGCCGATTCCACCGCGACCAGCCGCTGGACCTTCATCATCCTGTCGGGAGCCGCCGGCTATTTCGTGCCCGGCCTGGTGCTCAGCCAGAAGGTGCGGGAAAAGATGCGCGAATACCGCAACGGCTTTCCCGACTTCATGGATTTGATGATCGTCTGCTCCGATGCGGGCATGAGCATGGAGGCAGGCATCGAGCGGGTCTCGAAGGAACTGGCCAAGACCTATCCGTCGCTGAGCCAAAACCTGCAGCTGGTGTCGCTGGAACTCAGGGCCGGCCGCAGCCTCGACGATGCCTTGAAGGCGCTCGCCGACCGCCTCAGCTTGGACGAGGTGCGCTCCTTCGCCACGCTTTTGCAGCAGTCGAAGGAACTCGGCACCAGCCTTGCCGGGGCGCTGCGCGTGTTCTCCGACGAAATGCGCCACAAGCGCATGTCGCTGGCCGAGGAGAAGGCACATGCCTTGCCGGCCAAGATGTCGGTGCCGGTGGTGGTGTGCATCCTGCCGGTGGTGCTGATGATCGCCGTCATCCCGATCATCGTCAAAATGACGGCGGTTCAGTAGATACCTAGGGGATTGCCCGGCGGCTTCTTGCGGTTACTCACTCCAACTACGCTTCATCTGGATGTCGAAACCCGGCCGGTTCGGTCGCTCTCCTTCGGCAAAATCCGCAAAGCAAAATGAGTGAGCCGTCCATGCGAATAGTCTTGTGCACCGCTTTCCTCGGCCTGGCCGCCACCAGTCTGTCGCCGGCCTCGGCCGCGGCCGACGATTGCGGCGATGCTGCCGCCCTGGTGCAACAGGCCTATCCCAGGGCCCAAAAGAGCGCAGACGGCGCCTCGTTCACGCTCGAACCCCATACCAGCATCGCCGTGACGCTCCCGGATACGCCGTTTGGCCTCGTCTGCAAGATATGGCCTGCCCATGACGATCTGTTGCTGGTCGCGGTGCCGCTCATCGACAGCAGCCAATCCAGCGACGACGGGCATGTCGGCGATGTCGACCTTCTGGTCGTCGACAGGAAGACCAGGCAGGTGCGCCAGCGCCTGCTCCAGCCCGGGCTGATGACCGATGATGCCATCGCCATCAACAAGGTCGAATTCGATACCGGCCGCTATGGCCTGGCGCCCGGTGTCACCGGCTTTGGCCTGCGCATCCAAATGGCGAGCCATTCGCGGCCCAATCCCTTCAGCGAAACCGACCTGCGGCTCTATGCCCTTGACGGCGGTGATCTGCGCCTGGTGCTCGACGGCATCATCGTGGCCGGTTTTGGCGGCGAAGGCGACACCAATTGCGCAGGATCCTTTCAATCCAGCCGGGTCAGCCTGGCGATGAGCCCGGCGAGACATCACGGCTATCACGACATCACAGTGTTCGAGCGGTTGGACACCGACAATCCGTCTGTCGACAAGAACGGCGAGTGCCAGTCCCATCCCGGAAGGTCCATGAAACGAACCTACCGGCTGCGCTATGACGGCAGCCGCTATCAGTTTCCGGCGGGGCTCAAGTCGATGGAGCCGGACTAGCCCTCGGCTGGTTAATGGCTGGTGTGCCCGAAACCAAATTTTAGGGGCGTTTCAGCACTGAAGTTTAATTGCCCTGTTGTAGTCTGCCTCCTGAAGAACGACCCGGTAAATCGGGCGATTGGGGCCAGGGGCATGCGTCACAGAATTTTCACGGCAATGGCCGCGCTAGCGGCCGTCTTGATGGTCAGCGGCTGTACGACTGAGAACGTCGATAAGACCAAGACCACGTCGATCCAACCGGTGGCAAAAGACGTCAGCACCTCCGACCTTGCGCAAGGCAAGGCGCAGTTCCGCGAGGCCAATTACGGCCTTGCCGAACAGCATTTCCGCAAGGCCGTGGAACTGAAGGCCGACAGTGCCGAGGGATGGATGGGGCTTGCCGCCTCCTATGACGAACTCGGCCGCTTCGACTTCGCCGACCGCGCCTACGACCAGCTTTTGAAGGTTGCCGGGCGCAAGCCGCAGATTGTCAACAATATGGGCTATTCGCAGCTGCTGCGCGGCAACAAGAAGAAGGCGAGGGCGCTGCTCATGGAAGCAAGGGCCGGAATGGCCGACCCGAGCGTGATCAACGCCAATCTGGCGCTGCTCAACAAGGGCTGAGACTCTTCGCGGGGACGGCAGTCGACGCTTTGTAAACCCTGTCGGCAGGTTGCTTTGAAAACCGGCCGAAAACGGTATCTCCGGCCGGTTGCATGCCTATGATGCGCCACAAATCGAGGATCCCAAAGGTTGCCGCTCATCCATGCTGGATTTCAGTTCGCTATTGCTGGCGGCTGCGCTGTCGGGCACATGCCTGAGCGTCACCATGTTTGTGATCTGGTTCACGGCGCCGCGTGCACGCTTCGTGCTGACGGTGGCGTGCGGCATTCTCGTCCTTGTCGCCCACGTCATCGTCTTCTGGCGCTACACGAGGGAGCCCACTCCGTTGCTTTGTCAGGCAGCGTTGGCGCTGCTCAGCCTCGGTTTCCTGGCGCTTTCACTTTCGGCCATGCAATATCTCGGTGTGCGCAACTACAGTCGCGCTGTCCTGCCGGCCCTGCTTGCGATGGCTGTCTGCGCCGGCGTGACCTATCTCGGTTTCGATGGTGTCGGCTTCATCCTCACCTATACGACGGTAACAGTGCTGCTCGCCTCGATCGGGGTGATGTTCTGGATCAAGGGCGGTCAGGATCGCGGCATTCTGCTGGTCGTTTCGGCGCTAAGCGGCGTCTGCGGCGTATCCTTCGGGCTCTGCGGCGCCGTGCTTCTGGTTAAGGGCCAGTGGGTGCTCGGCGTCGCACCCGACAATTGGGCCGAGCGGTTGAATTCGGTCGTGGCGGTCGCCTGCATGACGGCTCTCGGCGCGCTGACGCTGTCGCTGCATCATCTTCAGGCACAGATCGAACTGAAGGCCGAGACTCTGACCGACCCGTTGACCGGGCTGATGAACCGGCGTGCCTTGAACTCGCTCTATGGCGAGCGCGTCTTCGGTCCGTTCATGTCGATCGCCATGTTCGACCTCGATCATTTCAAACGGACCAACGATGTCTACGGCCATCCGGTCGGCGACCGGGTCCTGTGCCGCTTCGCGGCAATCATCAAGAAATATGATCGGGTTGGCGTCGACGCCTTTCGGCTGGGCGGCGAGGAGTTCGCGCTGGTCATGTCGCGGATGCCGCAAGACAAGGCCCATGACCTCGCCAGCAAGATCGGCGTCGCTTTCGGCACGGAAGTGGTGCCGACGCCGCGCGGGCCGTTGCGCAGCAGCGTCAGCGGCGGCATCGGCTTTGGCAAGGAAGACGGCAGCAGCCTCGAGGACGTCCTGGCCGAGGCCGACAAAGCGCTTTACGCGGCCAAGCACGCGGGGCGGAACCGCGTGCTTGTGCTGAACCGGGTAAGCAAGGCCGATGGGCCGGCCTTGCGTTCAGCCTGACAGGCCAGAGTGTCATTCGGCGGCGCCGAGATATTCCGACAGCGGCGGGCAGGAGCAGACGAGGTTGCGGTCGCCGGCGACATTGTCGATGCGCGAGACCGGCGGCCAGTATTTGGCCGCTTTGTCGACATCGCCGGCGGGGTAGGCCGCTTCCAGCCGCGAATAGGGGTGAGTCCACTGGCCGGCAAGGGTTTCGGCCGCCGTGTGCGGGGCATTGACCAGCGGGTTGTCCTCGAGCGGCCATTCGCCCTTCGCCACTTTCGCTGCCTCGCCGGCGATAGCGATCATCGCCTCGCAGAACCGGTCGAGTTCGCGCTTGGGCTCGGATTCGGTCGGCTCGACCATCAGCGTGCCGGCGACAGGGAACGACATGGTCGGCGCGTGAAAACCGTAGTCGATCAGCCGCTTGGCGATATCGTCGACGCTGATGCCGGCGCTCTCCTTGAGCACGCGCGTGTCGAGGATGCATTCATGCGCGATGCGATCGTGCCTGCCCTTGTAGAGAAGCGGGAAGTGCGGCGCGAGCCGCGTCGCCACATAATTGGCCGAGATGATCGCCGTCTCCGTCGCCTGCTTCAGGCCGGCGGCGCCCATCATGCGGATGTACATCCAGGTGATCGGCAGGATGGAAGCGCTGCCGAACGGTGCGGCCGACACGGCATGCGCCGAACCTTCGGTGACATGACCCGGCAGATAGGGTTTCAGATGCGCCCTGACGCCGATCGGACCGACGCCCGGACCGCCGCCGCCATGCGGGATGCAGAAGGTCTTGTGCAGGTTCATGTGGCAGACATCGGCGCCGATATCGGCGGGCCGCGCCAGCGCGACCAGCGCGTTAAGGTTGGCGCCGTCGAAATAGACCTGGCCGCCATGCTCGTGGATGAGAGCGCACAGGTGGCGCGCGCCTTCCTCGTAGACGCCGTGCGTCGAGGGATAGGTGAACATCAGAGCTGCGAGATTCTTGGAATGCTCGTTGGCCTTGGCTCGCATATCGTCCATGTCGATATTGCCGTCCTCCAGACAGCGCACGACGACGACGCTCATGCCGGCCATCGCCGCACTCGCGGGATTGGTGCCATGCGCGGACTGGGGGATCAGGCAGATGGTGCGATGGCCTTCGCCACGCGAACGGTGATAGGCGCGGATGGCGAGCAGGCCGGCATATTCGCCTTGGCTGCCGGCATTGGGCTGCAGGCTGACGGCGTCGAAGCCGGTGATCTGCGCCAGCCAGCCTTCCAGCTCGCCGACCATGGCGCGATAGCCGGCCGAATGGCTGGCCGGCGCGAAGGGATGGAGGTTGGCGACAACAGGCCAGCTGACCGGCATCATTTCGGCCGCCGCGTTCAGCTTCATGGTGCAGGAGCCCAGCGGGATCATGGTGCGGTCGAGCGCCAAATCCTTGTCGGCTAGCCTGCGCAGCAGGCGCATCATGTCGGTCTCGGAGTGGTTTTCGCGGAAAACCGGCTGGGTCAGAAACTCCTTGCCGCGCGGCTTGCCGGGCATCGCGCCGGCCTCAGTAGCGCCGGACTTGGCGCCGAACAGGGCGGCGATAGCCTCGAGATCCGCCTCGGTCGAGGTTTCGTCGAAGGCGATGCTGATGCGGTCGGCATCGATGACGCGCAGCAGCCGGCCACCTTTTTCAGCGGCAGCGGCGATCGAAGCTGCCTTGCCCTTCACTTCGGCCGTCACCGTGTCGAAACGGCTTGAGCCGAGCACGGAAACACCAGCGGTTTTCAGGCCTGCTGCGAGGCCGTTGGCGAGCTCATGAATTCGGGCTGCGATCGCCTGCAAACCAGTAGGCCCGTGCCAGATCGCGTATGCGGTCGCCATGTTGGCAAGCAGCGCCTGCGCGGTGCAGATGTTGGAGGTCGCCTTGTCGCGGCGGATATGCTGTTCGCGCGTCTGCAGGGCGAGGCGATAGCCGGGACGGCCCTTGCTGTCGATCGACTGGCCGACGAGGCGGCCGGGCATCAGCCGGGTCAGCTTGTCGGAGACGGCGCAATAGGCGGCGTGCGGGCCGCCAAAGCCCATCGGCACGCCAAAGCGCTGCATCGGGCCGACGGCGATGTCGGCGCCAAGCCTGGCCGGCGCTTCGGTCAGCGTGAGCGCAAGCGGATCGGCGATGAAGACGACCACGGCGCCGGTGGCGCGAGCCTTCTCGATCGCCGCCTTGTGATCGCCGTAGACGCCAAACGTGTCCGGCCAGGAGACCAGCAGGGCGGCGGTGTTGTCGTCGATGGTCTCGCCATCGATCTCGATGCCGAGCGGCTCGGCGCGGGTGCGCACGACGTCCAGCGTCTGCGGATGCGGCGTGCCGGCCAGCGCCACCTTGGTGCGCTTGTCGCGGTGATGGCGCAGCGCGATGCCGACCGCTTCGGCCACCGCCGTCGCTTCGTCGAGCAGGGAGGCCGAAGCCACCGGCAGGCCGGTCAATTCGGTGACCAAGGTCTGGAAGTTGAACAGCATTTCCAGGCGGCCCTGGCTGATCTCGGCCTGGTAGGGCGTATAGGCGGTGTACCAGGCCGGGTTCTCGAACAGGTTGCGCTGGATGACCGGCGGCACATGGACGCCGTGATAGCCGGCGCCGATGAAGCTCTTCAGCACCCTGTTTTTTGCCATGGTCGCAGCCAATTCGGCCAGCGCTTCGGCTTCGCTCGCCGGCGCGGGAAGGGCTAGCGGCAGATCGAGGCGGATCGACTGCGGCACGGCCTGGCTGATCAGCGTCTCGACGGAGGGAACGCCGATCACGGCAAGCATGGCTCTGACGTCGTTTACATCAGGACCGATGTGGCGGGCCGAGAAGGGGGTAAGTGCTGCGCTCATGGCAATAGGTCCTGATGTCAACCGATATGGGCTTTGTAGGCGGCCTCATTCATGAGGCCTGCGAGTTGGCCTTCGTCGGCGAGCTTCATCTTCCACAGCCAGCCGTCGCCGGTCGCAGCGGAGTTGACCAGCGACGGGTCCGAGGACAGCGCGCCGTTGGCGTCGGTGATCTCGCCATCAACCGGCGCATAAACATCGGATGCCGCCTTGACGGATTCGACGACCACGGCGGTGTCGCCCTTACTGAGTTTGGTGCCGATTTGAGGCAGTTCGACGAAGACGAGATCGCCAAGCTGTTCCTGCGCATAGTCGGTTATCCCGACGGTGGCGATGCCTCCCTCGACGCTCAGCCATTCGTGATCTTGTGTGAAATAGGTTTTTGCCATCGGAATTATCCTTTGCGGTAGCGATGAGGAGTGAAGGGCAAGGAACTGATATCGACCGGGATTTTCGTCCCGCGAACGTCGGCGAACAGTTTCGTGCCCGGCTTGGCCAAGGCCGTTGACACATAGCCCATGGCGACGGGATGGCCGGCCGACGGGCCGAAGCCGCCTGATGTCACGTAGCCGGCCGGATCGCCGTCGGCATCGAACAAAGCAGCGCCGGCGCGCACCGGCTGGCGGCCGTCCGGCTTCAGGCCGACGCGCTTTTGCGACGGCCCGCGCTCCAGGATGGACCGCAGCGCATCGGCGCCGATGAAGGACCCGCCGGCGCGGAGATCTTTGGGGATCGCCCACATCAGGCCGGCACTCGCCGGATCGATCTCCGGCGTGATGTCCTGGCCGTGCAGGCACAGGCCGGCCTCCAACCGCAGCGAGTCGCGGGCAGCAAGGCCGATCCACAACACACGCTCGTCCTCGAGCAGTTTCGTGACCAGAGCGCGCGCATCCGCCTCCGGCAGGCCGATCTCGAAGCCGTCCTCGCCGGTGTAGCCGGAGCGGCTCATGAACCAGTTTTGCTTCGGCTCGATGCCATGCATGAACAAGAGCGAGCCGGTCTCGATGCCGGCGCGGGACAAGGCAGCCCAGGCTTCCGGCCCCTGGATCGCCAGGAAGACGCGGTCGAGCGCATCGACTTTGACGTCGAAGTCCGCGGCCAGCGCACGCAAATGCTTCTCGTCCTCGACCGCATTCCCGGCGTTGGCGACCACCATGAAGCGCTCGGCGCCGAGCCGGGTGACGATCAGATCGTCGATGATCCCGGCGGCCTCGTTGAGGAAGAAACTATATTTGGACTGTGAAATCTCAAGCGCGCCGGCATCGAGCGGACTGGCGCGGTTGAGCAGTGCCGCAGCGCCCGGTCCGCTGACAGCGAACAGCTTCATATGCGAAATGTCGAACAGGCCGGCATGTTCGCGGGTGTGAAGGTGCTCCTTCATCACGCCGGCCGGATAGGTCAGCGGCATCGACCAGCCCGCAAAGGCGCCAAAGCGTGCGCCGGCGTGCAGATCTTCGAGAGGAAGGTGTTTGGTGTCGTCGCCCGTCATGTCATCTCCAGAGTCGCACGCAATCGGCCGCTGCTGGCGACCAGTCCGTGCCCCTCTGTCTGAAGCCTGAGAGACTCGCGCAACCGGAACTCTGTCGGCGACGCTTACACCTTCGGCGCGGGGGCAAGCCCCGACTTTCCAGAGTGTCTTTCCCGTCTACGGTTCTTTTGCCTGAGAGATTTCGGGCGATTTCCCCTTCGGCGGCAGCTCGCGCTGCTCTCTCCCGCAAACAGGTAGGACTCAAAACTTAAGCCCTCGACGCGCCATCCATAGCTTGTCGGCGACACCTTGTCACCTGCCAGCGACACGTAAAGCGCGTCGTCTTTACAGTCTTCGCTAACCACGCCGTTTGCCGGTTTTTCAAGACAATGGCGATATTCTGGGCTGACGGTTTGGCCGGCAATTGCGTTGGGCACGGCGGATGGGGATTGACAGATGGGCGAACGGATCGGGAGCGCGCCGGTGGTGGGGCTGGCCTCGAAGGACCGCATCACGGCGGAAGATGTGGTCATGCTGCGTCGCGAAGTGTTCGCTGACGGCGTGGTGACGCGCGGCGAGGCTGAAGCACTGTTCGCGCTCGATGCGACAGCGACGGACAAATGCCCGCAATGGCCTGAATTCTTCGTCGAGGCCGTTACCGACTACATCGTCTACCAGGAAAAGCCGGCAGGCTATATCTCTGAAGACAATGCCGGTTGGCTGATCCAGACCATCTCGCGCAACGGAATGGTCGACAGTGTGACCGAACTGGAGCTGCTGGTGCATGTGCTGGAAAGGGCGAAATCATCGCCCGGCCGGCTCTCCGCCTATGCGCTCGAGCAGGTCGCCAACGCGGTGGTCGACGGCAAGGGACCACTGATGCTCGGCGGCGCGCTGGTCCCCGGGCTGGTCGCCAAGGCAGAGGTCGATCTGTTGCGCCGCATTCTCCATGCCTATGGCGGCGACGGTAACATTGCCATCACACGGGTTGAGGCCGAGGTGCTGTTCCAGATCAACGAGCAGACCGCAGCGGCCCACAACGACCCGTCCTGGAACGACCTGTTCGTCAAGGCGCTCGCCAATTTCGTCATGTGTTCGGCCGGCTACGAAGCGCCGACGCGCGATGTGGCGCTGCGTCGTGACAGTTTCTTGGACCAGGCCGAGCCCGAAATTGGTGGCTTCTTCAGCCGCATGGTGTCGGGCGGACTGGCCGGCATCATGGAAGCCTATCGTTCGCCCGGCGATATCGAGGCCGAATGGGAGTCGAAGAACCGTGCCGCCGAGGCACTCGCGCGCCGCGCCGAGACGATCGACGCCAGCGAGGCGAAATGGCTGGCCGATCGCATCGGCACCGACCGCCCGCTGCGTGACAATGAACGCGCGCTGCTGACGCTGATCAAACTCGCCTCGCCCGAGATACATCCGGCGCTCAAGCCGCTGCTCGACAAGGTTGCTTAAGCCGCGCCGTTTTCTGCGACCGTTTTGCAGAGGACGATATTGGAGTGTCTTCAGGCCAATCGCCAAGTTCGGCCACGCGCTCGAAACCGGCTTCCTCAGGCAAGCTCGGTTCGGTCGGAGTCAGATCGTGCTCGGTCAGAATGCGAGGCCATCAAATCCCGCCATACCAGTCATAGCCATTGTCTTCCCAATAGCCGCCGCGGCCGCCGCCGATATTGGCAAAACTGTCGACGAGCTCGATCTTGTAGAGATACTTCGGCATCTTGTAGCCGAGCTGTCGTTCGACGCGCACGCGCAGCGGCGCGCCGTTTTCGACCGGCAGCGGCTTGCCGTTGAGGCCGTAGGCGAGGATCGTCTGCGGGTGGCGGGCATCGATCAGGTCGATGGTGCCGTAATATTTGATTTCCCCGGAGAGGCTGCGATCGATCGTATCGAGGCAGTGGAACATGACATAGCGGGCCTGCGGCTTGACCACAGCCTGGTCGAGCACCAGCGACAGCGGGGTGCCGGTCCATTTGGCGATGCAGCTCCAGCCTTCGACACAGTCGTGGCGGGTGATCTGCGTGCGGCTCGGCATGTTCTCCAACTGCTCGCGGCTGAGCGACAGCGGCTTTTCGACCAGGCCCGTTACCTCCAGCCGCCAGTCGGCGAAATTGTTGGCGAGCAGGCCCTTGTAGGTGTCATCGTCGGGCGCGGTGACGCCGTTCGGCCGCTGCGGCTGGCGGATGTCGGCCTCGGTGAATTCCGGCGCCAGAGCATCGCGGCCGGCAAGCCAGCGTTGCGCGCGGTAGGTCAGGCCATTGGCGTTTTCGAGGAAACTGCGCAGGCCGTCGCCCATGCCGAGCTGGCTGTCGAAGGCATCGCAGCCCGACAACATGATGCCGGAAACGCCGAGGCCGGCGCCCGTCAGGAACTTTCGGCGGCTGATCTGGAATTTGGCCATCTCACGCACTCCTCTCGGTGTCGCCATGCCTTGGCGGATCGGTGCGGTACCAGCCGGTGATGATCGAGCGCAGTTCGTTGATCGGGCCGGCGGCGAGGATCATCATCATATGGACGATGAAAAAGCCGACCAGCAGCACCATCACCGTGAAATGGATGGTGCGCGCCGTCTGCCTTCCGCCGAGCAGTTCGTTGAGCCAGGGCAGCACCGAGTTCATGCTCGGCGACATGGCAAGGCCGGTGATGATCATGAGTGGCAACAGCACGAACAGTACGCCGCCATAGGCCATTTTCTGCAGCGTGTTGTATTCGCGTGTGTGGTGGAACCTGAGCTTGGCGTGCTCGATGATGTCCTGCGGCAGCCGCTTGAGATCGTCAAGGCGCGGCGCCAGATCGCGGCGCAGATGGCCGTTGACCAGGCTGGCGACCAGCCAGACGACCAAGGTGGTTGTCAGTATCCAGGCGAAGAAGAAATGCACGACGCGGGCGGTGCCGAGATCGTAATAGGACGGGATTGTCGCCCAGGACGGGAAGGCACGCGACGTTTGCTGCCCGGCCGGGCCCGACCAGCCGAGCACGCCTGTGGTGTCGAAGCGATGGCCGAAGATTTCGGTATAGCCGCGCGGGCCGGTGGCGGTGTTTTCGGCGCCGATGGCAAAGACGGTGTTGTTGTACTCGAAGCCGGATTGCTTGCCGATGTAGAGCTGCGGCCGGGCATTGAAGATCTGCAGGCCGGACAAAAGCATGAAGAACAGCGAGATCGCCCACAGCCAGTGCGTCAGGCGGGTCCAGCGCGATTGCCGGTAGATCAGCGTCGCATCCTTCGTTGAGGCGGCATCGACGCCTGCGCCGGGCTGACTCATGGTAATGGTTTCCATCTTTTCCTCGCCTCCGGCTGCGCGATCCTGGGATGGCCGCGCTCGTCCTTGTCCTCCCAATACGTCGCTATCGAAAGCGATGTTTCATGCGGTCACGTTTTTATTACGGGCACGGGTTTATCGCGGGCACGGATACTCAATTGCCGAGGCTCACCGCGAGATTGACGACGGCGGCGACGATGACGGCGTTGAAGAAGAACGACAGGATCGAATGGACAAGCACCACGCGGCGCATATGCGAGGTCGTGATCGCGGTGTCGGCGGTCTGCGCGGTCATGCCGATCACCGTCGCGAAATAGAGAAAGTCCCAACCGTCCGGCCGTTTGCTGCCGGGAAAATCGAGGCCGCCGACCGGTATCTTCTTCTTGGTTTCGGCATCGATCGCGTCGCCGTCCATCCAGTAGACATGCGCATAGTGGAGGGCGGCCATGGCATGGATGGTGAACCAGCCAAGCGGGATCGACAGCATGGCGAAGCCGAGTTCGATGGGGTCGCGATCCTTGTGATTGATCAAAAGGAACAGCAGGACAATGGCCATGGCGACGATGCCGAGCGTGATGGCAAAGATGCCCAGCACTGGGAGGTCCAGTTCGCGCGCGTTCTTGCTGAGATAGCGGCCGGACAGCAGCGGCATCTTGGCGATGACGAGCGCGATGAAGACGACGAAGAAGGAATCGGCGGCAATCGAGATCGAATAGGCAAGCCGCGTGAAGACGGGGAGCGATCCAATCAAAGGCAATACCGCGGCAAATACGACCAGACCGACGGCTAGCGACACAAAGAACTGCTTGTGCCGCTGCAAGGGGTTATTCGGCGATGTGTCGGCCATAGCCCGACCTCGGATGATGCTTCACGTCTGGTCGGGTGTGACGGATTTCAGAGCCCGCCGCAAGATGCGGTCGAGTTCGCCGAGAAAACGCGAGCGATCCTGTGGCGCAAAGCTGGCATTGTAGCCCTTGCTCTCGCCGGTTTCGCGCAGATGCTGTTTCAAATCGCGCATAGCCACCGCCATGCCGATGGTCTCCGGCGTGAATGGGCGTCCGGTCGGCCCGAGCACATGGGCGCCGAGCGCGACTGTGCGGGCGGCAAGCGGGATGTCGGCTGTGATCACGATGTCGTTGGCCTTGGCATTGTCGACGATCCAGTCGTCGGCGGCGTCGGCGCTCTTGGACACCACGATGTTGCGGATCATCGGATCGCGCGACGGGCGCAGGCCGCCATTGGAGACGTAGGTGACGACGACACCATGGCGCTCGGCGACCTTCTCGACCTCGGCTTTCACCGGGCAGGCGTCGGCGTCGACGTATATGGCGGGTGCGGGCATTGTCTCTCCAAAACGAACATGGGGCCGGCATGTTATCCGGCCCCATGCCAGAAATCTTGGCTTGTCAGGCTGGCAGCGCGCCCGACTTCTTCGCGGTCCAGGTGGCGATATAGTCCATCAGGCCGGGGTTGAGACAGTCATAGGGTTCTAGGCCGATCGACTTCAACTGGCCGCGGATGCCGTCCATCCGCTTCGGGTCGACGCCGGATTCGATGATCGACGAGACGAAAGCGGTGAAGCCCGGCGGCGACCAGCCGTCTTCCTCGAAACGTTCGGGATGGATGAAGGACAGGCCCTTGAACGGATGGTCGCGTTCGACCGGCCCGTGCATGTGGACGCCGCAGCCGGTGCAGGCATGGCGCTGGATCAGCGCCGAGGGGTCGGCCACCTTCAGCTTGTCGCCATTCTCGGTCACGGTGACATCGCCGGTGCCGGCGACCGCCACGACCGAGAACACCGCGCCGTCTGGCTTCCAGCATTTGGTGCAGCCACAGGCATGGTTGTGGGCGATCTGGCCCTTGACCTTCACCTTCACCGGCTTGCTGGTGCAGGCACAGACCAGCGTGCCGCCGGCAAAGCTTGCGCTTTCCTTCGGCAGGCCATTGTCGATTTTCGGATGCAGTTTCTCAGGCATTATCTTCCTCCCTTGTTGAACCCATGCAACTACAGTCGCTGGCCCTTCGGTCGGCGGCTTCTTCTCCTCAATAAACGACGACGCTCCTGATCGACTTGCCCTCATGCATAAGGTCGAAGCCCTTGTTGATGTCTTCCAGCTTCAGCAAATGGGTGATCATCGGGTCGATCTGGATCTTGCCGTCCATGTACCAGTCGACGATTTTTGGCACGTCGGTGCGGCCGCGTGCGCCGCCGAAGGCGGTGCCCATCCAGGTGCGGCCGGTGACCAGCTGGAATGGCCGGGTCGAAATCTCCTGGCCGGCGCCGGCCACGCCGATGACGACCGACTTGCCCCAGCCGCGATGCGAGGCTTCCAGCGCCTGGCGCATCACCTTGGTGTTGCCGGTGCAGTCGAATGTGTAGTCGGCGCCGCCGATCTGGTCGGCGCCGCGCTTGGTCAAGTTGACGAGGTGAGGAACGATGTCGCCGTCGATCTCCTTCGGATTGACGAAATGCGTCATGCCGAAGCGCTCGCCCCATGCCTTCTTGTCGTTGTTGAGGTCGACACCGATGATCATGTCAGCGCCGGCGAGCTTCAGGCCCTGGATGACGTTGAGGCCGATGCCACCGAGACCAAAGACGACAGCAGTCGCGCCTTGCTCGACCTTCGCGGTGTTGATGACCGCGCCGATGCCGGTGGTGACGCCGCAACCAATGTAGCAGATTTTGTCGAAGGGCGCGTCCGGGTTGACCTTGGCGACGGCGATCTCGGGCAAAACGGTGAAATTGGAGAAGGTCGAGCAGCCCATATAGTGGAAGATCTTGTCCTTGCCGATCGAGAAGCGCGAGGAGCCATCGGGCATCAAGCCTTGGCCCTGCGTGGCGCGGATGGCGGTGCACAAATTGGTCTTGCGCGACAGGCAGGATGGGCACTGCCGGCATTCCGGCGTGTAGAGCGGGATGACGTGGTCGCCCTTCTTGACCGAGGTGACGCCCTTGCCGACATCGACGACAACGCCAGCGCCTTCATGGCCGAGGATTGCCGGAAACAGGCCTTCGGGATCGGCGCCCGACAGGGTGAACTCGTCGGTGTGGCAGATGCCGGTCGCCTTGATCTCGACCAGCACCTCGCCTTCGCGCGGTCCGTCGAGGTCGACCTCCATGATTTCCAACGGCTTTCCGGCGGCGACAGCGACAGCGGCGCGGGTTTTCATTAGGCAATTCCTCCCAAGGCGATTGGTCTTCAGGCTTTCAGGGTTTTTATACTGTTTCAACCCGATTTGGCGACCAAATATGGCGCAAATCTTGGCCCAGTCGTCGGCGAGCCCAACCTTCGCCCCTCGGCACGGCCCTGGCGGGCAGGGAGTGTCTTGATGGGTGCGCTGCCGGCGGTGCTTGAGCCCGGCTGCCGAAGCCCATAAGAAGGACGAAAGACCGAGGAAACGCCTTCGATGTTCACGAAAATCCTGATCGCCAATCGCGGCGAGATTGCTTGCCGCGTCATCAAGACGGCGCGCAGGATGGGGATTGCCACCGTAGCGGTCTATTCCGACGCCGATCGCGACGCCGTGCACGTCGAAATGGCCGACGAAGCCGTGCATATCGGCCCATCGCCTGCCGCGCAAAGCTATCTTCTGCCTGAAAAGATCATCGCCGCCTGCAAGGAGACGGGCGCGCAGGCCGTGCATCCCGGCTACGGATTTCTGTCGGAGCGGGCCGCCTTCTGCGAAGCGCTTGAGGCTGAGGGCATTGTCTTCATCGGTCCGAAACCCAAGGCTATCAAGGCGATGGGCGACAAGATCGAATCGAAGAAGTTCGCCAAGGCCGCTGAGGTGTCGACGGTTCCCGGCTGGCTTGGTGTCATCGAAAATGCCGACCATGCCGAAAAGATCGCCGGCGAGATCGGCTATCCCGTGATGATCAAGGCCTCGGCCGGCGGCGGCGGTAAAGGCATGCGCATTGCCTGGAGCCAGTCGGAAGTGCGCGACGGCTTCGACCGGGCGCGCTCGGAGGCGAAAAGCTCGTTCGGCGACGACCGCGTCTTCATCGAAAAGTTCGTCGTCGATCCGCGTCATATCGAAATCCAGGTGCTGGCCGACGCGCATGGCACCGCCCTCTATCTCGGCGAGCGCGAATGCTCGATCCAGCGCCGGAACCAGAAGGTTGCGGAAGAGGCGCCGTCGCCATTCCTCGATGCCAGGACGCGCAAGGCCATGGGCGAGCAGGCCGTGGCGCTGGCCAAGGCGGTCGACTACCAGAGCGCCGGCACCGTCGAGTTCATCGTCGATGCTGAAAAGAACTTCTATTTCCTTGAAATGAATACACGATTGCAGGTCGAGCATCCGGTGACGGAGCTTGTTACCGGCATCGACCTGGTCGAGCAGATGATCCGTGTCGCCGCCGGCGAGAAGCTGGCGATCGAGCAGAGCGACGTCAAGCTGAACGGCTGGGCGGTGGAAAGCCGGCTCTATGCCGAGGATCCCTATCGCAATTTCCTGCCCTCGATCGGCCGGTTGACGCGCTACCGGCCGCCGGAGGAGGGCAAGTTCGGCGATGTCTTCATCCGCAACGACACCGGCGTCACCGAAGGCTCCGAGATTTCGATGTTCTATGATCCGATGGTGGCAAAACTCTGCACCTGGGCGCCCACGCGTATCGAGGCCATCGATGCCATGTCGGAAGCGCTGGACAGTTTCGTCGTCGACGGCATCGAGCACAACATCCCGTTCCTGGCGGCGCTGATGCAGCATCCGCGCTGGCGCGAGGGGCGGATATCGACGGGCTTCATCGCCGAGGAATATCCTGACGGCTTCGCGCCGATCGTGCCCAATGGCGATGAAAAGGCAGTGCTGGCGGCGATCGCCACCGCGGTCGAGCTTCTGCGCCGCGATCGGCTTGACCGGCTGGGCGGGCGGCTGGCGCCGCATTCGGGCGCACTCAAGCGCGATTGGGTGGTGAAGCTCGGCGACGACTATCTCCAGGCTTCGATCATCGAGGGCATGATCTCCATTCCGATGGAAATCGATCTGTCGGTCGATGGCGGCAAAGCGCTGACCGTGGCGTCCGACTGGCGGCCGGGCGACCTCATCTGGCGCGGCACTGTCGGTGCCCGCAAGGTCACGGCGCAGATCAGGCCGCTGCCGAACGGCCTGCGCATCGCCTGGAAGGGCATGTCGGTGACGGCGCGCGCCATGCTGCCGCGAACGGCTGAACTGGAAAGGCTGATGCCGGAAAAGGTGGCGCCGGACACGTCCAAGATGCTGCTTTGCCCGATGCCGGGCCTGGTGGTGTCGATCGCGGTTGCCGAGGGGCAGGAGGTCAAGGCCGGCGAGACGCTGGCCGTGGTCGAGGCGATGAAGATGGAAAACGTGTTGCGCGCCGACCGCGATCTTGTCGTGTCGAAGCTCAACGCCAAGCCGGGTGACAGCCTGGCTGTGGATGCGGTGATCATGGAGTTCGCCTAGAGATTGTTTGGAAATTCTACTCCGGCGGCCATCTGAAGGCGGTTTCTGCGCTTCCCGTGCTCACGGACCAATGGCCGCTGCGCTCCGGTTCTCGAAACCACCATCATATGACTCGCCAGAGCGAATTTCGAACAATCTCTGAGCCGTGCGGCTGGGTACGGAAGCCTGTGGTCGGTGGTCATTTGTGCTGGACTGGCATCGCCCGGTCCGGGACAATACATCTCCATCGACTCAAAGCCCTTCGAGCAATTTGATACATCATGGCGGATGACAAACTTCCACGCGATCCCCTGAAGCGCGAAGCAGCGCTCGCTGCTGCGCGCCCTGAGGCACCGGCGCGGCGGTTCATCCATCTGCGCGTGCATTCGGCGTATTCGCTGCTCGAGGGAGCCTTGCAGGTCGCCGCTGTCGTCGCCCATGCCGTCAAGGACGAGTGCCCGGCAATCGCCGTCACCGACACCAACAATCTGTTCGGCGCGCTGGAATTTGCCCAGAAAGCGGTGAAAGAGGGCATCCAGCCGATCATCGGCTGCCAGATCGATCTCGCCTTTTCCGGCGAGACCAGTGACGCACAGCGCGACCGCCGCCGCCACGGGCCGGAGATGAACGCCGTGGTGCTGCTCGCCGCCACCGAGGTTGGCTATAGCAACCTGGTCAGGCTGGTCAGCCAGGTCTATCTGGAGACGCCGCCGGGCGAGCCCGTGCATCTGACGTCAGCAATGCTGGAAGGCCATAGCGATGGCCTGATCTGCCTCAGCGGCGGGCCGCGCGGCCCGATCGGCCGGGCGCTGAAGGAGGATCGCCGAGATCTTGCCGAGACGCGGCTTCTGGCACTCAAGGCGCTGTTCGGCGACCGGCTCTATGTCGAACTGGACCGTGTTTCCGGTTATGACCGCGCCATCGAGAAATCATCGGTCGACCTTGCCTATATCCATGATCTGCCGCTGGTCGCCACCAATGAGGCGTTCTTCGCCGCCCGCGACGACTATGAAGCGCATGACGCGCTGATCGCCATTGCCGAAGGGTCCGTCGTTGCCGCCGACAACCGCCGCCGCCTGACATCGGACAATTTCCTGCGCAGCCAGGCCGATATGGCGCGGCTGTTCACCGACCTGCCGGAAGCGATCGACAACACCGTCGAGATCGCGCTGCGCTGTTCCTATTATCCCAAGACCCGCAATCCGATCCTGCCACGCTTTACCGGCGGCGATGTCGCCGACAATGAGGTGGCGCTGAAAGCGGAGGCCGATGAGCTACGCCGGCAGGCGCATGAGGGGCTGGAGGCGCGGCTGGCTGCGCATGGGCCCACTTCCGGCTACACGGTCGAACAATACCGCGAGCGGCTCGATTTCGAACTCTCCATCATCGAGAAGATGAAGTTTCCCGGCTATTTCCTGATCGTCGCCGACTTCATCAAATGGGCCAAGGCGCAAGGCATTCCGGTCGGGCCGGGCCGTGGTTCGGGCGCCGGATCGCTGGTCGCTTATTCCACGACCATCACCGACATCGATCCGCTGCGCTTCTCGCTGCTGTTCGAGCGCTTCCTCAACCCCGACCGCGTGTCGATGCCCGACTTCGACATCGACTTCTGCCAGGACCGGCGCGAAGAGGTCATCCGCTACGTCCAGCAGAAATATGGCCGCGACCAGGTTGGGCAGATCATCACCTTCGGTACGCTGCAGGCGCGCGCGGTGCTGCGCGACGTCGGCCGCGTGCTGCAAATGCCTTACGGCCAAGTCGACAAGCTCTCCAAAATGGTGCCGCAGAACCCCGCCAATCCGGTCAAGCTGGCGGATGCCATCGCCAACGAGCCGCGCTTTGCCGAGGAGGCCGAGAAGGAGCCAATCGTGCAGACGCTGCTCGATATGGCGCAAAAGCTGGAAGGGCTCTACCGCCACGCTTCGACGCACGCCGCCGGCATCGTCATCGGCGACCGGCCCTTGTCGGAACTGGTGCCGATGTACCGCGATCCGCGCTCCGACATGCCGGTCACCCAGTTCAACATGAAATATGTCGAACAGGCCGGGCTGGTGAAGTTCGACTTCCTCGGCCTGAAGACGCTGACCGTGCTGGAGACGGCAGTGAAGCTGATCCGCCGGCGCGGCATCGAGATCGACCTGGCGACGATCCCGCTCGACGACCCTGAAACCTACGCCATGCTGTCGCGCGGCGAAGTGGTCGGTGTGTTCCAGGTGGAAAGTGCCGGTATGCGCAAGGCGCTGATCGGCATGCGGCCCGACTGTATCGAGGACATCATCGCGCTGGTGGCGCTCTACCGCCCCGGCCCGATGGAGAACATCCCGACCTACAACGCCAGAAAGCATGGCGAAGAGGAGATGGCCTCGATCCATCCCAAAATCGACCATCTGGTGAAGGAGACGCAAGGCGTCATCGTCTACCAGGAACAGGTGATGCAGATCGCGCAGGAGCTGTCGGGGTATTCGCTCGGCGAAGCCGACCTGCTGCGCCGCGCCATGGGCAAGAAGATCCGCGCCGAAATGGACAAGCAGCGCGAGCGCTTCGTCACTGGTGCGGTCGAACGCGGCGTCGGCAAGCCGCAGGCCGACTTCATCTTCGACCTTCTGGCCAAGTTCGCCGACTACGGCTTCAACAAATCGCACGCGGCCGCCTACGCCGTCGTGTCCTACCAGACCGCCTATCTCAAGGCGCATTACCCCGTCGAGTTCCTGGCGGCGTCGATGACGCTCGACATGGGCAACACCGACAAACTCGCCGATTTCCGCCAGGATGCGCTGCGTCTCGGCATCGAGGTGGTGGCGCCGTCGGTGATGACCAGCTTCCGCAATTTCGAGGTCGGCGAGAACCGCATTTACTATTCGCTGGCGGCCCTCAAGGGCGTCGGCGACGCTGCGGTCGAGCACATCGTCGCCATGCGCGGCGAAAAGCCGTTCAAGAATCTCGCCGATTTCTGTGAAAGGGTCGATCCCAAGATCGTCGGCAAGCGCGTCTTCGAAAGCCTGATCATGGCCGGCGCGCTCGACTGCTTCGGCCACGACCGCGCCCAGATGATGGCCGGCGTCGAACGGATGATGGGGCTGGCTTCTCTGGCGCAGCAGAATGCCATTTCGGGCCAGCACGACATTTTCGGCGCGTCGCTCGGCGCGCAACAGCAGGCGCTCAATTTGCCGCAGACCGATCCGTGGCTTGCCGCCGACCGGCTGCACCGCGAATTCCAGGTCGTCGGCTTCTATCTTTCGGCGCATCCGCTCGACGAGTACAAGGCGGCCCTGCAGAAGATGCGCGTGCAAAACTGGGGCGAGTTCTCGGCTGCGGTCAAACGCGGTGCCGCCGCGGGCCGGCTCGCCGGCACCGTCACCACCAAGCAGGAGCGCAAGACCCGAACCGGCAACAAGATGGGCGTCATCGCCTTTTCCGACACATCTGGCCAATATGAAGCCGTGCTGTTTTCGGAAGGGTTGGCGCAGTATCGCGATCTGCTCGAGCCCGGACGTTCGGTGGTGATCACCGTTTCGGCCGAGGATAGGCCCGAAGGGGTCAATCTGCGCATCCAGACGGTGCAGTCGCTGGAGGATGAGGCCAGCCGTATCCAGAAGGCGCTGCGCATCTTCGTGCGCGATGCGGCTCCGATCGGCATGCTGGCCGGCCAACTGGCGGTAAAGGGCGAGGGCCAGGTCAGCTTCGTGCTGATCAAGGAAGCCGGGCAAGGTGAGATCGAGATCGAATTGCCCAATCGCTACCGCATCTCGCCGCAGATCGCGTCGGCCATGCGCGCGGTGCCGGGTGTGGTCGAAGTCGAGCTCGTCTAGGCTGCGCTGATATACACGGCAATCGCATCGACGTCGGCCAGTGCATGACGGCATAAAGATGCTCTGGGCCTGACATTGCAGCCGATAGGGCCAGCGTGCGGGGCGTGGTTGACCTGACCTTCCTTTGAACCACATGCGTTGAGCAGAAACTTCAAAGGAACGCACAATCATGCCCAGCCGCGAACGCGTCGAAGCCTTCCTCAAGGAGGTGGTCGAAGGCAGCCACGTCAAAGCGATCGCCGACTTCTACCATGACGATGCCACCATGCAGGAAAATCTCGGCGTCCCGCGGCGCGGCAAGGAAACACTGATGGCGCATGAGCAGGCAGCACTCGACCGGATCGAGAAGATGCACACCCATCCTGTCCAGACATTCCTGGTCGATGGCGACAATGTCGCCATCCGCTGGACCTTCGACCGTGTCGACAAGGCCGGCACCGTGCGCCGGCTGGAAGAGGTGGCCCTGCAGCGCTGGCGTGGTGACCGGATTGCGGAGGAGCGGTTCGTCTACGACACCGCCTCGGCCTGGCGCCTCGTCGGGCCGGACGGCAAGGTGGTGGAGGGCTGACGATCACCGGGCCCACTAGATCATGATGAGATTCGGTTGAAATCTCATCATGATCTAACCCTTTGTTGGAACGGGATCTTTTCCAAAAACCGGCACCCACTTTTTGGGATCATGCTCTAGACGGCCCCGCCTGGGACCGTTACGCACTTGGTGATGAAAGCAGCCGAGAAGGACGGATCGCAGCAAAGCTCTGCCATCGCGCGGCTGCGTGACAGGCTGCGCAAGCTCTATCACGGACGCACGCCGGCGGCGTTCCGGTTTCAACTGGTGGCGGTCATCATCGACCTCGCCATCATCGCCTTCTTCGTTGCCACGCCGGTGCTCCAGGACAAGCCGTCATTCCTGTGGCTCGACTATACCGTCGCGGCGCTGGTCGCCGCCGACCTGATTGCCCGACTGTTAGCCTCCAACGACATGTTGCGGCTGATGAAACAGCCGACATCCTGGGTCGATGTCTTCATCCTTTTGACGCTGCTGATGCCGACGGCGCTGGCAAATCTGGCGTTCCTGCGAATCCTGCGGCTGTGGTCGCTGTCGCGCAGCGGGTCGCTGTGGCAGCATTTCGAAATGCGTGGCTTAAGGCCCTGGCGCGAGGCGAGCCACGCGGTCATCAACCTGTTGACGTTCCTGTTCGTCATCACCGGCTTCGTCTACACCTTCTTCTTCCGCACCGGCGCCGGCCTCGAAAACTACATTGATGCGCTGTATTTCACCGTTGCCACGGTGACGACGACCGGTTTCGGCGACATCGTGCTGCCGGGGATCGCCGGCAAGCTGACCGCGATCGCCACCATGATCATCGGCATCTCGCTGTTCGTCAGACTGGCGACGGCGATTTTTCGACCCGCCAAGGTGTTCTTTCCCTGTCCGCAGTGCGGACTGCAACGGCACGAGCCGGACGCCGTGCACTGCAAGGCCTGCGGGCATCTTCTCAACATACCAGATGAGGGGAATTGACCGACCGCTACGAGGCCGCGACCTCGGCCGGCTTTGGCGCCTTGCGCTGCAGGTTGAGCAGGTTGCCCATCAGGATCAGCAGGGCGCCGCCGGCTGTAAAGATGTCGATCTGTTCGCTGTAGAGCAGCCAGCCGATCAGCGCCGACAGTGGCACGCGCAGGAAATCCATCGGTGAAATCACCGTAGCGTCGGCATAGGTGAGGGCACGCGCCATGCAGAAATGCGACGACATGCCGGTGAAGGCAATCAGCAGAATCCATGGCCAGAGTTCGAGCGGTGGGTTGCGCCATTCATAAAGCGCCGGGATCAGGCCGACCACCGACTGGATGATCAGCATCCAGAAGATGATGCGCACGACGCTGTCCGTGCGGGTCAGCGACTTGACCAACACCACCGATACGCCAAAGCACACGGCCGCGCCGAGAACGACGAGGTGACCCGGATCCATGGAGCCGACGCCGGGGCGAACGATGACCACCACGCCGATCAGGCCAAGCACGACCGCCGCAATTTTCGGGCGGGAGAGCCTTTCGCCAAGAAACGCCACCGCCAGGATCGCGGTCCAGATCGGCGTGGTGAATTCGACCGATATGAGCACCGCAAGCGGGATCAGCGTCAGCGCATAGAGCCATGCGGCCTGGCCCGTATAGTGGATGACATTGCGAGCGATATGGGCCAACGGGCGCTGCGTGCGCATTGCAGCGAATCCGCCGCTCATCATCACCAGCGGCAACAGGATGAAGAAGCCGATCACCGAGCGCAGTTCCAGCACCTGGAAGACGTTGAGCTCGGCGGTGGTTGCGCGGCCGGCGACTGACATCGCCAGAAACGAGGCGATCGACAGCGCCATCCAGAACGCGGCTTTGGGGATCGATGGGGAAGGTGCCATAGGCGCTATGTCGCAAGCCGGGACTTCTATCGCAACCGTTAGGCGACGCATTCGACTGGGCCAGACCGTTGCGAAAACAGCCATGCTGGAAGTGGAACCTGACGAAACGGCAGGCGTTGGTTCCCGGTATTGGCCAATTGCTGGACGCATCGTTTCTTCAACATCAACGGGGAAGAGATTCCGATGAAATCATTCGCGCGGTTTCTGCTAGCCGGCTGCCTGCTAACTGCAAGCGCCGCGGCCCATGCCGACGAGGCGAATTTTCTCAGCTCCTTGCAAGGGAATTTCTCCGGCAAGGGGACAGTCAAGGTCACCACCGACGCACCGACGGTGAATGTGTCCTGCACCTTCAATTCCGACGCGACCTCGAGCTCATTGTCGCTTGACGGCAATTGCCGTGGTCTTGTCGTGGTGACGCGCGCCATCAGCGCCAATCTGAAGGCCCGCGGGGCGAAGTATACAGGCGTCTATGTCGGGTCGCGCACCGGGCCGGCACAGCTCGCCGGCAGCCGTTCCGGCAACGCGATCAGTCTCGGCATTCGCTGGGCGGCGGAGGTCAATGGCGATCGCAAGGCGCGGTTGACGGTCGAGAAAACCAGCGGCGACGGAATGCGGTTGACCGTTACCGACGTCGATCCGAAAACCGGCAAGAACGTGGTGACGAGCCGCATCGATCTCAAGCGTATCTAAGCCGTCTCACTCCTCGATCGGCTCCGGCGGGTTGGCGTTGCGTCCTTTACCGAAGGTGTAGCCGGTTTCCACCGCCTTCTTGCCGAACTTGTCGCGCAGCGTATCGATGGCGCTTTCGGCCATGGCGCGCTTGCGCGAGCCGACGTCGACGAGATCGGGCGGATCGGCCTTCTCGTCATCCGAGAGATCGCTGACACCGATGCCAAGCAGCCGGTACTTTGTCCCGTCCGCCTCCTTGCGCAACAGCTCGAGCCCGGTCTGGAAAATGCGGTCGGCCAGCCGGGTCGGGTCGCCGAGCTGGCGGTTGCGGGTACGCAGCTTGAAATCCTGCGTCTTCAGCTTCAGCACCACGGTGCGCCCGGCAATGCCTGACTTCTTCAGCCGCGCCGAGACCTTTTCCGACAATCCCCTCAGCACTGGAACCAGTTCGCCCATTTCAGCTATGTCGGTGTCGAAAGTGGTTTCGGCCGACACACTTTTCGCATCCTGGTCGGGATCGACACGGCGGTCGTCCTGGCCGCGCGAGAGATGGTAGAGCCGGGTGCCCATCACGCCATAGCGGCGCATAAGATCGGCGCGCTCCATGCGCTGCAACTGGGCGATGCTGCGGATGCCGTCGCGTTCGAGCGTTGCGGCAAAAGCCTTGCCGACGCCCCAGATCAGCGTCACCGGCTGTTCGGCCAGGAAACCCAGCGCCTCGGCTTCGCCGATCACCGAAAAGCCGCGCGGCTTGCGGAAATCGGAGGCAACCTTGGCCAGGAACTTGCAGTAGGAAAGGCCGGCCGAAACGGTGATGCCGATTTCCTTTTCGACGGTCTGCGCAAAGCGCGCCAGCACCACCGCCGGCGGCATGCCGTGCAGGCGCTCGGTGCCGGCAAGGTCGAGAAACGCCTCATCGATGGAGAGCGGTTCGACCAGCGGCGTGAGCGCCTGCATCAAGGCGCGGACATCGCGGCCGACGCGGACGTATTTCTCCATATTGGGCGGGATGACGACCGCTTCCGGACAGGCTTCGAGCGCCTTGAACATCGGCATTGCCGAGCGCACCCCCTGGATGCGGGCGATGTAGCAGGCGGTGGAAACGACGCCGCGCTTGCCGCCGCCGATGATCAGCGGCTTGTCCTTCAGCGCCGGATTGTCGCGCTTTTCGATCGCCGCATAGAAGGCGTCGCAATCGATATGCGCCAGATGCAGCTGGTAGAGCTCGGGATGGCGGGTGAGTCGAGGGCTGCCGCAACGCTCACAGCGCCTGGTATCGCTGCGCTGAAAGGTCAGGCAGTCGCGGCAAAAACCGTGCTCGGGATTGTTGACAGGGGCCGCCATCGCTGCGAACATAAAGAGAACAGATGCAATGGTACGTCAGGACGGAAGCCGCCACAAGCGGTTAGCCGGGAGAGAACTCATGAGCACCACCATAGCGCCGCTGGCGCCTGACCTATGGGCGGATTTCGAGGATCTTTTCGGCAAGCAGGGCGCCTGTTACGGCTGCTGGTGCACGCATTTCCGGATGGCGCCGGCGGTCCGACGGGCCAGCGACAAGCAGCGCAACAAGGATCATATCAAGGCGCGTATCGAGGCCGGGCCGCCGCCGGGGCTTTTGGCCTTCGAGGACGGCCAGGCGGTCGGCTGGATGCAGATCGGTCCACGCGCCGACGTGCCCGAATGGAACAATCGGGGCCGGGGCTCGGCGCCGGTCGATCCAACCGACGCCGTAGATCCCGGCGTCTGGGCCATCTCCTGCTTCTTCATCCGCGCCAGCGCGCGCGGCCGGGGCGTCAGCCACCGCCTGGTCGAGGGCGGCATCGCTTTTGCCCGCCAGAACAAGGCGCGGCTGGTCGAGGCGTGTCCGATCGACGTGTCGCGCGATTCGCGTTCGATCGGGCTGTTCGTCGGCTCGTCGCGTGTGTTTGAAAAGGCCGGCTTCGAGCGGCTTGTCGAACGCAAGGCCGGACGGCCGCTGATGCGGCTGGTGTTGTAGTCAATTACCCGTCGGCGTTTGTTGATGTCCTGTGGAAGCTGTAGGTTGGTGTCATAGCAGACGAACGAAGCGTTCCTTTTTGGTCAAATGGAGAATTTTGTGAACCGTGTCTTGCCGCTTGCTTTCCTTCTCGCCCTCAGCGCTCCTGCCTTTGGCCAGGCTGTCGATGCCCAAGGTGCCAAGCAACTTTCCGATGAGCTCTCTCGCTATGTCGGCAAACAGGCGCTCAATGAAGGCATTTTGAAGATCTCAGCCGAGGAGGGTGCCTACAAGATCACCTTCGATGTGAAGGCGCTTGTGGCGAAGATGCCGAAGCAGGATCTGAAGCGGTTCGATTTCCCGCCCGTCACGCTGCGGGTCAAACCGCGCAGCGACGGAGGCTGGGATGTCGCCTCGGATTTCTCTACGACTGGGTCCATCGAGGTAAATGGCCCAAATGGCCTGAACACCGGGCAAATCGTTGTCAAGGATGGCAAGTTCACGGGCGTCTATGACCCGGAACTGGCGGCATTTACCAGCGGCACCAGTTCGATTGCGGGCATGACGATGACGTCGCGCCAAGTCAGTCAATTGACCGATTTGAGCGTGGGGCTGGGCTCTTCCAAAATTGACGCCAGGAAGTCGGCCAACGGCGGCGTCGATCTTAATTTCACACAGGCGATGGCGGACTTCGTCGAAACGGTCAAAATCGATGACCGGTCAATCGCAGCGCTCCGGGCACCGGAGCTCGCTGTGAACGTGACCGCTAAGGCCATTCAGACCAAGCCGCTTCTGGATCTTTTGGCGTTCGCCGTCGCCCATGAGGACGAGGCCCGGCTGAAGGCCGATCAAGCAGAGTTCAAAACGCTTCTGCTCGGTGCGCTGCCGCTATGGGAACGGATCGATGGGACCTACGCATTCAAAAACCTTGCCATTGAAACATATGCCGGCAATTTCGGCGCGGCGCAGCTGAACACCGTTGTCGGCATGGACGGCATCAGCAAGGACGGCAAGATCAGCTACGCATTCAAGGTTTCCGGCCTGACAATACCGCAGCAGATGCTGCCCAGTTGGACCGTTGCGTTGCTGCCGACGGATCTCGACCTGAATTTCGGCGGCGCCAACATCGATCTCGACAGTATGGCCAGGAAAACCATCGACACCCTCGATTTCAGCAAGGATCCACCGCTGCCGCCAGATTTCGGCGACGAGATTTCCGCCAATTTCCTGGCCAAGATACCAAAATTCGTTCTCGGGCACAGCACGGTGAAGAACGGCGACATCGAGGTCGCCATGGAGGGCGAAATGACGTTCCCCGGCAAGAAGCCGGATGCGAGCGTGACCGTCAACGTAACCGGCTACGACAAGATCGTTGAAACCTTGCAGGCGGCGGCTAAATCTGACCCGGAGGCCTCGCAGGCTTTCACAGGGGCGCTTGCGATTAAGGGATTCGCCAAGACGCTGCCGGACGGCCGTATCGAATGGGTGATCAACGCCAGGCATGATGGGTCGGTGACGGTCAACGGCGCGATGCTGAAGGGGCCTGATCCGGTCGGGGAAGACAACGCCGATCCGGATGCGATCCCTGGGACAGCAACGAAGCCTTGAGCACTGACCTCGGGGGCGGCTAACTCAGAGTCCCAGCGCGCTAGCAATCTTTGGCGCGGCCTCGTGCCAGTCCTCGACGGAGATGATGTCGTCCGGCACCGGCGGCAGGAAGGCGCGCAGCGAATTGTCGGCCATCAGGTGGAAGAGATGGGCGTCGGCAACCGAGTTGCGTGCCGAGATGAGGTTGGCGGGCTGGTCGTCGACAAAGGCTACCGGCCGGCCTCTGCTACCACGCAATTTGGCCACCGCTGGTCCCTTGGCCATTTCGGTGGTCAATAGCGGATAGGGCAGACCGAGCGCATCGAGATGGGCGCGGCGGGCGGCGCGATGCCGGTGCGGCATGGCGGTCAAAAGGACGATCTCGACGCGGTCGCTGAGGCTGGCAAGCGCTTGTTCGGCACCGTCGGTAACGCTCTGCCAGTCGGCCTGCGTATCGAAGAAATCTCCGAGAAGTGCCGTCACCTCCGGCTGTTCGATCAGCCGGCCGCTCGCCGTTTCGGCAATGTTGCCGGTGAGACGGAAGGAGGCCAGGGTCAGGCCGAAGCCGCGCGATTTCAGGAAATGCGGAAACGGCCGGATGAATTCGAGCACGACATCGTCGACATCGAGGATCAGCAGAGGCCGGTCGTCGGCTGCAAGTTCGGCGATCTGGCGTGCCGTCTCGGGATCGTCGCTCATATCGAATGCTCATGGTCGTCGCCGCCAAGAGGCAGCGCCCGCAACGCCTTGCCGATGGCGGCCGGGGGCGTGTCGGTTTCCTCGGCAAAGCGCAGCAAGGTCGGCTCGTGGGCAAGCATGAACTGCAGCACGCCGGCAAGGAATCCCGGTTCGGCCGCGGCGCGGCGGATGGCGGACGCCTCGATGCCGGTGAGGGCCAGGAAGCGCGGCAGGAGTTCGGGGTCGGCGGCGACGAAGCCCAGTGCCTTCACGGCAATGGTTTCCGCTTCCTCGCGCATTGACGCTGCGTTTGCCATCACTACTTTCTCGTTGCGGAAATGAGTCTCTTTTCCGCAGTAATCGCAAGCGTCGCCTGCGGCAAGCCACAGCCCCGATCCAATGTGGTTTTCGAGGTGGAATCCGAATGGCTTTTGCCGCTTCGGGTTTCCGTTTCGTCAATCATATTGCCTTAAGAGTGGGCGAGGGTTTGGTGTGCTTCGACAAGGGCGCATAGCGGCAGGGCTTCGGGCAGAAGCCTGGCCGGGACGGGAAATCGATGCCTAAGAAGGTCATGATCGTCGAGGACAACGAGCTCAATATGAAGCTCTTTCGCGACCTCATCGAAGCCAGCGGTTATGAAACGGTGCGCACGCGCAACGGGCTCGAGGCGCTCGATCTGGCGCGCCAGCACAGGCCCGACCTGATCCTGATGGACATCCAGCTGCCCGAAGTGTCGGGGCTGGAAGTGACGAAATGGCTGAAGGAGGACGACGACCTCCATTCCATTCCGGTCATCGCCGTCACCGCCTTCGCCATGAAGGGCGACGAGGAACGCATTCGCCAGGGCGGTTGCGAGGCCTACATCTCCAAGCCGATCTCGGTGCCGCGTTTCATCGAGACCATCAAATCCTATCTCGGTGATGCCTGATGCCTTCAGCCGGAGCCTTGTGACATGACCGCGCGGATCCTCGTCGTCGACGACATCCCTGCCAATGTCAAACTTCTCGAGGTTCGGCTGCTGGCCGAATATTTCGAGGTGTTGACGGCCTCCAACGGGCCGGACGCGATCGAGACCTGCGAAAACGGCAAGGTCGATGTCGTGCTGCTCGACGTGATGATGCCCGGCATGGACGGGTTCGAGGTCTGCAAGCGGCTGAAAAGCGATCCGGCGACCGCGCATATACCGGTGGTCATGGTGACCGCGCTGGGCCATGTTGCCGACCGGGTGCGCGGCCTCGAGGCAGGCGCCGACGACTTTCTCACCAAGCCGGTCAACGATCTGCAACTGATGACGCGGGTGAAGAGCCTGGTCAGGCTGAAGTCGCTGACCGACGAACTGCGGCTGCGCGCATCGACCACCCGCAACATCGGCATCGAGGCGCTGTTGAGCCGCAGCTTCGCGTCGGAGGACGCCACGCCGAAGGTGCTGTTGATCGACGAGCGCAAATCGTCGGTTGAGCGCATCCAGAACATGCTGCGCGGCAGCGCCGAGCTCGACATTGCCACCGATCCGCATGCCGGCTTCTTCCAGGCCGCCGAGGCGCCCTATGAGTGCGTGCTGATCTCGACCGGTTTTACCGATTTCGATCCGCTGCGGTTGTGTTCGCAATTGCGTTCGCTCGACCGCACCCGCTTCCTGCCGATCATCCTGATTGCTGACGAAGGCGAGGAGGGCCGCATCATCAGAGGCCTCGAACTCGGCATCAACGACTATCTGATGCGGCCGATCGACCAGCAGGAGCTGACGGCGCGGCTGCGTACCCAGGTGCGGCGCAAGCGCTATAACGATCAGCTGCGCGCCAGCGTCGCCCAGACCATCGAGATGGCGGTGACCGACGCATTGACCGGGCTGCACAACCGCCGCTACCTCGACAGTCATCTGCAGACGCTGTTCGACCGCGCCGTGGCGCGGCGGCGGCCTCTGTCGGTGATGATCACCGATCTCGACCGCTTCAAGACCGTAAATGACTCGCATGGCCATGATGGCGGCGACGATGTGCTGCGCGAGTTCGCAAGGCGGCTGCGCAAGAACGTCAGGGGCATCGACCTTGCCTGCCGCTTCGGCGGCGAGGAATTCGTCGTTGTGATGCCGGACACGGACGGCGCGGTGGCGGAGAAGGTTGCCGAGCGCATTCGCGCCGAAATCGCCCAGCTGCCCTTTGCCATCGGCCCTGAAGGCAAGGCGATCGAAGTCACGGTCAGCGTCGGCGTGTCATCGGTTCTGAAGGGCGCGGACACGGTCGCGGCGTTGATGAAACGTGCCGATGTGGCGCTCTACGAAGCCAAAAGTGGCGGCCGCAACCGGGTCGTCGCCAAGGCAGCGTAGGCTAGACCACCGATTATGCAGTCAATCGGACACGGTTAGGAATTTACCTTAATCCAAGCGATTCGGCAGGCTTGGTTAAGAAACTATTGATTTTCAAACATTGTTGCGCAAATGTGCGGTGCAAGAACAAGGGCGATGCGGGCACGAGGGTAGACAGCCGCATCGCTTCGCCGAATACCCCATGATGCTCAGGTCCGCCGCATCTCCTGGGTCCGTGGGGTCGGCCGGCCGGCGCTGGCACATAGTGGCCTCCTCGTACCGCTGCCATACGCCGACCGGCCCCCTTTTTTGCCAAAAAATGAGATGAGCACTTCGCGCCAAACAGCGGAGGGTTCTGGCTTTCGGGACCTTGAATCAAAAACGCCGCCCGAAGGGGCGGCGCTTTTGACAGAGCGTATGAAAACCAGATTACTTGATCTTGGTTTCCTTGAACTCGACATGCTTCTTGGCGACCGGGTCGTATTTGCGGAACGACAGCTTGTCGGTCTTGGTACGGCTGTTCTTGCTGGTCACGTAGAAGAAACCGGTGTCGGCGGTCGACAGAAGCTTGATCTTGATGTTTGCGGCTTTGGCCATTGTATCAGTCCGTTATGTTCGTGGGGTTCTGGCCGCTGGAGCGGGGGAAAACACCCGGACGCGGGAAACTTGGCGCGACACATAAAGAACGTGCCCGGAAAGTCAAGCCCGACGCCTTGCCATGTCGTAAGCACATGAGTTGTCCGGATTAGGTAGCACATGGTTGTCCGGTTTTATCACCGGCTCGATGGAGGCTGAGGCTCAGGGCGTTCGAATCTTGAAAAGCCAAGCAATTGGCTTTTCGTCCGCTACGAGGCCGCTTCTCACCCCACAAGGAGAGAAGGTAAGGTCGCTGTTGCTCGCCCTCTGCGGGGCCGGATTTCTAGGCTTCTTCCTTAACTGGAAGCGCTTTCTTCCAGTCCCCGGTGGTGTTCCACCGGCGATTCGGATTGGCGCGGTCGTCCAGGCCCTTGGAGCGGCTGGCGAGGATTGGCTGGATGCGGATCACCGGCTCCTGGTAGGAATGCGCCTGGAAAATCGCCTCGACGACGCGGGCGGCGAGCGCCTGGTCGTCGGGCAACTCGAACGAGACCTCGACGGTGCCGGGGCGGCGGCGCAGTTCGGTTTCGACGCCGGCGGCTGCACCTTCCAGCGGCCGGTAGCGTTCGATGCCGTGCGCCGTTTGATAGGCGTTGCGATCGTATTTTCCCATCGCCAGCGGCGCGATCGCGACCACGGCGTCCATGATGCGGTCGACATCGGCTGCCGGGGCCTGGAAGCTGACAAGCAGCAGAAGCGTCATGCGCAGAGATGTGGTTTCAAAGCCGCTGTCGATCATCGCCGTATCCTCAAACTCGGGTTTTTTGGGACACCCTTTTAGCTGAGGTCTCCTGACACGGTTCTGTCAGCAGCGGCGACATCCCGTCAGGATTGCGCAGGCTGGCGACGGACAGGCTACCAGATCTTGCGGACCAGCCTGGCGCTGACCAAGGCGATATAGGCGGCAAAGAACAGGCCGAGCGACCAGCCGAAGCCGGAGGGCCCGAAGGCATCCATGCCGATGCCGATCGCCTGCGGGCCAAGCACCATGCCGACGCCGTAGCAGAGCACGAAGGCGGCATTGGCCGAGGCCAGTTCATGGCCGGAGAGCTGCGAGCCCAGATGGGCAAGGCCGATCGTGTACATGGCGGCCACCACGCCGCCCCAGACAAACAGAAGCGCCGCCATCAGGTGCCAATTGCCGGCGAAGAACGGCATGAAGATGGTGCCGGCAAGTCCGACCGTGGCACAGGCCAAAAGCAGATAGCGGCGGTCTGAGACGCGGTCGCTGATCATGCCGATAGGGATCTGCAACAGCACGTTGCCGAGGCCGATCATGGTGAGCAGGAGGGCTGCATCCGCCTCGGAATAGCCGATGCGGTTGCCATAGACGGGGAACAGCGCAAAGCCGCCGGTCTCGACGGCGCCGAACACCAGCACGGCGGCGGTCGCTGTCGGCACCAGCCAGATGTAGCGCAGGAAGTTGCTGGTTTCGCCGTCAACCACGATTGTGGGACTTTCATTCCGTGCGGCCAGCACCGGGATTGCGGCCAGCGCGACCAGGACGATGATGACGCCAAACGGCAAGAAGCCGGTGCTGCCGATATGGGCGAAGATCCATGGCCCGGCGGCGAAGCCGAGCGACAGCACTGTGGCGTAGATGCCGAGCACCAGGCCGCGCCGGCGCGGCGGCGCCGAGGTGCTGATCCAGAATTCCGACAGGATGAACAGCACCGTCAGCGCGATGTGCAGCACGACGCGTAGTGGGAACCACATCCAGAAGTCCGGCGCGAAGTGGAAGCCGACAAAGGCGAGCGCGCCGGCGGCGATCATGGCGATCATCGTCCATGCGACGCCGAAGCGCATCGCCAGCGGCGTGGCCAGCGGGGCGCCGGCGATCGAGGCAAGGCCGGCGACCGCGGTGTTGAGGCCGATCATCGATGCCGAGTGGCCGCGGCTCTCGAGAATAACGCTGAGCAGCGGCATGCCGAGGCCTATGGCGATGCCGACGACGCTGATCGACGAGATCGCGGCGATCATCGGTAGCCAATGTACGCGCTCGTCGCCCTCTTGCTGGGTATCGACCGTCATGCGATGCCTGAATACTCTGTCTGTTTGATATTGCGTAATTCCGGACGGAAAACCGCGTCACACTTTTCCTGGAATTGTTCTAAAGAATTTCGCGAACGAAGCGGTTGCGGATAAGCCGGTAGAACGGCACGGACCCACCGGGTCGCAGGCGTGGATCGCCGGCAAGCCGCGTCTCCAGCTCCTGCAAGATCGTTCGGGTGATGTCGGGGATATCGGCCTCTCTGGCCTTGGCGAGCGGCAGCCAGACTAGTTCTTCCAGCTCATTGGTCGGGCCGCCACCCGGCAGTTCCACGGCGACATCGCTGCGCCAGGCGCTGAAGAAGCGGGTGTCGAAACGACGCACGCGATTGGGCGGGGTGATGGCGCGGGCGATGAAGCGCAGCGGCGCCAGCGAAGGCTGGACGCCGTGCTCGACAAAGCCCTGCCAGTCGCGCTTGTCGGTTGCGAACGAGCCTTTGCGGCCGATGAGCAGGCCGGCTTCCTCATAAGTCTCGCGGATGGCCGAGAGCGCGATGGCACGGGCCCGCGACGGGCTGATGCGGCCGACGCCGGCGGTCAGCCTGGCTTCTTCCTCCGGGAGCAATGGGGTGGCAGCGGCAATGCGGCTGTCGGCCGAATCGGTGCGGCCGCCGGGAAAGACGAACTTGCCGGGCATGAAGGCGTGGCCTGCATGGCGCCGTCCCATCAGCACCAGAATCTCGTCGCCCTCGCGGTCGAGCAGGATCAGGGTGGCGGCATCGCGCGGGCGTATGGGCAGGCCGCTGTGGGCGGCCGCGCCACGGTCCATCCTGCTGACTTCCGCCTTGGTCATACCTTCCATGCGCAGGACCTAGCGGAAACTTCTGGCAAACGAAAGTGGCCTTTCACGGTCGGCATGTTGCGCCAGGCGACATTGCCCTGACGCAAACTAGGTTCCGGGATGCGGCTCGGTGCCGTCTTTTTCGCCGCCGAAGCCGTGCATATAGAGCGCCCATTGCAGTCCGATGACGGCGCCCTTGACCGGTTGCAGCAGAGCGACCGACAGCACGATGGTCAACGGCACCCAAATGGCGATGTGCTGCCACATGGAGAGCGTCGACGTCGCCTCGACGCCCATGAAGGCGCCGAGAACGATGTGGCCGACAATGACGATGACGAGATAAGCGGGCAAGTCGTCGGCACGGTGGTGGTGGAACTCCTCACCGCACACGGCGCATTTGTCGACGCTCTTGGTGAAGCCGGCGAACAACCTGCCTTCGCCGCAATGCGGGCAGCGGCCAAGGGCGCCGCGCTTCATCGCCGTCCACAGCGGGCGGGCGACTCGGCCCGAATGATGTTCGCCGCCGAAAACCTGCTTCTGGATTCCCATTTCGCTTGCCATTATCGTCTCCTGCCGCGCGACCCCGGGCGCGATTGCGACGCGCGGGCGCGGCCTTTTGCCTTGTGAAACGACCGTTTGGAGCCGGGCAGGGGCTTCGGGTCGGTCAGCATCTCGAAACGCATCGCGCCGGCCATAGGCGCCACCTCGATCAGGCGAACCTCGACGCGGTCGGCAAGCTGATAGCCCTTGCCGGTGCGTTCTCCGAATAGCGATCGCGCGCTTTCGTCGTATATATAGTAATCGCCATCCAGACTTGACACCGGGATGAAACCATCTGCGCCAAACTGCGGCAATTGGACAAATAGTCCGGATTTGGTGACGCCGGAAATGCGGGCGTCGAAGCGGTCGTCGATGCGCTCGGCGAGATAGGCGGCGATCAGCCGGTCGACCGTGTCGCGCTCGGCGGCCATGGCGCGGCGCTCCGTGCCGGAGATCAGCACGGCCACGTCTTCCAGCCGCGTCTCCTCATCCTGCGTCAAGCCGCCGGGACCAAGCCCCAACGCGGCAATCAATCCGCGATGCACAATCAGATCGGCATAACGGCGGATCGGCGAGGTGAAATGCGCGTAGCGCTTCAGGTTGAGCCCGAAATGGCCGATGTTCTTGGGCGAATATTCGGCCTGACTCTGCGAGCGCAGCACCACTTCGTTGACCAGCCCCTCATTGTCGGCGCCACGCACGCGCTCGAGAATGCCGTTGAACTGGGCGGGCCGCATCTGCGCGCCGCGCGCCAGCGACAGGCCGAGCGTTTGCAGGAATTCGCGCAGCGATTCCTGCTTGGCCAGCGACGGCGCATCGTGGACGCGGTAGACCAGCGCCTGCTTCTTCGCTTCCAGCGTTTCGGCGGCGGCGACATTGGCCTGGATCATGAATTCTTCGATCAGCTTGTGGGCGTCGAGCCGCTCCGGGACGATGACGCGGTCGACGGTGCCGTCCGGCTTGAGCAGGATCTTGCGCTCCGGCAGATCAAGCTCGAGCGGCTGGCGGCCATCGCGGCCGCGCTTGAGGATGGCGTAGGCGTCCCACAGCGGCTTCAGCACCGTATCGAGGATCGGGCCGGTCTTGTCGTCAGGAAGGCCGTCTATCGCGGCCTGGGCCTGCGGATAGGCGAGCTTTGCCGCCGATTTCATCATGACGCGGTGGAAGGTGTGACGCAGCTTGCGGCCATCGGCGGCAAAAATCATGCGCACGGCAAGCGCGGGACGGTCCTGGCCTTCGCGCAGCGAGCACAGGTCGTTGGAGATGCGCTCTGGCAGCATCGGCACGACGCGGTCGGGGAAATAGACAGAATTGCCGCGTTTCAGCGCCTCGCGATCGAGTGCGGTGCCATAGCGGACATAGGCTGCAACATCGGCGATCGCCACCGTGGCGATCACGCCGCCGGGGTTCTTCTCGTCGAGGTCGGGCGTGGCGAAGACGGCGTCGTCATGGTCCTTGGCGTCGGCCGGGTCGATGGTCACCAGCGGCAGGTCGCGCCAGTCCTCGCGGTGAGCAAGCGTCGCCGGTTTTACCGCCTCGGATTCGGCGATGACGTCGGCCGGGAAGATATGCGGAATGTCGTGCGCGTGGATGGCGATCATCGAGACCGCCTTTTCGCTGGTCAGCGAGCCCAGCACCGCCAGCACTTTTGCGCGCGGCAAACCATACCGGGAGGCCCGCGCCGGCTCGACCTCGACAAGGTCGCCGTTCCTGGCGCCGTTCTGGAATTCCTTGTCGACGATCAGTTCGGGCTGGCGACGTTCGACCGGCTCGATTCGGAAGGTGCCGTCCCTCAGGATACGGAAGACGCCCAGCACGGCATCTGTCCGCTTCTCGAAAATCTTCATTACGCGGCCCGTATAGGCAGGCCCGGTCGCCTCGTCGGTCGGGAAGGTCTTGGCCAGCACACGGTCGCCGATGCCCGGCTGCGGGCCATTGCCGCCGCGCGAGACGCGGATCGAGACGACGGGCGGTTCGCCGGTGCCTACGGGCTCGGCAGGATGCGCCAGCAGGATGCCGTCGCCATCGCGGCCAAAAATGTCGAGTACGGCGACATGTGACAAGGCGCCGACACGGGCCAGCCGTTTGCGCTCCTTGGTCAGGATGCCTTCGTCCTGCAGGTCGCGCAGGATGTCCTTCAGCCAAATGCGGTCGTCGCCGCGCAAGGCAAACGCCTTTGCGATGTCGCGTTTTCCCGCGCGGTCGGGGTTCTCGGCGATGTAGCGCAGGATTTCGTCACGCGACGGCCTGTAGTCGTCCTTGACCTTGGCCCTCGTGTCGGCGGTGCGCGGATCGCCGTGGCTTCTACCGGTGATCCTGCGCGCCACTCTGCTATCCCTTTTTCTTCGCCGCCGGCTTCTTGGTCGCCGACTTCTTGGCTGTGGTTTTCTTGCCAGTGGTTGTTTTGGCAGTGGTTTTCTTGGCTGTGGGGGCCTTGGCGGCTGCCGCCTTGCGGAACGGCTTCTTGCCGCCGCCCTTGGCTTCCTTCTCGGCAATCAGCGCCACCGCGTCCTCGACGGTCACCGACTGCGGATCCTTGCCCTTGGGCAGTGTCGCGTTGACCTTGCCGTAGTTGACATAGGGCCCGTATTTGCCATCGCGCACGACGATCTTGCCGCCGCCATCGGGATGGTCGCCGAGTTCCTTCAGCGCCGCCGCGGTGCCGCCATTGCGGCCGCCCTTGCCCTTCAGCTGCTTCTCGGCGATCACGGTGACAGCGCGGTTGAGGCCGATCGAGAACACATCCTCTATGCTGTCGACATTGGCATAGGTGCCATCGTGCAAAACGAACGGACCATAGCGGCCAAGCCCGGCGGAGATCATCTTGCCGGACTCGGGATGCTTGCCGATGTCGCGCGGCAGCGACAGCAGCGCCAGGGCCTTCTCATGGTCGATGGAATCAGGCGTCCAGCCCTTGGGCAGGCTGGAGCGCTTGGCTTCCTTGCCGTCGCCGCGCTGGATATAAGGACCGAAGCGGCCTGAGCGCAGCGTGATTTCCTCTGCCGTGTAGGGGTCCTTGCCGAGCACCTTGGTGCCGTCCTCGCCCCCGCCATTCTCGCCATTCGGGTTGGCTGCGTCGCCGAGTTGGCGGGTAAAGGAACATTCCGGATAGTTGGAGCAGCCGACGAAGGCGCCGAACTTGCCGAGTTTCAGCGACAGATTGCCGGAGCCGCATTTCGGGCAGATGCGGGGATTCGAGCCATCCTCCCGCGCGGGGAACACCAGCGGCGCCAGTTCCTCGTTCAGCGCATCGAGCACGTCGGTGACGCGCAGTTCCTTGATGTCGGCGACGGCGCCGGAAAAATCTTTCCAGAAGTCGCGCAGCACGTCCTTCCAGGCGAGCTTGCCGTCGGAAATCTCGTCAAGCTTTTCCTCGAGTGAGGCCGTGAAGTCATATTCGACATAGCGCTCGAAGAAGCTTTCGAGGAAAGCCGACAGCAGCCGGCCCTTGGCCTGCGGCACCAGCCGGCGCTTGTCGATGGTGACGTAGTCACGGTCTTCCAACGTCTTCAGGATCGCGGTGTAGGTCGACGGACGGCCGATGCCGAGCTCTTCCAGCTTCTTGATCAGCGACGCCTCGGAGTAGCGCGGCGGCGGCTCGGTGGTGTGCTGGGTGGCATTGATCGCCTGACGGGCCAGCTGCTCGCCGGCACGGATCTCGGGCAGACGACGGTTTTCCTCGTCTTCGGCGTCGTCGTCCTTCTGGTCGGTGTAGGCGGCGATGAAGCCGTCGAAGCGAACGACGGAACCGACGGCGCGAAGCTCCGCGGTGCGAGCGCCATTGACCGCCTCGATTTCGACCGTGGTACGCTCGATCTCGGCCGACTGCATCTGGCTGGCGATGGCGCGCTTCCAGATCAATTCGTAAAGCCGCAGCTGGTCGGAATCGAGATACTGCCTGACCGAAGCCGGCGTGCGCATGAAATCGGTCGGGCGGACCGCCTCGTGCGCTTCCTGGGCATTCTTAGCCTTGGCTGTGTACTGGCGCGGCTTTTCCGGGAGGTATCGTGGGCCGAATTCCTTGGCGATGGTGTCGCGGGCGGCGTCGATCGCCTCCGGCGCCATCTGCACGCCGTCGGTTCGCATATAGGTGATCAGGCCGGTGGTCTCGCCGCCGATCTCCATGCCTTCATAGAGGCGCTGCGCCACTTGCATGGTGCGCGTCGCCGAAAAGCCGAGGCCCGACGATGCCGCCTGCTGCAGCGTCGAAGTGGTGAAGGGCGGGCCAGGATTGCGCCGCGTCGGCTTGGCTTCCACCGACAGAGCCTTGAAGGTCGCGCCTTCGAGCATGCCCTTGATATCGTCGGCCTGCGCCTTGCTGGCGATGTCGAGCTTCTGCAGCTTCTTGCGCTCGAACGCGGTCAGCCGCGCCTCGAAGCTGTCGTTACGTGGCGTGCCGAGGAGGGCAGCGATCTGCCAGTATTCCTCGCGGATGAAGCGCTCGATCTCGGATTCGCGGTCGCAGACCAGGCGCAGCGCCACCGACTGGACGCGGCCGGCCGAACGGGCGCCCGGCAATTTGCGCCACAGCACCGGCGACAGCGTGAAGCCGACGAGATAATCGAGTGCGCGGCGAGCCAGATAGGCATCGACCAATGGTGCATCGATCTGGCGCGGATTGGCCATCGCTTCCAGCACCGACGACTTGGTTATGGCATTGAAGACGACGCGGCTGACCGGCTTGTCCTTCAACACGCGCTTCTGCTTGAGCACCTCCAGCACGTGCCAGGAAATGGCTTCGCCCTCGCGATCCGGATCGGTGGCGAGGATCAGGCCATCGGCATCCTTGACCGCGTTGGCGATGTCGGTGAGACGCTTTCCGGACGCGGTGTCGACCGCCCAGGACATGGCGAAATCCTCGTCGGGACGCACCGAACCATCCTTGGCCGGCAGATCGCGGACATGGCCGAACGAGGCCAGAACCTTGAAGTTCTTGCCGAGATACTTGTTGATTGTCTTTGCCTTGGCCGGCGATTCGACGACGACGACGTCCATGAGGTCTCATATCAGCTGTGGGGCGGCAGAAGAATTCCGCTGCGTGACGCATTCAATTGGTCGCTCACATGGCCGCGCTTTTGCGATCGGTCAAGGGCAAGCGGCCAAAATGCGGAGGCGTGTGCCGCAATACACTCTTAGAGTGTATGGAGAAGATCACAAAATTTTTGTCTGGGAGGGTTCGTGTTTCGAGCCACCGGGAAAGGCGCCGCGACCAGTTCGTGCTGCCCGTAAATGCCGAACTGGTCGCCGGGTCGCTTGGAGCCGGCGGCCAGCCGAGTCCCGCCGATGGGGTGCGGGATAGAGGTTCGGACGATCAGTCGGCCTTGACGATGTGCCAGACTTCGCCGACGCCGTCGCCGGTGATGTCACCGGCCTTCTTGTCCTTGATGAAGGTGTAGACCGGCTTGCCGTCATAGGCCCACATCTTGGTGCCGTCGGTGCGTTCGACGATGGTCCATTCGTCGTCCGCCTTGGCGCCATCCTCGGCCTTCAGCGGCGGCCAGTTGGTGGCGCATTTGTCATAGCAGTTGGTCTTGCCCTTCTCGTCCTTGTCATAGGTATAGAGCGTCATGCCATTGGCATCGGTGTAGATCTTGGTGCCACCGACTTCGGCTTCCTTCCACGCTTCGGCGGCGAAGGATGCGGCGGTGCTGAGCAGAAGGGCGGCCAGGCCGACAGTGATGCTTTTCATGGAAATCTCCCTGGTGATCCGACGAAGCGCGCAGAAATCGCGGCTTCGCTGTGTGAACGCTCGGCGAGGGGCATTTCTTCCCCCGCTTGGTCAACTTGGGATTGGCCGGTAACAATCCGTCCGCCGAACCGTATCTGTAGCCAAATGCCACACGATGGTGATTGGCGAACACGGTTTTGCACCGCTATATCGGCGCTAGGGAATCTGGAGTTCTGGAATGCCATTGGACATCGGCTATGTCAGCGCGGTCGGGGCGGGGGCGATCTCGTTCCTGTCGCCTTGCGTGCTGCCGCTGGTGCCGCCCTATCTCTGCTACATGGCCGGTGTGTCGGTTGACGACTTTCGGGGTGGCGATGCCGGCGTCACGGCCAAGGCCGGCGCCCGCGGCGCGCTCATCTATTCCTCGCTCGCCTTCGTACTCGGTTTCTCCACCGTATTCGTGGCGCTCGGCGCCGGCGCCTCGACCATCGGCCACTGGCTGCGCGTCTGGCAGGAACCGCTGGCGATGGCTGCCGGCGTGCTGATCATCCTGATGGGGCTGAATTTCCTCGGCATCTTGCGCATCCCGCTTTTGTCGCGCGAGGCGCGCTTTCAATCGCAGGGCAAGCCTGCCAGCATGGTCGCCGCCTATGTCATGGGGCTGGCCTTCGCCTTTGGCTGGACGCCGTGCATCGGCCCGGTGCTGGGGCCGATCCTGACCTTGGCCGGCGGCCGCGAGACGGTGGGCGAAGGCGCTCTTCTGCTTGCCGCCTATTCGCTTGGCCTCGGCATTCCGTTCCTGATTGCTGCCCTGTTCTCCGGCGCCTTCATGCGCTTCCTCGGCAGGTTCCGCGTCCATCTCGGCCGCGTCGAAAAAGTCATCGGCGCGCTGCTGGTCGTCGCCGGCGTGTTCTTCCTCACCGGCGGCGTGCAGACGGTGTCCTACTGGCTGCTCGAGAATTTTCCGGTGCTGGGCCGGCTGGGGTAGCGATCCGCTGATCGAGAGTGAACTGCCTCATCACCTCACCGGAATTTAACCGCATTGGTGCAGCATGCGCCAGATGCTACCACTCTCGGATTCCTGATCCCTTTTCAGATGGTTGTCCTTCCATGAGCCAGAGATCCTGCCTGTCCGTCATCCTCGCCGCCGGTGAAGGCACGCGCATGAAGAGCGCGACGCCGAAGGTGCTGCACCAGATCGCCGGACTGCCGATGGTCGCCCATGTGGTGAGGGCGGCAGAGGCCGCCGGCGCCCGCAGCCAGGCGCTGGTGATCGGCCATGGCGCCGAGGATATGCGCAAGGCAGCGGCGAAGTTCGCGCCCAAGGCCGAGACGTTCGTGCAGGAGAAGCGGCTCGGCACCGCGCATGCGGTGCTGGCCGCACGCGGTGCAATATCAACGGGTTATGACGACATTCTCGTGATGTTCGGCGACACGCCGCTGATCGATGCTGAAGCCCTGGTGACCGCGCGGCAAAAGCTTGCCGATGGCGCGGCTGTTGTGGTGATCGGCTTCCGCCCGCCCAGCCCGACCGGCTATGGCCGGCTGATCGAAAAGGGCGGCAAGCTCACCGCCATCCGCGAGGAGAAGGACTGCTCCGCCGAGGAAAAGAAGATCGGCTTCTGTAATGCCGGCATGATGGCGGTGGCGGGCAAGCATGCGCTCGACCTGCTCGACCAGGTTGGCAACAAGAACGCCAAGGGCGAGTTCTATCTCACCGACATCGTCGAGATCGCCAGTGCGAAAGGGCTCGATGTCGTTGCCACCGAAACCAGCTTCGAGAGTGCGCTCGGCATCAACAACCGAGCCGAACTGGCGCAGGCCGAAGGCATCTGGCAGGTGCGCCGGCGCTACGAGGCCATGCGGTCGGGCGTAACGCTGATCGCGCCGGAAACCGTGTATTTCTCGCATGACACCGAAATCGGCGCCGATACGATCGTCGAGCCCAATGTCTGGTTCGGACCGGGCGTGAAAATTGCAACCGGCGCCAAGATTCACGCTTTCAGCCACATCGAAGGCGCCACCATTGCCTCCAACTGCGTTGTCGGGCCGTTCGCGCGGCTGCGGCCGGGTGCCGATCTTCGCAACAAGGCCAAGGTCGGCAATTTCTGCGAGGTCAAGCAGGCGGTCATCGAGGAGGGCGCCAAGGTCAATCATCTGACTTATATCGGCGATGCCCGTGTGGGCGCGGGAGCCAATATCGGCGCCGGCACCATTACCTGCAACTATGACGGCTACTCGAAGTTTTTCACCGACATCGGCGAGGGCGCCTTCATCGGTTCGAACTCGTCGCTGGTGGCGCCGGTTGCGATCGGCAAGGGCGGCTACATCGCCTCGGGTAGCGTCATAACCGAAAGCGTGCCGGACGATGCGCTGGCCTTCGGCCGCGCCCGCCAGAAGACCATTCCCGGCAAGGGCAAGGAATTGCGCGAGCGCTTCGCGTCTGCCGCAGCGGCGAAGAAAAAGGCCGGCACCGACCATTAACCGCCGAAGCAATTGAACCGAGGAATTGCGGTAACCGGATTGCAAGAGCGGTGTGTCATAGTGCATCGGGTTGAGAAGCGTTCCGTTACAGCAGACGAAACGCAAAGTGACTTTCGCGGCGGGCCGGCAATCCCTAGATAGCGCTGGTTTTCCATCGGGACTGGTTTTCCAGCGGGAATTGGGGGCAGGCATATGTGCGGTATCGTCGGAATTGTCGGCCAGAGCCAGGTCGCGCCGCTCATCGTCGATGCGCTGAAGCGGCTGGAATATCGCGGCTATGACTCGGCCGGTGTCGCCACGATCGAGCATGGCCGGCTTGGCCGCCGCCGCGCCGAAGGCAAGCTGATCAACCTCGAACGCCGGCTGAAGGACGAGCCGCTCGATGGCACGATCGGCATCGGCCACACGCGCTGGGCCACACATGGCGTGCCCAACGAGACCAACGCCCATCCGCATTTTTCCAACGGCGTCGCCATCGTTCACAACGGCATCATCGAGAATTTCGCCGAGTTGCGCGATGAGCTGATCCGCGACGGCTATTCCTTCTCGTCGCAGACCGACACCGAGGTCGTAGCGCATCTGGTGGCGCGCGAACTGGCCAAGGGGCTGAAGCCGATCGAGGCCGCGCATCAGGCGCTGAAGCGGCTGGAAGGCGCCTTTGCGCTGGCCATCATGTTCACCGGCGACGAGGACCTCATCGTCGGCGCCCGCAATGGTCCGCCTCTGGCCGTCGGCCATGGCGATGGCGAGATGTTTCTGGGCTCCGACGCCATTGCGCTCGCCCCGTTCACCAATTCCATCACCTATCTCGAAGACGGCGACTGGGCGGTGGTGCGCCGCGATGGCGTCACCATTTTCGACATCGACGGCAAAGAGGTTGCCCGCAAGCGCCAGCAATCGCTGTCGACCAGCTTCATGGTCGACAAGGGCAACCGCCGCCATTTCATGGAAAAGGAAATCCATGAACAGCCGGAAGTGATCTCGCACACGCTGGCGCATTATGTCGATTTCGTCTCCGGCGTGTCGAAGCCGCTGGAGCTGCCGTTCGACTTCGCCAAGATCGGCCGGCTGGCGATCTCGGCCTGCGGCACCGCCTATCTCGCGGGGTTGATCAGCAAATACTGGTTCGAGCGCTATGCGCGGCTGCCGGTCGACATCGATGTCGCCTCGGAGTTCCGCTACCGCGAAATGCCGCTATCGGCTGATGACGCGGCCTTCTTCATTTCGCAGTCCGGCGAAACCGCCGACACGCTGGCCTCGCTGCGCTATTGCCGCAAGGCGGGCATGAAGATCGGCGCCATCGTCAATGTGCGCGAATCGACCATGGCGCGCGAATCCGATGTCGTGCTGCCGACCTTGGCCGGCCCGGAGATCGGTGTAGCCTCGACCAAGGCTTTCACCTGCCAGCTTTCGGTGCTGGCCTCGCTGGCGGTGCGCGCCGGCGTGGCCCGCGGCACGATCTCGAAGGACGAGGAAAAGACGCTGGTACGCGCTCTTTCGGAGGCGCCTCGCTACGCCAACCAGGTGCTCAAGCTCGAGGAGCAGATCGAGCGCATCGCGCGCGAAATCTCGCGCTACAAGGACGTGCTCTATCTCGGCCGCGACACCAATTTCCCGCTGGCCATGGAAGGCGCACTGAAACTCAAGGAAATCTCCTACATCCACGCCGAGGGCTACGCCGCGGGCGAGCTGAAGCATGGGCCTATCGCGCTGATCGACGAGAACATGCCGGTCATCGTCATCGCGCCGCATGACCGTATCTTCGAAAAGACCGTGTCGAACATGCAGGAAGTGGCGGCGCGCGGCGGCAAGATCATCCTGATCACCGACGCCAAGGGCGCGGCGCAGGTCAGCGTCAAGACGATGGAGACGATCATCCTGCCCGACGTGCCGGAAATCATCTCGCCGATCATCTATGCGCTGCCGATCCAGATGCTGGCCTACTACGCCGCCGTCTTTATGGGGACAGACGTCGACCAGCCGCGCAATCTGGCGAAATCGGTGACGGTGGAGTAGTCGGCGCTCATCGGGGGTCTAAAAAACTTCGCAGTTCCAAAGCGCCGTCCGCTTCACTAGTGTGGCGCTGCAACCCGCGCCCCCGGTGAACCATGTCCGATGCTCCCAGAACTTCCGGCATGACCCGGCTGAGGAACTATTTCCTCACAGGCTTTATCGTCTGCGCGCCGCTGGCGATCACCGCCTATATCGCCTGGTCGTTCGTCGGCTGGGTCGATTCCTGGGTGAAGCCGTACATTCCGGCGCGCTACAGCCCCGACACCTATTTGCCGTTTCCGGTGCCCGGCTTCGGCCTGATCGTGGCGCTCGTGCTGATCACGCTGATCGGCTTCATGACCGCCAACATCGTCGGCCGCGCGATCGTCAATTTCGGCGAACGGCTGCTTGGCCGTATGCCGCTGGTGCGCGGCATCTACGGTTCGCTGAAGCAGATTTTCCAGACGGTGCTGTCGAACAAGGGTGATATGTTCCGCCAGGTCGGGCTGGTCGAATATCCGCGAAAAGGCGTCTGGTCGCTGGTGTTCGTCGCCAGTGAAAAGGAAACCGAGATCAACCAGAAGCTCGACCATGCAGGCGACCCGATGATCGCCGTGTTCATGCCGTGCACGCCGAACCCTACCACCGGTTTCCTGATGTACGTGCCGAAATCCGACATCGTGCTGCTCGACATGACGATTGAGGACGGCGCCAGGCTGATCGTCTCGGCCGGGCTGGTGGCGCCCGAAGTCAAGCCGAAGATGGTGACGATGAACGGCCAGCCGATCGACGGAGATCTCGCCAACCCGCCGCTTGGTGCTTTGGCTCAGCCGGCACGCAAGAGCCGCACGGCCTCGTCGCGGCCGAACAAATAGAGCAGCAGCCGCAGCGCCTCGCCGCGCTCAGACTGTAGTTCCGGATCACGCGACAGGATCAGCCTTGCATCGTCGCGGGCTGCTTCGAGCAAGTCGGCGTGCACCTCGATGCGCGCCACCTGGAAGCCCGGCGTGCCGGACTGGCGGGTGCCGAGCAATTCGCCTTCGCCGCGCAGCTTCAGATCCTCTTCGGCGATCAGGAACCCGTCCTCGGTCTCGCGCATCACCGACAGCCGGCGCTTGGCCGTTTCGCCGAGCGGGTCCTTGTAGAGCAGCACGCAGGAAGAAGGCTTGTCGCCGCGGCCGACGCGGCCGCGCAACTGGTGCAGTTGCGCCAGGCCAAAACGTTCGGCATGCTCGATGACCATGATGGTGGCGTCCGGCACGTCGACGCCGACCTCGATGACGGTGGTGGCGATCAGGATGCAGGTTTCGCCGGCCTTGAACGCGCGCATCGCCTGGTCCTTTTCGGCGCCCTTCATGCGGCCGTGGACGAGGCCGATTCGATCGCCGAACAAGGGCTGCAGCGAGGCAAAACGGTCCTCGGCCGACATCAACTTGATCTCTTCGGATTCCTCGACCAGCGGGCAGATCCAGTAGATCTTCTGGCCGTCGGCAACCGCGTCCAGCATGCGACCGACCAGTTCGTCCAGCCGTTCCAGTGGCAGCGTGACGGTGCGGATCGGCTGGCGGCCAACCGGCTTTTCCGTCAGCTTGGAGACGTCCATGTCGCCGAAGGCGGTCAGCACCAGAGTGCGCGGGATCGGCGTCGCCGTCATCACCAGCATGTCGGGGGCGTCGCCCTTGGCGGTGATGGCAAGCCGCTGGTGGACGCCGAAGCGGTGTTGCTCGTCGACCACGGCAAAGACGAGGTCGTGATAGGTCACCGTTTCCTGGAACAGCGCATGGGTGCCGACGACGATGTCGATCTCGCCGCTGGCGAGACCTGATAGCGTTTCAGTGCGTTCGCGGCCCTTTTCGCGGCCGGTCAGGATAGCGACGCGCAGGCCGGCCTGTTCGGCCAGCGGCGTGATTGTCGCCAGATGCTGGCGCGCCAGGATTTCGGTCGGCGCCATCAAGGCCGCCTGGCCGCCGGCCTCGACTGCGCGCCCCATGGCCAGCAGCGCCACCACCGTCTTGCCGGAGCCGACATCGCCTTGCAGCAGGCGCAGCATGCGCTCGGGGTCGGCCAGATCGGCATTGATTTCGGCAAGCGCGAATTCCTGGCTGCCGGTCAATGAATACGGCAGGGCTGCGCGCAGTTTCTCGACGATGCGACCGTCGCCGATGAGCGGCCGGCCCGACAGGCGGCGCACTTTTGCCCGCACCAATGCCAGCGAGACCTGGCCGGCGAGAAGCTCGTCATAGGCAAGGCGGCGCCATGCCACCCCCTCGATGGCGACATCGATCGGGTCCGCGGGATAGTGGATGCGGGCGAGCGCGTCGGCGAAGGCGGGGAAAGTCTGCTTGCGCATGAAGGCGCCGTCCTGCCATTCCGGCAATTCCGGCAGCCGGCCGAGCGCCTGGCCGATGGCGCGGCGCAGCACCTTGCCCGACAGGCCGGCGGTCAGCGGATAGACCGGTTCGACCAGCGGCAGTGTTTCCGCCTCGCTCACCAGGGCGATATGGTCGGGATGGACCATGGTCGGGCGGCCGTTGAACCACTCCATGCGGCCGGAGACGACGACATGCTCGCCCACCGGCATCGCCTTTTCGAGATAGGCGGCATGGGCGTGGAAGAAGATCAGGCCGATCTCGCCGGTGTCGTCATGGGCATAGACGCGGTAAGGCACCGACCGGTTGCCGCGCGGCGGCGGCTGGTGGCGGTCGATGCGCACGTCGAGCGTGACGATGGCGCCGGCCGGCGCAAGCGCGATGCCGGGACGATTGCGACGGTCGATGACGGTGTGCGGCAGCACGAACAACAGGTCGCCCGCGCGCGCCGGCCGTTCGCCGAGATCGGCCGCCACCACCTTCTCGATCAGAGCGCCAACCTTGGGGCCGACGCCGGCAAGCGAAGTGATGGGGACGAAGAGAGGGTCGAGGAGGGAGGGGCGCATGCCTTTACCCTCCCCCCTGTGGGGAGGGTCGATCCGCGAAGCGGAGCGGGGTGGGGGTAGGTGCGCGTCTAACTTTCGAGGAAGTCGGTAGGTCAGCGCCGCACCCCCACCCCGTCTCACCCGCTTCGCTTTGCGAAGCGTGCTCGCCGACCCTCCCCACAAGGGGGAGGGTGAAGTGCGGGCGGTGTCCGGCACCAGCGTTGTCAGGAGTGTTCTTCACACCCGGGATGTTTAGCCGCCCACCCGTGCGTTGCAAGGCTGACACCGCCCTCTATCCACGCTATATGCGCCGCACCAAGCAAGGATGCGGCACGATGACCGGGACGAAACGATCAAGCGAGGGGCTGGATATCAGGCGCCGCAAGCTGTTGTTCCGCTCCTGGCATCGCGGGATGCGCGAGATGGACCTTATCCTCGGTACGTTTGCCGACAACGAGATCGGCGCCTTGACCGGCGATGAAATCGACCAATATGAAAGGCTGCTCGACATTCCCGACACCGAATTCCTGCCCATGGTCACCGGCGAACGCCCGGTTCCCAGGAATATCGACTGTGCCGTCCTGCAAAAGATCCTGGCATCGCGCCGGACCATGACATTTTAAACGTGCAACCATGAGCCTCATTCCCAAAATCGGTCTGCCGAAAGGCCGTGCCGGCCAGTTCATCGTCGACGGCGTTGCCGATGGCTACGAAGCCTTTGCGCTGGTGCAGGCGATCCATGAGATTGCGCCTGACAAACCGGTGCTGTTCGTGGCGCGCGACGGCCAGCGCCTGCCGTCGATCATCGAGGCGCTGACCTTTGCCGCCCCCGGCCTGCCGGTGCTGGAGTTGCCGGCCTGGGATTGCCTGCCCTATGACCGCGTTTCGCCAGGCTCCGATGCCGCTGCCAAGCGGCTCGACGCCCTGACGGCGATGATCGCGCTGGCAAAAAAGCCGCATCGCGCGGTCATCCTGACCACTGCCAATGCGCTGCTGCAGCGCATTCCGCCGGCCGATCTGGTCGAAGCGCAGACTTTCCACGCAAAGCCCGGCAACCAGATCGACATGAACGCGCTGGTGTCCCGGCTGGAGATTTCCGGCTTCGAGCGGGTGCCGACGGTGCGCGGTATCGGCGAATTCGCCGTGCGCGGCGGCATCCTCGACCTCTACGCACCCGGCTGGACGGAAGCACTGCGGCTCGATTTCTTCGGCGACACGCTGGAATCGATCCGCGTCTTCGACGCCGCCACGCAGCGCACCACCGGCCAGCGCAAGTCGATGGCGCTGCAGGCGATGAGTGAAGTGGCGCTGACCCCCGAAACCATCAGCCGCTTCCGCCGCTCCTATATCGAAGCCTTTGGCGCGCCGCAGCGCGACGACGGCCTTTATGCGGCGGTGAGCGAAGGGCGGCGCTTTGCCGGCATGGAGCACTGGCTGCCGCTGTTCTACGAGCGGCTGGAGACAGTGTTTGATTATCTGCCGGATGCGCCTGTCATCTTCGACCATCTGGCGCACGAAGCGCTGGCTGAGCGTCACACGCTGATCCTCGACCACTACGAAGCGCGCCGCAAACAGGCCGACGCCGCCTTGAAGGACGCCGTGCCCTACAAGCCGGTGGCGCCGGACCTGCTCTATCTCTCACCGGAAAACCTCGTAGCGTCCCTCGGACCGCGCGAAGCCATCGACTTCACCGCCTTCGACGCGCCCGATGTCGGGGCCAAAAAGGTGTTCCATGGCGGTTCGCGCCACGGCCGCAGCTTCGCCGAGGAACGTGCCGACCCCAACGCCAACGTCTTCGACGTCGTGGTGAAGCATATTGCCGACGAGCGCGCGGCACGCCGGCGGGTCATCGTCGCCGGTTGGACCGAAGGATCGCTCGATCGGCTCGGCCAGATCCTGGCCGAGCATCATCTCGGCAATCTGGTGCCGGTGGCGACGTTGGCCGAGGCGGAAAAACTCGAGCCGGGCCAGGCGGCGCTTGCGGTGCTGCCGCTGGAATCCGGCTTCGAGACCGAACAACTGGTCGTCGTCGCCGAACAGGATATTCTGGGCGACCGGCTGATCCGGCGCTCGAAGCGCAAGAAGCGCGCGTCGGATTTCATTGCCGAGGCGTCGTCGTTGTCGGCGGGCGACATCGTCGTCCATGCTGATCACGGCATTGGCCGTTTCATCGGCCTGCGCACCATCGAGGCGGTCGGCGCGCCGCATGATTGCCTCGAAATCCACTATGCCGGCGACGACCGGCTGTTCCTGCCGGTGGAAAACATCGAGCTTCTGTCGCGCTACGGCTCTGACACAGCCGAGGCGACGCTGGACAAGCTCGGCGGCGGCGCCTGGCAGTCGCGCAAGGCGCGGCTGAAGAAGCGCCTGCTCGACATGGCCGGACAGTTGATCCGCATTGCCGCCGAGCGCCAGATGCGTACCGCGCCGCCCATGATGCCGGCGGAAGGGCTTTACGGCGAATTCTCGGCGCGCTTTCCCTATGAGGAGACCGACGACCAGCAGGGCGCGATCGATGCCGTCGTGGACGATCTCGGCGCCGGCAAGCCGATGGACCGGCTGATCTGCGGCGATGTCGGCTTCGGCAAGACCGAAGTGGCGTTGCGCGCCGCCTTCATCGCGGCGATGGAAGGGTTCCAGGTCGCGGTCGTGGTGCCGACGACGCTGTTGTCGCGCCAGCATTTCAAGACCTTTTCGCAGCGCTTCTCCGGCCTGCCGATCCGCGTCGGCCAGGCCTCGCGGCTGGTCGGCGCCAAGGAACTGGCGGAAACCAAGAAAGCCATCGCCGAGGGGCAGGTCGACATCGTCATCGGCACCCATGCACTGCTCGGGTCGGCGATCTCGTTCAAGAATCTCGGCCTGCTGATCATCGACGAGGAGCAGCATTTTGGCGTCAAGCACAAGGAACGGCTGAAGGACCTCAAGATCGACGTCCACGTGCTGACGCTGTCGGCGACGCCGATCCCGCGCACGCTGCAGCTTGCCTTGACCGGCGTGCGCGAACTGTCGCTGATCGCCACGCCGCCGGTCGACCGCATGGCGGTGCGCACCTTCATCTCGCCCTTCGATCCGCTGGTCATCCGCGAGACGCTGCTGCGCGAACGCTATCGCGGCGGCCATTCCTTCTATGTCGTGCCGCGTATCAGCGATCTCGCCGAAATCCATGATTTCCTGCGCGAATCCGTCCCCGAGCTGAAGGTGGCGGTGGCCCATGGCCAGATGCCGCCGGGCGAACTCGACGACATCATGAACGCCTTCTATGACGGCCAGTACGACGTGCTGTTGTCGACCACCATCGTCGAATCCGGGCTCGACATTCCGACCGCCAACACGCTGATCATCCATCGCGCCGATATGTTCGGCCTGTCGCAGCTCTACCAGCTGCGCGGCCGCGTCGGCCGTTCCAAGGTGCGGGCATATGCGTTGTTCACGCTGCCGGCCAACCGCAAGCTCACCGACACGGCCGAGCGCCGGCTGAAGGTGCTGCAGTCGCTGGACACGCTTGGCGCCGGGTTCCAGCTCGCCAGCCACGACCTCGACATCAGGGGCGCCGGCAATCTACTCGGCGAAGAACAATCCGGACACATCAAGGAGGTCGGCTTCGAGCTTTACCAGCAGATGCTGGAAGAGGCGGTGGCCGAGGTGAAGGACTCCGGCGAGGTCCAGGACGGCGGCTGGTCGCCGCAGATCGCTGTCGGCACGGCTGTCATGATCCCGGAAAGCTACGTGCCGGACCTTCAGCTCAGGCTGGCGCTCTACCGCCGCCTTGGCGATCTCGAAAACACCGAGGAGATCGATGCTTTCGGCGCCGAGCTGATCGACCGCTTCGGCCCGCTGCCGGAGGAAGTGAAGCATCTGCTCAAGATCGTCTTCATCAAGGCACTCTGCCGCAGGGCCAATGTCGAAAAGCTCGATGCCGGCCCCAAGGGCGTCGTCATCCATTTCCGCAAGCGCGAGTTTTCCAACCCGGTCGGGCTGGTCAAGTACATCGGCGAACAGGGCTCGCTGGCCAAGATCAGGGCCGACCACAGCGTGGTCTTCATCCGCGACTGGCCGACAGCCGAGAAGCGTCTGGCGGGCTCGGCTGTCGTCATGACCCAGCTGGCGCGGCTGGTGGCCGCCTAGACTTTCGGATGGAAATTCGACTGCAACTGCAGGTCGGATGCCGAGAACGTGCCGGCGCCGACGATGACGTGCCCGGCAGGCACGGTGAAGCCGCGCGCGGCGCCGGCGCCTTTCAGCAATCCGGCCCGGCGGTCGGGGTCGGGCTCACGAAAACTGCCGCCCGGTTCCAGCCGGCAACTGTCGACTGTGATTGCACCGAGAAGCTGGCTGCCTGAACCCAGCACCGTTTCGCCGAAGACCGCCGCGCCGTTGAGATAGCGGCCTCGATCGCCGATCACGATCGAGGCTCCCGGCCTGTTGGCCTTTGCAGTAAAACCGCCTTCGCCAAACTGGTTGCGTGAGCCGACGCGGATTGCGCCGGCGGATGCTTCGAACAGTGTGTTGGCGTGGAAAATGTTGGCGTCGCCGATCTCCAGCGCGCCACCGTCGGTGCAGAACAGGTAGACGCCGGGGAAGAAGACGTTGCCTCGCCCGATGACGGCGCCTGCGGAAATCAGCGTGGAGTAGGGGTCGTAGATCACGTTGCCGCGCTCGGACAGGCCAACCACCTCTTCGATCGTAAACAGGCCTTGCTCGCGGCGCACGCGGTCAAGGTAGGCGGACACGGACATAGGGACTCCATGGAGAATTGTTGCGCAGCGGACGATGACCGGCGCGACTAGATCGGTGAGGATCGATTCTGGCACCAAGCGATATTGCACAGCCGTCGCGAAGATAAGAAGCCAAAGTGGGTCGCGGCATGGCGCTCCCCATCATTCGCCAGCGCTTGAATTCCGGTCTAGAATAGGAAATCGGCTTCGTGTATGGAGCCGCCATCCCCATATGGGGCGGGAATGGCGGGCAAAAGCCTGCTGGAAAGAGCGTTTGGGTGCAGCGATGACGAAATGGTCGCCGAATTCTTGGAGAGCAAAGCCGATCAAGCAGGTTCCTGCTTATCCGGACCTTGCCGCGCTGAAGAACACGGAAGCCCAGCTCGCCACCTTTCCGCCGCTGGTTTTTGCCGGTGAGGCGCGCAAGCTGAAGAAGCAGCTTGCGGCTGTCGCTGCCGGCGACGCATTCCTTCTGCAGGGCGGTGATTGCGCCGAGAGTTTCGCCGAACATGGCGCCGACAACATCCGCGACTTCTTCCGCGTCTTCCTGCAGATGTCGGTGGTGCTGACCTTTGCCGGCGCGCAGCCGGTGGTGAAGGTCGGCCGTGTCGCCGGCCAGTTCGCCAAACCGCGCTCGTCTGACAATGAGACCAAGGGCGAGGTGACGCTGCCAAGCTACCGTGGCGACATCATCAACGGCATCGAGTTCGACCCGAAGTCGCGCATTCCCGACCCGGCCCGCCAGGAAATGGCCTACCGCCAGTCGGCGGCGACGCTTAACCTGCTGCGTGCCTTCGCCCAAGGCGGCTACGCCAGCCTGGAGAATGTGCATCGCTGGATGCTGGGCTTCGTCTCCGACAGCCCGCAAGGCGAGAAGTATGGCATGCTCGCCAACCGCATCACCGAGACGATGGACTTCATGAAGGCCGTCGGCATCACCTCCGAGACCAATTACGCGCTGCGCGAGACCGACTTCTACACCAGCCACGAAGCGCTGCTGCTTGGCTATGAAGAAGCACTGACCCGCGTCGATTCGACCTCGGGCGACTGGTACGCAACGTCGGGCCACATGATCTGGATCGGCGACCGTACCCGCCAGCCCGACCATGCGCATGTCGAATATTGCCGCGGCATCAAGAACCCGCTCGGCCTCAAATGCGGTCCGTCGCTGACGGCGGACGGCTTGCTGGAGCTGATCGACCTGCTCAATCCGGAGAACGAGCCGGGCCGGCTGACGCTGATCGCCCGCTTCGGCTCCGACAAGGTCGCCGACCATCTGCCGAAGCTGGTGCGCGCGGTGCAGAAGGAAGGCCGCAGCGTCGTCTGGTCGTCCGATCCGATGCACGGCAACACGATCGAGGCCGCCGGCTACAAGACGCGGCCGTTCGACCGCATCCTCAAGGAAGTGCAGACCTTCTTCGAGGTGCATCGCGCCGAAGGCACGCATCCGGGCGGCATCCATGTCGAGATGACCGGCAAGAACGTCACCGAATGCACCGGCGGCGCCCGTGCCATCACCGCAGAGGAACTGCAGGATCGCTACCACACCCATTGCGACCCACGCCTTAACGCCGACCAGGCGATCGAGCTGGCGTTCCTGGTGTCCGACCTCTTGAAGAAAACCCATCCGATCCAGCACAAGCAGGCCGTGAACGGCTGAGAGCCTGTTTTCAGAAACTGAAATAATAAGCGCCGGAGAAATCCGGCGCTTTTTCGTTTTGATCAACGCCCGCGTTCCCAGCGCAATCCGTTGAGCCGGGGATCGTTGGCAAAGGCAGTTCTGGAAAACTCGATCCGCTTCTCCGGAAATTCTGAGATGGCCTGGACGCCGAACGAGCCGAGCCGGATGCGCCAGGTATGCGGCTCCAGCGGCTTGGCCTTGGCAAAACCGCGGCATGTCAGCAGCGCTACATTGGTGCCCTTCGGATCGCGCGCCGAGCGGTAGCGGATCGCCGCCAGCCCGACCTCGCGAGCGACATCGGCAATCGCCTGGCAGGCGGCGTAGTCGGTCGGATGCGTCCACTCAGCCTCATCGCGGTCGAGCGGCGGCCGCGTCAGGTCGACAGCTTTGTCGGTGCGGATCGCTGCAGCGAAAGCGGTGTATTCCGCGGCGTCATGCGGCCATGGCGTGTCGGGCGAATCGGCGAAGAACAACAAGCGGTAGAAGGTCATTTCGGCGACCGCCGCCATGATCGTCTCCGCGGCATAGTAGACACCCAGGGTGCGGCCAGCGCGGCGGAAGCGCGAGCCGTACGGATAGATCGACCCGTAGCGGAACGGCGTCGCCAGGAGGTAGTGGAGATGCCGGCACTCCATGGGGATTTGCGGCTTGGTTTCCTCGATCAGATCCTCAAGCAGCGCCTGTTCATCCAGCGTGTCGACGACTTTCAGCGTCGAGACCCTGTGCTGCGCCTCGACCATGCGCCAGTATTTGCCGTCGAGCCGGACGGCTTCAGACGAGAGCGCGTCGGGAGTCCAGATAGGCAATGACATCGACAAGCCCGGTAATGGTGAGGATCTTTTCAAGCGGGCTGCCATCGAAAGCCGTGTTGGCGTTCTTCAGCCATGCCCGGGCTATCGTCTCGTCACCGCCGACAATGGCATCGAGCGAACGGAACAGCCGCACGAACAGCACCGCGAGTTCGAACGGCTTGGTGCCGCGCTCCAGCAGGAATTCCTGCCTGCGCATGCGTGAAACCGTGGCTTCCGAGACGCCGATGATCGACGCAAGCACCCTGGCGGTTATATCCAAGAGTTCGGCGGCGCGCAGCGTGGCCTTGGTCAGAACCGCGTTTTCGGCCGCCTTCGCGGTCAGATCAGGGGCGGCAGCATTGGGTTGTGTAACAGACATGGCCTCTCTCTTTCCATGGAAAATATAGTCCACTGAAATTCATATGGAAAGAGGCGGGATCCGATAAATTTGCCTGTGCCCGGGAATTGGCTGCACGCCGAAGCGTCAGTCTTTCTTGTATAGCAGCCAGTTCTTGCCGGTGCGGCCGGCCATTGTCGAGTGCCGGGTGACGCGGTTGCGCCCGCCAACCTTGGAGCGGTAGAGCGCCCGGTCCGCCTTGGTGTAAAGATCCTCCGGGCTTTCCGCTTCGGAAGCCATGCAGATGCCCATGGAAACGGTCACCGTGCCGTAATTGGCGCCGGTCTGGCTGCTGGTGAACGGCGTCTGTTCGATCAGCACGCGGATGCGTTCGGCGATCTCGTAAGTGGTATCCTCGCTGGCGCCCTCGACGATCAGCGCGAATTCCTCGCCGCCGGTGCGGGCAACGAACATGTCTTCACGGATGCTGGTCTGGAAGATTTCAGCGACGATCTGGATGATCTTGTCGCCGACCGGGTGGCCGTAGCGATCGTTGACACCCTTGAAATGGTCGATGTCGGCAAGGATCAGGGCGTTGAACAGGATCCCCTTGTTGGAGGTGTAAATCGCCGTGATTTGCTTGTCGAAGGCGCGGCGGTTCCAGATATGGGTCAAGGGGTCGGTGTCGGCGAGCCGCTTGTACTCCTCAAGCTTCGACTTGACGCTCTCCAGTTCCGCCGTCTTGTCGCTCAGCGTGGTTGCAACCTGCTTGCCGTGGTCGAGGGTCGAGTTGGTGGCCGCCGCCATGGCGCTGGCGACCTTCTGCAGCAGATCCTGCGAAAGCAGGCTGCGGTTGGCGAGGCCACTCGATGTCTCATCGAGGATCTTGCCGTATTTCTCGATATGGCTACGTTCGCTGCGCAGCAGCAAGGCGATGTCCTCGAGTTCCCTGGCCAGCACGTCGCGCGCCTGCTCGACAATGCCGGGACCGTGATGCTGTGCAAAGAAAGCGCGGCCGATGCGGTCGAGATCGTCCTGCGTCGGCTGGTTGCCGAGCGCGACGACGGCCAGGCCGAGTTCGCGGTTGGTGCCTTTCAGTGCTTCGTAGAAGATTTCGTAATTGCGCGGCAGGCCAAGCACACCGAGCTGACGCATGGTCGCCACAACGGCTGTTGCAATGTCGCTGTTTCGGTCGGTCTGGACGGCTGCCGGCTGCATGTTCTGTTCACTCTGCCTCTGGGAACCATCGCAGACCGTGCGAGATGCCGCCGACCGGAGAGTGCCAGCCGTATTTCGGATCATCCTGCGAAAGACACGTCCCCAATCGCGACATTCGCTTGGCAACGACCATAGATGCGCCGGCGCTAAAGTTTCCTTAATGTGCCGCCAGGTAACGCGTCCGTTCTACCGCAGGCTGCAGAAATGGTTTGCAAAGATCCTGAGGTCAGGTCCGAACACGCCCACCCCATGTCGCATTTGCCGGTGCCCGGCTGCGGCAAAACTGAAATCCTCTCGGCCAGCGGCGAAGCCGTGAACGATGGCTGGTGGAGGCAGGGATGAGCAACAACCACAGCGGATCTTGCCTGTGTGGAGCCGTGCGTTTCCAGACGCGAGGGCCGTTGCGCGGAGTCATTTATTGCCACTGTTCGCAGTGCCGCAAGCAGAGCGGGCATTTTTACGCCGCGACCAACGTCGCCGACGGCGACATCACGATAACCGGCGCCGACAACATCAGCTGGTACGAATCGTCTTCCTTTGCCAAGCGCGGCTTTTGCAAGATCTGCGGCTCGGTGCTGTTCTGGAAGCCGGGTCAGGATGCCTATGTCTCGGTTCTGGCCGGATCGTTCGACAACCCGACCGGGCTCGAAGGCCAATGCCACATCTTTGTCGGCGACAAGGGCGATTACTATACGATCGACGATGGACTGCCGCAGTTCGAGAAGTCGACGCCGCCGATCAAGGTTGCGGAGGAGTGATTTTGCGGCGGCTGCCTTATTCCCTTGATCCAGCCATTGCGATATCCCCTGCCGGTGATTCGAAGGGGATGCGGCATGCAGCGGCTGATCGGTGCTTACTTCAATTCTGTGCGAGCCTTTCGCAAGCTCGCCGCCAGCGAAAGGGCATTTCAGCAGGAACTGATGCTGCTGGTGCTGGCGCTGCCGCTCGGCTGGTTCGTCTCGGTCTCGTGGCGCGGCTACGCGCTGTTGATCGGCGCGGTGCTGCTGCTCATCATGGTCGAAGTGCTGAACACCGGCATCGAGGCAGCCTGCGATGCCTTCAGTCGCGAGTTCAACGTCGACATCCAGCTCGCCAAGGACTGCGGCTCGCTGGCGGTGCTGATTTCGGTTATTATCGTCGCCGGCGTCTGGGGAATCGCCCTCATCGAGCGCATCACGGGACTACCGATCTGATCTGAACGCTCCCATATGTTAGTCACCAAAGGAGACTGACGTCGTGGAAGCCAATTTTCTGCTGCTTGAAAGAGCCGGCCTGCCGGAAGACCTGCGCTGGCTGGCGGAAAAATATCCGCGCGAGACATGGCAGGGCCACGCCAACATCCACGGCATGGCAAACATGTGGCTGCAGCGGCACGACATGTTCCGAGAGCTGGGCGGCATGCTCACCACCGGCATTGGCGACTATCGCGAAGGCAGGCTGACGGCGCCGGATTTCGCGCGCTGGTTCGCGCCGCGGCTGAACCACTTTCTCGGCAATCTCGACGGCCACCACAATGTCGAGGACTACCAATATTTCCCGGCTTTCGCCAAGGCGGAGCCGCGCCTGAAGCGCGGCTTCGAAATCCTCGATGCCGACCATCACACCATTCATGAGGGGCTGGAGCGCAACGCCGAGACGGCGAACGCCTTCATCCGCACGCTCGAGGAGAGCGAGGACAGGCAGCGCTTCGCCGCCGACGCCTATGCGGACGAGAACAGCCGGCTGATCGCCACGCTGAAGCGGCATCTGGCCGACGAGGAAGATCTCATCATCCCGCTGATCCTCGATCGCGGCGACCGGGCTCTGGTCGAGGACGACGACTGAACCTTACGATGTGGTTTCGCTGTCGCGGGCGTCCTTGGCGCGCTCCTTGCCGGCGACGGTGCGGGCGATGAGCCAGGCAAGGATGGCGAAAGCCAGACCTATGGCAAGCGCGATCAGCAGCCGTTCGTGATGGAGCAGTGCCTTGCCGATCATCTGCTCGGCCCCGAGGCCGAAGACGTAGCCGACGCCGCAGAACAAAGCCGCCCAGACCAGCGACGACACCGCGTTGAGGATAACGAAGCGCGCTACCGAAATGCTGGCGAAACCGGCCGCGATGCCGCCGACCAGGCGCAGGCCATAGATGTAGCGGTTGGACAGGACGAAGATGTTGGGATGGGACGAGACGAGACGGTAGGCGTGGTTGAAGCCGGGCCTCGCCTTCAGTTTCAGCACCCTGGGATGGTCGGCAAAGCTGCGGCCGAGAATGAAGAAAAACGTGTCGCCGACGAAGGCGCCAATGGCGGCCGCGAGGAAAGCCTTCCAGAGGATGAAGACATGCTGATGGGCGAAGAAGCCGCCGAGGATGGCCGCACTTTCGCCTTCGGCGACACAGCCCAGGAAAACCGCGATCAACCCATATTGCTTGATGAGGTGATGGACGATCCCGGTCATTGAGAGGTTTGCCGGCCCGACAGTTTTTCGTCTATGCGGTTCACCTGTTCGGCCAGGCGCGCGATGTCCTCGCGCACGCAGATGATCTGGCTGTGGCGCAGTTCGTCCAGCTTTTCATGCAGAGCCATGATCTCGATCTCGGCCTTGAGGTTGACCTCATAGTCATGCGCGGCGTCGATGCGGTCGCGCGCGGCCTGTCGGTTCTGCGACATCATGATCACCGGCGCCTGCAAGGCGGCGATCATCGACAGCACCAGGTTGAGGAAGATGAAGGGGTAGGGGTCGAACGAGTCTCGCCCGAGCAGCCACCAATTGGCGCCGATCCACAGCACCAGGAAAGCAATGAAGGACAGGATGAACGTCCACGAGCCGCCGATGCGGGCAATGGCATCGGCGATCCGGTCGCCGGCGCCCTGAAGGCCGGTGAGGCTGTCGTTGATATCCTGCGAGATGGGCTTGCGGTCGACAGTGCTCTGCAACACCCGCCGCTCGAGCTCGCTGAGGCCCTCCGGCGTTCGCTTCAGCCAGCGGTTGGCCAGTTCTGGCACGGTTTTGTGCATGGATGTCTCCATAGGAAAAGCGTCGGCTTGGCAGCCTCGTTTGCATATAGGAAGATGGCGTTTCGTCAAAAGCGCGGCGCGAGGATGCAGGATGCCCGATTTCGCGAAGATTCGCGCCCGTGCTGCAAAACGCAAAGGCGGCGACGCGGTGCTGACCTCGCTGCTCGGGCCGGCGCCTGACAATGCTGCCGTTGCCGACATTACGGACGATCGCATCCTGTCGACGATGGCCGAGCGGGTGTTTGCCGCCGGCTTCGTCTGGCGCGTCATCGAACAGAAATGGCCGGGCTTCGAGGAAGCCTTTCTCCATTTCGAGCCGAAACGGCTGTTGTTTCAACCTGATGACTTCTGGTACGACCTGACGGCTGATCAACGCATTGTGCGCAACCCGCAGAAGATCAAATCCGTCCGCGACAACGCCGCCTTCGTTGAGCGTGTGTCGAAGGAACATGGCGGTTTCGGCAAATTCCTCGCGGAGTGGCCTGACGACGACCAGGTCGGGCTGATGGCGTATCTCGGCAAGCATGGCAGCCGGCTTGGCGGCAACACCGGCCAGTATTTCCTGCGCTGGCTGCAATGGGACGCCTTCGTCATCTCGGCCGATATGGTTGCGGCTTTGCGTGACGCCGGCCTCGACATTGCGGAAAGCCCGACGTCGAAGAGGGATCTCGACAGGATTCAGGCGCAGATCAACAAATGGGCGCAGGAAACCGGCCTGCCGCGCCGGCACATTTCGCGCATTCTGGCGATGTCGATCGGAGAGAACCATTCGCCGCAATCGCTGCGCGAATATATGGGCGACGACTGATCACCGAATTGGTCCAAACGAACGCCATTGCTCGGGCAAATTTGCCGCGCTAAACCGCACAGATGACCCAGAAGACCGCACCCGATATTCTGCGCATCGCCGTTGCCCAGCTCAACCCGACGGTCGGCGATGTCGCCGGCAACCTTGCCAAGGCGCGCGAGGCGAGGGCGGATGCCGCCCGCCAGGGCGCCGACATCGTGCTCTACACCGAGCTTTTCCTTGCCGGTTATCCGCCGGAGGATCTGGTGCTGAAGCCGGCCTTCCTCAAGGTTTGCGAGAAGGCCGCTCAGGATTTCGCCGCGGATACCTCCGATGGCGGGCCGGGCGTCATCATCGGCACGCCGCTGAAGCGCAAGAGCGGCACCCACAATTCGATCATCGTCGCCGATGGCGGCAAGATCCTCGCCGAGCGCTACAAGCTCGATTTGCCAAACTATGGCGAGTTCGACGAGAAGCGCGTCTTCCAGGCCGGGCCCGAGGCTCAGGGACCCGTCAACTTCCGTGGTGTGCGCATCGGAATTCCGATCTGCGAGGACATCTGGGGCGACGTCGGCATCTGTGAAACCTTGGCCGAGAGCGGCGCGGAAATCCTGCTGGTGCCGAACGGCTCGCCCTACTACCGCGCCAAGATGGACGTGCGCCATCAGGTCGTTATCCGCCAGGTCATCGAGACCGGTTTGCCGATGATCTATGCCAATCAGATCGGCGGCCAGGACGAGCTGATCTTCGACGGCGCCTCTTTTGCCATCGGCGCCGACAAGACGCTCGCCTTCCAGATGAGCCAGTTCGAGGAAACTGTCGACGTCACCACCTGGAAGCGCAACCGCGTCGCCGCAGGCGCGCAAAACGCAGAAGAGTTCGACGGCTGGGTCTGCTCGGAAGGGCCGATGTCGAAAATCCCCGAGCGCGAGGAGGCGGACTACCGCGCCTGCATGCTCGGCCTGCGCGACTACGTCAATAAAAACGGCTTCAAGAACGTCGTGCTGGGTCTCTCCGGCGGCATCGATTCGGCGATCTGCGCCGCATTGGCCGTCGATGCGCTCGGCGAGGAGCGGCTGCGGGCGGTGATGATGCCCTACCGCTATACCTCGGAGGATTCGCTGAAGGATGCCGAGGATTGCGCCCGTGCGCTTGGCTGCCGCTATGACATCGTGCCGATCTTCGAACCGGTCGAGGGTTTCCTACACACGCTGGCGCAGCTTTTTGAAGGCACCAAGGAAGGCATCACCGAAGAGAATCTACAGAGCCGCGCGCGCGGCACGATCCTGATGGCGATTTCCAACAAGTTCGGCTCGATGGTCGTCACCACGGGCAACAAGAGCGAGATGTCGGTGGGCTACGCCACGCTTTATGGCGACATGAATGGCGGCTTCAACCCGATAAAAGACCTCTACAAGATGCAGGTCTATGCGCTGTCGCGCTGGCGCAACAGCCATGTGCCGCCGGGCGCGCTCGGTCCCTCAGGCGAGGTGATCCCCAGGAATATCATCGACAAGGCGCCGTCGGCGGAATTGCGCGAGAACCAGACCGACCAGGATTCGCTGCCGCCCTATCCGGTGCTGGACGACATTCTGGAATGCCTGGTCGAGAACGAAATGGGCGTCGACGACATCGTCGCGCGCGGCCACGACCGGGCGACGGTGACGCGCGTCGAACATTTGCTCTACATTGCCGAGTACAAACGCCGGCAAGCGGCGCCGGGTGTGAAGATCACCCGGAAGAATTTTGGCCGCGACCGCCGCTATCCCATCACCAACCGTTTCAGGGATCGCGGCTGAACTTCGTTTAATTAGAGAACCTTGGGGCTTTCATGTTTTTCAGCTATTTCAAGGGAACGCCTGAATATCACATCCTGCGCTTCAAGAACGGCAAGGTCCGTGAGCAGGGGCGCGGCATCTCCTTCTGGTACGGGACGTTCGGCACCACCATCGCCATGGTGCCGGTGACGTCGCTCGACAACCCTTTCATCTCCACCGAGACGACGGCGAATTTCCAGGATCTGGCAATCCAGGGGTCGGTCAGCTACCGCATCATCGATCCACTCAAGGCAGCCGAAGGTTTTGATTTCAGCGCCAAGCTCAGCCGTGCCGACGTCGTCGGCGACGGCCGGGAGAAGATCGCCGAGCGCCTGGTGCTTGCGATACAGAGCCGCGCCCGCGCGGTGGTTTCGAGCATGACGCTGGAGCAGGCGCTGGCCGAGGTGACCAAGCTCGGCGGCAATCTCGCCGAACTCCTGCGCAACGATCCGATTGCGGCAACCGCCGGCCTGTCGATCGAGGAGGTCCACATCACCTCGGTCCAGCCGACGCCGGAGATCCGCAAGGCGCTCCAGACCGAATATCGCGAGGCGCTGCAGCGCCAGGCCGATGCGGCGATCTATGGGCGCCGTGCCTGGGGCGTGGAGAAGGAGCGCGAGATCAAGCAGAGCGAACTGGCGACCGAAATCGAGCTTGCCGAACGCAACAAGCTGCTGGTCGACACCGAAGCGCGCAACAAGCTGACGCTTGCCGAGGCGCAAGCCAAGGCGCAGCAGCTGGAACTGACCGTCTATTCGTCGGCGCCCGCCCACGTGCTGACGGCGATGGCCTTCAAGGCCTGGGCGGAAAAGGGCGGTTCGGTCGGCAATCTGTCGATCACGCCTGACATGCTCACCAGCGCGCTCAGCCAGCTTCCCACGCCGAAAGCCGGGTCCTGAAAGGCAAGCACGGGTGGCAAGCGACCAGAGCGGCAGGCCGATCGACCGGGTGATCGTCGTCACCCGCAAGAGCGAGCTGGAGGAGCTGACGACGCGCTTCAACACGCAGGGACAGGCGCGCTTTTATCTCCGGCAGGCCGGCATGGATTTCGACCCGGTCAAGGCGGCGCATGACGTCTATCACCAGGCGCTCGACCGGGTGATGGGTTCGCTTCCCCAAGGCCTCAAACAGTTGCGGCTCGACCGCGAACTGGTACCGCAGTTCGAATTCGGCTCCGACGCGGTGATCGCGCTCGGTCAGGACGGGCTGGTGTCCAACACCGCGAAGTACCTCCCGTACCAGCCGCTGATCGGCATCAACCCGGACCCGGCGCTTTTCGACGGCGTGTTGCTGCCGTGGAATGCCGACGATACCGAAAAGGTCCTCGGCCTGACGATCGCCGGCAAGGCGAAGCGCCAGGCGGTGGTGATGGCCGAAGCGCGCTCCAATGACGGACGCCGGCTGATCGCCTTCAACGATCTGTTCGTTGGCGCCTCGACGCATGTCTCGGCGCGCTACGAATTGACCTATGGCGGCAGGACCGAGCGCCAGTCGTCGAGCGGCATTATCATCTCCACGGGCGCCGGCTCTACCGGCTGGCTGCGCTCGGTGATGGCGGGCGCCGCGGGACTGGCCGCGGCCTATGGTGACAACTCCGTGCCGACCGTGCCGCCGCAAGGCTATGACCGCGAAGCCGAACAGCTGTTCTTTTCGGTGCGCGAACCGTTTCCGAGCAACACGACCGGCGTGTCGCTTGTGCATGGCGTCATCACCCGCGACCGGCCGCTGGTGGTTTCTTCGCGGCAGAGCAGGGGCGGCGTCATCTTCAGCGACGGGATGGAGCTCGATTTCGTCGAGTTCAATTCCGGCACCGACGTGACCATCGCGATCGCCGACCAGAAGGCCTATCTCGTGGTGCCATAAGCGCGCCACGTGGGCAGCCAAATCACCGGCCGGACTGAATTCGGCCGCCCTCCATTCTTTGCGAGGCACCATGCCCGACTGTGAAATCAGCTTCGACATGTCACGGATCGATTTCCGGGCGACCTCCGATCTGTTGATGGCGAGTTATTGGGGCGCCGGCCGCAGCGATGACTTTCATCGCCGCGCCTTTGGCAACTCGTTCTGCACCGCGGCCTATATCGATAGGAACCAAGTCGGTTTTGGCCGGGCCATCACCGACCGTACGGTGTTTGCCTATCTCGCCGACATCATCATCTGGCCGCAGCATCGCGGCCAAGGCATTGGCACGCAACTGGTGCGGGCGCTCATCAACCACCCTGAACTCAACACGGTCTCGCACTGGAGCCTGTCGACCAGTGACGCGCATGGCCTTTATGAGAAGCTGGGCTTCAAGGCATCGACCGACGGCCGCTACATGCGCCTCGATCGCAACCCGGAATGAGGCATAGCGAGGGGTTGACCCGCTGTTGTTGCAAAATAACCTCACTGGTTGGACCAGTTACGCTTTGCCACGTGCCCGGCCTTGGCGATCCTTCATGGCGTCTCTATAAGGACCGCTCCGCAAGTGTCTTGCGGGAGGTCTGAATGGCAGTATTTCACATGGTAATGCGAGGCCGCGAAGCCTAGGTCTCACCTGGCGTCCGGCGAAGGTTTGCCCTTCGCACCGATGCCGGGTCGAGTACAGGCTTCTGCCGATGCCGGTCGCCACCCGACAACCCGGGGCGCGCCGCCACCCATGCCGAACCTCCGCAGCCCCGGGCGAATTGCCCAGCGCGGTTTTCAATTTTCAGACCTTACCGGGACCGGGCAGATTTGCGCCCGGATGACATCATGGCTCGTTTTCGAATCGATCTGCGTGCAAGCGCCTTTCGCAGCGTTCTTGGCTTCACGCTCAGCCACTGGCGGCGCCAGCCGTGGCGGCTTTCGCTGATCATGGGCAGCTTCCTGCTGTCGACCATAGCGGACGTGTTGACGCCGCTCTATTCCGGCCGGCTGGTCGACGCCGTCGCCAGCAGTGCGTTGGCTGACGATGTCGCGTGGAATGCGGCAATGGCGGCGTTCTTCGCGCTCATCGCTTTGGCGATGACCGGCGTGGTGCTGCGCAACCTGGCTTTCATGGGCATTGTCGAGCTGACGCTGAAGATGATGGCCGACATCGCCGCCGACGCGTTCCATCGCGTGCAACGCTTCTCAACCGACTGGCACGCCAATAGCTTTGCCGGATCGACGGTGCGCAAGGTCACGCGCGGCATGTGGGCTCTCGACCTGCTCAATGACACCATCCTGATTGCGTTGTTGCCGTCGGTCGCCATGCTGGTCGGCTCGACGTTGCTGCTCGGCTGGTTCTGGCCACTGATGGGGCTGGTCGTGGCAGTCGGCTCGCTGCTGTTCATCACGGTGACGGCGCTGCTGTCGCTCGGCTATGTCGCGCCCGCGGCACGGCTCGCCAACAGCTGGGATACGCGGCTTGGCGGCTCGCTTGCCGATGCGGTGAGCTGCAATGCCGTGGTCAAGGGTTTCGGTGCCGAGACGCGCGAGGAGACGCGTCTTGCCAAGGTCGTCGCCAAATGGCGCGCGCGGACCAGCCGCACCTGGGTGCGCGGCACCATCAACGGCACGACGCAAGGCGCCATGTTGCTGGTGCTGCGGACGGCAGTAATCGGCCTGTCGCTGATGCTGTGGGCCTGGGGCCAGGCAAGTGCGGGCGATGTCGCCTTCGTGCTGACCTCGTTCTTCGTGCTGCAGGGCTACCTCAGGGACATCGGCACGCATATCCGCAATTTGCAGCGTTCGGTCAACGACATGGAGGAACTGGTCGATTTCCAGTCGCAACCGCTCGGCATCGAGGACCGGCCCGGCGCCAAGCCGATCCGGATCACGCATGGCCACATCGCCTTCGATAACGTCACCTTCCACTATGGCAGCCATCGCCTGCCGCTCTACCGCGACTTTTCGGTGGAGATAGCGGCGGGCGAGCGGGTCGGACTGGTCGGTCATTCCGGCTCGGGCAAGACGACCTTCGTGAAGCTGATCCAGCGTCTCTATGATGTCAGCGGCGGCAGGATCCTTATCGATGGCCAAGACATCTCGCAGGTTGCACAGGCGTCGCTGCGCGCGCAGATTGCCATCGTCCAGCAGGAGCCCATCCTGTTCCACCGCTCGCTGGCGGAAAACATCGCCTATGCCCGACCGGACGCCACGCAGGCCGAGATCGAGCATGCCGCCAAGCTCGCCAGCGCGCACGACTTCATCACCGGCCTGCCGAAGGGCTACGGCACGCTGGTCGGTGAACGGGGCGTGAAACTGTCGGGCGGCGAGCGCCAGCGGGTGGCGATCGCGCGCGCCTTCCTGGCGGATGCGCGCATCCTGATCCTGGACGAGGCGACATCGAGCCTCGATTCGGAATCGGAAGTGCTGATCCAGCAGGCGATGGAGCGGCTGATGGTTGGCCGCACGACGCTGGTCATCGCGCACCGTCTGTCGACGGTGCGGGCGCTGGACAGGCTGCTCGTGTTCGACCGTGGCAAGATCGTCGAGGAAGGCTCGCATGACGAGCTGATCCGGCTGAAGGGCGGCATCTACCGCCGCCTGTTCGAGCGGCAGGCGCTGGAACTGACCAAGGGCCTGGTGATCTGAGCTGAACGCAGAGCCCTATCCGAGGGATAGGGCTCTGCTTGGTTCATCCAGGCATTCGCTCGAATGGCTGAAGCGCTGGGTCGATCGTGTCCCAGACGTGGCCGCGCACGGTGTAGGTGACCGCCTGCGGGTCGAACTGGCCGGGATCGTCGAGGCTCGTGGCCTGGATCGCCGTCACCTCCGGCATGGCGACGAACGTTACGTAGACCGGCGTGCCGCAGGTCGGGCAAAAGGCCTGGGCTTTTTCATTGCCGCTGTCGGCGATCATCCGCCATGTGCTCGGCTCGCCGGTGATCTTTACGTCAGCGCGCCGGCCGAAGGTCACATAGGAACAATGGCCAGTACCGCTGCGCTTCTGGCAATCGAGGCATTGGCAGTGGTTCTGAAAGATCGGCTCGCCGCTGGCCTCATAGCGGATCGCGCCGCAGGCGCAGCCGCCGGTATAGTGCCTGGTCATTGTCGTTCTCCCGCTGTCAGATTGCTTCAGGCCGATTTCGGCTTGGCGAACAGGTCGATGCCTGTGCCGGTTTCGAGGAAGGATTTCATGCTGGACAGCACGGCCGGCCAGCCCTGGCTGATGCCCTTGGCCATGCCGCTGCCGGCTTCGAGCTCGTCATGGCTGACGGTCAGCTTGACCATGGTGTCGTATTCCTCGATGGCGAACGTCACCCGGCTGTGCTTGGTGGGATCGTCGGCCTGCGAGGCGTTGGCCCAGCTCATGACCAGGCGGGTCGGCGGCGAGATTTCGACGACCTTGCCAACGAGTTCGACGGTCCGTTCGTCATTGGCGCGGATGTGTTCCCATTTCGAGCCGGGCTTCCAGTCGGAGACGTTTTCGTGGCCCCAGTAGCGCTTGGCGATATCGGGCCTGGTGATGGCTTCGAACACCTTTTGTGGCGTCGATCTGATGTAGGTCACGTAGACAAAACTGGTGGTTTCCCGGGTCATTGGTCGTCTCCTTCGAGTTCTTGTTTCAGGTCGTGCAGCAGGCTCAGCCGCTGCCGTTCGAATTTTCGCACCCACCGCTCGTAGACTTCGTGCAGCGGCACGGGGTTGATGAAATGCAGCTTCTCGCGGCCACGCTTGACCGTGCTGATCAGATTGGCCGCTTCCAGCAGATCGATGTGCTGCGTGGCGGATTGCCTCGCCATGTCGAGATTTTCGCAAAGCTCGCCGAGCGTCTGGCCGTTCTTCTCACACAGAAGATCGAGCAGCATTCTGCGGGTCGGGTCGCCCAGCGCTTTGAAAACCTTGTCGGCGTCCATCGGTCTCACTCATCTTGAAGACACAATATGCAGGTAAATGCCTGCATGTCAAGCTGTGGCTAAGCTTGGCCTGAAGGGGAGGGATTTATAGTGTCGGATTGCTGGCGCGCGGAGCGAAGCACCGAGCCCGGAATCGGGGCAAGAACCGGTGCGGGCGCGCAGGACTATGCAGCGGTGGCTGTGAGCTAGGCTCTAACGACGAACTTGTCGGGATCGGCGCAGAAATGGGCGATGATCTGGCAGAGGTCCGGCTCGTTGACCATGCGTACGGCCTCGGCCCCATTGACCCATTTGCGGGTGCGCGCGCGCTTTTCCTTCCAGCGGTCGGCAACGTGCTCGACCTGCAGCGGAAACACCAGCACTTCGCAAGGGACTTCCTCGCCGGACGCGAGGGCCTTGGCGTAGAAGTAACGACCGGCCTCGAAAAGCGAAATCTTGCCACGCAATCCGGCTTCCTCGCCCGCCTCGCGCGCCGCTGCCTCGCAGAGCGGCTCCCTGGCCTCGGGCCAGCCCTTCGGCAGCACCCAACGCCCGGTGTCTCGGCTGGTGATCAGCATGATCTCGACGCCGTCTTCGTTATTGCGCCATGGCAAAGCGGCAACCTGCAGGCGACAAGGCGAAGTGCCGAAGAGCTTGCGGACCCTTTCAGCCAGATGGTCGTGTGTCGCCGGTGTCGTCAGCATCAGTGAAAGCTACCCCAGCCCTCAGAATCGTTAGCCGCCGTATGAATCTTACCGACAAGTGTAAGTCTTAAAAGTAAAAAACCTCACACCGACCCGTCAAACTCCGCCAACAGCTGTCGATTCGACAGAATATTGTCCCTTCCAGTGCCTGTTTTCATAGCAAACGGGGCGGGTTTGGCCGTCTGGGCAGAAATGGGGCTGGCGCGAATCAGCCTGCGTGATCGTCGGCGATCGGCTTCTGGTAGGTAAAACCCATGTCCCAGGGAAAGTAGATCCAGGTGTCCTGACTGACTTCGGTGATAAAGGTGTCGACCAGCGGCCTGCCTTTCGGCTTGGCGTAGACGGTGGCGAAATGCGCCTTGGGCATCATGGCGCGCACGATGCCTGCCGTCTTGCCGGTGTCGGTGAGGTCGTCGATGATCAGCACGCCCGCGCCATCATCGGCGAGCAGCGCCGGGGTGATCTCCTTCAGCACCTGCAACTGCCCCTGGCTGGTGTAGTCGTGATAAGAGGCGACGCAGACCGTCTCGATGACGCGTATTCCGAGTTCGCGCGAGATGATGGCGGCGGGAACCAGGCCGCCACGGGTGATGCAGACGATGGCCTTCCACTGTCCCTTGTTGGCGCCGGCAAGCCGCCAGGCGAGCGCCCGGGCATCGCGGTGGAACTGGTCCCAGGAGACCGGAAAGGCTTTTTCGGGAAGGGACATTCTGCACTCCGCGCGCACCATTGTGGAATGCGCGCGGAATTAACTGGAAAGTCAGGGCATTGGCAAGGGCGGGGCCAGTCTGTGGAGTTACCGCGACAAAAAGGCCGCAACCGGCACGCTGCGCAACACGGTGCGCGTGACGCCGCCGAACAAAAGCTGACGCAGCCAGGAATGGCTGTAGGCGCCGAGCACCAGAAGGTCGGCTCCGGTCTCGGCGATCCGGGTCTGGATGACGTCATCGACCGAAGCATTACCCGATTTTTGCACCGACACGCTGACCGTTGCGCCATGCCTGGAGAGTGCCGCGGCGATCTCGGCGCCGGCGGCTTCCGGGTTGTCATCCAGCGTATCCGGCGGATCGATGACCAGAATGTCGGTTTTCTCGGCCTCGATGATGAAGGGCAGCGCGTCGAAGGCGGCACGCGCCGCCTCCTTGCTGCCGTTCCAGGCCAGCAGCACATGTTTGAATGTGGTGACCAACGGCCCCTCATGCGGCACCACCAGCACTGGCCGGCCGGCATCGTAAACCAGCGTGTCGACATCGGCGCTCGTGTCGCCCCCGGTCTCGCGCTGCGCGGCAATAATCAGATCGGCGGCGCGCACGCTGGAAATACCCGTCAGCGCGCTGTCGCCGGAAAAGCTCTCGAGGCTGCGCCATTCGAAGGAAAGGCCGGAATTCTCGATCCGCCCAACGAAAAGCGCCTGCAATTTCTCGGCGCGCTCGCGGTTCATGTCGGCGGAGACCTGCAGGAACTCAGTGTCGGGGAAGCCGGTTGCCGAGGTGTAGGGAACGGGCAGCGCTTCGGCATGGATGCCGATGAGATGGCTCTCGAACCGGTCGGCAAGCGGGATGGCGCAGTCGAGCACGCGTTCGGCGTCCTGTTCGTTCTGCAATATGGCGACGATGGTCTTGAAGCGCATGCGAAATCCCTCAAATCTGCCAGCGCGTGCTGCGCCCGAGGGAAAACGTGGGAGTGCGGTGCTTGGTTCCGGCCCGGCGATGGTCCGCGAACCCAGGGTCAATTGGCGGCGGTGAAGCCGGCCACCATCGCCTCGACGTCCTTGCGTGCCGAATCCAGCGCCTCCTGGCTGCGGGCGCGGACCACCAGCTCCGTCCAGAATTTGCCGTCGCCATATTTCGGATAGGAGCCGATGATGGTGTCGGGATGCGCCTTCTGGATGTCGCCCAGGGGACCGCCGATCAGGCCTTCGCCGAACGGGCAATGGACGGTGGCCGACAGCATCTTGGTGCCGGCCTTCAGCGTCGGCACGACATTGTCGAGCATGGCCTGGAAAATCGCCGGCACGCCGGCCATGACATGGACGTTGCCGATGCGAAAGCCGGGCGCGACGGAGACCGGATTGTCGATATGGTCGGCGCCGCGCGGCATGCGCGCCATGCGCTTGCGGGCCTCGGTGTATTCGATGCCGCGCGCGGCATAGCTCTCGCCCAGCATGGCATAGGCCTTGGCGTCGTATTCGCACGGCACCCCAAAAGCCTTGGAAACGGAATCGGCGGTGATGTCGTCATGCGTCGGGCCGATGCCACCGGTGGTAAAGACATAGGTGTAGCGGGCGCGTACGGCATTCACCGCAGCGACAATCTCGTCCTCCTCGTCGGGAACGATGCGCACTTCCTTCAGGTCGATGCCGATGGCCGTCATGATGTCGGCGAGGTGGCCGATATTTTTATCCTTGGTGCGGCCGGACAGAATCTCGTCGCCGATGACAAGCATGGCGGCAGTGACGATTTCAGGCATGGAAGGCTCCGGCAAACAGGCCCGTTGGCAGACAAGGTCGCCTGAGGCAGAAAGAAGGTCGCCTGAGATAGCGCGCCATCGAACTGGCGGCAATGCCGACACAAGCCGCCATCTGCCTTGCCGAGCGTTCGTCAGTGGGTGATGGTGCGCGCCGGTCCGCTTCCCGGGTGAAAACATGCTGGTATCGATTCTGCTTTGGCTTGTCGCCGGCCTGTCCGTGCTGGCTCTCGTCATCGTGGCCTGTCTGGTGGCCGCTACGCTCTGGATTGCCGCCAAGGCCGAAAGGCTGGTGCCGGCCAGCGGAAACTTCGTCGAGATCGACGGCAGCCGCATCCATTATGTCGAAACGGGCGAGGGACGGCCGATCCTGTTCGTGCACGGACTTGGCGCGCAACTCCACCAGTTTCGCCACACGCTGTTTGAGCGCTTTGGCCCTGGCTACCGCCTCATTGCACTCGACCGGCCGGGATCGGGCTATTCTGTTCGCGCGCGAGGAGCCACCGGCCGTCTGCCTGAACAGGTCGAGATCATCAGGCGCTTCATCGAAACACTCGGGCTGGAAAGGCCGCTCGTGGTCGGGCACTCGCTGGGGGGCGCCGTCGCGCTGACCCTGGCCTTGGAGCATCCCGGCGCGATTTCCGGCATCGCTTTGCTGGCGCCGCTGACGCATCTGGAAGCCGGCGCCCGCGAGAAAGCGGGCCTGCTCTATATCCGTTCGCGGCTTTGGCGCTGGATCATGGCCTACACCGTCGCGATACCGACAAGCCTCAGATATGCGCGGCAGACACTGGAGTTCATCTTCGCGCCGCAGGCCGTTCCCGCCGACTACATGATCGATGGCGGCGGATGGCTCGGGCTGAGGCCAAGCCATTTCCATGCAACCTCCACCGATTTCGTAGCGGTCGAACAGGATCTTGGCCGCATCGAAGAGCGCTATGAAGAGATCGCCATGCCGGCCGGGATTTTCTTCGGGACAGCCGATCGCGTCATCGCCATGCGCATACATGGGGAGCCGATGAAGGACAGGATCGAAGGCCTCGATTTCGAGGCGGTCGAAGGCCTCGGCCACATGCCGCAATTCGTCGAGCCGGACCGCGTCATCGCCTTCATCAAGCGCATTGCCGAGCGGGCATTCGCCGCCAAGACCTCACCACAGCCTCACAACAATTTCACTGAACCATTCGGCTGATATCCGGTTTACCCCGTGTCGCACCCAAGGCGGCGGATACGCAGTAATTCAATGTACAGGAAAGTCTTTGCAGCATCCGTGCTGACGATCGGTCTTGCCACATCGGCGATGGCGCAGTCATCGGACGGCACGTATTCCAACCATCACAGCTGGTGGCCGTTCGGGAACGACCAGTCATCGACCGTCGACCAGACCACCACCGGCAGCATCAATGCCGACGGCAGCCAAGGCTATGGCGGCGCTACGGGGCCGTGCGCCTCCGACCCGTCAGGACCCTTCGGAAATGTGAGGCCCAACGTGAACGATCAATATTGCGGCAAGTGATCAAGCCACGGCTTCGACTGACCGGCAGGATGTCCCGCCTGTTTGTTTTGACGCAATTCCCAAGGGAATTGCTTAGGCGAGCATCCACGGCCGGCAGCGAAAGCTGAGGGGCAAGGATCAGTCGGAAACTTCAGTCTGCGGCCGGTCGCGGCCGTCGGCCAGTTCGTCGTGCCACTTGCCTTCGGCATCCTCATACTGGATGCCGTCCGTGGCGCCGGCGATCTGCTGTTCGGCCGAGGCGATCTCGGCGGCGCGCAGCGCATCCTGGTGGGTCGGGAATGTCTCCGAGAATGTCGAACCGACCTTGTAGGCCCAGCCCCCGTCATGCTCGACGATCTTGTAAGTCAGCTTCGCCATGAAATCCTCCGGTTCGTCCGTCCGCTCAATGCGGCCCGTTTTTCATTGCAATTTGGGCTTCAATGCAACTTGGCGTCTGGCAGCCGGTCTTCGGGAACCAGCACTTCCGATTCCTTGGCCGCTTCGATCAAGGCCCTGCGTGCATCGGCCGTCGAACGATAACCTTCCAGCACTTTGAGGCAAGTGTCGAGAGCATCACGATGGCGCGGGCCGCGATTGAGCGGCCACACCGTCATCAGACACTCCGCCGCTTCCTGGGTGCTGCGGATCTGGCGATATTTGCCGACATGGCCGAGTTCGACCACGACCGGGGTTTCAAAAGGTTTGTTATCCATGATGGCCGCAACGCAAAGCAGCCAATATGGTTGCAAAAGTGGCCGTCAGCCTGCGCCCAAACGTCTCACCAACCGCAATCGTTGGTCTCAGTAACCGCAGTCGTTGCGCAGCCAGTGGGCGTTGGCCCAGCCGGTCCGTCCGCCGATTTCGACCTGGTACCAGTTGCCCCGGCGGTCGAAAATCTCCGTGTGGTCGCCGTTGAACAACTGCCCGATCATGCGCGACGACGAGTTCGGCCGTGCGCGCACGGCGAGAAACCCGCTGCCGGAATCCAGATCGTAGTGCCTGGACAGGCCGTGCACCGTGCCTTCGCAATATTGCGCGCCGACCGGAGACGACGCGGCGAACGACAGTGCGACCACCAGAGCGGCTGCCGCCGGATAGATTGCCCTTGATGCCATGGACTTTGCTCCCAATCCGGCCGCCAAGGCGGCCTGCCCCCAGGGACTATAGCGGGCGGATTAAAGCGAAGCTGCGGCAATCTGTCCAGCAGATGCGTTTGGCGCATCCGTCGGCGCTGCCTGTTCAGCCCTTCGTCCAATGCTGCATCGTCGTCACCGAGCGGGCAAGCTGCGGCGCGGGATGGATTTTTTCGCTGAAGGTGGCGGCGGCGCGCCAGCCCCAGCGCGGATCGGCGAGGAAGGCGCGGGCCAGCGCCACCATGTCGGCGCGGCCGTCGGCGACGATCGCCTCTGCCTGCGAGGGATCGTCGATCAGGCCGACAGCCCGTGTCGGGATGCCGGCGCCCTTGCGCACCGCTTCGGCCAGATGCACCTGATAGCCGGCGCCGGTCGGCAGCTTCTGCAACGGCGAATTGCCGCCGCTCGAACAGCAGATATAGGCAACATTAAGCGCCTTCAAGGCTTTGGCCACCTCGATCGCCTCGTCGACCTCGAAACCGCCATCGACCCAGTCCTTCACCGACAGGCGGGCGCCAAGCATCAGGTTTGGAACTGCCTTCCTCACCGATTTGGCGATCTCGATGAGGAAACGCATGCGGTTTTCCAGCGAGCCGCCCCAGCGGTCGGTGCGCTGGTTGGAAAGCGGCGACAGGAACTGGAAGATCAGATAGCCGTGCGCGGCGTGCAGCTCGAGGAAGTCGAAGCCGGCGCGCTCGGCCCGCCTCGCGGCTTGAGTGAAGCGCTCGACAAGCTGCAGGATTTCATCTTCCTCCAGCGCATGCGGCACATTCCAGCCGGTGTCATAGGCGATGGCCGAGGCTGAGACGGTCTGCCAGGGATCCTCGCCCGGCTGCAATGGGCCGCCGCCCTCCCAGGGCTTTCGGTTGGATGCCTTGCGGCCGGCATGGGCAAGCTGAATACCGAATTTCGTTTCCGGCGCGGCGACGCGCCTTGCTGCATCCAGCGTGCGCCGGGCGGCCGCCTCGTTGTCGTCGGAATAGAGGCCGAGGCAGCCATGGGTGATGCGGCCGCGCCGTTCGACGTCGGTCATCTCGACGGTGACCATGCCGGCGCCCGACATCGCCAGGTTCATCCAGTGATAGAGATGCCAGTCGCTGGCCGAGCCGTCTTCGGCGGAATACTGGCACATCGGCGCCACCGCGATACGATTCGGAAAGGTCAGGCCATCGAGGGCGATCGGCTGGAAAAGCGCTGCGGTCATCAAAAAACTCCGGAGAGGGACTGCAGCTATTTAGGCGATGGCAGTTGCCGGCACCAGACACGAGGCGGTGAAAGCTTCGCCGTTTCGGTTGCGCGCAAAACCGTTCGCGGTTACGCCATGGCGCCGACAGCTTGGAGCTCATCATGGAAGATCGTATCCGCATCCGCTCGGAGGAAGTCCTGTCCGACGACTGGGCGGTTCTGAAGAAGACCGTCCTCGATTATCGCCGGCGCGACGGGCAGTGGGAGACGCAGATTCGCCAGACCTACGACCGTGGCGACGGCGCGGTGATCCTGCCTTTCGATCCCGAGCGTCAGACGGTGCTTCTGGTGCGGCAGTTCCGCTACCCCGCCTACGTCACCGGCCACCGCGAACCGCTGATCGAGGCCTGCGCCGGCCTGCTCGACAAAAACGATCCCGAAACCGCCATCCTCAAGGAGGCCGAGGAAGAGCTCGGCTATCGCTTACAGAACATCGAGCGGCTGTTTTCCCCCTATATGAGCCCAGGCAGCGTCACCGAACGGCTGTGGTTCTTTGTGGCGCGCTATTCACCCGCCGACCGCATCTCGGCCGGCGGCGGCGCGGCCGACGAGGGCGAGGACATCGAGGTTCTGGAAATGCCTCTTGATGAAGCGCTGGCCGGCATTTCAGACGGCCGCATCATCGACGCCAAGACGATCATCCTGATCCAGCATTTGAAACTGTACCCGATGAAGGGCTAGCTCGGCGAAGCTCGACGTGCCTCACTGCTGCGGGCAGGGTGGCACGTCCACTTCGCGGATGAAGTTGCGCAGGTTGCAAGGACACCGGAATGGCGCGTGGCGCAAAGGCATGGCTGAAGCGAAACAGCGCGCGGGCATCTCTCCTGTTGCTGAACGCCGCGCTGCTTGTCCGCTACCGCCGGTTGACCCAGCGTTTCCTTGAGCGGATGCGGCATCTGCCGAATTTTGCAGCCCCGGTGACGTTCACGGAAAAGATCCACTGGCGCAAGATTTTCGATGACGATCCTCGCTTTACCGGTCTTCTCGACAAGCTCAAGTCCAAGGAAATCGTCAGGGAGCGGCTTCCCGGGCTCGCCATCCCTGAGGTGCTGTGGCAGGGCGACGATCCGCGCCAGATCCCCTTCGATGACCTAAAAATCCCCTACGCCGTCAAATGCAACCACGGTTGCGCCATGAATGTCATCGTTCGCGATCCGGCCAACGCCGACCGGGAGGCGATCATTGCCGAGATGACGGAATACCTTGGCCAAACCTATGGCGCCCGGAAGCTGGAGCGCAGCTATGCGCACATAGAGCGGCGGGTTTTCGTCGAAGCACTTGTGGGCAAGGACCAGGGCTATGACCCGGTCGACTACAAATTCTGTGTGCTGGCTGGCCGCGTCGCCTACATCGTCGTCGTCGCCTTCCGTTCCACGGTCAAGAATACCGCCCACCTGGATCGCGATTGGCGCCCGCTGAACATTGCCCAGGGCGCGATCGACTCGAGCCTGGAAATTCCCCCTCCCAAGAGCCTGGCGCGGATGATCGAGGCAGCCGAGGCGCTCGGCAGCGAGTTCGACATGGTGCGTGTCGATTTCTACGAGGAGGAGGGGGAGCCGATCTTCGGAGAATTCACGGTCTACCCACGCAGCGGCTTGCTGCAATTCGACCCGGCTGCCTTCGACCGCGAACTGGGCGCGCATTGGGATATTGGCGCGTCAGCTTACCTCAGTCGTTTGCCCAGCCGATTTGCCCGGCGATATAAGGCAACGCTGGTCGCCGCCGGCTATCTCGACGTTTGACGGCTACTGGGTGGCCTGCCACCCCGAAGCTCGAAGAGCGAAGGATGGTGCGGAGAACCCATACGATTAGAGATCGAGGGAAACTGATAGCTCAGCAGGTCAATAGCCGTGATTTCGAAGTGCTGCCTCAACTGAGCCGTAGCGGTCAATTTGCCCTGCTGGGATCAATCTTCGTGAGCCGCTGCCTGGTCTCGACCACGCGCCTTTGCGCAGATCGGATTCGGCAACACAAAGGCGAGATTCATAGCGACGCCGCAGTCTTCATGGAGCAAGTTTTCAGCGCGCTTCCTGCTGCGACTCGGCCGATTACCGCTAAGGTTACCGGCAAGCTCTCCCACGTCCGGACTGGGTCGAGATCATTTGAAGAACTCTTTCAGCTTGTTGAGTCGACTGTCGCCAGAGGCCCTCCGGTCTTCAGGACTCGGCGCCTCGCCGATCGTATCCTGCTGGATAAAGCGAGGTTCTCAGCCACCATTTTCTCGCTGAGTACCAGCGCGAACTCGGTCTGTTTGATGCGCTGCTGAGCATCAGCGAGTTGCATCGTGAAAAGATCGGTTGCCATTGTTGATCCGGGATCCGCGAGATTCATGATTGCGTAACACATGGCGGCCGAAATCGTTCCTAGTTGTCGGGCGAAACCGGTGCCGCAAAGGGCGGCTGAGTTTGAACTTCCCACCCGACCAGACGTCCGCGAGCGCCAAGGCATCGAGAGCCCAGTGATCGGAGGGCCACTACGAGCGGGCGCAACCCGACCACTTAAGTGATCAGCCTCGCTACAGCCTTGACAGGTACAGTCGCGGCCTCATCAAGGGGAGGTATCAATGGTCTCGGCGATTGGAAACCAACATCGGCAGGCAGCTGAAACTCGACCGAAACCCGCAAAGACAGAACCGGGCGAAGGATTTGCGCCAGGCAAAAGCGCAGACAGCGTAGGACATCGCGCCAAGGCAATGGCGGCAGAAAGTGGCGACACGGATTCTGGCGCCCAGGGGCGCGCCGCATCGACAATCGCCAGGATGGATATCACCGTTTTGGCTCCACAGAGCGAAGAGCCGCCTTTGGAGTAGCCCGGGCGGCCGTGCCGCTGCCTCGGTCCTTGTGCAGCACAACGCGCGCTGGCTACGCTCGGTGGACATCGTCGTCTCGAAACACTTCGGGCGTTGCACTGCCGCGAGCCGCCTTCGCTGCTGGTCGAGGGGCTGTAACCCTTGGTGAGGCCGGCATCGCCTCGCCGGTCGTTGCGAGCCCACGATCGCGCGGCCAAGCGACCTTCCCTGTGTCGGTCTCTATTTGATACTAGGGGACGGCGGTTTCATCACGGGCAATTGCAGCTGGTCAATGGTTGCGACGATGCCGGCGGCAATGGCTTCCGCCTCATGGATCAGTTCCGGACCATAGAGCCCATTGACCATCTCTTCGCTCGGCAGCACGCCAGGAGGACAGTGCTCTTCCATTGTGCGCCGGATGAGCGTCAGCGCTGCCCGGCATTGGTCGGCTTCGATCTTCATAGCCCTTCAAACATCCAATTCGTCTAAAATGTTCCGGAACTAATTTAGCAATTGCTAATTGAAGTCGCAGTTCTGAGAGTCAGTGCATGCGTCTGAAATTCATCAAGCCCATGGAACCCGAACTGGTCGACACGCCGCCGATGGGCGATGATTGGATTCATGAGATCAAATTCGATGGCTACCGCACCCAGGTCATCAAGGATGATGACGGGATTCGGCTGATCACCAAGAACGGTTATGATTGGACGGGCCGCTACATCCAACTTGCCGGTGAGGCGGAAGCGATCGAGGCGAAAGACTTCATCATCGACGGCGAGACCATTACGATCAATGAGGCTGGCCTATCCGACTTCCATGCGCATCAATCAGCCGCGACCAGCCGCAAGCCTTCGCGCGATCTGTATCTGCTAGCATTCGACCTCTTGCACCTGAACGGGCATGACTTGCGGAACACGCCGGTGGAAGACCGTCGCGAGATACTCCGGGCGTTGATCCCGGACGGCGGCCGAATTCAGTTCAGCGAAGCGATGCCGGGCACTGGCGACGCCGTCTTTCACCTGGTCGACCAGGCTGGGCTTGAAGGTATCGTTTCAAAGCGGAAGGGCAGCAAGTATCGGTCGGGTCCGACGACGAACTGGCGCAAGATCAAGTGCTATGCCGAAAAGGAGATGGACATCATCGGCGTGCAGCGCGAGGCCGGCAAGCCTGCCATGGTGCTGATGGCCGACAAAGGCCACTATGCCGGCGGCGCCTTCGTCACCTTCAAGGCGGACAAGCGCCAGCGCCTATGGGACCGCGTGCAAGGCAAGATTGGCGGGCCGGCGCCGAAAGGGCTCAAGAGTGACAAGGCCGAATGGCTAAAGCCGGGCCTGGTCGGCCGCGTGCGGTTCCTAAAGGGCGAGGAGAAGCTTCGCCATGCCAAGCTGCTGGATTTCCGGGAGGAGACTTAGCCCGGAGGCTTGTCCCGGGGCTGTGCCGGTCCTGTCCCGTTCCACTGGATGAACTTCGCCCTCTGGCCGGTGATGGTCTCGATCGACTTCAACAGGGGTCCATGGACCTTACGTAGAGCTTGTAGTGCTCGCCGTGGTACGCCAGGAGCGGCCCGACGATGCTCTTGTGCAGCGCTTCGGCTGCCGCCAGGAAGCGCTCGATTTCAGCCCGGGAAAGTTGTTCCGAAGGTTTGGTTCTGGCCATTGGCGCTCTCCATTGAGGGGTCGCCGCAACGAGGACTATAATCCTACATGCCGGACTGCCTGACAAGAGGGCTCGCCGGCCTTACCCCGCAGGTAGCAGTAGGGCGACGGCGCCAAGCGCAGCCATCAGGAGCAACCACCAGCAAAGATGAGCAGCGGCAGGCCCGGCGACCTCCTTTGGCACACGGACAAACAAGAAGGTCGCCGAGCCTTACCGGCGCTGCTTTGTGAGGGAGACGACGCCGGATGAGATGAGAGTATGCGATCGTGCTAATCTCTGCGAACCATGCGAACGAAGGAAAGCCTTGTGGCACGGACGTTGAGATCAAGGTCGGCGGGGCGCTGATGCAGGATTCTTCCAAAGCGGTAGTGAGTCCAGAGCGGAACATTAGCGTCGGCCAACGGTTAATTCGGCAGTGTTCCGAACCGTGATTGGTAGAGCGATGGTGACGTTTCATCTTGTCTATTTTTCCGGCCTCACGGCAGACCAGCTGCTAGGCAGCGCCGTTCCTATCCTGGCGTGTTTGCTGCTTTATAACGCTCTGGCTACGGACGCCTAACTGATGGGTCGGCCAGCGGCCGGCCTCCTTGGCAGCCGGCGATTGCCATCCCGATGCCAACTTCAAGACCTATCACGAGGCCAAAGACAAGCTTGCCGACGAAATCAATGGCGAGGGCCGGACAGGACGCCACACGTCCAGGCAGGGCTCTCTGACGGCATTGGCGATGGCCCGTTGGCAATTCGGGGGTCCATTGTTCCCATTTCTGTTTCTCCCAAAACTGCCCGCTGCCTCACGGTGGCGAGCTTTTTCGTTATAGGGCCCTCCGCGCTGGGCAATCTGTTCCAGGAGCTTCTGTGATGCCTCTATGACGCGGCAAACCTTGGAAAAGGTTTCCGTGGCAGGACCGGGGTACGATTCTAACCAACTACCGCTGTATAGGCCACTAGCGCCCGACGATCCGGCTAATCATGTCGTCATCAGGTGCGCTGTCGGTGAATTCCCGTAGCAGCGCCTTCGCGTGGTCTACCCAATGCTCTTCAGCCAGGTTCAACTCCCGAACGGATCTCCTGAAGGTCTCGCACACCACATCGAAATCGAAGGCGTCAATGCTGTAGCCTTCCTCGTCATGGTCCATCGGCCGCCTCCCCTATGGGGGAAACTGTACGGAATCGTACGAAGCAAGTGCAAGCGCATTCAAAAGCAATTGGCTGATGCCGCCCGATCGTTCCACAATGTGTTGCTAATATGCAGCACCGACTGAATCTCCGATCAGCGGCACTTGTGGTTGGTTCCAACAGCTGCACGTTGACGGCAAGATGCCAAAGCCAACGACATGCGGGCGACGAAGATGGACAAGCGACAAAACACAAGAAATGTTGAGTTGGTCGGTCTTCTGGCCGTGCCGTTGTCAGTTCTAATCACGCTGCTGATAGCTGGAATGATCCTTTGCTGAAATTTTCAAGTGGCAAAGGCTGGGGCGGCGGGTTTTCCCCTTTGAAAGAAGTCACCATGTCCCAATCCGTCGAACCCCCGATATTGCCAGAGGATAGCCCAGACCGTGGGGTGAACTGTGAAGTCGCATTAGAAGCCGCGTTTGCGGCCTTGGTGACTGCGTCAGAAGCGCAAGGTTGGACGCCACAGGAAACGGCCGCAACTCTTCTTAAAATCGCGACGGAGCATGCCCACCGGGTTAAGGCCGCTGCGGCCCCAGCCGGCTCCTAAGGGAGTGCCTTGACCTGGCCCGCGCGGTCGGTCGCTACCGACAGGAGTGTTGCAGCAGGTATTCCAGCAAGAGTGTTAAACCTCTTCAGTTGCTACCCGCGTCAGCCTTTTCTATGGTAGCCAGTGAGTTCTTACAGAACAAATCCTAAGCATTTCAAATGGTGCGGACGACGGGAATCGAACCCGTACGATCAGAGATCGAGGGATTTTAAGTCCCTTGCGTCTACCAATTCCGCCACGTCCGCAGGCCAGCCCTTTTCAGACGCCAGCGAAAACCCGTCAAGCCATCTTTTGCCGAGTGTCGGACTCATGAAAGGTGGTTCGTGATGGCAAAACAGTTGGTTGTTGCCAAAATCTCAGTCGCCGAGAAGGCTCAGAATTTGTAGCTGAGATTGATACCGACCGCGTTCAGCTTCACATCCTGATCGCGATCGTTGAAGGGTTCCGCTACGTCATAGTGCTCGGAGCCGAAATCATAATAGCGATATTGCGCGCCGACGATGAATTTGTCGGTCAGCGCATAGTCGACGCCGGCGCCCAAGGTCCAGCCGACATTCGTGCGTGTGCCGGCGAACGACGCGCCCGCGACTTGCGAAGTTTCGATGCCGGCAAAGGCGACGCCGCCGACGCCGTAGACCAGCACGCGGTCCATGGCGAAGCCCGCTTTGGCGTCGACAGATCCGAACCACTTGATGTCCGTGCGGAATGTGCTTCCAAGGCCTGATACGGCCGTACCGTCGACGGCGGAATAATTGAGCTCCGCCTCGGCGCCGAGCACTGCCTGGTCGAACTGCCACAGGCCGGCGACATGGCCCCCGACGAAACCGCCGTCAATGTCGGGCGCGATGGAAAACGGCGCGCCTTCCGTCACTGATATGTCGGACTGGCCCCAGCCGTAGCCGGCCTGCAGGCCGGCATAGTAGCCGGTCCAGTCGAAGCCTGGTTCGGTCATCGGCACCGCCATCGGGTCGGCGGCGAATGCCGGCCCGGCCAGAGCAATCAGAAATCCGGCACTGGCAATGGTCAGACAGCGCATCGAGTTCTCCGAAAAGGCGGTTCAGAAGGCGTCTTGCCGGAAGGTAATCCTATTCGCCGCAAAACGGAACCCATTGTTCAACAATCGGAATGTACCCGTTGCTGCGCTGGGTGCTCAGCTGGGGGCGCTATTTGGCGTCGATGAAGTCCAGCGCCGCCTGGCTATATTCGTCCGGCGCCTGCAGCATGGCGAAATGACTGGCGTTGGGCAGGATGATGAGCTTGGCGCCCGGAATGACGGAGGCCATGTATTCGGTGTGTTCGCGCTTGATCGCCTCGTCATGGTCGCCGGCAACGATCGCGGTCGGCGTGGTTATCTTGCCGAGCTGTTCCTTGGTCCAGGCCGGCTCCGACTCCCACATGTGGCTGATCTGCGCCACGAAGGCACCGTACTGGTCGGGAGTCTTCGCCAGTTTCTTGTAGTCGCGGCCCGAGCGGTCGATGTAGGCGGCAAAGGTCTTGTTGGTCAGCACACCCGGATCGACGCCATCGGTGGTGACGTTGGCGGCCTGCGCAAAGAGCCGTGTCAGCCGCTCCGGATGATGCAGCGCGATGTCGATGCCGATAATGCCGCCGTCGCTCCAGCCGACAAGAGCGGTCTTGTCGATCTTGAGATAGTCGAGCAGCGCAAGATAGTCCGACGCCATGAGGTCATAGCCGTAAGCTTGCTCGGTGCGGGTAGAACGGCCATGGCCGCGGCTGTCGGCAATGATCACCATGTGCGTCTTGGACATCGTCGCCACCTGGCTTGCCCAGATGTCGCCATGGCCAAGGCCCCCATGGATCAGGAGAATCGGATCACCGGCGCCGAAAACGGCATAGTACATCTGAATGCCGTTGACCGGCGCATATCCGCTCTGATCCGGTTTGGGCATCGCCGCCGGCTCCGGCAAGGTCTGCCAACGCTCCTCGGCGGATGCAAAGCCGGACGAGATCAGGAACAGGGTGACGAAGGCGAATGCTTTCAGGAACCGGATCATGACTTCACCTCAGGAGTTTCGGGCTCATCACAACAAAAACCCGCCTCGCGGCGGGTCGTCGGCGCAAATCAGCACCATAGCCAGAATGATAGCATAAGTGGCGGCACAAGCCAAACTGAATGACCGCACCGCTGATGCCTGCCCTCGGGGTGAGCAGGTGCGGCGCATCCGCCCGGGCGAATTCTCATCAAGCGGATTTCGTCCGTGATCGCTGGCCAAAACCTTGCCGGCTTGGCACAGTCGGGCAAACAGGAGTCTTTCATGGCCAAGCAGCCGTCGGCGACGAAACCCAAGCCCTGGACCGAGATGGCGACGCATCTGGTCGACGTCGCAACGGGGCGCAAGCCGGCCGACCTCGTCATCCGAAACGGCCGCTGGGTGAACGTGCATTCCGGCGAAATCATAGCCGGCACCGACATCGCAATCTCAGGCGGCCGCTTCGCCTATTGCGGGCCGAATGCCAGCCATGCGATCGGCCAGGGCACCAAGGTGGTCGATGCCGGCGGCCGCTATCTCGTGCCCGGCCTGTGCGACGCGCATATGCATGTCGAGAGCGGCATGGTGACGGTGACCGAGTTCTGCCGCGCCGTCATCCCGCACGGCACCACCTCCATGTTCATCGATCCGCACGAGATCGCCAATGTGCTGGGTCTGCCCGGCGTGCGGCTGATGCATGACGAGGCCGTCGCCATGCCGATCAACATCCATGTCCAGATGCCGTCCTGCGTGCCGTCCGCGCCGGGGCTGGAGCATGCCGGGGCAGAACTGACGGTCGCCGATGTCGCGGAAGCGATGACCTGGGAAAACATCATCGGGCTCGGCGAAGTCATGAATTTCCCCGGCGTCATCGCCAATGATCCGGTCATGTCGGGCGAGATCGCCGCAACGATCAAGGCCGGCAAGACGGTCGGCGGCCACTATGCGTCGCGCGATCTCGGCCTGCCGTTCCATGGCTATGTCGCCGGCGGGCCGGAGGACGACCATGAAGGCACGCGCGCCGAGGACGCAATCGCCCGTGTGCGCCAGGGCATGAAGGCAATGCTGCGGCTGGGCTCGGCCTGGTACGATGTTGCCTCGCAGATCAAGGCGGTGACCGAGAGCGGTCTCGACCCGCGCAACTTCATCCTGTGCACCGACGACAGCCATTCCGGCACGCTGGTGCATGAAGGCCATATGGACCGGGTGGTCCGCCACGCCATCCAACAGGGATTGAAGCCGGTGACGGCGATCCAGATGGCGACGCTGAATACCGCCCAGCATTTCAAGCTGGAGCGCGAGATCGGCTCGATCGCGCCGGGACGGCTGGCCGATCTGCTGATCGTCTCCGATCTTGCCGCCATGACCATCGACGAGGTCTATGGCCGCGGTATCAGGCTGGCCAAGGGCGGCAAGCTCGAGATCGACATTCCGGCCTACGATTACCCCAAATCGGCGAAGAACACCGTCAAGCTCGGCAAGAAGCTGAAGCCAGGCGATTTCGACATTGCGGCGCCCAAGGGCGCCAACGAGGTGCGGGTGCGGGTCATCGGCGTGATCGAAAACCAGGCGCCGACGCGGGCGCTGGAGGCCGACCTGCCGGTCGAGGACGGGCTGGTCGCCATGGACCGCCGCAACGACATCTGCCAGATCGCGCTGGTCGAGCGCCACCGCGGCACCGGAGGCGTCACCAATGCCTTCGTCTCCGGCTTCGGCTATATGGGCGACTGCGCCATGGCGTCGAGCGTCGCACATGATGCCCACCACATCATCTGCGTCGGCACCAACAAGGAAGACATGGCGCTGGCCGTCAACCGGCTGGGCGAGGTCGGTGGCGGCGTGGTGCTGTTTTCGAAGGGCAAGGAGCTTGCGCTGGTCGAAATGCCGATCGCCGGGCTGATGTCGGACGAGCGCGCCGAAATCGTGGCGGCCAAGGCCGAGAAACTGACCGAAGCAATGCGCAAGATGGGCTGCTCGCTCAACAACGCCTATATGCAGCACTCGCTGCTGGCGCTGGTCGTCATTCCGGAGCTCAGGATTTCCGATGTCGGCCTGATCGACGTGACGACGTTCCAGAAGGTCGATCTTTTTATCTGAGATCAGCCCCGGTGCTTGGCTCTCATCCGCCGGTGGCGATGGTCAGCACCTTGAATGGCGTGGTGATGATGATCTCGGCGACGGATCCGACTGCCTTGCCGAGGCCTCGGCCGAGATTGTCGATCTGGCCCTGCGTGGGTTCGTCCGATGCCAGGCCGGCTGGAGCGCGCAGACGGTCACCGAGCAATTGCACCAGGAACGGGTTGTCGGCGAATTTGGCGTGGTTCAGGCGGTCGCCGCCCTTGATCTGGCTGAGGTCGGCCACGACGACGCCGTAGCTGGCGATGTCGGCGGCGTTGCCGTAGTCGCCGACGCGCGGCTTGTCGCCGGATATCAGGCTGGACAATCGCAGAGCACGGTCGTCGGCGGAAAGCAGGATGACGAACGGCCTGTCGGGCTTGCCGTAGCGGATCATCTGCTTCTTAAAGACGTCGACATCGATATCGGGCGATGCCAGGACGACACGGCCGAGCTTGCCGTCGAGATCGCGGTCGCCGGTGATCGCCAGCTGGCGCAGCGCTTCCATCGTCACCCAGGTTCCCATCGAATGCGCGATGATGTCGATGCTCTTGACCCGTGTCTTGGCGAGCATCCTGAGCGTCGCCTCGAGGTCGTCGCGCGCGGCGTTGGCGCTGTCCTTGTCGTAGATATAGCCCGTGGTCTTGCCGCTCGAAGCCCACGAAAACAAGATCGGCGTACCCGGATATTCGGTGTCGTGGGCGATCTGCGTCAGCCGGTAGACCCCATCGTCGAAGCCGTTGTTGAAGCCGTGGACGAAGACCAGCGCGCGGTCGCCATTCATGGCGATGTTGGCGCCGACGGCCTTGGCGAATTGCGAGGCGTCGCCATAGTGGACGACGTCGGTGGCGGTGAATTGCTTGGCCGGGTTCGAATTTGCCGAGCCCTTGGCGCGCTCGATGGCGCCGACCTGGTGGACCTTCGGCACGGTGACGTCGACGCGGGCGTAGCTGGTGGTCAGCGAGCGATCGCCATCGAACACCTGGCGTGGGTCCTTGGTCGCCTGCTTGCGGGTGGTGGCGACGAAGATTTCGTGGGTGGCCGCGATGTCGGAGGCAGGCACCGAAACCGTCGTCTCGTTCAACAGGTCATGGGTGTTCGGGCCGACGCAGCCGGCGGCAGCGAGCGCGAACGCAAGGACCAGGACAGTCTTCCAACGCTCGTTCACGCGGGCTCCCGCTGGCGCATTGGCGCCGATTTCAATGTCGTAGAGGCAGAGACCGGCCCGGTCCAGTTGAAAGTGATCGGGCCGAGCGGCATTCGCGACCTCACGCAGCGACGGTCGCCGCAAGGCGACAGCCTTATTGTCCGAGCGCGCTGATACGGTCGGTCACCGTCTGGTCGCTGGCAAAGCCGTCATCCTCGCGCAGCCGCTGGCCGATCATCTTCACCAGTTCGGGATTGTCGGCGAATTTGGTGTGGTTGAAGCTGTCGCCTCCCTTGACCTTGGAGAGGTCGACCACGGTGACGCCATAAGCGGCGAGGTCGGCGGCATCCTTGTAGTCGCCGACGCGTGGCCGCGAGCCGGCGATCAGGCCTGAGAGCCGCAGCGCCCGGTCGTCGTCGGAGAGCAGCAGGATGAACGGCTTGTCCGGCTTGCCGTAGCGGCGCATCTGGCTCTTGAAGACGTCGACGTCGATGTCGGGAGAGGCCAGCACGACATCGCCGAGCTTGCCGCCGAGATCGCGGTCGCCGGTGATGGCCATCTGGCGCAGCGTTTCCATGGTCACCCAGGTTCCGAGCGAGTGGGCGACGATGTCGATGCGCCGCGCGCCGGACTGCTGCAGCATGCGCAATGTCACCTCCAGCTGATCGCGGGCGGCGCTGGCGCTTTCCTTGTCATAGACATAGTCGGTGGTTCTGGCGCCCGATGCCCAGGAAAACAGCACCGGCGTGCCGGGATAGCCGGAATCGTGGACGATCTGGGTCAGGCGGTAGACCGCGTCGTCGAAGCCGGTGTTGTAGCCATGCACGAAGACCATGACGCGGCCGCCGCGCGCGGCGATGTCGGCATTGAGCGCACTGGAGAATTTCGGCTGCGCATCGTAGCCGACGACCTCGGAGGCCATGAAGTACTTCGCCGGGTCGTTGGACCTGCCGCGCGAGCGGCGCTCGATCTGGCCGGTCTGGTGGGTGCCGGGAACGGTGACGGTGACGCGGGCGTAGTTCAGCGTCGCCGAGCGTTCGCCGTCGAAAACTTTGTTGGGATCGTCGGATTTCTTGCGTGTGGTGGCAATGAAGATCGAGTGATTGCCTGAGATTTCGGTCACCGGCGTGGACATGACGGCGCTGCCGAGCAGTTCCTCGGTTTTGCGGCCGCCGCAGCCGGCGATCAACAGGGCAAGTGCAAGAATGCAAATCGTCTTCAAACGCACGTCAAAAATTCCACTCCGGCCAAAAGGCCCATATACCCCCGCGGCACCTCCCGGACAGTGAGAGTGCGGCAGAAGTAAGTCGTGTCCAGCCGAAATGTGGTCAGCGTCGAGCCACGGTCATCGCACTGTTGCGCGAAAGCCAGAATGGCGGCAGGAACGCAGGGATGTTGGAGAAGGGCAATACCTCGGGCTTGAGCCTGATGCCGAGCACATCGCCCATGAAGGCGCGGCGCGCCTCGATGCGGCGCCATGCCTCGGGATAGCGGGCCGCGATCTCCTCGCGCAGGGACTCATCGGCAAGCGCGATACCGTCTTCGATGTTGGTGGTGAAATAGCTGGTTCCGGTCGCCGGAATGATGTCGACCTGCAGCGCCATGCCCGATTGCAGCTTGATGTCCGAGCCGGAAAACACCGGCGAATGCATCCATTCGTCGATATGGACGAGATGGCCGGGATTGAGCGAGACGCCGAAGAACGGGTCGCCTATGCGGTCATGCACGGCTTTCCAAAGCGCTCCGCCGGCAACGCCTATGCCGATGGTCTCGTACCAGTCGACGACGGCGGCGAAATAGGGCGCTACCAGCTGTTCGACATAGTCGCTTATCTCGCGCGGCAGTTCGGCCGCGCTCTCGACCAGGAAGCCGGCGCGGGCGTTGAGCGAGCCCTGGATGCCATAGGCCATGGTGACGGGATCGCCGCGCTTGATGATGTCGAGGCGCGGGCTAGGCAAGCCGTAGGGCGCACGCCTGCCGGCGGACAGCATCGGGTGGCAGCACAGGGGCAGGCCGTTGATCCCCATCAGCCGCGCGGCCTGCAATTCGCTCATGCCGGGCTCGATATTCCTAAGCACGTTGCGCAGGCCCTGCGAGGAAAAGGTCGCGGCGAATTCGAAGGACGCCAATTGGTCTGCCTCGTTGATGGCGCGTAGGCCGTCGGACGGGTTCATCAACAGGTTGGCGGCGTTGACCACCGCGCCTCTGTCGCCGGCCAGTGTGCGCAGCGTATCGGCGATGAAGGACGGCAGGTCGAGCGTCGTCTCGCCAAAGCCGCCATCGCCGGGGCCGAACGGCTTCCAGCCGATTGCGCCGATCTTCTGGCCGGCCTTCAGGCCGCAGGCGGCAAGCGTGTCGGATAGAGAGGCCGAGCGGTCGCGTGGCTGCGCCGGCAGCGAGAAGGTCTGGTAAAGGACGCGCTCGTAAGGCCCGTCGCAGATTTCGGCATAGCCCCAACCCTCATTGCCGACGAGAAGCTTTGGCTGGCTGCCGGGAACGATGACCAGCAGCGTCTCCTCGAAACGCGGATCGTAACCACTGAGATAGGCGACATTGGCCGCGTGCTCGCGGTCGCCATAGACGGCAAAGGCGTCGAGCCCGGCCTCGGCGCCGCGCGCCAGCAGAGCCTCGATGCGCGCTTCGTAGGTCCGCCGCTGAACTAGCGGCATCACTGTTGGCTCGCCGAATTCAGGAAGGTCTACGGTCTTCAGGGCGACAGCCGAAACAGGCATGAAGATGGCTCCAATGGATTTCCTGCTGGCGCGCCAAAGCGGCCGCGCCGCATCGGTGGCTGCAAACGGCGAATTGTGCAATAGGCTTCGCCTTCGAACCATTCGATCCAGAGGTGACGGCGCCATGAACAGTTTCTCCTCCCGTGTCGCCACCGCCGCAGCCGCGATCCGCGAGATCTTTCCCGAAACGCCGCTGCAGGAAAACGACTATTTGTCGAAGAAGACGGGGGCTCGGGTGCTCTTGAAGCGCGAGGATCTTTCGCCGGTGCGCTCCTACAAGATCCGCGGCGCCTTCAACTTTTTCCGCAAGGCACTGGCCGCAGGCAACGAGGCCGAGCTGTTTGTCTGCGCCTCGGCCGGCAACCATGCGCAAGGCTTTGCCTTCGTCTGCCGCCATTTCGGCAAGAAGGGCGTGGTCTTCATGCCGGTGACGACGCCGCAGCAAAAGATCGACAAGACGCGGCTGTTCGGCGGCGATTTCGTCGAGATCAGGCTGGTCGGCGACTTCTTCGACGACTGCTACCGCGCCGCCTTCGAATTCACCGAAAGTTCCGGCGCGCATATGGTGCCGCCCTTCGACCACAAGGATATTATCGAGGGGCAGGCGACGGTCGCCTATGAGATCGCCGACCAGATGCCAGGCGCGCGCATGCCCGACATCATCATGCTGCCGGTCGGCGGCGGTGGCCTGGCCGCGGGGGTGACGCACTATTTCGCCGATCAGCAACGTGACGCGCGCTACGTCTTTTGCGAACCGGCCGGTGCGCCGAGCCTGCATCAGAGCCTCGCCAGCGGCAAGCGCGTCCGGCTCGCCAATGTCGACAATTTCGTCGACGGCGCGGCGGTGGCCGAGATCGGCCGCGAGCCGTTGCGCCACCTCAAGGAGTTCGCCGCTCAGGCGGTGCGGCTGATCCCTGAGAACCGGCTCTGCGCCACCATGATCGAGATGCTCAACATCGAAGGTGTGGTGCTGGAGCCGGCCGGTGCCTTGGCGATCGACGCGTTGAAGGATTTTTCGCGCAAGGAAATCCGCGGCAAGACCATCGTCGCGGTGGTGTCGGGCGGCAATTTCGATTTCGAGCGGCTGCCCGACGTGAAGGAGCGGGCGCTGCGCTTCGAGGGGCTGAAGAAATATTTTATCATCCGCTTTCCGCAGCGGCCGGGCGCGCTGCGCGACTTCCTGGAACTGCTCGGTCCCGACGACGACATTGCCCGCTTCGAATATCTGAAGAAATCGGCGCGCAATTTCGGCTCTGTGCTTATTGGCATCGAAACCAGGGATCGGCGAAACTTCGATTTGCTGAAGGCGAATTTCGAGGCCGAGGGCGTCCACTATCAGGACATCACCGACAACGAGACCCTGGCCGGGTTCATCATATGAGCGGTACAGCCTGCCACCCGAAGCTCGAAGAGCGAAGGGTGGTCTTCGTCGCGCTGTTTTCCGGCATCAATGTCGGCGGCAACCGCATCGTCCAGATGGCGGAGTTGCGGGCGTTATTCGAGGCGCTAGGCTTCACCGATGTCGCCAGTTATGTGCAGAGCGGCAATGTCGTGTTCCGGACCAAGAAGGGCGACGCCGCCACGCTGGCGAAACAGATCGAAATGGCGTTCGAGAAAAAATGGGGCTTTCACTCGTGCATCATGGTGCGCGATCTCTCCTGGTTCGAACGGTTGGTGAAGGAGAATCCTTATCCGGAAGTCGCCGGCGATCCGACCAAGCTTCACGCCTACACGCTGGAGCGCCAGCCGACGGCGGACGAGATCGCCAGGCTTGCCGAAAAATGCACCGGCCCGGAAAGCTTCGAGGTCAGGGACGACGTGCTCTACCTCAAGGCGCCGGACGGGCTCGGCAAATCGGTGTTCGCCAATCTCATCCCGCGCGTGCTGAAAGTGCCCGGCACCGCGCGCAACTGGCGGTCGGTGCTGGCGCTGCTGCAGATGGCGCGTTCGCTTTGAATCGCTTAGATCTGCGTTGCGGTTGCGATGCTAATTAAGTCTCGGCTAAACAGTTGTTTTCTGCAACAATTTCCGATTTTCCGGCCTGGGCAGCTTAATGAATATTGCATGTCTGTGCTATGCTCTTTCCGACTGCATTGGGGAGTTTCATGAAACGTCTGCTTCTCGCATCCACTTTCCTGATTTCGGCTTGCGGCGCGACGTTCGCCGCCGACGTGATTGAGACCGTACCGGCAGGGTTTGTCTGGTCGGGTGGCTATGTCGGCATCAACGCCGGCTATGGCTGGGGACGCGGTGACGCGGTCGACCAGACGGATTCCTTCTTCGACGAGGAGCTTGGTCAGACCCATGACGTCGATACCGACGGCTTCCTCGGCGGCGTTCAGGCCGGTTACAACTGGCAGTCCGGAGCATTCGTCTATGGCGTCGAAGCCGATCTGGGCTATCTCGGCATCGAGGGCGACAGGACTATCGTCGAAGAGCCGGACAATTTCGGATCGGCGAAACTGGGCGGCTATGGCGATCTGACGGCACGTCTGGGCTACGCCACCGACAGGCTGCTGATCTACGCCAGGGGCGGCGCGGCGGCGACTCACTACAAATTGAGTTATGGCGATACTTTCGATTTTGACGGGGTGCCCGACCCGGACAGCAGCGCATCGAGGAGCGGAGGCCGCTTCGGCTATACGATCGGTGGCGGTGTCGAATGGGCCTTCGCCGACAAATGGACCACGAAGCTGGAATACCAGTACTTCGACTTCGGCAAGGTCCGTTTGACAGATATCGAGGGCAACGACGCAAGGGTGAAGATCGACGCCCATACGATCAAGATCGGCCTGAACTACAAGTTCTGATCGATCCGTCGTTCCGACAATTCAGATGGCGTCGCAACCAAGTGACGCCATAACGTTGTCCGGGGCTGGCAGCTTCCGGCGTTCGGCGTTGCGGCTGACAGCAGATCAGGTCGCCGGAGCCTGCTTCCACTCGAAAGTCAGCTCCTCGCGGAAGGCGAAGCGCTTGATGTGATCGGCAACGACGCTCTCCATGCGCTCCAGCGATCCACTTTCATCCGTCGACACCGTGATATGCAGCGCTGCCGCATCGGCATCGAGAACCGTGCGGCCGAGCGACAGATCGATGGTGCCGTGGTTTGGATCGAACTCGACGGGAAATTTGTGCGCCCAGTGCTTGCATAGCTGCTGCAAATAGCGGCTGGCATATGCGGTGGTGACATCGGCACGGCTGGTCGGCATAAATGAATTCTCCTGGATGAGGCACTGGCTCTGTTTGGCTGGCGCGACAGGCAGGTAAATAGGTGCCGTTGCTCGAAATGGCAAAGGCGGCCGGCTTGTCGGCGCGGCCGCCTCGCTCAAGATGGCGTGATCGCTACCAGGTGCCGGTGTTCGGCATCGATGCCCACGGCTCGGCCTTGGGTTTGGCCGGGCCCTTCTGCAGCAGTTCGAAGGAGATGCCGTCCGGCGACTTGACGAAGGCCATGTTGCCGTCGCGCGGCGGCCGGTTGATGACGACGCCATTGTCCATCAGATGCTGGCAGGTGGCGTAGATGTCGTCGACCTCATAGGCGAGATGGCCGAAATTGCGGCCGCCCTTGTACTCCTCCGGATCCCAATTGTAGGTCAGTTCGATCAGCGGCGCCTTCTCAGTGATGCCGCTTTCTACATCCTCGGAGGCGGCGAGGAAGATCAGCGTGAAGCGGCCCTGCTCGTTTTCGTAGCGGCGCACTTCCTTCAGGCCGAGCTTGTTGCAGTAGAAATCGAGCGAGACATCGACGTCGGCGACACGGACCATTGTGTGGAGGTAGCGCATGGGATTTCCTCGGGGATGTTTGGGTTGCGAGGCAACATAAGGTCCACCCCGTCGGAGGGCAACGAGCATCGGACTGGAAAAGTGATCACCGGTTTTTGGAAAATCAGGTTGCTCTGACAAAAGCGTCCGACCACAAGTGGTTGCCGATTTCGGCAAAATCCGATGCAAATTGCCGACCGGTTGACGGCCTTGACGGATCGCCATTGCAGCCGGCAGCGACGCCGGCAAACAACAAGTCAGCTATTCCTGTATTCAACCGTGAAAAAAGGCACGGCAGGTCTTGCACACCCCGGAAGCGGCGGTGTTAATCTAATGTCAAGAATCACTTGCGGTTTTCTTGAAAAAAAGGGGGCGTTCTTATGGGGGATAAGGCCTCTTTCACGAGGCGGGATGAGAACCTTGACGACGCCCTGAAGCGCGACAGTGGCGGCGATAGCGCCGACCTTGTCGAAATCGCCGGCGCCATCAAATGGTTCGACGTGGCCAAGGGCTACGGTTTCATACTACCCGATGACGGTTCCTCGGGCGACATCCTCCTCCATGTCACCTGCCTTCGAAAGGACGGTTTTCAGACGGCATTGGAGGGCGCGCGTGTCGTGTGCCTTGTCAAGCATGGCGACCGTGGTTTGCAGGCTTTCCGGGTGCTGTCCATGGACACCGCCACCGCGGTCCATCCGGCCGAGATGCAGGAACAGCGCACCCATGTGGCGGTGACGCCGGAAAGCGGGCTCGAGCGGGCGCTGGTTAAGTGGTTCAACCGCACCAAGGGCTTCGGCTTTCTGACGCGCGGCGAGGGCACCGAGGATATCTTCGTCCATATGGAGACGCTGCGCCGCTATGGCATCACCGAGCTCAGGCCCGGACAGGTCGTGCTGGTGCGTTTCGGACGCGGTGACAAGGGCCTCATGGCTGCCGAGATTCACCCTGATATGGGCACCTTGCCGGTCGCGCATTAGGACGCGAGCCTTCCTGAGGAAGTCAGGACGGCGTTTTTCTTGGTTTCACCACGATCTTATCCGAATACCTGAGACCACTTTTAGGGATCATGGTCTTTGGTCGAGGATTTCCAATGGCGTACAGGAACTGGCTGACAGCGGGCGCGCTCTGCGTCATCGTTGCGGTAGCCGCAGGCGCTTACTTCTATTCCGGGCAGCCGACCGCATCCCAGCAGACGATCGCCGGCGGTCAGGCGATGATCCTTCCCGTCGATCCGACACCCTTGGTCGTGGCGACGAAAGGGGGCGATAAATCCTTTTCGATCGAAGTCGCCGACACCGACTCGGAACGCGAGGCCGGCCTGATGTATCGCCAGGATATGGCCGACAATCATGGCATGCTGTTCGTCTTCGAGATGCAGAAGCAGGTCGGCTTCTGGATGCACAACACGCCGATGCCGCTCGACCTGATCTTTGTTGGACAGGACGGCAAGGTCCGGGCCGTCAAGCACGGCACTCCATTGTCCGATGCAGTCATCTCGCCGGGTGTGCCAGTGCGCTTCGTGCTGGAGCTCAAGGCCGGCACCGCCGCCAAAAACGGCATCGACTATGGCGATCTGCTGCGCCATCCGGCCGTCGGCACGGTGTCCGGCCCCGGCATGCCGCCATCGGACAAGGGCAACGCGCCCACGCCCGGCGCCGGCTGAGCCGCTCCCGATGCAATTCTTCTCCCATGACGGGTTCGACTTCGCCTTCCTCGACCGCCAGCCGGCGTCGGGGGCGGGCGATCCGGTGCTGATGATCCACGGCTTTGCCTCCAGCCACTATGTCAACTGGGTATCGCCCGGCTGGTTCAAGACGCTGAACGATGCCGGCTATCGCGCCATCGCCTTCGACAATCGCGGCCACGGCTCGTCGTCGAAAAGCTATGACGAGGCCGACTACACCCCGGCCAAGATGGGCTCGGACGCGGCGGCCCTGCTCGACCATCTTGGCATCGGCCGCGCGCATGTCATGGGCTATTCGATGGGCGCGCGCATCGCGGCGTTCCTGGCACTGTCGGATCCCGACAAGGTGGCGACGCTTGTCTTCGGCGGGCTCGGGATCGGCATGGTCGACGGCGTCGGCGACTGGGATCCGATCGCCGAGGCGCTGCTGGCCAACGATCCGGCCGCCACCAGCCATCCGCGCGGTCGCTCGTTTCGCGCCTTTGCCGATCAGACGCGCAGCGACCGCCGCGCGCTGGCCGCCTGCATCGCCACGTCGCGCGAACTGCTCAGCGAAGACGACATGACGCGCATCGCCCAACCAACGCTGATTGCGGTCGGGACGACAGACGATATCGGCGGCTCGCCCGACGAGCTCGCCGCGCTGATGCCGAACGCCAAGGTGTTTCACATAGACGGCCGCGACCATATGCTGGCTGTGGGCGACAAGACCTTCAAGCAGCGGGTTTTGGAGTTTTATGCCGAAAATCCGCTTTAACCGGTAAGCGATTTTCGGGCGATATGGATTGGGCGGCCGGCGAGGGGTGGCAAACAATGGCACAATGGGGAAGAAGCGCCGACGCTCTGCCGGGCGCCGTCGTGACAAGCAAGTTCGGCAAGCGTTCCGTCATCCTGGCGCTGCTCGCCTTCGGTGCCGGTGTGATGGCGCTGACCACAATGGTGGCGCTTCCGACCCACGCATCCGAGCGTGCCCAGAACATCGCCACGGGTTTCTTCATGGCGGTTTTCCTGCTGGCAGGGCCGTTGGCGCATATTGCCGGATTGATTTTCGGACTGATGGCGCTGGTGCGTTCGAACGATAGCCGCGTGCTTGGGGTCGTCGGCATCCTGCTCAACGGCGGCTCCCTGGCGGTTGGCTTCCTGCTGCTTGTGGCAATGGCATCGACGATCGGCGCTTTCACCTGATCGGGGACGAGTAATGGCCGGATGGGGAAGAAGCACGATAGCAATGCCCGGCGTGGCGGGGCGGAGCAGCTTGGGCAAACGCTCGGTGATCCTGGCCCTGCTGGCGTTCGCAATGGATTTTGCGGCGGTGGTCACGCTGGCGTTGATGCCAGGCGAGGCGTCGCTGGCCGCTCAAAACGTCCTCGGCGGGGTTTTTCTGCTGGTGTTTCTCGTTGCGGCGCCGCTGGCGCACATCACCGGCGTGGTTTTTGGCTTGATGGCACTGGGACGTTCAAACGACAATCGTGTCCTCGGCATCGTCGGTATCATCCTCAACGGGCTGTCGTTGGTGATCGGCCTGTTCTTTGTTTGGGCGGCCACCAAGTCCGTTGGCGCCTTCAGGTGATCGATCTTCGTCTGGCTTGCAGCCGGAGGCGGTGCCGCTTTGGTTGACCTTCTCGTCACCTATATGGACATGCGCGAACCGAATTCGGCGCCGGCTTTCGACTGCCCGCTATCGGGCGCCACGGTGGCGCGTGAAACACTTGATGTGGCCGCCTATCAGCCTCTACCGCGCTGTCGGCGAGCCGGTGCAGTGGGACCAGCGGCTGCGCATGCCGGCGGAAGACCTCGAGCGCCTGCTGGCGCTGCCCTCGACACATATCCATGTGCTGCGCGTCGAGGGCGAAGCGGCTGGTCTGTGCGAATTCAACGGCGTCGGCCAGCCTGAGGTCGAGCTAACCCATTTCGGGCTGGTCCCCGTCTTCCAGGGTCGCAGGCTTGGGCCGTTCCTGCTCGACCAGGCGCTTCGCGCCATCTGGTCGCACGCGCCGCAAAGGGTCTGGCTTCATACCGACACATACGACCATCCGGCTGCGCAATCGGTCTACAGGCGCGCCGGGTTCAAAGCCTATGCGCAGCGCATGGAGACATTTCCGGATTAGGATTTGAGCGTTTCTAGAGACCGCGCCAGGTTTTGCCTGGCCTGGGGCTCGAACCTCTGGCGGAATTCCTGCGTGTGAAAAATATGCTGGCGCGCGAGGAAAGTCTTGAGAATCGCGCCGCGGCCGGCGCGCCACATCGGCTCCTCGACCCAGCCATATTCGCGGCGGACCGCTTGTTCATAGGCGTCGAAAGCGTCGGCTGACGCACCCAGTATCGCCAGGTCCATGTCGAGGAAAAGCGCTGCGTCGCGGAGGGCGTTCTCATCGGCAAGGCACCGTGGTTGAAGGCTGGGCAGTTCATGCGTGGCGGTGGCGACGATCATCGCCGCTATGCGGCCGAGGCGCTCCGGATCGGTGCGGGCGGCAAGTTTGTCCTGCGCAAGTGCCGCACTCCTGGCCTCGTTGTCCTTGGCGCGGCTGTCATAGATGGCGTCATGGAACCAGATTGCGGCTTCGACGGCGCCGGAATCATGCAGCGATGCTCGATATTCGTCCGCCAGCGCCAGCAACGCCTCGATATGGGCGAGGTTGTGATAGTGGCGATCCGGAGCTTGATAGAGCGCGGAGAGCGCGCGTTTCAGCGGAGCGTCGATCAAGGGTTCGTTTTCCATGGCGGCTTGAATTTCCGTGAACCAAATCCATTTCACCGAGCACTAAGGAAAATTGAGTTCAATCGTGCTATGATCTGGCTTATATGTGCCGCCGGAGAATAGGCAAGCGGCCAGGACGCAGGACAAGACGTCGATGAACAGCATCAGCATTTCCCGCCCCACAATGGTCCAGCCGGTCGATCCGATCTGGCGTTCGGTCCGCGACGAGGCGATGGAAGCGGTCAACCGCGACCCGCTTCTGGCGGCGTTCCTCTATTCGACCATCCTCAACCAGGAGAGCCTGGAGGAAGCTGTCATCCATCGGCTCGCCGAGCGGCTCGCGCATCAGGACATCGGCTCCGACCTCATCCGCCAGACGTTCAAGTCGATGCTGGCCGACGACAAGGAATGGTCGTCGATCGTGCGTGTCGACATCCAGGCCTATTACGACCGCGATCCGGCCTGCGACCGCTTCATCATGCCGGTGCTCTATTTCAAGGGTTTCCATGCGATCCAGACGCACAGGCTGGCCCATTGGCTGTGGAATCAGGGCCGCAAGGATTTCGCGCTCTATCTGCAGAGCCGCTCGTCCTCGGTGTTCCAGACCGACATCAACCCGGCCGCCCGCATCGGCAAGGGCATCTTCATCGACCACGCCACCGGCCTCGTCGTGGGCGAGACGGCGGTGATCGAGGACGATGTGTCGATCCTCCATGGCGTGACGCTGGGCGGCACCGGCAAAGCCGGCGGCGACCGTCACCCCAAGATCCGTTACGGCGTGCTGATCGGCGCCGGCGCCAAGATTCTCGGCAATATCGAGATCGGCCATTGCTCGAAGATCGCGGCAGGCTCGGTCGTGCTGTCGCCGGTGCCGCACAACAAGACGGTTGCCGGCGTACCGGCCCGCGTCGTCGGCGAGACCGGCTGCGACCAGCCTTCGCGGCAGATGGACCAGCTTTTGCCGTCGCAGTCGATGGATCAGGTCGTCAGCTTCGACATCTGATTTGCAACACCCGGCGCGCCGGACTGAAGTCCGGTTGCCGGCGCCATTGCCTCTGGAGCATGATGCCGAAAAGTGTGAGGCGGTTTTCGGACGACATCATGCTCTACCTCCTTGATTTAGAGGCGGATTTGGATTCGACCTGAAATCATCCGGCCCCAGGGTTCGCGTTCTATCCAGCCGGCTTGCCTTTACATCGCCATTGTCGACGTGCCAGAAGCGCGTTCCAACGAGCAAGCCCGACGATCGGAGAAGACTTTTGAAGCCGGACGAAATCAGAAAGCTGGACGCCTATTTCAAGCGCGTCTTCCAGAATCCCAAACTCGAGGTGAAGGCGCGGCCGCGCAAGGAAGATTCGGCCGAGGTCTATGTCGGCGACGAGTTCCTCGGCATCGTCTTCAAGGACGAGGACGACGGCGACTATAATTTCTCGATGGCGATCCTCGACATCGATCTGGCCTGATCGCGGAACTGGGGATCGGAGTTGCCTATCTCCAACGAAGTGGGGAGATGAAGAGCAAGCCTCGGCGATCCTTCCCACCCCCCTCTGTCCTGCCGGACATCTCCCCCGCAAGGGGGGGAGATCGGCAGTTCCTCGGCTCTTCTTCTGCAACCTCGATAATTGGCGAAAGCAGTGATGGGGGCGTAATCTCCCCCTTGCGGGGGAGATGTCCGGCAGGACAGAGGGGGGTGCTGTCCCGCCAACGTTCGTAAATTTCTGCGCCGCTTCGCTTCGCCCGAACAGAGGCAGGCTAGCGCCCGGTCTTCAGGACGCGCGTGGCCTCGGCGACGATAGCGGCGTCAAGCGCCGGCCAGTTGCCCAGCAACTCCCGGGGAAAGCGGTAGGTCAGGCTGAGGCTGTCGCCGACCTGGATGTCCCGCTCGCAGGGCGCCAGCGATTCCTCGGCGCTCGGTCCGCTCAGGCAGCGGGCGACGAACGGGTCCTTGCCGGCCCGGCCGGCGACCGCGAGCACCTCGTTGAGATAGCCTGATTTTTCCGTAAAACCGTAAATCGTCGTGCCGCCGGGGCCGGGCGCGCCGGGCTGGCTGATGAGCGCGCTATAGATCGGCGCGAAACGGCCGCTCATGTCGCGCGACATCATCTGCGGTTCAAACGACAGGAAGATGATGTTTTTGGCGGCCCCCGTGTGGTTGAAATCGTCGCGGGCGGCTTCGCTGTAGCCGTCCATCTGGGGATAGCGCAGATAGAGGTCGAGGCGCGAAGCGATGCCGTCGCGCCGCGCCTGCAGGAAGCGGATGGCGTTGGCCGGCACGGCAATGACATTGTTGCCGATCACTACCCTGTGGACCGTGATGTCGTCGGTGTAGCCGGCCATGGCGATCGAGCGGCCGAACCATTTTCCGCCAAGGCTGATCGCCAGCGACAGCAGCGCCAGTGCGGCAAAAGCATAGAACACCCGCTTCATCAGCACGGAATCGACGACGTTGAACTCTTCTGCGGTCCCTGCCTGCTTCATCGCAATCCCCATAGTGGCCGCCCTCTGTCCCTAGGCGGCACACATGCCGCGGCATGGCTCTTGCTGCGCTGGACGCGACTGTGCGATTTCATGGTAAACGGAAGGTAAAGATGAGCCTGCTGCTACCCGTTCTCTTCGCTTTTGCCGTCGGGCTCACCGCCTGCGGGCTCGCTGGGTCCGTGATGGAACTGGCGGCGGGCCGCCGGCTTGCCTTTGCCGAGCCTTATGTGTCGCCGGCGTACATCCTGCGCTCGCTGGCCACGACCGCTTGCGCCGGGCCGTTCATGCTCGCCAACGATGCGCTCGATGCGCGGCGCGAGGGCCGCATTTCCACGCTGATGCTGATGTCCTGCGGCTGCACGGTGATCGCCTGGGCGCTGACGCTGGGCATCGTGCTGATCGCCATTGCCTCCTGGGGCATTGGCTCTCCTGGTGCGCTTCAGCTTTTGGTGGAATCGCTGGCGCGGTATTTGCCTTGAGGCAATTGCTGGGGGAAACCGCTACGCGGTTTTCCTAGGATTGTTCTAGGGTTTGTCCCGGCCTGCGACGAATCGGAGACTGCAAATGCCGACCTATGCAATCGACGGAAAAGCGCCCCGTTTCGAGGATCCCGACAGCAACTGGATCGCGCCGGACGCTACGTTGATCGGCGACATCAGCGTCGGTCGCAATGCCGGCTTCTGGTTTGGCGTGGTCATCCGCGGCGACAACGAGGCGATCGTCATCGGCGCCGACAGCAATGTCCAGGAACATACGGTGATGCACACCGATCCCGGTTTTCCCCTGACGATCGGGCAGGGCTGCACGATCGGCCACCGCGCCTTGCTGCATGGCTGCACGATCGGCGACAACAGCCTGATCGGCATGGGCGCCATAGTGCTCAACGGCGCCAGGATCGGCAAGAACTCGCTGGTCGGCGCCGGCGCACTGGTCACCGAGGGCAAGGAGTTCCCCAACAATTGCCTGATCGTCGGCTCGCCCGCGCGGGTGATCAGGACGCTGGACGATGCCGCGGTTGCCAGGCTGCGCGTCTCGGCCGCGCACTATGTCGCCAATGGCAAGCGCTTCAAGGCCGGGCTGAAGAAGGCCTGAACTCTATTAATGTTTGACGTTGATCTTTTCCGAACGGCAGGTCAGCGCAGCAAAAATCGTTTCTCGCTTTCGCTGACGCGGTCCTTCGGCTCGGGATCATGGTCTGAAATGGTGGAGCCGGCCCGGGGACGGGGCCGGCTCCTTAAAACCCGGTCGTTGGGGACGGGGAGGGTGGGGACTCGACCGGGCTTTCTCGTTAGGCACGTCGCATTATTCGATGTGCTTGACCTCTGTGATGGCGTTTTAGCGGACGCTGGCAACCGCGTCGGCGCGGCCGTCGTTGATCGTCACCCACACGCCGGAATTCTGGTCGGACTGGCGCTTCAGGTAGGTGTAGTCGGTGTCGGTCCAGGACAGCACCTTGGACTCCAGATTGTCGAGGATGAACTCGCCGAGGCTGGTGCGCACGGTCAGCACCGCATGGCCGTCGCCATTTTGTTGGCGCGCTACGGTCATCAAGAGATTGCCGGCGGGAACGCCAAGCGCCATCAATTCGCGGCGCTTCTCCAGCGCATAGTCCTCGCAGTCGCCGAAGCCGCTGTCGGGATAGGACCAGACCTCTTCCTTGCCCCACATTTCCATATCGGTGCGCGGCACGATCCGGGTGTTGACAGAATTGTTGACGTCGACGATCGCCGCCCACAGCTTGCGGGTCAGTTCGACCGGTGCCTGCTTCGGCGTGCGCTGAGCGCACTCCTGCGGCAGCTTCTGGCAGAATTCGTAGTGACCGACCGGCTGTGTCGTGCGGCCGCCAGTGTGCATGTAGGCCGGTCCTGCTGCTTGCGCCGTTCCCCAAGCGGAAAGCTGCATCGCCATTGCCAAGAGCAACAGCTTGCCCCAAATCTTCGCCATTGGTCAGTCTCCCGTTTGAGGAGACAATGACAGCGCTGGATTTATTTGACGCAAAAACCCGAAGTAGACATTGAGTAAAAGCTCAATAGAATACGCGTAAAATTTGACCTATTTTAAAATAAAATCGTTCAGGTCTCGGCGTAAAACCGCGGTGTCGGGGCGCGGATTTCCGGGTGGAGCCGTGGATTTGCTGCGTGCCGCTACAAGCTGGAGAGGCAGGCGGAACGCCGGCAACAAAAAACCGGCCGCGCAGGGCCGGTTCGTTTTTGCTGCCTGTTGCCGATCGTTCAGGCGCGCGGGGCGTTGAACTCGGAATCGAGCGTTTCCGGGCGCTGGATGACGGCGAATTCGATGGCGACGCCATCCTCGAAATGACGCACCACCTGGCCACGCATGGTGCCCAGCATCACCTGGATGCCGAGCGCCGGCTTGACGTCGATCTCGACCGCCGCGCCCGACAGCGACAGGTCGATGATGCGGCACTGATACTGGCGCCCGTCGGTGAGCTGCAGCACGCTTGTCGGATTGCGCGGCGCCACGCGTTCGTGGCGGCGGTCTTCCGGCAGGTCGAGTTCATGCTTGTTGGCGAGCCAGGTCAACTGCGCGGCAAGCTTGTCCTTCTTGCGATCCGAAGCAATGACGGTCATGGCGAAGCCGTCCTGCGAGGTGCGCGTCACCACGCCCTCGATGCGGCCGATATGATCGATATAGGCAATGATTTTTTCGCCCGGCATGCCGACGCGCTCGGTGCGCAACGCGACATTGCCCGGCGACATATCGACGACCTGGCAGGGGTGCTCGGTGCGGTCCTCCAGCATGAAGCGCCCGTAGATCTTGACCCGGACGCGCTGAAAATTACGCCTTTCGGCGCGGGACGGTGCGTATTCGACCGCCGCTGACCTCATGACTGCCTACACCCCGTTGGCATTCCCGCGTCGTGCGTGGAATCTCGGCCAAAACTACAGCCAAGCAGGTTAACAAAGGAGAAAAGTGGGTCGCCGATAGTTAAGATTAGCGCCGGCTTGGAGACTATTGCTCGCGCCCGCCGTCGAACACGACGAGGTGGCGGATACGGCGCGACCGACCGAGCGCCGAGATGGTCTCCGCCGCTTCGAGTTCGGTGGGAGCCAGCGAAGGAACGGATATTTCCGGACGGTTTTTCAGGAACATCGGTTCCTTGTCGGGAGCGATGACGCGGATGGCGTCGATCAGCGCGTCGGTGATCGGATCGGCGCCCAGCCAGAACGGCTTTTCCACGGCGCTGATGACGCCGAGGCAGCGCGGGTTCTCGACGCCGCCATCGAGCGGCAGCGCAAGCAGTTCGAAGTGGTTGGACCGGCCGCTGCGGCTGAACCCCTCGTAAGTGATCAGCACAACGGATTTCTGCTCGAAAACGCCATGAATGAGGCGCGACACCAGCCGCTGGTCCTTGTCACGCCAAAGCGAGGGGAACGAAAATCCCTTGAGCTCGCGGCCGTAGCCGGCGCAAAGCCTGGTGCCGGCGAGCCGGAACACCGCTTCGCCGCGCGTATCCCTTTCCAGGATGAAGGTGTCGGCCAAAAGCGCCTTGATGTCGGCCGGTTCGACTTCCGAACGCTTTGGGGCAGGACGTCCATGACGCAGGCGATTCCAATAATGGAACAGCGCGATTGATCCGTTCTGGTTCATGCTATGAAACTCCGCGCATTCTGCCGTCTGATGGTCCCATCGGTGAACAGAAAGGGCGCCCTCCGATGACCTACATGCGTTCCGGAGCAGGATGCGTGCCAGCGTCGTTAAGACTTGTTCACGGGTCGGGGACGTTAAGGTTAACAAGTGGTTTACGTTGCGCGCACAGGCTCGCCATGGCACACCAAAACCACTCCAGAAGCGGTCGTTTCGCGACGACCAACAGCACTTCGGTCAATAGTTTTAGGGGAGCAGGGGGCTCGACCAGCCGTTCAAGGGAAACCTTGGACGGCTTCTTTTTGATTCGCGGTTTGTGATTCGCGCTTTGTGATTCGTAGTTTGTGATTTGTCCGGGCATGGCCTAGATGCTCGCCACACGCAAATCCCTGGATCAGTGCATATGAGCGAACCGGCCGGCCCCCTGGAGACCGAACAGACCGCGGAGGCGCCGCCGCCGCGCCGCGAGCCGGTGTTCAACCTGCCACCGGTGGTGCTGGCGGTGATCGGCATCTGCGTCGCCGTCTTCCTGCTGCAGCAATATGTGCTGACCGAAGAGCAGCAGATAACATTGCTCACCGATGGCGCCTTCATTCCGGTCCTCTACACCGGCCAATACGGTTTCGACTGGTTCCTCTTCACCCGTCCTTTCACCTATGCCTTCATGCATGGCGGCGTTGCCCACATTGCCATCAACATGGTTGCGCTGGCCGCCTTCGGGTCGCCGCTGGCCAACCGTCTCGGCTGGTTCTGGTTCGCCTTGTTTTTCGCCGCCACCGGGCTGGCCGCGGTGGTGCTGTTCTGGGCGGTCCATCCATACGGCGAAGCGCCGCTGGTCGGCGCTTCCGGAGCGATATCGGGCATGATGGGTGCTGCGGCGCGTTTCGGGTTCCGTACCGACCGCTCCTCCGGCAGGGCGGCCTTTGCCGGCCCCGTGCTGCCGATCGCAATCGTTTTGCGCATGCGCGGCGTCGTCAATTTTCTCGGCGCCTGGATGGTCATCAATCTCGCCACCGGCCTTTACGGTCTCGGGCTCGGAGAACCCGGCCAGATCGCCTGGGAAGCGCACATTGGCGGCCTCGTCGCAGGCTTCTTCGGGTTGCGCTGGTTCGACCGGCGTTGGCGGGCGCCTGAATGGGAGATCCCCGACGACCAGCGCACCCCCGACTAGCGCACTCTATTGGCGCACCCCACTGGCACACCCCACTGGCACACTTGAAAAGCAACCGATCACGGCGCACGATGTTCACTCTTATGTGAAGCCGGTCAGGGCGGGAGCTGGCTAGCCAAGCAGGAGGAGGAGGACGCCATGACGGTTAAGGCAATTCTCGAGAGAAAAGGCCATGACGTGTTCACGCTCGGGCCGAATGTAAAGCTCAGCGAAGCCATTCGAATCCTGGCCGACCACAAGATCGGTGCACTGGTCATCACCAATGGCGATCGCAAGATCGTCGGCATCCTTTCCGAGCGTGACATCGTGCGGGTCGTTGCCAGGGAAGGCGCTGCCGCACTTGATATAACGGTACGCTCGGCGATGACGCCGAAAGTGAAGATCTGCAACGAGAACCACACGGTCAACGAGGTGATGGAGATCATGACCAAAGGCCGTTTCCGCCATCTGCCGGTGGAAAAGGATGGGCTGCTCGACGGCATCGTGTCGATCGGCGACGTGGTCAAGCGCCGCATCGAGGATGTCGAGCGCGAGGCCGACGAAATCAGGGCCTATATCGCAACGGCCTGACCTGACGAAAAGACCGCCGACCGGAATACCGGCCGGCGGCGTTCATTCTATCGGTGCCGAGCGGCCGAAAGCGGCTGAAAAGGCCAGCCCGCTGCTCTGCGCTGCTTTGGGCGCTTGTCTCGCGAAGCGGTTTGCACTAGCGAAGACCGATTACCCAAATCACGAAAATCGAAGTTTTCGCGAGCCAAAAGCGCAGGCCACCATGACCCTTATCGATACCCGCACGCCCGACGCCAAACGTTTTATCCCCGGCGCCACCGGCGATTGGGAGATCATCATCGGCCTCGAGGTTCACGCGCAGGTGACCTCGGAAGCAAAGCTGTTTTCCGGGGCGTCGACGACTTTCGGCGCGGCGCCCAACGCCAATGTCAGCCTGGTCGACGCGGCCATGCCCGGCATGCTGCCGGTCATCAATGAGGAATGCGTCAAGCAGGCGATCCGCACCGGCCTCGGATTGAAGGCGCAGATCAACCACAAGTCGGTGTTCGACCGGAAAAACTATTTCTATCCCGACCTGCCGCAGGGCTACCAGATATCGCAGTTCAAGCAGCCGATCGTAGGCGAAGGCACGATCGTCATTTCGGTCGGTCCCGACCGGCAGGGCGAGTTCGAGGACATCGAGATCGGCATCGAGCGCCTGCACCTGGAGCAGGACGCCGGCAAGTCGATGCACGATCAGCATCCCACCATGTCCTATGTCGATCTCAACCGCTCCGGCGTGGCGCTGATGGAGATTGTCTCCAAGCCCGACATGCGCTCGGCCGACGAGGCCAAGGCGTATGTCACCAAGCTGCGCACCATCGTGCGCTATCTCGGCACTTGCGACGGCAACATGGACGAAGGTTCGATGCGCGCCGACGTCAACGTCTCCGTTCGCAGGCCCGGCGGCGAATTCGGTACGCGCTGTGAGATCAAGAACGTCAACTCGATCCGCTTCATCGGCCAGGCCATCGAGTTCGAGGCGCGCCGCCAGATCGCCATCCTCGAGGATGGCGGCAAGATCGACCAGGAAACCAGGCTGTTCGACGCCGTCAAAGGCGAGACGCGCTCGATGCGCAGCAAGGAAGAGGCGCATGACTACCGCTACTTCCCCGATCCCGACCTTTTGCCGCTGGAGTTCGACCAGGCCTATGTCGACGCGCTGGCCAAGGAGTTGCCGGAACTGCCCGACGACAAGAAGGCGCGCCTGATCTCCTCACTTGGCCTGTCGACATACGACGCCTCGATCCTGGTGTCGGAAAAGCCGATCGCCGACTATTTCGAGCAGGTGGCCTCGGGCCGCGACGGCAAGCTTGCCGCCAACTGGGTCATCAATGACCTGCTCGGCCAGCTTAACAAGGCCGGCAAGGACATTGAAAATGCTCCTGTAACACCGGAGCAGCTCGGTGCCGTGATCGACCTGATCAAGGAAGGCACCATCTCCGGCAAGATCGCCAAGGATCTGTTCGAGATCGTTTGGAACGAGGGCGGCGATCCGCGCCAGCTGGTGGAAAGCCGCGGCATGAAGCAGGTCACCGACACCGGCGCCATCGAGAAGGCGGTCGACGAAGTCATCGCCGCCAACCCCGACAAGGTCGAGCAGGCTCGCGCCAAGCCGACCATGGCCGGCTGGTTCGTCGGCCAGGTGATGAAGGCCACCGGCGGCAAGGCCAACCCGCAAGCGGTTAACGATCTGGTCAAGGCCAAGCTCGGTATCGAATAGAACAATGTTCGTCCGCACCGCCAGCGAACGTGACCTTGCCGCTGTCCGCGCGCTGCTGGTCGAAACCTGGCACGCAACGTACGACACGATCTATGGCGCCGAGCGGGTGACCGAAATTACCGACGACTGGCATTCGATCGCCTCGCTCAAGGCGCGGCTGACAAGGCCGAACTCGGAATTCCTGGTCGCCGATGACGGCAAGCGTATCGGCGGCATGGCTTTTGCCGCCGCAACGACGGATACGAAGATCGTGCTGCTGAACCAGCTCTATGTACTGCCGGCCTGCCAGCGGCAAGGCATCGGCCAGGCCTTGCTGGACGAGGTCGAAGCCAGCTTTCCCGAGGCGAACAGGTTGCGCGTCGAGGTGGAAGAGGCCAACGTGCCGGCCATCGCCTTCTACCGTTCGAAGGGATTTTTGCCGGCCGGCAGCACCGCCGATTGCGGCGGCGGTTCGGGGTTGCCGGCGCTGATCTTCGAGAAGCCGCTGGGATAGGCGTCCGACGAAACGTTCAGTGCTGTCCCTTCAGGACGACCAGATAGCCGCGTTCCACCGGCTGCCGGAAGGCGATCTGTTCGGATGTGCCCGGATCTTTCGATTGCTTTTCGATGACGTAGCCGCCGGGATGAGACTTGAGCCATTCCTCAGGCTTGTCGGCGTTCTCGAATGGCTTCTCTATTCGCCCAAGGAAACCGACCTCGCCCTGATAATCGTAAGCGACGGCCCAGTCCGCGTCCTTTCGTTCGTCGATGAAGCTCGCCAGCGACGTGAGATCGTAGCGTTTGAACACGGTCGCCGAGGCGGCGGCGTGGCCGATGGCGAAAAGGGCAAGCATGACAAAGGCCGTCGCCCTCAGCCTGGCGACTGAAATCTCGGCCATGAAGTAGCCCAGCAGAATGGTCGCGAACGGTAGTGCCGGCACGACATAGTGCGGCTGCTTGCCGGATATGGCGCTGAAGACCAGCAGCACCGCAATGAACGAGAACGACAGCAGGCGCAGGGCACGCAGATCCGGGGATTTGGTGTCGATCAGGCTGCGTATCCGGGCAACCGGCCTCAGCCGCCACACCGGGGGGATAAAGGCCCAGGGCACGAACATGAGCGGCAACAGCATCAGGTAAAAGTAAAACGGCCGGCCATGCGAATTGTGCAGGCTTCCGGTAACCCGACCCGCCGACTGGTTCCAGACGAGGTCGTAGACGAAACTGCCCTTGGTCAGGATGGTCGCGGGCGCCAGCCATATGGCGACCGGGACAAGGGCGGCGAGAATTGCCAGGCCGGCTCCGGCAAAGAACTGCAAAGGGGCAAGGCCGGCTCGCCGGTCACGCCAGAGGGGATAGAGCAGGACGGGCGTGCCGATGTGAATGAGCACGACCGGGCCTTTGGCCAGCACGCCGAGCCCGATGAACAGACCCGCCAGCACCGCCTGCCACCGGTTGCCGGTCCTGGCGAAGACCAGCAACGACAGCAGTGCGGCGACCACGCAGGCCGTCAAAAGCATGTCGAACAGGATCAGGGTCGAATAGATGACAAAGACGGTGCTGCCGGCCACCAGCCAGGGGATGCGGCTGGCGATGTCCGGGCGCTCGGGAAACAGGGTTTTGGCCAGAAGCGTCGTCAGCCAGATGACCAGCGACGAGGCGGCGAAGATGACGAGCATCGCCGCCGCGCGGCTCACACCGAAGATGTTCCAAGAGAGATCGATGAGCCAGAACAACAGCGGCGGCTTCTGCAGATAGGGCGCAAAGTTCATCGTCGGTACGAAGACATGTCCACCGAGATACATCTCCCAGGCGACGCTGAGATAGCGCGTCTCATCGACCGGCAGTAGCGGACGAAAAGCGAGCGCGATGCAAAGCAGGGCCAGCAGGAAGAGGTAAGGCAGCAGCCGTTCAATTCGTGTCGGTATCAAGTTCGGGGACCGCCCAGGAAATGGTTTCCACGTCCGGTCGTGCACGATGCACCGTCTTCGGACCGGAGCAGAACCGCACCATGATTTTGGCCGAATTGCAACGATGCCGGCTTGGTATTGTGGATTACGCCTGCGTACCGGCAAATAGTTGAAAAATTTGACGATTGTCTCCGAGTATGGCTTCAGGCCGAGCGCAGCGGCGGCGTCAATTCGCGCATCAGGAGTTCCAGCTCTCGCTGGTCGCCGGTGGCGGTCTTGTCGAAGATGGTTGCCAGCTGTGATTTGACGGTGCCGTCCGAGACGCCGCTGGCAGCCGCGATTTCACGCCGTGTCAGCCCGGCGGCGACATGGCCGGCGACACGCTTTTCCGCTGCGGTCAGTCCGAACAGCGCAGCGATCGCTTCCAGCGCCGGCACTGATGCGGCGCCGGCGGCGGCAATGAAAATGGCCGCGGCGGCGCGCGGCGATATGCGGGCCGAAATGTCGCGTCGCGCCAGAGGCATGACATGCGCCACCGCCGGAGACATGGCCTTCACCAGCGGAATGTTGATGCCGGACGGTCCGAGCGCGAATTCGTCGCGCGTGCCGAGCTGGACGGCGCGACCGATGGCGGTGTTGGCGTTGGCATAAGCGAAGGACAGCTGGCCGCGCACCGAGGACACTGAGGCGGTTTCGGTGAGCAGGGCTTCGGCTGCCGGATTGGCGAAAATGATCTGCATATCGTCGGCGACGATCAGCACTGGATGGTCGAGGCTCTCAAGGATCGAGCGAAAGATGTCGGCCTTGCGCCGCTCGGCCTCGAACAGGTCGCCGATGGTCACCGCACGCCGGACATGGGGGGCGAGCCTGGACATCAGGTCGATATCCCTGGCTGAAATCTGGGGCCTGTCCTTGTCGGTAACCACCATCAGCGTGCCGGTGCGCGCCGGCTGCTTCATCAGCGCTACCCAGAAGAAATCGTCGAGACGGTTGGGTTCCACCCACTCGCGCACGATGCGGCTTTCGAGCCAGTTCTGGCGGGCGTCAGGGCCTTGCAGGGCGTAGACGCTGTCGACGGTCAACGGTATGTCGACTTCCATCTTCGGCACCGCCTTGAAAAAGGGCACCTCGCAGGCGTAGTCGCGCTGCAGCGGCTCAAGCAGAACCGGATCGCCGCAGGAAGTCGAAAACCGGGCCGAGTTTCTCGCCGTATCGACGACCGCCAGCATGGCAAGCCGGCCGAGCGCCAATTTGCAGATTGATTCAAGCGTCGATGGCCAACGGCCGACATCGACAATCGAATCGTAGATTGCCTCGACGATCTGCGGCAGGGCGCGACCGACTATGTTGGCCTGGACAGACACGTAGAGCCTCGTAAGGATTGCAGCGTAGTGGCAGGTCACACACTGTCTCTGCCTGGGGTCGCACACAACATAGCCGGCTTGGTTACGTCTGTGAAACGTCTCACAGCGGCGTTCGGTGTATCGTGAGCGCTTACGGGCTGGCCAGAACGTACCTGATGAGCCGTTGTCTAAGAGCGCTCGGGCCGCTCTGCGATACAAATCAAAGTGAACGGAATTGGAATTTTTCAGGGAATAAATGAGTAAACTTCCACATTGTCGATCAACCTGGTTCTGCCAAGCCACGCCGCGGCAAGCAGGCGGCCATCGCCGTCACGCCGCCACGAGGTGAGCGTCAGGCTCTCGCGCGCGGCGACATAGTCGACGCTGTCGAAGCCTGCCTCGAGAAGCGCGGCAGTGGCTTTACCGGTCACGCCGTTTTCATCGGCACCGGCCGCGAGCGCTGCCGCCGTCTGGCGCAAGATGACATTGAGCTGTCGCGCGACGTCGAGCTCGGCGGCGTCGAGATAGGCGTTGCGCGACGACATTGCCAGGCCATGCGCATCGCGCACGGTTGGCGCGCCGACGATTTCCACCGGAAGGTCAAGATCGCGGCAGAGCTTTCGGACGACGCAAAGCTGCTGGTAGTCTTTTTCGCCGAAGATGGCGTAGTCGGGCAGGGCTTGCAGAAAGAGCTTGGCCACGACCGTGGCGACGCCCTCGAAGAAGGTCGGCCTGAAATCCGATTCCAGGCCAGAAGACGGGCCGCCGACCGAAATCTTCGTCGCAAAGCCTGCCGGATACATTTCGGAAACCGTAGGCGTGAAGGCAAGCTGTGCGCCGGCCTCGGTCAGCCGGTCGAGATCGCGGGCCAGCTGCCGCGGATACTTGTCGAGATCTTCAGTGGGGGCGAACTGGGCCGGGTTGACGAAGATGGAGACGACGCAGCGATCGGCCGTTGCGAGCGCAGCCCCGACCAGCGAGATATGGCCGTCATGCAAAGCGCCCATGGTCGGCACCATGGCGACGCTCAGGCCTTCGCGCCGCCATTCGCGGATCTGCGCGCGAAGGCCGGGCACGGTGCCGACGACGAGCGGCTGGCGGATGGGGGGCCGGTTCATGCCTTGTCCTTGTCGCTCGCGGCTGAAAAGACGTGGCCCGGCCCGGGGAAGGTGCGGCTGCGCACCTCCGCCGCATAACGCGCCGCGGCATCGGCGACAGCGCTGCGCAAATCGGCGTATTCCTTGACGAATTTCGGCACCCGGTCGACCGTCAGGCCGACCATGTCGTCGATGACCAGGATCTGGCCGTCGCAATCGCGGCTGGCGCCGATGCCGATGGTAGGAATGGTAATGTGCCGGGTGAGGTCGGCGGCAACGGTCTCGACCGTGCCTTCGATGACCAGCGAAAACGCGCCGGCCTTTGCGACCGCGTCGGCGTCGCGCATGAGCGCGGCCACATTCTCCGGCGTGCGGCCCTTGATCTTGTAGCCACCGTCCTTTTCCACCGATTGCGGCTGCAAGCCGATATGGCCCATCACTGGAATGCCGGCCGTGACGATTGCGGCGATCTGGAGGGCTACTTCGACGCCGCCTTCCAGCTTCACCGCCTCGCAGCCGGTTTCCTCAGAGATGCGGCGCGCCGAGGCAAGGGCTTGCGCGGCCGAAGTCTCGTAGCTGCCGGCCGGCATGTCGACCACCACGCAGGCCTTTGACGAACCGCGCATCACGGCCTGGCCATGGGCGATCATCATCTCCAGCGAGGCGCCGAGCGTGGTCTTGTGGCCATGCAGCACCATGGCAACGCTGTCGCCGACCAGGAGAAGGTCGACATGATCGTCGAGCAGGCGGGCGACGGGATAGGTGTAAGCGGTAAGGCATACGACCGGCACGCCGCCCTTGCGGGCGCGTATTGTCTCCGCACTGATCCTGGCGACAGCTAAGGCCATTCCTCACCTCCCGCAGCCGGCGTTGACTACAGCGCCGCGCGTCCCGTGGACGCGCAAAGGACGCTGTAGCACTTTGGTTTGCGCATGATCCTTTCCGAAAATCGATTTCGATTTTCGGGGTCATGCGGCAGCGCCGGGCGATGAGAGCTTTAGGAAGACGCAGCCGGCTTGGCAAGCGTCGGTTCGCAGGTGCGAAATGGATCGGCCAATGACCGAGCGTTTCGGCATGCCGTCAGTGCCGCAGGCGCCGCAAAACCCTTGCCTTCGCCAAGGCCTGACGCCATAAGCAGGGAACAGCCACCGCCGCGCGCCCGCGAGGATCTGAATGAAAACTTTCCTTCTGCAGTTTTTCACCTGGTGGAACCGCCAGACGCTGGGAACCCGTTTTCACACCTGGCGCCACGGCAACAAGGTCGGCCAGGATGGGGCCGGCAATGTCTACTACGAAGGCGGCGTCGATTCGGAAGGCCGCACCCGCCGCTGGATCATCTACGCCAATTATTCGGAGGCGTCGGCGATCCCTCCGGGCTGGCACGGCTGGATGCATCACCGCGTCGATGTGGCGCCGCCAAGCGACGACTATCGGCCGCGCGAATGGGAAAAGGCGCATGAGCCGAACCTCACGGGAACACCGGCGGCTTATCGCCCGAAGGGTTCCGTGCTCACCAATCAGCACCGTCCGCAGGTGACGGGCGACTACGATGCGTGGACGCCTGGTTCTTGACCGCCGGCCGGTCCTTTGTCGCCACAATTGGCGTTTAGCTGCTTGCTGATATGACAACGGCGAATAGCCTTGGGCGTGACAGAATCACCCGGGCCCAAACCACCGGTATCTCCGCATGAACATTTTCAGCCTGACATCGATGGCCGGACTGGCGGCAATTGGCGCTGTCGCCATGTTCCCGACAGCGTTTGCCGCGGCGCAGGCGCCTGCGGCAGCACCCGCAATCTCCGATCGCATCACCAATCCGGTCGCCGAATTTGCCGGCATCGACAAGATCACCGGCCGTATCATCACCTTCGATGTCTACATCGACGAAACCGTGCAGTTCGGCGCTTTGCAGGTGACGCCGCGCATCTGCTATTCGCGGCCGGAGAATGAAGAGCCGAAGACCGATTCCTTCGTCGAAGTCGACGAAATCACGCTCGACCGCAAGATCCGCCGCATCTTCACCGGCTGGATGTTCGCCGAGAGCCCCGGCCTAAACGCCGTCGAGCACGCCGTCTATGACGTCTGGCTAAAGGGCTGCAAGCAGAAGTCGGATGTGCCGCCGCCCGACGCGGCCAATGCCGAGACGCCCAAGGTCGACACGTCCAAGCCAAAGCCCGCCGCTGCTCCGGCCGCCGAACAGCCGGACCCTACGGAACCTGACGCGACCAACACCAACTGATCCTCCGGAACCGTGGTGGCAACTATGCGTTGGGCCATGGACGATGACGCATTTATGCGCTTGGAGGATATTCTGATGTCGGACAGCAAACGGATCACGGCCAGCAAAGACGACCTGCTCGAACTCGAAAAGGGGTTCTGGACGGGCGACGAAGCTTACTACGCCGCCAATGTCGACACAGAATGCCTGGTAGCATTTCCTGAGATGGCACAGGCAATGGACAATGCCGATCTGGCCAAGACCGCGACCAAGCCCAACCGCTGGCGCGACCTTCAGATCGACCTCAAGGGTATCATCGAGCCCGGCAGCGACATTATCATGCTGACCTATGAGGCTCATGCGACACGAGAAAACGGCGAGCCCTACGCCGCGTTGGTTAGCACCGGCTATGTTCATCGTGTCAACGGCTGGAAGATGATGTTCCATTCGCAGACGCCGATGGAAACCGCGAAGGGCTGACCCCTTTCACCGGTCGAGCCGGCTCGGCCGCTCGGTCTCCGGTCAGGGATAAAAAACGGCTTCGCCCTTCAGCGCGTCGGCCAACATCTTCTCGTATTTGACGCGCGGCACGTCGACCGCGCCGAAGCGTTTGAGATGCTCAGTGGTGAATTGCGTGTCGAGCAGGGCAAAGCCGCGCGCCTTCAGCCGCTCGACCAGATGATACAGGCAGGTCTTGGACGCGTCGGTTTCCCGGGCGAACATGCTTTCGCCGAAGAACACGCGACCGAGCGAGACGCCATAGAGGCCGCCGACCAGCCGTTCCTCGCGCCATGCCTCGACCGAATGGCAGTGCCCCAGACGGTGCAGCTCGATATAGGCTTCGCGGATCGGCGCGTTGATCCAGGTCGAGCGGCGCTCCTCGCGCTTTTCGGCGCAGCCGTCGATCGTCGCCTCGAAATCGAAATCGAAGCGGATGTCGAACGGGTGCTTGCGAATTGTCTTCCGCAAGCTCTTCGGCGTGTGGAAGCCATCGAGCGGTATGATGCCGCGCGTCTCCGGCCGCACCCAGAACACTTCCGGGTCGGAAGCGCTCTCGGCCATCGGGAAGACGCCCGAGGCATAGGCCTTGAGCAACAGGTCGGTCGGAATGCGATAGCCGGGAGCGTAAGGACGGGTCATCGCGGCATCATAGCGGCAAGTCGGGCGCTATTCCTCTTTGGCCAGATACTTTTCCAGCCAGTGGATGTCGTAGTCGCCATTGGCGATATCGGCATTGCCGACCAGGTCGCGAAACAGCGGCAGCGTCGTTTTGATGCCGTCAACGACGAATTCGTCGAGCGCCCGGCGCAGCCGCATCATGCATTCGACGCGGTTGCGGCCGTGCACGATCAGCTTGCCGATCAGGCTGTCATAATAGGGCGGGATCTTGTAGCCGGAATAGACACCGGAATCGACGCGGATGCCGAGACCGCCAGGCGTGTGGAAATGCGTAATCGTGCCGGGCGAAGGCGTGAAGGTGCGCGGGTCCTCGGCATTGATGCGGCATTCTATGGCGTGGCCGTTGAACTTGATGTCCTCCTGGCGCACCGAAAGCCCGCCGCCGGAGGCAACGCGGATCTGTTCGTGGACGAGATCGATGCCGGTGATCGCCTCCGTCACCGGATGCTCGACCTGCAACCGCGTGTTCATCTCGATGAAGTAGAACTCGCCATTCTCGTACAGGAATTCGATGGTGCCTGCGCCGGAGTAGCCGAGGTCGGCGATGGCCTTGGCACAGATATTGCCGATGCGGGCGCGCTCCTCGGCGTTGAGGGCCGGCGAGGGCGCCTCTTCCCAGACTTTCTGGTGGCGGCGTTGCAGCGAACAGTCGCGCTCGCCGAAATGCACGCCGCGGCCGGCGCCGTCGCCGAATACCTGCACCTCGATGTGGCGCGGCTTTTCCAAGTATTTCTCGATGTAGACGGCATCGTCGCCGAAGGCGGCTCCCGCTTCCGTGCTCGCTGTCTGCAAGGCGATCTCGAGGTCAGCCTCGGTAAGGGCGACCTTCATACCGCGCCCGCCACCGCCTGCCGATGCCTTGATGATCACGGGATAGCCGATCTCGGCGGCAATGCGCCTGGCTTCCTTTTGATCGGTGACGGCGCCGTCGGAGCCCGGCACAACCGGAATGCCGAGCCGCTTTGCGGTGCGCTTGGCCTCGATCTTGTCGCCCATGATGCGGATGTGGTCGCCCGACGGGCCGATGAAGGTGATGTTGTGGGCGGCGAGAATGTCGGCGAACTTGGCGTTTTCCGACAGGAAGCCATAGCCCGGATGCACGGCATCGGCGCCTGTGATCTCGCAGGCTGCGACGATCTGGTGGATGTTGAGATAGCTGTCGCGCGACGGCGGCGGACCGATGCACACGCTTTCGTCGGCGAGCCTGACATGCATGGCGTCAGCGTCGGCGGTCGAATGCACGACCACGGTCTGGATGCCGAGTTCCTTGCAGGCGCGCAGCACCCGAAGCGCGATTTCGCCGCGGTTGGCGATGAGGATCTTCTGGAACATCCGGCCCGCTCTACTCGATCACGACGAGCGGCATGCCGTACTCGACCGGCTGGCCGTCCTCGAACAGGATCGCCGTCACCGTGCCGGCGCGCGGCGAAGGGATCTGGTTCATCGTCTTCATCGCTTCGATGATCAGCAGCGTCTGGCCTTCCTTGACCTTCTGGCCGACTTCGATGAAGGCCTTGGCGTCGGGCGAGGGCGCGAGATAAGCGGTGCCGACCATCGGCGAGGGGACCGCGTTCTTGGACGGATCGGCCACTGCTGGTGCGGCAGCCGCGCCCGCCGCGGGCTGCTGCGCTGCCGGAGCATAACCGGCCTGCGGTGCGGCGATGGCGTGGACGGCCGGCGCCTGGCGCGACACGCGCACCTTCAGGTCGCCGAGCTCGACTTCGATCTCGGTGAGATTGGTGTCGTTCAGTATGCCCGCGAGATCGCGGATCAGTTGCTGGTCAACACCGGTCTTCTTTATCGACATTTTCGAGCCTTCTGTTTGTGGGCCGGTCATAGGCGTGCCGCCAGCGCCTGCAGCGCCAGCGAGTAGCCAAGCGGCCCGAACCCGCAGATCATGCCGACAGCGACCGGCGCGACCATGGAGACGTGGCGGAATGGTTCCCGCGCGTGGATGTTGGAGAGGTGAACTTCGGCGACGGGCAGCGGCGCGACAGCGCGGATGGCGTCGTGAATGGCAATCGAGGTGTGGCTGTAGGCACCCGGATTGATGACGATGCCGGCTGCCTTGTCGCCGGCTTCCTGGATCCAGTCGACGAGGTCGCCCTCATGGTTCGACTGGCGAAAATCAATCTCGAGGCCAAGGGCGGCGCCCGCCTGCTTACAGTCGTCGGCGATCGCGGCAAGCGTCTTGCCGCCATAGATGCCCGGCTCGCGCTTGCCGAGCGCGTTCAGGTTGGGGCCGTTCAGGACGAAAATCGTTTTCAAAAATGCCGACCTTTTCCGACGCCGGCCTCAAGCCGGCGCGCAGGGCCTTCTATAATGGGCATAGCCGCCCGCGGAAAGAGCACAAGTGCGATCTTTCACTGTCCACAACAGGCGGAAATGTGCCCGTGAGAAATAGGCTCGCGTGCAAGATCAGAGCGCGGCTTTCGCCGCCTCGATCTTTTCAGCCAGCACTTCCTGGCCGAGCGCCCCGAACACCACCTCATTGCCGACCACGTAGGAAGGCGTTCCGGTGATGGCCAGCTTGTTGGCGAGGTCGAAGGTCTTGGAGAAAGCCTCGGTGATGGTCGGATCCTTCATCTTCTCGCGCAATTTCGCCTCATCGGCGCCTAGCGACAGCGCAACCTTGATGGCCGCCGCCTCGGTGGCGCGGCCCTGGCCGCCGAGCAGGGCGTTGTGGAACTCGCCGTATTTCTCCGGATGCATCAGGTGGAAAGCCATCGAGACGACGCTGGCCTTTTGCGAATCCGGCCCGAGGATCGGGAATTCCTTGAGCACGAAGCGCAGCTCCGGATCGGCCTTTGTCAGAGCCTGCATGTCGTCGATGGCGCGTTTGCAGAAGCCGCAATTGTAGTCGTAGAATTCGACGATGGTGACCTTGCCCTTCGGATTGCCGACGACGCCGTCGAAGGTCGAGTTGAAAATCTCGGACTTGGCCTTCTCGATGACGCCGAGGCTGGCTATGCGCTGCTCTTCCTTCTGCTTGGCCTCGAGCGCCTCCTGCACTTCGAGCAGCACTTCGGGGTTCTTCAGGAGATAGTCGCGGATAATGCCCTCGACCTCAGTGCGATCGATCTTGGTGTCGGCCGAGGCGGTCTGCACGGCCTGCGCCGTGCCGGCCTTGGCCACCTGCGGATTGCCGGCGACGAACCCGAACGCCAGCATGGCAAGAGCAGCCGCCACTCCCGTCGTGCCGAGCAATATTGCCTTGTTCATCGTCTGATCCTCTTGCCGGTTCCGGTCTATCCTAGTCGCAGCGGGCGACCGGAAGGTTCATTTCTTGAGTTTGCCTGAAGGGTTGTAGTTTATGATGTCCTGCGCCCGAATCCAGCCGGGCTCGCCGCGCTTCAAGTCTTTTTGCGCGCGCATGGCGAAAATTTTGGCATTCGTGTAATCGCCGGAATAAAAGTGGCCCTCGGCGGTGGCGAGTTCCGCCGCCGGAATGTTGCCAAGCTCGCCATAGGCCTGGGCGAGATAGCGGTATCCGACCGTGTTTTCCTTGTCGCGCCCGAGACCGTTGTTGATCTGCACCACCGCCTTCTTCAGCGAGTCGGGCGTGCCGATGGCCATCAGCGCCTGGCCGAGAGAAACGGGCAACAGGCCCGACCTCACCGGATCGAGGCTGACCGCCTTGGCATAGGCGTCCGCGGCGTCCTTGGGCTTGTTGGCCTTCATCAGGATGTCGCCGCGCATTTCCTGGAAATAGGGGTTCTTCGGCTGTTCCTTGATCAATGCATTGGCCTTGGTCAGTGCTGCACCCAGATTGCCGTAGAGATAGGCCATCTGCGCTTCGCCATAGCGCGAGGCGAGGCTGCCTAGGGCCTTGCGGATCAGCCGCGTGGCGGCGGCCTGGCCGCCCATATAGGCGGCGATCTTGATGCGCATCATGTCGTGCCGCTGCTGCAGTGCCGGCGGATCGACCTTGTCGACGTTAGGGCTCTGCTTGACCAGCACTTCGAGATTGGCGATGCGCTCCTGCGGCATCGGGTGGCTGATGCGGTAGGGATCGACCTGCGTGCCGGAAAGCGACAGCGCGCTCTGGAAGCGGGCGAAGGTCTTCAGCATGCCCATGCCGGACTGGCCGGTGGCATTGAGATAGGTGATGGCAGAGCGGTCGGCGGTCGATTCTTCGGTGCGCTGGTAGGCAAGAATGCTGCGCTGCGCCATCTCGCCGCCGCCCGCGGCGACACCCATGCCGGCGCCGGCAAGGCCGCGGCTGTTGGTGGTGGCGCCGGCAACGATGGCGCCGGCGCCAAGCAGCGTGGCGATGATGGCCATGGTCTTGGCGCGCTCGAGCTGGTCGCGCAATTTCTGCTGATGGCCGCCGGCGATGTGGCCGGCCTCGTGGGCGATGACGCCGATGATCTCATTGGGCGTTTCGGCCTGCATCAGCGCGCCGGTGTTGATGAACAGCCGGCGCCCGGTGACGAAGGCGTTGAAGCTCTGATCGTTGACCAGAACGATATCGACACCGTCATTGGCAAGACCGGCCGCCTTGAAGATCGGCCGCGCATAGTCGCGCACCAGCGCCTCGATCTCGGCATCGCGCACGACCGGCACCGCCTGGGCGAAGGCCGTCACCGAGCCGGTGACAGCGACGGCGGCGGCAAGCAAAAGCGTCGCGAAGCCGCGCACTGTCTTCCCGATGGAAGATTTGGACATCGTCGATTTGGGTCGGCTCAGCATGAGGTCCACTGGTAAACGAGCGGGCGAACGATGAAAAGTCACGGCACCGAAACTAGGCGAACTTGTGATCCTCACATCAATCGGGCATTTGTGCGGCGCTGCCGCCGGTTGATGGCTTCGAGCGGCGGGCCGGACGGAGGTCAAATGGTAGTTTCGCTGTCGCGCCGCGGTGAAGTCGAGCCGTTTCACGCCATGGACATTCTGGCCGAAGCCAACCGGCTGAAGGCGACGGGCGTGCCTGTCGTCTCCATGGCCGTCGGCCAGCCATCCGATCCGGCGCCCGTGGGCGTGAGGGAAGCAGCCGCAAATGCGCTGAGGATCGGACGCATCGGCTATACCGACACGCTCGGTCTGGCGGATCTGCGCAAGGCGATCGCCGGACATTATGGCGACCACTACGGGATCGATGTCTCGCCGAACCGGATCGCCGTGACCACGGGATCGTCGGCCGCCTTCAATCTGGCCTTCCTGGCGATGTTCGATCCCGGCGACCGCGTCGCCATCGCATCACCCGGCTATCCGGCCTACCGCAACATCATGGCCGCGCTCGGCATCGAGATCGTCGAGATCGAGCTCGGCACGGACGCCTACCTGCACGCCGAGCATTTGAAATCGGCGCACCAGGAAAACCCGCTGAAGGGCGTGTTGTTCGCCAGCCCGGCCAATCCGACAGGTGCGGTCATTCCCGTCGACGAGTTGTCCGCACTGGTGAGGACAGCCGAAGATCTCGGCATGGCGGTGATATCGGACGAAATCTATCATCGGCTGGCCTATGCCGCGCCCGACACCACTGCGCTGGCCCATGGCTCAGGCGTGACGGTGATCAATTCCTTCTCGAAATATTATTGCATGACCGGCTGGCGCATTGGCTGGATGGTGCTGCCGGAAGCTCTGGTGAGGCCGATCGAGCGCATCGCCCAGAGCCTCTACATCTCGCCGCCGGAACTGTCGCAGATCGCGGCGATCGAAGCCTTCAAGGCGACGCAAGAGCTGGAAGCGGTAAAGGCGCGCTACGCCTGGAACCGCGAGCTGTTGATGCGGCGCCTGCCGGAACTCGGATTTCCCTTGGCGGCGCCGATGGACGGCGCCTTCTACGCTTTCTGCGATGTTACCCGGCATACCAATGACAGCATGGCCTTTGCGCGCAAGATGCTGGCCGAGGCGCATGTGGCGGCGACGCCCGGCCGCGATTTCGATCCACTTCAGGGCCACCGCACGATGCGCTTTTCCTATGCCGGCAGCCATGACGACATGGTCGAGGCGATGGCGCGCATCGAGCGCTGGCTGAAATAGCGGGGACGAGCATGCCGGATCTTGAACAAGCGCTGGCCGATCTCGCCGCCGAGATGGCCGAGCGCACCGATCGCGGTGACGTCGCCACCTACATTCCGCAGCTCGGCAAGGTCGATCCGAAGAAATTCGGCATTGCCACCGTGACCAATGACGGCCGCGTGCTGGTCGCCGGCGACGCCGACCAGGCGTTTTCGATCCAGTCCATCTCCAAGGTGTTTACGCTTACGTTGGCGCTCGGCAATGTCGGTGACGCGCTGTGGCAGCGTGTCGGACGCGAGCCGTCGGGCAATCCGTTCAACTCGATCGTGCAACTCGAGCATGAGAACGGCATTCCGCGCAATCCGTTCATCAATGCCGGCGCCATCGTCGTGTCCGACATACTGCTTGCCGGCCACCAGCCGCGCGAGGCGATCGGCGAAATCCTGCGCTTCATCCAGTTCCTTGCCGATGACGAAACCATCATCATCGACCGCGAGGTCGCGGCTTCCGAACGCGCCACCGGCTATCGCAACTTCGCGCTTGCCAACTACATGAAATCCTTCGGCAATCTCAACCATGCACCGGAGCTGGCGCTGGGCGTGTACTTCCACCATTGCGCCATCGCCATGAGCTGCCGGCAATTGGCGCTGGCCGGCCGCTTCCTCGCCAATGGCGGCAGAAACCCGGCAACCGGGTACTCCGTGGTGTCTGCCGAGCGGGCGCGGCGCATCGGCGCCATGATGCTGACCTGCGGCCACTATGACGGTTCCGGCGATTTCGCCTTCCGTGTCGGCATTCCCGGCAAAAGCGGCGTCGGCGGTGGCATATTGGGGATCGTGCCGGGTGTTGCTTCGCTGGCCGTATGGTCGCCGGGCTTGAACGCCAACGGCAATTCCAAGCTGGGGTCGATCGCCTTGGAAAAACTGGCCAGGATGATGAACTGGTCGATTTTCGCCCCCTGACGCCTTCCGTCATTCGCGCATGCAAAAATCCCGCGCCGTGGTTTGAACGGCGCGGGATTTTTGTCAGGAACCTATCTTAATCGGCTGAATAGCTTAGAAAAAGCCCTTCCGCTGCCACCAGCCGGCGCGCTTCGGCTTTTCCTCGGCCTTTGCCTCGTCGGCAACGCTGGAGGAAACCACCGGCACCGCGGAGGTATCCGCGGCCACGGCTTTGCGCCGTGACGGGCGAGCCTTGGCGGGCTCGTCGTCGACGGTCGTTTCCGTGGCGGCATCGGCCGCAGCGGGGGCGGCAGCTTCGACGGCAGCTTCCGGTGCAGCCTCGGCCGCCGTCTCATCGGCGACTTCCACCACAGCCTTCTTTGCCCTTGAAGCGCGCTTCTTCTTCGGCTTTTCGGCTGGAGCGTCGTCGTTCGCCGCGGCGGGAGCCGCTGCTTCTTCAACCGCTACGGCTGCTACGGGCTCGCTTGCGGCCGTTCCGACTTCAGCGGCCTCGGCCACCGAGGCGGTTTCGCCGGCTTCGGTCTCCGTGCCGTCTTCGCGACGATTGCGCTTGCCGCCGCGCTTGCCGCGACGGCGCTTCTTGCCCTGGGCGTCATCTGATGCTTCCACCGTTTCGACGGCGCCAACCTGGGCTTCGTCTTGCTGTGTTGCATCGTCATCGCCTGGTTCAGCGGCAAAGTCGTCGCTTGCCGCCGAAACCGAAGCACCTTCGGCGCCATGCTCGCGATCGCCATGTTCGCGTTCGCGATCCTTGCCGCCGCGCCGCCTGCGGCGCTTGCGACGCTTGCGATCGCGGCCTTCGCCGTCCTCAGCCGATCTCGGCTGCTGCTGCTGCGACTGCGGCTGCGCCTGACGCGGCTGCTCTGCCTGTACCACAACCTCGTCGTCTTCCTCCTCGATGACGATCTCGTCCTCGGGCTCTTCCGGCTCGACATAGGCCGGGAAGGTTCGCGCTTCGACAAAGCCTTCCGGCTTTTCGGCAATGGCGCCGCGGAAGATCGCGTAGTGCTGCACACCGACCGTATCATCGGCCTCGACGGTGATGGTCAGGCCAAAGCGGCTTTCGAGTTCCACCAGCGTGCCGCGCTTGTGGTTGAGCACATAGAGAGCGGTCGCCGCCGGGGTCCGCACCGTGATGTGGCTGCGCGAATCCTTGAGCAGGAATTCCTCGATCGCCCGCACCACCATCAGCGCCACCGACGAATCGGAGCGCACATGGCCGGTGCCGCCGCAATGCGGGCAGGGCTTCATGGTCGATTCCAGCACGCTGGCGCGGATGCGCTGGCGAGACATCTCCATCAGGCCGAAATGCGAGATGCGGCCGACCTGGATGCGGGCTCGGTCGTTCTTGAGGTGATCCTTCAGCCGCTTCTCGACGGAGCGGTTGTTGCGGTTCTCCTCCATGTCGATGAAGTCGATGACGATCAGGCCGGCGAGATCGCGCAGCCTCAATTGCCTGGCGACTTCTTCCGCCGCTTCAAGGTTGGTGTGGAGAGCGGTGTCCTCGATCGAGTGCTCCTTGGTGGAGCGGCCCGAATTGACGTCGATGGCGACCAGCGCCTCGGTCTGGTTGATGATGATATAGCCGCCGCTCTTCAGCGTCACCTGCGGCTGCAGCATGCGGTCGAGCTGCGCCTCGATCCCGTTGCGCACGAAGATCGGCGTCGTGTCGCGGAACGGCTGAACCACCTTGGCGTGGCTCGGCATCAGCATGCGCATGAAATCCTTGGCCTCGCGGTAGCCTTCCTCGCCGGAGACAAGAATCTCGTCAATATCCTTGTTGTAGAGGTCGCGCACCGAGCGCTTGATCAGGCTGCCTTCCTCATAGACGAGGGCAGGGGCGGTGGATTGCAGCGTCAGATTGCGGACGTTTTCCCAAAGCCGCATCAGATATTCGTAGTCGCGCTTGATTTCCGCCTTGGTGCGGCTTTCGCCGGCGGTGCGCAGGATGACGCCCATGCCCTGCGGCACTTCGAGATCGGCAACGACCTCCTTGAGGCGCTTGCGGTCGACGGCACTGGTGATCTTGCGCGAAATGCCGCCGCCGCGTGCGGTGTTGGGCATCAGCACGGAATAGCGGCCGGCAAGCGACAGATAGGTGGTGAGCGCAGCGCCCTTGTTGCCGCGCTCTTCCTTGACCACCTGCACCAGCAGGATCTGCCGGCGCTTGATGACTTCCTGAATCTTGTACTGGCGGCGCACCGGCTTGCGGCGGCTGCGCACCTCTTCCAGCGCATCCTCGGCGCCTACGGATTCGATCTCGTGGTCGTCCGGATGCGAGGACTGCACCTCTTCCAGCATGCCGCGGTCATTGTCCCCGGAGGTGGCTTCGCCACTTGCCTCGCTGGACGACCTTTCGTCACCCGGCTCCGCCGCAGGGACAGCTTCGGAGATCACATCCGCTTCGACGCTTGCCGCGATCGATGTCGGGCCGCCTTCCGACGGTTCGCTCCTGGATGTCTCGGCGTCGGAGGCTTCGCTGTCGCCATGCCCGGCATGATCGTCATGCCCGGCGGTATCGGCCGCGGCATGCTCGGAAGCAGGCGCTTCGGAGACGGCATCGCTGCCGGCATCGCCATGTTCGCCGTTCTCATCATCGGCGCCGGCGTCGCGCTTGTGTTCGCCTCGCTCACGACCCTTGCCGCCGCGCCGGCGGCCGCGCCGGCCGCGATCGCGGCTCTGGCGGTCGTCGCCGTCATTGTCCTCGTTCTCCTCGTCCTCGGCTTCCTGCGCTTCAGCGCGCAGCAAAGCCTGACGATCGGCGACCGGGATCTGGTAATAGTCGGGGTGAATTTCACTGAAGGCGAGGAAACCGTGACGGTTGCCGCCATATTCGACAAAGGCTGCCTGAAGGGAAGGTTCGACGCGCGTTACGCGGGCGAGATAGATGTTTCCTTTGAGCTGCTTCTTGTCCTGAGATTCAAAGTCGAATTCTTCAATACGGTTACCGCGGATAACGACAACGCGTGTTTCCTCCGGGTGGGAGGCGTCTATCAGCATTTTGTTGGGCATTATTTCGTTTCCTCCCGGCAGCCGTCAGCCGCAGCTTGCGAGGCAAAGCCCGCTGCTGCGTGTCTGGGATGTGGGTGCCGGATGTCTGAATGTCCGCCGGACGCCGCTTGAGCGCCATGGCGGTGCCGCCCGCAGCCACAATGGCGCGGTTTGATGCGGACCTTTCCATGATTGCGCTTGAAGCCATCGTCACCAGCAGAACCTTTTGAACCAAAGCCCGGACGAACCGGACCAGCTTGTTTGCTCATACAGAGCCGGCACGGGAACAAACCCGGCCGTTTTCCTCACGCAGGCGATTCCCCCGCCACGGGCGCACACCTGCGAAATTCGTCGCGATCACCTGAAGCCTTTTCGCGGGAAGCGAAAGGAGCCGCCTTTCATCTGACCTGTAGCAGGAAGCTGCGGGAGAAGCGGTTCCAGGATTGCAGTGATCCACCATCGCTTTTATGATTTGACGGGGTGGAAGGCAACCCCGATTTCGGATGCCGGCAAAAAGCAGTGCCGTAACGGAAGCACAGGCCTTAATCCTCAATGAAAAGGCTTGGTTAACCTTCTCTGGATACCAATCGTTAATCGAGTCTGCGGCCTGACCGGCATTTCGACCAACCATGCGGGCGCAAGGCGCCAAACCGGGAGCGACTGCAAAGAAATGGGACTGGCGGGCACCACAGACAAGGGCCATGGCCGTGCAGGCCGTTTCCTGCGCGCTGCCGGTGTGCTGTTGTTGCTGGCGCTTTGCCTTGCTTTTGCGCCGGTTTCACGCGCCGACGATGCGCCACTCGGCGCCACCGCCTACAAGATGGCCGGCGACGCAACCAAGATGCGCATCGTCATCGATTTCGACCGCGAGCCCGACATCAAATGGTTCCTGCTGCGCGCCCCCAACCGGCTGGTCGTGGACCTGCCGCGCACCCGATTCGCCATTAGCGCGAAGGACGCCAAGGCCCGCGGCCTGGTCAAGGCGGTGCGTTATGGCGATCAGGGCGAGGGATCGCGGCTGATCCTGACCGGCAAGGGGCCGTTCTCGGTCGACAAGCTCGACGTGCTCAAGAACGATGACGGCGCAGGCTACCGCATCGCCATCGACATGTCGGCGGCCTCCGACCGCGAGTTCGACGAAGCCCTTGCCAACCAGGCGCTGACCACCGGCTCGACCGTCTCCACCGACAAGGGCTCCAGGGTCGGCACAGGGCCGATCTCCAATCCCGGGCATCGCTTCACCATCGTCATCGATCCCGGCCATGGCGGCATCGACGGTGGCGCCGAAGGCCTCAACGGCACCATCGAGAAGAACGTGACGCTGGCCTTCGCCACCGAACTGCGCGACAAGCTCGCCGCCGTCGGCAACTACGACGTGTTCATGACGCGCGATACCGACGAGTTCCTGCGGCTCGATGACCGCGTGCGCATCGCCCGTCAGCACGAGGCCGACCTTTTGATCTCGATCCATGCCGACACGATCAGCGTCAAGGGTATCAGAGGCGCCACCGTCTATACCGTCTCCGACAAGGCATCCGACCCGGAAGCGCAGGCGCTTGCCGACCGCGAAAACCTCTCCGACCAGTTCGCCGGCATGGTGATCAAGGACGACAACAAGGAAGTCACCGACATACTGATCGACCTGATCCGCCGCGAGACGCATAATTTCTCGATGAGCTTTGCCCACACTCTGGTCGGCCAGTTGTCCACCAGCGTCGGCCTGATCAACAATCCGCAGCGCTCGGCCGGCTTCAAAGTGCTGAAAGCGCCCGATGTGCCGTCGGTGCTGGTCGAACTCGGCTATCTCTCCAACGCCAAGGATGAGGCGCAACTGCTCGACGCCGACTGGCGCCGCAAGGCGGCGCAGAGCATCACCAACGCCGTCGCCCTGTTTGCCTCCGCCAAGATGGGAACGGGAACCGGAGGCTGAGATGGTCGCCGCCGCCCACGACCGGAGGCAGCGTTGCACGGGGACAACACCAGGCGCTTTTATTTCCGGTGGGGGATGCCGAAACCGGGCACTGCCGTATTTTGCCCACATGGTGGCGACATGGGTTTTCCATCACGGATCGGGACAGTTGCGAAGGCTTGCGCGAAAGGCGGCTTCGTCTAGGAAATTCCCGGACCTCGGACTGGAGCGGGCATGATTCGTCTTATCGGCTATTTCTTTGGTATCGGCACGACGCTGGCGCTTATCGTCGCCGCGGGCGTGGCGATATACATCAGCCATCTGTCGAAAGACCTGCCCGACTACGAGGTGCTGGCCAAGTACGAGCCGCCGGTGACGACCCGCATCCATGCTTCCGACGGCTCGCTGATGGCCGAATATGCGCGCGAACGGCGGCTCTATTTGCCGATCCAGGCGGTTCCGGACCGGGTCAAGGCGGCGTTCCTGTCGGCCGAGGACAAGAATTTCTACAACCATCCCGGCATCGACATCACCGGGCTCGGCCGCGCCATCTACGTCAACCTGCAAAATCTGGGTTCGGGCAGGCGCCAGGTCGGCGCCTCGACCATCACCCAGCAGGTGGCGAAGAACTTCCTCTTGTCCTCGGACCAGACCTACGAGCGCAAGATCAAGGAGATGATCCTGGCCTTCCGCATCGAGCAGGCCTATTCGAAGGACCGCATCCTTGAGCTTTACCTCAACGAAATCTTCTTCGGTTTCGGCGCCTATGGCGTTGCGGGCGCGGCACTGACCTATTTCGACAAGTCGGTCAACGAACTCACCGTCGCGGAAGCCGCCTATCTGGCGTCGCTGCCGAAGGGGCCCAACAACTACCATCCCTTCAAGCATGCCGACCGCGCCATCGAGCGCCGCAACTGGGTCATCGACCAGATGGTCGAGAACGGCTACGTGACGCGCGAGGAAGGCGACAAGGCCAAGGCCGAGCCGCTCGGCGTGACTCCGCGCCGCAATGGCTCTTATTTGTTTGCGGGCGAATATTTCACCGAGGAAGTGCGCCGCCAGATCATCTCGCGCTATGGCGAGAACGCGCTCTATGAGGGCGGCCTTTCGGTGCGCACGACGCTCGATCCGAAGATCCAACTCATCGCCCGCAAGTCGATGCAGAACGGCTTGCTCAAATACGACACGCTGCGCGGCTATCGCGGACCGGTGACGCATATCGATGCTTCCGGCGACTGGGGCGTGGCGCTGGGCAACGTCAAGGGGCTGGAAGACGTGCCGGAATGGTCGCTTGCCGTCGTGCTCGACAGCTCGGCGACTGGCCTTTCCATCGGCCTGCAGCCGACGCGGCAGATTTCGGGCGATATCGTCAAGGAACGCATTGAAGGCGCCGTCAGCAAGGAAGATATGAGCTTTGCCATGCGCCATGTGGTCGATGGCAAGACGGTCAAGGCCAAGTCTCCGGCCGATGTACTGCAGCCCGGCGACGTCATCTTCGTGCAGAAGAACGAAGGGTCGGAAGGCGCCTACACGCTGCGCCAGGTGCCGGAAGTGGAGGGCGGCCTGATCGCCATGGATCCACATACCGGCCGCGTGCTGGCCATGGTCGGCGGCTTCTCCTATGCGCAGTCGGAGTTCAACCGCGCCACGCAGGCGATGCGCCAGCCGGGATCGTCCTTCAAGCCGATCGTCTATTCGGCCGCGCTCGACAATGGCTATACGCCGGCCTCGGTGATCATGGACGGACCGATCACCATCCAGAGCGGCACCACGACCTGGACGCCGAAGAACTATGACGGCACGGTGGCAGGCCCCGCGACCTTGCGTTCCGGCATCGAAAAGTCGCGCAATTTGATGACGGTGCGGCTCGCCAACGACATGGGCATGAAGCTGGTGGTGGAATATGCCGAGAGGTTCGGCGTCTACGACCATCTGGCGCCGTATCTGCCGATGGCGCTGGGCTCCGGCGAGACGACGGTGATGCGCATGGTGTCGGCCTATTCGATCATGGCCAATGGCGGCAAGTCGATCAAACCCTCGCTCATCGACCGCATCCAGGACCGCTACGGCAAGACCGTGTTCAAGCAGGACGAGCGCGGCTGCGATGGCTGCAACGCGCCCGAATGGAACAACCAGCCCGAACCGGAACTGGTCGACAATTCCGAGCAGGTGCTCGATCCGATGACGGCCTACCAGATCACCTCGATGATGGAAGGCGTGGTCCAGCGCGGCACCGGCGCCACCATCGCCGAGCTTGGCCGCCACATCGCCGGCAAGACCGGAACGACCAATGACGAGAAGGACGCCTGGTTCATCGGCTATACGCCGAACCTCGTCGTCGGCCTCTACATGGGTTACGACACGCCGCGCGGTCTCGGCCATGGCGCCACCGGCGGCGGTCTGGCGGCGCCTATCTTCAAGGACTTCATGCGCGTTGCGCTGGACGGCACGCCGAACGTCGACTTCAAGGTGCCGGAAGGCATGAACCTCGTCGCGATCAACCGCAAGACCGGCATGCGTGCCGCGTCGGGCGATCCCGGCACCATCATCGAAGCCTTCAAGCCCGGCACCGGCCCCGCCGACAGCTATTGGGTGATCGGCATGGGCGCCGACGGGTCCAACGGCGCCGGCGGACCGCTATCGCCGCAGGCTACGGAAGCCATCCAGGCACCCGGCGGCGGACTCTACTGACGACCTGATTTTTTACGTCGAATGGGCTGGCTTGTTGAGCCGGCCCATTTCGCTTTACAGGCAGCAATGCCGTGCCTATGTATCGCGCCGACCCAAGCGCCACTTCAAAAACAGGACAGAACAACCAGCCATGCGCGCGGAAACGCAGAATATTGTCGACGAGATCAGGCAGGCGATCACCCTGCTGAGGAGGCATCTTTGACTGGGATCAGGCCATAAAGCGGCTTGAATACCTGAACGTGCGCGCCGAGGATTCCAGCCTCTGGAATGATCCGCTGGAAGCGCAAAAGCTGATGCGCGAGCGCCAGGGCCTCGAAGACGGGATCGCCGGCGTCAAAAGCCTGACTCAGGCGCTGGAAGACAATATCGGCCTGATCGAACTGGGTGAGGAAGAGGGCGACCAGAGCGTGATCGCCGAGGCGGAAGCAGCCCTCCGCTCGATGCAGGGCGAGGCCAAGGCCCGCCAGGTCGAGACGCTGCTGTCGGGCGAGGCCGACGCCAACGACACCTATCTCGAAGTCCATGCCGGCGCCGGCGGCACCGAGAGCCAGGACTGGGCCTCGATGCTTCTGCGCATGTACACGCGCTGGGCCGAGCGTCGCCGTTTCAAGGTCGAAGTGCTGGAAGTCCATGACGGCGAAGAGGCCGGCATCAAGTCCGCCACGCTCCTGATCAAGGGCCACAATGCCTATGGCTGGCTGAAGACCGAGTCGGGCGTTCATCGCCTGGTCCGCATTTCACCCTATGACAGCAATGCGCGCCGCCACACGTCCTTCTCCAGTGTCTGGGTCTACCCGGTCGTCGATGACAGGATCGAGATCGACGTCTCGGAATCCGATGTACGCATCGACACCTACCGCTCATCCGGTTCGGGCGGCCAGCACGTCAACACCACGGACTCGGCGGTTCGCATCACCCATATCGCCACCGGCATCGCGGTTGCCTGCCAGGCCGAACGCTCGCAGCACAAGAACAAGGCGAAGGCCTGGGAAATGCTGCGCTCGCGCCTTTACGAGGAAGAGCTGAAGAAGCGCGAAGCGGTGGCCAATGCCACAGAAGCGTCGAAGAGCGACATCGGCTGGGGTCACCAGATTCGTTCCTATGTGCTGCAGCCCTACCAGTTGGTGAAGGACCTGCGCACCGGCGTCGAGAGCACCAGCCCGTCGAGCGTGCTCGACGGCGACCTCGACGACTTCATGGAAGCCTCGTTGTCGCAGCGCATCGAGGGCGGTGCCGGTGAAGCCGTGGCCGACCTCGACTAGGATATGTTCATATTCAGCTGAGGCCGGCCTGCGAATGGATGATACCTGCGCTTCCGCCACTTTCTTGAATAAGAACATCCCTTGGCGGGGGAGCGAAGGAGGAACCATGACTCGCAGGCTCACCGGCAAATGCTTTTGCGGCACGGTTCAGTATGAAGTGGCGGACGAGTTCGTCTATGCCGCGATCTGCCATTGTTCGAACTGCCGGCGCACCACAGGTTCCGCCTTCAAGCCCTTCGCCGGCATCGAGCGCGCGAAACTTGCCCTTGCCGAAGGGCATCACGGGCTCATCCATTTCGGCGATGACAGCGGCCACGATGCGCATTGCAGCCGCTGCGGCTCGTTGCTGTATTCGCTGGTCCGCGACGGCGCCTATGTCCATGTCGCCATGGGCACGCTGGTCGACGATCCGACGATCCGGCCGACCGCGCACATCTTCGTCGGCTCCAAAGCGCCATGGTTCACCATCGCCGACGACTTGCCGCAATATGAAGGGCATGTGGTCGCCGGTCCAGGCGAAGTATAGGCTGGAACCACATTCGGCCAATCCCGTTGTTTCGATGCCCGTCTGCCGGGAGTTGAGCCTGGCCTTGGATCTCGTCAGCGGTTGCAGATAGCGGCGTAGATGTGGCGGCCTCGCGCAGCAACTTCTTGCGCCAGCCTAGGAATCAGCCCAGCATCCGAGGGCTGGAAGAGAAAAAGCATTTATGGCCGGACGCGGCATATCTGCGACCTGACGATCCGGCCACTGGGAAGACACGTTCCGGGAACGGGCAAGCGAAACGCTTGATGCTCGTTTGAAAGGAACGCTTCCATGTCTGCTGCCACTCTCCGATCGGCCAGAGCCGTTCAACCGGCTGGCCGACTCCTGTTTTCCTTGTTCGTGACCCCGATCTTTGCAATCGCGATGCTTGCTGCGGTGCTGACCGCACCCGCCTTCGCCCATGACGCCAAGCCTACGGCGGCGAAGCCGCAAGGCTGGAGTTATCCCTTCGCCTGCTGCGCAAACTACGACTGCCGTACCACCCATACCGGCGAGGTGCTGGAAAAGCCGGAGGGCTATGTCATCGCCGGAACGGGGGAGGTCGTGCCGATGAGCGACAAGCGGGTCAAGGACTCACCCGACGGCGATTTCCACTGGTGCGCGCACCAGGCCGGCCTCGACGCAGGCAAGACGATCTGCCTGTTCGTGCCACCGCGTTCCTACTGAGTTCTGTTGGCAGTTCTCATCGGAAGGCCGGCCTTGGTGCTGAAGGCGCTTGCGTCAGACGGAAGCAGCGAGTGCTGAGGCGAAGTCGCGATACGGCCGCAGTGGGCGACCCAGAAGTGCCGTCAGGCGCTCGACGTCGCCGGTCTCGGGCAGCATCCCGTCGGTAAAGAAACGCTCGCCCATCAGGCGCATGTCGTAGGCCATCCAGGCGGGCAGGAACTGCTTGAGATTTTGCTCAAAACCCTCCGTATTGTCGCCGCTGTAGCTGATCGGGCGGGCGAGTACGTCTGACCAGATTGCGGCAATGTCCGTCCCGGTCAGTGTCTGCGGACCGACGAGGTTGATCCTCTCGAACGCAAGCGGCTCCTTGGACCGTTCGCGACGCAGCAGCTCAAGAGCGGCGATCTCGGCGATATCGCGGGCATCGATCATGGCGAGACCCTTGGGGCCGATCGGCATTGGGTAGGTGCCGTAGCCGGTGATGACGTCTTCGACCGTCAGATCGTTCTGGATGAAGTAGGCCGGGCGCAAGATCGTAGCTTTGAAGTCCATCTGTTCGATCATTCGCTCCACGCCGAACTTGCCCGCGAAATGCGGCACGTTCACATAGACGTCAGCGTGGATCACCGAGAGATAGACGATCCGCTCGATGCCGGCCGATCGGGCGACATTCAAGGCGATCAAAGCCTGGGTGAATTCGTCCGGCACCACGGCGTTCAAGAGGAACAGCGTGGAAACGCCAGACATGGCTTTGCGCAGCGAATCGACATCGAGAAAGTCGCCTTGCACGACGGATACGCCTGCCGGAAAACTGGTTTTCGACGGATCGCGCACGAGAGCACGCACATCGGCGCCGCGCTTGGCGAGCTGTTCGACGACTTGGCGGCCGATATTGCCGGTGGCGCCGGTAACGAGAATGGTCATGGAATTTCTCCTGTTGGGTTGCTTGACAGCCCCAATATGTGTGGCTCACAAAGAGCCCAGTAGACGGCAATTTTAGACACGTCGTCTCACTGGTGGGACAGTCATGGATCTTTTAGCCCTTGCCGATTTTAACCTCGTGGCTCGCCATGGCGGCTTCGGCAAAGCGGCAAGGTCCACCGGCCGGCCCAAGGCAACATTGTCCCGGCGCGTTGGCGAATTGGAAAGCAGTCTCGATCTGCGTCTGTTCGAACGGGGTGCGCGTAACCTGAAGCTGACCGAAGAAGGACGGGCGCTCTTCGAGCGGACGGGGGCGTTGCTTGCCGAGCTGGACGAGACGGCATCGGCGATTGCCTCGGGCGGCCAGAGACCCAAGGGCAGATTGCGGATCAGCGCGCCTTTGCATTTTTCGCAGACTGCAATGGGGAGGATCGCCGCGGGATTTGCCCTGAGGTATCCTGAGGTGAGGCTTGAAGTGACCACCGAAGACCGGCATGTCGACATGATCGAGGAAGGCTACGATCTGGTAATCCGGGTCAATCCGGATCCCGATGAAAGCCTGGTCGGACGGGCGTTTCTCCGCGACCGCCTGGTCGTTGTGGCGAGCCCGGACCTTCCTCGCCCGGCCGATGGGCTCGCCGCTCCTGGCGTTGCGCGCGGGACAGGCGAGCGGCAAACATGGCAGGTGAAGACACCAGGTGGCCGGGCAACACTTAGAATCGAGCCGGTCCTCGCCTTGTCGACGCTCATCATGGTCCGGGATGCGGTGCGAGCCGGCATCGGCGCAGGACGGCTTCCCATTTCGTTGGTGGCCCACGACCTGGCTGACGGCACACTGGTGAATTGGGGGGATATTGACGGCCCCGAAATTTCTCTATGGACGCTCTACCCCTCCCGGCGGCTGCTCAGCGCGCGCGTGTCGGCGTTCCTGGATTTTCTGAAACAGGCTTTCCCAAACGGGACGCCGGACGAACTGGCCGCCTATATCGGCAGGTGACGACGATTGGGAGGTGACGACGGGCCTGCTTCAGCCAGAGCGCCGCTCGGCTCGATCGACCGGAGCCTGCTGACAGACAGTTGTCAGGAGCCTTCCTTTATGGTGCCTTGCCGCATGGGTGGCGGGCAACGGAGAGGAAAGCTTTTCATGACCATCAAGGCCAGCTGTCATTGCAAGGCGACGACGTTCGAGGTTTCGCAGGCGCCCGAGACGGTAACACAATGCACCTGCTCGTTCTGCTCCAAGCGCGGTTCGCTGTGGGCTTACTACGTTCCGTCGCAATTCAAGCTCACCAGCTCGCCGGAAAACGTTTCCTTCTATCAATGGGGATCGAAGACCGTCAAACACGGGTTTTGCGCCATTTGCGGCTGCGGCACCTTCACCGAAACGCCGGACTGGTCGACCGGAAAACCGGACTTCGACAATCCCAAGATCTCAGTCAATTCGCGGCTGTTCGACGATTTCGACCTCGACAAGGTCGAGGTGGTCGTCATTGACGGCAAGAACCTCTGGTAGGCCAGCACCAGCCACCGAAGCGGAAGTGTGGCGCGAGCGGGGAGAAGCCGCTTTCGCCGCTCGGTTTTTCGCCGCATTTCATGTTACAAGACCGGAGAAGGGCTTATATGCGCGAGCCGCAAAGGCCGCGCTTTGGAGAGGGACGATCCTTATGAAAAAGACTGTGCTCGTCGCCGTTGCGACGGCTGTGCTGGTGAGTGCCTGCACCACGACCGATCCGTACACCGGGGAGCAGAAGGTTTCGAACACCGCAGCCGGCGCCGGCCTTGGCGCCCTGGCGGGCGCGGGCCTCGGCCTGCTTGCCGGCGGCAATGACCGCCGCAACGCGCTGATCGGCGCCGGTATCGGCGCGCTGGCCGGCGGCGCCATCGGCGCGACCATGGACCAGAACGAGGCTGAACTGCGCCGCCAGCTCGAAGGCACCGGCGTCAGCGTCACCCGCACCGGCGACCAGATCATCCTCAACATGCCGTCCGACATTACTTTCAACGTCGACCAGGATGCGGTGAAGCCCGGCTTCTACCAGGTGCTGAACTCGGTTGCGCTGGTGCTGAAGAAGTTCAAGCAGACCACGGTCGACGTGTTCGGCCATACCGATTCGACCGGTGGCGACGAACACAATTTCGATCTGTCGCAGCGCCGCGCATTGGCGGTCGCCAACTATCTCTCAGGCCAAGGTGTCGATTCGCGCCGCTTCGCCGTCACCGGATTCGGCAAGACCCGTCCGATCGCGTCCAACGGAACGGCGGCCGGCCGTGCGCAGAACCGGCGCGTCGAGATCCAGCTTTCGCCGCTGACCTGAATTGTTCGGCATCGAAATGCGAAGGCGGCCCCCGCAAGGGGCCGCTTTCTTTTTGGGCTCCTGTGGTCCGCCAAAAGGTCTAACGCATTAGAGATTTCTAATAATTCCTTTCCGGAGGCCTTGGAAGGGATTAGCATTGGTGCGGTTCCAGAGGGGATGGGGCGATACAAACGGCCGCGCAGTCACTTAGTCGGCCCCGGTCCTGCACGGCCAGATAGGAAATCTGGGAGGAATGCATGACAAGAACAGCTCGTCTTGGGCGTTGCGGCGTCCTCATTTTGACAGGTCTGGTCTCAGCTTGGTGCGCAGCGGCCACGGCTCGAGCCGAGGACGCCAACAAAGCCGACATCGAAGCGTTGAAGAAATCGCTCGCCAAATATGAAGACTACACGGTCGCCGTCCGCGACCTTTATCTGTCGACTGTCGGGTGCGTCTATTACAGCGGGGACAGGATCGAGGGCGCAATGGACTATCCGAAGGGCGCTATGGGCATCCATTTCGTCAACGTCCCGAGTGTCGGTCAGAAACTCGATCCGATGCGCCCCAATGTGCTGATCTACGAGCCGACCAAGAAAGGCTTGAAATTGGTTGGCGTGGAATGGCTGGTGCCCCTGACGCCAGACACCAAGGAACCTCCAAAACTATTTGGCCAGACCTTCATGGGACCGATGGAAGGGCACTATCCGCTCATTCCGAGGGAGTTCGTCCACTACGACCTTCATGCCTGGCTGTTCAGAGACAATCCGAACGGCATGTTCAGTCCGACCAACCCGAACGTGAAATGCAGCAAGGCAGAGTTTCCGATGCTGGAAAAACCGACCAAGATGATGCCCGGCCCGATGTGACGGACGGGCCAGGATAGGAGCGTGCCAAGAGTGCAAGCTGGCCGGCTGCATTTGAGAGCGCTCGGGATCAGGCTCGGACGACGATCGGCATGAGGGCCGGCGCGCATGAAGGCTGCCCGCATGATGTCGTCGCGGAAGCCGACAATGGCGCTGCGAGCCGTCAGTCGAAGGTAAAAGCGGCCCGCAAGGGCCGTTTTTGTTTGGCATGTCGGACCCTGTAATCAAGGCCTACGAGGTCGGCTGATCGACAAATTGCCGCAACGATACGGCGCACGATCGGCAAGACCGGCAGCAGACTTGGAAAGCCCACTAGCCATGATGCTCCCCATGCATACGGCCAGGTCGCCACGAAACCGGTTGTCCAGCCCGCATTGATCAGCGTCGCTACCGCGGAAACAATGCACGACATCAGGATGGAAAGAACGAATGGCATCACCAGCGCATTGTAAGAGGCCGGTAGCTTCCTCGATTTCAAAACCTTGTGGGATGACGGTCGCATCAAATATCTCCTTCTCGAAAAGTGGAAGTATGCGCGGCTGGGCGCAGTCAGGCGGCCTGCGCCATTTGCTGGGCAAGGTTTCGAATAAAGCCGCGCAACGAACGCGGTTCGCGGCCCAGGGCGGCGCGCAATGTCAGACTGTTCCCACCAAGGCCATAGTGGGCGTAGTGGGCGTATATTTTGGCCAGCACCTGCATTTGGCGGTCATTGTAGGGAAGGCGTGCCTCGGCCGCCCACTCGCCAAATGTCGGCTCACCAGAAGAGATGGGTCGGCCAAGTTCCTCACTCATCATCGCAACGATGTCTTCCCGGCTGTGCATGCCGTCAGCGCACAGATCGAGGGTCGCGTAGGACAATCGCGCTTCGGTTAGGGCGATCGCCGCCACCTCAGCGACATCGCGGTAGTCGACGCGGGCCAGCTTCGCCGTCTTTGGAAACGGTTCCGAGAAAACACCATGTTCAACGACGGACGGCCACGCCGCTGCGAGGTTCTGCATGAAATTGGCAGGGTGCAGAATCGTATATTCCATCGTTGTCGAGTAGAGAGCAACCTCGACAGGTACCTTGCTGGCATGGTTCTTCAGTCGCGTATTGGTAGGCTGGATCACCGACGAGAAGACGAACTTTCGAACTCCTGCTCGCGTGGCGGCCTCAACCATGGCAACGCCCATGGCTGCTTCATCGGGAGCAAAAGCCGGCCCAATGTGAAAGACGCCGTCGACGCCCTCGACCGCCTTTTCGAGGCTCTGACGATTTCGCAAATCTCCTGTCGCAACCTCGGATGCCCCTAGCTTCCGGGCCTTTTCGGCATTCGCAGGGTCGCGAACGAGCGCTCGAACATTGGCATTGCGTCGGACAAGTTCAGGCACGACAAGTCCCGCAACTCGGCCTGTGGCACCAACGACCAGAACAGTTGGATTGGCTACTTGCATGACGATTCCCTTCCATCAAGCCTGTCCTCGCGGGACAACTTGCAGAGAGGTACGACGTCGCAATTGTCGTTACAATTACCCGTTTATGCGATATATTATGTCGAAGATCGGGAGAATACATGAGCCGGATGGACGATTTCGAGGCTTTCATCGCGATCGTCGAGCATGGAAGTCTGACGACTGCCGCACATCGGCTGAACCGCTCGCTGCAGTCGGTCAGCCGGTCTCTGGCGGCACTGGAGGAATCAGTCGGCGTCGAGCTGATCCACAGGACAACGCGTCGCTCGACACCGAGTGAAGTCGGAGCAGCCTTTTTCAACCGGATCAAACCCGCGGTCGACGAAATAAACGACGCAAGACTTCAGGCGATCAATCAACGATCGGAGCCGGCAGGCGTCCTGCGCATCGGGGCGCCGGTTCTGTTTGGCCCGAACGTCCTGATGCCTGTCATCGCCGAATACATGCGGACATTTCCCCGGGTCGAGGTCGATCTTCAACTTTCCGATGGATTTGCCGATCTTGGCGCCGAAGGTCTCGACCTGGCAATACGCATCGGCGATTTGCCGGATTCCAACTTGAAAGCCAAACGCCTGGGGGCGTTGCGGCGCGTTGTGTTCGGCGCGCCTTCCTATTTCGCGCGGTGTGGCCGGCCGGCCCATCCCTTCCAGCTGAGTGAGCACAGTTGCATAATCAGAACCGCTAACGAGCGTCCAGGTGAATGGACGTTTCAGATCGACGGGAAACCCCGGACCGTGAAGGTCGCAGGCGCTTTTCGCTCCAATCTGATGACCTCGGTCTATGCCGCCGCAATCCACGGACTGGGTTTGGGCTTCTCGCCTCTGTGGCAGATAAGACATTTGGTCGACGACGGTCTCGTCGAACTGGTTTTGACGGAATTCGAGCCGGCACCGGTGCCGATCCATGCCTTGTGGCAGGAAGGCCGGTCATCTTCGGCCAAGGTTCGGGCGTTTCTGGATTTATTGGCATCCCGCCTGGAACTGAAAAGCCTGTAGCATCGACGGGCTATTTAAGCCTCCAGACCGGAAGCGATCGGGTAGATCGAGCCTGTTTTGCGGTTACCGCGCATGGCGCCGATCCTGGAGCGGGCTCCAGATCTCACATCCCAGTCGCGTCCAGGCAAGCCGCGCGTCCTCGGGACGCCGCGGCTCATGGGATCAGACCTTGGCGACGATCTTCATGAAGGCCGGCATGTCGTCGCCGAAGCCGACGGTGCCGTCATTGTCTTCACCGCGGTTGTTGCCGCGGGCAGGGCGGCTGTTGCTGGCGCGCTGCGGCCTTGTGTCGCCGCGTTCCGGGGCGCGGTTCTCGTTGTTGCGATCGGAGACCTTGCGGTCGCTGTTTTCGGAGCGGATCGCTTCCTTGCGCTGATGCCGTTCGCCGGTGTCGGCGACCGCGGCCTCGGCTACCACCGGCTGTTCCTCGCGCGCGGCTTCTGCCGCCGGCGCGTCGTCGCTGCGCTTGGCATGGCGTTCGCGCGGCTTGCGCTCGCCACCGTCCTTGCGATCATGGGGCTTGCGGTCCTCGTCCTTGCGGCCGGCGCGGCGCGGAGCGCCACGGCCACGGCGGGGCGCTTCGTCCTCGCCGCCTTCGCTGGCGACCACGGTCGACAGGTCGCCGTCATGCCACTCGATCTTGTTGCCGATCAGCCGCTCGATGGCGTCGATGTATTTGGTGTCGGACTTGGTGGCGATGGTGAAGGATTTGCCCGAGCGTCCGGCGCGGCCGGTGCGGCCGATGCGGTGGACATAGTCTTCGGCGTGGATCGGCACGTCGTAGTTGAAGACGTGGCTTACGTCGGGAATGTCGAGGCCGCGCGCGGCGACGTCGGACGCCACGAGATAGCGCAATTTGCCATCGCGGAAATTGGCCAGCATCTGCATGCGGGCGCGCTGGTCCATGTCGCCATGCAGGGCGCCGGCGTCGAAATCATACTTCAGCAGCGAGCGGAACAGCTCCGCGACCTCGACCTTGCGGTTGCAGAAAATGATAGCGTTCTTCAGCTCGGCGTCTTCGGCCTTTATCAGATTGCGTAGCGTCTCGCGCTTGTCCCACGGCTTGGAGCCGGACTTGACCAGGCGCTGGATGATGTTGGTGGCAGCGGATGCCGCCTTGGACACCTCGACGCGCACCGGCGCATGCAGGAATTTCTCGGTGAGCTTGGTGATCTCCGGCGGCATGGTCGCTGAGAAGAACAGCGTCTGCCTGGTGAACGGGATCATCTCGCAGATGCGCTCGATGTCGGGGATGAAGCCCATGTCCAGCATGCGGTCGGCCTCGTCGATGACGAGGATCTCGACGCCGTTGAGCAACAGCTTGCCGCGCTCGCGGTGATCGAGCAGACGGCCGGGCGTGGCGATCAGCACGTCGGCGCCGCGCTCCAGCTTCTTGTCCTGCTCGTCGAAGGAGACGCCGCCGATCAGCAGCGCGATGTTGAGCTTGTGGTTCTTGCCGTATCTGATGAAATTCTCTTCGACCTGCGCGGCGAGCTCGCGCGTCGGCTCGAGGATCAGCGTGCGCGGCATGCGGGCACGGGCCCTGCCTTTTTCGAGGCGGGTCAGCATCGGCAGCACGAAGGAAGCCGTCTTGCCGGTGCCGGTCTGTGCTATGCCCAGAATATCCTTGCCGAGCAAGGCATGCGGGATGGCGCCAGCCTGGATCGGCGTCGGCACGGTGTAGCCCGCATCGGTGACTGCGGAAAGGACCTTGGGCGACAGGCCGAGGTCTGAAAAGGTCAACGCTTCTAGAGCGGTCGTGGTGTCTGAGGACAAGAGTTGCTGTCTTTGGCTGGTTCGGGGAAGCGCAACGGCATCCGTCGCGGCAAGCACAGCGTGCCTGCAAGATTGGTATTGCGATTAGGCGCAAGCCCGCGATTTGTCAACAGAAACGGGCGGGATTGGCACGATTGTGAAAACGTAAGCTTAATCGCGATGCTTAATTAGGTAGTCACTCTTTGCGCCGGCTCAATAGCGAAATTGCTCGGCGAGAATGCGTTCGTTCCACGAATGGTTGGGATCAAACAGCAGCGTCGCCGTCGCAGTCGGCGATTCCCGGACCGTCACGGAAGCCACCGCCTTGACCTCGGTATGGTCGGCGGCGGTGTTCACCGGGCGCTTTTCCGACTCCAGAATATCGAAGCGTACGGTCGCCTTGTTTGACAACAAGGCACCCCGCCAACGGCGCGGCCGGAACGGGCTGACCGGGGTCAGCGCGAGCAACGGCGCATCCAGCGGCAGGATCGGCCCGTGCGCCGAAAGATTGTACGCGGTGGAGCCGGCCGGCGTCGCGATCATCACGCCGTCGCAGTTCAGTTCCTCGATGCGGACCTGCTCGTCGACGGTGATGCGGATCTTTGCCGTCTGGTAGGACTGACGCCACAGCGCCACCTCGTTGATGGCGAGTGCCGAAACCGTCTCGCCCTCATGCGTCAACGCCAGCATTTCCAGCGGGCGGATCGTTTCGGCGACGGCGGCCGCGATGCGCTCGGTGAGGCCCCCGACGCGGTACTCGTTCATCAGGAAGCCGATGGTGCCACGGTTCATGCCGTAGACCTTCTTTCCCGTGCTCATCGTGTCGCGCAAGGTCTGCAGCAGGAAGCCGTCGCCACCCAGCGCCACCACCACCTGGGCGTCGTCGAAGGATGCCTGGCCATAGCGGGCCGACAGGCTCTCCATCGCCGCCTTGGCATCGGCAGTGTCGGAGGAGACGAAGGCGAGATTGGCTTTGCTCATGACATTCCGATGGCGGTCGGCCGATGGCGGTCGGCGGCGGTTGCGTGGGGTAGCATGGGCAAGCGCATCTGCAAAGGGAGGCATCGTCCGGCGCAGTTGCGGCCGCGGCGAAACGAAATCGGCGGCTCGCGCTTCATGTCGCCGGAACGGCGAATGTGATGGTTAAGAGCGAGCTTAAACACTCGTAAAGCCTGATCGATCATGTTAGCCGACAGAGGATGGGTGGCTGGGGGGCTAGCCAGTCGAGACCTGTCTATTGCCGGTGACACGCCTGATTATCGTCTTCCTTGTGATGGGAAGTTTCGCCCTTCTCTTTGCGGAGCTTGTGCGGCAGTCCGAAGACATGAGCTCCAGGCCGATGGCCTCACGCTGCGGCGGCGCCGGCGTGCCATGCCCGCAAAACGCGTTGTAGGCTGAAGCCAATCTGCCAACGACGATCCGTCGCCTACTGCGCGACAATCCTCAGATTGGCGTTGCCGTAGAATGTGTAGGCGAGATAGGTCGGATCGCCGGTCTGGTAGAATTCTCTGCGGACATCCTGCAGGATCTCGGCCAGATAGACCGGCCCGTCCTTGATCCGCGTGCTGATGCCGCCATAGAAATCGGTCGAGAAGGCCGCTGCCGCGCGGTCGGTCAGTGGCCACATGCCGCCGATGAAGCCGGAAGCGCCGCCCGCCAGCACTGCCGGACCCCAGCCCTGCACGAAGCCGCCGAGCATCTGCGAACGGCCGGTGTCGCAGGCGTTGAAGAAGTAGAACGGATTGCCCTTGCCATGCGCGGTCGCGACCAGCGCGGCCCATGTATCGGGGTCGAGCGACTGATCGACGAGATCGATGGCAAAGACCGGCCGGCCGCTGCTCGGCTGGTTGACCTCGCCATGGCCGGAGAAATGAATGAAACCGGTCGAGACTTCGCCGACCAGTTTCTCGAAAGAGATGAAATCGCCATCGAAGCGGCGGTAGCCGGCAAGCTTGCTCAGTGCCGCGATCTCGTCCTGCTGAAAGCGCAGCGAGCGCTTGTCGACATAGGAGGGCGCGACGGCCGCGACGCCGGTGAAGGTCATGCGGTCGAGCGGGTTGTCGACCTGTGAGGCACTGCTGCGCGGAGCCCAGCGGGCCAGCCGGTAGCCCATGCCGAGAAAACCGTCGGCTATAGCGCCGTCGACGCTGCGCGGGCGGATCAATTCCCAGGGCAGCGTCGGGCTGTTCGAGGTGATCTGGATCGAATGGAGTTCGCCTTTGCCGCGCAGCGACCAGAACACGTCCTTGAACGGTTTCGGCACATAGTCGCGGTAGAGCGCATCGCCAAAACCTTCGGCGGCGAGCGTGACAAAGCGCTTTTGCGCCCCCGTATCGCTGCTTGCGGCAGGCTGCTGCAGCGAAACGGCGCCGCGCAGGCTCAATCCGAGCTGCAGCAGGCGGCGGTATTCGGAGTCCAGCCATGCCGCCATCTCAGGTGGCGTCGAGAACGTATCGGTCACCGGACCGGCCAGATGCGGCGAATGGATGATGATCTGCCCCGAACCCAGCCCGCTCGGATCGTCATAGAGGATGGTCACGTGGAGATCGGGGACGTCATCGCCGGCTGCGCCGCCGAGCGTCACATTGCCAGTTACCGCCGGCTGCGGCGCCGCTGCGGCCAGCATCAGCATGGCAGGTGCTGCGGAGCGTTCGGCTGTGGCGCTCAGAGCGGCTGCCTCGACAGGCGCGGTGCGGCGAATGATAACCGACCGCGATGCCGATCCCAGGAACCTCCCGGCGCTGTAGATGCGCGCGATGAACTGGGCCGGCTTGCTGTCCTTGGCGATCGGCCGCGCCTTGACGTCGAAGCGGACGAAGTCGCTGTCGCCCTGGCGGTAGAGCGTCGTCCGTCGGCTCCATTTGCCGCCGTCAGCGAGATCGAAGCCGGAGGCGAACAGATCGATATCGATCGGCCATTGCTCGGTTCCCGCCGGCATCGCCATGGCCAGGGCGCCATCTTCCGTCACCGACGAGCCCGGCGCTGCCTTCACCTTCACTTCGGGCGTGAATTGCTCTTCGGTAAGGGCGATCGAAACGGTCACCGTCTCGCCGGCGACAATCTCATCCGGCGCATCGATGGTTGGATGGCGCACCACCTCGACAGCGCCCGTCTCGGGTTGTGGAAGGGCGCCGCCGGAAGGAGGGCTTTGCGCCTGGTCGATGGGCGGCGGCGCTGGTTTCGGTGGCGCCTGCGCCTCCGGCGGACTTTCGGCGCCGGTCGCGGGTGGCGGGGCCGATGTCATGCCGTCCTCAGGGGGGATCCCTGCCTTATCGGGGGGCGGTTCGGCGCCGGTGGCTCCGCCATCCTGCGGATAGGTCCCGCCGAGATTGTTCTGGGCAGCGGCCGCAGCTGCGTCTTCAAGACGTTGCTTTTCCTCTTCGTATCGTTGCCGAGCCTGCTCTTCCTGCAATTGGCGCTGCTGTTCCTGGCGTTTGTATTCCTCGTAGAGCGCCGCCTCCTTGGCGCTGTCGCCCATCGCGGCATCGGGACTGCCGGAGCCCGGGGCAACGTCCATGGGGTAGGGCTCCTGACCGCTGCCATCGGCGTAGTCGCTGCCATCAGGCTCCCAACCGCCACTCCCGGAGATGTAGCCGCCGCTCGCCATCGCCGGCGGTGCCGGTTCCGGCACAAGCGGCAGCGCCGGTGACGCGCCGGCCACCTGGTCCGGCGTCAGCACAAAGGCAGCGTCTGCCGAGCGGCCATATGCCATCCATGGCCACTGGGCGCCTGACGTTTTGTCGATAGTGGTTTGCCTGACCGAGGCGAGGATGATGGCTATGTCCGCGCCGCGCTTGACCAGCGCAGCGGTGAGCGCATCGGCAAATACGGTGACGGGGCGGGCTTCGTCCAGTGCAACGGTTCCGGGTTTGGCCGACAGAGCGACGATGGCGTGGGTGAGGGGATCGACCGCCGCCAGACCCTGCATCACGCCGGAAGTAGGGTTGTGGCCATCGCCGGGATTGTCGAGCAGAACCACCTTCAATGTCGGGGTTGCCTCGAGCGCCTGCATGAACAGGTCGAGGGGCAATGCCGTCTGGTCGACCGTTTCCTTTGAATCGATCCGGGTGCCGCGCGTCAGTAAATAGTTCCTGCCGTTGGCCTGCGCGGTGTGGCCGACATAGTAGAAGATGCCGACGGAGTCCGGATTGGCCAGGGATTGGGCGAAATCATGCATGGCGCGCGCGACATCGGCGCGGTCGCCATCCGACACCTGCCGGACGGTGAAGCCAAGCGATCGTAGTGTCGCTGCAACGAGTTCGGCACTGAGGTCGGCGTTGGCGATTGCCGGTGAGCCCTCAGAGGCCGGATTGGCGACAACCAGCGCTATCCGCTCTTCGCCGCGCGCAGCGGAGAAGAGCGCCATGGTCATCAGCAGCACGACCGCCAGAAAAAGGCGCATGACCGTGATCCAAGCCCTGCAGGCTGCGGCGCTCACGCCACGGCTTGCCCCAATTCATCAATGGCCCAACCTTGACCATATCATGTCGGCTTCGCCGGCGCACTGCCGGTGCCGATGATGCAGTTGTGTCGCTAAAAGATATTGACTGTATGTTTAGTAATTAATACCGTTGCCCGAGATACCGAGTTGGTCAGCCGGCATTCGCCGGTGAATGATCACCAGGACGAAGGGAACTTAGGGACTCGAGGCGCAATCCCGCCGGTCCCAACAATGGGAGACACAAGCATGCAGTTGAAATCGACCGCCACGGCGCTCGGCCTGTCGCTGCTGGCGATGACCGGCATTGCCCGCGCCGAGGGCGAACTCCAAATCTACAATTGGGGCAACTACACCAGCCCGGACCTGATCAAGAAGTTCGAGGAAAGCTACAAGGTCAAGGTTACCGTCACCGACTACGACTCCAACGATACGGCTCTGGCCAAGGTCCGCCAGGGCGCTTCCGGCTATGACATCGTCGTTCCATCGGCCAGCGTGATGCCGATCTGGATCAGCGAAGGCCTGCTCTTGGAAACCGATCCCAACACGATGGAGAACTTTAGAAACGTCGATCCGAGATGGGTCGACGTGCCGTTCGACCCCGGCCGCAAATATTCGGTGCCGTGGCAATGGGGCACGACCGGCATCTCGGTCAACAAATCGGTCTATGCGGGCGATCCGAACACCTCGGCGATTTTCCTCGATCCGCCGCCGGAACTCGTGGGCAAGATCAATGTCGTGCCCGAAATGGGAGACATCATGTTCCTCGCCATTGCCTATGAGGGCGGTAAGTACTGCACCGACGACAAGGTGCTTTTGAAGAAGGTGCATGACAAGCTCATCGAGGCGAAAGCGAAATGGCTGTCGCTCGACTATGCGGCCGTCGACGGTCTCGGCAGGGGCGACATTGCCGCCGGCGTCAACTGGAACGGCATATCGCTGCGCGAGCGGCTGGAGAACGACAAGATCGTCTACGGCTATCCCAAGGAGGGCTTTCCAATCTGGATGGACAATGTCGCGGTGCTCAAGGATGCCAAGAACGTCGAGAACGCCAAGCTCTTCCAGAATTTCATCATGGACCCCAGGAATGCAGCGATGATCTCGGCCTTCGCGCACTACGCCAATGGCATCAAGGGCTCCGAGCCCTTCCTGCCGGCCGATATGAAGGGCGCGCCTGAAGTGGAGGTTCCGGCCGAATTTGCCGACAAGGGCCAATTCATGTCGGCCTGTCCCGCCGACGTCCAGGCGCTCTACACCAGGATCTGGACCGATCTGCAGAAATAGCGGCCCCGCCAGCCGAAGCTGACCACCAAACATCGGGCCGCGGATCGCGGCCCTGCCATCGCCAATGCCAGATGCCGTAAAGCCGCCGCGGGAGATTTTCGATGTCCGATCTCGACCTTTGCTACATGCCGGCCAGCGAGGCGTTGCGGCTGTTCAAGGCGAAGAAACTGTCGCCTGTGGAACTGATGCAGGCCACCATCCGCCGCGTCGAGGCGACGGAAGAAACGATCAATTGCCTCACCTTCACGCATTTCGACGAGGCGATGGATCTCGCCAGAAAAGCCGAGGCGAAATACGCCAGAGGCGCCAGGACCGGCGCGCTCGAGGGCCTGCCGATCGGCATCAAGGATGAGAGCTACATCAAGGGCAAGCCGACCTCGCATGGCTCGCTGCTGTCCGGGGACGCGCTTGGCGGCCATACCTCGACGATGAACGAGCGTGTCATGAAGGCCGGCGGCATCGTCCACGCCCGCACGGCGACGCCCGAATTCAGCTGCGCCGGTTATACCTGGTCGAAGCGCTGGGGCGTCACGCGCAACCCCTGGAACCCGGATTTCACGCCGGGCGGTTCGTCGGGAGGTTCGGCGGCAACGCTGGCCTCCGGCACGTCGTCGATCGCAACCGGCTCGGACATAGCGGGCTCAATCCGCATCCCTGCCTCGGCCTGCGGCCTGGTCGGCTTCAAGCCGCCTTACGGCCGCAATCCCGATGAGCCGCCGTTCAATCTCGATTTCTACTGCCACACCGGGCCCTTGGCCCGAAACGTCGGGGATGCGATCCTGCTGCAGAACGTCATGGCCGGGCCGAGCCCGCTCGACATCGCCACGCTGCGCCCGAAACTGCGCCTGCCGCTCGACTACAAGCAGATCAAGGGTTGGAAGATCGCATTCTCCATGAATCTCGGGTCCTTCGAGGTCGATGCGGACGTGCGCAAGAACACGCTCGCCGCCTGCGATGTGTTCCGCTCGCTCGGCGCCACCGTCGAGGAGGTGGACCTCGGCTGGGGCGACGAGGTGCTCAAGGCCGGCATGGCCTATCTCGAACATCTCTTCGGCGCCTCGCTGTCGCCGCTGCTCGCCAAGCACGGCAAGGACATGACCAGCTATGCCAGGCAGTTTGCGCAGGACGGCCAGAAGTCGAAGGCCACGGACTTTGTCGCAACTTTGGACGTGGCGGCCAGGATGTACCAGACGCTGGGGCCGTTGCTGGAAAAATACGATGTGCTGATCTGCCCGACCAATGCGCTTCCCGCAGTGCCGGCGGAATTCGATCAGACCAAAGGCAAGGTCGAGATCAATGGACGAGAGGTGAACCCGTCGCTGGGCTGGGTGATGACGACGCCGTTCAACATGCTGAGCCGCTGCCCGGTTCTGTCGATCCCGTCGGGCCGCGCCGCCAACGGCGTGCCGACAGGCATCCAGATTGTCGGCCGCACCTATAGCGACGCTGACGTGTTCCGGGCGGGTATGGCCTATGAGACGGCTCGTGGTCAGTGGTACACGAATGCCGGGACACGCCCGACGCTGTGAGTCCGCAGAGCGCCGGCATGCCAAGGCAGCGGCGGGATGTTTCGGCCGCCGGGGAAAGGCCTGACGACAATGGCGCAACGCATAGCCACTCCGGATGCGGGAAAAAGCAAGGCGGCCAAGGGTGCGGCGAACGACGCCGCGCCCAAGGACCGCCGGCGCGAGCGCGGCGAAGCGAGCGTCCAGCGCATCATCGACGCCACCATCGAGCTCATCGCGGAGGAGGGGCTGGCCAGCGTCACCATGCAGCGCATTGCCGGGCATGTCGGCTCGTCCAACGCACTGGTGGTCTTTCATTTTCGCAGCAAGGAGAACCTGTTCCGGGCCGTCCTGCAATATCTCAGCGACCAATATGACGCGCTGTGGCTGACGCTGGTGCGGGCGCCCGGCCTGTCGCCGGTCGAGCGGGTCTTGGGCGCGGTCGATTGCGCGCAACGCTTTGCCCGCCAGCATCCGAATTGGGTGTCGGTCTTCGTCGTGTTCTCCAGCGACCGCAAGAGCATGCAGCTCTACAACGAGATAGGCCTGCCCAGCGATCTCGCCTACACGGCCGAAGCGCGCGAACTGCTGATCGAGATTTCGCGCAGCGGCGGTTACACCGGCGTCGACATAGACACGCTGTCGGAGAGCCTGAATTATCTGGTTCACGGCGCCTGGTATTGGGACCATCTCAACCCGTCCAGCCGCGACACCGACGTGCTGCGCAAGACCATGCTGCTCCTGCTGCACCAGGCCTTTCCGCGGCATTTTGACTTGGGGTGAGATGCGGCCATTGCGAGCGACGCAAGCGTCCTCTGCAAACCCGAAAATCTCTACGATGCCTTGATCTCTGTAAAAACGCTTGCACAATCCAGAGGTGGCGAGCTAAACAACCCAGGGATGCATTCGAGGGTGGGTAAATGTGGCATTGGGCGATACTTCTGTTGCTGATTGGCGTGCCGGTTTTCTTCGCCGTCCGGTCGTCGCGCAAATCCTCACAGAGCCCAGATGACCTCGTGGGGTTCGGCGGCTGGCTGATCCTGCTGGCGATCAGCCTGTCCCTTTCGCCGTTGCGCACACTTGTCGATATGGCCAGTCTGGTCAAAACCTACCAACAGCTTGTTACAGTGCCCAACGGGGCCTTGGCCATCTATGGCGAGGCAGCCCTCAATCTGGCATTTCTGGTGCTTCAGCTGGTCGTGCTTGTTTCGATGCTGCGGCGAAGCCACCGCTTCCCGCAGCTGTTCATATGTCTGTGGTTTGCGATCCCTCTCTTGTTCATACTGGACGCAGTTTGGATATCGACTGTGCTTGGTGTCCCGGTAGACCGTTTGCTTGCCGGAGGGGCTCTGGTTACACCTTTGGCATCCTTCATAGTCACAGGGGTCTGGGCCGCCTATGTATACAGATCGGTCAGGGTGAGAAACACGTTCGGTGGCAGTACGGCAGCCACTCAGGCTGCGACGTTTTCTTAGAAGGTCGCAGGATCAACGGTTGCGAGTTAGCCTGATGCCGCTGCTGCCAGCTGCCCCGAATTGAACTATCGGTCGAGCTTCGAAGGATGGCCCGCCATCCGAAGCTCGAAGAGCGAAGGATGGTGCCCCCGGACGGAATCGAACCGCCGACCTTCGGTTTACAAAACCGCTGCTCTACCAGCTGAGCTACAAGGGCATGGCGCTCCGGTTAGCATATTTCGTGCGCCAGTAAAGACAAAACTCCGTTTTCGATCGCTAATGGACCCCGCCGAGGTGGGCGGGCCGCCATGCTGAAAACCGCCAATGCGATCCCTACATATTTCTCAGGTGCAAACGCATCGAATGGGGTGTCGCATGATCAGACTTGTCATCATCCTGCCGCTTGTCGTCATTGCCTGGCTGCTTGCGGTAAAGCTCATCAAGGACGTGAAGAGCGCCAATGTCGACTGGACCGGCATCGCCGCCATCCTCGGTTTTATCGCGATGGCGTTTTGGCTGCGGCATGTGACTGGGATGGGATGAGAGACAAGCAGTGGTCATTAGTGAGTAGGGCTTAGGGGCCACGGACAGGGTCCAATCTAATGCCTACTCACCACTCCCTATTCCCCCAAAAACCTCGAACCTTTCGCCGCGCCGCGACGACTGATCTCCAGAGGCGAATGGTCGCCTCGATCAAGGAGATCATCATGTTGAAGCGCACTCTTACTTCGGGCCTGGTCGCCATCTTCGTCGCCACCGGCGCGCTCGCCGGTACCGTGCAGTCGTCCTCCGCTCACGGCCATCATCACCACCATCATCACAAGCACCACGACAAGCCCTGGTGGTGGTGGAACCATCACCACAAGCACCATCACCACAAGCATCATCATCACCACGGGAAGGTGATCATCTTCCTTTGAGCGAGACGACCTGCCTCGCGGAAAGGGCGGCTTCGGCCGCCCTTTTTTGCGTTGAGCGCTCGATCGATCAGATCATGGTTTCCATCGGCTGATTTCCAGCCTTCAAGAAAATCCCAAATTCTTTCGAACCTTTTTCCGCGCCGAAACGACAGATGATCAAGAGGCGGACGGATCGCCTCTCGCAACGAAACAAGGAGATCGTCATGTTCACGCGCAAAATCGCTTCCGCTCTTATCGCCAGCACTGTCGCCGCCACCTCGCTGGTCGGCACCGTCCAGCCCTCGGCCGCCCACAGCCATCACCACAACCGCGAAATCGGCATCGGCATCGCCGCCGGCGTCGGCGGGTTCGTGCTCGGCAGCCTGCTCAACCAGCAGCCCCGCACCGTCTATGTCGACGACGAGGGTGGCTCCTGGCACGTCCGCCGCTGCGCCAACCGCTACGCCAGTTACGATCCGTACTCCGACACCTATGTCGGCTATGACGGCTACCGCCACCATTGCCGCCTTTAGGAGGAGGCACCCCCACACGGAAAGGAGGGGCTGTACGCAGCCCCTCCTTCCTGATTTGAGCGCGCCGCGGTGCGGGCTACGGTTCGGAGATCGGCAATCCCGCTGCACGGCAGATGCGGGCAACACTCGCATTCTGCGATTGATCGCCCATGGCGATGAGTTCGAAGCTGCTTCCTTCATCCGGATAGATCTTGGCGGCGAACGGTTGGTCTGTTGTATGACCACCGGACGACGTCTTTGCAGCGACATGGCCGCAGACCAGGATTTCGCGGCGGCCGTCGAGCGTTCGCTCGCCGGCACGCATCGTCCCGAATTTGGCGGATACAGGATCATGTAAATGCTGGCGAATGCCGATCGTGATTGTCTCCTCCAAAGCGAGCGAGATCGGAATCTCGCTGACTTGCTGGGAGACAGGGGCGGGCTCGGGCACCGTCGCCACGCATCCGCACAGTGAAGCGGCGAGCAAAAGCTGAAGCGTTCTCCGCATTATAATCGGAACCCGCCGATCATCCTCGTCACCTCAGCGGCGGCGTCGCGCACCAGCGGCCCGATCTCGTCCAGCCGCTCCATCGTCACCCGCACCGTCGGTCCGGAGACCGAGACACCGCCGATCGGCTCGCCGAACTCGTTGAAAATGGCGGCGGCCACGCAGCGCATGCCGGGATGCCGCTCCTCGTCGTCGACCGACCAGCCGCGGTGCTTGATGACAGCCAGGTCATGGGCCAGCGCCGAAATGTCGGACAGCGTCTTGTCGGTGAAGCGCTGCAGGCCCGACTTGCGCAGGATGGCGGCGACGCGTTCCGGCTCGAGCTGCGCCAGCACCGCCTTGCCGATGCCCGAGGCATGGAAGGAGCTGCGCGTGCCCGGGCGGAAGAAGGCGCGGATCGCCTGATGGGTCTCGACCTGGCTGACGAAAACGACGCAATCGTCCTCGGCGACGCCGAGATTGGCGGTTTCACCGGTCTTCTCCATCAATTCCTGCATGACCACGCGGGCCCGGTCGACAAGCTTGCGGCGGCGCAGGAAGGCGGCACCCATGCGGTAGGTCTCGACGCCGATCGACCACAGCTGGTCCGATGTATCGAACTCGACCATGCCGTGGTTCTGCAGCGTCGTCAGCATGCGGTAGGCGGTGGACGCCGCGAGCTCGCTACGCGCCGAAATCTCGCTCAGCGACAGGCCACTGCCTTCAGCGACGATGGCCAGGATGCGCAAGGCCCGGTCCAGCGACTGTACAGAACCGGCCTCGGACGGACCGTTGAAAGCGCGCGGCCGGCCGCGCTGGCGTTTTTCGCTGGTTTCCATGGCGGCATTGTCGCCGGTTTCGCCGAAATCGCAATGAAAAACTTTTTCATCGATTTTGATGGCCGGATTCATGGAAAACGAAAAACCTAGGGGAATCAGTATTTAGAAGCGGTTTTCTCGAAATGAAAAATTATTCTGAAAAAATTGAAGAATGAAAACGACACTGGCATTGTCAACCAACCAACAATCTTGAGGAGGCTGGACATGGCCAGGATGCGCGCTGTCGATGCAGCGGTTCTCGTTCTCGAAAAGGAAGGCGTTTCCTGCGGCTTCGGTGTGCCGGGCGCGGCGATCAATCCGTTCTATTCGGCGCTGAAGGCGAGGGGCTCGATCCGCCACATCCTGGCTCGTCACGTCGAAGCGGCCTCGCATATGGCCGAAGGCTACACGAGAGCCAAATCCGGCAATATCGGGCTGTGCATCGGCACCTCGGGCCCGGCCGGCACCGACATGGTCACCGGGCTCTATTCGGCGGCGGCGGACTCCATCCCGATCCTGTGCATCACCGGTCAGGCGCCGCGGGCACGGCTCAACAAGGAGGATTTCCAGGCGGTCGATATCGCCGCCATAGCCGCACCCGTCGCCAAATGGGCGGTCACGGTCATGGAGCCCTATCTCGTGCCGATGGCGCTGCAGAAGGCATTTCACCTGATGCGCTCGTCGCGACCGGGCCCGGTGCTCATCGACCTGCCGGTCGACGTGCAATTGGCCGAGATCGAATTCGATATCGATGCCTATGAACCGCTGGTCCCGTTCAAGCCGGCAATGTCGCGCGCCCAGGCCGAAAAGGCCTTGGCGATGCTCAATGCCGCGGAAAAGCCGCTGATCGTCGCCGGCGGCGGCATCATCAACGCCGATGCGTCGGATCTGTTGATCGAATTCGCCGAGATAACGGGCGTGCCGGTCATCCCGACGCTAATGGGCTGGGGTACGATCCCCGACGATCACCGGCTGATGGCCGGCATGTGCGGGCTGCAGACCTCGCACCGCTACGGCAATGCGACCATGCTGGAAGCCGACTTCGTCTTTGGCATCGGCAATCGCTGGGCCAACCGCCACACCGGTTCGGTCGATGTCTACACCAAGGGCAAGAAATTCATCCATGTCGACATCGAACCGACCCAGATCGGCCGGGTGTTCGCGCCGGATCTCGGCGTCGTCTCGGACGCCGGTGCGGCACTAAAGATGCTGCTCGACGTCGCCACCGAATGGAAGACGGCAGGAAAGCTGCGCGACTGGTCGGGCTGGGCGAAGGAATGCCAGACCCGCAAGAAGACGATGAAGCGCAAGACGCATTTCGAGCAGGTGCCGCTGAAGCCGCAGCGCGTCTATGAGGAGATGAACAAGTCGTTCGGCCGTGACACCACCTACGTCACCACGATCGGCCTCTCGCAGATCGCCGGGGCGCAGTTCCTGCATGTCTACAAGCCGCGCAACTGGATCAATTGCGGCCAGGCCGGCCCGCTCGGCTGGACGCTGCCGGCAGCGCTTGGCGTGCGCGCCGCCGATCCGGATCGCACCATCGTGGCGCTGTCGGGCGACTACGACTTCCAGTTCATGATCGAGGAACTGGCGGCCGGCGCACAGCACAAACTGCCGTATATCCATGTCGTCGTGAACAATGCCTATCTCGGCCTGATCCGCCAGGCGCAGCGCGGTTTTGCGATGGATTTCGAGGTGAGCCTGGCCTTCGAGAACGTCAACCGCGCCAACGATCCGGAGGCCGGCTACGGCGTCGATCATGTCGCGGTCGCAGAAGCGATGGGCTGCAAGGCGGTCCGGGTGCGCAAACCGGAAGAGTTCGCCGGCGCGTTCAAGGAAGCGCAGCGGCTGATGAAGGAATACCAGGTGCCGGTGGTGCTCGAATTCATCCTCGAGCGCGTCACCAACATTTCCATGGGCACGGAAATCGACAAGATCACCGAATTCGAGGACCTTGCCGAAAGCCATGAGGATGCGCCAACGGCGATTGTGTTGCTCGATTAGGCGCGCCGATATTCAGGTGAGACAGGCCTGCAAACGGCGCCTTCCTGCGCTTCCGGTGCTCACGTACAGAAAGTACGTTCCGCTCCGGTTTTCGAAAGTCACCGTTTTCGACTCTGCCCGACCTGAATCTCAACACGCCTAGGGCCAAGCAGAAGAAGGAGAAAAAGAATGCCGCGTTTTTCAGCCAATCTGTCGATGCTCTTTGGCGAGTATGAGTTCCTCGATCGCTTCGATGCCGCAGCCCGCGCCGGCTTCAAGGGCGTCGAATATATCGGCCCCTATGATCATACGCCTGACGTGGTCGCGGCCCGGCTGAAGAAGAACGGCCTGACACAGGTGCTGTTCAACCTCCCGGCCGGCGACTGGGGCAACGGCGAGCGCGGCATCGCGGTTTTGCCCGACCGCGCGCCGGAATTCCGGCAAGGCATCGCCAAGGCGATCAGCTATGCCCATGCGCTCGGCTGCGAGCAGGTCAATTGCCTCGCCGGCATCGCGCCGCAGGGCGTGGATCGTTCGGTGCTGGAAAATACTTTAGCCGAGAACCTCGCGTTTGCAGCCGAGAAACTGGAGCAGGCCGGCATCCGGCTTTTGATCGAGCCGATCAACACGCGCGACATACCGGGTTTTTTCCTGAACTATTCGGAGCAGGCGCTGGCGCTGATCGAGCGCGTCGGTTCGAAGAACCTGTTCCTGCAATACGACATCTATCACATGCAGATCATGGAGGGGGATCTCGCCCGTACCATCGAGGCCAACCTCGGCCGCATCGCGCATATCCAGCTTGCGGACAATCCCGGCCGTCACGAGCCGGGGACGGGCGAGATCAATTATCCCTTCCTCTACGAGCATATCGACAGGATCGGCTATTCCGGCTGGGTCGGAGCGGAATACAAACCGAAGGCGGGGACGGAGGCTGGGCTGGGGTGGTTTCGGGAGCTTAACGGGCAGGGGAGTGCCGCGGCTTAGCTGTTACGATTGAAGTCGCGTTCCTTCGCGCCCCCCTCTGGCCTGCCGGCCATCTCCCCCACAGGTGGGGAGATCGGACGTCATCCCGGCTTTCGCTCCCCAACATTGCAGGGTGAGCGAGGCGCCGAAACTGCCAATCTCCCCACAAGTGGGGGAGATGGCCGGCAGGCCAGAGGGGGCGCGAAGGAACTCAGCCTCAACAAAGGAGAAAACAATGGAAACCATCGGCTTCATCGGCCTTGGCATCATGGGCGCGCCGATGGCGGGGCATCTCCTGGATGCCGGCTACGCCGTCATTGCCAGCGACCACCGCTCGAAGCCGCCGGCCGATCTCGTCGCCAAGGGCTTGAGAAGCATCACCGGCCACGCGGCAGTGGCGAAGGCCGCGGATATCATCATCACCATGGTTTCCGACACCCCGCAGGTAGCCGAGGTGCTGTTCGGCGAGAACGGTGTCGCTTCCGGCCTGAGCAAGGGCAAGCTGGTCATCGACATGAGCTCGATCTCGCCGATCGAGACCAAGGTTTTCGCCAAGAAAATCAACGATCTCGGCTGCGACTATCTTGACGCGCCGGTGTCGGGCGGCGAGGTCGGCGCAAAGGCGGCGTCCCTGACCATCATGGTCGGCGGCGAGGACAAGGCGTTCGAGCGCGCCAAGCCCGTGTTCGAAAAGATGGGCAAGAACGTCACGCTTGTCGGCCCGAACGGCGTCGGCCAGACCACCAAGGTTGCCAACCAGATCGTCGTAGCCCTGACCATCGAGGCGGTCGCCGAGGCGCTGGTCTTTGCCGCAAAAGCCGGCGCCGACCCCGCCAAGGTCCGGCAGGCGCTGATGGGCGGGCTGGCGGCATCGCGCATCCTCGAGGTGCATGGCGAGCGCATGATAAAGCGCACCTTCGCGCCGGGCTTCCGCATCGAACTGCACCAGAAGGATCTCAGCCTGGCGCTGGAAGGCGCCAAGGCGCTCGGCGTCTCATTGCCCAACACCTCGACGACGCAGCAGCTGTTCAACTCGTGCGCGGCGAATGGCGGGGCGAAAGAGGATCATTCGGCGCTGGTGCGGGCGCTGGAGCGGATGGCGGGGCATGAAGTGGGTGAATAGTGAACGGTGACGGTAAGAACGCTTTCCATTCAGCATTCACTATTCACTTTCCAAGGAACTTCCGTGCCGCATAAAGGCTCACCGCCGCGGCGTTCGACACGTTGAGCGAGCGGATGGCGCCGGGCATGTCGAGGCGGGCGAGTGTCGTCACCGTCTCGCGCGTCTTCTGGCGCAGGCCCTTGCCTTCGGCGCCGAGCACCAGGGCTATCTTTTCGCCTGAAAAACTCGTTTCGAGTTCGGCCGGCCCGTCCGAATCGAGGCCGATGGTCTGGAAGCCGGCTTCGTGCAGCTGTTCCAGCGCGTCGGCGAGGTTCTTCACCTCGACCTGGTCGATATGTTCCAGCGCGCCGGAGGCGGATTTGGCCAGCACGCCGGATTCCTGCGGGCTGTGGCGGGCCGTGGTGATCAGCGCACCGGCGCCGAAGGCGACCGCCGAGCGCAGGATGGCGCCGACATTGTGCGGGTCGGTGACCTGGTCGAGCACCAGCACCAGTTTGGTATCGCCGAGCGCGTCAAGGCGCTTGGGCTTCAGCGGCTCGGCCTCGATCAGCACGCCCTGGTGGACGGCGTCCGAACCGGTGATCTTGTCGATGTCCTTCGGCTCGACCAGTTCGGCCTTGAACGGCAAAGCGGCGAGGTCGGCGATCGCCAGCCGCTCGGCGGCATTGCGCGTCACCAACATCTTTCTGATCCGCCGGCGCGGATTGTCGAGCGCGGCGCGCACCGTGTGCAGGCCATAAAGCCGCACCAGCCCGTCGGCGGCGTTCTCGCCCGGCGGCACCGGCTGGCGCGGCCGGAAGGCAGGCGCGCCGCCGGCCTTCTCGTCGCGATGAGCGCGACGCAGCTTAGCGTAGTGGGTGTCTTTGGCGGTCTTGGACGTGTTGTCATTGCTCATGGCCGGCTTCTATAGCCGCGTCGCCGGGCCATGGATACAGGCAGAAAGCCGGCTTGCCGGGTGAGCTGTCAAAATCAGCGCATTTTGCCTTGCGGTGCGGTTGACACCCACTGGCCTTGCCGCCATAAGGCGCTTCGCTGATTTCGGACAAAACCCTGGTTTCGACCTGATCGGCGAGAATGCCTCGTTGCAAGGCTTCGACGGCAGGCTGGAGAGGTGCCCGAGTGGTTAAAGGGGACGGACTGTAAATCCGTTAGCTTAGCTTACGTTGGTTCGAATCCAACCCTCTCCACCACTGCCAGCCCGCGAACCTTGAGGACGATGCGGGTATAGCTCAGTGGTAGAGCAGCAGCCTTCCAAGCTGAATATGCGGGTTCGATTCCCGCTACCCGCTCCAAACTCCCCACTCCGCATCAGATCTCAGCGAATATCTCCACAACGTTGCCGTCCGGATCGCGGAAGAACACTGTCCTGTGGCCTCATTCCTGGTCGGTGAGCGGCAGGACCGGCTGCACGCCCTTGGCCTGAAGCGCCTCGGCGCAAGCAGCGACCATCTCCGGCGCCACCCGGAATGCCAGCTGAAGCGACAGCGCATCCCGCTGCTGCGGCGTGTCGTTGAACATCATGCCGAGGCTGGTCAAGGCCAGCGTGTTCGGGCCGACCCGATATTCGATCCACCTGTCGCCGAGTTCGCGCTGCAGATCAAATTCCATCACATCCCCGTAGAAGTGCCGCATGGCGGCCATGTCGCGGGCGAAGATGACGGTGTAGTCGATCTGACGGATTTCATTGAGCGCATTCATTGTCGAAGTCCCGTGGGCAGATGTTCGATCGCCCGCAACCTAGCTTTCCTTTAAAGTAGTACAAGACTATAGCTTATACTGGTATCGGAGGTGACTGCATGCCATACGACGGCCCACGGCACGATGAGCTTGCCCGCTTCCTGCGCGAGCGGCGGGACCGCTTGCCGCGGATCGATGGCGCCAATGGCCGCCGCCGGGCGCCGGGCCTCAGGCGCGAAGAGGTCGCCGCCCAGGCGGGGATCAGCACCACCTGGTACACCTGGCTCGAGCAGGGACGGGAGGTGAACGCGTCGCCGCAGGTGCTTCGCTCGCTGGCGCGGGTGCTGAGACTGAGCCGGTCGGAGCAGGCCTATCTCTTCCAATTGGCGCGGCCCGATCTCGATTGGCGAAACCGGCTCGGCGCGCAAGGCCTGCCCAGCGCGCCGTTGCTCAGCCTGCTCGACGGGCTGGCGCCGCACCCGGCATATGTCGTCAATCGCTACTGGCAGGTCGTCGCCTGTAACCATCCGGCGGCGGTGCTGCTTGGGGATTTCGAGACGGATGATGAGTGGTCCGGCAGCCTGCTCGCCCGGCTGTTTCTCGACCTGGAATGGCGGCAGCGCTTTGTCGACTGGCCGGAGGTTTTGCGCTCGGCGGCGGCGCAGTTCCGGCTTGCCACTGTCGCCATGACTCGCGATCCGGTGCTGGCTGCGCTGGTTTCGTCACTGGAAGCGGCAAGCGAAGCGTTCGCCACGTGCTGGAACAGCCGCGACATCGCCGAGCCACCGATCTGGCGGAAATCCATCCGGCACCCTGTCGCCGGCGCGATGTCGTTCGATTTCGCCACGTGCAGCCGGGCGGCCGCGACAGTGATTTCTCGGTTTCCGTCTACACGCCGGTCGATGCGTCGACTGCCAGGCGGTTCGCGGCGCTGGTCGCAGCAACGCCCGACAGCCGCAAGGCGGTGCCGGGCGTGTTTGCGCGTGATGCAGGCGCAGAAGTCTAGCTGTTGAAGGCGGACGCGACCTGGTGTTGCTGCGGCACCTGTCCGTTCGGCGTCAGTCTGTCGACAATGCCGGGCAGGGCTGTGGACAATTGCTTGAGCAACTCCTGCTCGTCCAGTCCGGTCCTTTGCGCGATCTCTCGAATGACCTGCGGGCCGATCGCCTTGCCGAGATCATTGGCGTTGATCGGCTGGTTCTGTCCGGTGCCGACCCAGGAGTCAGCGACATTGCCTTGGCCGGCAGTCTTGAGCTTGTCGAGCAGTCCGCCCAGTCCGCCAAGCAGGCCGCCATCCCCTGAGGCCGTGGTTCCGGTGGGGGCTGGCGTTTGAGGCTGGGCGGGCTCGCCCGTCTCTTCGGCACTCGTCTGTTCGGCGCTTCTGCCGCTCAGCATCTTTCCCACCAGCAGCGCGCCGAGCGCGATCATGAGCGGTTTGGTGATGTTGCCGCCAGGTACGGCGTTGTCAAAAAGTCCCATAGGTCAATCCTCCATAACGACCAAGCCCGTCCCGCCGGCTACAATGGAGCATGCGGGCGGAAATTCAAGTTGGCTTGAGCTTTTGACAATCATGTGACCATGATCGGCCGGCGGGGGAATGGAGAGGAAAAATGGGCATTATCAGTTGGATCATCCTCGGCGTCATCGCCGGCTTTATCGGCAGCAAGATCGTCAACAAGACCGGCCAGGGCCTGATCATGGATATCGTGCTCGGCATTGTCGGCGCCATCGTCGGCGGGCTGATCTTCAGCGCCTTTGGCGCCACGGGCGTGACCGGCCTCAACATCTGGAGCCTGATCGTCGCCGTCATCGGCGCGGTGGTCGTGCTGTGGGCCTATCACCAGTTCTCCGGCAAGCGAACGCTTTAGGCACCAGTCTGCCGACTGGCTGACCGCAGGACGGCCAAACCTGCTTCGACGCGTTGACTTGAAGGTCAGGCGACGACGGTCAGCCTGCGTTTGCGTTCATCAAGCGAGACGATGGTCAGCCCGCTCGCGACCACCAGCAGGATGCCGCAGACCGCCAGGGCATTCGGGAACTGCCCGAATACCAGCACGCCTGAGATGACCGCCCAGACGGTAAAGCAGTAGTAGAACGGCGCCACCACGCCGGTCGGACCGACGCGATAGGCCATGAAGATGAAGAAATGGCCGAAGATCAGGAAGAATCCGGCGCCGGCCATGAGCAGCAGGTGCCGGGCTTCCGGCATCACCCAGCGCTCGGAAACGAGATGCGCGGCGCCCGCGCCGATCAGCACCACCACGACGGCGGAAATGGCGACGATCATGCCCGGCACTTCGGCCGCGACCCGCCTGCCGGCAAGATCGCGCGCCGCCGCCAATGCCGCGTTGCCGAGCGCCAGCAACGCATAGACCGAGATGCCCTGCATGGTCGGCTGGGCCACCATAAGCGCACCGATGAAGCCGAGCCCGATCAGCGCCATGCGCACGCCGCCGATCCGTTCGCCGAACAGGATGGAGGAGCCGACCAGCATCAAAAGCGGGGTGATCTGCCCGAGCGCGGTCGAATCGGCGATCTGCATGTTGGCCAGCGCCACGACGTAGCAAAGGATGGCCGCCAGCTCGAGCAGGTTGCGGCGCAGCACGCGTTTGTCGAAGATCAAAGGGATCTGCCTGCCATAGCCCAGCAGGAACAGCAGCGGCATGCCCCATAGCGTGGCCGCGACCCCGCGCAGGAACAGCACTTCATAGGACGGCAATCCCGCTGTGGCGAGCTTCATCATCGTGTCGTTGACGAGGTACGACCCCGTCGAAACGATCATGAACAGCGGGCCGCGTATGGAGGTCGGTATGAATTGCATGGGGCAACCAAATCAGACCGCCGCCGCAGCGGCAATGGGCCAGGCGCCGGCTGCACATCCGGCAGGCAAAGGCCAGGACATGGGCGGGACAGGACATGGGCGGGAATAGCAAACAGGTGCTGGAGCCCGCAGCCCCCATTTCATTTCCGTTCGCGCGTTCCTATATCAGCGCCACATCCCCGCAATCGGATCATCGGTTCGCACCGAGTGGACAGCGCACCCGGCCACAAGGCACTTGTGTTTTTCGGCCGTAGTCGCTAATCGCCCCGCATTCGACTGAACTGAAGGTCAAGGCCGTCCAAGGAAAGAGACTATGGCAAAAGGTAAATTCGAGCGTAACAAGCCTCATGTGAACATTGGCACGATTGGCCACGTCGATCATGGCAAGACGTCGCTGACGGCGGCGATCACGAAGTATTTTGGCGAATACAAGCGCTACGACCAGATCGATGCGGCGCCCGAAGAGAAGGCCCGCGGCATCACGATTTCGACGGCGCACGTCGAATACGAGACGGCTGCGCGCCACTACGCCCATGTCGACTGCCCCGGCCACGCCGACTATGTGAAGAACATGATCACGGGCGCTGCGCAGATGGACGGCGCGATCCTGGTCGTGTCGGCCGCCGACGGCCCGATGCCGCAGACCCGCGAGCACATCCTGCTTGCCCGTCAGGTCGGCGTGCCGTCGATCGTGGTGTTCCTGAACAAGGTCGACCAGGTCGACGATGCCGAGCTGCTCGAACTGGTCGAGCTCGAGGTTCGCGAGCTTCTGTCGAAGAACGAGTTCCCCGGCGACGACATTCCGATCGTCAAGGGTTCGGCGCTGGCTGCTCTGGAAGATTCCAACAAGACCATCGGCGAAGACGCGATCCGCGAGCTGATGGCTGCGGTCGATGCCTATATCCCGACGCCGGTTCGTCCGCTGGACAAGCCGTTCCTGATGCCGATCGAAGACGTGTTCTCGATCTCGGGCCGTGGCACGGTCGTGACCGGCCGCGTCGAGCGCGGCATCGTCAAGGTCGGCGAGGAACTGGAAATCATCGGCATCCGTCCGACGACCAAGACGACCTGCACGGGCGTCGAGATGTTCCGCAAGCTGCTCGATCAGGGCCAGGCCGGCGACAACATCGGCGCGCTGCTGCGCGGCGTTGATCGTGAAGGCGTCGAGCGCGGCCAGGTTCTGGCCAAGCCCGGTACGGTGAAGCCGCACAAGAAGTTCGTGGCCGAAGCCTACATCCTGACCAAGGACGAAGGTGGCCGTCACACGCCGTTCTTCACCAACTACCGTCCGCAGTTCTACTTCCGCACAACCGACGTGACCGGCATCGTGTCGCTGCCGGAAGGCACGGAGATGGTTATGCCCGGCGACAACATCACGGTCGATGTCGAGCTGATCGTGCCGATCGCCATGGAAGAGAAGCTGCGCTTCGCCATCCGTGAAGGCGGCCGCACCGTCGGTGCCGGCATCGTCGTCACCATCAAAGAGTAATCGAGCCCGGCATCGCCGGATCGAAACGGATAGGGGCGGCCCTCGGGCCGCCCTTTTTCGTTGGCCAGATGTGCCTGTTTTGGGGTCCCAATCTCTGTTGCAAGTCTGTGAGCCTCTACAGTATAGATTGCATTGAGGGCTTGGTCGGATGGTTCCACAGCACCGTTTGCATAGTCGGTCATGGTGGGCACTGGGGCTGATCTGCCTGGTGTCGATGTTTGCCATGGGCACTGCCGCCTTGGCGGCCGAGACAAAAAATTCAGAGCCGGATCCGGATCCGCCGATGCGGTTCGTCGTCGTGCGTAGCGACGCGGCGGGCTGTGAGCCGACCTGTCCGGAATGGATATCGGCCGAGGGTGCGATATCGGCCAAGTCGCCGGCGCTGCTCAAGGCTGCCCTGAAAACGCTCGGCGGCCGCAAATTGCCGATCGTCATCAACTCTCCGGGCGGCGATGTCGATGCGGCCATCGCCATGGGCCGGATGATACGCAAGAACAAGCTCGACATCGCGGTCGGCAGGACGTGGTTCGTCGGCTGCGAGCCGGGGATGAAAAACTGCAAGGAGAACGACGCCAGAGGCGCGCACTATATCGGCAGCCCCTATGTGCTCGGCAGCTATTGCGCGTCCGCTTGTCCAATGATGCTGGCCGGCGGCACCAGGCGCCTGGTCGGGCCGCTGGCCTATCTCGGCGTCCACCAGATCACGACCACGATCGTGCAGATGAACGTGCAGTATCAGGTCCGCTACCGGATCGTGAAAGGCAAGAAGCGGGTCATCAGCAAGAAGGTCGTCAGCCGCAAGAACACCGGCAGCTACAAGACCTACGAGATGAGCAAGGGGGTGGAGCGCAAGCTGTCCGCCTATTTCAAGGAGATGGGTGTCGACCTCAGCATCATCGAGACGATGAAGAGCACGCCGGCCAGCGACATCCAGCAGATCGACCTCAGCGACATGCTGACAATGAAGCTGGTCACCAGCGACGACGCTGCAGATTTGCTGACCAGCGCAAGCCTGTGCAGGCTGAACCTTCCGGCTCCGAATTGCCGGGAGATACCGGAGAACAAGCCAGCCGGCGGCCTGCCGGACGTGGCAAAGGCTGCGCCGCTGCCGGTGAAGCCGGAGAGCGCGCCGCACGATGACGGCATGCGCTTTGTCGTGGTTCGCGGCAGCAACCCGCTCTGCAATCCCGACTGCCCGGAATGGATTGCAGCGCAAGGCGCGATTACGCCCCAGACGCCGCAGAAACTCAGCCAATTGCTCGCCACGCTTGGCAACCGGCGGCTGCCGGTGGTGATCAGCTCGCGAGGCGGAGACCTCTCCGGCGCCCTGGCGGCGGGCCGGATCATCCATGAAAAGAAGCTCGACGTTGCCGTTGCCCGCACCGATTTCGTCGGCTGCGACCCGGCAGAGTGGAATTGCCTGGCCAAGGACGGCGCCTATGCCGGGCTGAGCGTCGATGGCGACGGCGAGTGCGATTCGGCCTGCGCGCTCATGCTGGCCGGTGGCGCCAGGCGGCTTGTCGGTTCCCAGGCGCGGCTCAGCCTCTATCTGATGGGGCAGAAGCAGGCGGTCAAATCCTACCTCGACGAGATGGCGATCAGCCCCGCTTTGTTCCGGGCGCTCCAGGGCAGTTCGGTCGAGCGTCAGCTCGAACCCGACATGATGCTGGAGGTCGGCCTGACGACCGGGCGCCAGTCGGTGGATGCGCTGACGGGGTCCAGCATCTGCAGATCGGCGCCGAAACCTGAGAATTGCCGCGTGGTGCCGTCGTCCAATGGCTGATCGCGCCTATCGTCATGGAAGAGAAGCCTTGCTTCGCCTTCCGTGAAGGCGGCCGCACCGTCGTGCCGGCGTCGTCATCACCATCGAGAAATAGTCGAGCCGGTGTCAGCCGGATGGACCAGGAAAAGGGCGGTCTTTGGGGCTGCCTTTTTGTTTCCGGCGTTGCGCGGCACAAGTATTGCACGATTGTTTCAAAGCTATTGCAAGCACCGTCGCCGCAACTATTATGGATTGCATTGAGGGGTTTGCCGGGCGTGGTTTTGGGACAACGTTCAGACACTGTGGGACGGTGGCGGCGCGGGCTGGTCCGGCTGTCGACGGTGGCCGCGATGGCGATGGCTGCCTTCGCCGCGAAGGCCGAGGATGCCTCCCCCGGGACATGGCAGACAGTACCCCCTCTGCAGGGAGTGCTCTATCCGACCGATCCGACGATATGGACCGACGATCACTCGGAGATGCAGTTTGTCGTCACGCGCAGCAGCGCACCTGGCTGCGAGCCCAATTGTCCGGAGTGGATCTCCGCCGAAGGCGACATCTCAGCCGGCACGCCAGCCTTGCTCAAGCGTACCTTGAAGAAGCTTGGCAGCCGCAAACTGCCCATCATCGTCAATTCCTTTGGCGGCAACGTCAATGCAGCGCTCGAACTTGGCCGGATAATCCGCAAGAACAAGCTCGATATCGCCGTAGGCAAGACCGAGTTTTCCGACTGTTGGCCCGGGACGGATGGTTGTGGTTTTAGTTACGGCAAAGGTTCCGCCTATCTCGGCCGGGCGTCTGATGGCGCCAGCTGCAACTCCGCCTGTCCGCTGATGTTTGCCGGTGGCGTCCGCCGCGTGGCCGGCGGCTGGAACTATCTGGGTGTTCATCAGATCACCACCACCTGGTTCCCCTCCACAACGCACTACCGGACCACATATCGCGTCAAACGGGGCAAAAAATATCGGGTCACCACGCAAACGGTCACTCAAGGTGAAAGCTACAAGACCTATGAGATGAGCAAGGGGTACGCGAGAAAGATCTCGGCCTATCTCCGAGAGATGGGTATCGGGCAGGGCGTGCTGGACTTGATGAAGGCGACGCCGGCGAGCGACATCAGGCAGATCGGCCTCCACGATATGCTGACGATGAAACTGGCGACCAGCACGGACACTCTTGAGCTGTTTACCAGAGCAAGTTTGTGCATGTTCGACCCGCCGGCTCCGAACTGCCGGGAAGTGCCTGGACCGGCAGGCAAGCCGACGCCGCCGGTCGCTGCCACGACGGTCGCAGTCAAGCTCGCGAATGTGGCAGCCAAGCCCGCCGCTGTCACAAAGCCTTTGCCGGACCCCGCAGCGGCTCGTGTGGATATGAGCTTTGTCGTGGTCCGCGGCAGCGACCAGCATTGCACGCCGCAGTGTCCGCAATGGATTTCTGCGCAAGGCGCGATCACGCCTCAGACACCGCAAAAATTGCGCCAATTACTCGACACGCTTGGCAACCGGCGGCTGCCCGTGGTGATCAGCTCACGAGGCGGAGACTTGTTCAGCGCTCTGGCGACCGGACGGATCATCCATGAAAAGAAGCTCGACGTCGCCGTTGGCCGCACCGATATCGGTGACCCGGTCGAGGACGGCATCTATGCCGGGCTGAGCTTCGACGCCGGAGCCGACTGCGATTCGGCCTGCGCGCTCATGCTGGCCGGTGGCGCCAGACGGTTTGTCGGCCCCCAGGCGCGACTCAGCTTCTACCTGATGGGACAGAAGCAATTGGTGAAGACGTATCTGAATGAGATGGCGATCAGCCCCCGTCTGTTCACAGCGCTTCAGGACCGTTTCGCCGAGCGTGAGCTCGACCCTGATATGATGCTGGAGGTCGGGCTGACGACCGGGCCCCAGCCGGTGGATGCGCTGACGGGTCCCGGCATCTGCAAGTCGGTGCCGAAAGCTGAGAACTGCCGCGTGGCGCCGTCGCCCAACGCCCAGGCCGAAGCGCCGGCCAAATTGTAGCGCGGCGGGTTCACACTCGCCATCGAGGCAGGTTGAGCAGGGCGCGATTTCCGCTATCGTCGTGCCGGCGCCGGGCTGGCGGAGGATCGACAATGAGCCAGGACATCCCGACACTCTACGAATGGGCCGGCGGCATCGAAGCCCTCAACCGGCTGACGGAAACCTTTTACGACAAGGTGTCGCGCGACCCGGTGGTCGGCCCAGTGTTCAAACACATGTCGCCGGATCATCCCGCGCATGTCGCGGCCTTCATCGGCGAGGTTTTTGGCGGACCCAAGACCTACGGCGAACAGCATGGCGGCCATCGCGAGATGGTCATGCATCACTTGGGCAAGCATCTGACGGAGGAACAGCGCCGCCGCTGGATCAGCCTGCTTGCCGATGCCGCCGATGCGGTCGGGCTGCCGGACGATCCCGAATTCCGTTCCGCCTTCATGGGCTATGTCGAATGGGGGTCACTGCTTGCCAAGATGAATTCCACCCTCGGCGAGACCTGCGACCCGCAGACCGATCCGATGCCGGCCTGGGGCTGGGGCGTGCCGGGCGGGCCGTACAAGCCGCCGGCCGGGGGCTGAGCGCCGGCATGCGGCTTCAGGCAGGCGAAAAATCGAGATAGGCAGGGACGGGCTGGTCATCACCTATTCGGATTTTGGCAAAGGATCTGAAAGCGCGTCAGACAACTCTTTACAGCGCGCCCGGAAGCTTTTAGGAAGCGCCTGCGCTGAAACGCGCGTACGGGCATAGCTCAGTTGGTAGAGCGGCGGTCTCCAAAACCGCAGGTCGTAGGTTCGAGCCCTGCTGCCCGTGCCATTTTCCTCGTTGGAATCCGGCATTTTAGAAACGCCTTGTTTTGGCTCCTCGTTTGGTTGGGCTGAAGCCGCGTACTCGACGAGCGACGTTCCGAAGGCATGCGCAGAGCGAGAGCGCTGATGCGCAATGCCGAAGTCGGCGTATTTCCACGAACCGATTTCCTTGATTCAACTGCCATTGGCGAGCCAATTGCCATTTGCGTTCACAATTCAGAATAGGCCTATTTTGCTGCCGCCAGCTGCTTTTCAGCGGCTGCGAATTATTGGAAGCGGGATGCTGGCCTGGCTTCTGGAATTTTTTTGAATAGGGCTCTTGAACCGGTTTTCAGCCCTTCTTAATTCGTTTCCCGCCGAGGCCGATTGGCTTGACAAAAGGCGGCGCTGCTGGGCGGCGCCCTTGTACCCATGTTGCTTCAAGGAGGATGTGGCTATGAGAACCTTTGATACTCTCTATCGCAGCACCGTCGGTTTCGACCGGCTTTTCGACATGCTCGACAGCGGCACGCGTCCAGACTGGCCGCCCTATAACATCGAGAAGGTCGACGAGAACGATTACCGTATCTCGATGGCCATCGCAGGCTTCAGCCAGGATGAGGTTGAGCTGACCCAGCATGGACCCGAACTGGTCGTGGTAGGCCAGAAGGCTGATGATCAGAGCGGACGCCAGCTGCTGCACCAGGGCATCGCCTATCGCAGTTTCAGGCAGACGTTCAAGCTTGCCGACCACATGAAGATCAAGGCAGCCAAACTGGAGAATGGCCTCCTCTCGATCGACATCGTCCGTGAGATTCCCGAAGAGCTGAAGCCGCGCCGCATCAGCATCGGCGTCGGCGACGCCCAGGTGGGCGGCAAGCAGATCGCCCAGGATACGGAACGCACCCGCAAAGCGGCCTGATCGTATCGATTCAGTTATCCCTGCGGTCCGCCTCCCGGCTTCGGCCGGGAGGCCCAGATTGCGGAGAATGGAGATGGACAACTTCTACGAGACACCGACACTTTCTGCGGCACGCTCGGGCAAAATTGAAACTTCTTTGTGCCTGCTCGACAATCCAGACGACGTCATCAACCATCCACGCCTCAGCCGTGGAGAAAAGCGGGCACTGCTTTCCTCGTGGGCGTCCGATGCCTGCGCGGTGGAAAACCAGCCTGCCTTGCGCCGCCTGGACAACGGCACGGTAATCCCTGTCGACCAGATTCTGAGGGCGTTGAAGGCTCTGGATGAGAAACCCACGCTGGGGAAAGAGACTTCAGGCCGGGTGCTGCCTTGGCGACCCTCCACGCGCCGCAGCGGTCTCAAAGCTTGGCGGCGTCGTGGCCGTTCTTTCGGCCCCGACGATGACGACGACCCGCCCCCGTGCCCGGCAGTGATCGCGCCGCGCCCACGCCCACCATGCGGAATCGGCGCAGTGGCCGGGGTCGAACTCGCCTGTGCCTAACTAACCCTGGGTTGATCCAGCTGCCTCGGCATGGGCAGCTGGATTCCAATCTTGCGTGCGCTTCATTTGGTTTCCAAAACAGCAGGTCGCAGGTTCGTCCGCAACGCCATTTCCTCGAACTTGTAATCGCGTGCCTGATTTCCGGATCCACCTCCTGGAATTGGGGTCCGGCATTGAAAAAGGGCAGGTGGCTTGCCATATTGGGCGAACTGAGGCATAAGGCCTCGATAGCCGGGACGGGACGACTGGATGGTTCCGAGGCGGCGTTTGGTCATAAAGCGGACACTTGCCACTTGCGTGGATCAAGAATCGGTTTTATGTAGACACAACAGACACGCGACGCGTGGAGCTGGGAAGCCGGCTTTACGCGTCCGATTTGCATGGGCGAAATGGCGCTGATTCGGCGTCGACTTGAACCCAGGCGGCACGTCCCGGCCAGCGGGATCATCCAGGAGACCCGGCCAACGGGTCTTGAAGACAGAGCGGCATATGGCTTCGAAAACCACAAATCCTTTCGTCTTTCTCCAGCAGGTCCGCGCGGAAACTGCCAAGGTGACTTGGCCGTCGCGCCGGGAGACGATGATCTCGACGGTGATGGTGCTCGTATTCGCGGTCATCGCGATGATCTTTTTCTTCACCGCCGACGTGGCCATGGGCTACGCGATCGAGCGGTTACTGAGCCTCGGCCAATAAGTCCGGCGATTACGGAGAAGTCTTGAAATGACCGCGCGCTGGTACATCGTCCACGCCTATTCGAACTTCGAAAAGAAGGTCGCTGAGGACATTGAGAACAAGGCCAAGCAGAAGGGCCTGTCCGCCGATATCGAACAGATCGTGGTGCCGACCGAGAAGGTCGTCGAGATCCGCCGCGGCCGCAAGGTCGATGCCGAGCGCAAGTTCTTTCCGGGCTATGTGTTGCTCAAGGCCAATCTGACCGATGCGGTGTTCTCGCTGGTCAAGAACACGCCGAAGGTCACCGGCTTCCTCGGTGACTCCAAGCCGGTGCCGATCACCGAAGCCGAGGCGCAGCGCATCCTGAACCAGGTTCAGGAAGGCGTCGAGCGGCCGAAGCCCTCGGTCACTTTCGAGATCGGCGAGGCGATCCGCGTTTCGGATGGCCCGTTCGCCTCGTTCAACGGTTTCGTCCAGGAAGTGGACGAGGAGCGGGCGCGGCTCAAGGTGGAAGTATCGATCTTCGGGCGCGCCGTGCCGGTCGATCTGGAATTCGGACAGGTCGAAAAGGGCTGATCCGAAAACCCTGCGCCGGTTCGCCGGCAAGGGGAGGCGGCGCGGACAGCGCGCGGCCATGAACGGGTGGGAGGCGAATGCGGCTTTAGCCGGCCGCGCGGACCGCACCACCAGACTGCAACCGCCGGTGTTCCCGATACTGGGGCCGGCATGAGATAAAGGCAGGAAAGAGATGGCTAAGAAAATTGCAGGCCAGCTCAAGCTCCAGGTCAAAGCGGGATCGGCTACGCCGTCTCCGCCGATCGGCCCGGCACTTGGCCAGCGCGGCATCAACATCATGGAATTCTGCAAGGCGTTCAACGCGCAGACCCAGGAAATGGAAAAGGGATCGCCGATCCCGGTCGTCATCACCTATTACCAGGACAAGTCCTTCACCTTCGTCATGAAGACGCCGCCGGTGAGCTACTTCCTGAAAAAGGCGGCGAACTTGACGTCAGGTTCGAAAGAGCCGGGCAAGATCAAGGCCGGCACGATCGGCCGCGACAAGGTGCGCGCCATCGCCGAGCAGAAGATGAAGGATCTGAACGCAAACGACGTCGAGGCGGCCATGCGCATGGTCGAGGGCTCCGCCCGCTCGATGGGTCTGGAAGTGGTGGGCTGAGATCATGGCAAAGATTGCAAAGCGTGTATCGAAGTCCCGCGACGGCATCGACCCCAACAAGGCCTATGCCCTTGGTGAGGCGCTGAAGCTGCTCAAGGACCGTTCGACGGTGAAGTTCGACGAGACCATCGAAGTGGCGATGAACCTCGGCGTCGACCCGCGCCATGCCGACCAGATGGTCCGCGGCGTGGTCAACCTGCCGAACGGCACGGGCCGCTCGGTCCGCGTCGCCGTGTTCGCACGTGGCGGCAAGGCCGATGAGGCTCGCGCCGCCGGCGCCGACATCGTCGGTGCCGAGGATCTGGTCGACATCGTCCAGAAGGGCACGATCGACTTCGATCGCTGCATCGCCACGCCGGACATGATGCCGCTGGTTGGCCGTCTGGGCAAGGTGCTGGGCCCGCGCGGCATGATGCCGAACCCGAAGGTGGGCACCGTCACCACCGACGTCGCCGCCGCCGTCAAGGCATCGAAGGGCGGCGCTGTCGAGTTCCGCGTCGAGAAGGCCGGCATCGTTCATGCCGGCGTCGGCAAGGTCTCGTTCGACGTCAAGGCGCTGGAAGAAAACGTCCGCGCCTTCGCCGATGCCGTGACCAAGGCAAAGCCGGCCGGCGCCAAGGGCAACTACGTCAAGAAGGTGTCGGTCACCTCGACGATGGGCCCGGGCCTCAAGCTCGACGTCTCGACGCTCGCAGCGTCTTGATACGAACATCTGGATCGGCTGCCAAGGCGCTGATCCGCAAGTGAATTCCGGGCCTCCGACTTGTCGGCGGCCCGGTACCGGAAGTCGAGAGGCTTCCGGACATCCTGTCCGAGATTGCAGGCGGCCCAGAAGCCTTAATTGAATTGGGCCTGCATGAGACGGGTGAAAACCGGACAACGGAGCGACAAGCTCCAATGAAAGGTTCGAACCGTGTTTGCCTTTTGTCTGCGCATCTCCGGCTTGCCGTCGATGTGGCGAAAGGGGGCAGGATCCTCGAGCGTCGTTCGGGAGATCTGTAATGGATGGCCCGGCCGGCAAAAAGGCAACCCGACGCCTGTCCCACTAGCGGGGCAGGGGTCAACTGGAGATAGGCAGTGGACAGAGCGGAAAAACGCGAACTCGTCACGGGCCTGAATGGTGCTTTTGCAGGCGCTGGTTCAGTCGTCGTGGCCCACTACGCCGGTATCACCGTCGCGCAAATGAACGACCTTCGGTCGAAAATGCGCGCTGCCGGTGGCACCGTCAAAGTCGCGAAGAACCGTCTCGCCAAGATCGCTCTTCAGGGCACGGACTCCGCATCGATCATCGACCTGTTCAAGGGACAGACGCTGATCGCTTATTCGGAGGATCCGATTGCGGCGCCGAAGGTCGCGTCCGATTTCGCCAAGGGAAATGACAAGTTGGTCATTCTCGGCGGCGCAATGGGCACCACCTCGCTCAACGCCGACGGTGTGAAGGCACTCGCCACACTTCCGTCGCTCGATGAGCTGCGCGCCAGGCTGGTTGGCATGATCGCCACGCCGGCAACCCGGATCGCCCAGATCGTCAATGCGCCAGCGGCTTCGGTCGCGCGCGTCATCGGCGCTTACGCCCGGAAGGACGAGGCGGCATGAGGCCGTTCCTCGCTATCACAAACACACGTTCGAACCTGATGAAGGAATACAACAATGGCTGATCTGGCAAAGATCGTAGACGACCTTTCGAAGCTGACCGTCCTCGAGGCGGCCGAACTGTCGAAGCTTCTGGAAGAAAAGTGGGGCGTTTCGGCTGCTGCTCCGGTGGCGGTTGCCGCTGCCGGCGGCGCTGCCGCTGCTGCTGCTCCGGCTGAGGAAAAGACGGAATTCGACGTCGTCCTCACCGAGGCAGGCGCTCAGAAGATCAACGTCATCAAGGAAGTCCGCGCCATCACCGGCCTGGGCCTCAAGGAAGCCAAGGATCTGGTCGAAGCAGCTCCGAAGCCGGTCAAGGAAGCCGTTTCCAAGGCTGACGCTGAGAAGTTCAAGGCCCAGCTGGAAGCAGCCGGCGCCAAGGTCGACCTGAAGTAAGCGTAAAAGCGGCGGGCGGACTCGCGCCGTCCGCCACTCCCTTCACCAGAGGGGAGGATGCGTAGCGCGAGATGTACGAGAACCTCTTTCCTGAGGGCCGAAACCGGCCTTCAGGAAACGGGTTTTCTCCCGTTTTAGCCGTCGCCGCCAGGCGGCGGGAAACAGATCAGGGGCCGCCGCCGAGGTGGCCGCGCATGCAAGGTGAGCCGCGGCGAGGCTCGCCCCGAGTTTATAGCTAAGGAGCGACGATGGCCCAGACCCAGACTTTCAATGGCCGCAGACGCGTACGCAAGTTCTTCGGAAAGATTCCGGAAGTTGCGGAGATGCCGAACCTGATCGAGGTTCAAAAAGCATCCTATGACCAGTTCCTGATGGTGGCGGAGCCCAAGGGTGGGCGTCCGGACGAGGGACTGCAGGCCGTTTTCAAGTCGGTTTTCCCGATCTCCGATTTCTCCGGCTCCTCGATGCTGGAGTTCGTGAAGTACGAGTTCGAAGGACCGAAATTCGACGTTGACGAATGCCGTCAGCGCGACCTGACCTATGCCGCGCCACTCAAGGTGACATTGCGCCTCATCGTGTTCGATATCGACGAGGATACCGGCGCAAAGTCGATCAAGGACATCAAGGAGCAGGACGTCTATATGGGCGACATGCCGCTCATGACGCTCAACGGCACCTTCATCGTCAATGGCACGGAGCGCGTCATCGTCTCGCAGATGCACCGTTCGCCGGGCGTCTTCTTCGACCATGACAAGGGCAAGTCGCACTCCTCGGGCAAGCTTTTGTTTGCGGCGCGCGTCATTCCCTATCGCGGTTCGTGGCTCGACATCGAGTTCGATTCCAAGGACGTCGTGCACGCCCGCATCGACCGCCGCCGCAAGATTCCGGTGACGTCGCTCTTGATGGCGCTCGGCATGGACGGCGAAGAAATCCTGTCGACCTTCTACAACAAGATCACCTACAAGCGCGCCGGTGACCACTGGCGCATCCCGTTCAACGTCGAGCGTTTCCGCGGCCTGAAGGCCGTTGGCGACCTCGTCGATGCCGATACCGGCGAAGTTGTCGTCGAGGCCGGCAAGAAGATCACCGCCCGCCAGGCAAGAGCGCTTGGCGAAAAGGGTCTGAAGGCGATCAAGGCGACCGACGAGGATCTGCTCGGCAATTACCTGGCCGAGGACATCGTCAACTACGGCACCGGCGAGATTTTCCTCGAAGCCGGCGACGAGATCGACGAAAAGACGCTGAAGGTGCTGCTCGGCACGGGCGAAAGCGAGATCAAGGTTCTCGACATCGACCACGTCAATGTCGGCGCCTACATCCGCAATACGCTCAACGTCGACAAGAACGAGAGCCGCCAGGACGCACTGTTCGACATCTACCGTGTCATGCGCCCGGGCGAGCCGCCGACGCTTGAAACCGCCGAAGCCATGTTCAACTCGCTGTTCTTCGACTCGGAGCGCTACGACCTGTCGGCCGTCGGCCGCGTCAAGATGAACATGCGCCTCGAGCTCAAGGCTGAGGACACCGTGCGCGTGCTGCGCAAGGACGACATCCTGGCGGTGGTCAAGACGCTGGTCGAACTGCGCGACGGCAAGGGCGAGATCGACGACATCGACAATCTCGGCAACCGCCGCGTGCGTTCCGTCGGCGAGCTGATGGAGAACCAGTACCGCGTCGGCCTGCTGCGCATGGAGCGCGCGATCAAGGAACGTATGTCCTCGATCGAGATCGATACGGTGATGCCGCAGGACCTGATCAACGCCAAGCCGGCGGCTGCCGCCGTGCGCGAGTTCTTCGGTTCCTCGCAGCTGTCGCAGTTCATGGATCAGACCAACCCGCTGTCGGAGATCACCCACAAGCGCCGCCTGTCGGCACTTGGCCCGGGCGGTCTGACCCGCGAGCGCGCCGGCTTCGAAGTGCGCGACGTGCACCCGACGCATTACGGCCGCATCTGCCCGATCGAGACGCCGGAAGGCCCGAACATCGGTCTGATCAACTCGCTGGCGACCTTCGCGCGCGTCAACAAGTACGGCTTCATCGAAAGCCCGTACCGCAAGATCGTCAATGGCAAGCTGACCAATGAGGTCGTCTATCTCTCCGCTATGGAAGAGTCCAAGCACCACGTCGCGCAGGCCAATGCCGAGCTCGACAAGAATGGTGGTTTCGTCGACGAATTCGTCATTTGCCGCAGCGCCGGCGAAGTGATGATGGCGCCGCGCGAAAACGTCGATCTGATGGACGTGTCGCCCAAGCAGATGGTGTCCGTGGCCGCGGCGCTGATCCCGTTCCTCGAGAACGACGACGCCAACCGCGCGCTGATGGGCTCCAACATGCAGCGTCAGGCCGTGCCGCTGGTGCGCGCCGAAGCGCCGTTCGTCGGCACCGGCATGGAGCCGATCGTTGCCCGTGACTCGGGCGCCGCCATCGGCGCCCGCCGCGGCGGCATCGTCGACCAGGTGGACGCGACGCGTATCGTCATCCGCGCCACGGAAGATCTCGATCCCGGCAAGTCGGGCGTCGACATCTACCGGCTGATGAAGTTCCAGCGTTCGAACCAGAACACCTGCATCAACCAGCGTCCGCTGGTGCGCATGGGCGACCGCGTCAACAAGGGCGACATCATCGCCGACGGTCCGTCGACCGAGCTCGGCGATCTGGCGCTCGGCCGCAACGTGCTGGTCGCGTTCATGCCGTGGAACGGCTACAACTACGAGGACTCGATCCTGCTCTCCGAGCGCATCGTGGCCGACGACGTCTTCACCTCGATCCACATCGAGGAATTCGAGGTCATGGCCCGCGACACCAAGCTTGGACCGGAGGAAATCACGCGCGACATTCCGAACGTTTCGGAAGAAGCGCTGAAGAACCTCGACGAAGCCGGCATCGTCTATATCGGCGCGGAAGTGCAGCCGGGCGACATCCTGGTCGGCAAGATCACGCCGAAGGGCGAAAGCCCGATGACGCCGGAAGAAAAGCTCCTGCGCGCCATCTTCGGTGAAAAGGCGTCCGACGTTCGCGACACCTCGATGCGCATGCCTCCGGGCACCTTCGGCACAGTCGTCGAAGTGCGCGTCTTCAACCGCCACGGCGTCGAGAAGGACGAGCGCGCCATGGCGATCGAACGCGAGGAGATCGAACGCCTCGCCAAGGACCGCGACGACGAGCAGGCGATCCTCGACCGCAACGTCTATTCGCGCCTTTCCGACGTTCTCGTCGGCAAGGAAGCGATTGCCGGGCCGAAGGGCTTCAAGAAGGGCTCGAAGCTGTCGAAGGACACGCTTGACGAGTATCCACGTTCGCAGTGGTGGCAGTTTGCGGTGGAGAACGAAAAGCTCCAGAGCGAACTGGAAGCCCTGCGTGGCCAGTACGACGATTCCAAGAAGGCGCTCGAGCAGCGCTTCATGGACAAGGTCGAGAAGGTCCAGCGCGGCGACGAAATGCCTCCGGGCGTCATGAAGATGGTCAAGGTCTTCGTGGCCGTGAAGCGCAAGATGCAGCCGGGCGACAAGATGGCGGGACGTCACGGCAACAAGGGTGTCGTGTCGCGAATCGTTCCGGTCGAGGACATGCCTTTCCTCGAGGACGGCACGCATGCCGATATCGTGCTCAACCCGCTGGGTGTGCCGAGCCGCATGAATGTCGGCCAGATCCTGGAAACGCATCTGGGCTGGGCATGCGCGGGCATGGGCAAGAAGATCGGCGAGCTTATCGACGCCTACAAGACGGCTGGAGACATCAAGCCGTTGCGCAAGACGCTTGAGAGCTTCATCCCAGCCAACGACCGCAACGAGCCGGTCCGCGAATATGACGACGAGAGCATCGTTCGCCTCAGCGAGCAGATGCGCCGCGGCGTCTCTATCGCGACACCGGTGTTCGACGGCGCGCATGAAGTCGACATCAACATCATGCTGGAGCAGGCGGGCCTGCACACCAGCGGTCAGTCGCAGCTCTATGACGGACGCACCGGCGAGCCGTTCGATCGCAAGGTGACGATGGGGTATATCTATATGCTCAAGCTTCACCACCTGGTGGACGACAAGATCCACGCGCGTTCGATCGGTCCGTACTCGCTCGTTACCCAGCAGCCGCTGGGCGGCAAGGCGCAGTTCGGTGGCCAGCGCTTCGGCGAAATGGAGGTCTGGGCGCTGGAAGCCTATGGCGCCGCCTACACGCTGCAGGAAATGCTGACGGTGAAGTCGGACGATGTCGCCGGCCGCACCAAGGTCTACGAGGCGATCGTGCGCGGCGACGACACGTTCGAGGCCGGCATTCCCGAGAGCTTCAACGTGCTCGTCAAGGAAATGCGGTCTCTCGGCCTCAATGTCGAGCTGGAGAACACCAAGCTCGACGACAACCCTGTCCGGCTGCCAGATGCTGCCGAATAGGGGCGCGGCCGAGTAAGCAAGACATCCGGTCGCGGAACGCCGCGACCGGATGCAACAAATTCTACGGCCAGTGGGCCGACCACTCAGCGGGCATTTGGCCCGCGTTAGATGCAAGGGGTTTTCGAGGACCCCGAAAAGGAGAACGGCATGAACCAAGAGGTCATGAATCTCTTCAATCCGCAGGCGCCGGCGCAGGTGTTCGATTCCATCCGGATATCGCTCGCCAGCCCTGAGAAGATTCTGTCCTGGTCGTTCGGCGAGATTAAGAAGCCGGAGACCATCAACTACCGCACCTTCAAGCCGGAGCGTGACGGTCTGTTCTGCGCGCGCATTTTTGGCCCGATCAAGGACTATGAATGCCTGTGCGGCAAGTACAAGCGCATGAAGTACAAGGGCGTCATCTGCGAAAAGTGCGGCGTCGAAGTCACGCTGTCGCGCGTTCGCCGCGAGCGCATGGGCCACATCGAGCTGGCGGCACCTGTCGCTCACATCTGGTTCCTGAAGTCGCTGCCGTCGCGCATCGGCACGCTGCTCGACATGACCCTGAAGGACATCGAGCGCGTCCTCTACTTCGAGAACTACATCGTCACCGAGCCTGGCCTAACCGCGCTGAAGGAGCACCAGCTGCTCAGCGAGGAAGAGTACATGATCGCCGTCGACGAGTATGGCGAGGATTCGTTCACCGCCATGATCGGCGCCGAGGCCATTCATGACCTTCTGGCCGGCATGGACCTGGAGAAGATCGCCGGCGATCTGCGTTCGGAACTGGCTTCGACCACGTCCGAGCTGAAGCAGAAGAAGTATCTGAAGCGGCTCAAGGTCGTCGAGAACTTCATGGAGTCCGGCAACCGTCCGGAATGGATGATCATGAAGGTGGTTCCGGTGATCCCGCCGGACCTGCGCCCGCTGGTTCCTCTGGATGGTGGACGTTTCGCGACGTCCGACCTGAACGATCTCTATCGCCGCGTCATCAACCGCAACAACCGCCTGAAGCGGCTGATCGAGCTGCGCGCGCCCGGCATCATCGTGCGCAATGAAAAGCGCATGCTGCAGGAAGCCGTCGATGCGCTGTTCGACAACGGCCGTCGCGGCCGCGTCATCACCGGCGCCAACAAGCGTCCGCTGAAGTCGCTGTCCGACATGTTGAAGGGCAAGCAGGGCCGGTTCCGCCAGAACCTGCTCGGCAAGCGCGTCGACTATTCGGGCCGTTCGGTCATCGTCACCGGTCCGGAGCTCAAGCTGCACCAATGCGGCCTGCCGAAGAAGATGGCGCTCGAACTGTTCAAGCCGTTCATCTACGCCCGCCTCGACGCCAAGGGGTTCTCCTCGACCGTCAAGCAGGCCAAGAAGCTGGTCGAGAAGGAGCGTCCGGAAGTCTGGGATATCCTCGACGAGGTCATTCGCGAGCATCCGGTGCTGCTGAACCGTGCGCCGACGCTGCACCGCCTCGGCATCCAGGCGTTCGAGCCGATCCTGATCGAAGGCAAGGCGATCCAGCTGCATCCGTTGGTCTGCACGGCCTTCAACGCCGACTTCGACGGCGACCAGATGGCCGTTCACGTGCCGCTCTCGTTGGAAGCGCAGCTTGAAGCCCGCGTGCTGATGATGTCGACCAACAACATCCTGCACCCGGCTTCCGGCGCGCCGATCATCGTGCCGTCGCAGGACATGGTCCTGGGTCTCTACTATCTCTCGATCGTCAATCAGAACGAGCCGGGCGAAGGCATGGTGTTTGCCGACATGGGCGAACTCCAGCACGCGCTCGAGACCAAGGCGGTGACGCTGCACTCCAAGATCAAGGGTCGTTTCCGCACGGTCGACGCCGAAGGCAAGGTCGTGTCGAAAATCTACGACACCACGCCTGGCCGCATGATCATCGGCGAGCTGCTGCCGAAGAACGTCAATGTGCCTTACGAGACGGCCAACCAGGAGATGACCAAGAAGAACATCTCCAAGATGATCGACACCGTCTACCGCCACTGCGGTCAGAAGGAGACGGTCATTTTCTGCGACCGCATCATGGCCCTCGGCTTCAGCCACGCCTGCCGCGCCGGCATTTCGTTCGGCAAGGACGACATGCTGATCCCGGACGCCAAGATCAAGCTGGTTTCCGACACCGAGGCTTTGGCCAAGGAGTACGAACAGCAGTACAATGACGGCCTGATCACGCAGGGCGAGAAGTACAACAAGGTCGTCGACGCCTGGGCGAAGTGCTCGGAAAAGGTCGCCGACGAGATGATGGCCCGCATCAAGGCCGTCGAGTTCGAGGACAGTGGCCGTCAAAAGCCGATGAACTCGATCTACATGATGTCGCATTCGGGTGCGCGTGGTTCGCCCACCCAGATGCGTCAGCTCGCCGGCATGCGCGGCCTGATGGCAAAGCCCTCGGGTGAAATCATCGAGACGCCGATCATCTCGAACTTCAAGGAAGGCCTGACCGTGCTCGAGTACTTCAACTCGACCCACGGCGCCCGCAAGGGTCTGGCCGACACCGCCTTGAAGACGGCGAACTCGGGTTACCTCACCCGTCGTCTGGTCGACGTGGCGCAGGACTGCATCGTCAACTCCGTGGATTGCGGCACCGACAAGGGCCTCACCATGCAGCCGATCGTCGATGCCGGTCAGGTCGTCGCTTCGGTCGGTCAGCGCGTGCTGGGCCGCACCTCGCTCGACGACATCACGCATCCGGTTTCGGGCGAGGTTCTGGTCAAGGCCGGAACGCTGATGGACGAACGTGACGTGGAAAAGATCGAAAAGGCCGGCGTGCAGTCGGTCCGCATTCGCTCGGCACTGACCTGCGAGGTCAGGATCGGCGTCTGTGCGGTCTGCTACGGACGCGATCTTGCCCGCGGCACCCCGGTCAACCAGGGCGAAGCCGTCGGCGTTATCGCGGCGCAGTCGATCGGCGAGCCGGGGACCCAGCTCACCATGCGTACCTTCCACATGGGCGGTACGGCGCAGGTAGTGGACAGCTCGTTCCTTGAAGCCTCGTATGAGGGCAAGGTCGAGATCCGCAACCGCAACGTGGTGCGCAACTCGGACGGCCAGCAGATGGTCATGGGCCGCAACATGGCGGTGCTGATCCTCGACGAAGCCGGCAAGGAGCGTGCCTCGCATCGCCTTACCTATGGTTCGCGCATCTTCGTGGACGATGGCGACAAGGTGAAGCGCGGCCAGCGTATCGCCGAGTGGGATCCCTATACCCGCCCTGTCCTTACCGAAATCGAGGGCAAGGTGTCGTACGAGGATCTGGTCGACGGCATTTCCGTTCAGGAAACGGCCGACGAATCGACCGGCATCACCAAGCGCGAGGTCATCGACTGGCGCTCGACGCCACGCGGCAACGACCTCAAGCCGGCGATCGCCATCCTTGACCCCAAGGGCAAGGTCGGCAAGCTGTCGAAGGGCGGCGACGCCCGCTTCCTGCTCTCGGTAGAGGCCATTCTTTCGGTCGAGCCGGGTTCGCAGGTTCGTCCCGGCGACGTTTTGGCGCGTATCCCAATGGAAAGCGCCAAGACCAAGGACATCACCGGCGGTCTGCCGCGTGTTGCCGAACTGTTCGAGGCACGTCGTCCGAAGGATCACGCCATTATCGCCGAGATCGATGGCACGATCCGCTTCGGCCGCGACTACAAGAACAAGCGCCGCATCATCATCGAGCCGCATGACTCGACGCTTGAGCCGGTCGAATACCTGATCCCGAAGGGCAAGCCGTTCCATCTCCAGGACGGCGACGTCATCGAGAAGGGCGACTACATCCTCGACGGCAATCCGGCGCCGCACGACATCCTGGCGATCAAGGGCGTGGAAGCACTTGCTTCCTACCTCGTGAACGAAATCCAGGAAGTCTACCGTCTGCAGGGCGTGTCGATCAACGACAAGCATATCGAGGTGATCGTTCGCCAGATGCTGCAGAAGGTCGAGATCACGGTGCAGGGCGACTCGACCTACATTCCGGGCGACCACGTCGACGTGATCGAACTGGAAGAGGTCAACGAGCGCCTGGTCGAGGACGGCAAGAAGCCGGCCGAAGGCCAGCCAGTGCTGCTGGGCATAACCAAGGCCTCGCTGCAGACGCCTTCCTTCATCTCGGCCGCCTCCTTCCAGGAGACGACCAGGGTGCTGACCGAAGCTGCGGTTGCCGGCAAGACCGACATGCTGCAGGGCCTGAAGGAAAACGTCATCGTCGGCCGGCTGATCCCGGCCGGTACCGGCGGCACGATGAGCCAGATCCGGCGCATCGCCACCTCGCGCGACGAACTGATCATCGACGAGCGCCGCAAGGCCTCCGGTGTCGAGGTCGCCGAGCCGATGCTGACCGACATGGTCAACGCCGCGCAGTAAGCGCGGTAGGACGAGAAGAAGGAAGGGGGCCCCAGTGGCCCCTTTTCGCGTTTTGACCCCCAATCGAATCGAGGAAAACATGAGCAAGAAGGTTTGGACTGACGTCGACGACTACATCGTTTCCTCTCTCTTCGAAGCAGATCCCATCCTCGAAGCGGTGCTTGCGGCCAACCGCGACCAGGGCCTGCCGGCCATCGACGTATCGCCGGCGCAGGGCAAGCTGCTGTCGCTGCTGGTCCGCATCAGCGGCGCCAGGAAGGTGCTGGAGATCGGCACGCTTGGCGGCTACTCGACCATCTGGATGGCAAGGGGATTGCCCGTCGGCGGCAAGATCGTGACGCTCGAACTCGAGCCGCATCATGCAAAAGTCGCGCACTCGAATCTCGAGCGGGCAGGGGTGCCGGACAAGGTCGAGCTCAGGATCGGCCCCGCGCTTCAGTCGCTTGAGACGCTGGCTGCCGAAAATGCCGGTCCGTTCGATCTGATCTTCATCGACGCCGACAAGCCGAACAATCCGAATTATCTGTCATGGGCCATGCGCCTGTCGCGGCCGGGGACGGTCATCATCTGCGACAACGTCATCCGCGACGGCACCGTGCTCAACGACGATGGCCGTGACGCGTATGTCGAAGGCGCACGCGGTGCGTTTTCCTTCATCGGCGGCGACAAGCGCCTGGACGGCACCGCCATCCAGACCGTCGGCGCCAAAGGCTATGACGGGTTTGCGATTGCAATCGTCGAGTAAGGCTGCATGATGAGTGTCCGGACTGCGGTCCGGCAGAACTCATCGCTCAATCGAAGAACGCTTCCACCACATTGCGCTTGCCGAGCATGAAGGCGTCGGCCACGTGCTGCAGGGGTGCCAAATCGACATCGGAGACGCCGGCGGGTACGATTTCAGCGAAGCGCCGGTAAAGCTGGGGATATTCGGCTTCCGGCTCGTCGTGAACCACCTTGCCGTCGATGGCGAGCTTGGTGCCGCCGCCGGACAGCACCATCTTGCCCTTGTCGGTGTCGGCCAGGATGTCCCAGCTCTGTGGTCCCGTCTGCAGCCAGTCGAGCTCCATGGTCACCGGCAACCCATCCGAGGTACGGAAGGTCACGTGGGCCGCCACAGGCGAGGCGCGGTTTTCCGGGAAGTCGAGGACGGCCGAGGTGATGAACATCGCCGGCAGGATGTGGGTTGCGATCGACAGTGCGTTGATGCCGGGATCGAAGACACCGAAGCCGCCCGGCGCCCAGATCCAATCCTGGTTCGGATGCCAGCGGCGGACATCTTCCTTCCAGAGGATGGCGGCCGAGTTGACCTTGGCCGACGCCAGGAAGGCACGCGCGGCTTCCACCGCCGGCGCGTAGCGCGAATGCCAGCTGGCGAACAGTGAGACGCCATTGGCTGCCGCCAGCCGCTTCAGGTCCTCGACCTCACTGACAGTGGCGCCCGGCGGCTTCTCCAGGAAAACATGCTTCTTCGCAATCAGCGCCGTGCGTGCCGCGTCGTAGCGGAACTGCGGCGGCATGCACAGCGACACGGCCTCGAGTTCCGGCACCGCGTCGAGCATCGCCTCAATGGTCGGAAAATTCGGGATGCCGTCCACCTTGCCGTGCCGGCTGGCGGCGGCGATGAGGCGGTAGTCCGCATCCTTGGCCACTGCCGGCAGATGCTGGTCGCGCACGATCTTGCCGACGCCGACGATGCCGAGCTTGATGGGACCATTGTTCGAGGGCATGGGAACTCCGCGGATTCGAATTTGGCTGGTTAAGTCGCTCGGTTCTTAGCAGAGAACCGGTGCCGGGCAAGCCGGCGCGGTGACAGGCGCAAGCAGCCGGCCACGCTCAGAGCGGAACCTCGAACGTAACGATCGACACTTCGCCTTCGAGCGCACCCTGAAAGGCTGACAGATGCGGCTCCTCGTCGGGTTCGCCGTCCATATCGCCGATCTGGTCGAGCTCGACCTCGGCATAGCCTTCGGCCGCAAGCGATTCGAGCACCCGGCGCACGGCCGAATCGTCGTCGGGCGCAACCAGCATCACATGGACGCCTTCCGGCTTGCCGCCCTTCTTTTTCCAGACCCGGCCGGTGACGATGGTGACCGGGCGTTCCTCATTGTCGTTCACGGGCTGATTCCTCTTGAGACGGGGGCGGGCGAGGGGTTTTGGGCTGTCCATGGCGCCTTTTGCCATGAAGAACCCGCGCATGACAGCCAAAAGCCGGTCACTTTCTTGTCTGCCCCGGTCACTTTCTTCCTCTGCCTTGCAAAACGAAGAAAGAAAATTACATGCGTTTTTCGCATGGCTGCCAAGCCGTCGTCAGCGCGCAATATTTGGCGTGCCGGGGTTGACGGTTCACGGTCTTGCGAGTAGAAGCCGCCCAGTCAGAACCGATGTGAGGCTCTCCCTTCCGAAGCGACACGCTTTGGAGTTTGCCTCAAACAGGGTTCGTTTTACGAGCGAAAAGACATTTCCGGCGCGCATGAAGCGGTTCCCGCTTCCTCTGCATTTTGTTCGGGCAGGACCGCGAGGCGCGGTTTATGGCCCGAATTTGCGTATGGAATTGGCGCTTTGAGCGGCCCTGACCGGGCGAGACACGGAATTGAGAGACAAGAGGGTTTAATGCCTACCGTCAACCAGCTGATCCGCAAGCCGCGCATTGCGCCGGTGAAGCGCAACAAGGTCCCGGCCATGCAGCAGAACCCGCAGAAGCGGGGCGTCTGCACGCGCGTCTATACAACGACGCCGAAGAAGCCGAACTCGGCACTGCGCAAGGTGGCCAAGATCCGCCTGACCAACGGCTTTGAAGTGATCGGCTACATCCCCGGCGAAGGCCACAACCTTCAGGAACACTCCGTGGTCATGATCCGCGGCGGCCGCGTAAAGGATCTTCCGGGCGTGCGCTACCACATCATCCGCGGCGTGCTCGACACGCAGGGCGTGAAGAACCGCAAGCAGCGCCGTTCGAAGTACGGCGCTAAGCGTCCGAAGTAAGATTTTCCGGCCCTGGCGCTGCTTGAATGCGTCGGGCTACGAGATTGAGAGACAAAAGCCATGTCGCGTCGTCACAGTGCAGAAAAGCGTGAGATCAATCCGGACCCGAAGTTCGGCGATCTGATCGTCACCAAGTTCATGAACGCCGTCATGTATGACGGCAAGAAGTCGGTTGCCGAGACCATCGTCTACGGTGCGCTCGACCAGGTTCAGTCGAAGACCAAGCAGGAGCCGGTCACCGTCTTCCATCAGGCGCTCGACAATGTCGCGCCGCATGTGGAAGTCCGGTCGCGCCGCGTCGGCGGCGCTACCTACCAGGTTCCGGTCGATGTGCGCCCCGAGCGCCGCCAGGCCCTGGCGATCCGCTGGCTGATTGCAGCTGCGCGCAACCGCAACGAGACCACCATGGTCGACCGCCTCTCCGGCGAGCTGATGGACGCGGCCAATAACCGCGGCACCGCCGTGAAGAAGCGTGAAGACACCCACAAGATGGCAGAAGCCAACCGCGCTTTCGCGCACTACCGCTGGTAAAGCGCGAACGAGACTGAGAAGGCATCCACGATGGCCCGCGAATACAAAATCGAAGACTACCGCAATTTCGGTATCATGGCGCATATTGACGCCGGCAAGACGACGACCACCGAGCGCGTCCTCTATTACACGGGCAAGTCGCACAAGATCGGCGAAGTCCACGACGGCGCTGCCACCATGGATTGGATGGAGCAGGAGCAGGAGCGCGGCATCACGATCACGTCCGCCGCCACCACGACCTTCTGGAAGGGTCGCAGCGGCAAGATGTACCGCTTCAACATCATCGACACTCCCGGACACGTCGACTTCACCATCGAGGTCGAGCGTTCGCTGCGCGTGCTCGACGGCGCCATTGCGCTGCTCGATGCCAATGCCGGTGTTGAGCCGCAGACGGAAACCGTCTGGCGCCAGGCCGACAAGTATAAAGTTCCGCGCATGATCTTCTGCAACAAGATGGACAAGATCGGCGCCGACTTCTACCGCTCGGTCGAGATGATCGGCTCGCGTCTTGGTGCGCATGCCGTCGTCATGCAGCTGCCGATCGGCGCCGAGACCGAGTTCAAGGGTGTCGTCGATCTCGTCGAGATGAACGCGCTGGTCTGGCGCGACGAGACGCTGGGCGCTGCCTGGGACGTCGTCGAGATCCCGGCCGACCTGCAGGCTCGCGCCGAAGAATACCGCGAGAAGATGATCGAAGCCGCTGTCGAAATGGACGAGACGGCACTCGAGAATTACCTCGAAGGCAAGATGCCGTCGAATGACGAGATCCGCGCGCTGATCCGCAAGGGCACCATCGCGGTCAAGTTCTACCCGATGTTCTGTGGCTCGGCCTTCAAGAACAAGGGCGTGCAGCCGCTGCTCGACGCAGTCGTCGAATACCTGCCGTCGCCGGCCGATGTTCCCGCCATCAAGGGCGTCGACGCCAAGACCGACGCCGAGATCGAGCGTCATGCCGACGACAACGAGCCGCTGTCGATGCTGGCCTTCAAGATCATGAACGACCCGTTCGTCGGCTCACTGACCTTTGCCCGCATCTATTCGGGCAAGCTGACCAAGGGCATCTCGGTCGACAACACCGTCAAGGGCAAGAAAGAGCGCATCGGCCGCATGCTGCAGATGCATGCGAATTCGCGCGCCGACGTCGAAGAAGCCTTTGCCGGCGACATCGTCGCTCTGGCTGGCCTCAAGGACACGACCACCGGCGACACGCTCAGCGATCCGCTGCACCCGGTCATCCTCGAGCGCATGGAATTCCCCGATCCGGTCATCCAGATCGCCATCGAGCCGAAGACCAAGAACGACCAGGAAAAGATGGGCCTCGCCCTTCACCGCCTGGCCGCCGAGGATCCGTCCTTCCGCGTCAAGACCGACGAGGAAAGCGGCCAGACCATCATTTCGGGCATGGGCGAGCTTCACCTCGACATCATCGTCGACCGCATGCGCCGCGAGTTCAAGGTCGAGGCCAATGTCGGCGCGCCGCAGGTGGCTTACCGCGAGACCATCACCCGCAGACACGAGCAGGACTACACCCACAAGAAGCAGACCGGCGGTACCGGTCAGTTCGCTCGCGTCAAGATCGTGTTCGAACCGAACCCGGAAAGCTCGGAGTTCGAGTTCGAGACCAAGATCGTCGGCGGTGCGGTTCCCAAGGAATACATCCCGGGTGTCGAAAAGGGCATCAACAGCGTCATGTCGTCGGGTCCGTTCGCGGGCTTCCCGATGATCGGCGTCAAGGCGACGCTTATCGACGGCGCTTACCACGATGTGGACTCCAGCGTCCTGGCGTTCGAAATCGCCGGCCGCGCCTGCTTCCGTGAAGCCGCACCCAAGCTTGGCGTGCAGCTGCTCGAGCCGATCATGAAGGTCGAAGTCGTGACCCCGGAAGACTACGTCGGCAGCGTCATCGGCGACCTGAACGGCCGTCGTGGCCAGATCCAGGGCCAGGAAGCTCGCGGCGTGGCTGTCGTCATCAACGCGATGGTGCCGCTGGCCAACATGTTCAAGTACGTCGACAACCTGCGCTCGATGAGCCAGGGCCGCGCGGCCTACACGATGCAGTTCGATCACTATGAGCCTGTGCCGACCGCGGTCGCCCAGGAAGTCCAGAAGAAATACGCGTAACCTGAACGGGTTGCATCGGTAACTTAATTCAAGGCCCGTACGGGCGAGCAGATTGGAGACATCACATGGCAAAAGGTAAATTCGAGCGTAACAAGCCTCATGTGAACATTGGCACGATTGGCCACGTCGATCATGGCAAGACGTCGCTGACGGCGGCGATCACGAAGTATTTTGGCGAGTACAAGCGCTACGACCAGATCGATGCGGCGCCCGAAGAGAAGGCCCGCGGCATCACGATTTCGACGGCGCACGTCGAATACGAGACGGCAGCGCGCCACTACGCCCATGTCGACTGCCCCGGCCACGCCGACTATGTGAAGAACATGATCACCGGTGCTGCGCAGATGGACGGCGCGATCCTGGTCGTGTCGGCCGCCGACGGCCCGATGCCGCAGACCCGCGAGCACATCCTGCTTGCCCGTCAGGTCGGCGTGCCGTCGATCGTGGTGTTCCTGAACAAGGTCGACCAGGTCGACGATGCCGAGCTGCTCGAACTGGTCGAGCTCGAGGTTCGCGAGCTTCTGTCGAAGAACGAGTTCCCCGGCGACGACATTCCGATCGTCAAGGGTTCGGCGCTGGCTGCTCTGGAAGACTCCAACAAGACCATCGGCGAAGACGCGATCCGCGAGCTGATGGCTGCGGTCGATGCTTACATCCCGACGCCGGTTCGTCCGCTGGACAAGCCGTTCCTCATGCCGATCGAAGACGTGTTCTCGATCTCGGGCCGTGGCACGGTCGTGACCGGCCGCGTCGAGCGCGGCATCGTCAAGGTCGGCGAGGAACTGGAAATCATCGGCATCCGTCCGACGACCAAGACGACCTGCACGGGCGTCGAGATGTTCCGCAAGCTGCTCGATCAGGGCCAGGCTGGCGACAACATCGGCGCGCTGCTGCGCGGCGTTGATCGTGAAGGCGTCGAGCGCGGCCAGGTTCTGGCCAAGCCCGGTACGGTGAAGCCGCACAAGAAGTTCGTGGCCGAAGCCTACATCCTGACCAAGGACGAAGGTGGCCGTCACACGCCGTTCTTCACCAACTACCGTCCGCAGTTCTACTTCCGCACGACCGACGTGACCGGCATCGTGTCGCTGCCGGAAGGCACGGAAATGGTTATGCCCGGCGACAACATCACGGTCGATGTCGAGCTGATCGTGCCGATCGCCATGGAAGAGAAGCTGCGCTTCGCCATCCGTGAAGGCGGCCGCACCGTCGGTGCCGGCATCGTCGTCACCATCAAAGAGTAATTTAGACTTAAACCGATCTGTCGCGGGCGCAGGATTTGCCCGCGCCGCGCCAGAACAAGGAAGTGACGCATGAACGGACAGAATATCCGCATCCGCCTGAAGGCGTTTGATCACCGCGTGCTCGACGCCTCGACGAAAGAAATCGTGTCGACGGCCAAGCGCACCGGAGCAAACGTCCGCGGCCCCATTCCGCTGCCGACGCGGATCGAAAAGTTCACGGTCAACCGGTCGCCTCACGTCGACAAGAAGAGCCGCGAGCAGTTCGAGATGCGCACGCACAAGCGTCTGCTCGACATCGTCGATCCGACCCCGCAGACGGTCGATGCTTTGATGAAGCTCGATCTGGCCGCCGGTGTCGACGTCGAGATCAAGCTCTAAGGGAATGAGAGCGCGGTAAGGGGCGGTGCCCCTGGCCCGGAACTCTAAAGGAATTGAACCGATGCGTTCAGGTGTGATTGCAAAGAAGGTGGGAATGACCCGCATCTATAATGATGCCGGGGAACATGTTCCCGTCACCGTTCTCCAGATGGAGAACTGCCAGGTCGTGGCTCAGCGCACGCAGGAGAAGAACGGCTATACCGCCGTCCAGCTCGGCGTTGGCCTTGCCAAGGTGAAGAACACGTCGAAGGCGATGCGCGGCCATTTCGCGACCGCTTCCGTCGAGCCGAAGGCGAAGGTCGCCGAGTTCCGCGTCTCCGCCGACAACATGATCGATGTCGGCGCCGAGATCACCGTCGAGCACTTCGTCGCCGGCCAGAAGGTCGATGTGACGGGCACGACGATCGGCAAGGGTTTCCAGGGCGTCATCAAGCGCCACCACATGGGTGGTGGCCGCGCGACGCACGGTAACTCGGTTTCGCACCGTACGCACGGTTCGACCGGCCAGCGTCAGGATCCGGGCAAAGTGTTCAAGGGCAAGCATATGGCTGGCCACATGGGCGACACCCGCGTCACCACACAGAATGTCGAGATCGTTTCGACCGACGCCGATCGCGGCCTGATCCTGATCCGCGGTGCGGTTCCCGGATCGAAGGGCGCCTGGATCCTGGTCCGCGATGCGGCCAAGGTGGCACTGCCGGCCAATGCGCCGAAGCCTGCCGCGATCCGCGCCGTTGCCGCCGAGAGTGGCGCCAAGAACGAGGCTCCGGCCGCAGAGGGAGCAGAATAATGGATCTCAAGATCACAACGCTTGGCGGCAAGGACGCCGGCAAGGTGAAACTCTCCGAGGAGATTTTCGGCCTTGATCCGCGCGAGGACATCCTGCAGCGCGTCGTGCGCTGGCAGCTGGCCAAACGGCAGCAGGGCACGCACAAGGCCAAGGGCCGCGCCGAAATCGCGCGCACCGGCGCCAAGATGTACAAGCAGAAGGGTACGGGCCGCGCCCGTCACCATTCGGCACGCGCTCCGCAGTTCCGCGGCGGCGGCAAGGCCCACGGCCCGGTCGTTCGCAGCCACGAGCACGATCTGCCGAAGAAGGTGCGCGCTCTGGGCTTGCGGCATGCTCTCTCGGCCAAGGCCAAGAGCGCGTCGATCATCATCATCGACGAGCTGAAGCTGACCGAGGCCAAGACGAAGGCGCTGATCGCGAATTTCGCGACGCTGGGCCTGACCAATGCCTTGGTGATTGGCGGTGCCGAGCTTGACCAGAACTTCAAGCTGGCGGCGACCAACATCCCGAACATCGACGTGCTGCCCATCCAGGGCATCAACGTCTACGACATTCTGCGCCGCGGCACGCTGGTCCTTTCGAAGGCCGCCGTCGAGGCTCTCGAGGAGCGCTTTAAATGACCGACCTCCGTCATTACGACGTGATCGTCTCGCCGGCGATCACCGAAAAGTCGACCATGGCTTCCGAGAACAACCAGGTTGTTTTCAACGTCGCCAAGAAGGCGTCGAAGCCGGAAATCAAGGCCGCTGTCGAAGCGCTGTTTGGCGTCAAGGTTACGGCCGTGAACACGCTTGTCCGCAAGGGCAAGATCAAGCGCTTCCGCGGCACGATCGGCCGCCAGAGCGACGTCAAGAAGGCGATCGTGACGCTGGCCGACGGCCAGTCGATCGACGTCGCGACGGGTCTCTGAGCTAGGCCGCGAGGACAGGACAATGGCACTTAAAAAATTCAACCCGGTAACGCCGAGCACCCGCCAGTTGGTCATCGTCGACCGCTCGGGCCTCTACAAGGGCAAGCCCGTCAAGGGCCTGACCGAAGGCCTGACGAAGTCGGGCGGCCGCAACAATCACGGCCGCATCACGGCCCGCTTCATCGGCGGCGGTCACAAGCGTTCGTACCGCATCATCGACTTCAAGCGCCGCAAGTTCGACGTCGTCGGCACGGTCGAGCGCATTGAATACGATCCGAACCGCACCGCCTTCATCGCGCTGATCAAGTATGACGATGGCGAGCTGTCCTACATCATCGCTCCGCAGCGCCTTGCCGCCGGCGACAAGATCGTGGCCGGTGAATCGGTCGACGTGAAGCCGGGCAATGCGATGCCGCTGGCCTCGATGCCGGTCGGCACGATCGTCCACAACATCGAGCTGAAGCCGGGCAAGGGCGCCCAGGTTGCCCGCTCGGCAGGTGGCTACGGCCAGCTGGTCGGTCGCGATCAGGGCATGGCGATCCTGCGCCTCAACTCGGGCGAGCAGCGTGTCGTTCACGGCTCCTGCATGGCCACCGTCGGCGCCGTGTCGAACCCCGACCACGGCAACATCAACGACGGCAAGGCCGGCCGCACGGTCTGGCGCGGCAAGCGCCCGCACAATCGCGGCGTGACCATGAACCCGGTCGACCATCCGCATGGCGGTGGTGAAGGCCGCACCTCCGGTGGCCGTCATCCGGTCAGCCCGTGGGGCAAGCCGACCAAGGGCAAGAAGACGCGGTCCAACAAGGCGACCGACAAGTTCATCCTGCGCTCGCGCCATCAGCGCAAGAGCTAAGAAGAGGTAACGCCAAGTGACTCGTTCTATTTGGAAAGGCCCCTTCATCGACGGCTACCTTCTCAAGAAGGTGGACAAGGTTCGTGAAGGTGGTCGCAATGAGGTGATCAAGATGTGGAGCCGTCGCTCCACCATCCTGCCGCAGTTCGTCGGCTTCACCTTCGGTGTCTATAACGGCCAGAAGCATGTTCCCGTCTCGGTGAACGAGGACATGGTCGGTCACAAGTTCGGTGAATTCGCTCCGACCCGGACCTATTACGGTCACGGCGCGGATAAGAAGGCGAAGAGGAAATAATCATGGGCAAGGCCAAAGCTCCGCGCAGGCTTGCTGACAACGAAGCGCGCGCCGTTCTGCGCACGATCCGTATCAGCCCGCAGAAGCTGAACCTGGTTGCCGCGCTGATCCGCGGCAAGAAGGTCGCGACAGCGCTTTCCGACCTCGAATTCTCGGCCAAGCGGATTTCCGGCACGGTCAAGAAGACGCTGGAATCGGCGATCGCCAACGCGGAAAACAACCACGACCTCGACGTCGATGCGCTGATCGTGGCGGAAGCCTATGTCGGCAAGTCGATCGTCATGAAGCGGTTCCATGCTCGTGGCCGCGGTCGCGCCAGCCGTATCGAGAAGCCGTTCTCGCACCTCACGATCGTCGTTCGTGAAGTCGAAGAAAAAGGGGAGGCCGCATAATGGGTCAGAAAGTCAATCCGATCGGTCTGCGCCTCGGCATCAACCGCACCTGGGATTCGCGCTGGTTCGCGAACACCGGCGAGTACGGCAAGCTGCTGCATGAGGACATCAAGATCCGCAAGTATCTTGAGAAGGAACTCAAGCAGGCTGCGATCTCCAAGGTCGTGATCGAGCGTCCGCACAAGAAGTGCCGCGTCACCATCCATGCGGCGCGTCCGGGTCTGATCATCGGCAAGAAGGGCGCCGACATCGAGAAGCTTCGCAAGAAGCTGATGGAGATGACGAAGTCCGAGACGCACTTGAACATCGTTGAAGTGCGCAAGCCGGAAATCGACGCGACCCTGGTCGCCCAGTCGATCGCCCAGCAGCTCGAGCGTCGTATCGCGTTCCGCCGCGCCATGAAGCGCGCCGTTCAGTCGGCCATGCGCCTGGGCGCCGAAGGCATCCGCATCAACTGCGCCGGCCGTCTCGGCGGCGCCGAGATTGCGCGCATGGAATGGTACCGCGAAGGCCGCGTGCCGCTGCATACGCTGCGCGCCGATGTCGACTATGGCACGGCCGAAGCGCATACGGCTTACGGCATCTGCGGCGTCAAGGTCTGGGTGTTCAAGGGCGAAATCCTCGAGCACGATCCGATGGCTTCGGAGCGTCGCGCGACCGAGGGTGATGCTGCGCATGGCGGTGGTGGTGATCGCGAACGCGGTCGTCGTCGCGAAAACGCCTGATTATTTAGGAATTTGGAGTTAGAACGATGCTGCAGCCAAAGCGCACAAAGTTCCGCAAGCAGTTCAAGGGCCGTATCCATGGTACCGCAAAGGGCGGCACCAACCTGGATTTCGGTGGTTTCGGGCTGAAGGCGCTGGAGCCGAACCGCGTCACCGCGCGTGAGATCGAGGCGGCCCGCCGCGCGATCACTCGTGAGATGAAGCGTGCCGGCCGCGTGTGGATCCGTATTTTCCCTGATGTGCCGGTGACGTCGAAGCCGACCGAAGTGCGCATGGGCAAGGGCAAGGGCGCTGTCGATTACTGGGCGGCGCGCGTCAAGCCGGGCCGCATCATGTTCGAGATCGACGGCGTCAACGAAGAAACCGCCCGTGAGGCGCTGCGTCTCGGCGCGGCCAAGCTCTCGGTCAGGACGCGCTTCGTACAGCGCATCGCAGAATAAGGACGGGCTGATCATGAAAGCCGAAGACATCCGGACGAAGACCCAGGACCAGCTGACCGACGATCTGGCCAGCCTGAAGAAGGAGCAGTTCAACCTGCGCTTCCAGAAGGCCACCGGCCAGCTCGAGAAGACCGCGCGCGTGCGGCAGGTTCGCAAGGACATTGCGCGTATCAAGACCATCGCTGCGGAAAAGTCCGCGGCCAAGAAGGCTTAAGGACGAAAATCATGCCAAAGCGCATTCTGCAGGGCACTGTCGTCAGCGACAAGAACGAGAAGACGGTAGTCGTCAAGGTCGAACGGCGCTTCACGCATCCCGTGATGAAGAAGACCGTGCGCATGACCAAGAAGTACAAGGCGCACGACGAGAACAACGCCCACAAGGTCGGCGATCAGGTGTTCATCCAGGAATCGAAGCCGATTTCCAAGGACAAGCGCTGGATCGTCGTGTCTTCGGACCAGGCGTAACAAACCGAATTTTGGACAGACCGGGGAGGGGCTTTGAGCCCGTCCCGTTAGAAGAGAAGAAGGCGGCCAGTCATGATTCAGATGCAAACAAACCTCGACGTCGCGGATAATTCCGGCGCCCGTCGTGTCATGTGCATCAAGGTGCTGGGCGGCTCGAAGCGGAAATACGCTTCCGTAGGCGACATCATCGTGGTGTCGATCAAGGAAGCCATTCCGCGCGGCCGCGTTAAGAAGGGCGATGTGATGAAGGCGGTCGTGGTTCGCACGGCCAAGGACATCCGCCGCCCGGACGGCAGCGTGATCCGTTTCGACAAGAACGCGGCCGTTCTCGTCGACAACAAGAAAGAGCCGATCGGCACGCGTATCTTCGGACCGGTTCCGCGCGAACTCCGCGCCAAGAACCACATGAAGATCATCTCGCTCGCGCCTGAAGTGCTGTAAGGAGCCGGACCAATGCAAAAGATTAGAAAAGGCGACAAGGTCGTCGTGCTGGCCGGCAAGGACAAGGGCCGTTCGGGCGAAGTCCTCTCGGTTCAGCCGAAGGAAGACACCGCGCTGGTGCGCGGCGTCAACATGATCCGTCGTCACCAGAAGCAGTCCCAGTCCCAAGAGGGCGGGATCATCACCAAGGAAGCGCCGATCCAGCTGTCGAACATCGCGCTCGCCGACCCCAAGGATGGCAAGCCGACCCGCGTCGGCTTCATCTTCCAGAAGGACGGCAAGAAGGTGCGCGTCGCCAAGCGCTCGGGAGAAGTCATCAATGGCTAAGGCTCAAACCACGAAGCCCAAGGCTGAAAGCAAACAGTCCAAGGCCCAGAACACGCCGCGCCTCAAGCAGGTCTACAACGAGACCATCCGCAAGGCGCTGCAGGAGCAGTTCGGCTACGAGAACGAGATGCAGGTTCCGCGCATCGACAAGATCGTGCTGAACATGGGCGTCGGCGAAGCGACCGCGGATTCGAAGAAGCCTTCGATCGCGGCCGAAGACCTGGCGATGATCGCCGGCCAGAAGGCCGTCGTCACCCGCGCCCGTAATTCGATCGCCGGCTTCAAGGTCCGCGAGAAGATGCCGATCGGCGCCAAGGTCACGCTGCGCAAGGAACGCATGTACGAGTTCCTCGACCGTCTCGTGAACATCGCACTGCCGCGCGTCCGCGACTTTCGCGGACTGAATCCGAAGAGCTTCGATGGCCGTGGCAACTACGCCATGGGCATCAAGGAACACATCGTGTTCCCGGAGATCAACTACGACAAGGTTGATCAGATCTGGGGCATGGACGTCATCGTTTGTACGACTGCGAAGACGGACGACGAAGCCAGGGCATTGCTCAAGGCCTTCAACTTCCCCTTCCGCCAGTAACGGCAGCGAGAAAAGGAAAAATCTGAAATGGCAAAGACCAGCTCAGTCGAGAAGAACAACAGGCGCCGCAAGCTTGCCGACCAGTACGGTCCCAAGCGCGCAGCGCTCAAGGCGATCATCATGGACCAGTCCAAGCCGATGGAAGAGCGTTTCCGCGCTCAGCTGAAGCTTGCTGCCCTGCCGCGCAACTCGGCCAAGATCCGCATCCGCAACCGCTGCGAAGTTACCGGCCGTCCGCGCGCCTATTATCGCAAGCTCAAAGTATCGCGCATCGCGCTTCGTGATCTCGGCAATAACGGCCAGATCCCGGGCCTGGTCAAGTCGAGCTGGTAAGGAGGACATAACATGTCATTGAGCGATCCTCTCGGCGATATGCTGACCCGCATCCGCAACGCGTATGGCCGTAAGAAGTCGAGCGTTTCGACGCCGGCGTCGCGCCTGCGTACCCGCGTCCTCGACGTGCTGAAGGCTGAAGGCTATATCCGCGACTACAGCCAGACCGACTTCGACAACGGCAAGTCCGAAATCGAAATCGAGCTGAAGTATTTCGACGGTGCTCCGGTCGTGCGCGAAATCGCCCGCGTCTCGAAGCCTGGCCGCCGCGTTTACGTTTCGGCCAAGTCGATCCCGCACGTCGCCAACGGCCTCGGCATCGCCATCCTTTCGACGCCGAAGGGCGTGATGGCCGATCACGAAGCACGCGAACAGAATGTCGGCGGCGAAATCCTCTGCCAGATTTTCTAATTCGGCAGACCTGAAACAAGAGAAGTGACGAGGACAACCAAATGTCTCGTATTGGAAAGAAACCCGTTTCGCTGCCGCAGGGCGTGACCGCGACCGTCAACGGCCAGACCGTGACGGCGAAGGGCCCCAAGGGCGAGCTGAAGTTCGTGGTGAACGACGAAGTGCTGGTCAAGATGGAAGGCAGCGAAATCGCTGTCCAGCCGCGCGACCAGACCAAGACCGCCCGCTCCAAGTGGGGCATGTCGCGCACGCAGATCGTCAACATCCTGCAGGGCGTCAAGGACGGTTTCGAGAAGAAGCTCGAGATCACCGGCGTCGGCTATCGCGCGGCACTTCAGGGCAAGAACCTGCAGCTGGCGCTTGGCTTCAGCCACGACGTCGTTTACGAGACGCCGGCCGGCATCACGATCACTGTGCCGAAGCCGACGGAAATCACCGTGACCGGCATCGACAAGCAGCAGGTCGGCCAGGTTGCCGCCGAGATTCGCGAGTATCGCGGTCCCGAGCCCTACAAGGGCAAGGGTGTCCGCTATGCCGGCGAGAAGATCGTCCGCAAGGAAGGCAAGAAGAAGTAGTAGGCTTGGTCCCGAAAAGTTGCAGACTTTTCGGAAAAGGCCAAGCCAAAGAAGTGCAACGCCGCGGGGAGCGGTCGCGGGAGGCGCTTTCGCCTACCGCACATGGCGGCCCCCGTTTTTTGAAGGCAAGGAAGATTATCATGGCTACCAAGGAATCCATCCAGCGCCGCGCGCAGCGCGTCCGCCGCCAGATCAAGAAGGTCGCCGGCGAACGTCCGCGTCTCTCGGTTCACCGCACGTCGAAGAACATCTACGTGCAGGTCATCGACGACGCGAAGGGCCATACCATCGCGGCTGCATCGACACTCGAGAAGGACCTCAAGGGTTCGCTCAAGACCGGCGCTGACACCGAGGCAGCAGCCGCTGTTGGCAAGCTGATCGCCGAGCGTGCTTCGAAGGCCGGCGTCAAGGAAGTCGTCTTCGACCGCGGCGCCTATATCTATCACGGCCGCGTCAAGGCGCTGGCCGAGGCTGCCCGTGAAGGCGGTCTGAGCTTCTAATTGCCTGATCCCGAACCGAAGGTCAGCGCAGCAAAAAGTTGCAGACTTTTCGGACAAGATCATGCAAGGAAAAATAATTCGCCCCCGGTGACCCAAAGAGGCGCACCGGATCTTATCAGCAACCGTGCTTCCGGAAAAAAACAAGGAACAGGATATGGCACAGGAACGTAGGGATGGCGGCCGCGGCCGCGATCGTGAAGAACGCGATGACGGCATGGTGGACAAGCTCGTCCACATCAACCGTGTCGCCAAGGTCGTCAAGGGCGGCCGTCGCTTCGGTTTTGCAGCACTCGTCGTCGTCGGCGACCAGAAGGGCCGCGTCGGCTTCGGTCACGGCAAGGCGCGCGAAGTGCCGGAAGCGATCCGCAAGGCAACCGAGTCGGCCAAGCGCGACATGATTTTCGTGCCGCTGCGCTCGGGCCGCACGCTGCACCACGACGTCGAAGGACGCTGGGGTGCCGGACGCGTGCTGCTGCGCGCTGCCAAGCAGGGTACCGGCATCATCGCCGGCGGCCCGATGCGCGCTGTCTTCGAGACGCTCGGCATGCACGACGTGGTCGCCAAGTCGATGGGTTCGTCGAACCCCTACAACATGGTTCGCGCCACGTTCGACGCGCTGAAGAGCCAGATGCATCCCAAGGATGTGGCTGCTGCGCGCGGCATCAAATATTCGACCCTTCAGGCCCGCCGCGGCACCGCCGTTGCGGCTGAAGAATAGTCGATCTGACCAGGGATTTTGACCATGGCCAAGAAAGCAACCAAGACCATCACCGTTGAGCAGATCGGTTCGCCGATCCGCCGCCCGAAGGAACAGCGCGCAACGCTGGTCGGCCTCGGCCTCAACAAGATGCACAAGCAGCGCACGCTGGAGGACACTCCCTCGGTGCGCGGCATGATCGCTGCCGTCCAGCATCTCGTCCGCGTCGTGGACGAGGGCTGAGCAAAAGCGCAGGAGAACCCAGATGAAACTCAACGATCTGCGTGACAAGGACGGCGCGACGCACTCCAAGAAGCGTCTCGGCCGTGGCATCGGCTCCGGCTCGGGCAAGACCGGCGGTCGCGGCGTCAAGGGCCAGAAGGCGCGCTCCGGCGTTGCCATCAACGGCTTCGAGGGCGGCCAGATGCCGCTCTATCGGCGCCTGCCGAAGCGTGGCTTCAATAACATCTTCGCCAAGAGCTTTGTCGTCGTTTCGCTGGCTCGTATCCAGACCGCGCTCGATGCCAAGAAGCTTGACGCCAAGGCGACCGTGACGGCCGAGGCACTCGTTGCCGCCGGCGTTATTCGCCGCGTCAAGGACGGCGTGCGCATCCTCTCGGACGGCGAGCTCAAGGCAAAGCTTGTCTTCGACGTCGCCGGCGCCTCCAAGGCCGCGATCGAGAAGATCGAAAAGGCCGGCGGTTCGGTCAAGCTGCCGGAAGCGGCAGCGGAGTAACGGCAATTTGAAGTGCGGCCGGCAGGAACGGTATCCGTTTTTGTTCACGATTGCGCTTTGATCCGATCAATTAGGCGGCCGCGTCAACGCGGCCGCTTGCATGTTTAGAGCCCGGAGCTTATCTCGTGAGCTTCGGTGCCACGCGCCGCCTGAGCTGCGGGCATCGAGCGTGACATACAAATCAAAGAAGTAGCGCATGACGTTGTCCGAAAACCGCTTCACACTTTTCGGCATCATGCTCTAGCGGAGAATCAGGCATGGCTTCGGCTGCTGAACAACTAGCCTCGAATCTGAATTTTGCGGCTTTCGCCAAGGCGGAGGACCTGAAGAAGCGAATCTGGTTCACCGTCGGCGCGCTGCTCGTCTATCGCCTCGGCACCTATATCCCGCTGCCCGGCATCAATCCGGATGCATTCGCGCAGGCCTTCTCTTCGCAGGCCAAGGGCGTGCTCGGCATGTTCAACATGTTCGCCGGCGGCGCCGTGCAGCGCATGGCGATCTTCGCGCTCGGCATCATGCCTTACATCTCAGCCTCCATCATCATGCAGCTGATGACCTCGGTCATTCCGTCGCTGGAGGCGCTGAAAAAGGAAGGCGAGCAGGGCCGCAAGGTCATCAACCAGTACACGCGCTACGGCACGGTACTCCTGGCGCTGGTGCAGGCCTACGGCATTTCGGTGGGCCTGGAAGGCGGCAACGGCATCGTCAACGATCCCGGCATGTTCTTCCGCATCTCGACCGTCGTCACGCTGGTTGGCGGCACCATGTTCCTGATGTGGCTGGGCGAGCAGATCACCGCCCGCGGCATCGGCAACGGCATTTCGCTGATCATCTTCTCCGGCATCGTCGCCGGCCTGCCGCGCGCCATCTCCGGCACGCTGGAGCTCGGCCGCACCGGCGCTCTATCGACCGGGCTGATACTCGCGATCATCGTGCTGGCCATAATCGTCATCGCGCTGATCGTGTTCTTCGAGCGCGCGCAGCGCCGCCTGCTGATCCAGTATCCGAAGCGCCAGGTCGGCAACCGCATGTTCCAGGGCGATACCTCGCATCTGCCGCTGAAGCTCAACACGTCGGGCGTCATTCCGCCGATCTTCGCGTCGTCGCTGCTTTTGCTGCCGGCAACGGTCGCTGGCTTCTCGCAGACGACAAACCTGCCGGCCTGGGCAAGCACCGTGCTCGCTTCGCTCGGCCACGGCCAGCCGCTCTACATGCTGTTCTATGCGGCAATGATCGTGTTCTTCGCCTTCTTCTACACGGCCATCGTGTTCAATCCGAAGGACACCGCCGACCAGCTCAAGAAGCATTCCGGCTTCATTCCGGGCTACCGTCCGGGTGAGCGCACCGCCGATTACATCGACTATGTCCTGACGCGCATCACCGTCGTCGGCGCCATCTATCTGGTGCTGGTGTGCCTGCTGCCCGAGTTCCTGATTTCGGCAACTGGCGTACCATTCTACCTCGGTGGCACATCGCTTCTGATCGTGGTCAGTGTAACCCTCGATACGGTGGCGCAGATCCAGGGTCACCTGATCGCGCACCAGTATGAGGGCCTGATCAAGAAGTCGAAGCTGCGCGGGGGGAAGAAGGCCAGATGAGATTGATATTGCTTGGGCCGCCAGGAGCGGGCAAGGGGACGCAAGCACAAAGACTGGTAGAAAAATACGGCATACCGCAGCTGTCGACGGGCGACATGCTGCGGGCCGCCGTACAGGCCGGCACTGAAGTCGGCAAGCGCGCCAAGGCGGTGATGGATGCCGGCGAGCTGGTTTCCGACGCCATTGTCAACGCGATCGTGGCCGAGCGCATCGACCAACCCGATTGCACCAGCGGTTTCATCCTCGACGGATATCCGCGCACGCTGGTGCAGGCTGATGCGGTTGAATCGATGCTCGCCGAGCGCGGCATTGGCCTCGATGCCGTGATCGAGTTCGTCGTCGACGACAAAGCGTTGGTCGGCCGCATCGTCAAGCGCGCCGACGACGCCAAGGCCGCCGGACAGCCGGTGCGCAAGGACGACAATCCGGTGGTGTTCGAAGAGCGCCTGCGGGAATATTACAAGAAGACGGCGCCGCTGATCGGCTATTATTACGCCAAACGCTCGCTTAGGAGTGTCGACGGCATGGCTCCTGTCGACACCGTGACGGCGGAGATTGAAGCGCTGCTCGCGGCGGTGACGCGGGAGACCGTTACGGTAAAGTAAAGATTGCGCTTGACTGGAACGGTTCGCTGGGTTATGGCGGCCCGTCTTCCTATCAGGCATGAGGCTTGCTTGTCCGCAAGGGCAAGGCAGCCGCATTGAAACTAGGGAACTCCCGCAAGGGCCGGCCTCCACCGGACGCGGGGTAATTTGAACAGCGCCGCGCGTGCCTTATTTTGAAGGCCGGCCGGTCCCACATGGAGAAGAGAAGAATATGGCTCGTATAGCCGGCGTCAACATTCCGACCAACAAGCGCGTCGTCATTGCGCTTCAGTACATTCACGGCATTGGCAAGAAGTTCGCCCAGGAGATCGTCGACAAGGTCGGCATCCCGGCCGAGCGCCGCGTCAACCAACTGACCGACGCGGAAGTGCTGCAGATCCGCGAGACCATCGACCGCGACTACCAGGTCGAAGGCGACCTGCGCCGCGAAGTGTCGATGAACATCAAGCGTCTCATGGACCTCGGCTGCTACCGCGGCCTGCGTCACCGCCGTTCGCTGCCGGTTCGCGGCCAGCGCACGCACACCAATGCACGCACCCGCAAGGGCCCGGCCAAGTCGATCGCCGGCAAGAAGAAGTAAGTGAGCGATAGCGAGTAGCCATTAGCGAGTAGGGGTCCCTATTCGCTAGTCCCTGCTCACTACTCGCTTTCAAAGGTGGAGCCGCTGGCATTACGGCGGTGTAGAGATCAACTGAAAGGACTATCATGGCCAAGGAAGCCGCTCGTGTTCGCCGTCGTGAACGCAAGAACATCTCGTCGGGCGTTGCCCACGTCAATTCGACCTTCAACAACACGATGATCACCATCACCGACGCGCAGGGCAATTCCATTGCCTGGTCGTCGGCCGGTGCCCAGGGCTTCAAGGGTTCGCGCAAGTCGACCCCGTTCGCCGCCCAGATGGCTGCCGAAGACGTCGCCAAGAAGGCCCAGGAACACGGCATGCGCATGCTCGAAGTCGAGGTCTGCGGACCCGGCTCCGGTCGTGAATCGGCGCTTCGCGCCCTGCAGGCGGCCGGCTTCACCATCACTTCGATCCGTGATGTGACGCCGATCCCGCACAATGGCTGCCGCCCGCGTAAGAAGCGCCGCGTCTAAGACATTACCGAACGCCGCGTGAGCGCCTCAAGGCGCTCCTCCACGGCACTCCAGGTCGCCCGCCACGATTGGATGGTGGCGGGTCAACGGAAGGAAAGCATCATGATCCAGAAAAATTGGCAGGAACTGATCAAGCCGAACAAGATCGAGTTCTCGTCGAAGAAGAAGACGCTGACCACGCTGGTCGCCGAGCCGCTCGAGCGTGGCTTCGGCCTGACGCTCGGCAACGCGCTGCGCCGCGTGCTTTTGTCTTCGCTGCGCGGTGCGGCTGTCACCGCCGTGCAGATCGACGGCGTTCTGCATGAATTCTCGTCGATTGCCGGCGTGCGTGAGGACGTGACCGACATCGTCCTCAACATCAAGGAAATCGCCATCCGCATGGAAGGCGATGGTCCCAAGCGCATGGTCGTTCGCAAGCAGGGCCCGGGTGCGGTTCTGGCTGGCGACATCCAGACGGTTGGCGACGTCGAGATCCTCAACCCCGACCACGTCATCTGCACGCTGGACGAGGGCGCTGAAATCCGTATGGAATTCACAGTCGACACCGGCAAGGGTTACGTGCCGGCAGACCGCAACCGCGCCGAAGACGCGCCGATCGGCCTGATCCCGGTCGACAGCCTGTATTCGCCGGTCAAGAAGGTCTCCTACAAGGTCGAGAACACCCGCGAGGGCCAGGTTCTCGACTATGACAAGCTGACCATGACCATCGAGACCGACGGTTCGATCTCGGGCGAGGACGCGGTGGCATTCGCTGCCCGCATCCTGCAGGACCAGCTTGGCCTGTTCGTCAATTTCGACGAGCCGCAGAAGGAAGTCGCCACCGAGGCCGTCACCGAGCTCGCCTTCAACCCGGCGCTGCTCAAGAAGGTGGACGAGCTCGAGCTTTCGGTGCGTTCGGCCAACTGCCTGAAGAACGACAACATCGTCTACATCGGCGATCTCATCCAGAAGACCGAAGCCGAGATGCTGCGCACCCCGAACTTCGGCCGCAAGTCGCTGAACGAGATCAAAGAAGTGCTCGCGGCGATGGGCCTGCACCTCGGCATGGAAGTGCCGGACTGGCCGCCGGAAAACATCGAAGACCTCGCCAAGCGTTACGAAGACCAATATTGAGCATGAAGTCCAAGGATCGGCGGCGTGGGCCGCTCGATCCGACGGTCATGCGGAAAACCATCAGAGGCCGTGGCCTCTTGAGCAACTGAAGGAAAAGAGCCATGCGCCACGGTTTTAAAGGCCGCCGCTTCGCCCGAAGCATTAGCCATCGCAAGTCGATGTTCGCCAACCTCGCCGTGTCGCTGCTCGAGCATGAGCAGATCGTCACCACCCTGCCGAAGGCGAAGGATTTGCGTCCGATCGTCGAGAAGCTGGTGACGCTCGGCAAGCGCGGCGACCTGCATGCGCGCCGCCAGGTCATTGCCCAGATCGGCAATGAAGGCGTCGTCAAGCGTCTGTTCGACACCATCGCGCCGCGCTACGCCACCCGCAATGGCGGCTATCTGCGCATCATGAAGGCCGGCTTCCGCCACGGCGACAATGCCGCCATGGCAGTCATCGAGTTCGTCGATCGCGACACCTCGGCCAAGGGCGCCGGCGACCGCGCCCGCATCGAGGCCGAAGGCACCGACGAGGAAGCCGCTGCCGCATAAGGCTCGGTTTTTCAGGAATGACTTCAAGGGGCCTTCGGGCCCCTTTTTGTTGCCGGCGTCCTACGTTTAGCGTGTCTTACGTTTAGCGAGTAAGCATCAGGTAGTCGCGACCGCTAAGCAGATTCCAATTGAAGGCGCCGGGAATCTCTTCGAACGCCGGTTGGGGATAGGAATAGATACTGTCGAGGGTGGCGCGGGAATCTATATCGCTGACCACTCGCGACACGGTGGAATTGGTCAGGTATTTTTGGGCGTCCCCATCTTCGATGAAGTCTGTATCGACTCGGAAATGAATCTGAACGGGACCCGCGCAGATGTTCAGCAATATTTCGTCGCTCAAGGCGGCGTAGAACACCGCTGCCTCTTCTGGAGCCCAAAGGCCGGCAGTCAAGAATTCCGAAGGTGTCGTCTCTCCACTGAACCCATCCAATGAGAGCACAAGGCGATCGGTGAGAACCTCAAAATCACCTTCGAGATAGCCCGCTTCTTCGATCTGAAACCAGTTCATCCAATGAGGTGCTTCTTCATCAAAGGAAATTTCGAGCTTTCCGAAAGTCCAATAGACCGGAATCGTCTCTGCATGTTCCGTGATCCAGCCGTCAGGCGGACCTAGCATACTGGCGATGTCGATCATTTTCAGAGAAGGGAAAACAGGCCCAAAAGTGCCGGTCTTCAAAAAGTCACGGAATGACAGGAGTTGTTTTTTCATGAGGGCCGACGAAGGTTTTCAGTTTCAAGTCGACCTATAGCTGCTTTGCTGCCCAGAATAATCGGATTTCAGCGGCTTAGCCTTTCATTTTGCACAATCGTCGGGACAATGCCCCCGAACTTGCCTTGGAGGATTCGCGAATGCGCGCCAACCGACTGTCTCTTGTTCTGCTCTTCGCCATAATGGCGTTCGCAGCCGCGCCGACAGTCAGGCAGGCGCTGGCCGAGGACGCCGCCAAGCCAGCCGATCCGGGGCTCTCCGATGTGCTGACCGACCTCTTGCATGGCGTCGAGGGCGAGAACGGCACCTCCGGTCCCGACAAACGCGTGCCGTTCGGCCGCGAGGAGGTGCAGCTTTCGTTCGCGCCGCTGGTCAAGCAGACGGCGCCGGCGGTGGTCAATGTCTATGCCTCACAGACGGCCAAGGTCACGTCGCCCTTTGACGGCGACCCGTTCTTCGAGGAATTTTTTGGCCGCGCACAGCCGCGCGCGCAATCCTCGCTCGGCTCGGGTGTGCTGGTTGACCCGAGCGGCGTCGTCGTCACCAATTTCCACGTGATCAAGGATGCTGACGAGGTCAAGGTCGCGACCGCCGACGGGCGCGAATTCACCTCGAAGGTCATGCTCAAGGACGAGACGCTTGACCTCGCCGTGCTCAAGATCACCTCCGACAAGCCGTTCCCGGTGATTGCCATCGGCGATTCCGACGCGCTCGAGGTCGGCGACCTGGTGCTGGCCATCGGCAATCCGTTCGGCGTCGGCCAGACCACCACCAGCGGCATCGTGTCGGCGCTTGCCCGCAGCCATATCGGCGTTTCGGATTCGGGCTACTTCATCCAGACCGACGCCGCCATCAATCCCGGCAATTCCGGCGGCGCGCTGATCAACATGGGCGGCCAGCTGGTCGGCATCAACACCGCCATCTACAGCCGCAGCGGCGGCTCGATCGGCATCGGCTTTGCCATCCCCGCCAACATGGTGCGCGCCTTCGCCGACGCGGCCAAGGCCGGGCTCGATTTCTTCGAGCGGCCCTATATAGGCGCCGAGTTCGAAGCGGTCACACCGCAGATCGCTGAATCGCTTGGCATGGAGAAGCCGACCGGCGCGCTGGTGTCGTCGGTTGAGGAAGCCGGACCGGCGGCCAAGGCAGGGCTGAAGCCCGGCGATGTCGTGCTGCAGCTCAATGGCACGACGGTCGAAGGCATCGAGGCGCTGGATTACCGCATGGCGACCCTGTCGATCGGCACCAAGGCGACCTTCGCCATCCTGAGCAAGGGCCAGCAGGCGACGATGGAGATTGCACTGGAGCGCGCGCCGGAAGGCGCCAAGGCGTCGGAAGTGACCCTGCATGGCCGCAGCCCGTTCTCCGGCGCCAAGGTCGCGGAACTGTCGCCCAGGCTCGCCCAGCGGCTCGGCCTGCGCACCGACCTCAAGGGGGTAACCGTGGTCGACATCAACCGCGATTCGCCGGCCGCCGATTTCGGCTTCCAGCCGGGCGACATCGTGCGCGAGGTGAACGGCACGACGGTCGATACGGCGGCGACACTGGCGCAGCTTGCCCAGCAGGATACACGCTGGTGGCGCTTTACCGTCGAGCGCGGCGGGCAGATACTGCGCCAGGTGTTGCGTTACTGAGGCGATCTTCCCATTTCTGAGGATCGTGCTCCAACCAGAAGACCTAGATGGCCGATCTGTTCAGCGTCGATGAACCGGAAAGAGCGCCGCCCGGCCGGCCTTTGGCCGATCGGCTGCGTCCGAAAAACCTCGGCGAGGTTGTCGGCCAGGAGCATTTGACCGGGCCGGACGGCGCGCTGACGCGGTTGATCAACTCCGGTTCGCTCGGCTCGATGATTTTCTGGGGGCCACCCGGCACCGGCAAGACCACGGTGGCGCGGCTGCTGGCCGGCGAGACCAGCCTTGCCTTCGAGCAGATCTCAGCGGTGTTTTCCGGCGTTGCCGATTTGAAGAAAGTGTTCGAGGCGGCAAAGCTGCGTCGCACCAATGGCCGCCAGACGCTGCTGTTCGTCGACGAGATCCATCGCTTCAACCGCGCCCAGCAGGATTCGTTTCTCCCGGTCATGGAGGACGGCACCGTCGTGCTGGTTGGCGCCACGACCGAAAATCCGTCCTTCGAGCTGAACGCCGCGCTTCTGTCGCGCGCGCGGGTGCTGGTGTTTCATTCGCTGGGCGAGGACAGCATTGCCAAGCTGATGACGCGCGCGGAGGAGACGGAGGGCAGGGCGCTGCCGCTCGACGACGAGGCGCGGGCGATGCTCATCCGCATGAGCGATGGCGACGGCCGGGCCTCGCTGACGCTGGCCGAGGAAGTCTGGCGCGCCGCCAAACCCGGCGAGGTTTTCGATCCCGAAGGGCTGCAGCGCATCGTCCAGCGCCGCGCGCCGATCTATGACAAGGGCCAGGACGGTCACTACAATCTGATCTCGGCGCTGCACAAATCGGTGCGTGGGTCCGACCCGGACGCGGCGCTTTATTATCTTGCCCGCATGTTCGACGCCGGCGAGGATCCGCTCTATCTCGGCCGCCGGCTGGTGCGCATGGCGATGGAGGATATCGGGCTGGCCGACCCGCAGGCGCTGGTTATCGCCAACGCCGCCAAGGACGCCTACGACTATCTCGGCTCGCCCGAAGGCGAACTGGCCTTCGCCGAGGCCACCGTCTATCTCGCCACCGCGCCCAAATCCAACGCCGTCTATACAGCCTTCAAGGCAGCCACGCGGGCGGCGAAGGAGTTCGGTTCGCTGCTGCCGCCCAAGCACATCCTCAACGCGCCGACCAAGCTGATGAAAGAGGAGGATTACGGCGCCGGCTACCGCTACGATCACGACCAGCCCGATGCTTTTTCCGGCCAGGACTATTTCCCCGAAAAGATGGGCCGGCAGACCTTTTATGATCCGCCCGAACGCGGCTTCGAGCGCGATATCAAGAAACGGCTGGACTATTGGGCAAAGCTGCGCAGCGAGCGGGAAAAATAGGTGCGCGGGACAAACGGGACGAACTCGGCCTGCCCGCGATGAACTGAAATTCTGTCCCCGCCAGTCACAGCAGTGTGATTGTACCGCATGACAAAAAGCCCTATCACGTCGCATGACTCGGCCGGGAGGCTGCCAGGACGGGCGATAATTCGGAACGGGGACAGCGCGCCGCGCGAACAGAAATGACAAAATCCCTTCGCAAAACGCTTCGCCAGGCTGTGATTGCTGTCCCGCTGCTCGCGCTCGGCTTCTATTTCATTCCGATCCTGACCACGATCTGGATCGTCTGCGGCCTGATCGATGTGCTGCGCAACGCCAGCAAGGATCTGTCGCTGTTGCGCGGCTATTTCCTCGGCAATGGCATCTTCACCTGGCTGCTGTCGCCCTTCAATCTGCTGGTGGACCTCGTTTGCTACCGCAACCCGGGTGTGTGGAAGCTGGAGCAGTTTCCTGCCGATTATCAGCGCGAGGTCAACGAGGTTCTTGACGTCTTCAAGGCGCGCAAGGACGAGATCATCGCCGATATCGACGCCAATTTCGGCACCGGTCGTCGCGGCATGTATGTCTATCAGTGGTACGGCAAGCACCGGATCGACAATGTTGCGGAATTCAACAAGGATTTCAAATACATCAAGACCATTGCCGTGTCTGTCTTCAGAGGCAAGGAATCGACTTCCTGGCATTTCGGACCGCTGCGGCTCAGCCTGCGCATCCTCTACAATCTCTTGCCGGTGAAGGCAGAGGTTTTCGTCGAATGCAACGGCGCCAGGAATTACTGGCACGACAACCCGCTCTATATTTTCGACGACACGCTGCTGCACCGCTCGGTCAACGAGTATGATGGGCGCCGCTACTGCGTGTTCATGGACATCATCCGCCCGTCGCCGTTCCCCGGTTTCATCGCCGGACTTCTGGCCATCGTTTCGGTCACCGTCGAGCGCATCAATTCCATGTTCTACAAGAACTGGAAGATGATCGGCTCGAGCAAGGCAAAGAAGGTCGAGACGACCTGAGGCGTTAGCCTGAAGGGATTGACCGCACTGCCTTGGCCGGGCAGTAAACGGGCATGTTCAATCTGCTTCTTGTTGTGGTCGGCGGCGGCATCGGCGCCGGCATCCGCCACCTGACCAACATCGGCGCCTTGCGCCTCGTCGGCCCCAACTACCCCTGGGGGACGATGGCGATCAACATCCTCGGCTCCTTTGTTATGGGGCTGTTCGTCGCCGCGCTGATGCGGCGCGGCGGTTCCAATGAGCTCCGGCTGTTCGTCGCCACGGGCATCCTTGGCGGCTTCACCACCTTCTCCGCCTTTTCGCTCGATTTCGCGACCCTGTGGGAGCGCGGAGCGACGCTGACGGCGTTGGGATATGCGCTTGCCAGCGTCGTTGGCGCCATTATCGCCCTGTTTCTGGGACTTTGGCTCGCAAGAACCGTTTCATAGTGTTATTGCCCCGACCTGGAGCACGCCGCATCCTCTGGACGCGCTGCAGAAACTTTGATCTTGCGCATGATCCTTTCCGAAAGCCGGAGTAGATTTTCGGGGTCACGCGTTAGAAACGGATAAAGCGAAAATCATGGCAGGCGTAGAACAGATCACGGTGGAGGCCGGCGAGGCGGGCATGCGGCTCGATCGCTGGTTCAAGACCCATTTCCCCGGCCTCGGCTTTGGCCATCTGCAGAAGTTGCTGCGCTCGGGCCAGATCCGCGTCGATGGCGGCCGGGTCAAGGCCGACAGCCGTGTCGAGCCCGGCCAGGTGGTGCGTGTGCCGCCGCTCGAGGTCGACAAGAAGGGCGAGAGTGCGCTTACGGGTTACTCGATCCGCAACCAGGGCGACGCCGATGTGCTGGCCAAGATGCTGATCCACGAAGATCCAAAAGTCTTCGTCTTCAACAAGCCGGCCGGCCTGGCGGTGCAAGGCGGCTCGGGCGTCACCCGCAATGTCGACGACATGCTGGAGGCCTGGCGCAGCCAGAAGGGCGAGAAGCCGCGCCTGGTGCACCGGCTCGACCGCGACACGTCGGGCGTGTTGGTGGTTGCCCGCACCAGGCTTGCGGCGATGAAGCTTTCCGAGTCATTCCGGGCGCGCGAGACCAAGAAGACCTATTGGGCGCTGGTCAAGGGCGTCCCGCCCAAGCGTGAGGACAAGATCTCGACCTGGCTGATCAAGGAGCCGACCGAGGACGGCGACCGCGTGCGCGTGGCAGCCCATGGCGAAAAGGGCGCCGACCACGCCGTGTCCTACTATCGCATCATCGAGCAGGCGGCTCAGACGATGACCTGGCTGGAAATGGAGCCGTACACTGGCCGCACCCACCAGCTGCGCGTTCATGCCGCCTATATCGGCTGCCCGATCCTCGGCGACCCCAAATATTTCGAGGCCGACACCAACTGGGACTTTCCGGGCGGCATTCAGAACCGCCTGCATCTGCATGCGCGCCGCATCGTCATTCCGCACCCGGACAAGGGCGTCATCGACGTCACCGCGCCGATGCCGCCGCATATGCGCCAGAGCTGGAACCTGATCGGCTTCGACGACGCCAGCGCGGAGGACTGACATTGGCCGTCGCCTCGGCATTGGATCGCCGCGATGCGGTCGATCTGGCGGCTGCTTCCATCATGGTCGGGCTGACCTTTTCCTGGGGGCTGAACTACGTCGCCGCCAAGATCTCCTATGCCGGCTTCGATCCGGTTTTCGTCTCGATCGCACGTTCGATCATCGGCGGGCTCTGTGTGCTCGGCTGGTGCTGGCTGCGCGGCATCAGGCTGTTTAAGGCCGACGGGTCGCTTGTCGCCGGCATCATCGTCGGCGTGCTGTTCGGCGTCGAGTTCCTGTGCCTCTATATCGGGCTGGAATACACGACCGTTGCCCGCAACACACTGCTGGTCAACACCATGCCGTTCTGGGTCCTGATCGGCGGCCATTTCCTGCTCGGTGAGCGTATCAACGCGCGCAAGCTTGGCGGGCTCGTGCTTGCCTTCTGTGGCCTGGTGGCGGTGTTTTCCGACGGGATTGCCGGCGGCACCGACGTGACCTTGATGGGCGATCTGCTCAGCCTCGGCTCGGGCATCCTGTGGGCGGCGACCAGCATCGTCATCAAGCGTTCGAAACTGGTCGAGACCAGTGCCGAGAAATTGCTGCTTTATCAGCTGGCCGGTGCGGCCATTGTCGGTGTCCTGGTTCTGCCTTTCGCCGGCCCGCCGATCCGCGCGGTCAGTGCCTTGCCGACATTGGCGCTGCTGTTCCAGTCGCTCTATATAGTTGCCTTCACCTATGTGCTGTGGTTCTGGCTGCTCCGGCGCTATCCGGCATCGGGCCTGTCGAGCTTCGCCTTCCTGTCGCCGGTGTTCGGCGTCCTCTGCGGCGCTATCATTCTTGGCGAGGCGCCAACGACCAGGATCTTTGTGGCGCTTGGGCTGATCGCAGTCGGCCTGATCATCGTCAACCGGCCGGCGCGCAAGCAGGTACCTGGATAGAAAGTTCGACCATGCGTGACATCCTCAACGACCTCGAAGCGGGAAAGCATCTGTCCGATCCGGATCCGGTCCGCCGCGCCCAGATCCAGATGAAGACGCACCTGCCGAAGCGCTTCTACAAGGACGTGTCGGTCGTAGCTGTGGAGGACGGTTTTGCCGTCCACCTCGATGGCAAGCCGGTGCGCACGCCGGGCAAGGCGCTGCTGGCGCTGCCGACCGAAAAGGCCGCCGCCCTGGTCGCCAATGAGTTCGCTGCACAGGGCGAGACCATCGACCCGGTCACGATGCCGGTGCTGCGTCTGGTCAACACCGCCATCGACGGCGTCGCCAGCGACCCGCAGGCGGTGCTGGAGGACGTCTTGCGCTTCGCCTCGTCCGATCTGACCTGCTACCGCGCCGACGCGCCGCAGGGGCTGGTCGAGCGGCAGAACCAGCATTGGGATCCGGTGATCGACTGGGCGAGGGCGACATTAGGGGCTCGGTTCAACCTCGCCGAGGGCATCATCCATGTCGAGCAGCCGCGCGAAAGCCTCGCCGTCCTCGGCGCCCATCTTGCCCAGCGTGCCGAGCCGCTGCGGCTGGCTGCAATCCATGTCATGACTTCGCTGACCGGGTCGGCGCTGCTGGCGCTGGCGGTCGATTACGGCGCGCTCGACGGCGACGCGGCCTGGGCCGCCGGCCATGTCGACGAGGACTGGCAGGTCGAGCACTGGGGCCAGGACGCCGAGGCTGTCGCACGCCGCTCGGCCCGCAAACGCGACATGATGGCGGCCGTCGGCCTGCTCGACGCGCTGAAGACCTGATCCTCGGCCTTTTGCCGCACTGCACCTAATACCAAAGTCATAAATCCAAGGTCTGTCTGCCTCCGGCGGTCGCTTTCTGTCATTTTTTACGCCGATGGCTGGTTCGAGTCGCGTTCAGAGGGAACGCCGACGATGACGCCCAGCCTCGAGGACAGACGGGATTTCACGGGAGGACAGTTCAATGGCATTGGCATCGACCGCCGGCGGAGCCAGCCGCGGCATGACACGAGAGGAGAAGAAGGTCATCTTCGCCTCCTCGCTGGGCGCGGTTTTCGAATGGTATGATTTCTATCTCTACGGAGCGTTGGCCGGCGCGATCGGCTTGACCTTCTTCAACTCGTTTCCCGAAAGCACCCGCTACATCTTCACGCTGCTGGTCTTCGCCGCCGGCTTCATCGTGCGCCCGTTCGGCGCGCTGGTGTTCGGCCGCATCGGCGATCTCGTCGGCCGCAAATACACATTCCTTGTCACCATCATGATCATGGGTCTGTCGACTTTCCTTGTCGGCCTGCTTCCGGGCTCAGAGACACTGGGCATTCTGGCGCCGATCCTGTTGATCGCGCTGCGCATGCTGCAGGGCCTGGCGCTTGGCGGCGAGTACGGCGGCGCCGCGACCTATGTCGCGGAACATGCGCCGGACGACCGTCGCGGCTTCTACACGTCATGGATCCAGACGACGGCGACGCTCGGCCTGTTCCTGTCGCTGATTGTCATCCTGCTGGTGCAGAATTCTGTAAGCAAGGACGCCTTCAACGCCTGGGGATGGCGCATTCCTTTCCTGGTCTCGGCCATCCTGCTCGGCATTTCGGTCTGGATCCGGCTGTCGCTTTCGGAATCGCCGACCTTCCTGCGCATGAAGGAAGAGGGCAAGAGTTCCAAGGCGCCGCTGTCGGAAGCCTTCGGCCAGTGGAAAAACGCCAAGATCGCCATCCTGGCGCTGTTCGGCCTCACCGCCGGTCAGGCCGTGGTCTGGTACAATGGTCAGTTCTACGCACTGTTCTTCCTGGCCAATGTGCTCAAGGTCGACGCGCAGTCGGTGAACATCATGATCGCCATTGCGCTGGCACTCGGTACGGGCTTCTTCGTCTTCTTCGGCTGGCTGTCCGACAAGATCGGCCGCAAGCCGATCATCATGGCCGGCCTTGCGCTGGCGGTCGTCACCACCTTCCCGCTGTTCAAGGCGTTGACCTGGGCCGCCAATCCGGCGCTCGCCACCGCACAGCAGAACACGCGCGCCACGGTGACGGCGGCTCCGGGAGACTGCAACTTCCAGTTCAACCCGACCGGCACGCGCGTACCGGTCAGTTCGTGCGATATCGCGACCGACTTCCTTGCCAAGAACTCGGTGCCTTACGACATCGTCTCTACCGCGGCGGCGGGGACCCCGGCGAGTGTCATGATCGGCAGCGAAACTGTGGCGTCTTATGATGCCAAGGCCGCGGGCGACAAGAAGGCTGCAAGCGACGCTGCCTTCAAGAAGGGTATCAACCTCGCGCTTCAGGGTGGCGGTTACCCGTTGAAGCGCGCTGCCGCCAAGGTTGCCGACCAGAAGCTCGACGCCTTTGTCGCGGCCAATCCTGAACTGAAGCTCGATGCGGCAGCCATCCGCGCCGGCGAAAAGACCGCGGTCCCGACCGAACAGGCCATCAAGGACAAGGTGCTGACCAAGGATGAGGCCGCGGGCGCCACCGAGGTGACCGTGTACAGCGTTCCGGCAGCGGGCGCGTTCGCGATGTTTGCCGACCCCGCACAGGTCAACTGGGCAAAGGTCATCGGCATCCTGTTCATCCTGGTCCTCTACGTGACCATGGTCTACGGGCCGATCGCGGCGATCCTGGTCGAGATGTTCCCGACACGCATCCGCTACAGCGGCATGTCACTGCCCTATCACATCGGCAATGGCTGGTTCGGCGGCCTGCTGCCCGCGATCGTGTTCGCGTTCAGCGCCTACAAGGGCGATATCTATTACGGCCTTTGGTATCCGGTGGTGATCGCGGCGGTGACGCTGATCATCGGCATGATCTTCGTCAGGGATACGCTCGGCACCGACCTGCATACCAAGCAGTAGCCGACGGCTCTGTATCAAACAAAAAACCCGGCGCGAGCGATCGCGCCGGGTTTTGATTTGTGGGCCTGTTCGATCTATCAGCGCGGAAGACGCCTAGCTCTTGCGAGGCTGTTCGGCCTCCGCAATGGCGGCCTCATGATACCAGGCCTCGCCATGGGCAAGCGGGTGATCGCGCAGCGAAGCAAGCTCTGCCGCAAACTTGGCCTTTACGCCTAAATTTGAGGCACCCGCACGCGCTGCCACCGGGAACATCAGGATTTTGGCCGACGGACGGGCTGAGGTGATTTCCATGGTCGGTCTCCTTTCTTCTGGAGAGGCTCTTCGATTCATCTTTCCATCAAAATAGGTCCTGCAAACCACTTAGGCAAGATGCCTAAAGAAAGATCAGCATTTGCCTGTTATTTAAGCAAATTCTGCCTTTGATCGATCCCGGCGCATTGCTTAGGCGGCTTGGATGCATCGCCGGGATGAAAGGGCATTTTTGCCGCACCCCGCGCAGCGGAAATGGCACATGACTTGCATTTTATCGACCGGCAGCTGGGCTGCTGGATGGCTCGGCGCGCCGGCGTCATCCAGGTTCGGTGATCAAGCAACGAGAGGCTCTAGAATGACGAAATACAAGCTCGAGTATATCTGGCTCGATGGTTACACGCCGGTCCCCAATCTTCGCGGCAAGACCCAGATCAAGGAGTTCGCCGAGTTACCGACGCTCGAGCAGCTGCCGCTGTGGGGCTTCGACGGTTCTTCGACGCAGCAGGCCGAAGGCCACAGCTCCGACTGCGTGCTGAAGCCGGTCGCCGTGTTCCCGGATCCGGCCCGCAGCAATGGCGTGCTGGTGATGTGCGAAGTGATGATGCCAGATGGCGTGACGCCGCATGTGTCCAACAAGCGCGCCACCATCCTCGACGACGAGGGCGCCTGGTTCGGCTTCGAGCAGGAGTATTTCTTCTACAAGGACGGCCGTCCGCTCGGCTTCCCCGAGAGCGGCTATCCGGCGCCGCAGGGCCCGTACTACACCGGCGTCGGCTATTCGAATGTCGGCCCGATCGCGCGCCAGATCGTCGAGGAGCATCTCGACCTTTGCCTCGCAGCAGGCATCAACCATGAAGGCATCAACGCCGAAGTGGCCAAGGGCCAGTGGGAATTCCAGATTTTCGGCAAAGGCTCCAAGAAGGCCGCCGACCAGATGTGGATGGCCCGCTATCTCTTGCAGCGCCTGACCGAAAAGTACGAGATCGACATCGAGTATCACTGCAAGCCGCTCGGCGACACCGACTGGAACGGCTCGGGCATGCACGCCAACTTCTCGACCGCCTATATGCGCGAAGTCGGCGGCAAAGCCTATTTCGAAGCGCTGATGGCTCAATTCGACAAGAACCTGATGGACCACATCGCCGTCTACGGCCCGGACAACGACAAGCGCCTGACCGGCAAGCATGAGACCGCTCCGTGGAACCGCTTCAGCTACGGCATCGCCGACCGAGGCGCCTCGATCCGCGTGCCGCATTCCTTCGTCAACAATGACTACAAGGGTTACCTGGAAGACCGCCGTCCGAACTCGCAAGGCGACCCCTACCAGATCGCTTCGCAGATCCTGAAGACCATCGCGGAGGTTTCGACCAGCGCGCAGGTTTCGGCGGCTGCCTAAGCATCTATAGCGGCGCAGGCTTCGTAAGCCTGCGCCGTAGCCTGCTGCTACCACGTCTACGGTCTGCTATTGGTCAAACAAAAACCCCGGCGTCTGAACTGACGCCGGGGTTTTTCCTTGTCGCTGAGGCTTATCGTTCAGACCGAATAGTACATGTCGTATTCGACCGGATGCGGGGTCATTTCGAAGCGCATCACTTCGGCCATCTTGAGCTCGATATAGCTGTCGATCTGGTCGTCGTCGAAGACGCCGCCGGCTTTCAGGAAGCCGCGGTCCTTGTCCAAGCTTTGCAGCGCTTCGCGCAGCGAACCGCAGACGGTCGGAATCTTCTTCAGTTCCTTCGGCGGCAGATCGTAAAGATCCTTGTCCATCGGCTGTCCCGGGTGGATCTTGTTCTTGATGCCGTCGAGGCCGGCCATCAGCATGGCGGCGAAAGCGAGGTAGGGGTTCGCGCCCGGATCGGGGAAGCGGACCTCGACGCGCTTGGCTTTCGGCGACGAGCCGAACGGAATGCGGCAGGAGGCCGAACGGTTGCGCGCGGAGTAGGCGAGCAGCACCGGGGCTTCATAGCCAGGCACAAGGCGCTTGTAGGAGTTGGTCAGCGGGTTGGTGAAGGCGTTGATGGCCTTGGCGTGCTTGATGATGCCGCCGATGTAGAACAGGCACGACTCCGACAGGCCGGCATATTCATTGCCGGCGAAGGTCGGCTTGCCGTTCTTCCAGATCGACTGGTGGACGTGCATGCCCGAGCCGTTGTCGCCGAAAATCGGCTTCGGCATGAAGGTGGCCGTCTTGCCATAGGCGTTGGCGACCTGGTGCACGACATATTTGTAGATCAGCATCTTGTCGGCGTTGCGGACCAGCGTGTCGAACTTGATGCCGAGCTCGTGCTGGGCAGCGGCAACCTCGTGATGGTGTTTTTCGACGCGCACGCCCATTTCGGCGAGCACGGTCAGCATTTCGGAGCGCATGTCCTGCGCGCTGTCGATCGGCGGCACAGGGAAGTAGCCGCCCTTGACGCGCGGGCGGTGGCCGAGATTGCCGGTCTCGTAGTCGGTGTCGTCATTGGACGGAAGTTCGGTCGAGTCCAGCTTGAACCCGGTGTTGTAGGGATCGGCCTTGTACTTGACGTCGTCGAAGACGAAGAACTCGGCTTCGGGGCCGACATAGATGGTGTCGCCGATGCCTTCGGCCTTCATGTAGGCCTCGGCCTTCTTGGCAGTGCCGCGCGGATCGCGGTTGTAGGATTCGCCGGAGACCGGATCGAGAATGTCGCACAGGATGACCATGGTCGACTGGGCGAAGAACGGATCCATGTGGACGGTGTCCGCATCGGGCATCAGCACCATGTCGGACTCGTTGATCGCCTTCCAGCCGGCGATCGAGGAGCCGTCGAACATGACGCCGTCGGCGAACATGTCTTCCTCGACCTCGATGACATCCATCGTCACGTGCTGCAGCTTGCCCTTCGGATCGGTGAAGCGCAGGTCGACGAATTTCACGTCGTTGTCCTTGATCTGCTTCATGATGTCTTTGGCTGTCGTCATGTCGTTTCTTCCCTGTGTGATGACGTTTCGAGGAGACGTTAATCTGAAATCAGAAAGCTCAGACGGCGTCCATCCCCGTTTCGCCGGTGCGGATGCGAACGACCTCCTCGATGTTGGAGACGAAGATCTTGCCGTCGCCGATGCGGCCGGTCTGCGCCGCCTTGCGGATGGCTTCGATGGCGCCTTCGACGGCGTCGTCGCCCAGCACGACTTCGATCTTCACCTTGGGCAGGAAGTCGACGACATATTCGGCGCCGCGATAGAGTTCGGTATGGCCTTTCTGGCGGCCAAAGCCCTTGGCCTCGGTCACGGTAATGCCTTGCAGACCGGCCTCCTGAAGCGCTTCCTTCACTTCGTCTAGCTTGAACGGCTTGATGATCGCTTCGATCTTTTTCATGTAAAAAGTGGCCTCCACTGCCAAAAAAACGGGTTGTGCGCCCCGCTTGCGCCTCCATCAAGCACGAACTGTGCCAATTTCAGCCCACGCGAAGCGGTTTCGCGCAATTCCAATGCCGCGCCGCGCCGGGATGCACATTCGCGTCATCCTCTGCTTCGGCTGCGGCAAAGCTGCCCGAAGCCTACACATTGCCGCTTCGGGCGTCTGCACGATAATTAGGCAGATTGCGCATTTTGCAGGCCCGCGCGGATCCGTGGCACCAGTCTGCGAAAGGATTGGCCGCACGCCAACGCAGCACCTGGCCGTTTGCTTCGAATCCGAAACTGGACAATGCTCGATAGGGACAAAGGGTCGGCCTTGAACGAAATGCGGGATCGGCAATCCATGAGCAATGAAGTCCTGTCGCCGGCCGAGATGGGCGAGGTCGACCGGCTGGCGATCGCGGCCGGTCCGCTCGACGGCTATGGCCTGATGCAGCGCGCCGGCGAAGCGGTCGCTGCTGTGGTCCTGGCACGCTATCCCGCAGCAAGCCGCGTGCACGTGCTGTGCGGCCCCGGCAATAATGGTGGCGACGGCTATGTTGTAGCGCGGTTGCTGGCCGAGGCTGGTGTGAATGTGACGCTCTGGGCCGAAGGCAAGCAGAAGCCCGGGAGTGATGCGGCGCGAGCTTCCGAGGCCTGCAATCTGCCGGTCGAGCACATCGGACACTGCTACCCGGAACCGGGTGAAGTCGTCGTGGACGCGCTCTATGGTGCGGGATTGTCGAAGAAGATATCCCTGCATGCCTCTGCCGTCTCAGGATTGGCCGCGGCGGAGCGCGTGCCTGTGGTGTCAATCGATCTGCCTTCTGGTGTGTCGGGCGAGACCGGCTTGAGCAACGCTTATTTCAAGGCCGACGTGACGGTGACGTTCGTGCGGAAAAAGCCCGGCCATCTGCTGATGCCGGGGCGCAGCCTCTGCGGCGAGATCATCGTCGCCGATATCGGCATTCCGGATGCGATCGTCGATGAGTTCAAGATCAAGACGTTCGAGAACACGCCTGACTTCTGGCTATACTGTTTTCCGAAAACGGCGGTCGATACACATAAGTATAAGCGCGGCCACGTCAGCGTCTTTTCCGGCGGGCCGAGCGCGACAGGTGCGGCGCGGCTGTCGGCGATGGCTGCAGCCAGAGCCGGGGCAGGGGCGGTGACCGTGCTCTCGCCTGAAAATGCCATGCAGGTAAACGCCGCGCATCTGACATCGATCATGCTGCGCGAGGCCGGTTCGATGGAGGAAGTGCAGGAATTTTTGTCGGCGAGGCACCCCGAAGTACTTGTGTTCGGACCAGGGCTCGGGCCGAAACCCAAAGTGGGGGATTTCGCGTTGCAATTGATCGCGACGGTCGCTGACCTAAACCGCACGTCGACGAGTTCATTCGGAATTCAGCGCCCTGCCATTGTCTTGGATGCTGACGCCATCACGTCATTGGCGCATCAGCCTCAGGCCCTGTTCGACGCCGCGCTGCTCCCGTTGGGGCCGGTATTGGTGCTGACGCCGCATGAAGGCGAATTCGCCAGACTTTTTCCCGACATCGCGAAGGACAAGAAGCAGTCGAAACTCGCCAAGGCGCGCGCAGCCGCTGAACGAGCCAACGCCATCATGGTCTACAAGGGCGCCGACACCGTCATCGCGGCGCCGGACGGCCGCGCGGTGATCAACGCCAATGGTGCACCATGGCTCGCCACCGCCGGTTCCGGCGACGTGCTGGCGGGCATTGTCGCCGCGCTGCTGGCGCAGGGCATGCAGGCATTCGAGGCCGCCTGCGCAGCGGTCTGGATCCATGCCGAGGCCGGCAGCCGCTTCGGACCGGGTCTGATCGCCGAGGATCTGCCGCTGGCGCTGGTGCCGGTGCTGCGTGAACTTGTCGAGGCACGGCAGAAGGTGCCGATCGGATGAAGCGTTTCGCGCTCGCCATTGCAGCCATCATCGCGCTGTTCGCCTCGCATGGCGTGCGCGCTGAGCAGCCGGTGACCATCGTCGACGATCCGGCGGTGCTCGCCGCCCTCGATGCCAAGGGGTTTGGCTTCGCCGGCATTTTCGCCGTCGACGGCGCGGACGATCTGAAGACGCTCTACAGTGAGGTGCCGGCCTATCGTGCTGTTGTCGACATGGTGGCGACCGATATTGCCACGCTGCGGGCCGAGATAAAGGCCGGCGGGCGCACGCTCTACGAGGTGACCGACGGCAATGTCGGCCGCATCATGGATATGCGCTGGCTGAAGACCGAGGCCGCGCGCTTCCGCCTGGTCGGCGTCGTCAACCGGCTGGACCGGCGTGACTTCACCGCGCTGCAAGGTGACAAGAGCTGTGGCGAGGTGCGCTTTGTCTATCGCCTGGCCTACAGTTTCCGCAAGAACGGCAAGGTTCTGGCATCGCGGCTGCCATTCAATTTCAACGCCGTCTACAGCGTGGCGCCGGATGCCGATGGCGGCTGCGTCGGCGTTGCCGGGCGCTGGACACCGCAGATCGACGAAAACGTCGATGCCGGCTGGCTGGTCGGCGGGCCGCTGGCACCGGAGGAACTGACTTTCAAACAGCTCGAACTCAACGCGCAAGTGGTGCGCTTTCCCTCGGGCCAGGAGACCGAGTTCGGCGGGCAGGCGGCCTATCTGATGCGGATCTTCGGCATCGATGGCGCTGCCATCAGCGAGAAGCCGCTGGAGAATACGCCTGACGTTGCGCGGCTCTCGGACAATGCTGCACTCAAGAAAAGGCTCGCCGACTACGTCAGCGCCAATGTCGCGGCCGTCGATCTCGGCGTCTACGAAATCCCCGACGAATTCCTGGCGAAGAAAATCATCTCGTGGTCGACCTTCGGCAGCGCGAGACGGGCCAACCATCCGTTCACGCCGCTGTTCCAGCCAGCGGATTTCGCCGGCCTGGACTATGCGGCGCTGAAACTGGTGCGGACACCGGAGGCGCTGGTCGAGCGGCTGGACAATGGCGCCTGCCAGGGCTGCCACCAGGCAAGCTCGACGGCCGGCTTTCACTTCATCGGCCTCGACGACAAAACGACGTCGCCTCTCAACCGGATCGAGGTCGGCATCTCGCCGCATCTCCATGCCGAGATTCCGCGACGTGAGGCCTGGCTGCGCGCGACGGAAGAAGGCAAGGAGCCGAACCGCTACCGGCCGCTGTCCTTCGCGCCGCCGGCGACATGGACCGATGCCGGCGATGTCGGCTACGCCCCGGCCGAGATCGCGATGCCGTGCCTGATGCCGGATGATGCAAAACGCTTCGGCGCGACTTGGCAATGCGGTGGCGGCACCGTCTGCACGCCGCTGGCGACGGCCTCAGGCGTGCGCACCACGCTGGCGCAATGTCTGTTGCCCAAGGACAGTCCAAAGATGTTTTCGGGCCATCCCTGCCTGACCGGGTCGATCTCCAGCAACCCGTCTCAGCCGTTCAACGACCGCTACAAGATCACCGGCCAGTTCGCCGCTTTTGCGCCGACCCTTTCGCGGACCGCCTACACCTGCCGGCCACCGAAAATCGGCGTACCGGCAGGCATCGCTTATCGCGCCTGCGACGACAAGGACCGCAGCTTCGCCGCCTTCAAGACGGGCAAGCCGATGCCATCGGAAATTTGCGATGGTCGGCGGCAAGAAATTCGACACCTGCGTCGCCACCAACAATTTCGACCAGTGCCTCGGCGGCGCGGTCAACCGCGGCAACCGTCCCGCATGTTCGGCCGATCATTTCTGCCGCGAGGATTATATGTGCCAGTCGCTGCCGCCGGACACGCCGGGCGCCGACAAGGTAAAAGGCATCGGCTACTGCTCGCCGACCTATTTCATCTTCCAGATGCGCATCGACAACCACGCAACGCCTTGGGCGACCGCGACCAGCGCCCCCAGGGATGCGGGGTTCGGCGCGGCGGAAGAGGAGTGAGCCTGCGAGTTGGGCGACCACCAGTTCAGCGCTGGAGATAGTCTTCCATCCGCGCAGTCCATTTGGTGTCGAATTCCGCAATATGCCGCTGTGCTACGCTCGAGTTCAGCAGCGTCGAGAGCGCGGTCACGGCGATCGGGTCCAGGTCGGGCGGCTCCGTGTAGCCAAGCGCCGCCAGCCGTTGAGCCCATGATGGATGGGTAGACTTTGCGTCATCCGGGCTTGCCCACGCCTTGCGGGCGCAAACATTGAGGCAAATGGGTTCTCGCAGCTGGCCGGCAGCTTCCAGCACGCGCTCGAGCGGCGCTCGCGGCGGACGCAAAGCACCTCGCAATTCATGCTGCAAAGGGTCATAGACCGTCTCCGTGAAATGCACGTCTGCCGTGGCAAGAAGCAACAGCGCGCGTGCGGCGTGCTCGGCGTCGCCGGAGGATGCCGCGTGTCGATCTGCCTTGATCTCCGCTTCGCGCGAAAGCCGGATTTCTTCCCGCTCGAACGATTGCGCCAGCCAGCCGATAGCGGCGTGGAGCAGGCTGCCTGTGATCGTGGTTCCGGGCGGGGCATACTCGAAGACAAATCCGAAACCGTTTTCGAACTCAGCGAGATTGAGGCTGCCATTGGTATCCTTGTTGCGCACATGCGCGTCCTCATGGGCAAGGATCGCGGCAAGCGCTCTTTCATCGGTCACTGCGAGGAGAGGGATGCCAATGGTTAGAAACAGCCGATTGCCGAGAAGGCCGAGAAGCGTGCGCTCTTCGCGCACGCTGGCGTTCAGGTTGCCCTCTAGTATGACAACCGTGCGCGCAGCACGGCGCGGTCCGGCGACGCTCCGCCACAGCGCCCACAGGCCGGGCGCTTCTGCTTCACTGACGCCTTTGATCTTGCTGCGTCGGAAGCCCGCAAACAATGTGCCGAACAGAAATGCCAAGGCCGTGGTGGCGATCGGCATGACGACGAAGCCGCTGGCGATAAACCAGATTGGTTGGTTGTCGAGCAGGGACATCCAGACGCAGAAGACGATGAGAGCGGGAACAACGAAAAACAGGACCGTGAACCTGCCAAACCGCCGACCGGCGCTGATGATCAGTCGCGACATTGGATGTTACAACGGGATGTTGTCGTGCTTCTTCCAAGGGTTCTGCATGTCCTTGTTGCGCAGCATGCGCAGTGCCCGGGCAATGCGGCGGCGGGTCGAATGCGGCATGATCACCTCGTCGACATAGCCGCGTTCGGCGGCGACGAAGGGCGACAGGAAACGGTCCTCGTAAGCCTTTGTGTGAGCTGCGATCTTTTCGGCGTCGCCAATATCCTTGCGGTAGATGATCTCGACCGCGCCTCTCGCCCCCATCACCGCGATCTGCGCCGTCGGCCAGGCATAGTTCATATCGCCGCGCAGGTGCTTTGAGGCCATCACGTCATAGGCGCCGCCATAGGCTTTGCGGGTGATGACCGTGATTTTCGGCACGGTCGCCTCGGCGTAGGCAAACAGGAGTTTCGCGCCATGCTTGATCAGGCCGCCATATTCCTGCGCGGTGCCGGGCAGGAAGCCGGGTACGTCGACGAAGGTGACGATGGGAATGGAAAAACAGTCGCAGAAGCGCACGAAGCGCGCCGCCTTGCGGCTTGCGTCGGAATCGAGCACGCCGGCCAGCACCATCGGCTGGTTGGCGACGAAGCCGACGGTGCGGCCTTCGACGCGGCCGAAACCGGTGACGATGTTCTTGGCAAAGTTCTGCTGGATCTCGAAGAAATCGCCTTCATCGGCAACTTTGAGGATCAGCTCCTTGATGTCGTAAGGCTTGTTGGCGTTGTCTGGGATCAGCCGGTCGAGCGACAGATCATGGTCGGTGACCGACTGGTAGCACTCGATCTCAGGAAGCTCCGACGTATTTGACGCGGGCAAAAGGTCTACCAGCCGGCGCATCTGCAACAGCGCCTCGACGTCATTGTCGTAGGCGCCGTCGGCAATCGACGATTTGGTCGTGTGGACGGACGCGCCGCCAAGGCTCTCGGCCGTCACCGTCTCGTTGGTGACCGTTTTGACCACATCCGGCCCGGTGACGAACATGTAAGAGGTGTCGCGCACCATGAAGATGAAGTCGGTCATCGCAGGCGAATAGACGTCGCCGCCGGCGCACGGGCCCATGATCACGGAAATCTGAGGAATGACGCCGGATGCGAGCACGTTGCGCTGAAAGATCTCGGCATAGCCGCCTAGCGCCGCCACGCCTTCCTGGATGCGGGCGCCGCCGGCGTCGTAGATGCCGATGATCGGCGCGCGGTTGCGCAGCGCCATCTCCTGCACCTTGATGACCTTTTCTGCGTGAGCCTCCGACAGCGAGCCGCCGAAGACGGTAAAATCCTTGGCGAAGAGATAGACCGGACGGCCATTGACGGTGCCCCAGCCGGTGACGACACCATCGCCGGCGATCTTGGTTTTCTCCATGCCGAAGTCGGTCGAGCGATGCTCGACATACATGTCGAACTCCTCGAACGAGCCTTCGTCGAGAAAGACATCGATGCGCTCGCGCGCGGTGAGCTTGCCCTTCTTGTGCTGGGCGTCGATGCGGGCCTGGCCGCCGCCCATGCGGGCGATCTCGCGGCGGCGCTCAAGTTCCTTCAGCACGTCCTTCATCGCTCGGTCCCCAGAAATGGCAGCTGCCTTTGTGGTAATGATGCCTGCAGGCGTGTGCAAGCGCCGCTTTCGGCCTCGATTATTGCGCTGCAACATGTGGCCCCTTGCATTCCGGAGCGAACTCAGCCATATGCAGCCCATAGGCGCTTGGGCCGGAGATTCCGGCCTTCTCGACAAATGAGACTGGTTGCGTCTGTTTTCCCTCTTTCCGGTATATCGGCCTCTCTTTCCGATACATCACGAAGTGGCGAAAGAGCCCCGTGGCATGACGCCTGCGGGCACGACAGCGCAGCCGAGTGGACGTTACCGTCCGCCAGCCTTGTCGTTTCATATCAAATTTTTCGACGGCAGGTTGCGCCCTGCCGCCATCGATGTTTGCGGCCAAGACCGCGTGAAAGAAGACTATTTTGACCAACGAAAACACCTCAGCCGGTAACGCAATCTCGGCCGGCAACACTACGGACCTCACCGGTTTCGCAGCTCTTGGAATTACCGGCGCGCTGCTCAAGGCGACGCATGGCGCCGGCTTCACCGAGCCGAAGCCGATCCAGACGCAGGCGATCCCGCCGCAGATGGAAGGCCGTGATATCTTCGGCATCGCCCAGACCGGCTCCGGCAAGACCGCTGCCTTCGCGCTGCCGATCCTGTCGAAGATCATCGCGCTCGGCACCAAGCGCCGGGCCAAGACCACCCGTGCGCTGATCCTGGCGCCGACGCGCGAACTCGCCGTCCAGATCGAGGACACCATCAAGATCCTCGCCAAGGGCGCGCATGTCTCGACCGCTCTCGTGCTTGGCGGCGTCTCGCGCTTCAGCCAGGTGAAGAAGGTCGCTCCCGGCGTCGACATCCTGATCGCCACGCCCGGCCGCCTGACCGACCTGGTGCGCGAGGGCGACCTGATTCTCTCCGACACCAAATGGCTGGTGCTGGACGAGGGTGACCGCATGCTCGACATGGGCTTCATCAACGACGTCAAGCGGATCGCCAAGGCGACCGCGCCCGACCGTCAGACGGTGCTGTTCTCGGCCACCATGCCCAACGAAATCGCCGAACTGGCGAAGGGCCTGTTGAAGAACCCGATCCGCGTCGAAGTCGCGCCGCAGAGCACCGCGGCCGCCGAGATCGTGCAGGGTGTCGTCTTTGCCCGCACCAAGCAGAAGCGCCAGGTGCTGTCGACGATGCTCGCCGACGAGGCAATGAAGTCCGTCATCATCTTTTCGCGCACCAAACATGGCGCCGACCGGGTGACCAAGGACCTCGAACGCGACGGCTTCAAGGCCGCCGTCATCCACGGCAACAAGTCGCAGAACGCCCGCCAGAAGGCGCTCAACGATTTCCGCGAGGGCTCGGTGCGCATTCTCGTGGCGACCGATATCGCGGCGCGCGGCATCGACGTCCCCGGCATCAGCCATGTGGTGAATTTCGATCTGCCGGATGAGGCCGAAAGCTATGTCCACCGCATCGGCCGTACCGGCCGTAACGGCATGGACGGCATCGCCATCACGCTTTGCGATCCTTCCGAAAACAGCAAGCTGCGTCAGGTCGAGCGCATCATCCGCAGCAAGCTGCCGATCGTTGCCGACCATCTCGGCAGCCCGGATCCGGTGCGCAATCCGGCCGAAAAGAACGAGCGCTTCGAGCCCGCCAACGATCGCAACGACCGCAATGGCCGTCGCGACGGCAGGCGGCCCGGTGGCCAGAACAACGGCTTCGCCAAGAAGCGTTTTGGTGACAAGCCGGCCTTTGCGGGTGCAAGCGAGCGCAAGCCGGAAGGCGCCAAGGCCTTCAAGGGCAACAACAAGCGCCGCTTCGGCGGCAAGCGGCCCGCGGCGCGGGCTGCCTGATCAGACGAACCGGTCAGGCTCGTCGAGCCTGGCTTGATTGCTGACGATCGAATATGAGGACGGTCGGGGCAATGCTTCGGCCGTCCTTTTTCGTTTAGGGCTGCCCGGTAATTGCCTGAACCCACACGACGATCCGCTGCGCCAGGAATGCCGTGGTCGAGGGCGACAGCGCGTCGCCGGCAATGACGTGGTCGTCGGGATCGCCATTGTCGTCGACGGGCACCAGTTCATGCGGTGCGCCCCAGCGGCCGGCGATTTCGCGGGTGCGATCCTGGCGCACCACCTTGTCGGAATCCGAGAAGATGAACAGCGCCGGTATGGTTGCCTTCTCCACAGGCGCTGCGTAGGCAAGGTTGGTCAGCGCCGCCATCGGTAGCACGGCCGCCATTGGATAGGTGTGCGTCCAGAGTTTCCCGTGCAGCGCGTTGCGGGTCGTAAAGCTGCGCTCCTTGCCGCCGACGAACTCGGCGATCTGCCTGCCCCAGGGCATGGTCAGCAGCTCGGCGCCTGAAGCCCTGATGCCGAAATTCGGCGAGATGAATGCGATTGCAGCGACGTCGTCCGATGCGCCAGGCTCAGTCGCCGCCCATGCCGCCAGCGATCCACCGGTCGAGGTGCCGATGACGATCACCTTGTCGCCGATGGCCCGGCCGATGGCGAGCGCCTCCTCATAGTCGTTGATCCAGGCATTGACGCTGCCTTGCGCCATAGCAGCGCCGTCCTGCCCATGACCGGTGAGGCGGGTGTAGAAAAGGTTGGCGTCGAGTTGGTCGGCGACCTCGTCGGCCAGCGGGCGAACCTCGCCCTTCGATGCCGAAAAGCCATGGATATAGACGATCGCCAATGGCGTCCTGGCGTGAACCATCGGATCGGCCCAGATGATTTCTTTCTCGAGCCCGTCGCGGACGTTGGGCACGGCAGCCTCTTCACGCGCGATATACGCTTGCGGATCGTCGCCGATCACCTTGGGGTCGAAGCTGATTGTTGTGTCGACGGGAATGCGCGGACCAAGCAGGAGGGCCAGGACAAGGATGATGACGACACCCAGCACCGCAAGCACGATCCGTCGCCCCATCTCAGACTCCATTCTAAAGCCTATGGTGGCCGGTGCAGTCAGGCAACAGCCGGGCTGTGGACAGCTATTGGTTCGGCGGCTTGCGGTCGAAATTCAGCGGCCGCCCTGTCCAGCGGGTCGCCGTGCTGATGAACCACCGGCAGACTGGCCTTGGCAGCAGTGCCAGCAGCTTCAGCCCCCAGCTCAGCCGGTGAGGGAAGGTAACCTCGAAGCCGCCATGCTCGATGCCGCGCAGCATGCGGCGCGAGGCGCGGTTGACCGGCATCAGTCCCGGCATCGGCAGCATGTTCTTTTCGGTCAGCGGCGTGTCGATGAAGCCCGGATTCATCACCTGGATCCGGACATTCATCTTGTCGAAATCGTATTTCAGCGACTCGGCCAGGATGTTGATCGCCGCCTTCGAGCCGCCATAGGCCGCCGTGGTCGGCCAGCCGAAATAGGCTGTGACGGATCCGACAAGCACGATATGGCCGCGCGCACGGATGCGCATGCGCTCCATGAGCGGGACGAGGCCATTGATGATACCGAAATAGTTGACCTCGAAGGTCTGGCGAAAGTCGCGGACCCTGAGGTCTTCGCCGGGCGTGGCGATGTAGTTGCCGGCGTTGAAGACGGCGAGCACGACCGGCCCGAGCTCCTTTTCAATCGCCGCCACCGTGCTTGCCATGCGCGGCTCATCGGTGACGTCGCAAGGGTAGGCCACGACACGTCCCGGCATCTGCGCCGTCTCGACGATGAGCGCGTCGAGTGGGTCGCCGTCGAGTGCGGTGACCGCGACGACAAAGCCCTTTGCCGCGAGGTCCTTTGCCAGCGCACGGCCGATGCCGCTGCTGCCGCCGGTTATCCAGGCGACGCCGTGCTTCGGGTTGGCCCGGTAAAGTGTCATTCTGCGCCCTGCCGATCTGTCATTAGTGCTCTAGCGGTGAACAAATCGAATGAAAAGAGCGCTTTTCCGTACTGGTTGAAATGATCGTCATCGCGCGATGTCCGGCCGCGGGAGATTGCAGTGCCCGAAATGCGACTGGACCAGGCGAATTCTTGCCTTGAAACGCACGCTTCGGGTTTCTAGGGTCTCGCCGCAGCTACATAAGGAATCCCGGATGCCCCGTTCTGTGATCGAAGCGATCGGCAACACGCCCCTGATCCGCCTCAACAAGGCCTCGGAGCAGACCGGCTGCGAGATCCTGGGCAAGGCCGAGTTCATGAACCCCGGCCAGTCGGTCAAGGATCGCGCCGGCCTGTTCATCATCCGCGACGCCGAACAGCGCGGGCTGTTGAAGCCGGGCGGCGTCATCGTCGAGGGCACGGCAGGCAATACCGGCATCGGCCTGACGCTGGTCGCCAAGGCGCTGGGCTATCGCACAGTGATCGTCATTCCCGACACCCAGAGCCAGGAAAAGAAGGACACGATCAAGCTGCTTGGCGCCGAGCTGATCGAAGTGCCGGCGGTGCCTTACAAGAACCCCAACAATTACGTGAAACTGTCGGGGCGGTTGGCCGAGCAGATGGCGAGGTCGGAGCCGAACGGCGCGATCTGGGCCAACCAGTTCGACAACGTTGCCAATCGCGACGGCCATATCCGCACCACGGCGGAAGAAATCTGGACGCAGACCGGCGGCAAGGTCGACGGTTTTGTCTCGGCGGTGGGTTCGGGCGGAACGCTGGCCGGCGTCGCCTTCGGGCTGAAGGCCAGGAGCAGCAACGTCAAGATCGCACTCGCCGATCCGCTGGGTGCGGCGCTCTATTCCTTCTACACCAGTGGCGAATTGAAGTCCGACGGCAGCTCGATCACCGAAGGGATAGGGCAGGGGCGCATCACGGCAAATCTCGATGGGTTCACGCCGGACTTCTCGTTCCAGGTGCCGGACGAGGAAGCGCTGCCGATCGTCTTCGACCTGATCCAGGAAGAAGGCCTGTGCGTCGGCGGTTCGACCGGCATCAACATTGCCGGCGCGATACGGCTGGCGCGCGAGCTTGGCCCCGGCCACACCATCGTGACCATCCTTGCCGACTATGGCACGCGCTACCAGTCGAAGCTGTTCAACCCGGAATTCCTGCGGGATAAGAACCTGCCGGTGCCGGGCTGGATGGATGAGCGCAGCACAATTTCGGTGCCGTATGAGAAGGTCGCCTGATGGCGCACAGAACAGAAGCGCTGTTTCGCGACGACGCCTATCTCAGAGCGGCTGACGCCACTGTTGTCGCCATCAACGAGCGCGGCGGCATCATTCTCGACCGGACCATCTTCTATGCCACATCGGGCGGCCAGCCTGGCGATACCGGAACATTAGAGCGCGCCGACGGCAGCCGCATCGCCATTGCCGCCACCATCACCGGCGAGACCAAGGACGAGATTATCCATGTGCCGGCGCCGGAGCAGCCGGCACCCGAGGTCGGCGAGCAGGTGAAACTCGCCATCGACTGGGAGCGGCGGCATCTCCTGATGCGCATGCACGCAGCTTGCCATTTGCTCACCGTAGTCTGTCCGTTTCCGATTACCGGTGCTGCGGTTTCCGAAGATGACAGCCGCGTCGACTTCGACGCTCCCGATGCCGGCTTCACCAGGGAAGACGTCACCGCCGGGCTGATGGAGCTGGTGCGAGCCGATCATCCGATCTTCATCAGGCTGATCACCGACGAGGAACTGGCAGCCAATCCTGGCCTGGTGAAATCCAAGAATGTCCGGCCGCCCGCAGGCACCGGCAAGATCCGCCTGGTCTGCATCGGCGACAACGCTCCGATCGACAGCCAGCCCTGCGGCGGCACCCATGTCAAAAGCACCGGCGAAGTCGGTGAAATCCATATCGGCAAGATCGAGAAGAAGGGCCGCGAAAACCGGCGTTTTCGCATTCGCTTCGGACCGCTGCCGGTGAATTAGGGTCAAATAGCACGTGGCCTCTATATTGCTCAGCCGGTCTGAGACACCTTGGCTTAACCAAGGTGTCGGAAACTGGACGGTGATCGCTCAACCCATGCTTCGATCTGGTCGGTGACAAACTTGGCTGCTTGATGGTGGATGAAGTGGCCAGCCCCGGGCAAAGCAATCACGGCGGTAACGTTGTCGACTTCTCGGAAGGTCCCGTCAAAAGCGCTTGACGGCACATAGGGATCGTCGGAGCCAAACAGCACAAGGGTCGGCGCCTTGACCAAAGGCAGCTGGCCCAGATCCGGCACCCTGCCAAGCGGTATGTTGGCCCTGTAGTAGCCCAGCATCGCTTCCGGATCGGATCGCCTGAGCGAATCTGTCAGGGCCTGCCTGTCCTGCGGATCGGCGACCCAGGTGGCGAGTTTGTCGATGTCCAGCATCTGGGTGGCGCCCGGGACCTGGAAGCCACGTACATATCCGATGATCTCGGCATTGGCCGGATCGGCGACCGCACGCAGATAGTTGCGGGGGTGCGGTGCCGACAGCAGGATGAGATGGCGCACGACCTGCGGCACGCGTATGGCCAGCCACCATGCGATGATGCCACCCCAGTCATGGCCGACAATAGCGGCCTGGGTCAGCTTTTCCGCTGCAAGAACAGCCAGCACGTCGTTGACCAGGTGGGTCAGCGCATAGTTGCCATGGCCTTGTGGTCCATCGCTTTGTCCGAAGCCCCTCAGGTCCGGCGCGATCACCCGATATCGGTCGCAGAGCGCTTGCATCTGCCGGCGCCAGCCCATTCCGTGATCCGGAATGCCATGCAGAAACACAATCGGCGGGCCTGAGCCCGCCGCTGTGTAGTGCAGTTTGACGTTGCCATTGACGGCAACCCTAGATTCAAACGCCACTTCCTGTTCCGTCAATTGCAATCCATTCGAAGCAGTAGTCCGAGCTGGGAGGCTCGAACCGCCGGCCTACATCTTGACTTCGAGGCGCAGGAACGGGCCGTTGAATGTCTGGGTGCTCTTGTCCGCCATCTCAAGCAGATTGTGCCACTGTTCGACCCGATAGCCTGCGGTGAACGTGGTATTTTCCCACGGTTTGAAAGTCACGCCACCGGAAAGGTCTATGCTGGTAACAACCTTGTTGGAATGCTGGCTTTCGCTGACGTTGATATCTGGATCAGGAGTAGGATCGCTTGGATCGCTCTCATGTTCGTGGAGGCTAAACTTGTCCGTCCGTCGGCCCCACATAGCCGAGCCCGAAACCGCACCGGTAAGACCCCACGTCTCACCCAGCGGATAGTAGACTTCGGCGCCGAGGCGCGGACCGATGCCGTAGAACTCGGATGAGCCAAGCTTGTCAGCGTTGCCGCCCTTGTCGGCCGGATCATTGGGAGTGGCGCTCACATTGAAATTCAGCTTCTCCTTGGAGTGCAGCAAGCGCAGACCGCCGAAGAATCGGATGTCGGCGCCCTGCGCCTCGACATGCTTGCCGATATCGAAGTCGAGCGTTTGGAAATTGTAGCTGTTGCCGAACGACAGGCCGATGACGCCGCCACTTTGCGGGACATTCAGACTAAAGTCGTTGTCCTGGCCGGCGTGAAAAGTACCAGCGAGCCTCCAGTCCACATCCGAAGAAATCGCTTTGGTGAGCGCCACTGATCCGTAGAGATCGCCGAAATCATTGCCACTGCCGAGCTTGTCGCTGGTATCGCCAAGCTTGTCGACGTTGGATTGATAGACCGCGCCTTCGAAGGCAATCTTGATGCGGGAATCGACCACTGCAGGATCGGTTACCTGTGCATCGGCGGCATGAGCCGCGACCACACCAACTGATGTCACCGAAGCGGCAGACGCTGCAACCGTAGCAAGAAGCTTACTTGAAACCTGATTTCGCATTTTTCCCCGCCTGGAATCGATCTGAATTGATATTAGCCCACTCGCACACTACCGCAGCGGCACCTTTCGTCATAGCTGCCATAATCATTTATCGGGCAGTGTTACGCGTTTGCCACAGAACCCCTTTTATCTCTGCGAATCGAATGTGATAGCGTAGGAGTTTCTGGTCGAGATGTCGGCGCTGGCCGCCTGGTGTCTACGGCTGCGCGGGGGGCATCGATGGACGACCGGATACAAATCGAAAGCGTTCTCAACAATCTCGTCTATGCGCTTTTTGCTCATGGCGGGCAGGCGGAAACGAGTGGTCGGCCCAGCGACTTCGGCAACATGGTTGTCTTTGACAATCCGGAAGCCGTCGACACAATCGTCAAGGCGCCGGAGCTCTTTCGGAAGAACTTCTCCCTGATCTCGGCGCTCGGTTTCAGCCGTTTCAACACGAACGATCAGGATTGGTCGGTCCGGCGTACCATCACCCAGGACGTCTATTTGGCGGCCGCCAAGCCGGCGCAGCAGCATCCCGTTGCGGAAATCTTCGCCACCTGTCTGTCCAGTAGCGACGCCACGCTACCAGCCATCCAGCAAGCGTTGTTCGCCGCGTCGATGACCATATTTTACAGGGCGTTCGGCCTTGTTCCCGATATGGCGGCGACGCTGTTGCTGCTCGACAGGGTCCGCGACGTTCTGAGGCGTCTCCAATATTATTCCTGGGTGACGCCGACGACCGCCGAACGTGGGAACGCTATCCAGGACGCTCGCGCGGTGGTCGCCGATTTCGCATCGCTGCTGATGGCGGATCCCCGCGCCGCTGCGGAGATGGACCGCTTTAGAAGCGAAGCCACAGATATCGAAGGCTTCTCGCCGGTGGAGGAGTTTGTCATGAACTTCTTCGCAGGCGTCGAGACATCGGTGACGACCGCACTTTGGGTGATCGATAGACTGGGGGCAAACCAGCAGGTGCAAGACCGTATCCATGCCGAGGTTCTCTCGGGCGATGCGCAGACGCCGTATACCGATTGCATGATCAACGAAACGATGCGCTTTTTCCCTCCGATTCCGTTCCTGACCCGGGAAGTCGGTGCCGATACGGTTCTCGAAGGTCGGCGTCTCTACGCCGGGCAATTGATCATGGTGTCGATCGTCGGCGTGCACCAGAACCCGGCTTTCTGGTCAAACCCGCGTGTCTTCGATGCCAGCCGGAAGGAGTTCCTCGACAACAGCTTTGATCGGAGGGCCTTCATTCCTTTCCTCACCGGACCGCGCATGTGCGGTGGCGCACGTCTCGGCCGGCTGGAAGTTCGGGAGGCAGTCCTTGCCATTGTGCGCCAGTTTGCTTTTAGCCGGGCCGACGATGTCATCCGGTTCGACTATGCGCTGGCACTGCGCCCGGCGCAGGGTGCCTCCGTCAGTGTTTCGCGTCGATGAAACGCAGGGTCAGGCATGGTCCTGCCAAAAGCGAGCGACATAGTCCCCAAATTGCCTTTTGATCATCGCCTTGAGTTCGGTATCATGCGCATAGCGCGCACCCGTCGATACGGCTTTTGATTTCAACTCGAAACCTGGGAACCAGTTGCTCATCGTGGCGGAAACGTTTTCCTGCTGGTTGGCGATGAAGTCCTCGTAGCAGACCTCAGCCACTCTGCTCTGATCAAGGGTGTTCAGGTAATTTTTCCACCTGATTTCGCTGTCGAAAATATGTTGGGCGGTATCCCTGGCAACCCTCTCGGTCAAAATTGTCACCTTGGGGATTCCAGGCAGCGTCTCCCGACTGTCGAACGGCTGGCCAGTATGGAGCATCGAAAGCAGGCTTATGGTTTGATCCACCTTGTTTCTTCTTGAGAGGAAGACATAGAACGAGTTGCCGTCGTCATTGCCGATTGAATTGCGTGCGAATGGCAGGTTTTCAAAAAAGATCTTGGCGGCGAACACACCGTTCTCAGTCCTTTTCGCCAGGAGCTGGCGACCATAGGCCATTGCCCGCTCGTTGAGTTTTTCAAGATCAATTGTGTTGTCGGCCGACCAGCGTATCATCAGCGGCAAGGCATACTGCCACTGAAAATACTCGGTTGGGATTCCCAAGCCGAACTGTTGCAAGGTTTGGCAATAGGAATGCCCGGCCGTTCGCGGAGTGGTGCAAATCAGGATCTTGGCGGGATTTTCGCTTGAGCTTTGGCGATCATAGGTCGCCGAGATGTATTCACTGTACAAATCGTCGAAATGCATATCCGGAACCAACCCACAATCACACGCCAGATTTAGGCCGCAGACAGGAACCCCAGGATGAGCAGAGCCTGGTCCAGCGTCATCAGCGATGGCGGATCGCCAGCATCGATGTTGTCGACAAGCCACAGATCAGGCCGTGCGAGCCGTGTGCGCTCGATGGCCTGCCGGTCGAGGAATTGGCTGTCGCGGCCGTACATCAACAGAACGCGGGCGTCGATCTTGGCAGCGATTGGGAAAAGATCGTATTGGCGGCCGGTCAGTGCGCCAAAATTTCCCGTCGTTGCGGGGTCATAGGCGAGCCGGAAGCCCTCGGGACCGGCTGCGATCCGGTTCTCCACATAGCGATTGAACACTGCGTCCTCGACCGGCCCCATGAGGGATCTGGTGGTGGCCAGATAGTCCTTGGCAGCCGCACGGCTCTCAAATTTAAGCGCACTTTCCTTCATGACGTCGTCTCTCATAGCGTCGACCTTAGGCCCGCCGAGCATTGGAACGTCGTTGAGAACGATTTTCGTGGCCTTGGAGCGAGTCATGTGCAGAAACAACAGCAAGATCGTGCCGCCCCACGAAGTGCCGATGAAGTGGTTCTCCGTGCCGGCGAACTCGCCAAGCGCGCGCAGGCACTTGGAATAGACGTTGATGTCGTAGCCGGAGCCCAGATAGGCGCTACGCCCGCGCCCCAACAGGTCTGGGCAGACAACCAGGAAACCATTGCGGCACAAGAATGTGGCGAGGTAGTTAAAATCGGCACCATTGCCGGTGAAGCCGTGAAGGCAGAAAACTGTGGCGTGAGGCGTGCCGGCTGGCCGCCAGATGCGCACGAACATCGCGGCATACCGGTCATCCAGCCGGATAAGTATTTCTTGCGTCAGTGCCTCGGCAGGCTTGGCCGAACTCATCAGATGTCGCGCTTGCGGACGGCACGCTTGACCGAGCCGCGGTTGTCAATGAAGTCGCGTTTCCAGAACACCGACTTGTCAAGGTTTATGAGCTTGGCGTTCTTGATAAGTGGCAGGATATGGGACGAAGACCGCGTCGCCAGCACCGTGACGGCGGTAGCGTCGCCGCCGGGAAAAGGATTGAGCGGACCGCCATTCTTCGCCCATGCCTCCGCTATCTCGCGACTGGTCTGGATCCATCCAACGTAGGCCACGATAACGTCGTCGATCGAGCCGATCATATGTGTCTGCTGATCCATTTGATAGCGTAGCGTCTTCACCATCAAGCCGAATTCGTAACCATCGAAAGGCGGATAGTGTGCAAGAAAATTGCAAACAAGCCCGAGCGAAGCCGGATTGCTCGGAGTTCGGGAAAACAAGAGATTGCTCATGTCGAGATTTTATTGACCCCGCCCATCCCAGATCATAACCATCACTCCGTACTCGCGACGAAACACGAAAACAATCAGAATCAACACACTGCTGCGGCTGACTACGTCGTGCGCTCGCTGCGCATTCAGATTGTCGGGCCAAACAGGATCCGGAACCGAATGGCCGCCAAAATATAGTAGTCGGCCAACAAGGCAGGAGAACAACGATGGCCGATGACAGCCCTTTCACAGTCGATGCGGACTGGTTGCAGAGCCGTCTTGGCGAGCCCGGCCTGACGATCGTCGATGCATCCTGGTATCTGCCGGCGCAGAACCGCGATGCGCGCGCCGAGTATGAGGCAGCGCATATTCCGGGTGCGCGCTTCTTCGACCAGGATGCGGCCTCGGACCCAGATGCCAAGCTGCCGCACACGCTGCCTTCGCCGCAGCATTACGCGCAATATGTCGGCGCCATGGGTATTTCGGCCGACGACACCATCGTCGTCTATGACGGTCCGGGCTTCTTCTCGGCGCCGCGCGCCTGGTGGATGTTCCGTGTCATGGGCGTGTTCCAGGTCTACGTGCTGGATGGCGGCTTCGACCGCTGGAAGGCGGCCGGCCGGCCGGTGACGGCGGAGCCGACCAAGATCGCGCCAAACGTGTTCCACGCAGATTTCGACGCCGCCCGCGTCGCCAGCCTAGCCGACATGCGTCGCATCGTCCAAACGAAAGAAAGCCAGATTGCCGACGCCCGTGGCGCCGGCCGTTTCACCGGCACCGAGCCTGAGCCTCGCGCCGGCGTTCGCTCCGGCCACATGCCCGGCGCGCACAATTTGCCTTATTCGGCGCTGTCACAGAATGGCGCGCTGTTGTCGAAGGACCAGTTGCGCAAGGCCGTTGAGGGTGCCGGTATCGATCTGTCGAAACCGGTCGTCACCTCTTGCGGTTCCGGCATAACGGCGGCAGTCGTCACTCTGGCGCTGGAGACGCTCGGTCACACCGACAACCGGCTCTATGACGGCTCATGGACGGAATGGGGCGGGCTGGCAGACACGCCTGTGGTGACGGGCAAGGAATGATGGCGATGGAAAATGGCGCGCTGGACGACATCGAGGTTACGGTCACGTTTCTGGAAATGCATGTGCCGCCGGCCTATTCGCCGCCGTTGCCCTACAACAGGCAGATCGCGCTGCTCAGGACCAAGGACATTCCGCTGCATTTCTACCGCTATCTGATGGATCGGGTCGGACGCAAATGGCACTGGGTCAATGTGCTGAGGCTGGACGATGACGAGCTTGCCGCCGGCATCCACCGCGAGGACCGCGACATCAGGGTGCTTTATCTCGACGGCGCGCCGGCCGGGTTCTTCGACCTCAAGCCGCATTTGCCAGAGGAAGTCGAACTCGCTTATTTCGGCATGATGGAACATGCGACCGGGCAAGGCATCGGCCGTTGGTTCCTCGGTGCGGCGATCGCCGCAGCATGGTCGTATGGGCCGAAACGGGTAACGGTGCAGACCTGCACGCTCGACCATCCGGCTGCCTTGCCGCTCTACCAGAAGCTCGGTTTTGCGCCGGTGGCGCAAAAGAAGGAGACCGTGCATCCGCTGTCGTTCGCCGAGCGCTCGGCCAGCGTCATGCGGCCGTGACTTTCTCCGACTGAAGGCCGAACCGACCGTTCACGGCGAGGAATTCCTGCTCGTGCGGACCCAGGACGAGAACTGGCGCAGCCGCCGGGTGACGCTGCGCCGCTTCGACGATTTCATCCGATGAGCCGGCGCGGGACCTGCCCAATGCCGAAGCAGTCCGGCCTGAGACTGGCCGGGCTGCTGACAGTTGACAGGAATCGGGTGGGAAGCACCTCGGCGGGGGCATAATTTCCGGTCAACCACACCGGAGATTTAGCCATGACCGTCCAGTTCAAAGCCTTGCCGACAGAAGATGTGAGAGCGCTGCAGCGCGGCGGGCCGGACGCTTACGGGCAAACGCCGGAGCGGAAGGTTTCAGATGGCGACGGGGTGCCGTGCCGGCATTGCCTGAGAAACGTCGCCGAAGGCGATGGCTATCTGATCGTGGCCTATCGGCCGTTTCCGGCGTTGCAGCCTTACGCCGAGACAGGCCCGATCTTCCTGCATGCGCAGGAATGCGAACGCGCAGCCGAGACGGAAGCGCTTCCAGAGATGCTTGAGAGCAGCGATTATATCGTGCGCGGCTATGGTGCGGATGACCGCATCGTCTATGGCAGCGGCGGCGTCATTCCGACTGGCGGCATTGCGGCGCGGGCAGAGACGCTGTTTGAGCGCGCTAACATCGCCTATGTCCACGTCCGCTCGGCGCGCAACAATTGTTATCAGTGCCGCATCGAGCGTTTCTGACAAAAAGATGCCCGCCGGTGGTCTGGCGGGCAGTTGGGAACCGTGTGACGGCTCGATCCGTCAAGTTGGCACCCCTGTCTGTGCAGGTTTTTCGGATGGCTGATGTGAAACGCTTCACACAGCGCCCGCGACTATCGCCGGCACACGGTGGCGCGCCGACTGGCGGCGAACTGTCGTACTGCCGTCGCATTCATACGTTAAAAGGTGAGTGTCGATGGATTGCCGACCGCGGATGAACCGGCGGGGATCTCGATATCGAGGAAGCGGGGCTTTGGCTCCGCTTTTTTGTTGCCGGCGTTTTGCCCGCAAGAAAAAACCCACCGGGATGAGCCGGCGGGCTGACGGGAGCAAGTCTTCCCAATTTAGGTGAGATCAGGATTTAGGTCTGGTCAGGCAGCCAGAACCACTTTCGGTTCGACCAGCTCGTAGCCGAGTGCTTCGGCGACGGCGCGATTGGTGATCTTGCCCCTGTGGACATTGAGACCGTTGCGCAAATGATGGTCGTCGACCAGTGCCTTCAGGCCCTTGTCGGCCAGCTGCAGGCCATAATGCAGCGTCGCGTTGTTGAGCGCGTGCGCCGAGGTCACCGGCACGGCGCCCGGCATGTTGGCGACGCAGTAGTGGATCACGCCGTCGACCTCATAGGTCGGCTCGGCATGGGTAGTGGCGTGCGAGGTCTCGAAACAGCCGCCCTGGTCGATAGCGACGTCGACCAGCACCGAGCCTTTCTTCATGCCCGACAGCATTTCGCGGGTCACCAGCTTGGGTGCAGCAGCACCCGGGATGAGCACGGCGCCGACGACGATGTCGGCCGAGAAGCATTCTTCCTCAAGCGCCTCGACTGTGGAGTAGCGGGTGTGGACGCGGCCTGTAAAGAGGTCGTCCAGCTGGCGCAGGCGCGGGATCGAGCGGTCGATGATGGTGACGTCGGCGCCGAGGCCGACCCCCATGCGGGCGGCATGCAGGCCGACGACGCCGCCGCCGAGCACGGTGACCTTGCCGGGCAGTACGCCGGGCACGCCGCCGAGCAGCACGCCGCGGCCACCATTGGCCTTCTGCAGCGCGGTCGCGCCGGCCTGGATCGACAGGCGGCCGGCAACTTCCGACATCGGCGCCAGGAGCGGCAGGCCGCCGCGGTCGTCGGTTACGGTCTCATAGGCGATTGCGGTGACGCCGGACGCGAGCAGGCCCTTGGTCTGCTCCGGATCCGGGGCCAGGTGCAGATAGGTGTAGAGGATCTGGCCGTCGCGCAACTGCGCCCATTCGTTGGGCTGCGGCTCCTTGACCTTGACGATCATGTCCGACTTGGCGAACACGTCGGCGGCGGTCCTGGCGATGGTGGCGCCGGCGGCGCGATAGGCATTGTCATCGGCGCCGATGCCGGCGCCGGCGCCGCTTTCGACCAGCACTTCATGGCCATGCGCAACATATTCGCGGACAGAGCCCGGCGTCAGGCCGACGCGGTATTCGTGGTTCTTGATTTCCTTGGGGCAACCGACGCGCATAGTCTTCTCCTGATCCGGCCCTTCGGGCTCGTTCCCTGTATCGACCGAGTGAACCACGAATCGTTGCGCAGGTGTTTGCGAATGCGCTTGCGCGGGGTCACGCGTTTCGATAATCGTTGCGCGAAATTGCAGAATTTTCGCAGGAATCACTGTAAATGCCGCTCGACAGGATCGATATCGCCATTCTCGAGGCACTGCAGAAGGATGGCCGCATACCCAATGCGGCGCTCGCCGAAAGGGTCGGCCTGTCGCAGTCGGCCTGTTCGCGCCGGCTCGACAATCTGGAGAAATCCGGCACCATCCGCGGCTATCACGCCCGGCTTTCGAATGCCGCGCTCGGCCACCAGATGACGGCGATCGTGCACATATCGCTGTCGGGACAGTTCGAAAAGACGCTGTCGGATTTCGAGGCGGCGATCAAGCGCTGCCCCAATGTGCTGTCGTGCCACCTGATGTCGGGCGAATACGACTATATCCTGCGCATCGCCGCCAAGGATCTGGTCGACTATGAGCGCATCCACAAGGAGTGGCTGTCGGCGATGCCGCACGTGACCAAGATCAATTCGTCGTTTGCCCTGCGCGAGATCGTCGATCGCACGGCCATGGGCATGAAGCCGGAACTGGCTTAACGCCAAAGGCATATACGGATGTTCTTTCCGATATAGCACGCGCCTTCGCGGCGAAGTTCTTCCCAACGTTCATCCCCGTGAGTTTCGGGAATGTCCGAGTTCGCATAGCCTGCCCAGATATCACCGTCCTTGTAGACAACCGCCCAGTAATCTTTGGACATTTCGCCAGCGCCACTATGCGGATCAGGATAGTCGATCCCTGCAAAAACTTGCTTGGGTCCCTGGATGTTAAAATCGCCGCCCGTCTCGATTTGATAGGAGCATCTTCCGGATATGCGGGTCTGACCGTCAACAACAAGCAGGCAGCGGCCCCATTTATAACCGCTCGGCAAACGATGCTGTGGTTGCGCATGCGAGGGCGACAAGGAAAACGCAATTACAAGGGCAGCCGCTATGGTCCGTCCGATCATCTTGTCATCCGTTGTGAAGCAGCCAATCTACGATTGACTGAACGCTGTTGGATCCGCGCAGAGCACCTGTCGAAACGGTGCTCCGCAGCGTGGTCTCCTTGAAGATCATGTTATTTGTCGACCAAGTCGGATTTTTGTCAGGTTACATTTACGCTGCCATACAGCGGGAGTTTTTACGCCGGGTGACCCGGACCAACCGGCCTCGCTGTCATCGTGCCTACATTTCAAGGGTGAATCATGTTTGCGGCGAAACAGAAGTCCGACCGGTCTCATTTTCCAGACAGGCTCACAGCCTGGCCCGGTCACCAGTCGGTCAGCTGTTGGGCTTGATAACCAGGGTGTAATCGGCGCCTCCCGGCAGGCAGCCCATCGTTTCCCATCCGACAATGCCATCGGTGCGGAGCCCGCATGAAGTTTGAAATTCCGCGACTGCCTGTTTGGCGTATCTCGACATCAATATTTCGCTGTTGAATGCCGCCTTGGGGTTCTTGGGCTTCAAAAGGGCCTCGACGCTGTGATCATCGGCGTTGGGAAACTGGGTCGTGGCATAACCGGCCGTTCCCGCCAACGCTATTTCGGCGAACGTGCTTGCCTCGTCCCTGTATCCTGCCGAACGATATTGATCGGCGAGTTGCGAACTGAGTTTCGCGGCGGCGCCCATTGTTCTTCGTCGACGGCCGTTCTCAAGTTCGCGAAGACAGGTTCATAGCCTTGCGGAACGACCCATCCCTCCGGAATTTTTCCGCTCAGAAAGGTTTCTGTCATCCGCGAAACACCTGACGCGGCAATTTGAAAAACGATCTGTCCGGTTAGTCGGCAAGGCTCCCAGCGCCTCTTGGAAAGCGAATAAGCGCCAGCGCTTCGGCCCGGTACTGCACATCGGCGGAACAGATGACTTCCGACACCATGGCCTTGCCGTCATCGTCGGTATCGGTGACCAGTTTCTCGTCGGTCGAGGCGCTTTTTCGATAGATATGCGCCGGCACCCCGACGGGAGGTGTGCTATTGGTCGTCACCGCGATCGAAACGGTAACGGTCTGCGCCGAGGCAAATTTGACAAGTGCGGCGACGGCAATTGCGGCGAGCAGCAGAGATCTCGACAGGTGCATAGGTCAGGTCTCGATTATTTTCAGGTGGATGGTCTGCGGCTTGTCGTTGTCGCTCTTTGATGCAGTAGCGACCGCAGCGGCGTTTCGATAGGCAATGAAAATGACCAGGCAAGCGACAAGCCACAGTGCAAAGACAATAGCCAGATAGTTATTCGCAATGAATTGATCTACGGAACCCTTGCCGATCAATTTCAGATCGACTTTCTGGTACGGTTTGCTTTGGAAATATAAAAATGGCTTGATGTCCTTCGATCTCAGCAGAACGCGTATCTCGAAAGCCGTTCCGGCTGGCAGATCGATTTTCTGGCTGATGATGAGCGAGGATGGCTCGATCCCGTCGGGCATCGCCCACGGCGGTACTTTCAGCATCTGCGCATAGGTGTCGGCCGGCGCTCCCGGCGCTCCGAAGCATTCTGTGCCGTCAGGACAGTCGATCCCTATCGTCACGTCCGATATTCTTACTTTTGGTGACGCGTTGGTGAAGCGATAGACCATATAAGGCGGCGACGAATTACGACCGTCTTCCGTTGTTTCGTAGCGCAGATACGGGGTTGTGCTGATGTTGTCGTAATACGTGGACAGTACCCACGTAATCACTGACATCAAAACCGTGACCACATATGGAGCCGATGTTGAAAACATCTTGATCGTCCCGCCCAAGGGTAATCTATCAAGCTCGTCAGTTGGCTGCAAAGCGAATCTTGCTCAAGGGCCATCGTATGGTCTGTTTAGGGACGAGCGTTTTTAAACTAGCGCCTCGGCATCATGCCTCGGTCACCAGCCTATCCATTGGGATGTCGTGCGGCTGCGGGTAAATGGTGGCGATGCGCTGCAGTTCGTAGCCGACGCCGATGACCAATGGCTTGAACGGCATGGCAGCCAGCGTGCGGTCGAAGAAGCCACCGCCATAGCCCAGGCGGTAGTTTTGCGGGTCGATGCCGACGATCGGCGAGATGACGATGTCGGGCAGCACCGGGTCGCCTTCGGCGGGGATAGGGATGTTCCAGACGCCTTTTTCCAGCCGGTCGCCGGGTACATAAGCGCGGAAGATCAGCGGCTGGCCCTTCTCGATGACGACTGGCAGTGCCGTGCGGCCGCCGCGCTGGTTGATCGACGCCATCCACGGCCGCAGGTCCGGCTCGCCGCGAAACGGCCAATAGAGGCTGACCATGCGGCCGGCAATGTCGCCGATTGCCGCGTCGAGCCCTTCGGCGATAGCCCGCGACATCGCCACCCGCGCATCGGCGGAAACCGCCAACCGTGCCGCGATCAGACGCTCGCGCTCGGCCTTGCGCCAACGGCGCACATCGGTCCAGTCGGTCAATGGCGCGCGAAATTCCGGATCGAGTTCGTGCATGAAGCAAGGCGGAGAAGAATATTGCGCCCGCCCTTTGCGATCTTTGTCATCGTCGTTGGCCATGCTTCACTCCCGTGGTTCCAGCCCCTGCAAAGCTATACCCGTCCAGGTTTGCCGACATAGGCATTCGCGACATCCGGCGACGAGTCCTGGGCAGCCTTACGCGCGGCAGTCTAGCGCGCCGCGACATTGTTGCGGTGCACAAAAATCACTAGATAAAGAGAGACAAACAGGGGTGAATGCGATGAGTGAAACCAGCCATCATGTCGTTGTCGTCGGCGCAGGGTTCGGCGGTCTCGAACTCACCCGGGCGCTGGCCGGCGCACCCGTGCGCATCACCATGATCGACAAGCGCAACCATCACCTTTTCCAGCCGCTGCTCTACCAGGTGGCGACCACCTCGCTGGCGACCTCGGAAGTTGCCTGGCCGATCCGTCATCTGCTGCGCAAGCGCGAGGACGTGACGACCCTGCTCGGCAACGTCACCGGCGTCGACCGTCCAGGCAAACGCGTGCTGCTTGAGGACGGCAGTTCTGTTCCCTACGACACGCTGGTGCTCGCCACCGGCGCGCGTCATGCTTATTTCGGCCACGACGAATGGGAGCCTTTCGCGCCTGGGCTGAAGACGCTTGAAGACGCAACCACCATTCGCCGGCGCATCCTGCTCGCCTTCGAGCAGGCCGAGCGCGAGACCGATCCGGCCAAGCGGCAGGCACTGCTGACACTGGTCATCGTCGGCGGCGGCCCGACCGGCGTGGAGCTTGCCGGCACCATTGTCGAACTCGCGCACGAAACGCTGCGCGGCGAATTCCGCAACATCGACACGCGTGAGGCGCGTGTGGTGCTGGTCGAGGCCGGAGACAGGATCCTCGCCAATTTCGCGCCAAAGCTGTCCGACTATGCGCGCAAGGCGCTGGAGCGGCGGGGCGTCACGGTCGAGCTTGGCCGCGCCGTCACGCGCCTCGATGCCGAAGGCGTCGTCTTTGGCGATACGCATCTGCCGGCGCGAACCATCCTGTGGGCCGCCGGCGTAGCGGCTTCGCCCGCTGGAGAGTGGCTGGGAGCGCCGGTGGACCGGGCGGGCAGGGTAATGGTCGAGCCCGATCTGACCGTGCCGAACAGTCCTGAAATCTTCGTCATCGGCGACACCGCGCATGTCTTGCGGCCGGACGGCAAGCCGGTGCCAGGCGTGGCGCCTTCCGCCAAGCAGGAGGGCAAGCACGTCGCCGCGACGATCAGGGCGCGGCTGGCCGGCGATGGCGCGCCGCGCCCTTTCCGCTACAAACATGCCGGCGACCTGGCGACGATCGGCAAGTGGGCAGCCGCGATCGATTTCGGCCGGATCAAGCTCACGGGATGGCTTGCCTGGTGGCTGTGGGGCGTGGCGCATATCTACTTCCTGATCGGCTTCCGCAACCGGCTGTCGGTGTCGCTTAGCTGGCTATGGATCTATTTCACCGGCCAGCGGAGCGCGCGACTGATCACCCAGGGCGATGATAACAAGGGCTGAGGTTCTCAACCGCGGCCAAGGATATTCATCCAGCCGTCACCTTTTGCTGATCGACTGACTTCCCGATGGACATGGCCGGTTTTCGGCGCGAAGCTTCCGCCCGGGGCTGGGATCTTGTCACGTCGCTGGGAAGGAAAACCAATGTCACATTTGCTCAACCCCGTCTCCCGCCGTAGTTTTCTTGCCGGTGCGGCCGCCAGCGGGGCGCTGATCATGCTGCATCCGTTTTCCGCCCGCGCGCAGGCCAACCAGGCGCATCTGAGGATCATGGAGACCACCGACATCCATGTGAATGTGCTGCCTTACGACTACTACGCCGACAAAGCCAACGACACGATGGGCCTGTCGCGGACGGCCTCACTGATCGCGGCGGTGCGCAAGGAAGCCACCAATGCGATGCTGATCGACAATGGCGATCTTTTGCAGGGCAATCCGATGGGCGATTACATCGCCTATGAGAAGGGCCTCAAGGAAGGCGATCTGCATCCGATCATGAAGGGCATGAACCTGCTGGGCTATGAATGCTCGACGCTCGGCAATCACGAGTTCAATTACGGCCTGTCGTTCCTCGACAAGGTGCTGGCCGGAGCCAATTTCCCCTTCGTCTGCGCCAATCTGATCCGCGGCACCGAGCTTGCCGCCAACCCGCGCGACGACAAGCTCTACCTCAAGCCCTATGTCATCCTCGACAAGAAGATCAAGGACGGGTCGGGCGTCGAGCAGCCGATCAAGATCGGCATCATCGGCTTCGTGCCGCCGCAGATCATGGTCTGGGACCTGAAGAACCTGGAAGGCAATGTCAGGACGCGCGACATCGTCGAGGCGGCCAGGGCATGGGTGCCGCAGATCAAGGAGGAGGGCGCCGACATCGTCATCGCGCTTTCGCATTCCGGCATCGATATCAAGCAGGGCGACGGCATGGAGAACGCCTCCTTCTTCGTCGCCGGAGTCGAAGGCATCGATGCGGTGTTCACCGGCCATCAGCATTTGGTCTTCCCCGGCAAGAAGGATTTTCAGGCGCTCGATGGCGTCGACACCGAGAAAGGCACGCTGCAGGGCAAGCCCGCCGTGATGGGCGGTTTCTGGGGCTCGCATATGGGACTGATCGATCTGCTTCTGGAACGGGACGGATCGAAATGGCGCGTAGCCTCGGCCACATCTGAGGCAAGGCCGATCTACGAGCGCGTCGACAAGGCAAACAAGCCGACGGTGGCGGACGACCAGCGCGTCGTCGATGCGCTGAAGGCGGACCATGAGGCGACACTTGCCTATGTCCGCCGACCGGTCGGCAAGACCTCGGCGCCGCTCTATTCCTATTTCGCGCTGGTCGCCGACGATCCGTCGGTGCAGATCGTCAACCAGGCGCAGAGCTGGTACCTCAAGGACATATTAAAAAGCACGCAGTGGAAGGACGTGCCGCTGCTGTCGGCGGCGGCGCCCTTCAAGGCCGGCGGGCGCAACGGCGCCGACTACTATACCGACGTGCCGGTGGGCGACATCGCCATCAAGAACGTCGCCGACCTCTATCTCTATCCGAACACGGTTCGTGCCGTCGAAATCACCGGCGCGCAAGTGAAGGAATGGCTGGAAATGTCGGCCGGCATTTTCAGGAAGATCGAGCCGGGCAAAGCCGACCAGGCGCTCATCGACACCGAATTCCCGTCCTACAATTTCGATGTGATCGATGGCGTCAGCTACGGAATAGACCTGTCGCAGCTGCCGAAATACGATGCCAAGGGTGGCGTCGCCAATGCCGGCTCGAACCGCATCGTCGGCCTCAGCTTCGACGGCAAGCCGATTGATCCGGCAGCGAAATTCGTCGTCGCCACCAACAATTACCGCGCCGGCGGTGGCGGCAATTTCCCCGACATCAATGCCTCGAAGATCATCTACGAGGCGCCGGACACCAACCGCGACGTGATCGTGCGCTACGTCGTCAGCGAAGGCACGATCAACCCCTCGGCCGACGACAATTGGTCGTTCACGCCGCTGCCCGGCACCAGCGTCGTGTTCGAGACCGGCCCCAAAGCGAAGGATTTCATATCTGGGGTGAAATCGCTCAAGATCGAGCCGGCCGGCGAGGGCGAATCCGGGTTTGCGAAGTATCGCATCCTGCTTTGAGGCAACGTGCAGCTAACAGGGAAAACGAGCGGGCATACGCCCGCTCAATCACGCTTCGGATCAGGCTTTGTAGACCACTTGGCGCACGTCGATGTAGCTGGCTCTAAAGCCGGCTTCGCAATAGTGGAGATAAAATTCCCAAAGCTTCTTGAAGCGGTCGTCGAAGCCGAGCGGGACGATCTTTTCCCACGACGCCCAGAAGCGGTTGCGCCATTCGGCAAGCGTGCGGGCATAGTCGTCCGGAAAGACGCGCTCGCGCAGATGGGCAAGGCCATGGTCGCTGCCCAGCGTCTTCAGGATCGACGGCGTCGGCAGCATGCCGCCTGGGAAGACATAGCGCTGGATGAAATCCGGCCTCGCCCGATAGGTGTCGTAGGCGGCCTCGTTGATGGTGATGATCTGCAGGCCGGCGGTGCCGCCGGGCCTCAAGCACGCCTTCATCTTGCCGAAAAATACCGGCCAATATTTTTCGCCGACCGCCTCGAACATCTCGATCGAGGCGATGCGGTCGTAAGTGCCCGTTTCGTCTCGGTAATCCTGCAGCTTGATGTCGACCTTGTCAGAGAGTCCCGCCTTCTGGATGCGCGCCTTGGCGAAATCGTGCTGTTCGCGGCTGATGGTCAGGCCGGTGACGCGGCAGCCGATCTCGCGCGCGGCAAATTCGGCAAAACCGCCCCAGCCGCAGCCGATCTCGAGCACATGGTCCTTCTTGCCGATGCCGGTATCCTTGGCCAGCGCGCGGTATTTGGCGGCCTGAGCGCTTTCCAGGTCGTTGGCGCCGGTCGCATAGAGCGCCGACGAATAGGTCATGCTGGGATCGAGCCATTGCTTGTAGAAGGCGTTGCCGAGATCGTAATGCGCCGAGATGTTGCGCTTCGAGCCGGTGCGGGTGTTTTCGTTGAACCAGTGGCGGATGCGCTGGACCGTGTTGATGAGCCAGTTGGCGCCGCCGGCAATGCGTTCCCCAACGGCCGAGTTGACGACGAACAGTTCGAGGAAGCTGGTTACATCAGGGCTTTCCCAGTCGCCGTCCATGTAGGATTCGGCAACGCCGATGGTGCCGCCGGAAAAGGCACGGCCGGGCAGGCGCCAGTTCTTCAACACCAGCTCGGCATCCGGCCCGGGTCCGTTGCCGCCGACAAGCACCGCCCGGCCATCCGGCATCCTCACCTTCAGCGAACCGCGCGGCAATTTCATCGCCGCCGACAGCACCATGCGCGCCTTGGCCGGCAGGCCCTTGACGATCTCGGCGAAATTGAGTTCGTCCAGCCTGATGGCGTCGCCGATGCCTTTGTATTCCCTGACAGCCATCTCACACCCCCCTGGACTTCCGCGGGGGCGGCGCAAGATCTGCCGGCCTCCACATCCTCCACTTTCATTCGCCAGGCGCGAACGCCGTAGCCTGCTTAAATTTTCGCCACAATCTTCCACCGCATCGACCGGAACTTCAAGAGGCAAGCCGTGCCCGGCACTGGCCCAGGTGGCGTGCCTGGGGCCAGAATCGGTGAGGGCGAGCAACCGCCGGTGAAATCGCTATGGTTAGGAACAGCCACATACGTTAGTTTCAGCCATGCGTTACGTCATCGTCATCACCGCCATCGCCTTTTTCCTGATCTGGGATGGCCTCTATAATCAGGGCCGCTATCTCGACACGACGGTCAGGGAAATGTCGCGCGTCGTGCGCTACGTCACCGGCAAAGCCTAGCTTTTGCGCCTCTGCAAAGTCGCCTGCCGGCATTGCCGGGCGCGACATCGTGGCGGTTGACGCGACGGTCCCGCTCACACAAAACATGCCGCAAATCGAACGTGGAGGCAGGTGTGATCCGGCATATCGTTTTCTTCAGCGCGCGGCGCAAGGACGATGTCGAGGCCGTGCGCACGGGCTTGCTCGCGCTGGGCAAGATCCCGCATTCAAGCCTCTTCGAGGTGACGCTCAACACCAAGGTCGATCCGCTGTCGGATGCGATCGACGTGGTCGTCTATGCCGAGTTCGAGGATGATGCCGCGCTTGCCGCCTACAAGGCGCACCCGCTCTATGCCGAGACGACCAGTCGGGTCAAACCATTGCGCGAATTGCGCTATTCGGCCGATGTCGTGGCGATGGCCTGATCGGGCTGGCAAGAGGCCTTGAACCGATTTCCGGAATGATGCACACCGCGCCGGCATGACCAGCACGATCCATCCGCTTGACCATCTTGTGTTGCCGACGGCGAGCCTCGCCGTGGCGCGGGCGCGGCTGACATCGCTTGGCTTCATCGTCGCACCAACCGGCATCCACCCTTTCGGCACCGAAAATTGCTGCGTCTTCTTCGCCGACGGCACCTACCTCGAACCGCTGGCGGTCGGGAATGAACAGGCTGCAGACGAGGCATTTGCCGGTGGCAATGTCTTTGTCGCGCGCGACCGGCTCTATCGCGCCAGGCTGGGCGATGAGGGCTTTTCCGCCGTGGTGCTGGCCACCGACGATGCCGATGCGGACCATGCGCGCTTTATCAAAGCCGGCCTGTCGGCGGGAGACGTACTGAGCTTTTCCCGCGCCTTCACCGACACGGCCGGAAAGAGCGACATGGCCTCGTTCAAACTGGCTTTCGCCGCCGGCGCCGACACGATGGACGCCTTTCTGTTCGCTTGCGAGCGGATCAACGCCCCTCAAATCGACCGTACGGCACTGCAGGCCCATGCCAACGGCGTGACCGGCATTGCCGAAATCGTCGCGGTCAGCGGCGTGCCATCCGAAAAGCGCCACCTGATCGAGACAGCGACGGGTTCGAGGCAGAGGAGCAGCACGGCGTTCGACCTGGCGAACGCGCGTTTGAGCGTTCTCAAGCCCGCGGCTTTCGCTGAGCGCTTCGGCATGTCGGCTGGCGCGCCGACGGACCTTCGCTTCGCCGCGATCGTCTTTTCGGCCCGCAGTGTCGGCGCTGTCGCGAGGCTGCTTGCAGACAACGCCGTCGGGCACGATATAGCGGGCAACGAAATCGTCGTGCAGCCGGCATCCGGACAGGGCGCGGCTTTCATCTTCCGGGAGACCCCATGAGCAAGCCGCAAGGGCCCAATTCGCTGGCGCCGAATTCGTCAGTAACCGTCGGCAACGTCGTCTTCGACAACAGCGGGCCCTTGGCGTTGATCGCCGGCCCGTGCCAGTTCGAATCGCGCCAGCACGCTTTCGACATGGCCGGCGCGCTGAAGGAACTGACCGGCAAGCTCGGCATCGGCCTCGTCTACAAGACCAGCTACGACAAGGCCAACCGCACCTCGCTGTCGGCAACGCGCGGCGCCGGCATGGACGCGGCGCTTCCGGTGTTCGACGAGTTGCGCAAGGCGTTTTCGCTTCCCATTCTGACCGATGTCCACACCGAGGAGCAGTGCGCGATCGTCGCACACCATGTCGATGTGCTGCAGATTCCGGCCTTCCTGTCGCGCCAGACCGACATGCTGGTCGCCGCCGCCAAGACCGGCAAGGTGATCAACGTCAAGAAGGGGCAATTCCTGGCGCCTTGGGACATGAAGAACGTGGTGGCCAAGATCACCGGTTCGGGCAACCTCAATGTGCTGACCACCGAGCGCGGCGCGTCTTTCGGCTACAACACGCTGGTGTCGGACATGCGGGCTTTGCCTGTGATGGCCGAGATCGGCGCGCCGGTGATTTTCGACGCCACCCATTCGGTGCAGCAGCCGGGCGGGCAGGGCGGTTCCTCCGGTGGTGAGCGCCGCTTTGTCGAGACGCTGGCGCGGGCTGCCGTCGCCGTCGGCGTCGCCGGCGTGTTCATAGAGACCCACCAGGATCCCGACAATTCGACCTCCTCCGACGGGCCCAACATGCTGCCGCTGAAGGACATGCCGGCGCTGCTCGAAAGACTGATGGCATTCGACCGCATCGCCAAGAATGCTGCTGACCTGAACCGAGGCTGATGGTTTCGGCTATGGCGCGCGCGCTGCCCTGCTTGTGGAAGGCATAAGCCGGCTGTAGGCTCGCTCCTGCAAATGAGCGTCTTGGCAGGAGGAAGCCATGTCCGTCGCCCGCGTCACCGAAATCACGTCGTCGTCGAAAAAGAGCTTTCAGGACGCCATCGAGAAGGGGATTGAGCGCGCATCCAAAACCCTGAAGAACGTCGAAGGTGCTTGGATCCAGGACCAGAAGATCGTCGTCGAGGACGGCAGGATCGCGGCGTATCGCGTCAACATGAAGGTGACGTTCATCCTCGCGGAGTAACCGCCCGCTCGAAAAAACGGGAACTTTCGCCCGCGCACCTCATTGTCAAAGTATAGATCAATGACATGAGGAGCATCAGCCATGACCACCCAAACAGGCCACACCGAAGCAATCGCCGCTTCGCGCGTCATCGGCACGTCGGTCTACAACACCGAGGGCACGAGCATCGGCAGCATCGAGGACATCATGCTCGACAAGACGTCGAACGGCATCATGTTCGCGGTGATCGGGTTCGGTGGATTTCTCGGCATTGGCGAGAAGTATCACGCCATTCCGTGGGCGAGCCTCGACTATGACGAGGACAAGGGCGGCTATGTCGTGCCGTTCTCGAAGGAGCAGCTGAAGGCAGCACCCGCCTATTCGATCAATGAACTGGCCGGCGCCGATGGCGAGGCCGCACGTGATGCTTCCTATGATTACTACAAGGTCACGCCGTATTGGCATTGATCAGCTGCGCTGACGCCTGACGTGAAAAGGCCCCCGAATTCCGAAACGGGGGCCTTTTCAGTGCAACCCGACAGTTTCTAAATTATTCTGCTGCATGAAGCGTAGACAGCTGCGTCGCCGCCCTGGGCGGCTGCTGCGTATCGCAGGACGTCAGGAACGCCGCCGCGATCAGGAACAAACTCACGATACCGCTCAACTCGGACATGGCGAAACTCCTCCTGTTTCGCCCCGCGCATCACCATCCTAGTCGACACAGAGATTGTTATCTCTGAATTATGATGACGTGGTGTTGTCGAACGTGATCCGAGGCATGCTCAGCCGAGGAGTCCGGCATTCTTGACCGCCTTGAAAACCTTCTCATGCCAGGCGATCCGATCCGCTTCGCCATTGGCCGGCGTGGTCGAATTGGCGTTGCCGACGTTGATCGCGCGCGAGATCTTTTTAATCAGGCCGGCATCGGCAAAGGCATTGCAGCCTGACCCTTTCCATTCGGCGCAAGCTGCGAGCAGCGAAATCTGTGGATCCTCGATCAGTTCAGGATGATTGGCGAGTTCAACCTTGGCGAGCTTGCCCTTGGCCGTGTACGCGTCGCGCCCGGTGGTCTGGAACGTACCGCCGCCGCGGAAATTGAAGCCGTCCAACGTTCCTTTCACATTGCCCATCCGCCCGCCATAGGCCCAGTCGCCCAGGGCTTGCGGCTTGCGCAGCAGGTTGTCCTCGATCCACTGATCGGTCTTGCCCGCGGCTCGCGACCTCCATGCTTTCCGGATTGCCGCCACGGTCGTGTAGGTCAGGGATTCGCGAATGAGGGTGAAGCCACCGGTTTCCATCGCCGCTTGAGCGAAGAAATGCATCAGCCGATCATAATTGTTGCACACGCCATGATCGCCAAGTGTCTTGAGGCCCTTGTCGGAGGTAAAGGCGCCGATGTAACCGTCATAGATTGTTCGCTTGGAACCGCTTGCCGGTCTCGGCGCGAATTTCTGGAAGACCGCTGCCGGCAAACCCTTGTTCGGATCGCCCGCAACCGCTTCGAGCACGCTCTCGACACTCTCGGTCGACAGCACCGGTTCGCCTTCGACGACCACCGAAGCATTGGGAATTCGCTTGCCGTTGCTTTTCGGGAAGCCACCGCCGGCAAAGGTTTTCAGATCGTCAATGAGGGCGATTACGCGTGTCCGGCTCTCCGTGAAATCCATGTCGGAAAGCGGACCACTCACCTTCTTCGTCGGGTTGATGCATCCGACGCTGGACAGGAAATTGACGCCCGGATGGATCAGGATTTCGGTGCGCTTGTTGGTCTTCAGCAGTTCGAGTCCAGGTTTGGGTGGCGTCTTGGCGCCAGTGTAGCCTATGGTCACATATTTGCCTCCGGCCTGTGTCGCCAGTGGATAGGTGCCGGGCTCGATGCGCCTGCCATTGTCTTCTTTGGAATTGTCGCCAGGGCCGCGAGATTCACACACGAACCCCGATAGACCCGTTACTGCCGTGCCGTTGTGGAAGACTTTATAGGTACCAACCGTCCTGCGTCTGGTGCCCCTCATATGCTCGACTTTGCGGCTAATAAGAAGTTCCCAGCCAGTGCCTGAAATCGCTGCCATTGCCGCCTCCCCAAAGAGTTCAAGTTTGTTGATTTCACTGTGGTCGCCAAATAGTTCGCGTTGTAGATGTGACGCTAACATCTTCGAATTCTCTGCATTGTGAAGTTTGTCACGTTGGCGGTAGCCTCTTTTGAAGCATCTGCTGGAGTTTGTGTGCCGCCTGGTATTTTGTGATAAGGGATTGCCGCGATCAAAGGGGAGGGGCACCCGCCCCATGCGGCGCCAGACATATGACGTCAGGGCGGGCTGTTTGCGTTCAGATGGCGTCGCCCATGCCCCACGGCCTGAGCGCATGGGGCGATCGTCACTATTATTTCATGCCATTCCTGATTGCCTTTTGCGGCACTTTGGCTAAGAGGGGCGCGACGCTTTCAATCGATCAATCGGGGACATCGCAATGACCGCCATCATCGACATTGTCGGGCGTGAAATCCTGGACAGCCGTGGAAATCCGACCGTCGAGGTCGACGTCGTTCTCGAAGACGGCTCGATGGGCCGCGCCGCCGTGCCGTCGGGCGCGTCGACCGGCGCGCATGAGGCCGTCGAACTGCGCGACGGTGGCGCCCGCTATCTCGGCAAGGGCGTGCTCAAGGCGGTCGAGGCCGTCAATGGCGAGCTGTTCGAGGCGATCGGCGGCATGGAAGCCGAAAACCAGATCCACATCGACCAGACCATGATCGAGCTCGACGGCACGCCCAACAAGAGCCGGCTCGGCGCCAACGCCATTCTCGGCGTTTCGCTGGCGGTCGCCAAGGCAGCAGCGGAAGCCGCCGGCCTGCCACTCTACCGCTATGTCGGCGGCACCAAGGCGCATTTGCTGCCGGTGCCCATGATGAACATCATCAACGGCGGCGCGCATGCCGACAATCCGATCGATTTCCAGGAATTCATGATCCTGCCGGTCGGCGCGCCGACGCTGCGCGAAGGCGTGCGCTGGGGCTCGGAAATCTTCCACACGCTGCGCAAGAAGCTCAAGGATGCCGGCCACAACACCAATGTCGGCGACGAAGGCGGCTTCGCGCCCAATCTGAAGAGTGCGCCGGTGGCGCTCGATTTCATCATGGAATCAATCGAGAAGGCCGGCTTCAAGCCGGGCGAAGAGATCGCGCTCGGTCTCGACTGTGCGGCGACCGAATTCTTCAAGGACGGCAATTACGTCTATGAGGGCGAGAAGAAGACCCGCGATCCGAAGGCGCAGGCCAAGTACCTGGCCAAGCTCGCCGCCGACTATCCGATCATCTCGATCGAGGACGGCCTGGCCGAGGACGACTGGGAGGGCTGGAAGTACCTGACCGATTTGATCGGCAACAAGACGCAGCTGGTTGGCGACGACCTCTTCGTCACCAACACGGCGCGGCTGCGCGACGGCATCCGCATGGGTGTCGCCAATTCGATCCTGGTCAAGGTCAACCAGATCGGCTCGCTTACCGAAACGCTCGACGCTGTCGAGACCGCGCATAAGGCAGGCTACACCGCAGTCATGTCGCACCGTTCGGGCGAAACCGAGGATTCGACCATCGCCGACCTCGCCGTCGCCACCAATTGCGGGCAGATCAAGACCGGTTCGCTGTCGCGCTCGGATCGCATGGCCAAGTACAACCAGCTGATCCGCATCGAGGAAGAGCTCGGCAAGCAGGCGCGCTACGCTGGCAAGTCGGTGGTCAAAGCCTAAATTCTGCCGAACTGGCGAAAACGATGGAAGGGCGGGATTTTCCCGCCCTTTTTCGTTGCGGCCGCTGGCTAATGCACCTGTCCGTAACCGTCCATTAAGCACAATCGAGCGACAAATGGCGGTCAAAGGATTGCGACCATGTGGACACGCCAGCACAAGCAGAGAAACACCGGCCGGCTGATCATCCCGTCGCTTTGCGTGGCGTTCCTGGCCTATTTCGGCTTCCATGCCTATCATGGCGAGTTCGGCATCAATTCCAAATATCAGCTCGAAGCGCAGACCATCGAATTGCAGGCCAAGTACGATGCCATCAAGGCGCGCCGGATCGATCTGGAGCGGCGCGTCCAGCTGATGCATGAGGGCACGCTCGAAAAGGATATGCTCGACGAGCAGGCACGCCGGGCGCTCAATCTGTCCCAGCCCGATGAAATCACCATCATGCTGCCGGCCAATTCGAAATAACCGAATTTCGGTTAATCGCTGTTATCTCTAATGATTCTGGGCGTTTAGGCGCATGCCAGCCATGCGTTTTTCTGCATGGCGAAACGCGGTCTCGCATGTTAGCTTCCTTCCAATCGGTGGGGAGGAGCTGATCCTCCCCGGAGCAGACATGGTCTGCTTTAGTGTCCGCGAAGAGACGCCAACAGGGAGTGATGCATGGCCACCGCCGCCAAAAAAGCGCCTGCCAAATCCGTTAAATCGACATCCGCCAAATCAACGGGGCTTTCCGCCCCCAAGCCGGCCGACTTCACCAAGGACGAGGAGCTTGCCGCCTACCGGCACATGCTGCTTATCCGTCGCTTCGAGGAAAAGGCCGGCCAGCTCTACGGCATGGGCTTCATCGGCGGCTTCTGCCACCTCTATATCGGCCAGGAAGCGGTCGTCACCGGCATGAAGATGTCGCTGATCAACGGCGACCAGATGATCACCGCCTATCGCGACCATGGCCACATGCTGGCGATGGAACTGTCACCGCGGGGCGTCATGGCAGAGCTGACCGGACGCCGTGGTGGCCTGTCGAGGGGCAAGGGCGGCTCCATGCACATGTTCTCCAAGGAGAAGCATTTTTACGGCGGCCACGGCATTGTCGGCGCGCAGGTCTCGCTCGGCACCGGTCTCGCCTTCGCCAACCGCTACCGCGACAACAACAATGTGTCGCTGACTTATTTCGGCGATGGCGCTGCCAACCAGGGTCAGGTCTATGAAAGCTTCAACATGGCCTCGCTGTGGAAGCTGCCGGTGATCTACATCATCGAGAACAACCGCTACGCCATGGGCACTTCGGTGTCGCGCTCGTCGGCCGAAACCAATTTTTCGCATCGCGGCGCCTCGTTCAAGATTCCCGGCATTCAGGTCGACGGCATGGATGTGCGTGCGGTCAAATCCGCCGGCGATCAGGCGACCGAATGGTGCCGTGCCGGCAACGGTCCGATCATCCTCGAGATGCAGACCTATCGCTATCGCGGTCACTCGATGTCGGATCCCGCAAAATACCGCTCCAAGGAAGAAGTGCAGAAGATGCGCTCGGATCATGATCCGATCGAGCAGGTCAAGGCGCGGCTGACGGCCAAGAAGTGGGCGACCGAGGACGAACTCAAGAACATCGACAAGGAAGTCCGCGACATCGTCGCCGACGCCGCCGAATTTGCCCAGCACGACGCAGAGCCGGATCCGTCCGAGCTCTGGACCGACATCGTATTGTAACGGGAGGGCAAGGACATGCCGATCGAAATTCTCATGCCCGCTCTCTCGCCGACCATGGAAGAGGGCAATCTTTCCAAATGGTTGAAGAACGAGGGCGACAAGGTCGTCGCCGGCGATGTCATCGCCGAGATCGAAACCGACAAGGCGACGATGGAAGTCGAAGCCGTCGATGAAGGCACGATCGGCAAGATCGTGGTTCCCGCCGGCACCGAAGGCGTCAAGGTCAACGCGGTGATCGCCGTGTTGCTGCAGGACGGTGAAAGTGCAGGCGATGTCGAAAAGAGCGGCAAGCCTGCCTCCACCCAGGATGCCGTTTCCGCTGGCGGTCAGCGGACCGATGCAGCCGAGGAAGGTACAAAAGCGGCTCCCCAGGATGCCGGCGAGGCTCCGAAGGCAGTTCCCGCCGCTCCGGCGGCCAAACCTGCCGCCGATCCGGATATTCCCGCCGGCACCGAGATGGTCTCGACCACGGTGCGCGAAGCGCTCCGCGATGCCATGGCTGAAGAAATGCGCCGCGACGGCGATGTCTTCGTCATGGGCGAGGAGGTCGCGGAATACCAGGGCGCCTACAAGATCACGCAAGGGCTGCTGCAGGAATTCGGGCCGCGCCGCGTCGTCGACACGCCGATCACCGAGCACGGCTTTGCCGGCGTCGGCGTCGGTGCGGCGATGGCCGGCCTGAAGCCGATCGTCGAGTTCATGACCTTCAACTTCGCCATGCAGGCGATCGACCAGATCATCAACTCCGCGGCCAAGACGCTCTATATGTCGGGCGGCCAGATGGGCGCACCGATCGTGTTCCGCGGACCGAACGGTGCGGCCGCCCGCGTCGGCGCCCAGCATTCGCAGTGCTATGCCGCCTGGTACAGCCATATTCCCGGCCTGAAGGTGGTGATGCCGTACACGGCTGCCGACGCCAAGGGCCTGCTCAAGGCGGCGATCCGCGATCCGAACCCGGTCATCTTCCTTGAAAACGAAATCCTCTACGGCCAGTCCTTCGACGTGCCGAAGCTCGATGATTTCGTGCTGCCGATCGGCAAGGCGCGCATTCACAAGCAGGGCAAGGACGTCACCATCGTCTCGTTCGGCATCGGCATGACCTATGCCATCAAGGCGGAAGCCGAACTGCGCGGCATGGGCATCGATGCCGAGATCATCGATCTCCGGACCATCCGCCCGCTCGACCTCGACACCGTCATTGCCTCCGTGAAAAAGACCAACCGCCTGATCGTGGTGGAAGAAGGTTTCCCGCAGAACTCGGTCGGCGACCACATCGCCAACCAGGTTTCGCAGCGCGCCTTCGATTTCCTCGACGCGCCGGTCATCACCATCGCCGGCAAGGACGTGCCGATGCCTTATGCGGCGAACCTCGAAAAGCTGGCTTTGCCCAATGTCGGCGAGGTCATAGAGGCGGTCAAAGCCGTCACGTATCGCTGACGGTCTTTCTTGCGGGGGAGGCAGAAATGGCGACGATGGCAGATGTGAGGAGAATAGCTTGGTCTCTATTTTGGCGGAGCTTCCTGTCTAGTATCGCTTGTGGATTTGTTGCTGGCGCGATTGTTGGGTTCGTCATTGGGTTCATTGGCGGTTTTTTTGGACTTCGCCATGAGGCAATTCAGGTACTGAGCTCTGTTGGGGGAGCATGCCTTGGGCTTGTAGCATCATTCCTTTGTTTGAATTTCTTCTTGGCCCGATCGATTGGCAAGGAATTCAAAGGCAAACGTCTAGAACTTGCCGTGGTTAGCCCGGCTGGCTTGCAGGGAGAGTAACTATGCCAATCAACATCACCATGCCGGCACTCTCGCCCACGATGGAAGAGGGCAATCTTTCCAAGTGGCTGGTCAAGGAGGGCGACAAGGTTTCGCCGGGCGACGTGATCGCCGAGATCGAGACCGACAAGGCGACGATGGAAGTCGAGGCCGTCGATGAGGGCACGGTCGCCAAGCTGGTCGTTCCGGCCGGCACCGAAGGCGTCAAGGTCAATGCGCTGATCGCCATTCTCGCCGGCGAAGGCGAGGATGCAGGGGCGGCGGCAAAGGGTGGTGGCGATGCCGCGCCCGCGAAAGCCGATGCCAAGCAGGATAAGGCGTCAATCTCCCCACCCGTGGGGGAGATGTCGACGAAGTCGACAGAGGGGGGCGCTGTCCCGCCGACCTCTCAGTCTGTCGCGCCCCCCTCTGGCCTGCCGGCCATCTCCCCCACAAGGGGGGAGATCAGCCAATCGTCAGGCGAGCGCACTTTCGCCTCGCCGCTGGCGCGGCGCATAGCCAAGGACGCCGGCGTCGATGTGTCCGCTGTGAGTGGCACCGGCCCGCATGGCCGTGTCGTCAAGGCCGATGTCGAGGCGGCGATTGCCGGCGGTGGCGCCAAGGCTGCACCGGCCGCGAAAGCCGCACCTGCCGGCGCTCCGGCACCTGCGGCTCCGGCTGCGGCACCCAAGGCGATGTCGGACGAACAGGTGCTGAAGCTGTTTGCCGAAGGGTCCTATGAGCTCGTCCCGCACGACAATATGCGCAAGACCATTGCGCGCCGCCTGGTCGAGGCCAAGACAACCATCCCGCATTTCTACCTGACGCTCGACTGCGAGCTCGATGCGCTGCTGGCGCTGCGCACACAGATCAATGCGGCGGCTCCGATGAAGAAGACCGACAAGGGCGAAGTGCCCGTCTACAAGCTGTCGGTCAACGACATGGTGATCAAGGCGATGGCGATGGCGCTGATGGCGGTGCCGGATGCCAATGCGTCGTGGACCGAAAGCGCCATGGTCAAGCACAAGCACGCCGATGTCGGCGTTGCCGTGTCGATCCCCGGCGGCCTGATCACGCCGATCATCCGCCACGCCGACGAAAAGACACTGTCCACTATCTCCAACGAGATGAAGGATCTGGCGAGCCGTGCCCGCAGCCGCAAGCTGAAGCCTGAGGAATATCAGGGCGGCACGACGGCTGTCTCCAATCTCGGCATGTTCGGCATCAAGGACTTTGCCGCCGTCATCAACCCGCCGCATGCGACGATCCTGGCGGTGGGTGCGGGCGAGCAGCGGCCGGTGGTCAAGAATGGCGAGATCAAAATCGCCAATATCATGTCGGTGACGCTGTCGACCGATCACCGCGCCGTCGACGGTGCGCTCGGCGCCGAACTTCTGGTCGCCTTCAAGCGCATGATCGAAAATCCGATGGGCATGCTGGTCTAGGAAGGAAAGGCTGTGCGGAAATTCGTCACCAGCCTTTTCGCCCTGATCCTTTCCGGCCTGGCCGGCGGGCTGGTGGCGCTGTGGCTGGCAATCGCCACCAATGCGAACTCGGAATACATTCTGGTCTTCATGGTTTCGGCGTTGGTCACCATCGTTGCGACGGTGGCATTTTTCATCGCGCAGTTCGTGCCAAATCCGCAAAGGGCGATAAACCTGACGGGGCTTGTTGGGATTGCGTTGTTCGTGCTGGCCGGAATCGGGCTGATTGCCTGGACCTTCTCGCAGCCGCCGGGCAAGGCCCAGTGGTCAGGCGATCTTCACTTTGGCGCCGGTCTGATTTTGCCAAGTATCGCCACGGTTATCGTGCAGTGGCTGTTCGTGGGATGGCGCGTGCGGCGCGGGCTTAAGGCGGAGGCGGGTGCGGGTGCATGAAGACGATCCTCTGCTACGGCGATTCCCTGACCTGGGGCTATGACGCGGCGAGCCTCGGGCGTCATGCGCTGGAAGATCGCTGGCCGAGCGTGCTCAAGGCGGCGTTGGGCGACGACGATATCGAAGTCATTGCCGAAGGTCTGAACGGCCGCACCACGGCTTTCGACGATCACCTGGCTGGTGCCGACCGCAATGGCGCCAAGGTGCTGCCGACGATCCTGACCAGCCATGCGCCGCTCGACCTGATCATCATCATGCTCGGCGCCAACGACATGAAGCCCTGGATCCACGGCAATCCGGTCGCGGCCAAGCAGGGCGTGCAGCGGCTGATCGACATCGTGCGCGGCCACGATTATCCGTTCGACTGGGCCGCGCCGCAAATCCTGATCGTCGCGCCACCAGCGGTCAGCCGCACGGACAATGCCGAATTCAAGGAAATGTTTGCCGGCGGCGACGAGGCCTCGAAGCGGCTGGCGCCGCAATATTCCGCGCTCGCCGACGAGGCCGGCTGCGGCTTTTTCGATGCCGGCACGGTGGCCGAGACCACACCGATCGACGGGGTCCATCTCGATGCCGAAAACACGCGCAATATAGGTGACGCATTGGCGCCATTGGTGCGTGTGATGCTGGAACTCTAGAGAAAATCAGGGAGAAACCCCGTGGCTGAATCCTACGACGTCATAATCATCGGCTCAGGCCCCGGCGGCTATGTCACGGCGGTGCGCTCCGCCCAGCTCGGCTTCAAGACTGCCATCGTCGAGCGCGAGCATCTCGGCGGCATCTGCCTCAACTGGGGCTGCATCCCGACCAAGGCGCTGCTGCGCTCGGCCGAGATCATGCACTATTCCGATCATCTGAAGGACTACGGCCTGAAGCTCGAAGGCGGCAAGGTCAGCGCCGACACGGCCGCTGTCGTCGACCGCTCGCGCAAAGTGTCGTTGAGGCTCAATGGCGGCGTCGCCTTCCTGATGAAGAAGAACAAGGTCGACGTTATCTGGGGCGAGGCCAAGCTCTCCAAGCCGGGTGAAATCGTCGTCTCCAAGACGGCCAAGAAACCGATGGAGCCGCAGCCGCCGGTGCCCAAGGGCGTCAAGGGCGAGGGCACCTATACCGCCAAGCACATCATTCTGGCCACCGGCGCCCGGCCGCGCGCGCTGCCCGGCATCGAGCCGGACGGCAAACTGATCTGGACCTATTTCGAGGCGATGGTGCCGAAGGAGATGCCGAAATCGCTGCTGGTCATGGGTTCAGGCGCCATCGGCATCGAGTTCGCCTCCTTCTATCGCACCATGGGCGCCGAGGTGACGGTGGTCGAGCTTTTGCCGGCGGTGATGCCGGTCGAGGATGCCGAGGTCTCGAAATTCGCGCAGAAGCAGTTCGAGAAGCAGGGCATGAAAATCATCCTCGAGGCCAAGGTGACCAAGGTCGAGAAGGGTGCCAACTCGATCACTGCCCACGTCGAGATGAAGGACGGCAAGGTCGAGAAGATCACCGCCGACCGCATGATCTCGGCCGTCGGCGTGCAGGGCAACATCGAGAATCTCGGCCTCGAGACGCTCGGCGTGAAGACCGATCGCGGCTGCGTCGTCATTGACGGCTATGGCAAGACCAACGTTCCCGGCATCTACGCTATCGGCGATGTCGCCGGACCGCCTATGCTTGCCCACAAGGCCGAGCATGAAGGCGTGGTGTGTATCGAAAAGATCGCCAATTTCCCCGGCGTGCATGCGACAGACAAGCTGAAGATCCCGGGCTGCACCTATTGCAACCCCCAGGTCGCATCGGTCGGGCTCACCGAAGCCAAGGCCAAGGCCGAAGGCAAGGACATTCGTGTCGGCCGCTTCCAGTTCGGCGCCAACGGCAAGGCGATCGCGCTTGGCGAGGACCAGGGCTTCATCAAGACCATCTTCGACAAGAAGACCGGCCAGCTGCTGGGCGCGCATATGGTCGGCGCCGAGGTGACGGAGCTTATCCAGGGCTTTGTCGTGGCGATGAACCTGGAGACCACCGAGGAAGAACTGATGCACACCATCTTCCCGCATCCGACGCTGTCGGAGATGATGAAGGAAAGCGTGCTCGATGCCTATGGCCGTGCGCTCAACGCGTGATAAATTGCTGCCGCGAGACTCAGACGCATGCGCCGGAGGAACCTTACGGCAAGACAGTTCGTTTCCGGATGCATTTTCACCTGACACTGGAGGAGTTGGCATATGGACGTGAATGGCGTGGGCTGGATTGCGGCCATCATCATCGGCGGTTTGGCCGGGTGGCTGGCCGAGATGGTCATGAAGAGCAATACCGGCGTCTTGATGAACATCATTATGGGCATTGTCGGCGCGGTGGTGCTGAACGCAATTCTCAGGGCGCTCAACATCGAACCCTTCGGTGTCGGCTGGCTCGCCTACCTGATCACCGGCTTCATCGGCGCCTGCCTGCTGATCTTTGCCGGGCGGCTGATACGCCGCTAGACTACCGCTATGCGAAAAAGGCTGTGGCGGCATGCGCCGCCGCGGCCTTTTTCTTTGCACCGAAAAGTCCTAGATGACGTCAGAAGGGCGAATGCCGACGGGCAGACGCCAACAAGTCAGGTTTGAGATGGTCACCGTCCTCGACACGATCGCCAACGCGCCGCGCCTGCGGCACCCCGAGAAGGCGCACAAGCCTGATCAGGACGTGCTGCGCAAACCCGACTGGATCCGCGTCAAGGCGCCGATGTCCAAGGGCTATGCCGAAACCCGCGAGATCGTGAAGTCGCACAAGCTGGTCACGGTGTGCGAAGAGGCCGGCTGCCCCAATATCGGCGAGTGCTGGGAAAAGAAGCACGCCACCTTCATGATCATGGGCGAGATCTGCACGCGCGCCTGCGCCTTCTGCAATGTCGCCACCGGCATTCCGACCGCGCTCGATGCCGATGAGCCGGCGCGTGTCGCGCATGCCGTCAAGCAGATGGGGCTGACCCATGTCGTCATCACCTCGGTCGACCGCGACGATCTCGCCGATGGCGGCGCGCAGCATTTCGCCGAGGTTATCCGGGCGATCCGGGCAGCGACACCTCTGACCACGATCGAAATCCTGACGCCCGATTTCCTGCGCAAGGAAGGCGCGCTGGAGATCGTCGTGGCGGCCAAGCCCGATGTCTTCAACCACAATCTCGAAACCGTGCCGTCGAACTACCTGACGGTGCGGCCGGGTGCCCGCTATTTCCACTCGATCCGGCTGTTGCAGCGGGTCAAGGAGCTCGACCCGTCGATCTTCACGAAGTCCGGCATCATGGTCGGCCTCGGCGAAGAGCGCAACGAGATCCTGCAGCTGATGGACGACCTGCGCTCGGCCAATGTCGACTTCATGACCATTGGCCAGTATCTGCAGCCGTCAAAGAAACACCACCCCGTGATCCGCTTCGTCACGCCGGAGGAGTTCAACTCCTTCGCGACGATCGGCAAGACCAAGGGTTTCCTGCTGGTGGCGTCGAACCCGCTGACGCGCTCCTCGCACCACGCCGGCGACGATTTCGCCAGGCTGCGGGCCGCGCGTGAGGCGCAGCTCAAAAAAGCCAGTTAAATCCTGCTTCAATGCCGAAATTCGAAGCCACACGCCGCGTTGCCCACACGCCGGAGCAGATGTTTGCTCTGGTCGCCGATATCGAGACCTATCCGCAATTTCTGCCGCTTTGCGAGGCGCTGACGGTGCGCTCGCGCAAGGAGCGTGACGGCCGCACCATTCTCCTCGCCGATATGAGCATCGGCTACAAGGCGATCCGCGAGACCTTTACGACGCAGGTGCTTTTGAAGCCGGACGAGAACACAATCGATGTCAAATACATCGATGGACCGTTCAAATATCTCAGCAATATCTGGCGCTTCGAGCCGGCCGACGGCGGCGGCTGCAACGTCCGCTTCTTCATCGACTACGAGTTCAAGAGCCGCATCCTCGGCGTGGTGATGGGCACCATGTTCGATCGCGCCTTCCGCATGTTTTCCGAAGCCTTCGAAAAACGTGCGGACGTCATCTACGGAACGACGCCCATCTCATGAGTGTCGCCGAGCGCGCGCAGCCCGATCTCCAGCGCATGCTTGACCGTCTCGCGGCGGATGAAGTCGCGGCCATTGTCGGCAAACATATTGAGCTCGGCAGCCACCGGCCCACGTCTTAGGGCAACTCCGAACCAGACGAGGCCGACCGGTTTTTCCGGCGAACCGCCGCCTGGGCCGGCAATGCCGGTGACGGCAAGCGCCAGCCCGGCGCGCGAGCGCGCCAGAGCGCCCGCCGCCATCTCCAGAACCGTTTCGCGCGAGACGGCGCCATGCGCCTCGAGTGTGGCGGGCGAGACGCCGAGCATCTCCATCTTTGCTTCATCGGAATAGGTGATGAGGCCGCGATCGACGACAGCGGACGAGCCGGCAATGTCGGTCAGTGCCGAGATGATCATGCCGCCGGTGCAGCTCTCGGCCGTCGCCAGCATGATGCCGCGCTGCTGGCAGACCTGGAGCAGGGCGTTGGCAAGATCGCTGTTGTTCATGCGGGAACCTCCCCGGGGAAGACGACACTGGCTGTGGCGATGGCGGCGATGCCTTCCTCGCGGCCGACAAAGCCGAGTTTTTCGTTGGTAGTCGCCTTGATGGAGATGCGATCGCTGGAAATGCCCAGCATCGCCGACAACGCGTTGGTCATGGCCTCGCGATGCGGGCCGACGCGCGGAGCCTCGCAGATCAGCGTGATGTCGGCATTGGCGATGCGGCCGCCGCGTTCGCGCACCAACCTGGCCGCATGCTCGACGAAGATCTTCGACGCCGCGCCCTTCCATTGCGGATCGGAAGGCGGGAAATGCGTGCCGATGTCGCCGGCGCCGCAAGTGGCGAGCAGCGCATCGGTCAGCGCGTGCAGGCCGACATCGGCATCCGAATGTCCCGAAAGCTTCTTGCCGTGCGGAATGGCGACGCCGCACAGAGTGACATGGTCGCCTGCCTCGAAGGCGTGCACGTCATAGCCATTGCCGGTGCGAATGTCTGGAAAACGCTCGCCAGTAAGCCGCTGATCCGCCATCGCAATATCCCTTGCCCAGGTCAGTTTGACGTTGTCCGGCGACCCCTGAACGATTTTCACCGGAATATGCGCCCATTCGGCGATCGCGGCATCGTCGGTGAAATCCGTCTTGCCGAGATGATGGGCTTTTTCGTGCGCGGCGAGCAACGGCCAGAACGGAAAGCCTTGCGGCGTCTGCGCGGCATGAAGGCCGGCCCTTGGCACCGTCTCCTCGATCATGCCGGTGGCCGACTCGCGCTTCAGCGTATCGGCGACGGGCAAAGCGGGCAGCGCGCCCTGGCGCTCGCCAATGGCGGCGATGATACGGTCGATCAGGGCCGTGTCGACAAACGGCCGCACCGCGTCATGGACAAGGACACGGCCGGGCGTACGTTCCCTCAGCGCCAGCAGGCCGAGCCGGACCGAGGCCTGGCGCGACTCGCCACCGACCACGGCGGTAACCCGCTCGGCATATACGCCGGCTGCCTTGTCAAAAAGCGCGTGGTCATCGGCATGGATCGCGACGACGACGGGACCAATTTCGGGATGCGCCAGGAAAGTCTCCAGCGTGCGCGCGATAACGGCACGGCCGCCGATGCGCTGATATTGCTTCGGCCCGTCGGCCTGTCCGGCACGCGCGCCGCGGCCGGCTGCAACGATGACCACGCCGACCTTGTCGGTCGTCGCCTCGGCCGGTTTTTCGCTTGCGTCTGTCATGCCGAGAGGCTTAGTCGCGGCTTATGGCGAAGGCCAGCATTTTCCCAAATGCGCCGCAATGTGACGTCATTGCGCGTTGCACAATGCCTTTCTTATGGCTAGAGAATGTGCAGCAATCCGATATGCTTGGTTTTTGTGCATGCCTGAAGTGACAAAATTGGCTTCGCCGCTCGACATTGGCGGCGTGACGATCCGCAACCGCGTCTTCCTCGCGCCCATGTCGGGAATAACGGACGAGCCGTTCCGGCAGCGCACCTACGCGCATGGCGCGGGCCTGGTCGTGTCGGAAATGGTGGCGAGCGGCGAGCTTGCCAAGGGCAGGGCCGGCTGCGACCTGCGCATCCGTCATTCCGGGCTGCCCGTCCATATGGTCCAGCTTGCCGGCCGCGAGGCCGAGCACATGGCCGAGGGCGCGCGCATCGCTGCCGGCGAGGGCGCCGACATCATCGACATCAATATGGGCTGCCCGGCCAAGAAGGTGACCGGCGGCTATGCCGGCTCGGCGCTGATGCGCGATCTCGACCACGCGCTGTCGCTGATCGAAGCGGTGATCGGCGCGGTCCAGGTGCCGGTCACGGTCAAGATGCGGCTCGGCTGGGACGACAATGCGCTCAATGCACCCGTCTTGGCGCGCCGCGCCGAAGAGGCCGGTGTTAAAATGGTGACCGTGCATGGGCGCACGCGCTGCCAGTTTTATCAAGGCAAGGCCGATTGGGGCGCCATCGCCCGCATCAAGGACGTCGTCTCGATCCCGGTCGTCGCCAATGGCGATGTGGGCTCGCCCGCGGAGGCCGCCGAAATCCTTGAACAGTCGGGCGCCGACGCGGTGATGATCGGCCGCGCGCATTATGGCGCGCCATGGACGGCGGGCCACATCGCGGCAACGGCTGCGGGCAACGCGCCCTCCGGCGTGCCGGAAAGCCCGCAAGCCATGGCGGACTACATCGTTTCCCACTACGAAGACATGCTGACGCTTTACGGCGTCGAAAGTGGCTTGCGCCAGGCGCGCAAGCATCTCGGCTGGTATCTCGATCGCCACGCTGTGGGCGTCACCAATGAAGGGCGCAAAGCAATCCTCACCTCGTTCGAGCCCGCCCGCGTCATGGCCGTGCTGCGTGAGGTGTTTTCCGGCGGGGGCGAGGCCGCATCCATGCGGAGCGCTGCATGAACGCGCCTGCTGCACCGGGCACCGAGATGGCAAATGCTGCCCATATCGTGCTCAACACCATCCGCCGTCCGGTGATCATGGTCGATCCCGATGGGTTCATCACCTACGCCAATGCCGACGCGGAAGACTTCTTCCGCTCCAGCGCCAACATGCTGGCACGCAACACACTGTCCAAGCTGATCCCGTTCGGCAGCCCGCTGTTGCAACTGGTCGACCAGGTGCGCGAGCGCCGTGCGCCGGTCAACGAATACCGTGTCGACGTGTCGTCGCCGCGTCTCGGCATCGAGAAGGTCGTCGATCTCTATGTCGCGCCGGTGCCGGAATTCCCAGGCTCGATCGTGGTGATGTTCCAGGAACGCTCGATGGCCGACAAGATCGACCGGCAGATGACACACAGGGGTGCCGCGCGTTCGGTCACCGGCCTTGCCGCCATGCTGGCACATGAGATCAAGAACCCGCTGTCCGGCATACGTGGCGCCGCACAGCTGCTCGAACTCTCGGCGTCCGACGAGGATCGCGCGCTGACCCGCCTCATCACCGACGAGACCGATCGTATCGTCTCCCTCGTCGACCGCATGGAAGTGTTTTCCGACGAGCGGCCGATTGACCGCTATCCTGTCAACATCCATGTCGTGCTGGACCATGTGAAGGCAATCGCGAAGAACGGTTTTGCCAAGAGAATCAGGATATTGGAGGACTATGATCCATCATTGCCTCCGGTTTTCGCCAACCGCGACCAACTGATCCAGGTGTTTCTCAACCTGGTCAAGAACGCTGCCGAGGCGATCGGCGGCGACCCGCAGGGCGAGATCGTGCTGTCGACCGCGTTCAGGCCGGGCATCCGCGTTTCCGTTCCCGGAACCCAGGACCGCGTGTCGCTACCGCTTGAATTCTGCGTGCGCGACAATGGGTCCGGCGTTTCGGAAGACATTCTGCCGATCCTGTTCGATCCGTTCATCACCACCAAGCCGAACGGGTCGGGGCTCGGCCTGGCGCTGGTGGCGAAAATCGTCGGCGAGCATGGCGGCATCATCGAATGCGATTCGACGCCGCGCGGCACCACCTTCCGAATCCTGATGCCGGCCTGGAAAGAAACACCCATCGACACTGCCGATGATGAAGGCGAAGGAGACCGCAAATGACGGTTCGCGGCAATATTCTCGTCGCCGACGACGATGCGGCCATCCGCACCGTGCTCAATCAGGCGCTGTCGCGCGTCGGCCATGAGGTGCGCGTGACCTCCAACGCCTCGACGCTGTGGCGCTGGGTGGCGGCGGGCGAGGGCGATCTGGTGATCACCGACGTTGTCATGCCGGACGAGAACGCCTTCGACATGCTGCCGCGCATCAAGAAGGCGCGGCCCGAGCTGCCGGTCATCGTGATGAGCGCGCAAAACACTTTCATGACGGCGATCCGTGCTTCCGAAACAGGTGCTTACGAGTATCTGCCGAAGCCGTTCGACCTGACCGAACTGCTCAACATCGTCAACCGGGCACTGTCAGAGCCGCGCCGACCGAAGATCGATACGCGACCGGAAGAACAGCCTGACGCGATGCCGCTGGTCGGCCGGTCGGCCGCCATGCAGGACATCTACCGCATGCTGGCGCGCATGATGCAGACCGACCTGACGGTGATGATCTCGGGCGAGTCCGGCACCGGCAAGGAATTGGTGGCGCGCGCGTTGCACGAATATGGCCGTCGCCGCGGCGGTCCGTTCGTCGCCATCAACATGGCGGCGATCCCGCGCGATTTGATCGAATCGGAGCTGTTCGGCCACGAGAAGGGCGCCTTCACCGGCGCACAGAACCGCTCGACCGGCCGCTTCGAGCAGGCCGAGGGCGGCACGCTTTTCCTCGACGAGATCGGCGACATGCCGATGGAGGCGCAGACGCGGCTGCTGCGCGTGCTGCAGCAGGGCGAATACACAACGGTCGGCGGGCGCACCCCGATCAAGACCGATGTGCGCATCGTCGCCGCCACCAACAAGGATCTGCGCACGCTGATCAACCAGGGGCTTTTCCGCGAGGATCTGTTCTATCGCCTGAATGTCGTGCCGCTTCGGCTGCCGGGTTTGCGTGAGAGATCGGAAGACATTCCCGATCTGGTGCGGCATTTCTTCAAGATCGGCGCCAGCGAAGGCTTGCAGACCAAGCGAATTTCGACCGGCGGCATCGAATTGATGAAGCGCTATCCGTGGCCGGGAAACGTGCGCGAGTTGGAAAACCTGGTGCGCCGGCTTGCGGCGCTCTATTCGCAGGACGAAATATCAGCCGAGATCATTGAAGCCGAGCTGAAGACAGGCGAAAGACCGGTCGTTCCCGGCGGCGGCAGTTTGATCCCGGACGATCTATCCATCGGCCAGGCGGTGGAGCACTTCCTGCAGCGCTATTTTGCCTCTTTCGCCGGTGAGTTGCCGCCGGCAGGTCTCTATCAGCGCATCTTGTCCGAGGTCGAATATCCGCTGGTGCTCGCTTCCATGACGGCAACGCGCGGCAACCAGATCAAGGCGGCCGAATTGCTCGGCTTGAATCGCAACACGCTGCGCAAGAAGATTCGCGAGCTGGGCGTCAACGTCTACAAATCGTCGAGATCATGAGCGCCTGGCGCCCGAAGTGACGCGAGGTCGTCCCCTTTTCAGGGGATCGGCGGCCGAAAGATTTCCGTCACGGCCACACTTGTTGCATAATCGCCACAATGCGTTGCATACATCCGACGCAATCACTGGCTCTTAGACGGCGACATGGCTTCGCAAGCTCTCACATCAAACGAACCGCTTTTCAGCAGACCCGGCCAGAGGGATGGACGGCGGCTGCTTGCGTTGCCTGGCGTTGTGGCAATTGCCGGCGCGCTGGTTACGGCGGCAATCTCGTTTGCGATTCTTGTCGGCGCCACGCCGATCACGCCAGACGCAAACACAACGCTGACGCTGATTGCGGCCAATGCCTTATTTGTGCTGGCGCTGATCGCCCTGGTCGGCCGAGAGGTGCATCGCATCACCATGGCGCGCCGGCACGGCAAGGCGGCTTCGCGGCTGCATGTGCGCATCGTGACGATGTTTGCGCTGGTCGCGGCCATCCCCGCCATCATGGTGGCCATCATCGCGTCGATCACGCTCGATATCGGCCTCGACCGCTGGTTCGAGATCCGCACCAAGGCGATCGTCAACTCGTCGCTGTCGATCGCCGACGCCTATGTGCAGGAAAACGCTCGCAATCTTCAGGGCACGACGCTGTCGATGGCCTACGATCTCGACGCCTCGCGCACGCTTTACGGCCTCGATCGAACCGGCTTTCTCGACCTGATGAACAAGGAAGCCGTCGGCAGAAGCCTGGTGCATGCGGCGCTGGTCAGGGAAGACGGCTCTTTTGTCGTGAGTGCCCAGACCGATGCCAATTTCGCCATGCCGGCACCGCCCGAGGGCGCGGTGGCAAGTGCGGCCGACGGCAAGCCGGTGCTGATCGAGCCGAAGACGCGCAACATCATGGGCGCCATCATCAAGCTGCGGGAGATCGAAGGCCTCTACCTCTACACCAATCGCCTGGTCGACCCCGAAGTGATCAAGGCGAGGGCGATCGTCCAGTCCAACACCGCCGAATATCGCGGCCTGGAAGACAACAGGCGGACGTCGCAGGTGGCGTTCGCGCTGCCCTATCTGTCGCTGACGCTGATCATCATCCTGTCGGCCATCTGGACCGGCATAGCGGTGGCCGACCGTCTGGTGCGGCCCATCCGTCAGCTCATCGGCGCGGCTGACGAGGTTGCGACCGGCAATCTCGATGTCGCCGTGCCGGTACGGCCTTCCGACGGCGATGTCGCCTCGCTTGGCGATACGTTCAACAAGATGCTGCTGGAGCTTAAATCGCAACGCAACGAGATCCTGTCGGCCAAGGATTTGATCGACGAACGGCGTCGTTTCTCGGAAGCGGTGCTGGCCGGCGTCACCGCCGGCGTCATCGGCGTCGATCCCTACGGCATCGTCTCCATCGTCAACAAATCGGCCGAAACGATGCTGGCCATATCGGCCACGGCGGCGCTGGGGCAGAACCTGTCCGCCGTGCTACCGCATGTCGGCCGTGTCTTCGAGATCGGCCGCAAATCCGGCAAGCCGGTCTATCGCGAGCAGGTCACCTTCTATCGCACCGGCGCCGAGCGTACCTTCAACGTGCAGATCACCATCGAGGCCGGCGACGACGGCGAGGAGGAGAAATCCTACGTCGTGACTGTCGACGACATCACCGATCTGGTCCAGGCACAGCGCTCGTCGGCCTGGGCGGATGTGGCGCGGCGTATCGCACATGAAATCAAGAACCCGCTGACGCCGATCCAGCTCTCGGCCGAGCGCATCAAGCGACGCTTCGGCAAGGTCATCACCGAGGACCGCGAGATTTTCGACCAGTGCACCGACACGATCATCCGGCAGGTCGAGGATATCGGCCGCATGGTCGACGAGTTCTCGGCTTTCGCCCGCATGCCCAAGCCCGAGATGAAAGCCATCGATCTGCGTGAATCGCTGCGCGAGGCGTCGTTCCTGGTCGAAGTCAGCCGCGCCGACATTGCTTTCGAACGCGTGTTCGGCAACGAGCCGCTCAAGGGCACGTTCGATAGCCGATTGATGGCGCAGGCTTTCGGCAACGTCATCAAGAACGCGGCCGAGGCGATTGACGGGCTGGAACAAAAGGACGGTTCGCACGGCATAATCCGGATTCAAGCTGCCCGGCAGAATGGCGCGATCAGAATCGACGTCATCGACAATGGCAAAGGCTTGCCGCGCGAGAACCGCCAAAGGCTGCTCGAGCCCTACATGACGACGCGCGAGAAGGGCACCGGGCTCGGTCTCGCCATCGTCAAGAAGATCGTGGAGGACCATGGCGGGCGGCTCGAATTGCACGATGCGCCCGCGGATTTCCACGGTGGACGCGGCGCGATGATCTCGATCATCCTGCCGCCAGCTGCCGCAACCGCGCCGCCACGCGGTCAAGGCGAAACGGAACACGAACGAGAAACTGAAAAGGTCGGTAATGGCGTCTGATATTCTCATCGTCGATGACGAGGAAGACATCCGTGAACTCGTCGCGGGCATATTGAGCGACGAAGGGCATGAAACCCGCACGGCATTCGATGCCGACAGCGCGCTCGCGGCAATCGCCGACCGGGCGCCGCGGCTGATTTTCCTCGACATCTGGTTGCAGGGCTCGCGCCTCGACGGGCTGGCGCTGCTCGACGAGATCAAGACGATGCATCCGAGCCTGCCGGTGGTGATGATCTCCGGCCACGGCAATATCGAGACAGCGGTGTCGGCCATCCGCCGCGGCGCCTATGATTTCATCGAGAAGCCGTTCAAGGCCGACAGGCTGATCCTGATCGCCGAGCGGGCGCTCGAAACCTCGAAATTACGGCGCGAGGTGTCCGACCTCAAGCAGCGCAGCGGCGAAACTTTCGACTTGATCGGCATGTCGTCGGCGATGAGCCAGCTGCGCCAGACCATCGAGCGCGTTGCGCCGACCAACAGCCGCGTCATGATCATCGGTCCGTCCGGTTCGGGCAAGGAGCTCGCCGCGCGCGCCATCCACACGCTGTCGACGCGCAAGGGCGCGCCGTTCGTGACGCTGAGCGCGGCCAACATCACGCCCGAGCGCATGGAGATCGAGCTGTTCGGCACCGAATCGAACGGCACCGAGCGCAAGGTCGGCGCGCTTGAAGAGGCGCACCGCGGCATTCTCTACATCGACGAAGTGGCCGACATGCCGCGCGAGACGCAGAACAAGATTTTGCGCGTGCTGGTCGAACAGCAGTTCGAGCGGGTCGGCGGCACCAAGCGGGTCAAGGTCGACGTCCGCATCATCTCCTCGACCTCGCAGAACCTGGAGGCGATGATCGCCGACGGCCGTTTTCGCGAAGACCTCTATCACCGCCTGGCGGTGGTTCCGGTCATGGTGCCGGGACTGGCCGAGCGACGCGAGGACATTCCCTACCTCGTCGACAATTTCATGAAGCAGATCGCGCGCCAGGCCGGTATCAAGCCGCGCCGCATCGGCGACGATGCGCTTGCCGTGCTGCAGGCGCACAACTGGCCGGGCAATGTCCGCCAGCTGCGCAACAATGTCGAACGGCTGATGATCCTGGCGCGTGGCGACGATATCGATGCGCCGATCACCGCCGACCTGTTGCCGTCGGAGATCGGCGATGTCATGCCGCGCACGCCGAACCAGTCCGACCAGCACATCATGGCGCTGCCGCTGCGCGAGGCGCGCGAACAGTTCGAGAAGGACTATCTGATCGCCCAGATCAACCGTTTCGGCGGCAACATCTCGAAGACGGCGGAATTCATTGGCATGGAGCGCTCGGCGCTGCACCGGAAACTGAAGTCGCTGGGGGTCTGATCCCCATTGTTGTTGGTCCAGCGGGCCGTGGCCCGTGCAATTGCCGGTTACGGCAGCGGCGGAATCGCCTAGAAATAGCGAGACTGTTCTGAGGGATAACCCATGCCGCGCATTGCCTATGTGAACGGGCGCTATGTCGCCCATGCCGACGCTGCCGTGCATATCGAGGATCGCGGCTATCAGTTCGCCGACGGCGTCTACGAGGTCTGCGAGGTGGCGCAGGGCTTTGTCGTCGACATGCCGCGCCATCTTGCCCGGCTGAACCGCTCGCTTAGCGAATTGTCGATCAACTGGCCGGTCACCAAGGGCGTGCTGCCGCTTCTTCTGCGCGAAATCGTCCGGCGCAACCACGTCGTCAACGGCCTGGTCTATGTCCAGGTTACGCGCGGTGTTGCCAGCCGCGACTTCGTTTTCCCGGCCGATACACCGTCATCGCTGGTGATTACGGCCAGAAAGGCCGACCCGGTGGCGGCCGCCAAGCGAGCCGAGGCGGGCATCAAGGTCATCACCGTGCCGGAAAACCGTTGGGACCGGGTCGACATCAAGAGCACCGGCCTGCTGCCCAACGTGCTGGCCAAGCAGAAGGCCAAGGAGGCCGGCGCCCAGGAAGCCTGGTTCGTCGACACCGATGGCAACGTCAAGGAGGGCGGCTCGTCCAACGCCTGGATCGTTACAAGGGACGGCGTTCTGGTCACCCGGCCGGCGGAGCATGGCATCCTTCGCGGCATCACCCGCACGACCATGTTCGAAGTGGCGGCAAAGCTCGGGTTGACGATCGAGGAGCGCGGGTTTTCAGTCACTGAAGCCAAGGCGGCGCGAGAAGCTTTCATCAGTTCGGCAACGACAATCGCCATGCCGGTCGTGGCAATCGACGGTGCCGCGGTCGCCAATGGGCACCCCGGTTCGATAACACTTTCATTGCGGCAAGCCTTTTTTGACGTTGCGGAAAAAAGTCCAGCCTGATAACCGCACAGACGGACTGCACATCAATATATCTCGTTCTGCTTGTCGTTACTGACGGCAAGGGGGTGTTTGCAAGCTTGACATGTGCCCGCTAATTTGGCGCATTAGCCTGCAAACCGAAGGGGATCGGCGAAAGACAAGAACAATGGCGGAACGATCGCAAAACCTTCAGGACCTGTTCCTGAATTCTGTTCGCAAGAGCAAAAATCCACTCACCATCTTTCTCATCAACGGCGTCAAGCTGACCGGCGTGGTCACTTCCTTCGACAATTTTTGTGTTCTGCTGCGCCGTGACGGCCACTCCCAGCTCGTCTACAAGCATGCCATTTCCACGATCATGCCGAGCCAGCCGGTTCAGATGTTCGATGGCGAGGAAAGCCAGGGCGCCTGATTGGCACGTGAAAAAGACGCGGACCGCGGCGTCCGCGGGAAACCAGCACATAATTCCGGGACGGAAGCCACAGGTCCGACCCGGGCGGTTGTCATTGTGCCGGTGCTTACCCGGCATCAGCGCAACGATGACGAAACGAACCGTCCACGGCTGACGCGTTCGGCGGATGCGCGCCACGACGAAGCGGTCGGCCTTGCCCGCGCCATCAACCTGGATCTGATCCACACGGCGGTGGTCACCGTCAACGATCCACGCCCGGCAACCTTGCTCGGCAGCGGCAAGGTCGCGGAATTCGCCGAGATCGTCAAAGAGGGTCACGCGGAGGTGGTCATCGTCGACCATCCGCTGACGCCGGTGCAGCAGCGCAATCTCGAAAAAGAAATGAATGCCAAGGTGCTCGACCGCACCGGATTGATACTGGAGATTTTTGGCGAGCGCGCGCGGACCAAGGAGGGCACGCTGCAGGTCGAACTTGCCCATCTCAACTACCAGAAGGGCCGCCTGGTGCGGAGCTGGACCCACCTTGAACGCCAGCGCGGCGGAGCCGGCTTCCTCGGCGGCCCCGGCGAAACCCAGATCGAGTCGGACCGGCGGCAGCTGCAGGAAAAAATCATCAAGCTCAAGCATGAGCTGGAAACGGTGCGCCGCACCCGCGACCTGCACCGCGCCAAGCGCAAGAAGGTGCCGTTCCCGGTGGTGGCGATTGTCGGCTACACCAATGCCGGAAAGTCGACGCTGTTCAACCGGCTGACCGGGGCCGACGTGCTGGCCGAAGACATGCTGTTTGCAACGCTCGACCCGACGCTGCGCCGCGTGCGCCTGCCGCACGGCACGCCGATCATCCTGTCGGACACAGTCGGCTTCATTTCGGACCTGCCGACGCATCTGGTCGCCGCCTTCCGCGCCACGCTGGAAGAGGTCGTCGAGGCCGATCTGGTCATCCACCTGCGCGATATTTCGGATCCGGATACCGCAGCGCAAGCCGAGGACGTCGAGCGCATTCTCGCCGATCTCGGCGTCGATGCCGGCGATGCCAAGCGCGTCATCGAAGTGTGGAACAAGGTCGACCTTCTCGACGACGGCAACCGGGAGCGCCTGCTCGCCGACGGCACTGACGCCAACAAGGCGCCGCCGATCGCCATCTCGGCGGTCACCGGCGAAGGCATCGATGCGCTGAAGGCGCTGATCGAGACCAGGATGTCGGGCGAACTCGAGGAATTGACGGTGACGATCGAACCGCCGCAGTTCGGCCTTGTCGACTGGCTATACCGCAATGGCGACGTCGTTTCGCGGGTAGACAATGAGGATGGCAGCGCGACCATCGCACTCAAGGCCACGCACACCGCCCGGCAAGAGATCGAAAGCCGATTGCACCGCAAAAACAGGCAGTAAGCCTGATTATTTCACGCCCTTGGCCTGCTGCCAGAGCACTTCCATCTCGTCCAGCGTGGCTTTTTCGAGCGTGCTTCCCGATGCATCGATCGCGCGCTCGACATAGTGGAAGCGCGAGCGGAACTTTTCGTTGGTGCCGCTAAGCGCCGCTTCCGAATCGAGCTTGAGGTGACGCCCCAGATTGACGACGGCAAACAGCATGTCGCCGAATTCGTCCTTGATCTCAGCCGTTTCGCCCTTAGCCAGTGCCTCGCGCAGCTCGCCGATCTCTTCCTCGATCTTGTCGAGGATGGGTGCTGCCTCGCTCCAGTCGAAACCGACACGCGCTGCCTTTTCCTGCAGCTTTAGCGCCCGCGTCAAAGCGGGCAGGGCGACGGGCACGCTGTCCAGGTAACCCTTGCCATGGTCTTCGGGGTCGAGGCCGCGGGCGAGGCGCGCACTTCGCTTTTCGGCTTTTTCCTCAGCCTTGATCTTTTCCCACATGCCCTTTGCCATGCCGGCGCTGCGCGCCTTCTCGTCGCCGAAGACATGCGGATGGCGCCGGATCATCTTGGTGGTGATGGCCTCGACCACATCACCGAAGGCAAAATCGCCGGCTTCCTCAGCCATCTGCGCGTGGTAGACGACCTGCAGCAGGAGATCGCCGAGTTCGTCGCGCAGATCGTCGAGATCGCCGCGCGCAATGGCGTCCGCCACCTCATAGGCTTCCTCGATCGTATAGGGCGCGATGGTCGAGAAATCCTGCTCGATGTCCCAGGGACAGCCGGTCTTCGGCGCCCTGAGCGCCGCCATGATCTCGATCAGCCGGGAAATGTCGCGCGAAGGTTTCATGCGGCGAATGCTATCCCGCTGCCTGTCGTGCGGCCAACGGCGTCAGCCGGAGAGGGGAGATTGTCCACAGCGAGCTTCAGCCGAGTACCGACACAACCGCCTTGGCGAGGTCATCCATGCCGTCCTCGGGCAGGCCGGCGACGTTGATGCGGCTGTCGCCGACCATGTAGACGCCACACTCGGCACGCAGCCGCTCGACTTGCGCCTCGGTCAGGCCAAGCCTGGAAAACATGCCGCGATGGCTGGCGATGAAGTCGAAGCGGTCGGAGTTGGACTGCCGGCGCAGCGCGTCGGCGAACTGGACCCGCAGCCTCAGCATGCGCAGCCGCATCTCCTCCAGCTCCGCCTCCCAGTCGGCGCGAAGGCCATCATCTTCCAGCACCGTGCGCACGGCGGCGGCGCCGTGGTCCGGCGGCATCGAATACATGGCGCGCGCCGCCGCCAGCATCTGGCTCATCGCGACATCGGCTTGCGCGCTATCCTTCGCCAGGATCATCGCCGCGCCGACGCGGTCGCGGTAGACGGCAAAGTTCTTCGAGCAGCTCGAGGCAACGACCATTTCAGGCACCTTGCCCGCGAGAAGGCGCAAGCCGGCCGCATCGGCGTCCAGGCCTTCGCCAAAGCCCTGATAGGCAATGTCGACAAAGGGCAACAGCCCGCGCTCGACGACAAGATCGGTGACGCTGGCCCATTGCGCGATATCGAGATTGGCGCCGGTCGGGTTATGGCAGCAGCCATGCAGCAGCACGATATCGCCGGGCTCGGCTGCGCCAAGCGTTGCCAGCATCTCGTGGAAGCGCACCGCGCCGGAAACGGCATCGAAATAGGGATAATCGCGCACCTTGAGGCCGGCCCCGCGCATCACCGGCGGGTGGTTCGGCCATGTCGGGTCCGACAGCCAGACGGTTGCGTCGGGGCGGGTCCGCTTCAACAGCTCCGCCACCAGCCGCAGCGCGCCGGAACCGCCAGGCGCTTGCGCGGCGCGGATGCGCGTCATGTCGGCAGCGGGGCCGAAGGCCAGCTTGACCATCGCCGTGTTGAAGCCGGTGTCGCCGGCAAGGCCGAGATAGGTCTTGGTGTCCTGGTCCTGCAGCAACCGCTTCTCGGCCTCGCGCAGGGCGCGCATGACCGGCGTCCTGCCGTCGCGGTCCTTGTAGACGCCGACGCCGAGATCGATCTTGCCGGGGCGCGGATCGGCGCGATAGAGGCCGATCAAGGCGATGATCTTGTCGGCCGGGGCAGGTTGCAGGGTCTCGAACATCAATACGGCTCCAATGGCGGCGGAGTAATACGCAAAGCGGCCGCGTTTCGCCAGTGCTTCCATCTGCGCCAGTCCGCTAGCGTACTGGACCGTTACGCCAAGCTTTGTCTGTACGGCAGGGGTCGGCGGCTATGGCGACGGGTTCATTCCAATCCGCCGGATAAGCACCCGTCCAATCACGGCGAGACCGATGCCGGTCAGCAGGGAGAAACCGCCGAGCATGCCGGCCAGCCCGGCAAGGAACCAGCGTCCGGCGAAGCTGTCGACGGAGGCATTTTGCGGATTGGTTGGGTCGTAAGCGACAGGGACGCTGTCGCCATCACCCCAGAACGAGCTGTGGACGGCATTGTTGAAGCGGATGATGGTGCCGTCGGCGGTCGAGAACTCGATGCGGGGATTGTATTCGGCGGCGACAATCCTGCCTGTCGCCGAAGCGGTACGAGGGCCGTACATCTCGACGATGGCCAGCACGCCGGAAGCGATCAGTCCGACAATGCCAAAGATGATGAACACCCTGCCGACGATCGGCAACGCTGCAAAACCCGTTACACGACTACCATTGGCCATCTTTTGCTCCTGGGACAGACGGATAAGGCTAGACTTCATCCATAAAGCAAACATCTGCCGCACGGGAGATGGGTAAGTGCGCAGCGGACTTCTGATTGCATGATGCCTATTGTGGCGACGCAAAAAAGTTTTGGTGGCGATGGATTAAGATCCCCGCCTGTTTCGTAAACGGGGCATGAAACGGTCGATGCCACGCTTCGATATTGTCGGACAGCTGGGTTCGCTCAGGCGCTACGCACGCTCGCTGACGCGCGACGGCACTGACGCCGAGGATCTGGTGCACGATGCGCTGGTGCGCGCCTACGAGCGGCGCGACACATTCCGCTCGGGCGGCAATCTGCGGGCATGGTTGCTGTCGATCGTCCACAACGCTTTCATCGACAAGATGCGCTCGCGCCGGTCGGAATCAGCGCGTGTCGAGCAGGCCGGCTATCTCACCGATGCCAGCACGCCGGCGCCGCAGGAACATTCCGTGCGACTGGCGCAGGTGCGCGAGGCCTTTTTCAGTCTGCCGGAGGAGCAGCGTTCGGCGCTGCATCTGGTCGCCATCGAGGGCCTTTCCTACCAGCAGGCCGCCGACGCCAGCGGGGTGCCGCTGGGCACGCTGATGTCGCGTATCGGCAGGGCGCGCGCAGCACTGCGCGAGATGGAAAACGCTGCACCTTCGCCGGCCAAAAGCCATCTGAGGATCGTGGGAGACCCGTCATGACCGACCTGTTGCGGGACCCGGTGACCGATACCGATCTCGACGCCTATGTCGACGACCAGCTGGATGTCGCGCGCCGCATCGAGGTCGAGGCGTTCCTGTCGGCTCGTCCGGAGGCTGCGGCGCGGGTGATGTCCGACTTGAGGACGCGCGACGAACTGCGCCTGGCGCTGGCTGCTTCCACAGGCATGGCGCGGCCGGCGACGACTGAAGTCGCGCGCCGGCTGGGCAGGGGGCTGGCCAGTCGCCGCGTCTTCGCCGTGCTGCAGCGGGCGGCCGCGGTCGCCATCTTTGTCGCTGCCGGCTGGCTGGCGAACGGCCTCTTCGGGCCGCTGCTGGTGACCAAGGTCGTGGCTTCGCCGCCGCCGCCCGCCTATGTCGAAGAAGCGATCCGGGCGCACAAGACGACGCTCATGCGCGAGCGGATGCCCTCGCAGCTGGAGGCGTCCAACTACAATGGCGACGAAATCCGCGCCGCCACCGCAATCGTCATGCCATCGCTGCCCAAGGACTGGAAGGTCCGCGACGTCCAGATCTATCCGTCGCGCTTCGGGCCGAGCGTCGAGGTGGCGCTGGAGACGAAGGATATGGGGCTGGTCTCGCTGTTTGCGATCCGGCCCGGAACCTTCGACGTGGTCAAGCCTGCCATCGCGCCCTCCGGCGACATCTCCTCTGCCTATTTCCAGATCGGCGAGGTCGCGTACGCGGTCGTCGCGCGCAGCGATGTCCACGACCTCGACCGCACCGCCGAGACGCTTGCCAAGACACTTTACTGATCAGGACACTTTACTGATCAAGACGCTTTACTGAGACCACATAAGGAGAACCCGCAATGAATACCCCTGACCTCGGATACCGCATGGGCACTGGCGCGCGCGCCGGCGCCGTCTATGACGAGGGCCTGCGCAGCCACATGCTGCGCGTCTACAATTATATGGGCATCGGCCTCGTCGTCACCGGCATCGTTGCCATGGTGGTGTCCTCGACGCCGGCCCTCTACGTGCCGATCTTTTCCAGCCCGCTGAAATGGGTGGTGATGCTGGCGCCGCTCGCCTTCGTGCTGTTGTTTTCGTTCAAGATGCAGACGATGTCGGCGGCGAGCGCCCAGTTGATGTTCTGGGCCTTCTGCGCGGTGATGGGCCTGTCGCTGGCTTCGGTGTTCCTGGTCTTCACCGGCACCAGCATCGCGCGCACCTTCTTCATCACCGCCACCATGTTCGGCGCCACCAGCCTCTACGGCTACACGACCAAGCGCGACCTGACCCAGTTCTCGTCGTTCCTGATCATGGGTCTGATCGGCGTGGTGATCGCCAGCGTCGTCAACATCTTCCTCGGCTCGACCGCGCTGCAGTTCGCCATTTCGGTGATCGGCATCGCGGTGTTCGTTGGCCTGACCGCCTGGGACACGCAGACGATCAAGGAACAGTATGCTGAGAATTTCGACGCGGAATCGCAGCAGAAGCTCGCCGTCTTCGGCGCGCTGTCGCTCTACCTGAACTTCGTCAACATCTTCCAGCTGCTGCTGAACTTCACCGGCGAACGCGAATAGTCGAACCGTAGCAAGGCAACAATCTCGATCTCGCAGTGGCCGGAGGAGAATCTCCGGCCACTGTCGTTTTGGCGTGGAGACATCGCTCCTCTATCAGCGCGATGTCGCTGCGCCCTTGAGTCCATGCGGGCTTTTGCTAACCTGCCGCTCGCACGCAGCTTTCCGCGAGAACGCATGGAACAAGTGACGCTTCAGGGCGACGGCATCTCGGCAACCATTGTCGGGCAGGGGGCCGAGCTCGTCTCCTTGCGCAATGCCGAGGGTCTGGAGTTTTTGTGGCAGGCCGGGCCGGAATGGCGGCGGCATTCGCCGGTGCTGTTTCCGATCGTCGGCCGGCTGAAGGGGGACCAGCTTCGCCATCGGGGCCGGGTCTATCCCCTGACGCAGCACGGATTTGCCCGCGACAAGCCATTTGTGTGGGCTGACGCGAGCCCCCGATCCTGCACGCTGGTGTTGACCGACGATGCCGATACACGCACGCGCTATCCGTTCGCCTTTCGCCTTGCCATCACCTACACCCTCGAGCGTCGCGAACTTGGTGTGAGCTTCGAGATTGCCAACACCGGCGACGAGACGCTGCCAGCCTCCATCGGTGCACATCCGGCTTTCAATTGGCCATTGCAGCCGGGGCTCGCCAAGACAGACTACCACCTGACCTTTGCCCAGGACGAGCCGGCGCCGATCCGCCGGCTGAAGGATGGCCTGGTGCTGGCTGCACCGCGGCCGACGCCTATCGAAGGCAAAACGCTGGCGCTTTCCGAACAACTGTTCGAGGCAGACGCCGTGATCCTCGACCGGCCGGCCAGCACCAGCGTGCGCTATGCCGCCGCGAACGGTGCGGCGATCGAGATGTCGTGGCAGGGTTTTAAGGAATTGGGCATCTGGTCGAAGCCGGGCGGCGCTCCGTTCCTGTGCATCGAACCCTGGCACGGGCTTGCCAGCCCCGTGGATTTCGATGGCGAGTTCGCGGACAAGCCGGGCGTGATGCTGATCGCGCCCGGTGAAAAGCGCGTGCTGAGCTATCAGGTACGGCTCGAGCATGCGCCGCTGTGACCGATGAACCAGAGACAGGCGCGATGAAACTTGGCTTCATCGGCACGGGTGCCCTTACAGCGGCCATTGTCAGCGGGCTCAAATCCGTCGCGGATAACTCCGTCTCCGTGCTGCTGTCGCCGCGCAATGAAGAGATCGCCGCAGAGCTGGCAGCCCGTTATCCGGATGTGCGTATCGCTGATGACAATCAGGCGGTTCTCGATCAATGCGACCTGGTCATGCTGGCTGTCCGGCCGCAAATTGCGCATGACGTCCTGCCGGGTTTGCGGTTTCGGCGCGAGCATCACCTCATCAGCTTGATCGCCACGCTGCCGCGCGAGGAGATTGCCCGCTTGACCGCACCCGCGCACCAGGTGACGAAAGCGCTGCCCATGCCGATGATCGCCCACCGGCTGGGGGCAACGATCATCTGCCCGCCGGATGCCACTGTCGCTGCCTTGTTCGGCAATCTGGGGAAAGTGATCGAGGTCGAGAACCCAGCCGAATTCAACGCGTTGAGCGTGGCCACCGCAACCAATGCCAGCTACTTCAGATATCTCGATACGATTAACAGCTGGCTCAAGAGGAATGGCGTGGAGGAAGGGAAGGGGCGCGATTACATCGCCTCGCTTTTCAAAGCCTTGGGATGCGCTCCTGATATGTCGCCGGATGCCGACTTCATGCATCTGGCGCAGGACTATGCGACGCGCGGCGGCATCAACGAACAGGTTCTTCGCGAACTCACGGCTCGAAACATGTTCGAGGCGCTCACCGAGAGCCTGGACGGCGTACACCGGCGCATCGTCGGCGATACGCCTTGATGGGCGGTACCTTGAAATTCCCTGATGATCAGGAGTATGGCTCCAACGGATGTTCCGGACCGTTCGGGAGGGTCGGCGGGTGCCTGGATGCTTGAAATTGGGCTTTGTGGCAGCGGCGCTGGCTGTGCTGATTGTCTTTCCGGTCGCTGCCGCCGACATCGACCGCGCCAGCCTCTACCGCGCGCAATCGGTGACCAGCGGCACTGGCGAGGAGAACCGGGCCTGGGGCCTGGCGCCGTGCCTTGAAGAGGTGCTGGTCAAGGTTTCCGGCGACCCGCGGCTGATCGGCGACCCGCGTGTTGCGGACATGAGCCGGCACGCGGCCGACTATGTCACTGGTGTCGGCTACCGCGACCTGCTCAACAACCGCCCGCCGCATGACGAGCAGGGCACCCACGACCGGCCGCATTACATCACCGCCGATTTCGACCCGGACAAGATCAATGCCTTGCTGGCGTCGCTCGGGCGCAAACCGTGGGCGGTGCCGCGGCCAAAAATGGTCGCACTGCTGGATGTAAGGCCGATGAAAGGCGACGGCTTCACGCTGGTGCGCGATGGCGGCGGCGAGCTTGCGGCGGATATGCGCGTTGCGCTGGCGGACGCGGCGCACCGGACCGGTTTGCCGCTGGAGTTGCCTCGGCCGTCCGACGTCGCGCTCGCCGACGTGGCCAACACGCTGGATGGGGACGCCCTGCTTGCCGGCACTTTGGTATGGCGCCAGGAAGCGCTGGGCTGGGTCGGCGACTGGCGGCTCAGCTTCAAGGATAAGGAGTATCGCTGGCAGGTACGTGGCGTCAGTTTCGACGATGCGTTCCGCAACGCCACGCGCGGAACGCTGCAGATCCTGTCGGGCAATGGAGAGCCGGAAGCCGTCACGCCCTGACTTCAAGGGAACCTTCTTGCCCGAGCGCCGTAAACAAAGTGGCGGGCAAGCTTTGAGCAAGGAGGTATAATTGCAACATCGCCGGATCGACATTGACGGAAACAGCATCTTCTATCGCGAAGACGGCCCGCCTGATGCTCCCGTCCTTCTCCTGCCGCACGGCTATCCGTGCTCGTCCTATCAATTCCGACGGTTGATGCCGGCACTTGCCGATCGCTGGCATACATTCGCGCCGGACTTTCCCGGCTTTGGCTACAGCGGCACGCCCGAAATGTCGGACTTTGGCTATGATTTCGATGCCTATGCCGGGTTTCTGACAGCTTTCGCCGATGCGCTCGGCACGTCGCGCTATGCGCTCTGGCTGCACGATTATGGCTCTCAGATCGGACTGCGCCACGCCATCGCACATCCCGAGCGCATCGCGGCACTCATCATCCAGAACGGCGATATATACCAGGATGTTCTCGGGCCGAAATACGCTGGGATAAAAGCCTATTGGAAGGAAAAGACGCCCGAAAAGCACCGGCCGTTGGAAGAGGCGGTAAGCGAGAAGGGCTTCCGGCACGAGTTTGTCGGAGAGGTGGATTACGCTGTAGCCGAGCGCGTGCCTCCCGATCTTTGGAAACTCCACTGGCCTTTGATGGACACGCCGATCCGCCGGCGGCTCGCGGTCGGCCTGATGGAGAAGCTGGAGGCGAACCTCGGCTGGTTCCCGCGCTATCAGAGCTATCTGCGCGAGCACCAACCGCAAACGCTCATCGTCTGGGGCCCCGAGGATGGTTACATGCCGGCACAATCGGCGCATGCCTACCAGCGCGATTTGCGGGAAGCGGAGCTTCATCTGATCGATGGCGCCGGCCACTGGTTGCTCGAAACGCATTTCGATGAGGCACTTCCGCTGGTGCGCGATTTCCTGGCGCGCGTCCACAGTCAGGAAGCGAAAGGGACGGGCAGGGCGGCCGGCCGGGCGTAGACCCCTCCGTTGCGGTCATCGGATCGATCTGCAACCATGGCGTCATGATAGAAAAGTCTGCCGCGCCCTGGCCTCTGCTGCAAATCGCGATCGAGCCGAAGTCGCGGGCGGATCAGGAGAAGCTAGCTACTGCCTTGTCGAAGCTGGCGGACGAGGATCCCTGGTTGCACGTCAAGCAGGATGCGGAATCGGGCCAGACGATCGTCGCCGGCAGGGACGAACTCCACCTCGACATAGTCATCGACCACCTGCGCCGCGAGTCTCGCATTGAGGTGAATGTCGGCGCGCCCAAGGTAGCGTATCGCGAGACGATCACCCGTAAGCACGAGCAGGACTACACGCACAATAAGCAGTCCGGTGGTACGGGTCAGTTCGCCCGCGTCAAGATTGCGTTCGAGCCGAATGGCGGTAGCTGGGACTTCGTCTTCGGGTCCAAGGTCGCCGACGGTGCGCTTCCGAACGAATATGTTGCGGGCGTCGAAAAGGGGCTGCGGAACATTCTGTCTTCAGGCCCGTTTGCTGGCTTCCCGATGCTTGGCGTGAAGGCAACGCTGATCGACGGCGCGTATCACGATACTGATTCCTCGCCCCTGACTTTCGAGATCGCCGGCCGAGCCTGCTTCCGTGAAGCCGCTCCCAAGCTGGGCGTGCAGCTCTTCGAGCCGATCATGCAAGTCGAGGTGAACACGTCGGCGGCCTATGTCGACAAAATCATCGCCGAACTGCACAGCCGCCGGGGCCTGATCCGGAGTCGGGAAATCAGCGGCGTGGTCGTCGTTGTCAAAGCGACAATGCCGCTCGCGAACATGTTCATGCTGGAGGATGCGCTCCGGTCCTGTTCGAACGGACTGGCACGCCTGCGCGCCGACTATTCCGGATACGCTCCCGTACCACTGCCACCCGGCGGCGACCCACCGGCCGCCATGGCCATGGCCAGATGACGTCGCCAAAATTCTCCTCGCGGGCAGGGTTCCTTGTCGGCCTCGGCGTCACGCCGGTCGCCTTTTTCCTGGCGCTCTATTCGGCCGGGGCCGGGCATGGCGACTATGTGCTGGCGCGACTTCTCTATCCGGTCCCCATGCTGGCAACGCTTTTGACCAACACAACGATCACCAGCCTTTCCATCGGATTGGCTGCGCTGCAGTTTCCTGCCTATGGGGCATTTGTTGCGGGCGCCGGCGGCTCCAGATGGCTGGCCCTTGGCGTCTTCCATCTTGTTGCAATCGCAGCAGCCTTCAGCGGCCTCCTGGAAAGCTTTTCGGGATGACGCTCCTGTTCGTTATCCCGGCGCGGGCCGGTCGAGCAGGAAGTCGAGGCCTTTGCGAAAGGCGCCATCCCTTGAGAAATGAAGACCACGCCAACTCATTTCGCCACTGCTTCGTCAACGTTCCTCCCGCCAAGCAATCAGAGCCGCCGGCCCGCATCTCAGTCAGCAGGGCGTATATTGGCACGTCCGTAATGGAAGCAGCAGCCACATATGAAAGTCGCATAAGATAGATTATGGAACTTGTGCATTAGACTGAAGCTGGAAATTGCTGCGATTTTCACGGGTTTGGCATGATCGACGCGTGTTGCCTTGAGCCGATGGCCAACGCTACGCTGTGTCGATGACGACAGCAAAGCGTGACATCGAAGCGGCGATCGAAGTGTTCGTGCACGGCTTCAGCACCGACAAGAGCCGTTCCTTTCCCTACGAGGCCAGCCGCGTCGGACCCTTGTGGCTGATGCGCGATGCCGAGCGCAAGAATGCACGCGACTACCGTGGCGAAGAATGGATCGTCCATGACGTCGCCGCCGAGGAAGCCGATGCCATCGTGCGGCAGCATGCGGGGCCAAGCTTTGCCGTTTCGGTCGTGATCGCGAATGACGGCCCGGACGAACCGACGCGAACTGCCTACAAGGCGCTCGGCTACCGGCTGCTGCGGACGGAAGGCTTTTTCGTCCAGTCGCTGCGCCAAATTCCAGACCCGCCAGTAATCGTCTCTATCGAACGCGTGAGGACGGCTGAACGCGCTGCACAACTGGGAAAGGTCATACGCAGGCGGCCACTTCCAGACGATCAACTCGGCGACGATGCGCCGTTTCGCCAGTATGTGGCGCTCGATGGCGACGCCATCGTCGGGCGTGTGCGCAGCATAGACGCCATCGGCGCCACATGGTGCTCGGCAATGTTTGTCGAGCCTTCGTACCGGCGTCGAGGCATCGGCCAGCCGCGTCGGACCCTTGTGGCTGATGCGCGATGCCGAGCGCAAGAATGCACGCGACTACCGTGGCGAAGAATGGATCGTCCATGACGTCGCCGCCGAGGAAGCCGATGCCATCGTGCGGCAGCATGCGGGGCCAAGCTTTGCCGTTTCGGTCGTGATCGCGAATGACGGCCCGGACGAACCGACGCGAACTGCCTACAAGGCGCTCGGCTACCGGCTGCTGCGGACGGAAGGCTTTTTCGTCCAGTCGCTGCGCCAAATTCCAGACCCGCCAGTAATCGTCTCTATCGAACGCGTGAGGACGGCTGAACGCGCTGCACAACTGGGAAAGGTCATACGCAGGCGGCCACTTCCAGACGATCAACTCGGCGACGATGCGCCGTTTCGCCAGTATGTGGCGCTCGATGGCGACGCCATCGTCGGGCGTGTGCGCAGCATAGACGCCATCGGCGCCACATGGTGCTCGGCAATGTTTGTCGAGCCTTCGTACCGGCGTCGAGGCATCGGCCAGGCGCTGATGGCCAAAATGCTGCATGACGACAAAGCGCATGCGTCGCGGTGCTCGATGCTGTTGGCGACGCGTGCCGGAGCGCTGCTTTATCCCCGCATGGGCTATGAGCGGATTGGAACGCTGCTGATCTTCGCGCCGGAGAACCGAACGTCCTTATAAAGATCTGCTCGTATCATGCTGTCTCATAAAGGAATTTCGATCACCATGCCGTCATAGGCCGGAGTGACGTTGGCCGGCACCTCGGCCTTCACCGTGGCATAGTCGAGCGGCACATGCATATGCGTCAGCACGGCCTGTTTCGGCGCCAGTTTTTCAATCCAGCCAAGCGCCTGACCGAGCGACAGATGACTGGGATGGGTATGGTACTGCAAGGCATCGATGACCAGCATTTCCAGGCCGCGCAGCCGCTCGGCGGTGGTATCCGGGAAGTCGCTTATATCGGGGCAGTAGGCCAGCCCGCCGATGCGGAAGCCGAGCGAAATGATGTCGCCATGGATCTGCGGCAGCGGCTCGAGGGTAAGGGCACCGCCCTCGCCTTCGATCGTCACCGCCCTTGCGTGATCGATGATGTGCGGCCTGACGATCGGCGGATAGGAACTGCCAAGCGGCGTCTCGAAGCAATAGCCGAACGCTTCGCGCAGCCTGAGCATGGTCGGCTGGTCGGCATGGACATCGATCAAATGGCGCTGCTCCAGCACGTAGCCGCGCAGATCGTCGATGCCGTGGATGTGGTCGGCGTGCGGATGCGTATAGACGACGGCGTCGATGCGCCGGACCGCCGCCATCAGCATCTGCTCACGGAAATCAGGCCCGGTGTCGATGACGACCGTGGTTCTGGCGCCGTTGGCTGCTATCCGCTCGACGAGCGCGGCTGAGCGTGTACGCCGGTTTTTCGGATTGGCCGGGTCGCAATTGCCCCAATCGCCGGTGATGCGCGGCGTGCCAGGTGACGAGCCGCAGCCGAGGATGGTGAGGCGCAGCCGGTCGCTCATGCGTCAGAGCCCGGCGGGCCGCGGCATCTTGCCGAACAGCCGGAAGAAGTTTGCCGTCGTCAGCGTCGCGATCTCGGCTTCGCCAACGCCGACCGTCTCCGCCAGCACCTTGGCTGTATGCGCGACATAGGCCGGCTCGTTGCGTTTGCCGCGGAACGGCACCGGCGCCAGATACGGCGCGTCGGTCTCGACCAGCAGCCGGTCATGCGGCACATCGGCTGCGATGGCGCGTAAATCGGCGGAGTTCTTGAAGGTCAGTATGCCCGAGAAGGACACATAGCCGCCAAGCGCCACGCCGACCTCTGCCAGCCGTCGCCCCGACGAAAAACAATGCAGGATGAAGGGGAAGGCGCCCTTCCCTGTTTCGTCTTCGAGGATGGCAGCCATGTCGTCATCGGCATCGCGCGAATGGATCACCAGCGGCAGCCCGGTCTCGCGCACGGCTGCTATATGAGTGCGAAAACCCTGCGCCTGCGCATCGCGTGGCGCCTTGTCGTAGAAATAATCCAGCCCGGCCTCGCCGATCGCCACTACCTTCGGGTGCGCGGACAGGCGCACAAGGTCCTCAGCCGTCACATCCAGCTCTTCGCCGGCATTGTGAGGATGGGTGCCGACCGAGCAATAGATTTCGTCGAAACTCTCGGCAATCTCAAGCACTTGCGCAAACCGCTTCACGCGTGTCGAGATGGTCACCATGTGACCGATACCGGCAGCCTTTGCGCGGGCGACGATGGCCGCCCGCTCCTCGGCGAAATCCGGAAAGTCGAGATGGCAATGGCTGTCGACGAGCATCAGGCGCTCGCCTCAGGGTTTTCGACATAACGCGGAAACACGCCCTCCGGCGCGGGCAGCGCCGTGCCGGGCACCAGCGCATAGTCGGCATGGACATGCGCGAAGTCACGCTTGTCCGCCGGCACCGCCAGCAGGTCCAGCAGCTTGCCGGCCGACCCCGGAATGTAGGGCTGGCACAGCAATGCCACGCGCCGCACCAGTTCGGCGGTCGTCCACAGCACTGTTTCCATGCGCGCCGGATCGGTCTTCTTCAGCGCCCAGGGCGCCTGCGAGGCGAAGTAGCGATCCGCTTCCGCCACAACGCCGAAGATCGCCGCCAACGCGAGATGGATGCCCTGTTCCGCCATCGCGTGGCGCGCGGTACCCAGCGCTTCCACCGCCTGGTCGAGGATCGCGCTGTCGGCTTCGGTCAGCTCGCCGCGATGCGGCACCACGCCGCCGCAGTTCTTGGCGATCATCGACAGCGAGCGCTGCGCCAGATTGCCGAGACCGTTGGCGAGATCGGCATTTGTGCGGTTGACGATCGCGTCGTGGCTGTAGCTGCCGTCCTGGCCGAAGGGCACCTCGCGCAGGAAGAAATAGCGCACCTGATCGAGGCCGTAATGCTCGACCATGGTGAAGGGGTCTACGACATTGCCGACCGACTTCGACATTTTCTCGCCGCGGTTGAACAGGAAGCCATGCGCGAAGACGCGGTTCGGCAGTTCGATGCCGGCCGACATCAGGAAAGCCGGCCAGTAGACAGCATGGAAGCGGACGATGTCCTTGCCGATGATGTGCGTGGCCGGCCAGTAGCGCCATTGCTCGGCCTCGGTGTCGGGATAGCCGGCGGCGGTGATGTAGTTGGTCAAGGCATCGACCCAGACATACATCACATGCTTGTCGTCACCCGGCACCGGCACGCCCCAATTGAAGGTCGTGCGCGAGACCGAGATGTCCTTGAGGCCGGACCTGACGAAGCTCATCACCTCATTTCGGCGCTCGGCCGGACCGACGAAATCGGGCTGGCTTTCGTACAGCGCAAGCAATTTGTCCTGATAGGCGGAAAGCCTGAAGAAGTAGCTTTCCTCCTCATTCCATTCGACCGGCGAGCCAAGCGGCTCGCGGCGCACGCCGTCGTCGCCGAGCGTGGTTTCGCTCTCTTCGAAATAGGCTTCCTGGCGGACCGAATACCAGCCACTGTAGCGGTCGAGATAGATGTCGCCATTGGCCGCCATCGCCTTCCAGATCGCCTGGCACGACTCGTAGTGGCGTGGTTCCGTCGTGCGGATGTAATCATCATTCGAGCCGCCCAGGACCTCTGTCATCGAACGGAAGATCGCCGAGTTGCGGTCGGCAAGCGCGAGTGGCGTTATGCCTTCCTTCTCGGCCGTCTGCTGCATCTTGAGGCCGTGTTCGTCGGTGCCGGTGAGGAAGAGCACGTCCTTGCCGTCCAGGCGCTGGAAGCGGGCCAGCGCGTCGGTCGCAATGACCGTATAGGCGTGGCCGATATGCGGCTTGCCGTTCGGATAGAAAATCGGTGTTGTGATGTAGAATGTGTCGCGTGACATGAATGAACCGTCATGAATGTCCGAATTGAGTGTGAGCGGTGGATATCGCATCGAGACGGCGATTGCCATCCCGACCCGAGGCCGGATCCGGTCACATTCGCATTGCGGAATTCAGGCGGTCGATCATGGTCAAGGCGTGCTGCTTCTTGTCGAGATTGTAGGTATCGGTCTCAGATATAGCGTTCAGCGCCTCGTGCCAAGTGTCGGACAGCGTTTTCGCCCGCGCGAGATCCCCGGCCAGCGCGGCCTCGCTGGCGCCGATGGAGAGCAGATCGAGCGCGCGGCGGTTGAAGATGTCGAACTGGATCGCCTGGTCGCGGCCGGCGACGGCCTCGGCAAGGCGATAGGCGCCGGCGATGTCGCTCTTGCCCGACGTGACCAGGGCGTCGAGCGTGCCGGCAATCTCCAGCCCGCCATATTGGGTCAGAAGGATCGCATTGCGGGCGCTGCCCCCTGCCCGTTCCGCCAGTGCCGCGCGCGCGGCAGGATCGGAAGGTGGCGGCGGCTCGACGGTCTCCAGAACACTCATCAGGCTGCCGGCATCGAGCGGCGTCAGCCGCACCATCTGGCAGCGCGAACGGATGGTCGGCAAAAGGCTGCCCGGCGCATGCACGATGAGGATGAACAGCGTGCGGCTCGGCGGCTCCTCGAGGTTCTTCAGCAAGGCATTGGCGGCGTTGGTGTTCATGTCGTCGGCCGGATCGACGATCACCACCCGGTAGCTGCCGTCATGCGAGGTCAGCGACAGGAAGCGGTTGACCTTGCGGATCTCGTCGACGGTGACGACGGTCTTGAAACTCTTGGTCTTGTCGTTCAGCGGCCGGGTCAGGTGCAGCACGCCGGGATGCGCCCCGGTGGCGATCTGGCGAAACAGCGGTGAGGCCGGATCGGGAACGGCAAACACATCCGGCGCCTGGTCGAAGGCCGGATGCTTCAACAGATGGTGCGCCAGGTGAAAGGCAAGCGTCGCCTTGCCGATGCCGACCGGCCCGGCAAAGATCAACGCATGCGGCAGTTTTCCCGAGCGATAGGCGGCAGCGAGCATCGCGGCCGCCTGCTCATGGCCGACCAGGCGCAGCGTCTCGGACGGCTCCGGTACACCGTCCAGTGTGTCGTGCTGCTCGGGAGCGATGCGTTCGAAGATCATGCGGGCGCCGCCTGTCGGTTGCGCGCGGGCGCCCTCGCCTCAAGTGCGGCGAACACCACCGCGGTGATGACATCCTCCACCGCAGCGGGAGGCGCCGACGCGTCGATCACGATGCAGCGGTGCGGCTCGGCGGCTGCGATCGCCAGGAAGGCGTCACGGCGGCGCTGGTGGATGTCCAGCGTCTCCTTTTCGAAGCGGTCCGGACCGTCCTCGGCGCCACGCCGCGCGGCGGCGCGCCGCAAGCCGTCGGCGGGGTCAATGTCAAGGATCAGCGTCATGTCCGGCATCATGCCGTTGATGGCGACCTCCTCCAGAGCTTCCATGAAAGCCGGATCGAGGCCGCCGGTGACGCCCTGATAGACGCGCGACGAATCCAGGAAACGGTCGCACAGCACGATGGAGCCGCGCTCCACCGCCGGCCGGATGACCTGCTCGACATGGTCGGAGCGCGCGGCGGCAAACAGCAGCGCCTCCATCTTCGGCCCGAAAGGCTCGGCGGCGCCGGACAGGAGCACGTGCCTGACCGCCTCGGCGCCGGGTGACCCCCCGGGTTCGCGGGTGAGGAGGACATCGTATTTCTTGGCGCGCATCTTCTGGGCCAGCCGCTCGATCTGCGTCGACTTGCCGGCGCCCTCGCCGCCTTCGAAGGTGATGAAAAATCCGCTTGCCAATCGAAAGGCCTTTGTCCTGCTTTGCGCTGGTGTCTTAGTCCGCGCCCGAGAAAAGGTCCACGCCGCAGGAACTCAACGCAGCCAGCCTACGGCCAGTTCCCTGGCGGCATCAAACGCTCGTTGCGGCAGTGTGCCGACGCCAACCGATTCGGCGGCGAAAAGCGGTGTTTCCTGGCTCAGCGTGTCGCCGATCCAGACGCGCAGCGCGCCGACGGGTTGCCCCTCCTCCACCGGCGCCGATACCGGCCCCTGATAGACGATCCTGGCGGTCAGCTTGTCGCGGTTGGCGATCGGTAGCAGGACGTCGATCGGCGCCTTTGCCTTCAGCGCTACGCTGGATTTGGCGCCGCCGAACACCTGGGCCTCGCCGACCACTTCGTTGCTGGCGAAAATCTCAGTCTTCTCGAAGGAGCGGACGCCCCATTCGAGCAGCTTGCGCGCTTCCTCGGCCCGCTCGCGATCATTCGCCAATCCGCTCATCGCGGCGATCACCCGCGTCCCGTCATGGCTGACCGAGCCGACAATGCCGAAGCCGCCCGCCTCGCTCGACCCGACCGCCATTCCGTCGGCGCCGATGCCCATGGCCAGCAACGGGTTGCGGTTCTTTTGCGAGATCTTGTTCCAGGTGAAATCGGCCCGGCCGTAATAGAGATAGAGATCCGGATATTCGCGCCAGATATGCAGGCCAAGCTGCGCCAGTTCGCGCACCGTCGTCTGCTGGCCGTCGGCCGGCAGGCCGGTCGAATTGACGAATGTCGATTTCGCCAGCCCGATCTGGCGCGCGCGATCGTTCATCTGCGCGGCGAAATTCTCTTCCGAGCCGGCCATGCCTTCGGCCAGCACCATGCAGCCGTCATTGGCGGCCTGTATGGTGACCCCCTGGATCAGGTCCTCGACCCGGACCGCCGATTTAAGCTTGGCGAACATGGTCGACGTTCCCGAAGGCGCACCGCCCTTGCGCCAGGCATTTTCCGAAACCACGAAGGTGTCGTCGAGGCTCATGCGCTTCGACTTCATGGCGTTGAAGACCATCTCCATGGTCATCAGCTTGGCCATCGAGGCCGGCGGGATCGGTTGGTCGGCATCCTTGGAAAACAGCACCGTGCCGGTTTCGGCATCGATCATGAAAGCCTGCGTGGCCTTGGTCTCGAAAAGCTGCGCGTTGGCCGGAACCAGCGCGGCAAGCAAGAAGCCAAGGCCAAAAAGCCCGGCAAAAGGGTGGAAAAGGCGAAATCGCATGAAGAGGCTCGACCTGTTAGCCGGCAGAAACTTGCCGCAACGCTATCAGGCTTCTTCCCGGCGGATCAACCGCGCAATCACAAAACCGGCGTGCCTTTGTTGGTCAGTTGCGCACAGCCAGCGCGTCCGGCGCGCCATGCGACCATGCCGCGCGCAAGAGGTCGTCGACATTGCCGTGGCCATCCGGATAGAGATTGACCGCGTACCAGTCATTGCCGTCGAGCTCGGTGCTCTGGATTTCTATCCTGCCGAAGGGTTTTAGGGCCGCAGCCACCCGCTTTGCCTCGGCGGCATCGTCGAAGGAGCCGGCGGCGACATAGTCGGAAACGGCAGGCGCCGCCTGCGGGTTGGATTTCTTCCACGATTGCAGGATGTCGGCTGGTGACATGCCCTGGTCATCGAGTGCTGCAAAGACGTCGGCGCGCTGCACGCGTGCATCCGCATAGGAGAGCGAAGCCACGGCAAAGGGCGATTCCGGGCGCTGAGGCACGATCGGCCCGAATTCCGGCAGCGTCACATCGCTTGAGCCCGGTGCCTGCATCGACATCACTGGCTGTGTGTCGGAATTCGTCAACTGACCAGGAAACGGCACTGCGGCAGGTGGTGCGCCAACAGATAGGCTCGGCGAAGGTCCGTTCATCGCCACCATGACGCCGGTCGGCAAGCCATCGGACGGGTCCGGGCGGTTGTTGCCCGGGCGATAGGAGGCAACCAGATATTGGTCGTCGTCGCCGTCGAGCGGCGCGCGGCCGATATATTCCACCTTGACCCTGGCCGTGCCGACCTTGGCATAGTCGAGCATTTGCGCGGCGCGTTCCGAGACATCGATGATGCGTCCCTCGTGATAGGGGCCGCGGTCGTTGACGCGCACGATGACCGAGCTTCCGGTCTCGGTGTTGGTGACGCGGGCGTAGCTCGGCAGCGGCATGGTCGGATGCGCCGCGGTCAGATGGGTCATGTCGTAGACTTCGCCATTGGCTGTGAGACGACCGTGGAAGGCATCGCCATACCAGGAGGCGAGACCGACCTTGGCGTAGCGCTTGTCTTCCTTGGGGTAATACCACTTGCCGCGCACCTGATAGGGCTTGCCCAACTGGTCGCGGCCGCCGCCGCGCCGCATGTACTGAACGCGCGGGCTGGCCTTCACGCCGTACTCGGTCTCGGCAAAATATTCCTTCGAGCGAGGCTTCTTGTAGACCATGCCTTTCGGCTCGGACTGCGGCGACGCGCACGCGGCCAGCAACGCAGCCGAAAGAGCGCACAACACCAAAGCAGGAGCGCGACGAAGACGCCGATGCGTCGTGGTCTGCATGTTTTCCGATGTCCCCTACCGTCTCGACACAGGCGCCGCTTCTAGAATTTCGGCGGAGCCAGATGAGCAATGCCTGCGACGCGCCAATCCCCATCCCTTGTGCGCAGGAATTGTTTATCAGCGTATTAATCGATTGTGTCCGGAACCGGGCAGGAATGTGGCGGAGTTCTTGGGTCGGTCGGGCCTGTGGAGAGGCATCCGAGACCTAGCCCAGGCCCTTGGAGTCTGAATGTGAATCTATGGCACGAAGCGCGGCTGCCTGGAACCGACCGACCCGAGATACGTTCTGCGCCTCATGGATGAATTCATTGAACGTTTTGGGCAACAGACGTGGCTGTCCTTTTCCGTAATTTCAGCCAGGCTTTTGCTCGCGGCCGTCCTTGGCTCCATCGTTGGGATCGAACGCGAATGGCGCAACCGGCCGGCCGGATTGAGGACACACATCCTCGTCTGTGTTGCGACGGCTCTAATTGCCATCCTCACGATCGAGATTACTCACCTTCACGTCTTCGATGGTCAGGAAATCGCCATCGATCCTATCCGCTTGATCGAAGCCACGACTGCCGGCGTGGCATTTCTGGCCGCCGGCCTGATCTTCTTCTCGAAGGGCGAGGTTCAAGGGCTTACCACCGGGGCGGGCATGTGGCTGGCAGGCGCCATAGGCCTGGCGGTTGGGCTCGGGTTCTGGCAGATCGCGGCTTTGGCAACTGTCCTCGCACTTGTTGTGCTGGGTCTTCTGCAACTTGTGCAGGTCGGCAGCAAGGATCGCAATTAGATCCCGGCTCCTTCGAAAACGGGTTCGCAGCTCCGTTCGGGTAACGAACGCCACCCCCTATTATCCATGGCAGCGCCGATGGTTGACTTGGCGATGGGCAACGCTCTAGAGAAATGAACCGCAAGCTGGTCCGGAAGGACAGGTATCATTCGATACCAACTGTCGTTCACTGGGTCGGTTGATGTTCCTAGATGATTGAAAAGTCACGTTGGAGGGATGGCCGAGCGGTTTAAGGCACCGGTCTTGAAAACCGGCGTGGGTGCAAGCCCACCGTGGGTTCGAATCCCACTCCCTCCGCCAGATATTTGGCTACCGTGCTGAATTGCCTCTGTATTTTCAAAGAGGGCCAAATCTTTCCTAAGTTATTCCTAACTTCCTAAAGCGAAGAAGCCTGCCACCGTGAGGCAGCGGGCCAGCGTGAGCGCAAACGTTGCGCCAGCCTAAGGATCAACGTTCGTCCTGGCGATAGAGCCGTTTGGTCGCGCGGTCGCTTTGCCTGCGTTCTGCAGGACCACGGTGGCGTCGGGTCATAAGAACGTATGCCATCAATAGGGCCAGCAACAGTGGCCCACCAGCAACGACGATCAACCACATCACACTTTCAAACATGAGGCATCTCCTTCACGTCACAACCGTCAAGGAGAAGAACCGTTCCGTTCAAAGTTACAGCAACACCAGCACCTCCTGCGACTGAGGGCCGTTTTCCCATGTGACCGTTTCGGAAATCCGGGCTCCGCTGCAACAAAAGGCTGCGGCTGCACGTTGCGGTTGATCATTCAACCAGGAGCAAAGCAAATGGCCGACGACAAAACGAAGACGGACTTCCGCGATCGGGACCGCGTCTCTGCCGATGAGGATTATGAAGTCGAGTATTTCGCCACCAAGGCCGGCATCACCCCGCAGCAGGTCAAGGAATTGATCGCGAAGCACGGCAACCGACGCGAGACGCTGGAGCGGGAAGCGAAGGCTCTGGGGAGCGGTAGGTAGGCCGGCATGCCAGAGTACCAGGTGGAAGAGTGGCATGGAGAGGAGTGTGTCTCAACTCAGGCCACGAGCGCCGATGATCCGTTATCTGCGGTAGAGAAGGTCACGGGCCAAAGGGTGTCGCCTAGAGCGCTTCAGGAGCATTGGTTTCGTGTGGTCGATGAAGATGCGCGAAGCACGCATGAATTCAGCCTTGAGGACGGCGGCCCGGCTGGAGATTTTGCAAAATAGCCATGACCAGAATCTCGGACCTGCATTGGGACCAACGCTGCAGATAGGCGAGAAAGGTGCAGCCGCCGGGCGGACCCGACGGCTTATCGTCGATTGGATCGCTGCCGCCGCATGGGGCCTTAAGGCGCGGCCGGCGCCAGTTTGGCGGCTACTTGGTCGATCTTGTCGGCAAGTACGCTATTGGCCCAATCTGTCACCTCAGGGTCAACGGGCTTGTTGGCCATTTGGGCAAGGGCTGCATCGATCGATGGGACGTTGGCAGCGGCAGCTGTGGCGGCGGTCTGAGCAGCGGCCGCATCCTGGGTGGCGTCATCGAGCGCTGCCTGTGCTGCATCGAGGTCGGCCTGCGTCGGGACATCTTCGGGCGGGGTATTCGGGTCAGCCGCTTTCGCATTCAGCGCGTCGAGCGCCGCTTTGGCGTCGGCAACCGCCTGATTAGCGGCATCGAGCGCCGATTGAGCGTTCTTGGCTATTGCCGACTGTGTCACAAAAGCCTGCACGCCAGCGAAGTTCTTGCTCTTGGAGTGCATAAAGGCGTTGGCGTTGCGCTGCAGCGAGTTCAACCGGCCCAGCTTGGCATGGATATTCTTTTCCTTGGACACAGAAGGGGTAGCGGCCTTGGCGACCTGGCCCTTAGGGGCCTGGCCCTTGGCGGATGCCGACTTGCCGAGCGAACCGCCGCCTCCGCCATTGCCGCCAGCATTACCGTTTCCTCCGCCATTGCCATTGCCATTGCCGTTACCGTTACCATTGCCATGGCCGTTACCATGGCCGTTGCCACCAGCAGCAGCCAGGGCCGGCGACACCAGAAGCGAGAACACCGCAAATGCAGCAAAAAGGGTCTTTCGGGATGTCATAACTACCTCCGAGATTGCCACCGCCACTAACCGCTATAGCGGGCAACATGAGGAATCGCTAACACAAAGGGTAAACTTGGATATAGCTGTGCTTTCATTGCGAGAACGAAGCGGCCGGCCGGCGAAACGCCAACCAGCATAACTCTTTGAAATTGCTGAAGTAGATCACCCTCGTTGGGACCGGCCGGCCTTCCGAACTCAAAGGTCCTAGACCGCTCGGACCAAGGTCTTAAGCCGTGGTTTCGGCCGCGACTCAGAAGTCGTGACGGCGCGGCGACCTTCGGTAGTCGGCACCGTATCGGCCTGAGGCCGAGCTCGACATCGATCCGCTGCTGTGTCCCAAAACACCTCCTAAGTGCTTGTATTCTCTGTCTTTTGATATAAGCGCTAGTCTGAGGTAAATTTCGACCGGCATATGGCGGGCTTACGTTATGCAGCATCGAACGTTCTTTGGCGGCAAGGTCACCGAGATCCCCACTTCGTTACATTGCGATCCCAGGGGAATGCTGACCGCTATCGAGTTCAGCGGTTACAATTTCCAAGCCGTGCGGGCGTTCGTCGTCACCGCGCCGCGCGGCACGTCGCGGGGCGGACATGCACACGGCTCGGGCCGGCAATTGATGATGCAGCTGTCGGGCGAGATCGGCATCGAATTTCGCTATCAGGAACAGGTCGAACGGCTGACGCTCACCGCATCGAACCGCGCGGTGCTGGTCGATGCCCCGGTGTGGGCGCTGCAGACCTATGAAGGCGAGAACCCGTCTTTGCTGGTTTTCTGCGATACCGAATACGACCCTGAAAACTACGTATCGAACCCCTGAGGACACTCATCGGGAAAGGAGAGGCCGCGATGCGCGCCAGGACATGACAGCGCCTCGCGGCAGAATGGCTATTCTCGGCGCCGGCATCATGGGCGCCAGCCTCGCTCTCATGATGGCCCGCAGAGGCTACGCGGTGTCCCTCTTCGACAAGGAGAGCGAGCCGATGGCCTGCGCCAGCCGTTGGAACGAGGGCAAGATTCATCTCGGCTATCTCTACGGGAACGATCCCTCGCTGCTGACCGCCCGGCATCTGCTTTCGGGAGGACTGTGTTTCGGCAGGCTTGTTTCCGAGCTGATCGGAAGCAATCTGGAAGCGCACACGACCTTTTCGGAAGACCTTTATCTGGTCCATCGCAACTCGATCGTCGCTGCCGAGGCGCTGGGGGCGATCTTTGAACGTGTGGATGTATTGGTGCGCAGCCACGCTGACGCCACCAGCTACCTTGCCGACGTATCGGCGGCGCGATCGAATCGGCTTTCCAAAACTGAATTGGCCGATGTCACCAACTCGGACCAGATCGTCGGCGGCTTCCAGGTGCCGGAGCGATCCGTCAACACGCGATGGGTTGCCGACCGGCTTTGCGCCGTGCTTCGGGGTGAACCCAACATCAGCTTGCGGATGACGTCCAAAGTCCTGTCGGCACAGCCGGTGGACGGAATTGACGGGAAATGGCGCGTGGCGGTCGCAGGCGAGAAAAGTGAGGCGTTCGACATCGTCGTCAATTGCCTTTGGGAGGGGCGGCTGGCTGTCGACCGCACGGCCGGCATCGAGCCGGTTCCCGGATGGTCGCACCGCTACAGGCTTTGCCTGTTCGGCCGCACCAGGCAGCCTGTCGATGTGCCGTGCGCGGTCGTCGCCCTTGGCCCGTTCGGCGACATAAAAAACTATGACGGGCGCAACTTCTATCTCTCCTGGTACCCGAGCGGGTTGCTTGCGGAGAGTGGCGAATTCTCGATCGAAACGCCACAAGCGCTCGATGCCGACGCACGACAGCGGTTCATCGGCGACGTTCGCGCCACGCTCGCCCGGTTGGTGCCCAGTGTTTCCAGCATGTTCGACGATGCCGAGGAGCTTGAGGTACGCGGCGGCTTCGTGTTTGCGCAAGGGCGTGGTTCGCTCAGCGACCCGAAAGCCACAATCCATCGCCGCGACCAATTCGGGGTCAACCGCCTGGGCAACTACATCTCGGTCGACACAGGTAAATATTCGACGGCGCCGTGGCTTGCCGACAGGCTGGCGCGGCAAATCTGCGGGATCGAGTGAATGGGTGAGACAGAACAGGGCGGCGCGAAGCAGGTAGCGCAGAAACAAGTCCAGCTTCGATCCGGCTGGCGGCCGAAGGTCACGGCGCTGGTGCCATGCTACAATTCGGCGGCATTCATTTCGCGTACGCTGGACAGCCTCGCCGCGCAGACCTGGGACAATATCGAGATCCTGGTCGGCGAGGACAATTCGACCGACGCGACATTCGAGATCGTTTCAGCCTTCGCCGGCGGCCGCGACGATGTCCGTATCCTGCGCCGGGACAAAAACCTGGGATGGCTGAAGAATTCCAACGATCTGATGGCCAATGCCAGCGGCGAATTGATGTTCTTTGCCTTCCATGACGACGTCATCGATCCAAACTATATCGAGGCGCTGGTGCGGGCGCTCGATGCCAATCCCGAGGCCGTACTGTCGTTCAGCGACGTCGAAGTGATCGAAGTCAGCGGCGAAAGTGCCACGTGGAAGTTCGACCTGCTGGAGGGCTTGCAGGACGGTTTTGCGCGTGGCCGGGTGATGGCGCGCCAGCCGCATGGATGGTGGGTTCCCAACCGTGGGGTATTCAGGGCCTGGGCGTTCCACCGCAGCGGCGGGATCAAGCCCAACAGCCAAGGCGAATTCAGCGCCGACTGGACCTGGCTTCTGCATCTGTCGCTGCTCGGCGGCTTTGTCCGCGTGCCGCAAGTGCTCTGCCACAAATACTATCGGGCGGGCAGCATCAGCCGGCGCTGGGAACGCAACAGCACCCAACGAAGGGCATTGAGGGCGGCGGGGATAAGGGAGGTCTGGCACAGCGAGGCCGGCCTTGCACAGAGAACCTTCCTCGCTGCCTATATCGCCTTGCGGCCATGGCGGTGGCTGCCGCGATCGCGAGAAGCGGAAAGACGGCGAAATGGGCAATCGGTGCATGGCAGCCCGGACAATTAAGAATGGCGCCGGCGACGTGTCAAAGCGGCTGCGTCAAGACACCCTGCCCGGCCAACGACGATTTCCGCGCATATCCGGCTGCCCCAAAATGGCACTCCGGTTGATTTTTCACGCGAGTTATGGTCGTTCTCCCGCCCATGAAAAAACTATTCCTTGCGGCGCTGGCCTCGGTGACGCTGGCCTGGCCCGCCCACGCGATGGACGCCGCCCTGCGCGCCGGCCTGCTGAAACTCGACCCGGAGACCCGGCTGGAGCAGAGATGCGACGCCGAAGTGCTCGACCGTATCAGCCATGACGACCACAAGTACAAGGCCGACCGCGTCGTCGCCTACGCCTTCGCGACGCCGGAAATGAAAGCCGATGCCATCCGCAGCCCGGGCGCTGCCTTCCGCAGCAAGGGACAGTGGTACCGGCTGAAGTTCAAATGCGAGACGGCGCCGGACCATATGGAGGTCCTGCAGTTCCGTTACCGCATCGGCGACGAGATTCCGGAAGCCGACTGGGCGAAGTACAATCTCTACGACTGAATTCGCTGCGACCAGAATTCTCCCTGGCAGAACGATCTTCCCTATTCCCGTGGCTTTCAGCGTCGGCCGTTAGAGCGGTTCAGCTTTTTATGGAGCAGCTGACCCACTCTAACTCTTTGTTTTTGCATAATTCCGGACGGAAAACCGCTACGGACTTTTCCTGGAATTGCGCCGGCAGTCTCTTGACGCGCGGGAACCATACACGTTAGGGCGTCGGCATATCCGACGACGAACACGCCGATACAGCAAGGGGCTCCGGTCGATGGACATTTTCAGCGCTGCAAGCATGACGGCCCTCCTCCAGGTCATCGCCATCGATCTGGTGCTTGCCGGCGACAATGCCATCGTCATCGGCCTTGCCGCCGCCGGCCTGCCGGTCGAGCAGCGCAAGAAAGCCATCCTGATCGGCGTTTTGGCGGCGACTGTGCTGCGCATCCTGTTTGCCGCCGTCACCGTCAAGCTTCTTGCCATTGTCGGCCTGCTGCTGGCCGGCGGCATCCTTTTGTTGTGGGTGTGCTGGAAGATGTGGCGCGAGCTGCGGACGTCGCATGCCGACGAGTTCGAGGCGACCGAGGCGCTGTCCGATTCCGACCTCAACAGCGACAGAACGGTGGGCGGCAAGGCGCCGCGCAAGACGCTCGGCCAGGCGGCCCTGCAGATCGTCGTCGCCGATGTTTCGATGTCGCTGGACAATGTGCTGGCGGTCGCCGGTGCGGCGCGCGATCATTTTCCCGTGCTTGTCATAGGCCTGGTGCTGTCGATTGCCTTGATGGGCTTGGCCGCGAGCTTCATTGCCAAGCTGCTGCATCGCCACCGCTGGATCGCCTATGTCGGCCTGCTGATCATTCTCTACGTCGCGATCGATATGGTCTATCGCGGCCTTGTCGAGGTCTGGCCGCATGTCAGTCCTGTGGTGAGCTGACGCTGCCGGTCCTACAGCTTCTGTATAGTACGGGTATCTGCCGGAGGCAGTGGTCGCGTTCGCCGCAGCCGCTGCCCATACCAATGCCGCAATAAGTGTGGTACTGGCCGCCGATCCCGAAAAAACCCGGAATGTTTTCTCATGTCTGCGCCTCGCGTCAGTTTCGTCAGCCTTGGATGCCCGAAGGCGCTTGTGGATTCCGAGCGCATCATCACGCGCCTGCGCGCCGAAGGCTATGAGATCGCGCGCAAGCATGACGGCGCGGACCTGGTCGTCGTCAACACCTGCGGCTTTCTCGATTCGGCCCGCGACGAATCGCTCAACGCCATTGGTTCGGCGCTTTCGGAAAACGGCCGGGTGATCGTCACCGGCTGCCTCGGCGCCGAGCCGGACGTCATACGAGAGAAGCACCCCAACGTCCTCGCCATCACCGGCCCGCAGGCCTATGAGAGCGTGATGGCCGCGGTGCATGAGGCGGCGCCGCCCAGCCACGATCCGTATATCGACCTTCTGCCGCCGCAAGGCGTCAAGCTGACGCCGCGCCACTACGCCTATCTCAAGATTTCCGAAGGCTGCAACAACCGCTGCACCTTCTGCATCATTCCGGCGCTGCGCGGCGACCTCGTCTCGCGCCCGGCGGCCGATGTGCTGCGCGAGGCCGAGAAGCTGGCCAAGGCCGGCGTCAAGGAACTGCTGGTCATCTCGCAGGACACCAGCGCCTACGGCATCGACATCAAGTACCAGACGTCGATGTTCGGCGACCGCGAAGTGCGGGCGAAATTCCTCGACCTGTCGGAGGAGCTCGGCAAGCTCGGCATCTGGGTACGCATGCACTATGTCTACCCCTACCCGCATGTCGCCGATGTCATCCCGCTAATGGCGGATGGAAAAATCCTTCCCTATCTGGACATCCCCTTCCAGCACGCCTCGCCGCAGGTGCTGAAGAACATGCGTCGGCCCGCGCATGGCGAAAAGACGCTGGAGCGCATTCGCGGCTGGCGCGAGGTGTGCCCGGATCTGGCGATACGCTCGACCTTCATCGTCGGTTTCCCCGGCGAGACCGACGAGGATTTCGAGATGCTGCTCGACTGGCTGGACGAGGCCAGGATCGATCGCGCCGGCTGCTTTAAATACGAGCCGGTCCGCGGCGCCCGCTCCAACGATCTCGGCCTCGAACAGGTGCCGCAGGAGATCAAGGAAGCGCGCTGGCATCGCTTCATGCAGCGCCAGCAGAAGATCTCGGCGACGCAGCTGGCCAAGAAGGTCGGCAAGCGCCTGCCGGTGCTGATCGACGAGGCGCATGGCACGTCTGCCAAGGGCCGGACAAAATACGACGCGCCCGAGATCGACGGTTCGGTGCATATCCAGTCGCGCCGCCCGCTGCGCCAAGGCGACATCGTCACGGTCAAGATCGACCGCGCCGACGTCTACGACCTTTACGGCTCGGCGGTTTAGAAAAATACCAAAAAGGGCGCCTCCCGGCGCCCTCGGATTTTTGGCACAGCCCTCGGCGCGGTTTCGCGGTCGAAGCGTGCAGCCCGCGAAGTGAAAAAGGGCGCCGGGCGGCGCCCCTTCTCTTTTGCGTTTCCGATACTTACTGCGGCAACTTGTCGTCGACGCCCTTCACATAGAAGTTCATGCCGAGCAGCGTGCCGTCGTCGGCTACTTCGCCGTCCTTGAGCCACGGCGTGCCGTCCTGCTTGGCGACCGGTCCGGTGAAGGGGTTCCAGCCATCTGCGATTTTCTTGGCGGTTGCCTCGGCCATCGCCTTCACATCGTCCGGCATGTTGGTGAAGGGCGCCAGCTTGACGGCGCCGTCCTTGATGCCGAGCCAGACATTGTCAGGCTTCCAGGTGCCGTCGAGCGCCGCCTGAACGCGGCTGATGTAATACGGCCCCCATTCGTCTGTCAGCGAGGTCAGCTGCGCGTTCGGCGCGAACTTGATCATGTCGGAGGACTGGCCGAAGCCGTGCAGCTTGCGCTCTTCCGCCACCTGCAGTGCCGCAGTGGAATCGGTGTGCTGGACGATGATGTCGGCGCCCTGGTCGAACAGCGCCTTGGCCGCGTCGGCTTCCTTGCCCGGATCGAACCAGGAGTTCACCCAGACGATCTTGGCCTTGAAGTTCGGGTTGACCGACTGCGCGCCGAGCATGAAGGAGTTGATGCCCATCACCACTTCGGGGATCGGGAAAGAAACGATATAGCCGGCGACCCCTGCCTTCGATTCCTTGGCGGCGATCTGGCCGAGCACGTAGCGGCCTTCATAGAAGCGCGCATTGTAGATGCCGAGATTGTCAGCGGTTTTGTAGCCGGTGGCGTGCTCGAACATCACTTTGGGGAACTTCTTGGCGACCTTCACTTCCGGGTCCATGAAGCCGAAAGAGGTGCCGAAGATGATCTTGCAGCCTTCGCGCGCCAGACGCTCGAAAGCGCGGTCGGCATCGGGACCTTCCGAGACGTTCTCGAGATAGGCGGTTTCGACCTTGTCGCCGAGCGCCTTCTCCACCTCGAGGCGGCCTTGGTCGTGCTGGTAGGAATAGCCGAAATCGCCGATCGGGCCGGTGTAGACCCAGCATGCCTTCAACTTGTCGGCGGCCTGCGCCGACGCCGCCAGTGACATGGCGGCGGTCGTGGTCATCAACGCGATAAGCAGTTTTTTCATTGTGTTACCTCTCTGAGTTTAGCCTTGGAGCTTCCCGTTTGTTTTTGTTTTCAACGATCCGGAACGAATGGCTGCCCCAAGGAAGCCGGCGTGTTCATCATCGTCAGACGCTTGTTGCGCGAGATTAGAACGAGAACCACGACGGTTGCCAGATAGGGCAGAGAAGAAAGCAGCTGCGAAGGCACCGGAATGCCAAATGCCTGTGCATGAAGCTGGCCGATCCACACCGCGCCGAAGATGTAGGCGCCGGCGAGCACGCGCCACGGCCGCCAGGAGGCGAAGACGACCAGCGCCAGCGCGATCCAGCCGCGGCCCGCGCTCATGTTCTCCACCCATTGCGGCGTGTAGACCAGCGACAGATGGCCGCCGGCAAGGCCGGCGCAGGCGCCGCCGAAGATGACCGCGAGATAGCGGTAGCGGATGACCTTGATGCCGAGCGCATGCGCCGATGTGTGGCTGTCGCCGATCGAGCGCAGAGTGAGGCCGGTGCGGGTCTTGAACAGGAACCACATGACGGCCGCCGTCAGCGCGATCGAGATGTAGAAGATCGGGTCCTGGCCGAACAACAGCCTGCCGACCACGGGAATGTCGGTGAGCACCGGAACGTAGAGGTTTGGCAGCCGCTCGCCGGGCTGGCCGACGAAGCTGGTCCCCATCATGCCGGAAAGGCCGAGGCCGAGCAGCGTCAACGACAGGCCGGTCGCCACCTGATTGGTGGCGAGCGACAGCGTCATCACCGCAAACAGCAGCGAGAACACCGCGCCCATGGCAATTGCCGCCAACAGGCCCATCCAGGGCGATCCCGTGAGATAGCCGGCTCCGAAGCCGCCGACGGCGCCCATGATCATCATGCCTTCGACGCCGAGGTTGAGCACGCCGGAGCGCTCGACCACCAGTTCGCCGATGGCCGCTATTAAAAGCGGCGTCGCCGCCGTGGCGATGGTCAAAAGGATGTTGACGGCGATGTCCATCAGCGGGCTTCCTTCAACTTCGGCGCGGCTTCAAGCTTCGCCGCGCTTTTCGTCAGCGCCATGCCGACCAGACGGATGCGATAGTGGATGAGCGTGTCGCAGCCGAGCACGAAGAACAAAAGCATGCCCTGGAACACGCGTGCCACTTTGTCGGAAATGCCGAGCGCGCTCTGCACCGCCTCGCCGCCGAGATAGGTCAACGCCAGCACCAGGCCGGCGGCGACAATGCCGAGCGGATTGAGCCGGCCGAGGAACGCGACAATAATGGCGGTGAAGCCGTAGCCGGGCGAGATCACCGGCTGGAGCTGGCCGATGGCGCCGGAGACTTCCGAAATGCCGGCAAGCCCAGCCAGCGCGCCTGACAGCAGGAAGGCGAAGAACACCATGCGGTTGAGGCCGAAACCGGCGAAGCGCCCTGCCCTCGGGCTGGAGCCGAGCACGCGGACCTCAAAACCCTTGAGCAGGCGGCTCATCAGCACCCAGATCAGCACGGCTGCAACAAGCGCGAAGACAAAACCCCAATTGGCGCGGCCGGCATCCGGCATCAGTTCCGGCAGGACCGCCGAGTCATTGAACTGGATCGTCTGCGGGAAACCGTGGCCCTGTGGATCGCGCCAGGGGCCGCGCACCAGCCAGTCGAGGAAAAGCTGGGCGACATAGACCAGCATCAGGCTGGTCAGGATTTCGTTGGTGCCGAAGCGCGTCTTCAAGAGAGCCGGGATTGCTGCATAGGCGGCACCGCCGACCATGCCGAACAACAGCATCAGCGGCAGCACCAGCGGGCCTTCGAACCCGGGAAACAGCACCGGAATGGCCGAGCCGAAAATGCCGCCGAGGATGAACTGTCCCTCAGCGCCGATGTTCCAGATGTTGGCCTTGTAACAGACCGACAGGCCGACCGCGATCAGGATCAACGGCGCGGCCTTGATCGCCAGCTCATGCAGCTGCCAGACCTGGCTGATCGGCTCGATGAAATAGATCTCAAATGCGCTCAGCGGGTTGACGCCGAGCAGCGCGAACAGAACCGCGCCGGCGATGATCGTTAGGGCGAAGGCGATGAAGGGCGACAGCGCCGAAAAGAGCATAGAGCGCTGCGGGCGTTTGACGAGTTCGAGGCGCATCATGCCGTCTCCAGACCATGTTCGGCGTGGCCAGGCTCGGCGCCGCCCATCAACAGACCGACCTTTTCGAAAGTTGCCTCGGCGATCGGCAGCGGTTTGGACAATTCGCCATTGTGCATGACCGCGATCGCGTCCGAAATCTCGAACAGCTCATCGAGGTCCTGGCTGATGACCAGAACTGCCGAGCCGCTGCGCGCCAGTTCGATCAGCGCCTGGCGGATGTGGGCGGCGGCACCGGCGTCGACGCCCCAGGTCGGCTGGTTGACGACCATGACGGCAGGGCTGCGGTCGAGTTCGCGACCGACGATGAATTTCTGCAAATTGCCGCCCGAAAGGGCCGCAGCTTCCGGATCGGGCGCGCTCTTGCGCACATCCATCGCCACGATGATGCGCTGGGCGGCGGCATAGACCGCACCGCTTTTGACGGCGCCGCCGGCGCCGACAAAAACCTTGCCGTCGGTGGCGTGCCGCGACAGAAGCAGGTTTTCCGAAAGCTTCATGCGTGGCGCCGCGCCATGGCCGAGGCGTTCTTCCGGCACGAAGGCAGCGCCCATCAGCCGCCGGCCTGTGATCGAGAGCGAGCCGGCATCCTTGCCGCGGATGCGCACGGATGCGGCGTCCTGCTGCAGCACCTCGCCGGAGACGGATTCGAAGAACTCGCCCTGGCCGTTGCCGGCGACACCGGCAATGCCGATCACCTCGCCGGCGCGCACAGTGAGGTTGATATTCTTCAGCGGAATCGAAAACGGCGTTGCCGGCTTGCGGCTGAGGGCGCGGATTTCGAGCAGCGGCTGCGCGGTCTCGATGCCTTCGGCCGGCGCACGCACCACGGCCTTCACCTCGTTGCCGACCATCATGCGGGCCAGCGACGAAGCCGTTTCCTCGCGCGGATTGCAATGGCCGACGACCTTGCCGTGACGCAGCACGGTCGCGCGGTCGCAAATGCGTTTGACCTCTTCCAGCCGGTGCGAAATGTAGAGGATGGATTTGCCCTCGGAGCGCAGGCGCTCCAGCGTCTCGAACAGCTTGTCGGCTTCCTGCGGCGTCAGCACCGAGGTCGGCTCGTCGAGGATGATGAGCTGCGGCGTCTGCAACAGGCAGCGGATGATCTCGATGCGCTGGCGTTCGCCGACCGAGAGATCGCCGACCAGCGAGTCCGGATCGAGCGGCAGGCCATAGCTGAAGGAAAGCGCCCTCGCCTTGGCCGCGATCGAGCTGATCGGTGAGCCGTCATCCAGAGACAGAGCGATATTCTCGGCCGCGGTCAGCGCCTCGAACAGCGAAAAGTGCTGAAACACCATGCCGATGCCGAGCTTCTTCGCCATGCCCGGACTGGTGATCCGCACCGCTTCCCCGTTCCAGAATATCTCGCCGGAATTGGGCTCCAGCGAGCCGAACAGCATCTTGACCAGCGTCGACTTGCCGGCGCCGTTTTCGCCAAGCAGCGCGTGGATCTCGCCCTTGGCGATGTTGAGGTCGATATGATCGCACGCCGTCAGCGTGCCGAATATCTTGGTCAGGCCACGAACCTCAAGCAGGTTCGCTCCATCATGATCTGCACTCACAGTGCCTCCCATCCGGTTCCCGGACATGTTCTGTGTTCCCGCCAACATCGTATGCGCTGGCCGCTCTCGTGCGAAAGCAGCACCCACCTTGAAAGAGCTTCAAGAATTTCAGCGGAAACTCAAGGGGTAAAGATAGACCCGTTTCGCACAACAAACCGACCGACCGGTTTTTCGTGCAAACAGTGCCTGGGCGCCGCGGCAAAGCACTGAAAGGAAGGCAAACCTCCGTCAGGGGATCAGTATTGTCGTACCCGTGGTCTTGCGCCCTTCGAGATCGGCTTGCGCCTTGCCGGCGTCCTTCAGCGCATAGCGCTGGTTGATCTTGATCTCGACCGCGCCGCTCAACACCACATCGAACAATGCCGCGGCGGAGATTTCGAGGTCTTCACGCTTGGCGTTGTAGACGAACAGCGTCGGCCTGGTAGCGAACAGCGAGCCCTTCTGCGCCAGCACCGACATCGAAAATGGCGGGATCGGTCCAGAGGACTGACCGAAAGAGACGAACATGCCGAGCGGCTTCAGACAGTCGAGCGAGGCCGGGAATGTGTCGTTGCCGACCGAATCGTAGACGACGTCACATTTCTTGCCGCCGGTGATGGCGGCGACGCCGGCGACGAAATCCTGCTCCTTGTAGTTGATGACATGGTCGAAGCCATGCGCCTTGGCGAGCTCGATCTTGTCGGTTGAGCTTGCCGTGCCGATCACGGTGGCGCCGAGATGTTTTGCCCATTGTCCCAGGATCAGCCCGACGCCGCCGGCGGCGGCATGAAACAGGATGGTGTCGCCTGCCTTCACCTTGAAGGTCCGGCGCAACAGATACTCCGCCGTCATGCCTTTAAGCATCATGCCGGCGGCCTGTTCGTCGCTGATGCGGTCCGGTACCTTGACCACGCGGTCGGCGGCGACAATGCGCTGTTCGGCATAGGCACCGACATTGACGGCATAGGCGATGCGGTCGCCCGGCTTCAGCCAGTCGATGCCTGCGCCGACCTCGAGAACCACACCTGCCGCCTCGCCGCCCGGGATCAGCGGGAAGCCGCCGGGCGGCGGATAGAGGCCGATGCGGTGATAGACATCGATGAAATTGAGGCCGATCGCGGTGTGCCTGACCAGGATCTGCCCGGCGCCGGGTTGCCCCGGATCGGCGTCTTCATAGGTCAGGACTTCCGGACCGCCATGGGCGTGGATACGGATTGCTTTGGACATTTGTGGGCTTTCCTGCGGTCAGGCTTTCTTAGTGTCCGGCTTGGCGCCGAGTTTGGGGAAGAACTGCATGATACCGCCGATGCAGGCGAGGTAAAGTCCGGTGATGGTGATGCCGACCTTGGTAAAGACGCCGACCTGTTCGCCCAAAACGCCGATCTGGTCGTAGAAGGCGGCAAGGGCCGCCTGCGCCAGCGCCAGCGCACCGAAAGCGCACCAGAGCAGCGTCATGCCAAGATTGATTGGCCGCAGCCGCACCACCCGCACGGGATGGATGAAGTTGATCGGCACGAAGGTCAGGATGCCGGCCGCCACGACGACGCCGAAGGACACCCACTGTCCGGGCTCGATGACGAACAGCGTGAACACGACCATGTTCCAGACCACCGGAAAGCCTTTGAAGAAGTTCTCCTTCGTCTTCATTCCGGTGTCGGCATAATAGATGGCGCTGGACACCACGATGATGGCCGCCGACAGGAACGACAGCCCTTCGCCCATGAAGCCGCGCTGGTAGAGTGCGAAGGCCGGGATCAGCACGTAAGTGACATAGTCGATGATGTTGTCGAGGAGCTCGCCCGACCAGGTCGGCAAAATCTCCTTGACCTCGAGCTTGCGCGCGATCGGCCCGTCTATGCCGTCGACGAACAGCGCCAACCCCAGCCACCAGAACATCGCCGTCCAGCGTTGCTCGCTTGCCGCCACCAGCGACAGGAAAGCCAGGAACGAGCCAGACGCGGTCAACAGATGCACCGAGAATGCCCGCGCCTGCGGCCAGGTGACCTTTTTCTTCGGCCTGGGTATCCGGTCGGTGATCTTTTTGGCGGCGTTTCTGGCCGTTGTGTTCTTGCTCACGGGCCCCGCCAATCCAGTTTGCAGATTTCGGCCGAGCGGCCGGCAAAGTTCCAGTTGCGGCCGAAAGCCCGCATCTTGCTCTTATCGGACCTGGCCACGATGATCTCCGGCGCGATCCAGTATTCCGAGTTGCCGATCACGGTATCCTTCTCGCGATCCTTGCCGGGAATCGGTGTGACCGCCCCGTCGATGATCTTCGGTATCTGGAAAATACGGGTCTTGTCACGCGTCTCGTAGGTGATCGGCACCTGCTCGACGCCGAGGAACTTGCCGACAAGGATCGACAACAGCGCGGTGGTTCCGCCGGCCTTCCCGGTGAAGATCCTGGTCAGCGCTTTCACCGCATAGACGGAGGCTTGCTTGTCGATGAACAGGCCTGCGGTCCAGTTGCCGCGGCTCATATAGCCTGGGATTTCCATGACCAGACCGAGATTGAGGCCGGACAGGTCGACCTCGCCGAAATGGCCTGCGTCGATGCGGAAGCCCGCCCAGGTCTGGCAATAACCCTCCGTCGGCGGATGGCTGCCAAGCGACAGTACGCAAGGACAATAAACCGTGCAATTGCAGGAGAGTACGAGCTCTCCTTTCATTGCCCAGCCTTGCTCTGCCATGGAATTATCCCCCGTCATGCCGAGACTACTAGCAGGGCGACTGCCCAGACAAGCAGTATCGCACCGGCCACTCGGGTTGGAAGGCTGCCGGTGGTCTGTTTTTCGATCAAGGTGAACAGGCCGATCAGCGCCATCCAGAACACGTTCATCGCGCCGACGGCAAACATCACCAGCATCAGCGCCCAGCAGCAGCCGAGGCACCACAGGCCCTGCTTCAGCCCTAGCCGGAAGATGCCACCCGGCTCCGCGCTCCAGTTGGAAAACAGTGTCGAGAACGGGTTCCGGCATTCTGTCAGGCAGGCCTGCTTGAGGCTGCTGAACTGGTAGAGGCCGGCAACCAGCAGCGCGGCCGCCGCGGCAAGGCCGCTCACCGCATCGAGCAATCGAGCGGAGGACGCAAATGCGTGGACGAGCAACGTCAGCACCGCGAAGCCGATAGAGGCGACAAGCCATGTCGAGAGGTAGCCGGCGACCAGGACCAGCGGGTGGGCCACCGGCTCGCCCTTGATGCGGGCGGTGTCGGCGATTTCACAATAGGTACGGATCATCGGCGCCGCCGACGGCAGCATCGTCGCCACGGCCATCAAAAACCACATCACGATCAGCGCCAGAACCGGTGCGCCGCCGGCATCAAGTGGTGCGGGCATCAGGCACATGCCGAAGAAGCGGTCGAGGACATCCGGCAGCGGCAGTTGCGGCAGATATCGCAGGACCACATCGCCTGGTACGCCGGGGAGCCGGCCTTCGGCGCCGCGGATCGCCATGGCGCCGAGAATGAACCAGGCGAGCAGAATGCCGCCGACGATGGCGATGTTGACCGTCAGGCGGGGGCTGCGGGCCAGGCTTGCCGTGGCGCGGCCGGCGCGGTCGAGATGGCTGAAATCGTCCTGCTGGCCGGTCATGACAACCGAATGAGCCTAATCGCCGCGTTGATCAAGCCGCATGGTCTGACCTATATCCATGGGTAGACACCTGCATCGCAAACTGGAAGTCCAATTTGGATCATCGCGAGACAGCACGGATACTGGTAGCCGGCAGCGGCCCTGCCGGACTGATCGCGGCGCTCGGTTTCGCCGAGGCGGGCTTTCCGGTAACCCTGGTCGGACCCGAAGCAGGCGGGCCCGATGGCCGGACCACGGCGCTGATGAACCCTGCTCTCAAGGTTCTCGATCGGCTGGGCGTGCTGGCCGAACTTGCGCCGAAGGCCGCGCCGCTGAAGGTCATGCGCATCGTTGATGCGACCAGCCGGCTGATCCGCAGCCCGGTGGTGACTTTTCGCGCCATAGAGATCGGCGAGGAGCAGTTCGGGCTCAACCTGCCCAACAGTGCGCTGAACCCGACGCTGGCCAAGTCCGTCGCGGCGCATCCCGGCATCGAATGGCTGACGTCGATGGTCGAGAGCTGGCGTCTGGACGCCGATCAGGCGCATGCCGTGTTGACTGATGGTCGCGAAGTCTCGGCCGCGCTTGCGGTCGCTGCCGATGGGCGCCTGTCGCCGGCGCGCGAGGCGGCAGGCATAGTGGCCTCGGTGCGATCCTACGGCCAAGCGGCGCTGGTGCTGAATTTTGGCCATCGCAGCGAACACGGCTTCACCTCGACCGAGTTCCACACAGAGACCGGGCCGTTCACCCAGGTGCCGCTGCCCGGCAACCGCTCCAGCCTCGTCTGGGTGGTGAAACCGGAGACGGCGAAGGACCTCGCCGCACTCGATGACGCGACGCTTTCCGAGCGTGTCGAGCAGCAGATGCAGTCGATGCTGGGCCGGGTGTCGGTCGAGCCCGGCCGACAAATTTACCCGCTTTCAGCGGCATCACCGGGGCGCTTCGCGCAAAACCGTGTGGCGCTGGTCGGCGAGGCTGCACATGTATTCCCGCCGATCGGAGCCCAAGGTCTCAACCTCGGCATCAGGGACATCGAGGATCTGATTGGAATCGCTGGTGAAAATCGCGGCGACCCCGGCGCCGCGAAGGCCCTGGCCGCCTATGATTCCAGGCGCCGTCCCGACATTCTGGCGCGTTCCGGCGCGGTCAATCTGCTCAACATGTCGCTGCTTTCGGACATGCTGCCGGCGCAGATGGCACGCAGCGCCGGCCTCAATGTGCTCGGCAGTTTCGCGCCGCTGCGCGCCTTTTTCATGCGCGAAGGCTTAAGGCCGGGCAGCGGCTTTGCGGCGCTTACCGGCGGTTCAGGGAAACAGGTCCGGCGGTAAGATGCCGTGGCGGATCATGTAGAGCAGCCCGGTCACCGTCAGCACCGAGAGGCAGGTGGTGATCAGCACGCTGGCCGAGGCGCGTTGCACCCAGACGCCATATTGCTGGGCGATGACGAAGACGTTGGTTGCGGTCGGTAATGCCGCCAAAAGCACGGCTGAAAAAACCCAGATTTCGGAAAAGTTCCCGATCCAGCTCAGCACGACGTAGCAGAGCGATGGATGCAGGATCAGCTTCAGCGCCGCGATCGACGCCAGCTCATGCGGCACGCGGTTGAGCGGCCGGAGCGCAAGCGTCACGCCCATGGCAAACAGGGCGCAAGGGGCGGCTGCCCGCGAAAGATATTCAAGCAGGCGACCGACCGGCTGCGGTGGGTGAAAGCCGAGATAGGCGGCGCCGACGCCAAGCGCGGTCGCGATGATGAACGGGTGCAGGACGATTTTCCTGACTACGCCGAGGATGAGCCGCCACGGCGATGTCTTGTCGTCGCCCGACAGCGCCATCATCATCGGCGCGATGGCGAAATGCATGATATTTTCGAAGCAGAAGATCAGCGCGACGGGAACCGCCGCTTGTTGGCCGAAGGCGAGCAGCGCCAGCCCCGGCCCCATATAGCCGATATTGCCGTAGGCCGCGGCCAGCGCCTTGATCGTCGACTGGGCGATCTCGCCGCGCGACGCCGTCACCGACCATACGAACATGATCGAGAAGATCGTGTAGGTGGAAAATACCGAGCCGAAGATGAAGCGCCATTCGGTCAACTGTTCGAACGGCGTGCGGGCCAGCAATTGGAAGAACAGGGCAGGAAGCGCGACATAGACGATGAAGGTGTTCATCCAGCCAAGCGCTTCCAGCGGCTGCCTGGTGATGCGCGCGACCAGAAAGCCGATGAAAATCAGCCCGAAGAACGGAAGAACAAGACCGACAATGTCAGACATTTTTGCCCTGGCCCGAAACCCCGGGACCGGGCTAGCCCGTAGCTTCATCGGGCGTCAAGCGCTTCGGCATTGAACTGACACGCTTTCTGCGCCAAATAAAGCCTGATCCCAGACCTAAGTCGGGCTCGATTTTTGGCCACGGTGTGTGTAAATTCAAAGTCTTAGAGCGCTCTTCGCACATTCGAGGGGACGCCGGGCGCTCTAGAGGCTTAGTGGTGAGTATGATGAAAACGGCCAAATTTTCGATCGGACAGGTGGTTCGTCATCGGCTGTTTCCGTTCCGCGGCATCATTTTCGATGTCGATCCGCAATTTGCCAACACCGACGAATGGTACGAAGCCATCCCGGCCGACGTGCGGCCGCGCAAGGACCAGCCGTTCTATCACCTGCTCGCCGAGAATTCGGAAACCGAATACATCGCCTATGTCTCCGAGCAGAACCTGCTCGAGGATCAATCGGGCGAACCGGTCCGGCATCCACAGATCGGCGAGATGTTCGACAAGCGGCCCGACGGACGCTATGAGCCAAAACGCCAGTCGAGACACTGACATCACCTTGCATCGACGTGACGACAACAAAAAAGCGGGGCATGACCCCGCTTTTTGTCGCTCCGGTATCTGTCCCGGCGATTAGTTGGCGGCTTTGGCCTTGGCCTGCTCGTCCTTGAGCTTCTTGGCGAAGTCCTGGTTGTTCTTGACGACGAAATCCTGAAGTTTTTTCTGCCGATCCTCGATGTCCGACTGCTGCAGCGGCGCGCCGTCAAAGGCGCCGCTGAAGCCGGTCAAGGCAACCTTGATTGGATTTGGCTGACTCTGGAAGTTGATCGAGGTCAGCGTGATCGCCTGTCCCTTCTTGAAGGACGCGACGAGCGCGTCGGTCAGCGGCACTTCGGCAACGCAACGGTCGGCGAAGCAAATGACATAATCCAGCTTCGTCGCCTTGCCGGCGTCTATTTGCAGGGCGATGCCGGGGGGCACCAGGCGACCTGGGGGAACCGTGACCTGGAAGACCTTGCGGTTTACCTTGCCCTTCAACTCGATCAGGCTGACGCCGGTGACGAACTGGCCGTTGCCGGCAGTGATGATGTTCTGGACATTGCAGATGTCGACATCTTCCTGCTTGGTGCAGGCCTTGAACCAACCCTGCGGAATCTGTTGCTGTGCCGAAGCGGTGGGAAGTCCGGCGCCCAGAAAGCCGACCACGCCCGCGGCCAGGACCGAAAGGCGGTATGCGTTGCTGTTCAGGCTCGTCATGTCGTGCATTTCCTCTCAAATGATCCCGGGACCGGCTTCTTCGCGCCGTGTGGTCCTGCTACCTGTTGCCGAATTGAGGCAACAGAATGACTTCGGAGCGCGTGTTACACTGCATGAGCAGCCGAATCCAGCCCGCCGCCTGCAATTCTTGGCCTCGCAATTTGGGTCGTGCGATTTGGGTTGATGTATCTGGCCGGAGCGCCGCGGCGCCATGTTAGGGTGCACTTCGAATCATCAAGCCGCCCAGTAAGGAGACGGTCATGGGCCGCATTCTTGTTTGGCTGATCGCCGCAATTTCGTTCTTCGCCTTTGCACCCGGCGTGGCGATGTCGGAACCGAAACATGCCATCGCCATGCAGGGCGAGCCGGCGCTGCCAGCCGACTACCAGCATTTCGACTACGTCAATCCCGATGCGCCCAAGGGCGGCAACATCACTTACTGCGTCGTCGGCAGCTTCGACAATCTGAACCCGTTCATCCTGAAGAGCCTGCGCACCACGGCGCGCGGCATGCAGGACCTCATTTTCGGCAATCTCGTCTTCGAGCCGTTGATGATGCGCAACTACGACGAGGCCTTCAGCCTCTATGGCCTGCTCGCAGACACAGCCGATATGGATCCCGAGCGCAAGTGGATCGAGTTCCATCTCAACCCAAATGCAAAGTGGTCCGATGGCGAGCCGGTGACGCCGGATGACGTGCTTTTCACCTACGATGTCTTCACCGACAAGGGCCGCCCGCCCTATAGGGACCGCATGAGCCTGATCGCCAAGCTCGAAAAGACCGGCGATCACAGCGTGCGCTTCACCTTCAACGACAAGGCCAATCGCGAGACCCCCTTGATCATCGCGCTAACGCCGATCATCCCAAAGCACGCCTTCAACAAGGATACCTTCGACAAGACGACGTTGAAGCCGGTGATCGGCAGCGGTCCCTATACCATCGACAAGGTGCAGCCGGGACAGCGCATCGTCTTCAAGCGCAATCCAAATTACTGGGGCAAGGACATCCCTTCCAAGCGCGGCTTCGACAATTACGACCAGATCACCATCGAGTACTTCCTCAACGCCAATGCCAAGACGGAAGCGTTCAAGAAAGGCATCTGCGCCATTTACGATGAGGGCGATCCGGTCAAGCGCGAGCGCGATATCGATTTTCCCGCCTTTCATCGCGGCGAGGTGATCGCCGAGACCTTCGACACCGTCATACCGCCCGTGGTGACCGGCTTCCTGTTCAACACGCGACTGGAGAAGTTTTCCAATCCGGAGGTGCGGCGCGCGCTCGGCATGCTCTACGACTTCGAATGGGCCAACAAGAACCTGTTCGGCGGTAAGTACACGCGAACGATGAGCTACTGGCAGAATTCCGAACTTTCCGCGCTCGGCCATCCCGCTAGCGACAGGGAAAAGGCGCTGCTGGCGCCCTACCCCGGCCGCGTGCCGGCCGATGTCATGGACGGCAGCTGGCGCCCGCCGGTGAATGACGGCACCGGCCAGGACCGCAAGGTGCTGAAGCTGGCGTTCGACCTGCTGAAGAGCCAGGGCTACGCCGTTAGGGATGGCGTCCTGCTGGATCCCAAGGGAAACCCGTTCGGTTTCGAGATCCTGACGACGTCGCAGGACGAGGAACGCTTTGCCGCCATCTATCAGCGCTCGCTGGAAAAGATCGGCATCGCGGTGACCATCCGCAGCCTCGAGGCCGACCAGATCCAGTCGCGCAAGCAGCGTTTCGACTTTGAGGTTCTTGTCGGGTCGAGCGGGTTCAGCAACTCGCTGTCTCCCGGTATGGAGCAGAACCTTCGCTGGGGTTCTTCAGAGGCCAAAAGAGAAGGTTCATTCAATCTGGCCGGCGTCGCCGATCCGGCGGTCGACGCGGCGATCGACGCGATGCTAAGAGCACGGACCAAGGAAGACTATGTCGCCGCCGTGCGCGTGCTCGACCGATTGCTGATCTCCGGCAATTACATGGTGCCGATGCAGTACAACGCGCAGCAATGGCTCGCTTACTGGAATTATCTGGACCATCCCAAAAAGACGCCCATATTCGGTTATCAATGGCCGACCTGGTGGCGCAAGCCGAACTGAGCGTGGCCGAGATCGGTCTCGCTGAAACGTTCGGCTGCAGGAGATCAAGATGAGCGATGACAATTCCATTACCATCGACGTGGTCTCCGACGTCGTCTGCCCCTGGTGCTTCGTCGGCCAGAGGCGGCTCGACAAGGCGATCGCCGCTGCTGGCGACGTCCAGGTTCATGTGCGCTGGCGGCCGTTCCAGCTCGACCCGACCATCCCATCCGAGGGCAAGGACCGGCGCGAATACATGCTGGCCAAATTCGGCAGCGACGAGCGCATCCGTCAGATGCATGCCCGCATAGAGCCGCTCGGCGAAGCCGAAGGCATCGATTTCGCTTTCGACGCCATCAAGGTGGCCGCCAACACGCTGGACGCGCATCGTGTCATCCGCTGGGCCGGTGCCGCCGGTGAAGCCGTGCAGAACCGGCTCGTGCGCCGGCTGTTCCAGCTGTATTTCGAGGAAGGCGGCAATATTGGCGACCACGCCGTGCTGGTCGATGCCGCCCGCGAGGCAGGCATGGACGCTGCCGTGGTCGAAACGCTGTTGCCGACCGATGCCGACGTCGAGGAGGTGCGCACAGAAATCGCCACGGCATCGCGGATGGGGATCACCGGCGTGCCGTGTTTCCTGCTCGAAGGCAAATACGCCGTCATGGGCGCGCAGGACGCCGACACGCTGACTGATGCCATCCGCCAAGTCGCGGCCGCAAAGGCCAAGGGCGAGCTGGAAAGGGCCGGCTGACCGAAGTTATTTCACCGTCACCTTGGCTTTGCTGAGGAAGAAGCCATGCCCGTTGCTGCCCGTGCAGGTCAGTCCCTTGGTTGACGACTGGCAGGTAAACGGCCCTTTGCTCCAGCTGTTGCCATAGGCCAGCTTCGCGACATCGCTGCAGCAGCCCTGCTCTCCCGGATTCTTGATCAAGGTCGCCGGGCCGTTCGGCCCAAGGATCACGGTGACGTAGCTGGGCTCGACGCGCGAACAGCTCAGTTCCGGACCGCCATCCTGTGGTTCGTAGGTGCTGGTGCCGCCCTTCGGCGTGTAGATGCAGCCGATGTTGCCGGACGGAGCATTGAACTCGATTTGCCCTTCGGCGCTTGCCGGAATGGTCTGGCTGACGGCATGCGCAAGAGGCAGCCAGGCAAAGAGCGTCACCATTGCGGGAACGGCTGCGCGTGCAAGCATTGGGGAGCTTCCTTGTTGGGGACCGGACATGCATCGGTGCCGACAGTGCCCGGCAAGGTTCATTCCAGTGCGCTTGATTGTCAAACGGTGTTGAGCTGCAGCTAAAAAGCGTGGGCCAACTCATGAGCAGTCGCCGTGCAGGAGCGACGATCTTGCGTGCCCAACCATGATGGCCGGTGAAATGATTCGGGCGGCCTGGGGCGATCACGGACGGCAATTTTTCGGGCGATCCGGTTAGCGCGCGGTGGGAAAACCGGCCGACGGGCAGGCCTTTTGGTCACAAAGCCGTGTATGAGCCTTCCCTCAGGGAATATATTCGCACATCTGAGCGTTCTCGCAACACATTGAAACAAAGGACAAATTTGACCCAAAGGCGGCGATCTCGCAGCACCAACTGTTGCCTCATGGCAACGGCGGGTGGGCTGCTTCACATTCGCCGGGATAAAATTCATAGAAAATGATCAATTGGTGTTACTATCCGTAACAAAACTAAAAAAGGTTTGGGCGGGATTGTGATTCGGGTCGACAGACCGCGACGTTCAATATCGGCACTTTGGAACCGCGACGCCCCCGCCGGGCCGTCGCCCCTGACGCCAGTATCGTCGATGCGGACCTTCTGGGGACTGATGCGGGCCTACTGGTTCTCGGACCGGTGGAGGGAAGCCTGGGCTCTCACCGTCGTCCTCGCACTCATCATAGCCCTGTCGAGCAAGGCGGACGTCTGGTTTACCGTGTTGGCGGGCGAACTGGCAGCCTCAATCGCTTTTTTTCACGACGCCGCGAATACCACGCCCCTTGAATCGGTGCTTACCAATGCCGGCCTGCTTGTCCTGCTGGTCGTGTTCAAGGACATGGGAATCATAGGCGCCTGCAAATTTGTATCGGCGACATTGCATCGCAAATGGCGCGCCTGGTTGAACGCGCGTTTCAATGCGGCGCTGCTCGATACCAACCATACGCACTACCACGCCCAGAATGGCTCGCCAGATGCGCCAGCGCCCGACAACATTGATCAGCGCGTGCAGGAATCCATCAAAGACATGGCGGGCGGCGCCATCGGGCTTGCCCAAGGTGTGTTCGGCGTCTTCACCTCACTTTATTTTGTCGGCGGCGCTTTGCTGGCGAATTCCGTGGAGGTAAAAGGCTTGGATGCCCTCGGCAGCTATGGCAGCGCCGTCCTCGCTCTGCTGGCAGTTGCCATCTATGTGCCCGTCAATACCTGGATCGCGATCAAACTCGGCGGAATGCTGGAGTGGCTCAATGTCAGGATGCAGAAGGCCGAAGGCACCTATCGCAGCGAGCTGATCACCTTGTTGCGCCGCAGTTTCCATGTGTCAGCGTCGCAAGGCGAAGACGTGCAAAAGACGATACATGGACGGCTCTATCTGGATATCGATACCACCTGGTCGAAGCTCAACATCGTCAACACCCTCTATGCGGGATTCGAATCGGTCTATAATTTCGTCGGGGCCAAAGTTGTCGCCTACGGACCTGGTCTGGTGCCGTTCATCCACAACGGCGTCGACCTCAAGGGCTACATAACCGGTTCCGAGCAGGTCAACGCGCTGATCAGCAAATGTTCCTGGTTCATCCATGTCATGCCGAGTCTCGCCACCTTGCGGGCCAACAGCCAGCGCGTCATTGAATTGGCGCACGCCATTGAAAACGTCCAACAGCCGCAGGAATTCTACAGCCAGACCGGCCGTTCCGATTTCCACTATGCCAGCCAGAACCCGGTCTTCGGCCTGACCATCCAGAAGCTTGAACTGGCGCATCAGGGTGAAGACGCCACGCCGTTCCTGAGCGCAGCCAATCTGCGCTTTCGGCGCGGCGAGTGGGCATTCCTCAAGGGCGAATCCGGCTGCGGCAAGACTTCGCTGATCAAGGCGATCAACGGCTTGTGGCCTTATGGCCGCGGCACCATCGTCTTCCCTGACGGTGTGAGGAGCTTCTATGCCGCCCAGGAGGTCAAGCTGCAGCAGGTGTCGCTGAAGCAGCTGGTGTGCCTGCCCGGCTCCGAGGACGACTATGGCGATGCGCAGGTCGCGGCAGCCCTGCACAAGGCCGGCCTTGGCGATTTCATCGAACACATGGCCGATGAAAGCCGCGAGGGAAAGATCTGGGACCAGCTGCTGTCCGGCGGCCAGAAGCAGAAGCTGGTGGTGGCCCGCATCGTGCTGCAGCAACCGGGACTGCTGTTCCTCGACGAAGCGACCGGCGCGCTCGATCCGGATGGCAAGATCGCCTTCCACCAGGCCATCAAGGACAACTGTCCCGATGTCACGGTGATCAGCATCATGCATGAGGCGGTGGCGCCACGCTCGGCCTCGGGCGAGGAATTCTACCACAGCGTGGTCGCGATCGCCGACGGCGTCGCCACCAAGAGGCCGCTTGTTCCGAACCTTCCGCGCGAGCTCACCACCATCCTTACGCAGCCGCGGCCGGTCGAGGACAAATGGATGCGTTTTTCACGCCGGCTGAAGCAGAAATAGCAGCCACGCCGAAGCGCGTTCCGCCACTGGCGGCGGGGCACTCGCTCCCTCCCCCTTCAATAATCATCACAGTCTCGCGATTGGGCGGCTCCCGGCTGTTTTCCGCCACCCCCGCGATTGACTCGCCAAGATGCGCTCCTATGTTGCGCCCGCTCGCTGAATTCCAACTCGAACCCGCGAGCAGAAAGGTCACCGCGCCATGCCTGGCGACAGTAGTCGAACGCAACCGCCGTCCGCCTCGATGTGACCTCTAACGGCTCACGTCCCGCCGGACGGCAAGGAGTGAGCCATGAACGAATTTACCCCCGTCGTAGCAAGCGACGATGCCGTCGCTATCGCGCGTATCCTTGCCAATGATCACGTCGCCGATGTCGTCGAGGCCCTGAACCGGGAATCTCGCGATACCGCGATAGAACTGCTTTGCGAAATGCCGTTCGAGCGGCTGGTCGAGATCTTCGACCAGCCTGAACTCGACGGCGCCTCCGATCTGGCCGAGGCGCTGCCGCGCGCCAAAGCGTGCAAGCTCCTGACCGCCATGTAGGTCGACCGCGCCGCCGATATCCTGCGCGAACTGGACGAACCGGCGAGCTCCGAGCTGCTCGGCGGGTTGGTCCCGCCGCTGCGGGCAACGCTGCTTTCCATTCTCGGCTATCCCGAAGGCAGCGCCGCCTCGATCATGACGACCGAATTCGTCAGCGTGCCGTCGGACTGGTCCGTCGGGCGCACGCTCGACTACATCCGCAAGGTGGAGCGGACGCGGGAGACCGTCTACGCCATCTACATCGTCGATCCAGACACGCATGTGCTGGTGCGCTCGACCGGCCTGCGCCGGCTGATCACCGGCGAGCCGGACGATCCGATCCTGTCGGTGGCGCCGGATCGCGCCCCGGTGACGGTGACGCCGCTGACCGATCGCGAGACACTGGCGCAGACGATCTCCAAATATGACCTGCTCGCGGTTCCCGTCGTCGACCATGGCAAGATCCTCGGCATCGTCACCATCGACGACATCATCGACACCATGATCGAGGAGACGACCGAGGACGCGCATCGCTTCGGCGGCATGGAGGCGCTCGACGAGCCCTACATGAAGATGAGCTTTCTCGCCATGATCAAGAAGCGCGGCGGCTGGCTGTGCGCGCTGTTCATCTCGGAGATGCTGACCGCCAATGCCATGCAAAGCTATGAAGGCGAACTGCAAAAAGCGATCGTGCTCACTCTGTTCATCCCGCTGATCATGAGCTCGGGCGGCAATTCCGGTTCGCAGGCGACCTCGCTCGTCATTCGCGCGCTGGCGCTGCGCGAGATCGGCCTTCGCGACTGGTGGCGGGTGGCGTTGCGCGAATTGCCCACCGGCTTCGTGCTCGGCGCCATGCTTGGCGTGGTCGGCATCTGCCGCATCGCGCTCTGGCAATATATGGGCTTCTACGATTATGGGCCGCATTGGCCGCTGATCGCGGCGACCGTGGGGGCAGCCCTTGTCGGTATCGTCACCTTCGGCTCGCTGTCGGGGTCGATGCTGCCGTTCGCGCTGAAACGGATCGGCTTCGATCCGGCGAGCGCCTCGGCGCCGTTCGTCGCCACGCTGGTCGATGTCACCGGCCTGGTGATCTATTTCTCGGTGGCGCTGGTCATCCTGCGCGGCACTTTGTTGTAATAAGCTTCAGGCCTCCCATCTCGGTGGCAACAGCGGCTGCCATGGGGGGTTCTTCAAGATCGAGCGCGCGGGCGTCAATCGACCCGCACGCCGTTCTTCACGCGGTAGGTAGGCTTGTACATGGTGACCAGTTCCTCCGCTGCCGTCGGGTGGACGGCCATGGTGCGGTCGAAATCATCCTTGGTGACGCCGGCCTTCAGCGGAATGCCGAGCAACTGCGCCATCTCGCCGGCGTCCGGCCCGAGGATGTGCGCGCCGAGCACTTTTCGCGTGGCGCCATCGACCACCAGCTTCGTCAGCATCCTTTCGTCGCGGCCCGACAGCGTGTGCCGCATCGGCCGGAATGTGGCGCGGTAGATTTCGATATCGGAGTAGCGCTTGACGGCATCGTCCTCGGACAGCCCGACGGTGCCGATCTCCGGCTGTGAGAAGACGGCGGTCGGAATGGTGTCGTGGTCGGGCGCGGTCGGATTGCCCTTGAATGCGGTCTCGATGAAGCACATGGCTTCGTGGATCGCCACCGGCGTCAACTGCACGCGGTTGGTGACGTCGCCGATCGCCCAGATGTTGTCGATGTTGGTGCGGGAATATTCGTCGACAACGATGGCGCCGGTTTTGCCGAGTTCGATGCCGACGCCTTCCAGGCCCATATTCTCAGTGTTGGGGAGGCGGCCGATGGCGAGCATGACCTGGTCGACTGTCAGCACCTTGCCGCCGGTGACCAACGCATCCAGCCTGCCGTCCGGCCGCTTGCGGACCCATTCCGACACGGCGTGGCAGAGGATCTTGATTCCCTTCTTTTCCATGGTTTCGTGCAGCATGCGCCGCAGGTCCATGTCGAAGCGCGACAGTATCTCCTTGCCGCGATAGACCAGCGTGGTGTCGACGCCCAAGCCATGGAAGATATTGGCGAATTCGACGGCGATGTAGCCGCCGCCCTCGATCATGATCGCCTTCGGCAGTTGCTTGAGGTCGAAAACCTCATTGGAAAAGATGCAATGCTCGTGACCGGGCAGCGCCGGGTGCGGCGCCGGCCGGCCGCCGGTGGCGATCAGGATCTGGTCGGCGGTGACGGTGCGGTCATCGCCCAGGAGATGCACGACATGCGGGTCGACCAGCATGGCGCGCGAGTGGAACGTCTCGCCGCCGGCGCCTTTCACGTTCTTTTCGTAGATCGCTTCCAGACGGGCGATCTCGCGGTCCTTGTTGGCGACCAGCGTCGGCCAGTCGAAGCTCGCCTCCGGCACCGTCCAGCCATAGCCGGCGGCGTCGGCAAAATGCTCGGGAAATTGCGAGGCATAGACATAGAGTTTTTTCGGCACGCAGCCACGGATGACGCAGGTGCCGCCATAGCGGTATTCCTCGGCGATGCCGACACGCTTGCCGAGCGCTGCCGCCACGCGCGCCGCCCTCACCCCGCCGGAGCCGCCGCCGATGACGAAGAGATCGTAGTCGTAACCGGCCATGCTGCTGTTCCTTGCCTCAAGAAATGTTTGAGACAGGTAGGCCGCATGAAGCCAAAAGAAAAGCCCGGTTTCCACCGGGCTTTCTGGTCCAGCGGCAAGGATGCCGGTGGCGAAATCAGACGTCTTAGTTCTTCGGCGCTTCCGGCTGGTCACCGTCTGCGGGCGCATCGCCGTCGGCAGGTGCAGCGCCATCGGCGGGGGCAGTTGCGTTATCCGGCGCAGGCGCGGCCGGAGCAGCGGCCTTCGCGGCGGCTGCCAGCGTTTCGCCGACCTGCTGGGCGAGATCGCGCGCCAGGCCGTTCTGCCAGATGTCGGCGGCCTTGACCAGTTCGCGCGTCACGTTGGGGCCGTTGTCGAGCAGCTTCTTGCCGGCATCGGAATTGTAGAAGGCGGCGATGTCGGTGAGATCCTTCTCGGAGAACACCTTGGCATAGGCGAGCGCTGCTTCCTTCTCCAGATCGGCACGGCGCGAGGCCAGCGCCAGTGCCTTTTCGCTGACGGTCTTGCCGATCAGCTCCTGCATATCAGGGTTCTTCTGGATAAGCTGCTGCTCGAGCGAGGCCGCCGCTTGCGGCAGGATGTTGTCGAACGAGTCGGTCGCGTGGATTGCCGTGACCGCCGCCCGTGCCGCCTTCAGATGCGATTCCGTGATCTCCTGCGAGAACGCCGGGGAAGAGAAGGCGAAAACGGCCGAAGCCGCCAGAACGGCGCAAAGATTGCGAACCCGGTTATGCAACATCATGATCGGTAGAACTCCCTGGTTTTCGGGCGGCATGGACTGTTTGGATGCCGTCGCCGCCGGCGATGATGGCCGCTGACGCCAGCCCGATGAAAAGACCATGCTCGACCACACCAGGAATGGCATGGAGAGCATTAGAAAGCGCTCTTGTATCCGGAATGCGGCCAAAAGATGCATCGAGGATAAAATGGCCGCCGTCTGTAACAAAAGGCTGCCCCCCCGTCATCCTCAATGTAACCGGGCCGGAAAGGCCGAGACTTTTGGCCGCTGCCGCGACCGCGATTTCGGTGGCGCGCAGGCCGAACCGGTTGACTTCGATCGGCAAGGGAAACCGGCCAAGGGTGTCGACCATCTTCGAGCGATCGGCAATGACGATCATGCGCTGAGATGCCGCCGCGACGATCTTCTCGCGCAGCAGCGCGCCGCCGCCGCCCTTGATCAGCGTCAGCGCCGCGTCGATCTCGTCGGCGCCGTCGACGGTAAGGTCGAGCTCGGGCGTGTCCTCAAGCGTCGACAGCGGCACGCCGAGTTCGCGGCAAAGGGCTGCAGTGCGCTCCGACGTCGGCACGCCGATGACGGACAAGCCCGTGGCGATCTTTTCGGCCAGCAGCCGCACGAATTCGTCGGCCGTCGTCCCGGTGCCGATGCCGATGCGCATGCCGTCGCTGACATGGGCAAGGGCAGCCCGCGCGGCCTCGACTTTCAACTGCCTCGCATCCATGCTCGCCCCAGGGGTTTGGCTTGGTTCTGATTTTTCTGGATGCGCGCTCCTAGCACTTTTGCCCGCAGGGTCAAAGACTTTGGCTCGCACCGGCTTGCCTGAAAGAAGCGCAGCCGCTATCGCCTGCCTGCAATGCATCAGCCACAGGACAGGCCATGACCCAACCGATCATCGTGTTCGACCTCGACGGGACGCTGATCGACACGGCGCCGGACCTGCTCGACAGCCTCAACCACAGCCTTGCCGCCAGCGAGCTTGCCGCTGTCGACGAGGCCGGCTTCCGGCGTTTTGTCGGCCAGGGCGGACGGGTGATGATCGAGCGCGCGCATACCGCGCAGCAGAAGTCGCTGGCGGTGGAGGAGCACGACCGGCTGCTCAAGCTGTTCCTCGACCACTACACACTCAACATCCCCGGCAAGTCGCGCCCCTACCCCGGTGTCGTCGAAGCCATCGCCCGCTTCGAGAAGGCCGGCTATCTGCTCGCCATCTGCACCAACAAATATGAGGCGAATTCGAAAGCGCTGATCGAGGCGCTCGGCCTGACAAAGCATTTCGCCGCGATCGCCGGCCAGGACACGTTCGCCTTCCGCAAGCCCGACCCGCGCCATCTGACCGGGACCATCCGGCTCGCCGGCGGCGATCCGCATCATGCGCTGATGGTCGGCGATTCGCAGACCGACATCGACACCGCCAAGGCAGCCGGCATTCCGGTGGTCGCCGTCGATTTCGGCTACACCGACCGCCATGTCAGAGAATTCGAGCCGTCGGCGGTGATTTCGCATTTCGACGCGCTGACGCTCGACCTGGCGGAACGGCTGATTGCAGCTGCGGCCGGCTGAGCGAAACGGGCGATTGCGCGGCAGCGCCTGCCCTCGCCTATTTCAGGCATAGAAGGCGGGCGCCTCGCCTTGACTTCACAACCCTGCCTCCCTTATATCGCGGCTCGCTTGGCCTTCGGGCAACGAGCGGGCGATTAGCTCAGCGGGAGAGCACACCCTTCACACGGGTGGGGTCGCAGGTTCAATCCCTGCATCGCCCACCATTTTCTTCCCCTGAACAACACACTCCAAGCCAGCACTGCTAGCAGCTGCAACTCGCCCCTTCCCCACCAAAATTCTTCTGCGCAAAGTTCAACGCGCTTGAGTAGCTCGTATAGCTCTGGAACTGGCAGACATCAGAGCCGTTGCGCACCTTCATCTGCTCGATATCCCAGAACGAAACCTCGATGTGATCGTTGGCGCAGTAGACCGTGTATTTTTCAGGCTCCAGCGCGCTGGCTTTCTGCAGCGGCATGGAGACGGCAGGACTGGAAAGCGCGAAAAGTGCAAGCATGACGGCGTGACGCGTGCGCATGGAAAACCCCCAGAGTGAAACCAGCCCGTATTATCGCCGCTATTTCTAAGCGGTGCATCACGGCTTTTTGACGAACCGTTTTCTCCCGGCGACTGGCTCGCAGCCGGCTATATGCCGATCTCCAGTGGGTTGGCGCCGATAATCGGTACCGCTCGGGCGGTTGCCGCCTTGCCGGCAGCAGTGAGGTCGGCTCGGATTGCTGCCATTCGATCGCGGGCACGGTGGTTCCTCCGACTTCAAGGCATTGGCAGCGCCGCGTGACCCTAAGCCTTCTTCTTTCGCTTCCGCGACCCAGCCCGCGTGGAAATCTCGGTGCCGCGAACGGTGTCGTACTGATCGGCCTCGATCAGCGATTGGTCGAAGATGACGCCGCTCATTTCGGAGATTTCGGAGAGCGGGTACATTGCGCCGATGAATTCTTCGGAGACCGTGAACTCCAGTTCCGTGTCCGACAGATCCTGTTCGAGCACGAAGCCGTAGCTGGCGATGCCGTCACTGACGCGGGCGACCACCACCTTCCAGAAGCGGCGCGGCACTAGCGCGCGAAGACTGGTGCCTTTGGGACCCTTGCCGGCAAAGGTCCGGTCGTCTTTGGCGAGGACCGGCCCGGCGAAGACGCAAAGCCGCTCGCTCGCCGCCTCCGACAGGACGTGGTTCTCAAGATCGCCCCAGTTCTTCTCGCCGCTGTCGGAGCGGTTGTAGCCTTCGACCTGGGGCGAGCAGTTGGTGACATGGAAGGAGCAGACATTGCCCCTGAGCAGCAGCTCGAAGGTGCTGCCCCAGGCCACGTCATCGCGCCTGACGATATGACCCTTGTCGAAGGCGCCCTGATCCTGGGTGTAGAAGACGTCGGGGATCTGGTACTTGTCGTCGAGCCGCAGATCCGGGAACCAGCGCTCGCTGAACAGGCCGCCACGCGAATAGTTGCGGCCCTTTTCCGGCTCGCGCAGATTGCTCTCCTCGGTGACGTTGGAGGCGGTGAACAGCGCCAGCCGCCGCTTGGCGTGCATCTTGAGTGAAAAATTCTGGTAATCTAGCCGCGTGCCCCCTGCCTTGAGCTGCGCCAGCACGGACAGGTCGGTGGCCTCCGGCATCGGCACCACGACGGGCGCGAGCTTGGTGCCGCCGGACAGGAATTTTTCGTCGTAGCCCTTATAGCCGGCATAGTCCGCGACCGTTTTGGGAACGAATGCGCCGCCTGGAGGGGTCGGCTTGGCCGCTTCCAGTTCGACCGATTCCGTGACCGCTTCATGGGCAGGCGTTGCGCCGAGCGAGACGGTGATGCGCAACGGCACTTCGAAGGTGACGCTGCCGCCCGGCGAAACGACGACGCCTCCGGATGAAGGCGTCTGGGTGGCGACGCCCGGGATCTGCTTGACGCCGCCGGCTTCAACCAGGTTTACGCCCTCGGCCGGCGACCCACTGTCCGCCTTGTTCCACCATGCGCCCCAATCGTTGGGGCCGCCGCTGGCGGCGCCGGCGAAATTGAGGCCGAGGTCGACGACACGCTGGTCCTTGGCCAGCGCGCCGGTCGGCACGGCGTAGTTACGCTCGAGATAGCGGCCGGCGAAATGCAGCGCCACGACCTCGCCGGTGGCGAGGTTGATCATGGCGGTGCCGGAGTTGCCGCCAGTGGTCGAGCAATCATGTGTCGCCGCGCTGACGATCTTGCCGAAACTCTCCGTATCGAAGCCGCCCTGCAGCATGCCCGGTTGCAGGCGCTTGACCTGGAAACGATTGCGCATGAGCTCGTTCTGGACATCGACCGCGTTGCGATTGTCGAACGCGGGATAGCCGATGGCGACGACTTCCTGGCGCAGCATATCGCGCGCGTCGGCGACCGCGAGCGACAGCGGCGTGATGTTGTCGGGCAGGCCTTCGACTTCGAGGATCGCCATGTCCCAATAGGGATGGATCATCCGGACATTGCGGATCTTGAAGACGTTTCCCGCCGCCGAATCGCGCTTGAAGTCGATGCCGGCGGCGCGGCCGTTGATGAATTGCAGATTGCGGTCGCCAAGGCCGTCCGCAAATATCTGCGCCACATGACGATTGGTCATCAACAGGTTGCGGCCGACGACGAAGCCCGTGCCGCCGTAAGGGATATTGGTGTTCCACAACAGTTCGATACGCCCGATCGCCGGCAGGGCGGCTTCGATGCGCTGCTTCAATGCGGCCTCGCTGGTAAGCTTCGTCCACAGCGAATGGCCAGGTGTCGGAGCGCCGTCGAAAGTCAGCGTCGTAAAGGTGCCATCCTTGATGTCATAGACCGGCCGCAACTCCGGGATGATTATGGCTTCCAGATCGGAAAGCTGCTCGGGCGCGACTTCGGCGCCCCGCGCGAGGCTCTCCATGCCAGCGCGCGCCGATTCAAACGCCGCCTCCGTCTTGCCGGCTTCCGCAGGCGCAAGGGATTCCAGAGCGCCGCCTGCCATCGTCTCCACGTTGCCGAGGACCGATTCAGTCCCCTCGCCCCCGGTGACGAGATCGAGATATTGACGGATTCGCTGCTCTCTGCTGACCGGCATAGTCGCCCCCAAAGGTTCTGTCGAAGTAAATAACTGTATTGCCCCATTTTAGACTGGTGCAATTCTGATTGGCAGGCAAGGAAACAAATCAACTCGCGTCGAAGATGACCGGAGTGCAACGTCGGCATGTCTTTGCCGCAGTCGCTCGCGCGGTGTATGACGCTCGCATTATTTCAGCGATGCCGTATGTGATCTCCGTCACAGACGCTCACGCTGTTTGCGCCCAGCTATCGCAACAGGCGGAAAGGCCATTGCGGCCGCTCGGTTTTACAGAAATTTTATCACCTAACCATTTTAATCAGTTGGCGCCTGCACGCGCGGCTCCTCCCGCCGCGCGTGCAGACGGCTTTCCGCCCGGCACGAGCCAGGCACTGGGCGCGACCACTGCGCCACGCCTTTAGAAGGCGTAATCGCAAGGGATGAACGCCGGCCTTTGACGCGGTGCACTCTTGCCTTAGACTTCGGCCCTTAAACTTCGCCGATTGCGGCAATTGGGAATTTGGAACATGGCTTTTGGCGGCCCCAACGACAGAAACGATCTGCCGCGCCTGGCACGCATCGATCCAAAGCTGTTCGATATCCTGTTCAGCGGCTGCAAGGTCGAGCGCTACGCCGCCGGCCAGCATCTGTTCGTTCAGGAAGATGCCGCCGACCGGATCTACGGGGTCATGAGCGGCACGGTGGAAATCTCGATCTATTCGCCCGGCGGGCAGAAGCTGGTGGCCAATATCGAGCTGTCGCGCAGCCTCGTCGGCGAGATCGGCGCGCTTGACGGGCGGCCACGCACCGCCACCGCCATCTGCCTGACCGCTTGCGAGCTGGTTTCGCTCAGCAGGACACAACTATTTGATCGCATTGAGAAAAATCCACCGCTGGCACGCGCGATGATCGAACTTCTGTGCGCCCGGCTGCGCTGGGTCAGCGGCGAACTCGGCGACCAGGCCTTCTTCGGCATCGAGGCGAGGCTCGCCAAACGCCTGGTCTTCCTGGCCAAGGTGATGGCCGACAGCGCCGGCTGGATTCCGATCTCGCAATCGGAACTCGGAGAGTTCCTCGGCGCCACGCGCGAGTCCGTCAACAAGACGCTCAACGACTGGCGCAACCGCTCGTTCATTGCCATCAAACGCGGCGGCCTGCGCATCACCGACACCGGGGCGCTGCGCCATATCGCCGAATCGCAGGACGACGACTGACGCCGATCCCGAATCAGCCCCGGCCAAGACTCAGAGCCGCGAAATCAGGTAGCGCAGCGCCGAGCGGCTGGGCATGAAGAAGTATCCACCACCCTTGGTGGTGACGAATTGCGGCATGTCACGGAGCGTCGTGACCTTTTCCCATGACGGAATGGTGAACCTGCCATCACCGCTGCGCGAACCAATCGTCGGGTCCTTTTCAGCGACGAGGCCCTGGAACGTGGCCGACGAAACCCAGGTCTGCTGAATGAATTCGTACTGGCGCTCTATATCGGCGTTGAGGCACATGAACAGCAGCCCTTTTTCGACCTTGCCATTCTTGCCGTCCTGCTTCTCATAGGTACGGCCGACCCGCAGGATACGATGGCGCTTGCCGATATTGATCTGCGTATCGCGGTCCTCACCCAGCGAGTCGCGTGGGTTGGAACGGCGAATGTGGGCACCAAGCGGGCAGCGATGGCCTTGCGGATCCTCGGCGCCAGCCGCGAAGTTGTTGTCGATGACGCGTCCCGGATGATCGGGGTTGCGCACCAGCGAGCTACCGTTCTGCCAGCGGCCGAGCATCTTGGCGGCAATCCAGTCTTGCGTGATGGCTTGGTTGCCGAGTTGGCTCGCGACCAAGGCTGCAGCCTTTTTGCAGTAGTTGTTGAAGACGTCGACGTGCTGCTCGAACTGGCGAATAACCAGGAATGAACCGTTGCGCCCGAAATCGCGCGGCGGTGGCGGCAGGCCCGGAATCAGCCGGCTACGGCGCACCTGAGAAAGGATTCCGGTCCGATCGCGTGATGCGCTTACCGAGGGCGAGGCTGGATAGAACCCATGCTCATCACGATAGCCGAACAGGAACTCGCCGGGCGCGACCAGATGCATGGGCGCGGCGCCCCTGCTGGCGCGGGTCGTGCCCCGGACAATCGGCTGCGAAATCCCGTCCGCGAAACCGAAATGCTCGTAGGCTGGCCCACGTTCCGACCGATCGTCACGCTTTGCCCCGTCGGACGATTTCGTCTTCGTGTCGGTCGGACCCCGGTTTACGGCGAGCGGCAGTTCGGCGACGACCTTCATGCCTGCACCGGTCGTCTTTCGTCTCACGGTGGCAATCTCGGTCTTCAACCGTCCCAGGTCTTCAGCATAGCAGACGATGACCAGGTCCACAGGGTTCTCCAACGACCCCCACTCCCATTCGTCCGGGCCGTCGCGGCCTCGGTCGTCCAGTATGCGCCCACGCTCGGGATTGCCCATGCCATGGCGAAAGGCGATCGGAAATGTTTCCAGTGGATCGCCCTCCACACCCTCGTCGAGCCCAAACTGCCGCAGGCCACCGGGACCAAAGGCGACTATCATAGCTCGCCCGGCGGGCCTGCCTTCGCCGAAACTCGTCTGCTCGACAACGAAATCGAGCCAGGCTCTGCGCTTGGGCGCCGGCAACTTGTCCGGCACCCGGATCGCAAGCATATGCGAATAAGCGAGCGGGCCGAGCGGGCCGAAGAAGATGGACTGGATCTCGCCGGTTTCCAGCTGCTGCTCGAGAGGCGCCGGAAAGGCAGAGCTGATATTGGCCAGCAGCGAAGTGGTCTTTTGAACGGTGGTTGTTTCGCTCGCCGGGCGCCGTAGCGAACCGAACAAGCTCAGCCAGTCGCGCGCCTCGTTGCCGACGGCGGAAGCAATGCCGCGCCTGACCCGGGAATTGATCCGGATGCGCTCTGTGTTGATTTGGGGATAGGCGGAGTACCAGAACAGGGTCGGCACCTGCTGGCGCCGCGCCCAGCGCTTGAAACGATCGCCGTCGCGCGCGCCGTCCAGGAACAGCCATCGTGTGCGTGGATAGCCCACGGTGTTGCTCCACACGCCGGTCAGGCCAGCGGACGCCTTGGCGATGAAGTCCTCAAGATAGCTTTCCCAGCTGCCGCCGTAGTTGGAGAAGAACATCAATCGGTTGGAGCCGGGCAGCAGTATCCAGCGGGCGAAATGGATGGTGTTGATGGTGTTGAGGAAGCCTGGCTTGAATACCTTCTGGGCAGCTATCGAGATCAGGTAGAAGGAAAACCTGAGCGCCAGCCGCCGCAGAATGCCGGCCTTCATCGTCGAAATCGCAGTCAGATGGTTTTGTGCCGCGTGGCCCTCCTTGACGAGTATCGCGTTCAATTCAGATATGCCGATCGATGTGCTTTCCGGCCGATCCCTGTCCTCGCGGCGTCGCAGCGCCAGCAAGCACGAAAACGCCAGCAGCGCCGCTGCCACCAACACTCCAAGTCCCGACAACAGAAGTGAGGTGATTGCTACGGCTATGGCGGTGAAGGAGATTTCCTGGGAACTGATGTCGATAGATCTGCCGAACACCACACCGTAGGTCATGTACCAGCAAGCAGCCCAGATGATCGCCACCGTGACGAAGACCGGCGGCACCAGCAACGTCGTCAGCAGGGCACGGCCCCAATGACCCGGCGGCTTTTCGAGCAGGCTTTCGGCCGGCTCGAACGCCCAGGCAAACGTCCCTAATGACTGGACACGCTGGCGAACTTCAGCGAGCACGGCAGGAGCGTTGCCGGCCCCTTTGCGTGGCCGCTCGACGATGTCGCGCACGGCTTCGAAAAGCTGCTGCTCGGCCTTGATACGCTGGACCGAGTGCCCCGGCGTGCCCGAAAACACCAGTCCGGCATTGCTGCCGAAGGACGGCGATATGTCGACATTGTGCTTGCGCAGGAAATCGTTCAATGCGCCGCCATCGCGCAGATCGCAGACATCCTTGAAGATCGGCCGCAGCCGGTGCCCGATGGCGTGCGTGACCGCATCGATGACATTGTCGATGCTGCCGTCACCGGAAATCTCGAGAACCAGAGCTCCTTTTTCCTGACCGGAATCAGCGCCGATCTCGCCGGTGCCGACCACGGTCAGGCTGGTGAAGTGGACGGTGCCGGCAATGTCGAGCGCGGTGCGGATCTCTTCGACGGCCGGGTTGCCGAGGCTCGCAACCTTGTCGCGGACAGCATCCAGCGACGCGGACCGGGTGACCGGGCAGACCACCGTCACCATGGACTGCGTTACGGTGCGGCAGAGTTCTGCCCGTTCGAAATCGACCTTGAGGGTTTCGGGATAGGCGCCGATGCGGGTCATCCGCCCGGCCTTGCCGGGCATGCGGCGCACGCCCTGCTTCTGGAACAGGGCGCGCAGGCTTTCGCCGATCTGGATCCTGGCGATCTCGGCGCCGATGCACTGATGAATGCCGTGGCCGAACACCATGTAGTCGCGATGCGGGCGCGATGTGTCGAACTGGTCCGGGTTCTGCACGGCGTCGGCATCGAACATCGCCGACAGCGTCGCCGGCATCACCACCGTGCCGGCCTTCACCAGGCGCTCGCGGCGCGTACCCTTGCCGATGATCGCGTCGCGGGCCGTGTAGCGCCAGGGGCCGACCCAGATCGGCTTGAAGCGCATGGCTTCAAGGACGGCCCTGTCGAGCTTGGCGGTATCGTTTTCGGCCAATGCGGCATCGATAGCCTGCCGTGCGTCGGGCCGCGACAGGATCACGTCGAGGCAATTGCCGGCGGCCAACACATTGGTCGGGACGAAGCCGGCGATCATGCCCAGCATGATCGAATTGAGGTCGTCCCGCGACAGGCGGCCCTGATCCATCTGGACAACCAGCCTCGCCAGCGGTTGCTCGGCCTTCAAGCCCCGGTCCCTGGCCGACTGGATGGAGCGATCGATGACTTTGAGAAGACGGTCGCCCGCCACCACTGCGAGTTCGCGCATGACGGGGCTCGCCGTCGGGTCCGAAAAGAACAGCGCACTCAGCGCGATCGCCCAGTCGGCGAATTCGGATTCATCGTCGATCTCGACGCCGAAATAATCTCGACAGATGTGCACCGGGACGATCTTCATCAACCTGGAGATCGCATCGAAGCCGGGGCTAGCGCGCGTCATGATCTCTTGCGAATGACGCGCCGCGATCGGCCTGACGGCGGCTTCGACCTCGGCCGGCGGGAATGCACTCAGCACCGACGATTTCATGCGCCGGTAGTCGGCGCCGTCCTGCATGCCGAGGATGAAGTTGGATCCCCGGGCAAGCTCGGTCATTTCCGGGCCGTATGGGGTCTGGAATTCGTCGCCGCGCTCCAATATGTCGCGGACATCGGCGTTCTTGGTGACCACGAGAACACCGAAGAGCTTGCCGGTCGGCCGGAAACGCCGCAACAAGGAAAGCGCCCAGCGGGGGTCTTCGGCCAGAGACCCGACGATGCGCGCAATCAGCCCTGTCTTCCGGATCCGGCCGAGATCGAAGGGCGGCATTTCCGACAGCGGGCGCTGGTTTTTCTGGGCCGCGCGAATAGCGTCGAAATACTTCAGTTCGGTCATGCGCGTTCAAGCCCCCCGGCTATCCACGTTATTGCGATGCCGGCCGTTCAACGCCTAGGTTTGCATCGGTTGCACGTATGTGAATCTTTTCACAGTTGGTCCATGTTCCAGCCAGCATTGACGCCATGTTCATTTGGCCAGTCGGAAATTGGCGACGAGGATCTCGTTCGCGGCCTTGTCGGTGAACGGTATCCAGCGCACACGCTGTTCTGAAAAATCGGGATGCCGGGTGGTGAAAATGGTCATCTCGCGCCGCGCCTGTTCCGGCCGGCCGCTTCGCATCAGCGCGCCGATCTTCAGGAACCTGGAATAGAAATAGCCGGGAGACAGGTTGAGCGAGCGGTCAGCGGCAGCGATCGCCGCCGGCCAGTTCTCGACCAAACAATAGGCCGCCGTCAGTTCCCCCAGATTGTGGAAGCGGTAGAGGTCGAACGGGCTCAATCGCTCGGTATCGAGAAAGAACGGTATCGCGGTCGCGGCATTGCCGAGCAGCAGCTGGGCGCTGCCCATGGCCGAGCGCGCGAAGGCAAAGCTCGGATTGATGTGGATCGCTTCCTCGAGATGGTCGACGGCCGACCGCGGTTCGCCGCGCATGATGTCGACGGCGCCGAGATGGGCGTGCGGGCGCGCATCCAGGCTGTCCACCAGCAACGCCTTGCGGGCAAACTGCTCGACCTTGTTCAAATCGTCGCTGTCGCCGAAACGCAGCCATGCCCGCCAGAAATACCACCACGCCAGTTCGTTGAGCACGGCGCTCGAGTTGGCGTCCTCGCGGTAGGCCTTCTGGAAGAACTCGAGTGCGGTTTCGGTGTCGCCGCGGGTGCGCCGGTTCATGTGCCAGCGGCCCCGTCGCACCAGTTGCCAGGTCTCCAGGCTTTCCCAGGGAACCTGGAAGGTGCGTGCCTGTTCCGCCCGGTCGACCTCCTTGTCGAGGATCGAAACGATCTCAGCGCCGATCTGGTCGCGCAGGTTGAAGATGTCGACCAGATCGCGATCGAAGCGCTGCGACCACACCAGCCGCCCGTTGGACGCGTCGGCCAGCGAGGTGTTGAGGCGGATCTGGCCACCATTGCGCATCAGCGTGCCGCTGACGATGTAGCGCGCGCCGAGCGCGTTGCCGATCACCCGGGTGCCCAGCGTGTCGTCGCGGAACTGGAAGCTGGAGCCCTTGGCGATGACCGAGAGCCATCTGGTGTTGGATAGACCATAGATGATGTCCTCGGCGATGCCGTCGGCCATGTAGCCGATGTCATGCTCGCCGCCATCGGCGTGGAAGGGCAGGACGGCGATCGCCGGCGGCCCCTTGGACGACAGCTTCTGCTGCGCATTGGCCTGGGGAATGGCCGCGAACGACGCCGCCGGCGAGGATCCGTTGCCGCTGCGGCCGGCGATCAGAACGCGCACCGGCAAGGCGATGTTCTTCAGCATGAATTCGCCGAGATCGGTGAATTCGGCCGCCGTCTTGTCCTTCACATGGTGCCAGGTCGTCTCCGAAACGGCGAGACCGTTGCCCGGCGCGAATTCCTGGATTCTCGCCGCGATGTTGACGTCGTCGCCGTAGAGGCGGCCACCACGCACGATGACGTCGCCGGTGTTGATGCCGGCGCGAAACGGCATGCGCATATCGTCGGCAACCTCGGCGTTGAGGGCGACGATGCGGCCCTGGAAATCAAAGGCCGCGCGCAACGCCTCGATCGGATTGCCGAACTCGGCCATGATGCTGTCGCCGGCGTCGCCGAACGTGCGGCCGCCAAATGTGCCACAGCTGTCGGCGATGATGTCGCGCCGTTCCTCGAATGCCGCGACAGCAGACTCGTCGTCGATGCCCATCAGCCGCGAGAACCCGACGGCATCGATAGAAATGATTGTCGCCAGCTGACGGGTGTAGTTCCGTACAGCCATGTTCGAGCCCCCGCTCCCTTTCTGGTTCTGGTCCAGCACAGGCGACGACCCGTTCCTGAAACACTTCGCCGCGCGCTGAGAGATGAAGATTCCGGCGGGGTTGGCGCGCCATGCCACCCCGCCAGGACCAGAAGTCTAGCAGGGTCTTTGGCAAAGCTCTACCACCATCGGGTTGTCCAGCGCGGGCCGTGGCAGCACTCATGGTTGGCCGGCGGTTGGCGCAAATATGGGCGTGCCGTCGCTCTGAGCGCCGCGATCCAGGGCTTCACGGAACCTGCGCGACGTCACATCTCGGAACAAACTGTGCTGCCTGCGAGTTTCCGGTGCGGTTCATACCAAATGAGGGTAATCATGCGAAATCTTGTTCTGGCGACCGGTGTCGTCGTTCTTCTGGCCGGCTCAACGGCCTTTGCCGCGGATGACAGCCCGCTGCCGCCGACGAATGCCCAGAAACTGTCGGCAATCATCGCCAAGGTCGAGCAGCGCGACGGCTTTCGCTATGTGAAGGAGGTCGACTGGGACAAGGACGGGTACACCGTCACCTATTACACCGCCGACAAGGCGAAAGTCGAAATCACCTTCGATCCCGTGACCGCCGAACCGAAATAGCGCCGATACCGCACCGCTTCGGCAATTCCGTCCGCCACGTTTTTTGCCTACGATGGTGGCAGTTGTCGGACAACGGGGCGACCATGCTTTCTTCCAATCGAATTGCCAACTCGCTTGCGCTTGTCGTCGCACTGGCTGGCGCGGCGGTCTGCCTTGGTCCAGCGCGTGCCGACGGGCCGTCCTTCGATTGCCGCAAAGCCAGCCTGCCTGTGGAAAAGGCGATCTGTGCCGACCCGCAACTGTCGGCAATTGATGCCTTGGTGGCCGAGGCCTTTACGGGTTTCGAGCCAGCCTTTGGCGGCGACAAGCGCAAGATCGCCCGTGCGCTCATCGCCGACAGGAACGCCTGTGGGCAGGATGCTGCCTGCATCGTCAGCGCCCAGAACAACGCGCTGCAGACCTACGGCAATGCGCCGTCCTGGGTGCAGGACTACAACATCGCCCTGATCGGCAAGTAGGCGCTCGACACCGCGGCCCGCCATCCGGGCAGCCCCGACCATCGCCTGCCCTCGTCGATCGGCCAATGCGCCTTGACCCACATCACCGCGCTGACGACGCGGCTCGGCGACGACCCGCTGGAAACCGCCCGCCCTGAAGCCGGCAGCCTGGCGCGGTTCAGCAATGGCGGCGCCGGGGTTTCCTACGAGCGGGAGCCTGGCCTTGCCAGTTCGAAAGCCGGCGATCCTGTCGTCATGTGCCTGATATCGATCCCGAGGGATTGTCCGCAGGGCGACGAGCGCGGGCGGGTCTATTACGGCGTCGACCTCACGATAAAAGGCACATGGGTTTTGCCGGATTCGCAACATCTATGCGGCGGCGCCTGAAGATTTGCCGCAAAGCACTACTGGATGCACTCTTGCGCCGATCCGCCTTTGATGGCTGAGTGCGCGTAACAGTTGCAGGGCACGGGGGTGCATGGCCATGGTTAAGCATGTTTGGAAGCGCATCCTGATGATGCTTGCCGGCTATTTCGTTTCGGTGCTGATCGGATTGTTCGCGGTCGTGGCGATATATTGCGCACTCGCCGTATTGCCCAACGCGCCGGACTATTTCGGCGCCATGCAATTTTCGCCCATTGTCGTGCTGCTGTGGCCGCCGCTCGGCATGGTCGTCTATTTCCTGACGATCGTGCTGACCGGCCTGCAGACGCTGATCTTCGCGCTGCTCGCCGAATTCTTTGCCCTGCGCAATTTCCTGGTGCACATGCTGTTTGGCGCCGCTGCCGCTGCAGCCGGCTTTTTCCTGGTCTGGCCGGCCGCGGAAGAGGATGCCGGACGCTGGGCCGATATCGGCATCATCGCCGCCGCCGGCCTCGTAGCCGGTCTGGTCTATTGGCTGATCGCGGGCCGCGACGCCGGCTTCCGGCGTCCGCTCATCCAGCGCTGATCGCAGGAAACGGGCGACCGTCCATCGGCCAACAATCTAATAAAACCAGAGAGACAAAGTGAGTTCCTCGTTCGTTGAACGAGGAACTCCGCTGGTTCAGCTCGTCGGCGAGCGCACCGCTTCAGTCGCGTCCAGCGCCTGCATCAGCCGCGTGTCGCGGTCGTAGACGTCGTTGAAATATTCGACTTTGCCGGACAGGTCCGGCCAGGCAGTGAAGTAGGAGACATAGACGGGAATCGTGCGTGTCACGTCTTCGCTGGCATGGCCGTGCTTGAGCTTTTCGGCGATGTCGTCGACCGAGACGCCGAGCACCGCCGCCGCCATCCCACGTGGATCCTGAAGGCGAATACAGCCATGGCTGAGCGCCCGCATATCGCGCTGGAAGAAGGATTTTTGCGGCGTGTCGTGCATGTAGATGGCGTGCTTGTTGGGGAACAGGATCTTCAGTTCGCCCAGCGCATTGGCTTCGCTCGGCTGCTGGCGCACGCTGTAGGGAATGTTGGCGCCGTAGGCGCCCCAATTGACCGAGGAAGAGGGAACCCGCCTGCCGCGCGAGTCGGTCACCTCGTAGCCGGCACGGTCGAGATAGCCCGGATCGCCACGCAGCCTTGGCAGCATCTCGTTGACGATGATCGACTGCGGCACGCCCCAATAGGGATGGAAATCGACCTGCTTGATCTCCTTGAAGAAGAAGGCGGTCTGGTTGGTGGTCCGGCCGATGACGACGCGGGTCTTCAGCTTCTCCTCGCCATTGTCGATATAGCTGGCGGTGAAGGCGGGCTGGTTGATGAACACCCGCGGGCTGCCGAGATCGGACGGCATCCAGCGCAATTCTTCCAGCGCGACCTGCACCTTCTGCAGCCTGTCGGCCTTGGACGTGCCGGCGAGCGAGGCGACGGTGCGCGGGCCGATGACCCCATCGCCCTTCATGCCGGCCTTCACCTGCACGGCCTTGATGATCGGAACCAGTTCGGGAACATAGACATCGCTGGTGCCGAGACGAGACAGGATCTCGCCATAGGCGCCGCCCATCTCGTCGTCGAGATTGCGCGCGATCAGCGTCAGCAGCTTCGGCAGTTCGGCGCTGGTCTCGCCGGGCTTCAGCAACAGCTTGGGATCGACGACGATTTCGTTTTCGGCGCTCGCCTGCAGCGATTCAAGTTCGACGCGCAGCGCCTGATATTCCGCGTTCTGCGGGTGCCGCGATTCGAGGTAGGTGCGCACTTCCTGGGTGTGGGCCAGCGTCTTGAGCGCGCCTTCCATGTCGACCGGCTTCGGCGGAAATTCATAGTAGCCGGTGATGCGATTGGGATCGACGCGCCCGCTCTGGGCGTCACGGGCATAGCGCAGTACGCGCGCCGACAGCGCCATCTCGAAGCGGACGAGTTCCTTCAGATGGGCGTCGGCATCGACTGCCGATGCGTTGGCTGCCGGCACCTCGACCGTGTAGTCGGCCGACGTGAGACCATAGCTTGCGGCTTCGCCAAGCACCCGCACCGCATCCTGGGCGCGGGCATTGGGATTGCCCTCGTTCACCCAGATGAAATCAGGATTGGCAGAGTAATAGGCAATCAGTGCCTTGGCGATATCGGGCTCGGCATAGAGTTCATAGTCGCTGAGGCCTGCAACGGCTTCGCGGAAGGCGGTGCTGGTCGCCGACGGAACAAAGGCGGCGTCTTCAGCTGTTGCCACCTGGGGAGGTGCTGCCACCAATGCGGTAAAGTCGACGCGCACCAGCCGGTCGGCCTTGTAGGTGTAGTAGGACGGGCTGCCGATCCTGGTGCCGCCACCGCCCGACACGGCGGGCTTCGGCTTGCGCTTCGGCGGCGGCGGGAATTCGCCTTGCGGCCTGTGCTTGACGCCACCGCCGAACAGCATGTCGAACAGGCCTTGCGCGCTTGCCTGCGGCACACCGAAGGCCAGTGCTGCCGCCACTGCAAGCGGCATCACGGTGGCTTTATTTCCGAGGAATCTCATTAATCACCCGCTCCGGCTGCAAGCCGGCTCCCGTTCCGCGCCGCTAGACGATCTTGCCAACCGCATGGCGGATGTAAGGCGCTACTATACCGATTCATACCGATTTCGTTAAGCTTCCATAAATTTCCGCGGGCCTGTTGCAGAACGGTTTCACAACATCGTGACGTCTGGAGCGGCGTTGCCGCCCCAGACCGGTCAAAGCGGCTGCTGCTTCAGGCGTTGGCGCCACCGTCGATGGTGAGCGCGGCGCCGGTGACGAAGCGCCCTTCCGGACCGGCGAGCCAGGCAACCATGCCGGCGATCTCGTCAGCCTTGCCGAAGCGGGGCGTCGCCATCTTCCGCCGCTGGTGTTCGGCATGTGGGGCTTGGGCCGGGTTCATGTCGGTGTCGGTCGAACCGGGATGAACGACATTGGCGGTGATTCCGCGCGGACCGAGGTCTCGCGCCAGCGCCTTGGTCAGGCCGACGAGCGCTGCCTTGCTGGTCGAATAGGCGCTGAGGCTGGTGTCGGTGACGCGCTCGGCCAGATTGCTGCCGATCGAAATGATGCGGCCTCCCTCGCCCATGTGAGCCGCGGCCGCCTTAGAGGCCACGAACGGCGCTCTCAGATTGACCTCAATGGTTTCGTCGAAGTCGGCCAGCGACATTTGTTCGATGGGCGCCGCGCGCCAGATGCCGGCGCTGTTGACCAGGATGTCGAGCCGGCCGAAGGCATTCACCGCCTCGATGACCGAATTTTCGATGGCGGCAGCGTCGCGATTGTCGGCTTGGATGGCGATCGCGCGACCACCTGCCGCTATAATCTCGGCGACGACAGCTTGGGCCGGCGCCGCGCTGTTGACGTAGGTGATGGCGACGTCGGCGCCATCGGCCGCGAGCCGTTTGGCAATCGCAGCACCAATGCCGCGGCTGCCGCCGGTGACCAGTGCTGCCTTGCCGTTCAATCCGTTCGCTGACATGTCATTTCTCCTTTTATGTAACGGTCGATATATAAATATCTGGCAACCTTGCCTCGCGACGTCAAGTGAATTATGTATCGATCAACACAGAAAAGAGCGCCATGCCGGAAAGAGGCCGCCCCCGCACCTTCGATCGAACCGCCGCCTTGCGGCAGGCGATGGAGCTGTTCTGGGCCAAAGGCTATGAGGGCACCTCGATCGCAGACCTGACCGCGGCGATGGGGATCAGCTCGCCCAGCCTCTATGCCGCCTTCGGCAGCAAGGAGGCGCTGTTTCTGGAAGCGACCGAGTATTACACCCGCAACGAAGGCACCGAGATCTGGAGCGCGCTGGACGAAGCGCCGACGGCATGCCAGGCGATCGAGAATTTCCTGCGTCAGACGGCAAAAGCGTACTCTCAGGACGACCGCCCGCAGGGCTGTCTCATCGCACTGGGCGCACTGCACCAGGATTCAAGCAGCGGCGCGATCTGCGATGATTTGCGCCGCCGCCGCGCCGAAAACCACACCCTCTTGCTGAGACGGCTGGAACGCGGTGTGGCGGAAGGCGAATTGCCGGCGGGCTTCGACAGCAACGCGGCGGCGACCTTCTATGCGACGGTCCAGCACGGCATGTCGATTCAGGCCCGCGACGGCGCCTCGTGCGACGCGCTCATGGCCACAGTGGCCGGAGCGATGGCGGCGTGGCAGGGGCTGGTCGGAACAGCGTGACAAAGCGCGGAGCTTGTGCTGGAAATCCAGTCGGCGGCGAAATGCGCCGGGAGGGATCATCCGTGAAAAAAGGGTATCGCGAGTTGCTCGACGAGGCCAATGCCGAGATCGAGGTGGTCTCGCCCGAGGAAGCGGCCGGGCTGCTCGACGACGAGGACACCATCTTCGTCGACCTGCGCGATCCACGCGAGATCGAGCGGGACGGCCAGATCCCCGGCGCCAAACATGTCACTCGCGGCATGCTGGAATTCTGGATCGATCCCGAAAGCCCTTACCACAAGCCGTTCTTTGCCTCGGGCAAGAGCTTCGTCTTCTTTTGCGCCGGCGGCTGGCGCTCGGCGCTGGCCACCAAGACGGCGCAGGATATGGGGCTGTCGCCGGTCAAGCACATCCTTGGCGGCTATACCGCCTGGAAGGCGGCCGGATTGCCGGTCGAGCCGGGCGGCAAGAAGAAGGGCTAGCTCACCGCTCCGGCGTTGTCGGAGTCGACAATACACCCATTGGAATCAATGCAGTATCGGCTCGCGCTCGTTTTTGACAAAAGTCACAGCGCGTTCGACAACACCTTTGTCGGCGAGAATGCGACGGTGGCCGAGCCCATCGGCCCAGTGCAGCCGCACATGGCTGCCGGCGCCGGCATAACGTGTGGCATGATCGGCGGGGACTTCGCGGTCGTCCGGCGCGTGGATGACCAGCGTCGGCACCGGCGCTTCGGCCAACTGGCGGTCGCCGGTGAATTCATGCAGCGGCCGGCCCGACAGCCTTTTCACCTGATCGGCCATGGAAACCTGCGAACGCGGACCGACATTGAGCATGCGGCTGAAGTCGGCGAAGATCGCCGGCAGGGAACTTGGCGCGGCGACCAGCACCAGCCGCTCGGCCGCGACGGGCTGGATACCCTTGATCGAACCGGCAATGGCATTGGCGGCGACGGCGCCACCGAAGGAATGGCCGACGATCGCCTTGAACGGACCGAACCATTCGCCGGCGACCCTGACCGCCTCGACCGCATTGACCATATTGAGATGACGGCCCAGCGACTGGCCATGGCCCGGCAGGTCGAGCGAGGCGACCCGGTAGCCCGCATCGCGAAAGCCTTCGATCAGCGCCCGCATATATTCCGTGCGCGAACGCCAGCCATGGACCACCAGCACCGTGCCGGCAGACGCCCTGCCCGGCTCGGGCCGGAATTCGTGCACCATGACGCAGCCGGCCTTGGTCGTCAGCCGATGATGGCGCGCCTCGGCCATGAAGCCGGCGGCGCGGTCGACCGCACGCCGCTCGCCGTCGCTGAGCGCCTTCACGCTCGGCGTGCGGCAGAACAGTTCGAAGGCCGCGCGCCCGCTCAGACGCGGCGCCACAAGCTCGGCCGCGCCGAACACGCCCCGGATGACCTTCAGTCCAAATGATGCCATAGTGGCGTTCCATCCATTCCGTTCAAGCATGAACATAATAGTTCAAACATGAACATTAAACAAGAGCTGCCCTGGGACAACCCGCGCTTTCGCAACTGGGTCGCGGTGGCGCGCGCCTGCCATGTGCTGGAGCGTACGCTGGCGGTAAAGCTGGCGCCGCTGGATCTCAAGCCGGCGCAGCTCGACGTGCTGATGAACCTCTATCGCCATCCCGGCATGTCGCAGCACGATCTCGCCCGCAAACTGCTGGTCGGCCGCTCCAACATCACCATGCTGTTGCCGCAGCTCGAGGCGCGCGGCCTGCTGCGCCGCGAAGGCGATGAGAAGGACAAGCGCGTGCTGCGGCTGACGCTTACCGAGGCCGGCACGGAGCTCCTGATGAAAGCGCTGAAGGTGCATATGGCGCTGATCGAAAAGGCGATGAGCCAGTCGACAGCGGAACAGTGCGACATGATCGGCGAACAGATGCGCAAGATCTATGACGTGCTGAAGGACACCTGAGCCGTTCGATCCACGCGCCTCCCACCTCACCACATCGTCTTCTTCGCCCGCTCCGGCCATTCCTTGTCGTAAGTACCGGCATCGATATTCTTGCGGCTGGTGACTTCCAGGATTGTTCCGGGTGTCGGCAGCGATTTCGGGTCGACGTGCTTTGCCGGGTTCCACAGCTCCGAGCGAACGATGGCGCGGGCGCACTGGAAATAGACCGAATCGACATCGACCACGGTGACCGAGCGCGCCGGCTTGCCTTCGACGGCGAAGGAGGCGCAAAGCGCGGCGTCGGTGGTGATGCGGGCGCGGCCGTTGACGCGCAGCGTCGTGCCCGAACCCGGCACAAGAAACAGCAGTCCGACGCGCGGATCGCGGATGATGTTCTTAAGCGAATCGGCGCGGTTGTTGCCCCGTCGGTCCGGCATCATCAGCGTTCTCGGGTCATGCATGCGCACAAAGCCGGCGAGATCGCCGCGCGGCGAGCAGTCCAGCCCTTCCGGCCCGCTCGTCGCCAAAGCGACAAAAGGCGAGGCTTCGATGAAGGCGGCATATTCGGGAATGACGTGGTCGAGTTCCTTGACCGTCGACGCTTCGCCGGGCAGGCCGTAGAGGGCTTCGAGCTGTTCGACCGTGGTGATGTCAGACATCTTCCCGTCTCCGAACCGTTGCCAGCGTTACCCCCAGTCATGACGTTTTGCCGACAGTGCCGAACTAGCGGTCGCGGCTCAGTCCCTTCTCCTGGAGCTCGGCGAGATAGGCATTCCAGCGCGCGTCCTTTTCGTGGCCAAGCGTGTGCAGGTAATTCCAGGTGAAGATGCCGGTGTCGTGAAAATCGTCGAAGGTGATGCGCACGGCGTAGTTGCCGACCGGCTCGATCTTCAGGATAGCAACGTTACGCTTGCCGGGAACCGTCACCCGCTGGTCCGGCGAATGGCCCTGCACCTCGGCCGAGGGTGAAGCGACGCGCAGCAGTTCGGCCGGCAGTTCGAACGGCCGATGATCGGGAAAGGTGACGGACAGCAGTTTTCTGTCCTTCGAGACCCTGAGTTCCTTCGGCGCCGTCATTGTTCTGCATCCCGTCAATCCGCCCTTCCCTACGCTGCTTCGCGCGAGCGGAAAAGGCCATTTGGACCCGGCCGACACCGGATGTCGGCCAGGGAATGTCACCAAAGATCGAGAGCGGCTATCTTGAATGGCGGGTTGGATCGTATCACATAGCCGTATATAACGGCGCCACTCGCAGCATTGGAAACGCTTGAACGCATGGACATGATCGATCCCTTCGGTCGCACGATCAGCTACTTGCGCGTGTCGGTCACCGACCGCTGCGATTTCCGCTGCACCTATTGCATGGCCGAGGACATGGCGTTCCTGCCCAAGAAGGACCTGCTGTCGCTCGAGGAACTCGACCGGCTCTGCACCGTCTTCATCGAAAAGGGCGTGCGCAGACTGCGCCTCACCGGCGGCGAGCCGCTGGTGCGCAAGAACATCATGCACCTGGTGCGCCAGCTGTCGCGGCACTTGAAGAGCGGCGCGCTGGAAGAGTTGACGCTGACCACCAATGGCTCGCAGCTGTCGCGCTTTGCCGCCGAGCTTGCCGATTGCGGTGTCGAGCGCATCAATGTCTCGCTCGACACGCTCGATGCCGACAAGTTCCACGCCATCACCCGCTGGGGCCATCTCGACAAGGTCATGCAAGGCATCGATGCCGCGCAGGCGGCGGGGCTGAAGGTGAAGCTCAACGCCGTTGCGCTGAAGGACTTCAACGACGTCGAGCTGCCGGAGATGATGCGCTGGGCGCATGGCCGCGGCATGGACTTGACCGTCATCGAAACCATGCCGATGGGCGAGATCGACGCCGACCGCACCGACCAGTATCTGCCGCTGTCGCTGCTGCGCGCTTCGCTCGAGCGCCAGTTCACGCTGAGCGACATCCCCTACAAGACCGGCGGTCCGGCCCGCTACGTCCATGTCGCAGAGACCGGCGGCAGGCTGGGCTTCATCACGCCGATGACGCATAATTTCTGCGAAAGCTGCAACCGCGTGCGGCTGACCTGCACCGGCACGCTCTATATGTGCCTGGGTCAGGAGGATGCCGCCGACCTGCGCGCGCCGTTGCGTGCCTCCGAAGGCAACGAGCTGGTCGCTGCTGCCATCGACGAAGCGATCGGCCGCAAGCCGAAGGGCCATGATTTCATCATCGACCGCCGCACCAGCCGCCCCTCGGTATCCAGGCATATGAGCGTCACCGGCGGCTGATTTTTTCCGAGATTTGGTGCAAGGAGTGTCTCCATAGAGCAGTTCACCGTTTCACGGCGAACCGCTCTATGTCTTTGTTTTTTGCGCAATTCCGGACGGAAAACCGATCACACTTTTCCTGGAATTGCTCTAGTTCACTGGAGACATCGAATGAAGCGTCTTTCCATTGGATTGGCAGTTGCACTGATAGCGGCAGGCAGCGCCAATGCAGCGCCGTTCACCTACACCAATGCGCGCTTCGGCACGGTCTGCACCTTTCCCGACGACATCTTCACCGATCGCCAGCCCGAGCCGTACAATGGCGACGGACAGCAATGGCTCAGCGCCGACGGCGCCAGCCTGATCTGCTCCGGTATTTTCAACGTCAGTGACGACACCCCAAAGAGCTTCGTCGCCGAGGAGAAGGCAATCAAGGACGCGGGCTACCAGATCAGCTACAGCAAGACCGGCAAGAACTGGGCGGTGCTGCCGGGACTGAAGGATGGCAAGATCTTTTACGAACGGCGCCTGTTCGGCAAGGACGGCGTCATCCGCACCGTGCGGATCGACTATCCGCCGGCCGTTAAAGCGAAATACGATCCGCTGGTCGGCGCCATCGCCGGCAGCCTCAAAGGACCGTGAGCTTTTCGGACACACACCAGAAAAAGTCTCATGCGCATATAGCTGGCGGATTTACCGCAAGCGCGTTCGAGCCTAGATTCTTGGACATAGCGGCTCGTCGCTCGGTTTGGGGGAATACGACATGCGCACATTCTTACTTTCTCTTGCACTGCTTGGGTTTGCCGCCGCGCCGGCAGCAGCACAGTCCATCGGTGGCAGCTACACCGTCGCGGGCACCAATTTCGACGGCTCGAAATATGGCGGCGAAGCCACCATCACGCTGACCAGCGAGACCACCTGCACCATCCATTGGGAGACGGGCGGATCATCGTCGGACGGCATCTGCATGCGCAACGACGATGCCTTCTCCGCCGGCTATGTCATGGGCAAGGAAATCGGTCTCGTCGTCTACAAGGTAGAGGATGACGGCTCGCTGCACGGCCTGTGGACCATCGCCGGTAAGAACGGCAGCGGCACCGAGGTGCTGACGCCGAAATGAGCCTGCCGGTCATCCGGCCAGCCCTCTCAGGGATTTCTATGGGTCACGGGTGAAAATCCGTGGCCTATTTCTTTGACGTTGCTGTCTTGCCGCCGGCTGCTACAGGCTTGAGCGGTTCACCGTTTCGCCGAAACGTCGAACCGCTTTATTCTTTCACGCAATTCCGGACGGAAAACCGTTTCACACTTTTCCTGGAATTGCTCTTGCAAAACCGGTAACGCCCTTGCCTCTTTCCCCAAACATTCGCGGCGCGCTGTGCATGATGGTGGCCATGATCGGCTTCACCCTCAACGACGCCATCACCAAGTTCTCGTCGGAATCGATGAACATGGCGCAGGTCATGCTGGTGCGCGGCGCCTTTGCGTCGCTGCTCGTCGGCCTGCTCGCCTGGCAGCAAGGCGCGCTCGCGCGACCGAGGTCGATGCTGCAGCCGCTGGTGGCGCTTCGCGTGGTCGCCGAGGCCGGCGCCACCGTCGCCTTCCTTGTGGCATTAGCGCATCTGCCGATCGCCAATGTCTCGGCGGTGCTGCAGGCGCTGCCGCTGGCGGTGACGATGGGGGCGGCACTCGTATTCAACGAAGCGGTCGGCTGGCGGCGCTGGCTGGCGATCGCGGTCGGCTTCGGCGGCGTTCTGATCATCGTGCGGCCAGGCTTCGAAGGCTTCAGCGTCTATTCGCTGTACGCACTCGTCAGCGTCGCCTGTTGCGCAGTACGTGACCTCGCCACCAAGCGCATCCCGAGGGCTATCCCGACCTTGCTGGTGTCGACGGCAACGGCAATCGCCATGACCATCGTTGGCGCCGTGCTGCTGTCGCCGATGGGCGGCTGGACGCCGATGTCCGGCAAAGGCACGGCACTTTTGGCATTGGCGGCGGTGCTGGTGCTGATCGGCTACCAGTTCATCATCATGGCAATGCGGGCTGGCGACATCTCCTTCATTGCGCCATTCCGCTACACGGCCCTCTTTTGGTCGATGCTGCTTGGCGTCATCATCTTCGGCGATGTCCCCGACCTGCCGATGATCTTCGGCTCCGCCATCATCATCGGCTCCGGCCTCTACGCGCTCTATCGCGAGCGGGTCGCCGGCCGGCAAAAACCCGCAGCCGAAAGCGCTGGACCCGACATGGCGCCGGACGGCATATAGCTTGGCCATGAGCCAAGACATTGCAGGAATTATCCTGGCCGGAGGCCTGTCACGGCGCATGGGCGGCGGCGACAAGACTTTGCTGGCGCTTGGCGGGCGTCCGCTTCTCGACCATGTCGTTGCCCGCCTGGCGCCGCAGGTCGGATCGCTGGCGCTCAGCGCCAATGGTGACCCGGCGCGCTTCGAGGCGGCCGGTCTTCCGGTTCTCGCCGATGCGGTGGAAGGCTATGCCGGACCGCTTGCCGGAATCCTCACCGGCCTCGAATGGGCGGCAGCGAATACCGCTTTCAAGGCATTGGCGACGGCCGCCGGCGACACGCCGTTCCTGCCGGTGGACCTGGTCGAGAGGCTGGCTGCGGCTGTTGACGAGCGACCAGGCTCCATCGCTGTTGCCAGTTCCGCCGGCCGGCAGCATCCGACCTTCGCGCTGTGGCCGCTCGGGCTGCGTGAGGCCTTGCGTCATTTCCTGATCGACGAGGACAACAGGCGCGTCTCCGCCTTCATCGAGCGGCACGACTGTGTCGAAGTGGAATTTCCGTTGCTGACCCACGGCAGTGACGAGATCGACCCGTTCTTCAACATCAACACACCGCACGACCTTGCGGTGGCCGAGCGTCTGTTGCAGAGCATCGGCCCATGAACATCTTCGGCATCACCGGCTGGAAGAATTCCGGCAAGACCACACTGACCGAGAAGCTGGTCACAGAGCTCGTCCGGCGCGGCTGGACAGTGTCGACGGTCAAACACGCCCATCATGAGTTCGACATCGACAAGCCTGGCGCCGACAGCTTTCGTCACCGCCAGGCGGGCGCCACCGAAGTCGCGGTGGTGTCGGGCAAACGCTGGGCGCTGATGCATGAATTGCGCGGTGAGGACGAGCCGACGCTGGAGACGGTCCTGTCGCGGTTGGCCCCGTGCGACATCGTGCTGGTCGAAGGCTACAAGCGCGAGGCGCACAAAAAGATCGAGACCCGGCGGCGGGAGGCCAAGGACCGCTCGCCGCTGTCGGCGAACGACGGACATATCGTGGCGATTGCCGCCGACTTCGCGGTTACCGGCGAAAGCCTGCCTGTGTTCGATCTCGACGACACGGAAGGGATAGCCGACTTCATCGAGCGCATGACCGGCCTCAAACCTTGAGGCCCCTGCCCTCGCCCGGGTCAGCCGCCCTCTTCAGCCGTTGCATTGTCTAAGCGCGTCGCGCCTGAACGGCCTCATGCGACGCGCTTCAGGTTGTTTTATTTATGCATGTCGTCGTCCCAAAACCGCTGCGCACTTTTGGGCGACATGCATTAACCCGGCGTCGGCATTGGCTGGACCCGCAAATCCCGCAAGCAACGGTTTTACAGTTGCTTTTCTCCCGAAAACAGTGGGAGTATCGCGCCAGCGGGCGGTCAAAAGCACCGCCCCACAGAGCCGTTCCGGAACGACGGCCGGGAGCCATAAAGAGAGGACTATCATGCGTATTGCACTGCGTATCGCGCTCGCCGCATCGGCTGCGCTGCTGACGCTCGGCGTCGCCCAGGCTCAGGAAACGACCCTGAGAATCGGCACCGAAGGCGCGTACCCCCCATTCAACAACCTGACCTCCGACGGCCAGCTCGTGGGCTTCGACATCGACATCGCCAAGGCGCTCTGCGACGAGATGAAGGTCAAGTGCACCTTCGTCGCCCAGGATTGGGACGGCATCATTCCGGCCCTGCAGGCCGGCAAGTTCGACGCCATCGTCGCCTCGATGTCGATCACGCCGGAGCGCGCCGAGAAGGTCGACTTCACCCACAAATACTACAACACGCCGTCGGCGATCGCGGTACCCAAGGATTCGACCCTCAAGGGCGTGACCAAGGAAGACCTGGCCGGCAAGACCATCGGCGTCGCAACCACCACGACGCATTTCAATTATGCCTCGAAAACCTATACGGACAGCACGGTCAAGGGCTATCCGAGCAGCCCCGAAGAGCAGGCCGATCTCGCCAATGGCCGTCTCGACGCGATCGAGGACGATATCGTCGTGTTGCAACAGTTCCTGGATTCGCCTGATGGCGCCTGCTGCAAGATTCTCGGCCAGCCTTCGCCGCAGCCGGTCGATATCTTTGGACCGGGCGCCGGCATCGCCGTGCGCAAGGGCGAGACGGATCTGGTCAACAAGTTGAACAGCGCCATCGACGCAATCCGCGCCAACGGAAAGTACAAGGCAATCAACGACAAGTACTTCAAGTTCGACGTCTTCGGCGCCGAGTCCTGATCGTCTGAAACAAGGCGGCAGGGGAAGTTTCCTGCTGCCGCCTTGGCCTGACAGAAGTGGAGACAAGACCCGTCAATGCCAAGCCAGAACATATGGATACTTCTCACTTGGGGACCCGATGGCTGGATTGACGATATTGCCTATGGCGCACTGGTCACGATTGCGCTCGCGCTGGCGACACTGCCGATCGGCCTGACGATCGGCTTTTTCGTCGCCTGGGCAAAACAATCCGAAGAGCCGTCGCTTCGCGTGGCTGCCAACATCTACACCACGGTGTTTCGCGGACTGCCGGAACTGGTGACGCTTTTCCTGTTCTTCTTCGGCATGCCGATCCTCTTGCAGTATGTCATCCGTCTGTTCAGGCCGGAAGCGACGGTCGATGTCGACAGCTTCCTCGCCGGCATGATCGTGCTGTCGCTGATCTTTTCGTCGTATTCCAGCGAAGTCTTCCTGTCGGGCTTTCGCGCCATTCCGAAGGGCCAGTACGAGGGCGGCTATGCGATCGGGCTGTCGAAATGGCAGACGATGCGCAAGGTGATCCTGCCGCAGCTGCTGCGCATCGCCTTCCCCGGCCTTGAGAATTGCTGGCTGAGCCTGCTCAAGGACACGGCCCTGGTGTCGGTCGTCAACCTGGCTGAAACCTTGCGCAACGCCGGCGTGGCGGCCCGTGTCACCAAACATTCCTTCCTGTTCTACAGTGTCGCGGCGATGGTGTTTCTCATCCTTGCCATCCTGTCGTCGATCGCCACCGGCTTCATCCTGCGTTCGCTCGGGCGGAGGGAGGCACGATGAGCGTCGTGACGCGCGCCGCCGTCGACATCGAGAAGCCACCACCACGGGCGCGGGGCTGGCCGCGGGCCCGTGTCGTCGGCTATGCACTGGTCGGCTTCTGGATCCTGTTCGGCATCGGCATCGCCGTCTATCTGGTTTACGCCTGGAATGGCGAGTTCTTCGCCAGATACGCGCCTGCCTATCTGCAGGGCTTGGGAACCACGCTTGCGTTGGTGGCCATCTCGATGGTGCTCGGCGCGCTCTTTTCGCTGCCCGTCACCTATGCCCGCATGTCAACGAACCGCTATTTGTCTGTCCTGGCCTATTGCTACGTCTATTTCTTCCGCGGCACGCCACTGCTCGTCCAGGTCTATCTCGTCTATTACGGCCTGGGCTCATTCCGGGTGCAGCTCGAATCCGTCGGACTGTGGTGGTTCTTCCGCGACGCCTTCAATTGCGGTGTGTTCGCCTTCGCGCTCAACACCGCCGCCTACCAGGCCGAAATCCTGCGCGGCGCCATAGAAAGTGTTCCGAGGGGCCAATGGGAGGGCGCTGCTTCGCTCGGCCTGCACAAATTGCAGACGCTGCGCAAGGTCGTCCTGCCGCAGGCCTTTATCGTCGCGCTCCGGCCCTACGGCAATGAACTCGTCTTGATGATCAAGGCTTCCGCCATCGTTGCCATCATCACCGTCTATGATTTGATGGGCAACGCGAAGCTGGCCTACGCCAAGTCCTTCGACTTCCAGGCCTATGTCTGGGTCGCCATCGTCTATCTGGTGATGGTCGAGATCCTGCGCCACGGCGTCGAATGGATCGAGCGACGGATCACCATTCATCTGATCCGCTGAGCGGTCGGCTGTACCAGTCGATCGGCTCATGCGCGTCTTGACGAATGGCGCGTAGAGCCTAGAGCTTTCCAAGACAATTCCGTTCCGTCTGAAGGGCAAACTCATGGCATCTGTGGCATTTCTCGGTCTTGGCGTGATGGGCTATCCCATGGCCGGGCACCTCAGGAACAAAGGCGGCCACGACGTCACCGTCTACAACCGCACCGCGGCGAAAGCCGAGCAATGGGTTGCCCAGCATGGCGGCAAGTCTGCCGCGACGCCGGCGGAGGCCGCAGAGGGCCAGGACTTCGTCTTCTCCTGCGTCGGCAATGACGACGATCTGCGCTCGGTGACGACCGGGGCCCATGGCGCCTTCGCCGCGATGAAAAAAGGCTCCGTCTTCATCGACAACACCACGGCTTCGGCCGAAGTGGCGCGCGAACTGGCCGACGCCGCCGAAAAGGCCGGTTTTTCCTTCCTCGACGCCCCGGTTTCCGGCGGCCAGGCGGGCGCCGAGAACGGCGTGCTGACGGTGATGGTCGGCGGCGAGCAGGCTGCCTTCGACAAGGCCAGGCCGGTCATCGACGCCTTCGCCCGCATGGTCGGGCTGATGGGTCCGTCGGGCGCCGGCCAGCTCACGAAAATGATCAATCAGATTACCATTGCCGGGCTGGTTCAGGGACTGGCCGAAGGCATCCATTTCGGCAAAAAGGCCGGGCTCGACATCGAGAAGGTCATCGAGGTGATTTCCAAGGGCGCTGCCGGGTCCTGGCAGATGGAGAACCGCCACAAGACGATGAATGCCGGTAAATATGATTTCGGCTTTGCCGTCGACTGGATGCGCAAGGATCTCGGCATCTGCCTCGATGAAGCCGACCGCAATGGCGCGAGACTGCCGGTGACCGCCCTTGTCGACCAGTTCTACAAGGATGTGCAGGCGATGGGCGGCAAGCGCTGGGACACCTCGTCCCTGCTGGCGCGCCTGGAAAAATAGGCGTTCGCAATGGCCGAGCTTTCGCCCCAATCGAGCGCCGATGAGATCGTCGCCCATTTGCGCTCGATCGGCTCGGAGGACAATCGCCGCGGTATGCTGCGCTACGGCATCAAGATCGAGCGCGCGCTCGGCATCTCGCATGGCATGCAGCGGCAGATCGCCAAAAAGATCAAGCGCAACCACGAGCGTGCTTTCGAGCTTTGGCAGACCGGCATCATGGAGGCGCAGTTCATCGCTTCCGTCACGGCCGACCCGAAGCGCTTCTCAGCCGCGGATGCACGACAATGGGCCGCGTCCTTCGATTCCTGGGATATCGTCGACGGCGTCTCCGATCTCTTCGTCGACACGGACGCCTGGAAGGAGCTGATCGAAGAGTTCGCGGCGGACGAGCGCGAGTTCGTTCGACGCACGGCCTTTGCCATGATGGCGTGGTCCGTCGTGCACCGGAAGCAGGAGCCGGTGGCGACTTTCCTCGGCTTCCTGCCGATCATCGAAGGGCATGCCGCCGACAGCCGCAATTTCGTGAAGAAGGCGGCAAACTGGGCGCTTCGTTCGATCGGCAAGCGATCGTTGGAGATGCACGGTGCTGCCCTTGCCGTGGCCGAACGGCTGGCCCAGTCGACCGACAAGACGGCTCGCTGGATTGGCAAGGACGCCGTACGGGAACTCACCAATGCCAAGATCATCGAGCGGATCGCCGCCAGAAAAGGCTGACCTGGCCAACGTCCGGTTCACCGAGGTGACGCGGCAGACGCGCGCCGATTTCGAAGGCCTCTTCGAAGCGCAAGGCGGTCCGAAGTATTGCTGGTGCATGGTCTGGCGGCCCCTGCCCGGCCGCCGCGAGCATGTTCAGCACGCCGAGTTGAAACGGGCCATGATGGCGCTTGTCGAGGCCGGCACGCCGGTCGGAATCTTGGCCCAGATTGACGGCAAGACCGTCGGCTGGTGCTCGGTCGCGCCGCGCCAGACATATCGGAAGCTGACGTCGCAACAGGACGATGACGAGACCGGCATCTGGTCGATCGTCTGCTTCTATGTGCCAAGGGCGCTGCGCGGCGGCGGGCTGGCGGCAGCGCTGCTTGACGCTGCCATAGATCACGCCTTTGCCAAGGGCGCCGGCGTGATCGAGGCCTACCCGGTCGGCGAGGCATCGCCGAGCTACCGTTTCATGGGGTTTCGCGACATGTTCATCGCTCGCGGGTTCCATGAGGTCGGCATGGCCGGCTCTCGCAGACATGTGATGCGGCTCGAGCGTTGACGCGATCGGCCGCGGCGTCTTTACTCCTGCACAAAGGAAGCGGCCGATGAGCAGTCCTCTCAAATCGACCTTGGCGCTTGCAGCCGCGTTGTTGGTGTTCACCGCTACCAACGCCTCAGGCCAAACCGCGCGCATCTTCTGGAAAGATCTGCGTCCTGCGACGCAGGCGGTGGCCGAAGATGCCGGTCTGCCGATGATTGCGGCAAAACTGCCCGATCGTGGCGAGACATTGTCGCTCAACCTGCAAGACAAGATAGTACAATTAGCCGGCTACGCATTGCCGGTCGACCGTGATGGCGATCTCGTCTACCAATTCCTGCTGGTGCCGTGGACAGGCGCTTGCAGCCACATGCCGACGCCGCCGCCCAACCAGATCGTGCTGGTGACGCCGGCCCGTCCCTACAAGATGTCGCAGTCCTATGAGTCGGTTGCCGTGACCGGCGCTTTGCGGCCCGGCTTGGAGAAGAGCCAGTTGTTCATTCTCGACGGCGTCAGCATCATCCAGTCCGGCTACACCGTACGCAAAGCCGATGTGGTGGCAGTCGACACGGTGCCGGACACGATCACGCTGCCGGTCAACTCGCCCTGGAGTTTCCTCAACAAAAAGAAGAACTAAACGGCGCCTGCTTGTGCAGCGTCACCGCCCAGTCACGGACAACCGCGCTCAGGCCGCGTTGGCGCCGGATTCCTTGTCCAGCAGCATGTAGTCGAGCGGCATTTCGGTCGTGTACTTGATCTGCTCCATGGCGAAGGACGACGATACGTCGCGGATCTCGATCTTGGCGATCAGCCGCTTGTAGAAGGCGTCATAGGCGGCGATATCGGGCACCACGACGCGCAAGAGATAATCGACGTCGCCGCTCATGCGGTAGAATTCGACCACCTCGGGAAATTCCTGGATGACTTCCGAGAAACGCCGCAGCCATTCATGGCTGTGCGAATTGGTGCGGATCGACACGAAGACGGTGACGCGCACATTGACCTTTTCGTGGTCGAGAATGGCGACGCGCCGCTTGATGACTCCCTCTTCCTCCAGCTTCTGGATGCGGCGCCAGCACGGCGTCGTCGACAGGCCGACTTTCTTGGCGACATCGGCAACCGCGAGCGTCGCGTCCTCCTGCAGGAGGCGGAGAATTTTTCTGTCGAGGCGATCCATTGAGGTGCTCCTGGTGCAGGCCGCGTTCCCTCGAGCGCGACGCGCTTTGGGAATAGATTGGCTATACTCCCTCTTATTTCGACCTTTCACAAGAAAGAAATTCTGCCGGATGGCACAAAAGCGAGTGATATCTTGCTTAAAGTCTAATCTATGCGATAGCGGATTTCCGATCTCAGAAACGGCAGCAAATCCATTTCAAACCATGGATTCTGCTTCAGCCATCCTGAGTTGCGCCATGACGGGTGTGGCAGCGGCAGCACTTTCAGGCTGGCCGGCGCATCCCAGATGGTGCGCCAGTCCTTCACGGTTTCGGTCAGCGACGGCCGGCGCGTGGCGCCCATATGCCAGGATTGCGCGTAGGAGCCGATTGTCAAAACGAGGTCGATCTGCGGCATCAGCGCCATCAGCGGCGCGCGCCAGGCCAGCGCGCATTCTCGGCGCGGCGGCAGGTCGCCGCCCTTGGCGTCCTGGCCGGGGAAGCAGAACCCCATTGGCACGATGGCGAATTTATCCGTGTCGTAGAATTCCTCGCTTGTCACGCCCAGCCAGCTTCGCAAGCGGTCGCCGGAGGCGTCGGTGAACGGCATGCCCGACAAATGCACCTTTGTGCCTGGCGCCTGGCCGGCGAGCAGGATGCGGGCGCTGGATGATGGCAGCAGCACCGGGCGCGGCTCGTGCGGCAGTGGCCTGCCGACCGGAGTGTCGACGCAGATGCGGCAGGCGCGGACCTTTGCCGTCAAGCGTTCGAGTTCCGCCTCCATCAGGCGGAAGCGCTCGGACGGCTGGAGACGGCGCTGTACCAGCGCAGCACGTTGGTGCACTCGTCCGGCACTTTGATGCGCGCCGGTTTCATGAAATCCATGGCGATCATGCCGGTGATATCGGCGATCGAATAGGCGTCGCCGGCGGCGAATTCGCGGTTTGCCAGTTCGGGCTCGAGCAGTTTCAGGAATTCAACCGCTTTCGCCTTGTTGGCCTCGCCCCATTCGGGGATCTGCGGAATTTCCCATTCCTTCATCGCCGGATGGATGTGGCGAAAAGCCTGGGCGACGCAGCTGAGCAGATTGAACTCCATGCGCCTTTGCCACATCTCGACCTTGGCCTTGCCGAGCGCGCCTTGCCCGAACAGCGCCGGTTCGGGATGCAGTTCCTCGAAATAGCGGCAGATGGCGACGGATTCGGTGAGGATGGTACCGTCGTCGAGCTCGAGCACCGGCAGCCGCTGCAGCGGGTTGCGCGACCTGACCGGCTCCTGCTTGTGCCCCATCGCACCCATGTCGACCGGCACCAGCGGCACTGCGATGCCCTTTTCGGCGAGGAAAACCCGCACGCGCCGCGGATTGGGGGCGCGGCCGCCGTCGAACAGTTTCATGCTTATCCTCCCGATCTGGTCCTTCAACTATAGTGCTCGTCACCAGAAGCGAAACATCTCTCGCAAGGCGTCACCGACCGAAGCCAGGGTGCCGTGCTTTCTTTCGAGCGGGCCGCCGTGGTGGCTTTCGCGCCAGTCTTGCGGCTGATCGAACGTGCCGGCCCAGATGCCAACCTTGCCGGCGCGGGCAATGGCCTGCTCGGTGTCGAAATCGCCATAGGCAATTGCCCAGCCGGCCTCAACCTGGGCCCGGTTGAGATCCTTTCCACCGGCCTTGCAATCGCCGAGCAGGCGGCCGTAGCGGTCGCGCTGCCAGCCGCTGCAGGTCACCGGATTGCCTGATATCAGCCGCACCAGCGCCTGGCGCGCCAGCCTGCCGCAAGCATAGTCCGCGCCATCCCTACGGCAGATCTGCTGGTATTCCGGAGCGTCGATGCCGCGCATGCGGATACGTTCGGTGCCAAGAGTGAGTGAATCGCCATCGTTGACGATCGCCGCCCCTTGCGCCTTGCGCGTCTCGAAACGGTCGAGGCGTGCGGCGAGCAGGATCAGCAGGCCGAGCAGAATGACCGTCAGCGCGTAGTCCAGCAGCTTGCGCCACAGGCTTCGCGGCGGCGGCGGATAGTATCGCCGGCGCGGCCTTGGCGACCACGAACGGCTCATATGGCAAACAGTCTCTTAATCATTCGAACGTAGCTTAACGAATTGAGATCGCTGCGCGCATAAATCGAAGTTTCCATGCCTCTGCTACGCTCGAACACAGCGGATAAATTCATTGTGGACCGCCGGAAACCGCACCGCAACAGCGATGTGGCGCGCGCGGTGCGCAAGACGCGCGACCGTCTTTCGCAGCAGGTCGGCAATCTCGACTTCGACCGCGAGCTGCTGAAGCTGCACGCCGGGACCATGGTGGGCGGCGCAGCCGTCATCCCACTGCTGGTGTTGGCGGTCGCGGCGGCCGGGCTGCTGGCCGGTGTGGACAAACAGATCAGCGTCTGGGCGCTGTTCACCCTGATCTGCTATTCGATCGTCGCCTTCATGGCGCGGCGCGTCGGCCGCACCGAAGCTGCCGAGCTCAACCCTGTTCGCACCCGCAGGGATTTTCTGATCGGCCATTCGCTGTGCGGCCTCGGCTGGGCGTGGTTCGCCTGGCTCGGCTGCGCCACCTGCCAGATCGACCAGTTCCAGGTGGCCAAGGCGGTGGTGCTGCTGCTGGCCATGGCGACCACCGCTATCATGGCGTCGTCCTTGCGCGGCTCGCTGCTTGCCACCTTCGTCGTTCCGGTGGCGGTCTATGCCTATGCCGAAACGAAATTTTGGGTGCCGGTCGGGACGATCATGGTCGCCCTGCTGGTCGCGGCATTGCCGTTCTTTGCCTATATCGCGCGCCATCTCAACCGCTCGTCGCTGATACTTCTGTCCTTCCGCTCCGAAAAGGACGCGCTGCTAGCAGAGGTGGAGACAGCGAAATCGATGTCGGACGAAGCTCGTCGGCGGGCCGAAGACGCCAATCTGGCGAAGTCGCGCTTCCTTGCTTCGATGAGCCATGAGCTGAGGACGCCCCTCAACGCCATTCTCGGGTTTTCCGAGGTGATGGCCAATGAAGTGCTCGGGCCGATGAGCAATCCGACCTATCGCGACTACGCCCGCGACGTGCACGATTCCGGCCAGCATCTGCTCGACCTGATCAACGAAATCCTTGATCTGTCGCGCATCGAGGCCGGCCGCTATCAGCTCAACGAAGAGCCGGTGATGCTGCTCAACATCGCCGAAGATTGCTGCCACATGATGGAATTGAAGGCGCGCAACAAGGACATCCGCATCGTCCAGGATTTCGAAAGTGCCCTGCCGCGGCTGTTCGCCGACGAGCGCGCGGTGCGGCAGATCACGCTCAACCTCCTGTCCAACGCCATCAAATTCACCGCCACCGGCGGCGAAGTTCGCGTGCGCGTCGGCTGGACGGCGGGCGGCGGCCAGTACATTTCGGTCAAGGACAATGGGCCGGGCATACCGGAAGACGAAATCCCGATCGTGCTGTCCGCCTTCGGCCAGGGCTCGATCGCCATCAAGAGCGCCGAACAGGGCACCGGGCTCGGACTGCCGATCGTGCAGGGCCTGCTCGCCATGCATGGCGGCGAATTCGAACTTCAGTCGAAATTGCGCGAAGGCACCGAGGCAATCGCCATCTTCCCGCTCGCCCGAGTGATGGAGGAACTGCCGGCGCTGCCGACAAAGGCGGTCGCGGCGGCTCGCCGACGCTGACAGCTTGTTCTAGGCTTTGACCGCCGCCGCCATGCCCGAACTGGTAAGCGCCGCCGCCTTGACCAGACCGGCGGCAAGGGCGGCCCCTGCCCCTTCGCCGTGGCTGATGCCGAGATCGAACAGCGGCCTGAGGCCGAGCCGCTCAGCGGCAAGCCTTTGGCCGGGCTCCGGCGACAGACTGGCCAGCAGGCAATGATCGAGCGCACCTGGGTTGGCGGCATGCAGCACGGCAGCGGCGGCGGTCGCGGCGAAGCCATCGAGCAGCACCGGGATTTTTTGCATCCGGGCGGCGAGGATGGCGCCGGCAATCGCCGCAAACTCGCGGCCACCGACCCGGCGCAGTGCTTCCAACGGGTCCTTAAGAGCCGCACCATGGAAGGCGACGGCTTTATCGATTACATTAGCCTTGCGCGCCTGCATGGCCGCGTCCGCACCGGAGCCGGGGCCGACCCAGTCGGCGCCGCTGCCACCGAACAGGGCGGCGCACAAGGCCGCCGCAACGGTTGAGTTGCCGACGCCGAGATCGCCGAGGCAAATCAGATCGGCGCCACCGGCGATGGCTTCCATGCCGAAGGCCATGGTGGCGGCGCAGCCGCGTTCGTCGAGGGCGGCGTCCTCGGTGATGTCGGCGGTCGCAATGTGCAGCGCCAGATCGAACACCTTGAGGCCAAGATTGTTGGCGACGCAGATCTGGTTGATTGCCGCACCGCCGGCGGCGCACAGCTCAACGGCGTTTGCGGTCGCAGCGACAGGGCGCGGCGAGATGCCGTGGCGGGTCACGCCATGGTTACCGGCGAAGATCGCCACCAGGGGCCGGTTCACCGCCGGCGGGGCGCGCCCGCTCCAGACAGCAAGCCAGGCGGCGATGTCCTCGATACGTCCAAGCGAGGCTTTCGGCTTGTCGGCCTTGGAAAACAGGGTGCGCACCCTGTTTTCCGCGACTGTATCGGCAGGCGGCAGGCTCGCCAGCAGATTGCGAAAGTCGTCGAAGGGCAGCGCGCTGGTCATGTCGGTCCTGATCATCCCTGGGATTGATCAGCGGCATAACCGCCTTGCCCGGCCGGCACAACTCCCCTCGATATTGGCGCGAAAGCGGTTGCCCGCGCCGCATTCCGAAGGGCTTGCATTGGCTTTGCCGTTGCACCATGTGGAGATGAAACGAGGGATTCCGGAAGGAACCTTCAAGAGAAAGTCATGACGGCCATCGAATCCCCGTGCATCCTGGTCTGTTCGATCGACATGAAAACCGGCTTCTGCTTCGGCTGTGGCCGCACGCGCGATGAAATCGGCGCCTGGATGGGGATGACGCCGGAGGTACGCCGCAGCGTCATGGCCGAGTTGCCGGCCCGATTGGAAACGGTCGAGCGCCGGCCGCGCCGGGAAACACGCCGCAGCCGCATGGCGCGCGAGCGCGACGTCCTCTCTTGAAACGGCAGGTCCAATGAACCGACTGTTCTGGATCGTGATGGCGGCAATCGGCCTCGGGCTGGTGCTGCTGATGATCAACAACGACGCCGGCAGCACGTTCGGCATCGAGAATTACGATTTCAGCCGTCTGGTCTGGCTGGGGGCGATCGGCTTGCTGGTCAGCGCCGGCCTTGTCCGGTCCGGCAGGCCGCTGGGCGTCATGGCCCGCAGTCTCGGCACGTGGGCCGTGATCGTGTTGGCGCTCGTCGCCGGCTACCAGTACCGCTACGAGTTGCAGGATTTCGCCAGCCGGGTGACGGCGGGCCTCGTTCCCGGCAGCCCGCTGGCGCTCGGCGTCGAGGACGGCCATGCCACCGTGACCCTGGACAAGGCCGACAGCGGCCATTTCGAGGCCCGCATCACGATCAACGGCGCACCGATCCGCACCGTCGTCGATACCGGCGCGACCAGTACAGTGCTCACCGCCGAAGACGCGCAGGCCGCCGGCTTCAATCCGGCCGCGCTGAGCTTCACCGTCCCGGTCTCGACCGCCAATGGCATGGCGCGCGCCGCTTCGGTGCGCACCGACGAACTGGCGATCGGCGGCATCGTGCGCAAGAACATGCAGGTCATGGTCGCCGCGCCCGGCGCGCTCAGCCAGAGCCTGCTCGGCATGAATTTCATCGGTTCGCTGTCGGGTTTCGACGTGCGCGGCAACCGGATGATTCTGCGCGACTGAACTGCTTAAGCGGCCTTTTCAACACGGTCGAAATCGACGGCAGCGAACGCTGCCTTCAGCACATCCGGTCCGGCGCCGGGTTTCGTCGCGTCGGTGGACAGTATCTGCCGGAAGCGGCGCGCGCCCGGCAGGCCGTGGAACAGCCCGACCATGTGGCGAGTGACGTGGCCGAGCCGCCCGCCCTGCTCGATATGCCGCGCCGCATAGTCGGCCATCGTGTGGATCAGCGCGGCAAAATCGTAGGCGCCGGCCTTGCCGCCGTAGAATGCCGCGTCGACGCCGGCCAGGATGCCTGGCGTGTGGTAGGCGGCGCGGCCAAGCATGGCGCCATCGACATGATCGAGGTGGCGAGCCGCCTCTTCGAGCGATTGAACGCCGCCATTGATGCCGATGAATTTGTTCGATTTTCCCGCCTTGAGGCGATAGACCCTGTCATAGTCGAGCGGCGGGATGTCGCGATTTTCCTTCGGGCTCAGACCCTCCAGCCAGGCCTTGCGCGCATGCACCCACAGCGCGTCGGCGCCGGCCGCGAAGACGCCGTCGGCCAGCGCGTCGAGCGCGGGCTCCGGATTCTGCTCGTCGACGCCGATGCGGCATTTGACCGTCACCGGGATTGTCACCGCCGCCTTCATCGCCGCCACACAATCGGCGACGAGGTCAGGCACTTTCATCAGGCAGGCGCCGAACGTGCCGGACTGGACGCGGTCGGACGGACAGCCGACATTGAGATTGATCTCGTCGTAACCGAAGCCCTCGCCGATGCGCGCCGCCTCGGCCAGCTTTTGCGGATCGGAGCCGCCGAGCTGCAGTGCCACCGGATGTTCGGTCTCGTCAAAACCAAGCAGCCGCTCGCGCGCACCATGGATGACAGCGTCCGCCACCACCATTTCGGTGTAGAGCAGCGCACGCCGCGTCAGCTGGCGGTGGAAGAACCGGCAATGCCGGTCGGTCCAGTCCATCATCGGGGCCACGGCCAGTTTATGCTCTTGGTATTTCAGCATCTGTTTAGCATCAGAACCTTAGAACCTACCGCACACGCTGCGTCAGCGAGACCTTCCTGCAACGCGAGGATGCGCGGCGCCGGGGCACCGACACCAAGTCGGTCGCAGTGAGACGCCGACAAGCCCTGTTAGCGCGCCTGAAGCCTTCGGCGAACTCATCGACCTCCATATCGACGACATGTGCGATGTAGGCAAGTCCCCTCGCCGCTCCAAGGCCGCAGCCCTCGCTATGCTCCGAACATCTGGGGAAGTGCAGCATCGCCACCCTCGATCGCGAACGGCTCGTTCGCTTTGGTCGTGATCGAGCCGCCCAGGGTGCCGGACCGATCACTCTCGGTATCGACATCACCTGGGGAAGTCGTTGAGCGTCGTTTGATCCTGGATGATCTGCCTGGTCGTGATCGCGACAGCCGCTGGCAGTCTCTGACACACGATTGCGCTGAAGTCGTTCGGAATTTCCTGTGCGATGGCCGGAACAAGGCGGCCGGTCGAGAGCATCAGGGCTCAGTGATCAAGCCAATGCACAAGGTCCTGGAGAGGGTAAGACATGACTGTTTCTCCTGCCGGATTCGGCCTTCGAGTTCCCATTCGTCGATCGGATTTAAGGGCGACGTAGTTGTTCTTGCACCATGGACCCGTCGGCGAGTGACCCCGCCGGCGGAAGGGGTGGCATTGGTGCGTCGCCCGACGTCAGAATTGAGATTCTCGCCGATTGTTTGACCGGCCCGATAAAATGGTTCCAAGGCGTTGACGACGGCAATGTAGCCCGTGCCGAGCCATTGAAACTTGCTTGAGACGTTCCAAAATTTCGCCGGCGGGAATGGCGAGAGCCGCCAGACTCAAACACGCATGAGATTGTCTGAAGCGGAGGACCATCCATGGAAGGACCCATTTCGAGCTATTTTGCATCGATTGAACCCGTGGGGCCCTGACGTTTTCTGGACCGCTTGCTGCATCCGGCGCGGCATTTCAAACATCCCCACGACGTTTTGGCCGATGTTGCCGAAAGAATGGCGCGCTTCTCCTGATCGTCCAGGGCCCAGATTGCCGATGAAAATTTTCCTATTCTTGCTCTTGAAGGTGCAAGTCGCGATTCTAAATTGATGGTCGCCGGCCGCCCAATGGGGCCGGCAACACCAGGAGGCGGCAAGGCTCTTGGGTGCCTTCTGTTGTCCATGTTGCTCAAAGGAGGATGTGGCTATGAAGACAAACCTCGATTTTACCCCTCTATACCGGTCCAGCATCGGCTTCGACCGCATGGTCGACATGCTTGAAAGTGCGAGCCGTGTGGCCTCGTTCGACAACTGGCCGCCCTACGATATCGCCAAGGTTGATGATGATCAGTATCGCATAACGATGGCGGTCGCCGGTTTCCCGCAGGACCAGTTGACCGTCACCCACCAGCCCAACATGCTGGTTCTGAGCGGGTCGCAATCCGGCGATGAGAACGGCCAGTATCTCTACCGCGGCATCAACGGGCGCGCTTTCGAGCGTCGGTTCGAACTGGCCGATCATGTCAAAGTCGAGGGCGCCAGCCTTGAGAACGGGCTGCTGAGCATCGATCTCAAGCGCGAGGTTCCCGAGGAGATGAAACCGCGCAAGATCGAAATCTCCAGCGGGGCTCCCATGCCGAAGATCGAGGCTCCCAAGATCGAGACCGACAAGCTGGCCGCCTGAGCAATCCACTATGAAGGCTTTCGCTTGAGCCGGGCGTCCCGTCCGGCTCAGAGACCTACGAAAGGAGAAAGACAATGAGCGTACGTGACTTGATCCCCTGGGGCCGGGGCAACGGAAACTCGGCGCCCAGTCTCTTCCCCGACGGAGATCGAGACCCCTTCGTCTCCCTCCACCGGGAGGTAAACCGGCTGTTCGATGACGCCTTCCGCAGCTTTGGCGCCAGACTGCCGGCCTTCGGTCCCTCTTTCGCCGCCAGTTGGCCGAGTGTCGAAATCTCCGACACGGACAAGGAAGTCCGCGTCACGGCGGAAATACCTGGCCTGGACGAGAGCGACATAGAAGTCCTGCTGGAAAATGGGGCGCTCAAGCTTAAAGGCGAGAAGCGTTCCGAGACCGAGGACAAGGACCGGCAGTTCTCCGAGCGCTTCTACGGTCGCTTCGAGCGCCTCATTCCGCTCGGCTACGAGGTCGAAGAAGACAAGGTCAACGCCACCTTCAAGAACGGGGTGCTGACCGTGACGTTGCCCAAGACCGAGCGGGCGCAGGCGAAGGCCAAGCGGATCGCAATCAACGGGAAGAACTGACGGATGCAGTATGGGTGGCGGCCCTTACGGCCGCTGCCCGTGCGACCCTTCATAACGGGAGGGACAGGCAATGGAGACAGTTCAAAGCAGCGACAACATCAGGAACCCAACCAAGACGTCCGTCCGGCCGGACAATGACAATCGGCCTCGTCTAGACGGGCCGGCTTTGTCAATGGGACGGTCAGTGTTTCCGGAGGGCGCAGTGGCGCGGATCTACCAGCCCTGCCGCTCGGCCATGACCTCGGCAAAGCCCCACAGGGACTGGCGATTGGTCTTCGAACGCCGCACAGCCCCGTTCATCGAGCCGCTGATGGGCTATACCGGTGGCCGGGACACCCTGACCCAGGTTGAACTGAACTTTCCGACGCTGGAAGCGGCGATCCGTTATGCCGAGCGTCAAGGCCTCAATTACGTGGTGCAGGCGGCACCTCCTGCTTCCCCGGCCAAGATCAGGAGACAACATGTATCGGAGGAAAAACAGGCCTTTTCCGACCTGGTTTGGCAGCGGCTGCAGTTGGCTTGGCTCCAGGCAAGTCACGGCTATGGCGCCGGTGCACAGACAGCGCACATACAGACGGCGCTTTCGGAGCCCGAGACATTCTACGCCTCTCCGATGGAGGTCGTGGACGACCCGGTGCTCGCACCCGACGAGAAACGCGCCGTGCTCAAGAACTGGGCCTGGAACGAGTATCTGATCGACCTGGCCACAGCCGAAGGCATGCCGGAAAATGCACGCCCGTCGCGATTGGACGAGGTCGAACTCGCCTTGCTGGCCTTGGAAGTCCGAAACCGGGGCTTCCAGACCAGGACCAGCCCGGTGCACTCCCGGATAGCCGCATGATAAGGCAAGAAGGAACCCACGGATCGTCTTCGACCCCCAACGGACCATCCTGAACCTCTTCCCGCTTGCGGTCGCGGCAGCGGGCGGGCGAGCGCCGACAACTTTCCCAATGCGTGGGCGCCCGATTGCGCCTCGGCAGAACTCGGCCGAGTTGTTAGGATCGCGCTGATATGGACGCTCCAATGAATGGCGACAGAGGTTCCTATGTATCAATCCTTCAACGGCTCCGCCCATCCCCTGGCACCGAAAGAGATCGCGATCGCTGCCGTCCCCGAAGACGAGCGTGTCTGGGTCCCACAGGCGGAGGGCGTGTGGTTCCGACCACTTATGCTCAACACAATGCAGGGGCAGTGGTGCAATCTGCTCCGCGTACGCCGGGCCGGGATATTAAGCCGTCATCTGCATCCGGCCCCCGTGCATGGATATGTGATCAAGGGGCGTTGGCACTATCTTGAACACGACTGGGTGGCAGAGACCGGATCTTACGTTTTCGAGCCGCCCGGTGAAATCCACACGCTCACGGTTCCAAGCGACGTGCCCGAGATGATCACCTTCTTCAACATCTCCGGCTGCATGGTTTACCTGGACAAGGATAACAAGCAGATTGGTTTCGAGGACGTTTTCACCAAGATCGACATGTGCAGAAGCCACTATGCGAGCGTGGGTCTCGGGGACGATTTCGTCGATCAATTCGTGCGGTAGACATCCGCCCGTTTGTCTTCCGCTGCGGTAAGTTCGCGCTCCGCCACAGAGGCGAAACGAGGAGATCTTGGTGACCGATTCCATATGGGCGATGCCCTTCTTCGCGGGCAAGACCGTCGTCATTACCGGAGGCACGACAGGCATCGGAAACGGCATCGCCATGGCGTTCGCCGGGGCCGGGGCAATCGTCCACGCGACGGGGGCCACGGCCGCCGAGGTAGCGGCCGCTCGTGCATGCGGCACCCCCGTCTTGTATTCAGTACTCGACGTCCGGGACATGACTGCGGTCGAAGGATATTCCAGTCAGTTCACATCCGTTGCAGCGCTCGTAAATTGCGCAGGGGTAAACCTGCGCGCCGCCGAATTCACTGTCCAGGGTTTCGAAACGGTGGTCGATATCAATCTCACCGGCTCCATGCGGAGTGCGAGCGCGTTCCGAGGGGCACTCTCGAACGGGGGCGCCATCGTCAACATCGCCTCGATGTTCGCGTTTTTCGGCGCGGCTCATGCGCCGGCTTACGCCGCATCCAAGGGCGCCATCGTGCAACTTACCAAGTCGCTCGCCATCGCCTATGCCGGGGATGGCATCCGCGTAAACGCATTGGCGCCTGGCTGGATCGAGACCGCCATGACCGCCGCGCCACGGGCCGATCCAGCTCGCAACGCGGAATTGATGAAACGCACTCCGATGGGTCGCTGGGGTACGCCGGGCGACCTGACCGGCCCCGCCTTGTTCTTGTGTTCGCCGCTCGCGGGATTCATCACTGGGGCAATTTTGCCGGTTGACGGTGGCTATCTCATTGCGTGAGGCGTTGGCTATGCTGCGCGACCGATCTCCAAGCCTGTGTCGTCGAGATCAAGATCGAACGCGACCAATCGACCATGCCTGACCGCAATTGCCGCCACCAACTCCGCAAGCTCGCCATCCGTATGCTCGCAAAAAGCTGCCTGTTTCCTGACAATCGTGACCGCATCCCGGGTCGATACGACAGAGAACGGCCTCCGGGATCTCACGAATGATTCCGCAACCTCCGCGACGGATGAAGCTCGGTCAAAATTATCTTGCATACTTGCACCTCTGTACGACGCTAGCCCAAGCTCGGCCCGCGCAAATTGTTCCCATTGGCCTAATGCAGCCTGGTTGGCGTCCGGCTTGGGCTCCTTTGTGAGCGAAGGCCGGGAGCAACGCGACATGGCCGTCGCCGTCTGCCTTAGACAGTCGGCTGGACGCATTCGTCTCCGAATGCGGACACGGGGCCGGACGCCTAAAAACGAGGAGGATCAGATGTGTCCAAGCCGCTCGCCAAAGTTTCCGATCCTGGGACCACCGCAGTTCGGCGCAACAAGTCGCCGGGAGATCTGCTTGCTCGCGTTGATTGCGGTCGACTGACTCCTGGCTCATTCGCCGCCTCGCCGGCTGGCTCCGGTCGGCCGGCCTCGTCCGTCTTCGTCATCGCTGGCCGGCGGACGATCCAATCCACCAAACCGGCTTCGGTCTCCTCGCAGGCCACGAATTCGCGCACCAGACTTCGCGCCAGCTCGCGCCATTGACACTCGGGCACGTTCATCTCCGCGATCAGATCTCGGCATGCAGCGCGTATGATGTCGGCATCGAAGGCTGACACGGCGACAGGACCACGGTCTGTATTCTTTGCTCGAGGAGTGTCGTCGCCCTGACGTTCGCGAAAGCGCCTCAGCACCTCGCGCGATGCGGCGATCGCTTGTCGGGTTTGACTCATAGCCTCGTAAAATCCAACTTCGCGGACCGGTGAGCGGTGCCGCCATAGAATGAAGTCCTCCATAACCGCATGCGCAGTGTCCGTACGCGTTGCAACCATCGCCGCCTCCCTGCAGGCGCACCCAATGCTTGCAACTTCTGCCGGTGTTCGGGCGGCCGCCTGCATTTGTCGTGTCGCTGCTATGATCGCGTGAGTTAAAGCCGGTGAAGCGTCGCTGCAATTACAAATGTAAGTGTGGCATCCGATAAGAGGTATGCCCGCTGGCTGCGGCGGCGGCGAGTTCGTTCTTCAGACGGTCGAAGTCTTCCTCGGCGAAGCGCTCTCCGCGTTGCCGGAACGAGGAAGCAGGATCTGGACAAAATGCATGCGGCCGCCTCCAAGACTTCTAAACGGCAGCGACAGGCACCATGTTCCATGCAAGGCGCTATTGGCGAAAATCCGCCAATTTCTGCCAGTCGAAGACAACGCCCACTCCAGGCTCGTCGGGGGCTATCGCCAAACCATCCCGAAGCCTAAGCGGCTCAGTGGTATAATGGTCAACATCAAAACTATGCGCCTCCACCCAGCCGGCATTTGTCTGACCTGCAACGAGGCTGACATGAAGTTCCTGCATCCCGTGACTGCAGACCGGAATGCCAGCCTTGCGTGAGAGCGCTGCCACGCGCAGCCAGCCCGTGACCCCGCCGCAGTTGGAGGCGTCGGGTTGGATGTAGCTGAGATTCGACCAAGCGAAGGCATGCTCGAACTCCTCGATGACATGCAGGTTTTCTCCCATTGCCAAGGGCATTCCGGTCGCCTTGGCAATGCTGGCGTAACCCTCATAGTCGTCGGGTATGATGGGCTCCTCGAACCACAGCAGATCGTAGGCGGCGAATGCTCTCGCTGCCTCGATCGCTCGCGGGACGTCGAGCGCGTAGTTCGCGTCAACCATAAAGGTGACATGAGGTCCTATGCGCTCGCGAACTGCCTTCACCCGGGCCACATCCTCGGCCAGGTCGTCCTTGCCGACCTTGATCTTCACCCCGGTGAAGCCGGCATTGAGATAGGAACCGATGCTGGCCAAAAGCTGATCGAGGGTAAAGTTTAGGTCGATGCCGCCGCGATAGGCCTTGGCGCTCTTCCCGGCCCCGCCCGCCATCTGCCAAAGCGGCAGGCCGCTACGCCGGCCCTTGAGGTCCCACAACGCGATGTCGATCGCCGATATCGCGAAAGAAGCGATGCCGCCGCGCCCAACATAGTGGATGTGCCAGAGCATGCCGTCGTAAATCGTGTCGATCTGCGTCGTGTCGCGAGCCTTGAGGAACGGCGCGAGGTCGTGATCGATCATTGCCTTGATCGCATAGCCGCCCCTGCCGCCGGTGTAGGTGTAGCCTGTGCCCTCGGTGCCGTCGGCAAGCCTCAGCGTGACGGTGACCAGCTCGAAATGCGTGTGCGCGCCGTGCTTGGCATCGGTCATCACCTCACGCAGTGGGACCCGGAACAGCCGGGTCTCGACTTCCTTGATTTCGGTGCGGCTCATGCTGCGCTCCATTCAGGTTTTTTCATCGGACCATAATTGCACCGGCAGCGCTGACTGGCAACAATGTGGCTGATCTTTCAGCGATTCTGAAGCCAATCAGTCATTTTTGGTCCTACAAAAGCATCAATCCGCTTGTGCTTTGGTCCGATTTACCTTCTAATAACAGGACCATCTGGGAGGAAAAAGGCTTGCTGGATACGGAAGAGCGTCCTGAGATGCCCGCGGCTATTCTCGCCGCCCGCGCGGCCGACGCGATGGTGGCCGGCATAGAGGCCGACATCACATCCGGAAGGCTTGGCGACGGCAGCTACCTGCCGGCCGAGCGCGAACTGATGATCGAGTATGGTGTGGGCCGGGGCGTTGTGCGTGAGGCGATTGCGCGCCTGGCCAGCCGCGGCCTGGTGGAAGCGCGTCCGCGGTTCCGGCCCGTGGCGCGCCGGCCTGGCCTGGATGCCGCGCTCGGCGCCCTCGACGGCATTGTAGGACATCTGCTGAGCGACCAGGCGGGCGTGAAGAACCTCTACGACATGCGCGTCTTCCTCGAGGCGTCGCTGGCGCGCAACGCCGCCATCCATGCCCGCAAGGATGACGTCACAGCCCTGAGGGCGGCGCTGGCGATGAACGAGGCGGCCATCCCGGATTCCGAGAAATTCTATGCGACGGACGTGGCGTTCCACGCAGCGCTCTATGACATCGCGCGCAACCCGGTGCTGCCTGTCGTGCACAAGGCATTTACCGCCTGGCTGTCGCCGCATTGGATGCGCATGCCACGGTCGCCCGAGCGCAACCGCGTGAATTTCCTCAGCCATCGTGAAATCTGCACGGCCATCATTGAGCGAGATCCTGACGGCGCCGAGCGGGCGCTGCTCAACCACCTCTCGGCGGCCTGGGAGTATGTCCGCGGAACATTCGAAAGCCGTGAGGCGCCGGAAGCATGACGCAGTCCTACGACCATATCGTGGTGGGCGGCGGAGCAGCCGGCTGCGTCGCGGCGGCAAGGCTTGTCAAAGCGGGACGGCGAACTCTGCTGCTGGAGGCCGGCCATTCCCATCATCACCCCTTGCTCGACATGCCGCCCGGCATCTTCAAGATGATCAACGGCTCGAAATTCATGCGCTATCACCGCACCGAGCCGCAGGCCCATCTCGACGGCCGCGTCCATGAAATCTCGCAAGGCAACGTGCTGGGCGGCGGCACCTCGGTCAACGCCCAGGTCTACATGCGAGGCCGCTCGGCCGATTATGAGGAATGGGACGAGCTGCTGCGCGGCAACAATGCCGGCGTACGCTGGAACTGGCAGGCGGTGCTGCCGCATTTCACCGGCATGGAGGGAAACAACCGCCTCGGCGGCGAACTGCATGGCAGCGAAGGTCCGCTGCTGGTCTCGGATCCAGGCCACATCGATGATGTTTCCCGTTGGTTCGTCCAGGCCGTCCAAGGCCTTGGATTGCCGTACAACCATGACTTCAACGGACCGTCGCAGCGCGGGGTCGGCTTCTACCAGTTCATGAACCGGCGGGGAAAGCGAAGCAGCGCCGCCTATGCCTTCATCGAGCCGCTGACGAATGATCCCAAGCTGACGCTGAAACTCAATTGCACAGTCAGCCGGCTGCTGATCGAAAAAGGTCGGGTCACCGGCGTCGTCTACTCGGATGCGTCGGGCGCCGAGCATACCGTCCATGCGGATGCCGACGTGATCGTCTCGTCCGGTGCCCTCGTCTCGCCGAAACTGCTCATGCTGTCCGGCATCGGCCCCGCCGAGGCGCTTGCCGGGCACGGCATTTCCTGCGTCGCCGACCTGCCCGGGGTCGGCGAAAACCTGATCGACCATCCGGAGGTGCCGATCATCGCCACCGCAAACGGCCCATACGGCTATTTCAGGCAGGGCCAAGGCTGGAGGATGATCAGGAACGGCCTGCATTTCAAGCTCTTCGGCACCGGCACGATCCTGTCAGCGGGGGTGGAGGCCGGAGCCTTCGTCAATCCGGCCGATCCCGAGGGCGAACCGACGATCCAGGCCTTCTGCGTGCCGCACGTCTATCTGGACCGCGATATCCTGACCTTGGTCGAGAACACCTATGGGCTTACCGTGACGACAGTGGTGGTGAAGCCAAAGTCGCGCGGTTTCGTAAGGCTGCGTTCGGCGGATCCGAAGGACATGCCGATCGTTTCGCCGAACCTCCTTAAACATCCCGACGACATGAGGGAAATGATCTGCGGCCAGCGTTATTTCCTGCAGGCTTTTCAGACCAAGCCGCTCGCCGATCGGGTCAAGGCCATTGCCGTGCCAAGCCAGGATGATCTCAGCGACGAAGCCATGACAAAGCATTGCAAGCGCTTTGTGAAGACCAACTACCATCCGGCCGGGACATGCCGGATGGGCTCGGACAGCGACCGGATGGCGGTGCTGGACGCGGCGCTGCGCGTGCGCGGAATAGACAATCTGCGGGTTGCCGACATGTCGGCCTGCCCCAACATCAATGCCGGCAATACGGCGGCGCCCGCCATGATGCTGGGCGACCGCTGCGCCGACTTCATTTTGAAGGCGGCATAGAGCCTGATCCAGCTTGCCAACGGCGTCATCGCCAAAGCCGTCAAGGCCGATATCGTGAGGAAATTACACAGTCGCTGAAAGCGACAATAAAGGAGGAAAGAGCATGATCATTACCCGTCGAAAACTATTGGTTGGCTCCGCCGCCGGCGCGGTCGCGCTGACACTCGGCTCACGCGCCTTCGCGGCGCTCCCGCCGCTCGCCAAGAAGGACAAGTACAAGGTCGGTTTCGCGCAGACGGAAAGCAACAATCCGTGGCGTCTTGCCGAGACCAAGAGCATGCAGGACGAAGCCGCCAAGCTCGGCCATCAGCTGGTCTACACGGATGCCGCCGGCTCGTCGGCCAAGCAGGCCTCCGACGTGAACTCGATGATCGCGCAGGGCGTCGACGCAATCTTCCTGCCGCCCCGCGAAGACAAGCCCCTGGTGCCGGTCATTCTTGCCGCGCGCGATGCCGGCATACCGGTGTTTCTGGTCGACCGCGACGTTGATCACACCATGGCCAAGCCGGGCGAGGATTATGTCTGCTTCATCGGTTCGGATTTCATCGAGGAGGCGACCCGCGTCGGGGAATGGCTGATCAAGAACGCCAATGGCAAGTCGAAGATCATCGAGCTGGAAGGCACGACCGGAGCCTCGGCCGCTACCGACCGCAAGAAAGGCTTCGACGATTTCATCGCCAAGCACTCGCAGTTCACCATCCTGGCATCGCAGTCCGGCGACTTCGCTCGTGACAAGGGCCGGCAGGTCGCCGAGACGCTGCTTCAGGCGCACCCTGATGCGGATATCATCTACGCGCACAATGATGAGATGGCGCTGGGCGCCATCGCCGCTTTGGAAGCAGCCGGCAAGACCCCGGGCAAGGATGTGCTGATCTTGTCGATCGACGGCGAGAAGGAAGGCGTCCAGGCGATCATTGACGGCAAGATCGGCGCTATCTGCGCTTGCAGCCCGCTGTTCGGGCCGAAGGCCTTCGCTACGATGGCCGACTATGCGGCCGGCAAGAAGATCCCGCCGTTCATCAAGAACGAGGATGCCTTCTTCGACGCCACGAACGCGAAGAAAGACTTCGATATTGCGTTCTGATATCCACTCTCTTTCCAGCTGCCCTACCCGCTCCGGCGGGTAGGGTTTGGGAGTTTGACGATGACCGCTCAGCCGGACCAAGCCGCGCTGCTCCTGGACATGCGTGACATCCAGAAGCGTTTTGCCGGCATCCCTGCCCTGGCCGATGCCTCGCTCCAGGTTCTTCCGGGCGAGATCCACGCACTCATCGGCCAGAACGGTGCGGGCAAATCGACACTTATCAAGGTGCTCACCGGCTATTACCGCCGGGATGCGGGCCAGGTGCTGTTCGAACGGAAGCCGTTCGAGGTTGGGTCTCCGCATCAGGCCCAGGTCAGCGGCATCAGCACCATCTACCAGGAGATCAATCTCGTACCGCTGCGCTCGGTCACCGAGAACATCTGCCTTGGACGCGAGAAGCGTCGCCGCGGCCTGCTCGACTGGAGCGCGATGCATGCGGAAGCCGAGCGCCTGCTCAGCCGCTTCTCGATCGGCATCGACGTGCGCCGCCCGCTCAGCGATTTCAACACCGCCACGCAGCAGATGGTGGCGATCGCCCGCGCCATCGGCTTTTCCGCCCGCCTCGTGATCATGGATGAGCCGACCTCCTCGCTGGACGAGCGTGAAGTCTCGGTCTTGTTCAGCGTTATCCGTCAGCTCAAGGCCGACGGCGTCTCCGTTCTGTTCGTCAGCCACAAGCTCGACGAGTTGTACGAGGTCTGCGACCGGGTCACGATCATGCGTGACGGCCGCACGGTGCGAAGCGCGGCGATGAGCGACATCGGCAAGCTGGAGCTGGTCGCGGCCATGCTCGGCCGCGACGTCGCAGCCGTCGAAGGCCACGCGACCGCGTTCGGCGAGCGCGATCGGTCGAGGATCGGTGATGTGCTGTTTACCGCGCAAGGGCTGGCGGCCGGCCAGTTGGTCCGTGACGTGAGCTTCGACCTGCGCCGCGGCGAGATCGCCGGCTTTGCCGGCTTGCTCGGCGCCGGCCGCACCGAAACAGCCCGCCTCGTATTCGGCGCCGACCGCCGGAGCGCAGGCGAGATGACGATGGAGGGCGCGTCCTACCATCCCGCACGTGCCGCCGATGCCATCGCCGCGGGGATGGGCTTCTGCACCGAGGACCGCAAGGCCGAGGGCATCGTGCCGGAAATGACCGTCGCGGAGAACATAACACTGGCACTGCTGCCGAAAATCAGCCGCAATGGCATCCTGAACGAGGCCCGGCAGAAGGAGATCGTCGAGCGCTTCATTCGTGAACTCGACATCAAATGCTCGGGGCCCAACCAGAAGGTCCGCGAGCTGTCGGGCGGAAACCAGCAAAAGGTGCTGCTTGCCCGCTGGCTGGCGATGAACCCGAAGCTGCTCATTCTCGATGAGCCGACGCGCGGCATCGATGTCGGGGCCAAGGCCGAGATCCAGCGCCTCATCCGCAAGCTTGCCGATGACGGGCTCGGCGTGCTGATGATCTCCTCGGAACTCGAGGAAGTGATGGAAGGAGCCGACCGCATATTCGTGCTGCGCGAAGGAGTGAGGGTGGCCGAACTGGAAGGCCAGGCAGCCAACGAGGAGGACGTGCTCGCGGCGATGGCGCATGGCGGCGCGGCGAAGGAGGCAGCGTGAGCGATCTGGCCACACCATCCGCAGCCAACGACGCTGGAAACCGCCGCTTTGATGTGTTCGGTTTCCTGGCGCGCTACGGCACGGTGATCGCGCTTGTGCTGCTGGTGGTCTTCAACCTTGCCTATACGCGCAATTTCGCGACTCTGCAGACACTCAACGTCAACCTGACCCAGGTCTGCACGATTGTGATCGTCGCGGTGGGGATGACCCTGGTGATCGCCACCGGCGGCATCGACCTGTCGGTTGGTTCGCTGATGGCGATCTCCGGCGCATTGGCGCCGATGATCTTCATGGGCACGATCTTCCCGGTCGGAAACATCTATCTGGCGGTAGCCGTCGCGATGATTGCCTCGATCCTCGTCGCCGGCCTGTTCGGGCTGTTCAACGGCTGGTTGGTCTCGCGTTTCCGCATCCAACCGATCGTCGCAACGCTCGTGCTGTTCATCGCCGGGCGCGGGATCGCGCAGGTCATGACCAACGGCAATCTGCAGACCTTCCGCGTGCCGCAATTCCAGTGGATCGGACTTGCCCGCCCGCTCGGCATTCCCGCGCAGGTCATCATCATGGCCGTGCTGGTTGCGGCGGCCGCTTGGGCCCTTCACCGCACGGTGTTCGGGCGAAGCATCCTGGCGGTCGGCGGCAATGAAAAGGCCTCTGAACTCGCCGGCATCGCCGTATCGAGGATCAAGCTCGCTGTCTATGCGATCAGCGGCCTGTGCGCGGGGCTAGCCGGTCTCGTCGTCATTGCGATCAACTCCTCCAGCGACGCCAATCTCGTGGGGCTGGGCATGGAACTCGACGCCATCGCGGCGGTCGCGGTGGGCGGCACGCTGTTGAGTGGCGGAAAGGCCACAATCATCGGCACCCTGCTGGGCGCACTGACCATCCAGTTGGTGCGCTACACGCTGCTCGCCAATGGCGTACCCGACGCCGCTGCGCTCGTCGTCAAGGCCGGCATCATCGCATTCGCCGTCTGGCTGCAGCAGCAACACCGGGTGTAATCCATGAACAGCGCCAGACTGGTTCGCATCATCGGCACTTACGGTGTCGTCATCGCGCTTGCAGCCCTCGTCCTGTTCGGATTCCTGCGCTACGACCGCTTCCTCGGCCTCTTCAACGTGATGAGCGTTCTGCGCTACAACTCGATGTTCGCGCTCGTCGCGCTCGGCATGTGCTTCGTGATCATGACCGGCGGCATAGACCTGTCCGTCGGCTCCGTCGCCGCCTTGGGCAGCGTCGCGTCAGCCCTGGCGAGCCCGCACGGCATCGTGGCAGGCCTTGCAGCGGGCGTTGGCGCCGGCCTGGCAGCCGGGCTGATCAACGCGCTCCTGGTTACGCGCGGCAACCTGATGCCTTTCATCGCCACGCTTGCCACCATGCTGGCCGCAAGCGGCTCGGCGCTGCTTCTGGCCGGCAACCAGACCGTTTCGGTGTCTTACGATTCGGGTTTCACCGCCATCGGCCAAGGGAATTTCTGGATTTTCCCGATTCCGGCAGTCATCGCCCTGGTTGCCTATGCCGTCGGCTCAGTGGTCCTGAACTACACCAGCACGGGACGGACGGTGCTGGCCATCGGGGGCGGCGAGGATGCCTCGCGGCTGATGGGGCTGCGCACGGACGGCGTCAAATTTCTCGTCTATGTCGCAAGCGGGTGCCTGGCCGGGCTCGCCGGCGTCGTCCTCGCTTCTCAGTTCGGCGCAGGCCAGCCGATCGAGGGCGTCGGCTGGGAACTGTTTGCCATCGCAGCGGTCGTCGTGGGCGGGACGCTGCTGACCGGCGGCTCTGGCTCGGTGTTGACCACGCTGGCCGGCGTGCTGTTGCTCGGCATCCTTTTCAACGTCCTGAACTTCGAAAACGGCATGGGCTGGATTTCGCTGTCAGCCTACTGGCAGTCGGTGATCCGCGGGCTGTTTTTGCTCGTCGTCGTCCTTCTCCAGGCACGGCTTACGGCAAGGCGCGAAACTGCCTGAGGATGGCGAGCGCCTTCGAGCACGATGGCGCTGCAGAATCAGTGCGCGTTGCGCACCCGGCCGATGAGCGCATCCCGCAGACTTTCTGCGGCGATGCTTCCCCGGTGCACCTGGGGTCCGACACCCTTGGAGCAGGATCCGCAAGCGGATCCTGGTGCAGTCACATGGCCGTCCTGGAGACGGTCATTTCCCGGCGACCGCCACGAACACGGACTGCCCCTGCCTTTCCAGCCGAAACAGGATGGGCTTGCTCTGCCGGCGAGAGTTCGCCCACTCCTCGACGATATCCGAAGGCTCCGTCACGCGGCGATTGTTGGCCGATATGATGACATCGCCGGGCTGCAATCCGCTCCGGGCGGCAAGGCCATCGGGAACCACTTCCACGACGAAGACGCCGGTTGTTCCTGATTTGATGCCTAGCTGCTGACGCGCCTGATCCGGAATCGGGCTGAGGGATAGGCCGAGGCCTTCGGCCGCCGACTTCTTGTCGGGAACAGCGCCGGTCTTCACCTCCGCATCCTTGCGCTCACCGATGACAAGCGCGATCTCCTGGTCCTTTCCGCCGTTACTCCGTGTCAGAGTGGCCTTGCTGCCAGGCTTCTGGCTAGCCGTCGCAAGCGTGAGGTCATGGACACCCTCAATGCCCTTGCCGTTGAACCGGGTGATCACGTCACCCGGCTTCAAGCCGGCTTTCTCCGCCGGGCTGCCGGGCTCGACCGAAGCAACCAGCGCGCCCTTGTCATCTTTCATCCCGAGGGCCTCAGCCAGCGACGGCGTGATGTCCTGCAGGCGGACCCCGATGAAGCCACGCTCGATCCGGCCGGTTCTGATCAACTGGTCGGCGATGCTTTGGGCGGTGCGCGATGGCACCGCAAACCCGATCCCGATGCTGCCGCCGGACGGCGAGACGATGGCGGTGTTGACGCCGATCACCTCGCCACGTGCGTTGAACAGCGGACCGCCCGAGTTGCCTCGATTGATCGACGCGTCCGTCTGGAGAAAATCGTCATACGGCCCGGCTTGAATGTCTCGCGAGCGGGCCGAAAGAACGCCGACAGTGACAGTCCCTCCGAGCCCGAAGGGACTGCCGATCGCGATTGTCCATGCGCCCGGCTGCATTGCATCCGAGTCACCCCATTTGGTCGTGGTCATGTTGGGCCGCGGGTCGACCTTCAGCACCGCTATATCGGTGGCGGGGTCACGGCCGACCAATTGCGCCGGCGCCGTTTCCTTGTCGGAAAATACGACATGGATCTCTGTCGCATCGGCAACGACATGGTTGTTGGTGACGATGTAGCCGTCGGCACTGATCACAAATCCGGAGCCAAGCGCCTCCCTCACCTGCGGCTGAACGGGTCCGAAGCCCTGGCCGTCGAACGGACTTGTAAAGTCGCCCGCCGTCGTCTGGTCCTGGACAACCTCCCGGGTCGTGATCGCGACCACGGCCGGCAATTTCTGCTGGATGATCGCTGTGAAGTCGGTCGGGGTATCCTGGGCCAGGACAGGCGCCACGCCACTGGCCGAGAGCATCAGCGCAACCGCGATCAAGCGCGTTGCAAATCGTCTTTGCATATCGTGAGACATTGCTGGACCTCCTGCCGGACAGCCCCGGCCGCTCGGCCGCGCCGCGCGGAGCCGGTGCTCCGGACGCTAGAACTGCCAACAAAGCTGTTTGTTTCAGCCCCCCGGAAAAATGGCACGGCCAGGAAAAATAGCCCGACCGCAGGGGTCCGGGAGGCAGCAGCCGGGAACCATTGAGGCCGTTGAGTTCAACCGTCCACAGGACTGGTCCCGGACGTGGCAGAAATCAGCAAAGCGACTGCGTCAGCTCCGGCAAATGCCCGATATGCCCATGGAGCCAACCTAGCGGCTGAGGTGCCTCTACCGGGCCTGGTGCGAAAAGGATCTGCAATGAAAGAGGGAGCTCCACAGCCGCCGAGAGACGCGGCTGTGATCACCACCGCTCGAACTCCCTCAAGGGAACAAAAAGGTACCAACTAAGTTCGACCCCCATAATGAGGATGCCTATATGGACCTGTTGCCCCAGTCAGCCGAACACACCGTCTCCCCGCCGCCCGCTCCAGACCTTCACCGGCTTTTGTTCGATCCAAACTTGCGTATACACGGCTTGATTGATGACACTGTCGTCACCAAAGCCTTGGACGATTTGAAAGCCGTGCGTTCCGGGGAAGACGATCTCTACGTTGAAATCGACACGCCCGGAGGCGACGCCGACGGCGCGCGACGTCTAGCTCTAGAGTTCAAGCTTTTTCTGAAACACTCGGGCCGCAACGGCTACATCATTGGCAAGAATACGGTTTACTCTGCCGGGGTAACGGTCCTTGCCGCTTTCCCGAAAGCCTGCAGGTTCCTTTGCCCGCAAGCAGTCCTGCTGATTCATGAAAGAAGGCTTGAGAAAGACTTGGTTCTGAATGGACCAATTCGAAGCTGTCTTCAGATCGTTCGCGAACAACTTGCGCTGTTGGAAACGGCAGAGCGACTCGAGAATGAAGGGTTCGCCGATCTCGTCCAAGGTTCTCGAACATCGCTGGAAGAGCTGCGCGACCATGCCTTGACCAACTGCTACCTGATGGCAGCCAGAGCTTTGGAGTTGGGCCTTGTTGAAGACATTGCCGATTAACTTGACGCCTCGGATGCAAACGGCAGAGCCGAGTCCAACACGCTTCCCTCACTCATGGCTCCGGCGACCATGAACGGCAAGGTTGAAAAGATAGAGCGGACCGGCGGCTGTCTTTGCGGGTCTGTGAGGTATGTTGTCACCGGCGCGCCGTTGCGCGTTGGCTTGTGTCATTGCCAGGATTGCAAGAGAACCAGCGGCAGCACCTACAGTGCCTTTGCCGTGTGGCCGCGGTCGGCTTACCAGTGCAAGGGCGAGCTTGTTGCATTCAACGGCAGAGGTTTTTGTCCGGCATGCGGGTCGCGCGTGGTGAACCTCCGCGACGACGAAGCCGAGATCATGATCGGCACTCTCGATGATGCGCCAAACGACCTTCTCCCGGCATACGAGCTTTGGACCCCCCGGCGCGAAGCCTGGCTCCACAACCTGCCTTGGGCTGACCAATTCGCGGGCGATCGCACCGAAGAAGGCCAAAATTGGCGCGAAGCCCGACGAGTATGACCATGCTCGAATGGCCCTCCACCCATGAACTGTGAAAGTCAGCTTCATGCGCGATGAATCACTCAAGTTCTTGAAGAAAATTGTGGCGACCCCGTCGCCGAGCGGCTTTGAGCAACCTGTAGCGGAGCTTTTCCGCGAGTATGTTCGTCCGTATGCCCACAGGTTGACGACGGACGTCATGGGCAATGTCACAGCGATCATCAATCCTGAGGCGTCTATGCGCTTCATGTATGCCGGGCACATGGATGAGGTCGGCTTCATCGTCCACTACATCGACGATGACGGTTTTCTGTTCTTCAGCACCATAGGTGGAACGGACGTTGCCACTGAAATCGGCCAGCGTGTCTGGGTGCACGGCAAAGAGCCGATCCTGGGGGTCGTGGGTCGCAAAGCAATCCAGACCTTCAAAGCCTCTGACACGTCTCAAACACCCTCGCTGATGGAACTGTGGATCGATATCGGCGCGAGTTCGCGAGAGGAAGCGTTGAAGGTCGTAGAGGTCGGCAGCGCGGTGACTATCCATGGCGAGTTTGCAGCGCTCCAGGGCAACCTTGCTGTCGGACGAGCGTTCGACAACAAGGTCGGCCTCCTCATCGGCGCCGAGGTGCTGCGCTGCCTCTCTGAGGAGGGAGGCGTTCACCCCGGCGTGGGGCTCTATATCCTGGGTACGGTTCAAGAGGAAATCGGTTCCCGAGGCGCGATGACCTCGGCGTTCAATATCGCGCCTCGAACCGGCCTCGCAATCGATATGGGCGTGGCGATGGACTATCCGCGCGCTCGCGCCGAGGATCAGGGCAAACTGGACCTTGGGAAAGGGCCGGCAATCACTCAAGGCGCGAACACCAACCCGGTGGTGTTCAATCTGCTGAAGTCGGTGGCCGAGAAAGAGGGCCTGCCTTATCAGTTTCAGGCGGTGGGCAGCTCAAGCCCTACCGACGCGCGTGTCATGCAGCAGAACCGCGGCGGCGTCGCAAGTGGGGTGCTCTCCGTGCCTTTGCGTTACATGCATACCCCGTCCGAAGTTGTTTGCTTGGATGATGTGCAAACGACGATTGACTTGGTTTGTGCATATTGCCGGCAATTGACGCCGGAGATCGACTTCACGCCAAGATGATCGCTGCGGGATTGATTGTGGAAGTCGTGGCTCCAACAGTCGCCGATCTGGCGCCTGTCGGCCACCGCCCGGTTCGTCGGTCACCGCGCACCTGCGAAAACCCAACCACGGTCCACTGGGGAGCGCGCCTCAGGTCACCGCGACCGCTTCCACCAAACGCCTGAGGAAATCCGTCAGACCGGCTTCAGGATCATCACCTGCGCCAACGAGCACCGAAATACCCCAGCGCCCAAGCACGGCCTCCTCCACAGGGTTGCGGCTGGGCATGAAGATGAACGAAGGGGGACGATCTTTCTCATATCCAGACCGGTGCCAGGTTTGCCAAAGCCGGTGCAACAGCAGCCGGATGTTTGGATCGGAGAGGCTATAGCCAATGAACAGGATCGTGCTGCCGAGAGCGTCGGAGCGAAAGCGGACATCAAGGGGAGAATTGAAGGACAGGCGGTCAAGATAGTCGGTTTCGGTGAGGACAAGGGAAGAGTCCTCGTCAAAGTCGCCGTGAAATTTCACGATGTGCGTTATGCCTCGACGGGCCTGCGCAACGTGCCGTGCGTTGGCCACTTTCACGTACTCTCGACCGTGGATTTCAAAAGCGAGTTCCAGGTTCCGGTCATAGTTCGTCGTATAGATGACGGGAAAATCGAGCGTCACGATGAGACGGTGCAATTCCGATTTCTCGATCCGTTCCTTGGCGACAGACCAGTTTCTGTCCATCCAACTGCGAAGTGGTCCGATGCTGCCATGCTTGATCCGATAGTATTCGGCCAAGGTCTGAAAACGATCGCGTCGCGTGGAAAATTCATCGTCGACGCCGAGCTCCTTTGCCATTCGCTCGATGAGCTTCTCCCAAGACGGAAGTCCGACGCTGATCGATACCCCCGCCCCCACAAACAAAATTGCGCTGCGATGACGAATTGCATTGGCGAGCGAATTTATAGGATCATCATCGTTCATGGATAGGTCCTCCGAAGCCACTCGCGTGGGCCGGACCTAAAGGTGCGTGCCCCGTGAGCGGATCGTGGACGCGGCCCCGCAATTCGAGCCAGCACGGCGCACTGCGGGAGCATCGTGCTCCGCCCTCATCGACGAAATCGGATCGACCACGCACCAGCCAGCCCAGAGGGGGCGGCCCTTGCAGTCCTGCCGAGCCGCTTGCCACCCGAACCGAGGTAGCGGCCGCGAGGACACTGGCTGTGAACTGGAACCGGCGGTGTTGCGGTTTACTGGCCACGTTGATTCAGTTCTGCGCCAGCCATATTGCGCAAAACTCTATCGAGTTTCGCATTCACCAAGAGGTTGCGCCGCTTCGCGCCGATAAAGATGGCGAGAGAGTAAATCATTGTAAGAACAGAGATCATCGTCATTCCGGCCTAAACATCAGCGGCCGGAGATGTTCCATGCGCCCGGAAATATTCCAGTGCAGGTGTTTTTAAATCGCCGAAGCTACGCGCTCAATGCGCGGTTGGTTTCGTGTCCAGGGCGGACGAATTAGCGCAAGGCGGTATTCATCCTCCCACATCGGCGGCGGACTGAAGCGAAATGCTGGTTGTGTCCCCCAGAATTGCAATGAAACGCCGATGCTTTGCATGCGGCCCGGAACAAATGCTCGCTTGCACAGTTCGAGCCATGCAGCGGTCGACCCCCGCGCTGCAAGATCGGTAGCCCGATCGCCCGCGCCGGCCCCTCCCACGGCGCGGGCTTTCGTTTGAATTCACGCTGTCGGGGTTGGAGTCGCTCCGCCGTTGTCGCGAGCCGGCTGATATACGCGCTGTCCGGGGCTCGCGGGATGCCGGCGACATCGGCATTCGCGCAGTCCGGCAGGTCAGCCGATGCACGGGAACAACGCGGCACTGTGATGGTTTGGTGGCCTCGGAAGGTGGCAGAGAACGATGGGCAAAAAGCCCAAACAGCACGCAAAATCCACGGCGGATCGCGAAAAGGCGATCGAGGCGCTCTACTTCGCGCGCAAGTGCGGCCTTACGAAGGAAGAGGCACTCAAGATGCTTAGGGAAGCCCCGATCGGGATCGATGATGAAGCCGAAGAGCGCTCCGGCAGTTAGACGCGATCGCCGGTCGCGCGTCGCAGCCGGCCGCGGCGCATGATCTTCTTCACTTCCGATACGCATTTCAACGATCCGCGCATTCTGCGCCTCGACCGGCGTCCCTTCGCCTCGTTGGTCGATCATGACCAGGCGCTGGTTGCGTTTTGGAACGAAACGGTTGGCCCGAACGACGAGGTCTGGCACCTCGGCGATTTCGCCAAGGGTCCAGCCGAGACCGTGTCTTCACTGCTGTCGTCTCTTAACGGGTCCAAGCACCTGATAATTGGCAACAATGATGGCGCCGCCACCATTGGCGACCCGGCCTGGGCGAGCGTGCACCACTACATGGAGCTTCTTGTCGAGGGCAGCTTGCTGGTTCTGTGCCACTATCCTTTTCGCACCTGGAACCAGATCGGCAAGAGGTCGGTAAACCTGCACGGTCATTCGCACGGTCGTCTGAAGCCGATGACGCGCCAGCATGATGTCGGCGTCGACGCATGGGGGTTTCGTCCGGTAACCTTTGCTGCCATTCAGGCCAGTCGCCGGCGGGGTTAGCCCGACAGAACGCCGGGCGAGCGACGGTCTTCAGCTTAGCGGGATTGGAGCCGACGAGAGGCCGTCTGTAATCCTGCCGGACCCGCAACAATGCGACAATTCTGGTTGGGCGACTTCAAATAGGAGAACTGCTTCATATATGCGGTTTTCGCGGTACGCGGACCGCGCCGCACCATCAGCTTGAGTGTGGCGAAGTCTTACGGAAGCCCTACCGGCCGTCGCAGCGCGAGATCGAACCCGTCGCCTGAGCTCAGCACGTGAACCCTAAGATCATGGATGGAAAGGGCGGCATCAGGCTCACCTTCCGCGATGTTGGAATGCGTCACGCCGGCTGCATCGACCAGATAGACAGCGCCGCTGCCGATGACCTTGAACATCTCGCCCTTCACCACGATCGCGGTGTCTTCATCGATGCCGATGCCGAGGACGCGCGGGTTCTGCGACACCGCCCCGATGAGCCGCCCAATGCGGCCCCGTTCCGCAAAGTGCTGGTCGATAATTACATTCGGCAGCAGGCCCAGTCCCGGCGCCATCCGAATGTGGCCGATCCGAAAGGAGGCTGCGTTCGGCCCCTTCACCATCATCGTGTCGCTCATGACCGACGCGCCCGCGGAGGTGCCGGCAATGACGCCGCCGGCTTCATAGATTTCGTGCACCCGCTCGTCGATGGGCGTGTCGCCGATCTGGCTGGTGATCCGGAGTTGGTCGCCGCCGGAGAAGAACACCGCGCTCACGTTTGCGAGCGCACTTATTTTCTTTTCATGAGCTGCCTCGAGGCGGTCGTTGACGTAGAGTTCGATGACATCCTTGATGCCCAGCTCACCGAAGGACCTCTGATACTTCTCGAGATAGCCATCCGGCTCATGAGACGCGATGGTGGCAAGCACCAGGCGGCCGTTCGGAACCAGGCTCGCTACCTCCTTCAAGATGACACGATCGCCATCATGGTCCTCGTGGCCGCCGATGATGACGAGCGTTCCAGCTTTACCGTTCGAGGATCGTTTTTTCTTCTTGTCGGTCATTTGCCCACGTCTTTCTTGCGCAGGAAAACGTGCGGGTGGTTGTCCTCGCTGGTCATGAAAGCGACTGCGAACTCCCTGCTGTTATGCGCCCATCCAGACACGCCGGTCGCGGTAAGCACGATGGCTCCGGCTTCGCCGCCGATCGCCTCGACTTCCTTGAGCGCGGGATTCAGCACCTGCTCCAGGCCGCCTTCAGCCTGTCCCGAGGACAATGCCTGCCGCGCCGAGAGTGACTGCATGACACGGGCCGCGAGAGCCTTTCGCGCAATATGCTCACCGTCTCCCGAGAAGGCGACGGCTCCCAACCGGTTGTCGGCATAGTAGCCGCAACCGGGTTGCGGAGAATCCCCCACACGACCCGGAGCACTGCCGTCCAGTCCGCCGGTCGAAGTGCCCACGGCGATGTCCCCGTACTGATCCAGGGCAACCACACCGATCGTATCCTTCGCCTCCGACTTGCTGGAGGCGTCGCGCTGCTGCGGCGTGATCAAATCCGCCGGATCGCAAAGCTCCAGCTGCTTGTCGGCGGCGAAACGCCGGGCCCCCTCCGACGCCAGCAGGATCGGCTCCTCATGCAGCATTGCCTTCGCGACACTGATTGGATGGCGCACGCCCTTGATCACTGCGACGGCACCCACATTGAAGTCCCTGCCCTCCATCAGGCCAGCGCACATCTCGACCTCGCCGTCCGAATTGAGGGCACTTCCATATCCCGCATTGAACGTCGGGTCCGCCTCGAGGATGCGACCGGCCGCTTCCACGGCATCGACCGCCGTTCCGCCGCCGGCCAGGACGGCCCGACCTGCCTCGAGTGCCTCGATGCATCCGTTGCGATGCGCCTCCTCCTCTTGCGGATCGATCTCCTTGGCGCCGCCGTGCAGGATCAGCGACCACATCAGCCAGCCCTCAGATGGCGAATATGGGTCTGATCGGGCCCTCCCCTCGAAGGCGTCGCGCCTCCGAAGCCGGTTACCTGCCGCCACACGGCTTCAACGTCGTCGACGGTCAGCACGACAAGGTCGTTTTCCCGTGCAAGCCTGAGACACACGTCGACGGCCTCCTTCTCGGGACAGACGGCGTGAATGCGGCCTGGGGCGCAGCCGGCGTTCAAGGCACCTTCCCGCAGCAAGCCGGCGATCGCTCCGGGGGCTCGGCCGCGCAGCTCCTGCTCATCCTCCTTGAAGACGATGACGTCGAATATCCGCGAAGCGATCGCGCCCATCTCGCGTATGTCGCAATCGCGGCGGTCGCCCGGTATGGCGACCAGGCCGATCGTGCGCTGATAGCCGCGCCTCATGTGGGAAACGAGCTTTCCGAGCGCCTTCAGCCCCTCCGGATTGTGCGCATAGTCGACGATGGTGCGGAAACCATGTCCGTCGAAGACGTTGAGGCGACCGGGAGATTGCTCGAACGAGGTGCCAAACTCGGCCAGCGCCGCCCGGATCGTTGCCGCCGGAACGTCGTGGCAATGCGCCATGGCGACGGCTGCCAGGCTGTTGGCAACGTTGAATTCGGCCGAACCCTCGAAGGTCGCGGGAATTTCGTCGACGCTCATCAAGAACATCGATTCCCCATCCTCGTGGATGAAAATGTCCCAGCCGTCGCTGCTGGGCTCCCGCGTCACGGCGCGGCCGCCTTCCGCCAGGTGGCTGCGCAAGAAACCGGGCCACTCGCTCCTGCTCGCCAGCGAGAAGTAGCAGATCCTGCCGCCGGCATCGCGCGACATTGCGGACGTATGGACGTCGTCGGCATTGAGAATGCTCCATCCGCCGCGGCGGACGGACTCGACCACGACCGATTTCACCTCCGCCAGGTCCTCGATTGTGTCGATGCCCCTCAGCCCGAGATGATCGCCGTGGACGTTCAGCACCGCGCCAACATCGCATGCATCGAAGGCAAGCCCTTCGCGCAGGATGCCGCCGCGTGCACATTCCAGCACCGCGACATCGACACCCGGCTCGCGCAGCACGATCCTGGCGCTCTGCGGGCCTGAGCAATCGCCTGTGATGATTCGTTCGCCGTTCAGGTACACGCCGGTGGTCGAGGTGAGCCCGACGGTTGCGCCATTCGCCTGCAGGATGTGCGCCAGCATTCTGGCAGTGGTCGACTTGCCGTTGGTCCCGGTGATCGCGAAGATCGGAATCCGGCCGTCCTTGCCGCCTTTGAAGAGAAGATCGAGCACGGGCCGTGCGACGTTGCGGGCGCGCCCCGACGAGGGTTCGAGATGCATGCGAAAGCCAGGACCGGCATTCACCTCTATGATGCCGCCGCCGGTTTCGCTCACCGGCCGTGAGATGTCGGGACAGACGAAGTCGATCCCGGCAATGTCGAGGCCGACGATCTGTGCCGCCCGCCTGGCGATCAGCGCGTTTTCGGGATGGATTTCTTCCGTTCGGTCGATCGCGGTCCCACCGGTGGAGAGATTGGCGGTGGGCCGCAAGAGCACCATTTGACCCGGCGCTGGAACGCTCGCCAGGGTGAGCTGCGATTTTGACAGGAAATGCTCGACACATTCGTCGATCTCGATGCGGGTCAATACCGAGGAATGGCCCTCTCCCCTTCGTGGGTCGCGGTTCGTCTCCTCGACGAGCTCGGCGACAGAACTCCGGCCATCGCCGACCACATGGGCCGGAACCCTCTCGGCGAGCGCCACCACCTTTCCGCCGATCACCAGGATCCTGTGGTCCGAGCCGACGAAATGCTGCTCGACTATAACGCTACGGCTGTGTTCTCGCGCCTGTTCGAAGCCCCAGCGGACCTCGTCTTCTGTTGCCAGACCGATGTTGACGCCGCTTCCATGATTGCCATCGAGTGGTTTGGTGACCACGGGGTAGCCCAGCCGTGCTGCCGCCGCGACTGCGTCCTGCGCCGATCGCACCAGCTCCCCGCGTGGCACCGGCAGGCCGGCCTGTTGCAGCAGGAATTTGGTCAGGTCCTTGTCCGAGGCGATCTCGGTCGCAATCTCGGAAGTGAGGTCGCTGCAACTGGCGCGGATCCGCTTCTGATGCTTTCCGTGACCAAACAGCACGAGGCTGCTGTCGTCGATCCGCGCGGCGGGTATGCCCCGCCTCTCGGCCTCGCGCACCAAGGAAGCAGTCGTAGGCCCCAAGGCACGCTCGGCGGCCAGACGCTTGAGCTGCTGCAGCCTGGCTGCGAACTCGAATGGCCCCTGCGTTTCCGCAATGTCGCCGAGCCCCTCGACACCATGCAGATTGGCCGGCAGCAGGCTGTCCACCAGTTCGAGCGCGACGCGTCCGGCGAGCAGCCCGACAAGCTCATCCTTGTAGGCGAACATGACGTTATAAGTGCCGGGACTGCCTTTGACCGACCGTGTCTTTCCTCGTGTCACCCGGTGACCGAGCATGCTCTGCAGTTCCAGGGCGACATGCTCGACGACGTGGCCGAGCCAGGTTCCTTCCTGCATGCGGCGGACGAAGCCGCCGGCGGCGCCATAGCTGCAGCCATGGCCCGCAAGGCCGGGCAACAGTCGGACGATTTGTTCGGAAAACCCGGGCAGTTTGTCTGTCGGGAACGCCTCAAGGGCTCCGAGGTCGATCCGAATCTGGACCATTGGCGTCATACTATAGAGGTGCGGCCCGCGAAACACGCGGGCGTCCACGACGCGGATAGGGCGAAAACGCGAGGCGCCCCGATGAATTTCTTTGTCCGACATAGTCCGTTTCTCCTGACTAACTCCGCAACATCCGGAGGATCGGTTAGTTCCCGGCTCTTTCAGCCCAAATATTTTTGCAGGAGAGAGAAACAAAAGTGGCCGTTAACATATGTTGGCCCAAGAACACCCTCTGGTCATCTCGGCCACGTGCGGTCGCTGTTCTGAGGGCTACTTATCTCTCGGGACGAGGCGGGCCAGGCATTCGCTCGTTTTCACAAGCATTCGCCGGGCACATCGCGCCCGTTGAGCTAGTGCCCGGCTTTAGCTCATGGCGACCCATTGTGCGGGTCCAGCACTGAGGCATTAATCTTCAGCACGCCTTCGGCACCCGGGAACATTTCCAGACGCGTCAGGTTTGGAACCATCCTTGCACCGGAACTACAGCCATGCAGAGTCGAAAATCGGTGAAGGCCGCGCTCGTCAAGGAGATCGACGCGGTCCGCCTTCGTATCTCGCTGCTTGAAAGCGAGCTATGCAGAGATGGCAGACCCAGGCAAATTGGATGGCGTTCAGGATACGAACTGAACGCCCACAAAGCCCGCCTTGTTCGACTGGAGACCGTGCTTGCCCACTATCCGTCGGCACCGACGGCCCGGGCATCGAAACAGCAACAGCTTGAGTTGCGCGCAAGGCAACCAAGTAGTTTTGGGGAAACGCCATGGCTGACAGACCCTCAATCAGAACTCCGCTAGCTCGAGTGCGGGGCCTTGGATCGGCGAAACACGGAACCGAAACGTTCATGCTGGAGCGGCTGACATCTGCTGCCCTGTTGATCCTTGTCATTTACATCGTCGCGGTCGTTATAATGCTGGTCGGTGAGCCTCGAGACGCCGTCCTCAGCGTCGTAGGATCGATCTATGTCGCGCCAGCCCTTATTGGCTTCATTCTCGTAAGCTGCGTTCACATGCGGCTTGGAATGCAATCGATCATCGAAGATTACTGCCATGCCACCGTGCTCAAATCGCTTCTTCTGATCGCCAATTGGTTATTCTGCTGGGCAGTCGCGCTCGCAAGCTTGTTCGCTGTGCTGTTAATCAGCTTCAGATAGCGATCCGGTTCTCAGCTGCAGCCAACGTCTGCCACCAGCAGGCTGAAGTTCGCCTCAGCGGCGAACCGGGCTGGCTTGCGCAAAGGAGTTCGACAACCCGGCCTCATCTGATTTGCGGCAGCCTGTCCCATTGATGGAAAGGGGGTGGAGAGGTCAGCTCCCACTCCAATGTGGTAGCTCCTGGCCCCCATGGGTTCATGCCGGCGGCTCTTTGCCGGTAGAAAGCTTCCAAGATGCCGAAGAGGAAAATCACGACACTCGCGGCCGACAGGTACGATCCATACGAGGACACCATGTTCCAGCCGGCGAATGCGTCGGGATAGTCGACATAACGACGCGGCATGCCAGCCAATCCAAGGAAGTGATGGGGGAAGAAGACGAGGTTCACGCCGACGAAGGTCGTCCAGAAATGGACCCCAGCCAGAAGCGGGTTGTAGAGATATCCCGTCATTTTCGGAAACCAGTAATACCAGCCCGCGAAGATGCCGAAGATCGCTCCCAGTGAAAGTATGTAGTGGAAATGCGCGACGACGAAGTATGTGTCGTGCAGTTCACGGTCGAGGCCGGCATTTGCGAGTTGAACGCCCGTCACCCCGCCTACGGTGAACAGGAATATGAAGCCGAGGGCCCAGAGCATCGGCGTCCGCAGGCTGACCGAACCGCCCCACATGGTTGCAATCCAGGAGAACACTTTTATCCCGGTCGGCACTGCGATCACCATCGTGGCGAAGGTGAAGTAGCGCTGCGTGTCGAGGCCTATCCCGCTGGTGTACATATGGTGGGCCCAGACGACGAAGCCGATCACCCCGATCGCCACGATTGCGTAGACCATCCCGAGATACCCGAAGATCGGCTTTCGCGAGAAGGTCGAGATCACCTGGCTGACGATGCCGAACGCCGGCAGGATCATGATGTAGACTTCCGGGTGGCCGAAGAACCAGAAGAGATGCTGGTACAGCAGCGGGTCGCCTCCGCCGTCCGGCGCGAAGAACGTGGTTCCGAAATTGCGGTCGGTCAGGAGCATGGTGATGGCGCCGGCCAGTACCGGCAGAGCCAGCAGCAGCAGGAAGGCGGTGATGAGGATCGACCACACAAACAGGGGCATCTTGTGCAGGGTCATCCCCGGCGCGCGCATGTTGAAGATGGTGGTGATGAAATTGATGGCTCCCAGGATCGAGGAGGCGCCCGCAATGTGCAGAGACAGGATGACCAGATCCACGGCGGGACCGGGATGGCCGGAGGTCGACAGCGGCGGGTACAGGAACCAGCCGGTCCCAGGGCCATAGCCGCCGGGGACGCTGGGCATGAAGATCGACAATAAAAGCAACATCAATGCCGGCGGCAGCAGCCAGAACGAGATGTTGTTCATGCGCGGGAAGGCCATGTCGGGGGCGCCGATCATGATCGGAACCATCCAGTTGGCGAAGCCGCCGATCAGGGCGGGCATCACAGTGTAGAAGATCATGATCAGCGCGTGGGCCGTGGTGAAGACGTTGTAAAGCTGCTTGCCGGCGTCGATCGCCGCGTCGCCCTGGTAACCGTAGATCATCGACGCCAGTCCGGGGAAAAACTGGATCCCGGGTTGCTGCAGCTCGATTCGCATGCTCACCGACAAGAGCATGCCGATCACCCCCGCGATGAAAGCGAAGACCAGATAGAGTGTGCCGATGTCCTTGTGGTTGGTCGAAAACAGCCATCGGGTGATGCCGCTCGGCTGATGGCCGTCGAGACCGCCCGGATCTGCCGCCGTATATTCGTTCATGACCTTCTCCGCTTGAGCCGTCCGTCGCCAGCATCGAACCGTGCTGGAACTTGATTGTTCCCTCCACCGAACCGACAGCCAGGAACATTCCACGGAAGCCGCTGTTAGGTTCCGCGCGGCCGACCCTGCGCGGCTGAGGATCGACGTCCATGCTGGCGATAATTGCTGCGACACTGGTTCTGACGACGGTGGTTGGTGGGCTGATATCCGCCTTCTGGCTCGAGGCGCGTCATGGTCTCCATGACCCCATGCCGCCGGACATGTCGGTGCGCAGGCAACTGAACGCCCCGGCCTGGAGCCGGTGGTCCTGACATGGACGCGATCACCGCGACACTCGACCCGAGAACGCGAGCCGGCTGGCTGCTGCTCGGCTTCGCGCTCGGCGGTTTCTTCGACGGCATCGTCCTGCATCAGATCCTGCAATGGCATCATCTTCTCTCGGGCGTCGCCGATCCGGTGGGTTCCGACCTGCGCTTCCAGATCATGGCCGACGGCCTCTTCCATCTTTGCATGTATGTGCTCGCCGTCGCCGGCACCGTGCTGCTGGTGGCCGCGAGGGCGGCCGGCGCGCGGCCCGGGACCACCACGGAGATCCTGCGGCTCGCCTTCGCCGGGTTCGGCGTCTGGCATGTCGTCGATGCCGTCGTGTTTCACTGGCTGCTGGGTCTGCACCGGATCAAGATGAACAGCGACTTGCCGCTCGCCTGGGATATTGCGTGGCTGGTCATCTTCGGCATCGTGCCGCTTGTGTTGGTGCTGGTGCTGCCCAACCGCGGCGGACCGGCACGCGGTGCTTCGGCAGCGCTGACCAGCATCGTCCTGCTTGCGGGACTGGCAGCCGGCGCCGGCCCGTTCTTCAACGGCGCCGCCAATTCCATCATCGTCTTTCGGGCCGGGATGGAACCGGCGGCGATGATGCGGGCCGTTGAAGTCGCCGACGCCCATCTCAAATGGGTCGACGCCAGCGGCACCATCTGGGCGGTCGACCGCGTCTCATGGCGCGGGTTGGTAGCTCTTCACGCGCGCGGCGCCCTTGTGGTCAGCACGACGCCTGTCATTGCCGGATGCCTTGCCTGGACCGATGCCGCCGGAGTGAGCAGTAGCTCCAGCCAGCAGCGAGGCACTCCTGCCAGGCTATGACTTCCGGACAGGGATAGGGGAGTATCAAGCATGCAATTCGCCACCGAGAGCAGCCACGGCCGGAGCCTGACACCGCGCATCGTCGTGGTCGGCGGAGGCTTTGCCGGTCTGGAGGTTGCCAAGGCGCTCGGCAAGGCGGAAATCGGGGTGACGATCATCGACCGCCACAATCACCACCTGTTCCAGCCCTTGCTCTATCAGGTTGCAACCGCCGCCTTGTCGGCGCCTGACATCGCCGAGCCCATCCGCAAGATCCTGGGCCGCTATCCCTCGGTTCAGGTCCTCTTCGGCGATGTCACCGAGATCGGCACCGAGGCCAGGATACTGGTGCTGGCCGATGGGACCACGGTCCCCTACGACATCCTGGTCTTGGCCACCGGTTCGCAGCCATTCTATTTCGGCCAGGAGAGCTGGGCTCGGGTTTGTCCCGGTTTGAAGACCATCGAGGACGCGCGCACGATCCGGTCACGGCTGCTGCTATCGTTCGAGCACGCGGAACGGACCACCGATCCAGTCGAGCAATCCCGGCTGATGACGATCGCCATTATCGGCGGCGGCCCGACCGGTGTCGAACTGGCGGGCTCGATCGCCGAACTCAGCCGGCACACACTGGCGCGCGACTTCCGCAACATCCGGCCCGAGAAGACAAGGATCATTCTGGTAGAAGCCGGCGAGCGTCTGCTCGCCGGATTCGCCCCGGAGCTTTCCAGATATGCACGTCTGCGCCTTGAAAGCCTGGGCGTCGAGGTCGCGCTCGGCAACCGGGTCGAGGCGATCGAAGCGCATCAGATCACCGTCGGCGGCCAGGTGATCCCGGTGGCCTTGACGCTCTGGGCCGCCGGGGTGGCGGCTTCTCCGCTGGTCGCCCAGCTTGGTGTCGGGCTCGACCGCGGCGGTCGGGTGAAGGTCGAATCCGACCTGCAGGTCGTCGGCCATCCCGATGTCTTCGCGCTTGGCGACGTCGCACTGGTCCTCGATGGGAACGGCCAGCCATTGCCAGGTCTTGCCCAGGTCGCCAAGCAGCAGGGCGAGCACCTCGGCATGGCACTGGCACGCCGGATAGATACTGGCGACACGCTGCCGGCTTTTGCCTTCAGCAATCGAGGCAACACGGCCATTGTCGGCCGCCACGCTGCCGTGTTCGAATCGGGCAGGCTGAAACTGAAAGGCTGGATCGCCTGGTCTGCCTGGGCGCTCATCCATGTTTATCTGCTCGTCGGTTTTCAGCACCGCGTCCAGGTCTCGATCCAGTGGCTCTGGCGCTACCTGACCTATGAGCGTGGCGCCCGGCTTATCGCCGAGGAACGAGTCGAACCGGGTTCAACATCGTCGCCGGGAGCGGCCCCGAGAGAGCCGCTGCCACCCAAGGCAGACCCTGCCCCGGCATTGCCCGCCCGCACTGACTAGATTGCCGGGTGCTCAGTTCGGAGATAGTGGCGATGCGGGGGTCAGCTCTGGATTCCGCCACGGCCCGGCGTCCCACGGCAGCCCGAACCTCGATAATCGAGGCGGGTGGTTCCCAGCTTGTATCCCGTGCCGGCCTGATGGATCCGGATGGCACCAACGACGTTGCGTCCCTATATGCACAAATGAACACAGGCTCCTCGAGAAGGGAGCTGTTGAACCCCTCTTCAGAGACAGCTTGTCATGACGTCACCTGCGACTGCTGAACAACCCCCGGTCATTCAGATGGGGCTTCCCGCCCTGAGCAACAGCTATGGGCAACTGCCGGAGCGCTTCTTCGCGCAAACAGATCCGAAGCCGGTGTCCGAACCGCGGCTGATCCGGTTCAACCGGCCCCTCGCCGAGGAACTCGGGCTCGATGCCGACCAGCTTACCAGCCCGGATGGAGTGGCGATGCTTGCCGGCAACAGATTTCCGGAAGGCTTGCAGGCAATCGCCCTGGCCTATGCGGGCCACCAGTTCGGAAACTTCGTGCCTCAACTCGGCGACGGGCGCGCTCTGCTGCTTGGCGAAGTAGTGGACGTCAACGGCATTCGCCGTGACATCCAGCTGAAGGGATCGGGACCCACGCGGTTCTCGCGCAACGGTGACGGCCGCGCCGCCCTCGGCCCTGTCCTGCGCGAATATGTCGTCAGCGAAGCGATGGCGGCGCTCGGCATTCCGACGACGCGAAGCCTTGCGGCGGTGCTCACCGGCGACCCGGTCTATCGCGAGGTCCGGCTGCCCGGCGCCGTCCTGACACGGGTGGCGGCAAGCCATATCAGGATCGGCACGTTCCAATATTTCGCCGCGCGCCACGACACCGAGGCGCTCAAGATACTGGCCGACTATGCCATTCAGCGTCACTTCCCACAGCTGGCGGGGGAAGCACGGCCGTACCGGGCTTTGCTGGAGGCCGTTGTCGCCGCACAGGCGGACCTGGTGGCGCGCTGGATGCTGGTCGGCTTCATCCATGGCGTCATGAACACCGACAACATGTCGATCTCGGGCGAGACGATCGACTATGGCCCATGCGCCTTCATGGACGCTTACGACCCCAGCGCGGTGTTCAGTTCGATAGACCGCGCCGGTCGCTATGCCTATGCCAACCAGCCTCGTGTCGCCACATGGAACCTTGCGCGCTTTGCCGAGACCCTGCTGCCGCTCATGAGCACGGACGAGAATGAAGCAGTGTCTGAAGGGGAAGAGGTGCTGAGGTCGTTCCAGGCCTCCTATGAGGCTGTGTTGCAGCGCGGCTTCCGCAGAAAACTCGGACTGCTGACCGAAGCGGAAGGCGACTTGCAACTCGCTGCCGACTTTCTGGACGTGCTGGCTCACGGCGAAGCGGATTTTACGCTCGGCTTCCGGCGCCTGGGCGATGACCTCGACGCTGCGGACGGCCAAGGCACGGCGCGGCAGTTGTTTAAGGATCCAGGCTCATTCGATGCCTGGTCGGCGCGGTGGCGCCAGCGCATTGCAAGCGAAGTAGCCGACACGGCCACGCGCCGGGCAGCCATGCAATCCGTCAATCCCAAATTCATCCCCCGCAATCATCGCATCGAGGCGATGATCCAGGCGGCGTTGGGCGGCGACTTCACACCGTTCGAGGAGATCCTGGCGGTCGTCAGCCGTCCCTTCGATGAGCAGCCGGGAATGGAACGCTATGCTGAGCCGCCACGCCCGGATGAGCGCGTCCTGCAGACATTCTGCGGTACATGAGACATTCGTGATGGTCGCTTAACATGTGCAAATGCGGAAGACCCATTTGCAAGCTAACGTCCCGGGGACTCTCGTAAGGGCTGAGCTATGACGATCATAGAATTGGCATTCGAATTGCTGGCACGGAAGCTCGTAGACCGTACCGGAATATCAGACGAAGATGCTCGAGACCTTGTCGCAGCCATGGGAGCTGACTGGTCATCGCTCGTGCGAGCAGCGAGGGCGATCAAAGAGACTTAGGTCTTTTGACGTCGTTTTAGCTGCCATCAGCTGCGGGCAGATCGGACCAGAGGCTGCTGCCGCGATCCAGGCGCGACACCGCGCTCGTCACCGATCATGTCAGCAACGTGGTCAAGCACTGTATTTCGGTCGCTCCAAATCGACCGGATACAACACGCTGCTCTCCTGAAAGCCACTGCAGCCCGCTACGCAAGTCGCCGGAAGCTCGCAATAAACTGCGATGGCAGCCCAGTCTTAGGATTTATATTGCAGGCCCGCACCACTGGCGGGGCGACGCGGGCCCGCCCAGAGATTGCCTGTCCTCGACCAGCAACGCGGGCCGCTGCCGTTCCTTGAAATCCGCGTTGGGAGTCAGATTCCGTCGGCACCGAAAAGCACAGGTGCTGACGAAGCAGACGGAACTTCCCCCCACGATCACGGTTTGGAGTCACGATACCAACCCGAGGAGATGCAGATGTCGAGCAAAATGCCGCCCGTGCCGCCTGAGAACCAGAGCCAGAAGGGTCGAGGAGAAGGGCGACAGATCAGCCACGATGATGCCCAGCACGGCACTCACGGAGCGCCGGATCCGGAGCGCCAAGGGCAGCAAGCCAACACCAAGGTCAACACAACTCATCAGGGCCGTCAGCAGGATCGGTGATCATGTCCACATCGAAGAAACACCCGAACACGATCCGGCAGGGCGGGCCAGGCGCATCGCACGAGAACGCCAGAAAACCCCTGCAGGTCAACAAACCCCCGGCGGATGAAGACCGTCGATCCAAAAGCCGAGTTTCAGGGGGTGGCGGTGAAAAGGACAGTCATCATTCGCACAATCCAGCCAAGAAGGGCGGCAACAGTTGAACCCACGGCTTTGTGAATGATTGTGCTAAAGCGCCGCGTGTGCATGTCATTTTCTCACAACCGAGCCATTTTTGAGTGATGCATTAGCCGGGCCAGGGTAAGGATCGGCGAGTCCAGACGCCCGGAAAAAACCGGAGGCCGTGGGCCCGCACCACTGGCGGAGCGATGCGGGCCCGGCCAAGGGTTACGGCCCTCGACCAGCAGCGAGGGGCTCGCTGCCGCATCCAGAACAAGCCCCGTAATTTCAGGTTCCGCTTATATACAAAAAAGCCGGCCACCTTTCGGTAGCCGGCCAGTTCCAACAGAACAAGGGAACGTGCACTGATGGGGCAGTGCAACGCCCGAAGCGTTTCGAGGCGACGATGTTCCACGGAAATCCACGGATTCGCCGTTTCGATCTACATTGGCCGGATGGAAAGATCTTTGACGATCTCCCAAGTTCTGGGTGAGCCCAGTCCGACGTGTGGCGCCCGGTCTGCGCCTTTGCCCTCTATGCGGCCAGCAACATCATCCTTGAAGAATGCCCGCCGCGGCTGCCGCGCGCGTCAACACCGGCGTGCAATTGGTCGAGCGCGCGGCAGACCGGGGACTGTCAATGCGAGCGTCTGTCGACGTAGGTGTAGACGCCGGCCCCAATGGCGACCGCGCCGACCGTGATCACGATCGATGGCGCGCCCATCAAACTGGCAAGGACCGCCCAGATGAGGGCGATGACGATAGCGCCGAGTGTTCCCAGGATCAGTCTCGGCATTGTCTATCCCTCCACGTTCGGACCGCCCGTGGATTGGTCGTCACCCACCGGTCATGCGAAACGCCGCATGAAAGCACAGTGTGGCCCATGAGGTGAAGGGCCGCGTCGGAATACTCCGGTGCGAAAAAGATGATGCCCGCGCCGCCAAAGCCCGGGTGTTCAATAGCCAAATGGCTGGACGGCGTCTAGCGCCTCAGCGCGCGGACTTCCGCCATGCTTTCGCCGCCCATCGGCAGGGCCATGTCATCATCGAGCAGCCGGGTGATGCGGGCAAAGCCCGTGAACGCCTTCCTGGCTGCTTCGGCCGACATTCTGCCCGACAGGGCCGCGGAGCAGCAATTCACGGCGCATTGATACACAGGCCCACGCCGTCCCAATGGCCATTTCTGCAAAAAGACCATCGCTTCGGCAACGCTGTCGACTTCCTCGACGGGGTGTCCCTGCCCGCGCGCAATGCGCACGGGCGTAAAGAAATGCAAGCGGTCCATTTTGTTCTCTCCCTGGTCGGCCGCAGCGCGGACCAACCCTATTAAATTCGCGGATAGCGCGTTTGTTCCGCTTATTGCAAAAAAATCTGCGCCGGTGGGCTTGGGTTGCCGACGCCCGCTTTTGTCCGGAACGTTAGGCCGGCTGATGCATTTCGCTCTCGTGATTGCCTTGAGGGACACGTTCAAACCATGCGGATAGCCCATGTCGCCCCTTTGCACGAATCGGTGCCGCCCCTTCTCTATGGCGGCACCGAGCGCATCGTTTCCTATCTGACCGAAGGGCTGGTCAAACTCGGCCATGAGGTGACGCTGTTCGCCAGCGGCGACAGCCGGACGTCGGCCAGACTGATACCAGGACGCGAACGCGCGCTGCGCCGCGATCCGCGTCCGCTGAAATCGGACACGGCGGCGCATCTTGCGATGCTTGCCGATGTGAGGAACCGAGCCCACGACTTTGATATCATTCATTTTCATCTCAGCCATTTCCTGCATTTCTCGTTCTTCGAGACCATGCCGGACAAGACGGTGACGACGCCTCATGGCCGGCTCGATTATGTCGATCTGGCGCCAGCCTATGAGCGCTTTCCGCGCTTTCCGCTGGTCTCGATCTCACACAGCCAGAAGACCGGGCTTGCGAATGCCAATTGGCTGGCCACCATCCATCACGGGCTGCCGACGGGTCTCTATCAGCCGACCTTCGAGACGGCGGCGGGCGAACCATACCTTGCCTTTCTCGGCCGGCTTTCGCGCGACAAGCGGCCGGACCGGGCCATCGACATCGCCTTGCGGTCGGGCATGAAGCTCAAGCTGGCGGCCAAGATCGGCGACGATGATCGCGCCTATTTCCATGAGACGATCGAGCCCTTGATCGATGGCAACCGCATCGACTATGTCGGCGAGATCGCCGAGGGTGAGAAGACTGAATTCCTCGGCAATGCCGCTGGTCTCCTGTTTCCGATAGACTGGCCCGAGCCGTTCGGCCTTGCCGCGATCGAGGCGATGGCGTGCGGTACGCCAACCATCGGCTGGAACTGCGGTGCGTTGCCGGAAGTCATCGACCATGGCGTCACCGGATTTGTCGTCGATTCTCTCCATGCCGCGGTCGCCGCAGTGCCGGCCTTGCTGCAGCTCGACCGGCGAAAGGTGCGCGCCGTCTTCGAAAGTCGGTTCTCCGCCAACAGGATGGCGCGCGACTATCTCACTGCCTATGCGCGTCTCATCGGCGCCCCGGCTGAATCGAAAGCGTCGTGAACGACGGCGGACGTTCCGAGCCCGAAACAGAGATTTGTGACTGATGACCGAACTTGACGAGCGCAAGCTCGACCCTGCCGTGGCCCTTGCCTCCCTGGACGAAACCGCGCCGCGCGAGCCGCACCGGCTGTTTGCCCTAAAGCAAGGCGACTGTTTTGCCGTGGCCGATGCCTACGGCGATATCAGGGGCGCGGGCGACGGTTTCTTCCGTGACGACACCCGGGTGCTGTCGGAGTTCAGGCTCACCGTCGGCGGCCGGCAGACATCGCTGCTCGGCGCCTCGCTCAGCCAGGACAATGTGCTGTTCACCAGCAATATGACCAATTTGCCGATGCAAAGCGTCGGTGGCCGCGACATCCCGCAGGGCGCCATCCATATCGAGCGCGTCAGGCTGTTGTGGCAGGACCGGCTGTTCGAGCGCATCACCCTTTCCAACTACAGCCAGGAGCATTCGGCAATCCGCGTCTCGCTGCATTTTGCCGCCGATTTCCGGGACATGTTCGAGGTCCGCGGTTCGACCCGGCCGAAGCGCGGAATGGCGCATGCAGCGGAGATCGAGCCTGCCTCGGTGCTGCTGCGCTATGACGGACTGGACGGGCTGGCGCGGGTGTCTGCGATCTCGTTCTCGCAGCCGCCGGACCAGCTGAGCGCCGAGCGCGCGGATTTCCTCATCGCAGTGACCAAGCGCAGCAGCAAGATGCTTTACGTCGAGGTCGGCGCGGAACTGACCGAAACGCCCGACCGCGACCGCTTCCGGGCGGCCGCGGCGCGCGCCCGTTTCGGCATGCGGGCCAAGCGCCGCCATGGCGCGACGGTGCACAGTTCGGGCCGCGTCTTCAACGATTGGGTCGAACGCGCTCGCGCCGATGTCGCCTTGCTGACCACCGAGCTGTCGACCGGCCCTTACCCCTATGCCGGCATCCCCTGGTTTTCGACGGCCTTCGGCCGTGACGGCGTCATCTCGGCGCTGCAGATGCTATGGCTCAACCCCGGCCTGGCGCGCGGCGTGCTTGCCTTCCTCGCCCAGCACCAGGCGACCGAGACATCGCCTTTCAGCGACTCGCAGCCCGGCAAGATCATGCACGAGACACGCAAGGGCGAGATGGTGGCGCTGCAGGAGCTACCCTTCGGCCGCTACTATGGCGGCGTCGATACCACGCCGCTCTACATCCACCTCGCTTGCGCCTATGCCGAGCGCACCGGCGACATGGACTTCATCGCCAGCCTGTGGCCGTCTCTCTGCGCCGCCGCCAAGTGGACGGAAGAGGCGAGCCGCGCAACCGGCTTCGTCACCTATCAGCGCGCTGCCGAATCCGGCCTTGCGAACCAGGGCTGGAAGGACAGCTTCGACTCGGTCTTCCACGCCGACGGCCGCATTCCCAAGGGGCCGATCGCGCTGGTCGAAGTGCAGGGTTATGTCTTCGCCGCCTTCAGGGGCCTTGCCGCTCTCGCCCGCCGCCGGGGCGAGTTCGCGCAGGCCGAGCACTGGGAAAATCGCGCCGAAGAGATGCGGATCGCCGTCGAGCGTGATTTCTGGCTGGACGATCTCGGCTTCTATGCGCTGGCGATCGACGGCGCCGGAGAGCCGTGCAAGGTGCGCACGTCGAATGCCGGACACCTGCTCTATGTCGGCCTGCCCGAACCGGCGCGGGCTAAGATGGTCGCCGACCAGTTGCTTTCGGCTTCCTTCCACTCCGGCTGGGGGGTGCGAACGCTTTCCGACGATGCTGTGCTGTTCAACCCGATGTCGTACCACAATGGTTCCATCTGGCCGCATGACACGGCGATGTGCGGCGCCGGCCTGGCGCGGTTCGGCGAGCGTGACAGCGTGGTGCGGCTGATGAGCGGCACGTTCGAATCCGCCGTGCATTTCAACATGCGGCTGCCGGAACTGTTCTGCGGCTTTACCCGCTCGCCGGGTGAAGCACCGATCGCCTACCCCGTCGCCTGCCTGCCGCAAGCCTGGTCGGCAGGCTCGGCCTTCATGCTGATGCAGGCGTGCCTCGGTCTGGAAATCGACGGCTGGAACGGCGAAATCCACGTCACTCGACCCCGTTTGCCGATCGGCATCGATACGCTGACGCTCAGGCATCTGGGTGTCGCCGAAAAGAGGGTCGATCTTACCTTTCAGCGCGTCGGCGACCGCGTCGTCGCCTTTCTCGCCGACCGCCATGAGGGGCTGGTTCCGCTGATCGTGCGGACATGATCGGAACGGCTTTCAACGGGAACCGATCCCAGGGTTTGTGCGTTGCAAAAAACACAGGTTCTCACGGGCGATCGTCGGCTGCGAACACTCAAAATCGAACCATGAAGAAAAAGGCCCTGACGGCCAAAATTGAGTTGGAATTGGAATGACTGATTATGGCATGGCCCTGCTCTGGGTCTTGATCCTTGCAAGCCTTGGCCTTTCGATTCTAGCCGTTCTGTTATCGATCTCCAGGCAACGTCGTAGCCATAGCTTGACGGTTGCACCGACTGCCGGCGAGGACGTCGCATCGGAAGCGACGCGCAAGGTCTTGCGGGAGTTCGAGAAGAACGGACAATCTCCCGACGCGGCGCTGGTGAACTGGTCGCCCGACACCTTGCGCAAGATACTTGCCGACGACCTGCCGGACGCGCAGGTCATCGTCGTCTCGAACCGGGAACCCTATATCCACAACATCAAGGACGACGGCGTCGAGCTTCTGGTGCCGGCCAGCGGCCTGGTGTCGGCGCTTGAGCCTATCACCCGCGCCTGCAGCGGCACCTGGATCGCCTATGGCGGCGGAACGGCGGATCGTCTGACGGTCGATAGCAACGATCGGGTTCAGGTGCCGCCGGACAATCCGTCCTATACGCTGCGCCGCGTGTGGCTGAGCGACGACGAATATCAGGGCTACTATCTCGGCTTTGCCAATGAAGGGCTTTGGCCGCTCTGCCATATCGCCTTCACCCGGCCGGTCTTCCGTGCCTCGGACTGGGAGGCCTATGAGGCCGTCAACCGCAAATTCGCCGATATGGTGGTTGCCGAGGCGCGCAATGAGCGGCCGATCGTGCTGGTTCAGGATTACCATTTCGCGCTCCTGCCGCGCATGATCCGCGAGCGCCTGCCGGAGGCGATCATCATCACCTTCTGGCACATCCCGTGGCCGAACTCCGAAGTGTTCAGCATCTGCCCATGGCGCGAACGCGTTCTTGATGGACTGCTCGGGAGCTCGATCATCGGCTTTCACACCCAGTTTCATGCCAATAATTTCACTGAAAGCGTAGACCGGTTCCTGGAAAGCCGCATCGAGCGCGCCGACGCCGCGATCTCGTATGGCGGGCGGACGACCCTGGTGCACGCCTATCCCATCTCCATCGAATGGCCGGCCGAACTCCTGGCCAAACTGCCGCCGGTCGAGGAAAGCCGCGCCCGCCTGCGTGAGCGGTTCGGCCTGTCGGCGGACGTCAAGCTGTGCGTCGGCGTCGAGCGCCTGGACTACACCAAGGGCATCCTCGACCGCTTCCATGCGCTGGACGAATTGTTTACGCGCCACCCCGAGTGGATCGGCAAGGTAGTGTTCCTGCAGATTGCTGCCCCAAGCCGCGGCACGCTGCCGGCGTACCAGCAATTGCACGATGAATGCCTGCGTTATGCCAACGAGCTCAACCAGCGCTACGGTCATGACGGCTACAAGCCCGTGGTCATGGTGGCTGAGCACCATTCGCAGCAACAGGTCTATGAGATCTATCGCGCCGCCGACATCTGCATGGTCACCAGCCTGCATGACGGCATGAACCTCGTAGCCAAGGAATTCGTCGCCGCGCGTGACGACGAACAGGGCGTGCTGTTGCTCAGCACGTTTGCCGGCGCGTCGCGCGAACTGCTGGAAGCACTGATCGTCAATCCTTACGACGCGGCGATGATGAGCCAGGTGCTGCTGCAGGCGCTGACCATGTCACCGGACGAACAACGCGAGCGCATGCGCCCGATGCGCGAAATAGTGCGCGACAACAATGTCTTTCGCTGGGCCGGCAGCATGCTGCTCGATGCGGCGCGCCTGCGCAAACGCGGCGACCTCGAAAGAGCGACAAGTGTCGCCGAGCGGCCCGCAAACACCGACACCAACATCGTCTCGCTGTTCGACCGCATGCGGAAGGTGGCGTCATGAATAGCCTGTCAAAAGCACCGGGCCTGCCAACCGCACCCGACCTGCCGGAAGGACAATGGGCGCTTTTCCTCGATATCGACGGCACGTTGCTGGAGCACGCGGCGCACCCCGACGCCGTGTCCGTAAGCGACGAACTGCGCAACCTCCTCGGCGTCGTCGATGAACGGCTGGACGGCGCTGTCGCCTTTATCACCGGCCGCTCGGTCGAAGGCGCCGACCGCCTGTTTCATCCGTTGAAGCTGCGTGTTGCCGGTCTCTATGGGCTGGAACACCGGCTGACGCCGGACGGCCCGGTCGTTACCGCCGATGCTCCCGCCGATATCGCTGCCCTTGCCGACGCCATCGAGGCCGAACTGGATGACGGCCTTGTTCATATCGAGCGCAAGGGTCCGATCCTCGCCATCCATACGCGTGCGGCGCCGCATCTGCTGGCCAGGGCAACGCATCTTGCCGAACAGGCATTGACCGAGCTTCCCAAGGGCTATCGGGTTATCCCGGGCAACGCCGGCGTCGAACTCATGCCGCTCGAAGCAGCCAAGGGCGCTGCCGTGCGGCGTTTCATGGCAATCCCGCCCTTTGCCGGACGGCGGCCGGTCTTTCTCGGCGACGACACCGCCGACGAAAACGGTTTCGAGGCGATCAACGAGGCCGGCGGCATCTCGATCCGGGTCAAGCCGCGTGGGCCGACCGTGGCCCAATACAGGCTCGATGATGTCACCTGCGCGATAGCTTGGCTTGCCGCCAATTTCGACGCATCACCGGCCCTCAACCGCAAAGCGTCCTGATCGCTGCCGTCTGCGGGTCGAATCAAGATCGCCGCGATTGCGCCGACCTTCGCCAAAAGCCGATCGATAAGCGCTGTTCTCATTGAATATCTTTAAGGCCAAAGCCGGCAAATGGATTGCTTGCCGGTTCCCCTGCGTCAGGCATAACCTGCGCAGTCGACGCGTGAGGGCGCGTGCGGCATCAAGGGGAGGACATCGCAATGACCATACAAGGCGCATCACCCGATCTATACAATGAGGATTTGGCTCCGGCCAAAGTCCGAAACTGGGGGCCGTTCTCGATCTTCAACGTCTGGACGTCGGACGTCCACAGCCTCTGGGGCTACTATCTCGCCGCAAGCCTGTTCCTGTTTTGCGGCGGCTTCGTCAATTTCGCCATCGCCATCGGCATCGGTTCGCTGATCATCTACGCGCTGATGAACATGGTCGGCTATGCCGGCGTGAAGACCGGCGTGCCCTACCCCGTGCTGGCGCGCGCGTCCTTCGGCATCTGGGGCGCCAACATTCCGGCCCTGGTGCGCGCCATCGTCGCCTGCTTCTGGTACGGCGCGCAGACGGCAGCGGCATCGGGCGCGATCGTGGCGTTGCTGATCCGCTCGCAATGGTTCGCTGATTTCAACGCCAACACGCATTTCCTCGGCCACACGGGTCTGGAAGTGATCTGTTTTGTGGTCATCTGGGCACTGCAATTGCTGATCATCCAGAACGGCATGGAAACGGTGCGCCGCTTCCAGGATTGGGCTGGACCGGCGGTGTGGGTGATGATGTTGATCCTGGCGATCTATCTCTGTGTAAAATCCGGGAGATTTGCCTTCACCAGCGACATCCCGATGGATGTGCTGCTCGACAAGACAAAGGATGCCGGCGTACCCGGAACCCCTGGCTCCTGGACGTCGCTGTTTGCGGTGGCGGCGATCTGGGTCACCTATTTCTCGGCGCTCTATCTCAATTTCTGCGATTTCGCCCGCTATGCCCCAGACAAGGCATCGCTGCGCAAGGGCAACATCTGGGGCCTGCCGATCAATCTCATCCTGTTCTCGCTGGTCGCCGGCGTGACCACCATCGCTGCCTTCGACGTGTATGGCGAAGTGCTTCTGCATCCCGACCAGATCTCGGCGAAATTCGACAGCTGGTTCCTGGCAGCGCTTGCAGCCCTGACTTTTGCCGTGGCGACGCTCGGCATCAATGTGGTGGCAAACTTCGTCTCGCCGGCCTTCGACTTCTCCAATGTCTTTCCCCGGCAGATCGACTTCAAGAAGGGCGGCTATATCGCAGCTGTGATCGCGCTGGTGCTCTATCCCTTCGCGCCGTGGGAAGGCAGTGCCGCATCTTTCGTCAACGTCATCGGCGCGACGATGGGGCCGATCTTCGGGGTGATGATGGTCGACTACTATCTGATCCGGAAGGGCGAGGTCGACGTCGAGGCACTGTACCGCGAAGATGGCGAGTTCCGCTTCCAGGGCGGCTGGCACGTCAACGCCTTCATAGCAGCCGGCATCGGCGCCATCTTCTCCTCGGTCCTGCCGAACTTCACCAACTTGCTGCCGGCATGGTGGGGCGTTTATGGCTGGTTTTTCGGCGTCGGCATTGCAGGGGTCATCTACTACGTCCTTCGCACCGCCGCCCTTGGCGCAGGGGCCAGGACGGCGAAGGCGTGAAATGAGAGATAGGGAGTAGTCAGTAGTCGGTAGTCAGTAGTCAGTAGTCAGTAGGGAATAGTATAACCCCTACTGACTACTGACTACTCCCTACTCCCTACTCCCTACTCCCTACTCCCTACTCCCTACTCCCTACTCCCTACCATCTCAGCCAACCTCCGCACCGTGTTCCAGTTGCGTGCGGTGCCGATGCCCATGCGCTTGTGGTTCATGGCAGCGAGCAGCCGCGAGCTTGGCCGCTCGCGCGAAAAGACGACCCAGATGTCACCGTCGACCGAAGCCACCTTCTCGTCCTCCGCGGCATAGGCCTGGAGCGCGGCCACACCATCCGCTGGCGCTGGCTTGCGCATCACCCGCACAGCCACCTGATCGCCTGCCTCGGCAGAGTCGGCCGGGAATGGGTTGTCGGCGGCAAGTTTCAGCCAATCCTCGGCAGTGCGCACGATGATGACGACATTGCGGCCGAAGGTTTTTTCGAAGGCCGTTTCCAACTGCTGTTCCAGCTTGGCGATGCCAGTCGCCCGTGTCTCGAAGACCAGATTGCCGGTCGCCACCAGGGTGCGCGGGTTCTTCAGCCCAAGCTGTTCAGCCATCGCCTTGAGGTCGGCCATGACGACCCGGCGGCCTTCGCCGAGGATAATGCTGTAGAGCAGCGCAACATAGGTCTGCATCAGCTGCGAAACCTCACCGTGGCCCTAGACCAGCCGCGACTGGTCCACCGCGGCCGAGATGAAGCTGGCGAACAGCGGATGCGGCTCAAGCGGCCGGCTCTTCAGCTCCGGATGATACTGGACGCCGATAAACCAGGGATGGTCGGGGTATTCGACCGTTTCCGGCAGCACGCCGTCAGGCGACATGCCGGCAAACACCAGGCCGCAATCCTCGAGCCGCTCCTTGTAGTCGATATTGACCTCGAAGCGGTGGCGATGGCGCTCGGAAATCTGGGTGTCGCCATAGATGTCGGCGATCTTCGAACCCTTGGCGAGTTCAGCCTGATAGGCGCCAAGCCGCATGGTGCCGCCGAGATCGCCCGTTTCGCGGCGCTTCTCCAGCATGTTGCCTTTCAGCCATTCGGTCATCAGGCCGACGACCGGCTCGTCGGTCGGACCGAATTCGGTCGACGAGGCGTGTTCGACGCCGGCCAGCGAGCGCGCCGCCTCGATGCAGGCCATCTGCATGCCGAAGCAGATGCCGAAATACGGCACCTTGCGCTCGCGGGCGAATTTCGCCGCCAGGATCTTGCCTTCCGAGCCGCGCTCGCCGAAGCCGCCGGGCACCAGGATGCCGTGCACCTTTTCCAGCCACGGCGTGGGGTCTTCCTTCTCGAAAATCTCGCTCTCGATCCAGTCGAGCTTGACCTTGACGCGGTTGGCCATGCCGCCATGCGACAAAGCCTCGATCAGCGATTTGTAGGCATCCTTGAGGCCGGTGTATTTGCCGACAATGGCAATCGTCACCTCGCCTTCCGGATTGTGGATGCGGTTGGACACGGCCTGCCAGGGCTCCATACGTGGCTTCGGCGCCGGATCGATACCGAAGGCGGCCAGCACTTCCGAATCGAGCCCTTCCTTGTGGTAAGCCATCGGCACGTCATAGATGTGGGGCACGTCGAGCGCCTGGATGACGGCACTTTCGCGCACATTGCAGAACAGCGACAGTTTTCTGCGCTCTTCCTTGGGGATGGCGCGGTCGGCGCGGACCAGCAGGATATCGGGCGCGATGCCGATGCCGCGCAGTTCCTTGACCGAATGCTGGGTCGGCTTGGTCTTCAACTCGCCGGCCGTCGGGATGTAAGGCATCAAGGTCAGGTGGACATAGACGGCGTTGTTGCGCGGCAGATCGTTGCCGAGCTGGCGGATAGCCTCGAGAAACGGCATCGCCTCGATATCGCCAACCGTACCGCCGATCTCGCACAGCACGAAATCATAGTCGTCATTGCCGTCGAGCACGAAATTCTTGATCTCATCGGTGACATGCGGAATGACCTGCACGGTGGCGCCGAGATAGTCGCCGCGCCGTTCGCGCTCGATGATGTTCTTGTAGATGCGGCCGGTGGTGATGTTGTCTTGCTGGTTGGCCGAGCGGCCGGTGAAGCGCTCGTAATGGCCAAGATCGAGATCGGTCTCGGCGCCGTCATCGGTGACGAAAACCTCGCCATGCTGGTAAGGCGACATCGTTCCGGGATCGACATTGAGATAGGGATCGAGCTTTTTGATGCGTGCGCGATAGCCTCGCGCCTGCAAGAGAGCCCCAAGGGCCGCTGCAGCGATGCCTTTTCCAAGTGAGGAAACCACGCCGCCTGTGATGAATACATATCGCGCCATGGGAGTCATCGCTTAACGCGGCCGAATTGATTCCGCCAGAGAAAAAACCGCCGCTGAGGCTTTTTCCAGAGAAGGCGCGATAGTCCCGAGGTTCGAGACTGGTGTTTTGGTCAAAACAAAAGGGCCGGCAAAAGCCGGCCCTTTCGGCAGGTTTGTGAAAGCGTCAGATGATGACGACCTTGGTGCCGACCCTGACGCGGCTGTAGAGGTCCATGACGTGCTCGTTGATCATGCGGAAGCAGCCATTGGAAGCGCTGGTTCCGATCGACTGCGGCGCGATGGTGCCGTGGATGCGCAGATGCGTGTCCTTCTTGCCGTCGTAGAGATAGATGGCGCGGGCGCCGAGCGGGTTCTGGCCGCCGCCGGGCATGCCGTCCTTGTACTGGCCATAATGCTTGGGTTCGCGCTTCTGCATGTCGAGCGTCGGGATCCAGCGCGGCCATTCCTGCTTGTCGCCAACGGCAACCTTGCCCTTGAACTGCAGGCCTTCGCGGCCGACCGCGATCGCATAGCGGCGGGCGGTGAAAGCCGATTCGACGAGGTAGAGGCGGCGCGCGCTGGTATCGATGACGATCGTACCCGGCTCATAGCCGCTGAATTCGACGTCCTGCGGCACGAATTCCGGCTTCACCTTGAACTGCTTCTTGGCTTGCCGCTTGGCGAGAGCCTGGTCGAGCGCGCGCGTTTCGGGGAGATAGGCAATCGACGAGGCAGAGGACGTGCCGCCGAACAGGCCGGCGAACAGTCCGCCGCTCGTCGGCTTGTGGCCCGGGGCCTCGCTGCGCAATTCGCCATTGTTGCCGGTCAGCGCGATATTCATCGCTTCGGCCGGAAGCGGTTCAGCCGATTCGATCGGCTCGATCGGCGCGATCGGGTCAACCGGAGCGATGATCTTGGTGGTCTTCTTGCCTGGCTTGGCGTCGGCAACCACGACCGGCTTGCCCTTGCTTGCCAGGAACGCCTGGCGCTGGGCATCGGCCCTGGCTTTCGCCGCATCGCGCATCGCCAGCTTGCGGGCCTCGAGCGCCTTGACGCGGGCGAGATCCCTGTCGGCGGCGATCTTGTCTTCGAGCTTGCTGATCTGAGCCAGATCATCCGGGCTCGGGTTTTTCTTCTTCTTGAGAAGCTTCAGCTGCGTCGCATCGCTCTTGGCGGCGACGTTGATGACAGCGGTTTTGCCAACCGCCTGCGGTGAGGTCATTGCCGGAGTGCCGGCGAAGACCGCGGAGCTCATGCCGAATACGGCACAAAACCCCATGAAAATGAAGCTGCGAAGCTGCATGGCGAAGATCCGATCGTTCAATGCTTGTTGCCCACGGCGTCGCCCGGCGCCCCCCAAGGGCGCAGAAAGTGCCGCCGGCAATCTATAATCGAAGTGGCGTACGGGCCTCAAGCACGGGGTGCGGTCGAATCTTCGTGATCGTGTGCCATTTGCCGCGACTGTGTTGAAACAACAACAGATCGCGGCATCTGACGCTACCGACTACTGGTTCGGAACCTGCGGCGTGACCGGCAAGGTAACGCCATTGGTAGCCGGCGGCGCAGCCGAATCGGTTGCAGGTGGCGCCGCCGGAGATGGAGCCGTCGCCGGGGCTGTGGTGGCGGGAGCCGTCGCGGGCGGCGTCGTGGCGGCGCCGTTGGCCGCGGGCGCGGCCGGTGCGGTGTTGCCCGAAGGCGGCGTCGGCGCCGTCGTGCCGGGCAACTGATTGAGCACGCCGTTGCCGCTGTCGGCCGGCACGCGGTCGAGAATGTCGATCGGTTTTTCGCCATAGCGGGCAACGATCGAGAGTGTTAGCGACGTCACGAAGAAGGCCGCGGCCAGGATCGCCGTCGCCCGCGTCAGCGCATTGGCGGCGCCACGCGCGGTCATGAAACCGGAACCGCCGCCAATGCCGAGACCACCGCCTTCGGAGCGTTGCAGCAGTACCACGCCGACAAGGGCGAGCACGACCATGAGGTGGATGACGATCAGTACGGTTTCCATATTTTATCCTGGCAAGCCCTGCCGCTCCCTGGCGATCAGGGCCGGTGATTTGGAGGCGGCTCCATACAATGCTTTAACGGCATTTCCAAGCCCGTGGCCGGAATATGGGAAGCAATGCGCCCTTTGCAACGATTTCCGCCGAACTGCTGCGTTCATAAGTCGATGACGGAACTGGTCGGCAACGAAATTCCGGGGCCTACGCGATATTCTGGTAGGCCTCGGCGATGGCGAGAAAGTCGGACGCCTTCAAGCTGGCGCCGCCAACCAGCGCGCCGTCGACGTTTTTGACGCCCAGCAGTTCGACCGCGTTGGACGCCTTGACCGAGCCGCCATAGAGGATGCGCATCTTGCCGGCCACGGCTGCGCCGAGCGCTTCCGCCAGTTTTTGGCGGATATGCGCGTGCGCCTCCGCCACGTCTTCGGCGGTCGGCGTCAGGCCGGTGCCGATAGCCCATACCGGCTCGTAGGCGATAACGGTGTTGGCGGGCGTTGCGCTCGGTGGCACCGAGCCGGCGACCTGGCGCGACAACACGTCGAGTGCTGTGCCCGCTTCGCGCTCGGCCTTGGTCTCGCCGATGCAGATGATGGCGACGAGCCCTGCCCGCCACGCCGCCGAGGCCTTGGCGAGGACGATGGCATCGTCCTCGCTGCGCTGTTCGCGGCACTCGGAATGGCCGACAATGACGTGGCTGGCGCCCGCATCCTTCAGCATCTCGGCTGAGACACAGCCGGTGAAGGCGCCGCTTTCCTTGATGTGGCAGTCCTCGCCACCGGCCCGCACCGGCGTGCGCGACAGGATTTCGACGGCGCGCGACAGCAAGGTCGCCGGCACGCAGACCAATGCTTCGGTCTCTGCGTCGAGCCCGCTCATGAAGCCGTTGCCGATCATCCTGAGCTCGTTCAGCGAAGCGCTGGTGCCGTTCATTTTCCAGTTGCCGGCAACGAGCGGTCGAATTCCTGGCGTCATGGGGATCTGGTTCTCCGGGCGACATTGGGGTCTCGCCCTCCCTATCAAAATCAGGCCACAAAGCAATCGACAGTGAGCCGGAAGGGCGCTATTGCGCTTGTTTCAGACTCGGGCGCACGCAAAACTGCGCAAAAATCGGAAGTAACAATGCTTGGTATATTGAGAAGCGCGGCAGGGACCTGGGTCGCGAAAGCCCTGCTGTCGCTGCTGGTGTTGAGTTTCCTTGCCTGGGGCGTCACCACGCGGATGACGGGCGGCTTCCTGGCCGGCCATCATGCGGTGATCACCGCCGGCAGCACCACCGTGTCGATCACCGAATACCGCCTCGCCTACGATCGCCAGATCGCCATGCTGCAGCAGCAGATCGGCCAGCGTATCAGCCGCGACCAGGCCAAGGCCTATGGCATCGACAACCAGGTGCTGGCTCAGTTGGTGTCCGGCGCCGTCCTCGACGAACAGGCGCGCAAGCTCGGGCTTGGCTTCTCCAAGGACAGGCTGGCCGAACTGACGCGGCAGGAACCCGCCTTCCAGGGCCCGAATGGCCAGTTCGACCGCCGGCTGTTCGAATCCCGCCTGCGCGAACTGGGAATGCGGCCGGAGGATTATCTGAAGAACCGGGCTCAGGTGGCGGTGCGCCAGCAGATCGTCGAAGCGGTTTCGGACGGCCTCAAGGCTCCAGACACCTTCTTCAAGGCAGTTGCGCTCTATCGCGGCGAAGACCGCACCATCGACTATCTGATCTTGCCAAAGGCGTTGGTGGAGCCCATCGAGGCGCCATCCGACAGCGTGCTTCAGGCTTATTTCGAGGCCAACAAGAAAACCTACGCGGCGCCAGAATACCGCAAATTCTCCTATGTCCGGCTCGAGCCCGAAGACATCATGGATGTCAGCGCCGTAACGGACCAGCAGGTCAGCGACGACTACAACAAGAACAAGGGCCGCTACACCACGCCGGAAATGCGCACCATCGAACAGCTGGTGTTTCCTTCCGCGGACGCCGCCAAGGCGGCATCCGATTCGCTGAAGACGGGCGCCACTTTCGACAAGATCGTCACCGCGCAGGGCAAGACCCCGGCCGACACGCTGCTCGGCACGCTCTCCAAGGATAAGATCACCGACAAGGCGGTCGCCGATGCCGCATTCGCGCTTGCCGTCAACGAAGTCAGCCCGGTCGTCCAGGGCGCGTTCGGTCCGGTGTTTTTGCGCGTTACCGAGATCAAACCGGAAACGGTGAAGCCGCTGGCGGAAGTGTCAGACCAGATCCGCAAGGATCTGGCGCTTGGCGAAGCAAGCCGCATCCTGCTCGACGTGCACGACAATTACGAAGACACCCGCGCCGCCGGCAGCACGCTGGCCGAAGCCGCCGCCAAACTCAAGCTCAAGGACGTTACCGTCGAGGCCATAGACCGCACCGGCCTCAAGCCGGACGGCACCATCATCAAGGACCTGCCGGCATCGCCGGACCTCATCAAGGCGGTGTTCGAGGCCGAGCCCAACACCGAGAATCAAGCCCTGACCACGCCTAACAACGGCTTCGTGTTCTATGAACTGACATCGATCACGCCGGCTCGCGACCGCACGCTGGACGAAGTCCGCCAGCGCGTGGTGGCGGACTGGACGACAGAGGAAACGACCAAGCGGCTGACCGCGAAAGCAGACGAACTCGACAAGCGCCTCAAGGCTGGCACCACACTCGACGTCATCGCCGGCGAACTGAAGCTTGAAAAGCAGACCAAGCGCGGCGTGAAGCGCGAGGCCGACGATGTCGATTTCGGCAAGGAGGGTGCTGCTGCGATGTTCGGCGTCGGCGAAGGCGGCACCGGGCTGATCCCCTCGCCCACCGGCGACGGCCAGATCCTGTTCAAGGTCGCCGAAGTGTTCGAGCCGGCCGGAGCCGACGCCAGCTCGGTACCCGACGATGCGCAAAAATCCTTCACGCAAGGCATGTCCGACGATCTGCTCGACCAGTTGGTGGCGCAGTTGCAGACGCAGTACGCCGTCAGCGTCGACCAGGCCGCCGTTGCCCAAGCCCTCGCCCAATGAATGGCCTTAGCCCAATGAACGTCTTGGCCCAATGAGCGCCCTGAAGACCCATATCGCCAAGGTCGCCACGGGAACCGGGCTTACCTTCGAGGAAGCGCGCGAAGCTTTCGACATCATCATGTCTGGCGACGCGACGCCGGGCCAGATCGGCGGCTTCCTGATGGCGTTGCGCGTGCGCGGGGAGACCGTGAGCGAGATTTCCGGCGCCGTCGCCACCATGCGTGCCAAGATGCTGCGCGTCGAAGCTCCTGAGGGCGCCATCGACATTGTCGGCACGGGCGGCGACAATTCGCATTCAGTCAACATCTCGACCGCTTCGGCCTTCGTCATTGCCGGCTGCGGCGTGCCGGTCGCCAAGCACGGCAATCGCGGCCTGTCGTCGCTGACGGGCGCTGCCGATGTGCTGGTCGCGCTCGGCGTCAAGATCGATATCCTGCCAGAGGTGATCGGCCGCTGCATCCAGGAGGCCGGCGTCGGCTTCATGTTCGCGCCGGCGCACCACCCTGCGATGAAGCATGTCGGCCCGACCCGCGTCGAGCTCGGCACGCGTACCATCTTCAACCTGCTCGGACCGCTGTCCAATCCGGCTGGCGTCAGCAGGCAGATGGTCGGCGTGTTCCTGCCGGAATGGATCGTGCCGGTGGCCGAGACATTGAAGGCGTTGGGCACCGAGCATGCCTGGGTGGTCCATGGGGATGGCTATGACGAAATCACCACCACCGGCGAAACGCAGGTGGCGGAACTGGCCGGCGGCGAGATCCGCCATTTCACGCTCACCCCGGAAGCCGTCGGCCTGCAGCGCCACACCAAGGACGAGTTGCGCGGCGGCGACGCCGCCTACAATGCCACGGCGTTGCGCGACATGCTGAGAGGTGCTGCCGGGGCCTATCGCGATACGGTGCTGATGAACGCCGGCGCCGGCATGGTGGTGGCCGGCAAGGCGACGACGCTTGCCGACGGCATGGCCGCGGCCACACAGGCCATCGACAGCGGCCGGGCGCTGGGCGTGCTCGACAGGCTGGTCGAGATTTCGAACGGATGAGCCGTGGCTGACATTCTGCGCAAGATCGAGGCCTACAAGCGCGACGAGATCGCGGCGGCGAAGGCGCGGATACCGTTGGCCGAGATCAAGGCGCGAGCCAAGGATGCCGACGCACCGCGTGGCTTTCGGAGGGCGCTTGAGGCGAAGCGCAGATCGGGCAGCTTCGGCCTGATCGCCGAGATCAAAAAGGCAAGCCCATCCAAAGGCTTGATCCGTGCCGATTTCGACCCGCCCGCACTGGCGCAGGCCTATGAGAAAGGCGGTGCCGCCTGTCTTTCGGTGCTGACCGATGCGCCATCCTTCCAGGGCGCGCCGGAATTTCTCACCAATGCACGGAAGGCAGTGTCCCTGCCCGCGCTGCGCAAGGATTTCCTGTTCGACCCTTACCAGGTCTACGAGGCTCGCGCATGGGGCGCCGATGCCATCCTGATCATCATGGCCAGCGTCGATGATGCCTTGGCGAGCGAATTGGAAGCGACCGCGTTCGAACTCGGCATGGACGCGCTGATCGAGGTGCATGACGAGGCCGAGACGCAGCGCGCGGTAAAACTCTCGTCGCAGCTGATCGGCATCAACAACCGCAATCTCAGAACATTCGAGACCAGCCTCGAGACCTCGGAACGGCTGGCATCGATGGTGCCGGGCGGCCGATTGCTGGTCAGCGAGAGCGGAATTTTCACCCACGACGATTGCTTCAGGATGCAAAAGACCGGCATCAGCACCTTCCTCGTCGGCGAGAGCCTGATGCGGCAAGAGGATGTCGCTGCGGCAACGCGGCTGCTTTTGACAGGCAAGGCGAAAGCAGAGGCCATCTGAGGATGGCAGCCGCCCTCACCCATCTCGGCGCCAAGGGCGAGGCCAACATGGTCGATGTCGGCGAGAAGGCGGAGACGACGCGCACGGCGGTCGCCGAGGGCTTTGTCTCGATGCGGGCCGAAACCCTGAAGATGATCCTCGACGGCGACGCCAAGAAGGGCGATGTGCTGGGTACCGCGCGCATTGCCGGCATCATGGCTGCCAAGAAAACGCATGAGCTGATCCCACTCTGCCATCCGCTGCTTTTGACCAAGGTGTCGGTCGACATCGAACCGGACACCACGCTGCCCGGCCTCAGGGTCACCGCGCTCGCCCGCGTCACCGGCAAGACCGGGGTCGAGATGGAGGCGCTGACCGCGGCATCTGTCGCGTGCCTGACCATTTACGACATGGCCAAGGCGGTCGACCGCGCCATGGTGATTTCCGGTATAAAGCTGGTGGAAAAGACCGGCGGCAAGTCCGGCGACTACAAGGCGGGTTCGTAAATGGCGCTGGTTCCGGTCGCCGAGGCGCTTCAACGCCTACTCGACGGCGCTGTGGCGTTGCCCGGTGAAAGCGTCGCGCTGGCGGATTCGGCCGGCCGGGTGCTGGCGGAGCCGGTCGTGGCGCTGCGTACCCAGCCGCCTTTCAATGCATCTGCCATGGACGGCTATGCCGCACGGGCGCGGGATGTGGCGACCCTCCCGGCGAGGCTTTCGGTGATCGGCAAGGCGCCTGCAGGGCGAGGCTTTGACGGCGCTGTAGGTAAGGCGGAAGCTGTGCGCATCTTCACCGGCGCGCCGCTGCCGGAAGGCGCAGACACCATCGTCATCCAGGAGAATGTCCGCGATCTCGGCGGTGGCCGGATCGAGGTCACCGAACCGACGGCGAAGAACCGTAACATCCGCCGCCTTGGACTGGATTTTGCCCAAGGCGACGTGCTGCTGGAGAAAGGCCGCGTGCTCGATCCGGCTGCATTGTCGCTGGCGGCGTCGGCCAATCATCCCCGGTTGAACGTGGTGCAACGGCCGCTGGTCGCCATCATCGCCACCGGCGACGAATTGCTGCCACCGGGTAGCGAACCTGGCCCCGACCAGATCATCTCGTCCAACGCCTATGGCGTCGCTGCTGTGGCGCAGTCGGTCGGCGCTCGCGCGCTCGATCTCGGTATAGCGGCCGATCGCAAGGAAGCGATCGCGGCGCTGGTGAAAAAGGCGGTCGATGCGAAAGCCGACGTCATCGTCACGCTCGGCGGCGCCTCGGTCGGCGACCATGATCTCGTCCATGACGTGCTGACCGGCGAAGGCATGAACCTCGACTTCTGGAAGCTCGCCATGCGCCCGGGCAAGCCGCTGATGTTCGGGCGGCTGGGCGATATCAGGTGCATCGGCCTGCCCGGCAATCCGGTGGCGAGCCTGGTCTGCTCGCAATTGTTCCTGAAGCCGTTATTGGCGCAGCTCGGCGGCCGTCCCCACCGGCAGGACATCCGCCAGGCTCAGCTTGGCGCCGCGATGCCGGCCAATGATCTAAGGCAAGACTATGTGCGCGCCGTGGTCCGGGAAGAAGCCGGCGCATTGGTGGCGACGCCGTTCGGCATCCAGGATTCCTCGATGCTGAGAATGCTGGCCGACGCCACCGGCCTGATCGTGCGCGAGCCCTTCGCTCCGGCGGCAGAAGCAGGCGCTGTTTGCAGCGTTCTGATGTTGCGCTGAAGGTCGCGGATCCAAGCCGTTAATTCCAAGAGATAAGACTGGTTGTTACTCCGCCAGCAATGTCCGCGTCAGCGGATGTGTCGGATCGGCAAGCCCGTCGACGATGCTGAAATGATGCCGGTCCGGCTCGACCACTGTGCTGGTCGTGGCGCCGAGGCCGATCCAGATGTTGGCAAGCAGCGCATTCTGGCGCAGGAACTCCGCCCGCTCGCCGCCGCCGGCCCAGCAGGTGATGCGCGCGCCCTGCATGGGGCGCAGCAGAACCGGGCTTTCGGCCAGTGCTTCCGCTTCATCGATGGCCAGTGTCGCGTTCATCCCCGTCCGCATGATCGGCCGCAGATCATGAACCCCGGAGATCGAGACGACATTGCGTATGCGGCCGGCCACATCGGCGGCCAGAGGCGTCGTTGTCGTCACCATCCTGGAGGCGAGATGGCCGCCGGCGGAATGCCCGGTCAGGATCACCGGCCCGCCGACCATCGTCGCCGCCTTGCCGATCGCCGCCGCGATTTCCCTGACGATGCCGGAAATGCGTATGTCGGGACAAAGCGTGTAAGTCGGCATTGCCACGGCAAAGCAATTGGCAACCGCGCCGTTGGCCAGATGCGACCATGGCTTGTTGTCGAACGCCTTCCAGTAACCGCCATGGATGAAGACGACGAGCCCTTTGGGCATGACATCGGGAAGGAACAGATCGAGCCTGTTGCGCGGGCTGTCGCCATAGGCGATGTCGAGCTTGGCCCGACCGGACGCCGACATTGTGTCGCGAAAAGCCTGTGCCGGTGTGTCCCATGCGGCCGGCCAGCGATTGCTGCCGGCAATGTTGTCGCCGTTGGCGTAGGCATTGTCCCAATCGGCAACACGATGTTCGAGCATCTGCATCCCTCCCGGATGGCTTCAGTTCAGTCGACAGGAATGGCCGCCGAACAGGGCGGCGTCAATGCTGCGACCTAAAAACATTTTAGGCTTGAAACAAATTTCGACTGGTGCGATCCTGCGCCTTGTTCAGCCATGGGCGCGAGGCAGACAGGGGCAGCCGAAAATGCTTGGGCCATCAGCGCATATCGACACATTCACGCGTGACAACCTGCCGCCGCCGGAGCAATGGCCGGAGTTTTTGCTCGACGGCTTCGACTATCCCGACCACATAAATGCCGGCGTCGAATTGACCGACAGGCTGGTCGAAAAAGGGTTCGGCGACCACACCGCGCTGATCGGCAATGGCCGCCGCCGCACCTACAAGGAACTGTCCGACTGGACCAACAGGCTCGCCCATGCCCTGGTCGAGAATTATGGCGTCAAGCCGGGCAACCGGGTGCTGATCCGCTCGGCCAACAACCCGGCCATGGTCGCCTGCTGGCTGGCCGCCACCAAGGTTGGCGCGGTGGTCGTCAACACCATGCCGATGCTGCGCGCCGGCGAACTCGCCAAGATCGTCGACAAGGCGGAAATCACGGTTGCGCTTTGCGATACAAGGCTGATGGACGAGATGACCGCCTGCGCCAAGGGCAATGCGTATCTCAAGCAGGTCATTGGCTTCGACGGCACGGCCAACCATGACGCGGAACTCGACCGAGCCGCCCTCGACAAGCCGGTCACCTTCACTGCCGTCAACACCGGCCGCGACGATGTCGCGCTGCTCGGCTTCACCTCCGGCACCACCGGCGTGCCGAAGGCGACGATGCATTTCCACCGCGACCTGCTGATCGTCGCCGACGCCTATGCCCGCGAAATCCTGGAGGTGACGCCCGACGACATCTTCGTCGGCTCCCCGCCCCTTGCCTTTACCTTCGGTCTTGGCGGGCTCGCCATCTTCCCGCTGCGCTTCGGCGCCGCGGCGACGCTGCTGGAACAGGCGACGCCACCCAACATGATCCACATCATCGAGACCTACAAAGCGACCATTTCCTTCACCGCTCCAACCGCCTATCGGGCCATGCTCAAGGCCATGGATCAAGGCGCTGACTTGTCCTCGCTGCGCGTCGCGGTTTCGGCGGGCGAGACGCTGCCGGCGCCTGTCTTCGAGGAATGGACTGAGAAGACCGGCAAGCCGATCCTCGATGGGATCGGCGCCACCGAGATGCTGCATATCTTCATCTCCAACCGCTTCGACGACATGAAGCCGGCCTCCACCGGCAAACCCGTCGGCGGCTATCAGGCACGCATCGTCGATGACGAGATGCGGGAGTTGCCGCGCGGCTCTACTGGCCGGCTGGCGGTGCGCGGCCCGACCGGCTGCCGCTACATGGCCGATGCCAGGCAAAAGGACTATGTCCGCGACGGCTGGAATCTCACCGGCGATACGTTCACGCAGGACGAGGATGGCTTCTTCCACTTCGCCGCGCGTTCCGACGACATGATCGTCAGCGCCGGCTACAACATCGCCGGCCCCGAGGTCGAAGCGGCGCTGCTCTCGCATCCCGACGTCGCCGAATGCGCGGTGACCGGCGCCGAGGACGGTGAACGCGGCCAGATCGTCGAGGCGCATATCGTGCTTGTGCAAGGTGTTTCGCCGGACGCATTGACCGTCAAACGCCTGCAGGACCACGTCAAGGCAACGATCGCGCCCTACAAATATCCGCGTTCGGTGAAGTTCATCGACGCCTTGCCCAAAACCCAGACCGGCAAGATCCAGCGCTTCCGGTTGCGCGCGGAGAAGATCAATTGATTAAGCCGCACGATCCGGCGTCCGATGGCGCGCAGATGTCGTTCAAGGAGCGGATGTCCTACAGCGACTATCTGCAGCTGGACAAGGTGCTCGATACGCAGGCGCCGCTGTCTTCTGCCCATGACGAGATGCTGTTCATCATCCAGCATCAGACATCCGAATTGTGGATGAAACTGGCCCTCCACGAGATCGGCGCCGCGATCCTCTCGATCCGCGCCGACCGCCTCGAACCGAGCTTCAAGATGCTGTCGCGTGTCGCGCGCATCTTCGAGCAGCTCAACAATGCCTGGGACGTGCTGCGCACGATGACGCCCAGCGAATACACCGAGTTTCGCGACGCGCTCGGCCAATCCTCGGGCTTCCAGTCCTGGCAGTACCGCGCCATCGAGTTCATGGCCGGCAACCGCAACCTAGCCATGCTCGGGCCGCACAAGCACCGGCGCGACCTTACGGACAGGCTGGAAGCGATCCTGGCCACGCCGTCGCTCTACGACGAGGCGCTTCTGCTTTTGGCGCGCAATGGCTTCGACATCGGCGCCGATGCCGGGCGCACGGACTGGCGCGAGACGCGCGGTGAGAACGAAGACGTGCTGGCTGCCTGGCAAACCGTCTACCGCGACCCGCAGCGCTACTGGATGCTCTACGAACTGGCCGAGAAGCTGGTCGACTTCGAGGATTACTTCCGCCGCTGGCGCTTCAACCACGTCACAACGGTCGAGCGCATCATCGGCTTGAAGCGCGGCACCGGCGGCACCTCAGGCGCCTCCTATCTGAAGAAGATGCTGGAGGTCGTGCTGTTTCCGGAGCTCTGGACGGTCCGCACCCGGCTCTAGAGCATTTCACCGTTTAACGGAAACGGCGAAATGCTCTAGCTCTTTGATTGACGCAATTTCGGACGGAAAACCGCTTCACACTTTTCCTGAAATTGCTCTGGTTTCTCACGTAACCGCGGTCTTCACCGCGAAGCGGGCGTCCTGCCAGGCGCCGGTGCGCAGAATATCCTCCAGGACTTCGACCGCCTGCCAGACATCGCCATATCCGACATAGAGCGGCGTGAAGCCGAAACGGATGGTCGACGGCGCCCGGAAATCGCCGATCACGCCGCGCTCGATCAGCGCGCGCATCACCTGATAGCCATGCGGATGGAGGAACGACACCTGGCTGCCGCGCTGGCTGCCGTCGCGAGGACTTTCCAGTTCAAGCCGGTAGGCGCCGCATCTGGCTTCGACGAGCTGGATAAACAGGTCGGTCAGCGCGATGCTTTTTCTGCGCACCGCCGCCATATCGACGTCGTTCCAGATATCGAGCGCGCCCTTGAGCGCCCGCATCGACAGCACCGGCTGCGTTCCGCACAGGAAGCGGCGAATGCCGCTGCCGACGGCAAAGCCCTGCTCGAAGGCAAAGGGCCGCGCATGGCCCCACCAGCCGCTGAGCGGCTGGTGGGCATCGTCATGGTGGCGCTCGGCCGCGTAGATGAAGGCTGGCGAGCCCGGGCCGCCATTGAGGTATTTGTAGGTGCAGCCGACGGCGAAATCGGCATTGGCACGGTCAAGTTCGACCGGCAAGGCGCCGGCCGTGTGGCAGAGATCCCAGATGATCAGCGCGCCGGCGTCATGTGCCTTGCGCGTCAGCGCCGCCATGTCGCGCAACTGGCCGGATTTGTAGTTGACGTGGTTGACCAGGATGACGGCAACGCTGTCGTCGATCAGCTCCTCGATTGCGGCCGCGTCGACGCCCTCCAGCCGCAGCCGCGTTCCCGGCCGGGTCGAGGCGACGCCTTCGGCCATGTAGAGGTCGGTCGGGAAACTGTCGCCCTCGGCAACGATGACCGACCGATCCGGCCGCATGCCGAGCGCTGCGTGCAGCAGCTTGTAGATGTTGATCGAGGTTGTGTCGCAGACCACCGTCTGCCCATCAGCCGCGCCGATCAGTCGCCCGAGCTGATCTCCGAGTTCCACCGGCATGTTGAACCAGCCGGCGGTGTTCCAGGCGCGAATGAGGTCGTGCGCCCATTCCTGCGTGGCGGCCTGCTGCAGTTCGCTGAAGACGACCGCTGACGCGGCGCCCAGGGAATTGCCGTCGAGATAAATCACGCCTTGCGGCAAGACAAAGCGTTCACGCATGGAGCGCAGCGGATCGGCGGCATCCATTGCTTCGATTGTAGCGAGATCGGGTGTCGTGCTCATGATCCGGCGCCCCTCCATGGACAAACGCGCGCGGCGGAGCCTGCCGCCCAAACATGCCGGCGATCTTGAGTGGTCGCCCTTGAACTGTCAAACATTATATATAAATCACCCATTGAAAGGCTTTGATATATAATGATCCGCCCGAGCGTTTATGTCTGATGGATCACGATGCTGGATGACGAGCAGACCTCGAAGACGGAAGTGGCCTATCGCCTGCTCAGGCGCGATATTCTTGCGACCCGGCTGGCGCCTGCCGCGCCGTTGAAGCTGAGCACGCTGCGCAACACCTACGGCATCGGCTGGACGCCGTTGCGCGAGGCGCTGTCGCGGCTGGAGGCGGAACGGCTTGTGACCGCCATCAGCAACCGCGGGTTTGCGGTCGCTCCCGTCTCTCGGGCGGAGCTCGAGGATTTGGCACGTGCGCGGCTGGTGGTCGAACTGCCCCTGCTGGTGGAATCGATCGAGAAGGGCGACCGTGAGTGGGAAGACGCGGTCGTTGCCGCCCACTATCGTCTCTCACGGTGCGGGTCTGTTCTCGACGATCCATCGGATGATGCGGTCGACGCGTGGTACGAAAAACACGATGCCTTCCATGCGGCGCTGCTCAGTGCCGCGACATCCAGCTGGCTGCTGCGCTTCAATGCAACGATTTCCGACCAATTGCATCGCCATCACCGCTTTCTGGGTCTGGCCCCGACGCTGCGCGCCGCCGCCGGCCGCACGGACGGACACCGGAAGGCCGTGGCGGCCCTGCGCGACGCCGTGGCGATCGAACACCATACCGCCCTGATGGAAGCGGCCCTCGATCGCGACGTCGAACGTGCGAAAACTCTGATGACCGCTCACATCGGCTACACGCTGCGGGTCTATGCCCAGAGAGAACCCCGCGCGGATGCTGCGCAGCCCCGTCCGAAAAGGAAGCGGCGATCGTAGCCGACGACGCAGGGCACTTTGTCTTCGTTTCACCCCGTTGCTGGCAACTGGGCGCAGGCGGCGCTCGCAGCGCCGAACGTTACGCTGAACAAAACGTCAACACATTCATTAAACTTTAAAAGGTTGCGGAACACAACTGGAACAGATAGTGTTTGTTCTGGGTTTGTTTTTTCTGATTCTGGTTTCAGAACCCTTGGGGGCCGCGATGCTGACGCGCAAACAACATGAGCTTCTGATGTTCATCCATGAACGCCTGAAGGAGAGCGGAATCCCGCCGTCCTTCGACGAGATGAAGGAAGCGCTCGACCTCGCCTCCAAGTCCGGCATCCACCGCCTGATCACGGCGCTTGAGGAGCGCGGTTTCATTCGCCGGCTGCCGAACCGGGCGCGCGCGCTGGAAGTGCTGCGGCTGCCCGACTCGATCGCACCAGGCCTCAATGCGGCGAGGAAGTTTTCGCCGAGCGTCATTCAGGGCAGTCTTGGTCAAACCGGCCAAGGGCAAGGCGGCCAAGGACAAGGCGCGTTGGGCCAAGGCGGTCTCGGCCGCCAGATCAAGCCGGGCTCGCCGTCGCGTTCGATGTCGGCCGGCAATGACGATGCCGTTTCCGCGATTTCAATCCCGGTTATGGGACGCATCGCCGCCGGCGTGCCGATCGACGCCATCCAGCATCAGACCCATTCGATCTCGGTGCCGCCCGATATGATCATGGGCGGCGAACACTACGCGCTCGAGGTCAAGGGCGATTCGATGATCGAGGCCGGCATTTTCGATGGCGACACGGTCATCATCCGCAATGCCGACACAGCCAGCCCCGGCGAGATCGTGGTGGCGTTGGTCGACGATGAGGAAGCGACCCTGAAACGCTTCCGCCGCAAGGGCGCCTCGATCGCCCTGGAAGCCGCCAACCCGGCCTACGAGACCCGCATTTTTGGACCGGACAGGGTGAAGGTGCAGGGCAAGCTTGTCGGATTGATCCGGCGCTACTGAGCCGGCTTGGGTTTGTACTTTTCACGCTGGTTGTAAGGCGGCAGGCCGCGCGCTTCGCGGGAGAAGCGGCGTTGCTCGTGCCAGGGGCGATACGGCTTGTCGACGGCGAAGCGGATGGTTGGCGCTGCAGCTGCCGATTGCGGATCGAAGAAGACGGCGGCGCTGCCGTCGCGGGCCAGCTGTTTCTTCGTCACGACCAGCACCAGCGGGTCGCGGCACGGATTGTAGGCGGTGGCGTCATCGATGACGATCAGGCTCGCGAAGGCACAGGCCGGCCGCGCCGTCTTGCGGTCTTTCGCAAGCGCTACAATGGCTCCGGAAGGGTGCCGGGCGATACAGAGATCGCCGGTGCAATAGAAGGGCGAGCCGGGCGGCAGATCGAGCGGATCGAGATCGAACCGCGTATCTGTTGACTCGAAAATCTCAGGTGGGATAATGGTTTCGGCCCGCAGCGCCCGTTTCCAATTGTCCGTGGTGAATTCGTTGGAGCGTTCGCGGTTGAGGGCGAGTTCGCCGCCACCGATCGGCATGGCCACCAGATGCGCATCCTCGGATATGAGCACGTCGGGCGTAAGCACCTGCGGCACCGTCAACAGGCCGGCCAGCGCGAAAGGCACGGCCGCCAACCTGAGCCAGGTGGTGGCCATGGTGGCGATGACGAGGGCGACCGCCACCAACAGCACCGAGCGGATGGAGATCAGCCCGACGGCGTCGACCGGCGAGCGCTCGGAAATCCAGGCCGATATAGCGATCATCGCCATCAGACCCTTGCCCATCACATAGAGGAACGGCCCGTCGGCGCCGAACGGCATCGCCAGTGCGCTGAGCACGGCAAAAGGCATGACGATCAACGAAACAATCGGCATCACGGCCAGATTGGCGATCAGGCTGAGCGGCGACACACGCTGAAAATGCCAGATGGCGAACAGCAAGGTTGCACTGCCGGCGATGATCGAGGTCATGGCGAGGCCGCCCATGGCCAGCGCGAATTTTCGCGACAGGAAGCCGACGAAGGAGCGCTTTGCCGGCGGCGTTCTCACCTTGTCGGCGCGGTAATCGGCCCAGCCGGCATAGGCGCCGACAAGGGCGGCGGTGGCGGCAAACGACATCTGGAAGCTGGGACCGACCACCTCGTGCGGCGACACCAGGATGACGGCAATGGCGGAGATCGCCAGATTGCGCATGGTGAGTGCGGCGCGATCAAACAGCACGGCGACAAGCATGACCGCCAGCATGATGAAGCTGCGCTCGGCGGCAACCACGACGCCTGAAATGACGAGATAGGCGGCGATGGAGACGAGTGCTGCCACTGCTGCATATTTCTTGACTGGGCGGCGCGAAGAGAAATCGGGAAACAGCGCAAAGGCGCCACGCAGCAACGCCATGATGGTGCCGGCAACCAGCGCCATGTGCAGGCCGGAGATGGAGATGATGTGGTAGATGCCGGTGCGCCGCATCGCTTCGTTGACCTCGTCCGGGATGCCGGCGCGCACCCCGACAATCAACGCCGCGGCAATCTCGCCTTCGGCGCCGCCGATTTTGCCCCTGATATGGTCGGCAATGTTTTCGCGCGCGTTCTCGATTGCCGAGGAGAGCCGCGCGGTCAGCGGCGGCGGTCCCTGCGTAGCAATGGTTTTCGGATTGCCGAGAAAGAAGCCGCTGCCGCCGATACCGGTGAAATAGCTGTCGAAGGAGAAATCGTAGCTCTCCGGCCGCACCGGACCGGTCGGCGGCAACAGCCTGGCATAGCCGGTGATCAGGGAGCCGGCGGTCATATCGGCGGGAACGGTCCGCGCCGAGAGCCTGACCCGCTCCGGGGCGTAGCGCAGCTCGGGGTAAGCGGTCGAAACCACATCGAGCGTCAGCCTGATGCGGCCGCTTTCCATCTGTTCGAGACTGACGACGCGGCCGGTCAGCCGTGTCTGGATCTCGGAGCCGAGCATCTGCGTTCCGGCGCGCCAGGTCTCGACCTTGGCGGCGACGACGCCGAGCGCGCACAGCATCGCGGCCATGCAGAACAGATGCGTCCTCGGCCGCGATCGCGTGGCGACAGCGCAACATGTCGCCAGCACCACAATGGCGATTGGCTGCGCAAAGCCCGGCTCGCCGGCCAGCGAGAAATAAATGATGACGCCGGCCGCCAGGAAAACCGGCACCAGCAGGAAGGCGACGCCCCGGTCGAGCTCCGTGTTGGCGGCCACGGCAAGGCTGCGGCGGAGCGCGGGCCATGACGGACGGCGAAGCCGTCTGCGCAGACGGGCGATAGATCCGGGCGCTGTGACTTGCGCCGGCAACGCGTGACCGGGCAGCGCAGGCGCGACGCCGGGATGCGGCTCAGGCAGCGCGAGGGGCAGCGGCTCGGCATAGGGACTATCGGCAAACAGCGAGCGTTCGCTGACGCTTGCCTCGGCGCCTTCGCCTTCCTTCGTGCCCCGGCCACGTCCAGCCATCGGGTCTGCCCCTTGCGCCCCAGACCCCTATGCTACATGAACGCGCAAAGCGCGAAAGTCCGCGTGATCACGTCCACCGCGCCGGAATCGACCATCACCTGGCAAGGACGCTCAATCCTCAATCATATCCTGGCCCTCCGCTCTCAGGCGAGCAAGCCCATCGTGCATTGCCTTCAATTGTTCCGGTGTATGACCCTGCCATTCACCGAGTTCACCCAGGATGAGCAACGGATCACGGGAGCGGTAGGATTTCGTCGGATTACCGGGAAATTTTTTGTCGGTCAGGTTAGGGTCATCCATAAAAAACTCCGTCGGCTTTACGATGTAAATCCTTTGACGACCGTCACCCGTTGCAAGCTCTGCTCCCCAGATGGCGGCTTCCAGTGTCTGGGTGAAATAGATCCATGACAGTGGTTTACCTCTGAAATTGGAAGGGTGGCCGACGCTCAGCAGATCCCCGGGTTTCAAATCCGCCCGGGTACCATGGTAGAACGGATCACCCTCCGTATGGTCGGCGTTTTCGGTCATCGGTAGTCCTTCTTTCAATCATGCCTCCTTCGTGGCGAGACCGGCCTGCACACAGTTGCGGTGTTCACGATAATGATTGCAGAAAGGTCAATATGCGTGACCAAGCCAACGCTGTCACGGCGGCGTTGTAGTCGGGCAGTGCCGCATCCGTGAAGAAATGTCCGCTCGTCAGAGGGGGCTACCACCGTCGCAGCGATGTTCCAGGCACTGTGACGGACGCTGCAGCCGAATGAAACCCAGACATTGACGCTGCTGCCAAATGAGGTTGCGCGGAGGTGCGAACAGATTTTGTGCTACAAGGCTCCGGCCTGTTGACGCAACCGATAATTGCCGACGTGCCCCGGCCTCGTCCAGCCATCGGGTCTGCCCCTTGCGCCCCAGACCTCCTATGCTACATGAACGCGCAAAGCGCGAAAGTCCGCGCGATCACGCCCCGCTTTCCAAGCTTCCCGAGAGTTCCATGTCCGACACGGTCGTCACCCGTTTTGCCCCCTCGCCCACCGGCTATCTGCATATCGGCGGCGCGCGCACGGCGCTGTTCAACTGGCTGTACGCCAAGCACACCGGCGGCACGATGGTGCTGCGCATCGAGGACACCGACCGCGAACGCTTCAACGAGGCGGCGACACAGGCCATTCTGGATGGGCTGACCTGGCTCGGCCTTTCCTGGGACGGTGAGGCCATATCGCAGTTCGAGCGCGCGCCGCGCCACCGTGAGGTGGCCGAGGAGCTGGTGCGCCTGGGCAAGGCCTATTACAGCTACGAGACGCCTGCCGAGCTCGAGGCGATGCGCGAGGCCGCACGCGCCAAGGGCCTGCCGCCTCGCTACAACGGCCAGTGGCGCGATCGTGCCCCCTCGGAGGCGCCTCCCGGCGTCAAGGGCGCCATCCGCATCAAGGCGCCGACCGAGGGCGAAACCGTGGTGCACGACCGTGTGCAGGGCGAGGTGCGCTTCCCCAACAAGGACCTCGACGATTTCATCATACTGCGCTCGGACGGCAATCCGACCTACATGCATGCCGTCGTCGTCGACGACCATGACATGGGCGTCACCCACATCATCCGTGGCGACGACCATCTGACCAACGCCGCGCGCCAGACGGTGATCTACAACGCGATGGGCTGGGACGTCCCGTCGATGTCGCATATCCCGCTGATCCACGGCGCCGACGGCGCCAAGCTGTCGAAGCGGCACGGCGCACTCGGCGTCGAGGCTTATCGCGCCATGGGCTATCTGCCCGAGGCGCTGCTCAATTATCTGGCACGGCTCGGCTGGAGCCATGGCGACGACGAGATCATGTCGATCAAGGACATGATTTCGTGGTTCGACATCGGCGATGTCAACAAGGGTGCGGCGCGCTTCGACTTCGCCAAGCTCGAGTCAATCAACGGCGCGCATATGCGCAAGATGGCCGATGCCGAGCTGTTCGACATTTTCGTCGCCACTCTGCCATACCTGGAAAGCGGACCGGCTATCGCCGCCCGTCTCGACGACGCCAGGAAGGCGCAGCTGCTGGCTGCCTTGCCGGGCCTGAAAGAGCGCGCCAAGACGCTGGTGGAACTGGCCGATGGCGCGGCCTTCCTGTTCGTCGAGCGGCCGCTGCCGATCGACGAGAAGGCGGCAGCACTGCTCAGTGCCGACGCGCGCGCGATCCTGCGCGGCGCACATGCCGCTTTGCAGACTGTTTCGGGCGATTGGTCGGCTGCCGCGGCTGAAGCCGCGGTGCGCGAGTTCGCAGCGGCCGGCGGCCACAAGCTCGGCGCCGTGGCCCAACCGCTCCGGGCGGCCCTTACCGGCCGTAGCACCTCGCCCGGCGTGTTCGACGTGCTTGCCGTGCTTGGCCGCGAGGAAAGCGTGGCGCGGATTGCGGATCAAATCGATTAGGAGCGAGCTGGCCCAAAAAGATTGGCATTGAAAGGCGGGTTTCGCAGTGCAACATTAGGCCTTGGCCCAATCAGGCACGCACCTCCCAAAATGCGGTGGCGAGTTCGCGCATTCCGGTGATTTCGACGTGTCGTTTGCAGGAATTGCCTTGCCGGCATGAGGAACATGAAGGAGTTTGAGAATGAGCGAAGCTGCGACAAGACTGGAAACCGGCAGCAAGACGACGCACCCGTCGACTGCCACGCTCGAACTGGCCGGCAAGACGCATGAATTCAAGGTGCGAAGCGGGTCGGTCGGGCCCGACGTCATCGACATCGGTGCGCTCTACAACACCACCGGCGCCTTCACCTACGATCCCGGCTTCACTTCGACGGCGAGCTGCGAGTCGGCGATAACCTTCATCGACGGCGATGCCGGCATCCTGCTTCACCGCGGCTATCCCATCGACCAGCTGGCCGAGCATGGCGACTTCCTCGAAGTCTGCTACCTCCTGCTCTACGGCGAACTGCCGACCAAGGCGCAGAAGGACGATTTCGACTACCGGGTAACGCGCCACACCATGGTGCACGAGCAGATGTCGCGCTTCTTCACCGGCTTTCGCCGCGACGCGCATCCGATGGCTGTGATGTGCGGTGTGGTCGGCGCGCTGTCGGCCTTCTATCACGACTCCACCGACATTTCGGACCCATACCAGCGCATGGTCGCCTCGATGCGGCTGATCGCCAAGATGCCGACGATTGCGGCCATGGCCTACAAATACCATATCGGCCAGCCCTTCATTTACCCGAAGAACGAGCTGAACTTCGCCGCCAACTTCCTGCACATGTGCTTTGCGGTGCCGTGCGAGGAATACAAGATCAATCCGGTGCTGGCGCGCGCCATGGAGCGCATCTTCATCCTGCATGCCGACCACGAACAGAACGCCTCGACCTCGACGGTGCGGCTTGCCGGCTCGTCGGGCGCCAATCCGTTCGCCTGTATCGCCGCCGGCATCGCCTGCCTGTGGGGCCCGGCGCATGGCGGCGCCAACGAAGCGGCGCTCAACATGCTGGGCGAGATCGGCCACGTCGACCACATCCCGGAATTCATCGCCCGCGCCAAGGACAAGAACGATCCGTTCCGGCTGATGGGCTTCGGCCATCGCGTCTATAAGAACTACGATCCTCGCGCGAAAATCATGCAGAAGACGGCGCATGAGGTGCTGGGCGAACTCGGCATCAAGGACGATCCGCTGCTCGACATCGCCATGGAGCTGGAAAAGATCGCGCTGACCGATTCCTACTTCATCGAGAAGAAGCTCTATCCGAACGTCGATTTCTATTCCGGCATCACGCTGAAGGCGCTGGGCTTCCCCACCACCATGTTCACCGTACTGTTCGCGGTCGCCCGCACCGTCGGCTGGATCGCGCAGTGGAAGGAAATGATCGAGGATCCCCACCAGAAGATCGGCCGTCCGCGCCAGCTCTACACCGGCGCGCCGGAACGCGACTACGTGCCGATTGCGAAAAGGTGAAAGAGAGTGAATGGTGAATGGTAAGTAGTGAATAGCAGGTAGTAAGTAGCAGCTTGATTATAGGCGAGAGCGCGTTAATCCTATTCACTATTCACTATTCACTATTCACTATTCACTATTCACTACGGCCTATTCGCTCTCCCGATGTGGCGAAGAACGACATCGGCGGCGATGTCGCCGGAGGGCCTGTCGGTGGCCATGCGTCTGGCAACCTCGCCAAAGCCGTCCTTTTGCCAGGCGCGGTAGGCGGTGTCTGAAAACAGTGCCTCGAGCTGCCGCGCCAGATAGTGCGGCCGCACATACTGGTTGTAGCTTTCCGGCACGACCGGCCGGTCGGCAATAAGGTTGGGCAAAGCAGCGCTCCACACCGTGATCAGGCTCTGCGCCATCAGCATGATCGGATCGAACTTGTAGCAAGAGATCATCGGTACACCCGACAACGCCAGTTCCAGCGACACCGTTCCTGACGCGATCAGCGCCGCATCGGCCTTGCCGAAGGCCTGCCACTTGCGCTCGGGATCGAGGATGACTTCCGGCTCCTGATCCCAGCGCGCCACCGATGTTTTGACCAGTTCGGCGACATGCGGCACCGTCGGCAGCAACAGCCGCAGCCGGTGGCCACGCGCGCGCAGCGCCGACACCGTCTCGCCGAACGGACCGATAAGCCGGCTCACCTCGCCACGCCGCGACCCTGGCAGGACGAGCAGCGTCTTGACGTGATCGGCCGAGAGATCGCGTGGCTGGGCTTGCGCCCTGGCCGCGCCCAGCACGCCTGGATCATGCGTGAGGCGATGTCCGACGTAAGTGCCGGGCGGGCCGCCGAGACGGCTGAGCTCCTTTACCTCGAAAGGCAGGATGCACAGTATGTGGTCGACATACGGCTTCATCGCGGCCGCCCTACCCGGCCGCCACGCCCAGACGCTCGGGCAGACATAATGGACGATCGGGATCGACGGATCGGCGGCGCGGATCTTTTTGGCGACGCGCAGCGAGAAATCGGGGCTGTCGATGGTGATCAGACAGTCGGGTTTTTCGGCGGCAACAGCACTTGCCGTCTGGCTGATCCGCCGCATCAGGCGCGGCAAGTCACGGAGGATGGCGCTGAGCCCCATCAGCGCGATCTCGGCGCCGTCGAACAGCGGCGCCAGTCCGAGCGCCTGCAGATGCCGCCCGCCAGTGCCGACGAGTTGCACCTCGCGCCCGGTCATGCGCTTCAGCGCCTGCACGATGTCGGCGCCCAGCAGGTCGCCGGATTCTTCGCCGGCGACGATGGCAATCTTCAGCGGCTTCTCAGCTGCCATGGACAGACTCCGCAGCCGGCAGGCCGAACACGAACAGGCCGAGCGCATTGGCGCGCGCGACAACGGCGGGGCCTTCGAGGATGAGCGAACGGCCGGCTTCGACGGCAATGCCGGCCAGCCCCGCGGCATGCGCCGCCTCGACGGTCCGGGGGCCAATAGATGGCAGATCGGCACGCAATTCCTGGCCAGGCTTGGCGCATTTGACCAGGACACCGCGCGTCTTGCCGGCCAGCCTGCCATGGCCGCGCAACTGCTGCGTCCGCTCGAGCAGTCCGTGGGTGCCCTCGACGCCTTCCAGGGCAACAGTGCGGCCACCGATGGCAATTGCCGCCTGACCAATGTCGAGCGCGCCGATGGCCTTTGCCGCCGCGTGTGCCGCCTCGATATCGCGCCAGTCGGACTTTCGCGGCGCTGCTTTGGTCAGCGGCCCTTCGGCCGCGACGAGCCGGGGCACGACTTCATGCGCACCGACAACCTTGACGCCCCGTGCCTCCAGGCCGCGGGTCAATATCTTCAACAGCCCGTCATCGCCGCGGGCAAGCGCCATGGCGAGCGAGGGTATAAGTGCCAGTAGCCCAAGGTTCGGACGCATGTCGACCAACCGCGGCCTGCGCCTGATCTCGCCGGCAAGCACAAGATGGGTGATTCGCCGGCGCCTCAGCAACGCAACCAGCGAGCCGATGTCTTCCAGCGCAAGGCTTTCATGCTCATAGATTGTGAGGTCGGACTGACGGTCGGCCTGACCTTCGACCAGGATGATGACGGGCGGATGTCCGGCCTCCGCCAGGCCGGCGGCAACTTCGACCGGCAAGCTACCGCCGCCGGCAATGATGCCGACCCTGGCGTCCGGCGCAAGATCGAGGCCCGTTGAAGTGGCCTCAGCCTTCGTCATCGGCATCGTCGCCGTCGCCACCCTTAAGCGACGGGACGGCAAAATGCCGCTTGCCGCGACTGGTGATGAAATCGATGATTTTCATGGCCGTCGGCGACGACGCAAACTCGGCCTTGGCGAATTCGATGTTCTCGCCGACAGTGCGGGAGCGGTCGAAGATGGTCTTGTAAGCCTTGCGCAGCAGGTAGATTTCGGCGCGCGGCAACCCGGCGCGCTTCAGGCCAATGATGTTGAGTCCACGCAGGCTGGCGCGATTGCCCACCGCAATGGCGTAGGGAATGACATCGCCGACAAAAGCCGAGCAGCCGCCGAGAAAGGCGTTGTCACCAACACGCACGAACTGATGAACGGCGCTGAGGCCGCCGATATAAACGCTGTCACCGACCTCGCAATGGCCGCCCAGGGTCGCGCCATTGGCGAAGGTGGCGTTTTTACCGACGACGCAATCATGGGCAATGTGGGCATAGGCAAGGAAATTGCCGTTGTCGCCGACGGTCGTCTCACCGCGGCTGGAATCGGTGCCGAGATGCATGGTCACGCCTTCGCGGATCGTGCAGTGCTGGCCGATGACCAAAGTGGTGCGGCCGCCCTTGTGCTTGGTGTTCTGCGGCGGTCCGCCCAGTGTCGCCATTGGATAGACCTTGGTCGCGGCGCCAATGGTTGTCGCGCCCAGCACCGAGACATGGCTGACCAGTTCGACGCGGTCACCGATCACGGCGTCAGCGCCGACATAGCAGAAAGGTCCTATTGCGGCGCCTTCGCCGATCTGCGCGCCGGCCTCGATGACGGCCGAGGGGTGGATTGAAGTCTGTATTTTCATGAGCATTTCGAACCGTCAGCCGGTAACCATCATTGCCGAGATCTCGGCTTCGGCGGCCTTTGTGCCCTCCACCATGGCCTCGCAGGCGAATTTGAGCAGGTTGCCGCGCATCTTGATTTTCTTGACGTGGATTTTCAACTGGTCGCCCGGGACGACCGGTTTGCGGAATTTCGCATTATCGATGGTCAGGAAATAGACCAGCGACGGCTTTTCCGTGTTGAGGTTACGGATGCAGATCGCGCCGGCGGTCTGCGCCATGGCCTCGACGATGAGCACGCCCGGCATCACCGGCTGATCCGGGAAATGGCCCTGGAAATGCGGCTCATTGATGGTCACGTTCTTGATGCCGATGGCAGAATCATTGCCGTCGATTTCGATGATGCGATCGATCATCAGGAAGGGATAGCGATGCGGTAAAAGCTTCATCAACCCCAATATATCGACCGCTTCGAGCGTCGCCGGCACCATCTCAGCTACTTCCCCCTTCGCCCTGCTTGCGCGTCCTGGCGAGCTTCCTCAGCATGGCGATCTCGCGCATGGCTTCCGCCATCGGCTGCGCCGGATAGCCTCCCCAGATCTCGCCCGCCGGCACGTTGCTCATGAACCCGCTTCTTGCAGCAAGCTTGGCCCCTGATCCGATGGTCAAATGATCGGCAAGGCCAACGCCGCCGCCCATGGTGACACCATCACCGACGGTGACGGAGCCGGAAATACCAGAGAGCCCGGCAATAATGCAATTGCGGCCGATGCGAACGTTATGGGCGATCTGCACCAGATTGTCGATCTTGGTGCCCTGACCGATGACCGTATCCGACATGGCGCCGCGATCGACGGTCGTGTTCGAGCCGATTTCGACATCGTCCTGGATGATGACGCGGCCGACCTGCGGCACGCGCTCAGGGCCTTTGGCGCCGCCGACAAAGCCGAAGCCGTCCTGGCCTATCCTGGCGCCGCCATGAATGATGACGCGGTTGCCGATCAGCGCATACTGAACACTGACACCCGGCCCAATGTAGCCGTCACGGCCGATCTGGCAGGAGGGGCCGATAACGGCGTGGGGGGCAATGACCGTTCCGCTGCCGATGGAAGCGCGGGGGCCGATGACCGCTCCGGCCTCGATGATCGCCCCGGCCTCGATATGCGCCGAGGCATCGACATGAGCTTGCGGCGAGACCCCGGTTTCGCTGGTCATCGGTCCCGGCGTAGCCGCCGTCGGGAACAGCAGGCGGCCGATCATGGCGAAGGCCTGCTGCGGGCGCGGATGAACCAGAACCGCGATGCCGGCCGGCGCCTTGCCCGCGAACTCGGCGGGACAAAACACGGCCGCCGCCTTCAGCGACTGCATCAGCGCGAAATTGCGCTTGCCGTCGACGAAGACGAGCGCACCCTCGCCGCCTTCATTGGCTGGCGCCAACGCATCGATCGATATGTGGGCAAAATCGGAATCGACAAGCGATGCGCCGGTCAGATTCGCGACTTCGCCAGCCGTATACCGGCGTGATGGCGCGAAGAACACCGGATCGGTCATTCCAGAAGCAATATCCAGCTAGGTCGGATCAATTCTCTTCCGGACCCCAACGGCCCGGAAGCATCGTTACCCACGCATCAGAAGCGGCTCGACATGCCGAAGTTGAATTCCTGCACGTCGTCGGTCTTTTCCTTCTTGACGGGCATCGCGTAGTCAATGCGGATCGGGCCGAAAGGCGATGACCACAACAAGCCGACACCAACCGAAGCGCGCAACTCTAGATCAGTTGAAGCTTGAGTAACCCCGGCGACGTTAATCTTGCTGCCATACAGTGTGGCGGCATCAGCAAACACGGCGCCGCGCACACCAAAGCTTTCCGGAATGACCGGTATCGGGAACTGAGCTTCCGCCGACGCATTGAAATAGGTGGTGCCGCCGAGGTGGTCACCCGTTGCAATATCCGCAGGACCGATGCCACCATACTCGAAGCCGCGGATCATGCGGTCGCTGCTCTGGAACTGATCGAAGATACGCAGGCCGTCACCGCCGAAGCCTTGGATATGGCCGGCGCCGCCTGAGATCAGGCCGACCAGGTCCAGTTGTTCGGACAACGTCTGGTAGACAGTCCCACGACCGGTAACCTTTACGAATTTGGCATCGCCACCAAGGCCGGCAACTTCCATGGTCGTGGTGGCGTAGATGCCTTCATGCGGGCTCTTCATGTCATCGATGGTGTTGTAGACCAACCCAAGGCTGACCGACGACTTGATCCAAGGGCTTTCATCAATTCCCTGGACGATTGCCGCAGATACGTTGCAGTCCGCGTCGGGAATCCCGTCGCCAGGGGCGTTGCCCGGGACGGCAGGATTGTTATCGCAACCGTCGTCGAGCTTGTACTTCTCCTGGGCGATATTGTACGCCAACTGCGTCGAGATGTTGTCGGTGATCGGCAGGCCGAAGCGCACCGTCGCACCCAGCGTCTCGCTGTCATAGTGGTCGTAGTTGCGTGTCTGCTGGAAGATGTCGAAGCCGGCAGCGATACGGCGCCCGAGGAAATAGGGCTCGGTGAAGGACAGGCTGTAGTCGCGCGAATTCTTGCCACCACCCGCCGAAACCTTGATGTACTGGCCGCGACCGAGGAAGTTGCGCTCCGCGACCGAACCTTCGACGGACGGACCCGCAGTGTCGCCACCGGTCGAATATCCTGCGCCAACCGAGAACTCGCCGGTCGATTTCTCGACTACGTCAACCACGAGCACGACCTGGTCTGGCTCAGAACCCGGGACAGTCGAAACGTCGACTTTCTCAAAGTAATCTAGCTTTTCCAGCCGCTTCTTCGCGCGCTGGATGAGTACCTGGTTGAAGGCGTCGCCTTCGCTGACATCGAACTCACGACGAATGACATAGTCGCGCGTGCGGTCGTTGCCGCGGATTTCGATGCGCTCGATATAGGCCTTGGTGCCCTGGTCGATCGTATAGACGACCGAAATGGTGTGGTTCTCGAAGTTGCGATCACCGCGCGGTGTCACCTGGGCGAAGGCATAGCCCGAACCCGCGACCTTTTCGGTCAGCGCGATGATGGTGTCCTCGACATTCTTGGCGTTGTAGACGTCGCCCTTGTGGGTCTGAACCACCGATTCCAGCGCCTTCGAGTCGACTTCGGGAATGGTGCTCTCGACGCTGACGTCGCCGAACGTATAGCGGTCGCCTTCCTGGACGGTGATGGTAACGGTGTACTGGTTGGTCGTGTCGTCGAGCTCGCCGACGGCTGAGACCACCTGGAAGTCGGCATAGCCGTGATTGTAATAGAAGCGGCGCAGCGATTCCTGGTCGGCGCGGAGCTTGTCCTCGTCATAGACGTCGTCACGCAGCACGAAGGACAAGAAGCTCGAGCGCTTGGTTGCGATGACGTCGGACAGGCGGCGGCTCGAATAGGCGCTGTTGCCGACGAAATTGACAGCGGCGATCTTGGTGCGGCCGCCTTCGTTGATGTTGAAGACCACGTTCACGCGGTTGTCGCCGAGATCCATGATCTGCGTCGTGACAGCGGCGTCATCCCGGCCAATTCGCCTGTAGGCAGCCTTTACCGCCTCGACATCGGAGTCCAGCGTTGCCTGCGAGAACGTCCCGCGCGGCTTCAACTGCACGGCGACTGCCAGCGCGTTGTCCTTGAGCTTCTTGTTGCCCTGGAACAGAACCTGGTTGACGACCTGGTATTCGGCAACCTTGACTACCAGCGTCGAACCGACCTGATTGATCTGCACGTCCGAGAACAGCCCGGTGCCGAACAGCGCCTTGACCGCATCGTCGATATCGGCGCTGGAAAACGCCTTGCCCGGCTTGATCGTGATGTAGTTGCGGATGGTGTCGGCGTCGACACGCTGGTTGCCGCTGACCTCGACTCTCGAGACAACGGCTGCCTGCGCCGCAGATGTGGCAACGAACTGCACGGCGAGCGCACCTGGTACAACCAGAGCGGCGGACATAGCCACCGCGGACGCGGCGCTCAAAAATTTGGATGCTGCCTTCATCGGGCTTTTGTACCTTTTCTCGAAGTCCCCACGGCGAGAAAACCGGACGTGCGGTAATTTCTCCTACCGTATTAACCGGATTTTCCCTACACGCAAGGCTTCTGGTTAATTTGTAATTACTTAACCCTGATGCGTGGCTTTCGCGTCACGCATACTCCCGTGCATGGTAAACGGCGTCTCAACATTGCCGGTGCTGAAGCCAAATTTCTTCATGATTTCAGCACCCAAACAGATCGTTCCAGAAGACGAAGCCCATAAATCCCAGCACCAGAAAGAGGCCGGCCCGGTATCCCATTTCCATCATCCGCTCCGATACCGGACGCCGGAAAACGGCTTCGAGTGCGTAGAACAGGAGATGGCCGCCGTCGAGGGGGGGAATCGGCAAAAGGTTCAGAATTCCGATCCCGACCGACAGGCCGGCGACGAGTTGCACCAGCCATAGGAAGCCCAGCTTTGCCGCCTGCCCCGACATCTTGGCGATCTTGATCGGGCCGCCCAGCTGGCATTTGTCTTCGCGGCCGACAACGAATCGCTGCAGGAACTGGCCGGTGCGCTGAATGACGTGCCCCGTCTCCTCGACCGCGGCGCCGACTGCTCCGACAGGGCTGTAGGTGATCAGCCTGGGCTGGCCGACATCCTTGTTGTTGACGACGCCGATGACGGCCACCTTGACCTTGTTGCCCAGTGCGTCCAGCTGCTCCATCGGCTCCGGCGTCGCGACGACCGTGACCTCCTTGCCCTCGCGCAACATGGTGAAGGTGATGGCGTCGCCGCCGCGGCCCGAAACTAGGCGCTGGACGTCGGCGAAGGTCTCAACCTTGCTGCCGTCGACGGCGACGAATCGGTCGCCTGGCAAAATGCCGGCCCTTGCGGCTGGACTGCCGGCGGTGACCGCCGCCACCATCGGCTCAAACACAGGGCGGCCATAGAGGGAAAACAGCACGGCAAAGACGGCAATGGTCAAAAGGAAGTTGAACAGCGGGCCGGCCACCACCGTGGCGGCGCGTTTCCAGATGGGTTGCGTGTGGAAGGCGACCTTGCGTTCAGCGTCAGTCAGCGTTTCCAGATCTTCCGAACTCGGCTGGCTCGACGTGGCGCTCATGTCGCCGACGAATTTGACATAACCGCCGAGCGGTATGGCGCAGAGCTTCCAGCGCGTGCCGTGGCTGTCGTTGAAGCCGAGAAGTTCGGGGCCGAAGCCGATCGAAAAGGCCTTCACGCCAATGCCGCACCAGCGGCCGACGAGGTAATGTCCCATTTCGTGAATGAAGACGACCACGGTCAGCACGAACAGAAACGGCACCAGCGTGCCGAGGACAAAGCCTTCCGTGCTGAAAAACGCGTGAAGAATTTCGTTCAAGTCATGCCCTCAAATTCACCTGCGGCATAAAGGTGTCGCCGCGACTGTGACATCAATCCAGGCGAATCCGTGGCGTGCGCCATTTCTTCGCCGTGAAATATCACTCAAGCCGGAAACAGCCCCTGCGCCGGATGATCGGCGCCCGCCGAAATCCAGCCGATCACGTATAGGGCAAAAGCCGCCGCGACAAGCCCGTCCACCCTGTCCATGACACCGCCATGCCCGGGTATCAACGCGCTTGAATCCTTGCGGCCGTGGCGGCGCTTGACCCAGGATTCGAAGAGATCGCCAGCCTGGGCAACAATCGACAGCACCAGCGCAACCAAGGCGAGGACGCCAAGATTGCCGGCCCCGGCGGCGGCAGCCAGAAGCACGCCGGCGGCCACGCCGCCGACAGCGCCGCCAAGCGCGCCGCTCTGCGTCTTGCCGGGGGATATAGATGGCGCGAGCTTGGGCCCACCGACGGAGCGGCCGACGAAATAGGCGAAGATGTCGGTCGCCCAGACCACGGCGAACAGAAACAGGATTGCGACCAGGCCGGGATGGTCGCCGCCGCGCAGCAGCGCCAGCGATAAGCCGGACAAAGCCGCGTAGGCAAGACCGGCTGCATCCCATTGCGCCGCTCCACGCATACGGGCGCCGACAGCAGCGACCACAACCATGGCCAGGACAAGAGACAGAAGCCACGATGCCGGCACGCCTGCAACCAGGGCGACGACGAAAACCAGAAGCAGCGCTTCGGGAATGAAGCCGAGGGTCGCACCGGCCAAGGGGCGCGACATGCGCGCCCATTCATAGAAGATGACCGCCGCCATGCCGGCGCAAAGCAGGCGGAACCACAGCCCTCCCAACCAGGTCAGGCCAAGCGCTATTGCGGCCAGCACCAGCGCCGAGACGATGCGAAGCTGAAGATTGTTCATCCCGCCGCCGATCACGAGGCAGCGACATCTTGAGCGGCAAGCCCGCCAAAACGGCGCTCGCGGCCAGCAAAATCGCGCAATGCGTCGGCCAGGTGTTCGCGGCTGAAGTCAGGCCAGTAGCAAGGCAGAAAAACCAGTTCGCTGTAGGCTGCCTGCCACAGAAGGAAGTTCGACAGCCGAAGCTCGCCACTGGTGCGGATGACCAGCTCCGGATCGGGAATGCCTGCGGTGTCGAGGGCGCCGGCAAAAGTGTCTGCCGTGATCGACTCTGCGTCGATCTCGCCGCGCACCACTGCGGCTGCGAGCTTGCGTGCCGTGCGCACGATCTCGTCGCGCCCGCCATAGTTGAAGGCGATGACCAAGGTCAGCGATTCATTGCGCGCAGTCAGCGATTCGGCCTCTTCGAGCAGGCCCCTGATGTCCGGCTGCAGCCCCGCCCTGTCACCGATGATCCTGACGCGCACGCCGTTCTGGTGCAGTTCGGCCAGATCGCGGCGGATGAACAGCTTCAAAAGCCCCATCAGGTCGCTCACTTCGGCCTTGGGCCGCGACCAGTTTTCCGACGAAAAGGCGTAGACGGTCAGGAAGGAAATGCCGAGACCGGGCGCGGCGCGCACCGTCTTGCGCAGCGCTTCGACGCCGGCGCGATGGCCGGCAAGCCGCGGCATGCCGCGCGCTTTGGCCCAGCGTCCGTTTCCATCCATGATGATCGCGACATGCGCGGGCGTTGCCATTGTCTCGCTTTCGGGCCGGTGTGGGCCGACCCTAGACCTGCATGATTTCAGCTTCCTTATCGGAAAGCAGGTGATCGATGGTGCTGATCGTTTCGTCGGTCAGCTTCTGGACCTGATCGGAGCGCTTGCGCTGATCGTCCTCGCTGATGTCGCCGTCCTTTTCCGCCTTCTTCAAGAAGTCCATGCCGTCGCGACGGACATGGCGCACCGCAACGCGGGCGTTCTCGGCGTAGCCATGCGAAATCTTGACCAGTTCCTTGCGGCGCTGCTCGTTGAGCTCGGGCAGCGGAATTCTGAGATTGGTGCCGTCGACGATCGGATTGAAGCCGAGATTGGATTCTCTGATGGCACGGTCGACCGCGCCGACCATCGACTTGTCCCATACCGAAACCGAGATCATGCGCGGCTCCGGCACCGACACGTTCGCCACCTGGTTGATGGGCATGGTGGTGCCGTAGGCCTGGACCTGGATGGCGTCGAGCAGATTGCTGGAGGCACGGCCGGTGCGCAGCGAAGCCAGATCGTGCTTGAAGGCGGCGATCGCGCCATCCATGCGCCGCTTGAGGTCGTCGAACTCACCACTCATCTTAGTCTCCTCGACCCGTTTGATCCGGGTTCAGTGCTTAGGGCCTATATTCGGACCCGCTTTCGAAAACTGATCCCCTTTTTAGGAGAGTATACTCCGGGTCACTCGTCGGCGACGATCGTGCAACGGCCGCCGCCCCGCAGAATATCGCCGAAACCACCTTTTTCGTGGATCGAATAGACGATTATCGGGATGTTGTTTTCGCGCGCAAGTGCAATTGCGGCGGTATCCATGATCGAAAGGCCCTTGTTGATGACTTCGGCATGGCTGATGCGCTCGAAGCGGGTCGCATTCGGATCCTTCTTGGGATCGGCCGAATAGACGCCGTCGACCTGGGTGCCCTTGAACAACGCGTCGGCGCCGATCTCGGCGGCGCGCAAGGCCGCGGCCGAATCGGTGGTGAAGAACGGATTGCCGGTGCCGCCGGCGAAAATGACGACCTTGCCCTGGTTCATATAGGCGGTGGCCTGGCGCTGGGAAAAACTCTCGCAAAGTTCGGGCATGGCGATGGCCGACAGCACGACGGCATCGACGCCGATCTTGTTCAGCGAGGTGCGCAGCGCCAGCGAGTTGATGACGGTGGCCAGCATGCCCATGTGGTCGCCGGTGACGCGGTCGCCGCCCTTGGATGCCACCGCCACGCCGCGAAAGATATTGCCGCCGCCAATGACGACGCCGACCTCGATGCCAAGTGCGCGGGCTTCGGCGATGTCGGCGGCGATTCGGTCGACCACCGAGACATCGATGCCGAAATGCTGCTCGCCCATCAACGCTTCGCCCGACGCTTTCAGCAGGACACGTCGATAGAGGGGCTTTGCCGTCATCTGGACCTCGTCATTGTTGCGTGTGGCAGCCTGGGCAGGCCGCCCTCGCGCGGGCGCCGCCGCTGGCGCGATGCCGAGTTCCGATACACGAAGGGCGCCGCGATGTCACGCGGCGCCCCTCGCCCAATTCCGCCTTCCCGTCGCGGCCCGTCAGTTGCTGGTGATGCTGACGGCGTCGCCCTCGACCAGCAGCGGCGGCGCATAACCCAACGGCTTGTCGCCGGTCACGGCGCCGCCGGTAACCCGGGCTTGTATGTCGGAACCGAAATAGGCGTACGGGAATGGCGGCGGTGTCTTGCTGACCGTATCCAGCCGCGCGCGAAGCTCGGCGGGTAACGTGAAATCCAGCGCCGCCAGATTGTCCTGCAACTGCGCCAGCTTGGTGGCGCCAAGAATCACGGTGGCGATGCCCGGTTGCGTTGCCACCCAGTTGAGCGCGACCTGCGCCATGCTGTGTCCGAGTTCGGCGGCCACTTTTTCGAGTTCCGCCACGATCGCCCAGTTGCGCTCGGTGAACTTCTGGAACCCCGGATGAGTAGTGTTGCGAAAGCCGTCGAGCCGGCCGGCATGGCCGTCCTGCGTCGGCCGGTACTTGCCGCTGAGCAGCCCGCTGGCCAGCGGGCTCCACACCATGATTCCTGCGCCATGGCGGGTGCCGAAGGGCACGAACTCATTTTCGATCGAACGCTCCGCCAGCGAATATTCAAGCTGCAGGGCCGACACCGGCTCGTAGCCGCGCCACTCGGCGATCGTCTGCGCGCGGGCAGCATACCAGGCCGGCACATCGGACAGGCCGACATGGCGAATTTTGCCCGCGCGCACGAGATCATCCATCGTGCGCATGACCTCCTCGGCCGGCGTCAGCCCGTCCCAGACATGGAGGAGGTAGAGGTCGATATAGTCAGTGCCCAACCGCTTCAGCGAGGCGTCCACGGCGCGCAAGATGTTCTTGCGGCCATTGCCACCGGCGTTCGGATTGCCGGGCTCCGCGTTGAAGGTGAATTTCGTGGCGATCACCGCTCTGTCGCGCAAGCCTCGCTCGGCGATGAATTCGCCGAGCCAGGTTTCGGCTGTGCCGCCGGTGTAGAGGTCGGCGGTGTCAAAGAAATTGCCGCCGGCCTCGACATAGGCGTCGGCCATGGCGCGCGCGGTTTCCCTGTCCGCGCCCCAGCCCCATTCGGTGCCAAAGGTCATGGTGCCCAGTGCCAGCCGGCTGACGCGCAGGCCGCTGTTGCCCAGTGTGTAATAGCTCATGGTCATGGTGTTTTTCCTATCCTGATTTCTTGACGCCGGCTCACTGGCCAGGCGTCATCTTGACCCAGGGATTGCCGCGCTCATGCGTGGCGCGGAAAACGAAGCCGTCGACTTTCCAGCCGGTCCCGGAGCGAACCAGATGGTGCTCGTAGGTGCCCCAGACTTCCCACAGCGGGTCGCCATTGCCTTCCATCCGGTTCCAGGCATAGCCGTTCGAAGAGACGGTCGCCGCGTCCGCCTCAAAGATCACCTGGTGATTGGTGCGCAGATGCAGGCTGGTCTTGCTGCCCCTGAGGTTGCCGGCCCAGGTACCGATCAGATCGTCGGAGGGGATGGTGGCGGCAGGCTGTCCTGACAGGCTGCTGAAGTCGACGGTGACACGGTCGGCGAAATAGGAGCGGGCAAGCTTCCAGTCCTGCGCATCGACGGCACGGTCGATGGCATCGGCGATGCGGATGACGGCGCGTTCGTCGGCGAGCGCGCGCCAACCGGACGGCTCGGCGCCGCCGGCATCACCCGGCGCCAGAGCAAGGGCTGCGGCGAAGGTAGCGTGTTTCAAGGCATCCATCTCTCTTCTCCTTTGTGCATCGGCGATGGCAATATGGGTCAGCCTGTCGGCATCGAGAAGATTGAAGTGTTCGCAAGGACTATGCGATATCATGCATGAATGGACCGGGATCTGCTCAGTCATTTGCCTGTCATCGTCGCCGTTGCCCGACGCGGCGGCTTTGCGCTTGCTGCGGCCGAACTGGGCATGTCCCCATCCGCCGTCAGCCATGCGGTGCGCCTCGTGGAGGAGCGGATCGGCCAGCCGCTGTTTGCGCGCACCACGCGCAGCGTCTCGCTGACGGAAGCCGGCAAGGCGCTGGTGGACACGGCAGCCCCTGCCCTCCAGGATATCGCCGACCGGATGGACCGCATCCGAGCCATCAAGGGCCGGCCCTCCGGCTTGCTCAGGTTGAACGTTCCCAACATCGCCGTTCCACTTGCCGTCACTCCCGTGGCCGCGGCGATGGCTGAACGCTATCCTGATGTGACCATCGAATTGCTCACCGACCAGGGGCTGGTGGACATTGTCGGCGAGGGTTTCGATGCCGGCATCCGGCTGGGCGAGATGATCGCACAGGACATGGTCACGGTTCGGCTGACGCCGCCATTCAACGCCGTGATCGTCGCCTCCCCCGCCTATGTCGGCCGGCATGGCCGTCCGCGCGGTGTGGCGGATCTTTCGGACCACAATTGCATCGGCTACCGGCTTGTGCGCTCCGGCGCACTCTATCGCTGGGACCTGACCGAGGACGGCAAGGATGTCGTGGCCGAGACGAAGGGTACGGTCATCGTCACCGATTCGCTGGCCGCGATCGACCTTGCGCTTGCCGGCGTCGGGCTGACCTATGTGTTCGAGCCGCTGGTGCGCGCGGAATTGGCCGCCGGCCGCCTCGTTCAGATCCTGCCGCAAACGGCGATCGAGGAGCCCGGCCTCTTCCTTTACTTCCCGCGCAGGGCGTCGACGGCGCCAAAGCTCAGGGCCTTCATCGACACCGCACAAGAAATCGGCCGAGCATCCTTGCGGACACCCGGCCGAGTTGCCTGAGCTGAGAAGCCCTTTTCGGGGCTATTTTTAAAACTACTTCTTCACCGCCGCGGCGACTTCCGCCGCGAAATCGGTCTCTTCCTTTTCGATGCCTTCGCCCAGCGCAAAGCGCAGATAGGCGGAGATCTTGGCCGGAGCGCCGATGTCCTTCTCGGCATCCTTCAGCGCCTGCTCGACAGTGATGTCGGGATTGAGCACGAAGGCCTGCTTGAGGAGCACGACTTCCTCGTAGAACTTGCGCAGGCGGCCTTCGACCATCTTTTCGATGATCGCTTCCGGCTTGCCGGACTGGCGCGCCTGGTCGGCGAAGATCGCCTTCTCGCGCTCGACCGCTGCCGGATCGATCTGCTCGGCGGTCAACGCCAGCGGGTTGGTGGCGGCGACATGCATGGCGACCTGGCGGCCAAAGGCGTTCGCGGCATGCTCATTGCCCGTGGTCTCGATCGCGACCAGAACGCCGAGCTTGCCAAGACCATCGGCAACCGCATTGTGGACGTAGGTTGCGACAGCACCGTGCGGGACGGTGAGCTTGGCCGAACGGCGGAAGCTCATGTTTTCGCCAATGGTGCCAACGGCGTCCTTGATGGTGTCAGTGACCGATTTGTCCGAACCCGGATACTTTGCGGCAGAGACAGCCTCCGTCGTGCCATAAGCAAGCGCGACCTTGGCGACATTGCGAACGATCTCCTGGAACTGCTCGTTGCGGGCCACGAAATCGGTCTCGGAGTTAACCTCGACGATGGCGGCCTCGCGGACGCCGGAGTCGACGCCGATCAGGCCTTCGGCGGCAGTACGGCCAGCCTTCTTGTCGGCCTTGGAAATGCCCTTCTTGCGCAGCCAGTCGACGGCCTCTTCGATGTTGCCGTTGGTCTCCGTCAACGCCGCCTTGCAGTCCATCATGCCCGCGCCGGTCAAGTCGCGGAGTTCTTTGACCTGTGCAGCCGAAATGCTCATTGTCGCCTCTTTGTTTTAAATGCACCGACGCACCACCGGTAATCGGTGATGCGTCCGTCTAGCGTGCCAAATGTGAGAATGATGAAGGCCGCAACCGGCCTTCGATTGTCAAGCTTCCGGAGCGTCCGCAGCCGGGGCCGGAGCCGGATCAAGCGCCGGTTCGACCGGAGCTTCGACCGAGGCGCCGATGTCGACGCCGAGCGCGCCCTGCTGGCGGGCGATGCCGTCGATGGCAGCCTTGGCGATCAGGTCGCAATAGAGCTGGATGGCGCGCGCCGCGTCGTCATTACCGGGGATCGGGAAGTCGATCTTGTCCGGATCGCAGTTCGAATCGATGATGGCAACGACCGGAATGCCGAGGCGCTTGGCCTCGAGAATGGCGATCGCTTCCTTGTTGGTGTCGATGACGAACATCAGGTCGGGGGTCGAGCCCATGTCCTTGATACCGCCGAGCGCCTTGTCGAGCTTCTCGCGCTCGCGGTCGAGGTTCAGGCGTTCCTTCTTGGTCAGGCCCTGGGCCTCACCGGCCAGCATCTCGTCGAGCTTGCGCAGGCGCTGGATCGAATTCGAGATCGTCTTCCAGTTGGTCAGCATGCCGCCGAGCCAACGCGAATTGACATAATACTGGGCCGAACGCTGCGCCGCGTCAGCGACGATATCCGAAGCCTGGCGCTTGGTACCGACGAACAGCACGCGACCGCCCTTGGCAACGGTGTCGGAAACCTGCTTCAGAGCCTGGTGCAGCAAAGGCACCGTCTGCGACAGGTCGATGATGTGGATGTTGTTGCGGGCGCCGTAGATGTAAGGCGCCATCTTCGGGTTCCAGCGGTGGGTCTGGTGGCCGAAGTGAATGCCAGCTTCCAAAAGCTGGCGCATGCTGAAATCAGGCAGTGCCATTCTTAGTTCCTTTTCCGGTTAGCCTCCACGGACACAGGCATTTTTGGACTTTGTCCTCGAACGCCACCGGAGGTTTCAGCCGGATTTCTCCCGGGCAGACACCAAAGTCCGTGTGTGGAATGAGGGCGCATATAGAGGGGAAGCGCTGCAAACGCAAGCGGTGAGGTGCTTCATCGCTCAGCGTGCGGCAATCAGCGCTCCGGTGCCGATCATGGCGCTGCCGGCGAACCGGTTAATCAGCCGCATGCGTTCGGGCGTCCTGAACCAGCCGGATGCCCTCCCCGCCAGCGCGGCGTAGATGCCCATGGTGAGAATATTGGCGCCGACGACGACTGCCACCACCAGCAGGCCGTCGGCAAACGTCATGGTGTCGAGGTTGAGGATCAGCGGCATGATCGAGGCGTGGAACAGGATCGCCTTCGGGTTGCCGAGCGCCACGGAGGCGCCAAGCAGGAACGCGACAATCCGGTTTGGGGGATTCCTTGCGCGGCCGATTGCGCGGCCGCGGCCCGCCACATCTCGATGCCGAGGAAAATCAGGTAGGCCGCACCGGCGTATTTCAACAGGAGAAACACCCATTCGAGGTCTGGGCCAGCGCCACCAGCCCGAGCAGTGCCAAGGTGACCAGCACGGCATCACCGGCGGCAATGCCCATTCCGGCGACGAACGCACGCAGGAAGCCGCGTGCCACGCCGTTGGTGATCACCGTGAACATCGCCGGTCGTCCCGGCGTGGCGGCGGCAAGTGTGATGGCAAGGCAATAAGCCAGGAATGCCATTAGCGTCACGATCGGCCCTTTCCGTTGGGTACCCGTACGCGCCTGAAGATCGCAACGATCTCCTCGCGGCTGCATTCGATGGCGCCGAGCCGCACCGCGCGGTCGCGCTCGAAGCCGGTTATGTCATAGTGCGGCGCCGATGTCCTGGGCGGCCCCTGGTAGGACGAACGCTTGACGCCAAGTTCGGCGGCGAAACGATGCAGTTCGTCCGTATCGTCGGCCATCAGGTGGCACCAGCGATGGCCGGCCCATTTCCAGATCGCCGCATCGACATAGACCGCCATCGGGAACTGCCATCAAGCCTGCCGTGGCCAGCGCCGCATTGTTGCTATTTCGAGACCGGGCAAGGCTTGGTCTGATCGAACAGCGACAGGTTGACCAGCTTTCCGGTCATCGAGAACTCACCATAGTCCATTGTGAGGTCGCGGGTGATGCCGTTCTCGTGCAGCTTGAAGCTGATGCGGTATTCCGGCACCTCTTCGCCCGATTTGTCGGTCTCGTCGAAATAGGCGATGTCGACCGGCCAGTATTTGTCGCCGGCAAGCTTGGCCAGCGCCGGCGCTTCGGGGTCGGCCTTGTCGCCCTCGGCCTTCTTGCCGACGATGACGGTGGTGGTCATCACCTTGTTGGCATCCTCCGAACCGTCGAACAGGCTGGTTTCGTAGAAATTCTCGCCCTTCTCGGCCTTGCCGATCAGTTCGACCAGATGCTGGGTCGGGAACTGGGTGGCGGCGAGTTCCAGGCTGCTCTTCTCGGGCTTGTCGATGTCGACCTTGAGGCCCTTGGTCTCTTTCGTGGCGGTGCCCTTGACCTCCTTGTCTAGGTTCTGGTCGACGAAGGATTTGGTCACGAACGAGAAGGTCTTGCCTTCGGCGTCCTCGAACGTGGTCGTCTGCTGGTCGGTCAGCCTGGTGTTGTCGCCGGTGGCGATCTGGGTGACGAAACGGAATTTTACCGTATAGCCCTCGCAGGGCGAGCCGTTGAACTCATAGACCATGCGGCCGGAAATGCCGGTGATGCCCGAGCGGTCCGACGCCTTGTCGAGGGTAAGATCGTAGACGGCGCGATGCGCCTGCAGCGCCGGCACGGCAAAGGCTGGAGCCATCGAGAACAGCACCGGAACGAGAACGGCGTGGAAGGCAAGGCGCGTTGCGCGCATAAGGGGCTCCGATCGTCGCAGCTGATGGCAGGCCGCAGGTAAAGATGGTCCAGCTTAAAAAAAGTCGTGGCGGAAGCGAGGCAAAAATAGCAATTTCGGCCCGGCCAGCGCGGCGTCTCCAAGCAATAGGGAAATACGATGAGTGAAACAATCGAAAAGCGGCTAAGCGATCTCGGCGTGACGATACCTGCCGCCGCAGCGCCCGCCGCGAACTATGTGCCCTATTGCAGGTCCGGCAATCTTTTGTTCACCGCCGGGCAGTTGCCGCTCAAGGACGGCAAGCTGCAGGCAAGCGGCCTGCTCGGCCGCGACGTCGATACCGCAACCGGCAAGGAAGGCGCAAAGTACTGCGCAATCAATGTCTTGGCCCAGGCAAAAGCAGCACTTGGCGATCTCGAAAAAATCCAGCGGCTGGTCAAGATCACCGTCTTTGTTGCATCAGTGCCGGATTTCGTCGAGCAGCATCTGGTCGCCAACGGCGCCTCCGATTTCCTGGTCGCAGCCCTTGGCGAGCGCGGCAAGCATGCCCGCTCCGCCGTCGGCACCGCCTGTCTGCCGCTTAATGCCGCAGTGGAAATCGAAGCCGTCTTCGAGGTCGCATGAGCAGGACCAAGACAATGACCGACCTTTCCTGGCTGACCGCCCGCCCGGTGGCGCATCGCGGCTTTCACGACATGAACAAGACGCGCTGGGAAAACACGCTGTCGGCCTTCGCTGCTGCCGCCGAGCGCGGCTATGCGATCGAATGCGACGTGCATTTGTCGTCCGACCGCGTCCCCGTCATCATTCATGACGGCGATCTCAGGCGGTTGACCGGCCAGGACGGCTTCGTCTGGCAGCGCACGGCAGCGGAACTGGCGGCGCTCAGGATCGGCGGCACCAAGGACCATGTGCCGACACTGCAAGAAGCGCTCGACTTGGTCGACGGCCGTGTGCCGATGGTTGTCGAACTGAAGGGTGTGCCCGGTTACGACGAGGGCTTGGTGGCAAGCGTCGGCAAGATGCTGGAGCGCTACAAGGGCAAGGCGGCGATCATGTCGTTCGACCACTGGCTGGTCCGCGATTTCCCCAGGGATGCGCCAGGAATTCCGGGCGGGCTCACTGCCTATGGCAAGGACAACCAGTTGATCGAGGCGCATTTCGCCATGCTGGCGCATGACCTCGCCTTCACCTCCTATGCCGCGGGCGATCTGCCGAACCCGTTCGTCAGCTTCGTGCGCGAAAGGCTTAAAATGCCTGTCATCACCTGGACTGTGCATGACCAGCCGGCGGTGGATCTCACTTTCAAATACGCCGACCAGATGACGTTCGAAGGGTTCGAACCCGATCTGGTCAATGTCGCCTGATGGAAGTGCCTGAAACGTGACTTGTAGCGGCCCCGACAGAGCTTAAATAAGCCCCATGGATCAGGGTGATGAAGGCGACGGGCAAACGGCGAATGCGGAGTTTTCCATCCGCGTCGCCGCCGGCATCAATGCCTTCACCTGCGACGAGTGGAACGGCTTTACCGGCACAACCCGCAGCGACACAGAAAATGGCTATAACCCTCTCGTTTCATATGCTTTTCTGAGCGCGCTTGAAGATTCCGGCTGCGCCGTGCGGCGTACCGGCTGGCAAGGTCATCATCTCAGACTGGAAAATGCCCAAGGCAGATTGCTGGGCGCCGTGCCCTGCTATCTCAAATCGCACAGCCAGGGCGAATATGTCTTCGACCACGGCTGGTCCGATGCGTTCGAACGCGCCGGCGGCAACTACTATCCGAAACTGCAATGCGCCGTGCCGTTCTCTCCGGTCACCGGCCCTCGCCTGCTGGTCAGCAAGGGCGAGGACAGCGCCATTGTGAAGGCCGGTCTCGCAGCGGGCCTGAAGGCGGTGACGGAAAAGCTCGGCGTGTCGTCCGCGCATGTCACCTTCGCCAGTGAAAGCGACGTTGCAACGCTGGAAGCAGCCGGCTTCCTGCACCGCACCGACCAGCAGTTCCACTTCTTCAACGAAGGCTTTTCGACCTATGACGATTTCCTCGCCACGCTGGCATCGCGCAAGCGCAAGGCGATGAAGAAGGAGCGGCGCGAGGCGCTCGCCAACGATATCTCGATCGACCGGCTCACCGGCAAGGACCTGTCCGAAAAGGCCTGGGACGATTTCTTCGCCTTCTACATGGATACCGGCAGCCGCAAATGGGGCCGGCCCTATCTCAACCGCAAGTTCTTCTCGCTGATCGGGGAGCGCATGTCCCAGGACATCCTGTTGGTCATGGCCAAGCGCAATGGCCGCTATGTCGCCGGCGCCATCAACTTCATCGGCTCCGATGCGCTCTACGGCCGCAATTGGGGCTGCATCGAGGACCACCCGTTCCTGCATTTCGAAGTCTGCTACCATCAGGCCATCGATTTCGCCATCGAGCGCAAGCTGAAGGTGATCGAGGCCGGCGCGCAGGGTGAGCACAAACTGGCGCGCGGCTATCGTCCCGTGACCATGCATTCGGCGCACTACATCGCACATCCCGGCCTGCGCAATGCTGTGGCCGATTATCTCCGGCGTGAGCGGCGCGAGGTCGAGCGGATGGGCGAAATTCTGGAAGAGCATACGCCGTTCCGCAAGGATCTTGAGGAATAGCGATCCGCGCCTGCCCTCGCCTGACCATCTTACCTGACCATCTTGCCGGTCCAGGACAGCTTCGCTACACCGGGAGCATACTCCCGGAGCGCCGCCATGACCGAGGCCTACGACCCCAGCAATATCTTCGCAAAGATCCTGCGCGGCGAAATCCCCTCGCACCGCATCTACGAGGATGATGCCGTGGTCGCCTTCATGGATGTGATGCCGCAAGGCCCCGGTCACACGCTGGTGGTGCCCAAAGCACCGTCGCGCAATCTGCTCGATGCCGATCCCGCGACGCTCGGCCGGCTGTTCACCACGGTCCAAACGGTCGCGCTGGCGGTCAAAAAGGCTTTCGGCGCTGACGGGGTCACCATCCTGCAGTTCAACGAACCGGCGTCCGGCCAGACCGTCTACCACCTACATGTCCATGTCATCCCGCGGTTCGAAGGCATCGCGCTCAAGCCGCATACGGGGCAGATGGAGAAGCCCGAAGTGCTGACGGAGAACGCGGCGAAGATCCGAGCAGCGCTGAACGGTTGAGGTGGCGCGCGCCTCAGGGCGATGCGCTCAGCCACAATCCACCACGTCGGTTAGGAAAATATCAAACCACGCCGTGATAACGTGCTCCGTACCGGGATGCGTTTGGGTTTTCAAAATCGTGGAACATTCGGTTGCGACATCAGAGCCGTTGGTAAAAGCAGCTGCCGGGCGGGCCTTTCTGCGCACCTTGGCGGACGCGTACCGGCGACACCGCCTGCTGCACGCGATGGCCATCGCTGCCCTGCTTTTGGCAGCCGCGGTCGGCCTGCGCACCGGAAACATGCCGGATTTCGGCGTGCTGGAAGACTATTCCCAATACCTTCTTTTCGCTTTCTGGATCGGTGGCTGCGCCTTCGCACTCGGCAGCTTTTTTCACCTTGCACTCATCAAGCGGGATCCTGAGCCGCTCGGCACTTTTCTGCGATCGATCGGCGGCGTCTTCGGCGACGCCGAGCGCAACGCCAACAGCCTGAATGGTCTGGCCGCGTGCATTGCGCTCATATCCGCTTTCGGTGTGTTGAAAGGCGCGGTCGCGATCCTTTCGCCATTCGCATGGGATCACGCATTGGCTCAGGCCGACCGGGTGCTGCATTTCGGCCGAGCGCCCCATGAATGGCTGTGGTCTATCGTCCAGTCGCCGCTCGCCGTAAGATCGTTCAACCTGGCTTACAATTCCTGGTTCGTCGTCCTTATCGCCTCGGTCTTCATCGCTTGCATCACGCGCACGGACACGAAGCTGCGTCACCAGTTCCTGATGAGCTTCATGCTCGTGTGGATACTGGCGGGTTTTTTCCTGGCGATGGGCCTGTCTTCGGCAGGGCCGTGCTTTTACGAGCGACTGGGGCTGGGCAGCGACTATCATTCCCTGATGCAAGCACTCGCCGCCGCCGATCGCATCTATCCGATCTGGGCGCTCAGCACGCAGGACATTGTGTGGAGCGGCTATATCGGGGCGACGCCAGGCAGTCTCGGCATATCCGCCTTCCCGTCCATGCATGTAGCGATGGCGGTGCTTTTCGCGCTTTATGCAACACGCCGCTCACGGTTGGCCGGCCTTTTGATGTGGGCATTCGCCGCAATCATCATGGTCGGCTCGGTCGTCCTTGGCTGGCATTATGCCGTGGATGGCTATGCGAGCGTTCTGATTTCGATCGCCATCTGGAAGGCGTGCGGGTACTTCCTGGGCAAGTTTGCACCCGAGGGCGTCGCCGCCTGACCTAACAACATCTGCCCTGAAAAGCAGGGGCGCTGTGTCGGCAAACCGGCCAGCCAATGAAAAAAGGGCCCGTCACCGGGCCCTTCATAGGCGAACCTTTCAGCTCTTGCGCGGCAGTTGCGGCACCAGGCTGCGCTTGCCGCCATCCTTGCCCTTGGGCTCAGGCTCGTCCTTGCCCTTGGGCTGAGGCTTCTGCGCCACCGCCTTCTTGGCGACGGGCTTCTTGGCCACCGCCTTGCGGGCTTTCGGCGTCTCTTCCGGCTCCTGCTTCGGCTGCACCGGGGCTTCGTCGGCCAGTGATTCGAGCTTCAGGCCGGTTTCGCCGGTTTCCTTCTTCTCGACGGTGACGCGCACCGTGCCGCCCTTCTTGAGCTTGCCGAACAGCACCTCGTCGGCCAACGGCTTCTTGATGTGCTCCTGGATGACCCGGCCGAGCGGCCGCGCACCCATGCGCTCATCATAGCCCTTGTCGGCCAGCCAGGCGATCGCGTCGGACGACAGGTCGAAGGTGACGCCCCGCTCGGAGAGCTGGGCCTCGAGCTGCATGACGAACTTCTGCACCACCTGGTGGATGACCGGGACCGGCAGAGAGCCGAACGGGATGATCGCATCGAGACGGTTGCGGAACTCCGGCGTGAACAACCGGTTGATGGCCTCGACATCGTCGCCTTCGCGCTTGGTCGATCCGAAACCGATCGCCGCGCGCTGCGCATCCGATGCGCCCGCATTGGTGGTCATGATCAGGATGACGTTGCGGAAGTCGATCTGCTTGCCGTTGTGGTCGGTCAGCTTGCCGTGGTCCATGACCTGCAACAGGATGTTGAACAGGTCCGGATGCGCCTTCTCGACTTCATCCAGCAAGAGCACGCAGTGCGGATGCTGGTCGACCCCGTCGGTAAGCAGACCGCCCTGGTCGAAGCCGACATAGCCGGGAGGCGCGCCGATCAACCGCGAGACGGTGTGGCGTTCCATATATTCCGACATGTCGAAGCGGATCAGCTCGACGCCGAGCGAGGCAGCCAACTGCTTGGCGACTTCGGTCTTGCCGACGCCGGTCGGGCCTGAGAACAGGTAGGAGCCGATCGGCTTTTCCGGTTCGCGCAGGCCGGCACGCGCCAGCTTGATCGCCGAGGTCAGCGCGGTGATGGCGGTGTCCTGGCCATAGACGACGCGCTTCAGCTCGATGTCGAGGCCTTGCAGCACCTTCTCGTCGTCTGCCGAAACCGTCTTCGGCGGGATGCGGGCCATCGTGGCGATCGTGGCTTCGATCTCCTTGATGCCGATCGTCTTCTTGCGCTTGGCTTCCGGCACCAGCATCTGCGAGGCGCCGGTCTCGTCGATCACGTCGATCGCCTTGTCCGGCAGCTTGCGGTCGTTGATGTAGCGGGCCGACAGTTCCACCGAAGCCTTGATCGCCTCGTTGGTGAACTTCACCTTGTGGAATTCCTCATAATAGGGCTTGAGGCCCTTCATGATCTCGATGGCGTCCTCGATGGTCGGCTCGTTGACGTCGATCTTCTGGAAGCGCCGCACCAGAGCGCGGTCCTTCTCGAAGAACTGGCGGAACTCCTTGTAAGTGGTCGAGCCGATGCAGCGGATGGCTCCCGAAGACAGCGCCGGCTTCAACAGGTTCGACGCATCCATCGCGCCGCCTGACGTGGCGCCGGCCCCGATCACGGTGTGGATCTCGTCGATGAACAGCACGGCGCCCGGATAATCCTCGAGCTCCTTGACGACCTGCTTCAGCCGCTCTTCGAAATCGCCGCGATAGCGCGTGCCGGCCAACAGCGTGCCCATGTCGAGCGCGAAGATGGTGGCGTCCTGCAGCACTTCGGGCACATCGCCCTCGACGATGCGCTTGGCCAGGCCTTCGGCAATCGCCGTCTTGCCGACGCCGGGATCGCCGACATAGAGCGGGTTGTTCTTGGAGCGGCGGCACAGCACCTGGATGGTGCGGTTGATTTCGCTCTCGCGGCCGATCAGCGGATCGATCTTGCCGGCCTTGGCCTTGTTGTTGAGGTTGACGCAATAAGCCGTCAGCGCATCCTGCTGCTGCTTCTTCTTGCCGCCTTCCTCCTGCGGCTCGGCGCCGTTCTGGCCGCCCTGCTCGTCATCGGCGCCGCGCGGCGAGCGCGTCTCCGATGCGCCGGGGCGCTTGGCGATGCCGTGCGAGATGTAGTTGACCGCGTCGTAGCGGGTCATCTGCTGTTCCTGCAGGAAATAAGCGGCATGGCTCTCGCGCTCGGCAAAGATGGCGACGAGCACGTTGGCGCCGGACACTTCCTCGCGGCCGGATGACTGCACATGGATCACGGCGCGCTGGATGACGCGCTGGAAGCCGGCGGTCGGCTTGGAATCCTCATCGTAACCGGTGACCAGATTGTCGAGTTCGGTGTCGATATAGGTCAGAACGGTGTGCTTCAGCTCGTCGAGATCGACGTTGCAGGCGCGCATAACGGCGGCCGCCTCAGTGTCGTCGATGAGGGCGAGCAGCAGATGTTCTAGGGTTGCATATTCATGGTGCCGCTCATTGGCGAGCGTCAGCGCCTGGTGAAGCGCCTTTTCCAGGCCTTGGGAGAAAGCCGGCATGTTACCTCACTTCTTCTCCATCACGCATTGCAGCGGATGCTGATTCTGTCGGGCGAAATCCATGACCTGAGACACTTTGGTCTCGGCCACCTCGAATGTATAGACCCCGCACTCTCCCACCCCATGATTGTGAACATGAAGCATGATGCGTGTGGCGGCTTCGCGGTCCTTTTGAAAAAAACGCTCCAGGACGTGAACCACGAACTCCATGGGCGTGTAGTCGTCGTTGAGGATGAGGACCCTGTAAAGGCTGGGCTTCTTGGTCTTGGTCTTCGTGCGCGTAATGACGGCTGTGCCGCGACCGGCCTCATTGCCGTCGCCGTCACTTTGCATCCGCACCACGCTTGTCGTGGCAGTCAAACCTGAAGTCACGTAGTCCTGCCTCTTTCGAATCCCCATGCGAGTTCGATATGTAGGTGTTCGATGGACGATTTTAAGCCCTTCTTGTTAGCTGACAATATGGCTAGGTGGGGAAACCGAGGCGATTTTCAAAATCGTGAACCGCCAAAGCCCCGGAATTGAACCGGCATGAAAAAACCCGGCCGCGCATCCGCGACCGGGTCTGTTTTGCAAGCCCGAAAGGCCGTGCCTGGTATTCTCGAGCGAAATTACTTCGCCTTGGCGACAATCGATTCGAAGGGCTTGTAAGCCTCCTTGGCGAGATCGGCATAGAGATCGCCGAACTTGGTCGCCTCGGCAACGAAGCTCTCATAGCTCTGCTTGGCGAAGTCGGACTGGATCTCGACCGCCTTTTCCAGCGACTTGGCGGAGAACAGCTTTTCGACCGCGGCGCTACCGGCTTCGAAGCTCTTCTTGGTGTATTCGCCAGCTTCGGTGGCGATCGCCTGCGCGCCCTTGGAGAGCGAGGTGAAGCTCTTCAATCCGGTATCGGCAAACTCCTTGCCGTATTTCGAGAAGTCCTCGTAGGTCTGGGTCATTTGACGTTTCCCTTGGCGTTTTGAAGCGCCCTTGCCTGAGCGCAATTGTGCAATGCACGAGAATATATTGTGCGCTGCACAAAAGTCAAGATTACAGCGGCATCAGGCCGCGCTGCGCCGGCAACAGCTAAAATTCGAATAAAGAAAGGCTCAAGCCCGAGGAAAATGGTGAACGCGCCGGTTACCATAAACGGATTGGTAACGCTGGCCGCGATAGTTTGACGACAAGTGAGGTCGGATCCCTTTGCCGCCTCCATGGCAATGAGTTTCAAAGGAACTATCAGTGCGTCAGGCGTTGTCGGTCTTCGGTTCAAAATCCGCATCTTCCCTCAAAACGATCATGATCCTCGCTTTGGCGATGTCATTTGTCGTTGCGGATGCCGCGTCCTCGATGGCCGCCAGGTCTTCGGCGATCGTCGTCGACGCCAAGACCGGCAAGGTGCTTTATTCGTCCGATGCCAACGGCCGGCGCTACCCGGCGTCGCTGACCAAGATGATGACGCTCTATCTGACCTTCGAGGCCATGGCGAAGGGCCGGATCAGCAGGAACACGCCGGTGCCGTTCTCGGCCAAAGCGGCGGCCGAACCGCCGACCAAGCTCGGCGTCAAGGCGGGCGGAGCGGTTTCGGTCGACACCGCCATCCTGTCGATGGTGACCAAGTCGGCCAATGATTCGGCGACCGCGCTCGGCGAACTGCTCGGCGGCAGCGAAAGCAATTTCGCCCGCATGATGACCGCCAAGGCGCGCGCGCTCGGCATGGACGGCACAGTGTTTCGCAATGCCAACGGCCTGCCCGATCCCGGCCAGTTCACAACCGCCCACGACATGGCGATGCTCGGCATAGCGCTCAGGGAACATTATCCGCAGTATTACGGCTATTTCTCGCAGCGATCCTTCCTTTACGGCCGCCAGCGCATCAATGGCCACAACCGCCTGCTCGGCCGCATCAAGGGCGTCGACGGCATCAAGACCGGCTATACCCGCGCCTCCGGCTTCAACCTGGTCTCGTCGGTTTCGGATGGCAACCGCCGCCTCGTCGCCGTCGTCATGGGCGGCACTTCGGGGCGCAGCCGCGACAACCAGATGGCCGGCCTGATCAACGCCTACATGCCGCGCGCATCGACCCGCGGCGGCGGCGCACTGGTCGCCAAGGCCGGCGGCGACAATCCGGTCAAGGCGCTGGCCAAGGTCTTCCTGCCCAAGCATGACGCGCCGACGCCGGATGACAAGCCGATGGTTGAAGACGATGCCGTAGCGTCCAATGACGATCCGACATCCGCTGACGAGCAGTCTGCTGAAGGGCAGTCTGCCGACGAACAGACGGTGGCCGCGGTCGAAGATCCCGCCCCCCTCGTCAAGACCAGGAAGGTCAAGACCGTCATCGTGACGGCGCCGAAGGTCGAAACGGCGCAGATTGTGGCTGCCTACGCCGAACCCACGCCTGCATCCCCTCAGGCGGTCGACCCGGTCAACACGGCCTCGGTGCCGGCTGGTTGGGCGGTGCAGGTGGCGTCGTCGCCCAAACAGTCCGAAGCCCAGGCTTTCCTGGACAAGACCGCCAAGCAGGCGCCCAAAGTTCTTGGGGCTGCTTCCGGTTTCACCGTCGCCTTCGAGAAAGATGGCGAGACCTATTACCGCGCCCGGTTCGGCGGCTTCCGCTCGAAGGACGCGGCCTGGAATGCCTGCAATGCCCTGAAGAAAAAGAAAATCGCCTGCTACGCCGTCCAACAGTAGGGCGGCGTCGGAACCATCTCCCGGAAATTTACTGCGTCGAAGGAGACTAGTTGTGATTGGAGAGCAAGACGTCCTTGGCTTCGTTGATCCGCGCCGCCAGGAAAGACGTGCCGCCGATGTCGGGGTGCAGGCGCTGCATCAGGCGGCGGTGCGCCTTGCGGACATCCGCCGCGGCGGCCCCCGCTTCAAGACCAAGGATCTTGTAGGCCTCCTCCTTAGTCATGGCGCCCGCACCTGGCGCAACACCCAACCCTTCGCCACCGTTCGCCTCAGCGTCTTTGCGCCAGACGGGAAAACGGCCGTCAAGATACGTCTCTAGGAGCTGGCGGCTCTCCGGGTCGCCGGGGAGTTCGCGGTAAAGCTGCTGCAGCTCGGCCAGGCCCATCGCGCCCAGCATCTTGCCTTCATGGCGGCCGGCCAGAACCAGGCCTTCAAGCCCGCCCGTATCGTGATCAAGCTCCATTTCCAGTGCGGCGGTCCGCACCGTCGAGCGCTTGCCGGGCGCCGGCCCGACCGACGGCTGCTTCATTCGCACCGAACCGTACCAGGCAAGGGCCGCGGCCAGAATGAGGCCGGCAATGCCTTCGCGCCCGACCACCAGCACGGCGAGCCCGACCAGCGCCAGAAGCACCGGCCCGAGCGTGCGCATGCCGCTTGCCAGTTTTTGCGCATCGGCGCGGACAAAGATCGTCGCCGCGCCGAGCAGCACCAGAAACAGTGCAACAAGTGCAATGATAGCGCCCATCAATTCCCGCCGCCCCTGAGATGCTCGATCAGCAGCCGGTCTCCCGGCCTGTCCCTTGCCTCGAGCGCCTTCAATCCACCCGTCGCATAGACGGCGACCGCTGAAAGCAGCCCGGCCAAGGTCGCGGCAGCCCGCCGATCAAATCGGAACCAAGCCCCTTTGGACAGCCGCGCAATCTCCTTGAACGCCTTTTCTGCGCCGGGATCATGGCCTTCCTGGAAGACGAAGACGGGAACGCCGTGCAGACCGAGGCTGCCGGCCCTCTGCGCCAGGTCGTCGATATCCTCTTCCATGGCGTCGCCGATATAGACCAGAGCGTTGACCTTGGCCGCCGCCGTTTCCTTCAGCGCATGCGCCAGCACCTTGCCGATCTGGGTGTGGCCGGCACGGCAGTCGATCCGCGTCATCAGCTGCTTCAGGGCATTGGTGTCGGCGACAAAAGCCGACGAGCGGCACTCGCCCAACCCGCGAAAATAGGCCAATTGGACACTGAGGGTGCCGGCCTTGCCAACGGCGTCGAACATTTCGCCCTGCAGCTTGATGGCGAGATCCCAGGTCGGCTGGCGGCTCATCGTTGCGTCGAGGGCAAGGATCAGCCGGCCCGTGCCGGTCGCGACAAGCGTCCGGGCCTGACGGATAAAGGCGTCGATCTCGCCGGCATTGGATTGAGGCTTGACCGGCGCAGGATCGGCCCTTGCGGGCACACGCTGCTTCTTGTCGCTCATAAGAAGCAAGATGTGGCGTTGTCGGCCCCCTTGCAAGTCCAGCCTTGGACAAGATGAAGGGCCAGCGCTCGACGCTCTGGGAGAAGCGGCCGCGCCCTTGGCTCTACAGCAAGCCCAGATCGGCGAGCTCGCGCTTCAGTTTCGGCGGCATCTCGACCATTCCGGCCTTGCCCTTGCCGATATCGGCGGGCGCATCCGAAGGTTTGAGATAACGCCAGCCCTGGAAGGCGCGGCGCGGCTGCCAGTCGGTGCGCACGACGTCGAGGTCGAGCATCAGGCGGCAACGGCCGATGCCTTCGTCGTCGGTGAAGGGCCTGATATCAGTGATCAGCTGGCGGCATTGCACGCTGCCCTTGATCACCCAATAAAGCGAACCGCCATCGGTGACCTCGGCGCCGCGCGTCGGCACCATGCGGGTTGTGTGCCAGTGCTCGGCGGGTTCGCCGGCGCGGCGGCGCTCATCGAGGCGGAAGGCGATCCATTCTTCGAGGTCCTCGACGCTGTCGCAACCGACGCACAGTTTTAGGAGATTGAGTGCCATCGCTTAAGGTTTAGTCCGGCGCGCGATTGCGTCAACGGCCCTGCCCGACTTCTCCACAGTGCCAGTGGCGTTGCGCGGTCAGCATTCCACGACATTGACGGCGAGCCCACCAAGGCTGGTTTCCTTGTACTTCTCGTTCATGTCGAGGCCCGTCTGGCGCATTGTTTCGATCGCGGCGTCGAGCGGCACGAAATGGACGCCGTCGCCTTTGATCGCCAGAGAGGCGGCGGTGACCGCCTTGACGGCGCCGAGCGCGTTGCGCTCGATGCAAGGCACTTGAACCAGACCGCCGACCGGATCGCAAGTCATGCCGAGATGATGTTCGAGCGCGATTTCGGCGGCGTTCTCGACCTGCTCGGGCGTGCCGCCCATCACGGCGCAGAGACCCGCGGCAGCCATCGCCGAGGCCGAACCGACCTCGCCCTGGCAGCCGACCTCGGCGCCGGAGATCGAGGCATTGGTCTTGATGATGCCGCCGACGGCGGCCGCCGTGAGCAGGAAGTCGCGGATGCTCGGCTGGTCGGCCTCGGGGTGGAAATGCAGCCAGTAACGCAGCACCGCCGGCAATGTGCCGGCCGCGCCATTGGTCGGCGCGGTGACGACGCGTCCACCGGCGGCGTTCTCTTCGTTCACCGCCATGGCGTAGATCGACAGCCAGTCATTGGCCAGCAAAGGGTTGGGCTTGTTCTGCTGCCATTGCTCCTGCAGCTTGTCGTGCAGCATGCGGGCACGACGGCGCACTTTCAGCCCGCCCGGCATGATGCCATCCTGCGACAGGCCGCGGTCGATGCAGCCCTTCATGGCGCCCCAGATCGCATCAAGGCCACTGTCGAGCTCCTCGCGCGACATATGCGTCTCTTCATTGATGCGCTTCATGTCGGCGATAGACAGGCCGCTTTTGCCTGCCATCTTCAGCATCTCGACGGCATTCTTGAAGGGATAGGGCACCTTCTTGCCTTCTGTGGTCACCGAGCCCTTCACCTTCATCCGCTGCAGCTCTTCCTCGGACACCACGAAGCCGCCGCCGATGGAATAGTAGATGCGCTTGAGCAGCAGCCGGTCGCCGGCATCGTAAGCGTAGAAGGCCATGCCGTTGGCGTGGCCGGTGAGCGGCGTCTTGCGGTCGAGCACCAGATCCGTCGCCGGGTCGAAGCGATAGGAGGGATGGCCGCGGGGCGATATCCGCTTCTCGGCTGCGACGCGCGTGGCGATGCCCTCGGCCTGATCGGGATCGACCGTCTGCGGTGTCAGGCCGGCAAGGCCGAGGACAACGGCGCGATCCGAGCCATGGCCGATACCGGTATAGGCGAGCGAGCCGTGCAGGCTGGCGCCAATGCGATCGACCTTGACGCCGGCCGGGCGCGGCCAGTCATCGCCGGCGATCTCGTCGAGAAACCGCTGCGCCGCCGTCATCGGTCCCATCGTGTGCGAACTCGACGGTCCGATGCCGATCTTGAACAAGTCGAAAACCGAAAGAAACACGCTGCGCCGTCTCCGGGAATGGGATCAAGACCTACATATAGGACTTTCCATGATGTTTGTGCTGTTTTGCGGATTGCGGCGCTGCACCTGCCGACCTTGTTTGCTCCGGCAGCGACATCCCCGGCTGAAAGCGCGTCGCGCTGAAACGGGTTCATGCGACGCGCTTTAAGTTCTTGTTTTAATGCATGTGGTTGTCCCAGAACCGCAGCTCACTTCTGGGCGACATGCTTTGGAGCATCGAACTGACCGCTTTGCCTGTGGTAAAAGGGGGCATGGGCGATTCCTTCCATCTGTCGACGGCTGATCTGGCGGCGCTGGCTTTTTTCCTGCTTGCATGGTTGCTGCATACGCTGGCGTCCGACGGCAGACTGGTCAGCCGGGTGTCGTTGACGATGGCCATGAACGTGCAGCGCGAGGCCTGGATGCGCACCATGGCCGAGCGCGAAATCCGCATCGTCGACACCGCCATCATGAGCGGCCTGCAGCAAGGCACCGCCTTTTTCGCCTCCAGTTCGCTGATTGCGCTCGGTGGCTGTTTCGCGCTGCTTGGCGCCTCGGATCAGGTCCTTGCCGTGCTGAACGACCTGCCGTTGAACGCGACCTCATCGCGCTCCGCCTTTCAGATCAAGGTCTTTGGCCTGGTCCTGATCCTGGCCTTCGCCTTCTTCAAGTTCGGCTGGGCCTACCGTCTCTTCAACTACTGCACGATCCTGATCGGCGCGGTGCCGATCCCCTATGGCGAGGCGTCACGCAACCCGGTCAGCGAAACGGCGGTGTGGCGCGCGGCGCGCATGAACATGCTGGCCGGCAAGCATTTCAATTCAGGCCTGCGCGCGGTGTTCTTCTCGATCGGCTATCTCGGCTGGTTCGTCGACCCGATCGTGTTCGTGCTGTCGACGCTGCTGCTACTGGCAGTGCTGGTGCGGCGTCAGTTCTTTTCCGCCGCAAGGCAAGCCGTGATCGGTCAGCCGCCCGGGCCGGGGAAAAGCTGGTCGATCCGGCCCGACAGCCAATAGGCGGCGAGCCCGATCCACTCGCGGATCGCCATGGTCGTGGTCTGCAGCGAATCGGGTGCGTTGTCGCGAAACAGGCCAAAGCCTTCCTTGCCCGAGGTGCGATAGTCGACCGGCCACGGGACCGTGTGAAAGCCGGCCTTGTCGAACAGCGCCTTGGCGCGCGGCATGTGGAAGGCGGAGGTCACCAGCAGCCAGGTTTCGCCCGATTTCGGCGTTACCAGTTCCTTGGTGAAGACGGCATTCTCATAGGTGTTGCGGGATTTGCTCTCGAGCATCAGGCGATCGGCGTCGACGCCAAGCGCACCGAGCAGCCGCGGCGCGGTGGCCGCATCCCCCTCGCCATCGATGAACAGTTCACCGGTGCCGCCCGAGATAACCACTTTCGCCTCGGGAAAGCGCCGGGCAAGGATCGCCGCCTCGACCATGCGGTCGCCGCCGGAATTCAGCTCATAGCCGCCGCGCGCCAAGTTGATGGCGCCCTCGAAGCCGCCGCCGAGCACGACAATGCCGTCGACCTTCCGCGGCAGCGGCGGCTTTGGGAAGCGCTCTTCGAGCGGATTGAGCATCATGGCGCCAAGCGACGTCCAGGCCGACAGCGCCAGAATCAGGAAGGCGAACACACTGCCCGTCGCCGCCAATCGCCGGCGGCCGATCAGCGCCGCGAGCAAGCCGGCAAGCAGCAGGAAGATCGCCAGGTTGAGTGGTTGGACGAAGAACCAGAAGATCTTGGAGAGATAGAAGAACATTGCCTGCCTATCTCCAGCTCAAATTGTGACGGCCGGTGAAGTGCTCGACCGCACTCGCTACCGCTTCCGCTTCGAGGCGGCTTAACTCCCTGCCGAAAACAAGGACGCCGTTCGCGTTGGTCAAGCTGATGACTTCCGACAGTTCCACTTCGTCCGTGGGATAGGTGTGGTCGAGGATTTCGACCCTAAGATGCCCTTTCAAAGGCAGTGACCACCGATTTCGCAAAGAACCCCTCACCGAGCGCACGGCTGCGGTGTCGGTCAGCCGCAGGGTTTCCCTGCCGAACACCCGCCAGATGAAATCCTTGCCCAGGAAATAGGTGAAGAGGGCAATGACCGCCACGAAGGACAGCAGGCCGAGCGTGCCGCTGGTGAGCGTTGCGGACGACATATCCGTCAATCCCATGTAGCCGGTGTAGGCGACGATCGCGGCCCCGATCAGGACAAAGACTGTCCTGAAATCCGAGGTGCGTGGCGGGTTCGTGATCAGCAGTTCGTTTCCCGTCTCGACGATGGAAATGCGAGACGGGGGCGGCATGCTACCACCACTTCTCCGGCTGGAAGGTTCCCGCCGCCTGCTCGATGACGGCGGCTGTCTGGAACAGGGTTTCCTCGTCGAAGGGACGGCCAATCAGCTGCAGGCCGAGCGGCAGGCCCTTGGCATCGAGGCCGGCAGGCACGGCAATGCCCGGCAGTCCGGCCATGTTCACGGTCACCGTGAAAATGTCGTTGAGGTACATTTTCACCGGATCGGCGGCCATGTCCTCGTCAGCGATGCCGAAGGCGGCCGACGGCGTCGCCGGCGTCAGGATGACGTCGACGCCGTCGGCAAAAACCGTCTCGAAGTCGCGCTTGATCAAATTACGCACCTTTTGCGCCTGCAGATAGTAGGCATCGTAATAGCCTGCCGACAGCACATAGGTGCCGATCATGATGCGACGCTTGACCTCCCGACCGAACCCGGCGGCTCGGGTCTTTTCGTACATGTCGACAATGTCCTGGCCCGGCACGCGCAGGCCGTAGCGGACGCCGTCATAGCGCGCCAGATTGGATGACGCTTCGGCGGGCGCAACGATATAATAAGCCGGCAAAGCGTATTTGGTGTGCGGCAGCGAGATGTCGACGATCTCGGCGCCGGCATCCCTGAGCCAGGCAATGCCCTTCTGCCACAGCGCCTCGATCTCTTCCGGCATGCCGTCGACGCGGTATTCCCGGGGAATGCCGACCTTCATGCCCCTGATCGGTTTGCCGATCGCCGCCTCGTAATCCGGCACCGGCCGGTCGACGGAAGTGGTGTCCTTGGGGTCGACCGAGGCCATGGACTTCAGCATGATCGCGGCATCGAGCACGTCCCGGGCGATCGGGCCGGCCTGGTCGAGCGACGAAGCGAAAGCGACGATGCCCCAGCGCGAGCAGCGGCCATAGGTCGGCTTGATGCCGACGGTGCCGGTGAAGGCGGCTGGCTGGCGGATCGAGCCACCCGTGTCGGTGGCGGTGGCGCCGGCGCACAGGAAAGCCGAGACGGCCGAAGCCGAGCCGCCCGAGGAGCCGCCGGGCACCAGTTGGGCATTGTCCAGCGTGCGCGCGGTCTTGGTGCCGCCGGCCGAAACGAAACCGCCATCACCCTGATGCGTGGTCGGCATCACCACCGTGTCGAGGCGCGAGCGCCGCCACGGATTGACGACCGGGCCGTAATAGGAGGTCTCGTTGGACGAGCCCATGGCGAACTCGTCCATGTTGAGCTTGCCCAGCATGACGGCGCCGTCTGCCCACAGATTGGCGGTGACGGTCGATTCGTAGCGCGGCTTGAAGCCGTCCAGCACATGGCTGCAGGCCTGGGTGTGGATACCTTCGGTGCCGAACAGGTCCTTGATGCCGAGCGGGATGCCTTCCAGCGCACCGCCCTCGCCCTTGGCCAGTCTGGCATCCGACGCCTTGGCCATGTCGCGCGCCTTGTCGCCCGTGACGACGATATATGCGTTGAGGACCGGATTGGCGCGCTCGATGGCACCGAGATAGGCCTCGGTGATTTCGACGGCCGAAATCTCCTTGGCGCGCAGCTTGGCGCGCGCCTGCGAAATTGTCAGATGGGTCAGTTCGCTCATCAAAGGCTCTTTTCGTAAAACACCGACCACTCGGAATCGGGATAATCCAGCACCGGCCCGCAGCGCGAGAAGCCGGCGCGTTCGTAGACGGTCCAGGCGGCGGGATGGCGGTCGCCGGTTTCAAGCACCAGGCGCTTCAGCCCTTCGCTGCGCGCCAGCGTTTCGACATGTTCGACGATCTTGGCGCCGATCTTCCTGCCTCGATGCGAAGGCCGCGTGTACATACGCTTGACCTCACCGACGCGGGCATCATGGCGCTTCAGCGCGCCGCAGCCGATGGCTTGCCCGTCGTCGCGGGCGATAAAGACGGTGGTGTCGTCGCCAGCCATCTGCTCGACCGTCAGATGGTAGCAATGCTCCGGCGGCGTCAGTTCGAGCAGAGCCGCGTTGAGCTCCTCGACCAAAGCGCGGACATCGTCCTGCAGCGGCGTTTCGATCGCGATCTCGATTGCCATCGGCCGCCTACTCCACGACCTTCGGCACGAGGAAGAAATTCTCGTCAGTGGCCGGCGCATTGGCGATGATATCGGCAGCCTTGTTGCCGTCGGTGACGATGTCTTGGCGCTTCTTCATCTCCATCGGCGTCACCGATGTCATCGGTTCGACGCCGGAGACATCGACCTCGTTCAGCTGCTCGACAAAGCCCAGAATGGCGTTCAGCTCGCCGGTCATGCGCTCGGCATCCTCCTCGCTCACCGCAATGCGGGCGAGACGCGCGACGCGCTTCACAGTTTGCAGATCAACGGACATGTCTTTAGCCTTTGGGAAAACCAGATGGCGCTATAGCGGCGTGGCGCGTGCCGCGCAACATCGATCGTGCTTGGGGATAGAGCCCGTTCATGCCAGGGCGGCATTTCAGCCTAGGGCAGCGATACACCCTCGCACAGATAATAGCTGCCGCCATTGCCGGCCTGCTCGCCTTCGTCGGCGGTCGGGCGCACCGAGACGATGTCGATTTGGGTCGCGTTCATCTGCGTGATCGACAGTATATCGGGAAAGAGAAAGCCCGGCTCCTGGCAGATTGCAGTGACCGCCCAGCTCGGCGAGCGCGTCGCCTTGGTGACCTGGACGAACTCGCAATTATACTCGACGCTTTGCAGGCCGTCCGCCGACAAGATGACATTGCCGGTGTCAATCAGCGTCTGCAGCGTGTCCTTTTTGGCTTGCGCGCAAAGCTCCTGGGTCTGGAGGTAAACGCCCTTGATGAAGTCCTCGGCGGCGGATGCGGGCGACGCCGCAACCAGCATCGAAACGCAAAGAGTCTCTCTCAAACCCATGGTTTAATTCCCCTTTGCGACAAGGGATCGTTTCAACGATCGCTCTATAGTGTGATCGTTTGGCCGATGGCTGGCAAGGCTACGTCGACACCTGATCCTTCGAGGCCGGCCACGAACTTCTCCGCCGTCGCGTCGATGATCGGGAAGGTGCCGAAGTGGCATGGCACGACGGTGTCGAAGTGGAAGAAGCGCCGGCAGGCCAGGGCCGCCACCGCGCCGCCCATGGTGAAGCGGTCGCCGACCGGCACGAGGCCGATCTTCGGCTCATGCAATTCCTCGATCAGCGCCATATCGGAGAAGATGTCGGTGTCGCCCATATGGTAGAGCGTCTTGTCCTCCGGGAAATGCAGGACCAGCCCGTTGGGATTGCCGAGGTAGACGTTCTGGCCGCCATCGAGCCCAAACGACGAGGAATGCAGTGCCTGCACGAATGTGGTGGTGAAGGCACCGCAATCGACGGTGCCGCCATGATTGCCGGGATTGATCTTCTTGCCGTCGACGCCCTTGCCGACCAGGTACATGCAGATCTCGTAATTGGCGACCAGCTGGGCGCCGCTCTTCTTCAGCACCTCCACCGCGCCGCTGACATGATCACTGTGGCCGTGGGTCAGAAGCACATGGGTGACGCCTTCCGCCGGCCCCTCCCAGCCGCTCGTCCATGATGGGTTGCCGACGAGATAGGGGTCGATCAGGATGGTCGCGCCTGATGTCTCGACGCGGAAGGCGGAATGTCCGTACCAGGTCAATTTCATCGATCGTGTTCCTCGATTTTGGTTGCGCCGGAAGATAGAACGCCGGCAGCAAAATTAAAGTGACATAGTGTGCTCGCGGTTCAAAAGAACGTGTCGCGCTCTTTGTGACGGCAAGTCTGGGTCACGGTTAGACTGGGTCACGGTAAAACTGGTTGGGGAAAGCCGTTGGGCATCATAGCAATCGAGGATCTGCCGGCACGGCTGGAGGGCGGCAGGACGCTGGCCGGGCTCGACCTCGGCGACCAGACGATCGGTGTCGCCGTTTCCGACCGCGGCCTGTCCTTCGCCCATCCGCGCGCGGTCATCCTGCGCAAAAAGTTTTCGCTGGATGCGGCAGCGCTGCTCGCCCAGCTGCAGAAGGACAATGTCGGTGCGTTTGTACTCGGTCTTCCCATCAACATGGACGGTTCGGAAGGTCCCCGCGCCCAGAAGTCGCGCGCCTTCGTGCGCAACATGGCAGGCATAACCGAACTGCCCTTCGTGCTGTGGGACGAGCGGCTGTCGACGGTGGCGGCGGAGCGGACGCTGATCGAGATGGATTTCTCGCGCCGAAAGCGCGCCGGCAAGATCGATTCGGCGGCTGCGGCCTTTATTCTGCAGGGAGTTCTGGACCGGCTCCAGTCGCTTGACCCACGCGATCGGACGGAACCGGATTCCCCGCCTGCCGCCTGACCCCGGCCATGATGTTGCGGCGGCGGCGAAACGCCCACAATGCCATCAGCAGGAAGCCGTCGAAGATGCAGGCCCTTGCCACCATGCCCGGAATAATCGCCGGATCGATGCCCAGCATCTGCCCGTAGAGCTGAAACACGAAATCATGCAGCTGCCGGCTGAGCATGACGTAACCGAAATTGATGTCGTTGAGCGACAGGAAGAACCAGCCCCAGAATAGGGCAAGTGGCGTCGCCCACAATGCAAACAGCGTGCGCATCAGTGAGCGTCCCTGCCGCTGGAGCCGCCTCTGGGACCAATGTCCGGACGGCCGGATATGCGCGACAGCAAGGAGCCGTGCGCGGCACCCTTGGCCATGGCATGGGCGGTGGCGCGGCTCTCTGCCTCCCGCGAAACCATGACGGCGAAGACCGACCTCCGCTCGGCCAGCATGGCGACATAGGAGGCCAGAAGTGCCGCCAATTGCACGGCGACAACCAAAAACAGGCCGTTGATGCCTCGCGCTGCGCCGCCGATCAGGATCAGCGACAACACCGCGGATGCCGGAATGAAGGCGGTCCGCGCCACACTGTCGGCTCCGTCCGGGCTCGCTGCGGCGTTAACCAGACTCTCGACGAAGACCCAGCAAAACAGCACCGCCACGACCAGCAAGGCGATGGCCAGCGGCGCCACGACGGCAGCATTGTCGAGATCGGCCAGACGAGTGTTTTCCACGACGACGCCGAGCACGCCCAGAGCGCCCGCAACGCCGCGGTTTCCATCGACACAGATGAACGCCAGCAGGGCGAAAACCAGCGCCCAGTGCAAGGCCAGAAAGGACGTCAAAATGTGCCGCATGGCATTCCTGCTTTGGTGACAAAGACAGTGGGGTCTGCGGCCTGCGGCTGCAACGGAAACCATTCGTTAAGGTTAACGGCTGTCCACAGGCAGGCAAATTCGTTCAAGGCCTGGCGGAAGGCCCTCAATTCACCGGCGGATAGAGCGTGTCGACGATCATGCGCGCATCGTGGCGCGAATCGAGCATGCCATAGGTGTTGCGCCACTGGCCGGCGAGCCGCGTCTCGACGAAGGCGTCCGCAATCCGCCCTGCCCCCAGCCGGCGCAATTCCGCAGCTGCCGCCGACAGCGCCAGCTGTTCGGTCAGCAGGCGGGCCGACCCCTCATCGGTGCCGGCGACCTGCATGGCCGCCTTGAGCACGCCAATGGTTCCGCGTCCGCCGGCGCCGAGATCGCGGTCGATGCCGGCCAGCACCTCCTCGAACAGGCCGGGCGCGCGGCCGAGCACGCGCAGCACGTCGAGCGCCATGACATTGCCTGAGCCCTCCCAGATCGCATTGACCGGGGCTTCGCGGTAGTAGCGGGCGAGCGGCGCTTCCTCGACATAGCCATTGCCGCCGAGGCACTCCATCGCCTCATAGAGCAGTGGCGGCGCGATCTTGCAGACCCAGTATTTGACCACCGGGGTCATGGCGCGGGCAAAGGCAGCCTCGCCGCGGTCGCCGGCAGCCTCGTCGAAGGAGCGCGCCAGTCGGAACGAGAGTGCCGTGGCGGCGGCGACATCGAGCGCCATGTCCGCCAGCACGCGCTGCATCAGCGGCTGTTCGATCAGCGTCGAGCCGGCCACCTGGCGATGACGGGCGTGATGCACGGCCTCAGCCAGCCCCGCTCGCATGATTGCCGACGAGGCGACGGCGCAGTCGAGCCGGGTCAGCGTGACCATGTCCATGATCGTCTTTATGCCGGCGCCGGGCTCGCCGACCATCTCGCCGATGGCGTTGACGAACTCTACCTCCGATGAGGCGTTGGAGCGGTTGCCGAGCTTGTCCTTCAGCCGCTGAAAGCGGAAGCCGTTGCCGGAACCGTCGCCGAGGATGCGCGGGACGAGAAAACAGGAAAGCCCTTCCGGCGCCTGTCCAAGCACGAGAAAAGCGTCAGACATCGGCGCCGACATGAACCATTTGTGGCCGGTGACGCGATAAAAGCCGCTGCCGGCGCGTTCGGCCCGTGTGGTGTTGGCGCGCACGTCGGTGCCGCCCTGCTTTTCGGTCATGCCCATGCCGAGCGTCAGCCCGGTCTTGTCGACCGGCGGCTTCTGACTCTGGTCGTATTTGCGCGTCGTCACGCGCGGCGCCCATTCGCGAAACAGCTTTGGGCTGGCCATCAGGGCGGCCAGCGAAGCGCTGGTCATGGTGATGGGGCAGAGATGCCCGGTCTCGAGTTCGGCGGTCAGGTAGAAACGCGCGGCGCGCACCTGATGGCGACGGCCGATCTCGCTATCGCCGTTTTCCCAGATCGAGGAATGCAGGCCGCCGGCAACCGAGCGGCGCATCAGCGCATGATAGGCCGGATGGAATTCGACGAGGTCGATGCGCCGGCCCTGACGGTCATGCGTGCGGAGCTTCGGCGTCTCGACATTGGCGAGGCGCGCCAGCTCCTGCGCCTCCTGCGTCAGGACGAACCGGCCAAGCCCGTCGAGGTCCTTGCGCACCGGATCGGAAAAACGCTCGGCAAGCTGGATCAGCAACGGATCGCCCCGCCAGGCGTTGCCGCCCGTCAGCGGCGGCGGCTGGTTGGTCACGTCGTCGGTCACGCCCAATCCTTCTGAAAGTAGAAGGGCCTTCTGACGGTAGAAAGGCCTTATCATCACAAGGCTTCGAATCCGAAGCAATCGGCTAGATATAGCCCAAGGCAGGCGGCGCGCGCGACGAAAATACCGGGGAGAAAGGCCGCAATGCCAAGCTGACGCTTGCGGCAAGGAATTCTCCCCCCTATAGCAGCGCCTTGAGATGACCGACGCTTCGTCCCTGCCGCTTTATCCTCACCGCCATCTTCTGGGCATCCGCGATCTTTCCCCCGGTGACATCGAGCTTCTGCTCGACCGGGCAGATCGCGCCGTCGCCATTTCGCGGCAGTCCGAAAAGAAGACCTCGACGCTGCGCGGCCGCACCCAGATCAACCTCTTCTACGAAGCCTCGACGCGCACGCAGTCGTCGTTCGAACTGGCCGGGAAACGGCTCGGCGCCGACGTCATGAACATGTCGGTGGCGAGCTCTTCGGTGAAGAAGGGCGAGACGCTGATCGACACGGCCATGACTCTGAACGCCATGCGCCCCGACATCCTGATCATCCGCCACCAGTCTGCGGGCGCCGCCGCCCTTTTGGCGCAGAAGGTCGGCTGCTCGGTGGTCAATGCCGGCGACGGCGCGCATGAACACCCGACGCAGGCGCTGCTCGACGCGCTGACCATCCGCCGCGCCAAGGGGCCGCTGTCGAAACTGATCGTAGCGATCTGCGGCGACATCCTGCATTCGCGCGTCGCGCGTTCCAACATCATGCTCTTGAACGCGCTTGGCGCGCAGGTGCGGGTCGTGGCGCCGTCGACGCTGCTGCCCACCGGCATCGAGAAAATGGGCGTCATCGTCTCGCGCTCGATGGCCGAGGGCCTCAAGGGCGCCGACGTGGTGATGATGCTGCGCCTGCAGCGTGAGCGGATGGAAGGCGCCTTCGTGCCTTCGGTACGCGAATATTTCCGCTATTTCGGCCTCGATGCCGAAAAGCTGAAGGCCGCCAAGGACGGCGCGCTGGTGATGCATCCCGGTCCGATGAACCGCGGCGTCGAGATTGCGTCCGAAATCGCCGACGGTCCCCAAAGCGTCATCCAGGAACAGGTCGAGATGGGTGTCGCCGTGCGCATGGCGGTGATGGAAGCGCTGCTCGACCCGCGCCGCAACGAGGGCCGGGTGGCATGAGCACGACGGTCTTTGAGCGCGCCCGCATCGTCGACCCGTCACGCGGCATCGACGAGGTCGGCACCGTGATCGTCGAGGGGAAAAAGATCGTTGCCGCCGGCAAGGCTGCCCTGAACCAGGGCCTGCCGGCGGGAGCCACCGTGGTCGACTGCGCCGGCAAGGCAATCATTCCCGGCCTGATCGACGCGCGCGTCTTCATCGGCGAACCGGGCGGCGAACATCGCGAGACCATCGCTTCGGCCAGCGTTGCGGCGGCGGCCGGCGGCGTTACCTCCGTCGTTATGATGCCCGACACGGACCCGGTGATCGACAATGTCGCGCTGGTCGAATTCGTGCTGCGCACCGCCCGGGACACGGCAAGCGTCAACATCTTTCCGGCGGCGGCGATCACCAAAGGCCTCGCCGGTCGCGAGATGACCGAATTCGGCCTGTTGCGCGAGGCCGGTGCGGTCGCCTTCACCGATGGGCGGCACACAATATCCAGCGCACTGGTGATGCGCCGGGCTCTCACCTATGCCCGCGATTTCGGTGGCGTCATCGCACATGAGACACAGGATGGCGACCTCGCTTCGGCAGGCGTGATGAATGAAGGCCTGTATGCCAGCTGGCTCGGCCTTGCCGGCATTCCGCGCGAGGCCGAGTCCATCCCGCTGGAGCGCGACCTGGCGCTGGCGCGGCTGACGCGCGGCGCCTACCACGCGGCCAAGATCTCGACGGCGACGGCAGCGCAAGCGGTGACGCGGGCGAAAGCCGACCAGGCCAATGTCACGGCGGGCGTGGCGATCCACAATCTGTCGCTGAACGAAAACGATGTCGGGGAATACCGCACCTTCTTCCGGCTGACGCCGCCTTTGCGCGCCGAGGAAGACCGGCTGGCCATGATCGAGGCGGTCAAGGACGGCACCATCGACATCATCGTCTCCTCGCACGACCCTCAGGATGTCGACACCAAGCGCCTTCCCTTCGCCGATGCAGCTGCCGGCGCGATCGGGTTGGAGACGCTGCTTGGAGCAGCGCTTCGGCTCTACCACAATGGCGACGTGCCGCTACTTCGGCTGGTCGAAACACTGTCCACCGCACCAGCAAGGCTGTTCGGCCTGCCGGGCGGCACGCTGAAGCCGGGAGCGCCGGCCGATCTTGCGCTGATCGACCTTGAAGAACCCTGGATCGTGAGTGAAAGCGGCATCCGCTCGCGCTCGAAAAACACCTGCTTCGAAGGTGCGCGGCTGCAAGGCATGGTCTTGCAAACGCTGGTGGCGGGCCGCACAGTGTTTTCGAGCTAGAGCGATCGCGCCACGTCGCAGACCGATATGTTGCTGGGGAAATGCGGGGGCAAACAATGAGTTATAACGTTATCCTGGCATTGCTGTTCGGCTATCTCCTCGGCTCGATTCCCTTCGGCCTCTTGATCACCCGCGCGGCCGGCCTCGGCGATGTGCGCAAAATCGGCTCCGGCAATATCGGCGCCACCAACGTTCTGCGCACCGGCAACAAGGGCCTCGCCGCCGCGACGCTGGTGCTCGACGCGTTGAAGGGTACGGCGGCGGTGATGATCGCGCGCCATTTTGGACACGACTTCGGATTGTGGGCCGGCCTTGGACTCTGGGCGGGCGTTGGCGCCTTCCTCGGCCACCTGTTTCCGATCTGGCTCGGTTTCAAGGGCGGCAAGGGCGTGGCGACCTATCTCGGCGTGCTGATCGCGCTCGGCTGGCATGTGGCGCTGATCTTTATCGTCGTCTGGCTGGCGATGGCTTTTCTGTTTCGCTATTCCTCGCTGGCAGCGCTGACGGCGGCGGTCATCGTGCCGATCGCGCTTTATTTCTGGAGCACACCTGAGACCGCCGGGCTGTTCCTGGTGATGAGCCTGATCGTCATCTTCAAACACCGCGCCAACATTTCGCGCCTTCTTGCCGGCACCGAAGGCAAGATCGGAGCCAAGCGTTGAGCAAGCCCGCCGCCGGGCCGCGCCTCAGCGACCGGCAGCGGCTGAGCTGGCTGCGGCTGATCCGCACCCAAAATGTCGGCCCGGCCTCGTTTCGCGAATTGATCAACCGCTTTGGTTCGGCCGAGGCGGCGTTGGAGATGCTGCCCGAGCTGATGATTTCGGGCGGAGCCAAAAGGATCATGCGCATTCCTTCCGTCGAGGAAGCCGAAGCAGAACTCGACGCAGCCAGTGAAAACGGCGCCCGCTTCGTCGGCATCGGCGAGGCCGACTACCCGCCGATGCTGAAAAACATGGACAATCCGCCGCCGCTGATTGCCGTGAAGGGCGAGGCAGCCGTCTTTCGCCTGCCGGCGGTGGCCATCGTCGGCGCCCGCAACGCGTCGCTCGCCGGCATCAAGATGGCGCGCATGCTGGCGGCGGATCTTGGCCGCGACGGCTACGTCATCGTTTCCGGCCTGGCGCGCGGCATCGACACGGCCGCACACCAAGGCAGTCTTTCCACTGGCACAGTCGGCGTGCTGGCCGGTGGGCTCGATGTCCCCTACCCGCCCGAAAATATCGGCTTGTGCGAAGACATTGCCGAGCGTGGCGGCGCCGTTATTTCGGAAATGCCGTTCGGCTGGCAGCCGCGGGCGCAGGATTTTCCGCGCCGCAACCGGCTTGTCGCGGGCGCCGCCCTCGGACTGGTGGTGATCGAAGCTGCGCAACGCTCCGGCTCGCTGATCAGCGCGCGCCTGGCCGGCGAGATGGGCCGGCTGGTCTTTGCCGTACCGGGTTCGCCGCTCGATCTGCGCTGCGCCGGCTCCAACGGGCTGCTCAAGGATGGCGCCACCCTGGTCACCGAGGCGGCCGACGTTTCCGGTGCGATCGCACCCCTGGCGGGCACGCGAACGCGAAGCATTGCGCCGCCAGAAAAGGCACCCGATTTTTCGGCAACACCCCCGCCCGGTGAGGACGAACGCAGCGGCGTGCTCGAGGCGCTGGGCCCAACGCCGGTGGGCGTGGACGAGATCATCCGCCACACCGGCCTCAACGCCGCGCAAGTCTCCATGGTGCTGCTGGAACTCGACCTTGCCGGCCGCATCGAGCGCCATGCCGGCGGCAATGTCTCACTGGTTTCGTGACGTTCCAGCCGATCCCGCCGCACGTCGGCCGCAACTCACGCGTCGAGGGTCACGCCGGCGGCGCCAACCTCGGCATAGTCGCCAACGCCGGTACAGATGCCACCGCAGGGTATTTTTCCAGGCGGCTCTCGGAAAAGCACTCCGCCATTCCAGGGCTCTCCGTTGCACTGACGATCACGCTCGCAATGGCATACTCGACAGCTGACGAAAACCGGGCTCGACAGTCTGCGCATCAGTCAGCGGAACAGATACTTCGATACCTCCGGATTGCCACGGCGCCACATCACATTGTCGAGAAAATAATGGTGCACATTGATGAAGATGAGCACGATGAAGAAGAACAGCGATGACCCCAGCACTTGCCTGTCATAGGGAATCAAAGCCGTCAGCGCGGATGGGATCAGCCAGAAGCCGAGATAGCCAAGGGCCGTGCCGCCGACGATGAAGCCGAGGAGCCGAAACCTGTAGAGGGGGCCAAGAAAGGACAGGATTTTCGGCTGCGGATCGCCTTCGGCATCGGAACTGTCTCGCTCGACGTTCGTCTGGTAGCGCCAGACCACGGCGAGATACTGCAGCGAGTGGAGCGCGGGAACGATCAGCAGCCAAAGCGGGTTTACGCGCGCAATCAGGATCCAGAGATAGAGCGACGCGACATAGGCCACCAAACCGTTATAGGGCAGGCCGCCACCGTTCTTCCGCCAGCGATTGACCAGCATCAAGAGCGTGGCCGCCGTCGACGCAACGGCCGCCAGCACGCCGATGTCGGTAATCCAGGAAGGGGCCGCGAATGTGTAATAGTCCAGGCCATAATATTTGCCCTGGGTGACCGCCGTATTCGTCTGCAGCCATGCCAGGATCCACACGGCATAGGAGTTGACCAGCAGCACCTTCTTGTCGCGGTCGTCGAAGAATTTGCGCTTCAGCACCGCATCCACCATCAGCATGCCGTAGCCCTGCTTGACGTAGTGCCAACCGACAAAAAAGAACATGGCGTTGGTGGCATAGCCGAGCAGGCGCGTGTTCGCCGCCGCGGCGCCATAGGCAAAGAACCCGGCCATGACCAGGGGCACGACAACGCCCGCGAAAATGTAGCGGAGCTGCAGGCTCCTGTCGTAGCCGTCGCCCGTCACCTTGCGCCCGAAATTGCGGTAGAAGAGCTGGTAGGAGTGGGCGAAGTGGGGATAGTTCACGAGATAGGCTACGAAGACCATCGTTGCGGCCACCGGACCTTCATATTCGAGCGGAACGAGAAACAGCACCGGCAGGATGAGAAAGGCGCTGCCGCCCAGCATGAGGAAATCGGCGACCGGGCCGAAGAGGTACTTTTGAGGCGCCGCCGCCTTAGGAGCGACAGCATCCGCCGAAAGCTGAAGTGTCATGTCAGAACCCTCCCCTGGGAAAGGCTGAGTTTAGCCATCGACTGGGATGGGGACAAGGTTGGAGCTGCCGCTCCGCGCCCGAACACTGGGCCATCCTGCTGTTTCGCCAATGGTCTCGATCCGCCATGAGCTTCGAACCCGTGAACCGCTCGATAAGGCCCTCCGCTGTTAAAAAAGCGCACCACCCCAATTTACGACTAACATGTTAGTGTGCTAACGCGGCATACACACCTACTTCGGAGACCTTCCGGTGACATCACGCTTTGGCCTTTCGGCCGCTCTCGCCACACCTTTCGATGCCCGAGGGCAGATCGCCACCGCCCTCATGATCGCTCAGGCCAACAGTTGCCTGGCGCAGGGTTGCGGCAGCGTGACGCTTTTCGGCACCACAGGGGAAGGCGCATCGGTGGGCACGACGGAGCGGCGGTCGGTGAACGAAGCCATGCTGGCTGCTGGAATCTTGCCGCATCAACTCGTTGCCGGCGTGCTGGTCGACGCCGCCGAAGACGCCGCCGAACAGGCACAGCATGCCTTGCAGCGAGGCGCCCGAAACATTCTGCTGGCCCCGCCGAGCTACTTCAAGAATGTCGGCGACGATGGCCTTTTCGGCTGGTTCTCCGCCGTCTTTGCCGCGCTTGGCCCCCTCGCCCGTGACGTGCTGCTCTACAACATCCCTTCGGTTACCATGGTGCAGCTTTCGCTTGGCCTGATCGGCCGGTTGCGCACTGCTTTTCCCGACGTGGTCGCCGGGGTCAAGGATTCCGGTGGAAATTGGAGCTACAGCGAGGCGCTGCTTGCCGCCCATGGCGATCTGGTGATCCTGATCGGCGATGAAAGGCATCTGGCGCGTGCGGTGAGACTGGGTGCTCAAGGCGCAATCTCGGGCATGGCCAATTTCGTCCCGGGCGAAATCCGCGCCATGGCCGAGGACGGGCGCGACGATCCTCGCGTCGAAAGTTTTGTGCTCGAATTGCTCAAATATCAGGTCACCCCCGCGGTAAAGGTGATGGTGGCGCGCAAGACCGGCGACGAGCGCTGGCTGGCGGTCCGTCCGCCGCTGGAGCCGATCGCTTTGCAAGGGCAGCAGCAGCTTGCCGCAGCCTATGACAGCTTGTTTGCCAGGGAACCGGCCTGACCGGCAAAGGGAAGCGCGCCGAAATGGAAGACGGCAACGAACCGACCACCCTCAGGGAGAAGGCCTATGCCAGCTTCACGCGGCATCTGCTGGCCCGCGACCTCCTGCCGGGCCAGTTCGTGTCGCAACGCGAACTGGTTGCCTTCACCGGACTGCCGCTCGGCGCCATTCGCGAGATCGTGCCGCGTCTCGAGGCTGAAGGACTTCTCACGACCATCCCGCAGCGCGGCATGCAGATCGCCCATATCGACATCAGCCTGATCCGCGAGGCCTTTCAGTTCCGCCTGTTCATGGAGCGTGAAGCGGTGGCGCTGTTTACGGTAAGCGCCTCCGATGCCGAGCTTGCCCGCTTGCGGCGCGAGCATGAGGACATGCTTGCCCAGGCGCTGGCGCAAACCCCGACGCCGGAGATGGAGGCCAAGGCGCAGACCATCGACTGGGCCATGCACGACACGTTCATCGATGCGCTGGGCAACGAGATCATCGCCAAGGCCTATCTGGTGAATTCGGTGAAGATCCGCCTGATCCACCAGGAGCGGTTCCGTATCGACGGGCGCGTCGTGCCGGTCATGCGCGAGCACCTGGCGGTGATCGATGCGATGCAGAGCCGCGATCCTGGGAAGGCGGTCGAGGCCATCAGCCAGCATATCGAAAAGGCGCGCCGGCTGGCGCTGCAAATCTGAGGAAGCATGAGCCGCGCCGCGGTCGCTGTGGCGCAATCGACAACGACAACACCGGGAGGAAGAAAATGTCATCCAATCTGTTCAACCCAACCAGGAGGCAACTCCTCCAGGGAACCGCGGCGCTTGCCGCCGCCAGCTTTGCGGGCGTTCGCCCAAGCTTTGCCGCCGGCGTCGACTGGAAGCGCTTTGCGGGAACGACGCTTGACGTCAATCTGGTGAAAAGCCCGCGCAGCGACACGCTGATAAAATACATCGCCGAGTTCGAGGAACTGACCGGGATCAAGGTCAATGCCGAAGCGACGCCGGAACAGCAGCAGCGCCAGAAGACGGTGATCGAACTGAGCTCCGGCAAACCGAGCTTCGACGTCGTGCATCTGGGCTACCACGTGCAGAAGCGCCAGTTCGAAAAGGGCGACTGGCTGGCCGACATATCAGGCTATCTCGCTGACCCGACCCTGACCGATCCTGCGCTGGTGGAAACCGATTTCGCCGATGCCGGCATGCTGTTTGCCAAGGACGGCCAGGGCGTGCTGCGCTCGCTACCGTTCTCAGTCGACTACTGGATCGTCTACTGGAACAAGGAATTGTTCGAGGCCAAGGGCCTCAAATACCCTGAAACCTTCGAGCAATTGGTGGCGGCGGCCGAAGCGCTGACCGACCCGTCGACCAACACCTATGGATTTGTCGCCCGCGGCCTCAAGAACGCCAACACGCCGGTGTGGACGTCGCTTATGCTCGGCTACGACATGACGCCGCTCGACGACAAGGGCAAGCTGCGCACGACCTCGCCCGAGGCGGTCGAGGCAGCCAGCCTCTACCAGCGGCTGATGACCAAGTCGGCACCTCCAGGCGTCACCGGATTCAACTGGGCCGAAGCCCAGTCCGCCTTCCTGCAAGGCAAGATCGGGATGTGGTTTGATGGCGTCGGCTTTGCCCCGCCAATGGAAAATCCGGAAAAGTCACGAGTGGTCGGCAAGGTTGGCTACGGCGTCATGCCCAAGGGGCCCAAGGCGCATGCCGCCGGCACCTTTGGCGACGGCCTCGGCGTGACGGCCACCAGCGAGAAGAAGGAGGCCGCCTACCTCTTCTGCCAGTGGGCGATTTCGCCCGCCATGGGCGCGCGCCTGCTGCAGGCGGGTGCCGGCGTGCCGTTCCGCAAGTCGGTGCTGGAAGATCCCAAGGTGCGCGAAGGCGTCACCATGCCGGCGAGTTGGCTCGATGCCGTGGTCGGCTCGGGCAATGTCAGCCGGCTGTCGCTGCCGGTCATCATTCCGGTCACCGAGTTCCGCGACATCTATGGCGTGGCGCTGACCAATCTGATCGCCGGCGCCGATCCGGCGGAGGAACTAAAGAAGGCCACCGAGCAGTTCCAGCCGGTGCTCGACCGGAGCGAGCAAGGCTGATGTCCGTCATCACCCCAGAACGCACCGGGGTGACGACGCAAGCCATCGAAGGGGGCCAGACCATCCGTCTGGCTCCCAACTACTGGCCTTTCGTCGTCCCGGCGCTCGTCGTCGTCGGCGCCGTGATCGTCTTTCCCTGGGCCTTCACACTGTGGATGAGCGTCAACCGCTGGACCCTCGGCCAGGCGCGAAGCTTTGCCGGGATGGAAAACTATCTGCGGCTGGCGGTCGACCAACGCTTCTGGGAATCGCTTTTCCATACGCTGACCTACACCGCCCTTTCGGTCGCGGCGCCGATGTTCCTCGGCACTGTCGCCGCGCTGATCTTCGACGCCAAATTTCCGCTGCGCGGCATTTTGCGCGGCGTCTTCGTGATGCCGATGATGGCGACGCCAGTCGCCGTGGCGCTGGTCTGGACGATGATGTTCCATCCCCAGCTCGGCGTGCTCAACTACCTTCTGTCGCTGGTCGGAATCCCGGCGCAGGAATGGATTTTCAACGCCAAAACGGTCATCCCCTCGCTGGTTGCGGTCGAGACCTGGCAGTGGACGCCGCTGGTGATGCTGATCGTGCTGGGCGGCTTGGCCTCCGTGCCGCGCGAGCCCTTCGAGAGCGCCGAGATCGATGGCGCCAACGCCTGGCAGCAATTCCGCTATCTCACCTTGCCGATGATCGCGCCGTTCCTGATGATCGCGATGATCATCCGCACTATCGATGCGCTGAAAAGTTTTGACATCATCTATGCCATGACCCAGGGCGGACCGGGCACGGCCTCGGAAACCATCAACATCTATCTCTACAACACCGCCTTCTCCTACTACGACATCGGCTATGGCTCGGCCATGGCCGTGGTGTTCTTCATCGTCATCGTCGCGCTGTCCTTCATCCTGCTGATGCTGCGCCAGCGCTCCCAATGGATCGGGGTGGAGGGCAAATAGATGAGTTCACGGCTGCTCAACCGGATCGGGCTGTTTTTCGCGGCTCTGGTCTTCGTCTCGCCGGCGATCCTGTTCTTCCTCTGGATGGTCTCGCTGTCGCTGAAGTTCGAGATCGACAACGGTGCATACCCGCCGATCCTGATCCCGGAACATCTCGCCTGGTCGAACTATGTGAAGGTATTCGAGGAGAACAATTTCCTGCTCTATTTCTGGAATTCGGTTCTGGTGACGGGCACGGCAACGTTGCTGGCGCTGCTGATCGGCGTGCCGGCCGGCTATGGCATCGCGCGGCTCAAGGCCGAACGCTCGGCGGTGGTCATCATGATCGCCCGCATGACGCCGGGGCTTTCCTATCTCATTCCGCTGTTCCTGCTGTTCCAGTGGGTCGGCATTCTCGGCACACTGTGGCCGCAGATCATCATCCATCTGGTGGTGACGGTGCCGATCGTGGTCTGGGTGATGATCGGCTATTTCGAGACCACGCCGATGGAGCTGGAAGAAGCGGCCAACATCGATGGCGCCAGTTCCTGGCAAGTGTTCCGGCTGGTCGCCTTGCCCATCGCCAAGCCGGGCATTGTCGTCGCCTTCATCCTGTCGATCATCTTCTCATGGAACAATTTCGTCTTCGGCATTGTGCTCGCCAGCCGCGAGACCCGCACGCTGCCGGTCGCCGTCTACAACATGCTTTCCTACGAGCAGGTGAGCTGGGGTCCGCTCGCCGCCGCAGCACTTGTGGTCACGCTGCCGGTGCTGGTGCTGACCCTGTTCGCGCAAAGGCAGATCGTCGCAGGGCTGACCGCAGGCGCCGTCAAGGGCGGCTGAGGCACGGCCCGACATCACTCATTTCCGGGAGAAATCCAATGGCATCGGTAACAATCAACAACGTCCAGAAGGCTTTCGGAGCCGCCAAGATCATCCACGATGTCAGCGTCGACATCTCCGATGGCGAATTCGTCATCCTGGTCGGGCCGTCGGGCTGCGGAAAGTCGACGCTGCTGCGCATGATTGCCGGACTGGAAACGATCTCGGGCGGCAGGATCGCCATTGGCGATCGCGTCGTCAACAATCTCAGGGCGCGCGACCGAAATATCGCCATGGTGTTCCAGAACTACGCGCTCTATCCGCATATGACGGTGGCCGACAATATGGGCTTTGCCCTGAAGATCAAGAAAGCCGATCCGGCCGACACCGCCGGCCGCGTCGGCAGGGCCGCCAGCATTCTCGGCCTGGACAAGCTGCTCGACCGCTATCCGCGTCAGCTTTCCGGCGGCCAGCGCCAGCGCGTCGCCATGGGCCGCGCCATCGTGCGCGACCCGCAGGTGTTCCTGTTCGACGAGCCGCTGTCCAATCTCGACGCCAAATTGCGAGTGCAGATGCGCGGCGAGATCAAGGCGCTGCACCAGCGGCTCGGGACCACAACCATCTACGTCACGCACGACCAGATCGAGGCCATGACCATGGCCGACAAGATCGTCGTGCTGCATGACGGCCTTGTCGAGCAGATCGGCGCGCCGCTCGACCTCTACGACCGCCCGGCCAACCTCTTCGTTGCCGGCTTCATCGGCTCGCCGGCCATGAATTTCATTCGCGGCCATGTCGAGGAAGGCGTTTTCCGCAGCGCCGGTGGACTGATCTTGCCGCTGCCGGAAGGCATCGACCTGACCAACATTCCCGGCGGCGACCTCATCTACGGCGTCCGCCCCGAACACATCCGAGCGACGACTGCCAAAGGAATCCCCGGCACGATCGTGCTTCTGGAAGCAACGGGTTCGGAAATCTTTGCCAGGGTCGACTGCGCCGGAGAAGAAATCTCCTGCCTTTTCCGCGAGCGGCTGGCACTGAAACAGGGCGAGCAGATGCACATCGAGATCGACCGCGCCTGCGCTCATCTGTTCGACACCAAGACCGGGCGGCGATTGTAGGCGGCGATGGGGCTGCTGATAGGGAGCAACTTTCGCACGAAATATTTCTGGTGAGCGCGTCGGGGTTCGAACCCGAGACCTACTGATTAAAAGTCAGTTGCTCTACCGGCTGAGCTACGCGCTCCCGCGGGCTCTAAAGGCCGCCCTCGAAATTGCGCGGAACATAGGGAGAGTGCCGCGACCGGTCAACCGGAAAAAGATGGCCGTTCCACCGGGGTTTCGGCCATCGCCCGACGCGCCGCAAATTGCGTCGTCACCAGCCCGGTGAGCCGCTCCCGCAACGTGGTCGCCGCTTCGATCTGTTGGCGCGCGAAACGCGCCTTTTCTCACGCGCCAAATTCGAGAAACATTACAAATCAGCAACTTACTGTTTTGGTGGGAACCATCGCACGAGCGGGCCGTTTTCGTCTCACAAGGGACGTCAACCACCCTTCAAGGAGAAGATCATGAACAAGATCGCAACGGGTCTACTGGCGACCACCCTGTCAATTTCGTTTGCCGCGGCCGCCGCTATGCCGGCCAATGCCGCCCAGATGTTCGTGCCCCAGTCATCAGCAACTTCGTCCGACATCGTGAATGTGGGCGATTCTCGTCATGACAACTGGCGGTGGATGCGCCATGGCAACCGCAATTCCGGCAATCGCGATTTCCGCGTAGGCCGCCAGTTCTCGCGCAACAATGATGGCGGCAGCTATTGGAATGGCCATCGCGGCTATCGCGAATATCACCGCGGCTATCGCCGTCACGGCGACTACTGGTTCCCGCTGGCTGCCTTCGCCACCGGCGCCTTGATCACCGGTGCGATCGTCAACAGCGAGAACAACCGCGGCGATGCCCATGTGCAGTGGTGCTACGACCGCTATCGGTCGTACCGCGCTTCGGACAACACATTCCAGCCCAATTACGGCCCGCGTCAACAGTGCAATTCGCCCTATTGAGCTGAGTTGGTACCAAGTGTTGAGTAGAAAAGCCTGCGCCGGCAACGGCGCGGGCTTTTCCGTAGGTTGCTTGGGTACGGGCGGGGCGGATTAGCTGGCCCAATTGACGCTCTTGAAGATCAGATACAGGGCTCCGCCTTCACCACGCGGAGAACGGTATGCGCCGAGGCCGTTGCAGATTCGAACCGCAGCTGCGGTCATTTTCCAGCCGAGCACTTCCAGGTCGTTGTTCAAATCTATCGCATAGGGTTGAGCCAGCTCATCAATGGAATGCTCCTGTCCGAAAGACCGAACCAGCTCTGCGTCGGCAAGCAGGTCGCCAGGCAGGTTTGAATTTGCCCAAGCCCAGAGCCAGTTGCTGGCCTTGGCACTCGTCGATCCGGCGATTTGGATTTCGGCGACGACCTTGGTGATGCCGTTGTCCGAGAACAGAAGCTTTCCTTCTGTCAGATCATAGTCATAGCGAGGCCAACTGCCGAGTCGGAACTCCTGCTGCAAGCGTGCATTCTTTGCATCCAATTGTTCGACAGCCTCGTCGCGCCAGGCCCCATACCAGTGTGGATTCATCCCCTTCCCCCGCCATGATTTACTACCGCGCGCTCAGCGTCCGGCGCACCGCATTGCGCCAGCCCGCGAGCTTTGCCGAGCGCACCGTGGCATCCATGTCCGGCTTGAAGCGGCGCTCGAGCGCCCAACTCCTGGCAAAATCCTTCGCCTTCGGCAACACACCCGCCTTCGAGCCGGCAAGCCACGCTGCGCCCAGCGCCGTCGTCTCCAGAATGGTCGGGCGATCGACCGGCGCATCGAGGATATCGGCCAGCCGCTGCATGGTCCAGTCGGAGGCCACCATGCCGCCGTCGACGCGAAGCACGGTTTTGGCCGACGCCCCCTTCCAGTCCTTGCGCATTGCGTCGAGGAGATCGCGGGTCTGGTAGGCGACGGATTCCAGCGCCGCGCGGGCAAACTCCGCCGGGCCTGAGTTGCGCGTCAGCCCGAAGATCGCGCCACGCGCCTCGGCGTCCCAATGCGGCGCGCCGAGACCGACGAAAGCCGGCACCAGATAGACGTTCTGCGTGGGGTCGGCGGTTGCCGCCAAAACGCCGCTATGCTCGGCCTTGCCGATCACCTTGATGCCGTCGCGCAGCCATTGCACGGCGGCACCGGCGATGAAGATCGAGCCTTCCAAGGCATAGGTAGTCTTGCCGTTCAGCCGATAGGCGATGGTGGTCAACAGCCGGTTCTTCGAGCGCACCAGATCGGCGCCGGTGTTGAGCAGCGCAAAGCAGCCGGTGCCATAGGTCGATTTCATCATGCCTGGCTCGAAACAGGCCTGGCCGATGGTCGCTGCGTGCTGATCGCCGGCCACGCCAAGGATTTTGATTTCGGCGCCAAACAGGCCTTTTTCCGTCACACCGTAGTCGTCGGCACAATCCTTGACCTCAGGCAGCATCGCCACCGGGATGCGCAGGATGGAGAGCAGCTCGTCGTCCCAGACATTTTTCTCGATGTTGTAGACCAGCGTGCGCGAGGCGTTGGTGGCATCCGTCGCATGCACCTTGCCGCCGGTCAGCCGCCAGATCAAAAAACTGTCGATGGTGCCGGCGAGCAGTTCGCCCTTTTCGGCGCGCTTTCTCGCACCTTTTACCTTGTCCAGCATCCAGGCGATCTTGGTGCCGGAGAAATAGGGATCGAGCAGAAGGCCGGTCTTTTTGGTGAACTTTTTCTCCAGGCCGTGTTTTTTCAGCTTCTGGCACAGCGGCGCGGTGCGGCGGTCCTGCCAGACGATGGCATTGTGGATCGGCTTGCCAGTCGCCTTGTCCCAGATGACGACGGTTTCGCGCTGGTTGGTGATGCCGATCGCCGCCACATCCGAGGCCTCGCGGCCGGCGGCCTTCAGCGCGCCTTTGACCGTCGCGACGACGCTTGCCCAGATCTCTTCCGGATCATGCTCGACCCAGCCGGAGGCAGGATAATGCTGCGTGAATTCCTGCTGCTTGCTGCCGGCGACCTTCATCGCGCCGTCGAACAGGATCGCCCTGGTCGATGTCGTACCCTGGTCGATTGCAAGGATGTATCCGGTCATTAGTCCTCCCGGTAGCTCGCCTATACAAACAGGGGAGACGGCAAGATGCCGCCTCCCCGTTCACTATGATCCTGGCGCGTACGCCAAGATTACTTCTGCCAGCTCTTCACCAGTTCGTCGTAGTTGATGGTGATCGGCTTTTCCTTCTCGTTTTCGATCTTCAGCTGAGGCGCGAGATTGCCGTTCTTGACCGCGTCGGCGTTCCAGTAGGCGAGGTCATGCTCTTCGGCCATCTTCGGGCCGATATCGCCCTGGACGCCCGACTTCTCGATGCGGGTCATGACTTTTTCCTGCTCGGCGCAGAGCGAGTCCATGGCTTCCTGCGCCGTCTTGGCGCCGGACGAGGCATCGCCGATCGCCTGCCACCAGAGCTGTGCCAGCTTCGGATAATCGGGCACGTTGGTGCCGGTCGGCGACCACTGAACGCGGGCCGGCGAGCGGTAGAACTCGATCAGACCACCGAGCTTCGGCGCACGTTCGGTGAAGCTCTTGTCGTGGATCGTGCTTTCGCGGATGAAGGTCAAGCCGACATGGCTCTTCTTCACGTCGACCGTCTTCGAGGTCACGAACTGCGCGTAGAGCCAGGCGGCCTTGGCGCGGTCGGTCGGCGTCGACTTCATCAGCGTCCAGGAACCCACGTCCTGATAGCCGAGCTTCATGCCGTCCTTCCAGTAGACGCCATGCGGCGACGGGGCCATGCGCCACTTCGGCGTACCGTCCTCGTTCAGCACCGCCTTGGCGCCGGCGTCGACCATCGAAGCGGTGAAGGCGGTGTACCAGAATATCTGCTGCGCGACCGCACCCTGTGCCGGCACCGGGCCGGATTCGGAGAACGTCATGCCCTGGGCTTCGGCCGGAGCGTAGGCCTTCAGCCAGTCGAGGTATTTCTGGATCGAGTAGACGGCAGCCGGGCCGTTGGTGTCGCCGCCGCGCGCCGTGCAGGAGCCGACCGGCTGTGATTTCTCGTTGACCTTGATGCCCCATTCGTCGACCGGCAGGCCGTTCGGCAGGCCCTTGTCGCCGTTGCCGGCCATCGACAGCCAGGCGTCGGTGAAGCGCCAGCCGAGCGACGGGTCCTTCTTGCCATAGTCCATGTGGCCATAGACCTTCTTGCCATCGATCTCGCGGCCGGTGAAGAACTCGGCGATGTCCTCATAGGCCGACCAGTTCACGGGAACGCCGAGGTCGTAGCCGTATTTCGCCTTGAAGTCGGCCTTGTTCTTCTCGTCGTTGAACCAGTCGTAACGGAACCAGTAGAGGTTGGCGAACTGCTGGTCGGGCAGCTGATAGAGCTTCTTGTCCGGCGCGGTGGTGAAGGAGGTGCCGATAAAATCCTTCAGGTCGAGGTTCGGATTGGTAACGTCCTTGCCCTCGCCCGCCATCCAGTCGGTCAGGTTGCGGACCTGCTGGTAGCGCCAGTGGGTGCCGATCAGGTCGGAATCGTTGACCCAGCCGTCATAAAGGTTCTGGCCGGTCTGCATCTGGGTCTGGATCTTCTCGACGACGTCGCCTTCCTGGATGACGTCATGCGTGATCTTGATGCCAGTGATGGCGGTAAAGGCCGGCGCCAGCACCTGCGATTCATACTGGTGGGTGGCGATGGTTTCGGACACGACCTTGATGTCCATGCCGGCGAAAGGCTTCGCGGCATCGATGAACCACTGCATTTCTGCTTCCTGGCCGGCGCGGTCGAGCGTCGACAGCGGGCCGATTTCCTTGTCCAGAAACGCCTTGGCCTCATCCATTCCGGCGTAGGCGTTGCCTACCCCGAGCAACAGGACAAGGGCAGTTGTTGATGTTAAAAATTGCCGTCGCATAGGTTTCCTCCACATTTAGGTTTCAAGTGCGATCTGGAACGGCCGCCGGCACGCGGTCGATCCAACAGTTTCCCCCTCTATACGTAGCGGAACACGCCGACGGCGTAGACCACGGAGAGAGCGAGAGCCCACCACAGGTTGGATCCGACAAGACCCAGCCAAGCGAGATGGATAAAGGCGCTGCCAAGCAGCGACAGAAAAAGACGGTCGCCGCGCGTCGTCTCGAAGCGCAGGATGCCGGCGCGCGGATTGCCGCCCGGCGAGGCAAATTCCCAAAACGCCATGCCACACAGCAGCAGAAGAATGGTGCCGAAGAACGCCGCCGTCGGCCACGTCCACGCCATCCAGGTGAGGTCGAGATTCATGGTGACACCCTCCCCAGGGCAAAGCCCTTGGCGGTGGTGGTGAGGGTGAACCCGTGCTTTTGTTTCATCACACCCTCCCCAGGGCGAAGCCCTTGGCGATGTAGTTGCGGACAAACCAGATGACGAGCGCGCCGGGGATCAGCGTCAGCACGCCGGCGGCAGCGAGCAGGCCCCAATCCATGCCGGCGGCCGAAACGGTGCGGGTCATGGTGGCGGCGATGGGCTTGGCATCGGTGGTCGTCAGCGTGCGAGCGATCAAAAGCTCGACCCATGAGAACATGAAGCAGAAGAAGCAGGCGACACCGATGCCACTGGCGATCAGCGGCATGAATATCCTGACGAAGAAGCGCGGGAAGGAGTAGCCGTCGATATAGGCTGTTTCGTCGATCTCTTTGGGCACGCCCGACATGAAGCCTTCGAGGATCCACACCGCCAGCGGCACGTTGAACAGGCAGTGCGCCAGCGCCACAGCGATGTGGGTGTCGATCAGGCCGAAAGCCGAATAGAGCTGGAAGAACGGCAGCGCGAACACTGCCGGCGGCGCCATGCGGTTGGTCAGCAGCCAGAAGAACAGATGCTTGTCGCCGAGGAAGCGGTAGCGCGAAAAGGCGTAGGCCGCCGGCAGCGCCGCAGCCACGGAAATCACCATGTTCATGACAACATAGGTGATCGAGTTGATGTAGCCCGAATACCAGGACGCATCGGTGAAGATAGTGACGTAGTTGGCGATCGTAGGCTGATGCGGATAGAGCGTCAGCGAGGAGACGATCTCGGCATTGGTCTTGAAGCTCATGTTGATGAGCCAGTAGATCGGCAGCAGAAGCACGATGATGTAGATCGTCGGCACGATCCACCACCAGCGCGATTCCTCGCCGCGCTTGCGCATCAGCCGGGCGACCTGATCCTGCGAAAGCGTGCTCGCCAATTTTCCCGAAGCGGTGGTTTCGCTCACTCTGTCGGCTCTTTCGTTGGCGCCGCTCATCTCAGCGCTCCGCGTCGTAGTTGGTCATCACGGTGTAGAACACCCACGACAACAACAGGATGATCAGGAAGTAGACCAGCGACATGGCGGCCGCCGGACCGAGGTCGAACTGGCCGAGCGCGGTCTTGACGAGGTCGATCGACAGGAAGGTGGTCGAGTTGCCGGGGCCGCCGCCGGTGACGACGAAGGGCTCGGTGTAGATCATGAAGCTATCCATGAAGCGCAACAGCACGGCGATCAAAAGCACACGCTGCATCTTCGGCAGCTGGATATAACGGAACACCGCCCAGCGCGAGGCGCCGTCGATCTTGGCCGCCTGGTAGAAGGCATCCGGGATCGAAACCAGGCCGGCATAGCAGAGCAGCACGACAAGGCTGGTCCAGTGCCAGACGTCCATGATGATGATGGTGACCCAGGCGTCGAACGGATCCTGAACGTAATTGTAGTCGATGCCGAGCGCGTTGACGTAGTAGCCGAGCAGGCCGATGTCGTTGCGGCCGAAGACCTGCCAGATGGTGCCGACGACGTTCCACGGAATGAGCAGCGGCAACGACATAAGCACTAGGCAGACCGGCACGCCCCAGCCCTTCTTCGGCATGTTGAGCGCGATGAATATGCCGAGCGGCACTTCGATGGCCAGAATGATGAAGGAGAAGATCAGGTTGCGCACCATCGCTTCCCAGAAGCGGCTGGACGACAGCAGTTCCTCGAACCACTGGGTGCCTGCCCAGAAGAAGACGTTGTTGCCGAAGGTGTCCTGCACCGAATAGTTGACGACCGTCATCAGCGGAATGACGGCCGAGAACGCCACCAGCACCAGCACCGGAAGCACCAGGAACCAGGCCTTGTTGTTCCAGGTCTTTTCCATCTATGCCCCCATCTCGACACGCCCCATCTCAACCAGCCAGGAATCGGCATAGATGTTGATGCCGGCCGGATCGAAACGAACCTTTGGGTCGGCCGGCACGCTCTCGTCCTCGCCGATGACGGCAGCGATCTCGCGGCCTTCGAGGCTGGCGCGCACCACCTTGTGGCGGCCGAGATCCTCGACCTTGCTGATTTTAACCGCCATGCCGTCACGGCCGAGCCTGACATATTCGGGGCGGATGCCGAGTTCGATGGCGCCGGAGCTCCCAGCGGCGGTCTTTGGCGCGCCGGGCAGCTCGATCCGCTGGCTGCCAATGGTCGCGGTCTTGCCGTCGATCGCCACCGGCATGACGTTCATGCCGGGCGAGCCGATGAAGTAACCGACGAATGTGTGGCGCGGGCGCTCGAACAATTCGGCCGGCGTGCCGATCTGGACGATGCCGCCATCATACATGACGACGACCTGGTCGGCGAAGGTCAGCGCCTCGGTCTGGTCATGGGTGACATAGACCATGGTGTAGCCGAAGCGGCGGTGCAGTTGCTTCAACTGCGAGCGCAGCACCCACTTCATGTGCGGATCGATAACCGTCAGCGGTTCGTCGAACAGGATGGCATTGACATCCGAGCGCACCAGGCCGCGGCCGAGCGAGATCTTCTGCTTCTGGTCGGCGGTCAGGCCCCTCGCCTTCTTCTTCGCCCACGACTCCAGGTCGATCATCTCCAGCGTCTCCCGCACCTTGCGGTCGACATCGGCCTCCGGCACGCCGCGGTTGCGCAGCGGGAAGGCCAGATTGTCGTAGACGGTCATGGTGTCGTAGATGACCGGGAACTGGAACACCTGCGCGATGTTGCGCTCCTGCGTCGACAGATTGGTGACGTCCTTGCCGTTGAACAGCAACTCACCGTGCGAGGGGTGCAGAAGTCCCGAAATGATGTTGAGCAGCGTGGTCTTGCCGCAACCCGAAGGCCCAAGCAGCGCATAGGCGCCGCCATCCTCGAAAGTGTGGTGCACTTCCCGCAGCGCAAAATCGGCATCCTTCTGCGGGTTGGGCAGGTAGGAGTGCCTGACATGGTTGACGTCGATGCGCGCCATCTCTTCCCCCCTCAGGCCGCAAGCTTCGGCGCGGCGACGGCGCTGCCGTTGCTGTCGAAGACCATGATGTGGCGCGGATCGATAAACACCTCGATCTCGGCGTCGGGCTCGAAATCGCGGATGCCGTGGGTCAGCATGACCCAGCGCGCATCGGCAAAATCGAGATGGATGAAGCTTTCCGAGCCGGTGATCTCGGTGATCGTCACCTTGGCGCGCACCGGCACCGCGGCAGCGTTGGGCCGCTCGAGCGACAGATGATGCGGCTGGAAGCCGATCGTGTAGTTGGCGTCGGCAATGCCGGCGAGTTCTGCCGGTACCGGCAGCTTGACGCCGCCCTCGAGCAGGAAATCCGGGCCCTTCTTGGCCAGCACGATGGTGTTGAGCGGCGGATCGGCAAAGGTTTTCGCCGTCACCAGGTCGATCGGCTTGCGGAAGACGTCGATGGTCGGCCCGAATTGGGTGATCCGCCCCTCGGACAGCGTCGCCGTATTGCCGCCGAGCAGCAAGGCTTCATGCGGCTCAGTCGTGGCGTAGACGAAAATGGTGCCGGCGGCGGCAAATATCTTGGGCAGTTCGGCGCGCAGCTCCTCGCGCAATTTGTAGTCGAGATTGGCGAGCGGCTCGTCGAGCAGCACCAGGCTGGCATTCTTGACGATGGCGCGGGCCAGCGCCGTACGCTGCTGCTGTCCGCCGGACAGGCTGAGCGGCGTGCGGTCGAGATAGGGTGTGAGCTTCAGAAGCCCTGCCGCGTTGCGGACTTCCTTGTCGATCTTGGCCTGGTCGGTGCCGGCGACGCGCAACGGCGAGGCGATGTTCTCGTAGACGGTCATCGCGGGGTAGTTGATGAACTGCTGATAGACCATGGCGATCTTGCGCTGCTGCACCGGCATGCCGGTGACATTCTGGCCGTCGAACCAGACTGAACCGGTGGTCGGCACGTCGAGCCCGGCCATCAGCCGCATCAGACTTGTCTTGCCCGACAGTGTCGGCCCGAGCAAAACGTTGAGCGAGCCGTGCTGAAGCGTCAGCGACACGTCGCGGATATGCTCCACCGCGCCGACCATCTTCGTCACGTTTCTCAGTTCCAGCATGATGCCTCCTCCCAGGCTTTGTGCATCAATCGCCTTCCCTATTCCGCTGCCGCGACATGGCGCCGGCTGATGCCGCGCATGAATTCGTCAAGCGCCGACGCCTGTTCCCGGCTGAGATGCAGACCGCGCTTGGTGCGACGCCACAATACATCTTCGGCGGTCAGCGCCCATTCGTTTTCGCTGAGGTAGCGTACCTCGGCCTCATAGAGATCGGCGCCGAAATTGCGGCCGAGATCGGCGTTCGACTTGGCGAGGCCGAGCAGCACTTGCGCGCGCGTGCCGTAAAGCCGGGTCAACCGACGCGCCAGGCGCTGGTCGATGAAAGGAAAGGCGCTCTTCAGCTTCGCCACCTGGACGTCGAAACCGGTGGCCGGGAAATCGCCGCCCGGCAAGGGCGCGTTCGCCGTCCACGGCTTACCGCGCTTGCCGAGAAAACCTTCGACCTTTTCCAGCATCGATTCCGACAACCGGCGGTAGGTGGTGATCTTGCCGCCGAAAGCGTTGACGATCGGCGCCTTGCCCCCGCCGCCATCGGCTTTCAGCACATAGTCGCGGGTCGCTTCCTGCGCCTTCGAAGCGCCGTCGTCGTAGAGCGGGCGCACGGCCGAATAGGTCCAGACGATGTCGGGGCGCGTCACGGCTTCAGCAAAATATTCGCTCGCCGCCGCGCAGAGATAGTCGATCTCGGTGTCGCTGATCTTCACGTCATGCGGATCGCCGGGATAGTCGCGATCGGTGGTGCCGATCAGCGTAAATTCTTCCTCGTAGGGAATGGCGAAGATGATGCGCCCGTCCTTGTTCTGGAAGAAGTAGGCGCGCGGATCATCGAACTTCTTTTTGATGACGATATGACTGCCCTGCACCAGGCGCACATTGTGCACGTCGTTCTGGCCCACAGTGGTCGACAGGACGTGGTCGACCCACGGACCGGCGGCATTGACCAGCAGCCGGGCCTTGACCTCCTCTGCCTCTCCCGTCTGCACGTCTTCCACGCGGATCGCCCACAGATCGCCTTCGCGCCGCGCCCCGACGACTTTCGTGCGGGTGCGGATGGTGGCGCCGCGGTCGGCGGCGTCACGCGCGTTCAACGCCACCAGCCGGGCATCGTTGACCCAGCCGTCCGAGTACTCGAAAGCCTTGTGAAACAGCGGCTTCAGCGGCTTGCCGGCCGGATCCTTGGACATGTCCAGTGTCCGGGTAGCCGGCAGCAATTTGCGGCCACCAATATGATCGTAGAGGAACAGGCCGAGCCGGATCAGCCAGGCCGGGCGCAGGCCCTTGGCATAGGGCAGCACGAAGCGCATCGGCCAGATGATGTGCGGCGCGTTCTTCCACAGAACCTCGCGCTCCATCAGCGCCTCGCGCACAAGCCGGAACTCGTAGAATTCGAGGTAGCGCAGGCCACCATGGATCAGCTTGGTCGAACCGGAGGAGGTTCCGCTGGCGAGGTCGTTCATCTCGGCGAGAAATACCGAAAAGCCCCGCCCAACGGCGTCGCGGGCGATGCCGCAGCCATTGATGCCGCCACCGATGACGAAGATGTCACGGACTGCGTCCACAAATCCCTCCCGCGATTTCGCATTGCAGCATTTTTGAGTTGTTACGAAACCGTATCGGGATTATTTCGAAATAAGAACGAATGTCAAACGAAATGTAACGGGACCGTGATCGATAGCCTAGCCGAGCGACGTTTCGATCAATTGAACCTCCGCTTCCTCGCAGATCTTACGCACCGACGGGATGTCGCAACGGTCGGTGATGAAGGTGTTGACTTGCGAGAGATGGCCGATGCGAACCGGCGCGGTGCGTTCGAACTTGGTCTGGTCGGAGACCAGGATGACATGCCTGGCATTGGCGATAATGGCTTGCGCCACTTTCACTTCGCGAAAGTCGAAATCGAGCAACGCGCCGTCATGGTCGATGGCCGAGGCGCCGATCACCGCATAGTCGACCTTGAACTGCCTGATGAAATCGACCGCGGCCTCGCCGACAACGCCGCCGTCGGAGCCACGCACGACGCCGCCGGCGATTACCACCTCGATCGAAGGATAGATGCGCATCCTGTTGGCAACATTGATATTATTGGTGATGACCATCAGCCCGGTATGGTCGAGCAGCGCCTTGCTGACCGACTCGGTCGTGGTGCCGATGTTGATGAACAGGGAGGCGTTGTCGGGTATCAGCCTGGCCGCCGCGCGGCCGATCGCCTCCTTCTCGTCGGCGGCAATCTTGCGGCGCGCCTCATACTCCATGTTCTCGATGCCGGACGGGAACAGGGCCCCGCCATGGATGCGCGTCAGCAGCCGCTGGTCGCAGAGATCGTTGAGGTCCTTGCGGATGGTCTGTGGCGTCACGTTGAAATGCGTGGCGAGGTCATCGACCAGCACACGGCCATGGTCCTTCGCCATCTGGATGATTTCGGCATGGCGCGGCGACAAATACACTGAGAACCTCCCGTTTTCGTTTTTCTTGTTTGTAGCTGAAAACGAAAGCAATGAAAAGGGAGACGCCGGCTAATGAAATATCGATGATTGCAAAGGCGAACCGGGCAGATACGGCTCAGACCCGCTCCGCCACCTTGCGGGTGACAGCCGCGACTTTACCTGGCGAGCGGATCATCAGGAAATTGCCGGACCAGTATCCCGGGATTCGCCAAGTGCCTTTGATCTCGGTTGCATCACCGTTGATGATGCCGCTGTAGTGAATCGGGTGCGCCTTCAATTGGGCCTTGTCGTATGTCTTGGTAAAGGAGACGGCGTTGCCCTCTCGCTGCCCCTGCAGGCTTGCGTATCTTGCCGTGCTGGTCGCCGCCGGTTCGTGGGTCATGCCCGTCAAGCTGGTTGCCGTTTCGATCAGCGTTGCAACGAAGGAAACCGGCGGCAGTTCGCGCGGATAGAAATAGCGCCCGCTCCAGACGCCCGTCAGATTCTGGCTAACCCCTTCAGCCCTTCCGGCCATATGCTTGCTCGCAGGTCCTTGCTGGCTTGCCCCGGCGGCGGCAACCACCCGGGCAATCCTGTCAGTCCTTCGGGGATCTTGCACACTCGCAGATGACAGTGAAGGCGGTATCGACATCGGCCGCGGTTGTCTCGAACTGGCCTGCCTGGAAGCGGATGGCGACCCGCCCATCGACACGCGTCTGCGTCAGGTAGATACGGCCGTCATTGTTGATGGCGTCGACCAGACGCAGATTGTGCTCGTCGCAGTCAGCGCCGGATGCGGCGCGATGCCGGAACGAGAACAGCGACAGCATCGGCTGGCTGGCGAGCTCGAAATCCTCCTCCTCGGCCAGGCGCGCTGCTATGCCTTCGCTCCAGGCGACGTGATTGCGGATCATGGTGCGCAGCGCCTCGAGGCCATGGGCGCGCAGCAGGAACCACAGCTTCAGCGCCCGGAAGCGACGGCCGAGAGGCACCGACCATTCGGAGTAGTTGATGATGCCGTCATGGCCGCGAGTTTTCAGATAGTCCGGCTTGATCGCCAGCGTGCGCACGAGATCCTCCGGCTGGCGGACGAACTGGATCGAGCAGTCGAATTGCGCGCCCAGCCATTTGTGCGGGTTGAAGACGATCGAGTCCGCGCCCTCGACACCGGTCCAGAAATGCCGGTATTCCGGACAGATCATCGCCGATCCGGCCCAGGCGGCGTCGATATGCAGATAGAGCCCCTGGCGTTTGGCCACCGCGGCCACTTCAGCGATGTCGTCGGTGCCGCCGGTGCTGGTGCCGCCGACGCACGCGATGATGCCGGCCGGCAATAGGCCGGCCGCGCGGTCGGCAACAATCGCCGCTTCCAAAGCCGCGGTATCCATGGCGCGGTAGGTGCCGGCGACGGGAATGCGGACGAGGTTGTCCTCGCCAATGCCGGCGACCCAGATGGCGCGGTCGATCGAGGTGTGCACCTGGTCGGAGGAATAGACGCGCAGCCTGCCCTGCCCGGAAAGGCCCTTCTTGTTGCCCTGCCAGTCGAGCGTGCGCTCGCGCATGGTCAGCACGGCGGCCAGCGTCGCCGACGACGCCGAATCCTGGATGACGCCGGAAAAGCCCTCGGGCAGGCCGAGCGCCTGGCGCATCCAGTCGACGATGCGTGTCTCAAGCTCTGTCGCCGCCGGCGAGGTCTGCCACAGCATGCACTGCGCGGCCATCGCAGAGACCAGATATTCGGCCACCACCGAGACGGGTGCTGCATTGGCCGGGAAATAAGCAAAGAAACGCGGATGCTGCCAATGCGTCATGCCGGGCACGATCTTGGCTTCGAAATCGGCGAAGATCGTCTCCATCGATTCCGCGGCCTCCGGCGGAGAAGCTTCGATGCTCCTGAAGATCTCGCCCGGCGCTATGGCAGGTCGTACGGGCCGATCGCGAAGGCCGGCGCGGTAATCAGCGCCCCAGTCGGCGGCGCGCGTCGACCAGTCGCGGAATTGCTCGTTGTCCATGGATCCTCCCGACGCGCCGATCAGCCAGCCGTTTGAATTTTTATTAACATGTTAAATAGAGACAGGCAACCGCGACGAAGGTTCCCGCGCTACCCCGGAAAATCCGGCAGGCTGGCAAAGGCCGTCTTCAACGCGTTCGACCAGCCTTCGGAAATAGCACGATAATATCGATCGTCCTGGCCGATGCGCTTTTTCAAACCCACCGTGAACGTGTCCTCCTCCAGGAACAGCAGGTCGAGAGGCAGGCCGACGGACAGGTTCGATTTCAGCGTCGAATCGAACGATACCAGCAAGAGCTTGACCGTTTCAGCCAGGCTCATCGTCCTTTCATAGGCACGGATGATGATCGGCTTGCCGTATTTGGTCTCGCCGATCTGGAAGAACGGCGTGTCGTCGGTCGATTCGATGAAATTGCCCTCGGGATAGATCATGAACAGCCGTGGTGGGCTGCCCTTGATCTGGCCGCCGAGGATGAAGGAGGCGTTGAAATAGGAATCCGCCTTTTCGCCGGCAGGCGACGAGCTGGCGATGACTTCCTTGACGGTGTCGCCGACCAGCCGCACCGTCTGGTACATGGATGGGGTCTCGAGCAGCGTCGCGTGGCGTTCCGCCACCGCCTTGGTGCGCTCGTCGAGCAGGCTGACCACGGCCTGCGTCGTGGCCAGATTGCCGGCCGACATCAGTACGATGACGCGCTCGCCTGGCTCTTCCCAGACATGCATCTTCTTGAAAGTAGAGATCGAATCCATCCCGGCATTGGTGCGCGTGTCCGACATGAACACGAGCCCACGATCGATCTTGAGGCCGACGCAATAAGTCATGGAATCTCTTCAGGCAGCAATCTTGCCGGAGACTACTGCTCTACCGTGACGGTGACTGCAAGCTGTTCCTCCGCCTGTCCCAGTCGAATTCCCGACACCGGCGAGGCGTCGCGATAATCACGGCCGGTGGCTACCCTGACATAGCGTTCATCGGGGGAAATGCCGTTGGCGGCGTCGAAGGCGACCCAGCCGAGACCCTGAACATGGGCTTCGGCCCAGGCATGGCTTGCCGCCTGCTCGATCGCCGCATCCACCATCAGATAGCCACTGACATAGCGGGCCGGAAAACCCATGACGCGGGCTGCGGTGACAAAGATGTGACTGTGATCCTGGCAAACGCCGGTCTTCAGCGCCAATGCCTCTTCCGCCGGGGTCGTCACGCTGGTGGTGCCCGGCGTGTAGGCGACGCGCTCGACGATCAGCGCCATCAGCCGATGCAGCCTTTCGATGTCGGTACCTTTGCCGACCGCCGCGGCAAGCTCGCTTATGCCCTCGCCCGGGATGGTCAAAGCTGTCTCCTGGCTGAACAGCCACAGCGGCGCAAAGCCTTGATGCGGACCCGAGACGCCCGCTGTGTCGCGCGTGACAACCTCGCCGGAGGCCTCGACGGTGATGAAGTCGCGCTCGCCCTCGACGCTCAACAGCCTGTTATCGTTGCCGAAATGGTCGTTAAAGCGGACTTCCTCGCGCGCGCCCTCGATCTTCAGCGCCCAGGACAGCACGGTCTGCGTCGGGCCACTGACCGGTAACAGGCGTAGCCGCTGCAACAGATAGTGCACCGGCGCGTCGTAGCGGTATTCGGTACGGTGGGTGATCTTGAGCCGCATGCCTATTTTCCGTTTGTAAGCATGATCTTATCCGAAAACCGGGTCTCACTTGTCGCTAGCGCGGTCCTCCGGTTCGCGATCATGCTCAATTGAACCGGTAATCTTGTGCGATCTCTTCGCCAAGCTTGGTGTTGTCTTGAATGAATCTGGCCAGGAATTCGTGCAGGCCGGTGTCGAATATGTCCTTGATCGACCCTGCCTGCAGCATCGCCTGTGTCCTGTCGACGGTGGCGTGGCAGGCATGACGGTCGCCATAATCGTCGCCGAGGAACTTCAGATGCTCGGCGAGAAAACGATAACAGAAGGTCAGCGAGCGCGGCATGCGCACATTGAGGATCAGATAGTCGGCAATGTTGGTCGGTTTGTAGTCGGCCTCATAGACCCAGCGATAGGAACGGTGCGCCGACACCGAGCGCAGGATCGATTCCCATTGGTAGTTGTCGAGGCTCGAGCCGACCCAGGAGATCGACGGCAGCAGCACGTAGTATTTCACGTCGAGGATGCGTGCCGTGTTGTCGGCCCGCTCGACATAGGTGCCGAGTTGTGAGAAGTCGAAGATCTCGTTGCGCAGCATCGTGCCGTAGAACGAGCCGCGGATCAGCGCCGTCTCGCGTTTGATGGCGTCGAGCACACTCGGCAGGTCGCGCTCGTCGATCGGCTTTGCCAGCATGCGCTTCAGGGCCATCCAGGCTTCGTTGATGCTCTCCCAGGTCTCGCGCGTCAGCGCGGTGCGCACCATGCGGGCATTGTTGCGAGCGGTCTCGATCGCCGACATCGTGCTCGACGGGTTCGAGGTGTCGCGCAGCAGGAAGTCGGCGACATTGGCGGCGGTGTAGTCCTTGTATTTCTGCGTGAAGGTGACGTCGGAGCCGGCGCTGAGCAGCACCGAATTCCACTCTTCCGACGCGCTCTGGGTGCGGGTCAGCGCCATGCGAAGGCCGGCATCGACCAGACGCGCCATGTTTTCCGCCCGCTCGATATAACGGTTCATCCAGTAGAGCCCGTTGGCGGTGCGGCCGAGAAGCATGGCAAGACCCTTCGGACTAGTGAGTAGGGAATAGTGAGTAGGGATTAGTAAGCATTTGATTCTCTGTGGAATATGGCATTTCTTGTCCCTCTACTGCCTACTGCCTACTGCCTACTGCCTACTGCCTACTGCCTACTGCCTACTGTCTACTGTCTACCTAATCGTCCAACACCCACGTATCCTTCGTCCCGCCGCCTTGCGAGGAATTCACGACCAACGACCCCTCCTTCAGCGCCACCCGCGTCAAGCCGCCGGGAACGATCTGGATTCGGTCGGAGACCAGAACATAGGGCCTGAGATCGACATGGCGCGGCGACAGGCCTTTTTCGGTCAGGATCGGGCAAGTCGACAGCGCCAGCGTCGGCTGGGCGATGTAGTTGGAGGGCTTCGCCTGCAGCTTCTTGGCGAAATCCTGGCATTCCTTCTTGGTCGCAGCCGGGCCGACCAGCATGCCGTAGCCGCCGGAGCCGTGCACTTCCTTGATGACCAGCTCATGGATGTGTTCGAGCACGTATTTCAGGCTGTCGGGCTCCGAGCAGCGCCAGGTCGGGATGTTGCCGAGGATGGCTTTGCGGCCGGTGTAGAACTCGACGATGTCGGGCATGTAGGAATAAATCGCCTTGTCGTCGGCGATGCCGGTTCCCGGCGCGTTGGCGATGGTGATGTTGCCGGCGCGGTAGACGTCCATGATGCCGGGCACGCCAAGGGCCGAGTCCGGCCGGAAGGTCAGCGGATCGAGGAAGGAATCGTCGACGCGCCGGTAAAGCACGTCGATCTGCTTGTAGCCTTCGGTTGTGCGCATAGCGACGTGGCCGTCTACAACGCGCAGATCCTGGCCTTCGACCAGTTGCACGCCCATCTGGTCGGCGAGGAAGGCATGTTCGAAATAGGCGGAGTTGAAGCTGCCCGGTGTCAGCACGGCAATGGTCGGTGCACCCTTGGTGCTTTGCGGCCGCACTGCCGCCAGCGACTGGCGCAGCAATTGCGGATAATTCTCCACCGGCCGCACCTTGATCTGCTGGAACAGCTCGGGAAAGAGCTGCATCATCGTCTCGCGGTTCTCCAGCATGTAGGAGACGCCCGACGGCGTGCGCGCATTGTCCTCCAGCACGTAGAACTCGTTCTCGGAGATGCGGACGATATCGACGCCGATAATGTGGGTGTAGACGCCGGCCGGTGGCCGCACTCCGATCATTTCCGGCAGGAACGCCTCGTTCCTGGCGATCAGCTCCCTCGGCACGCGGCCGGCGCGCAGGATTTCCTGGCGGTGGTAAATGTCGTCGAGGAAAGCGTTCAGCGCCTGCACGCGCTGCTCGATGCCTTGCGTCAGCCTTCGCCATTCATTGCCGGAGATGATGCGCGGCACGATGTCGAAGGGGATCAGCCGCTCGGAGGCTTCCTGCTCGCCATAGACGGCGAAGGTAATGCCGGTCTTGCGGAAGACGCGCTCGGCGTCCTGCATCTTTTCGGTAAGCCTGGCCGGGTCCTGCTCCTTCAGCCAGCGGTCGTAAGCCGTATACGGTTGTCTAAGCCCGGAAACTTCCGGAAGCATTTCATCGAACGCTGCCAATCGCATACTCCCCTGTGACGCCATTTCACTGGCGTCGCGGGAGAAAATCAAGCGCAATCGGTGATTTGGAGGATATCGGCGATCAGTATGTTCCGACTGCCCAAAATTCGGGCAGTCGGAACAGGACCTTAATCAGGCTCTGCCTTGTCGCCGGGCAAGTGCCTGATGCGGCTCTAGCAGTTCACCGGGCAAGTGCCTGATGCGGCCATAGCAGTTCACCGTTTCATGGAAACGGCGACCTGCCATGGCTTTTTGCTTTGCCGCAATTCCGGACGGAAAACCGCTTCACACTTTTCCTGGAATTGCTTTAGAATGCGCGGAAAGTGACGACCGTGAAGGTGTCCTTGATTCCGGGAATAATCTGCACTTTCTCGTTGACGAAGTGGCCGACATCTTCCTCGTCGTCGACGTAGAATTTGGCAAGCAAGTCGTAATTGCCGGCGGTCGAGTAGATCTCCGAGGCGATTTCGGCATCGGCGAGCGCGCTGGCGACCTCATAGGACTTGCCCAGATCGCACTTTATCTGCATGAAAAACGTCTTCATTGCCGGTCCCGATCAAGCTTCAGCACTCAAGCGGCCCTTGTGGCAGACTGCCGCCCGGCTTTCAAGCATCAGGCGGAGCGGGCCTTGGCGACGGCTTGTCTCAGTTCGGACACGGGCATGCCGCGCCGGTACAGGTTGCCGCCGATGACCAGGGCTGGCGTGCCGCGCAGCTTGAAAGCCGTCGCCTGGGCTTCGGTGCGGACAAGGGCAGCGTCGATGTCGGGTTCACGGATGGCGAGGTCGGCACGCACCATCGCCACATCGACACCGACGGAAGAAAGGATGTCGTTGGTGCGGCGTTCCGAAAGGCCGCGCTGGTTGGTCATCAGCGCATCGACCGCCGCGCCATAGTGTTCGCCGCTCAGCAGCGTCACCCGCGCCGCGTCGCGCGACACGTCGCCGAAGATCGGCCAGTCCTTCATCACAAGCCGGACGCCGTTGTCCGCTTCCATCAACTTCTTCAGTTCGACGAAGACGAGCTTGCAGATCGGGCATTGATAGTCGACGAATTCGGCGATGGTGACGTCGCCATCGGGGTTGCCGAGCGCTGGAATGGCGGGATCGAAGGCGACTTCCGTGACAGTCGGCCCGGTGCTTGCCCAGGCGGGCAAGGGAGCCAAAACTGCGAGGCTTGCCGCGCCCTTCAGCAAAAGGCGCCGGTCGATCGGCTGCTTGAACATGGTCGTCCCCTGGTTGCGCGAACGGGTCCCCACCCGTCCCTACGATGCGCGCCCCGCGTTAAAGGAGGCTTAAGCATGATCATGTGGCACTTGCGTGGCGAATATTGCGGTTGCTGAAACCGTGAGGCTCCGCAAACCGTATGGTATGATGCGTCCCGGGACAGGTTTTGTTGGGGGACAATGGAGACAGGCCATGCGCCGCACCGCATTCGCAGTTGTTTCATTGCTGTTCGCGTTGTTCGTGTCGGCAGCCCTTGCCGGCGACGCCGAAGTCAAGGCCGGCCAGGCCGTCATCGATGGTCAGTTGAAGGCGCTCATCGCCAATGATGGCGCCAAGGCGTACAGTTTCGCCGCTCCAAATGTGAAGCGCATCTTTCCGACCGTCGACACCTTCATGAACATGGTGACCAACGGCTATCCGCCGGTGCGCCAGCCGCAGAGCTATTCCTTCGGCAAGGTCGAGCAGATGGGGCCAACTTCTCTAATCCAGCAAGTGCTGATCGTTGGGCCCGACGGCAAGGACTATGAGGCGGTCTACACGCTGGAACAGCAGCCCGACGGCAGCTTTCAAATCACCGGCTGCAGCTTGCGCGCAGCGAATTCGCTCAGCACCTAGATGTGCTTATAGCACCGGAATATCGCCCCTCGCCCATCCCTCTGAAATGTCTGATGTGTGCGCCTCGAAGGCCTTTGCCTCGATCGCGGCGCGAATGTCCTGCATCAGCTTCTGATAGTAGGACAGGTTGTTCCAGGTCAGAAGCATCGCCCCCAGCGCCTCTTGCGAGCGCACGAGATGGTGCAGATAGGCGCGTGAGTAGTCGCGCGCGGCCGGGCAGTCGCTCTCCTCATCCAGCGGCCGCGGATCGTCCGCGTGGCGGGCATTCCTGAGATTGACCTTGCCGCGCCTGGTATAGGCCAGGCCATGGCGGCCGGCGCGGGTCGGCATCACGCAGTCGAACATGTCGATGCCGCGCGCCACCGATTTCACGATGTCGTCCGGCGTGCCGACGCCCATGAGATATCGAGGCTTGTTGTCAGGCAATTCCGGACAGGTGATCTCCAGCATATCCAGCATCACCGCTTGCGGTTCGCCGACGGCCAGGCCGCCGACCGCATAGCCCTTCAGCTCCATCGCGCTCAGCGCCTGCGCCGAACGCACCCTGAGAGCTGCGTTGTCGCCACCCTGGACGATGCCGAACATCGCCTTGCCGGGCTGATCGCCGAACGCTGTCTTGCAGCGCTCGGCCCAGCGCAGCGACAGCTCCATCGCGCGCTCGATCTGCTTGAGGTCGGCCGGCAGCGCTGTGCATTCGTCGAGCTGCATCTGGATGTCGGAATCGAGCAGGCCCTGGATCTCGATCGAGCGCTCCGGCGACATCTCGTAGGCAGCGCCGTCAATGTGCGAGCGAAAGGTGACGCCCTTCTCGGTCAATTTTCTGAGCTTCGACAGCGACATGACCTGAAAACCGCCACTGTCGGTCAGGATCGGCTGCGGCCAGCGGGCGAATTCATGCAACCCACCAAGCCGCGCCACGCGCTCGGCGCCGGGGCGCAGCATCAGATGATAGGTATTGCCCAGGATGATGTCGGCGCCGACGCCGCGCACCTGGTCCATATACATGGCCTTGACCGTGCCGCCGGTGCCGACCGGCATGAAGGCCGGCGTGCGGATTTCGCCGCGCGGCATGGTGATGGAACCGCGCCGCGCCTTGCCGTCGGTGGCGAGGATCTTGAAGGTGAATGTCTCAGCCATTGAATTCCTTGTCATGGACAGGCGCGCCTGGCGCCTGCCTGTCGAGCGACTGGCGGTATTGGATGCAGCCGCGCATGAATTTCGGCCATGGCGGCACGGCAATCGATGGATCGGTCTTTTCCGGCAGCAGGTCCCACAGGTTGGGATGATGCCAGCATAAATCATGGCCGGTAGAATCTCGATGCTGGCGTATGCCGGCACGGAGTTTCTTCACTTCGGCGATCAGGCTCTCGCGATCAAAGGCTTGCAGATCATCGTCCATCGCTCATCTCCGCTCGATAAAGCAGGCTTGCATCTCCGTAGGAATAGAACCTGTAATTGTTCCCGATGGCATGAGCATAGGCCGCACGCATCGTATCTAGGCCGCTGAAGGCCGAAACCAGCATGAACAGCGTCGAACGCGGCAGATGGAAATTGGTCATCAGCAGATCGGCGGTGCGGAAGCGATAGCCCGGCGTGATGAAGATGTCGGTCGGGCCGGACCAGGCGGTCAGCGAGCCATCAGGCCGTGCCGCGCTCTCCAGCAGGCGCAGCGAGGTCGTGCCGACAGCGATGATGCGCCCGCCCCGCGCCTTGGCGCCATTCAGAGCGTCGGCTGTTGCTTCGCTGACCGAGCCGGTCTCGGCATGCATCTTGTGGTCAGCGGTGTCGTCCGCCTTGAACGGCAGGAAGGTGCCGGCGCCGACATGCAAGGTGACGAAGCGGCGTTCGATGCCTTTTGCATCCAGCGCGGCAAACAGCTCCGGCGTAAAATGCAGGCCTGCGGTGGGGGCAGCGACTGCGCCCTCCTCCTTGGCATAGATTGTCTGGTAATCCGTCAGGTCGCGTGCGTCGTCGTCGCGCTTGGAGGCGATATAGGGGGGCAGCGGGATGTGGCCGACGGCGCGCAGCGCTTCGTCGAGAAATGGGCCGGAGAGGTCGAAGCCGAGCAACGCCTCGCCGGCGTCGCCCTTCTCGATGACCGTGGCGTCGAGTTGGCCGAGAAAACAGGAATTGCCGTCATGGCCGAAATGGATGCGGTCGCCGGCGGCGATGCGCTTGCCCGGCCGCATGAAGGCCAGCCAGCGGTCCGGCGCCATGCGCATATGCAGCGTGGCGTCGACCTGCGCCTGCGCTTCGCCGCGCCGCCTGATGCCTCTCAACTGGGCAGGAATGACCTTGGTGTCGTTGAAGACCAGCACGTCGCCCGTTCTGAGCAAGGACGGAAGGTCGCGCACCGCGCGGTCCGCAAAGTCTTCGCCTGGCCTGACCACCAGCATTCTGGCGCTGTCGCGCGGCTCGGCCGGGCGCAGCGCGATGCGCTCCTCCGGCAGGTCGAAGTCGAAGAGATCGACGCGCATCAGTAGAGCCGGACGAGCAGCGCTCCGGCCAACAGCAGCACCGCGCCGGCGATGCGGCCGAGCGAAATCTCGCGCACCGCCACGCCGAGAAAGCCGACGCGATCGATCAGCATGCCGGCCAGCAACTGGCCGGCAACCAGGAACGCCATCAACGCGGCTGCACCAATGCGCGGCGTAAGAATGGTTGACAGGGTAACATAGAAACCGCCGAGCATGCCGCCGGCGATGAACAGCCAAGGCGCCGGCGCCTTCCAGTCGAGCGAGATGTCCTGCAGCCGCACAACGGCAATGGAGATGATACCAAGCACGATCGCGCCCGACAGGAACGAAAACGCAGCAGCCGCGACCGGGAGCCCCAGGCCGCGCGCCAGCTGCGAGTTGATCGGCGCCTGGACGGCGATGAAGGCGCCTGACAGGATGCCGAGCAGCGACCAGACCAAGCCCATCATCTTCGTTTGTCCTTACCTGACGTCGGCCGCGACCTTCAGCGACACGATCTTGTCGGGATCGACCACCGGCTCGCCGCGCTTGATCTTGTCGACATTGTCCATGCCTTCGATGACCTGGCCCCAGACCGTGTACTGGCGGTTGAGGAAAGCGGCATCGTCGAAGCAGATGAAGAACTGCGAATTGGCCGAGTTCGGGTTCTGCGAACGGGCCATCGAGCAGGTGCCGCGACCATGGTTGGCGTTGGAGAACTCAGCCTTCAGGTCCGGCTTTTCCGAGCCGCCCATGCCCGCGCGGGAGGGGGCAAAAGTGGGCTTGGTCGAATTGCCGAACTTGACGTCACCGGTCTGCGCCATGAAGCCTTCGATGACGCGGTGGAAAACCACGCCGTCATAGGCGCCTTCGCGGGCCAGTTCCTTGATCCGGGCGACGTGGCCCGGGGCCAGGTCGGGGAACAGTTCAATGACGACCTTGCCCTTGGTCGTTTCCAGGATGAGCGCGTTTTCGCGGTCCTTGATCTCAGCCATGTCGGATATCCTTTATCTCAGAAAACAGAATGATTTGATAGGTTTACTTGTCGGCGGCGATGCGTACCTTGATCATGCGGTCGGGCTCACTGACCGTGCCGTTGTCCGCCTCGTTGCCCTTCTTGATGTTGTCCACCAGCTCTATGCCGCTGACGACATTGCCGACGATGGTGTACTGGCCATCGAGGTTCGGCGCCGGCGCGAACATGATGAAGAACTGCGAATTGGCGGAGTTCGGGTCCTGCGAACGGGCCATACCGAGCGTGCCGCGCTTAAAATGTTCGCTCTGCGAGAATTCCGCCGGCAGGTCGGGCAGGTCTGAACCGCCGGTGCCGACGGCCTCGGGGCTGAACCCCTTCTTCATGTTGCCGAACTTGACGTCGCCGGTCTGCGCCATAAAGCCGTTGATGACCCGGTGGAATGCGACATCGTTATAAGCGCCTTCACGCACCAGCTTCTTGATCTGCGCGACATGCTTGGGTGCCAGGTCGGGGCGTAGCGCGATGGTGACCTCGCCGTTCTTCAAGGTGATGACCATGGTGTTTTCCGGTTCGGCGGCGAAGGCCGAAACGGATGCGGTCACGAGACCGGCAAGCACGACGAGGAACGAGGCGAGCTTTTTCAGCTGCATAAGGGATCTCCGAAGGTCTTTGTTAGGGTGCATGTCGTTGCCCCAAAAACCGGCATCCACTTTGGGGCGACATGCACTATTTCGCGAATTTGGCGGTGAGCGCACCGGCAACGGCGGCCGGTACGAAGGGACGGATGTCTCCGCCCATCGAGGCTATCTGGCGCACAAGTGTGGCAGTAATGGTGCGTACCGATGGGCTGGCGGGCAGAAAAACCGTCTGCAGTTCCGGCGCCATGGTCTCGTTCATGCCAGCCATCTGCATCTCGTAATCGAGATCGGTGCCGTCGCGCAGGCCGCGGATCATGATCGAGGCGCCATGCTTGCGGGCCGCGTCGATGACCAGCCCGTCAAAGGCGACGACCTTGATCCGGTCGCCGTCGCGGCCAAATTCGGCCTTGGTCGCGGCCTCGATCAGCTTCACCCGTTCGTCGAAGGAAAACAGCGGCGTCTTGCCGGGGTGGGTGCCGATCGCCGCATAAACCGTGTCGGCGACAGCCAGCGATGCCTTCAGGACATCGAGATGGCCGTTGGTCAGCGGGTCGAAGGAGCCGGCATAAAGGGCGATGCGATCGGTCATGGGAGGTGCTTCTAGCGGGGCATTGGGCGGAAGGCAAATGCGATTGGGAACATCTGCGTGAACCTTTTCGCAGACATGAACGACAGATGAATGCCTTGATCACGAAGACTTCACGCCGCGTTCGCTAGTTTGCACTTCGGAAAATGAAACCAAAACCCGATCTAACCGTTGGATAGGCGCAGGAGAACACGCACATGCTGATCTACATGCTCGCCACCGCAATGACCGTCGCCATGCTGATCGCCACCGCATTCGGATTGCATAGCGAGGCAGAGCGCGTCCGTGTCCGCACAAAGCGGTTCGAAGGTTTCGGCGCTCGCTGGCCCCACCGTCGCCCCTGATTTATTGCTAGTTTCTTGTTTGCGCCGGCCCATCGGGCCGGCGTTGTTGCTCAAACCTATTCGGTGCTGTCCGGTACGGCATCTCCGGCGCCGGCCTCAATGACACCCTCTTCGACATCCTCGTCGGCCTGCGGCTCCGAAATCCGTTCGACCGAAACCACCTTCTCGCCTTCGGCGGTGTTGAAGATGGTCACGCCCTTGGTCGCGCGGCTGGCGAAACGGATACCGTTGACCGGCACCCGGATGACCGTGCCGCCATCCGAAACCAGCATGATCTGGTCGTCATTGCCGACCGGGAAAGTCGCCACCAGCTGGCCGATCTCGGCCACCTTCGACACGTCGGTGGCGCGGATGCCTTTGCCGCCGCGTCCGGTCAGGCGGAAATCGTAGGATGACGAGCGCTTGCCGTAGCCATATTCGGTCACCGTCAGCACATACTGCTCATGCGCCTTGAGCTCTTCGTAACGGCTGTCGGAAAGCTCAGTCTCCTCGCCAATCTCCTCATTGGTGAGTGCAATCTCTTCTTCCTCGCCGGTCACCTCGGCGGCAAGCCGCCGCTCCAGTGCTGCCCGCTTGAGGTAGGCGGAGCGTTCCGCCGGTGAAGCATCGACATGCTCGATGACCGACATGGAGATGATGCGGTCGGTCTCGGCCATGCTTATGCCGCGCACGCCGACCGAATTGCGGCTCTGGAAGACGCGCACATCGCCAACGCGGAAGCGGATGCACTGGCCGGAGCTGGCGGTCAAAAGCACATCGTCATTGTCTGTGCAGGTCTCGACGCCGAGAATCTCGTCGCCCTCCTCCTCCAGCTTCATGGCGATCTTGCCATTGCGGTTGACCTGGACGAATTCGGACAGCTTGTTGCGGCGCACGGTGCCGCGCGTGGTGGCGAACATGACGTCGAGTTCGCCCCAGCTGGTCTCGTCCTCGGGCAGCGGCATGATGGTGGTGATGCGCTCGCCCTGCTCCAGCGGCAGCATGTTGATCAGCGCCTTGCCGCGCGACTGCGGATTGCCGATTGGCAGCCGCCAGACCTTTTCCTTGTAGACGATGCCGCGCGAGGAGAAGAACAGCACCGGCGTATGCGTGTTGGCCACAAACAGCCGGGTGACGAAATCCTCTTCCTTGGTCGACATACCGGAGCGGCCCTTGCCGCCGCGGCGTTGCGCCCGGTAGAGCGACAGCGGCACGCGCTTGATGTAGCCGGAATGGCTGACGGTGACGACCATGTCCTCGCGCTGGATCAGGTCCTCGTCTTCCATGTCGGCGCCGCCGTCGGTGAGCTCGGTGCGGCGCGGCGTGCCGAACTCGTCGCGCACGGCGGCAAGCTCGTCCTTGACGATCTGCTGGATGCGGGCGCGGGACGACAGAATGTCGAGGTAATCCTTGATCTCGTCGCCGATCGTGTTCAGCTCGTCGGCGATTTCGTCACGGCCGAGCGCGGTCAGGCGCTGCAGGCGCAGTTCGAGGATTGCGCGCGCCTGTTCCTCGGAGAGGTTGTAGGTGCCATCCTCATTGATGCGATGGCGCGGATCGTCGATAAGCAGAATCAATGACTCCACGTCCCCGGAGGGCCAGCGCCGCTCCATCAACTGCTCGCGCGCCGTCTGCGGATCGGGCGCGGTGCGGATCAGCTTGATCACTTCGTCGATGTTGGCGACGGCGATGGCGAGGCCGACCAGCACGTGGGCGCGGTCGCGCGCCTTGCGCAGCAGGAATTTCGTGCGCCGGCTAATCACCTCTTCGCGGAAGCTGACAAACGCCTTCAGCATGTCGGTCAGGTTCATCACTTCCGGCTTGCCGCCGTTCAGCGCCACCATATTGGCGCCGAAGGAGGTTTGCAGCGGCGTGAAGCGGTAAAGCTGGTTGAGAATGACGTCGGCGACAGCGTCGCGCTTCAGCTCGATGACGACGCGGTAGCCCTGGCGGTCGCTTTCGTCGCGAATGTCGGAAATGCCTTCGATGCGCTTGTCGCGCACCAGCTCGGCCATTTTCTCGATCATCGAGGCCTTGTTCACCTGGTACGGGACTTCCGTGATGATGATCGATTCACGGTCGTTGCCGCGCTGCTCGACATTGACCTTGCCGCGCATGACGATGGAGCCACGACCCGTCGCATAGGCGCTGTAGATGCCGGAACGGCCGAGCACGATGCCGCCGGTCGGGAAATCGGGACCCGGAATGATCTCCATCAGCGCCGGCAAATCGATCGCCGGATTGTCGATGATGGCGATGGCGCCGTTGCAGATCTCGGCCAGATTATGCGGCGGAATATTGGTGGCCATGCCGACGGCAATGCCGCCGGAACCGTTGACCAGAAGGTTGGGGAAGCGAGCCGGCAGCACCTTCGGCTCGGTGTCGGAGGCGTCATAAGTCTCCTGGAAATCGACGGTTTCCTTGTCGATGTCCTCCAGCAGCTCATGTGCGACCTTGGTCAGCCGCGATTCGGTGTAGCGCATCGCCGCCGGCGGATCGCCGTCGATGGAGCCGAAATTACCCTGCCCGTCGATCAGCGGAACGCGCAGCGACCAGTCCTGCGCCATGCGCACTAAGGCGTCGTAGATCGAGGCGTCGCCATGCGGATGGTATTTACCCATCACGTCGGCGACCGGGCGGGCCGACTTCACATATTTGCGGTTCCAGTGGTAACCGCTCTCATGCGCCGCATAGAGAATGCGGCGGTGAACCGGCTTCAGGCCGTCGCGTACATCGGGCAGCGCACGGCTGACGATGACGCTCATGGCATAAGAGAGGTAGGAGCTCTGCATCTCCTCGATGATGGAGATGGGCTCGATGCCGGTAGGGCCGCCGTCGGCGCCGCGCGGGGGTTTTTGGTCGGTCAAATCGGATCACAATCTAATCAGGAATCACTGACCGCTTATATAGGAAGCACGGCCGAAACTCCAATATTCGTGGTGCTTTTCCAACGACAATTTCAGTGGCAATTTCAAATGGATAAAGCTGATTGCGACGATTTGGCCACAACGCATTTCGCCGCCGCCAGGGCAAAAGCCTGCGATGGACCGTTTTCCAAGCCAGAACGTATCAGGAGGCAGGCGGACGCATTAGCGGGTAGCCACCCGCCGGGCGCGATAGTCGCCGGGCGTTTCGCCCATGACGCGCCGGAAACGGCGGTTGAACGTCGACAAATCGTTGAAACCGGCCTCGAAGGCGATCGCCGAGATGGCATCGCCTGACATGCGCAGCCGCACCGCCGCGCGGTGCAGCCGGGTTCTCAGCAGAAACTGATAGGGCGTCATGCCGGCGACCTGCCGGAAGGTGCGCAGGAAATGATACGGGCTGGTCGCCGTCGCGCAGGCAAGCTCGGAAAGCGAGACCGGCCTGTCGGCATTGAGCTCGATCTGCCGCACCGCCTCGGCAACCCGTTTCTGGTCGCGGCGGCTCGGCGGTCGAACGCCAGGCACCGCATCGCTGGCGACGGGCAGTGCTGCGCCGGCAACTGCCAGTGCTGCGCCGGCAATTCGCAGGCCAAGCTCCTCAAAGGCGTCGATGTCGACCATCTCGCGCGCCGCTTCCGCCTCGGCCAGCAGCGATGTCAGCGCCGGCAAGGGCGGCATATGCGGCACGCCGAAGGCGAGCTTGCTCGCGCCGGGCACGTCGCTGGCGATGCGGTCGAGATAGGCCGGAGCGAAGTGGAAGGACAGGCAACGGTCGCCGGCGCCATGCTCATGCCCGCATTCATAGCAGGCGCCGACATTGCCGAGCAGGATCGCGCCCGGCGCCAGCATGGCGGCGCCTTGCCTGGTGCGGTAGCGGAAGGTGCCGCTGGTGACAGCGGCAACGCAGAAGGTGTCGTGCGCCTCCTCGAACGGGCGGTCGCCGGCGCCGGCCGTGCACAGCACGTCACAGACATACCAACCCTGCCCCGATGCCAAGTTTTGTTCGCTCGTCGTCATGGCTTGAAAGATAGCAATTTTTCCCAAGCGCGACACCCGGTCGGGGCCTATCGCTTGCAGCCTCCTGACACTACGAAGGCAGCAAGTATGATCGGTACATCCTCCTTTGCCGAAGCGCTCCACAGCGACGGCCCCAATTCCGGCCTGGCTGAAAAGCTGGATCTCTACGGCCGCTTCGTCGGCGCCTGGACATTCGATGCCACGCGCCATCTCGAGGACGGCACGGTTCTCACCGGAGGCGGCGAGGTGCATTTCGGCTGGGTCCTGGAAGGCAGGGCGATCCAGGATGTATGGATCCTGCCCGCGCGGGATGCCGGCCCCTCGCCTTCTCTCGGCAAATGGACTTTTTATGGCACAACGCTGCGGGCCTATGATCCCGGCTCGGATGCCTGGCACATCTTCTGGAGCGACCCGCGCAACCAATACTACAGCCGCCAGCTTGGTCGCGCCGAAGGCGACACGATTGTGCAGGTCGGCGCCGACGGCACTGGTTCCTCGGTCCGCTGGAGCTTTTCGCGCATCACCAAGGACAGCTTCCGCTGGCTCGGCGAGCGTTCGCACGACGATGGCAAGACATGGCGTCTCGAAGTCGAGTTCCTGGCGCGCCGCGTCGCCCAGGACTGATGACGCAACATATTGCAAAAAAGGTGAAAAAACATGCTTGACCATGTCTCGATCGGCGTCCGCGACACCAACGTTCCGAAGCCCTTCTACGATGCCGCGCTAAAGCCGCTCGGTTATTCCTGCCTCGGCCAGTCGCCAGGCTCACTGGGTTATGGTGCGCAAGCCGTCGCGCTGTGGGTGAACGACGCGGAGCGGCCAGTGCCATCGGACGAGAAGCCCGGTCTGCATTTCTGCTTTGCCGCGCCGACGAGGCAGAGTGTCGTCGCCTTCCATGCCGCCGCCTTGCGTGCAGGCGACAGCGACAATGGCGCGCCGGGCCTGCGCGCCGACTATGGCGAGGACTATTACGCTGCCTTCATCGTCGATCCCGACGGCTATCGCCTGGAGGCCTATTGCAACGCTGCCGCCTAACATAGCCGGCGTCTCCGGTATCGGCATCTCAGACGGTTCCCACCGGCCAGGCTTTGCTCTACCACTATCGTGGCGCAGGGGTCCGGCCCGGCGGGAGGGGTCAGCGATGCCGAGTTTCGACAGCCTGTTCAACGCCTTCGTCACCATTCTGGTGACCATCGACCCGCCAGGTCTCGCGCCGCTCTTCCTCGCGGTGACACGCGGCATGAACCGCGAGGAACGTCAGCAGGTCTCGGTGCGCGCCTCGATCATCGGCTTCCTGGTGATGGCGCTGTTTGCGGTGGCCGGGGCCTCCATCCTGTCGGTGTTCGGCATCACGCTGCCGGCTTTCCGCGTCGCCGGCGGGTTTTTGCTGTTCTTCATCGCGTTCGAAATGGTGTTCGAGCGCCGCCAGGACCGCAAGGAGAAGATCGGCGACGTCGCCATCACCAAGGACATGATCCACAATATCGCGGCCTTCCCGCTGGCGATCCCGCTGATCGCCGGCCCCGGTGCGATTTCGGCGACCGTGCTACTGTCGGGCTCGTTTCAGGGTTTTGCAGCACAAGCGGCGCTGGTCGGCATCATCTTCGTCTGCCTTGCCATCACCTATCTGGTGTTCGTGCTGTCGGAGCGCATCGACCGCATCCTCGGCCAGACCGGCCGCTCGATCCTCACCCGCCTGCTCGGCGTCATCCTGGCCGCGCTTGCGGTTCAGTTCGTCGCGGATGGCATCAAGGCGCTGATGGCGGGGTAACGGCAGCCCCTACTCCACCGCCGTATCGACGACCTTGAAATCGTGGGTGATGACAGCCGTCTTGGCCAGCATGGCCGAGGCCGAGCAGTATTTCTCGATCGACAGGTTGATGGCGCGCTGGACCTTGTCGCGCGACAGCGCGTGGCCCGTGACGATGAAATGCATGTGGATGCGGGTGAAGACTTTCGGGTCGGTTTCGGCCCGGTCGGCGTCGAGTTCGACAACACAGTCCTCGATCGCCTCGCGGCCTTTTTCGAGGATGTGGACGACATCATAGGCCGAGCAGCCGCCGGTGCCGATCAGCACCAGCTCCATCGGGCTCGGACCCGGCGTCTTGCCTTCCGGCCCGGAGGCGGTTCCCAGCACAACCTTGTGGCCGCTGCCGGACTCGCCGACGAAGGTGCGCTCCTCGACCCATTTGATCCGGGCTTTCACGGCAATCTTCCTTTCAGAAAGCGTCACTGGCCGAAGACGACCGTGTGCATGATCCGCCCCGGCAGCAGCGTGAACACGCCGGCGCCGATCAGGGCGAAAACATACAGCGATATCATGACCCTGCGATGTGTGGCGACCCGATGCATATGCGCGTGCCAGACCGCCAGCGGCACGGCGATCAACACTAACATCGACAAGAGATGGATCGGGCTGAACGGACCGACGAGGCGTATCTGCTGGATCCAGAAACTGGAGATGGCGACGACCAGCATCAGCGCCGCCCAGGTATAGCCGACGACACGATGACGCGTCGTGCCTTTCGGCAGCGCTAGTTGCGTAGCGCCAATAGCCAGCGCGGCAAGGGCCGCGAAGGCGTGCCATGGAATGGGAGGGCGCGCCGATAGAAGCGGTCCGAGCGACATCGCGCCCTCTCCTCAGATATCGCTGACTACCGTCAGCTCAGAACGGGATTTCGTCGTCCAGTTCGCGCGACGAGCCGCCGCCACCGCCGCCCTTGGAACCGCCGCCACCGCTGTTGCCGCCGCGGTTGAAGCTCTCATTGGGGCCAGACTGGCCGAAATCCGAGCCACGGCTCGCGCCGCTGCCGCCGGCATAGTTGCCGACCTGACCGCCGCCCTCGCCGCGAGAATCGAGCATCTGCAGCTCGCCGCGGAATTTCTGCAGCACGACTTCGGTCGTGTACTTGTCGGCGCCGGTCTGGTCTTGCCATTTGCGTGTCTGCAGCTGGCCTTCGACGTAAACCTTCATGCCCTTCTTCAGGTACTGCTCGGCGACCTTGGCGATCTGGTCATTGAAAATGACCACGTTGTGCCATTCGGTCTTTTCCTTGCGCTCGCCGGAGTTCTTGTCGCGCCAGCTTTCCGACGTGGCGATGCGGATGTTGACGACCGGATCACCGGAATTCAGGCGGCGGATTTCAGGGTCCGCGCCGAGGTTACCGACCAGAATGACCTTGTTGACGCTACCCGCCATGACACTTCTCCGTGCTCATCCGAAACAAATTTCAAGTCGTTCACCTTACAGGCCGCGCACAATCCTGGCTTGCCGCGGCTGGCTTTTCCCACAAGGTTTTTGTTCCCTTTTCGTTCCTATACTGTTAACCACGGATTGTCAAGGAATGGCAGCAATCGCCGACGCGGGCGCGTGGATTTAGCTGACACGCAGGGGCGAGAAGCGGTGTCGTCAGCGCCGTTTTTTAGCTGGCCGCAACGGACCGAAAAAGCCGCTCCACTCCATGCCCATGCCATGGGCGCGCTGTGCGATCACGGTTGGCGCCGACATCAGCCCGACTGCAGGTTCAGATTTCAGAGCCGGGTCATTCAGCAATTTCCCGATCGCGCGCCCGTGCCACCACACCTGAGCGACGAGCGCCGCTACCACCGCGATCAGGCCCCAGGTCCCCAATCCTTCGCCGAAGACGTAAATCCCGTATGGCGGCGATAGCGCCGTACCCAGCTTGGCCAACAAGATCACGGCCACGAAACCGATGACGGCGATCGCTCCTATACCGAGTACGAGGCGGCGATAGAGCCTCAGAGCCTCGTTGAGGTTCTCGGCGGACGAAAGATCGACGTTGGAATTCATAAATACTACTCCTGCCTCGCGATGATCGGCCCATCTTGTTCCCCACGGCTTAGAGGCCCGGCAGGATCCAATCAATACGCAGCATTCAAAACACCCCTTGCCAAATCGATAAGTATCGACTTATGCTTTGCCATGATCGAAGCAGAGATTTTTCGCGCCCTGGCCGACCAGTGTGGCGGGCACTGACCGTGCCGGACCTCTTGGCGGAATGGATGATGCCGAACGACATCAATCCGGAAACCGGCAGCCGCTTTGCCTTTGCCGGGCCTGAGAAGCCGATCGAGTGCGAAGTGCTCGATGCCGAGCCGGGGCGCCTGCTGCGCTATTCCTGGCGCGAGCGTTCCGGCGACGCCAACCGCGAGGAGCTGGAGAGCATCGTCACCTTCACACTCGCCCGCACCGTTTCCGGCGGCACGCATCTGCGCATCGTCCATGACGGGTTTGTCCTGACGCCTGCGGTCGCGATGGCCGGCGCCGGCTGCCGGCTCTGGCTGCGCGCATACAAGCCCAAACCGCCTGTCGCCGCCAACGCGCCACGCCTGTTGCTGCGCGCTGCCTGACCCGGAAAAATCAAAACGGAGACAATGAGATGAGCGGCTTTGCCAATCTGGTGCCGATGGTGATCGAGCAATCGAGCCGCGGCGAACGTGCCTTCGACATTTTCTCGCGGCTGCTGCGCGAGCGCATCATCTTCGTCAATGGCGAGATCAATGACGGCATGTCGGCGCTGGTCTGCGCCCAGCTCCTGTCGCTGGAATCGGACAATCCCGACAAGGAGATCTCGCTCTACATCAACTCGCCGGGCGGCGTGGTGACCAGCGGCTTCGCCATCTACGACACGATGCAATATGTCAGCTGCCCGGTGTCGACCGTGTGCATGGGCTTTGCCGCGTCGATGGCCTCCTTCCTGCTGATGGCGGGAACGCCGGGGCGGCGCATCGCGCTGCCCAATGCCAGCATCGTGCTGCACCAGCCTCTGGGCGGCTTCCAGGGCCAGGCCTCCGACATCCAGCGCCATGCCGAAGGCATTTTGCGCACCAAGCGGCACATGGCCGACCTCTACGCTCACCATTGCGGCCGCACCCACGAAGAGGTCGAACGCACGCTCGACCGCGATTTCTTCATGACCGCGAAGGAGGCCAAGGACTGGGGCCTCGTCGACCACGTCTTCGACACCCGCAAGCAGGCAGCGGCCTGATCGGCGGATTGAATGCAGGCCGGTGTTCCCTCAATTTCAACGCCGCTGGTCTGGCCTCGCCTTGAGCGCGGCACTATAGTCTTGCCATGCGCTACCACCTGAACAGACTGACCATAGCCATTGCCATCACGGCGGCGACATCGAGCATGGCCTTTGCCGGGGGCAGCACCAGCACGTCGCGGAAAGGCGCCCTGCCCGGCGTGGCCGGCGACTACCGCATCGCCAAGCCCGCGCCGCAGCCGGAGCCGGACGACGCGCTGCCTGCCGTCGAGAACGGCACGTTCAAGATCGGCGACACCGATGTCAGGATTTCCGGCAGCATCACTGTCGATGTCGGCACGGGTGGGATCAAGCCGCCGCGCCGGTAGCCCCTTCTCCCAGCTACTATACGGGAGAGAAAGCCTGCGCCGACGACTTCCTCGCAAAAGAACAGCCCCGCCGTTGCTTCCGCTAACGGTCGGGGCTTTTTTTGGATTCCAAATCCAAACTGCCGGTAGTGTTATACCGACTTTGATTTCGGATGCTTCGCGGCATTCAGCCGACGATCCGACTAGCCGTCTCTGATTTTTGTGGGATTCGGCAGGTCACGGTTTGTCTGGTGGTTTGTTGGACTGACGCGATGCGTTCGTTTGGACGCATACACTCCAATGCCTTGAAACTACCTGGCACTTATGCCCGCCGCGGCTCCACTAGCAGGTGGAGCCTCAAGGGACTATCCGGTGGCGTCATGCTCCGCTCCTATGTCCGTTGCGACTGGTGTCAATCCGAAGCACAAATCGCAAAAACCTGCGGCGTCTCGCAGGCCGCTATGGGCGGCGAGGCCATCAAAGACGGCCGGCTCCGTTGACTCCGGCAGAGTGCGCCCCTGATTCGACGGCGTCAACCTTGAATAGCCGGTTACGGAAAATGTGATCGTCGGGAGCTTACGTCAGGGTCAGTTTCTGAAACACCCTTGTCAGTTTCTGCACAGCTTTGTCAGGAGCGTGTTCGGTCTTTGTTCTTTCCGCTTGCCCGTTCGCGCGAAAGACGGTTAAACGGCTTTGGTCGAGAAGTGTGGCGTCTCTCGACGTGGCGGCAAAAATACCTACATAGGGAATGGCCGGGAAAACCCGCCGATCCCACTGACACCAGACCTGAGGCGGCGACCGGCGATGGCCGACCATAAATACCTTTCCATTCGCGGGGCACGCGAACACAACCTAAAGAATGTCGATCTCGACCTGCCGCGTGACAGCCTGATCGTCATGACCGGCCTGTCGGGCTCCGGCAAATCGTCGCTTGCTTTCGACACCATCTATGCCGAGGGCCAGCGCCGTTACGTCGAGAGCCTGTCGGCTTATGCGCGCCAGTTCCTCGAAATGATGCAGAAGCCGGATGTCGACCAGATCGACGGCCTGTCGCCGGCCATCTCGATCGAGCAGAAGACCACGTCGAAGAACCCGCGCTCGACGGTCGGCACCGTCACCGAGATCTACGACTACATGCGCTTGCTGTTCGCGCGCGTCGGCATCCCCTATTCGCCGGCGACCGGCCTGCCGATCGAGAGCCAGACGGTTTCACAGATGGTCGACCGGGTGCTGGCGGTCGAGGAAGGCACGCGCCTTTTCCTGCTGGCGCCGATCGTGCGCGGCCGCAAGGGCGAGTATCGCAAGGAACTGCTGGAGCTGCAGAAGAAGGGCTTTCAGCGCGTCAAGGTCGACGGCGTCTTCTATGAGATCGCCGATGTGCCGGCGCTGGACAAGAAGTACAAGCACGACATTGACGTCGTCGTCGACCGCATCGTCGTGCGCGGCGACCTGGCGACACGGCTTGCCGATTCCATCGAAACGGCGCTGAAGCTCGCCGAAGGGCTGGCGGTGGCCGAGTTCGCCGACCGGCCGCTCGACGCCAGCCAGACCGGCGAGGACTCGGTCAACAAATCGAAGAACGAGACGCATGAGCGCATCCTGTTCTCGGAAAAATTCGCCTGCCCGGTTTCCGGCTTCACCATTCCGGAGATCGAGCCCAGGCTGTTCTCGTTCAACAACCCGTTCGGCGCCTGCCCGACCTGCGACGGCCTCGGCAATCAGCGCGCCATCGACGCCAGCCTGATCGTGCCGGACGAAAACGTCTCGCTGCGCGACGGCGCCGTCAGCCCGTGGGCGAAATCGACCTCGCCGTATTATGCGCAGACGCTGGAAGCGCTGGGCAAGGCATACGGCTTCAAGCTCGGCGACAAGTTCAAAGACCTGACCGAAGAGGCAAAGGATGCCGTCCTGCGCGGCACCGGTGAGCGCGAGGTCACCTTCCAGTATGATGACGGCCTGCGCTCCTACAAGACGACCAAGACGTTCGAGGGCGTCATTCCCAATCTCGAACGGCGCTGGAAGGAAACCGAATCCGCCTGGATGCGCGAGGAGATCGAGCGCTTCATGTCGGCGACGCCCTGCCCGGTCTGCAAGGGTTACCGGCTGAAGCCGGAAGCGCTGGCGGTCAAAATCGCCGGAAAACACATTGGCGAGGTCACCGAGCAGTCGATCCGCAACGCCGACAAATGGTTCACCGATCTGCCGGCGCAGCTCAATGACAAGCAGAACGAGATTGCTGTCAGGGTGCTCAAGGAGATCCGCGACCGGCTACGCTTCCTCAACGATGTCGGCCTCGACTATCTGACGCTGTCGCGCAATTCCGGCACGCTGTCGGGCGGCGAGAGCCAGCGCATTCGTCTGGCGTCGCAGATCGGCTCCGGCCTCACCGGCGTGCTCTATGTGCTGGACGAGCCGTCGATCGGCCTGCACCAACGCGACAATGCGCGCCTGCTCGACACGCTGAAGCATTTGCGCGACATCGGCAACACGGTGATCGTTGTCGAACATGACGAGGACGCCATCCTGCATGCCGACTATGTCGTCGACATGGGCCCGGCCGCCGGCATCCATGGCGGCGAGATCATCGCCCAGGGCACGCCGCAGCAGGTGATGGCCAATCCTAATTCGATCACCGGCAAATATCTGTCGGGCGCGCTCGAAGTCGCCACGCCCGGTGTCAGGCGCGAGGCCAAGAAAAACCGCCGGCTGAAGATCGTCGGCGCGCGCGGCAACAACCTCAAGAACGTCACTGCCGAAATCCCGCTCGGCACCTTCACCGCCATCACCGGCGTGTCTGGCGGCGGCAAATCGACCTTCCTGATCGAGACGCTGTTCAAGGCGGCGTCGCGCCGCATCATGGGCTCGCGCGAGCATCCGGCCGATCACGACCGCATCGAGGGCCTCGAATTCCTCGACAAGGTCATCGACATCGACCAGTCGCCGATCGGCCGCACACCGCGTTCGAACCCGGCCACCTACACCGGCGCCTTCACACCGATCCGCGACTGGTTTGCCGGGTTGCCCGAGGCCAAGGCCCGCGGCTATCAGCCGGGCCGCTTCTCCTTCAACGTGAAGGGCGGCCGCTGCGAGGCCTGCCAGGGCGACGGCGTCATCAAGATCGAGATGCACTTCCTGCCCGACGTCTACGTCACGTGCGACGTCTGCCACGGCAAGCGCTACAACCGCGAGACGCTCGACGTCCTGTTCAAGGGCAAGTCGATCGCCGACGTCCTGGACATGACGGTCGAGGAAGGCGTCGATTTCTTTGCCGCCGTGCCCGGGGTGCGCGACAAGCTGGAGACGCTGAAGCAGGTCGGCCTCGGCTACATCCATATCGGCCAGCAGGCGACGACGCTGTCGGGCGGCGAGGCGCAGCGCATCAAGCTCGCCAAGGAATTGTCGCGCAAGGCGACCGGCAAGACGCTCTACATCCTCGACGAGCCGACCACCGGCCTGCACTTCCATGACGTCGCCAAGTTGCTGGAAGTGCTTCACGAACTGGTCGACCAGGGCAACACGGTGGTGGTCATCGAGCACAATCTCGAAGTCATCAAGACCGCCGACTGGGTGCTCGACCTCGGCCCCGAAGGCGGCGATGGCGGTGGCGAACTGGTGGCACAAGGCACACCGGAAGCGATCGTGCGCGAAAAGCGCAGCTACACCGGCCACTTCCTGAAGGAACTGCTGGAACGGCGCCCCGGAGGCAAGCGCGAAGCGGCGGAGTGACTGGCAGACCGGCCGGGCGCCTGGAGAGCTTTGAATGACAGTCCGACAGGCGCTTGCCGGTGATCTCGACGCAGTCGTCTCGCTGACGCAGACCGCCTATGAGCACTACACGCCCCTGTTAGGCGCGCCGCCGCTCCCAGTCACCGAGGACTATGCGCCACGCATCGAGCGTGGCGAGGTCTGGCTCTTGGAGAGCGGCGCGGAACTCGCCGGGCTGATCGTTATTGAGCGCCATCCCGATCATGCGATGATCTTCAGCGTCGCGGTCTCCCCCGCTTTCCAGGGCAGGAAACTCGGCACCGCGCTGCTCGACTTCGCCCAGGAACAGGCGCGGCTATGGGGTGTGCCGGAGGTGCGGCTCTACACCAATTCGCGCATGGAGCGGAACATCGAGATCTATACGGCCTATGGCTTCCACGAAACGGGCCGCCGAGCCAATCATCACCGTCCCGGATGGACCGTGGTCGACATGATCAAACCGGTTGGAAAAATAGCCTGACCGCATTTTTAGAACTGGGAGGAAGACGATGATCAGCCAAGGAACAATCCGCGCCGGGATGGGCGGCTGGACTTTCGAACCCTGGGATACGTCTTTCTACCCGGACAAGCTTTCCAAGGCCAAACAGCTAAGTTACGCCACCCGCCAGGTACCGAGCATCGAGGTCAACGGCACCTACTATTCCAGCTTCAAGGAGCCGACCTTCGTCAAATGGGCGGGCGAGGCGCCGGACGGTTTCGTCTATTCGCTGAAGGGCAATCGCTTCGTCACCAACCGGCGCGTGCTTGGCGAAGCCGGCGAGTCCATGACGCGCTTCCTCGGCTCCGGCATTGCCGCGCTGGGCGACAAGCTGGGCCCGATCCTGTGGCAGTTCGCGCCGACGAAAAAGTTCGACGCCAATGATTTGGAGGCCTTCCTGAAGCTGCTGCCGGAAAAGCAGGATGGCGTCGCGCTGCGCCATGCGCTGGAAGTGCGCAACGACAGTTTCAGCGTGCCGGAATTTGTGGGCCTGGCGCGTAAATACAAGGCGGCGATCGTCTATGCCGACCATGCCAAATATCCTGGTATCGCCGACATCACCGGCGATTTTATCTATGCGCGGCTGCAGACCGGCAGCGACGACAATCCGGATTGCTATACGCCGAATGGCCTGGACGAATGGGCAGCGCGGGTGAAGACCTGGGCGCAAGGCAAGCAGCCGGCCGATCTGCGGCGCGCCGATCCGACTTTCGACGCGCCGGTGAAACCGCGCGATGTGTTCGTCTACTTTATCACCGAGGGCAAGGTGCGCGCGCCGTTCGGCGCCATGGCGCTGATGAAGAGGGTGAGCTGATCGGTTAAAGCGCGTCGCGCTGAAACGGATTCATACGACGCGATTTAAGTCTTTGTCTTGATGCATGCCGTTGTCGCAGAACCGCGGCACACTTCTGGGCGACATGCATTAGGAGCAATTCCAGGAAAAGTGTGGAACGGTTTTCCCGGGAAAGCGGTCAGCGCTTTCCCTTGAAAAGGGTTTCAACCCAGAATTGCTACGATGAACCGAAGCGTGATAGCTTATGCGCATCGTAACCTTATCGATACCTCCATCCTGCATAAATCCGGTGCGGGTCCTTTCTAGAGGCCGGCCGCCGCGCGCAAGGACGAGGGCATGTCGCTCGACTACAGTTCCCTTCTGTTGGCTGTCGGGTTTTCCGCCGCTTGCCTCGGCCTGACGCTGTTCGGCATCTGGCTTACCGCGCGCTCGGAAAAATTCCTGCTGACCTGGGCCGTCAGCGCGCTTCTGATCGTTGCCGACGTCTTCGCCTACCAGGCCTATATCGACGCGCCCGGGCGCCTGCTCGGCCTCGCCAGCTTCACGTTCCTGCTGCTCGGCTTCGCGACCATGCTGGGCGCTGCCCATCAGTTCACGACAGGGAGGTCACCGCTGCCCCGCATTGCTGTCGGCGCCGGCGTCTCGCTGGCAGTCGCCTTGCCGCCGATGGCGCTTGGCTATGACGGGCTGGGCTTCATGCTGGAGAATGCCTTCGCCGCGCTGCTCCTGTTTGCGACGGCCTATGAATACTGGAAGGGCCGCACCGAATTCCCTGCCCCGATCCTCGGCATTGCCGGGCTCTACACAGCCACCGCAATTTCCTTCGTGCTGTGCTCCGGTGCACTTGTCTGGGATGGCAGGCTGGTGCTTGGCCATGCGCCGAGCAACTGGGCCGAGGATTTCAGCCTCATCGTCGTCATCGCGTGCATGACCGGCATCGGCGCGCTCTCGCTGGCGCTCAACCAGGGACGCCTGGCGCAGTATCATCGCCGCGAAGCGCTGACCGATCCGCTGACCGGACTGCTCAACCGGCGCGCTTTGTTCGACCTGCACGGCAAAACACCTGTCCGGTCCTTCACCGCCGTGATCGTGTTCGATCTCGACGGCTTCAAGGCGATAAATGACGAGTTCGGCCATGCCACCGGCGACGAGGTGCTGAAACTGTTCGCCAAGGATTTGACCGCCAATCTCCAGCCGGGCGATGTCGCCGCGCGCATGGGCGGAGAGGAATTTGCATTGGTGCTCGATCGCACCTTGCCTGAAAAGGTGGAATTCATAGCCGAGCGGATCCGGGCCAGTTTTGCCGTGCGCCGGATCGATACCGAGACCCGCCTGCTGTCCTGCACCGTCAGCGCCGGCTACGCCTTCGGCAGCGAGGGCGGCACCAAATTCGACAAGGTGCTCAGCGCCGCCGACAAAGCGCTTTACGGCGCCAAGCGCGGCGGCCGCAACCGTGTGCTCGCCTTCCGGCGCGCCGGGTAGGCTGGGCTGATATTCAGCCGGCCTGAACCTCACCACACGTAAAACAACACCCCAAAGCGCGTCGCATGAGGCCGTTCAGGCGCGACGCGCTTTTAGGCCGCTATGACGATCTCGTTGTAAGTGTCGAGGTCGACGTAGAAAACCTTGGTGATTTCGCCGATCAGCTCATCCTGCTGGTAGCCTTGCGAGCGCAGAATGTTGATGGCGGTAATGATGTCGACACGCTCTGTCAGCCGTCGTTTCTGGTGGTCCTCGACGAACCGTTCCATAGCCCTATTCTCCTGGCAAGATTATCTGAACGCATTGACCGACAATCAGAACTGCGAGGGAAGCTAGGGTGGCTTGCTTGCGTGGAACTTGCAGGCTGAGCCAGCATATTCCCTCGATCTGCTACAGAACCAGACTGATACGGAAGCGGCCGACTCACCGAGGCCTAGGAAAGACTAGCATGCAGTATTCGGCGTGCCAGAGTGTGGCGGCCTCGGACGAAAGTCCGACGCAACGGGTGCGGACCTTCGCGACTTCATCATCCTTGGGCGTAGCGACGCGAAGCGGAGCGAAGACCCAGGGATCCATGCCGGGACGAAGAAGCGTCATTAACGGTGCAGCATGTGGAATGCCAATGTGCCGCAGAAGCGATCTTGTTCTGCATCGCGGCACTCTTTGGCTGATGTCGCGGCATGGATTCTAGGGTCTGCGCGCGTCGCTCCGCTCCTTGGCTCCGCCCTAGAATGACGAAGTGATTGTGGGCATTCAGCCAATCTTCGACGTGTACGATCCGTGCAGCCGTCGACCTGCGCTAAACCGTCAGAAACTTCCTGACGTCCGCCCGGTCGAGATCTTCGGCCGGGCCGGTGTGGACGATCTGGCCGCGGTCCATGATGTTGACCTCGTCGGCGAGCTCGCGGCAGAAATCGAGATATTGCTCGACCAGAAGCACCGCAATGCCGGCCTGATCGCGCAAATAGCGGATGGCGCGGCCGATGTCCTTGATGATCGAGGGCTGGATGCCTTCGGTCGGCTCGTCGAGCACCAGCAGTTTCGGCCGCATGACGAGCGCCCGGCCGATGGCGAGCTGCTGCTGCTGGCCGCCTGAGAGATCGCCGCCGCGCCGCCCCAGCATCTGCGTCAGCACCGGAAACAGTTCGAAGACATGCGCCGGCACGTTGCGGTCGGCGCGCTTCAACGGCGCAAAGCCGGACTCCAGGTTTTCGCGCACCGTCAGCAGCGGAAAGATCTCCCTGCCCTGCGGTACGAATGCGATGCCCGACCGGGCGCGATCATACGCCGCGCTCCGGTCGAGCGCCTTCCCCTCGAAGGCAACGCTTCCGCTCGTCAGCCGGTGGTGGCCGACGATCGATCTCATCAAACTGGTCTTGCCGACGCCGTTGCGGCCGAGCACGCAGGTGATCTTGCCGGCACCTGCCGTCAGCGACACGCCGCGCAGCGCCTGGGCAGCGCCGTAGTGGAGCGTGGCGTTGGAAACTTCGAGCATGTCAGCGCCTTCTCCAGAAGCGGAGGAACGAAAAGTCGAATCGATGGAATTGCACCCGCCAGACCATGCTCATCTCCCGAGATAAACTTCGACGACCCGCTCGTCGGCCGAGACGAAATCGAGCGAGCCTTCCGACAGCACCGAGCCCTCATGCAGGCAGGTGACCTTGACGCCGAGTTCGCGCACGAAATGCATGTCGTGCTCGACGACGATGACCGAATGCTCGCGCGCTATGTCCTTGAGCAGCCGCGCGGTTTCCTCGGTCTCGGCATCGGTCATCCCTGCGACCGGCTCGTCAACCAAAAGCAGCTTCGGGTCCTGCGCCAGCAGCATGCCGATCTCCAGCCACTGTTTCTGGCCATGGCTGAGATTGGCTGCCAGATCGTGGCGCTTGTCGCCCAGCCGGATGATGCCGAGGATGTCGTCGATCTGTCTGGCTTCGCCGGCCGAGCGGCGATGGAACAGCGCCGGAAAGATCGAGCGCGGGCCCTTCAGCGCCAGCATCAGATTGTCTTCGACGCTGTGGCTTTCGAAGACGGTCGGCTTCTGGAATTTGCGGCCGATGCCCATCATGGCGATCTCCGCCTCGTCGTGCCGGGTCAGATCGACCTGGCCGTCGAAGAACACTTCGCCCTCGTCGGGCCGGGTCTTGCCGGTGACGATGTCCATCATCGTCGTCTTGCCGGCGCCGTTGGGACCGATGACGGCGCGCATCTCACCCTTGTCGAGCACCAGCGACAGATTGTTGATGGCGCGGAAACCGTCGAAGGAGACCGAGACGCCGTCGAGATAGAGGATGGTGTTGGACTTCGACATCGCTCTATTCCGCCGGCTGCGGTTCGGGCCCGGACGCGGACCAGGCACCGGGCGTTGTTGCTGCGCTGCGCACGATCTTCGATGGCGGCGGGGCATCAGGGTCTGTGCCCGCTTCCTCTGCAATCGCTGCAGCCCGCATCGCCCGAGCGTTACCGCGCCAACTGTCCCACATGCCGACGATGCCCTTGGGCAGGAACAGGGTTACGGCGACGAACAGGCCGCCGAGCGCAAACAGCCAGAACTCCGGCAGCAGGCCGGTGAACCAGGATTTGCCGGCGTTGACCAGCAGCGCGCCGACGATCGGGCCGACAATGGTGCCGCGCCCACCGACGGCTGCCCAGATCACGACTTCGATGGAATTGGACGGCTCGAATTCGCCGGGATTGATGATACCGACCTGCGGCACATAGAGCGCGCCGGCGATGCCGGCCATGACAGCCGAGACGGTGAAGGCAAACAGCTTCACGTTCTCCGCCCGCCAGCCGAGGAAGCGGGTGCGGCTCTCGGCGTCGCGCACCGCCATTAGCAGCTTGCCGTATTTGGAGCCGACGATCGCCCAGGTGATGAAGACGGCGAGCGCGAGTATGATGGCGCTGGCGGCAAACAGGGCCGAGCGGGTGGCGTCGGCCTGCACGTTGAAGCCCAGAATATCCTTGAAATCGGTCAAGCCGTTGTTGCCGCCGAAACCCATGTCGTTGCGGAAGAAGGCGAGCAGCAGCGCGTAGGTCATCGCCTGGGTGATGATGGAGAGATAGACGCCGGTGACGCGGCTGCGGAAGGCGAACCAGCCGAAGACGAAGGCGAGCAGGCCGGGCACCGCCAGCACCATGATGGCGGCGAACCAGAAGTGGTCGAAACCGGTCCAGAACCAGGGCAATTCCTTGTAGTTCAGGAACACCATGAAATCGGGCAGGATCGGATTGCCGTAAACGCCGCGCGAGCCGATCTGGCGCATGAGGTACATGCCCATCGCATAGCCGCCGAGGGCGAAGAAGGCGCCATGGCCGAGCGAGAGGATGCCGCAATAGCCCCAGACGAGATCGAGCGCCAAGGCAAGCAATGCATAGCAGAGGTACTTGCCCGTCAACGCGACGATGTAGGACGGAATATAGAACGCGCTTTGCGGCGACACTGCGAGGTTGAGCAGCGGCACGATAATGGCGGCCGTCAGCAGGATGAAAATAGTGATGGCGATGCGACGGTCGGCACCCGCGGCGAAGAAGCGTCCCGTGATCATGTTTCCACCGCCCTGCCCTTGAGCGCGAACAGGCCGCGCGGGCGCTTCTGGATGAACAGGATGATCAGCACCAGCACGACGATCTTGCCGAGCACCGCGCCAGCATAGGGTTCGAGAACCTTGTTGACGATGCCGAGCGAGAAGGCGCCGACCAGCGTGCCCCAGAGATTGCCGACGCCGCCGAAGACCACGACCATGAAGCTGTCGATGATGTAGCCGCGGCCGAGATTGGGCGAGACATTGTCGATCTGGCTGAGCGCGACGCCGGCAATGCCGGCAATGCCGGAGCCGAGCGCAAAGGTCAGCGCATCGACCCAAGGCGTCCTGATGCCCATCGAGGCGGCCATGCGGCGGTTGGCGGTGACGGCGCGCATCTGCAGGCCCCAGGGCGTGCGCTTCATAACAAAGAGCAGCACGCCGAAGACGGTGAGCGCGAAGACCAGGATCCAGAGGCGGTTCCAGGTGACGGCGAGTTGGCCGACATCGAACGATCCCGACATCCAGGAGGGGTTGCCGACCTCCTGGTTGGTCGGTCCGAAGATCGAGCGCACCGCCTGCTGCAGGACAAGCGAGACGCCCCAGGTTGCGAGCAGCGTTTCCAGCGGCCGGCCGTAGAGGAAACGGATGACGCCGCGCTCGATGATCAGGCCGACGGAAGCGGCAACCAGGAAGGCGAGCGGCAGCGCGATCACCAGCGACCAGTCGAACAGGCCGGGGAATGAGGTTCGGATCACCTGCTGGACGACGAAGGTGGTGTAGGCGCCGAGCATCACCATCTCGCCATGCGCCATGTTGATGACGCCCATGACGCCGAAGGTGATGGCGAGACCGATGGCGGCCAGCAGCAGCACCGAGCCAAGCGAGATGCCGTACCATATGTTCTGGCCGGCATCCCACAGCGCCAGGCTCGAATTGATGCTGGCGATTGCCGCCGTCGCGGCATCCTTGACCGCGCCTTGCGCATTGGCCTCGACCGCGGTGAGCAGCGAGACCGCGTCGCGGTCGCCGCGCGCGCCGATCAGGGCAATGGCGGCAAGCTTGTCGGCCTCCGGCTTGTCGGAGACCAGCACCGATGCCGCGCGCGCCTGTTCGAACAATGCCTTGACCTTGGCGTCGGTCTCGGCGGCGATGGCTGCATCGAGCGGCTCGATATTGGCGGCATCGGGGGTCTTGAACATGGTGTCGGCGGCGGCGATGCGGACAGAAGGATCTTTCGCGCGCAACGTCAGCGTTCCCAGCGCATCTCGGATGACACGACGCAGCGTGTTGTTGACCTTGATCTTCGTGATGTCGGCCTTGGGGGCGTCGCCGGCTTTCTCGCCACTCAGCGGGTCGAGCAGCGTGACGCTGTCGGCGGCCTCACTGCCGACGAAGACGGCTGAATCGGCTTTACGGATGTAAAGGTTGCCTTCGGCGAGCGCTGCAAGCGGCCGTTCAACCAGCGGATCGCCGGTGGCGGCAAGTTCGCGCACGACGGCCTCAGTGGCGGCAAAGCCCGTGCCCGTGGCGAATTTGGCGACGATGGCGCGCAGATCGGCTTCGGCTGCGTTCGACGGCAATAGGCTTGCCACCAGGAACACCAGCATGAGGCCGAGAGTGCGCAACAGGATCATCCGTTCAGATACTCTTCTGTGGGGAAATTCCGCGTCCGGGCGGGCTGAAGCGCCCGGACGCTTGGCGGTACCGATCGTGGACGCGTCCACGATCGGTCAGTCCCGGGAGGGATCAGTTCGTGCCCTTGCCGCCGCATTTGCCGGTGGCAACGTTGAAGTTGCCGCAGGACAGAGGCGCGCGCCAATCCGAAATCAGGTCCTTGGAATCGGGCAGATAGTCGGACCATTCGTCGCCCATCACGAGGCCGGGCGTCTGCGACACGGTCTCGAACTGGCCGTCGGCCTGGATCTCGCCGATCAGCACCGGCTTGGTGATGTGATGGTTCGGCATCATGGTCGAATAGCCGCCGGTGAGGTTCGGCACGGACACGCCGACCATGGCGTCGATGACCTTGTCGGGATCGGTGGTGCCAGCCTTTTCGACCGCCTTCACCCACATGTTGAAGCCGATATAGTGAGCTTCCATCGGGTCGTTGGTGGTGCGCTTGTCATTCTTGATGAACTTGTGCCAGTCGGCGATGAACTTCTTGTTTTCGGGTGTGTCGACGCTCTCGAAATAGTTCCAGGCAGCGAGATGGCCGACCAGCGGCGCGGTATCGAGACCGGCCAGTTCTTCCTCACCGACCGAAAAGGCCATGACCGGGATGTCCTCGGCCTTGATGCCCTGGTTGCCGAGTTCCTTGTAGAACGGAACGTTGGCGTCGCCATTGACGGTCGAGACGACGGCGGTCTTCTTGCCGGCCGAGCCGAATTTCTTGATTGCGGAGACTTCGGTCTGCCAGTCGGAGAAGCCGAACGGCGTGTAGTTGACCATGATGTCTTCGGCGGCGACGCCCTTGGCCTTCAGATAGGCCTCGAGGATTTTGTTGGTGGTTCGGGGATAGACGTAGTCGGTGCCTTCCAGCACCCAGCGCTTCACCGAGCCACCGTCCTCGCTCATGAGATAATCGACGGCAGGAATCGCCTGCTGGTTCGGGGCGGCGCCGGTGTAGAACACGTTGCGCTCGCTTTCCTCGCCCTCATACTGGACGGGGTAGAACAGGATGTTGTCGAGTTCCGAGAACACCGGCAACACCGATTTGCGCGACACCGAGGTCCAGCAGCCGAACACGGCGGCGACCTTGTCCTTCGAGATCAGCTCGCGCGCCTTTTCGGCAAAGAGCGGCCAGTTGGAGGCCGGATCGACAACGACCGCCTCGAGCTTCTTGCCGAGCAGACCGCCCTTGGCATTCTGCTCTTCGATGAGCATCAGCATGGCGTCTTTCAGCGTCGTCTCCGAAATCGCCATGGTCCCCGATAGCGAATGCAGAATGCCGACCTTGATCGTGTCTTCGGCGGCCTTGGCCGGAGACGACATCGACAGGCCGGCGGCGATCACGCCCGCCGAAAACATTTTTGTTATTGTGGAGAAATTACCCCTCATACCGAAGACTCCCAAGCTGTTTGATTGCACCGCGACAATGCAAAGCAACTGCCGTGCCAAACGCGAAGGCGCCGCTCACAAAGATGGAATAGCCGAGCGTTATCAGCCGGTTGGTATATTAGCCTGGAGAAACAAAAAGGCAGCCGGTAAAAATTGATTGAGGCAAATTTGCGCAGCGCACACCACTTTTGCCTAATTTTCGCCCAATTGAGACAAATGCCTAGTTTTTGATCTCCGGCCGTGGGTTCCGGGCGAACAATGTTGCGGCACCGCGCAAAAATAGGGCAAGCTCGCCCTTCAAAAGAGAGACGTCATGACATCTCGCATCTCACGCATTTCCTGCATCCTGCTGCTGATGGCAACGAGCGGCGCCGCGCGCGCCGATTTCAGCGAGGGCAAACTTCCTGACGGCACCTATCATTGCGAGGTCTATTTGCTCGGCGCCTTCCTCAACCTCGGCGACATCACTATCAAGGGCAATGTCTATACCGGCCCGGTGACGTTCGGAACGGCGCTGCAAGGCTACAACTATCAGATGAACGCCAATGGCGAGATCACCTGGCTCGGGCCGCTGGGCGGCTATACCACCGGTGGCAACTCCGTCTCCATGACACAGGCAACACTGGACGGCGAGACCGCCCCGTCATTCGACATCATTCTGAAGCAGCCCGACGGCGCCTTCACCGCCTCGACCTGCACCAAGGGCTGAGCGATGCGTAGTGCCGCGCCCCGTTGCGGCAAAACCTTCCTCTTATGTCATGTGAATGTTGCCTAAGCAGACTAGGGCAACGGTGCGCCGTAACATCCACCCTGAGAGGCAGACACCATGGCCAATACACCGTCTTCATCCTCCCCCGTCATCCGCGAAATCATTGCCGAGCGCGTCTCGCGCCGGTCTCTTTTGAAAGGCAGCCTCGCCTCCGGCGCGCTGATTGCCGGCGGCAGCTTTGTCGGCTCCTTGTTTGCCGGCGAAACGCATGCCGCCGCAGCGCAGTCGACGCTCGGCTTTCCCGAGCTGAAGCGGGTCTACGACAAGACCCATGCCGCCGCCGAAGGCTATGAGACGACCATCGTCGCGCGCTGGGGCGACCCGCTTGCAGCCGGCCTCGCCGAATTCGACGGCAACAAGGTCGCGGCGGAGGAACAGGAAAAGCGCTTCGGCTACAATTGCGACTACATCGCCTTCATGCCGCTGCCCAAGGGCACGGTGAATTCCGATCATGGCCTGCTCTGCGTCAACAACGAATACATCTCGCCCAATGTGATGTTTCCGGGGATGACCGAGGGCGATGCCGGCAAGACGATGACCAGGGAACAGGTCAATCTCGGCATGGCCGCGATGGGCCATTCGATCCTCGAGGTGCAGGTGAAGGACGGCAAGTGGGAAACCGTGGCGGACAGCCCGCTCAACCGCCGCATCACCGCCAACACCGAAATGACCGTTTCCGGACCGGTTGCCGGCCATGCGCTGATGAAAACTTCGGCCGACCCGACTGGCACGAAAGTGCTCGGCACCAGCTATAATTGCAGCGGCGGTTTCACCCCCTGGGGTACGGTGCTGACCTGCGAGGAAGGCGTGTCCGACATTTTCGGCGGCGACCCGAAAAAGGCGCCGACTGCCGACCTGCTCGACCGTTACGGCTTCGACGGCTCCGACATCTATGGCCGCGGCCGCTTCCATGACCGCTTCAACCTCGACAAGGAACCGAACGAGGCCAACCGCTTCGACTGGGTGGTCGAGATCGACCCTTACGATCCTCAGTCCAGGCCGGTGAAGCGCACGGCACTTGGCCGCATGTCGCATGAGGCCTCGACCGTGGTCCTCAACAAGGACGGCCGCGTTGTCGTCTATATGGGTGACGACGACTATTTCGAATATATGTACCGCTTCGTCTCGGCCAAGGCCTATGACAAGGCCAACCCGGCCTCCGGCGCCGATCTGCTCGACGATGGCGTGCTGTCGGTCGCCCGCTTCGATGCCGATGGCTCGATGACGTGGCTGCCGTTGGTGCACGGCCAGGGCAAGCTTACCGTCGAGAACGGTTTTGCCGACCAGGCCGAGGTGCTGTTGAAGACGCGGTTTGCGGCAGATGCGCTCGGCGCCACGCCGATGGACCGGCCCGAGGACATCGAGACCAATCCGGTGACCGGCCGCGTCTATGCGGTGATGACCAAGAACAAGAAGCGCGACCAGTCAAAGGTCAATCCGGCCAACACGCGGCCGGAAAATCTCTGGGGCCATATTGTCGAACTGATCCCGCCCGGCGGCCGCGGCGCGGATGCCGACCACACGGCGGAAAAGTATGCCTGGGACCTGTTCGTGCTCTGCGGCAACCCGAAAGATGCCAAGGTCGGCGCCACTTTTCATCCGGACACGTCGGACAATGGCTGGTTCGTCTGCCCCGACAACATCACCTTCGACCCGGCGGGGCGGCTGTGGGTGGCGACGGACGGCGCCAATGATTTCGACCTGCCGGACGGCGTCTATGGCGTCGACACCGAAGGTGCGGCGCGCGGCCTGCCGAAGCTGCTGTTCACCTGCCCGCACGGCGCCGAAGCGACCGGCCCGTGCTTCACGCCGGACGGCACGACTTTGTTCCTGTCGGTGCAGCACCCTGCGGAAGATGCCGAGACGCTCGACAAGGCGCAGACGCTATGGCCCGATTTCAAAGACGGCCAGTTGCCGCGACCTTCCGTCGTCGCCATCCGCCGCAGGGACGGACAGCCGGTCGGCGCATAGTGAGTCCTAGTGAAAAAGGCGGAACGCGCCATGCGCGTTCCGCGTAGCGATCCGGGAGGACGGCTCAGATCGTCTTGGCCGACATTTGCGAAGCGATGTATTCGGCCTGGCGGATAGCCAGCGACACGATCGTCAGCGTCGGATTTTCAGCCGCACCGGTCGTGAACTGGCTGCCGTCCGACACGAACAGGTTCTTGATGTCGTGCGCCTGGCCGTGCTTGTTGACGACGCCGTCTTCCGCCTTTTCGCTCATCCGGTTGGTGCCGAGATTGTGGGTTGAGGGATAGGGCGGCGTCGGGAAGGAGCGCGTCGCGCCGACCGCATCGTAAAGCGCTGTGGCCTGCTTGTAGGCATGGTTGCGCATCGCCGTGTCGTTGGGATGATCATCGAAATGCACGTCGGCGATCGGCATGCCGTGCGCGTCCTTCTCGTCCTTGTGCAGCGTGACGCGGTTTTCCGCGCGCGGCATGTCCTCGCCGACGATCCACAGGCCAGCCATGTGATCATAGTGGTCGAGCGCGGTGGTGAAGGAACGGCCCCAGCCGCCGGGATTGAGGAAGGCGGCCATGAAGGGCAAGCCGAGCGACAGCGTCTCGAATTCATAGCCGCCGACAAAGCCGCGTGAGGGATCGTGCCGCGCCTCGTCGCGGATAATGCCGGCCATGGTGGTGCCGCGATACATTCGCACCGGTTGGTCGAAAATGGCGTAGACCGAACCGGTGGTGTGGCGCATGTAGTTCTTGCCGACCTGCCCCGACGAATTGGCAAGCCCTTGCGGAAACTTCGCTGACTCGGAGTTCAGCAGCAGGCGCGGGCTTTCGATCGAGTTGCCGGCGACGGCAACGATGCGGGCCTTCTGCTCCTGCAGCTTGCCGTCCTTGTCGGCATAGACGACGCCGGTCACTTTTCCGCTAGCGTCATGGTTGATCTTGATCGCCATGGCGTTTGGCCGGACCTCGAGATGGCCGGTCGCCTCACCCTTGGGAATTTCGGTGTAGAGCGTCGACCATTTGGCGCCCCATTTGCAGCCCTGGAAGCAGAAGCCGGTCTGTTGGCAGGAGTTGCGGTCGTCCCGCTCGACCGAATTGATTGCCATGTTGCCGGTATGACATTCCTTATAGCCGAGCTTGTCGGCGCCGGCCTTGAGCACCTTGAAGTTGTTGTTGCCGGGCAGCCGCGGCCAGCCATTGGTGCCGGTGACGCCCATCTTGGCTTCCGCCTTGGCGTAGTAAGGCTCCATCTCGGCCAATGTGACCGGCCAGTCCAGCAGGTTGGCGCCTTCCAGCTTGCCGTAGGTCGAGAGCGTCTTGAACTCATGCTCCTGGAAGCGCAGCGAGGCGCCGGCCCAGTGCGTGGTCGAGCCGCCGACCGATTTGACGATCCAGGCCGGCAAATTGGGGAAATCCTTCGACACCCGCCAGTCGCCTGAGGTTGTGCGCTTGTCCGTCCAGGCGAGTTGGCTGAAGGAACCCCACTCGTCATTGATGAAATCCTCGTATTCGTGGCGCGCGCCGGCCTCGAGGATGACGACATCGACGCCTTTCTGGGCGAGTTCGTTGCCGAGCGTGCCGCCGCCGGCGCCGGAGCCGATGATCACGACCACGCCGTCGTTGTTGAGATCAAATGAAGCTGCCATGGTTTCCTCCCATGAATTCCTGTTTGCGGGGTTTCAAAACGACGGAGGGCTCAGAGCCACTCTATGTCGTCGAAACCGCGCGCGATGTAGCCGCCCTTGGAGTAGGATTCGCCCTCGTAGCCGAAAATCGGCCACACCTCCTGCTGGTTGTAGAGGCTGACGACGAGGCCGCCGCGGATGGACTGGAAGAACGGCGTCGCCTCGATCTGCTGCAGCACGGCAACGCGCTGCTCCTCCCAGCCGAGGCCGCGATAGCCGCCCTCGCCCGACTTCTTGTCGAGGTTGGCGATGCCGTCTTCGATCATCGTCTTGTAGGCAGCGTCCTTGCCGGCCTGCTCATCATGCCCTTTTACGGCGATGGCGTAGTATTTGTCGGGCACCTGATCGTGCGGATAGATGTCGCGCGCCATCTGGATCAGCGTTGCCATGGTTTCGGGCTTGAGCGCCGATGTCTCGAGCCCCCAGGCATTTTCAGGGCTGATGACGGCGCTGCCGGAAATGACGAGCAACGCGCCGATGCCGCCGCGTTTGAGAAGTTCACGACGTGAGAGCCTCGCGTCATAGATCGTGACCATTTGTTCCTCCCTGCTTGCTGTTTGCGCCCTTGAACAGCGCCGTTGCTGGCGCCGCGCGGCTGAATGCGGCTGATAATCCCCTACTGGAAGCGCCCTCCACGCTGCAGAACCTCGATCTTGTAGCCGTCGGGGTCCTCGATGAAGAAAAAGCGGGCGATCAGCGATCCGTCGCGGTTGAATTCGACGATCTTCTTGGGGTTGAGGCCGAGCGCGCCGATCCGGTCGTGTTCGCTGTCGAGATCGGACACCGAGACCGCCAGATGGCCGTAACCGTCGCCAAGCCCATAAGGCTCCGTGCGGCCCTTGTTCACGGTGAGTTCGAGCTCGAACCCCGTTTCGGCGTTGGCAAGGTAAATCAGCGTGAATGTCTCGAAATCCAGCCTGTCGGCGACATCGAGCCCGAAAGCGTTTCTGTAGAAATCGACGGATCTGGCCTCTTGGAGAACCCGGATCATGGAATGGATTGCCTTCGCCAAATCAGTCTCCGCCGCTGCATGTTGGAGGCGATTATGGGCGGCACGCGCGAAAGGTGGTGGCAGCCGGTTACCACGGCTAAATTTGCAATCGCTGCTATGCCTGCGCCTAAAGACGAAAGTCCGATTGCCGATTCGGCCCACAAGGCCGAACATGCAGGGACAACCACAACTTGAAGGCGCGACACGCTGCGCCCAAAACCAACAATATCGGGAGGTAAGGATGTGCAGGGTTTTTGCCGGGCAGGATCCGGAAGGCTATCGACAGATCAACCGGTCGATCCGCATCGACGGTCACTCTACGAGTATCCAGCTTGAAGGAACATTCTGGGCGCTGCTTGACGAAATTGCCGACAGCCAAGGCCTGACGACGCCGAAGTTCATCTCAAAACTCTATGACGAGGCGATCGAGATCAACGGCGCCATTCCCAACTTCGCGTCGATGCTGCGCACCACCTGCGCGCTCTATCTGCGCGGTCACCGGCCAGACATGGATGAGCTGACGCCGAAGCGCGAAGCGGCCTGAGGAAGCTAGCCTTCCGCCGCAACGTCGAGCCCGAGCCGCGCCATATCGGTGAACAGCGCCTGACGTTCGGAATAGGCAGTCTGTTCGCCGGTCACGATGTTGTCGACGACGGTCAGCAGCGACAGCGCGCGGACGCCGAAATGCGCCGCGATTCGGTAGAGTGCGCTGGTTTCCATATCGACAGCGATAGCGCCAAGCGCCTGCGCTTCGGCAAAGCGGTCGCGCCCTTCAGGGTGGTAGAAGACATCGCTGCAGATGGTCAGCCCGGCCTGGTGGTCGATGCCGAGCTGGGCGGCGCAGGCCAAAGCGTGGGCGAACAGGCCGGGATCGGGCCCGGCGGCAGCATCGTAGAGGCCGAAGACCTGGCCGCTTTGGTCGCTTTCGGCGCGCACCGACTGCGAGATCACCAAGGAGCGCAGCGGCACGCGGGGTGTCAGGCCGCCGCAGGTGCCTGTGCGGATCAGCGTTTTTACGCCGTGAACATCCAGGAGTTCATGCGCATAGACCAGGAAGGACGGGACACCGATGCCGGTGGCCTGGATGCTGATGGGACGGCCGCGATAGAGACCGGTGAAGCCGAGTGCGCCCCGGCGGCGGTTGACGCAGCGCGGCGCCTCAAGAAATGTCTTTGCCATCCACTCGGCGCGTTGCGGATCGCCCGGCAACAGCACCGTTGCGGCATAGTCGCCCCTGGCAGCCTCGTTGTGCGGCGTCACGACATGCTCCCCAAAACCCGCCGCCCGTTTCGCCTGCAATCATGGCAGTGTCACGTCATTGCGCAAGCTTTGAATTAGGGCGCCCTAGGACTCCAATACATCCTTGACCACGGTGGCCAGTTGCTTGAGGGAGAACGGCTTCGGCAGGAAGCCGAATTGCGCGTCCGGCGGCAGGTTTCTGGCGAAAGCGTCTTCGGCATAGCCAGACACGAAGACGAACTTGATGTCGGGCTGGCGCTTGCGCAGTTCGCCGAGCAGCGTCGGTCCGTCCATTTCCGGCATCACCACGTCGGACACGACGATATCGACCTTGCCGCCGAGCGCTTCGAAGACTTCCAGCGCCTCGACGCCCGAGGAGGCCTCATGGACGGTATAGCCGCGCGAGGTCAGCGCCCGCGAGCCGCCCATGCGCACGGCGTCTTCGTCCTCGACGAGGAGCACAGTGGCCGAGCCCGACAGGTCCTTGGCGCTGTCGGCGGCTTTCACCGGCGCAGCCGGCGCCTCGCTGACGTCGCCGGGCTTCTTCGCCTCCACGATATGGCGCGGCAAGAAGATGCGGAAGGTCGAGCCCTTGCCGACTTCGGAATCGCAGAAGATGAAACCGCCGGTCTGCTTGATGATGCCATAGACCATCGACAGGCCAAGGCCGGTGCCTTTGCCGACTTCCTTGGTGGTGAAGAACGGCTCAAAAATCTTCTTCAGCACGTCCGGGGCAATGCCCGAGCCGCTATCCTCGACCTCGACCACGACATAGTCGGCAGGCGTGAGCTCGCGGTAGGAGAAGCTCTTGCATTGTTCGGCGGTGACGTTGCGGGTGCGCACGGTGAGGTCGCCGCCGGCCGGCATGGCGTCGCGCGCGTTGACGGCGAGGTTGACCACCACCTGCTCGAACTGGCCGATATCGACCTTGACCGGCCACAAATCGCGGCCGTGGTCGACCTTCAGCTTGATCTCGTTGCCGACCAGGCGGGCAAGCAGCATCCGGAGATCGGCAAGCACGTCGGTCAGGTTCAGCACTTCCGGCCGCAAAGTCTGCTTGCGCGAGAAGGCGAGCAACTGCCGCACCAGCGAGGCCGCCCGGTTGGCATTCTGCTTGATGTTCATGATGTCGGGGAAGGATGGGTCCGACGGACGGTGATTGGTCAGCAAAAGATCCGACGCCATGATGATGGCGGTCAGCACATTGTTGAAGTCGTGGGCGATGCCGCCGGCAAGCTGTCCGACAGCCTGCATCTTCTGGCTCTGCGCCATCTGGCCCTCGAGCGCCTTCTGCTCGGTGGTCTCGACGGCATAGACGATGGCCGATTCGTCGGCGCCCTCGCCGGTGCCGTCGGCGACGGCGTTGACGTAGAAGCGGATGTGACGCTCCTCATTGCCGGGCAGCAGCGTGTCGATCGGCTCGATGTCGGCCTGCCTCAGCCGCGCCTTCTCGAAGGCGGCGGCAAAGGCCGGCCGGTCGCGCTCATGGATCACGGTGTCCAGCCGCACGCGGCGGTCAACCGCGTCGCCGTCGACGACGGAGGAAAACAGCGACAGGAACGGCGCGTTGGTGCGCAGGATGCGGCCGCCATTGTCGACGGCGGCAATGGCCATCGGCGTCGAATTGAAGAAACGGGTGAAGCGCACTTCCGAAGCACGAAGGTCGGCCGATGCGTCCTCGCCCTGGGTGCGGTTGAGCACAATGGTGCGGGTCGGACCGTTGGTCCCCTCGCGGCTGGCCGATACCCGATGCATGAAGCGCACCGGCAGCGCCTCGCCGGTTGTCGTCGTCAGATCGAGATCGATGACGGCGTTGCGGGTGGTGCCGGGATCGGCCTTGACCGAGCGCACCAGCGCCATGCCGTCGCCGGCGACGATTTCCGGGAGTGTCACGGCGCCAGGGGTGAAGCTCGCCAGATCGATGCCCAGCCATTCGGCGAGCGTGGCGTTGATGTAGGTGACACGGCCTTCCTGGTCGGCCGAGAAGAAACCGGCCGGCGCATGGTCGAGATGGTCGATAGCCTTTTGCAGGTCGAGGAAGAAACGCTCCTGCTCGGCCCGTTCCTGCGAGATGTCGGCGAGTTGCCAGGCAAGCATCGGCAGGCGCTGACCGGGAACGCTGAAGGTACGGGCTCGCGCCCGGTACCAGCGCGCGCCGGGTTCGGCGCCCGGCCGGATCGACTGTGCCAGCCGGAACTCACCGTCGCCGGCCTGGCCATCGCGCAAGCCCGAGGCCAGCCGGTATATGGTCACCGAAGCTTCGGGGACATCGGAAAGCAGGCCTTCGACCGTCTTCAGATCGGCGGCCGACGCAGCACCGGTCATCTCGGCGTAGGCCCGGTTGGCGTAGACGACGCGGCCCTTGGTGTCGGTGACGATCAGGCCCTGCGACATCGAATCGACGAAGGCCTTCGACAGTTCGTCCCCGGTCGAACGCGGCGCGATCTGCACGAAGCCGATGGCCGTGGCGAACAGGAAGCCGACGCCGATCATGGCAAGCACGCCCAGCATGCCGAGCAGGAACGGATCGCCAAGACGCTCGCGGAAAATGCCGAAAACGATCGCGGCCCCAGTCAGGACGATGATGAACACGATGAGCCGGGTAACCGCGCCTGGCCGCGTGTTCTGATCGACGATCGGTACCGGATAGAAATCGCCGCGCGTTTCCCTGGCCATATGCCCCCTGCTCGTGAGTTGTCCGACACCGCCCCCGGCCGGTTGAATCACATTCTCCTAATCCGGAAAAGGCCTTGGCGGCAAATGTCGGATAAAAATGACGCGTCGGTGTTTTCAAGCTGTTCACGAAGCGTGAAGGCAACTTGCGGTGGCTGGCCGCAACGGTCTAGTGTCCCTCCACTTCAAAAGCCGATTGGGGGCACCGATGCAGTGGCTGGATAATGTGGCGGGTCCCGGATATGCCGCAGCGCTGCTGTGGACGTTTGCTGCCCTTGTCCTGCTGGTCATCGTGCTCATCATCATCAGGCTGATCCGCAACCTGACCTTCGGCACCTTCGTTGCCGGCGGCAGGAACCGCAAGACACGGCTGGCGGTCATGGACGCCACGGCAGTCGACAGCCACCGCCGGCTGGTGCTCATCCGTCGCGACGACATCGAACACCTGCTTTTGATCGGCGGCCCAACCGACGTTGTCGTCGAGCGCGATATCAGGCTTGCAGCGCCACGCCGTCCGGCATTGACCGGCGATGGCGGTGTTGGCCAGCAGCAACAGGCGCCGCGTCCGCGCGCAGCACAACCCGCTCCGGCCACGCCCGCAAGGCAGGCGCCGCCGCCGCAACCGGTAAGGGCTGCTCCGGCCGCCGTTCCGCCGCGCCAGGCCGCGCCGGCGCCGAAACCGGCTCAAATCTACCAGGCGAGCAATGTGACACCGCTGCCGGCCTATGGCTCCGCCGCCAATACTGCCCGGCAGGCCCCGCCACCGAAGCATGAGTCCATCGACGATACCCTGATGCGGGAGCTCGAGGTCTCGCTCGACGATTCGCACCCCAAACCGGCAAGCAAGCCGGCTGCGAAGGCACCGCAGTCTCTCGACGACGAGATGACCAAGCTGCTCGGCGAACTCGCCAGCCAGAAACGATAAAGCCCGGCGAACCGTCACATCTTGCCGAATTCCCGATCGAACGCCGCTTAAGCGTGTCGTCCGTTTCAGCGCGACGCGCTTTAACTTGGGGGCGGACTAAACCCTTCGGCCAAAAACAGAAATGGCCGGGAAACCCGGCCATTTCTGATGAAACAGTCCTGCCTGACGGCAGCGGCTCAATCGTCGCGATAGACCTTCTCGCGGCGTTCGTGGCGCTCCTGCGCTTCGATCGACAAGGTCGCGATCGGACGCGCATCCAGCCGCTTCAGCGCGATCGGCTCGCCGGTTTCCTCGCAATAGCCGTATGTGCCTTCATCAATGCGCTGCAGCGCCGAATCGATCTTTGAAATGAGCTTGCGCTGGCGGTCGCGGGCGCGAAGCTCGATGGCGCGGTCGGTTTCCGAGGAAGCGCGATCGGCGAGATCGGGGTGGTTGGCGTTTTCCTGCTGCAGGATTTCGAGTGTTTCGCGCGCTTCGCGCAGTATGTCGGTCTTCCAGGTGACGAGCTTCAAGCGAAAGTAGGATTTCTGCCGTTCGTTCATGAACGGCTCGTCTTCGGAGGGTACGTAATTGGCTGTAACGATATCGTTCATTCGACTCACCCAACAACCCCAAATTTGGCGCCTATATATTCGCGCAGAGAAGGCTGCACAAGCGTAATCCGCGCGCGTTTCACGCAATTGTTAATGCCGCGCGGGCGATCCTCAGCAAAGCCTTCCATAGGAAGGGCGCGGGCGAATTCGCACATGATTCGCTGCGCTTGGGCGTCGCCGCCCATTGTGCCTCAGGCCTTTCTCGTGGCTAATCCAGTTGTGTCATTGGTGGGCAGCACACCATTGGGGGTCCGGTGAGCAGACTGTATCTGTTGAGGCATGCGAAGGCTGGCTGGGCCCTGCCCGGCGTGCGCGACTTCGACCGCCCGCTCGGCGCATCCGGCATTGCCGATGCCGAAATGATGGGGACGGCGATGCGTGCCCGCAACTACATCCCCGATATCACGCTCTGCTCCAACGCCAAGCGCGCGCGCCAGACGCTGGAAGGCATCGCCGGCCACACCGATACCGGCCGGGTGCTGTTCTTCGACACGCTCTACAGCGAGGATGCCGCCGGCTACCTCGCCATCATCCGCAGCAATGGCGGGCCGGGCTCGCTGCTCGTCATAGGCCACAATCCGATGACGGAAGACCTTGCCATGGCGGTCTCGGGCGACGGCGACGAGGCTGCTCGGGCCATCATGAACCATGGTTTCCCGACCTCCGGCCTTGCGGTCGTGCGCTTCAGCGGCAACCTTGCGGAAGCCTCGCAAGGCGCCGGCTACCTCGAAGCCTTCCTGACCCCCATCGATCTCTGAGCCGAGCCGGCCGAGGCCGGGCGCCATTTCAAACTTGAACAGCAAAGCCTATATCGGGCGCAAGAGCACGCCTGAGAGAACAGATTTTGGCATCATCGCTGACCACTTTCACCGACGAAGCGAGAATTGCCCTGGATACGCTGTCGGGGCGTGCGAGCGGGCTTTTTTCGCCGTCGCTTCGGCTGGGCGTCACCGGCCTGTCCCGGGCCGGCAAGACGGTGTTCATCTCGGCTCTCGTCCACAATCTCATCCATGGCGGGCGCCTGCCGCTGTTCGAGGCGCAGAAGTCGGGACGGATCGCGCGCGCCTTCCTTGAGGAACAGCCGGATGATGCGGTGCCGCGTTTTCAGTACGAGGATCATATTGCGGCGCTGGTCAACGACCGCGTCTGGCCGGACTCGACGCGCGCCATTTCGGAACTCAGGCTCACCATCGAATATGAGTCTGCCTCCGGCTGGAACCGGATGTTTTCCAGCGGCCGATTGTCGGTCGACATCGTCGACTACCCCGGCGAATGGCTGCTCGACCTGCCGCTGCTCGGCAAATCCTTCGCCGATTTTTCGCGCGAGGCGTTCGAGATGGCGATGCTGCCGGTGCGGGCCGACCTGTCGCAGGACTGGCGGACGCTGTCGGCGACCATCGACCCCAATGCCGATGCCGATGAGATGACGGCGCGACGCCTCGCCGAGAGCTTTGCCGCCTACCTCAAGGCCTGCAAGCTCGACGAGCGGGCGCTTTCGACCTTGCCGCCCGGCCGTTTCCTGATGCCTGGCGACCTCGAGGGATCGCCGGCGCTGACCTTCGCGCCCTTGCTGCTCAAGGGTGAGAAACGGCCGCGCTCCGGCTCGCTGCAAGCGATGATGGAGCGCCGCTACGAAGCCTACAAGACGCATGTGGTGAAACCGTTCTTCCGCGAGCATATCACCCGCCTTGACCGCCAGATCGTGGTGATCGACGCTATGCAGGCGTTGAACGCCGGCCCCGGCGCGATGGCCGACCTGGAACGCGCGGTGACCGAAATCCTCTCCTGTTTCCGTCCTGGCCGAGGCAATTTCCTCACCGACCTGTTTTCACGCCGCATCGACCGCATCCTGGTTGCCGCGACCAAGGCCGACCATCTGCATCACGAAAGCCATGACCGCCTGCAGGCAATCGTGCGGCGGCTTGCCGACCGCGCCGTGGCGCGGGCGAATTTCACCGGCGCCGATGTCGACGTGGTCGCCATGGCGGCGGTGCGCGCGACGCGCGAAGGCACGGTCAAGCAAGGCCGCGAAACCCTGCCGGTGATCATCGGCACGCCGCTGAAGGGCGAGAAGATCAACGGCGAAACCTTTGATGGTAAAGCCGAAACCGCCATATTTCCCGGGGACTTGCCGGAGAAAATTGACGCGGTTTTCGACGTTTCGGAAGCCGACCACCGGCAGAGCAGCGACGATCCGGCGATCCGTTTCGTGCGCTTTCGCCCGCCAAAGCTCGAACGCACCGCTGAAGGCGTCACGCTGTCGCTGCCGCATATCAGGCTCGACCGCGCCTTGCAGTTCCTGATCGGAGACCATCTGGCATGACCGCGCCCCGCAGACCGGCAGCTTTCCGCATCGAGCCGGAGGCCGGACCGAAGCAGGAAACGCGCCGCCCCCATGCCGAGCCGCCGCGCAAGCCGCGCGCCGTCGTCGTGCCGGCCGAGATCGATGTCTTCGACGAACCGGACATTGTCGCCGCCGAACCGCCGCCGGCGACCGCACCGCGCAGGCGCTCGCTGTTTTCCAGCCTGTTTTTCGGCGCGGCCGGCGTGCTGGTTTCGCTCGCCGTCGGCCTGTGGACCGACCAGCTCATCCGCGACCTGTTCGAGCGCGCAGAGTGGCTGGGTTGGCTGGCAGCGGCAATGGCCGCAATTGTCGTGTTGGCGCTCGCGGTCGTGCTGGTGCGGGAATTCCTGGCTATTGCCCGGCTGGCCGAGGTCGAAAAACTGCAAAAGCGGGCGCTCGATGCCGTGGCGCGCGACGATCCGAAGGCTGCAAGGGCCGTCGTCGAAGAGCTTTCGGCCTTTGTCGCTGCGAAACCCGAAACCGCGGCCGGCAGGCGCTCCCTGGCCGAATTGCGCGGCGAGATCATCGACGGCGGCAATCTGGTGCGACTGGCCGAGGCCGAGATTCTCGGGCCGCTCGATGCGAGAGCCAAGGTGATGATCCTCGAAGCAGCCAAACGCGTGTCGCTGGTCACCGCCGTCAGCCCCCGCGCACTCGTAGACGTTGCCTATGTCGTGTTCGAGGCCGGGCGCCTGATCCGCCGCTTGTCCGAACTCTACGGCGGCAGGCCGGGCACGCTGGGCTTTTTCCGGCTGGCGCGCAGCGTTCTTGCCCATCTGGCGGTGACCGGCTCGATCGCCGTCGGCGACAGCTTCGTCCAGCAGATCGTCGGCCATGGCCTTGCCGCCCGGCTGTCGGCGAAACTCGGCGAAGGCGTGGTAAACGGCATGATGACGGCGCGTATTGGCATTGCTGCCATGGAGACGGCGCGGCCCCTGCCCTTCATTGCCGGCAGGCGGCCGGGTATGGGCGATTTCCTGTCGGCGCTGACCTCGTTTGCGGCCAAAAAAGAGAATGAAGCACCCGCCTCAAGCAAGTGAACGCCCTCTCGCGGTCACCAAGCATTAACCAATCTTGTTCATGGTCGTCCAACAACAGCCTCCTTGTTGCCGGGTGTCGTCTATGAAAAGCGTAATCTTGTCCTGCGTCCTGCCCCTGGTCGCGCTTGCAGCACCTCTGGGCCCGACCGGGAAAGCCTTTGCAGCCGAGCCCGACAAGCAGTTCTTCCGCACCGTTGAAGGCAAATGGGTCGGCCCGGGCGAAATCATCGCCGGCAAATACAAGGGCACGAAGTTCACCTGCAGCTTCGACGGCTCGACGCCGGACAACAAGACCGGCATGACGCTCGATGGCGACTGCCGCGTCGGTGTCTTCACCCAGAAAATGTCGGCGACCGTCGAGCGCAAGGGCCGCGACTACAAGGGCAATTTCATGGGCGGCGCCGCGGGGTCGGGCCTGGACATCATCGGCGGCAACGTGGTCGATGCCCGCAAAGTCGTCTTCACCATCAACCGCAACCAGCTGCGCGGCGTCATGCAGGCCCGCATTCCCGACGACAATTCGATGACGGTGACCATCGCCGTGCGCGTCGACCAGCAGCTGGTGCCGGTCATCGGCATGAGCCTCAAGCGCGTCGACGCCGTCGAAGTCGGCTCCATCGCCAAAAACTGACTCTCAAGCGGTTCCCCGAAAAAAGCGCGGAACGGGGTTGCACTGCGCGTTAGCTGAGCTGTTCCGCTCAGCTCGATGTCGGGAAGGACACGCCACCTTGCGGCCAGGTTGGCGCTCCTCAAGCACGGGCCGCTCGGGCGGCACCTTTCTGCCGCGACCGGACATGTGGCGCGCAACCGACGATGTCAGCGTCTCCGATGGCCCAAGCCACAGCAAGGCCAACGTGTCATGGTCCTGTGCGTGCCGGCGGTCCTCCGTGTCAGCGCGATGCGCTTTAAGAACACCAGCAAAAAAGGCGGCGGCTACTCGAGCCACCGCCTTCCTCAATTTCCGAACGAAGAATCAGCCCTTGATGGCGGCCGTCAGATCGTCATAGGCCTTGCAGGCGTCGGCCGGCGTGGTGGCGCCCTGATATTTGGTCGTCACAGCCTGCACCTTGGCGGTCAGGTCGGCGGCCTTGGTCGGATCCTTGGTGATCGCTTCCTGCAGCGCGGCGGTCATTTCCTGCGCCTTCTTGGCCGCGATTTCCTGCGTGCATTCAGGCGCCTTCGAACAGGCCGATGCGGCAAGCATGGCGACACCCACGCCGACGAGCAAAAACTTCTTCATGTCAGTCATTCTCCTCACGAAGGCAGAACTTGATCGTCGCTGCCTTCCAACGGCCGAAGCCTGGCGTCCCATAGCCGCCGATTGCGGCAAAACGCAACGTGTGCGGCGCATAAACCTGTGCAGCGCTGCTGCAACGGCGCGGACGGCCTGATTGAGGCCGCCCGTGTCAGACGAAGCGAGGTTTCAGCCACGAGGCTGCAGCAGCGCCAGTGCGGCCGTCGCCGCGGCAAGGACGGCGGTTAGGGTCAAAGGTCCCGTAGCGCCATAGGTGTCCACGACATAGCCGCCGACAACCGCACCGACGGTGATGGCAACCTGGAAGGAAGTGACCATCAGGCTGCCTGCTGCTTCCAGCGCATCAGATGCCGCGCGAGACATATTGGTCGGCAGCACCACCGGCGCCATGCCGAAGGCGAAGCCCCACAGCGTAACAAAGCCGAAGGCAACGCCGGTTTGCGCGCCCCAAAGCACCAAAGCGAGTGCCGCAAACGCCATCAACGCGGCGGTAACTGCGAGGGCCATGTGGATGTTGGTGTCGGCCAGGCGGCCACCGGCAATATTGCCGATCACAGCGGCGATGCCGAACCCGAGCAGCGCCAGGGCAATCGGCCCGGTTGTGAGGAGCGTCACCTGTTCGAGGAACGGGCGCACATAGACCGAGCCGGCAAAATGCCCGGTCATCAGCAGAACAATGGCAAGCATGCCGAGTTGGATGCCACGCCGCCGTGTCAGCCGAAAGACGTCTGCAAGGCTGTTGCTTGCCGCCGCAGGCAAGGTCGGCAGGCTGAGAAGCTGCAGCAGCATGGCAAGCGCGGCCAGCCCCGCCGTCATGGCCATCGCGCTGCGCCATCCCAGCCAGTCACTGATCAACGCACCCATCGACGGCGCGGCAATGGTCGCGAGCGAGACGCCGAGGGTCACGATCGCCATGCCGCGACCTGTCGCATTGGCGCCGACCAGCCGCGCCACGACGGCAACGGAAAGTGCCCAGAAAGCGCTAAGAGCGATCCCCAACCCGGCCCGGCCCAGCAACAGCAGCCAGAAATTGGGCGCCAGCGCCGCAAGAATATTGGAACCGACCGCCAGGGCCATGAGGCCAACCAGCACCGCCTTGCGGTTCAATCGGCCGATGAGAACATTGCTCAACATGGCCGTCACGGCGCCAACGGAAGCGGTGGCGGTGACGACCTGTCCGGCAGTTCCCTCGCTGATGCCGAGATCGCGCGCCATCGGCGTCAACAGACCTGCCGGCAAGAACTCGGCTGACACCAGGGCAAAGCTGGTGGCCGCCAATGATAGGACCGCAAACCATGTGGCCGCGCTCCACGCGGCTGGTGCATCGGCATCAAGGCCGATTGCGGCGTCTTCAAGCTGTAATGTTGTGTCCGTCACGGAAAGATCTCCACAGTTGGAGATCTTAGATAGGCGAGTCCGCCCGGATGTTATGTACCTTAAAATCCGAAATTCATATCCATTCGTCCGGGAATTGTGCGACGCACAACGCCTGGCGAGACATTGGTGATGCGCTTGAACGCGCGGGCGAAGGACGCCTCGGAATCATAGCCCAAACGGGTAGCGACTTCGGCAACCGACAAGCCGTTTTGGCCCAGCAATTCGCGGGCAAGCTGCATTCGCAGGCGGGCGAGATAATGTGCGGCACCCTCCCCCAATACCGCGCTGAAGCGCTCGGCGAAAATCGAACGCGATTGGCCTGCCACGCCGGCGAGGCTTCCCAGCGTCCAGTTGTGGCCGGGGTCGCGGTGCATGGCCGCCAGAGCGCGGCCTATATGGGGGTCGCGGATGGCTGCGAGCCAACCGGTGGTCGATGCGCCGTTGCAATTGACCCAGCACCGGATGAGCCTGGCTGTCAGCAAATCCGCCATACGCGACAGGATGGTGGCGCTGCCCATCTGCGGTTGCGCGGCCTCCACCGTCATGGCCGCCAGCAAAGGGCCGACCATCGGGTCATTGCCGGCCACGTCGCAACCCTTGATGAGAGGCGGCATCAACGTGATCAACGGATTGAGCGCATAGGAGCCGAGAGACATGGAGCCGCAGAAAAGGGTGCTTGTCGCGCCCGTTCCCTGCCGTATCACTTCGCAAACGTTGCCGCCCAACTTGATCACCTGGCAGCCCTCGAGCGAATCGCCCACCACGTCCGGCGCACTCGCCAGCCGATGGGCGATGCCTTGCGGCAGCAGCACCAGATCGCCATCGCGCAACTCCTGCCAGCCTTGCGCTTCGGTGTGAATCCAGCATGGACCCTGGCCGACAAAGTGAAAACGAAGCAGTTGTTGTTGCGGAAAGTCTATGCTCCATGGGTGCCGGAGTTCGCAGCGGCCATAGTTGACGCCACTCAAGCGAAAGTCTTGCAGAACTTCGCTGAGCGCATCCATCGGGATATGTGGCAGCGGCGACGGCCGGGACGAATAATCAGGCATTTGTCAGATATAGATACCGGCCGTCCGACAGGCAAGCGCAGACTGTTGTTCCACCGGGGAATCGCTGCCACGGCACCCTACCCATCCTGGCAGGCTTCCCGCCCTTGCCTCCCGCTCCCGGTGCATGCAAGGAGTGCTGTCGGACACAGGGACAAGAGGCATGGCAGCGGAAGCATCGGGCAGCGATCTCATTCAGGTGGTGGCGCTGCTTGCCGCAGGCGTCGTCGCCGTTCCGATCTTCAAACGCATGGGGCTGGGCTCGATCCTAGGCTATCTCGCCGCGGGCGTGGTCATCGGCCCGTTCGGTATTGGCATTTTTTCCGAATCGGAAGCCATCCTGCATGTCGCCGAACTCGGCGTGGTCATGTTCCTGTTCATCATCGGGCTGGAGATGCAGCCGTCGCGGCTATGGGGCCTGCGCCGCGAGATTTTCGGCCTCGGCGCGCTGCAGGTCGGCGTCTGCGCCTTGCTGCTCACCGGTGTTGGTCTCGCCGGCGGCTTTCCGATCGCGCAATCCTTCGTTGCCGGCGCCGGCTTTGTCCTGACCTCGACGGCGATCGTCATGCAGCTTCTGGAAGAGCGTGGCGAGATGGCCAGCCCCAAGGGCCAGCGCATCGTGTCCATCCTGCTGCTCGAGGATCTGGCAATCGTGCCGCTTCTGGCGCTGGTCGCCTTCCTGGCGCCGGGCGGCAGCGAGATGACCCTGCAGCAAAGGCTGACCGAAATCGGCATCGGTCTTGGCGCCATCGTCGGGCTGGTGGTGGCCGGCCGCTATCTGCTCAACCCGTTCTTCCGCATCCTGGCCGACGCCAAGGCGCGCGAAGTCATGACGGCGGCAGCCCTTCTGGTCGTGCTGGGGTCGGCGCTGGTCATGCAGCTTTCCGGCCTCTCGATGGCGATGGGCGCCTTCCTCGCCGGCGTGCTGTTGTCGGAATCGACCTTCCGCCACCAGCTGGAGGCCGACGTCGAGCCATTCCGCGGCATCCTGCTTGGCCTTTTCTTCCTCGCCGTCGGCATGTCGCTCGACCTACATGTGGTGGCCGACAACTGGCGGCTGATCGCCGTCTATGTCGTCGCCTACATGGCGATGAATGCGCTCGGCATCTACCTCGTCGCCCGCTTGCTGAAGAGCGGTCATCGTGAAGCGCTGGAACGCGCCGTGATCATGGCGCAAGGCGGCGAATTCGCCTTCGTCCTCTATTCGGCCGCGGCGGCGGTTGGCATCATCGACAGCCGGGCCAACGCAACGCTGACCGCGATCATCATCATCTCCATGGTGCTGACGCCGCTGGCCATGATTGCGCTCAAATATGTGACGCCGCGCGACGAGCAGTCGCTTGAAGGCGTCGACATCGCCGACGGCCTTACCGGCAGTGTGCTGGTCATCGGCTTCGGCCGTTTCGGCCAGATCGCCAGCCAGCCGCTTTTGTTGCGCGGCATCGACGTGTCGATCATCGACAATGATGTCGAAATGATCCAGGCGGCCGCCGATTTCGGCTTCAAGGTCTATTATGGCGACGGCACGCGGCTCGACATTCTGCGCGCCGCAGGTGCAGGCCGCGCCCGCGCCGTGCTGATCTGCGTCGACAAGCCGGACGCCGCCGTGCGCATGGCGGAACTGATCAAGGCGGAGTTCCCGCTGCTGACTGTCCTGGCGCGTGCCTTCGATCGTGGCACCGCGCTGTCGCTCATCCGCGCCGGGGTCGACTTCCAGCTGCGCGAGACCTTCGAATCGGCCCTCGTCTTCGGCGGTTCCGCGCTCGAGGTTTTGGGCGTCGAGCCGGAAGATGTCGCCGATGTCATCGAGGATGTGCGACGGCGCGACAATGCCCGACTGGAGACGCAGCTGGCCGAAGGCGTCCGCGCCGGGCAACGTTTCCTCAGGGGCAATACCGGCACGCCGATCCCGACGCCGCTGACGCAACCGCGCCGGCCCGGCCAGGCGCTGAACGAAGAGACGGCCGGCGTGCTGCACAAGCCCGAGCCCGCCGATCAGGGGGAAAGCTGATGACCGCATCGGATGAGCGCGCGCTCGCCGTCACCAAATTCTGGCGCGAGGCCGGCGAAGACGCGTGGTTCGAGAAGAACGACGTCTTCGACGCGGATTTCCGCAGCAGGTTTCTCGACCTGCACTTTGCCGCCGCGCGGCGCGAGTGCGACGCATGGTCGGAGCATGCCGAGGGTTCGCTGGCGCTGATGATCCTGCTCGACCAGTTTCCGCGCAACTGCTTTCGCGGCTCAGGCCATATGTACGCCACCGATCCGCTGGCACGGCACTTTGCCGCCAAGGCGATTGCGGCCGGCCATGACCTTTCGCTGGAAGAAAACCTGCGCGTCTTCCTGTACCTGCCCTACGAACATTCGGAACTGCCCGCCGACCAGGACAGATCGGTCGAGCTCACCACCGCCAGGGCGCCGGAGTATGTGAAATACGCCATCGAGCACCGCGACATCATCCAGCGCTTCGGCCGCTTTCCGCACAGGAACAAGATGCTTGGCCGCGAGACGACGGCGGACGAACAGGCATTTCTCGATGGCGGCGGCTTCTCCGGTTAACCCAGCCACCAATCGCGGCCGGAAGCCAGCCGCTCTATGCCTGACGTATCGACGGCGCTGAGCCGCTCGGTCACGCTCCTGCCGCCCACCGCCAGATCCGGCGCGATCTCTGCCAAGGGCGCCAGCACGAAGGCGCGCTCCACCATTCGGGGATGCGGCACCTCCAGCCCGGTTTCGTGGATTGTGCGGTCGCCGAACACCAATATGTCGATGTCGATCAGGCGCGGACCCCAGCGCTCCTCGCGCACCCGCTTCAGCTTGCGCTCGGCCTCGAGGCAGAGGTCGAGCAGCGCCCTTGGCGCCAGCGAGGTCGAGATTTCGGCAGCGGCGTTGAGGAAATCCGGCTGGTCGAGCTTGCCCCAGGGCGGCGTGCGGTAAAGTGAGGAGACGGCGACGACGCGCGTGCTCTCGTCGGCGTCGAGCAGGCGCAGCGCCGCCGCCATCGAGGCCGAGGGATCGCCAAGATTGCCGCCAAGGCTGAGATAGACCGTGTTATTGTTACTCTGGCCAGACAACGGTCACCTCGACATAATCGAGCACGCCGGGCACCGGTGCGTTGGGCTTGCGCACGGTGATCTCGGCCTTCCTGATCTGCGGGAACCGTGAAGTCAGCGCCTTCGCCACTTCGAGCGCCAGCGCCTCGATCAGGAAGCGGCGATGTCCAGTGACGATCTTTTCAATCACCGTGAAGGCGATGCCGTAATTGACGGTGTCCTCGATGGAATCATCCTCCAGCGGGCGGCTGGGCTCGACCGTCAACTCGGCATCGACATAAAAACGCTGGCCAAGCGCCTCTTCCTCATCCAGCACGCCGTGCCGGGCAAAGAAGGCGCAGTTCTTCATGCGGATGACGTACATTTCTTAGTGTCCTGGGCTCAGCGTCCTGGCTTTTCGCGCGCCAGCATAGCATCGGCGACCGCCAGTGCGTCCACGTTGATTGCGACATCGTGGACGCGAAACAGATCGGCGCCCTTCAGCCTCAGAATGACACTGGTGGCTACCGTCCCGGCGGCGCGCGCGCCGGCTTCGCGGCCGGTGACGGTGCCGATGAAGCGTTTTCTGGAGGTGCCGGCCATCAAGGGAAAACCGAGCTCCTTAAGCTCGGAAAACCGCGCCATCAGGTCGAGGTTTTCCTCAGCCGTCTCCTTGGCGAAGCCGAAGCCGGCATCGAGTACGATATGATCGTCCGCAACGCCGCTGCGCCTGGCGACTTCCAGCGAAGCCTTGAGGAACAAAAACTGGTCGGCGATGACGTCGGGCAGTTTTTGCCGCCCGCGCCCGGTATGCATGATGACCAGTCCGGCGCCGGTCTCGGCGGCGACGCGGGCGATGCCGGGTTCACGCTGCAAGCCCCAGACATCGTTGACGATATGCGCGCCGGCGGCGACGGCGAGGCGCGCGGTTTCCTCGCGATAGGTGTCGACCGAAATCAGGGCTTCGCCTGAACTGGCGAGCGCGGCGATGACCGGCAGGATGCGGGCCTGCTCTTCTTCAAGCGTCACGGGCGAGGCGCCGGGGCGCGTCGATTCCCCGCCGATATCGACGACGGCGGCGCCTTCTTCCACCATGCGGTGCGCCTGCGCCACCGCCTGGTCAGGCGTGATGAACAGTCCGCCATCCGAAAAACTGTCGGGCGTGACGTTGAGAATGCCGACCACAATGGCTTTCTCGCCAAGGTCGAGATGGCACTTATGCGCCAGTTGCCATCGCCTTGTCGTCATTGTCCTTCAACCATGTGTCTCATTGGCATGTGGCTCATTGGCATGTGGCTCATCGAGCGCTTGCAATCCATCAACGATGCGTGATCGGTGGAAGATCAATTCCGTTGCGCCGGCAACGGCCGTAAAGCAAGGTGAGTGAAGAGGCAACATGATGAAACGACCCCTGCTCTGCGCCCTGATGCTGGCTTTGACCGTCCTGCCGGCGAATGCTGCCAATCTGGTGAAGACCTACAGCTATTTTGCCATCGGCGGCAGCACGCTCGATGACATCGAGACGCAATTGTCGAAGCATGGACCCGAGGTGAAAAGCACCGGGATGCGGCATCCAGGCGCCACCCAGATGGCGTTCACCACCCGCATCAGCTACGCGCAAACCGCAGACACCTGCCGCATCGCCAAGGCCGCCGTTACCGTCAAGGTCAAGGTCATCCTTCCGGAGTGGCGCAGGCCGCGCAAGGCCGATCCCGATGTCAGGCTGTTCTGGGACACCCTGTCGGCCGACATCAAGCGCCATGAGGAGCGTCATGTCGAGATCGCCAAGAACCACGGCCGTCTGCTCGAAGACGCGCTGAACGCGAGCTTTGCGCAAAAGACCTGCGCCGGGGCAAAGGCGAAGGCGGCGCAGATCACCGCGGCCGAACTCGCCAGGCATGACCAGGACCAATTGCGCTTCGACCGCGTGGAAGGCGTGAATTTCGAAAGCCGCATCCTGCGGCTGCTGCGCTACCGCATGCAGCGCGTCGAGAACGGCCAGCTTCCGCCCGGCTGAAACACGGCGATACCAAGCCAATTCTGCCGAAACATGAGGCCAGCCCCAGAAAATTTTCGGGCATAGGTCGAAATCGGCCTATACGGGACGACATATGTCAGGCTCGCAAGATATGTCAGGCTGGCAAGGCGCGAGCTTCGAAACACCAGATCAAGACCAATTGAGGCGGCGCGTAGCGGAGCGGCCATTTGGCGCCGCGCAATCGCTCTCAAACTTTATGGATGAAATGATATGGACCAAGCTGTCGACAAGCCGGCTAGGCTGCCTCCCGCCGCACCGCTGACGGAAAGCGAGAAGAACGTCATCATCGCCGGCATCCTTTTGTCGATGCTGTTGGCGGCGCTCGACCAGACAATCGTCGCGCCGGCCATGCCGACCATCGGGCGTTCGCTCGGCCATGCCGACTACCTGCCGTGGATCGTGACCGGCTATCTCCTGACGGCGACGGCCATGGCGCCGCTCTACGGCAAGATTTCCGACGTCTATGGCCGCCGGCCGACCGTCTATGCGGCGATCCTGATCTTCCTTCTGGGATCGCTGGTCAGCGCCATGGCCCCCAACATGTTCGTGTTGGTTGTCGGCCGGGCGATCCAGGGTGCGGGCGGCGGCGGCCTGTTCGCCCTGGCGCAGATCGTCATCGGCGACCTCGTGCCGCCGCGTGAACGCGCGCGTTATGCCGCCTGGATTTCGGGCACCTGGGCTGTCGCCAGCATCGCCGGGCCTTTGCTCGGCGGCGGATTTGCCGAACATCTGCATTGGTCGCTGATCTTCTGGATCAATATCCCGCTCGGCATCTTGGCCATGGCCATCATCAACAAGCCGCTGCGCAAACTGCCGGTCGCCGCAAAGCGGCATCGCATCGACGCGCCGGGCGCGCTGCTTCTGGTGGTGGCGACGGCATTGCTGCTTTTGGCCCTCAACTGGGGCGGCAGCGCCTATCCATGGGTCTCCCGCGAGATCGTCGGCCTGCTCGCCTGTTCGGCGGTCTTCTGGGGTGCGTTCGCGCTCAGGCTGATGCGTGCGGCCGAGCCGCTGATTTCGCTTGAAGTGCTGAGCAATCCGATCGTGCTTGCCGGCACGGCGTCGATGTTCCTGCTGCAGGCCGCCAATATCGGCCTGTCGGTGTACCTGCCGGTCTATCTGCAGTCGATCATCGGCCTGTCGGTCAGCCAGTCGGGCCTTGCCATGCTCGGCCTGCTGCTCGGAACGGTCGCCGGCGCGACCTTCAGCGGCCGCACGATACCGCGCTTCTTCCACTACAAGCGTATCGCCATGGTCGGCGTTCTCTTCGCCATTATCTGTCTTGGCGTGCTCAGCCTGGTCGCCGGCCGCGCCTCGCTGCTGGTGGTCGAGCTCTTGACCATCTGCATCGGCCTTGGAAGCGGCACCACCTTCCCGGTCGCCACCGTATCGGTGCAGAACGCCGTCGACCGCGCGCATCTCGGCGTTGCCACCGGCGTGCTGACCTTCCTGCGTTCGCTGGGCAGCGCGCTCGGCGTCGCCATGCTCGGCGCGGTCGCGCTCGGCTATGGCCTGCCGCTTGCCGGCGAAGGCGCGCCGGCTGCCGGACAGATCGTCTCGGCGACGCCCTTCATGATGATCTTCCTTGCCGCGGCCGTCACGCTCGTGCTGGCGCTGATGACGCTGGCGCTGATGCCGGAGAAGTCACTGCGCGGCCGCGACGACGCCGAGGCGCCAGTCGTTCTGGTGGAGTGATTCGGAAAGCCCTGTAGGACCTACTCCACGACGCCGAGCTTCTTCTGCAGGCTGGTCGACGACGTCGTGTACTGGAAGACGATGCGCTCACCGGGGCTGATGATGCGCTTGGCGGCCTGCGCCATCAGCGCCACCTCGTGAAAACCCGACAGGATCAGCTTCAGCTTGCCTGGGTACCAGTTGATGTCGCCGACGGCAAAGATGCCTGGCACCGAAGTCTGGAATTTCTCGGTATCGACCGGGATGAGGTTCTCATGAAGGTTGAGCCCCCATTCGGCGATCGGGCCGAGCTTCATGGTCAGGCCGAAGAACGGCAGCATGCGCGTGCACGGCACCTCGATGTCGCCGTCAGGCCCGCCCTTGATGGTAGCAGAGGCCAGCTCGCCGTCGGCGCCGGTCAGGCCGCTCACCTGGCCGACCCGGAACTCCAGCTGCTTCATCTCCTGCATGGCATACATCTTGTTGACGCTGTCGGGCGCCGCCCTGAATTCCGCGCGCCGGTGGACCAGTGTCACGCTTTTTGCCACCGGCTGCAGGTTCAGCGTCCAGTCGAGTGCGGAATCGCCGCCGCCGACGATGACGAGGTCGTGGCCGCGGAATTCCTCCATACGGCGCACCGAATAGAAGACGCTCCTGCCCTCATAGGCCTCGATGCCGGGAATGGGCGGCCGTTTGGGCTGGAACGAGCCGCCACCGGCGGCGATCACCACCACCTTGGCTTCGAACACCTCGTTCTCGTCGGTGGTGACCCGAAATGAGCCGTCGTCCAGCTTTTCCAGGCTGGAGACCATGCGGTTGAAGGTAAAATCCGGCTTGAACGGGTGAATCTGCTCCAGCAGTCTGTCGACCAGCCCTTGCGCCGAGATCGAGGGCCAGCCTGGAATGTCGTAGATCGGCTTTTCCGGATAGAGTTCGGCGCATTGGCCGCCGGGCCGGTCGAGGATATCGATCAGATGGCACTTCATGTCGAAGAGGCCGAGTTCGAACACGGCGAACAGGCCGACCGGCCCCGCCCCGACAATGAGTGCGTCCGTCTTGATTACATCGGTCATGCCAGGCGAGCCTCATTGTCAAACTGGGGCGAAACTGGCGCGAGACTGCATGAGCATTGGCCCGCTGCCAAGCGGCGGCGGGAAAAATCAGATGGTACGGGAGATCAACCCTGGCGAGCCGGCACGCGCACGACGAGGCCGTCAAGCGCGTCGCGCACCTTGATCTGGCAGGACAGGCGCGAGTTCGGCTGGACGTCATAGGCAAAGTCCAGCATGTCCTCTTCCATCGCCTCCGGCTCGCCGACCTCGGCCGTCCAGGCTTCGTCGACATAGACATGGCAGGTCGCGCAGGCGCAGGCGCCGCCGCATTCTGCCTCGATGCCCGGCACCGCGCTACGGATCGCATTCTCCATGACGGTCGAGCCGTTTTCGGCCTCGACATCGAAAGGAGTGCCGTCATGGGCAATGAAGGTCAGCTTGGTCATTTGTCACCTGAAGGGAGTCCCAGCCGAGATAATCACTCCACCGGACAAGTCAACTGCGGCGCGAAAGCGCCGCTTTGTGACGTTTTTTCGGAAAGCTGGCCAAAGCACGCCCTGGCCCCGTCGATTCATCCCGGTGGCCGCTGCCGAGCGGCAGCCATTACCGGCTGATGGCGGCGATGAAATCGCGCACTTCCTCGATCAGGGTGCCGAGGCGCTTGAGGATGCGCGCATCTTCCGGCTGCTGTTCGATCGAGGTGGCGCAGTCGGCGATGGCAAAGGCGCCGACCCCGCGCGCCGAACCTTTCAGCCCATGCGCCAGAAGCAGTCGCTCCCTGACATCGGCATCGACTATTCTGTCGCGGACGGAAAGCGCCTGCTGTACGAACAGCGCCAATACCTCCTGTTCGAGGGCGCGATCCCCCATAGTCTGACGGGCCAGGTGGGCCAGATCCACTGGGCGCGAACGGGCCGGTCCCGACGCATCGCCGCCCGGCATTGAGAAGGCAATGCCGCTTTCACCGCGTACCAATTTGAAACTCCTTGTGCCGATCGCCGAAAAAACTAGGCGATTTCCGTCGCCAACGCGTTAATGAATGGGCTGGAAAATTGTTGCCGTTGAGGCGGTTAGATCACGTTGTCGTTAACCTTATATTTAAAGTTTTACGTATCTCGCGGAATGCATGTTTTCTTTACCCCTGTGTGTCATTACGATACGAAGGTCCATTTTCAGCCTCCTGCGTGGGATAAGACGAGCCAGAATCAGGCAAAAATAAGAAGTCCCTCGGCAGCTAGTACAGGGTAGCGAAGGCATGGCGAAGAAACCAACGACGACCAGAACTCTCGACAGCGACGTAGCCAGGGAACTCGAAAAGGCACTAGACCTCGATCTCAGCGGAGACGGCAGCGGCGATCTCGATATCGCGGCGTCGATGGAAGATCTGGAAGCGCAGATATCGCAGGCCGCGGACGAACTGGCGCGCGAAGGCCGCCCCCAGAAGCCCGCCCCCGCTCAAAACGCGCCCGTCCAACAAAACCAGAGTGCGAAGCCGGCAGCCAAGCCCGCCGAGTTGCGCCCGGTCGAATCGCGCAACAGCGCGCAGCCAGCCGGCTTCAAGCCGGCAAACGATGACCGCCAGAAAGATTACAAGACGCTGCTACACAGCCTCAACCGGCGCGCGTCTAGCACGATCTATTGGGTCGTGGCGTTCGTGTCGCTGGCCTGGATCGCCGGCGCCGGCGGCCTCGCCAATCTGCTGTTTGGCCCCAGCATCTGGAAAATTCGTACTTTCGATCAAATCCTGGCCCGCCCTGAACTGATCGGCCTGGCGATCGCGGCAATCATACCGGTCGTCCTGTTTTGGGCCTTCGCGGCGATGATCCGCCGCGCGCAGGAAATGCGCATTGCCGCGCAATCGATGACGGAGGTGGCTTTCCGCTTGGCGGAGCCGGAAAACCTCGCCCAAGACCGCGTGATGATGATCGGCCAGGCCGTTCGCCGTGAAGTGGCGGCGATGGGCGAAGGCATTGAGCGCACGCTGGCGCGCGCCGTCGAGCTCGAAACTCTGGTCCACAGCGAGGTCAACCAGATCGAACGCTCCTATTCGGAGAATGAATCGCGCATCCGGTCGCTGGTCGACGGGCTGGGCAGCGAGCGCGAAGCCGTCGTCACTCATGCCGAGCGCGTGCGCGCCTCGATCACCGGCGCGCATGAAACGCTGAAGGACGAGATCGGCGCCGCCTCCGACATTATTCGCGACTCTATCCTCAACGCGTCGACCAAGCTGTCGATGACGATCACGAATTCCGGCGACACACTGATCGACCGCATCAATGAAAGCTCGATGTCGATCTTCGATTCCGTCGAAACCCGGCTGGATTCAATCACCGACAGGCTGTCGACGTCGGGCGAAGCCTTTGCTTCGCTGCTCGACACCCGCATCGCCAAGCTGACGGACACCACAGACGGCCTGACCCGGTCGCTGACCGACCTGCTCGACGACCGCACCACCGGTATGGTGTCGCTGCTCGGCGGCGCCGCCCGCACCCTGAGCTCGGAATTCGAGTCCAGCCTGAACGGCATCGAGCGGACGCTGGCCGAGCGCGGCCAGGCGCTGATCAGCGAATTCCAGACCCGCGCCGAAGCACTCGATACCGGCACGCAGAAGCTCAACGCCGCGCTCGAGGCGCGCGCCCGCCAGATCAACGAAACGCTGGTCGAGCGCGCCCGCGAGATCGCCCACACCTTTGCCGAGAGCAAGGATCATTTGTCGGCCATGATCGATCAGGGCAAGACCCAGATCGGCGCCGACATGGCCGACATCGTCTCGTCGACCTCGTCGATGCTCGAAGCCCGCGCCAGCGATTTCGCCGGCCGGATGGAAGCCGCCCGCCATGTCGTGTCGCGCTCATTCGACACCGACATCCAGCGTCTTGCCGATGCCCGTGTCGGCATCGAGGACGCCGTCGAAAACCACAGCCGCAAGCTGTCCGAAAGCCGCGAACGCATGGCGGCTGCCATGCAGGCGGACTTGGCGAAGTTCGCCGAGGGCCGTGCCGGCATCGATGCGGCCGTAACGAACCAGGTGCAGAAGCTGGCCGAAGGCCGCAACCTGATCTCGCGCGCCCTGGAAGAGGATCTGCGCAAGGTCAACGAGTCGCGCGCCGCCATCGACGCGTCGCTGGGCAGCCATCTCGAGCGGCTTGAAGAAGGCCGCAACCGGCTCAACCAGGCTTTGCATGAAGACTCCGGAAAACTTGTGCAAGCCCGTACGATCATTGACGAAATGGTCGCCGGGCATGTCGGTAAGCTGGCCGAAGGCCGCAACATTCTGTCGCGCGCCCTGGAAGCCGATCTCGGCAAGCTCGCCGACAGCCGCGCCTCGATTGACGGGCTGGTCGCCGGCCAGGTTGAAAAGATCGCCGAAGGCCGCGCCATCCTGACCAAGGCGCTCGAAAACGACATTATCGGCATCAAGGGCGTGATCGAGAACCACTCTGCGAAACTGGCCGAGGATCGCACCGAACTCAGCAAGGCGCTGGAGAACGACCTGTCCGGCATCAGAGGCCTGCTCTCCGACCATTCGAGCCGGCTTGCCGACGATCGTGGCCTGTTGTCACAGACGCTCGAGGCCGACCTCGCCAAGCTCGCCGAGAGCCGGTCGAGCATCGACGGGCTGGTCGCCGGCCAGGTCGAGAAGCTGGCCGAGGGCCGCGATATCCTCAAGCGCGCGCTCGAAGCCGACCTCAACACCATCAAGGGCGCCATCGCGGGTCATTCCGACAAGGTGGCGGAAGAGCGCGGTCAGCTTTCCAAGGCACTGGAGGCCGATCTGCAGAATGTGAACAGCCTGATCGCCGACCACTCGAACCGGCTTGTTCAGGATCGTTCGACGCTATCCCAGGCGCTTAAGGATGACCTTCAGAATGTGAACAGCCTGATCACCGACCACTCGAGCCGGCTTGTCCAGGATCGTTCGACGCTATCCCAGGCGCTTCAGGACGATTTGCACAATGTCAGCGGCATCATGGCCGATCATCAAAACAGGCTCGTCCAGGACCGTTCGGCGCTCTCAAAGGCACTGGAAGACGACATCGCCAAGCTGGCGGAGAGCCGCTCCAACATCGATGGGCTGGTCGCCGGACAGGTCGAGAAGCTCGCCGAGGGCCGAGACATCCTCACACGGGCGCTCGAAGCCGATCTCAATGCGATCAGGAGCGCCATTGCCGACCAGTCGCAGAAGCTGAGCGAAAACCGTGGCGAGTTCGCACGGGTGCTGGAAGCGGATTTGGAAAATGTCAACAGCCTGATCGAGGGTCACAGCGACAAGCTCGTCCGGGATCGCGCGACGCTGTCGAAGGCTCTCGAGGACGACCTCGCCAAGCTGGCCGAGAGCCGGTCGAGCATCGACGGACTGGTCGCAGGCCAGGTCGAGAAGCTGGCCGAGGGCCGAGACATCCTGAAACGTGCGCTGGAAGCCGACCTGCAGAAGCTGTCGGCAAGCCGCGGTGAGGTCGACGACATCATCGCCGGCCATGTCGGCAAGTTGGCCGAAGGCCGCAACATGTTGACCCAGGCGCTGGAAGACGATCTGGCAAAGCTCGCCGACATACGTAAGGATGTCGACCGCTCGCTGTCGGGCCATATCGACCAGATTGCCGGCAGAAGCACCGATATCTCGGCGGCAATCGCTGCCGATGTCGAGAAGATCGAGCAGGCCTTCAGCAAGCAGACCGGCATCATCGAAGAGCGCGCCGGAACCATGGAGCGCGCGTTGTCGGTGGGTGTCGACAATGTCCGCAGCGTGCTCGAAAAGAGCGCCGTCTTCGTTGCCGGCGCGCTGCGCGAGAAGGTGATGGAAGTCACCAGCGCGCTGCACGAACAGGCCGGTGCTGCCTTCAGTGACGCCGACCGCAAGATCGCCGAGCGTGCCGAGCAGACCTCGGCCGCCCTTTTGGCCCGGGCCGAGGACATCGCCCGCACCTTCGAGGACGCGGATCGCCGTCTGCACGCACGTGCCGAGGACACATCGAGCGCCCTGCTTGCTCGCGCCGAGGATACGACGAATGCCTTGCTTGCTCGCGCCGAAGACACAACGAGCGTGCTGCTTGCCCGGCATGACGAGACGTCGAACTCGCTGCTCGCCCGCGCCGAAGAAACGGCCGGACGGCTGGCTGCCCGCGCCGGCGAGATCGCCGGCACGTTCGACGCCGCCGACCAGAAGCTGGTCGCCCGCGCGGTCGAGACGGCGCAGTCGCTGGCCGACCGCGCCGGCGACATCCTGCGTAACTTCGAGGGCGCCGACCAGCGGCTGAGCATGCGCATCGGCGAATCCGCCGAAGCGCTGGCCGCCCGCGCCTCGGACCTTGGCCGCATCTTCGACGCCGCCGACCAGCAACTGATCTCGCGCATTGCCGAGGGTTCGGACGCGCTGTCGGCACGCGCCACCGAGATCAGCCGCATCTTCGACGAGGCCGATCACCGCCTGGTGTCGCGCATCGCCGACTCCACGTCGACAATCGGCGAGCATGCCGACAACATCGTCGGTGCCTTCGCCAGCACCGAGCAGCGTGTTGCCGAACGCGCACGCCAGACCGGCCAGGAACTTGCCGTCCACGCCCGCGAGATGGAGCAGGCTCTTGCCGGCGCCGACGAGCGGCTGGCCGCGAGCGTTGCGTCCGCAGCTTCGCGCGTCGAGGAACAGGTCGCCAGCGTCGAGAACCGCCTTCTTTATACGACGGAGACGATGGGCCAGAAGCTCAACGAGCAGGTTTCCAGCGCAGAAGCTCAGCTGATCTCGCGCGCCAACACGATTGCGGAGACTTTTACCGCGGTCGGCCAGCACATCGGCCAAAGCACCAACGACGCTGCCAAGACAATCGGCACCAATACCCGCGAGCTCAACACGATGCTGGCGGCGCGTTCGGCCGAGATGGCGAAGATCCTGGACGAAACCGCGCGGCCGCTGGTCGAGCGCTTCGCCCAGGGCGGCTCGGAACTGCAAAAGAGCATGGAAGAGGTCACCGAACGCGCGACCGAGAAGCTGCGCAGCGAAAATGCCGCCCTCGTCAACGCGCTCGCCAGCCGCACCGCCGAAACGCTGTCGGCCGTCGAAGGCGCACGCTCGTCGCTCGCCGATAGCGTCGCCGACCTCATCGGCCGCATGAGCGTCTCCAGCTCGCAGCTTGGTGAGCTGATCGAACAGGCGGCGATCAACCTCGGCCAGGTTGACGAACGTCTGAGCGGCAGCACGCAAAGCTTCGCGGCAACCACCGAAAAGGCCGCGCAGACCTTCGCCAGCTCGGCACGCCTGGTCGATTCGAACACGACGCGGCTTACCGAACTGTCGTCGTCGACCCTGCGCGAAGTGGCCTCGATCGCCACCAAGTTCGACGAGCACAGCCGCTTGCTGTCCTCGGCTTCGGATCTGTTGAGCTCGGCGCAGAGCAATCTGGAGCACACGCTTGAGCGGCAATCGTCGCTCGAAGATCTCGCCGTCGGCTTGGTCAAGAAGTCGGAAGACCTCGAGAAGGTGATGCGTTCGTTCGAAAACCTTGTCGGCCAGACGATGCAGAATGCCGAAGGCAAGACGCTGGCATCAGCCGACAAGATCCGCATCGCCATAACGGAAGTGGTCGATTCGGCAACCAGCCGGTTCGCCGATGCGACCGAGGAGATGCGGCGCACCGCAAGCTCGATCAAGAGCGAGCTCGACCTCACCCGCGCCGAGCTCAAGAAGGGCGTCATCGAAATGCCGGAAGAGGCCAAGGAATCGACCTCGGCGATCCGCCGTGCCGTTGCCGAGCAGATCAACGCGCTCAAGGAACTTTCGGATATCGTTGCGAAATCGGGACGTGGCGGCGACAATGCCGAACCGCGCGCCCTGCGCCCGGCGCCTCAGGCGCCAGTGCAGCGCCCGGCCGAGCCGGTACGCCGCCCGCCGCCGGCGCCACAGCCGGAGCGCCCTGCTCCGCAGGCGCCGCTCGGCGGCCTGCGTGGCACGCTCGATATCGAACGCCCTGCCGAAGCACCGCGCCAGCGCGACGCCAACGCCCGCACGCCGCAAGGCGGCTGGGTGCGCGATCTCCTGACCGGAGCATCGCGCGAGGAGGAAGTCGCCAGGCCGGCAGCGCCCGCGGAAGCACCGCGCGCAACTCCCGCCCAGCGCTCGCCGCTGCATGTCATGGAGTCGCTCAACTCGCTCTCGGTCGATATTGCCCGGGCGATCGACCACGACGCCTCGATCGAGCTGTGGAACCGCTACCGGCGCGGCGAGCGTGACGTGTTCACGCGCCGCCTCTACACGCTCAAGGGCCAGCAGACCTTCGACGAAATCCGCCGCAAATATCAGGCAGAGGCGGAGTTCCGCACCGCTGTCGACCGCTACTGCGACGATTTCGAGAAGCTGCTCAAGGACGTCTCGCGCAACGACCGCGAAAACATCATGGCGCAGACCTACCTGACGTCGGACACCGGCAAGGTCTACACCATGCTGGCCCATGCGAGCGGCCGTTTGCACTGATTGAGGCGACACCACAGACAAGGCGGGAAGTTCCCGCCTTTTCTTTGTGCAAAATCGTCGGTCTGCGCTGCCCCTCATCCGCCGGCCGGCACCTTCTCCCGTATAGCGACGGGGAGAAGGGAGATGGCATCAGCCTCGCCGCCCATACTGGAACGGTGACAATTGGCGAAATCATTGGCGGCGGCGTTCTTTCTCCCGTCACTATACGGGGAGAAATGCCCGGCAGCGCAATGAGGGTCAGCGCGAACCTGCGATATTTGGTCGAGTGATGGCTAACGCGACGAACGATCGTTCGAAGCCTCGACCGGCTCAGATCACCGAATCCGTCCAGCCCACAATATCCTTCGCCGCCTCGCCGAAGGCGCTGTCGAGCGCGTTGACATAGGCCGGATTGCCGCTGCCCGAAACGGGAGCGGATGCGGTGAAGCTCTTCGAGGCGCGCACCTCGCCGTTGCGGTCATTCAGGATGCGCACGAAGAGATTGACCTCGGCATGCTCGCCACCATTGACGCGGACTTCGAAGGAGCGGATCTCGACGATCACCTGGTAGTCGATCGCCAGCCCCTCGCCCGGCTTGCCGACGCCGGCAAAGCTGCCGGAGCGCTGGAAGGTTTCGGCGAGCCTCGCCTGCACGATCAGCGGCAGCCGGTCGGCCCATTGCGCGCCCTTGAGATACTGGATCGAGCGATCTGACGGCTTGATGACGATGTTCTGGCTGTCCAGCGCCTTGAGCGCGGAGGGCTGGGCGATCAGGATCTGGCGGCGGCTGTGGCCACGGGCGTCGATCGACGGGGCGGACAGCTCGAACGTATCGAGCGGCGCCGGCTTGCCTCCCAATGCCGCGCAACCAGCCAGCGTCAAGCCAAGCAAAACGACTGCCGATCTATACCCACCCAACCCGAACGTCACGCGTGATCCCCACTGTCCCCGGATCGTATGATGAATCCGCATCCGCGGTCCATGTAATTGCTGCGGGCGGGCACGGAAGTCAACGCCGTGCCCTGCCATCGAACTGCCGGACCTCGCCGTCGCCGCCCGACAGGATGCGCTGCGGGTTGCGGCTGAGATCGGTCACCGCCTCTTCGATGCGGCTGATCGAACGCCGGCTGTCCTGGACCAGCGCCTCGACATTCGACAGGCCCTGGCCCGAGAAGCGCGCAATATTGTCGGTGATCGTGCCAAGCCGGGCGTTCAGCGTGTCGGCGACCTGCTTGAACGACTTCAGCGTGTCCCTGGCATCGGCCATGACGCCGTCGGCCTGGCCCGAACCGAGCAGAGTATCGACCCTTTTCAGGATGCCGTCGACGCGCACCGAGGCATCGTTGAGGCGCGACGCAAGCTGTTTGGCGTCCTTGATCGTCTCGTCGATGTCGTCGGCCCGGTCGGCGAACTTGTCGGTCACCTGGGCGATGTCGGCGGCGGCCTTGTTGGCATTTTCGCTGGCCTTCTGAATGTTGGCGAGCGCCACGCGCACTTGTGCCGGATCGATGCCGTCGAGCACATTGTCGACCTTTGCCAGCGTGCCTTGCGTGCGCTTGGCGAAATCGTTGACCGAGCCGACCGCGGTATCGACGTTCTTGATCACGCCGTCGAGCTGTCCGCTGGTCTCCTTCAGATTGGCGGTGACGGCGTCCACATTGGCGACGATGCTCTTGATCTTGTCCTTGTCGACGGCATTGAGCAGGCCTTCGGCAGCCTTCAGTGTGCCGTCGAGCTTGCCGGAAACACCCTTCAACTCGTCCGACAGCGCGCTGACGGCGGTCAGGAACTTGTCGATGCCATCGGCATTCCTGGCCAGCGCATCGGAAAATGTCTGGGCGTTCTTGACGGTCTGGGTCAGCGGCCCGCGCACATCCCTGGTGAAACCTTCGAGTTCGGAAAGCACCTTGTCGGCACGGGTGAAGATATTCTGCGCCGTCTGCAGCAGGTTGGTGACCGCCGATGGATTGGCGATGATCTCGGCGGTCCTGCCTTCCTTTGCCGCCTCTTCCAGCAGATTTGGTTCCTTTGGATCGGCGCCCTTCAATTCGATGTTGACCTGGCCGGCAAGGCTGGCGATGCCGATATCGGCCTGCGTCGATTTGGTGAGCGGCGTTGTCTGGTCGATCTCGGTCGTAGCAATGGCGGCATTGGGGTCATTGCGGTCGAAATAGACGCGCTTGACCACCCCGACCTTGACGCCGTTGAACAGCACCAGACTGCCGGGGCCGAGGCCGGAGGCCGAACCCTGAATGCGCACGCGCAGCTCCGCCGTCTCGCCGCGATCACCGATCTGGGCGGTCCAATAGACGAACCCGAACGCCGCCAGGATTGCAGCCAGGGTGAAAATGCCGACAATTACGTAGTTGGCTCTGGTTTCCATTGCCCCACTTATGTCTATGCGCGCGCGGCAAGATCAAGTTGCCGAGCGCGTTTTCCGCGGAAATAGGATTTGACCCACGGTTCTTCGCTTTTCAGCATGTCGTCGATCGTGCCTTCGACCAGGATTTTCTTGTTGCCGAGCACCGCCACGCGGTCGCAAGCGGTAAACAGCGTGTCGAGATCGTGCGTCACCATATAGACCGTCAGATCCATTGTATCGCGCAGCTTGACCACCAGTTCGTCGAATTCGGACGCGCTGATCGGGTCGAGGCCGGAAGTCGGCTCGTCGAGGAAGACGATGTCGGGGTCGAGCGCCAGCGCCCGCGCCAGGGCGGCGCGCTTGATCATGCCGCCCGAAAGCTCCGAGGGAAATTTTTGCGCGGCGTCCGGCGGCAGGCCGACCAGTTCGATCTTGAGCAAGGCCAGCTCGTCCATCAGTTTCTTCGGCAGATCGAGATATTCGCGCATCGGCACCTGCACGTTTTCCTGCACGGTCAACGCCGAAAACAGGGCGCCGTGCTGGAAAAGCACGCCAAGGCGCATGTCGATGCGCAACCGCTCGATGTCGCTGGCCTTTTCGAGGTCGAGACCAAACAGCTTGATCGTGCCGGACTGCTTGTGCAGCAGGCCGAGAATCGTGCGCAGCAGCACCGATTTGCCGGCGCCCGAGGCGCCGACGAAACCGAGGATTTCGCCGCGCTTGATGTCGAGCGCCAGTTTGTCGAGGATCAGCTTGTCGTCCAGGGCAACGGTGATATCGCGCACCGACAGCACGATATCGTCTTCTTCCATTCCCTGCACAGCCTTGGTCGCCTTTGAGTTTCTGCGCATCATGTCAGAACTCGATCGATGCGTAGAAGATGGCAAAAAGGCCATCGAGGATGATGACGACGAAGATCGATTTCACAACCGAGGCGGTGACGTGCAGACCCAGCGATTCGGCGCTGCCGCCGACCTTCATGCCTTCTACGGAAGCAATGGTGCCGATGATCATGGCCATGAACGGCGCCTTGATCAGCCCGGCGAAGATGGTGCTGATATCGATTGCCCCGCGCAGCCGGTCGATGAAGGCCGTCGGCGCAATACCGGAATAAAGCCAGGCGGCTAGGATGCCGCCGCCAAGAGCGGCAAAATTGGCGACGATGGTGAGACAGGGCAGCGCGATCACCAGCGCCACCAGGCGCGGAAACACCAGCACGCCGATCGGGTTGAGGCCGATGACCTTCAGCGCGTCGACCTCCTCGCGCATCTTCATCGAGCCGATCTCGGCGGTGATGGCGCTGCCGGAGCGGCCGGCGATCATGATGGCGGTCATCAGCACGCCGAGTTCGCGCAGGATCAGCACGCCGACCAGATCGACAACGAAAATGTTGGCGCCGAAATAATTGAGCTGGTAGGCGCCCTGCTGGGCGACGATGGCGCCGACGATCGCCGACATCAGCACCACCACGGGGATGGCGCCGACCCCCATGCGATCGATCTGGTTGAAGATCGCCGCCGGATTGATGGCATGGCCGCGCCCGAGCTTCATCTGGGCGCCGCCGATGGTGGCGCCGAGGATGTTCATCGAGGCGAGGAAGTCGTCGCGCATCTCATAGATGCGGCGGCCGACCGCCTCCAGCCCGCGGAGGATGATGTTGGGGCGCCGGACGCCGCGCGATTCGGGCTCGCGCCGGACAGCTTCGCCAACGGCGCCGAGCAGGATCGAGGCGACATCGCTTTGCCCCTGCATCTTGATCTCGACACCCTTCTTTTCGAAGACACTGACCAGGCGATCGATCAGCCAGGCGCCGGCGGTGTCCATCTTCTCGATGTGGGAAAGATCCAAAGCGAGCGTCTGGAAGCCTTTGCGCTGCTCGATCTTGCGCATCTCGGCGTCGATCAGCGCCACTGTCGTCGTCGTCCAGATGCCGGAGAAAGCGCAGCGGAGGACGCCGCCCTCCTCGCCGACCGCAAGGCGGGGCTGGTGGTCGGCCTCCTTGGCGGCGTTGCCGCTTGCGTCGCGTTTGCCGATGGTCAACATGGCGTCCTGTTTAGCCTGACGGGTCGTACCTGTCGATTTGCCGACGACGCGTTGTCGCATAGCCGGAGCAGAAAATTATGGCGCGTGTCATTTCGGTTGAGGCCGAGCGTTTTCCCATTGCCGGCACCTTCACCATCTCGCGCGGGTCGAAGACCGAAGCCGAAGTCATTACCTGCACGATCAGCGATGGGGACAATCGCGGATGGGGCGAATGCGTCCCCTACAAGCGCTATGGCGAGACCATGGAGGGGGTGCGCGACGCCACCGAGGCCATGCGCCGGCAGATAGAAGGCGGCATCAGCCGCAAGGAACTGCTCGATGCGATGCCGGCGGGTGCTGCCCGCAACGCCATCGATTGCGCCTTGTGGGACCTGGAGGCCAAGATCAGCGGCGTTGCGGTCGCCGACGCCATCCACGTTGTACCCTTGTCGGCGCTGGAGACGGCCTACACGCTGTCGCTGGGCGAGCCGGAGGCAATGGCGGCGCAAGCCCGCGCCAATGCCGGGCGGCCGCTGCTCAAGGTCAAGATCGGCGGCGACAACGACTTGGCCCGCATCCGCGCCGTGACCGAAGCGGCGCCCGACAGCCGCATCATCCTCGACGCCAATGAAGGCTGGACCGATGCCAACATCATCGAGAATCTCGCTTTCGCCGCCGAACATGGCATAGCCCTGATCGAACAGCCGCTTCCCGCCGGCCATGATGCCATCCTGCGCCACATCGCGCATCCGGTGCCGATCTGCGCAGACGAAAGCGTCCACGAGGCGAAGGACCTCGAAGCGCTTGTCGGCCTCTATGACGCCGTCAACATCAAGCTCGACAAATCCGGCGGCCTGACCGCCGCCCTTACCCTTCGCAACCGCGCCCGGGAGCTGGGATTCGGCGTGATGGTCGGCTGCATGGTCGGCACGTCGCTGGCGATGGCGCCGGCTGTGTTGCTTGCACAGGGCGCCGAGTTCGTCGACCTCGACGGCCCGCTGCTGCTTGCCCGCGACCGCCAGCCCGGGCTCGTCTACCAGGGGTCGCTGGTGTCACCGCCTGACAGGATGCTGTGGGGCTGAACGCGCGGCGAGCCCGATCAGCGCCAGGCCGATGATGGCGATCGGGATCATCGCCAGGAAGCCGTCGACGCCGTAGCGCTCATAAAGCGGGCCGGACGCCAGCGTCACCGCCGCCATGAAGAAGCCGTTGAAGAAATAGGCAATACCTTGCGCCGCACCCGTGCGTTCTTCCGAAACCGTTTCGCCGATCATCTTCTGCAGGCCGATCAACACCATCGCCACCGACACCGAATGCAGGGTCTGCACGCCGAAGAAACCGGCAACGCCAAGCCCGAGTGGCCAGATCAACGGAAAGGCGATCCAGCGCACGATGGAGCCGACGCCGGCGATCAGCATCACCTTGACGACTGAGACGGAGGCAAAAATACGGTTGAAAAACACGAACATGCAGACCTCGGCCACCACGCCCCAGGCCCACAGCAGGCCAACGACGGAATCGCTGATGCCGACCGATTTCCAGTAGATTGAGACAAAGCCGTAGAGGAAGGCATGGCTGGCGGTGATGATGCCGACGCCGAGGGTGAAATACAGGAAATACCGATTGAGAAGGCTCGGCGCCTGATGCTGGATGTCGGCGGCCGATAGCGGCGAAGCCCGGCGCGGGCGGCCAAGCCGCGGCGCCAGCAATCCGGCGACGAGCGCGGCAGACAATGCCGCAAAGATGATTACCGGCACGGCCTGCGGGCTCGTCCAGGCGAGGATAAAGCCGCCTGCGACATTGGCGCAGAGATAGGAAATCGAGCCCCATTTGCGCATCGCGGTGTAGTTCGAGCCGAAGCGGCGCACACCCGACAGTGCGAGCGAATCGGCGATCGGCGAATGCGGCGTCCACACCACCGTCAGCGCCAGCGATACGGCAAGCACCATGGCGTAGGTCGGGTTGAGGAAATAGCCGGCGGAAAGCACCATCGTCGCGGCCACCAGCGCAATATAGACATCGGCCCTGTCCTTCGCCCGGTCCGCCAGCGCGGTCAGCAGCGGCGTCGTCACCACGCGCAGGAACATCGGCGCCGCCAGGATGATGGCGATCTGCTCGGCGTGGAAACCCTGGGCATGCAGCCACAGCGGGAAATAAGGCACATGCGTTCCCAGCGACACGAACAATGTCGCGAAGATCAGGCTCATACGCAGTTCGAAATGGCGCGGTTTGACGAGTTGTTCAGGCGAGAGCGGCGGCAGCGACATGAATCGATCCAATTACGCTGCACAAAGGGCTGCAACGCAGATCGATCCCTTAACATGCGCGAAAGCGGTCCGAAACTGCCTGGACCAGTCGATTAACAGGAGGGTTATGCCGCTTCGACGACCCTGTCTTCGATCAGCAAGGGGATGAACGGCTCGTCCGGTACTTCGGGCAGCACCAGCGCCCAGTGGATGATCTCCATCTTGCCATCGAAATGTTCGACCACCGCCGTGCAGCTCTCCACCCAGTCGCCGGTGTTGATGTACTGCACATTCTCATAAGTCTCGATCGCGGCGTGATGGATGTGGCCGCAGATGACGCCGTCGACATGCGAGCGGCGGGCCTCCTCGGTCAGCACGGTCTGGAACGAGCCGATGAAGTTGACCGCCTTCTTGACCTTGACCTTAGCCCAGGACGAGAACGACCAGTAAGGGAGACCCAGCAAATGGCGGAGCTTCGTCACCACGCGGTTGACCAGCATCGCGGCGTCATAGGCGTAGTCGCCGAGATAGGCCAGCCAGCGCGCATTGTGGACGACGGTGTCGAATTGGTCGCCATGGATGACCAGCAGGCGCCTGCCATCGGCGGTTTCGTGGATGGCGCGGTCGGCAACGACGATGCCGCCGAAATGCACGCCTTGGAACTGGCGCGCGAATTCGTCGTGATTGCCGGCGATATAGGTGATCGAGGTGCCCTTGCGGGCCTTGCGCAGCAGTTTCTGGACGACGTCATTGTGGCTCTGCGGCCAGTGCCAGCTGCGCCGCAGCCGCCAGCCGTCGACGATATCACCGACGAGATAGATGATATCGGCGTCGTGATACCGCAGGAAATCGATCAGGAACTCGGCCTTGGCCGCCTTCGATCCGAGATGCAGGTCGGATATGAACATGCTGCGGAAAGTGCGGGTTTCTGTACCGGACATCAGATCGTCACCGTTGCTTTCGCGCAGGCTATGCCCCGATTCATGCAACAACCGTATGACGGTTGCGATTGGGCCAGCCAAAGGGCTAGCGTGCCGCGCCAATCACAGGAGAAAATCGTCATGGATCTCGGCATCAAGGGCAAGAAGGCCATCGTCTGCGCATCGAGCAAGGGGCTGGGCCGCGGCTGCGCCATGGCGCTGGCCGAGGCCGGCTGCGATCTCGTCGTCAACGGCCGCAATGCCGAGCTGCTGGCAAAAACCGCAGCCGAACTGCGCGAACGCTACGGCGTGAAGGTGACCGAGATCGTCGGCGACGTCTCGAAGCCCGACGTGCAGAAGGCGATCCTAGCCGCCTGCCCCGACCCGGATATCCTGGTCAACAACAATGGCGGCCCGCCCTTGCGCGATTTCCGCGAACTCGACCGCGCAAAGATCCTCGAAGGCGTGACGCAGAACATGGTGACGCCGATCGAACTGGTGCAGGCCGTCATCAACGGCATGGCCATGCGCGGCTTCGGCCGCATCGTCAACATCACCTCGCTGTCGGTCTACGTCCCGATTCCCGGCCTCGATCTGTCGTCCGGCGCGCGAGCCGGGCTGACCTCGTTCCTGGCCGGCGTGGCGCGCACGGTGATCGACCGCAACGTCACCATCAACAGCCTGCTGCCGGGCAAGCTCGACACCGACCGGCTGCGCGGCCCGCATGAGGCCGGCACGATGGAAGACCCGGCAGCGGCCGCAGCGCGCAAGACCCGCATCAGCGCCGACGTTCCGGCCAAGCGGCTCGGCACGCCGGAAGAGTTCGGCCAGATCTGCGCCTTTCTGTGCTCGGTCCATGCCGGTTATCTCACCGGCCAGAACATCCCCGTCGATGGCGGCCTCTATGTCAGCGCGTTCTGAAGGGCTCGATGGATAATCGGCAGGATTTCAGCGCAATCATTTGAAATAGTTCGATCTTTCCCGACCGGGTTGTTTTAGCCGCGCTTGCGTCATTTGGCGTCGCGAAAAACCATTTTTGCGTGCTAAAAGGCTGCAAAGCAGGTTTGAGGGAGCGGCCGCATGGAAGGCGAGAACAAGAAAACGGCACGTTCGGACCTCGACGAAGCCGCCCTCTACTTCCACAAGCATCCAAGGCCGGGAAAGCTCGAGATCCAGGCGACCAAGCCGCTCGGCAACCAGCGCGACCTGGCGTTGGCCTATTCGCCGGGTGTTGCCGCGCCCTGCCTCGAAATCCGCGACAATCCGGCAACCGCGGCCGATTATACAGCGCGCGCCAATCTGGTCGGCGTCGTCTCCAACGGCTCGGCCGTTCTCGGGCTCGGCAATATCGGCCCGCTCGCCTCCAAGCCGGTGATGGAAGGCAAGGCGGTGCTGTTCAAGAAATTCGCCGGCATCGACGTCTTCGACATCGAGATCGACGCGCCGGGCATAGAGCGCATGGTCGAGACGATCTCGGCGCTGGAGCCGACATTCGGCGGCATCAACCTCGAGGACATCAAGGCGCCCGAATGCTTCGAGGTCGAGGCGCAGTTGAAGGCCCGCATGGGCATTCCCGTCTTCCATGACGACCAGCATGGCACCGCCATCATCGTCGCCGCCGCCGTGCTCAACGGGCTGGAATTCGCCGGCAAGACCATTTCCGACATCAAGATCGTCACCTCAGGCGCCGGTGCGGCAGCGCTCGCCTGCCTCAACCTGTTGGTCTCGCTTGGCGCCAAGGTAGAGAATATCTGGGTCACCGACCGCTTCGGCGTCGCCTACAAGGGCCGCACCGACGAGATGGATCGCTGGAAAGACCCCTATGTGAAGGACACCGAGGCGCGCACGCTGGCCGATGTGATCCCTGGCGCCGACGTTTTTCTCGGCCTGTCGGCCGCCGGCGTGCTGAAGCCGGAATTACTTGATCATATGGCGCCTAAGCCGTTGATCCTGGCGCTGGCCAACCCCAATCCCGAGATCATGCCGGAGGTCGCGCGCGCCGCCCGTCCCGACGCGATGATCTGCACCGGCCGTTCCGATTTTCCCAATCAGGTCAACAACGTGCTTTGTTTTCCTTACATCTTCCGCGGTGCGCTGGACTGCGGCGCCAGCGCCATCAACGAGGAGATGAAGATGGCCGCGGTCAGGGCAATTGCTGCCCTTGCCCGCGAGGAACCATCCGACGTCGCCGCCCGCGCCTATTCCGGCGAGACGCCGATCTTCGGACCCGACTTCCTTATCCCCTCGCCCTTCGATCCCCGCCTGATCCTGCGCATCGCGCCGGCGGTGGCCAAGGCTGCCTGCGACACCGGCGTCGCGACCCGGCCGATCACCGACTTCGCCGCCTATATCGACCAGCTCAACCGCTTCGTCTTCCGCTCCGGCCTGGTGATGAAGCCGGTGTTTTCGTCGGCCAAGGCGTCGACCGCCAAGCGCGTCATCTATGCCGACGGCGAGGACGAGCGCGTGCTGCGCGCAGCCCAGGTGGTGCTGGAGGAAGGCATTGCCGAGCCGATCCTGATCGGCCGCCCGCATGTCATCGAGGTCAGGCTGAAGCGCTACGGCCTGCGTATCAAGCCGGGCGTCGATTTCGGCCTGATCAACCCTGAGGACGATCCGCGCTACCGCCATTATGTCGACCTGTTGATCGAGCTTGCCGGCCGGCGCGGCGTGACGACGGAGGCCGCGCGCACCATGGTGCGCACCGACAATACGGTGATTGCGGCACTGGCGCTGAAGCGCGGCGATGCCGACGCCATGATCTGCGGCCTCGAGGGCCGTTTCGAGCGGCATCTGCGCAATGTGACGCTGGTCATCGGACCACGCGCAGGCGTCAAGGACCGCGACCTGTCGACGCTGTCGATGCTGATCTCCCAACGCGGCATCATCTTCCTCACCGACACCCATGTCTCGGTCGACCCGACGGCCGAGGAGATCGCCGAAATGACCATTCTGGCGGCCGAGGAAATCCAGCGCTTCGGCATCGAGCCGAAGGCAGCGCTGCTGTCGCATTCGGATTTCGGCTCGCGCGATTCTCCCAGCGCGCTGAAGATGCGGCAGGCGGCGGCGATCCTGGCGCGCGTTGCGCCCGACCTGCAATGCGACGGCGAGATGCATGCCGATTCAGCCCTGTCGGAGCATCTGCGCCAGCGCGTCTATCCGCATTCGCGGCTGAAGGGCGAAGCCAATCTCCTGGTGTTCCCCAACCTCGACTCCGCCAACATCACGCTGACCGCGCTGCGCACGATGATGGACGCGCTGCATGTCGGGCCGATCCTGCTTGGCACCGACAAGCCGGCGCATATTTTGACCCCGTCAGTGACCTCGCGCGGCGTCGTCAACATGACGGCGCTTGCGGTGGTCGAGGCGGCGCACAAGGCGCAGGCGGTGGTTCATTTCGGCTGAGTTTCTCACGCAGGCGCGAAGCGGTAATGCCCGGTCTGCTTGAAGGCGAACAGCGTGTCCTCCTCGCGGGCGCCCGCCCCGATATTGTGGATGACCAGCGCTCGTTCCGGCACGTCCGCCGAGCGTTCGGATGAGACGATGATGATGTGCGGCAGGTTGCCGGGCAGCATCTGGGTGACGATATCGCCCGGCTGAAAGTCGGGAGGATACTCGCTGGCGGGCAAGGAAACTCCGTTGCGCCCGAAAAATGCGGCAAGATTGCCGACCCGTCGGTGGTCGATGTTGCGGTCGGTCGCTTTCAGGCCCCAGGTCTTGGGGTAGGCGGCGAAATTGGCGGCCATATCCTCATGCACCAGTTTCTGCAGGTCGAGCTTGAAGGCGCGGCGATAGGCGCGGACAATGACGTCCGTGCACACGCCTCGATCCGGCGCGACATCGCCGCCGGGATAGTCGAGGCGGACATAGGTCGGGTCGTAGAATGTGGTGACGCCGATCTGCTCACGCGCGGCTTCGACCAATTTGCTGCGCCAGTCCGGAGCGGCTGGATTTTCCTGCGCCAAGGCTGCGGGCGCCGCCAGGCCCAGGAGGCCGAACTGCAGTGCGGTTCGACGGGTAATCGCGGTCATGCCAGCTCCCCGGGGCATTGCTGGATCGTGGGATAATTCCGGGGCGATTGCGCCTTTTTCATGCAGCGGTGAGATCGCACAGTTGCCGCTCTATCCAAACGCCTCCTGCAACGCGTCTATGGGCTAAGACCATCTTTGGTTGTAGATTGAGGGAACGGTTAACCGCGAATCCGGTAGACAGGCAGGCAAGCGGGGTTCGGGCAATGACGGGCGGACGATGGAGGCTGAAGCACCTGGCTGCGCTGCTCGGAGCGCTTGTGCTTTCGGCCGTCGCCACCACTGAACCGCAGGCCGCCTCCCGCGTTTGCCGTCAACTGGAAGCCGAGCTTGCTTCTTCATCGAATGGCGGCGGCAATTCCAGCATGGTGCGGAAGTATGACAAGGCCATCTCCCGCCAGTTCGAACAGCTATCAAAGGTGCGCGGTCGTGCGAGCGATGCGAATTGCGGGTTTTCGCTGTTTTCGCGCAATGTCAGCCAATGTGCTGCGCTGAACAGCAGCATCGATCGCATGAACGCCAATCTCGATGCGTTGCAAGCCAAGCGCGCGCAGCTTGCCGGCGGCGGCTCGCGGCGCGACCGCGGCCGCATCCTGGCCGCGCTCGACGCCAATGGCTGCCGTGACGAGCCCGCGCCGCGCCGGGAGCCGCTGCAGGAAGCCAGCCGCGAACCCGACGACGGCAATCTGTTCGACCAGCTTTTCGGCGGCAACCGGCAGATCGACACGCTCGATCAGCCCGATGATCCCGGCGAGGAGCGCAATGTGCGCCGGGTGCTCAATCAGCCCGGCGTGCCGGATTTCCCGACGGTCGGCGGCGAGTTCCATACGAGCTGCGTGCGCACCTGCGACGGCTATTTCTTCCCGATGTCGAACTCGGCTTCGCTCGGCGATTTCGAGCGCGACCAGAAGAATTGCGAATCGAGCTGCCCCGGCACCGAAATGCAGGTGTTCTATTCGCGCGGCATGGAAGACGATTCGGCCAACATGACGTCGTCGGTGACCGGGAGGCCCTACAGCGAGTTGCCTACCGCTTATCTCTACAAACAACCCAACCAGTCGCGGCCGCAGGCATGTGGCTGCAACGCGCAGGCCGGAAATTTCAAGATCATCGGCGGTAACCCGCCACCGCCCGAGCAGTTTCAGCCCGATATTGAGACCACGCCGTTCATTCCGGTGCCGGCGGCCAAACCCGATCCGGGCGCGGATCCGGAGACGCTGGCGAACGTACAAGGCGGGCTCGACCGCGCCGCCATCAAGCGCCTTGCCGTCAAGCCGGTGGTGTCGCCGGTGTCGCTGATCCCGCCGGACCAGCGCAAGGTCAGGGTCGTCGGGCCAGCGTTCCTTCCCGACCCAGCAGCGGCAATAGATCTGCAAGCTCCGGCCCGGAAGCAAGTCCGGTAAGCGCCAGCCTGAGCGGCATGAACAGCGCCTTGCCCTTGCGGCCGCTGGCTTCCCTGATCCTGGCCGTCCAGTCTTTCCAGACCGTACCGGTCCACGGCTCTTCCGGCAACAGGTCGAAGGCCTGCTGCAGGAAGTCGCGATCCTCGTCGGAAAATTCCGGCGCGGGCTGCGGGCCGTCGGCAAGGATGCGCCACCAGCCGACCGCGTCGCTCAGCCGGTCGAGATTGCCGCGCACCGCCAGCCAGAACGGCTCGGCCTTGTCGCCGGAGATGCCGAGCACGATCAGCCGATCCCGCGCCTCGGAAAACGGCATGTGGTGCATGAGCGCACGATTGAGCACGAACAGCTCGTCCGGGTCGAATTTGGCCGCCGATTTCGACGTGGCGGCGGGATCGAAGCGCGCGGCCAGTGCCGGCATGTCATGCACCGCTGCGACATTTTCCGAGGTGCCGACAAGGACGGCCAGCGAAGCCACAGCCATCGGTTCGATGCCCTCCTCGCGCAGGCTTTCGATCGACAGCGCACCGCTGCGCTTCGACAGGCCCTCGCCCGAGGCCGTGGTCAAGAGATTGTGGTGGCCGAAGACAGGCGGCTCGGCGCCCAATGCCTTGAACAGCGCGATCTGCACGCCGGTGTTGGTGACGTGGTCGTCGCCGCGGATGACATGACTGACCCCCATCTCGATGTCGTCGACGACCGAAGGCAGCGTGTAGAGATAAGTGCCGTCCTCGCGCCGCAGCACCGGATCGGACAGTGAGGCCAGATCGACGGTTTCCTCGCCGCGCACCAGATCGTTCCAGTGCACTTCGGTGCGTTCGGGCTGCAGCGGATCGCTGGTGAAATTCGGCAGCAGAAAGCGCCAGTGCGGCCGGCGGCCATCGGAGCGGTATTCGGCGATCTGCTGCTGCGAAAGCGCCAGCGCCTCGCGGCCATAGACCGGCGGCAGGCCGCGCGTGCGGCGCACCTTGCGGCGCAGGTCGAGTTCTTCGGGGGTCTCGTAGCAGGGATAGACAACGCCGGCTCTCTGCAGCCGCTCCACCGCCGCGTCGTAAGTTTCGAAGCGCCGCGACTGGTATTCGGTGGCGTCGGGAAAAATCCCCAGCCAGTGCAGGTCGTAGAGGATGGCGTCGGAAAATTCCTGCCTCGAGCGGGCAATGTCTGTGTCGTCGAAGCGCTGAATGAAACGGCCCTTGTTGTTCATGGCAAACAGCCAGTTGAACAAGGCGGTGCGGGCATTGCCGATATGAATGCGGCCGGTTGGTGAGGGGGCAAAACGGACGGTAACTGTCATGGGCGGGGCGTAACGGATGCTCTTGGAATTGACAAGACGCGCCCCCGCGCGACGCCAAAGACATAATGCACGCCAGCTAAAATGAAAAGGCTGTGAGCCAGAATCCGGCCGGGCCTGTCTCGGGTGAACCGCTCACCAGCGGTCCACGCCGGCAGAATCGGGCTTTCCTCAGCCGCTTTTTGTCCCCGTTATCCACATATGTGACACACAAGATGTTGGGGTCACAAAAGCTACGCAAACGAATCCTTGACGACGCAAACCGAGTCGCCTTTTATGTGCCATGTGCTCTTGTTGAGGGCGCGACCGGAGAGTTTCGAGCCCGGTCATTTTCCCGGATTTTGTGCGTTTTGGCCATGATTTCCGCCTGTTTACGAGGCTGGCGGAAGCGTTGGATCGTGGGGGCTTCGGGAGCGAAAAGGGAGATTTGTCGGACTGGAATAAATTGTCTGTTAACACTATATTTAGTGTTTGCAGGCAGGTTCGACGCTAGATAGTGTGAATTTCCCTCGGTCGAGGGAATCGAGGAAAAATTCAGTTTTGAGGGACCCGCAGGGTTCGGCGCAGAGTTGGAACAGCGGCTTCGTAAGAAGCTCGACCAGCAAGGCGACGAAGACTGCCACAAGGAGAGCCGGTGTTTTCGAACGCCGGCAGACGGCGGACATGCGCGTTTCGCATTGGGGGCAGAAATCCCCGGGGAAAAGCGCTATATATAGACAAAAGGGACCGGACCAATGCGCATCGAGCGTCGTTTCACCAAGCCAGGCCAATCAGCTTACGCGGAGATCGAATTCCGCAAGGCGCTTTCGGAGATCAAGAATCCGGACGGCTCGGTGGTGTTCCGCTTGGACAATATCGATGTGCCGGCGCAGTTCTCGCAGGTTGCCGCCGACATCCTGGCGCAGAAGTATTTCCGCAAGGCCGGCGTGCCCGCGCGCCTGAAGAAGGTCGAGGAGAACGACGTCCCCTCCTTCCTGTGGCGCTCCGTCGCCGACGAGGCCGAGCTTGCCAAGCTGCCGGAAGCCGAGCGCTACGGTTCCGAAATCGACGCCCGCCAGGTCTTCGACCGGCTGGCCGGCACCTGGACCTATTGGGGCTACAAGGGCGGCTACTTCAAGTCGGAAGAAGACGCGAGCGCCTTCCGCGACGAACTCGCCTATATGCTCGCCACCCAGCGCGTTGCGCCGAACTCGCCGCAATGGTTCAACACCGGCCTGCACTGGGCCTACGGCATCGATGGTCCGAGCCAGGGCCACTATTATGTCGACCCGTTTACCGGCAAGCTGACCAAGTCGAAGTCCTCCTACGAGCATCCGCAGCCGCATGCCTGTTTCATCCAGGGCGTGCAGGACGATCTCGTCAACGAAGGCGGCATCATGGACCTGTGGGTGCGTGAAGCGCGTCTGTTCAAATATGGCTCGGGCACCGGCTCCAATTTCTCGATGCTGCGCGGCGAAGGCGAAAAGCTGTCGGGCGGCGGCCGTTCGTCCGGCCTGATGAGCTTCCTCAAGATCGGCGACCGCGCGGCGGGCGCCATCAAGTCGGGCGGCACCACGCGTCGTGCGGCCAAGATGGTCATTGTCGACGCCGACCATCCCGATATCGAGGAATTCATCGACTGGAAGGTCAATGAAGAGCAGAAGGTGGCGGCGCTGGTCACCGGCTCCAAGATCGTGAAAAAACATCTCGAAGCGATCATGAAGGCCTGCATCAACTGCGAAGGCCATGATGACGACTGCTTCGACCCGTCGATCAACACCGCGCTGAAGCGCGAGATCAAGGCGGCCAAGAAGTCGGCCGTGCCGGAGAACTACATCTACCGTGTCATCCAGTTCGCCAAGCAGGGCTACACCTCGATGTCGTTCAAGACCTACGACACCGACTGGGATTCCGACGCCTACCTCACCGTTTCCGGCCAGAACTCCAATAATTCGGTGTCGCTGAAGGACAATTTCCTGCGCGCCGTCGAGGACGATGCCGACTGGCACCTCACCGCCCGCAAGGACGGCAAGGTGCTGAAGACGCTGAAGGCGCGCGACCTGTGGGAGAAGATCGGCTACGCCGCCTGGGCTTCGGCCGATCCGGGCCTGCATTTCAACACAACGATGAACGACTGGCACACCTGCGCTTCGGCCGGTGCGATCCGGGCCTCCAATCCGTGCTCGGAATACATGTTCCTCGACGACACGGCCTGCAACCTGGCCTCGATCAACCTGCTGCCCTACCGCAATGCCGACGGCACGATCGACATCGCCGCCTACGAGCACACGGTGCGGCTGTGGACCGTCGTTCTCGAAATCTCGGTGATGATGGCGCAGTTTCCGTCGAAGGAGATCGCCAAGCAGTCCTACGAATACCGCACGCTCGGCCTCGGCTATGCCAACATTGGCGGCCTGCTGATGACGTCCGGCATTCCCTATGATTCCGACGAGGGCCGCGCCATCTGCGCAGCACTCACCGCCATCATGACCGGCGTCGCCTATGCCACCTCGGCCGAGATGGCCGGCGAGCTCGGCGCCTTCGCCGACTACGACCGCAATGCGCAGAACATGCTGCGCGTCATGCGCAACCATCGCCGTGCCGCCTATGGCGAAAAGCAGGGCTACGAGAAGCTCGCCGTCAATCCGGTGCCGCTGGTCGCGTCCGACCTGAAGCAGCAGGAACTGGCCGCGCACGCCAAGGCTGCCTGGGACCGCGCCATCGAACTCGGCGAAGAGCATGGCTACCGCAATGCGCAGGCGACCGTGATTGCGCCGACCGGCACGATCGGCCTGGTCATGGATTGCGATACCACCGGCATCGAGCCCGACTTCGCGCTGGTGAAGTTCAAGAAGCTTGCCGGCGGCGGCTACTTCAAGATCATCAACCGCGCCGTGCCGGAAGCGCTGCGCACGCTGGGCTATTCAGAAAGCCAGATCGCCGAGATCGCGGCCTATGCGGTCGGTCACGGCAACATGAACCAGGCGCCGGCGGTCAACCCCGGCTCGCTCAAGGCGAAGGGTTTTACTGACGACAAGATCGCGGCGCTCAATGCAGCACTGAAGTCGGCCTTCGACATCAAGTTCGTCTTCAACCAGTGGACGCTCGGCGCCGACTGGGTGAAGGAGACGTTCGGCTTCACCGACGAGCAGCTCAACGACTTCTCGTTCGAGATGCTGCCGGCGCTGGGCTTCTCCAAAAAGGACATCGAGGCCGCCAACATCCACGTCTGCGGTGCGATGACGCTGGAAGGCGCGCCCTTCCTCAAGGCCGAGCATCTCGCGGTGTTCGACTGCGCCAGCCCGTGCGGCAAGATCGGCAAGCGCTCGCTGTCCATCAACAGCCACATCCAGATGATGGCGGCGGCACAGCCCTTCATCTCCGGCGCCATCTCCAAGACCATCAACATGCCCAACGATGCGACGGTGGAAGACGCCAAGGGCGCCTACATGCTGTCGTGGAAGCTGGCGCTGAAGGCCAACGCGCTCTATCGCGACGGCTCGAAGCTGTCGCAGCCGCTCAATTCGTCGCTGCTCGCCGACAGCGAGGATGACGAGGACGACGCGGTCGAGCAGCTGATCGCTGCGCCCGCTTCACAGCGCGCCGTGCAAGTGACCGAGAAGATCGTCGAGCGCGTCATCGAACGCCTCTACCGCGATCGTGAAAAACTGCCGAATCGCCGCAAGGGCTACACCCAGAAGGCAGTCGTCGGCGGCCACAAGGTCTACCTGCGCACGGGCGAATTCGACGACGGCCGCATCGGCGAGATCTTCATCGACATGCACAAAGAAGGCGCCGCTTTCCGAGCGATGATGAACAACTTCGCCATCGCCATCTCGCTTGGCTTGCAATATGGCGTGCCGCTCGAGGAATTTGTCGAGGCCTTCACCTTCACCAAATTCGAGCCGGCCGGCATGGTGCAGGGCAACGACGCGATCAAGAATGCGACGTCGATCCTCGACTACGTGTTCCGCGAACTCGCCGTGTCCTACCTCGGCCGCCACGACCTCGCCCATGTCGACCAGTCGGATTTCGACAAGACGGCGCTCGGACGCGGCATCAACGAAGGCAAGGCGACGCCGTTCTCGAAGGGCCTTACCCGCGGCGCCTCGCCGGTCAAGTTGGTGTCTGGCCTAGGTGGCGAACCCAAGGGTTTTGCCGGATCACCTGCCGCGGCCCCTGCCCGGGTCACCCCAACTGCGTTCTCAGGCTCCAATGTGCTGGCGCTTAAACCAGCAAGCGACGAAGCCATCGCCTACAAGCGCGACTATGAGGAGCGAGCCAAGGAATTGGTCGAAGATATTGTTTCCGAGGAGGCAGCCGATCCCACCGGGTTGTTCACCGACGAAGCAGCGAAAGAAGCGGCCGAGGCAAAGGCGCTTGCCTCTACGCGGCGTCAGCAATCCTTGATGCAAGGCTACACCGGCAACGAATGCTCGGAATGCCACAACTTCACCATGGTGCGGAACGGCACCTGCGAGAAGTGCGATACCTGCGGCTCGACGAGCGGGTGCAGCTGAGAAATCGAGGGTCGGACGAAGATTCCTAGGAGATTTTCATGAGCAATGGCAGTCCGGAAAAATTTGGCGCATTTGTTGAGCGCACACGCCGTGAGAAGAGATGGTCACAGAACCAGCTCGGAAAGTTGATCGGTGCAGGCAGCGCATACATCACGAGTGTGGAAAACGGGGAAATCTGGCCGACCGATTACATCCTAGACCAACTTGCGGCGCTTTTTGGGGTGCCTCATGAGTATCTGATCGTTATGCTCGGACCGAAGCCGCAATCGGCCGTCGAAGCTCAACCTCGACCTAAGGCCTGAAACGCCCATGCGGCCAGGAGGATACCATGAAATCCCTGGATCGCTTCAACTCCGAAAAGCTAAGTGAACTTGAGATCGCCGATCGTGCCCGCAACTTCAGAGGTACCTTCGGCGTCTCAGACAAACTTTATATAAATATCATAGAAATTCTTGAATTCAGATTGAAGGAGATACTTCCCGATTTCAAATTGATGGTTCGGCGTGACATCGAACTGGACAAAACTGCACAGGCTATGAATGATCCACCGAGGATTTTGGTTAGAGAGTCGATCTATGACGGAGCTTGCGACGGAGATCAGGAATGCCGCAGAATACTGGCCCACGAATTGGGTCATCTACTCTTACATGCGCACATAGGCGGCACAAAACAGCAAGATATTCTTGGCTACTCTCCTCAATTTGAGAATATGAATGCGCTGGATAGCATAGAAGATCAGGCAGATATATTTGCACGGAATTTCTTAGTTCCGCCATTCATTGCATTCGAGCATAGACACGATATAGAAAAGCTCTCAAAAATTACCGGCGCTCCCATCAATATTGCGTCAGCCGCTGCATTGATTTCTAAGCGCACTGAGATGCTGAAGGTCAGGCAGCCACCGAAAAGACAACAGTAAATTTGTTTCGCGCCAGCATCAAGTTGTGGCAGAGCGCGCCGAAGCCTTCTGAAGTGGTCGGCCTAACGGACTGATGACATGCGTTATGCAGTCGTAATCGAAAAAGCCGGAGAAAATTTTTCCGCCTATGTGCCGGATCTACCGGGCTGCATCGCGACTGGTGCGACAGTGCCGGAGGTGGAAATCGAAATTCGCGACGCAATACGGTTCCATATCGAGGGCTTGCGTGCTGATGGGCTGGATATACCGAAAGGCCTCAGTCTCACAAAATACGTCGAAGCATAGAGACAGACCCCGACCAGGATTTTCTGCGCCTACCTACTCCACCACCCTCAGCGTCTGCTCGTCAAACAACGGTTCGTCCTGCCCCGCTCGCACAAACAGCACCTTGTGCCCGTCGCCCGCCGGTACCTCGAAATACTGGATGCCATCCGGCATTTCGCCCCAGTCGCCGCAGGGCGGTTCGGGAACTTCATCACTGGCGAGCGCCTGCAGCTCCTTGGCGTAGGCGGCGTCGGGGTTGAATGTGTAGCGCTTGACGCCGGCGGGCACGGTGCCCTGCGTATAAGGCGCCAGTACGCAGCGGGCGCTGACTGATTTGTCGGTCTTTTCCAGCAACAGGCGCAGCACTGCGGCCTCGGCGGTTTCGCCTGCCTTGATGTCGAACACCTCGACCAGAGGATCGGGCGCGCCGCCGTCGCTGTATTTGATCGCGAGCGCGTTGCCCACAAATTCGAAATGGATCTGGCGGAAGCCGTAATCGCAGCGCTGCACCCAGGCGGCCAGCCCAACCCTCTTGTCGGCCAGCTTTTCCCAGACGCATTTGTCGATCGGCGGGCGCGACGGCGACGGCTCGTCCGCATATGCAGCGGCTGATATCGCCGCGGCGGCAAACAGCACGCAAATCCAGACAATCGATCTCATGGCGCTATTCATCGCTGCATCCTGTCAATGTGAAGGCGTCCCACGCCGAGCCGTCCGGATTGGCATTGGCGAAATCGGCAAATTCGGTGAAGCCCGCGCCGAAATCGGGCAGCAACAGCCCTTTCGGCGCCGGTGTCGCTTCGCGCGAATTCAGCTGCTCGGCGCCGCCTCCGGTCAAGGCATAGACCTGGCCCATCCATATCCGGCACATCCCGCTGCCGTCCTCCAGCCCCGCTTCGCGGTCGTCGTCGGTGCAGGCATGGCGGATGGTGCCGAGCGGAAACGAATTTTTGCCATTGGTCCAGGTGATGTCGGCCGGCAAGCGCGTGTCGGTGTTGGGGACGGTCACCGAAAACACTTCGGCCGTCAGTGCCGCCGGCTCATTGTCGAACGGCCGGAATTGCATCACCGCGCCCGAACGAGGCTCGCGGTAGGTGGCATGGCTGAGCAGACATTCTTTTGCGCTCGCTGCCTGCACGGCGCCGAGCAGAGCCAGGGAAACGACAGCCAGCCTGCGGACGATCATTGGATGTCTTGTCATGAAAGTGGGCGCCTCAGATAAAACCGACCAGCCACGCCGCGCCGCCCAGAAACGCGGCCGAACAGACCCACAGCAGCCAAAGCCCGCGCACCCTGCATTCGAGCACTGCCGAGGCGGGGTTGGCTGGGTCGTAATGCACGTCGACCTTGCCGCCCTCGGCATAGCTGCGCCCTTGGCCGCTGACGAGGCCGGGCATTGAAGCGGTGACCGTGGCGCCGAAGGTTACGCGATCGGAGGTGTAGCGCTGGCCGGCGACGCCGTAGCTGTAAACGATGCGGGATTTGAAAACGGTGCTCCAGCGTCGATGGCCGCTGTAGTTTCGCAGCGCCTGCAGGCCGGAGGAGTCAATGCGGCCGGCGGCGACCGGCCATTTTGCCGCCTGCTCGGCAAGCGACTTCTGGACGAAGGCCATGCGCAGGATCATCAGGCCCATGAACAGCAGCAGCGCTCCGGCGCCGAGGTTCTGCGGCTTGGGCAGGTGCGGCCGGATCGCCTCCAGCACGCCACCGAGCGAAAACACCAGCACCACCGTGCCGATCACCAGCCCGGCCGAGAGCTTGACCATGAACTTGAAGGCGCCGTCCGGCAGGGTGCGTTCGATCACGGCCTTGCCCGGATCGGCCGGATTGTAGAAGACGGTCACTTCAGCGCCGGTGGGAAACTGCGCCAAGGTTTCGGTGACTTCGAAATTCCCCAGATTCTCCTTCACGCTGTAGCGCGAGCTTTGAAATTTCTTTTTACCGACCTTGTATTCGAAGGTGACCGCCGGAAAATTGCGCATCTCGGTGGTGTCGCTGCTGTCCGAGCCGACGCCCGACCTTCTGACTTCACGCGCCTCGACGCGCGACGAGATGATCTTGCCCGGCGCCGGCAGCCAGTGGCTCATCGCCTGCACCTCGCGCCATTTGACGAAGGTGATGAACGACAGACCGCCCGCGATCGCGCAGGCAAATCCGACAATCAGAAATTTGAGCTCTACGTCCACCGCGTCCCCCAGGAGTGCCGGAAGCTGCAAATAGATAGCACGGCGAAGGCAATGTCTTGATTATTCGCAAAGGACGAACCGCCCTTCCTCGGGTATCGAAGCCCCGCCAACTTTGTTAAGAGTCGCCCAAACTGTTAGGAGCCATGAGACCAGGATGACAGCACTGCGCGTTCTCTCGGATGCCTTCATTCCGGAACTCCCGAACCACTACAAAGGCAAGGTCCGCGAGAATTACGATCTGCCGGATGGCCGCCGCATCATCATCGCCACCGACCGGCTGAGCGCCTTCGATGTGATCCTGACCGCTGTCCCGCTCAAGGGCGAACTGCTGACCCAGACGGCGCGCTACTGGTTCGAGGAAACGGCGGACATCTGCCCCAACCATGTGCTCGATTATCCCGACCCCAATGTCGTCGTCGGCACCAGGCTCGACATTCTGCCGGTGGAAATCGTTGTTCGCGACTACCTCGCCGGCACCACCAGCACTTCGGTGCTGACGAAATACAAGAACGGCGAACGCGATATGTACGGCATCCGCCTGCCGGACGGACTGCGCGACAATGAGAAGCTGCCGCAGGCCATCATCACGCCGACCAGCAAGGCGCTCGATGGCGGCCATGACGAGCCCTTGACGCGTGACGAGATCCTGACGCGCGGCCTGTTGTCGGAAGAGCAATGGGACACCGTCTCGCGCTATGCGCTGGCGCTGTTTGCGCGCGGCAAAGCGTTGGCCGCCAAGCGCGGCCTGATCCTGGTCGACACCAAATACGAGTTCGGCACGGACAAGGATGGCGCCATCGTCCTTGCCGATGAAATCCATACGCCCGATAGCAGCCGCTACTGGCTTGCGGCAAGCTATGAGGAGCGCTTCAAGGCAGGCGAGCGGCCGCAAAGCTTCGACAAGGACTTTATTCGCGCCTGGGTAACCGCACGCTGCGATCCCTACAAGGACCGTATTCCGAAAATCCCCGCCGAACTCATCGAGCAGACGTCGCGTGTCTATACGCAGGCCTTTGAGACCATCACCGGCAAGACCTTCACCGCCGATATCTCGGGAAAGACGGTGCTGGACCGCATTCGCGAGAACCTGCGCCCTTATTTCTGACGGCGGCTGGCGGCCGCCGGTCAACTTGCCGAGGTCGCGGACACGGACGGTTCTGGCGGAGCGCGCCACGTGCCGAGATATGATCCGCACAGGATGAGCGCGAAAGCCGCTACAATGCCGATATCGAGCGGCTCTGAAAGGACGAGCACGCCGGCTGCCACGGAGACGGCGGGCGCCACATAGGTTATGACGACCGCCCGTTCGGGGCCGATCTCCCGCACCAGCAGGAAGTAGGTGGCGAAGGCAATCGCCGTGCAAAACACGCCAAGACCGAGGATTGCGCCAACCACCATTGTCGACGGCATGGCCGCCGGCCAGGCCAACGCCGCCGGCACGGCGTAGATCAGCGCGGCCCCTGCCAGACAGACTGCCGTCAGCGAGGTTGCCGGCAAATCGTTGAGCCAGCGCGACGCGATGATCGAACCCGAGGCATAGCAGGCCGCGGCCATGAGAATCTCGACGACCGCGAGAAATCCGCCACCCAAGGTCGGCAGCGCCAGCACGAAGACACCGGCAAAACCGAGGAAAAGGCCGGTCCAGCGGCGTATCCCCAGCCGCTCATCCGAACCCATCAGCTTTGAGATCGCGACGGTTACGGCCGGCGTCATGGCAATCAGCAGTCCCGCGGTGGAACTGTCGATGCTGACTTCGCCATGGGTGATCAGCCCCCATGGCAGGATCATCTCGACCAGACAGAATGCGGCGACCGCCCGCCAATGTGTCTTCAGCCATCCGAAACTGCGCTGGACAAGGACGAAGGGCAGCAGCGCCAGGGCGCCGACGGCTGTTAGGGCAAAGACCAGGAAGGGCACCGACACCTCGGCAACCGCCAGCTTGATCAACAAATAGGGAATGCCCCACAGGAGGCTGAGCAGCACGAACAAAAACAGTCCGCGGCGCGTCATGACGGCCTCAAAGCCAGAAAGGTGGTCCACTCTTCGCGATCGCGGCCGACGTTGAATTCGTCTCCGACAAGGACCAGCCCGGCGTTTTCGAGGCGGGCCGCGAAGTCGTCCCTGCGCCAGTAGACCGTATGATATTCGCCGCTCTTCTCGCCATCGCCAATGCGCATCGAGACGAGGAAGGCGCCGCCCGGCCGCAGCGACCCGGCAATCTTGGCAAGCACCTGGTCGGCCTGCTCGCGCGGCACGTGGATCAGGACGCACAATGCGAGCACCGCGTCGTAGGGGCCGCCGAGATCGTCGGTGACGAGATCGAGAAACTCACCCTGCTTGCCGCGTGCGGCCTGCAACTCGAGAAACCGCTTCGTTGCGTCTGTGCGCCGAACCTGGACACCGAGCCCTTCGACGAAGTCCGCATCGTATCCGGGTCCCGAACCGACTTCCAGAATCCGGCCACCTTTGCCGGCGATCTTCACCAGGCGCTTCAGCCATTTCTGTTCTCTTTGGTTCGGAACGTGCCGCACCAGAGCGTCGTAGCGTTCGGCATAGTCCTCATAGGCGTTGATCGTTTGTCGGCTCTTCGCCAGATCCTCGGATAACACAGTCATCTTTCCCTCCCCTGGTCAAAGAGCTTGCTTAGCCAATGGTGCCGGGAGGCACGCGTCCGTCAAGCATACCGATATCCCTGAGGAAATGATCCGACAGCGAGCGGCGGTCGAGCAGGCCGTGCTTGCGAGGCCTGAACGGCGCGGTGAAGAGGTCGAGCACCGGGCGGCGAAGCGTGTTGTAGAGAGCGATGGTGGTGGTCATTGCCGTATCCTCCAGGGTTTGATCCAATGAATGCAGCATGCCGTTTTCCAGGCTTGGTTTCCAATCGAACGTCGCGTAGTATGCATCAGCGGGATTGATGCGTCATGAGCTGGGAACTACCACCATTAGGAGCCATCAGGGTCTTTGAAGCCGCGGCCCGGCTGGGCAGTTTCACCAAGGCAGCCGAAGAACTCGGCATGACCCAATCAGCTGCCAGCTATCAGATAAAGGTGCTGGAAGAACGTGCCGGAACGCCGCTTTTTATAAGAAAAACAAGGCAGATCGCGCTGACCGAGGCCGGACAGCAGCTGGCGCCGCACGCAACAGGCGCGTTCTCGACCCTGGCCGACGCATGGGTCGCCACCAAGGGTGGAGCGACCGGCGTGCTGTCGGTGACGACCATGGAAACCTTCGCATCGAACTGGCTGGCCGTATGGCTTGGAACATTCCAGCTGATGCATCCCGATCTTGCCGTGAAGGTGAATACATCGCACGGGCTGGTCGATTTCACGCGCGGCGACATGGATGTCGGCATTCGCACCGGCAGTGGAAAATGGCCGGGCCTGACGGCTCACTATCTGTTCAAGGCGGACTATACGCCGATGCTCAGCCCGAGACTCGCCGAAAGCGTCGGCGGCATCCACCGCCCTGAGGATCTCTACCAACTGCCGCTATGCTGTGCCGACGATCCCTGGTGGGAAATCTGGTTCAAGGCTGCCGGCGTGCCGTTCGAGCCCGATCGCGTCATCGCTGGCCCGAAGCTGGGTACGCAGGCCTATGATGCGATGGCGGCGCTGACCGACAAGGGCGCCGCGATCCTCACCAGAAACCTTTACAGCGCCCTGTTGGAAAAGGGCCAGTTGATACAGCCATTCGACGTGCTTGGCTCGGACGGCGACGGCTATTGGCTGGTGCATCTGGAGAGCCGCCGCAACGCGCCCAAAATCAAGGTGTTTCGCGACTGGGTGCTGGCGCAGACGGCTGAGATACGCGAACGCGAAAAGCGCGACAGCCCTCTAGGCACCGCGATAAAACTCGCCCCCGCCTCAACCCTCAGTCCTTGAAGGTCAACCCGTATCTTGCAACCTGTTCCTTCGGCATATCCGCAAGCGCCTGGCGCGTGGTGTAGCCGCCATAGATCACCTTGCCGTTCTTGATCATCCAGTCCTCGACGTCGGCCTCGGTCACCGTCATCCTGTCGCCCATCTTGTACTTGTTGCCATTGACCGGGACGTCGGCGAGCAGGCCGATATAGGAGCCGTCGCTGTAGCCGACCAGCTGCAGCCAGATATGCTCGGTGGCACCGTTCTGGGTCAGCGGGAATTTTACCGTGTAGGTGCCGGGTGTGCCGGCGTCCATCAGTTCGTGGAAGCGCTTGAGGGTCGAGCGGCCGCTGTCCTTGGCGGCCTGCATCGCCTTGTCCTCGGTGGAATAGGACACGACGTTCTGCTTCGACTCCGCCAGCGAAGCGCCACTTCCGCCCGGCATGTGGCCAAGCGAACTGAAAAACCCGTAGCCGACGGCGGCGGCAAGTGCGACAGCCACAACTGGATTGCGCATGGATCCCTCCGAAAACCCGATCACGGGCACGTTACCGGAAGGCTGTTGCGATACCGCTAAAGGACACAGTGAGCGGATCGTTAGCGAGACGCTGAAAATTCAACCCAAGGCGCAGCGGCAGGCAGCGCAGGCGCACCGGCACCGGCCTGACGTTCAGTCGGCGTCGGCGACGGTCGTCTGCCCGCCTGCCCATGCCCGCCAGGCGCGCTCGTCGCCATGGAAGACGTTGAGGTCGATGCGGCCGGTCACGCCGTGCGACAGGCCGGAGCCGGAGTACTGCCAGAACAGCCATTTGCGGCCGGGATAGACTTTTGAGGGATGCCGCGCCACGGCGCGCAGCCAGAACGGATAATCGAGAAACGCACCCTTGAGATTGTCGCGATAGAAATCAGGTGCGGTGTAGATGATGGGCCGCTGGCCGTAATGGCGCTCCAGCTTGTCCATGAACACCTTCATCTTTTCCAGCACGGTGGCCCGCGACGGCCGCCGCTTGCAGGAAGATTCGCCGTTCCACTCGACATCGATCACCGGTGGCAGCGCGCCTTCGACCCTCGGCACATTGCGGATGAACCAGTCGGCCTGCTCGCCCGCAGTGCGGCACCAGTAGAAGAAATGATAGGCGCCGCGCTTCAGCCCGGCGGCGTCGGCATTGCGCCAGTTCTTCATGAACATCGGGTCGAGATGGTCGCCGCCATCGGTCGCCTTGATGTAGGCGAAGTTGGCGCCCTGGGCACGCAGCTTGCCCCAGTTGACATTGCCCTGCCAGCGCGAGACGTCGACGCCGTGGACGGCAAGGTAGCGTGGCGAAGCCTTGCCGAAATTGATCGGCTTGGCGTCGCGAAAACCGTAGCGGGTGACCGGCGAGGCCAGCATGGCCGGCGCAGCGCGCGTCAACCGCTTCGGCGCAGACATCAGAGCGGCGGGCTCGAGCTGTGGTCTGGTGCTCCCCTGCGGCGTGCCCGCGACGATGGCCTCTTCTTCCTCGACCATGGAAAAGGGCGGCGCATTGTCGGCCACAGCGTTGTCGGCCACCATGTCGGACCGCATCGGCGCGAGGTCGGCGGTCTCCGCCGGAGCCGCTGTGACCGGCGCGCTCGGACGCACGACCGAACTGGTCGTCTCGTTCGACGGCTGCAAGCCATCGACGCCCGCTGTGGACGAACAGCCGGCAAGCCACAGCGATGCCAACATGAAACTGACGACGCCTGAAATCCGCATCTGGACCTGTACGCAAAACACAACAGACCGAAGGCAAACAGACGCCGCCGGACAAACCGGCCTCGATTACTAACGAGAAATTACCAACAAAGTTTGAATCAAGTTGTTAGGAATTGGCCGGGGTATGTTCGGCGGCCATAACCTACCTTCGTCATTCTAGGGCGAAGCAGTCGCGAAGCGACGTCGCGCAGACCCTGGAATCCATGCCGTTGCATCCATGGCATGAAGACGGTTCAAGATTGAGTTTGGGCGAAACGGGTCGAGCAAGGAAGCCATTCTCGACCGCGACATACTTCGGCCGACGTCACGGCGTGGATCCTCGGGTCAAGCCCGAGGACGACGAAGGATCATAGCCTTACCTTCCCAGCCATTGCTGCAAACAAGTCTTGGCCACCACATGCGCCGGCGGCACCGACGGTTCGTCGGCGGCCGGGCGGCGGGCACGTTCGAGCAGCAGGCGAACCTGTTCGGGGCGCACGCGGTCACGCTCCATGACGAGGAGGACCATCGGGTCGCTCAAAAGCTCGTCCAGGGTGTTGATTCTGTCGCTCATCGGTCGTCTCCTCGATACCGGCCCGCAGACGATAGATAGGCAGGCAATCATGGCCCGCCAATGACGCTTTGCCGGCTATGTCGTGGTTTCGGGATTAATTTCCGGTAAGGCCGGCGTCAGTTCGGAGGCGGCGCGCCTTCATGGTGCGGCAGGCCGTCATCGAGTTGCAGCCAGGGCTGCTTCGAGGCGGTCCACATATGCATTTCCGGCTTGAACAGCGAGGGATCGTCGAGCGAGCCGGTGGTGATGCCGACGATGCCGGCGGAGTCGCGTCGGGAAAACAGCGTGGTGCCGCAAGCGGCGCAAAAGCCGCGCTTGAGGTCCGGAGAGGTGTTGACCGTCGCCACCTCTCCCTCGACGGTGACATCGTCGATGCGAAACAAAAGGCGGGCATTGAAAGCCGCGCCGATCACCTTCTGGCAGCGCCGGCAATGGCAGACGCGCTGGTTGAGCGGCGCCGCCTCGGTGCCGTAGCGCACTGCCCCGCAATGGCATCCGCCCTGGTATTTCGTCATCATTCGAACCCATCGCACTGAAGGTCTCTTGATGATATCGACAGGTACCTTCCGGTCAATTGAAAAGCCCTGATGGCGCCATCGATTGCGCCGATAGGACCAATGGCTGCGCCAAGGCTCCGTAGCTTCGCAGGCACAAAAAAGCCGACCGCCTCTTCGAGACGGCCGGCATGTATTTTCAGGCAAGCTATTTCGTTTCGCTGAGGACTTCGTCCCAGGTCTTCACCTTGGTTTCGCCATTGAGGAAGGGCAGTGCCGCGGCCGTCAGCTCCGGTGCGAAGAAGACGTCGTAGTGGGTGCGATTGGGAATGATGGCCAGCCGGTTCTGCGACAGGTTCTCACGCATCCAGCCGGCATCCTTCAGCCCGCCGCCGAGCATCTGGTAGAACTTGATCTCGTGCTCGGGCTTGTACATGTCGCTGTCGCCATAGGCCAGCATGACTGGCATCTTCAGCTTCGCCACATCGGCGGAATAGTCGTAATCCTTGCGCATGAAATTGCCCAGCGCATCGAGCAGTTTAGGGAAATCGTCGGGACGTGGGGCGACGGCGACGTAGGATTTGTACATCGGCGTGTCCTTCATGAAATCGGCGGCGGCCGCGCTCACCTGCGCCTGCTGGCCGCGCATCTCGTCATAGAAGCCATTGGCGGCGAAGCCGGTCGAGACCAGGACCAGACGTCTCACCGTCTCGGGATGCTGGACGGCCATACGGAAGGCGACGCCGCCGCCCAGCGAATAGCCAAGCACGTCGACCTTGTCATAGCCGAGCGCCTTGACGATACCAGCCATGTCGTCGCCAATCCCCTCCAGGCTGAAGGGTCGCTCGCCGAGCGCGGTGCGGCCATGGCCCTGCAGGTCAACGGCAATGATGGTGCGGTTTTCCGCCAGCTTCGGCAGCAGCGGCGCGAACATGTCCGACGTGCCAAGGCCGCCATGCAGCAGAAGCAGCGGTTCGCCCTTGCCGTAGACGGCATAGTAGTAATTCAGGCCGTCGATCGGCAGCAGGCCGGACTTTTCCGGCTTCGGCATGGCTGTTGCTTCGGTGGTCATGGCGGGCTTGGTCTCCTCTGCATTGGCTGGGCCGGGCGCTACGAACAAGGCAGCGACCGAGGCAAGAATGGCGAAATAGATTGGTCTGGACATGTCGGTCTCCTCGGGTTCCGCCCCAAGGACGAGCAAGCACGCCGCGTGCCGACATGCCCTGCGAAAAAATCCGCGGAAGAATGATCGGTTTGGCTGTTGTCGATCGGGTCGCGCGCCTCAGTGGCGCTTGGCCTGCACCAGATAGGCGTCGATCTCGGTCTCGCCGAGCCATTTGGCGGCTTCCAGCCGGTGCAGGCCCTCGACCAGGATGTGGCGCTTGCCGTCATGGCGAACCTGGATCGGCGTCTTCATGCCGTTTTCCAGTATGTCTTCGGCCAGGTGCCGGACCGTTTCGGGATGAAGCGTCTTCTTGCGCGCCGTCGGCACGTAGATGTCATCGACCTTGACCTTCTGCACTCTCAGCATACCGGCTCCCGAGGCGGAAAATGCCGCCTCGCCTGAGATAGTCGGTTTGCCAGGTGCGGCCAAGAGCGGCCAAGCAATTGTGTCGTATGCAATTGCTGGCCCGATCGTTTCCATTTGACGCTTGGCCGGCAGATGGCCGAAATGGCGGCCTGTCACTTTTCCGGTGTTCATGACCCAACTGCCGACCGAATTTCCCGATTTCGGACTGACGCCCGAGCAGCGCCGCGAGGCAGTGCGCGGCCATTACTATGAATGGCCGGGAATGGACGGCGAGCGCGGCGAGATCTGGTGTTATTCCAACCGCTTTTCCTACCGCGCCGGCGAGACCGTGACGCTGCATGTCAGTTCGACAGTGCCGCGCTTCAGCATTGTCATTGTCCGCGACGGCGGCAGCGAGACAAAAGTCTTCGAGCAAACGGGGCTTTCGGCGCGCTGGCAGGATACGCCCGACCAGTGCTCGGTCGAAGGCTGCGGCTGGGAGGCGTCTTTCGAATTTCGCATAGGCAACGATTGGCCATCCGGCGCCTATCGGCTGACACTGACGGCGGACGGGCGCGAGCCCATCCATTGCCATCACCTCATCATCGTCGCGCCCCTGCCCGGCAAAAAGCCCGGTCGCGTGCTGCAGGTGGCGGCGACGGGCACCTGGCTGTCCTACAACACCTGGGGCGGCTCCAACGCCTATCAGGGTATCACCGGACCTGGCCGCGACCAATATGCGCGCATGGTGTCGACGCAGCGGCCGTGGTGCCGCGGCTTTGTCGTGCTGCCCAAGGACGCGCCGCGCGTGCCCTTGGAGGTCGCGGTGCCGCCGAAAACCGTGCCGCGCTATCCGCACATGGAATGGGCGTACGCCACCGGACATTCGAAGAAATACACCTCCTCCGGCTGGGCGAGCTATGACAGCCACTTCTTCCGCTTTGCCGAGCGCGCCGGCTATGGCGTCGATCTCGCCAGCCAGCACGATTTGCACTTCTCGCCCGAAATCCTCGATGGTTATGACTGTGTGGTCTTCGTCGGCCATGACGAGTACTGGACCTGGGAGATGCGGGACGCCGTCGACAGCTACGTCGAGCGCGGCGGCCATGCGGCGCGCTTTGCCGGCAATTTCATGTGGCAGACAAGGCTCGAGGACGAAGGCCGCCGGCAGGTCTGTTACAAATACCGCGCGCGGGCCGAAGACCCGGCCTATGGCGGCGACGTCACCCGCGCCACCAACTCCTGGGAAGCGCCGGAGATCGGCCGTCCCGGCGCTCTGACCTTCGGCCTTAACGCAACGAGGGGCGTCTATGCCGGCTGGGGCGGATGCGCACCGCGCGGCGTGCGCGGCTTTCCGGTCTATCGGCCCGAGCACTGGGCCTTTGCCGGCACCGGCATGTACTATGGCGACCTGCTCGGCGCCGACAGCCATGTCTATGGCTATGAGGTCGACGGGCTCGATTTCGAGATCCGCGGCGGCCTGCCCTATCCGACACCGGACAGCGGTGCGCCTGATGGGCTGCAGGTGCTGGCCGTCGGCATAGCGAGCCAGGTCGAGGAAAGCGCCGATATCCCGATCGAGGACCAGTTTCTCGCCGACGAGGATGGCCGCTTTACGGCCGAAACGCTGTTTGGCGAGGCGACCGACGCCAATCTGGAAAAGGTCAAACGCGGCAACGGCATGATCGTCAATTTTCCGCGCGGCAAGGGCGAGGTTTTCCACGCCGGAAGCTGCGAATGGGTCGCCGGCCTGCTCAGGCAGGATCCCATGGTCGAGCGAGTGACCAGGAATGTAATCGATCGCTACCTCGGAAAGTCCTGACATGCAGAAGCCCTCATCAACTGGTTCAGAAACGCGCGCGCCCTCGCACCTGTTCTACCTCTCCAGCCTGCGCCGGCCGCTGATCGACCGCGCCGAAGGCATTTATATGTGGACGCAGGACGGCCGCCGCTTCATCGACGGATCGAGCGGACCGATGGTCGCCAATATCGGCCATTCCAACCGCAACGTGCTCGACGCCATGAAGCGGCAGATGGACCGCGCCACCTTCGCCTACCGGCTGCATTTCGAGAACGAGCAGGCGGAAGAACTGGCGCGGGAGCTCGCCGGCAAACTGCCGGAGGGCATGGACCGAATCTTCTTCGTCTCCGGCGGTTCGGAGGCGACGGAATCCTGCATCAAGCTGGCGCGGCAATGGGCGGTCGCGACCGGCCAGCCGAAGCGCTGGAAGGTTATCACGCGTTTTCCCTCCTATCATGGCGGCACGCTGGGTTCGCTTTCGATAACCGGCGACGATGCGCTGGCCGAAACGTTCACACCGATGATGCGGGTGATGCCGACCGTGCCGGCGCCGACGGCATGGCGCGACCGCGACAATCTTTCGATGGAGCAGCGCGGCGTCCGTTATGCCGACATGCTGGAGGAGAAGATCCAGGCCGAGGGCCCGGACAGCGTGCTCGCCTTCATCATGGAGCCGATCGGCGGTGCGGCGACTTCGGCCCTCGTCGCACCGGACAGCTATTATCCGCGTATACGCGAGATCTGCGACCGCTACGGCATCCTGCTCATCCATGATGAAGTGATGAGCGGCGCCGGCCGCACCGGAAAATTCCTTGGCGGCGACCATTGGAACTGCAAGCCCGACATCGTCGCGCTGTCGAAGGGGCTTGGCTCCGGCTATGCGCCGCTCGGCGCGCTGGCCGCCCCGATGCGGCTGGTCGAGCCGCTGCTGGCGTCGGGCGGCTTCCAGCATGGCCACACCTATGCTGGCAATCCGCTCGCCTGCGCGGCCGGGCTCGCCGTGCTCGGCGAGATGGACCGCCTCGACCTGATCGCCAATGCCGCCGCGATGGGCGACGTGCTGATGGACGGGCTGAAAGGGCTGGCGAAGCGTTTTCCGTTCATCGCCGATGTCCGAGGCAAAGGCCTGCTCACCGGCGCCGAGATGGTTGCCGATCCCGAAACTCTACGGCCGATCGAACAGGGCAAGAAAGCCACGCAGCGCCTGCTCGACCTCGCCTACGAGCGCGGGCTGATCATCTACGGCCGCAGGGTCAAGGGCGGTGTCGACAGCGACAATTTCATGGTGGCGCCGCCGATGATCGTCACGGCTGAAGAGGTCGGGGAGATCATTTCCATCATCGGCGATTCGCTGGAAGTTCTGGCCGCCGAACTCGACCTGCCGGTCGAAGGCTGAGGGCTAAAGAATGGCGCCGAGGAAAGTCATCATCACCTGCGCGGTCACTGGCTCGGTGCACACCCCGTCCATGTCGCCCTATCTGCCGGTGACGCCGGACCAGATCGCGACCGACGCCATCGCGGCGGCCGAGGCTGGCGCCTCAATCCTGCATCTCCACGCCCGCGATCCCAAAGACGGCCGGCCGACCGCCGATCCTGAGGTGTTCATGCAGTTCCTGCCGCGCATCAAGCAAGCGACCGATGCGGTGATCAACATCACCACCGGCGGTTCGTCGCTGATGACGCTCGACCAGCGGCTGGCGGCACCACTGCGGGCCGAGCCGGAAATGTGCTCGCTCAACATGGGCTCGATGAATTTCGCGCTGTTCCCGATGCTCGACAAGCCAAGGGAGTGGCAGCACGAGTGGGAACCAAAGCTGCTCGAAGCCACGCGCGACACCATCTTCAAGAACACCTTTGCCGATATGGAAGGCGTGCTCGAAAAGCTCGGCAAGGGCTGCGGCACGCGCTTTGAGTTCGAATGCTACGATGTCGGCCATCTCTATTCGCTGGCGCATTTTCGCGACCGCGGGCTGGTGTCGGGGCCGCTGTTCATCCAGTTCGTGCTCGGCATTCTAGGCGGCATCGGCGCCGATCCCGACAATCTCATCCATATGAAGCGCATCGCCGACAAGCTGTTCGGCGACAGCTACCAGTTCTCGGTGCTCGCCGCCGGCCGCCATCAGATGCCCCTGATCTCGATCGCGGCGGCGATGGGCGGCAATGTCCGCGTCGGGCTGGAGGACAGTCTCTACGATGGACGGCAATTGGCGAAATCCAATGCCGATCAGGTGCGCAGGATACGCGCCATTCTCGACGGGTTGTCGCTGGAAGTCGCAACGCCGACCGAGGCGCGCGAGATGCTGGCGCTGAAGGGTGGCGATAGGGTCGCGTTTTGAGATGATTGATCTGCGATGATGGCGTTCTGGCACACCCCCCTCTGGCCTGCCGGCCATCTCCCCCTCAAGGGGGGAGATCGGATGTCACTGCGGCCTTCGCCAATCTCAATCGTTGCAAAATGGATGGCAGCGCCAAAGCTGCCAATCTCCCCCCTTGAGGGGGAGATGTCCGGCAGGACAGAGGGGGGTGCCTGGGCGCCTTGCCTATCGTGAGTACAGACACCCTCCGCCCCGGCACCATCGACGACGTCGACACCATCCATGCCGCGCTGCTCAAGCTCGGCACCCATATCGGCGCGCATCAGGAGATCACGTCCACTGCCGACGATCTCCGCCGCTACGGCTTTGGCGACAAACCCGCCTTCTCCACCCTGATCGCCGAGATCGGCGGCGATTTTGCGGGGCTCTGCCTGCATTTCCCGATCTTCTCGACATGGATGGGGCGGCCCGGCGTCTATATCCAGGACCTCTATGTCGAGGACCGGTTTCGCGGCCGCAAGATCGGCGAAAGACTGCTGCGCCGGGTCGCGCGCGACTGCCGCCGGGATGGCGGCGCCTATCTCAGGCTGTCCGTCGACACCGACAATGACGGCGCCAAGGCTTTTTATGAGCGGCTGGGCATCGCCTGGTCGAGCTACGAGCAGACGCAGAAGATTGTTGGCGATGCCTTTTTCGCCTTTGCCGATGCAGCGCAGGATGGGGACGCGGAATGAAAGCCTTCTTTGCCGAGGAGCAGAAACGCCACGACCCGAAGGCCTTTCTGTCCAGCGGTGCGCCGCAGCCCAATCCCGAACAGCCGGAGCGGGTAGAGCGATTGTTAGCCGGCGCAAAATCCGCCGGATTGATGATCGAGCGGCCCAGGGAACATGGCCTAGGCCCGGTGGCGGCCGTGCATACGCCGGAGTATCTCGCCTTCCTCGAACACATTTTTGCGCGCTGGCAGCGCATCGAGGGCGCATCCGCGGAAGTCATCCCCAACATCCATCCACTGGCCCGCACAGGGTCCTATCCGGCCTCGGCGGTCGGCCAGGCCGGCTACCACATGGCCGACACCGCTTGCCCGATCTCGGCCGAAACCTGGCACAGCGCGCTGTGGAGCGCCTGGAGTGCAGTCGAGGCAGCCGAAGCGGTGATATCGGGCGCGCCTGCCGCTTATGCGCTCTGCCGGCCGCCCGGCCATCATGCCTTTGCCGATGTCGCCGGCGGCTTCTGCTTCATCAACAATTCAGCGGTCGCGGCCCAGGTGTTGCGCAAGCAGGCGGCGCGGGTGGCGATCCTCGATGTCGACCTGCATCACGGCAACGGCACGCAAGGCATCTTTTATACGCGTTCCGACGTCCTGACGGTGTCGCTGCACGCCGATCCGGTGCGCTTCTATCCGTTCTTCTGGGGTCATGCCGACGAGCGCGGCGAGGGACCGGGCCTCGGCTATAATTTCAATCTGCCACTACCGCGCAAATCAGCCGACGCGGCGTTTCTGGAGGCCCTCGAAGTGGCGTTCCAGCGTATCCACGCCTTTTCGCCGGACGCGCTGGTCGTGGCGCTCGGTCTCGATGCGTTCGAGGGCGATCCGTTCGGCGGGCTTTCGGTGACCACGCCCGGTTTCTCGCGGATCGGCGAGGCAATTGCCAAGCTTGGCCTGCCGACGGTTATCGTCCAGGAAGGCGGCTATCTCTGCGACGCGCTCGGCGACAATCTCACGGCGTTCCTCACCGGTTTCGGCGGCAAACAGCGATAGCTGACTAGCGCTGCTGCCTCAGCATGGCGATCTCCCGGTGCACGCTTTCCAACGTCTTGTCGATCTCTGCCGCCGTGTTGTAGTGCGCAATACCGATGCGCACGACGCCCTGCTCGGCCGGAATGCCGAGATGGTGGACGATCTCCCAGGCGTAGTTGTGACCCGACCATAGAAAAATGTTCTCGGCATTCATCTGCCGCACGATCGTCTCTGGCACGATGCCGTCGACGGTGAAGGACACGGTCGGCACGCGCTCAATGACACGCTTCTGATCGGTGATGCCGCGGATGGTCAGGCCCTCAATGGCGGACAGCCCATCGATCAGCCTCAGCGCCAGCGGGTTTTCGTAGGCGATCGACACTTCGTATGCGTTTGCGATCTTTTGCCTTCGCGAACCGCCCTCGCCGGCCGCAGCACCGAGTTCGGCGAAGTAATCGACCGCTGCGGTAAGCCCGGCCATCAGTTCGATCTGCGGCGTGCCGAGTTCGAAGCGCTCCGGCAGGCCATTGGAAGAGCAACGGCATTTGTAGGGTTGCAGCGCATCGATGATGTCGCGGCGTCCCCACAATATGCCCATGTGCGGGCCGAAGAATTTGTAGGCCGAGCAGATCAGGAAGTCGCAGCCGAGATCCTGCACGTCGACCAGCCCGTGCGGCGCGAACTGCACGGCATCGACATAGACGAGCGCGCCGGCCTGTTTGGCGATGGCCGTCAGCGCCTTGACCCGGTTGATCGAGCCGGTGAGGTTCGACGCATAGTTCAGCGCAACGAGTTTTGTCCTGTCGGTAAGCAGAGCGCTGAGCGCCGCCTCCTCGACCTGCCAGCTGTTCTCGTCGAAGGGCAGGAAGCGCACCACAAGGCCGAGGTCCTCGGCCAGCTGCAGCCAGGGCGAGACATTGCCCTCATGATCCATGCGGGTGACGATGATCTCGTCGCCCGGCTTGAAGCCGCGGCCGAGCGTGCGCGACATGTGATAGGTCAGCGTCGTCATATTGGCGCCGATGATGATTTCCTCAGCGCTCGCTGCACCCAGGAAATCGGCCATCGCCGCATGGGCGCCGTCGACCACCTGTTGCGCGGCAAGCGTGGTTTCGAAATAACCGCCGAGATTGGCGTTGGTGGTGAGGAGGCAGCGCGCCACCGCATCGGCAACCGCCTGTGGCACCTGCGTGCCGGCCGGATTGTCGAGATAGATGCGCCGGCGGCCTTTGTCGGTCAGGTCCAGCGCCGGAAATTTTCCCCTGACGGTCTCGATCGGAAAATCCATTGCTGTCCCCTTCCCCTTGTGTTTTCTACGGAATTCCGCCCGGAGTGCCCGCTTACGGACAAGGATTGCCCACGCGCTGGTGGATCGCGTCGACGGCCTTCTGCATCTCGTCGGTCCAGGTCACGTCGACTGAGGACAGCGCCATCTCGAGCTGGGCAATCGTCGTCGCGCCGATGATGCTGGAGGTAACAAAGGGTCGGCTGGCGACATAGGCGTTGGCGAACAGCGCCGGTTCGAGGCCGAAGGAGCGCGCCAGTTCGTTGTATTCGAGCTGCGCCTCCGCCGCATTCGGCGTCTCATAGCGCTGGCCGCGGTTGAACAGCTGCGAGCGCGAACCTTGCGGCCGCACGCCATGATCGTATTTGCCGGTGAGATAGCCTTGCGCCAGCGGCGAATAGGCGAGAAAGCCAACCTCTTCGCGGTCGCAGACTTCGGCGAGGTTCACCTCAAATGTGCGGTTGACGAGGCTGTATGCGTTTTGCAGCGAAACGATGCGCGGGCCGACGCCCTTGTCGGCCTCGGCGATGAAGCGCATGACGCCCCAGGAGCTTTCGTTCGACAGGCCGAGATGGCGGATCTTTCCCGCCTTCACCAACTCCTCGAAGACTGCGAGTGTCTCGGCGATCGGCGTCTCGCCGGCCGGCGCCCCAACGGCATCGGCACGGCGCGGCACAGCACCCACGCGGGTCGGGTTGGCGCCCCAGGGGATGTCGCGCTCCGGCCAATGGATCTGATAGAGATCGAGATAGTCGGTGCCGAGCTTGGACAGCGATTTGTCGATGGCGTCAAAGATGTCGGCGCGCACCAATTTCGACGGACGGTCGCCACGAAACCAGCTGTTGGCGGTGCGGCCGACCACTTTCGAGGCCAGGATCACCTTGTCGCGGTTGCCCTTGGCCTTCATCCAGCTGCCGATGATCTTTTCCGTGCGCCCCTGCGTCTCGGCCTTGGGCGGGATCGGGTAGAGCTCGGCGGTGTCGATGAAATTCACGCCACGTTCAAAAGCCAGATCCATCTGCGCATGGCCATCGGCCTCGGTGTTCTGCTCGCCCCAGGTCATCGACCCCAGGCAGATCTGGGTCACAAGAAGATCGGTCCGACCGAGACGGCGTTTATGCATCGAATTTTCTCCGGCGGGAATTGCGCGGCTACGCGGGAAGGAAGCCGCATCTATAGGGAAAGCGGCGCCGCTCTCCAACCCTTAGCGGACCGACTTTTGCGTGAACCCTGGAAGTCAGCGCCGGACGCCAGCCAAAGCGCGCCGCTTGGCCTCGTCGATCAGCATGTTGGCCACCTGCATGCGGATCATGGCGCGCTGGCGCAGATGCGGCGCGACACGGTCGGGATGGTTGGCGAAAGCGAAGCTGCGGCGCATGCGGCCGAGATCGGCGTTCTTGACGGGATGATCGAGGCCGAGTTCGACCGCGATTGCGTCGGGATCGATCGGTGGCAGCTTCTCCTCGGGCTTTGCTTCCTCGCCGGCCAGTGCCAGCTTGGCCTGGTCGAGAAGGGCTGCGAATTCGGCGGCAAGATCGGACCCCGCTTCGCGATACTCGGCCGTGAAGGTTTCGCCGGAGACCTTGATGCGGCCGGAATGAAGCTCGTCGGCCACGGAGAGATAGTCGAACGGGATCGACGGCCGCGCGCCTGTCTCCCCGCCAGCCTCGTCCTTGTCGGAGGCGACGAACAGATCGTCGAGCAAGGAAGCGAAATCCCGCTTGGCGCCGATGTCAGCCTCCCCCTCGTTTTGCGCATGCGAACAGAGCCGGTCGCACCATAGAACCGGCTCGTTAAAAATGAATGCCACTGATCTTAACCAGTTTAGGCGTTCGCCGGGCTTGCGCGACCGGTTGATGGTGCAGCTCAACAAAAAGCCGGACTGCATTTGCATGCAGTCCGGAAATTCGCCAGGAGTGGCGAGGAAAAGCCGGCCATGTGCCAGCGTCTATGCATACGGTGGGGATGCGCCACAAGTTTCAGCGCACGCGGCAATTGTGCCGAAAAAAATTCGCTTGGCATGGCTGCCATGCAAATGCTGCACTGCACAATCTTCACAATTTTCCCTATATTCGGCGCCGTGGAGGATCAACAAGGGGCCGAATCATGGGGTTCTTCACTGAAATGTTTGCCCGTCCGCGTCCGCAGGAGCATCAGCGTTATCGTTCCGCCCTGGCACTGCTGCACGCGATGAGCAATGCCGACCGCGCCGACATCGGCGTCAAGCCGGCCGATTTCCCACGCATCGCGCGCGAAATGTCACTGCGTTGTAAGCCTTGGCGCTGAACCAGCGTCATACGAAGTTTCCCGGCAGCGGCCGGGAAACCTCGCAACGCGCAATTCGTCAACGATTACCGAGATAGGCGCCCTTGGTCAGCGGCACGCCATTGTGGCGCAGGATGTCGTAGGCGGTGGTCACGTGGAAATAGAAGTTGGGCATGGCGACATGCAGCAGATACTGCATGCCGGGCATCGAGGCTTCGCGCTGGCCAAACTTCAGTTCGACCACCCTTTCATCCGAACCATCGAATTCGGCGGCCGAGAATGACGCCAGCAGATCGAGCGTCTTGGTCAGGCGCGCCTGAAGCTCGGCGAAGGTCGCTTCATTGTCTTCGTATTTCGGCACCTCGCGACGGGCCAGCCGTGATGGCGCGCCCTTGGCGTGGTCGGTGGCGACCTGCACCTGCCTGACCAGCGCGTACATGTCGGGCGCCAACCTCGCGGTCAAAAACACCTGCGGGTCGATCTTGCGCTCGGTTGCATTCTGTTCGGCCGCCGACAGCACGCCGGACAGCGCCTTCAGCCTGGCCGAAAACACCGGCACCGAGGCTTCATACATCGATAGTGTCACGTTCAAATCTCCATTGCGGCTGAAGCGCCGACGGCGGGACGTAGCGCCTTCCCGGAGGATTTTTCAAGCGTCACCACGTCGCCGCAATCGATGTGATAGAATCCTGTCGTGGTGGAGATCCCCGATGAGACTTGTCTTTCTGGCAGCGACCGCGCTTTTCTCCCTTGCTGTATCCAGCCAAGCTTTGTTGGCCGATGATGACCCGGCGACCGATGACCAGGCACCTTATGTCGACGACAGGTCGGATGCCGCAGCGGTGGTCCGTTCGCTCTACAGTGCCATCAACCGGCACGAATTCGCCCGCGCCTGGGCTTACTACGGCGATACCAAGCCGGCAAAGGATTTCGACACTTTCGTCAAGGGCTATGACGGCACCGACAAGGTCGACGTTGAAACCGGCGCCATTTCCGATGAAGGTGCCGCCGGCAGCATCTATTACAGCGTCCCGGTGGCCATCCGCGCCACCGACAAGGACGGCAAGGAAGCAGTCTTCGCCGGCTGCTACACGCTGCGCCAGGTCAGCGCTCAGATCCAGGCCCCGCCGTTCCGACCGATCTTTATCGACAAGGGCGCGCTGAAGCCATCCAAGGCCGATTTCGAGGGGGCGCTGCCGCCAAGCTGTGGTGACGGGCCGCCGCCGCCGAAGAAGGACACCGCACTCGAGCACGTGAAGAAACTGTTCGCCGCTGATTATGGCGATCAGTGTGACAAGCAATTTCTCGGCGAGGAGCCGAACATCTTTTCGATCAAATACAAGGCAAAGGACGCGGCTGCCAGCGATCCCGACAAGGAAACGCGGCTTTTCGAGTTCTACTGCCAAGCGGCAGCCTATAACGCAAGTTCGGTCTACTACATGACCGACGAAGTATCGGGCGTGCGGCAGTTGCAGTTCACCGAGCCCGAAATGGATATCCGTTACGAGAACAATGACAGCGACGGCAAACTGCTGGGCATGGATATCATCGGCTTCCGCACATCCGGCTGGGCGGCCAATTCCGAATATGACGAAGACGCCAAGACGCTGACCACGTTCAACAAATGGCGCGGCATCGGCGACGCCTCGGACAAGGGGATATACCTGTTCCGTAACGGCGATTTTTCCCTCGTCCAATATGATGTGGACGCGTCTTACGATGGCGAGGAGAACCCGCAGACGGTGGTCGACTACAACACCGCGCCGTAGGGATCTTATCAGGAACCGCCGCGCTCAAGCAGTCCTTCACATTCGCCTTCTCGTTTCAGGCCGGGAACGCATCGGCCGGAAGAAGGCGCGAATGTCCTCGACCAGAAGACTCGGTTCCTCCAGCGCAGCGAAATGGCCCCCTCGCGGCATCGATGTCCATCGCTGAACGTCAAAGACCCGCGCCACCCAGGATCGAGGCGGCATCGGCAACTCGCGAGGGAAAAGCGCTACCCCAAATGGCGGCGAAACGCGTTCCAGCGTCTCGAACGCAAGAGGGAACAGTCGATTCTCCTTGTAGAGCCGCAAGGACGAGGTGAGCGCGTTGCTGAACCAATAGAGAGAAACATCCGTAAGGAGCGTGTCCATGCCGAAGGTGCGCTCCACGTCACCGTCGCAATCGCTCCAGCTACGGAACTTCTCGATCATCCAGGCTGCGAGACCGATCGGCGAGTCTGTCAGAGCATAAGCAAGCGTCTGAGGCTTCGTGCCCTGCAGATGGGCATAGGCGCCCTCCGTTGCCGTCCAGACCGCGGCCTTTTCCAGAAAGGCCTGCTCCTCAACGGTGACAGGTGGCAGACCTGCACCCAAGGGTGGCCGATAGCTCCCGGGAATGTAATTGACGTGGACGCCAAGCACGCTTTCGGAATGGAGCCGTGCCATCCAGGCGGAAACGCCCGCGCCGATGTCGCCTCCTTGGGAAGCGAAGCGGTCGTAGCCGAGCCCGCGCATCAACTGTACCCATAACTCCGCGATGCGGCCGGAATGGAAGCCTGGTTCCGTCGGCGCCTGGGAAAAGCCGTATCCGGGCAAGGAGGGAACTACCACGTGGAAAGCGTCGGCCGGGTCACCACCATGGGCAGCTGGGTCTGCCAGCAATGGAATGACGTGTTCCATTTCGATGAACGAGCCGGGCCAGCCATGCGTTATGATCAGCGGCAGCGGCGCCGGTCCGTTGCCTGGCTGGTGGACAAAGTGGACATCTAGGTTGTTCAGCCTCGTCAGATATTGCGGCAGCCGGTTCAGCCGCTCCTCTTGCACTCTCCAGTCGAAGCGGTCTCGCCAGTAATCCGCAAGGCGTTTGATGAACGGCAGCTCGGCCCCATCGCTCCAGCCCGCTTCGCTTAGCGGAATTGGCCATCGTGTTGCGCTAAGCCGGCGCTGGAGATCTTCAAGTTGTTCGTTCGGAATTTGGATCTTGAAGGGGTGAGCGTCCATCGCTGTGCTTCCGATCTGTTGGATCATATCAGCCTACACCAGTAAGAGGATATCGGCCGAACCACGATCACCAAAACCAACGGGCACCTCTGGGCGATATGCCTCAAGGCGCCTTCGACAGCATCCAGTTCAGCGTTTGGCGCCAGTCCACCATGCGGATCGGCGTGCCGTGGGTGCCGGTCTCGAACCGGACGAACCGGGTCGGATAGGGATAGGCTTTGGAACTCGCAATGATGGAACGGAAGAAGGCTTCCTGCTTCTCCACGGGAAAGACCGGGTCCTTGCTGCCCTGGCCGAAGAACACCGGCACGTGACGCCTGTAAGCCGGGCTCGACAGGAAACTGTCATCCCATAGCGAGCCGAGCAGCAGCAGCCCGTTGATGCGCCGTCCCGTATCGTTGCGGCCGGCCAGCTTCCAGCACAGCGCGCCGCCCATCGAGCCACAGGCGACGAAGATTTTCGCGTCCGGCGAGGCCTCGGCATAATGGCCGATCAGCGCCGCGACCTGGGCCGCGCCCTTGTCGCCGAAATCGGTGAAATCGGGTGAGAGATAGAGGCCGCCATTGCCGGCCATCAGGTTCTTGATTCGGTTGAAGTTGCCGCCGAAGGTGAAGTCGTCGACGCCCTGCTTGCGGCTGCCGCCCTGCCCGTGCAGGTAAAGCACGATGATGCCGGCGCCCTCGGTCTTGCCGACAGCGACATGCCTGACATCGCCGGCATCGGTTTTCAGCAGCAGGTCCTGCTGCACCTTGCGCACGCCGACATCGACATACTTAGCCTGCACCCGGCGCTCCGGCACCTGGTCGCGGGCGTTGATGTCGCGCAGCTCCTGGTAGTCGATGATCGTGTAGGCGCCTTTGTCCGTGGACGAGAGCGTCGCCGGATAGGCGAAGAGATCGTCCTTGTAGGGTTTTAGCTCGAGCGCGTCGGCTGGGGCGGCTGAGAACAGGAAAAGGAGTGAAACCAGAAGGGTATGGAGCGCGGCCGCCCCCCTCTGGCCTGCCGGCCATCTCCCCCTCAAGGGGGGAGATTGGATATCACGCCGCCTTCCGCCAATCTTCAAAGCTGCAGGATAGACGCCGCCATCGAGGCTGCTGATCTCCCCCCTTGAGGGGGAGATGGCCGGCAGGCCAGAGGGGGGTAGAAGCGCTGAGGCAAGTAAAGAGAGAGCCATGCTAAAGGCATGCGTTTTTCGGCTTCGCTTTGTCAATCCTGCAGCACGCCGCCGGCGTCTTCCAGCGCCTCGCGGGTGTCGACATCGATCGACGCGCTGTCGCCGATCTCGACGTCGATGACATCCAGTCCCTCGGCCTCGACCAGATGGCGGGCGCCGGTGTCGCCCTCGAGGTGGGCGATGCCTCCAAACAGCGCGCGTGGCAGCAGCACCGGATTGCCGCGGCGGCCGTCATGGGCGGCACGCACCACTGAGCGGCCGCCGTCCCTACGGAAGGCCTCGATCAGCCTGTCGAGATCGGTCGAGGAAATGCCCGGCATGTCGCCGAGGACGATCATGGCGCCGGCCGCCTCGGCTCCAACGCGGGCAATGCCGGCTTTTAGAGACGAGGACAGGCCGTCGGCAAAATCCGGGTTGTCGGCAAAGATCACGTCGAGGCCCGAGAGCGCGGCGTGCACCCGCTCGCGCTGATGGCCGGTGACGACAACGGTGCTGGTTGCCTTCGAGGCCAGTGCGCGCTCGACTGTCCGGCGCACCAGCGGCTTGCCGTCGAACAGCGCCAGAAGCTTGTTCGGCCCGCCCATGCGGCTGGAGCGACCGGCGGCCAGAAGCACGATCTCGACCTTCAGCCCGGCTCTCGCCGGCAGCGGCTCGCGCGGCTGCGGCCTGGTCGGGATTTCCATCAAGAGGCCGCCAACGCCCATGCCGGCAATGTCCTTGGCGGTGACGTCGAGACCGGCGATCAGCCTGTCGAGCACCCAATCGAAACCGTTCTCCTTGGGGCTGCGGGCGCAACCGGGCGCGCCGATGACGCGCTTGCCATCGAGCGTGCCCAGCACCAGCAGATTGCCGGGATCGACGGGCATGCCCGCGCGGATCACCGTGCCACCTGCTGCCTCGATCGCCGCCGGAACGACATCGTTGAAATCGCTCATCGCCGAGGCGCCGAAGATCACCACCATGTCGTTGTCGCGCGCCAGCGCGGCCGCTGCCTCGGCTACAGGCGCGATCTCGTGCGGCGTGCGGCGCTCCGTCGTCAGCCGGCCGCCGGAGCGTGCCAGCCGGGCCTCGGTGACGCGCAGCGTTTTGTCGAGCACGCTGGGCTTGATGCCGGGCAGCATCGTCTGAATGACGCCGATGCGCACCGGATGGTAGGCGTTGACGGCGAAGATCTCGCCGCCGGCGCAGATCTTCGTCACCTTGTCGACCAGAGCCGTGGCAACAGCGAACGGGATGATCTTGACCGTCGCCACCATTTGCCCCGTCTCGACAGGTGCGTGCTGCGCTAGCGTGGCGATGGTGATGGTCGGGTCGACGGCATTGATGGCGTCGATCATCGTGGCATCGACGGTGAAGAGACCGGCGGCCTTGGCATGGAGGTTGACGCGGCCGGTCGCGGCGGGTTTTGCCTCGATGTTGCGATGGGCCATGCTTCCGGCGATCTTTTCGGCCGCCGCATCTTCGCTGAGATCATCGGCGGCAAGCACCGCCGCGACGATCTCGGTAATGCCGGCTGCTTTCAGAGCCGCCACGTCCTGTGCGCTCAGCGTGTGCGCCTTGCGGAAACGTCGCTCACCCGCCGTGGTGGCATGCGCGAGCACCGCGCCTTCGGCCTGGTCGATCGGAACCGGGCCGAATCTCACGCTGCGGCGCCTTTCGCTTCCAGCCCTCGCGAGCGAAAGGCATGGATCGTCTGAGCCAGGACGGCGACGGCGATCTCGGCCGGGCTCGCCGCACCGATATCGAGACCGATCGGCGCGTGGATGCGGGCGATCTGGTCGGCGCTGGCGCCCAGCGCCAGCAAACGCTCGACGCGCTTGGCGTGTGTTTTGCGGCTGCCGAGTGCGCCGACATAGAAACAGTTGGCGTCGAGCGCGGCCTTCAGTGCGAAATCGTCGATCTTCGGATCATGGGTTACGGCGGCGAGCGCCGTATAGCTGTCGAGCGGCTGGCGTTTCAGCACATCCTCCGGCCATTCGGCATGGAGTGCTACATCGGGAAAACGGTCCGGGGTGGCGAAGGCGGTGCGCGGATCGACGATCTCCAGGGGATAGCCGGCGATCCTGGCCATCGGCGCCAGCGCCTGACTGATATGGACGGCGCCGACTACCACCAGGCGCGGCTGCGGCAAATGCGCGTTGAGGAAGAAGGTGCGCCCTTCAGCCTCGACCGAACCGGAATTGCCGGTGCGAAATGCCTTGGCGATCGCTTGCCCGAGATCGCCGGCAACCTGGTCGCCTTCGCGCACGATGCGGTCGCGGCCGTCGCCGAGATCGGTGACCAGGATCGCGGCGCGGCGGGCCCGGCGTTCGGCATTGAGCGTTTTGAGAGCGTAGGGATCCATGCCTAACCAAGCCGCTCCACATAGACCTTGATGCGGCCGCCGCAGGACAGGCCGACCTGCCAGGCGGTTTCGTCGGCAACGCCGAACTCCAGCATTTTGGCCTTGCCGCTATCGATGACGTCGATCGCCTCGCTTACCACGGCGCCCTCGACGCAGCCGCCCGAGACCGAGCCGTGGAAATTGCCTTCGGCGTCGATGACCAGATGACTGCCGACCGGCCTCGGCGCCGAACCCCAGGTCTCGACCACAGTGGCGATGGCGACATCCTTGCCGTCCTTCATCCAGCCTTCCGCGATCATCAAGGGGTCGCGGGCCTCATCGAGATAGATGCTGTTGTCCATGATCGCTTGCCTCAAAGTCTGTTTTTCTCTGGGAGCCTGTTTTCGGAATCCAATATGGCTATGCGGCGCGCCTGACACCAGCGTCCAGCCAGCGACGCGGATCGACCGAAGCGGCGGATTTCTTGTCCAGCGAGGCGCAGAGGTCGGCCAGCGCATCGAGATTGTGTACCGAGCGGAACTCGTCGACATGAGGCAGCATCGCTCTGACGCCGCGGGCGCGGGCCTCGAAACCGTCGAAGCGCAATAGGGGATTCAGCCAGATCAGCCGCCGGCAGGATTTGTGCAGGCGATCCATCTCCTCCGACAGGCCGGCGACATCGTCGCGCTCCAGCCCGTCGGTGATCAGCAGCACCACCGCACCCTGCCCGAGCACGCGGCGTGACCAGTGCTTGTTGAACTCCGCCAGCGTATCGCCGATGCGGGTGCCGCCCGACCAGTCCTTCACCGCCGCCGAGCAGTCGGCAAGGGCGGCATCGGGGTCGCGATGGCGCATCTGCCGCGTGAGATTGGTCAGCCGCGTGCCGAAGACGAAGGTGTGCACGCGCCGCCGTTTTTCGGTCAGCGCATGCAGAAAGTGCAGGAAGATGCGCGTGTACTGGCTCATCGAACCGGAGATATCGGCGAGAACCACCAGCGGCGGATGCACTTCGCGGGCTGAGCGGAATTTCGGCAGGATCAGTTCGCCGCCGGTGCGCGCGGCCGAGCGCATCATGGCGCGTGGATCGATACGGCGGCCATGCAGGTCTGCCTTGAAGCGTCGGGTACGGACCATGTCGAACGGCAGCCGCAGCCGGGCAATCGCCTTCTTGGCGTCTGCCATCTCGTCGGCATTCATCTGGGCAAAGTCCTTGCCGCGCAGCACTTCATTCCCAGAGAAGGTTAGCCGGGCGTCGACTTCAATCTCCGGGATTTCCCTGACCGGCCGATTCTTCTCGTGGCCTTCGAACATGGCCTGGCTGACGCGGTTTTCTGCCGTGCGCGGCTTTTGCTTCTCCCTGGTGTCGGGCGCCACCGGCGAGAACATCGCCAGAAGTTTCTCGATCAGCTCGCGCGATTTCCAGAACAGCCGGAAGGCTTCGTCGAAAACAGGGTGATCCTCGTGCCGCGACACCAGCACGGCATGCAGCGTCCAGTAGAAATCGTCGCGCGAACCGATGCCGGCTGCCAGCACCGCCTCGATCCCATCCTTGACCGAAGCCGGCCCGACCCGCATGCCGGATTTGCGCAAGGTGCGGGCGAAATAGACGATGTTGTCGGCGATGCGCCCGTCTTCCGTCGCCTCTCTGGGGTCGGTCTCTTTGGGGTAAGCACCCGGCGCCTTCACTGCCCTACTCCGCCGCCACCAGTTCGGCCTTGACCTCATCGAGGATGCGCCGGCCCTCGCCCGCGCCGATGCGGGCAATGTCGTCCTGGTATTTCAACAAAACGCCGATCGTGTCGGAGACGGTTTCGGGATCGAGCGCCACCTTGTCGAGTTCGGTCAGCGCGCCGGCCCAGTCGATGGTTTCGGCGACACCCGGCGCCTTGAACAGCTCGACCCGGCGCAGCTTCTGGATGAACGACACCACTTCCGCGGAAAGTCGGCTGTTGGCCTGCGGCACCTTGCGGCGCACGATCTCCAGCTCGCGCTCGGCATTGGGATAGTCGACCCAGTGATAGAGGCAGCGCCGCTTCAGCGCGTCGTGGATTTCGCGGGTGCGGTTGGTGGTGATGATGACGATCGGCGGCTCCTCCGCCTTGATCGTGCCAAGCTCGGGCACCGTCACCTGGAAATCGGACAGGATTTCGAGCAGGAACGCCTCGAAGGCTTCGTCGGTGCGGTCGAGCTCGTCGATCAGGAACACCGGGGCCGCACCCGCCTTGCCGGTCAGCGCATCGAGCACCGGCCGGCGGATCAGGTATTTTTCGGAAAAGACATTGCGCTCCATGTCGGAGCGGTCGACCGAGCCTGCCGCCTCCTCCATGCGGATCTCTATCATCTGCGCGGCGTAATTCCACTCATAGACAGCGGACGAGACGTCGAGCCCTTCATAGCATTGCAGGCGGATCAGCCGGCGGCCGAGTGCCTGCGCCAGCACCTTGGCGATCTCGGTCTTGCCGACGCCGGCCTCGCCCTCGAGGAAGAGCGGCCGCTGCATGCGCAGGGACAGGAACAGCACCGTTGCGAGCGAGCGGTCCGCGACATAGTCCGCGCCGGTCAGGAGATCGAGCGTTTCGTCGATCGTCCGCGGCGCGGGGCGCGGTTTCAGCTCGGTCATTCTTTCTCCGTTGCCGCCTCTGCCCCGCTTTGCAGCACGTGGTAGTCGCGGGCGTGGTAGATCAGCGGCCGCAAATTATCGCCCATGCGCAGGCCTGTCACCTTGCCAAAAAGCACACGATGGGTGGCGAGATCCTTGGTGTCGATCAATTCGCAGTCGAAAACCGCAAGAGCGCCCTTCAGGCTAGGCGCGCCCGTCGATATGACATCCCACTCGCCAAGCCCGAAACGCTCATCGGCCGACAGCCCGGTCAGGCCTGAAAACGCCACCGATAGCGGCTGCTGGTGCGAAGCCAGGGTGTTCAGCGCAAACCGGCCGTTTTGCACGAACAGCTCGTTCTTGACGTTCTCGCGGTTGAGACAGACGAGCACGGTCGGCGGCGTGTCCGACACCGAACAGGCGGCGATCACCGTTGTGCCGCGCTTGCCGGCGGCGCCGTCGGTGGTCACCACATGGACGTGGCCGGCAAAATGGGCCATCGCGTCGCGATAGGCCTGAGGCCCTATGTCGTTCAACTTCAACACCGATGATTTTCCATAAGCGGGAACCCAAGCGTTATATATGGCGGCACACAATAGGCCACAAGCGAAGTGGTTGACGCCAATCCGGAAATTCCCGTGTTGCGCCTGGGGCGGGCAGCCTTTAGGTCTTGGCGGAAGAGACGCTGGAAGCATGCGACCGGCACGGAGGAATTCGTCGTCAGAATGCGACCCCCAACAGCTGTAATAGCGGCACTGCTCTGGCTGCTGCCGGCAAGCGCCGGCGCGCAGACGCTGCTTGTCGGCGTCGCCGCGCCCCTGTCCGGTCCGTCGGCGATCCTGGGCAAGCAGATCGAGGCGGGCGCTGCCCTGGCAGCAGAAGCCAACGGCGCCGAGATCAGGACGGTCGACGATGCCTGCACCGCCGATGGCGGGGCTGCCGCCGCCAGGGAATTCGCCGCTGCGAAGGTCGATATCGTCGTCGGCTTCCTCTGCACCGAGGCGATCCAGGCGGCGCTGCCGATCCTCAAGGACGCCAACATACCGGTCATCACCGTTGGCGTGCGCACCGAAAGCCTGACCGATCGCCGCGCCAAAACCGGCTGGCCGGTCTACCGGCTGGGGCCACGCGGCGACGACGAGCGCAATGCGGTGGCCGGCATCCTGACCCGGCTGTGGCAGAGCGAATTGTTCGCCATCGTCGATGACGGGACCATCTATGGCCGCGAAACCGCCGAGACGCTGCGCGCAGCGGCCGAACAGGCGGCGCTGAAGCCGGTCTTCACAGACACGTTCCGGCCCCAGCTCGACAACCAGATCGGGCTGATCGGCCGGCTGAAGAAATCAGGCGCGACGCATGTCTTTGCCGGTGGCGACGGCGACGACATCGCCATTATGGGCCGCGACGCCGGCCAGCTCGAGGCCGGCATCGTCTTTGCCGGCGGCGAGAATTTGCGCACGCCACCCGGCGATGTGCCTTACGCCATCGGCACGCTGATGATCGCGCCGCCGGAATGGGCCGATGTCGCCGATCCCAAGGTGCTGGCGGCGTTTACGGCCAAAAACATCGCGCCGGATGGCTATGCCCTGCCGGCCTATGCGGCGGTGGAGATTGCCAAGGCGGCCTCCGCCGCGCCCGAGACCTCGGGCAAGGGGCTGGCCGACGCGCTAACCGGGCATGATTTCACCACCGCGATCGGTCCGCTGCGTTTCGACGACAAAGGCGATCTGAGCCAAAACCTCTATCGCGCCTTCCGCTTCGACGGGACGCGTTTCGTGCCGGCGGAGACGAATTGATGTTTCGCACCGGGCCGCGCAATCTGATCACCGATGTCGCCGGCTTGCGCGTCGGCAACGCGTCGGATGCCAGGCTGAAATCGGGCGTCACCACCGTATTGTGCGACGAACCGGCGGTCGGTGGCGTGCAGATCCTCGGCGGCGCGCCGGGCACGCGCGAGACCGATTTGCTCGAACCGCACAATTCCATCGAGGCGGTTCATGCCGTCGTGCTTTCGGGCGGTTCGGCCTTCGGCCTCGACGCCGCGTCGGGCGTGCAGGCGGCGTTGCGTGAAAAAGGCATTGGCGTCGATGTCGGCGGCTTTCGGGTGCCGATCGTGCCGACGGCGATCCTGTTTGACCTGCGCAATGGCGGCGACAAGGATTGGGGCCGTTATCCTCCCTACCGCGACCTCGGCTACGAAGCAGCTCAGGCGGCAACAGTCGACTTTCCGCTCGGCACAATCGGCGCCGGCACCGGCGCGCTAAGCTCCGGGCTGAAGGGCGGCCTTGGCTCTGCCTCGACTGTGCTCGACAGCGGCGTCACCATCGGCGCACTCGCCGCCGCCAACCCGACCGGCTCGGTAACGATCGCGCGGACCCGCTATTTCTGGGCAGCACCCTTCGAGATCGGCGATGAATTCGGAGGCCTCGGCTATCCCTCGCCGATGCCGGACGACGCCAGGCGGATCCTATTGAAACACCGCGACAAGCGTGTCGGTGGACAAGCCGAGGCCGGTGGCAACACCACCATCGCCGTCATCGCCACCGACGCCGTGCTGACCAAGGCGGCAGCCAAGCGGCTGGCCATTTCAGCGCATGACGGCTTCGTGCGCGCCATCTGGCCCGTGCACACGCCGGCTGACGGCGATCTGGTGTTCGCGCTGGCGACGGGGAAGAGCGGCATAGAACTCAGCGCCGACGATGCCATCGATTTCTTTGCCGCCGCCGGCGCCACCATGGCGCGCGCCATCAGCCGCGGCATCCATGCCGCGACGCCGGCCGATGGCGATCTGTTTCCGGTGTGGTCGTCGCGCTGACTTTCAGTCAGGTCGCGTCGGACTCCTCTTCCTCGAAGCTGACCGCGACATCCGAATTCGCCGACAGCCAGACTTTCTGGCCCTCGACCTCGGCAAGCAGGCTCAAGGGAATGTAGTGGTGATGCCCCTGATGGGCGCCCTCGCCGCTGTCGGCCTTGGTCAACTTGATCCGCTCGCCATCGACCCTGTCGACGGTGCCGATGTGAACGCCGTCGGCGCCGACCACTTCCATATGCTCGCGAATCTTGCTGGCCTCAGTCATGGGGTGTTCTCCTTTTGAAAACGATCGACGATAACAAACAGAGGCGGAATTGGATGCATCGCCTTTCGAATAGCACGATGTTTTGACTGTCTCGTGATAGGGAACGATCGAACCACGGCAGGCGGAGCGGAACCCCGATGCGAAATCTCGTCCTGATTAGCGTTTGCCTGCTGGTCCATCTGGCATCCGCCATGGCCGCCCGAGCGGGCGATGTCGCCGAGCTTGAAATCCTCGGCTTCAGCAAGGATGGCGGCGTCTTCGCCTTCGAGGAATACGGTGTGGCAGACGGTTCGGGCTTTCCCTATGCCAATCGCTACTACATCAACACCGCCGACGACACGTTCCTGAAGGGCACGCCAATCCGGGTCCGGCTGGAGGATGAGACCGCCTCGCTCGATACGGCCCGTCAGCAGGCCAGGCAGAAGGGCGAAGCCGTCGTTGTGCAGGCCGAACTCACCGCAAACCGCGGCATCACCGTCGGCTTCAACCCGGTGACCGAATTGTCGGCCGACCCGTTCCGCATGGTGGTGAACCCACGGCCGATCTTTTCGCCGGTCGACCCGCCGCTGGAATTCCGGCTGGACGAGATCGGCATGAATGACACCGAAAGCTGCCAGAGCCAGGGCGAGGTCAACGGTTTTCGCCTGCTGCGGATCGAGGCCAGGGATGGCGGCCGGACCCATCTGCTGCATGAGGATAAATCGATCCCGAAAAGCCGTGGCTGCCCGAACGGCTACAGGATCGGCGCGGTGCAGACGTTCTCGATGGACAGCATCAGCGCCTATGCGGTGCTGATCGCAGTGCGCCAATACGGCTTCGAAGGACCGGATTTTCGCTGGATCGCCGTGACCGGACGCCTGTGACATCGCTCGATCAATCCAGTTGGCGCAAGCGCGCCGGAAATCGCGTCAGCCGCGCCGTACCAGCGACGGGCACGGCGCTTGTCGGCGCCTTGCTGTGGGCGATGGCCATGGGCGCCAGCGCGCTGACCGGCCTTTGGCTCGACAATTGGGAGACCCCGGAAAAGATCCGCTTCGTCGCCCTGCTGTTTGCGACCGGCGCGGCATTGGCCTTTCCCGTCGGGTTGTTCGCGGCGCGGCTGGTCTCGCTGGACCGGCACTGGGAGGTGGCGTTCGCCGCCGCCTTCGTCTGTCTGCTTGCCACGACGCTCGCCTTCACCGGCGGGTTGTTTGCGCTGCAATACCGCTCCTATTACGCCGAATGGCACGCGGAGGCCTTCACCGCCCGGTGGGCGTTCGAACTGGTCTTCACCTCGCTGACGGCGCTCTACCAGTTCGTGGTGCTGGGTATCAGGCTCTATTTTCCGCTCGGATTCATCGCGCTTGCCGCCGCCAGCGTGTGGTTTGCACGCCGGCAGCGTTGAGCATTCGGTCCGCCTCTGATAGGAGGCGCACTTAACCACCGACACATCAGGACTGACGGATGATCCCTCGCTATTCCCGGCCGGAAATGGTCGCCATCTGGTCGCCGGAAACCCGCTTCCGCATCTGGTTCGAGATCGAGGCCCATGCCTGCGATGCGCTGGCCGAGCTCGGCGTCATCCCCAGAGAAGCCGCCAAGACCATCTGGGAAAAAGGCGGCGCCGCCCAATTCGACGTCGGCAAGATCGACGAGATCGAGGCCGTCACCAAGCACGACGTCATCGCCTTCCTCACCCATCTCGCCGAATTCGTCGGGCCGCATGCGCGTTTCATCCACCAGGGCATGACCTCGTCAGATGTTCTCGACACCTGCCTTGCGGTGCAGCTCGGCCGCGCCAGCGATATCCTGCTGGCCGACCTCGACGGCCTGCTCGCCGCGCTGAAGCGCCGGGCCTTCGAGCACAAGGACACCGTCACCATCGGCCGCAGCCACGGCATCCACGCCGAGCCGACCACGTTCGGCGTCAAGCTGGCGCAGGCCTATGCCGAGTTCTCACGCTGCCGCGAGCGGCTGGTGCACGCGCGAGAGGATATTGCCACCTGCGCTATCTCGGGCGCGATCGGCACCTTCGCCAACATCGACCCTTATGTCGAAGAGCATGTGGCGAAAAAGCTTGGGCTGAAGCCGGAGCCGGTGTCGACGCAGGTCATCCCGCGCGACCGCCACGCCATGTTCTTTGCCACGCTCGGGGTCATCGCCTCGTCGGTCGAGCGGCTGGCGACCGAGATCCGCCATCTGCAGCGCACTGAGGTGCTGGAAGCGGAAGAGTATTTTTCGCCGGGCCAGAAGGGCTCGTCGGCAATGCCGCACAAGCGCAACCCGGTGCTGACCGAAAACCTCACCGGCCTTGCCCGCATGGTGCGGTCCATGGCCTTGCCGGCAATGGAGAATGTGGCGCTCTGGCACGAGCGCGACATTTCGCATTCCTCGGTCGAGCGTATGATCGGCCCGGACGCCACGGTAACACTCGATTTCGCGCTGTCGCGGTTGACCGGCGTCGTCGACAAATTGCTGGTCTATCCCGACAACATGCTGAAGAACATGAACAAGTTCCGTGGCCTGGTGCATTCGCAGCGCGTGCTTTTGGCGCTGACGCAAGCCGGCGTCAGCCGCGAGGATGCCTACCGCCTGGTGCAGCGCAACGCCATGAAGGTATGGGAACATGGCGCTGATTTCCTTGAGGAATTGTTGGCCGACAAGGAAGTTACCGCAGCGCTGCCAGAAGCCCAGATCCGCGAGAAATTCGACCTTGGCTATCACACCAAGCATGTCGACACGATCTTCAAGCGGGTTTTCGGATAGGTTTTTCGATGCGGCTGGCCGTCCTTTCCGACATCCATGGGAATCTGCGCGCGCTTGAGGCGGTTCATGCGCAGATCAAAGACGCTTCTCCCGACATAATCGTCAATCTGGGCGATTGTCTTTCCGGGCCGCTACGGCCTGAAGAAACCGCGCAATATCTGATGGCGCAGAATTGGCCGACCGTGCGCGGCAATCACGACCGTGTGCTGGTCGAGCCGCCTGCTTCCGGGTTGGAAGACGTCGATGCTTTCACCCACCAACGCCTCTCTGAAACATCCCTGACCTGGCTCTCGGCCTTGCCGGTCACCCTGTCGCCTGCCCCGGACATCCTGCTTTGCCATGGCAGCCCCAGTGACGACGACGTGTTCCTGCTCGAGGAAGACGGAGGCAGCCACTTCTACCCCTCCAATGAAAAGCAGATCAGGCACAAGCTGGGCAGCGCCGGCGCCGGGCTGACCTTGTGCGGCCATACACATACGCCGCGCGTTGTGCGCTTGTCGGACAACCGGACAATCCTCAATCCCGGCAGCGTCGGCGTCCAGGCATTCCCCGGCCTGACCGTGACCGGCAGTCCGCATGCCCGCTACGCCATCGCGACGCGCAAGGACGGACAATGGTCGTTCAGCCATCACGTGGTCAATTATGACTGGACCGAAGCATCCGGCCGCGCCACGGCGACCGGATTCGACAACTGGGCGCACGGGCTGCTGACGGGCTACGCCGCCGGCTCGGTGTAGGACCCGAACCGCCGCTCAGCCTGCGGTGCCCGGCACGGTGCGGATAACCGTGCCCCACAGATCTTCACGGCTCGTTTCCTCGGTTGCCTTGTCCGAGCGCATCTCGACCCAGGCCAGCCCCGAGCGGGACGGATCGCGGCGGCCGGCGCCGGCGCTGTGCCACGAATTGCCACCGATATGATGGTGGTAGCCTCCCGACGACAGGAACACCGCCTGCCCTCCATACTTAGCGACCGTGTCGAAGCCAAATTCGTCGTGCCACCAGGCCTCGGCATCTTCCGGCCGGCCGACGCGCAGATGGACATGGCCGATAATGCTGTTTTGCGGCGCGCCCTGCCAGCCGGCGTCACCGGCCGGCACGCTGCCAACCACGGCGGCCAGATTCAGCCGCTCGGTCGCCATGGCGATCTTGTCGCCGTTCCACTTCCACTCCTGCGGCAGACGGTCCCTATAGATTTCAATGCCGTTGCCTTCGGGGTCGGTCAGGTACAAAGCCTCGCTGACCAGATGGTCGGAGGCGCCCTCGATGCGGATCTTGTTGGCGGCGGCATGGTTTATCCAACGGCCGAGATCGGCGCGGCTGGGCAGAAGGAAAGCGGTGTGGAAAAGGCCGGCGCTGCGCGGATCGTCGGGCTTGGCCGCTGCGTCAGGCTCTATGACCAGCAGCGGGCGCTCGGCAGCGCCCAGCGTGATGGCGCCATCGGCGCGGCTCAATTCCTGCAGGCCGACAACAGCCCGGTAGTAATCGGCAAGTCCTTCGGCGTCGCGCGCCTTCAGGCCCACGCGTGACACGCTGACGGGGGTCGTCGCGGCAAAAGGCAGTTCGCTCATAAAACTCTCCGTTCAGCGCATTATCCCAGGCCGCGCCACCAGTCTATTCTGTTGTCCATCTCTTCCTGCCTCAAATCGTCGATCCTGATCGTTCACACAAGATGGAAAGAATCGAACAGGTTGTTCACGATTGTGATGCACCGCATGCGTCAGCGCGGGTTGCACGAGACACGGCCGCTCGCTATCTCAGCGCCATGAAAGTCAAAGACGCAGATATTCTGATCGTGCCGGGCTACACCAATTCCGGCCCCGAACACTGGCAGACACGCTGGCAATCGAAACTGTCGACGGCGCGCCGGGTCGAGCAGGCGGAGTGGTCGAAGCCGGTGCGCGAGGACTGGACGACGAGCGTGGCGAACGCTGTCAACGAGGCCGAGCGACCGGTGGTGATCGTTGCCCATTCCCTCGGTGTGGCGGCCGCGGTGCAGGCCATTCCGCAGTTCAGGAAGCCGGTCGCCGGCGCGTTTTTTGTCGCGCCGCCCGACGTCGCCAACCCGGAGATAAGGCCGCGTCACCTGATGACCTTTGGTCCCTATGCGCGCGAACCGCTGCCCTTCCCGTCCATCGTCATCGCCAGCCGCAACGATCCGTTCTGCGCCTTCGAGGTTGCCGAGGACATTGCCGGCGCCTGGGGTTCGCTGTTCATCGATGCCGGCGAAACCGGTCACCTCAATGAGGATGCCGGCTTCGGCCCTTGGCCGGAAGGGTCGATGACCTTCGCCAAGTTCCTGACCGACCTCAAGGCCTGACCGGGCAAGGCACCACGCCTCAGCCCTTTATCGAATCGTTCATGCTTTTGATGAGTATCTTTGCGCCGAGCGAAATCAGCGCATGGTCCGAGCCCATCGCCAGCAGCCGGTAGCCCATCGCCACGACGCGGCCGGCAATCGCCGGCTCAACGACGTAGATCGCCGGATGCTTGCCCGCCTTGCGCGTCCGCTCGGCGATGGAGGCGACGGTTTCCATCATGCTTTCCAGCGTCGAATTGACGGTGGTGCCATTCGACCAGGCGATGGAGAAATCCGATGGGCCGAGGAAGATGCCGTCAATGCCCCGCGTGTCGAGGATGCCGTCCAGCGCATCGAGTGCGGCGCGCGTTTCGATCATGGCAAAGGCCATGGTGCGTTGATTGGTGTCGCGCAGCCATTCGGCGTGGTCGCCTTTGCCATGGCGCGGAAAAGCATAGGTCGGGCCCCAGGAGCGCTCGCCCATCGGCGGATATTTCATCGCCGCGGCAAAGAGTTTTGCATCGGCCACCGAATTCACCATCGGTGCAATCACCGCCTCGGCACCGAAATCGAGGGCGCGGCTGGCCATGTCGAAGCGGCCGACCGGAATGCGCACCAGCGCCGGCTTGTTGGCGGCGAGCACCGGTACGAGGCCGCGCAAGACCGAGTCTTCGTGGTGTCCGCCATGCTGCATGTCGAGGGTGACGGCGTCAAAACCCTGCTTGGCGATGATTTCGACCGTCAAAGCGTCCGGAACGCCGGACCAGGCGGTGAACAGCGTTTCATCCGCCGCCAGGCGTGACTTCAGGGACATGGGTGCTTTCCTCGTTGGGTAGAGGCTTGTAACAGGTCTACGCACAGTTCAGCCGGAAAAGGCTGAAAAGGCAAAGAAAAACCGCCCGGCTGGACCGGGCGGTCGATTGGTCCAGCGCTACTCGCTCTAGGTGTTCTTGATCTGCTCGATCGCCTGCGCCATCAGTTCGTCCATGGTGCGGCGGATCTGGTGATCCGACTGGTCGACGCCGGCGGCGTCGAAATCCTTGCGGATCTTGCGGAATACGTCGTGATCGCCGGCTTCCTCGATGTCGGAAACCACAACTTCCTTGGCATAGGCGTCGGCGTCAGTGCCGGACTTGCCCAGCTTTTCGGCTGCCCACAGGCCAAGCGCCTTGTTGCGGCGTGCCGAAGCCTTGAAGCGAAGTTCTTCGTCGAAGGCGAATTTGCGCTCAAAACCCTCTTCGCGGTCTTTCATGCTGCTCATGGCTTCCCTCCGATGAAATCGATTCGCGTTGGCGATGGATATGTGTGTTGCCGCAGCACAAACCAAAAGGGCGCGGGCCGGTCAATATGCTACATCACTTGCTGCGCTGCGGCATTTCATTCCTGAAAGCGGTCGATGGAAAGGATTTGCCGATTGAGCAAACGCTGTGATTGGGATAGACCCGGCATTGAACCCCACCCGTCGCCGCACCAATTTAGGCAGACGGACAGGAACTGGTCGCTTGCCGCCTGCCCGCAAATCCAGAGAAAAATCAGATGAAAAATCGCCGCCGCATTTATGAAGGCAAGGCCAAGATCCTCTATGAGGGACCGGAACCGGGCACACTTATCCAGTTCTTCAAGGATGATGCGACCGCATTCAACAAGAAGAAACATGAGGTCATCGACGGCAAGGGTGTGCTCAACAACCGCATTTCCGAGTACATCTTCAACCATCTGAACCGCATGGGCATTCCGACCCACTTCATCCGCCGGCTCAACATGCGCGAGCAGTTGATCAAGGAAGTCGAGATCATTCCGCTCGAAGTGGTGGTGCGCAATGTCGCCGCCGGCTCGCTGTCCAAGCGCCTCGGCATCGAGGAAGGCACCGTTCTGCCGCGCTCGATCATCGAATTCTATTATAAGGCCGATGCGCTCGACGATCCGATGGTGTCGGAAGAGCACATCACCGCTTTCGGCTGGGCAAGCCCGCAGGAGATCGACGACGTCATGGCGCTGGCCATCCGCGTCAACGACTTCCTCTCCGGCCTGTTCATGGGTGTCGGCATCCAACTCGTGGATTTCAAGATCGAATGCGGCCGCCTGTTCGAGGGCGACATGATGCGCATCGTCGTTGCCGACGAGATCTCGCCGGATTCGTGCCGGCTGTGGGACGTGGCAACGCAGGACAAGCTCGACAAGGACCGTTTCCGCCGCGATATGGGCGGCCTCGTCGAAGCCTATCAGGAAGTTGCCCGCCGCCTTGGCATCATGAACGAGAACGAGCCGCCGCGCCCGACCGGCCCGGTGCTCGTCGCCTCGACCGATGGCCTCAAAGGCAAGCCGCACTAAGTCTTCATTTCTTGACGCAATTCCGGACGAAAAACCGCTTCAGACTTTTCCTGGAATTGCTAAGTCTTCGAACAGGAACCTGTCCAGCATGATCAAGGCCCGCATCACCGTCACCCTCAAGAACGGCGTGCTCGACCCGCAGGGAAAAGCCATAGAGCACGCTCTGTCCGGACTGGGGTTCGGCGGCGTCGGCCAGGTGCGGCAAGGCAAGGTCTTCGACCTCGAACTTTCAGAGACCGACAAGGCCAAGGCCGAAGCCGATCTGAAAGCCATGTGCGACAAGCTGCTGGCGAACACGGTGATCGAGAATTACGCGGTGGAGATCGCTTGATATGAAATCAGCTGTCGTTCTTCTCCCCGGCCTCAACCGCGACCGCGACATGATTGCGGCGCTGACCAAGATTTCCGGGCAGGCGCCGGCGACCGTCTGGCAGACCGACACCGAAATCCCCGATGTCGACCTGATCGCCATTCCCGGCGGCTTCTCCTTCGGCGATTATCTGCGCTGCGGCGCGATTGCCGCGCGGATGCCGGTGATGCGGGCAGTCGCTGAAAAGGCCGCCAAGGGCGTCATGGTCATTGGCGTCTGCAACGGGTTCCAGATTCTGGTCGAGGCCGGCCTGCTGCCCGGCGCGCTGATGCGCAATGCTTCGCTGAAATTCGTTTGCCGTGAGGTGAAGCTGCAGATCGCCAACGCCAACACCATGTTCACCCGCCGCTATCAGCCGGGCCAAATCATCCGCACGCCGGTTGCGCATCATGACGGCAATTATTTCGCCGATGCCGACACGCTTGCGCGCCTCGAGGGCGAAGGACAGGTGGTGTTCCGCTATGCCGAAGGCACCAATCCCAATGGCTCGATCAACGACATTGCCGGCATCATCAGCGAGAAGGGCAATGTGCTCGGCCTGATGCCGCATCCGGAAAACCTGATCGAGGCCGCGCATGGCGGCAGTGACGGCCGGGCGCTGTTCGAAGGCGCACTCGGCATCGCCGCCTGATATCTCTTCGAATTCCTTTCAAAACGCGGGGGCGGTTGACCATGAGACTGACGATTGTTCGCCTAGGTCCCCTGGCTGCTGCCGGCTTGGCGTTGGCGTCCTGCCAGTCCAGCCCGAAGAGCGCGCCGGTCCCCACGGGCAAGAGCGCTTCGCTGCTGGCCATGGAACAGGTAGCGATATCGGCCCACAAATGCTGGATCGCCAGCAAGGATCCCGCCTTCAAATCCTATCAGATGGCCAATGAGCTGAATTCGTTCAGCGGCACGCCCCGCTTCCTGCTGGTGCCGGCCAAGCATTATGGCGGCAAGCCGCTGCTGGTCGTCCAGGCGCAAGGCAATTCCAGCCGCGTCGACGTGTTCGGTCCGCTGATGGACGATCCGCTCGGCGCGCGCATCGGATCCGACATTGCGCGCTGGCAAACGGGCAACCCCTCCTGCAACGCGGCCGCCTGACGCCATGGGCCGCTTCCTGCAGTTTGCGGGATTGATCATCGGTCTGGCCGGGCTTGTCCTGCAAGCGTGCATCACCATCCCGGCATCGATGGAAGCCGGCCGCAGTTTTCTCGGCTCCATCGTCTTTCTGTTCAGCTTCTTCACCATCCTGACCAACATCGGTGCAGTGCTGGTCCATGTCTCGCTGCTGTCGCCTTCGGGCTACGCCTGGCTGCCGGCCTTTGCCGGGCCGCGGATGCGGGCGGGCGTGGCGGCTTCCATCGCCCTGGTCTTCATCGTCTACGCGACAGTTCTGGCGCAGCTCTGGCAGCCGCAGGGGCTGTTCCTGCTCTGTGACGTGCTGCTGCACTATGTGACGCCGGTGCTGTTCGTGCTGTGGTGGCTTGTTGCAGGCGCTGACGGCAGGACACGCTGGAGCGACATTTCGTGGTGGATGGCCTATCCGATCGCCTATCTCGCCTATGCGCTGGCGCGCGCACCGATCGCAGGCGAAGTGCCCTACCCGTTCCTCGACGTTGCGAAAAACGGCGCGGCCAACGTCGCCCTTGCGGCGCTGGCCGTCACCGGTGTTTTCCTGGTGCTGTGCATCCTCGCCGTGCTTGCCGACAAGGGCGTCTCACGCCTCAGGGCTCCGGGCACACGCCGCTGACCAGACTACAAGTTAGTCCCAGAATCGCCTGATGCCTTCGCGGTGAGCGTCGTCACGCGACACACCGATGTCCCTGAGCTGCTCGTCGGTCATTTCGAGCAAAGCCAGGCGGCCGCGACGGCGCTCGATCAGCACGTCGATCCATCGCGCCAGCGATCTGACCACGTGCACGATCCGGCCGACAAAGCCTCGCCGGCTGGCCGGCCCGACCAATTTAATGCCCGCGCAGCGGATTGTCTCGATTGTATCCATTGTCTTTCTGCCAACCTTGCAAATTGTACCCATCTTGGTACGGTTCTGATATGCATTGACACCCGATCTGGTGCAATATACAGAATTGTCACCATGACAAATTGGCTCCCTGACCTCACCATCGGTTCCGGCCCGCTTTACCAGCGCCTTGCCGACAGCATCGAGTCGGACATCGACAAGGGCGTCATCGATGCCGGGGCAAAATTGCCGCCGCAGCGCGATCTCGCCTATGATATCGGCACGACGGTCGGCACGATCGGCCGAGCCTATCAGCTGCTGCGCGAGCGCGGCCTGGTGAGCGGCGAAGTCGGTCGCGGGACCTATGTGCTGGCGCAGCAATCGGAAGCGGCGTCACCCGAATTCGCCGAGCCGGCCGTGCAAGGCACGCGCTATGTCGATGCACCGCCCGGCAAGCTGCGTTTCGACAGCACTGCCGCGCCCGACATCGGCCAGGGCGCCATTGTCGCTGACATGCTCTCGCGCACGGTGCAGGATCACCCGCACGAGATTTCGAGCTACACCAGGGATTTTCCGGAGCGCTGGTTCGAGGCCGGCGCCCGCTGGCTGTCGCGCAATTCGTTCCGTCCGGCGGCCGACACCATCGTTCCCACGCTTGGCACACATGCCGCGGTGATGGCGGCGATTGCGGCACTGACCACGCCGGGCGACTATGTCGCCTTCGAGCACCTCACCTATTCGCAGATCGCCCGCAGCGCCGGGCTGATCGGGCGGCGCATAGCACTGGTGGCATCGGACGAAGAAGGCCTCGATCCCGAGGATTTCGAACGCGTCTGCGCGCAAAAGCACCCGAAGATGATTTTCCTGATGCCGACGGTGCAGAACCCGACGCTGGCGATCCTGTCGGTTTCGCGCCGCGAGGCGATCGCCCGCGTCGCGCGCGCGTACAATGTCATCGTCATCGAGGACGATCTCTATGGCGGCCTGACCGAAGATCCGACGCCGCTCATCGCCGAATATGCGCCCGAGCGCACCATTGTCGCCGGCGGTCTGTCGAAATCGGTCGCGGCAGGTGTTCGCGGCGGCTGGCTCTCCTGCCCGCCCGCCTATCGCCATCGCATCCGCGTCGCCCACAAGATGATGACCGGCGGGATGCCGTTCCTGCTGGCGGAGGTGAATGCGCGGCTGGTGCTGTCTGGGCAGGCTGGCGATATCCGCAAACGCAGCATTGCCGAAATTGCCGCCCGCATCGCCATCGTGCGCGAGACACTGGCGGGTTTCGCCTTCAAGTCACACGGCAGCGTGCCCTTCGTCTGGCTGACGCTGCCCGATCCCTGGCTGTCCGGCACGTTCAGGAGCGCATGCCTCGAAAATGGCGTGCTCCTCGACGACGAGGACGAGTTCAAGGCGGGGCGTTCCGAGCAGGTTTTTCACGGCGTGCGTTTCGGCGTCTCGCAGCCAAGGCGGCGCGAGGACATCACCGGCGGCGTCGCGGTGATCCGGCGACTGCTGGAGGAAGGCCGCGCCGGCTACGACAGTTCGTCCTGACTCGGTCCTCCTGTATCCCGATCTTCAGGTTCAGCCCTCTGCCTTGAAGTTTTTGGCTTCCTTCGCGCCCTTGTCCTTGCCGTGCTTCTCGGCCAGGTCCTTGGCCTGCTTGGGCGAAACGTCGGTCGTCTCGGCAATATGCATGGCCTCCTTGTCGGAGAGGCGATTGTCTTTCTTGCCTTGCTTGGTGGCCATGTCGAAATCTCCTGATTGGTTTGAGGCCTAACGGCCGGGATGCCATAGCGTTCCCCAACGGCGCCCCGCTACCATCGTCGCCTTGTGTTTTCCGGCGTTTTTCGTCATCCGATGGGGTGTATCACGCCAAAGCTTGCGATATGAGGGGACTCAAATTCCCTCTCCCATGGACACCAATCGCCGCCCATGACCATTTCCAATTCCGTGCCGATCACCCCGGAACTCATAGCCGCGCATGGGCTCAAGCCCGACGAATACCAGCGCATCCTCGATCTGGTCGGGCGCGAACCGAGCTTTACCGAACTCGGCATCTTCTCGGCGATGTGGAATGAGCACTGCTCCTACAAATCCTCGAAGAAATGGCTGCGCACGCTGCCGACCACCGGGCCGCAGGTCATCCAGGGTCCGGGCGAGAATGCCGGGGTGGTCGATATCGGCGATGGCGACTGCGTCGTCTTCAAGATGGAGAGCCACAACCATCCCTCCTACATCGAGCCCTACCAGGGTGCGGCGACCGGCGTCGGCGGCATATTGCGCGATGTCTTCACCATGGGCGCGCGGCCGATTGCGGCGATGAACGCTTTGCGCTTCGGCGCACCGGACCATCCCAAGACCAGGCACCTGGTCAGCGGCGTGGTTTCCGGCGTCGGAGGATACGGCAACGCCTTTGGCGTGCCGACCGTCGGCGGCGAGGTCAATTTTGACGCCCGCTACAACGGCAACATCCTGGTCAACGCCTTTGCCGCCGGCCTCGCCAAGACCGATGCGATCTTCCTGTCGGAAGCCAAGGGCGTCGGCCTGCCGGTCGTCTATCTCGGCGCCAAGACCGGCCGCGACGGCGTCGGCGGCGCCACGATGGCCTCGGCCGAGTTCGACGACAACATCGACGAGAAGCGCCCGACCGTGCAGGTCGGCGATCCCTTCACCGAAAAATGCCTGCTCGAAGCCTGCCTTGAGCTGATGGCGTCCGGCGCCGTCATCGCCATCCAGGACATGGGTGCGGCCGGCCTCACCTGTTCGGCGGTCGAGATGGGCGCCAAGGGCGACCTCGGCATCGAGCTTCACCTCGACCAGGTGCCGGTGCGCGAAGAGCGCATGAGCGCCTATGAGATGATGCTGTCGGAGAGCCAGGAGCGCATGCTGATGGTGCTGCGCCCCGAGAAGGAAAAGGAAGCCGAGGCGATCTTCCACAAATGGGGCCTCGACTTCGCCATTGTCGGCAAGACCACCGACGATCTGCGCTTCCGCGTCATTCACCAGGGTGACGAGGTCGCCAACCTGCCGATCAAGGACCTTGGCGACAAGGCGCCGGAATATGACCGCCCCTGGGTCGAGCCGAAGAAGCCTGCGGCGCTCGCCGCCGGCGATGCGCCGAAGGCCGATGTCGCCGACGCGCTGTTGAAACTGCTCGGCGGGCCGGACCTGTCGTCGCGCCGCTGGGTGTGGGAGCAGTACGACACGCTGATCCAGGGCAATTCGCTGCAGCTTCCGGGCGGCGACGCAGGCGTGGTGCGCGTCGAAGGCCATCCGACCAAGGCGCTCGCCTTCTCCTCCGACGTGACGCCGCGCTATTGCGAGGCCGACCCGTATGAAGGCGGCAAGCAGGCGGTGGCCGAATGCTGGCGCAACCTCACCGCCACCGGCGCGCTGCCGCTGGCGGCCACCGACAACCTCAATTTCGGCAATCCGGAACGGCCTGAGATCATGGGCCAGCTGGTCGGCGCGGTGAAAGGCATTGGCGATGCCTGCCGCGCGCTCGGCTTCCCGATCGTGTCGGGCAATGTCTCGCTCTACAACGAAACCAACGGCCAGGGCATCCTGCCGACGCCGACCATCGGCGGCGTCGGGCTGATTGCCGACTGGTCGAAGATGACCCGTATCGGCTTTGCCGCCGAGGGCCAGATGATCCTGCTGGTCGGCGCACCCGCAAGCTGGGGCAGCCATCTCGGCCAGTCCGCCTATTTCAGGGACATCCATGGCCGTACCGACGGGCCGCCGCCATCCGTCGACCTCGCGCACGAAAAGCGCGTCGGCGACCACGTGCGCGCGCTGATCGCGTCGGGCGTCGTGACCGCGGCGCATGACCTTTCCGATGGCGGCTTGGCGATAGCCTTGGCCGAAATGGCGATGGCGTCCGGCATCGGCGCCACCATTCCGGGGCTCGCCGGCACCGACCCGATCCCGGTCTGGTTCGGCGAAGACCAGGGCCGCTACCTCCTGACGCTGTCCGTCGATCCGCAGAGCAAGGAATGGGACGCCATCCGCGACGAACAGAGCAAGCTCGGCATCTTTGCGCCATGGATCGGCTCGACCGGTGGAAACGAACTGAAGCTCGGCGATGCCAGGGCGATCCCGGTCAGCGAATTGACCGCCGCCCACGAAGGCTGGTTCCCGAACTTCATGGACAAGTCCAGTTGACCAGCCTGGCAGCCCGGACGCTGATCGCAGTCGTCTTCTGGCCGTCGCTGTTCTTCTTCTGGTTCCTCGGGCCGTTCGTCTTTTTCCTGCTGTCGACGACCTCGAGCGAGGTCTGTCCGCTGCTGGAAAGGCGTGACCAGTTCCTTGAGGCGGCCAATGGCACACTGCCGATGCTGGCTTTGCAGAGCCTGATCTATGCGATTCCCATCGTCTGCCTTGTGCTGTGGAGCCGCCTTTTGCCGAACCCGGCGCGCGCAAGGCATGTCGCCACCTGCATCAAGCTATTTGCCATTGCGGTCATTACCGGCGCGCTGTGGGAATACGGGTCATCGCTGATCTGCGACGGCTATGGCCAACCATTCTTTTCGCCCTTGTGGCAGATGACCAGCTATCTTCCGATTATCACCCTGGCGCTCAACATCCCGCTCTATGTCCTGGTGTTCAGCCTTGGCCGGGGGTTCTCGACCCGCGACGACATTACAGAAGATGGTGTGGTTCACCCGCGGCAGGATGGCCCTTAGACACTGCGTCGCCGACAGAACGGCTTCAACCCGGACCAGAAAGGCTTTAGGCTGCCGTCCGAGTCACTCGTGCCTAGCCGCCCAGAACAGGATTTTGCCATGGCAATGGATGCCCACGACATCGAAAAACTGATCAAGGACGGCATTCCGGACGCCAAGGTGACGATCCGCGACCTCGCCGGTGACGGCGATCACTATGCAGCCGAAGTGGTGGCCGAAAGCTTCCGCGGAAAGAGCCGCGTCCAGCAGCACCAGATGGTCTATGATGCGCTGAAGGGCAATATGGGCGGCGTGCTGCACGCGCTGGCCCTGCAGACCAGCGTGCCGGACTGAAGCCAGACTGGCCTACTGTTTCTGCGGCTGCTTCGCCGACACTGACGTGATCGGCTTCGCCGACACTGAGATGATCGGGCCCGCCGGGTATTTTCCGCCGACGATCATTCTTTTCCCATCCGACAGCGCGGAAACCGCGCCGTCGAGGAACAGCGCGTTGCGGCATTGTAGCGCGTCGCGAAACAGCCGCGCAAAGCTGCCGAAACTGACCTCAGACCGCGAGATCGCCAGCAAAACGGTGTTTTCATCGCGCACGCCGACGCCGTTGCGGATGTAGCGCGAGGTGCCATTCGCCTCGAAGCGCGGATGTAGCACGCCATCGATCACCAGCATCGGGCCGGACTGCGTGGCGAAGGCAACATCGCGTTTGGTGACCGCATAGGCGTTGCTTTCCATGACAGCCGCCTTGCCGTCATTGCCCACCAGAAAGACGCCGTTCGGTTTCAGGAAGAAATTGCCTTCGCCGTCGGCAAGATTGAGCCGTGACTTTTCGCTGCCGTTCTCGACCAGCAGGCCGACCGGCGACAAATCCTCGTGATACATGCCGCCATTCATGGCGAGCAGCACCGGCCTCCCCTCGCCCGCAACCGCCTTGTCGAAGGCTTCGAGCGAACCAAAAGGCTTGCCATCGGCGCTGGCGTGGAAAACACCGATGCTGTCGGCGCGAAGATCGATCTCGCAGACGACATAGGTCACCGCCTCGAAGGCGACATTCCGGCAAGACGCGGGCAGGTCACCGCCAATGACCAGTGGCGGCGGCTCCGGGCGTCTCGGCCACCAGACAACGGCAATCGCCGCCAGCAGGATGGCGATCGGAAGGGCGGCGCCATATCGTCTTTTCATCATGTCCCGGAGGCTGCAATCGGCTCGGATGCTTGGCCCAAGACAGGCGATCCTTTGCGCCATTTCCGCGACGGCGGCGCAAACATCTTGTTTCGGCCCATCTATGGGTTTATTTGATGGCTATGCTTCGAGCCTGACTCCCACAGGCGTGAAAGGATATCTCATGAGCGGCATCAACGACTACATCGACAGCGAAGTGAAGGGCAACGACGTCGTCCTTTTCATGAAGGGCACGCCCGGTTTTCCGCAGTGCGGCTTTTCCGGCCAGGTCGTCCAGATCCTCGATTACATCGGCGCCGACTACAAGGGCGTCGACGTGCTGACCTCGGCCGAACTGCGCCAAGGCATCAAGGAATATTCGAACTGGCCGACGATCCCGCAGCTTTACGTCAAGGGCGAATTCGTCGGCGGCTGCGACATCATCCGCGAAATGTTCCAGGCAGGCGAGTTGCAGACGTTGCTCGTCGACAAGGGCGTCAGCGTCAAAGCGACAGCCTGATTCTGAGTTGAGACGGGGCAGCCCCGCCCCGGCAAAATGTTACCTCCCCCTATCGGAGTGAGGACGAACTTATGCGCCGGCATGCCGGCGCATATTCGTTTTGAAGATCGGACCCGCCGTGGACCAGCCAGCAAAAGCGCCGCAACAGGCACGCAAATTGCCTATTCCGCGCTGGGAATTCATCGCGCTGTGCGCGGCACTGATGGCGTTGAACTCGCTGGCCATTGACATCATGCTGCCGGCACTGCAGCAAATCGGCGCCACGCTTGGCGTTGAGAATGAAAACCACCGCCAGTATGTGATCACCGCCTATATATTGGGCTTCGGTGGCGGACAGCTTTTCTTCGGACCGATCTCGGACCGGTTCGGGCGCCGCGCGCCGCTCGTTGCCGGGCTGGCGATTTATGTCGTGGCGGCGGCAGCTGCCGCCATCGCCCCGTCATTCGCCGTCCTGCTGCTGTGCCGGCTGGTGCAAGGCATCGGTGCGGCGGCGACCCGCGTCATCGCCGTCTCGATCGTGCGCGACACGTTCGACGGTCGGCGCATGGCCGAGGTGATGTCTCTGATCTTCATGGTGTTCATGGCCATCCCGGTGATCGCGCCTGGGATCGGCCAGTTCATCATGCTGTTCGCAACATGGCACTGGATCTTCGTCACCATGGCCGTCGGAGCGCTGATCGTGTCGGCGTGGTCGCTGCTGCGGCTGCCGGAGACGCTGCATCCGGAGTACCGCCGGCCGCTGACAGTCTCATCCGTCGTCGGTGGTTTCCGTATCGTGCTCACCAACCGCATGGCGCTTTGCTACGCCTTTGCCAGCACCTTCATTTTCGCCGCCATGTTCGGCTTCATCGCCTCCGCACAGCAGATCTATGTCGACATTTTTCATGTCGGCGAATTGTTTCCTGTCATCTTCGCGGGTGTCGCCGGCGTTCTCGCTTTTTCGAACTACCTCAACTCGCGCCTGGTCGGCCGCATCGGCATGCGCCGCCTGTCGCAGAGCGCACTGCTGTTGTTCCTGGTGATCAGCCTTGCCTGGCTCACCGTTTCGCTTCAAATGAAGATGCCACTCTGGCTGTTCATCACCTTCTTCGCCAGTGCGATGCTCCCGTTCGGCGCGCTCGGCGCCAATTTCAACGCGCTCGCGATGGAACCGCTCGGCCAACTGGCGGGCACCGCGTCGTCCATCCTGGGCTTCATGCAGACTTTTCTCGGCGGCATCCTCGGCACGCTGATCGGCCAGGCCTTCAACGGCACGGTGACGCCGCTTGCCGCCGGCTTCTGCAGCGTCTCGGTCGCGGCCCTGCTGATGATCCTGATCGCCGAGCGCGGCAAGATGTTCCAGCCGCACAACCCACCCATTTCAGGGCACGTCACCGACCTGCATTGAGCGACGCGCCTTGAGATTGTTGGTCTCAAAACCGCATCCACCTTTATGCGACGCGTTTCAGGATGCGCCGCCAATCACTGCCGTGAAACGAGGGAACAGCGGGCGCCCTGCGATGGCGCCACCCATGCTGTCCGACAGCGGCATCGGCAGAGCCTTGTCGAGCGCTTCGAGCACGGATGACACAAAGACCCGGTTGAGCGAGGCATCATCTCCCATATGGGAGAAAGTGGCGCGCGGCTTGCCCATCAGCGTGCCGTTTTTGCGAATTGAAAAACTCAGCGTCAGGGTCAGGCCAGCACTTCCAGGCGGCGGCTGCCAACAGGCAAAGATCGCGTCGAACATTTCGTCGATGGTGTCGATGGGATCGGGGCTACGACACGCGCGCTCCTGCGATCGTGCCTCAGTGGCGCAGGCGACCGGGGCAAGTGCAAGTGCCGTTGCGACAATTGCGGACCGATGTTTCATTTCGCGGCTCCGGCTTCGCGAGCGATTGGACCACTATAACAGAGCCAATATACTTGACGAAAGCGTCTACCGGCAGTTGGACCGACTATTGCGCCCAGAGTTCCCTGCGCAACTCCTGCCAGCTTTCCTTGTCCGGGGCGACAAGAATGCCGCCGTCGATATGCGAGGGCAGATAGGCGCTACCGTCGATCCGCGCGGTGTAGCCGCCGGCCTCGGCGTGGATCAGCACACCGACCAGATGGTCCCACGGCATCAGTTTGTTGTAGACGACGAAATGGGCATGGCCGCTGGCCAGAAGACGGTATTCATGTGCCGCGCAGCGATAGCCGAACTGCGACAGGGTCTTGGTCTGGTTGCGCGCCAGGAGCGAGCGTTGCGGTTCCGCCAGATATTGCCAGGAGACGGAGCCGGTCATCTGCGAGATCGGCACGGCATCGGCGACGTGCACCGTCTCCAGCGCGCCATGCGCATGGCGGATATGGCTGCCGGCGCCCTTGGCGCCGATCAGCCAGTCCCGGCCTACGGGGTCATGGATGATACCGGCGACGGTTTCGCCCTTGACGACGACGCTCAGCATGACGCCGAAGAGCGGCACGCCGGAGGCGAAGTTGAAGGTGCCGTCGACCGGGTCGACGACGAAGGCGAGGTCGGCATCGCCGAGCCCCTGAAGCAGCGCCGGATTGTCGGAACAGGCTTCCTCGCCGACGATCATCGCCGTGGGATAGCGCTCGCGCAGCCTGGCCGTGATCAGCCGCTCGGCGTTGATGTCGGCCTCGGTCACCAGGTCGGCAGCCGAGGTCTTCTGTCTGATGTCGCCCTCGCCCAGCCGGCGAAAGCGTGGCATGATTTCGGCCCTGGCTGCATCGGCGAGAAGCTCGGCCAGCCAGTCGATCGCTTGGTCGTCAAATATCATCGGAAATGTCTTGTCCTGTGCTGAGGCTGCCATTGAGGGCGGCAAAGTCGAACAGCTTTCTGTCGAGCAGATGCGACGGCCTGGTGTTGGACAGCGCGCGCAGCATCGTATCCTTGCGGCCCGGCATGCGCTTTTCCATATCGTCCAGCATCGCCTTCATGGCGTTGCGCTGCAGGCCTTCCTGGCTGCCGCAGAGATCGCAGGGAATGATCGGGAATTTCATAGCGGCGGCGAATTTTTCCAGATCGACCTCGGCGCAGTAGCTCAGCGGCCGCAGCACCATGACGTCGCCGTCGTCGTTGAGCAGCTTTGGCGGCATGGCGGCAAGGCGGCCGCCATGGAACAGATTCATGAAGAAGGTTTCGAGAATGTCCTCGCGGTGGTGGCCGAGCACCAGCGCCGAACAGCCCTCCTCGCGCGCGATGCGATAGAGATGGCCGCGCCGCAGCCGCGAGCACAGCGAACAATAGGTGCTGCCCTGAGGCAGCTTGTCGGTGACCACCGAATAGGTGTCCTGATACTCGATGCGATGGGCAATGCCATGCGCATCGAGGTAGTCGGGCAAAATGTGCTTCGGAAAATTCGGCTGGCCCTGGTCGAGATTGCAGGCCAGCAGCTCGACCGGCAGTAGCCCGCGCCATTTGAGATCGAGCAGCACGGCCAGCAGGCCGTAGGAATCCTTGCCGCCGGACAAGGCCACCAGCCAGCGGTCGCCGGGCCTCGCCATGGCGAAATCGTCGATCGCCTGGCGGGCCAACCGCAACAGCCGCTTACGCAGTTTGTTGAACTCGACCGAAGACGGCACGTCGGCAAACAGCGGGTGGAAGCCGCCTTCAGCAATCGGTTCAACTGTGTCGATGCCTGCCAGCATGTTCATGGCTTGTCGCTTTCCATAGCCGAGAGTGCCGGATTAGCGGACATGGCCGACAAAGAAAAGGCCGCCTCGACGGGCGGCCCTTTCCGGTATCGCAGAAAGCGATCGCTTAGCGCGAATAGAATTCGACGACCAGGTTCGGCTCCATCTGCACGGCGAACGGAACATCGGCCAGGCCGGGGATGCGCGAGAAGGTCGCGACCATCTTGTTGTGATCGACTTCGATATAGTCCGGCACGTCGCGCTCGGCGAGGCCGACCGCTTCCAGCACGATGACCAGCTGCTTCGACTTTTCGCGCACTTCGACGACGTCGCCCGGCTTGCAACGGTACGAGCCGATGTTGACGCGCTTGCCGTTGACGTTGACGTGGCCGTGGTTGACGAACTGGCGAGCCGCGAAAATGGTGGGCACGAACTTGGAGCGGTAGACGACCGCGTCGAGACGCGACTCGAGCAGGCCGATCAGGTTCTCGGAGGTGTCGCCCTTGCGGCGATCAGCCTCTTCATAGACCTTGCGGAACTGCTTTTCGGAGACATCACCATAGTGACCCTTCAGCTTCTGCTTGGCGCGCAGCTGCAGGCCGAAATCGGAAAGCTTGCCCTTGCGGCGCTGGCCGTGCTGGCCGGGGCCGTATTCACGCTTGTTGACCGGGGACTTCGGGCGGCCCCAGATGTTTTCGCCGAGACGGCGGTCGATCTTGTACTTCGCGGATTCGCGCTTGCTCATCGCATTCCCTTTCAAAACAAACCACCCGGAGCCTCATGGTCCGGGTGAAGGAAACGCGCCCTCCTCTGGCCTCCGTTTTCGAGGCCTGACAGGGTTTTCCCACGCAACGCGGCGGAAAACCCACGGGACACGTCAGTCTAGACAAAACCCAGGAAACGATAAACCTGCTTTCCCGGGCTTGCCATGCAAAAGAAACAACCGGGCATTGCGGCCCGGTGTTGGTGCGCTCGATAAACGGAGATTTGAGCAGAGTCAAGCGCGTCGCTGGCGCTGGGCCCGGCAACCATATCACGTCTTTGGCGTTGAGTGCCGTGCCGGATGCGGCGGGAGGTTGTTGCGCCGACGGCATTTAGGAAGGGACTGAGCCAAAGGAGCCCGAAGTCGCATGAAGAAGTTTTTCCTCTCGTTGGTCGGTGCAGCCGTCATGGCCGGGACGATGTCGATCGCCGTGCCCGAGCCAGCGATGGCCAAGCACTGGCAGGGCCACAAGCATCGTCAGACCTGCCATGTCGTGGTGAAGAAGAAGGTCATCTGGCGGCATGGCCACAAGAAGGTCATCCGCTACAAGGTGAAGCGCTGCTGGTGACGTCAGGAGTTTCGGGCTTGGCCTGAATCGAAGAAGCCCGTGGTTTCGGCCACGGGCTTTGTTTATCGACTCGGTTCAAGGTTTCAGTCTGCCGATTTCTTCTCCGGCAGGCCTTTGCGCTTGGTCTCTGCGAATTCCTCGAGCTGCTTTTCGCTCATCGAATTGTACATCGACTTCGACGCGCCTTGAAGTTCGCTCTTCCTGGTCTCGCCGCGCTTGGCCGACAGGGCTGCGCCAGCGGCCTTTTGCTGTGCTTTTGAGGTTGCAGGCATATCGGCACCTCCTTTGCTGACAGAGGAAGAAACGTTGCGCTCCGGCGACGGTTCCAGCGCTGGCGGTCAACTTCCGTTCCGCGCTCATGCCTGCCCATGGTCGGCCGGCACTGCCGGCAAAACCACCTTCCCGTGCCCGCAACGCCGGTGTAGGACGGCGCCATGAAATCGTTGAACGATCCCTCGCAGGCACTCGCCACCGGCCTCGCGAAAATCCGCACCGAGTTCCATGTGCCGGAGGGATTTCCCCCTGATGTAATGGCCATGGCACAGACGGCGGCCAGGCGCGTGCCCGACCAGCATGCCGACCGCACGGCGATGCCCTTCGTGACGCTCGATCCCGCGACTTCCACCGATCTTGACCAAGCGTTTTCGATCGAAGCGAGCGGTAGCGACCTTCTGTTGCACTATGCGATTGCCGACGTAGCCTGGTTCGTCGCGGACGGCGACGCGGTGGATCGCGAAGCCTGGGCGCGGGGCGAAACCCTGTATTTGCCGGACGGCAAGGCCGGGCTCTATCCCCGGGTCATTGCCGAGGGCGCCGCGAGCTTGCTACCCGGCGGTCCGCGTCCGGCTGTCATCTTCACGGTCCGGATCGCCGACGACGGAGCGGTAAGGCTGGATGGCGCGGAGCGGGCAATCATTCAAAGCCGCGCCAAGCTCGCCTATGACAGCGTGCAGGCCGCCGACGTCCCAGTCGGCTTCGCCGAAATCGCGCGGCGCATGGCGGCGGCCGAAGACCGTCGCGGCGCTTCGCGCGTCGACCCGCCCGAGCAGGAGGTGGAACAGCTTGCCGATGGCACGTTCCAGCTTGCGTTCAGGCCGCTGCTGCAATCCGAGCAAGACAACGCAGCACTTTCGCTGGCCGCCAACATGGCGATTGCCGACGCCATGCTGGCACACCGGACCGGCTTGTTCCGGGTGATGGCGCCGCCCGATGCTTCCAAAGTACAAAGACTGCGCAGCGCGGCACGGGCCTTAGGCCTGTCCTGGCCTCCTTCGACCAACCTGTCCGACTATCAGCGAACCCTCGATCCGACGAACATGCAACAGGCAGCGCTGATGCTGGAAATCCGCCGCGCCGGCTCCGGTGCGTCCTACCAACCCTATGAAGAAGGCGTTGTCCCCTGGCACGAGGCGATGGCCGCGACCTATGCCCACGCCACCGCGCCCCTGAGGCGGCTGGCCGATCGCTACGTCGTGCGCTGCGTGCTGGCCATCGCCAACGGCCAGCCGGTGCCGCAAGCCGTTACCGAGGCGTTTTCCAGACTGCCTAAGGTGATGGGCCGCGCAGGCGCCCGCGCCTCGCAGATCAACCACGCGGCCATCGGCCTTGCCGAGGCGGTGATGCTGAGGGGGCGCGTGGGTGAAACATTCAAGGCCGTCGTCACCGACGTCGGTGATCAGCGTGCGCGCGTTCAGCTCTCGGACATGCCTGTCGTTGCGAATGTGAAGGCCTCAGGGTTCAGGCAGGGCGATGGCCTGACGCTAAGGCTTGTTTCGGCCGATCCGGATCGACGCGTCATTGTCTTCGAGCCTGCCTAAAGCGCGTCGGCGACGCGCTTTAGTTTTTCGTTTTATGCATGTCGTTGTCCCAAAACCGCTGCGCACTTTTGGGCGACATGCATTAGCGCGCGCTCAATCCAAAACCCTGCATCAGCCGGCTGATGGCGAAATCCGCCTTTCCCGAGGTAAAGACGGCGATGTCGGGCTCGCTTTGCGGCAATGGTCCGTCGACAGCCGGAAGCAGCGACAGAGCACGCCGCGCAATCGCTTCGGCCGGGTCGATCCAGTCGACCGGCCAGGGCGCGGTCTTGCGCATGCGATTGGCCAGGAACGGATAGTGCGTGCAGGCGAGCACGACGATGTCCGTGCGCAAATCGTCATGCTGGACGAAACACGGTGCGATCTCGGCACGCACGGCCTCCTCGTCGACAAAGCCCTCGCGCATGTAGGCCTCGGCCAGTCCGGCGAGATTGTTGCTGCCGACCAGCCGGACATGGCATTTCTGCGCCCATTTGCCGATCAGGTCGCGCGTGTACTGGCGCTTCACCGTGCCCGGCGTCGCCAGCACCGAGACCAGCCCGGACCGGGTGCGCTCGGCAGCCGGCTTGATTGCCGGCACCGTGCCGACAAAGGGATGGCCAGGGAATTTTTCCCGCAACGCATCGATCACCAGCGTCGAAGCGGTATTGCAGGCGACGACCGAAATTTCCGGATCAAAACGGTCGAGCAGCTTGGCGAAGAGCTCGACTATATGGGCCTGCAGCGCCGGCTCTTCCCAGGCGCCGTAGGGAAAGGCCTTGTCATCGGCGACGTAGACGAAGCGCCGGTCGGGCATCAGCACGCGCGCTTCGCGCAGCACGGTCAATCCGCCAACGCCGGAATCGAACATCAGGATCGGACGGTGGCTCATTGATATCGGACCATGAAAGAGGCTGGATCAGAAGGCTTGGCGGTCATTGGCCAATGCCGTTCTTCTATCTGCAACCATCATGGTCTTGAAGTGGCGAATGTCAGCAAGTTCTATGCAAAGCCGGCGAAGACGACCTTGCCTCGGCCTAGAGCCCGCGCTTGCCGAAGCCGGCGGGCCGCGGGCGGCCCATAGGCTGGGCGGACGGCACCGAGCGCGTGGCCGGTGTGGCGTTGCGCATGGAACACTGTGCCGTGCTGCTGGCCATCCGGCCGGATCCCGCAGGCATGGGCGTATCGCCATCGAAATCGAAAACCGATGTCAGTTCGTCGATATTGATGCCCGCCACCGGCTTAGCCACCAGGATCGTGCACCAAAGGCCAAAGATCGACAGCGCCAGCAGGTTCAAACCGCTGGACGTGCTTTCCGGGTTTTTGAAATCGATGACCAGCAGCGTGCCTGCCTGCAGAAAGGCGTAGATGGCGCAGAACACGATGTAGGACCACAGGATCCAGGCTTTGCCGTTGGCGTCGCGGCTGCGTCGCCAGGCGATGTTGGCACGCATGACCACAGCCAGGAGGGAAACGACCAGAACCGCGCCTGCCATGCCTTGCCTCGATGGACCGGGCGCCGAGTTGACCAGCCCCTCAAAGCCGATCGTGCCAACGATGCACAGCACAGCAAGAATGGCCTCGAGCAGGGCTACGCCGAGCGAATAGAAGAAGAAGCGCATACGGCCGATTTTGGACGTGAACATTTGCCACCCCACCGTTTTGACAACAATGGACGAGAGGCAAATAAAATTCGGTTACTTCAGCCGTTCGAAGCTTAGCGATTTCTAATCTTCTTTGTCTGCCTGGCGTTTTCGCGCAGCGGCCGGCAAACGCCTTGGATCGTCTCCCGGCGAGCCGTCACCGCGCGGCATGGCCGGCGAAAACCGGTCGAGCGACGAGATGATGCCACGCAGCACTTTCAGTTCCGGCTCGGCGAAACCGGCGCGCGTCAAGACGGCGCGCAGATTGTCGACCATCTTGGGTTTCTTGGGCGCCGGGCGGAAATAACCGCGCGCTTCGAGCGCGCCTTCGAGATAGGCAAACAGGCCGTGCAACTCTTCCTTGCTCGCCGGCTTCATTTCAGGACTGGAGAAATTAGTCGCCGTCTCGTCCTCCAGGCCGGATTTCATCCATTCATAGGACATCAACAGCACGGCCTGGGCGATGTTGAGCGACGAAAAGCCGGGATCGACCGGGAAGGTGACGATCTCGTCGGCCAGCCCGACCTCGTCATTGTAGAGCCCAAAACGCTCGCGGCCGAACAAGATGCCGGTGCGCAGGCCGGCCATCTGACGCGCCCTCAGCGCCCTGCCCGCTTCGACCGGACCACGCACGGGTTTGAAGCCGTCGCGCTCCCGCGCCGTGGTGGCGAAGACGAAGTTGAGGTCGGCGACGGCGGACGCCAGGTCGCCGAACACTGTTACGGCATCGATGACATGGTCGGCGCGGCTGGCGGCGGCGCGCGCCTTCTCGCTCGGCCAGCCGTCACGCGGGTTGACCAGTCTCAGTTCGGCAAGGCCGAAATTGGCCATGGCGCGCGCAACCATGCCGATATTCTCGCCGAGCTGCGGCTCGACCAGGATGATCGCCGGCCCGGCGGCGGATGCGATTTCAGGATGATCGACGGCGGACATGATCTCAATGAACTGCTGTTTGCGGCATTTCAGCGTTCCCTGCCACATCCGCTCGGCAAAATGAAGCTTTTGCAAAACACCGGTCGCGGCACAGACGACCCATTCTGCACGGATCGGCGTTTGCGCGGCCAAATAGGCTTTGATATACGCTCCGCATCCCCGGCCGAAGCCATGCGGGCAAGGCCGTTTAGTTCCCCAAAAGCGAGGCATTCTTTTCATGGCGAAGATCAAGGTGGCGAACCCGGTCGTCGAGCTCGACGGCGACGAGATGACCCGCATCATCTGGCAGTTCATCAAGGACAAGCTGATTCACCCTTATCTCGACCTGAAGCTCGAATATTACGACCTCGGCGTCGAGCACCGCGACGCCACCAACGACCAGGTGACCATCGATTCGGCCAATGCCATCAAGAAATGGGGCGTCGGTGTGAAATGCGCGACGATCACGCCCGACGAGCAGCGCGTCGAGGAATTCAAGCTGAAGAAGATGTGGAAGTCGCCCAACGGCACCATCCGTAACATTCTCGGCGGTACCATTTTCCGCGAACCGATCATCATGAAGAACGTGCCGCGTCTCGTGCCGGGATGGACCAAGCCGATCATCGTCGGCCGTCATGCCTTCGGCGACCAGTATCGCGCCACCGACTTCCGCTTCCCCGGCAAGGGCAAGCTGACCATCAAGTTCGTCGGCGAGGACGGCAAGGTGATCGAGCACGACGTGTACGACGCACCCGGCGCCGGTGTTGCCATGGCGATGTACAATCTCGACGACTCCATCCGCGAATTCGCCCGCGCCTCGCTGAATTACGGCCTGCTGCGCAATTATCCGGTTTATCTCTCGACCAAGAACACCATCCTCAAAGCCTATGATGGCCGCTTCAAGGACATTTTCCAGGAGGTCTACGAGGCTGAATTCGAGGCCGAGTTCAAGGCGAAGAAGCTGTGGTACGAGCACCGGCTGATCGACGACATGGTGGCCTCCGCCCTGAAATGGTCTGGCGGCTACGTCTGGGCCTGCAAGAATTATGACGGCGACGTCCAGTCCGACACGGTGGCGCAAGGTTTTGGCTCGCTTGGCCTGATGACCTCCGTGCTGATGACGCCGGACGGCAAGACGGTGGAAGCGGAGGCCGCGCACGGCACCGTGACGCGCCACTATCGCCAGCACCAGAAGGGCGAGGAAACCTCGACCAATTCGATCGCCTCGATCTTCGCATGGACGCGCGGCCTCGCCCACCGCGCCAAGCTCGACGATAATGCCGAGTTGAAGCGATTTGCCGACACGCTGGAGAAGGTCTGCATCCAGACGGTTGAGAGCGGCTTCATGACCAAGGACCTGTCGCTCTTGATCGGTCCCGACCAACCATGGCTGTCGACCACCGGCTTCCTCGACAAGATCGACGAGAATTTGCAGAAGGCGATGGCGTAAGCCGGCAGCCATGGCCAAGCCGGTCGTCTACGGGGCGGACTACAGCGTCTATGTGCGCATCGTCCGCCTCGTGCTGGCGGAAAAAGGCATCGACTACGACCTTGTGCCCGTCGATGTCTTTGCCGCCGAGGGCACTCCCGCCTGGTACTTCGAGCATCACCCTTTCGGCCGCATTCCGGCCGTCGAGCATGACGGGTTTCGCCTGTTCGAAACCAGCGCAATCGCCCGCTATGTCGACGAGGCGTTCGACGGCCCGGCACTGCAGCCAAAAGACGCCCGCACCCGCGCAACGATGAACCAGATCATCGGCATGCTCGACGCCTATGCCTACAGATCGATGGTCTGGGACGTCGCCGTCGAGCGGCTTGAGAAGGAAGCGCCAGACGAGGCACTGGTCGCCAACGGGCTGCGCCAGGCGGAAACGGTGCTGCGGGTGCTCACCGCACTCAAGCCTCCCGGGCCGTGGCTGCTCGGCGACCAGCTGACGCTGGCCGACCTGCATGCGGCATCCATCATCGCCTATTTCGTCAAGGTCGCCGACGGGCAAAAGCTGCTTGCGGCGTTCGCCGACATCCAGGCCTGGTGGGACGGCATCGCAAAACGTCCGAGCCTGGCGGCGGGCTGATATGGGTTCGGGCCATGGCTGACCCATCTCGCCAGGACGCGCTCACCATCGCCAGAATTGTCAGGGTCAACCACGCCGGTGAGTTCGGTGCGATCAGGATCTATTCGGCGCAGATTCTTGTCGCCAGGCGCTTCTGGCCGGATTGCGTGCCATCCTTGTCGGAGATGCTCGGGCACGAGCGCACGCATTGCGCCGCCTTCCGTGCCGCCATGCCGGCGCGGAAGGCGCGACCGTGCCGGGTGATGCAATTCTGGAGCTGGGGTGGCTGGCTGCTGGGTTCTGTCACCGCCCTGCTCGGTCCGCAAGGCATCTGGGCCTGCACGGCGGCGGTTGAAGCGGCGGTGCATCGCCATCTGGACGATCAGCTGTTTTTCCTCGCCAATCGCGACCACGACTTGCAAGGCATCATCCTGGCGATCCGCGAGGAAGAGCTCGCCCATCTCCATCACGCCGAAGAGCAGCTGAAATCGCCCGGCCCGGCGCTGAACTTTTTACGGTCGCTGATTTCGATCGCCACGGACGTGCTGATCTGGCTGTCCACCTGGGGCGATTCCAGCAGAATGACGCGCGCCCTGAAGGCGGCGAAAAGAACTAGACTAGCTAGACGGACCGTCTAAGAGCTGATTGCCGGCTTGCCACTATCAGCCACAGAATGGCAAGCACGGCGGCGAAGGCCGGAAAGCCGCACACGAACCAGATACGACATAGGGTGGCTTTCAGGCTGCCTCCAGCGCCGCCCTCACCGCGGCGATCGCATCATTGGCCTTCGAGGCGTCCGGACCGCCGGCTTGCGCCATGTCGGGCCGTCCGCCGCCGCCCTGCCCGCCCAATGCGGCCGAGGCAACGCGCACCAGATCGACAGCGCTGAAGCGGCCGACGAGATCGTCCGTCACGGCGACCACGACGCTTGCCTTGTTGTCTTCGCCCGCACCGACGAAGACGACGACGCCGGAGCCGAGCGATGTCTTGCCGGCATCGGCCAGCGGCTTCAAATCCTTCGGCGACACGCCGGAAACCGCTTTGCCGAGGAAGCCGATACCGGCGACGGTTTCGGTGGTGGCCGGAGCATCGGCCGCGGCACCACCGCCCAGCGCGAGTTTCTTGCGCGCTTCGCTCAGCTCCTTCTCGAGCTTCTTGCGCTCCTCGAGCAGCGTCTCGACACGCGCCGGCACGTCGGCCGGCGAGATCTTCAGCACGGCCGCAGTTGCCTTCAGGCGCCTGTCCTGCTCATCGAGATGTTTGCGCGCGGCTTCGCCGGTCAGCGCCTCGATGCGGCGCACGCCGGCGGCGACCGCGCTGTCGGAGACGACACGGACCAGGCCGATATCGCCGGTCGCCCGGACATGGGTGCCGCCACAAAGTTCGACGGAATAGGGTCTATTGGCCTTGGCGCCATGCACGCCGGTGCCCATCGAGACGACACGCACCTCGTCACCATATTTCTCGCCGAACAGCGCCATGGCGCCCTCGGCAATGGCGTCATCGACCGACATCAGGCGCGTCGTCACCGGGCTGTTCTGGACGACGATTTCGTTGGCCATGCGCTCGACCTCTTCGAGATCTTCGGCCGAGATCGGCTTGTTGTGCGAGATGTCGAAGCGCAGGCGCTCGGGCGCGACCAGCGAACCTTTCTGCGCGACATGGGTGCCCAGCACCTCGCGCAGCGCCTCATGGATCAGATGCGTTGCCGAATGGTTGGCACGCAGCCGGGTGCGGCGCGCATGGTCAACCTTCAGCTCGACGGCTGCACCTGGCTTGACCGTGCCGTTCGTCACCTTGCCCAGATGCACGAACAGGCCGTCGGCCTTTTTCTGCGTGTCGGAAACCTCGATCGAGAAACCTTCGCCGGAGATGATGCCGGTGTCGCCCATCTGGCCGCCCGACTCGCCATAGAACGGCGTCTGGTTGACGACCACCGCCACCGCGTCGCCCTTGCCGGCGCTATCGACTGTCTTGCCGTCCTTGACCAGGGCCTGGATGAGGCCTTCCGCCTGTTCGGTCTCGTAGCCGAGGAATTCGGTGGCGCCGGCCTTCTCGCGTACAGAAAACCAGATGGTCTCGGTGGCCGCGTCGCCGGAGCCAGCCCAATGCTTGCGCGCTTCGGCCTTCTGCTGCTCCATCGCATGGGTGAAGCCGGCAAGGTCGACCGAGATGTTGCGCTGGCGCAGTGCGTCCTGCGTCAGATCGAGCGGGAAGCCGTACGTGTCATAGAGCTTGAACGCCGTCTCGCCATCCAGCATATCGCCGGCGTGCAGCGTATCTGTCGCCTCCGAGAGCAGGCCGAGGCCGCGCACCAGCGTCTTGCGGAACCTGGTCTCCTCGAGCTTCAGCGTCTCGGTAATCAGCTGTTCGCCGCGCAGCAGTTCGGGATAGGCCTGGCCCATCTCACGCACTAGCGCCGGCACCAGCTTCCACATCAACGGCTCCTTGGCGCCGAGCAACTGCGCATGGCGCATGGCGCGGCGCATGATGCGGCGCAGCACATAGCCGCGGCCTTCGTTCGACGGCAGCACGCCGTCGGCAACCAGGAAGGAGGACGAGCGCAGATGATCGGCAATGACGCGGAAGGAGGCGACCGTCTCCTTGTCCGGGCCCTGCCCGAGCGCTGACGAGGCCGCATCGATCAGATGACGGAACAGGTCGGTCTCGAAGACGCTCTCCACCCCTTGCAGGATGGAGGCCATGCGCTCCAGGCCCATGCCGGTGTCGATCGACGGCCGCGGCAGGTCGATGCGCTCATCCTTGGTGACCTGCTCATATTGCATGAACACCAGGTTCCAGAATTCAAGGAAGCGGTCGCCATCCTCCTCCGGGCTGCCGGGAGGGCCGCCCCAGATGTGCTCGCCACGGTCGATGAAGATTTCCGAGCACGGCCCGCACGGTCCGGTGTCGCCCATAGCCCAGAAATTGTCGGAGGTCGGGATGCGGATGATGCGGTCATCGGAGAAACCGGCGATCTTCTTCCAGAAGCCGGCCGCCTCGTCATCGGTGTGATAGACGGTGACCAGCAGCTTGTCCTTGTTCAGCCCGAACTCCTTGGTGATCAGGTTCCAGGCCAGTTCGATGGCGCGCTCCTTGAAATAGTCGCCGAAGGAGAAATTGCCGAGCATTTCGAAGAAGGTCAGATGGCGCGCGGTGTAGCCGACATTGTCGAGGTCGTTGTGCTTGCCGCCGGCGCGCACGCTTTTCTGCGCAGTGGTGGCGCGCGAATAGGACCGCTTCTCCAGGCCGGTGAAGACGTTCTTGAACTGCACCATGCCGGCATTGGTGAACATCAGCGTCGGGTCGTTGCGCGGCACCAGCGGGCTCGAGGCCACGACCTCGTGGCCCTCCTTGCGGAAATAGTCGAGGAATGTCGACCGGATCTCGTTCACGCCACTCATGAGTGCTGCCTTTTCGCGAAAACCGCCGGCACGGCCGGCGGACACTGGTCTCTGCTTTTTAGAAGATTGACTTGGCCTTTTAGCGGGCACGCCCCACCCTGTCCAGAAACACGGAATTGGGCCAATCCGGCAACTGCCAAGCCGGCTTCACGCTGCCCAAAAACGAAAACCGCCGGCGCGAAGGCCGGCGGTTTGAAACGCAATACTAAAGAACTCGGTTACTTAAGCATCGGATAATAGACTGGATTTATGGCCGAACTCTGGCCGTGCCCTACATGGCGCCGGATTCTTCCTCGAAGCCGTCGTCGCTTTCGCCGCGCTCGGGGCCACCATTTTCAAGAAATTTCTCGGCGATCAGCCCGGCATTCTGCCGCAGCGCAAGTTCGATCTCACGCGCCGTGTCGGGATTGTCGCGCAGGAACAGTTTGGCGTTTTCGCGACCTTGGCCGAGACGCTGCGAATTGTAGGAGAACCAGGCGCCGGACTTCTCGACCACGCCGGCCTTGACGCCGAGATCGACCAGTTCGCCGGTCTTGGAGACGCCCTCGCCATACATGATGTCGAACTCGACCACCTTGAAGGGCGGCGCCAGCTTGTTCTTGACCACCTTGACCCGGGTCTGGTTGCCGACGACCTCGTCGCGGTCCTTGACCGAGCCGATGCGGCGGATGTCGAGGCGCACCGAAGCGTAGAATTTCAGCGCGTTGCCGCCGGTCGTGGTTTCCGGCGAACCGAACATGACGCCGATCTTCATGCGGATCTGGTTGATGAAGATGACCATGGTGTTGGAGCGCGAGATCGAGGCGGTCAGCTTGCGCAGCGCCTGGCTCATCAGACGAGCCTGGAGACCGGGCAGCGAATCGCCCATCTCGCCCTCGATTTCAGCGCGCGGCGTCAGGGCGGCCACCGAATCGACCACCAGAACGTCGATGGCGCCGGAACGCACCAGCGTGTCGCAGATTTCCAGTGCCTGCTCGCCGGTGTCCGGCTGCGAGATCAAGAGGTTTTCCAGATCGACGCCGAGCTTGCGGGCATAGACCGGGTCGAGCGCATGCTCGGCATCGACGAAGGCGCAGATACCGCCCTTCTTCTGGGCTTCGGCAACTGTGTGCAGCGCCAGTGTCGTCTTGCCCGAGCTTTCCGGCCCGTAGATCTCGACAATGCGGCCGCGCGGCAGGCCACCGACGCCAAGCGCGATGTCGAGGCCAAGCGATCCGGTCGGCACGGTTTCAATCTCGACGACCTGCTCGTTGGCGCCCAGCCGCATGATCGAGCCCTTGCCGAAGGCGCGCTCGATTTGCGACAGCGCCGCGTCCAGAGCCTTTGATTTGTCCACCGCTTTGTCCTCTACAAGCCGCAAAGTATTCTGAGCCATGATACATCACCCCTTGGTCGTCAATGAAGGCCGGACAATCCGTAATCCCTGCCCTATTTGTACCTTTTTTGTTCTCGTTTGGCAAGAGGGGTCAAATATCTGAAAAGCAATCTTTATCCGGATTTGTTCTTTTTTGTCTCATGGTTTCGTTTCCGGATGTATCCACCATTGGGCCAGGCGCTCCGGCGGTTTGGCTCCGCCCGAATCGCTGGCTTGCTTGCGAAGCTCCGTCGCACAGCCTAGCGCTTGTCTGGTTCGAATAACAAAGGTCATATCGCCTACATGGTGAAATCAGCAAAAATACTGGCGGTGGGCGGCGCCCATATCGACCGGCGCGGTCAGGTGTCCGGTGCTTACGTGCCGGCGGCGTCCAACCCCGGCACGATGCGCGAGGATGTCGGCGGCGGCGTCTTCAACGCGCTGCGCAGCCTCGTGCGGCGCGGCGTCTCGGCCTCGCTTTTGTCGGTGCGCGGCGGCGATGCCTCGGCCGAGACGGTTGCGCGCGCCATCACTGAGGCCGGCATTGCCGATCTGTCGGCGGTGTTCCTCGACCGCACCACGCCGAGCTACACGGCGCTGATCGATCGCGACGGCGAGCTGATCACCGGCTTTGCCGATATGGCGCTCTACGATTTGGCGTTCCCCAAGCAGATCCGCCGCTCCAAGGTGCGCGAGGTGGTCGCCGAGGCCGATGCGGTGCTCTGCGACGCCAATCTGCCATCAACGGCGCTGGAGCGGCTGGTGGGGCTCGCCGCCGGCAAGCCGGTGTTCGCCATCGCCATTTCGCCGGCCAAGGTGGTGCGGCTGATACCGGTGCTGAAGGAACTCGCGCAGGTCTTCATGAACCGGCGCGAGGCCATGGTGCTGGCCGGCGTCGATGCCAATGCCACCGAGCGCGAGACCGTCGACGGACTGCGCTGCAGCGGCCTCACCAGTGGCGTGGTGACGGCGGGCGACGGCCCGGTGCTGGGATTCGACGAAGCCGGCGCCTTCTCTATCCTGCCGCCGGCGCCGAGAAAAGTCGCCGACGTCACCGGCGCCGGCGACGCGCTGGCCGGCGCCACCATCGCTGCCCTGCTGCGCGGCCTGCCCCTGCGCCAGGCATTGCGCGAGGGCGTTGCCGCCGCCACGCTGGCCATTGAAAGCGCCGACGCGGTTCCGGCCTTCACGATTGCGACCTTCACCGAGGCACTGGCTCTTGTGCCCGACGCGCAGGAAATGGCATGAGGGCGGCCAATTGCCATTGCCGGAGCGCGACGTCCAAGCGGACGCGCGGATCTCCGGATCGGAGACCATCATGACACCGCAAAGCGCCCGCCCCTTCATCGACCTCCACGCGCCCGTGGCCGAGGCGCTCGCCGCTGGCCGCCCCGTCGTGGCGCTGGAAAGCACCATCATCACCCATGGCATGCCTTACCCCGACAATGGCGCCATGGCCGCCAATGTCGAAAAGATAATCCTGGACAATGGCGCGGTGCCGGCGACGATCGCCGTGGTCGCCGGCCGCATCAAGATCGGGCTTTCCGACGGCGAGCGCGAGTCGCTGGCGATGACCGGCGACGCCATGAAGCTGTCGCGCGCCGATCTCGGCTTTGCGGTGGCGCAAGGCCGCACCGGCGGCACCACGGTCGCCGCCACCATGATCGCGGCCGACATGGTCGGGATAAAGGTGTTCGCCACCGGCGGCATTGGCGGCGTCCACAAGGGCGCGGAAAAAAGCTTCGACATCTCGGCCGATCTCGACGAGTTGGCGCGCACCCCGGTCATCGTCGTCTCGGCCGGCGCCAAGGCGATCCTCGACATCGAAAAGACCCTGGAAGTGCTGGAGACGCGCGGCGTGCCGGTGATTGGCCATGGCTGCGAGACGATGCCGGCCTTCTGGTCGCGGCATTCGCCGTTCCGCGCGCCGCTGACCCTGCACAGACCGGAAGAGATCGCGCATTTCTACAAGACCAGGGCGGCACTTGGCCTGGTCGGCGGCACGCTGATCGCCAACCCGGTGCCGCAGGACGATGAAATCCCGGCCGACGAGATGGCCGGCTATATCGAGGCCGCGCAGAAGGCGGCGGAAGTGCAGAATGTGACCGGAAAGGCGGTGACGCCGTTCCTGTTGGGCAAAATCCTCGAACTGACCGGCGGCCGGAGCTTGAAGACCAACATCGCGCTGGTCGAGAACAATGCGCGGCTGGCGGCGAGGATTGCCAAGGCGCTGTAGGATCGCCTACGTCGGCGGGACAGCACCCCCCTCTGGCCTGCCGGCCATCTCCCCCGCAAGGAGGGAGATTAACAGCTTAGCCGCAGGCTCCCATTTTCAACGATGGTGATTGGCGAAGACCAATGTGACAACTGATCTCCCCCCTTGCGGGGGAGATGTCCGGCAGGACAGAGGGGGGTGGGAAGAAACGCGACGGTCCCGGTTCACTTCCCCGCCCGCCGCCCCGCCTCATACGCCCGGCGCGCCCACACCCTCATCTCGTCAGGATCATCAAACGCGTCGTCGGGAATGCTCCAGTACGGCATCGCGACCAGCTTGCCGTGGCGGGTGCCGGTATAGGTCCATTGCTTGCAGCCGGCGGCTTCGAAGTCGGGCGCGCTTTGCTCGTCAGCCTTGAGCAGCAATTCGCCGCGCAGCACGATAGCGACGATGACGCCGTCGAAATAGATACCCTTGCCGCCGAACAGTTTTCGGATACTGACCGGGCCGAGGCCTTCGAACAGCTCTTCGATGCGTTCATTGTCCATGCCGCAATCATGTCACCGGGCTTGCCATGGCTGCAACCAAAAACCATGCTGGCAAGTTGAGAGCCATCCGTCGGAGTTTTGTCATGCCGCTGCTGCTCAAGGGATCCTGCCGCTGCGATGCCGTCCATTTCGAGGTGGAGAGCAACACGCCGGTGCCGTTCATGCTGTGCTACTGCTCGATCTGCCGCAAGCAGCAGGGCGGCGGCGGCTTCGCCATCAATCTCGGCGCCGATTACAAGACGCTGAAAATCAAGGGCAAGCGCAATCTCGGCGTCTACCAGGCCGAGATCGCGGACGACGAGCATCCAAAGTGTGAGATTTCGACGGGCGAGCGCAATTTCTGCAAGAAGTGCGGTTCGGCGCTCTGGCTCTACGATCCGACATGGCCGGACCTGGTCCACCCCTTCGCCTCGGCAATCGACAGCGAGTTGCCGAAGCCGCCGGAGAAGGTGCATCTGATGTTGAAATACAAGGCGAGTTGGGTCGAGCCGGTGATCGGCAAGAAGGACAATGCGTTCGACGTCTATCCCGAGGAATCGATCGCCGACTGGCACAAGCGGACGAAGATGTGGGTGAAGTGAGGACTCGGAGCGCGACTTCCGATGGTTAGCGCTGCCCCTCATCCGGCCCTTCGGGCCGTTCGTCATTCGAAAAGCCAAGCAATTGGCTTTTCGCCCGCTGCGCGGACCATTCCTCACCTCCCCGTGAACGGGGCGAAGGAAAGATCAGGCGGAAGCGCGCGCTTCAGCCAGCGCCTTCAGGTCGGCGGGCTTCAGTTCGACGGATTCGCCGCAGCCGCAGGCCGAACTCTGGTTCGGGTTGTGGAAGGTGAAGCCGGTGCGCAGCGTGGTCTGCTCGAAATCCATCTCGGTGCCGAACAGGAAAAGGGCAGCCTCGGGCGCGACATAGACATGCGCGCCGTCGCGTTCGATATGGTCGTCCTTGGTATTGGGCTCGGTCACCAGGTCGACCGTGTATTCCATGCCGGCGCAGCCGCCCTTCTTGATGCCGAGGCGAATGCCATGCGCATTGTCGCGCGTGGCGACGATCTCGCGCACCCGGTCGGCGGCCTTTTCGGTCATCGTGATGACGGCGAAGCGTCCCATTCTTTTTCCTCTTCCATTCCATGCAGGTTCAAGGCCTGCCGAATGATTCCTCACCTAAAATGGTGAAGTTTTACCACTGGTGCAAGTGCACCAACCTCAGTCAACCTAGTACCAGCCCACCGCCACCTGCGCCTCTTCCGACATGCGGTCGGGCGACCAGGGCGGGTCGAAGGTCATGTTGACCTCGACGCCGGAGACGCCTTCGACGGCGCCGACGGCGTTTTCCACCCAGCCTGGCATTTCGCCGGCCACCGGACAGCCGGGCGCGGTCAGCGTCATGTCGATCTTGACCGCGCGGTTGTCCTCGATGTCGATCTTGTAGATGAGGCCGAGCTCATAGATGTCGGCCGGTATTTCCGGGTCATAGACCGTCTTCAGCGCCGAGACGATGTCGTCGGTCAGCCGCGCCAGCTCGTCGGCGGGAATTGCCGAGGCGGAAACCACCGGATTGACGGCCGCTTCCGGCGCGGTGGTGTGGCTCGCATCATCCATGGTCGTCATCCAAAGAACCTGTCACCCGAAGAACTTGCGCGCTTTTTCCAGCGCATCGGCCAAAGCGTCGACTTCGGCCCTGGTATTATACATGCCGAACGATGCCCTGCATGTGGAGGTTACGCCAAAGCGTTTCAACAGCGGCTGGGCGCAATGGGTGCCCGCGCGGACGGCAACACCTTGCCTGTCTATCACCATCGACACGTCATGGGCATGAATGCCCTGCAATTCGAAGGAAATGATGGCGCCCTTGTCCGGCGCGTCGCCGAAGATGCGCAGCGAGTTGATGGCGCGCAGCCGTTCATGCGCATAGGTCTTGAGATCGGCCTCATGGGCGGCAATGCGCTCGCGGCCAACCTTTTCCATGTATTCCAATGCTGCACCCAGGCCAATCGCCTGCACGATCGGCGGCGTGCCGGCCTCGAAGCGGTGCGGCGGCTCGTTGTAGGTGACGATGTCTTCAGTCACCTCCTCGATCATTTCGCCGCCGCCCATGAAGGGGCGCATGCCCTGCAGAATGTCCTTCTTGCCGTAGAGCACGCCGATGCCGGAGGGCCCGTAGACCTTGTGGCCGGTGAAGACGAAGAAATCGCAATCGAGGTCCTGGACGTCGATCGGCATGTGCACGGCGCTCTGGCTGCCGTCGACAAGTACGGGAATTCCACGCGAATGCGCGATGCGCACGATCTCCTTGATCGGGGTTACCGTGCCCAGCGCGTTCGACATATGCGTGATGGCGACGAGCTTGGTCTTGTCGGTCAGCCGCTTTTCGAATTCCTCGATGTGGAAGATGCCGAGATCGTCGACCGGCACCCAGACCAGCTTGGCGCCCTGCCGCTCCCGGATGAAATGCCACGGCACGATGTTGGAGTGGTGCTCCATGATCGACAGCACGATCTCGTCGCCCGCGCCGATATTGGGCATGCCATAGCCGTAAGCCACGGTGTTGATCGCCGCGGTCGTGTTCGAGGTGAAGACGATGTTGTCGGTGCTTGGCGCATTGAGGAAACGGCGCACCGTCTCGCGTGCCTTCTCATAAGCGTCGGTTGCGGCATTCGACAGGAAATGCAGGCCGCGATGCACGTTGGCGTATTCCTGGGAATAGGCGTGCTGGATCGTATCCAGCACCACCTGCGGCTTCTGCGCCGAGGCGCCATTGTCGAGATAGACCAGCGGTTTGCCGTAGACTTCGCGCGACAGGATCGGGAAGTCGCGGCGGATCGCCTCGACGTCGTATGGGGTTGTTTCGATCTTCTGGTCCATTACAAGCTCTCTTGAGGCACCGCCTCACTTCGTCACGCACCCCTCACCCGACCGAGCTTCGCTCGGCCACCGCCCGGGGCGTGTCACTTGCCTCGCCCGTCCTTCGGACCCACAAGGGGAGAAGGGGAGGCGCTACCCATGCGCCACGAACCAGTCGTCCAGCCTTGTTTCCAGGGCCTCGACGATGGTTTCGTCGTCCAGTTCCTCGATCACTTCGGCGACGAACGCCTTGACCAGCAGGCCACGGGCGCTCTTCTCGTCGATGCCGCGAGCCATCAGGTAGAACAGATGGTTGTGGTCGATCTCGGTAACGGTCGCGCCGTGGCCGCAGATGACGTCGTCGGCGAAGATTTCCAGCTCCGGCTTGGTCGAGAACTCGCCATCATCCGACAAAAGCAGCGTGTTGCAGGCCATCTTGGCGTTGGTCTTCTGCGCGTATTGGTGGACGTTGATGCGGCCCTGGAAGACGCCGCGCGCCTTGCCGGTCACGACATTGCGGATCACTTCCGTCGATGTCGTATGCGGCACGGCATGGTCGAGCACCATGGTCACGTCGGTGTGGGTGTCGCCGGCGAGCAGGTTGATGCCGCGCAGTTTGAAGTCGGCGCCTTCGCCCGTGGTCTTCACCACGATCTCCTGGCGCACAAGCTTGCCGCCGGCATTCATGAAGAACAGCGTCAGCTTCGAATTCTTGCCGAGATGCGCCTTGAACTGCGCCAGATGGGTGGCCGTTTCCGGCTGTTCCTGGATGATCAGCCAGGTCACCTCGGCGCCCTCGCCCAACACCAGCTGGCTGACGGAGCTGGCCAGAGCCGCGCCCTCGCCCGCCTGACGCTCGACGATCGCAGCCTTGGCGCCGGCGCCGACACGCACGGGAAAGCGCACATGGGTCTGTCCGCCGGCTTGCAGGTTCTGCAATTCGATCGGCTTCTCCAGTGCTGCGCCATCGGCGATGTCGACGAAATAGCCGTCGGCGACGAAAGCAGTGTTCAGCGCGCCGATGGCGTCATCGCTGCCATAGGGGTCGAGGCCGGGCGCAATCGAGCCGTCGGTCAGCTTTTCCGACAGGCGCTGGACGGTCACGCCTTCGATGGCAGGGAATTTCGCACTCGAGACGCCGTTTAGAACTGCCAGCACGGCGGAACCTTCGACGATGGGCGCCAGCCCCTTAGCGGCGGCCGTCGGATCGAACGCCGGCACCGCAGTCAACAGCCGGCGCAGGTCAGTGTAATGCCAGGATTCGATGCGCCGCGTCGGCAGCCCGTGCTTGATTGCCTCAATGGCGTCGTCGCGCTTCAGCATCACCGCGCCGTCACCCGGCAGCAACGACAGACGCTCGCCAAAGGCGTCGATCAGCGCCGTTTCGGCCTGCGTGCGCTGGGGTTGTGTATGCATATTCATCAGTTTTGCCCCGCCTTTCAGCATAAAATGGCCTTCTGGCGTCTCACGCGGCTTCGCCGATCACGCCGGCATAGCCATTGGCTTCGAGATCGAGCGCCAGCGACTTGTCGCCGGACTTGATCACCTGGCCCTTGTATAGGACGTGCACGCTATCGGGCACGATGTGCTCGAGCAGGCGCTGGTAGTGGGTGATGACGATGATGGCACGGTCGGGCGAACGCAGCGCGTTGACGCCGTCCGAGACGATCTTCAGCGCATCGATGTCTAGGCCTGAATCGGTCTCGTCGAGCACGCAGAGCTTTGGCTCCAGCAGCTTCATCTGCAGGATCTCGGCCCGCTTCTTCTCGCCGCCGGAAAAGCCGACATTGAGCGGCCGCTTCAGCATCGCCATGTCCATCGAGAGCGAGGCTGCCGCCTCTTTCACCCGCTTCAAAAATTCCGGAATTTTTAGCGGCTCCTCGCCGCGCGCCTTGCGCTGCTCGTTCATCGCCACCTTCAGGAACTCCATGGTCGCGACACCAGGTATCTCCATCGGATACTGGAAGGCGAGGAAGATGCCCGCGGTGGCGCGCTCGGCCGGATCCATTTCGAGGATCGACTGGCCATTATAGAGGATATCGCCTTCGGTGACCTCATAGTCCTCGCGGCCGGCGAGGATATAGGACAGCGTCGATTTGCCCGAGCCGTTCGGGCCCATGATGGCGGCGACCTCGCCGTTTTTCACCGTCAGGTTCAGGCCGCGGATGATCTCGGTGCCGTCATCGACGATGCGGGCATGCAGGTTCTTGATCTCAAGCATTGTTCTTTTCTCTGAAATAATCGTCGTAGGTGACTGTGTAATCGGTGTGCCGGCGCTGCAGGGTTTTGAACCGCCAGAAGGACAGGCCGAACCCCACCGCGAAAACCGCAAGGCCGACCATCGGATGGACGAACGCCGCCAAAACGGCGCCTACCAGGGCCGAGGCTACTGCGGCCGCGGCGTATTTCATCGTGGCGATGTTGCCCTCGCGACGAACCGCCCACAGCCGCCGCCAGCGAACCGCAAACCAGATCTCGTCGCGAGACAGCGTCATGGTCATCTCTTCAGCCATCAACCAAGTGGCGCAGAAACGGCAGTATAATTGCCGAGACCAGCCCGGTCACGGCGCCCGCCGCCATCCGGCGCGGCGTCGACTGGATAGAGGGCGCGACAGCGCAGAGCGCGCCGCACACCAAAGCGTAAAAAACGATCGGAACCGTATCCATCATTTCAACTTCCTTTCAAACGTTCAGTTTCAATCCCATGCCTTGTGCACGGTCCTGAACGCTTGGCGGGTCGCTATCCTTCCAGTGTCCATCGCATTGCCTATCCGAGCGCCTACGCCCGGTTATTCTACATCTGCGTCAGGGCTTGCCAAAGTCCTCGCCAAAAGCCATCCGGCGAGTAGGCCGCGCCGAGCAGCACTATCCCTATCGCGCAAAACCAGAACGCAAGGCCCAGGCCCGCTTCCCAGTTATCCACTCGATCCCGCAGATAGACATGTTTTTCCACGGATTCGCGTTTGCGCGCCCTTGTCACCCCACGCTACCCTCAAGGCTGATGCCGATAAGCTTCTGCGCTTCGACCGCGAACTCCATCGGCAGCTGCTGGATAACATCCTTGACGAAGCCGTTGACGATCAGCGCGATCGCCTCTTCCTCGGGAATGCCGCGCTGCATGACGTAGAATTTCTGGTCCTCGGAAATCTTCGACGTCGTCGCTTCGTGCTCGAACTGCGCCGTCGAATTCTTGGCTTCCATGTAGGGCACGGTGTGGGCGCCGCACTGGTCGCCGATCAGGAGACTATCGCAATTGGTGAAGTTGCGGGCGTTGGTCGCCTTGCGGTGCGCCGAAACCTGGCCGCGATAGGTGTTCTGCGAGAAGCCGGCGGCGATGCCCTTGGAGATGATGCGGCTCGACGTGTTCTTGCCGAGATGGATCATCTTGGTGCCGCTGTCGACCTGCTGGTAGCCGTTCGACACGGCGATCGAATAGAACTCGCCGGAGGAATCGTCGCCGCGCAGGATGCAGCTGGGATATTTCCAGGTGATCGCTGAACCGGTCTCGACCTGCGTCCACGAGATCTTCGAACGGTCGCCGCGGCAGTCGCCGCGCTTGGTGACGAAATTGTAGATGCCGCCCTTGCCCTCGGCATCGCCGGGGTACCAGTTCTGCACCGTCGAATATTTGATCTCGGCATCGTCGAGCGCCACCAGTTCGACGACGGCGGCATGCAGCTGGTTCTCGTCGCGCTGCGGCGCCGTGCAGCCTTCGAGATAGGAGACGTAAGCCCCCTCCTCGGCGATGATCAGCGTGCGCTCGAACTGGCCGGTGTTCTTCTCGTTCATGCGGAAATAGGTCGACAGCTCCATCGGGCAGCGCACGCCCTTGGGCACGAAGACGAACGAGCCGTCGGTGAAGACAGCCGAATTCAGCGTGGCGTAGAAATTGTCGGATGTCGGCACGACCGAGCCGAGATATTTCTGCACCAGCTCCGGATGCTCGCGGATGGCTTCCGAGATCGAGCAGAAGATGACGCCGGCCTGCGCCAGTTCCTTCTTGAACGTGGTGACGACGGAAACGGAATCAAACACCGCGTCGACGGCGACACGGCCCGATTTGTAGACGTTGTCGCTGGGCTCCTCGAGATCGGAGACGTCGGTCTTCTGCACGCCGGCGAGGATTTCTTGTTCCCGCAGCGGAATGCCGAGCTTCTCGTAGACCTTCAACAGCTCGGGATCGACGTCGCTCAGCGAGGTCGGGCCGGGCGTGCTCTTGGGCGCCGCGTAGTAATAGAGGTCCTGAAAGTCGATCTTCGGATAATGGACGCGCGCCCAGGTCGGCTCTTCCAGGGTCAGCCAGCGCCGATAGGCTTCCAGACGCCATTCCAGCATCCAGGACGGTTCATCCTTCTTGGCCGAGATGAAGCGAATAATGTCTTCGCTCAGGCCCTTGGGGGCCTTGTCCATCGCGATCTCTGTCTGGAATCCGTATTTGTACTGGTCGACGTCGATCTTTCGGACCCGATCGATCGTGTCCTGCACAGCAGGCATAAGCGTTCTCCATCCACGCCGGGGTCAAGGCCCGACAGTTTTCAAACTATGGCATCGCCAGGGCTGCCCATGAGGCGCAGAAGGCGGCGTAAGTTTCATATAGTGCGTCTCGGCCGGGAATTCACCCGGCCACTTGCAAACGCACGGCTCTACCAGGCCGCGAGGGCCTGAATTCTTTGTCGCCGCCTCAGGCGGCTTGTTCCCTGGCCGCCCGGCGCTGGGCAATACCAGCCAGCGCAGCACGGAACAGTTCGATATCCCCGGCACTCGTTGCGTGGCCGATGGACACGCGCAAAGCGCCGAGGCTGTCGCCGTAACCCATGGCTTTCAGCACATGGCTCGGCCCGACCTTGCCCGACGAACAGGCCGATCCCGCCGACAGCGCCACGCCAGCCAGATCGAACGCGATCTGCGCCGTCTCGGCCTTGATGCCGGGAATAGCGAAGAATGTCGTATTGGCAAGCCTTGGCGCGCCGGTTCCGAAGATTTCTGCGTCCGGCACCAGTGTTTTGATGATGGTTTCGACCTCGCCGCGCCGGTGCGCGAGCGTATCGACATGGTTCAGTCCAGCCAAAGCCTGCCGCGCCGCGGCGCCAAAGCCGGCGATGGCCGCCAGGTTTTCGGTGCCGCCGCGATGGCCCTTTTCCTGACCGCCGCCATTGATCAGCGGCTTCGGCATCATCAGATCGGCTGCCGCAACGACGGCGCCGACACCCTTGGGGCCGCCGATCTTGTGCGAAGACAGAATCAAATAGTCGGCGTAAGCCGCTGACATATCGATGGGAACACGGCCCGCAGCCTGCACCGCGTCGACCACCAGAATGCCGCCCGCCGCCTTGACGATTGCAGCGATTGCCTCGATCGGCTGGATGACGCCGGTCTCGTTGTTGGCGGCATGGATCGCGACCAACGGCAGGCCTTCGGCCTTGTCATGCGCGGCCAGAGCGGCTGTCAGCTGAGCGAGGTCGGCAATGCCATCGGCGTCGACGCCGATCCGCGAAACCTGTGTTGCCGGGAAGCGGCCGCCGTTCAACAGGCAAGGGTGGTCGGCCTCGCACACATAGAGCCGGCTCATGCGCACCGTGCCACGGCCCATCTGCCAATCCGGCGTCAGCAGCGTCGATGCGGCTTCCGTCGCGCCCGAGGTGAAGACGACATGCTCGGCCTTGGCGCCGACAAGTGCTGCCACATCGCGCCGGGCAGTGTCGATCAGGCGCCGCGCCGCGCGCCCCTCGGCATGCACCGACGACGGATTGGCGACGAGATCGAGCGCGGCAATCATCGCCTCGCGCGCCTCGGCAATGAGCGGCGCGCTGGCATTGTAGTCGAGATAGGCGCGTGCTGCGGCCATTTTCACCCAATCGATCCCGTCAAGACCCTTTCCGCAAGGATAGCGCGTTATTTCCTTGAAATTGCAAGGCAAGACGTCCTATTTACGCGGCTTGCGGCGAGGATGGCCGGGCCGTCACGGCTGGCTATCCAGTTTTGAACAATTCTAAACTAGCTTCTAAGAAGACGCTTGCCCTGCGTCAAGGCCCGGAAGGGCTGGGGCTAGAGTAAAGAGTTGTTCCGGGCGCCGCGCATTCGTATGCCATTTGGAGTAGTTCATGCCTGAGGTCATTTTCACCGGTCCGGCCGGCCGCCTGGAGGGCCGCTACCAGCCTTCCAAGGAGAAGAGCGCGCCGATTGCCATCGTGTTGCATCCGCACCCGCAATTCGGCGGCACGATGAACAACAAGATCGTCTATGATCTCTTCTACATGTTCCAGAAGCGCGATTTCACCACGCTTCGCTTCAACTTCCGCGGCATCGGCCGCAGCCAGGGCGAATTCGACCACGGCACCGGCGAATTGTCGGATGCCGCCGCAGCGCTCGACTGGGTGCAGTCGCTGCATCCGGATTCCAAGAGCTGCTGGGTGGCCGGCTATTCCTTTGGCTCCTGGATCGGCATGCAGCTTCTGATGCGCCGGCCCGAGATCGAGGGCTTCATCTCGATCGCGCCGCAGCCCAACACCTATGATTTCTCGTTCCTGGCGCCCTGCCCGTCATCGGGTCTGATCATCCATGGCGATGCCGACAAGGTGGCGCCGCCCAAGGATGTGCAGGGCCTGGTCGACAAGCTGCACACGCAAAAGGGCATCACCATCACGCAGAAGACCTTGCCCGGGGCCAACCACTTCTTCGCCAACGACGCCGATCTGCTGCTCGAGGAATGCGCCGACTATCTCGACCGGCGGCTGGCCGGCGAATTGTCCGATCCGCGGCCGAAGCGGCTGCGCTAAGAGCAACTCCAGGAAAAGTGTAAACCGGTTTTCCGTCCGGAATTGCGTCAAAACAAAAACTCCCGGTCCGATGCCGTGCACAGTCGTGCCCATGACGGGCGCGACAATGCCATTTTCGGCTGATCCAAACGGTGAAGCCCGCCTGACATGTGGCGCGGCTCGGCTGAACGGTGCACAATGCCGGTTCAGCCAGCGGAAGAGCATGACCGATCATGTACCAGCCTCCCCATTTCCAGGAAACGCGGCCGGACGTCCTGCACGGGCTGATCCGGACGCATCCGCTGGGGTTGCTGATCTCCAACGGCGCCGATGGCCCGGTCGCCAATGCCATTCCCTTCCTGCTTGATGCAGAGGTTGGGCCGAATGGCCGGCTGCGCGCCCATCTGGCCAGGGCCAACCCGCAATGGCGTCAGCTGGCCGACAATCCGACATCGCCGGTGCTGGTCGTCTTCCAGGGCGCCGACGCCTATGTGACGCCGTCCTGGTACGAGACCAAGCGCGAGACCGGCAAGGTCGTGCCGACCTGGAACTACGCCATTGTCCAGGTGCGAGGAACCGTCAGAGTGATCGAGGATTCCGCCTGGATCGCACAGCAGATCACCGAGCTGACGCTGTCACAGGAAGGCGCCCGCGAGGGACCCTGGGCGGTGACCGATGCGCCGCCTACCTTCATCCAGTCGCAGATCAAGGGCATTGTCGGGCTTGAGATCGAGATCGCCGAAATCAGCGGCAAGTGGAAAGTCAGCCAGAACCGGCCTGTCGCCGACCGCGTCGGTGTCGCCGAAGGGCTGGAGAAGGAAGCCGCCAGCGCGCCTGACATGGCTCGGCTGGTGCGGAGCTGGGGTGGCATCGACAGCTAGCTGGGGTGGTCTTAGATGGTTCCAAAGGCGTCAGCAATTCAGTTGCTTGCCGGCGCTGCTCCAATGCGGAAATTCGTCTTGTCTCGGCGCATCGTTTGGTTTGGTTTGCGAGCCCGACGGAATAGGCGGAACGTAGTTTTTGCCACCGGCAACCCCGACGCCGTGTAGCGGAAGATACATCCCAGCCGGCCAAGCACCATCGCACAGACGATGGCAACAGCACAGCCAAGGCCGAATCCGGCGACAGTGTCGCTCGGATAGTGCGCGCCGATAAAGATTCGGGTCGATGCGACCGACAAGGTTGCAGCCAGCAACACCCATCTGCGCTGGGGCAACAACAGTAGCGCAATGCCGAAAATGACACCCATGGTCGTGGCATGGCCGGACGGGAAGCTGGCAAAGCGCGCCTCCATGGAAAAAGGATGCAGCGACAGATCGCCGAGCTTGTCGAAATTCATTGGCCTGGCTCTGCCCACGCCATATTTCAGCGCGTTGACGACCATGGCCGAGAGCCCGATCGAACCCAGCACCATGAAGGCAAAGCAGGTCCAGTTGTAGAAGGTCATCCGCGCGCGCCGGGAAAGGCTGCGCCAATCCGTCAGATTCGCGGCAATCAGCACCAGTACCGACGGGACAAGATACCAGCCGCCGAGGCCGAAGAAGGTAAAAAACTCGGCGATGCGAAAGACATTGGTCGAGCCTGAAGCCCACTGCCTCGCCATGGTCCCTGCAAGATGGTCGAAACGGAGCGACACCGCGATCGTCAGCAAAAGCCAGGCCACGACCCAGACCGACCACAGGATTTTCGGGTAGCGCGCCGGGCGCGTCGCCAGGCGATGCCGTACAATCCCGAAAGTATCGCGGAAATTAGCGACAGACTGCCGGAGCATGGCAGGCAAAGCGGCACGCGCCGGCTTTGGCGACTTCATCAACATGCGGAGCTCGGCGCCATCATTGAAGAGGTATCAGTTCGCCACACGGTACAGGCCGAGCGACAGTTTATCACCTGACGAATAGTTGATGCCGTCGATTTCAGCGACGCGGCTGGCCTTCTTGCCTTGCCCCGCCAGCAGGTCATCCAGCCGTTTTTCTTCGCCGACCGGCGCCAGGCCCAGCGCGCAGGCCGGATCGCCAAGCAGATGTTGCGCAACCCCGTCGACATCGGTTAGTACCGTCTTTGTGCCCACCAGAAATACCAGGCTCGGTTCGTGATATTGCGCGGAGGCGAGCACGCTCATCTCACAGGGACGATCGGCGCGAACCGCAGCCTCGATTTCCCGGCTCATCCAAATCGGTTTCAGTGACGGCACGATGACACCGAACAGTAGGGCGTAGGTTATACCGGCGCAAACCGCAGCCCCGCCGATGCGGACCAGCGGCACCAGCGCCTGGCGCGAAACAGCGAGGTAGCCGGCGCCCAATGCTGCCGCGGCGGCCGGAACGCTCCACCATAAAAATGTCTTCATGAGATAGATCGGCGCACCGACGCAAAGCACGGCGAGACCGACTGTCACCAGAACGGTGCCGAATGCGGTCGCCCACCACAGCCATGTCTGCCAGCGCCTGAGCGGCGCATTTGCCTCTTGCGGTGTCAGCGTCAAAAGCCAGCCGATGAGCAGGGCCATGCCGGGATAGGCCGGCAGCACATAATGCGGCAGTTTCGTCGGGATCAATTCGAAGACGAGCCAGAACGGAACGTACCAGGCGAGGCAGAAACGCAGGCGCGGATCGTCGCGCAATCGGTTGAGCGCCTGCAGTCCGGCGCCGAGCGCCACAAGGCCGAACGGCCACATGAACAGGCAATAGGTCAGCACGTAGAAGCCCGACGGAACGCCGTGCGACTCCTCGCCTTGCGCGACCTTGCCGAGCATATCCTTGCCGACGGCCTGCTGCAGGAAGGCGCCGTTGCTCTTCCAGGTGATGAGGGCGAGCCAAGGCAGCACGATCAACAGCACCAGAATCAGCCCACGCCCGGCTTTCAGCCTCGCCAGCCAGCGCCAGTCGCGCTCGAAGGCAACCAGCGTGAGCACCGTCAGCGCCGACAGCAGCGGTGCAATCGGCCCCTTGATGAGGATAGCTGCGCCCTGTGCAGCCCAGAAAATCCACGGCAGATGGCCGGCGACAGGCTCGTTGCGGCGCGATGCCAGATAAATCTGCGCCAGCGCGCCTTGCGCCAGAACGCAGCAGGCAAGCAGCATCGCGTCGGTCTTGGCGTCACGGCCTTCGAAGGCGGTGGCGAAAATCGCCGCCATGACGAGGCCGGCGGCAAGACCGGCATTGGCGCCGAACAGATTGGCCCCGGTCCAGGCGATTGCGACGACGGCGATGGCGATGCCCAGCGCCGAGATCAGCCGGTAAATCCAGATCGGCGCCTGTGCCCCCTCGCCGCTCAGCGTCACCGCGGCCGATTGCAGCCAGTAGATGCCGATCGGCTTTTGGTAGCGCGACGCGTCCTGGAAGCGGATGTCGACATAGTCGCCGGTCTCCGTCATCTGCTTGGTCGCCTGGACGAAGCGCGGCTCGTCGCGGTCGAGCGGCGGCAAAGAGGCCAGTCCCGACGCCGTCATCATCAGGCTGAACAGGAAGAGAAAGATGTAGTTCCTGCTCATTTCGACACCGGACAGACTGAATTTGGCGGGACTGGTGGCTCAGTCGACCTTGGTCATCGCCGCCTTGCGCTCATTGGCGATGAGCCATAAATTTCTGACATAGATCACCATGCCCATGGCCTGGCCGGCGATGAACACCGGATCCTCACGCTGGATGGCGTAGACGAGCAGCAGCCCGCCGCCGAACAGCGAGAAGAACCAGAAAGCGATCGGCACGACGCTGCGCTTGGCCTTTTCCGAAGCGATCCACTGCACCAGGAAGCGCATGGTGAAGAAGAACTGGGCAACGAAGCCGAGCAGAACCCAGGCGTCGAACTGCTTGACGAAAACCTGGTGCAGCCAGGTCGCCAATTCCTGAAACACGTTAGCCATGCGTGATTTCCTCTACCTTTGGCATTCTGCGGCGCCGGCGCCGAAGCCACCAGACGCCGGCGAGATCGAGCGCGCCCTGCAGGCCGCGATCGAAGATGCCGTAATTCGACTTGCCGTGGCGGCGCGAGCGGTCGACGACGTCGCAATGGACGACGCGGTAGCCTTCCTGGATGACCAGGGCCGGAACGAAACGATGCGTGCCGTCGAAGAAGGGCAGTTTGCGCAGGATGTCGGTGTGGATGGCCTTCAGGCCGCAGCCGGTGTCGCGGGTGTCGTCATGCAGGATCGCGCCACGCAGCCAGTTGGCGAAACGCGACGCCAATTGCTTGATCTTGCTGTCGCGGCGCTTCAGCCGCTGCCCTTGCGCGGCTCCGAACCCAGGCCCAGCCTGGCGCAGCGCATCGACCAGCACGGGGATATATTGCGGGTCGTTCTGGCCGTCGCCGTCGATGGTGGCAACGATCGAGCCGCGCGCCGCCCAGGCGCCCGAGCGCACCGAAAGCGACTGGCCGGCGGATTTCTCGTGCCGAAGCTGGCGAAGCGGAAACGGACGTTTGGCGGCTTCAGCGGCAAGCACCGAAGCCGTATCGTCGGTCGAACCGTCATTGACGACGATGATTTCGAAGTCGCGCCCGGTCATCGCCGCCTCGATCTCGTCGATCAGCAGCGGCAGGTTCGCCGCCTCGTTGCGGCAGGGAATGACGATGGATATCAATGCGTCCGGCATATCGCGTCGGGCTCTGTCACAAGATATGGCATTTGGTGGATGCCGTGCGGTGCCGTTCCAGCGGATCGAACCCGTTGGCGCGGCGCCTCATTACGCCAGCCGACAGGATGAAGCAAGCATGCGCGGCAGTGCAGAATAGGCTGTCCATGCCGGCGCAAAATCGGAAACCACTTTTGCTTGACGCGCTTGGATGCTAAACGCCCGCGTTCAGGCCATGCCGGGCCGTTCGGACCCGGCGCTTTCAGGAAGAAACAATGCCCGCCTTCAAGTCCGATTTCCTGCGCGTCATGAGCGAGCGCGGCTTCATCCACCAGATTTCGGATGAGACCGGGCTGGATCAACTTTTCGCGAAGGAAACCGTGACCGCCTATGTCGGCTACGACGCCACGGCGACCAGCCTGCACATCGGCAATCTGATTTCGGCGACCATGCTCTACTGGATGCAGGAGACCGGCCACCGGCCGATCGCACTGATGGGCGGCGGCACCTCGATGATCGGCGACCCGTCCTTCCGTGACGACCAGCGCAGCCTTTTGACGCCCGAGGCGATCGCCACCAACATCGAAGGCATCAAGCGAATTTTTGGCCGCATCCTGCGCTTCGGCGACACTGGCAACGACGCCATCATGGTCAACAATGCCGACTGGCTGATGAAGCTCAACTATGTCGAGTTCCTGCGCGATGTCGGCCGCCACTTTTCGGTCAACCGGATGCTGACCTTCGACAGCGTCAGGCTGCGGCTCGAGCGCGAACAGTCGCTGTCCTTCCTCGAATTCAACTACATGATCCTGCAAGGCTATGATTTCGTCGAGCTCAGCCGCCGCCACGACTGCCGGCTGCAGATGGGCGGTTCGGACCAGTGGGGCAACATCATCAACGGCGTCGATCTCGGCCACCGCATGGGCACGCCGCAGCTTTATGCGCTGACCACGCCGCTGCTGACGACATCGTCGGGCGCCAAGATGGGCAAATCGGCCAAGGGCGCGGTGTGGCTGAACGGCGACCTCTTCTCGCCCTATGATTTCTGGCAATACTGGCGCAACACCGAGGATGCCGACGTCGAGCGCTTCCTGAAGATCTTCACCCGGCTGCCGCTTTCGGAGATCGCGCGGTTGGCCGCCCTTGGCGGCTCGGAGATCAACGAGGCCAAGAAGGTGCTGGCCACCGAAACCACGGCCATCGTGCACGGCCGCGAGGCGGCGCTCGCGGCCGAGGAAACCGCGCGCAAGACGTTCGAGGAAGGCGTGACGGCCGAAACCCTGCCGAGCGTCGAGGTGGATGGCGCGGCGCTGGAAGGTGGCATCGGCATCCTGTCGCTGCTGGTCACCGCGGGCCTTGCCGGGTCCAATGGCGAGGCAAGGCGTCACATACAGGGTGGCGCCGTGCGCCTCAATGACCAGCCGGTTTCGGACGACCGGCGGATGGTGACGCCTCAGGATTTGAGTCCGGAAAACGTCGCAAAGCTTTCAGTGGGCAAGAAAAAACACGTTCTGGTGCGGCCGGTCTGAGCCGTCTTCTGGGATCCTCAACGATACTCGAAGATCGACCGGAAAATGCCCGGCGCGATCACCGATAGCGGGTTGATGTCCAGCACCGGCTTGTTGGCGTTGCCCTTAAGCCGGTAGGTGACGCCGATCAGCCCGCGGTCGCGGCCATTGCCGAGCAGAACGCCGACCAACGGCAACTCGCCGAAGATGCGGTTGAGGCCATAGGCCGGCATGAAGGTTCCGGTCATGTCCATATTGTTGTTCTGGTCGTAGAGCGTGCCTTGGAAGGTGGTGCCGATGCGCGGGCCGCGCAGCACGCCATTCGCCAATTTCAAATAGCCCGACCCCTTGTCGATCTCGGTAAAGCCGCGCTCGAATTTTACCCGCGAGGTGTCGATCTTGCCCTTGACCGCTTCGTTCAGGCTGCGGCTGTCGCCGGTTGGCGTGGTCGATACGATCGACGCAAGCTTCGGTTCATTGACGATGAAGAAGTTGCTCGAATCGACCTGGCCCCGCATCGGGCCGTCGGCTGCGCCGCTGAGCGCCAGCGTGATCGATCCGCCTTCCATATGCTCGTAGATGTTGAGGAAGCGCAATATGGCGCCTGCGTCGGCCGACTTCATGGTGAGCGCGCGAGCACCATTGCCTGCCGTATTGCTGATGGTGATGGCGGCGCCGGAACTTGCCGCGGCGCTGACCTTGAGCCTGTTCACCCTGGAACCGGCGGCACTGTAGTCGAGCTTCAAATTGGACAGGACCTCGTCATGGAACCCGCTTAGCGAATTGACGTCGGCGCTAACCGAAACCGCGTCCGTGCCGGTGGTTTTGGTGGCGGTATCGACATCGGAGGTGAACTGCTTGATCAGCGAGCGGGCATCGAGCGCGTTGCCGCTGACATCGACTGCGAAGCCCTTGCCCGACCGCTTCACCGTCACGGCGACATCGTCGCCCCGGTTCAAGGCGACTTTGCTGAAGCGGGCCGAAGACAGCGCGCCCTTGACCAGGACGACATCCCCTTCGACCGAAAAGCTCTTTCCGTCGAGGTCGAAGTCGGACAGCGTCGTGGTATCGCCGGACTTGCTCATGGTAAAAGTGGCATTGGCGGGAATGCCCGGCCCCTTGCTCCAGCCTGCCCAGGGAATGTCCAGCCTGGCGCTCGTCAGGTCAACGTCGACGTTCTGGCTGCCGCCTTCGCCGCTCTTGTCGATTGCCACCTTGATGGTGCCGGAAATCAGCGGCGACAGGCCAGGCATGGCGATGGCGCGCGTCTTGTCGTCGAGCACAAGCGCCACCTTGCGGCTGCGCGGCGGGCCGCCATCCCTGAGCGGCTCGACCAGATCGAGCTCGGCTGGAATGCCGTTCAGCCGCGCCTTGGCAGAGATCACCGCCTTGTCAGGCCCGACTTCGATCGAACCGTCGGCATCGGTCACCATCTGGCCTTCGAACGGCTTGGCGAGCGACAGGTCCTTGTAGTCGAGCGATACCAGCCAATCGAGCTTCGACGTGTCGACGCCGGATTGCAACGGAATGTCGGCCTTGACGTGGCCGGTCACCGTGCCCGACAGGTCGTCCGGCAAGATGCCGACATGGCGCATGGCGTTGATCGGTTCGTAGGAGGCAAGTTCGGCGATGGCCGGCGCCTCACCGGCGACGTCGATGTCGAGCGCGCCGATCACCGGCGGGTGGTTTGCCGCCTTTACCGACAGTGTGCCATTGCTTGCCGCCACGGTGCGGCCGCTCGGCATATAGACGCTGCCCGAGGACAGCGCGACGTCGACGTCGTTGCCGTGGAAGGAAACGACGCCGACGGCATCGCGTATCGGCGGGATGCGGCCGGCGGTGTCGAAACGCGAGCCCTCGACCTGGAAGCGGCCGAACACCTCGTCGGCCGAAAGCGGCACGCCGTTGCCGAGACGCCCCGGCACGACCTGGAACTGCAGGCTGGCATCGACGACGCGGCCGCCAAACAGGTTCTGCAGCACCCACAGCCGCGCGTTCTTGGCCGAGAACCAGGGCCACAATTGCTTGACGTGCGAGACCGCCATGTCGTGGACGTTGAGCGACACCGAGATACCCGGCGGTCCGTTGTCGATGAAGGAAACCGCAGCGGTTCCCAGCACTTCGCTCCCCGATCCCGACCTGATGCCGATCTGGTCGGCGACAAGCTTGCGGCTCTTGACCTGATAGACGCCGGCGATGCGGGCGAAGAAATTCAGCGCCGGCTCGGGCGATTCCGAAGGCGCCAGCGTCGAGCCGTCGCTGGTCAGGTCGTAACGATAGGAAGGCTCCTCGCCGGCCGCGCCGGTCGACGGCTTTGGCCCGATCGAACCGGCGAAATTGAACGCCGAGCGCCCGGTCTTTAGAACCAGCCTGCCGACATCGATCTTGTTGGAGCCGGAGACGAGGGCGGCGTCGACATCGACATCGGCCGGCAACAGCCCGCGTGTGCCGAGGTCGAGCACCGAGCCGGTTAGCGACAGCGAGCCCGTCAGCCGCGAATCGGTCTCGCCCGAGCCTTCGGATCCGGTGAGCTTCAAAGCAATCGCGCCGGTTCGCCCGCCGGCCGCCGGCGTGGTCTCCGCGACATCCGCCATGTCGATGGCGGCGTTCAAGGCGGTGACGCGCATCGAGCTCGTATCGCGGGTGGCGGTGGCGGTGACGGTGAGCGCGCGGCCATCGACATCCGCCTCGGACGAGAACTCCATGCTGCCGGGGCCCGACTGCAGCACCGTGGCGTTGGCGATCGTGACCAGCTTGACCGATCCGGCCTCGGGCAGCTCGAACGCGACATTTTTGAGATCGATGCGGCGCATCGAATCCTCGCGCACGGCATCGAGTGCACGATTGACGTCACTGAAGACGGCGGCGGCCAGTTTTTCCGGATCGATGAGACCGTCTTGATTGCGCAGGCGCGCTGTCCAGTCACCACCCGACGGCATTGCCGCGGTGACGATATGGGCGTCGGAAATCCTGGCGCTGGTCAGCCGAACCTCGCCCGAAAGCAGCGGGATCAGCCGGATGCCGAAGCGGACGCGCCCGGCATCGGCCATCGGCTTGCCGTCGGCGGTCTCGACGCTGACATCCTTGACCTGCAGCGCAATGAAGCTCGATCCGTCAAGTGTCAGGCTGGCAGGACCGACGGCGACTTTGACGTCGAAACCGGCCAGTTTCTCGATCGCCGTTTCGGCTTCCAACCGCAGCCGTTCGCTGCCGATGCCGGTGGCGCCGATGACGTAGACGGCGGCCGCTGCCAGCAGCACAAGGGCTCCAATGCCGGCAAACAGCCGGGCAAGGATGCGAAAGCCGCGGCCGATCCGTGCCTTGCCGAGCGGCGGCACGCGGCAAGCGGACGGGAAAGCCCCCAGGTCGGTGATCTCGTCACGCCTGAACCGGATTTTCTCGTGCTGCGGTTCTTCCTGATCCACGCAATTTTCCGTTGTGCGAATTCGATCGTGGACGAATCCCCGCCCGACACTATAACGACGCAGGCTAGAGCATGATGCCGAAAAGTGTGAGGCGGTTTTCTCGGACAAACGGTTTCCGTTTGTCCAGACATCATGCTCTATCTCTTTGATTTAGGGCCGCGTAACCTCAAACAAGGGCATCGATATGGCTGATCTCGACATTGGCGACGTTGCGCCGCAATTCGATCTTCCGCGCGACGGCGGCGGCTCACTCAGCCTTGCCTCGATGCGGGGGAAGCCTGTTGTACTTTATTTCTATCCGCAGGACGACACCACAAGTTGTACCAATGAGGCGATCAGCTTTTCGCAGCTGAAGCCGGAGTTCGAAAAGGCCGGCGCCGTGGTGATCGGCCTGTCGCCGGACAGCGTGAAGAAGCACGACAAGTTCAAAACCAAATACGATCTCACCGTCGACCTGGTTGCCGACGAGGAGCGCAAGGTGATCGAGGCCTACAATCTATGGGTCGAGAAGACGATGTATGGCCGCAACTATATGGGCGTCGAGCGGGCGACGTTCCTGATCGGCAAGGACGGGCGGATCGCCGGGATCTGGCGCAAGGTCCGGGTGAAAGGCCATGCCGAAGCAGTGCTGGAGGCGGTCCGCGCGCTCTGAGGCGCCACCGATCTGGCCAACGCCGCGCAGTGCATTAGGGGCATAAGACATATATGCGGTTGGTTGACACCGTTGGTCACTGGCGCGCCCGCTCGACGGCAAAACTTTGTTAACCCTAATAATGTGTAATCGGGCTTGGTGTCGTAACGAAAGCTTGGTCCCGTGAACCTAACCGGTCAGTCAGCGGTCTTCGGCAGGCGCAAGGAGCCGCATACGATCATCATTGCGCGGGGCAATGAAATACGGCATTTCACCATCCGGCCGTGGCTCGTCGCCTTTCTGGGCTCGGCACTGGCGGCGATCGCCATCGGCTATCTCTTGGCGACCTCCTATCTCGTACTGCGCGACGATCTGATCGGCGCCACCACGGCCCGGCAGGCGCGCATGCAGCAGGCCTATGAAGATCGCATTTCCGCATTGCGCGCGCAGGTCGACCGCATCACCAGCCGCCAGCTTCTCGACCAAAAACTGATGGAAACCAAGGTCAGCGAATTGATCGAGCGGCAGAGCCAGCTCAGCCAGCGCCATGGCCGCCTCGGCCCGATTCTCGAGCGGGCCGAAAACGAGGTCGGCACGCCGGCCGCCGCGGATGTGGCGGCAAAACCCGACGAGCATGCCGAATTGACCGGCGGCGAGCCACTCGCCTATTCGGTCGCCAGCCTTGGTTCGGGCGACACGAGGCCATTCTCGCTGTGGTCGACACGTTCCGATCCGCTGCCCAGCGAAACGGCTGCCGACCGTGCCGACAAACTGTTCGTCACAATCAACGAATCGCTGAAGAACATCGAGAGCCAGCAGCTCACCCGCATCGAAACCTTGGCCGACAACGCCTACAAGAACGCCGATGCCATCACCCAGGCGCTGGAAGCCGCCGGTCTGCCGGTCGACAGTGATTTCGGCAAGAACGAAAGCGATGTCGGCGGACCGCTGATCCCGCTTGACAGCTCGATGATGTTCGACAGCAAGGTCAAGGAACTGGACGAGGCGCTGGATACGCTCGACCAGTTGAAGAAAGAGGCGCGGCGGCTGCCGCTCGCCAACCCGGCGCCGGGCCACTCCGTCACCAGCCCGTTCGGCGTGCGCACCGACCCCATCCTCGGCACCGCTGCCCTGCACTCGGGCATGGATTTCCGCGCGCCGGTCGGCATGGCGGCCAAGGTCACCGCGGCCGGAATCGTCACCAAGGCCGGCTGGAACGGCGGATATGGCCGCATGGTCGAGGTCGATCACGGCAACGGCTTTGCCACGCGCTACGGCCATCTGAGCGAGATCGACGTTGCCGTCGGCCAAAAACTCGCGGCCGGCGACATCATCGGCAAGACCGGCAGCAGCGGCCGCTCGACCGGCCCGCACCTGCACTACGAGGTCCGCCACAATGGCGAAGCCATCGACCCGCTGCGCTTCCTGACCGTGGGCAAGAAGGTCGAGCAGTATCTGTAGGGTCAAGCCAGGCGGCTGGTTGCACGCCCCCGCCTCCTTCACCCGTTGTACCATCCTGTTGTTTGGCAATCCGACATCGCGTGCTCCGGCGTCGTGATCGTTGACTCACGCCCTGCGGCGTGAAGTTTCTGCAAGCTGGAAACCCTCTGAGGCACGCGCCCAGAAGTGTTTTGGAGCCTGCGGCTGCCGCGCGCTTTGCCGATGCTGTTCTCATCGCTGAGGATTGCCTCGGCCACCGCCGTGATCGGCGCCGTTGTCGGCGAATGGATCGGCTCCGACCAAGGACTTGGCGCGCTGATCATCCAGGCGTCCTTCAACTACCAGTCGGACCGCCTCTACGCGGCGATGTGCTGTCATCGGGCCTGTCGATCGTCCTGTTTTGTCTTGTGGTGCTGATCGAGCGCCGGACGATCCAATATTGAGCAGATGCGTCAGGCGGGTCGCGGTGGCGTCCGTCGTGGCTGACCGGTCACGATTTGACGTGGATGTCTCGCGGGAATTTGGTCAGCGTCTCATGGCCGGTCTCGGTCACCAGAATGGTCTCGCTGATCTCGATGCCCCAGCCATCCATCCACATGCCAAGAATGGAGTGCACGACATTGCCGGGTTGCAGCGCGGTCTTGTCGCCGGGCCGCAGGCTGATCGTGTGCTCGCCCCAATCCGGGGGATAGGCGACGCCGATGGAATAGCCGATGCGCGATTCCTTCTTCAGTCCGTAGCGTTGGATAACCTTGCGCCAAGCGGCCTCGACCGCTTCGGCTGTGGTCCCCGGTCTGACCGCGTCGAGCACCGCATCCATGCCGTCGATCACCGCCTTTGCGGTGTCGGCGACACGGGCCGGCGTCTTGCCGAGCTGCATCGTTCGGGCGAGCCCGGCGGCATAGCGGCGGCAGACGCCGGCAAGTTCGAGCGCAATCGTCTCGTCCTTTCCGAACCGCCGGTCACTCCACATGATGTGCGGAGCCGATGCATTCTCGCCGCCGAGGATGGTCGGCGGAAGCGCCGTGATGTCGCCGGCGAAGTCCGGACTGCCGGCAATCTGCGCCGCCTGGATCGCGGCAATCGCATCGCATTCGCGCACGCCTGGCGCGATGACTTCGAAGGCCCGCGAAACCGCCGATTCGGCAAGTGTCGACGCCTTGCGCAGATAAGCAATTTCGGGCGCGGATTTGACGGCGCGGATCCAGTTCACCAGCAGATCGGCGTCGTGCCATTTCGCATTGGGCAGGCCGGCGACGAGCCGGGCATGCGCCTTCGGCGAGAAATAATAGGCTTCGAGCTCGATGCCGATATGTCTCGCGCCCCAGCCCTTGGCGACGATCCAGGCCGCTATCCAGTCCATCGGATGGCGATCGGCGCGCTGCACGTGGTCCTCGGGGAAGCCGACCACATTCTCCGGCTTCATCCAGGCCGTCAGCAAGCCGCCTGCCGCATCCATAGTGCGGCCGATCCAGACCGGCTCGGCCTCGTTTTCGATCGGGACAAGCACGACCTGCGGCGTGTAGAACGACCAGCCGTCATAGCCGGTGATGTAATGCTGGTTGGCGACATCGTTGACGACCAGCAGTTCCAACCCACGCGCCGCCATCTCGGCGCGGATCTTCTTAAGCCGCCGCTGGTACTCATCGCGCGCAAAAGGCAATTCGATCATCGGTTTTCCTGCTGGATCACTGGTCGGGCGAGCCCCGCGCCCGCCTGACGTCATTCACCATTGCGGTGGTTTCAGCCCGGCTGCAATCGGCCAGCGCGGCACATGGGACAGGTCCTGCACCGCGTCTGGGAACCATTCCGAATTATTTTTGAATTCCATTTGACTGAATAAATTGCCTGTGCAAGTCTTGGCCTTCCTAAAGGGCGCGGGACATGGCACTGCGGGGAACCAATCAGGAGTTCGGGCGGCCTTACAACCGGCGCATCGTGCTGGAGTCCATCCGCCTTCACGGTCCCATAGCTCGCGGCGACATTGCCGGCCGCGTTGGCCTCACCGTCCAGACCGTATCGACCATCGTTCGCGAACTCGAAGAGCATGGTTATGTGCTGTCGCTGCGCGAAGAGCCGCGCGGACGCGGGTTGCCGCCGGCGACGCTCAGGATCAACCCCGAGGGCGGCTATGCCGTCGGCGTCCACCTCACCCCGCTGGGGATCGACGCGGCGCTCATCAATCTCAGCGGCGATGTCATCGAGAGCATGCATCGCGAGGCGCCGCATGCGACGCCCGACCATGCCTTCGAGCTGATCGGCGCGATGGTGCCCGAGTTGACCGCGCTGCGGCCCGGCGGACGCGTGCTCGGCATCGGCATGGCGCTGCCTGGACCGTTCGGCGTGGAGTCGATGAGCTTCGTCGGCCCGACGACCATGGCCGGCTGGAAGGATGTCGCGCTGCCGGAACGGCTGGCGGCGTCGACCGGGCTGCCGGCCTTCTTCGAAACCGACATGGCGGCGGCGGCCATGGGCGAACGGCTTTACGGTCTCGGCTCGGGTTATTCCGAATACTACTACCTCTATTTCGGCGTCGGCCTCGGCGGCGTCATCGTGCATGACGGCGCGGTGATGCGCGGCGCCTGGGGCAATGCCGGCGAAATCGGACACATCCCTGCCGTTCCGGGCGGCGAGCCTTGCCCATGCGGCAACAGCGGCTGCCTCGAACGGTATCTCTCGCTCGAAGCACGTCGCCGCCGCAACATCAGCGATGCCGCCTGGGTGGCCGAGATCGCGCCGATCTTCCGCAACGCCATCGTCACAATCGAGAATGTGTTCGACCCCGAAACCGTCATCCTCGGCGGGCTCGCCCCCACCGAGCTCCTGGAAAAGCTGGTCGGCGCGGCGGGACAGCTTCCCAATTCGGTCTCGGCGCGGCGCGACCGCAAGACACCGCGCGTGACGGTGGCGACCGGCGGCAAGCATTCGGTGCTGCGCGGCGCTGCCGCATTGGCCGTTTCGGGCGTGCTGTCGCCGCGCTTCGGCCAGATGTTCATTGCCGAGCGCGAGCGCCGGTCAGACCTCATGCACAGCAAGGGAGTGGCGGCATGACCGAACCGCTGCTGGTACTCGAAAACGTCACCAAGAATTACGGCGCCATTCATGCGCTGAGGGGCATCAGCTTCTCGATCGGCAAGGGCGAAGTCGTGGCGCTGCTCGGCGACAACGGCGCCGGCAAGTCGACACTGGTCAAGATCATCGCCGGCGGCCTCGAGCCGAGCTCCGGCCGCATGCTGTTCGAGGGCAAGGAATTCCTGGCGAAAACGCCGGCCGAGGCCAAGGCTGCCGGCATCGAGACCGTCTACCAGGACCTGTCGCTCTGCACCAATGTCGACGTCGTCGCCAATTTCTTCATGGGCCGCGAAATCACCCGCAAGGTTCTCGGTGTCCCCATCCTCGACGAGCGCGCCATGGAGGCCGTGGTCGGCAAGGCGCTGGCAAGTGCCGGCACCCGCATCCCGTCGCTGCGCACCAATGTCGAGCATCTCTCGGGCGGCCAACGCCAGGCCATCGAGCTCAACCGCTTCGTGCACTGGGGCGGCAAGCTGGTGCTGCTTGACGAGCCGTTCGCGGCACTCGGCGTCGAGCAGACCAGGCGCGGTCTCGAGATGATCCGCCAGGTGGCCAACCAGGGCATCGGCGTCGTCATCATCACCCACATCATGCAACAGGCTTTCCAGGTCGCCGACCGGATCGTGGTGATCCGGCAAGGCGTCGTGGCCGGCGATGTCGCACGCAACAAAACAAGTCCCGATGCGGTGATCAACATGATCACCGGTGAGACGCTTGCCGGTGCCGGACCGGCAGGTTGAGGGACAAAAGAGGGGTCCGGTATAAAAGAGGAGCGAACGACATGAAGCGAATACTGGTTCTTGTCTTCGGTATCCTGGCACTGGCTCTTGCCTCGCTCACGCCGGCAATGTCCCAGACCAAGGGCACCGTCTATTACATGGTCCCGACCCTGCTCGATGAATTCCAGACCGGCTCGGTGAGCGCGCTGGAGCTGTTCCTCAAGCAGGTCGGCTATGAGGTGAAAACACTCAACGCCGACAACAAGACCGACGCGCAGCAATCGCAGATGAACGACGTCATTGCGCTGAAGCCGGCGGCGATCATCCTGGCCGCCGTCGATTTCAACGCGCTGAAGCCGTCCATCGAAGCGGCGCGTGCGGCCGGCATCCCGGTGGTCGAGTTCGACCGCCAGATCACCTCGACCCCGTCCGATTTCACCTCGGTGGCGGGCACGGTCGAGATCGGCTACGTCGCCGCCGAGCAGGCGCAAAAGCTTCTGACCGCCAAGAACGGTTCGGTGAAGGGCAAGATCCTGCAGGTGCTCGGCGATCCCGGCGATCCCTACACGCTCGACATCCAGAAGGGTTTCGAGGAGAAGTTGAAGGCGTTTCCTGACGTCAAGATCATCTCGCTGCCGGCCATGCAATGGGAAGCCAGCAACGCCGGCACGATCGTTGCCGACCAGATGCTCGCCAACCCCGACATCGACCTGATCTTCAGCCATGCCGCGCACCTGTCGGTCGCAGCCGTCGCCTCGCTCGAGGCCGCCGGCAAGAAGCCGGGCGACGTCATGCTGATGAGCTCGAACGGCGCTCCGGTCGGTCTCGACCTGATCCGCAAGGGCTGGCTCAATGTCGAAGTCGAGCAACCGCTCTACGCGCAGGCCGCGGCCGTGGCGATGTTCATGGACAAGATCGCCGGCAAGCAGGAAATCAAGCCTGGCGAGTATGACGTGCTCGGCTTGAAGTCGACCGTGACCAAGGAGAGCTGGGGCCCCAACATCAAGATCCCGGGCGCCGCCATCACCAAGGAAAACGTCGACAATCCGGCCTTCTGGGGCAACCAGAAGCCGCCGACGGACACGATCAAGTCTGTCGAATAGTCGCCTAGCGAAGCGCTCCGGGCCATTGCGGCCCGGAGCCTGCCCATTCACGACGCCGCGTCCCAGGACACCGTGGCGAACCTAAACCCGCGCCTGAACCCGACGAAATCGAGTTGATTTCTCAGCCTGATTTTCTCGGGAGCGCCAACCGGATCAGCCCATGAACCCGCGCACCCGCAAAGCCCTGGAGTTCGTCCTCGACAACCTCGTCTGGTTCATGCTGATCTTTGTGCTGGTTGTCTTTTCCATCTTCGTCCCGAACTACTTCCAGCTCGGCATCTTCGCCAACATCATCGAGGCCTCGAGCGTTCTCGGCGTGATGTCGATCGGCCTGTCGCTGGTCATCATTGCCGGCCATATGGACCTGTCGGTGGAATCGGTGGCCGCACTCAGCGCCATGGCGGTCGGCATCCTGTTCTGCTCGTCGGGCATCGGCATGGGCATACAGCTCAATCCGCAGTGGCTGATGGTTCCGGTTTCGCTGCTCGTTGCGCTCGCCGTCGGCGGCCTCATCGGCGCCTTCAACGGCTATCTCGTGGTCAAGGTGAAGATGAGCGCCTTCATCATCACGCTGGCGTCCTACATCTGGGTGCGCGGCCTGGTGCTGGTGATTTCCGGCGGCCGCTCGGCACAGGATCTGGCGCCGGCCATCCGCTGGTTCGGCATCCAGCGGCTGGCCGGCCTACCGCTGACCGCCTGGATCGCCGTCGCCTGTTTCGTCCTGTTCTCGCTGATCATGGCCAAGACGCCGTTCGGCCGCCACCTCGTGATGATCGGCGGCAACGAGACCGCGACCTTCCGCGCCGGCATCCGCGTCAACCGCAATTTGATCATCGCCTTCGTGCTGGCCGGCGCCATTGCCGGCCTCGCCGGCTGGCTGCTCGCCATCCGCACCTCGGGCGCCACCGCCAATCTCGGCACCGGGCTGTTGTTCAACGCCTTTGCCGCCGTCGTCATCGGCGGCGTCAGCCTGAAAGGCGGTGTCGGCACCTTGCCCGGCGTCTATGCCGGCGTGCTGCTGCTCTCCTGCATCAACACGGCGATCAATCTGATGGGCCTGCCGGCCAACTTCACCCAGGTCATCCACGGCCTTTTGGTGCTCGCCGCCGTGCTGCTCGACGCCTTCAAGCAAACCATTCGCCAAAGACTGGCATAGGAGACGGCTGGCATGACAGGACGGCTCGAAAGCAAGGTCGCGCTGATCGTCGGCAGCGCGCGCGGCATCGGCAAGGGCATCGCGCAGCGCTTTGCCGAAGAAGGCGCAAGACTGGTCCTGGCCGACAGCGAAGCCGGGGCCGGTCAAGCGACCGCGGACGAGCTCGGCGCTGCCTTCGTCCGCACCGACATCTCGCAAATGGCCGATGCTGAGGCCGCGGTAGCCCTGGCATTGAGCCGCCACACTCGTCTCGACATCATCGTGCAGAATGCCGGTATCTATCCCTGGCAGCTCATCGAGAACACCAGCCCGGACGACTGGGACCGGGTGATGGCGGTCAATCTGCGCGGCACCTTCAATGCCACGCTGGCGGCGCTGGCGCCGATGAAGGCGCAAGGTTACGGGCGTATGCTCTACACCTCGTCGATCACCGGTCCGCACGTCACCAGCCCCGGACATGGCCACTATGCCGCCAGCAAGGCCGGCATCAACGGCTTCATCCGCTCGGCGGCGCTGGAGTTTTCCGGCTACGGCATCACCGTCAACGGCGTCGAGCCCGGCAACATCCTGACCGAAGCGATCGAACTGCATCGGGGCGCCGCCTACATCAAGAACATGGAGGATTCGATCCCGTTGGGACGGCTCGGCAGCCCGCGCGACGTCGCCAACGCCTTCCTGTTCCTCGCCTCGGACGATGCCAGCTACATCACCGGCACGACCATCGTCGTCGACGGCGGCCAGCTGCTGCCTGAAGGCAAGGATTTCCGGCTGCTGCCGCCGTGATCAGCCGGATTTCTTATACAGCAGCAATTCAGGCCGGTACTCGAAATGCATGGAGTCGTAGTGATACCAGCGCCCGCCCCAGATGAAGCCGTTTTTCTCGAACAACTCCACGACTTCCAGCGGGATCCGGTTCTTGAACGGAATGGGGGCCTTGGGGTTGGTTTTGTTCCTGTTGTTGTACCAGTAGTCGGAGAAGCCGACATTGACGTCGAAGGCCGCCCCGAAGGAGTGGACGCTCAACCGGTTCGTGCCGGCGATCGGCCGCCAGACAAAGCCGCCGCCGGGCTTGAGCCCATAACGGCTCAGCTCCGCGGGCATCGCCTCGAGCGCAGCGGAGACCTTGCCCAGCCGGTCGTTGATGCCAAACACCTTGGTCACCTGCATGGTTTTCTTGCCGAGCTTCGGCAACCATTTGACGTTGGCGATGTGCTTGCCCACCTCGGCGGCACTTGCCCCGTAGAGCTTTTCGAAGAAAGGTTCGTTCCGGATGCGGCCGGGATCGAAATCCTCCGCTGGGACCAGGGCGCCCTCCGCTGCTCCGGGATAGACGTAGCGAAACATGTCTTCGATGTCGGGGCTCTCCAGCAGCGCGTCGGCGTCGCGCGCCTTGCCGTCGTCCCACACCATCGTGGTGCCGTCGGTCCAGGTCAGTACATTGCCCGAAATGGTGAAAAGTCCGGGATAGGCCTTGAGCAAGGAAGCCTTGGCGGCCGGCTGGTCGACGCCGTCGCCCGCATTCCCTGCATAGGCGAAGCGTCCAGTGCCGACGATTGCCAATGCGAACAGCAACCGCAGCATCAGGCGCCCTGGATGATCCATCATTGTCCTGCCTTCCCGGAGGGCTTTCGTTCATCGTGTATTTAACAAGGCTGCTGTACCATGCTGGTCGAATCGAACGGGAGACAAATCGTGTCAAAAACCTTCAATGCTTTGATCCGGATGACGTTTACATTCATCTGCCTGGTCGGCCTGGCCTCGTCCGTCTCTATTCTTTTTCCAGCCACCGCATCCGCCCAGCGGATGCAGCGATGCGCCGACGAAGGCGAAATCTGCCGCCTGCCCTACCCCTCGGAAGTGGTCTACGGCGCGCGCGGGCAGACCACTTCGCGCTTCATCGATCGTCGTGCCGTGCCGTGTACGAATCGCGTCTTTGGCGACCCGGCGCCCGGCCGCGACAAGGCTTGCTATATCGTGAAGCGCGGGGGCGGTAACGACTATGGCGACAATGATGATGACGACGACAATTACGGCGATGACGACTACGGCCAGGGCGGCGGCAGATGGGTGGCCTGCGCCTCGGAGGGGCGGTTCTGCGAGTTCCGTGGCCGCAAATTGGTGAGATACGGGGCGCGTGGCCAGTACGTCCAGGGCGTATTCAGGAACGGCGTCACATGCAGCGTCGACGCCTTTGGCGAGGATCCCATCCGCCGCGTGAAGAAGAACTGCTACGTCAAACGATAGGTGGCGCCGGGGAAGAACGGCGGGTGCGGCTCGTTGCGGCCGCGCCCGGCATTCGAGATATGGTCGGCCAGATATGGTGGGCGATGACGGGCTCGAACCGCCGACATCTTCGCTGAGAACGCTATCGTCAACTCGACCGCTGTGAACCCTTATCGCGGCACGGTGACACGGCACCTACGCCGATATCGAAGCCGTATGCGAACAACGTCGACAAGTACACGCTTGCCCGCATCGGCGAGCCGAGACAGGAAGAAGTGGCGGAGCCGATCGTCTTTCTGTGCTCACCCAATGCGTGTCGCTCAAAAGCGGTTCCCCGGTTTTGAGAGAGCGACATTGCATAGACGCTCAAGATATTAAGCTTCCTGATGAACCTACCCGTGCAGGTGAACCCACCCTTCCAGAACACCCTGCCCTTCCGGATGAACCTGCTTTTCCGGATACGCCAAGTTAATCCGGTAAAGGCATTGTTCGCCTGGCGTTGCGGGCGTGGGCCGAACTTGCTCTGCAGCTGCCATCCAGACGGAAGACATTTGTGTATATTCCGCTTTGGCGACGCGCCGTAATGGCCTCTTGTACTTAGTCCACCGTGCGACGCGAAGGGCCGGTGCATGTGTCCTCTGGCGAGACGTGAAACGGACTGCATCCGCAGTAATGGCCAGTCTGTCGCCAGACTAGCTGCGAGGTCACCGCTCATGCTACTTTGAGGCCTTCTCGTTCATGTGGGAAGAGGCAGGCCTTGCTTGGCGACGTATTCATCAACTACCGGCGGCAGACCGATTCCGGCGTGGCGGGCCGCGTCTATGATAATCTGAACCGCGCGCTTCCTGATGCGTCCATCTTCATGGACGTCGACAAGCTCAACCCCGGCGATGACTTTGAGGTGGCGCTTGCCCGCAGTTTGGCCAGTTGCAAAATCATGCTGGCGATCGTGGGGCCGCAGTGGGCCGCGCTTACCGATGAGCAGGGCCAGGTTCGGCTGGAGTCCCCCGACGACTTCGTGCGCAAGGAGATCCGTACGGCACTCCAGGCTGGGGTGCGCGTCATCCCCGTGCTCGTCAACGGCGCCAGCATGCCAAAGAAAAGCGCCTTGCCACCCGATCTGCAGGACCTGGCCAAGCGTCAAGCCATGGAGGTCCGCCACGAGCGCTTCAACGACGATATGGCGGCGATTGCGTCGGCGATAGCGAAGCCAGCGGCGCGGCGGCCGAGGCTCTGGCTGCTGTACGGGCTGGTCGCGACGATCGCGCTCGGCATCGGCGGGACAACGGCGGCGTTGTGGCCGAGGCCCTCCCCTTTGCCGTCGCCTATCGTGCCCGCAGCGATCGAGGCCAAAGGGTGCAAGGAAGGATTCGTCTGGCGATCGGCGATCTTCGGCGACAGCGTGTGCGTGAGTCCTGCCGACTACGACGAGGTGCAGGCGCAGAATGCCAATGCCCGCAACAATCGTTCGCCGACCGGCGGACCTTACGGCGACAGCACCTGCCGCGACGGCTACGTCTGGCGTGAAGCGTTCGAGAGCGACTTGGTCTGCGTCACCCCTTTCGAACGCGACAAGGCCAGGAAGCAGAATGCCGACAACGCATACAACCGGATATGAGACCGTAACTCCAGGCAAGCACCGATTTATCAAGAGCTTGAGTGGTGGGCGATGACGGGCTCGAACCGCCGACATCTTCGGTGTAAACGAAGCGCTCTACCAACTGAGCTAATCGCCCGCTCCGGCCGGACCTTTAAGCGGTCGGAACCGGCTTCGCAAGGCCAAATGAACAGCTGCGAGCTTAGCCGCATACTGGTTTTCGCGGGCAAAGTGCCGCCTGTCAAAAAACCTTCTCCTGTTTGCGTTTATGCTGTCCAGCTACGCTTGACACCCGGTGGCGAACCCCTTATCCACCCCCCCAACGACGAACACGGCTGACACGTGCTCGTCCAATGCGCGGGTGTAGCTCAGTTGGTTAGAGTGCCGGCCTGTCACGCCGGAGGTCGCGGGTTCGAGCCCCGTCACTCGCGCCATTCATTTCAAGGGGTTAGCTACCGCCCCTTGAAAAGTTTCAACTCTCATTCTCCGGAGAGTTTCAACTTTCTGTATTCGTTCCGTTCCAGGCCAAGCAGCTTTCTGCCCTTGCGGCGGCTGGCATCGGCTGAGCGGACGGCGGCCAGATTGACCGGCATATAGGTCTTCTGCAGCGCCTTGTTCCCGTCGATCGAATTGCCCATCTTGGCCGAGATTGCCTCGACCGACGCGCCTCCGGCATTCGCCTCGACCGCGCCGGAACGCCGCATGTCCATCAGCCGCCGCTTCTCCGATGTCCCGAATACCAGCGTGCGCAGATCGGCAAAGTCGTCGACCAGAGAATCCTTCGTGTAAGGCACGCCGGCGCGCGGCCGGCCGCCCTTCAGGCCCGGCGCGAAACCGCGCGAGCGAAAGATCGGCGCATCGTCAAGCAGGGTGACGCCTAGTGATTCGACATAGGCCAGCACCAGGCGCTGCGTGCGTGACGACAGCGTGCCGAAAGCCGCCTCGCCACTCTTGCTGCGTGCAATCAGAAAACCCCATTCCTGTGCTGTCTGCATTGCCTGCGCCGGTTTGAGCGTGCGCACGTCGACGGGTGAGAAGCTCGTGTCCCACGCAACGGCGATGATGCAGGCCAGTCCGCGGTAGCCGGCGCGCCAGGCGCCCTTGACCATGCGCACCGCCTCGCCTGCCGTCCAGGTCTGGTGGCGCGGTGGTGGCGTCTGGCGGCGGATCGCCTGCGATGGGTCGGAGCCGGGCGGGCATAGCTTCATGCCGGCCATGACATTATAGAGCGAACGCCACGTCTTTACGGCACGGTAGGCGATGTCGACACCTTTGACCCGCAGCAGACGGCCATACCAGTCGTCGAGCAGCTCGAGGGTGATGTCGGCTGGCGGCAGGTCGGCGAAGTACGGCTCGATGAAGGTCCAACCGCGCTCCCAATCCTCGCGGGTGCGCGGTGGCTTGCGCTTCCATGCATCCATGCGGCGATAGCGTGCAAAGGCGTCTCCGATGGAATCCTTTGGCCATACATGCAGGCGCGACGGCTCCCTGCCCTTGCGGAGTTCCTGCCAGCGGTCTTCCCACTCCCGGGCTATCGTCCAAGCCTCAGGCCCGTCGATTCCACAGGAAATGCATCTGAAGCCAGCTTCGACCATCTTCGGCGTCGGCAGCCAGTAGCCGTATTTGCCCTTACGGATGACGTAGTGCTTCAACTTGATCTTACCCAAGGGTCGCCAGCCTCGCTCTTGCAATGTCAATGCTAGACTGCGCGCCGGATCCTGATCCTGCAAGACCCGAGCGTTGATCGAGCCAGGCGTCGATCGCAACCATGTCGTAGTTGCCGGTGATTGGGCAGGCCTTGGGAAAGCCTTGATCCTGCAACTCGGGCAGCAATTCCATGAATTCCCGCAGCGTCAGGTGGAGATAACGCGCCGCCTTGATCGCCGGCACCAGCCGTGGTTGTACCGGGAAGCGGATAGATGACGGTTGTAATGTGTGGGTTTGGCTCATGGCACCAAAACTCTATCCACCGTCCATCGGGCAGCGGATGGGCGCCTTGTGGTTGGGCGGGTGTGAATCTCGCCCGTGTAAGAACCTCCGCCGTATAGCATGAGATTTTCCTACTCCATGATCTCGTTATTCCTGCATCGAGGGGGAATGAGGCTTAGAATAGCGGCCTTTCTCCCCCATGCCTATTCATCCAATCCTTAATCGCAGAATCGGCAGCCACAGAGCGAGAATACTGGTAATCGGCGGCTTCGAAGCCGCTACGCCCGGCCAACCCAGCATCGCCATGACAGCGTCTGGCTTGTGGGTAGTCAGAATCGCACCCTGTGCTCTGGCGAAATCACCAGCCTTGAAACGGCACCCTCGTTTGGGGCGACGGCCCGGCGTCTCGCCTGCGGCGTCGCCATGCTGACGCTCCTTCGGCGCCGGTTAGCTGATTTCACGGTCACGAACTTGCTTCGGCAACGAAATCGATTTCTTCCCGACTACGACGACTGACATGGAGATGCGCAGTTAGCGAGCATGAATGGTCTCTGCGAATTCCTCGGTCTCGATGAGCCAACGGCATGCGCGTCAGCATCGGCCCGGCATGGTCAGGATCGATCCAAGGTTCCCTTGCCATATCCGTCCAGTGGCCATCTCACGTCGTAACGGTCAGATCCTTGGCATGCCTTTTGGTCGCAGTGTTCGCCTCTGCCGGCAATGCGGAAGAGAGCGTTGGGAGCCCGGTAACCGCGACAGCCGCGGCGCTCGACGATCTCAAAGACGAAACCTTCGCTGTAAGTTGTAGAGCTGGAGCACGCTCTACACCGTGGATGGGGCAGCCGCGCTCGCTCCGAGACCATTAGGTCGAAATAGTCGTCGGCCTGTGGCTGAGACCCGATCGCGCTGTTTTACCGTTCGGGATCGGGACAATTGAGAGGCGAAAGCTGTGACAATGGAAAGCCCGCCACCGTGAGCCAGACCAGAAAACTCGTATTTTAGCACCGACGAAACAAAGCTCGCTATTCTGCGTTGAGGCTCGTCGAACAACGGAGCTTCACGAATGGATCCGGCAACTGCAGCTGTGATGATTTTGCTTTCTTGCAGTCCCGCCCAGGGAGTCTGCAAGCCACTCGATACATCACCGTCCATGTTCGGATCCCTTGACACATGCCAGTTGGCGTTATCCGTGAGGCTCGAGGGCGCTCCCAACGGGGAGATCGTGGGGCGATGCAGTTCGATCGATCCCTCCGCTACAGGTTCCGTTCCAGCCGGGTATAGCACGATTGTCGTCACGCGGGGCACAGGGGCGGGTGCGGTGAGCAGTCGCTACATCGTGCCACACAAAAACTGAAGCCAGCCACCGTCAGGCAGCCGGCTATTCATTCTCGACCGGACAATTAGAGGCCTTGCCCTCCCTCTATGAAGCCATACTCGGCATCGGCGGCTTCGCGCTCGTCGTCCGCTTCGCCATGGTCGTCGCCTTCCCTGTCATCGGTCCCGGTGACTTCGATGCCACCGGCCAGACAGGGTTCGAGATCCGGGTCGGGCTCTACGAAGTCGAGCAGCTACATCAGGCGTTCTTCATCTTCGATCGAGCGACGGACCGCCATGTCCGAAAGGCAGAGGTTCGTGGCTGGATAGCGAAGAATCGCACACGGCTTTCCTTCATTTGCATGGTCCGCAGAGATTAGCATTATCGCCTACTCTCATCTCGTCCGGCGTCGCTCCCTCAAAGCAGCGCCGGTAAGGCTCGGCGCCCTTCTTGGTTTCTCCCCGTATGTCAAAAGGAGGTCGCCGGGCCTTACCAGGCCCCGCTGCTCATCGCTTGCGGGGTGTCCTGATGGCTGAGCTTGGCCCCGTGGCCTAACGGCCAGAAGCCTTCCTAGGCTGGGCGGCAGCCGAAGGGCTGCACAAGAGGGATCGTCAGACCGCTCCTGGCGCACCACAGCGACACCACCAAGCTGTAAGTCAGGTCCATCGGCCCTGCTGATGAGTGCCCTTGGACAGATGGATTGCGTTTGCCACGAAAAAGGAATCGTACCGGCCCGTTCTCAGCACGTCAGCCGGAACGGGCTATGGGCAGAAGCAGCCGACTAGCTAAAATCGCAAGACGATCGAAGGACCACGTCGGCGATAGCACCGGACCCGACGGCGCCCGTGTCGCCAGTAACTACGGCAGACTCTTCTCCAGCCCCGCCGGCGGCGGCGGCGCCGGTGGTAGTAATCTGGGTCGTAGTCTGGGTCGTAATCTTGGTCGTAGTAGCGCCGATGGTTGACCGGCTCCACTTCCGCGTGAGTACCTTCGTTGTCGAAGGCGTCTGGCGCGTCGAGTTCTTCGAGAATGCCGCTTTTGGCCGCTGGAACACCGGCCAATGCGTTGATAGGCCGGACCGCGCTTGCAAAGGCTGCTGCCCCTGCAACGCCAAATATCGCTGTCAAAAAGGATCGCCGATCCATAGTAAACCTCCCAAGTTACATGAGCTGAACGAAGCGCCCCGCCTGCTGAAGGAGCAGGCCCAGCGCACGGTAAAATAGAGGATTCGCCAGCCGCTCAAGCAACTCGCGAATCCTATCAGCGCAGGAAGGGACCTGGCTGCGCCGATCCAAGACATGTCAGCTAAGGACGACCGCCATTACCAGAAAGGTAACGGCTGTTGCAAAAATCGGTGCGAGCAACCATCGCGCCTGGCCAACACTTTGATCCATTTGTTCTCTCCCGTTGTGGAGAACCAACAACCTGAAGCCCTAATCCGTTCCGCCTAGTCCAAAGGTAAGACCATTGCGTTGTACGGTCGGACTTTAGACCAATCGGATTAGACAAAGGTGCGTAGGCGGGAACGTTTACCCCGGTTCAAAGTTGGTTGCCGGGCAGTGCGGGACGATGATCGTCGTGTGCCGGTCCTTGCAGGAGAGAAGATATGAAGATGCACTTCGTGAACACCGCCGCAGCCATGTTGCTCTTGGCGGGGATCGGCTCCGCCGCCGCTGACGACATTATCATCCAGCCGGAACAGGACACGGTCATCCGTGAGTATGTCAAGAAGCAGCCCTTGGCTTCGGTGAACCTTCCCGGCGTGGAATTGAACGTCGGGACAGCTCTGCCGGAAACTGTTGAGATCCACGAGGTCCCGAACGTCAAATACCGTTACGTGGTGGTCGACAACCGCACGGTCCTGGTCGATCCGGGCACCCGCAAGATCGTGAAAGTTTACGACTGAGATTTCGAACGAACCCACGCTCGCCACCCTTGGGTGGCGAGTGTGTGCATTCAAACGATACTCAGCCGGACAAATTCAAATTGCCACTCAGCCGGACAATGAACATGACGAACCCTGAACTCGAGAGGACGCAAGCCCTGGCTGCCCGCTTGGCTGATCTCCAAGCAAGAATGCAGGCAGCACGTCTTGTTGGAGCCGAGGTAACAACCGTCCGAAAGGTTGCAGCCACAATCGATGACGGCTTGCGACAGGCCGGCCTCACACCGTTAGAAATCGCAGAAGGTCAAGAGGAACAGTTTAGCGTTACTAAATGTTCGACTGGCTATGGACAGCCGAACCTTCCTCTCAGCAGATCAAGTCAGAGCAGCACGAGCCCTACTGAACTGGCCGCGTGTGCGACTTGCCGCCAAGGCCAATCTTAGCGAAATGGTGATCAGCGATCTTGAGAACGGATTCAGGAAGCCGCGTCCCCACAACATCGCCGCCATCCGCAAAGCGTTTGAGGATGCCGGAATCGTTTTCACCGTCCAAGGCACTCCATCGCTAGCCCGCTCAGAAGGTGATAGCGGCCTAGCCGCCGATAATAGACGGTGGCGGGGCCGGGAGAAAAAAGGATAGCGGGGAAAAGCCCGTGTACCCACTGCACCCGATCTCTAAAGCGGCCGCTAACAAGGGCGGTTGTTCACTGACTTTGTGCTGGCGCTCACCTTTCTAAGGTGCCGCTCGAATATGGCCAGCTTCTCTTGGTAGCCGATCCGCACTCTGGACCTGCAACTATCGCATTTGAAACCGGCAATCGTTTCAGCCAGGATCCCCTTCTCACCATAGCGCGTGAACAGGAGGGGCATTGGAATTCTAAAGGTACGTCGCGAAGTTCATTTGATAGAGGCGCTGTGCATGTTCTCCTCAGCGGCACGGCCACTGCAACAAAGTAGAAGGAGAAATGTTTCCGGCTTCGGCCATTTACGCGGAGCAATCAGACCTAAGTCCAAATGCTGAAGGGGGCAGGCAAGCTGTTCCTTGCCCTTCGATCCGGATCGTCTCCGTGGCCTCACCATACTCGGCCGTAGCTCAAAGGCTCGTATCACCGGCCAGAACGCGCAGTTCATCCAGTGGAATGGGCCAGGACCGGCAAAGCCTCGCGACCGAACTTCTCGAGATTAGACGGATCCGTTGGCCTTCCGCAGAGGCCATGGCATAAGATTCGAGCTCGATCAGCTGTCTTCCTTGCCCTTCTCTATAACGCGGACCAGCCATTCTCAGCAGGCTTCGGCCACTCCACACTGTCTGAGTGTGTGTTCTGAACTGTGCCGCCCATCGCAGTTCCCTCCACCTCCAATAGGCTAATTACGGATTATAAGACCTGGGGAATCGATCTCTCAAGGTGGAATCCGCATTAGCGCTGGATGTTGCATCGCGGCGCGGAGGGGTTTTATTAGCTCCCCCTCATCTTGACGCTGGCGCCGGCTGCTCCAAAGTCTTGGGCATGGCTCGGGGAAGTATCAAAGTTGGCGACGAGGTCGCAGTCACGGCGATTGTGCGCGGCCGCGTGACGCCCGATCGCATAAGCGTGACGATCCCCTCCTACGACTTCCCGCATTCTGTTGTCGATTCGACTTCGAAGGCTGTAATTGGCCAGCATATGGAATTGATCGGCCCTGTCACACGCATCGACGGGGACAAGGTAACCGTCAGCCTCCGGCCATTGGTGACTGTCGACGCCGAGCACGTGCGCCTGGTCGAAAGACATGTGGCGCTTCCACGCGGGCGAAAAAAGTCGCTGGTTGACAAGGCTTAAACTTCGTTGCCGACCCCAGGAACAGCCCACTGAAACTTTCTCCTTCACATCGGCTCTGGTCGCCTCCCGCTAGCTGCCGGCGCGTTGCGATATCGGCACAGTAGACGGGTTGGCATTTCCGAACTTTCCGCCATGTCGTCGCGATGACGTTGGCGAAGGCGCTTCAGCAGATCGCGTGAGGCTTGGATCGCCCTGCGCGATTGATCCATGTTCTGGCGAAACGTGGCGCGTTCCTCCATGGACTTCTGCCACTTCAGCAAGGTGGCCGTAGTCGCAGTAGCGGCTTGGGCGATTTCTATGGGCGTTGCAACCATCGCATTCTCCCTAAAAAGGCAATGGTAAACGCAATCTTTATAGGCCCAACGAAACCCTTCTCCAATTAAAAACGACCATACGGCATACGGCAAAATGGCTATTCGTCGGGGCGCTCGACGGCAGCTTCGTCGACCTCGGCTTCCATGTCTCGTCGTTGACGGTCTTGGTCTTGCCAAAACCGTCCATCGCCACACCGTCAAAGCCCTGCAGCCACGCGTCGGCATGTTCCTGCCAGTAAGCTGGCACCTCACGCTCCTTGCCATCCTTGCGCGCTTAGGCGCCGTACATCCAGGCGTAGGTGGCGCGTTCCTGATCTTTCTTAGGCATGGCCATTTGCATCATCCTCCCGGAATCCAGCAGCCTTGCGTGCCGCAGCTTCTCTTCGCCTTTTCCTAAGAAAGGAGAGGGTCTGTGGACAGCTGTGGCTCTATCCGGCTGTAAGTTGCCAGACCGCTACGCTGGCGAGGGCAAGGCCCGCTGCGCCTTCGATTGCTCGCGATATGGTATCGAACAGCCGTGGCCTGCTGTCGAAAAAATGCACCAGGCGCTCCCGAAACAAGATCGACAGTACCGCCACGCTGGACAGCGTTAGGGCCACGCCCACCATCATGGTGATTGCGAACAGAATTCCAGCTCCCGGCACCCCTCTGGAAATCGCGAAGGTCATGACAAAAAGGGTCAGCGGGCACGGAATCAAACCGGCCATGACTCCAACGGCCTCGCCCTCATGCTTGTGATGGTGGCCGTGGCTCACCGAACGCCAAAGCATCCAGACGCCGATCAGCCCGAGCAGACCGCGACTCACACCCTCAAGCAGTGGTGCGCGTCCAACGCTGCCCAATGCAATCGAGACGAGCGGCAGGGAGAATACGGCGATCAGCACCGCTGTCGCCACGTGAGTGAAGGACAGCGTAATCGACACCAGGAGGCCGCGCGAAACCTTCGCATCCGAACCTGCAAGGTAAGTCGCCAAGACAGCCTTACTGTGGCCGGGCGTCAGAGCATGTGCCGCACCGAACAGGAGGCCCATCGGCAGAAAGGCAAGGAACGCAAGCCAATCACCGCCAACTGACAGCAGCTTTATCTGATCTGCGAGCGCCAGGTATATGGAGCGCTGAAATTCGACAAGCGCCTGGAACATCAGCCGAGACCGGCAAAAGCGAGTGGTTTCCGGCAGTTGTCAGTGCTGGTGGCCGTGATGTTCGCCCTGATCATGAGAGTGCGGATGCTCGTGCTCACCTTGGTCGGTCGAAAACCGGATGTTGGCAGCTGCGAGCGCCGGCATGTGTTCGAACAGTTCGTTCTCCAGCGCCGCCGTGATCTTGTTTGCCTCTGAGAGAGGCAAGGTTCCGTCGGCTGCAATAGCGATGTCGGCATGCAACTTGTGGCCAATCCAGCGGGCCTTGGCGTCGACAACGCGAGCACCCTGCACATGCGCAGCGGCATGCTGAATTTCGGCCATCACGCCCGGCTCGACGCCGTCGAGCATGCGGGTGAGCACTGAGCGCGCCGATTGCCAGACGATACCGAATATAGCGACCGTGATGAGAAGCCCGATGATCGGGTCGGCCAGTGGAAATCCGAGCCAGACGCCCATGGCGCCGATGACCACTGCAAGGCTGGTAAGCCCGTCGGTGCGGGCATGGTAGCCGTCGGCGACGAGCGCCGCACTGTTGATTTCCCTGCCGATACGGATGCGAAACACCGCGACGGCCTCATTCCCGAGGAAGCCGACAATGCCCGCCGCGGTCAGCCAACCGAGATGAGTCACTGCCTGCGGACTGACCAGGCGCTCGATAGCCTGGTACCCGGCGACGATGGCGCTGAACAGAATGATCAGCACGATAATGATACCGGCCAGATCCTCTACCCTGCCAAGGCCGTAGCTGAAGGTCCGTGACGGCTTGCGTCGTGCCAGCATGAATGCGATCCAGAGCGGAATGGCGGTTGTGGTGTCGCCTATGTTGTGGATCGTATCGGCCAACAGCGCCACGCTGCGTGACACCAACACCACGGCCATCTGCAATGCCGCCGTCATGGCCAAGATGACGAACGACCATTTGACGGCCCAGATGCCGCGGTCAGTGGTTGCAATCGTTGCGTCGATGACCCCGTGCGTATGGCCGTGCGAGCCATCGTCATGAGCATGCGCGTCATGATCATGTGACCCGAAGCCGAACCAATCCAAGACGCGTGCGCCGATACTGGTCATAGGTATTTCGCCAGTTGCTTGAGCTCTGCCAGCGAGTTGCCTCCCGCTTCCGTGTCGATCAGACAATGTTCGATATGATCGTGGATCAGTTCTCGCTTTGCGCTGCTGATGGCGCTCTCCACTGCATGGAGTTGCTGCGCCAGGTCCAGGCAGGATCGCTGCGCCTCGAACATGCCAAGCACGGATGCAAGATGCCCCTGTGCGCGCTTTAAGCGCTTCACGATAGCCGGATGAGAACTATGGATGCCTTCGGACATGCCCACCGGTATCCCCCCAGGGAGGATGCGTCAAGTATGATGTGAGGGCAGATCGGCTCTTGATCAGCCACCCCGCAGAGCGTGTATCCATGGCGCTGAATGGTTCCGGAAATTGGAATCTGGGCTTGAAAGGGCTTGCCCCTGTGCAATACAGGAACCAGCCATTAAACCTACCAACTCAATGAACCGTCCAACTTCGATGGGGTCAGTTCACGACCGGGCCTTTCTTTGCGTGGTGAAACTGAAGAAGCCCGTCGGTCGGATCAGCGGGCTTTGTGATGGATGGCCCGCGCCGGCTTCCGAGGCTGCGCGGGCCGACCATGACGAGTGAGGGACGCATCTTGGTCACCGGCCGGACCGCTGAAGAACGAGCCGGGTGTGACCGAACTGCCTTGGAGCGGGAATGTTCCCGGCTGACGCAAAAAGCCCGCCAGCATGAGCCGGCGGGCAATCGATCTGGAGTAGCTGGACTCATCCAGCATAGTTCAACGACGGCGGAAGGTTCGGTAGCAACCCGCGCTCGTCGCTCCCCAAGGATCCAGGGAGCGGCGAGTTGGTGCCCTGCGAGCGCGACACAGAAACTTCGCCGCGCCATGAAAGGACGGCGTGGAGCGCGCAAGCTCTGCAACAAGCTGCCGGCGCTCTGGGAGGTCTGTCCGCTTTTCGGATTGCCAGTGCCAGTCCAGACCAGCACCCTGCCTGGTGAGCGTAATCCCGCAATTGCCTGCGCTTAAGGCGGCGTAGGGCCGCCCATTGGGCGAGACTGGACTTCTAGACTGGAAGCCACCAATTCCTGCACCGCTTCGGGAACGGCCAACGGCACCATCTGCGCCGGATAGGGGCCGTCGATCCAGCCGTTCGCGGAGCGCTCGCTATCAGTTTGGCCGTTCAGGCTAGCCATTCGCGCCACTTCGCAGAAAGCCTCCCGGTTGGGCCTTATGCGGCACGTCCCAACCGAAATAAACCATGGCCGGCTAGGACGACGTCTGGAGAAACTGTTGCTCTCTCGTCGGCGTCTTCGAAAACGCTGTGATTATCGCCTCGAGCGATACATTCAAGGCGTTGGAAAAGGTCCTTCCCCTCTGCCAAATCGCCACGTAGTGATAGAGCGCGGACGGTTCCACTGGCCTTACTCCCAGCTGAAACGCCGCGTACTCACGTGCGATGATCTCGTTTGTGATCGAAATGCCCAGGCCAGCCGAAACGTATCCGGCTTCGTGACCGTTGCAATCGAATTCCACCAGTATGTCCGGCTCAACGCCGGCGAAGCGCAAGGCATTGAAGTTCATCTGGTGGGCGGCAAACTGGGGATCGATATCGACGATCGTTTCGCCTGCCAGGTCTTGCGCCTCGATACAGGTCTGTTTTGAAAAGCGGTGGTCGGGATGAAAAATGCATACGTTTCGTGCCGACCCAAGCGGCGCCCATTCAAACAAGCCTGGATCCAGAGGCAGTCTCGAAATTCCAAGATCGGCGCGGCCGGCCAGGATGTGTTCGCCGATCTGCTCGTAGCTTCCAGAAATCGACCGGACATTCGAAGCGGTCTTTGAGCGGATAATCGCCACGACCTTGGGCAAGGTCACGAAACCGAAAACAGAGGGCGCGGCAATCGCAATCCGCTGCTTTTCCTCGTTCTTCATAGCGAAGATCGACGCGTCCAGGCGATCCAGCGACGTCAGGGCCAGTTCTACGTTTCGCAGGAGTTCCCAGGCTTCCTGCAAGGGGACGATGCGGTTGGCTGATCTCTTGAAGAGTGTGATGCCGAGCGTGGTCTCAAGCTGCTTCACATGTTGACTGACGGCCGGCTGGCTTATCCCGAGCGCAGCCGCCGCCCGCCTAGTCGAACCGGCCCGCAACACTTCCCGGAAGACCTTCAGCTGACGGAGCTTGAGGTCGCTCTGCAACAACTCCATTCCCTGCGCGCCTTTCCCTGATAACCACCCGGCGGCAGACAACGCCAACCTGGGGAGCAACGAACTGCCTCAGTATATAACGACGCGTTATAGATAAAATAATAAAAGTATAGATTGAGTGTGTAATTTTAAGCGTTAGAATTGGCCAGTATCTCAAATTAACTGCACATTAGAAATATAACAACTCGCAACCTTGGGTTATATGGCTTGGTCTCGGCAATAAAGACCGGCGTATCCTGCGGCAATTGCGAGCCGAGGAAAGCGCCCCATGGGTGGTTTTACTACTCAGTTTGTTGTCGCACTTACCGTGACCATAAGCCTGGCTCTTGTCAGCGGCTGCCTGGGTACGGCATTCGGGCTGTTTTTGGCGATTTCGAAGGGCACGGCAAAGCCGCGCCTCAACGCGGTCGTGGCCGCCTACACCACAGTCGTCCGTGGTGTACCAGAACTTCTCGTTATCCTGCTCATCTACTTCGGCGGAACCACGCTCGCCAGCAAGATCGCCGGCCGGTATGTCGAGGTGAACGCATTCACCGCAGGGGTTATCGCGCTCTCGGTCATTTTCAGCGGTTATGCGACCGAAGTGTTTCGCGGCGCGATTGCGGCAGTGCCAGCGGGCCAAACCGAAGCGGCAAAGTCGCTTGGGCTGAACGCCTGGCAGCGCTGGATGTTCGTCATCGGTCCGCAGATGCTGCGGCTGGCGCTGCCTGCCTATGGCAATCTCTGGATTTCGCTCTTCAAGGATACCGCACTGGTTTCGATCGTCGGCCTGACCGACATCATGCGCGTTGCGTATGTGGGGGCCGGATCCTTGCGCGCACCATTGACCTTCTACCTTGCGGCCTCCGCTCTCTATCTGTCGCTGACCACTGTCACGTTGCTGTCGATCCGGCTGACTGAGCGGCGCTATCCGGCTCTCGGCCGGTAGGAGGGAAGGCCCATGAACCTCGGCTTGATATTTGACGCACTGGTTGTCTTGCCCTCGGGCATCGGTCTTACATTGATCCTGACGGTGTTGTCGCTGACGGCCGGATTTCTTCTGTCCGTGCCGCTGGCCTTCATGCGCGCTTTCGGACGCCCCGGCCTCTCGCTCGCAGTGCTCTCATACACCTATGTGATCCGCGGAACGCCGATGCTTGTTCAGCTCTTCCTGCTCTATTACGGCCTCGCTCAGATCGAGGCGGTGCGGGCCAGCATCTTCTGGGTGATCCTGCGCGACCCCTTTTGGTGCGCCCTTCTGACATTTTCGCTGAACAGCGCGGCACACACCACCGAGATCCTGTGCCGCGGTCTCCAGTCCGTGCCGAAGGGTGTCACCGAGGCGGCCACATCTCTCGGCTTGAAACGCTTCCAGATCGCTCGCCTGGTCACCTTCCCGATCGCTTTCAGGATATCGCTCCCGGCCTACGGCAACGAGATCGTCGGGATGATCAAGGGCTCGTCGCTCGCGAGCACCGTGACGCTGCTTGAGATCACCGGCATGGCGAGACAGATGGTGTCGACCACGTTCGCGCCGTACGAAATCTTCATCGTCGCCGGAGCGATCTACCTATCGCTCACCTCGATCGCGGTGAAAGCGATCCAGTTGCTGGAGCGATGGCTGTCGACCGACGGCCATCCGGTTCGCCGACGAAAGGCGCGATTGCGCCCCGCCCTACCTGACCCAGAGATCACGACGCCCCTGCCCTGACGCCTAGGTTCTGGGCTCCCCTTTCCATCCAACCAACGAAGAGGTGCATCATGCGCATACCCCTGGCTATTGCTGTTTCTATCGTATCCCTGATGTCGGCAGTCCCGGCGAGCGCGCAAAGCGAGCGCGTCATATCGATTGCCGCTGAAGGCGCCTCGCCGCCCTGGGACGGCACCGACGCGAACGGTCAACTCTATGGCTACGATATCGATGTTGGGCAGGAGCTGTGCCGTCGGATCGAGATCAAATGTACCTTCGTCCCGCAGGATTGGGACGGGATCATCCCGGCACTGCTTGTCGGCAAGTTCGACGTGATCATGTCTGGCATGGCGATCACGGAAAAACGCAAGCAGTCGATCGCGTTCTCGATCCCCTACGCCACCGGCTTCAACCAGTTCGTGGTGCGCAAGGACCTGGGTCTCGACGCCGGCGACACCAAGGAAAAGGTCAACCTTTCGACCATCGGCGACAAAGAGAAGGCAACCATCGAGCGCCTCAGATCGACACTCGCCGGCAAGGCGATCGGAGCCTTGCGCTCGTCCAATTCGGAAGCAGTCGTGAAGGAAATGCTGGGCGATGTCGTGACCATTCGCAGTTATGACAGCCAGGACAACATGAAGCTCGATCTTGCCGCGGGTCGCATCGACGGCGGCCTCGCCGACTATTTCACCTGGCGCGATTTTCTGGAGACGCCTTCCGGCTCGGATGTGGTGTTTTTCGGCCCTGAACTGAATGGCGGGCTCTGGGGGCCGGGCGTCGGCGCAGGTCTGCGCAAAGACGATACGGAGTTGCTCGCCAGGTTCAACGCGGCCATCGACGCGGCCACCAAGGATGGGACGATCAAGGCGCTGAGCCTGAAATGGTTCAAGAGCGATATCTCGCCAGCCATCTCGCAATAGAGGCAACCGACTTCGACATTGACGTGGCGCTGGCCGGAACGCCGGCGCCTGCGCCCTACCCTCCTTCAAGGCGAGTTCCATGAAAGACCAGTTCTGCGCGGTCGTCACCGGCCAATCCCTGATCAAGCACGACATACGTGACGTCAAAAACGAACGCTTCATCGCGGTTACGGATTTCCTGCGCCAAGGCGACGTCGTCTTCACCAACTTTGAGTCGACGATCCTGGGTAAGCACGGCGGGTGGCCGACCAAGGGCAAATACTTCGGATATTCCAGGGCTGAAGTGCTCGACGCATTGCAGGCCATCGGTTTCAACGCGCTTGCTCTGGCAAACAACCACGCCTTCGATCTCGGCGCTGGCGGCATCCTCTCGACCCTGGAGGAAGTGGAAGCGCGCGGTCTCCTGCATGCCGGCATCGGGGTCGACGAGACTGACGCGAGGAAACCGGGCCGCCGCCGGCTGGGCGCGCGCGAGGTCGCGCTTCTTGCGATGGATGCAGGCCCCGGCCCGACCAACATGTATGCCGAAGACCGCACGGCCTTCCGGCCGGCTCGGCCCGGCGTCAATCGTCTGAACACCTGTCGCAAGATCGGGGTACCGGACGGACATTTCAGCAGACTGGCAAGGCTGGGCGCTCATTTGCAAAGCTCCCCCTTTGAACTGGCCAACTATGCGCAACCGGAGGACCCGGTAGAGGTGTCGGCCGGCACGGAGATCAATTTCTACGGCACCGTGTTCACGCAAGCCGCAGACTTCGGCCGTATGATCGAAGTCGATCAGCAGAGTGCAAGTGTCCATCTGGCCGCCATCCGGCACGCGGCGGCACAGGGCGATTTCGTCATTGCCTATCTGCACCACCATCATTGGGAACCAGGCTGGCAGGACGTGCCGCGCTGGGTGCAGACCTTTGCTAGGATGTGCATTGACGCCGGCGCCAACCTCTTCGTCAGCCACGGCGCTCCGGTGCTGCAGGCGGTGGAAATCTACAATGGCGCGCCGATCTTCTATGGCCTCGGAAATTTTCTCTTCCACGTCCACGCCGACGAAACCGAATGGGATCCACCGGAAGTCTGGCAAAGCATCGTCGCCGCTTGCCGCTATGACGCCGGCGGAAGCCTCACAGAAATAGACCTCCTGCCCGTCGCGATCGGGGCGGAAACTCAGTCTCCCGGATCCGCAACGGGCAGACTGGTGCCCGTCGCCATCACTGGAAGCGAGGCGCGAGACATGCTTGAGGAATTCGCGACGCGCTCTCGGGCGTTCGGCGTCGAGATCAAAGTATCCTCGGCTTGCGGCCGCATCACCGTGCCCGCTGCCCGAAAATTCGGCTGACTACCGCGATCGACCGTCAGACGGTCTTGCATTCGGCCGGCGCGGACTCGCCGGCCGTCTCGCTCTCTGCCTTCGTGTCTAGCAGGACCAGTTCTTCCCCTAGCGCTGAGACCAGGGACGAGATGCGACCACGCAGACGCGGTGGAAGGTTCACTAGCCCCTCAATCAGGCGCCGACCCTCCGCGCTGGCGATGAAATCCAGGCGCTCATCGACCGGCAGGGGCCGCGCCTCGACGCGGGTCTCATCGTTTCCCGGCAGACCTTCGAAGAAGCGGCTGACAGGAACGCCGAGCGACCTGGCGATTTCGTAGAGCATCGAAGCGCTCACGCGATTCCGCGCGTTCTCGTATTTCTGGAGCTGCTGGAAGCTGATGCCTATGGATCGGGCAAGTTGGGCCTGCGATACGTCCGACTGGACGCGGACGGTCGCAATCTGCCTGCCGACATGCTGATCGGCGGGATGAGGGTCACTGTCGATCTTTGGCTTCGGCTCCGTCCGAAGGAGGACGAAGCGCTGCGGTTTCAACAAGGCTTTTCGATGCTCCATTAGACAGCCGACAGAGAGTCTGTCGGTACGTTATCTGAAAGCCGAATCGCCATTTCGTATACCTTATAGGGTGTAAAAGAACCCTATCGGTAGCAAAGAAAATCTGCCTGCCAATTGTGGACCCATGGTCAGTCCACGACAGATTCGAGCCGCACGAGCTTTGCTGGGTTGGTCTCAGCAGGAACTCGCTGACAAGGCTATTGTTTCGCTTAACGCGCTGGTCCGGTTGGAAAACGGCAAGGTGGATTCCCGGATTAGCACTTTGCAGGCCATTGAAGCGGCCCTGACAAAAGCGGGGGTCGAATTCTTGTCTGTAGGGCAGAGAGGTGAAGGTGTCCGGCTCTTAAATCCTCGGGCTTGATAGTGAGTTTGGCGGTCTGGTTTCTGTTCAGGTCCTGCTGCTGAAGGCACACCCATTCAGTCTGTTCATGAGCCTGCCGACATCCGCACCGCGCGCTACTGCAGGACTAATTGATCGGCTCGCGCCCGGATCGCTGTAAGCAAATGCGCTTAGGCTGAGTCTCGCAGCTGCATTTGTCGTTCCCACAATTGCTCTCCTGCGGGTGACGAGAGACAAAGTCGTGGTATTGTCGGAGTCAGCCACGATCCGAACTCCACACAGCTTGGGTTGTGGCTAGGCCGAACGACGTGTTGTTGCACGACGTTCGGTCACGAAGAGTGAACCACATTACGTACATACCGTACATTACGGACACCGCTATTGTCAAACGTTCCTGATCCTGTCGACAACAAAACTGAACGCTTCGAGTTGCGGCTCTCGACCGACCTACTTGCTCGCGTAGACGAATGGCGTCGCACTCAGCCAGATCTTCCCACCAGATCGGAAGCGTTCCGGCGATTGGTGGAGGCTGGTCTAGCTTTGAAATAGGTTGCGGCTTGGTAGAAATCATCTCGAGTGCGCTTGGCGAGCAGAATATAACTCGCCTGGCCATTTTGCTAAGCTAGTACCCGTTGAACGCGGGTGCGGTGGCCAAACGGCACCTGCGACGAGTGAAACTACCGAAAACGGGGCGGAGTCATGACCGAACCAGGTCGCGATATTTCGTCGTCCAGTCGCTTCGCCGCCCGCTGTCCTGGCCGTCTCGCGTACTGGCGCCTGGCACCCAGCCGCATGCATAGCTCGGCCATGCTGCTGAAAAGGCACCCTTGCTTCTCCACCCATGGCCCGAAATGGCCGCGCGGCAATGCCGCCTTGTTGCGCAGCGGCCAGCGCCCGATCGCTATCTTCTGATCGATGGACAGGTGGCCGCGTTCTGGGCATAGGCCTCGAAAGCGCCCCGGGGATTAAAGCGGTGCCGACACTGTTCCGAAATCCGCCGGAACGTCTAATATGCCCAGATGCAGGCGACACGCATCGCTTTTGGTCCGTTCGTACTCGATCCCGACATCGGGACGCTCCTGAAAGAGCAGATCCCGATCGTTGTTGGGCATCGTGGGCTGACGCTGCTTGCTGCGCTCACGGCCCGGCCCGGCGAGATCCTGACCAAGGCCGAACTGATGGACGCTGCCTGGCCGGGAACCGCCGTTGAGGAAGGCAACCTTACGGTCCAAATAGCGACACTGAGAAAGGCACTCGGTCCGGCTGACAACGGCGGCGAGTGGATCGCCACGGTGCCTCGCGTCGGCTACCGCTTCACCGGGACTGTCGAGCCGGTGGCGAGCGCATCCCGCAGAGCGATACCAGAGTCCGGCAAGCCGTCGATTGCGGTCCTGCCTTTTGCCAATTTGAGCGGCGATCAGGACCAGCAGTATCTCAGCGATGGCATAACCGAGGACATAATTACGGAGCTGGCCAGGTTCCGCTCCCTCCTTGTCATCGCGCGCAATTCATCTTTTCAGTTTCGCCATCCGGCATTGGACATTGCCGAAGCCCATCGCAAACTCGGAGTTCGCTACCTCGTCGAAGGCAGCATGCGAAAGCTCGGTGATCGCATTCGGATCACCACACAATTGATTGACGCCGCCACCGGCACCCACCTGTGGGCCCAACGGTACGACAGGGCCCTCGACGACATCTTCGCATTGCAAGACGAGGTTGCGGCTCTCATCGCCTCGATGGTCGAAGGCCGGGCGGAGGCCGATTCGACGAGCCGGACAAGACGCAAGCCTCCCGCCGATTGGGATGCATACGACTATTACCTGCAGGGGCGCGCGCAGTTCTACCGGTATGAACTGGACATGGCCGAGCCCCTATTCGTCCGGTGTGTCGAGCTCGATTCGACGTTCGCTCAAGGCCACGGCTTCCTCGCGCAGGCCCTCGTCGGCAGATTTTGGTACGACAACGATCCGCGGACGCTACAGAAGGCCTGGGAGTCGGCACGAACGGCGCTCGCTCTCGACAGGAGCGATGGCGTCTGTCACCAGAGCATGGGGCTGGTGCTTACGCACATGCGCCAGCACAGCGATGCGGGAGTGCATTTCGAGCAAGCGCGCTCGTTGAACCCGCTAGACATGAACATAGCGGGGGACTATGCAAGCTGGCTCAACTACGGCGGACGGGCCGAGATGGCGCTGAACGTGCTCGAAACTGCGCTCCTGCGCGACCCGTTACCTCCAATTTGGTTCTGGGAGGTGAAGGGCAGCTCCCTCTTCCTGCTTGGAAGGTACGTGGAGGCCATCAGTTCGTACCAGAAGGCCGGCGACCAATTCTTCATTCATGCGTTCCTCGCAGCGGCGTACGCACATTTGGGCGAGACGCAGAAGGCGCGCGTTGAAGTCGAGGAAGCACTGACGAGGAAACACGACCTGACTGTCCGGTTGTTTTCAGGTTTCCCGTTCGCCGACCAGGTTGCCCTCGAGCTTTTTATGTCAGGCTTCAGAAAGGCGGGTTTTCCCGCGTGAATGCACCTTCGGGAGCGCGCCGGTCAGGCCCGACAGCCGAATGCACCCCAACAGGCCATCGAACCCGCTTAACCGAGATCGAAGTCGAGGGCGTCGGCACGCATCGGCTTCCGCGCTAGCATTCCGCGCGTCTCGTCTTCTGGACTCTTTGTTGAAACAGTCGCATCCTCCCTGCGGGGAAGAGGGCGTGGACAAATACCGATACGACAATCGATCTGATCGCTGGCGAAAGCGAGCCGGTGCCAAGCATAGCCGTGCGCACCGATGGGCGAATGTGCCGCGGCGCCTGATTTTGGTGACTGCGGTAGCGGCTGGCGCTCTGGTCGCGCAAACCGCCATCCAGCACAGCGAAAGTTTGCCAGAGATCAATGCATCGAACTGGTTCGGCTCGAAGCCGGCGCCGATCGCCGGTGTCGCGTCTGTGATCGACGGCGACACGATCGAGATCCACGGACAGCGCATCCGCTTGAACGGCATCGATGCGCCCGAGAGTAAGCAATATTGCGACGACGGTAAGGGCTTCGAATACGCCTGCGGGCGCCATGCTGCCCAAGCCTTGCACGAGTTCCTGGCTGCATCGCGTCCGTTGCACTGCAGCTTTGTTAACCGAGACCGGTACGGCCGGCTTGTTGGGGATTGCGATCGCGCCGACGGTCGCAACGTCCAGAGCTGGCTTGTCGAGCGGGGCTTGGCACTAGATTGGCCGCGCTACAGCCACGGAGCCTACGCAGGACAGCAGGCGAAGGCCCAGGCAGCGAAGGTCGGTCTGTGGGCTGGGGCGTTTCAGGCACCATGGGATTGGCGCGCAGAGCATGCGAACGGCACCACCAAGCCGTCTGCAAAACAACCACTCGGCATGATGAGCAATGGGCAGGTGGCGCAGAGCTATTCTTGTCAGCCGCGGCGAACTTGTCCCCAGATCAGTTCGTGCGATGAGGCTAATTGGTACTTGGCCAACTGCTCTTGGGGCGGCAAGCTCGACCGCGACAAGGACGGCGTTCCTTGCGAGAGCCTTTGCTAAGTCGGCAGTGAGAGGGACATGGCATGATCGTTGTCGGCTTTGCCTTTTTGCCTCCACAGCGCACACCAAGGCGAACTCTGCGGTCGCCCAGAGCCTTCCGCAAGGCTACTAAGGCAATCAATCGGCCACCGCCGCCGAGAAACGCAGCGTCTGGCGCCGCAGCGACGAGTATAGGAGAATTCCGACCTTGGCCCGCTCAGCGTGCCTGAACTCCTGCGCAACTGAGGCAGAGCGATGTGCGGACGTTACACCAAATATCTGTCGTGGTCGGAAATCCACCGGCTCTACCGCCTGACTGCGCCGGCGGAGACGGGCCGCAACGACGAGCCCCGGTACAACATCGCGCCGACTCAGGATGTCCCATTCGTCACTGCCGGTGAGGATGGCAACCACCGGCTGCGTGAAGGGCGCTGGTGGCTGGTCCCTTTCTGGGCAAAGGAAATGCCCAAGGCGGCTATGTTCAATGCCAGGATTGAGGGCATCGATACAGCGCCCGCCTTCCGCGACGCCTACAAGTCCAAGCGCTGCCTGATCCCTGCCGATGGCTTCTACGAGTGGACGATATCGCCTGCCGACGGCAAGAAAGACCCTTGGCACATCTACCAGCCAGGCCACGCGCCTTTCTCGTTCGCCGGGCTTTGGGCTTACAATTCCAATCTCGACATAACCAGCTGCACCATCATCACCGAGCCTGCCGCAGAACCGATGAAGCAGTTGCATGATCGGCAGCCTCTCATTCTCGACCCGGCCTACTATGACGCCTGGCTGGACCCGGCGACGCCCAAGGACAGCCTCAAGGACATTCTCAGCCACGACATCGACGGTCAGCTGCAGTTCAACCGCGTTGGACGTGAGGTGAACACGAGCGCCGTCAACAAGTTGCCCAACGACCATCCCGGCCTGGTCGGGCCGATCAACCCGTTATGAGCGACGAACCGAGCCGGCTTGCCGAAGGGATGACAGCGATTCCGCGCGGCCGAGAGCCGATCGAAAATCGCTTTGCGAGCATTCTGGCTGCGGCAAGCTCGGCGGGTTTGGGTTTTCGAGGCCTGGACAGAAGTCACATTGGTTCTGTTGTTTGCATCCCGGCGACGGCGATCGGTTTGTATAGGAGTTGACGTCCGACCATCTAGCGCCCCTGTTCGAGGCATGGCATCGAGAAGCTGTGAAACTCTTCAAAATGCCCCGGAAAGGTCCGGGCGAGATACCGCACCACTCTGGAATTATCCATCAACCGGTCGAAAAAGCGGTTGGCTGCGACAAGCTCCAGGCCCACCTGGCCATGACGTTCCGCGGCGCTGAGAACCGCAAGGCTTAGCGCGCCGACATCGAGCACCATCGCGCCGCGCTGGTCTTCCGCCTGTGTGGTGATCGTTGAGAGATTAAAACCCTCGACCAGCAGGGCTTGCGGTGTCAGAGCGACGAGTAGTCTCGCGTAGGTGATCCTGACCCGGTCCATCGCCACCATCAGCCGGGCAATCTCCAATTGCCTGGCTGGCAGCACCTTCTGGAGCAACCCGAAGATTTTTGTTTTCACCGGCGCGTCCCGAAGCAGGTCGAGGACATCAGGGCAAATTCCGTTAACGGCTTTCCGGTTCTCGCCTGTCTCGGGAGCGGGTTTTCCGGGAGAGCAGAACATTTGCGGCTCGCGGGTCGCGCCACGCAACCTATGTGCCAGTAGGCTTGGCATTGTCCTGAAGCCCTCGGACACCAGCGTGGCGCAGAATTGCTTGTCGCGCATCATCAGGTGGAGCGCCGCTACTATCCGGTCTAGGCTCTGTTCAGACTTAGCCGCTTGCGTGCCGAAATCGCGCATGCGTTTGCATTCCGTATCGTAGGTCGCCAAAAATTCGTGTGAACGAAGCCTCTTCTTGGACCCTAATGCGCCAGCAACAATATTGCTCGCATGTCTGTCGCCACCCTTTTCCAACGCACGGTAGGCGGCGTCCTTGGGTAAGCGCTTGACTACCAAGCCACGCCCCCCACAGGCTCTCGCTCTGCCAGCCTGAGAATGGGATTGAGCGTGGGAAAAATATAGCTGTCCAGCGGTATCCCATTGATGGCATGCAGTTCCGATTTGCCAGCGATCTCATGCGCAGGCGCAATCAAATAATCCCGGACGGTCAGGTCGCCGGGATTCATACGGATCAGGACGAAAATGTCGGGTAGTGGCCGTTTATCGGCCTTGGAAAACCAGCGTGGATAGCCGAAGCCGGAAACCCTGCATCGGCCCATTGTAATCGCCACCGTGATCTCCTCGTTTATCCGCAGGAGGTCCATCGCCATGTCATGGGCAGCAACCCCGCCCTGCTTATCAATCGCGCCCACAAGATCCCGGATAATCTGCAGCCTCATTGATTCCAGGTGCCGGTTCACGCCGATGAAGCGGTAGTTTTTGGATGGCTCGTATCCGATCAGTTCATAGGCTTTGACAATGGTTCCAAAACGCCACTGGTAGCGTTGGGCCGGCGGGCACCCCGGATCGGCGTCGATCATGGCCAACGACAAGGCGCCACGGCGAGCCAGAAGTGCCCTAAGAGCAGCCAGCATCTCGTCGTTGGTCATGTGGCGATAGATGGTCTTGAGCACGATCTGCGCCCGGTCGAACAGTTTGCGGTCGACGATCGGCTCCAGGACGTTTTCCACCCGCACCCACTGTTCGGGGGGATTACGGACTTGATGGCTTCTCAGCCGGGCCGAATGCTTGTTCCAGACGCTGTTGCCAATGTAATTTTCGTTGGTCAGCACCGAGTGCACGGATTCCCGCGTCCATGGTCGCCCCAAATCGCTGAGCACGCCGCGTTTGTTGAGCAGTCTTGCCATCTCCAGCTCTGTCTTGCGTGTTCTGACAAAGTGACTGAAGATCCACTTCACTGTCGCAATCTCGTCAGGCGGGCCGAGCACCAGAACTATTCGATCCGTCTGCTGGCTCTTGTATTCGTGGGATGAAAGGATGCATTTTGAGCGGCCGTGTTGATCGACAAGCAGGCGCCGCAGGCCAAAGCCGGCCTTCCCGCCCTGCCGGAAGCCCAGCCGGATCAACCTTGCCTGGCCGATGAAGACTTTTTGCGAGAGCATTCTGCTCTGCTCGGCAGCCATGCTCCGTTTGATTGCTTTGAGGACGTCTGACCCGATGCTGCCGTCGTTTGCGAATTGCTCGGCGCAAAATTCGATACGCACGCCGGCCATCTGGCATCGGTATTCGTAGGCTGCGCTTTCATCAATGTTCTGAAAACGCCCCCACCGGCTTACATCATAGACCACAACCGTCTCAAAATCGGCTCGCCCACTTTCGACATCGGCCAACAGCTTCTGAAGACCGGGGCGCCCTCCAAGGTTTAAACCGCTGCGACCGAGGTCCTCGTAAGTGGCGACAATGTCGTAAGCCATGATATCGGCATAGTCGCGAATGGCATCCGCTTGGTTGTCGATCGAGTAGGTCTGGTGTTCCGTCGACATGCGCACGTACTGCGCGGCGCGAACTCTAGGCACAGTCTGGTGCCCGCCATCTAACTTTGGCACTTTCCCCACACTCTCGACCGTTGCCCAGGCAATGTCTGCCTGGGGCATGCCCAACCTACTAGGCAGCTTCCTACGGTCCCATTAGGAATACCTCGACAGTTTGTGTCGAATGGCTCGATAGTCTGATCGAGCCTCGAAGCCGCTCCTTGGGGGAACCGACCCGTGCGTCACTATATCGGATTGATCCACAAGCAAGCGGACAGCGACTTCGGCGTATCCTTTCCCGACTTTCCGGGCGTGGTCACCGCCGGCACCAGCCTCGACGACGCCCGCGCCATGGCCGAAGAGGCCCTGGCCTTCCATCTCGAAGGCCTTGTCGAGGATGGCGAAGCCATTCCCGAGCCATCATCCCTGGAAGATGTCATGTCGAACAATGACAATCTCAGCCGGGTCGCCGTCCTGGTAGCGCTCAAAGCCGAACCACAAAGGTGGTGCGCGTCAACGTCACCATTCCCGAAGATGTCCTCGACCAGATAGATCGGTATGCGATTCAAACCGAGGCGCTACCGACCTGTTCGCGAAAGCCGTTTCCGCTTTGGCAACCATTGTCTTCAAGGCCCGAGAAACCACGTCTCATTTCGTGAGCGGGCGTGCCGCCGTTTGGCCGCAATGCGCCAGCAACTGGCAACCATTCGCCCCGATCCGCGTTTGGGGCTCCAAAGGAGTTCCAAGATGATCATCAGACAAACCATTGCCGCCGTGCTCATGACTGCAGCACTTGCAGGCTGCGCGACCCAGACCGAACAGCAGCAGAGGGCAACCACAGGCGCACTCATTGGCGGCGGTGTCGGCGCCCTCGCCGGCCAGGCACTGGGCGGCAACACCGAAAGCACGGTCGTGGGTGCCGCCGGCGGCGCCTTGCTCGGCGCCGTCATCGGCCAGTCGACCACGCCGCAGCGCCGCGGCGAACAGCTTTGCCGTTACCAGGACCGCCGCGGCCGGATCTACACGGCGCCTTGCGATGATCGCTATTACAACAACGACTATTGATCCAGCCTCCCTGGAAGTGCGGCTCTCTGACGTTTGCTGCCGCTCTTCCAGGGACCCGGGATCTGTTCGGCGTTTCACAATATGAGAACGCCCGCTCAGTCCATTACACCCTCTGGCTGATGAGCTTGCGCTTGGTGCTTGCAAGGATCCCATTTCGCGGAAGCGACGTGAAGCGCTGGTTTCATGGCGCCAACAATGACATCGCATTGCCGCAGCTGAAAGTGCCGACAGCGACCATCGGCTGCGGCTGAAGAGCGGGGGTGACGGTCACGGTGCCAAGCATCAAGGTCGCCAAGCGCGCCTTGGCCAAGCCGAATGGCTTGCGCTGCATGCATAAAATGTGGGATAATTTGTTTGGTGGAGATTCTCGCTCACACCATCCAAAGGCCTCCTTCGGAGGCCTTTTTCATGTCATGGTGGCTGGCAACTGAGTGCCACAACGATTAGGTGGCACTCCCTGCCTAGGCGAAGAGTTGCACTGCCGCCAAGGTCCTTCGACCGCTTTCACGTCGTAAGCTTGGAGAACAATCCCGATGCTCAACAGCATTGCGGGCTGGCTCGATGCTGCAACTGCAATTGCCATTGTTCGGCTCCTGATTGACCTCATGAACCTATACCGCTCCGCTGCCGCCAAGAAGGCGCCGGACGGCAGGCGCGCGAGATCAAAGCCGATACGCAAGCGCCGTCCGCGTCGCCGCTGAACCGCGTCTTCCCAACCAACTCAAACTGTGACCGCGATGGTTTGACCCACCAGCGACCCGTGCACTCATCATATGGCGTCGACCGTATCCAGCTCGCGTGCCCTGCTCGGTGATGCGGTCGGCGCCGACGGGTGATGATGCGGGTGGCGTCGCGAAGGCAGCCAGCCGGCGCGCCGCGCCCCTAGTCGATTTCATCGTTAGTGGCGTATGTTGCAAGTCAAGCACTGTGAAGCACAGCGTCCAGATCGGACCTGCTGCCGTGTCGAATGGAATAGGCGCGAGTGATTTCCGCACCAAAAAGAAAAATTTCCGCCGAGTAGTAAGCCCACAGCAGGATGACGAGCAGCCCACCGGCGGCCCCATATGAGGCCGCGACCGCTCTGGAGCCTATATACCAACCGATAAGCGATTTCCCGAGCGTGAACAGGGCAGCGGTTACAACAGCGCCAATCCAGACATCCCGCCATTCCAGGGTTCGATCAGGCAAGATCTTGAAGATAGCGGCGAAAATAGCTGCGAGGAGGACAAAAGAAACGATCGCGTTGATAACGGCCAGTACAAGTGTCCCGAACGGCAACTGTGCGTTGATGAGGTTGCCTAGGGCCGAAATCGCCGCGCTCGCGACTAGAGAGACGAGCAACATGAAGCCAAGTGCGGTGACCAGTCCCAGACTTACCGCACGTGCGCGCACCAGGCGCGACAACGAACTGCCCTGCGCTTCGACCTTCCATATCATGTTCAAAGACTGCTGTATTTCGCCGAAGACCCCGGAAGCGCTCACAAGCAAGGTGATGATGCCAATCACCGCCGCCCAGGTGCCGCCGGATGGCTTTTCGGATGCGCTCTTCAATGCGGTTTGCAGGATATTTGCGCTTTCTGTACCCATCATCCCTGTGATTTGGGCGGACAATGCCGCTTGGGCTGCCTCGTGACCGAATGCGAGACCCGCAATTGCAACCACGATGAGCAGAATTGGCGCCAACGATGTTGTGGCATAAAAAGCGATTGCCGCGCCATGGCTGAGAGCATTGTCGTTGACGAACCCAACGATGGCTTCTCGCACCATTGCCCATGCATTTGTGATCGCGCGATGCATTTTGCGCCCCAGTCGAATTGGCGTTCACTAGCAATGCACCAGCACATGTGATGTTCCGGTTGCGGGCTACTAACGCCCTCAGGGGGAGCAGGCAACGTCAGTGGTTATGCGCCGCGGTTGATGCTCTCGAGCACCAGCACTCTTTTTCCGGTCAAATCGCTGGGCTACGAAGCGAGCGGCCTTCTAGCCGGGGACCTCGATCTGAGCGTAGGCGAGCAGCCCGAACCGGTTTGCGGCAATAAGGTTCCCGGACCTGTCTCACCGTCTGCCCTGGCGGCTAATCCTTTTGCGCATCCGCGACGCTATTGTCGTCGCGATGACGTTGACGAAGGCGCTCTAGCAGTTCGCGTGAAACTTGAATCGCCCTGCGCGATTGATCCATGTTCTGGCGAAATGTGGCGCGTTCCTCCATGGACTTCTGCCACTTCAGCAAGGTGGCCGTATTCGCAGTGGCCGCTTGAGCGATATCTATGGGCGTTGCAACCATCGCATCCTCCCAAAAAGGCAATGGTAAACACCATCTTTATAGGCCCGCCGAGACCCTTTCTTCAATCAAAACGACCGTACGGATTCGTACGGCAAAATGGCTATTCGTGGGGGCGCTCGACGGCGGCTTCGTCGACCTCGGCTTCCATCTCGTCGTTGACGGTCTGAGTGATTCCCCTACTGCCCGGTAGGGTCCGTTTCCTAGCAGCGCTCCCTTCGTTCTTCATGGAACAGCTTGGTGTGCTCGTCCCACTCAAGAGGCGCTGTTCCGCGCTCTTGAACGAACTTTCCAAACTGCTTGCGCAGGTCGGCAAGGTCCAAAGCCCAAAGATGCTCACTGCTACCGGGGTGCGACATCGCGTTCACCAATCCGCCCATTCTCTCGAACTAAGTTGGCTTCGCGGTTGAGCCTTCAAGATGGCAATGCGAGATAATTTGCTCGGTTGCTAATATGCCTATACCTTAAGCAGCGCGGGGGGCCTCATATCTTCCCGCAGTGGCCGGTGCGGTTAAGCCCCCACAAGCTGCCCAACTGCACCGGCCATTCCTACGGCTGGGTAGGGTGTTCGCGCTCGGCAATCTTTTCCAAGAGCTTCCGTGAGGCCTCTAGGATGCGGCGTGTCTCTTGGATGGTCGATTGTAGGGATTCCAGTTCTCTCTCCGCCCAGCGCTGGCTACGGCGGGCGCCTTCGATGAACTGGTGGTCGGATTCCACTGGTCTTTCATGCGACTTAGCCTCTCTTCCAGGTGCCGCATGTTTCCGTCGTCACGGCTACATCCGAGGAATCGATCGCTTAGGTAGAAATGTGTGGTCGTCGCCACGGTTCCATACAATTTTTGGAAGCCATTCCCCTACGGCTGGGTCCCAACCCGCAGTGGCCAAATAAGGAAGCGGCGGCCTATAGAAATGCGTGCCGATTAATTGCGGAGGCCAAGGATGGAAGCTGCAGTCCGGCCGTAGCATTTGCGGCGTTCAAGGCCGCCGCTATCGACCAGCGCTTGCTGCAGACGGCCAAGACAGAGTCTGGCGCTCGGCATGGCGGACAACGTGCCATAAACCATCGTGATGATGAACCGCCGTCCCCTAGTATCAAATATGGACCGACACATGGGATCTCGCTTGGTCGCGCGACGATGGGCTCGCACCGTACCGGGGCAGGTGTGATGCGAGCCCGGCCGAGTCTTGCGGGACCTCGACCAGCAGCGAACACCCACTCGCTGCCGTTCTATCAACAAGCCCCCAAATTTCAGGTTCCGCTTATGTACAAAAAAGCCGGTGAACGGAGCTTGGCTCATCGCTGCGTAACGCTTTCCCTGAGGGGTTCCGTAGAGCCACCAAAAGCCGCCGGGGGGGTGTGACCCGGCGGCTTGAACGTTCGGCTTACGGTGTTGGCTCAGGAGCCTGTTTGGCAGCCATCTCGTCGATCTTCTCGGCAAGCACGCCGTTGGCCCATTCGGTGACCTCGGCGTCTACCGGCTTGTTGGCCATATCGGCGAGCGCGTCATCCAGCGATGGGACGGCGGCAGCAGCATCGGTAGCCGCTATATTGGCGGCATCGAGCGCCGCCTGCGCTGCATCGATCTGCTCCTGGGTCGGGACTTGGTCGGCCGGAGTATTCGGGTCGTTCAATTTGGCGTTCAACGCGTCGACTTCGGCTTGGGCGGCATCTACCGCGGCTTGGGCGCCCTTGGCGGCCGCCGACCCTGTCACATAAGCCTGAATGCCGGCGAATTTTTTGCTCTTGGAGTTCATATAGGCGTTGATGTTGCGCTGCAGCGAGTTCAGCCGGCCAAGCTTGGCGTGAATGTTCTTGTCCTTAGGCGTCGCGGCGACCTCAATGTCGTCGACGGCGACCTGGTCTTCGCCCGAGGCCTTCTTTCCGGCGTGAGCCGATGCCGACTTGCCGTGCGAAGCGCTGTTGCCGGACTTGCCGCCACCGTTGCCCTGACCACCGCCATTACCGTGACCACCGCCATTGCCGTGACCACCACCGTTTCCACCCGCGCCAGCGAAAGCAGGAGCGGTCACTAGCGCAAGCGCGGCAAGCGCTGCCAACAGCGTTTTTCGGGACGTCATGGTACCTCCTCGGCGAATAGCCACCTCGCCGATTCGTTATAGAGCGGCTTATAAGTGTTTCCTAATTCGAATGAATGAACTTTAGATAAATGCTCATTGCAATGGGCGACTAACGACCGCGAGGCTCGTTGTAACAGTGTGAAATGTAACAACTATTCGGAATCGTACAGCGTATCGGCCCTCTTCGCGACTGAAGTCCTATACCGATCGGACCTTGGTCGGGCGATGCACAACCTGCGGAGTGCCTGCGCCATTTCGGAGTATGGCATCACATGACTGAACATTGCTAGACAACTCGCCGGGCGAAGACCCCAACTACCTCGAGCCCGGCGAGCCTACACCTGATCAGAGTACGCGATCAGGACCGGGGATCAGCCGGCGAAAGATGTGGATGCAATATGGGTGCCAAACATATTCGTCCCAAATTGGGACCATGCTGGGGCCGGCAAGCTGTTCCTAGGCCTCACCAGCGGCCTAGGCTTTGGCTTTGGATCGCGCTGGCCGGTTAGCGTAGATCTGCGCCCCGGCGATGCGCCGCGTGAATGCCGCTCGACTCCAACAACAGCCTCATCTTTCGTTTCGACTGTTCCGTGCGCGCCGCCGTCATGGCAGGTCCAGAACCAAGTGCCTGCGGCTGGGCCGTGCATCGTCTTCATGATGCGGCCGACCTTTTCCTGCTGGAACGCTGCGGCGAAATCGAAGGGCGCCGTCTGCCCTCCTATGATGGTCCGCGACCATGCCAGCCAAACGCGAGCACCTCGGCCGAGCACGAACTTGAACGCCTCGTCCTGTTTCTCGAACGTCTGGAGGATCGCGCTTCCGTCGAGGACCTGAAAGCCGCGTTGATAGGCGAAGCGGACGGTAGGGCGATCTGCTGCTGGCATGGCTCCGATATAGCGTTCAATCTTCCTCGCGGAAATCCTGCAGTGAGGCATGACGCAGGCCATCCTCGCCGCGCAGGTGCTTCACGCGTCCAATGAGGCCCGGCTTTACCCATTGCGTCGCCGGCCGCTTCATGATGCCCTTGGGCGCCGCCTGAGTGCTCCTGGACGCGTTTCCATAGCCTCTCGCGCATTTCCCGGTTCAAGGTGACGAATGCGCTTCCGACATAACGCCGGTGCGGCGCTCAGCCATCAGAGCGAAAGCCGGCCTGCCAGCTTCACGCTCGACGCCGAGCAAATCGTATTCTTCAACCATATAGCTCTTGATCTTCAGCCAGGCGGTCGACCGGCCGCTGCGGTATTTGCTGTCGCGGCGCTTCGAGAAAAGCATGCCAACAAGACCGCGCATCTCGTCATGTGCCACGATACGGGTTTCAGCAGGGCCGTCATTTACCCGAGAGGCGACGCGGGTGCTGAGGGTCACCACGTTCGGGGATGTCTTCCCGAAAACATCACAATCGCGCTCGTAATCTTCCGGTCAAGTAAATCCGAGAATGTGTCACTGCGGGCGTGGTGGCGCTCCTGCACGACCTTAAGAATGGTGCAGTCCTTAGTGGTCAATTGGCAACGATCGAAAGTGGGCACGGCACGTTTCCAGCCGGCCTCTGAAACAATCCGGCGTCAAGCAGTTGAGCGGGCGTGGAAACCTACCCTGCGCCGGGCAAGGACACCCGGCACAGGGTTACACTCCCGCGAGCGCCGGCAACAGGACAGGGAGACGGTTGCGGCGCTCATAGCGGCCGATTCCATTCTAAATCGCCAAGACGCCGGGTCTCATATCAACCCGCCCGCCCGATCCGAACGCTACAAACGCCTCGGGCGACCCCTGATGACGAAAGCCGTTCATGGCGGGTTGTTTATCGACGTCCGCTTATCGGCACGGATAGGAACGCCCTATCGGCCGATATGAGGCGCATTCCCGCCAGGCAGCTTTTGGGGCCGCAAGCTGCCGCGATCAATAGGGATCAGCCGCGGTAAGCTCGGCAGAGCACATATCCTGGCATCTCCACGCTCGCTGCCGGCCACAGTCATCCTGAGACAGCCGTTCGACAGAAGGGACGACGACCGTTTTCGCGCGGCTTCGACTGGATCTCTGCTTCCGACATCCGCAAACCATACGCGGATCGCTTCAGAATGGACCGGGTTATTGGGGTATGCTGCATCTGCCAACGAAGGCTACGACTGCGGAGAGCGGTTGTGTGCGTCAATCCCGGGCCGACGGTGAAAGAGGTAGGCGTCCGGGGCTATCGGTCGCGATCACCCCCGCTCGTCGCGCAAGATCTCGTCGGGCAGTTGAGGGCTGAACTGGCGGGGATTTCGGCACGCTTCGGGAACCAACCGCATTGGCTTGTAAGATTTTATTGACAAGGTCGCATCTACGAATATTTTCGATATTTTCAAATGCTACACCTATCGTAGTATAAAGTTTGCTAACGTAAGTATTAGTCTTACATCTGCCTATTTTTTGCAGAGGTGAGAGTGTCTTGATTATCAACTTTCCGGCGATCGCCCCTCGAAAGATCAGAAAAATGGTCTTTATATTACTGTGGTACTTTCAAGTTTATAGCCCAATCCTCAGATTTATGTGGCTGCGCTGCCGCCCCGCGATTAACCACTCCCGAATGAACACGGTTAACGATTCGCTAATTTAGTTGACTATGTTTTGCACAGGTATATTTTCGAAACGTTGGGATGTGCAATTTGGGCGAGCAATGGGCGATGGTGGCATCAGGCGCGTGACCGCGGTTTCGGGGCGTATCGGATGCTGAACGGCAGCTAATAGCCGAGTAGCACCGCCCAGCAACTCAAAAAGCAATCGACAGACATCAGGAGTGGACGATTCCGCGGGAGCGGAAGGTTTGTGACGTTCTCAGGAACGTCGCCCGGCAATGCTATGGCCGGCAGTAGTGTGCGCAGAGCGTAAGGGCGAAGGGGTGGAGTATGGGTAGAACTGTCAATGTTCTGAAACTCGGGGCCGGGAACAGCCGAAGGGGCGCGAATTCCAATCAGGGTCGCGCGCTGGTTGCCGGTGGGGCAGGATTTCTGGGTTCGCATCTGTGCGAGCGTCTTTTGCGGGATGGATACGACGTTCTCGCGCTGGACAATTTCCACACCGGCAAAAGATACAATCTCAATCCCCTCGTGCGCGATCCGCGATTTACGTGCATCGAGCACGACATTGTCGACCCTCTGCCCGTGGATCTCCAGGTCGATGAAATCTACAATCTCGCCTGTCCGGCGTCCCCGCCGCATTACCAGGCGAATCCGATCCATACGTTCAAGACAAGCGTGCTTGGTTCGCTGAACCTGCTCGAACTCGCGCGGCGGAACAATGCGAAGATATTTCAGGCTTCGACGTCCGAAGTCTACGGCGACCCCCTGGTACATCCGCAGCCGGAAGGCTACTTCGGCAACGTCAACCCGCACGGTCCGCGATCCTGCTATGATGAGGGCAAGCGTTCGGCCGAGACGCTGTTCTTCGACTATTCGAGAACGTATAGCCTCGATGTCCGCGTCGCACGGATCTTCAACACCTATGGCCGCCGCATGCAACCAGACGATGGCCGCGTCGTCTCGAACTTCATCGTCCAGGCATTGCACGGTGACGACCTGACCGTCTACGGCAGCGGCCGGCAGACCCGTTCATTCTGCTACGCGGACGACCTCATCGAAGGTTTTATCCAGTTGATGAACGCACCGAGCGCACCGCAGCACCCGGTCAATCTCGGCAACCCTGCCGAATTCACCATTCTGGAACTGGCGACACAGGTGCTCGAATACACCAACTCACGTTCGAAGATCGTGCATCGGCCGCTGCCAGTCGACGATCCCAAGCAGCGTCGGCCGGACATCTCATTTGCCCGGGAAAATCTTGGCTGGGAGCCAAAGATCAGCCTGAGCCAGGGGCTCGCGCATACCACGGCGTATTTTGACGCCCTTCTCTACCCGAACCGGCGCGTCAAAGAAGCTGCGATGTAATGAGCCGCCCGGCAATCCTGGTGACGGGTGGGGCCGGTTACATCGGCAGCCACACCTGCAAGCTGTTGTCAGCTGCCGGCTACCTGCCCGTCGTTTTTGACAATCTGAGCCGTGGCAACGAGAGATCCGTTGCCTGGGGGCCGCTTGTTGTCGGCGATATCCGGGACCGGGAGGCGCTACAGCAGGCGATCAGCACCTACCAGCCGCAAGCGATCATCCACTTTGCTGCGCTGGCCTATGTGGGCGAGTCTGTTCACGAGCCCGCAGAGTATTATTCGACCAATGTGTCGGGTACCATCGCGGTGCTTGACGCGGCACGCTCGAGTTCTATCGAAAACATTATCTTTTCAAGCAGCTGCGCGACATACGGCGTTCCCGAAACACTGCCCATTCGAGAGACCTTGGCGCAAAATCCAATCAGCCCCTATGGGCGAACCAAGCTGATGGGCGAGCAGATCATCAGCGACTATGCCAGCGCCTACGGAATGAAATATGCGATCCTGCGTTATTTCAACGCCTGCGGCGCCGATCCCGACGGCGAGCTCGGTGAGTGGCACTCGCCTGAAACGCACCTGATCCCGCGCGTGCTCATGGCCGCATCAGGCACAATCGACGAGATCGAGGTTTTCGGCACAGACTACGACACGTCGGATGGCACCTGCGTGCGCGATTACATCCATGTCAGCGATCTGGCCCGCGCGCATCTGAGGGCTCTCATGCATCTGGAGGCGGGTGGCGAAAACCTGTCGGTCAATCTCGGCACCGGGCGCGGGGTTTCGATCAAGGAGATTCTCCAGGCGGTCACCCGGATGACGTCCAAATCGGTTCCGGTTGTCTTCCGGCCCGGGCGCCCGGGAGACCCGGCGGAGCTCTATGCGGACCCGATCAAAGCGCGCGAACACCTGGGCTTCGTGCCGGAACTTTCCGACATCGATACCATCGTCAGGACAGCCGCCCCGTTCTTCGGGCTGGAGGCCACCGCGTTCACAATTCCGATGCCGACAGCGAGGCGCCGCCGGTCAACTTCGCCAGGAATACCAAATGCATCGGAGGACATCACCAGCTCGCAAAGCTTGTAGTCGTCCCTGTTTGTCGTTGTCGGGGACGTGGGCTCATTGAGGTGGGTGAGCTTCTCGGCGAGCCTCAACTTTTGGAATCGATCGAGGTACGGATCTTGTCGAACTGCGCGCCCTTTGTATCGCCTTCCTCGAACTTTCGTTGCTCGTCGGAAGGGTCTCCCGGAGAGTGCCGGAAACTGTACCAGACACCGTCCGGATCCTTGCGCTGTTCGAGGGTCCCACTCCGGAAGCGGTGGCTGAAACACGTGCGGATCGGCGCTGCGGCGTAGGTCTTGGACCGCCAGACGAGATCCATGCACATCTTGCCATCGTTGCTCAGATGCCATCTGCCTTCGCCGACAGAAGCCGTGTCTTGCTCGGAGGTCCAGGCCCGGACCGGTCGATCCTTCTGTCCGAAATAGGCCGCTCCGTTATCCCATATCCACGTGCGGTCAGCATAAACAAGCTGAAGTTGGAAAGCCGTGGGAACGGCAACGGCATCTGCAGGGCCGCTGTCTTTGGGACCAGCTGCGTGCGCGGCTCCGCAAAGCGCCATCTGGCACCAAATGGCCAGGACGGGCGCAAACGAGATGGCAAGTCGATGTCGCCTCGCCCGGCTCGCTGACTCAAATGGCAATCCGGTCCTGTTCGTCATGCTGAGCGGTCGCATTCAATGTTCGCTTCCCAAGCGGGCGTCGACCAGCCGAGCATACCGCAAGAACGGGCCCGGTCCGTCCTGCGCTGACAAGTGGCTCCACGCTGCAACCGTCAGTGTTTCGCATGCTAGTGAGTACCCCTCGAAGATGTCAACCGGTAGGACGGTCAGTGTCTGCCGCGGCGCGCACGGGCTGCAAATCGAGGACGACGGTCTGCCACGCGGCACGCTATACACATCCCTCGACGAACGGGCCGCTAACCCATAGCGAGCCGTTGCTGTACATGGCGGTCCCGTTGTCGTCGGTGTAGCCGTGCGATTGCTCGTCGACACGCAGTCTGGTGTTTGGCACCAACTGACCGTTCACCTTGACGCTCTTGATGAACAGATTGCGATCACCTGCCTTGCCGTCTCCGCCCCACAGGTCGTTGGTGTAGCGAAGCTCGATCGTCTTCGGGTTAGGCACGCTGCTGAGATCGATGTGGAACGGCTTGGCCAGGGTTGACGCCTGCATCAGCTCCGCCATGGCGGCTTCCGGCGTCGATGCGACGCTTTCCTTGCCCGGGACGTCGATCTCGGCTGTGGTCTTTCCGTCGACCACGACATCGAACCGAGGCGCGCCCCGGAGATTAATGCCGGCAGCGTCGACCTCCAGACTGGTGATGGCGCAACGTCCTGTCTCTTTCGCCGCGGCGGCCACCAGGTCGGCCACGCGCTCTCTCTGCGATTGCACCCATCCGGCGATGGGCTGCAGCAGCGCGTTTCGATCCCCGGTATCAGTGAAGAGGTTGGTTCGCTCATCGGAATCGGCCTTGAGGTCGTATTCCTCCACCTTGCCGGTGGTCGCGTTGAAGATGACCTTTCGATCGTTTTCGCGATAGCCGAACAGGAAACCGGCCCAGGGATTGAAGAAGAAGGTCTTGTTTGGCCGTTGCTCGCTGAACAAAGTGCGCCCCTGCCACTGCTTGGGCAGCGCAAGTCCGAGTATGTCGAAGATCGTCGGGGCGATATCGACGATGCCGCCGACCGGGTGAGCAACTTCATCATGAAAGAGATGCTTGTTGATCATGATGAGCGGGATGTGGATGTTTTCCTCGTAGATGGCGCTGGCATGAATGTAGTCGCCATGCTCCCCGAACGCTTCGCCGTGATCGCCCAATATGACCACCAGCGTCGAATCGAGCTTGCCAGACTGCTTGAGCGATTCAAGGATCTCGCCAAGGGCCGTATCGCCGACCTTCAGGGCGTTGAGATAGGCATTGAATTTCTGGTCGTCCGAGTAGTGGACCAGCGTGTTGCCATCGGAGGAAGGCGCCATCTTCGAAAACATCGGGCTGTCGGTGATGTAGGGATAATGGGTCATCGCCGTGAACATGATGCCGAAGAAAGGTTTTGCCTCGTCCTTGTTCATCCAGTCGATGATCGACTGCGCCGTGCAAAGGTCACTGTTGTAGTCCATGTTTTTCCACTGCTCGGAGCTGAGCTTGAAGGTCGGGGTGCCGCATTTCTGCCCCCGGTAGTCCTGGATCACATCCAGTCCCTTGTTGAGGAAAAACTCATCGACCCGTTGGAATCGGGAATCCGCGCTCCAGAAAAACCCTGTGCGGAAATTGTTCTTGGACAAGGTGTTGGAGATCGAGTCCAGCGGCAGATAGGGGTACCTTGCCGTCATGCCGTAATATGAAATGTCGTTGTACATCGAGGTGAGCAGAGAAAATATCGAGTAATGCGTGGACGGTGCGTGCGCATATATGTTGTCGAATCGTATCGAGTCCTTTGCATACCTCTTCATATTCGGCGTGACCGGATACTTGCCGCCAAACGTCTCGATGTATTTGGATGGCACCGACTCCATCATGAAAATCAGCACGTTCTTGATCGGGTTCGGCGTCGGCGCCTTGAAGGTCGACGTTTCCGGCGGTCGCTCGCCGACGCTGGCGACATCCGGGTCATTGGTGCTGGCATTCATCGTCAGCACGACCGGCGTTGGATTGAGCAGGGCCGATTTAACAAAATACAGGATCGGATTGTCGATCTCGGCCGCCGGCAGCGCTTCCGCACGTACGTGGTGTCCACTACCGGCGATGGCAGCGCCGACACACACAACGAGCACGCCCAGGAAGGCCCCGTAGCCAGCGGCGCTCAGCCGCTGGCACAAACTGGCCGCGGCATAGCCAAGAATGAGCACCAGGATGACGGACCCGGAAAGGGTAGCGAAGTCCTTGATGTTGAGCGCGTCGCCCATCGCGTTCCTGGCATCGGCATTCTGCAGGAAGTCGCCATAGACCAGCCACTGGAACGTGAACGGTTCGCCCAGCATTTTGACGAGATTGATGTTGGCAAATCCCCAGCCCAGAGAGACCACGATAGCAACATAGAAGAGCAAGACGACGATTGCTGAGCCGAGACGGCTCGCCTTTGCCAGGAACAGCAGGACCAAAGTCGTCACAGTCAGGGACGTAACGACAATCAGGTCATAGTAGCTCGATGCCAATCCCTTGGGGACGGCCGCCACAAGGCCTGAAACCGTGGTTTGCGGATCAATGATTGCGCCGCGGTAGACACCCAAAAGCAGCCACGACAACAGGCCCGTGCAGATGACCCGCAGGCTCCTGCGCCGGAAGCGCACATTCTTCGCCGAAGCGGTCCCCGCCTTCGACTGCGTAAGGCCGCTCTCAGGTCGGCTCGCCGACCCCCTACTGCCGCCGATGCTCATACAAACTACCCGCCGCCAGTTTGCGCTTCGGCCCCAAATAATGGCCGACAGCCTTCAAACCCCCACCCGCAGAATCGGCTTGCGCTAAAAAAGAGTCAATGAAATGGAGCTTGCGTTAACCACGCCTCTTGAGAACTGGTTAATCCACGCGATAATCGGCGAGGCGTTGTTCCCAGGTGAGCTGTTCCATCAACTGGGCACCCGCCATATGAATTGACGAACGGCGGGCGCCGTCGACCACCCGCCGTCATGACGTTTCAGTACTGCGCAGGCAATCAGCCGCCGCGCAGACGCGTTGGGCTCAGGCTCGCGACGGTCATGCCCTGCTGTTGGGAAGGACACGTCGGCAGAAAGCGGCTCGCATCCGCGTATGTCATGGTCGCGATGGAGCTCTTTAGCCCCCCACGCTTGGCGATCCAGCCGCGAACCCAGCCAGGGTAGTTTTTCATCATGAAATTCGCGGCCACCTGATTGCCGCGCGCAGAAACGCCATACGGCAGGTGAAAGCCGAACGACGCGCTCTGCGTAATGCACACCTTGCTCTTGGGCATCGACAGATAAAGCGTGCAGGCCGAGTCGCACGAACCGTTGAACCGCACAAAAGTGCCACTGCGACGCATTTTTAGCGCACGAATGGCATAGTCGATCACATAGCCGCCGCGATCGCCACTGATGGTCTTGACGTTGGCCGTACCAAGGCTGATGCGCGGACGCAGCAATTCTCCTGCGGAGCTTGCCGAGACCAGTGCGCCGATCAAACCGAGCGCACCGAGAAACTTCATTGTCGTTTTCATTTGCGCCTCCTGCTATTCCGTCAATGACTAGCTGGGAGGCGTAAAAATTGAATATTCTGTGTCGCTAAATTTGAATCAGTCGATCGATTATGCAGTCGTTTTAGAACTTGATTGACGATTTGGTTTACCAATGACGCAGAAGCATGATCACTGAAAAGTAAACCTGTCGCAGGCATCATTGCAGATGACTGTGCTGCGTAGCGCAATCGGCGGATTTGGATCAGAGGAAGTCGGATGGCCGTTGGTGGCAAGGAGCAGAGGAGGTCAAAGGAAGGCAAGCCTCGCCGGGTCTGCGTCGTGACGAATGCAATCGACCATGGCGGCGAAGATGGCGCCATGGTCGAGTTGGCCAGGCTTTTTGCCGAAGAGGGGGACGACGTCACCCTGCTATGGGTTCCAGGCAGGGATGCTCCAACGGAGGAGGCCGCGCGCCACCGCGAGCTGGAGGCGGCATCGGTGCGGCTGGTGATTCTCGACAAGTCCGATCAGCTGCTTCCTTCGCTGACGACACCCGAGAGCCGGTCCGCCGCTGTGCTGCATTATCTCGAACGGTCCGGCCACGATTTGGTCTACGCGCCCCTTGAGGGCGGGCTGCTTTACTACACGCTGCTGGCTGTCGAGACTGCGGCTTTTGCCGCGCCGCCGATCGTGGTCGTCGCTCACGCTCCGGAAGAATGGGAACATGAAGCCGACAAGGCGTTCTTCGACAGCACCGAGGTGATTGCCGTCGCCTTTATGGAGAAATACTGCGCCGAGATGGCGAACCGGACGATCTGTGTGTCCGCAGCCTTGCGACACTGGATGTTGTCGAAGGGTTGGAAGGTGAAGAAGGCGATCGTGACGCCGATGTTGCCGTTGCAGGATCGTCTCGCTCCAGCCGGTGCGCGATCGTCGACGGGCGGAGAACTTGCCGTCTTGGCCGGATGGCGCTTCCGCGATGGCCTGACGCTGCTTTGCGACGCGCTCGACATCATAGCGCCAATGGCGCCAAAAGGGCTGACGGTCACCGCATTCGGTCCATTTGGAAAGATCATGGGCGAGCACAGCGGTGGACTGCTGCTGAGACGCGCCGAGCGGTGGCCGTTCAAGGTCAACCTGTTGGCGCACGCAAGCCCCGCCGCAAAGCTCGACTACGTCGCGCGGGCCGGCGCGATTGCCGTCATCCCCGCCCGCGCCGCATCGACGGGCGGCACCGTTGCCGCATGCATCGAGGCGGGATTGCCTTTCGTTGCGACCAATGTGGACGCGAACGCCGAGCGCTGGTGTGCGCAGGCGAGGCAGCCGCGGCTGGTCGATCCTGATGCCGCCACGTTGGCGCAGGCCATTTCGGCGGCGCTCGATGACCCGCCTCGCCCACTGCCTGTCGACAGCCTGAGCCAATGTCGGCAGTCCTGGCTGGATACGCGCAACTTGCCGACGCCAACTAGGCGCTGGCGCGTCGACAAAAGTGCCGGGTCGTCACCCTTGGTCTCTATTGTCATGGCCCATCGCAACCGGCCGCTCTATCTGAAACAGGCAATCGCTGCGATCGAAGCGCAAACCTATGATCACCTGGAACTGGTTCTGGTCGACGACGGAAGCGACCTGGATGAAGTCAGGCGATTGCTGGATACGCTGGAACCTACCTTCCGTCAGCGCGGGTGGAAGATTCTGCGCCGACCGCACAAGCACCTCGGTGCGGCGCGAAATGCCGGCATCCGCGCTTCGCATGGCGAGCTGATCCTGTTCGTCGACGACGACAACGCGCTGTTTGCGGAGGCCGTCGATCATTTCGTGCGTGCGATGGCTACATCGGATGCCGACATCTGCACTGCGTTCCAACTGATCTTCTACGAGGATTTCGTGCCCGAACATCGCGCCGACGGGCTGATCCAGTACCTGCCTCTGGGTGGTCCCGACGCGCTCGGCCTGATCCATAACGTCTACGGTGACGCGAATGCGATTATGCGCCGGTCTGTCTTCTCGCGGATCGGGTTCTTGATCGAAAAGCCGGGCTACGCCATGCACGACTGGGAATTCTTTGCCCGAGCCTCTCTCGCCGGTCTCAAGATCAGGACGATTCCAAAGCCGCTATACTGGTATCGCTCGAAACCGGATGGCATGTTTCGGACGTCGAACTGGTACGACAACCGGCTTCCCATCCTGGAGGCGTTCAGGTCGAGCCTGCCCGATGGCGCCCGCCTGCTGCATCATTTGGCCATTGCCCAGAACGCGCACCGGTCTGAAATTGAAAGTGCCCGTGAAAACCTGAAATATACCCCCGGCAATCGGAAATATCTGGAGCTTTGCGGCATCGAGCCGAACAGCGATGCGGCCATAGAGAAGCTTGCCAGCATTGCTGGGTCGATCGGCCGCCCCGATACGGCTGCCACTTTGCTTGGGCGCCCCGCCACAGACCACAATGCCGCCGACCGTCCTGATGTCGGCGGCGGTTCTATCATTCTCGACTACGACATGCTGCGGAGTGCGCGGTTGCTTACACCCCGCGTCTCGGCTCTCCCGCTGCTGCTTGTCGCACCGGACGACGGCGGGGTGTTCTTGCGTCCGCATGCGGACGGCCCGGTCGCTGCATCGCTTGATCATCATTTTCCAGCCTTCTTCCGGAAGGTTGAAGCATCCGTCGAAATCGCTCATGCCGATGCGCCGGCGATGGATTTTGCTCTCGCCCTTGCTCGACCCGACCAGCCCATAGATTGGCAACAGGACATCGGCAAGCAAACGATCGCCTTCTCAGGCTGGATGAGCATCGAAGACAGATTTGTGCGTCATCACTTGGTGGCAACGCTTCGCACACGAAGGAAGATGCTGCTTTCAATCGTTCTCGCCGTTCGTTTCACCGCAACGTCCAACGGTTTTCCCACGAATGCGTTCTTCCGCACGCTGACACTGTTCAGCGACTAAACGTCGATCCAACCAGGCAAGGGAGATCCGAGCGCAAGCCAGGCCCGTTCATCGGTCGTGCGCGTTAACCACGTTGGTGGAACCTTCCAAGAATGGTTGACAAAACGTTAACAGACGCTAATGTTTCAGTGGGTTGAGTAGGTGGGGTGCGTTATGCGTAGGATTCATTCTCTACTGTTGGGTGGACTTAGTCTGCTGGGGTTGAGCGTCGCTTTTTCTGACGCGGCGCAGGCGAAGACCGAAGTTGGCGTCAAGGAAGCCGAGCTTGCCTGCGAGCAGGCCCTTAAAACCGGCACCATCGAGGCACTTGAGGATTATCTGCACCGGTACCCGAACGCTCCGACAGCCTGCAAGGCGCTTGCTCTCAACAGTTTGGGCCAGTTTGCGGGCGGTGAAGAGGGCAAAGGCCACGGTGAAGGTGGCGGCCGCTACGGCGGATAAGCATCAGCCGGATTTTCCCTCAGTAGTTCGAGCACATCAGGTGGCGTAGTCGCTGCGCTGGTGTTGCATGGCCAGGGTCGAAACGAAACCGGCGAAGGGCTCCGAGGTCGTCATCCAGCCGAGTTCGACGAGTTGCGCGCCGTCACCCCGATAGCAGACGGAGCTTTGGTTCCGAAGCGCGAGTTTCGGATTGCGCTCCAAGGCCTCCATGTAGGCAGCGCGCTCCTCAAGCGTCTTTTCCTTGAGCTGCGCATTTTCACTCAGAGACGACGCTGATTTCTGGCGGAATCCCCAGACGAATTTGAAGTGCAGCAATGCGACGCGCAGTTCGCTGAATCGGACCTTGCTGATCGTGTGCTGTGCGACGTGATAACGCGTGCCGCGCCCCCATTTCACGATCGGCACCTTTGTCAGGCACGGGGGAAAAGTTTGCTTGAACCGGCCGTGCCAGAAGACCCGTTCCCTCACGCCACCGAACATCTGCTCGGGTGGGTACATACCGTCGCGCGGACGCAGCCATCCCGGCTCCGGGTCGAAGTAGGGTGAAGCTTCAACAAGCGGGATCTTGCCATCATAGCTGTATTCGGCCAACGGGCCATCGGCGTACATGTCGATCATGGAGCCTATGACAGCGTCGACGCCGGTCGAATCGAGGTAGCTGCAAAGCTGCTGGAGATTTGCCCGCTCAAAATCGGGATAGACGAGAAGTTCGTCGGCGTCGATCGAAAGGCACCAATGGCCGGTGCCGAACACATTCATGAGCGTGTTGATCCATCGCGGCGGATCGATGTTTTCAGCGAAATGCGATCCTTCCGTGTGGAAGCAGTGGCTGTCCGGCTGCTCCAGGATCAATTCGCGGGTCCCATCCGTGGAGCCATTGTCCAGGAAGAAGAACCGATCGACGCCCAGGCCGCGGTAGTGGTCGAGAAGTTGCCGCAGCAATTGGGCTTCGTTGCGCAGTCCGACAAAGCACAAGATCTCGCCATCGGTCACGTCAATGCGCCGGTCGTCCAGTCGCGCGAGATGTTTTGGGGATCGAAGTTCAACCATCCGAGGTCATCAACCAGTTTACGCGAAAGGCAGGTACGCTGCTGAGAGTCCCGCGAAACGATTATCAAAGTGTTATCCAACTGTTGGCAAGACTGTTTCGAACGAAGCGGCCTGACAAGGGGGGGTCATTGAGCATTGGTTCCAAGGCAGGCGCCATGCCCACGGGCAAGCGACAGGCAAGCCATAACCCTCGCAATGTGTGTGTCGTTTCGGAGGTTGAGTTCGGCTCGACGGCGACTGGCGATCACGGGTCGGTAACCTACGCGCTGGCGCAGCATCTGGCCGGAACCGGCGATACCGTGACGCTGCTTTGGGCGCCGAGCCCGCTCGGCAGCCAGCCCGATGATCAGGAAATAGTCAGGCTGGGCAAATGGTGCTTCGACAATTTCCTGGTGCGGCTCGAATTGTTGCCGCCCTCGCCCGAGTTGCTGCGCGGCACGGAGTCCTGCGACAAGAACTCATTGGCCGCCTACCACTACCTCAAGCAGAATGCATTCGACGTCGTCTATTTTGCGCTTGAAGGCGGACTGGCGCATTTCTCCACCCTTGCGAAGCGCACAGGTGTCTTTCCCGATCCTCCTACGATCATCGTGCTCGCACATGAGCCCCTTGTGTGGAAGCTGGAAGCCAATTCACGGGCGGTCGAACGCAAGGAGCAGATGACCGTCGCGCACATGGAAAAGAGGTCGGCCGAGACGTGCGACCATCTTGTCATCGCTGGCCAGTCGCTGCTCGACTGGATGGCCAAGGCGGGATGGAAGTTGCCCACCAGCCATCACATTGCTGCGCCCCTCGAGCCGGAGGAGTGGCGTTCCAACTTCGCTGTCGATCACTACAGGCCGCGGGATCGGCCAACCGCCGAAGTGATTCATTTTTCAGGCACAGAGGCGCGCGATGGGCTGACGCTGTTCTGCGATGCGCTCGATCGTCTGGCCGACAGCGGCGTCACCGATCTGACAGTGACGGTAGTCGGCGCGTTTGGTCATGTCCTGGGCGAGCATTCGGGTGGCATGATCGTTCGGCGTGCGCGGCAATGGCCGTTCAAATTGAAGCTCCTGCCCATTCGAGATGAGCCTGACATCTATAGATACCTGCGGCAGAGTCATGCTCTGGTGGCGATGACGCACTCAGCGGCTCAGCTGCCGCTGGAAGTGATGACGTGCCTTAACGAAGAGATCCCGTTCATTGCGACAGATGTCGGCAGCATTCGTGACGTGCTCCATCCGAAGTCGGCCGATGCCGTCCTGATGGATGCGTCGGCCTCCGCCATCGCGGCCAAAATAGCGTCTGTGCTGGAAAGCCGATCGTTTCGTCCGGCAAAGCCCCTGCAAAAGCGGGAAGCGCTCGAGAAAGCCTGGAGCGGGCTGCACGCGAAATTCTCCCGCGAACCCGGCAAGGTCTCCAGTCGCAGGCGGAGCCAACGGCCGCTCGTTTCGATCATCACTGCGCACTACAACCGGGTGCACCTGTTGCCGCAGGCGATTGCCTCGGTTCGACGCCAGGACTATCCCAACATCGAATTGATTGTCGTCGATGACGGCAGCACCGATCCCGATGCAATCAACCTGTTGGCGGAACTCGAACCGGAGTTCGAGCAGCGAGGATGGCGGATCATCCAGCAGAAGAACGGCTTCCTCGGCAAGGCGCGCAACACCGGTATCCGCGCCGCCAGGGGTTCGCTGATCCTGTTCCTGGACGACGACAACGTGCTGTTCCCAAACGCCGTCAGTACGTTCGTCGCCGGCATGCAAAATTCCGGCGCCGATATCTGCACGACCTTCGCCAAGTGGCTCAACGAGCCCTTCGTGCCGCCGGACACCAGGAGCGGCTATGTGCTCTACTTCCCGGTCGGCGGGCCGACGGACATCGCCATGCTCAACAATCCGTATGGCGATGCCAATGCGATGTTCCGGCGTGAGGTGTTCGACAAGATAGGTTACCTCAACGAAGAGCGGGGGTTTTCCGCAAGCGACTGGGAGTTTTTCCTTCGCGCGGATCTGGCAGGCCTGGAGATCGTCCCCGTCCCGGAGCCGCTCTATTGGTACCGGTCGGCACCGACGGGCATGAACCGAAATGCCGAGTGGCTGAGGAATCGCAAGCCGATCATCGCTGTCTTTCGAAAGCATCGATTCGCGAAAACAGAAATGTTCGTGCAACTCGCCATCAGCTCGAACACCGATAATCATGAGAAGGAGCTCAACCTCTGGAATCTGGAGCTGCGGGTTAACGACGAGCGGTATCTCAGGTTGAGTACAGGTCCCGCCAATACCGCGGACGCCATGCAGTTGCTGGCCGAGATCGCGGCACGCGAAGGCAGGGCGGATACCGCAATTTCGCTTCTCGCCCGTGCAGGACGAAGCGACTTTGCTGTGGGTGTGGTTGAAATACTCAACGCGGCGACCGGAGAGACGGTGCCCGAGTTGAATTCCTCGCTGTACAGCGAGCAGTATCTTTCCGCCGAGCCCATGCGCCTAGCTCATGTCGGTTCGTATCCGGATGCCGATCCGGACCTGCTGAGCTATGTCGAACTGTCTCCAGACCAGTTGTTCCTCGAAGCCAGGGGCAGCAATGTCACCATGGCTTTGCTGAAGGGAGTCTGCCCGCCGGGCACCGTAGGCGCGACGTGTTGGGTTTACCTCGACGAGGAACTGACGGGCTCTGCGCAGTTTCAGCTCGCGATCGTAGACGCAGAAAACCAGACCTTCAGCAATTTCGCCCGGCTGCTTGAGGATGGCAGCGGGAGCGGTTGGGCTGATGTCAGCCGACGGCACGAAGCGCGTGAGATAGGGGCGATGGTCAGTTCGCCGGCTACCGGCCGACGCGATTTGTTGTTGGCAGTCAAATGCGGCGGCAGCCGCCCGGAGGCGCGCGTCCTCGGCGGCTTTTCAAGCGTCCATATCCGCCATGTCGTTTCGAACGATGCCAGGCGCCCGCGCCTCAACGCACCCCAACAGCGCCAACGCACCCGCCGAATGACCAATGATGACCTGAAGCGTGCGGCGCTTGTGACGGATTATCCCTCCGAGCTGCCGACGCTGCTCATCGCCGGCGACAATGGCGGTATATTCCTGCGGCCGAATACGCACGGTCCGGTTGTTGCCGCCCTCAATTCGGCCTTCCCGGCCTTTGCCAGAAGTGTCATCGCGACAGTGGAGATCGCCCACGATGAAGCATCCCCATTCGAGTTCGCCATGGCGCTCGGCAGGCAGGAAGAAAAACTCGTGTGGAAACACGATGCACCTGTCGGCGCGCTGTCATTCTCGGGATGGACGCGCGTCTCGAGACCGTTCGAACTGCATGACCTGAAAGTTTCGACCCGGGAGGTCGATCGCAAGTGGCTGACGATCTATCTGGCAATCCGGCTGCCATTCGGCTCGAAGCCGATGCCGTCCAATGCTTTCTGGCGCAAGCTGTTGCTGGTGTGGGACTGAGGGGCGCGGGTTGTCGGGACGCGTCGCGCCTTGTCGACTTTTAAGTGCGGTAGTAGATTAAGTCCGCGTGGAGGCGCCAAGACAATGAAGAAATCACTCGGCCTTGTTCTGGCATTTATTGTCATTACCGGATGCGCAATGTCTTTCGGCGCGGCCGCCCAGGAACGCGACGTGGGGTCTAAATGCACGCAGTGGAATGCACATCGCGTCCTCTTCAAAAAAGGTGAAGGCAAGATATCCGAGGAATCCGCGAAGGCCCTGGCGGCTTTCGTCAAGGATGCTGGGCATGATTGCGGCTACCGGCTCTACGCAACGGCGAGCAAGGAAGGCAACTACAACAAAGCCTACGACATCGCTGGTCTCAGGCTCGATGCAACCGGCGATTTTCTCAAGGCGCAAGGCGTCAAGCCCGAAATGGTGCTGGTGCTTTCGCATTGGGTTGACGACGGCGCCGCCGACACCAATACGGCGCGGAGCGCGATACTGTACACGCTGCCAAAGCAAGGCATATCTTGCCGGCAATATGAGAAGCGCAGCCCTGTGCAGGTCGACCTGTTTTTCTATAGCCAGTCCTATGTGATTTCACCGCGGGTCAAGGCCGACCTCGAGAAGTTCGCCGCCAGCATCCGAGACTCACGTTGCAATGTCGAACTGACGGCTCTCGCGGCCATGGAACTCACCGGCGCCGACGCTGCAAAGACAAACAAGGAACTGGCCAAGCAGCGCCTGAAGGCGGTCGAGGATATCTTGACCGCAGCCGGGATCGACAGCGATCGTCTGGTAGACACGAAAGTCGAGTACGTTGGCGACCAGAAGCCGAACGGCGTTCGCAGTCGTCTGGCGACCGCGTCCCTGATGTAACAGCTTGCCAGATTGGCTGACCCGCGACGGACCCGCAACGATGTGGGGCTACGGCGCACCACACCTGACGCTGGACGGCTGGAAGGCACACCTCGACCAGTTACTCGCGATCGGCACGGGCAAGGTCCATGGCGGGCGTGGGGATTCCCTGCCGGTGGCCGAGGCGGCCCAGCAGATCGCTATGTCGACAAGCCGACGAGATCGTCACCGCCTTATCAACCACGGCGTCAATGACGGCCCAGGGATCTGGTGGGCTTTTCTGCTGGGGCAGGTGTTGAATGTGGGCCGATCATACGTCCGCGATCAATCCGCCGCAGCTCGGCGGCCTTGACCACCCGTTGCAGCCCGCCGACGTCACGAAATGACGGACGGGCACCTCCACAGGTTGCCTCTTCACGCCAGCACGCCTGTGCCACCGTCGCTGCCTAAGAGGCGGCGACGGTGGCCGCTTGAAGCAGAACCCGCGCGCCGGTAACCGCGTAGGCAGGCTCCACATATTCCGCCTCGTTGTGGCTCAGCCCGTCACGGCACGGCACAAAGATCATCACGGCAGGCGCCACCCGGGCGAGGAACAGCGCGTCATGGAATGCACCCGAGATCATCTGTTTGTGCGGCAGCTGTAGGGTATTGGCGGCCTCCTCGACGGTTTTGACCATATCGGGAGAGAATGCCGCCCCCGGCATGTCGAACTTCAGCCTATATGTCCGTCGTCTCCGACCGCATCCGCCGCGAACTCGGCCGGCCGATCGGCATCAATGTGCTTGCCAATGCCTCCATTCCCGCGCTGTCGATCGCCAGTGCCTCCGGTGCAGCCTTCGTGCGCGTCAACCAATGGGCCAACGCCTATATCGCCAATGAGGGCCTTATCGAAGGCGAAGCGGCGCGCGCCATGCGTTTCCGCGCTAAACTTCGGGCCAACGGCATCCGCATCTTCGCCGACGCGCATGTCAAGCATGGCGCCCATGCGATCGTCGGCGACCGGCCGATCGAGGAGCAGGTCAAGGACCTCGTGTTCTTCGATGCCGACGCGGTGATCGCCACCGGCCAGCGCACTGGCCACGCCGCCGACCTCAGTTACATCAGGATGATCAAGGACGCCGCCGGACTGCCGACGCTTGTCGGCAGCGGGGTGACACCCGACAACGCCAACGATATCTTGGACATCGTCGACGGCGTCATTGTCGCCAGCTCGCTGAAACATGATGGAGTGTGGTGGAATCAGGTCGATCCGCAACGGGTGAAGGCCTTCATCCGCGGCCTCAAGCGGTGACTTTAGTGTCGGAGATGAGATCGACGGCGAGCGGCTGCTGGGCCGGCTCGATGCCTTCGCCCGGATCGGCGCGACGCCAGCCGGTGGCGTAAACCGACAGGCGTTCAGCATCGAGGATCGCGGCGCCCGGCGCCTGTTGGCGGAATTGGCGCTCGCGCGCGGCTTCGCGGTTTTCCAGGACGCCATGGCAAACCTTTTCATCCGCCGCGAGGGCACGGATGCCACCCTGCCGCCGCTGCTTATCGGCAGCCACCTCGACAGCCAGCCGACCGGCGGGCGCGAGGCAATGGCGAAGCTGATCCAAACGGCAGACGCGAGGCGCATCGCTTTCGTCGAATGTGCCCGCACTCGTGCACCAACGCGAAAGTTGCATGTGGCAGGGGCGCTCAACTCTCGGCAATAAGACGGCCCGCCGCTCTCGGCCCAGACGCGGCGGGCTTTTGCTTTGCAGATGCACCCGATCGAGGGCTGGCGCAATCCATTGATCCGAAGACTACAGCAGGATGTGGGCCTTGTGCCCGATCAGACCAGCCAAGATGATTATCACCGCCAAAACCACTGCCCATGAACAGGTTGCGGGCGACAAGCGCCTTTTCTCCCCGCGTACCGCTTGATCTCGCCAGCGCTTAGCCTAGTCAGCCCCTATGTTCATCTTGATCATCGGTTCGGTTGCCTTATCCACCACAGCAGGAAATCGCCGCGACATGCGCCAGCGCAGGGGAAGGGTTTGCCTGCCCGTTCCGGCTGAGTCGGCGCACCGTCTTAAGCTGAACTTCGGAAAAATTCGTCAAAGCGACAGTTGACGACAAGCTGATCTGGCCCTGTCTCATTCTCGTGGCCTCGCGCTTGTCGCCAATTACATCTACGACAACATTATCCGGTCCCTGCTGCGGCATCGGCCTTCATCTCGCCGCACACAAGAGGGCGTGACACAGTCGTAGGTGAATTCAATCGAGGGAACTGGCTGACTTGGCGCCCTACTCCGCCGGGGTCTTCTCGAGCACCGGCGCAGTTTTCCGGCCAAAGCGCTGGACGACGAAGCGGCCCGCCTTCTGGCCGGGGACCTCGATCAGAGTGTAGGTGATCCAGGACAGCAACGTCACCGTCGGCAGCACAACGGCAACGACGATGGCGAAGCGCAGCGGCGCCGACAATTCGTGGCCGAACTCACTGATGACGAACGCCGCGACGGGCTGCAGCACCAGCAGATGGATCAGGTAGATGCTAAAGGAAAGCTCGCCCATCAGGTGGAAGAACCGGTTGCTGAGCGTCACGGCGATCGCTCGCGCCAGGGTTCCCGCCCTTCCAGGCAGCATGCGGTAGAGAACCAGGGCAAAGAAGCCCGCCACCAGCGCTTCGCGCACCAGAAGCTTGCCCAGCCCCTGATCGCCGCCAAAGGGCAGCGCCGCCAGCAGCAGCGCCAGTGCCAAGTACAGGATAGATCGCGGCTGGCTCTGATGCACGACTCCGGCCAGCAGCATCCCGCACAGGAATATCTGCATCTTCAGCGGCAGAAAGGACGGCATCGGAAAATGGATCGACAACAGCCGCATCGCAAACACGATGACGCAGCCGGCCGCCGCGACCACAAGGGCGCTCCTGATCCAGTCCAGCCTGCGCACCAGCAGCATGACGGCCGGGAACACGGCATAGAACTGCATCTCCAGCCCCAGGCTCCAGTCAGGCAGCGGCGTGCGATAGGCGAGGCTCGGCACCAGCCCAAACAGGAAGGTGAGATGAGCGACGATGTTTTTCAGGCTGCCGTCGAGGTAGCGTTCCGGCGCCTGGTGCGATCTGGAGAGGAAATCGTCGATGATGATCCTGCAATCGTAGAGATAGGGGCCAAGCGCCAGCGCCAGGAAAAGCATGACATAGAACAGCGGCGCAATCCTGAAATAGCGGCGCGTCCAGAATTTCAGCCAGGTTTCCGGTCTTTGCCAAGGCTCCTTTTCCTGGCGCAGCTGATAGTGGAACACCATCAGGAAGCCGGACAGCATGATGAACAGGTCGACGCCGAGATCCGGCTCGCTGACGATCGGAATTTGCCAGCCGGTCAAAAGCATGCAGTGCCCGACCAGCCCCCAGATCGCCGCAAGCGCGCGAAGCCCGTCCAGGCATTCGATGCGCGACGATTTGATGATGCTGGTTTCGTAGCTAGCCATGTTGCACTGCAGCATGGCGCCTGAGGAGCGATTGTCAACCCGGTGAGAGATGACGAATTGCGGTTACGATGGCGGATGCCGAATTGTGCCGATCTCCTCGCCGGACAATAGGCTGAACGGACAGGCAGCTTTCAGGAAACCGTCAGCGCGGCCTGAACGACCGAAATGAGGCGCATTGCTGACCGGCAGCCTTGGGGCCGGGACCAGTAAGTCCGCTTGTGGCCAGTTAAGAACGACAGAGGCCGATCTCGACCCACATCAGCCATGCGGCAACATCCGGTTTCGCACAAGGCTGAGCCATGAGGGCAATGTCTTCAAAACGACGTGGTTGCATTATCGCTGTCCAGTAGGCCAAGCATGCTCGCATTCGAAACGCCAGTCGAATACGCTCAGCGAAGCTTTGAGCTAGGGAGGCAGGACAACCGCACATGGAGCGAAGGCTTACCGCGATCCTTGCTGCCGACGTGGTCGGCTACAGCACGCTCATGGGCGAGGATGAGGTCGGCACGCTCGAACGACTGAAGGGTTGCCGTCGAGAACTGGTCGACCCCGCGATCAAGGAATTCCACGGTCGGATTATCAAGCTCATGGGAGACGGGGCGCTGGTCGAATTCGCCAGCGTCGTTGATGCCGTCCAATGCGCTGCCGCGATTCAGCGCCGGATGGCTGTCCGAGACCCGGGCACCTCCGACCCCCGCCACATCCGGTTTCGCATCGGCGTCAATCTCGGTGATGTCATCGTAGAGGAAAATGACATCTACGGCGATGGCGTCAACATCGCCGCGCGCCTCGAGGCTATGGCCGAGCCGGGGGGTGTATGTATCTCCGGAACCGCATTTGATCATGCCGTTCACAAGGTTGATGTCGGCTTTGCCAGTCTTGGCGAGCAGCGCCTCAAGAACATCGCCGATCCGGTTCGCGCCTATCGACTGCTGCTGGATCCCGCAGCATCGGGAAAGGTCACGGCCGCGCCACACCGGCCGAGCTCGCGCGTCATCATCCTGGCAGGCGCCGCCGCCTTGGCGATCGCCGCGATTGCAGGCATTTTCGCATGGCAGAAGTTCTCAGTGCCATCGCGGCCATCGGTTGCCGTGCTGCCGTTTGCAAACCTCGGCGGCGATCCAGGCCAGGACTATTTCGCTGACGGCATCACCGAGGATCTGATCACCGACCTCACCAAGCTGTCCGGTCTGGACGTCATCGCGCGCAACTCGGTGTTCGCCTACAAGAACAAGCCTGCAGCGCTGGCGGACGTCGCGCGCGACCTTGGCGTCCGCTTCGTTGTCGAGGGGAGCGTCCGCCGCACCGGCGAGCAGATCCGCCTCAATGCCCAGCTCATCGATACGGCAACGGGCGACAATCTGTGGGCCAACCGGTTCGACCGTGGCATGGCCGGCGTGTTTGCCGTCCAACACGAGATGAGCGGCGAGATCGCCAAGGCGCTTGGCATGCAACCTTCGGCAGCGGAAAGCGAGCGCATGGCGCGGCCGCCGACCGAAAACCTCGAAGCCTACGACTTCTATCTTCGTGCCGAGCAGACAGCACGGACCGGTCGGCGCGACGGCCTGCGGGAGGCGCTCACGCTCTACGACAAGGCCGAGCAGCTCGACCCCGCTTTTGCGGAAGCCTTCGCGGCGGATGCAAGCACGACGGTGTATATCTGGCGTGAATCGTTCAATGACATCATGCAGAGCGCACCTGCGCGCAAGCGCGCCTATGAGAAGGCGAGCCGAGCTTTGCAACTCGACCCTGACCTTTCGTCGCCCTATGCTATTCTTGGGATCATGCAGGTCGTGGATCGCCGCTACGAGGAAGCCATCGCTTCGGTCGAGCGAGCCGTCGCACTCGGCCCCGGCGATGCTGAGACGCAAATAGCCCTGGGATACGTGCAACTGTTCGCCGGCAGTCATGCTGAGGCTGCCGAAGCGGTCGAGACGGCGCTCAGGCTCGATCCCAACCTTTCACCTGTAAACCGGCAAATTGCCGGTCTGGTCTTTCTAATTCAAGGGAGCAACGACAGGGCGATCGAGGCCCTCGAACGCACCCGCGACGATGCGCCGTCAGTCGGAGATTTCACGATCACGCTTGGTGCCGCCTACGCCCGCGCCGGCCGCCTGCAGGATGCCAGGGCGGCAGTGGCCGAGGGGCTAGGTGCCATGTCCACACCAGGTTTCGATTCATTGTCCGCATACCGACTCAACGGTGCCCAATATCGTAACCCGCAGGATTTGGCTCTCATCGTCGACGCGTTGCAGCAGGCGGGCTTGCCCGAATGGCCGTTCGGTTTCACCGGCGATGAGCACAACCGCTTGAAGGGCAAGGAGATCGCCTCGCTGGTGCTGGGCCATACTCTGCAGGGTCAGCTTGAGCCCGGTCTCCAACCAGCCTTCCTCCAGATCGGGAGCGACGGCAAGGCAGCCTTCCGCTCCACGACGCGGCTGGTCACCGAGACCGTCCGTGTCGATGGCGACTTATTGTGCGAGCTGAGCGAGAATATGTTCGGGCGCCCCGACTGTGGACCCGTCTATAAACGCGGCGACGATGGAGGCGGCGGCTATTCCTTCGTCAACTCAAGCAAGGTGTTTCACTTTACGGTTGTTCAGTAGAAGCACACGCGCGTCATAACGGACGCACACACTCGCGTCCGATGCGGGACTAGAATAGGCTGCGCGAAGCCGCTTGATCGACCAAGGAGGGCGCAGGCAGGTATGGAGCGAAGGCTTACCGCGATCCTTGCTGCCGACGTGGTCGGCTACAGCACGCTCATGGGCGAGGATGAGGTCGGCACGCTCGAACGACTGAAGGGTTGCCGTCGAGAACTGGTCGACCCCGCGATCAAGGAATTCCACGGTCGGATTATCAAGCTCATGGGAGACGGGGCGCTGGTCGAATTCGCCAGCGTCGTTGATGCCGTCCAATGCGCTGCCGCGATTCAGCGCCGGATGGCTGTCCGAGACCCGGGCACCTCCGACCCCCGCCACATCCGGTTTCGCATCGGCGTCAATCTCGGTGATGTCATCGTAGAGGAAAATGACATCTACGGCGATGGCGTCAACATCGCCGCGCGCCTCGAGGCTATGGCCGAGCCGGGGGGTGTATGTATCTCCGGAACCGCATTTGATCATGCCGTTCACAAGGTTGATGTCGGCTTTGCCAGTCTTGGCGAGCAGCGCCTCAAGAACATCGCCGATCCGGTTCGCGCCTATCGACTGCTGCTGGATCCCGCAGCATCGGGAAAGGTCACGGCCGCGCCACACCGGCCGAGCTCGCGCGTCATCATCCTGGCAGGCGCCGCCGCCTTGGCGATCGCCGCGATTGCCGGCATTTTCGCATGGCAGAAGTTCTCAGTGCCATCGCGGCCATCGGTTGCCGTGCTGCCGTTTGCAAACCTCGGCGGCGATCCAGGCCAGGACTATTTCGCTGACGGCATCACCGAGGATCTGATCACCGACCTCACCAAGCTGTCCGGTCTGGACGTCATCGCGCGCAACTCGGTGTTCGCCTACAAGAACAAGCCTACAGCGCTGGCGGACGTCGCGCGCGACCTTGGCGTCCGCTTCGTTGTCGAGGGGAGCGTCCGCCGCACCGGCGAGCAGATCCGCCTCAATGCCCAGCTCATCGATACGGCAACGGGCGACAATCTGTGGGCCAACCGGTTCGACCGTGGCATGGCCGGCGTGTTTGCCGTCCAACACGAGATGAGCGGCGAGATCGCCAAGGCGCTTGGCATGCAACCTTCGGCAGCGGAAAGCGAGCGCATGGCGCGGCCGCCGACGAGCAATCTCGAGGCCTATGATTACTATCTACAAGCCGAGACGGCGTCACGCAGCGTCCTGCAGGCCGGGCTGCGGGAGGCGCTTGCGCTCTACGACAAGGCGGAGGAGCTTGACCCCGCCTTTGCCGAAGCCTTCGCGGCCGACGCGCGCACCACAATCTATATCTGGCGGGAGGCCTTCAACGACGTCATCCAGAGCGCGCCAGCACGAAAGAGAGCATATGAGAAGGCGAGCCGAGCTTTGGAACTCGACCCTGACCTTTCGTCGCCCTATGCTATTCTTGGGATCATGCAGGTCGTGAATCGCCGCTACGAAGATGCGATTGCCTCTGCCAAGAAGGCTGTTTCAATCGGTCCGGGCGATGCAGAGGCGCAAGCAGCCCTTGGATATGTTCAGTTCTACGCCGGCAATCATGCCGAGGCAGCCACTGCGGTCGAGACGGCGCTCAGGCTCGACCCCGACCTCTCAGCGATCAACCGGGAAACTGCTGGGCTGGTTTTTCTGCTCCAGGGCAATGTCGAGAAAGCGATCGAGACTCTCGAGCACACACGCGACGATGCGTCCACGGTTGGCAACTTTCGGTTTACGCTCGCTGCGGCGTATGTCCGCGGCGGCCGCCTACCGGATGCGAAAGCCGCAATCGCCGAGGGGCTCCGCCTCGTAGCAGGGTCCAGCTACGTGGACTCTTTGGCTGGGTGGGAGATGACTCATGCACATTTTCGGAATCCGCAGGATCTGGCGATACTCGTCGCCGCACTGCGCCAGGCGGGCCTCCCCCAATGGCGCTTCGGCTTTACCCCGGCCGAACAGGACCAGTTAAAGGGTGCCGAGATCGCGTCCCTCGTCATTGGCCATACACTGCAAGGCCAGATCGAACCCGGTCTCCAACCAGCCTTCCTTCAGATCGGAAGCGACGGCAAGGCGGCCTTCCGCTCTACGACGCGGCTAGTCACCGAGACCGTCTACGTCGATGGCGATCTGTTGTGCGAGCAGAGCGAGAACCTGTTCGGTCGCCCCGACTGTGGTCCCGTCTACAGACGCAACGACGCCGCCGGCAAAAGCTACTCCTATGCCAATACAAGCAAGGTGTTTCACTTCACCGTGGTTCGGTAGACGCACACGTGCGTCTCAATGATAGTGATCGAGTTCCAAATTGGCCGCGACCTTCGGCCAGTTGGCATCGGCTTTCGGGATATTTTCAGCTGCATGCGCGGCGAAATCATCCGCATTGTCGACGTCGTAGATCAGGTAGAGCTTGCCGTCGATAATCTTGAATGCCTCAGGATCGACATTGACCGTGACCCCCCCGCCCACGACTTCGCCGGCGCAGTACCCGCCATATTGAGGAGCGTACTTGACCGGTTCGCTCATGAACATTTCCTGGTGTTTCTTGCTGGCGAAATGCCAAGGTGTCCCCAGCCATTCATAAGTGAACTCTTCGGAGCCCTTCACGGCCTTGCCGTCAGTGAAGTAAGCGACCGTGTCGTAGCCCATGATCGCCACACCACCAAAATAGCCGGTGTTTACCGAATCGTCGGCACATGCCGATCCCGCGCCGGCGACCACAGCTACCGCGACCAGGGCAGCCGTCCCCAAACTCCGAACCAGTCGTGGCTTGATCATCGTGCTCATCTGTATCCTCCGTTAATCGTGGATCTCGGCGCACTTCGCCGCGTTCGCCTCGCCAAGAATTTTGGCTTGGCAGGTAGCACCATGGCGTTTGAAAAGTCGTATGATATCCGTGTTGCCCTTCCAGAATGCGCGCGTTATCGGCATGTAGCCATGCCCCTCGGCATGGTTCACATTGGCACCTTTCGCAATGAGGAACTCGGCCAGTTCAATGTGGTTTTCCTCGCCGGCCACCAGCAACGGCGTAGCACCCGCCTTGTTGGCGGCATCGTCGAGCACCGCGCCTTTTTCCAGCAGCAGCTTGGCGATCGGCAGGCTGCCCGAGAAGGCCGCCGCATGAAGCGGGGTAAAGCCGCCCGAGTTACGCGCCATGATGTCGGCACCCTTGGCCAGCAAGAAGTCGGCGATTTCCGGCTGGTTATCGAGCGCTGCAGCGATGAGCAGCGTTGCCTGGTCGCGCGCCCGGCTGTCGACGTCGGCACCGCCTGCCAGGGCTTGCTCCACGGCACCCTTGTCGCCGGCGGCGATGGAGTCGAACAACTGCTCACCTGCGGCTGCTGTTGTAGCCGCCAAAACCAGCATTCCAAGTGCCAGCAATCCGCGCATTGTGCAAGGTAGCATATTAGCTTGTGGTCATACAATCTGTCCTGGGCACATCAGGTGGATCCAAGGCGGACGGCGCGGCCAGACATAGCGAACGCGGCCCAGGGCGGGAAGGCGTTAGTGCTACTGGCTTCGTCAGTACGGCACCAATCCAGGCTGAATTTTGAAGAGCGTCGATTACCGAGGCGCCGAGCGGCGTCGAGCGTAACCGCCTGTTGCTCCGTTGGGATAGCCGGTAAGCGCAAAGGTGGCCGTTGGCGGAAGTGTCCGCTTTCGGATGCAACTATGGCTTGCTCAATGACCGACATGGGGCGTTTCGTAACCGGCGTATGTAAGGCAAGAACCCCCATCGGAGTCCGTGAGTTCGACCTGGAGGATGATACCACCCCCGAACAGGCGTCATCGATCATACAGAAAGATGACGCACGACAGTCGCCAGTGATCGGGACCGACGAGACCGCGAAACAGATAGTCGCTCTGCTTCAGCGCGTCTCTCGCTGATTTCGTCAAGTTGCTCGCTTCGGGGGAGCTTCCAATCCTAGACGAGAAGACTGATCGCCAGCGAAAGCGACGGCATCTGCTTCATATTCGAATGCTCGGGAATACGTTTCACCGTTCCTCCCTATGATGCGAACAACCCACTCGCCCAACGAATGGCGGATCTCTAAGAAGAGGGAAGACGAAGGCGGCGGCCGGTACGTGACGCTGTGCAATGCCCTCGGGAGGCCTGTCCCGCCAAAATCGGCACCATCGGAGGAATGAACTTCACGCATGCACTGACTCCCGAGACCGCGAGTCAATTAGCGCGTGCTTAATTAGTTCCAGAACGTTTTAACGAATCGTTGACCGCGCTGTCCCATTATAGGACGGCGCGGTCAAACCCCAACCTTGGCTGCGCAGGCGGCTTCGGCATTGAGTTCCACCCCGAACTGTCGGAGCCGCCACCCACATTTCACAATTTACCAGCAATGGTTGAATCAACCGTTACTGCACGTGCTTTCAATGGCGCTTCCCTGATCGTTAGACTTTGACGGAACAAACAGGGGATTCACAGGTTCGGCGTTCGAGACTCGACCGATGGAAGCGATCTTCGATGACATCGCCAACGCCCTCAGAGCGCCCCGCCAAGACGTGTGGCGCCCTGTCCGGCGCCTTCGCCATCGATATGGTCGGCGAACTCAACTCCCCACGTACGCCGCGTCCTGGCTGCGTCAAGGAAGCTCTTGGAACAGATGGCCGAACGCGAAGACCCCCCGCCGCCAAGTTGAGGCGGCTTCTATGGAAATCCGCTCATCTGACGCCAGAGCAGCGCTGGCAGGTCCATCAACCGGCTACCCTCAGAAGCAGTGCGACACCGACTCCATAAGGGATGAACACAGCCGCCAACGCGACCCAGATGCCCGGATCGGCGAGCACGTGCATTTCCTTGCGAAGCTGTTCCAGACCAACGGCAAAAGGCCGGCTGTGTTCCCAAACCGGAAAAGGCCGGCGCACACATGCGGTCGACGGGCATTAGGTTCCATTGCTAGATCACAAGCAAGCGCGCTTACCTGCAGCGGAACCTGACAGCCATACGACCGTTATTCGAAAGGACAACGAAAGGAGATCGCCATCATGGACTGGAATCGCGTCGAAGGAAATTGGAAGCAATTCAAAGGTAAGGTCAAGGAGCAGTGGGGCAAGCTCACTGATGATGATCTCGACCGCATAGCCGGCAACCGCGATCAGCTCGAAGGTACGATCCAGGAACGCTACGGCATTGAGAAGGATCGCGTGCGGCGAGACGTCGACGACTGGTATGGTCGACAAGACTCGTATTAGGACGGTGCGCCGTTCGGATCGACCTTGTCGGCTTCCAGCCGCGTTGATCTCCACAATGGAGATTGTAGAAATGTCCATCCACAAAGAAGACTATCGAACGAACAAGGCTGACTACCTGATAGCGAAAAGGCCAGATCTGGTTGAGAAGACCAAGCCGAAAAAGAAGACGTTGCGGCGTGACGATCAGCGTTCCGCAAAGTTATTGGAAAACCCCGCCGCGTTACCCGAGAGGCCGGCATCACGCCGTTAGAAATCGCAGAAGGTCAAGAGGAACATTTAAGCGATATTGAATGTTCGACTGTTTATGGACAGCCGAACCGTACTCTCAGCAGATCAATCCAGAGCAGCACGAGCCCTACTGAACTGGTCGCGTGTGCGACTTGCCGCAAAGGCAGATCTTAGCGAAATGGCCATCAGCGATCTTGAGAACGGATTCAGGAAATCGCGTCCCCACAACATCGCGGCGATCCGCAAAGCGTTTGAAGACGCCGGAATCGTCTTCACCGTCGAAGGCACTCCATCGCTCGCCCGCTCAGAAGGTGGCAGCGGCCTCGCCACCGACAATAGACAGTGGCGCCGGCGGCAGAGAAAATAATAAGGGCGAAAAGCCTACTCAGGAGCGTCTTAGGCTCGGAACTCATACCGGAAGGCTCGCAATGCGGAGCGCTGATTTACGGCTTTGAAGATTGCCGATCTCGTCGACCAAGGTCAGGCCGCTCAATCTGCGATCGAACTCTATGGGCTTGAAGCGCCGACCGCCGTGGCGCACTGCGCTTTGGAGGCACATTTCGACGGCCGACCAAATGACTTCCGCTTTTGGTGCGATGTCTTTCACCAACTGAGAAGACCAAACTGACGGAACTTTTGCCGCGGAATCGTGTTCGTTCGAGCATGACCAGAATAGCAGCCCTTGGCCCACGCATCCCCGGCAAACCACATTCGCCGGCAGACGGACAAGACCGTTTCGACCTTTGGCCCGATATGCGGCCAGCAGGTTGACCGCCGCGACTTCCGTCAAGTGATGTGGCACGAGCAACCAGATCACGAGCCGCTTGAATGGACGCTTAGAGCAGTTCAGATTTTGACTGAATCTGCGGGATTCCCGTGAGAGTGGTTTTGTGATTCAAGATGCTGGCTGGATCGGAGGCCAGCATCAGATGACGGCTCCCCTTTCGAACGATCTACGTGAGCGTGTTGTTGGCGCGATCGAGGCTGGCGAGAGCTGCCGCTCGGTGGCGGCTCGTTTTGGCGTGGCGGTTTCGTCGGCGGTGAAGTGGTCGCAGCGCTATCGGGCGAATGGGTCTGTGGCACCGGGTAAGATGGGCGGCCACCGCAAGCGTGTTCTGGAGCCGCACCGGGCGTTCATCGTGGAACGGATCAACCAGACGTCGCATCTGTCGCTGCATGGCTGAAGGACGAACTTGCGGCGCGCGGTGTGAAGGTCTCGCACGACACGGTATGGCATTTCCTGCGGCGCGAAGGATTGCGGTTCAAAAAAAACGCTATTCGCCCTTGAGCAAGCTCGCGCCGATGTTGCCCGCCGACGACAACGCTGGCGTTCCTGGCAGGCGGGTCTCGATGCGGAACGGCTGGTGTTCATCGACGAAACCTGGATCAAGACCAACATGGCACCGCTGCGCGGCTGGGGACCATGCGGCAAACGCCTGCGCGGCTTTGCTCCGCACGGCCACTGGCGCACGCTGACCTTCCTCGGCGCCCTGCGGCTCGACCGTCTTGCTGCCCCTTGCGTCTTCGATGGACCGATCAACGGCGAGAGCTTCCGGGCCTATGTCGAGCAGCAGCTCGTGCCAGTGCTCCAGCCCGGCGACATCGTCGTCATGGATAATCTTGGCTCCCACAAGTCGGCCGCCATCCGGCAGATGATCCGCGCCGCAGGCGCCAGGCTTTGGTATCTGCCGCCATACTCGCCCGACCTCAACCCAATCGAGCAAGCCTTCGCCAAGATCAAACACTGGATGCGAGCCGCCCAGAAGCGAACCATCGACGACACCTGGCGACACATCGGCCACCTCGTATCAACCATCCAACCCAATGAATGCAGAAACTACTTCGCAAACGCTGGATACGCTTCTGTCAAAATCTGAAACGCTCTAGGTGTTTAGTCCCAAGGTTTGATGGGTTGGATCGAGCCTGAATCGTTCGGGCTCTTTTGTCCAGATTTTGCAGATGTATTCAAAGGGCGTGAGGCCCTTGAGGGTCTTCAGTCGACGGCCGAAATTATAGGCTAAGACGAAATCGGCGAGATGCTGGCGCAGTTGGTCATGGCTCTCGTAGTAGAAGCGTTTGACGGTCGCATCCTTGATCGTGCGGTTCATGCGTTCGACCTGGCCGTTGGCCCATGGGTGCCTTGGCTTTGTCGTTCGGTGGTCGATATCGGCCTTGGCGCAAGTATGTTCGAAGGCGTGCGCCCATATGATTTCTCCCGCCGCCATGGCTTCCTTGATCAGCGGAACGGCCGAGCCGCCGGCACCTGGGGTCGTGAACTGAATGCCGTTGTCGGTAAGCACTGTGTGGATCTTGTAAGGGACAGCATCAAGAAGATGGCGCAGGAAATCGGCGGAGACCGCTGTCGTTGCCTTCTCGTGCAGCTCGACGAAAGCGAACTTCGAGGTCCGATCTATGGCCACGAACATATGCAGCTTGCCCTGCTCGGTTCGGACCTCGGCGACGTCGATATGGAAGTAGCCGATTGGATAGGCCTTGAACTTCTTCCTTGCCGGCTTGTCGCCCTCGACATCCGGCAACCTGCCTATCCCGTGACGCTGCAGGCAGCGATGCAAGGATGACCGCGACAGATGCGGGATCGTCGGTTGGAGAGCATAGAGGCAATCGTCCAGTGGCAGCAGCGTATAACGCCGAAAGGCGACGATGACCGCCTCTTCCTCAGTCGATAGCACTGTCGACTTCGGATCTCTGGGGCCAGTCGGAAGATCGGCGGCCGACGTCCGGTTCCTCCACTTCCTAACCGTCTTCTGATTGATGCCGTAGCGCTTCGCCAGCGCCCTCAGGCTCTCTTGACTATGCTGTATCGCTCGACGGATCGCCTCTGTCGTCGTGGCGCTCCCATGAAGAACCTGGCCCATAGCGCATCCTTTGATTCGGACGAAAAGTATGCGCCATCAAAGCCTGGGATCAAACATCTAGGAGCGCGCGAAATGCCCCATGTCGAGGAAATGGCCGGCGAGACCGTGACGGCCACCCACCCACATTTCGCCTAGAAGCGGCGCCCTTGAACCTCATATTCAGCGGCTTCCAGGGTTGCAAGGCCGGGCGCCTTCGGTTCCAAAATGGGTGGCGTCCGGGTATGGGTATGGGTTCCGTTTCGATTAAATTCCCGAGTTGCCGCATCTGCGGCCAAAACAAACTGGTCGCGGTTTTTATCTCAGTTGCGCGGTGGGCCCTCGATGATCTCTCATTTTGGAAGAAAGCGAACCTACCGCAATGGCATCGTTCATCGAACAGCGGACCGCTTATATGCGGCCAGTGGCACCTGCCTTGCGATAGTGGCCGACCGCAATCCAGCAGGATTGCACGTGGCCAGGCTATCTGCGGTGGCGCGCTTACCGGCGATAAGATAGAAATCAGGCAAACGCCGCTACCGCGAAATAGGATTTCATCCAATATGTCGCTCGTTAAGACGTCAAGGATCGCGAAACGCACTGGACCAGACAAGGGTTTGCATCCCGAAAAAGCAGATTTGCCGGCCAGATCACGCCAAAGCATCAAATCAGACCTACCTCACGGACAAATAGCCGAACGGTTTGCCGCCGCCACTGAGGAGCTGGCCAGCGGCATCACCGAGGCATCGGCCGCCGGTGAAGAATTACGGCGATCGATGGAACAGATCGCCGCGGGTGCGGAGGAAGCATCAGGCGCGGCTGAAGAACAACTGCGCACAATCAGCGACTCCACGCAAACGCTGGCCGTGGGACGACGCTTAGCCGAGGATTCGCAAAGGCGATCGGAATCGGTGCAGGGCTTGCTTGCCGATGTGACGAATCAGGTGATGAATGCGGTCAGTGCGATTGAACGAAATGCCGCTCGCCAGGAAAGCTCGGCACAATTGATTGCCGTTATCGAAGAACGCGCTGAAGAAGTCGGAGCTATAGGCCGCACGGTCAGCCGCATCTCGGACCAGACGAATCTGTTTGCCCTAAACGCCGCCATCGAAGCCGCTCGCGCCGGCGATCATGGCCGCGGATTTGCCGTAGTCGCTGAAGAAGTAAGGTCGCTGGCGCAGATATCCGACACCAGCGCACGTGAAGTTCAGGCGCTATCCACCAGCATCCAAAAAGATGTCAGCGCGGTTGCAGCCGGAGTCGCTGCTGCCGCTCACGCTGCGGCATCCGAAGCAAAGGCCTCAAACGTCGTGCTGCGAAACCTTCGCGCCATGCGGGAAACCGCGGGCGAGATCGCGCTCGGCAGCCGCGCCATCTCGCTGGCTTCGGTTGAAGCCGAAAAAGCCGCCACCGAGGCGCAAAAAGGTGCCGAGCAAGTTGCCAGTGCCGCGGAGCAGCAGTCGGCTGCAGCTGCGGAATCGCAGGCAGCGATCCAACAGCAGACGCAGGCGCTTGTTGAAGGCCAAACGGCAGCGCACGCGCTGGCACGCTTGGCTAATCTATTGCGCGGCGGAGACGCAGGAAAAGCCGCCGAGCAGGCGTCCTCGGCAGCCGAACAGCTGTCGGCGAATATTCAGGAGCTCTCGGGGGCCGCCGGTCAGATTCTGGCTGCGGTCGAGCAGATCAACCGTGGCGCCCAGCAGCAGGCGGCGGCCACCCACGAAAGTTCGGCCTCACTGAGCCAGATCGAGCAAAGTGCTGCCCTTGCAAAAGAAAATGCAGTTGCAGCCGAGGAGCGTGTTGCAGCGATGGAACAGTCGCTGAGGGAAACTTACGCGGCGGTCGAAAGCCTTATTAACGGATTGACGGGTTCCCTCCAGGACACGACAGCGAGCGTATCTGCGTTGCTTAGTTTGGAGGTAACTGGCCGCAAGATCGAGAAGATCGTCGATGCGATCACATTAGTCGCGGTTCAGACCAGCATGCTTGCCGTCAGTGGAGCGGTCGAAGCAGCCAGGGCGGGCGACTATGGCAGCGGCTTCTCCTTGGTGTCCAAAGACATTCGCGGGCTGGCGCGCGAAGCATCGCAATCCTTGGATAAAGTGAAGGATACGGTTCGCGGAATGATCGAGCAGATATCTTCGCTGCGTGGCGATCTCGAGCGGATCTGCGGCCTGTCGGAAGTCGAGATTCAGAATAGTCGCGCCACTTTAGCGGTATTTGAGAAGACCAAAGAAGAGCTGGCGCAGCTCGTCGAGGCGAGCAAAGCGATCAATTCTGGCGCTACCGACATACTCGTTGCGGCGAGCCAGGCTTCAGCTGGCGCGAAGCAGATTGCAACAGCCGCAGAGGAAGCCGGTGCAGCGTCTAGAGAGGCATCGACCGCTTCCCAAGAGCAAGCGCGAGGAGCTGAGGACCTGGCTGCGGCGATTGAGGAGATTGCCTCCCTCGCTGAAGAGCTCAAGTCACAAAATGTCTGAGCAAGGCGCGCCAGCGGCGCTATCCAAACGGTTCTTGGCGGTTCGCTGCTCCGAGCATACTTACGCGGTTCCGGTCGATCGGGTGGCCGAGATCGTCAGGGTACCCGTAATGGCAAAGGTGCCGCAAGCCCCAGCGGCTTTGTGCGGATTAGCGAACTTGCGTGGGTCAATTGTGCCAATTGCGGACTTGAGCCGCTTGCTGCGACTTGCTTCTGAAGCTCTGTCGGATTCGGCGCGAGCCGTGGTCATCGACGCACCCGCGCCGTATGCGCTGCTTGTCAACACTGTCGAAGGGATCGTCAACGTACAGGCAAGCAGCATCGAGCAGCGTCATTCACTCAAGGGCGCCGCGGTGAGCAGCGGCGATGACAGTGTCTTCTCAAATGATGGCGAGGCGGTGAGGATTCTCAACGTTGATACCCTGCTCGAAGGGGCGTTTACCCCCCAAGCCCGGGATCGTGTGACCGGCCGCAGCCGCACGTTGGTTCCTGATATGAGCGCGATAGGCGCTGTAGGTCGAGAAATGCTCGCAACGTTCGTAGTCGATGGGCAGGATTACGCATTTCCATTTGCCGAGGTGCAGGAGGTCTTCAATATCCCCCGAGGCCTGACTTCTCTGCCGGGCGCGGATGCGCAGGTCCCTGGTTTGATATCGTTCCGCGACGGACTGCTGCCAATTTTGTCCCTAAGAGCACTGTTTGGCCTCGCTAACGAGCTTCAGGGAAATGAGAAGGTCATCGTCGCGTATGTCCGCGGCACCGCGGTCGGCGTCGTTGTCGACGCTGTCAAGCAGAGCATCGCCATCGATCCTCTGAGGCTGGAACCCGTGCCGCCAATTATGGCCGCCAGAATTGGCGGCGAGGCTAAGGTCAAGGCAATCTATCGGAGCGAGGCGGATAGCCGGCTGCTGTCGGTCTTGCACCCGGATTTGTTGCTCAGCGAGGAAACCATGCATGGTCTGGGTCATGTGCAAGCTCCGGCCCGAGACGGCTCCGCACCGACAGAAGGTTCAAAGCGCGACGAGATCAAGCTGCTCGCCTTCCAACTTGGCGCCGGCGAATTCGCCTTGCCCATTGAGGTCGTCGAGGAAGTTGCACTGGTGCCGGAGCGTGTGACGCGGGTTCCAAAGACGCCCAAATTTCTTGAAGGGGTCATCAATCTGCGCGGCGAGGTGCTGCCTGTCATCGATCAGCGGAAGCGCTTCGACATGCCGCCGTTTGAGAATCGTGGCCGGACGCGTCTGATTGTGGTCAAATCCGGTTCCCACCGCGCCGGGATCATCGTCGACAGCGTCTCGGAAGTCCTGGGCGTCGATGCATCAGCGCTCGCTCGGGCGCCGGATCTGGCGGGAGAAACTACGCGCCTGATCCAGTCGATCGTCAGCCTGGATGAAGGCGTTCGCATCCTCATGCTGCTTGATCCAACCGAACTGCTCACGCGTGCCGAGCGCACCTTTCTGGACTCTTTTCAAACCAAGCTGCAGACTTGATCAAGGTTCTGATCATCGACGACTCTGCCCTCGTTCGAAAGCTGCTTGCCGGAATGCTGTCGGACGCATCCGAATTCCAAGTTGAAACCGCTCGAAATGGCGCCGAAGGACTGGAGCGCCTGCACGCCTTCCGCCCCAATGTGGTCACGCTCGATGTCCACATGCCGCAGATGAACGGCTTTATGTGCCTTGATCGTATCATGCTGGAAAGGCCGACCCCGGTCGTCATGGTATCGTCAGTGACATCACAGAGCGCCGATGAGACCCTGCAAGCGCTTCGCCTCGGCGCATTCGATTTCGTTGCGAAGCCTTCGGGAACATTGTCCTTACGCGTTGATCAGATGAAAGACGATCTGCTCGACAAGATTCGAACCGCCGCCGTCACCGGCATCAAACCCACGCTGCGATTGCAGGAACGTATACGCCACCGTATAGGGCAGACGCTGCCGACAAGTCCTTATCCCGCCCCAATAGCGTCAAAAAAACCCATCGTAAAAACTGGGGTAAATGGGCTGGTGCTCATCGGCGTTTCGACAGGAGGGCCGCCAGCACTGGAGGCTGTTGTCGGAGCGCTGCCAGCATCGTTCTCCTGGCCAATTTTGATTGCTCAGCACATGCCAGAATCCTTCACGGGCGCACTGGCCAAACGTTTGAACAGCCTGAGCGCCATCGAGATCGTGGAGGTTACCCGCCCTACGGAAGTCGTGCCTGGTGTCGCTTACATTGCGCGGGGTGGGGCGGACATGATTTTATCGCGCCGAGGAGGCGTCGTATTTGCCATGAATGTCCCGTCCCAGGTCGACTATCCCTGGCATCCAAGCGCCGACCGGCTTGTTCGAAGTGCCATGGAACAAATACCTCCCAGCGACCTTATCGGTATTCTCATGACCGGAATGGGCAATGACGGCGCCAGTGCTATGAAACTCCTGCACGAGCGAGGCGGAACGACGATCGCTGAAGCGGAAGAAACCGCAGTGGTTTGGGGGATGCCCGGGGAATTGGTCAAGGGCGGTGGTGCAGATTGGATTCTGCCGCTACCCGAGATAGCCCGGCAATTGATGAAGGTTGTGCCTTGCCTCTGATCCGCAAAGAGCTTCCCAACCAAGCCGGGATCCGCGACGCATCGCCCACGGATGCATTTTCTTCGTTGACGAGTCGGAACAGTGAGGAAAGGCGAGCGGCGGCTCGCGAGTTTATTGTCACCTCTGACAACGCCGGTGTGATCTCCAGCGCAATTCAGAGTGAAGCGGTTGATGGCGTGCTGCAGGCTTTGTTTACAGCCCTTATGCGATCAGCCAATGCGGCAAGCGTCGACGTTGCTCTGCAATACCTACGATCCGACGATGCCCGCTTGCGCACCGGGGCACTAGACGCCTTGCGCGCATTGCAAGATCAGCTCCTGCCGCGGTTGACTGGACTGCTCAGTGACCCGGAGCCCGACGTTCGCATCCTCGCCTGCGAACTCGTTCGCGCGCAGCAGCCTTCAACGGTGATTGATTTGCTGGTTCCCCTCCTGGCTAATGATTGCAATGGCAACGTTTGCGGTGCCGCGATCGACGTCATGGCGGAGGTGGCGGCGCCTGACCACGTTGCCTTGTTACTCCAGTGCGCCGCGCGTTTTCCCTCGGATCCCTTTTTGGATTTCGCCGCCAAAACCGCGGCCCTCCGGATCGGGGCGCGGAACGCCCCTCAGTGATCGAGATCACGGACGAAGAGATCCGTCGACTGGGAGACTTCCTCTATCGACGCACCGGCATGGTCTATTCGGTATCCAAGCGCTATTACATAGAGCGCCGGATCGCTGATCGTGCAAACGCAACCGCCTCTCCTTCTTTCGAAAGGTATTTCGCAAAACTTCGTATTGATGCCGAGGGTGAGATCGAGAAGTTCATCAACGCCTTTACCGTCAATGAGACTTATTTCAACCGGGAAGATCATCAATTTCGGTGTCTCACGAAGGATTTGCTGCGTGAAAGAATCGCAGCCGGCTATGGGAAAGACCAGTTGCGTTTGTGGTCGGTACCTTGCGCGACTGGGGAAGAACCCTATTCGATTGCGATGTGGCTCTTGGACAAGTGGCCGCTGGTCGACGCCTACAGCATCGAGATTTGCGGCTCAGATATCGATACCGAAGCGCTTGCCGCGGCCAAGCGCGGCTTTTATGACAAGCGCGCACTGATGCGCTTGCCGGGCCAGGTCATCGACCGCTACTTTCACCAAGAAGCCGACGATCGGTGGCGGCTTGTCGAAGAGTTGAGGGAGTCGGTGCAATTTTCCAGTGTCAATCTAATAGAATCTAACGAGACCAGGCACCACGGCCAATTCGATGTCATTTTTTGCCGAAACGTCCTCATCTACTTCGACGACGCTTCGCGTCGCATTGCTGCAGACAACCTCTATGAAAGCCTTTTACCCGGCGGCTACATTTGCCTTGGCCACACAGAGTCGATGAGCCGTATCTCTCCGCTGTTCGAAATCCGTCGGTTCGAAGATGGTATTGTCTATCAGAAACCAGAGGTCGGGCGGTGAGCAAACCTACGCTCCATCGCGTCCTGGTGGTCGATGACGCAGCTCTCGTGCGCCTGTACTATCGAAGCGTGCTGGAGCCAGCGGGCTATGAGGTGTTCGAGGCTTTGAACGGGGTGGAAGCCTTGGAGCAACTGCTTGGGTTCGAGATCGTCGACCTTCTGATCGTGGACATCAACATGCCGGTCATGGATGGCCTCAGCTTCTTAAGGATGCTTCGGCAACGAGGCGAACCGTTTGCGTCCACCCCCGTGCTCATCACCAGTACGGAAGCCGGGCTCCATGACCTGCGGGCTGCCCAAATTGCCGGAGCGAACTTCTACGCCGCCAAGCCCGTCGCTGGGCAGGACCTGTTGGAGCTCGTTGCCTTGCTTGCTGGATCAACCCATGATTGAACTTCTTGAGCAGTTCCTGGTGGAGTGCCGCGAGTCTGTGCAGCAGGCAACACTGGATCTTCTGGCGCTCGAAGGTGATTCAGGCGATCACACTAGGCTGGACAGTGCTTTTCGGTCGTTTCACACCCTCAAGGGCGGGGCCGGTATCGTCGATTTTCCAGATATGGCGAGGGGTCTGCACGCGGCTGAGGAACTGCTCGATTCCGGCCGGTCCGGTACGAGGACGTTAAGCACTGCGGATATCGGCAACTGTCTCTGGGCATTGGATCAAGTCACCGGCTGGCTCGATAGCATTGAGGTAAAGGGAACTGTCCCGGAGGATGCAGGGTCGACCGCGGATGAGATGGTCCGCCGCTTGCAAGCGGCGCTATGGGAAGAACCTCCGGGAAAGAGCCCGCCCGCCTTGTTGGCGGCGGGGTGGTTGACATCTCTTTTGAAGGCCAACCATGATGTCGCAGCCCGAGCCTCAACCGGGTTGTTGTTCCAGCCCGACCCACAGTGCTTCTTTCGCGGCGAAGATCCCCTTGCGTTGGTCGCCGGCCTGCCTGGCCTGTTAGCTCTTCATGTGGAACAGGTTCATGTCTGGCCTTCGTTGAGGGAAGGTGATCCATTCGAGTGCAACCTGCTCTTCACAGCGTTGTCCTCTGCTCCGCAGGACGCTTTGTTGCGCTATACCCAAGCGATAAGCTCGGACTCTTCGAGCGTCCTCGAGATCCGCGAGCTTTCTTCTGCCGTCCCCGATCAGCGCGCAGGACTTAGCCGGATGGCGCGGCTGGTGCTCGAAGCGCAGTCCCAACTCCTTTCCCAGGTCGCGACCACAGGTCTGGCCGGCCGAGTAGGCGCCGCGCGGCGCGTGGTGATGAATATCCTGGCTCGGAGCGTCCGGCACAAGGATACGCTGGAACGCTACGATGGTAGTGTGCCGGACGCGGACGATCCAGAGGGACGACAAGCACTCATCCTCCTGATCGACCGGGTTTTGGGAGACGAGGCCCAAGTCCTCGAATTCTCCGTGAACCGGGATTCCCGCCTCGCCATCCCGAACTCAAATGCTGCCCGATCACTGCGGGTGAGCGTCGAACGCATTGATGCCTTAGTGAATTTGGCCGGCGAACTGTCGGTTGCCAAGAATGCCCTAACGCATGCCGCAACGCTAGCCCGGAGTGGAACTCCATCGGCGGATTTGGCGGCCGTGTTGGAGGAACAACAATCCCGACTGGAGAGGTTGGTCGATGAGTTGCAGCGTTCTGTCTTGAGCATCCGTGTCTTGCCCATGCGACAGGTGTTCCAAAGGTTTCAGCGCTTGGTGCGAGACCTTGCGACCGAAACGGGTAAGTCAGTGGTTCTCGTGACAGAAGGGGAGAACACCGAAGCAGACAAGACCATCGTCGAGGCTCTTGGAGAGCCGATTATGCATGTTCTTCGCAATGCAATCGACCATGGTGTCGAACCGGCGGACGAGCGCATCAGGACAGGGAAGCCACCGCATGCCACGATCTGCCTGCGTGCAGCGAAAGTCGGCGACAGCATTGTCGTTGAGGTGGAAGACGATGGTCGAGGTGTGGATTTCGCGAGAGTTCGACGGGTTGCGGCAGAACGCGGCCTGACGACCGGGTTCGCCTCGCTTTCCGATGACGATGCATTGGAATTGCTGTTCAATCCGGGGTTCTCGACAGCCGCAACTGTCAACACGGTCTCCGGTCGTGGGGTTGGGATGGACGCGGTGCGATCGGCGATCGAGGCGCTCGGCGGATCGGTTGGCATTGAGACGAAGCCCGGAAGCGGGACGATCGCAAAATTCACCCTGCCCTACTCCATCCTGATGACGCACCTGGTCACCGTGGAAGTAGTCAAACAAGTTTTTGGCGTTCCGCTTGAGAAAGTTATCGAAACCCGTCGACTTTCGCGCGGTGATGTCTCGATGGTTGGCGCCGCGCGCGTGTTCGGGCATCGCGGCCATACCATCCCGCTCGTTAGTCTTGCGGCGACGCTTGGCGAAACGCCGTCGGAAACGATCGCCGACGATTTCCAAGTCGTAGTCGTCCTGGTCGGGAACGACATGTGCGGGATAGAGGTCGATGATGTCGGGGAGACAATGGATATACTGATGAGACCCATCGAGGGGGTGCTCGCGGGTGTAGAAGGCGTTGCAGGCGTCACAATTTTGGGTGATGGCCGCGTCATGCTTGTTCTCGATGTGGAGGCTTTGGTGAAATGACCGTCATTTCCGACCCAAGCGGTGGACCGATCCGGCTTGAGGGCGACTGCACTTTAGAAGACAGCGAAACCCTGCTGGCAATGCTGGTTGAGTCAGGCAACATCTTAGTTGACTGGCGGAAGTGCACCAAGATCCATGCTGCCGTTCTGCAAGTCCTGATGGCGGCCCGCGTGAGGGTCATTGGGCCGTCGGGCTCGCCATTTCTCGAAAGCTATTTTCATCGCGGCTTCCGGGCAGTGCATGGCGGCTAGTTCACAATTATTGCATTTTATGCGATATCCCTAACCCCAGCTGAAATGAAGGTCGTAATGAACGTTTTGATCGTCGACGACAGCAAGCTTGCGAGAATGGCCTTGGTCAAGATTCTCGCCAAGAACTATCCGACATGGGTGCGTAAAGAGGCCGGCAACGCTGATGAGGCGCTTCAACTGGCGAGTGAGTTCGCGGCTGATATCGTGTTGATGGATTACAATATGCCCGGCCGCGATGGGCTTGCCTTGGCGGCGGACTTTCGTGCCCAGGATCCGTCAATGCGATTGGCACTGATTTCCGCTAATCAGCAGCACGAGATAGTCGAAGGTGCAAAGGCGCTGGGCGCTTCCTTCCTGACCAAGCCAGTGAATGGCCCGGACCTGGTTGCGTTTCTCGGCAAACCCGACACTCCCATTGGTCAGGACGATCAATGATGACTCCGGCCGACCTTGTCTTGGAAGAACTCGAGAAGGATGCCCTCACTGAACTGGTGAACATCGCCGTCAGCCGAGCCGCCAAGAATCTCCGCGAGATGGTTGGACGACAGGTGTTCCTGTCCGTCCCAAGAATCAACCTCGTCGGCAGGCAGCAAGCCATCGATATCTTGGACGAACGCGAGATGGACCGTCTGGTTGCCGTTCACCAGGTTTTCGAAGGTGATATCACTGGTCGCGCGTTGCTTATTTTCCCAGAGGAGCGAAGTCTCGAACTTGTGCGTGCTGTAGCCGGTCCGGACCATTCATTGGAAGACATCATCGACCTTGAACAGGAAGCACTCGCAGAGACGGGCAACATCATTCTCAATAGTTGCCTGGCCACCATCGCCAACCTGTTGCGCCGTAGTCTTCGCGTCTCCTTGCCTGAGGTCATTCGAGGCACTGGAACCGACTTCTTCAATCTGGCGCCGCCGCCCCTACCCGGCGAGGTCGTACTGTTTCTCTACATAAACTTCACCGTCAAGGACAATGACATCACGGGCTACATTGCCATGCTGATGGACATGCCTTCCCTAGCGGTTTTAAAGGGCCTCTTGTGCGAGTTTATCGAGCGGATCGGTGGGAACGATAAATAGTGCCATGTTGAACACTTCTCACGATAATTCGACGCCGATATTAGATGCACTCGATTGCGGTATAATCGTGCTCGGTTCTCAAAGGCAAGTGACCGCCTGGAATGCCTGGATCGCCGCAGCCAGCAATATACGGACGACCGAGGCGATCGGAAAATCAATGGAGGAGCTTTTTCCCGGCCGGCCGCTCGGCCCAATCCTCGTTGCGTTAAACGAGGCTTTGGAAGCCGGGGCCTCCAGCCTGCTGACCCCTACACTCCACCCAGCCCTGCTTGCGTTGCGGACGCGAGCGGGCCAGCCGCTGATCCATAGCATTTCCATCCGACCAATCGGGGCGATAGGTGCGTATGAATGCCTTATTCAGATTTCGGATGTGACGGGGGCGATGCGGCGGGAAGCCGTGCTGCGCCAACGGCAGAATGCCCGTTATGATGCGGTCATGGAAAGCGCCGCGGAAGCCATTCTTACCCTGGATGACACTGGGGCAATCCAGGGAGCCAATTCGGCGGCCGAGGTGCTCTTTGAAATCGACAAGGCATCGCTTGCCGGTCAGCCGAGCGCCGGTCTGTTTGTGGAAGGCGACCGGTGGTCGCAATTGCACGACGCCAGTCGCTCAGGGCAGCAAATAGTTCATCGAGAGGTTTCCGTGAAGCGGCGCAACGGGTCGACGCGCCATCTCGAAGCTTCGATTAGCCGTTGGTCAGGTGGCGCCAAGCAATTCACCACCGCCTTTTTGCGCGATGTAACAGATCGCCTGTCCTCACAACTGAAGCTGAAGACCCTGAATGAGACGTTGGAGCAACGGGTAGCTGACGCAACCGGTGAGCGCGATATGATCTGGCGCGTCAGCCAGGATCTTTTCGTCGTAACGGATTTCGGCCTCAAGTGCCAAAGTGTGAATCCGGCCTGGACCGAGCATCTCGGCTTGGACGAAAGCGAGGTCGAGGGTAAGACTTTCGAGGATTTCGTTCATCCTGAAGATGTTGCGGCTGTGACACGGCTCTCACTATCGGATAGCCGGGTTGCGGTTCGCGACCTCGACTTACGCATGCGTGCCAATGATGGCAGGTTCATCTGGTACAGTTGGCAATTTATGCCGCGAAACAACCAATATTACGCCGCCGGGCGCGACATCAACGTCCGCAGGAATTTGGAGGATCAGCTGCGCCAAAGCCAGAAAATGGAGGCGGTGGGGCAACTCACGGGCGGTATCGCGCACGACTTCAACAACATGCTGGGAGTTGTCATCTCAGGACTCAACTTGATCCAGCGGCGCGTCGACCGCGGCGAGCCCGGCGTGCACCAACTGATCGCAGCCGCGACCGAGGGTGCCCACAAAGCTGCCATGCTGACGCAAAGGCTACTGGCTTTTTCCCGGCAGCAGCCGCTTTCCCCTGAATCCCTCGACGTCGGCCGGATGGTGCAGGATATGTCGGAGCTTTTGCGCCGGACGCTGGGCGAGCACGTAACACTCAATACGGTCGTGCAATCCGATGACGGTGCAGTGCTCGCTGATCCCAGCCAACTCGAAAATGTCCTCGTAAATCTGGCGGTCAACGCTCGCGATGCCATGCCGGAGGGCGGAACCCTGACAATCGAAACCTCTGCACTCCTGGTCGACCAGTCGGTTGCTGCAGATCATGGCATTTCCCCCGGCCCCTACGTCCTTATTGCGGTGAGGGACACGGGCTCGGGTATGAGCGCGGAGGTTCTGGAAAGAGCCTTCGAGCCGTTTTTTACCACCAAAGGTGTCGGCAAGGGAACCGGCCTTGGGCTGAGTCAGGTGTTTGGCTTCGTCAAGCAGTCCGGTGGCTATGTCAAAATCGATTCAAAACTGGGGGTGGGGACTACCATCAGCATCTGGTTGCCAAGGCACAATGGTCCCGCCGATGGAGCACGGCGGGCGAACAGCCAAGACGTTGCCAATGGCAAGCCAGAGGAATTGATCCTCGTCGTCGAGGACGAGGCGAGTGTAAGACAACTGACAATGCAAATGCTCGAGGATCTCGACTATTCGGTGATTTCTGCTGAGAATGGGGTTGAAGGCCTGCGCATTCTTGAGGATCGAGGAGACGTTTCCTTGCTGCTGACGGATGTTGTCATGCCCGGAATGAACGGTCGGGAATTTGCGGATGCTGCCGTTGAATTGCGGCCTGACTTGAGGGTGCTCTTTACGTCCGGTTACGCACGTGATGCCATAGTTCGCAATGGGATCATCGATCCAAACGTTCAACTCCTGCAGAAACCCGCTACCCTCCAAGCTCTCGCCCAGAAAGTCAGATTGGTTCTGGATAACTAGCCATTCGGCAACCGCCGTTCCGGTTTTCAGGCAAGAGGGTAGCGCGCTCGACCTGTCATATTAGACGCAAAGCGGTCATTGAGCTCTATTGAGAGCTTCGGGTCACCACGAGCGTCCGCGGTGATGCCGCCGACATTTCTCCTCGGGTCTCTACCGACGTGGTCGCGGGTGCAACAATCTGTTGCACAACTCTGCTATCTGTCCCGCCAATGCCTGACCCTCAACTTGCTCACCCCTGAATAAGTCATCGCTCGCTGTCACGGCCAGGTAAGCGACGGGACTCTTCGAACGGGCGCGTTGCATGCGGATCAGGCCATCGTTCCTCAAGATCAGCAAAGCAATCATCTATCCCAGCGGCGAGTGGATCGCTGGGACAAATCGATCGTGGTCGTCTGCAAACAAAGACGCGAACTGCCGCGGGAGAAGAAGACGGCACGGCCAGAGTAAGCAGAGAGGCGGTTCATTCGCCCGAGAGGCGTGGGTTAGAGAAATATGCGTGCGAATCCGTGCTCGATCGGGGCGTCACAGTTTTCATACATAACTAACCCGCTCGATACCCTTTGCGAACGCAGCGTCACGTCTAATCAGAATGGCTTTGAAGAGCGTGACTTGAGCATCTCTGTCGCGGGTGTTTTGGGGGTTAAATCCGCCCTTCCCTACGGTTGTGTGCGTCAAGTTCTGCAAAATGGGCGATCATGAAACTGGTCATGCGGCTTGGCGTAGAGCGAGCTTCTTGTGCTCGCGCAGATCATCCATGTTGATATAGCGGTTGGCCTCCATCCAGTTTTCATTGGTTTCGACGGCCAGCTGACCAGGCGCAGGCGCAGGCAGCTTTCGGCGTTCGGGAAGATGCGCACGACATAGGTGCGCCGGCGGATTTCCTCGTTGAGCCGTTCAAGCATGTTGGTGGACTTGAGGTGCTTGTGATGCTGACGCGGCAGCCGGAAGAAAGTCAGCGTCTGTTCTATGGCTTCTTCCGCCCAGGTGGTCAGCCGCGGGTAGCGGGCGGACCATTTGGACAGCCATGCGGCAAGATCAGCCCTGGCCTCTGCGAGATCGCGCCGGTCGTAGAGCCAGCGCAATTCCTGCAGGCAGTCGTCGCCGTGCTTCCTCGGCAGATGATCGAGCGCGTTCCTGAGGAAGTGCACGTAGCAGCGTTGCCAGGCGGCTTCGGGGATCACCTCGCCGATCGCTGCCACCAGGCCGGCGTGATCGTCGGACACAACCAACTCGACGCCCTTGAGGCCGCGCGCCTTGAGGCCGACGAGGAAGTCCCTCCAGGCCGAGCGGCTCTCGCGATTGGCCATCTCCACGGCCAGGATCTGGCGCCTTCCGTCCCAGTCGATACCGACCGCGATCAGCACCGCCTGGCTCATGACAACACCGGCTTCACGCACCTTCTCGTAGCGCGCATCGAGGATGAGGTAAGGAAACGGCTCCTGAGGTCGTTCGGCAAACGCCTTCAGGCTCTCGTCCAAGCGCTTGTTGATGGCCGAGATCGACGAAGCCGAGAACGCATGACCGCACAGCTCTTCCGTGATCGCCTTGACCTTGCGGGTCGACACGCCCTGGACATACATCTCCGCAAGCGTTGCAACCAAGGCCCGCTCCGAACGCTGGTAGCGCTCGAACAGCTCCGTGGAGAAGTGACCCGCCCGGTCCTGTGGAACCCGCAGCTCAAGCTTGCCCACCCGGGTGACCAGGGTGCGGCCGTAGTAACCCGAGCGATACCCAAGGCGCTCAGGCGTGCGTTCGCCCTTCGAAGCACCCAGCGCCTCCTCCATCTCGGCCTCGAGAACCTCCTGCATTACCGCACGGATCACTTCGTGCAGCCCCTCCGGGTTCGAAAGCAGAATGTCTTTGACGGCAGCGCTGGTCGATTTACCTTCTGTCTTGGTCATGGTGGCGTTCCTTCCAGGGAATCGGTGACGTTGAACATCACCAGCCTGCCATGACCGCCCTCTCTCAGCGAATTTGCAGAACTCTCAGCACACTACCTTCCCTACTCGCAATGCGACGCGCGCTTCACGCCCTGCCTGTGATCGGTATGACTGAGATGGGGCCGCAAGCGGACCGTCAGCTTCGCGGTGAAAATCCTCAGAAAGCGGCCAGCATGTAGTCGTCGCACGGCTGAAAGAGAGGCGTGACGGGCGAGGAATAGGTCTGGTTTCACCTGATCACCTACGCAGGCAGTTCGACGATCATTGAGCGGCGAGAACGCGGCCCGAGGCAGGAGCTTTGAGCGTCCGATTTTTCACGATCGACCTTCAGGCTCGTCGAGCGCATCGTCTCGACGTTACTGCCGAAACCGAGCCTCCATGCCGGCGCCCTGGGGAGGCAAGACAGCCAGCAACTGGACGGCTCGGGGATTTAGCACCGTTCACCCAGAGCTTTTTGTCGAGATGCAGGCGTATCCGCTGGCCTTCTGCGAAGGACAGCGCAAACGATTCAGGCCGAATGAGCGTGTAATTTCCTGGTCGGTCTCTATGATGCGGACGACCCTACCCATTCGCCACTGGCTCCGACTACTTCCACGCAAGGCGTGGCCCTGCGAATTGGCACCACCTTGCCCATCACATCCTCCCTACGAAACGCAATGGGAAGTCGATTTAAGACCGTCGTAGTCGGGAGTTCAATAACTAATGCTTGCTCGGAATCGGACGAGCCATCCTGGATGGGCAGTACGAAGGCTGGTTGAATGGCTAACTTGTCATGCCACCTCGGTCAGGCGAACCTTCGGGGGACCTCCCGTGATATAGACTATGCTTCAGGTTGTTGGCATTCAGGATGGCTGCCAGCTCTTCAGCATACTCCATGTCGGGAAGGTCGACAGAAGGGTGGCCCACTATAATAGCCGGCTGCCCGGTGAACACGTCGAACACCGTCCACGTCCCATCCGGTTCCCGCCTTACCTCGTACCGCAGAGTTGCCATGAGGGGATCACATAGGTCGCCGTTTAGGGGTCGGAGTATTTGGTCCACGGTGACGCCGGGCCACCTGAAAGCACCGAGACAGTCGGCGCTTAGTAACGCGCCCGCCCACCCGACATGTCGAATACCGCGCCGGTATTGAAGTTGCTGGCGTCCGAGCACAGCCAGGCCACCATGTGGGCAACTTCTTCGACCCGGCCGAGCCGGTTCATTGGACTATCGGCGATCATTGTCTCGACAGCTGCGACCCCGAGGTTTCGGATCATGTCAGTATCGATTGGCCCAGGAGCGACGCAGTTCACGCGTATGTTTGTATTGGCAACCTCACGCCCAAGCGCCTTTGTGAAGACTACGATACCTGCGCTGGAGGCTGAATAGGCGGCAAGGTTGGCAAGTCCTTCCTTGCCCGCCAAAGAGCCCATATTGACAATGCGGCCAACACCCCATTTTCGCATGTGGGGCAAAACCAACTGCGTCACTTGCATCGTGCCGATCAGATTGGTTTCGATGATGCTTCGCCAGTCTGCAGGTTCGTGTTGGTCAAACGGGTGAAGGGTTCCTAGATAACCGGCGTTGTTAACCAGAACGTCTATACGCAGGCCACGATCGACGATCATGTTGATCGCATGGGTTACCTGATCGCGGCTGGTAATATCGACCTTCGTAGACACCACACCCTTCAGTTCGATCTGATCTCGATCCCACACGTGCACTGAAGCACCCGACGCTACAAGGCGCTCTACGATTGCCTTGCCGATACTCTTTGCTCCGCCGGTTACGACGGCTGTCTTGCCAATGAGGTCATATGATACCGGCACAAAGCCCCCATTCATGTGTGTTCACACGGGATAAGTTTAGCAGGATCGCATATTTTCGCCAGCGGCCAGATGGTCTGGGGGGCGCCGGAGCCAGCTATGACCTGATCGGTAGCGAGCTCCAGATCGTACACAGCTTCGCCTTGCGGCGCCGCCTGGCGCTTTTCGTCACCTTTTCCTGTTCAGATGCCTCTTGGCAGGTCAAGGGGGCTAGACGATGTTGTTCTTTGTCCCGCTCTCCTGCGGCGACACGCCATTGCCCAGTTTGAAAGAACCAAAGAGACAATCAGGACAGGCCGGCGATATTTCGATGAAGGGCTTTCGCCATTAGTTAGCGCAGGCTAATATGCGTTCTTCGCGGTCAGAGAGCCGCCTGCATGTTGGGCAGAGATGCTTTAGCACCTGATACAATCGTGCCAGCCGCGATGCCTATCCCAATTTGCCTTGGCGTCTTCCCCGACGGGCTCTGGCTAGAAGCATTCCAAACCGATCAGGATATCCGTGCCTATTGGAGAGGCTATGCCCTTGCGGGCACGGTGTGCGCCGTTTTGCTGATCATCGAGCTTGTGACAATTCACCTGCTGCTCTGACGTAGCAGCGCTGTCTTGATGGCGCTATCGCTGTAGCGGTCGGACCGCTCTAGTGCGCCTTCTCCGCCTCCATCGTTGAGCAGTCAATTTCAGCTCGAGCGGGCTGGACGAGGGGAGCGCGGGCGCATGACCGTGGTGCCTACATTCGTCGTGACCACGCAGCCCACCTTATATCGGCCGACCACCACGCTTCCGCTTGCATAAGCCTCGGCGCGAATTCGATCTTGCAGCATTTCGGGACCGAGTTCTGAAGCTGCGATAACGCCCATCTGCTCCATGACCGGAGCCATGGTCGCTGCGAGATTGGAGATCAGATCAATGCCGCTCATACTGTCTGATCCACCTCCGGCGAGAGCACTTACCGCCTGGCCCCGGCCGGCGTTTCGTTCGATTGGAAGCACCGGCGCAATGTCGCCGCGGACTAGCGTCCGTCATCTGCCCTGCCGTATGCATTCGGGGTAATGCCACCAACTGCGGTCCATGGTATGGTCCCGAGCGCACGCAGTGGCGCCTGATAAACAATCAGGAGTGAACGGGAGTGGCGGCCATTGAGGCGCTATAAGAAGTTTATTTTGCATTGCGGAATTCACAAGACTGGAAGCTCTTATCTTCAGGCGAGCCTGGCCTCCAATCGGGATCTGTTGGCGGGGAACTCGATCCATTACCCCGACCCCCACGACCCGGCCAATGAAGCGTTCGGGCCGCAGCACAGCATAGCCGCAATCGGTTACGACGACAGCAAATCGTTTGAGCAGAACGTTGGCGCGTTCTTCGCACTCGATTCCGATTGCGAGACGTTGCTGATGTCAGGCGAGGAATTTTCGCGAGCCAGCACTCATCCATCTATTTTTCAGGGTCTGTTGGATATTGGCGCCGAGGTGAAGGTGGTGTTCTATTTGCGGCGCTTCGATCACTTGCTTGAGAGCGTGTATGCGCAATGCGTCAAAGACTACCTGACGGGCCCCATCGAAGTCGCGGAATATCAACTTGATTTCTACGAAATCCTGCGACCGTTTGTTGAGGCGCTCGGACCTGATCGTGTTGTCGTTCGACCATACAACCCTAAATTTTGGCCCGGCGAATCGATCGGTCAGGATTTCTTCTCTGCAATTGGCTTGCCTCACCTCTGGGGCGCCATGAGGAAGCCGGCCGGCCGGATCAACGAAAGTCTGTCACGGCCGGAAACATACATGATTTCAGTTACTGAAGGCATCGCTGAAAAGCAGCGCTTGATGGACCACTTCCGAGCCCGGCCTTTCCCGGACTGCGACAGGGCCAAGTTCTTCCGGTCACCCGATTTTCGCTTTGACTTCAACCTGAGATACATCGGCTTGAACTCTGGCGTCGCCGCCCTCAATGGCGGGGTGGACATCACCGAGTTTCTCGATCTGGCCAACGTCGATGATGATCCACATTGGCAAGCGTTCGACCCGAACGACCCTCAGATAGTCGACTATCTTGAAACCTTCAGGGCCAAGCATTCGGACTTAGACGGTGGGGATGATTGGGAAGTGCAGTGAAGATGGCATCGAGGGGATGCGCTTTTAGGGCGCGGATAATCGGGCGGAAACACTTACCCAACCGTAGGGTAAGGGCCGCTAGCTAAAAGCCCGCCAACCTTTTTCGGTGGGCGGGCCTCTACTGTCGGAACTGGAGAGTGTCATGTCGACAGCTCCGGCACTTGCGAACGGTTTGGTTAGTGGCGCCAGATCAGCAGGCAGAGCTGGCGCAGGTCACGATCATAAACGCCCCGGCTCTCGATCACGTCGATGCAGCGCTTCTTGAACCGAGTGATTTCGGCGCTCGACATAGCGTCGACAATGCGAGGCAGATCCGTATTGGTCGGATGGTCGGGGGACTCGGTTCCGACAGTGGCACCGCTCGTGCCAGTGGGGGCAGTGGTTCCGTCGTCGCCAACTGCGGCGTTCGCCGGCATGCAAAGATTTGCGAGAACGGCTCCAATCGCCATGCTTCCCACCAGGATCTCAAAAATCTTTGTCATAATTCGCATCCAGGATGGCCCCTTTTCCAAACCAAGGCCGGCGGGATTTTGCTCGCAACCAGCGGGACGGTGACAGTCGTTGAGTGATTGATTGGGTATTGATCGAAAAACGGGAACGCGATCAGATAGGCGTAGTCGGCGGTAAGATGTGCCATGCGGAAACCTCCGCTGGCGGCATCAATTATCATCCACGACATCCTCCAATATCCGGGTGAAGGTGCTGAAAGACATAGCTCATTAGAAAGCACGGATAGATGAATGAATGTCTAAAAACTCCTTTCCTATTCTTTGCAATGACAGTGTTAGGCGTCCTTAGCCGTGTTAACCGTTGATCAGCGTGAGGCGAGTTCCTGCGGTATCGCGTTCAGCTCGGCCTTTGCGGCGTTGGGATGCGCGCCTCTCGCAAAAGCGATGGCCAGTTGTGGAGCTGCTATTTGTTCTCCTCGCGGAAGTCCTGCAGCGATGCATGCCGCAGGTCATCCTCGCCACGCAAGTGCTTCACGCGGCCGATCAGCCCGGCTTGACCCATTGCGTCGCAGGCCGCTTCATGACGCCCTTGGGCGCCGTGCCTGGGTGCTCCTGGACGCGTTTCCATAGCCTCTCGCGCATTTCCCGGTTCAAGGTGACGAATGCGCTGCCGACATAGCGCCCGGTGCCGCGCTCAGCCATCAGAGCGAAAGCCGGCTTGCCCGCTTCACGCTCGACGCCGAGCAGATCGAACTCGTCAATCGCATAGCACTTGGCCTTCAGCCAGTTGGTCGACGGACCGCTTCGGTATTTGCTGTCCTTCCGCTTCGACACCATGCCTCAAGTCCGGCCTTGTCGAGCAAGTGAAAGATGGCCTTGGCTTCCCCCGGCAAGGGCTCGCTGAACTGAATACGCCCGCCGGGCTCGATCATGCCGGCCAGGATCTCGCGCCGCTCCTCTAGCGCCATATCGCGCAGATCGTGGCCGTTAAGATGAAGCAGATCAAAGGCAACAAAATACAAGTCGTGCTGCCGGCGGGTAATGGCTTTGCGCAGCGCTGCGAAGTCCGAAAGGCCCTTGTCGTTCAGAACGACTATCTCGCCGTCGACAATGGCGCTTTCGGCACCAAGGCGCTTGGCCTCTCTCACCAGGTCGCGATATTTCGCCGTCCAGTCGTGGCCGTTGCGCGTATAAATGCGTGTGCCGTCTTCATCGATGATCATCTGCGATCGGTAGCCGTCGAACTTGACCTCGTGGGTCCAGCCTTCACCCTCGGGAGGGTTCTCCACAAGGGTCGGCATCAACGGCTCGATGAACTTCAAACGCATGCACTGATCCGCCCTCCGGCGATTCAATAAGATTAAGCTAAAATAGTTCCGAAACTGGAAATCAGCCTCTTGGGTGCAACAAACTCGTCAACTCGGCGTTGCGGGATGAGCGAAGGAGGAATCGATATGGCCGACGACAAGAGCAAGCGGGACTTCCGCGATCGGGACCGGGTCTCGGCCGATGAGGATTATGAAGTCGAGTATTTCGCAACAAAGACCGGCATCACACCCCAGCAGGTGAAAGAGCTGATCGCGAAGCACGGCAACCAACGCGAAACGCTGGAGCGAGAAGCGAAGGCTCTGCGGAAATAATGACCAGGCTATCGGATCTCGGCAGACCAATAATTGGGCACCGACATGAAGGCCCGCCCGCGAGCGAGCTCGATCATTTCATGCCTTGCCCTGTTTGCGGCCAACAGATCGACATGCGCGATTTTCGCCAGGTCGCTTATCATTCCGATCCGGATCACGATCAGCCTATCGAACTAGACGCCTAGGAACAAAAGTGCCGAAATACCACGTTGAGGAAATGGACGGCGATACCGTGACGGCTACCCACATCGTCAACGCGACAACGCCGATCAGGGCGGCGCGGGAAGCGACAGAGCGCGACATCACTCTGCGCACCACCGAGCCCATCTGGATCAGGGTTGCCGACGAAAAGCGCGGCCACATATTCGAATACAGTTTCAGCCTGTAGCTGGCGATCCAACCCGGCTGAGTTTGGATGGCATACCATGCCGTCGACTTCGATACGCAAGTTCGACTATGACCCGAACACCAGGGTTCTCTCGGTTTGGTTTGTAGCGAGCGGGAAGCATTACGAGTTTTTGGACGTACCTGCTGAGGCCGTTGCCGCGTTCAAAGCTGCCTTTGCCAAGGGCGTCTATTTTAACAGCCACATCCGCAATCGTTATGCATTCCGGCTCGCGGCAGGGAGGGCAGCAGCCGCGTCGGGCGATTGACAGAATTTCAGATTCGAGGCGGCCCGCGCCATCGCAGGGGAGCAACTGTGCGAATTGACCAGGTTCCGAGGGCAAACGAAAACGCCCGCCGGCCGGGCCAGCGGGCGCGTATTATATTAAGCTAGGTGCTGGGCCTATTTGCCCATCATCATCGCAGCTTTGCAGAAGTTCTCATGGGCCTTCGCAATATCTGCGTCAGCGCAGTCCTTCATCACAGCGTCCTTATCCTCCTGAGACATAGCCGACCAAGCGGTTTTCGCTTCGGCCTCAGACTTCATGGTCTTCATGCTGCTGTCCGTGAAGAAAGGAGACATTTTTGCAGGATCGTCGAGCGCAGACGTGCCAGTGGAACTGCCGGCAAAGGCCGATCCGGTCATAAGGGCAAATGTCGCGCCGAGAATGAGCATTTTCGAATTCATCAAAATTCCTCCGAATGCAACTGCTTGAATGCAGCCGTGCTAATTCAACGCTTGCGGGTAGAAAGGGTTTCCAGCCAAATTGAAAATTGTAGAAATTGCTACCGATATTTCGTCGTCAACCTAGGAGGAATTGGCCCGCAAGTTCGGTCAAGGCGGCCGGCGGCCACCATCGATGCTGCAATTGCCTGGCCGGTTGCCCCGGACTTGTTCAGGGATGGCCCGCGCTTGCTTCCGAGCGCGGGCCGACCATGATGAGTGAGGGGCGATCTTGGTCACCGGCAGGACCGCTTAAGAACGAGCCGGGTGTGACCGAACAGCCTCAGGGTGAGGATGTTCCCGACTGACGCAAAAAAGCCCGCCAGCGTGAGCCAGCGGGCAATCGGCCTTGAGTATACTAGAACGAGTTCCCCGGCTCGCTCGTTGAGAGGCATGAAAGACAAATGGGAATCTGACCACCAGTTCGTCGAAGGCGCCCGCCGTAGCCAGCGATGGGCGGAGAGAGAACTTGAATCCCTACAATCGACCATCCAAGAGACGCGCCGTGTCCTAGAGGCTTCACGGAAGCTCTTGGAAAAAATTGCCGAGCGCGAAGACCATACGCAGCCGTAGGGAATGGCCGGTGCAGTTGGGCATGCTTGTGGGCTTAACCGCACCGATATTGCATAAGTCACGGCTGATGGGCAAACCCACGGCCAGTACTTTCCGTGCAGGTGGACAGCTCGCCGGGCGAAGACCCCAACCACCTCGATCCCGGCGAGCCTAGACCTGATCAGAGTACGCGATCAGGACCGGGGATCAGCCGGCGATAGTGGCATCTCTTGCAGGTCAACCATTGTGAAGCACAGCTTCCTGATCGGACCTGCTGCCGTGTCGAATGGAATAGGCGCGAGTGATTTCCGCACCAAAAAGAAAAATTTCCGCCGAGTAGTAAGCCCACAACAGGATGACGAGCAGCCCACCGGCGGCCCCATATGAGGCCGCGACCGCGCTGGAGCCTATATACCAACCGATAAGCGATTTCCCGAGCGTGAACAGGGCAGCAGTCACAACAGCGCCAATCCAGACATCCCGCCATTCCAGGGTTCGATCAGGCAAGATCTTGAAGATGGCAGCGAAAATAGCTGCGAGGAGGACAAAAGAAACGACCGCGTTGATAACGCCCAGGACAAGTGTCCCGAACGGCAACTGTGCGTTGATGAGGTTGCCTAGGGCCGAAATCGCCGCGCTCGCGACTAGAGAGACGAGCAACATGAAGCCAAGTGCGGTGACCAGTCCCAGACTTACCGCACGTGCGCGCACCAGGCGCGACAACGAACTTCCCTGCGCTTCGACCTTCCATATCATGTTCAAAGACTGCTGTATTTCGCCGAAGACCCCGGAAGCGCTCACAAGCAAGGTGATGATGCCAATCACCGCCGGCCAAGTGCCGCCGGATGGCTTTTCGGATGCGCTCTTCAGTGCGGTTTGCAGGATATTTGCGCTTTCTGTACCCATCATCCCTGTGATTTGGGCGGACAATGCCGCTTGCGCTGCCTCGTGACCGAATGCGAGACCCGCAATTGCAACCACGATGAGCAGAATTGGCGCCAACGATGTTGTGGCATAAAAAGCGATTGCTGCGCCATGGCTGAGAGCATTGTCGTTGACGAACCCAACGACGGCTTCTCGCACCATTGCCCATGCATTTGTGATCGCGCGATGCATTTTGCGCCCCAGTCGAATTGGCGTTCACTAGCAATGCACCAGCACATGTGATGTTCCGGTTGCGGGCTGTGGCAGGAGTTTCGCACCGACTTCCGCGGAGGGTCGCCGGCATAGAACTTCCGCTCCGATGCGCTCGCATCGCCTTCGCCCCCATTTCGGGACGCGCATTTGATAATGGTTTTCTCAAGATCATTTTAGTTCGTTCGGAAACCATAGAAGCGGAGGCTGGCTCGTTTGCACCGACAAGGACAACAGCACGGAGGAGGTGTTGGAGGCGGCGCAGGAAGCTGGCGTGCATCCTGCGATCTCCGCCGGCCGCTGGCGGTACGAGCATCCGGACTATCGCCGCTTTTCCAAGCTGATTGGTCGAGGTGAGATTAAGGCAAGAGCCGGAAACGTACAAAGCAGGTTGCCGCAAACACCCCATTTTGGAACGGGACCCGCCCTTTGCTCATTATGGGTGGAATCAATTTATGAATGCAAATCCAAGGAATTTACGCCGTGCTCGCCAAGGATGGACAAAGCGGAGGAGTTCTATACCCGGCTTTTCGAGCGGAGGCCTGATGATCGTCCCATGGACGTGTTGATCCAATGGCGCAACGTCGCAGGCGCGAACTTGCAAATCTTCCATGATAAACGGCGAATGATAAAAAGCCCGCTGACGTCTGGCGACGCTGCAGGGATGGCCCGCGCCTGCTTCGGAGGCTGCGCGGGCCGACCATGACGAGTGGAGAGGACATCTTGGTCACCGGCACGGACCGCTGAAGAACGAGCCAGCTGTGGCCAAACAGCCTCAGAGCGGGAATGTTCCCGCCTGACGCAAAAACACCGTGGCTCAGCCGGCGGGCTCCGTTGCAGGGGCACTCAGGATAGTGCCACGGGCGCGGCGTCTGGGGTCAATGCAGTTTGCCGACTAGCCGAGCGTATTCGGCTTCAGCCCTGCCATATGACCCATCAGCCAGCGCAATCAGACGCGCTCGGTCAAGAATGACTACCTCTCCTCGCATTGAGCGTATCAGACCTTGGCCCTCCAAGGTTTGCAGCGCTATGGTGACGCCGGGCCGCCTGACACCGAGCATAACTGACAAGAACTCGTGCGTAATCGCAAAGCTGTTCCCGTCGACGCGATCATCGCACATCACCAGCCATCTTGAGAGCCTGTCGACGATGTTCATCCGGGCATTGCTGAGCGCGGTGAAGCTTGCCTGGAGGTGAAAGTAGTGAACGTAGCGGAGCAGAAAACTTCGCAGGGTTGGGCTTGTCAAAAGCGCCTTGGTGAAGAGGCCCGCGTCGATAACAAAGGCTCGGGCCTCTAATTGGACGTAACAATCGTGCGTTGACCGGTCATCGCCCATGATAAGCGCTGAGCCGGTCATACCCTCACAACCTATGATTCCGATCTCAGCTTCAATACCAGGCCGCAGTTCGCCCACCACTGACCCGAGACCGCTCTCGAAGAAGTACACGGTTCTGATTGGAGACCCCGCCACTTCGAGATGCGTCTTCAGTCCAAGGGAGACGCTTTCCAAATGAGGTTGCAGCAAGGCCAAATCTGCCGAGCACATTCGAAGCAGCAGCGAATTGCGATAGATGGAATTTTGGCGGGTGTCGCATTGCGCGGCAGTGTGAGTTCGTGAACTGGAGTCTGTCATAGCTCCCTCTGCCTATTGGGGCGGAAGCATGTTGATCGCTCACAGCCGACGGACGCCCTTAGAGTTGCCGTCGATAGCACACTGTATGCCTGCGGGCCGCGGATGTCCCATTTATTAACAACTGCGTTGATCAGCGCGAGCCAAGCTTTGGCGCGCCCGCGCTAAGACGGCATTCAGATACTCCAGGAATTCGTCATCGCTTTTCGTTGACAAGCCGACTTGTCGAGCGCGAGTCACAATGCGCTCCTGGAGTGAAACCGCTGTCTCATAGTGGTCCACGATCATCTGAAATGAAGCGCTCACTGGGGCGGATTCAAAGAGCTGTGCCATTGTGGCAATGTAGTTCCAAGATGATGAGAGTCGATGCGGCCGCTGCTTTGCGTAACAATCGTACAATGTGCTCAAGAATGTGCGGTTACCGGATCTAGACGGCCTATCCGGAGGTGGTGTGGAATTCTGCTGACTTAGCAGCACGGATAGAACTCGTGATCCGCCACGCAGCACGCGCCAGATAGGACCAATAGGGCGTAACTAGCGACGCGAGCGCCGCCGCTGCGATGCAGTGAGCCGAATGCGCCGAGGCCCATCAACTTCCACCGGGTCACCTCGGCAGTGGCCGCCTTCACCCCGGTCATGTCTTCGCTGAGCGATTCACCGCGTCTTCAGCCTTGGCAAAACGCTGCACCAGCTTGTCGGTCTTGGCGTACATCTTCGATCGGCTGGCGGCTGGGCGCTGCTCGGATTGCTCGTAAGAGAGCGCGGCTCAAGCATCGCTGTCGTTTAATGTCGCGCCGGATCTCGGTTGCGTCTCGCTGAACGCCCTCCATGGACGCCCTTCATCGTGGGTCCACCAGGGCTTTCTTGTTGTCTGAATAGCCGCCTTCGTGCGCGAGCACCTTGGCAGGCGCTTTCTTTTCGCGCGAAATTGCCATCGTTTTCAAGCGGGAGGGTCGGGATGCAGATTTTCGATGACATCGAGGCGCTGCTGGATGCGGGTGAAGCCTCGACGGCACTTAAGGAAGTGCGGGCGCTGGTGCATCAATTTGGGCGCGGGTCCAGTGTCTTGGCGGGCGCGATCGACGACCTCATTATTGACCTGTCGACGCTATCATTCGTCGCCGATGCTTACGGAGGCCGCATCGCAGAGGCGGCGCGCATCTTGGCCCGAAAAAGACTATTGAAAATCAAGTTGCTCGCACCTCGTCAAAGCGTTGAAGTGGTCAGCTAGAGATTGGTGGTCGCTACGAAAAACGTGTAGACCTGCTCGGTGCTCCGATCGCATCGAAACCTCTCGCGATCATCGGTTCCGTACGGACGAAAGAGCCGCCTGACCCTGCGACCAGATGAAAGCTTGGACTTGCGGCAGACCGCAAGCAGTTGGAGCTTGAATTGCCGACACACTCTCAGGAACCGTTGCCGGGATCGCACTCCATTGGTCGTCGGCCCAGATCCGGCGCGCCTCGCTTAAGGTGCCGGTCGAATATGGCCAGCTTCTCTTCGTAGCCGATCCGCACTCTGGACCTGCAACTATCGCATTTGAAACCGGCAATCGTTTTCAGCCAGGATCCCCTTCTCACCATAGGGCGTGAACAGGAGGGGCATTGGAATTCTAAAGGTACGTCGCGCAGTTCGTTTGATAGAGGCACTGTGCATGTTCTCCTCAGCGGCACGGCCACTGCAACAAAGTAGAAGGAGAAATGTTTCCGGCTTCGGCCATTTGCGCGAAAGAATCGGACCTAAGTCTAAATGGTGAGCGGCCTGAAACCCATTCGCCTTGCTATCGGCCTTTGCGTCGGAAATTGAAATAGCGAGGGTGATCGAAGGCGGCCCCGGGCGTGAGGCTGGCAAGTGGGGCCAAGACAGGGGCGGTAAAGCGGAGCCTGTGGCGATCAAATAACCGGTTCGCCCAGAATCTCGTTCACCCAGCTCATAGTTCTCAGCCCGTATGCCATTCCGGCGCAGTCGGCAAACCAGTCGAAGACACTCATGTCACGGCCTGTGACGCATTGAAGGATTTCGATCGCTGCGCCCGTTAAAGCAAGTAGAACCGCCAGCCGGACCACCTGTTGGGGCCAGCCGAGGCTACCCAAAGCCGACAAGGTGGCGAACGCGGCGGCGTGGTTGAGCTTGTCGTGATGAGACGTAAGGGCCAATCCGAGGGCGTGCAGCAAGTGGTCTGGCAATAGCGCGAGCAACAGGACGACCGCCAACGTGGAGAGAAAGGCAGCCCTTGCCATGCGCTGATAAAAGCTCCACTGCGGCAATCTATCCGCAGCACTCCCGGTTCCTAGTTCTCGCTTCCGATACTGGTGCACTAGGCAGAGCTCCAACCTGCATCTGAGCTACGAGCGCGAACAACTGGCATGCTTAACAGGCCTCCTGATGTCATCAGGAAGTTCCATGAAACAGCCTATGTCACTCTGGATGGTTCCATAGGGCGCTGCGAATGTCGCCCTCCATTGTGATGAGGCCGAGGGTTTCCTGCCGAAAAGACGCGGCGGAATAGGCGAGCCATTGGTACCGCTTGCGGCCAGGTGCGATGCGTATCGTGCTGGGCGGGAGCGGAACTCTTCCAGCCTTGGCCCGGCTGTGCAGCCGGGCCGACGCCCTTCTGAATTCAATTATCGCCGGCGTCGCGGCTAACAGACGAAACCGCTGTTTAGTCTGGCCATTCCTGCCTTGGTGATCTCGCCTCTACGTATTCCAATCCTAGACGCTAGGCCAGCAGCGGCCACTCGCGGCTGTCCATCAACAATCCCAAACATCAGGTCGCGGTTATATACAAAAAAGCCGGCCACCTTTCGGCAGCCGGCCAGTGCAAACAAGGAAGGGAACGTTGCACTGATGGGGCAGTGCACCGTCCGAAGCGTTTCCAGGCGACAATGTTCCACCGATGAGAGAACAAAGAAGGCTTCACCGCCAGCGCACATTCCCCTTAGCCGCGCTGTATTGCCATCGGCTAGTCTCTAAAGGCCTTTAACCAGCCACGGATCGGTGTCGTATCCGAGGCGCGGCTTTTCCGGCGTTCCATCGGCCGGCAATTTGGCGGTTCCGGTCGGCCTGCAGTCCAGCTCGAGCACCTGCTTCTTGGCCGACTGCTTCGTAGAGCAAAGGTCCGTGGCGTCACTCACCACCACCTTCTTCTCCTTGGCAACAGCGACACCAGTCCCAGCGATCACGATCGCCGCACAAAACGCAGCAACTCTCATCATACTTCCCCACCGTTGCGCCTCCGCAAAAGGCTGAGCATGACGTTACGGCACTTTTAAATTAGCGCAAGCGAATATTAGCTGCCTAGTCCCTTCACATCGGCTCTGGTCGCCTCCCCTTGCTGCCGGCGCCTTGCGATACCGGCAGCGCGATATGCTAGGATGGGCGCATGCCTGTTCATGACCGGGCGGCCGCTGTTAACGACTTGAGTTTGACATGGCAGAAGGCTGCAGCCGTCAAGTTTCCCAAGTCGTCGTGGCGATGAACGATCGCGTCGAGGATCGCTTACCAAGCGGCGTTTACTAAGTTCCGCTGGTGCAGCCCTGCGCGATCACACCATAACCACGTGATGACAAATCAGCCATGTGTGTGGCGCGGCGGGCTTGTTCCACTTGTGGCCGGCGCCTACCCACCCGGGTTCCCCAACCATGGCGTCGGCCATTTTCGTTCTCTCAGCGATTATAGGCCTTTGCTATCGGCCTATGTGTTGGCCTTGGATGGCGAGATCGCGGTTAGATCGCCTCGTTCGTTTGGATGTTTCGCTGGCGTTGGCAGGAGGCGCATATGTTCGCCAGCCGGCGGATACCACACCGCCCCACCGGTCAGGCCCAGCGCGTCCGCTGCAAAGTCCCCGCAGACCGCTGCTGGGCCGCTGGCGGGCAGCGGCTACTTGCTGACGATCCAATCCACCAAGCCAGTTTCGATCAGCTCGCACCCAGTGAAATCGCGCACCAGGGCCTTGGCTAAATCGCGCCATTGACACTCAGGCGTACCCGTTTCCCCTACTAGGGCTCGGAATGCAGAGCGGAGAACGTCGGCTTGAAAGGCGGAGACGGCAACAGTAGACGGGTCGGCATCTTCCCAGCCTAGCGCCACGTCGCGACGACGTGACCAAGGCGCTTCAGAAGCTCGCGTGAGGCTCGGATGGCCCTGCGCGATTGATCCATGTCCCGGCGAAATGTGGCGGGTTCCGCCATGGACTTCTGGCGCATCAGCAAGGTGGCCGTAGTGGCCGCTCGAGCGATATCTATGGGCGTTGCAACCATCGCAGCCTCCCAGAAAAGGCAATGGCAAACGACACATTAATAAGCTCGCCGAAACTCTCTCCGCAATGAAAAGAGTTGTACGAATTTTACCAACCCGCACCCTTTCAGTGATGCCGGGCCGCTGCTGTCCTCGCTCTTGTTCTGTCATCGTAATGAAGGACGACATCTCCGAGCACCCGTAGCACACCTGTTGCATGGAAAAAGCTGTAGGCGTTTATAGGTGCCCGGGCACTCCGCCATTTGTTTGCGTTGTGGAGCGGGACAAAGCAGGTTTCCTCACTCAGGCCGCCTACCGTGAAGCGGGGCACAAGCCCGACTTCGACGCATTGCCTTGGGAAGCTGAATACAGGGCCGCCAACTCAACGAAAGCCGGTCGTACGCCTAGCTAGCAACCAGGGGGACCGTGACGGTCGTGGCGTAATTTATCGGATACTGGTCGAAATACGGGAAAGCGATGACGAAGGCATAGCTGGCGGTCAGATGCGCCATCTTGAAACCGCCGCTGGCAGGGTCGGTCGCGATCGTCACAATGACGTTCTTCAGACCCAGGTTCACCAATTTCTGCGTGGCGATGGCCTGGATGTCGCTCTGCGAAAGCGTGTTGTTCAGCTGCAGCGCCCGAGAAGAGGTTTCCAGTGTATAGCGGACGGTCGACACGGCATTCATGGCCCAGCCGAAGGCGAAGATTCCGAACAAAAGCATCACCAGGAAAGGCGCGATCAAGGCGAATTCCAGCCCGGCTGCGCCGGAGCAGTCACGGCGCCACCTGGATCCGATCCTTTCAGCGGACACGGATCACCTCCTGATGGCTGATCGCGCGCGGGTCCGGGAAAACACCGAAGTTGAACGGGGGCACCCAGGTGCCCGTGGCCGTTATCTGGACGAAGACAGTCGGCAGCTTTGTTCCGCCGCAGATGGTGGTCTCATCCACGACCGTGGCGCCGCACAAATAGGAGCGGATCAGCACGACGGCGGCGTCCTCGGGCTTGTCGTTCCAGCTCGAAAGCGCGACCGCCTGCGTTCCCGTGTCATTGGACGCGCCGGCCATTACGAGATTGGCCGCGGTTTTAACGCCCGCGCGCATCTGCAGGTAACTCGTCACGTAGGACCAGCCGTCGGCGATGCCGAGGCAAACGAGGCACAGGACCGGCAGCAACATGGAAAACTCCACGGCAGCTATCCCGGATTTGTCCCGGACAATGCGCAAGGTCCGCCCACCCATCCCGCTACTCGACAAGCTGAACGGACAGTGCCGCCGGAATGTCGTCCATCCCGAGGCCTTTGCAGTTCTGCTTGATCGTCGTACTGCCTGACCACTGGATAGTGTCGGCGACGACCTGAGTGCAGCCACCGTTCCCCGAGAAGTTGCCAAGGTAGTTGACCTGCTGCCTGGGAAAATAGATGGCGCCGGTCAAAAGCGAGTCCGCTGTGCCGTTGAAGGTGCTCTGTGCCGCAGTCCCGGTCCTGTCGCCGTAGAACAGCACGCCGGAATAGGCTCCGGAGGTAGGCGCGCTCAGCGTCACCTTGGCGTTGCCGTTCATGCTGACGGTGTTGCTGCCTGCCATGAAGATGGTTACCCCGCTGCCGGCGACGACCGCGTTGGCGTTGACCTTCATACCGCCCTGCACGACGTAGACGCCGGGCTGCAGGGTGACGTTGCCGCTGAGGCTCATGCCGCTGCAGTAGGTGCCAGGCTGGAGTGTTTGCGACGTCTTGTTGCCGTTGACATTCTTGCAAGGGTTGCCGGCTGTCGGCGTCGCCAAGCCGGAGAAAGGATCGGCTGCCGGCAAGGCTCGGGTGATGTTGGACTTGCAGACCGTGGTCGCTGGATTGTTCAGCACCATGCCGCCGACCGTGATCAGGCAGTCGGCCTTGAGCACCGCCGAGCCCTGCGTCTTTATGGCGTCCGAGGCAATCGAGTCCGACATGACCGAACAGCCGGTGAGGTTTACGGTGGTGTTGCCGGAAAAGAGCGCAGCCTGGGAGGCCGACGGACTGAGCGCCAGCACACAAGCCTTGGAGGCGTCATTGATCAGCGCCACCGCCCTTGCCTGTTCGGCAACGGGCGCCTGGTTGAAAATCGCCGTGAAGTAGCGATCGAGATTCTGCTTGACGATGACCTCCACTGCCTTCTTCGCGGTGTTCGGGCCGGACAATGGCGGCGTGTTGACCTGGATCGTGCCCGGCGTGGCAAAATTGTTCGAGGTCGCGGACTGCGTGGCGGCGGCGATGATGGTCGGGTTATCGGAACCCGCGACTTTCTCGAGCGCGCCGGCATAGGCCGCGGCATCGGCAACGGCCTGCAGCTTGAGGCTGCTGTAATACCAAAAGGATGTCTCCACACCGAGGCCGGCGCCGCCAACCACGACCGGCAAGGTGAAGGCAACGATGACGGCAACGTTACCGTTCGTGGCGCGCCTTAGGCGGCTCAAAGCAAACCAAATCCGGGTGAACGCGTTGGATGCCATATGTATTAGAAACCACGAATAGATAAACGAATGTGTAAAAAACCCATTCCGATTCGATGAAGTCCGACCTGCCAGACGAAATAGGTGCGCTGCAATTCCTCCTCGCCTCGCATGTACCGAGATCAGGCCGCTCAATCTGCGGTCGATCTCTACGGGTTGGAAGCGGCGACCGCCGTGGCGCAGTGCGCTTTGGAGGCTCATTTCGACGGTCGACCAGATGACTATCGCTTTTGGTGCGATGTCTTTCACCAACTGAGAAGAGCAACTGAAGGAACTTTTGCCGCGAAATCGTGTTCGTTCGAGCATGACCAGAATAGCCGACCTTGGACCGCCTAAGCCCGGCAAGCCACACCAACCGCAGGACGGGCACGATCGATTTCACCCATGCCCGATCTGCGGCCAGCAGGTCGACAAGCGCGACTTCCGCCAGGTCATGTGGCACGAGCAACCAGATCATGAGCCGCTGGAGCTCGATCAGTGAGGCAGGAACAACTGGGCCGCCAGCCAGAAGCCGACGGCCATCAAAGACAAAACAACGAGTGCGACGAGGAACAGCCTCATCGCCGGTTCCTACCACGCGTCAGAACAAAACCCGCCGACCGAAGCCAGCGGGCTTTTGTTGCAGGGCCGTGGTTTGCTTAGGATGTGGATCGCGGTTCAACACTGGGTGCCAACTGCGCAGTCACTGCGCTCAGACGCCCACGTTTGGTCAGTACTGGCTTGCTGTATTCTTTCTTCATGCAGTCCCTCCAGTGGAAATTTGAGGCAAAGCGCATTTACAGCCAAAGGTTGTCAATCAGCCCGCGCCTTGTCAATTCAAAAGGTGCCCGCCGCCCTTGCGTCCGGCGGACGAGAGACGTCACACCGCAAGCATCTCACCAGCCATGGAATCGTCCAACACCGTCCAGGTACTGAGGTTACCTAGCCGCAGGAGGGTCCTGAAGCCGCACAACCTTGTCGAGATGTAGCCGTATCCGCTGGCCTTCAGCGAAGGACAGCGCAAACGATTCCAGGCCGAATGAGCGTGTAATTTCCTGGTCGGTCTCTATGATGCGGACGACCCATTCGCCACTGGCTCCGACCACTTCCACGCGAGGCGTGGCCTTGCGAATTGACACCACGTTGCTCATCACATCCTCCCTACGAAACGCAATGGCAAGTCGATTTAAGACCGTCGTAGTCGGTAGATCAATAACAAATGCTTGCTCGGATCGGACGAACCATCCTGGATGGGCATACAACGGGGGCTAATGCCACTTCAGTCAGGCGAACCCTCCGGGGAACCTCCCTTGAGATAGCGTCTGCTTCAGGTCGTTGGCATTCAGGATGGCCGCCAGCTCTTCGGCATACTCCATGTCGGGAAGGTCGACAGATGGGTGGCCCGCTACAATAGCCGGCAGCCCGGTGAACACGTCGAACACCGTCCACGTCCCATCCGGTTCCCGCCTTACGCCGTACCGCAGAGTTGCCATGAGGGGATGCTAATGGAAGCCGCGAATATATGGTACAAAAAATGCGAGCGGGCGATCGGACAACGGGCACGCCTTGCAGAAGTTTTGCCGCTACGACGGGTTCGGTCGGGCACGGCCAGAATAGCCAACCTCGGAGCGCCCATCCCCGGCAAGCCACATGACCTGACTGGGAAGAGCATTTCTATGCGCGCCCCATTTGCGCGCAAAAGGTAGACCGTCGCGACTTCCGCCAGGTGATGTGGCACGAGCAACCGGACCACCAGCCGCTGGAATGCGACGCCTAAGAGCGCAGCACAACCCAACTGGTCATCGCTATCGAAGCAGCGTTTGCGGGGCGGCCGCTTCTAGGCGCATGGTGGCTAGATGACCCGAATATGGGTGGGATCGGATGGCGCCACGATTTATAGCGAAACCACTGTCCTGGCCGACCGAACCGGCGGCTGGCTGGTCCGGGCCGGAATGAACCGGGGCAATGCCCGGCTCAACGGCTACGCTCTCGATCAAGTGCACCTGGTCCCGGAAGATCGCGCCGTGGAGGTCGGTTTCGGCGGCGCAGTTTTACTGCCGCAACTTCTCCCGTGAGGCAGCATTCGTTTGCGGGGTTGACCGCTCGCAGATGTCGTGAACGCTGCCTGCCGCCGGTTCGCCGATGCAGTGCGCGGCGGACGAGCCGAGTTCCGAATCGGGCTAGTCGAGGACTTGCCCTTGCCGGATAGCACATTCGACAAGGCTCTCAGCGTCCACACAGTGTACTTCTGGCAAAGCCTTAGAGCTGGATCCGCAGAGCTCGCTCGCGTCAAACCAGGCGGTCGCGTCGTGCTTGGCTTCCTCCCGAAGGCGCATATGGACAGGATGAACATGCCGGCCGAAATTTTTACACCTCGCGAGCCGGATGAGGTCATTGCTGCCTTGCGAGATGCAGGGTTCAGCGACCCTGAAGTGCGGAGACCGAGCACGGGAACCGCATGGCTCGTTGTGACAGGCACGCGAAGATAAGTTTCGGCGCCTGGAAGCGGAAAAGCCCGCCGCCGAAGCCAACTGGCTTTGTTGCAGGGGTTTGCCTAGGCTCCTCTGGGTTCAACACTGGGTGCCAATTGCGCCGTCACTGCGCTGAGACGCCCACGTTTGGTCAGTACTGGCTTGCTGTATTCTTTCTTCACTGCAGTCCCTCTCTAGCGAATTTCGGCAAAGCGCCTTGGGCCTAAAGGTTCTCACTCATCGGTGCAGGTTGATGGCGTGCACACAGCCGTTACGGCCGAGAGCTTCTCGCGCTTCTTTAGTTCCGGCTTCTGATAAGGCTTCTTCATGCAGGGTTCCCCACGTTTGTCCCTCAATGCGAAAATGCGGTGCGCCGACCACGATTGTCAACCGGAAACACTGAAGTAGCGGCCGAGCGACGCCAGGGGCCGGCACGCGCGGTCAGGGCGGCGTGCGCAGCGTGGATGCTGCAATTGCCTGGCCGGTTGCCATGGCCTGCTAACGAGCGCACACTGCTGCGGTCGCCTCGAAAAATCAAAAACAAACAGGCACGAGGCGCTTGGGAGCGATCATCAGGCTTTCGCCCGACCAGGGAGAAGGCCCATGCCCACACCGGCACAGAGCCGGCTCATGTATTTTATGGGCCAACTCGTTCACAACGAGAGCATCGTTTCCAAGCAGGATATTATCGTCGGCTTACTGGATCACGAAGGCAGTCCGACGGCCGACGCCGACGAATTGCTGGCGAACTTGCATCGATCACTGCAACAGGCCCGACAGAGCTTGCACGAGGCGCAAGAGATCTATGGAGTCAGAAATGCGGAGTAGCGAAAAAACAAAACTCGCATACACAGCCGCAGAGTTCGCCGAAAAACACGGTTTGACCGTGAAGGCAGCCGAAATCATCCTGTCCGTGAACGGCTCCTCACGTGTCGCTTGCGATGCAGCAGCACGCTCATTCAAAGAAGCGGTTGCGCACCGAGAACACAGCAATGACGGCGAATGAGGCCCGCGCCTGCTTCCGAGGCTGCGCGGGCCGACCATGACGAGTGGAGAGGACATCTTGGTCACCGGCAGGAATCGCTGAAGAACGAGCCGGGTGTGACCGAACAGCCTCAGAGCGAGGTTGTTCCCGACTGACGCAAAAAAGCCCGCCAACATGAGCCGGCGGGCCAAGTAATGGGTCGCTGTCCAATGAACGCGTTAGGTGTCTTCAGATGGATTTTGGTCGAGAAGCCGCCGCGCGTCAGGCGCAACAAATCGGGCGCCGATTGAACGCCCTGCGGACGCAGGAACGCCTTCGTCTCGCGGGCGCTCCGCGTAAGCAAATCTTCGCCGCCGAGAAGCTCAATCGTCTCGGCCCAACCGTCGTCTGCAAGCAATTCGTGTGTCATCGCAGTTAGAATCCCACCCGATTCCGCAGGGCAATACCTATCTTATCGCCTAGGCCCTTTGCCCCTACCGCCGAGACATGACCGCGCACCACGGAGCTGTCGAACATCTGCACCAGGTGCGCCGACGACGAGAGCGCAGCGAGATGATCAAAGAACGTTTCGAACACGCCCGCCTTGCTCAGCCGGTCGAAGCGTTTCCAAACGCTGTTCCATTTGCCGAAACGCTCCGGCAGCGCTCGCCATGTAATGTTGTGGACTGAGAATAGTGCAGAGCCTCCACGAATAGCAGGGTCGTCCCGACCCTTGGCTCCGCGCCGTGGCAGCGATCCGCGGAACACCTCCAGCGCCGCCGACCAATCCATCTCCGTCATCTTCGTAGACATTGCCGACCTCCAGAATCAGTCGGCAATCTATGAATCACACCGGATTCCTCTCAAACCAATACCGGTGTCGTTGCGCCCACTTCTGTGCCGGATAAGCAGAGAATAGGCCGGCAAACGGTGAACGCAGTTCGGGGAGTACCCGCACCAGATCGAGCTGATGGGCGAGATAGCCTGGAAGAAAGCTGATGCCCAATCCTATCGCCACGAGCGCCCTCACCGTTAGCAGATCATCGCAGGTGAGGCCCCCTGTCAGGTCAACACCGATCTTCCGGTCGCCCGCCAGCATCGGCAGCGGTCGCGCCCATGCCTTGCTGAGGGCGATTAGATCGTGATGTTCGAGTTGCTCCAGTGAGACAGGTGTGCCCCGGCGGCCGAGGTAGGCCTTGGAAGTGTCCTGAAGGACCCGTCACGAAAGCGCGTGAGATCAGGCTGGAATCGCGCAACGGGCCGACGCGCACGGCGAGGTCGATGCCGTCGGCGACGAGATCGGCAACGCGGTCGGTGACGAAGAGATCAACGGCGACCGCCGGATAAGCCTTACGGAACGCTGCAATAACAGGCGGTAGAAGCGTCTGCGCGATATCCACTGACGCCGTCAGCCGAAGCTGTCCGTCCATCCCCGCCGACTCTGCGCGAAGCTCAGCTTCGACGGTCTCGATTTCTCGCAGCGCGATGCGACACCGCTCGAAATAGGCTTGGCCCTCGGGCGTAGCGCGCAGCTTTCTGGTCGTGCGCTGGATCAACGAGAGCCCGAGCCGTCGCTCCAGGGCCGCGACCTTGGCGCTCACTGTCGTTGCAGGCATGCCGAGACGGCGCGCCGCGCCGGCAAAGCTCCCTGCCTCGAGGACGTTGATGAAGACACATATCTCGTCGATGCGCATTCCCGGATTATGCAGAAAACGGGATGCTCATTCCAGTCATCTCATATTTTCCGGGCAATGCATTTGCGCGATATTTACGCTTGTCGAAATCGCCAGCAGGGGAGCGGAGGCCATGAACGATCAATCGATCAATCCCAATGACGCCGCCAGCTTCGTCGAAAAATATGCCATCAACCCGCGCGTTCGGGTCGGTCACGTCCATCTCAACGTCGCCGACATCGAGCGATCGCTAGCCTTTTATTGCGGTGCCCTCGGGTTCGGCGTCAACCTGTCGCTAGGCGAGGAGGCTGCCTTTCTCGCGGCGGGCGGATATCACCATCATCTGGCGCTCACTAACTGGAAAGGCCGCGGCGGCGCCGCGCCCCCCATTGGCACGACGGGCCTACACCATGTCGCCTTTCTCTATCCGACACGGGCGGCGTTGGCGGCTGCGCTGCGCCGCCTGCGAGCAGCAGGGGTGACGCTCACCGGCGCGAATGACCATGGCGGCTCGGAGGCGATCTATGTGCGCGATCCCGACGGCAACGGGGTAGAACTCTATTGGGATCGCCCGGAAGCGGAATGGCCGCGCAACCCGGACGGCGCGCTGAAACTGGTCAGCAATCCGCTCGACGTGGACAATCTCGCCCACGAGGGGGCATCAGACTGCTAAGCTGGCCACCGCCATGGCGGGCTGCGTTCGGAGGACTGCTGCGACAGTGCTAGCCATTCACCGAGCCACGGAGCCGGTTGGCTGCGAGCGGAGGGCAACCATTCGGCTGGCGGGCTTCGCCACCCCAGGTAATAAAGTGTACGCTTCGAGAAGACCGTCGGCAAACTCAAGCGCTTAAAATGCATCGCAATACCCTGCGGGAAGAGAAGCGAAGCTTCGCATCCGAGCTTAGGACTTGACCGGCGGCTAGCCAGACGGCTCCCGCGCGGCTGAGACGGCCCTGTCCCGTTCCTTTGGATGAACTGCGCCTTGTGGCCGGTGATGTTCTCGATCGCCTTCAAAAGGGGTCGATGGAGCTCACAGAGCTTGGCATGCTCGCTGTGGTACGCACAGCGGCCCGACGATGCTCTTGTGCAGCGCTTCGGCTGCCGCCAGGAAGCGCTCGATTTCAGCCCGGGAAAGCTGTTCGGAAGGTTTGGTTCTGGCCATTGGTGCTTGCGCAATTACTAATTAGTGAAACCTTACGTTCTTCTGGGGAGTAGACGTGAGACCGGTCGGTCCAGCTATGGGGCGGCATTGAACATGATGTTTTTTCCGCGATTACTGATTGGGATGTTTGCCACGTCGACCGTGGTAGCGACCTGGACTTACCTAGCAAACCGATTCGTTCTGGAAGTCCCTTGCATGGACCTTGCTGATTTTTATCATTCTTTCAGGTTGCATATTTCCTATTTTCATTCGCGCTTTTCGACAAGCTTTGGTTGAAAAGAACCGAAGAAATACCGAACCCTGCCGAGCCTACCTGTCGAGACGGCGGTGTCTCATCTGAAGGGCGCTCGATGACGCTTTGAGGGAGACCGCCAGACACGAGAGCAGCGATCATGCTAATCTTTGCGAACTATGCGAAAGAAGGAAAGCCGTGGCAGCGCCAACAATCATCGAAAAGCGCGCTGGCGCTGGATGTCGCCACGGAGATGGCCGTTAGGGTGCGGACCGACGACGCCGAAGCCGAGGAGGGCGAGCGAGGTCTAAGGAGGAAACACAGATGGCTGCCTATCTGATAGCGGACGTAGACGTAAAAGACGCTGCCTTGTTCGAGGAATATCGGCGGGACGTTCCCGCTACCGAAGAGCGGTACGGTGGGCGGTACCTGGGCCGCGGTGGCGCCACCAAGGTTTTGGAAGGTGATTGGGATCCACACCGACTGGTCATTGTCGAATTCCCCGACATGGCGTCATTGATGGGCTGGTATAATTCGCCGGAATACGCCCGGCTGATCGAGATCCGCAAACGTTCCGCTAACACCAGGATCATCGCTTTAGAAGGGATTGCAACGCCTGCGGCGTGACCCATAAGCGCGGCCAGCGGACCCGACGACAGTTGGGCATCCTCAGCGTCATTTCTTCCTCACGGCGAGATGCCGGAGCAGCAAGACCACTTAGTACACTCTATGATCAATTTGCCGCTGCGCCGGCGAGCGAGCAAAAGACGCGGGAACAGGTGTCTCGTGACCGCCGTGTTATCCCGATCATCCGAAGACGTTCGCTCTGGTGCGGGACGACTTCAAGTCCTTTTTCAAGGGTTTTCGGAGGTTGGCCCACGGCTGAAGGGCTGCACAACCAAGGGGCGACGATCAGCTTCTCCACCTTCAGACACATCGTGATAACCTGTCGGCCATGAAATCGGTGGCTTGAGAGAAACGTGGGCGGGCCCCAGGAGACTAATTTCTGCCCATGGGGAAGGCGATGTCCGCGCTAGCCGGAATGTCAGCTACCGAAGATCCGCCGCGTGAAGGCTGCCAGTCCGCTAACGGCCGCCCCAAAGCTGCCGGTCAAGACAAGGTCGCGTTGGAACCGATCCTTCGCATCCCCCGTTATCGAATGGAAGGGACATTACTTGCCATTAGGAGATGAAGAATGAAACGGCTTCTTTTTGCCACTGCCATGATGGCTCTTTCCAGCGGGCTTGCGTTCGCGGGGACGACAGGGACAACAGGGACAACAGGGACGACGTCGAGTGGCTCCTCCACTACCACAACGATGCCGACGACAGATAACAACACGGATTCGACCACAACGAAGTCGACCAATTCGAACTCAGCGAAGGACTGTGCGCCGGGCCAGCAGAGTGGCAGTGCTAAGCAGGCCGCTCCTGGTCAACAGGATGACACCAGTGCCAAGTCCGCAGCCCCTGGACAGATGAAAACGACTGCCGAAGGTTGCTAATTGTGGCGGGAGGGGCCGGTTTGCACCGGCCGGAATGGATGCCTCCCGCTGCCGACCGGCGGCAACGGACCGGCCCGCGCCCTTCGATCAGCGCGGGCCGTTTTTCTGAAAGAACCTCCCTTAATCGTCCAAGGAGCCTGCAGCCTTTTCTTGGGCGAGCCGGAATGCATAGTTGGTTGCGGATGTGATTGTTGAATAGCGGCCCTTGGTGAAGGCAGATTTGAACGCGACAAACGCCTCAAGCGGCACGTCCAGGAAATCGTATTGCTTCCCCCCTCGCTCAAAACCAGACCGAGAGAACCCTGGTCCGGGTCAATAGTCGAACTCATCGAGGTCAGCGGCATGGTGCGTTTCAAGAAACCAGCGTGAGCCGCGGCCAGCCGGGTATGGACCGCCCTACAGGCTGAGCTGTATTCGAAGATGTGGCCGGGCGTAGAATGACGTCGCGTTCCGCCGCTTCGCGCGCCGCCCTGATCGGAGTTTTCGCGTTGACGGTGTGGGTGGCCGTCACGGCATCGGCTGCGATATCCTCAACACGGTATTTCGGCACTTTTGTTCCTACGCGTCGGTAGCGACTCCGCTTGTTTAGGGTCGCCCTCAAAGAGGAGAATAAGGTGGCAAGCTCGTCGTCGCCCTGCCGCCGGGGGTGTGACCCGGCGGCTTGGACGTTCGGCTAGGATCGCTCGGCTGTGACCGCCTTACGGCGTTGCCGCGGGAGTCTGCTTGGCAGCCATCTCGTCGATCTTCTCGGCAAGCACGCCGTTGGCCCATTCGGTGACCTTGGCGTCGACCGGCTTGTTGGCCATATCGGCGAGCGCGTCATCCAGCGATGGGACGGCGGCAGCAGCATCGGCCGCCGCTATATTGGCCGTATCGAGCGCTGCCTGCGCTGCATCGATCTGCTCCTGGGTCGGGACTTGGTCGGCCGGAGTATTCGGGTCGTTCAATTTGGCGTTCAAAGCGTCGACTTCGGCTTGGGCGGCATCCACCGCGGCTTGGGCGCTCTTCGCGGCCGCCGACGCTGTCACATAAGCCTGAATGCCGGCGAATTTCTTGCTCTTGGAGTTCATATATGCGTTGATGTTGCGCTGCAGCGAGTTCAGCCGGCCAAGCTTGGCGTGAATGTTCTTGTCCTTAGGCGTCGCGGCGACCTCAATGTCGTCGACGGCGACCTGGTCGTCGGCCGAGGCCTTCTTTCCGGCGTGAGCCGATGCCGACTTGCCGTGCGAAGCGCTGTTGCCGGACTTCCCGCCGCTGTTGCCGGACTTGCCGCTATTGCCGTGACCACCGCCATTGCCGTGACCACCGCCACTGCCGTGACCACCGCCATTGCCGTGACCACCACCATTGCCGTGACCACCTCCGTTTCCACCCGCGCCAGCGAAAGCAGGAGCGGTCACTAGCGCAAGCGCGGCAAGCGCTGCCAACAGCGTTTTTCGGGATGTCATGGTACCTCCTCAGTCGAATAGCCACCTCGCCGATTCGTTATAGAGCGGCTTATAAGAGTTTCCTAATTCGACTGAATGAACTTTAGATAAATGCTTGTTGCAATGAGCGACTGACGACTGCGAAGCGCTTTGTAACCCTCTGAAATCTAGCAAAAAATCCGGAGTCGCAGACCGTATCGCCCTTTGCGCGACTGAAGTCCCATACCGATCGGACCTTGGTCGGGCGATGCACAACCGCGGAATGCTTGCGGCATTTCGGAGTATGGCGTCACCGTGTGGCTGTGACTGCGCATTGGTAGACAACTCGCCGGGCGAAGACCCCAACTACCTCGAGCCCGGCGAGCCTTACACCTGATCAGAGTACGCGATCAGGACCGGGGATCAGCCGGCGAAAGATGTGGGTGCAATATGGGTGCCAAACTATTCGTCCCAAATTGGGACCATGCTGCGGCCTGCAAGCTGCGCTTAGGTCTCATAAAAGGCTTAGGCGTTCGCATCGGAAATGGCGATAGCTGGTTAGATCTTCCTTCCTCCGTTTGTATGATTCGTGGGCATTGGCAGGCGTGCGATATTGTTTGCCGGCGGGCGCTGAGTCTCACCGGTCGGGCCCAGCGGCCCGCCCGCCGCAAGGTGTCCCCCCGCGAGGTAGTGTGCTGAGAGTTCTGCAAATTCGCTGAGAGGGGGCGGTCATGGCAGGCTGGTGATTGTTCACGTCACCTGATTCCCGCGAAGGAACGCCACCATGACCAAGACTGAAGTTAAGACCGCCAGCGCTGCCGTCAAAGACATTCTGCTTTCGAACCCGGAGGGGCTGCACGAAGTGATCCTGCGGTGATGCAGGAGGTGCTTGAGGCCGAGATGGACGAGGCGCTGGGTGCTTCGAAGAGCGAGCGCACGCCCGAACGGCTTGGCTATCGCTCGGGCTATTACGGCCGTACCCTTGTGACGCGGGTCGGCAAGCTCGAGCTGCGGGTTCCGCAGGACCGTGCCGGGCGCTTCTCCACCGAGCTGTTCGAGCGCTACCAGCGTTCCGAGCGGGCCTTGGTGGCGACGCTGGCGGAGATGTATGTCCAGGGCGTGTCGACCCGCAAGGTCAAGGCGATCACGGAAGAACTGTGCGGCCATGCCTTCTCGGCCTCGTCGATCTCGGCCATCAACAAGCGGCTGGACGAGAGCCTCGCTGCCTTTGCCAGGCGCCCCCTTCAAGAGCCGTTTCCTTACCTCATCCTCGATGCGCGTTACGAGAAGGTGCGTGAAGCCGGTGTTGTCATGAGCCAGGCGGTGCTGATCGCGGTCGGTATCGACTGGGACGGAAGGCGCCAGATCCTGGCCGTGGAGATGGCCAATCGCGAGAGCCGCTCGGCCTGGAGGGACTTCCTCGTCGGCCTCAAGGCGCGCGGCCTCAAGGGCGTCGAGTTGGTTGTGTCCGACGATCACGCCGGCCTGGTGGCAGCGATCGGCGAGGTGATCCCCGAAGCCGCCTGGCAACGCTGCTACGTGCACTTCCTCAGGAACGCGCTCGATCATCTGCCGAGGAAGCACGGCGACGACTGCCTGCAGGAATTGCGCTGGCTCTACGACCGGCGCGATCTCGCAGAGGCCAGGGCTGATCTTGCCGCATGGCTTGCCAAATGGTCGGCACGCTATCCGCGCCTGACAGGCTGGGCCGAGGATGCCATCGAACAAACCCTGACCTTCTTCAGGCTGCCGAGACAGCACCACAAGCATCTCAAATCCACCAACATGCTGGAGCGGCTCAACGAGGAAATCCGCCGGCGCACCTATGTCGTGCGCATCTTCCCCAACACCGAAAGCTGCATGCGCCTGGTCAGGGCGTTGGCCGTCGAGACCAATGAAAACTGGATGGAGGCCAACCGATACATCAACATGGACGACCTGCGCGAGCACAAGAAACTCGCTCTGCGCCAAGCCGCATGACCAGCATCATGGCTGCCCCATTTTGCAGAACTTGACGCACACAACCCCCCGCGACAAAGGCTGCTGGGCCGTCGTAGCGCCGATCTGCTCCGGCATGGCCGCGTGAATGCCCGCTCGACTCCAGCAACAGCTTCATCCTTGGTTGCGACGTTCCCGCGCGCGCCGCCGTCATCGAGCGTATCTTACTCGCCTAACCCGGATCGTGCCGCGTCCGCTTTCCGGGACGCACGGATCTATGCTCAATACCTAATGTCAGGCGCGTACCTGAATTGGTCCTCGAGCCGAGATAGCGCGTTAGTCCATACCCGACATTGCGATGTCCAGAAATCGACCGTTTCGCGAACAGCGATGACTACTCGGAGCTGCTATCTCGTTTGCGCCACGAACTGTCCCCTGCCCTCAATGCTTCCAACGTCTCATTTGGGGGCCGATAACGGACTGACAGCTTCGAGCGTCGAGCCGTTGGGTTAGACCCTGACGCCGATGCGTGCGCCGACGGAATCTTCCAACAGTCAACAACGCCGAGCTAAGCGTCGAGCAAAACCGTCCCTCGCGGGCGGCTGCAACATGCCAGGACATAGCCGGCAGATTTCTCTTTAGCATTCAGTCCGCCTAAATCGTCCATGGTAACCTCGCCGGATAGTTTGGCTATTCGGCACGTTCCGCAAACGCCCTGCTGGCAGGCGGTTGGGATGTAGATGCCACAGTTCCGCGCCGCGTCCAGCAGGGTCTCTCCGGGCGCGCAGCGATGCTCCACACCCGAGCGGACAAAACGGACCGAAGACGAAATCGCCAAGCCCAATTCCGACCGAGAACCATTGCTGCCTCCGAAACTCTCCTCGTGATACTGCGCTGGCGGGAAGCCTATTGCATCAAGGCAGGCGCGTGCCGTCTTCATGTACCCTTCGGGCCCACAGGCAAAAACAGTGCGCTTTTGAAGATCGGGAACCAGGCTCAGCAGCATCCGACCATCAATTCGGCCGGTTGAACCCGTCCAAGCGGGACCTCCCTGGCCGCAAACCAAAGTCACTTGAACATTGGGAAAGCGAGCGGCAAGTGCTTCCAGTTCCGCTCGGAAGATGATGTCGCCTGGGGTTTTCGCGCTGTGAATGAAGCGGATCTCCCTGTCGTCTGCGCGGTCTGTAAGCGCACGCAGCATTGACATGGTCGGAGTCACGCCGCTCCCGCCCGAAAGGAAAACAGGTTTCTCCGACGGCAATTTATCCAGATTGAACGAACCGAGCGGCCCTTCGATCTCGATCTCGCTGCCCGGCGTCAAATGGTCATGGATCCAGTTGGAAGTGAGCCCGCCCTGCGTTCGCTTCACGGTGATCTGAAGATCAAGCGGTCGCGTCGGCGGTGACGATACCGAGTAGGCGCGCGTTATTGTGGCGCCGTTGATCCTGAGGTGCACGAGAACATACTGGCCCGCGCTGAAGCAGAACATCCGACCAGCGGCAGATGTGAGAACAAATGTTTTCACATCGTGCGTCTCGTCTATCACGCGACGGCAGAGCACTATATCTCGCGTCTTTTGTGCCCATCGCCGCTGACGCATGGTGGGCACGACATCTGAGGCTTGGATGGAGGCGTATGCATTCATCGTGCGGCTCGGCGTTAGGTCGAGCGAACATGCCAGTTCTTACCCCGCTGAACAGCAATATTATTCCAGCGTTATGATCGGGAATATCGATTAAACCTCCAGCGACATAACAGCGAGATGGAGAGCACGGATGCCTTTGCGAATGATCGGTTCGTGTTTGCGGCGTGCCAGTATCGCCGTATGGACTGGCTGGTGCAAGGTCGGCGCTCCTTCGACCAGGAACGATGGAAGCTCACCGGTAAACCTGCGCGCATCATCGCTGCGCATGTAGCAAGTGCCGCCCGTTCGCCGGAGCATGATCTCCGCCAGAGCTTCCGATCCGGTCGAAAGTCGGCAGATCGCCAATTGGGCCAGCATCTCTGCGTGCGTTTTCTCCAGCACGACGGTGTAGCCTGGTCGGATGTAGGTGTCGGGATCGACGTCCGACAGGTTTCTGGCGGCAGTCGAAACCATTACATATTCCTCGACCATCAGGTGCTCGTATGCGATCTCAGGCAAGTAGCGGGGGGCATAAAGCACCGCGATATCCAGGTTTCCCATGCTGAGGTCGCTGACCATCTGGTTCGAATAATCCGACTCGACATGGATTGAGGACTTCGGAAGTGCTTGGCACAGGGTTTCGACCCACCCGGGCAGGACTGAGCGGGTCATGCCCACTTGGGCGGCAACGCGCAAGGTGCCTTCGAAACGGTTGAAGGCCCGGACATCGTGGCGAGCCTGCGACCAAGTGGATACCAGAGATCTTGCGTAGGCTTCGAACCGGCGCCCTGCGGCAGTCGGCTCTGCCCCGGCGCGTCCGCGTTGGAACAGTTCAGATCCGATTGCGCTCTCCAGGTTCTTGATGCGGGTGCTGATTGTCGATTGGGTTAAGCCCAACCGATCTGCGGTGCGATTGAAATTTCTCGATTCGATGATGTCGAGAAAGGTTTCGATGTGATCAAGCTGCATGGAAATCCCGATCGAAAAATTCGATCATGTTCCTGCCTACCATAAGCTTGATCAAACAATACTCAAGGGGGAAGCTGCACCAGATCATCGGCCGGCGCACCGCCGGGACGGGCCACGGAGCGGAACAAAGTGTTCATAGTTGATTGCGACTGTCACAATTACTGGTCAAGCGCCACCGTGTTGACGCCATACCTTTCCGGCTTGTGGAAAGACATGTTCACCGAGGGCGAGAAAACAGGTCCAGTCGGCGCATTTCCGCATGGCCATCGCCCCTGGTTTCATCCGCAGGACTTCTCCCGCAAGGACGTCCGTCCGAAGACGGAAGCCGACAATTATCTCATCATGAAAGAGAAGCACCTCGACAAGTACAAAGTCGACGTGGCGATCCTCACCGGCGATGAGCCGATCGAGGCGTCGACCCTCGCCAATCCTTACTATGCCAGCGCCCTAGTCAGCGCCTACAATGACTATCAGATCAACCAATGGCTGCCGAAAGACGATCGTTTCATGGGTTCGATCATCATCGCACCACAGGATCCGAAGCTCGCTGCCGCCGAGATACGCCGTCTGGGCAGTCATCCGCGTATGGTCCAGGTTCTCGCTTCCCAAGGGTCCGTCAAGCCGTATGGAGACCCGTTCTACCATCCGATCTACGAAGCTTGCGCTGAAGTAGGGTTGCCGTTCGCCATACATCTGGGCGGGCATGGCGGCGTGAATTCAACTGCCATTGCGCCTGCGCCCACGACATTCTTCTGGGAAACGCATGCCATTTTGCACATGTCCGCGATGTCGCACGTGGCAAGCATGATCGCCCATGGCGTCTTCGAGAAGTGGCCGGACCTCTACTTCGTGATCATCGAGTGCGGTGTCGCCTGGGTTCCGTCGGTCCTGTGGCGCCTGGATGCCGACTACAAAGCGCTGCGTAAAGAGACGCCATGGCTGAAGATGCTGCCATCGGAATATTGCCGGCGCAACATCCGCTTTTCCACGCAGCCGCTGGAGCAACCTGCAAACATCCAACATCTCTGGTCCACGCTCGAAGCGATGGACGGGGAAAACACGCTGATGTTTGCGTCGGACTATCCGCACTGGGATTACGACGATGCCAACACGCTGCAAATCCCTCCTGCCTGGAAGAGCAAGATCATGGGACTGAATGCGTTGGAAGTCTACAAACGCATCCCCCGTGCGCAAGCCGCGAATGCTGCCTGAGGAAGCATACGATGCCCGAGAAGACATATATCTGCCGCGTCGACGAGATCGAAACAGGATCTCCGTTTATCGCCAAGATCCGCAGCCTTTCGGTCGGGATTTTCCGCATCGGAGATTCATTCCACGCGCTGCTGAATGTCTGTCCGCACCGCGGCGCTCCACTTTGCGAGGGACCGCAATGCGGGACAACCGCGCCCGTTGAACAAGCGCAATTCATCTATCATCGCGAAAACGAGATCGTTCGATGCGCCTGGCATGGCTGGGAATTCGACATCAAGTCAGGTGAAGCCTTGGTCGATCCGTCCATTCGCGCTCGCACATTTCCAGTCACCGTCGAAGCCGGCAGCATCTATGTGACGGCCTGATTGGCCCAAAAGCCGATTGGGATTGGAAAAATTCGAAGAAAGATGGCCGAAGCCAACTAGCAGATTTGTTCGCAGGTGCTTGAAAAAAATAACGCGGAGAACTCCGCAATGGGAGAGTCAAATGTCAGAATCTGAATACAAGCTTGGTCTCGCGCAAAGCCTGGTCGGTGGCGGCAAAGTTTCCCGCCGCGACTTCATTCATCTTGGGATAGCCGCAGGCCTGACGGTCGCCGCCGCCGACACGCTCTTCGTCGCCAGGGCGCGTGCCGAACCGATGCACGGCGGCTTCGCCAAGCTCGGCATGGCTCATGGCGCGACGACGGATTCAATCGATCCGGCCGGCTACCCCGATACGTTCACACAAACCGCGTTTTCGGGCTCGCTATCCAACAGCCTCACTGAGGTCGACGCCAAAGGCAATGTCCAACCGGACCTCGCCGAGAGCTTCGAATCTTCGGATGGGGCCAAGACCTGGGCCTTCAAGCTGCGCAAAGGCGCAACCTTCCACAACGGCAAGACTGTGACGGCGGATGACGTCGTGACGTCATTGCAATATCACATGGGCAAGGACACAAAATCGGCGGCGAAGTCGCTGTTGGAGTCCGTCGCCGGGATCAAGGCCGACGGCCCGGAAACGGTGGTCTTCACGCTCAAGAGCGGCAACGCCGATTTCCCTTACATCATGAGTGACTACCATCTGGTCATCATGCCAGCCAAGGACGGCAAGGCGGACTGGGCTTCAGGGGTTCGCACCGGCGCTTTCCTCCTTGAGAATTTCCAGCCCGGCGTTTCGGCGAAACTCAAGCGCAATCCAAACTACTTCAAAAACGGCAAGCCCTATCTCGACGAGGTGGAATTCATCGCCATCACTGATCTTGCCGCTCGCATGGCGGCCTTGTCGACGGGCGAGGTGGACTATATCGGCCGCGCCGACCTCAAGACCCTCGGCATGTTGAAACGCAATCCGAAGGTGGAAATCGTCGAGGTCACCGGCTACGGACATTATACCTTGCCGATGAATGCCGCGATGGCGCCGTTTGATAATCCAGACGTGCGAACGGCATTGAAATGGGCGATCAATCGCCAAGAAATCGTCGACAAGATCTTTCTCGGCCACGCCACCGTGGCTAACGACAACCCGATCGCGCCAGCGATCAAATTCGCCAAGGATCCGCAACCGCAACACAACTTCGATCCGGAAAAAGCCAAGCACTACCTGAAAAAGGCCGGAATGGAGAACCTGAAGGTGGATCTCTCGGTCGCCGATGCCGCTTTTGCAGGCGCGGTGGATGCGGCTTCGCTCATTCGCGAGACGGCAGCCCAATGCGGCATCGACGTCAATGTCGTGCGGGAGGCCGAGGACGCTTATTGGGACAATATCTGGCTCAAGAAACCCTGGTGCGCATCCTATTGGAGCGGTCGAGCGACGGCCGACTGGATGTTCACGCAAGCCTTCGCCGCGGACTCCAGCTGGAATGAGTCGTTCTGGAAAAATCCCCATTTCAACGAATTGCTTGTTAAGGCGCGGGCCGAGACGGACGAGGCCAAGCGAGCGGGAATGTATGCCGAGATGCAGCAACTAACCCACGACGATGGCGGCAGCATCGTGCTGGTCTTCAACAATTTCGTCAGCGCCCAATCCAAAAAGCTCGCACATGGCGAAGTGGCGCCCAACTGGGAGAACGATGGACTGAAAATGGCCGAACGCTGGTGGATCGCCACGGCATGAAAAGGCGGCCGGGGCCACGATGGTTGTGAGGCTCCGGTCGGCTTGCTCCGAGTGCAGGACTGCCGCCCAAAGGGAGACGGCACTCACATGAACCCCGTCGCAAGAACGGTTCTGCAGCGCCTTGGCCTCGGCCTGGTCACTTTGTTCATCGTGTCCATCATCATCTTCTCTGCCATCGCGATGCTTCCGGGCGACTTCGCCAAGGCCACGCTCGGGCAGTCGGCGACGCCCGAAACGGTCGCCGCCTTTCAGCGGGAAATCGGCATCGATCGTCCGCCTGTCGAGCGCTATTTCGTCTGGGTCGCGCAAATGCTTCACGGCGACTTCGGCTCTTCGTTCGCGAGCCGCACCGGATATCGGCGTACCGTGGCCGAGATCATCGCGCCACGCCTCTACAATACGATGTTTCTTGCAGCGGTGACCGCGCTGATAGCGGTTCCGCTGGCGCTTGGGCTTGGCATTCTCGCCGCGCTGTACCGCAACGGCTGGTTCGACCGGCTGGTGAATGCCGTGACACTGACAACTATTTCGTTCCCGGAGTTTTTCGTCGCCTATATGCTCGCCTACCTGGTGATCTCGCGCGACACGTTCATTGCATCCGATTTCGCTCAATCCCTGCCCCATTGGCTCAGTATCTCACTGACCTGGGCACTCAATGCGGTTCCCAAATTTCCGACATTGTCGAATGTGAACGATCAGACCCCATTTTGGGAGCACCTCTGGAAAGTGGCGCTGCCGGCAATCACCCTTACACTCGTGATCGTGGCCCACATGATGCGCATGACCCGAGCGGCCATCATCAACATGCTCGCAAGCCCCTACATCGATATGGCGCGCCTCAAGGGAATGTCCCCGATGGTGATCGTGCTGAGGCATGCCCTGCCCAATGCCTGGGCTCCCATCGTCACTGTCGTGGCGTTCAATATGGCATATCTCATCGTCGGAGTGGTCGTGGTCGAGGTCGTTTTCGTCTATCCCGGGATCGGCCAACTGATGGTTGATGCGGTAAAATCCAGGGATGTTCCGGTTGTCCAGGCCTGTGCCCTGATTTTCGCCGCGACCTACATCCTTCTCAACCTGCTGGCCGACATTATTTCCATCGCCACCAACCCCAGGCTCTTGCACCCTCGATGACCAGATCCCAATCTATCGCGGCGGTTCAGAGGCTGAGGCGCTCGCGTGCCAGCCGGGCGACAACAGCGCTGAAGAAGGCACCGCTTAGTGCATGGTTCGGCATCGTGGTGATCGTTGGCTACGTCCTTGTTGCGGTCTTCGCGCACTGGATAGCCCCATATGGCGAGACGCAGGTCTTCAGCGAAGCCTTCGCGCCGTGGAATCAGGAATTCAAATTGGGAACCGACCAGCTCGGCCGCGACATGCTCACCCGCTTGATCTACGGTGCGCGCAACACCATCGCTATCGCGGTCGCGACTACATTGCTCTCCTTCGCGGTAGGCGTGTCGCTCGGCCTCCTTGCCGCATTGTATAGGGGGTGGCTCGACCAGATCTTGTCGCGTGCGGTGGACGTGCTGATGTCGATCCCGAGTCTGATCTTCGCGCTGGTGCTTCTGTCGATCTTCGGCTCGTCGATCACCAGCCTGATTGTTATCATTGCGCTTCTCGATTCCACCCGTGTCTTTCGGCTTTCTCGCGCCGTTGGGCTTAACGTGGCCGTGATGGAATATGTCGAGGTGGCGCGATTGCGCGGCGAGGGACCGAGATGGATCATCGCCAATGAAATCCTTCCCAATGTCATGCCTCCACTGGTCGCCGAGTTCGGCTTGCGATTCTGCTTCGTGTTCCTGACAGTCGCGGCGCTGTCGTTCCTCGGAGTCGGTATTCAGCCGCCGACGGCCGATTGGGGATCAATGGTGCGCGAGAACGCAACCCTGATCACTTACGGCGATGTCACGCCGCTGCTTCCGGCCGGCGCGATAGCTCTTCTTACCGTATCCGTAAATTTCGTTGTGGACTGGTACCTGCACGCAACAAGCGGGTTGCGGGATGAAAAGTAGCGATCCAGGCTCACGCGAAAAAGGAAAGGATCTACTGCAAATCCGCAATCTGCATGTGGAGGGATCCTCGGACGAACAGTGGCATCCCATCGTCCGCGGGATCGATCTTACGCTGAAGCGGGGGGAGGTTCTTGGCCTAATCGGCGAGTCAGGCGCCGGCAAGTCCACCATTGGCCTTGCCGCAATGGGCTATGCCAAACCGGGCTGCCGGATCACACAGGGCTCGGTCCTGTTCGACGGGATTGATCTCCTGGCAGTCAATGAAAAGGGGCGCCGTCGTCTCCGGGGCTCCCGCATTGCCTATGTCGCGCAAAGCGCGGCGGCCTCCTTCAATCCGGCACATCGACTTTTGGAACAAACCATCGAAACCGCGGTGGCGCATGGAATCGTCAGCCGGGAAGAGGCGAACCGGAGCGCCGTGGATCTTTATCGGCGTCTTCAGCTCCCAGAACCCGAGAGCATAGGCTTTCGCTATCCTCATCAGGTCTCAGGCGGGCAGTTGCAACGGGCCATGACAGCGATGGCAATGGCTTGTCGACCGGACCTCATAATATTCGACGAGCCAACAACGGCGCTCGATGTGACCACGCAGGTTGAAGTCCTTGCCTCCATTCGCAACATCGTTGAGGAATTCAGTACTGCTGCAATCTACGTAACGCATGACCTGGCGGTGGTGGCGCAAATGGCGGATCGCATCATGGTTCTGCGACACGGAGTTACCGTGGAGGTGGCTGACACACGCCAGATGCTGGCCTCCCCCAGCCAGGAATATACGAGGACGCTCTGGGCAGTCCGCAAGCTCGCCAAGCCCGAAGTTCCAGCCGATGACTATCTCTTGACGATAGACAACGTCACCGCGGCTTATGCCGGAGGGGTCAAGGTGCTCCAGGATGTCTCCATCAAGGTTCCGCGCGGAAGAACAGTCGCTGTGGTCGGCGAATCCGGTTCTGGGAAATCGACGCTCGCTCGAGTCGTTACCGGACTCTTGCCGCCAAGTTCGGGTTCGATTTCTTTCGCAGGCCAGCTCCTTTCCAAGAGCCTGAAGGCGCGGCCCAAGGAGGTCCTGCGTCGCGTCCAGATGATTTATCAAATGCCCGACAACGCCCTTAATCCGCGCCAAACGGTCGAAGAAGTCTTAGAGCGGCCACTCGAATTCTACCTCGGCCTCAAAGGCGCGCAGAGAGATCGCCGGATAAGCGAACTTATGCACATGGTCGAGATGAGCGAGGATTTTCTGGAACGTCTACCTGGCGAGCTATCAGGTGGCCAAAAACAACGCGTCTGCATTGCGCGGGCATTGGCTGCCGAACCGGAGCTTATCATCTGCGACGAGATCACATCCGCGCTCGACCAAATTGTGCAGGAGGAGATCCTCAAGCTTCTGATGCGCCTACAGCGTGAACTCGGGATGAGCTACATCTTCATTACCCATGACATTGCCACGGTGCGCGCGATAGCAGACGAGATTGTCGTCATGCACGGCGGCAAAGTCGTCGAGCAGGGATTGAAGAGCGTGGTTCTCACACCTCCGCATGCCGCTTACACCGAACGGCTTTTGTCCTCTGTTCCCGAAATGGATCCTGACTGGCTGACAAGATTGCTGGCCAGTCGGAAAATCTGACAGGTTGCAAGGTGGTCAGGAATTAAGTCCCCGTCCGCCCATCTTCCACGTGCTTTGAAGGGCATGATCGAGCTCCACGCGCAGCGATCAGCGCGACTATTATGCACGCCTTCTGGAACCGTCTATCGCTGATCCAGGACCATCAGGCTAGGTTTGACGCTGAGGCGTATCGGAAATACGTTCGCGCACGGCATGCTCGGTCTTGTCTGCTGTGGACTTCACGATCTCGCCGAGCTGATCGGCTATCGTGTCTGCTTCCATATCTTGCCGTGCAGCTTCCTGCTTGATGGTCTCATAGGCGTCGGCGGCGACCTGCTTGGCCTCATCGAGGCCCCTGTCGAGCAAAGTTTCGGCGGAATCGCGAAGCTTGTCGCCATAGGCGCCTAGTTGCTCGTCCTCCGTTGCGGTATGGGGCAGAATTGCACCTATAGCGGCGCCGATGGCGAGACCGACGGCCGCAACGGCCAAGGGTTGATCCTCCAACAGATCTTGCGCGGAGCGGCTGGCTTTCGCCGCCATGTCCCCAGTCGTCGAGCTTGCATTGGCAGCGCTTCCCGTCAGACCCGCCGCAGCGGCTCTTGCGGTGCTCGATATGGTGTCGCCGACGCTGGCAGCGCTCGAGGAGAGCGATTCCGCGGCGTCGGAGAGCGTGCCGCCCAAGCCGCCGCGCTCCCCTGCTACATCATGTCGTCCCGGCGCTGAAGGCAATGGATAGCCAGCCGAACGGTGGGCGGTGTTTGAGGTACCGCTGCCGAACATCAGCCAGGCCAGACCTGCGCCCACCATGGTGACCGGCAAAGGATTGTCTCGGACCTGCGTTCTGAGATTGCTGAGCATGGCCGCGCTCTCCCCTCCCGAGAACAGCCCGGTGAACTCATCCAGCAATTGTCCAGGCGTCATCTTGCCTCGAATGGATTCGGCGGTCTCCATCACCCGAGCGCGAGCAGCCTCGGCCTCGCGTTCAAGTTCGCCTGCGGATTTCTCGTTCATCTCACCTGCTCCTTAATCGCGCTCGCGTCGCGCTTGAGCTGTCCCTGGGTCCGGTCGGGGGTAAGTTCCGAAGGCGCCATGCTGGCCGTCCCCGTCCGCAGCAGGATGACGCCGAGGACCGCCACGACCACACCGACCAGCAGGGAAGACCACCCCGCGCCAAGCCCTGCCCGCGTCAGTGCGATAATGAGCGCCTGCAGCAACACCAAGAGCGCGGCGAGCAGGCAAATCGCGCCGCCCAGCACTTCCGCGGCACCTGCTCCGGCTTTGGTAAGCTTTTCAGAGAGCTCGGCCCGAAACAGCCTCGCCTCGGTTTGCACCAGAGTGGTGACATTCTGGGCCAAATCGGTGACTAGCCCGGCAAGGCTGGGATTGTCCTGGGTGTTCATCTGTCCTGCTCCGCGTTCTGCGTGGCCCCGTCATCACCGACGAGGCCAAAATCCTGCGAACGATCAGCGGACCAACCCTGGGCCTGATCGGTGTGTGATCCGAGGTCTCCCGGAGCAGCCTGAGATTCGCGCCTTGCCGGTGGAGAAGCCTTGATGAACCGCCCGAGAGCCAATCCGGCTAACACCGATCCCGCAAGCAGGACACCGGGATTTTGGCGGCCGAAGGACTGCACGTCATCAAGGACTTGGCTAAAGGGCTTCTGTTTCAAGGACGATGAAAGCCGCTCAAGGCCACTGGCAGCATCCAAAGCGAACTTCGATGCGTTCCTTTCATCGTTGCTGGCAAGGTGATCGCTGGCCGCTCGCAGTGCACCACCCAACGCCGCCAAGCTCGATCCGATGTCGCGCTGCGCCTCCTCCGCCTTGTCGGAGATGACCTGCGTGGCTTCAGATGCATAGTCGCCAGCCTTACGGGTCACCTCGTCCCGCGCGTCGTGAAGCAACTCGCTGGCACGCTCATTTTCCTGGCGAAGTCTTTCGGAGACGTCGCTTTTCGCCTTGTCGAATTCGGTGGGCTGTCCGCCCTGATCGTTCTCATGCTGCATGAGGCCACCTAGTGAAAACCGAGGAAGGAGAGGACCGCGAGCACGACGACGATAAGGCCGATAAGATAGATTACACTGTTCATGTGCACGTCCTCCGTAGCTTTCCAACTTCGACGAACCTGCGATGTTCCGTAAGTGAGAGCATTTATCTCAGCCGAAACGAAGAGCTTCGTCAGGCACGCACCCAGTCACCAGTGAGTTGCCCTGTCCCTCGTGCGGAGCCCCAGTTGCTCCGTACGAACGGGTGCGCCCGACATGGTTGACGCGATCCCAAAGAAAACCGGAAGAGCGGACTTGGATCGCTTGACCTGGGCAAATATGATCCTGACGCCTTGCAGAGGGACTGGATGGAAATCGGTCGGGTCGAGCGCAAGCTCTCGGCGATCCTTGCGGCTGACCTCGCCGGGTACAGTCAACTGATGGGCGCTGACGAAGAAGGTGCCCTCGAGCGCTTGAACAGCCATCAACGTGACCACCTCGATCCCTGTATTGCCGTCGGCGACATCATCGAACAGGACGGTCACGTCTTGGGCGCGGGGGTCAACATCGCCGCGCGTCTGGAGAGGATCGCCGAGCCTGGCAGGATCTGCGTTTCCGAACGCGTGCAGGAACATGCAGCGGGAAAGATCGGCCTGCGCATCGAGGACTCGTGACGTCCGGCGGAGTGCCCAGAATTTTGCCTGGTATCGTCGCGCCTCATCCATTCGGCCCAGCTGAGCATTTGCCGCGAACATAACAGCCTGAGGGCTGGCCGTTTGGCGACGCCCGCTTTTGGTGAATGGACTGAACCGGGGAACCGACTGTCATGAGGCGCGAAGCCGCCGTTCGCGTCGTGAAAGACATACCTCCACATCGGTGAGATTGTGGAATAGCGGTGACCAACCTGGACTAAGATCTAGGGTCAAAGGGGGCGCTCACGAGCCGCCTAATCGATAGACCGGGATGCCGAGCTTGCGGGCCTTGTCGGCGAGGTTCTCCTGAATGCCGGTGCCGGGAAAGATGATGACGCCGATCGGCATGACCGCCAACATCTGGTCGTTGCGCTTAAAGGGAGCGGCCTTGGCGTGTCTGCTCCAGTCGGGCTTGAAGGCGACCTGCGGCACCTTGCGATGATCGGCCCAGCCGGCGGCGATCTTTTCGGCGCCTTTGCGTGATCCGCCGTGCATCAACACCATGTCGGGGTGCTTGGCACGGATTTGGTCGAGCTTTGCCCAGATCAGCTCGTGATCGGCGGTATCGCCGCCGGAGAAGGCGATCTTGGAGCCAGCGGGCAACATGACGTCGGCTTCCGCGCGCCGCCTGGCCGCGAGGAAGTCGCGGCTATCGATCATTGCGGCGGTGAGATGGTGGTGGTTTACCATCGACCCCGTGCGCGGTCGCCAGGCAGAACCGGTGTACTGATCGTAGTGTTCGGCGGCCTGGTCACGCATCAACTCGAAGGCGTCGCGCCGTTCGATCATGGTCTGGCCCTGGGCGGTGAGTGTCTCGAGTTCAACCGCCTTGATCTCGCTTCCGTCCTGCTCGCGCTGCAGGCGGCGCTGGGCCTGCTCATTGTCGTCCAGTTGCCGCTCGATCCGTTGTACAGCTCGGTGGAAGACATTGGTGACGGACCAGAGCAGGTCATCAAGGTCGGGTTCGAGGCGCGTGTCGGCGAGGGTGCCGATGAGGGCGTCAAAGATGTCGGCCACGGCTCCGGCCACTTGGTCGCCACCGGGGAGCGGTCGCGGATCGGGCTCGTCCGCAAATGGTCGCCAGCCATAGAGCTGGAGTTCGGTGAGGATGTGATCGGTCGCAGAAGCGGCGTGGTGCGGTTCAATGTCGTCGTGCTCGCTCATGGGGATGCTCCCGTCGGTTTGACCGCGACCCTCGCGGCCTTCATGGCGACGAGAGCCCACGGGCGGGTTGGCCCGACACCCCAAGCGAAGCGGAGGGCCGGAGCGCAGCGGAGGATGGCGGCGGCCGGCTATTTTGCATCGCGATGGAAAGGCGTCGCGCCCGATCCCTGCCATTCGCGAGTGGTCGTGCGTCGCCGGAAAATAGTCGGCCGCCGCCATTGCCTGGCCGGCCAGTTCGTGGCCCGATCGCCCTCTCGAAGGCCGGGTCGCGGTTCTCTGCCGGCGGGCTACGCATCCATTGCGCCGCACCGGCACCGTGCGCCGCGCGCTTCCCCTCACGGCTCATGCCGCCTGTGTCAGGTAGCGGATACGATCTTTGCGCATGAGCTGATCCGCAATCGAGGACCGGAAGTCGACAAGTCCGAAATGGCGGAGGTCTTCGTTGAAGTCCTCCGTCACCGGCGACAGCACGATTGCCTCGATTCCGGCGTCCGTAGCGCGCTCTAGCAGGTTGTCTCGGGCACCGTCACCGGCCGGATCGTTGTCGCGGATGACATAGAGCCGGCGCAGGGTCGGCGGGAACAGGATGGCGGCAAGATGGGCTGCCGAGAGTGCCGCAGCCATCGCCATATCGGGCAAGGCGCATCTGAGCGATAGCGTCGTCTCGATGCCTTCGCCTGCCGCCATGACGCTGCCGGGTACGCCGAAGCGGACGGCGTGACCCAGAAGGTCACCCATTGCCCGACGCGGCGTGTCGACCGGTGCCTTGCCGGTGCCATCCGGTGCGAGCCAGGTGCGGTGCGCGCCGGTCAGATGTCCATCCAAGTTGGTAACGGCGGCAATCATTGCCGGCAAGGTCTCGGTCGGTCCATGACCGCCGGGCCGGTAGTAGCAGCGCGGATGGAACCGCAGCGATCCGGTGCCGGACAAAGTCGCAATGCCACGTCCACGCAAATAGGTTTCCACGAGGGTGCCGATAATGGGCTTCGACATGGCGACCAGTCGGCGAGCCGCTTCCGGAGATCCAATGGGGACCTGCGTGATCGGCGCGGCCGGTCGGGGTGGCATGGCATCTGGCATAGCGAGAAACAGGCGCGCCTCATCGGCGACGTCCCGGAAGTTGACCAGTCCGAGGGATTCGCGGATGACGTCGAGCAGGTCGCCATGCTCGCCGGTAGCGGCGTCGGTCCATTTGCCTGGCGGTCCCTTCGGGGATGGCTGCAGACGCACGAACATCGAGCGGCCCGGCGCATTGCGGACGTCGCCGACGCTCCAATAGTTGCCCTGGCGACGGCCATTGGAGAGGTAGTGGCGGCACACCGCCTCGGCATGTTCGGCGAGGCGGTGTGCGAGGTCGGATGCAGCGTGACGCGGAATCATGCAGCCTCCCGCTCACTGACCCGCTCGATTGGGAAGCGGTCGAGCACGCGCTCCAGCACGGCGAGCCCGTTGGCGTCGATCGGCACGAACATCCTGAGCTTCCACGAAATGATCTCGTGGAAGAGACCGTAGGCGGTGAGGCGCTCCCGCATCGTGTCGGTGAAGCCCGACAGTTCGATGCGCCACGCGCCCATGACGCGGCTGCGGCGAAGCTGGAGACCCTCGGCGAGATCAAGGATCGTCCGCCCGTCGATCAGCGCCGCGAGCGCCTGCTCGGGCGATAGCGATGCGACGCCTGTCGCCGTGGCGTTGGCGGCCCAGGCCGGCGTGACAAGGCGACCAATTATGCGCTCGCCCTCGTCGGTCTGAAGTCGAAAAACGCGGGTCGACTCGTTTGGCAGACGCTTCCAGATCGGCAACAACAGGCCCGTCACCATGTGCAGCACGGCATCGGCAAACTCGGGAGTCTCGGCGACCTCCGCATTCCATCCTGCAGCGAAAGCTTCACGGTGGGCCTCGACCCAGCGGGTTTCGCCCATAGCCTTGAGCGGCATGTTCTGGCCTTCCATTGGCCGGATCAGGCGGACCCGCCGCTCGATCTCGCCGTCGTCGAGCATGATGCTGGTGGTTGGGATCTGCACGGCGGCGCGGCCAGATTGCTCGTTGATCAGTAGGATGGCGCGCAAATCGCGAAGGTGATGGAGCGCCGCATCGAGCATGACGGGCCGATTGCGCTTGCGCTGGGTGATCGTCAGCAGCCGCGTTTCGGCGCCGGTGCGCGGATGGGCGTAGATGACCTGCCGGTCGGTGATGACGAAGCTCTCGGCCCGCAGGGTCTCCAGCCCGGTGTCATAGGTGCCCGAGGCGATGGCGCCACCGATCCGAGCGGCCAGAAGCTGCTCGAAGGCGCCGAACAGCACGCCCTGCACTTCGATGGTCAGCGCCAACAGGCGATTGAGGAAGGTGGTGATCGGCGGCAACTCGTCCTTGATGCCGTTGTTGTCCATCAGCTTGAGACCGGTCGCCGCCTCGAAACGCTGGAGTGTGCAGCCCTCGACCTTGCCGCGTACGATCAGGAGATAGAGCTGCCGCAAGGCATCGCCGGCATAGTGGCTTTCAAGATTGTCCTCTGGCCGGAACAGCCCTTGGCCACCGGTCTGGCGCTGGCCGCGCGTGATTGCGCCCAACGTGTCGAGACGGCGGGCGATCGTCGAGAGGAAGCGCTTTTCCGCCTTCACATTGGTCGAGATCGGCCGGAACAGCGGCGGCTGCGCCTGATTGGTCCGATGCGTGCGGCCCAGGCCCTGGATGGCGGTGTCGGCCTTCCACCCGGCTTCGAGCAGATAATGCACACGCAGCCGCGTGTTCCGTGCCAAGAGTTCGGCATGGTAGGAACGACCCGTCCCGCCGGCGTCGGAAAACACCAGAACGCGCTTCTGATCGTCCATGAAGGACTGCGCCTCGGCCAGATTTGCCGACCCTGCTCGGTGCTCGACGACCAGGCGGTCGCGCTTGCGCACGATGCGGCGCGAGCGGCCAGTGACTTCGGCGACGAGGTCCGCGCCGAAATGTTGGACGATCTGGTCGAGCGCACCGGGGACAGGCGTCAAGCTGGCGAGTTTCGCGATCAGCTCGTCGCGCCGGGCGACCGCCTCGCGGCTCTCGACCGGCTGGCCATCGCGGTAGACCGGGCGCGACGACAGATTGCCCTCCGAATCCGTGAAGGGCTCGTAGAGCTGCACCGGGAAGGAATGAGCGAGGTAGTCGAGGACGTATTCGCGCGGCGTGATGTCGACGCGAACATCGTTCCATTCCTCGGTCGGCAACTCGGCCAGCCGCCGCTCCATGAGCGCCTCACCCGTCGAGACGATCTGGACAACGGCCGCATGGCCCTCCCCCAGATCGCCGGTGATGGATTTGATCAGGGTCGGTGTCTTCATGCTGGTCAACAAATGGCCGAAGAAGCGCTGCTTGGCGCTTTCAAAGGCGCTGCGCGCGGTCGACTTGGCCTGGGCATTGAGCGTGCCGGTGCTGCCGGTGATGTTGGCCGCCTGCATCGCAGCATCGAGATTGTTGTGGATGACGCCGAAGGCCCCAGCGTACGCGTCATAGATGCGGACCTGTTCGGGCGTCAGCTCATGCTCGAGCAGTTCGTATTCGACACCGTTGAAAGAGAGCGAGCGGGCGGTATAGAGGCCAAGTGCCCTGAGGTCGCGTGCCAGTACTTCCATCGCCGCCACGCCGCCAGCCTCGATCGCCTCGACGAACTCGGCGCGGGTCGAGAATGGAAAATGCTCGCCGCCCCAGAGGCCGAGCCGCTGGGCATAGGCGAGATTGTGCACGGTGGTGGCGCCAGTCGCCGACACATAGACGATGCGGGCATTCGGCAGGGCGTGCTGTAGCCTCAGGCCGGCACGGCCTTGCTGGGAGGGAGCGGCGTCGCCGCGTTCGCTCTTGCCGCCACCGGCATTTTGCATGGCGTGCGCCTCGTCGAAGATGATGACCCCATCGAAATCCGGACCCAACCATTCGACGATCTGCTTGACCCGCGAAAGCCTCTCGCCGCGATCGTCGGACCGCAGCGTGGCATAGGTGGTGAACAGGATGCCGTCGGCCAGCGTGATCGGCCTGCCCTGCGGGAAGCGGGAGAGCGGGGTGACCAGCAAGCGCTCCATGCCGAGCGCGGACCAGTCGCGCTGCGCATCCTCGATGAGCTTGTCTGACTTGGAGATCCAGACGGCCTTGCGACGGCCCTGCATCCAATTGTCTAGGATTACGGCGGCGGACTCGCGGCCCTTGCCTACACCGGTACCGTCGCCGATCATGAAGCCTTGCCGGAAGCGCACGGCCCGCGCCGCGTCATCTGCCGCCGCGCTAATTACGTCAAAGGTATCGTCGAGCGTCCAGGCGCCGGCGAGATACTCGGCGTGAGCATCGCCCGCATAGATGACGGTCTCGAGCTGCGCGTCCGAGAGCAGGTCAAGGACGTTCTTCGGCAGGCGCGGCCGATAACTCGGCTTGGGCGGCGCGACCGAGGCCATGGCCGCCGATTGCACGAGTTGGGTGGGGTGCGGCTGCGCGCCGGGAATGCGGATCGCCTGAAGCGCGTAGTCCTCGTAGATGGCGTCGCTGATGTGGCCGCCCTCGGCGGCCTTCCAGTCGAGCACCTCATAGGCGAGCTCAACGGCATCGGGATCAGTGAGCGGTGGCCGCGGTGTTATTCTTGCCGTGGGACCAAGATAGCCGCGCACTGTGCGGGGTGCGGCCGACGACGATGTGGGAGTTGCACCTGCGGGTATGGTGACCGGCAGCCGTGCCGGCACATGCTCGCCGACCCATGCGATCAGCGTCGCGGCATCCGGGGCAACGCCCTGATCTGCCGGGAACACGTCCGGATCGTCCGCCGGCACCCGGTCGATGACGGTGAGGCGTGTCGGAAAGGTCGTGCCATGCTTGGCATAGGCCGAGCCGTCGATGGCGGCGGAGAAGACGATGCGGCCACGTTCCTGCAGGCGAGTAAAGGCGGCGGTCCAGGCCGGGTGGTCGGGCGCGAAGTTCGCACCGGTAATCGTCACCAGCCGCCCGCCGGGCGCAAGGCGCGCCAGGGCCGAGGCGATGTGCCGCCAGGCCGCGTCGCCCATGCGGCCCTCGACGTTGGCCATGACCGAAAAGGGCGGGTTCATCAGCACCACGCTGGGCACGGCGCCGGGATAGAGATGGTCGTCGATCTGGGCGGCGTCGAAGCGGCTGGCGCAGACGGCCGGAAAGAGGCCGGAGAGAAGTGCCGCGCGGGTTTCGGCAAGCTCGTTGAGAATGAGCGAGGCGCCGGCTATCTCGGCCAGGATGGCGAGCAGCCCGGTGCCGGCGGAAGGCTCCAGCACACGGTCGGCCGGCGTGATGGCAGCGGCCGTTGCGGCGACCATGCCGAGCGGAATCGGCGTCGAGAACTGCTGGAAGGTCTGTGCTTCTTCGGATCGGCGGGTATGCGTCGGCATGAGCCGGGCGATCTTCGACAATGCTGACAGCCGGAGAGCCGGAGACGCGGCCTTGCGGAACAACGCCTTTCCGTACTTGCGCAGGAAAAGGACCGTCGCAGCCTCGCAGGCATCGTAGGCCTGCTTCCAGTCCCAGGCGCCGGCGGCGTCGGAGGCGCCGAATGCGGCTTCCATCGCCGCGCGCAGCTTTGGCGCGTCGATGCTGTCGCCGCGCTCGAGATGGGGAAGCAGAAGGCCGGCGGCGGCGAAGATAGCGCCGGCTGCACCGGTTTGAGAGAGCGGGAGCGGCGCGGCTGCGGGAACTGCCACAGCGGGCGAGATCATGTACATGGTGTGAACCTCGGGAGAGCGGGGACAGGATCGAGCCGCGCGGCGCTCTCTCTGGACCGTGCGGATTCAAAACCATCCCGGCTCGCCTCTCCCTCTCTGGCCTCCACCGAAGCCAAAATGAAACAAGCGGCCCCGCCATGAGGTGGAGCGCTTGCCGGTATCAACCGATCTCGATCATATTCCGCCGTCAGGCCCCGACTTCTGTAGGAAACCATTGGCGCTGTCGGGATCGGGCGGCAGGTAGGCATCATAGGGATTGCCGTCGGCAAGATGAGCGAACGGCGTGAACTCGTAGTGAAGAAGAAAGGGCCGAGCGACCCGCGCCACTCCGCCGACGGTGCTATCCGGCGGCGACCGCGTGTGCGGCAGTCTCATGGGTGGCCGAGCCGGCCTCGTCATCACCGGCCAGGAATTCGGGGAGGTCAGCTTCCTCGCCCACATTCGGCCAGGCGGCGTCATTGCCGCGAAGGCGGAGCGGTTCGGGTAGCCAGCCACTATCGGCCAGGAGGCGCTCGGCCTCTTTGGCCATGTCGGCCTTCTTGAGATGGTCGATAAGCTGGGCGGCCTGGTCGCCGGCGCCTTCGCGCACGGCTTCGAGAATGCGGGACTTGGTGACGCGACCGAGATAGTTATCCACCGTCGGCCGCCAGCCGGCATCTACCATGTCAAGCCCGGTGGCACGGGACAACCGATCGGCTTCACGCCGGCGCTGATCGAGTCCATGCTGGGAAACGCCGCTGCCGTAGGGATTGGGTCGTTCGAACAAGGCGTTGATCCCATAGCTGACGCAATGCGCCAGCAGCGTCTGCCGGCTTGCTTCATCGAGTCCGTCGAGCCACGCCCATAGGGCCTCGTCGTCATCCAGTGGAATGTCGCTCTTCCATGCCTCATGGCGCTCATGGACGGCCTTGGCCGCAGGGCTGTCCTTGAGACCGACGTCCTGCCACGGCAAGTGGACATGTCGGACGAAGGCCTCGACGCAGCCGATGGCGGAACGCTGACCGAAGGTGTCGAGGACGAGCCGGTGCAAGAGCGCCGTGATGGCCACATGCTGGTTCTCGGCCACTGCATTGCGCAGCGCCAACGTGCGATGGGCAGTAAGTTCGATGACCAGGCGCTCGGGTAGCGGCTTGATGGTGTCGCCGTCATCCTCCTCAGGCTCGGACGCCTGCGCGCCGATGGTGATAATGGCGCGGGCCGAAGGATTGTGTCTGCTGTCTTCGTTCTCGGTGGCGCAACCTGGCTCGGCCGAGTGGCCGTCGACCGCCTGCATCGCTTCGTCCTCGGGGCGCACATGGCCCCGATCGACGACGAGATCGCCATCACGATCGATGCTGATGAACACACCGGCGCGGGCGATCTCGGCCCCATCGTAGTGCATCGGCCGGCTCTCGAAGGCCTCAAGCGCGGTCTCGATGTGACCGAGGCGCTGATCGACATCGTCGGGGAGTTCGTCGGATTCGCCATACTCGGCTTCCAGCCGGTCGTACTCCGCCCGCAGGGCTTCGCGTTCCGCCCGCTCCGCGTCGGTCAGACCGACGGGGGTGCCAGCGATTGCCCGCAGACCGTGATTGTACCCGTAGGGCAGATCGGCATCGACCACGATCCACTTCCAGCCCTCCGCCGCGATCTCGTCGGCGATCGACTTCAGCCTATCGCCGACCAAGCGGTCGAGCAGAGCGGGGTCCTGCAGCCAGCCGCCATTGTCGGCCTCGAACAGGTCGCGCAGCACCACGCCGCCGGCAGCGACATACGCGTCGACACCGACGAACAGCGCCCGGCGATCGCTTGCCCGCACAGTGGTCTCCGTCAGCAGGCGCCGGATCTGCTGCGGCTCCTTCGACCAGGAGTTTTCGAGCGCCTCCCAGACCTGCTCCTGACGGGCGTGATCGTCGGTCACGGTGAACGCCATGAGCTGCTCGAGCTTCATGCCATCCTGCTCGTAAATCTCCTGCAGCTTGGCCGAAACCCTGGCCAGCCTGAGGCGCTGCTGCACGAATGTTGCGGAGACGAAGAAGCGTGCGGCAATCTCCTCATGGCTCGCGCCCTGGTCATGAAGTGTCTGGAAGGCGCGAAACATGTCGAGCGGATGTAAATCTTCGCGCTGAAAATTCTCGGCCAGCGAGTCCTCCTCGATCGGGACCGCGCTGTGGGCGTCGCTTATGACGCAGGGAACTGGCTCGGTCTTGCTCATGCGCTTCTGCTTGACCAGCAGTTCCAGCGCGCGATAGCGGCGCCCGCCAGCCGGCACCTCAAACATGCCGGTCTCGTTGCCCTCGCCGTCCAACACTGGCCGGACGTTGAGGCTCTGGAGCAGGCCGCGCCGGGCGATCGACGCGGCGAGGTCCTCTATGGTTTCCCCGCGCTTGATGCGCCGGACATTGGACTGGCTCAGCATCAGCTTGTTGAAGGGGATGTCACGTGAAGCGTTGAGGGTGATCTTCTGCTTGGGCGTAGCCATGTGGACTATCTCCGCGACGGGCGGCCGAAACTCTCTCGTCCTCCAAACCCGTCAAAAAAGACGGGCGCAGCCCTCTCACTCTGAGGACTGAGCCGCACCGAAGATCCAGAGGTGGGGACAGGGCCGCAGACACGACTGCGCATCTGCGGCTTGCGGATTACAAGCTGAGATCTCACTCGCCGTCTCGGCCAGATTGGCCGGCATGGTCGAGTTGCGTTCGGCGTCGCGAAGGTTTCCGCCCCGGCGGACCGCCTCTGCCCAGACGGAAATCGGCAGGTCGGTGCCAAAGAGCATGTCCCGCTCGATGCCGATGCCGAAAGGCAGCCGGATCGACGTCATCTCGAGCGCGGTTGCGAGCCAATTCCTTCGCCGAGTTGATTTGAAGAGCTTCACCACCCGTACGTGTTCGGCGTCGCGATCGCGGCTATTGGCGAGCAGGCACGCGCAGTTCCTCGGTGAGAACGATCATGCCGCCCTCTTCTCGATTTCGACCTCATCGACGCTGGCGGGCCCTGCCCTGGTTCCGTTGTCGGGTTGCGGAAGGAAGGCGAGCAACCAGTCGGCTGCCTTGCTGGCTTGGGAGGCGGCACGCACGATGGCTCGGTTGTCTTCGCGCAGGACGTCGAGCCAGGAGGCCAGGTAATCGGCGTGGCGCACGGTCGGCGCAATACCTCGCGAGGCGCAGCAGAAGGCTGCGTTCATTTCGGCGACCAGTTCCTCGAAAGCATATCGCTTTGTGCCGAAGGCGCAGCCGAGGTCACGGCCGACGCGGGAGGGATGGCCGGTCGCATGGCCAAGCTCGTGCAGGGCGGTGCGGTGCCAGTCAATGGTCTCGAAATACGCCTGCGGAGGCGGCACCTGCACGTAGTCGTGCGCCGGCACATAATAGGCGCTATTGCCGCCGATGCGGAAATCGATCCCTGTCGCCTTGATCAGTGCCTCGACGGCCGGTTCGATCAGTCCGGGCTCTGGTGCGGGCGGAAACACCGCCAGATCGTCGGGCAGATTTTCGCATTGCGCGACGTTGAAGACGGTGAAGCGCTTCAGAAACTGTATGGCCCGTGCTGCCTCGCCGGTCTCCCGCGCGCGTTTCTTCTCGTCGTCAGGGATGAAGCGGTCAGAATAGACGACGGTGGTCCCGTGTTCGCCCTTGCGGACATGGCCGCCCAGCGATAGCGCCTGGCGGAAAGTCAGCCAGCCCTGGACGGGAAAGCCATGCTCGACGACCGCACCCCACAGGATCAGCACGTTGATCCCCGAATAGGCACGGCCAGAGGCGGCATTGGCCGGCATGGCGAGGGGTGCTTGCGCCGCCGCCGTGCCCCAGGGCACCCAGGGAAAGCGCCCAGCCTCCAGCTCGGCGATGATCTTGTTGGTGATGTCATCATAGAGGCTTGCCCGGTCGGCGCCGGCGCGAGCGTAATGTCTGGACATCGGGTTTCTCCGCGACGGGCGCCGGAGGCCTCTCCTCCAGCTCTCAACCCGTCACGGCAAACCGGTCCGTACTCTCGCTCTAGAGGCTAGCCCAGGCCTCGAAGGGGGACGCTCCCGGACTTGGGGCAAAGGCGGTCCGCGCCAATCAGTAGTGTCGCTGACCTATGGTTATTGCTGCCGGACTGCGTGCCGAATGCGGTCGGTAAGCGTTTGTGCGACGTCGAAATAACCTTCCCAGGCTTCGCGCAACTGAGCCCGCGCGGCGGCGGCGAAGACATCGAAGCCGTTGGCGTTTTTCGCAGGTGGGCAACTCATCCCAGCTGACAGGCACCGCGCACGACGCCCCCGCGCGTGCCCGAGTCGACCAGGGGCAGATTGCAGTGGAGCCCTGGCCGTTGCGCAGGTAATCGAGAAACATTCGGCCCTTGCGCTTCGCCTTGCTCATATTGGCGACGAAGCGCGACGGATCTGTACGGGCCAGCAGTTCGGCGAAGTCCTGGCAGAAGCTCTTGACCTCGTCCCAGTCTGCCTCCGGGAGGAGCAGGACGACCACATGAACGCCCTTGCCGCCGGACAGCAACGGCCACGACTGCAATCCAAGCGCTTCCAGAATGCTCCGAATGTCGAGGGCTGCCTGCTTGACGGCAGCAAAGCCCAAGCCCTGTCGGGGTCGATGTCGAAGATCATGCGGTGCGGCAGATCCGGCTGCTGGCGACGGCTTCCCCAGATGTGGAATTCGAGCACGTCTGGACGCCCGCGATCAGCCCAGCCAAGTCATCGACCACGAGATGCGGCTTTCCTTACCGGACACCTTCTCCAAGTGGCCATCATGGATGGCCCTGGGCACGCCTGGCAGGTTGTGCTTCTGAAAGAAGGTCTGCTGCAGGTCGCCGTGAGTATCGCGCACCAGCGACAGCGGCCGATCCTGAATGTGCGGCAGCATCTTCTCGGCGACCACTGCGTAGTAGGCGGCGAGCGTGGATTTGGTCACCTTGGTGCCTGGATACATGACCTTGTCCGGATGCGTCAGCTTGACGCCGACAGCAGCGGCGATCTCGTTGCCGGATCGAGATTGGCCGAGTCTCTGGGCCGTTTGCGCCTTTTGTTGAGAGTGCCGTCTACTCGGACATGAGGAACTCGGATACATGTCAATACGCTGCCTGGGATTCGGTTCCATCCCCAAGCACCGCGCCGGCGACCGTCGGCGCTCAAGGAAGAACGGCGCATAAGCCGCAGTCCTGCGCGCGGCCGCAACAGCGGACAATTGTCACGCGCAGGACGGAGGAAATTCGCCCCCCGCCGCGGGCGGTGAACAGGACAGCCGTAGGAGCGTCAGCATAGCGCCGGCCGCAGGACGCGACGCGGGACCGACTGTCCCCGTCCGCGGTGGTCCGCATGTTTTGGTTCGAAGCCCACCGGCTGAGATCGCGCAGTTCAGTTCTCGACAGTCCGACCGCTGATCCGCGATGATGCAAACAGGATTGAACCACACCAGAGCCGAGTTTGGCTGCAAGAAATCGATTTGGTCTTGCACCCTTTCGGCTTCTTCCTCAATTGCGTTGCAGCTTGTGAATTCCAAGCCTGACAGGCCCTCCCCTGTCACAACTCGTGCAGAAAGCGCTCGCTCGACCGAACTGAGAATGCGGCTTTTCCATTGCGCTCGATGAGGCGTTTTGCCGTTGCATGGTGCGAACATGATCTGCAACAAGCTCGCAACACATGCCACTCGCGAAATGTCGAGCGCCCATACAGGCCACCGTGAACGCTGCCAGGCGCTCTCAAGCGTCAACGCCGGTTGCTGTTTAGCTGGCGACGTCCCTTGGCACGCTTTCGGTCGGAGAAAAGCGAATATCCGCCGTCCTCCCGAAATCTGCAGCGACGCATGAGCCCCGGGCTTGACCCATTGCGTCGCCGAGATTTATTCCCTTGGGCGCCGGCATGGTGTGCCCCAGGAACCTCTTCCACAGTCGCTAGCCAATAGCGGGGCTCGAATTGATGCGGCTGAGCCCACAAATTGGTCGATCGCGCGGCCAATCGAAAGCCATGAAGAGAGGTGGAAACCCTGTAGTGCCGAAGTATCACGTTGAGGGGATGGATGGTGCTACGCAGACGGCCATACGGACAGTCAACGCCCATGTGGGCCGGTAAGCATCCGAATGCACTCTGCGCGCAAGTGAACCCCTTGCGCTAACGCTTCGACGCGCCATCAAAGCATTGACCATGTTGGGGGGCGATCGCACCGCTGATGGCCAGCGAAGGCCAACAAGTGGTCCGGCTACCCTTGGAGCCAATCCGCATTTCTGGCGATTTTTCCCTGGAGCAATCAGTGCATTGACATGAACTCGGCCGTTTTATTGTTCCTTGCTGAGTGCAGGTAATCGTGCCGGAACTCAGCAAGAAAGGCCAGTCCTTCCCAATCATGGATGGTCAATTGGCCATTCACAAGTGATGTAAGGTGCTTCTCCCGAAGAGACTTGAGCGTGCGGTTGATGTGGACTGCCGACAGCCCTGTCGCCTCGCCAAGGTCAGCTTGAGTCACACCAAAAGCGCAGGTTTGATCGGACGCAAGTCCGGCATCTTCCATACGTAGCATGATTTCACAGAGAAGGTGGGCCACTCGGCCAAGCGCTTGGCGCTTCCCGACATTGACCACCCATTCGCGAAAAATCGATGCATCAACCAGTGTCGTTCGCCAAAGATTTGCCGCCAGCCTGGGGTGGCGTTCGCAGAGCAGCCGGATAGCCGAGTGATCTATGAAGCCAACACTGCAAGCGCTCACCGTTCGAACGTCGCTATCCAACAGATCGAGGTGCAGGCTCAACAGATCGGGCATGTCGCCAGGCACATGATAAGCAGTGACCTGACGCTTCCCGTCTCCTGTTACCTTCGAGGTGCTGGCTAAGCCAGCCAGGACCATTATGCACCGGGACGGCTGGTCGCCTTCCCGGACCAAGTTCTGGTTTGCGCCAATCGCAACGATCCTTATTCTTACCGCGTCGAGAGCTTGACGCTCACCTGACGTGAGGGTGAAGGCACGATGGAACTTGGCGGTTAAGGGGCTTTGATAAAGCATGTCGGCTCTCCGTTTGGGCGGGAGCGCTATGGTCTCTCAGTCACCCGCGGCCAGCAGAACGCGAATGATGCCCGACCTTATATCATAAACACCGGACCGACTTAACCTGTGATAAGTCTGGCACTGCTTCCGATGGTCCTTTCCCCATCGGCAAACACAGGCTCAACAGGATTGGTGCTTACGAGGGAAGCGGCCCATCATCGGGCCTCGAGTTGCGCAGCTGCGGCAGCAGCTATAATAGATCGTTCTCAAATTCGAGGACTCACACCATGACCGACGCCCCCGACCACGCCGCTGAACTGGTAGAACTCACGGCGGATGTGGTATCCGCGTACGTCAGCAACAATCCCGTGCCGGTCGCGGGCTTGGCGGACCTGATAGCCTCAGTGCACGGGTCGCTGTCTGGGATTGGCCATCGCGTGGCTGCCGCGACCGAAGAACCAGTGCCTGCGGTAAATCCAAAAAGGTCAGTATTTCCCGATTACATCATCTGTCTTGAAGATGGTAAGCGGTTCAAAACCCTTCGGCGACATCTGCGCGTGGATTTCGGTCTCACTCCTGACGCGTATCGAACGAAGTGGAACTTGCCATCCACTTATCCGATGGTCGCTCCCAACTATGCGGCCTCACGGTCTGCCATGGCGAAGTCGATCGGTCTGGGTAGGAAGGCACCGCAGCCCACGGCAACTGCAACGGGCAAGGCAAGGCCGACGGCTAAGGCTAAAGCGTAGCTTCCGCGATCACACCATTACCACCGCGGCACCAATCGGCGATGTATGCATCGCGGCGGACCTGTCCGCTCTTGGCCGGTGCCCACCCAGGTTCCCCAACCCATGGCGCCGGCCATTTGTGGCCCACACCTCAGCTTCGTATTGCTGCCCAATCTTTTCTTGTTGTAGGCCGCTTACGACGTTAATCTCCGCTTGGCCTGATTGCTGGGAGGCAACGCCATGGCTGACATAATTCCAATTCGCAAAGCACGCCCTTGTGTCGAAGTTGGCAAACCCTGTGGCGAGTGGTTTGTCCGCGTGATCGAGGAAGACCAGGAACTCACCCGATCATTCAAGCTCGAATCCTATGCCGTGGCCTTTGCAGAAGGCCAAAGGTCGCGTCTGCATCTCAACACGTTTTCGCGGCTGTAGAGCAAGCCTATGCAGAGGTCCGCAGGGTTACTGGCGAATTTGGGCGATAGCATCGAAGCCATCGCCGGCCACATTGCGACCATGGAAACGCGACAACTGCACCAATAGCTCAAGTCGTTGCCATCGAGATCGGAAATCGCCAGCGCGGAAATGGTGATGGGCATCCTCGTCTATCGAGAGGTTGAACTGCGCCGCCGGCGGGGGACGGGCGGCAACGTGCTGCCCTTCCCCGGTCTCGGGACTCCACCTATCCAGCACTAGGCAGCGACGCCGGACCTGTAAGAGGCCATCGGATAGCGCATCCCTGTCGGTGATTGTTCACGTTCTTGAGCAGCACTTCATGCGGATCCTGCACGGCCTGGTGATTGTCGCAGATCGGCGACAATCGGGCCGACGATTGCCTTGTGCAGCCGTTCCGCCTCGATCTTGAAGCGGGCGAGCTGTTCCTGCGAAACGTGTTGTGAGGGGTTTTCGTCTTGACCATGGTAGCGAACTCCGTTGAGGGGATCGCCGCAAACGGTTCTTGCACAAAAAGGCCCGTCGCGGTGAGCGACAGGCTATTATGACATCAGGGGATTAGAACTTGTAGGCGATGCCGAAGCGAACCTCGTTGGTCTTCAGATCAACCTCGGCATTGACCAGACCACCAAAGGATTCTGTACCGAAGTCGGTATAGCGATACTCGCCTCGCAGCAGCAGATTGTCGGTCATGGCATAATCCAAGCCCACGCCTATCGTCCATCCTGTGAATGTATCTCCGAACGAAGGTCCGCCTCCATTATTACTTATGTCGACATCGCCAAACGCAACGCCACCCGCAATATAAGGAAGAAAGCGATCAACGGCATATCCTAGGCGCAGTCTTGCCGCCGCACTCCAGTTGAGTTCTTCGGTGGCGATGCCGCCCGGGATCGGGATACCAGGAGCGCTGAAGACTTGGCCGCTGCCATCAACATTCGCATATACGACGTCCAGCTCCGCGCCAATCACAATGTTATTGGACATCTGATAGTTGTAACCGGCGTAGACGCCACCAAGGAACCCGTCGGGATCTGTGTCGACAAAGCCCGGCCCACCGATTTCGTCTATGTTGCCATTCCCCCAAGCATAGCCTGCCTGTAGGCCGACATACCCACCCGTCCAGCTAAAGACCGGCGCGGCTTCTGCAACGATGGCATCGGCAGCATACGCCGACGAAGCCAGCAGAGACAACGACAGACCAAGAAGCAGCTTCTTCATAGGTGATCTCCTGTAACTAACCTTTTTGGTAGCAGAGCGCGCCGATTGATGCAGTTGTTTTTCTGCCACAGTTGGCCGAATTCAAATCGGCCGCCCGCACTTACATGAGAACCTTATGCCAACTCGCTGGTGCGATCGGATCGCCCCTCGCCACAGTGGGCAACTGCTCGGCCACCCAAACTGTCCGGAACCTTCAGGCCGGGAACACTCATTCCGGTATCCCAGAATTAACATCGAGGAGGGTACGATAAAGGCTGTCGACCTCCTTGTCGTCGAACGGCTCGGTCAGCTCGCTTTCCGCAATCCCCTCAGCCTCCGCGTCGGCGATTAGGCGCTTTGCGAGCTGCTCGATCTCCGCTCGCTCTTTCGGCGCACCGGCGTCGGATAGATCGTGTTTTTTTATCCATTGGTTCAAAAATAGGACGGCCGGCTTGCTCATTCGGAAACACCTGGGGCAAAGTGCACGACGGCATCGACCAGCGTCCGATATAGGCTATCAACCTCTTCGTCGATCTCTTCGCACTCGATCGTCAAGGCTTTAGCGTCGGCATACAATTTGTGTATGTACTCACTTACCGAAACGGCGTCGGTTTTAGCCGTTTCGGGGAAATTGTTGCCGATCCAGCGATCGAGAAAGTTGACGCCGCGTGTGCTCATGAAGCCTAAGCTCGATCCAGCGCTTAGGTTCCAGCAGGGCGCTCGACGGCAGCTTCGTCGACCTCGGCTTCCATTTCGTCGTTGACAGTCTTGGTCTTGCCGAAGGCGGCCACCGGCTCACCGTCAAAGCCCTGCAGCCACGCGTCGGCATGCTCTCCCCAGTAGGCTGGCACCGCACGTCTCCTTGCCATCCTTGCTCGCTTGGGCGTACATCCAGGCGTAGGTGGCGCGCTCCTGATCTTTCCTAGCCACGGCCATCTGTGTCATTCTCTCGGAAGTCCTGCAGTGAGGCGTGGCGCAGGTCATCCTCGCCGCGCAGGTGCTTTACGCGGCCGATCAGCCCCGGCTTGACCCATTGCGTCGCAGGCCGCTTCATGACGCCCTTGGACGCCGTGCCTGGGTGGTCTTGGACGCGTTTCCATAGCCTCTCGCGCATTTCCCGGTTCAAGGTGACGAACGCGCTGCCGACATAGCGCCCTGTGCCCCGCTCGGCCATGAGAGCGAAAGCCGGCTTGCCCGCTTCACGCTCGACGCCGAGCAGATCGAACTCGTCGATCGCATAGCACTTGGCCTTCAGCCAGTTGGCTGACGGACCGCTGCGGTATTTGCTGTCCTTCCGCTTCGACACCATGCCTTCAAGTCCGGCTTGGTCGAGCAAGTGGAGGATCGCCTTGGCTTCGCCGGGCAGAGGCTCGCTGAACTGAATACGCCGCCCGGGCTTGATCATGCTGGCCAGGATCTCGCGCCGCTCCTCAAGCGCCATGTCGCGCAGATCGTGCCCATTGAGGTGCAATAGATCGAAGGCGACGAAATAGAGGTCTTGCTGTCGGCGGGTGATCGCTTTGCGCAGATCGCCGAAGTCCGAAAGGCCAGCTTCGTTCAAGACGATGATCTCACCGTCGACAATCGCGCTTTCGGCACCAAGACTCTTTGCCTCCCCCACCAGGTCGCGATATTTCGCAGTCCAGTCGTGGCCGTTGCGCGTATAAATGCGTGTGCCGTCTTCATCGATGATCATCTGCGATCGGTAGCCGTCGAACTTGACCTCGTGGGTCCAGCCTTCACCCTCGGGAGGGTTCTCCACAAGGGTCGGCATCAACGGCTCGATGAACTTCAAACGCATGCACTGATCCGCCCTCCGGCGATTCAATAAGATTGAGCTAAAAATAGTTCCGAAACCGGAAATCAGCCTCTTGGGTGCAACAAACACGTCAACTCGGCGTTGCGGGATGAGCGAAGGAGGAATCGATATGGCCGACGACAAGAGCAAGCGGGACTTTCGCGATCGGGACCGGGTCTCGGCCGATGAGGATTATGAAGTCGAGTATTTCGCAGCCAAGGCCGGGATCACCCCGCAGCAGGTCAAGGAATTGATCGCGAAGCACGGCAACCAACGCGAAACGCTGGAGCGAGAAGCGAAGGCTCTGCGGAAATAATGACCAGGCTATCGGATCTCGGCAGACCAATAATTGGGCACCGACATGAAGGCCCGCCCGCGAGCGAACTCGCGCATTTCCTCCCTTGCCCTGTTTGCGGGCAACAGATCGATATGCGCGATTTTCGCCAGGTCGCTTATCATGCCGATCCGGATCACGATCAGCCTCTCGAACTAGACGCTTAGGAACACAAGTGCCGAAATACCACGTTGAGGAAATGGATGGCGATACCGTGACGGCTACCCACATCGTGCACGCGACAACGCCGATCAGGGCGGCGCGGGAAGCGACGGAGCGCGACGTCACCCTGCGCACCAGCGAACCCATTTGGATCAGGGTTGCCGACGAGAAGCGCGGGCACGTCTTCGAATACTGTTTCAGCCTGTAGCTGGCGATCCAACCCGGCTGAGTTTGGATGGCATACCATGCCGTCGACTTCGATACGCAAGTTCGACTATGACCCGAACACCAGGGTTCTCTCGGTTTGGTTTGTAGCGAGCGGGAAGCATTACGAGTTTTTGGACGTGCCTGCTGAGGCCGTTGCCGCGTTCAAAGCTGCCTTTGCCAAGGGCGTCTATTTTAACAGCCACATCCGCAATCGTTATGCATTCCGGCTCGCGGCAGGGAGGGCAGCAGCCGCATCGGGCGATTGACAGAATTTCAGATTCGAGGCGGCCCGCGCCATCGCAGGGGAGCAACTGTGCGAATTGACCAGGTTCCGAGGGCAAACGAAAAGCCGGCCGGGCCAGCGGGCGCGTATTATACTAAGCTAGGTGCTGGGCCTATTTGCCCATCATCATCGCAGTTTTGCAGAAGTTTTCATGGACCTGTCGGACAGGTCTGCCACGACGCGTGACCCACGGCGACGGGTCGGCAAACAGCGCACTCCTGCGCATCCACTGGGCTTACGAAGTCGGTCGGCTGCTCTGCGATCATAGTGCCTTGTCGGAGAACCGCGCTGAGCTCCGCGCAGTCACCGGTCCTGCAATACGGCCGGATCTATGATCAAAGCGCTGAGCAGGAGCCATTCGGGGTCTACGCCTGCCGCCCGGTATTTATTGTCACAAAAAGGGGAACAACGGCAGCTCGGCCGTGTTGGGAGCACAACATGCATTTCGTCAAAGTGCTTTTGGCTGCGATCGCCATCGGTCTCATCAGCCCGGGGGCAATGGCTCAGACCGCGACGACGTCCCCGCAGGAATTTGTCAAAGCAGCTGCGAGTTCAGACATGTTCGAGATCCAGTCGAGTGAGTTGGCGCTGCGGAAATCGAAGACATCACGAGTGAAGGAATTCGCTCGCATGATGATCAAGGACCACACGAATTCTTCCAAGCGGCTCATTGCGGCGGCAAAGAAGGACGACGTCGCAGTGGCACCGGAGATGACAAGCAAGCATGCTGCCCAATTGGAAGCATTGAGCAACGACAGCAGCGGGGCGTTCGATAACGCCTACGTCGACGCCCAGGTTGCAGCGCACCAGGAAGCCCTGACGCTGATGACCTCCTATGCGGAAAACGGTCAGGAAAAACATCTGGCGGCCCATGCGAAAAAGACCGCGCCGGCTCATCCGGCAGCATTTCAAACATGCCCAGCAACTGAGCAAGAGCGGTTCTCAGGGCTGAGTGGATCTGGCCACGACGTTGGTTCTTCGCGGCGCTGTGGAGTCTGTGCCAACCCTCTGGCACTGCCTCCGCCCCCAGGGACGCTGCAACCTTCAAGCGGTCGTCGATGCAGGCTCTAAAGGGTGCGTCGCTCAGGTAGTCCGGCGTGCAAGCACCAGCGTCGTCGAATTTGCCAAACGAACAGGAGACCTGACATGCCAAAGCAAAACGAGACCTCGCATTCGAGACGAAGTGACTTCGCCAATGATGAACCCATTCGCCCGGAGGATGCCGCCGTGTTGGACAGCCCCGTGGGCCACGAAGACAGGCACGGCGCGGAGCCAGGTTTCGGGGGAGCCGACGATGTCGACCAGCCGATCGGCGCAAGGCCCCGCAGCGAAATTACCGGTCGTCATGATGAAGGGGCAGGCGCCAATGAGACGATCGACGGCTTAAGCGAAACCGAGGAACTGACCCGCAGCTACGCCGAGGACATACCAACCGGCGACAATGATGAGGAGGAGGAAGACATCCCTGTCTTCGAAAGAGGCCGAAGCAACACCGAACTCTGAGCGCGCCAGGTTGAACCCCGCACGGTGAGGAACATGACAATGAGCACATTCGGACTTCGGGTTGCGTCTTTGGGGCTCCGGGCTTTTTTGGGACTGGCGGCCTCGCTGACTTTGGGCGTCGAGGCATCTGCGCAGACAAGTCAGCCCGCGCAGCAATCCGGCGACTCGTCGCAAACAGCCAAGCAGGGTCGACTGCCGGCGCAAGGATCGTCGCCGACCGCCAAGGATGATGTCGGCGTTGACGTCTCGCTCGGCCGGCCGGAGGTGAAGCAACAGGTTGCAAGACATCTGGGAGTGGCTGAGACCGAGTTGCCACTGGCGGTGCACGTGCCGATCGCGCTCGCTTCGCAAGTCTGCGGGCAAGAGGTATTTACCGCCCGCGCCAATGTAAACCGAAGCTGCACCGCGACGAAATTCATTCCGGAAATCGCCGAGGCGGCACGCAACCATCCACAAACCTCCGCGGTACCGGAGCAGTAGCACCGAAAATGTCCGAACCCGGCGCGACGGTCGTGCCATGCTTACCCGAGGGTAGCGCTCCAACCCGGGGTAAATCAGCCAGCCCCACCGCCGTCTGTTTTTGGCGGCATGCATGATGGCGTTCGCCGCCATCTCTTAACCAATGTGAATGCTGTTGCTCCGCAGCCACGCTACGAGATCCTGTCCGAAGCGGAGGCAGGCAGATGCCACTGGAATCCCTGATCGATCAATATGTGAGCAGCCGCAAGCGGCGGGGTCTTTTGTCGATACGGCACGCTCTCGAGGCGTTGAAAGAGGCCGTTCCGGCGCTGTCGATCGGCGAAAGCCATCTTGTCAATATGATCGCCGAGCGAGCGCTCGCCTTTGGCCTCGCCATCCACTTCGATCATTCCGGCGAGAATGCCGGGTAAGACATCCACGAGCGTCTGCTGATGCTACAGGACGAGGAACTCGGTGTTCGCGTAGCTTCATTGCCTGGTGGGCGGATCTTTCCGAGGCTGCTCCCATCCGTGTTCTGGGCGGGTGGTTAAAGTCGCCGAAGCGATGCCACGGCGTGCACCGAGCCCACCCCGGCGTTGGACAAGCTCCCCCAGCTTTCGCCAGTTGGAGCTTTCGTCTACTCGCAGCAGCCCTAGCGAGGCTCGATCAGCCTCCGCGTTGGGCGGTCTCGGGTTTTGCTCCAGCGGGCGGTTCGGGCCGGCGAATTGAGGTTGAAAGGAGAAGATGATGACGGACAACAAAACCGAGCGTGATTTTCGCGACAGGAACCGGGTCTCGTCCAACGAACGCAACGAACTCTTCCATTTTGCCCAGCAGAACGGCATCACGCCTGAGCAGGTGATGGAGCTCATCAAAGCCGCCGGGAATGACCGCGCCTCGTTGCGGCTGCGAAGGAATTGAAATCAGTTTCCCGGGGCGGCTCGCTTACGGCATGAAGCCTCGCTGCCGAGGAGAACCTTGAGCCGTGGTGAGAATTTGAGTGTAGCATCATCCTGACGCACACGCGGAGCAGGTCGAGCGTGAAAGTGAAAATTGTACCCCTGCCCAACATGCGGCAAGCGCTGGAGGTTCGAGGCTGCGCAGATCGGCTATGGTCACCCCGAACCATAATCCACTCCAACCCGAGTCCTGGACGCACGGCGTGGCACCGAGCCTACTTCCTGCCGTCGTTCAATAATAATCCCGCGCCGCAGTCAGCCAGCGAGATCACCGTCGTCTGCCGGACGCGTGTCGGCTTCCAAACTGACAACGCACAGCCTTTGTAGCGACGCTTTCCAGCCACGATCACCTGCGCAGCTTTGCCGCGCTCGCTGCGCACCAATAAATTCCATCTCCTTCCCTCACACTGATCTTGTTCAGGCGGTCGTTTTGCCGCTGCGGTAGGCGCTGTCCTTCCGCTTCGATCGCGGTAGCGCCCAGTATCAACGCTGCCAGATCAAACCGCACAATCAGCACCTCAAAGCTGATCAGCAGAAGCAGCAGTGAATCAGGACCTCGTCGATCAGGGTCAAAGGGCCAAGCACATATGTCTGGGCACGGTGACCGTGGCATAGCCGGCGCTGCAATGACGGCGTCGGTGCCCGTCTTGTGGAGCCGGAAAGCCCAACCTAGAAAACAGTCGGCGGTGCCGATCTCGAAGAAATTCTAGCCCGGCACGGTGAACAGGCTGGGGGCCGCATCGCGATCTAGGGTTCAGCACAACTCCGGCGGCATCGAGACGATCGACCTCAGCCCGGTCGGCGGCCCTCGGCCACGTCCATGACCAGCACGCGCAGCATGGTCAGCTGGCGCTTACCCTCCATGGCGCGCCCGTCGGCGACGGTCTGTCTCTTTCGGCTCAGGAAAACGTCACTCTGAGTTTGCTAAACGCGGTGCTGGACCGGTTACCACGCGTCAGATCTGGATCATCACCTTGCCGGCCTCGATTCTCATCGGATAGATCGCGAGCTTGACGCAGACCGGCGCGCCCTTGACCTGGCCGGTCGCAGAGCGGCCAATGTGCTTCAAGGCATTCGATGACGTCGTCGATCACCAGCCCTTCGGCTAGATGCGCCTTCTCATGGGTCCAATATCCGTCGGTGGCGAAGAGCTCGTCATCGGGCGAGCGGCAAACCGCGAGGATCGAAGCAGATGACATCCTCTTCCTCGATGTCATCGACCGCGCACGCTTCAATCCAGTCGGCCATCTCCGGCTCCCGCACCATCCGCTATGGCTATTCAGCCGCCGCCGACATATCCACCTGGTGAAATTCGCCGCGATAGGGTCTGGCTGTCGGCGGCAATTCGCGCTTGAGATAAAAATCCTCGTACCGCAGCTGCTTCAGCAGCACCGGCCAGACCTCGCGATAGGCATGCCACATCGACGGGTTCGCTACCGGCAGGTCGTGCTTGATCAGCTCGTGCAGCCTCGGCAGCGCATGATAGGGCACCATCGGGAACATGTGGTGTTCGACGTGATAATTCATGTTCCAGTAGATGAAGCGGCTGACCGGGTTCATGTAGACGGTGCGGGTGTTCAGCCGATGGTCGACCACGTTGTCGGCCAGGCCGATATGCTGCAGCAACCCTGTCAGCACCATGTGCCAGCTGCCATAGAGGCGCGGCAGGCCGATCAGCACCAGCGGCAGCAGCGACCACGTGAACAGCGCCAGCCCGACTGTCGCCGCATAGATGGCGACATGCCAGCGCGCAGCGATCACCGCCTTGTGCTGCTCCATCTCGGGGATATAGCTCTTCTCTTCATCGGACAGCTTGCCGAACGCTTGGCGCACCAGCGCCGGCAGCGAATAGCGGAAATCGAGAATACCGGTGAAGGCGAGCGCCGCCCGCAGCAGATCTGGGGGGCGCATGACGGCGATTTCGGCATCGCGGCCGACGATGATGGTATCGGTGTGATGGCGGGCATGGCTCCAGCGCCATTGCACGGGGTTGCGCATCAGCATGAAGCTTGAGATCTGGTAGACGACATCGTTCATCCAGCGCGTCCGGAACGCGGTACCGTGGCCGCATTCGTGCCAGCGCGAGTCGCTGGACGAGCCGTAAAGCACGCCATAGACGAACAGGAACGGCACCACCCACCACGTGGCCCAGAACCATACGATGCCGGCGGCCGACACCAGGATCGCGGCGACCCAGATGATCGTGTCGCGGATCGCCGGCCCGTCGGAGCGTTGCATCAACTCCTTGATCGCCTTGCGCGGGACATCGGTGTGATACCATTCGGCCGAAGCCAATCCGGTCTCAATGGCGCGCTTGGTGCTTTCACCGACCAGGCTGTAGTCGCGCTTCCTGCTTGCCGTCATCGTCATCTCCGCTTTCCCGCCTGCGCTCCGCAAGGGCCGCCTGGGGCCGGCCGGGCCGCGCCTGCTTCCGTATTCCGGCGCACTTCCCGCCCGCCGCGGCAACCGATCGTGCGTTTCAAGCCGGTCACGCCTGCAGTCTCGCAAAAGCGCCCGACGGCGCAGGGTAATCCTGTTGCGGCTGCCGGGCGATCGACCCTATCCTCGCTTCCGCTTGGGCGATCTGGCCGGCACCGTCGAGCACCCGGAACACGGCGTCATAGGAGCGGCTTTCGCCATGGTCCAGCCAGATCATCTCGCCCCGTTCGCGCGCGGCGAGATTGCCCAGAACATGATGCGTCGAAGGTTCGATTCCCAACGCATATAGGCCGGCCTGGAAGTTCTGCCACTGATAGGTGCAGGGCAGCTGATCCTTGCGGGTAACGACCTCGAAGCCGAGGCCCAGGTGGTCATTGACGACGGCCACCGGCACCTCGCCCGCCGCATCGGAGCCAAGCTCGTGCTCCCAGACCTGCTCGCTGAACCCCAGCTGCGGCGCCGGCACGGTTCGGTAGCCGACTTTCTGCGCCTCGTAGCGTTCGCCGGCGTGCGCCGCCCAGACGACATCCCGGATCGGCGCCAGGTAGCGCGAACCCTCGTCGAGCAAGGGATGGCTGACATTGACGTGATAGAAATACATATGCGGCGTGCGGCTGAAACCGTGATTGACTACGCGGTCCGACAGGCGGATCTCGCTGCCGCCGACATCGGCCTCGATGCGGCGCAGCAAATGGAGATCCTCGCCGAACACGGTTGCCTGCTGGACGATGCCTTCCGCCCACAGCACGCAGCGGTCGCCGTCCCAGGCCTCGCCGTAGCCGGTCAGCCGCGCCGGCACGGTGCCGATGCGGCCATGCAGCGAGTGCAATACCCGCTTGCGCCCGGGATAATTGTAGCTTTCGGCCGGCACGTCTTGCCGGCCCAGTATATGATCGAGGCCGCAGGTGACGAGCAGCCCCGAGAACGACCGGCCAAAGGCGAAACCGTCCTCCCCTTCATGCTCGTGCAGTCCGGGGTGGCGAAAGCCGCTCGGCGAATGCCAGCCGATCGCCTGGCCCCGGAAGTCGCAATCGGCGATATCAAGCGCCCGGTCGACCAGCGCCGTGAAGCGCAGGCCGGAGCCGGTGCGGAACTCGAGCATCCGGATGCCGCGCTCCACGCCGTCGCCGAGCGTCATAAGCCGCACACCGGCAAACTGCGACAGCATGCCGGACCGCTCGGCCACCTGCCTTCGCGACAGCGTCTTGCCGTAAAGCTCTACCATGCGACGTCCTTCACTTTGCCCGCCTCCTTGAGCAAGGCCGACATGTCGGCGCCGGTGATGATGCTTTCCACCGTCAACAGGTCGGTGTCGGCGACCGTCTGTTCCGCGACGATTTCGCCGCGGCGCATGACGATGATGCGGTCGGCGACCTGGAACACGTGGTGGATGTTGTGGGTGATGAGCAGCACCGAGTGGCCGGCGTCGCGCACCTCCTTGACGAAGCGCAGCACGCCGTGGGTTTCCTCGACGCCAAGATTGTTGGTCGGCTCGTCGAGTATGATCACCTTGGCGGCGAACTGCATGGCGCGCGAGATCGCGATCGATTGCCGCTCACCGCCCGAGAGCGTGCTCACCAGTGCATCGGCATCGAGCTTTTTCGAAATGCCGACCCGCTTCAGCAGCGCCGAGGCGGCGTTGCGAAGCTTGGCGAGATCGAGCGGCGCGAACACGCCGAGCCAGCCGAAATTGACCGGCTCCCGGCCCAGGAAAAGATTGCGCGCGATGCTGAGGTCCGGCGCGAGCGATGTGTCCTGATGGATGGTCTCGATGCCGAGGTCCATCGCGTCGCGCGTCGAGCGGATCGATGCCTTCTCGCCGCGCACGAAGATGTCGCCGTGGTCGGCCGGGAAGACGCCGGAGATCGCTTTGATCAGCGTTGACTTGCCGGCGCCATTGTCGCCGAGCAGGGCAACCACCTCGCCTTCGTTGAGGGTGAACGAGGCGTTCTTCAGCGCACGCACGTTGCCGAAGGACTTTTGCAGGTCTTGCAGACGCAGCACTTCCATCGTCAGCTCCTTGCGGCGTTCTTCTGCAGCAAAGCGTGCAGGATGAGCATGGCGAGGATGATGACGCCGACGAAGATGTTGTATGCCAAGCCCGGCACGCCGATCAGCACGATGCCGTTGCGGATGGCGCGCAGCATCAGCGCGCCGACGATGGTGCCGAGGATGGTGCCGCGCCCGCCGGTGAGCGCCGTGCCGCCGACCACCACCATGGCGATCACTTCGAGTTCGTAGCCGGTGCCGGCCACCGGCGAGGCGGCCGAAATCCGGAACGCGCTGATCATGCCGGCCAGCCCGGCCACCACCGAGGTCAGGATGAACAGCCAGATCTTGACCGCGTCGGCCGGCACGCCGCGCGCCACCGCTGCGTTGCGGTTGCTGCCGATGGCGCTGATCCAGTTGCCGAGCTTGGCGTAGCGCAGGATGTAAATCGCCAGCAGCGACAGGCCGATGAACCACCAGAGCGAGGTGTAGAACCGGAACGAGCCTACATTGAAGCTGCCGGCAAGCAGCGTGACGAAGAAGCCGGGCTGGTCCCACGACTTCAGGGGGAATCCCTGCGTGATGTAGAGCGCCGCGCCGCGCACGACGAGCAGCATCGACAGCGTGACCAGGAACGAGGAAATGCCGATCTTGGTGACGATCAGCCCGTTGATGGCGCCGATCGCGATGCACAGCACAAGCCCGGCCAGGAGGGCGACGCCGATGTCGATACCGCCATTCTGCACCAGCAGCATCACCACGACGGGCGCAAGGCCGAACACGGCGCCGACCGACAGATCGAACTCGCCCGCCGTCAGCAGCAGCGTCATGCCGAGAGCGATGATGCCGAGCTCGGGCAGGAACGCCATCATGTTGGATATGTTGAGCGGCGACAGGAAGTTGCCGTCGGCGATGGCGAAAACCACGAGCAGCACGATGAGGATGATGAGCGAGGAGAATTGCGGCGAACGCAGCAGCGCAGACCTGCCCTTCGCTCGCTGCGTGTCGTCGTCTGCTGTGATTGCCATATCTGTCAGGACCATGCGTTTCGTCCGGCGCCCGCCATTTCGGGGCGGGCGCCGATTGTCGTCACTTGTTGTAGAGTTTCAGGATCGGCTCGACGCTCGAGGCGTCGTAGAGGCTGAATGTGTGAATGTCGTAGCCGACCGGCTCGCCAGAGGCCGCAAGCCCGAGCAGCGCCACCGGCATGAAGCCCTGCGCCGACGGGTACTGCCAGGCCGCAGCATTGACGAAGCCGGACTTGACCGCCTCGGCCGTCTCCTTTGAGTTGCCCCAGCCGACGACCGGGACCTTGCCGGCCGACACACCGGCCCCGTCGAAGACGCGTTTGATGCTTGCTGCCACGGAATCGCCCAGTGCAATGATTGCCGGCGGATTGTTGGCGACCATGTAGTCGGTCATCTTGGCGATGATGCCGGCCGGGTCGGTGCCGCAATCGACCACGTCGTACTTGATGCCGAGCGGATCGAAGACGCTGGCGATGCCCTCGGTCTCGAGCTGCTGGTAGCTGGCGCCCGGCACTTCGACCGGCAGGAACACCTTGTCGCCCTGCTTCACCATCTTGTGGTCGACGAGATACTTGGCCCAGATGACGCCCGCTTCCCTGAGGTCGGCCCCGACATCGGCCTGCCGCCCGGTCGCCGGATCATCGGTGTTGAAGAACACGATCGGTATGCCGGCGGCCTTGGCGGCCTTCACCTCCTCCGTCCACAGGCCGGGCTGAGCCGAGGTGGTAGCGATGCCGTCCGGCTTGGCGGCGAGCGCCGAGTTGAAAGCCTCCTTCTGCGCCGCCATGTCGCCGCCGCTGAACGAGATCTTGCAGGTCACCTTGAGCTGGTCGCAGGCCTTGGTCGCGCCGGCATTCCAGTCGATCCAGAACGCGTCCGAAGGGCCACCATGCGACAGCAGATAGAAGGTCTTCTGGCCGTCCTGCGCGAATGCCGGCAGGCTCAAGGAGACCCCGGCTACCAGCGTTGCCGCGGCAGCCACTTTCAATGCGAATTTCAACATTCATTCCTCCCTTGGTTGGAGTTGCGCCGCCATGCGCCGGCGGCGCAACCGGCGCTCACAGCCCGTTGGCGCGGAACTTCCCGTCGAGGAATTTCTTCGCGCGCGGCACGTCGTCTTCCGAGAGATGCTCGATGATGACCGGGATGTTTGGGTGCTTTTCCGCCAGCCGCTGGAGATAGAGATCGTAATTCAGCGAGCCCAGCCCGGGCGCCGGCAGCTCGATCTCGCCGACGCCGCGGAACGTGTGGCTCTCCATCGCATCCTCGTCGCCGATGTCGGCATGCTTTTCCGACTTGTCGCTGCCCGAACGCTTGACGTCCTTGGCATGCGCGATCTTGATCTTGTCGGTCAGCGTATCGAACACCTGGTTCAGGATCTGGTCCATCCGGTCGATGTTGTGGGTTTCGAAATAGTTGGTCGGATCCATCAGCAGGCCGAGGCCCGGATGGTCGACCTGGGCGAACATCTTCACCGTCTCCTCGACCGAACCGACGACATTGTTGACATAGGTTTCGAGCAGGAACACCGCCCCATGGTCGTAAGCCGTCTGGGCAAGATCCGAGATCACCTTGCGGCATTCCTCGAATCCTTCCTCGGTCTTGTTCTTGGGGTGATGCACCCAGTCGGATTCGGTGTTGTAGGTGCCGGTCTCCGAGATCACGTAGGGCGAGCCGAAGGCGCGCGCATTGCGGATGATTTCCTTGAGATAGCCGACGCGCTTGTCGCGCTCGACTTTATCGGGGTGGATAATGTTGGTGTAGCCCGACACGCAGCAGATCGGCAGGTTGTTGTCGCGGAAGACGTCGCGCACCTGCTTGGCCTTTTCCTCAGTGATCTGCCCGGCCGACAGATCGATATCCCTGAAATGCAGGTCGAGCTGCACCGTGTTGAAACCGAGCCCGCGGATCTTCTTTGCCGTCTCTTCGAGCCCGTACGGGAAATAGCCCGTGAAAATACCTGCCTGCATCATGATGTGAACTCCTCCCTGTAAGCGATTCAGTTGGCTGATTTTATCGAGATTTCGGAAAGCTTGACGGTGCGGCCCTCGTCGATCGAGCGATAGCCGGCTTCGACCAGCGCCATCGTCTTGACGTTGTCGGCCACCGATAATGCCGGCGGCGCGCCTGTCTTCACCGCATGCTGCAATTGCTCCATCACGCCGATGAAGGCATGCGGGAACCACATCGTGTCCCAGCTCGGGCTGACCCATTCGCCGCCGGTCGTCTCGGTCGAGGCATAGGTCAGCGTCGAGGCCACGCCTTTCGGCCAGCCGATCGTGCCTTTGGCGACACCGTTGGTGCCGTCGACGCGCCAGTTGATGTGCTGGTCGTCCAGATAGCCCTCCTGGCGCGGTCCGGACCAGACATCCTCCAGCGACACGGCGAGCACGCCGGAGGGAAAGCGCAGCGTCGAGACGGTGATGCCGTCGCTATGCTCGAATGTCGTGCGCGGGTCCTTGCGTGTCAGGGTGGTGATTTCCGAGGGATCGCCGAACAGGAAGCGCAGCACGTCGAGATGGTGCACGCTCATATTGGCCAGCGTCAGCCGGTCGTAGTCCTGAAGGAAGGTCTGCCAGTGCGGGATCGCATGCATGTCGATCTGCGCAAAGACGATGTCGCCCAGCGCGCCGCTGTCGATGATCTGCTTCAGGACGCGCATCGACTGGTCGTAGCGCATGTTCTGGTTGACCGAGAGGATCTTGCCGGACTTGGCTGCCTCGTCGCGCAGCTTCACGGCTTCATCGACCGACAGCGCCAGTGGCTTCTGCGCCAGGATCGCCTTGATGTGAGGCTGCTTCAGCGCATGGCGGATCAGCGCCGGCTGCTGGTCGGGTGGAAAGGCAAGGTCGACGATCTCGACCTCGGAATCCTCGATCAGCTGTTCCGGTGTGTCGTGGATGGTCGGAATGCTCCAGCGTGCAGCTACCTTCTCGGCGCTGGCCTTGGTGCGCGAAGCGATGGAGACGACTGGGAAACCGGCCTGCGCATAGGCGGCAAGATGGCATTCGGCCATGATCATGCCGGCGCCGATGCAGCCGATCCGGTATTCGCTGGCGCGAACCCTTACATCCGGCTCGAAGCCTTCGCTCGCCATGTCTTCCTCCCGCAATTCTGTTTTCGCAGCCGCGATCATCTCGCCAACGCGCCTCCGTCCTGCCCGAAATAATGCACCCGGGCCGGCTCGCAGGATATCGCTACCACCGCATCCGGCCTGATGTCGGGCTGGCCGCGCAGCAGCGCCTTCAGCCGCGCCTCTCCGGCGGCGAGCGTTACCACCGTGTAGCCGCCAAGGGGCTCGACCTCGAATACGCGCGCCGGGCGGCCAGCGCCCCCTTCGACCCAGGGCCCGACCTTGATGTCCTCCGGCCTGAGCCCGATTTCGATCGCGTCGGCCGGAGCAGCGCGATCGTCGATGCTGACCGTGCCTTCGGCGGCCTCGAGGCCATCTTCGCCGCGAACGGATTTGAGGATGTTCATCATCGGCGAACCAAGCAGTCGCGCCACATAGGTGTTCGCCGGGCGGTCGTAGATCTCGGACGGGGCGCCGATCTGTCGGATCCTGCCATTCTCCAGAATCGCGATGCGGTCGGCGATCGACATCGCCTCTTCCTGGTCATGGGTGACGTAGATCAGCGTCTTGCCGAGTTCGCGCTGGATGCGCTTGAGCTCGACGCGCGTTTCCTCGCGCAGCCGCGCATCGAGCGCAGAGATCGGGTCGTCCATCAGATAGGCGTTCGGGTCGCGCACCAGGGCGCGGGCTATCGCCACGCGTTGCCGCTCGCCACCGGAAAGCTGCGCCGGCGGCTTGTGCAGAATATGGCCGATGTGGAGCTTGGCGGCCACATCGGCGACACGCGTTTCGATCTGGGCCTCGGCGACCTTGCGCTCGACCAGCGGGAAACGCACATTGTCGCGCGCGCTCATATGGGGGAACAGCGCCAGGTTCTGGAACACCATGGCGACATTGCGCTCGGCCGGCGAGACGGTGTTGACCGGTTTGCCGCCGATCAGGATCTCTCCGGCGTCAGGCGTCTCCAGCCCGAGCACCAGGCGCAGGATTGTCGATTTGCCCGACAGCGGCGGCCCGAAGAAGCAGAAGAATTCGTTGTCATTGACGGTGAACGAGGCGTCGTCGACGGCGAGCGTCGTGCCGTAACGCTTGCTGACATTGCGAAAGACGATATCGGCCATGTCAACCTGCCTTCATCGCAATGCCGCTGCGGGCATCGAAGACACGCACGGACGATGCCACGGGGGCGACGACGGCAAGCTCGCCGATCGACAGTCCGACATTATTGTCGAACACCGCCTTCACGGCGGTCTCGCCATCGCCGAGATGGACGATGGTCCTCGCGCCGATCCGCTCGACGAAGCTCACCGGCATGGCGAGGCCCTGCCCGCTCTGCACCAGCGACACCTGTTCGGGCCGGAAGCCGTAAAGCACCTCAGAGCGCGATCCGCGCAAGGTGGCGGCCAGCGCATCCGGCAGCGTCGGCGTGACCCCCAGTGGCCCGAGATCGACCACCAGGCCCCGGTCGCTCTCCGCCGGCCTTCCCTTCAGCAGGTTCATGCCCGGAGCGCCGATGAAGCGGGCGACGAAGACATTGGCTGGATTGTTGTAGACTTCCAGGGGCGTTCCCACCTGCTGCAGCACGCCGTGATCCATGACGGCAATGCGGTCGGCCATGGTCATGGCCTCGAGCTGGTCATGGGTGACGTAGACCATCGTCTGCCTGAACTGGCGCTGCAGCTGCTTGAGCTCGGTCCGCATTACCGCCCGGAAGGCGGCGTCGACATTGGACAGCGGCTCGTCGAGCAGGAAGATCGCCGGCTCCATGATCGCCGAGCGTCCGATTGCCACCCGCTGCAGGATGTTGACCGAGAGCCGGTCGGCCTTGCGGTCGAGCAGCGGCGTCAACTGCAGCAGCTCGGCGACGGCGCCGACGCGGCGGTCGATCTCGGCTGTCGCCGCACCGCGCATCCGCGGCCCGTAGGCAAGGTTCTGGCGCACCGTCATGTGGGTGAAGATGGCGTAGTTCTGGAAAACGAAGCCGACGCCGCGGCGGCCCATGGGCACGCCGGCCATGTCGCGCTCGCCAAACAGGATCTTGCCGCTGGTCGGCTCTTCCATGCCGGCGATCATGTTCATCGTCGTCGACTTGCCGCAGCCCGAAGGCCCGAGCAGCGCCATGAACTCGCCATCGGCGATGTCGAGGTCCATGGTCTTCAGCGCCGTGAACTCGCCAAAGGTCTTGACCAGGTTGCGCAGCTGGATCGCGCTCATGCCGGCACCAGCCTTGCGCGCGCCATGCGCTTCATGGCGAATACGGCAACGATCGAAAGCACGACCAGGATGGCCAGCGCGATCGCCGCCACATAGCCCCAGATCAGGTCCTGCGTCGTGACCTTGTAGATGTAGACGGAGATCGTCTCCGTGGCGACGCCGGGGCCGCCGCCGGTCATGATGTAGAGCGTGTCGAAGATCTTGAAGTTCTCGATGACGCGGATCGCCAGCGCGATGATGACGATCGTCTTCATCTTCGGCAGCACGATGGTGACGAAGCGCTGCCACGGGTTGGCGCCGAGCAGGGTCGCCGCCTTGATCTGGTCCTGCGGCACGCCGACCAGGCCGGCAAGCAGGATCAGGAACATCAGCGGCGTCCACTGCCAGATATCGGCGATGATCACCGCGATCAGCGCCAGTGTGGGGTCAGACAGCCAGGCGATGGTGACGCGGGAACCGCTGAGTGCCGACAGGATGTCGTTCAGCGGCCCGCCCGACTGGAACAGCATGAAGAACATGTAGCCGGCCACCGCCGGAACCACCATCATCGGCATCAGCAGGATCGAATAGAAGACCCGCTTGCCCGGAAAATCGTCCGCGAACAGCGTCGCCAATGCCAGGCCAAGCAGGAATTCGACGGGCACGCACACGACCATGACGATGGCCGTGCGCCTCAGCGCGCTCCAGAAGCGCGCATCGGCGGCAAGGTCGGTGTAGTTGGCGAAGCTGTTCCACATCTCCCATGCGTTCCACCAGCCGAGGCCGGAGAGCGGCGACCAGTCGGTGACGCTGATGTAGAGCTGCATCAGCAGCGGGAAGACGGAGATGAAGAGCACCAAAACCTGCGCCGGCAGCGTCAGCCGGAATCCCAGCCGCGCTCCCTCGTCCCGCAGCGCGGGCTTGCCAAGCGCGGCCTTTGCGTCCTTTGAGACAGTCACGGTCACCGCGCTCATTGCTTGAGCGCGCCGAACGTCAGTCCGCGCACCAGATGGCGCTGGATGGCGATGCCCATGATGACCGGCGGCACCGCGGCGATAAGACCGAGCGCGGCCTTGGCGCCATAGAGCTGCCCGGTCATCGAGGAGGACAGCGAGGCCATGTAGACCGGGATCGTCACCCATTCACGCGTCGTCAGCAGCAGCGCGATCAGATAGTCCGACCAGTTGAGGATGAAGACGAAGAGGGCGGCGCTGGCCAGCGGTGCGCGCATCATCGGCAGCGTGATGCGCGTGAAGACGCGCAGCCGCGAACAACCTTCGACAAGCGCCGCTTCCTCGATCTCGCGCGGCATGTCGTCGAAGAAGGTCTTCATGAGCCAGAAAGCGAACGGCAGGGTGACGATGCCGTAGATCAGGGCCAGGCCAAACCAGCTGTCGGTGAAGTTCAGGAAGGCCCACATGATCATGACCGGGATCATCACCGCCATTGGCGGAAACAGCCTGAGCTGGATCAGCGCCAGCGGCAGGTTCTGGCCGGAGCCGAAACGCGACAGCCCGTAGGCCGCAGCCGTGCCCGCCGACATTGCGATCGCCGTGCCGAACACCGAAGACAGCAGCGACGACAGGATCGGCTTCAGCGCGGTGCGGTCGAGCGCCACGATCAGATTGTTGTTGGACTCGCCGAAGACGAACTGGAAATTGCCGAGCGTCGGGTTCTTCGGCCACCATGTCAGGTCGGCGCCGGTCGCCGACCATTCGGTGATCGGCTTGAAGGCCATCGACACCATCCACAGGATCGGTACCAGCGTCACCGCCATCGCCGCGAAGATCGCGGCGTAGCGGAATATCTCGAAGGGGACGGAACGCTTCATCTGGCTGCTTTGCTGGTGGCGTTGACTGCGGCGGGGAGGAACAGATGCTCCTCCCCTCCAGCGCTGATCCAGGGAGACGGATCAGCTGATCGGGTCGAGAACCGTCGGCCAGGCCTCCTTGTTCGTCCTGATGGCTTCGAGCAATTTGTCCTCGCCGATGCGGCGGGCGATCTTCTTCCACTCCGCTTCCGTGTCGGCCATCGCCTGTTCCGCTGTCTTGGCCTTGGTCAGCGACGCCATCAGATTTTCGTCCAATGCGTTGTGGAAGGCGGTGGCGCCGGGATAGTTGATCGTCGGCACCGTGCGGGCGACGGTCTCGCGCACCACGTCGATGTGGTAGGCGTGGTAGGTCTGGCGCACCAGCGGATCGGAGAAATCCGAGAGCCGGAACGGATCGAGATAGCCGCCCGGATTGGCGCTCATCCAGGCATAGATGCGGGCGGAGCCCAGCCACTGCAGCAAAAGGTAGGCGACCTCCTGGTTTTTCGACTGCGACGAGACCATGCCGGTCAGCGAGAACCACAGCACGGAACGGCTGATCAGCTTGCCGTCGACTTCGCGGCCGGGCGGCAGCATCGAGCCGATCTTGCCGGTGACGGCAGAATCCTTGTTGCCGGCATTGTCGAGGAATTTCGGCAGGTTCGAGAAGGCGCAGGTCATCGCCGCGCCGCCCTTGGCGAAATTTCCATACTGCTCCGGCCAGCCCCAGGAGATCGCGTCCGGCGAGTGATGAACGAGCGAGCCGACATATTCGTTGGTGGCGGCAATGCCGTGCTCGGAATTGATCAGCGGCTTGCCGTCGTCGCCGAACAGGAACTGGTTGGGCGATGCCATCGAGACATAGCGCTGATACCAGTTGGTGTAGCCCCAACCCTGGTTGCGCAGGTCGGTGGAGCCGAACAGGCCCTTGTCGGGCCGCTGGAAGAAGCCCGCGATGTCACTGTGCTGCTTCCAGGTCTTCGGCGGCGCCAGATCGTAGCCGAATTTGTCCTTGAACGCCTTCTGCTCGGCGGCGTCGCCGAACAGGTCGGTGCGGTAGACCCAGGTCTGGAAGTCGCCGTCCAGCGACACGCCATAGTTGGACCCGCGATATTTGTTGAGCAGCGACACGCCCTTGGCGCCGTCGACATAGCCGGTCTTGGGATCGTCCCATTCGGGCTTGTACTGGGCGACGAAGTCGTCGAGCTTGGCGATGCCGCCGGTCTCGGCAAGGTCGCCGAGGCGGTTCCATTCCGTCGAGTAGATGTCATAGGCCCCACCCTTGGTGGAGATGTCCTGCATCGTCTTCGTGAATTCCTGGCCGTTCGGCAGGCCGACGATCTCGATCTGGATGCCGGTTTCCTTTTCCCACAGCTCCTTGATCGACGGCGCACCCGCCGGGAAAGGCTGTGTGAGTTGACCAATCGAGCCATCCGACAGGCCAAGCACGATCTTGGCCGGCGCCTTGCCTGCTCCCTTCAAGGCCTTGGCCGCCTCAACGGCACGGCCTTCCGGCGTGTCGGCGCCATATTGATAGCGCTCGGCGCCCTCGAAACCGGTGGGGCCGCCTACCATGCCTGGCGCCAGCGCGTCGGCCGCAACGGCACGGCCGGGACGGATGAATTGCGGTGCGATACCGGCCGCAGCCACGAACGCCGCCGCCTTTCCTCCGGACGCCAACAAGCCGCGTCGCGATATGCGGATCAAATCAGACATTGGAATTCCTCCCTCAGGCCCGATGTTTCCTCCACGAGCCCATTGAGGGATATTGACGGCAGCACCGGAAGGCTGTCAACATCATAAATACTCAAAATACATCGTAACACCGCAACTGCGGAGAAAATACGTCATGCAAAGGTCGACACACCGGCTCAATGCCTCGATTTGATGGGAAATCTGCCTTTCTGGCACGCGACTATCACGCCGGGCGACGCGATTTAGCCCAACTTCCTTGCGCATCGGCTTAGGCTGGATACATCATTTCCCATCAGAATCGCTGATGGCTGGCAGCTGTGGCCGTCGGACGGGCTAGCGGCATTGTGCGATCTTATGCATTGAGGAGATGAAGACGGTGCGTTCCACCTTGACTGACATAGCCCGGGAAGCCGGCGTTTCCGCCGCCACCGTCGACCGCGTGCTGAACAACAGGCCCGGTGTGCGGGCGCGCACGCGTGAGATAGTGCTCGAAATGGCGCAGCGCCTCGGCTACATCGCGGAGGGCCCGAACGGAGCGCCGCCCAGGCCCTCACCTGGAGAGGTCATCCGTCTCGACTTCGCTCTGCCGGCCGGCACCAATTCCTTCATCAAGATGCTGCATCGACACATCGAGGCGCAGGCCCTAGCGCGCCCCGATCTCGACGTCCACATCGCCACCATAGAGGGCTTCAACCCCGACCGGCTCGCCCGCCTGCTGCAAGAATTGCGTGGACAGACACAAGGCGTCGGCGTGATCGCGCTCGATCATCCAACGGTGCGCGAGGCGATCCGCTCGCTGTCGGCCAATGACGTCAAGGTGGTGACCATCGCCTCCGACATCCTGCATGTTCCGAGAGTGGCCTATATCGGCATCGACAACCGCGCCGCGGGGCGGCTGGCCGGCTATCTGCTCAACCGCTTCATGGGATCGGAACGCCCAAGCAAGGTGGCGCTGTTCGCCGGCTCGCTGTCCTATCGCGGCCATGAGGAACGCGAGATGGGATTCCGGCACATCTTGACCGAGGAGTCGCCCAATCTCAAGATCGTCGAGATGCGCGAAATGCTGGATGACCGAGAGAAGGCTTATTCGGAAGCATCAGCGCTTCTGGACCGGCACCCCGATCTTGCCGCGATCTACAATGTCGGCGCCGGCAACACCGGCATCGCTCGGGCGCTCAAGGAGCGTGGACGCGCCAAAGACATTCTCTTTCTCGGCCACGAGGTGACAGACGGCACCAAGGAACTTTTGTTGGATGGGACGCTCGATGCGGTCATAGATCAAAATCCGCGCGTCGAGGCGCGGGAAGCGCTCAATATTTTAAGCCACTCTGTCAGGCACTTGAACTATGAACCGCATCAACCACGACTTCAGGTGATTTTCAAAGAGAATATACCTGAAATCTGATCAATGGATCCGTGATCTTATCGCAAAGCACAGCGTTGGCGTCGCCACCGGTCCCAAATACGAACGAGAGCCCGAATGATCTCGTCAAAGCCGCCGATCTGGCACTATTCCGTGCGAAGTCGGAGGGCCGAGATCGGGTCGTGGTTGATGGTGCATGAGAAGGCCGTCGCCCGTTGCAACTCGGTCAGCCTAAAAGACCAAGTCCACTCATAGCACCGAAGTCGCGAACGATTGGGGCGAAGAGGGTTCTGGATGTCGGCACGAAGCCGACGAATGGCATACGCCCGTCCGTCCGCGACGATCACCTGAGGCATCGCCCCGGCCCCTGGCGCACGAGCAGATATGTCGCAGGCAACCTCGTGTGTTATACACGCACGCTGACTTTTTGGGTCGGACACGAGATCGATGGACCAGGAAACGCTTCTTGCCGCAGTCCTCTTAGCTGATGTCGTGGGCAGCACGCCACTCTATGAGCGGATCGGAGACGATGCCGCTCTACAGCAGGTCTCGGATTGCCTGGACACGATGCGCGAGATCGTCGCCAAGCACGGTGGTGATTTCATTTACTCGAAGGGCGATGACATACTCAGCCTCTTCGAGAGCCCGGAAATGGCGCTGAGGGCCGTCTGCCAAATTACCCATCAACTGACTAAAGGGCCGTTGAGCGCCCGTATCGGATTGCATTTCGGGGCGGTCATTCGCGCGCGGGGCGCGATATTCGGTGACGTTGTCAATGTCACCGCAAGGTTGTCCACCACGGCGAACCCCGGAGAGGTGCTGATCAGCCAGAGCTTCTGCGAAGCCCTTTCCCCGAGAAGCCGCAAGGGCCTGCGGCTCCTCGACAAAATGGCCTTGAAGGGGAAGCAAGAGTTCTTCGATGTCTACACGCTGTGGAGCGACGATGGGGCCCCCGGTACGCAGATCACCAGCCATGGCGCCACTACAGATAGACGCTCGGTCCTGCCGCGGCAGATTCATCTGGTCATCCGCTACAGAGATCAGCTGCGATCCTGTCGAAACGGCGAATCCGTGACAATCGGCAGATCGGCGGAATGCGATATCATCGTCGAGCGGCCCTGGGTATCGAGGCGCCACGCCGCCTTCACCATATTGAATGGCAGAGCTCGGCTTCTCGAACGAAGCTCTTCGGGCACATTTGTGTCCATGGGACTCGGCCACGAAGTATTCGTACGCCGTGAAGATATTATCCTCTTCGGCTCCGGCGTCATCTCGCCTGGAGTGAAGTCGGCCCTCGACGAAGCCCAGCTTCTTCACTACGAAATTGTCTCGGATTGACCCGGCCCGGATACTAGCTCGACCGGTTTCGAGCTGGTTCGCTGGCGCCTCAATATCGCGCCGTACTCTTTGACAGCCATTGGAATCGACCGTTCACAAATGTGCCAAGGCCAATCCAGGAACGTCTGCTCTCGAAGTTGAACTGCGAAGAGCTGACTTCCGTTTCCCTCGCTGAGTTCGACGGAGCCGCGGCCGGTGCATCTCCCTCGCAGGATGCGGAGTTCTACCTGCTCCGAGGCCACATTCTGCAGGTGGATGGTTTCGGCAGCAAGCTGGCCCGCTCGATCGATGATGCGCTAGGTCTTGCCGCGAAAAGGCCGGTGCGTGGGAATTGTGCTGGACTGTCGGCCAGACAATGAGCTGGCGACGGGAGCGGCCGGCTGAAGCGGGATGCCCGGACCAATTCCCTGCCCTGTGTCGCCTTGATATCCCCAGGCGCTGAAGGTCAGCACAGGCTGTTGCAGCCCGGGTCGACGAACGCTTCATCAGACCATTTGCGCCGCAATAGCTCCTCGACCACCTGCGAAGGCTCGCGATTGGGCTACCGTCACGAAATTGGCGCAGAAGCGCAGACCACTGACATATCGCGACGTCGAGATGGAGCTCGATACCACCGTGTTTGCAGCACCGGGGAAAATTCCTCTTGGTCCGATCGAGTTCAAGTTGCTGCGCCACATGGCTCGAGAATCCTGAAAGGTGATCAGATGAATTCATCGCAGCTGGCTGGTCGCAGAAAGCCAGTGTGAGCGCCCAGGTGGTCGACGTTCACATGAGCCAGTCGCGAAAGTTGTTGAAGCAGTCGTCGCAGAGTTGCCATTCGCACCGTGCGGCTTGCCGGCTATTCTCTCGATGACACTGCGGGCTGACGATCTCGGCGATTGGGTTCAGAAAGGTCGCTGCGTGACGCCGCAAGGGGACCGACGCGATGGGAAAGGTCTTGGCAGCTAGGGGACTTAGCGCCACCAACATTGCAGCCGTGGCGCTACGCTAATCGAGAGAAAGTCGAGGCGTATAGAACAAGCGACATGAGCGTGTCGGATTGTTTGCATTCAAACAACCTTTGCGACGCTATCCGTGCCTTCGCCTTGCTGGTGCCGGAGGAAATCATGACGTCGCCCGACAATTCGGTCGAACTCGTTCGCGACAAGAAGTGGACGGTCCGCGTCACCGCCTACGGCAGCACCCTGACGTTTCCGTTCGAAGCAGAAAGCTATGCACGTTCTTACGCCGATGGTCAGGCATTCCGTCTCGGCGTTCAGGTGGCGGAACTGAAGCGATGCGGCTGACACTTTGTCGACGCGTTGGCGGATAGCCTGCATCGCGATCGGAACGAATAGGTCGCTGATTGCAGCCTCGCGATTTTTCCATCAAATCCCGCCTGCAATCTTGACAGCAACTCGGCAAAATCCCTCGCCGACTAGTGTTGTCATATGAGCTGGAGCTTTCCTCGCCGCCGGTGGTAGGCGGGATACGCTGCCGGGAAAGCCCTCTTTTCGCATAGACGCGAACCTTGTGCTTTTCCATCTCAAGGCTGATTGGCGGCTGGATGCGCGCGCCGTCTTTCATATTCTGCCATCGGCCCGCGCGGAGCGTGGAATCAACGGCGGGGAAGCGGATGATGTTTCCTGTTTGCGCTCGCGTAGCGCAAGAAACGCTGCGAAGAGCATGATAGCCATGCCGATGATGTCGATCAGGCTAACCTCCTCGCCGTAGGTGATGATGCCAAGCACGACGGCAATCACGGGTGAGACGAAGGCAAATGCTCCGGCGCGCGAGGCGCCGATTTCGTGCAGGAGCTGGATAAAGAGTGTGTAGCCTATGAACGAACCAAACAGCACGAGGAACAGCCACCCGACCCAGGCCGGCCAGCCCCAATCGCCTTTTAGAGCCGCGGCCGCGCCTGGCTCCACAACGAGTGAGATGAGAATTAGGAATGCGCCCCCGAAAAGGGTGGTGAAGCCGGCGATGAAGTCCGATGAATATACCTCAAGAAGCGGCCGCGCGAGCACCGAACCCCATGCATAGATTACAGCTGCCGACGCCACCGCTGTCATCGCCAGCAGCCGGAGCCCCCTGCCCTGCTGGTCTGCGTGTGTCCAACTAGCATAGGCTTCGGGCCCGAACAGGACGCACAGACCGGCCGCACCGAGCAAAATCGCAAAGAGCCTGCGGCCGTCATAGCGTTCGTCCCCCAGAAGCAACGCAAAGCCAAGCAGCGTGACGGGGGTCAGCGAAAGCTCAAGAACAGCCGCGGTGCCCGTATCGATGTAGAGCATGCCCCAAAAGAGTGGGCCATAGCAAAGCGGAATCATAAACAACGTAACAACGAAAAGGCGCGGCCAACTCCTTTTCGCCACCCCTGGTAGAGCAGCGCCCCTTAGGCGCGTCGCACTGAGGATCAGCAAGCCGGCTACTGTAAAACGCGTGCCTGCGAACATCAGAGGCGGCACGGTGGCGATCCCTGCCTTGATACCGATCCACGTGGTGCCCCAGATCACACATAAAACCAAAAATGTCGCTGTGTTGCGGTTCATCGGAAGCAGCCTTCGCTGGGCGTTGTTGGTTCGTCGTAACGGCCACAAGACGTTTATTTCGTTACAACGGCCTCTTGCCAATACGGTTCCGCCAACCGATGTTTCCGGGATGGATTTTGCGAAGACTATCGTCGACATGCGCATGGTTGGCGGTCACGCCTGCCTGGACTTCGTCAACACGGTCGACGCGCGACGCGATGTATGGGGCCCAGACCTCTTGCAGACCTATGCCGACCTGGTCGTCTGGGCTGGACGTGCCGATTTGATCGACGTCGATGAGGCGCGAGCACTGCTCGCGGAGGCTTCCGCCCGCCCGCTCCTTGCGGAGGCGGCATTGGAAAAGGCCAAGATTTTGCGCGAGGCCGTTTACGCGGCTCTCCAGGCCGAGGCGGCAGGCGCCCGGGTGCCGGACGATGCCTTGCAAATCGTGCGCGATGCAGTCGCCCTAGCCCTGCCGAAGCGCTCGCTTTTCCCGTCCGGCGACCGCCTCGCTTGGCAGTGGACCGACGCAGCCAGTCTGAACACGATCGGCCACCGCGTGGCCTTTGAGACAGCCGAGTTTTTGGTGTCCAGGAATGACCGCCGCCGCGTGCGCGAGTGCACCGGGCCGAACTGCGGTTGGCTTTTCATTGACACCTCGCGTGGCGGGCGCAGGCGGTGGTGCTCGGATGAGAGCTGCGGCACACGCAGCCGGGTAAGGCGCTTCAGGGCAAAAGCCGCAGGGAACATGGCTCCCAACAGCAAGAATTAGTATCTGACGCCAGGCTTGGATGACCAACGCAGCATAGTTGGCTTCACGCTGTCCCTGTCGCTGTTTGTCCAACGAAGCTGGTCTCGCGAGCGACTGTGGCCAAGACTGTGGAGAACACAGCCGGCGCGGCAAGCCATCATCGCGTTCCAGAGCGGGTTGCTTCGGGGCCGCCTACCTCGCCACGCTTCGATCGGTCGATCTGCTCAAACTTGACGGGAACTCCGGTAGCGTTACGGCGTTTTTCTCAGTCCGAAACAAACAAGGATAGGTGCCATGGACTGGAACCGTGTCGAAGGCAATTGGAAGCAGGTAAAGGGCAAGGTCAAGGAACAGTGGGGCAAACTCACAGACGATGATCTGGACCGTATTGCCGGTAACCGCGATCAGTTGGAAGGCAAGATTCAGGAGCGCTACGGCATTGAGAAGGACCGCGCTCAGCGCGACATCGATGACTGGTATGGCCGGCAAGGCTGGTAGGTCGCCGGTTCCAAACTGAACTTGAAAAAGGGCTCCGAGAGGTACGGCGCCCTTTTTTGCCGCGCTTCCTGTCGCCTTTTCGTCTCACGACAATAGCGCTCACGGAGAGACGTGGAACCGCCAAAGGTGCCCGTCGTTATCTGGTTCTCGAAATTACATTGGGGGATTAGTTGGACAGAGACGACGCCTCAGCGATCGCAACTGGAGTTAGCGGGCTCGACTACATTCTTCGTGGCGGCTACGCCAGGAACCGCTCCCATCTTATCGAAGGGAAACCAGGTTCTGGAAAAACCACTCTTGGCCTCCAGTTTTTGATCGAGGGCGCCAAGAAAGGCGAGACATGCCTTTACATCACTTTGTCAGAAAGCAAGCGCGAACTGCTCTCGGTTGCTGGCCGTCACGGCTGGGACCTGAAGGCGGTGCAAATTCTTGAACTTGTGCCGCCGGAGCTCAGTTTCGATCCGGCGCAGCTACAGACCTTGATCCATTCCTCGGAATTGGAACTCGGCGAAACCGTGCAGTCTGCCATGGCCGAGATCGGACGCGTCAGACCCGATCGCGTGGTGTTCGATTCGCTCTCTGAAATTCGACTTTTATCGCAAGGGTCATTGCGGTATCGGCGCCAGGTGTTGGCATTGAAGAGCTTCTTCATGCTCAACAATGTGACGGTGCTTATGCTCGACGACCTGACGGCTGAGCAGGATGACCTCAATTTGCATTCGATCAGTCACGGCGTCATTCGGATGGAGCAGCTGTCGCCCGTCTATGGTGGAGAGCGTCGGCGGCTACGCGTGATCAAAATGCGCGGCGTGCAGATCCGGGGCGGCTTTCACGATTTCGTAATTCGCCCAGGCGGCGTTGTCGCCTATCCGCGGCTCGTTGCAGCCGAGCATGAGGTGGCCGAGCATGATACGCCGGCCATGAGCAACAACCGGATCGACACCCTGCTTGGCGGCGGGCTGGCCCGTGGTACCAGCACGATGCTGATGGGGCCGTCTGGCGTTGGCAAGTCTACCATTGCCTGCACCTATTGCTATGCCGCACTCGAGCGTGGCGAGCGTGTGCTGGTGCTTTTGTTTGACGAGACAAAGCGCATCTTCTTGGCGCGCGCCGCCGGGCTCGGCATGCACCTGGAGCCGTTTGCCGAGGACGGCACGCTGATGCTTGAATGTGTCAATCCGGCTGAGCTTTCACCAGGCGAATTATCTTCGCGCATCCAAGCGGCCGTCGAAGAATCCAATGTGCGGATCGTCGTGATCGACAGCCTAACCGGCTATCTCAATGCCATGTCCGAAGAACAGCATCTGGTGCTTCAGATGCACGAGATCCTCACCTATCTCAATCAGAAGGCAGTGGCGACGATCCTGCTGTTGGCCAATCACGGGCTGTTTGGGCAAACGGCAGCGCCGGTCGATATGACCTATCTCTGCGATTCCATCATGCTTCTACGCTTCTTCGAGAACGCAGGTCAGTTGAGACGCGCGATTTCGGTTGTCAAGAAACGTGTCGGCCCCCATGAAGAGACGATTCGTGAGTTTAAAATCGGCGGTAACGGCGTGGCCGTAGGTGAGCCACTGGAACAATTCCGCGGCATCCTGATGGGATCTCCGGAATTTGAAGGCAAGCAGACAGACCTTCTGAGGGACAAGGCGCTGTGATGTCGTCCAGCCCCGCCGTTCTCGTGCTGGCGCCGCTTGGCCGTGACGCGAGGATCGCGGCCTCCATCCTGGCTACAAACCAGATTGCCTCGCGTGTGTGCGGCAGCTTGGAAGAGGCAGTGCCGCTTCTCGACGAGGCTCAGTGCCTTGTCGTGGCCGAGGAGGCCCTGCTCAGTTCCGATCGAACGCAGTTTGCGGCCTGGCTTGAAGCCCAACCCGCATGGTCGGATTTTCCGATCGTGCTTCTGACGATGCGGGGGAACGAAGTCGACACGCGGATGGCATTTCTGGACCGCTATCTGATCGTGCTTGAACGGCCATTTCTGGCTTCGAGCCTCGCCAACTCGGTGCGCTCCGCCTTGCGTGCCCGCGCCCGCCAGCGTGAGGTCCAGTCCTACATCGAACAGAAGCGGGAGGTCGCCGATCGGCAGAAATTGCTCATCCGCGAGCTGCATCACCGCGTCAAGAACACGCTGGCCAACGTTCGCGCCATGATGGGCGCGACGGCCAAGTCGAGCGGCAACGTCGATGATTTCGTACGCGATTTTTCAGCCAGGCTCGTTTCCCTGGCCCAGACCCATTCGATGCTTACCGACGATTATTGGCAGACTGCCTCCCTGCACAAGCTGCTCGAAAGCGAGCTTGACCACTATGAGACGCGCGACAGGCCGCGTATCGTTATGGAAGGCCCGAACGTAGCGCTAGTCGCCGACATTGCGGTCCCCGTCGGGATGGCTTTCCACGAACTGGCCTCCAATTCGTCGAAGTTTGGCGCGCTTTCGCAAACGGGAGGCCGCCTTGATGTCCGCTGGTCGTTAGGCGGGTCCGGCGATACACAGATCGTCAATCTTGACTGGCGGGAACGAGATGGGCCGAAAGTCGAGCAGCCCAGTCGCCGGGGGTTTGGCACGACACTTCTGGAAAAAGTCGTGACCGTGCAATGCAACGCAAAGATCGAATTGAACTACCATCGTGACGGCTTGCAGTTCACCATGGCCTTGCCGTTGCGAAACACGCGCCTTGTGCCGGCTTACTGAGCGGCAACGGAAAGGCAGGCTGGGCGCCGCGATAGGGATTAACTGAGCGTCACTCGGCAGGCTGGTCTAGCGCTTTAGCCAAAACATCAGTTCCGAAAAAGACCGCCTCTATATCTCCCATATGCCTCTGCAACATTGCGAGAGCTCCGGCGTGGTCTATGCGGCCGACCTTGGTGATGAAGTCGAACTCGTGCCGCGGCGCTGTGACCCGGGTCATGCGTCCTAGACGAAACTTTGGGCTCCCGGAGCTCAGCTTTGTCGCCTTCGTGGTCACCCCCCGCCATTTTGATCACGATCTCGTTGATAGCCCGGATGCGCATCTGAATCATCTGCGACCCGTCGGGGTTCCGACTGGCGTCGTAAAAACCAAGAGGCCCGCAGGCAGGCTCGATCGACGGTCAGCTATCCCGAACAGCAAACGAAATCACCCTCGCCTTTGGCCAACCAACTTTCGCCAGATCACCTTCGCAATGCCTGCGGCCCCAGTACGGTCAGACAGCCCGCGCATCTGGCGGCCGAAGTGAGGCGCCGGGAACATACAACGTCGGTCGTTGTTTCTCTGATCAGGAGGAAAGATAATGGCAGACGATAAGAGCAAGCGTGATTTTCGAGATCGCAATCGTGTATCAGTCGATGAAGATTATGAGGTTCGCTATTTCGCCAAACAGCATCGTATCACGCCAGAACAGGTCCGCGAGCTAATCAGAGAACACGGCAACGACCGGAAGAGGCTCGAACGCGAGGCAAGAAAACGGGCTGATATCGGCTGATGGTCGCGACGCATCACGCGGCTTTTCGACGAGCGGGTCTGAAAGGCTGCGCGAGCGTGAAAACGTCTGGCCGGATGCCCGCCTCGACTTGCTTCCATGTGACCGGGTGGGCAATTGGGAAGCCGGGCCGCGCTCGCGGGGAAAAAGCGCCTATTGCGGTATTGCCCCGTCCGTTGCGGAGATAGTCGAGAAAGATCCGGCCTCCTCGGGCTGCGGGGTCAGCTGACAACAGGTATCGGTCAGGATCGGTATCAACCAGACGGTGGGCGAGCGACTTGGCCAGTTTCCGGGCGCTGTCATGGGTCATCTTCGCAACGAGCGGGGCCATCAAGTGGATGCCTTTGCCGCCAGTGACCTTTGGCCAGCTCTCCAAGCCTGCCGCTTCCAAGATGCCCCGTAGCGCCAGCGTGGCCTCGATCACAGCGTCCCATGGCACGCCTTCTCCGGGATCGAGGTCGAGGACGAGCCGGTCCGCATGTTCGATGTCTTCAATCGTCGCGTTCCAAGGATGAAGCTCAACGGCATCCATCTCGACCAAGCCAAGCAGACCATCCATGTCATCTATCCATACCCGAATGCCTTCGCCGCCTTCGCGCTTTTGAACGCGGAGCTGGTGCACGGACGCCGGTATCCGAGGTAGCGGTCCCTTGTGATAGAAGGTTGCGCCAGAGGCGTGGCGGACCAGCTTCAGCGGTCGCCGAACGAGATGAACTAGAACTTGATCAGCGACCCGCCGCCAATAGTCTGCCAGCTCTTCCTTGGAAGGTGCAACCGCATCGGGTAGCAGCTGGAGAATGTTCTCGCGCGGGACGCCGTGTTGTCCTTCCGACCTCCGCTTGGAGGGCGATGGAGGCTTGGGCGGGATTGCCTTAAGATCCTCGCGTAGTCCCTTGAAGACCGCCTCCCGCAAGATGCCGCGGTCAGACACGCCACTGAATTGTACCTCGGCAAGAACGTCTGGTTTGACCCATGTCGCCTTGGGCTTCTTGATCGGCTCCGACAGCGGTGACTTGGCGACAACAAGCGGATTAAGCCGCTCCCTAACGCGCCGGGCTGCGTCCAGCGTATAGCCGGTCTGGGCCTTCCCGGCATAAAGCAGCCGGTCGCCCTCTCGCCTGCCGATGTACAACGATGCGATGCGGCGCGGCTGCGCGCCAAGTTTCTCGACGAAAGCCACGATTGGAAAAGTGTCGCTCTTGACACATTTGACCTTGACCCAACTGGTCTGGACGCCCGAGCGGTAGTGAGCATCCGCTCGCTTCGATACGATTCCCTCTATGCCCATCCGGCAGGCATGGTCGAACATATCCTTGCCGTTCACCTCCAGATGCTCGGCATAAGTCAGGGTTGGCTCGGTTTCGGTCAGCAGCTTCTTCAGCGCAGCCTTGCGCTTCACTAACGGTTGTTCCCGTAGATCACGGCCATCGAGGTACAGGAGGTCGAAGGCGTAGAGAGTCATCCGCAGCGAACTTGGGTTGCCCAGCTCACGTTCCAGGGCTTGATAGTCCGGCAGGCCGGTGTCGCCCAGGACGACAGCTTCACCATCGATGATAGCGGATTTGACCGGCAAGCTTGCCGCGGCCTGAACAATCCTCTTGTAACGGTGGGACCAATCGTAGCCGCGACGCGTGAATGCTCGCGCCTTTCCGCCTTCAACGACCAGCTGCGTCCTGTAGCCGTCATATTTGATCTCGTGAAGCCAATCTCCGCCTTCGGGAGCTTTCTCGACCAGTGTGGGCGATTGGAACTCGATGAACGAAAGCCGGTCAATGGCACTGGTCATATGCTCGCGACTCCAGGAATCGCGACTCAAGCCCCAGCGCCCCTGTCGGTTCCGAGCCTTTTAGAAGAATTGCATCGCGACGATTGGTTATCCGCCTCACTTGTTGATGTGGCGGCGCAGCAGAGTGATGTTGCGATTGTTCGCCTTAAAATAGACGTCGAAGATCGAGCCGAGAATTGGGACACTTCCTACGAGCGTATCCAGCAGCACGTTGCCTAGCATGCGGGCGACCAACCCATTTCCGGCACCGACGTTTCGAGCTCGCAAGACGATGTAGGCCGAGACAATGCCCGTCGCCGCATCTCCGAGTACGGGGACCAGACCTACGAGCGCATCCAGTCCAAAACGAATTGATGTGCCTGGAATGCGCCAGCGGGAATCGAGTAGCGCGGCCAATAGATCCAACTCGGCAAGTACGTTTGCTGTATCACCACCGTGACCGCCCTGCCCGATCATGCCAACTCGCGCGCCAGTACGATTTAGTATCTCTCCCTGATGGATAGCCGTCACCTTAGATATCGCTTTGACCGCCTGAATTCGCTTGCGTCCTGTGCGATGGCACGTCGTCGAGCAAGGTCGTCTCACCGGAGCTTTTCGGCGCCTCAACGGGCAATTCACCAGTAGGCGTCATTTTGCTGACGGCCTCAGGCAAATCTCGCGTGATCCGGCTTATGAGCTCCTCGCGCGAAAGGCCGGTCTGCATCGAGAGGGAAGTCAGGGTGTCTTCGTCTATGGCTGCTTCCACCTCGCTTGGCTGGATCGGCTCGTTCGGCCCGGTGCCTACCCACGAATCGACCTTCGATCCGGCGCCTGCCCCTCTGAACCGGTCGAGAATATCGCCAAGCGCGGTCCCCGAAACGCCTTTTGAAAGCTGATCCAGAATCCCGCCTTGCGGATCATTTGGGTTGCGATCACCCGCTCCACGGATCATGTCGCCGATCTTGTCGCGATTTTGGTATGCCAAGACGCCGAGCATCGCGATCGCCAATTTTCCCAGGTTAGCCATTGGTACCTCCACTGTTCAATGGACAAGGGCTCAACATCACAAAAGTTCCGACTGGCGACGATCTAATTGAATAAGGGCTGGCGTATCGACACAGACATGAGCGGTGCTGCCTAACCGGCTTGTTTCCGTTTGCGGTGCGGCTTCGGCCTCGCAGACGTTGATCGTGCAAAGCTCGTTGCCTGCCTGATCGCGCATGCGCACTAACCATCCGGTCATATCGTCATCGCCCAGATCAGCCAACAGGCCGATTCCGCAACGGATCGCTTCGGCGCGAGCGTCCTCAAAACTTGGCGTCTCGGCAGGCGGAACCTAGCGAGCCTGGTCGCCGTCGCGATAGTACAACGTATAAGCGAGATGGATTCCACGCGCTGCCTTAGAGTATGGAACTACCACCCTCATCTTTGACGGGGGTTTGGCCAAACAGCGAACATCACTAGGCCTAAGACGATCGATCGAGGTCGACTCGCGCGACGGCGTAGGCGCCAAGCGAGATGCTTTGATCATCCAGCGGTCTTGCGGAACTTTCCATGAAGTCGGGATCGGTTGCCGCCCGCTCGAACTGCTCGGCGCCGAGAAGAGCAATGCGGGCGCTGCTCGGCGAATCCGAAAGCCGCACAGATTGCGTCTTGGCGGTAAGGTTAGCGACCCACAGGGTCACGCGGCGATCTTTTTCAGCCGCGATCGTGGCGACGCCGTCAGCGCCGGCAGTTCCTACCGACAGCAAGGTGGCTCCGCCGAGCTTTGAGAGACCAGCCAAGACATGGAAAGCGGGATAGACCGTTGGGCCATCCTGCTGATCATACCATGGCTGCACGAAATCAGCCTTCCTATGGATTTGGCCAAAGGGGCCGGCGAAGTCACCGAACGCGACGGCCTCGATTCCTTCGCGAGCGCAGGCCGCGAAATATCCGACAGTCCAAGCCGCATTGAACAGCCCGCGCTGACGAGGATCAATGCGCGATAGACAGACGCGAGCGTTCGCTTCATTCGGCGCAGTGGATTTTCCGTATGGGTTCTCACGGCAGCCGAGCTGGATGGGACCGATACGCAGTGGCAAGCGTTCCCCCATGAAAGCATGCGCGGAACGGATTAGATGGGGGATTGCCTGAAGTGTCTCCATCACCGAGACATCATCTACGGCGTGCACGCTTGGACAGGTGGTGAAGGTCACGTAGTCGAGCGCTTCGGCTGGCGGACGCTTGCGGTTGAGTTCGGTGAAGTAAGCGGCCATGCCGCCGCCCAGCGCGATGCCCGGGAAAGCCCGGCGAGCGGCGGAGTAGCTTTCGTGGAAGCTGGGCATAGTCGGCCACGGTGCTCCCGGCTGTACGGATGTCATGTCCTGCGCCGGAAAGACGGAGACAGCTTCTAGTTTGAGGCCGAGTGAGTGGACAGCATCCGCGACCGGCGCCAATTCGCCGAATGGATCGCGCGTGCCCTTGGTGATAATCTCGAGGACCACTCCAGCGCCGGTCAGCCGTGCGAGCGCGGCGTAGCTTTCTAGTTCGTCCTGGCCGTGTGCGATCCGGAGATCGACCTGGCAGACCATCCACTGGGGAGCCATTCGTCGTAGGAGCTCGGGGGTTTCGAGCGCGTGCTTTGCCTCGTCGGCGGCGACGCCGACGCCAGTGCGGGGCACTCGGCCGACCGGTCCGCCGATGGTCAGGTTGATGAGTGGATTGCGATTTTCAGACGTCCCGGTAGGGAGCGTTCCTGACACGTGAAGCCGGACGGCCTGCGTGAATTTCTGGCCCTTGGGCAGTCTGTAAGGCCACGGGCGACGCAGAGGGCGGACATATGTTTTATACGAGGCGTCAGACCAATTGCGTTGGTCCTCCATCTCATAGGCATCACCCTCCATGGCGCATGTCGCCCAGATCCCAGGCGCGATCTCGTGCGACAACGCCCGGATGTCGGTGAACGGACATTTTGGATCGATGTGGTCCGGAAAGAACGATAGCTCGTCGTGACCATCCTCATGCAGCACCTTTATCGGCTTGCCGGCTAAGCCCTCGATCGGATGAAGGACGACGAAGCCGGTCCGATTCGTCAAAACGTCAGTCTCGGGCTCTGCCTCCGCCACAAACGACAGCGCACCATCGCCACGGCCTGAGACGCGCGCCCGGTAAACCAGGCGGCCGGATGTTGCGGCACATGTTGCACGGTATTCAATGGCGAACGCATCCGGCCTCTCGTCGATCCGCAGATCATCGAGAACGGGGGTACATGTTCCCCAGTTTTCGTCCCGTACAAGAAACGAGATTCCGCGCAAGACCTCGATCGTCCCGATGCGGATGTAACGCAAGGCGCCATTGTCGAACGCGACCGACAAGGATCCGGCGCGCAGCGTGCGCAGCGGTGCCTCGAGCTGTTCGGTGCCACACAAGCGGACTGCCAGGGAAGCTGTCGAGGTCAAATTGCCCGCTCCGTCGTGGCGTCGAAGATCGAGGCCCGGTTCATGTTGATGTCGATCGCAAGCTTCTCGCCCGGACGGCTGACATCGTGCGCCTGCAGCTCAGCCATCACCGGCGCGCCGGCCAGTCGGAATGTCGCGTAACTGCGCGAGCCGGTCGGCTGCAGCAGGTCGATCGTTGCCTCATAGCGAAACGTGCCCTGCTCCGGCGTTGCAGTGTGCGCACGAGTGAGGTGTTCTGGCCTTAACCCGAGCAGCACCTGCTGTCCGTCCGCGACGCCCTTCAGCCCCCTGCCGGGCGCTAAGGGTAGCAGTGCATCTGCGAGCCGGATGGCAGCGGCGCCTGCGTCCAAGGCAAGGGTGCCTGGCAGGAAGCTCATCCGCGGCGAACCCAGGAACCCAGCGACGAACGTTGAGGCCGGGTGCTCGAACAACTCGAGTGGCGCGCCCTGCTGCTCTATCGACCCGTCGCGCATCAGCACGATACGGTCAGCCAACGTCATCGCTTCGATCTGGTCATGGGTGACGTAGATCATCGTTGTCGCAATGTCCTGGTGAAGGCGTTTGATTTCGCCGCGCATTTCGTCGCGAAGCTGTGCGTCGAGGTTGGACAGCGGCTCGTCGAACAGAAAGATGCGGGGGTTGCGGACTATGGCGCGGCCGATGGCGACGCGCTGGCGCTGGCCACCGGATAATTGGCGCGGAAAACGCCCCAGCAAGGGAGTGATGCCAAGCATGCGTGCCGCCTCGGCCACGCGCACCTCGACCTCTGGCTTCGGCATCTTGCGAGCCTTGAGGCCGAAGCCAATGTTCTTGGCCACGCTCATATGCGGATAGAGCGCATAATCTTGAAACACCATTGCCACGTCGCGATCGCGCGGCCGGAAATCATTGACCACCTCGCCGCCGATCTCGATCGTGCCTTCCGATATCTCCTCCAGGCCGGCGATGGTCCGGAGCAGCGTGGACTTGCCGCAGCCGGACGGTCCAACCAGGACGGTGAACTCGCCGTCGCGGATGTGGAGGTCAATGCCGCGCACGGCATGGAACGCGCCGTAGCGCTTGTGCAAGCCGGTAATTTTGACTTCGGCCATGCGGGAGCTTTCCTAACCGCGAACGGCGCCGAGCGTCAGCCCGCGCACCAGATGACGTTGAGCAAGGACCCCGAGGGCGATCGATGGCACAAGGGAGACGATGGCAAGGGCCGCGGCTTCGCCATATTGCGCGCCCTGGAAGCCGATGAAGGCGCGGAAGACCGTTGGCAGTGTAAAGGCAGTTCGGCTGGTCAAGATCAGAGCGAAGAAGAACTCCGTCCAGCATGCAATGAAGGCGAAGACAGCCGCCGCGACGATGCCCGGTGCTGCGAGCGGCACGGCAACGCGCCAGAACGCCTCCCATCTCGTGCAGCCATCGACGAGGGCCGCCTCCTCCATCGACTTCGGCATGCCGCGGAAATAGGCGAACATCATCCACACCGAGACCGGCAGCGTGAAGACCGTATAGGCGATGATCAGGCCGACATGAGTGTCGTAGAGCCCGACCTGGCGATAGATCAGGAACACCGGCAGCACGATCCCGATCGGCGGCAAAAAGCGCTGCGACAGCACCCAGAAAGACAGATGCTTGCCGCCGGTGTCGTAGCGCGCCAGGCTATAGGCCATCAGCGTGCCGAGCAGCGCCGAAAGCACCGTGGCCGAAAGCGAAATAATCAGGCTGTTGATGAGCCCGTCGAGACCACGATAGGCGAACAGCGCAGCTTTGTAGTGGACAAGCGTCGGAGCGGCGGGGAACCAGACAGGCGGTACGGTGAGGTAGTCGTCGCTGGGCTTGATGGAGGTGTTGAACATCCAGTAGAGCGGCCACAGCACGAACACCAGGAAGAACCCCAGCAGCAGAATTCGGCCGATCGGCAACGACCGGCGTTTCCTGCGGCGGGCGGGCGCGACGGCGGCCATCAGACCGGTTCTACCTTCAAGAGCCGACGCACCAGCAACGTCACGATGAGCGCCGTAAAGATCAGGAACAGCCAACTTCCTGCTGTTGCCTGCGACAGATGAAACTGTGTGAAGCCGATGGTATAAAGATAATAGGAGGCCGTGTAGGTTTGTGTTCCCGGGCCACCCCCTGTCATGATGAAAATGGTATCGAACATACGGATTGCGTCGAGCAGACGGAAGGTCAGCGCCAGCAGCATCATCGGCCCGAGATGCGGGAGCGTGATCGCCCAAAAAACCTGCCAGGCGTTGACGCCGTCGAGTTCTGCCGCCTCATAGAGATTGGGTGGGATTGCGGTCAGCCCGGCGAGCAGGATGACGAACATGAACGGCGTCCACTGCCAGACATCGGCGATGATCAGCGAGACGTAGAGCCACGGGCGCTCCGTCATCCAGCCGATCGTAACCTCCTGCCCCAATAGTTGCGTCAGGATATAGTTCGTCGGTCCGAAAGGCCGCTGTAAAAGCAGCGTCCAGGCTTGGCCGACGATGACCGGGCTGATGAACAGCGGCACGATCAGGATCGACATGATCACACCGCGGCCCGGAAAGCTGCGCACCATTGTCAGCGCCACCAAGAGGCCGAGAACGAATTCTATAGCGACGCTGATGCCCGACAGCGATGCTGTCAGCAACAGGGACCAACGTGCTACGGGATCGAACACGACCCGCTCGAAGTTCTTCAATCCGACAAAGGCGTGGCCCGGCACCTGGAAGTCGTAGTTGATGAAGGATACCACCAGCGAGAACAGAAGCGGATAGATCGACAGTGCCAATATCAGCAGCACAGCGGGGGCGACCAGCAGCCACTTGAAATGACGGTCAGCCCATTGGGCAAAGGCAGACAGCCGGGGCGGTGCGCCGGCGGCCTTCAAATGGCGGATCGTGGCTGTGGGCTGCATAGGCGTATCCAATCGCCGCTTAGCGGGGAGGTGTTGCGAGCCAAGCGCCCGCAACACCAATTGCTCCAGAGAGTCCGCCTCCCTTCAGAGGGTGACCGCCATGCCAAGTTTTTCCACCGTGTTGTCGGCGGTGGCGCCAGGCAGTTTCAAGAACTCGGTGTAGAAGCCCTTCTGCGAATCCACACCCAGTCGGTCGGTCGTCTCGTTCCACTCGGCGGCCGCCGTTTCAAGCGACGCCTTCGGATCCGCACCAGCCCACACCGCCGTGCACATGCGATCGATGCTCAAGAAGTAGTCCTGCGCGCCTGGCATGATCGGGTCGAGCAGACCGACGTTTGCCGAGTTGTTGAGGTTGGCAAGGTACTCCTTGGCACTCGGGAAGAGCGCGCCGTAGAGCTCGGACTTGAAGTGCGAGATGCGGTACGGGTCGCGTAGCGCGTAGGGCAGCATGCAACGTGCCAGCGAGACGGGTGGCGAGCATACCCACTGCATGAACAGATACGCCGCCTCAGGGTTGGGCGAGTCGGCCGACAGTGCCTTGTTGTAGCCGGTGGCATGTTCCGGATTTCCCGGAACCACGGCATAGCCGACCTTGCCGGCGATTTGGGACTGCGGAATGAAGTTGATTGCCGTGGCCGACTGCGAATAGTTCGCCGCCATACGGCCGCTAGGAGGCCAGGAATAGATCATCGCGACTTTGCCGGTCAGGAAAGCCGCCCACAAGGAGACGGCGTCGAGCTCGTTGTTGCCGGGGATCGAGGCCTTGTTTGCGGCGAGCATGTTTGTCAGCGTCTTGACGCCGGCATCCGAAACCAAACCTGCCTTCATGTCGTCGCCGAAGAGTTTTCCGCCGTTGGCCCGGTACTGCTGCAGAAAGTCGAACTGATTGCCGGGGCTGCCCGCCTTGCGGAAATGTCCCGCGCCATAGACCTTTGGCGCCATCTGGTCGGTGATGAACTGGGCGATCTGGGCATATTCTTCCCATGTCTTGGGCGGTCCAAGCTTGGCGTTGAACTTCGCCTGGTAAGCCTCCATCATTTTCGGATCCTCGAAAATGTCCTTGCGGTAGTAGAGAGCGAACATGTCGCCGTCGTCGAAGAATCCCCAGATCTTGCCCTTGTAGGTCGGCAGCGCCTTGTACAGGGGATGATAGTCCTCGAGGTCTGCCGGGTTCATGTATTTGGCGATGTAGTCGTCTAGCGGGGCGATGACGCCGCCATCGGCAAGCGACGGCGTCCAGGCCGGCGAGATGTCGAGGACGTCATAGGCACCCGAGCCGGCGATGTGCTCGGCGACCGCCTTGGAGTACTGGTCCGGGTTCGACAGCTCGACGACATTCGACTTCATCCCGGTAAGCTGCTCCCACATCGGCCCGCTGAAATTGCGCGGGTCGAGTGCCTGCAGGCCAGCCTCGTAGGTCATGTTGAGGGTGACGCCCGAATGCGCCTTGGCCGCCTCCGCCGCGCGAAAGGCGGAACCGTCCGCAGGCCCTTCCTTCGATGCTTTCAGGGCTGCGGCCTGCGCCTGGCCGAGCGGCGACGTGCCGTCCGCCAATTCCAATGTTTGCTGCGCCAGCGCCCAATCGGTCATCATCCCCAGCAGCGGGCCGGACACGGCCAACATGCCGGTCATCTGACCGAAGCGGGTGATGAAAGTTCGGCGGGTGGTTTCGCCGCGCATGAAGGCGTCGACCTCTGCTTCGAGACCTGCCTGAAAGTCACGTTTTTCACGATCGTTCATAGTGCTTGGTCCTCCCATTTTCCTTTTGCTTCACTCGTCCGCCGGCGCAGCGGTCAAGCATTTCCTCCCGTAAGGTCGCCGCAAACAGGCCGCGGCGGCGCGCCGAAAATCAGTGTCCTCCTAGGTTCCAAAGCGGGCGGCGAGCCCAGACAGCCTGGTCTTCCACAGCTCGCTCGAAAGCACCTCGCGATTGACCACGCCGCGCGGCTCGCGACCGCGCTGCACCTCCATTACCGCTTTGACGTCCGCGGCACCGTTGCCGGCAAAGCACTGGTCGGTCCAGCAAAGCGCGTGCGGCGCCAGGATGACATTGTCGAGTTTGAGGATCGCATCGTCTGCGTCGGGAGGCTCTTGTTCCAGCACGTCTAGACCGGCGCCGGCGATGCGGCGCTCCTGCAGTGCTTGCGTCAGCGCTTTCTGGTCGACGATCGGGCCGCGCGCGGTGTTGATCAGGTAAGCTGTCGGCTTCATCAGGGCGATCCGCTCGGCATTGACGATGTGGTGGGTCTGGGGCGACAGGGGGCAACTCACCGACAGCACGTCGGCGCGGCGAAACAGATCCTCCAGCCCTACCAGCTCGACGCCCAGGTCGGCAGCGACCCCCTTGTCGGCAAACGGGTCATGGGCGATGAATTGCATGTCAAAGGGCTTCGCCAAGCGGAAGACCTCGGCACCGATGTTGCCGATGCCCAGCGACCCAAGCGTACGCCCGACGAGGCCGACCCCCATATGTTCGGAGCGCTTCTCAAAACCAACAGACCCTTTGCGGGTGAGCGCGTCCTTTGTCAGCAGCTTGCCGGTCAGCGCCAGCATGAAGGTGACGACGGATACGGCGACGGGCCGTCGCACGCCATCGGGCGTGATGACCAAGGCAATACCGGCTGCGGTGCATGCCTCAACGTCGACAGTGTCGTAGCCGACCCCGAAGCGGGCAACGACGGCCAGGCGGCCGCTCCTGGGGACACTCGTGGCATCGAAACGATGGGCGAGGAGGATCAGCGCATCGAAATCCTCAAGTTGGTCGGCGCGAAGCGGACTGTTTGACTCCAGGAACACCATCTCGACACCTGTCGCATTGCGCAGCGGCTCCAGATCGAAATCTGGGTAGGTCGGCGAGCCGTCCGGCCTGCGGAAATCACCGGAAAGCGCCACCCTGAATTTCACGCTGTCCATCGTCTCCTCCGCTCCTATTGGCACCCGGCCCGGATCTTGGAAACCGCGTCGGCGATCGCGTCGTGCAGGACCCAAACGTCGCCTGAATAACAAATGAAATCGAAGCCCTGTGCGTAGAACTCGTGTCCCTGGGCGACGTTGGGCACCAAGCGTCCAAGCGATTTGTTGTGCTTCTTGGCGGCGGCAACGATTTTGGCCATTGCAGCAGTGAAAGTGGGGTGGGCGAAGCCGCCAGGAATGCCGAGCGAGACGGACAGATCGAAATGTCCGACCCACAGACAATCGACCCCGTCCAGTCCCGCGATGCCGTCAATGTTCTTGACGCCGTCGGCGGTCTCGATCAGGCAGATGAACGTCGAGCGCTTGTTGGCGGCCTCGAATTTGTCAGCGACCGCGCCCGGACGGTAACGGTCATGAGCGATCTGCAGCGCCACGCCGCGGGCGCCGGCAGGGTGGTATTTCATGGAGTTGATGATGTGCTGCGCCTGTTCGACGCTGCTCACCATCGGCGCGATCAGGCCTTCGGCGCCCATGTCCATGGCGCGGGCGAGGAAATGGTAGTCCTGCGACGGCACACGCACCATGACCGGCAGATCGGCCGCCTCGAAATAACGGATCGCACTCTTCAGCGTTTCCAAGCTAAATCCCGAATGCTCCATGTCGAAAAAGACGAAATCGCAGCCAGCGGACTTCAGGATGTGACCGATTCCCGGCGTGGCGAACTCGGCGACGAGCGTACCGAGCTTGACCCGCCTGTGAGAAGCTAACGCCCTGAGACTTGGCTCCGACATGCACTTCCTCCCGTTCGCCCCAATGGGCCAATCCGCCTTTGTTCGCTTCAATGCGTGGCTTCAAGAACGAGGTCGCAGGTCGTCACCAACTTGGTCACGACGAGCGGCGCGCTCTGCGTATTGAATTCGTCGAAATGAGCGGTGCGGCAGTGGTCCTCGAATGCGGCCTCGCTATCGTAAATCTCATAGAGCAGGACCCGATCCAGTTCGCCGCGCGCCTCCGTCACGTCAAAGCGGCGACAGCCGGCCTCGGTGCGCATCGAGGCGGTCGCATTGGCGTCGACAAGTTCTCGGAATCTGTCCCGGGCACCAGGCCTCAGGCGGAAATCGACCCAGACGACAAATCCGGTCATCACTTGGGCCTCGCAAGTTGCAGATACCGCTTGGCCACATATTCGAGATGGCTGCGCATGGCCGTCTCTGACGCGTCTGGATCGCGCGCGGCGACGGCCTCGAAGATTTCGCGATGAGCCTGGTAGGCCTTGCGGTCTTCACCCTTGGCCAATGTGGTGCGACGCTGTTCGAGCAACCATTCAGCCAAGGCCGCGTGAATAGCTGTAAAGATCCGATTGCGGGTGATTACCGCCAGCACGTAATGGAAGTCTACGTCCGTGCGCTCGAAGCGCGCCAGATCGCCGATCGACTGCCGGTTGAGTTCGAGCGCCTCCTTGAGGCTGTCAATGTCTTCCGGGGTAGCATGCACAGCGGCGTTGCGGGCAAGACCGACCTCGAAAAACAAGCGCGCGCTCTGGAAGTCGTGAACCCCTCCCGGCGCCGAAATCATGTGCCGAGCCGGCCCTGAAAGGGCGTCAATCACGAATTGAGGAGTGGGTCGAGTGACGCGGGCACGCTCCCCCGATTTTACCTCGACAAGGCCCATTTTGCTCAGATGCAGCAGCGCCTCACGGATGGAAGGCCGCCCTACCCCGAACTGCCGCATGAGTTCCCGTTCAGATGGGAGACGGTCGGCTTCGGCCAACTCTCCCTCTCGGATCATCCGTTCGAGGTGCGCTGCCACCTCGTCCGAAAGCTTCCGCTGCTTGATCAGAACTCCGATCATGTGGCATACCTGTTATACCAATCAGGTACGTTATGATCCCATAGCACCCTTGTCAACGATGTCTAAGCATCCGGTAGCCGAGCCGTTTAATCACTCCGCCGAGGCGTCCTTTGCACACGCCTTCAACGTCTTCACCAAGGATATCGGTGACTTGAGGAGCGCGAGCACACTCTGCTCGGTGTTCCGATCGGGGACCGTCTTCGAACCCTGGGTCGGGTGGTCAGTTTCAACTGCGGTGTGGACCGCAGTGAGTGCCACCGGACCGTGTGCTGGCCGAGACCTACCCAACCGCCTGCTTATGAGCTGCAACATGAGCCCTCGATGGCAAAGTAGACCTCGACCTGAGCAAGACCCGCGAATGGAAGTGGGGTTCACAGCCGAGGCGGAAAACGCGAACTCTCGCTGGTGGACCCATTTGGCAATACGCCTGCTCCATCTCGTAATCTTTTTGCGCCGCCGCAATGCCGCAAAGGAAGGTGGTGTCGGGTCAGTTCTCTCTAGGCTCCAGAGCGCTCGTCACGTTGTGCCCATCCTCGTGCGGTGGGCGGCCGCCGCTTGAGGATGCGCATTTGAAACTGGTTTTCTCAAGATCTTTTAGTCCTGAGGGCCTCAGGCGGGGGCGCTTGCCATTTAGTTATCGTCACCTGCAAATGCCGAACCCGCACTCGACGCCAATCTACGCGCTGGCCAGTTTGCGACATCTGGTTTCGGCGATTCCGCTTTCAGTAGCGACGATCATGCTGGACGGCTGATATGAGGCGCGTTCCCGCCTGGCAGCTTAGGGGCAGCAAGCAGGACGTCGGCTTTCTTGCCTCGACCTGGCCTAAGCAGTCATTCAATTCGTGGCCTCAAGCAGCTCATCCACGCTCCTCCTGACGCGGCGTGCCATCCAGCCGATGTCGGGCTGATGTGCGTGGACGGCAGTCGTCCTTTGACCACCGCTTCTGGCGGCGCCGATTGGCGAGCCGCCTCGCCATCATTAGCTATGGAACGGAAAAGAAACCATTCAGCATCAGACTACCGCTTTTCGACGCACCTTTTCGAATATGTCGGAACGAGCGCTTGTCGCGCAGCCCACGATGCCCCCCATTGGTGAACCGGTTCCATGAAGAGTCTGACAATACGCCACCGCATCCTCGTCAGTTTCGCAGCCGTTCTGGTGGTCATGTCCGTGATAGCCCTCATCGCGTACGCCTGGTTTCTTCAGGCGGGGGAGGAGGCGACTGAGGTCGAGAAGGGCATCCTTCCGGACCTTTATCACAGTACCGAGATCATGACGGGCCAGATGGCGGCCCATAGTCTGCTTCAGGAATATGCCCTTCAGGACAACCCCTCAGACAGAAGCACGGTTGAAAACGCGATCACGACCAATCGCAACCAGGTGCAGCGGTCGATGGACGACTATGAGGCAACGATCGTCTCCGATATCGACAAGCAGAATTATGCAGCCGTCAAACAACTCGCCAACCAATTCCGTCTGGCTGAAACTGCTGTGCTGGAAACAAGCCGGGCTGCCTTGTCGAAAGGTGAAACTCCCAATGAAAGCCCAGCTATCAAGAACGAAGTAGAGCCGATCTTTGTAAAATTGCAGTCCGCTCTGCAGGCCATGGTTGAGGATCACAGAGGCGAGGCAAACAGCGCGACGCAGCGGATCAGCTCGATCGTCAGAACGGCCGAAGTCGGTTTGAGCGTTGGCTTGTTGATAGCCCTCGGGCTAGCCCTTCTTTTGGGTTACCAGCTGTTTCGCGCCATTACAGGTCCGCTCACCCGTTTGGTCGACGCGGTTCAATTGATGCGGCAAGGCGACTTCAGCGAACGGCTCGATCTGAGGCGCCGAGACGAATTCAGCGTGCTTGCCGACGGCTTCAACGCAATGGCGGACGATCTCACAACCCTCATTGGTCAGGTTCAAAGGTCCAGCATACAGGTCGGCACGTCGATAACTGAGATCGCCGCCACCTCCAAGCAACAGCAGGCAACTGCGACTGAAATCGCAGCGACCACAACAGAAATCCGAGCGACAGCCAAGGAAATCTCCGCCACATCAAACGAACTGGTCCGCACGATGAACGAGGTCTCCACAGTTGCCGAACAAACCGCTGCCGTGGCTGGCGGGGGGCAAGCGGGGCTGACCCGTATGGAAGAAACCATGCAGCAGGTCATGGAAGCGGCTGGCGCGATCAATTCCAAACTGGCGATCCTGAGCGAGAAAGCCGGCAGCATCAATCAGGTGGTGACGACCATCACCAAAGTGGCCGATCAGACGAACCTGTTGTCGCTCAACGCTTCCATCGAGGCGGAGAAGGCAGGCCAATATGGCCGGGGTTTTGCAGTGGTGGCGACGGAAATCCGAAGGCTCGCGGACCAGACAGCTGTCTCCACCTACGATATCGAGCAAATGGTCAAGGACATCCAGTCGGCAGTCGCGGCCGGGGTGATGGGCATGGACAAGTTTTCCGAGCAGGTCCGTCGGGGTATGCAGGACATCCAGCAGGTCGGCGGGCAACTCTTCGAGATCATTCAGCAGGTTCAGGGGCTGGTGCCACGTTTCGAAGTCGCCAATGAAGGCATGCAAGCACAGGCGACCGGCGCGGGGCAGATCAGCGACACGCTAACCCAGCTAAGCGAGGCAGCTCAGCAAACAGTCGAGTCCCTTCAGCAATCGACGCTCGCGATCGAGGAGCTCAATCAAGTCTCAGGCGGCATGCGAAGTAGCATATCGAGGTTCAAGCTACGAGCATAGCGAGCCGGCAGTAGGATGTGACAATGCTATTCCTCGCCTTCAGCATGGGTCCGGATCGCTACTTGATCGATGTCCACAAAATTGAAGAGGTGCTGCCCTATATCGACGTGAAAGTTCTTCCGGGTGCGCCAACTGGTGTGGTGGGTTTGGTCAGCTATAACGGAATACCCATCCCCCTGATCGATGTCACCCTTCTTGCGCTTGGCCGACCATCGGAGCGCCTGTTGAGCACCCGGATCGTTGTGACGCGCTATCCGGCGGATGATGGCGAGCGACGCCTGCTGGGGCTGATCGCGGAACGGGTGACGGATACGATCGAGCGAGACCCGGCCGATTTCGCGCCGTTCGGACTGGAACCAGGAACCCCGCCCTATCTTGGGCCGGTGGCTTCCGATGGTTCGGAGATCATTCAGTGGGTCAAAGTGGAAGCGCTGCTTTCGGAAGAGATTCGTACCGCATTGCTCCGCCAGGCGGCAATAGGTGATCAATGACCGGAGCAATAGAAAAGCTCCTGACGGAAACGATTGGACTGGACAGTGCCAGCGTTGGTCCGACAGTGGTTCGTCAGGCGGTCAGAGAACGGATGGAAGCATGCCGGATAACCAACCCTGAGGCCTATAGGCAACACTTGGCCGGTTCCTCGCAGGAGCTGCAGGAGCTGATCAATGCGGTGGTGATCCCAGAGACCTGGTTCTTTCGCGACCGAGAAGCGTTCACGATGCTGGCGCGGCATGCGCGCGCGCACAAGCCTGCTCAGCCGATAAGAATCCTGAGCCTGCCATGTTCAACCGGCGAAGAGGCTTACTCGGTCGCCATGGCCATGTTCGATGCCGGCTTTGAGGCGCATGAGTTCAAGATCGATGGCGTGGACGTCAGCAGCCGCAATATCGCGACGGCTGAACACGCCATCTATGGCCGCAATTCGTTTCGCGGCAGCCATTTAGAATTCAAGGATCGCTATTTCGAAGCGGCCGAGGGCGGGTTGCGGCCTGTTGCTGGGGTGCTGAAACAGGTTCGGTTCATGGTAGGAAACTTGTTCGGTTCTCACGCGCCTTTCGGGCAAGAGGTCTATGACATCCTGCTTTGCCGCAATTTGCTGATCTATTTCAATCGAGAGCTGCAGGATCGCGCATTGATCTGCCTGAAGGACCTGCTGGCCAAAGATGGACTTCTTCTGGTCGGTCCGGCGGAAGCAGCTCTTCCAAGGGTGCATGGCTTTCTTTCCGCTGAATGGCCATTGGCCTTCGCCTTTCTGAAATCGGAGCCCGTCAAGACCACGGCGCCGAAGGTTTCGGCCGCCGTCCCGGTGCGGACGCCAAGCCCTAAGGTCAAAAAGAGCGAGCCTCTTCGTCCGTTCCGACCGACAATTGGCAATGAAGGCCGCGGGCAGGCTCAGGCCAAGCCGCTTGCACGCGCCTCGGAAAGCCTCATCGCGGTTGAACGGATCGCCAATGCAGGACGCGTAAAGGAGGCACAGGAGGTCGCCCTGGCGCATCTCAGGGAGTTCGGTCCTTCCGCAGAAATCTTCTACCTGCTGGGCCTCGTCCAGGATGCGGATGGTTCTGCACCCGAAGCCGCGCAAAGTTATCGCAAGGCGCTCTATCTCGCGCCAAATCATCGAGAAGCTCTTGTCCATCTGGCCTTGCTGCTTAGCAAGCAAGGCGACCATAACGGCGCCGAGGCGCTGGCCGGCCGGCTGGGTCGGGTCCAGAAAAGGAGCGGCAGTTGATGGCGGCTTCGACAAGGATCGCTCAGCCGGTGGAGGAGATCGAAATCAACGACTGCTGGCGGCAAATAGGCGTACGGGGTGACAAGTCATGTCCGCTACTAGAGCAGCATCTCCACTGCCGCAATTGCCCGACCTACAAGAAGATCGCACGACGCCTCCTCGACCGTGCAGCTCCCTCGGCATCTCGCGACGAATGGCCTGACAACGCTGGTCGTGCAGGGATCGATTCGGCAGACAGCGACGCGCTGCAGACGGCCGTTCTCTTCCGTTTGGGGGAGGAATGGCTGGCACTTCCGGTCGGTATTTTTCATGAAGTGGCTGAATCTCGTCGCGTTCATTCACTTCCACATCGCAGGAACAGTGCACTGCTCGGCATTGCGAATGTCCGTGGTGAATTGCTCATTTGCCTGTCCCTGGCCGAATTGCTCGGGATAGACGAGCGCAAGGAAGGGGAACAAGGCACACGAACCAAGGTATTTCGCCGCCTTGTCGTGGTAGGCGAGCGCGACAAGCGGGTTGCTTTTATGGTTGATGAGATCCACGGCTTACATCGGTACCAGGAACGCGACACTCTCGCTGTTCCGGCCATGATTGGCAAGGCACTGTCGGCCGCTACGGTTGCCGTGCTGCCATGGCAAGGACGAGCCGTTGGCTGTCTCGATCCACGACAACTGCTCACGATGCTGGATCGGAGCATCGCATGACAGATGAAGACTTCAGCCAGGTTTCGATGCTCAGCCTCTTCCAGGCCGAACTGGAGACGCAGTCACGGGCTCTAACCTCTGGACTTCTGGCACTCGAACGCGATCCTATCGCCGCCGACGCCCTGGAAGCATGCATGCGTGCCGCGCATTCTCTGAAAGGAGCTGCCCGCATCATCGACCTGATGCCCGCAGTCAAAGTTGCAAATGCGATGGAAGACTGCCTGGTCGCAGCGCAACGCGGGCATCTGAGGGTGCGACGGGAGCATATAGATGCGCTTCTGCAAGGTTCTGACCTTTTGAAATTGATCGCATCGGGATCATCGAGCGAGAGCGCCAACTCAGAAGTCGAAACCTTTCTCGCGAAGTTCGAGGGGTTGTCCCTCCCCCAGGCAAAGCCCGGGCCCCAAGATTCTGCAGCTGATTTCGCAACTCATCATGCCCAGGAGCAACTGGCGACGACCTCTTCAGCGAACCTCCTCGTTGGGGCGGTACCGCAAGCCCACGGCAGCATCGGCTCTGATAGAATGGTTCGGGTGACGGCAGACAGCCTGAACCGATTGCTCGGGCTGGCTGGCGAGTCGCTGATGGAAGCTCGGCGGCTCAGGCCATTCGCTGACGGGCTGCTACGGCTGAAGCGACTTCAATCGGACCTCGCAAGTGCATTCGACAATCTTCATGCAGTGCTGCCGCCGGTTTCAAACGATGCGGCGGTGGTGGAGGCGCTGGCTGAAGCGCAGCGAAAGCTTCGGTTGAGCCAAGCGTTCCTGGCGCAGCGTTTCGATGAGTTGGATTCAGTGGATCGGAAAGCGACCGATCTTGCCAACAGATTGTACGACGAAACGTTGGCGAGCCGGATGCGGCCTTTTGAGGACGGCGTGCGACACTATGCGAGAATGATCCGCGACCTCGGTCGTACCCTTGGCAAGCGGGTGCGACTGGAGATCGTAGGCGGCTCGACCGGCATCGACCGCGATATCCTCGAGCAGCTCGATGCCCCTTTGGGGCACCTTCTGCGCAACGCTGTAGACCATGGGCTTGAACCGCCTGAGGAGCGCCTCGCGATGGGCAAACCCGAAGAGGGGCTCATCAGGCTCGAAGCGAGGCACAATGCCGGGCTGCTGCAGATAGCCGTGGTGGACGACGGCAGGGGGATAGAGCTCTCGAAGCTGCGCGAGACCGTCGTCGCCCGGCAACTTGCAACCAGGGAAAGTGCTGAAACACTCAGCGAAAGCGAATTGCTCGCATTTCTGTTTCTGCCAGGCTTTTCCATGAAAGCGGGCCTTACCGACGTCTCAGGTCGCGGTGTGGGGCTCGATGCAGTGCAAGCCATGACGAAGGAAGTCCGGGGAGTCGCAAGCGTCTCCTCAGAATTTGGCCACGGAACCCGATTTCAACTGCAATTGCCGCTGACATTGTCGGTCCTGCGCACGCTGCTCGTCGATGTCGATGGAGAGCCCTATGCTTTTCCACTCGCTGCCATTTCCAAGACTTTGAAACTGCAGCGGACGGAGATCAACGTCCTGCAGGGCCGGCCGCATTTTCGATTGAACGATCGACAGATCGGGCTGGTCACCGCTCGCGAGGTGCTCGATCGAGGTGAGCCCGGATCGGAACCGAACGAACTATCGGTCGTCGTCGTGGATGCGGGTCGGGGCGATGCGTACGGCCTGATCGTTGACCGTTTTCTCGGGGAACGCGAGTTAGTGATCAGACCTCTCGATACACGGTTTGCCAAGATCAAGGACATCAGCGCAGCGGCCCTGATGGAAGACGGTTCGCCTGTTCTGATCTTCGACGTCGACGATCTGATCCGATCGGTGGAAAAGCTTGCATCGTCCAGCGGATTTCGAGCTCTTCGGCGCGCCGCGGGCGGTCCCGAAGCGAGCAGGCGCAAGCGCGTGCTCGTGATTGACGATTCACTGACGGTTCGCGAACTCCAGCGCAAAATGCTCGGCAACTACGGTTATGAGGTCGAAGTGGCGGTAGACGGCATGGACGGGTGGAATGCCGTCCGGTCTGGTCCTTTCGATCTCGTCGTCACCGACATCGACATGCCTCGCATGGATGGCATCGAGCTGGTGAGTTTGATCAGAAAGGACGCTGATCTCAAGAACACACCCATTATGATCGTTTCATACAAGGATCGGGAAGAAGATCGCGCGCGCGGGCTCGACGCAGGTGCGGACTATTATCTGACCAAGAGTAGTTTTCAGGACGAGGCGCTGATCCATGCCGTCGTGGACATGATTGGCGAGGCGGCTGAATGAGATCGAGATTGGAAGCCAGCGAATGAGAATCGGCGTAGTTAACGACATGCCGATGGCGGTTGAACTTCTGCGTCGACTGGTTCTGTTGACCGGCGAACATCAGGTCGCGTGGATCGCGACCAATGGGCGTGAGGCGGTCGAGGTCTGCAGACGTGATCTGCCGGATCTGATACTCATGGATCTAGCGATGCCAGAGATGGACGGCGTGGAAGCGACCCGCAGAATCATGGCGGAAACCCCGTGCTCAATCTTGCTGGTGACCGCCAGTATCGAAGCCAACCTCGCCGGCGTCTACGAAGCAATGGGTCATGGCGCGCTTGACGCAGTCGATATTCCGTCAGTGGGCATCGAAGGCAACGCGTCCTCGCAATCCGCCCGGCTTTTGACGAACAAGATCCGAACGATAGGCAAGTTGATCGGCGATGCGCCTACCCAGGCAAAAAGGCGGATGTCACGTGCGGCTGAGCCGTCAACTCGACACGTGATAGCAATCGGCGCCTCTGCGGGCGGGCCGGCTGCCGTTGCCGCAGTCCTGAGCGCGTTTCCCGTTGATTTTCGCGGCGCGATTGTGCTCGTCCAGCATCTCGATGCTCAGTTCGTTCCAGGCCTTGTTGATTGGCTAGGGCAGCATACGCGTCTCCCGATCCGTCCGGCGGGGGAAAGGGATAGTCCACAAGCGGGCACCGTTCTCGTTGCCAGTTCTGCGGATCATCTGGTTTTCAAGTCAGCTCAGCAACTTGGCTATACGCCCAGCCCCAAGGACAATGTTTATCGGCCGTCGGTAGATGTGTTCTTCGAAAGTGCGGCGCAATGGTGGCCTGGCTCGGTGATTGGTGTTCTGCTCACAGGCATGGGCAGGGATGGTGCGCGCGGGCTGAGACAGCTCCGTGACAAGGGACATCTCACAATCGCGCAGGATAGAGCAACCAGTGCCGTCTATGGCATGCCGAAGGCCGCCGCCGACATCGGCGCGGCTGTTGATATTCTTCCTTTGGGTGCGATCGGCTCACGTATAATCGAAGCCTGCGAGCGCTCCACGTGAAAGGCCCCTTCCGATGACGCAAGAACCAGAGTTGGTCCCGCCACTCGCAGATAACTATTCATCCATGGTTCTGCTCATCGATGATCAGATCATGGTTTGCGAGGCGGTCAGGCGCGCCCTAGCCAACGAGCCCGATATTTCCTTACACTTCTGCACCGACCCGTTGAGAGCGATGACGGTCGCGGATGAGGTAAAGCCAACCGTCATCCTGCAGGATCTCGTCATGCCCGGGGTGGATGGGCTACATCTGGTGCGAGAATACAGGAAGCATGCGTCGACACGCGCGGTTCCAGTCATTGTGCTGTCGAGCAAGGAAGATCCAGCCACCAAGGGCGAAGCCTTCGCTGCGGGCGCGAACGACTATCTCGTCAAACTGCCGGATCGTATCGAGTTGATTGCACGCATTCGATATCACACGCGGGCCTATCTGGATCACGTCCAGCGAGACTCGGCACACCGAGCGCTGAGGGAAAGCCAGCGACAGCTGATCAGTGCAAATCTAGAGCTTGAACGTCTGACGCGGATCGATGGCCTGACAGGTCTCGGTAACAGGCGCTATTTTGACGAATATCTGGCGGCTGAATGGAAACGTGCTTTTCGCGCACAGTCCCCACTGTCGCTGTTGATGATCGATGCCGATAACTTCAAACGATACAACGATACCTATGGCCATATGGCCGGCGACGATGTGCTGAAGCAAATAGCCCGCGTAATCCAGAGCGGTTCCGGCCGCTCCACCGATCTCGCTGCGCGGTACGGAGGCGAAGAGTTCGTCATCGTGCTGGTCGACACCATACTGGAACAATCCAGTGCGATCGCCGAGCGGCTCGTCCAGAGCGTGCGAGAGTTGAACATACCCCACGGCCCGGATCGCGTGACCATCAGCGTCGGCGTCGCAACAGCGGTGCCCACCGAGAACGAGACGCCAAACGATTTCGTCAATGCCGCCGATTTGGCTCTGTTTCGTGCCAAATCGGAAGGACGAAATCGTGTTGCGCTTCACATGTCCCGCAGCTAGAGAAGCTCACATCTCAGTCAACGAAGCGCGCCCTGTTCGATTTGAGGACGACCTTGGCGAAGTCGGGCATCTCGAGACCTTGCCGCACCAGGCCATCAAGAGTTTTCTCAGCCGCCCTGATGGCGGAGAGCCGGGCCAGCACAGTCTCAGCCTCCAGGCGAGGCACCACGGCGACACCGTCGCGGTCGCCGACCAGTATGTCTCCCGGCGAGATAGTCACTCCTCCCAGCACCACCGGGAATCCGACCGTGCCTGGACCATTTCGCGCAGGCGAATTCGCAATGACCCCGGCACAGTAAACCGGCAACCCGACCGCCTCGATCCCGACAACGTCGCGCACCAGGCCGTCAGTGATGAAGCCGGCGACCCCCTTGTTGCGCGCCATGCCGAGCACGAGATCACCAGTTACCGCGGTACCGGCAAAGCTGTCGGTGGCCGCGACGATGACATCGCCACTTGCTGCGGCATCCAGTGCTCCAAACAGGGCGAGGTTGTCGGCGGGACCGCAGTGACAGGTCACGGCGACGCCGACCATCGTCGCAGTAGCTGGCGACAGTGGCTTGATCGCATAATGCAAGGCGCCGCGTCCCCCCATCGCGTCTACGACCTGGCTAACCGGCACGCCCGCAAAAGCACTGATGATTTCTGCTGCGGGCCGTTCGAAACGGCGCTTGATGGTGAGCAGTGGTGGGTCTTCAATCATGTAGCGGCCCCATTCCCTGAACGAACGAAATACAGTCCGGCCCGAGGTCGCGCAGGCTCCGCGCGCCCATCAGTCCCATGACGCGGTCGATCTCCTTGCGGTAGAGTTCGAGCACGTGGCGTACCCCCTCCTCGCCGGCGACCGCGAGCCCCCACAACTGCGGCCGCCCAATCAGACAGCACGAGGCGCCGAGCGCCAGGGCCTTGACGACGTCAGAGCCTCGCCTGATGCCGCCGTCGATAAGCACTGGTACGCGGCCGGCGACAGCCGCGACAACCGCCGTCAACGCGTCCAGGGATGCGGCGGCGCCGTCAAGCTGACGTCCCCCATGATTGGATACGATGATGCCGTCGATTCCTCGGGCTACAGCCTCGGCGGCTTCGCTGGGATGCAGGACGCCTTTCAGCAACAACGGTCCGGACCAGACAGTGCGCAGCCAGTCGACATCGGCCCAGGAGAGTCCGGGATCGAGCATTGCGGCCATTCGGCCCGCCAATGCACCGACCGTCGCCGTATCTCCGGGGCGCGCGTAGTTGCCGAAAGTCAGTTTCGGGAGTCGGGTGCGCATACGAAGAAGCCACGCCGCCTTGGTGGCGGCCGCGAGGGTTCCGGCCACACCGAAGCGCGGCGGGATGGCAAAACCGTTGCGGATGTCGCGTTCACGGTTGCCAAGCATCTGGTTATCAATGGTGAGCACCAGCGCGTCGTAGCTTGAGGCACGCGCCCGATCCACCATTTCTCGGGTGAAGCCGCGATCGGTATAGACGAACACCTGCATCCACCGTGGGCTACTTCCGGTGGCTGCTATATCCTCCAGCGTGCAGACCGATCCGTGGCTGGCGCAGTAGAATGTCCCTGCGGCCGCTGCGGCTCGGGCGGCTGCGCGCTCGCCGTCGGGCCAGAACAGCCCAGCCAGGCCGGTTGGCGCGATGCCCAGCGGGATGGCAAGATTCGCGCCGAAGAGGTCAAGGGAAAGGTCTCGCGTCGTTGCACCGTTGAGTGGTCGCGGCAGAATGGCAACCTCGTTAAAAGCTTGCTCGTTCCGGCGCAGCGTTCGCTCATCCTCGGCACCGCCATCGGCGAAGTCGAACACCGGGCGTGGCAAAGTCCGCCGCGCGGCGACGCGGACCGCGGCCACGCTGTACAGGCACTTCAACGCCGCCATCGAAGCAGACGATGCCGCACCGCCGGCACCGCGGTCATCGCCTGTGTTTGAGGCGGACGAGGAGCTACTCACGGTTGCTTTCCGCCGATGCGACCATGATGCGTCGGTCCACCGCCTCCCGGAACACGCACGCAGGAGAGTGTTCCCTCAAAGGAGGGATCGCTGCCGGTCGCCAGCACGCCGGCATTTGTCACCCAAAGCATCTCGCCCGAGAAGACGCAGTTGGTCGTTGCCTTGCCGCAGACGAAGAAACCCTCCGCTGTGCCGTTGGGCTTCAGAACGTGCATGCCGTTGGCGGCAATATCCGTGACATAAAGGCGGCCATCGGCTCCGACCTTCAGCCCGTCCGGGATCGGATTGGCCCCAGGCAAGCGGCCCAGGTCTTCGACGGAACCATCCGGACGCTGCCGCTTGACGCGCCCCGTATAGGACTCCCCCCAAATGATCGAGCCGTCGGCTTCGATCGCCACACCATTGGGGAAGGTCGGCTTGTCGAAACCGAGAGCAAGGTAAGCACTGCCATCGGGGTTGACGGCAAAGATGTAGCTTGGGTCCGGATTCCCCGGGTTGTATGTGCCGGGATCGCTGAAGATGAGCCGGCCGTCAGCAGCAAATACAAGATCGTTTGGCCCATTGAGCCGAATGCCCGCGACTTCGCTCAGCAGGATTTCCGGCTTTCCGCCTTCGGCAACCCGCTGGATCGATGGCGTCGTCATGTCCGCGGCCCGCCAAGGTCCGGTCGTGCCGCCGTTCTGGCAGACATAGAGCAGGTCATCCGATCCGAGAACGCAGGCGTTGGGCGCTCCTGCAACATACGCGAACTGGCGAGCACTTCCGTCGCGATCTATGGCCGTCAGCTGGCTGCGATAGCTTTCGACGATGACAATTCGGCCATCGGGCAGCACCGTCGGGCCCTCGGGCCAGCCAAGGCCGGTCGCGACAACCTCGACGGCCAGCTTTTCAACCTCGTTCATCGTGCGACCCCCAGAACGGCAGCCTATCAAGATTTGTCGGGTATAATCCAGCCTGGCGGTCTCCGGACCCGGCGACTCAAAGATAGCTTGGCTGACGTGCGCGTTGCTGGGCCCCCCCTAGGCCGCCCCCCACCCCGGCGCCGGTGAACCCCGACGGGCGGAGGTCTATGGCTACAGCGCGAGCCGATCGGTGTCTACATAGCTCGGTAGCACTGGCTTGCTCCTCCAGGTTGGGTGGCAGGATTAGGTGCTGCTGAGGCCAGCGTGCCAGGAACAAGTGCAGGTGGAGAAGGTTGAATCTCAGTTCCTCTCCCTCTAACACTCACAAAGTCCAACAATTCTCTGCTCCGCTGCCAGGCGCTCTGGAGCCCGAGCGTTTGCAGGGCGTGCGTGTGGCCAAAAGCTGGGGAGCGCCGCAGCGCCCAGGCGTGCAAATTGCTCTCTGAACGCCGATCCTTCTCCGAAGCTGGGGAGTAGCCCCAAAATCCAACAGCAATATCATGCCTCAACGGCGGTTTTGCCACTGCCAGTTTTGCGGTTCGCTCGCCTGTCAAAAGGGACAGTCTTTCGGGTCACGATCCGGAGTGGGTTGCCAAGGCTCCCGGAATCGAGGTGGCCCACTTTTGCGTCGGGGCTCCGCCACTCTTCAGATCAACAGCAACCAGCACCAATAAGCACCAATCACCATTTGCACAGCGAACGCGGTGAACCTGAGACTGACCGCGAGTTGGCTGGTTGAGACGAGGTGGATCACCGACTGCACTATTCGTGCGCCTAACATCGTGGAGGCCAAGGGATCCGTGACATCTGTCTTTGAAATGATGATCGCGACTCCGAGCAGACCTCCGAAGATTGGAAGCCCTTCAATGCAGTTGGCGTGGGCACGGGCTAACCTCCGCATAAACGGGGAGAGGGCTCCGTTATCTGGCGTAAAGCCGTTTGCCGGGACTTGCCCAGAGATCACCAGGTAGCTCCGGATAACTTCCATCACGATCAGCAGGGCCAGGGCCCACGAGATGAAGCCAGTCAATGCGTAAGCACTCGCCGACATGTGCCCTCCCCGTTGCTAGCACTCTAGGTCGTTGTAGCCGATCAACTAGTCTAATGCTATTCGACGAGGAGGGGCGGCCTGTAGTGGGGCCGAAACGGAATAGCAGCTTTTGGACGTTGTGCCCGGAATAGCTGCCGTTCAGCCAATCAGCAGCCGCTTTCGCCCTTTAGCGACCCTTCCGCGCCAGATCAGTCGATGCTTGAAGCTGCCATTCGCAGAGTGAAAGCGGCGTCGAGCATGGTCAGAAAGGCGCGCACGGCGGGGTTGGCGCGTCGGCTTGCCGGCCAGAGCACGGACGTTGTTTCGCTCGACCGCGAACGTGGACAGCACTGGGACCAGTTCGCCGCGCTTCACATAGGGAGCCGCCATGAAGGAGGCGCCTATGCCTATCCCACCGCCGGCTGCCAGCATGATGAGCACCGCATCGCTGGCATCGGCGACCACACCGGAATTGGGCACGATCTCGATTTCACGGTCGCCAATCCGGAAGGGCCAGCGAAAGGCCTGGCCTGTGCTCTGATATCGAAGGTTGACGGTGTCGTGCCCTTCCAGGTGATCGGGATGGGTCGGTGTGCCGCGTTCCTCGAGATAGGCTGGCGAGGCGAAGCAGCAAAGCCGATGGGGTGCGAGCTTGCGTGATAGTAGCCGGGTGTCAGCCAGATCACCGATGCGTATGGCGACATCGATCCCTTCCTCGATCATGTCCACCATCTGGTCACCCAGCCTGAGATCGACGATCAGGTTCGGATGGAGCCGACGGAAAGCCGGTAAAGCCGGAGCGATCAGATGCAGTCCGATCGGCAGCGACGCGGCCACGCGCAACGTGCCCGATGGTTCGGAGCGCGCGGTCATTGCCGCCTGCTCTATTTCCTCCGCCTCGCGTAGCAGACGCAGCGCGCGCTCATGCAGGTCGCGCCCTTCGGGCGTGAAGGTGAGCGAGCGCGTTGTACGGGTAAACAGCGACACTCCTAAATGCCGCTCGAGCCGCTGGACGCTCTTGCTGACCGCCGACGGGGAAATCGACAGCGCGCGCGCCGCTGCCGTGTAGCTGCCCAGCGATCCCGCACGCGCGAAGGCGATGATGCCAGTGAGCCGATCCAAAGTGATATGTTCCGCCATGGCATTACTTAACCGCCATCCAGACCGATTATCAACCGGCGGTCATGCCGCTAGATTCGCTCCAATGACATGGATGAGCGGAGATTTCACCAATGAGCGATAAGATGAAGGCAGTCCGTCTGCACGCATTCGGTGGTCCCGAGATGCTGGTGTACGAAGACGCGCCTAGGCCGGGTGTGAAGCCCGGCGAGGTGCTTGTCCGAGTCCAGGCGGCCGGGCTTAATCCGCCCGACTGGTATCTGCGGGATGGCTATCGCGCACTGCCGCCAGAATGGCGACCCAACGCGTCCTTCCCACTGATTCTCGGCACGGACGTGTCGGGCGTCATTGAAGCGGTTGGCGCTGACGTCGCTGAGTTCAGCATCGGTGACGAGGTCTACGCAATGGTTCGCTTCCCCGATAACTTGATGACGGGTAGCAATGCCTACGCGCATTATGTCAGTGTGCCGGCATCGCATGTTGCGTTGAAACCAGCCGGCATCGACCATATTCATGCGGCTGGTGCGCCGATGTCGCTTCTGACGGCATGGCAGTTCTTGATCGAACTTGGCCACGACGAGCCGAATCCGTTCCAGCCCTTACCGCATGAGCCGGTGCCCCTCGACGGCAAGACGGTGCTCATCAATGGTGCCGGAGGCGGTGTCGGGCATCTGGCCGTCCAGTTGGCGAAATGGCGGGGCGCGCGCGTCATCGCGGTGACATCGGCCAAGAACGAGGCGCTGATGCGCGATCTCGGCGTGGATCAATTCATCGACTACAAGACAACCGCGGCGGAAGATGTCGTCCGAGACGTCGACCTTGTCCTCGACGCGGTGGGCGGCGCGGGCATGGAGCGCTTCTTCCATGTTCTGAAGCCGGGCGGCGCGCTGTTCCTGGTCAACCCACTGGGCTTCGCTGGTCACGAAGAGACAGAGAGGCTGGGGATCACGGTCTCATCCACACAGGTTCGATCCAATGGCGCGCAGTTGGCAAAAGCCGCCCGCCTGCTCGACGACGGCCTTGTGCGTGTCGTCATCGACAGCACATTCCCGCTGGCCGAGGCATCGCGCGCACATGAGCGCGCCGCCGACGGCAGTATTCAAGGCAAGATCGTGCTGGCCGTCTGAATTGTTGCTTTCAGTCCGACCGACCATCGGGAGACGATCGGGCGGGATTACGCCGTTTAGCCGACGAAGACCACCGACCGACGTCCGGCTGAATCGTGCTCGACTACAAGTGCCGCGATGGCTGCCGCGATCTTCGCGCCGCCTTGCACTGACGGTTCGATAGGATTGGCGAAGTCCGCGTCCTCATTCGATACCAAGCGCAGGTCGACGAGCGGCAAACCGCGCGAGAACGCCGCCCGGGTGATGACGTCGTTGAGGACCGTCAGGGCAGTTGCGGCAAGTCTACGACGCTGTGGGTCGGGAAAGCGCGCCTCGTAGATCGTGCAGACAGCGGTGGGTAGGTTTTGGCCCAGCGCCCCCTCGAGCATCGTACAGTAGTCGTGCTCGAATTCCTCCCGGATATCGCTGATCCTGTCCAGAACCTCGGCCACCGAACAGGCCCCCTGCTCCAGAATCCCTGCATGACGAAGAGCATCATTGCCACCGACGCTGACGACAAGATGGCTAGCATCCTGGGGGAGCCGTTCAAGCTGCCGCTCGACGCCGCTTGTGACGGCGCCGTCGACGGCGTTTAGCGTTGCACGCCACCCCTCCGGCAACCGCTCCCGCAGCTGCCGCACTACGTCGGGCCCGTGCGCGACATAGGCAGCGTTGTCAAAGATCGAATCCCCGAGAAGGACGACGTGTGGCATCGGATGCTCCGTTGAGGCCTCTGCCAATGCTGCATCAGCAGAGGAGGTAAGGTGGTGGGTTGTGACCGCGGCAGCGAGCACGGTCAGGAGATCACGGCGAGTCAGGCCACCTGCAGAACGGAACGGCATCTCAGCCGTCCAGGAACGCCAGAAGCGCGGCATTCACCGCGCTGGCCTCTTCGCGCTGTACCCAATGCGTCGCCTTCTCGAACGTCTGCAGGCCCCGATCGTTGCAAAGGGCCAGACTGCGCTCGGCCAGGCCATATTCCAGAGCTTGGTCCTGCATCCCCCACAGTACAAGGGTCGGCGTCGTGATCCGCTCCTTCAGGCTTGGGCGGAAGCGCAGCGCCCGATACCAGTTGAGCATGCCTGTCAGCGCCCCCGGCCGTTCCCAGGCCTGCCGATACTCTGCGATTTCCTCCGCCGTGAAGGCATCTGTTCGGCTGGATTTGATGAGCGCCCGTGCCAGCAGAGCCGAGCGCCCCGCCCCCAGAAAAGCCTCCGGCAGCAAGGGGAACTGGAAGAAGGCCGCATAGCTGCTCCGCAGGAACTGGGTCGGAGATCGCAAGGAATGGGCAAGCAGCACCTCGGGATGGGGCGCGTTCAGGATGACGAGCCTTTCCAGGCGGTGCGGCAGCTTTGCGCCTGCGGCCCAGGCGACGATACCGCCCCAGTCATGACCGACGAGGTGAAACCTTCCGATGCCGAGCGCGTCGGCGATGGCAACGACATCGCCGACGAGCTTGGGGAGCGTGTATTCACGGATGGCTTTCGGCTTGTCACTGGTGTTGTAGCCCCTCTGGTCGGGAACGATGACCCGGAATCCGGCGGTAGCGAGCGCATCGATCTGCCGTCTCCAGCCGATCCAGAAGTCGCCGGGAGCAGTCTGTCCCGGTCCAGCCGCTAGGCTGGCAGCAGCGGAGGCACCGATCAAAGTGAATACCTCGCGGATTACGACGAGGAGTTCTGATAAGCATGTTTCAATTTCGCGCTTTTTCCCGCAAATTCGAGAGCGTAAGGAATTGAATCCGTCGTTGATTAATCAGGCGTTTTCGCCGGCCTGTCACGCCGGAGGTCGCGGGTTCGAGCCCCGTCACTCGCGCCATTTCTCCTCAGGAGAAATGTGACATAATCGTCTAGAATCATGGTCTTGCATGAGGCAATTCAGATCCGGTCGGATCTGAATTCTATCTCTCCCGCAACGACCTCCTCACCCCTCGGCCAGCAGCGCCTCGACCTCATGCAGCGTCGGCATGGATGGCGCCGTACCCGGCCTTGTCACCGAAATGCCGGCGACGGCGCAGGCGAAGCGGACGGCTTGCAGCGGCTCCACGCCTTTGGCGAGTGCGGCGGCCAGGCCGCCATTGAAGGCATCGCCCGCGCCGGTGGTTTCGACCACCGGACCGGCACTGACCACGGGAACATGGTCGGACCGAGCGGCCGTGTGCAGCAGCGCGCCTTTTTCGCCGAGCGTGATGATGACCGAGCCGACGCCCTTTTTGAGCAGGCTGTCGGCGGCGCGGCGAGCCTCGTCGATCGAAGAAACCTTGATGCCGGTCAGCTCCTCGGCCTCGGTCTCGTTGGGGGTGACATAGTCGCAAAGCGTATAGATGCGGTCCGGCAGCTTGGCCGCCGGCGCCGGATTGAGGATGGTGGTCACCCCTGCACCGCGCGCGATCTCGAGTGCGCGCAGTGCCGCGTCGATCGGCTGTTCGAGCTGGGTGACGAAGACGCCGGCTCCACGGATCAGGCCGGCGTTGGCCTCGATGTCTTCAGGCGAGATCAGCATCGCCGCACCCGGGCTGACGATGATGGCGTTGTTGCCGGTTGTCTCCTCGATGAAGATATAGGCCGCGCCGGTATAGCTTTGCGGCGTCTCGATGACGGCGGATTTGACGCTCGCCTCTGCCCAGGTCGCCTTGGCCATGTCGGCGAAAGCATCGACGCCAAGCCGGGTCAGGAAGGTGACGTCCGCGCCGAGCTTGCCTGCCGCCACCGCCTGGTTCGAGCCCTTGCCGCCCGGTCCCAGCTTGAAGGAATTACCAAGAATGGTTTCACCCATGCGCGGCTGTCGATCGGCGCGGTAGGCGGTGTCGGCGACGAAAACGCCCAGAATGACGACAGGTTTGCCCGACGCCATGGCCCTACTCGGCGTCCGGCGGCACGACGCCCTTGCGAAAGGCGAAGCAGCCATAGAAGCGGCGCTCGCCGGTCTGGATGACGCAATAGGCTTTCTTGGCGCGCTCGTAGAAGGCATAGCGCTCGACCGAGATCATCGGCCAGGCCTTGCCTTCCGCCTTGTCGATCTCCTTCTGCACCTCTTTTTGCACCGGCGGGATCTCGTCCGGCTTGCCGACGATCTCCATGCGCGCGGCCGCATCGTCGACGAAAGTGTCGAGCGGATAGAGCGACAGCACCGCCTTGGCGACATCGGCCGCCGAGGCGTCGATGCGCAGCAGCTTGCCGAGCACGGTCTGGCGCGCCACCGAATCGGCGGGGAAATTGGTGTCGGCGATGATCAGATCGTCGCCGTGTCCCATTGCCCTGAGCGCTTGGAGCACATCGGCATTGAGCAATGGGTTGATCCCTTTGAGCATGGCAGTCCTCGTCAAACAGTTTGGCCAAAGTCGATTGGAAATCAGAGCCGGTTGCCCGTCTCGGCGTCGAAGAGATGGATCTGGTCGAGGCGCGGCTTGAGATTGAGCGTGTCGCCGGGTTTGAAGTCGTGGCGCTCGCGAAACAGCGCCACCATCTCGCCGTCGCCGAAGCGCACGAAGACCAGCGTCTCGGAACCGGTCGGTTCGACCACCGAGATTTTTGCCGGCACGCCGTCGGGATGGATTTCGAGATGCTCGGGCCGCACGCCATAGACCACGGCCTGGCCCTCCTTGGCGGCGCTGCCGGCCGCGATCGGGAACAGCGTGCCTGCTATCTCGACCTTGTCGCCCTTGCGCACCACGCCTTTGAGCAGGTTCATCGACGGCGAGCCGATGAAGCCGGCGACAAACAGATTGGCCGGCCGGTCGAACAATTCCAATGGCGCGCCGACCTGCTCGATACGACCGTCGCGCATGACCACGATCTTGTCGGCCATGGTCATGGCCTCGATCTGGTCGTGGGTGACGTAGATGGTGGTGGTCTTCAGCCGCTGGTGCAGTTCCTTGATCTCGGTGCGCATCTGCACGCGCAGCTTGGCGTCGAGATTGGAGAGCGGCTCGTCGAACAGGAAGACTTGCGGATTGCGCACGATGGCGCGGCCCATGGCGACGCGCTGGCGCTGGCCGCCGGATAGCTGGCGCGGATAACGTTTCAGGTACGGATTGAGGTCGAGAATGTCGGCGGCGCGCTTGACCCGCTCGGCGACCACGGCTGGATCGGTCTTGCGCAGCTTCAGCGCAAACGCCATGTTCTGCTCCACCGTCTTGTGCGGATAGAGCGCGTAGTTCTGGAACACCATGGCGATGTCGCGCTTGGCCGGCGGCAGATTGTTGACGATGCGCTCGCCAATGGCGATCGTGCCGCCGGAGACGGTCTCCAGCCCGGCCACCATCCTGAGCAGCGTGGACTTGCCGCAGCCCGACGGGCCGACCAACACCACGAACTGGCCATCGGCGATATCGACGCTGACCTCGTGCAGGACCTTGACGGTTCCGAACGCCTTGGCCACATTGCTGATCGCGACTTGAGCCATCGTCCCCCCTTTTCTCGCGGTGAAGCTAGCCATTGCCAAGGGCAAGGGCAAGTCGGTATGTTATCGATAAAAAGCCATTCGTGTTGACAAGGTAATCGATTACGCAAATATTAGCTGTTGCCAATCCGGCAGTCGGATTTTTATCCGGAAATCGGAGCTCCAGGCGACGCAGGGTGGGGTCCCACGTCCCCGTATGATAAAGGAGAACCGCCGACGTTTCGGCGTCGGAGGGATTGGCATTTTAATTCACGACTGTTGTTCTGGGAGGAATAGATGAGAGTCGGTCTGTACGAAAAACTCGTCCGCGCGGGTGCCACCCGGCGTGACATACTCAAAGGCGCGGCCTCGATGGCCGCGATCGCCGCCGCATCGGGCGCTGGGCTCGGCGCTTTCACCCGCCCGGCTGAAGCCGCCAGCGAGCTACGCTCCAAAATTCTGCAGATCCCCGGCGTCGGCAAAGGCCAGCCGACGGATGCCGACTTCCAGAAGGTAGGCGAACTCTGCCTGGAAGCCACCAAGGCCAATGTCAAGGAAGGCGAATTCGCCGGCGTCGAGCTCACCTTCATGGGCCTCAACAACCAGAACCTGCACAATGTGCTGTTCCGCGGCTTCCTGAAGCCGTGGGAGGCCTATACCGGCGCCAAGATCAGCTGGATCGACCTGGCGCAGGCCGACTACAATGCCCGCCTGCAGCAGTCGATCGCCACCGGCACCGTCGACTTCGACATCATCGAGATGGGCGCGCCCTTCGAAGGCGATGTCTGCGGCAAGGGCCTGACCTCCGAGATGCCCGACTGGGTCAAAGAGCAGATCGACATGAAGGATGTCGTGGCCTACCTGCAGCCGCCGGTCGGCACCTGGGACGGCAAGCAGTACCGGATCACCGTCGATGGCGATGCGCACAACTTCAACTACCGCACCGACGTTTTTGCCGATGCCGACCTCGCCAAGGCGTGGAAGGACGGCGGTGCGACCACCGAATGGGGTGTGCCGAAGACCTGGCAGGAAGTCCAGGCCGTCACAAAATTCCTTAAGGGCAAGAAGTTCAAGGACCAGGACGTCTTCGGCTATCTCGATGCGCCCAAGGCCTGGGGCGGTTTCGGCTTCTACTTCCTCGGCAGCCGCGCCACCGCCTATGCCAAGCATCCCGACGACAAGGCCTGGCTGTTCGATGCCGACACGATGAAGCCGCGCATCAACAATCCGGCCTGGGTGCGCGCCATCCAGGACGTCATCGACGCGCTGCCGTCGGAGCCCGCCGACCAGATCAACGCCGACCCGAACACGACAGCCTTCCAGCAGTTCCTGGCCGGCACCGGTTCAATGGTCACCTGGTGGGGCGACGTCGGCTCCAACGTCAAGACCAACGATAGCTCGGTCATCGGCGACGTCACCGGCTTCTCGATCCTGCCGGGATCCGACGACGTCTACAATGCCAAGACCGGCGCCTGGGACAAACTCGCCAGCGGCCCGAACTATGCGCCAAACTGTGCCTATCTCGGCTGGGGCGTCTATGTCATGGCCCGCGTCGACAGCGACGAAAAGAAGAAAAAAGCGGCATGGTCGGCCGCCGCTCATCTCGGCGGCAAGGACCTGTCAATCTGGACGGCGATGTATCCGTCCGGCTTCCAGCCCTACCGCAACTCGCATTTCGACATTCCCGAATGGGTGGCGGCAGGCTACGACGAGGCGTTCATCACCTCGTATCTGAAGTCGGAAGCCGACAGCTACAACCATCCGAACGCGGCGATCGAACCGCGCATCCCCGGCATCTTCCAGTACTATTCGGCTGCCGAGGACATTCTGGCCAACACATTCGCCGGCAAGATGAAGGCGCAGGAAGGCGCCGACGCCATTGCCGCGGCCTGGGAGAAGCTGACCGACCAGATCGGCCGCGAAAACCAGATCAAGCTCTACAAGGCCTCGCTCGGCGTGTAGGCTGATCCTATCGTGACAACAGGTCCGGCGGTGCAAGCCGCCGGACCTGACCGGCTCGGGCCGGTCGCAGGCTTGATTTTTTAAACGGACGGGGACGCGTGGCTGACCAGACCACCAATGTATGGCCGGCCAACGCCGGCCCAGCCGATCTGATCTCGCCGGCCCGCAAGCGGGCGGGTTTTGCCCTGATGGCGGCCGCCACGCTTGGCCTGCTGGCGGTGATCGCGTTTGAGATCCTCTACAAGAACGAGATCACCACGCTCGGCTTCGAGACCTGGCGTCCGATCGTCTACGCCTATGTTCTGTGGGGCGTGACTCTTGGCATCGGCCAGGTGCTGACGCGCGGCGAGGACGGCCAGCGCGCGCTGTTCCTGCTGCCGGCGCTGCTGTTCACCATCGCCATGGTGATCTTCCCGACGCTGTTCGGCTTCTATATCGCGCTGACCGACTGGAACCTGTCGTCCTTTTCCGGCCGCAAGTTCAACGGGCTCGACAATTTCTGGCAGATGCTGGCCGATCCCTACTACCGCAACGCGCTGTTCAACATGGTGCTTTATGTGCTCGCCGTGCTGGTTGAGTATGTGATTGCCTTCGGCCTGGCGCTGCTGCTCAACGCGCAGATCCGGGCGCGCAAATTCTTCCGAGTCGTCTTCCTGATGCCGCTGATGCTGTCGCCGGTCGCGGTGTCGTGGATGATCGGCAAATCGCTGATGGAGTACCGTTTCGGGCCGGCGGCGACGCTGGCGCGCCATCTCGGCTGGGAAAACCCCGCCTTCTTCTCCAACCCGATCACCGCCCGCATCTCGATCATGGTGCTCGACGCCTGGACCTTCATCCCGTTCATGATGATCATGCTGCTGGCCGGCTTGCAGGCGATGTCGCGCGACGTGCTGGAAGCGGCGCGCGTCGATGGCGCCACGCCCTGGCAGACTTTCTGGCAGGTCACCTTCCCGCTGATGCTGCCGGTGTCGGTCACGGCGGTGATCCTGCGCATCATCTTCAAGTTGAAGCTCGCCGACATCATCATCACCGTGACCTCCGGCGGGCCCGGCGGCGCCACGGATTCGGTGTCGAGCTTCATCTACCGCGAATACCGCGACCGTTCGAATGTCGGCTACGGCACCATGCTGGCGATGGCCTATCTCGTCATCATCGTCGTGTTCGTGACCTGGCTGTTGAAATTCGCAAATCGCTTCGTGCGCAACGTGAACTGACGAGGCACAATGAGCGTCCAGACCACCGACTATGCTGCCTCGGAAATCCGCTCACCGCTGGGTTTTCTGGCCAATCGCATCTTCATCTATGGCGCGCTGGCGTTCTGGGCCTTCATCTGCCTGTTCCCGATCTACTGGACCATCACCACCTCGTTCAAGACCGCGGTCGACGTCACGCAAGGACACCTCATCCCGTTCGTCGACTTCCAACCGGACTGGAAGGGCTGGCGCTCGCTCGGCCTGTCGCCGGATTCGATCTTCCAGACCTCGACGGTGCGGGAGGAGTTTTTCAAGCGCTTCATGAATTCGGTCATCACCTCGGTCGGCGCGTCGAGCCTCGCCATCGTCATCGGCAGCCTCGCCGCCTATGGGCTGACCCGGTACCGCTATCAGTTCGCCTGGTTCAAGAACGAGGACATCTCCTTCTTCTTCCTGTCGCAGTTGATCCTGCCGCCGGTGGTGCTCGCCCTGCCCTTCCTGGTGCTCTACCGCGAAGTCGGCCTGCTCGACACACGCATCGGCCTGATCCTGCTCTACACGCTGATGGTGCTGCCGATCGTCATCTGGATCATGCGCGACCAGTTCAACTCGATCCCTGTCGAACTCGAGGAGGCAGCGCTGGTCGACGGCCTGTCGATCTGGGGCGCTTTTTTCCGCATCGTCATGCCGATTGCGCTGCCGGGCATGGTCGCCGCTTTCATCCTGGCGATGGTGCTGTGCTGGAACGAGTACTTTTTTGCGGCACTGCTGACCTCGACGGACGCCAAGACCATCCCGGTGATGGTGGCGAGCCAGACCGGCTCGCAAGGCATCAACTGGTGGTCGATGGCGGCGCTTGCCACCGCCGCGATCGCACCGCTGGCGGTCATCGGGATTGCGCTTGAACGCTATCTCATCATGGGCATGACGGCTGGCGCGGTGAAGTAGGGCGAGAGGCGGCGTGCCCCTCTACTGTTGACCTCGGCGGGACAGCACCCCCCTCTGGCCTGCCGGCCTTCTCCCCCGGAAGGAGGGAGATCGGCAGCTTTGGCTGCATCGCTTTTCTTGCGACGTAGGTGATTGGCGAAAGCGGAAATGACATCTGATCGCCCCCCTTGCGGGGGAGATGTCCGGCAGGACAGAGGGGGTGTGAAGGATCGCTACAGAGCGACTTTGTCTGCTAGCGCCTCAATATCGCCCTCAGGTGATCCATGATCATCGCCACACCCTTTCGCCCCAGCTCCGCCGAGGCCTCCGGCGCACTCGCCGTATACCACGCGGTATTCTCGCCAAAACGCCCGGCATCGACCGCTTCCGGACACAGTGCCAGCATCAATGATGTCTCGCCAACACCGGCGTGATCGAACGGATACTTCCCGTTCATGGCAGCCGACATCAGCGGGTGCACCTGCACCCAGTTGAAGAAATTCTCGCCGGCGGCGTGCCCGGCATAATAATCGACCATCTCGTCTGAGCCCCACCAGCCCTCGCCGCGCTGCTTCTCGAGGAAGCGGAAGATCGCCTGGCGGCCGGCGGCCTTGAAGGCGAGATCGGTCGGCATGCCGGCGGCAAAGTTCTCGGTCTGGTGGTGTATGATGGCGTTGATGTTACGAAAGCCGATGCGCAGCAGGCTGTAGAACAATTCTTCGGCGAACGGCGCCAGCTGGTTGCCGCCGACCTGCACCGAGCCGTTGCCTTCAGGTGCTGCCACCACATAGCTCGCCGCACCGTAGTAGAAAGCCGGCAGGATGACGATGTCGGCCTCCTTCTCGTAGAGCTCCAGCGTCTTGACGACGGCCAGCGTGTCCATGCCGACAGCCATGTGCTCGCCGTGATATTCGAGCACGCCGAGCGGGAGAGCGACCGGCCAGTTCTCGGCGATCGCCTTGCGGATCTGGTGCGGCAACATCAGTTCGTAGCGCATGATCTATTCCATGTTGGTGTGGCGGGTGCGCATGGCCTCGGACGACTGGCCGGTCAGCGCCTTGAGCTTCAGCACCATCACCTCGAACAGCAGGAACAGCGCCCCTTCGAAGACCGAGCCCATCGGCAGCAGCGATGTCTTTTGTGGCCCCTGGTCACGCGCCATGGTCTGCGCCGGGATCAGCAAGGTGAAGTCGGCAAGCGCGACCGCACTACTGCCTGCCTCGGCGGTGAGCAAAAGCACGGTGGCGCCGGCCTGGCGGGCGACTTGCATCAAGGTAAGCACCGTCGTCGTCTCGCCCGGGCCGGAACTGACCAGGAAGACATCGGCTGGGCCAAGCGGTGGCGTGTTCATGTCGCCGACCACCGACACCTCAAGGCCAAGGTGATAGAGGCGCATGGCGAAACCCTTGAGCTGCAAGGCCTCGCGGCCGCAGCCATAGACGACGATCTTTTGCGCGCGGGCCAGGGTTTCGCAGGCGGTGTAGATGCCGGCTTCGTCGACGCGCGCCAGTACGGCGCCCAGCTCTTGCAGGGCGGTCGAAAACATATCCGAGCCGGCATTCGTCATGAGAGTCCCATCTGTCCGGCTGGGTTTGTGGCCGGTGATTTCGGGTTGCGCGCTTTCGCAAAAAGGCTTGTTTTTGTTCATGCTATCACCGCGAAAATGCCTGTCCAACGGCCATGGCGGCTTTTGCTGAGCCAGCGGCGTGATAGTGTCATGTCAGACAATCAATCCAGGAAATCAGCACGACATGAAGACACGGCATTTCGACCGCATCGGCAATGGCGGCCTCGACTTTACCGAGCTTGGCTTCGGCAGCGCGCCGCTCGGCAACCTTTACCGCGCCGTCCCCGACGAGGATGCCAACGCGACGCTGGAGGCGGCGTGGGCGACCGGCTGCCGTTACTACGACACCGCGCCGCTCTATGGCCTGGGCCTTGCCGAAACACGGCTCAATGCCTTCCTGCGCGGCAGGAAGCGCGACGACTATGTGCTGTCGAGCAAGGTCGGTCGCCTGTTGCGCGCCTGCCCGCCGGAGGAACGAACCGGCATCGGCAAGTTCTTCGACACACCGACGCGCAAGGAGGTCTACGACTACAGCTATGACGGCGTCATGCGCTCGTTCGAGGCGTCGCTGGAACGGCTTGGCGTCGACCGCATCGACATCCTTTTCGTCCATGACCTCGACATCTTCACCCATGGCAGCAAGGAGGCGTCAGACCAGCGCATCGAGGAATTCATGGCCTCGGGCTACAACGGACTGGTTGCACTGCGCGACCAGGGCGTGATCAAGGCCTTCGGCGGCGGCATCAACGAATGGGAGGTTTGCCAGACGCTGGCGGAGCGTGGCGACTTCGACCTGTTCCTGCTGGCCGGGCGCTACACGCTGCTGGAACAGGAAGCGCTTGCCACCTTCCTGCCGCTCTGTGAGCAACGCGGCATCGGCATCGTTCTCGGCGGTCCTTACAATTCCGGCATCCTGGCGACCGGGCCGAAGCCAGGCGCCTATTACAATTACTCCGAGGCGCCAAGGGACATCATGGATCGCGTCGGGCGCATCGAGGCCGTCTGCCAGCGCCATGGCGTCAGGCTGATCGAGGCGGCGCTGCAGTTTCCGCTGCTGCACCCTTCCGTGGTGTCGGTCATCCCCGGCGGCCAGCGGCCGAGTGAAGTCGAAAGCAACCGCGCCCTGCTCGATGCCAAGCTGCCTGCGGCGCTGTGGGCGGACCTCAAGCAGGAAGGCCTGATGCGCGCGGATGCGCCGGTGGGCTGAAGGCTCGCCTCAGCGGGCTGACGGCCTGCCGCCATCGAGGCAAAAGAAAAGCCGGGCGAACCCGGCTTTTCAACATTCTCTGAAAAATTTTTAGTTGACCGCGTCCTTGAGGCCTTTGCCGGCCGAGAACTTCGGCACGGTACGCGCCGGAATCTTCACTTCCGCGCCAGTCTGCGGGTTGCGGCCAGTCGATGCCGCACGCTTGGAGACGGTGAAATTTCCGAAGCCGACGAGCCGTACATCGCCGCCCTTCTTCAGTTCGCCAGTGATGACGGAGAACACCGCCTCAACCGCCGACTGTGCGTCACCCTTCGAAATGCTCGCGGATTCAGCGACAGCGGAAACCAGTTCGTTCTTGTTCATAAAAATTCCCTTCCATGAGAAAACCGGAACTTTCGACTCATCCGGCAGGAGAGGGACTTTAGAAAGAAGCGCTCGCAAACCCAAGTCAAAAAGCCGGAAAAAAGTTGAAAAAAGCCCGGAAATGGTGGGTTTTTCACATGAAAAAGCCGGGCTCAAGGCCCGGCTCTCTCTTTGTGCACTGCAACTTTAGTAGTTTCTAATGTGCAAGCGACTTTCCAGCATCGTCAACGGTATCGGTGGAAGCCGGCGGATTGACCGGCTCGACCCACTCGATTGGCTCCGGCATGCGCACCAGCGCGTGCCTCAGAACCTCGCCGACACGTGAGACCGGAATGATCTCCATACCGTTCTTCACATTGTCCGGTATCTCCGCCAGATCCTTGGCGTTGTCTTCCGGGATCAGCACCTTCTTGATGCCGCCGCGCAATGCGGCGAGCAGCTTCTCCTTGAGGCCGCCGATCGGCAAGATGCGGCCGCGAAGCGTTATCTCGCCAGTCATCGCCACATCGGCCCGGACCGGAATACCAGTCATGACAGACACGATGGCTGTCGCCATGGCAGCACCTGCAGACGGACCGTCCTTCGGCGTGGCGCCTTCGGGCAAGTGGACGTGGATGTCACGCTTGTCGAACAGCGGCGGCTCGATGCCGAAATCGATGGCCCGCGAGCGGACATAAGAGGCCGCCGCCGAGATCGATTCCTTCATCACGTCGCGCAGATTGCCGGTCACCGTCATGCGGCCCTTGCCGGGCATCATGACGCCTTCGACCGTCAGCAGCTCGCCGCCGACTTCCGTCCAGGCAAGACCGGTGACGACACCGACCTGATCGTCAGCCTCGACCTGGCCGAAGCGGAAGCGCGGAACACCGAGGTAATCGGCGAGGTTCGCCGCCGTGATGCTCACCGTCTTCTTCTTCGTCTTCAGGATCTCGGTCACCGCCTTGCGCCCGAGCTTCATCAGCTCGCGCTCCAGGCTTCTGACGCCCGCTTCACGGGTGTAGGTCTGGATGATGCCGCGGATCGCGTCCTCGCCGACGGAGAATTCCTTCGGCTGCAGGGCATGATCGCGGATCACCTTGGGCATCAGGTGACGCTTGGCGATCTCGATCTTCTCGTCCTCGGTGTAGCCGGCGATACGGATGATCTCCATGCGGTCCATCAGGGGCGCAGGGATGTTCAGCGTGTTCGCCGTCGTCACGAACATCACGCTCGACAGGTCGTATTCGACCTCGAGGTAATGGTCCATGAACGTCGAGTTCTGCTCGGGATCGAGCACCTCGAGCAAAGCCGATGACGGATCGCCGCGGAAGTCCTGGCCCATCTTGTCGATCTCGTCGAGCAGGAAGAGCGGGTTGGACTTCTTGGCCTTCTTCATCGACTGGATGACCTTGCCGGGCATCGAGCCGATATAGGTGCGGCGGTGGCCACGGATCTCGGCCTCGTCACGCACGCCGCCAAGCGCCATGCGGATGAACTCGCGGCCGGTCGCCTTGGCGATCGACTTGCCGAGTGAGGTCTTGCCGACGCCGGGAGGGCCGACGAGGCACAGGATCGGCCCCTTCAGCTTCTTCTGGCGGCTTTGCACGGCGAGATACTCGACGATGCGGTCCTTGACCTTGTCGAGGCCGAAATGATCGGTGTCGAGCACGTTCTGCGCAAACGCCAGGTCCTGCTTGACCTTGGAGTTCTTGCCCCACGGGATCGACAGGATCCAGTCGAGGTAGTTGCGCACGACGGTCGATTCCGCCGACATCGGCGACATCGTTCGCAGCTTCTTCAACTCGGCTTCCGCCTTTTCGCGGGCCTCCTTGGAGAGCTTGGTCTTCTTGATGCGCGCCTCGATCTCGGCGGCCTCGTCGCGGCCGTCCTCGCCTTCGCCGAGCTCCTTCTGGATCGCCTTCATCTGCTCGTTGAGGTAATATTCGCGCTGCGTCTTCTCCATCTGGCGCTTGACGCGCGAGCGGATGCGCTTCTCCACCTGCAGGACGGAGATTTCGGCTTCCATGAAGCCCATCGCCTTTTCCAGCCGTTCCTTGACGGACAGCGTGGCCAGCATCTCCTGCTTCTCGGGGATCTTGATGGCGAGGTGCGAAGCAACCGTATCGGCGAGCTTGGAATAGTCGTCGATCTGGCTGGCGGCGCCCACCACTTCAGGCGAGATCTTCTTGTTCAGCTTGACGTAGTTTTCGAAGTCGGTGACGACCGAACGGGCGAGCGCCTCGACCTCGACCTCTTCCTCCTCCGGCTCGACCAGCGCCGTGGCGGTAGCTTCGTGGAAGTCCGGACGGTCGGTGAACGAGACGATCTTGGCACGCGACGCGCCTTCGACCAGCACCTTGACGGTGCCGTCGGGCAGCTTCAGCAATTGCAGCACATTGGCGAGCGTGCCGATGTCGAAGATCGCATCCGGCTCGGGATCGTCATCGGCGGCATTCATCTGGGTGGCAAGCAGGATCTGCTTTTCCTGACCCATAACCTCTTCCAGCGCCTTGATCGACTTTTCACGCCCGACAAAGAGCGGAACGATCATGTGCGGGAACACCACGATGTCGCGCAGTGGGAGGACTGCGAAGACGCCGTCGCTGGGAGCCTTGGATATTTTGGCCATTGTCCAACCTTTCATGTCGCGGCCGCTAATCGAGCCAACCGCGAATCTCATATTAACGACCGGGGATCGTTCCGCCTACCACCGTTTGTGACGGGAGTTTTACAGCACAGAATTCGGCACCACGGCCTTCCGATGTTAGTTGGATGCACGAGGGGCAAAGATCAAGGGTCGACACGTTCGTTCATCCACTCCGTCACAAGGATCGGTACCTCACCACAGCAAAACGGCGCCCCGCGGGCGCCGTTCCATAAAAAGGTTAGGCCAGATGCCAGATCAGGCGCTGACGTTGCCCTTCTTTTCCTTCTGCTCGGAATAGATGTAGAGCGGCCGGGCGCTGCCGGTCACCACTTCTTCCGAAATCACCACTTCGCGCACGCCTTCCAGGGCGGGCAGTTCGAACATGGTGTCGAGCAGGATCGCTTCCATGATCGAGCGGAGGCCACGGGCGCCGGTCTTGCGCTCGATGGCGCGCTTGGCGATCGCCGACAACGCATTCTCGTGGAAGGTCAGGTCGACACTCTCCATCTCGAACAGCCGTTGATACTGTTTGACCAGCGCGTTTTTCGGCTCGGTCAGGATCTGGATCAGCGCCGGCTCGTCGAGGTCTTCCAGCGTCGCCAGGACCGGCAGACGGCCGACAAACTCGGGGATGAGGCCGAACTTCAAGAGATCCTCGGGCTCGACCAGGCGGAACACGTCACCGGTGCGACGATCCTCGGGCGAAGCCACGATGGCGCCGAAGCCGATGGAAGTCTTCCTGCCGCGATCCGAGATGATCTTGTCCAGCCCGGCGAAGGCGCCGCCGCAGATGAACAGGATATTGGCGGTGTCGACCTGCAGGAACTCCTGCTGCGGATGCTTGCGGCCGCCCTGCGGCGGCACGGAGGCAACGGTGCCTTCCATGATCTTCAGAAGCGCCTGCTGCACACCCTCGCCCGACACGTCGCGGGTGATCGATGGGTTGTCGGACTTGCGCGAAATCTTGTCGATTTCATCGATGTAGACGATGCCGCGCTGGGCGCGCTCGACATTGTAGTCGGCCGACTGCAGCAGCTTCAGGATGATGTTTTCGACGTCCTCGCCGACGTAACCGGCTTCGGTCAGCGTCGTCGCGTCGGCCATGGTGAAGGGCACGTCGATGATGCGGGCCAGCGTCTGGGCAAGCAGCGTCTTGCCGCAGCCGGTCGGGCCGATCAGCAGGATGTTGGACTTCGCCAATTCGACGTCGTTGTTCTTGCCGGCATGCGCCAGGCGCTTGTAGTGGTTGTGGACAGCCACCGACAGCACGCGCTTGGCGTAGGGCTGGCCGATGACATAGTCGTCGAGAACCTTCAGGATCTCCTGCGGGGTCGGCACGCCCTCGCGCGACTTCACCATCGAGGTCTTGTTCTCCTCGCGGATGATGTCCATGCACAGCTCTACGCACTCGTCGCAGATGAACACCGTTGGGCCGGCGATCAGCTTGCGCACCTCGTGCTGGCTTTTGCCGCAAAACGAGCAATAAAGCGTGTTCTTCGAATCACCGCTGTTGTTGCCGACTTTGCTCATTTTCCTGTCCTTTCATGGCCGCCCGCCGATGGTCTGGCTGAAAGGGCGCATATTCTATCTATCGCGGGAATTCGCCGCCGCCAGTGTCCCGGCTCCCGCAACGCATTCCGTACGAAACACAAATCAGAAAACGTCGCAATGATTCGCGCCAACCCTGCACAAAGCTAAGCCGTCGAAAATCAACATAGCCTTAACGTAGGCAATCCCATCCACCGAGGGAACAGCCAATTGTGGCCGAAATGCCGCAAATCCCAGCAAAAGCGCGTTATCCAGCCACGCAACTGCCATGCAGCGCTTATGCCGCAGCGCCTTCGACCGGCTCGCGCGACGAAATGACCTTGTCGATGAGGCCGAAATCCTTGGCTTCGTCGGCTGTCATGAAATGGTCGCGGTCAAGCGTCTTTTCAATGTCTTCGTAGCTCTTACCGGTGTGTTTGACGTAGACCTCGTTGAGGCGGCGCTTCAGCTTGATGATGTCCTGCGCGTGCCGCTCGATGTCGGAGGCCTGGCCCTGGAAACCGCCGGAAGGCTGGTGAACCATGATACGGGCGTTCGGCGTGGCAAAACGCATGTCCTTGTGGCCGGCGGTCAGAAGCAGCGAGCCCATCGACGCCGCCTGGCCGATGCACAGCGTCGACACTGCCGGCTTGATGAACTGCATGGTGTCGTAGATCGCCATGCCCGAGGTCACCACGCCGCCCGGCGAGTTGATGTAGAGATTGATCTCTTTCTTCGGGTTCTCGGCCTCGAGGAACAAAAGCTGTGCACAAACCAGCGTCGCCATACCGTCTTCGACCGGGCCGGTGATGAAAATGATGCGCTCTTTCAGCAGGCGCGAGAAAATGTCGTAGGCCCGCTCGCCGCGATTGGTCTGCTCGACCACCATCGGAACGAGGTTCATGTAGGTTTCGACGGGGTTCTTCATGGACTACCCTTTTTGGAGATGGGGATTCCGGCGCCGGAACATCGGGCAGAATCGGTTCTTGACGGTTAGAATGTAAATAGGATGCCGGCTCACCCTAGCGCAAGGCCGCCTCCTCCTAGCCATCTGGTTAAGTCGAATCAAGGTTTCCGCGCAAGGGAAAGTCCGAACGCGGCCAGCGGCGTTTTTGCGGTGTAGCAATTCCTTAACCGCGTCGCTTAACGAAACGCGGCGAAACCGCTTTCCCCCGGAGAACCATCCCCTACAGTTCAACGTTGAACCTCACCTTCTCGCGTTCAAACAGGGGGAGTGCCATGATCAGGAAAACTGTTTGCCTCGCCATTTCCGGCCTTGCCGGTCTCGGCATGGTGTCCGATGCGGTTGCCGACGGCCGGGCCGCCGAATGCTATGAGCCGGTGCACAGGCCGGCGCTCTATGACACCGTCTATGAAGACGTCATGGTCAGACCCGGCGGGCAGTTGGTCGACTATGATCCGCCGATCTATGGCACCATGGAGCGCGTCGAGCAGATCGCGCCGCCCCGAGTCACCTATGACATCGTACCGGCGAGAACCCGCACCGTTTACCGCACGGTCCAGGTCGACGATGGCGGCTATGCCTGGGAATGGCGCGTCATCCACGGCCGCAAGGTGCTGTGCAAGGTGTGGCGCAAGGCCCGCTACGCGCGTGTGGCCGAAACGGTGGTGGTTGAACCGGAGCGCACCCGCCGGGTTGTGCTGCCGGCCGAATATGAGAGCGTCGCCCATGAAGTGCTGGTGCGGCCCGAGCGGCGGCACGTCACCCAGATAGCGCCGTCATACCAGAGGATGGCGCGCCGGGTGGTGGTGCAGGAAGGCTCGACCAGCTGGCGCCGCGTGCATATTGCCAGGCATTGCGAGGATTAGACTTCGGTACTTCGCCGAGGTCCGCCTCGGTTGGCTCAATCCATAGGGCCGTCGGGTGCCAACATCCGGTCTGGCACCAAGCCGGCAAGCCGCGGTAATGGTCTGGCATGACCACATCCATGCCGCCCTACCTCGCCTTTGATCCAGCCACGCGCCGCCTGCGGCTCGACCCGCACGAACCGGCGTTTTTCCAGAACCCTTACGACGCCTATGCCGTCCTGCATGGCGCATCGAATGCCTTCTTCTGGGAGGAATTCGGCTCCTGGTGCTTTGGCGGCTTCGACGACGTCAACCGGCTGTTGCGCGACCGCCGCTTCGGCCGCCAGAACCCGGCCGGCATTCCCGACAGCCGCGGCATCGGCGAGGATCGCTCGCATTTGGCCGCTTTCGACGGCATCGAGAGCAATTCGATGCTGGAGCTGGAGCCGCCGGTGCACACCAGGCTCAGAACCCTGGTCAACCGCGCCTTCGTCTCGCGCCAGGTCGAGCGGCTGCGGCCGCGCGTGGAGGCGCTGGCCAATGAGCTGATCGACCGTTTCGAACCGCGCCACGTCGATCTATTGCCCAGCTTCGCCGCACCTTTGCCGATCACCATCATTGCCGAAATGCTCGGTGTGCCGGTCGAAATGGGGCCGCAACTGCTCGACTGGTCGCACCGGATGGTGGCCATGTACATGCATGGCCGGACGCGCGAGACCGAGCAAGCGGCCAATCGCGCCGCGCGCGATTTTTCCGACTTTTTGCGCGGCTATGTCACCGAGCGGCGCAAGAAGCCTGGCGACGACCTGCTGTCGCTGCTGATCGCGGCGCAGGAGGATGGCCAGAAGCTTTCTGAGGACGAACTGGTGTCGTCCGCCATCCTTTTGCTCAATGCCGGCCACGAGGCGACCGTCCATCAAACCGGCAACGCCGTGCGCACGTTGCTGGCGCAAGGCGGCGACCCCGGCCGTTTCTTCACCTCGCCGGAAGCAACCGCTGCGACGGTCGAGGAGTGCCTGCGCTTCGACGCGCCGCTGCACATGTTCACCCGCTACGCCTATCAGGAGGTCGAGGTGACATCCGGGGTTGTCGTACAACCGGGCGAGACGGTCGGCCTGCTGCTCGGCATGGCCAATCATGATCCGCTTGCCTTTGCCGAACCTGGCGCCTTCCGGCCCGGCCGACCAGACCAGAAGAATGTCTCGTTCGGCGCCGGTATCCATTTCTGTATTGGTGCGCCGCTGGCGCGGCTGGAATTGCAGGTGTCGCTGAAAACCCTGTTCGAGCGGCAGCCGCAACTCCATCTTGCGGAGCAGCCGCGCTTCCGCGACACCTATCATTTCCATGGGCTGGAAAGGCTCATTGTGAGCTTGTGAGGACGGCGGAGCCGACGCATGCCCGAGAAAATGAGATTCGCCTTTCTACAGGAACCACCCTTCTGCTTTATCGACGGATCGGGACGTCTGGGCGGCAGCGATGCCCAACTGGCCAAGAGGTCTGCCTGACGCTCGGGCTGGAACTTTTGCCCATCGAGACCGAGTTTGCCGAGCTGCTGCCTGGGTTTGCCGAAGATCGGTGGGACATAACCACCGGCCCTGTTCATTTCCGACGACCGCCGGAAGCTGGTCGACTTCACAAGGCCGATCTGGATGCTGGCGGATGGATTGCTGGTCGCGAAAGACAATCCCCGCGCCTTCGATAGCTATCGGTCCGTCGCCAATGATCGGACGGCGCTGATCGGCGTCATATCGGGCCAGATCCAGCACCGGACGGCCCTGCAAAACGCTATTCAGCCCGAACGGCTAAGGATATTTGCCACTCAGGCCGAAGCAGCTAACGCCGTCGCGGCCGGCGTGGTGCATGCCTATGCGAGTGCAGCGCTCGCGCATCGCGGCTATCTGAGCCGGCGACCCGACGCGCCTCTCGACGTCCCGACAGTCGAAAAACAGCCAGCGCCCGGCGCTTTCGCTCTCGCCAAAGGCAGTGCCACCCTGCTCCAGCGCGTCGATTTATGTCTCAGTGATTTGCTTGGAAGTCCCTGGCACAGGGAGATGATGAGCGGATACGGCTTTTCCGACACTGACATCGATCGGCTTTTGTGAAGTCCAAGCGCGACCGAGCGGTCAGAGCTTGATCACATACTCCTTGCGGGTCGTTTCAAGCACTTCCCAGCTGCCCCTGAAGCCTGGCCTGAGCACGAAGCTGTCGCCGGCCCGGACCGTGCGCGCCTCGCCGCCATCCTCGGCAACCACCGAGACGCCGGACAGGATGTGGCAGAACTCCCATTCGTCATATTCGATGCGCCATTTGCCCGGCGTCGCTTCCCAGATGCCGGCATAGAGCCCGCCGTCGCGCTCCTCGACATTCCAGGTGCGGAACTTCGGATCGCCCGCAATCAGACGATCCGGCGCCGGGGCGCCAATCTCGGCGTCGACGCTGTCGGTCAATATGGCCAGGTAATGCGCGGACAGGATTTGCCTCCAACAGGTTAGTGAGTAGTGAGTAGTGAGCGGAAAGCGCTCCCTCGAACGGGTGGCTAATCACTAATCACTGCTAACTAGTGAATACCGACCACTACTCACTACTCACTACTCACTACTCACTTCAAAAAATCAAACCTTGGCCAAAGCCTGTTCCAGATCGGCGACGATGTCGTTGACATCCTCGATGCCGACGGAAAGCCGGACCGTGTCCGGTCCCGCACCCGCCTTGACCTTCTGCTCGTCGGAAAGCTGGCGATGCGTGGTCGATGCCGGATGGATGACCAGCGACTTGGTGTCGCCGACATTGGCGAGGTGCGAGAACAGTTCGAGCGCCTCGACGAACTTGATGCCGGCCTCGTAGCCGCCCTTCAGGCCGAAGGTGAAGACAGCACCGGCGCCTTGCGGCGAGTATTTCTTCTGCAGCGCGTTGTTCTTGTCGCTGGGCAGGCCGGGATAGTTGACCCAGGCGACCTTGGGGTGGTTGGACAGCCAGCCGGCTACGGTGATCGCATTGTCGCAATGGCGTTGCATCCTGAGCGGCAAGGTCTCCAGCCCGGTCAGGATCAGGAAGGCATTGAACGGCGAAATCGCCGGGCCGATGTCACGCAGGCCAAGCACGCGCGCGGCGATGGCGAAGGCGAAATTGCCGAAGGTTTCGTGCAGGACAAGGCCGCCATATTCGGGGCGCGGCTCCGACAGCATCGGATATTTGCCGGATTTCGACCAGTCGAACGTGCCGCCATCGACGATGGCGCCGCCGATCGAATTGCCGTGGCCGCCGATGAACTTGGTCAGCGAATGGACGACGATGTCGGCGCCATGCTCGATCGGCCGCACCAGATAGGGCGAGGCCAGCGTGTTGTCGACGATGAGCGGCAAGCCGTGCTTGCGGGCGATGTCGCCGATTTTCTCTATGTCGACGAAGGTGCCGCCGGGATTGGCCAGGCTCTCGATGAAGATCGCCTTGGTCTTGTCGTCTATCTGGCTTTCGAAGGTGGAGACGTCGTTGGTGTCGGCCCAACGCACCTCCCAGCCGAAATTCTTGAAGGCATGGCCGAACTGATTGATCGAACCACCGTAAAGCCTTGTGGCGGCGACGAAATTATCGCCAGGCCGCATGAGATTGTGGAACACGATCACCTGTGCGGCATGGCCGGAAGCAACGGCAAGTGCAGCCGTGCCGCCTTCGAGCGCCGCGATCCGCTCTTCCAGCACCGCCTGGGTCGGGTTCATGATGCGGGTGTAGATGTTGCCGAAGGCCTTCAGCCCGAACAGCGAGGCGGCATGGTCGGCATCGTCGAACACAAAGGAGGTCGTCTGGTAGATCGGCGTGGCGCGTGCGCCCGTTGCCGGGTCGGGCTTGGCGCCGGCATGGACGGCGAGCGTGTTGAAACCGGGCGTGCGGGTCATCGAAAACCTCCCTGAGCGGTAAACGTGTGAATGGTGAAATGATGAATGGTGAGCGATAAATGGTGGTCGCAAAGTCGGCCAGTCCCACCTTGATTGCAAGCCGCTCATATGCGGCTTTACCCGGCTTCCAGGAAAATCCTTCTATTCACCATTCACCATTCACTGCCTTACTTCTGGCGCACACCGAAACTCTGGAATCCCGACCGCATCAGCGGCTTCTTCGACGACAGCACACCGGAGTTGACGCCGGTCCAGCCGATCTCGCCCGACAGCTTGCCATATTCGATCTTCGGGCAGCGGTTCATCACCACCTTGATACCGGCCGCCTCGGCACGCGCGGCCGCCTCGTCGTCGCGCACGCCAAGCTGCATCCAGATCACCTTCGGCAAGGGGTCGAGCTTCAGCACCTCATCTACAATGCCGGGCACCGATGCAGAGGCGCGAAAGATGTCGACCATGTCGACCGGCTCCGGCAGATCGGCAAGGCTGGCATAGGTCATGCGGCCGAGGATTTCCTTGCCGGCCTGCCCCGGATTGATCGGAAACACCGAAAAGCCCTTGGCCAGCAGATATTTCAGCACGAAAAAGCTCGGCCTGACATCGTTGGCCGACGCGCCGACCATGGTGATGGTCTTCACAGAATTGAGGATGCCGCCGATATAGGCATTGTCGTAGCTATCGTGATTCACTCGTCGGTCTCCCTCAGTGCTTCCTCCATAAAGGACTGCGGGTCCGTGCAGAAGTCGCGCATCATGCGAAAATGATCGGTATCGGTGAAATCTGTGGGGTCGAGGCCGAAGCGGCTGATGCGGAACAGCCGCGCGCCCGGACAGGCCATCAGCAGCGGCGAGTGCGTCGCCATGATCACTTGAGCCGTGCCGGACCGGTCCATGCGCCGCAGCATCTTCAGCAGCTCGATCTGCCGCGATGGCGACAGCGCGCTTTCGGGCTCGTCGAGGATGTAGATACCTTGCCGGCGGCAGCGCTCCTCGAAGAAGCGGATGAACCCTTCACCATGCGACCAGGACAGGAAATCCGGCGGCGCCCCGCCAGATTCCAGCGCCGCCTGATCGAGATAGCGGGCAACCGTGTAAAAAGATTCGGCGCGGAAGAACCAACCCGCTGTGACCTTCGGCAGCCAGTGGCCGCGCAACGTGTCGGCAAGCGCTGCACCACTCTCGTCGATGGCGCCGGAGTGGTCGACGGGCATGTAGCCCTTGCCGCCGCCGGCTTCGTCGTAACCGGCCACCGCGCCGATCGCTTCCAGCAGCGTCGATTTGCCGGTGCCGTTTTCGCCGACAATGATGGTGATCGGCGTGGTGAATTCGAGCTCGAATTCGCGGCCGCGGAACAGCGGCAGGTTCCAGGGATATTTTTCCCAATCTTCCACGCGCTCGGGGTCAATCAGGATGCGTTTGAGATAAGGCGCCTTAAGCCGGGTCAGTTGCTTGCGATAGCCCATGCGGACGCTCAATCCGGCAGCGAGATGGTGCCGTCATCCGCGATCGGGAAGGCCGGATTGTGCGCCACTTCCCAGACATGGCCGTCTGCATCGGCGAAATAGCCGTACCAGCCGCCCCAGAAGGCACGGCCGGCCGGCTTGACGATTGTGCCGCCGGCCTTCTCGGCTGCGGCCAAGACCTCGTCAACCTCGGCATCGGAGCGGGTGTTGTAGGCGAGATAGACCGCTGACGGTGCTGCGGCGAAGGCAATGCCTGAATCCTCTTCGGCGCTTGGCCGCGGGAACAGGCCGAGAATGGCGCCGCCCATCTGGAAGAAGGCGACGCCATCGGTGATGCCGGCGTGGCGCTTCAGGCCCATGCCCTCGTAAAAGCGCACGGCGCGCTCGAGATCGTCGGTGGCGATGGTGATGATGGAGATGCGCGGTTCCATGGATCGAAAACCTATTCGTCCATCCATTCCGGTTTGCGCTTGCCGATGAAGGCGCCGATGCCTTCCTCGGCGTCGCGGGCCAGCATGTTCTCGACCATGACGCGGCCGGTATAGGCATACGCGTCCGCCAACCCCATCTCGGCCTGCGCGTAAAACGCTTCCTTGCCGGCCCTGACCACCAGAGATGATTTGGAAGCAATGGTTTGCGCGTATTTGGTGACGATCTGATTCAGGTATTCGCGCGGCACGACGCGGTTGACCAGGCCGAATTCCTTGGCGGTTGCCGCATCGATGGTCTCGCCGGTCAGAAGCATCTCCATGGCGTGCTTGGGAGACACGTTGCGCGACAGCGCCACCATTGGCGTCGAACAGAACAGGCCGATATTGACGCCCGGCGTGCAGAAGGTCGCTTCATGCGAGGCAATGGCGAGGTCGCAACTGGCAACCAACTGCAGCCCGGCGGCGGTGGCGAGGCCATCGACTTCGGCGATGATCGGGAGCGGATGGCGCACGATCTGCTGCATCAACGCCGCGCAAGCCGAAAATGTCTGCTCGAAAAACCCCTTGCCCTTGTCGGCGTCGGCGCGGCGCGCGGTCATTTCCTTGAGATCGTGACCGGCGCAGAAGACTTTCCCGGCGGCCGCCAGGACGATGACGCGGACCGATTTGTTGGCCTTGGCATGGTCGAGCTCGGCGCTCAATGCCGCCATGACGGAAAGCGACAAGGCATTGGCGGGCGGATTGGCGAGCGTCAGGCGCAGCACGCCCTTGTCCAGCCTGGCGATGACCGGCCCGTCTATGGCAACAGGTTTGATAGAAAGGATTTCGGCCATGACAAGGTCTCCGCGATTCCGCCGGGCGCCGCCAGACTATCTAATATCGGATCGAGTTTCATCAACACCCATCGCTTGCGCCAGAGGTGTTGCCAGAAGCGCATCATTGCGTTCATACAGGCCCGGCATAGAACGAGAGACCGACATGCCCGCCCAGGACAATCTCAAGCCGGTGCTGACGGCGGCTGAAGTCAATGCGCTGATGGCCAGCGTCTACCCCCAGCTCAACGACGAGTTCACGTCGTATGAGGCGCTCGATGTGTTTCCGGGCGGCTGCACGGTGCGGCTCAACGCCAACGAACGGCATTTGCGTCCCGGCGGCACGGTATCGGGTCCGTCGCTGTTCACGCTGGCCGACATTGGCGGCTATGTCTGCGTGCTCAGCCATGCCGGGCCGGATGCGCTTTCGGTTACCGTCAACCTCAACATCAATTTCGTCCGCAAGGCCGAGGCCGGCCCGATCGACGGCCATTGCCGCATCCTGAAGCTGGGCAAGAGCCTGATGGTGTTCGATATCGACATAGTCGCCGGACCGAAGGAACACACGGTAGCGCATGCGACCGGCACCTATTCGATCCCGCCGAAGCGCCCCGCCGATGTGGTAAAATAATACCTTTTGATCAAACCTTTGTTTTTATTACACTTTACGAGCAGACGTGCTTTTCCCGCGCCTTGACGTGCCCACTCCCCTCGCCTATAAGCCGTCACGAAGCAGCGGCCCGCAAAGGCCGCCGTTTTGTTATTGGCGGCGGGCAAGGGCCTTGTCGCCAATCCAAGCAACAAGAAACGCCTTCTTCGGAAGGTCCTAACCGAAAGCAGAAAAATCCATGGCAACCTTTTCGCAGAAGCCTGCGGATGTGGTGAAGAAGTGGGTGCTGATCGACGCCGAGGGTCTCGTCGTCGGCCGTCTCGCCACTGTCATCGCCAATCATCTTCGCGGCAAGCACAAGCCCACCTTCACCCCGCATGTCGACGACGGCGATAACGTCATCGTCATCAATGCGGACAAGGTGGTGTTCACCGGCAAGAAGTTCACCGACAAGGTCTATTACTGGCACACCGGTCACCCCGGCGGCATCAAGGAGCGCACCGCGCGCCAGCTGCTCGAGGGCCGTTTCCCCGAGCGTGTCGTCGAGAAGGCCGTCGAACGCATGATCCCGCGCGGGCCGCTCGGCCGTCGCCAGATGAAGAACCTCCGCGTCTATGCAGGCACGGAACATCCGCATGTCGCCCAGCAGCCCGTCACCCTCGACGTCGGCGCGCTGAACGCCAAGAACAAGAAGGTTGCATAAGATGGCTGAGCTTTCCTCGCTCGCAGAATTGGGCGCCGCCACCGGCAACACCAACACCCAGCCGGCAGCACCCGTGCATGTCCAGAAGCTCGACAAGTCGGGCCGCGCCTATGCCACCGGCAAGCGCAAGAACGCCATCGCGCGCGTCTGGGTGAAGCCGGGTTCGGGCAAGATCGTCGTCAACGACAAGGAATTCGCGACCTATTTCGCGCGTCCGGTCCTGCAGATGATCCTCAACCAGCCGATCATCGCTTCCAACCGCGCCGGCCAGTACGACATCGTCGCCACCGTCATCGGCGGCGGCCTCTCCGGCCAAGCCGGTGCCGTTCGTCACGGCATTTCCAAGGCGCTGACCTACTACGAGCCAGCACTGCGCGCCGTGCTCAAGAAGGGCGGCTTCCTGACCCGCGACAGCCGCGTCGTCGAGCGCAAGAAGTACGGCAAGGCGAAGGCCCGCCGCAGCTTCCAGTTCTCGAAGCGCTAAGCGTATCGGGCTTCAAGCAATCGAAAGGCCACTTCCGGGCGGCCTTTTTGTTTTGCGGTCCCGGCAGTTACCCCGCCCGCGCCTTCGGCGCGACCTCCCCATCGAGGGGAGGTAGGGGTCACGGCAGTTTTGCCGCCCTGAACAATCACGAGGGTTCGGCTGACACCAAAACCCGAGCATAAGAGCGCAACGCCCTACCTCCCCTCGATGGGGAGGTCGGCGCGAAGCGCCGGGTGGGGTGATGGCGCCCGCCTCGGTTCAAGTCTCAGAACTTGCCGGCCTTGATGTAATCGATAAACGCCCGTAGCGGCGCTGGAACCAGACGCCGGCCGGGATAGTACAGAAATGGCCCGGAAAACCTCTGCCACCACGGTTCGAGCACGGGCTCCAGGTCACCGCTTTCGAAGTGAGGGCGAAGCCAGCCCTCGAAGAGAGCGACGATGCCGCTGCCGGCAATTGCCGCATGGACGGCAAGATCGCTCGCCCCGCCGATGCGCACGATCAACGGCCCCGTCGTGTCGACCCGCACCACCTCGCCGTCGCGCTCGAATTCCCACGGCAGCATCGAACCACTGGCAAAACGGCCGCGCAGACAAGCATGGCCAAGCAGATCGCTCGGGTGCTGCGGCCGCCCATGGCGATCGAGATAGGCAGGGCTGGCGCCAGTGGCGAAGCGCTGGACGCGCGGTCCGATCGGCACCGCGATCATGTCCTGCTCCAGCCGCTCGTCATAGCGGATGCCGGCGTCGCAGCCGGCCGCCAGCACGTCGACGAAGTTCTCATCGGCGATGACCTCCAGCCGAATGCCGGGATAGGCGGCGAGGAAGCCCGGAACGATGTCGGGCAATATCAGCCGCGCGGCGCTGACCGGGACGTTGAGGCGCAGCGAACCGGCCGGCCTGTCCCGAAAGCCATTAACCACGTCGAGGGCCGCCTCCACCTCCGACAGCGCCGGGCCAAGCCTTCCCAAGAGGCTGAGGCCTGCGTCGGTTGGAACAACGCTGCGTGTCGTGCGGTTGAACAGCCTGACGCCGAGCTGCGTCTCCAGGCGGCGCACCGCTTCGCTCAGGCCCGACGCGCTGCCGCCGCCGGCGCGAGCCCCTTCGCGAAAACCGCCGGCACGCGCCACCGTCACGAAAGCGTTCAGATCGCCAAGGTCCATCATTGTTCGCCATTCCGCACAAGCTGTACGGATTGTACCTTATTATCCCGAGGTTGAGCAGCGTCTATCTTCGCCTCCTCAAAGGAGACCGACCATGTCCACCATCCAAAAATCCGGCACATTCACCCTCGGCAGCCACACCGTGGAACGGCTCGGCTACGGCGCCATGCAACTTGCCGGCCCGCACGTTTTCGGTCCGCCGAAAGATCGGGACGCGGCCATTGCTGTGCTGCGCGAAGCAGTGGCGTCCGGGGTCAACCACATCGACACCAGCGACTATTATGGCCCGCATGTCACCAACCAGCTGATCCGCGAAGCGCTGGCGCCCTATCAGCAAGACCTCGTCATCGTCACCAAGATCGGGGCGCGGCGCGGCAGCGACGGCTCCTGGCTGCCTGCCTATTCCGCCAAGGAACTAGAGCAGGCCGTGCACGACAATCTCAGGAATCTCGGCCTTGAGGTGCTGGATGTCGTCAATCTGCGCATCATGTTCGGGGTGATGGGTCCCGCCGAGGGCTCGATCGAGACGCAGTTGACGGCGCTTGCCGAACTGCAGCGGAAGGGCCTGGTGCGCCATATCGGCCTGAGCAACGTCACCCCTGCGCAGGTCGAGGAAGGCCGTGGGATCGCCGAGATCGTCTGCGTGCAGAACCAGTACAATCTGGCGCATCGCGACGACGACGCGTTGATCGATGAACTGGCGCGCGCCGGCATCGCCTACACGCCGTTCTTCCCGCTCGGCGGCTTCAGCCCGCTGCAGTCGTCGACCTTGTCGGATGTGGCCACGCGGCTCGGCGCCACACCCTTGCAGGTTGCGCTCGCCTGGCTGCTGCGCCGCTCGCCGAACATCCTGCTGATCCCGGGGACGTCGTCGGTCGGGCATTTGAGAGAGAACCTGGCGGCGGCGGAACTGGAGCTGTCGGCTGATGTGCTGAGGGAATTGAATGGGGTGGCGAAAGCGGCGTGAAGATTTTGCGGGCGGCGCTGTCACCCCACCCGCGCCTTCGGCGCGACCTCCCCATCGAGGGGAGGTAGGAGGTCGCGGCAGCCTTGCATGCCTCGCAATCGCTACGACTGTCGGATCTAAAGCGCCAACGCCCTACCTCCCTCGATGGGGAGGTCGGCGCGCAGCGCCGGGTGGGGTGATGGCGCCGACGTACGATTTCTAATTGATACTCGCCGTATTCGCGGCTCGGCCGGCTTCCCTCATCCACATAAGGCGCCCGAAACCCATCGGCCCCCAGCCAGCCAATCGCAGCCTTCGGTTCTTCGGTCTGGATGATGGTGGCGCCGCGTTCGGCCCAGAAACCGTGTCTCGGCCGGCATGCCGGCCCGCACCGCCAGTTCATCGCCGCGGCCGCCGGAGAGGAGTCGCCGGGCCTTGCGCCTTGGCGATACAAATCCTGTGTCGCCCCTCTAGAACGCTATGGCGTTTCGCCAAGCTGTGACTGGCATCTTGCGTGCCGGTTCTGTAGTTGTGGCAGCCCGATGAACAAAGAAGGACCCGTAATGGCGAACCAGACCATCGACAACGCCTTCACCGCCCGCTCCAAGACGGGGCCTTCCTTCGAGCCGACCTATGCCGGCGCGCTGTCGTTCATGCGGCGCAAATACACCAAGGATGCAAAGGGCGCGGACGCCGTCGTGTGGGGCATTCCGTTCGATGCCGCCGTCACCAACCGGCCGGGCGCGCGCTTCGGGCCGCAGGCGATCCGCCGCGCCTCGGCGATCCTCGACAACGACCCGCAATATCCGTTCTCGCGCGACCTGTTCGAGCATCTCGCCGTCATCGACTATGGCGATTGCCTGCTCGATTCGGGCAATCACCAGAAGACACCAGGCACGATCGAGCGCGAGGCGGCGAAGATCCTGAAATCGGGTGCCTTCCTGTTGTCGCTCGGCGGGGATCATTTCGTCACCTGGCCGCTGCTCAAGGCACATGCCGCCATCCACGGGCCGCTGGCGCTGGTGCAGTTCGATGCGCACCAGGACACCTGGCCCGACGATGGCAAGCGCATCGACCATGGTTCGTTCGTCGGCCGCGCCGTCAATGAAGGCATCATCGACCCCGACCGCTCGATCCAGATCGGCATCCGCACGCATGCCCCCGATACGTTCGGCATCAAAATCCTTTACGGTCACGAGATCGAGGAGATGCGGGCTTCCGACATCGCCTATGCGATCGTCGACCGCACCGGCGGCAGGAAGACCTATCTCACCTTCGACATCGACTGCCTCGACCCGGCCTTTGCGCCCGGCACCGGCACGCCGGTTGCCGGCGGACCGTCCTCGGCGAAAATCCTGTCGACGCTGCGCCAGCTCGGCCAGGTCGATATTGTCGGCGCCGACGTCGTCGAGGTTGCGCCGGCCTATGATCACGCCGATATAACGGCGATCGCCGGCTCGATGGTGGCCATGCACTATCTCGGCCTGGTGGCCGAGCGAAAAGCGCGGGCGGAAGAGCTGAACAGCGGCAACCATGGCGCGGCAAACCATGGCCAGGGCATATAGGCCTGAATTAGCAGGGAATTGACGGGCACATGAAACCGAAAATCTTCATCGATGGCGAACACGGCACCACCGGCCTGCAGATCCGGGCGCTGCTGGCCGAGCGCGGCGACCTCGAGATCATCTCGATCCCGGCCGAGCGCCGCAAGGAAACGGCGGCGCGCGCCGAGTTCCTCAATGCCGCCGATGTCGCCATCCTGTGCCTGCCGGATGCGGCTGCCAAGGAAAGCGTGTCGCTGATTGCCAACGACACCACCAAGGTGATCGACGCCTCCACGGCGCATCGCGTCGCCGAGGGCTGGGAATACGGTTTTGCCGAGCTGGACAAGGATCAGGCCAGGATCATCGCCAATGCGAAACGCGTCGCCAATCCCGGCTGCTGGCCGCAAGGGCCGATCGCGACGCTGCGGCCGCTGGTCGCTGCCGGTCTGCTGCCGGCGGATTTCCCGATCACGGTCAATGGCATTTCGGGCTATTCGGGCGGCGGCCGGCCGATGATCGAGGACTATGTCGCCAAGGGCGAGGATGCCTCTGAATTCCAGGTCTATGGGCTGACCCTGCAGCACAAGCATGTGCCGGAGCTGCGCACCTATGCGAAGCTGTCGCACGATCCGATCATGCAGCCGGCGGTCGGCAATTTCGCCCAAGGCATGATCACAGTGGTGCCGCTGCAGCTCGGCGGGCTCGACCATGTGCCGGCCGGCGCCGAACTGCACGCGGCAATCGCCGACCATTTTGCCGCCATCAAGGGCGGCGTGGTCGAGGTAGCTCCTTACGAGCACGTGGAGCGCCTGCCCGAGATCAATCCCGAGGTCTATAACGGCACCAACCGCATGAAGGTCTATGTCTTTGCCAATGACGACCGGGCGCAGGCGCTGCTGATTGCGGTCTATGACAATCTCGGAAAGGGCGCCTCGGGTGCTGCCGTTCAGAACATGGACCTGATGCTCGGCCTTTAATTCAGTTGGAGAGAGCATTCTGTCGCCCGAAAACCGCTTAACACTTTTCGGCATCACGCTCTGAATGGACGCGCCTGCATTTCCAAAGCGCTGGAAGATCAGCGCGCCCGAGCTCATTGCCGAGACGTTTTCGAGCCGCATCTGGAAGGTGCGGCGTGAGGACGGCTCGCCGGCCATCGTCAAGGCGCTCAAACCATTCGACGATGTCGAGGACGAGTTGCGCGGCGAGCACTATCTCGCATGGCGGCGCGGCGAAGGCGCGGTGCGGCTGCTTGGCCGGGACGGCCACCGCATGCTGCTCGAATATGCCGGCGACACCCTGCTTTCCGACGTTCTGGCCAAAGAAGGCGACAACGCCGCGACCGCAATCGCGGCCGAGTTGATGGGGAGACTGTTCTCGCCCACAAGACACCCTGCCCCGCCGGACCTGCAGCCGCTGCGGACACGGTTTGCCAGCCTGTTCAAAAAGGCCGGAGCCGATCGCGACGCCGGAGAGCACAGCCTCTATATCGAGACCGCCGAAATCGCGGACCGGCTGCTCGATGCCCCGCATGCGGTCAAGCCGCTGCATGGCGACCTGCATCACGACAACATTTTGCACGGTGCGCGCGGCTGGCTGGCGATCGACCCGAAGGGCGTGCTCGGCGATCCCGGCTTCGACGCCGCCAATCTGTTCTACAACCCACTGGGGCGCGACGACCTCTGCCTCGATCCCGAGCGCATCGCGCATATGGCCGAGATCTTCGCCAGGACACTCGGCCAGACGCCGGCTGCCATTCTCGACCATGCCATCGCCTATGGCTGCCTGTCGGCCGCATGGCATCATGAGGACGAGAATGCGGTCGACGAGAACCGCGAGCTGTCGGTTGCGGGAGTGATCCGAAAGGTGCGGCTCGTTCTGCAGCTTCTGACCGGCGCAGCCTCGCGCGTTAGACGTAGCGAGGCAGTTCGTTCGCGAAATAGATTATTGCGACGGCCAAGACACCGTAGACGATGTACCTGCGTTCATGGGCGGCCGCGTTGGCAGTGGATAGGCGCCCTTGTTGCCGCGCCAGTGGGCGGCGGCAAATCCCAGCAGGACAAGCGCGAAGGCCTGATGGGTCAGCGCCATGTGCAGCGGCACCTGCATCAGCAGCGTGCCGATGCCGATCGAGGCCTGGACCAGCACCAGCAGAAACAGCAGCGTCGCGCGGCGTGCGTGTGTCGTGCCTGGTAAACGCCGGCGTGTCGCGATCATGTGCCAGAGCCCGACGGCAAAGACCGTGTAGGCGCCCAGTCGGTGGACGAACTGCACCGTCTTCGGGTTCTCGAACAAGTTGCGCCAGGCCGGCTCGAGCAGAAGCAAATCTGACGGGATCACCTTGCCGTCCATCAGCGGCCAGGTGTTGTAGCTCAGGCCGGCGTCGAGCCCTGCGACCAGGCCGCCGAGATAGATCTGGACCAGCACCAGCAGCACGATGAAGCCGGCCAGCCTTTGTGTCGGCCGGTCGGCGGCAGGCTCCGAATGCGGCGCCAGCCCGCGCGCGACCACCATGGTGGCAGTGAAGATCAGGGCGGCAAGCGTCAAATGCGTCGCCAGCCGGTACTGGCTGACGGAGACGCGGTCGACCAGGCCGGAGGCCACCATCCACCAGCCGATGGCGCCTTGCAGGCCACCAAGCAGCAGAATACCGACCAGCTTTGGCCCAAGGCCGCGCTCGATGCGGCGCGTCGCCGACAAGACCAGCAACGGCAGGCCGAAGACCAGGCCGACACTGCGCGCCAGGATGCGGTGCGCCCATTCCCACCAGAAGATCGATTTGAAGGCGTCCAGGCTCATGCCCTTGTTGAGCTCGGCATATTGCGGAATCTTTTGATAAAGCTGGAATTCCTCCTGCCACTCCGCGGCATTGAGCGGCGGTATCACACCGTGGATCGGCTTCCACTGCGTGATCGACAGGCCGGAATTGGTGAGCCTGGTGGCGCCGCCGACCAGCACCAGCGCAAACAGCACCAGAAGCACGACATAGAGCCAGCCGCGCACCAGCGCCCGATTCTTCAAGTCGCGATCGCGGTCAATGTAAGGCGCGGCGGCTGATATTGCGGCCATGGGTTGGTCCCGGCAGGTTGACGTGGCGGATTGGTGAACCATCGCAACCCGGCTGACAAGACCGGACGGCGCGGCACGCCGTCGCGCCGCATCTCCCGGGTTGCACAGGCGCGTGGTTGGGCCTAAGCGAAGGCGATCAACGAGAACGCCTCATGCCCATCCGCCTGAAAAAGCTGATCGGAACCTTCCTGCTGGTGGCGCTGGTCATCATCTATGCGCTGGTCGCGTCGATCATAGCGGTCGCGCAGCTGTCGCAATCCAGCCCGCTGGTGCACTTCCTGTTCTTCCTGTTCAGCGGCCTGTTCTGGGTGCTGCCGGCGATGGGCATCATCAAATGGCTGATCCTGGAGCCGCCGCCGAAAGGCTGAAGCGCCCGACCCAGGTCAGATGGTGACGACCATTTTGCCGGCATTGGCCAGCGGCGTCGTCACGCCCGACAACATGGTGCGGATATGGGCGACACTCTGGTAGCGGCCGTTGATCGAAATGCGCGGCAGCGCGTGCAGGAAGCCGGCATGTTCGGCGTGCAGCACGCCGTGGCGAGTGGTCACCGCCGAGGCGTAGCCGGCGTCGCGGGCAAAGCCCACTTCGCGGCAGCCGACAGCGCTGGCGTAACCATAGGGGTAAGCGAGATGACGGGGGTCTTCGCCGAGCTGCGCCTGCAGCTGGCGCCTGACGTCGACGATTTCATGGCGCGCATCGGCTTCGTCGAGCCGCTTCAGATTGCGGTGGTTGACCGTATGCGCGCCGATCGTCACCAGCCTGTGCCCGGCCACGGCGCGGATATCGTCCCAAGTCATTAGCGTGCTTGGGCGCAAGCCATCGAGGTCGATGCCGTTCGAGCGCGCCAGATCGCGCAGCACAGCGCGCTGATCCTCCTCGCGCACCTCGAGCGTCAGATAGGCATGCAGACGCGCATTGGCGTGGAGTTTCTTGCCGTGGGTCGAGCAGTCGATGGTCACCGGCCCCTTCGGCGTCGCCAGCGTCAAACGCTCCCGCGCGTTGACGATATCCTCGACCACGTCCCACCATAAATCGGCGCTGCCGTCGATCAGACCCGGCGCGACATAGATGGTGATCGGCGCGTCGTGCTTTTCCAGCACTGGCAGCGCTTCGGTCATGTTGTCGCGATAGGCGTCGTCGGCGGTGATGGTGGCGAACTGGCCGTCCTTGCCGCCGGCCTTGATGCGCTCGATCGCCTCGTCGAGGGTGACGAAGGCATAGCCCCTCGCCTTCATGTCGGCGACGAGAGCGTCGAGGAATCGCGGGGCGATGTTGAGGTGGCGGTTGACGCCGTCCGGCTTCTCCGGCGTGGCGGTGACCCGATGCAACATGAGGATTGCGCCAATGCCGCCGACGAACGGCTTGGCCAGCGGTGCAAGGCCGGTAAAGCGGGCGATATTAAGCGCCAGTTTCCGAACTGCCTCACCACCGTCGATCATTCATTCACCTTTTGCGCCTAGGCTCGATCCAAGCACGGAACGCGCCGACGCGAACTCCTGATCGCGACGAATACGCCTTAAGGATTGAGGTATGGTTGACGCCACCGCGTCATTTGACGGCAATCGGCTCGCCGCAAGCAAGGCGTCTGCGCGTGCGCCGGCTGCCGACCAGACCAGTCTGTCGGTGTCGATCGCAGATGCTGCCGCGCTCGCCTCTTACGGCGAATTCTGCCGTTCGGCGCTGTTTGCGCCGGCGCAAAGCGCGGCCTGGGTTCATGCCTGGACGGCGCAGGCCAATCCCGATGCGGTCGTCGCCACGCTGACAATCGAGGACAGGCCGGTCTTTGCACTGGCACTGGAAATCACGCGAACTGGTCCATTCCGCGTCGCCCGCTTCATGGGCGGGCGCCATGCCAACGGCAATTTCGCCGCCGCCGATCCGGCATGGCTGGCAAAGGCCGATGCCGGGGGGATCCGCAGGCTGGTGACGGCGATCGGCAAGGCGCGCCCCGACATCGATCTCGTTGCCTTGGAAAGGCTGCTCCCCGACCTCGATGGCGTTGCCAATCCGCTGGCGGCGTTCTCCAACTTTCCGAGCCCAAACCTGTCGCTCGCCGTCAATCTCGACGGTGGTTTCGATGTGCTGCTGTCGCGTGTGGGCGGCAAGCGCAAGCGCAAGAAGCACCGTTCGCAGACACGCAAGTTCGAGGCGGTCGGCGTTCATCGCCGCATCGAGGCGCAGACACCGGAAGACGTGAACCGGCTGCTCGACGCTTTCTTCGAGATGAAGGAGTTCCGCTTCGCCAAGATGGGCATCGCCAATGTCTTCGGCGAGCCGGAGGTGCGGGCTTTCTTCCGTGCCCTCTTCGCCGGCGCGCTGGCCGAGGAGAAACCGGCCTTTGTGCTGCATGGGCTCGAAGTGGCCGGCAAGCTGCGCGCAATCACCGGCTCGAGCCGCTCGGGCAAACGCCTGATCTGCGAATTCGGCGCCATCGCCGAGGACGATCTCGGCCACACCAGCCCCGGCGATTTCCTTTTCTTCGACATCATCGAGGAAGCCTGCCAAACAGGCTTCGATGTCTATGATTTCTCGGTCGGCGACGAGCCCTACAAGCGGCTCTGGTGCGATATCGAGACCCAGCATTTCGAGGTGCTGGCGCCCCTGACGCTGAAGGGACGCGCCCTGGCGTCGGCGCTGCGGCAGGGCGCACGGGCGAAAGCCTTCATCAAGAACAACCCGACGGTCTGGAAACTGACCAAGATGCTGCGCCGCAAGGCCGCCGGACAGGCAGCGCCCGCTCCCACGGACGACGAAAACTAGCGTTCAGAAATTCAGCGCTTCGCGGAGCGCCGGGCCGGCCCTGACCCGCAGGTCGAGATCCGCCTCGATGTGGTCGATATGGTGCAGCATCAGCCGGCTCACCAACCCGCAATCGCCGCTCTCCAGCGCGCCGACCATTTCCGTGTGCTCACTGTGCCCGCAGGCCGACACGCCGGATCGTCCGTAAAGGGCGATCACCAGCGACGAACGCGCCACCAGCTCCTCCATGAAGCGCTGCAGGATGGCATTGCCGGCGACGGAGGCGAGCAGCAGATGGAAATCGCCCGACGCCTTGATTTCGGAGCGCCGCGCGGTTGGGCCGCGCTCGGCGATGAAGCGGCCTTCCTCGTCGAGCTGCGCGCGGAACGCAGCGATATCGGTGGCTGTGACCCGCCCACAGGCGGCAATGGCTATGCCCGGCTCGATCAGCCGGCGCGATGCGAACACCTGGCGCGCTTCCTCGGGCGAAGGGTTGGCGACGAAGGCGCCACGGTTGCGCTCGGTACGCACCAGCCCCTCGAAGGACAGCATCTGCAGCGCCGCGCGCGCGACGGTGCGCGAGACGTCGAACAGCGTGCCGACCTCGCCTTCCGACAGCTTGGTGCCGGGCGTCAGCCGACGGTCGACGATGGCGTCCCGCAGATTGTCGCGAATCGCCTGGGCGCGATCCTGGTTGGCGCTGTCGGCGGAATGGATCTGATCGGCAATGTTCATGGCCTCTTCTAGCGCAACTCGTCGCCTGCGCACGAGAGGCAAAGTGGACACGAAGCCAAAAAAGATTGCATACGATTCTTGTGCAGATCGCGCACAATCGCCCATAATTTGTGCAATGCACAAGATAGCCTACCGGCTAGGCAGTGGGCAAGAACCCCGATTTCGCTGTCGATTCAAACGCTTGGGCCGATTGCCGCCGATTGGCACGCATAATGCATTGGTTAATGCGACCAAACGGGGAAGCCTGAATGTCCAAAGCCGCCGAGATCGACATCGTCTCCGTTTCGAAAGTGTACGGAACGACGACTGCCGTCGAGGCCATCAGCCTGAAAATACCGGCAGGCACCTATTGCTGCCTGCTTGGCCCCTCCGGCTGCGGCAAGACCTCGACGCTGCGCATGATCGCCGGGCACGAAAGCATTTCGTCGGGCGATGTCCGCCTCGGCAACATTGTCGTCACCGACCTGCCGCCGGCAAAGCGTGGCACGGCGATGATGTTCCAGTCCTATGCGCTGTTTCCGCATCTCGACCTTGTCGACAATGTCGCCTTCAGCCTGAAGATGAAGGGCGTCGACAAGGAGCAGCGCCGTGCCAAGGCGCTCGACATGCTCAAGCTGATGCAGATGGAGGCCTATGCGACGCGCCGGCCGGCGCAGCTTTCCGGCGGCCAGCAGCAGCGTGTTGCACTCGCCCGCGCTCTGATCACCGATCCCGAGGCGCTGCTGCTCGACGAGCCGCTGTCGGCACTCGACCCGTTCCTGAAGATACGCATGCGCGCCGAGCTGAAGAAATTGCAGACCTCGCTTGGCATCACTTTCGTCCACGTCACCCACAGCCAGGAAGAGGCCATGGCCTTGGCGGACCTGATCGTGGTGATGAATGACGGCCGCATCGAACAGGCGGCACCGCCGCGCGATGTATTCCAGCGGCCGGCCACGGCCTTTGTCGCGCGCTTCATGGGCGACCACAATGTCATCTCCGGCCGGGTCACCGGCGAGCGTGGCGGCATGGTCGTCTTCGACGTCAATGGTGGCGCCTCGCTCGCCGCCCGCGGGCAAGGCCAGGAGGTGGGCACGCCGATCGACATCGCCATCCGCACCGACCATGTGCGCATCGGCGAAGCACCCTCTCCCGGCCTCGGCTTCACCGGCATCGTCTCCAACATCGAATATCGCGGCGCCACGGTGAAGCTGTCGGTCACCGGCGGCGGCATCGACGATTTCACCGTTATCATCGACGATTCCGACTTCTTCGCCAAACCCGTCGCCCTTGGCGACGCCGTACCGCTCGCCTGGGATTCCGAGGACGCCATCGTCCTCGGCCGCCTTCATTCATGAATTCAACGAAGCAAAACAAAACAGGGGAATAGGAATGACAAAAACAGTAGAAACAAAGACCGGAATTTCGCGCCGTTCGTTGCTCAAGACAGGTGCGGCCGCCGTCGGCCTCGCCGCAGGCTCGGGCGCCATTACAGGCTTCCCGACCATCTGGGCGCAGTCCAACATCACGCTGCGCCAGTTCGGCACCGGCGTGTCGAACCTGAACGCGATCGCCGACAAGTGCAAGGCCGACCTCGGCATCACGCTGGAAATGACGGCGACCGATTCGGACGCGGCCGCCCAGCGCGCCGTGACCCAGCCCGACAGCTATGACATCGCCGACATCGAATACTGGATCTGCAAGAAGGTGTTCCCGAGCGGCGTGCTGCAGCCGATGGATGTCAGCAAGCTGAAATACTACGACGAACTGGTGCCGTTGTTCAAAACCGGCAAGCTGACGCCCGACAGCATCATTGCCCAGGGCACCGCGCCGCACACGGTCGGCTATGTCGAAGCGCAGGACTCAAAGACCTTCGCCAAGGCGCCGACCAAGTGGTTCACCATGGTGCCGACGATCTACAACGCCGATACGCTAGGCATCCGGCCCGACCTCGTCGGCCGCGACATCACCACCTGGGCCGACATCATGGACCCGGCCTTCAAGGGCAAGACCGCGATCCTTAACATCCCGTCCATCGGCATCATGGATGCGGCCATGATCATGGAGGCCACAGGCAGCATCAAATATGCCGACAAGGGCAACATGACCAAGGAAGAGATCGACAAGACGATCGACTTCCTCATCAAGGCCAAGCAGGCCGGCCAGTTCCGCGCCTTCTGGAAGTCGTTCGACGAGAGCGTCAATCTGATGGCATCGGGCGAAGTGGTCATCCAGTCGATGTGGTCGCCGGCCGTCGCCGCCGTCCGCTCCAAGGGCATCGCCTGCCGCTTCCAGCCGCTCAAGGAAGGCTACCGGTCATGGGGCGGCGGCCTTGGCCTTGCCGCCCATCTCAAGGGCGCCGAGCTCGACGCCGCCTACGAATACATCAACTGGTATACGTCGGGCTGGGTCGGCGGCTATCTCAACCGCCAGGGCTACTATTCCGCCAATATGGTCTCGGCCAAGAAGTTCATGTCCGAGGACGAATGGGGCTACTGGATCGAAGGCAAGCCGGCCAAGGGCGAGATCAAGGCGCCGGACGGCACCGTCATGGAAAAGGCCGGCGCCGTGCGCGACGGCGGCTCGTTCGAAGAGCGTATGGGCAAAGTCGCCTGCTGGAACTCGGTCATGGACGAGGACCGCTACATGGTGAAGCGCTGGAACGAGTTCATCGCCGCGTAGAGCGGACGCGTTCACTGTGATGTTGCGATCCTTCGCGCCCCCCTCTGTCCTGCCGGACATCTCCCCCACTTGGGGGGAGATTGGCAGCGTCATGGCCGGCTCTTCGTTAGCAACGTTGGAGTTTGGCGAAGGCCGTTATGAGAGTTCGATCTCCCCCCTCGTGGGGGAGATGTCCGGCAGGACAGAGGGGGGCGCGAAGGATCGCAAGTCATCGCGATCACGCGGAGGATTTTCCCAATGACAGTCGCTCTCGAACGCCCCGCCATCGCAGCAGCCAAGCCCGCCAGACGCCGGCGCTTCTCCATCAGTGCCGTCACGCCCTACCTCCAATCGGCGCCGCTGGCGCTCATCCTCGGTGCGTTCCTGCTCTTGCCAATCATCATGATCGCCGTCGTCTCCTTCTGGGACTACGACTTCGCCGCCATGTATCCGGATTTCCTGACGACGAACTATTTCGACGTGCTGGGATCATGGGTCACTTGGAAGACCTATCTCAACACCATCAAATTCGCTGCCATCGTCTGGGCCCTGACCTTGTTCATCGGCTTCTGGGTGGCCTATTTCCTCGCCTTCCATATCCGCACCACCGCCATGCAGATGGTGCTGTTCCTTGTCTGCACGGTGCCGTTCCTGACCTCCAACATCATCCGCATGATCTCGTGGATCCCGGTGCTTGGCCGCAACGGGTTGATCAACTCGGCGCTGGTGCAGTTGGGGCTGGTGCCAAAACCCATCGAATGGCTGCTCTATTCGGAATTCGCCGTGGTGTTGGCCATGGTGCATCTCTACACGCTGTTCATGGTAACGCCGATCTTCAACACGTTGATGCGCATCGACCGCTCGCTGGTTGAGGCCGCGCGCGATGCCGGCGCGTCCGGCTGGCAGGTCTTGTGGAACGTCGTCATCCCGCTGGCCAAGCCCGGCATGGCGATCGGCACCATCTTCGTCGTCACGCTGGTGATGGCCGATTTCTCCACCGTGCAGGTGATGTCGGGCGGCCAGAGCGCGTCGGTCGCACTGATGATGAAGAACCAGATGTCGCTGCTGCAGTATCCCGCAGCCGCCGCCAATGCCGTGGTGTTGCTGGTGTTGGTGCTCTTGATGGTCGCCGGCATCCTGCGCATCGTCGATATCCGCAAGGAGCTCTGAGGTGAGCCACGAAAAACGCACCCTCGAATTCTATGTGCTTGCGGTCTTCTTCACTCTGTTCGTGCTGTTCCTCTATGGCCCGCTGTCGGCGATCCTGATCCTTTCTTTCCAAGGCGAGACCGGCGGCCTCACCTTCCCGCTCAATGGCATGTCGCTGCACTGGTTCGCCAATCTGTTCGAGCGCCAGGCGGTCGGCGATTTCGGCGGCAGCTTCAAGCGCTCGCTCGTGCTCGGCCTCATGGTGATGATCGTCACCGTCGTCGTGTCGCTGCTGGCAGGGCTCGCTTTCCGGCAAAAATTTCGTGGCGCCACCGCTTTGTTCTACCTGGCGGTCGCCAGCCTCGTCGTACCCTCGATCATCATTTCGCTCGGCATCGGCGTCGTCTTCCAGCAGGTCGGCTTCCGCCCGGCCTGGTACACATCGGCCTTCGGCGCGCACCTGACCTGGACCTTGCCCTTCGGCGTGCTCATCATGTTCGCCGTCTTCAACCGCTTCTCGCCCGCCTATGAGGAAGCAGCGCGTGACCTGGGCGCCAACTCCTGGCAGACCTTCGCCCATGTCGTGCTGCCGATGATCGCGCCGAGCCTGATCGGCGTCGGCCTGTTCGGCTTCACGCTGTCCTATGACGAGTTCGCCCGCACGCTGATGACGTCGGGCACCTTCAACACGCTGCCGCTCGAGATCTACGGCATGACCACCAATGTCACGACGCCGGTGCTCTATGCGCTGGGCACGGTGACCACCGTGTTCTCCTTCCTGGTGATCCTGGCCACACTGGGCGCCATCCTCTATGTCGGCCGCAAGCGGGCCAGGGTTTGATCGTGCAGATACTGGTGGTGAACCCCAACACGACGGCGAGCATGACCGAGACGATCGCGGCGGCGGCGCGCGCCGTTGCCGGCGCCGGGACCGAGGTGATCGCGGTCACCTCCTCGATGGGTCCTGCCTCGATCGAGGGCTATTATGACGAGGCATTGGCCGTGCCCGGCCTTTTGATGGAGATCGCCGCCGGCGAACGTGCCGGGGCTCAGGCCGCCATCATCGCCTGCTTCGACGATACCGGCCTGGATGCGGCACGCGCCATGGCCTCCATTCCGGTCATCGGCATCTGCGAGGCCGCACTCAGTGTCGCCTCCTACATTGCCCAGCGCTTCACAGTGGTGACGACCACCGAACGCTCGCGTGTCCCTGTCGAGGGGCTGGTGCACCGCTACGGCATGGCCGGGCGTGCCCGCGTGCGCGCCGCCGACATTCCCGTACTCTCGCTTGAAGACGCTGCTTCCGGCGCTGTCGAGAAACTGCGCGCCGAGATCGCCCGCGCCATAGCGGAAGACCGCGCCGAGGCCATCGTGCTCGGCTGCGCCGGCATGGCCGACCTGGCACACCGGCTGCAGCAAGAGTTCGACCTGCCCGTCATCGACGGCGTCGGCGCCGCCCTCAAACAGGCCGAGGCGCTGATCGCATTGGGCCTGTCGACCTCGAAGCGCGGCTCCTATGCCAGTCCGCTGGCCAAGCCCTATCGCGGCGTGCTGAAATCCTTCTCGCCGGGGGTGGTCGCCGCGGAGTGAACGCTATGAAGCCTACCGTCCGCGCATTGTCTCCGCCGGAACTGACCGTTCTCATCGACTGGGCGGCGGCTGAAGGCTGGAACCCTGGCCTTGATGATGCCGCCGCGTTCCGGCCAACCGATCCTGAAGGGTTCATCGGCGCTTTTGTCGACAACGAGATGACCGCCGCCATCTCGGCTGTCGCCTATGGCGGCAACTTCGGTTTCATCGGTCTCTACATCTGCCGACCAGACATGCGCGGCAAAGGCCATGGCAAAGCAGTCTGGAATGCGGGCATGGCCAGGCTGGCCGGCCGAACGGTCGGCCTCGACGGGGTCGCCGCGCAGCTGGCGAATTATCGCCGCACGGGATTCAGCTCGGCGTACGAAACCATCCGCTTCAGCGGCCGTATCGCGACCCCGCCCGTCCGAAGCGAAGGGGTGCGCATGATAACCACGCAACTCGTGCCCGACATCATCGCCTATGACGCCCGCTGTTTCCCCGCGCCTCGACGAGCCTTCCTGCACCGCTGGGCGCAGCCGCCGCATTGCGGGTTCGCCGCGATCAGTTCACTCGGCACCATAGGCTACGCCGTGGCTCGTCCCTGCCGTTCGGGTTACAAGATCGGCCCGCTGTTTGCCGACGACACCGAGACGGCGATGCAGCTCATGGGCAGTCTGGCTGCCGCATGCCAAGGTGGCGACCTGCATATCGACGTTCCTGCCGAAAATTTCGATTTCACCACGGCGCTTTCAGCAATTGGTTTCAGGCCGACCTTCACCACCACGCGCATGTACAAGGGCCCGCCTCCGAAGGTCGACTCGCGCCGAATATTTGGCGTGACAACCCTGGAGTTGGGGTAGATCCCGGCGCCGACTGACAAGCTTGGTTTTTCGGGAGCCGGCGGGCGATGGACGAGCCAATCCGTAGTAGCGCCGCCTAAGTTGAATTGTCCGATGTCTCAGGCGGCGCTACGTCGTCCCGGCACCGGGTTACCCGGCGTCTCGTGGCCGATCGGCGTCACCAGAGTGAGGTCGGGATAGCCGCTTTCGATCAGCTCGACGGCGGCCTGCGCCACCTCATCGTCCGCCTGCAGCATGGACATGAAGACCTCGGTGCTGTCGCCGACCAGTCGGCTGATGCCTTGCGCATCGGCCGGTCCGCATTCGACGATGACCAGATCATAGGCGGTGGTCAGCGACTGCATGATGATCGGCAGCCGGTCGGCGGCGCGCATGGCGCGCACCGGATCGGCGGTGCCGACGGGAACGACGTGGCAGTCCGAATAGAGGTCGGCGTGGATGACGTCGCTGAACTGCGCTTCCGAAGCCAGCAGATTGGTGATGCCGGGGAAAAGTCCGCTGTCCAGCATCGGCCGCGAGGCGGCACCTGACGCCGTGAGATCGAGCAGCAGCACGCGCAGGCCAGCGTCGGAGACTTCGCGCGCTACCAGCACTGCCGAGGCCGCGGCCTCATCGCCTTCGGGCGAGACGAAGATGGCGCGCGCAGCACCGCTGGCGATCAGCTTCTCCGCCGCCTTCTCGACATCGATCTCGCCAAGGCTGGAGCGGACAGGTTCAGGTTCGGCTTGCGGTTCGGAACCGGCGATCGCTGCGTCCTCCTGCACTGCAGGAGCCGACTCGGGCTTTGGCGCCAGTTCAGACTCCATGGTCGTCGGCTGATCGTCCACTTCCACGACCTCAGGAGCCGGTTCCGGGTCGACTACCGGCGCCGACATTGCCGGCATCGCAACCTGCTCGATACGCTCGAAGCGCGCCCCTGGGGCCGGACGCATGGCGCGGCCCGAAAACAGCTCCTGCAGCAGCGTGATGACCGACATCAGCAGCAGCGAGCCGACGAAGGCGGCGCCGACGATCGGCACGAGCTTGGGGAAATAGGGTTCCGACGGCACGCGCGCCTCGGAAAACACGCTGGCATCGACCGGCAGGTAATTCTTGCGCGAGGACACTTCGCGGAAGCTCGCCATATAGGATTCAAGCTGCTGGCGCCGGACGTTCGCCTCACGCTGCAGGGCATCCAGCTGGACTTGCTCCTCGCCGGCGCGCGACGACGCCGCTTTCAGCTTGTTGACGTCCGATATCAGCTGGTTTTCGCGCGCCTGGGCGGTCTGCGCCTGCGTCAGCAACCCGCGCATGATCTTTTGCGCCTCGTTGCGGATCTGACCGTCGAGATCGGCTAGCTGCGACCTCATCGCCCGCAGGCGCGGATGGTTGTCGAGCAAAGTGGTGGAAAGATCGGCGATGTTGGTTCTGAGCTCGATCTGACGCTCGCGCAGCCGCTGGATCAGATCGGAAGACAGCACTTCGGGTACAGCGTCCAGCGAACCGCCATTCTGCAGGGCCTGGCGCACCCTTTCGGCCGTTGCCTCAGCCGAGGCGCGGCTGGCGCGCACACGCGACAGCTCGCTCGATAGTTCGGACAATTGCTGTGTCGCCAGCACCGAATTGTTGCCAGCCATCAACAGGTCCGACTGAGCGGAGCGGAAGGCCGCGACCTTGGCCTCTGCATCCCTGACCTGCTTCTGCAGCTCCTCGATCTCCGGCCCGAGGAAGGCGGTCGCGGCCGCGTTCGACGTGGTCTTGGCATCCGCCTGATAGGCCATGTAGGCCTTGGCGATGGCATTCGGAATATCGGCGGCAAGCTGGCGGTCTTCCGAGGAAAATTCGACGGCGATGGCACGCGTCTTCTCCACGCCATAGACGTTTAGCTTGTCGCGCATTTTAGTCAGCACGCGCTCTTCGAGCGGAATCTCTGCCGGATCACTTTTCAGTCCGGCAATGACAAGAAGTCGGGCTACCGGCGACATGCCGAGCGCATCGTTGAACTCGGGCTTGTCGCCCAGGTGCAGATTGCCAGCCACCTTATTGAGAATGTCGGACGAGGAAATGACCTGAACCTCAGTTGCTACACCTTCCGCATCGAGCACAGGTTTGTCGTCTTCATTGGTACCGGCAGGCCGCGTATAGGCCGATTCGCTCAACTGGATTTTCAGCTGCGTCGTCGCCTTGTAATGCGGCGTGGCAAGCCACGCGAACGCGAAGGCGAGACCAGTGACGAGAATCGTGATCACAAGAATGCGCAGCCAGTTCCGCGCCAGGCTGGCGAAGAGCTGTCTCAGGTCGACATCGACATCTGCGGCCGCGGACTGGTCGGACATGCATTCCTGCTCCGGAACATGAGGCTAGATGGTAGCGTAAACAACTATGGTAACTCAGCCGTTAAGATCGCGGTAAGCAGCTGTTAGGGTTTGCTGACATCCGGTAAACAAAGCCAGCAAAACTATACGGCTTTTTGTCGATTGCCGCCAAATCGGCCGCGTCCCTTTACCGGCCATTAACCCTAACAGGATGATAACGAACCCAGATCCTTAAGGTTTGCCGCCGTGTCCTGGCGGCCATAGCGACGAAGGTGTGTGCCCGATCATGAAAAGCGCTGCTGGTCTGTTTCGCGCTCTGCTGGCCGTGTCGATCCTCGCCGGCTGCTCCAGCTACCGGCCGACGCCGGCGGCCTTCCACGAGGTACTCGACCAGCCCTATCGGCTCGGCGCCGGCGACCGTGTCCGCGTCACCGTGTTCGAACAGGACGGTCTGACCAACACCTACAGTGTCGATCAGTCCGGCTACATGTCCTTCCCGCTGGTCGGCGCGGTGCCGGCGCGTGGCCACACGGCCCAGCAGCTGGAAAAAGCGCTCGCCGACAAACTGCGCCAAGGCTATCTGCGCGACCCCGACGTGTCGGTCGAGATCGATCGCTACCGGCCGATCTTCGTCATGGGCGAAGTGGGCGCCGCCGGCCAGTATTCCTACGTGCCGGGCCTCACCGTGCAGAAGGCCATCGCGATTGCCGGCGGTTTCTCGCCGCGCGCCAACCAGGAAAGCGTCGACATCACCCGCGACATCAACGGCAAGGTGATGACAGGCCGGGTGGTTACCTCCGATCCGCTGCTGCCGGGCGACACGGTCTACGTTCGCGAACGCCTGTTCTGACATCAACGTGGCGGACCAGCTCAGGATCGTCCACTGCTTTCGCTCACCCGTCGGCGGGATCTTCCGGCATGTGCGCGACCTGACGGAGGCCCAGCTCGCCGCCGGACATGTTGTCGGCATCGTCTGCGATTCGACCACCGGCGGCGAATACGAGGAACGCCTGTTCGACCAGATGAAGGACAGCCTGGCGCTCGGCATCCATCGCACGCCGATGCAGCGCCATGTCGGGCCGGGCGACTTCGCCTCGGCCTGGCGCACTTACAGGATCATCAAGGAATTGCAGCCGGACGTGTTGCACGGACATGGCGCCAAAGGTGGCGCCTATGCCCGTCTGTTCGGCTCATTGTTGCGGGTATCTAGGTCTCGCGTAGCCCGCCTCTATTCGCCGCATGGCGGCTCCCTCCACTATGATGAAACGACGACGACCGGGAAGCTGTTCTTCGCGATCGAGCGCTTCATGGCGCGCTTCACCGACTGCCTGCTGTTCGTCTCCGACTATGAGCGGCGCACCTATCGCAGGAAGGTCGGCGAACCGCCTATCCCGAACTCGCTGGTCTATAACGGCCTGCGCGCCGCCGAGTTCGAACCGGTGGTCGCACAGCCCGACGCGGCCGACCTGCTCTACATCGGCATGATGCGCGACCTCAAAGGGCCTGACATTTTCATCGACGCGCTGGTGCTGGCCGGGTCCCAGCTTGAGCGCCGCTTGACCGCGGTCATGGTCGGCGATGGCGACGACCTGCCGCGCTACCATGCGCAGGTGAAACGGCTGGGCCTCGGAAAACAGGTCCGCTTCTTGCCGCCGATGCCGGCCAGGGAGGCATTTTCGCTGGCCGATCTGGTCGTCGTCCCCTCCCGCGCGGAAGCCATGCCCTATATCGTGCTGGAGACGCTGGCGGCAGGCAGGCCGATGATCGCCACGGCCGTCGGCGGCATTCCCGAAATCTTCGGTGAGGGATCCCCTGCCCTGATCCGTCCCGATCCGCGCCAACTCGGCGACAAGGTGGGTGAAGCGCTGCGCGATCTCGACGCATACCGGCGCGTCATGCCCGACACCGCCAGGCTCAGGGCGCGATTCGGCGCCGATGTGATGGCCGCCGAAATCGAAAAGGCCTATTTCGCCGCGCTCAACAGATAGACGACCGTCCAAAACCACAAGTTGTTCTCAAGGTTTTTTTAGCTCTCTTTCTGCTATCGTCATCGCGGAAGCTTGTGGGAAACCCGATGAACGAGACCGACCCCACGCGCCGCTTTTCGGCCGATGCGGTGCGCAAATTCGACAGTCCTGCCGAGAGCCCCACGCCCGGCGGCATGAACAGTGTTGCCCGCCAGGTCGCCTCGCAATACCGGCGCGATACGATGTCGCCGGTCATGGTCAGCGGCGTATTGCGCATCGTCGAATTCGGCTTGCTGTTCCTGTCGGGGCTCGCGCTCTACTTCCACTTTGTCGGCTTCTTCAACTATCTCGCCTGGCAATATCCGCTGACCATTGCCGCGGCGTCATTCGTGGCCGTGGTGCTGCTCGACGTCAGCGATTGCTACCAGATCTCCGCCTTGATGCGACCGATCTCCAATCTCGGCCGCGTGCTGATGGTCTGGGCCGGCACCTTCGCGCTGATGGCGCTGACGGCCTTCATCATGAAAATGTCGGAGGATTATTCGCGTCTGCTGTTCGGCACCTGGTTTGTCGTCGGCCTGCTTCTGCTGTTCGGCCTCAGGCTGGTGATGTCGAAGCTGATCCGGCGCTGGGCGCGCAACGGCCGCATGGAACGCCGCGCCGTCATCGTCGGCGGCGGCAAGGCGGCCGAGATGCTGATCCGCTCGGTCGAGAAGCAGCCAGACAACGACATCCGCATCTGCGGCATCTTCGATGACCGCGGCGACAAGCGCTCGCCGCCGATCGTGGCCGGCTATCCCAAGCTCGGCACCATTTCGGAGCTGATGGAATTCGCCCGCATCGCGCGCATCGACATGCTGATCGTGTCGCTGCCGCTGACTGCCGAAACGCGCGTGCTGCAGCTGCTGAAGAAGCTCTGGGTGCTGCCGGTCGACATCCGGCTCTCGGCGCATTCGAACGCTTTGCAGTTTCGCCCGCGCGCCTATTCCTACATCGGCTCGGTGCCGATGCTCGATATCTTCGACAGGCCGATCAACGACTGGGATTCGGTCGCCAAGCGCGCCTTCGACATCGTCTTCTCGCTGATCGGCATCATCCTGTTTTCACCGGTGATGCTGGCGACGGCCATCGCCATCAAGCTCGACAGCAAGGGTCCGGTGCTGTTCAAGCAGAAGCGGCACGGCTTCAACAACGAGATCGTCGAAGTCTACAAATTCCGCTCCATGTATACCGACCGCTCGGACCCGACCGCCAAGCAGACGGTGACCAAGAACGATCCGCGCGTCACCCGCGTCGGCCGCTTCATCCGCAAGAGCTCGATCGACGAGCTGCCGCAGTTCTTCAACTCGCTGTTCGGCACGCTGTCACTGGTCGGTCCGCGCCCGCATGCGATTGCCGCGCAGTCGCACAACCTTCTCTACAACGAGGTGGTCGACGGCTATTTCGCCCGCCACAAGGTCAAGCCCGGCGTCACCGGCTGGGCGCAGATCAATGGCTGGCGCGGCGAGATGGACACCAATGAGAAGATCCGCATGCGCACGGAATACGACCTCTATTACATCGAGAACTGGTCGATGCTGTTCGATCTGCGCATCCTGCTCATGACGCCGCTGCGGCTGCTCAACACGGAAAACGCCTATTGAGCGCGATTTCCCATGATTTGTCGGAGGCTGCGGTCAATGCCAAGCTGATCGCGCTGATATCGTCGGGCGCGGTGTTTTTCGGCGTCTTCCTGTCAGGCTTCGTCATCGACGAGCCGGCGCCTTACGATCTTTTCATGCTCGGGCTGATCGGGGTGTGGGGGCTGTTTGGCCTGCGCATATCGCGCGCGGCCGTGCCGCTGCTGGTGCTGCTGATCACGATGAACATCGGCGGCATGATTGCCATGACGCAGATGGCCGATCTCGCCAACACACCGCTCTATCTCGCCGTCTCGCTGTTTCTCGCGTTCACCGCGGTGTTCTTCTCGTCGGTGACGGCGGTGCAGCCCGGTTTTTACCGGCTGATCTTCATCGCCTATGTCGTCTCCGCGGTGGTGACCTCGCTGCTCGGCATTGCCGGCTATTTCCACGCTTTCCCGGGCGCTGAAATCTTCACCAGATACGACCGCGCCCAGGGCGCCTTCCAGGATCCGAACGTGTTCGGGCCGTTCCTGGTGCTGCCCGGCATCTATCTGCTCTATCTGCTGTTGACCGGCTCGATCGCGCGCATGCCGCTTCTGGCGGTGCCGCTGCTGATCATCACCGCCGGCATTTTCTTCTCCTTCTCGCGCGGCGCCTGGGGCATGTTCGCCGTCTCGGCCATCCTGCTCACCGGCGCCCTGTTCCTGCAAAGCAACAGCGGCAAGTTCCGGCTGCGCGTCATCGTCATGACCATTGCCGCCGTCACCCTGCTGGTGGTGGCCATGATCGTCATCCTGCAGCTGCCCGGCGTCGGCGAGATGTTTTCCAGCCGCGCCCAGCTCGAACAGAGCTACGACACGGCGCGCCTTGGCCGCTTTGCCCGCTACACGATCGGCTTCGAGATGGCGCTCGAACATCCGCTCGGCATCGGCCCGCTGGTGTTCGGCACCATTTTCGGCGAAGACACGCACGACATCTGGCTGAAGACGCTGATGGATTATGGCTGGCTCGGCTTCGTCTCGTTCCTGTCGCTGACGCTGTGGACGATCGCGGCCGGCTTCCGCATCCTTTTGCGCGACCGGCCATGGCAGCCCTATCTGCTCTGCGCCTACGTCGCTTTCATCGGCAATATCGGGCTCGGCACCTTCATCGACATCGACCACTGGCGCCATGTCTACCTGCTGCTCGGCCTGATCTGGGGCGCGATCGCGCTGGAATACAGGCATCAGCGCGGGTTGCGGGCGGTGGCGGCAAGCTAAACCGACGGAAACGCCGCCGAGTTCGGAAGACCCCGCCCTGCTGACGGATTGTCGGGATTTCCTCTATCTCGCGATGCCGGCAACCCGCTCGGGGTATTGCACTGCCAGCATCGATTTGTCGGCGTGATCGGCGAAGATAGCGCTGACCTTTTCGGCGTCGAACCGCGCCCGTCGCTTGCGCTTCTCGTCGTTCAGCAAAATCCCGCTGATGGCGTCGAACTTGCGGCCGAGGTTTTTCAATATGCCTCTCTTGATCGGCCAGTTGCTGTTGAAACGGCCGGCCCAGGGCGTGCCTTTCGCCAGATCACGATAGATCGCCATGGCGCCGACCTCGACACCGATCGGCGGACGGTCCCAGGGCTTGCCCCAGGCGAAGTGGCGGGCGTAGCAGCGGCTGAAAGGGATCTGGCTGGTGTAGTTGGTCATCACGTTCCAGAACGGGTGCATCGTCTGCCACCTGCCCTCGAAAGCCACGTTCAATGCACCTTGATCCATCCCGTAAACCTGCTCGGAGGCCAACTGCCGGGTACGCTCCAGAAGCCCCTCCTGCCTGATCAGTGGCATGTTGAACACCAGCACGCCGGCATTGAACTTCGGCGCGCCTGGCTGCATCGGTAAATGCTGTCGATACTTTACGTCGAAATAGGTCTGCTCATCGTGTGCGGCCAGCAGCGGAGCGTTGAGCGGGACGTTGCAGAGGTCTTCTATCGATCTGTTGAAAAGCACATCGGCGTCGGAATAGGCGATGCGGTCATATGGTTCGAACTCCGGCAATTGATCGGCAAACAGCCTGATGTAGGTCGCAAGGGTTGGGTGCGTTCCGCGGTTGAAGTTTGTCGCTTCCATGAATTTCGTGACATCCAGGATGCGGATCTTCCCACCGAGCAGACGCTCTCCGATAGCTCGGTCTTCGCTGGAGATGACACCGGTGTGCAAAATAAAGCCGTCGAGGTGGTCCGACACATTCAGCACGCGGCGCGCCGCCAGGCTGGCATACGGGAAATACCTCTGGTCGGTGGCGAAAAAGAAACACGATTTTTGCGGCATGCTACAACCTGTTGCCTGACCCATTCGCGAGAGCTCCGTTGCGGGTCTCAGGCGAAACCACCGAGTACTTCCGGAAACTGCACAGCCATCGCCCCGGCGTCAGCATGCTCGGCATATATCTTATGCACCTTGCTGCCGTCGTACCGTGCGCGCCGCCGATACCGGTCCTTGTTCGGCAACATCCCCATGATACCGTCGAACCTTCGGGCGAACCGCCTCATGACGCCCCGCTCGAAGGGAATACGCTGCCGGAAGGGCTCAAGCCACGGCGTATCCCTTGCCAGATCGCGCCAGACGGCAAGCGCCTCGGGCTCCACGTCGACCTGGCTTCCCCAGGGCTTGCCGCCGGCGAAATGCCGCGCATAGGCTTGGGCGAACCGAAACTCCTTCGTATCGTTGGACATCAAATTCCAGTTCGGGTGCATCGTCTGCCACTTGCCCTCGAAGACGATGTTCAGCGCGTTCTGATCGTTCATTTGCCCGGCAACGGCAACATCTCTGGCGCGGTGCAAAAGTCCCTGTTGACGCACCGGCGGCATGTTGAAGACGATGATGCCGGCGTTGAAATAAGGCGCCCCCGGCTGCATCGACAGTTTGTTCCGATAGCCCGGGCGGAAATACATGTAATCGTCGTGAGCGGCCAACAACGGAGCATGAAGTGTCTGGCCCACCAGGTCGGCGATATCTCGATTGAACAGAACATCACAATCGACATGGGCGATGCGGTCATAGTCCGCGAACTGAGGCAGTTGGTCGGCGAAAAGCCGAACAAAAGTGCCGACATTGCTTGGCCGGAAAGTATGGCCAGCCTCCGCAAACAGCCCCGAAACGTCCATTATGCGAAGACGGTTCTTCAGCAGGCGTTCAGCAACACGCATATCGGCATCACGTGCGCCGACATGCAGGATGAAGCCTGGCGTTGCGTCTCCCGAAACATCCAGAATTCTGCGCGCCGCCAAGCATGCATACGGAAAATAATTGGCGTCGGCCGCCAGAAAAAAACAGGAATTTGCCACGCGCAATCCTTCGTATCGATACTGCGCGAGCCATATCGCCTTGGCGTTGCGGCGACAAGGCCGAATGCTGGCGACTTTCAGGCCCGGCGCGCCGTTTTAGCGCTTGCACCATACCCCTTGAAAATATATGGCTTTGCGCGGTCCGGAGTGTAGCGCAGCCCGGTAGCGCACTTGACTGGGGGTCAAGGGGTCGTCGGTTCGAATCCGGCCACTCCGACCAAATAAAAGCAAGGACTTACCCCCAAAGTCCCCCTTCCCGCAAAGTCGTGGTATTGGCCTCAGGGTAACTCCTGGGGTATCAGAAACCTGGTGGGCGCGGATTCGGCTCAAAGAAAATCTGTCCGCCAATCGGCTCAAGATTCGCTTGGACTGAGCCGACCCCCACGGGATATCTCGTTAGGCCTCGTTATTAACGGAGGCCCCTTATGCAAAAACAATACCGCACCTCGCGTGAAGTTCGCGCACGCTACGGCGACGCCAGCGAAATGAGCTTGTGGCGTTGGCTCCGCGATCCCAAGCTCGATTTTCCTAAGCCCTTGATCATCCAGCGCCGCCGGTTCTGGACCGATGAGCAGCTTGACGAATTCGACGCTCGCCAGCGCGAGGTCGCATAAAATGGAAAGCCTCGAAGAATTCAAAGGGCGTGTTGTTGCACACCTTCGTCAGCATCTGGTTCACGCTTTGGTGCACGGCAAGGACATCCTTGATGAGGCGAACCGGTTTCCCGTGGTTCCGGAATCCATCAGGCTTCAGGCCGTTTATGAGGCTGAACAAGAGGTGACCGAATTCACCTTGGGACGATTGAAAGCCCAGTGCGCCCTCGAAGGCTTCAGCAAGGTGTTGCGGCCGGAACCGGCTGCCCCTCGCAGCCGGCCAATCGGGGAACATGATCCGTGTCCATTCTGATGCGCGTCGATCATGAACTTGTCGAGATCGTCGCCGTCCAGGTAGTGAAGCATTTCCGCGATCTCGACAGGCCGCTGCTGCCATCCATCCGCAGGCGCTTCGGCCTCGATGACATCCACGCAATCGCCGCCATCCGCCGCGCCGCCGAGATCCGCGCCGAACAGGTGAAGGGGGCTCGGTGATGGGCACCGGTACGAAGAGCGGCTCGTCAAGCGTAGCCGGCGCTAAGAAAAGGCTTTGGCTGAAGGCGTGGGTTCCCCACCGCCTGGAGATGCTGATCAGCCCCGCCTGGACACATGCGCCGCAGCCTCTACGGCGGATCCTGGAGCGACTGGAGGTGGAACATCTTCGCCACGGCGGCCAGCACAACGGCTACCTTCATGTTGCCTTTTCTCAGTTTGTCCTGGCCGGCGTTTCCAAGCGAACGATCCGACCATCGATCGACCTGGGTCAAGCCCTTGGTCTTCTCGAATGCGTTCCCGACGATGAGCCAGCGGGCGACATCCGAGGCCCAAATCGTTACCGGCTTACCTACGTGCCGGCCAAAGGCCAGCCTTTTCCGACCGACGAATGGAAGAGAGTGACACAGGAACGGGCCGAAAAAATTCTCAAGCAATTTCGAGCTTCATCTGACGGCCAGAAAAGCCAGCAGAAGGCAAACGAAAAGGCCGCCTGATATGTGGATCAAAAAACAGCTTCCCAGTTCCCTTTCCCGCATCTCGTCGGTTCCCTTTCCTACATCGAAACGGGGATTGCCGGTTCCCTTTCCTGACCGCTGCCCAGTAGTCGATAGGGAACTGTCTCTTATAGCTCGGGGGGGAATGTCATGAAGCCCGATCTTCCTCTCTTTGAATGGGCGGCCCGGCCGTGCCAGATCCTTGCCTTTCCCCTAGCGCGCCGTGTCGGCAAGGTCCGCGACGTCGCCGCCAAGCTGTCAGGGAAGACGACAGAGAAGCATGCCGCCTCCTACCGGCTCCAGGTCGATGTTGGCCTCAGAACGCATCTGGCGAAGACACGCCTGAGGCCTGAGGCCATAGACGCCGAGGTGGCCGCTTTCTGGTCTTCAGTCAGGATTGAAATGCAGCGCATCGCCTTCCGCGATCATGGCAGGGGAGGCGCGACACCATAGAAAAAATCGAAAAATCAGAAATCAGAAAATCAGAAAATCAGAAAATCAAGAAAAAGGAGCGGATGGATTATGAAAAATGAGCAAGATAAAGACTGGCAAAAATACGAAATCGGCGGCGCTGGATAAATCCAAAATCTCGGTCGCCAAGACGGCGAAGGAGAGGAAGAACGAATGGAAGGAGCGACAAGAAAGAGGCGAGGCCGTGTTTCCCCTGACCCTGAAGGTCGCAGAGGCACGAGACGCTTTTCTTGCTGCGGGCGTATTGCCGGAATGGGACAGCGAGGACCCCACGAAAATCGCTGAGGCTGCGTCGCGCATCGTGAAAATCGTAATCGATTGGTTGCTACAACGCAGTGATCAATTACCGTTCGCTCATGGTCGAAGCAGTCTCGGACCAGGCCTTTGGTTTCGATCTGGATTGTCGGGCAAATCTCCAGATGGGCGATTGCGGAACGCGTTCCAAGCCAGTCATTTAGGGTTTGCTATGTCGGAGCCTCAGCTAATCGGAGGCTCCCAAATGAATGTTCTGAATGACCTTCTCAATGGCAACGATCTTGATGCTTTTCTGAAACTGGCGCGGTTGTTGACAAAGGCCGATAGCCATGTCGGCTCCTCCCGCACGGATGAACGTGAATTTCTTGAGGACGTCGCCGCAGTCATAAAGGCGGCAGTTCAAAAGGAAACCAAAACTCTCACCAACCGCGTGACTTTGCTTGAGGTTGCTGCCAGCGCGCAGAAGAGCGCGAAACCAATCGCCAAGATGCGCACTGCCAAGGTGAAGTTGTGATGACCAATCCGCAAGCTCTACGGTTTTGTGAAGATGCGTTCCGAAACGTCGCTACGCACGTTCTCAGTGATTATGAGAACTACCTCAAGAAGCAGGGGCTTAGTGAAAGCGAGGCGGTTGAACGTCTCTGCGTGTATCGCGCACAGATGGAGGGTTGGCTAAAGCGATCCATTGACGCGGCTAAAAGGAGGTTCCCGGTACATTAATTACACCTTGGCGGGAATTTATTCCTCCTTCCTTTGGCCATTTGCCACCGCGCCGTGACGCCGCGCGGTGGCCGCTCTAGGAGGGGTCGGGGGCATGAAAGTGTACTCAGTAGCGGACACTGGACGACCCCAATTGGTGCCCGCCGCAGGATTTTTTTCCTATGACAGGATTTTGGCCCAGGCGATTTATTTCCTGATTAGCGTTTCACAATGAGGATTTGAGATGGCAAAAACCCAGACAAACCCTGGAGACCTCGGGATCCCGTCAGGTCTCAGCCGGCCGGAAAAGCGCATGTTTCGTCAGCTTTTCCAGGCATTTTTCCCGGAGTCTAGCGCAATTTCGGCCGCTGACGCCATGGATTTGGAAATGATCGTGGCTACCGCTAGTCGGATCAGATCGCTGCGGCGACTTTTTGCCGAACAAGTAAGAATGAGCGTCGCAGACGAGATCTTGAGCGGTGACGCGCTAGGGGTCTCGCGGGAGTTAAACTCCGCGACACGGCTTCATGCCGATCTCAGCAAAAAGCTTCGTTTACTGAGTCGTTCTGCTGCTTAGGAGACTTCGCGGCCTAGATTCGATTGGTACGAAACTCTGACCACCACTTCCCCGGTGGTGTTAAATCGGTATCTTTGTGCGGTCGGTCGTCGGGCGGGATAGAGCTACGTGAGTGGTCCAAAGCTAGTCCAAGTTTCACAAGATTTGTGGGAAATGCCAGAACCGCTTGGTATCTTCGCCGGGGAACTGTTGCGGCGTGGCAGGGCCTACTACCAAGCTTTCAAATTACTCTCCGAGAACGACCAGCCCGACCTTCGATTTCCAACCTATTTTCTCCTCGCTCATTCCTTCGAGGTTGTCCTCAAATCGTATCTGGTAGCAGTGGGAACCCCAAAGAAGGCGTTAAACAGGAAGCCCTTGGGCCATGATATCGGATCGATCTACTCCGAGTGTGAACGGAACGGCCTGACCGTAGCCCACCCACTTGTTCGACCGCTTGCAAATCAACTGACTGAGATCAACTCCGACTATGACCTTCGATATCCTTCAGGCTATCACCTGCCAATTGCTAAGCCATCAGAATGCATGCCTCCTTGCGACGCGCTGATTAGTGCCGTGTCCACAACAGTTGGGCGAGCTAAAGCTCAGGCCCAACTACAATATGCAACGGATACTCGGCATCTTCAGGGAAGCAAAGTGCGCTGGTGCGACTAGCGACGGCCGATTTTCTAGCCGATACTCGATTGTAAGGCGGCGATGTTCAATGCAAGAATAGAGGGTAGTGATACGGCCCCTGCCTTCCGCGACGCCTTCAAGTCAAAGCGCTGCCTGATTCCTGCCGATGGCTTCTACGAGTGGACGATATCGCCGGCCGACGGCAAGAAGGACCCTTGGCACATATACCAGCCAGGCCACGCGCCTTTCTCGTTCGCCGGCCTTTGGGCTTACAATTCCAATCTTGACATAACCAGCTGCACCATCATCACAGAGCCTGCCGCAGAACCGATGAAGCAGTTGCACGATTCGACAGCCTCTCATTCTAGACCAGGCATACTATGACGCCTGGCTGGACCCGGAGACACCAAAGGACAGCCTCAAGGACATTCTCAGCCACGACATCGACGGTCAGTTGCAGTTCAATCGCGTTGGGCGTGAGGTGAACACGAGCGCCGTCAACAAGTTGCCCAAACCATCCCGGCCTGGTCGGGCCGATCAACCCGTCATGAGCGACGAACGGGCCGGCTTGCCGAAGGCATGACAGCACCCCAGCGCGATTCGGCGACGCGTCGACAATCATGCGTGCGAGCATCTCGGCTGCGGCAAGGATGCTGGGTTCGAATTTGCAAAGCCGCGTCTGGCGTCGCACTGGTTCTGCATGGAGCACCGCGGCGAAGGCGAGCGATATCTTTAGGAGGTTTCAATGTCGGAAAACGTGCTGCCCCACCCAAGCCAGGCCGAAGTTGATTGTGATTGTTGCCTGTGATCGAGGCCAGGATGGGCGATCTGTTCACAGCCTATGGTCCAACCGATCAGCAGAGCGAAGAACGCGCGATTTGTACTGCCAAGGGCCTATCATCCAGCCATGTCGGCGTCATAGCCTAGAGCCGTGATGCAGACCCGGCGCTTGGTGATTACGGGCCGCCCACCACGCTATTCGTCAGCGGTGACGTGCCGGATATGGAATGATCAGAGGTGAAAGAGATCAGTCCGTCCAAGGCCGATCTCGTCGACTTTTTCGCGTAACAGGGCGGGAACTGAGCGAAAACACTCGAAGGTTCTGTGCCGTTTCTGTGCCAGATGAGGGCTGGGTAGCTCTGACGCCAAGAAAACCCGCCGTGAGCGCGCAACAGCGGGTTTTGTAGTCACGGCTACATCCAAAGAATCGACCGCTTGAGGTAGAAATGTGTGGTTGTCGTTGCGGTTCCATACAATTTTAGTTAGCTGGGCCAGATGCCGACGTAAAAAAGCCCGTCGCCTTAATTGGCCACGGGCTGGAGCTATGGGGTTGGGTCAGGAGGGCAAAATGTAGACCCGACAACACGATGCGCCACGCCTCATGATCGAGGTCTTAACCGAACCGCGACAATTCGAACGATCTTGTCGACCTGTGGATAACTTTGCTGACGCCGGCTCATCGGCAGGGAGAAGACGTGATTTGACCTTGGCCGCGCGGCGCTCACGATGCGACGGCTTGGGAGGGCGCGACATGCAAGTATGCAAAGACATGATTGTGGTGCCGCCGATCGGCGCACATTTCGAGACGCCGGAATTCCTCGCCGAGATCAGCGCCCTGCGATGAGGCCTATCCCGACTACGATTTCACGATCACCACCATAAGCAAGTTTCGGGATGACAGCTTCGTGTTGATCCCGATGCTCGGCAGCGTCGGTGGTGAAGACTCCGTTTTGGCGGCTTACCCGGATATGACGGCAATGCAGGAGATCGGCCTTTTCCTGTTCAAGCACATTCATCGGCCATCGCCGTCGCGACATTAGTGGCCGCACGTCGGCCCAATCACCATGAATTGCCTTCGCATCAAAATCCTTGTGTGAAATGGTAAGGCATTGAGCCGCGTTGAGGGGCCGGCGATGCCGTTGGAACGTTACCGTGGGGTATTCGAACCCGAGGATCTGGACTTGCTCCAGAGGGTGCTCGACAAACTGTGCGGCGAGCGCGGGATCGCCCGAGATGACAGGGAACAAAGGGAAGCCCTGGCTTGGGGAGTCATCCTCCTTTTTCAGAATGGGATTGCCGACGAGGCGGAACTGCTGCAGACGTGCAGGTTGCGCTGAACGCTAATGCCCGTCCTTAAGAAGCCGTGCCTCACGAAGTAGGGAATTCCAGTCGGTGCCCATCAGTTCGATAAGCTGACGTGATTGCTCTACCGAAACACCTGTTTCTTTCGCCAATCGTGCGGCGAGTGCTTCCACCTCAATTCCTTGACGCTGTTTTTCCATAAGCCTGCTCCGCAACCAGAACCGGTGTGCGGCAACAAGGTTCCCTCCGTCTCACCATCTGCCTTGTCGGCTAGTCCTTTAGGGCGTCCGCGTCGCTATTGTCGTCACGCTGACGTTGACGAAGGCGCCTCAGCAGTTCGCGTGAGGCTTGGATCGCCCTGCGCGATTGATCCATATTCTGGCGAAACGTGGCGCGTTCCTCCATGGACTTCTGCCACTTCAGCAAGGTGGCCGTCGTAGTCGCAGCGGCTGCGCGAGCGATATCTATGGGCGTTGTAACCATCGCATCCTCCCAAAAAGGCAATGGTAAACGCAATCTTTATAGGCCCAACGAAGCCCTTTCTTCAATCAAAAACGACCATACGGCATACGGCAAAAATGGCTATTCGGCGGGCCGCTCGACGGCGGCTTCGTCGACCTCGGCTTCCATCTCGTCTTTGACGGTCTTGGTCTTACCAAAACCGTCCATCGCCACACCGTCAAAGCCCTGCAGCCACGCGTCGGCATGTTCCTGCCAGTAAGCTGGCACCTCACGCTCCTTGCCATCCTTGCGCGCTTGGGCGCCGTACATCCAAGCGTAGTTGGCGCGCTCCTGATCGTTCTTAGGCACCGCCATTTGTGTCATCCTCTCGAAAGTCCTGCAGTGAGGCGTGGCGCAGGTCATCCTCGCCGCGCAGGTGCTTCACGCGGCCGATCAGCCCCGGCTTGACCCATTGCGTCGCCGGCCGCTTCATAATGCCCTCGTGCGCCGTGGCCGTCACCCGGATTCGGGATCGAGGAAACTTTTTCCAAGCTTCGCTGTTAGGGCTCCATGGCCCGCTTCTTCTTCCATCTAACCGAAAACGGAATCCCCTACCCGGATACCGAAGGCACCGAGCTTGCAAACTTGGCCGCCGCTGAAGACGAGGCGGCAAGGGCGTTGTTTGAGATCGTGAAAGACCAGATGCCGGGCGGCACATTCCGCCAAGTCGCCTTCCAAGTCCATGACGGCACCAGCATTTCGCTGTTTGAGGTGAAAGTCACGTGTGAGGTGACGCGGGCTGGACATTCCGATGACAGACCGTTGGAAGCCTGACGATTCACACCTCGAAGCGCTCGCCGGAACCAACGCCGGGCGGTCGGCGAACTCAACTACCTACGTTCATATCGACGAGACACGCCGCGTCCTAGCTGCGTCACGGAAGCTCTTGGAACAGATGGCCGAACGCGAAGACCCCCAGCCGCCAGGTTAACGCGCCTTCTATTGGAATCCGCTCATCTTGACGCGAGAGCTGGCAGGTCCGTCAACCGGCTACCCGCAGAAGCAGTGCGACACCGATCCCATAAGGGATCAGCAGTGCCGCCAAGGCGACCCACAGGCCCGGATCGGCGAATACCTGCATCTGGCTGCGAAGCTGCTCCATTGCACCCAACCGCGAAAGGCCCGCTGTGTTCCAAAACTGAAAAGGCCGGCGCACTCAAGCTGGCGATGGGCATTAGGTTCCAGTGCTAGATCACGAGCAAGCGCGCTTACCTGCAGCGGAACCTGACGGCCATACGACCGTTATTCGAAAAGGACAACGAAAGGAGATCGCCATCATGGACTGGAACCGCGTCGAAGGGAATTGGAAGCAATTCAAAGGTAAGGTCAAGGAGCAGTGGGGCAAGCTCACTGATGATGATCTAGACCGCATAGCCGGCAACCGCGATCAGCTCGAAGGTACGATCCAGGAACGCTACGGCATTGAGAAGGATCGCGTGCGGCGAGACGTCGACGACTGGTATGGTCGACAAGACTCGTAGGCTAGCACAGTTGGACCTAGTCAAGGGCGCGTGACGAACCGCGCCCTTGTCGCCTTTTTGGCATCCGTCGTGCCGTTCGGCTCGGCCTTGAACAAGCGATTTTTGGGAACGTGTCGGCTTCCAGCCGCGTTGATCTCCACAATCGGAGATCTTAGCAATGTCCATCCACAAAGAAGACTATCGAACGAACAGGGCTGACTACCTGATAGCGAAAAGGCCAGATCTGGTTGAGCGGACGAAGCCGAAAAAGAAGACATTGCGGCGTGACGATCAGCGTTCCGTAAGGTTATTAGAAAACCCCTCCGCGTTATCCGAGAAGCCGGCCTCACGCCGTTAGAAATTGCAGAAGGTCAAGAGGAACATTTTAGCGATTTTGAATGTTCGACTGTCTATGAACAGCCGAACCGTACTCTCAGCAGATCAATCCAGAGCAGCACGAGCCCTACTGAACTGGTCGCGTGTGCGACTTGCAGCAAAGGCCAATCTTAGCGAAATGGCCATCAGCGATCTTGAGAACGGATTCAGCAAATCGCGTCCCCACAACATCGCGGCCATCCGGAAAGCGTTTGAAGACGCCGGAATTGTCTTCACCGTCGAAGGCACTCCATCGCTGCTAGCCCGCTCAGAAGGTGATAGCGGCCTCGCCGCCGATAATAGACAGTGGCGCCGCCGAGAGAAAAAAGGATAAGCGGAAAAGCCAGCCATTGTTGGATGGAAACGGTTGAACCATCCTGAATGGGCAGTACGCAGATGAGATAGCCTCTGCTTCAGGTCGTTGGCATTCAGGATGGCCGCCAGCTCTTCGGCATACTCCATGTCGGGAAGGTCGACAGATGGGTGGCCCGCTAAAATAGCCGGCAGCCCGGTGAACACGTCGAACACCGTCCACGTCCCATCCGCTTCCCGCCTTACGCCGTACCGCAGAGTTGCCATGAGAGGATGCTAATGGAAGTCGGGAATAGATGGTACAAAAATGCGAGCGGGCGATCGGACAACAGGCACGCCTTTCCGGAAACTTTTGCCGCTGCGGCGGGTTCGGTCGGGCATGACCAGAATGGCCGACCTCGGACCGCCCAATTCCGGCAAGACACATGACCTGACTGGGAAGAGCATTTCTATGCGCGCCACACTGCGCGCAGCAGGGAGACCGTCCCGAGTTCCGCCAAGTGATGTGGCAGGAGCTACCGGGGCACCAGCCGCTGGAATTCGACGCCTAAGAGCGCAGCACAACCTAACTGGGCATCGCTATCGAACCAGCGTTTGCGCGCGGCCACTTCTAGGCGCATGATACCTAGATGAGTTCTATCGAACGGAAGCTGGCCGAATTGAACGACATTCAGCAGGACTTGACTGAAAAGGCTACAATCCTGCGCTATCGCTGCGAGTGTTCGCGCCAAGATGCGAGAGAGCTATGCGAAGAGCTCCGCCAACTGGTAGGTCTGCCCCGCAGCAGCAACAAATTCGCGTCTATCATCACCGGCTCGCGCAAAGGCTGAGCGACGGCGGCCCGCGTCACGCCAGGAAGACGGGCCCGACCGTTGCTGTCTTCAGCTTCGACAGGCGGAACCGATGGGCGTCATCGGGAGAATTTGGCGCCAATCCAAGCACGACTTGATAATCTCAGCGTTCTCATCGGATAATGAGGTGCAATAGAGGCGGCTGATCCGATGCGGGCGAGTTGTCCACCCGAGGAGCGCCTTATGCCAACAAGGGTTGGATCGGATGGCGCCAAGGTTCATAGCTAAACAACTGTCTTGGCCGACCGGAATCGGCGGCTGGCTGGTCCGGGCCGGCATGAACCGGGGCAATGCCCGGCTCAACGGCTACGCTCTCAATGAATTGCAACTGGTCCCGGAAGATCGCGCCGTGGAGGTCGGTTTCGGCGGCGCAGTTTTACTGCCGCAACTTCTCCGTGGGGCAGCATTCGTTTGCGGTGTTGATCGCTCGCAGGATGTCGTGAACGCTGCCTCCCGCCGGTTCGCCGATGCAGTGCGCGCCGGACGAGCCGAGTTCCGAGTCGGGCTAGTCGAGGACTTGCCCTTGCCAGATAGCACATTCGACAAGGCTCTCAGCGTCCACACAGTGTACTTCTGGCAAAGCCTTAGAGCTGGATCCGCAGAGCTCGCTCGCGTCCTCAAACCAGGCGGTCGCGTCGTGCTGGGCTTCCTCCCGAAGGCGCATATGGACCGGATGAACATGCCGGCCGATATTTTCACACCTCGCGGGCCGGATGAGGTGATTGCTGCCTTGCGAGACGCAGGGTTCAGCGACCCTGAAGTGCGGAGACCGAGCACGGAAACCGCTTGGCTCCTTGTGACAGGCAAACGAAGATAAGTTTCGGCGCCAGATGCAAAAAACCCGCCGACCAAGGCCAGCGGGCTCGTATTGCCGGAGAGCGAGGATGTTCCTGGGCCGCACAAAAAAAGCCGCCGGCCGGGGAGCCAGCGAGCTCACGGGCCTATTTTCCCATCATCATCGCAGCTTTGCAGAAACTTTCATGGGCCTTCGCAATGTCTGCGTCAGCGCAGTCCTTCATCACCGCGTCCTTGTCCTCCTGAGACATAGCCGACCAGGCGGCTTTCGCTTCGGCCTCAGACTTCATGGTCTTCATGCCGGCGTCGGTGAAGAAAGGAGACATTTTCGCAGGATCGTCGAGGGCTGACGTGCCGGTGGAGCTACCGGCAAAGGCCGTTCCCGTCATAAGAGCAAATGTTGCGCCGAGAATGATCACTTTCGAATACATCGAAATTCCTCCTAGGACAAACTGCTTGAATGCAGCTGTGCTAATTCAACGCTTGCGGGTAGAAATGGTTTCCAGCCAGACCGAAAATTCGAGAAATTCATACCGATCGTCGTCGTCAACCAGGAGGCATTGGCCCGCGAGTCGGTCAAGGCGGCCCGCGCCCACCATCGACGCTGCAATTGCCTAGCCGGTTGCCATGGCCCGCTAACGAGCGCACACTGTTGCGGTCGCCTCGAAAAACCAAAAACAAACAGGCACGAGGCGCTTGGGAGCGATCATCAGGCTTTCGCCCGACCAGGGAGAAGGCCCATGCCGACACCGGCAGAGATCCGGCTCATTTATTTGATGGGCCAACTCGCTCACAACCAGAGCATCGTTTCCAAGCAAGATATACTCGTTGGTTTGCTGAATCACGAAGGCAGTCCAACGACCGACGCCATTAGCCTTTTGGCGAGCATGCACCACACCCTGCAATGGACCCGCCAAAGCTTACACGAGGCGGAAGCGGTATATCGAGCCAGATATGCGGAGTAGCGAAAAAGCAAAGCTCGCGTACACAGCCGCAGAGTTCGCCGAAAAACACGGTTTGACAGTGAAGGCAGCCGAAATCATCTTGTCCGTGAACGGCTCCTCACGTGTCGCTTGCGATGCAGCAGCACGCGCATTCAAAGAAGCGGTAAATGACAGAGAACGATGAAACTTACATCGGGGGAGGCCCGGGCTTGTGTGCAGGGATGGCCCGCGCTTGCTTCCGAGCGCGGGCCGACCATGATGAGTGAGGGGCCATCTTGGTCACCGGCAGGGACCGCTGCAGAACGAGTGCGACCGAACAGCCTCGGAGCGAGGAAGTTCCCGACTGACGCAAAAAAGCCCGCCAGCAGCCGGCGGGAAATCGGTCTGGAGTAGCTGGAGCGAGCCGGCAAAATGTCAACGAGCGGCGGAGGGGTTGGTGGCGCTGAGCACCGCTCTAGGCGGTGGGTTGCCCGGCTCCGTATCGATTTCGCCGCCCGCAGCGAAAAGGTTGTGAACCCATCGCGGCGCGCACGCTCGCAAACGGTTTGCGGCCCCATTGGCAGAAGCCTCATCGATCCTTATAACAGCCTAGAGCAATAGCTCAGGGGCGTCAGAACCCTTCACGCAGCGGCGCAAGAGCAGCCGTCACCCGCTCTCTCCGACCTGGTCGGGGAGGCCGCGGCGCATGTCCAGGGCGAAAGCCTAAAGGCTGCGGCGCATCTCCTGCGTGAGATGTTCTGAACTCCCCGATCAAGGTCATGGGGAGTAGTATGAAAAATCTCGTTTTGGCATTAGTTGGCCTCGCGGCTGCGATTTTCGTCGGCGAGTTCGTCTGGACATCGGCCTCAGGTGCCTACCGTAGTTCGGTATCTGAAAAGCAGGCTAAAAAGGATGAGTTTGATCACATCGTGCTGGAACGGACGATCCTACTCTGCAAACATTCAGGATACGATCCGGCAGCGCCTTTCTGCCAATCTGCGAGGGCTACTTGCCTTAAGGACGCGGCGCGGTTTCCCGATCTCTGTTGATTGAGGTCGCATCGGCAAGGCTCGCCGACAGGCTCGGCGACGCCGCGCTGATCCGGAGCTGTGGCTTTACCAGTGACGAAATGTGTATAGAGCTAGCAGGCCGACAATCGCCCAGACGCCGACCTCGATGTTGTTTAAGCGCCGTCTGATCCCTACGAGATTGAAGTTCGCAACCAACGGAACCGTCCTCAGTTCATCAGCAAGAACAGTAGCGTGCTGATCTCCGGGATCATCCATTTTGGCTATTATCTTTTCGATCCTTCTGTCGTGGGCATCCTGCATATCGGCGAATATCATCGGAAAAGCTCCTTTTTTGACCGAGTCTGACTCGGATTGGTTGCGTCATGAAGCTATGATTGTGGAGTAGGCATGCGGCCGCGGGGCACCAAATAAATGGCAACTATATCGAAGCTGGATGTTGCCCGCAGGCAGTTGCTGGCCGCGATCCATATCCATTGGTATCTCAATGAGCCTTTGGCGGTCTACACTCTAGCAACAAACGCCTGGGAGGTTTCGGACGCACTTCTCAAAGTCTCAAATAAGATGCGCATGATTGATCAGTTCGCCAACGCTTTTGGGAGGGCCGCAAAAGACTTTCGCGACATGTTCAACGAACCACGTAATTTCATGAAGCATGCTGACAGAGATCCTTCCGCCTTGGCGCCAGATCTGCCCGTAGAGGAGTGCGACGCCGTTCTTATGGTCGCCTGCATAGACTACATGGTGGCGTCCGGCCGAAGCCCTTATATCGTAGGTCTTTTTGTTGCGTGGTATGCTGCGATCTATCCGTCGAAGACAGGCGATTTTTTTAGATCTGAGGCTGATCTACAGTTTCCAGACCTCGTAAGGCTATCTTCTCGAAAAGAACAATGTGCTGCAGCCAGAACCGCAGCCTTGAACTGGGGCAAGTCGGGGTTGATGTCGCATCCAAAAAATGAGCTTACAGATAACTCCCGATGGACGAAACTGCGGCAAGCACTTTCCTAGGTTGCATAGGCAACACAATCGTTGACTGGGGATTGGTCGTGAGCAATGACGTAAACAAGCCTTTTGTAAGCGATTGGCCCGAAGCAGATCGTGCGCGCTATGAACAGCATGCTCGCGAAGTATTCAAGCAAATGGCAGAGCTTCGCGCCGCCAGCCAGCGCAATCACGTTGACTATGGCCGATGGTTGATTGCCAGCTTATTGGCCGTTCACGGCGGCTCTCTTTATGCGATCAGCGGCCTTTGGAACGGCAGCCGCAAGTTAGCCGACACGGCAATGCCAGCCCTGGTAGCTGGGGCAGGATGGAATCTTTTCGGGATCGGTTTCATCCTCATCGCCGCCTTCTTGGCATGGCTGAACTTTCAGTTCGCAGAACGCCAGTATTTCAAATGGGGTGATCCCGCCATCCTTTACCGAAGCGACTATTGGCCCAAAGGTGACGAGAGGACCGATCCTGTCACCGCGACCCTATTCCTTTCTGCGGCGTTTGGTCTGACGTCGTTTGGGTGTTTCGTTGCGGGCGCAATGTCAGTATTTCATGCCCTTACGAATCCCTGACGGTTCCAACGATTGGGTTCCACACAGGAAGGCCTGAGAACTAGGCCGAAGGTCCCACCTGTTGCGAACATCCTTGCAAGAAGTCGTCAAAAACACAAAATGGCCTTGACTTTTTAAGCGAACAAGGAGAGCAACCAACCTAGGGGTAGGGGCAAATAATGAACTATGCGGCGCGGCAAGCTTATTATCGAGAAATCGAAAAGGCGCGCGGCTCGAAAGTAATAGCGTTCGTCAACGGCGAACGTCTGTCGCTCCAGACCATCATTGCCGGCGATGCGATTGAGCCATTCGTCACATTGCTCGACGCGATTGGCCCTACCAAGAAGTTGTCGCTAATACTCGACACCAATGGCGGCCATACCGCCGCCGCATGGCGGCTAATACATTTGCTCCGATCCTTCGGAGACGAGATCGAAATCATCGTGCCGGCAAAAGCCATGAGCGCCGGAACACTTATGGCTCTTGGAGCCGACAAGATCGTTATGACCAAGCAGGCCGCTCTAGGCCCAATCGACCCTAGCTTGGATAACCATCCTCTCAATCCCATGACGCCCGCAGGGTCGGCCGTCCCTGTCGCCGCCGAAGCCATTCGCGGATATATGAGCGAATTAAAAAAAGACGTTACCGACCCCGTGGCGCTCGCATCGGTGTGGAATCATCTTTCGACGCAGATACACCCACTAGTGCTCGGCCAGCTATTTCGCCTCGGTGGTCAGATCCGATCTATGGCAAAAACTCTCATCAAGGGTCAGGTCAAAGACGAAAAGAAGCAGAACGAAATAATTGAGTTGCTATGTTCAGACTCCGGGAGTCATGACTATACTATCAACCGCAGGATGGCAGCAGAAATTGGACTTTCGGTCGACAAGCCAAGCGACGCGTTATACAAAATTCTGTCCAATGTAACGAAATCTTATCATACCGAGCTCAAAACTCTTGAACCATTTAGTCCTCATGGGCTACTGGCGGGCGCGACCCAAGCGCCCTATACCCTTGTAAGAGGCCTCATCGAAGCCACCGAAACCGGCTGCTTCGGTTATGTGACAGAAGGTCAGGTCGGTCCTGCGCTCGGACCTGCTGGGCCCGTGATGACCAAAACGTTCGAAGGATGGAGGAAACTGCCGTGACCCACACATCGGATGGTAGCAACATATTTCGCATAAATGCCGCGGCACCGAGCAACCGCTCCAACAATGTCAGCGGCGTGGCTGCCGACGACCGTCACTGGGAGTATCAGTCGTCGGCATCGCAGCCGAACTGGAATGTTCCCCAACCGCCGTTCACAGTCCCTGGCGAACCGCAACCGCACAGCGACAAATAGGTCGGGTCACTCCCCCTGAAATCCTGCAATGAGGCATGGCGTAAGTCTTCCTCACCGCAGATGCTCCACCGTGGCAACGAGCTCCGGCTTAACCCAGTTGGGTCGCCGGCCGCTTCATGCCCTTCGGTGCCGCCGCTGCATGGTCCGGGACGCGCTTCCAAAGCCGCTCCCGCATATCCCGATTCAAGTGATAAAGGCGGCGCCGACATAGCTTGCTGGCGTCTTAGCCTGGGGCCGAGACGCCGATCCGGGTCTAGGTGACCTATGGACCGCCGAAGACTCTCTTTGTAAGCGGCGATGGGCCGGATATGGAGTAAGCTCGCCCGGACTCACATCAGGAGATGCCCTATGGATTTCGGTGACGATGACGAAAAACGGGATGATCTGATAGCGGCGGAACTCGGGCTGACACGAGATGAGCTCGATGAAGCCATCTGGAGGATTCAGGAGAACGCCAGCGATGATGAGCTGACGTACAGCTTCATTATTATATTCGACCCCTCTACGCCGGCCGAAATTTTGGCCAAAGTTGAAGGATTGAACCGAACCGATCTATCCGTCCACATAAGCGTCAATACGTTTGACGAACCAGATCCTAAGGATTTTTCCTAAAGAGGCGGCCCATGGCATTTTACAGACATCAAGGATGGAAGATACAGACCACACGAAATTCTGATTGGAGCGCAGCCATCTCTCGGCCCGGGAGCAGGTTCTGCGAACCGCAATTTGCGCAGGCTACACGCGAGGAAGGCGAACAAGTTTGTCTCAGTCGAGCAAAGGCCATGATCGACCGCTGGGAGAAGGGAAGTACGCAGATTTAAGGCTTGCGAACGCGTTCAGTACTACCTCGCGAGGAGTAGACCGGCCCGCTGATCAATGCTGAAACCGCCACGGCGGCGCCGGAATCCGCTATAGAGATCATCGACCATGGCGGCCTCCGCTGGGTACAAGATATGCCCGTAGGATAGGCCCTGCATCATGGCCTTTAGCTCGCGATCATGTTGCGGGTTGTCGGCGAGGCATTTCTGAACGGCGGCATCCAGGATCATTGCCCAGTTCTGAACATCGACGGCGACGGCGCCGGACGCCTCGCGCCGGAGCCGGGCCAAGATGGTCCGGATATCGAGCTCGCGCATGGTCTGGCTGTAGTCCAGGCCGCGCCGGTTGGCGTCCGAAACGAACCTCTCAAAATCGGCTTGGCCCGGTGTGCCTTCAATCAGGTCCAGGAGATCGGGCAGCTTCGAGAGGATCATACCGACGCCGCCAAGGATGACGGGCGAGAAATACAGGAGATCAGACCAATCCATTGCTGCGACCTTTCACTGCAACGCGACGCTTTTCCGTCGATAGGATTCCATCCGCCGAGGCCGTCTCGGCCCGGATCTCATTTGCTTGGCTCACAAGCATATCAAGAACGCGCTCATCCCAATTCCTGACCTTGATAGCCGGAACAAAGAATTCCATGTAGGTGACCCGCCTCTCCGCCGATGCGATTCGGCGCTCGATATCTGGCCAACGCGTGAGAGACTTCAGGGTCTCCGCGTCTTCCGCGCCTTTCAACCACTTCTTGACCGTGGAGAATGCAGAATGCTTGCATCGGCTTGACGCCTGTTTGGCGGCCGTTGTCTGGTTGTTGCCGCAAAGGAGTAGGTAGGCAGCTACGGCCTCAGTGATCTCATCCAGTTCTTTCTTGTTGCCATCGCCGCCACTGCGAAAGACGCGCGTCTTCAAGTCCTCGAACAAGGGAGATGTCCGTCCCTTCCCCAGGTGGTCAAGCATCACCGCGACGGTGTCGAGGGCATGAGCAAGCTCTGTGCCGCTGTCGGCGTCAACTAAATCCCGGCATGCCTCCGCAGCCATGGCTAGAGCTTCGTTCAAGGCGGGAGTCACGCTACAACCTCCCGCAGCTTCACCACATTGGCCGCCGGCCTTTCTGTGACCAACGCATCAATGAAGTCTGCCCAGGCCAAAAGGGCGGCCCGCTTCTCCTTGGCAAAATCGAAACGCTGATAGACCCCGACGATGCCGGCGAAACTGCCAGAGCTATGGTTAAGAACCTTTTCGACCACAGGCAGACTGATGTTGAGGGCCGCCATACCTGATGCCATCGTCCGGCGCAGATCGTGAAGCGTCCATGGCGTGAGACTGATCCTTGCCGGATCATCGCCGGCCTTCGCCGCCGTGTCGCGAAGGATGGCCAGCATCGCCAAATCCAGGCGACCCTTGGAACGACTAAAACCCGACACAGCAGTTTCGCCAGTAGTGGTGAAGACAAAGCCCTTGTCTCCTATCCTGGGCAGCGATTTGATCAGGGTGGCCGCCCCCGGCGCCAACGGAACGAAATGTTCATTGCCGTTCTTTGTCCTGGCGCCCGGAATCGTCCAGGCCGGCGCGTCGTCATCAAGGGCGAGTTCACCCCGCTTCATGCCGGCTATTTCATTGCGCCGCTGGCCTGTCAGCAAAAGCAGCCGCCACATCGGGCCGAAGGGATGATCGAATCCTTCCGTCGCCTGCCAGAAGAGCTTGATCTCATCACTTGTCAGGATTCGTTCCCGTGATGTTTCCGGCGTCGGTTTCTTCATGCCGGCACAGGGCGAAGCCTTTAAGATGTCCCGTTCGATCAGCCAGCCGAAGAACCGCCGCAGTGTCGCAAAAATCCTGTTGGCGGTAACCGGCGACCCTCTGTCGATGACCGCGTCAAGAAGATCCAGCACATCACGCTTGGTGATGTCATGAACACCCTTTTTGCCCCAATGCGGGTTGATCTCGATTTTGAACTGGCGTTCCACCTCTTTCCAGGATCGGTTCCGGGGTTTGCAGTAGCGGGCAATGAATCGCTGACCTTGTTTCTCGACTGAGTCTTTGTCCTCACCGGTGTCGGCCGCCCGATGCGCCTTGGCCTCTTTCTTGGCTGTGCCGGGATCGCGCCCTTCGCCAAGGGTCTGGATCGCGTCGCGGGCGGCCCGGCGCGCCTCCTGGAGTGTCATCGACTGACCAAGAGGCAAGGTGCCCTCGATCTCATCCCCTTCCCTCTTGAGCAGGACCGGGCCAATGGTAAGTTTCTTTGGCTTGCCGTCGAACCGGTACCGCAGCGCCCAGGACTTCACCCCCGTAGGCTGGACAACCAGATAGAGACCCGGCAGGGCTCCGTCAGGAATCTCGCGTCGGTTCTTGGCCTCAGGCTTTGCCGCCTCGACGGTCTTTGCCGTAAGCACTTTTGATGGATTCCGGAGACCGGCGTTACCCTGATCTGTGACAGCGCTCATTGGTCAAAGGCTCCTATGGGGTAACAGGGGGTAACAGAAATGGTGTGTTAGGCCGTGTTACCCCGCGTTATTAACGGGACCTATCAATGCCTCACAAGCGCATGGAATGCAAGGCTTTGCGGCCCGAAGGATGTTATGACTTGTTAAGCGTCGTTACGCCCTGGCCTTTTTCTGGGGGTCAAGGGGTCGTCGGTTCGAATCCGGCCACTCCGACCAAACAAATAGTTGGCCGCTTCCCCCAAGGTGGCTACCGTCTTTTCGATTTCCCGCAAACAAGATGCATTCTTAAGCCGTCATGCTGGCGTGCCGCTCGACAAAGAGTTCGATGGGACCTGTGAGAAAAGCAGCCTCCTGCTTGATCTTCTCGTCGCTCCATTCCCACCACCGGATCGCCAGCAATTTCGCAATAACATCCTGTGAAAAGCGATACCGGATAAGCTTGGCCGGGACCCCGCCGACGATCGCGTATGGCGGCACATCCCTGGTGACAATGGCGCCGGCCGCAACAATAGCGCCATCCGCGATGTGGACGCCTGGCATGATCAGCGCTTGGCGGCCGATCCAGACATCATTGGCGATGGTAATGCCGACGGGTTTGCCGCCGTGCGCATTGAGATCAGTCGTGTCCATCATGCGGCTGTGGATCGGAAAAGTGGTTGCAGCCCAAGGCACGTGGCTTCCCCCGGAACATTCAAAGCTCACGTTGCCGGCGACCGAACAGAACGCCCCAAGGGCCAACGGAGTGGCGGCAGACGCTCCAAGCACCTTCTTCCGGCTCACCCCATAGGTGTGACGTCCAACGGTCACGCTTGGGGGCAGCTTGGATCGAAACAGATTCCTCGTGCGCAGCCACCCCGTCACAGTGACCTCTTAAGCTTCTGGAGCAAGAGATCCGCGGGAGTCCGCCATAGACGATATCGACTGGCCTTTTCAACCTGCTGGCCGACTGGCGCCATGCCGTACGCGTTAAAGAACGCATGAACACGCGGCTCAGCGAACTGCTTTTTGCCTCGGGTATTGTAGTGTCGGATCGGCAGGCTATGAGGGCTTATGGTTCGGCCGTTTTGAGAAAGGGCTACCCCGAGGCAGAACTGCTCGGGCGCCCAAGTGTCGGTCACCTCATGAACGGCCTTGATAGCGGCGAAGGCGTCCACCATGGCTGTGAGGTTGTCCCGGTGGATCCCGACGATGCCGCTGTTCCACATCGGTTCCTGGCCGGTCAGGACCTGGCCACCGACGCTGATGTTCTTGCCCGGCAGCGCGTTCTGATAGATGCGATGCGGCCCTTCGCACAGGCGCATAGAGGAATGGGTCGCAGAGATCGAGCGGAAGCCCTTCGACGGGTCACCCACCGGGTACATGTCGGTGTCCATGAAAAGGAGCCGATCTGCTCGCTGCAAAAGCTCACGCATAGCCCCGGCCTTGATACCGAAATGGTAGCTTCCGCCGAAAGACCACTGGTCTTTCTGTTCGGCCGTTATGAGCATTGTCTCAACAGGATAAGCGCGAAAGAGGTCAGTCCTGTCCGTTGCGACGACTATTCTGGAGGTCGGGCAATGGTGCAAAAGCTTGAGGGCGCTGAGTAGCGCGCCGCGATGGTAAAGCTCGTTCTCACCATAGGCGATGTAACCAAAAACGTCGTTCATTCCGCCACGTATAAAGGGTCGTTCAATCTTCTACTAGCTGCGCTCGCAGTCGTTTTGCTCCCAGAAATCTCCTGCTGAAATCAGCCGACGATTCACTACTGGCACACATCGACCCATTCGGCATCGACAATCTGTGCCATGCGCTGCGGGCTGAGCCTTACAGCGGCGTTGGTGGCGCCGGCCGCGGGCACGACTTCATCGAAGGCGCGCAGCGAGACGTCGCAATAGACCGGCAGCGGCGCCGGCAGGCCGAATGGGCAGACGCCGCCGACGGGATGGCTGGTAATCGCGACAACCTCGTCGGCGTCAAGCATGCGCGGCTTGCCGCCGAAACGGTCCTTGAATTTGCGGTTGTCGAGCCTCGACATGCCGCCGCCCACGATCAGCATGGTCTCACCGCCGACGCGCAGGCAGATGGTCTTGGCGATCTGCGCCGGCTCCACGCCATGCGCCTCAGCCGCCAGCGCCACCGTCGCGGAACTCGCTTCGGTGACGAGCACTTCGACATCGGGCGCATGGGCAGCCAGGAAGGCGCGCACGGTCTCAAGGCTCATCTCGGCATTGTCCCATTCGAAAACGGTTAGCGTTCACACTGGATAGCTTCCCGCTCGGTCGGCGGCAACCTCCCCGCCCGTCGACGGCTGCAGCGATACCAGGCCAGGCGGGTCGCGCCGCATGTCAGCAACGCAAGGCGCATCCCCCGTGCGGGAGATGTGTTCGGGCTGCTGCCTTGGTAGGTCGCAATGGATCAGGGCCGGCGCTGATGCTGTGCTCCCACGACCAACCGGAGAGATCATCATGCTCAAGCTCGCCTCGGCTCTGGCGCTGCTGCTTATCGGGACGGCGCCGCTGCTTGCCGACGACATGCCGATAACGCGGACGCCATCAAATGGGGCCCTGCTCCTGCTGTCTTGCCCGCCGGCGCGGACATGGCTGTCATCGCCGGGGACCCCTCGAAGGATGGCATCTACGTGCTGCGGTTGAAGCTGCCGGCCGGCTACAGGATTGCCGCGCACAACCATCCCACCTCGGAATATGTGACGGTGATTTCCGGCAATTTTCATATCGGCCTGGGCGACAAGCTCGACGAGACCAAGGGCATCGAACTGACCGCCGGCGGCTTCGGCGTAGCCCCGCAGGGAATGAACCATTACGCCTGGACGACAAGCGCTACGATCGTCCAGGTTCATGGCGAGGGGCCGTTCGCGATCACCTACGTCAACCCGGCGGACGATCCGAGCAAGAAGTGACATTCGCCGTTGGGCGAATGCAACAAGCCCGCCAGGGCAAACCATGGCGGGCTTGTTGAACGACGCTTGGCCGTTGTTTATGAAACGGACCGGTTTTCCACAGGCGCCGTGGGCGCCGGGGCATCGATCAGGGCCGTTTCCGGCAATTGCAATGCTGCGGCGATCCGGCGAAGTTTCGTCGGATCGGTGTCCTTGCCGCTCTCTATGTCGGCAATCTCGCTGGTCGACAGACCGCAGGTCAGGGAAAGCTCTTCAATACTGTATCCCTTTGTCTCCCGGATGGCTTTGAGGCCGGGGTGCTCAAGCGCTACATCGGCCGCAACATCGGCCGCCAGCCTGGAGAAGGGTTCGTGTTTTGCAGTTTGGGGCATTGGCAACTCCATGGGGCTAAAGAGTTTTGGATCAAATGATAGGGTGTTGCCTGAGAGCCGGGACAATGCCCGCTTGACGGCGATTTGCCAAGGCCCAAACCGACCGTCACAGCATCGTGAACCGGCGTCAAAACCGCAGGCGCCAGGGCACATATAGGATCTCCGCCCCGATCTCCCAATCAAGTTCTTTTGAAGGGCCGCACGCCGAAGTGTTCAGCGGTTTTGCGCCGCTCGCGCGTTAGCCTGATGTTGCTGGCAGCCGCATCGGGCCAGCTTTTCCCAAGAGGATCAGATCCATGACATTCAAGACATCAGCCATCGTGCTCGCCACGATTTCAGGCCTCGCCGGCGCGAGCATGGTCGCGGCGCAAGCCGCCGAGGCCGTGCGCATTCGCGGCACGGTGACCGCCTTTGCCGGAGCGACGCTGACGGTGAAGACCCGCGAAGGCGCTACCGACGCCATCGCGCTGGCTGAAGGGTGGAAGATTTCCGGCGTCGCCAAGGCGGATGCCGGGGATATCAAGCAAGGCGATTTCCTCGGCATTGCCTCTGTTTCGAAGGCCGATGGCGGCAGCGGCGCGCTTGAGGTGGTGATCTTCCCGGCCGCGCTGAAGGGCGCCGGCGAAGGCGACCGCCCGTGGGATCTCGAGCCCAACAGCCGGATGACCAACGGCACGGTCGTCGATGTCACCGAGATTGCAGGTCGCACGGTGACGCTGACCTACGACAATGGCCAGAAAAAGCAGATCGCGATCCCGCAGACGACGCCGGTGGTGACCTTCGCGCCGGCGACGCCCGCCGACCTCAAGCCTGGCGCTGTGGTCTTCGTCAACGCCGAGCGCGGCAGCGACGGCAAGCTGACCGCGGGCCGGGTCGTTGTCGGCACCAACGGCGTCATTCCGCCGATGTAAGTTGCCGACGAAGCCGCCAGACACAATCCAGAAACAAAATTCTACAGTCCGGAAAAACTGTCGAAAAGTTCGGAGGCGATAGTCATGACTGCGGGGTTCACCGGGACCGATCTTGCTCGGTGACGGTCAAATTCAGCCCGCGCAGAAAAGGAAACGAAGTCATGAAGAAGTCCCTCCTGTCGGCTCTCGGGCTGGCTTTTGCCCTGGCTGTCTCTCTGCCCCTCATCGGCGCCAGCAGCGCCGACGCAGCATCGCTGCACAAGAAGCATCACCATCATCATCATCACAACAAGCATCACCGCCGTCACCATCACCACCACCACCACCACCACCACAACAAGGTGGAGGCCAAGAAGGCCTGACACGGCCGACTTGCCCAACGGGAAGGCTGGCCCTGGAGTCCTCGCCAGGGCCGCCTTCCCGTTGGTTTTTGCCAGGCGACACGTGGAAAAGCTGAAGGCAGGATTCGATGGCCCCCATGCGTCAGAATGCGAGCAACCACAGGTTGACAGCTGCAGGACACCACGGGTCTCTCAATGCTGCCGGAACCCGCTAGGACGGCGCCGCGAACGCGAGCACTATTGCGATCAAAATCAAAAGCGGTACCATCCATTTGAAATGCTTCGCGACCTGCAGCCACCATGGCTGCTGACCTTGCTGGGCCTGAAAAGGACTTTGGAGCAGCCCAAAACCAACGCCAGTCATCCACAGCCCAGCGCAGAACATGATGAACTCGTCGATGTAGTTTGCGACCACGCCCGTCTCCTCCGCCGGTACCTTTGGACTGGCGTTATAGTCGCAGCCGGGAGTGGCAGAAAGCGCGGTGCCAAGTGGCGGCAATGACTGCTGCCGCCACCTGACAAGAGCCGGGGGCGGACTAGGTCTTGGCTGGCCATTTGGGCACGCCACCGTGTGACCTTCGCATGGGATGCCGCGCTGCTACGTCAGCGCCCTTCACGCGAAATGCATGATCGATGCCCGCCCCGCCAGGCGCCGTCCGTTGGCGAAGGCTAAAAATCGACGTCGCGAAAAAACGCGAAGAAAATTCGAACCACGCATGAACCTTTGCTTTGGAGGCCGCACTAACCGGCATGGACGCCGAGAAGGCGATCCCAACACAGAAGGACGCCATGGTGGCGATCCTCGATCCAGAGAAGGAAATGCTCAAATGACCAACTTCAAGCGCATCACGCTCGCCGCGGCCCTCATCGTCTCGGCCTTCGGTTCGGCTTCCGTTCCGACCTCGGCTTTCGCCAACGGCACGCATCCCACGGGCGACGGCGGCGCGGTTTGCAAGGGCTCCGGTCATTGCCTGGTGCTCTCGATCGAGTGCAAAGGCACCTATACCGACGCCACGGACAAGAATGGCACTGTCTATGGCAAGTGCAGCCAGACCGCGCAGGTTTCGCCGCAGGCCAAGATCAAGCTCGCCAAGTAATCGGCCGCAGATCAGGGAAATGGCGGTCGTCCGCGGGACGGCCGCCATTTTCCTTTTTGTTTTCGTGAATTGTTTTAGCGCCGGCTGAGCAACAGGCTGGCGAGAAGGCCGACCACGACCAACCCAACAGCAGCGGCTGTTGCCGGACGATCGCGCGCCGTCTTTTCGATCGCCCTGCCCTGCTTCCTGATCGCCGGCAGCGCATCGCTGACAAGGTCGGCAAGCTGCCCATAATAGTCCGAAGCGGCATCGCGCCCGTCCTCGTAGTAAGCACCGCCGCGTTTGGCCACGACTTTGCGCAACGCGGCGAGCTCTTTGGAAAGGGTCGCGACCTGCTTTTCGAGATCGAGATCGGAGAGGGTCGAAAGCGATACCATGATTGTTTTTCCTTCTTTTGAGAGAAGGCCAAACGCATGGCCGCAGAACCGGTTCCGGTCTGCTTGCCCGAGGGCAGCGGAAAGGTTAGCGCACCTGGTCGAGCAGGCGCTTGCACTCCAGGAGGTCAAACAGCGCCTCCTGCAGCAAGGCCCGGTTGTCGCGCGACAGTTTCGATGCGCCGGGCTGGACCGGACCTTCCTCCTCGGTCTTGCCCAGGCCGAAAAAGCGGCGGCTGGGTTTTACCTTGGGCTGGCCGACCAGCATCTCGTCATCCATGCCGCGCGGCTGGGCGGCTGGCGTCAGCGGCACCTGATCGGCCTGCCTGCGCTGCGAGATCGCTTCTACGGCAGCCATGTCGCCATTGCCGATGGCGACCAGGAAATGGTTGCCGTTCTCGCGCAGCAGTTTCTGCACGCCCTTGATCGTGTAACCCTGGTCGTAGAGCATGTGGCGGATGCCCTTGATCAGTTCGACATCCTGCGGCCGGTAGTAGCGGCGGCCGCCGCCGCGCTTCATCGGCTTGATCTGGTTGAAACGGGTTTCCCAGAAGCGCAGCACGTGCTGCGGCAGATCGAGATCCTCCGCGACCTCGCTGATGGTGCGGAAAGCGTCGGGGCTCTTGTCCATGGGCGAAATCCTCACGCTGGACGGCGATCCGGCCCAGTCTGCCGAATCGGGTATCATTTCAGCGGTTTATGAAACAATATTCAAGCCCGGCGTCAAAACGGCCTGGCGTTTTCAACCGAAGCCTGCGGCAGAACCTATTTGCCGCCCTTGGCCTTGCTGTTCTGGTGCGAGCGCAGGATACGGCTTTTCAGCACGTTCGACGACTTGAAGGTCATCACCCGGCGCGGCAGGATCGGCACTTCCTCGCCGGTCTTGGGATTGCGGCCGATGCGTTCGTTCTTGGAACGGACGTGGAAGGTGGCGAAGGACGACAGCTTCACCGTCTCGCCGCGTACGATGGCTTCGCAGATTTCGTCCAGCACCGCCTCGACGAGTTCTGCCGATTCAGTGCGTGACAAGCCGACCTTACGGTAAACAGCTTCGGCAAGGTCGGCGCGCGTAAGTGTCTTTCCCCCCATGCGACCGTCCCATCAGTTCAAAAAACATAAATCGATACAGGTAAAGGCAGAGCCTAAGTAATTGATCCGGCAAGGTCAAGGACCGAAACCGGACCGTTCGGCACTTACCAGCGAACGAGAACCGCGCCCCAGGTGAAGCCGCCGCCCATCGCTTCCAGGAGCACGAGATCACCCTTCTTGATGCGACCGTCGGCGACGGCCACCGAAAGCGCCAGCGGCACGGAAGCAGCCGAGGTGTTACCGTGCAAATCGACGGTGACCACCACCTTTTGCTCAGCAATCCCGAGCTTCTTGGCCGAAGCGTCAATAATGCGTTTATTGGCCTGATGCGGCACGAACCAGTCGAGGTCGTCGGCGGTTATGCCGGCCTGCGAAAACGTCGCCTCGATGACGTCGGTGATCATGCCGACGGCGTGCTTGAACACTTCGCGACCTTCCATCCTGAGATGGCCGACCGTGCCGGTGGTCGAGGGACCGCCATCGACGAAAAGCTTGTCCTTGTGGGCGCCGTCGGAGCGCAGGCTCATCGCCAGCACGCCACGGTCGGCAATGCCGCCGGTGCCCTCATCCGCTTCCAGCACCAGCGCGCCGGCGCCGTCGCCGAACAAGACGCAGGTCGAGCGGTCGCTCCAGTCGAGGATGCGGGAAAAGGTCTCCGCGCCGATCACCAGCACGCGCTTGGCGAGGCCGCCTCTGATGTAGAGGTCGGCGGTGGTCACCGCATAGACGAAGCCCGAGCACACCGCCTGCAGGTCGAAGGCAAAGCCGTGATGCATGCCGAGCCGGTTCTGGATCTCGACGGCGGTCGCCGGAAAGGTGTTGTTGGGCGTCGAGGTCGCCAGCACGATCAGGTCGATGTCGGCAGGCGTAAGACCAGCATTGTCGAGCGCTGCGCGCGCCGCCGCCTCGCCCAGCGACGCCGTCGTCTCGTCATCAGCGGAGATATGACGCTGGCGGATGCCGGTGCGCTGGGCGATCCACTCGTCCGAGGTCTCGACCATGCCTTCGAAATCGGCATTCTTCATGATGCGGCGGGGCAGCGCAGCACCGGTGCCGCGCACGACTGATCTGATCAAAGCTCTTTCCTATTCCTTTTCGTCGACGGTGGCGTCGGATTTCCTGTTTGCCTGGGCATGCGGGTTGCGCGCATGGAACAGGTCGAGATCGGCCTCGATGCGGTCGATCAGATTGTTGCGCACCATGTCGTAGCCAAGCTCGATGGCCGCCGCGAAACCGTCCGAATCGGCGCCGCCATGGCTCTTTACCACGATGCCGTTCAGACCCAGGAAAACGCCGCCATTGGAGCGGCCCGGATCGAGCTTTTCGCGCAGGCGGTCAAAAGCGCCCTTGGCGAAGACATAGCCGATCCTAGCCATCAGCGTGCGGTTCATCGCGGCGCGCAGATAGCCTGAGATCTGGCGCACAGTGCCTTCTGCCGTCTTGAGCGCGATGTTGCCGGCAAATCCTTCGGTGACGACCACGTCGACCGTGCCCTTGCCGATGTCGTCACCCTCGACGAAGCCATGATAATTCATCGAGGCCATGTTGGCCTCGCGCAGCATGCGCCCGGCTTCCTTGACCTCTTCCTGACCCTTGATCTCCTCGACGCCCACATTGAGCAGGCCGACTTTCGGCCGGTCGATGCCGAACACCGAGCGCGCCATGCCGGTGCCGAGAATGGCAAAGTCGATCAGCTGGTGCGCATCGGCGCCGATGGTGGCGCCGACATCCAGCACCACGCTCTCGCCGCGCATCGTGGGCCAGATCGCCGCGATCGCCGGACGATCGATGGTCGCCATCGTGCGCAGGCAGAATTTCGACATCGCCATCAGCGCGCCGGTATTGCCGGCCGAAATGCAGGCCTGCGCGCTGCCACTCTTGACTGCTTCGACAGCCTTCCACATCGACGACTTCCAGCGGCCGTGGCGCAGCGCCTGGCTCGGCTTGTCGTCCATCCTGACCGCGACTTCGCAATGGTGGAACTCGCTGACCTCGGCCAGTTTGGGAAATTTGGCGAGTTCGGGGCGCACCAATTCCTCGCGCCCATATATGACGAAGCGGATGTCGGGACGCCTGACGGCGACCGTCATGAGTGCCGGGATGACCACGTTTGGCCCGTGATCGCCACCCATGGCATCGATGGAAATCCTGATCACGCGGTCTTTATCTCACTAGCTTGGGCCAGGGCACATGGCCCGCGAAAGAAATACGAAACTCGCGAAATTCGGGGGCTCGCGAAGGTTCGGCGAAAATAGCGGTTTTGGGCAGCCGCACAACCGGCTTTTCTCCGATCTCTTCGTGTTTTAGGATTTTCCAAGCAAGGATCGCAGCTTTTGCTGGAATTCATTCTCGACGGGCTCGTCCGGGCCGGCGGCATCGAGAGAGGCGCCTGCCTTGCGCGGATAGGGATCGATCGCCAGCCCGAAGAACTGTTCGGCGAGCGCGCCGACGTCGATCGTGTCGCCGGAGAATGTTTCCGGGCCGTCTGGCCCGTCGGCGTCGAGCAGGATCTCGCCGCCGCCTTCGAAATCTTGCCGTCCGAGTTTGGATTGTTCGGGCAAGAACAGCGCCTCGACCTCCTCGTCGATATGGGCCGCGACCGGCTCAAGGGTGACGATGCAGGCCTGGGTGATATCAGCCTCGACGCGGCCGCTGACCTTGACGCCATTGCGCTTCCACGGCGCCACCAAAAGCTCAGCACGGTAGTTTTCGACCGAAAGCAGCTCGTGCTCGCGCGCAAGCATTGCGCGCTGCGCGGCGTCGGCGTCGATCACCACCTGCAAACCTTTGTGCGGCAGGCGGCCGACATTGGCCGCAAATGAGACCGGGCTAGGCGTGTCCACATGTTTCATCTTGGTCTCCCCTCCTCACTCCGCTTTCGCGACGGGAAACGCCACGGCACCGGAAACGATCGATTCGGACGGCTGTGCTTCAAGCTGCCTTGCGGCATCGATTACATAGGACGCCAGCGGCAAGGCTTGCGGCCAGGCGCCGGCATCGGGTCTGACATTGCGCGCCAGGGCGGCAGCAAGCGCGTCGCGGTCGCTGCGTTCCAGCGCGTCGTCATAGGCGGCGGTACGGCCGTAGAACATTTTGGCCAGCCTCTTCATGCGCTTGGGCACGCCGACATCGCCAACGCCCAGTTCCCGCAGCGAATGCTCGACATCGAGAAAGAACTCGTCGATCAGCACCTGCGCGACCTCATGCGCGACGCCCTCTTCGCCGCGGAGCCGGTGCTGAAACAGGAACATATGCAGCGACAGCATCTCGAAACGGCCGAGCGGCGTATCCGGCACATTCCAGTGGGAATAAAACACGGTCTGCCGCGCCGCCGCCACGATTTGTGCGTAAAGCGCCTCGGTGATAGCGCGGTTGGCGTTGCGTTCGCGGCCAAAAAGGCGCTGGAACATTGAGGGTGGTCTCCTGGGGACCGATTGTTTGAATGGGCCTTGTTGCATCGGCAAGCAAGCTGGTTTACCGGTTTTGCCGCCCAGCGCAAGTTGCGGCCAGCTAATGGAGTTGTTGTTGCGCGCGCTGAAATTCAAGTCGACTTTTCTGCCTGGGGCCACCGCCGCGGTTTCGCTGGTGCTGGTGGCTTCCGCGCTGTCGGGCTGCAATTCGTCCAAGATGTTCGGCGACCTTAACCCTAGCGAGACGCTGACGCAGGGCTATGTTATCGACCAGCAGGCGGTCGATTCGGTGCCGGTGGGCTCCAGCCGCGAACAGGTGCTTCTGGCGCTCGGCACGCCATCGACGAAAGCCACCTTCGACAATGAGGCGTTCTATTACATTTCGCAGACGCGCAAGCGCTATGTCGCTTTCGACAAGCCGCGCCTGGTCGACCAGAAAGTGCTCGCGGTCTATTTTGGCGAGGACGGGCGCGTCACCCAGATTGCCAATTACGGTCTGAAGGACGGCAAGATTTTCGACTTCATCTCGCGCACCACGCCGACCGGCGGCAAGGACCAGAACTTCCTCAGCCAGATCATCAAAGGCGCCAGCAAACTGGCGCCCCCCATTCCTGGCGGCGGCGCCTAAGAAGCGACCGCCTTCCTCAGATTTTTGCTTCCCCCGAAGCGACACCTTCTCAGGCGACCAAAAGCCCGCGGGAGCGATCCTGCGGGCTTTTGTTTTGAGGTCATGCGGCCGCAACACCCGTCGCGCTTTGCCGCGCGTGGCCTGTTCGGCCGCCGGGCTCCAGCGAGGCGCGGTGCACAGCCGCACTCTGCCGCGCTTCCGAAGGCGTCATGCCGAAATGCCGGCGGAAGGCGTGGTTGAAGGTCGAGAGATCGCCGAAGCCGGCGTCGAAGGCGATGGCGCCGATGGTGCGGTGTGCCAGGCGCAGGTCGGATAGCTTGCTGCAAACCAGCGCCAGCCGCCGGCCAAGCACGAACTGCGACAGCGAGGTACCCTCACCCTCGAACAGCTTTCTGATATAGCGCGCGCTGACGCGGTGGCGCCCGGCCAGCGCGTCGGACCCGACATCGCCGGAAGCCAGATTGCTTTCGATATCGGCTTTGATGGCGCGCAGCCGCGCGGCGCGTATGCCGCGGCCTGCGGCGATCTCGGTGGCGTCCTGCGTTGCCCCGACCACGACCGCGACAAGGTCCTGTATGTGCTTGGCGGCAAGCCAGCGCAATTCGGACGCGGCCAGGTTCGGCTCCTGCATCAGCAGACGGACATAGCTGGTCAGCAGCAAGAACTTTTCGCCCACGCATGACATCGGCGTCATCAGGGCGGCATCCGCATTCGCAGCCATGGGCCCGAACGCTGCCTTGGGGATGGTGATGAAGAGATGATGCGACATCGCCCGCTCGATCACATGCGGATCAGAGGAGGACAGAAGGATTGCCTGGCCGGCCTCGATGCTGGCCTCGCGGCCGAGATGCGAGAAGGTGGCAGCGCCCTCCAGACACATGAAGAAAATGTAATCATCGGTCCCCTTGGCCACGGCGCGGGAACGGATGGTGCGGAAGGCGGTGGTCCTCGAATCGGCAATGCCGACGCCCGGCAGCCGCAGGATGGTCGCGTCGACGGAGAGCTTTTCCTCCGTGACGTTAAAATCCATGTCGGTCACCATCCGGCGCAACAGGTCGCAATAGACGTTTCGCCATTCCGCTCGCGGCCACATGGCGGTCGAAAAGCGCGCATGCGCAAACTCGGGGGGTCGAATAGTCATGGGGTACTCCCAAGCGATTGTCTTCATTTCACTGTCGTTCGTAAGTCGAGGCTCGTTCCATGAACGGCCTCTCATCCGACGGCGGCAATCGGGGGGCAGTGGATGGCTACAATGATTTGCGCACTTGGACAAAAGACTATTTACGAAGCTATGGATGAGCTTTGTTCATTCATGCTAAGGAACCCATGGGCGGGATCGGGTAACGGCAAATGACAAGACGGCTTCCACAACTGGAATCCATTCGTGCTTTCGAGGTCATTGCCCGGCTGGGCAGCTTCAAGCGCGCCGGCGATGAGCTGAATGTTACCCCAAGCGCGCTCAGCCACCGCATCGCCGATCTCGAAGCCGATCTCGGCGTGCTTCTGTTCACCCGCCATGTCCGCCGCGTCGAACTAACGCTTGAAGGCGAAAGATTGTCCGCGGGCGTGCGACGCGCACTGCTGGAAATCCAGAGCACGATCGCGAGTGTCGCGCGCAACGAGCGCACGAGGCTGAGGGTCACCGCCATTCCTTCGCATGCCGTGCGCTGGCTGGCCCCGCGTCTGCACAGGTTTCGCAAAAAGCATCCCGAAACAGAGATCGACATCAATGCGGATCTTGCAGTCGTCGACCTTTCGCAGCGAACAGTCGACATCGCATTGCGTTTCGGCGGCGGACACTATCCGGCCGTCGAGACCGAATGGCTGATGGCAGATGCGATCTTTCCTGTCGTCAGTCCCGACTATCTCGCCGCCAACGGCCCGGTCAGAGACCAGCACGATGTGCTGCGACTGTTCCGCATCCTCGACACGACGGCCGAAAATGACGAGAGCGGCGCCAATTGGCGCCACTGGTTCGAGAGAAACAATCTGCCGCTGGATACGGTTGGCGACGGCATGAATCTGAATGGCACCTTGTTGGCGGTCGAAGCGGCGGCGAGCGGTCTGGGCGTCGCTATCGCGAGGAAGTCGCTGGTCGAGAGCGATTTGCGGACCGGCAGGCTCGTCCGCCTCCTGACGACGGACATACCGACGAACTGGAACCACTACGTCGTCGTCCACCCGTCCATCTCCGCCTGGGAGCCTGCCAGATCGTTCATCAACTGGCTGAAGGCGGAAGCCGGCGACAACACCGGCGCCGGTTGACCTCGGCGGCCGTCCAGGAGCTCTCATCGGAAGGCGTCGGGGCTCACGGACTCATCGTATCGGCCAGTTGCTCATCCTTGCGGCCCGACTGGTTCGCCGCCTTGGCGGCAAGCGCTGCCGCCATCTGGCTCTCCAGCTCGCGCAGCTTGGCGTCGAGTGTCGCCATGCCGCCCCAGGCGAATGTCGCGCGGTATAGCGGTGCGATCTCGGGCGTCAGGAATTCGACCAGGGTTTCGTCCTCGACCCAGACCTTGAGCACCTTGAACAGGCGGGCATCGATCAGCTCGCTATGCCAGCCCATGCGGGCGGCAATGCCCTGGATGGTTTCGGTCGAATTGGGCGTGCTGAGCAGCACATGCGAGCCGGAGCGCAGGCGCATGTTCGGGTCGAAGCCGATGCCGAGCGGCGCTTGCTGGTCCAGAACCGTGCCGCACGGCAGGATTTCGATCAGCGAGCCGAAATCGTCGCCGAGGCAGACAAACCATGCCCCCTCAGGAAATGGCGGCGACGGCGCACGAACCGCGGTGGCGACAAGCATTTCGGCAAGGACGCTGGCGACGGCCTGCGGATCGCGGGCGTTGAATGAAGCGTGATGCAGCATGGCAATACTCCTGTTTTCAACGGCGGCGGCCGGCAGAAGTGCCGACCCATGCCGCGGCGTTCCGTAAAAACTGAATCACCGGCTGAGCGTCAGGATGACCGCGGCAAACAGGCAGGCGTATTCGGCCAGTCCAAGCACTAGGCGCAAATTGTGGTTGGCCGCCCAGCTGTCGCGCGTCTGCGCCCAATCATCGGGGATGGTCACCGGCGTCCAGCTCTGCACCTGTTTGTTGAGCGGCACCTGACGGCTGACGGTGAAGCCAATGTCGATCACCACCAGCGCCGCGGCGACGATGGTCAGGATGCGCGGCAGGCCGGCATCGACCGCAAACATCGCCATCGCCGCGATCAGCACCAGCGTCGTCAGCCTGACGAACGGCATCACCCGGGTAAACGTCCGGTCGCGCATCTGATGCATGGCCATGTACTGGCCGGCGGTAAGATCATCGATGCGAAAATCGTGGATTACGCCCGAGACGTAGATGCCGGCAATAATTCCAGCCAGCGCAAGCGAAGCCGCCATCAAGAAAATGTCCATGTCTTTTCCCTGCCCGAATGTCGTTTCCCTGGCCAAAATCGCCGCAGAGGCGAGCCCGACACCGCGCCTATTGCAATGTCCTGGCCAATGGCCGGGGTATTAAAGCAGGCGGACGGTCCGGGCTTGGGTAGGATGGAACGATGTTTTGGGCAATGCGGCCCTCCGATTGCGTCGGAAACATCAAGTGCCGTGAGGTCGAAACCCATCAGCAATCTTGACGCGTACTTGCCAGCGACCGGTCAAATTCGTATCAGACCGTGCTGGCCAATGGCGCATCACGCTGAATTGGGAGGAGCATCCGTGCCGGAAAAAACCCGGACAAAACCGACAGGCTGGATGGCGACCGGAACGGCTGACAGCCAAGTGGTCACGCCTGACTGGATGCCCATCGAGCCGGTGACGATCGATGGCGTGAGGGTCAAGGAGATCAGGCCGGTCGCAACCTCCACCGGCTATCTGACCGAGATCTTTCGCCAGGAGTGGGAGCTCGATTCGGAGCCGGTCGGCCAGGTCTTCCAACGCACCTTGTATCCCGGCGCGGTGACGGGCTGGCATGCCCATGCGGTGACGACCGACCGGCTGTTCTGCTGCGTCGGCAGCGTTCGCATTTCGCTGTTTGACGGACGCAAGGCCTCGCCGACCTTCGGCGCCGTCTGGCACAAGATTATCGGCCCGTTGCGCCCGGCGGTCGTCATCATTCCACCCGGAATATGGCACGGTGTTGTTTCGCTCGGAGCGGAGACGGCGGTGCTGCTCAACCTCGTCGACAAGGCCTATGCCTACGATCAGCCCGACCATTGGCGCCTGCCGCCAGACACCGACCACATTCCCTACAGACTGGTGTAGCGTGGAAGCATCGGCGCAGCGCGATCAGGCCGGCGGCGAACCGCTGGTTTCGATCGTGATCGCGACGCACAACCGGCCGGCAGCACTGCGGCAGGCATTGACCAGCGTCATGCGCCAGACGTTGCAAGACTGGGAAGCCTTGGTCATTGGCGACGGTTGCAGGCCGGATACGGCGGCCGTTGTCGCTGAATTTGACGATGCCCGCATCGTCTACATCGATCTTCCTGTCAATTTCGGCGAACAGTCCGGTCCCAACAATATCGGCTTTGCCAGGGCGCGTGGCCGCTTCGTCGCCTTGCTCAACCACGACGATCTGTGGTTTCCCGACCATTTGGCGGCGATGACCGGCTGGATCGACGCCTCGGGCGCCGACGTGGTGCTGGCGCGCGGTGCCGTCATCCAGCCGGCGTCGGCGGCCGGCAATCCTGTCAATTCGATCTTCGGGATCGGCAAGGATGGTTTTTACGACCCCGTCACGACGGAAGGATTTGGCTCGGCACACATGTTTCGCCGCGCTTCGTTCAGCCTGCTCGGACCTTGGCGACCCGCCAGCCAGTGCTTTTGCGAAAGCTCGCAGGACTGGCTGTTTCGGGCATGGCGAAAGGGCGCGGTGATCGCGACGATGCCGCACCTCACCGTGATCAAGCTGCATTCCGGCATACGCAAGGGCTCCTATCTCGGCGACAATGCGCAGGAACAGAAGGATCTTCTGGACGCCATGCAGACGCCGGACGCCTTGCGCGTGAAAATCCTTGGCTGCGCGGGCGAACCCATTCGCCTGGCGGCATCGAGTTATCTCAGGCGCAGGCTGATGGCGGCTCTTGGCATCCATCCCCGCGCCCGCGCCTTCCGCCGCAAGTACAAGCGAGGCGCTTTCGTCGCCAAGCTGCGGCGCCTGCGTGGCCTGGCGCCGATGCCTGAGCGCGAGCCTGGCGTGAGCGAATTGCTCGATCGCTACAGCAAGCGTGGCGATGCCGGCAGCGAGCCGGGTGAGGTCTGAACAGACCCCCGCATGAATCTCAAACAAAAACCCGCGGGATCGCTCCGCGGGTTTTTTCTTGAATCAGTGGCTTTGCCTCAGCCGTGCGCGAGCACGGCCAGCAGCAGAAGCGCCACGATGTTGGTGATCTTGATTGCCGGGTTGACCGCCGGGCCGGCGGTGTCCTTGTAGGGATCGCCAACCGTGTCGCCGGTGACCGAAGCCTTGTGCGCTTCGGACCCCTTGAGGTGCTTGACGCCGTCCTTGTCGACAAAACCGTCCTCGAACGACTTCTTGGCATTGTCCCAGGCGCCGCCGCCCGAAGTCATCGAGATGGCGACGAACAGGCCGTTGACGATGACGCCGAGCAACGAGGCGCCGAGTGCCGCAAAGGCGGACGCCTTGGAGCCCGAGATCAGCTGCACGCCGAAATAGACGACGAGCGGCGCCAGCACCGGCAGCAGCGAGGGGATGATCATTTCCCGGATCGCCGCCTTGGTCAGAAGGTCGACGGCGCGCGCATAGTTTGGCTTGGAGGTGCCGGCCATGATGCCCGGATCCTCGCGGAACTGCTTGCGCACTTCCTCGACGATGGCGCCGGCCGCACGGCCGACGGCCGTCATGGCGATGCCGCCGAACAGATACGGGATCAGACCGCCGAAGATCAGGCCGGCGACGACGTAGGGATTGGAGAGGTCGAAGGAGACATCGCCCATGCCCTGGAAGTACGGATATTTGTCGCCATTGGCGGCAAAGAACTTCAAATCGTTCGAATAGGCCGCAAACAGCACCAGCGCGCCGAGGCCGGCCGAACCGATGGCATAGCCCTTGGTCACCGCCTTGGTGGTGTTGCCGACCGCGTCGAGCGCGTCGGTGGAGTGGCGCACTTCCTTGGGCAGGCCGGCCATTTCGGCAATGCCGCCGGCATTGTCGGTGACCGGGCCGAAGGCGTCGAGGGCGACGATCATGCCGGCAAGGCCGAGCATGGTGGTGACCGCGATCGCCGTGCCGAACAGGCCGGCGAGCTGGTAGGTCGAGATGATGCCGCCGACGATGACGATTGCCGGCAGTGCGGTCGATTCGAGCGACACCGCAAGTCCCTGGATGACGTTGGTGCCGTGACCGGTCACCGAGGCCTGGGCGATGGAGTTCACCGGGCGCTTGTTGGTGCCGGTATAGTATTCGGTGATCACCACGATGAGACCGGTCACAACGAGACCGATCAGGCCGCAGATGAACAGGTTCTTGCCGATGATGGTCATGCCGGCGACGGTGCCGACCTCGCCCCAGCCGACGGTTGCCGAGGTAGCGACGCCGAGACCGACGACCGACAGCAGGCCGGTGACGATCAGGCCTTTGTAGAGGGCGCCCATGATCGAGCCGTTGGAACCGAGCTTGACGAAGAAGGTGCCGACGATCGAGGTCAGGATGCAGGCACCGCAGATAGCGAGCGGATAGAGCATCGCCGCACCCAGAGCGGCGGTGCCGCCGAAGAAGATGGCAGCCAGCACCATGGTGGCAACGACGGTCACCGCATAGGTCTCGAAGAGGTCGGCGGCCATGCCGGCGCAGTCACCGACATTGTCGCCGACATTGTCGGCGATGGTGGCCGGGTTGCGGGGATCGTCTTCGGGAATACCGGCTTCGACCTTGCCTACGAGATCGCCGCCGACGTCGGCGCCCTTGGTGAAGATGCCGCCGCCCAGACGGGCGAAGATCGAGATTAGCGATGCGCCGAAGCCGAGCGAAACCAGCGCATCGATGACGATGCGGTCATTGGGCTGCAGGCCCATCGGGCCGGTCAGGATATAGTAGTAAATCGACACGCCGAGCAGCGCGAGGCCAGCCACCAGCATACCGGTGATGGCGCCCGACTTGAAGGCGATGTCGAGACCGGCGGCGAGGCTGTTGGACGCCGCCTGCGCGGTGCGCACATTGGCGCGCACCGAGACGTGCATGCCGATGAAACCGGCGGCGCCAGAGAGCACGGCGCCGATCAGGAAGCCGACCGCGGCGGTGATCGAGAGCAGCCACCAGGCGAGCACAAGCACGACCACGCCGACGATGGCGATGGTGGTGTACTGGCGCGCCAGATAGGCTTGCGCGCCTTCGCGGATGGCGGCGGAGATTTCCTGCATGCGTGCGTTGCCCTGATCGGCTGCAAGAACCGATCGTGTCGCCCAGATGGCGTAAAGGATTGAAAGCAAGCCGCAGGCGATGACGGCAGAAATGATGGTCATTGCCGAATTTTCCTCGATTGATGGCCCAAAAGAACCCCTCCCTGGGCCGTTGGTGCGGGGAGCGGATAAGCCTAGGCGGAATCCGTCCTTCGCAGCGGTGTATGCGAAACAGGGCTCGGAACGTCAAGATATTGTTCGGTTTTTGCCCCGCTTTCAGCCAAAAGGTTTAGGCCAGAACATTCCCGTGGCCGATGCCTTGCTATTAGATCGGTTGAAATGACGCTGCGTCAGTCAATGCTTTGCCCGCAGTCCAGCGAAGGTCAGTCGCCAGTCTCCTGCCCCATCTTGCGCGCCGTATAGCGCTCGATGGCGGACAGTCCGTCATAGATCAGCACCGCCAGCGCCGCGACGATCAGGCCGCCTTGCAGGACGAAGGCGAGATTGTTGGACAGCAGGCCGGCGATGATCACCTCGCCCAGCGTCTTGGCGGCAACCGTCGAGCCGATCGTCGCCGTGGCCAGGCTGATCACCACCGACAGCCTTATTCCTCCCAGAATGATCGGCGCGCTCAGCGGCAATTCGACCTTGACCAGTCTTTGCCAGCCCGTCATGCCGGCGCCGCGCGCGGCCTCCATGATGTTGCCCGGCAGCGTTGTGAGGCCGGTCAGCGCGTTCTCGAAGATCGGCAGCAGGCCGTAGAGAAACAGCGCAATCAGCGTCGGCTTCTCGCCGAAACCGACGGCGGGCACCGCCAGCGCCAGCACCGCCACCGGCGGAAAGGTCTGGCCGATATTGACCAGACTGCGCGACAGCGGCAGGAATTCGGCGCCCGCCGGCCTGGTCACCAGGATGGCAAGCGCCACGGCAACGATGGTTGCGGCGACGGTAGCGATCAGCACGGTCCTGAGATGCAGCAGGGTCAGCGTCAGCAGGCTGCCCTGATTGTAGATCGCCGGCGCATTGTTTTCGGTCAGCGGCTTCAACAGCGGCTCGAACCAGCCGGGATTGGTGACGAAGGCTATGAGAAGCACCACCAGGGCAAGCCTGAGCAGCGAAGGCAGCCAGGCTTTTAGACCGGCCCCTTTCATGCCGGCCTCGCCGCGCGCTTCACCAGCCCGTCGACGGTGACGCGGCCGAGCAGCTTGCCGTCTTCGCCCTTGACCGGCAGCGCCGGCCGGCCCGACCACAGAAGCTCGGCCAGCGCGTCGCGCTGGCTGGCGTCGCCTGGGATCGCCTCGCCTTCGGCAGTCCCCTTTTCCACGGCGTCGCGCACGCGGCCGAGCGACAAGAGCCGGAACGGCTTTTCGCTGGCGCCGACCAGGGTTTCGACGAAGGCGTTCGCCGGCCGCGCCAGGATCTCTTCCGGCTTGGCGTATTGCACCAGCTTTCCGGCATCCATGACGGCGATCTTGTCGCCCATGTGGACCGCCTCCTCCATGTCGTGGGTAACGAGGATGATGGTGGTGCCGAAGCGCTTCTGGATTGCCAGCAGGTCCTCCTGCGCCTTGGTGCGGATGATCGGGTCGAGTGCGCCGAACGGTTCGTCCATCAGAAGCACATTGGGCTCGGCGGCGAGCGCGCGGGCGACGCCGACACGCTGCTGTTGCCCGCCGGACAGTTCGTGCGGGTAGCGCGGGCCATAGGCCTCGGGGTCGAGCTGGTAGAGCGTCATCAGCTCGGCGACGCGGGATTTGATACGGGCGCTGTCCCAGCCGAGCAGGACCGGCACGGTGGCGATGTTCTGCGCAACGGTGCGGTGCGGGAACAGGCCGTGGCCCTGGATGGCGTAGCCGATGCTGCGGCGCAGCTCGTAGCCGGGCAGCGAGCGGTTGTCGTTGCCGTCGAGCTTGATGACGCCGGCGGTCGGCTCGACCAGCCGGTTGATCATTCGCAGCAGCGTCGTCTTACCGGAACCGGAGGTACCGACAATGACGCAAACCGTGCGCGGCTCGACGACCATGGACACGTCGTCGACCACGGTCGTCGCGTCATAGCGCTTGGTAATGCCTTCGATCTCGATCATGCCGTTTCAACCCTGCGCCTGGTGGCGGTCATTTCGATTACTGCGTCGAGGATGATGGCCGCGGCGAAGGCCAACGCCACCGTCGGCACGGCGCCAAGCAGCACCAGGTCCATCGCCGTCTGGCCAACGCCCTGAAACACAAACACACCGAAGCCGCCGCCGCCGATGAGTGCTGCGATGGTGGCAAGGCCGATGTTCTGCACCAGCACGATGCGGATGCCGGCGAGGATCACCGGAAAGGCCAACGGAAACTCGACGCCGAACAGGCGCTGGCCATCGGTCATGCCCATGCCGCGCGCTGCATCATTGGCCGCGCGGGGTACGCCGGCAAGCCCGACCACGGTGTTGGCCACCACCGGCAGCAGCGAATAGAGGAACAAAGCCACGAAGGCCGGCGCGGTGCCGATGCCTCTGATACCGAGCGCTGCGGCACCCGGAACATGCGCGGCGACCCAGCCGAGCGGCGCGATCAGCAGGCCGAACAGCGCGATCGAGGGTATGGTCTGGACGATGTTGAGCACATTGAGCACGCCGGCCCGCACCCGTTCGACGCGGTGGCACAGGATGCCGAGCGGCAGGCCGACGATCACCGCCGCCGCCAGCGACCCCAGCGCCAGTGTGATGTGCTTGGAGCCTTCCGCCCAGAAACTATCGGCGCGGTTTGCATATTCCTTGAGGATCGACAGGCTGTCCCACTGCCCCGATATCAGCAACAAGCCGATGGCCAGCGCCGCGACGACGAGCACGCCGACGCGGGCCGGTGGCGACAGGTTGAGCCTGGTCAGCACGTCGGCGAGCAACAATGTGAAGGCGAAGATCAACAGCCAGAACCCGGAAGCCGGCGAGATGCGGGCGAAGGTGTTGCCGGCCGGCATCAGGAAGGTCCCGGCGACACCGATCAGGATGGCAAGGGCGGCGAGCGCCACGACGCTTGCGGCCAGGCGCAGGACAAGCGGGGTCTTCAGCAAGGCAACAATTGCGGCCACGACGACGACTGCCAGCAGCAGCGGCCCGATCGTTGCGGGCAAAGCCTCCAGCATCGAGCGCGCCTGACCGGGGACGATACGATTGGCGCGGAAGGTGGCGAACGGGGCCAGAAACGCCGCATAGGCAACGATCGCCGCGATAACCATGCCGAGCTTGTCGAAACGCAGGGTCATGGATGCCCCTCATGAGGAGCGATTTTCCACGTTGCGCAGACTACGCTGGTGATCGGCGAAAGCCGACGCGAAATCCGATCTCCCCCTTTGCGGGGGAGATGGCCGGCAGGCCAGAGGGGGGTGTGAAGGATCGCCAGCTTTCGAGCGTCGGCCTGTTCAGAAGCAACCCTGTCGAGGCACGCACCTGCTACCGGTTGTGAGGTCGGCGGGACAGCACCCCCCTCTGTCCTGCCGGACATCTCCCCCGCAAGGGGGGAGATCAGCAGCTTCCAGAGAGGGGTGTCTCGCACCAGCGTCACGATCAGCTATGCGCTGACTACTTCAAAAACCCGTTCTTCTTCAAAAAGTCCTCGGCGACACCCTTGACCGGCTCGCCGCCGACCTGGACGCGGCCGTTGAGTTCCTGCAGCGTGACGAGGTCGAGCTTGGCGAACACCGGCTTCAACAGCGTCTCGATCTCCGGATGCTCTTTCAGCACCGCTTCGCGGATGATCGGCGCCGGCTGGTAGACCGGCTGCACGCCCTTGTCGTCGGCGAGCACGACCAGGCCGGACGGCGCGATGCCGCCGTCGGTGCCGTAGACCATGGCGGCGTTGGCGCCGTTGGTCTGGTTGGCGGCAGCACCTATTGTCGCGGCGGTGTCGCCGCCCGAAAGCGTGATCAACTGCTCGGGCTTCAGCGTGAAGCCGTAAGTGGTCTGGAACGCCGGCAGGGCTGCCGCCGAATTGACGAACTCAGCCGACGCCGCCAAAACCACCGTGCCGCCGCCGGCGACGTATTTGCCGAAGTCGGTCAGGGTCGCCAGCTTGTTGGTCTCGGCAACCTCCTTGCGCAGCGCGATCGCCCAGGTGTTGTTGGCCGGTGACGGCGACAGCCAGACGATCTTGTTGGCGTCATAGTCGAGCTTCTTGGCGGTCTCATAGGCCTTGGCGGCATCCTTCCAGACCGGATCGTCGGCCTTCTCGAAGAAGAAAGCGGCATTGCCGGTGTACTCGGGATAGATGTCGATCTCGCCGGCAGTGATCGCCTTGCGTACCACCGGCGTGCCGCCGAGCTGGATGCGGTCGGTGGTCTTGATGTTGTTGGCGTTGAGCACAAGCTGGATGATGTTGCCGAGCACGCCGCCCTCGGTGTCGATCTTCGAGGAGACGACCACCTGGGCATTGGCGGAGGCGGCCGTGATGCCGAGCGCCAACGCCGCGCCGGTCAGAATCTTGACTGAAAACATTGTGAAAACCCCTTGCTTTGGACCGAAATGCGGTGGCCGCATATGAGCATGGCTTCAACGCCCCGTCGGGGCACACGGTTTCATAACAATGGGTACAGACGCAATAATTTTGTGCGGTCGCCGCGATTTCGGCCGCCGCCATGCTGACACGTCGTGCCAAGCCAAAGATAGAACCGGATCAGGCGCGGGCTTTGCGCGATCCGGTCAGTTTGAGCGCGCCAAGGGCGACGAAGCAGAGGGCGACGACCGGGAAAACCAGCCAGTTCAGCATCTCCCAGCCCCAGGCATTATAGATGGCGCCCGACATTAGCGAGGCGAAGGCGACGGAGCCGAACAGGACGAAGTCGTGGAAGCCCTGCACCTTGCTCTTTTCGGACGGATGGTAGCTGTCGGCGACCATGGAGGTGGCGCCGATGAAGGCAAAATTCCAGCCGAGGCCAAGCAGGATCAGCGCCGTCCAGAACTGCCACAAATGCAGGCCGGACAATGCCACCGCGGCGCAGCCGATGAGCAGGACCAGGCCGGTGGCGACGATGCGTTCGGCGCCGAAGCGATGGATCAGCGATCCGGTGAAGAAGCTCGGCGCAAACATCGCCATCACATGCCAGGAAATGCCGAGCGTGGCGTCGTCTGTCGACAGGCCGCAGCCGACCATGGCCAGCGGCGCGCCGGTCATGACGAAACTCATCAGCGCATAGCTGCCGACGGCGCAAAACAGCGCCGCGACAAAACGCGGCCGGGTGACGATATCGGACAGCGGCCGGGCGTCGCTTGACGCGACTTCCGCGTGGCCGGGAGCCTTGGCCGGGATGCGCAGGAATGACAGGATGATGGCGCCGGCCGCCGCCAGAACCGGAATGGCCACGAACGAGCCGGCAAACATCACCGGCGCCAGCAATTCGCGGGTGAAGATGACGATCTGCGGCCCGAGGATCGCGGTGATGACGCCGCCGGCCAGCACGAAGGAAATGGCGCGCGCCTTGAATTCGGGCGGAGCATTATCGGCGGCGGCGAAGCGGAACTGCTGGACGAAGGCGCCGCCGACGCCGATCACCAGCAGCGCGAAAGCGAACAGCCAGAAGCTGGCGTGGAACAGTGCCAGCGTGGAGATGACGCCGCCAAGCGCGGTCACGATGGTGCCGGTCATGAAGCCGCCGCGCTGGCCGAGCCAGCGGATGATGGCCGCGGCCGGCAACGCGCCGAGCGCCACGCCGATGTTGAAGCCGGTGATTGGCGCCGTTGCCAGCGACTTATCGGGGCCAAGCAGATATTGCCCGGCCAGCCCGCCCATGGAAATGGCAATCGGCGCGGCCGAACCGATAATCGCCTGCGACGTCGCCAGGATGATCGCCGTGCGGCGCGCTTCCCTTGCTGCGCCGGGGACGGTGCCGGTCACAATGCGTCCTTGCCGCGCCCCTCGCCCCGCACCCGGCGCGACACACGGTCGAGCACGGCGTTGGTCAGCTTCGGCTCGTCTTCCTCGTAGAAGGCCTTGGCGATGTCGACATATTCCGAAACGATGACGGCCACCGGCACGTCGTCGCGCTTCATCAGTTCGTAGACGCCAGCGCGCAGGATTGCGCGCAACGTCGAATCGAGTCTGGACAGCGGCCAGTCTTCCGTCAGCGCCTGGCGTATAATCGGATCGATGGTCGTCTGGTTCTCGACGACGCCGGCCAGGATGGCGCGGAACCACTGCGCGTCGGCCTCGCGATAAAGCGCGCCGTCGACTTCCTTGCCGAGCCGGAACGCCTCGTATTCGGCGGTGATCTCGAAGACGCCGCTGCCGGCCACGTCCATCTGGTAAAGCGCCTGCACGGCGGCCAGACGGGCGGCGCCACGCTTGTTGGCGTGGCGTATCGCGGGCTGGCCGGGCGAAGCGGGTTCGCTCACGATTGCGCTCCCAGCTTCTCTTTGAGCGCGATCATGGTCAGCGCCGCGCGCGCGGCAAAGCCGCCCTTGTCACCCTCCGAGCGCTTGGCGCGCGTCCAGGCCTGCGCGTCGTTCTCGGTGGTCAGGATGCCGTTGCCGATCGCAATCGCTTCCTGGACCGAGAGATCCATCAGCGCGCGACTCGATTCATTGGCGACGATGTCGAAATGATAAGTGTCGCCGCGGATGATGGTGCCGAGCGCGACAAAACCATCATAGTCCTTGCCGCCCTCGCCCATGCCGTCGAGCGCAAAAGTGATCACGGCTGGAATTTCCAGCGAACCGGGAACGGTGACGACGTCATAGGTCGCGCTAGCTTCGTCGAGCGCGCTCGTCGCGCCGTCGAGCAGCGCGTCGGCAAGATCGTCATGAAAGCGCGCCTCGATGATCAGAAGGTGGGCCTTCTTCTTCGGGCGAATGAACGCTTTGCCGTGTTGGGATGTGCCAGCCATAAATGTCTCCGGGGGTAGCCGGTGACTTAGGCCGAAGCCGGTTTGATCGCAAGCGGAAGATTGCTGGAGGCGAAGCCTGGCCTAGCGCGTCTTTGGGCTGGGCGTCGGTAGCGGGCACTCGCTGCAGAGGCTTTCAGCCCAGACGAGAACAGCTTCGTGATCCACTACACGACCCCCGTCTACATCGGCCATTGCTTTGCGCGTAAGCCGCTTTTTCTGTTCGATTGTGAGTCTTGCGGCCATCAAAGCCCCTCTTTCGCCGCCTCGACTAGGCGCGCGGCGTAGCGGGCCATGGTGTCGATCTCGAGGTTGACCTTGTCGCCGACCTTGCGCTCGCCCCAAGTGGTCACGGTCAGCGAATGATGGATCAAAAGCACGTCGAAACGGGTGCCTTCGACCTTGTTGACGGTAAGCGAGGTGCCATCAAGTGCGACCGAGCCTTTTGGCGCGATGAATCTCGCCAGTTCGCGCGGCGCCTCCAGCGTAAAGCGCACCGCATCGCCCTCGTCCTTGCGTTCGACGATTTCGGCCATGCCATCGACATGGCCGGAGACGATGTGGCCGCCGAGCTCGTCGCCGATCTTCAGCGCCCGCTCCAGATTGACCCTGGTGCCTGATTTCCAGCCCGACGCCGTGGTCAACCTCAGTGCCTCTTCCCAGGCTTCGACCTCGAACCAGCGGGCGTTCGAGCCATCGTCGGGCAAAGCCGTGACCGTCAGGCAGACGCCGCCGCAAGAGATCGAGGCGCCAATGGCGATGGTCGCGGGATCATAGGCAGTGTCGATGCGCAGGCCGACACCTTCGCTCAGCGGCTTGACGGCCGCGACGGTGCCGATATCGGTGACAATTCCGGTAAACATCGATGCTGATCCCTAGAGGTCCCTTATCCATTCCGCATAGACATCTTCCCCGAAGCGCATCTCGCGCAATTTGCGGAAGCCTGCCGGGATATGGTTGGCGTCGACGGGCGATACAATGCCGCCCTCGCCGATCGCTTCCGGCCCCTGGAACAGCACGATGCGGTCGATCAGTCCTTCGGCGAGGAAGGCGCTGGCCACCTTGGCGCCGCCTTCGACCAGAACGCTGGCCATGCCGAGCGCGCCGAGATCCTCGAGCAGTTCCGGCAAGGCCACGCCGCCTTCATGGGTTTCGGTGCCGATGAAGCGCACACCGGCACGCTCCAGCACCGACCGCCGTAGCGGATCGGCCCCCAGGCTCGCGGCGACATAGAGCGGCACTCGGTCGGTGCCGGAGACCAGCTTCGAGGCTTCCGGCAGCCTGATCTGGCGGTCGAGCACGATGCGCGCCGGCGAGCGGTTCTCCAGCCCCGGCAGCCGCACGGTGAGCGCCGGATCATCCTCCAGCGCCGTGCCGATGCCGACCAGTATGCCATCGGCTTCGGCGCGCATCAGATAGACTTCGCGGCGGGCGATATCGCCGGTGATCGCGACCTGGCCGGCGCCGTGCCTGCCGATCTTGCCGTCGCTGGAAAGCGCAAGCTTCAGAATCACTTCCGGGCGCTTTTTCAGGGACCGAATCAAATAGCCGGCCATCTGCTCGGCGGCTTCCTCGGCCAGCACCTTTTCGACCACTTCGATGCCGGCGGCGCGCAGGATGGCATAGCCTTTGCCGGAGACGCGCGGATCGGGATCGCTGGCGGCGCCGACGACCCGCGCCACTCCGGCATTGACCAGCGCGTTGGCGCAAGGCGGGGTGCGGCCATGGTGGGCGCAGGGCTCCAGCGTGACATAGGCGGTGGCACCGCGGGCCAACTCGCCGGCTTGAGCCAGCGCCTCGGTCTCGGCATGCGGCCGGCCGCCAACAGCGGTGACGCCGGTGCCGACGATCATCGGCCCGGCGCCATCGTCGCGAACGATGATGGTGCCGACCGAAGGGTTGGTCGAGGTGCGGCCGGCATTTCGGCGCGAGAGTCTCAGCGCTGCCGCCATGAAACCGCGATCGAGAGCCTGCTGATCGGCCTTCCCTGACGTTTGGGTTGCCATGCTCAGCCGGCGTCCTCTTCGCTCTTCAGCTCGTCGCCCTTGAACTCGTCGCCTTTGAGCTCACCCAGCACATCGTGGAAATCCTTGGCCTCACGGAAATTGCGATAGACAGAGGCGAAGCGGACATAGGCGACGTCGTCGAGCGACTTCAGCGCTTCCATGACGAGCCGGCCGACCTCGCCCGAGGCGATTTCAGTCTCGCCGGAGCTTTCGAGCTGGCGCACGATGCCGGTGACGGCGCGGTCGATGCGCTCGGGATCGACATTGCGCTTGCGCACCGCGATCTCCACCGAACGCAAGAGCTTGTCGCGGTCGAACGGCACCTTTCTGCCGGACTTCTTGACCACCACGAGGTCGCGCAACTGGACGCGCTCGAAGGTGGTGAAACGGCCACCGCAATCGGGGCAAACGCGCCGCCGGCGGATCGCGGCGCCATCCTCGGCGGGGCGCGAATCCTTCACCTGCGTATCTTCGGACTGGCAATAGGGACAGCGCATGGAGAGCCTTCGGGTTGGCGATTCTGGCGGAACGATAGGCTTAGAGGTTTTTGCCGGGACGGCAAAGGTTCGGCAACGGCCGCTCGCGCCCTCAGAGATAGCGAGGCGGGAGGAAAATTGCCAGCCGCGCCAGATATGTCAGGGGGCGACGTCCTTGGTCGGGAAGCCGCAGGACGTTCCGAGGTTGCGGTAGGCCTTGGTGAAGCCATCCATCGGGATGCTGGCGACAGCCTGCTTGCCGAACGTCACATCGAGCGAGATGACCTGGCGCATGGCACGCAACAAAGCGAGACTGGTCTTGGCCTGGTTGTCGACGGTCCAGCTCGGGCGGCCGGCATCATTGGAATAGACGGTCGCGGAAACCTTGACGCCGGGGTCGCCAAAGGTCGCGGCGATCTTCTTGCCGGTCGGCAGCTCCTTGTTGGCGATCGTGAACATGATCGCCGGATAGGCATCGGGCGGCAGGGCGTCGCCAGTCGAGATCGAAAGCGTCAGCGTGCCGGCATTGCCGTTGCCGTCGACAAAGGCTGTCGAGGCCGCACACGTCTTGTGCGAATCCTGGCCGGTGTCGAGCTCATCGATGATGGTAGTCCACCTGCCAAAGGTGTTGGTGGCCGGGATATCCGTGCCCGGCTGCGTCTGCTCCTGGGCTATCGCGCCTGACGCGGTGAAAGCGGCAAGCGAGCCGATGAAGGCCAGAACGGCAGGACGGAATATGCGCATCGTCAGATCTCCAACAGGCCGCGCCGCCCGGACAGCAAGACGCGCAGAGCGCGGGATAAAAGACGAAGCGCCGCTGGTGGTCAACCGAGATAGGGATAGAGCGGGAAACGATCGGTCAGCGCCACGACCTTTGCCTTCACCGCCGCCTCGACCGCCGCATTGCCTTCGTCGGAATTGGCGACCTTCAGCCCGTCCAGCACTTCGGCGATCAGCTTGCCGATCTCGCGGAACTCGGCCTGGCCGAAGCCGCGCGTGGTGCCGGCCGGCGTGCCCAGACGCACGCCAGAGGTGACGAAAGGCTTTTCCGGATCGAACGGGATGCCGTTCTTGTTGCAGGTGATGTTGGCGCGCCCGAGCGCTGCCTCGGCGCGCTTGCCGGTGGCGTTCTTGGGCCTGAGATCGACCAGCATCAGATGGTTGTCTGTGCCGCCGGAGACGATGTCGAGGCCGGTTTCCTTGAGGCTCGACGCCAGCGCCTTCGCGTTGGCGGCGACACTCTCGGCATAGAGTTTGAAGCTCGGCTTCAGCGCCTCACCGAAGGCGACCGCCTTGGCGGCGATGACATGCATCAGCGGCCCGCCCTGCAGGCCGGGGAAAACCGCCGAGTTCATCTTCTTGGCGATGTCCTCGTCATTGCACAGGATCATGCCGCCGCGCGGGCCGCGCAACGATTTGTGCGTGGTCGTGGTCACGACATGGGCGTGCGGCAGCGGTGACGGATGCACGCCGCCGGCAACCAGGCCGGCGATATGGGCCATGTCGACCATCAGATAGGCGCCGACCGCATCGGCGATCTCGCGAAAGCGCTTCCAGTCCCAGATGCGCGAATAGGCGGTGCCGCCGGCCAGGATCAGCTTCGGCTTGGTCTCATGCGCGGTCTTTTCGATCGCGTCCATGTCGAGCAGATGGTCGTCCTTGCGCACGCCATAGGAAACGACCTTGAACCATTTGCCGCTCATATTGACGGGCGAGCCGTGCGTCAGGTGGCCGCCGGAGTTCAGGTCGAGGCCCATGAAGGTATCGCCCGGCTGCAGCAGCGCCAGGAAGACCGCCTGGTTCATCTGGCTGCCGGAATTCGGCTGGACATTGGCGAAGTTGCAGCCGAACAGCTTTTTGGCGCGCTCGATAGCGAGTTCCTCGGCGACGTCGACGAACTGGCAGCCGCCATAATAGCGCTTGCCCGGATAACCCTCGGCGTATTTGTTGGTCATGATCGAGCCCTGCGCCTCGAGCACGGCGCGCGAAACGATGTTTTCCGAGGCGATCAGCTCGATCTCGTGACGCTGGCGGCCAAGCTCGTTGCGGATCGAGCCGAAGATCTCCGGATCGGCATCTTCCAGCGTGGTTTCGAAGAAGGATTCGAACTTGTTCGACGCTGCCGCTGCAGTTGCCATGGCCTGAAATCCTTCGGTTCGGGGCATTTATCTATGCATATCGTTGCCCCGAAACCGCTGCACGGTTCCGGGCGACATGCATTGCCGCGCCATTAACACAGTTGTTTTCGCCTCGCCACGTTTGCAGCGCGAAATTTGCTGGCCGGATTGCGCCAGAGCGGCCCTGTACCGCTATTTTCGCTCCTGCCGCCCCTGCAGCAAGGCTTCGGTGAGCGTGATCTCGGTAAACAGCGCCCGCGCCGTATGGTCGTTGATCGCGCCGCTGCTTAACATGTCGCGCACGGCGATGCGCTCGGCCTCGATGCCGGCAAGCCGCATTTCGAGCTCCAGCCGCCCGGCTTCGCGGGCCTCTGCCCGGGCGTCGTCGGCCTCGTCCGAGGTGGCGATCCGGCGCCGGTAGCCGGCGACGATGTTTTCGGCGGCGGCAAGCCTGGCGCCGGGCACCTCGCCCTGGTCGTCGTCGCTGGCGCCCGCCATGCTTTCGACGCGGGCGATGGCCGCCTTGGCGGCGCCGATGCGGGCGAGACGCTCCTCGATGGCGCTGCCATCCTCGCCCGGCTCGACCAGCCCGCGCGCTATCTTCGGCAGCGCCACGCTGGCGATGGCGAGCGAACAGATGATGACGCCGGCGGCGAGGAAGATCACCAGGTCGCGCGCGGGAAAAGGCGAGCCGTCCGGCATGGCGAGCGGGAGCGACAGGATGCCGGCCAGCGTGATCGCGCCGCGCACGCCCGCCACCGAGCCGGCAAGCCGCACACGCATCCCGAACGGCTCGGCCTTGCGCTTTCCCCATTTTGCCTTGAGGCCTGCCGCGATGTCGCCGACCCAGATCCAGAGGAAGCGCAGCGCGATCAGGCACAGCGTCAGCGCAATCACCGTCGCGACCGGCTGGATGATCGGGTAATGGCCAGTCAGTTCGGGCGGCACGCGGCGAATGATTTCGGGAAGCTGCATGCCGAGCACGATGAACAGCGCGCCATTGTAGACGAAGGACAAGGTCGTCCACAGCGAGATCGTCTGCATGCGCGCCGAGACGCCGAGGAAGCGGAAGACGCCGGAGCCGCCGGTCAAAAGCCCGGCGGTGACCGCCGCCAGAATGCCTGAGGCATGCAGATGTTCGGCGACGAGATAGGCAATGAAGGGCAGCAGGACCATGACCAGAACCTGCGCCTCGGCCGGAACGCCGCCGATGCGATTCAGAAGCTGCAGGAGCCTGGCGGCGATGAACAACGCGGCGATGCCGGCCAGGATGCCGATGGCGACGGCATAAACGAAGCTCAGCGATGCATCGGCGAAGGAAAAGCTACCGGTCACGGCGGCGGCGACGGCGAAGCGGAACATGACCAGGCCCGAGGCGTCGTTGAGCAGCGCCTCGCCTTCCAGAATATGCATCAGCCGCGCCGGCACCAGGCTTCTGTCGACGATCGAGGACACCGCCACGGCGTCGGTCGGGGACAGCACGGCAGCGAGCGCGAAGGCGACGACCAGCGGGATGCTCGGCACCAACCAGTGCAAGGCATAACCGAAGCCGACAATGGTAAAGAAGACCAGCCCGATGGCCAGATCGAGGATCGGTCCGCGCAGCGCGATCAGCTCGCGTTTGGGCGCTCCATAGGCATCGCCGAACAAAAGCGGCGGGATGAACACCAGCAGGAAGAGTTCGGGGTCGATCTCGACATGGATGCCTTTCACCGGCCATGCGAGCGCGGCGCCGATGGCAATCTGCAGCACCGGCAGCGGCACCCGAACCAACCGCACCAGTGCGCCGGAAAGAGCGACGAAGACCAGCACGGCGAGGATGAAGATTGCGACCTGCATGGCGCGATTCCGGCTGTTTTGAGGACCATGCGCAATTGCCGTTAGTCCGTCCAGATGGGCCTGCGGCGCAACGTCCGGCAGTGTTCATGGCCTGCATGGCTGGCGGCCACCAGTCTTCTTCTGTTGGGATGTCGAACGGAAAAGGCCGCCTCACGGCGGCCTTTTCATAAACAATTCAGGCACCTAGAGCGAAGAGGTGATCTGCAGTTCGCTGGCGCCATCGAGCGCGTAGACGTCGTCGCGGAACTGCACGACGCCCGGACCCGTCGACCAGGCCGACACATAGAGGAAGTGGACCGGAACCGGGTTGACGACCTGCACCGGCGTGTTCTCGCCGGTCTTGATGGTAGCCTCGAAATGCTGGCGGTCCCAGCCGGGTGTGTCGCGCAGGATCCATGTGACGAGGTCGCGCACGTTCTGGACACGCACGCAGCCCGAGGAATCGAAGCGCATCATCTTGCCGAACAGGCTTTGCTGCGGCGTATCGTGCATGTAGACGCCGTCGGGGCTGGGGAAGTTGATCTTCACCGAGGCCATGGCGTTGCCGGAACCCGGATCCTGGCGGAAGCGGTATTTCGCGGCATCATCCGTCGACCAGTCGACAGTCATCGGATCGACTTCGCTGCCATCAGGCGCAAACAGCCGGATATGGCTGTCCTTGAGATAGTCGGGGTTCTTCCGCATCAGCGGAATGATGTCCTTGCGCACGATCGAGACCGGCGCGTTCCAGTAAGGATTGACGATGATCTCGTTGATCTTGGAATTGACCACCGGGGTCTGGCGGTCGATCTTGCCGACGATTGCGGTGTGGCGCAGCACGACGCGATCGTTCTCGACCGCCTCGATCTGTGCCGCCGGGATATCGACCAGCACATAACGGCTGCCCAGCGTGCCGGCCTTTTCGCGCAAGCGCTCCAGATTGGTCTGCAGCTGACCGAGGCGGATCTGCGCCGAAACGTTCATCGCCGCATAAGTGTACTTGCCCATGGCACCGTCGGCCGGCAGGCCATGGCGCGCCTGGAAGCGCTTGACCGCGGCGTCGACGTAGGAATCGAACGACGTCGAAATGCCGGCGCTCTGCGCCAGATCGCCCGAAACCATCAGCCGCTTGCGCAGCGGCACCACGTCCGGATCGTCGACGCCAAGCTGCAGCTTCTTTGTCGCCGGCACCTCGCCCCAGCCGCCCTGGGCGACGATGTTCTGATACTGCGCCACAGCCTGTTCGGTGAAGGCGACCGTCTGTAGGCTGAAGATCGGCAGCGTCGAGGCGACCTTGCCGCCTTCGGAGGCGCGGGCGTCGAACTGGTCGTCCCAATTGCCACGGTTCGAAGACTTCAGGATATCGTCGATCACATCCTGCGCGCTGGCGGCATTGGCAACCATGGCAACGGCGAGCGCGGAAGCTCCGGAAAGGAAAAAGCGGCGGCTGGTTCTCATGGACGTTCCAGACATTCTTGTCGTGTTGGCTTGTAGCGTTTGGCTGTTGCAGCGTTCGGCTACGTGCTCGATTTTGGGCGATATCGCCCGCACTTTAAAGTTGGCATTGTTAAGAATTAGCCAACCATGACCTGCGTCACCTGGCCGTAAAAAGCGGACGGCGATGCGACGTTACAGGCGCGCGAACAGCTTTCGCCGCCGCATACCCACACCCCTCGCTTCCACCGCGAATATGGCGGCAACGTGGCTTTGCGCCGAATTTGGAAGCGCCGGCGGCTCGAAAAGAAAAGGCCGGTGCTTTTCGGCACCGGCCTGTTGGCTGAGACTTTCCTCCGGCCGCGCTTCTTCCGGCGCAGCTGCTATTCAATGGCCCGCTGATTACATCCTGTAGGCAATCGTGTCGTTCCAGAAGCGGTCGAGGCGCTGCAGCGCGCGGTTCATCTGCTTGAACTCTTCGCTGTTGATGCCGCCGACCTGTTCGATCGAGCCGACATGGCGCTCATAGAGACCGGCGACGACTTCCGCCACTTCATTGCCCTTCGGCGTCAGCGAAACGCGGACCGAACGGCGGTCGATGCGCGAGCGCTGGTGGTTGATGAAGCCGAGATCGACCAGCTTCTTCAGATTGTAGGAGACGTTCGAGCCGAGATAGTAGCCACGCGAGCGCAGCTCGCCGGCGGTCAGTTCGGAATTGCCGATATTGAACAGAAGCAGCGCCTGGATGGCATTGATGTCGGAACGGCCGTTGCGGTCGAACTCGTCCTTGATCACGTCAAGCAGACGGCGATGCAGACGCTCCACCAGTTGCAGCGATTCCATGTAAAGCGAACGGATAGCCTCGCGGCGATCGTCGGATACGTTGGCGGTCTTCGCCGCCGGACGCGAATTGATCATTGTCTTTGCCTCTCGTTTGTCGCCCTGGTGATTTTTTGTTTTTCACCTTGATTGCGACACTATCGAATACTCATAAAATTCGACTTAAACGCTAGGGCTAACAAGAGCTTACCGGTAATAGGTTTCGCAAGACGCTTAACGAACGGTCACCCGAGCAAGGATAATTAACCTAAAGATTTACCCAATGGCTGCGGGGCGGCGTTTCAGGCGCGCGCGGGGCGCTTGCGCATCCAGATAACGACGCGGAAGGCGATGTAGAGCAGCGCCACCGCGGCATGCGAGAAGACGATCAGCGGCCGGTGGCCGTACAGATCGGGGAAGCCGGCATACATGATGGTCTCGGTCACCGCGCAGATGAACCAGATCACCGGGCCCCACGACGCCAGCATCCAGAGGCCGGCGGCGGCGAAGGGGAAGAACACGGCCAGCATCACCGCCACGACCTGCCAGTGCACCGGCATCAGGTCGAAGCGCCACAGCGGGCCGGGATAAAAGCCGATCAGCCGGATCCAGTACAGGATGCCGAACAGCAGGCAATAGCCCGCTATGACGCGCTGGAACCAGGCGAAGATGATCTCGACACCCGAGGGCTGCAGCACGATGCGCCGCGACGTGACCTCGCTCACAGTTCGAGTTCCCGTTCGAGCGGCGCGAAATAGGCGTCCACCGAAGCAGCGTCGACCTCGGCCAGGCTTGCCGGCCGCCACTGCGGCGTCGAACCCTTGTCGACGAGGACGGCGCGGATGCCTTCATAGAAGTCGTGCCCGGCCAGCATGCGGTTGAGGATGCGGAACTCCATCTTCATGCAGGCTTCCATCGACAGCGTCAGCCCGGCGCTGATCTGGCGCCACGCGACACTGAGGCTGGTCGGCGAGCGGGTGCGGATGGTGGCCAGCGTCTTGGCGGCAAACTCGTCGGCGCCTGCCGCGCGCTCCAGGCTCTCGAGGATTTCGGCGAGCGAGGGTTGGGAAAAATGCCGGGCAATGGCTTCCAGCACCGGCTGGCCGGTCTCCCGCCTGGCCGGCACGAAAAAGCCGCGCAGCACCGATTCCGGATCGCCATTGGCGCAGAGCCGATCGAGAAAGGCAGCCTGGTCGGCGGCCTTGATGGTGTGGGTGGCCAGGCCAGACCACAGCGCATCGCCATAGCGAATGCGGTTGCCGGTCAGCGCCAGATACATGCCGAAGCTGCCGCCAAGGTCAGGCAGAAGATGGCTGCCGCCGACATCGGGGAAGAAACCGATGCCGACTTCGGGCATGGCGAACTGGGCGTTCTCGGTCAGCACACGCTGCGAACCGTGGAAAGAGATGCCGACGCCGCCGCCCATAACGATCCCGTCGATCAGCGCGACATAGGGCTTTTTGTAACTGTTGATGCGGGCGTTGAGCCGGTATTCGTCGGCGAAGAACTCGACCGGCGGCTTCCCGGCGCGGGCCTCGTAGACGTGCATGATGTCGCCGCCGGCGCAAAACGCCCTGCCCTCGGCCTTGACGACGACGACATCGATGCCGACGTCGCGCTCAAAAGCGTCGAGCGCCTTGTCCAGCGCCTTGATCATGCGATGTGTCAGCGCATTGAGCGCCTGCGGCCGCGTCAGCGTGACGACGCCTGCCTTGCCCAACCGTTCGAAGCGGATCTTGTCGCCGCCGCCAAAAACCATCGTCAGAGAATCCCTCCCCGCGCCTGCGGGACTGAAGTGCTAAAGGTGGCGCATGGGTGCGTCAACCGGCGGGCGCGGTTTGGATTTTCGCAAGGGAACGCGACCGTGCTTTGCCCCCGACAGAAATGCGCGCAAAATTGCCGGGCAAAACAGCCTTTCTTCTGATGCAGGGACAAACGCATGACGCTTGAAACCGCAGCGCCGAGCCATGGCTGGGAGATGCCGAAAAAGTTCGACCCGGATGATGTTCTCAGCCGCCCGCTGATGGCCAATCTGGCGACCGTGACCGCTGACGGTGCGCCGCGCAACGCGCCGATGTGGTTCATCTGGGAGGACGCTGCGATCTGGCTGCTCGGCTCGACCGGCGCAAGTGCTGTCAAACACCTCGAACGTGACCCGCGCTGCGCCGTGGAGATCGTCGACAATGAGGCCGGCATCCTGCTGCATCTCGGCCTGCGCGGCGTCGCCACCATAGAAGCTATGGCGCCGAACCGCTTCAAACGGCTGCTGCACAAATATCTCGGCCCGGAGGCGACCTGGAACCGCTGGTTCATCGACAATGTCGCCGACATCGGCCATCCGGACGGGCGCCTGATCCGGCTCGCCCCGGAGAGCACCTTCACAACAATGTGTCGTTCTTCAAAACCGGCCCAGAACTGGCGTGGCCGCCAAAGCCGTAAGCACCGCGTCATCGGCTGGCACAATCGTGTCGCATTGGTCAGCGGCAAGGCCTCGTGGTAAAAGCCGCCTCGACCCGGAGTTTTTGCGATGAACAAATTCACCCCCGCGACGAGCAACAAATTCCCGCCGGCAAAGCTCGGCGCACGCAGCGTCGACGAGATCACCGGCAGCCGCCGCTTGCGGCGCATGCGCAAGGCCGACTGGTCGCGCCGCCTGGTGCAGGAAAACCGGCTTACGGTGAACGATCTGATCTGGCCGATCTTCGTGATCGACGGCAAGAACACGCGCGAGCCGATCGCCGCCATGCCCGGCGTCTTCCGCCTGTCGCTGGACCTCGCCGTCAAGGAGGCCGAGCGGGCCGCTAAGCTCGGCATTCCGGCGATCGCCACCTTCCCCAATGTTGAACTCAGCCTGCGCGACCAGACGGGATCGCACATCCTCGACCCGGAAAACATAATCAACCGCGCCACCCGCGCCATCAAGGACGCAGTGCCCGAGATCGGCATCATCACCGATGCCGCGCTCGATCCGTTCACCTCGCACGGCCATGACGGCATCTTGCGCGACGGCATCATCGTCAATGACGAGACAGTGGAACAGGTGACCGCCGCGGCCGTCATCCAGGCAGCGGCCGGCGCCGACATCATCGCGCCGTCCGACATGATGGACGGCCGCATCGGCGCCATCCGCGACGCACTCGACGCCAACGGTTTTTCGGATGTGGCGATCATGTCCTATGCGACGAAATTCGCCTCCGCCTTCTACGGCCCCTACCGCGAGGCGGTCGGCACCGCCGGCCTGCTCAAGGGCGACAAGAAGACCTACTATCTCGACCACGCCAATTCCGACGAAGCGGTGCGCGAGGCCGAGCAGGATATCGCCGAGGGCGCCGACATGCTGATGGTCAAGCCCGGCCTGCCCTATCTCGACATCATCCGCCGGCTGAAGGACGAGTTCCAGATGCCGACCTTCGCCTACCAGGTGTCAGGCGAATATTCGATGATCAAGGCGGCGGCCGCCAATGGCTGGATCGACGGCGAAAAGGCAATGCTGGAGAGCCTGCTCGCCTTCAAGCGCGCCGGCTGCGACGGCATCCTGACTTACTTCGCGCCGGAAGTGGCGCAAATGCTGAAGGGATAAATTCACTCCAGCACATAACTCTCTTTGACATTTCTTGTTTCGAAGTCCAGCCGACCACGCCCGCAAACCGACATGTCTTGGAACAAGTCGGGATTCTTGATGCCTGCTTCGACACAGGCTTCTCTCAATTTGGCGGTGCAAATGACGATGCCCATGTTCTTCTGTTTGAAGATATGCGCATCGCCAACAATCTCCTCCTTGAAATAGAAGCACGCGCCTCCGGCGCGGTCGTAGTGGACGCCTCCATTCTCGCCGATCAAAAGCCTAAACTTCGACGATTCGAGATCCACGGCATCAATCTTGCGAACGATGTCGCAAAGGTAGTGCTTTGGTTCGATCGGCTTTCCGCTCAAATAGAATACGTCGCAGTCGTTAAACACGACCCCATCGGGGTCGACTGACTGCAGAACTTCCTTCAGGCGCTCGGATACAAGCCAGTAACAATGAAAATCTTCTAAGTCTTTTGGTGGCCTGCAATAGGCTGTCGCTTCAGGCCGTAGCCTGGGCGTCTCCGGGTACTCAGGAAAGCCGTATCCCCCAAACTCCGTCGGCCCGAGCAGTATGCGGGGTGGCGGCACCAAAGCTTGGGCGTTTTCCAGCTGAAGACAATGGGACCCGCCGCGATATGTCGGTCCGATCTGGAAGAATTTTCCATGTTTCTTGAATTTCGCCTCTTTGCGGAAAACCCGCTCTGGGACTTGAGCTGGCCTATTCTGCGGGCGGTTCCGGTTGGCAAACAGTTTTGCAATGAGTGAAATAATGGTCACGTGCGCGCCTGCTCAGTTTACCGACTTTCGAGTTCAAGACTAAATCGCGTGAGAGTACCCGTCCACCTGCTTCGCGCCCGAAGTGGCGCAAATGCTGAAGGGTTAGCCGGAACCCTGATACACCGGGTTCCGGCTTTTCCTCACGCCTTCGGCAAATAAGGGATCGTTCCAGCGAGATCGGTATCGTCGATCAGTTGGAAGCGGCTGTCGCTGCCCTTCCGGCGCTCCGCCACAAACGGAGCGTATTGCGGATCGTTGGTGAAGGCTTCGGCTGCCTTTGCCGACGGAAACGCCATGATGGCGATCAGGCTGGTGTCGAGCGGCTTGCCCTCCAGCGTCTTCACATTGCCGCTGCGGGCGAGATACTTGCCGCCATGCTTGTGGACGAGGTCATGCACCGAAGCGGCATAGGCCGGCACCCATTTGTCGTCCTTCACCTTGATGTCTGCGATCACGTAAGCGGTCATTGTCCAACTCCTCATCGATCGGCACCGGACTGCCCGGTGACGTGACCGCTGCCTCGCATGGCGGCGCCGGACCGCTCCAGTCACAGAACTGTACCGGGGGTGCCAGTACAGCTTCTGTACTGGCTGAACTCAGGTTTTCTGAATAAGGTCCGGCAACATCTTTTGGAGCTCACCACATGACACAAGCCGGTTACAAGCAATTCTGCCCGCTCTCCATGGCCGCCGAGCTGCTCTGCACACGCTGGACCATGGTGCTGCTGCGCGAACTGGTGGCGGGATCGACCCGCTTCAACGATTTGCGCCGCGGCGTGCCGAAAATGTCGCCAACCCTTCTGTCGCAACGGCTCAAGGACCTCGAGGCCGGCGGCATCGTCGAGCGGACCGAGATCGCGACCGAGAAGGGCGTGTTCGAATACCGGCTGACCGAGGCGGGCCGGGATTTGCGCCCGGTTGTCGAGGCGATGGGGTTTTGGGGCCAGAAATGGGTCGAGGCCAGGCTGTCGCTCAAAAACCTCGATCCGTCGCTGCTGATGTGGGACATGCGGCGCAATCTGAACCCCAGCCCGCTGCCGGACGGGCGCACCGTGATACAATTCCTGTACCATGACCTGCCGGCGTCAAAACGATCGTGGTGGCTGATCGTCGAAAAGCAGGGCGAGGTCGATCTTTGCTGGTACGATCCGGGCTTCGACGTCGATCTCTACGTCTCGACCGATCTGTGCACCATGACCTCGATCTGGATGGGGCTGACGACAGTTCATAAGGAACGCGACAAGATCAGCCTGACCGGCGATCTCGACGTCGCCGGCAAGATGCAGATCTGGCTTGGGCTCAGCCCGTTTGCGGTGATGCCGAAGCGCGTGGCGGCTTGAGGTCCCTGCGCATTCCACAGATCGGCTTGCCTCTAAAAACTACTTGCGATATGCAATCGGTTTGGATACTGATTGCAAATCGCAACTGGTCACCAAAGGGAGTCTTCCATGTCCAAACTGCGCGTCAATGCCTTCACCTTGTCGCTCGACGGTTTCGGCGCCGGTCCTGACCAGGACCTGCAAAATCCGCTCGGCGTTGGTGGCGAAGATCTGCACAAATGGATGACCGGCACCCGCACCTTCCACGAGATGGTCGGCAAGGATGGCGGCACCACCGATGTGGACGACCGGTTCACCATCGGCAGCTTCCACAATGTCGGCGCCTGGATCCTCGGCCGCAACATGTTCGGCCCAATCCGCGGCGAATGGCCGGACGAGAGCTGGAAAGGCTGGTGGGGCGACAACCCGCCCTATCATGTGCCGACCTTCGTGCTGACCCATCACAAGCGCGACCCCATTGCGATGGAAGGCGGCACCGTTTTCCACTTCGTCACCGGCGGCATCCACGCCGCGCTCGAACAAGCAAAGGCCGCGGCCGGCGGCAAGGATGTCCGCGTCGGCGGCGGCGTTTCCACCATCCGGCAATATCTGCAAGAGAAGCTCATCGACGAGTTGCATCTGGCCGTGTCGCCAGTGTTGCTCGGGAGGGGCGAGAGCCTGTTTGCCGGGCTGGATATGCTGAAGCTGGGTTACCAGTGCACCGAGCAGGTGGCGACAGCGCTCGCCACGCATGTGACGATCAAGCGGGTGTAGTGGCGAAGTGATAGGCGCAGGCTTCTTTCTCCCCGTTCTACGGGGAGAAATGCCCGGCAGGCAATGAGGGGCAGCGCTGCTTTGGAGGTTAGCAGCGTCCGACGGCTGTGAATTCGTCGCCGGAGCTGCCCCTCATCCGCCCTTCCGGCACCTTCTCCCCGTGAAACGGGGAGAAGGAAAAGTGCTCAATACTTCTCCGGCACGTAAAGCTCGCGCGGCAGGACCTGGCGCTCGTACTCCGGGTTGAACACCCGCTCGGGCAGCGTGATTTCTTCGTGCGGCACGTCCTCATAGGGCAGCTGTTTGAGGAGATGGTCGATGCAGTTCAGCCGCGCCCGCTTCTTGTCGTTGCCTTCGACGATGTACCACGGTGCCTCTGGGATGTTGGTGCGGGCAAACGTCTCTTCCTTGGCCTTGGTGTACTGCTCCCAGCGCACGCGCGACTGCAGGTCCATCGGCGACAGCTTCCACTGCTTCATCGGGTCGTGGATGCGCATCATGAAGCGCATCTGCTGTTCCTCGTCGGTGATCGAGAACCAGTATTTGACCAGCGTGACGCCGGAGCGGACCAGCATGCGCTCGAACTCCGGCACGTCGCGGAAGAACTCTTCGACCTGATCGGGTTCGGCAAAGCCCATCACCCGCTCGACGCCGGAGCGGTTGTACCAGGAGCGGTCGAACAGCACGATCTCGCCGCCGGCCGGCAGATGCGGCACGTAGCGCTGGAAATACCACTGCGATTTTTCGCGCTCGGTCGGCGCCGGCAGCGCCACGACGCGGCAGATGCGCGGGTTGAGGCGCTGGGTGATGCGCTTGATGACGCCGCCCTTGCCGGCGGAATCGCGTCCTTCGAAAACCACCACCAGCTTCTTCTTGTGGTAGGCGACCCAGGACTGCAGCTTGATTAGTTCCGACTGCAAGCCGATCAGGTCGCGGAAATACTGCATGCGGTCGATCGACGGCGGATGCGCGTTCTTGTAGATCTTGGAGATCTCCAGCGACAGCGCCGGCTCCGACATTTCAAGCTCATAGTCCTCGTCGAGCATGTCGGCGAGTTCGGCTTCCAGCCAATCCCTGGCCGGAGAATTCTGCTTCAACTCGGTCATTTCCACTGCTCCGCTTGCCGGCTGACATGAAACCCTGAGCCGACTTGATATAGGCCGGCAATGACGGTTTTATTGCAACCCGCCAGCCAGCCGATCATCGCTGCAAATCGGCGAGGCATGGCTGATCCATCGCCGTGGCATGGCGACAAGCCGCTCAAATTGTCCTACAAATGGCGGACCCGTTCGGGCTGCCCGCCCTTCTCCAGTAAATCCCCACCCACCAAAATTGCGAGGACCGACATGGAATACCGCACGCTTGGCCGTTCCGGCTTGAAAGTTTCGACGCTGACCTTGGGAACCATGACCTTCGGCGGCAGCGGGCCGTTCGCTGCCGTCGGCAATTCCGATCTCGCGGAGGCCTCGCGCATCATCGACACTTGCATCGATGCCGGCATCAATCTCATCGACACCGCCAATGTCTATTCGAACGGATTGTCGGAAGAGATCATCGGCGAGGCGCTCGGCGGCAAGCGCAAGAACGACGTGCTGATCGCCTCCAAGGCGCGCATGCGGATCGGCAAGGGCCCCAATGACGAGGGCCTGTCGCGCCATCATCTGATCCGCGAATGCGAGAAGAGCCTGAAGCGCCTCAGGACAGATGTCATCGACATCTATTTCCTGCACGAATGGGATGGCGCGACGCCGCTCGAGGAAACCATCGCCGCGCTCGACACGCTGGTTGCCCAGGGCAAGATCCGCTATGTCGGCTGCTCCAACTATTCCGGCTGGCAGGTCATGAAGGCGCTCGGCATCAGCGACAGCCAGCACCAGCCGCGCTTCGTCACCCAGCAGATCCACTACACGCTGGAAGCACGCGAGGCCGAGTATGAGCTCTTGCCGATCTCGGTCGACCAGGGCCTTGGCGTGCTGGTGTGGAGCCCGCTCGCCGGCGGCCTGATGTCGGGAAAATACCGCCGCGACAGTCCGACGGCGCGCCAGATCGGCGGCTGGTCGGAACCACCGATCCGCGACGAGGACCGGCTGTGGCGGATCGTCGACGTGCTGGTCGACATCGGCGCCACTCGCGGCGTCTCGGCGGCCCAGGTGGCGCTGGCCTGGCTGCTTGGCCGGCCGGCCGTCAGTTCGCTGGTGATTGGCGCACGCAACGAGGCCCAGTTGAAAGACAATCTCGCCGCGGCAAGCCTGACGCTGTCCTTTGATGAACGCCAGCGCCTCGATGCCGTCAGCCGGCCGCCGGAGCTCTATCCCTACTGGCACCAGCAGTTTACGGCGAAGGACCGCTTCGGCCCGGCCGATCTGGTTATGGACCGCAGCGTTATCTGACTTAAGGGCGCCGGAAGCGGCTAGCCCGCGATAAACCGCCAGACCTGCGGATCGGGCTCGATCTGGCCGCTGAGCACGAAATATTTGTAGAGCACGAGCAGGCAGATCGCCTGCTCGGCCCGCTCGTCGGCGAATTTGCGGCAATAGGCGTTGGCCGCCGCAACGATGCGCTGGGCCTCGGCCGGATGCTGCTCGAGATGATGCACCCGCTCGGCCAGATCGCTGAAGTCGGGCGCCAGCGGCACATAATGGACATCGGGCTCGAGTTGCCCCTCGGCGAACCAGGTCTCGTAAGTCGGCGGCGGCATCAGGCAGAGCGAGTTCGAGCTCATGATCCATTTCAGATTGGTCGCGACATCATTGCCTTCGAGCGAGATGATGTAGCGGTAGCGGCGCTGCTGATCGATGCTGAGATAGGGCTTGCGGTATTCCGCAAGTGCTGTCGCCCTCGGCGTGCCGACATCGCAGAACGGCAGATTGCGGGCTGCATCCAGCAACAAGGTGCGGATCGGATTGTTGAGTTCGCCGCGCCAAACGACGAGCGGATGCTTGTCGGCGAAGGCGACATCGTCGGCCGGCATGTAGAAATGACGGAACTTGTTCAGCTTGAACAGGACGCCGTTGCCGTTGTCGCCCGCTATCGGCCGGTCCTTGACGATCGACGGCATCTTCGGCACTTCGATGACGTCGCCGAATTCCAGGTCGATGCGCAGATCTGGGTCGAAATAACGGGTGAACTCCTTCAGATCGTAATAGTACATGCTGCGGTCCGACGGCAGCCGGCTGACCGGCACGGCCTCGGGGCTGGGGCTAAAAGGCTCCCGCAGCGTGTTGTAGTAATTGAGCCGCTGGCGGACCGATGCGTCGGAAAGCCTGGCCTGATCGAGCAGCCGGCCGAGCCGGCGCCGGAAAAGAACCGGCGGCGCGATGTCGCGCATGGCGTTGCGCGCATAGTAGATCAGCTTCTGTGCGTTTCTTTGAAGCGTGGCCATCGGTCGTTTTGATTCGAAATCGGTCGGCGGCGGCTCCAGCAACTGTCCCGCAGCCTTTTCTAAACCATTGTGTTCGCCATCACGCAAGTCCAGAACCGCTGGCATCTGCCCTCGCGGCGCTGTTGTGTTTGCCGGCCAATGCTTCTAGGCAGGATCAGGCACAGCGAAAGGAAACGATATGGCTCGACCACCGAATTACGGTCAGGAACGCAAAGAGCGCGACCGGCAGAAGGCCGCCAAGAAGGCGGAGAAGCTCGCCGCCAAGGTCGCGGCCAAGGAGCGCGCCGAGCCTGAGAACGAGGCAAGTTCCAAAACCGACACCGAGACAGAAAAATAGGCAAGACAGGATCACCGGCCCGCGAAACGGGCCGGATCCTGGCAAAATGCCGGTGTGATCAGGCCGATGTGATCAGGCCGGGGCCTTGTCGCTGACGAAGACGTTGACCTCGCGCGCGGCGGCGATGAAGGCGCGTCTTGCAATCATCGCCGGCTTGTCGCCGGCCAGCGCGTCATGGCAGGCCTGCAGCGCTTCGCGGTGCTTGGGGCTGCGCTTGCCGGGCCAGCTGTTGAGCAGGTAATCGGAAGCCTCGCGCACCGTACGCAAGAGCTGAGTGCTTCCCTCCGTGCCCGACTTAACGGTCACGGGTGTTTCAAATCGGTTGTTTTCCATGGCCGCCTCTTACGCCATCGGCGTCCGCGAAGCGAGGCCGAAAGCGGATCGCGACGGCGTTCTTTCGTTTTCGTGACCAGTATCAAGCGGCGACGACGGCAAAACCCCTGGCGCGTAGGCCGCGCCGGTCATTGTGCAACGACGTCACCAGGCGGGCGCGGCTGCCGGCTATATGGGCGGAAAGTCGCGCCGCCGCCGCATCGGCATCGCCGGCCCGCACCGCTGCCAGAATGGCGTGATGCTCGCTCCAGGCGCGGCCAAGGGCCGCCTCGTCGCGCACCTCCAGCCAGCGCGCCCGCGACAGCCGCGTCATGGCATCGCGCACGGCCCGAAACAGGAACTCGTTGCCGGAGAGCCGCGCCAGTTCGATATGGAAATCCATGCCGACGCGGTGCCATTCCTCGCGCGGCGTGGCAGTGTCGCAGGAGTCCAGCATCGCCTCGATGACATCGGCTGCGCTCCTGTCGGCCAGCGCCGAAGTCAGCCTGACCGCCGCGACCTCGACCGCTTCGCGGTACACCGCGATCTGTTCCAGTTCGGCAAGGTTGATCGGCGACACGGTCCAGCCGCGCCCGTCGCGGCAGATCAGCCCTTCCGTCTCCAGCCGCAGCAGGGCTGCCCTGACCGGCGTGCGCGAGGCGCCGAAGCGGCTCTCGATCCAGCGCTCCGTCAGCCGCTCGCCAGGACCGACCTCAAGGCCAAGGATCATCTCGCGAAGCGCTTTTTCGACGATCTGCATCTGCGACATAGTTGCTTCCATTGCTGGCGATCGGCCTTGCCCGTTGGTCTTGCCGATCACATTGAGAGCGCCTGATTGACAGCAGCCGGGCTTTGCGTCCATGAGGTACCAAGTTGGTATCCCAAAATGGTATCCGCAGCAAGCGGACAGGATAGGACATGCCGCAGGACAGTGCAGCGCAGGCCGCCGAAGCGCCTTCCACCTACAACATTCATTGGCGGCGCAACCTGCTCGTGTGCTTTGCCGGATCGTTCAGCACGCTTGTGGCGATGACGCTGTTGCTGCCGTTCCTGCCGCTCTATGTCGAACAGCTGGGCGCCGTGGGCCACGCGGCGATCGTGCAATGGTCCGGCATCGCCTTCGGCGCCACCTTCCTTGCCGCCGCCCTTGTCGCACCGCTGTGGGGGCGGCTCGGCGACCGCTACGGCCGCAAGGTGATGCTGGTGCGCGCCAGTTTCGGCATGGCGATCTGCATGTCGCTGACCGGCATGGTGCAGACCGTCTGGCAATTGGTGCTTTTGCGCCTGCTGATCGGCTTTGCCGGCGGTTATTCCTCAGGCTCGACGATCCTTGTCGCCATGCAGACGCCGAAGAAGCGCTCCGGCTGGGCGCTCGGCGTGCTGTCGGCCGGCATCACCGCAGGCTCCCTGGTCGGCCCGTTGCTTGGCGGCGCGCTGCCGCCATTGATCGGTATTCGCGCCACCTTCCTCATCGCGGGCGGCGTCATTTTCCTGGCGGCGCTGGCGACGACGTTCCTGATCAAGGAGATGCCTCGCCCGCCAATGCAGGCACAACCCAAGGAGAAACCAAAGGGCGGTTGGGCGCAGATCCCCGACAAACGCCCTGTCGTGGCGATGCTGGCAACCGGCATGCTGTTCACCTTCGCCAACATGTCGATCGAGCCGATCATCACCGTCTACGTCCAGCAACTGGTCGCGGACGCAAGCCGGGTGACGCTGGTCTCCGGTGTCGTCATGTCGGCGGCGGCGCTGGGCGCCATCCTGTCGGCGTCACGGCTGGGTAAGCTCGCCGACCGCATCGGCCACTGGAACGTCATCGTCGCATCGCTGGCCGTCTCGGCGCTGCTGTTGATACCGCAGGCCTTCGTCACCGAGAGCTGGCAGTTGGTCGGGCTGCGGTTCCTTATGGGTCTGGTGCTGGGCGGGCTGTTGCCCTGCATCACCAGCGTCATCCGCCACAATGTTCCCGATGGGGTCGGCGGCAATGTGCTGGGCCTGGCAATCTCGGCGCAATATGTCGGCCAGGTCGCGGGGCCGCTGCTGGGCGGCTTCGTCGGCGGCCATTTCGGCATGCGCGCGGTGTTTCTCGGCACGTCGGTGCTGATGGCGGGCGGTGCCGCGTATAATTGGCTGGCCCAGGCGCGCCGCACGCGCGACATGCTGGCGATATCGGAAAAATCCTGACAGACAGGTCGCGCCGCCTATCGTCAATCACGGAGCCCGAGACATGAGCATCGCCGAGTCAGCACCAGCAAACAGCGCGCGCATCCTCGTTTTCGCCGGCGGCATTGCCGGCGCGGCGGGCGTGGCGCTGTCGGCGGCTTCAGCGCATCTCGGCGGCGCGTTCGTCGGCACGGCCGCATCCTTCCTGCTCATGCATGCGCCGGTGTTTTTGGCCGTCGGCCTCGCCGGCGCAAACCGGATCTTGCGGATCGGCAGCCTGGTGCTGCTCGTCGGGCTTGTTCTGTTCTGCGGCGATCTGCTGGCACGGGATTTCGTGGGATCGCGGCTGTTCCCGATGTCGGCGCCGATCGGCGGCACCTTGCTCATCGCGGGCTGGCTGGTGATCGCGGCCTCGGCGCTCGTGCGGCAACGGTCCTGACGAGCCAAGAACCCTGCCCCATCAGATATCACACGAGGCTTAATCCTGCCGGTTTTGCGGCAGCAGGTCGCGGTTGCGCTTGGCAGACTTGGTCGGCCGCCGCCTTTCCGGCTGCTCCGTGGCAGGCGAGATACCCCAGTAGTTGCGATAAATGTCTTCGAACAGATGCTTCACGGGATGCATGTTCGTTCTCCTCTTCAAGAACTTGAATCGATCCAATCAGCTGGCACGAAAATGCCGGGGCCGATCAGTTGCGCTTGCGTTTCACAAGGTGTTGCAGGTCACGCCTCCACGGCCCGACCTTGTCGCGGCGCTTGCGGGTGGCGGCGTCGGAGACTATGCCCCAATCATTGCCATAGATGTCTTCGAACAGATAATTCACGGGATGCATGGCACCCTCCTCTTGAATCGATCCAAGTTGTACTTGGTGAACCCCTTGGATCGATTCAAATATAGACTCTCTCCGCCGTCCGATCAAGGGAAAATTTGAACCGATCCAACGAAAGTGCTAAACAGGCTCCGGTTCAGGAGACGAAAATGACGGCATTGACCTCCGGCAAGACGAGACCAGTGCGGCTTGCCGACATCGCCAAGGCGGCCGGGGTCTCGCACGGTACCGCGTCCAACGTGTTCGCTCGCCCGGAAATCGTGCGCGAAGAGGTCCGCGAGCGGGTCAAGGCGGCGGCGGAAGCGATGGGCTATGCCGGCCCGGATCCCAAGGGCCGGCTGCTGCGCGCCGGCAAGGTCAACGCCATCGGCGTGGCAACGGCAGAACCATTGTCCTATTTCTTCGACGATCCCTTTGCCCGCGTCATGATGGCCAGCATTTCGCAGGCCTGCGACGCCACCGGCGCCGGAATTTCGCTGGTCTCGGCCGCCAACAGCGAGCAGCTCGCCTGGAACATCCAGAGCGCCCTGGTCGACGGCTTCATCGTGTTCTGCATCGAGGGTGGGTCGCGGCTGGTCGAACTGGCGCGCGAACGCAAACTGCCTTTCGTGGCGCTTGATCTCGATTCGGAAAATGAGGCGGTCGCTGCGATCGGCGTCGACAACGTCGCCGGCGCGGGTCTGGCGGCGCGCCATCTGGCCGAGTTCGGCCATCGCAGCTTTGCCGTACTCGCCCTGGAATCTGCCGACGCTGGCTTTGGTCCCGTCACGCAGGAGCAAGTCGAGACGACATCCCTCTACTCGGGCACACGCGACCGTCTGCGTGGCTATTTCGGCGAGCTCTCCCGCTTCGGCATCGACGTCTCGCAAGTGCCAATCTACGAAACCCTCAATGACGAGGCGAGCGTGCGGGCCGGCCTCGATCATATTTTCGCGCTGCCGCAGACGCCGACGGCAATCCTGGCCATGTCGGACAAGATCGCGCTGCATGCGCTCGACTGGCTGCGCGAGCGTAACATTGCCGTGCCGGGCGATGTGTCAATCGTCGGCTTCGACGGCGTGCCGGAAGGCGCCGACTCCGAGCCGCCACTAACCACTGTCGCCCAGCCGATCGCCGAGATGGGCCGCCTGGCCGTCAAGGCGATCCTCGAAAATGACGGCTCGCAGCACCGGCAATTGCTGCCGGTCGATCTTGTGGTGCGGGGGTCGTCCGGCCCCTCGCCTGCTAGCTAGGCGGCTGATGTGGGATCATCGGCTTAGCCTTGGCATCGCGGGCATGCCGAAGGTCTGGTGAACGGCTGGCGCTTCTTTGCGAACCGGCTTTTTGCCCAAGCCGATGCCGGACAGCCACTCAAGATAGAAGGCGAGCGCGAATTGCATGGCGATGCCGGCCGAAATCAGCAAGACGTCATAGGCAAAGCCGCCCGGATTGATCAGCTTCATCACCTGCGCCGCCATGGCGATCAGCGTGCCGGCGAGGAACACCGGCAAGGAGCGCTTGCCGAGCAGGGCAAGCGGATGGTCCGGGCTGAGACGGAACAGGTTCGAGAAAGCCGGCAGGGCGACGATCAGATAGCTCACCGCCAATATGTGCAGGAGCCGCGGCAGCGACAGGAACGTCTTGTCGAAGCCGCCGATCACCACGGGCAGGTTAAACCACGTTATCTCGCCCCAGAGCGGGCTGTGCACCCAGACCGCCGCTGCCGCGACATAGGTCGCCGCGGCGCCCACCAGCCAACGATTGACGGGAATTGTGCCGCCGCGCCTGACATGCAGCATGCCGGCAAGGCCGATGTTGAACAGGAATTGCCAGGACAGCGGGTTGAGGAACCAGAAGCCGGGCTCGGGATAGTTCGGCGGCGCGATCTGCCAGAGGCCGGCGACGAGCCACAGCGCGCCGGAAAAGACCAGCGCCGGCAGCGGCCGGTAGCTGACGAAGAGCAGGAAGAGCGGCGCCATCAACAGCAGCGCCGCATAGACCGGCAGGATGTTGTTGTAGCCAAGCTGGTGGCCGAGCGTGACAATGCCGATCATGACCTCCGGCGTGTTCTTCATCAGCGGCTCGATGTTGATCAGCTTGAGCAGTTCCGGCCGCCGGCCGAACACCGCCGCGGCGCAGAACAACGCCATCACAACCATGGTGGTGACGATGTGGGCGCTGTAAAGCACGCCGGCCCGGCGCCACATCTTCAACATCGCCAGCAGCCGGCCGCCCGGCTGGAACTTGGTGCCATATGCGAGTGCGACCGACATGCCGGAAATCAGCACGAAGGCTTCCGCCGCGTCCGAGAATCCGAAATTCTTGTAGGTCAGCGTTTCGAAGACGGTGCCCGGCACGTGGTCGATATAGATGGTCAGGAGTGCGAGCGCACGGAACACGTCAATGCGCGTGTCGCGATCGGGGATACGCGGAGCGCGATCGGCGATACGCGGAGCGCGATCGGCGATAGGCGGGGCGCGATCGGGCGGGACTGGCAGGGTCATCGACAAAAGGCCTCAAAGGAGAGCAAGGATGCTCGCGTTGTTCATGCCGGGATGCGACCATCGGCGCACACCGCTTCGATTCCTCCCGCAGGGAGCATATCGGCGCAGAAACGGTCTGAAATGAGCCTGTTGCAATCACATTTGGCGGAGCGTGAAAATATTCCGTTTTGAAGCTGGCAAAGGACCAATGTCTCCGTGAAAACAACGAGATATGAGCGTGGATCGATATAGCGACGAGAACGCCTTTCTGCACCAGGATCTGGCCTTTCCCTACCGCCTCCTCAAGCCGGAGAATGCCGGCGGCGAGAGCCTGTTTTTACTGCACGGATCGGGTGTCGACGAAACGACGATGGTCCCGATTGCGAGGCAGATCGCCCCTAACGCCACGCTGGTCGCGGTGCGTGGCCGCATCCGCCAAGAAGACGGCTTCCGCTGGTTCGAGCGGATCACGCCGACCAGTTTCGAACAGGCGAGCATCCGTGCCGAAACATCGTACTTTGCCGCCTTCGCAAGCGAGGCCGCAAAGCGCCACGGGCTCGACCTCGCCCGGGCGACTTTCCTCGGCTATTCCAACGGCGCCAATCTGGTTTCCAGCCTGATGCTGCTCAACTCCGGCCTCGTCCGAAAAGCGGCGTTGCTGAGAGCAATGCCCGTGCTTGACGATGCGCCGGCAACCGATCTGACAGGAAGGCGCGTCCTGATTGTCGCTGGTGCCGCGGACGAGACCTACGGGCCGTTTGCGCCGCCACTGGTGAGGCTGCTCAACAAACATGGCGCCGAGGTCGATGCGCGCATCGTGCCTTCAGGTCACGAAATCGGCGACCCGGATGCCGCCATCGTCCGGCAATGGCTGGCGGGACCAGCATTGGTCGCACGCCAGGCAGGCTAAGAGACCTTGGTAGACCGCATCGGCGCCCGGCGGAACGGCTGAGCAGATGCTCGTCGCCTAGCCCTGTCCCATCCGGTTCCAGGCATCGAGCCCGGCGATCTTGTAGGCTTCGGCCAGCGTCGGATAGTTGAAGGTGTTGTTGACGAAGAAATCAACCGTGCCGCCGAGGTTGATCACCGCCTGGCCGATATGGATCAGTTCGGTGGCGCCTTCACCGACGATGTGGGCGCCGAGCAGGCGGCGCGTTTCGACCGAGAACAGCAGTTTCAGAAAGCCGGAGTTGACGCCCATTATGTGGCCGCGCGAGGTTTCGCGGAACCGCGCCAGACCGACTTCATAAGCAGCGCCGCTCTCGCGCACCTGCTCCTCCGACTGACCAACGGTGGAGATTTCCGGCACGGCGTAGATGCCATAGGGGAAGGTTTCCGGCGGCGGTGGCAGTTGCACGCCGAAGGCGTGGCAGGCGGCCACCCTGCCCTGCTCCATCGATGTCGAGGCAAGGCTGGGGAAACCGATGACGTCGCCGGTGGCATAGATGTTGGGCGCACTGGTCTGGAAGGTCTGCGGATCGACCTTGATGCGGCCCCGGGAATCGGCCTCGATGCCGACCACGTCGAGGCCGAGGCTGCCGAGATTGCCGCTGCGGCCGGCGGCGTAAAGCACGATCTCGGAGCGGATGGTGCGGCCATCGGCGAGCGTCACTTCGGCATAGTCGGGTTTTGAGACGATTTCCTTGACCGTACTGCCGAGGCGAATGGTCATGCCGCGGTCGCGCATCTGGTGGATGAAGTCGTCGACGATCTCGCGGTCGACGAAATCGAGGATGGTGTTGCGCGGCTCCACCAGCGTCACCGGTACGTCGAGCGCCGAAAAGATCGTCGCATATTCAACGCCGATGACGCCGGCGCCGATCACCGTCAGCGTGCGCGGCAGATGGTCGAGTTCCAGCATCTCATCGCTGTCGAAGACGCGGATCTTGTCGAAAGGCACGTCGCGCGGCCGGTGCGGCCTGGTGCCGACCGCGATCAGCGCATTGGTGAAACCAACCTCCGAGTAGTCGCCATTGTCTGCCGTCAGGCTGACCTTGTTTGGGCCGACGAATTTCGCCATGGCGCGGACGCTTTTGACGGCGTTGCGCATAAACTGGTGCTGCAGCACCTCGACCTCGTGGTCGAGCGTCTTGTGCAGCCGCTCGACCAGGTCGGCGATGGAGATGTCCTGCTTGACCCGGTAGCCGCGGCCGTAAAAGCCCCGCTCGCGCCAGCCGGACAGGTTCAGCACCGTCTCGCGCAGCGTCTTCGACGGGATGGTGCCGGTGTGCACCGAGACGCCGCCGAGGCGCCGGCCCCTGTCGACCACCAGCACCGATTTGCCGAGCTTTGCCGATTGCACCGCGGCGCGGCGCCCGGAAGGGCCGCTGCCGATGACCAGCATGTCGTAATCCATGTAACCCCGTCCCCTCGGCGTCTTGTTGCGCCGCAGCAAGCTAACGCCATCCGTCCACCAAATTCAATCGGCTCAACCGCGTCACACTGCCGACCCGGACCGATGGACGAACCGATCTTGATTCCGCCCGCGGTCTTCACCATTTCAGTGGCGGCGCACCCTAGCGTGGCGCCTGTTACGAGGACATGACATGAACGCGCGCGTACTTGACGGCGAAATCATCACCAGCAGGCTCGACGACGTCAGGGCCTATGACGGTGTGCGCACGCGGCGCATCCTGGCCTTCATCATCGACTATTGCATCGTGGCGCTGCTCACCATTCCGTTCGCGATCCTGGTGGCCGTGCTTGGCCTTTTGACATTCGGTCTTGGCTGGGCGCTGTATTCCATCCTCGTGCCGGCGGTCGCCATTCTCTACATCTGGAACACGCTGGGCGGTCGCTACCAGGCCACATCAGGCATGAAGATGATGGGCATTCGGCTCGATCGTCTCGACGGCAGCCGTATCGACGGCCTCACCGCCGTTGTCCATTCGGTGCTGTTCTGGGCGAGCACGGTCATCCTGACGCCGCTCGTCCTCCTGGTGACGCTGTTTTCCGATCGCAAGCGCACACTGCACGACCTGCTGCTTGGCACCGTCGTCAGCCGCAGCGACCGTTGAACCGGCGTTCAACCGACGCCAACAGGCATTTGTGCGCAAATGTGAAGGGGTCCGTTCAACCCCGCCTTCACAATCCTGTTGAATTTTTCGCCAGCCAAGCCAAAGGTAGAGCGATTCGCAGGAGTGTTCCCAAGGTTCGATGACGCACCATCCGACCCAGTCGCCGCAGTTCTTCCTGACCGCGCCATCGCCGTGTCCGTATCTTGAGGGCCAGTTCGAACGCAAGGTGTTCACGCATCTGGTCGGCGACAAGGCGCCGGAGATGAACGACCTGTTGACGCAAGGCGGTTTCCGGCGCTCGCAGAACATCGCTTACCGTCCCGCCTGCGAGACCTGCCGCGCCTGCGTCTCGGTGCGCATCCTGGCGCAGGAGTTCACCGCCAGCCGCAACATGAAGCGGGTGATCCAGCGCAATTCCGATCTCATCGGCGCCATGCACGACGCGCAGCCGTCGACCGAGCAGTATTCGCTGTTTCGCGGCTATCTCGACGCCCGCCACCGCCGCGGCGGCATGTCCGACATGACGGTGCTCGATTACGCCATGATGGTCGAGGATACCCATGTTGACACCAAGGTGATCGAATACCGGCGCCGCGGCCCCGACACATTTATCACCGGCAAGGGCCAGGGCGAGCTGATCGCCGTGGCGCTGACCGACAAGATGGCCGATGGCCTGTCGATGGTCTATTCCTACTTCAATCCCGAGTTCGAGGACCGCTCGCTCGGCACCTTCATGATCCTCGACCATATCGCCCGCGCCCGGGCCATGGGCTTGCCCCATGTCTATCTCGGCTACTGGGTCAACGGCTCGCGCAAGATGAACTATAAAATGCGCTTCATGCCGCAGGAGCATCTCGGCCCGAAGGGCTGGGAACGCTACGACCACGAAGCGGTCACGCGCTGATTTTTCTTCTTACCAGATCCTGATCTAAACATTTTCAGCCGAGACGATGCTGGTCTTCCGCCCGTTGGCGGGGCGATTGCGCCGACCGGCATCTGCTCAAATCATTGCGAAAGCCGTTGCATGTCCTCTCACAATGCCCAAACCAAAGGACTTCTGCTCACCGCGCTTGGCGGGCTGGCGCTGACCATCGACATTCCCCTGATCCGGCTCGCCCATGGCGAAGCCTGGACGATCCTTTTGCTGCGCACCGGCTGCACCTTCGTGGCGGGGCTGATCGTATGGGCCATCTGGCGCTCGTTCAGCAAGAATGCTCCGCAGCTGATACCCGGCTGGTCGGGGCTCGTCGTCGCCACCCTCTACGGGCTCGGCGCAATCGCCTTCATCACTGCCGTCTACAACACCTCGACCGCCAATCTGGTTTTCATCCTGGCCTTCTCCACCATGTTCTCGGCGCTGCTGTCGTGGCTGTTCCTGAAGGAGCGACCGCAGCCGCTGACGCTTGCGGCAATGGCGCTGATGATCGTCGGCATCGCGATCATCGTCGGCGATTCCGTCGGCACGGGAAATCTGTTCGGCGATGTGATGGCGCTGTGTTCGGCCTTGGCGATTGCCTGCGCAATCACCGTTTCACGCGCCAGCGGCAGGGATATGGGATTCACCGCGCTGACCGGCGTCCTGCTGCCGTTCGGGCTGGCGGCGCTCATGGTCTCCAGGACCGGTTTCCAGGTGGAAGCGCCATGGTGGATCGTTTTCAACGGCGCCGTCATCATGCCGTTCGCCTTCTTCTGCCTAGCCAACGGGCCGAAATACATTTCAGGCCCGGAAGTGGCGATGTTCTATCTCCTGGAAACGGTTTTGGCGCCGGTCTGGATATGGATGATCTTTGCCGAGACGCCGTCGCGCAACAGCTTGATCGGCGGCGTGATCCTGATCGTCACGCTGGTTGCCCATTCCCTGTGGCAGTTGCATGAAGGGCGCAAGCGCCGGGCAGCGCTCGCCGTCGCTTACCCAGCCTGACTTTTCTTCGCCGGGCCGGCGACAATCTCGATCTGCGGCGGCCCGCCTTCGAGCTCGGCCGCCGCGTCGGGAACGGTGTCTTCGGCCAGTTCCACCTCGCGCAGCCATTCGCGCCAGATCGCGACGAGCAGCGCCATCAGCACCGGGCCGATGAACAGGCCGAGAAAGCCCATTGTCTTTACGCCGCCGATCAGGCCGAAAAAAGTCGGCAGGAAGGGCAGCTTGATCGGCCCGCCGACCAGCTTCGGGCGCAAGGTCTTGTCGACGATGAACAGTTCCACTGCGCCCCAGATGAACAGCGCCAGACCCGCCATCGGCGAGCCGCTGGCGGCGAGGTAGATCGACACAAGCGTAAACGACAGCGGCGCGCCACCGGGGATCAGCGCCATCACGCCGGTCAATGCGCCCAGCGTCACCGGCGACGGCACCCCGGCCAGCCAGTAGGCGATGCCGAGCACCAGCCCCTCGCCGATGGCGATCACGGTCATGCCGGTAACGGTCGAGGAAATGGTCGCCGGCACGACGCGCGAAATCCGCTCCCAGCGCGTCGGCAGGATGCGTTCGCCGAGCCGGTCGATCTGGCTGGCAAAGTGTTCGCCGTCGCGGTAGGCGAAGAACAGCGCGATCATCATGAACAGCAGCGTCAGCAACAGGCCGAAGGCGCTGCCGCCGGCAGCCAGCACGCCGCGATAGATGCTGCCGATATTGGCGCCGCTGACCAGCTGGATCAGCTCGCCGATGCCGCCGGGATGGCCGAAATTGTCGATCCACTGTTCGTTCAGCCACTCGCCGACGACAGGCAGCGAGGTGATCCAGTGCGGTGTGACCGCGCCGTGCCTGTTGGTCTCGATCGCCCAGCCGACCCATTCGCGGACCTCGTTGATGGCGTAGGTGCCGGCGAGCGCTATCGGCACCACCAGGAAGGCGAGGATGAACAGGATGGCGAGCGTCGCGGCGACCGTGCGGTTGCCTCCGACACCGGCAAGCAGCCGGCGGTAGAGCGGCCAGCTGGCAAAAGCAATGACGAGGGCTGCCAGCACGGGAAACAGGAACCCGTGGAAGAAATAGACGCCGGCGGCAACGATCAGCACCAACAGCCAGCGCGCCGCCGACAGCGGCGGAATAACGGCTGATCGCAACGGAGTCGACAGGCCGAACAGGCGCTGCTGACGCTCAGGCTTCTGGATCTTCGCTTCCTTCAAACGGTCAATTCTCCCCAGCCTACACGGCGTTTATGCACTGTTATAGTGCCGCAATCGTGACGATAGTCCAAATGGTTGGTGAAGCTGCCAATCTCCCCCTTGTGGGGGAGATGTCCGGCAGGACAGAGGGGGGCGCGAAGGATCGCCAGCCTGGCACCCGACATTGAAGACCCAAGAGTTGCGACCGAGTGGCGAGCCATGACCATTTGATGCGCTGGCGGGACAGCGCCCCCCTCTGGCCTGCCGGCCATCTCCCCCACTTGGGGGGAGATCAGCAGATTCAACCAAATTTCCCGGTCCGCGGGAATCCCTTCGGCACCATCCGTCCGGCCGACGCTCTCGCGCCGATCCATTCCGCCAGCTCCTCGCGCGACCTGACGAAGGTGCGGTCTGCGGAATCCTGCCACGACAGGCCGCTCGCCAGCGTGAAAGGTTTCAGGTCGAGCAGACCGCCATCCTTGTATTTCTGCAGGCGAACGCCCTTGCCGCGGCCCATCTCCGGAATTTCGGAGAGCGCAAACACCAGCATCTTGCGGTTCTCGCCGACAATGGCGAGATGATCGCCTGACACCGGGACGCAGGCCTTGGCCTCGTCGGGCGCCTTGACGTTCATCACCTGCTTGCCCTTTCGGGTGTTGGCGACGACCTCCTCCTCCGGCACGACGAAACCATTGGCATCGTAGGAGACGAGCAGCAGCTTGCGCTTCGGGTCGTGGACGAAGGCGGTGACGATGTCCTGGTCGTTGTCCATGTCGACGATGATGCGGATCGGTTCGCCATGGCCGCGGCCGCCCGGCAGCCGGTCGGCGCCGATGGTGTAGAATTTTCCGCCGGTGGTGAAGACCAGGATCTTGTCGGTGGTCTGGGCATGGAAGGCGAGCTTGAGGCTGTCGCCTTCCTTGAAGGTGAGCGTGGAATGGTCGGCCAGATGGCCTTTCATCGCCCGCAGCCAGCCCTTTTCCGAGACCACCACGGTGACCGGCTCGCGCTCGATCATGGCGTGCGCAATGTCGGTCAGATCATGCTCCGGCGCGTCGGCGAACTGGGTGCGGCGCTTGCCGAGTTCGGTCTCGGGGCCGAACTTGTCGCGAACCTGCGTGACTTCCCATTTGATCGTCGACCATTGCTTGGCGTCGGATGCGAGCAATGCCTCGATCTGCTTCTTCTCGGTGGTGAGACCGTCGAACTCCTTGCGGATCTCGAACTCTTCCAGCTTGCGCAGGGCCCGCAGCCGCATGTTGAGGATGGCTTCGGCCTGGGTGTCGGTGAGCGACCAACGGGCCATCATCACCTGCTTGGGCTCATCCTCCTCGCGGATGATCCTGATGACCTCGTCGATGTTGAGATAGGCGATCAGGTAGCCGGCAAGGATTTCCAGCCGCTTCTCGATCTCGCCAAGCCGATGCTTCGAGCGGCGGATCAGCACATCGCGCCGATGGTCGAGCCACTCCTTCAGCACGCCCTTCAGCGACAGGACGTTAGGCACCTTGCCCCGCGACAAAACGTTCATGTTGAGGGGAAACCGGCTTTCGAGCTCGGTCAGCTTGAACAGCGATTCCATCAGAATGCCGGGATCGACCGAACGGCTCTTCGGTACGAGCACAATGCGGACGTCCTCGGCGCTTTCATCCCTGACATCCTCAAGCAGCGGCAATTTGCGCGCGATCAAAAGCTCGGCGATCTTCTCGATCAGCCTGGCCTTCTGGATGCCGTAGGGGATTTCAGTGACGACGATGCTCCAGGTGCCCCTGCCCTGATCCTCCTGGCCCCATTTGGCGCGCACGCGAAAACCGCCGCGGCCGGTCTCATAGGCCTCCAGGATGGATGCGCGGCTGTCGACGATGATGCCGCCGGTCGGGAAATCCGGCCCCTGGACGAACTCCATCAGCTTTGTCACCGGCGCGTCCGGCTGCTCGATCAACTGCAGCGCTGCGTCGCAAAGCTCGGCGGCATTGTGCGGCGGGATGGAGGTAGCCATGCCGACCGCAATGCCGGAGGAACCGTTGGCGAGCAGATTCGGGAAGGCGCCGGGAAGCACTACGGGCTCCTCGTCCTCCTCGTTGTAGGTTGGCCGGAAATCGACGGCGTCCTCGGTGATGCCGGCAAGCAAATCGCTCGCCACCTCGGTCATGCGCGCCTCGGTATAGCGCATGGCGGCGGCGTTATCGCCGTCGATATTGCCGAAATTGCCCTGCCCGTCGACGAGGGGATAGCGCATGGAGAAATCCTGCGCCAGGCGCACCAGCGCGTCGTAGATCGACTGGTCGCCATGCGGATGGAACTTGCCCATCACGTCGCCGACGATGCGGGCGCATTTGGCAAAGCCCTGGTCGGGGTTGAGCCTGAGCAGCCGCATCGCATGCATGATGCGGCGATGCACAGGCTTCAGCCCGTCGCGCACGTCAGGCAGCGCCCGGTGCATGATGGTCGACAGCGCATAGGCGAGATAGCGCTCTTCCAGCGCCTTCTTCAGATCGACCGGTTCGATGTGGTCACCACCGCCATTTTCAGGCGGCAAAATCCTTTTTCCCATGCGGCTGGACTAGCCGAGCGGGTGATTCGCGGCAAGGCGGGGCTGCGGAAATCCGCACTTTGCAGCCTTTGGGCTTACGAGGGCGGCTCAAGGTCCGACAATGGATGTGACGGACTTCATGTTCCCCCTTGCCGTCCCTGTGCAACAGCAGCGGTAGCAGTGCTGTTGCCAACCAACATCAATCTGTTACACGCCTTCTCTAAGGCAGGAGACGGTACGCAGGGGAGCCCGACCTTCATGACATATTCACCGCATCGGGCGAAGGCTCCCGCTCCGATTTGCCTTTCGCCGTGATTTTCGACAACTCTGCGGGAAAGCGCCTTTTTCCCGTCCAGTTCGTCACGGAATGGTGATGGCGTAGAATTGAGAAAACACTTTTTCAGGACTCTCTCAGGGAACTCGCGATGACAATCCAACGTTCGACACTCAAGAAACTTGCTTTTTCGACCTTTTTGCTGACGCTGCCGCTGAATGCCGCCTTTGCGCAAGACACGGCGGTTGCCGACCGACTGAAGGCCGCACTTGCCGTCCAGGGCGTCGATATCACCTGGACCGGCGTTACCGGCGACAATTCCAGCATGGTGCTGCAGGGCGTGTCGGTCAAACCGGCGGCCGAAAAGGAGGCGCTGCCGATCGGCGACGTCAAGCTCGAGGGCGTGACCGAAGCCAATGGCGGCTTCGATGTCGCGACCATCACGACTTCGGCCTTCGAGCACAGCAAGGACGGCGTCACGCTCAACCTCACCCCCTTCGTCATCCACGACGCCAACATCCCGGCTGAGGGCGCTACAGGCCCGCTCGGCTCGATGATGATCTACAAGTCGGCCGAACTCGAAAGCCTGACGGTCAAGGTTGCCGACAAGACCGCCTTCTCGGTGGATGGGCTTGCTGTCCAGATCACGCCGCCGGCCGACGGCAAGGCGATGGAGTTTTCCGCCACCACGGAAAAGTTCAACGCCGACCTGACCCTGGTCGACGATGCGAAATCCAAGGAAGCCATCGAGGCCCTCGGCTACCAGAACATCTCGGGCAATATCGAAATCGGCGGCACCTGGCAGCCGAGCGACGGCAAGATGGACCTGTCGAAATACGACATCTCGGTCGAGAATGCCGGCACGCTCGGCATGACCTTCGGCCTCGGCGGCTACACGGTCGACTTCGTCAAGTCGCTGCAGGAGATGCAGAAGAAGATGGCGGCGCAGCCCGAAGGGGCTGACAATTCGGCGCAAGGCATGGCCCTGCTCGGCCTGTTGCAGCAGCTCTCCTTCAACAGCGCATCGATCCGCTTCGATGACGATTCGCTCACCGGCAAAGTGCTTGAGTATGTCGGCAAGCAGCAGGGCATGTCGGGCAAGGACATCGCCAACCAGGCCAAGGCGATCGTGCCGTTCGGCATGGCGCAGCTCAACAATCCCGAACTGACCGCCGAAGTGACGGCCGCGGTGAGCAAGTACCTCGACGATCCGAAGAGCCTCGAGATTTCGGCCGAGCCGCCGGCAGCGGTGCCGTTCGCGCTGATCATGGCCGGCGCCATGTCCAACCCGGCCGACCTGACCAAGACGCTGGGCGTCCACGTCAAGGCCAACGAAGACTGATCGAAGTTCGCTCCCTTCTCCCGGTCACTATACGGGGAGAAGGTGCCGGCAGGCGGATGAGGGGCGGCGCCAACGCCTGCAAATTGTAGTTCGATGCTGAACCGGTTGTCAGAAGGCGCCAACTGCTAAGGCCGTTCGCCAATCGCCTGCATGCGTGCTGCCCCTCATTGTCCTGTCGGACATTTCTCCCCGTATAGAGACGGGGAGAAAGGGCGGCTTCAACGCTGCCGTCAGTCCTTCTTCACTGCCGCGACACGCAGCGACAGATCACGCAACTGCTGCGGCGAGGCTTCCGAAGGCGCGTTCATCAACAAATCGTAGGCCTGCTGGTTCATCGGGAACATGGTGATCTCTCGCAGGTTCTTGGCGCCGACCAGCAGCATGACGACACGGTCGACGCCGGCCGCCATGCCGCCATGCGGCGGGGCGCCATACTGGAAGGCGCGGTAGAGGCCACCAAAGCGTTCTTCCACCGTGGCGCGGTCGAGGCCAACCGTCTCGAACGCCTTGACCATGGTTTCCGGCAAATGGTTGCGGATACCGCCAGAGGCGATCTCGAAGCCGTTGCAGACCATGTCGTACTGGAAGGCCTTGATGCCGAGCAGGTCGTCGCCGTTGAGCGCGTCGATACCGCCTTGCGGCATCGAGAACGGGTTGTGGGCGAAGTCGATCTTCTTCTCCTCCTCGCTCCATTCGAAGAACGGGAAGTCGACGATCCAGCACAATTCGAAGCGCTCGCGGTCGACAAGGTTCAGTTCTTCGCCGGCACGCGTACGCGCGGCACCGGCGAAGGTAACGAACTTCTTCGGATCGCCGGCGACGAAGAAGGCGGCGTCGCCATCGGCAAGGCCGAGCTGCTGGCGGATCGCCTCGGTGCGCTCCTCGCCGATGTTCTTGGCCAGCGGACCGGCGCCTTCAAGCTTGTCGCCTTCCTTGCGCCAGAAGATGTAACCCAGTCCCGGCTGGCCCTCGCCCTGCGCCCACGAGTTCATGCGGTCGCAGAAGGCGCGGCTGCCGCCGGTCTTGGCCGGAATGCCCCACACTTCGGCCTTCGGATCGTTGGCCAGAATGTTGGCGAAGACCTTGAAGCCGGAATCGCGAAAATGGTCGGAGACGGCCTGCATCTCGATCGGGTTGCGCAGGTCCGGCTTGTCGGAGCCATATTTGCGCATGGCGACATCGTAAGGAATGCGCTGGAATGTCTGCGTCACCGGCTTGCCGTTGGCGAAGGTCTCGAAGACGCCGCGCATCACCGGTTCCATGGTCGACAGCACGTCGTCCTGCTCGACGAAGCTCATTTCGAGGTCGAGCTGGTAGAATTCGCCGGGCAGACGGTCGGCGCGCGGGTCCTCGTCGCGGAAGCAGGGCGCGATCTGGAAATAGCGGTCGAAGCCCGAAACCATGATCAGTTGCTTGTACTGCTGCGGCGCCTGCGGCAGCGCGTAAAAGGTGCCGGGATGGATGCGCGACGGCACCAGGAAGTCGCGCGCGCCTTCCGGCGACGAGGCCGTCAGGATCGGCGTCGAGAATTCGGTGAAGCCGACATCGGTCATACGCTTGCGCATCTCGGCGATGATTTTCGTGCGCGCCACGATGTTCCTGTGCAGCGTCTCGCGGCGCAGGTCGAGAAAACGGTACTTCAGGCGGATGTCTTCGGGATAGTCGGGCTCGCCGAACACCGGCAGCGGCAATTCCTTGGCTGCCGACAGCACCTCGATCTCGCGGGCAAAGATCTCGATCTCGCCGGTCGGCAGGTTGGCGTTGGTGGTGTCCGGCAGGCGCGCCTTGACCTCGCCGTCGACGCGGATCACCCATTCGCCACGCAGCGTCTCGGCCACCTTGAAGGCGGGCGAATCCGGATCGGCGACGATCTGGGTCAGGCCGTAATGGTCGCGCAGATCGATGAACAGCAGGCCGCCATGGTCGCGCACGCGATGCACCCAGCCCGACAGGCGAACCGAAGAGCCGACATCGCTCTTTCTCAACTGGGCACAGGTGTGGCTGCGGTAACGATGCATTGTCATGTCAAAATTCCGGGGTGCTGGGTTGTGGGTCGAGCATCAAAGCCCGGTCCAAAATTTGCGCGAAAAGCGCATGGGAGGCCCGATTTGTCAAGGCAAGCCGGGTTTGGGTCGCCGCCCTATGCGATCGTCAGCATAAAGTCTTTGCCAGGCTTGGCGCATTGCCGCCAGGCATGTTTCTCGCGACAGCGCCGTCCTCAAGCAATCTGGAGATGCTTCATGCCGAAACGCACAGTCCCGTCGGGCGTCGGGCCACATAATGGCCGCGAGTTGGCACTGATGCTTCAGGGCGACAAGCCGATGGCCCTGTTCGGGGCGGAGCCGGGTATGGACGCCGAAGATATTGGCGACACGGGCTTTGCACCGTTTGTCGACGAAGGCCGCATCCTGAAGTTCACCCACTTTGATCCAGAGACGTCCGTGGAAGATCGCCGCTACTGCCTGCCGACAGAGGAATGGCGCTGCAAACTGAGCTTGTTGATCTCCAGAATGTGCCGCAGCGGAGAGGCCTTTGACATCTTCACATCGAATGATCTGGCGAGGCTTGAAGGAGCCCTTCTCGGTTATTCAAAGGAAGATGTCGAAGTGTTCGTCGCCCATGCTGCGTCCCGGACTGCCCGCGCGCCGAGCTCCGTTTAAGCCAAATGGATTTCGGCGCCCTGGCGTTCGAAATCCGCGAGGATCGCGGCCGGCGCGGTCTTTTCGACCACGAGGTGGCGGATCGCCTCTGGCCTGGCGACCCGGTAGGGTGCGGCTGTGGCTAGCTTGTCGTTGGTTACAGCGATGACGATGCCTGCGCTGTTCTTGGCCATCGCCCGCTTTACCTCGGCCTCAGCCGAATCGAAGGCCGTGACGCCGCGCGACGCATCGAGACCGCAGGATCCGAGAACAAACAGGTCCGCGCCAAGTTGCGCGACAGCGGCAAGCGTGTCGGCGCCGACGCAGGCGCCGAGGTGGCGGTCGAACCGTCCCCCAAGCACAATCAGCTCGACCAAAGCGTGGTTTGACAGGACGGAGGCAATTTCGAGCGAGTTGGTGGCGACGGTCAGATCGAGGTCGCGCGGGATGGCCCTGGCGATCGCGGCATTGGTCGAGCCGCTGTCGATGAACAGGGTCTGTCCGCGCGAAAGCAGTGCCACGGTCGCGCGGGCCAGCCGCGTCTTTTCTTCGACCGCATGGCCGACGCGCAGGCCGACCGGCGTGGCCGCGAAGGGTGCGGCCGCGACCGCGCCGCCATAGACGCGGCGGCACTGCCCGGCCTTGGCCAACTCCCTGAGGTCGCGGCGAACCGTGTCTTCCGAAACGCCGAAGCGGCCTGCCAGCTCGCCGGCCAGCACCCTTCCCTCGACGGCCAGGCGATCGCGAATGATTTGATGCCGCTCATCGGTCAGCATTGCATGATCCTGTTTTCTTTGTGCACGTTCTTGCACAATTTGCATGTTTGTGCAAGATAAGGGGATATCAACGACAATCTCCGGCTCTCTTCCCCGAAAGCATCGTCATGACCTTTGGCCTCCGCCTCGCTCCGCAACACCGGGTCTACGCCGGCTTTGCGATCTATTCGTTCGCCATGGGCCAAATCTTCCCGCGGCTGCCCGACATCAAACATGCCATGGGCATAGGAGACGGCACGCTCGGGCTCAGCCTGATCGGGACGCCGATTGGCACCTTGACCGCGCTGACGCTGGCGGCGCCGATCCTGGAGGGCGTCGGCTTCCGCCGCGCGCTGCTCGGACTGGTGCCGCTTTTGTCGGTCGTCTTTGCCATTGCCGTGCATGCGCCTGGGCCGCTTGCGCTATTCCTGATGCTGTTTCCGGTCGGCCTGATGATCGGCAGCGTCGAGATCATTCTCAATGTCGAGGCCGACAGAACCGAATTCCTGCTCAAGCGCCGGATCATGAACCGGGCGCATTCGTTCTGGAGCATTGGCTTTTTCGGCGCCGGCCTGTTCGGCGCCGCGCTTGCGCATCTCGGCATATCGCCGCAACTGCACCTGGCGATTGTCGTACCGATGGTGGCGACAGGAATCGCGCTGTTTCTCGGCGGTTACGAACCGGCGCCGAGCCGCTTCGCCGGCAATGACGAGACGGCGCCAAGGCTGGCGCGGCCGACGCTGCCTATCCTCGTCCTCGTCGCGGTGACGCTGTCGGCGATGCTGATGGAAGGCGCCAGCATCGACTGGTCGGCAATCTACATGCGCACCGTGTTCGATGCGGGCCCTTTCGTCGCCGGCTTCACAGTGGCGCTGTTTGCATTCTCGCAAGCGAGCACGCGCTTCTTTGCCGACTCCTTTGTCGACCGCCACTCGCCGAGCGTCGTGGCGCGGGTGCTGCTGGCGACGATGGCGGTGGGCGTGCTGCTCGTCTTCTTCTCGCCTGCCCCGCTCGTATCGATGCTGGGCTTTGCGCTACTTGGCATCGGCAGCAGCGTGCTCTTTCCGTTGGCGATCTCGGCGGCAGCCCAGCGGACGGACCGCTCCGCGACGATCAATGTCGCGGCGCTGTCGCAGATTTCCTTCGTCGCCTTCCTGCTCGGCCCGCCGCTGCTCGGTTTCGTCTCCGACCATTGGGGCATCCGCTCGGCCTTCGGTATCGGCATCCCGTTCATCATGCTCAGCCTGCTGACCGCCGGCTCGCTTGGCCGAAGGGCTGCCCGGGGCAAGCCTGCGCCGGCGAGCGAAGCTTTGGCGAGGGCCGACGGAGCTTGAACGGCCGCACTTGAAGCCACACACCTGTTGGCGGCGGGACAAGCCACTGGCATTGGCCACACCGATGGTTCAGAACTGTGGAGCCACCTAAGCAACGGTTCCGTATGTCCTCCATCCGCCCGCTGATCCCGCTCCTCATCGCCGCCGGCATCCTGCTTGGCGGCAACGGGCTGCAGGGCACGCTGATCGCGTTGCGCGGCGCGCAGGAAGGGTTTTCGGCCTCCGACATCGGCCTGATGGGCACGTTCTATTTCGCCGGCTTCCTGCTTGGTTGCCTCGCAGTCACCCGCATCCTCAAGGCAGTCGGCCATGTCCGGACGTTTTCAGCGCTCGCCGCCATCGCCGCTGCCAGTACGCTGCTCCTGGTGCTGGTGATCGACCCGGTGATGTGGTGCGCGGTGCGCTTTGCCGGCGGTTTCTGCTTTGCCGGCCTGTTCACCGTCATGGAAGCGTGGCTGAACTCCGGCGTCGAAAACAAGGATCGTGCGCGGGTGCTCGCCGTCTACCGCATGGTCGATATCGGCTCGGTAACCGGCGCGCAGTTCCTGATCCCGATCTTCGGCCCCGGCGGCTTTGCCATCTTCGCCATCATGTCGATGATGATCACGCTGTCGCTGGTTCCGGTGTCGCTCGGCGACCGCTCCAACCCGACGCCGCCGGAAGACGTCAAGCTCGATCTCGCCCGCGTCTGGCGGATTTCGCCGCTCGGCTGCTTCGGCTGCATCTGCGTCGGCGTCACCAACAGCGCGTTCCGCACGCTGTCGCCGGTCTATGCCGAGCAGATCGGCATGTCGGTGGCCGATGTCGTCACCTTCGTCAGCGTCGGCATTTTCGGCGGCGCCCTTATCCAGTATCCGCTGGGCTACCTCTCCGACCGCTGGGATCGGCGCGCGGTGCTTCTGGCCACGACATGCGGCGCCATGTTCGCGGCGCTGGCGCTGGTCTTCGTCGCCGGCGCCGATCCGACCCTCAATTTGATCATCGTCTTCATCTTCGGCAGCTTCGCCATGCCGCTCTATTCGCTGTCGGCGGCGCATTCCAACGACCGCGCCGACAAGGGCGAGTTCGTGCTGATCAATGCCGCCTTGATGCTGTTCTATTCCTTCGGCGCCATCGGTGGCCCCTTCGCGGCCTCGACGGCCATGCAATATTTCGGACCGGGCGCCCTGTTTGTCTTCAGCGCAGTCGTCTACGCCACCCTCATCGCCATCATTCTCTACCGCATGCAGGTGCGCGGCAGCGTGCCGGCGGGCAAGCGCAGCCGCTTCACGGCCCTGCTGCGCACATCGACCGTCTTCGCGCGGCTGGCGCGCAGAAATGGCGATTCCGACGGATCGGCCGATACTTGACCGAAGGGCGGCTTGACGAAAGCGCCCATGGCTGAAATTGAAAGAGAACCTTACCCGTTACTAAAAAGCGATTTGATGCACGTCATCACCACCCAAAATGAGCTCGAGTCCGTTCTCGCCGCTTTTGAAAAGTCGGATTTCGTCACCGTTGACACCGAATTCATCCGCGAAACGACATTCTGGCCGATTCTGTGCCTGATCCAGATGGCGGCGCCCGGCGTGACCGCGCTGATCGACCCGCTGGCGCCCGACATCAACCTCGCCCCGTTCTTCCGGCTGATGGCCAATGAGGCGGTGGTCAAGGTTTTCCATGCCGCGCGCCAGGACATTGAAATCATCGTCCATCTCGGCGACCTGGTGCCGCATCCGGTGTTCGACACCCAGGTCGCGGCCATGGTCTGCGGCTTCGGCGACAGCGTCTCCTACGATCAGCTGGTGCAGCGCATCACCGGCGCACGGCTCGACAAATCCTCGCGTTTCACCGACTGGCGCCACCGGCCGCTGTCGGACAAGCAGCTCGACTATGCGCTGGCCGACGTCACCCATCTGATCGACGTCTACAAGCACCTCAGCGCCGAACTGGAGCGGGAAAACCGCGCCCATTGGCTGAACGAGGAAATGGAGGTGCTGACTTCGCGCGAGACCTACGATCCGCACCCCGAAGACGCCTGGAAGCGGCTGAAGATGCGGCTGCGCAAGCCGCAGGAGCTGGCGATCGTGCAGACGGTGGCGGCATGGCGCGAACGCGAGGCGCGCGAGCGTGACGTGCCGCGCGGCCGGGTGCTCAAGGACGACGCCATATACGAGGTCGCCCAGCAGGCGCCGCGCGATGCGGCAGCCCTTGGCAAGCTGCGCACCACGCCGAAAGGCTGGGAACGGTCATCGACGGCAACGGCGCTGCTCGGCGCGGTCAACACGGCGCTCGCTTTGCCCCGCGAAGAAATGCCGAAGCTGCCCAAGAGCTTTCAGCCGCCCGAGGGCTCCAATGCCGCCTCCGAGCTGTTGAAAGTGCTGTTGCGGATCGTCGCCGAGAAGGAAGGCGTCGCCTCGAAAGTGCTGGCGTCCAGCGACGACATCGACCGCATCGCCGCCGAGGGCGAGGATGCCGACGTGCCGGCCCTGCAGGGCTGGCGACGCGCCGTGTTCGGCGAAGCCGCACTGAAGCTGGTGCGCGGCGAAATCGGCATCAAGTTCGACAAGCGCAAGATCGCGGTGTTCGATTTGTAGACCCCCACCCCGCTCCGCTGCGCGGAGCGACCCTCCCCACAAGGGGGAGGGTAAACAACTGCCCTACACCGCTCCGAGCAGGTGCAGCGCGAACCATATCCATGCCAGCAAGAGAATGATCGCGCCGACGTAGAAGGCGCGGCTGCGAAACCGCAGATTGTTGCTGGTGAGGTGGACCCAGGCGTGGCCATAGCGGGAAATCACGAAAATCCACATCAAGGCCAGGGTCAGATAATTGACGCCATTGGTCGCGTGCAGCGCCAGGCACAGCACATAGAACAGCACCGGCAGTTCGAACTGGTTGATGAGATTGTTGGCAACCGTGACGCTCGACCCGGGCTCGGTCGTGCGCACCTTGTATTGACCGACCTTGGCCTCGCCCGATTTGACCGCGCCGTAGCGGCGCCGGCCCATCACGACATAGACGATATAGACGAGGAACACCTGCGCCAGCATCGGCCAGAAAATCGCGGTCTGGCTCATGGCGTTGCCCCTGCTCTGTCGTTCATGCCTGTGGACGCCGCTGGGCGGCAAGGATCAAAAACGCGATGACGATGACGGGGATCGCCAGCAGCGCGAATTTGGTGACGATCAGCGACGAGGCGAAAGACAGAGAATCCGGGTTGGCCGACAGCGCATCGGACAGAAGCCGCGCCACCGCAATGTTCTGGGCGTAGTCGGCGCACGTGTAGGGCAGCACGATGACCAGCGCGAACAGTGCCTGAAGCTGCACCGGCATGGCACGAAAACTCTTCAGCCGCCGCCCGGTTGCCAGGATCAAGCTGACCATGGTCAGCGACAGCAGCGCCGGGAAGAGAAGGTCGAAAGTCAAATAGTGCCAGACCAGGATGATCTCGCTGCCGCGCCGGCCGAGTGCCGTCAGCCAGGCCATGCCCTCGTCGGGCGTGAACCCGCCAAGGCGCACGTCGAGCGACGGCAGGCCACCGCTCAGCCGGCGGAAATAGAAGAATTCCAGCAGCGTCATGATGATGAAAACCGCCGCGGCGGCAAAGCACAGCGCGCCGGCATGGCGCGCCAGCCGCAGCACGATCGTCGCCTGGTGGCGCCAGAGCATGTACCGCTCTGGCTGCCGGTCAGGCTCCGCCAGGATAGTTCGGGCTTTCGCGGGTAATCGTGACGTCATGGGCGTGGCTTTCACGAAGTCCGGCGTTGGATATGCGCACAAAGGTGGCGCGTTCGCGAAAATCGGCAAGGTCGCGGCCACCGACATAACCCATAGCGGCTTTTAGCCCGCCCGCAAGCTGGTGCAGCACGCCAGACGCAGGTCCCTTGTAGGGCACCTGCCCTTCAATGCCTTCCGGGACCAGTTTCAGCGTGTCGCGAACCTCGGCCTGGAAGTAGCGATCGGCCGAGCCGCGCGCCATGGCGCCGACAGAGCCCATGCCGCGATAGGCCTTGAAGGAGCGGCCCTGATGCAGATAGACCTCGCCCGGGCTTTCGTCGGTGCCGGCCAGCAGCGAACCGATCATGGCCGCACCGGCGCCGGCGGCAAGCGCCTTGGCCAGGTCACCCGAATATTTGATGCCGCCGTCGGCGACGACCGACACGCCTGATCTATGCGCCGTCTCGACCGCCGACATGATCGCCGAAAGCTGCGGCACGCCGACGCCGGCGACGATGCGCGTGGTGCAGATCGAGCCCGGGCCGATGCCGACCTTGACGGCATCGGCGCCGGCGTCGATCAGCGCCTGCGTGCCTTCGGCGGTGGCGACGTTGCCGGCCAGGATGCGGACGGAATTGGAAAGCTTCTTGGCCCGCGTCACCGCATCGAGCACGCGCTGCGAATGGCCATGCGCGGTGTCGATGACCAGGAGGTCGACACCGGCATCGATCAACCGCTCGGCGCGCTCGAAGCCGTCATCGCCGACGCTGGTGGCTGCCGCCGCCCGCAGGCGCCCCTGCGCATCCTTGGTGGCGTGCGGGTTGAGCTGCGACTTCTCGATGTCCTTGACGGTGATCAGGCCGACGCAATTGCCGGACTTGTCCACGACGACGAGCTTTTCGATGCGGTGCTGATGCAGCAGCCGCTTGGCCTCGTCCTGGTCGACATTCTCCTTGACCGTGATCAGGTTCTCACGGGTCATCAATTCGTAGACTTTCTGCCCCGGATCGGAGGCGAAGCGCACGTCGCGGTTGGTCAGGATGCCGACGAGGCGGCCGATCTTCTGGCCGCCGGTGCCGCCATTCTCGACCACCGGAATGCCCGAGATGGAATAGGTGCGCATCAGCGCCAGCGCGTCGGCCAGGGTGGCGTCGGGGCCGATGGTGACCGGATTGATGACCATGCCCGATTCGAACTTCTTGACCTGACGCACCTGCTCGGCCTGTTCGGCCGGCGAGAAATTGCGGTGGATGACGCCGATGCCGCCGGCCTGCGCCATGGCGATGGCAAGCCTCGCCTCGGTGACGGTGTCCATGGCGGCCGACAGGATCGGCACGTTGAGGTCGATGTCGGTGGCGATGCGGGTGCGGATGTCGGTCTCACCGGGCATGACCTCGGAATGACCGGGCTGCAACAGCACGTCGTCAAAGGTCAGCGCCAGCGCGCCGGTGGACGTTTCGATGATTTTTGCCATGGCCAGTCCTCGGATACGAAAAGCGCCGGGAGAATACAAAAAAGCGCTGGACCGAAATGGACAGCGCCGACTCGTTTCTTCCCTTTCAGGATTGGCGCTGGCTGGTAACACGTCGCGGCGTGGTTGAAAAGCCGGTCGTGGCCTATTCGGCGGACTTGCCCAACAGGGCATCGAGCAAGACATGGCGCGGTGACCCGAAAGGATTGACGACCGTTACGCCGCCCCAGGTGAAGCCGTCCTGCAGATCTTCCGACAGCAGCAGCCGGCAACCGGTTTGCGAGGCAACAGACAGGATGGTCGCATCCCAGATGCCGAAATGGTGATCGGTCGCAAGATCAGCCGCGACCGTCATCACCTCCGGCGTCGTGCCGACAACCGGAAACGCGTCGCGCCAGCTCAACAGGGCGTCGCGCGCTTGTGCACGTGATCGTCCGGCCTTGCGTGTGAGAACGGTGAACAATTCGCCGAGCACTTGGACTGGAATGACGGCTGCCTCTTGCGCAATGTCGTGCAGCAGGCCGAAAACGATGTCGCGCTTCTCGGCTCCGTTGATCCCCTCGGCATAAACAAGGATGTTGGTATCGAGCGCGACCTTCACCGCTCGTCCTCGTAAAGCTCGTCGCGGCTCCAGCGCCCGGCTTCTACAACAGGCTGGCGTTCGAGGCGCGACAGCAGCGCTGTGCGCGAACGAGACGCCGCAGGGTCGGGCTGCCCTGCAGGCACGATCCGCGCCACGGGGCGCCCATGGCTGGTCACGACATAGCTCTGTCCTTCGCGGACACCGCGCAGGAGGAGCGAGAATTTGCGGTTGGCGTCGGCTGCGGAAACGGCTTCTTCCATGGCATTGTCCATATAGTAGTTATATTCACTACAGCATAGTGAACCCGGTCAATTTTCGCAAGTTCATTCAATGTGGCGAAACGCAGCGACGCCTCTTGTCCGCCCATGGTCGCACAAAAGTGACAGCAAATTAATGCGACATCGCGCCTGAGGCGTGATAACCGCCCGTTTGTATCGGCTTGCCCGCCTTTTCATTGTTTGGATTGGCCGGCAGGCACATTTAGACCAGTTCGGACGCGTTCGTTGAACCGCATCATTCCGCTCATTCTGGCGGTCGCCTTGTTCATGGAAAACATGGATTCGACCGTCATCGCGACATCGCTGCCGGCGATTGCCGTCGACATCCACACCAGCCCGATCGCGCTCAAGCTGGCGCTGACCGCCTATCTGGTGGCGCTGGCGATCTTCATTCCGATCAGCGGCTGGATGGCCGACCGGTTCGGCGCCAAGACCATTTTTCGCGCCGCGATCGGCGTCTTCATCGTCGGCTCGGTCTGCTGCGCCATCTCCAATTCACTGCCGGCCTTTGTCGTCTCGCGCTTCCTGCAAGGCATAGGCGGCGCCATGATGACGCCGGTCGGCAGGCTGGTCCTGGTGCGCGCGACGCCGAAGAGCGAGCTGGTCGCGGCCATGTCGTGGCTGACGGTGCCGGCGCTGGTCGGCCCGCTTGTGGGACCACCGATCGGCGGCTTCATCACCACCTATTTCACCTGGCATTGGATCTTTCTGATCAACGTGCCGATCGGCCTGGTCGGCATCTGGCTGGCGACGCGCTTCCTGCCGCGAACCGACTCGATGGAGACGCCGCCGCTCGATTTCGTCGGTTTCGTACTGAGCGGGCTGGCGGCCTCCGGCGTCATCTTCGGCCTGTCGGTGGTCAGCTTGCCCTATCTGCCGCCGGCGACCGGCCTCATCACCGTGGCGGTCGGGCTGATTTCCGGCGTGCTCTATCTCCTGCATGCGCGGCGCGCCAAGAACCCGCTGCTGGCGCTGGAACTGTTCCGCAACCCGGTGTTCCGCTCCTCGGTGCTCGGCGGCTCGCTGTTTCGCATCGGCATCGGGGCGGTGCCGTTCCTGTTGCCCCTCATGTTCCAGATCGGCTTCGGGCTGACGCCGTTCCAGTCGGGCATGATCACCTTCGTCTCGGCCATCGGCGCCATTGGCATGAAGTTCGTCACCGCGCTGATCTTCCGGCTCGCCGGCTTCCGCCGGGTGCTGATCTGGGGCTCGCTGATCGCCGCCGCATCGATCGCCATATACGGCCTGTTCACGCCGGAGACGCCTTACGCGCTGATGCTGGCGATATTGCTGGTCGGCGGCTTCATCCGCTCGATGTTCTTCACCGGCGTCAATGCGCTCTCCTACGCCGAAGTGTCGGCCGAGGACACCAGCAAGGCAACGCCGATCACGGCGGTGTTCCAGCAGTTGTCGATCGCGCTCGGCGTGGCGCTGGCCGGCGGCATCCTGGAAGTCTCGACCTCGATCCATGGCGGCCCGCTGATGCTCGGCGATTTCCACATTGCCTTCTTCATCGTGGCGGCAGTGTCAGCGGCGGCGTCGGTATCGTTCATGCGGCTGGCGCCGGATGCCGGCAACGCCGTGTCGGGTCATGGCCGGATGACGACGCCGAAGACACTGGAGCCGGTGAGCACGGCTGGGAAGTAAGGGGCGGCGCGACGAAAATCGTCGACGTCGGCGATCCTTCACACCCCCCTCTGGCCTGCCGGCCATCTCCCCCGCAAGGGGGGAGATCGGATATCACGCGGCTTTCGCCAATCTTGCAACTTTGAAGGAATGGCGAGGCGGTCGCAGCTGCCAATCTCCCCCCTTGCGGGCGAGATGTCCGGCAGGACAGAGGGACGGAACGCTACGAAGCGTCTTTCACGCCGTGCCGTCTCTGCCCTTAAAATCCTTCGCCAGCAGATACAACTCCACCGACTCATCGCGCGACGCCGGCGGCTTGACGTGATGCACTGAGCGGAAGTTCTTCTTGAGCATCGACAGCAGCTCGTTCTCGGCGCCGCCCTGAAACGTCTTGGCCAGAAAGTGCCCGCCCGGCTTCAGCACCGACAGCGCGAAATCGGCGGCCACTTCGCACAGATGCATGGTGCGGATGTGGTCGGTTCGCTTGTGGCCGGTGGTCGGCGCCGCCATGTCGGACAGCACGATATCGGGGTCGCCGCCCAGCGCTTCGGCGAGCTTTTGCGGCGCCTCGGGGTTAAGGAAGTCCATCAGCAGCACCGGCGCGCCCGGTACCGCATCCATTTCGAGATAGTCGATGCCGATGACATGTGGATTATCAGCCGTCGATTTCGTCCTCGCGGCCGCCACCTGGCACCAGCCGCCGGGGGCCGCACCGAGATCGATGACCTTCATGCCGGGTTTCAGCAGATGATGCTTGTCATCGATCTCGATCAGCTTGTAGGCCGCGCGCGAGCGATAGCCGTCGGCCTTGGAGCGCTGGACATAGGGATCATTGATGTGGCGTTGCAGCCAGCGGCGCGACGATTCTTTCAGGCCCGACTTCTTCTTGATCCGCGTCTTGAGGACACGAATGCTGGCGGAGCCCGGCTTTTCCGGCTTCTTTGTCATGACTTATTTTCTTGTTTGAGTTTTTGCACTCGCCGAGTTGCCGCCGTTTTTCGGCGGCTTCGCGTTTCGCGAAGGGCTTCCCCCACTCCGTCGCCGCTTCGCCGCGCCACCTCTCCCCCCTCCGGAGGGAGAGGAAAGGCGCTGGTCTGCATAAGTTCGCGCCCTTCCTCTACCCCGTCGATCGGGGGAGAGGTGTCGAGCGAAGCTCGACGGAGTGGGGGTCGACCGTTCACCAAAGCAATGCGGATCATGCTCGGCCCCGCCCACTGTTGCGCCAGACGCCGTCATCGGCCATCAGCTCGCTCAAAATCCCTTCGCGTAAGCCCCGGTCGGCGACGCGCAGGCGCTCCGACGGCCATACCGCGCGGATGGCTTCGAGTATAGCACAGCCGGCCAGCACAAGATCGGCACGGTCGGCGCCGATGCACGGGTTGGCGCAGCGCTGCTGGAAATCCCAGCCGACCAGTTTTTCGACCATGCGGTCGACGCTGTCGCGGTCCATCCACAGCCCGTCGACGCGGCGCCGGTCGTAGCGTTCGAGGTCGAGATGGACGCCGGCCAGCGTCGTCACCGTGCCGGATGTGCCCAGCAGATGGAATTTCGGGCTGGCCAGCACGTGGCTCAACCGGTCGCGGCCATCAAAGGATTTTAGCCGCACCGCGACGTCGTCGACCATGGCGGCAAAGATCTCGCGCGTCACCGTGCGGCCGCCAAAACGCTCGGCCAGCGAGACAACGCCGACCGGCAGCGACGTCCACGACACGATGTGGTTGGCAAGCCGCGGCGAGCGCTGGCCGGTGAGGTCGATCAGCGCGATTTCGGACGAGCCGCCGCCAATGTCGAACAGCACCACGCCTTGCGTGTCGCGCTCGACCAGCGAGCCGCAGCCGGATACAGCAAGCCGCGCCTCGGTCTGGCGGTCGATGATTTCCAACTTCAACCCCGCCTCTCGTTCGACGCGCTGCAGGAATTCGACGCCATTGTCGGCGGTGCGGCAGGCCTCGGTGGCGATCAGCCGGGCTTTCCTGATCTTGCGGTTGCGCAATTTGTCGCCGCAGATCTTCAGAGCCTCGACGGCGCGGTCCATCGCCGCCTGGCTCAGGTGCCCATTTGCCGTCAGCCCCTCGCCCAGCCTGACGATGCGCGAGAAGGCGTCGATGACGCGGAACTGGCCATGGCGCTGCGGCACCGCGACCAAAAGCCGGCAATTGTTGGTGCCGAGATCGAGCGCGGCAAACACCGGCAGTTCCTGCATCGGCGGACGATGCATTGGCTGTTCCGGTCGGGATTGTGGCGCCGAGGGCAAAGGCACCGGCGCTGGAGCGGCCGGGCCGACTGAGGCCGGCGCACTAACCGCTTCGGCCGTTGCGAGAGGGCTGTCGTCGCGCGCAAAAACCTTGCGCCCACGCCGGCGCTTGCGCCGCTTTCTCGCCTTGCCTCGCTGATGCTGGGCTTCGCCGGCCTGTCCGTTACCGGACTGAGGCCCCGCCTGGCGGGGCCGCCCGGCGGATGGGCTTGGCCCGCCTGACGGCGGCGAAGCCCTGGACACGCCCACTTCCGGCGCGCCAGCGCCGGTGTCGTGGTCTTCCACTTCAGTTCCTTCCGGCGCCGCGCGAACCGGAAAACCGGACGCAGCAGGCGCTTAAAAATTTTAAGTTGCCGCCAGAGTAGCAGCGCCGGACCGGATCACCAAGAGCAAGGGGCCAAATTTTGCCGGCTGCGTCCTGCCACGTCCCCGCTGCTTTGCAGCGTCCCGGCGTTCGCTAGCCTTTTCATCTTGCCACTGGCACGACGAATTCGCCGTTGGCGAACCGGCTGCTCACCCTTGCCGGTTGAATAGCCGGCTTCAATGAGGCATTTCTGAAATGAGGGGGAATTGGTGAATCGCGGACGTTTTAACGCCCGCCTGGGCGATGGGCAGCAACACATGACGACAACTCCATGAATTGGGGGGGCACGAATTGGAAGCGCTATCTGTGGCCGGTCATCGGTGTCGCGGCGGTCATCGGGTCGCTGTTGTTGCTGTGGCATGAGTTGCGCGGCATCTCGATCGACGATGTCTGGGACGGCATATCAGCCATCCCGACGCGCGGCTGGGTGCTGGCGGCGCTGAGCTCGGTGGTCGCCTACGCCTCGCTTGCCGGCTACGACCACATAGCGCTCTTGCATATCGGCAAAAAGGTCTCGTGGCTGTTCGTCACCTTCTGCTCCTTCACCACCTATGCGCTGTCGCACAACATTGGCGGCTCGGTGTTTTCGGGCGCCGTGATCCGCTATCGCGCCTATGGCACCAGGGGGCTGACCGGCCAGGACGTCGGCATTCTGGTGGCGATCTGCTGGATCACCTTCGTGCTCTCCAGCATTCTGGTCGGCGGCCTGGTGCTGGTGTTCGAGCCTGCGATCATCGACCGCTTTTCCGGCGCCCCGCACCACGGCCTGGCGATCGCCGCCGGCATCGCTTTGCTGATCCTGATCAGCGCCTACATCTTCGGCAGCTGGCTGCATCTGAAGCCGCTGAAAATCGCCGGCTTCCAGCTGCACTATCCGGCGCTGCCGATCGTGGCGCGGCAATTGCTGATCGGCCCGATCGAGCTTCTGGCAGCAGCGGCGATCATCTTCTTTGCTCTGCCGGCGGCCGGAAATCCCGGCTATTTTGTCATTCTCGGCGTGTTCCTGGTGTCGTTCTCGGTTGCGCAGATCTCGCACGCGCCGGGCGGGCTCGGCGTGTTCGAGGTCGTGTTCCTCGCGGGCCTGTCTGATATGGACCCGGTCGGCGTGTTGGCGGCACTTCTGGTGTTCCGGCTGTTTTACCTGATCATCCCGCTGCTGATCGCGCTCGGCGTGGTGCTGTTCTTCGAACATTCGCAATACAGCCGGACGGAGAGCTGAGGATCATTGGGTGCGGCGCGCCACCCGGGCGTAATTGCCCCTATGAAACGCTGTGATTGAAACGCAGCTTAGGCTTGACTATTTTCCGGCGGCGGCTACAAGGCACGCGCGGCTGCTTCGGCGGCCCACCAGCGCGACAGCGCCTGCTGGGGAATAGGTTAACGGTAGACCCACGGACTCTGACTCCGTTAGTCCTGGTTCGAATCCAGGTTCCCCAGCCAAGGCACGTCATGCCCACTGACAGCCAGTACATCCTCGAACGCATCCGCCAGGGATGCGTGGAGTTGTCCGACGACGAGTTCGCCATCGACAGGCTGGCAAAATATGTCGGCAACGGGAGAATCCGCTGGCATGTCGAGTTCCGTGGGCATCGCATCGAGCTGACAACCGGCCAGATCAAGAAGCAGCCTACCTTTCGCAGGAAAATCCTCGAACAGGCCGGCGTTCTGCCGCCGCAGCGTGCCGGGGCGGACTATAGGCGATGGGCTCTCGATCTGAGGCGGAACGCCATCGAGCTTCCCTGGCGGGACAGGCCGGTCGATGCCGGTTTTGCCATCGACAGGCTGACCAGCCACGGCGATGGGCGCTGGACGGTGGAATACCAGGGCAAGGCGACAAAATTCACGACGACCAAACTGCGCAGGCAGCTCAGCTTCCGTAAACGCATGCTGGCCAAGGCCAAGGTGCTGCCGCCCGAACTGGCCCCAGCCGCTTATCGAAAGTGGATGGACTGGCTTATTCAAAACGCCACTGAGGCGGCACCACAGGCCGGCGAAATCTTGATGACGGAGAAAAGCTGGCTGGACGACCTGCCGGAGCTGGCCGGCTGGCAAGATGAGGCGCCGCCGGAAGGGACCGACTAGGGCAGCGACAGCATCTCCCATAAGGATTTATCCGCATTTTAACTAATGTAGATCATCCTTTCGGATTGTGTTCTCCCGGCTTTTGGACAGAGCAGAATGGTCGATTTCGTGGACAAGGATGACGTTCCAGCACCCGGCCCGCCCAAACGCTGGCGCGCAATAGCTTTGGCGGCACTCCAGATCGTCCCGCCGGTCATTTCATCATGGCCGGCTATTTCACCTATGTGACCTCGCACAACAAGCCGCCTGCAGACATGGCGGCGCTGGCCGTGTCGATCATGAAATCGGGCGATGCTTCTCCAGAACTGCGCGATTGGGCAGCTGGCGTTCTCCGGCAGGAGTTTGGTTGCGCCCAAGCCAGCGGCCGGCGCCGCTCATCCAAGAGATTGCCTGAGGAGGCGCCGGCCAGGCGGGCATTGGGGTACCCGCCGACGCTACATTAGCATTGGTGCATAGATGCGATATGGCGCGAACGCGGAAGGTCGGCAGCCGCGGCACTACAGCAATTTTTCCCAAGACCCGGGCCCGCAACGCTGCAAGGGTTGTGGCGCCCAGCGTTTCCGCGAGGCTTGCCCTGGAGACAATCATGACGACGTTTCTCACCGCTCTCGCATCCGAAGGTCCGCCAGCCGACCGGGCGAAAGACATGGACCTCTATGGATGGTTGATTGGCAGCTGGGACATGGAGACGGTTCACCACCGCAACGACGGCACAATCCAGAAATCGGATGGCGAGTGTCACTTTGGCTGGGTGCTCGAAGGCCGCGCCATTCAGGACATCTGGATCAGGCCCAGGCGCCCTGCCCCGTCCACCATGTATGGCACGACCTTGCGCGTCTTCGATCCCGGGATCGGTGGCTGGCACATTATCTGGAGCGATCCGCTCAACCAGGATTACTCGCGCCAGATCGGGCGGGCCGAAGGCAAGGACATCGTCCAGATGGGCGCCGACTCGCGCGGCCTGCAGGCGCGGTGGCGGTTCACCGAGATCACCGCCGCCAGCTTTCACTGGATCGGTGAGGAGAGACGAGCGGAGAGCGACCCCTGGCGCGTGACATATGAACATTTCGCGCGCCGGACGGGTTCCTGAAGCACGCTTGCGCATTCAGCCCCTCGTGCCTACGGGCGAGGTACGACCATAGATTAGCGATAGCTCAATTAACACCAAACCAGTATCTCAAAACCCGCCGGTACAAGCGCGCCCAAGAACCTTCATATGTACCGAGCGCGAACTGAGGCTAGACAAGTGAAGATTCCAATAGCATTGTTGGCACTGGGACGGGGCTCGACCGGCAAACGCAAACGATGCTTGTCGGTGGTTGGCAACTGCTAAACCGTACAGCCGTAATTGCCACGGCTGCGAGACCAAGGAGTCCCAAGGATGCCGAACTCAAGCCAAACCAGCGATCAATGGTGGGTCAACGACCAGACGCCGGACAACCCGTACGGCAAAAGCGAAGATTACGGGGCCTTCCTCACCTACCTTGGAGCGCTGGACCGGTCGATAACGCCGGCGATCGCGGCGGGAACGCTGAGGATAAATGTCTCCGAGCTCAATGACCATCCCGAATACAAGGCCGCCGCGATCGGCGCCTTGCAGATGTGGGCCAGTGTCACCCCGTTGAAGTTCGAAATCGTCGACAATGCACCATACAACAGCGCAACGGACTGGATGCAGGTTGTCAGCCCCGAACTGGGCGAAGAGGACGACGGCAGCGCCTATTCCAACGACCGCTATGTCAGCATCGGCCAGCGTTTCCACGACACCGAGGTCAACAAGACGGATATTGGCGGCTATGTCTTCGATTCCTTCATCCATGAATTCGGTCATGAGTTCGGGCTGAACCACCCCGGGCTCTACAATTACAGCGGCCCAGGCGGCGTACAGATCAATTATCTGAACAATGCGACCTGGACCTACGACCGTCAGCAATACAGCGTCATGTCCTATTTCGACGGGATCGATGTCGGTGAAACCAGCCGCTGGTCGGCGTCAACGCCGATGATGGCCGACATCGAGGCTGTCATCCGCCGCTTTTTCTCCACCGTCGACGAGAACGGCGTGCGCACCTATCAGCATATCGATCTCAACATGGGCGACAACGTCTACGGCTTCGGCAGTGCCGTGGACGGCTACCGGCTGACCTCCTCGGGCATGCAGCACGATATCGGTTTTGTCATCCATGACACCGGCGGAACCGACACGATCGACTTCTCCGGCTCGACGGCCGGCACGATCCTCGATTTGCGCGCCGGACAGTTCTCCAGCGTCAACGGCCACAGCAACAATGTGTCGATCTTTGCCGGGCACAACGCCGATGGCACCGACTATTACATCGAGAACGGCATCGGCAGCAGCTATGACGACGTCCTGATTGGCAATGACGGAGCCAACGTGCTGGATGGCCGCGGCGGCGGCGACCGCATGGCCGGCAATGGCGGCGACGACACCTACTTCGTCGATTCCCTCGACGACATCGTGCGCGAGGAAGCGAATGGCGGGAATGACACGGTCGTTCTGCTGAACCGGAACTTGAATATCCGGAAAATCGCCAACGTCGAACACATCATCTACGCCGACGAGTCGACACTCCAGCCTGGAGACGGCGGCACCGAAACCGCACCGACCATCGGCGACAACACGATGACCAGCGTCATCTTCGGCGACAATGGCAACAATACGCTCGACGGCGGCGCCGGCGACGACACGATCTTCGGCCAGGGCGGCGATGACCTCATCATCGGCGGCCGCGACTCGCTCGCCAGCCGCGACATCAACAACACCATCGATGTCGCCGACCTTCCAGACCAGACCGAGAGCGACGACGGCAATGACACGCTCTATGGCGGCCGCGGCAACGATACGATCCTCGGCGGCCAAGGCAACGACATCCTCGACGGCGGCGACGGCGACGATACGCTGAGCGGCCAGGATGGCGTCGATATATTCCGGGGCGGCGCCGGCGTCGACACGGTAGACTTCAGCAAGGAGAGCCCCTTCCAACTGCTCGTCAACCTCGAGACGAACGTGGCCAGCGGCGGAACCGCCACGGGCGACACCTTCTACAGCATCGAGAACCTGATCGGCTCCGATGACCGCATCGACCGTTTCATCGGTACGTCGGCGGCAAATCATTTCTGGGGCCGGGGCGGCGGCGACTATTTCAACGGCGGCGGCGGCAACGACATACTGGATGGCGGCAATGACGGCGACATCCTGTACGGTGAAGCCGGCAACGACACGATCATCGGCGGCGCCGGCCAGGACTATCTGGATGGCGGCGCCGGCATTGATACGGTCGTCTACGAAGGCAGCTCCGCCGGTGTGACGATCGACCTCGCCAATGGCACGGCCAATGGCGGCGACGGCGATGGCCCGGTGCAGATCGTCGGGCGCGGCACCGTTATCCGGCACGACATCCTGGTCGGCTTCGAAAACGCTGTCGGGTCGTTCTTCGACGACCATCTCATCGGCAACGCCCAGGCCAACAAACTTTCCGGCGGCGCCGGCAACGACACGCTGACCGGCGGTGGCGGCGCCGATATATTGAATGGCGGCGCCGGCAGCGACACGGCGGACTACGCCGACGCGGCCAGCGGGCAAAACCTCAAACTGGGTGGCGGCAAATCCGGCGGCGACACCTATATCTCGATCGAAAATCTGGCTGGCTCGGGCTTCAACGATCACCTGACCGGCGATGGCGCGGCCAATGTGCTGACCGGCCAGGGCGGCGCCGACAAGATCGACGGCGGCGGCGGCGATGACACCCTGCTCGGCGATTTCGCCTATCAGGGCGATGCTCCGCCACGCCCGGGCATGGGCACCGGCTACGCCACGCTCGGACCGGACGCGACCAACAATTCGGTCTCGACCGCCTTCGACATCTCGAACAACTTCTCGCTGACGGCTGACCCCGACATCTTCGATTCGACGACCACCCTTCACACCACCGTCAATGCCACCGGAAACGGCTTGGGCGGATATTACAGCATCAACCTGGCGGCCGGCACGATCATCACCATCGACATCGATGGCATTGCCGACCCCAATGTCCATGACAGCATCGTCAGGGTTCTGGACAGCGATGGCAATATCGTCGCCCAGAACGACGATGGCGGCAACGACCCCGGCTCCAACAACGGCCGCGATTCGAGCACCAGCTTCATCGTTCAGGAAACCGGAACCTACTATATTGTGGAGGGCGAATGGTCGGACTCCGCTCCTGGCGATGGCTGGGTCGAATCCGTGCCGGAGGGCTCGACTTACAAGCTGAACGTATCGGTCGAATTCCCGCCGGTACCAGCTCAGCCGGGCGTTGCGGGCGCCGATACGCTCAATGGCGGCGGCGGCAGCGACCTTTTGGATGGCGGGCTGGCTGCCGATACGCTGACCGGCGGCGCCGGCGACGACTATTTCCGCTTTTCGACAGAACTCGGGAACGGCAATATCGACTGGATCAAGGACTTCAAGGTCGCCGACGATACGATCCTGCTGGACAACCTCATCTTTGCCAGCGTTGGCGGCGACGGCGCCCTCGCCCTGGGCTCATTCTACAAGAGCGCAGCCGGCGCTGCTCATGATGCCGACGACCGCATCATCTACGACACCGACAGTGGAATATTGTCTTACGACGCCGATGGTTCCGGACAGGGAGCGGCCGTTCAGTTTGCACACCTGAACACAAATCTGGATCTTTCGGCTGCAGACTTCATTGTCATCTAACGCGTTGCCGGGAGGGGTGCCGTCAGGCTGCCCTCCCGCATACCCCAGCGCAGTGAAAAGGGAGAGGACGCGATGACTGACCGCCGCACAGTGTTAATGGCCGCCGGAGTTGCGGCAGTCGCCGCGGCCACCGGGGCAGCGGCAGCGCAATCGCCAGATATTCGCGCGCCAGATATTCGCGCAACAGATATTCGCGGCGCCGTCACCTTTGTGGGCGGCAAGGCTATCCCGGAAGGTCATCTCGAGATCTATCTTGAGGATCCCGCCATTCAGGACAGTGGGCGACGCCGCGCCGCCAAAACCAGCCTCAAGAGCGAGGGCGGCTCAAAGACGATAGAATTTTCCTTGCCCCTGCCCGCAAGCTCGACCGCTTCACCAACGCTGCAGGTCGTTGCGCGCCTGGAGCGTGCGGACGGCTGGCTGGTGGCGCGGGGCAGCGCGCAGTTCCAGGCCGGCTTGCCCGTCCATGTCACACTCAAGGCAGTTATCTATTGAAGGACGAGATGCCATATCCTGATTGCGAGCCTGCATGCAGCTGACGCCATCGACGCCGCTTACGCTGGTCGGAATCCTGGCGTCGTTTCGACGTGCGTTTTCGGGCATCGTCCTGATGAGCGGGGTCGTCAACGTGCTGACCCTGACCGGCTCGTTCTTCATGTTGCAAGTCTATGACCGCGTCGTTCCGGGTCGCAGCGTGCCGACGCTGGTCGGCCTGGCGGTGCTTGCGGGAACATTGTTCGTGTTTCAGGGAGTGCTGGAGCTGATCCGCGCCCGCCTCATGGTGCGGCTGGGACAGGAGCTGGACGCAAAGCTGAGCCCGTCGGTCTATTCGGCGCTGATGCGCCTGCCGCTGCGCGCCAAGCCTTCCGGCGACGGGCTGCAACCCCTACGGGATCTCGATCAGGTCCGATCCTTTATCGGCAGTGCCGGACCGACCGCTTTGTTCGACCTGCCATGGATGCCGCTCTATATCGGCATCTGTTTCATTTTTCATTTCTGGATCGGCGTTACCGCGCTTGCCGGCGCCGTTGTCCTGTTTGCACTGACGCTTCTGGCCGAATTCCGGACCCGCGGCCCGACAAGGATCGCCGGACAGCACGCAGCCGTCCGCAGCACGTTGGCCGAGGCGACAAGGCGCAATGCCGAAGCCATGCAGGCCATGGGTTTTGGCGGGCGTATCGCCGAGCGGTGGTCTGCCGTCAATGCCGAGTACCTGAACGCCCATGCGGCGGCCAGCGATGTCGCGGGAACGCTTGGCACGATTTCCAAGATCCTGCGATTGATGCTGCAATCGGCAATGCTGGCGATCGGCGCTTATCTGGTCATCAAGCAAGAGGCGACCGGCGGCATCATGATCGCAAGCTCGATCATGATGGGCAGGGCGCTGGCTCCGATCGAACTGGCGATAGCGCATTGGAAGGGTTTCATTTCGGCGCGGCAAAGCTGGGCACGCCTGAAGCAGCTTCTGTCCGCGCTGCCGGAAGGCGCAACCGGCGTGACCCTGCCCGCGCCTGTCAGCGCGCTGGCGGTCGAGAATGTCAGTGTCGCGCCGCCGGGCGAACGCACGCCGGTGGTGTGGGATGCAAGTTTTTCACTGGCCAGGGGAGCAGGCCTGGGGGTCATCGGCCCGAGTGCTTCCGGCAAATCATCGCTGGTGCGTACGCTTGCAGGTGTCTGGCTTCCGGCGCGCGGCGCCGTGCGGCTGGACGGCGCGACGCTTGACCAGTGGCCGGCCGACGAGCTGGGTAAACATATCGGCTATCTGCCGCAGGATGTGCAGTTGTTCGACGGCACGATTGCGCAGAACATCGCCCGCTTCGACCCGGATGCGTCATCCGACATGGTGCTTGCGGCAGCCAAGGCCGCCGGCGTGCATGATCTCGTCGTGCATCTGGCCGACGGTTACGACACGAAGGTTGGCGAAGCCGGCGCCTCGCTGTCGGCGGGGCAACGCCAGCGTGTCGCGCTGGCGCGCTCTCTTTATGGCGATCCGTTCATGGTCATCCTGGACGAGCCGAATTCCAATCTCGACTCGGAGGGTGAAGTGGCCTTGTCCGCAGCGATCCAGGGCATCAGGGACCGCGGCGGCATCGTTATCGTCGTCGCGCACCGGTCCAGTGTGCTGGCCAATGTCGATACGGTGCTGGTGATGGCCAATGGCCATGTGCAGGCCTTCGGTCCGAAGGACGAGGTGCTGAACAAGGTCTTCCGATCGGCAGCGCCGCTCAAGGTCGTTGCCGCCACGGAGCGAGGCGTTCCGGCATGAGCGAGGACAGAAGCGCTTTGCATCACCGGCAGGTCCGCCGCTATCTCGTGGCTGGCGTTGCTACCTGTCTGCTGCTTGTCGGAGGTGTTGGCGGCCTGGCGGCGGTGACCAAGATGTCGGGTGCGGTGATCGCAGCTGGCCGGCTGGTGGTCGATTCCAATGTAAAGAAGGTTCAGCATCCGACGGGCGGCGTGGTCGGCGAGATCAGGGTGCGTGAAGGCGACCGGGTCAAGGCGGGCGATATTCTGGTGCGGCTGGACGAGACGACAACGCGCGCCAATCTGGCGATCGTCTCAAAAGGTCTGGATGAGTTTTATGCACGGTTGGCGCGCCTGGAGGCGGAGCGTGACGGCAAGGACACGATCAGCTTTCCGGACGTTTTGACATCGCGGCGCGACGAAGCCGGTGTCGCCGCATCGATGGCCGGAGAACAATCGCTGTTCGATTTCCGGCACCAGGCGCGGTCTGGCCAGCGATCGCAATTGCGCGAACGGATCGCGCAGTTGAAGCAGGAGAGTGCCGGCCTGACCGAGCAGCTGCAGGCGAAACGCCGCGAGATCGAGCTGATAGGGATCGAGCTGGAAGGTGTGCGGTCGCTCTGGCATCGCAAGCTGATAGGAATCGACCGCATGACGTCGCTGGAACGGGACGCGGTGCGGCTCGAAGGCGAGCATGGCCAGTTGACCGCGGGAATTGCCCAGGTGAAAGGCAAGGCGTCCGAGATCGAACTGCAGATCATCCAGATCGACCAGGATCTTCGCAGCGAGGTCGCGACCGATTTACGCGATACCCAGGGAAAGATCTCCGAGTTCGTCGAACGCAAGGTAGCGGCCGAGGACCAGTTGAAGCGCATCGATCTGCGCAGCCCGCAGGATGGCGTGGTGCTGCAGTTGGCGGTGCATACGATCGGCGGGGTCATCACCCCCGGCGAACAGGTGATGCAGATCGTACCGGTGACGGACGACCTGACCGTTGAAGCGCATATCGCACCGCAGGATATCGACCAGGTGACGATGGGCCAGAATGCGATTTTGCGCCTGTCGGCGTTCAATCGGCAAACCACGCCGGAGCTGACCGGGACGCTGTCGCGGATCTCGGCGGATCTCACCATCGAAGAGCGTACCGGAGCAGCCTTCTATGTGGCGCGGGTGGCGCTTCCGAAAACCGAGGTCGCCAAGCTGCGGGGGCTGGCGCTGGCGCCGGGCATGCCGGCCGAGGTGTTCTTCCCGACGGGCGACCGGACGATGCTTTCCTATCTGGTGAAGCCGCTGTCGGATCAGATCCAGAAAGCCTTCCGCGAAGAATGAAGCCGCACCTTTAAGAGCTGAAGCCTCGAGACCGGCTGGTTGCCGGTCCCCAAGGGTTAGGCCTACTCCGCCGCCTCATAGCCGGCGATGCCCTTGATCTCGAGGAAATCCTCCAGCCCGTATTCGGCGTATTCGCGGCCGTTGCCGGATTGCTTGTAGCCGCCGAATGGCAGGCCGGCGTCCCATTGCGGATAGTTGATGTAGACATTGCCGGTGCGCATGCGGGCGGCGACTTCGCGGGCCTTCTCGATATCCTTGGCCTGGATGTAGGACGCCAGCCCATAGACAGTGTCGTTGGCGGTGCCGATCGCCTCTTCCACGGTGTCGTAAGGCATGATCGCCAGCACCGGCCCGAAGATTTCCTCGCGCGCGATGCGCATATCTGATGTGACGTCGGCGAACACGGTGGGGCGGACATAGTAGCCGCGGTTGAGCTCGGCCGGACGCCCCGGTCCACCCGCGACCAGCGTGGCGCCTTCATCTATGCCGGCCTGGATCAGGTCCTGGATCTTGTCGAACTGGATCTGGCTGACCACCGGGCCGAGCTTGGTGCCGGCCGCATCGGCCGGGCCGACGGTCAATTTTTCGGCCGCCGTCTTGGCGTAGCCGGTCGCCTCGTCGTGGCGGTCGCGCGGCACGAACATACGAGTCGGCGCATTGCAGGACTGGCCCGAGTTGCTGAAGCAGCCGGCGACGCCCTTGCTGACGGCCTTTTCGAGATCGACATCGGGAAACAGGATGTTGGCCGACTTGCCGCCAAGCTCCTGATGCACGCGCTTGACCGTGTCGGCGGCCGCCTTGGCGACCAGGATGCCGGCGCGGGTCGAACCGGTGAACGACATCATGTCGACATCGGGATGGCTGGACAGCGCCTGGCCGACGCCCGGGCCGTCGCCATTGACGAGGTTGAAGACGCCCTTGGGAACGCCGGCCTCGTCGATGATTTCGGCAAAGATGATGGCGTCGAGCGGCGCGATTTCCGAGGGCTTCAGCACCATGGTGCAGCCGGCGGCGAGCGCAGGACCGACCTTGCAGGTGATCTGGTTCAGCGGCCAGTTCCACGGCGTGATCAGGCCGACGACGCCGATCGGCTCCTTGACGATGAGCGACGAGCCCTTGACGTGGCGGAATTCGAACGACTTCAGCACCTCGGCCATCTTCTGCAGATGTGCCAGGCCAATGCCGACCTGGCTGTCGAGTGCCATCTGACGCGGCGCGCCCATCTCGCGCGATACGGCCAGCGCCAGATCGGCGCTGCGCTTCTTGTAGATCTCGATGACGCGCTTGAGGATATCGAGCCGCTCTTCGGCCGAGGTGAAGCCGAACGTGCCGAAGGCGCGCCTGGCGGCGGCGACCGCCTTGTCGACATCGGCCTTGGAGCCGAGCGAAATCTGCGCGAAGGCATCTTCGTTGGACGGGTCGATGACGTCGAGTGTGCTGGGCACGACAGGATCGACCCACACGCCGTCGATATAGAACTGCAGATTGTGTGACATGGGCTTCTCCTCGGGGGATTTCTGAATTGATGGGGGGCGATCGCCAGATCGTCGTATCGGTTCAGGGATAACGATGGGGCAAGAGCGATGTCAAACGCAAGGGCGGGCGATTGAGCCGACGGCTACAGAAGCGTGTGCCCCGCCGCGACCAGAAGCCCCCTTGCCGCGGCTTCATCCTTGGCTTTGACGAGCAGATGGTCGCCATCGAAGGTGGATACCAGAAAAATGCCGAGTTCGTTTTCCGACAATGGCTTTATTACCGACAGCACGATGCCGGTTTCGTCGAAGGCAAAGGGACCTTGGAGTTTCAGGGCGACCCAGTCCCTGTCATGCTTCACCCCGTCCGGCACCCGATCCTGCAGGCAGACAACCGAAAGCTCGTCGTCGGTCCTGGTAATGCTGACGAAGCCCGGCCCGTCCGCCCAGCCGGGAATGCTGTCTTTTGCTTCGAGGCGCGAAACCGCATACCGCCCCGTGAGCGGCTTCAACCGGACCCTGACTGCCATCCGATCCTCCCTGTTATCGGCCATCACCCCAGTTTCTTGCTCATATAGACCGTGATGCCGTTCATGAACGGCTCCTCCCGGTCGATCGTATAGCCATGCCGTTTGTACAACAACACATTAGCCATGAAGGCGCCATTGGTCAGCAGGCGCAGTTCGAAGCAGCCGGCCTCCAGCGCCTTCTGCTCCGCCCGTTCCAGCAACAGCCGGCCGATTCCCCTGCCCTGCGCCTGTGGCGCGACGCAGACATTCTCGATCCAGAGATGATCGTCGGCCGGCATGGTCTCGATCATGCCGACGATGCGGCCATTTTCGATGGCGAGATCGAACGGATGTTCGGCGACCGCCTTGTCATAGTCGGCGCGCATCGGCAGCGGCTCGCGGCCGATCAGAGGCACCCATTTGGCATAGGCGGCACGCACAATGTCCTTGATGGCGGCAGCGTCCGCTGATTGGGCCGGTCGAACAGGATGGAAGAATTGGACATGGCAAAGGCTCCAGACATGAAAACCCCGCCGGCAGACGTCGCGGGCGGGGCTGGAACGAACGAACCGGAATTTTATTGGGCCGGTCCTTTTCGTCGCGCAAACAGCTTGCCGCGCTGCGTGGTGCAGGAACGGCGTCGCTTGGCGATGGCGAACGAGAAAACGAACATGACGCCACGCTGGAGCAGGAAGCGCGGCGCTGTCAAGATTTTGGCGTTGGCCCAGCCTCCGAGTTGACCCGCGCGGCTAGAGCGGGCGGCGCCGGCAAGGCCATAAGTGTACTGCCAGGCAACGCCAGTCTTCACCTTGCGCGGTGGTTGCTCGCCTAAACTGCTGCGCCGTCGAGTAGGGCTCTCGTACGCGTACAAAAAAACAGCAACAGCTAATATTGTTGGACATTCAACCTACCATTGTTTCAAATTTCTATTTGATCTAATCTTGGCATCATAATATAAGCGGAGAAGCACTGGACGGGCTGACGGGGGGGGCGCCATGCATCGAGGGCTGGCAAAGCGTACAATCTCACGTTTGTTAGGCGCGATGACGGTCGTCTACGCGCTCGCGGGCACGACGTCAGCGCTCGGGCAGTCTTGTAGTCCCACACAGACAGCTCATGCTTTTAGCTTTACTGGCGGCGACCAGTCCATCTCGGTTCCTGGCAACACCCATTCCGCCACAGTATACCTCAAGGGAGCGCAAGGCGGGGTTGGCAAGAGCGGCGCCGGCACCATCGGGGGCAGCCCATTGAGCCCAGGCGGCGCCGGCGGGCTCGGCGGCCAGGTGAGCGGTTCCTTGACTGTCGCGCCGGGTGACATCCTTTCTGTCGGCGTTGGCGGCCGTGGCTCGCTCGCGGTCAATCCCGGTGGCGCGAGCGGTACTCCCGACGGCGGCAATGGTGGCGGGGCGACCGACCTGCGGCTGGGCGGAACCCGCCTGGCAATTGCTGGCGGCGGTGGCGGCGGTGGCAACGGGGGCTGGCACACTACAAATTCGATAGCTGGTGGCGCCGGTGGCAAGAGCGGGGGATCCGGCTCGGCAGGAACCGATGTTTCGGGCGGCCTTGGCCCCTTTGGCGGTGAAGGTGGCACTGTAGGTGCCGGTGGCGCGATCGGCGCTGGGTGCGATAGTTTTCCTGGCACGGCCGGTCAGACAAATGGCCAAGGCGGAACTGCACGAAATTTCTCAGGGTCTTTCCTGGGTGCCGGATATGCTGGTGGCGGCGGTGGCGGGGCTACTGTCGGCGGCGGTGGTGGCGGCGCAGGCGTCGGCACGACCTCGTGCCAGCAGAACTGGAACGGCGCCGGCGGCGGCGGCGGCGGCGGCGGATCATCGGATGCCGGCTCGCTGCAATCGGCTGCGGTGGCGGATGGCGTCAATTCCGGCGATGGGTCCGCATTGATCTGTTTTGATGAGCCGCTCTATGTGATCAGTGGCACAGCGAGCGGTCAGACCGGGACGGTGAGTTTGAAATTGACATCAAGCTCGCCGGCAGGGACGCAAACCAGGGACGTGAATGTCGGCGATATCACCTTTGCCTTTGCGGATGGCCTGCTGACCGGCTCCAACTGGAGCGTTGAGGTTACTGCCAAGCCGGCCGACCAGACATGCACGGTCACGACGGCCTCGGGCACGGTGGCGGGAGCCGACGTGACCAATCTTGTCCTGTCCTGCACCACGGTCACGGTGGAGCTGTCGCCGGCAACATTGCCGAATGCGCATATTGGCACGCCGTACAGCCAGACCATCACGGCAAGCAGCCCCAATGGCGGCGCCGCACCCTATACCTTCACCGTGATTTCCGGCTCAGTGCCTCCCGGCCTCGCGCTCTCGCCTGGAGGTACGCTGGCTGGCACACCCACTGTCGCGGCCAATTACGATTTTACGGTGCGGGCCACGGACAGCAACGGCTTTACCGGCCAACGTGACTACACTGTGGTCGTCGAGATCCACTTGCCGTCGGCACAGGACCACACGCTGGACGTGATGGCCGGAACGACCGGGTCCCTCGACCTGACGCAAGGGGCTACGAATGGGCCGTTTACCAGCGCCACGATTGCCTCGCCGCCGCCGAGCGAAGCGGGCACGGCTTCCATTGTGCCCGATGGCGGCGCTTATATCCTGCAGTTTGCCGCGGCAGCCACCTTTGTCGGCACAACCAGCCTGACCTACACGCTCTCGAATGCCGACGGAACGTCACCTCCGGCAACCGTGACCATCAACGTCACGGCACGGCCCGACCCCTCCCGCGATCCGGAAGTGATCGGCCTGATTCGGGCACAGGTGGAGGCGGCAAAGCACTTCGCCGACATTCAGATCCAGGGATTTGGACAGAGGCTGGAACAGCTCCACAATGAGGGCGACCAGCGCCACAGTTCGATAGGCCTCAGCGTTGCCGTCCAGCAATCGTCGGACAATCCCGACGCATACGCTCAGCAGCAGAATGCGGCGAACGATCCGGCGCTCGCCGCAATCGCCACGGCATCGTCGCAGTCCACTTACGGAGCGCCCAATCCGGAGCGCATTCAGCCCAACGCCAACGCAAAGCAGGACAGGACTTCGACCGGCGCGTCGCCGATCAAGACCGGACAGTCTTCAACTGGCACGGACGTGGACACCCAGACGTCGTCACTGCCGGCCGAGAACCCATTTGGCGAACTGGCCTTCTGGAGCGGCGGCTACGTCAATTTCGGCACCGATGACGATGGAGCCATCAAGCTCGACCATACGCTGGTCGGCGTGAGCGTCGGTGCCGACTACCGCTTTTCCCCGACCTTCACCGCCGGTCTCGGGTTTGGCTATGGCCATGACGTCACCGACGTCGGGAGCAACGGCACCGAAAGCCGCGCCCATGCCATCTCGGTCGCCGCCTATAGCAGCTACCGCCCGGCGCCAAGTTTTTTTGTCGATGGCCTTGCCGGCTATGGCGCCCTCAATTTCGACAGTGAGCGCTATGTGACCGATACCGGCGATTTCGCGTCTGGAACGCGCGACGGAAGCCAGGTCTTCGGGTCGCTGACGGCGGGCTACGAATTTCGCCGGCCGGACTCTCTGATATCACCCTATGGACGTCTGTCGGGGTCCCACTCCACGCTTGACGGCTTCACCGAGACGGGTGGCGACATCTATAATCTGACCTTCGGCAAGCAGACCGTCGACACGCTGTCGGGCACCCTTGGCCTGCGCATCGAGAACAACATTCCTACCAGCTGGGGTCTGCTCACACCGCGCGCGCGCTTTGAGTATACGCACGACTTTGCCGGCTCCAGCCGCGTCAGCCTCGGCTATGCCGATATCGGCACCACGCCCTACGCGCTGGACGCAGATGCCTTTTCCAACGACTATTTGTCAATCGGGCTCGGCGTCGATGCGCAAATCGGCGGTATTGCCTTCGGGCTGAACTACAGCACCGCGGTCGGCAGCAACGGCGACAGCCAGGACCATACGATCGCCGCGCGAATTGGGATGAAATACTAGGGCATGATCCCAAAAAGTGGGGTTAGATCGTGAGGGAATTCATCATGATCTAGGGCGGCTCCAGGTTTCGCCCGGCCGCTCTTTCTCATTCTGACCTCGGCCGCCCTAAACGTTCACAAAAATCGATCATTTCAACAAAAACAATTCGTTGGAAAGATCGATTCTGGGATGACATTCTCCTGAGGTACTTGCGTGGAGAATTGCATTGTCTTCCGCCGCCCAACTAGCGAACGATATTCCGATCAGCATGATTTCCGCCGATCTGGCCGTGGGCCGGAAGCGGCTCGGTTCCGTGTGGAATGGCGTCATCCCCGGGATCGTGCTGGTGGCGATGATCACGGCTGCGGCCTTCTCGGCCCATAATGTCTCCGGCTTCGCGCTGTTCAGCCCGATGATCCTCGCCGTCGTCGCCGGCATGATCTATTCCAACGTGCTCGGCACGCCCGCCCACGCCAAGGCCGGCATTGCATTCTCGCAGAAGCGCCTGCTGCGCTTTGCCGTCGTGCTGCTCGGCTTCCAGCTGACGCTTGGCCAGGTCGTCTCCATCGGCGCCGGCGGCGTCGGCATCGTGGCGCTGACCCTTGGAGCGACCTTCGTCTTCACCATTACGCTTGGCCGGCTGATCGGCGTCGACGCCAAGCTGGCGCAGCTGATTGCCGCCGGCACCTCGATCTGCGGCGCTTCGGCGATCGTTGCCACCAACATCGTCACCGATGCGCGCGACGAGGACGTCACTTATGCCGTCGCCTCGATCACGCTGTTCGGCACCGTCGCCATGCTCGGCTTTCCGCTGCTGGCGCCGGTGCTCGGCCTCGACCAGCACGCATTCGGCCTGTGGGCCGGCGCCTCGATCCAAGGTGGCACAGGTCATCGGCGCCGGCTTCCAGAACGGCGCCCAGTCCGGCGAGATCGCCACCGTCGCCAAGCTGACCCGCGTCGCCCTGCTGGCGCCGATGGTCATCGCGCTCGGCCTGATGGCGCGCCGCAAGAGCAATGGCGATCGCCCAAGCGACCAATCCGGTGCGCGGCCGCCGATGCCGTGGTTCGTCGCCGCTTTCGTCGCCGTCGTGGCGCTGAACAGCCTGGTTGCCGTGCCGGCCGAAGTGAAGTCGGCCATGGCGTTCGCTACCACCATCATGCTGACCATGGGGCTCGCCGCCATGGGTCTGCAGGCCAACATTTCGCAGCTGCGCTCGCGCGGCCTTCGCCCGCTGGCGCTCGCCTCCTGCGCCTTCCTGTTCATCGGCTGCTTCAGCCTGATGCTGGTGAAGTTCGCTTAATCCTCGAACGAACTCGCCGCGACATAGATCGCGGCCAGCGCCTCGATGCCGGCCTGATCGTCCTTGTCGAAGCGGCCGGGCGTCGGGCTGTCGAGGTCGATCAGGCCGAAGACGCCGTCATTGTCCCTCAGCAGCACGACGAGCTCCGAGCGCGAGTCGGCGTCGCAAGCGATGTGGCCGGCAAATTCATGCACATCCTTGACCAGCATCGACATTTCGAGATCGATGGCGGTGCCGCACACGCCCTTGCCGACGGCGATGCGCACGCAGGCCGGCTTGCCCTGGAACGGTCCAAGCACCAGCTCCTCGTCCGACGCCAGGAAATAGAAGCCGGCCCAGTTGAGATCGGGCACCATCTGGAAGATCAGCGCCGATGTGTTGGCGGCGTTGGCGACGGAGTCGCTCTCGCCTTCCAGCAGCGCCTTCAACTGGGTGGCCAGTTCGCGGTAGAAGGCTGGCTTGTCGGTGCTGTTGATGGTCTGGGCCGCAAACATGGCGTCGTCTCCATTGCCGGCGGGCCAAAAAGCCCGCTACATTTCCTGTCTGCCACCAATGACGCTCCCAGGAAATACACAATTGTGAATACCGACCGTGCCAGCCAAACACACGACCGGGCGCAACCCGCAGCGAGCGAAGGTCCCCTCACCTTCGCCGTGCTGGTCTTTCCCGGCTTTCCGATGATGGCGTTCAGTTCGGTGATCGAGCCATTGCGCGCCGCCAACGTGCTGGCCAAGCGCGATTGTTACCGCTGGGTGATCGTCGGCGCCGACCAGGGCACGGCCGAGGCGTCCAATGGGGTTGTCATACAACCGGGGTTCTCGGCCTCCGGCGCGCCGAAGGTCGACCGCATCGTCGTCTGCTCCGGCGGCAATGCGGACTTGCTTGTCGCGGACGATGCGGTTGCCTGGATCCGCAGGAGCCTGCGCGCCGGCGCCCATATCGGCGCGGTGGCCGACGCCGCCTTCTTCCTCGCCCGGGCCGGCCTGCTCGACGGCCATGCCTGCACCTTGCACTGGACCAGCCAGGCCGCCTTCACCGAGGCCTTCCCGGATATCGAGCTTCGGCGCGACCTCTATGTCATCGACCGCAAGCGCTTCACCTCGGCCGGCGGCGTCGGCAGCCTCGACATGATGCTGGAGATCATCACCAACGATTATGGCGGCGAGCTCGCGGCGGGCGTTGCCGAATGGTTCGTGCACAGCCCCTTGCGCTCGAGCGTCGACCGCAAGCTGATGCCGCTCAGGCTGCGCACCGGCGTCCAGAACGAACTGGTGCTGTCGGCCATCGCCATCATGGAGGATGCGGTCGAGGAGCGGCTTGGCATGACGGAACTGGCGGCAAGGCTCGGCGTCTCCTCCGACAAGTTGGAGCGCAATTTCCGCGCCCAGCTCAGCATTTCGCCCAATGGATATTACCGGCGGCTCCGGCTGCGGCGCGCCGCCGACCTGTTGGCCCATTCGACGCTGATGGTGCGAGATGTGGCGCTGGCCTGCGGCTTCGCGTCCATGTCAAGTTTTGCCCGAGCGTTTCGCGAGGAGCATGGGCACGCGCCGAAGGCGATGCGGCGGCATTAGAGGGCGCTGCGCGCTAACGCGGTGAGATGCTGGCGGGACAGCGCCCCCCTCTGTCCTGCCGGACATCTCCCCCACACGGGGGGAGATCAGATGTCGCCTCGGCTTTCGCCAATCACCAACGTTGCAGGGCGAGCGGGACGCGAAAGCTGCTAATCTCCCTCCTTGTGGGGGAGATGTCCGGCAGGACAGAGGGGGGCGCGAAGGATCGCAACATTGCCCTTTGTATCCATGCCCTTCTTGCGGCATTTCGCACGACATCTGCGGATTCTCGCACAGACATTTTTCGGCGCATGGCTATGGTCTAGCCCTTCAGGAGGCGCACCCAATGAGCATCGTCGTTTTCGACCCCGACAGCACCGAGGATGTGGATTTCAAGGACCGCATGCGCCACCCGGTCGCGGCCGACTCCGCCGGCGGCATGTGGCTGTCGGATACCGAGCCGTCCTTCATCGATGCCGACGCCTTGCGCAAGGGCCGGCTGGCCAAGCTGCGCGGCTGGATGCGCGAGGCGGGCTATGGGGGCGTCGTTTTGTTCGACCCCTACAACCAGCGCTACGCAACCGGCTCGCGCAACATGTTCGGCTATTTCCTGCGCAACTCGACGCGGTATTTCTTCATCCCGACCGACGGGCCGATCGTGCTGTTCGAGTACCCGCAGAGCTACCATGTCTCGATGGTGCTCGACACGATCGACGAGGCGCGGCCGTCCAAGCTGGTGTGGTCTTCGGTGTCGGGCCGTGACGACGAAACCGCTGGTCCCTTCGCCGACGAGATCGCCGAGCTTTTGACGAAGCACGGCGGCGGCTCGATGAAGCTCGGGCTCGACCGCTGCAGCCATTTGCAGGCGCTGGCGCTGGAAAAGCGCGGCTGCGACGTCAGGGATTGCCAGGGCGAAATCCTGGGGGTGCGGGCGGTCAAGACGCCCGAGGAAGTCAAATGCCTGCAGGTGTCGATGGCCGGCGCGGAAGCCGCCGTCTACGCCGTGCGCGAGGCGATCAAGCCCGGCGTCTCCGAAAACGATCTGTTCGCCATCATGTATGGCGAGGTGATCCGCCAGGGCGGCGAGTTCATCGAGACGAGGCTGCTCACCTCGGGACAGCGCACCAATCCCTGGTTCAACGAGGCCAGCGGCCGCAAGATCCGGCCGGGCGAGCTTCTGGCGCTCGATACGGACACGATCGGCTGCTATGGCTATTATTCCGATTTTTCGCGCACCTTCCGCTGCGGGCCGGGCAAGCCGACCGGCTATCAGAAATCGCTTTACCGCATGGCACACGACCAGGTTCAGCACAACATTTCGATCGTCAGGCCGGGCATGGCTTTTCGCGAGATCGCCGAAAAGGCGTGGAAAATCCCGGACCGCTTCGTCGACCAGCGCTATACCTCGGTGATGCATGGCGTCGGCATGCATGGCGAGACGCCGTTCATAGCGCACGCCATGGACTATGAAACCTACGGCCGCGACGGTGTTGTCGTGCCCGGCATGGTGGTGAGCGTGGAAAGCTATATCGGCGAGAAAGGCGGCCGCGAGGGCGTCAAGCTGGAGGACGAGATCCTGATCACCGACACCGGCACCGAGCTTCTGTCGCGCTTTCCCTACGAGGATGAGTTTCTGGAGAAGCAGGTTTGATCGCAGCGTCCCTCACTAACGTCAGCGCGGTATCGCAAACCTTCGGGAATAGTCGCGGCAGCTATGCCTTCGTCATCCTAGGGCGAAGCAAGGAGCGCAGCGACGCGGCGCAGACTCTAGGATCCATGCCGGGACTCATCCGCGCCGCAACGGTGCAAGTTCTGCTCCGCCGCACTCTCCGACCAGCGTCACGGCATGGATCCTCGGGTCTCCGCGACGGAGCTTCGCTCCTGCTTCGCCCGTGGATGACGAAGGTGGGGAGGCACCGGCCAATCACCACTGTTGGCGCCACTTCGCTGAACGGAATAGCGTTGGTCGCGAACCAAGGCCTATCCGCATGAAAAGCCGGATCTCGATCAAACGCGGCACGGTCGCCGCGGCGTTCATCGACCTCCAGGAAGAGCATCGGCAGGACAAGCGCTATCTGGTCGAAGGTTTTGGCGAGGTGCTTGCCAACGTCCAGCGCCTGCAGGCGGCGGCGCGGCGCAACTTCGTGCCGCTGTATCACTGGGCCTATATCGTCGATACCGCCAAGGCGCGTCCGTTCCATCCGCTCGACGCCGACGGCAAGTCCGCCTTTTCCGACAAGACCGATCCGCTGACGGAGATTTGCCATGAGGTGGCGCCCGCGGCCGGCGAGACGATGCTGGTCAAGACGCAGGCCAGCGCCTTCGGCGCCGGACCTGGCGCAACCGAACTCAAGGCGCGCGGCATCGAATGGCTGATCGTCGCCGGCGTCTGGACCGAGGCCTGCATCGACGCCACCGTGAAGGACGCGGTCGCATCCGGCTTTCGTGTGCTTCTGGTCAAGGATGCCTGCGGCAGCGGCAGTGCCGCCATGCACCAGACCGCCATCCTCAACCTTGCCAACCGGCTCTATGGCGGCGCCGTCACCAACACGATAGACGCGTGCCGGCTGATGGCGGGCGACACGGTCAGCGCCTGGCAGGTCGAGGGTTCGGTGCCGCTGCGATTCACCTTTGAAAACGCCGAACGGCTCTACGGCGAGCTCTGAGAGATGGGCACCGCCCACAAGCTCAAGACAGCCAGACGGGGCAAATACGCCACCCTGCTCGACCCGGCGCTGTGGGATTATATCGACCTGGTCAATGACTGGTTCCCGCCCGAAATCGCCGAACTTCCGATCGCCGAGCAAAGGTCGGTCTATGATGCGATGTGCCGCGCCTTCCATCAGGGTTATCCCAACGGGGTTTCGGCCAGCGACGGCATCATCGCCGCCGATGCAGGACACGCCATCCCGATCCGCTATTACCGGATGGCGGGCAAGCCCGTGCGCGCCGTCATCGTCTACTATCATGGCGGCGGCTTTGTCCTTGGCGGGCTCGACAGCCATGACGACATCTGCGCCGAAATCTGCGCCGGCACCGGTTTCGACGTTGTCTCGGCCGACTACCGGTTGGCGCCGGAACATCCCCACCCGGCCGCCTTCGACGACGCGCTGACCGTGTTCGAATGGGCGGCGGTGACAACGGACCTGCCGATCGTGCTCGTTGGCGAAAGCGCCGGCGGCAACCTTGCCGCCGCGGTCGCGCACGCGTCGCGCCGCCACCTGCGCCACGCGGTCGGCCAGGTGCTGATCTATCCCGGCCTCGGCGGCGACGAGAGTGCCGGCTCCTATGTCGAACATGCCGACGCACCGCTGCTGACGCTGCGCGACATCGCGTTCTACCGCACCATTCGCGCTGCCCCGGCACAGTCGCCCGACGACCAGACTTTTTCGCCGCTGAGCGACAATGACTTCTCCGGCCTGCCGCCGACTGTCATCATCACCGCCCAATGCGATCCGCTGTCATCGGACGGCGAGACCTATCGCGACCGCATCGTTGCGGCAGGTGGCCGCGCCTGGTGGTATGAGGAGCCGCGGCTGGTGCACAGTTTTCTGCGCGCCCGCAAAAGTGTTCAGCGCGCCGGCGAGGCGTTCGTGTGCACGCTTGCAGCCATCGCCGCCGTCGCCGTGCTCGGCAAGAACGACGAAGCGCTGATCTCCCCCCTAGTGGGGGAGATGGCCGGCAGGCCAGAGGGGGGTGCGAAGGATCGCGGCCCTTCAATATCCTGAGTTAACGCAACGATTGTCTGCAAGGACACTCCAGTCAACTGAAGGGCCGGCAGGACAGCGCCCCCTCTGTCCTGCCGGACATCTCCCACACAACAAGGGGAGAGATTGGCTAACCGCGACTGCGGAGCAGCGCACAAGAATTGCGGAAAAGCGTACATTTCCCGGTGTTGGCCCGCTTTATGATTGCCTGCTCAGGTAACGGCGTCTCGGCGATCGCATTCGCGCCCAGCGGGGCGGACCATCGAGGCGCCCACAAAAAAGGGAACGACGATGAAATTCATGCTGACCGACCGTAATTTGCACCCGCAGGCGAAGCCCGTTGCCGATGATTTCAGGAAGGGCGGCGTCAACCGGCGCGAATATCTCGCCATCATGGCCGGCTTTGGCGTCAGTGCCGCCGGCGCGCTGGCGCTGGGCGGCCTTTCCCCTTCGCCTGCCCGGGCCGAAGAGCCGAAACGCGGCGGCACCTTGCGCGTCGCCATGAACGTCAAGGGCTTCAAGGATCCACGTACTTTCGACGGCGTTGAGATGTCCAATGTGGCGCGCCATTGCAACGAATATCTGGTGCGCTGGAACCGCGACTTCACCTTCGAGCCGTGGCTGCTCGAAAGCTGGGAAACCAGCGACGACGCCAGGACGCTGACGCTGCATGTGCGCAAGGGCATCGCCTGGTCGAATGGCGACACCTTCAACGCCGACGACGTCATCCACAATCTCACCCGCTGGTGCGATGCTTCCGTCGCCGGCAATTCGGTCGCCGCACGCATGGGCGCGCTGGTCAATGCCGACACCAAGAAGCCGGTCGATGGCGGCATCGAGAAGGTCGACGACTTCACCGTAAAGCTCAATCTGCCGAAACCCGACATTTCGCTGATCGCCGGCATGGCCGACTATCCCGCGCTGATCATGCACCGCTCCTATGAGGGCGGCGACGATCCGATGAAAGCGCTGGCGATCACCACCGGACCCTGCGAACTGGTCAGCTGGAATGCCGAGACAAGTGCTGAGGTGAAGCGCAAGGACAAGCCCTGGTGGAAAGGCGACTTCCATCTCGATGGCATCAAATGGGTCGATTACGGCTCCGACCCCAACGCCATGCTGTCGGCGTTCGAATCCGGTGAGATCGACACCGACCACGAAACCGCGTCCGACGCCGTGTCGCAGACCGAGCAGATGGGCTTGCTGAATTCCGAGATCGCCACCGGATCGACCATCGTTGCCCGTTTCAATGTCGGCAACGCACCCTATGACGACGTCGAGGTGCGCCGCGCCGCCCAGCTTGCAGTCGACAATTCCGCCGTGCTGGCGCTCGGCCTCGGCGGCCGCGGCAAGCCGGCCGACAACCACCATGTCGGCCCGATGCATCCGGAATTTGCCGATATCGGCCCGGCCAAGCGCGACATGGATCAGGCCAAGAAACTGCTCACTGAAGCCGGCAAGGCCGACCACGAATTCGAGCTGATCTCGGTCGACATCGAATGGCAAAAGAGCACCGGCGACGCGATCGCCGCGCAGATGCGCGAGGCTGGCCTGAAGATCAAACGCACCGTGTTGCCGGCGGCGACCTTCTGGAACGACTGGAGCAAATACCCCTTCTCCACAACCGAATGGCTGGGCCGCCCGCTCGGCGTCCAGGTGCTGGCGCTCGCCTACAAATCGGGCGCCGCCTGGAACGAAAGCGCTTACGCCAACAAAGAGTTCGACGAACTTCTCGACAAGGCGCTGGCAACGCCGGACGCCGCCCAGCGCAAGGAGATCATGGCCAGGATCGAGCAGAATCTGCGCGATGCCGGCATCATCATCCAGCCCTACTGGCGCTCGGTCTACCGCACCTATCGCAAAGGCGTGCAAGGCTGCGAACAGCACCAGTCGCTGGAACAGCATTTTGAGAAGGTGTGGCTGGAGGGGTGATCGTTCTAGGATTAAGGTGGCCGGCGCTGCGTTTAAAGCCGCGCCGGCTTGATCGCGCCACTACCTGCGCCAAAAGCTAGTTAGACAGGAAGCCCCTCGTGCTTTTCGTCAATCGCTCTAACTCGAGCCTCATAGGGCTCCCACGGGTTACGATAGAACGACATCATGTGGTCTATCGCGTAGGAACTTTTTTCTAGCGCCGTCTCCCTTAGCAGTACTGACATGGCGGAATGCGAGCGCTCGATCCGGCTTTCGGGCGAAGCCGGCACGGCGCCGCATCCTGCGATCCTGCACCCATGCGACGCTCAAGCAATTCGCGGCAGCCGAGCGTGAGCGCGAAAATTTCCGCAGGCATGTCGAGAGCATTGCGCCCGAGCGGCGCTTCCTCAGCAACCCGGCACGGGCCTCGCTAGCCGTCGGCGCCGCCTTGCTCGATGGCGAGTTGGCCTACCACCAGGGGCAGCATGACGACTCTTACGCCCATCTGCGCCAATCCGTCGAACTCGACGACAATCTGTCCTACACCGAGCCCTGGGCCTGGATGCACCGCCGCGCCATGCGCTGGCGGCACTGGTCCTCGACCAGGGCCACACTGACGAGGCCGAGCAGGTCTATCGCGACGACCTCGGCCTGAGCGGCAAGGTCCAGCGCTGCGCCCTGCACCCCGACAATGTCTGGTCGCTGCACGGGTTGGTGGAATGTCTGAAGCGGCGCGGCGAGAGCGTGGAACTGCCGGGGGTGCAGGAGAAGCTCGACGTAGCACTGGCCAAGGCTAATGTGGCGATCACGTCGTCATGCCTGTGCCGGACGAGACCGCAGGCGGACCGTAGCTGCTGTCGTTGAGAGGGCAGCCAACCGACCGAAATCGGCGACGTTCGCTCACGAGAAAATCTCAGCCAGATCGTCGATGCTGGTGCCTTCCTTGAGCTGTCGCAACTCCACATACATGACGACGATGGCGATCGATACCACCAAGCCTTGGGCTGTATCGACCAGGGCGTTGAGCAAAAAGCCCAGTGTCAGACCAAATGAGAAAAGAAGGCGTTCGCCCAAATATCCACGGTGATTGAAGGCACGAGCACGACAAGCCAGATGCACAGCAACGGCCAGCGGCTGCCTTTGGTCAGGTCGCGGCTGCGTTGCATGCTGGCGAACACGCCACGCCCTTCACCGACAATTACCGGCGTCGTGACCGACCTGCGCGCCAGCAGCAACAGTCCGGGAACGATGATGAGTACCAGGCCCAGCCAGAAGGCGAATGTGATCAGGATCGAGGCGGCGCTTGCCGGTAGCAGAAGCGCACAGGCTGTTCTGATGCAATCGCGTGCCGACGGCCGTTCGCCGCGCAGATCCATCAGGGCCGCTCGCGTCAATGCCGCCTGCATGAATGCCCCCAGCACAAAAACGCCCAACATGAAGATTGCCGTGATCGTCAACCGTCGCATCGAGTATTCGGGCTCTACCGACGCAACGGATACCCAGAACCAGTAGGAAAATCCAAACTCCGGCAAGGCGTATACGAACAAAGCCACTCCCAAGCACAGCACTGAATTGCGCCGGATAATCGCGAACGTATCGCGGAGAACCCTGCCGATGCGAAATTTGCCTGGCTGCTCCGGCGTCATCGACGTCACGATTGCCCTACCCCGGTCGATGTGCCGTTACGAAAAAATCTGCGCCAGTTCGTCGACGCTGGTGCCTTCCTTGACCTGGCGCAGTTCGACATAGGTGACGGCAATGGTCACCGACAGCATCGTCGAAAAGATCGTCGACACCAGAGTGCTGCCGAGCGCTCCGACCAGGACACCGACGCCGGTGATGCCGCCGGTGGTGGCGACCGCCAGTCCGAAAAACAAAGTGAACACCGCCTGGATGAGCATCGCCGCCACGCCAATGATCAGCAGCAGCCAGAATATCGACCAGCGGCTGCCTTTGGTCAGGGCACGGCTGCGCGATATCGAGCCGAACACGCCAAGCCGCTCCTGAACCGCAATGGGCACGGAAACCGATACGGAAATCAGCCACATGAAAGCGGGGATAAACGCCAGGGCAAGCCCGATCAGCCACCCGATAGGGGGAATGACCCAGGCGATGAAAACCATCACAAAAACAGCCACCACCAGAGTGACAATGATTAGAATGCCTATGCCCAGCGTGGGCAAGAAGCTGCGCAATCCTATCTGGATGCAGTCGCCGATGACCGGCCGCTTGCCGTTCAAATCCTCGATTGCCGCCCTGACAAGCGCCGCTTGCACCAGCAAGGCCAGCACGAAAATGATCAAGGAAGCGACTATCGATAAGCCCGAGTAGTCTCCCATGGCCGACGTTTCGAAAGCGGCGGCGTTCCCGGCGCTGTCGACGTTCACCAATGTAGCGACCCGGGACAGGTTCCAGAGGTTGTACAGCAGTGCGGGCAGGGTTGAGAAAAGTCCGACGACCACAGCAAGGAAACCCAGATTGCGGCCGATGACCGCGAAGCTGTTGCTGAAAACCCTGCCGATGCGGAATTTTTCCGGTCGGTCCTGCGCCAGTGACGTCACGATGCCTCCTGCCCTGGCACCCGCCTTGACCTGACCGGGTCAAGGCGGTGCAAACCCGTCGGCTTACGAGAAGATCTCGGCCAGTTCGTCGACGCTGGTGCCTTCCTTGACCTTGCGCAGCTCGACATAGCTGACCGCGGCGGCGACCGACAGCAACATCGACATCACGCTCTGCACCAGTGCCGCCACGACAGTAGCGACAATGTCGTGAAACAGGTAGACAAACACGCCCACCGCGCCCTGGATGACCATGCCGATGATGATCAGGACAAGGAACAAGCCGAAGAGCGACCAGCGGCTGCCCTTGGTCAGGGCGCGGCTGCGCGACATCGAGCCGAACACGCCGAGCCGCTCCTGGATCTGAACCGGTATCGCAACCGACCAGCCCAGCCACAAGATGATGCCGGGCACCAGCAACGCAAGCGCGGCTAGGCCTGCGCCCAGGCCGACGAGCAGGCCGATCGCCAATGTCGGCAGAAAATATCGGATGGCTATCTGCAGGCAATCGCCCAAGGTCGGCCGCTTGCCGTTCAAATCCTCGATTGTGGCTCGCACGAGCGCCGACTGCAGCACCAGTACGAAAAGGGAGGCAATGAAACTGGCCGGGAGCGTCACCCAAATGTTGCTAAACACCAGGGCGGGGTCGGCCGCAGCGCCGGGATTGGCCGTCAGGAGCGCCTGCATGCGCGATTCGGTCCATAGCCGAAGAATAACTGCCGGCACCCCCGCAAACAGCACCGAAAGCCCCACGAAAAGTATGACGTTGCGGCCGATGACGGAGAAGCTGTTGTTGAAGACCCTGCCGATCTGAAATTTCTCAGGCCGTGCAAATGTTGCCGAAGTCATGATGCGCCCCCTGTTCCACCGCCGAATATTGTCCGGCAGCCGCAGTAGTAAATTTGCCAAGATTAACGACTGGCGTCTAGCCCACTTGCAAAAGTTACGCTGCATTGCCAGTGTCGGCTCGCGAACCGCAGGTTGCAGGGGGGCGAGAAGGTGACTGCTGCACAGCCGGACGCTGCGCAAGCCGAATGGCTGGCCAAACTGCACAAGCAGTTGCTGTCGGACGATTCGATCCAGTTCGACCTGCCGGCCTACAGACCACCCGAGACACCCGAGTGGCTGAGACCGCTGGGCGAGTTCCTGAAATCGCTCGGCCCGTACATGATCTACCTGTTCTGGGGCGCGGTGATCACAGGTGCCGCGATCATTCTGCTGCTGATTGTCCTTGAAGTGAAAGGCGTCGCCTGGCGCCTGCCCTGGTGGCGCAAAAAGAGCGTGACCGAGGCGGAAGCGATATGGCACCCCGACGTTGGCGCCGCGCAGATCCTGTTGTCGGAAGCCGATGCGCTGGCCGCCCGGGGCGAGTATGACGAGGCGGTGCATCTCCTGCTGCGCCGCAGCGTTGCCGACATTGCCGGCCGCCTGCCCGACTTCCTGCGCCCGTCGCTGACCGCGCGCGATATCGCGGGAGCGGCGTCGCTGCCAACGCGGGCGCGTGGCGCCTTTACCCAGATCGCGCGCATCGTCGAGGCGGCGTTGTTCGCGCGCCGGCCGGTCGGGCCCGAGGGCTGGCAGGAGGCGCGCAGCGCCTATGAGCGATTCGTCTTCAGGGATGCCTGGACGTGAGTGACGCGACAGCCGACATCGCCCAGCAGGAACCGTTCAGCCGCAGGACGGTGTTCTGGGGCATTTTCGCCAGCCTGCTCGCGGCGGCGGGCTTCTTCCTTTTGTCCACCTATGCCCCCGATTTTCGCCAGCCGAGCGTCGGTGGCGCAACGCCGCTCTCGAAGAGCGGCATCGGCTATGCCGGCTTGGCGGAATGGCTGGAGCTGACCGGCGAAGCGCCCGACATGGCGCGGTCCGACAGCGATCTCCAGATCGACACGAACCTCCTGATCGTCACGATTTCGCCCGACAGCGACCCGGATGCGCTTGCCAACATCGTCAAGCTTCGCAAGGGCCTGGATACGCTGTTCGTGCTGCCCAAATGGGCGACCTTGCCGCTGTTCGAGCACGAGGGGTGGGAGATGAAGATCCAGCGGCTGCCGGACGTCGTGGTCAACGACTGGCTCGCCCGGATCGCCAAGGCCAAGCTCGGCGAAGGTGAGACCACGGTCAAGCAACTCGACGTCTCAGGGCAAATGGTCAGCGTTCCCGACCAGCTGCAATGGGTGGCCGACGAACACCCGCTGATTGCCGCCGGCAACGGCAAGGCCGTGCTGACCGAGGTCGAAGACGAGCGGTTCTACATTCTGACGGACCCCGATCTCATCAATAACGCCGGCTTGAAAGATCCCGACAAGGCGGCGGCGGCGCTCAAGCTGATCGAGCTCCTGCAGCCCGAAGAGGGTGCCGTCATGTTCGACCTGACGCTGCATGGCGTCGGGCGAAAATACGATCTCGCCAAGCTTCTGGTCGAGCCGCCCTTCCTGGCGCTGACGCTGACCATCCTGGCGGCGGCGGCACTTGCCTTCCTGCATGGCCTTGGCCGGTTCGGGCCGCCACGGGCCGATCAGCGCGCCATCGCCTTCGGCAAACGCGCGCTGGTCGACACCACGGCGATGCTGTTGCGCCGCGCCGGCCGGCTGGAGGAACTGGGCGACCGCTATGGAGCACTGGCACGCGTGCGCGCCGGCGCGCTGCTCGGCGCGCCGCACGGTTTGCAGGGCGAAGCGCTCGACCGCTGGCTCGATTCCCGCGACAAGGACGAAGCCGGCGGTTTCACGACCCGCCTGCAAGCTGCGAACGCGGCAAAGACCCTGACACAAATGCATGATGCAGCCGAAAAGCTGCACGACTGGACGGCAAGGAGGCTCGGTGAACGTCGATGATGTGAAGGCCCTGGCGACACAGATCAGGGAAGAGGTGGCCAAGGCCATCACCGGGCAACACGATACGGTCGATCTGATGCTCACGGCATTGTTCGCCGGCGGGCATATATTGCTCGAAGGACCGCCGGGCACGGCCAAGACGATGACGGCGCGCTGCTTTGCCCAGGCGCTGGGCGTCGCCTATGGCCGCATCCAGTTCACACCCGACCTGATGCCCGGCGATATCGTCGGTTCCAACATCTACAATTTCCAGACCGGGCAGTTCACGCTGACGCGCGGCCCGATCTTCTGCGATCTGCTGCTCGCCGACGAGATCAACCGAACGCCGCCGAAGACCCAGGCAGCCCTGCTGGAGGCGATGCAGGAGCATGCCGTCACCTTCGACGGCACCACCCATGCGCTCGGCCCGAACTTCATGGTGGTGGCGACGCAGAACCCAATCGAGCACCAGGGCGTCTATCCCCTGCCCGAAGCCCAGCTCGACCGTTTCCTGTTCAAGCACCGGGTGAGCTACCCCGGCCCGGAAGAGGAAAAGGCGATCATCATCCACCATGGCGGCACCGCCTCGCACGACATCAAGCAGTACGGCATCAAGGCCCAGGCCGACCGCAAGACGCTGGAAAAGGCGTTGGCGACCGTCGGCGGGGTCACGCTTGTCGACGACGTCGTGGACTATATCGCAAGGCTGGTGCGGGCCACGCGCGCCAGCCCCGATCTGGAAGTCGGCGCCAGCCCGCGTGCGGGCGCCATGCTGGCGAGAGCCGCACGCGCCCGGGCAGCGCTCGACGGGCGCGCCTATGTCATCCCCGACGACGTCAAGGCGCTTGCCGTGCCGGCGCTGCGCCATCGCGTTATCCTGTCGCCGGCGGCGCAGATCGACGGCCGCCTGGTCGAGCAGATCGTCACCGACCTTGTCGACCAGACGGAAGCGCCACGTTGATCTATCCGAGCGGCCGGGCAGTTTGGGGAGGTGCGGCAGGTGCAATACCGGCCTTCCTGATCGCGCTCGCACTGCCGTCGCTGTGGTATCTCGGCCTGTTGTGGATTTGCGTGCTGCTTGCTTTCCTGGCCGTGGACGCCGCCGCCGGACGCGGACGGGCTTCGCTGGATGCCAGCATCCATGCCCCGCCACAGGTCAGCGTCGGCGGCCAGTTCACCGTCCATGTCACCGCCGGGCTCAGCGGACGGCCGCGCGCCGTGCAGGCTCGTCTTGGCCATGACGAGCGGCTGGAACCGGTGGGCGGCACCGGCGGCGCATCGACCGCCGAGGCCGGCAGCGCATCGCTCGATCTCAGATTTCAGGCGCTGCGGCGCGGCATTGCCAGGTTCGATCGCCTGTGGGTGCGCTGGCGCGGGCCGTTCGGGCTGGTCTGGAACCAGGTGGTGCTGCCGATGGACGGCAAGGTGGCGGTGCTGCCCAACGTCAGCAGCGCCCGCGACGAGGCAATCACGCTTCTACAGCGCCAGTCGCTGCCCGACGGCCATGCGCAACGCCGCGCCGGCCAGGGCCGCGAGTTCGAGGCGCTGAAGGACTACCAGCCCGGCATGGGCCGGCGGATGATCGACTGGAAGCGCAGCGCCCGCCACGGCAGGCTTCTGGCGCGCGAGTTCCGCATCGAGGAGAACAACAACATCGTGCTGGCCATCGATAGCGGCCGGCTGATGTGCGAGCCCGTCGACGGCGTGCCGAAGGTCGACCGCGCCGTCACCGCCGCCTTGCTGTCGGCGTTCATCGCACTGAAGGGCGGCGACATGGTTTCCCTGTTCGGCTTCGACGCGAGGCCGCGCGTTTCCAGCGGCGCCGTGCGCGGCTCCGCCAGCTTCGCCATGATCCAGAAGCGGGTGGCGGAAATCGACTATTCCACGGAAGAGACCAATTTCACCCTGGCGCTGACGACCCTTGCAGCAAAGCTCGACCGGCGTTCGCTGGTGATCATCTTCACCGACTTCGTCGATCCGATCAGCGCCGAACTGATGCTGCGCACCGTCGGCCGGCTCACCGAACGGCATCTGGTGCTGTTCATGATGATGAAGGATGTCGAACTGGAGACACTGGCCGACATGCCGCCGGACGCACCGGAGGATGTGGCGCGCTCCGTCGTCGCCGGCGGGCTGCTGCGCGAAAGGCAGGTCGTCATCGGCAGGCTCAGGCTGCTCGGCGCGCATGTCATCGAAGCCGACCATCAGAGGCTCGGGCCGGCACTGGTCGAGCGCTATCTCGAGCTCAAGCGAGAGGATCTGTTGTGAACGCGCTGGTCGGCAAGGATGCGGTGCGCCAGTCGCTGGCGAGCTTCCGTTCGGAGCGCGAGGCCGACTGGAAGGCGTTCGAGGCGCTGCTTGCCCGGGTCGAGAAACGTGCGCCACGCACGCTGTCGGAAGACGAACTGCTGTCGCTGCCACTGCTCTACCGCTCGGCGCTGTCCTCGCTTTCGGTGGCGCGGGCGACGTCGCTCGACAATGCGCTGGTCAGCTATCTCGAAGCGCTTTGCCTGCGCGGCTACTTCTACCTCTATGGCGCACGTCGCGGCCTGCGGCAGCGCATCGGCGACTTCTTCCTGCATGACTGGCCACACGCCATTCGCGATTTGTGGCGCGAGACCTTGCTGTCGGTCGTCCTGACCTTTGTCGGCGCCGGCGCCGGCTACTGGCTGGTGGCCAAAGACAAGGGCTGGTTCGACGCCATCATTCCGCCGAGCCTGGCCGGCGGGCGCAACCCGGATGCCTCGGCCGAAGTGCTGCGGCAGGTGCTTTATGACGGCACCGAGAATAATTTCCTGTCGGGCTTCGCCGCCTATCTGTTCACGCACAATGTCCAGGTGGCGATCCTGGCCTTCGCGCTGGGCTTTGCCTTCGCGGTGCCGAGCGTGCTCTTGATCCTGATGAATGGCTGCCTGCTTGGCGCGATGTTCCAGATCTACGTCGCCAAGGATCTCGGCCTGGAGTTGGGCGGATGGCTGTCCATCCATGGCACCACCGAGATGTTCGCGATCGCCTTGGCGGGCGCCGCCGGCATGCGCATCGGCACGCGCATCGCCTTCCCCGGCGAACTGACGCGGATGACGGCTGCTGCCGATGCCGGGCGCGTGGCCGCCACCACCATGGTCGGCGTGACGATCATGCTTTTGTTTGCCGGCCTGCTCGAAGGCATCGGTCGGCAGGTGATCACCAGCGACGTGACACGCTACGCCATTGGCGGCGGCATGCTGACGCTGTGGCTCTGTTATTTCTATGTGTTCAGGGTGGTGCGGCATGGCGACCGCTAGGCGTGCTACCGTCTCGACGATACGGCCGCTGATCACGCCGGAAGGGGTCGATCTCCGGATCAAGCTCGCCGATGCCGGCACCCGCGCCGCCGCCTTCCTGCTCGACTTTGTCATCATCATCGTCACGGCGATCGTGATCTCGATCATTGCACTGTTCGGGCTGGCCGGCCTCAAAGGCGAAGGCGCGCAGCCGCTGTTCATCGTCTGGATCATCCTGATCTTCTTCCTGCGCAACGCCTATTTCATCGTCTTCGAAGCCGGCCGCCGCGCCGCCACGCCCGGCAAACGGATGCTCGGCATCCGGGTGGCGTCGCGCAGCGGCGCCGGCCTGTCGATCGATCAGGTCATCGCCCGCAACCTGATGCGCGAGATCGAGATCTTCCTGCCGCTGTCGATCATCCTCGGCCGCAGCGAGATGGGGCTCGCCGACACGTTGTCGACGATCTTCGGGCTGGTCTGGACGCTGCTGTTTGCGCTCTTCCCGCTGTTCAACCGCGACCGCATGCGGATCGGCGATCTGCTTGCCGGAACCTGGGTGGTCGAGGCGCCGAAACTGGCGCTGGTCGAAGACCTGTCGCAACGCCAGGACACCACCACCCGCGCCTTCCGCTTCACCCAGGCGCAGCTCGATGCCTATGGCATCGCCGAACTGCACAAGCTGGAAGAGGTGCTGCGCCGCGACGACTATTTCGCACTGAAAGCCGTGGCCGAGACGATCGGGCGCAAGATCGGCATGATGGTCGAGCCGGTCGATTCCAGGGCCTTCCTGACCGCCTATTATGGCGAGTTGCGGGCTCAACTCGAACGCAAGCTTTTGCTGGGAACACGCAAGGCGGATAAGTATCAGCGGTAGATCGGAGTTCGGGATGCCGGCTCAAGTTAGCGAAGCGGAAAAAGCCAGAATAGAACGCGCCATTCAGGCGGCAGTCTCCGGATCCTGGAAGGAATTTGCAGAACTCACCGACGAACCGTTTCCAAACGATGCATCGATGAGGGAGCAATTCGGAGATACTTCTTCCCGACTTCAGCAAGCCGACGGAAATTGGGAAATGACCTCAGGCATAGGTATCGTGCCCGACGGCAGCGCGCGCCTGATCACAGTCTTGATCAAGGCGCCGCCCACCGTGGATATTGTCCTGACGCTGCACAGCACGAGCGATCGGGATGACAGCACGATCAGCATCTGGACGTTCTTTCAACAGGTGAATTGGGGCGATTAGGCATCGCCTACCCCACCCACTTCTCATAGTCGGACACCAAAAGGTGCACCGGGGCGACATCCTCGTCGATGTTGGAGAAGCGGCCGATCGGTTCGCGGAAGACGTTGTCGGTGAGATCGTCATTGACGGTCGAGACCTCGCCGATCAGCACATCCTTGCCCTCGGCCCAGAAGGCATGCCAGACGCCGGGCAGCAGCGTGACGCTCTGGCCCGGGTCGAGCTTCAGGCGCCCGCCTGCCGGCAGCCTGTGGATGGTGCCGTCGACCGGCACCGTCACTTCGGCCTTCGGATCGATGCCGCCGTCGCGATCGTGCATGAACAGTTCCAGCACGAGCTTACCGCCGCCGCGGTTGATGATGTCCTCGGCCTTGATGTTGTGGCGGTGCATCGGCGACAGCTGATCCTTGCGCGAGATCATGATCTTCTCGGCATAAAGCATGCCCATGCCCTTCTTCATGTCGGCATAGACGCCGTTGCGAACGGTGAACAGGAACAGGCCGAGTTCGTCGAATTTTTCCTGGCCGTAATCGGTGATGTCCCAGCCGAGCCGCGAGGTGAAAATGGCGGCGGAGTCGGCCTTGCGCGCCTTCATCTCTTCCGGGCTCCAGTAGGCGAAGGGCGGCATGATGTAGCCGAACGAGCGGATGAAGGCGTCTGCATCGCGGATGATGTCGTTGACCGTGGAGCGTTTCATGATCGTGATCCCTTCGCGTCGCGTTCCCTGGAGTTATCTGAAGCGCATAGCCGAACAGCGCTGCGGTGTCGACGCAAACTGCATGCTGGCCCCATGACATCCGTGCGGATCGGGGCCATAAGTCCAGCCAGATTTCCCAGGGTGATATTTCATGCAAGGCATAGACGACCTCGACACGCCGGCGATCCTCATCGACGCAGCCCGCGCCGAAGCCAACATCACACGAGCGCAGGCGCATGCCGACCGCCACGGGCTGAAACTCAGGCCGCACATCAAGACGCACAAGCTGCCTTATTGGGCGAAGAAGCAGGTGGCGGCCGGCGCGGTCGGCATCACCTGCCAGAAGATCGGCGAAGCCGAGGTGATGGCCGATGCCGGGCTGACCGATATTTTCCTGCCCTACAACATCCTTGGCCGCGCCAAGCTGGAGCGCCTCAAGGCGCTGCATGGCCGCGTGACACTGTCAGTGACGGCCGACAGCCGCGAAACGCTGGAAGGGCTCGCCGCCACCTTCACCGATACCGGGCACCCCCTGCCCGTCCTGGTCGAATGCGACACCGGCATGGGCCGTTGTGGCGTGCAGAGCGCCGCCGAGGCGCTGGCACTGGCGAAGTTGATCGACCAAGCCAAGGGGCTCACCTTCGGCGGGCTGATGACCTACCCCGCGGCCGGCCGCGCCGCCGAGGCTGAATCCTGGCTGGCCGGCGCCAAGCAAACGCTCGCGGCCTCGGGTCTCGCCTGTGATCGCATTTCAAGCGGCGGCACGCCTGACATGTGGCGCTCCGGCGAGGACAGCGTCGTTACCGAATACCGCCCCGGCACCTACATCTACCTCGACCGCTACCAGGTCGCCAAAGGCGTCGGTACGCTCGACGATTGTGCGCTGACGGTGCTCGCCACCGTGGTCAGCCATCCGACGCCGGCCCGCGCCATCCTCGACAGCGGCAGCAAGGCGCTGTCCAGCGACACGCTGGGGCTCGCCGATTTTGGCGAGCTGCTCGGCATGCCCGGCGCCCGCGTCACCAGCTTGAGCGAGGAACATGGCACGGTCACGCTTGCGAATGGCGCGAGCCTGCGCATCGGCGAACGCGTTCGCGTGGTGCCTGATCATTGCTGCGTCGTGACCAACCTGTTCGACCAGGTGCATCTGATCGACGGTGACAAGGTGCTGGAAACGCTGAAGGTGGAAGCGCGTGGGCGGATGGGGTGAGGCTTTTCGTTTTGGAGGCTCGCCCTATTTCGACATTGACGCATTGTAATTTATAACTTACTAGTCCCCATGGCAATCCTGAAGCAGACAGCCACCTTTCGGAGGTGGCACCAAAAGCTGAAAGACGGAAGAGCCAAGGCGGCAATTGCCGTTCGGCTGCAACGTTTGAGTGTAGGAAATCCCGGCGACGTGGCCCCAGTGGGTGAAGGCATCAGTGAATTGCGCATTCACTATGGGCCCGGCTATCGCGTTTATTTCACAAGCGCGGTGAAACGGTCATCCTGCTCCTGTGCGGCGGGGATAAAAGTTCACAAGAAACCGACATACGGACAGCAAAGCGCCTGGCCGTAGAATGGAGTGACGACAATGGTTGAAAAAATCTATGATTTCGATCCCGCCGAAATGCTCGATTCCGATACGGCAATCGAGGCGTTTCTGGCAGAGGCAATGGAAACCGGAGACGCCAAATTCGTCGCGTCCGCCCTCGGTGTCGTTGCCCGCGCCAAGGGGATGAGCAACATTGCCAGAAAGACCGGCTTGGCTCGCGAGCATCTTTATACCTCGCTCAGCGAAAACGGTAATCCTACGCTGGAAACCACACTGGCGGTCATGAAAGCATTCGGCTTTCATTTGGCCCCAAAGCACGATGCAACTCAGGTCTAATCTACGCCAGCGCGCGTCGAGCGCGAGGTCGTTCGGGCCAACTGAAATCAGGACTGATAAACCGGACCCAGCGCCGCCTTCAGCGGATCCAGCGCGTCGCCATACAGCTTCCAGCGCTCGACCGAGGATGAATAGATCGGCTGGCGCACCTGCCAGCGGCTCGGCGTCCGGACCGTGCGCTCGGTTTCGTTGAAACGCAAGCAGGCATCGTCCCACTCGATGCCGAGGAATCCGATCAATCCGCGGGCGCGATTTTCGAAATCGGCGACCGTTTCTTCGTAGGGCATGTCGTGGATATCCAGCGGGATGACCTTGGCCCAATGGCGCATCAGGCGGTCATACTGCCGGTAATACTGCCCAAGCTTGGTCAGATCGGCATTATAGCCGTGCGCCTCGGAAAAATTATGCATGAAACAGGACGCGCAATTGTCCATCGGGTCACGCCGGCAATGGATGATGCGGGCATTCGGCAAGATCAGGCTGATGAAGGCCAGCAGCTCGAAATTATGCGGCATCTTGTCGACGACAAGCCGCACCGTGTTGTTGCGCTTTTTGAGATCGTCGAGATATTTCGATCCAAGCTCCTTGGCCTTGGCCGCAGTGAGCGCCGCCATGGCCTTGGTGAAAATGGCTGGGTCGAGCTTGTCGAACCCAAGTTCGCCGGCAAGTGAACGAATGGTCGACAACTCCCCGGCGCCATGGATATCGCGATGACTGGCGCATATCTGCTCGGTCAGCGTCGTTCCCGACCGGGGCATGCCGACGATGAAGACCGGGCGTCTGGATGGATTTCCCAAATTGGCTCGCGCCTCGAAGAAGCCGGCGTCGAAAGTGTCGATGAAGCTGTCGTAAAGCTGGGTGTGCCGGTCGATGTCGAAATCATTGCCGGAAATCGCCTTGGCCCTCGCGAAATGGCGGATTGCCGGGCGATACTCGCGCTGATCGTTGAGCATCTTGCCGGCGGCATGGTGCAGCACCACCCGCTCGCGATCGGTGGTCGTCGGCAATTCCAGACGAGCCCGTATTAGAGGCAGCGTCGGATCATCCTTGACCGCCCGGCGCGCCAGCGCCATTCCGGCCAGCGCTTCGACATGGCCCGGGTCGATGGCAAGGGCCTTGCTGAAGCATTCGACCGCCTCGGCCGGCCGTCCAATGTCGGTGAGCAAATCACCCATACCGGCAAGTGCCATCACCGACTGGCCGTCGATAGCCAGCGCCCGGCGATAGAACCCTTCGGCAATGTCGCCCTCGAGCTGGCTGCGGTAGGAGCGGCCGAGATTGCACAGCGCTTCGATGAGCCCTCCATCGAGCTCGATCGCCTTTCTCAGATGTCTGCGCGCCTTGCCGACGTTGCCGGTGACATTGTAGGCGTTGCCGAGATTGTTGCGGAAGATGGCGTTGTCCGGTTCGACCTTGACCGCTTTTTCCATATAGGCAATGGCGGCGGCATGATGCTCGGCCTCGATGGCCAGAGTGCCCATCAGGTTCAGCGCCATGGCATTTTTGGGCTGCGTGCGAAGCACCGTCTGGTAGCAGAACTCGGCCTCGCGAAAACGCTTGCGCCGTTGCAGGTCGATGCCGCGCTGCAATGTCTTTTCCGCCGGTTCACCGGCGGTCGGCAGCGAAGCTGGGATCATTGCCGGCGGACCCAGGGGTTGCCGGCGTGGCAAGAGCGGCATCCGTCAAATCCCGGTCGCGGCCTGCGACGAACCAATCAGAACTTCAGGGTTACGCCAAGCTGGAGATTGTGGGAGTACAATTTGGCGTTCTCGTATGTGCCGCCGCCATCATTGTCGTCTAGATCCACGCTTGTCACGGCCTTGAAGCGGTAACCGAAATCGAGGTCGACATTCTGCGTTACCGCGTAGGTAACACCGGCGCCCACCTGGCCGGCGAAACCCCAGCCGCCAGGCCCGTATCCATAGGCGTGGCCATCAAAGTGAGTATCGGCGGTAACATACGCCGCGCCGAGACCGCCGCCGACATAGAGTTTGGCATCACCAAAATGCGCAACATCGACCCAGACGTTGGCGAGAAGATAGGTGGCCGACAGATTGCCGGAAGCCGGATAGTTGCCGACGCCCGTGTAGCTGTATTCGCTTGCCTTGTAGCGCGCGTAGGACAGTTCGCCTTCGACACGAAACACATCGTTGATGTGCCGACCGACAGCGCCGCCGATTACGAACCCGGTATCAAGATCGACTGAATACCCAGTACCATTGTAGTCCGTTTTCACATGGTTCGGGAAACTGGCGCCGCCGAAGAGCGTGACGTACCAGAGATCCTCTGCCCTCGGAACGTCGACGATCGCGTCGGCGGCGTACGCCGAACTCCAACCAAGCGCCAATGCAAATGTCGAGACGCCAGCCAACAAGCGCAGTTTCATCGCCGATTCCCTCGCTACAACTAGTGACTGGTATCACTCTTGCTTCGCGGCCGAGCTGTCAAGAAAGCAAACGAGATCAAGGAGCCAAGCGAAGTCGGGAACAATCTTTTGAGAATTCTTGTTGCTGCACCGCAACATAGCAGCACATGCTAATGTTTGGCGGCAGGCGTATGGCTTCGGTTTTGAAAATCGCGCTAGTCGGCCTGCCGTGCTGCCACCCTGCGCATGGCGATCACTCGCCGACGGCGGATCTCGGTGCGCATCGCCGTCAGGTGCAGCGCGAAGAACAGCACGGTGAAGCCGAGCGCCATCACCAGCAGCGGCCATAGCAGGCTGGGATCGATCGTCGGTCCGCCGAGCCGGAACACCGAGGCCGGCTGGTGCAGCGTGTTCCACCAGTCGACCGAGAATTTGATGATCGGGATGTTGATGAAGCCGACGAGCGTGATGATGGCGGCGGCCCAGGCGGCACGGCTGGCGTCGTCGAGCGCACGCGTCAGCGCGATGATGCCGAGATACATAAGAAAGAGGATGAAGACCGAGGTCAGACGCGCGTCCCAGACCCACCAGGTGCCCCACATCGGCTTGCCCCAGATGGAGCCGGTGACCAGCGCAAGCGCGGTGAAGGTGGCGCCGATCGGGGCTGCCGATTTCAGGGCGACATCGGCCAAGGGATGGCGCCAGACCAGCGTACCGAGCGCGGCGACCGCCATCACCGTGTAGCACATCATGGCGAGCCAGGCGAAAGGCACGTGGATATACATGATGCGCACCGTGATGCCTTGCTGGAAATCCTCAGGCGCGGCAAAGCTCATATAGAGACCGATGGCGAGCAGGATCGCGGCGATCGACGCCAGCCACGGCACCAGCCTGTCGGCCAGCCCGACAAAGCGCGTCGGGTTGGCGAGGTCGGTCCAGCCGGCGAGGCGTGAGGAGGTGTCGCTCATAAGGTCTAGATAGACCGGCGGCGCGTTCGGGGCAATCGAGCGGTTGTCGCAGTGCTTACCCTCCCCCTTGTGGGGAGGGTCGCTGCAAAGCAGCGGGGTGGGGTGGCGGGCACTACCCCACCCGGACCTTCGGTCCGACCTCCCCACAAGGGGGAGGTAAAAAAGCTTACGCAGCTTCGATATTCACCGTGCGGCTGAGACGGCGGACTTCCTCGTCGTTGAGCAGGCCGCCGGCGCGCAGCAGGCTGGCGAAACGGCCATTGCGCAGCGACAGTTCGGCGAAGCCGCCCATCTCGACCACCTTGCCCTTGTCCATGAACACGACCAGGTCGGCGTCGCGGACGGTGGTCAGGCGGTGGGCGATGATGAAGGTGGTGCGGTTGCGCCTCAGTTCGTCGATGGCTTCCTTGACGCGGTCCTCGGTCTCGACATCGAGCGCGCTCGTTGCCTCGTCGAGCACCAGGATCGGTGCGTCCTTGAGCACGGCGCGGGCAATGGCGATGCGCTGACGCTCGCCGCCTGAAAGCTGGCCGCCGCGCTCGCCAACGACGGTGTCATAGCCGGCGCTCTTGGCAAGGATGAAATCCTGCGCGGCAGCCGCATTGGCGGCGGCGTGAACCTCGTCATAAGTCGCCTCGGCACGACCGACGCGGATGTTGTCCTCGATCGAGCGGTTGAGCAGGCCGGCATCCTGGAAGACGGTGGCGATCGAATGACGCAGCGACTTGCGGGTCACCGTGCGGGTGTCGATGCCGTCGATCAGGATACGGCCATGAGACGGCGAGAAGACGCGCTGCAAGAGGTTGATCAGCGTCGTCTTGCCGGCGCCGGTCGGGCCGACGATGGCAACCGTCTGCCCGGCCTGGACTTCGAAGGAGACGTCGTCGACGCCCTGCCTCGAATTGGCAAACTCGAAGCCGACATTCTCGAAGCGGACGTGGCCGGTGACGTTGGTGAGGTCGCGCAAGCCGTCCGGCTCGGCGGAGTCGGCGGCCGAATCCTCGAGGTGATAGAAGTCCTCGAGCTTGGCGCGGGCTTCCGAAATCTGGTTGGCGAAAGCCGACATCTGGTCGAGGCGGGCAATCAGCAGCGTGGCAAAGCCGGTGAAGGCGATGACGTCGCCGATCTTGAGCTGGCCATGGGTGACCAGATAGGCGCCGATCAAAAGCACAACCATCATCGATATGGTCGACGACAGGCGGTGCAACGCATTGGCCATCGCCCACCAGTCGAGCACCGGGTTCTGCGCGTCGAGCAGGTTCTTGACATAGCGGCGCAGCGTATCGGCCTCGTGGCCGAGACGGTTGTAGCTCTGCAGCACGGCGACATTGCTGACCGAGTCGGTCACATGCGCGAAGACCTGATGGTAGTGGCGCTCGACCGCGGCCTGGCCCGCCTTGGTGCGCTTCATCACAAGCCGGCCGATGCCGACATAGAGAACGCCCAGCGCCATTAGCACCAGCGACATGCGAAGATCCATGCTTATCGCGGTCGGAATCAGCAGAGCCAGCGCAACCGCCGTCGACAGATGCTGGCGCATGAATTCAAGCCACAGGCTGAACAGCGTCTCGACGGCGCGCAGCAGCGTGTGCAGCGCGTTGGAGGTGCCGCGCTGGTGGTGCCAGGCGAGCGGCATGGTGATCACGCGCTCGAACGACTGGCACAGCACCTCGCTGCGCCGCTTGTGGGCAAAACGGTCGGCGCCGCGCGCCACCAGCACGAAGGCGACGATGTTAAAGGCGCCGAGACCGGCCCACAGCGCCAGCGTCGAAAACACCGAACCCTTATCGGAGATGGCGTCGATTACCCGGCCGAACATGATCGGCTCGAGGATGGCGATAATGGCGAGCGCGACATTCGCACCGCAGATAAACGCAACGCGCTTCCTGTCGGCTGCGAGATAACCCAGCGCTCTCCAGTAGATTTGCAGAAGTGACACTTCAGCTACTCCGCCCAAAACATTATTGTGCACCGCACCATTTCTTGACACGTACCGGTTAACGGGTCGCAAAACAATGCCCGTCTACCTCTTCCGTTCCCATTCTGCGAACAAAAGATGACGACGTTGCGAAATCTGCCGTGATCACCTAACGGTTTGAGATAAAAGGTGAAATGTCAGTCTTGCGGCAAAATCATGGCAGCATCTGGCGCTGCCACATTTTTAGTCACTGCACGCTTGGACCGCCGGTATCCGGGAAGGCACGCCGTTCTTCGCCAGGAGCATGCCGAAGTAGAAAACGCGCGCCTCGAAAGGCGCGCGTCAATAACCTGAAGCCTTTGATTTTATGCGGGTATCTTGACGACCACCTCGGTCTTGTCGCCGGCTTTCGGCTGAAAACCGGAAGACTTTGTCTTGGTTCCATTGACTTCGAGCGAGATGGATTTGGCCTTTTTGTCGCGGATGACGCGAACCTTGATCTCCGACCCCAGCATCTTCAGCGTGGCAGAATAGCCGTCCCAATGGCTGGGCAGTTTCGGCCGGAACGTGATCTGCTTGCCCCGCCGCTCGATTCCCAGAATTCCTTCGACCGCAGCACGGTAGAGCCATCCCGCTGAGCCCGTATACCAGGTCCAGCCGCCGCGACCGCCCTTGTCCTCACCGGAATAGATGTCGGCGGCGACGACGTACGGCTCGACGCGATAATGCTCGGCCGATGCATCGTCGAGCGCATGGTTGACCGGGTTCAGCATCGAGAAGCAGCGATAGGCATCGTCGGAGCGGCCCATTTCGGCGAGCGCGATCACGAACCAGGTCGCCGCATGGGTGTACTGGCCGCCGTTCTCGCGCACGCCCGGCGGATAACTCTTGATGTAACCAGGGTCCTTTCTCGTGTTCTGGAAGGCCGGGGTAAACAGTTTGACGATCTTGAGCTTGTCGTCGACCAGCAGGTTCGTCGCCTGCTGCATCGCCGTGGTCGAGCGCGCGGGGTCGCCCTCGCCGGAGAGCACGCTCCACGACTGCGCGATGGAGTCGATCTTGCACTCGTCCGAATTGTGCGAGCCAAGCGGCGTGCCGTCATCGTAGCTGCCGCGGCGATACCACTGGCCGTCCCAGGCGGTGCTTTCCAGCGCCCGCTTCAGCACATCGGCGTGTTTTGTCCAGGCCTGCGCCCGCTTGGTGTCGCCCTGCCCCTTGGCCACGGTGGTAAAGTCGCCCAGCGTCTTCAAAAGGAACCAGCCGAGCCAGACACTCTCCCCCTTGCCGGCTTCGCCGACGCGGTTCATGCCGTCGTTCCAGTCGCCGCCGAGGATCAGCGGCAGCCCGGCCGGGCTGCTGCGCTTGATCGCAAGGTCGAGCGCGCGCGCGCAATGGTCGTAAAGCGAAGCGTTCGTCTTGGAGATTTCCGGCGTGAAGAAGGCGTCGTGCTCGCCCTCGCCCAACACCTGCCCGTCGATGAAAGGCAGCTGCTCCTTCAGGATCCCTGTATCGCCGGTCACCTCGATGTAGCGATTGGTGGCATGCGCCAGCCAGACCACATCGTCGGAGATCATGGTGCGCACGCCGGCGTCGGTGCGCGGCAACCACCAATGCTGGACGTCGCCTTCGGGGAACTGCCGGCGCGCCGCATTGAGGATCTGGTCGCGCGCCAGTTTCGGATCATGCGCAAGCAGGGCCAGCGTGTCCTGCAGCTGGTCGCGGAAGCCGAAGGCGCCGCTTGCCTGATAAAAGGCCGAGCGGGCGCGGATGCGGCAGGCCAGGCTCTGATAGGGCAGCCAGTGATTGACCATGGCGTCGAGCGCCTTGTCGGGCGTCTCGACCTGGATGGTGTCGAGGAAGCCGCGCCAGACGCGTTCATTATCGGCCAGCCGCTGGTCGAAATCCTTGCCCGAATGGGTCTGCACCAACGCGCTCGCTTCGGCTGATGTAGCGGCGTCGCCAAGCAGCCAGACCAGCGTGACGTCGCCGCCGGCAGGGATGTCGATGTCGCTGGCGACAGCTGCGCACGGATCGTCGCCGGCCTCGACGCGGCCCGACAGGCCGGCGCCGCTGACGACAGTGTGCGGGAAGGCGCTGGTGCCGTGCCTGCCGATGAACTCGCCACGATCGGCTGTCACCGAATGCACCGGACCGGTGGCGGCCAGGAAGGCCACCCGGTCGCCGAAATCGAGACCGTAGGGGTTTTGCGCCAGAAGCGCGCCGGTCGCTGGATCCCTGGACGGGATGATGGTCGCAGCAGTGCTCGAGCGATGGCTGCCGAGAACCCATTCGGCATAGGCATAGACGCGCAGCCGCGCCGGCCCCGAGCCTGAGTTCTGGATGCGCAGCCGCGTGATCTTCACTGGATCGACGGGATCGACGACGTGCGTCAGATCCATCGACAGCGGGCCGCGTTTGGACCGGAAGGTGGAGAAGCCCTGGCCGTGCCATGTCTCATAGGTCATCGAGGGATCGCGGACCACGGCAGCCAACGGCGAGAATGCCTTGCCGCTGGCCTGATCGTAGATGTAGATGCCCTCGCCCGGCCGGTTGGTGACCGGATCGTTCGACCATGGCGTCAGCTGGTAATCGCGGCTGTTGCGGCTCCAGGTGAAGGCAGCGCCTTCGGCCGAGACATGGAATCCGAACGAGGCGTTCGAGACGATGTTGATCCAGGGCTGCGGCGTCGAGCGCCGCCCGGCAAGGCGGGTGACATAGTGGCGGCCGTCGCCCTCGAAACCGCCAAAGCCGTTCCATTGGCTGAGGCCGCTGCCGTCGGCGCTGCTGTCGGACGCGGCATGGTATGCAGGCGCCGCCGGCACCGGCAGAGACGGCTCGCGCAGCGACGCGGGGGCCACCGGCTGCAGGGCATCGCGTGCTTGCAAGGCTGCCGCCTCGGCGCGTTCGATCTGGTCGAAGATGGTGCCGTTGCGCGTGTGCAGAACCACGCGGGCAACCGCCAGCAGCGTCTTGTACGTCGCCTCGTCCATCAGGTCGCGGCGCACGGCGAAGATGTGCTGGCGCGGCCCGAGTTCCTTGCCGCGCAGGCGGCTGTTTTCGCACAGCGTCTCGACCGCGCGCTGCAGGTCCTGGACATAGGACGATGCCTGCTCGTTGACGACCACGAAGTCGATCATCATGCCGCGGGCGCGCATATACTCCTGGAAGCGCAGCGCCTGGGCGACAATTTCGAGGTCGGCCACGTCGCCGATGCGGACCAGGAAGATCGGGAAATCGCCCGAAATGCTGGTCGGCCACAGGCTGGACTGCTTGCCCAGCCCCGAAGCGATGGATTCGCCGGGCAGGCGCAGGAACGGATCGGGATAGATCAGGAAGCGCGCCAGCTTCTGCACGTTGGCGGCGTCGGTCAGGCTGAGACCAAGATGGCGGGTCTGCACCTGCGAACGCGTCCAGGCAAGCATCGCCTGGCGGGCAAAACTTTCGGGATGGTCGAGCCTGGCGATGGCCTCGTCAAGTTCGGCGCGGTTGGCGCCGACGGCGGTCCAGAAGGTCAGCGATATCTTCTTGTTGGCCGGCACCCGCACCTGGCGGCGCAGGGCCGCTACCGGATCGAGGGTGAAGCCGTGGTGACCGCCAAGCTTGGCGCCGGGATCGAAGGCCGCCGCTTCCGCGATGGTACGGCCACGGCCGATGAAGGCACGGCGGTCGGTTTCGGCCTCGGCATCGCGCGCCGACCCGGACGGATCGGTGACGAAATGCACCATGGTGACGTCAGGCTCGTGCTTGTCGCGCTTGCGCCTGGTGGCAAAGATGGCACCGTTGTTGGCAGCGATCTCGGTCTCGATAAACATTTTCGAGAACGCAGGATGGGCATTGTCGGAGGCTTCGTTGCCCAGCACCAGCTCGGCAAACGAGGTCACCTCGATATGCCGGTCAGTGGCGCCGTCATTGTAGAGCGTGACGCGCCGTCCCTCGCCATTGCCTTCCGAGATGACGATGCATTCGACCTCCGAACGCAGCGAGCCCACTGTTTTGACGAAGCTCGCCTTGTCGTCGGAAAACAGCGTTTGCACTCTCTCGCCGGTCGCCTGCTTCGGCTCTGCGGTGGCCGACCACCAGTCGCCGCTGCCGGCGTCGCGCAGGAAGATGTAGGAGCCGAGCCGGTCTTCGGTCGGGTCGGGCTGCCAACGGGTGACGGCGAGTTCGCCCCAGCGGCTGTAACCGGAACCGGTGGCCGAGACCATGACGGAGTAGCGGCCATTGGACATGACGCTGGTGGCGCGCAACGCCCTCAGCGGGTCGAGGATAATGCGCGAGTCCGGGCTCTCGACCTCGGTCTCGTCCTTCGAACGCTCGTCGGCTTCGGTCCTGACCGTGGCGGTCGGGATGTCGCGCGGCGCCCTCTCCTGCAGCAGGAGTTCGGCAGACTCGATCACCGGATCGCTGTGGAAGCGGTCGCGCAGCCGGCCCTCGAAGATGGCGTCGGCAACGGCGGCGATCGACATGCCGGAGTGATGCGCCATGTAGTTCAGGACAACGGCATGGTCGGTGCCTTCCGGCACGCGCTGCGGCGTGAAGTCGACGGCGTCGTAAAAGCCATGCCGGCCGAGAGCGCCGATGGAGCGCAGCCTGGCCAGATTCTGGACGGATTCGCGCGGTGTGAACTGCGCCGCGAGGATCGTGGCGTAAGGCGCGATCACCGTGTTCTGGCCAAGGCCGCGCTTGAGACCAAGTCCGGGCACGCCGAAATTGGTATACTGGTAGGTCAGTTCGCGGTCGCGGGCATTGTAGGCCGCTTCCGAAATGCCCCAGGGCACGTTCTTCGAACGCGCGTACTGGATCTGGCGCTTGATGATCAGCTTGCTGGTCTGGTTGAGGATCGACCCCTGCGGCTCCTTCATTACCAAAGGCGGCATCAGATACTCGAACATCGAGCCCGACCAGGACATCAGCGCACCCTGGAAGCCGATCTCGACGATCGGCCTTCCAAGCCGGAACCAATGCTCCGTCGGCAGGTCACCCTTGGCGATGGCGAACAGGCTGGTCAGCCGCGCCTCGGAGGCGAGCAGATCGTAGCAGCTCTCGTCGAGCTGGTGCTCCTCGACCCGGTAGCCGATCGAGAGCAGTTTGCGCTCCTGACGCATCAGGAAAGAGAAATCCATCTCGAAGGCATAGCGGCGGCAGCGTTCGCGCAGCGCCAGCAGCTTGGCGCGCAAGGCTTCGACGGCGTTTTCGTCGCTGTGCGAGTCATGCACATGCGCCTCGCAGGTCGCTTCCAGCCGGGCCGCCCAGTCGGCGATAATGTCGCTCCGCTGCGATCCGGCCTCAGTGTGGATGGCGGTGGCGAGCTTGCGGATCTCGCCGGCAAGCACGGCCAGGTTGATCGTGCGGATCGAGGCCATCTCCGGCTGCGCCTTGATGGTCATGACGGCGCGCCGCATGCCATCGAGGCGATCGGCCAGACGCTGGCGCAACGGCCGCAGTTGCCGGCGGTCGTCAGGCAATTCCTCGAGGCTCTCGTCGAGGATACTCACCGTGTCGAGGACGCCTTCGAAATCGCCCTGCAGGTGAACGGACGGGGCTTCCGCCCATTCGGCGCAGGCAGCCGCCACCGCGACCAGATGTCCGGCGAGATTGCCGCTGTCGACGGCGGAGATGTAGAGCGGATAGAGCGGTTTGAGCGTCGTGGTGTCGTACCAGTTGAAGAGGTGGCCACGGTTGCGCGGCATGCTCTCGATGGTCGTCATCGTGGCGTCGATCCGGGTGATGGCGTCGGAGAGCGCAATCCAGCCGAAATCGCGTGCCGACACCACCGACAGCAGGTAGACGCCGATATTGGTCGGCGACGTCCGCGGCGCTACAACGGGCGCCGGGCTTTCCTGGAAATTGTCGGGCGGCAGATTGTGGTGCTCGGCCGTGACGAAGGTTTCGAAATAATGCCAGGTGCGGCGCGCCACGGTGCGCAGCGCGTGGATGTCGGCCTGCGATATGCGCAGGCGGTCCTCGGTCTCGGCCGAGCGGCTGATCCAGCAGGCAACCGCCGGCGAACCGATCCAGAACAGAGCGAAGAAGAAGGCGACGAAGGCACCGGTGGAATCGGCCAGCACGGGGATAGCGAGACCGACGACGCCGATGATCACGGCGCCATACATCATGCTGTAATAGGAGCCGATATCGTTGTCGCCGCCCTTGTGCGCCTGCGACGCGGTGCGCCATTCCAGCAGGTTCTGGCGGCTGACGAACAGGCGGTAGAGCGTGCGCACGATGGCGTCGCCCATCATCCAGGCATTGTGCGCCATCAACAGCACTTTCAGCGCCACAAGGGCCGTGCCGAAGACGGTGTCGTGCGCCAGCGCGGAGAAATGGCCGCGCGGCGTCTGGTCGCCGCTCTTGGGCAGGATGGCGTTGACGACATCGAAGGTCGGCGCCATGAACAGCGACAGGATCAGCAGCGCCTGCCACTGCGCGGCCTGCGTGAAGGGCAGCAGCGTCCAGCCGGCGATCGCCGCCATCACCCAGAAGATCGGGGTCAGCGAGCGGCGCAGATTGTCGACCATCTTCCAGCGCGACAGCGCCGGCACGCCGGAACGCGGCGAGAAGATGAAGCGCAGCAGCTGCCAGTCGCCGCGCGCCCAGCGGTGGTGGCGCGAGGCGTCGACCGAGTAGCGGGTAGGATAGTCCTCGACCAGTTCGACGTCGGTGACAAGTGCTGCGCGCGCCAGCGCACCTTCGAGCAGATCGTGGCTGAGGACGGTGTTTTCCTCGATGCGGCCCTGCAGCGCCGCCTCGAAAGCGTCGACGTGATAAAGGCCCTTGCCGGTGAAGGAGCCGTCGCTGAAGACGTCCTGGTAGAGATCCGAGACGGCAAAGACGTAAGGATCGAGACCGCTGTTGGACGAGAAGACGCGCTGGAAGAAAGAAGCGTCGTCGCCGCTGGTGAGCGAGGCTGTGATGCGCGGCTGCAGAATGGTGTAGCCGGCGGTAACGACGCGCTTTGTCGCGTCGAAATGCGGGCGGTTGAGCGGATGGGCGAGCTTGCCGACCAGTGACGACACGGCGTCGCGCGTGGTGCGCGTGTCGGCGTCGAGCGTCATGACATAGACGACCTTTTCCGGCAGCGGCACGTCGAGCGGCAGGAAGGTGGTGTCGCTGTCGCCGCGCAAGAGAAGGTTCAGCTCATGCAGCTTGCCGCGCTTGCGCTCCCAGCCCATCCAGGCGCCCTGCGCCTGGTTGTAGAGCCGGCGGCGATGCAGGATATAGAAACGCGGCGCGCCTTCCGAGGGATAACGGGCATTGAGCCTGGCGATCTCGTCGCGCGCATATTGCAGGATCTCGATGTCGGCGGCGTCGATCTCGGTCTTGGAATCCGGCCAGTCGGACAGCAGCGCGAAATGGATTTCTTCGGCCGTGTTGGCGAGGTGATGCACCTCGATGTTGCGGATGTTTTCCTCGACATCATCGCGCGAGCCGATCAGCGACGGCACCACGACCAAGGTGCGTGATGCCGCCGGAATGCCGTGCTTGTAATCATAGCCGACGAGCCGCGTCGGCTTCAGGAACAGTGAAACAACGGTGTTGAAGAAGGCGAGCGCGCCTTCGCTGGCAGGCACCGCAAACAGCGCCAGCATCAGCGTGATGGATTCCACCGACAGGCCGAGATGGGCAAGCGCATTGCCGGAGACAACCAGCAGCAGCACCGTCAGCAGGAAGACCGGCACAACGATGCCGAGCCAGCCCGTGGCGGTGAAGGCGCGCTTGAAAGTCACATGGAAGGGCGGCCGATAGCCGATCGCCTTTTCCAGATCCGGCCGGCGCGGGCCGACCAGGAAGAAGCCGACATCGGTATGCATGGCCGGATCGGCTGATGCATCCGGCACGCCGGAGGCATCGGTGACCCCGGGAACATGGCTGGCCAGCTCGATGGCCTTTTCGGCGACACGGAATTCGGACAGGTCGGAGCGGCGCGCCAGTTGCTCGATCGACGTGCGGTACTGGTCGCGCGAAAAGAAATCGAGCGCGGCGAAATCGGTGCGCTCGCGCAACAGCGTGTCGATGCGGCTGACGCCCTCGAACCACACCGTCCAGTCGACGTCGTTGATGAGGCGCAGGCCGCGGATGATATTGCCGGTGGTGACATTGCCGCTGGACAGCGTGCGATGCTCGGAAATGATGATTTCCTCGGCGTCGGAGCCGGTTTTCTCGAGCTCGACCTCCAGCCATTCCAGCGCCCTGCCGGCATTCTGCGAGCCGTCGCGCAGGCGGTAGAGCAACTGGGTGGCGAAGGTGGTGTCCTGCGCATGCGCGCCGTAGCCCGACAGGATCTTCCGGCGGTCTGCATTGTCGTCGGTCGCCAGCACGCGGTCGGCGACCTCGTTGGCGATATGGCGCATCTGCCTGGTGCGGTCGACGCGCACGGCGATGCGGCGCAGATTCTCGATCAAAACGAAGCGCAGCAGCGACGGCAGCGCCCAGAGCTCGCCGATCTTGAGCGGCTCGACCGACTGAAAACCCTCGACGATGGATTTGAACATGGTCGCCGAAACCGAACTGTCGGAATGGGCGACATAGCTCCAGGCCAGGGCCAGCGCGCGCGGCACCGCGGCGCGATCGGCCACTTTCAGGGTCGGCAACTGCCGGTAGAAACGGCGCGGCAGGTCGCGCTTCACCTGAAAAATGGTCTCCTCGACGAGATAATTGTTGTCGAGCAGCCATTGGGCGGCAGGCGTGATGGTTTCGCCCTTGGCCTGGGCGGCATTGGTCGAGCGGTAGACTTCGAGGATTTTCTTGGCGCTGTCGCGGATGCGGGCCTGGAAATCGAACGGCGTCAGGCCGAACAGGTCCTTGATGTCGCCCTTGGCAAGGCTTTCGCCCAGCGCGCGCAGCCGCTCTTCGGGCAGGAAATTGGAGCGTATCGGCTCTTCGGTGATGACCGGGAAGCCGGCGCTGGACTTTTCGATATGGGCAGGATTTGTCTGGATATTCATTGAAAATTCCGCATGGGGGACGCGATGCGGCGCCACCGCCACGGCAATGTCCCTAAAACCGATTCAAATGCAATTGGTTGCATGATTACACTGGCCGAAAGTTTTGCTTCGCACCACGCCAGAGGCGTTATCCCTTCGACATTTTAAGTGGGGCTTTCGACAATTCAAGGACGAGCACCCCTGCCCTCCCGTCCGCCTTGGAACGACGGAAGGATTCGGGCTTTTTCGTGATCCAGACAACAGCTTACGCCAGATTTCTCCGGCGTGCGATCATGTTTGGCAACAGGCGTTAATCGTTGTGCTGGCGGTGCGGCTGGCCCAGCCTGGCTATCCGGATGACGAACACGGTCGTCGGCCGTACCGGTTCAACCCGTAGTTTCGCCTGCGGACCGAGCAACAGCGTGTCGAGGGGTCCAAGACGAGACGATGTCGGGCCGCTGAGGCCGACCTCGCCGTCGAACGGCAGGATCAGGGTCATAGCGCTGGTCGGCCGGATATCGGTCGGAACCGAGACCACCAGGCGCTCGACCGTGTGCATGGCCCGCCCGCGGCGGGTCATAACGTTGAGGTCGGTGATCGGACCGGAGATCAGCGCCGCCGAGGTCGGCACATCGGCCGGGAAGGACAGCGGGGCGGAAGCCGCCGTCACTTCGGCCGGCCGCCGGCCAGCAATGTCGAGGACGATGCCCTCGCCTTCCAGCACGGCCAGCGTGCGGTCGACGCCGGCAAAGCCCGAGAACGGCCCGCTATCCTCGACTCGCGCCATCGAAACGCGCCAGTCGAAATCGTCCAGGCCGGCGCCGTCCGGCGAGACGGCGATCTCGGTGGTCGTGCCGCCGCCATTCTTCCACGGCATGACGCGGTAGTCGGCGGCCCGTAGGATGCGCATCATTTAAGCCAATCAGCCTAAAATACCGGGCAGATTGAGCTGGTGCTCCTTCGCGCACTCGATGGCGATGTCGTAGCCGGCATCGGCGTGGCGCATGACGCCTGTCGCCGGATCGTTCCACAACACGCGCTCCAGGCGCCTTGCGGCGTCCGGCGTGCCGTCGGCGACGATGACCATGCCGGCATGCTGCGAGAAGCCCATGCCGACGCCGCCGCCATGATGCAGCGACACCCAGGTCGCGCCCGACGCGGTGTTGAGCAACGCATTGAGCAGCGGCCAGTCGGAGACGGCGTCGGAGCCGTCCTTCATCGCTTCCGTCTCGCGGTTCGGCGAAGCGACCGAGCCGGAATCGAGGTGGTCGCGGCCGATGACGACGGGCGCCTTGAGTTCGCCCCTGGCCACCATCTCGTTGAAGGCGAGGCCCAGCCTGTGGCGGTCGCCGAGGCCGACCCAGCAGATGCGCGCCGGCAGGCCCTGGAAGGCGATGCGCTCACGTGCCATGTCCAGCCAGTTGTGCAGATGGGTGTTGCCAGGGGTGAGTTCGCGCACCTTGGCGTCGGTCTTGTAGATGTCCTCGGGATCGCCCGAAAGGGCGGCCCAGCGGAACGGGCCGATGCCCCGGCAGAACAGCGGCCTTATATAGGCCGGCACGAAGCCCGGGAAGGCAAAGGCGTTCTCGAAGCCTTCGTCCTTGGCGACCTGGCGGATGTTGTTGCCATAGTCGAGCGTCGGCACGCCGGCATTCCAGAAATCCACCATCGCCTCGACATGCTCGCGCATCGAGGCGCGGGCGGCCTTCTCGACAGCCTTGGGATCGGAGACGCGCTTCTCGCGCCACTCAGCCATCGTCCAGCCCTTGGGCAGATAGCCGTTGATCGGGTCATGCGCCGAGGTCTGGTCGGTGACCATGTCGGGGCGGATGCCCCGCTTGAACATTTCCGGCACGATGTCGGCCGCATTGCCGAGCAGGCCGACCGACTTCGCCTCGCCGGCATTGGTCCAGCGCTCGATCATTTCCATCGCTTCGTCGAGCGTCTCGGCCTTCTCGTCGACATAGCGGGTGCGCAGCCGGAAATCGATCGAGTCCGGATTGCATTCGATGGCCAGGCAGCAAGCGCCGGCCATGACGGCGGCAAGCGGCTGGGCGCCGCCCATGCCGCCGAGGCCGCCGGTCAGGATCCATTTGCCCGTAAGGTTGCCATTGTAGTGCTGGCGGCCGGCCTCGACGAAGGTCTCGTAGGTGCCCTGCACGATGCCTTGCGTGCCGATATAGATCCAGGAGCCGGCCGTCATCTGGCCGTACATCATCAGGCCTTTTTTATCGAGCTCGTTGAATTTATCCCAGGTCGCCCAATGCGGCACGATGTTGGAGTTGGCGATCAGCACGCGCGGCGCATCGGTGTGCGTCCGGAAGACGCCGACCGGCTTGCCGGACTGGACCAGCAGCGTCTCGTCTTCATTGAGGGTCTTCAACGAGGCGACGATGCTGTCGAAATCGTTCCAGGTGCGCGCGGCCCGGCCGATGCCGCCATAGACAACGAGCTCATTGGGGTTTTCGGCGACATCGGGATCGAGGTTGTTCATCAGCATGCGCAGCGGCGCTTCGGTCGTCCAGTATTTGGCGTTGAGCTTGTCGCCGCGGGGCGCGCGCACTTCGCGGATGTTGTGGCGAGGATTGTTCATCATTGTCCCTTTGGAGTAAGGCGGCGTCTCAGCGCCCGGCCCAGTCAATGGCGGATTGGAGGATTTTCGTCAGTGTGGCGCGCATCGGCGCGGCGAACTCGGCATCATAAGGCACCGGCCAATTGTCCGGTTCGCCCTTGCCCTCGGGCTCGCGCAAATAGCCGCGATCGGCAAGTTCCATCTGCAGCGCATGGTAGCCGCCTTGCGGATTGCCGAAATAGCGGGTGATCCAGCCGCCCTTGAAACGACCGTTGATGACATTGCTTTCACCGCTCTCGGCCATGATCTGACCAACCAGCGCCTGCAGCGTAGGATCCGCGGTCTGGCCGTCATTGGTGCCGAGATTGAACACCGGCAGCGTGCCGTAGAACAGGCGCGGCAGCACCGACCGGATCGAGTGGCAATCGTAAATGACGACCTTCTCATGCAGGCCGCGCAGCCTGACGGCCTGGGCCGCCAGCATTTCATGGTAGGGCACGAAATACGCTATGCGGCGCTGGTCTATCTCCGACGGCGTCGGTTCCGCGCCGGGCAGATACAGCGGATCGCCGTCGAAGGTCTCGGTCGGGCATAGCGTCGTTGTCGTCTGCCCGGGATAGAGCGAGGCGCCGGAGGGATCGCGGTTGACGTCGATGACGGTGCGCGAGATCGACGTGTGCACGACAGTCGCGCCAAGGCCGGCGGCAAAATCGTAGAGATTGTCGATCCACCAGTCGCAATCGCGGCGGCCGAGCCAGGGCGAGACCAGCCGATTGTCGATGCCGGCGAGATCGATACCCGTGTGGGGGATCGACACCAACAGGGGTGCCGTGCCTTCCGTTACTGTCAGCCAGTCGGTCATGTCAGACTCCCGAAATCGAAGGCAGTGTCACCGCGCCGGCAGCCTTGATGGCAGCGCCGCTGCGCACCATGGCGATGGCCTTTTCCATATCGGGATGGAAATGTCGGTCGTTGTCGAGATGCGGCACTTCTGCGCGGACCAGTTTGCGCACGGCTTCAAGGGCCGCGCTCGACGCCAGCGGTGCATGGAAATCGCAGCCCTGCGCGGCGGCCAAGAGTTCGATGCCGATGACGGCTGTAGCATTCTCGACCATGCCGATCAGCCGGCGCGCGCCATGTGCGGCCATCGAGACGTGGTCTTCCTGGTTGGCCGAGGTCGGGATGGAATCGACGCTCGCGGGATAGGCCTTCTGCTTGTTTTCGGAAACGAGTGCCGCCGCCGTCACCTGCGGGATCATGAAGCCGGAGTTCAGGCCGGGCTTCGGCGTCAGGAATGCCGGCATGCCGGACAGCGCCGGGTCCACGAGCATGGCGATGCGGCGTTCCGACAGCGAGCCGATCTCGCAGACGGCGAGCGCGATCATGTCGGCTGCGAAAGCCACCGGCTCGGCGTGGAAATTGCCGCCTGAAAGCGCAGTATCGTCCTCGGCGAAGATCAGCGGATTGTCGGTGACGCCATTGGCCTCGGTGCCGAGCGTATCGGCGGCCTGGCGCAGCACGCTGAGCGCCGCACCCATCACCTGCGGCTGGCAGCGCAGGCAGTACGGATCCTGCACGCGCTCATCGCCGACGCGGTGCGATTCACGGATAGCGCTGCCGGCCATCAGATTGCGCAGCGCTGCCGCCGTCTCGATCTGGCCCGGGTGTTTTCTGAGGAGATGGATGCGCGGATCGAAGGGTGCATCGGAGCCCTTGGCAGCGTCGGTCGACAGCGCCCCGGCGACCAGCGCCGACTGATACAGCACTTCGGCTTCGAACAGAGCGGCCAGCGCGTAGGCGGTGGAAAACTGCGTCCCGTTGAGCAGCGCCAGACCTTCCTTGGCGCCAAGCGTCACCGGCTCCAGGCCGTGCGAGACGAAAGCGACCTTGGCCGGGAAGCGGCCATGCGGTGTAATGCATTCGCCAACGCCGATCATCACCGCAGTCATGTGCGACAGCGGCGCGAGATCTCCGGAGGCGCCGACCGAGCCCTGCGCCGGCACGACGGGGATGACGTCGTTGGCCAGCATCGCTTCCAGCAATTCGATGGTTTGCGGCCGCACGCCCGACGCACCCTGCGCCAGGCTGGCGAGCTTCAGCGCCATCATCAACCGAACCACAGCGACCGGCATCGGCTCGCCGACGCCGGCGGCATGCGACAAAACGATGTTGCGTTGCAGGGTCTCTAGATCCTCGGCCGGAATGCGGACGCTGGCCAGTTTGCCGAAGCCGGTGTTGATGCCATAGACCGGCTCACCCTTGGCGACGATGCGGGCGACAGCCTCGGCGCTGGCCTTGATTTTTGGCCGGCAGGAGGCGTCGAGCTTCGGCATGGCGCCACGATAGATAGCGCGCCAGTCGGCCAGCGTCGCATTGCCGGGCTTCAGGTTAAGTTCGGTCATTGTCCTCTCCAGATGCGGGCATGGAGCGGGTTGAAGCCCATGCGGTAGACGAGTTCGGCCGGACGCTCGATGTCCCAGATCGCCAGGTCGGCGGATTTTCCTGCCTCAAGCGTGCCGGTCTTGCCAAGCAGCCCAAGCGCGCGGGCAGCCTCGCGAGTGGTGCCGGCCAGGCATTCCTCGACGGTCAGGCCGAAAAGCGTCGCCGCCATGTTCATGGTCAGCAACAGCGAGGTCAGCGGCGACGTCCCGGGATTGTTGTCGGTGGCGACCGCCATCTTGACGCCGTGCTGGCGGAACAGGCCGACCGGCGGCTTCCTGGTTTCGCGGATGAAATAGTAGGCGCCGGGCAGAATGGTCGCCACGGTGCCGGCCTTGGCCATCGCTGCGGCGCCGGCCTCGTCGGTGTATTCGAGATGGTCGGCCGACAGCGCGCCATAGCGGGCGGCGAGTTCGGCGCCATGCAAATTGGACAGCTGGTCGGCATGGAGTTTGACCGGCAGGCCAAGCGCCTTAGCCTTGTCGAAGACGCGGGCAATCTGTTCCGGCGAAAAGGCAATGCCCTCGCAAAAGCCGTCTACGGCGTCAGCCAGGCCCTCGGCGGCGATTGCGGGCAGGATCGTGTTGGCGACGAGATCGACAAAAGCGTCCTTGTCGCCTTTTGCTTCCGGCGGCAGCGCATGCGCGCCGAGGAAGGTGGTGCGGACCGTGACCGGGCGTTGCTTGTCCAGCTGCCGCGCGGCGCGAAGCGACTTCTGTTCATTTTCGAGATCGAGCCCGTAACCCGACTTTACCTCTACCGTGGTGACACCCTCGGCCATCAGCGCATCGAGGCGTGGCAGCGTCTGCGCAACCAGTGCGTCTTCGCTCGCGGCACGCAGGGATTTGACCGAGGAGACGATGCCGCCGCCGGCACGGGCGACTTCTTCATAGGTGGCGCCGGCCAGCCGCATCTCGAACTCGTTGGCACGGTTGCCGGCATGGATGAGATGGGTGTGGCAGTCGATCAGGCCGGGCGTGATCCAGCGGCCTTCGCAATCGGTAGTCTCGCCGCCCTGAGCCAACGCTGACGGCATGTCGGCTTCCGGACCGGCATAGACGATGACGCCGTCACGGGCGACGATCGCGCCCTTTTCGACGATGCCAACTCCGGCAACGCCTTCGGCCATGGTCGCCAGGCGCGCATCGCGCCAAAGCTGAAGGCCCCCTGCCCGGCTTTTGTCTTGTGCCGCCATCATCTTTTTCCGTTGCTTGGATGGCGATTATGTATATACATATTGAAACGCGCTGCAAGTGCATTGTTGATGGAATGCGGAGAAAAACGTGACGGCGATCTTTGCGGAACAGGCGCTGCTGGCCGATGGCTGGCATGACAAGGTGCGGATCTCGCTGAGCGGCGGTCAGATCGCGAAGGTGGAGCCAGGTTCTTCGCCGCGGAGCGGTGACGAACGCCACGCCATTCTGGTGCCCGGCATGCCGAACCTGCACAGCCACGCCTTCCAGCGCGGCATGGCCGGGCTTGCCGAACTGCGCGGTCCCTCCGCCGACAGCTTCTGGAGCTGGCGCGAGGTGATGTACCGCTTTGCGCTGTCGATGACGCCGGACCAGGTCGAGGCGGTCGCCGCCCAGCTTTATGTCGAAATGCTGGAGGCCGGATTCTCGCGCGTCGGCGAATTTCATTATCTCCACCACGATCGCGACGGAAAACCCTATGCCAACCTTGCCGAGATGGCCGAACGTATTGCCGCGGCCGCCGGCGAAACCGGGATCGGCCTGACGCTGCTGCCGGTGTTTTATGCCCATTCCTCCTTCAGCGGCGCTGCGCCCAACGAAGGCCAGCGGCGATTCATCAACGATGTGAATCGGTTCGAACGCTTGCTTGAGAAAAGCCGCGAATCGGTTCGTGCGTTGAATCAGGCTGTCGTTGGCGTCGCCCCGCACAGCCTGCGCGCCGCGACGCCGGAGGAACTCAGCGCTGTTGCCGCCATTGCGCCGGACGGACCGATCCACATCCACGTCGCCGAGCAGGTGAAGGAGGTCGAGGATTGCCTGGCGTGGTCGGGTGCGCGACCGGTCGAATGGCTGCTCGCCAATGCCGGGATCGACAAGCGTTGGTCCCTGATCCACGCCACCCACATGACCGAGGCTGAGACAACCGGCATGGCCAGAAGCGGCGCCATTGCCGGGCTTTGCCCGATCACCGAGGCCAATCTCGGCGACGGCACCTTTTCAGCACCTCTGTTCATCGAACATGGCGGCCGCTTCGGCGTCGGCTCGGATTCCAACGTGCTGATCGGCCTGCCGGATGAATTGCGCCAGCTCGAATATTCGCAGCGCCTCGCACACCGCGCCCGCAATGTGCTGGCGGTGGCCGGCGGCTCGACCGGGCGGGCTCTGTTCGACGCCGCCCTCGATGGCGGCAGCACCGCACTCGGCACCGGCCCGTCGCGGATCGCCGCCGGCGCCGCGGCTGATTTCGTCTCCCTCGACGAAAACCATCCTTCGCTGGCCGGAAAAAGTGGCGATGCGATCCTCGACGCCTGGATCTTTGCCAATGGCGGCAAGGTCGATTGCGTCTGGGTGCACGGAAAAAAACAAGTCAGCGGCGGCCGGCATGTAGCGCGTGAGACGATCGCCGAGCGCTTTCGTCAGGTGATGACAGCGCTTTCGGCATGAGCATTTCAGAGACAGCGGTGGTAGAAGGCGGCTCGCTGCACCAGCGCATCCTGTCCGACATCAGCGAGAAAATAATGTCCGGCGCCTGGGCGCCGGGCCACCGCATCCCGTTCGAGCACGAGCTGACGGCGCAGTATCATTGCTCGCGCATGACGGTGAACAAGGCGCTGTCGCAACTGGCCAAGGCCGGGCTGATCGAGCGCCGCCGCCGTTCGGGCAGTTTCGTGCGCCAGCCGCAATCGCAGGCCGCGGTGCTGGAAATCCACGACATCAGGATCGAGGTCGAGGCGCTTGGGCTGGCCTATCGCTACGAGCGCGTGGCGCGGCAGAAAAGGCGCAGCAGCGCCGAGGATCGCGCCTTGCTGGAATTGGGAGCGGCTGGACAGGTGCTGGCGCTGGAATGCCGGCATTTCGCCGGCAAGCGGCCGTTCGCGCACGAACAGCGGCTGATCAATCTCGCCGCCGTCGCGGAAGCCGCCGAGGAGGAGTTTCTCGACATCGCCCCCGGCCCCTGGCTGATCGGCCGCGTGCCATGGAGCGAGGCAGAGCACCGTATCCGCGCGGTGGCGGCCGACAGGCATATTGCCGAAGCGCTCGACATCGCAACCGGCGCGCCCTGCCTGGTGGTCGAGCGCCGGACCTGGAGCGCCGAGCACCCAGTGACGCAGGTGAGGTTCACCTACGCCGCGGAGAGCCACACGCTGGTGGCGCGGTTCAGGCCTTCGCAGGGGTAGCTCCTTTACCCTCCCCCTTGTGGGGAGGGTCGCTGCGAAGCAGCGGGGTGGGGGTCGGCGCCAGCCCCCCGCCCGGACCTTCGGTCCGACCTCCCCACAAGGGGGAGGTAGAAGGCTGCACTTTAAATCGCCGCCGTAACAATAATCTCGACCACATATTCCGGCCCTGCAAGCTTGGCCTCGCCCGTGGCGCGGGCGGGCGTGTTGCCTTGCGGGACCCACTTGTCCCATTCCTTGTTCATCTCGGCGAAGGTGCCCATATCGGCCAGCCAGATGATCGCCTGCAGGATCTTGGTCTTGTCGGTGCCGGCCTTGGCCAGCAGTTCGTCGATAGATGCGAGGATCGACCTGGTCTGTTCGCCAACGCTGGCGCCGGGCGTTCCGACCTGGCCGGCGAGATAGACGGTGTTGCCGTGGATGACGATCTGGCTCATGCGCGGGCCAACATCGATGCGACGAATGCTCATGGGATGGTTCCTTCGTTTGTCGGTGCGCCTGTTTAGAGTCGCTGCCGCCTCCGGGCAAGGCCAACAGCGCGAAACCTCTTGAGCCTGGGTTGGATCTTGGGCCGCAAATGTCTATCTGCGCCGAGGTATTTCTTTCCGGCGCGGATTGCCGACCTCGTGTGAGAGTGGCAAGACTTCGCGCCAAACCAGGTTGAGAGGATGAGAGCCATGGAATATCGAGAAATCAGCGAGGACTATTCGGTCTCGGGCCAGATCCAGCCCGAAGATGCCGCCGCCATCAAGGAAGCCGGTTTCAAGAGCGTGATCTGCAACCGGCCGGATGACGAGCAGCCCGACCAGCCTTCGGCCGACAGCGTCAAGGCGGCGGTCGAAGCCGCGGGGCTGGCCTTCCGCTACATCCCGGTAATCAGCGGCCAGATCACAGCCGAGAATGTCGAAGATCAGGCCGAAGCGCTCGACGCGCTCGAAGGCCCGGTGTTTGCTTATTGCCGCTCGGGCGCGCGCTGCACCAATCTCTACGGGCTGATTCAGCAGTCCAAGGGGTGAGCATCTGAGGCGCTGGCGATCCCTCACACCCCCCTCTGTCCTGCCGGACATCATCTCCCCCGCAAGGGGGGAGATCGGATGTCGCCTTCGCTTTTCGCCAATCGCCGACATTGCAGGATGAGCGCTATCGACAAAGCTGCTGATCTCCCTCCTTGCGGGGGAGATGGCCGGCAGGCCAGAGGGGGGTGCTGTCCCGCCGACGTATCAACTGAAACTCTCTCAAACTAGATCGGTAGCGCCCCGGTCTCCTTCAGCGTCTCCAGCACGATCGCCGTCTTTACATGCTGCACGGAGTCGTGCGGCAACAGCACGCCGTTGACGAATTCCGACAGCGATTTCAGATCGGGGGTCACCACTTTCAAGATGTAGTCCATCTCACCGGTCAGCGCGTGCGCCTCCTGCACTTCCGGCAGCCGCGCCAGCAATTCGCCGAAGCGCCGCGCATTGTCGCGGTTGTGGGTGGCGAGCGTCACCGAGATGACGTTGACCAGCGAGAATCCAAGCTTGTCGCGGTCGAGCACCGCGCGATAGCCCGTGATGAAGCCGTCCTCCTCCAGCCGTTGGCGGCGGCGCGAGCATTGCGATGCCGACAGGTTCACGCGCTCCGAGAGATCGTTGTTGGTGAGCCGCGCGTCGCCCTGCAAGAGAGCCATTATCTTGCGGTCAAATTGATCGATGCGCGCTTCATTCATCGATTCATCTCCAATCATGCATGAATTGCGCACGAGATGATCATTTCAAGCGTTTGAATGCAAGCACCGTGCGGTTGCTTCGCACTATCATGCGTCATCTCGTGGTCCGATGCGGCCACCATCCGTTTGGAGGAATGCCATGGGTCCCTTTCTGCACGACGCCCCGCCCGCCAAGATCAGCAAGGAAAACCCCGCCGGCACCGACGGTTTCGAGTTCGTCGAGTTCGCCCATGCGGAGCCGCAGAAGCTCGCCGAGCTGTTCACCCGCATGGGCTATGTCGCGGTGGCCAAGCACCGCACGAAGGACATCACCATCTGGCGCCAGGGCGACATCAACTATGTCGTCAATGCCGAGCCCGGCTCGCATGCGATGAAATTCGTCGACAAGCACGGCCCCTGCGCCGCCTCGATGGCCTGGCGCGTGGTCGATGCAAAGCATGCGTTCGAGCATGCGGTATCGAAAGGCGCCACGCCCTACGACGGCAACGACAAGGCGCTCGACGTGCCGGCCATTGTCGGCATTGGCGGCTCACTGCTCTATTTCATCGAAGCCTATGGCAAGAAGGGCTCGGCCTATGATGCCGAGTTCGAGTGGCTGGGCGAACGCGACCCGCGGCCCCAAGGCGTCGGCTTCTATTTCCTCGACCACCTCACCCACAATGTCTATCGCGGCCAGATGGACAAATGGTGGGACTTTTATCGCGAATTGTTCGGCTTCAAGCAGATCCATTTCTTCGACATCGACGGCAAGATCACCGGCCTCGTCAGCCGCGCCATCACCTCGCCCTGCGGCAAGATCCGTATCCCGCTGAACGAGTCCAAGGACGACACCAGCCAGATCGCCGAGTATCTGAAGAAGTACAATGGCGAAGGCATCCAGCATATCGCTGTCGGCACCGACGAGATCTACGCCGCCACCGACAAGCTTGCCGACAATGGGCTGAAGTTCATGCCCGGTCCGCCGGAGACCTACTACGACATGTCGTACAACAGGGTGAACGGGCATGACGAGCCGATCGAGCGGATGAAGAAGCACGGCATCCTGATCGACGGCGAAGGCGTGGTCGACGGCGGCATGACCAAGATCCTGCTGCAGATATTCTCCAAAACCGTGATCGGCCCGATCTTCTTCGAATTCATCCAGAGGAAGGGCGACGAAGGTTTTGGCGAAGGCAATTTCCGCGCGCTGTTCGAGTCGATCGAGCAGGACCAGATCAAGCGCGGCGTGATCAAGGTCGACGGGAAAGCGGCCTGAAACCCCGTTTGCGGCTCGATCGGCTTTGATCTAAATTTCGATCACAAGGGTCAAGCCGTGAACGTCTCCATAACCGAAGCAAAGGCCAAACTATCGGAACTCGTCGGCCGCGCGGAGGCCGGCGAGGAGATAGTCATCACTCATCACGGCAAGATCGCGGCGCGGCTCGTGCCACCAGTTCGAGAAGACTTGTTGTCGCGCATAGGTGCCCTGAAGGGCAAGATTTGGATTTCTGACGATTTCGACAAACTCGGCCCTGAATGGAACGAGTACACCAGATAAAGGTCAGAGGCCCAGCCGCACGACCTCTTCCCTCCTCACCTTCAAATCATAATCGAGCAAGAACTCGTCCAGTTGCGGCGGCGCGACTGACGTGCCGGAGAGCATCGCGTGCACCTGGCCGCGATGGTGGATGTCGTGCAGGAAGACATGGGCGAGAATGTCGCCGATTTTTTCGGGGATCATGCCATCCTCGCGCCGGTCGGTGATGACCTGACGGTCGAGATCCGCCTCCGACAGCTTCTCGCAAAAGGCGATCAGGCGTCGATCTGCTGCGACCTGGGCGGCAAACAGCGCCTGCGGCACATCGAACGGCACGTAGTCGTCATAGGCGGCCGCACCGACGCCGCCTTCTTCGAGAAAATCGAGATAGAGATGATCGACCGCAAGGATGTGGTTGAGCGTTGCCTTGATCGACGGGAAGAAGTTGGTGCGTTCGGCTTCGAATTCGCCGGGGTTTAGCTGCAGCACGGCGCGATAGAGCCGGTCGTTCGACCAGAGATTGTTGCCGGCCATGCGGCTGAAATGCTCGAGCAGGGTCACGCGTTCATTCGTCTGATCAGGCCAATGCCTGCCGCCATCACCGCGAAGCCGGCGACGACGATCAGCAGCAGCCGGTTCATGCGCCGGCGCATGGCCTGTGTCTCCTCGTCGCGCGCCACGTTGGTGTTGGTGATGGTGTGAAACATCATCGCCTTGCGCGGGTAGCCACTGTGGTTGGTCAGATCGGGCGAGCGCGCCTCGATGCGGTAGCTCAGCCGGATCGCCTGGATGAAGACCACCAGAATGGCCAACGCCCAGACGCCGGCCAGCAGGTAGAACGCCTCGCCCGTCATTGCATTGCCCCTCTTATGCCTGGGACTTCTCGACCTTCTGCTCGATGGCGCCGAAGATCGAGTTTCCGCTTTTATTCTTCATCTCGATACGCACTGTATCGCCAAAGCGCAGGAACGGCGTCTTGGGCTCGCCAGACTCAATGGTCTCGATCATGCGCAGTTCAGCGATGCAGGAATAGCCGGCGCCGCCGGCCGCCACCGGTTTGCCCGGCCCGCCATCCAGCTTGTTGGAGACGGTGCCGGAGCCGATGATGGTGCCGGCAACCAGCGGCCGTGTCTTTGCGGCATGGGCAATCAGCGCCGGGAAGTCGAAGGTCATGTCGACGCCGGCATTGGCACGGCCGAACGGCTTGCCGTTGACGTCGGCGAGCAGAGGCAGGTTGACCTTGCCGCCATCCCAGGCGTCGCCGAGTTCGTCCGGCGTCACCGCCACCGGCGAAAAAGCCGAGGACGGCTTCGACTGGAAGAAGCCAAACCCCTTGGCGAGCTCGGGTCCGGTGAGCGCGCGCAACGTCACATCATTGACCAGCATGACCAGCCGGATGGCGGCGCGCGCCTGGTCGAGGCTGGCGCCCATCGGCACATCGTCGACGATGACGGAGACTTCCGCCTCCATGTCGATGCCGAAGGCTTCGTCCGCCGTGCGGATCGGCTCGCGCGGCGCGATGAAGGAATCCGAGCCACCCTGGTAGATCAGCGGATCGGTCCAGAAGCTTGCCGGCATCTCGGCGCCGCGGGCTTTGCGCACCAGCTCGACGTGGTTCACATAGGCAGAACCATCGGCCCATTGATAGGCGCGCGGCAGCGGCGAATGGGCGTCATGCTCATGGAAGCGTGCCGACGGCACCGCATTGTTCTCCAGCGATTCGGCGATCGTCGCCAGGTGCGGCGAAATCCGCTGCCAGTCGTCGAGTGCCGCCTGCAGCGTGCGCGCCAGGAACGAGGCGTCGGTGAAGCGCGTCAGGTCGCGCGAGACGACGACAAGCTTTCCGTCGCGCGTCCCGTCCCTCAATGTGGCAAGCTTCATGCGGTTTCCTCTCCTGATGCGGCTTTGGCGCCGTCTAAGTTCACAACAAGGCCGTCGCGGGCAATCGTCAAGTCACCCGCCCACGATTTCCTGACGGCCGCCTCCCAGTCGGCCTCGCCGATCGCGGCATCATCGGCCGGAATGAGGTGGTTGAGCACCAGCCTCTTCACCCCGGCATCGCTGGCGATGCGACCTGCCTGCTCGGCAAATGAGTGGCTGGCAAGCAGATGCTCTTTCAGCCGCGCCCCGTTGCCGGTCCTGGCGACCAGCCGCTCGATGCCTTCTTCCAGCATGGCCTCATGGACGAGAATGTCGGCATTTCGGGCAAAGCCTGCGAGCGGCGGAAAGAAGGCTGTGTCGGCCGAGAAGACGATGCTTTTGCCAGCGTGGTCGAAACGCAGCGCGAAACAGTCCGTGACCGGCGGATGGTCGACGCGCAGTGCCGAGACCTTCAGGCCGCGCTGCGCAAAAATCTCGCCCTCGCCGAATTCCACGATCGAAGCCATTTCGCGAATGTCCGGCCTGCCTTCGTCGACGATTCGGATCTCGATGTCGAACTCCATCGCCTGGCAGAAGCGCCGCCAGTAATGCCCGGTGCCGGGCGGTCCGAACAACGTCACCGGATTGGCCAGACCGGCGGTCCAGGCGGTGTGGAGCAGCGCCCCCAGTTCCAGCACATGATCGGAATGCAGATGGGTGACGAAGATCAGGTCGAGCGCCTTCAGGCTGACGCCGGCATCGACCAGGCCACGCGTGACACCCAGCCCGCAATCGACGACGATGGTCCGCCAGCCAAGCTCCAGCAGCGACGAACTCGGCCACGGCCCGCCCGACCGCAATGCCGGGCCGCCTTTCGAGCCGAGAAGCACCAGCCGGTCGCTCATCGAGCTGATCTCAAGACCAGTCGCCCTCCGGCGTGCCATTGAAGCGCTTCTTCAGGTCGGTCCAGCAGTCAATGTAATTGTCCTGCCTTGTTTCAAGCTCGGCGCCGTAGCGGGTCAGCATTTGCGGGAATCGGGTCTCGAACATGAAGGCCATCGTGTTGTCGAGCTTGACCGGTTTCAGCTCGGAGCGCGAGGCCTTTTCGAAGCCAGGTGCGTCGGGGCCGTGGGCCAGCATCAGATTGTGCAGGCTGATGCCGCCGGGCACGAAGCCTTCTTCCTTGGCGTCGTACTGGCCATGGATCAGGCCCATGAACTCGCTCATGATGTTGCGGTGGTACCAGGGCGGCCGGAACGTGTCTTCCGCCACCAGCCAGCGCGGCGGGAAGATGACGAAGTCGATATTGGCGGTGCCCTCCTCGCCGCTCGGCGCCGTCAGCACGGTGAAGATCGACGGATCGGGATGGTCGAACAGGATGGCGCCGACCGGCGAAAACGTCGCCAGATCATATTTGTAGGGCGCATAGTTGCCGTGCCAGGCGACGACGTCGAGCGGCGAATGGCCGATCTCGGTGACGTTGAAATTGCCGCACCATTTCACCGTCAGCCGGCACGGCGTTTCCTTCTCCTCGAACCAGGCGCAAGGCGTCTTGAAATCGCGAGGATTGGCCAGGCAGTTGGCGCCGATCGGGCCGCGGTCGGGCAGCGTCAGCTTGGCGCCGTAGTTTTCGCAGACATAGCCGCGCACTTCCTTGTCGATGAGCTCGACCTTGAACACCAGCCCGCGCGGCAGCACGGCGATCTCGCCGGGCCGCAGCTCGATGACACCCATCTCGGTGACGAAGCGCAAGGCGCCGACCTGGGGGACGATCAGCAACTCGCCATCGGCATTGAAGAAATGATCGTCGACCATCGATCGGTTGGCGACATAGACATGCGCGGCCATGCCGCTTTGGCCCAGCACATCTCCGGCAGTGGTGATGGTGCGCATGCCGGCGATGAAGTCGGTCGGCTCACTCGGCATCGGCACCGGGCTCCAGCGATACTGCCCGAGCGCCAGTTCGTGGTCGCCGACATTGGGGGCGGTCTTCCACAAGGGATAGCTCACCGCCTTGAAGCGGCCGGTGTGTTTTACGCTCGGCCGGATGCGATAGAGCCAGGAGCGCTCATTGGTGCCGCGCGGCGCGGTGAAGGGCGAGCCCGATAGCTGTTCGGCATAGAGCCCGTAAGCCGGCCGTTGCGGCGAGTTCCGCCCCTGCGGCAGCGAGCCGGGCAGCGTCTCGGTTTCGAAGTCGTTGCCGAAGCCCGGCATGTAGGAAAAGGTCATCCGATCCTCCCTGATCCCGGCCCCGCGAAGCGCTGCTTGCCGGCGATGTTGACCAAACTGGTTTCATTTGTAACCATCGAAAATGTAACTATCAACGGGCGAATGCCGCATCCATGGTGCAGATGGAAATCCTCGAACTCGAAAGCTTCCTGCCCTATCGGCTCTACCGGCTGGCCGACGCCGTCAGCCGCGAATTTTCAAAAATCTACCGCGACCGCCACGGCCTGACGCGGCCGGAATGGCGCACACTCTCTGGGCTCGGACAGCGCGGCACGATGACCGCGACGGCGCTCGGCGAGCAGTCGGCCATGCACAAGACCAAGGTTTCGCGGGCGGTGGCGGAGCTTGAGCGGCGGCGCTGGCTGGTACGCACAACCGACGAGAATGATCGACGTGTGGAGCATCTGGCGCTGACGAAGGCGGGGCTGGCGGCCTATGGCGAAATGGTGCCGCTGGCGAAGGCGTTTGAACGGGAGTTGCTGGAGAGGCTGAGCACGGAGGAGCGGACAGCGATTGTGAGCGGCGTGGCGGCGCTGGAGGGAGCGTTGGGTGAATAAAGAATCTGCTCCGCCGTGATCCTTCACACCCCCTCTGTCCTGCCGGACATCTCCCCCGCAAGGGGGGAGATCAGATGTCGCGAAGGCTTTCGCCAATCTCCAATGTTGCAGAGGTTGGCGAGGCGTCAAAGCTGCCAATCTCCCTCCTTGCAGGGGAGATGGCCGGCAGGCCAGAGGGGGGTGCCTCGCGCCGGCTTCTCCAGCTAGAACGTGCCTCTGCGCCTACCAATCCATCACCACCTTACCCGAACTGCCGCTCCTCATCGCATCGAACCCCGCCTGAAAATCATCGATACCTATGCGATGCGTGATCAGGCCGCTGACATTCAGCGGGCCTTGCACCAGGGCGATCATCTTGTACCAGGTCTCGAACATCTCGCGGCCGTAAATGCCCTTCAAGTGCAGCATCTTGAAGATGACCTTGTTCCAGTCGATCTCAAAGCCGGTCGGCGCGATGCCCAGAATGGCGATCTTGCCGCCATTGTTCATCGTGTCGATCATGTCGCGGAAGGCGGGCGCGGCGCCCGACATTTCCAGGCCGACATCAAAACCTTCGGTCATGCCGAGCGCCGGCATGACATCCCTAAGCTTTTCCTTCGAGGCGTCGACGACATGCTGGACGCCGAGCTTTTTGGCCAGCGCCAGCCGCACCGGGTTGATGTCGGTGATGACGACTTTTCGCGCCCCCACACATTGGGCAACGAGCGCGCCCATGATGCCGATCGGCCCGGCGCCGGTGACCAGAACGTCTTCACCGACCAGGTCGAAGGACAGAGCGGTGTGGACGGCATTGCCCAGGGGATCGAAGATCGCGGCGATCTCGTCGGGCACATCGTCGGGGATCGGCACGACATTGTGCTGCGGGATCGCCAGATATTCGCCGAAGGCGCCGGGGCGGTTGACGCCGACGCCGAGCGTGTTGCGGCAGAGATGCCCCCTGCCGGCGCGGCAATTGCGGCAATGGCCGCAGACGATGTGACCTTCGCCGGAGACACGCTGGCCGACCTTGTATTCGGTGACCGCAGCGCCGAAATCGGCCACCGTGCCGACGAATTCATGGCCGGTCACCATCGGCACCGGCACGGTCTTCTGCGCCCACTGGTCCCAATTGTAGATGTGGACGTCGGTGCCGCAGATCGCCGTCTTCTTGACCTTGATCAGCACGTCGTTGGGGCCGATCTCCGGCACCGGTACCTCTTCCATCCAGATGCCCGGTTCGGCCTTGGCCTTCACCAGCGCCTTCATCATGTTCGACATGCTACAACTCCTTACCCTCCCCCTTGTGGGGAGGGTGGCCCGAAGGGCCGGGTGGGGGTCAAAAACTGGCGGAGGTCGTGACCCTGCAGACCCCCACCCCGCCTCCCGCCCGCTTGCTTCGCAAGCGGTCGAAAGTCGACCCTCCCCACAAAGGGGGAGGGTAAAACTCTCAGCCAATCACGCCCAGTTCCTTGCCGACCGCCGCGAACGCTGCCACGGCGCGGTCGATGTCGGCGCTGGAATGCGCCGCCGACATCTGCGTGCGGATGCGCGCCTGGCCTTTCGGCACCACCGGGAAGGAAAAGCCGATGACATAGATGCCGCGCTTCAGCATGCGCGCCGCCACTTCCTGCGCCAGGCTGGCATCGCCCAGCATCACCGGAATGATCGGATGATCGGCGCCGGCCAGCGTGAAGCCGAGCTTGCCCATTTCGGAGCGAAAGCGCGCCGCATTGGCATAGAGGCGTTCGCGCAGGGCGTCGCCATTGCGGATCAGCTCGAACACCTTGATGGAAGCGCCGGCAATCGCCGGCATCAGCGTGTTGGAGAAGAGATAAGGCCGCGAACGCTGGCGCAGCCAGTCGACGACCTGGCTTTTGCCGGAGGTGTAGCCGCCGGAGGCGCCGCCGAGCGCCTTGCCGAGCGTGCCGGTGATGATATCCACCCTGCCCTCGACGCCGCAATGCTCGGCCGAGCCGCGGCCGTTCTTGCCGACGAAGCCGACGGCATGGCTGTCGTCGACCATCACCATGGCGCCGTACTTTTCCGCGAGGTCGCAGACGCCTTTCAGATTGGCGATGATGCCGTCCATGGAGAACACGCCGTCGGTGGCGATCAGGCGGAAGCGGCAGTCTTTCGCCTCTTTCAGCCGCGCTTCGAGGTCGGCCATGTCGTTGTTGGCATAGCGGAAACGCTTGGCCTTCGACAGCCGCACGCCGTCGATGATCGAGGCATGGTTCAGCGCATCGGAGATGATCGCATCCTCCTCGCCGAGCAGCGTTTCGAACAGGCCGCCATTGGCGTCGAAGCAGGAGCCGTAAAGGATGGTGTCGTCCAGGCCGAGGAAGGATGAAATCGTTGATTCAAGCTGCTTGTGCTCTTCCTGCGTGCCGCAGATGAAGCGCACCGAGGCCATGCCGTAACCGTAGCGGTCGAGCGCGCCTTTGGCCGCGGTGCGCAACTCGGCGCTGTCGGCGAGGCCGAGATAGTTGTTGGCGCAGAAGTTCAGCACCTTGTCGCCGCCGACTTCGATCTCAGCCGACTGGGTCGAGGTGATCACCCGCTCGGATTTGTAGAGCCCGGCGGATTTCAGCCCTTGCAGTTCGTTGTCGATATGGGAGAGGAATGCCGCGCTCATGATCAGGTCCTGTTGAGATTGGCGCGACTGTCGCGCTACGCGCACTAAAAATCCATCGCAAAAGCGACCGTTTCGGTGGCACGGCGGGCTCAACCCTGGCGCGACCCGATCGCATGGCCCGCATGCTGGAGTAGCAGGCACGCGAATACGGCCATGCCGCGAAAGAACATGATAACCATCTCGGCAGCTTTCGTTTACTGCCGAAGCAACAGTTCCGCCGGCTTCCAGACCTGTTAACCCTTTCAAGCCAATGGTCTTCTCGCCACGAATCGGTGGCAGAATCAGTTCGACCGAGGGGTCACCTAGAATATGTCGCAGCAGCCGGCGCAAACCGTCTCGGGCAAACTCATCCTGTTGATCAAGAGCGGCTACTGGCTGGCGCTGCTGATCATCGCCGCCATGGTGATGGCCTCCTTCATCCTGCTGCAGCAGATGATGGCGGCGCAACAGCACAACCATACTCTGCTCGACATCGTCAGCACCCAGAAGGCGCTGTCGCAGCGCATCGTCTTTTTGACCAGCGCAACCGGCTCCGCCGCGCGTGACAAGCAGCCGGCCCTGGTTGCCGCGCTGAAACAGGCGACCGCCGAGTTCGAGGCGAACTACGACCTGCTCCTCAAACAGACGGGAGCCGACCCGCTGTCGCCGGCATTGTCCGACCCAAAGTCGATCGAGAGCGTCCTTTACGGCAAGCCGTTCCACCTCGACTATTTCTCGGTCGGGCTGGTCGCCAATGGCGAAAGGCTGATCTCGTCCTTCGAATCCCAGCTCTCCGGCAATGCCGCCTACAAGGGCGGCGGCGAGCGCGTCAATCTCGATGCTTCCGTCGCCAATGCGACGCTGTCGGGTTATGCCGCGCTCGGCCAACGCATCGCCGCATTCGCAGACGAGCGGTCGGAAAAGCTCCTCGATCTCCATCGCACCTTGTTCTACGCCACCATCGGCGTCATCGTGCTGGTGGCGCTTTTCATCTTCCGGCCGATGTCGAAGGCGATCCTGCGCAAGACCCATGAGCTTGTCGATGCCCGCAACTCGATGGCCTTCATCGCCGTACATGACGGGCTGACCGGCCTGCACAACCGCACCTTCCTGACCGATCACTTCGAAACGCTGATCAAGGGCGCGCATCGCCGGCGTGAGAGGCTGGCGGTGATCCAGCTCGACCTCGACCGGTTCAAGCAGATCAACGACACGCTCGGCCACGCCGCCGGCGACTATGTTCTGGTCGTCACCGCGCAGCGCATGCGCGATTCCTGCCGTGCGTCGGATCTGTGCGCTCGCCTTGGCGGCGACGAATTCGTGATGATCCTCAATGGCGCCGGCGGCCCCGAGGACATCAACATGCTGGCCCGGCGCATCCTGGAGGAGATCAACGAGCCGATTACCTTCCAGGGCACGACCATCCTTCCAGGGGCCAGCGCCGGCATTGCCGTCTATCCGATCGACGCCGACAATGCCGAGGATCTCCTCGTCCACGCCGACCTCGCGCTCTATTCCGCCAAGAAGCTCGGCGGCGGCAGCTTCTCGTTCTTCTCCGAGGAACTCAGGCGCGAGCTAGACTACCGCAAGCAGCTCGAGCACGACATCAAGGTCGCGATTTCGGAGAACGCCTTCCAGGTCTATTTCCAGCCGCAGGTGTCGCTGAGCAACGGCGCCATCAGCGGCATCGAGGCGCTGGTGCGCTGGAAGCATGCCGAGCGCGGCATGATTGCGCCGGGCGAGTTCATTCCGGTCGCCGAAAAATGCGGCTTCATGCCCGAGATCGGCCGCATCGTCTTTACCAAGGCAATCGAGCAAGCAGCCGAATGGGATCGCGCCGGCATTGCCTTCGGCCGGCTTGCCGTCAACGTGTCCGGCACCGAGCTGCGCGAACCCGACTTCGACCGCTTCCTGTTCGCGACGCTGGAAAAGGCGGGCCTTGCTCCGCAGAAACTGTCGCTGGAAATCGTCGAATCCGTCATTCTCGACGACGAGAAGACGGGCATCGCGGCGAAGCTGCGCCACATCCGCGCTGCCGGCGTCCATCTTGAGCTCGACGATTTCGGCACCGGCTACGCCTCGCTCAGCCATGTCAATCCCAACGAGATCGACCGGCTGAAGATCGACCGCCGCTTCGTCCAGAACATCAACGAGAATGGCGACAACACCAAGATCGTGCGCGCCATCACCGAGCTGGCGCGCGGTCTCGGCATTTCGATCGTCGCCGAGGGCGCGGAAACCGAAGCCGAGCTCGATTCGCTGATGGCGATCGGCTGCGATCAGGTGCAGGGCTATTCCATCGCCTTCCCGATGCCGCAGGACAAAGCGCGCGAATGGCTGCTGGCGCGCAGCCCGAAGAAAGCCAAGCTGAAGGTGCTTCAGGGCAATTTAGCCTAGACTATTGCCCACCGGTGCCGGTCATTTGGCCGGCGCGACATTCGCCCGCAATGCCGCCAGCACCTCGGCGAACTCCGCCAGCCTGTCGTCCGGCAATCCCGCGCGCAGCCGCTTGTCGAAGATGAGAGCCGCCGCCCGCAGCTTCAGGAACATCGTTTCGCCCGCCTGCGTCAGCTCGACCAGATGAACCCGGCGGTTGTCCGGATCGCGGCGGCGCGTCAGCAAGCCTTGCGCCTCCATGGCGTTGAGATGGTGGGTGAGCGTGGCGCCCTGGATGCCGATCATGCCGGCAAGTTCGCGCTGGTTGGCAAGCTCGCTCGACTTGACCGAAAGCAAGGTCAGCCACACCGGCAGCGTGCCGCCGGCCTCGACCAAAGCGGCGTCAAAGGCCTGCGCCACCAGCTTGGAGGTGCGCGCGAGATTCATGCCGATTGGCGGACGGTCAAAGGGAGTCATGCGCCGACAGTAGAACAAGGCGCCGGCCGATGGAACGCGGCATTATACATTGACATCGAACCATTTGATAGCTAACTATCATGCGTGTCGATCTACCGAGTTCGTATTATCCCGCATTCGACAGGAATCCGAGGACGGGCGGCGGGCAAGGAGGAAGCGGTCATGCAATATGTCTACATCGTCGTTATCGGCCTTCACGTCATGGCCGGTGTGTTCTGGGCCGGCACCACCATCACGCTTGCCCGCGACCCCGAGATCAGGGCGGAGCGCTTTATTGGACCGCAAATGGGCTCGGCCGGTATGGTGTTCGTGACCGGCGCCCTGCTCTGGTATTTCTTCCACGGCGCCTATTTCGGCTCGATGGAAATGGTGCTGGCGCTAGGCATCCTGGCCGCCTTCGCCGCTGCCGGCGTTCTCAGCGTCGTCGTCCGCAAGACCAGCCGGCAGCTTGCCGGCGCGGACGTCGCAACGGAAGCGGCGCTGCGCACCAAAATGGCCCGCGGCGAGCGCATCGCCGCCTGGCTGCTGGTGCTCACCGTGCTTTGCATGGCGACCGCCAGGATGATTTGAGCCCTGCCGCACGTCGCCTCCCGGTTGAAGACCATTCCGCATCGTGCGTCGCCTGGCTCTCGGCTGGTGGCGTCCGCGGCGCGCAGTTCGGACGGATGTGCAAGGTGGCTCTCCGCACAGAGGTTTGGCTGCGCGCCACCCATCACTTTGATCGATCGAGATGCGCCCGCCGGAAGGGTGAGATCGAGCTTTGGAACAAGCCGTAGGCCGGCTTGTAGGCTCAAACCCGCAAGCCGAACCTGATGCCATCATAGATGGCGGCGTGGATGTTGCGCGAGGCGACCGCATCGCCGATGCGCAACAGCACGAAGCCGCCTTCGGGGTTGCGTGAAGGAAAAATATCGCCGCCGCCGACCAGCCGCTCGTAATCGACCGCGCCACCATTCTTCGACAGCGGTTTCAGCTGGAGATAGAGATCGTCGAGCGGCGCCGTGCCGTGCTCGACCACCACCTGGTCGACCCGCCTTTCGCCACGCCAGCCATCGGCAAAGTCGGAGGCGAGTTCGGCGACCAGTTGGTTGCCCTCGCGCCGTACCGAGCGCAGCCTGGTGTTGATGGTGATGGTGACGCCCTTCTCCTGGAATACGCGCATATAGGGCACGTGGTTCATGCCGCCCATTTCGGGGGCGAAGAAGCGCTCCGGCGAAACCAGCTCCAGTTTTGACCCTGCATTGGCGATCAGCTCCGCCGCGCCCATGCCCTGGTGGCCACCATTGTCGTCGAAGAGCAGCACGTTCTCCGCCGGCTTGATGCTGCCGGCCATGATGTCCCAACTCGACGTGACGAGATTGTCGCCTGATGTCAGCGGCGGGTTCTGTGGCAGGCCGCCGGTGGCGATCACCACCACGTCGGGCGACAGCGCCAGCACTTCGTCCCGCTCGGCCCAGGTGTCGTAGCGGATCCCGACGCCGAGCCGGTCGAGTTCGGCCAGCCGCCAGTCGATGATGCCGATCAACTCCTTGCGGCGCGGGTTCTGCGTCGCCAGCCGAACCTGGCCGCCGGCCTGACCGGAGGCTTCAAGCACCGTGACATGATGGCCGCGTTCGGCCATCACGCGAGCTGCCTCGAGCCCGCCAGCGCCAGCGCCAACGACGACGACGTTCCGCCTGGGCCCTACGGTCTTCAGGATGATATGCGGAATCTCGGCCTCGCGGCCGGTCGCGGCATTGTGGACGCACAGCGCCTCGCCGCCTTCATAGATACGATCGAGGCAATAGGTGGCGCCGACGCAAGGCCGGATCTCGTGCTCGCGACCTTCCATGACCTTCTTGATGATGTGCGGGTCGGCGATATGGGCGCGGGTCATGCCGACCATATCGAGCTTGCCGGTCGCGATGGCGTGGCGCGCCGTGGCGACATCGGAAATCCGCGCCGCATGGAAGGTCGGGAATTTTGTTGCCGCCCTCACCTCGCCGGCGAAATCGAGATGCGGCGAAGAGCGCATGCCGGTCACCGGGATAACCTTGGTGAGCGCCGCGTCGCTTTCGATCGAGCCGCGGATGATGTTCAGGAAATCGACCTTGCCAGAATTGGCGAGCCGTCTCGCGATCTCGACGCCCTCGGCCTTCGACAGGCCTTTGTCAAAGTCCTCATCGGCGACCATGCGGATGCCGACGATGAACTTCTCACCGACGGCCGCTCGCACGGCATCCAGCACCATGTCGGTGAAGCGCAGCCGGTTGTCGAGCGAACCGCCGAACTCGTCGTCGCGATGGTTTGTGGCCGGCGACCAGAAGCCGTCCATCAGATGGCCGTAGGATTCGAACTCGATGCCGTCGAGGCCGGCCGCCTGGCAGCGCTGCGCAGCCGACGCATAGTCGGCGACGATGCGCTCGATGTCCCAGTCCTCGATGGTTTTGGGGAACGCGCGGTGCGCCGGCTCACGCACCGGCGAAGCCGACAGCACCGGCAGCCAGTCGGCCTTGTTCCAGCCGGTGCGGCGACCAAGATGGGTGATCTGGATCATCACCTTGCAGTCATGCTCGTGGCAGGCGTCCGCCAGTTCGGCCAGCCACGGCACGATGCGGTCGTCATAGACATGCAGATTGCCAAAGGCGGCCGGGCTGTCGCGCGAGACGATCGCCGAGCCCGCCGTCATGGTCAGCGCCATGCCGCCCTTGGCCTTTTCGGCGTGGTAGAGCCGGTAGCGCTGTTTCGGCATGCCGTCCTCGGAATAGGCCGGCTCGTGGCTGGTCGACATCACCCTGTTCTTCAGCGTCAGGTGTTTGAGCTGGTAAGGCTGGAGAAGCGGGTCGTTGCTGGTCATCATCTTCCTGCCATTCCAATTTGTGTCGGAGCAGCGCGTGCTGCTCCAGTTCTTGTCTTAAGCATCGAATTTATTCGAAAATCGCTGCACACTTTTCGGTCCGGTGCTAATGAGCGCGGAAAATCCCCAGGAAAACCGCGATGATCGATACCAAAACCCTCACCCAGCTCGGCGCCCACGTCGAGACGCCACAGAGCCCGGAGACCGCGGTCCTGGAGACCGTGCCGTTCCAGCGCGGCGACGGACCGCCGGCGATCGTGCGCTTCACCTGCCCGGAATTCACCTCGCTCTGCCCGGTAACCGGACAGCCGGATTTCGCTCATATCGTCATCGACTACGCACCCGATGCCACGCTCGTGGAATCGAAGTCGCTCAAACTGTTCATGACCTCGTTTCGCAACCATGGCGCTTTCCATGAAGACTGCACGGTGATGATCGGCCGCCGCATTGTGGCGGCAACGAAGCCGCTGTGGTTGCGCATAGGCGGCTATTGGTATCCGCGCGGCGGCATTCCGATCGATGTCTTCTGGCAGACCGGCGCTCCGCCCGAAGGCGCCTGGTTGCCCGACACCGGCGTTGCCCCCTATCGCGGAAGGGGCTGAAGCTATTTTGCGGAACTTTAGCGGGACAGCGCCCCCCTCTGTCCTGCCGGACATCTCCCGCACACGGGGGAGATTGGCCGCCACATAGGCTTTAGCTAATCTCAAATGATGCGGAGCGGGCGAGACGCTGGAACTGCTGATCTCCCCCCGTGTGGGGGAGATGTCCGGCAGGACAGAGGGGGGCGCGAAGGATCGCAGGCGCTGACCCTCAATCAACATTATTCGCACTGATACTGGCTGAGCGCCCATTCACCGGTCACCGAAAGCAGATCGGATATCTTCCAGTCGCCGTCGACTTTCCTGAATTTCCATTCAAGGCGATGCGGGTTGCCGGCGACGACGAAGGCGACAATGACCTTGGCCTGGTCGCCATTGATCGCTTCGAGTGTCTTCAGGCTCTTATCGATCTCGGTCTTGTCATAGTCGGCATTGTCGAGCGCCATGTTGGGGTCGAGACATTCTCCCTGCCCGGATGTGCGCAACGCGTCGCTCTTGTCGAGAACGGTTTTTGCCGGGTCGATGAAGTGGCTGCGCTGCGCGGGATCGATCTCCAGTCCCACCTGATCGTAAAATGGCCGCACCACCGCCGTCGGGGATCCCGGCAGAATGGGTGCGGCCGGTGGGGCGTCGGCCGGCGGCCACCCAACCGGCGGTGTCGCCGGTTCCACCGCTGTCCCGGGTGGATTTGCGGGCGGTGCTGCGCCGGCCGGTGCCGTCACGGCCGGCGCATTGGCTGGCGGCGGGCCCAACAGGCCTTGTGCTGCGGCTGCGCTCATACCCACCGACAGCACGCACATGGGCGACAGCGCCAAGGCAAGACGGCGGAGCACGGGATCACTCCGGCGCTTTGTCGGGCATGCATTCCAGCGCGCTTAGCGTCCAGTTGCTGGTCTTGGAGGTGATGTCGGCGACCTTCCATTTGCCGTCGATTTCCTTCAGCGACCACAGCATTTCGCGTTTGGAATCATCGCCTTCCGCAAAAAGGCTGAAGGTGGCGGTGACTTCGGCCGTATCGCCATTGACGGTCTCGGCCAGCTTCAATGTCTTGGCAATCGACTTCTGGTCGAAATCCTGGGCGTCGAGGCCGGGATCGAAGTCGAGGCAGGCGACTTCGTCGGGCTTGTTCTTCGTTGCCTGGTCGTTGAGATCGAACAGCTTGGTCACCGGCTCGGTGAAGCGGTCGCGGTACTTTGCATCTCCCTCGAATTTCACCTCGGGCACATAAAAGAACTTCACGGCGTTGGAAGCCGGCCCGGCCAGCACCGTCGCTGGCAAGGCAATCGAAAAGGCAGCGGCAAGCACTATCGGTTTCATGCGGGATCTCCGGACGTTTGGCGGCAAGGCGGCAATACCAGACATCCTGCATATCGGCTTTTTTGCGGCTCATGAAGCCCCGGCTTACACCCTCTCAGCCATCCAGCCAGACGTTCTGCAGGTCCATCTCGAAGGTCTGGTGGACGCCGTAGTTTTTCACCTTCTTGTTCATGTGGCTGTAGAGCTTCTGCCAGAAGGGTTGAATGATGACGCCGGAATCCTGCAGGATCTGCTCGACATCCTTCATCACCTCACGCCGCTTCTCCACATCGATCAGCGACAGCGCCTGCTTCAGCTTGGCGTCGAAGTCCGGGTTGGAATAGGCCGATTCATTCCAGGCCTCGCCGGTGCGATAACCAAGCGCCAGGACCTGGACGCCAAGCGGGCGCATGTACCAGATGGTCATCGAATAGGGATATTTCGTCCAGTCGTTCCAGAAGGTCGAGCCCGGCAGCACCGTGCGCTTGACCTTGATGCCGGCGTCGCGCAGTTGGCCGGCAATCGCGTCGCCGGTGTTCTTCTGCCAATCGTCCTCGACGGTGATCAGCTCGTGCTCGAAATCGGCCTGCCCAGCGTCGGCCATCAGTTTCTTGGCGCCGGCCGCGTCGCGCGTCTTCTTGGGCAGCGCGAAATATTCAGGATGGATAGGGCTGACATGGTGGTTTTCACCGACCGTCCCTCGCCCGGCATAGCCGAGTTCCAGCACCGCATTGTTGTCGACCGCCATCTGCAGCGCGTTGCGCACCCGCTGGTCGTCATAGGGCTTGTGGGTAACGTTCGTGCGGGCAACCAGCGTGGTTGCCGTCGCAACCTCGGACTTCTCCAGCCCCATCTTATCCAGGATGTCGATGAAGTCGGCCGGAGTCTCGAAATTGAGGTCTATCTCGCCGGATTCGAAGGCGTTGATCGAAGCGTTGAAGTCGGTGCCGTAGTCGATGAACTCGACGCTGTCGAGCGGCGCTTCACCACCCCACCACTTGCCGTTTTCACGACGCTTGACCACCGCCTTCTGGCCGACATCGTAGGAGACCAGTTCGAACGGGCCCGTGCCGATCGGCTTCTTGACCGGGTCGGCGCCTTCGGCGTCGAAATTGCGGTGGACGACGAGCGCGGGATAATCGGTGAGGTTCGGAATCAGCGAAATGTCGGGCGCGCTGAGCGTCAGCTTGACCGTATTGTCGTCGACCTTGGCGATCGCGCCTTCCCTGGCCTTGCCCGACTTTTCGTCGATCAGCCCGCCGACGCGAGCGGCCATGGAGTTGCCGGCGACCTTCTTCTCGCACCAGCGGGTAACATTGAAGACCACGTCATCGGCGTTGAAAGCATCGCCATTGTTCCAGGTGATGCCCTTGCGCACATGCAACGTGTATTCAGTGGCGTCGTCATTGATGTCCCAGCTTTCGAGCAGCACTGGCTCGAAGGTGAATTCCCTGGTGTAGCGGACCAGCGGCTCCAGCCAGCAGCGCGAGATGTTGGCGAGTTCCACCCAGTCATAGGTGCGCGGATCTTTTTGGGCCTTGACCGACATCGATATGTGCAGCGTGCCGCCCTTCTTCGGCTCCTCGGCAAAAGCCTGTCCCGGCGCGGCAAGGCCGATCATGCCGTAGGCCAGCGCCGTCGATGCGCCGAACGCACTTGCCAATGCAAGAAACTCGCGCCGGTCCATACGGCCAGCACGCGTCTCTTGCGCCATCGCCTCGATGGCCGTTGGCACGCGATCGCCATTGCTTTTGAAAAGTGTCATGTCTTTCTCCCTTGCGGTTCCCATCGGGTCTTCGCCCGTTATCAACTCATTCGTCGTTCTCTTAGCTAACGCTGTCGGGCAGCCTCTCCTCGCGCTGCGCGATAAAGTCCCTGAGGCCCTCGGCAATGCCCTCATCGAGTTTCGGCTCTTCATAGTCGGCCAGCATGTTGCGGGCTTTCTCGCGGCCGCGCGTGTCGTGGTCCTTCGCCCCTCCAGCCTTCCATTGTTCGTAGGAGTTGAAATCCATGATGGTGGGCATGAAGAATGCCGACTCGTAGTGATCGAGCGTGTGCTGGGTGCCGAGGAAATGGCCCTGCGGCCCGACTTCGCGGATCGCCGCCATGGCCTCCTTGAAGTCGTCGAACGACAGGCCGCCGGCATATTTGTACCAGCCGACAAGCTGCTCGCAGTCGGTGGCGAATTTCGAATAGCCGCAGGTCAGCCCGGCCTCCAACCAGCCGGCGGAGTGCCAAATATAATTGGCGCCGGCGAGGATGGCGGCATGCATCAGCATGTTGGATTCATAGCCGGCCTGGGCGTCGTTGAGCTTGGAGCCGACATGGAAGCCGGAGGTTCGCCAGGGCAGTTTGTATTTCCGCGCCAACGCGCCCATCAGATACATCATCTGGGCGGCCTCCGGCGTGCCGCCCATCGGCGCGCCGGTCTTCATGTCAACCGTCACCATGAACTGGCCGTAGATCTGGGGCGAACCCGGGCGCAGCAGTTGGGTGAAAGCGACCCCGGCCAATGCTTCGGCATTGACCTGCGCCACCGCGCCGACGGCCGAGGCCGAAGTCGATGCGCCGCACAGCGCAAAGGGCGCCAGGATCAGCGGCTGATTGCTGCGGGCATAGACCTTCATCGCGTCCAGCATGGTGGCGTCCCACACCAGCGGCGAGTTGCAGTTGGTAATCGACACCAGCACCGGATTGTCGCGAACGAAATCTTCGCCAAAGACGATGCCCGCCATCGCCATCGTGTCTTCGGCGCGGTCTTTGGAAGTAACGATGCCCATGAACGGCTTGTCGGAATGCTTCAGCGCCGAATGGATGATGTGGAGATGCCGTTTCGGCACCGCGATCTCCATCGGCTCGCAGATGATCGAACTCGACGAATGCAGCGCCGGGGCCATGTAGGCGAGCTTGTGAAAATTGTTGAGGTCTTCAAGCGTGCCATAACGCCGGTTGTTGTCGAGGTCGCGCACGTAAGGCGCGCCATACATCGGCGCGAAGATGGAGTTCTTGCCGCCGACGCGCACGGTGCGCTCGGGATTGCGCGCATTGAGGGTGAATTCGGACGGAACCTTCGCGACCAGTTCCATCAGCAGGCCGCGGTCGATGCGGACGCGTGTCTCGGACACGTCGGCGCCCGCCGCCTTCCACATGGCGATCGCCTCGTCGTCGCGGAACTCGCAACCGACCTCTTCGAGGATGGCGAGTGACTCCTGTTGGATCAGTTCCACCGCCTCGTCCGGGACCATCTGGTAGGTGGGGATCTCGCGGACCAGCGTTGGGAACGAGGTGACGGGGGCGCTCCTCAGCGCCTTGCGTCCGAGGCGACCGCCGCCGCGGCGGTGGGTTTGCTCGGTCAGTTCAGTGGCCGGTGCGTTCATGGAGCCTCCTCATTCCGTCCAACCAAGTTAGCGAGAGGAAATATGGATGTGATGCTGGAAAATCCTGATCTCTTGTATAAGCTCAGCTTATGCGAAGCCTGCGCCACCTCCTGCCCTCGGCCGGCAGCCTGATCGTCTTCGAGGCGGCGGGCCGGCTGTCGAGCTTCACCGCTGCCGGGCGCGAGCTTGGCATGACGCAGGCCGCCGTCTCCTATGCGGTGCGCGGGTTGGAGGAACAGCTTGGCGCCCAGCTGTTCCAGCGCCGCCACCGCCAGGTCGTCCTGACAGAAGCGGGCGAACGCTTCCATGCCGACGTCTCACTCGGCCTGTCGCATATCCGCAAATCGGCGGAGGATCTGCGCCTGCAGGCGACCGGCGGTCATGTCACGCTGGCGGCGTCGACCGCCTTCGGCTCGTTCTGGATGATGCCGCGGCTGCAGCAGTTCCGCGACGAACTGCCGGGCATCGACTTGCGCATCCAGACCGCCGACCGCGATCTCGACATCATCGCCGAGGGCATCCCGCTCGCCGTGCGCGGCGGCGAGCCGCGCGACTGGGCCGACTATCATTCGCTGCCGCTGGCCGACGAGGAGATTTTTCCAGTCGTAGGCGCCAGCTATCTCGCGAAATTCGGCATGCCAAGGAGCGTCGCGGAGCTGGCGACGCATCGCCTGATCCACCTCGAGGAGCCCTACCGCGAGGCGGCTAGCTGGGACGAATGGTTCCAGTCGGCGGGCGGCAGCCTCGACAACACCGCGCGCGGCCTGCGCATCAACGATTACGGCCTCGTGATCCAGGGCGTCATGGAGGGCCAGGGCATCGCGCTCGGCTGGCGGCATCTGGCCGAACGGCTCCTGGCTTCGGGGCTGCTAGTGCCGGTGACCGACCATGTGCTGAGAACCGGCAAGGCGTTCTACGTGGTTTGGCCTAAGAACCGTGAGCTGAGCGAGAATGCGCGGAAAGTCAGGGACTGGCTGGCGGCGCAGGCTTGAAATCGGTTGCAGCGTAGTCACTATCGCGGAGTTCCTTCACACCCCCCTCTGTCCTGCCGGACATCTCCCCCGCAAGGGGGGAGATTGGCAGTTCATACGTCGCGTCACCCTTCAGGCATTGAAGATTGGCGAAAGCCGTCGTGACATCTGATCTCCCTCCTTGCGGGGGAGATGGCCGGCAGGCCAGAGGGGGGTGCTGTCCCGCTGGCGTCTCCAATGTCCGGCATTCATTGAAGCCTTCCGCACACCCTTCGAATCCGCCTATAATACCCCCATGCCCATTCGCCAGCTTTCCGAAACGATGATCAACCAGATCGCCGCCGGCGAAGTCATCGAGCGTCCGGCGAGCGTGGTGAAGGAACTGGTCGAAAACGCGCTCGACGCCGGCGCCTCCCGCGTCGAGGTCGTCACTGCCGGCGGCGGGCTGAACCTGATCCGCGTCACCGATGACGGCTCCGGTATCCCCGAACAGGAACTGGCGCTGGCCATTGCGCGCCACTGCACCTCGAAACTTGCCGACAACATTCGCGATATCCGCTCGCTCGGGTTCCGTGGCGAGGCATTGCCGTCGATTGGTTCGGTGTCGCGACTGTCGGTTCGCTCGCGCACGGCCGCAGGCGACGCTGCAGCCGAGATCGCCATCGAAGGCGGCCGCGTTTCGGCGGTCAAACCGGCGGCGGCCAACCGCGGCACCACGGTCGAGGTGCGCGACCTGTTCTTCGCCACGCCGGCCCGGCTCAAATTCATGAAGGGCGAGCGCGCCGAAAGCTCCGCCACCAGCGACGTGCTCAAGCGCATCGCTATCGCCTTCCCCGCCGTGCGCTTTACGCTCGCCGGCTCGGACCGCTCGACGCTGGAATTGCCGGCGACCGACGACACGGCGGAAGGCAGCCTGCGCCGCGTCGCGCAAGTCATGGGCGCCGAGTTTCCCGACAATTCCATCGCTATCGACGCCAGCCGGGACGGCGTGCACCTGACCGGCCACGTCTCGATCCCGTCCTTCACCCGCGCCAACGCGTTGCAGCAATATGCCTATGTCAACGGCCGGCCAGTGCGCGACAAGCTGATTGCCGGCGCCATTCGCGGCGCTTTCGCCGATGTGCTGCCGCGCGACCGGCACGCGGTGACCGTGCTGTTCCTGACGCTCGATCCGGCGACCGTCGACGTCAACGTCCACCCAGCCAAGGCCGATGTGCGCTTTCGCGACCCCGGCCTGGTGCGCGGGCTGATCGTCGGCGCCATTCGCGAGGCGCTGGCCAATGCCGGCATCCGCGCCGCCACCAGCGGGGCCGCCGGGATGGTGGCGGCGTTCCGGCCGGGAGCCGCCTCCTACGCCCATGCGGGTCCTGCCAACGGTCATCGCAGTTATGACGCGGCCTACCGGGCCTCGGGCTTTTCGGGCTTTGACCGCTCGCCACAGCGGCCGCTGGATATGGGATTTGACGGCGCCGGCTTCCGCGAAAACGACCAGGCTGCATTCGACGCCGGTCCGCTCGCCAGCGCCGATGCGCGTGCCGGCTTAGCCGAGCCGGCCGAGACGCTGCTCGGCACCGCGCTGGGCGCCGCCCGCGCGCAGGTGCACGAGAACTACATCGTCGCCCAGACCAGGGATTCGCTTGTCATCGTCGACCAGCACGCGGCGCATGAGCGGCTGGTCTACGAGGCGCTGAAGAATGCCCTGCACTCGCGCGCGGTGCCCTCGCAGATGCTGCTTCTGCCGGAGATCGTCGACCTGCCGGAGGAGGACGCCGAGCGGCTGGCCATGCATTCCGAAACGCTGGCCCGGTTCGGCCTCGCCATTGAGCGTTTCGGTCCCGGCGCGGTGGCGGTGCGCGAGACGCCGTCGATGCTCGGCGAAACCAATGTCCAGCAATTGGTGCGTGATCTTGCCGACGAGATCGCCGACAACGACACGATCGAGACGCTGAAGGAACGACTGGACAAGATCGCCGCGACTATGGCCTGCCACGGCTCGGTCCGCTCCGGCCGCCTGCTCAAGCCTGAGGAGATGAACGCGCTGCTGCGCCAGATGGAAGCAACGCCGGGCTCCGGCACCTGCAACCACGGCCGCCCGACCTATATCGAACTCAAGCTCGCCGACATAGAGCGGCTGTTTGGGCGGCGGTGAGCACAAGCCAGGTCAGGCCACACGCTCAATTCACCAACAGGCGATAATCCTTGAACCTATGAGAGAAAACGTAATCCCGTGAGTAACCGGCGCTACCGCCGCGAAAATTCACGGAGATTGTCTCGAAGCTTCTCCCAACCTGTTTTTGAACATTCATGTAGATGGGAGTCATCAGCATGCCGGCATCGCAATCGTCGTCATCGAAAGCGATCTCCTGAACGACCTTCTTTTTCTTCTTATCGATGACCCGCAGCTTATTCATGCAGACGAGAAAGCCCGCTTTCTCGTAGACCCCGGCAAATCTGTGGGTTGCTGTCTGCGCCCAGAAGGGAATCTCGACGGTGCCGTCAACCTTCGCCTCACCGGTATCGTCGAGGCTTGCGACCTTCTTCAGCGTGATCGGGAACTTGTCCGAGCCCTTGCTCCAAGTCTCTGTTGCGCCGCTTTCGCCAAGGTCGAGAGAAAACGGACATCCGGTGGTGCCAACGGGCGTTTTCGATCCCATGACCAGCACCCGGTCGTCCGCAATCTCGCAAAGGAAGACGCTGGTGCCACTGATCTTGCCGTACACCGCTATCGGGCTTTGCTTCGCGTCATGGAAATAGCTCCCCTCGACCGTAATCCCCCTGCCGAAACTGTCATATCTCTGCAGCGATAGGTGGACGGGGTTAGGTCCGATGGAGCCTTCGTAGTTTTCGACCTGATACCAGCCCGCGGCGGCTTTCCCGGTCAGCAGCAAAACGCAAAAAATTGCCGATATGAACAGTCTTCCCATTCCGTCCCCCAGTGAACGCAGCGTACCATAGCTGTCCTTCCTCTGGGTGTCTGCATTCTGATGGAAGCGGTTCTCGGTTTGAGTCCGAAAACAGCTCAAATCATTTGTTTTAACGCTTTAAATTCACCACGATCACGCCGCCCAGCGCCAGTGCGCCGCCGAGGATACCAAGTAGCGTCGGCACTTCGCCCAGCCAGAAGAAGCCGATCAGGGCTGACATGGGCGAGACCAGATAGAGGAAGTTCGAGGCGCGCGCTGCCGGAAGACGCGACAGTGCGGTTGCCCAGGCGGCATAGGCGATCAGGCTGGGCACGATGCCAAGAAAGATCACGGCGCCGATACCGGCCGTGTTGGCGACCGCGGCCTGCGCAAAGCCGCTCGGCAGAAAGGGTGCCAGGCAAAGCGCGCCAAGGATCATGTTCGAGGCCGAAATGGTCAGCGGGTGATGGCGGGCAAAGAGCGGCTTCTGGACGATCGTGTTGACGGCCGAGCACAGCGCGGAGCCAAGAACCAGCAGCGCGCCGGTGTCGAAACTCAAGCCATTGCCGTCAGCCACAGCGATGATACCGATGCCGGCGAAAGAAATCGCCGTGCCGAACCAGGCCCAGCTTGAGAAGCGCTCGCCGAGCAATGCCATTGCCATAATGGCGGTGAAGATCGGGCTGACATTGATGATGAAACCGGCGGCACCCGCCGAAACCGTCAATTCGCCGAAATTGAGCATGACAGTGTAGAGCGCGACGAAGATGGCGCCGCCAAACACCAGGCGCCACACTTCGTCGAGCCTCGGCAGCGCCGGGCGCTTGACGGCAAGAAAGATCGCCGCCGGCACCGCGGCAATGGCAAAGCGCAGCGCACCGAGTTCCAGCGGCCCGAAAGCGGCGAGGCCGGCACGGATCGCGGGAAAGGCCGAGGCCCAGCCAACCACCGTCAAGGCCACGGCGATGGCCGCCGTGGTGTCCATCCGCTGTGTCGGATTCGACGTGCTGGTCGTTGCGCTCATCTGCCTGTCCTCGGGTTCTCAGAGTGTTGAAAGGCAGAAAGCGCCTTTTCGGCGCCGTTGACAAACGATCAAATCGAGGATCACCTGTGACTATGGATCACAGCTCAGACACAATGGTGCCGCTCGAGACCCTGCGCGCCTTCGATGCGGCGGCGCGAACGGGGAGCTTTTCGGCCGCGGCCGAGAAGCTCAACATCACCCACGGCGCCGTCAGCCGGCAGATCGCCAAGCTGGAGGACTGGCTGGGCTTGAAAGTGTTCGACCGCGGCGCGCGCGGCGTCTCGCTGACCATCGAGGGCAACCGCCTGCATCTGCGCACGGCGGAAGCCTTTGCGCTGATCTCCAGCCATTCCGACCGCTGGGTCGAGCCGCGCGGCACCGCCGTGGTGCGGCTGACCTCGATACCCTCCGTCAGCGGGCTGTGGCTGATGCCACGCATGGCGGCGCTGGAGAACAATCCCACCAAGCTGCGCATCGTGCTCGACGTCGACATCCGCCAGGCCGACCTTGCCGATGAAGGCATCGACCTGTCGGTCCGCTGCGGCCGCGGCGGCATTCCGGGCCGCATCTCGGTGAAGCTGTTCGAGGAACATGTCTTTCCCGTCGCCGCGCCCGGCCTTGCCCACGAGATCGGTCGCGGCGACCCGGCCCGGCTGCTCAAATTTCCGCTGATCAACGATTCCGACGCTTCGGGGTGGCGTGCCTGGTTTGCCGCGCAAGGGATGGACTACCGCCCGCGCCCGCAGGATCGCCGCTTCGAGGACTACAATCTGGTGCTCGACGCTGCAGCTTACGGGCTCGGCATCGCGCTGGCACGGCCGCCGCTGACCGGACACCAGTTGGAGGCAGGCCGCATCGTCGCCGTCGACGAGCGCACGGCGCTGGACCCGGTGTCGTACTGGCTCGACCGGCCGCTGGGGAGGCCGCGCACGGCTGCCGCCGAACTTTCTCGCCGAATCGCCGTCGAGGCGGGGCTGGCGATGGAAAAGATGGAAGCGTTCCTCGAAGCCGAGCGATAGCGGCGATCATTCGGTGCTCAGCGAAGCACCAGCAAGGCTAGCCCGACAATGGCGACGGCCAGAAACCCGGTTGCCAGCGCCATCAGACCGACACGCGTCTGCTGTCGGCCTTCCGGCTGGGCCGCATCATTCGGCCCAGACGTCGCCTGCTCCCGCTTCATTGGCATATCGGCGGTGGCAGCGCGGCGCTGCGGCGAAACCACGGGTGCGAGAAGCGCAAACCAGGGCAGTCCTGCGGGCTTTGCGGCAGCGCCATCTTCGGCCTTGGCCGGCGGCACAAGCAGACCGCGCTGTGTGTCGTCATTTGCCGGCGAGCCCGCAACGACCCTGGTCGGCGCGACCTCGTCTGGCGCCTCGACGCCAGGTTCGGCAAGGGCCAGATAGGCCTGGAGGATCTCGGCAGAACCCGTCTGCTGCCCCTTTGCGGTGGCTGCGGACAACAGCGCCTGCAGCGCCGGCGCCGCTGCCGGCTTCAAAGGCGCGCCGGACGGCGCCGGCGGCTGCACCAGCGCCTTCATAAGTGCTGCTTTCGCCGGATCGGCCTTCGCCGACGGCAACGCTGCCAACATCATGGCCTCACGCAGCAGCGCGGTCAGGCGGGCGGATGAAATGTCCATGCCGGTCCCATAAGAATGGTTTGGAGCGACAATAGCGCCTCAGCATTGCGTCAAGCTTGACCTTGCCGGCAATTTATGGCGATGAAATCAGCATGAACCTTGGCACCACCCCATGATGAACCGCTTCGAAGGCCCCGGCGGCAAGGAAGCCCGTATCCGCTATCTCGACGGCGACTTCCAGGTCACCAGCCCCGGCGCCTTCGTGCGCTGCGCGGTGACCGGCGAGAGCATTCCGCTGGACGAGCTCAAATATTGGAGCGTCGCCAGGCAGGAGCCTTATGTCAGCGCAGCCGCCTCGCTGCGCCGCGAGATCGAGATGCATCCGGACCTGCGCAGCCGGGGTTAAAGGCGCGCACAGAGCCGTTGGTCGCGTTCCTTCACACCCCCCTCTGTCCTGCCGGACATCTCCCCCGCAAGGGGGGAGATTGGATGTCATCTTTGCTTTCGCCAAATCACCAGCGTTGCAGAATGAGCGCCATTGGCAAAGCTGCTGATCTCCCTCCTTGCGGGGGAGATGGCCGGCAGGCCAGAGGGGGGTGCTGTCCCGCCAGCATCTCCGCGTGACGCTGCACGCCCTACCCCCGCAGCCTGCGCTGCCTCCAGGCATCAAGCGTCTCGTTGATGATGCGCTCCGGCACAGTGTCGAGTTCGAACGTGGCGTCGATCTCCAGCACGTCGAGTTCAGCGAGGAAATCGGCCGGGGCAGCGCCATGGCGCAGCCGGGCGGCGTCCTTGGCGGTGGTGACGAGGCCTAGTCCATCGCGGCGCGCGGTTGCCGCCAGTTCCGCGAGTTCATCAGGGGCATAGAAGTGATGGTCCGGAAACGACCGGCTCAGCGCCACCTCAGCGCCTGTGCCGCGCAGCGTGTCGAAGAATTTTTCGGGATGGCCGATGCCGGCAAAGGCGAGGAACCGCCGGCCGGCAAACCGCTCCTTGGCCGCGGGCTCGGCATGCGCCTCGAAGACTGGCCGGCCGGCGCGCGCCGCCTGGCGCACGACCTGGTCGGCGGCAGCGCCCTCGCCCATCTTCAACAGCCCATCGGTGAACACCAGTTGGTCGACGATGTTGGCTCTCAGCGGTCCACCCGGAATGACGCGGCCGTTGCCGATGCCGTAGCGGGCGTCGACGACGACCAGCGCATAGTCGATATGGATGCGCGCGCTCTGAAAACCGTCATCCATGATCAGGAAATCGCAGCCATGGGCTTTCAGGAGCAGCTTGGCGCCGGCGGCGCGGTTGGGGCTCACCGCAACCGGCGCGTGCTCGGCCAAAAGCAGCGGCTCGTCGCCGACATGCTTTGCAGCGTCGTGACTGGCATCGACGACATGCGGCTGCGCGAACGAGCCGCCATGGCCGCGCGACAGGAATCCGGGATTGAGCTGCATGCGCCGGGCCTGCTTGGCCAGCGCGATGGCGATCGGCGTCTTGCCGCTGCCGCCGACGGTGAAGTTGCCGACGCAAAGCACTGGCGCGTCGATCTTTTCACGTACCGCCCGATGCATGCGGCGGCCGGCGACGATGCCATAGACGGCTGATAGCGGCGACAGCGCAAAGACCCGCCAGTCCGGCGCTTCCCACCAGAAAGGTGGTGCTTCCGACGCCACCTATCGCCCGTCGGCGCCCTTCAGGCGCGACTTGACGATCAATGGCTGGATATAAGGCTCGAGCGACTTCAGCGTGTGCGCCAGCGCACCGCGCATCTGGTCGACTGTGGCGGCACCGGCCGCCATCATCTCATGGCGCGCAACTTCATTGCTCAGCAGGAAATTGACGGCGCCGGCCAGCATGTCGCGGTCGCGCACCAGCTTGGCGCCGCCACTGTCGAGCAGGCGCTGATAGGCCTCGCGAAAATTCTGGACGTTGCGGCCGGCCAGCACAGCGGTGTCGAGCATGGCCGGCTCCAGCGGATTCTGGCCGCCTTCCGAGGTCAGCGAGCGGCCGACAAAGGCGATTTCCGTCAGCCGGAGATAAAGCCCCATCTCGCCGATCGTATCGCCAAGGAGGATATCGGTGTCGGCGGTGATCCGGTCGCCCTTGCTGCGCCGCGCCAGCTTCAGGCCCATGCCGGAAATCTGTGCGGCCAGCGCTTCGGCGCGGTCGGGATGGCGCGGGACGATAATCGTCAGCAGGCCATGGTGGCGCTTGTAGAGCGTGGCGTGGACTTCCGCCGCGACCACCTCCTCGCCGTCATGGGTCGAAATTGCCGCCCAGGTCGGGCGGCCGGCGATCTGGCGCTTCAGCGTCGCCAGCGCCCGTTCGTCGACGGGCGGCGGCAAGGTGTCGACCTTGAGGTTGCCGGACACGGTGACCGGCCGGGCGCCAAGCGCGCGAAACCGTTCGCCGTCGACATCCGACTGGGCAACGACATGTGCAAGGTTCTCGAACAGCGCCTCGGCGATGTTGGCGCGCTTCTTCCAGGATTTGAACGAACGGTCGGAGAGCCGGCCGTTGACCAGCACCTGCGGCACGTGGCGGGCGCCGAGCTCGAGGATCGTCATCGGCCATATCTCGGATTCGGCGATGATAGCCAGGTCCGGCCGCCAGTGATCGAGAAAGCGGCTGACGGCCGGCTTGAGGTCGAGCGGAACATATTGGTGGATGATGCGGTCGCCCAGCCGTTCGTCGGCAACCTGCGCCGAGGTCACTGTTCCCGTCGTCAGCACGATGTTGACACCGTAGTCGAGGATGCTTTGCACCAGCGGCACGACCGCAAGGGTCTCGCCGACGCTTGCCGCATGGATCCAGATCACCGGCCCTTCGGGGCGCGGCCGCCCGGCAACGCCGTAGCGCTCACGGCTGCGGCTGCGGTCTTCCTTGCCCTGCGATGTGCGCCAGGCGACATAGGGACCCATCAGCGGATAGGCGGCTGCACCGGCAAGGCGGTAGGCCGCCAGGAAGGCGCGCGCCCAGCCGACGCTCATGGCCTGCCGTCCACGAGCCGATAGGCCTCGGCGGTTGCGGCATTGAGCGCGGCCGTGACTTCCTGGCGCTTGCGCTCCATTTCGGCCTCGTCGGCATTGGCCGGCACGAACACCGGCGTTCCGATGACGATCGAGGAGCGGCCGAACGGCAGGTTGATGGTGGTCTTGTCCCAGCTCCTTTCCAGCACCTTGCGGCGGCTGGTGGCGATGGCGGCAGGCATGATCGGCCGGCCGGAAAGGCGTGCCAGCAGAACGATACCAAGCCCCGCGTCGCGCGGCGTGCCGTGGGGAATGTCGGCGATCATGGCGACGTTCTTGCCGGCCACGAGTGACTTTTTCAGGGCGATGAGCGCCTTGGCGCCGCCCTTGTCGAGATGCTTCGTGCTTTCACGCCCGCCGGAGCCGCGCACCGCCTCGATGCCGAATTTTTCGATCATCAGCGCGTTGAGTTCGGCGTCGGCGCTGCGCGAGACCATGGCGACCAGCGGCCGTCCCTTGGGATAATAGGCTGGGGTCAGCAGATGCTGGCCATGCCAGAGCGCGATGATGCCGGGTTCGAATTCGGCGTAGTCGCCGCCTGAAAATTTAGCCGAGCCTTCGACCACGCGGTTGGTCAGGCGCACCAGGCGGACGAACTGGGCGAGCAGGCTGACGATCATGCTCTTGACGATTCGCGACTGCGCCAACGGCTCGCGGATCTTGCGCCAGAATGTCTTCGAACTGCCGCCGCGTCTTCTTCGGACCGCGGCGCCGGTGGGCTGCCCTTTCACCGCTTCATGCTCCATCGCTGTCAACCGGCGGCCTTGCTTTCAGGGTCGAGCAGCCGGTGCAGATGGACGACGAAATAGCGCATATGGGCATTGTCCACGCTGGCTTGCGCCTTTGCCTTCCACGCGGTGTGCGCGGTTTGATAGTCCGGATAAACGCCAACGATGTCGAGCGCGTCGAGATCGCGGAACTCGGTGCCTCCCAGCTTCTTCAGCTCGCCGCCGAACACCAGGTGCAAAAGCTGTTTCTTTCCGTCTTCCGCGGCCATTTCGGTCCTTCACATATTGTGAGTTTGCGACAGGTCTAGCCCAAAGCTGCCGACTTTGGAACCTTCGATCACGCTTCCGTATCGGCAATGACGCCGGCAAGCACGGTCAGCAACTGCCCGCTGCCGGCGACCAGCGCGCCGTGACGGATGATCTCCCCGGCATAGAGCGGCGCGCGGCCATGGCCGTCGAGCACGGCGCCGCCAGCCTCGCGCAAGATGAGATCGGCGGCGGCGATATCCCAGTCATGCGCGTTGGGCTTGACGAAGGTTGCGTCGAGCGTGCCGTTGGCGACCATCGCCAGCCGGTAGGCGAGAGAGGGAATGTGCGCCGCCCGCCGCACCCGGCCCTGCCATTGCGCCGGCATCAGGTCGATCAACTGCTTCAGCCCGCCGATCTCGACCGTCTTACCCAGGCCGCGCACGGCAATCGGCTTGCCGTTGCGGAAAGCTCCATGGCCAGGCAGCGCCCAATAGGTTTCGCCCTTGGCCGGACATTCGAGCACACCGGTGAGCGTGCGGCCATTCTCGACCACCGCGACGCTGACGCACCACGAGCGCAGACCTTCGAGGAAGCCGCGGGTGCCGTCTATGGGGTCGACGACAAAGGTGCGCCGCGCCAGAAGCCGCGCCGGATCGTCAGTCGTTTCCTCTGATAGCCAGCCATAGTCCGGCCGCGCCGCAAGCAGGGTCTCGCGCAGATAGGCGTCCGCCGCGTGGTCGGCTTCGCTGACCGGCGAGGTGCCGCCCTTCATCCACACTTGCGGGTTCTTGCCGAAATAGCGCATGGCGATCGCGCCCGCCTCGCGGGCGGCGTCGCGCAGCAGATCGAGGTCTTCCGAGGCCCCGGCCGATATGACCGGGTCACGCTCCGGCAAGGGTCATTCCTTCGATCAGCAGCGTCGGTGCGGCAGTGCCGAAATCGCGGTCAAGATCGCTCGCCGGAACCATATTGAGGAACATCGTCTTCAAATTCGAGGCGATGGTCACCTCGGCCACCGGATAGGCAAGCTCACCATTGTCGATCCAGAAGCCGGATGCGCCACGGCTGTATTCGCCGGTCACCATGTCGACGCCCTGGCCGAACACTTCAGTGACATAAAAGCCGGATTTTAGCGACCTGATCAGGTCTTCCGGCGTCCTGTCGCCCGGCTCGATGGCGAGATTGGTCGAAGACGGCGATACCGACGAGCCGCTGCGCGCGCCGCGTCCGTTGGTGGTCAGCCCCAATTCCCGCGCGGCGGACGTCGACAGGAACCAGTGCTTCAGCACGCCGTTCTCGACCATCAACAGCTTTTCGCCCTCGACGCCTTCGCCGTCGAACGGGCGCGAGGCCTGGCCGCGACGCCGTAGCGGCTCGTCGGTGACGGTGATGGCAGCCGACGCAACCTGCTTGCCCATCATCTCGCGCAAAAAACTGGTCTTGCGCGCCACCGAAGCGCCGTTGATGGCGCCGGCGAGATGACCGGCAATGCCGCGCGCGACGCGCGGATCGAACACCACGTTGACCGGACCGGTCGCCGCCTTGCGGGCGCCGAGGCGGCGCACGGCGCGCTCGCCGGCCTTGCGGCCGATCAATTCCGGTGCGTCCAGATCGGAAAAATGCTGGTTCGAGGAGTATTCGTAGTCGCGCTCCATGCCGGTGCCTTCGCCCGCAATAACGCTGGCCGAACGCGAAAAGCGCGACGCGACATAGTGGCCGACGAAGCCGTTCGACGTGGCAAGCACCAGCCCGCCGAGGCCTGCGCTGGCGCCGCTGCCGGCCGAATTGGTGACGCCCTTGACGGCAAGGGCTGCTTCCTCGGCGGCAAGGGCCGCTTCCTTCAACTGATCGGCCGAAACCTCGGTGGCGTCGAACAGATCGAGGTCGCGCACCTTGCCGACCAGCAAAGCCGGATCGGCGAGACCCTGATAGGGATCCTCGGGCGAGACTTTGGCCATGGCCACGGCGCGCTCGGCCAATGCCCTGGGGTCCGATGCCGCCGTCGCCGAGACGCTCGCCACCCGGTTGCCGACGAAGACGCGCAGCGAGACATCGTCGCCCTCGGACGCCTCAGTGTTCTCGACCTTGCCCAGCCGCACCGACACGCCGATCGAGCGGCCGCGCACGGCAACCGCGTCGGCGGCGTCGGCGCCGGCCCGCTTGGCAGCCTCGACCAGTGCCGCGACGCGGTCGGTCAATTTCGCTGCCTCTGATGTATCGGTCATGCGCGTGGTCCTGGCTGAAGCCGCGCCGGGCGGTAGCGGCTGTTGCACCATCTATTGTCCCAATGCGGCTTGTGCAATGGCGCACGGGCAATTGTCCCGCTGCGGCATAGCGCCCAAGCGGAGCGCGAAAGCTATCCGCGGCAGCGGCCGCCACAGACGCGCGGCTTGACGGTTTGTGAGTTTAACCAAGGCCGATTTCCACTCAAGGAGTGGCGACCGGCGTCCAGATCACGTCATCGATCCTCGTCGCGCCCGTTGCCAGCATCACCAGCCGGTCGAAGCCGAGCGCCGAGCCGCTGGCTTGCGGCATGATGGCGAGGGCGGCGAGAAAATCCTCATCCAGCGGATAGCGCTCGCCATAGACGCGCTCCTTCTCGTCCATCTCGGCGGCAAAGCGCCGGCGCTGCTCGGCCGGATCGGTCAGTTCGCCAAAAGCATTGGCGAGCTCGACGCCGCAGCAATAGAGCTCGAAGCGCTCGGCCACGCGCTGGTCCTCCGCGCTCGGCCGGGCGAGCGCCGCTTCCGAGATCGGATAGCCGTACAAGATGGTGGCCCGCCCCTGCCCCAGCACCGGTTCGACCTTCTCGACCATTACCCGGCTGAACAAATCGGCCCAGTTGTCATCGCCGGCCGTGCGCAGGCCGGCCTTGACCAGAGCATCATGGAGTGCGGCGCGGTCTGTGCCGCCATCGGCAGAAACGGTGGCAAGAAGATCGATGCCGGCGTAACGCGCAAAAGCTTCCGCCACGCTCACGCGTTCCGGTTCGGCGAACGGATCGGCCTCGCGGCCGCGAAAGCGGAAGGTTTTGGCGCCGGCCCGCTCAGCTGCCAGCTTCAGCAGCTCGGCGCAATCAGCCATCAGGCTCTCATAGGTTTCGCCGACACGGTACCATTCGAGCATGGTGAACTCCGGGTGATGCAAAGGGCCGCGCTCGCGGTTGCGCCAGACAGCGCCCAGGCTGAAGATGCGCCGTTCGCCGGCGGCAAGCAGCTTCTTGCAGGCGAATTCCGGTGAGGTGTGGAGGTAAAGCGGCCGGCGCGCGCCGTCGGCGCCGATCGCCTCGGTGGCGAAGGCTGAGAGATGCGCCTCATTGCCCGGTGATATCTGCAGCGCCGCCGTCTCGACCTCGATGAAGTCGCGCTCGCCAAACCAGCCGCGCATGGCGGCAGCTATGGCGTTGCGCGCCATCAGCCGCGGCCGGCGGTCGGCGTGAACATCCGGCGTCCACCAGGGCGAAGCGCCAGTCATGGGTTTGCCGGGCAACGGAATTGCTGACAGGGCTGGCGGTTCGGGCCAAGATGCGCTACGGCGACGGCTCTCGCAGCCGATTTGCGCCGAACGATCGTTTCAGGCCAACGAAGTCTAGGATTGAAAACCGTGGTGAAGGTCATCGCCAGTTCGCTCCGTAAAGGCAATGTCGTCGACAAGGACGGCAAGCTTTACGTCATCCTCTTTGCCGAAAACATCCACCCTGGCAAGGGTACGCCGGTCACCCAGCTCGACATGCGCCGCATCTCCGACGGGGTGAAGGTTTCGGAGCGCTACCGCACCACCGAGCAGGTCGAGCGCGCCTATGTCGAGGAGCGCGAGCACACCTTCCTCTATGCCGACGCCGAGGGGTATCACTTCATGAACCCGGAAAGCTACGACCAGGTCGCGGTGCCGGAAAGCGTGGTCGGCGACATGGCGCCCTACCTGCTCGAAGGCATGGCGGTGCAGATCTCGCAGTTCAACGGCATCGCCATAGCCCTGGTGCTGCCGCAGCGCGCTACTTTCGAAGTGGTCGAGACGGAGCCGACGACCAAAGGCCAGACGGCGTCCTCGTCATACAAGCCGGCCGTGCTTTCCAACGGCGTGCGCACGCTGGTGCCGCCGCACATCGCGCCGGGTACCCGCGTGGTGGTGATGACGGCCGATGGCGCTTATGTGGAGCGGGCGAAGGACTGAGGCGCGAGCGCCTCCGTCCTGGTTGATCCGTTGCATTGCCTTCTGCGGCCGCTGGCTCGATAGTCCTGCCGATGTGGCAGACCTTTGTGACCTACTGGCCTCTGATCCTTGTGATCATTCCGATGCTGATGGCCGCCATCGGCATCGTCCACGCAATCATGACCAAGGAAGACGTGCGCGCCGCCACCGGCTGGGTCGGCGTGATGATCTTGTCGCCATTCCTTGGCGCGATCATCTATGCCATTGCCGGCATCAACCGCATCCGCCGCGCCACGATCAGCGCCATGCGGCCCGTCGCCGGTGAAGCCGAGACAGCCAAACACGACCACGACATTGCGCTCGAAACACTCATCTCAGCCGAATTCGGCCAGCGCTTTGCCGGCCTGAAGACGCTAGGCGACAGGGTGGCGCGGCGCGCACTGACGTCGGCAAACACGATCACGATCCTCAGGACCGGCGACGAAGCTTACGCAGCAATGTGCCGGGCGATAGACAGCGCACAGCGCAGCATTCTGCTCGAGACCTACATCTTCGACAATGACGAGATCGGACGACGTTTTGTCGAATCGCTGGCCGGCGCGGTCCGGCGCGGTGTGACGGTTCGCGTGCTGATCGATGCGGTCGGCGTGCGCTATTCCGTGCCCAGCATCCTTGGGACACTCCGGGAAGCCGGCGTCACCGTCGATCTCTTCAACGGCAACATCGTCATGGGCCTGAGACTTCCCTATGCGAATTTGAGGACGCACAGGAAAATCCTGATCGTCGACGGTGTGGTGGCGTTCACGGGAGGCATGAACATCCGCAAGGGATTCTCGGCCGAATTCGCCGGCAGCGCCAGTTCGGCGGATACGCATTTCCAGGTCACGGGGCCCGTCGTGGCCGACCTGTTCGCGGTTGCCGCCGAAGACTGGCGTTTTGCCGGCAACGAGGCCCTCAAGGACGAGGTTTGGCACGTAGAAAAGCCCTCGCCGCCACCCGGTCAGCCGATCCTGGTGCGGGCCGTGGCGTCGGGGCCGGACGCCAGCATCGAAACCAACCACAAATTGCTGATGGGGGCATTTTCCGTCGCCCGCAAATCGATCCGCATCATGTCGCCCTATTTCCTGCCGGACCGGGAATTTGTCAGCGCGCTGGTCACGGCGGCCCGGCGCGGCGTCGAGATCGACATAGTCGTGCCCGCGGTCAACAATCTCTTCCTGGTCGGCCGCGCCATGACGGCGCAGTACGACCAGGTGCTGAAGCACTATTGCCGCGTCTGGCGGCATGAGGGGTCGTTCGACCATTCGAAGCTGTTGTCGGTCGATGGCGTCTGGGCCTATGTCGGCTCCTCCAACCTCGACGCCCGGTCGCTGCGGCTGAATTTCGAAATCGACCTGGAGGTGCTGGATACCGGCTTTGCCGCCGAGATCGAAGGGCGCATCGGAGCGGCAATCGCTTCCGCCAAACCCGTCACACTCGCAACCCTAAGAGCGCGGCCATTTGTCATCCGGGTTTTTGACCGGTTGTTATGGCTGGGATCGCCCTATCTTTAGAATCAGGACAGATTGAACGCAGGCCTATGGACATAAACGGACGCAGCCTTCCTGAAACAGTGCTCCTGTCGATCCGCGGCAGGAAAGCGCGCAAGGCGAACGCGACGCCGCGCAAGCACATTGAAGGCGCCCAGATGGTGGTCGCCTCCTACAACGTCCACAAATGCATCGGCACCGACCGCAGGTTCGATCCCGAACGGACCGCCCGCGTCATCCGCGAGATCGGCCCCGACGTCATCGCGCTGCAGGAAGCCGACAATCGCTTCGGTGACCGCGCCGGGCTGCTCGACCTTGCCCGGATCGAACATGAAACCGGGCTTGTGCCGGTGCCGGTTTCCGGAAGCGGCAAGGGCCATGGCTGGCGCGGCAACGTGCTTTTGTTCAAGCGCGGCACCGTGCGCGGCGTCCATCAGATCAAGCTTCCGGGACTGGAGCCCCGCGGCGCGCTGGTAGCCGAGATCGACCTCGACGAAACGCGCACTCTGCGCGTCATCGCCGCGCATCTCGGCCTGTTGCGCCGCTCGCGTTCGGAGCAGGCCCGCGTCGTGCTCGACATCATGAGCAACCAGGATGAAAGGCCGACCTTGCTGCTCGGCGACCTCAACGAATGGCGGCTGGGCAACCGCTCGGCGCTCAAGACGCTGCACGCCACCTTTGGTTTCACGCCGGCGGCGGTGCCGACTTTTCCCTCAGGCCTGCCGGTGCTGGCGCTCGACCGGATCATGGCCAACCGGCACGGCATGGTCTCGTCGGTGGAAGCCCATGATACGCCGCTGTCGCGGGTTGCGTCGGATCATTTGCCGCTGACTGCGTTTGTCAGCCTCTAACTCATCCGTCCCGCAGCCAGACCAGCATCTCGCCGGGTTCACGGTTGTCCCAGGCAAAGTACGGGACGGCGGTGATTTTCGTCTCGCTCACCGCCGGCGGATCGGTGCGATAGAGCCCGGTTTCCCAGTTTTCCTGGGCTTCCTTGCTGGCAAGTGCCGAAAGCGTGACGATGCCGCCGAGCAGGTTCGGCTCGGCATGCGCCTCGATTTTTGCCGTTCGCGGCAGAGCGATCCGATGCAACTGGCCGGCATTGTCGGTCTCCTCGACGCAATAGATCAGCGGACCGCGCGCAAGTGCGACGCGGCCGATGTCCTGACGCACTTCCGGATTGGCGAACAGACGGGCGATCGACATTTCGAGATCGAGTTCGACCCGGTCGCCCTGGCGCCACTCGCGCCGGATCGCGGCATAGCCGTCGCTGGTGATGCCGTCCAGATCGACCGCGGCGCCGTTGATCTTGAGCGCCGCCTTGCCGCACCAGGAGGGGACGCGCAGGTGCAAGGTGAACTCGACCGGCGCTTCGGCTTCGATCCGGATCGAGACCGCGCCATCCCAAGGATAATTGCTGGTCTGAATCAGACTGACCGCCCGGTTCGATATGTCGAAGCGCGCGGTGCTGTCGCCGTAGAGATGAACGGCCAGCGCATCATCCGACAGGGAGTAGAAATAGCTGCCGATGGAGGCGACCATGCGGCCGATATTGGGCGGGCAACAGGGGCAGCGATGCCATTTCCAGCGATTGTGCCTGCCCCGGCTCTCCAACGGGTTCTCGTAGAAGAACAGCGAGCCGTCGAGCGACAGGCCGGAGATCGAGCCGTTGTAGAGTGCCCGCTCCATCATGTCGGCGTAGCGGGCGTTGGGACCCATGCCGAGCATGCGGCTGGCCCAGAACACCAGGCCGACCGAGGCACAGGTCTCGGCATAGGCGGTTTCGTTGGGCAGGTCGTAGTCGCTGGTAAAGCCCTCATTGTGCGCCGATGGCCCGAGGCCGCCGGTGATATAGAGGTTTTTGGTGGTGAGATCGTTCCAGAGCCGGTCGAGCGCTACCCTGAGCGTATCGTCGCCATATTCGGTGGCGATGTCGGCCATGCCGGAATAGAGGTACATCGCCCTGACCGCATGGCCGACGACCTTGTCCTGCTCGCGCACCGGCTTGTGCGACTGGTTGTACTCATAAGTCTTGAAATGATAGGCCTTCGGATCGGCGCCGCGCGCACGCGCCTCCTCGTCGAAATAATGCGGCTGTTGCCCGCGCTGGTCGATGAAATACCTGGCCAGGTCCATGTATTTCTGCTCGCCGGTAGCCCGCGCCAGCTTGACCAGCGCCAGCTCGATCTCCTCATGGCCGCAATAGCCCTTCTTCTTGCCCGGCTCCGGGCCGAAGGTGTCGGCGATATGGTCGACGTAGCGGCACATGATATCCAGCAGCTTGCGCTTGCCGGTGGCCTGGTAGTAGGCGACCGCGCCTTCGATCAGATGGCCGGCGCAATAGAGCTCGTGGCAATCGCGCAGATTGGTCCAGCGCTTGCCGGGCTGGATACGCTGGTACCAGCTGGAGAGATAACCGTCTTCCTGCTGCAGTCTGCCGTAGAGGTCGATGACGGCATCGATCTTCTTCTCGAGCGCCGCGTTCTTGCGCCGGTAGAGCGAATAGGCCGCGGTCTCGATGGTCTTGCCCCAATCGGAGTCCCAGAACATCTGCGTCGTCACCGTCGAGCCGGTGAAGCCGGGGCTGGCCGCCTCGTCGGGCGACGGCGAATGGAACGGAATGACGACGCCCGGCGAGGGCCGGTCCGGGTCGATCTGCTCCAGCATGCGCGCCTCGACGCAGCGCTCGTAGAGGATGTCGGCGGTGCGCGACGCCACGGCATCGACACGGTTGCCCCAGAAGCCGCGGACATCGACCTGCGGCACCGGCAGTGGGCGGAAGGCGAGTTTGCCGGGCTTGGCGGATGGTTGAACGGTCATCGTGTCACTCCGTTGGATATTGGTCATTCACGGCGGGTCATTTCACCGCGCCGGCCATCAGGCCGCGGATGTAGAAGCGCTGCAGCAAGAGGAAGAGCACCAGGCACGGCACCATCATCACGGTGACGCCCGCCTGCACCGCGCCCCAGTCGATGGCGCCGAAGCGGCCGGACTGAAGTGCGGTCATCATGATCGGCAGCGTGAATTTGGACTGATCGGTCATCAGCACGAGTGCGGCCAGGAATTCGTTCCAGGCGCCGAGGAAGGCAAACAGTGCGATGGTGACGATGCCCGGCCAGACCAGCGGCAGCATCACCTTCAACAGCATGGTGACGTTGTTGGCGCCGTCCATGCGCGCGGCCTCCTCGATCTCGCGCGGCACCGCGTCGAAGGCGTTGCGCATCATGAAGATCGAGAACGGCAATTGCAGCGTGGTGTAGACCAGGACCAGCCCGGTCAGCGTGTTGTGCAGGCCGACCTTGGTCAGCACCAGGAAGATCGGCGTCAGGATGGACTGGAAGGGGATCATGATCGTCGACAGGATGACGATGAAGAGCACATCCTTCATCGGAAAGCGGAAGCGCGAAAAGCCATAGCCGGCCAGCACGCTGACGACGACCGACAGGATCACCGTCATCGAGGCGACATAGAGGCTGTTTTGCGCCGGCAGCCAGAGGCCGTCGCCAAAGGTGTCGAGCGTGCGATAGTTCTCGACCGAGAAGCCGGTCGTCGGCCATGGCGGCAGCGGCGGCTGGCGCGCCTCCTGCGCCGGCTTGAAGGTCGACAGCACGGCCCAGACGATCGGCGCGATGAACAGCACTGAGGCGATCATGCCGGTCGAATGCTCGGCGATCCTGAGCCAGAGGCGGCTGCTGCGGCTTCTTGCCTGCGCCATCAGTCGATGCCCTCCGGCTTGCGCAGCAGCCACAGCTGAACCAGGCTGAGCGCCACCAGGATGGCGAGCAGTATCATCGACAAAGCGGCGCCATAGCCGAGCTTGAACGAGACGAAGGACTGGTTGAAGATCCAGTAGACGGCGGTCAGCGTCTGGTTGCGCGGGCCGCCGCGCAGGATGATGTAGAACTGGTCGAAGGCGAGGATCGAGCCGGCGATCGACAGGATCAGCGCCAGCGCCAGCGTGCGGCGCATCAGCGGCAGGGTGATGGCGCGAAAGCGCGCGAACGGCCCTGCCCCGTCGATCATCGCGGCTTCCTGCAGATCGGTCGGGATCGACTGCAGGCCGGTCATCAGGATGATCATGGTGAAGCCCGCCACCTTCCAGACGACCATGGCGATGATCGACCAGAAGGCCGGCTGGAAGGTCGCCAGCAAGTTGAACTTTTTCGCCGTCAGGCCGAAATCGTAGGCGGCAGGGCTGAACAGGCCGGAATCGACATTGAGCAGCCACGACCACAGCAGGCTGGCCGAGGCGAAGCCGACGACCGCCGGCATGAAGAAGGATGTCCGGTAAAAGCCGGTCAGCCGCCTGGGCTTTTCGATGAACAGCGCCAGCGGAAAGGCGACGGCGAAGATCACGATGGTGACGATCACGGTGTAGTAGGCGGTGAAGCTCAGCGCGTTCCAAAAACGGTTGTCGCGCAGGATCGCCCGGTAATTGTCGAAACCGATGTAAAAATGCTCGCCCATCAGCGGCCAGTTGTGCAGCGACATCCAGGCCGTCATGCCGAGCGGGATGATGAAGAATACGACGACCAGCGCCACGGCCGGCGCGACATAGAGCAGGCCGATCCACTGCCGGCGGCCGGCGCCGACCAGTTTTCTGGCGCGTGGCGGGGTGGTGGTGGTGATGGTCATTTACCCTCCCCCTTGTGGGGAGGGTCGCTGCGCAGCAGCGGGGTGGGGGTGCGGCGCCGGCCTCCCACCCGGACCTGCGGTCCGACCTCCCCGCAAGGGAGAGGTAGGGCGTCGGTGCGATGATTGAGAATGCCAGAGGTCATGCTGCTCTTCCGTTGGATCTCGTAGGGCGGTGGGACACACCTCCCCCACCCCGCTGCTTCGCAGCGACCCTCCCCACAAGGGGGAGGGTAAGGAGCGCCGGCCGCCCGTCCAGGGAGACGGACCGGCCGGATCAGGACCCGCGACGGCAAGGGCGTTGCACCGCCCTCGCCGCCGGCCAGTCCTTATTTCTGCGCCTGGTCGATGATCGACTGCATGGTCTCTTGTGCATTGGCGATGGCGCCATCGACGTCGTCGCCGAAGACGACCTCGTTGATCATCTGCGTCCACGGACCGTTGGCCGAGTTGATCAGGTCGTTGAACACCACGGAATAGGGCGTGCGGCCCTTGGCCATGGCTTCGGCGGCGATCTGGTAGCGCGGATCGAGATCCTTCAGCGCCTCCTTGGCGATGTCGCCGCGCACCGGCAGGCTGCCGTATTTGGCCAGGATGGTCTGGCCTTCGAGCGAATAGGCGAAGTCGAGAAACTCCTTCACCACGGCGAGCTTCTTGGTGCCCTTGGTGACGACGAAATTGTCGCCGCCGGCAAACGAAGACCAGCCGCTGTCCTTGCCCGGCAGGAAAGTGACGCCATAGTCGATATCCGGATACTGCGTGTTGAGCGCGCCGATGGCGAAGGCGCCGGACGGCGAAATGCCTATATTGCCGGTGGCGAAGGCGGCAAAGAAGTTGGCGCCGGTGTCGGTCTGCGCGCCGGCCGGCACCAGATCCTTCTTGACCATCGAGCGGTAGAGGTCGATGGCGCCGCGCAGCTGCGGGCTGTCCAGCGTCGCCTTCGAGCCGTCCTCGGAGAGGATGTCGCCGGCCGAGGCCCAAATCAGCGGCGTGAAGGTGAAGATATTGCAGCCGCCGCAATTGCCGGAGAAGTAGAAGCCCTTGATGTCGCCACCGAGCGCGTTGACCTTTTCGGCATCGGCCTCGATCTCGGCCCAGTTGGCCGGCCCCTTGTCGGGATCGAGCCCCGCCTGCTTGAACAGTTTCTTGTTCCAGATCAGCACCGAGGCGTCGGCCGAGAACGGCAGCCCGTAAATGTGGTCTTTGTAGGTGCCGGTCTTGACATGCGCCGGCGACAGGCTGGCGAAATAAGGCAGCGATTTCGCCCAGTCGGTGATGTCTTCGAGCTGGCCGGCGGCGGCAAAGGACGGCGTGTAGATCAGGTCGAGCGACAGCGCGTCGGGCGCCGTGCCGCCGGCGGCGGCGGCGCCATATTTCGGGATGATCTCGGCATTTGGAATGATGTCCAGCTTGACCTGGTTCTCATGGCCCTTGTTGAAGGCATCGACGATGCGCGGCATGAAGTTCGAGCCGTCGGCGCGAACCCAGATGTTGGCGGTGTCGGCGGCCATTGCAGGCAAGGCAATGATGCTCGCGGCGAGCGCGAACCCGGTAATCATGGTCTTCATGGTTTTCCTCCTCATGGTTTTTCTCCTCCTCCCTGTTGCGGCGCTCTTGGATCGCGCCGCGCGTTCTCCTAGCCGTCCGGCGGACGGCCGCAGGACTGACGCACCACCAGCCGGCACGGCAGTTTTCGAATGCCCGGCGCGGCGGGTTGGCCGCCGACGAGCGAAAGCAGAGTGAGGCCGGCCTCGCGGCCGAGCGCCGCCAGGTTCATGTCGACCGAGGTCAGCGGCGGGCGGGTTGCCTCGGCCACGATCTCCCAATTGTCGAAGCCGATGACGCCGACATCGCCAGGCACGTCTAAGCCGCGCTCGCGCAGCGCATCGATGACGCCGCGCGCGATCTGGTCGTTGCCGCAAAACACGGCGTCGGGTTTCTCTCCCTTCTTGTTGAAGAGCGTTGGGCCGTCGAACAGCTTTCCGACGGCTTCATGCCCCCAGGCTTCCGACCACGAGCCGAGCAAGGGCTCGGTCACCGGCAGGCCGTGCGCGGCCAGCACATCGCGAAAAGCCTGCGCCCGCTCATTCACCACGGCAAAACTGGCGGGACCGCTGACATGGGCGATGCGCCGCCGCCCGAGGCGGCAAAAATGCTCGACCGCCAGCCGCGCGCCGCCGGCATCGTCGGAGACGAAGGCGATGGCATCGGGATCGGGCTGGCTGAACGCGTAGATAACGGGCACGCCGAGATTGGCGAGGTCGACCGGCAGATGGCGGTCGATGCGCTTGCCGCTGGCGATGATGCCATCGATGCGCTTGTCCAGCATCGCCTCGACATGCAGCTGCGCCAGCCGCGGATCGTCCTCGACATTGCACATGAACACCGAAACGCCGGCATCGACCAGCGCATCGGAAATGCCCGACATGACCGGCAGCGAAAAGCGGCCATAGGTGTCGTTGGTCAACAGCCCGACGGTGAAGGAACGCCGCCGCAGCAGGCTCTGCGCCAGGCTGTTGGGGCGAAAACCGAGCCGCTGCGCCGTCTCGCGAATGCGCTGCCGCGTCTCGGCCGTCATCCGCCCCTGCCCGTTCAGCGCCTTCGAGGCGGTGGCCACACTGACACCAGCCATCGCCGCGACTTCACGCAGGGTGACGGGTTGTTTGGCGGCTGGTGGCGTGTCGGAGGGCATGGGTCGGGTGTCGGTCCTCGGTTTGGGAAAAGGTTTTCTCTTACTGGCCTTTGGCGTGTCGATATGGGTAGGTCGCGGATGCTGCGCGGGCTGGGAAAAGGTTTTCTCAAGGCGAGATTAGGATGAGAATTTGAGGATGGCAAGGGGGTGCGGCGGGTGGGCGACGATCAACGCGGTTGTTCGTCACAGCCGCTTTGCGCCAGAGGCTGTCATTGACGACCAGACGTTCTTGGGCTCCTCCATTCGCATCGCTGGTTCATTCTTTGTTCTTTGCCCAACGCGCGTAAGACGCTAAGGTCCGCGGATGAGCGTCATGCCGAAACCACCTGCCAAGAAAACCAGAGCAATAGTGTCGTCAAGCGCAAGCCAGCGCGACAATTTCGCTGAGCCGACCAAGCGCCTGATGGCCCAACGTGTTGGCTGGCTATGCTCCAATCCGGATTGCAGGAAACCTACAGTGGGACCGCAAAAAGGTGGTCCTGGCACCATGAACCTGGGAATCGCTGCGCACATAACGGCCGCGTCAGAGGGATTTGCACGTTACGACGCGCGTCTGACACGGGAAGAACGAAAAGCGCCGGAGAACGGAATTTGGCTATGCAGTGACCATGCCCACCAGATTGACCACGACGAAAAAGCGTTTCCTGTTGAATTGCTCCACAAATGGAAGCAGGAGGCGGAGGACCGGGCTTTTGAACAGCTGCTAACGGGTGGTCGCGCCCGTGTTGAGCCTATGGGCGGAGAACTCGCGGAGGCCCTTCAGTATCTTCGCCGGCATCTTGGTATTCCGCAGGGTGAGGACCTGACCTCCTCGATGGACAGGGCGCGTTCTGCCGCTGAACGTCACATTGAGACCTTTTCTCACCAGGGTCCCGCGCACGCCGTATCGCTTTCTTTGACGGCGGCCTCATCACGAGGAAAATCGTTCACCCACGTCGAAATGGCCGCAGCGCTACGGTCCTGTGGCATTTTGGACCTTGTAGGCGAACCGGGTCAGGGCAAGTCGACCACCTTAATCCAGCTCGGTTTCGAGCTACTGGAAAGCGGTCCCGTTCCGCTCTTGGTCCCGCTTGCCGAAGTCGGCCCGAGTGTGGACGACCTCTTTTCGTGGATGGCTAGTCGCCAGGCCTTTGCAGGCGTGCGATCCGAGGACCTGAAGTTTCTCGCAGCGCACGGCGAGTTGGCATTCCTATTGGATGGCTGGAACGAGGTGACACCGGCTGCCCGGCTGGCTCTCATGAAAACCCTTCGAGCCCTTCGCCGCGAATTCCCGCTTGTGGTCATTTGCATAACCACGCGCCCTCAGGCCGTGGCGGTGCCGTTTGTGGCGCGGACAATTCACATTGAAACCCTGTCCGACGATCAGCAGGAAGAGCTGGCCTCCCGACATGGAAGCGTTGGGCAGGATTTGCTTGACCGCGTCCGAAGAACTTCGGGCGTTCGGGACCTTGCCCGAGTGCCTTTTTATCTTCAGGCTCTCCTACAGGTGGGAGACACCGGTACCCTGACTACCACCAAAGAAGGCACGATTTCGCTGCTGGTGGCACAGCACGAGGGCATTCCCGAACGCGCGGAGCAGCTACGACAAGGCATGCTGGGGCAACACCGGCGCTATCTGGGTGATTTGGCCGTCTCCATGATGCGGGCGCGGACGACGGCGTTGGATGAGACCGAAGCCCGACAGTCACTCCGGGCAACCAATACGAACCTGTTGACTGAGGGGCTGGTTCAGACCGCTCCGGAACCCGTCAACATCCTGGACACACTCGTCGCTACGCACGTGCTTGTTCATGGCGAAGGAGACAAGTACTCATTCCAGCATCAGCAATTTCGAGAGTGGTATGCCGCTGGGCATGTCGTGGCAATGACGCGTGGGCTTCCCAAGGAAGCCGGCCTCGAAAGCACCTTTGCCCAAGAAATTCTGAACGACCGCATGTGGGAAGAGGCAATTCTTTTCGCCTGTGAGCGACTGGCCGTGGATGCACCCGGTATCGCCGTCGTCGGACAGGTGGTGAGGCTCGCGATGTCTGTGGGACCGATGCTTGCGGCTGAAATTGTGTACCGAGCAGGAGATGACGTTTGGAACTTGGTGGCGCCCGACGTGGAAGCTTTTGCACGTGCATGGCACCAACCTGATCAGGTGGATTTGGCTGTCGCATTCATGATGAAGACTGGCCGGGCTGTCTTCGCCGGTCTGGTTTGGCCACTGGTTTCCAACTCAACCGACCAGATTCAAAGCGAGGCCCTGAACTTGGGCGATCGTATCCGGCCGTCTGTCTTCGGGACCCACCTGCGGGACGATTACGAGCATCTGGAGGAGCGGGTGCGGGAAAGGCTGGTTTCCGGCCTTATCTTCGGCGGGGGCATCGAAGGTCTGGAAGCCGCGTTCGACCTCGCAAAGAAGGACCCCAGCGTCACTGTCAAGTCAGAAGCGGTTGAAGCCCTGCTTTTCCGTGGCGCTCCAAGACAGGCGACAGCGGTGCTCGATGGTGCGGATGATGAAGTTTGGCGCCGCGTTGCCGACCGGGATTATTTCGACGGGCTGACTGCCCCCCATGTCCTGAGCCGCTTGATAGGGCTCCAGGAAGACGACTTGAAGGCCAACCCCAGCCCAGCCCGTAATCTCAATCGCATTGCCCACAGGGCACAGCTTTCGGGGGATGTCACGAACCTCGCCGCGATCCTTGGCAACGAAAAGTTGGACCTCCGCGCAGACTATACCGCGGCCGCATTTCATCAGGCGAATAGCGTGTTTCCGGAAGTCGTTGCAGCGGCGATGAAGGAACGGATTTTGGCCGGCCTGTCGTTGCCCTTTCGGGTCCAAGGATATCTTTCGCCGCAACCTGTGAGTGAGGAAGCGGCCTTGTCGAGGATCGTCGCTGACAGTCAAGACATCGACGAGCAGACGAGCGGTGCTCTCTTCCTAGCCGGAGCCGGTATTGTTACCGGAATGATTGGCGACTTTCTGGCGCTGAAGCCGAAGGTCTATGCGAACGGGATGCCCACTGCGGTCGACTACGCACCTCTTGGGCTACTTCGGGACAAAATCTCGAGAACGCGCCCAGAAGCGTTCGTCGAAGCAGTCGTGTCGTTCTCCGCCGCCCAGGAACATCGCGACATTGAAGCCCTCGCCGACCTCATCACCTGCCACGGCAAACACGGAACAAACGAGAAAATGGACGACGTTTCGGCCGAAAGCCGTCGCAAGCTCGTTGAAGCGCTGAATGGGTGGGCCGCTCGCCTTCTGAGTCCAGGCCCGCCATCGCGGCATGATATGGCCGAGGTTGTAGATGCCATGCGGCGAGTCCCGGACCCATCCCAGATGAAGTGGGTCTCAGTCTTCCTGCAGGAAGACCTTCAGCAGCGGGACGCTCTCAAGGAATTGGCCAAGGCTGGTCGCGACCAAGCGGCGCTGAATGAGTGGCGCACCAGCCATACCCTCTCGTATCGGCAGGCGCTCTACGAGATTGGTACCGGCGAGGCGTACGAGATCGCAAAGTCGCTCCTGCGGCATCCGGAGTTTGGCCATGACGCAGCGATTGCACTGCGGCTCATCGCGATGCCTGCCCTCTTGGAGAAGAGAACGAACGTCTGGCCTGATCTGGATCGTGCTCAGGCCGCACTTGAAAGGCGGTCGAGCCAGCCCGACCTGTCGCTTGATGCCGCAGAAAGCATACTGGACGTAGCGGAAGAGCTGGCCGCCGGCGAACCGCCGTATGGTCGTGCTGTAGCGCTGGCCGCGATCGCGGTGGTGATGCCACACATAGCTCGACCAGAACTGACGGCGAAACTTGCCGGGTTCGAGTTCAGGTCACACAACAAGCTCGACCTCTTCAACGGCATGATTGTCGGCGGACTTGTCCCTTCAGCCGATTTGGTCCTTGGGGAATTCCGCAAGGTCTTGGCTGAAAAGGAGAACGGGTGGTGGGATGACCAAACCTCCTACGCGATGTTCAACTGGCTGAAAGTATTTCCGAACACCGATCGTCCGGCCTCCGTTTTTGACGCCTTGTCTCTGATTCCCGAAAAGAATGTTTCGAGATGGCAGATCAGGGATATCCTGCCTCAACTGAGGCTGCTCGACGATGAAACCAGAGCGAGCATGTTGCGTGAGTTTGCCCTGATATCTCCCGATATGCTGTCGGAACACGAGTGGTTCGACCAAGTACGAAAGCTAGGCTTCCGCACGGCAATGGACTTGCTTCTGCAGGGGGCCGAAGGTGATTTAGGTAAGGGCTTCGACCTCAAGGCCGGTCATTTCCTGCTACCAGAGCAGCTCGCATACGCGATGGGTGACGACGATCTGCCCTACGCTTTCGAGAAGCTGGCTGCAGCGCGATCCGAGGGCGCAAAAGCGCTGGTTTTCTCGGTTATTTTGAAGGCCTCTTCGTTAGAAGGTCTGCTCGCCGCCACAGAGTCCCCGGTGGGACGGCAGACCCTACGCCGACAAGGAGAGCCCGGCGTACAAGGCATGATTTATACCAAAGAGCTACATAGCCCTGACGGCACGTCCTACGAGCTCAGACCGCGCAATGCTTCTGAGCTTAGGAAGCGACTGTTTGCGCTGACGATCTCACCCGACCAAGATCAGGCGGCGTTTGCCGTGGAATATCTCAGTCGCATCGACGCGCTTCGGCAGGCCGATGGCGCAGCTGAGGATGAGCCTAGGCATCCTGATATCGAGAGTGGACGGCCGTGGCCCCTACACCGAAATGACCGCCCGTGGTTGCCGTGACTTATGTCAACTTTCGGGCGAACGCAAAGGGATGTGGAATGGCCGAAATAGGGCGCAATGCGGTCATGTGCGCCCTCACCTGTGCGAGTCTGCTTTAGGTCAGAAGCGGCCGTTTTAGCTCAGTTGGCCACCCGCTTCCTTCATGAGAGCGAGCACGCGGTATTCGTCGCCAGACACCGTATCACCCCGACTGGCGCCACCTTGCCGCCAGCCTCCAGCCAGGGCGCCAATGGAAGGCGCTCATCAGCAAGTGCATCGGCACCATGCCGTCGAGTTGTGAAGCAGCCTGCCCGCCCATGCTCAGCATGGCTGCATCGCGCCATGAGCGCGAAGGCTTCCCAGGCACATTCCAGAAACAAAATTCAACAGTTCGGAAAAACCGGCGAAAAGATCGGGTGGCATAGGCTTCCCAGTCGGGATTCCAGGTTCTTCCTTTTGGAAGCCCTCCACCAACAAAATCGCGGCGACGGCGCAGCGCCTGCTCCAGCGGCGGCATGAACAGCCGGGCGGTGCCCAGGTAGAACCTGCCATTACCGAGCTCAGCTTCATGATCCAAACAGTCTCGGGTCAGATGCGATGGCGGAGCGCGTCGATGATCACCGCCATCGCAGGGGAGAGCTGTCGCCTGCTCGGATAGTAGAGGTGATAGCCGGCAAAAGGCGGGCTCCAGTCGTCAAGCACGAGCCTGAGGCGTCCCTCGGCGATGTGATGGCTGACGAGGTTTTCCGGGACATAGGCGATCCCGAAACCGCTTGTCGCAGCCTCGATCATGGGAATGGACGAATTGAAGGTAAGTTGGCCTTCCACCCGCACACGGAGGTCGCGGCCATCCCTGGCGAATTCCCAGGCATACAATCCGCCGAACGTCGCCTGCCGCATATTGATGCAGTCATGATCGACCAGGTCCTGGGGCGCGGTCGGAACCGGATGGCGGGAAAAGTAGTCCGGCGAAGCCACGGCCACGAGCCTCCAATCCGGCCCGATGCGCACTGCTATCATATCCCTGTCGATGCTCTCGCCAAGCCGCACGCCTGCGTCGAAGCGCTCCTCCACAATGTTCTTCATGCCGTTGTCGCTGTAGAGCTCGACGCGCACGTCGGGGTTGTCGCTGAGCAAGGGCTGGAGCTTCGGCCAGACGGTCGTCTGGAGCGCATGGTCGGACAGGGTGATACGGACCGTTCCGGAGGGCTTGTCGCGGAAGGCCACCAGGCTTGCGAGGTCGGATTCGATTTCCTCGAAGCGGGGAACGAGAGATTGGAAAAGTCGCTCGCCGGCCTCGGTCGGAGAGACGCTCCGCGTCGTACGCGTCAGCAGGCGGACGCCAAGATGAGCTTCAAGCTCCTTGATTGTCGAACTCAGGGTCGACTGCGAGGTTCCGAGCTTTGCCGCCGCCCTGGTGAAACTGCGCTCCCGGGCGACCGCCACGAACCAGAGCAGATCCTTCATGCCATCGCGCTGCATAGGGCACCTCCCATCGGACATTCATATCATGAGCAGATAAGTCCATGCGGATTGCTTGGTCTACTTAAATGGGTTCCACTGCAATATCTTCTGGCAGCGACGGGAATTTGCGGCTGATCCGTCCGGTCGCTTTGCCAGGATGCCAATCATGGAAACCACATACGACACAAGGCTTGTTGAAAACCGCGCCGCATGGGGCGCGGTGTTGTCGATGGCGCTGTGTGTTTTCGTGCTCATCGCGTCGGAATTCATGCCGGTCAGCCTGCTGTCGCCGCTAGCGGCCGATCTCGGCATCACCGAGGGCCGAGCGGGACAGGCGATCTCGATTTCGGGCGCTTTCGCCGTCGTGACCAGCCTGCTGGTCGCCAGCCTCACGCGCCACATCGACCGCCGACTGGTCGTGACCGGCTTCACCCTCCTCCTCATCGTGTCCGGTCTGGCTGTCACCTTCGCGCCGAACTACGCGTTGCTCATGGTCGGCCGGGCGCTGCTCGGTATCGCGATCGGCGGGTTCTGGTCGATGTCGACCGCGATCGTCATGCGCCTCGTGCCGCAAGACATGGTTCCGAAGGGTCTCGCCATGCTGAACGCCGGCAATGCCATTGCGGCCACCATCGCCGCGCCGCTGGGCAGTTTTCTTGGCGCCTATGTCGGCTGGCGCGGCGCTTTCTTCCTCGTCGTGCCGTTTGGTCTCCTGGCGCTGGCCTGGCAGTGGACAAGCCTGCCGCCGCTGCCGCCGCGCCGCAGGAAGCGTGCCGGCAATCCGCTGGCGCTGCTCGGCCGTCTTCCCGTCGCCACCGGCATGGCGTCGATCATGATGCTGTTCATGGGCCAGTTCGCGCTCTTCACCTATCTGCGGCCCTTCCTCGAGAACGTCACCCGGCTCGACATCGCCGCCCTCTCGGCGGTCCTGCTGGCGATGGGGCTGGCCGGGGTGCTCGGCACATGGTGCGTCGGCCGGCTTTTGCGCACGCGTCTGTTCAGCATCCTCACCGTCATCCCGCTGGTCATGGCTGCGCTGGCCGCCGCGCTCATCGCCCTCGGTGCACTCCCGGGTCCCACAGCGCTGCTGCTCGTTGCCTGGGGCTTCTTCGGCATGGCCGCGCCGGTCGGTTGGGGCACGTGGCTCAGCCGAACATTGCCGAACGACGCGGAGGCCGGCGGCGGGTTGCAGGTAGCCGTCATCCAGTTCGCCATCACCGGCGGCGCCGCGATCGGCGGCACGCTGTTCGATACGGTGGGCTGGTGGGGACCGTTCACTCTGGGCGCGGTGCTGCTCTGCGGATCGGCGGTCGCCGCCCTTGCCGCAGCGCATATGGCCCGGAGGTCTTTGCCGTGACGAACGAACATGCGCCGCTCAGCCGCCGGACATTGCTCGGCGCCGCGCTCGCGGCGGCGGCCCTGCCTCGCACAGCCGCCGGCCAGGAAGGCCAATCTCCCGTCAGCCAGGAGCCCACCGACATCAAGATCAGGATGGTTTTCAACGGCCGCACCATGACCGCCACGCTCTACGACAATCCGTCGGCGCACGACTTCTTCTCCATGCTGCCGCTCGACCTCGAAATCGAGGACTACGCCCATAACGAGAAGATCGCCTATCTGCCGCGCAAGCTGACCGAGGAGGGAAGCGGTCCGTTCGCCGACGAGCAGCCCTATGACCTGTGCTATTTCATGCCGTGGGGCAACCTGGCCATGTTCTACGCCGACTACCGCCATCCGGGGCTGATCAGGCTTGGCCGCTTCGACGAGGGCGAGCAGGCCCTGCACATTCGCGGCAAATTCCCGCTTCGCATCGAACGCATTTGAGGACGCAAAGGAGATCACCATGGACATTCTTCGCGCCGGCACCAGGCCTTCCGGCAAGGGACCGCCTGACTGGTTCACCGGAACGGTGCGGATCGATCCGCTCTTCAATCCCTTCGACGCCGAGCGGGTTCAAGGCGCACAGGTGACCTTCGAGCCCGGCGCCCGCACCGCCTGGCACACGCATCCGCTCGGCCAGACGCTGATCGTCGTCTCCGGCCTCGGTCGCGTGCAGCGCGAAGGTGGCCCGGTCGAGGAAATCCATCCGGGCGATGTCGTCTGGTTCGCTCCCGGCGAAAAGCACTGGCACGGCGCGTCGCCTCGGACCGCCATGACCCACATCGCCCTCCAGGAGGTCAAGGACGGCAAGGTCGTGGACTGGCTGGAACATGTCAGCGACGCCGACTACGGCGGCTGATCTTCTCCCCTCGGAAGGAACCAACATGCTTGCAACCGTTCTTCACAAACCGGGCGACATACGCTGCGAGGAAATCGCCGATCCGAAAATCATGCGGCCGACGGACGCCATCATCAAGCTGTCGGCAAGCTGCATCTGCGGCTCGGACCTGTGGCCCTATCGCGGGCTGCAGCCGGTCGCCGGGCCGATGCATATGGGCCACGAATATTGCGGCATCGTCGTCGAGGTCGGCGCAGAGGTGCGCACGGTCCGCCCCGGCCAGTTCGTCGTCGGGTCATTCTGCCTCTCGGACAATACCTGCCCGCATTGCCGCTTCGGCTTCCAGTCGTCTTGCGTGCAGCGCGAGTTCATGTCGGGCGCGCAGGCGCCTTACGCTCGCGTACCCTTGGCCGATGGCACACTGGTCGCCACCGCCGAGGTGCCGCCGGCCGACCTCATCCCTGACCTGCTGGCGGTGTCCGATGTGCTCGGCACCGGCTGGTATGCGGCCGACGCAGCCGAGGTCCGCGAAGGATCGACGGTGGTGGTGGTCGGCGACGGTGCGGTCGGCCTGATGGGCGTGCTTGCGGCCAAGGAGATGGGCGCCGAGCGCATCATCGCCATGAGCCGGCACGCCAGCCGCCAAAAGCTCGCCCGCGAGTTCGGCGCCACCGACATCGTCGCTGAGCGCGGCGAGGAAGGCGTGGCCCTCATCAAGGAACTCACCAAGGGCGTCGGCGCGGACTCCGTGCTGGAATGCGTCGGCACGGGAGAATCCTTCGACCAGGCGCTGGCCTGCTCCCGCCCCGGCGGCACCATCGGCTATGTCGGCGTGCCGCACGGCGTGAACTTCGACGGCCAAAAACTATTCTTCGGCCAGAAACGCATGCTGGGCGGCCCGGCGCCGGTGCGCCGCTTCCTGCCCGACCTGATGGACCGTGTGCTGCAAGGTCGGATCATGCCCGGCAAGGTCTTCGACCTCAAGCTGCCGTTGGCCGAGGTCGCTGAAGGCTATCGCGCCATGGACGAGCGTCGCGCCATCAAGGTCATGCTTTCGGTGTGAGCAAGATCGGGCGGACGGCCTGTGCGCACCCACAACTCAGAAAAGGAACAACGACATATAACTATGAGATTAAAGATTGCCGCCCTTGCGCTTGCCCTTTCGGTCGCCACGCCGGCTCTCTCGCAAGAATCCGCGATCATCGGCGCATGGCGCATGATTTCGCTCGAGGCCGGCTCCGAGGGAAACCTGAAGCCCGTGTCCTATTCCGGCCAGGTCATCTTCACCGAGGCCGGCACCCTCTCGGTGCAGGCGCAGAACCCCGACCCCAAGGCGCCGGACACGCCTTACACGGCGAATGGCTACGAAGCCTATTACGGGCCGGTCGCCATCAACGACCAGGACAAGACCTTCGTCATCACCATCGAGTCCTCCCTGGTCCGCAACCTTGTCGGGAAGAGCATGAAACGCAAATTCGAGGTCTCGGACAACAAACTCGTCCTCACGCCTGACAACCCGGCCGAAGGCTGGCGCGTAACCTACGAACGCTACTGATCCGAACAGTTGGGCTGCCGATGGCCAAAATGGCGCGGATGTCAGACCGAAATGGCGTCATGGCGGAACTGGTGCCGATCATGGCGGCCGTCTTCACCGGCTTCCTGCTGATCGGCCTGGCGCTACCCGTCCTGCCGCTGCATCTTCACCAGCAGCTCGGCTTCGGCCCCTTCGCAGTCGGGCTGGTGACGGGCAGCCAGTTCGTCGCCTCGATGCTGTCGCGCATCGGGGCTGGAAACTATGCCGATGGACGCGGCGGCAAGCGCGCCGTCGTCGTCGGCCTCGTTGCCGCTGCCCTTGCCGGGCTATTTTACCTCGGCTCGCTGGCATTGCTCGACCGGCCGGTAGCGTCCGCATCGGCGCTGTTCGCCGGACGGGCGGTGCTGGGCGCGTCCGAGAGCTTCATCATCACCGGCGGCGTCGCCTGGGGCCTCTCCGTTGCGGGCGGACAGAACTCCGGAAAAGTCATAGCCTGGGTGGGCACGGCGATGTTTGCGGCGCTCGCGCTGGGGGCGCCGGTCGGATCTGCGCTTTATGCGGCGAGCGGTTTCACCGCGATCGCGCTCGCGACGATCATCCTGCCGCTGGCGACGCTGCTTGCCATCCTGCCGATGCGCGGCACCAGCGCCGCCTCGGGCAGCGTGCCGCAGTCATGGAGGAGCGTGGCGAAAGCGGTCTGGCTTCCTGGCGTCGGAGCTGCTTTCAGCAGCCTCGGCTATGGTGCTATTCTGGGCTTCGGCGCCCTGCTCTTCGCCGAGCAGGGCTGGCAGCCGGTATGGCTTCCTTTCACGGCCTATGCTGCGTCTCTGATTGTGGCAAGGCTGTGCTTCGGCCACCTGCCCGACAGGCTTGGAGGCGCACGCGTCGCCGTGATCTTCGTTGTGGTCGAGGCGGCAGGGCTGATGCTGATCTGGCTTGCGACCGGGCCTGTTGTCGCCGCGATCGGAGCGGGCCTGGCTGGCCTCGGCTACTCGCTGGTCTATCCCGGCCTCGGCGCCGAGGCCGTAAGCCGTCTTCCGTCGCGCAGCCGCGGCCTGGCCATGGGACTCTACACCGTCTTCCTCGACGTGGCGCTCGGCTTCGGCAGTCCGGCGCTCGGCCTGGTCGCTGCGTCGACCGGGCTGCAATTCGTCTTCTTCGCCGTCGCGGCGGCGACGCTTCCGGCGTTGGGCATCGCTCTGCTGCTGGGTCGCCGTAGCGCTCCATTATAGACAGCTCGCCGGCGCCGTCCGCATGAGGTTCGCTCATAGTCTCTTTCCGGGTCGCCACTGAGGCTGAACCCCTGCCCCGCAAGGGTCAACGAGGCCCGGCAAATCCCCGCCCAGACACACTCCAGAAACAAAATTCAACAGTTCGGAAAAACCGGCGAAAAGATCGGGTGGCATAAGCTTCCCCGTCGGGATTCCGGGCACTTCCTTTTTGGAAGCCCTCCACCAACAAAATCGCAGCGGCGGCGCAGTGCCTGCTCCAGCGGCGGCATGAACAGCCGGGCGATGCCCGGCGAGGACGAGAAAGTATGGACATGGACTACGATATCGCCGAACTGGACAGCGACGCGGCAATGCCGATCGGCGGCCTGCCAGGCATCGATGCGCTGGCACGGATCGCTCGCGGCCCGACAAGGGACGGCCAGGTCCTGACGGGCGCCGACTTTGCCCTGCAGCCGGGTGAGCGGCTCGATACGGTGTTCGAGCAGCTCGCCGTGACATTCGCCACGTTGCCGGCGGTGATCTCCGACGGGCGCGTGTGGACCTATCAGGAGCTGAACAGCCGCGCCAACCAGTTCGCCCGCATGCTGATCAAGCACGGCGTGCGGCCGGGCCACCGGGTCGGGCTCATTCTCGACCGGTCGGCGGAGACCTATGTGGCGTTGCTGGCGGTGATGAAGGCGGGGGCTGCCTTCGTGCCGCTGGCCACCGCGTTTCCGCAGGAGCGGATGGCGCTGATCATCGAAGACGCCGGCGTCAGCATGATCGTCACCATCGCCGCCTATGCGTCGCGCGCCGGTCAACTGCCCGTTCCCCATGTACTGATCGACAGCGCCGCCGCCGACATCTCCACACAGTCGCCCGCGCCGCTGAAGCAGCAGGCGAACGACGACATCTGCTACATCCTCTATACCTCGGGCACCACCGGCAAGCCCAAGGGCGTGGTCATCACGCACCAGAGTTTCGTCAATTTCATACACGTCGCCGCCGCCTCCTATGGCTACCGGCCGGGCGACCGGGTCTATCAGGGCATGACCATTGCCTTCGACTTTTCCTCCGAAGAGATCTGGGTGCCGTTCGTCGCCGGCGCGACGGTGGTGCCGGCACTTGGCCAGATGCCGCTGGTGGGCGAGGAACTGGCGGATTTCCTGCGCCTCCATGACATCACCTGCATGGCCTGCAGCCCGACATTGTTGTCATCGATGACATCGGATGTGCCCAGCCTGCGCACGCTTTTGGTGGGCGGCGAGGCCTGCCCCCACAATCTGGTGGTGCGCTGGTCGAAGCCGGGCCGGCAGATCCTCAACACCTACGGGCCGACCGAGGCGACCGTCACCGCAACGATGGGGGCGCTGACGCCGGACCGTCCCGTCACAATCGGCGCGCCGTTGCCGACTTACTCGATCGTCATTCTCGACGCTTCGCTGCCGCAACTTGCCGAGCCCGGTGAACTGGGCGAGATCGGCATTGCCGGCATCGGGCTCGCCGTCGGTTATCTGAACAGGCCGGACCTGACCGACCAGAAATTCATCGCCGATTTCGTCGGCCTGCCGAACAACCCGTCGCAGCGCATCTACCGCACCGGCGATCTTGGCCGGATCAACGATAGCGGCGAGATCGAGTATGCCGGGCGCATCGACACGCAGGTGAAGATTCGCGGATATCGCATCGAGCTCGGCGAGATCGAGGCGGTGCTGCTCGACCAGCCCGAGATCGCGCAGGCCGCCGTCACCACCTGGGAGATCGAGCCCGGCCGCGTCGAACTGGTTGCCTATTACGCGCTTAAAACCGGCGTAGCGGCGATTTCCCGAGGGGATCTCGCCCAGACGATGAAGCGGCGGCTGCCGGACTATATGGTGCCCGCCTATCTGGAGGAGCTGCCCGCCATCCCGATGACCGTCTCCAACAAGGTGGATTTGCGCCAGCTGCCCAAGCCGACGAGCATCCGGCTTTCGGCCGATCGCACGATGGTGCCGCCCGCCAATGAGGACGAGCGTTTCCTGGCGGAAGCGCTGGCAACGGTGCTGAAATTCGACGCGGTGTCGGTCGAGGACCACTTCTTCGACGATCTCGGAGCCAATTCCTTGCTGATGGCGCATTTCTGCGCGCGCGTGCGCACCAGGAAGGAATGGGCGACGACGTCGATGCGCGACATCTATCTCTATCCTACAGTGGCGCGCCTGGCGCTGCATCTGGGCGTGGAGATGACGACGGCCACCAACGAGCCGGTCCTCACCCGCCGGGCCTCGAATTTCGCCTACTGGACCTGCGGCGCGGCGCAGCTTTCGTTCTACGGCCTCTACAGCTACGTGGCGCTCTGGGCGATCAATGACGGCCTCAACTGGATGTATGACGCGCTCGACGATCCGCTGCAGCTCTATATCCGGTGCGTGGCGCTTTCGGCGGCCGTGTTCTTCGGCATGTCGGGCTTTGCCGTCATTGCGAAATGGGTGCTCATCGGCCGCTGGAAGGCCGAGGCGTTTCCGATCTGGGGCGTGCGCTACTTCCGCTTCTGGGTGGTCAAGACGTTGATCCGCACCGCACCCGTCGTGCTGTTCCGCGGTAGCCCGCTCTACAGCCTCTATCTGCAGCTGCTCGGCACCAAGCTGGGCAAAAACGCCGTCATCGAATCGAAGTCCGTGCCCGTCTGCACGGATCTTATTTCCATCGGCGCCAACACCATCCTGCGCAAGGAATCGATGATCCTCGGCTTCAGGGCCCAGTCCGGTTATATCCACACCGGGCCGCTGACCATCGGCCGCGATGCCTTCGTTGGCGTCGGCTCCACGCTCGACATCGACACCAGGATCGGCAACGGCGCCCAGCTCGGCCATTCGTCCTCGCTGCATCGCGGGCAAAGCATTCCCGACGGCGAGCACTGGCATGGATCGCCGGCGGTGCCGACCACGGCGGACTATTGCAAGGTGCGCAATGTCAATCCTTACCAGGTCCGGCGCTTCCTCTATGAAGCGCTGCAGCTGATCGGCCTGTTTGGCCTCGTCACCCCGCTGCCGCTCCTGTTCCACAGCTACTGGGAATATGTCGGCGACGACTATCAGGAGACGATCGGCCTTGTCGCAATCGGCACCACGGTCACGCTTTTCGGCTATATCGCGGCGGCTTTCCTGGCAGCGACGCTGGTGCCGCGCCTGACCAGCCTCATCTTGAAGCCGGGCCGCACCTACACGCTTTACGGTTTCCGCTACTGGCTGCAGACCGTCGCCGAATTCGCCAGCAATTCCCGCGTGCTCGGGCTCCTGGCCGGCGACAGCTCGGCCGTCGTGCACTACATGCGCGCCATCGGCTGGAACCTCAACAGAGTGGTGCAGACCGGCTCCAATTTCGGCTCCAACCAGCAGCACGAAAATCCGCTTCTGTGCGAGATCGGCACCGAGACCATGGTCTCGGACGGGCTGTTCATGATCAACATGCACAAGTCCGCCTCGGCCTTCAGGCTCGAGCCGACGCGCATCGGCGAACGCAACTATCTCGGCAACAACATCTATTATCCCCCGGACGGCCGCACCTGCGACAACGTGCTGCTCGGCACCAAGGTGATGATCCCCATCGATGGGCCGGTGCGCGAGAATGTCGGCCTTCTCGGTTCGCCTGCGTTTGAAATCCCGCGCATGGTGAACCGCGACAAGGAGCTTATCGCCGGCGTCGACGAGGCCGACCGGCGCCGGCGCATCCCGCACAAGAACCGCCACAACCTGGTGACCATTCTTCTGTTCCTGGCAACGCAATGGGTCATGCTGTTCGTCACGCTGGCGATCTGGGACCGGGCGCTAAACTACTATACGGAATGGGCGGAGGTCGCCCTGTTCGCCGCCGTGCTTTTGACCTCGGCGATCACCATTCCGTTCTACATTCTGGTCGAGCGGGCAAGCCTTGGCTTTGGCCGGTTAAAGCCGCAGATGACGACGATCTACGACGTCGCCTTCTGGCGCCACGAACGCCACTGGAAGCTGGCGGATTCGCCGATCGTGCGCCTGTTCGCCGGCACGCCGTTCCGGCCGATGATCCTGCGCCTGCTCGGCGTCAAGGTCGGCAGCCGGGTCTATGATGGCGGCAGCAACCTGACCGAGCGCTCGCTGGTCGAGATCGGCGACGACGTCACGCTCAACGAGGGCTGCGTCATTCAGGCCCACTCGCTGGAAGAAGGCGCGTTCAAGTCCGATTTCATCCGCATCGGCGATGGTTGCACGCTCGGACCTTCCGCCTTTGTCCACTACGGCGTGGTGATGGGCAAAGGCTCGATGGTCGACGCGGACTCCTTCGTGATGAAGGGCGAAGAGCTGGAGCCCAACTCGATCTGGCGGGGCAACCCGGCCAAGCTGCATCGCTTCGTCGAGCCGGTGCCGGAGGATGGCGTCAAGGCAACGGCTTGATGAGCGCAGACATCCGCCTCGTTTCGGTGACTGCGGCCAACCGGGCTGTGGTCGCGGCCCTGGAGCTGGCCCCGGATCAGATGGATTTCGTCGCCAGCAATGCGGAGTCGCTGGACGAAGCCGAAACCGACGGGGACGCTCGGCCGCGCGTCGTCATGACAGGGGATCGCGTCGTCGGTTTCCTGATGTACGAGGCGCCGCAGGACGACGACGAGGCGCGGATCTACCGCTTCATGATCGGTCGCGTCCATCAGGGCCAAGGCTACGGCAAGGCCGCTTTGCGCGAAGTGCTGGATGAAATCATGCGGCTCGGCCACATCAGCCACGTTTCGATCTGCTACGAACCTGGGAATGAAGCGGCGCGCCGCCTCTATCGCGCTGCCGGTTTCGTCGAAGAAGGGCCCGACGAGGACGGGGAAATGATCGCCGACCTCGCTCTGCGGGGCGAACAGCCATGACGCGCCCGCCCGATGCCGGTGCCAGCCTGTCGGCGCATCTGCTGGCGGCGATGGCCGCCATGACGCCGGCCGGCGTTCGGATCGGATGCCGCACGATCCGCGAAGGCGATGAGAACCATTTGCTGCCGCAGGAAGCACGCTCCATCCCGTCACGCCTGCCGCTGATGCGGCGGGCGAGTGGCGCGGCGCGGTGGATCGCGCACGAGTTGCTGGCGGATATGGGCTTGAACGACGTCGCTATCCTCCGCGGCTCCTCCGGCGCACCGGTATGGCCTCATGGAGTAACGGGGTCGCTGGCTCACGACGACGAGATAGCCGTGGCGGCCGTCGCGCCGCTCTCCCACGTCGCCTCGCTCGGCATCGATATCGAGCCCGCTTTGCCCCTGCCCGACGACATCTTCGCGCTGGTTGCAGTCCCCGCTGACCGGATCGACGCAACCGACCCGTATCTTGCCGGTCGCATCCTTTTTGCCGCCAAGGAAGCTGTCTACAAGGCCGCCTACCCGCTTGATGGCGAAGTGCTGGGCTATGAGGACATCACCGTCGATCTCGACGCAAGCGACGCTGTGACGAAGACGGGCCGCAGAGCGAGACTGGTTTACTGCGTTGCTCCGTGTGTGGTCGTTCTGGCGTTTGTCGATGGTGTCCGAAGCGCCCCCCTTTAAGCGCGATGGGCCAGCGCCCGACAGCAACGCCTGCTCAACAAAGCGCTTTTTTCGCAGAGCGGTCGCAAAAGGCTCACACGGTTCGTCCTTTGACAGAAGAAGGAGAGCGCCATGAGAAACCTTATTATCACCGAGTTCATCAGCATCGATGGCATCGCCGAGGTCGAGAAGCTGCCCAGCGTGACCTGGAACGATGAGATGCAAAGGTTCAAGGAGGACGAGCTTGCCGACAGCGGGGCCATGCTTCTGGGGCGCACGACCTACGAGATTTTTGCCGGCTCTTGGCCCAAGGAAACCGGAGACTTCGCCGACCGGTTCAATGCGCTGCCGAAATATGTCGCGTCGACAAGCCCGAAGGCACTCGACTGGAAACCGGCCGAGTTGCTGAAGGGTGTGTTGCCGGAAGCGGTTCGGGCGCTGAAGCAAGGCAGCGACGGCAACATCTATGTGCATGGCAGCCTGAGCGTCGCGCGGGAATTGCTGCGCCATGGTCTGGTCGATCGCGTCAGGCTGCTGAGCTACCCTGGCTCCGTCGGGGAGGGCAAGAAGCTGTTCCCGCCCGATATGCCGGTGGCGTTGGAGCCGATCTCGACCGTACAGTTCAGCAATGGCGTGGTGGCGCTGGAATATGCGGCTGGGAAGGTGTGAGACGCTGGTGGTGTAATCTCCCCCTTGGGGGAGATGTCGCCGAAGGCGACAGAGGCGGTTGGTCCGTCCTGACTCAACCTCCTATCGACCGTAGGAGGTCTAGCTTCAAGCGAGACGACCCCCTCTGGCCTGCCGGCCATCTCCCCCTCGAAGGGGGAGATCGGCAGCTCACCCTGCTTTCTTCCCCCGCTTGCCCTTGCCACGCGCCTCGACCACTCTTTCCACCTCGCGCTTCAGTTCGTCCTTGACCTCCTGCGTCTCGGCCAGCAGCGTGTCGATCTTCATGAAATCGAGCACGCGGTATTTCGACACCGGCGGGCGGATCAGTATGTCGGGGGGGCGCTGGTTCAGCTTGTGGGCGATGATCGACTGCATCATCAATTGCGTGGCGCCATACATCAGGTCGACCGTGGTCGGGTGCTTGCGCTCGGCCTCGCTCGGCGCGCCGACGACGTCGATCGCGATGATGATGTCGGCGGCGTTTTCGATGAGGTCGAACGGCACCGGATTGTAGATGCCGCCGTCGATCAGCACGCGGTCGTCGCGCGTCACTGGGCGGAACACGGCGGGAATGGCAGCCGAGGCGGCGAGCGCCGAATGCAGGTCGCCCTCGTCGAAGACGGCCAGCTTGTGACCGAAATAGTCCGTCGCCGTCACCTTCAGCGGGATTTTCAGCTCGGCGAAGGTTTCCGGGATGGCTTCCGGCAGGAACGCCTTCAAGATGCGCTCTATGTTGAACTGGCTGACGCGGATGCCGCCCTGCATCGCCTCGGCGATGGTGCCGGGACGCGAGCGCCACATGCGCGCCGCCACCTCGGCGCGGCGGCCGAGGATCGAGCGGGCGTAGTCCTCGATGTCCTTGCCGCTCATGCCCGAGGCCATGCCGGCGCCCATGATGGCGCCGATCGAGGAGCCGGCGATGGCCACGGGCTTGATGCCGAGCTCGTTCAGCGCCTCGACGATGTGGATATGGGCGAGGCCGCGCGCGCCGCCGCCGCCAAAGGCGATACCGAAGGTGGGGCCCGAGGTGGAGCTCGTCATTTGCCCTCCAGCTTCGGCCCGATGCTCATGATCGCGGGCGCCGGCGTCAGCAGCTTCTTCGCCGCTGCCTTGACCTGATCGAGCGTCACACCGTTGATGAGCGCCGCGCGGCGCTGCACGTAATCGATGCCGAGATTGTCGAGTTGCAATTCCACCAGGGTCGCGGCAATGGCGCTGGAAGAATCCAGATTGCTGATAGCATAGGAGCCGACCATGTATTTCTTGGTGGCGTCCAGTTCGGCCTCGGTCGGCCCCTCCTCGGCCATCTTCTTGACCACCTCCTTGACGATGCCGAGCGTCTCGGCGGCGCGATCGGAACGCGTTGCGGTGGTGATGATCAGCGCGTTGGAATGCTGGTGATCGACCAGGTTGGAATCGACGGAATAGGCCAGGCCGCGCTTTTCCCGCACCTCGTCATAGAGGCGCGAGGTGAAGGTGCCTCCGCCGAGAATCTGGTTCATCAGCACCGCGGGGAAGAAATCCGGCGCATCGCGCTTCACACCGGGGTAGGCAAACTGCAGCGAGGTCTGCGGCAGGTCGTAGTCGACCTCGAGCTGCTGGCCCAGCTTCAGTTCGGTATCGGCAACCGGTTGCAGCACCTGCTTTTCCGGCAGATCGCCGAAGACCTCATCGAGCTTCCGTTTCAGCGTCGCGGCATCTATGTCGCCGACCACCGCGACATGCAGGCCGCTGCGGGCGAAATTGGCCTTGTGGAAGGCAGCCAGATCCGCCGCCGTGATGGTGGCGATGCTGTCCTTGGTGCCCTGGTCGGGCCTGGAATACGGATGTTCGCCATAGATCGCGCGCAGCCATTTGGTTTGCGCGACGGTGTTGGGGTCACGCTCATTGGCGATGATGCCGGACAGGATCTGGGCGCGGATGCGGTCGATCGGCGCCTGGTCGAAGCGCGGGCTGGTGACCGCCAGCCTTAGCAGGTCGAAGGCCGCGTCCTTCTGCTCGGCCAGCATCCGCATCGCGCCATAGGTGCCGTCGCGCGCCGCTTCGAAGCCCATTTCGGCGCCGGCATCGTCAAGCTTGATCTGGAAGGCCTCGCTGTCGAGGTCGCCGGCGCCCTCGTCGAATAGGCCGGTCATCAGATTGACCAGCCCTTCCCGCCCCGCCGGATCCTGCGTCGAGCCGCCATCGAAGACGAAGCGGATGGCGACGATCGGAATGGAGTGGTCCTCGACCAGCCAGGCATTGACGCCTTTCGATGAGGTCACCGGCTGAATGTCCATCGCGTGCGCGGCAAGCGCCGGCAGGATGAGGAAGAAGATGCCGAGGAACAGTGTGGCGAAGACGTGGAGAACCGCGATGCGCCTATGAGTAATCGCATCAGGCCATTGATCGCCAAGGTCAGCTCCGCCCCTCATCGCGCTGCCGGGCACTTCTCCCCGTATAGTGACGGGGAGAAAGGGTCTCGCCGCGACACTGGCGCTCTTCTTACGACGCTGATGGTTGGCGAACTCGACGATGACAGCGCCCCTCTCCCTGTCACTATAGGGGGAGAGGATGCCGGCAGGCAGGTGAGGGGCAGCGCTAACGCTCAATCTCGTCATCATCAATTCCCCGCCTGTTGCTGCGGCAAGAGATAGCCGGTCGTCGTACGATCGAGCAGCAGATAGCGTGCGGCGACCGCCTTGATCTCATCGGCGGTGACCTTGCGAATGCGGTCCGGCCATTCCTGGATATCCCTGACGTTGCCGCCGGTGGCGAGCTCGGCGCCGTAGAGATTGGCCATCTCGTCCTGCTTGTCGCGGGCGAAGATCATGGCCCTGATATAGCGGGCCTTGGCCTTCTCCAGCTCGTCCGCGGTGACGCCGTCCTTGACGATGCGGGCGATCTCGGCGTCGACGGCCGCCTCGACGTCGCTCAGCTTGGCGTCGCCGCGCGGCGCGCCATAGACGGTGAAATTGGTGGCGTCGAGCATCGTACCCTGGAAGAAGGCGCCGGTCGCCGATGCGATGCCTTGCTTGACCACGAGTTGCTGGTAGAGCCTGCTGCGGCTGCCGCCGCCAAGGATCTCTCCCAGCAGGTCGAGCGCCTCGGCCTCGCCGGGTTTTGCCGTGTGGTAGGACGGAACCACCCATTGCGTCGAAAAGCTCGGCACCGAAACGCGCCCATCGGTGAGCGTCACCGTGCGCTTGGTGTTCTGCTCCGGCTCGACCGGGCGGATGCGCGGGGGCAGGTCGGGACCGCGCGCGACCTTGCCATAGGTTTTTTCGGCCAGCGCCTTCACGACCTCCGGCTCGACATCGCCGGCCACGATCAGCACCGCATTGTTGGGGCGGTAGTATTTGTCATAGAAGGCAACCGCATCGGTGCGGTTCAACTGCTCCATCTCCTGCATCCAGCCGATCACCGGAATGCGGTAGGGCTGGTTCTGCCAGAGCGTCGCGTCGACCTCTTCGTCGAGCACCGCCTGCGGATTGCTGTCGATGCGCGAGCGGCGCTCTTCCAGGATCACGTCGCGCTCGGTCTTGATGACCTCGTCGGTCAAGATGAGGTTGCGCATGCGATCGGCCTCGAAGCTCATCATCTCACCAAGTGCCGAGGGCGCCACCGTCTCGTGGAAGGCAGTGTAGTCATATGAGGTGAAGGCGTTGTTGGAGCCGCCGATGGCCGATATGGCGCGGTCGAACTCGCCCGCGGCGTGGTTGGTCGTGGCCTTGAACATCAGGTGTTCGAAGAAGTGCGCTATGCCGGACTTGCCTGGGGGCTCGTCGGCGCTGCCGATCTTGTACCACACCATATGGGTGACGATGGGGGCGCGATGATCGGGAATGACCACCACCTCCATGCCATTGTCGAGCAGGAAGTTGGCCACCTTGCCATCATCCGCGGCCAGGGCGGGGCCGGCCATGGTCAGCGCGGTGGCGAGCAAGGCTCTCCGCAGCCATTCAGTATGAAATGTCATTGATGGCTCCGGTTGTTATCGCGCGACGATAGGCAAGGTTAGCCGCGGAGGCAAAGTGAATTGTGCGTCATTTTGAAGGCGCCGGTCGCTCCACCCTTACGCAAGCTCGATGAACCGGACCACCGTCTCGCCGTAGTTTCGTTCATCAACCACCGAGAATTCCGGCCCAATCTCGAAGGGCGCCGAGGCGGCTTCCTCGACCACGCAGAGCGCGCCGGGCAGCAACCAGCCGCCATCCCTGGCCGAGCGCAGGGCGCGCTCGCCAAGGCCCTTGCCATAGGGCGGATCGGCGAAGACCAGGCCGAATGCCGCAAGCGTACCGGCCTCACCCAGGGCGGTCGCGTCGCGGCGGAAGATCTTGGTGCGGCCGGTAAGGCCAAAAGCTTCGACATTGGTGCGGATCAGGCCGCGTCCTTCGGCCGATTCTTCGATAAAGACGCCATAGGAAGCGCCGCGCGACAGCGCTTCGAGGCCGAGAGCGCCGGTGCCGGCGAAAAGGTCGAGCACACGCGCGCCGTCGAGCTTGTCGGCAAAGCGGTGCGCCAGCACGTTGAAGACGGCCTCGCGGGCGCGGTCGGTCGTCGGGCGGATGGCATGGTCGCGCGGCGTCGCCAGCGGACGCCCGCGAAATTGGCCGCCGACGATTCTCATTTATGCCCGGGTCTCATTTAAGGCCGGATCTCATTTAAGTCCCGGCATCATCTGGTCCTCGGGCCCTTGGGACCGTTGCGTGGCCGCTCGCCGCCCCGACCGCCATCCGGACGCTCGCCACCCGGCTTGCCGAACGGCTTGGCTCCGCCCGGCTTGCCATAGGCCGGCTTGCCATAGGACGGCTTGCCATAGGACGGCTTGAACGACGCCTTGCGCGCCTTGGCCTCAGCCGCCTTGGCGGCATCGGCTTCCGCCCTGCCCTTGCCGATCGGACGCGCGCCCGGCGCCATCCAGACATTAGCCTTGCGCTGGCCCGGCGGATCGATCGGCCGCTGCTCGCGCTCGGGCTTCTTGCCGCCGCGCGGTTTGTCACCAAAGGCGCCGCGCGGCTTGTCGCCGAAGCCTCCACGGGGCTTGTCGCCAAAATCGCCGCGCGGCTTTTCGCGAAACTCGCTGCGCGGCTTGTCCGAAAACTCGCTGCGCTCGGGTCTCGGGCCGCGTTCGCCAAAGCTCTTTTCCGGCCTCGCGCCCCTTTCGGGACTGGTCGACAGCTTGCCGAGCGCTTCGTCGCGGCTGCCTTCGCGGCGCTTGCGGTTCTTGATAAGACCGCCCTCGCCGATCGGCCGATGGTCACCCTCGCGGGTGACTTTCGGCCGTTCCGGCTCCGCGTCACGCTCTCGCCGCACCGGCTGGTTGGAAAACGGCTTGATGATCTCGGCGTCGAAATTGGCGCCGGATTCCTCGACCAGTCGCTCGCCGAGCTGGTCGCGCAAGACGCGGCCCTTGATCTCCAGCACATGGCCTTCGGCGAGATCGTCGAGCTGGAACGGTCCGTAGGAGATACGGATCAGCCGCGTCACGTCGAGGCCGAGCGATCCAAGGATGTTCTTCACTTCGCGGTTCTTGCCTTCGCGCAGGCCGATCGTCAGCCAGGCGTTGGTGCCTTGTTCACGATCGAGCGTCGCCTCGATGGCGCCGTAGAAGACGCCGTCGACGGCAATGCCTTCACGCAGGCCTGCGAGCATGCTTTCCTCGACCTTGCCATGAACGCGCACGCGGTAACGGCGCAGCCAGCCAGTGGCAGGCAGTTCGAGCACGCGCGACAGACCGCCATCATTGGTGAGCAGCAGCAGGCCTTCGGTGTTGATGTCGAGGCGGCCGATGGTCATCAGCCGTGGCAATTCGGCCGGCAGCACGTCGAACACGGTCTTGCGGCCCTCGGGGTCGCGGTTGGTGGTAACGACGCCGGCCGGCTTGTGAAACAGGAACAGGCGGGTGCGCTCGATCGGCGGGATCTCCATGCCGTCGAGATGGATGATGTCGCCCGGCATGACGTTGAAGGCCGGCGAGGTCAAAGCCCGGTTGTTGACCTTGACACGGCCCGCCGCGATCAGGTCTTCGGCGTCGCGGCGCGACGCCAGGCCGGCGCGGGCCAACCGCTTGGCGATACGCTCGCCGGCTTCTTCCGCATCTGCCGGACGCGGGCGCGGCTTGAAGGCGCCGCCAGATGCTTGCGGCCGGTCACCACCGAAATCGCGCTTGGGGCGATCGCTGAAGTCACGCTTGGGACGATCGCTGAAGTCACGCTTGGGACGATCTCCGGCGTCTCGCTGCGCGCGATCGCCCAAATCGCGCTTTGGTCGGTCGAAACGCTTTTCGCCTTCGGCAGCCACCGGCCGGTCGCCGCGTGGTGCGTAAGGCTTGCGTGGCCCTTCGCGCTTTTCGAAAGGCTTGCCTTCGGGACGCGGCCCCTTGCTGAATGGCCGATCGCCGCCCTTGAAATCGCGCTTTGGCCGCTCGCCATCGGCCGCAACCGGCCGATCGCCGCGCGGTGCATAAGGCTTGCGCGGCCCCTCGCGCTTTTCATACGGCTTGCGTTCACCCTCGGCCGCCATAGGGCGATCCCCACGCGGCGCATAGGGTTTGCGCGGCCCTTCGCGCTTTTCATACGGCTTGCGCTCGCCTTCGGCTGCCATCGGTCGGTCACCGCGTGGTGCATATGGCTTGCGCGGTCCCTCGCGCTTTTCGAAAGGCTTGCCTTCGGAACGCGGACCTTTGCTGAATGGCCGGTCGCCACTTTTGAAATCGCGCTTGGGCCGCTCGCCCTCAGCCGCTGCGGGCCGGGCGCCTCGCGGTGAATAGGGTTTCTTGGCCCCGAAGGAGGGTTTGCCGCTTTTGCCGGCGGCGCCATCGCGGCGCGGCCCCGCGGCTCCAGGGCCGCTTTTGCCCGGGCCTTTGTGGCGCGGAGATTTCTTGTCGTTGTCGTCCATGTGGCCTTTGCCTTGTTGCGCTGCTACAGCGTGGCGCATCCTTTCGGACGCGCAAAGGACGCTATAGCACTTTGATTTGGCGCATGATCATTTCCGAAAATCTGTTCCGATATTCGGGTTGACGCGCTCCATAACAGGATCACCGCCAAGTGGCGAGGAGATAATCGGAATGGAAACCGCTTGAAGCGGCCGGATTTCATGGCGCTGGCGCTGAAAGAGGCGCAAGCCGCCGCCTTGCGCGGAGAAGTTCCGGTTGGCGCCGTCATCGCCAGCGGCGACACGGTGGTGGCATCCGCCGGTAACCGCACTCGCGAACTTGCCGATCCGACGGCGCATGCCGAAATGCTGGCCATCCGCGCGGCCTGCCAAACGCTCTCTAGCGAGCGGCTGACCGGCCACGACCTCTATGTGACGCTGGAACCCTGCGCCATGTGCGCAGGCGCCATTTCCTTCGCCAGGCTGCGCCGGCTCTATTTCGGCGCGGCCGACGAGAAGGGCGGCGCGGTGGTCAACGGCGTGCGCTTCTTCGCCTCGCCGACTTGCCACCATAAGCCCGACATCTATCCGGGCATGGCCGAGGCCGACGCGGCGCTGCTGCTCAGGGAATTCTTTCGGGAAAGACGCGAAACGTAGAGCCTTCAGCTACCGAAGGCGACGGTTCCTACCAGGAGGGCAGCCAGTCGAAGAGCCCGCCGCTCTTGCCCTTGGCGGCCGCTTCCTTCTTGAGGCGGCGTTCCTTCTTGTATTCATCCTCGCCGAGTTCGCCCTGCGGCGCCGTGTCGGAGGCAGCCCGATAGGCCAGAGGCGGCTCGCTCAGGTATCTGCGAGTGTTGGGATCGCCCTGCTTTTGCTCTGCGGTGCGGCGCTGGATCTCGGCGGCGCGGCCCTTGTCTGAATCCTTCGGCGACCAGGCCGGGGGGTGGCTTGAGCCCGAATCCGCCAGCGCCTTCTTCACGGAAGCCGGATCGGTCTGCACGTCGTCGACGATCCCCGACTGATAGGACGGGTCGTCCTGGTGGGCAGTGGCGTCGGCACGCAGGCGGGCGCGGCGCTGCTCGGGCGATTCGGGCCAATCGGTGCTCGCCGTCTCGATGCTTTCCTGAGGCGGCGGCAGCACTTCCTTCTGCCCCGGCGCCGGCTTTACCAGCTCCGGACGCGGCCTGTAGTCGATCTGTTCCTTGTGCTTGGGCGTGATCGCGAAGGCGCCGGAAAGGTCGCCCGCAAGCTGCTCGCCAGCCGTCTTGTCGGTGCCGTAGGTCGGCGAACCCATGCAGCCGGACAGAGCGAGGCCGGACGCGACAAGCGGCGCCAGCAGCGCAACGCGCACGGAAGTTCTGTCGATCATGCCAAAAAGTCCCACTCTAGACAGCCTCTCGATCGTCACCGGCCGAAGGCCCGGTCCCCATCGTCCACGCTCTTGCGACGGAATTCCGGCGACAATTTGTCTTCCGGAGTTTCGCGTGTTTATCTCAACCACTCGTTAAGGGCAACGCGCGGGCGCTTTTCACCCGCCCGCCGTGGCATTTGTGCACCGGCTTTGAGCACTCACAAACGTCCCAGAGCCTTGAGTTCATGCAGCACGCCGGCATCGCGGGCAGACACGTCGGGGAATTCCACGTCCTGCCCGACATCGGCGGTATAGCGCCACGAACGCGCGCATTTGACCAAGCCGCGGTCCTCGGCCTTTTCGACCACCACCGCGACACCTTTGACATCGTCGAGCGCAAAGGCGCCTTCCGGCGCCTTACCGTGGGCGATGACGAGACCGCTGGTGATCGCCATTTCGGCCATGTCGACATCGGCGATCGCGGCTTCAAGCGCGGCATCGTCGAGGGTCACGACCGGCACGGCTTCCAGCGAGGCACCGATGACCTTCTGAGCGCGTGCGATCTCGAGCGCGCCGGTGACGACTCGGCGGACCTGCCGCACCTTGCGCCATTTTTCCGCCAGTGCCTCGTTCTTCCACTCGGCCGGAATCTCGGGGAACTGGTCGAGATGCAGCGAGACAGCATCCGGATGACGGTCGAGCCAGGCTTCTTCCGTGGTGAAGGGCAGCATCGGCGCCAGCCATTTCACCAGGCAGTCGAAGAGGTGGCGCACCACTTGCACCGAGGCCTTGCGCTTCACGCTGCCGGGCCCCTCGCAATAGAGCGCGTCCTTCCTGATGTCGAAATAGAAGGCCGACAGCTCGACCACCATAAAGTCCAGCAAAGTGCGGGTGATGCGTTTGAACTCGAACGCGTCGTAGCCCGAGCGCACGACCTCATCGAGCTCGGCCAGCCGATGCAGCATCAGCCGCTCCAGCTCCGGCATCTTTTCGAGCGGCACTTCCTCGCCATCGTCATGGGCGAGCGTGCCCAGCATCCAGCGGATGGTGTTCCTGAGCTTGCGATAGGCATCGATGTTGGTCTGCAGCACGTTCTTGCCGAGACGCTGGTCTTCCCAATAGTCCGTCGTCACCACCCACAAACGCAGAATGTCGGCGCCGGACTGCTTGATGACGTCCTGCGGCACGACGGTGTTGCCGAGCGATTTCGACATCTTTCGCCCCTCTTCATCCATGGTGAAGCCATGGGTGACGACGGTGTCGTAGGGCGCCCTGCCCCTGGTGCCGCAGCTTTCGAGCAGCGAGGAGTGGAACCAGCCGCGATGCTGGTCGGAGCCTTCGAGATAGACGTCGGCCGGCCATTTCAGGTCCGGACGGTCTTCTAGCGTGAAGACATGCGTCGAGCCCGAATCGAACCAGACGTCGAGGATGTCCATCACCTGCTTCCATTTGGAGGCATCATGATTGCCGAGGAAACGCTCCTTGGCGCCGGCAGCGAACCAGGCGTCGGCGCCTTCCTGTTCGAAAGCATCCATGATGCGCTGGTTGACGGCTTCGTCCTTCAGCACGTTGCCATCCTCATCGGCAAAGACGGCGATCGGCACGCCCCAGGCGCGCTGGCGCGACAAGACCCAATCCGGGCGTTCCTCGATCATGGCGCGGATACGGTTCTGGCCGGCCGCCGGCACGAAGCGTGTGTCGTCGATCGCCTTCAGCGCACGGCTGCGCAACGTCGTGCCGTCGCCGAGGTCCTTGTCCATATAGACGAACCATTGCGGCGTGTTGCGGAAGATGATCGGCTTCTTCGACCGCCAGGAATGCGGGTAGGAATGCTTCAGCCGGCCGCGCGCGAACAGCGCGTTGCGCTTGATCAGTTCGTCGATGACCGCCTGATTGGCATTGCCCTTCTTGCCGTTGTCGTCGATGACGCGCGCGGCGCCACCTTCACGGTCCGGGCCGAAGCCTGGCGCGTCTCTGGTGAAGAAGCCGGCGTCGTCTACAGTGAAGGGGATGGCAGGGTCGATGCCACGTGCGCGCAAATCCGATGCTGCATCCATCCAGGCATCAAAGTCCTCGCGGCCATGGCCGGGCGCGGTGTGGACGAAGCCGGTGCCGGCGTCGTCGGTGACATGATCGCCGGCCAGCATCGGCACGGCGAATTCGTAGCCGCCGCCGAGACCTTTGAAGGGATGTGAAAGTGTAAGGCTTCCAAGCTCTTCGACCGAAACGCTGCGAAGCCGATTCAAGGTGACCTTGGCCTTGGCCGAGGAGTCTTCGGCAAGCGCATCTGCAAAGATCAGCTTTTCACCGGGCTGTGGACCGAACGAATTTTCGGCTGCTGTAACTTTATAAAGGCCGTAGCCGATCCGTGACGAATAGTTGACGGCACGGTTGCCGGGGATCGTCCACGGGGTTGTCGTCCAGATGACGACGTGGGCGTTGTCCAAAAGTGCAACGCTTTCCGGAACGCGCATGGACGGTGCAGCGTCTGATGCAAAGTGCTCAACGCTCCAAAATCCTGACACAACTGGAAACTTCACCCAGATCGTGTCGGACTCATAGTCCTGGTATTCGATCTCGGCCTCGGCCAGTGCGGTGCGCTCGACCACGCTCCACATCACCGGCTTGGAGCCGCGATAGAGCTGGCCGGACATGGCGAACTTCAACAACTCCCCGGCGATGCGCGACTCCGAGTGGAAAGCCATCGTCGTATAGGGGTTCTTGAAATCGCCGACGACGCCGAGCCGCTGGAACTCGCCGCCCTGCACCGTGATCCAGTTCGCGGCGAAGTCGCGGCATTCCTTGCGGAACTCGTTGACCGGCACCTCGTCCTTGTTCTTGCCCTTGGCGCGGTACTGTTCCTCGATCTTCCATTCGATCGGCAGGCCGTGGCAGTCCCAGCCGGGCACGTAATTGGAGTCATAGCCGCGCATCTGGAACGAACGGGTGATGACGTCCTTGAGGATCTTGTTCAGCGCGTGGCCGATATGGATGTTGCCATTGGCGTAGGGCGGGCCGTCATGCAGCACGTATTTTTCGCGGCCGGCGGCCGCCTCGCGCAGCTTGGCGTAAAGGTCCATATCCTGCCAGCGCTTGACCAGCAGCGGCTCTTTTTCAGGCAAGCCGGCGCGCATCGGGAAATCCGTCTGCGGCAGATAAAGCGTCTTGGAATAGTCGATCGTTTCAACAGTGTCGGTCATTGGTCTGCCATATGCATTGCCCGGCGGGCGTAAAAGCTCGGGCGTGAACTATCATGATTGGAAAAGCGCGAGGGGGCGCGCAAAACTCCCGGCGGCTCCGGCGGCGCTCAGGCCGCCCGGAACACCGGGCCTGTAATTCGTATCGTCAGCGCGCGAACGCGTGAAAAGCTCGTCATTCCCGGGCTTTTAGCGGAGAAAGCCGTAGGAATAAAGCGTCTCTTGTTCGATTCACTTACATCGCGAAGTCGAAGCGATAGGTGGTCGAGACGCCGACCGTGAACTGGTTACGGTCGCCGCGCTCCTTGACCAGGCTGGAATCGGCGGCCGGGCCTATCAGGCGCGCATATTCGCCGAACAGGCTGGCGGTCATCGGGTCGGTGACCTTCCAGGTGATGGCGCCGCCGAGTCCGGTCGATTTCAGGCCGCCGCCAGGATGGTATTCGCTCAGGCCCGAGGCCACAGCCTCCTTGGCGTTGACGCCATAATAGGAGTGGAAATAGCTCGATGAGGCAAAGGACACGCGCGGGCCTCCCGAAATCCTGACCGTCGGCGTGATATCGTAGAAGGCATCGGCGGCGATGTCGGCGACAAAGCCATTATGGGCACGAATGCCGTGGCGCAATTCGGCGCGGGCGCGCAACCAATCCGTCGGGTAGAATTCGAAGAAGCCGCCGACCTCACCGCCCCAGCGCACCGGGCCGAGGCCCTTGAGTTCATCCTTGCTGTCGCGTGAAAACAGGAACTTTCCGGTCAGGCCGGCGCGGACGCCGCCATCGTCGACCAGCGCCAGCGAGATGTTGTCGTTGCGCGAGGTAAAGCGCGCGGCCGGGCCGGCCTTGCCCAGCGAGATGATCGGCGATGCGCTGAGCAGATAGCTGTTGGAGCCCTCGAATTTCGGCGCGACCATACCGGTGGCGCCAAGCGTCAGGTACCAGTCGCCCGAGAGCCAGCCGGAAGTACCCTCGCCCGCATTTGCCACAGTGGGCGCACCCAGCATGATCGCCGCCACAACCGCAGACATTTTCCTGACCGGACTCATGGTCACTCCACTAACACAACACAGCCGCGCCCTGCCCCAGCTTTGACGGCCGTTTGGTAAAATTTGATTTAAATCCGAGACAGAGATCGCGGCTTGGGAGCTGCCCGGCATCGCTGGACGGGTGCCGACGCCGGGATTAACCTCAGCGACGGCGACAAGCCAGGCGATCTTTGATGCAAGTGACTTTGAGGAGATGCGGCTATGACCCTGCACGGTGACACCCTGAAAGACGCGATCGGCCGGACACGAGACAAATGGGGATGGTTCGTCGCGCTCGGCGTGCTGCTGCTCATCTTCGGCGGCATTGCCTTCGGCAATCTGTTCATCGCCACCGTCGCCTCGGTCTATGTCGTGGGCTGGCTGATGCTGATGGCCGGCATCATCGAGATCGTGCATGCCTTCGGCGTGAAGACCTGGAGTCGCTTCTTCTATTGGCTGCTCAGCGGCCTACTTTATGCCGTTGCCGGTTTCTTTGCCTTCGACAATCCGCTGCTGGCCTCGACGGTGCTGACCTTGCTGCTGGCGGTGGCGCTGGTCGCTTCAGGCGCGCTCAGGGCCTGGGTCGGCTATAGCCACCGACCGGAAAAGGGCTGGGGCTGGGTCGTCGCGGCGGGCCTGATCAGCGTGCTGGCGGGGCTGACCATCGCCATGGGCTGGCCGGTCAACAGCCTGTGGGTGCTCGGCCTGTTCCTGGCCATCGACCTGATCTTCCAGGGCTGGAGCTTCATCGCTCTCGGACTGGCGTTGAAGAAGTAGGGGCTTGAAGAGGTAAGCGGCCGGAAGGCTCAAAAAGCGATGGCGCCGTCCAGATCCGAAAGCGGCCTGACGCCGGCCAGCAGCGCGCGCGCCTCCGCCTCGTCGCGCTTCATTTGTGCCACCAGCCCATCGAGCCCATCGAACTTCACCTCGGGACGCAAAAAGCCGAAGAGCGATACGTCGCAGATCTCGCCATAGAGATCGCCGGCAAAGTCGAAGACGAAGGTTTCGAGCAGCGGCGCGCCATTGTCGTCGACAGTCGGGCGACGCCCGAAGCTGGCGACACCATCATAGAGCGTGCCGTCGGCGCGGCGAAAGCGGACGGCATAAATCCCTTCCTTCAGAGTCGTTTCCGGCGAAAGCCTCATGTTGGCTGTCGGGAAGCCGAGCGTGCGGCCGAGCTGCTGGCCGCCGATCACTTCGCTTTCGACGGTGAAGCGGTAGCCGAGCAGGCCTGCGGCCTCGGCGACCTCTCCCTCGCAGAGCAGCTCGCGGATACGGCTCGACGACACCACCTCGGCGCCCTCGTCGCGAAAGGCGTCGACCAGGGTGACGCCGAAACCATGGCGCTCGCCTGCCGCCATCAGAAACGCAGGACCGCCCTGCCGGTCCTTGCCGAAGTGAAAATCGAAGCCGGTCACGGCATGGGTGATGCCGAGGTTCGTCTCCAGCACATCGGTCACGAAAGCCTCGGCCGACAGGCCGGCAAAGGCGCGCGTGAACGGCTGTTCGACGAGTGCGGCAAAGCCCAGATGCGACAGCAGCCGCGCCTTCATCGGCGGCGGCGTCAATACGAACAGCGGCATATCGGGCCTGAACACCTTGCGCGGATGCGGGTCGAAGGTCAGCACTAGCGCCGGCACGCCGCGCCGCCCGGCTTCGGCAAGCGCGCGATCGAGCACCGCCTGGTGGCCGCGATGGACGCCGTCGAAATTGCCGATCGCCACCACGCCGCCGCGCAAATGCGGCGGCAGCGGCGCGGTTGCTGAAATGTGTTCGAAAGCTGCGCTCATGCAGCAACCCTACCGCAGTCTCGGAATGACGGCGACCGGCCGGTAGCCGTGCTTTTGCAGAAAGGCTGCAAGCCTGGCGGGGTCCGGCTGCATGGGATCGCCATAGTCGCGCGCGTGAATGCCGCCCGAGACGTAAAGCACGTCGATGCCGTTGTCGGCGGCGCCCTTGACGTCGGTCATCATGCCGTCGCCGATGGCCAGCACCTCGGTGCGCGCGACGTCTCGGCCGAGAAGCACGGCGACCTCCCGCAGCGCTACGTCATAGACCGGCGCATAAGGTTTTCCGGCGATCAGCGTGCGGCCGCCAAGCTGGGCATAGTCGCGCGCCAAGGCGCCGGCGCACCAGATCATGCGCTCGCCGCGTTCGACCACGATGTCGGGATTGGCGCAGATGAAAGGCAGGTTCCTGGCGCGCAGCCGGCGCAGCAGATCGGCGTAATCCTCAGGCGTTTCCACCTCGTCGTCGAACAGCCCGGTGCAGACCGCGCCGGAGGCCTCGAACTCCTCGACGAGCTCGACGTCCAGACCGTCATAGAGGGTGAAATCGCGGTCGGCGCCGATATGGAAGATTTTTCGTGGGCCTTCGGCGATAAGGTCGCGGGTCACATCGCCTGAGGTCACGACGCGGTCGTAGGCGGCGGCGGGAACGCCGATCGCATTCATCTGCGCCACCACATCGGCATTGCGGCGCGGCGAGTTGGTGATCAGGACGACCGGGACCTTCGCCGCACGCGCGGCGGCAAGCGCTTCGGCAGCCGCCGGAAAATGCCATTCGCCATTGTGGATCACGCCCCAGACATCGCACAGGATGGCCGAGTAGGCGCCCGACAAATCCGCGAGCGAGCCGATGATATCAGGCGAATCCGCCATGCCGTTTACCTGCTGTGACGATCATTGCGAGAGCTGCAGCCGACGGTCCGCCGCAACCGGCCCCGCATTAACCGAAGCGTTTCATCCTGTCACCAGCTTTTCGGCACTTGCCAGGCTGTTGCGCAACGGGCTGATCGAAGGTTGCACAGGCAGGAACCACCCTTCTCCGAGCTTCGGTCTATCGAAACAATGTCGCACCGCTGATCACCAGGGCCGAGTGGTTAACGAGCCTTGAAAAGATGGGCCTATGTTGAACGCAGTTCAGCAACCTGAAATTTAACGATTTTGTGGGCATCTTCGGACCGATATTGGGTCCTGGCAGGGGTGCTGAAGGCATGATCCGCAGATTTCTGAACGACAGACGCGGCAACTATGCCTTGATGACAGTGATCACCATGGTGCCCTTGATGGGCGCGCTGGCGCTTGCAATCGACTACACCGATCTCCTGCGCCAGAAGCAGAACATGCTGAACGCGCTGGATGCCGCTGGGATTGCCACGGCACAGCAGATCGTCACCGGGGCGACCGACACGGCAGTCAAGGCCTATGCGAAGGATTTCTTCGAAGCCAATCTCGGAAAGGTCAGCTCGGCCAATACGGCCCTGACGGTGACGCTGCCCAACAACAACGCAGGTGGCGGCACGCTGAAGCTGTGCGCCAGTTTGACGTTCCACCCCTATTTCCTGCCGGTGGCGGCCATGCTGATCGGAAGAACGTCCACCGATGCCAAAACCTCCGCGTGCTCCGAGATCCGCCTCAAGAACACGCTGGAAGTGTCTCTCGTGCTCGACAATTCCGGCTCCATGAGCATCAACGGCTCCGGCACCGGCCAGCCGCGAATAGATTTGCTCAAGAAGGCCGCTACCGAGCTTGTCAATACGATGGCGCTCCAGGCCGCACAAATGAGGCAGGTCACCAGGCCGGTGCAGTTCTCGCTGGTCCCGTTTTCCGCCTCGGTCAATGTTGGCCCAGCCAACAAGGACGCAACCTGGATGGATACGACCGGCATTTCGCCAATCCATCACGAGAACTTTGATTGGCAGTTCATGTACAAGAACGCGTCGTCTGGTTATGACTCGAATAAATACATTGAAAAGGTCGGCAGTGCTTACTGGAAGCGCGGCAGTGGCTGGGGCACCGGGCAATACGGCCAAAATACCACGGCGACGCGGTTCAGTCTCTTTGCAAACGACATGAAGGCCACGACCTGTACGAAAAAGAACTCGAACGGCAGTTGCAAGACCTCTGTGACCGCCCAATACGAAGCCTGGAAGGGCTGCGTGGAGGCGAGGCCGTATCCCTATAATGACGACGACACGTCGCCGACCACTGGCACGCCCGCCACCATGTTCGTGCCGATGTTCGCGCCGGACGAAGCTGGCAATTTCTGGACCGACACCACTCGCACCAGCACATCGACCTGGGGTTACGCCAACAATTGGTGGATCGATTATTCCGACACGCTGACTGTCACCAAACGCCAGGCGGATATGCGAAAGTATTTTCTGACAAAGCCCTGGGACGCATCGAGTACTGCGGCCGATGATGGGCCCAATTCGGCATGCACGACCGCCGCGATCACGCCGTTGCAGGACATAACCACCACCGAAGGCAAGAAAATCCTGACGGATGCCATCAATGCCATGGCCCCGACGGGCAACACCAACGTGCCGGAAGGGCTGGCCTGGGGCTGGCGGACGGTGTCGAGCAACGAGCCATTCACAGAAGGCCGGCCGAACACTGAAAGGGGCAACGACAAAGTCGTCATCGTGCTGACCGACGGGGCCAACACCTACAGCATCGGCCCCACAAACGACATGACCAGCAGCTATGCTAAGGACGGATCGACCTACGCCGCCTATGGTTATACCGGCCCGAAAACGGGGGAAACCGCGACCCGCCTTTTCGTCAACACGACCGTCCCCAAGACAACTTATACGGCGGCCAACTACACAACCGCGCTTGACCAGCAGATGCAAACGCTTTGCACCAATGCGAAGAATTCGAACATTCTCTTGATGACGGTCTCGCTTGACCTGGTTACCACCAAGCCGGCGGAAAAGACCGCCATAGACGCGCTCAAGAAATGCTCCTCGGATTCGCGCTTCCGCAAGGATCCGACCGACCCGAGCAAACCGGCGAAGCTGTATTGGAACGCGACCGGCGCCACCTTGTCGCAAAGTTTCAAGGAAATCGCCGACGAACTGTCGAACCTGCGCATCGTCAGCTGATCGGCGCGATCTTTCGAACACGGCGCTCCGCCTCGGCGGGGCGTTTTGTTGCGGCGTTGCTCACGTGTCCGTGCATTTGGTTAGCGCCTGGTGAAGCGCTATCCGCGCAATCGAGCAGTTTCCCAAACCCATCCTTCAACGTTTTGTGAAACTGTGGCGGCATTGAAGAATCCGCAGGCGGGGCCGCTTACATCACATGCGTGAACTCTGGCGCACATTCCGGCGTGACTTCTGGCGTGACCGCCGCGGCAATTACGCTTTGATGACCGTTGTGGCGATGGTGCCACTGATGGGCGGAGTGGCAATGGCTGTCGACTACACCGGCGTGGTCAGCGAGAAGCAGAGGGTGGTCAACGCGCTCGACGCCGCCAACTTCGCCACAGCGCGCCGGCTGGTGGAAGGCGCCACCGACGACCAGTTGCGGGCCTATGCGCTCGACTTCTTCAAGGCAAACCTCAACGACGTCGATCCCGCCGACACGACGCTCAGCGTTACGCTGCCCAGCAGCACGACCGGCGGCGGCATCGTCAAGCTGTGCGCCAGCCTGGTCTACAAGCCCTATTTCCTGCCGGCAGCGGCGATGCTGATCGGCAGGACGTCGGAAAACGTCACCTACTCCGTGTGTTCGCAAGTCCGGCTGAAGAACACGCTGGAAGTGGCCATGGTGCTCGACAATTCGGGGTCGATGTCGAACACGGGCACGGGTGCCGGACAAAAGCGCATCGACCTTCTCAAGCAAGCCGCCAAGCAGCTCGTCGACACGCTTGCCTTGCAGGCCGCGATGATCAAGCAGATCGACAAGCCGGTCCAGTTCAGCCTTGTGCCGTTCGCCGCCTCGGTCAATGTCGGCGCCAGCAACGACAACGCGTCGTGGATCGACGCCTACGGGCTGTCGCCCATCCACAATGAGAATTTCGCCTGGTCCACGCTTAACGCAGCCGACAAATATGCCCAGAAGATCGGCGGCATCTGGTACAAGAAAGGCACTGGCTGGGGTGAGCAGGAGGGGCAGATGCTGACCCGCTTCTCGCTCTACCGCGACATGAAGGTGGTCACCAGCCACGAGCGCATCGTCGGCAGCAAACGCGTGGTCTGCGACAAATATCGCGCCAATCATACATGCTCGGACAGCCACAACGAATACGACTACAACGACACATACGGACCGTTCGCCAGCTGGCAGGGCTGCGTCGAAGTGCGGCCCTATCCCTATAATGTCAACGACGCGCCGGCCTCCGGCGGACCGAACAACACCGGCACCGGCATCGGCGATCCCGCGACCATGTTCGTGCCGATGTTTGCGCCGGATGAGCCGGGCAATCATTGGTACATAACGCAGGACCCCGACGAGGTGGCCCCCAAGACCTATGGCGCAGCCAACAGCTGGTGGAACGACGATCCGGCGAGCACCACCGGCAAGACCAGGCAGTCCAACATGGCCAAGTATTTCCAGCCACGGCCGATCAATGCTCCGGTGCTGGGGACGGGTGCAGGTCCGAATTACAGCTGCACCACCACGCCGATCACACCGCTGACCGACGTCGCCAACGCCGCCGGGCTGACCAAGATCAAGGCAGCAATCGACCTGATGGCGCCCAACGGCAACACCAATGTGCCGGAAGGCATGGCCTGGGGCTGGCGCACCGTCTCCAGCACGGAGCCTTTCACAGGAGGACGTCCTGAGACGGAACGAGGCAATGACAAGGTGGTCATCGTGCTCACCGACGGCGAGAACACCTATTCGACGGTGAGTTCCGACCCCGCCGGCAACAAGTCGACCTATGCCGGCTATGGCTATACCGGCGTCGGCTACAACGGCACTGCGGTCACCCGCCTGTTCGGCGGCACGTCGAGCGCCATCGGCCAGCTCAACTATTCGTCGAGCAACTACACCGCCGCCCTCAACGAGCAGATGGCGACGCTGTGCAACAACGCCAAGGCGGCCAACATCATGGTGATGACGGTGGCGCTCGACATGTCGACGACCGACGCCGGCGACAAGAGCGCGATGGAGGCACTGAAGACGTGCTCGTCGGACTCGCGCTTCCGCAAGGATCCGACCGACCCGAGCAAGCCTGCAAAACTGTTCTGGAACGCGACCGGCGCCACGCTGTCTGACAATTTCAAGGAAATCGCAAACGAGCTCTCGAACCTGCGCGTGGTGAGCTGAGGGTTGAAGCTGCTGATCTTCCCCCTTGCGGGGGAAATTGACGGCTTCGCCGCTTTCGACATTTTTCGACGCTGGCGCAAAGTCTCCGGCCATCATGCTCTTGCGGTGAGTCAAAACGCGTGCTCGGTATCGTCACCGCCTCCCGGAGATTGCCCGTGCCCGAAACCGCCAACCATCTCGCCTTCGCGCTGGTCTGCCTGGGCATGGTGCTGACGCCCGGGCCGAACATGATCTACCTGATCTCGCGCTCGCTGTCGCAAGGCCCCAAGGCCGGGCTGATCTCGCTCGGCGGCGTGGCGGCCGGCTTTCTGTTCTATGTCGTATCGGCAGCGCTGGGCATCACCGCGCTGCTGCTTGCCGTGCCGTTTGCCTATGACGCACTGCGCATTGCCGGCGCGCTCTATCTGCTATGGCTCGCCTGGCAAGCGGTGCGGCCCGGCGGGCGCTCACCATTCCAGGTGCGCGAACTGCCGAAGGACAGGCCGCGCAAGCTGTTCGCGATGGGCCTGATGACCAATCTCCTCAATCCCAAGGTGGCGGTGCTTTATCTGTCGCTGCTGCCGCAGTTCATCTCGCTGGGCAACGGCCATGTGCTGTCGCAGCTTCTGGTGCTCGGCGCCACGCAGATCTCGATCAGCCTGACCGCCAATGCCATCATCGCGGTAACGGCCGGTTCGATCGCCACCTTCCTTGCCGGACGGCCGCTATGGATGGTCATCCAGCGCTGGATGATGGGCACGGTGCTCGCCGCGCTGGCGCTTAAAATGGCGACCGACGCGCAACGCTGATCGGACGCAGCGCGCCGAGACTACATCGGCCGCCGACCTTCCCATTCGAATCGGCCGGCCGAACCTGCACGGAGGCCAGCGATTGAGATTTTCGCAGCCCTGCCCGGCAAAAGCCATGATCGCGGCTAAGTCAGGCAGGCATGACAATGATCTGCACCACCAATCATCCGCTCGCGCAAACCCGCTCTGGCGCAGCAAGTCCAAAACCAAACAGGCGCCTGCTGCTGATCGGCCTTGCAGCCATGGCCGGCCTCGCTGCTTGCAGTACGGTCTCGGTGCCGACCGGCGAAGGCGCCGGTGTGTCGTCCTCGGCCACCGCGACGCTGGCCGGCATCCGAGCTTCGGCCGGACTGCCGGCGCTGGTGCCGGACGCCCAGCTCGAGCAGGCCGCTCGGCAGCAGGCCGGCTATATGGCCTCACGCGAACGCATGAGCCACACGACGGGCTGGGGAAAGGATTTCGCGTCGCGGATGAAGGACAATGGGGTGCGGGGCGCCGCCGCCGAGAACATCGCCGAGGGCCGCTTCGACCAGCAGAAACTGTTCGACATCTGGATGCATTCGGCTGGCCACCGCCGCAACATGCTCGATCCGGATTTCAGCCGCTTCGGCCTCGCCTATGTACGCGACGGACGCGACAGCGCCATCCGCTACTGGAGCCTGGTGCTCGGAAAATAGCAGCCAGCGGTTACGGCGCGAGCCAGCCGTCAGCCTTTCGCGATCAGCTCGCCGATATCCCCAGCCGACAGGGGTTTGCTGAAATAATTGCCCTGCACCTCGTCACAATTGTTCTTGCGCAGGAAGGCGACCTGGTCTTCCGTTTCGACACCTTCGGCCAGCACCCGAAGGTTCAACTTCTGCCCCAGGGAAATCACGGCGCCAGTGACCGCTTGATCGTTCTCGTCAGTCGCGAGATCGTTGATGAAGGACTTGTCGATCTTCAGCCGCGCCACCGGAAACGTCTTGAGAGCGCTGAGACTGGAATAGCCTGTTCCGAAATCGTCGATCGATATCTGCACGCCGAGCTTTTGCAGTCCGTTCATCGTTGCGACCGCCAGCTCGAAATCCTGCATGATCAGGCTTTCCGTCACTTCGAGCTCGAGATACCTCGCCTCCAGGCCGCTTTCCTTCAATGCGTTGACGACGCGGTCGATCAGGTTCTTCTCCCGGAACTGCCGCGCCGACACGTTGACGCAGACGGTTACGGGCGACAGACCGGCGCGCTGCCAGGCTTTGTTCTGCCGGCAGGCTTCGTGCAGGATCCAGTCGCCGAGCGGCACGATCAGCCCGGTCTCCTCGGCGGTCGGGATGAACATCGCCGGCGAAACCAGGCCTCGCGTCGGGTGGTTCCAGCGCACCAGCGCTTCGACGGCGAAAACCTGCCCCGATCGCAGATCCACCTGTGGCTGATAATGCAGAGCGAATTCCGACCGGGCGAGCGCGTTTCGCAATTCCTCCTGAAGCAGGAATTTTTCATGTGCCGTTGAGTTGAACTCCGGGGCATAGAACTGGAAATTGTCGCGGCCGAATTCCTTGGCGCGATACATGGCGGCGTCGGCATTGGCCAACAGCGTATCCGGGCTGGTCCCGTCCTTCGGGTAATTTGCGATGCCGATGCTGGCCGTCGTTCTCAGCCGATGCTCTCCGACAAGAACCGGTTCCGCGATCGCATCCCTGATCGTCTGCAGGGTTTCCGAGACCACATCGACATTGGTGGTTTGGTCGAACAGGACGATGACAAATTCGTCGCCGCCAAGCCGCACGACGGTGTCGGTGGCCTTCACGCATCCAACCAAACGGCTGGCGACGGTCTTGAGGAGTTCGTCGCCGGCATTGTGGCCAAACGTATCGTTCACCAGTTTGAAATTGTCGAGATCGATGAACACTACCGTCATCCAGCGATTGTATCGCTGCGCGTAGAGGACCGCCTGGGAAAGCCGATCCTCCAGCAAAGCGCGATTGGGCAGGCCGGTCAGCGCATCATGGTTGGCCATGAAGTGGATCTGGTCTTCCGCCAGTTTGCGCTCGATCGCGATGCCGGCAATGTGTGTGGTGAACTCGATCAGGCGGGTCTCGGCATGGGTGGGTTCGCGCACGGTCATCGAATACATGGCAAAGGCGCCCAACACGACGCCCCGATGCGACAGGATCGGGGTTGACCAGCACGAACGATAGCCATGGGGTGCCGCCAGTTCGCGGTAATCGTCCCAAAGCGGATCCTGCAGAATATCGGTAACAATGACCGGTTCCCGCCGGTAGATGGCGGTTCCGCAGGATCCCACCTTGGGACCGATGGCCGCCCCATCGATGGCGCTCGTATAGGCTTTCGCCAGGCCCGGCGCCGCACCGTGACGCAAATGAATGCCGTCCTTGTCGAGCAGCAGGACGGAACCGAATATCCCCTTCAACTGAGCCTCGACGAAGCGCATGAGGCGGTCGAGCACGTCCTCCAGCGGCGCGCTCGTGGCAATCATTTCGAGGATCTGCGCCTGCCCGCTGCGAAGGACATCCGCCTGCTTGCGGGCGGTGATGTCGTGGGCAATGCCAACCAGGCCGAAGATTTCATTTTGGCGATTGCGCAACGGCACCTTCGTCGACGAAAGCCATTTGCCGTTCCCCGACGCATCGACGACAAACTCTTCCGCGTCGATCATTGGTTGTCCGCTCTTGAGCAGGCGCTGCTCGACCAGGCGAAATTTCCGCGCAACTTCCGGGGGGTGGAGATCAAAATCGGTCAAACCGATCATGTCGCTGGTCTTGTTGCGGCCGCTATCGGTCGCAAGGGCGCTGTTGACCACGACGAAACGGCTTTGCGTATCCTTGACCCAGAGGTAATCGGGCACCCAGTCGATCAGCGCCTGCAGCGAAATGCGCTCGTCGACGATCTGCCGATTGGCGAGGAGTTCAGTGATGTCCTCATGCGTGGCGATCCAACTGCCATCGGGCATGGGCTGGTTACGGATCTGGATTGTGCGACCATCGACAAGTTTGGCGGTCCAGAGCCGCGAAGCCTTGCCCGAATTGATCGAGCGAGCCGTTGCGAGATAGGTGTCGGCGGCCGTCGCCGCCGTGCCGGCGGCGACGCGGCGTTCGACGATTTCGCTCAGTGTCACGCCAGGCCGCAATTCCTCGGGCGCAATGCGGTAGATTTCCGCATAGCGCCGGTTGCTCAGGATCAGCCGTTCATCGGCATCGAAAAAGCAGATGCCTTGCGAAATATTCTCGATCGCAGTCTCGAAGCGCAGGGTCTGCCCTTCGAGACCCGCAATGGTCGTGCGAAGTTCTCCCTCGAGCGTATCGTAGGAAACGTCAGCCAGTCTTGCCAATGCGGCTACGCCCACCGGCCCGCGCGCCCCGACGGATCTTCTGGATGACTTCGTGACCAAACAGACCTCCTCCGGTTTGGCACCTGAAACAAGAAAGGGCCTCTGTCGTGCCAGACGAAAGTCGACTGACAATGTTACAGATGTGCTAATTCAAGATGAACTGTAACGGAATTGGAGGCGTCAGCAACCAGATACCAAAGGTGCAAATGTCATTTCAAATCAACTTCCAACGGCTCATTATCGATATTCTTTTGCACACGCGGGTTTTGACGATCATCCGAGCAACAAATCATCAGGGGCAACCAGCTTGCTGCCAGCGCTACCGGCGCACGCCTCAATCCATATGCGCGGCAGGAGCTGCCGCGCCGGCCGGAGCGGTCTTCGGCTTGCGCAGCAGGAAGACAAACGGAATGGCAACCAGCGTCATCACCATCAGCAGTTTGAAGTCGTTGACGTAGGAGATCATCATCGCCTGGATGTTGACCATGCGGTCCACCTGCGAAAGTGCCGTCGGATCGCCGCCTGCTGCCGCCGGCGAGGCCGCCCACAAATTGGGGTTGAACGGGTTGATGAAAGCCGACAGTTCGGTGTGATTGACCTGCGTGTTGCGCACCATGAGAACCGTCACCACCGACACACCGATCGACGAACCGAGATTTCGAACCAGGCTGAACAGGGCCGTGGCGTCGGTGCGGAAGCGCACGTCGAGCGTAGCGAAGGCCACCGTGGACAGCGGCACGAACACCATGCCCATGCCCAGGCCCTGGATGACGCCGGAGCTGAGGATCAGCCAATTGTCCATCTGCGGCGTGAAGGAGGACATGGTGTAGAGCGACTGCGCGGTGAGCAGAAAGCCGATGACGACGAGGATGCGGGCGTCGATCCTGCTCATGAGCCGTCCAACGACAAGCATCGAAATCATCGTGCCGACACCGCGCGGCCCCAGGACGACGCCGATGGTGACGGTCGGATAGCCGAAGATGGTCGACAGCATCGGCGGCAGCAGCGACATCGAGGCCAGGATCAGCACGCCCATGACGAAGATGAAAGCCAGACCGGTGACGAAATTGCGGTCGAGGAAGATCTTGGGGTCGATGAAAGGACGTTCCGCCGTCAGTGTATGGATGATGAAAACCCAGAAGCCGGTGATCGAAAGAGCAAGCTCGATCCAGATTTCGACCGAGGAAAACCAGTCGACCTCGCCGCCGCGGTCGAGCAGCAGCTGCAGCGCGCCGACGCCGAGCGAAATCATGGCGAAACCGAAGAAATCGAAGCTGCGGATCCGCCGGGCAACGACCGGCAAATAGGCTGCCATGCCGAGGAAGGCGATGATGCCGACCGGCAAATTGATGAAGAACACCCAGCGCCAGTTGAAATTCTCGGTCAGCCAACCGCCCAGCGTCGGACCCAGGATCGGCCCCAGCATGATGCCGGCGCCCCAGATGGCCATCGCCTGGCCGTGGCGTTCCCTGGGGTTGATGTCGAGCAGGAAGGTCTGCGACAGCGGCACGATGGCTGCGCCGAACACGCCCTGCATCAGCCGGAAGAACACTATGCTCTCCAGGCTCCAGGCAATGCCGCACAGCATCGAGAACACGGTGAAGCCGACAACCGCCGCCAGGAACAGTTCCTTGCGGCCGAAGCGGTCGGCCAGCCAGCCGGTCACCGGCGTCATGATCGCGGCGGCAACGATGTAGGAGGTCAACACCCAGTTTATGTTGTCGGGCGACGCGCCGAGGTCGCCGGTCATGGTCGGCAGCGCGACATTGGCAATCGTGGTGTCGAGCGCCTGCATGACCGTCGCCAGCATCAGCGCCACGGTGATCAGGCCGCGATGCGGCACTTCCTTGAAAGGTTCTGGTGTGGTCATGATGCGGAACTTCCGACAGGTTACAAAAACGTGTACATTAGGTTTCCGGGCGGCGAGGCCTTCTCTGGTGAAGAGACCCTCATCGCGGTGGGACGCGATCTATCGATGTGGGGGTTACATCGATCGAAGGTCTCGACACATCAGGCGCTTGCCGCCCGGAAATCCAAGGTCCGAAGGATGGGCGCCGAGATGGTCCAGGTTCTGGGCAGGCCGCGATGCGGCCCGGTCCAATCCACCCCTCGTTCAACCTGCCGTCAGACCGATCCTGTCATCTCAACTTCACCTCGCCTGCGGCGGGCGTTCTGCCGGGCCGTGATCCTGCTTTTCGAGATCACGGTCCATTCACAGTCTATTGTGCTTCGCCTGCGGTGGCGTGGCCGAAGATAGCGGGGAACCCGCGAGCAACGCCGGTATCCACCGTAACCGAGGCGCTCATGCCGGTGCGCAGCGCCATTTTGGCGTCGGCATCGGTCAGTTCCAGGCGCACCGGAATGCGCTGCGTGACCTTGACCCAGTTGCCGGTGGCGTTTTGAGCTGGCAGCAGCGAAAACTCCGCGCCGGTGCCGGCGCCGATCGCCTTGACGGTGGCCTCGAAAGTTCTGCCCGGATAGGTGTCGACGACGATCTCGGCCTTCTGGCCAGGCTCCATGTGGGTAAGCTGGGTTTCCTTGAAATTGGCATCGATCCAGGTGTCGCCGGTCTCGACCAACGCAAACAGCGGCGTGCCGGAACCGACATACTGGCCGATCTTGAACGAGGAGGCCTGGCTGATGACGCCGTCGGCCGGCGCCTTGACCGTGGTCTGCGCCAGATCGTAGGCGGCCTTGTCGCGCGCGGCGAGTGCGGCCATCACCGTCGGATGCTTGTCGGTCTCGATATCGGGATTGCCGGCGAGAGCCGCCTTGGCGCTGATGATGCCTTGCTCGGCAACGGCCAGTTGCTGCCTGGCCTTGTCGAGATCGTTCTTGGCCTCGTCCAGCGACGATTTGGCGTTGATGCCCTTCTGGGCAAGGTCGGCGGCGCGGTCATACTGCGACTGCGCGTAGTCGACCTGGCTGGCATCGGACTTTTCCTGCGCCAGCGCCTGGCTGTAGGCGGCGCGCAGCTGTTCGATACCGACGCGTGCGACTGCGACCGCCGCGTCGGCCTGCGCCAATGCAATCCGGTAGGGCTCGGGGTCGACGGCAAACAGCACATCGCCCTGCTTGACCTGCTGATTGTCCGAGATGCCGACCTGAACGATGCGGCCGGCGGTGTCCGAGGCGATCGACACCTTGGCCTGCTGCAAATTGGCGTTCTCGGTTTCCTGATAGCGGCCGCCGGTCACCCAGACATAACCGCCACCAATGGCCAGCGCGGCCGGCAGGACGACCATCAGCAGCAAGCGGCCGAGGCGGCGCTTCTTGACCGGAGCCGGAGTGGGCTGCACCGGGGGAGCCACCGCGACAGGTGCTGCGGCCGGCTGTGCAGGCGCTTCGGCGGCCGGCTTTGCCGGCGTCTCGATCTTGGTTACATTCTCGTCTAGCTTGGCTGCCGCGTTCATGCTGCTGCCCCTTCCGTACTCTTCAAGGACGACGTCTCGCCGTCCGCCAGGTTTTGCACGATGGTGTCCAGCGCCCGGATAAGGACGCGGCGGTCGTCCGGCGAAACGCCGACCAGCGATTCCTCATAAACTTCGCCAGCAAGGCTTTTGACCTCGGCATAGGCCGCGTTCGCCTTGGCTGTCGGGAAGATCATACGCACGCGCCGGTCAGTTGCGTCGGAGCGCCGCTCGATCCAGCCGCCCTCCTCCATCCGGTCGACGAGGCGTGAAACGCTGATCGGCTCGATTTCGAGAAGTTCGGCGAGGCGAGCCTGGGCGACGCCCGCCTCCTTGGCAACGCGAACCAGAAGCCGCCATTGTGCCGAGGAAAGGCCAAGTCCGCTGGCGCGCGCCTCGAAGCGCTTGCGCATAAGGCGCTGCACGTCGTGGATCAAAAAGCCCAATCTATCTATGCCGTCGGAAATCATGAGCGGTATATATTATAAGCGTGCTTACCATTCAAGGCGCCGCATTGCACCAGAGCCGAAAAAGAGGGATGGCAGCCATGCAGATGCGGTCATGGCACAGGCAATGACGGTTGCGGATGACCTCCCGACCGAGACGTGAATTGCCGTCGAGAACGCCGTGAGAAGAAATGTCGTCTTGCGCGTCCTCGCCACCGGCACACCTAGGCTTTCGGCGGCATTTCGCCGGCGGCGAAGGCATCGAGCCGGCGGTGGTTCCACAGCGCATAGGCAAGGGTGGTGCCCGCACCTAGCGCGCCCAGATATTGTCCCAGCGAGCCAGGCCGAGGCCGCCCAGCAACGGCTTTCCACGATGGTGACCTGCCACAGTCGACCAGCGCCTTCGATTTTACGACAGGCGCAATTTCGATCAAACTGGCCTCGCAAAAAGCCGACAAAATGTGCCGCCAAATGCGAGGAGACCTATGAACCCGACCGAGAAAGCGCTGTGGTTTGTCGAGAGCCATCTGCCGGAAGCGATCTCGCTTGAAGATGTCGCGCAAAGCAGCGGCGTCTCGCGCTTTCATGTGACGCGCGCCTTTAGCGCCGCCACCGGCCGTTCGGTGATGGGCTATATGCGCGCGCGCCGGCTGACCGAAGCGGCGCGCAAGCTGGCCTCCGGCGCGCCCGACATCCTCGCGGTCGCGCTCGATGCCGGTTACGCCTCGCACGAAGCCTTCACCCGTGCCTTCCGCGACCAGTTCGGCACGACGCCGGAACTGGTGCGCGCGCAGGGCAGCCTCAGCAATCTCGACCTCGTGGAGCCGATCCTGATGGACCAGTCCTTCCTCGCCTCACTGCCGCCGCCGCGCTTCGAGACCGGCCGCCCCTTCCTCATTGCCGGGCTCGGTGAACGCTACAGCTGCGAGACCAGCGCTGCCATTCCGATGCAGTGGCAGCGTTTCGGTCCCTATATCGGCAACATTCCGGGCGAGACCGGCGACGTCGCCTATGGCGTCTGCGTCAATGGCGACGATGCCGGCAATTTCGATTACATCGCCGGCGTCGAAGTGCTGGATTTCTCCGACCTGCCGAAGGAGCTTTCCCGGGTGCGCGTGCCGGCGCAGAAATACGCCGTGTTCACCCATGCCGAGCACATCTCCACGATCCGCCGCACCGTCAACACGATCTGGAACAAATGGCTGCCGGCCTCGGGGCACGATATAGCCGACGGCCCCGAATTCGAACGCTACGGCCCGGAGTTCGATCCGCGCAGTGGCAATGGCGGGCTGGAGATATGGATTCCGGTTAGAGTGTGAGAGCGTTTGCGCGCGATCTTGCCTTCTTCCGGTGAAAAGGCGCTACAGCTCCAGGTTCCAGTTCTGGCCGACCAGATCCTTGCCGAAGGCGTGATGGCGCTCTTCGTCCACCAGCCTGAAGCCGGCACTCTCGTAGATGTGGCGGGCGGCGGTCAGGATGTCGTTGGTCCATAGGGTCAGCGTCGTGTAGCCCTTGGCACGAGCAAAGCCGATGCACTCCTGAACCAGCCGCTTGCCGATGCCGAGGCCGCGCGCCGATGGTTCGACATAGAGCAGGCGCAGCTTCGCCACCGCGTCGGATTTGCGCACGACGAAGACCGAGCCGACCACCTCCCCTTGCCGTTCGGCAATCCAGCTGCGTTCCCATTCTGGATCGAAGGATTTTACGAAGGCGCCGAGGATTTCGGCGACCAGCGCCTCGTAGGTTTCGTCCCAGCCATAGTCCTGTGCGTAGATCTGTCCTTGGCGGCGCACCACCCAGCCGATGTCGCCGACCTGCAAGGGGCGCAGCATATACGGCACTTTGGACTCCGGGCTGTCGCCCAGGAGTTGCTGCACCGTCTGCATGGCCTTGACCAGCCGGTCCTGTTCGGCAGCAGGAAGCCGCTCCAGCAAGGCCGCGACCTGGTCGTGCGAAGCCCGGTTCAGCGGCGCGAAGGCCTGCCGCCCCACCGGCGTCAGCGTGATCGACGACTGCCGCGCATCCGACGCCAGCGGCGCGCGCGCAATCAGCTGCAGGTGCTCGAAGTTCTTCAGGAGCCGGCTGACATAACCGGCGTCGAGGCCGAGATCGCGGATGAGATCGCTGGCGGTCAGGCCATCGCGATGCGCCAGTTCGTAGAGCACCCGCGCCTCGGTCAGCGAGAAGGCGCTTTTCAGCAGGCCTTCGTCGAGCAGACCTATCTGGCGGGTGTAGAAGCGGTTGAAAGCCCGCACCGCGTCGATGCGTTCCTTGCCGGGTTGATGATGGATCGTCATGGGAAGCCTCCTGCCCCTCAACGATCGGTCATTTATTTGACTTAGTCAAGTATCGAGGAGATGCTCCCCCGGTCGTGTCTCAGGCGATGGCGCGGCGGCGCCGTGCGATCAGGACGAACAGGCCGAGCAGCACAACGCTGGCCGCAGCACTGGCGGCGGCAAATTCCGGCACCGGCCGAAAATCCTTGCCGTCGATCAGCAGCGATGCCGCGACCGGGCCGATCGCCAGACCGAAAAGCTGGGCCGCCGGCACCAGAAGCACGGCCGTGCGCGTCTCGTCGGCGGTGATCGCCAGCCGGATCTGATAGGGCACGATGAACAGAAGGATGAAGCCCATGATCAAGGCCGCGACCCAGAAAACCGTCAGGCCGGGGCTGCCGGCGAGCATCACGGAACTGGCGACGGCGACCACGCCGATCGCCACGATGGCGAAGCGGTAATCGATGCGCGCCTCGAAGACGGTAGCCGTCATTGCGCCCAGCACCTGCAATGCGAGGTTGGCCGAGACGATCAGGCCGACGGTGCGGCCATCGATGCCGTATTGTGCGCCAAGTGGCTCGAGAAACGCCCAGACCGAGCCGAAGAACATGAAGTAGCAGAAGACGCTCAGCAAAGCGGCAAGCGAAGGAACGGTCAGCACATTGCTGAACTGTTCCTCCTTGGGCAGGTCGGCATAGCTATCCGGGACGATGAAGGCGACGGCCACCGAGGCGATGCAGACGACGGCAAGAACGATGAAGCCGCCCGCCGATCCGGCGGCCGGGATGACGTAAAGCGCCAGCAGCAGGGCAAGGGCGCATTGCGCCAGGGTCTGAAGGGTGACGAAGAAGCCGCCGATGCGCTCGGCCCGGCGTGAACGGGCGATCAGTTCCGTGGCGACCGCCACCAGCCCACCCTCGGCGAGGCCTGCCACCGCGCGGGCGGCAATCAGCGAGGTCGAGGTCAGCGCATAGGCGGTCGCGCAGTTAGCCAGCGCCAGCAAGAGCAGAAGGACGGCACTTTTCAAGCGCATATTGTGGGCGGACAGCATCATGGCGATGGCCGCCGATCCGATGCCGATGGCGATCATCTCCGCCGTGGCGACCAGCGCGAGTTCGTCACCGCTGACATGCCCTTCGGTGTAGAGCGCGCCGAGAAGCACCGGCTGCAGCCCGAGAATGAGCAGCCCGACCGAGCCGATCCACAATGCCGAGGCGAGTTGCGCCCCAGTGGGGTTGCCGACCAGCCAGTCGCCGTTCCCGGCATCCGCGTTACCAGCAGAAGTCACGGTCGCCTCCCAACGTCCTTGCCTGACGGCAAAAAAACTGACAGTCTGTCAGCATTTAGAAACTGATACTCGATCATATTCGTTTGTCAATCAGTAGCGGGACTTGGCACCAACAAGGCTGGGGATGGTCTTGGCGATCGAATGGTCTGGGCGATCGAGAGGATGGCGGCATGAACGAAGCAGTGCAGATGACGACCGAACCGAGGCGCAGGCCCAAACAGGAGCGCAGCCGCGAGCGCATCGACGCCATCCTGTCGACGACCATGCGGCTGATCGGCGAGAAAGGCATCGACGCCGTCACCATGAAGGAAGTCGGCGCACAGGCCGGCGGGCCGATCGCCACCGTCTATCATTACTTCCCCAACAAGTCGGCGATCCTGGCGATGCTCTACGAGCGATTCTCCGAAGTGAGCCGCGCCCGGCTTGCCGCGATCGTTGCCGACGTCGGCGGGCTGAGCGACGTTATCGCTGCGGCCGACCGGCTGCTCGACGACTACTATGAGCGCGTCGCCGGCGACCCCGCCATTCAGGACCTGCAAAACGCCATCCAGGCTGACAAGGCGCTGAAGAATCTCGACATCGCCGAAACCCGGCGCCAGGCGACGATGTTCTGCGACCATGTCGGCCCCTTTCTCGCGCCAGAGCGACGCAATGAGTTCGGCCGTATGGTTTTCCTGATCTTCCAGCTGGCCGGCGGCGTCGTGCGCATGGCGCTGACCCAGAACCAGGAGGAAAGCCGCCACACCATCGAGGACTACCGGTCGATCATCCATACGCAGTTGGGACTGTTTCTCTAGCGCCCGATTCGACCCCGTCCGGTCTGGTGGATGAGGTTTTCGAAGCCGTCGGCCAGGTTGGCTGTGCCGGCGGCAACAATCTTCGACAGGTTCCTGGCGCGACCTGGGGTCTTGTTGGCATCGAGCAGCACGGCCCTGCCCTCATGCACGACAAAGTCGAATTTGCCATAGTCGAAGCCCAGCTTCCGACGCAAGGCGCGCAGTTCGTCGGGAACCGCAACCGGCTCCCGGCGGACGGTGTCGTCGCCCTTGACCAGGCGCTGCGGCGAGACATAGCGGGTGCAGCGCTCCCGATCGCCGCAGAATATCCAGAACCGCGCCGCAAACCCGTCGGGCTCGATTTCGGGAATGAATTTTTCCACGATCAGGTCGGCACGCCTGAAAATCTCCGGCGCCACATCGGCCAGCGAGGCATGCACCTGATAACGGCCGAAGGTCTGCGCGCCCGGGAAAGGCACTGCCTTGCCGGCGCGAACGGATTTTCGGTTGAGCTGCTCCTCGGGCGTCCCCCAATGATTGAGGTTGCTCTTGACGATGACCTGGCCGCTCCAGTTGGCACCCTCCTCGAGGATCGCACCACTGATGCGGCGCTTGGAAATGTCGGTTGCACCAAGATTGAGACAAATCGGAAATCCGCGCGCGTAGTCGACATAGTCCGATGGCGTCACTGTCGCGTCGACATGCAGGACGGCAATATCGGCGTTATGACTTGCCGAGGGTCCACGCATGATCTGCACGGAGTGACCGCGCCGTTTCAGCTCCGCCAGGACGTCGAACAGCATGTAGGGGCTGTCCTGGCGCAGCAGGAGGCCCCGCCGGCTCTGGAAGCGGTCAAATTCATGCGTTATGACGGCAATGCGGGCCATGGCCTTTCCTGCATGAGGTAACTCGCAAGGCAACCAACAGCCTGGAAGGAAATATGTCCAGCCTTTCCCCAAACCGTTCCGCATGACTGAGCATTGGGACGCAATTCGCCGTCATTGGCGGCTTCTCGGGTCGCCGCTGTGTCCGCCCCCGGAAGCTGTCGCCGCCTATGAGCGCGAACTTAGCCTGCAATCAGTCGATGTGGTGCTGCTCGGGGTCACGCCGGAGCTTGCCGGCCTCGGAAGGACCATGCTCGCGATCGACGAGTCCACTGCCATGATATCGGGCATCTGGCCGGGCGATACCGCCTCACGCAAGGCGGTGATCGGCAACTGGCTGGAGTTGCCGCTGGGCGACGAAAGCGCCGGGGCGGTGATCGGCGACGGCTGTCTGTCGGCGCTGGACTCCTCGGTTGCACGGCAGGCGCTGCTTGCCGAGATCGCGCGTGTGCTGAAGTCCGATGGGCGGGCTGCATTGCGCGCCTATGCAAGCCCTCAGGTGCCGGACGATCTGCAGGAGGTCCGGGCGCTGACGCTGTCCGGTGGTGTCGCGACCTTCCACGAACTCAAATGGCGCATTGCCATGGCTTGTGCCGGCGGCGATCCCGACCGCGCCATTCCGGTGCGGGCGATCCTCGACGCCTTCGATGCGCTGTTTGCCGACCGGGAGGCCCTTGCCGCGACGACCGGATGGGAGATGCCGGTCATCGGCACCATCGATGTCTATGCGAATTCGCAGACTGTCTACAGTTTCGCCCCGGCGGCGACGCTGGTCGAAGAGGCGAGCCGGTTTTTTGACAGTGTCCGCCTCGCGCCGACAGGGACCTATGGGCTGGCTGAACGCTGTCCGCTTCTGGTGCTTATATCGCCGCGGCGCCGGTAGGGTCTGCCGTCGGATCGCGGCACGGCTCCAATTGGCACAATTGTGCTCACCGTTCGCCTTGACTCTCGAAAGCCACGCGCTTATTTCAGCGCACGTTAGCACTCTCCCCAGGTGAGTGCTAACGCACATCCGGCACCGCCGGATCGAGGAACAGCTCTCACCGTTCTCATTCGAGGAAGAAAAAATGGCAAAGTCGAAGTTCCGCCCGCTTCATGACCGCGTGGTCGTACGCCGGGTCGAATCCGAATCCAAGACCGCCGGCGGGATCATCATCCCGGATACGGCAAAGGAAAAGCCGCAGGAAGGCGAGATCATCGCCGTCGGCTCCGGCGCTCGCGACGAAGCCGGCAAGCTGGTCCCGCTGGACGTCAAGGCCGGCGACCGCATCCTGTTCGGCAAGTGGTCGGGCACCGAAGTCAAGCTCAATGGCGAAGACCTTCTGATCATGAAGGAATCCGACATTATGGGCATCATCGGCTGATCATCGGCCTCACCGTCAACTAATTTCGGGCTTGATCGCAAGCCCCCTGCCAGGAGCTAAAAAATGGCTGCTAAAGACGTAAAATTCTCCCGCGACGCCCGCGAGCGCATGCTGCGCGGCGTCAACATCCTCGCCGACGCAGTGAAGGTCACGCTCGGCCCCAAGGGCCGCAATGTCGTCATCGACAAGTCGTTCGGCGCACCGCGCATCACCAAGGACGGCGTCACCGTCGCCAAGGAAATCGAGCTTGAAGACAAGTTCGAAAACATGGGCGCGCAGATGGTCCGCGAAGTTGCTTCGAAGACCAACGACATTGCCGGCGACGGCACCACGACCGCGACCGTTCTGGCGCAGTCGATCGTCCAGGAAGGCCACAAGGCCGTTGCCGCCGGCATGAACCCGATGGATCTGAAGCGCGGCATCGATCTGGCCGTCACCGAAGTCGTCGCGGCTCTCGGCAAAGCTGCCAAGAAGATCAAGACCTCCGAGGAAGTTGCCCAGGTCGGCACGATCTCGGCCAATGGCGACGAGTCGGTCGGCGCCATGATCGCCGAAGCGATGCAGAAGGTCGGCAATGAAGGCGTCATCACGGTTGAAGAAGCCAAGACCGCCGAGACCGAGCTGGAAGTCGTCGAAGGCATGCAGTTCGACCGCGGCTATCTCTCGCCCTACTTCGTCACCAACGCCGACAAGATGGTTGCCGAGCTCGAGGACGTCTACATCCTCCTGCACGAGAAGAAGCTGTCCAACCTCCAGGCCATGCTGCCGGTTCTCGAAGCCGTCGTGCAGACCTCCAAGCCGCTTCTTATCATCTCGGAAGACGTCGAAGGCGAGGCTCTGGCCACGCTGGTCGTCAACAAGCTGCGCGGCGGCCTGAAGATCGCCGCCGTCAAGGCGCCGGGCTTCGGTGATCGCCGCAAGGCCATGTTGGAAGACATCGCCATCCTCACCGGTGGCCAGGTCATCTCGGAAGACCTCGGCATCAAGCTCGAGAATGTCGGCCTCAACATGCTCGGCCGCGCCAAGAAGGTGTCGATCTCCAAGGAGAACACCACCATCGTCGACGGCGCCGGCAAGAAGGCCGAGATCCAGGGCCGCGTTGCCCAGATCAAGCAGCAGATCGAAGAGACCACGTCGGACTACGACAAGGAGAAGCTGCAGGAACGTCTGGCGAAGCTCGCCGGCGGCGTTGCGGTGATCCGTGTCGGCGGCGCGACGGAAGTCGAAGTCAAGGAAAAGAAGGACCGCGTCGATGACGCCCTCAACGCGACCCGTGCGGCCGTGGAAGAAGGCATCGTTGCAGGCGGCGGCGTCGCTCTCCTGCGCGCTTCGGCCAACATCAAGGTCACCGGCGTCAATGCCGACCAGGCTGCCGGCATCAACATCGTTCGTCGTGCACTGCAGGCTCCGGCCCGTCAGATCGCTTCGAACGCAGGTGCTGAAGCTTCGATCGTCGCCGGCAAGATCCTCGACAACAAGGGCGCGACCTACGGCTACAACGCCCAGACCGGAGAGTATGGCGACATGATCGCCATGGGCATCGTCGACCCGGTCAAGGTCGTTCGCACCGCTCTCCAGGACGCGGCTTCGGTCGCCGGCCTGCTCGTCACCACCGAAGCCATGATCGCGGAGGCTCCCAAGAAGGAGTCGGCTGGCGGCGGCATGCCTGGCGGCATGGGCGGCGGCGGCATGGGCGGCATGGGCGGCATGGATTTCTAATCCAAGCTATCTGGCTTATGCATACGGAAAGGGCGCCGAGAGGCGCCCTTTTTTGTTTTGGAAAGCGGATGGTTAGGCGGCGCTGTCCGCCTGCCGCGCAACCTTGCCTGCAAGCACCGCCTGCTCGACAAGTGCCGCCACCTCGTCGGCCACCACCAGCACCGGTGCACGGTCGCGGGTGGCCCGCGCAATCACCATAAGCCCTTCCAGCGACGATTCGATCAGCAGCGCCAAAGCGTGCGCGCGGCGTTCGGGCACCCCTGCCCTGACGAAGGCCTGTCGCAGCAAGCCGATCCATTGCTCGAAAGCCGATCGGCAGAGTTCCGCCAGTTCCGGCACATCGGTGGGTGAATCCAGCACCACCGGCGCGATGGGGCAACCCAGCGAAAAATCATTGTCCTCCAGCATGCGCCCGACCGACTGGTAGATGTGATGGACGGCCACTGCAGGATCGCTTTCGGCTGCCAGTGCTTCGCCCAGCCTTTTCGTGACGTCGGCAACGCTGTTGCGCGTCACCTCGATGACCAGTTGGTCCTTGCCGCCCGGGAAATGAAAATAGAGCGAGCCGCGCGGCGCCCCGCTGGCGCCCAGAATGTCGTTGAGCGAGGTGCCGTGATAGCCGCGCTGCCTGAGCAACAGGCCTGTGGTCTCGAGTATGCGGGTGCGGGTGTCGTTGGCCATGTCAACCTCTGTCAGCAGTGACGCATTATAGGCCTCGCCAAGAATATGACAATCGGTCTATATAATATGTGGATCAGTCTATATACTATTAAGGAGAGTGACATGCGCAGCTACCGGCTCGAAGGGTTTGGTGGAACCGAATCCCTGGCGATGCGCGACGAGGCGCGGACGGAACCGAAACCGCATGAGATCGTGGTGCGAGTCCGCGCCGCCTCGCTCAATCGGCGCGACACGATGATCCTTGGCGGCACCTATCCGTTGCCGGCGCGGCAAGGCATCGTGCCGCTGAGCGACGGCGCCGGTGACGTCGTCGCAATCGGCGATGCCGTCACCCGTTTTGCCGTCGGCGACCGCGTCACCGGCAGCTACTTCGCCCGCTAGATCGATGGCCGCATCAATGCCGGTCTGATCGACCAGCTCGGCTGTACGCTGGACGGCATGCTGACTGAGTTTGCCGTGCTCGACGAACAATGGGCGGCGCGACTGCCCGATCATCTGAGCTGGCACGAAGCGGCGACGCTAACCTGCGCCGGCGTGACGGCCTGGAACGCGGTGACCGGGACCCGGATTCCGAAGCCTGGTCAATGGGTTCTCACCATCGGTTCGGGTGGCGTTTCGCTGTTTGCTCTGCAGTTCGCCAAGTTGCTCGGCTGCCGGGTTGTCGCCATCACATCGCGCGCGGAGAAGGCCGACAGGCTGCGGGCGCTGGGCGCCGACCTCGTTGTCTCCAGCACCGACATACCGGAATGGGGCGGCTGGGCGCGCGAGCAGACAGGCGGCATCGACCTCGTCGTCGAAACCGGCGGCCCGGCCACCTTCGCGCAGTCGCTGATTGCCAGCACGCTTTATGGACACATCGTGCTGCTGACGCTGCAGGACGCCAGTGGCAGATCGATCGAGATGCCGGCAGCGCTTTATCAGCGCAGCCTCGCCACCATCAGCCGCCTGTTCGTCGGCAGCCGCAGCAATCTCGAGGCCATGCTGCGCGCCGTGTCGCAGCATCGCCTCAAGCCCGTTATCGACAGGGTCTTCCCCTTTGCCGAAGCCCCCGAAGCGTACCGCCACTTCCGGCAGGGCGACGTGTTCGGGAAGGTTGTCATCGACTGCGCCTGACCCAATTGCCCGCTTTTCAACCCCGAACCAGGAGAACGACCATGACCATCCGTGAAGCTTCCGCAGAATGGCAAGGCACGCTGAAGGAAGGCGGCGGCCGTCTGCGGCTTGGCAGCGGCGTCTTCGAAGGCGCCTATTCCTTTCCGTCGCGGTTCGAGAACGGTCCGGGCACCAATCCCGAAGAGCTGATCGGGGCAGCACATGCCGGCTGCTTCTCGATGGCGCTGACCTTCATCCTCGGCCAGGAAGGCCACGTCGCCCGCACCATCCGCACCGTCGCCAAGGTGCATCTCGGCGCGACCGCCGCCGGGCCGACGATCACCCGCATCGAGCTCGAAACGGAGGCGGAGGTCACGGATCTCGCCGAAGACGAGTTCGAACGCCTGGCGCAGTCGGCCAAGGCGACTTGCCTCGTCTCGCGCGCCTTGGCCGGCGTGCCTCAGATCACCCTAAAGGCCGTGCTGGTCAAAGCCGTCAAAGATCGATGAAACCGGGAGAATATGATGAAACAGGAGCTTATCATGGACGCAGTCGGGAATGATTTGTCCCGGCAGACGGCCGAGATCATGCGTCGCTTCAACGATGTGTTCCAGTTGCACGATCCGTCCGCGCTTGCCGAGTTGGTGGCGCAGGATTGCGTTATCGAAAACACCGTGCCGGCGCCGGACGGCGCCCGCCATGCCGGCAAAGAGGCATGCATTGACCTATGGTCGGCGATCGCCACCCAGCCCGGCACGCGCTTCGACCTCGAGGAAACCTTCGTCGCCGGTGAACGGGCGACGATCCGCTGGCGCTACTTCATGGCCGACGGCAACTCCATCCGCGGCGTCAACCTGATGCGTGTCGCGGACGAGCTGATCGTCGAGGCGATGGGTTACGTCAAAGGATAGAAGCGTTGCCCGGCACTCCCGTTCCCAGCCCGGAATCTCGCTCAAGTCGAGTTTCCGGGCCGGTTTTCTGGTCACTGGATGACGCGGTGCAGCTTCACCGTGGTGCTGGGACTATTCTGGATGGTCTGGAAGATCACGCAATAGCGATCCGTGAGTTCGAGCAGTTGGTCGAGCTGACTTTGGGGAGCGTCGGTGTCGATGTCGAACCGCAAGCGGATTTCCTTGAAGCCGACTGGAACACCCGCAGTCACGCCGAGCGTGCCGCGAAGATCGACGTCACCTTCCGCGGAAACTTCGGCGGACCTGATCGGAATTTCGAGCACGGCCGCCGCCGCGCGCATCGAGACACCGGCGCATGCGATCAGCGCCTCCAGCAGCATGTCGCCGGAGCACAGTTCCTGGCCGCTGCCCCCGGCCATCGGATGGATGCCGGCAAGCGCCAGCCCGCGTCCGGTCTCGACCTGGCAGGTGACGGTGGACGCGTCGGCGACGCCTTTGGCCTTCAAGGTGAGGAACGCGGCCTTCGCATCCCTGCGATAGAGATCCTTGATCGGCTCCTGCGTGGCGCGAAATGTTGCGATTTCCATGAACAATCTCCTGTCTTGAATTGTCGTTGTCAAAAATGGCGAGCAGTGGCCGGGCCCTTATTCCGGCACCGCGATGCCGGAGCCGCCGAGCTCAGCCGGAAAGTCCCTGAGCTTGGGCAGCCCGTCTTTCATCGGCAGCACGGTCTCAGCGTAGTTGACGTGAACCCCAGGCGTGAATTTCACGCCTGGTATCGTTGCCGCATAGACATCGACCAGGCCGAGCGGCGGATGAACGGTCATCAGATGACCACCGCATTTCGTGCAGAACTGGCGATCGCTCATTTCGGTCTTCTCGAACCCGGACAGGAACTCCGCGCCCCCGGTGACCTTGACGTTCTGAGGCTTCCACAGCGTGAATGCGTTCACGGGAGACGCCGACCACGATCGACAAGAACCGCAATGGCAATAGCCCATTGCCTCGGCGGCTCCGTGCACTTCGATTTCCACGGCGCCAAAAACACCCGCCCTTATGTACCGTCATGACTTTTGTCCCTGGTTGGTTTCGACAGCACTCAGCGCCCACTCTCGGCAGCGCTTGAGCACCGGTGCAGGTTTAGGAGTTCTGGCCGCGAACTGAATGATACGGCGTCCGCCTCGCTTGACAGCGCGTCCGGAACTCGAAAGGGATGGCTCACCGGCTAGCCGGGTGCGGGACGAAACGGAATGGCCGGGGATGCTCTGTCTGACCTGTTGAGGACGGTACGCCTTACCGGCGCGACGTTTTTTGACATTGAGGGCCACGAGCCGTGGGCCGTCTGCTCGCCGGCGCCATCGTCCATCCTGCCGAAGATCCTGCCCGGTGCGGACCATCTGATCTCCTACCATGTGGTACGGCCGGCCGCTGCTTCGCGCGCATCGTCGGCCAGGAAGCGATCGCGCTGGAGGCCGGCGAAGTCGTCGTCTTCACCAGGAGCGACCCGCACATTATGTCCAGCAATCCGGCGTTGCGCGCCGATCCGCCGACAGCCGACGTTCTCGACATCGCAACAGCCGGCCGGATGCCGTTTTACATCAACTGCGCCGGCGACGGCGCGACCTCGGCCAGGCTGGTTTGCGGCTATCTCGCCTGTGATGCACAGCCTTTCAATCCACTGCTCGAGGCTTTGCCGCCGGTGATCAAGGCCGGAGATGCCAAAGGCGATGGCGGCTGGCTCAGCCAGTTCATCAACCTGGCTGTCACGGAGGTGGCGCAAAAGCGCGCAGGCAGTGAAACGGTGCTCACCAAACTGAGCGAACTGATGTTTGTCGACGTGTTGCGCCGTTACTTGGAATCGCTGCCGCCACAAACCACGGGATGGCTGGCTGGCCTGCGCGATCCGCACCTGGCGAGGGCACTGGCGCTGATCCACGACCGGCCGGCGCATAACTGGACGGTGGAGGCGCTGGCGAAGGACTCCGCGCTGTCGCGCAGCGTGCTCGCCGAACGCTTCACCAGGCTGGTCGGCATGCCGCCAATGCATTATCTCGCCAAATGGCGCATGCAGATCGCCTCGGAGCTGCTCAGCGCCGGCTCCAGCAACATGGCCAGCATCGCCGCTGAAATCGGCTACGAATCCGAGGCAGCGTTCAGCCGCGCCTTCAAGAAGATGATCGGCTTCCGCCCTCGGCCTGGCGTCTAGGCATCCGGACCGGACCCGGAACCGACGAAGAGTAGGCCGAGGCCTGGCAGCTCCTGTTCTATCGATCAGCCAGCGCCAGCTTGGCGCCGAGCATGACAAAGGCGCCGGCGAAGGTGCGGCGCATCCAGGTCAGCACCATCGGCCGCGACACGACATGGCTGCGGATCGAGGCGGCAAAGATGCCGTAAGCGACGAAGACGACGAAGGTCAGCAGCATGAAGACGCTCGAGAGTTCGAGCATCTTGGCAAATGCGTTCGGTTCGGTCGTGCTGACGAATTGCGGCAGGAAGGCAAAGAAGAAGATCGACAGCTTCGGGTTCAGGATGTTGATCAGGATACCGGAGGTGATGACCTTGGCTGCCGAGCGGGGTGCCGCGTTTTCATCGACGCTCAGGCCGCCCTTCTCGTTCAGCGTGTTCCAGGCCATGTAGAGGAGATAGGCGACGCCGAGATATTTCAGCGTCTCGAAGGCGACAGCACTTGTGTGCAGCAGCGCCGCCAGGCCGGTGATGGCGGCGGCCATATGCGGGATGATGCCAAGCGTGCAGCCGAATGCAGCAGTGATCGAGGCGCGCGCGCCTCGCGAAAGCCCGGCGCTCAGCGTGTAGAGAACGCCGGTGCCGGGCGAAGCCACGACGATCAGCGACGTCAACAGGAATTCGATGCTCATGGTTCCTCCAACGCCCTGCCCGTGGTGGAAGCTATCGGGGGATGTGGGATGAGGCAAGGTGGGCGTCGGCTAGATCGTTGGCATCCCGTGCGCCTTGCGCGCCATCAGGCAATCGTCGCCGCCAGGCATGCAGGCGTGGCAGACGTCCGGGCGGATCTCGTAGATGCCGCAGGCCGTGCGCTTGCCGATCTCGCCCGTAAGCGCCGAACAGCGCACGCCCTCGCAGCGCATGCCGGACAGGTCGGCGGACACGAACTTTTCCGGAATGCGGTCAAGTTGCGCATCGTCCTCGGTCGAGAAGCGCGGCCATTCGGCCGAGTAGGAACAGCAGGCGCCGCAGCTCTGGCAATCGAAAACCGGCTGGTCGTCCTGTTTTGACGACCGGATATCCCTGGCGGCCAACGCGACCAGCCCAGGCGCTGCGAGATTGCGATCGGCTTGGTGCGGCAAGGCGCTATTTCTTCTTGCCTGCCTTGCCCTTGGGCGTGGCGGCTGGCGCCTCGAACAGATCGGTCGCCGACGGTTCGGCGGCCTTCGGCGCGGCAGCGGGCTTGGCCTGCTTTGCAGTGGCAGCAGCCGGCGCTGCCGGCTGGTCCTTGGTGGAAAACTTTATGGCCATGTCAGTCCTCGTCGGAAAAGCGGGATGATGGTGCGCGCGGATTGCGCAAGCGGCCGATCAGCGCCGAGACCGCTGTGATGTTCATTTCCTCGGGCGACCAGTTCCTCGCCTCGGCAATGTGGTGCGCCGCCAGTTCGCGATGCGTGCTGCCGCTATAGGCGGCATCCTGGTAGGTCACGCGCTCCTGGGTCTTTTTGTCCTCGCGGACATATTCGACCAGATAGTTCGGGGCTTCGGCACGGCCGCGCACGCCGACGCGCACCTGGGCATCGCCATGCGCGCGCTTGCAGCGCTCGAGCTTTTCCAGCACACGGCGGACATATTCGACCGGCTTGTCCAGTCCCGGGACCATGGACGCGATGGTCGCATCGGCATCGATCGGCGTCGGCGGTACGCGCTTGGTGGCCATCAGCGTTTGCCTGCCCGCTTCGGCAGCGCCGCAAGGGCTGCGGCCGCTGCCATGTCGTCGGCTTCCTTTTCCTTGCGCAGTTCGCGCAAGCGCGCGGTCTTGGCTTCGCGCGCCTCGCTGACGGCATCACGCTCGGACAGGATGCGGTTGAGTGACATCGACTGGGTTTGCGTCTTGCTGAACGGCGAGCCGGCCTGTTCGGCGGTCTTCGATTGAGTGGTCAAAACTTTCTCCTGTCGGGAGCCTGGTGCCGATAGAGCGAGACCGGGCTTCGGTCACGACCAATGCAATACGGCATCGGGGCAATATGGGCGGTTCAGATTGCTGGATCGTCCCTTAGCACGTTCCGGCGGGCGTGCGGCGCACTTTTAGCGGCATGACGCATAAAATGAAAAAGGCCAGGCACCGCCTGACCTTCCATGAAAGCGCCGCGCATCCAGTTGGATGCGCAAGGCGCTCCTTTCAGCCTTTCATCGGTGCCAGTACATCCGTGGTCACCGGAAGGCCGAATTCCTTATCAGGCCGCCTTCAACTGGTCGGCGGACATCTTGCCCGACTTGTTGTCGCGGGTCATCTCGTAGCCGAGCTTCTGACCCTCGACGATGTCACGCATGCCGGCGCGCTCTACGGCCGAGATGTGGACGAAAACGTCGGCGGAGCCGTCGTCAGGCTGAATAAAACCAAAACCTTTGGTGGCGTTGAACCATTTCACTGTGCCGGTGGCCATGAAGAACCCTTTCCCTGGCAAATATTCGTTCACCATCGTGCGACTGCACAACAGCGTTTTGTCTCGATTTTTGATGGGGAAGTTCGTCAAAGGCGCGCATCATGCGCGGATAACAAAAGTCGGTCAAACAAATATCGACATATTTCTTATAGACTTCTTTTAGCGCCGAGTCAATTTCTGGTTTGGCCGCGGCCCAAATTCAACCTGAGGATGCCTGAGGCATAAGCCTCAACTGACGAGGTGGCGGAGCGCAAGACGTTCCCAAAAAATATTCCACGCCCCGAAACCAATCGCAAGCCGGCGCATTTCCGCGGTGTGAGCAATTCAGAGAGCAATCTCGGTAATGCTGGCAAAAGGACGCCTCCCGCACATTAAACGGTGCGAGAGGCGTTCTTGTATGTGCCGTTGTCTGACACAATTCCCAAGGGAAAACCGTTTCACACTTTTCCTTAAACTTACGCTCGCCTACAGGATCGCGCTGATCAGCGGCAGGATCTCGTAGTGGAAACCGCGGCCGGAGCTCGACACCGGATCGCCGTCGGTGACCGCTCTTGCCTCGGCTTCGCTGCCGACACGCAGGATCAGCAGACCCCAAGGACCGGCCGGGTCGGCGACCGGCCCGGCCAGGATCATGGTGCCCTCGGCAAGCTTGCCGCGCAGATAGTCGGCATGCCGGCCCATCAACTCCCTCTCCTCCTCCGTCAGGGTGAAGGCGAAGTCCGGCCGAGGCGGGATCAGCCGGCAGTGGAAGATTGTTGGCGCGGTAGTCTCACGCGGTCCATCATTGCTGGCCATCGGTCACTCACCGTGATGTCATTAGTGGTCCTATTCGTCCGGGCCGGGTTCCGGCCAAGTCTCCTTCGCTGCTTCCGCATACCAGTGCCGCATCGCCGGCGTTGCCAACACGGCGTCGACGTAGGCGCGCGTGTCGGGCGCGAGCTTGCCGCCATAGGTGTCGAAGCGGGTGACGACAGGTGCATACATGGCATCGGCCGCGGTGAAATGACCGAACAGGAAGGGGCCGCCTTTGCCGTATTGTTCCCGGCACTGGCGCCAGATCGTTTCGATGCGCGCGCGCTGCATTTCGCCTTCGGCGTCGAGCGGCTTGTGGCCCTTCGGCCGGCGCAAATTCATCGGCCAGCCATAGCGCACCTCGCGAAAGCCGGAATGCATCTCGGTCGCCACCGAGCGAGCCAAGGCGCGGGCGCCGATATCCTGCGGCCAAAGTTTTTTCTCCGGAAACAGGTCGGCCAGATATTCAAGGATGGCAAGGGTTTCCCAGACAATCCTGCCATTGTGATTCAACACTGGCACAAGGCCGGTGGGCGAGACTTTCGCCAGAGCGGCAAAAGTCTCGGGCGTGCGCAGGCGCACGAAACCTTCCTCGAACGGGATCTCCAGATGCTTCATCGCCACCCATGGCCTCAGCGACCAGGACGAAAAGCACTTGTTGGCGATGATGAGCGTAAATTCAGCCAAGGCGGTCTCCCCAAAATTTCGTCACACTAGTCACACGATACGACGCGGCAAAGCGTTTCGGCGACCATATAAGCGACCAGATGCGACGATGATCGCCGCCCAGGGAACCTAAGCCAAGCCGGCCCGTTTGCCTCCTGCGAATGAATCCCCGGAATCCCAGGAGATGCAAAGATGGTGAACAAGGATCAGGTTGCCGGCGTGGCCAAGCAGGTCAAGGGCTCGGTCAAGGAGGCCGGCGGCAAGGCGACCGGCAACAGGCAGACCCAGGCCGAAGGCACGGCCGACAAGACCGCCGGCAAGGTGCAGAAGGTCTATGGCGACGTGAAGGACAAGATCAAAAAGGCGCTCTGACCCGATCTTGCAGGCAATGAGGAAGGCGGCTCAAGGCCGCCTTTTTCTTGTCAGAGGCTGAGGCTCTTGCTGAAGGCGCTGGTGAACTTGACCCCGCCCCGGTCGCCCGCCGCCTCGCCCAGCACCACGTCCATGCCGTCCCCGGTTACCCTCACCAGCGCGAAGCCACCCATATAGGCAGCCTTCGGCTTGAACAGGTCGAGGCCATCGCTTTTGTAGATCATAGGCACTTCGTGCTGATGGCCATGGAAGATGGCGATGACATTGTAGCCCTTCAGCGCCGCCAGCAGCGCCTGGCGGTCGGCCTCGCTCCACCAATGCGGCGCGCCTGCGCCGTCATCGTCATAGGTGCGCTTGGCCGGGTCCCAGCGCTCGACCGAGAAAGTGTCCCAGCCATAGTGCTGGAACAGGATGACGGGACGGCCATCCGCAGCGTAGGTCGTCAGATCCTGCTTCAGCCACGGCAGGCTGCTCACCGCGCCGTGGCCGGTGTCGCCGGCAAACCGGTGGGTCTGGACGAGATGCAGGCCGCCCCAGTCCCAGGAATAGCAGTCGGTGTCGACATCGTATTCGGTGGCCGGCACCGGGGGCTTGAAGAACACGCCGGGGCGATGGTTGACCTCGACATAGTCGCGCAATTCGCGCCGGTACCAGTCGACGTGCGGCGGCGAGCCGTTCTGGTCGAGATCGTGATTGCCGAGGCCGACATAGACCGGCATGTGCACGCGATCGGGACCGACGCCCTGTTGATAGCGCTGGCTGAACTGCAACAGTTGCGTGCCTTCGCTGGGCTCGGTGATCTGGCCGCCGCCATCGTCGGTGATGTCGCCGCCGACAACGAGGCCGAGCGGCGCATCGATGCGGCCGCCGGCCGAACGCAGGCGGGTTGCAACGCCATCGATCTCGACTGGCCATTGCCGGCCGGCCAAGCCATTGAGGACAGCGACATTGCGCAACAGCGCGGCATCGGTCTTGCCTTCCTCCAGGCAGTTGGGGCTGAGGCCGCTCGACATGCGGCAGGCATGGACATCGGCGATGAACAGAAAGGTGGCGTCGATGGGCTGGATGCGCTTGCCGGTCTGGCCAAGCGCGGCGCGCGGCAGCATGCCAGCCATGGCAAGGCCGGCTGCCTGTGCGAGGAAATTGCGACGGGAGAGGACGAGCTTGCGATTCATGACCTGAAATTCAGCACAGCCGGCGCCCCACCGTCCAGTTGCCAGGAATGGCAGGTCGACACGGCACTGAGGCTCTGGCATTTCTTGGGTCATGCTGGCGCGCAGCAAATACAAGCAGAGGGGAGGATTTCATGAGAGCCGTTTCGATAGGCGTGGTGCTGGCTGGGTTGCTGCCGGCGGCTGCGGTGCATGCCGCCGATTGTGTCGACGCAAAATCGGCCAAAGCCGGCTTCGTTCTGGAAATGCCCGGCGTCCGCAGCGAGTTTCGGCCGGTGGCCGGCGGCATGGTCTCCGTTGCCAACACCTACGAATCGCAATCGCCGCAGACACAGTTCCTGTTTGCCGGCCTGGTCGAAGTGTTTCGCGACAGCGATACCGGACGGGTGGCGACGATCCCGTTTTCCGATCTGCGAAAACTGTTTCCGCTGAAGACGGGAGCCAAGAGCACGATCGAATTCGTCGAGCTGTCGCCGAACAAGCAGCCGAAGAGCACCAAGACGCTGAGCCTGGTCGTCAAGGGCAAGGAGACGTTCAGTGTCGGCGGCTGCAAATACAACGTGCTGGCGGTCACGGAGACCTTCAAGAACGGCGCCGGCGAAACGCTGGACACATTTACCGCGCTTTATGCGCCTGATCTGCAAGCGTCCCTCGCCCGGCGCTACGACGAAGGGACCAGCGCGGAATCGGTGAACGGTTACGAGACGATCAAGCCGCTTTCCAACTAGAACAGCGCAGTTCCGGCCTCAAGGTTTTCCCGGCCGCAGCAGGATCCTGCTACGCCGCTTCGCTCTGCTCGGGAATGGCGGCGTTGAGCTACCCTGAAGTTCGGCCAGGCAATCGCGCAGCACGCTGGCATCCTGTGCCGCCTTGGCCATCGACATGGCGCCGGAATAGGCGGCGATGGCGAGTGCCGCAAAGCGCTCGGGGTCGGTGCCCTGCTCCCTCCCCGACTGCTGGTCGGCTCGCACCTTGTCGGCAACCGCCTGACGCCATCCGGCAAAGATATCGTCCAGAGCGGCGCGGAAATCCGGGTCAGCGAGCGACAGTTCATGCGCCAGATTGTTGAGCGGACAGCCGCGCACGAAGCCTTGCTGCTCAAGCTCGGTCGCCACCGCCTCGAACACCGCGCGCACGCCTTCGCGCGCCGAGCCTGCCGCCCGTACAGGGTTGATCCAGGTTTCATCGAGGGCCGCTGCCACGCGCTCCTCGATCACCGCCAGAACGAGCGCCTTCTTCGTCGGGAAATGATGATGCAGCGCGCCGCCGCTGACGCCTGCGGTCGTCATCAGCTCGCCAAGGGCGGATGCATGATAGCCACGCGCCTGGAACGACGCTTCGGCGATATCGAGCACCTTGTTGCGCAGCCCTTCGGGATCGTTGGTGCGTTTTCGCGGCGGCCCTTTCGGAGCCCGAGCAATCTCTGCTGACATTTGCCAACGATAGCAGATTGACAAAACAGGACAACCGGTCTGTTTTATAAACCGGATGATCATCCTGTTTTTTGGAGACGACACAATGACCGTACCCCTGAATGCGCCTGCGGCGGCAAAACTGCTCGCTTCGCCTGTCGTCGAGTTGCGGCAGTACACGCTGAAGCCGGGCCGGCGCGAGACGCTGATCGACATCTTCGACAGTCGGTTCATCGAAGGCCAGGAACACGCCGGCATGACCATCATCGGACAGTTCCGCGACCTCGACCGCCCCGACATGTTCGTCTGGCTGCGCGGCTTCGGTGGCATGGAAGCGCGGAAGCAGGCGCTCACCGCCTTCTATGACGGGCCGGTGTGGACGGCGCACCGCGACGCCGCCAATGCGACGATGATCGATTCCGACGATGTACTGCTCTTGAAGCCGGCATGGCCAGGCGCCGGCTTCGATCTGTCAGGCTCGCAGCGAGGCGCCATGCCGGCGGATGGAAAGTTGAGCGCAGACAATGGCTTGACCGGTGTTGTTGTCATCCAGATTCATCATCTGCGGTCTGGCGCCGAAGCCGATTTCGCCGGCAATTTCGAAACGGACGCCGTTCCGGTCCTTATCGGCGCCGGCGGACGGTTGCTTGGCGCCTTCATCACCGAGCACGCTGAAAACAGCTTTCCCCGCCTGCCGGTGCGCTTGAGCGAAAACGTCTTTATCGCGGTGACGGGTTTCGACAGTCCCGAGGCGCATGCCAGTTACGAAGCCGCAGTTGCCGCTTCGCCCCAATGGCAAGCGGCCGATGTGACCTGGCGGACCGAAACCTTGCGCCTGACGCCGACGTCGCAGTCGCTGCTGCGGTAACCGGATCGGCACGCGGCCAACCGAAGTTCATACTGAGCGATAGGCCGGCGGCTTGACCGCCCTCGCCGATCGGCATTGCCTTCGTGACGCGGGCAACAGCGAGAGCATTCGATGCGACTTGGCCTTCAATGAGACTTTCTGGCAAGCGAGCACTGGTGACCGGCGGCTCGGACGGCATCGGCCTGGCGATATCGGAAGCTTTCTTGCGCGAGGGCGCCGACGTGCTGATCGTCGGTCGCGACACCAGCAAGCTCGAGACCGCCCGCGAGACACTTGCGGCGGCGGGCAACGTCGGCACCCAGTCGGCCGATCTCTCGACCTCGTCCGGCATCGATGCCGTGGTCGATCGCGCGAAAGCAACCGGCCCGCTCGACATCCTCGTCAACAATGCCGGCGTCGCTTATCTGGTGCCTTTCGAGACCGTCACCGAGCACCAATTCCAGCAATCCTTCGCGCTCAATGTGACGGCGGCGTTCTTCCTTACCCAGCGGCTGCTGCCGCATCTCGGCGCCAACGCCTCCGTCATCAATATCTCGTCCTACTTCGCCGACAAGATGATCCCGAAGCGGCCGTCGAGCCTGTATTCCTTGTCCAAGGGCGCGCTGAATTCGCTGACCAAGTCGCTGGCCTTCGAGCTTGGTCCGCGCGGCATCAGGGTCAATGCGATTGCGCCCGGCACGGTCGACACCGCCATGCGGCGCAAGTCGATCGACAACCTGCCGGCGGCAGCGCAAGCCGAGCTGAAAACCTATGTCGAGCGCAGCTACCCGCTCGGCCGCATCGGCCAGACCAGCGATCTTGCCGGCATCGCCGTCTATCTGGCCAGCGACGAGGCGGCGTGGACCAGCGGCGGCATTTTCGCGATCGATGGCGGGTATACGGCGGGGTGACCAAACTTCCGATACCGCGTCTGTCTGCAGATTGAGCAATGCTTCAGACATTCGTGGTGCCATGCCGTCTATCGATCCACTGATCCTCTTCTACACAACGTTCTTCAGCAAACCCGTCGATATCGCGTCGATACAGTGCGAAATGCCCGGGCGGTGGACACTGGACAAACGACGGATTTCCGAGGCCGCGGCAGTCGTCTTCCATATTCCGAACTTTCGCGAAGTTGGCGATGCCTACAAATACCCTGGTCAATATTGGGTCGCCTGGTCGATGGAATGCGGCCAAAACTACAAGCGACTTGCCGACCCCAAAATCATGCGGCACTTCGATATCATCATGACGCATGAATCCCGGTCCGATGTCTGGGTACCCTACCTTCCGCGTGCGGTGTGGTGGAAAGATGCGCTGGCCAGACCAATCGTGCCGAAAACGGAAGAAGCGCCGGTCGCACTCTTCCAGTCGGCCGGCCTGAATTATAGCGGCCGTGTCGATTTGGCGAACGAACTGGCGCGCCACATCAAGATCGATTCTTATGGCCGATATAGCAACAACCGATCGGTCTCTGGCCCCGATCTGGGCTCGAAGACCAAGATCGAAACCATTGCGCGGCACAAATTCTGCCTGGCCATGGAGAACTCGATCGAGGCCGACTATGTCACCGAGAAAATCTATGACGCGTTCATGGCGGGCACGGTGCCGATCTACCTTGGCGCTCCCAATGTGGACGAGTTCGTTCCGGAGCACTCCTTTATTGACGCCAGTGCCTTCGCCAGCGCCAGCGATCTTGCAGCCTATCTCCAGCACCTGATCGCAACGCCGCAAGACTACGAGGCTTATTTCGACTGGCGCTCAAAGCCATTGCCCGACAATCTCGTCAAACGGGTGCAATCATTGGAAACACCCGCGTTCTGCAGACTGATGAGCGTCGTGCGCCAGCGTCTGGAGGCGCGGACAAGCACGCCTTCCGGACGGCGAACACTTCCGTTCGGCTATAGAGCCTATCTCAGGACAAAGCTGCGCCGTTGGAGGAAAAAGGTTCCGAGCTGACGGTCCGCGATCAGGCGCGCTTTCAGCAAAATACCGAGGACAAAGAGCGTCTCTTGCGACGTCGAGACGGCTTCGACCTTGCCGCAATGCATCTTGGAAAACTCCGAGGCCATGTGGAGGCGCTCCCAGGGTGGACTTGAAATTCTCGGCTTCGCGATCCGAAGCTCGATCCGGATGCGATGCCGGATTTTGGTCGGGAAACTGAACAGAAGGACAAGTGCATAAGCTACCTCATCGCTGCTGTTGCCAGTGAGACGCCGGCACGGATGGTAGTTTGTGTGGCAGCGTCGCTCGTAGGTAGAGTAGGTAGACATGAATTGCGCATTGCTGATCCTGGGGGAAGTTTGCGTAGAGCAATCCGCCAGCTCGACATGATCTTATCGAGCTAAATCCGCAAGTTTCCGTCCACTTCATGGGATCAAGCCGCACTGAGGAGCAATTTCCTTCACACGAAAGTGGAGGGTGCAGGATCCCGAAGGGCGGCGCTACTGCTTCAACCGATTTACTGCCTGCCGGCCGCAATCTCTGCTTGAAGGCCATTGTGCAACGCGATACGCCGTTGCCGAATTCGATCGTCGGAGAGACAAGTGACCGCTGCCAGGACCAGAACCGAAACCGACACGTTCGGCCCCATCGAGGTTGCCGCCGACCGTTACTGGGGCGCGCAGGCGCAGCGTTCCCTCGGCAATTTCAGGATAGGCTGGGAAAAGCAGCCGGCCTCGATCGTGCGTGCGCTCGGCATCGTCAAGCGAGCGGCGGCGGAAGCCAATATGGAGTTGAAGCGGCTCGATCCGGCAGTCGGCAAGGCGATCATCGAGGCGGCGCAAGAGGTGATCGACGGCAAGCTGAACGATCATTTCCCGCTGGTCGTCTGGCAGACCGGCTCGGGCACGCAGTCCAACATGAACGCCAACGAGGTGATCTCCAACCGGGCGATCGAACTTCTGGGCGGCGTCATGGGCTCGAAGAAGCCGGTGCACCCCAACGACCACGTCAATATGAGCCAGTCGTCGAACGACACCTACCCGACAGCCATGCACATCGCGTGCGCCGAGCGCATCGTGCACGATCTGCTGCCGGCGCTGAAGCATCTGCACGCTGCGCTCGAGGTCAAGACGAAGGCCTTCGCCCACATCATCAAGATCGGCCGCACCCATACGCAGGACGCGACACCCCTCACGCTGGGCCAGGAATTTTCCGGCTACGCCGCGCAGGTGGCCTCTTCGATCAAGCGCGTCGAGATGACGCTGCCCGGCCTGCAGGAACTGGCGCAGGGCGGCACCGCCGTCGGCACCGGCCTCAACGCGCCGGTCGGCTTTGCGGAAAAGGTGGCGGCGCGCATCGCCGAAATCACCGGCATCGCCTTCGTCACCGCGCCGAACAAGTTCGAGGCGCTCGCCGCGCACGATTCCCTGGTGTTCTCGCATGGCGCCATCAACGCGGCGGCCGCCGCCCTCTTCAAGATCGCCAACGACATCCGCTTCCTCGGCTCCGGCCCGCGCTCGGGCCTCGGCGAACTGTCGCTGCCGGAAAACGAGCCGGGTTCCTCGATCATGCCGGGCAAGGTCAACCCGACCCAATGCGAGGCTCTGACGCAGGTCTGCGTGCAGGTGTTCGGCAACAACGCCTCGCTGACCTTCGCCGGCAGCCAGGGCCATTTCGAGCTCAACGTCTACAACCCGCTGATGGCCTACAACTTCCTGCAGTCGGTGCAGCTGTTGGCCGACGCTTCGATCTCCTTCACCGACAATTGCGTCGTCGGCATCGAGGCGCGCGAAGACAACATCAAGGCCGCGCTCGACCGCTCGCTGATGCTGGTGACGGCGCTGGCGCCGACGATCGGGTACGACAATGCCGCCAAGATCGCCAAGACCGCGCACAAGAAGGGCACCACCTTGCGCGAGGAAGCACTGGCCACCGGGCTGGTCAGCGAGGCAGACTACGACCGGCTGGTGCGGCCGGAGGACATGACGCATCCGGGTTAAGCGATTCCAGGGGAAGTGCCTTCCTCGAATCGCGCAGCCCTTCCTCTTTGGAATTGCGTCAACTAGAAATCCGAATTGTGTGGCGGGACAATTTGCTCCCGCCGCTGCTGGCCGCGACAAGAATTTTGCGTCGGTCGAACGATCCCGAAATGTACGTCCTGTGAACAATGTGTCGCCGGACTGGCGGCTTTGGTGAACAGTCGGCTTGGTCTATCTGACGGGACATCAACCCTTTTCGGAGAGCCACCATGTCCATCAACACTTCCGCTGCCGGCGCCGGCATCGCGTCCAACAGCTCCACCACCATCCTGCTCGGCCGCATCCTGCTCGCCGCCATCTTCCTGCTTTCCGGCTTCGGCAAGCTCACCGCCATTTCCGGCACCGCCGGCTATTTCGGCGCCATGGGCCTGCCGGTGCCGACCATAACGGCCATTGTCGTCGGCCTGATCGAATTGCTCGGCGGCCTTGCCGTGCTCGTTGGCTTTCAGACCCGCATCGCCGCCTGGGTGCTCGCGGTCTTCACCATCGCCTCGGCCTTTGTCGCCCATACCGGCTGGGCCGACCAGAACCAGATGATCCATTTCCTGAAGAACGTCGCCATCACCGGCGGTTTCCTGCTGCTGGCTTCCTCGGGCCCTGGCGCCTACTCGATCGACGCCAAGCGCGGCTGAGCTTTCCCTCCCAAGCCTGAAAAAAGCGGCGTGGAATTTCCACGCCGCTTTTTCGTTGTCTGCCCAAGCGCGCGCCCGCCCCATCCCTGCTAGGATCGGTCTCGAAACAGCCTGCGGACAGACAACGGAGATGACCATGCCCCGCGATGCATTGCTTCTGATTTCCCGGCTGCTGCTCGCCGCCCTGCTCGTTCCCTCCGGCTACCACGCGCTCGCCGACATTGCCGGGACGACCGGCTATTTCGCCGGCCTCGGCATGCCATTGCCGACGCTTGCCGCCTGGGGCACCGGGCTGTTCGAGTTGATTGCCGGTCTCTTGATACTGGTCGGCTTTCAGACGCCGGTCGTTGCGATACTTCTTGCCGCTTTCTGCATCGTTGCAGGCTCCATCGGCCACTACGGCCAGGGCGGCGATGACCCGATGCTCACCTTCCTGCACCAGCAGATGCTGATGAAGGATATTGCCATCGCCGGTGGATTCCTGGCGCTAGCCATGGCCGGCGCCGGGGCCTGGTCGATCGACGGGCGCCGCGCCGCGGTCTGATATCGTCAAATATCGTCCCGGTTGAACCATCGACGCCCGTGCCAGGTCGACCCCCACTCCGTCTCGGCTTCGTCGAGCCACCTCTCCCCCGATCGACGGGGTAGAGGAAGGGCGCGAGCCTATTGCCGCCAACGCTTTCCAACGAGGCTCCCTTCCCTTTCCCTCCGGAGGGGGAGGTGGCGCTGCGAAGCAGCGACGGATTGAGGAAGCCGGTGCTCGAACGCGAGGCCGACGACGACATGGTTTTGCTGTCAGGCCGCGCCTACTTCACCGACACGCTCTGCCCACCCTCGACCGCCAGCACCAGCCGGCGGTTGGTGATCCGCGCCAGTTGCGCCAGCCGTCCGGCCGGGCGTTCGCCGTAAAGATCGGAAAGTGAGGCCGGCAGCACCAGCGCCAACGTGCCATTGCCGCGGTTTTCCCATTTCAGCCGCGGCATGACGCCGGGCATGGCCGCCGTCAGCAGATAGACGACGCGCAGCACCGCCGCCAGGATGCGGGCGCGCTCGAGATAGCGCGGCGTCGCCAGGCCGCGGATTTCCGGCGCCGCATCGTTGAACACGCCTTCGTGGCGGAACAGGCCGACCAGCGCCAGGAAGGCACGGCCGGGGTGATCGACGCCAATGAAGGAGGCGTGGGCAATGATGTTGAGCGACTGCTTGCCGCGATATTCCGGGTGTGCGCGCCAGCCTATATCGGCCAGCAGACAGGCAGCGTGGCGATAGCGCGCCTCATCCTCCGTCTCGTCGATGCCGAAGGCGGCAAAGGTCTTGTCCGTCCATTCGACAAGCTCATGCGCATGGGTGACCGAGCGCGACCGCAGCCGCGCCAGTTCCTCCGAAGCGGAGACCAGCGGATCGGCCTTCTGCTCGGCAGGGTCGAGCAGCGAATAGAGAAACCCTTCGCGCACGCCCAATGCCGAGACGATGATCTTCGACGGCTGCATCGCCGCCATGATCTCCTGCAGCACGACCGCGCCATAGGGCAGCAGCGAACGGCGGTTCTTCGACACACCTTCGATGCCCTTGACCTTCTCGATCTCGCCTTTCGCCACCTGCTTCAGGAAATTGGCGGCGCTTTCGACACCGATCTCATAGTGGTGCATGACGCCAAGCGGGTAGTTGGTCATTTCCATGTGCAGCCGGGCAAGGTTTCGCCAGGTGCCGCCAACGGCGTAAAAGGGCCGTCCCGGCCCGCCCTTCAACAATTTGGCGCGCGCCAGTTCGTCGCGGGTGATCTTTGCCGCCTGGGCGAGCGAATTCCTGGCCATGTCCTGCAGCCGCAGGCCACCCAGCGGCAGCGTGATGCCGTCGCCGATCGCCTCGCCATTGATGTCGATAAGCTCCAGGCTGCCGCCGCCAAGATCGCCGGCAATGCCATTGGCGGGGTGGAAGCCCGAAATGACGCCAAGCGCCGAATAATGCGCCTCCTGCCGGCCAGTGAGCACGCGGATCTCGGTCTTGAGCACATCCTGGGCCCGGTGGATGAAATCGGGGCCGTTGATCGCTTCGCGGGCCGCGGCCGTTGCCAGCACAAACATGTGCTCCGCACCCGCCTGGTCGGAGAGCGCGCGGAAACGGCGGAACTCCTCCATCGAGCGCGTCACCGCCTCGGGATCGAGCTTGCCGGTCGAAACGATGCCGCGGCCGAGACCGGCCAGCATCTTTTCGTTAAACAGCAAGGTCGGCGAGCGCGCCAGCCCTTCATAGACGACAAGGCGGATCGAGTTCGAGCCGATGTCGATGATGGACAGCGGCCGGCGATCCTGCAGCCGGCCTTGGGACGTTGAAATCATCAGCCGGTGTTCTTCTTGCGACGCTTGAACTGCGCGATGCGCTTGGGCGCATGCGACTTCAGCGCGTCACCCCGTCCCGACAGGCTCGGATTGGTCATGAAATATTCCTGCGCGTTGAACGGTTCCTCACCCTCCTCCAGCACGACGCGCCGGGAGGTTCCGTCAGCCAATACGTCGAAACTTTGCTGGTTGTCCATGATGTTGCCCAGCATGATCTGGCCAAGGATCTGTTCATGCACCGTTGGATTGGTGATCGGCACCATGGTCTCGACGCGGCGGTCGAGATTACGTGGCATCAAGTCGGCCGAGGCGATGTAGACGATCGCCTCGTCCGACGGCAGGCCATGGCCGTTGCCGAAGCAGTAGATGCGGCTGTGTTCGAGGAAGCGGCCGACGATCGACTTGACCCTGATGTTTTCCGACAGGCCGGGCACCTGCGGCCGCAGGCAGCAGATGCCGCGCACGACGAGATCGATCTCGACGCCGGCACGGCTGGCGTCATAGAGCGCGTCGATGATGTTGGGATCGACGAGCGCGTTCATCTTCATCCAGATGCGCGCCGGACGGCCAGCCTGCGCGTAGGCGACCTCGTCGGCAATGTGCTTGAGGATACGGCTGCGCAGCGTAAACGGCGAGATGGCGATCCGCATCTCATCGGTCGGCTCGGCATAGCCGGTGATGAAGTTGAACAGCTGGGCGACATCGTGCGCGATCGTCGGATCGGTGGTGAAGAAGGACAGGTCGGTGTAGATGCGCGCGGTCACCGGATGGTAGTTGCCGGTGCCGAGATGCACATAGTTGCGCAGCTTGCCGTCCTCGCGCCGCACTACCAGCGACATTTTCGCATGGGTTTTGAGTTCGAGGAAGCCGAACACGACCTGAACGCCGGCGCGTTCGAGGTCGCGCGCCCAGCGAATGTTGGCTTCCTCGTCGAAGCGCGCCTTGAGCTCGACCAGGGCGGTTACCGACTTGCCGGCCTCGGCCGCGTCGACCAAGGCGCGCACGATCGGGCTGTCGTTGGAGGTGCGGTAGAGCGTCTGCTTGATCGCCACCACCTCGGGGTCGGCCATCGCCTGGCGCAGGAATTGGACCACCACGTCGAAGGATTCATAGGGGTGGTGGACGACGATGTCCTTCTCGCGGATGGCCGCGAAACAGTCGCCGCCATGCTCGCGGATGCGCTCGGGAAAGCGTGGATTGTAGGGGGTGAACTTCAGGTCGTCGCGTGGCACGGCGACGATCTCGGAAATCTGGCTGAGCGCCAGCGGGCCGGTCAGAACGCTGATGCGGCTCGAAGAGACGCCAAGCTCGCCGGCGACGAACTCGCGCAATTCGCCGGGCATCGACTTGTCGAATTCGATGCGGATGACCGAACCGCGGCGGCGCCGCTTCAGCGCCGTCTCGAACAGGCGCACGAGATCTTCCGACTCTTCCTCGACCTCGATATCGCTGTCCCGGATGATGCGGAAGGTGCCGGAACCCTTGACCTCATAGCCGGGGAACAGCTTGCCGATATAGAGGCCGACAGCCTCCTCCAACGGAATGAAGCGAACGTGCTGCTTGCGGTCGGGCAGACGGATGAAGCGCTTCAGCGCCACCGGCAGGCGTAGAAGCGCGCTCATCTCCTCGCCATTCTTGCGATGGCGCAATTGCAGCGCCATCGAGAAGCCGAGATTGGGAATGAACGGAAACGGATGCGCCGGGTCGATCGACAGTGGAGTCAGGACCGGGAAGACCTGGTCCTGGAAATGGTCTTCCAGCCAGACTTTCTCATCCTTGGTTAGTGCATCGCGGGTGATGCTCTCTATGCCTTCCTTGTTGAGCAGCAGCATCAGCGCTGAAAGGCTGTTCTGCTGGTCCTCCTGCAGCCGCTCGACCTCGCGCAGCAATTGTTCCAGCTGCTGCTCCGGCGTGCGGCCGTCGGGGCTCTTGAGCGCTATGCCTTCGCGCACCTGGCCCGCAAGGCCGGCGACGCGGACCATGAAGAATTCATCGAGATTGGCGGCCGAAATCGACAGGAAACGGACGCGTTCGAGCAGCGGATGGTGCTCGTTCTGTGATTCCTCGAGCACACGCCGGTTGAACTGCAGCCAGGAGAACTCACGGTTGACGAACCGATCGGGGTTGCCGCCCTCGGGGCTCGCCACTTCGACATTGATGAATTCGCTCTGCACCGGCTTCAGTTCGTTCATGGTTCCTGCTCTTCCCCGCCAACCGTCCCTTGGAGCGCCGCTGGACGTGCCATGCCTCTAACACGCTTTTGTGACGCATGGCCCTTCGGCGAAAACCATTCCGATTTCAGGGACGTGCACTTAACCGGCTCACCGTATCCTCTGACAGGCTTTTGCGACAGTTTCATTTCATCGATCTTGCAAACAGGCCTGTTATGTTCCAGATGCTTTTCGACGAGATCAAGGAGACGACGATGGCAGGCGGTTCCATTCCCCATTTCCAGAACGATGCGGGCCATCCGGCAATCGACATCGGCGTCAAGGAATTCATGTGCACCGGCGCCAACCCGCCCTTCGACCACCCACATGTGTTCCTCGACATGGGCGACGACAATGAAAAGGTCTGCCCGTATTGCTCGACGCTCTACCGCTATTCGGCGAAGCTGAGGGCGACGGAAACGCTGCCGGCTGGTTGCCTTTATATCGACCAGGCCGCCTGATCCTTCCGCGACAAGCCCGATGGAAGACATAAGGTCCCGGCAGGTCATAATCGCCGGGGCCGGCATCGCCGGGCTGACCGCCGCCCTTGCCTTCGCCGGAGGGGGTTATCCGGTAAAGCTTATCGAACAGGCACAGCACCTAGAAGCGGCTGGCGCCGGCATCCAGCTTTCGCCCAACGCAACACGCATTCTTCGACAACTCGGCGTGCTCGACCGGCTGTTGCCGGCAGCGTTGCGGCCGGAAGCGGTCGTGCTCAAGGACGCCGGGACGCTGCGCGAACTGGCGCGGGTACCGCTCGGGCACGCCGCCGAAGCGCGCTGGCAGTCGCCTTATCTCGTTGCTCACCGCGCAGATCTGCAGGCAGCGCTGTTGGCGCAAATGGCTGAACGGCCGGAGATTGAGCTCATCACCGGCGCCCGCGTGACCGGCATCGTCAAAGACGCGCAATATGTCGCCGTGACCGCCGAAGTGGACGGCCGCGAGATCGAGGCAGGCGCCAAACTCCTGATCGGCGCCGATGGCGTCTGGTCGGCGGTCCGGGCGCAACTCGCAGGCGAGGACTTCGTCAAAAGCCGTTTTTCGGGCGAACTCGCCTGGCGGGCTACAATCGCAGGCGACGGTGCGGCCGGAGAGGCCTTTGCCGCGATCGGCGCCGCCGACTGCGTCACCACGTTCCTGCATCCAGGCTTCCACATGGTCGCCTATCCCGTCAGCAAAGGCCGGGCCTTCAATCTCGCCGCCTTCACCAAGGGTGAGCGCATGGCCGAAGGTTGGTCGGGCCATGCCGATCCCGCGATCCTCACGGCTGCCCTGCGCGGCACCGCGCCGGGCCTGACGAAGCTTGTGGCACTGGCCGGCCCATGGACGGCCTTTCCGATCCACACCGTCGAACAACAGCGGTGGACGAGCCCGCAGGGCATCGCGCTGATCGGCGACGCCGCGCACGCGATGACGCCGTTTGCGGCGCAAGGTGCCGCGATGGCGATCGAAGATGCCATCACGCTTGCCGACGCTATCGCCGATTTCCCTGGCGATCTGCCCAGAAGTTTTCGAATCTGGGAAAATCTTCGGCGGCCGCGTGTCGCCAAGGCCGCGCGTCGTGGGGCCGTAAACCGCCTCGCCTGGCATGCTGCCGGCCCGGTGGCGATCGCCCGCAATCTGTTCCTGGCCATGCGCTCGCCCGACAAGCTCGCCGCCGACCTCGACTGGCTCTATGGATGGCGAGCGGACACTCGGCAGTCTAGATCGTCGACGTAGCGATCCTTCCCACTCCCCTCTGTCCTGCCGGACATCTCCCACGCAAGGGGGGAGATTGGATGTCGCCGTCGCCTTCGCCAAAATCGCCGGCGTTGCAGCAGGAGCGCGGGCAAAACGGCTGATCTCCCTCTTGCGGGGGAGATGGCCGGCAGGCCAGAGGGGAGTGCTGTCCCGCTGACTTCAAAAGATCCAACACTGTCGCGGTGCGATGAAGGACTGCTAGTTATAAAACCGCATCGACAAGCCCAGCGAGGCCGGCAGCGGGTTCCACCAGCCGGTGCGCAGGCCGGCGGTGCGCAGCCCGGCGGCTGTCCAGGTGTTGCAGCCGACAAGCGCGTTGAAATGGCCGTTCGCCTCGAAGAAGCGGTCGAAGCTGGAATGGGCGGCGTTCTCGATGACGACCGGACCATGCGGCCCTTGCTGGAAACTCGCGTCGATATAGTTGAGCAGCGCTGCAAAACGTTCCTCATCGATGTCGAAACCGGTGACAGCAGGGTGCGGCTCGGCGATGGCCCCGGCGATATCGACATGCATGACCGAGGCGTCCAGTGTCAGCGCCTTGAGGACGGGCACTGTCTTCAGCTGCGACCAGCTCGGCGTCTCCAGATAGAAGGCCCGGCCGCCCCAGCCAAAGACGATGTAGCGCACTTCCGGGGCGTCGACAGGGATGCCGGCAGCGACCAGGAAATGGAAGCGCCGGCGCACCTCGTCATCGACGGGAATGGCGATGTCGGTGTGGATCGGATTCTCCAGCACCAGAATATGGCGCGTGCCCTCACCCGCCGCTGACGCCGGCCACAGCGGACGCGGCACCAGCGTGCCGAGCGTGGCAGCGAGCGCGACCACGATAATCAGCATGGCCACGAAATGCAGGGCTTTTCTCATGCGGCGGCGGCTTTGTGTTTCAATGGAGAAGATCAACCCCGACCCCAGATAGCAAAAGAGCCCGGCCGCATTACGGCCGGGCTCTTTTGGTTCGCATGAAAATGCTCAGTGCAGGATCTGCGACAGAAACAGCTTCGTGCGCTCGTGGCGCGGATGGTCGAAGAACTCGGCCGGCGTGTTCTGTTCGACGATCTGGCCCTGATCCATGAAGATCACCCGGTTGGCGACCTTGCGGGCAAAGCCCATTTCGTGAGTGACGCACAGCATGGTCATGCCTTCCTCGGCCAGGCCCACCATCGTCTCCAGCACTTCCTTGATCATTTCGGGATCGAGCGCCGAGGTCGGCTCATCGAACAGCATGATGCGCGGGTTCATGCACAGCGAACGCGCGATCGCTACGCGCTGCTGCTGGCCGCCCGACAGCTGGCCCGGATATTTGTTGGCCTGTTCGGGGATCTTGACGCGCTTGAGGAAGTGCATGGCGATTTCCTCGGCCTGCTTCTTCGGCGTCTTGCGCACCCAGATCGGCGCCAGCGTGCAGTTCTCCAGGATGGTCAGATGCGGGAACAGGTTGAAGTGCTGGAACACCATGCCGACCTCGCGGCGCACCTCGTCGATCTTCTTGAGATCGTTGGTGAGTTCCTTGCCGTCGACGATGATCTTGCCCTTCTGGTGCTCTTCCAGCCGGTTGATGCAGCGGATCATGGTCGACTTGCCCGAGCCCGAAGGACCGCAGATGACGATGCGCTCGCCGCGCATCACCTTGAGGTTGATGTCCTTCAGCACATGGAACTCGCCATACCATTTGTGCATGCCGATGATGTCGATTGCGACATCGGTGGTCGAGATGTGCATCTTCTTGGCATCGACCTTGATCTCTTCGGCGCTGACGGCGTTTTCTATGACCATGGCAGGTTCCCCTTTTTTGTTTTTAACGTTTGTGGCCGGTGTCGAGCCGGCGTTCCGTATACATCGAATAGCGCGACATGCCGAAGCAGAACAGCCAGAAGACGAAGGCAGCGAAAATCAGGCCGGACTTGGTGGTCTGCGGCGTCGCCCAGTTGGGATCGGAGAAGTTCTGCTTGACGACACCGAGCAGGTCGAACATCGAGATGATGATAACCAGGCTTGTGTCTTTCAACATGCCGATGAAGGTGTTGACGATGCCGGGTATGACCAGCTTCAGCGCTTGCGGCAGCACGATCAGGTTCATCTTCTGCCAGTAACCGAGACCAAGCGAATCCGCCCCCTCATACTGGCCCTTGGGGATCGCCTGCAGACCGCCGCGCACCACCTCCGCCATGTAGGCGGCGGCAAACAACGAGAAGCCGATCAGCGCCCTGAGGAACTTGTCGAAGGAAACGCCGGGGGGCAGGAACAGCGGCAGCATGACGCTGGCAAAGAACAGAACGGTGATCAGCGGGATGCCGCGAACGAATTCGATGAAGATGACGCACAGCATCTTGACTATCGGCATCTTCGAGCGCCGACCAAGCGCCAGCACGATGCCGAACGGCAGCGACACTGCAATGCCGACAAAGGCCAGGCTGAGCGTCACCAGCAGGCCGCCCCATAGCTGCGTCTCGACATGCGGCAGGCCGAACATGCCGCCGACCAGCAGCACGAAAGCGACGATCGGCAGCACCAGGAAAAGCAGGATCGCGTTCAGCCCCTTGCGCGGCACGCGCGGGATCAGCAGCGGCACCAGCAGCGCCACGAACAGTATGGCGACCAGGATCGGCCGCCAGCGCTCCTCAATAGGATAGCGGCCGAGCATGAATTGGCCGAACTTGGCGTTGACGAACGCCCAGCAAGCGCCGGACCAGCCATCCGGCTGAACCCCGCCTTGCGCCGCCGTGGCGCATACCGAGCGATCGGACCCTACCCACTGGGCGCTGATGAAGGCCCAGTTGATGATTGGCGGCAGGATCATCACCACCAGTGCGATGCCCAGTACGGTCAGGATGGTGTCGCCCACCGAACCGATCAGGTTCTTGCGGACCCAGGCGATAGGCCCCCGCACGCCGGCCGGCGCCTGTTGCGCCAGTGCCATTTCGGTCCGCACCCAAGCGGTATCATGTTCCTGCATGGCCTTACCTCTCCACCAGCGCCATCCTGGCGTTGACCACATTCATGACCGCCGACGTCACCAGGCTGATGACGAGATAGACGACCATCATGATCAGCACGTTTTCGACCGCCTGCCCCGTCTGGTTGAGCACTGTGCCGGCGGTCGCCGTCAGGTCCGGGTAAGCAATAGCGATGGCCAGCGACGAGTTCTTGGTCAGGTTCAAATACTGGCTGGTCAGCGGCGGGATGACGATGCGCATGGCTTGCGGCACGACGACTAGCCGCAGGATCGATCCCGGCCGCAGCCCCAGAGCGCCAGCCGCTTCCGACTGGCCCTTCGAGACGCCGAGAATGCCGGCACGCACGATCTCGGCGATGAAGGAGGCTGTGTAGCAGGACAGCGCCAGATAGAGCGACAGGAATTCCGGCCCGATGTGGAAACCGCCGGCCAGGTTGAAGGTCGATTGCTTCGGAAAATCGAAGGTCAGGGGAAAGCCGCTCAGCGCATAGGCCAGAATCGGCAGGCCGACGATCAGCGCCAGGGACGTCCAGAATACGGGAAACTGCTGACCGGTCGCCATCTGCCGCTGGCGCGCCGTGCGGGCGACGAACCATGCCATGGCGATGCCGACAAGCAAGGCGACAAAGATCAGCCAGGAGCCATCACCCCAGATTGCACGAGGAAGATAGAAGCCGCGCTGGTTGAGAAACGAGCCGAATGGCAGGTTGATGCTTTCACGCACCACGGGCAAGACCGCCAGCACGCCCGAATACCAGAAGAAGATCACCAGCAGCGGCGGGATGTTGCGGAAAATCTCGACATAGACCGTGCAGATCTTGCGGATCAGCCAGTTGTGCGACAAGCGGCCGATGCCGACGATGAAGCCGATGATGGTTGCGGTGATGATGCCGGCAACGGCGACGATGAGGGTGTTGATCAGCCCGACGACAATGGCTTTGCCATAGGTATCGTCCGAGTTGTAGGGGATGGCGCTGACTGAGATATCGAAGCCGGCACGGCTTTTCAGGTAGCCGAACCCGGAAGAAATGTGCAGGCGCTGCAGATTGTCGATGACGTTGTGGACAATCCACCAGACGCTCGCCACCAGCAAGACGACAACCACCGCCTGGAAGACAACTCCACGGACTTTTGGATCGTTGATGAAGGAACCGCGGCTCGGCTCCTCGCGTAGGACTTCCTGCGACGCCATTGCCCATCCCCTGCAAAGAGAAACCGGAAGGCAGACAATCTGCCTTCCGGATCGCATTTCGATCAGCGGATCGGTGGCGCGTATTGCAGGCCGCCCTTGGTCCACAGCGCATTGATGCCGCGCGCGATCTTCAGCGGGCTGCCGGTGCCGACATTGCGCTCGAACATCTCACCGTAATTGCCGACTGCCTTGACGATGTTGACGACCCAGTCATTGCTAACGCCGAGATCGGTGCCGATCTTGGTTTCGGGTTCCTGGCCGAGCACGCGCTTGATCTCCGGGTTGTCCGAGGTCTTCATCTCGTCGACATTGGCCTGGGTGATGCCCAGTTCCTCTGCCTGCAGCAGCGCGAAATAGGTCCACTTGACAATGTGGTACCACTGGTCGTCCCCCTGGCGCACGGCCGGGCCGAGCGGTTCCTTGGAGATGATCTCGGGCAACACGACATGGTCTGCCGGCGCGCTGAGCGTCAGGCGGATGCCGTAGAGACCCGACTGGTCGGTGGTGTAGACATCGCAACGGCCCGCGTCGTAGGCGGCGTTGACCTCTTCAAGCTTTTCGAAGACGACCGGGTTGTACTCCATCTTGTTCGCCTTGAAGTAGTCGGCGAGGTTGAGCTCGGTCGTGGTGCCGCTCTGCACGCAGACTGCCGCACCCGAAAGCTGCAGCGCCGAATTGACGCCCGGCAGCTTCTTGGCGTTGATCATGAAGCCCTGGCCGTCATAATAGGTGACGCCGACGAAGTTCAGGCCAAGTGCCGTATCGCGATTGATGGTCCAGGTGGTGTTGCGCGACAGGATGTCGACTTCGCCCGACTGCAGTGCGGTGAAGCGCTCCTTGGCGCTGAGCGGCGTGAACTTGACCTTGGTGCCGTCGCCGAAGACGGCGGCCGCGACCGCGCGGCAGAAATCCACATCGATGCCTTTCCATTCACCCTTGTCGTCAGGCGCAGCGAAGCCGGCAAGACCTGTGTTGGTACCGCACTGGATGAAGCCTTTCGCCTTGACGTCGTCGAGCGTGCTCGCCGACGCGGCCGAAGCCATCCATCCAAGCGCAGCGGCGCCGAGAATGCCAATTGCAATGTGTTTCATAACCCACAGACCCTTTTCTGTTTTCAGGTAAACCCTGATCCTCAGGCAAATCCTGATCTTTTCCCGCGTGAACCCGGCTCCCATCCGGCTCATTCCCGGAACCCCGCGTCGTAACCGACGCCCGGCCCCTCCCATTCACGAACTGCATCGAAGGCGATTATCTCTGTGAGGTCAAGGGAAATGACCGTTTCACGACAGCTTTGAAAACCAATTGCCGCAAATGCCTGAATTGCAGACAACAGCATCAGGAAAGCAGCAAGCCCCGCAAATAAAACCGGCAAAGTCCGTCGACGCTAATCCACATCCACTCATGAAATCCGCGGCTCTGGATCGCCACGCATTCCAGACTATTCATGGGGGAATTGGCCTATGCAAAGGGCACCGCCTGGCGGGCGCCCGCTGTTGCACGGCCAATGCCGCCGCTCTATGGCTAGCGCTTTCACCACAAGGCGAAGAGCAATGGCGACTGACGGCAACGAAATGGGTATCAACACGCGGCTTGCCCATTCGGGCAACAATCCGCACGACTATTTCGGCTTCGTCAATCCGCCGATCGTGCATGCCTCGACCGTGCTCTATCCCAATGCGTCGGTGATGGCGGCGCGCAGCCAGAAATACACCTATGGCACACGCGGCACGCCGACCACCGATGCGTTGGCGCATGCGATCGACGCGCTGGAAGGCTCCGCCGGCACAATAATCGTGCCGTCGGGCCTGGCGGCGGTGACCGTCCCGTTGCTGGCGTTTCTCTCGGCAGGCGATCACATCCTGATTGTCGATTCCGTCTACCATCCGACCCGCAATTTCGCCGACACGATGCTGAAGCGGCTGGGTGTCGAGGTCGAGTATTACGATCCGCATGCCGGCGCCGGCATCGCCAGCTTGATCAAGCCGAACACCAAAGTCGTGTTTACGGAATCACCGGCCTCCAACACCTTCGAGGTGCAGGACGTTCCGGCGATCGCCAAGGCGGCGCATGAAACGGGCGCCATCGTCATGATGGACAATACCTGGGCAACGCCGCTCTATTTCCGTCCGCTCGACCACGGCGTCGATATCTCGATCCATGCGGCGACGAAATATCCGGCCGGGCATTCGGATGTGCTGCTGGGCACAGTGTCTGCCAATGCCAACTGCTGGAAGCAGCTTTGCGAGACGTTCTACACGATGGGCTGCTGCGCCGGCCCCGACGACGTCTACCAAGTCCTGCGCGGCCTGCGCACGATGGGCGTTCGGCTGGATCACCATCAAAAGAGCGCGCTTGCCATTGCCGTCTGGCTTGAAGGCCAGCCCGGCGTGGCCCGCGTGCTGCACCCGGCGCTCCCCAGCCACCCCGACCACGCGGTGTGGAAGCGTGATTTTTCCGGCTCGAGCGGCATCTTTTCCATCGTGCTCAAAGGCGGCGGCCAGAGACAGCAGCATGCCTTCCTCGATGCGTTGAAAATCTTCGGTCTCGGCTATTCCTGGGGCGGCTATGAGAGCCTTGCCGTGCCGGTCTTCCTCGGCGACCGTACCGTCGCCAAGGGCCCCTATGACGGCCCGCTGATCCGGCTGCAGATCGGGCTCGAGGATGTCGAGGACCTCAAGGCCGATATCCTGCGCGGGCTGGAAGCGGCCGCTGCGGCATGACACCAGCAAACTTGCCAAGCTGATTCCGCTAGCCGGCTTAACCCGTTGAAAGGATTGGCGAGCGGCTTTCGTAGGGCGATCGACCTCGCAAAGCCGCTCATCGGTCAACCAAGCGCAATGTTATTTCCCCAACGCGCGCTTTTTCGGATCGGTTTGACTTTCAAAATCGTCGGGCCAACGCCATTGCAGGCGCTGCGCGCACAATTCCAGCCGGACTGAGCTTGCCATGGCCTTTCGTCTCTTTGTCCCCATTCTCGCCGGCGCGACGCTGCGCGAGCGCCTCATCGCCTGCATCGGGGCGATGATCGGCATTGCGCTGACCGGCGCGATCGGCGCGCTGGTGCTTGGCAATGGCCCGCATGTGCCGCTGCTGGTGGCGCCGATGGGGGCGTCGGCGGTGCTGCTGTTCGCGGTGCCTGCAAGCCCGCTGGCGCAGCCATGGTCGATCATCGGCGGCAATACAATATCGGCGCTGGTCGGCGTGATCGTGGCCCATTTCGTCCATCAGCCCGTTCTCGCCACGGGCATTGCCGTGGCGATGGCGATCGCCGCCATGTCGTTCTCGCGCTGCCTGCATCCGCCGGGCGGAGCCGCCGCACTGACCGCCGTGCTCGGCGGGCCGGCCGTGATCGGTGCCGGCTTCCTGTTTCCGTTCGTGCCGGTGGCGCTGAACTCCATGATGCTGGTCGCGCTCGGCTATGCTTTCCACAGGCTGTCGCGACGCAGCTACCCGCATGTGCCGGCCCCTGCCCCGAAAAGCACGCACGGAACCAGCGATCCGCCGGCTCAGGAGCGCATCGGCTTCCGGGCCGAGGACATCGATGCCGCGCTGGCTGCGCTCGACGAGACCTTCGACATCGACCGCAACGATCTCGAACAACTGCTGCGACAGGTCGAACTGCAAGCGACGATGCGCGCACACCGAACCATGTTGTGCGAGGACATCATGTCGTGCGACGTGATTTCGGTCGATGAACACGCGTCCGCCGATCGGGCGCGTCATCTGCTGCTCGACCACAATATCCGCACGCTGCCGGTTGTAGACAAGGACGCCAGGCTGGTCGGCACCGTTGGATTAAGGGAATTGGCGCGAGCCGACGAAGCCGTCGGAAGCGTTACCTCGACAGCGTCGACCGCCGCCGCCGGTACGCCCGCCATGGCCCTGCTACCGGTGCTCACCGACGGCCGCACCCATGCAGTCATCATCTTGGACGGGGACAGCCGCATCCTTGGCCTGATCACGCAGACCGACCTGCTTGCGGCCACGGCGCGAGTGCAGGCTGCTGACAAGCCGCTGGCGGAAGCAGTATTTCTAGGCGCCGTCGGAGCCGGGCGAAAATGGCCGGGAACCTTTTGCCGGCGATGTCATCCAATGTCTTGATCGAGGTTTCGGACGGGGATTGGATCGAGGAACTGGCCATGCCTGCTATGTCTTTACCAATGCCCACGGCTGCTTCAAGCGAGATGCTTCTCGTGCGCCGCGCGCTGGCACGCGAAGGCAACGCCTTCTGCATCATCATGAAGACCCATAATCAGCGGCTCTATCGCATCGCTCGCGGGGTGGTGCGCAACGATGCCGAAGCCGAGGACATCGTCCAGGAGGCCTATGTCAGAGCCTTTGCCCATCTCGATGCCTTTCGCGGGGAGTCCTCATTGGCCACCTGGCTGTCGCGCATCGTCATCAACGAGGCGCTCGGTCGTCTGCGCAAAAGGCGGCGGACGGTGGCGGAAAACCCGCAAGCCGAAATCATCCAGTTCCCCCTCAATCCCAGCGACGATCCGGAGCGGACGATGGCGCAGCGGCAGATCCTCGAGTTGGTGGAACGGGCGACCGACAGCCTACCCGATGTTTATCGGACGGTGTTCGTGGCGCGGGTTATCGAGGGGCTCAGTATCGAGGAGACCGCCGAGCTGCTTGGCGTGCGGCCGGAAACCGTCAAGACAAGGCTACACCGCGCCCGCGCCCTGGTACGCAAGGCACTCGACGACCAGATCGGGCCGGTGCTGCTCGACGCCTTCCCGTTTGCCGGCCGGCGCTGCGACAGGCTGACCAGCGCCGTCATGCAGCGGCTCGGCCTGGAGAGCTGATCATCGGCTGATTTGGCCGATTTCCCCGGGAACGTTTGCCGCCGCTGCGCATCCAATGACCGTCAACTGAAAAACACGGCCCGGCGCGATCCCGCGTCCGGGCGAAGGAGATGCCATGGTTACCCGACACACCGCCGCCCTCGCTGCCTTGCTGCTGCTTGGCGCTGCCCCGCTCGCACAAGCCGCCGACAAGCCGACGGACCCGCAGATCGCCCACATCGCCTACACGGCAGGCGTCATCGATGTGGAAGCCGCCAAGCAGGCGATCAAGAAATCGAAGACCAAGGAGGTCGTGGATTTCGCCAACGACATGGTGCGCGACCACGAAGCGGTCAACGCGCAGGCACTGGAACTGGTAAAGAAGCTGAAGGTGACGCCGGAAGACAACGCAACCAGCCAGGCGCTGACCAAGGCTGCGGCCGAGGAGCGGGCGAAGCTCGCCAAACTCGACGGCGCAGCCTTTGACAAAGCCTATGTCGACAACGAGATCGCCTACCACAAACAGGTCGACGGCGCGCTTGAAACCCTTTTGATCCCATCGGCCAGTAATACCGAGTTGAAGAGCCTGCTGGAGACCGGCCTGAAGATTTTCCAGGGCCATGAACAGCACGCCGAGCATGTTGCAGGTATGCTGAAGTAAGGACCAGGCCATGTCGAAACGGCAGCTGTGGATTGCACTGGCGCTGGTCTTCGGGACCTCACCCGTGCAGGCCGAAACCATCCAGGTCACCATCAACAAACTTGTCTTTTCGCCGGCCACCGTCGACGCGAAGGTCGGCGACACGATCAAGTGGGTGAACAAGGACGTGTTCGCACATACGGCTACCGTCAAGGGTGGCTGGGAAGTGATGATCCCGCCGAAGGCAACAGCGAGCCTGACCCTGCGGAAGGCGGAAGCGGTCGAATATTTCTGCCGCTTCCACCCCAACATGAAAGGTCATGTGGCCGTGACGGCGCCTTGATCCCGGTCCGCAAGCCCGTCCTGCTGCGTTGAGGCTCGCCTGGCTTCATCCGGCCGGGTGATGTGCGTCCACGAGCCGTGACAGCCCGGCTGGCGGCGTGCGATCCAGGCATCCAGCCCTTCGCGCAGATCAGCGGTCGGAGCCATGCGGGCGAACTGCTCGGCCTCGACAGCCAAGCCATCCGCGATGCTCTGGTTCAGGCCGCGCGCCACTGCTGTGAGGATCGAGGCAATTGCTGCAGGAGAATGCCTGGTCATGCGCCGGGCGAGATCAATTGCGGCGGGCATCAGCTCCTCATGCGGCACCACCTGATTGACGAGGCCGAGTTCGAGGGCGCGCGGCGGCGGGAACCAATCGCCGGTCAACAGCAGCTCGAGCGCCCGCTTGCGCCCTGCCAGCCTCGGAAGCCGCTGCGTGCCGCCGAAAGCAGGCGGCATTGCAAGGTTGATCTCAGGCTTGGCGAACAAGGCGCGGTCGCTGGCGATAGCGAGCGGCACGGCTTCGGTGATCTCGCAGCCGCCGCCGAAGGCGATGCCGTTGACGGCGGCGATGACGGGCTTGCGGAACGCCTCCAGCCTTGCGGTCAGGCGCTGTCCGCGCATGACGAAGTCGCGCAGGGCAACGTCGACGCCGATGTCCACGCTGCCTGAGAATTCATGGATGTCGCCGCCGGCGGAGAAGGCGCGCTCTCCTGCTCCAGTGAGGATGACGGCGCGGATGGCATCGTCGGTCTCGGCGGCATCGAGGAGCGCAAGCAGGCGATCAATCAGCGCATAGTTCAAGGCGTTGAGCTTCTCCGGCCGATTAAGTGTGAGGATGGCGATCCCGTTGCGGGCCCCGGTGAGCACAAGCTCGGTCATGTCTTTTCCTTCCCTGTGTTTGTCGACGGAGAGGATCAGGCTTTCGGTTGTATGTATATTCACTAGTCGGTATACTTGCGTATGAGCGAAGCACCAACCCCTACCCGCAAACGCATTGTCGATGCCGCAACGAAGCTGTTCTATGCCGAGGGGATCGGCCGCGTCAGCGTCGATGCAGTGGCGGAAAAAGCCGGGCTGACCAAGCGCACGCTCTACTATCATTTCAAGAGCAAGGACGATTTGATCGCGGCCTATCTCGACGGTCGCGACCAGCCGAACCTCAAGCAGATGGCCGGCTGGTTCGAGACGGCCGAAGGCGATGTCGAGCGCAAGGTCGAGGCGATTTTCACCAATCTGGCGCGCGTGGCGAAGCACCCGAAATGGAGAGGCTGCGGCTTTCTGCGCACGGCAGCCGAACTCGCTTCCATGCCCGGACACCCGGCCGTTAAAGCGGGGGCGCGGCATAAGCAGAATTTCGAGACCTGGCTGGCTGGCGAACTCACAGGCCACGGCGTCGACGAGCCGCAGACCCTGGCGCGCGAAATCGTGCTTTTAATGGACGGCGCGTTCTCGATCATGCTGATCCACCGCAACCCCGACTATGTCGAGGCCGCCGGACATGCCGCTGCAACGCTGGTTCGAGCAAGGTCAGGATCGGCGACTATCCGCTAGAGCGTTCACCGTTTAATGGAGACGGCGAAACACGCTATCTCTTTGACGCAATTCCGGACGGAGAACCACTTCACACTTTTCGTGGAGTTGCTCTAGAATCCAGCCGCCAGCCATGCCGTGCCGACGGCAAGGGTCAGCAGCGTCAGTGGCAGGCCGACCTTGAAGAAGGCTGAGAAGGACAGCTGCGTGCCGGCCGCCCGCGCCTGTTCGGCGACGATCAGGTTGGCGACCGAGCCAAGCAAGGTGAAGTTGCCGGCCAGCGTCGAGCTCATCGCCACCACCAGCCAGGCACGCCCGGGGTTCTCAAGGCCGGGTATGAATGGCCGCAGCGCCAGCACGGCCGGAACATTGCTCATGATGTTGGAGAGCACCGCGGTGAAGCCCGATAGACGCCAGACGTCGTCCAGCCCGAGGTTCTTGGCCGAGGCGATGATGTCGGGCGTCAGCAGCGTCTTTTCGGCGCCGGCGACAACGATGAACAGGCCGGCGAACATGAACAGCAGCGGACCGTCGATCTCGCGGTAGATGCGCGCCGGCTTGATGGCGCGGGTGAGCAACAGGATGGCGCCGCCGATGAGCGCTGCCTTGGCAACCGGAACGCCGGCGAAGAAGGCGATGGCCAGGCCGATGCAGACAACCACCGCCTTCAGCACCTGTCCCGGCAGCATGCGGCCGCGATAGACTTCCGGGTTGAGATCGGCGGTGCGGGCGAATTCGGCGCGGTAGACGATGCGCACGATGACGATGACCGCGACGAAGCCGAAGAGGGCAACCGGCGCCAGGGCGGCCGAAAAGGCTGGGTAGGAAATTCCCGACAGCGCGCCGATGACCATGTTCTGCGGGTTGCCGGTGATGGTAGCGACGCTGCCGCAGTTGGACGCGGTGGCGGTGGCGATCAGATAGGGAATGGGATTGCGATTGATAACACGGGTGACGTGGACGACGATCGGCGCCATGACCAGGCAGATGGCGTCGTTGACCAGGAACGCCGACAACACGCCGGTCAACAGCGTCACCATCACCAGCAGCACGAAAGGCGCGTGCGCATGCTCGATAGCGTAGGCGCCAAGCGCCCGGAAGGCGCCGGACACCTTCAGATGCGCCACCACGATCATCATCCCGAGCAGCAGCGTAATGGTGTCGAAATTGATGGCGCGATAGGCATCTTCCATACTGAGTGCGCCGATGGCGATCATCGCCGCACCCCCCAGCAAGGCGATCCCTGCCCGGTCGAGACGGAGGCCTGGAATACGCCCGATTGCGACGCCGGCATAAGTCAGGACAAGGATCAAAAGTGCCGCTGCGCCCATCAATGTCATTGGCAGACATCCTTGTCCAAACGAACCGACGCAGGAACGGACTGTTCCCGCTCAGGCATTTGCCGGGCAGCTTTAACGCCGCTCCAGCAAAGCGAAAGCCTATAACGATCCGAATGCGAAAATCGGTGGGCAAAATCGCGGGTCGACCGATGCCGGGAGCAACCGGAGCTTGATCTTGAGACGGCCGAAATTGGGAATGAGACACGCGCGGCGGACTGCCGGTGGCCTGAGATTGCCATCCGCGAAACTTCCCCCTCGGGAGGCTCGCGGCTTATGTAATTAAATTCTAATTTAGGCTTTCCGGGTATGGATAGCTTAGCCATATTTCGGCCTTGGGGTTTCAGATGGTCCAGGTTCTTGAGAGGGAATGCCGTGTCTCGGAAAACGAGGCTCTGCTGGCCCGCCCGATGGAATGTCCACAATGCCACGGAACCCGCAAGGTGTTTGTCTGTGCCCGGTGGGCGAGCTCGAACGGCCATTGCTGCCCCGGAGGAACACACCGGCTCAGTTGCCCCGGTCACAGCGTCGCGTGCATGGAGTGCGAAGAGAACCTTGAGCGTGTCTGAAGCGATCGCGACTATTTCCTGTTGGGAAAACGCAAAAAGCCCGCTCCGGCGAACCGGAGCGGGCTTTGCAACCATACGCCAAGAGTACCCTGCTGAGACCAGTACCCTGCCGAGAGCCGACCCGCTTTGCGTTTCCGCCACCGCAATAAATTGGTAGCGGCACTTCCAGAAAAAGCGATTGTTGGCTAACCGCCGTCGAATTACTCGCCCGACTGGCCGTCGCCAGTCACACTGCTGCCCAGAATTCCAAAGTCCTGAGACTTAGTTCCTTGTCCCGCAGTCAGGAATCCATCCGCATCCAGGCCGCGCCGCAGCAGTTCCCGCACTGCCGCGGACCGGCTTGGCATGCGCTTTTCGAAGCGCCAGTTTTCCAAGGCAGCCAATTCCTCGGCTGTCAGCATGATCTGCAGTCGCTCGGGTCGTTCCAGGTCGGCCATTCGCGCCTCCAACCGTCAAGACCAAAAAATATGGTGAGTTAGTATGTGCCTCAATTGCAGTATAGCTAGGGGTCCCCGTGCAGCGCGTCAAGAGAGGCTGATGGGTGACTCACATACAAGACCAACGATGAGGGAGATACGCCGATAGCACAACCAGTGTAGTCTTCTAACTATTTGATTTAGTTGAGAATATTTTATATTCTTCTTGCCATCTGAAGGTCGTTAGCGCATCTTGATCACGACGGGACAACCGGCTCCTGAAAGGAAGGTTTCCATGCGCTACGGATATTCGGCTCGGCTACGGGAGGATCTCAATTCACGGGTCCTGGGCGCGCTGCGCTCGCGCGGAATGGTCAATATTGCGGTGGTTGCCGAGGACATACGATTGCGTAACCTGGACGAGAACGTCGCCCTTGAAGACGTCGAGCGGCTTGTGATGCAGACGGCCCAACTCTACGGCGCGGTGATGGAGTTGGACGGACTGACCTCCGTCGAGGCGGGGAGATTGACTTCGCTTGCCGACGATAAGCACGAACTGCCTGGCATCGGCAATTCCGACACCACAGGCGGCCAACCCGCTCCCCTGCTGGGATTGTCCTAAGGCGCGACCCGCTCTTTCAATCGACAAAAATCCGCGAGAGAGATTTGGACCGAGCGCAGCGGCGCCTTGAGCGTCCAGACAACGCCTTGTTCCCCAAATTCCAGGGATTCCAATCCCCGCATGTTTGGATGACGTATTCCCCTACCCCAAATTCCCCACCTGCTCGATTTGCCCGTTCCGCGGTAGCTGAGATGCACGTGCGAGGTTTCGGTTCCCGTCGTCCCCTTGGGACGGCAATTGTTCTCCTGCGAAAAAGCGATCACCCGCCGGGCGGCGCCGGATCTCAGGGCTCGCGCAAATGTCGACAACGAAGCGCAACTCAGGCCGTTTTTGTCGGAACCCCGTCAACCCGAGGCGGTTCTCCCGTTAGCTCGCCTGACGCCAGCAACAAGTCGCCTGGAAACGGTGTCGCCGACGGTAAACGACAACCGTGCGGCAAACAGGCCCTGATCGGCGTTCAGCTTCAAAGGCCGCGGAACGCTGTTTCGCAGCCTTTACGTTGCGCCGGCGGCTTCGCATCGACAGGAACCAATCTATGGCCAGAGCGTTTGCCGCTGCGTACTCTTCTCAGACGTAGCCAGACGGAGTGAGGGACATGGCTTCATCGGTACTTATCGGCATTCTGATCACTTTCCTGGTGATCATCCTGGTGCTCTATCTCGTCCAGCGTCTGCCGCTCGATGGCCGCACGAGGCAGATCGCGCAGATCGTTGTCATCATTATCGGCATTATTTCGCTGTTGAAATACCTGGCAATATTTTAGGATATGGATCGCCATGACATCACAAGCAATCGCAGGGATCATCTTAACGGCGTTGTTTGTCGCGACAAGCACGGCCTACGCCCGACCCAACACGCGTTCGATGACCTGCGAGGAAACGCAGCGCCTGATCCAGAGCCATCACTCGGCGGTGTTGACGACCGGCCGGAATACTTACGATCGCTATGTCCGCCAATACGGCAACGAGTGCGACTGGCCGGAGGTGCCGGTCGCTGCCTCCGTTCCGACACGTGATGGCCAGTGCCGTGTCTATTGGTGCCGGGAACCGGTATTCGATTTCCCGAACTGACATGTCCAGCAGCCTTGCGGCGGTCGTCGCCATGGCGCTGCCGGGTCCAGACAATGCATTGCGCGAGGCGACATGGAACCGTTGCGCCGCGCGTGAATTGATTGTGCGCATGGCGCTGCAAGATGTAGCGGTGTGATGCCCAACCAGATGGAGGAGCGGTCATGCCCAATGATACAAGGCGGAGCGGCAGCTGCCTGTGCGGCGGCATCCAGTTTTCGGTGACGGGAGATCCCTTTCGGATTGGCCTTTGCCATTGCAAGGACTGCCGCAAGGCTAGCGGGTCGGCTTTTTCGGCGTTTGCAGTGTGGCCGCTCGAGGCGTTCGAAACGACGGGTATCGTCAATAGCTACGGCGACAGAAGTTTTTGTCCCACCTGCGGCGGCCGGGTCCCTTTGGTTCGTGAGAATGAGGTGGAAGTGACGATTGGCAGCCTCGATGAGGTGCCCACCGAAGGGCTGGAGCCCAGCTATGAACTCTGGGTCAATCGCCGTGAGCACTGGTTGCAACCCTTGCCTGCCGCCCGGCAATTCGAGCACGACCGGGTCGATGACGAGCCGACAAACCGGACAGCCGAACCGATTTCTGACGGTGTCGAGACGCCGTCTAGCTTGCCGCAACGCAAGTCGGCCTAGCGCGAGCGGCGCAGAAAGCCGGCAGGCAGGAAATTCATTCTCGAAACCGCCCGATGCCGACAGGACCGGGTCCGACAACATTTCACCCGGTAGAAGCCAAACGCAAAAAGCCCGCCTTGGCGTCAAGCCAAGGCGGGCGGTAGATCATCCGGCCTGCGCTGCCGTGGAACGATGGGTTGGCCAAAGCCCTGCGCTGAGACCCGGTGCCGTTTGTAACCGGCGATTGACTACGGAGCGGCCCCGGTCAGCTGGAATTCGTCTTGTGGTTGCAACGATGCTACGTTTTGTTTCGAAACGAGAGCCTAAGGCCACGCAATATCGTTACGTCAACTATGCTGTCCAAGTATCTCGTGGTGTGAACTGAAGGAATCTTCCTGTCTTGTACAAAAGAACGCTTTGTTTATTTTCTTTCCGTCACATAGTGTAGCGAATCTTGAAGCCGGATGGGGCGGCTTTCATGCAGCCAGCGCCTTCGCAGGATCGCGGTCCGCACGTGCAATATCCACTTCACGGCAATCTTCATGCAAGCATAGCCAGCGCAAAGTTCATACGCAGACGTTGGGGGAGCACCGATGGACCAGCCGAGCAAAATGGAGAACCTGCAGTTCGCGCAAGGGATTCTGCGGGAGCTTAGGCAAAAAGCCGAAGCCGACGGCGAGAAGCTTCTGACTTATCTCATCGACATGGCCTACCTTGAAGCCAGCGACCGCATCCGTGCACATTGGGTCGGCAATCACGAGCCCGAAAGCCGCAGGGCCATGGGGTAACCGAAACGCGGCGACGGTTGCCCCCACGGGGCGTTTTTAACCAGACGCCTGGGGCCGGCGAGACCATTGGTCAGTTGGCGATACCGGCTGAGATGTCAGCCAGAGCCTCCCTCACCCGAGTTTCGCTGATGCCCCGCGTGTCCTTGACCCAGCTGGGCGTCGAAAGCGGTGGTTCGATAAAGCGAACATGGTTGTTTACGGGCCCATGCACATAGGGGCGATTCAGCCCGTAGATAAGCGCGCATGGGACGTTCAGGGCAGCGGCGGCGTGGGAAATCCCGCCATCAACCCCGAGGAACATGGTCGACGCAGCGATCTGGCACATCGCGTCAGCAATCGACGGGGTCGAGGTGAAGTCGATTGCCTCAGGAATGGCGGCGCGGATTTTTGCGGCACCGGCGTGCTCGCGCGGTCCGCCTACAATCCAGATTGCCCAGCCGCGATCATGATGGTCTCTGGCGATCGAAATGAAGCGCTCGACGGGCCATGAGCGGAAATTCTCAATGTCGGCAGTATAGAGCGCCAGGGCCGGTCGGCCGGCATCGATCTTCTTGTGCTGGCGCCAATCGTCCAACTCGGCCGGATCGACCACAAGCCGGGGCGCCGGCCACTCTGCGCCCGCAGCCGGCTTTTCGCCAAGCGAGGCAATCGAGCAGACCTCCTCGAAGAGCCGCGTCTTGCGGGGTCCGAAGGCCCATAGATGCGCCAACCAGCCGGCGGGGAAGCGATTGAGGAGGCCGAATTGCAACTCCTGCGGATAGCCGATGCGCTCCTCTATTCCGGCCATGAACGCCATCAGCGCCGCCTTGGTGCTGCTGGTCATCAGATAGGCCGTACGGTAATTTTCCTTGCGCAACTCGCCAACCAGGCGGCTGCGCTCGCCAAAACCGGGGCGCTGATGACGCTTGGCAAGCGCCCAGCCCTTCCTGACATGCGGCATCAGGCGCGCCAGCGGCGCTGCGACAGGCGAGGTGACGACATCTATGGGGCGATCAGGAAATCGCGCAGCGATGATCTGGATGGCAGAATGGCAACGGACGAAGTCGCCGACCGCGGGGAAGCCGACGAAGAGGATTGGATCGCCGGTCGTCAAGGAAGCGCTTCGCCGTCAAGGATGCGGGCATAGAGATCCAGATAGCCGCGCGCCGCTTTTTGGATGGGAAATCTCGTCGCGGCCGATTCGCGGCATTGCTGAGGCGTAAGGTCGGCGACGGCCTCGAAAGCGGCCGCAAATTCTTCATCGGTCTCAAAGAAGCGCCCGCTGTCGGCATCGACCGTCTCGGGCAATGCGCCTCGCGTCGTCGTCAGCACCGGAGTGCCGCACAACATGGCTTCGACCGGTGCGTTGCCGAACGGCTCCTCCCAGGCGATGGGGTTGAGGAAGGCTCGCGCTTCGCCGAGAAGGCGAAGCTTCGGCTCGCCGTCAACGATTCCGTGGAAACGGTATCGCCTGCCAAGGCTCTTGAAAAACAACCCTTCGCGGCGGGTCTGACTTCGGCCCAGCAGTTTCCAACGCGAGCCACCGGCGATATCGAGACCGAAATCGAATTTTTTGGCGAGATCGACGGCGCGGTTGAGGCCTTTGCTTGATCGTGCAATGCCGGCGAGAAATAGCAGGCGGTCGCCCTTTGCAGCCGACAAACGATAGGCGTCCACCGGAAAGCCATTGTAGACGAATGTCTCGCGCCCATGCTGGCGGGCATGATTGGCGCTGATAAAGCTCCAGTTCGCAACTGGCATGGGCTGGTCCGGCATAAAGCCGCGCTGCGTATTCAGCGTTGGAAATGGCACCTCGACGGGCCAACTATGGGTGTGGACGATTTGCGTGTCGCGCGGAATGGCTGCCCGGCATTCGGCATCGGTCGAAGCGTGCCGGACTTCGAAGAGCGGGTGGCTGGAGCCAGGGCCAGCGATCACCACGACTTCGTGTCCGAGACGAACCATCTCCGTGGCCAGCCATTCGACCTGACGCTGAATCCCACCGTAACCTCGGCAGGGTATTACGCCCTTCAAAACGAGCGTCACCCGCATTGACCTTGCCTCACAATGCTCTCAAAGACGGCCCAGTTGCGTCACGGGCTGGGCATTGTCAAGGTCGCGCCAGAAACGCAAAAAGCCGCGGCGGCCTCGATCGGGTTACGGAATCGTTAATCAGCGCTTGCTACTATACCGGATGACCAAGAATCTCGGCAATGCACCCAGGACCATCTCCAGGCAACAGCCAAAGACCTCCGCTCTTGGTGGGCTGACGCCCGCCCTGTTTCCCCTTGTGGTCGTCGCGCTCGGATACATGATCGGTCGGCAATTCTTCGGCTTCTAGGGCGACTCGTCTAGGCGCGCACGGTAAAGGCTCGCGCCACGCGGGGGACGCCGTCAATGTCCACCCAACCTCCAAAACCAACCGGCGGCACCGTACGCCGCTACCCACTGCCCCGCACGTAAGCAAATTTTGTGCAATCACGGGAACGTGATATTCACTGATCACCGGACAAGGGGGCGCTGATGAGGTGTCTGGTGATCAATCTTGATCGTTCTCGCGATCGGCTGGCGCATGTCGCGTCCGAGTTCGGCCGGATCGGAGTACCATTTGAGCGTGTCTCCGCCATCGATTGCCCCGATTGCTGCTCTGTCGCCAAAAGCCCGCTAAGCGCTGCTGAGGTTTGCTGTTTCCTGAGCCACCGCTCGTGTTGGGAGATCGTTGCGAACGGCGCGGATCAATATGGCGCGGTTTTCGAGGACGACGTCGTTTTCGGCGCGGGCGCCGGCTCGCTGCTTGCTTCCGATCGATGGGTGCCGCGCGATGCCGATGTGATCAAGCTGGAAACGCATTTTGCCAAAGTGAGGGTCGGACGCAAGGAAGTCGCTCTCGATGATGGGTTTTCGCTTGCCAGACTTTATGGCCTGCACGCGGGCGCCGCAGGCTATGTCATCTCCAGATCGGCAGCGCAAAGATTGCTGCGCAGGACCATGCATCTGAGAGGAGAGGTCGACTTCGTTCTTTTTCACCCAGGATTCATGACCTGCTCGGTCAACCGAATCTATCAGATCATGCCGGCGCTTTGCGCACAGCACCATTTTGTTTCGGGACGAGAGCGCCTTCCAAGCCTCGTGCGACGGCCCGGGAGGCGGCCAAAACCGTTTCTCGATCGAATTGTCGGAGAAGCGGTGCGAACCTTCGCCTATCTTCGAAACCAGAGCCTGACCGGAACAAAGAAGATCGAGGCCGTCGCGTTCTCAGGCTCTGAGGTCGACGGCAAACCCGTCCACGGCGCGTTCATCTATGGGCAGCCCGAGCACGGCCACTTCAACAAGGCGGCCGGCATACCGATCGCGCGGAAGAATAGTTCGACCGCCAGATAAGCAGACGATAGCGGCTGCGTTACGAAACAGCCTTTTCGCGGACCGGAAGCTTCCAGCCCGGCCTGACAAAGTGGCAGGTATAGCCGTTGGGGTATTTCTCGAGATAGTCCTGATGCTCTGGCTCCGCCTCCCAGAAATCGCCCACCGGCGCAAGCTCGGTGACGACCTTGCCCGGCCACAGTCCAGAGGCATCGACATCGGCGATGGTGTCTTCGGCGACGCGCTTCTGCTCGTCGCTGGTGTAGAAGATCGCCGAGCGATAGCTCATTCCGACATCGTTGCCCTGGCGGTTCCTGGTGGTCGGATCGTGGATCTGGAAAAAGGATTCGAGCAATGTGCGAAAGCTGATCCTGGCCGGATCGAAAACGATCTCGATGGCTTCGGCATGGCTGCCGTGGTTGCGATACGTGGCGTTGGGCACATCGCCACCGCTATAGCCGACGCGGGTAGAGATCACGCCGGGATAGCGCCGGATCAAATCCTGCATGCCCCAGAAACAGCCGCCGGCAAGGACTGCACGTTCGGTGGACGTCGCCATATCATACCTCCATTGGATTGCTCCTTAGGTAGGCATTGTCGCTGGCTTCTTCCAGCATCTCAAGTGCATCACTCGTTGCCGGCCGAGCCGAACCGCCGCACGATGACCTCGAAGACGATGTCGGAAATCCACATGGCCGAGACGCCGATCAAAAAGGCGGCGGCGAGCGTCGTGGTATCGTCGGCCGGATCGGGGATAGGCATGCCGGTTGCCCTGAACCAGGCGTCGGCAGGCAGCGTCAGATACGCAGCCGCCAGCGCCCCGCAGATCGGCGAGGCAATCATCTCGCGCAGCTTGTAGCGATGGCGCGACAGTGCTCGCAGCACGCCGCCGGCTAGCCCGGCGGCGACGACCGGCCCCTTGATGCCGAGTATGTCGAAGAGGTCGTGCATCGGCTAAGGCCTCCATCCGCAGAGCTTTTGTCCCTTGCGGTTGTGCGCCAGGAGCGCTCTCGCCTCGGCGTCCGACAGGACGTCGACGGCTTCGGCCGACAGGCGCAGCGGGCTTGAAATCGCGCAGAAGCCGCCCGAAGCAGTCGTGCACCCGGCAAGCGCCACAAGCAGCGCAAGCATCAGTCCCTTGCCCATGATTTCAGCTCCTTTCGAACAGCGTCCGCCGGCAATGCGCCGACGTCGTTCTGCACCTGCTCAGCGACCGCGCGCGCCGCGGCCTCAGCGGCCGCCAGTTTGCCGCGCTCGGCCCTGGCGCCGGCCAGCCGCTGGTGAGCGCCCCAGCAAAGGGCGGCGATGACCGATGCCAGGAAGCCCAGCAGCGCTTTGTTGCCAAGCAGGACGGCGAGGAGCGCGCTCACAGCAGCCACCCGGCGACAAGCCCGGCGGCAAAGCCGATAGCATAGGGTTTCGCGGCTTCGAGATAGGCGATGAGCAGTTGTTGAAACCCTTCCATGTCAGTGCTCCCAGCCGGATTTGCGGGCCAGCCAGTGCCAGGTCTCGGTGACCCAGGCGATGGCGAGACCGGCGGCGATCTCCAGACCAGCTTGAATGTCGGGGTCGGAAGAAAATGCCGCCGCGTCGTCGGCGCCGAGCAGGCCACGCGCGACCAGAACACCGGCGCCGTAACGCAAGCCGATGCGGATGAAGACGGCGATCATGTCGAACTCCTTGCGAAAATCGATTTCAGGATTTGAAGCAGCGCACGCCAGAACGGCAGGCGTTCGACGGGGCTGACGCGCCCGCCGGTAGACACCGGCGGCATCGCACTGCCGGGCTTCGGCGAGAGCGCTGATGGCTGGGGCGGGGTGCCCGGCAAAGGTGCCGCGGGCTGTAGTGCCGACATCAACAGCGCCTGGGAACGGACCGACCGGATGCGATCGCTCCAACCCTTGCCGAAAACCGGCCAGGTCGGCAGCCGCCGCAGGAATGCCAGGCGGGCATCGCAAAGATCGTCGATGACTGCGCCCAGTGGCCTGGCGCCGACAGCTTTGAGCGTGGCCGGGCCGATCCTGCCGTCCTGTGCGGTGCCAACTGCCGCCTGCAGATATTTAGCCGCCCTGCCCGGCCCACTGTTCACGGCGAAGTCGAAGACGGCATAGTCGACACCGCCGGGAAGCTCGGCGCCCGCAGCGGCATCCCAATAGAAGCGGCGATAGACCGTGGCCACCTGAGCATCCGTGATATGGCGAAGGTCGTCCTTCGTCGCATCCGCCTTCACGTAGCGGCGGAAATTGGCCAGCGTCACGCCCTTCATGGTTGCGCCGCCGGGATCGGCCGGATTGTCGGACCAGCCGCCTTCCGATTTGAGGACGAGCGCAAGCGCCCGCGCGAAGTTGCGGTTCATTTTGTGCCTCTTTTGGGGTTGTGAGCTAGGGGCGAGGATTACCGCCGGATCGAGCCCGAGCCCTCGGACCAAGTTCACAGCATCAGGATCGTCGCTGTAGAGAGAGGGATCGTCCGGAGCGAACCAGCGGGCGAAATAGATCGGGTTGCCGGTGAGCATGCCATAGGCCTGCGGCATCTTGCCGCCGCCGATGATGCGGGCTTGCACTATGGATTTCAGCACAATGTGGCGGACTGCCGGGGCAGCACTCCAAGCCTAGCCATCCCATATTTGACGCGCATCTTCCGGGGCTTCAGGCACTTCGATGCCATTTTCAGGAAGCTCGAGGTCTTCACCATCAAAGCCGCCGAGATAGGCGCCATTGCCGTCAACGAGTATTTTGTCATGGTGTCGCCTCAAAATTGGAAAGGGCTTTTTAGATGTGGCTTCTGTACCGGTATCAGTCCCTGCAAATTGGACTGGTGGCACTTGTCGCTCTTGGCGCCTATGTTGCGGTGCCGGATGGCTGCTATCGACAGGCGGCTTCTTTTTGGCTGTTTTGCCTGTATCGGTAATGTAGACATCATTTCCCGGTATACGGGGTCGCCCTACGAGAAATACTGCGCTCAGCAGGATCTGCTGCAGGCCAGGAGAGAAGCCGCTAATAATTAGGCCCACGCTCGCACGACGAGCCTCCAGCTACTGTTGGTAATTGTGGTGCCTGCGCCGGTGCCTTTGGCGGTGATATCAACAGCGGTGGACGAAAACCGCACATTGATGTTGGTGGCGTCCGGGACCAGCGATAGACCTTTGTTGCCTGTACCGCCGCCCGGATTAGCCAGTACTTCGTCTCCAATGGAATACCCGGCATCTGCCGTAGTGCATTGCAGCACGGCAAAGTAGTTTTTTGGCTTGACGCCGAGTCCATGCGCTAGCGTCAGTGATCCGGCATTCGTGATGGTCTGCTGCGCGCTTTCATAAAACTTCTGAAGCAACGCCGTGGACGACTGGACATAGCGTGCATCCTGTTCGGCCTGCGACCATTGCAGCTTGATCCATCCTCCCCAGGCACCGCCAGCCTGCCTGCGCCGCCATAGCTTTTGGTCTGCCGCCGTAGTGTCGTTGACGAAATCATGCACCGTCTGCGTCCGGTAGCCAGTGCTTCCGTGCGCTTCCACAAACCCCAGGAACCAATTTACGCCGTCTGGCGCATTAGCCGCCGCCGAGGCCATATACCAGCCGTTGTCCAGGGCGTTGTTCCAATCGGTGATCGTCTGCGCGACGACACCGAGGTTGGGTCGGCTATCAAGTTTCAGATCAAACCCAGCCTTGACGAACCCCGTTGTAGCCAATTGCGTGGTATTCGTTCCAGGCGCTGCGGTCGGCCCCGTTGGCGTCCCGGTAAATGTCGGGCTGGCCTTCGGCGCCAGGCTGGACACCGCGATCCCACTATCCTTCCCCACCTTGCCCGTCGTGCCCGCGAAAGTGACAATATTGTCGGTTGCCGAAGACGCAGGCCCCAAAAAATCTCCTACTCCCGTCCCGTCGGCGCCTCTGTCGCCGGCCCGGTCGAACATCAGCCAGATGCCGTTGGCCGCCGTCGGCAAAGTGCCGGCGCCGCTGACATAGGCGAGCGTCAGCTTGCGATAGCGCGTCGCGGCCATCAAATCGTCGCGCAGTTTCACCACTTTGCCGTCCTTGCGATGGTAAAGCCGAAATTCCTCGAACCAGGGCAGCAGCGACGAGAACACCTTGAAGCGGCCGGACTGCATGCGGTCGAGCATCTCCATCAGCCCGGCCTCCACCGAGACCGAGCCGTCGGCGAAGCGGGCGTGGCCCGACAGCATGTTCAGCCCATGCGCGGAATATTGTCTGGCAAGTGCGGTGCCCGCCCCTTCCAGCGTCTCGCGGCGGCCGTCGCGCGGCCAGGCCCAGGGCAGCCACTCGCCCCACGGCTTCAGGGCCAGTACCTGCATGGCCGGCGTCTGCTGCGAGGCCCGCGCCGCCTTGGAGATATAGACGACATCGGCCTCCGTATCCCAGGCCAGCTCGACCGCGGCCGACGGATGGTCCCAGCCGAAATCGAGGGCGCCGATCCGCGGCCAGTAGCGCGGCAGCCGGAAGGGCTCGCAGGCAATCAGCTCCTCGGCAATCGGAAAGATGCGGCCGGAGCCCAGCACCGGAATGCCCTTGGCCCTCGCTTCGCGCTCATGTTCGGGATAGGCGGCGATGATCGCGGCTCGCTCGTCCGGCGAATAATGTTCGGCGTCATCGATGGTCATGAAGGTGACGTGACGGGTCATGGGGCCTGCCGGATTGATTCGGGATGCCGTGATATGGCTTTGTTCGCGCACGATATTTTTGGGCCGAACGCGGCGGGTCTTCCCTTCTCCCCTTGTGGGAGAAGGTGTCGCCGAAGGCGACGGATGAGGGGTGTTCCAGGGAACGCCGACGCGTCACTCCGCTGGAACACCCCTCATCCGTCTCGGCGCTATCGCGCCGATCCACCTTCTCCCACAAGGGGAGGAAGAGCGCGCACCTCACCCGACAAAAAACGCAACACCACGTCGCTCATGCCCAGCAGCGGCGTGAACGTCACGATGGCGATGCCGCCGGTGGCGTTGGTGCGGGTCAGGCCTTCGGAATAGATATCGAGCGGCGGCTCCTCGTCGAACCAGACGCCGTGCAGGGTTTCGCCCTGCCACTTTTCGCGGCCCTTCTCATAGCTCTTGAACGACAGCACCGATTCATCGGCCTGCACGTCGCCGCCGCCGCCCCAGCGCACCACGATGCTGTCGAGCGCGCCCGGGGCGCCGCGGCCCATGGTCGTGTGCAAAATGGCGTTGGCCGGGATCATGCCGGTGCCCCATGCCGCCTGCTGCTGCGGCGGGCCGACCAGCACGCGCTGCGGGTTGTCGCGCGTGCTCTCGCCGGTCACGCCGGCAGCCCATAGCCTGACGGCGGTGTCGAAGGTCTTGCCCTGCCACCACGCGGGATAGCGGCCGGTGAGGTGCATGGCCCATTCGGCGCCGCCGGCCCTGGTCTTGCCGAGCTGGTTGCCGGCCATGAACAGACGTTCCCGGTTCTGCGCGCCGGCGGCGTGAAACTGCGCCTGCCTGGGATAAGGCCGGTAGGCGGCAAGCTGGTTAGTCCTGCGCCTGCGGTCCAGTTCCTGCAGCAGCGCCAGATAGTGGCGGCGCGTCTTCAGGCTGGTCGCCAAACGGCCCGAGGACGGCTTCGAGGCCACGGATGCGGCGGCGGATCTCGTCATCGCTCAGGGCTTCCAGATTGTCAGATGAAACATGCAAATCCTTGGCCAGATCCTTGGGCAGCACCGATTGCACGATCTTCAGATACTGGTCGGGCTTGTCGGCCCGGACCGCGGCAATGACGCCAGCGCCATGGGCGCGGAAATCGGCGCGCACCGCGTCGAGGAAATCATCGCCAAGCGTCTTCTTCGTCCGCTTCGGCTTGGCAGCGGCGGCAGTCGCCTTGCGGCCAGGACGAGAACGCGGCGCCGTCCGGTCAGCCATGATCCGAGATCCCGGCGGGCTCGGCGGTCCCTGCCTGCTTCGCCTGCTTTGCCGGCCTTGCCCGCTTGATCTTGCCGGACTTGATCTTGCCGGACTTGCGCCGAGCCGATTTTGCCCTTGACCGTTTTGGAGGGGCCTTGCGGGCCGCATCAGCGGCCGGCGCGTGGCGTTTTCCGGCGGGCGCGGCTTTCAGGGTTGCCCTGGCAAGGGCGATCGCCCGGCCGTCGTGCGTGCCGCGCGGAAAACCGAAGCCGCCGACTGCATCGACAGGGCCACCGCGAACCATGCCGATCAGCACGCCCGGCACGACCGGCTCGACGCGGCCGATGCGCGCTTGCGAGGCGGTGCCCTCGAACACGCCAATGGCGCTGACGACCTCGCGGCCGTCATCGTCGGTGATGATGGTGGCATAGCGGTTGGACAAGGGAGGCCTCGCGGATAAGGCAGAATGAACCGAAGATAGCGTTCCCCCCTCTGTCCTGCCGGACATCTCCCCCTCTAGGGGCCCGTTGCGTTATAGGCTTTGGGCGTGGAGAGAGACGGCAAGGGCAATGCGAGGTGGTTTCCGGCGCTGGTTTGTGGCCAGATGGGGTAGGAGTTGGCGTATTCGGCGGATTTCGGGCGCAGTGCGACCCTAGATCAGGTCGCCAGCGTCACCCAGCGACGCATGTTGAAGGCCATGGCGGCGATGAGAACCTGTCCTGCCGCCTTGGCCAGACCGCGATAGCGGATGGCGCAAAGTCGCATGCGGTTCTTCAAGGTGGCGAAGGTCGTCTCGACGGCAAAACGTTGCCGGGCGATCAGTTGGTTGAACTGCTTCAGGCGCGCCGGCAGGCGCGGATGATGCTTGTTGGCCCGCCGCATCAGCCGCGGCTTGATCCCGCGCTGCCTCAGCGACAGCTCGCGCGCCTTCGTGTGATAGGCCGCATCCGCCAGCACCGCGCCTTCGTCGCCACAGATCAGATGATCCGCCTCGACCGTGTCGTTGACGTTGGCTGCTGTCGTCCTCACCCGGCGGATCAGACCAGAACCCTGGTCGACGCCGACATGGGCCTTGTAGCCGTAGGAGGAGCCAGGCTTGCCCTGCCGGCGTGTAAAGCCGGCATCGGGATCGCCGGCATCGCCCGCTTCGTGCGCGGCCCCACTGGGCGGCCGTGCCGCCGCCGTCTCGATCACCGTGGCATCGAGCATCGTGCCGCGCCGCAGGATCAGCCCGGCCTTGTCCAGTTGATGGTCCAGTTCGCCAAACAGCTTCTCCAGAAGCCCGGCCTCCACGAGAAGATTGCGAAAGCGGTTGAGCGTGGTGTGGTCGGGCACCGTCTCCTCGAGCGTCAGTCCAACGAAGCGGCGGAACGACAGCCGATCGGCGAGCGCCTCCTCCAGTTCGTTGTCCGACAGCCCATACAAGGATTGCAGCAGAAGCGCCTTGAACATCACCAGCGAATTGTACGCAGGCCGCCCCGGCCCAGTTGGCGAGCGCAGCCGTGCCAGGATCTTCTCGAAGCGATACCACTTCACCAGCGACGACAGCCGGTCCAGTCGTCCGCTCCGACCAAGACCCTGCGGCAGCAGAGCCTCTACAAAACTGAACTGACCGCTCGGCTTTGTCGTCATCGCAAAAATCCCCGTTTCAAAAACAGGGAATCACATCCACCCAATTTTGCAACAGTGCCTCTAGGGGGGAGATTGGCAGCTCCAGGGTCGCGACCAATATGCAGCGCTGACGATTGGCGAAAGCAAAGCGGCAGTCCGATCTCCCCCCCGTGTGGGGGTTGAGGAGTGGTCCGCGCAGCGGACGGAAAGCCAATTGCTTGGCTTTCCGAACGACGAACGTCCGGCAGGCCAGAGGGGGTGCTGTCCCGCCGACATCCGATATCCGCACGTTGTGGGCATCAGGAAAACAAAACCCGCCTTGTGGGCGGGTCGCTGGCGCAAATCAGCACCATGGGTAAATAATAGCAAAGCTGCCCTCACCCGTCAATGCAGATAAGAAATAATTCCTACTCTGGTCAAAGCCTCGTCCTCCGCCGCCAGCATTGCGCGAGGGCCGCTTCGATGGGATGCTGGGCCTCGTCGGAGAGCGCACAATGAGCGATGTGACCAGTCACTATGGCAGCGGCGGCATTGTCGAGCGCATCCTGTCGGCTGTGCCGGACGCCAGGGCCGGCAGCCTCGCAGCCAAACAACTCTATCCGTTCGATCAGCTTCATGGCCGCGAGCTGATCGCCACGCAGGAGCATGCCGCGCGTCTTGCGCCCTCCGCTGGCGATCGGGTTCTGGACATCGGCAGCGGCATTGGCGGCCCGGCCCGGTTCCTTGCCGAGACCTATGGGTGCAGCGTCGACGGCGTCGACCTGACGCAGGCGTTCGTCGAGGCATCCCGCCGATTGACCGAGCTCTGCGGCCTCGGCGACAAAGTGCGTTTCTATGAGGCCGATGCGACAAGGCTGCCTTTTGCAGACGACACATTCGACGCGGCAATCTGCTTCTATGTCGGCATGAATATCGCCGACAAGGCGGCGGTCATCGGGCAAGCGTGGCGCGTGCTGAAGCCGAAAGCCAGGCTTGTCTGGACCGAGGCGGTGCTGGCGGACGGCGAGCCTTACTATCCCTTGCCTTGGGCGGTGTCGTCGGCGGCCAGCCATCTTGTCGACGGCGAGACCCTGAAGGCTCTGTTTGCTTCAGCCGGATTCCGGGTCGACGATGTCATCGACGAAACCGGCGATCACGTCGAGCTGGCGTTGAAACGGGCAAATTCCGGCATCGTGCCCTCGCCCGCCCAGCAGCAGGCCAATGAGATCGTGCTCGGCGCCGAGTTTGTGCAGCGGCGAAAAAACTACATAAGCAGCCTGAGCGAGGGAAAACTCGCGTCACTGGCCGTTATTGTTTCCAAGCCGGCATGAAACAAAAACCCGCCTCGGCGGCGGGTTGCTGGCGCAAATCAGCACCATGAACAAATCATAGCATAGCTGCCCTCACCGGTCAAGATATGTCAGGAAAGAATTCCTACATCGACATCGATCGGAGACTCGGCGATGCTAGCGCTACCACATCCGGCGTCAAGTCATATGCATATGTTCTAAAGTGCCATGCCGTCGGCGGATGTTGTCTGATAATTTGCCCTTTGGCATCAAGGGGGCAAAAGAAGCCATGTCTGAGGACAAAATCCGAAATATAAATCTGACCGCCGACATCGTCGCGGCATTCGTGCGCAACAATTCAGTGCCTCCGGATAGCCTGCCGGCGTTGATCGAGAGCGTCAATTCAGCGCTCGCGGCCGTGGACAATCCCGTTGCTCCGCCGCAACCTGCGCCTGAGCCCGCGGTCAACCGCAAGCGCTCGGTAACGCCGAATTTCATTTACTGCCTCGAGGATGGCAAGAAGTTCAGGTCGCTGCGGCGTCATCTCGGCTCCGCCCATGGCATGACGCCGGAAGCCTATCGCGCCAAATGGGACCTGCCCGGTGACTATCCGATGACGGCGCCCAGCTACGCCGCCAAGCGCTCGGAGCTGGCAAAGGAGTTCGGGCTCGGCATCAGGACACCCGAGGCCCCGGCCGCCAAGGCGCCGGCCAAGAGCAAGACCAAGGCGTAAAGGCACGCCCCCTCCGTGCCGTACGCCTGCTGGAGGACGATCGTGGTGGCCGGAGAGCCCAATGACGTTCGCGTGGAACGTGTCGACCGCCGCCAATGGGCGGTGCTGGTTGCCGAGAATGGCACGGTGACCCAGCATCTGTTCATGGCCCAGGAAGCGGCCGAGGAGTTTGCCGACGGCGAGCGGACAAGGCTCGGCCTTCCCGCCAGGCCGCCGGCGGCGGATCCGCTGGCCTGAACAGTCCTTCAACCGGCTGCAGGATACAAGACGCAGCCTTCGACAGGCCGTCTAGCGACTGGTCATTAGCTGGCTCTTATGGAATCATTCCACTCCAACTCGGGGGAGAGCGGGATGGACAAACCAGCCATGGCATCCGTGTTCAGGATGCGGCAAGCGCCAGCCACTGTTTCGGGCGTTCGCAGCGTCGGCCAAGGCCAGGCCAATCCGGTCATCGGCAGAAGGCCGCTCGGCGAGGCGATCCGCTTCGTCATCGACGCCCATCCCCATTACGACATCAGCGGCGTTTCGATCGCCTATGGCGACGGCTCGGCCCCGCGCCTCGGCAGCCGGGAGGTCAAGGCGCTGTGGGCCGAATATGGCCGCCGCTGGATGGAAGAGTAGCGCAGGCCATCGGCCGACGCCTATCGCTTGCATCCCCGTCCGGATCGTAACAGCGGCTCATGCGTTGAGCGTGAGCCAAATGGGAGCAACAGCCATGAACGTCGCCAATCTGCAACTCGAAGGCCTGCTGATGGCCGTCGCTTCGATCAATCAGGTGCTGGTGCGCAAGGGCCTGCTCACGGTGGAGGATATCGACATTGCGCTGCGCAAGGCCGAGGCCATCGAAACCGGCGAGGAGCGGTCCGACGGCATGTCGGAGTCCAACCGCGACGCCGTCAACTTTCCGATCCGACTGCTGGAACTGGCCAATCAATGCCAGCCGGAGGCGGACATGCCGTCCTTCTCGAAACTGGCCCGCATGGTCGGCCAGATGAAGGAACCCTACAACGACCAGATGTGAGGCGGTCTGCCGACGCGGGGCCTCACCCTCGGCCGAGCTTCGAGGCCAGCACGCTGCCCGGTCCATGCACGGCGGCGAACAGCAGGCCGGCGGCGAACGGGAAATGGGACATGAAGGCGCCGAACTCGGCCTGGTTGCCGGTCCAGTGCGACGGACCGTGGAAGGCAAAGCCGAGGAAGACCACGTAGACGGCGGCGACCAGGGCGGCCGGTGTGAAGAATGCTCCGGTCAGGAGGGCGATCACCAGCAGCGTTTCGAGGATCGCGGCGCACCAGGCCAGAAACAGCGGGAACGGGAAGCCGGCGGCGGCGATGTAGCCGGCGGTCATGTTCATATCCATGAACTTGAACGCTGCTCCCATCGCGAACATGGCGGCCAGGGTCAGGCGGGCGATGAGAATGGCCGCGGTCTGCCACGGCGATTGAACGGCTTCCATGATGTGCTCCAAAGGTTTGCAACGGGTTTCATCCCAAGGACGGGCGCGACGCCGCCGATCCGACATCGTCCCGCAAAATTCTTTCCCGGCGAAGCAGAACTTCTGAAAAGGCCGCCGCTTGCGGGCAAGCCTGATTGCCGCCCGCTCAGAGCTTCGCCGTCAGCTCCCGCCACAACCGCTTCGGCGGCTCGGCGCGCTGCACCACATTGGTCGTCACCGCGCCGTAGCGGCCGATGGCGTCGACGATGCTTTCGAGGTCGGGCTGCGACGGGACGACCACCTTGACCAGAAAACAATCCTCACCGGTCACCCCACAGCACCTCAACCACTTCCGGCATGGCCGCGAATTTCTTCAGGCAGGTCTGAATGTGCTCATGCTGGTGCGCAGGCGGATCATGGCCATGGTGCCGAGACCGAGGGCGGTGGGATCGATCGCGGCCCGGTAGCCGGCGATGATGCCGCGCTCCTGCTGACGGCCTTCGTGAGAGAGAGACAGGCCGACCACGCAATCGCACCATAGACACCCGAAGCGTGCGCGCGGGCTTGCCCCGACTTGTCCCGCCAGCTATCTCTCGGAAGGGGCGTTTGTGAGGGAGACTGCGAATGGTGTCCGTCCGATATCTGGTCCGCGATGTCGATCTGTCCATCGCGTTTTATACGAGCCATCTGGGCTTCGCGCTGAAGCAGCAATTCGGTCCGGCGATGGCCATCCTGACGCGCGGCGACCTCTCGCTCTGGCTCGCCGGTCCCTTGGCGTCGGCAGCCAGGCCGATGCCGGACGGCCGGACACCCGAGCCGGGCGGATGGAACCGCTTCGTGCTCGAAGTCGAGCAATTGCCGGCAGTCGTGACTAAGATGCGCGAGGCCGGCGTGCGGTTCCGCAACCAGATCGTCGAAGGTCCGGGCGGGCGACAGATTCTTTGTGAAGACCCGTCCGGCAACGTGATCGAGCTGTTCGAGCCCAGCTAGACTTCGGCCGTCGCCTCGGATTCGGCGCCGGGCTTTGCCTGGCCTTCCCACTGCCGCTCCGCCTCTGCTTTGCGCTTCGGACAATCCTCGTAGTCATGCTCTCGCGAACCGCAATAGGAGCAGCATTTTGCCGGCGTGTCGGTTCGAAGCATTGTGGCCATGCACAAGAATGCACGAAAATTCATCCGGTTGCAGCAGCGTCTGCGACGTCGCTGCTGGGATGCGTGACCGCCAGCCTGGCGACGCCGCTCAATAGCCGCCGCCGAGGATCGGCAGAATCTCGGCGGCAGACATTGCGCGCGGCGCGTATTCGTCCGGCCTATATCAAAGTTAAATGCGGATGGTGGGGGTGAGGTGGTAGGTGATCGCGATGGGGGGACTCTCAACGCGCTCGAGGTGTCCCATGGACGTTCGAAATCTGATTGCCAAATTGTCAGCCGCGGTATTGCACCGCCGCGCCGCGTCTTCGCCGATACTGTTCAGGCCGATCCGCAACTCGCTCGCCGACATCCCGTTGAAGCCGGCGCCGCGGCAGCCTTATCGTCCGCATCGGCCGATCTGGCCGGCAAGCAACATGTAGCTCGCCGGGCTGCAACCAGTTTGTGATTTCCTCGTTTATGGCGATCCCGTTTTCAAGGAGGCAAGTGATGAGATCGATCCGGGCGAGACGCGAATGGTTTGGATGGTGAGCGCATGAGCCGTTTTCTGCCCCTGACGATCAGATTCGTGGACGGAAGCGCGATGACGGTGTCGTCGATCGCCGACGCCAGGAGGGCGCTAGGCGGAACATGGAAGAACAAGCAGACGGCGGCCTACAAGGCGGCCGACAGGCTGGTGGACGACGCGTTGAACGGCATTTGCCGCCCGGACATCGCCTTTGCCGCTTTCCAGAATGCCGCCGCCCAACAGGGCTTGCTGAAGCCGGCCAAGCCAAGTGCCGCCCTTGCCATGCTCGACGAATTGGCGTCGCTGGATGGGCATCGTTGAAAGACCGGCTGACGGATTGCCTGCGATGTCATGGCGAACGCCGGATAGCCTATCTCGGCTCGCGGTTCATGCTGAGATAAGTCGGGTCGAACTCGGCGATTTCCACCAGCTGCTGCCAGTCCAGAATGGTCACCATGTAATTTGCCCAGCCGATCACACCGATCTTGCGCAGCGCGCCGATGACCCGGTTCATGTGGACGACCGAAAGCCCAAGCACATCGGCCAGTTCCGCCTGCGACAGGGGAAGCCGGAAACTCATGCCGTTGGTCTGCTTGACGACCTGGAGCCGCACGAACAGCTCGCACACAAGATGCGCCAGATGCGAAGTCTTGGACCGCCGGCCCATGGCCACGATCCATTCCCGATGGATGGCGCCATCGACGAGCGTGTCCAGCCAAAGCAAGCGGCTGAGATGAGGCGCCTGTTCGGTGATCGTCCTTAGCCGACTGTGGTCGGCGGCGATCACCCGGCATGGCGACAAAGCTATAATGCCATGGTCCATTGTCTTGAGCAGGAAGGCGTGCAAATCGACAAAATCGCCTGGCACCTGCAACGAGGTGAACTGGCGGCCGCCATCCTCCAGCACCTTGTAGCGCGCCGCCAGACCCTCGATGATGAGCGTGCTGTAGCCTGGCCTCGATCCCTCTGAAACGATGTCCTGACCGGTGGCAAAATCCATCTCGATGGTCATGGCGGCGGCCAGCAGCCCCTTTTCCTGCTCGGACAAAGCGTCATGCTGGCCAAGGTTGAGATAAAGCGGTTCTAGCATCGAGGATCCAGTTCGAGATTTCGTGGACATTCGTGGCCTAGCCAAACGCCGGAGATCGGGTGCGGTTGCAATCGGCCGGCACGGCGACGGCTCCTGGCAGGAAATCTGCTCAGGACACAGTCGCATGGAACCATGGGTGCGGGTTGGGATTTAATCCATGTCGCTCAAAAATGGCCCCGATTTTGAGACAACGACATGCATAAAAACACAGACCTGAAGCGCGTCGCCTGCGTCCTTCAACCGCGATGCGCCTTAGCGTTCTCACGCAGGGATCCTTGCACACATGGAACGGTTCTACTTCGACTTGTACAACGCCGAGACCCAGATTGATGAAGAGGGGCAGCTTTTTCCCAGCCGGGAGCGTGCGGGAGCCGAAGCGCTGCGCATATTGCACGATGTGGCGCGCGACGAGATACCGGAGGGCGACCACCGGCGGATCACCGTCAAGATGCTGAACGAGAACAGGGAGCAGATATTCGAAGCGTCGCTGACCATGGCGTCGCTGTGGAGTTGAACTCGTCGACCCTGTCGAGGACTGTATGGAACCTCTTGCCCTCCCCTCTGTTTCCTAAGGAGGGGCCAGCGGCAGAAGCTGCACGGCTGATTGACTGGAGGCATCTATGTCCTTGCAAAAGCTTCATCCCGAGCAGGTCGACGACACACGCAGGCTTGCCTATTCGACCTTTGCCCCGGCGCTGATCGGTTCGCTCACCAAGCGTCTGGCGCGGTGTCAGGGCGTCAAGGAACTGGGCGCCCTGGAAAAGTCGCTCATCCGCCTGATCGAAGACTCTGATGTCGATGGGCCGCAAGCCGAGGCGATGAAAGAGTTCGCCATCGAGCTGGTGGTGTCGACGATATCGGAAGCCCGCGCTCACCCCGACACCAAGAGCGATGTCGAAGCCGTTGGCGAGCGCCGCGCCGAAGGCCGCTCCGAGAACCCGCAGACGCTCGAGGAGCAGTTGCAATCAGGCCTCGAAGACAGTTTTCCGGCCAGCGATCCGCCCGCCGTCGTCTCGACCGCCATTTCCGGCGGCTCGAAGGACCTTGTCGGTACAGATGAGGTGTTGCGCCGCAAGAAGGAGGCGGCGCAGCGAAAGCAGGAAAAGGCCGACGCCGGTTAGCCGGACAATTCGCGAGAGCCCGAGGCGATGAGAGCCGTCAGCCGAAGCGCTTTTCCGGCGACTGTCCGCTGGCCGGTGACTGTTCGCCGGCCCGCGCGACGATCGCCTCGAGCGGCTCCGGCCGGTGCAGCAGAAAACCCTGGCCATAGGCCACGCCCATGCCGCGCAGAATGTCGAGCGCTTCCTGCTGCTCGATCTTTTCGGCCACCACCGCGCAGCCGAGACTTTTGGCGATGCCCGCTATGGCCGAGACGATCTCGCGGTCGAAACGGCTTTCCGCGATATTCTCGATGAACGAGCCGTCGATCTTGATCTGATCGACCGGAAAGCGCCGCAAATATTCGAACGAGCTCATGCCGGCGCCGAAATCGTCAAGGCTGACGCGGCATTGCCGCTCGCGCGCCTTGCGCACGAACTGCTCGGCGGCGTCGAAATTGGTGACGGCCGCGGTCTCGGTGATCTCGAAACCGATGCCGGAATGCGGCGCCCCGGTCTCGGCGATGACGGCGTCGACGAAATCCCATAGCAGCGGATCGCTCAGCGTCTGCGCCGACAGGTTGAAGCCGAGCAAGATGGCGCCTGACCGCATCGCCGCGCCATGCTGCGAAAGCGCTGTCTTGATGATCCAGCGGTCCAGCCGCGAGGCAATGCCGAAGCGCTCGGCGACCGGAATGAATTCGTTGGGTGGGATCAGCTTGCCATTGCGCCCGGCAAGCCGCGCCAGCACCTCGACATGGCGGCTCTCCTGCCAAGGCTGGCCCAGAAGATGGATCTCCTGGCCGAACAGTTTCAGCCGCCCGTCATCCATGGCGTCGACAGTGTCGGCGGCGACACGCGCAGCGTTGAGGCCGCCGGAGCCCGACGCCGCATCGGCCGAAAACACCGCGAAGCGATTGCGCCCGGCCGCCTTGGCCGCATAGCAGGCGTCGTCGGCGCAGGCCAACGCATCGGCAACCGTGGTGGTGGTGTCCTCGACGAAGGCGATGCCGATGCTGGCCGCGAGTTTTCGCGAGGTCACCGGCAGTCCGAGGTCGGCGTCACGGACCGCCGCAAGGATGGCGCCGGCCAGCGCCTCGGCCTTGGCCGATTGGCAATTGGGCACCAGCAGCGCGAACTCGTCGCCACCGAGGCGCGCGGCACGCGCCGATGCCGGCAGGCAGCCCAGAATACCGGCGGCCACACCCTTCAGCGCCAGGTCGCCGGCGGCGTGGCCGGCGAAGTCGTTGAGCGCCTTGAAGTAGTCGAGATCGACGTAAAACACCGCCAGCGGCAAAGCCCGCTCGGTGGCGATGTGCACGGCCAGCAGCCGGTCGAAGGCGGCACGGTTCAAGAGGCCCGTCAGCGCATCGTGGTGAGCGGCGTAGGCGAGTTCCCGCTCGCGCTTCTTGTCCTCGGTGATGTCGCGCACGGTGCCGAGAATCTGGCCCGCCGTCTCGGGCGCCGCGATGAAGCGCACCAGCGATTCGACATGGCGGATTTCGCCGTCGCGCCTGACGATGCGGTATTGCGCGGCGACGACGCCGTCGGTCGAAAGCGGCGCCAGATGGGCGCGCTCTGCGGCATCCTTGTCGTCGGGGTGCAGATAGGAATGCCAAAGGTCGGCAGCCACCTCGTCGGTGTCGGCGACCAGGCCGAATATCTCCCTGGTGCGGGCGTCCCAATAGCTCTTGTTGGCGTCGATATCGTGATGCCAGATGCCGGTGCCGCTGGCCGCCAGCGCCAGGCGAAAGCGCACATTGACCCGCTCCAGTTCGGCTTCCGCCTCTTTCTGCCGGCTGATGTCGGTCTGCACGCCCATCAGCCTGACCGGCCTGCCCGTCTCGTCACGCTCGACAATGCCGCCGCGGTCCAGCACCCAGATCCAGTGGCCGTCCTTGTGCTTGAGGCGTAGCTCGGTCTCGATCGAGGCGGTCAGGCCGGAAATGTGCCGCTCTCCGCTGGCCAGCGCCCGCTGGCGGTCGTCGGGATGCGTCAGCTTCAGCCAGAGGTCGTCGCTGTTGGCAAGCTCGCCATCCTCATAACCCAGCATGTGCGACCAGGTTGGCGAATAGAAACAGTCGCCGCTCAAAATATCCCAGTCCCATACGCCGAGATGAGCGCGTTCGAGCGCAAGCGCCCAGAATTCGCCGTTGCGTATTTTCTCTTCAGCCATGCCCTGGTTTCGCTCACTCCGTCGCCGCCACTATGCACGCAAGCAGAGAAGAAACCGTTACCGGGTGCGCCGCGCCCACAGTGCGGACAAGGCCTGCAATCGTGCCGGACCATGCCGTAAGGCGTCATCATGCGATTGGGGCTCGTCATGCCATTGGCGCCCTGATTGGAACCGCCCTGGCCGGGCCTGGCTCGACGATCCTTATCGCGCGGCGGCGCGCATTGTCCTCGAGCAGGCCGCGCAGTTCCTCACGGCCGCGCGCAATGCGCGACATCAGCGTGCCGGCCGGCACGCCGAGCATCTCGGCGGCCTCGGCATAGGAGAAGCCCTCGATGGCGACCATGGTCAGCGCGGCACGGCGGTCCGGGCTGATCGCCTGCAGCGCGTCGATGATCTCGCGCGCGGCGACGTTCTCCAGTTGGTCGGCGGGAGAGGCTTGCGCCTCTCCCGCTTCCAGCGGCAGCATCGACGCCTCGCCACGCCGGTTCACCTTGCGCATCTGGTCGATGAACAGATGATGCATGATCGTGAACAGCCATTTTCGCGGGCTCTCTCCCTTCTGCCAGTTGTCCAGCCGCAGCAGCGCCCGCTCCAGGCAGTCCTGGACGAGATCGTCGGCGGAATCGCGGTCGCGCAGCAGCGAGCGCGCATAGCGGCGCAGGCGCGGGATTTCGTCGAGAATGGCTCTCTGCTTTTCGTCCATGACCTTTTGTCTTCGTTTCGGCATGCCGTTGCCGCAAAACCGCTGCGCCCCCGGGTGAGGACAGCTTTGGCTGATCTGAAAAATTCCTCTGTTCATGCCTGTCGTCGGCTCCAAAAACGCTGGGCACTTTTGGGCGACAGGCATGACGCGCTCAGCTCAGCGCGGCGTGGCGTCGATGGTGACCCGGTCGGGATAGAAGGCGCCGTGGGCGCGAATCTCGGCCATCTCGTCGAAGGGCTGCTCATAGGCCCACATCGCGTCGTTGCCGGTTTCACCCGCCGGCAGCACGTTCCAGTAGCTGGAGTCGCCCTTGTAGGGGCACAGCGTCGACCGCTCCGTCTTCCTGAGCTTCCGGAAGTCGATGTCCTCGAACGGGATGTAGAAGGAGAAGGGATGGGGCGGCTCGGTCACCATTTTGGCTTTTGCCGAGGAAGCGATGATGGTGCCGTTTGCAAACACGACGACACGCCCGTTGAAGGGCTCGACGGTGATCACCTTGCCCGGATTGCGCCTGAAGCCGGGTGACGGGTTCGCATGCTGATCCATGACTGCTCTCCTTGTCCGCTGGTGGTTCGATGTCGGTCGACGGCGTCAGCTCTCACTGGTCACTGACGGGCCGGCGACAGCGGTCACACGCGACAGCTTCTGGCGCTTTTCGAGCTGTGGCTTTTCATAGGTCTTCTTCATCGTTCTTCCTTTTCTGACGTCTGGCAGCCGGTCCGCGCGGCTGCCGGCCGTGGATCATGGCTCCAAGGGACAACAGGCGCATCTCCCGTCCGGCCGATGCGCCGCCGAAGGAAATCCGGGCCAGCGTGGCAAGAACGATTCGCATGTGTTTCGCCGCGATCCGACGGCGGTGGATTTATCTCAGCCGGGACGGCCATGCTTGGGCCGGGCGGAACACGGTTTTGGCGGATGCGGCCCTGTCAGCACGGCCGCAAGGCTTGGACAGGCGCGAACAGCTACCGGCGCGGCTATGGCGATGGCTGCTTGGCGCCGGTGCACGCCGCGAAATATCGATAATAAAGGACGACAGGTGAGACTCTACAAAATCAAGATGATTTGCCAGATATTTTCGCCTTTTCGGCACGAGAAGCAAAATAAATTTTCGACAGACGAACTTTCACTTCGGAAAAATGTCCATTTCATCTCTGTTAACCAAATATTAACCAAAATTATCCGATACATACCGAAGTTATTCGCTGTCGTAATCCGAATCTAAGTTGTAATAATCATTGCACAGTTCGCTTCTGACATTACTGTATCGTTGATGTCTTGCGAAGCATGCAACGGAGGAGCTGTAGGAGTGAAATCCGGGTCAAGACTGTGTTGCGAGGAACGGTCTGCCCGACGGAGGAAACACGCATGAGATTGCTGAAATATGCGCTGCTGGCGGGAGCGTCGCTGCTTCCCATCCTGCCCGCGATCGCCGCGACCGCGACGGGCAGCATGAATGTCCGCATCACGATTACCGACGAATGCAAGGTGCAGACGGCGAGCGATCTCGATTTCGGCTCGCACGGTGTCATTGATGCGAATGTCGACCAGACCAGCACCATCAACGTGCAATGCACGACCGGCAAGTCCTACAATGTTGGTCTGAGCGCCGGAGCGGGCGCGGGCGCAACGGTTGCTGTTCGCAAGATGACCGGGCCGGCGTCGGCGACGATCGACTACACCATCTACAGGGAAAGCACCCGGACGCAGCTTTGGGGCACCACGATCCCCACCGACACGGTCGGCGGAACCGGCAACGGCGCCATTCAGCCGCTGACGGTCTACGGGCGTGTTCCACCGCAGACGACACCGGCGGCGGGCCTCTACACCGACACCGTTGCGATCACCATAACGTACTGACAATCGATACCAACACGAGGACGATCATGCGATCCATGCTTTCATGCATCGGAGCCACGGCTGTTCTGTTGCTGTGCGCCGGTCTCTCACAAGCCGCTTCGCTCAGGGTGGCGCCGACAGGTCTCGAGCTGATCTCGCCCGACGCCTCGGCGGTTCTCAACCTCAGCAACGATGACGCCAAGCGGCCGATCAATGTGCAGATCCGGGTCTTCGCATGGAGCCAGGCCGGCGGCATCGAAACGCTGACGCCGACCACGGACGTGGTCGCCAGCCCACCATCGACCAAACTCGGACCCAATGCCCAATACGTGGTTCGCGTCGTGCGCGTGTCGAAGGCGCCGGTGCGGGCCGAGGAAAGCTACCGCGTCATCGTCGACGAACTGCCGGACCCCTCACGCAAGAAGGCCGGTACGGTCGCGCTCGCGCTTCGCTATTCGGTCCCGGTGTTTTTCCGCGACGCCGATGCCGCCGCGCCGGCAGTCGCCTGGAGTGTTTCGCGCAAGGGCGGCAGTCTTGTGCTGACAGCCAGCAATACCGGCGAAAGTCGCCTCCGCCTGTCCAACCTATCCCTGACCCAGAACGGCAAGAAGCTTGGCAGCCGAAACGGACTCGTCGGTTATGTCCTGGGCGGCGCGACCATGCAGTGGCCGATCGGCAGCAGCAAATCACTGTCCGCGGGCTCGGTGCTTTTGAAGGCACAGAGCGATCTTGGACCCTTCGATGCCAAAGTTGCCGTCAAGGGCAAATAGGATCGCGCTAGTCGTCGCGCTCGCGATTTTCACACCTTTCTCGGCGGTGAACGCGCAAGAATTGCCGGCCGTGACGAACCCTGAAGACCCTGGCCAGCAAGCCGGCCGCAGCCTTTATCTAGAGGTGTTCATCAACGACGTCTCGACCAAACTGATCGGCAGCTTCACCCAGATGCCGGATGGCGGCCTGGCATCGACGCCGCTAGAGCTGAAGGAGCTCGGGCTGAAGCCGCCGCAGGGCGCTGTAGACACCGACGGCCTGGTCAGGCTCGACCAGCTGGCGGATGTGTCGTTTCAGATCGACGAAGCGGCGCAGCGCCTCTACGTCACCGCCGCCAATGACAGCCGCGAGGCGCGCATGGTCGATCTCGGCTTGCGCTTGCAGGACCGGCCGGCGCCGCAATCGGGCTTGGGCGCGGTTCTCAACTATTCGCTGTTTGCCAGCTCCAACACATTGTTCGACAAGGACGTCGAGCTGTTCCAGGGCGTTTCCGGCGGCTTCGATGCGCGCGTGTTCAGCCCCTATGGAACGCTCAGCCAATCCTTCATCGCCGGCTATTCCGACGGCAGGCTGGGCGGCTTCACGCGGCTCAACACGACATGGAGTTATTCCGACCCCGACCGGCTGATGACCTATCGGGCCGGCGACTTCATCTCCGGTGGATTGTCGTGGACGCGTCCGGTCTATCTCGGCGGCATCCAGGCGCAACGCAACTTCCACCTGCGATCGGACCTGGTGACGCTACCCCTGCCCTCCTTCGGCGGCACCGCGGCGGTGCCGTCGACGCTGGAGGTCTATACGCAGAACGTGCGCACCTATTCCGGCGACATCCAGCCCGGGCCGTTCCAGGTCACCAATCTGCCGGTGTTCACGGGCGCAGGACAGGCGCAGGTGGTGCTGCGCGACAGCCTGGGCCGCGAGACCACGGCCACCTTGCCGTTCTATGCCTCCAGCATGCTGCTGCGCCAGGGACTGCTCGACTTTTCCGTCGAGGCAGGGATGGCGCGGCGCAATTTCGGCATCTCCTCCGACGATTATGACAGCCGCGTCATGGGGGTCGCCAGCGCGCGTTACGGCGTGACCGACCGGCTGACATTGGAAGCCCATGCCGAGGGCGGCGCCGATCTGATCAATGGCGGCATAGGTGCTGCCTTCCCGCTCGGGGCATATGGCGCAGCTTCGCTGGCCGTCGCCGGCAGCCATCATGACGGACGCACCGGGTCGCTGGTCGATGCCAGGGCCGAGTTCGGTTATGACGGCTGGGCGATCAACGCCCGCATGCAGCGGTCATTCGGCGGCTTTGAAGATATCGCTTCGGTGACGGCACAGCCGGTCATACTCGATCCCGATGATTTCACCCGTTTCAGCGCCGGCGTGCCGCGGGCGGTCGACCAGGTGACGCTCAGCGTGCCGATGCCGATCGACTTCTCCAGCCTCAACTTCTCCTATACCCACCTCAAGGATGCCGAAGGCGAGACCAGCCAGATCGTCGGCCTCTCCTATAGTCAGGAGATCTTCAAGCGCAGCACGCTCTATGCCACGGCCTTCGCCGATCTCGACGACGGCGACAGTTATGGCATCTTTGCGGGGATTTCGATCCCGTTCAATGACGACGTCATGGCGTCGACGGGTGTCGAGCATGGGCCTGACGGCCTCAATGTCGTGGCCGACCTCGCCAAATCGGAGCGGGCCGAGGACGGCAGCATCGGCTGGCGGCTGCGCACCTCCGAAGGCGAGGTTCCCAACCGTTCGGCAGCGGTGAGCTACCGCGCGTCGTTTGCGCGTTTTGAGGCCGGCGCCCAGCAATTCGACAAGGACTTTCGCGTGACCGGCCAGATGGACGGCGCCATTGCGGTCGCAGGCGGCGGGGTGTTCGCCACCAACCGCATCGACGATGCCTTTGCCGTCGTCGATGTCGGCACGCCTGATGTCGAGGTCTTGCATCAGAACCGGCCGGTAGGCAGGACCGACAGCAAAGGCCGCATCCTGGTCACCGGCCTCAACTCCTATGAGCTGAACACGGTCTCCATCGACCCGAAGAATCTACCAGTCGACGCGGATGTCCCGGCTACCAAGGAGACCGTCGTCCCAGCCGACCGCAACGGCGTCGTGCTGAAGTTCGGCGTGTCCGAGGCGGCGCAGGCCGCGCTGGTGACGCTGGTCGACTCGAGCGGAACGCCGCTCGAAGCCGGACTGTCGGGACGCGTCGATGGCGGCACCGAAGACTTCGTCGTCGGCTATGACGGGCAGGCCTATATCAAGGGCCTCGGCAAGCAGAATTCAGTGCAGGTCGAGCGCGCTGACGGCGGTTCATGCCGGGCAGAGTTTCCCTTCGAGGCGGCGCGCGGCCGGCAAGTGGTGATCGGGAACGTGGTGTGCCAATGAGAGCTGGAGGAAAAATGCTGCGCGCCGTAATCATCGCCCTGCTGCTGGTGCTGCTCCCGTCGCTCGCCCGGGCGCAGAGCTGCAGTTACACCGTCACCAGTTTGAATTTCGGCATCATCGACACGCTGTCGGGCACCGCGGCGACATCGACAGCCACCTTCACCGCGACTTGCAGCGGCAGTTTGCCATTGCTGCTGCCCGTCCTGGTCTGTCCGCATATTGCCGCCGGCACCGGCGGTGCAACCTCGGCGGCGGCCCGGCAGATGGCGAGCGGCGTCAACAGCCTCAACTATCAACTCTATTCGGACCCCGCAATGAGCGTTGTCTGGGGCACCTATAACTGGGCCTATGCCTCGCGCCCGCCACCGCTGCTGCTGAGCCCCAATCTCTTCGGCAACTCAATCGACACCCTGACGCTCTATGGCCGGGTTCCCGGCGGCCAGGCGACCGTTCCGCCGGGCACTTATCTGTCGACATTTTCGGGCGGGCAACTCGAGTTCCGCTCCCGGACAACCCTGTTGAGCAGCAGCTGCAACACCGGCGCGGGCAACTTGGGCACCAGTCCGACCTTCACCATCAACGCCACGGTCGCGGCAAACTGCCTGGTCGCCACCCAGAACATCGATTTCGGCCCCAAGGGGGTGCTCGACGCCAATGTCGATGCCGCCGGCCAGGTTACGGTCACCTGCACCCCGTCTACCGCGTACACGGTTTCGCTCAATGGCGGCACGACAGGGGGCACGCCGACCACCCGCAAAATGTCGAAGGGCGCCGAGAGGGTCACCTACGGCCTCTACAAGGATCTGGCGCGCTCGCAGCCCTGGGGTGACGCCGGAACGCCGGGAAGCACGGTGGCCGGCACCGGAACCGGTACGGCCCAGGCGCTCACCGTCTATGGCCGCGTGCCGCCGCAGACGACGCCCTCGGCCGGCGTCTACACCGACACGGTGGTGGTGACCATCACCTATTGATCGCGGCCATTGCCTGGTGAAAGCCAGCGCGCGTAAATCTCGCCGACGATGCCGCGGCGAAAGACCAGCACGCAGATCATGAAGATCAGGCCGGTGGCGATGGTCACCGGGAAGCCGGAGGTGGCGAGCGTGTTTTCCAGCCCGACGACGAGGCCAGCGCCGACGACCGGCCCGACCATGGTGCCGATGCCGCCGAGCAGCGTCATCAGGATCACCTCGCCCGACATCTGCCAGGTGACGTCGGTCAGCGTCGCGAACTGGAAGACGATCGCCTTGGTGGCGCCGGCAAGCCCGGCAAGGGCTGCCGACATGACGAAGGCGGCGAGCTTGTAGCGGCCGACCGAATAGCCCAGCGAGATGGCGCGGTTCTCGTTCTCGCGGATCGAGCGCAGGATCATGCCGAAGGGCGAGTTGACGATGCGCCAGACGGCGAAGACGCCGATGAGGAAGACGGCAAGCACGACGAAATACATGTTGAGCGTGACGTTGAGATCGACGATGCCGAACAGATGCCCGCGCGGCACGCCCTGTATGCCGTCCTCGCCTTCGGTGAACGGCGCCTGGACGCAGAAGAAATAAAACATCTGCGCCAACGCCAGCGTGATCATCGAGAAATAGATGCCTTGCCGGCGGATGGCGAGGAAGCCCATGACCAGGCCGAGCACGGCCGCGCCGGCGGTGCCGAGCAGGATGCCGGCCTCGGGCGGCCAGCCCCATGCCTTGACGGCGTAGGCGCAGAAATAGGCGGCGGCGCCGTAGAAGGTGGCGTGGCCGAACGACAGCAGCCCGGTGTAGCCGAGCAGCAGGTTGAAGGCGCAGGCAAACAGCGCGAAGCACAGCATCTTCATCAGGAAGATCGGATAGACGAAGAAGGGCGCGGCTATCAGCGCCAGTATGGCCAATGCCAGCAATACCCGCTCAAGCCGCACGGAGGCGGCGGTGCGCTGGTCGTGAAGGGCTGCCTCGCTCATCTCAGGCGTCCCTTCCGAACAGGCCGGCGGGGCGCAGGAGCAGCACGACCGCCATGATGACGAAGACGACGAGGTTCGACGCCTCGGGATAGAACACCTTGGTCAGGCCCTCGGCGAGGCCGAGCATGTAGCCGGTGACGATGGCGCCGAGGATCGAGCCCATGCCGCCGACCACGACGACGGCGAACACGACGATGATGAGATCCGAGCCCATCAGCGGGCTGACCTGATAGACGGGTGCGGCGAGAATACCGGCAAGGCCGGCGAGCGCCGCGCCGAGCCCATAGGTGAGCGTCAGCAGCAGCGGCACGTTGACGCCGAAGGCCTGCACCAGCTCGGGATTTTCGGTCGCGGCGCGCAGATAGGAGCCGAGCCTGGTCTTTTCGATCAGGAGCCAGGTGCCGATGCAGATAATGAGCGAGGCCACCACCACCCAGCCGCGATAGTTGGGCAGGAACATGAAGCCGAGATTGGTGCCGCCGGCAAGCTGCGCCGGAACGGCATAAGGGTTGCCCGACACGCCGTAGTAGAAACGGAACACGCCTTCGATGACCAGCGCCAGTCCGAAGGTGAACAGCAGCCCGTAGAGCGGATCCAGGCGGTAGAGCCGCGACAGCGCCACGCGCTCGACCGCCATGCCGAAGACGCCGACGATGAGCGGAACCAGGAGCAGCGCCGGCCAGTAGCCGATGCCGAGATGGACGAGCAGCAGGTAACCGATGAAGGCGCCGAGCATATAGAGTGCGCCATGGGCGAAATTGATGATCCGCAGCAGGCCGAAGATGACGGCCAGGCCGAGGCTCAGCATGGCGTAGAAGGAGCCGTTGATCAGCCCGACCAGCATCTGGCCGAGCAAGGCCTGGACGGGGATGCCGAAGATCATGGTCATGGCGTCACCGAGGGTGTTGCAAGCGGGATGCGTCTGTGCGGCACGTACCCCACCCGGACCTTCGGTCCGACCTCCCTACAAGGGGGAGGTAGGGCGGTGGCCCTCCACCCTCCCCCTTGTGGGGAGGGTCGCTGCGCAGCAGCGGGGTGGGGGTACTGCCGTGGGCTGTCGTCATCATACCCCCAACACCTCGTGCAGCTGTTGCGTGTGAGCGGCAAGCTCGCTTACGGCAAAACCCTCCACCACCTTGCCATGCTCCATCAGATAGAAGCGGTCGGCGATGCGGGCGGCGAAGCGGAAATTCTGCTCGACGAGCAGGATGGTCATGCCGCGCTTTTTCAAGGTCGCCAGCAGTTCGCCGATGCGCTGGACGATGACCGGCGCCAGGCCCTCGGTCGGCTCGTCGAGCAGCAGCATCTGCACGCCCGTCCGCAGGATGCGGGCGATGGCCAGCATCTGCTGTTCGCCGCCGGAGAGTTTGGTGCCGGGGCTGTTGCGGCGCTCCTTGAGGTTGGGAAAGAGATCGAAGATCTCGTCGACGCTCATGCCGCCCTTGGCCACCACCGGCGGCAGGATCAGGTTCTCGTCGACGGTGAGCGTGGCGAAGATGCCGCGTTCCTCCGGCACGAAGCCGATGCCGCGATGGGCAACACGATGCAGCGGCAGGCGCATCAGGTCGCTGCCATCGAAGGCGACGCTGCCGCTGCGCTTGCGGACCAGCCCCATGATGGCGCGCAGCGTTGTGGTCTTGCCGACGCCGTTGCGGCCGAGCAGCGTCACGGTCTCACCGCGAAAAACGTCGAGGTTGACGCCATGCAGCGCATGGCCCTCGCCATACCAGGCATGGAGATCGCGCACGGCAAGCAGCGGCTCACTCATGCTCGGTCCCCCTGCTCGGTCCCCATGTAGGCGACCCTGACGCGCTCATCGTTGCTCACCGTCGCGTAGTCGCCGGCGGCGAGCACCTGGCCGCGCTGCATGACGGTGATCCAGTCGCAGAGGTCGGCGACGACGGTGAGATTGTGCTCGACCATCAGCACGGCGCGGTCCGTTGCCAGCGAGCGGATGATGCCGGAAATGACGCCGACATCCTCGTGCCCCATGCCGGCCATCGGCTCGTCGAGCAGCAGCACTTTCGGGTCGAGCGCCAGCGTGGTGGCGATCTCGAGCACGCGCTTTCGGCCATAGGAGAGATCGCCGGCCGGACGATGCGCGACATCGTCGAGACCGACGACGGCAAGCAGTTCGCGCGCCCGTGGAGTCAGTTGGTCAAGCGCGGCCAGCGAGCGCCAGAACTGGAAGCCGAGCCCGCTCGGCCGCTGCAAGGCGACGCGGACATTGTCGAGCACGCTCAGATGCGGAAAGATCGCCGATATCTGGAACGAGCGGACGAGACCCATGCGCGCCACCCTGGCCGGCGCGGTGCGGGTGATGTCGTTGCCCAACAGTTCGATCCTGCCGCTGCTCGGCTGCAGGAACTTGGTCAAGAGGTTGAAGATCGTCGTCTTGCCGGCGCCGTTCGGCCCGATCAGTGCATGGATCTGGCCGTGATGGACGTCGAGGTCGACATTGTTGACGGCGACGAAACCGGCAAAATCGCGCCGCAGGCCGCGGGCGGAGAGCACCACCCGCGGCTTGATTTCGGCACCGTCCGGCTGGACGGCCACGGCTTGCGCCAGCGTCACTTGGTGACGAGCGGGCAGCCGCTGTCTTCAGCCTTGATGAAGGCCTTGTCGCCCGGAATGGTCGCAAGGTAGGTGTAGTAGTCCCAGTCCTTCTTCGACTCCTCGGGCTTTTTGACCTGATAGAGATACATGTCGTGCACCATCGAGCCGTCGGCCTGTACCTTGCCGTTGGCGTTGATGATGTCGTCGACGGGCATTTCATGGAGTTGCTTGGCGACCGCCTCGGTCTCGTCGGTGCCGGCCTTGTCGATGGCCTTGAGATATTGCAGCACCGCCGAATAGGTGCCGGCCTGGATCATGTTGGGCATGCGGTTGGTGCGCTTGAAGAAGCGCCCGGCGAAGTCGCGGCTCTTGTCGTCGCGGTCCCAGTAAAACCCTTCGGTGAGCACCACGCCCTGCGCCGCCTGCAGTCCGAGGCCGTGCACCTCGGCAAGCGTGAACAGAAGTGCTGCCAGCCGCTGGCCGCCGGCGACGATGCCGAACTCGGCCGCCTGCTTGATGGTATTGGAGGTGTCGAGGCCGGCATTGGCAAGGCCGATAACCTTGGCGCCGGAGGACTGCGCCTGCAGCAGGAAGGAGGAATAATCCGTCGATCCCAAGGGGTAACGCACCTCGCCCAGCACTTTGCCGCCGCTTGCCTCAACAACCTTTGAGGTCTGCTCCTTCAGCGAATAGCCGAAGGCATAGTCGACGGTGATGAAATACCAGCTGTCGCCGCCCTGCTGCACAAGCGCGCCGCCGGTGCCGACCGCCTGCGAGTGGGTATCGTAAGCCCAGTGGAAACCGTAGGGCGAGCATTGCTTGCCGGTCAGGTCGGCCGATGCCGCTCCGGTAACGATGTCGATCTTCTTCTTTTCCTTGGACAACCCCTGGACGGCGAGCGCCACCGAGGATGTCGTCAGTTCCATGATCGCGTCGACCTGCTCGGTGTCGTACCACTGGCGCGCAATGTTGGAGGCAATGTCGGGCTTGTTCTGGTGATCGGCGTTGACGATCTCGATTGGCGCGCCCTGCACCTTGCCGCCAAAATCCTCGACCGCCATCCTGGCGGCCTCGACCGACCATTTGCCGCCGAAATCGGCATAGACGCCCGACTGGTCGTTGAGGATGCCGATCTTGACCTTGCCGTCGGAAATTTCGCCGGCCGCCGCCGGCATCGCAGTCGCCGCAAGCAGCACGGCTGAGACGAGATAGGATGCTTTCACAGGTGGTTCCTCCCTTGTGGCCGACGCTGGAAAACGCGGCGGCCTTGCAATGGTTCAACAACTCCGTCCGGTTCTCGCTGAAATCCGGGCCAGCGCCCGCCACTTCTCCTCTTGGCAACCCCTCCGCCCTGGGTGCGCCGGGAACCGTAGCATCACATTTCGCGAGGCGAGAATGCTATTTTCGTAGCATGGCGTGCTAGCGCGGCCGCTACCAGTCGGGCTCAATTGGAGAGTCTTCGGAAAAGCCGCTCGGGCCAGGCAGAGAGAGCGTTGCGGCCGCAGCGTCCAGCAGTGCCCCCGGAAGCCCTTTGAGATGCTCGCTGTCCAGCGGAAGCGCAAGATAGCCCGTGGCAATGCGTGCAGCCGCTTCCGCCTGTTCACGATCTCTCATTGCCTTGACCGCAGACCGATCAGGCCGCGTGGCCAGCCAAGCCTTGTGCAGAGCGAACATTCGAGGGTCGACCGTCGGCATGCTTACGGGATAGCCACGCTCATCGATCGCCACAGCCTCCACCTTCGGGGCGTTGATGAGCCATTGCAGCCCCTTCATGGGTGCGCTGTCGAGGTCGTCGGCAAGCTGTGTAATCGAGGTAGTGGCGTTGTCCTTGAGGACATGTCTTGCCCGCGGACGGATCAGGTCGACCAGATAGCCATCACGGTTCGCTGCCCTGAAGGCCCGGGGCTGGAGCGGCTTGAAGGACCTGTCCACTTTACGCAACACGCCTATCAGGCCGGACTGGCTTACCCTCTCGCCGGTCACGAAGCTGATGCGGCGTCGGGAATCGAAGAGCAGGTCGATGTCGCCGGTTGCCGTGAGACCGCTGGTGATCTGGACGCCCGCCAGAGCCTCGTAAGCGAACAGCGCATTCGTGCCGACGACCAGCAACTGCTTGCCCAGCGGGTCTGTTTCGGCGCACCGCCGCAATATCCGTGCGGCGATGGCCGGTACCCTGCCCAACCCCATTGCCACATTGACTTTCGCCAGGCCGTTCAGGCGATCGGCCAGACCTGCCAGCAGATCCTTGTTCTGCACCCTGCCCTCGGAAAACGCAGCGAACGCCTTCTCCGTCTGGCTGCTTTTCGGCCCGAGTGAATTCTCGACCTGCCGGACCTTCCGCAGCAGGTATTCAGCACCGCTGCGCTCAACCCAGCGCATGCTGCCTGCAAAGCGCCTTTGGCGCTGGTCATCAGCACGCTGCCAGGCCTCGTAGACCTGTTGCGTATCTATGAGTTGGCGCCGCTGCTCGCCGGTCAACTCTCTCAGCATCGTTTTCCACTCTTAAGCCAGGATGCTGCGCGCGCCATGGCAGCCGCTTGCCGTCGCCTCACCGCTTCTGCGGATAGATCGGCTCGCCGCGCTTCAGCATCTCGACAAAAGCCTCGATCTTCTTCCTGCGCCCCGCCTCCGTCTTCATGTTGTGCGTTCGAAACGCCAGCGCGAACCGGTTCTGGGCGGAAAGCTTTGCCAGCATCTCCTTCGCCTTCGGCTCGGCGTCGATGGCGGCCTGCAGATCGTCAGGGATCTTCATGTCCTTGCCTGAGGCATAGGCGCGGTCCCAGCGGCCGTCGGCCTTGGCCGCCTCGACCTGTTTCAGCCCGTGTTCGGTCATGCGGCCCTCCTCGACCAGGCGGGCGACATTGTCGATGTTGATCTTGCTCCAGATGCTCTTCTTGCCGCGCGGCGTGTAGCGCTGCAGAAAGCTCTTGTCGTCGAGCGGCTTGCGTATGGCGTCGATCCAGCCGAAGCACAGCGCCACGTCGATGGCCTGCTTCGGCGTGATCGAGGCGAGGCCCGAGCCGACCTTGTGGACCTTGATCCAGACCTCGCTCTCGCCGGCATGATTTTCGCGCAGCCAGGCGTAAAAACTGTCGGGATCGGGGAATTCATGAACCTTGTCGGGATCGACCTTGAACGGCGCCATCATCACCTCGTTGTTGCCGGGCCGGCTGTATCGGCTGTCGATGCCAGTTTCCGTCAGCGGCGTCGATACCCCCTAGCCTATTGCGAGCCGGCTTGCGCCCAAGCCGGCGCTCATGGCAGTTTCCCGGCTGGTCGAGCCGGGCAAGGCAGACTGCAATTCGGGGGAAATGCCATGCGATCGATGTTACTCGGCCTCATCCTTCTGCTGCCGGCCTCGGCGCTCGCCGAACCCATCGAAACCCAGAAGATCATCACCGCGCTGACCGGCGACTTCAATGGGGACGGCGCCGCCGATCTGGCGATGATCGTCGAGACCGAGCCCGAAGACGATACCATGGACATGCATTTCTTCCTGAGGGACAAAAAGTACAATTTTCTGAAACCCGCCGGCGTCGTGCATGAGCAGGTCTACGGCGAATGGAACGACTACGACCAGCCGCATTATGAGGGCTCCGGCATCGAACCGGAGTTGACCTTGCTGCCCAACGGCTCGATCAAGATCTATCTGCCGGGGCTGATCGGCCCCGGCGAGCGGACCGACATGACGCTGACCATCGCCTGGCGCAACGAGGCCTTCGTCGTCGCCGGCGTTGCCTATGACCATTACAAATACCAGTCCGTTGTCGTCTACAGCAGCTGCGACTACGACGTGCTGACCGGCAAGGGCAAAAGTATGCAGACGCAGGATGATGACAGCAAGGTGAACAGTATCGTGTCTGTCGAAGGCCAGGTCGTGCCCTTCGCGGAGTGGGACACGGGGACGCCTTTTAGGGTATGCGGGGATTGAGGGGGCAGCCAATCTCCCCCCTCGTGGGGGAGATGGCCGGCAAGGGGGCCGCTGTCCCGCCAACGCACCGGCCAGTGTCAGCCACGTTTATCCCGCGATTCTTGTCAGAAAATAGATCGAGAGGTCGCGATCCTTCGCGCCCCCCTCTGCCCTGCCGGGCATCTCCCCCACTTGGGGGGAGATTGGCTTCACTGCAGATGCGGTTTCTTCAAAAAGCTGTTTCGGTCGGCGGATTTCACTCGCAGCCAAGTCTCACGACCGTCACGCACGACCCTGAGAGGAATCTCCGAACCCGCCGGATTCTGCCATAGCTTGCGGTAGAAATCGGCGAGACCGTCGACCTCGCCATCGCGCACGTCGGAGATGATGTCGCCCTGGCGCAGGCCGGCCTTGGCGGCGGGGCCGCCTTCGGCGACGCTCATCACCACGACCGCACCGTTCGACTCGGCCGAGAAGGCGCCGAGCCATGGGCGCGGCGGCTTCGCCACCTGGCCGCGCGTCAGGAGATCGTCGAGGATCGGGGTCAGAAGGTTGATCGGCACGACCATGTTGATGTCGGCGACCTCGCCGTTGCGGCTCATCTGCAAAAGCAGCGAACCGATGCCGAGCAGGCTGCCATCCTGGCCGATGAGCGCCGCGCCGCCCCAGGACGGATGCGCCGGGGCAATGAAGATCGCCTCGTCGAGCAGATATTCCCAATAGCCGGCGAATTCCTGCTTGGTGACGATGTGTGCCTTGACCGAGCGGCCGGTGCCGTCGGCAAACACCACGGGGTCGCCGATCTTGGCCTTCGAGGCGTCGCCCAGCGCCACCGCCGGCAGGCCGAGCGGCGCCAGCGCCTGCACTAGGCCGAAGCCTGTCTCCTGGTCATAGGCCAGCGCATGCGCCGGCACGACGCGGCCGTCCTGGTCGGTCAGCCAGACCTCCTCGGCCTCGGTGATGAGATAGCCGATGGTGAGCACCAGCCCGTCGCCGCGGATGACGACGCCGCTGCCTTCCCGGCGCGTGCCCAGGGCATTGGCCGTGAAGGCATCGTCGGGAACCATGGCGCGCACGCCAACGACGGAGCGCAAGAGCGGGGAAACGGGACCGATCGGCATGCTTTCATCCTGGCAGATTATGCGTGGGCAGTATCCTCTATAGGTATGCCGCGCTGCACAGGGCGCAAGGGCTTAGGCAACAAGGCAATCATTTCAGAGGCTGGCGCTGCTCCTCATCCGCCTGCCGGCACCTTCTCCCCGTATAGCGACGGGGAGAAGGGAGATGGCCGCAACATCGGCGCTCTTGGCAACGCTGGCAATTGGGGAAATCAGTAGGCGACAGCGTCCTTCTCCCCGTCACTATACGGGGAGAAGTGCCCGGCAGGGCGATGAGGGGCGGCGCCGACATCGATAATAGTTCAACACAAGTTGAACCTTTCTGAATTGCACCTATGTGTTCCCGTATCTAGGTTCCGCCGACTTTTCCGCCATCAGTCTCGCGCCCTCGCGCAAGTCGTTTTCGCCCCGCCAAACTCAAGGAATTTCCCGCATGACCGAATACACCCCGCCGAAAGTCTGGAGCTGGAAGAAAGCCAATGGCGGCACGTTTGCCAGCATCAACCGGCCTATTGCCGGTCCGACGCATGACAAGGTGCTGCCGGTCGGCAAGCATCCGCTGCAGCTCTATTCGCTGGCGACGCCGAATGGGGTCAAAGTGACTGTCATGCTGGAGGAGCTTCTGGCGCTCGGCCACAAGGGCGCCGAATACGACGCCTGGCTGATCCGCATCAACGATGGCGACCAGTTCGGCTTGGGGTTTGTCGAGGTCAACCCCAACTCCAAGATCCCGGCGCTGCTCGACCGCAGCGGCAAGACGCCTGTCCGCGTCTTCGAGTCCGGTTCGATCCTGCTTTATCTCGCGGAAAAGTTCGGCGAGTTCCTGCCGACCGAACAGCCGGCGCGCGCGGAAACCTTGTCGTGGCTGTTCTGGCAGATGGGTTCGGCGCCCTATCTCGGCGGCGGCTTCGGCCATTTCTACGCCTATGCGCCGGAAAAGTTCGAATACGCCATCGACCGCTTCGCCATGGAGACCAAGCGCCAGCTCGACGTGCTCGACCGGCGGCTGGCAGAGACCGAATATCTCGGCGGCGCCTTCTATTCGATCGCCGACATGGCGGTATGGCCCTGGTATGGCGGCCTGGCGCTCGGCCGCATGTACAATGATTCCGCCGAGTTCCTGTCGGTGCAGGACTACGAGCACGTACAACGCTGGGCCAGGGCGATCGACGCCCGCCCGACCGTGCAACGCGGCCGCATGGTCAACCGCGCCTTCGGCGACCCGGCCATGCAACTGCACGAGCGCCACGACGCCAGCGATTTCGAAACGAAGACGCAGGATAAATTGGTGGTGGCGGAGTGAGCTAATCTCCCCCCTTGAGGGGGAGATGGCCGGCAGGCCAGAGGGGGTCGGCTCGACTGGGCGCGACCTCCTGCGACTGATGAAGGTTAGCGCTCCACGCGCGGCGACCCCCTCTGTCGCCTTCGGCGACATCTCCCCCTCGAGGGGGGAGATTAGCCCATCAATTTCGCCAGCCTCGGCACGCCCTCACCCACGGCGCGTTCATCAGCCAGCGTAAAGCTCATCCGCATCGTGTTGCGGCCCGAACCGTCGGCGTAGAATGCGTTGCCCGGCACGAAGGCGACGCGGGCTTCCTTGACCGAGCGGGCGAGCAGTGCCGTGGCGTCCGCACCTTCGGGCAGCGTCAGCCAAACGAACATGCCGCCTTCCGGTCGGCTCCAGCTGACGCCATCCGGCATTTCCGCTTCGAGTGCCGCAAGCAAGCCGTCGCGGCGCTGGCGATAGGCGCCGATCAGCTTTTCCACCTGGCTGTCGTACACGGCCTCGGAGACGCGGTGCATGACCAGCTGGTTGATCGACGGGCTGTGCAGGTCCGACGCCTGCTTCATCAGCACCAGTCGCTCGACGACGCGGCGCGGCGCGCAGACCCAGCCGACGCGCATGCCCGGCGACAGAATCTTTGAGAACGAGCCGCAATAGAGCGTGCGGGCATTGTCGATGCCGCCTGAGCGTTCGCAGTCGAGCGCCAGGATCGGCGGCTGGCCCTCGCCGTCATAGCGCAGCGCGCGATACGCGGCGTCCTCGATGACGGCAATGTCGAGCTCGCCGGCGAGGTCAAGCACCGCCTCGCGTTGCTGGCGGTTCAGCGTCTCGCCGGTCGGGTTGGCGAAATCGGGCACGAGATAGGCGAATTTCACTTTGCCGCCTGCAGCGGCAGCCGCCGCCTGGTAGGCGGCGGGCGTCATGTTGCCGCCATCCGGCGTCAGCCGGTCGTAGCGCGGCTCATAGGCGTTGAAGGCCTGGAGCGCGCCGAGATAGGTCGGCCACGTCACGAGCGCTGTGTCGCCGGGCGACAGGAACAGCTTGCCCAGATAATCCAGCGCCTGCTGCGAGCCGGAGGTGATGAAGATGTTGTGCTCGTCGCAGGCGATGCCAAGCTTGCCCATCTGGCCGGCCAGCCATTTTCTGAGCGGCAGATAGCCTTCGGAGACCTGATACTGAAGTGCTGCGCTCGCCTCCGCGCCGCCCAGCACCGAGGCGTAAGCATCGGCGATCGCCTGCGCCGGAAACAAAGCCGGATCGGGGATGCCGCCGGCAAAGGAGATGATGTCGGGCTGGTCGAGCAGTTTGAGCAGCTCGCGGATTTCCGACGCCTTCATGCGCGAGGCGCGCGACGCCAACAGGTCCATCAAACTCACGAGCCCACCTCCCGGGATACGGCATCTGGTCCAGCATGACCGTTCCCGCCCATGCGATTTAGGTCAATCTAACTGACCTATTATCAGGCTCCCTCACCCGCTGGAATAGCCAGACCCTCATTCCGCGTGGCCCAGACGAAAAAGCAAACACATTTCTGCCCTGGACAGGGAAAATTGTTGCGCGCCGAGGGGCGCGGATGCAACCTCATTCCGAGCGGACTGGCATAAAAAGAAAAGCGGTCTCAACAAGGGGGGGGTTAAAATGACGCTTGAGCTCATCGGGGCCGGATTCGGCCGCACCGGCACATGGTCGACCTTTGCTGCGCTGAACAGGCTGGGCCTTCCCAGCTACCACATGCAGGAAGTCATCCTCAACAAGGCCAACAAAGGCCATCTCGACTTCTGGCGCAAGGTGGCCAACAGCCCGCCCGGCAGCCAGCACGACTGGACCAGAGTGTTTGCCAACTACAAGGCGACGGTCGACAATCCGGGATGCTGCGTGTGGCGCGAATTGATGGCCGCCTATCCCGACGCCAAGGTGCTTTTGACGCTGCATCCGCGCGGCGCCGAGGCCTGGTACGACAGCACCATCGACACCATCCACTTCACCGAGACATTGTGGCAGTTCAAGGTGCTGGAATGGCTGACGCCGTTCGGCCGCAAATTCGGCGACATGTCGCACAGGCTGATCTGGGGCCGCACGCTTGCCGGCGTGATGGACGACCGCGCCAAGGCGGTGGCGCGCTACAACGCCTATACCGAGGAGGTGATAGCGGCCGTGCCGCCGGAGAAGCTTCTGGTGTTCAAGGTCAGCGATGGCTGGGCGCCGCTCTGCGGCTTCCTCGGCATGGCGCTGCCCAACGAGCCTTTCCCCAACCTCAACGACCGCGAAAGCGTGAAGAAGATCATCCGCGACATCATCAAGGGCAGCTACATCATGCTGGGGCTGTCGGTGGGGGCGGTGCTTGCGGCGGTCGCGGCGCTGTGGTGGTGGCTGGGGTAGCCGCCGGACCGTCAGAATATTGCTACTTGCGCGTGATCCAGCCGAGCAGATCCGGCTCGACGTCTTCGTGGTCGGTCAGGTCGCGAACCAGGGAGGCGGCGAGCGCGCGCCACCGCTTTTCCGGGACATTGTCTTCCATCACCGATTTGATGAAGGCGGCGCGCAGGATGGCGCAATCGAAGGCGGATACATCGAAAAGCAGTTCTGCCATTTCGGTTTTCCCCGTTCACATCGGGCGCGCGAGCCTGTCGAAGCCTCAGGCGCCAGCGCCCCATACAATGGTCGACGACAGCGGATTCATACTCTTGCCGGACCAAGGTTCAACACAATTCGATTGTACGCTTTTTACCAAGCGATTGCGGTTCGTTGCCCGCTTTTGCGTCGATGCTAGATTTGCCGGGCGGCCTCTCCCCAGATGGCCGCAAATGGCCGGCGCGGCTCTGGCAACATGCTTTCACCGGCATTCGCGTCGGCCATTTCCAGCCCGTGCCAGGCTCAGCCCAGCAGGCGTTCGTATTCGGCCTCGGCCTGGCCATAGAAACCGTCGGCGACGGCAATCAGGCCATCCCGGTCGCGAATGACGATCTCGCCGCGCCGCGACCGGATCAGGCCGCGCCCTTCCAGGATCTGCAGGCCGATGGTGACGCCCGGACGCCTGACGCCGAGCATGACGGACAGGAACTCATGCGTGATCTGGATCTGATGGCCGACCACCCTGTCGTCACACATCAGGAGCCATCGGGCCAGCCGATCCTCGAGCTTGGCGCGGGCATTGCTCAGCGCCGTGGATTTGGTCTGGCCGTGCAGATAATGGGCATAGCGCAGCAGGAAGGCGCGAAGCGTCGGGCTTTTCTGCAACGCTGCCTTGAACGGCTCGGAATCGATGCACACCGCCTCGCCCGGCATCTGCATGTAGCAGTCATGGGGCGCCCAGTCGGCGCCCATCACCAAGGCGGAGCCCGACATGCCTTCGTGGCCGATGATGCCGACCTCGGTGTCCAGGCCCGGCCGGTTCCTCGCCACCACCGAGGCCAGGCCGCTTTCCAGGAAGCAGACCGAGGCGACCGGCTCGCCCGCCATTTCGAGCGGGGCTTTGAGATCGAGCACACGATGGTGCAAATGCGGCGCAAGCAGTGCGAAGTCGGCCGGGTTCATGCGGCGCAAAAGGCCGCTTTTCTCCTTGCTGACCGACTGGTCCATCGCTCTCTCCCGTCAAGGGCAAGAGCACATGTCATCTCCCAGCCGTCGGCGCCCTGCCCAAATGCAAACGGTCATTGGACGATAGCTGACTCGGATTCAGCCATTGTACTTCGTACAAAACCGACAAATCAGGGGCGACGCCCCATCAATCAATCCAGCAGCTTTTTCCTGGATCAGCGCTTCGGGCGGTCAGCCGCAACCATGCGCGCTTCGCGCACGATGGACGAGCGATCGTTGCCGATCAGCGATGCGATCTCTTGTATCTGCTGCTCGGAGGCCCCGGTTTCCCGCGCCAAGGCCGCGAGCGTCTCGGCGCTCAGACCGGACTGTCTCGGTTGCTCCGCCATGGCTCCAATGCCTCCTCTCGGGGCAGGAGTGCGATGGTCGCTCCCAAGCGTCAGCGCCCATTGATGTGGCTGACGATGCTGCACTGTACGCTTCCGAACAATCGATGGCGAGCGATATATTAGCGACGCTGGATGCGGCCCTAGAACGGCAGCCTTATCTCATCGATCGACCTCGACTCCGTCCAGCCAATGTCCTTCTGGATCTCCGTCGGCAGCGCATTCAGTGCGCGCACGGTCTTCCTGTGCTTGCTGGCGCGCGCCAGGGCAGCGCGAATTCTGCTGAGACTTTCAAACATCGGTTACCTCCATGCAGCAGCAGAGCGCTGCCTTAGGCCCGCTCTTGCACGGCCTCTGTAACCGATCGATTGCGCGGCAACGGTGAAGCGCTTCACAAACCGATGCCGGCCAGAAACATTTGTATACAAATTAGTTGCACTCCCGCGGTGGCGTGATCCGACCTATGGCAGGGCGATCGCATATGGCGCTCCCTCGGGTTCGGCGACCCACCTACCCTTCGTCGGCGCAAGGCGATCACATATGAGTTCTTACGAAGAGGACCCCCACCCTAACCCTCCCCACAAGGGGGAGGGAACGCTGCCGCAAGCCACCCATTCTGGCGTGGAACCTAGGCGATTTGCGGCGATCAGCGCCTACCAAGTCTCCCTCCCCCTTGTGGGGAGGGATTAAGGGTGGGGGTATTCGCTGGCGCCGCCTTATGCGATTGCCCTGCCCTCCTCCGCGCCATCGCCGGCATCGGCGTCCGCCAGCCTCGCCTATGGACGAATCCCATCATGCGCAATAAGGATGGGGTCTGCCGTGGCGCTTTCGCGCCGGGGCAGGCGACGTTCGTTCAATGACGCTGCGCCGGGCGCCTTTGACGCCCCGCAAAAGTGTCGATACCGGGGGATCTGGTCATGACCGACAACAAGCCGACCGTAGACGTTACCAAGGACTGGCAGGCAACGCAGGGCCAGAAGTCCGGCGCCACGCGGCTGCGCCTGTTCGCCGTGCTGTCGTGGGTCATCGCCATTGGCAGCGAGATCGCCGGGATCGTCTTGCTCTACAAGCACAAGTTCGACCAGGGCAACCTGCCGCTGCTGATCGGCATCCTGGTCGGGATCGCGATATTCGCCATCGTCGGCAGCCTGCTCTGGAAGGCGGCCAACCGGAAGGACCCGGCCCGCGAATCCGACACGTTCAGGTTCTTTGTCCAGAACCAGCTCGGCGCGATCATCACGCTGATTGCCTTCCTTCCGCTGGTTCTCTTGATCCTCAACGACAAGAACATGGACCCGAAGAGCAAGAAGGTGGCCGGCGGTATCGGCGCCGTGCTGGCCGTGCTGGCGACGCTGATCGGGGTCAGCTACCAGCCGCCATCGGTCGAGCAGTACACGCAGGACATGAACACCTGCGCGGAACAGATCAAGGCGGGGCAGCCGACCACGGCCTGTTCGCCCGAGGTCGCCGCCCAGGCGCAGGCGATCGCCACCGACTCCACCACGGTGGCCGCGGCGACGAAGGACGCGGCACACCCCAATGGCCAGGATGTCGTCTACTGGATCGCGCCGGAAAACGGCGCCGCCAAGTCCGACACCGAGCATGTCTTCCACCTCTGCGCAGCCGTCAGCCCGCTGAAGGACAAGACCGTCAACAGCGGCTCGGTGACCGAAGCCTACGCCCAGAACGCCATCCGGATCACCAAGCAGATCGACATGGAACAGAAGCAGTGCGGGTTCACGGCTGCGCCGTGAGTGGGGGGCTGGGCTGGCGCGCTCAGTTGGGTGCGCCAAACCGGGCCAGTTCGTGCTTGTCTTACGTTGGCGTGCGGCCCTTGGGGCTGCGAATGCCTACATGGCGGAACTAGAGCAACGTCGTCTGTGGCCTCGCAGAACGGGTCGAGCGCGAGTTGTGGTCTTCGGGAATTTCGGCACTAGGTTGGCGTCGTCAGTTGCTGGCCGACGCGCCTACTTTTTTACAATAAATTGATCCGAGAATACTTGGAAATTCTTCATTTGCGTAATAACTTCCAAGGCCGGTGGCGCTTTCGATTTCGGAAAGAAGAACCAGTTGCCGTCATTGAATGTATAGGTGTCGTTATACTCTACATTGGCGGCATCAGTTCCAACGATTGATACCGAACCCATGTCAGTATCGTCGTCCGGCACAGCTCTGAAGCTGATAGGGTTGTCACTCTGGGCATCTATATTATCAATCGGCTTACCTGTGGTATCGTTGCAATATCCACCATAGACTTCATCGGTGATAGATACCTTTGTCAAATCAACACAGAATTTGACTGTCGCGGTGATCGGCATACTGTTCTCCCTTCGTACCGTTATTCAGCCTAGTCGCGCGTCAGGCGCCCGTCTCGATGTGCCATTGTCTGATTGATGGCATACGAGGTCGGCGATTTCCTTCCAGGCAGATTGGCATCAAGAATGAGCGTCTTGGCGTCGCTAAAGTTGGTCGCGATCTCCAGCAGTTCTGTCGATGCTCTGATACGCCACATCCGATAGAGTGCAGGAGTGCCTACCTGGGGTTCGAAGCCGCAGCCAACAGGGTCTTCATCGGGGGGCCGGTGACAATAAAAATGCGATTGGAATCCAGTCTGTAGCAATGCCCCTCGAAGGCATAGCCATAGGCGAGAACGATCGAATAATCCTTGCTGGTCTGAGCCTGCCTGGCCTTGAATATCTGGACTCTCAGCTCCGTGTCGCCGCCTTGGCCCACATTGAACCGCCCATACTCCTCCCTTTGGTTCATTTTTGCTCCGTATAGTAGAAGAGAATCCGCGTAGTAGATGCCGGGTCTCGGCGGTGCTGGTATGTTCGAGTCAATCATTTCGATGCTCCCTCGATGTCAAAGTATGTTTCGCCACTTCATGCAGTCTTCGAGCTGATCCATGTAAGGATGGCCCCGGCCGCGGTCGGCCATCTCCAGGAAAGCCAGCGCTGCTGTCCTGAAGGTGAGGCTATCGGGCTCCAGGTAAGACCAGGAACGGACCACCGATTCGCCGATGATATCCCGCGCTTCCTGCAGCGCGGCCTTGCTGGCGAAATGCTTGTTTGCATAGTCCGCTTTTGAGTCGCGAAGGCTCTTTTCGATGACTGAAGGAGCCATTTGCTGGCGCAGATGGCTATATCGCCGCGGATCGACATCCGACAGTCCGCGTTGGAAGAGAAGTGTCTGATAGACCTCAACCAGACAGTCAAAAAGGCCAGCCGCAAATGGCTTCGAACGATCATGGACTTCGTCGCTTACATCACCAATTCGCAGCGAGTTGTTGAACAAACGGATCTGCTTTTCATCGTTCAGTTCGGCGAAGCGATCGAGTTCATTGTTGATAAGAAGATTGCCGCTTGTGCGACGAAGGATTCGATCGACGGCTGTATCGAATTGCAGAAGCCCAAGCAGAGAAACAAAATCGGCAACAGCCTCATGATAGGCGAAGAAATCGGTATTTGCGCCGTCTCCCTCCAGCACACCAAGCTCGCTCAGCAGGATGAGATGTCCCATCTCATGCGCCATTGAATCAAAGTTCAATGCGAAGCAGGACGCCCGGCTGACCGGATCGTTCTCACCCAACTCGAGAAACCCGAAACCGGAATGCGCATTGTCCCAGTCAGGGATGTAAGGAACAATCTCAAGACGGCTGAGGTTCGGCTCAAAGAACCACACTATATCGCGGCCGATATAGCCCTGGCACACGTCCAGAACATGGCGTGCGCATGCGTAGCTGTGGGCTGAAAGAAAGGCCGGCGCGCTGGGAATTATGTGATCAAAGTGTCCGTCGGGTCCTGGCACTGCCGGCGGCCGTTGATTGCCAATATACGGCGGCAGGACCGGGAAAGCATACGGCCGTTTCCGCTCGATCGGGTCAACAACGTACATGCGCTCGTCAGCAGGCCCGGCAAGGATAGACCCAGCGGGCGGAGCCAACCAAACTACCTCGGGCTTTTCATACCCTTTCACAAACGGCGCTTGCGGAAAGATAAGAAACCGAGTGCCGAGCGCCCGCTCAGAGCCCAGGGCCAAGCCAAGTTTCTGTCCAGCGTGCACATCCATGCAAGCCACCCCTTGCCTTGAATGTCTCATGGCTTTGTACGAATGTCACGCCAATATTCAGTGGGGCCGATAAGTCACGAATTCTTGCAAGAGGCCTGAATATTCAAGGTCAAAAAGGAACGCCTCCGTGACTTCAAACGGGCGGCTGCGGGGCGCTACACCGTCACTAGGGAAGGACAAGTTCGCCAAGAGGCGAAGCAATCCAATCGCGTCGGCTCGCTTTCGCCTGACTTTATTGAGAGCGATCCAACCTTTGAGGTCTTTTAATTGCGTGTCATATCGACAGCCCAAAAGGGCGATGGAGAGGATCTGGTCATAGCTGCGGCCGGTGAAATGGAGTAACTGCGCCTCATACTCCAGGTAAAGGCGACACTCCCTTCCGATGATGCGCTCGCGTTCAGCTCTCCGGAGTGTCAGCCTTATGTCCAGCAGCGCGTCGCCCAAGGCAAACGAGCCAAACTCTGGCGGCGCCATGGCCACGGCAACTTCGGCGTCATCGGCCATGACGGTGCGTAGATACCATCTGAAAACAAAACCGTGCCCGACCATCCCCTGGTCGGTCAATTCGGCCGCCCGGATTGCTCCCATGCTGGACGCCCCATAGACCTGCACGCCGACGGCCATAGCCCACAGAATCTCCTTATGGCGAACCGCAGGTCGCTGCGCAAATTCACCGTCAACGATGGCAATCGCAGCGGGCCGATGCTTGAGGACGGCCCGCACAACGTCGCCTTGGCTAACTGGAGGCAAGTAGATTGCATTAAGATGCGCCCGAGCTTCAATCGGCCCGATTGTTGGCCCGACAAACACAACGACATCAGACCTCATCCTCAAACTCCGGGTTTGACTGCAAAGGCGGGGCAACGACCCGAACGACATGAACGGGAATGCTTTCGTCCGAGAATAGGATCACCGCCACTACCGCGCGGGCCCCCGCCACCCGCAAGGCGTCAAGGCCCGCTCTCAACGGGTTGGCGGTCTCAGGACGCGATCGAGCGTCGGGATAGCGAGATCCGGACCTTGTCAGCATTTCACGCCACGCGGAAAGTTCGCGCTCGGCGGGCGCCGCGTAGAACTTGCCAGTTACGTCTTCACGGGCAGCAGAAATGACCCCGAGGCGCGACTGGCAGGCTTCGAGAAGTGCCTTGGCTAGCGCTCGGTCATCAGTAACGTCACAGCCGAAACCGGCAGCAGGGAGTGGTGCTAGTGGAGGTCGCCCGGTTCCCTCCATGACATGGCACCAGTAGACAGGCAGCCCATGGGCGGAGGGGAGTAACCAAACACCGACTGCAAAGCCAGCATGAGCCAGACGTTCGATGATCTCGGCTGCCGTGCCGTTATGGATGGTTCCTGTTTCGACTTGGAAGCGGTCAAAGAAATGCGGCGTTCTCATCGCGATACAACGCGCATGGCGTTCCAGTATCTCCAAGCAGGCGTGCGCCATAGCCTGCTGGAGACTGGTTCCAGCAGCGAGGCCGGCTGAATTCCTTAGCAACCAGCGCGGATGCGGTGAAGGAATGGTGTACGCGGTGTCGACCAGAGCAAGCGGCACCGGGCATGGCCTGGCTGCCATGAGATCCCAACCTTCGATCCAACCCAGTGGCGAATGGCGTTCGGCCGGCAGGAGTTGGTCAAGCAAGTGGGACCAGGCGCCATCCCCGTCAACCGATGCAAGGCCAGCTTGCCACGTCTTCTCAGCCGAAATGCGTTCTGACGCCCAGCCCTCAAGTGATTCCATGAGGCCCGAGATGGCAGCATGGGCGTAAGTCAGGCCCTTCCCCTGGTTGACGGCAACCGAGCGCGAATCCGGTCGGACAACCTGGACAACCGGGATACCGATCCAGTCCAGTCCGGTAATGGACCCGAGCCTGGTAATGCCGAATTCACGCTTGCGCTCCAGAATCCGGTTGACCGTAACCCACGTCTCATCCGCGGCCGGGAACGGCCCTTGCAGCAGAGTATCAAGTGCCTCCTCAGACGGAATCCACCTCGCCCGATCACTCACCTCAGCCCCCATGAAGGCGCAGGTCATCCTCGGCTCGCACCGCGAGCCATTTGGCGCCTTGGCTCTCTGCCGTCTGGATGGCCCGACGGAGGTCGCTCACGACACGCTGCGGCTTGTCTCCCAATACTTGCCGCAATTGCGCTCTGCGACGATACAGCTCCGAAAGCCAGAACCATTGGCCCTCTTTCCGCCCGAGCAGGATCGCCTTGTCGACGAGCGCTGACGCCTCAGCCGGCCTACCCGAGCGCTGCAAGATCTCGGACTGCATGTCGATATGGATAGACATATTGTCCCCGGTCCCTATCTTCTGCTGCAAGTCGAGTCCGGACTCGAACTGGTTGGCGCCGCGCTCGAGTGAGGAAGACATGGCCTCAGCCCACCCTCCATAGATGTCGGCGCGTGCGAGGCTCGCGGCTAATCCATGTTGCTCGGATATCGAGCGCATACGCTCCGCCAAACTGGCCACGTCGTGGTACCTGCCCTGACAGCGACGCAGCACGATCGTATAATGTAGAGCGTGCACGATGCTGCCGACGTGGTCGGTCGCTGCTGCCCATTCCAAGCACTGGCTGATTGCCACCTCACTGGAGGCATGCTCGCCCGTAAGGAGGTTGCAGAGGGCGCGCTCCCCCAATCCGCATACCTTGGCATCATGCCCGCCGTAGAAGGCGCGGTCTCTGATGGCACGGTCAGGATCATACAGTGCGAGGCCTCTTGCGACGCAGTCCAAGCAGAAATCGTGTTGCGCCGCCTGAAAACTTGTCGCCCATGCGCAATGGTAGGACTGAAGACGCGTTTCGACATCTTCGGCGCTCCTCATCTCGTGGACCAGCAAATGTGCGCGCGATTGCTGTGTGCGAATGTTCGATGCAGTAAACCACCACCCCCAATACAGCGAAAAACGTTCGGCCCTGTTAGCCACGGGCTGCCGGCGCATGAGTGACACGGCCCGCGCGTAGATCTTGCGCGCTTTCTCAGATCCTTCTCCTTCGAGGGAAACTGATACGACCCCTTGAAGCTGTAGCAAGTCTAGCAAGAGCACGGTGCGAGCGGGCTGCCGAGGCATCGCATCGATTTGTTCAGTTGCAAGCTCCAGCAATTGGTCCGCCTCTTGCATCGCCGAATGCAGCACGCATGCTTCGCCGGCGCTCAGAGCGAAGCGCACAGCCTCGACATGCATACCCCCTTGCGCGCACTGCCAAGCGGCGACGCTTGCAGGCAGACTCGGCACGTCTTCTTCAATCAGAAGACGTCCGATGCGTTTGTGGATGTCGCGTCGATCACTCTTGAGAAGGCTCCCGTAGGCCGCTTCGTGCAGAAGGGCATGGCGAAAGCGATAAATATCGCCGTTAGTTTCCTTTCGCTCAATGACGCGGCTCGACGTAAGGGCGTTTAGATCGGTCTCCAGCGTAGAGACGTCAATGCCGTCGAGAAGGTCACGCAGGAGAGCAGCGCTGAATTCCCTTCCGATGACACTTGCGAGCTGAGCGATTCGACGGGCATGCCCGACGTCGGCAAGCCTGGCCGAAAGGAGATCATTCAGCGTAGAGACCCCGCTCTCACTCAGTAATTTCGTCCAGCTTGACGACCCTTGTGCCAAGGCGTGCCGGGTCCGCATGAAAAGGGTAAGTTCCTCAGCATACAAGGGCATTCCATCGCATTTTTGCAGAACAAACGAAGTCAGATCAGGTGGCGGCGCTTCTCCCCAAATCGAGGCCACCAAGTGACTCATCGCTGTGTGATCGAGACCCGAAAGCGTCAATGTCTCACGCCCTGTACCTGAGACCGCCGACCGGGACGTTTGGACAAGGAGCATAGGCAGCTCCCGCACGTGTGCTGTCAGCACGTCGAGCAGCTCTAAGGTCATATTGTCGGCCCAATGAACATCCTCGACGGCAACAAGGAGTGGGCCCTTGGATGCCCTGCTGCAAAGCAGTTGGGCGGCTGCGTCAATCACTTCTTTCCTGCGTTGCTGGCCGGACATATCGGCCAACCAGATGCTCCCAGACGTCGCTCTTCGTTGTTCACCCACAAAGTCGGCGATCACTGTTGCAGCGTTGGCATCAACCGCTATTCCCGCCTGTCGCAGGGCCTTGCGTAACGCACTGCCGTCGCGACTCTGAAGTGCCAACGTCCCAAGGGTCGTCTCAAGAAAGCCGATGAATGGATGTAAAGGCTGGCTGGTGAGACGCGCGTGGCATTGCAAAGCGAAAGCGGAGTCGTTTTCGGGTTGGAGTTGACGGCGAAGTTCGCTCACAAGCCTGGATTTACCTATCCCCGCATCGCCCAGAACCACCATTGACCGGCCCTTTCCCTCGCGGGCAGCACGCCATGCTGCCCGCAGCTTGCCAAGTTCTTCGTCGCGGCCGCGCATTGGCGTGCGCTGCTCCGGGTTGGGCGAGAATCTCTGGGCCGTGGCAATTGTCGAAAGCGGGCGCCAGATTGGCATCGGGTCGGCAAAGCCCTTGAGATGGGCACCGCGGAGGAAATGGTAGTCAAATCGATTACGCGTCAGTAGATAGGTCGAGTCGGCGACAACAACCGAATTCGGCTCCGCCTCTGCCTGGAGTCGAGCGGCCACCACTGGTGCTGTTCCGATGATCCCGCTGCCGTCGGAGGAAATTACGACCAGGCTGGTAGCCACCCCCACTCGGATTTTGAATGGATGATGCTGAGCCTTCTGAAGTCTGACCGACCCATCGATCAGGTCGAGCGAGGCCCGAACGGCCTTTTCTGCGGCGTCCTCCGCTTGCTCAGGATAGCCAAAGTAGCTGCATCCCCCATCGCCCAGCTTCTGGTGGAGCAAACCGCCATGACGCTGGATGATCTTTTCGGAAACACGGTGAAAATCTGCCAGTAAACGGGAAAATTCTTCCGGATCACTGCGCTGCAGCAGCTCTGTCGATCCAACGACGTCGTAGAAGAGCGCAGTTACCTGGCGCCGCTCGCCAGCGAGCTGAATTGCTTGAGCAGGACTCTTCATCGTCAGCGGCCGTAAAGAATGAGCCATATGCTGGTCAGAACACTCCATTTGCAGCAGCTAAGCAAGCGATCCCATGAAGAGGCACATGGTGATCGCTCGGAACGGTGATCCAAGTTGAGAATAAACAAGAGTCCGATCTTCTCGCAGTGGCTGGCTCCACAATGGGGACGTATTTCGGCATCCTAGCGTGTACCTCCCTCAGTTGTTTTCTGGCCTCGACCATATCGCCCGTTCAAGACCGCCACGAGCTTTGACGAACTCGTTGACGAGCATGCGACCAAGGGGGGCGAACGAACAGGTATGGCAACGCAGGTCATCGCGACCGAGATGAGGCGCGACGCTGCCATTTCTTCGGCAGGGCCAGCGCTCCCCCCAAACAAACAAGGCCCCGTCCGGGGCCTTGCTCACAAACCTCAGTGCCGGGCTCTTCCGCCCTCACTTCCCCATCATCTGCTTGGCATTCTCGGCCGTGATCGCGGTGGTTTCCACCGTCACCGTCTTGTCCACCTCGGTCGCGCAGTCGAGCAGGATCTTTTTCGACATCTCGATCGCTTCCTTGGCGCCTGTCGGGTAGGTGAAGGTTGCGACCCAGTCGCCCTTGGCGACGGCCTCGATGCCGCCGGCCGGGCCCGGCAGGCCATCGGTGCCGATGATCTTGACGTCCTTGCCCGCACCCTTGGCGGCGAGCAGCGCGCCGGCGGCCATCATGTCGTTGGAGGCGTAGAGCACCTTTATGTCGGGGTGCGCCTGCAGCATGGCGGCGAAGGCGACCTGCGCTTTGTCCGGCACCCAGTCGGCGGCCTGCTCGGCGACGATCTGGACCTTCGGGTTGCCTTTCACGCCTTCCTTGAAGCCGTTGAGGCGCTCCACCGCCGGCGTCGAGCTCGGCAGGCCTTGCAGCACCGCTGCCTCGCCGCCGTCGGGCAGCAGCGTCTTGGCGGTGTACTTTCCGGCTTCCTCGGCGATCTTGAAATTGTCGCCGCCGATGAAGGCGGTGTAGTCCTTGCCGGGGTCGCCGACCGTCTTGCGGTCAAGCTCGATGACCGGGATGCCGGCATCCATGGCGCGCTTCACCGCCGGCGTCAGCGGTGCGGCCTCGAAGGGCGAGATCAGCAGGATGTCGACCTTCTGGGTGATGAAATTGTCGACCTGCGAGGTCTGCGTGTTGACGTTGCCGGCGCCGTCGGCGATCTGCAGCGTGAAGCCGGGCACTTCCTTGGCCGCCGCCTCCAGCTCGTCATTGACGTGCTGGCGGTAGGGCTCGGCATTGTTGGCCTGCGAAAAACCGATGACGAACTGGCCGTCCTTGGCGCAGGCTTTCACCAGCGGCTCGGCGGCGTAAGCGGAGCCTGCAATGCACAGGCCGGCGCCTGCCAGCAGCACGGCCTTGAGGGTCGATCCTCTTAGTGTCGTTTTCATAACTCACTCTCCTCCTCGTCCGGCCGGGGGGCCAGACCTTGGTTTGACGTTCACGTGTTGCCGTCTCCTCCTTGTTTGTTTGTGCATGTCGTCATCGCAAAACCTTTTGCGCGACATGCACTAACGACCCAACCCCTCGCGGCGGCGAACGAGGGATTGAAGCACTGCCGCCAGGACGATGATCGCGGCGGTCGCGAGCAGCTGCATGGCGGGCGTAATGTTGTTGAGCTGCAGGATGTTGGCGAGCGCGCCCAGCATGATGGTGCCGGCAACGGTGCCGACCATCGAGCCGGCGCCGCCGAACAGGCTGGTGCCGCCGATGACCACGGCGGCGATGGCCGTCAGCTCATAGCCCATGCCGTCATTGGCGCTGCCGAAATTGAACTGGCCGGCATGCACGATGCCGGCAAGGGCGGCGGCAAAGCCGGTGATGGCGTAGACCGAGATTTTCACCATCGACACCGGCACGCCGGATATGCGCGCGGCGCGCTCATTGCCGCCGACGGCAAAGACATAGCGGCCGAAGCGCGTGGTGTTGAGCACGATGGTGGCGATCGCGGCAAAGACGACGAACACAAGCGTCGCCACCGGCACGGTGTTGTTGAACAGCCGCTCGCCCAGCACGGCGAACACCGGCGGCGCCAGGCCTGGCCCTTCGCCATAGGAAATGTTGATGTACTGGTTGCCGGAGACGACCAGCGCCAGGCCGCGCGCGGCCTGCAGGCCGGCCAGCGTGACGATGAAGGGCTCCAGCCGGAAACGGGTCGAGATAGTGCCCTGTATGGCGCCGAAAACGATGCCCAAAGCGAGCACGGCGAGGATGGTGGGGATCAGGCCGAAGCCGCCGGAGATCATCATCGATGCGGTGACGACGCTGGACAGGCCAAGCACCGCGCCGACGGAGAGGTCGATGCCGGCGGTGATGATGACGAAGGTCATGCCGATGGCGATGATGCCGGTCTCCGACACCGCGCGCACGATGTTGGCGATGTTGTCGGGGTTGAGGAACAGGATCTCGCCGTGGCGGCGCGGCGAGAAGATGATGCCGCCGATCGCCACCAGCACCAGGCCGATCAGGCTCTGGAAGCGCACGATCAGCGCCAGCGGGTCGCGATGCTTTTGAGGCGCCGCCGTCACTGGGCTCGCTGCCACTGGATTGTTGTCCTGAGACATCAGGCCTCCCTGCCGTTAGCCGCGGCCAGCACCGTGTGCTCGTCGACGCCGCCCAAAAATTCCGCCACATTGCGCCCCTGGCGCAGCACCACGATGCGGTCGCACAGACCGATCAGCTCCGGCATCTCGCTGGACGCCACCAGAATGCCCAGCCCTTGCGCCGCGAGTGCCCTGAGCCGCTGGTAGATCTCGCCCTTGGCGCCGACATCGACGCCGCGTGTCGGCTCGTCGAGCAGCAACAGGCGCGGATTGCCGAGGATCTCCTTGGCCAGCACCACCTTCTGCTGGTTGCCGCCAGACAGCGCGCCGACGGCGATGTCGGGGTTCTTCGGGCGGATATCGAACTGACCGAAGGATTCCTTCACCGCCTCGGCCTGGCGGCGCGGCGAGACCAGCCAGTTCGGCGAGATTCGGGATATGACCGACATCACCAGGTTGAGGCCGACCGCCATGCGCAGCATCAGGCCTGAGCCCCTGCGGTCGTCGGTGACGAAGGCGATGCCGGCGTGGCGGGCAGCGCTGATCGAGTCCAGCTTTACCGGTTCACCCGATATGGCGACCTCGCCTTCCCAGCGGCCGGACAGGCCGGTGCCGTAGAGCGCGGAAAGCAGCTCGGTGCGCCCTGCCCCCATAATGCCGGCCAGGCCGACGATCTCGCCTTCATGGACATCGAGCGAAACGCCTTGCGGCGCCTGCCAGCCGGCGCTATCGCGGGCGAGCTTGAAGCTGGCGTTCCTCAGGCTGAGCAGCGGCTTGCCCGCCGCTTTGGCGCGTTGCGGATAAAGCTCATCCAGCGGACGTCCGACCAGCAGGCGCACCAGCTCGGCCTGCGGCGCGTGCGGCTCGGTGATGCCGGCGACGCGACCGTCGCGCATCACCGTCACCCGGTCGGCAATCCCTGGCACTTCCTCCAGCCGATGCGAGATATAGACGATGCCGACGCCGGTGGCTGCGAGTTTTCTCATGATGTCGAACAGCCGCTCGACTTCGCCCACGGTAAGTGCGGCCGTCGGCTCGTCCATGATCAGCACGCGCGAGGCGTAAGACAGCGCCTTGACGATCGCGACCACCTGGCGCTGGCCGATCGACAGGTCGGCGACCATGGCAGCCGGATCGATGGCGATCTCGATCGCCTCCAGCCGCTTCTTCGCCTCACGGCGCATTGCCGGCACGTCGAGGAAGCCGCCCGGACGCATCAGTTCGCGGCCGAGGAAAAGATTGGCCGCGACATCCAGCGACGGCACCAGGTCGAGCTCCTGGAAGATGGTGGCGATGCCCGCCGCTTGCGCCTCGCGCGGGTTGTTGAAGCGCACGGGTCTGCCGTCGATCTCGATCGTGCCTTCGTCCGGCGTGTAGACGCCCGACAGAAGGTTCATCAGCGTCGACTTGCCGGCGCCGTTTTCGCCGAGCAGCGCATGGATTTCGCCGGCCTTGAGGTCGAAGTCGACGCCGCGCAGCGCCTGCACGCCGCCGAAGCGTTTGACGGCGCCGGTCATTACCAGCAGCGGCGCGCTCATGTTAGCCTCGTGTGGGTCGGCCTCCCGCAGGAGGCGCGCGCCCGCAGCGTCGCCTGCAGCCGCACCGAGCGCGGCGCTGAAGCGGTCGCCGCGATGCGGGCGCTGAGCAGCGCCGCCGCCTGCCTGCCGATCTCGGTGCAGGGCTGCGCGACCAGCGTCAGGCGCGGCTCGAAACAATCGGCCCATTCGAAATCGTCGAAGCCGGCCAGCGACAGATCGCCCGGAATGGTGAGGCCTTTTTCGCGGATGGCGCGGACGGCTCCGATCGTCGTCATGTTGTTGCCGGTGACCAATGCGGTTGGTGGCGACGGCAGCGACAGGATGGCGTGGGTGGATGCGGTCGCCGCCGCCGTGTCGACATTCTCGGCCGAGAGATATCGCGGCACGCTTTCAAGTCCATTGGCGGCGAGCGAAGCCTGGAACGCCTCGATGCGCTCGCGCGTCGTCGTCAGGCCCGGCTGTCCGGCGATATAGCCGATGCGCTTGTGGCCGAAGGAGGCGACATGGTCGATCAGCGCGCGCATCGACGTTTCGTTCTCGACGCCGATCTGATCGAAGCGCTCGTCGGCGAAACGGTCGATCAGAACGCATGGCATCTTCTTGTCGGCGAGGTAATCGATGGCGCGCTGCGGCGAGCCCGACGGGGCCAGGATGACGCCGTCGACGCGGCGCTGATGAAAAGCGCGCACCACCTGCAGTTCGCGGTCGGGATCCTCCTGGGTATCCGACAGAAACACCATCAGCCCAAGCCGTGCGCATTCGGCCTCGACCGCGCAGATGATGTCGGTGAAATAAGGGTTGGAGATCGCCGAGATCGCCAGGCCGACGCTGTTGGTGGTCGAGGCCTTCAGCGAGCGCGCCAGCTCGTTGGGCTGGTAGCCCATGGCGGCAATGGCGTCGTTGATCAGCCTCGCCTTTTCCAGCGAAACGAAGCGCGTGTTGTTGACGACATGCGAGACGGTCGACACCGACACGCCGGCGCGCCGCGCCACTTCAGCCATTGTCGGCAAGACATATCAGCGCCTGCAAGCGCTCCTCCCTTATGCGTTTCCCGTCCGCTCTGATGGCGGATTTCAGGGGAGCTTAGGGTGATCGAAACGTTTGCGCAATCGATTCGATGCAAATTTTTAGCGGGGCTTATCTCCCCCTCGAGGGGGAGATGTCGCCGAAGGCGACAGAGGGGGTCGCCGCGCGTGAAGCGCCAACCTTCCATCTGCAGCAAGGACGTCGAGCCCAGTCGCACCGACCCCCTCTGGCCTGCCGCCATCTCCCCCTCAAGTGGGGAGACTCGCGGTTTCAGCAAACTCCGCCACCAGCCCCTCATATTCCTCAAAGGCCGGCAGCGCCTCATAACTGTGCACCGCAGGCGTCGTCGCCCAGGGCAGCTTCTCTCTGGTCCATGTCTCGATGAACGGCGTGAACCAGCCGGGCTCGTCGAGCATGGTCGGACGCAGATTGACGAACCAGTCGAGCCCTTCGGGGCGCGTGAACATCCAGCTCATGCAATGTGGGCAGAAGAAATGTTTCGAGGCGCCGTGCAGCCCGCCGATCACCGGCTCGCCTAGCGTGATCTCGAAGCCGTCGGAGCGAATGGCGGCGCTTAGCGAATAGGCGCTGGCCGACATGGTCTGGCAGCCGGTGCAATGACAAGCCATGGTCAAAAGCGGCTTTGCGGAAATCTTGAGCCGCACGCGTCCGCAGCGGCATCCGCCTTCGGCCGGCAATTTCAGGGTTGGCACGGCAGTCTCCCACTCTTCGAAGCGCGGTGCTTCAGTCGCCGGTCAGCGCCTTCGTCGTCACCAGCGTGACGCCGGCATCGGTGAAATCAGCATTGTACCGGGCGATGATCTCGGTCGCGGTTTCGCCTTCAGTGTCCAGCGTCGAGTGCGCATCGGAAACGACAGTGACGCCGAGGCCCTCGGCCAGGGCGCCCTTGACGGTGCCGGCGATGCAGAAATCGGTTTGCGCTCCGGCGAGCACGACTTCGCCGGCCCCCTGCCCGGCCACCCAGGCGCCAAGCTCGGCATTCGAGAATGCGTTGCGGACGGTCTTGGAGAATGTCGGCTCGTCCTTGGCCTGGCCGAGTTCCGGCCATACCGGCCAACCCGGCTCGCCCGGCGCCAGCGGATCGCCGGCCGGCCCGTCATGCCGCACGAACGCGATTTTTCGCCCGCTGCGCCGTGCCCAGTCGATCAATGAGCGGGTACGCTCGGCTATGCCCGGCGCATCATGGATCGGCGGCTCGACGCGCCCGTCGAACATGTTGGTCTGGAGATCGATGACGATGAGGGGAGCGAGGTTTGGCATGGCGAGAAGATAACGCGGGCGATGGGAGGGTCAAGACGGCGAAGCTGCTGATCTCCCCCTTGGGGAGATTACATGTACCTCACCCGATTCCACCCGCGACCACGTAAGCACCAGCCGTGCGTCCATCCTCCAGCCGTATGACGGCCGTAACGATCGAGCCGTAAGCGCCTCGCCACACACTGTGCATTCTTTCGTGCTCGCCGGCGGGCACCAGGATGCGACCGTGAAAGCTTGTGCCGCTGCGCCGCAGAGCGACCGGTTCGCCATTGACGTGAACCTTGACGCCAGCGGTCTCCGCATCGAGTTCAACCGTCACGGCGATCTCGGCCTGGTCTCCTCGCCGCGTCGTCTCGGCAACAAGCGTAAGCCTCGGCGCCGGCGCATCGCTGGCCCGCAATCCACCAGGCCGCCCCGCAAACACATCGTCCGGCAATTCCGGCGTGCGCGGCGGGCTGGTGCGGCGTTGGGTGGCGCGCTCGTAATCGCCGGCGAGCCGCAGCAACTCCGCATCATCATAGGCCTTGCCCGCAAAGGTCAGCCCGACCGGCATGCCGATATCGGCCATCGTTCCCATAGGCACGGTGACGGTCGGAATGCCGAGATGACGCCACACCAGATTGCCGTTGGCAACCCAGGTGCCGTTGCGCCAGGCGATTGCTGCAGAGGTCTCGTTGACGTCGGCATCGGCCGGGCCGACATCGGCGACCGCCGGCAGCACGACGGCGTCGAGCCGGTTCCCGTCCAGCCAGTCCTCGAAGTCGATGCGCCGCGTCGCCTCCAATCCCTTCAGACCTTCCGCCAGCGTTGGAATATCCAGCAATGGCGTCACGCCCTGTTTGGCGCGTGTGACATAGTCCGCCAGATCGAAACCGTCATCGCCATAGCGGTCCGGCAGCGCGCCCGGCGGCTGCGGGAAAATCTTTGGGCCGTCGACCGCAGCCAGGTCGGGGACCACCGGATCGGCATTTGCGCGCAGGAAATCGTCCCAGCCCCAGATGCAGAGATCCCAGATTTCGCGCTCTGCAAAGGCTTCCGGCACCAGCCCGCGTTCGACCATGGTTTTTGTGCCCGGACGGTCGCGCTCATAGTTCGAGACGACGGGGAAATCGACCTCGACCACCTCCGCGCCGAGCTTTTCCAGGTCACGCGCCGCCTGCCGCCAGAGGTCGAGCACCGAGGCGCGGGTCTCGATGGGTTTGGGCGCGCCGCCGTCGCGGCCAATATACATTTTCGGCACGCCGAGGCGTTTGCCTTGTAATGAGCCTTGCAGTTGGAGCGCAGTGTAGCTCGGCGGCCTGAGAGCAGCGCTTTTCGCGATCGACACCCAAGGCTGCACACGCCAGAAATCGCCGCGCGTCTCCGCATCGTCGGCGACGATCACATCCAGCAACTCCAGCATGTCGGCAATGCCGCGCGTGTGCGGCACCACCACATCCATGGTCGGCACCAGCGGCCAGTTGCCCCTGACCGAAATGACGCCGCGCGACGGCGTGTAGGCGACAAGTGCATTGTTGGACGCCGGCGCGCGGCCGGAAGACCATGTCTCCTCGCCCAGCCCGAAGGCGGCGAAGCTGGCGGCGGTGGCCGTGCCCGAGCCGTTGGACGAGCCGGAAGCGAAGGCGGCGGTCAAATAGTCGGCATTGTAGGGGCTCTCGGCGCGGCCATAGACGCCACGCTGCATGCCGCCATTGGCCATAGGCGGCATGTTGGTCAGCCCGATCAGCACAGCACCACCGGCCCTCAGCCTGGCAATGGTGAAAGCGTCCTCGTTGGCGACGAGATGCTCGAAGGCGGGCGAGCCGGCGGCCACCGTCAGGCCCTTCACCTTATAGCTGTCCTTGGCGGTGTAGGGGATGCCGTCGAGCGGCCCGAGGGTGGCACCATTGCGCCGCCGCAGGTCGGACGCCGCCGCCTCCTCGAACATTGCCGGGTTAAGCACCGGCACGGCATTGAGCGCGATGCCATGGCGGTCGTAATGCGCGATGCGCCTGAGATAAGCGCCCACCAGCTCGACGCTGGTGACGGTGCCGGCCTCCAGCGCCCGGCGCAGGTCGGCGATCGTGGCTTCGACGAGCTGGAGGTTGGGCATGGGATTCTCGAGATGCAGCAGCAAATGAGTCTTCGCATCGTGCGATGCGAGTGTCACGCCTCAAACGGAAGGTGTGACGGCGACGCTGCTGATCTCCCCCAAGTGGGGAGATGGCCGGCAGGCATAAGTGGCCTCCGAAATTGACTGATGAAAGACAGTTTTGGTATCCGCTGCCGATGTCCATTGTATGACACGACCTCACCGACATCATCGGCGTTGCCTGACCCTGAGCTCACAGCGTCTTGCTGTCGAACTGGCCTTTTTCCTTCATCATTTCGAGGAAGGTCCTGGCCTCGGCGTTTCCGTGGCTTGCCGATGTGGAAAACCACTTGGCAGATTCCGGATAGTTCGGCTTGCCGCCGATCCCGGTGTAATAAAGCTTGCCAAGGTTGAGTTCTGCTTCGACATTTCCCGCCTTGGCTGCCTCCAGCAACCAGAATTCGGCGGATTTTTCATCCTTGGCTATCCCTCTGCCGCGGGCATAGGCAACAGCCAGGTACAGTTCAGACGAAACGTCCCCCTGCTTTGCGGCCTTGAGCCACCACGAAACGGCATCAGCGTCGCTCTGAGTCAGTCCGGCGCCCGTCCAATATGCAAGGCCGAGGTTCGCCTGCGCATAGGCGTCTCCCCGGCTCGCCGCCTTCAGCCACCAGGACGATGCTTCGGCATCACTTGTGGCAATGCCCTTGCCCGTAGCATAGGCAAAGGCCAGCGCAGACTGCGCCCGGACATTGTCCTGTTCCGCCGCCTTGACCAACCAGGCGAACGACTGGGCGTCGTCCTTGCCGATGCCTTTTCCCAATTCATACGCATTTGCTAATGAGTATTGCGCTTCCGGCACACCGGCGATCGCGGCTTTCATCCACCATTCGAAGGCCAGGCGGTCATCCTGACCGACGCCGTGACCAAGCGAATACAGCGTGCCCAACAAAGACTGGGCATTCGGCTCACCCATGTCGACCGCCTTTCGCACCCACATCACGGCGAGCTGATCGTCCTTCTCGACGCCTTCACCGAGATAATAGGATCGACCGATGCAGTAGGCAGCTTCGGTACTGCCGCCATCGGCTGCCTTGCGCCACCAGGAGAGAGCTTGCTCATAGCTTTGCGGAACACCTTGGCCCTGCGCGTACAGGGTGCCGATGGCATAGTAACCATTCGCGTTGCTCTTGTCGGCCGACTGTGTGGCAAATTTTAACGCCAGTTGGTCGTTTCTTTCGACACCTCGGCCATGGGAATAGGCCTGAGCGAGCAAGGATGCCGCATCTGAATTTCCTTGCTCGGCTGCTTTGCCCCACCAGTAGGTCGCCTGCCTGTCATTTTGGGCAATACCCTGGCCACGCCAGTACAATAATCCCAGATTGTACTGTGCGTCAGCATTTCCCATGTCGGCCAGCACGGAGATCTGATCGAATTGCTCGCGATAATCCTTTGCCAGGACAGCCGCTTGAATCTTCTTAATGGCTGACCACTGCACATAGTAATTTCGGCCAGGACCGAGCAGCACAAAAGCCGCCAGCAACACCAGAACGACGGTAAGGACCCCTCGGCGACGCGACTTGGGCGGGCTGTAGACAGGTGTATCCACTTTGGGCGCCCAGTCGTTGTTGCTCACCGTCCCCAATCCATTTGCAGCCACCAGTAATCCATAGCGCAAGCCAGGCTGTTCTGGAATATCCAAAGCATTTGATGTCGCTACTGCGGTGCGCCGGCGAACAGGATTTCGCCATCGCCGCCAGCCGCCGGCCAATCCCTGATGGTGCGATCGTCGCCGCCGGTGAGCAGCGTGCCGTCGGTGGCGAAGGCAACGGCGTAGATCGGGCCGGTGCGGCTGTCGAACATGGCGGTCTGGCCGCCGGTGCCGACATCCCACAGCCGCGCCGTGCCGTCGAGCGAGCCGGAGGCCAAGCGCTTGCCGTCGGCCGACAGCGCCAGCGTATAGACGGTGCCTTCGTGACCCTCGAAGCGGCGCAATTCCCTAAACGTGTCGAGGTCCCAGAGCTTGATCGTGTAGTCGCCGCTGCCGGTGACGACATGATGGCCGTCGGCGGTGAAGACAGCGCCGTAAGTGCCCTGCTCGTGGCCGTGCCAGCTTCGCAATTGCTTGCCGCTTTCGACGTCCCAGAATTTCAGCGTGCCGTCGATGGAGCCGCTCAGCGCGCGCGTGCCGTCGGGCGAGATTGCGACCGTGCTGATCGGCCAGTCATGTCCGGTCATCACATGCAGCACCGATTTGTTGACGAGATCCCAGACGATGACGTTGCCGGTGTCGTGGCCACTGACGGCGCGCTTGCCGTCCGGGCTGATCGCCAGCTTACGCACGCCGCCATTCGCGCCCGACGAGAAGACATGCAGCACCGCGCCGTCGGCAAGCTTTCGCAGCACGATCTCGCCATCGTCGCCGGCGGTCAGCGCGGTTGCGCCGTCGGGCATGAACAGCGCCGTGCGCGCCATGTCCTTGTGTTCACCAAGGTTGCGGATCAGCCGCTTGCCGGCGATGTCCCAGAGCTTGATCATATGGTCGGTGCTGGCGCTCATGATGTCGCGGCCATCGGCCGAGACGGCGAGCCAGACGACGGCGTCGCGATGGCCGTCGGGCTCGGTCGGCAGCGCCGGCGGAGGCGGCGGCAACGGCGCGACGGTTTGCGGTGGCGGTGTCGCCGGAGCCGGCGGTGGAGCAGTCTCCGGTGGCGGTGTCGCCGGAGCGACTGCGACTTGTGGCGGCCGAGGGGGAGCAGCCGGAGGCGTAGGCTGCGCCGGTTCCGGCGGTTTGGCAGCCTGCTCAGGCGGGGTTGGCTCGGGAGGCGTGGCGAGCGGCGGCGAACTCGGTGGAACCGCCGGCGTCGCCAGGTCCGGTGGGACGCCGGCGATATCCTGGCCCTTCGGCTCGGCTTTGGGCTCCCTCGGGGCGACGACCTCAGCGCCCGGGCCGGCGTCACGCGCCCAAGGGAAGTGGTCGGCCAGCAGCGCCAACACGGCGAGCACCGGCAACATGAGGAAGGCGCGCCGCCAGCCTGGGCGACCCTTGGATTCCATCTCGGCGTCGCGGCCAAAAAGCGGCGTTCCAGCAGGCTGGCTTCGCCGACCCGGCAGCAGTCCGGCCCAGAACAACAGGGCGCCAAGCAGGCAAAGCCCGCCGACGGTCAGGAACACCACCGGTCGCAGCGTGGCTGGGCCGTGCAGCATGTGGTCGATCCCGCTCCAGCTGAAATCTCTGTCGCCGAGCAGCAGATACGCCCGCACCAGACAAGCCAAAGCGGCCGCCAGCAGCGGAAGCGCAAACAGCCTTTCGGCCAACCTGTCCATCGGACTCCCCTCCGGTGCCGCACCTTGCTCATCATGCGGCCGCCGCAGCGAAACAAATAGCGCAAAACTGCGCCCACGAAAGTGGGCGCGATCACGCAGCCAAATTCACTTCAATTCGACCCATACCGGCGCGTGGTCGCTGGCGCCGTCCTCACCTCTGACATCGCGGTCGATGCCGGCAGCAGTGAGGCGGCGCGCCAGTTTCTTCGACAGCAAGATGTGGTCGAGCCGCAGCCCGGCATCGCGCGGCCAGCGGTTGCGGCGGTAGTCCCAGAATGTGTAGAGCGTTTCCTTCGGATGCTTCTTGCGCAGCGCATCGGTCCAGCCCTGCTCGAGCAGACGCTGGAATGACGCCCGGCTTTCCGGCTGCACCAGCGCGTTGTCGTCATAGGAGCGGGTGGCGTAGATGTCGCGCGGCTCGGGCACGATGTTGTAGTCGCCGACCAGCGCCACCGGCAGGCCGGTGTCGAACAGTTCTGCGGCATGCGCCTCTAGCCGCGCGTGCCACGCCAGCTTGTACTGGAATTTCGGCCCCGGCTGCGGGTTACCGTTGGGCGCGTAGAGACAGGCGATGACGACGCCCGACACCGCCGCCTCGATGTAGCGGCTCTGCTTGTCGGCGGTATCGCCGGGCAGTTCGTCACGGGTCAGCACCGGCTCGGCTCCTCGCGCCAGTATGGCTACGCCGTTCCAGGTCGGCTCGCCCTTCCACACCGCGCCATAGCCGGCGTCGGCCAGTGCCGTGCGCGGAAACTGCAGGTCGCGCGCCTTCAGCTCCTGCAGGCAGACGACATCGGGCTTGGCTGCCGCCAGCCACGCCAGCAGGTTTTGCAGCCGGCTGTTGATGTTGTTGATATTGAAGGTGGCGATTTTCATTTGGCGATCAGGAAACGATCCGCCCTGTCCACGCCTTCACCGTCCCGGCCAGCGTCTTCAAATGATCGGCGGTCGAAAACCCCGACACGCTCTTGCGCGGCTTCAGGTCGTGGTCGCCATCCTCCAGCCAGATCACCTCGATGGCTTTGGAAAGGCCGTAGGTCGCGACCTCTTCTTTCGTGCCGAACTCGTCGCGGGTGCCCTGGAAGATCAGCGTCGGCGTCTTGAGGTCGGCGAGATGTTTTGTCCTGAGTTGCTCGGGCTTGGCCGGCGGATGAAAGGGATAGCCGAGGCAGACGAGGCCCGAAATCTCGCCCTTGGCGAACATCTCGTCGGCGACCATCGAGGCGACGCGCCCGCCCATCGACTTGCCGCCGATGATGAGCGGACCAGCGACGCCCCTCGCCCTCAGATCGGCGATGGCCTTGATGTATTCCGGGTTGACCGTCTCGGCGCGCGGCGGCGGCTTGCGCTGGCCATAGCGTCGCGCCGCCATATAGTGGAATTCGAAGCGCGCAACCTGGAAGCCGGCTGTGGCGAGCGCCTTGGCGGTGTCGGTCATCGAGGGGGAATCCATCGACGCGCCGGCGCCGTGGGCCAGCAGGATGGTGAGGGGGGCGGTGTAATTGCCGTCGAAGAGGAAGGTGGTCATGGGGTGCGCTGCCGGTAAAGGCCGAGTTCCTTCGCGCCCCCCTCTGTCCTGCCGGACATCTCCCCCTCAAGGGGGGAGATTGGCAGTTTCAGCGCCTCACGGACCTCGCGACGATAGTGATTGGCGAAAGCGATGGCGACACCCAATCTCCCCCCTTGAGGGGGAGATGGCCGGCAGGCCAGAGGGGGGTGCTCGCGCGCCAACATCTCACCCCGCCGTCCGCGCCGTCTGCAGATCCACGAACTGTATCCCCTTTTGCGCCATCCGCGCCCACTCGGACTCAGCATCGAGTTTGAGATAGCGCACCCAGTTCCGCCGCGCCTCCAGTAGATCCCCGGCGTCGAATTCCAGTCGGGCGAGGTTGAACACTGGATCGGCATAAGTCCTGTCGAGCGTGATCGCCTTTTGCAGATGGCGGCGCGCAGAAGGCACCTTGCCCTGCTCACTCATCAGGCCGGCGAGGTTGAACCAGGCCTCGACGAATGCGGGATCTAGCTTGATCGCGCGGGCGTAGTCGTGCGCGGCCTCACTGACACGCCCTGCGCCGCGCAGGCAGTTGGCGCGGTTGAAGGCGGCGATGGCGTCGCTCGGATCGATGGCAAGGCAGCGCTGGTAAAGGGCCGCCGCCTGCTCGTGATCGCCCTGTTCCTCCGCGCTTTCAGCCTCGGCGAACAGGTCCTCCAGCGTGTCGTCGCCGGCTGCACTGCCGAGATCAAACAGCAGCTGGCCGTCGAGTTCGCTCTGGCCGCCTTCGAGATAGATCGCACCGGGCCGGCCATGCTGCGAGCCGACATTGAGCGATTTGGCGGTGAGCGAAGCGACCGGACCGGAGCGATGCACGGAGCGCGCGATCGCGCCCCAGGATGCACCGCCGGCGACCAGCCCGGCATATTTGCGGGCAAGGATCAGATCGCGGAACGAGTAGGGTTCACAATCGTGCTCGAAGGCGTCGAACAGGCTGAGCAGGTCGAGGTCGGCACCGGACAGTCTGGACTGGTCGACGAGAGACTGCCTGGACAGCGAAGACGCCTCCGGCGCCTTCATCAGACCAAGCAGGCGCAGGAAGCCATTTTCGCTAAGGAGTGTTCGGCCAGCGGAGCCCTCGGCTGCAACGCGGCGCTCGATCTCGGCATCGCCGCCCTTCGCCGTGCCGGCCTTGGCGATCAGCGTTCGGCCGAACACAACATGGCTGGTGCGCCTGGTGACGCCGCGCCGCAACTGGCCGTGCTGACGCTCCACCTCACGGGCCGCGAGCCGCAGCGGAAATGCCGCCAGCGCGCCGATGGCGCCGAAGACGGCGCCCAGGATTATACCGGTAGGCGCCGTCACCCCTTGCTCTTGCCGACGGCCTTGAGCAGATTGGCCTTCAACGGGTTTTCCTTGGCCGCACCCGCCTTACCCTTGGCGGCAGGTTTTTCAGCGTCGTCGGCCTTGCTCTTCGACTTGGCCGGCGGCTTGGCTGATTGCGACAGGCTCGCCTTCAACGCGTCCATGAGGTTGATGACATTGCCACGCTCGGGCGCCGCCGCAATGATCGGCTTATGGCCCTTCAGTTTCTCGCGGATCATCGTCATCAGCGCGATCTCGTAGCGGTCCTCATAATTCTTCGGATCGAAGGTGGTTTCCTTCTGCTTGATCAGCGCTTCGGCCAATTGCAGCATTTCGGGATCGGGCTTGCCGGCAGGGATGTTGCCGAAATATTCAGCCGTGCCGCGCACTTCGTTCGGGTTCCTCAAGGTGCAGACGAACATGCCGTTCTCGCGCGCGCCGATCGTCACCACGCGCTCTCGGCTGGACAGGACAAGGCGGGCAATGGCCAGCTTGCCGGATTTGCGCATGGCCTCGCGCAGCACGGCGAAGGTTTCTTCCGCCATGGCGCCATCCGGCGCCATGTAGTACGGCGCATCCTGATAAATGACGTCGACCTCGTCTTCGTCGACGAAGGCCTCGATGTTCATCGTGTGATTGGATTCGATGCGCACTGCTTCGAGGTCGGCCTCATCGATGATGATGTACTGCTTGTCCTCGTATTCGTAACCCTTGACCAAGTCCGCGCGCTCGACGAGGCCGAGTTCAGGGTCGACCGGCTTCATGTTGATGCGGTTGTGGGTCTTCTTGTGCAATTGGTTGAACGATATGCGCTCGCTGGTCGTCGTTGCCGGATAGAGCCGGACCGGACAGCTGACGAGGCTGAGCTTGAGGTAACCTTTCCAACTTGCCCTGGGCGCCATGATACTCTCCTACGCGGCCACGCACTGACATTTCAGACTGAGCATGATCTTAACCGAAAACCGGTTCCCACGTTTCGGGATCATGCTTACTGCAGCGCTTCGTCCAAAGGACGAATGGTGCTGCGGAAATCCTACACCGGCCCCAAACATACCGGCAAATTCCTGACGAAACCTTCCAGGTGAGCTGGAGGGCACCGACGGAGGATAATTCAAATTGTCCGCATGGTCGATGGACTTGGGGAAGTAAGTCATGCCGGAGGGACAGCACCCCCCTCTGTCCTGCCGGACATCTCCCCCGCAAGTGGGGAGATTGGCAGCTTCAACCTTATCGCTCCTCTTGCAAGGTTTGCGATTGGCGAAAGCAGAGGCGACATCCGATCTCCCCCCTTGCGGGGGAGATGTCCGGCAGGACAGAGGGGGGTGTGCCGGATCGCCAACACCTCCCGATCTACTTCCCCGAAAACACCGGCAAATCCCTCGCGAAATCCTCCATGTCCGCCCAGGGGTCGCCCGAGGTCGCCAACAACCCCGGCAGCGAGGAATAGTTCAGATCCTGCGGCGCATCGATCGTCTCAAGGTCGCTCCAGCTCACCGGCGTCGACGCCGGCAGGTTGGTGCGGGCGCGCAGCGAATAAGGCGCCGCGGAGGTGTGGCCGCGCGCGTTGCGGTGATAGTCGATGAAGATGCGGCGCTTGCGGTTTTCCTTGCCCATTGTGGTGGTGAAAGTGTCGGGCGCGGTGGCCGCCAGGTGCGTGGAGATGGCGCTGGTCGCCTGGTGCAGCTTCTTCCAGTTCTGCTTTTGCGTCACCGGCACGGTTATGTGGATGCCGCTGCCGCCGGATGTCTTGGCGAACGGCACCAGGCCGAACCGCTCCAATTCGCCCTTGATGTGGACGGCGGCCTCGACCACCTCGCGCCAGGCGATGCCCTCACCCGGATCGAGATCGAAAACGATCTGGTCGGGCTTGTCGAGGCTCAAGCGATGCGTGCCCCAGGTGTGGAACTCGACGACGCCGAACTGCGCCAGCGCCAGATAGCCTTTTGCTCCCTCGACCGACAGACAGGATTTGGTTTCACCTTCGGAGTTGGTGGCGTCAAAAGTGACCACCGACGGCGGCATGCCGGTGAAGGCGTGGCGCTGGAAGAAACAGTCCTTCGGCAGGCCCGTCGGGCAGCGCACCAGCGACACCGGGCGGCCCATAATGTGCGGCAGCATGAAATCGCCGACCAGCGCGTAATAGACGGCGATGTCGAGTTTGGTCGGTCCGGTCTTGCCGAACAGCCGCCGCTCCGGATTGGTCACCCAGATGGTTGCGAGATCGGCTTCGGCGATCAGTCGCTTGCGCTTCGGCGACACCGGCGTCGACAGGCCGACATCGCGCAAGCCCCGAAACACACCGTGGCGCAGCGAATTGTCCGCCGTGCGGTTGGCGTAGTGGATGCGGGCCGACAGCATCGGCCGCACCCATTTCATCTCGCGCATGATCTCGCGCGGCACACCCTCGGGTGCTGTCGCGCCGTCGCGCAGCGGCTGCAGCCGGGCCAGCAAGTCGCCCGCCGTCGCGGCATCGAAGCCGGTGCCAACCTTGCCGCGATAGTGCAGTTCACCATCCGCGAATTCAGCCATGCCGATTGCCGCCAGTCCTTCGGCCGCGTCGGAAACGGTGTAGCCGGCGATGATGAAATCGCCGGTCTCCAGCGCCTTGACCTTGGTCCAGGTCTTGGTGCGGCCGCTCTGGTAGATGGCGTTGGCGCGCTTGGAGACGACGCCTTCCAGCCCAAGGATCGAGGCCTGATCGTAAAGCCCCTGCCCGTCGCCTTCGACATGGTCGCTCAGCTGGATGGCGGAGTTGGCGCCCTGCCCGGCTAGCAGTTCGGCGAGCAAGGCCTTGCGTCTTGCGAGCGGCGCCTTGCGGAGGTCCCAGCCGTCGAGATGCAGCAGGTCGAAGGCATAGAAATGGAGCTTGCTGCTCGCACCCGCCGACAGCGCATCCTGCAGCAGCGCGAAACGCGAGATGCCCTTCTCGTCCAGCACCATGATCTCGCCGTCGATGATCGCCTGGCTGAGCGGTAGCCGGGAAAAGGCTTGCGGCAGGTCGCCGTAACGCTTCGTCCAGTCGATGCCGCCGCGGGTGATCAACCTGACCTCGCCATCTCCGACATGCGCCATGGTACGATAGCCGTCGAATTTTATTTCATGCAGCCAGAGTTCACCTGTGTCTTCCACCGGCCCGCCCGGCGGTTTCGGCACCTGCGTGGCGAGCTGCGGCTCGATGCGCGACGGCGGATCGCCCCTGACCGCACCGGACAACGCGCCGGGTTTCAGCGCGCCGGGCTTGGGCGGCAGGCGGGCCGGCTTCCTCGGCGGCGCCACCAGCTCCTCGATCCGCTTGCCGGACTTCACGCTTTCCGGCCGCGCTTCCAGGATGTCGAGGCCGGTATCGGCGGCGAGATCGCGCTCCTTGAACAGCAGCCAGTTTTTCTTCTCGCTGTCTTCGCCGGGCTTGGGCTTCAGACGGGTCAGCATCCAGCCGCCATTCAACTTGTCGCCGGCCAGCCGGAACTTGAAGGCGCCGGTGCGCAGGCTCTTGTCGACATCGTCCATCGGTGCCCAGGTGCCGGTGTCCCAGACGATCATCGGCCCGCCGCCATATTCGCCTTCGGGAATGACGCCCTCGAAGTCGATATATTCGAGCGGATGGTCCTCGGTCTCGACTGCAAGCCGCTTGTCGGCCGGGTTGAGCGAGGGCCCGCGCGGCACCGCCCAGCTTTTCAGCACGCCGCCGACCTGCAGGCGCAAATCGTAATGGTCGGCGGTGGCGTGATGCTTGTGGACGACGAAGCGGTTGCCGTCGCCTGAAATGAGCCCGCCCGCCGGTTCCGGCGTCTTCGTAAATTCGCGCTTGGCGCGGTAGGCCTTGAGTTTTGGCGGGGTTGGCATGGGTCAGGCGGGAGCGGCGGCGGCGGACGAACCTTCCCTGCGCCGCGTTCCTGCACAGTGCTGTCCCGCCAACATTTCAGATTTCCCAGCGTGGTGCGAAGAATGTGGAGATCACGCTCAATCGTCTGAGGCGGGCGTCAGGTCTAGCTCGGCCGGGGACAGCCCTTGTTGGAGCTGGCTCAGCCGGAACTCGTCGACCCAGTAGGCCTCGCCGTCGACCAGCACGCGGGCCGAGTAGACGCCGCCGGAAAAGCTTTGCGCGGTGACGTAGACCTTGTGGCGGTCGAGCGCCTTGCGCACCGCGGCGCGCTTGGAATTCTGGCTGGTGACGGAACTGGCCATGGCTCACTCATACACAAGACCGCAAGACATGGCGGCGGCATAAGGATGCTGGAGATCGGCCGCTCTGTCAATTTTGACCGCCTGCTTCTGGCAGCGCTACGATCCGACGGCAGCAAAAAACCGCTGCGCCTCGGCAGCGGACTTTGCAATGGCGACGACAATATTCGGTTAGTGGTCCGAAGGAATTATGAGCGCGGTGACGCGAGAGCTGCTGACGCCGGTTCAGCGTCGGCTTCTCGTAGATCTTCTTCATTGGTATCCCATGGCCCCCAATGGCCGCCGGCAAAGGCGCTTGCGGCTGGGTTTTGTCAAGGGAAGCGCTGTTCTTCCGCCGAACAGCTATGGAAACTGGAGGAGCGGCCGCTATAGTTTTCCTCAGCCCCAAGGAGAACGGCAATGACCCTCAGCACCCGCAAACTCGGCAGCCAGGGGCTGCAGGTCTCGGTGATCGGCCTCGGCTGCATGGGTATGAGCCAGTCCTACGGCCCTGCCGACGAGGCGGAATCGATCGCTACCCTGCACCGAGCCATCGAACTCGGCTGTACCTTCCTCGACACGGCGGAAGTCTACGGCGCCTATGCCAATGAAGAACTGCTCGGGCGGGCGCTGAAGGGCCGGCGCGATGAGGTGACCCTTGCCACCAAATTCGGCTTCCGCATCGAAAACGGCAGACAGGTCGGCACGGAGCGTGACAGCCGGCCCGACCATATCCGCGAGGCGCTGGAGGGCTCGCTGAAGCGGATCGGCACCGACCATGTCGACCTTTATTACCAGCATCGCGTCGATCCGGCGGTGCCGATGGAAGATGTCGCCGGCACGGTCGGCCGGCTGGTTGCCGAGGGCAAGGTGCGCTTCTTCGGCCTCTCGGAAGCGGGCGCGGCGAATATCGGCCGTGCTCATGCCGTGCACCCTGTGTCGGCCCTGCAGAGCGAGTATTCGCTTTGGGAGCGCAATCTGGAGCCGGAGATCATCCCGCTGCTCAAAAAGCTCGGCATCGGCCTGGTGCCGTTCGCGCCGCTCGGCCGCGGTTTCCTCGCCGGCGACGTCAAGCGCGCCGAGGATTATCCGGAAGGCGATTTCCGCCGCGGCGACCCCCGCTACCAGGGCGCCAACTACGACGCCAATGTCGCGGCTGCGGCTGCGGTGCAGGAGGTGGCCGCGGCCAAAGGGGCAAAGCCCGCGCAGATCGCGCTGGCCTGGGTGCTCGGCAAGGGCGACGGTTTCGGCATCGACATCGTGCCGATCCCGGGGACAAAGCGGCGCAAGTATCTCGAAGAAAATGTTGCTGCGGCCGCGATCACGCTCGACGCGGCCGAGATAGCTGCGCTCGACGCAGCCCTTGCGCCGGGCAAGGTCTCAGGGCCGCGCTACAATGAGCGGGTGATGACGACGATCGATCGGTAGAGGCGTCTAAGCTGCCAATCTCCCCCCTCGTGGGGGAGATGCCTGGCAAGGCAGAGGGGGGCGCGAAGGATCGCCCGCATCAAGTATTCTGCGTAGAGGTTAGCTCAAAGATGTAAGTGAAATTGGCCAATGTCGGCGGGACAGCGCCCCCCTCTGTCCTGCCGGACATCTCCCCCACAAGGGGGGAGATTAGCAGTTTCAGCCCCTCGCCTCACCTTGCGTAATCGATTTTCCTTGGCTAGCATCCCTGGGTCGGCGCCGTGCGGAGGAGAACGTTGCGGCGGACCGGCTGGAGCGCCTCGCGTCCCTTCGGGGCGTTCACAGGACACTCCATTTTTGAATTGACGCAAGGACCGTCCCGAGCCGCTCCCGGTTTCGGGCTCCTGCGTTCATGTGGAGGATATCTGATGAACAGACGCGAATTCCTGTTGTCGACGGTGGCGACCGGCGCCATGGCGCTGGCCGCGCCCATGGCCTTTGCCGCCGACAAACTGACCATATTGGGCTCGGTGCCCAATCTCGGCTTTCCGTTCTTTGTGCACATGCTGAACGAGATAAAGGCGGAGGCGCAGGCGCAAGGCGTCAACCTGACCGAGAGCGACGGCCAGAACTCGGCGCCGAAGCAAACCGCCGACATCGAGGCCGCACTTGTGCAGAAGGTCAACGCCATCGTGATTTCGCCGCTTGACGTCAACGCGCTGGCGCCGGCGATCGAGGAAGCGGTCAAGGCCGGGGTTCCCGTGGTCACCATCGACCGCCGCGTCGACGGCGTCGAGGGCATTCTGGCCCATGTCGGCGCCGACAATGTCAAGGGCGGCGAGGCCGAGGCGCAGGCCATGGTGGCGGCGTTCCCCAACGGCGCCAAGCTGTTCCATTTGCAGGGCCAACCGGGTGCCGGACCCGCGATCGACCGCAACAAAGGCGTCCACAATGTGCTCGATCCGCTCAAGGACAAGTACCAGATCATCTTCGAGCAGACCGCTAATTTCGCCCGCGCCGAAGCGCTGTCGGTGACCGAGGCCGGGCTTGCCGCCAACGGCAAGCCGGACGCCATCATCTGCGCCAATGACGACATGGCGCTCGGCGCGCTCGAAGCCTGTGCCGCCCGCAACTTCACCGACGTCAAGATCTACGGCTTCGACGCACTGCCGGAAGCGCTGGTCGCTGTGCGCGACGGCAAGCTCGCCGGCACGGTCGAGCAGTTCCCCGGCGAACAGTCGCGCAAGGCGGTGCAGATCGCGGTCGCCTTCGCCAGGGACAAGACCGAGCCGAAGGAGAAGCTGGTGCTGTTGACGCCGATCGTCATCGGCAAGGACAATCTCGACAAGGCGGAGAGGTTGAACGAGACGAAGTGAGAGTAGGGCCCATGACGGGTGGAGGTCGCGCTCTGTCGCGCCCCCCTCTGTCCTGCCGGACATCTCCCCCACTTGGGGGGAGATTGGCCGTCACGTCTGCTTTCGCCAATCGCCAACGTTATAGAAATAGTGCTGCCGGCAAAACTGCTGATCTCCCCCCGTGTGGGGGAGATGTCCGGCAGGACAGAGGGGGGCGCTGTCCCGCTGCCTATCGCAATCCGGGAGCAATGCTTGTCCGCCGTTGAACCCGCCGCATCATCGCCCCCGCTCCTTTCCGTCGAAGGCGTGACCAAGCATTTTTCCGGCGTCACCGCGCTCAGCGACGTTTCGCTCGAGGTGCGGCCCAGTGAGATCCTTGGCCTGCTCGGCGAGAACGGCGCCGGCAAGTCGACGCTGTTGAAAATCCTGTCCGGCGTGATGCCGCCGTCGAGCGGCCGCATCGTCTTCGACGGCGCCGACTACGCGCCGTCCAGTCCGCAGGATGCGAAGCGGCATGGCATCGTCACCATCTATCAGGAACTGAGCCTGATCCCGACGCTGACGGTTGCGGAAAACATTTTCATCGGCCGCGCGCCGCTCGGTCCGCTCGGGCTGGTCAGCTGGCGCAGGATGGAGGACGCGTCGCGCGCGATCATCGCCCGCGTCGGCCTCGACATCGATCCGGCGACGCCGGTGTCGTCGCTCTCGGTCGCCGAACAGCAGCTGGTCGAAATCGCCCGCGCTCTGTCGCTGGAAAGCCGCCTGATCATCATGGACGAGCCGACCTCGGCGCTGACCGAGACTGAGGTGCAGAAGCTTATGTCGATCATGGACAGGCTGCGCAAGGACGGCGTGGCGATCATGTTCGTCACCCATCGGCTGGAAGAAGCGTCGGCGATCTGCGACCGGATGACGGTGTTGCGCGACGGCAGGCTGGCCGGCCATCTCGACCGTGACGGCCAGCCGATCCAGATTCCAAAAATCATCGAGAAGATGGTCGGCCGCGCCGCCTCCGAGCTCTACGCGCGGCCGACGCAGCGCGATGTCGCCGGCGAGGTCAGGCTCTCGGTGCGCGGGCTGCGGACGGTACGCGACCCATTGGCGCCGCACGCCATCGTGCTCGAAGGCGTCAACCTCGATCTGAAGGCCGGCGAAATCCTCGGCGTTGCCGGGCTCGTCGGTTCCGGCCGCACCGAGCTTGCCCGCGCCATTTTCGGCGCCGACCGCATCGCGGCCGGCACGATTGCGCTCGACGGCAAGCCGATCGCCCCGGCTTCGCCCGCCGACGCCATCAAACTCGGCATCGGCCTGGTGCCGGAAGACCGCAAGCACCAGGCGATTTTTGCAGCACTTGGCATTCTCAACAATTTCTCCATCGCCTCGCTCGGCCGCTACAGCAATGGGGCCGGCTTCATGGCCGAACGGCGCGAGCGCGAGGCGCTGGCCGGCTATCGCAAGGCACTGTCGATCCGCATGGCCTCGCCCGAGCAGGCGATCGAGGGCCTGTCCGGCGGCAATCAGCAAAAGGTGATCCTGGCCCGCTGGCTGGCGCGCGACCCGAAAGTACTGATCGTCGACGAGCCGACGCGCGGCGTCGATGTCGGCGCCAAGGCCGAAGTGCACCAGATCCTGGTCCAGTTGGCTGCGCGCGGCATCGCCATCATGATGATCTCGTCGGAACTGCCGGAGGTGCTGGCAGTGTCGGATCGCATCGTTACGATGCGGCGCGGCCGTATCACCGGCGAAATGCCGGGCATCGAAGCGACCGAGGAAAAACTGATGGAACTGATGGCGCTCGACCGCAAGCAGGACGCAACGCAATGACCAGCACCACCGAACAGACCCAGCGCAGCGGCATTAACATCGCGCGGCTTCTGATGAGTTTTGGGCCGCTGATGTTCCTGGCGGTGTTGATCGTCATCTTCACCGTGCTGAAGCCGAGCTTCATCGATCCAATCAACCTGTTCAACATTTTGAGGCAGATCTCGATCACCGGGCTGATCGCGCTCGGCATGACCTTCGTCATCCTCACTGCCGGCATCGACCTGTCGGTCGGCTCACTGCTCGCCTTCTGCGGCATGGTGGCCGCGGTGGTGGCCAAGGGCGGCACCGCCAACACGCTGTCGCTGTCGACCACGGGCACGCAAGGATATGGCTGGTTCGCCGCCTTGCTTGCCGCCGTCATCGTCGGGGCGCTGGCCGGCGGCGTCCAGGGCTTTGCCATCACCAGGCTGAAAGTGCCGCCCTTCGTCGTCACGCTGGGTGGGCTCACCGTGTTTCGCGGCCTGACGCTGACCATCTCCAATGGCGGACCGATCTCCGGTTTCGACGCCTCGATGCGCTGGTTCGGCACCGGGCTCATCGGACCGGTGCCGGTGCCGGCGATCATCTTCGCGGCGGCGGCCATCCTGTGCCACATCGTGCTGCGCTATACGCGCTACGGCCGCGCCGTCTATGCCGTCGGCGGCAATGCCGAGGCCGCACGCCTGTCGGGCCTGCGCGTCGACCGCATTCTGATCTCGGTCTATGTCATCGTCGGCTTCTTCGCCGGGCTGGCCGCCTTCGTTTTGTCAGCACGGCTCAACTCCTCCGAAGCCGTGGCCGGCATCGGCTACGAGCTTACGGTGATTTCGGCCGTGGTCATCGGCGGCACCTCGCTATTCGGCGGCATCGGCTCAGTCGGCGGCACGGTGGTGGGCGCAGCACTGATCGGCGTGCTGCAGAACGGGCTGCAGTTCAACAATGTCTCGTCCTACACACAAAGCATCGTCATCGGCCTGATCCTGATCCTCGCCGTGGCCTTCGATCGTTGGCTGAAGTCGCGGGTGAGGCGGTGAGGATTCAGGCCATGGTTCAGATCAGGGCGATGACCGAGAAAGATATAGCGGCGGTGTCGCGGCTGTTGGGGGAATCCTGGCGGCGCACCTATTCGGCAATTATGGGGCCAGAGACCACTGCGCGGCTCTCGGACGACAAGCATGCGCCCGAGCGGCTGGCCGAGGAACTTGCGGACGACAACAAGATGTCGTTCGTGGCCGAACGGCCGGACGGTTCGATCGCCGGCTACGCGATGGCGGCGATGGACGATCGTGGCGATGTCCTGCTCGACCGGCTGCACATCGACAAGACAGAGTTCGGCAGCGGGCTCGCCACCGACCTGCTGCACGCGGTGCTTGTCGCGCATGCCGGCATCCCCAGCATTGCGCTGGAAGTGATCGAGGGCAACGACCGGGCGATCGCCTTCTATCGCAAGCACGGTTTCGAAGTGGTCGAGCGCCACACGGCCGCGCACGGCGTTGGCGGCCACGCCTCGCTGATCATGCGCCGGCTGCTGTCGAGGGCGTAAGGGAATGGAATAGGCCGTAGGGAATAGGGGAATAAGGTGGCGCAGACCGATACCCTACGCCTACGGCCTACTGCGCCACCGCCTGGTGGCCGTCCTCGTCGTCCGGCATATCGAGGATTTCGATCAGCCGCGCCACCTTCGTTCCCGGCAAGGGGCGACCCTCGTTGACCAGGGCCTCGTCGGCACTGAGCCAGGCGAACGCCTCGCGCAGTTCTTCAAGGGTGGCGCCGGTCAGCGCGATGTCGGCTATGACCGCCTCGTCTACCGGCCCCAACACCGAAATGATGTCGTTGCGTGTCATGGTCACCTCCATGCTAAGTGCCGGCCGGTCGTCGAGATGACGCCGAGACCCGGCCATCCAGCCAACGGATTGCGAGTAAAAACCGCCGACAAAGCAGAATCTGGGTCTTCTTTTCGACTAAGCAAGGTGAACGCGCGCGCCTTTTGCCGTCAAGCAGCCGAGTGCGGATCGATGCTGTAGAGATGCACGGGATAGCCGGGACCGATGGCGTCGCGCACCCGGTCCGTCCAGGCGAGGACCGCCGGATAAGCCGCCAGCGCAAAGCCGCAATCTTCGGCACGGTGGCCGTAGGCATAGACAGCAATGTCGGCGATCGTGAGCATGTCGCCGACAAGGAACGGCGTGTCGTTCAGGCTGCGCTCCAGCGCTGCCAGCGTGCGGGCGCCGGCTTCGCGCTTGGCCGGAAGCATCGCCTGGTTGCGCTCCAGCCTTCCGGCCAGCGTCCAGAAGCGCAGGGAGCCGATGACCGGCTCGACATGGTACTGTTCGAAGAACAGCCATTGCATAACTTTCGCGCTGACATAGCGATCCGCCGGCAGCAAGGGCGTGCCTTCGGCAAGATAAATGAGGATCGCATTCGATTCGGCGATTGCACGGCCATCCTCGAGTTCGAGCACAGGAACGGCGCCGGCCGGGTTGAGCTTCAGGAAGGCGTCGGTGTGGCTCTCGCCCTCGAAAATCGACACCAGGCGGCTTTCATAGGGGATGTTGAGCAGGCCGAGCACGACCCTCGCCTTCCAACCGTTTTGCGACGGCAAATAATCATGAAGCGTGAGCATGGCTGTCCTTTCGCTGGGGTCGACGCCTGATTTGCACGGTGCCACGATACCAGCCACCCGAATCCTGCAATGTGTACGCGCGAAAACAGATAAACTATACGCATGTAAAGTTTTATTGACTTCGCTGTATGTGCGATTTACCCGATAAACACTTGCGTCGGATAACTGCGCGGGCAAGCAATCAGTCTGCGTGTGAGAGGAATCGCAAGCATGAGCCTTTCGCGCCGCAGCGAGATCGCCGCCGAGGCCGTGGGGCCAACGATCGTCGCCGGCGAAATCCTGGTCGAGATCATGGCGACGGAACGGGGTTTCGGCTTCCTCGAGCCGCAAACGCTCGTCGGGCCATTCCCCAGCGGTGCGCCGGCGATTTTCATCGATCAGGTTGCGCGGCTGGGGGGCGGCGCCGGCATTATCGGCTGCGTCGGCCGCGACGATTTCGGCACGCTCAACCTGGACAGGCTGGAGCTCGACGGCGTCGACGTCTCAGCCGTCGATATCAGCGACCGCTTCCCGACGGGATGCGCCTTCGTGCGCTACCGGCCCGATGGTATCAGGGACTTCGTCTACAACATCGCCGAATCCGCCGCCGGGCAGATCCACCTGACCACTGCTGCGCGCCTGCTGGCGGACAGGGCCGGCCATCTGCATATCATGGGATCGACGCTGTCGGTGGCAGGGCTGAAGGAGATCGTCAGCTACGCAGTGCAGGCGGTTCGTGCCCGCGGCGGCTCGACCTCATTCGACCCGAATGTGCGCAAGGAGCTGATCGACGGCTCCGACGGCGCACTGTTTTCCGCACTCATCGACGATGCCGACCTGCTGCTGCCGTCCGGCGACGAATTGCTCGCTACGGCGGGCGTCGATGACGAGCATCAGGCGGTGGCGGCGCTGTTTGCCAGGGGCGTCGGCGAGATCGTGCTGAAGCGCGGTGCTGACGGCTCTTCCTGGTTCGGCGCCGACGGCGCCAGGATCGACTGCGCCGGTTTTCAGGTCGACGAAGTCGACCCCACGGGCGCCGGCGATTGTTTCGGCGCCACCTACCTGACCTGCCGCCGCCAGGGGATGGAGCCCGGCAAGGCGCTGCTTTATGCCAATGCCTCCGGCGCCCGCAACGTCACCCGGCGCGGCCCGATGGAGGGCGTCACCAGCTTCGACGGACTCGATCAATTCATCAAGGGAACAGCGAGATGATGGCCAATCCCCTTGCCGGTCTCGCGGCGGCCCGCCGGAACGGAGCACCCTACGGCATCACCTCGATCTGCTCGGCTCATCCCCTGGTGATCCAGACAGCGATACGGCGCGCCGTTGCCGACAGGGAGAAAAACCTGCTGATCGAGGCAACCTGCAATCAGGTCAACCAGTTCGGCGGCTATACCGGAATGACCCCGGCGCTGTTCGTCGCCTTCGTGCTGGAGATCGCCTGCCGCGAGGGGCTGGAAGCCTCGCGCATCATCTTCGGCGGCGACCATCTGGGACCGAACCCGTGGCGCGCAGAGCCGGCGGCGCAGGCGATGGACAAGGCCGAGGCCATGGTCGGCGCCTATATCGCGGCCGGCTGCACCAAGATTCATCTCGACGCATCGATGGGCTGCGCCGGCGAGCCGGCGGCGCTTGACGACGAGACCATCGCCACCCGGGCGGCGAGGCTGGCAAAGGCGGCCGAAACGGGCGCGCACGCCGCAGGCAGCACCTTGCCGGTCTACATCATCGGCACCGAAGTCCCCGCCCCCGGCGGAGTCGACCATCCGATCAGCGAGTTGAAGCCGACCGAGGCGGCGGCGGCGCGGCGCACGATCGAGGTTCACCGGGAGATCTTTGCCCGCGAAGGCCTGTCCGAGGCCTTCGGCCGCGTCATCGCCGTGGTCGTGCAGCCGGGCGTGGAATTCGGCAGCCAGAACGTCGTCGCCTACGCGCCCGAGAAATCCAAGGGCCTGACCGGCTTGCTCGATGAGCAGCCGTCGCTCGTCTACGAGGCGCATTCGACCGACTACCAGAGCCGTGCGGCTTTGACCGCGCTGGTCGCAAACGGCTTTCCATCCTCAAGGTCGGCCCCGGCCTGACCTTCGCCTTGCGCGAGGCGCTTTACGGGCTCGACCTGATAGCATCCGAAATGATCACGGATTATGGCGACCGGTCGCTCGCCCGGACCATGGAAGGCGCGATGCTGGCAGCACCCGGCCATTGGCACAGCCACTATCACGGCAATGAAGCAGAGCTCTATGTGCAGCGGCATTACAGCTACAGCGACCGCATCCGCTATTATTGGAGCAACTCCACCGCTGTCGCGGCCGTCGAGCACCTGCGCAAGGCGCTGGACGGGGTCGCCATTCCCGAAACGCTGATGCGGCAATTCCTGCCGGCGCTGCCGGCCGAACTCGGGCCGGCGGGCAATCCCGAGGCTATCCTTCTCGAAGCTGTCGATCAGGTGCTGGCCGACTATGACGCGGCCTGCCGTGGGACCTGAGGCATTGCGCCGGGTTGATCTTTGCCTCAGCCCAGTGTCTCTGACGTTTCCATGAAACCAGCCATGTTCTTTCTCCTGTTCGCGGCCTCCCTGCTGGCGTCGCCGGCACGTGCCGACTGGAAGCCGGTCGAAAAGGTCGAGACCTACGCCATCGCAGGGAAGACCGCCCCGGAACTCTATGCCGCGATCGGCGAAGCCGGCCCCTTGCTCGGCAAGGGTCGGGTCATTGCGCACACCAATTTCAAGCTGACCTGGACCAGAGACTACAGGCCGCAAGGCGACGCCTGCGTGCTCAAATCGGCGCGCCCGAAACTGATCATCACCTACACCTTGCCAAAGCCGGCCGAACCGTTGCCGGCTTCCGTCCAGAAGAACTGGACGGTGTTCATCGCCGGGCTCGCCGCCCACGAGAGAGTGCATGGCGCAGCCATCGCCGAGATGGTGCGCAAGATCGAGGCGGTGAGCGTCGGCCTGACCGTTACTGATGACCCCGGCTGCAGCAAGATCAGAACCGAGCTGACGAGGCAACTCGTCCAGATCTCGCTGGCACAGCGGCAGGCGAGCCGCGACTTCGACCGGGTCGAATTCGGCCCCGGCGGAAACCTGCAAAAGCTGGTGCTGGCTTTTGTGAATGGGGGGTAGTTTGCCGGTGTGCCGTTCATTGCGCCGGGTGTTTCGAACGACAAGAAAACCGTCCGCATGGCCGCTTTACAGGCAGGCTTGGTAGCGCTACCGTCTGATCGTCGCGCGACCTGTTGGGGGAATGGGAGACGGTCGCCAGGCGGGAGAGGAGCGGTTTCCTTCGGGGCGTCGCAAGAAGCATTCGGGAGGAGATCGATGGCGTCTGTCGCGATCGGCGACGTTTACAAATCGTTCGGGACCGTCGAGGTCCTGCACGGCGTCAGTGTGGATATCGACGACGGCGAGTTCGTCACGCTTGTCGGCCCGTCGGGTTGCGGAAAATCGACCCTTCTCAGGATGATCGCCGGCCTGGAAAAGATTTCTCGGGGCGAGATCGCGATCGGGGATCGGGTCGTCAACAACGTTGCGCCGAAAGAGCGCGACGTTGCCATGGTGTTCCAGAACTACGCGCTCTACCCGCACATGACGGTCGCCGAGAACATGGCGTTCTCGCTCATGCTCAAAGGTGTTTCGAAGGCCGATTGCGCTACCAGCATTCAGCGCGCCGCCGAAATCCTCGGGCTGGTGCCATTGCTGACGCGATATCCGCGCCAGCTTTCCGGCGGCCAGCGCCAGCGCGTCGCCATGGGCCGGGCGATCGTGCGCGATCCACAGGTTTTCCTGTTCGACGAACCGCTCTCCAATCTCGACGCCAAGCTCAGGGTGCAGATGCGCGCCGAGATCAAGGAACTGCACCAGCGGCTCAAGACGACGACAGTCTATGTCACCCACGACCAGATCGAGGCCATGACCATGGCCGACAAGATCGTGGTCATGCATGACGGCATCGTCGAACAGATCGGACCGCCGCTGGAGCTCTACGACAGGCCCAACAATCTCTTCGTCGCCAGTTTCATCGGCTCGCCCGCCATGAACCTGATCAAGGGCGAGATCGTCACCGACGGGTCTCCGTCCTTTCGCGGCGCGGGGGGAATTTCCGTGCCGCTGGCCGGCGCGCCGGCCGTTGGCAACGGTCATCCGGTGGTGCTGGGAATACGGCCCGAGCATTTGCGGCTATCGTCCGACCAAGGCATTCCAGTCACCGTCGCGGTCGTCGAGCCGACCGGGTCGGAAGTGCAGCTCATCGGCCGCACCGCCGGCGGGGACGAGATCGTCGCCAATTTCCGCGAACGCCATGCCTTCACACCGGGCGAAACCATACGGCTCACTGCCGCGCCTGGCCTGATTCATCTCTTTGACGGCAAGACCGGAACACGATTTGAAACGCGTAATGGATGGTAAGGACCGCATAGCGAGGAAGATAAACCGGAGGAGACGACCATGAAATTCACGAGACGCGATGTAATCCGCACGACCGCAGGTGCTGCGGCGGGAGCCCTGGGAAGCCGCTTCGTCGGCTCGCCGGCTTTTGCCCAGGAGGGCTTGAAATACAAGCCCGAGGAAGGCGCAAAGCTGCGGCTGCTGCGCTGGTCGCCCTTCGTCAAGGGCGATGAGGATCAATGGCTGGCCAACACCAAGCGCTTCACCGAGGCGACAGGTGTCGAGGTTCGTGTCGACAAGGAAAGCTGGGAGGACATTCGCCCCAAGGCAGCGGTCGCCGCCAATGTCGGTTCCGGCCCGGACCTCATGTTCGTCTGGTTCGACGACCCGCATCAATATCCCGACAAGCTGCACGACGTGACCGAGCTCGGCGAGTATCTGGGCTCGAAATATGGCGGCTGGCACGACGGACCAAAGCAATATGCGACGCGGGACGGCAAGTTCGTCGGCCTGCCGCTGGCCACGATCGGCAATGCCATCGTCTATCGCGAAAGCTGGGTGAAGGAGGCCGGCTTCTCCGAATTTCCGAAGGACACGGCAGGCTTCCTCGAGCTTTGCAAGGCTTTGCAGGCGAAGGGACATCCGGCCGGCTTCACGCACGGCCACGGCGTCGGCGACGGCAACAACTACGCGCATTGGCTGCTGTGGAGCCATGGCGGCCAGATGGTCGACGAGAGCGGCAAGGTGGCGATCAACAGCCCCGAGACGCTAAAGGCGATCGGTTACGCGCAGGAACTCTACAAGACCTTCATTCCCGGGACCGAAAGCTGGCTGGACGTCAATAATAACCGCGCCTTCCTGGCCGGCGAACTCGGTGTCATCGCAAACGGAATTTCGGCCTACAACACGGCCAAGATCAACAAGGACAACGATCCGAAACTGGCTGAGATTGCCAAGGACATCCGCACCACCAACCTGCCGATCGGTCCTGTAGGGAAATCGGTCGAACTGTTCCAGGTGACCACCGCCGTCATCTTCAACTACACGCCCTACCCCAATGCGGCCAAGGCCTATCTGCAGTTCATGTTCGAGGATCCGCAGATGACCGACTGGATCACCTCCTCGGCGGGCTATTGCTGCCAGACGCTGAAGGCCTTCGACAACAATCCAGTGTGGACGGCCGACCCGAACAATGCCGCCTATGCCAAGGCCTCGGCGACGCTGCGCCCCAACGGCTATGCCGGGCCGCTCGGCTATGCCTCGGCGGCGACCATGGCCGACTATGTCCTGGTCGACATGTTTGCCAAGGCGGTGACCGGCCAGGCGACGCCGCAGGAGGCGATGGAGGAGGCGGAGAAGCGCGCCAACCGCTACTACCGCGTTTGATCACGGCACCGCCGGGCAGCGTCTAGTGCGCTGCCCGGCCCGTCGCACAATCCCATGGCGGCCGTTGACGCCGTGACCTGATTCCCCGATGAGGAGCCCTCCATGGCCGTGCCGTCCGTTGCCGCCCAGCCGCGTCCGTCGATGCTTTCGCGGATCTCCGAAAGCCGCAACGCGCTGGGCTTCGGCTTCATGCTGCCGGCGGCGGCGCTGCTGCTGGTCTTCCTGACCTATCCGCTCGGGCTGGGCGTCTGGCTCGGTTTCACCGATGCCCGGATCGGCCGCCCCGGCATCTTCATCGGCGTCGAGAATTATCAGTACCTTTGGAATGACACCGTCTTCTGGCTCTCCGTCTTCAACACGCTGCTCTACACGGTCAGCGCCTCGATCCTGAAGTTCGTGCTCGGCCTCTGGCTGGCGCTCATCCTCAATGAAAACCTGCCGTTCAAATCGTTCTTCCGCGCGATAGTCCTGCTGCCGTGGGTGGTGCCCACCGTACTGTCAGCCATCGCCTTCTGGTGGATCTACGATTCGCAGTTCTCGATCCTGTCCTGGGCGCTGCAGCAAATGGGCCTGATCGACCACCGCATCAACTTCCTCGGCGATCCGGAGAATGCGCGCGCTTCGGTTATCGCCGCCAACGTCTGGCGCGGCATTCCTTTCGTCGCCATCACGCTGCTCGCCGGCCTGCAGACCATTCCGCAGTCGCTCTACGAGGCGGCCACGCTCGACGGCGCCAGTCGCTGGCAGTTGTTTCGTTATGTGACTCTGCCGCTGCTGACGCCGATCATCGCCATCACCATGACCTTCTCGGTGCTGTTCACTTTCACCGATTTCCAGCTGATCTACGTGCTGACCCGGGGCGGACCGGTGAATGCCACGCATCTGATGGCGACATTGTCTTTCCAGCGCGGCATTTCCGGCGGCCAGCTTGGCGAGGGCGCGGCCATCGCGGTGGCCATGATCCCGTTCCTGCTGGCGGCGATCCTGTTCAGCTATTTCGGCCTGCAACGCCGCAAATGGCAACAAGGCGGCGGAGACTGACATGGTCAAGACGGCCGCGACAAGGAAGGCGAAACGTGGGGATATCGACGAAGGCGGCATGGGCTACCTGCAGAGCCTGCCGCGCCGCGTGGTGACGGTCTATCTGCCGCTGCTGGTGTTCGTCTTCGTGCTGTTGTTTCCGTTTTACTGGATGACGATCACGGCGGTTAAGCCCAATCTCGAGATGACCGACTATGCGCAGTTCAATCCGTTCTGGGTGGTGCATCCGACATTGGAGCACATCCGCTATCTCCTGTTCGAGACCTCCTATCCGGGCTGGCTGCTCAACACGATCATCATCTCGACCGCCGCCACGTTCCTGTCGCTGCTGGCGTCGGTGTTCGCCGCCTATGCGATCGAGCGGTTGCGCTTCTCCGGGGCGCGGCAGGTCGGCCTCGGCATCTTCCTCGCCTATCTGGTGCCGCCCTCGATCCTGTTCATTCCGCTGTCGGTGATGGTGTTCAACCTCGGGCTCTACGACACGCCCTTCGCGCTCATCCTTACCTATCCGACCTTCCTGGTGCCGTTCTGCACGTGGCTGTTGATGGGTTACTTCCGCTCCATCCCGTTCGAACTGGAAGAATGCGCGCTGATAGACGGAGCGAGCCGGTGGCAGATCCTCACCAAGATCGTGCTGCCGCTGTCGGTGCCCGGCCTGATCTCCGCCGGCATATTCGCCTTCACCCTGTCATGGAACGAGTTCATCTATGCGCTGACATTCATCCAGTCCTCGGAAAACAAGACCGTGCCGGTGGGTGTGCTGACCGAGTTGGTGCGCTCCGACGTCTACGAATGGGGGGCGCTGATGGCGGGAGCGCTGATCGGCTCGCTGCCGGTGGTGGTGCTCTATTCGTTCTTCGTCGAGCACTATGTCTCGTCGATGACCGGCGCGGTGAAGGAGTGACGCGCCGGCTCACGCGAGGCGACCGGCGCGGTCAGATCGCGCCGATGATGCCGCCGTCGACGCGGATGTTCTGGCCGGTAATGTAGCCCGCACCTTCGGAAGCGAGGAAGGCGATGGTCGCGGCAATTTCCTCCGAGGTGCCGTAGCGCTGCATCGGCACGCTGTCGCGGCGCTCCTCGGTGGCCGGCAGGCTGTCGATCCAGCCGGGCAGCACATTGTTCATGCGCACATTGTCGGCGGCGTAGGTGTTGGCGAAGATCTTGGTGTAGGCGGCAAGACCGGCGCGGAACACGGCGGATGTCGGGAACATCGGGCTCGGCTCGACCACCCAGGCGGTCGAGATGTTGATGATGGCGCCGGCCTTCTGCTTGACCATCTGCGGCGCCACGATGCGCACCGGCCGGATGACGTTCATCAGATAGACGTCGAGACCGGTGTGCCACTGCTCGTCGGTGATTTCGAGGATCGGCGCGCGTGGCCCGTGGCCGCCGCTGTTGACCAGCACGTCGATGCGGCCGAAGCGCTCGAGCGTCAGGTCGGCGAGCCGCTGCAGATCGTCATTCGACTGGTTGGAGCCGGTGACGCCGAGGCCGCCAATCTCCTTGGCCAGAGCCTCGCCCTTACCGGAGGACGACAGGATCGCGACCTTGAACCCGTCCGCCGCCAGCCGCTTGGCCGCCGCCGCGCCCATACCGCTGCCACCCGCGACGACGACTGCCACTTTTTCTACACTCATTTTTCTCTCCTTGGGGTTTTGCGGCGTGTGTCTCGCGACTTCAAAGGATGATATAGCCGGTCTTGCCATCTGGTTCGAACCAGAAAGCCTGAAATCAAGCTGTAGAAAAACTCCTGCATGCCCGAAGCCTTCCTGAGCCTGCCGCCGTTGAATGCGCTGCGTGCCTTCGAAGCCGCCGCGCGTCATCTCAACTTCCGCATCGCCGCGCAGGAGCTGAACGTGACGCAAGGGGCGGTGGCGCAGCATATACGCGGGCTGGAGGCGGATCTCGGCGCAAAGCTGTTCGACCGGCTGCCGCGCGGCCTGGCGCTGACCGATGAGGGACGTGCCTATGCGCCGAACATTCGCCGCGCCTTCGAGCTGATCTCCGAGGCAACGCTGCTGTTGCGGCCCGAGCCGGCGCGGCTGACGATCAGCGTCACGCCGAGCTTTGCCACCAAATGGCTGATCCCCAAACTGCCGGAGTTCGTCGCCCACAACCCGCTCGTCGATTTGCGCATCCTGGCCAGCCAAAGCCTGTCGAGTTTTCAGGCCGACGGCGTCGACATTGCGGTCAGGCAAGGCCGCCCGCCCTTCGGCGCCGGCCTGATGGTCGACCTGTTGTTCCCACAGCAGATCGTCGCCATCTGCAGCCCTGCCCTGCTGCCAACCGAGGCGAACGAGATCGCGACGGCCGATATCCAGCATCATGTCCTGTTGCACGACGCGCACAATCTGTGGCCGGAATTCATGGAGAGAGCGCTCGGGCTGAAGATGGCCACCGAGGCCAAACGCATGCGCTTCAACCAGACAGGCCTCGCGATCGACGCCGCCATTGCCGGCCAGGGCATCGCGCTGGCCAGCCGGTTTCTCGTCGCTGCCGACATTGCCGCCGGCCGGCTGGTGCAGCCGATCAACGCAGAGATGCGTGGGACGCACGATTTCTATGTCGTGATGCCGCGCAAGCAACGGCACCCAGAACCGACGCAAGCCGTGCGGCAATGGCTGCTCGATGAGGGCGACGCGGCGGGGCTGTGATGGATAGCCGATCTCCCCGCAAGGCGGGAGATCCGCAGCTTGGCCGACGCCGCCCCTTTCAGCCTCGCCGAGCAATGTCGGCCGCCACTGCCTTCGCCTCGCGTCCAATTTCCCTGAGCAGACCGGTGACCGGATTGTAGAAGCCGACGAGGTAGAGGCCGAGTTGCGAGGCGCGGGCGTTGACGCCACTGCGCTCCGGCTGCAATTCCACGGGCAGAAACTTTTCGTAGCCCGGGCGATAGCCGGTGGCGAGGATGACGGCGTCGAAATTTTCCTGCCTGCCGTCGGTGAACGCAGCGCCGCGCTCGGTGAAGCCCGCTATGTCGGGCGCGATCTTGATGGCGCCTTTGGTGATGGCGTCGACCGTGCCGACGTCGATGACCGGGATGCGGCCGACTTCGTCGATCTGTTGCAGGATGCCCTGTTTCGGCCTGACGATGCCGTATTTCTCGAGCTTGCCCAGCGCGAAATCGAGGATGATCGGAAACATCCAGTCGTTCAGCGCCTGCGGCATTGGCCGGCTGGCGATGCCGACCATCTGGATCGGCACGCCAAACAGCTGGCGCGGCACGATGTGGACGCCCTTGCGCACCGAAATGGTCGGACGCGCGCCACTTTCCGCCAAGTCGAGCGCGATCTCGGCGCCGGTGTTGCCCATGCCGACGATCAGCACCGAGCGGCCGGCAAAGGGCGCCGCTTGCGTATAGTCGGCGCTGTGCAGCACCTCGCCCTTGAAAGCCTCGATGGCAGGGAGCCGGGGGACGATCGGCTCGGCATTGTTACCGCTGGCGATAACGACATGGCGCGCCTTGAGGTTGTCCGATCCTGTCTCGACCAGAAAACCGCCGTCCCCGAGGCGAATGGCTTTCACCGTCACGCCGAAGCGCGGGCGCAGATCGAATTTTTCCGCGTAGTCGTCGAGATAGCGGACCACCAGTTCGCGCGGCACGTAGCGCGGATAATTTTTGGGAAAGGGCAGGAACGGCAGCGACGAGAACGACTTGACCGTATGCAGATGCAGCCGCCGATAGTGCCGCCGCCAGGCGGGCGCGATCTCCTGCGATTTTTCGAGCAGGATGAAATCCACTCCTGCCCGCTTCAGGCAGGCACCGACCGCAAGGCCGGCGGGCCCGGCGCCGACAATAACGACAGTGGTGTCCAAGCGATTCTCCTCCCGCTAGCTCCTTAGGCTACGCGTAGAAGCGCAGGCGGGACAAGGCGCGCCTCACCTTCTCCCCTTGTTGGAGAAGGTGGACGGCGCGCTAGCGCCGAGACGCCTTCGCATCGCGGCGCGCACGCTACGCATCCTGTCCGGTCTCGGCTCACCCCGGTGACGAATGTCTATCCCGGCAATCGCCCCATGCTGTCGGACGGGCTGCCTGTCGCCGGCCGCACCGCGGTCGAAGAGCTCTACGTGCATGGCGGCATAGGCCCAATCGGCATGCATGCCGCCCCCGCCACCGCGCGCTGGCTGGAGGAGGCCGTGGTTCGGGCGATGGCAATCCGAAGCAGACATGGCTCCGGCCACAGCGATTTGCGGGATGGGAAGGGTGAGGCTGCGCGATGTCGTGTCGATCTAGCCCGCCACCAGCGCGAAGGGAGGCGTTCCTCCCTAGCCGACATGCTCGGCGCGCAGCTTCTTCTTTATCTGCTCGAGCGCTGCCTCGCCGCCGGCCGCCAGTTCGTCGGCGATCCTGGCCAGCTTGTCGTCGGCGTTGCGGTATTTGCTGCCCCAGGCGCCGAGCGTCGCCAGCACCGGCAACAGGTCGATGCCGGCCTCGGTCAGCCTGTAGATCGCCTTGAGCTTGTGCGTGGGGTCGTCGCTTCTGGTGACGATGCCCTCATCCTGCAAGTTCTGCAGCCGCTCGGCCAGCGTGCGCGACGAGATGCCTTCGCCTGATAGCAGGAACTCCCTGAAGTGCCTTTTTCCCGCGAAAATCATGTCGCGGATGATCAGCAGCGTCCAGCGGTCACCCAGCAGTTCGAGCGACAGGCTGATGGGGCAGCCGGATCTTTCCCTGGTCGACATTTCAATGCTTCCATTTCTAAATCACTTTACTATTGACATCATTTTCTCTCGTGTCAATGGTTCCGAAAGTAAAGCAATAACCAACGCCGCCTGACCTGGCACTGGTGACACCAGAGCTCAATCAGGAGAACGACGATGAGAAAACTGATCCTGCAGATGCAGATGTCGGTCGACGGTTTTGTCGGCGCGGCCGGCGATGAGCACTGGCAGCTCTGGGAATGGGGCGCCAACTGCCCGTGGGACGACGACTTGAAGCAGGATTTCAACGCGGTGTTCGCCGGCATCGATACCATTCTGCTCAGCCGCAAGATGGCCGAAGAAGGCTATCTAACCCATTGGGGCAATGCGGCAAAAAACTATCAGCGCGATCCCTTCTACGCCTTTGCGCAGCGCATCGTCGAGGCGCGCAAGGTGGTGCTGAGCGACAAGCTCGCGGCATCGCGGTGGGAGCGCACGACGCTTGCCAGCGGCGACCTGCCGCGCGAGGTCAAGGCCCTGAAAGCTGAAGGTGAAGGCGACATGGCGGTATTCGGCGGCGCCGGCTTTGCCTCGGCGCTGATTGCAGCGGGGTTGGTCGATGAGTTCCAGCTGTTCATCAATCCGGCCGCGCTGGGCGACGGCGAGCGGATTTTCGACCGTGGCGGCTTCCGGAAATTGCGCCTGCTCGGCTCTAAAGCCTATGCCTGCGGAATGGTGGTGAACCGCTACGCGCCGGCAATGTGAAGCAGTTCAGCGATTGAATCCGTGGACCGCTTCAACTCTTTGTTTTTACGAGAACTCCGGACGGATCACCGCAACCCGCTCCTCGTGAACCTGCGCTAGAAATTGATCTCGACCGAAGCGGCACTTCGCTTTGCCGGCCCGTGAAACACCGCCTCGATGTTGTTGCCGTCGGGGTCGAGCAGGAAGGCGGCGTAGTAGCCGGGGTGGTAGGGCCGCTCATCCGGCGCGCCATTGTCGGCGCCGCCGGCATCGAGGCCGGCCTTGTAGAAGGCATCGACCATGGCCTTGTCCCTGGCCTGGAGGGCCAGATGATGGCGCCCGGTCAGCTGTCCCTTCGCCGCCCGGCTGTCGAGGCTTGAGATGAACAGCTCGTCGGCCCAGAAATAGTCCTCGGCCTCGCCGCCGATCGGAATGCCGAGCACCTTGAAGACGGCTTCATAGAAGCGCCGGCTCGCCTTGAGGTCCCTGACCACCAGCTGGACGTGGTCGATGAGGCGGCCGCGATGCAGTTCCATGAGCGATATCTCCCGTCGCGAGACCACAAAGCTAGTGCCGCGGGGAGCGGCTCGTCAATTCGGCAGTCTATCTTGTCGGCGCGCTTGGCAGCCTTACACCCCTGCTTTTGTCATATCCGGATGGACTTCCACGCAGACCGGATAAAAAATGCAACCGGATTGTCGGATTCGAAATCCCGCCAACGTCCTTCGGACGCAAGCGGCGCAACGGAGCTGGAGCGAGTGGCGCCGCATCGAAACCGATCTCGGGAGAAGAGCATGAACAGTTCCTACCGTTGGGTGATCGTCGCGTGCGGCGCGCTGATGACCTGTGTGGCGCTCGGCGCGATGTTTTCGCTGGCGATCTTTCTCGAGCCGATGGCGCTCGACACCAACTGGTCGCGAACCGGCATTTCCAGCGCCATGACGCTGAATTTCTTGGTGATGGGTGCAGGCGGTTTCGCCTGGGGCGCCATCTATGACCGTGTCGGCGCCCGCCCGGTGGTTTTTGCCGGCGCGGTGCTGCTCGGCCTGTCGCTGGTGGTGGCGAGCCGAGCCCAATCGCTGCTGGTCTTCCAGCTGAGCTATGGCGTCATCGTCGGGCTGGCGGCCAGCGCCTTCTTCGCGCCGATGATCGCGCTGACCACCGCCTGGTTCGAGACCCATCGCAGCCTGGCCGTGTCGCTGGTCTCGGCCGGCATGGGCGTGGCGCCGATGACCATTTCGCCCTTCGCGCGCTGGCTGATTACGGCCTATGACTGGCGTACCGCCATGTTCGACATCGGGATCATGGCCTGGGTGCTGTTGCTGCCGGCCGTCTTCCTGGTGCGCCAGCCGTCGGCGGCGGTCGCGGCAGCGGATGGCAGCGCGCCCGCGCCTGCCGCGGCCCCCGGCACGTCAGTCGGCCAGGCGCTGCGCTCGCCGCAATTCCTGGTGCTGGGCATGACCTTCTTCGCCTGTTGCGCGGCGCATTCGGGGCCGATCTTCCACATGGTGAGCTATGCCATGTCGTGCGGCGTGGCGCCGATGGCAGCCGTGTCGATCTACAGCGTCGAGGGCCTTGCCGGCCTTGGCGGGCGCGTGCTCTACGGCGTGCTCGGCGACAGGTTGGGCGCCAAGCCGGTGCTGATCGTGGGCCTCGCCATCCAGGCGGTGGTGATCGCCGCCTATCTCGCCGTCGGCAATCTCGAGCAGTTCTATCTCCTGGCGATCATCTTCGGCGCCACATATGGCGGCGTCATGCCGCTCTATGCGGTTCTGGCGCGCGACTATTTCGGGCCACGCATCATCGGCACGATACTTGGCGCCGCGACCCTGTTGTCCAGCCTCGGCATGTCGTTCGGCCCGCTCGCCGGCGGCATGATCTTCGACGCCTATGCCAGCTATTCCTGGCTGTTCATCGGCTCGGCGCTGATCGGCCTGGGTGCTGCCGGCATCGCCATCGCCTTCCCGCCGCAGCCCGGCCGAGAGAGGCTGCAGGCGGCATGAGCGAAATTTCCCCTCGAGGGGAAATACTCATCACCCTGTCCCCGTTCCCGAGCGCAGCTCTTCTCTGCCCTCGTCGTCGCGGCTGAGCCTGGCGTCCGAGATCAGCACCACCGGGCATTGGCAGCGCTGCAGCACGCCGGTGGTCGTCTCGCCGAAGAAGAGTTCCTCGCCAGGGCGCCGCGCCACGCCCATGACGATCAGCGCCGCCCCCCTGCCGGCCTGGCGGGCAATGGCATCGGCGGCGGCGGCCCGGCTGCGGATGGCCGTCTCGATCTCGACGCCATAGCGGTCGGCTAGTGCGACGGTATCCTTCAGCACCGCCTCCCTGCGGCGATGCGAGACAGTGTCGCGCGGTTCGTCGCGGCCGACGCGCGCGACATAAAGTATCTTGACCCGCGCACCCGTGACCGCTGCAATCGCCAGCGCCATTTCTGCACCCCGGCGGGCGATCGCGGTGCCGTTGACCGGAACCAGAATCTTCCCGCCTTCAGGTCCTAGCCTTGGCATCTGGCGGCCGGCGCCGGTCGCCTTCAGCACCAGGCATAGCGGGCCCTCGAAGGAGCCGGCGATCTCGTTGATGCGGCGGGCAAACCCACCTTTCGACGTGACCGCGCGGCCGAGCCCGATCAGCAGCAGCCCATAGCCTTTGCGCGCCTCCTTGGCAACCGTTTCGGCCGAAAGCTCGGCCTCGTGGCGCCGCGTGACAGGCGCCGCGCGGGCCAGCTCCTCGTCCGAACTCCTGGCGGCCTCGCGGCTGTCCTCGGCACCCTTTTCGATCGGCTCGAGCTTCGCATCCGTGCCGGGCTCGGCCTCCTCCCCCTCGCCTCGGGCATGCAGCACCGTCGTCGGCCTGCCGGCGCCCACGACTCCTGCGAGGTAAGCGGCAAAGCGGCCGACAACGCCCTCATCGGTCACCACCAGCAGTCGTTCCAGATTGGCGATGAAGCCGCGTTGGTCGATCTCCTCGCGCTCCAGACGCTTCTTCTCGTTCTCGCCCATCGGCAAGCGGCCGAGTGCCCAACGCAAGGTCGGCGGCATGGCGAGCGTGGTGATGACGGCCATGGTCACGATCATGGTGAAAAGATTGTGCGACAGAACGCCGATCGACAGGCCAATAGAGGCGACGATGACTTCGGTCGAGCCGCGCGCGTTCATGCCGCAACCGACGGCGATGCCTTCCTTGCGGCTCATGCCGGCAAGCTCGGCGCCGATGAAGGCGCCGGCGAATTTGCCGAAGCTGGCGATCAGCACCAAAGCGGCCGTGAGTAGCGCAAGCTCGTGGTCGACAAGCACTGTGAGATCCGCCGAAAGGCCGGCGACGCCGAAGAAAACCGGCATGAACAGCGCCATGATGACGCCGCGCAATTGCCCTTCGATATGACGCGACAGGATCGGCGATTCCCCAACCAGTATGCCGGCGACGAAGGCGCCGAGCACGGTGTGGACGCCGATCAGATCGGTGATCAGCGCCATTGCGCCCATGATGGCGAGAATGACGGTGACGACGGCGTATTCGCTGCGGAACGTATCGTTGGTCCAGCGGATGGCGTCGAAAACGATGCGGCGGCCAATCGTGAAGGAAAACCCCATGAAGGCGGCGACGCCGACAATGGTGAAGGCAAGGCTGCCGAGCTCGATGCGCCCCTTGGTGGCGATGCCGATGGTGATGGCGATGATCACCCAGCCGATCGTGTCCTCGATGATGGCCGACGAGACGATGAGATCGCGGCGCATGAAGTTCATCTCGCGCACCACCATGGCGACGATCTTGACCGAGGAGATCGACAGCGCCGTGCCGAGGAAGAGACCGGCGACAATGCGCTCGGTTCCGTCGGCCAGCAGCGAGGCCGGCATCAACTGCGCGGCGGTGAAGCCGAGCGCGAAAGGCACGGCGACGCCCGCGGCGGAGATGGAAAAGCACGCGCGGCCGACCCTGCGCACCAGCCGCAGATCCGTCTCCATCCCGGTGAGCAACAGAAGCATCAACACGCCGAGCTGGGCGATGGCGCTGATCATGCTCTTTTGGGTGGCGTCGCCTGAAAAGATCACGCGTTCTGCTTCCGGCAATAGCCAGCCGAGCAGCGATGGCCCGAGCAGGATGCCGCCGATGAGCTGACCCATCACCGCCGGCTGGCCGAGACGCTCCAGCAACTCGCCGATGCCGCGGCCGACGAGAAGCAGAAGGAGGATTTCGAGAACGAAAATGCCCTCGCTGGACATGCCGGTCTTTTCGGCTGCCAACGATGCGGCCGGCATGAATGCGAAAGCTGCCGCGGCAAGCGCGACCGACCAGCGCCGGTTGACCACGAAGGACATGCACCCCCTCATTGTGCCCGGTATAACGTTTGCGGGCGAGATCGGTTGCACGCCACGCTCCCTTGGCGCGCCGCAGGTTCCTCCTTACCTGAATCGCATAACAGGCCTATCTGACTGCGGATAAACCGCCGAGACCCGGGCCGGCGACGGAACATTTTCAACCGATTGCGCGTTGCGCAGATGGGGATGACCGGCGTCGTTTCGGCCGGCCATGGCGTTGGGAGGCGCATGGCAAGGGATGTCCCGGGTCAAGACCGTGAAAACCGACGAAGCGGCTGCAGCGCCGCGGGCCTCTGATGCGTTCGCGCTGAAGCTCACCTCATCGGAATTCGTGGCCACCATGTCGCATTTCCACCGCGCCGAAATCGCCCGCATGGCCGGCTGGCGCGACCGGCTGGACCGTACCAGCAACTGGGCGATTACTGTCGTCGCCGCCATGCTCTCAGTCTCACTGTCGACGCCCAGCGCCCATCACGGGGTGCTGCTCTTTGCCATGCTGCTGACCACGCTGCTGCTATGGATCGAGGCGCGGCGCTATCGTTTCTTCGACGTCTACCGGGCCAGGGTGCGCCAGTTCGAGCGCTATTATTTCGCGCAGATCTTCTCGCCGCAGCCCGACTACGCCTCCAACTGGCTGGCCATCGTCGGCGAAGGCCTGCGTTCGCCGCGCTTCCTGATCTCGCAACGCGCGGCGTTGGTGCGCCGGCTGCGCCGCAACTACATTTTCATGTACACGATCCTGATGCTGGCGTGGGTGCTGAAGATCACGACGCCCAGTCTGCAGCGCGAAGGGTCGCCGATAGGCTTGGGCGCGTCATTTCTCGACGCCGCGCGCGTGGCGCAGCTCGGCCCGGTTCCAGGCATCTATGTCGTGTGCATGGTCGGGCTGTTCTATGTCGGCCTGCTCGCAGCCGCTTTCCTCATCTCAAGCGACGAGGGCGAGCTTTCGCATGGCACCGTGCATGTCTGAGAGCGGCCTCGAAAAGCGCAATCTGCCGCGGTGATCTTCAGCAGACATTGTCGACCAACAGAGCGGTCGCTTCCGACCGGCTTGCGGCTTCCTCAACCGGAAGCCGTGCGCGATGGCGCTTGTAGGCGGTGAGCGCGATGACCAGCACGCAGCATACGGCGTTCAGCCAGTTGATCGCCGCCAGAGCGGGATCGTTCAGATTGATGTGGGCGTAGAGTCCCGTCGTGGCGTTGGCGCCTGTCCACAACAGCCAGGTCGCGTAGGAAATCGCCGACGCCCCGTGCCTGTCCCGGGCCACCCGCACGATCTGCGGCAGGTAGGACACCACGCGCAAGCCATTGAAAATAGTGAAGAGATAAAAAGACAGATCTGCAAGTGTCATCCGAAACCCCTGTCATGGCCGGACGTCCCATAGCGTTCCTTGCAGTGGCGGCATGTGAGCCCGTTCACATGCCGGCTTTGATTTTCCTGTTGCGGCCCGGCACCCGGATTCTTTCGCCATGTGGGCGTTCGCCGTGAGCCAGCCCGACGAGGTCGACATGAACCAGATCCTGTTTCGGCCGACGGCGCGGGAGTACTAAACAGATCTCGTGCTTGGGCAAAGTTCGGGTTGACCGCTGCCAAGAGCGCGGCGACTATCCCTGCAACGTGCAGGAGGACATGAGAATGGACGAACCCGATCGCTGGCGGCACATGGCGAGCGCGCCCAAGGACGGCAGCCGCATCCTGGTCACGGTCAGGCCATCGGAACAGGGGCCGGCCGAGGTCGACCTCGCTTACTGGTCGCGCGCCGACCAGTTCGGCACGGAGGGCTGGCGCTCTTCCGATTCGTCGCCAGGACGGGTGATCGAATACCCCGAACCGGAGTTAAAATGCTGGATGCCGCTGCCGACGGCCAATCTGAGCCGGGCTTCAATGCCAAGTCCGTGGCAAGGCGAAGACGTCCCGCTGCTCGACGGCTCCGGGATATGATCTCGGCGGGATGACCGTAGGAAATATGCTGCCGGCCCAATACTTGACGGCCTTACTTCGGCCGACGCACTGATCGCACCATGCCGCCGGGGCCGCTGCCGCAGAAGAAGCGGTCGCCGCCGTCGGATTCGAGCCCGGAAACGCCCACCCCTGCCGGCATGTCGAGCCGTTCCAGCACCTTTCCGCTTTGCGGATCGACGCGCCGGACATCGCTCTGGTCGCCTTCCCAGGTGCCGTGCCAGAGCTCGCCATCGACCCAGGTCACTCCGGTGACGAAGCGGTTTGAGTCGATGGTCCGCAGGATTTTCCCGGTCTCGGGATCGATCTGGTGGATCTTGCGCTCCCGGTTTTGCCCCACCCAGAGCGTGCCCTCGGCCCAGGTCATGCCGGAATCGCGGCCGCCGCCGGGCGCCGGGATGATGGAGAGCACCTTGCCGGTATCCGGGTCGATCTTCTGGATGCGGTCCCCGGCGAGCTGAAACAGATGTCGGCCGTCATAGGCGGTGCCGGCATGGGCGGCGACATCGATCGAGCGCAGCGTCTCACCGCTTGCCGGATCGAAGGCGGTCAGCCGCTCGCCCGTCGCAAACCAGACATTCTGTCCGTCGAAGCTCACGCCGTGCACGGTGTCGACATCAGGAAAGGGCCCGTATTCGCGCAGGATTTCCGCTGCTGAATGTTTCATGTCCTGGTCCTCGATCATGGTCACCTTTCCTAGCCGTTCGGCAGCGGCGACGGGAGTAACAAGGTGGTCGTGAAACCAGCGACCGGTGGCGTCATCCAGCGCCGCGCCCGGCCGTGGCCGAAGGACTGCACTTTGCCGGTCTCGGCCAACTGCTCGAGCGCCCGCTGTACGCTGCGCTGTCCGGCGCCCAGCGCCAGCGCCAACGCCGAGCTGGCCCAGGATTCACCATCAGCCAGGAAGGCCAGCACCGCGGCGTGCCGCTCCTCGATCGGCCGCGCCAGCACCGCCACGGAGCCTGCTTCGCGCGGCTTTAGCGCAAAGCCCTGGCTGGTCGCGCCTATGCCCGCCAGCGGCCGCAATTCGGCGCGCAGCCGGCCGATCTCGACCCGCAGCCTGGCGCGATGCGATTCATCGGCATGCCGGCCGCCAAAGGCGCGGGCAATCAGCGTCGCCCTCGGCACATCCGCCGGCCAGGCTTCGGCAAGCGCGCGCGCCAGCGCAAACAGCACCGGCCTCGTTGCCAGCGAGATCGTTGTTTCCTGCTTGTGCACGATATAGCGGAACGTATCGACGACCAGCGCGCGCGACGCCTGCAGCGCTTCGACCTCTTCGAGCAACAGCGGATGCTCCTCGCCGCCTGCGATCAGCCGCGCCGCCGGCGTCTCCAGCGCCAGGAAGGCGCTGTCGACCTCCGCCATAAGACCCGGAATGCCGGCCCGGCGGGCGGCATGGCGCGCCCACTCAAGGGCTGCGCGCGCGGCCTTCGTCTTCAGGCGCCGCATGGCGATGCCGGCAACCGCGAGTTCATGCGCGGCGCGTGAGGCCGGCGGAAGCGGCGACGGATCGAGCCCAGCCAGCACGTCTTCAGCCTCGTCGAGGCGGCCGATCAGCAGCAGGCGGCGCACTTTGAGATGCCCGGCATGCGCCGCGTTCAGCCGGTCGCCATGCTTTTCCAATGTCGACCGCGCCGCGTCGAGCGCCTTGGACGGCCAGCCGAGATCACGCGAAACAAGTGCGATCTCGGCTTCGGCGACAACGCACCTGGCGCGCGCCACCGCCTCCTTTGGACCGAAGGCACGGCCGGCCCTACGCAACAGTACTTTGGCGCGATCGAAATCGCCGAGCTGCGCCATGGCAATGCCGCGCAACGCCAGCGCCGGGGCATCCTCGCGCAAGGCGACGCGGTCGAGTGCCGCCAGCGGATTGCCCGCCGCCAGCGCCAGCCCTGCCGCGGTGATCAGCGAGTCCATGCAAATCCCGTCACATTTGTAACTCCCACCGCTCCCCTTATCGGCCCTAACTTAAGTCACCACCGCCAAGCAGCAAGCCGCGGACGGCGACCTAGCCATCTGGACTGGTTGAAGACGCCCAGGCCTGCGTTGACGGCAATATTCGCATTCGCTAGCCTGAGCATCTCAGACAGTCGTGTTAAGCTTCTCAATAAGGAAAAACCGACCATGCCTGCTTCCGAGGACTTCGAGCCCACCGTGCGGCCTCGCCACCCCTGCTGCGGTGGCCCGCCTGCAAATGCCGTCACATTTGTAACTCCGCCCTCGCCGCCTCGCGGCCCTAGCCTGCCTCACGATCAACAGGCAACGACAAGCCACAACGGCTCAACAACTGGCAAAGGAAACAAGCAATGACCAAGCACGTGGCAATGAAGACCCCACCGGTCGTTTCAAGGCAGGAATGGGAAGCCGAGCGCGAAAAGATGCTGGTGAAGGAAAAGGCAACGATGCGCGCCAGGGACGCGCTGTCGGCCGAGCGCCGGCGCATGCCATGGATGGAAGTAGACAAGCCCTATGTGTTTGAAGGTCCCAACGGCAAAGCGAGCCTGCTCGATTTGTTCGAGGGCCGGCGCCAGTTGATCGTCTACCGCGCCTTCTACGAACCCGGCGTCCACGGCTGGCCCGAACATGCCTGCCGCGGCTGTTCGCTCGGCGCCGACCAGGTCGGCCATCTCGCCCATCTCAACGCCCGCAACACCACGCTTGCCTATGCCTCCCGCGCGCCGCAGGCCGACATTGCCAGCTTGAAGCAGCGGATGGGTTGGGAGATGCCCTGGTACACAATCACCGACAGTTTCGACAAGGATTTCGGCGTCGACGAATGGCACGGCCACAACGTGTTCATCCAGGACGGCAAGAAAGTCTATCGCACCTACTTCATCAACAACCGCGGCGACGAGCAGATGGGCACGGTCTGGAGCTACCTCGACGCAACGCCGCTCGGCCGCCAGGAAATCTGGGAGGATTCGCCCGAAGGCTATCCGCAGACCGAGCTCTACAGCTGGTGGAACTGGCACGACAATTACGACGCCGCACCCGACAAGACGTGGGAGGAAGTGTCGGCGGCCGGCGAAGCCGCGTTCCGCAACAAGGACGGCAAGTAAGGACCTGGAGCGGCGCCCATCCAGCTTGGTTTCCTGTGCCTCACGGGACAGGAAACCCGGGCATTGATCATCAAGGGATTACGACCATGAGCGATATCGGCACAGGCACCGGCAGTGAGGTCCCTCAACGCTCCGATGCAGTTTCTCTCCGCACCGCCGACTGGCTGTGCCTCGCCGCGGCCCCTGTTTTCGCCGTGATGGCGCTGCTTACCTGCATTCACGCTGGCGACGGCGTCATGTCGTGCCTGGGGGCCGATGCCTCCCCGCTCACCGGCATGCCGCTGATGTATCTCTTGATGAGCGCCGTCCATCTGGCGCCTTGGCTGCGCGTGATTTCCGGCCGGCCGGTCCGGCGATAGGCTGGACCGCCGCCGCCATGCTAACGCTCTTTACGTCGGAGAGAGACTATGAAGCTGGTCAGGCTGAGAGCGCCGGGCGGGTTGGACAAGCTAGACCTAGTCGAGGAGGATCAGCCCCGGCCTGGGCCGGGAGAAATGCTGGTCAGGATTCGCGCCTGCGCGCTGAACATGCGCGACGATTTCGCCGTACAGGGCAAGGTGCCGCTCGCCGACGGCCGCGTGCCGCTGTCGGATGGCGCCGGCGAGGTGATCGCCATCGGTGACGGCGTCGACACGTTCAAGCCGGGCGACAGCGTCGTCAGTGTTTTCTACCCCTGGTGGCTGGCCAGCGACATGAGATCCGATACAAGCCGCGACATTCCCGGAGACAGTTTCGACGGCTTCGCCAGCGAGTATGTGTGCATGCCGGCGCAGGCCTTCACCACGGCGCCGGCGGGCTATACGCATCTCGAGGCGGCAACGCTGACCTGCACGGGCGTCACCGCCTGGCGCGGCCTGGTGACATGCGGCAAGGTAAAGCCCGGCGACACGGTGCTGATCCTTGGCACCGGCAGCGTGTCATTGTTTGCGCTGCAATTTGCCAAGGCCGCCGGCGCAAGGGTCATCGCCACGTCGTCCGATGAAGAGAAGCTGGAGAAGCTCAGACGACTCGGGGCCGACAGCGTCATCAACTACAAGGCGGTGCCGGAGTGGGGCGGCAGGGCCAGGGAACTGACGGACGGACGCGGCGTCGATCATGTGATCGAGGTCGGCGGACCGGCGACGCTGGCGCAGTCGATAGCGGCCTGCCGGACAGGCGGGCATATCGCACTCATCGGCGTCCTGACCGGCTTTGCAGCAGAAGTTTCAATCCCGGCGCTGTTTTCAAACCAGATCCGCATCAGCGGAATTTCCATCGGCAGCAAAGCCGACCAGCAGGACATGATCCGTGCGATAGAGGTCAACCGCCTGAAGCCTGTCATCGACAGCAGCTTTCCACTGCAGGATATCGCCGCCGCCTTCAGGCACTACGAAGCGCAAAGGCATTTCGGCAAGGTCTGCCTCGAGCTTTAGATCCTGCGATCGGCATTCCTACCCAGCGGCCGGCGCCAGCGTCCCGCTTGCCATCAGGCCCCAGAGCTGATCGGCGGTCAGCTGTTTGGCCGAGCCGTCGTAAGCCACCCTGCCGAGGCTGAGCACGACGATCCTGTCGGCCAGCGCCCTGACCGTCGACAGGTCGTGCGTGACCAGGATGACGCCGGTGCCGCTGGCGGCGATCGAACGGATCAGCTTGACGACCTGCGCGGTCTGCTTGACGCCGAGCGCGGCGGTGGGCTCGTCGAGGCAGATAAGCTTGACGTGATCGGCAAGCGCGCGGGCAATGGCGATGGACTGCCGCTGGCCGCCCGACAGCGAGCGCACCAGAACGTTTTCGTCGCGAAGCGTGACGCCCAGCGCGGCAAGCCGGGCACGACACTGCTCGGCGGCCTTTCGGTCGTCGCGAACCGGGAAGACACCGAGCCAACGCCGCGTTTCCTCACGCCCGAGGATCATATTGTGGGCGACGCTGAGGTTCGGGCAGAGCGCCAAATCCTGATAGACGGTCTCCAGGCCGGCGCCGCGTGCATCCTGCGGGCTCCTGAAGGAAATCGGCTGGCCCTCGAGGGTCATCGCGCCGGCATCGGGCCGGATGGCGCCCGAAATAATCTTCACCAGCGTCGACTTGCCGGCGCCATTGTCGCCGAGCAGACAGACGATCTCGCCTTTGCCGACCGTGAAACTCGCCTCTTCCAATGCCGTCAGCGCGCCGTAGGATTTGCGGGCGTCGGCAATCGAGAATGCCGGACCTTGCGGGGCTTCTCCATTGCCCTCCGTCACGGCAGGGCCGGCCGAGGCGACGGCACCATCGTCCGCCACCGCGAAGTTGGTCGCGGCGGCCCGAGCGCGCCGGCCGCGAAAACCGATCGCAGCCTGGTCGGCCACCAACGCCAGCAACAGCATGCTTCCCACCGAAATGGATTGCCACCATGATTGCAGGCCGACGAAGATCAGTCCTGCATTGAGGATGCCGATGGTGGCAACGCCGATGGCGATGCCGAGCGGCCGGCCGGAGCCGCCGGAAAAAGCGACGCCGCCTAGGATGGCGGCGGTGAGCACGTCGAGCTCGAAGCGAACGCCGATGGTCGGCGTGATGCTGCCGAGGCGGCCGGCGATCAGCACCGATACCAGACCGATCAGCAAGCCATTGGAGGCGTAGAGGCCGACCACCGTGCGCCCCACCGGAATGCCGCAGAGTTCGGCTGCGCGCGGATCGCCGCCTATGGCGTAGAGCCTCAAGCCGGTGACCGTGCTGGTCAGGACAAAGGCTCCGGCGACAAAGACCAGCGCGGCGATGATCACGGTGTACTGGATGCCGAAGATCTTGCCCCGCCCCAATTCGAGCAGAGCCTCGGGAAAACCATAGACCGCGGTGCTGGAGACGACGAAGGCAAGGCCGCCATAGAGCGCCAGCATCGCCAGCGTGACGATCAACGGCGAGATGCTCAGCCTGCGCACCAGCAGACCGTTGAGCAGACCGAGCAAAAGGCCCAGACCCAGGCCGACGCAGATTGCCAGCAGCGCGCTCTGCGTCGCCACCGCGACCTTGGCAGTGATGATGCCGATCAGGGCGACCATGCTGCCGATGGAGAGGTCGACATAGCCGGCGATCAGCAGCGCGGAGGTGCCGAGCACGGCGATCAGGATCGAGGTCGAGTTGACGCCAATGACGACGAAATTGTCGAGGCTGAAGAACGATTTGTTCAACAGCGAGAAGGCGACGATCAAGCCGAGCGCGACCAGCGCCAGCCCGATGCGGCCAGACGCTTCGCCCGGCGCCTTGACGCCCGGCAGCAAGGATGAAAACCGGCCCGTTTGCAGCGGTGTCGTCCCCGTTCGAAGGCTGTCTGTGCTCATGCTTGCCTCTCACTGAAGCGGGCGGTTTCAGGTCAGGCTGAACCGCCCGTATCGCGCGGGAAAAACAGGCGCTACTTTGCCTCGGATGACCAGGGGAAATTCACATACTGGTCGCGCGTATCGTAGCAGATGTTGCCGTACATCCTGAGATAGATATCGCGGCGCTTCGGGTCCTTGTAGACCGCGGCCGGGTCGGCGACATCGGCCTCGTACTGGGCCATGTAGTCGCTGGTCAGCGCCACGGGCAGGATATCCATCGCCTGCGGGATGCTCTTGCCCTCCAGCCAGTCGGCCGCGTGCTGGCCCATGGCATAAGCGAAGACCGGCGACGCCAGGCTGATGCTTGCCTTGTAGGGACCGCCGCCTTTCTTGATCGCGGCGACTGCCTCCGGTTCGCCGTCGATGCCGCCAAGGAACTGGTCCGGCCGCGCCTTGCCCGCCGCTTCCAGGGCAGCCAGCGCGCCGAGCACGACCGTGTCGGCGCCGAGCACGACATCGACGTCGGGATGGGCCTGGAGAATGGTGCTCATCGTGGCAAAGCCGCCTTCCTTGTTGACGGGATTGGGTGAGATGTCGGCGACGATGGTGACATCAGGCATGGCCTTGAAGATGTCGCGCATGGCGGCAAAGCGCGGCGCCAGGAATTCCATGCTGTCATGGGACAGGATGACGACATTGGCCTTGCCGCCGAGCTTGTCCTTTATGTAGGCTGCGGCCGCTTCGGCCAGCACCTTGCCGGTCTCGTATTGCGGCGCATTGAGCAGCGACGTGGCTGGCGGCGGCACGATGGTGCCGACATAGGCGCCCGACCAGATAAGCTCCTGCAGGCTGCGGCTCATGGAGGCCGGGTCCACAGGCGCCGCCACCAGACCGCCGATCTTGGAGGCGAGAAACAATTGCACCTGCTCGACCCCCTTGGCGGCGTCATTGTTGGCAAGCGCGCGGCGATATCCCAGCCCGCGATCCTTGGCGGCGGCGGCCAGGCCGCGGTCGACGCCCTGCATGAATTCACGCTCGTTATCCTGCGCGAAGGCCAGCACCTTGTTCAGGCCGGGCGGTGGGCTGCAGGCCGGCGCCTTCGGATCGAACGGCGCAAATACCGCCGGCTTGGTGAGCCCGGCCGGGCCGTCCTGCGCGCCTGCCAGAATGGTACCGCCCGCGAGCACACCGGCAACGCCGAGCAGCGTCGCCAGCATCATGTTCCTGTCAGATCGCATTTCACTTCCTCCCTGTCGTTGATTGTTGCCGCGCATCGCAAGCCTCGCGGTCGCTACTCTTCCCAGTCTCCCCAGATACCCACCTTCCCGCTCGCAAGTCAAAACTTTTTCCAGTGGAATTAATTAATCAGAGATAGTCGGGTGACTCGCCCACGCGATCACGCCTTGCCGATCAGCGACTGGACGACTTTGGCCAATTCCGTGCCGAGCACGCGATGCGCGTCGCTGTCGAGGTGAATGCCGTCTACCGCGCTCGACTCGACGACATCGCCGGCGTTGAAGAACGCGGCGCCGGCGCGCCGGGCGGCATCACGGAACAAGCCGGCAAAGTGCATCGACTTTGAAGCGCCGCCCAGGAACATCTGGCCGAACCAGTCGACCTCCAGCATCGGCGGCGGCGCAACAATCAGGACCGCGGGCGCCACGCCTGCGGGGCCAGCTTCGCTGCGCAGCACAATTCTGGCCAAGATCTCAATAGAATCAGCGACATCATTCGGCGTTACCGAGAACCTATGCTTGAGATCGTTGGTGCCGAGCATAAGGATGACGAGGTCGAGCGGCATATGCGTTTCCAGGCACACCGGGAGCGATTTGAGCCCGTTCTTGTGGAGACCTTCGATCGGATCGTCGTGCACGGTGGTGCGCCCGCCCTGCCCTTCTTCGATCACATCCCATCCGCTGCCGAGCTGGCGGCGCATGATGCCCGGCCAGCGCCGGTCGGGCGTGAAGCGGTGCCGTCCGACCCGGGCCAGGGTGGGAATGGCGCCATAGGTATTGGAATCGCCAAAGCACATGATGGTCCGGGTCTGCGTCACGGCATTGCTCCTCCAGGCCTGCATACTTTGAACGACAGCAGGCCGGCCGGCGTCAACTACATTTTTCCATCGGGTGGATTTAAGTGTTGCCTTGCCAGGCCCGCATTGCTACGTCAGCGCTTTGATCGGCTCGCCTTGCGGCCAAACTCCTTGCGCAGGGGAAAGCGTGACCGGAACCAGCTTCTTCAGTCTCGAAAAGATCGCCGAGGGCCGCAGCGGCGGAACCACGCAGGCCGAGAGCCGCATCTACAACGAACGCCTGATCGTCTCGCTCATCCGCCGGCACGGGCAGCTGGCTAAGACCGATTTGACGCGGCTGACCGGGCTGGCCGCGCAAACCATCACCACCATCGTCAACCGCGCCGCCGACAACAAGCTGCTGCTGCGCCTGGAGCCTTTGCGCGGACGGCTGGGGCAACCCTCGGTTCCCTATGCGTTGAACCCGAAAGCCGCGTACGCCTTCGGCCTCAAGGTCGACCATCGCAGCGCCGATGTCGCCCTGGTCAATTTCGTCGGCGACGTGATGTCGTTCGAACGCACACTGTTCGACTATCCGACGCCCGTCGAGGTGATGAAATTCGCCAAGGGCGCCATCGCGCGCATGTGCCGCAAGCACAGATCGATAGAGCAAGACCGCATCGCGGGTCTTGGCATCGCCTCGCCATTCCATCAGTGGAACCTGAGCGAAGAGGGCGCGGTGCCGGCGAGCAGGCTGGATGCCTGGAGGGAAATCGACATTCGCGCCGAACTGGACCGGGCGTTCGACTGGCCGGTGTTCCTCTACAACGACGCCACGGTGTCGGCCGCGGCCGAACTGATGTTTGGCGCCGGCGGATCGCGCGCCGACTTTCTCTATGCCTATGTCGGGCACTTCATCGGCGGCGGCCTGGTGCTCGATCATCACTTGTTCCCCGGCCGCAACAAGCTGGCCGGGGCGCTAGGCGACATGCCGGTGCCCGCGCCGGGGCGCAGGGGCGACCGGATGACGCCTCTGCTGCGCGTCGCTTCGCTGCATTCGCTGGCCGGCAAGCTCAACGACCAGGACAATGGGGAGAAGGACGCCGGCCGCATCTGGTCGTCGCCCGACGATTGGGGCGACCTTGGAGAGCCGGTCACCGCGTGGATCGATGAGGTTTCGGACGGGCTTGCCTATGCCGCCCGCAGTGCCGTTGCCTTGCTCGACATCGACAATGTGGTGATCGATGGCGCCATACCCAATGGCGTGCGCAAGGAGATCGCCAAGGCCATGCGCAGAAAACTGGCACGTATCCTTGTCGATCGTCCCGAGCCGTTCTCTGTCATCGAGGGGACGTTTGGCCATCTCGGCCCCGTTATCGGCGGCGCCAGCATTCCGCTGCTGGTGAAATATTCGAACGACAAGGAATTGCTCTTCAAGGAATAGGCGCGCAGCCGCCGGCACCAGGCATTCCCCCAAAACAGCGAACTGTGAGACTTGTCACATACCTGCTCGTGAAGCGCGTGCTACTTGCACTCTGCGGTCGGTCGACGCCGAAAGAAATCGCCTGCCATGGTCTGGCGGTGACGGGCCTTTCACTTTATGCTGTGGCAGGTTGCATACTCTCAACGGACCTTGATGCCGCAAGCGGTGTTCTCGTCGGCGTCAGGCCGCGACCAGGAGTTTTGTCATGCTCCGACTTTGCGGATTCATCGCGGCCTTCATCCTTGCCGGCCTCACAAGCTTTGAGGCCTGCGCCGATCGAAGGGTCGCGCTCATCATCGGCAATTCCGATTATCGCGACATCCCGGCGCTGAAGAACCCGGCCAAGGATGCCCAGGACGTATCGGCCACGTTCCGGCTGGCCGGCTTCGAGGTTTTCGTCGCCGAGAACCTCACCAAGCAGCAGTTCGAAGGCCAGTTCCGGGACTATCTTGCCGCCGCCGACGGCGCCGATCTCGCCGTCGTCTACTATTCCGGGCACGGCTTTCAGATCGGCGGCGAGAATTTCCTGATACCCGTCGACGCCTCGTTGAAGAAGGCGGCCGACATCGAGGTCCAAGCCATCAAGCTCAACGACGTGCTGGAGCAGCTGCGCTCGAAGTCGAAGATCCAGGTGATCATCCTCGATGCCTGCCGCAACAACCCCTTCCCGCGCAACAATTACTGGCTGCGCGACCAGCTTGTCACCGCCGGCAATAATGGGCTGGCGCAGGTGCGAAGCTCGCTCAACACGCTGATTGCCTTCGCCACCGAACCAGGTGCGGTCGCCTATGACGGCAGCGGCGACCTGAGCCCGTTTTCATCGGCGTTTTCGCGGCGCGCGCTGGCGCCGAACCAGGAGATCCGAACGGTCATGTCGGCGGTGCGCCGCGATGTCGTGCAGGCCACCAACGGCATGCAGGTGCCATGGGAAAATTCCTCGCTGATCGACGACGTGGTGCTGGTGCGCCGCAACAATCGGCCTTCGCTGCCGCCAGTGCTGGAGAAGGTGGTGCTGTCGGGGGTCGGGCCTGTCGCTCTCGGCCTGCCGGAGCCGGTCGATGTCGATGGCGGCGCCATCAGCATCAGCATCGAACGGCCGCCGGCAATGGGCCGTCTGGTGCTGGACGGCAAAGACGTCGCGGTGGGCGAACCGATTGCCGGCAAGGACCTGCCGCGCCTGCAGATGGATATCCCCAAAGGAGCCGCCACGCAGGACGAGGTGGATATGCTGGCCTACGCCACGCATGACATTTGGGGCGGCGGGAGCCAGGGCATACTCGTATTCCGCGTCAAGAGCGGCGAAGGCGCTGCCGGCCAGCAGATCATGGCTTCGCTCGAGGCCGAGCAGAAACAGCAGGTGCTGGAGCGCGGCATCCACATCACCGGCGCCGCCGAAGCAATCGAGAACCGCAAGCTTGATATTCCCGTCGGCGTCGGCCCGGTCGCGCTCAATCTGGATTTCCCCACCGACGATCCGGCGGTCAGCCTGAAGGTCTCGGGGTATCCGGCAACGGGAACGCTGTCATTGCCTGATCGAACCTTGTCGCCGCAATCCAGCCTTCTGGCCGGTGAAGTCGACCATCTCCGTTACGAGCCGCAGATCGGCGCCGGCGCGCCGGTCGAGGTCGGCTTCGAAATCCGGGCCGACAGCAGCTCGGCTAAGCCCGCGACAATGAAGCTGTCGCCGACGGTCGATGCCTGCGATACCGCCGCCGGCGAGCCTCTCGACCTGCAAGGGGTGGTGCCCGGCCTGCTGCCGAACGAGATCGGCGCCGGTGCGGTGGCAGCCTGCGAGGCGGCCGTGAAAACCTATCCAGACGTCGCCCGCTTCCACTACGAGCTCGGCCGCGCCCTGCTTGCGGCAGGCCAGGTTAGAGAGGCCAGGACAGCCATCGAGGACGCCGCCAAGAAAGGCCATGTGCGCGCCGTCTTCGAACTCGGCTATCTCAACGCAACCGGAACCGGAACGACCATAGACCGCACCCAGGCCAACGCTCTCTACAAGGCTGCCGCAGACAAGGGCGATCCTTACGGCATGACCTCGTGGGGACGCGCGCTGTTCAATGGCTATGGCGTCAACCGCGATACGGCCAAGGGCCTCGACCTGCTGCTCAAGGCGGCGGCCATGGGGCACACCTATGCCATGAACGATCTTGCCGCCATCTTCACCGAGGGCCGCAACGGCGTGCCTGCCGATCCGGCCCGCGCCGTCGCCTTCCTGCAAGCGGGGGTGCAGCGCCAGGACATGTATTCGATGAACCTGCTCGGCCGCAATTACCTGGCCGGCCAGGGCATCGACAAGGATCCGAAGACGGCGCAGGCGTTGTTCCAGCAGGCCACCGATCTTGGCCAGCCCTACGCTCCGGGCAGCCTCGCCCGCATGTACAGGGACGGCGCCGGTGTGCGCCAGGACCCGGCGGAAGCGCAAAGGCTGTTCGAACTGGCGACCACGCGCGGCGATCCGTCGAGCGCCTATGATCGCGCGGCGCTTGAAATGGCGAAAGGCGACAAGGCCGATCAGGCTGTCGCGGTGCGCTTCCTGGCATTCGCCGTCGCGCTCGATCTGCGCAAGGAGCTGCCGGACGCCAAAAAGGGCCTGGCGCAGTTCGGCACCAAGCCGAAAACGGCAGCTTTGGACGCCCTGCGTCGAGAGCTCAAGTCGAAGATTCCCGCGTCCGGTTCGCTGGACACGCAACTGGTCAATGCGGCCCGGGGGGTCTGGGAAGAAGCCAATCCGCGTCGGGATTTGTTCTGAACAATAAGGAGGCCATGGTGGGCAAGGCATTCAAGCAGACATTCATCGGGCAGGCATTCATCGGGATAATTCTATCCGGCGTTCTGGCCGGGCTCATGGGCTGCACCTCGGTGTCGCCGATGTTTGAGCCGGCACCGCCGGTGAAACATCGCAAGGTGGTTCGCGTAGCACCTCAGCCAAAGGTGGTCAGATACAAGAAGGCGACCACCGGCAAAGTGGTGAAGCCGGCCGAGGAGATCCCGCAAAAGCCGCCCGTGATTCCTTCTCTCGGCGGCAGCGGAGGCGGCGGTGGGGCTGGCGGCGGCGGTGGCGGTTGGGGATGAGATCGTCGACCAAGGGCGCTGCACTCAGCGGCCCCAAAGGGTCTTGCTAAGATCCGCATGAGCCTTGGACAACGTCAAGCCGAAATCGTCCATCCCTGTCGCGGCATCGGTTGGCCAGCGGACAATTCGGCGCAGCGCTGCACGGAAAAGGCAGCGGACGAACGCTGCCAGTGCAGAGGCCACGACCGCCGCCGGATCGAGTCTGCGAGCCGCCAATGCCCGATGGGCCTGTTGTGTTTCGAGATAGCGGGCCAGCGCAATATCGTGACGCGATGGTGCGCCAAGCTCCTGCCGGTCGCGCCCGGGGTCGTCATGCCAGATGGGCCACTCGGTCGGGCCAGGGTGATGCACGGTATCCTCCTGCGAAAAGAGATCCAGTGCGAACAATCTCCTCAAGCGCCGTGAGCAACGCGTGGGAACCTGCGTGATGGAATCGTGAAAAGCGCCTCGGCGGCGGAATAAGTGTTGAAATGGAGTGAGCTTGAGCGGATCGTCGTCGCGCTGTGACCGTGGCGGATCCGATGACCGGACCTTATCTTCACCTGCTGGGTGGTTTCGACTTTGCCGGCGTCGGGGCCACGGTTCCAGCCATCAGCCGCAAGGCGCGTGCGATGGTCGCCTATCTCGCGCTGCAGTCGGGGCATTCGCAGTCGCGCGAGAAGCTGGCGACCCTGCTCTGGGGCATCAACAGCGAGGCGCAGGCGCGAATGAGCCTGCGGCAAGCGGTATCGTCTGTCAGGAAGGCCATGCAGACGTGCGGCGGCGGCCGCTTCCTCACCGATGGCAACAGCGTCGCTCTGCATCTCGACGGCCTTGATTTCGACGTCGCGCGGTTCGAGGCGCTGGTCGCCAGCCCGGCACCCGAAGACCTCGAACTGGCGCTCAATGTCTACCGCGGCGACCTGCTCGACGGCTTCGGCCTGAAGGAGGAGCCATTCGAGGACTGGCTGAGGATCGAACGCGAGCGGCTGCGGGCACTGGCCGTCGCGGCGCTCGACAGGCTCGTCGCCCATTATGCAGCGACGAACGATCCTGCCGCATGCGTGCGCGCGGCGGCGCGCCTGCTGGCCATGGACCCGTTGAGGGAGGATGTCCACCGTGCCCTGATGCGCGCCTATGCGGCGCAAGGCAGGACCAATCTCGCGCTGAAGCAATATGAGCACTGCCGCACCGCGCTTCTACGCGATCTCAAGCTGCAGCCGGAGCCGGAGACGCGGCAATTGTTCGAGACGCTGCGCACACGCCGCACAATGGCGCCGGCACGGCCACCCACGACTGATGCGGATGACGCTACCGGCTTCAGCCACGAACTCGCAGCCCCCCCGACCCACTATGTCAAATCGGCCGGGATCAACATCGCGTATCAGGTGACCGGCGACGGTCCGGTCGACCTGATCCATGTGCCGGGATGGGTCTCCAACCTCGACCACGCCTGGGGCTCGCCGCGGCTTTCGCATGTGCACCGGCGGCTCGGCACTTTCTCGCGCCTAATCCGCATGGACAAGCGCGGCACCGGGCTCTCGGACCGCAATGTCGGTCTGCCGACCCTGGAAGAGCGGATGGAAGATGTGCGGGCAGTGCTGGATGCGGTTGGCTCAAAGCGCACGGTGCTTTTCGGCAGCTCCGAGGGCGGCCCGATGTGCATGCTGTTCGCGGCGACCTATCCCGAGCGCACAGCGGCACTCGTGCTCAATGGGGCCTACGCCCGCGGCAGGTGGTCACAAGACTATCCGTGGGCGAAGACAAGCGAGCAGGTGGAAGAGGATCTGGCGATCGTCGAGAAAGAATGGGGAGCGGCGGCGGATATGAGCAACGCGGCGCCCAGTCTGATGAGCGACACGTTCGAGACAGAATGGTTCGCCGCCTATCTCAGGAATTCTGCCTCGCCCGCCGACGCGATCGCCCTGTGGCGCTGGGGAGCCGAAATCGATGTTCGCGACATTCTGCCTGCTGTCCATGTTCCGACACTGATCATGCAGACGACTGGCGACGGCTGGGTGAAGCGGGAAGAAGGACGTTACCTGGCGACGCACATCGAGGGCGCCCGATACATTGAGTTCGCCGGCCGCGACCACGTCATCTGGGGCGAGAATTCCGATCGGATCGTCGACGAGATCCAGGCTTTCGTCACCGGCGCCTTGCCGGCGGCCCCAGGCGAACGGCTGCTTGTGTCGGTGCTGTCCCTCGATATGACGGGCTCGCCTTTCGGCATCGACCCGGCCGAGCGGCACGCCGAAGCGCTCCGTGGCGAACTCCTCGCGGCCGAAGGCAGAGAGATCAGGCGATCGGACGGCAAGGTGCTCGCGGTGTTCCAGCGGCCAACGCGGTCGATCCAGTGCGCGATCGCCATCCGCGATCGCTTGCGGCAATCCGGTGTCGAGGTCCGCTCGGCGGTGCATATCGGCGAGTGCGAGCAGCGGGGCCATCAATTTTCAGGCGCGGCGATCGAACTGTCATCGCGTCTGCTTGACCATGCGCGGCCGGGCGAAATCATCGCATCAAGGACGGTGCGCGATCTCGTGGTCGGCTCCGGCCTGCGGTTCGAGAAGCGTGGCGAAATGGCGGCAAGCGGGCTGCCCGGCGCGTTTCCGTTCTATGCGGTCGATGGTTCGGCTTGAGCCGCTAGGTCACCTCTTCCCTGCCCCGAACCGCAGCCCGTCCATCAGCAGCTCGACCAGCCGGCGCGAGCGGTCGCGCCAGTCCTTGGTGTCGGGGGCCGAGTAGATGCCGCCGAGTGCGTGCAGCACATCGGAGGCATCGACGTCGCTGCGGATCGAGCCTTCGGCCACCGCCGCCTCGACCAGTTGCCGCAAGGCCAGCGACACCCGGCCCGACATGTCGGAGAACACGGCGGAATTCGTGTTGAACAGGATGCGCAGGCTGGCCGCCAGGCCGCGCTTGGTGGCGATGTAGTCGACGAAGCGCTGCATCCACTGTTCCAGCGCCATGTCGGCCGAATGGTGGCTGGCGAGGTCATCGGCCGCCGCACAGAGCGCCTCGACTTCACGCCGGTAGACCACTTCGACCAGATGCTCGCGGGTTGGGAAATGCCGGTAGAGCGTGCCGATGCCGACGCCGGCCTGGCGCGCGATCTCCTCCAGCGAGGCATCGACACCGTGCTCGGCAAAGGCCGCTGCCGCAACCTCGACCAGCCGGTCGCGGTTGCGCTGCGCATCGGCGCGCAGCGGCCTTGGCGCTGCGGCTTCGCGCTTCTCGTCGGCAATTGCTTGCGACTGCTCGGTCAATTTTTTCTCCACTGTTGATATATGGGGGCTTGAACCCAAAGGGGTAAGCCCCCAACTAGATAAACGGAGGCGCCTCCGTTTTAGTGGAGCAGTCTTATCATATAATCAGGGGAGCCGATATGTCACGTGTTGAGATTGTGAAGACTGAAGCATCCCCTGCCGGCTGGAGAGTCGGGGCGGCAGAGCTGCCAATCTTCCCCCTCGTGGGGGAGATGTCCGGCAGGACAGAGGGGGGCGCTGTCCCGCCAGCCTATCAAGGCCTGACTAGCGCCTCCTCGGACAAGATTCGTGTCGACGCATGTAAATCGGGAACGTCGCATTCCTTCGCGCCCCCTCTGCCCTGCCGGGCATCTCCCCCACAAGGGGGGAGATTAGGCGCACCGTCGCCTCTTCCCTTGTCCTCTCCCACTCGAGCCCATTTCAATCCCCTAGCGTCAAGCAACTGGAGCCAGACGCCTCATGACCGACCAAACCAAATCCACCACTATCCCAATCCGTCTCACCATCAACGGACACAGTCACGAACTGCAGGTCGAGCCGCGCGTCACGCTGCTCGATGCATTGCGTGATCGCCTCGACCTGACCGGCACCAAGAAGGGTTGCGACCAGGGCCAGTGCGGCGCCTGCACGGTGCATGTCGAGGGACAGCGCGTGCTGGCCTGCCTGACGCTTGCAGCACAGGTCGAAGGCCGCGAGATCACCACCATCGAAGGATTGGCCGGCGATGACGGCACGCTCAACGCGGTTCAGGCTGCTTTCCTCGACCAGGATGCTTTCCAGTGCGGCTACTGCACGCCGGGACAGATCATGTCGGCGGTCGCCTGCATCCGCGAGGGCCATGCCGGCTCGGATGACGAGATCCGCGAATACATGGCCGGTAATCTGTGCCGCTGCGGCGCCTATCCGCACATCGTTGCCGCCGTGCGCCACGCGGCACTGGAGGTCGCGTCATGAGGGATTTTTCCTACGTTCGCGCCGATAGCATCGATGCGGCACGACAGGCAGCCGCCCTGCCTGGGGCCATGCTGCTTGCCGGTGGCACGACGCTGGTCGATCTCGCCAAATGCGGCGTGGCCGAACCCGACAGCCTGGTCGACATCACCCATCTCAAAGGGCTCGACGCAATCAAGGTTGACGGCAACGGCGCCATGATCGGTGCGCTGGCCAAGATGAGCCACGTTGCCGACCATGCCGAGATCAAAAGCCGCTTCCCCGCGGTCTCGGAAGCGCTGTGGCAGGCGGCCTCCGCGCAGCTCCGCAACATGGCGACCATCGGCGGCAATCTCATGCAGCGCACGCGCTGCCCCTATTTCCGCGATCCCGCGAATTTTCCCGCTTGCAACAAGCGCTCGCCCGGCAGCGGCTGCTCGGCGATCGGGGGCGTCACCCGCGGCCATGCCGTGCTCGGCACCAGCGACGCCTGCATCGCCATGTATCCCGGTGACCTCGCCACCGCGCTGGTCGCCTTCGACGCCGTGGTTCATCTTGGCGAACGCCAGGTTGCCGTCGACGACTTCTTTCTCCTGCCCGGCGCCACGCCCGACAGGGAACATGCCATCCAACCGGGCGAGATGATCACCGCCATCAGCATACCGGCTTCCGGCACGGCCCGGCGTTCGACCTATCTCAAGATCCGCGACCGGCAGTCGTATGAGTTCGCGGCTGCAAGTGCCGCAGTCGGCATCGACTTCGAAGCCGATGGCCGCACCATTCGCGACCTGCGCGTCGCGCTGGGCGGCGTCGCGACGAAGCCGTGGCGGGCGCACGCCGTGGAAGCGGCGCTGAAGGGCAAGGTGCTCAGCGAAGACAGGGTGCTGGCAGCCAGCTTGCTCGCCATGGAAGGGGCGATCGACCACGGCGCCAACCACTACAAGATCGAACTGGCGCCGCGCGTCGTTGCCCGCGCCATCCTCAAGACGGGAGCCATGTCATGACCATTCACGACCCGAGGACACGGCACGGCGACGCTTCGGACGGCACTGCCGATCAGGTTGGCGGGCGGCTGTCGCGCGTCGACGGCCCGGCCAAGATTACCGGTGCGGCAAAATATGCCGTCGAGCAGCAGCTCGACGGGCTAACCTACGGCGTCCTGGTCGAAAGCACGATCGCATCAGGCAAGGTGCGCTCGATCGACACGTCAGCCGCCGAGGCGGCACCTGGTGTGCTCAAGGTGCTGACGCCGGACACCATCATGCCGCTGAAGACTGCATCGGACTGGTTCGGCACACCGCCGCCGGACAAGCCCTACTGCCCGCTGGCGCGCGATATCACCTTTTCGGGCCAGCATGTCGCCGCAGTCATCGCGGAGACCTTCGAGCAGGCCGTTGCGGCCGCAGCCCTGGTCAAGGTCAGCTATGACGAGACGCCGGCCATCGTCGACCTCAGCGACGCCAAGGCGGGCGACGGCATTCCGATCGCCGCCATGACCAAGGAATGGGGCGATGCGCAGGCCGCTTTCGCCGCTGCCCCGGTGCGCGTCTGCGGCGCCTATAACACGCCGCGCGAATACCAGGCGCCGATGGAGCCGCATGGCCTCATCGCCCGCTGGGAGGGCGACAAGCTCACCGTGTGGGAACCGAGCCAGTGGCTCGACGGCATGGCCCGCACCTATGCCGAATGGTTCGGCGTGCCGTTCGAGAATGTGCGCCTGGTCTCGCCCTATATTGGCGGCGGCTTCGGCTCCAAGGCGCTGGCGCTCGGCCATGGCGCGGTGGCTGCTGCCGCAGCCAAGATGCTGGGACGTCCGGTGCGGGTCGTGATGACGCGGCCGCAGACTTTTACCGGCTATGGCGGCCGCGCCGCGACCCGCCAGACGGTGACGATCGGCGCCGACTGTGACGGAAAGATCCAGTCGATCGTGCATCGCGGCGTCAATGAAACGTCGATCGACGGCATGTGGGTCGAGCCTTTGGGCGTGGTCACCTCGATCATGTATGCGACGCCCAACTTCTCATCGAAGCAGAATGTCGTGCGGGTGAATTCGGTGGTGCCTGGCGCCATGCGCGCGCCGGGCGAAAACCCTAGCGCCTTCGGCATCGAAAGCGCCATTGACGAGCTCGCCTACGAGGTCGGCATCGATCCGCTGGAGATCCGGCTGAGGAATTACGCCGAGCAGGATCCGCACGCAAAAAAGGCTTGGTCGACGCGGCAGTTGCGCGAGGCTTTCGCGGCTGGCGCCGAACGCTTCGGCTGGCCCCAGCGCACGCCCAAACCGCGTTCGATGCGCGATGGCAACCAGCTGATCGGCTGGGGCGTCGCCGCCGGCACCTATCCGGTACGGCGCGCTTACGGCGAGGCCATCGTGCGTATCCTTGCCAACGGCTCGGTCGAGGTCGAAAGCTCCTCGATCGACATGGGCCAAGGCACGTACACGATCCTGGCGCAGACGGCGGCCGAAACGGTAGGCGTGGCGGCCGACCATGTCGTCGTGAAGCTCGGCGATTCCCGGTATCCCCGCGCCGGCGTGGCCGGCGGGTCGCGGCTGGCCGGCGTGATGACGGGCGCGGTCTACAAGGCGGCGACATCGGCGCTCGACCAGCTTGTCGGGCTGGCGATCAGCGATCCGCGCTCGCCCTTCCACGCGCTGCAGGCGAACACTTTGGTCGTCGCCAATGGCCGCATCAGGTCGCCGCGCGGCGATGGTCCCGATGTCTCGATCGCCGACCTGCTGGCCAGCGTCGGCCGCGACCGCATCGAGGCCACCGGCGACACCATGCCGGCGAACTCGACCGCCGAGGATCGCCACAAGAACTACACCACCATCGCGGCGGCGCTGCCGCACACCGAGGGCGACTATTCGCGCCACTCCTGGTGCGCGCATTTCATCGAGGTGCGCGTCGACGAGGATTTCGGCACGGTGCGCGTGTCGCGCGTGGTGTCGGCGCTGGATTCCGGCCGGCTCTACAACCCGAAACTCGCGGAGAGCCAGTGGAAGGGCGGCATCATCATGGGCATCGGCCAGGCGCTGCTCGAAGAAGGCATTGTCGACCGCAGGCATGGCCGCATCGTCAACAACAATCTCGGCGACTATCTGGTGCCGACCAATGCCGACATCCCCGATATCGAGGTCATCTCGGTCGGCATTCCCGACCTGCACTCTTCGGTGCTCGGCGGCAAGGGTGTCGGCGAACTGGCCATCGTCGGCGTAGCGCCGGCGATCGCCAATGCGGTGTTCCATGCGACGGGAAAAAGAGTGCGGGACTTGCCGATCACGCTGGAGAAGTTGATCTAGGAAGCGGCGTGCGTAATCTCCCCCCTCGAGGGGGAGATGTCGCCGAAGGCGACAGAGGGGGTCGCCTCTCGTAGAGCGCCAACCTCCTTCCGCCGCAGTAGGTCGAGCCCGGTCGGACCGACCCCCTCTGCCCTGCCGGGCATCTCCCCCTCAAGGGGGGAGATTGGCAGCACGCCCACCTCGGCTACCAGTCGAGCTTGAACGCAAGTTTGCCGAAATGCTGCCCGCCCGCCGACATGTGCGCGTAGGCTTCGGCCGCCTGCTCCTGGCTGAACACCTTGTCGACGACCGGGTCGATGCGGGCGGCGGCGATGGCGCGGACGGCGGCGCGAAGATCAGATACCGACCCGGTGTTGTTGCCGACCACCTTCAGCGCCTTGATGATGATCGGCAGCAGGTCGACCGTGGCCTCGGCGCCGGTGACGAAACCGATGGTGAACAGCGTGCCGCCAGGCGCGGTGGCGTTGACGGCGCGGGCGAAGGTGGCGGTGCCGGCGGTCTCGACGACGAGGTCGGCGCCGAGGCCGCCGGTCAGTTCCAGCACCTTGCCGTCCCAGTCGGGCGTCGCGCGGTAGTTGATGAGATGATCGGCGCCGAGTGCCTTCGCCCGCTCCAGCTTCTCGTCCGACGAAGAAGTGATGATGACGGTTGCGCCGGCGGCTTTCGCCAGCTGAAGGGTGAAGATGGAGACGCCGCCGGTGCCGAGCAGCACGACGACCGAGCCCGGCCCGACATCGGCGGCGCGGACGGCGTTCCAGGCGGTGGTCGCGGCGATCGGCAGGGTCGACGCCGCCTCGAAAGAGAGACGAGCCGGTACCGGCACGAGCGAGTTGGCCGGCAGCGCGACATATTCGGCGAGCGACTCCGGCAGCGAAATTCCGCGCATCTGCGTCATCTCGTTAGGCCGGGGCGGACCGCCGATCCAGCGCGGCTTGGCATGGGCAACGACGCGATCGCCGACGGTGAAATCCGTAACGCCCTCCCCCAGCGCGACGATCTCGCCGGCGCCGTCGGCGACGGGAATGAGCGGAAAGCCGGGCACGCGATAATTGCCGCTGGCCACCGCCACATCGACGAAATTCAGGCTCGCGGCGCGCTGGCGGATCAGCACTTCGCCGCGCTGCGGTTCAGGCGTGGCAATGGTGGTGGCGCGAAAGGCGTCCAGCTTGGCGGCGGTCAGTTCGATGGCTTTCATGGCTCACGCATTCCGGTTGAAGGGGTCGATCGTCAGGATTGAGTGAAGCTATTTGCTGCGCTACAAGCAGATAATCCGGAATTTTTACATTGAGTCCTGTGCTTTATGCAGCAATCACACGACCCCGCCAGCCTTGCCGAAATGGCCGCCTTTGCGGCCATCACGGAAGCGCGCTCCTTTACCAAGGCAGCGTTGCGCGTCGGGCGCGACTCGACGGTTCTGTCACGCCGCCTGCAATCGCTGGAGGAGCGGCTCGGCGTGCGGCTGCTGAACCGGACCACCCGAAGCGTGTCGTTGACGGAGGCCGGAGCGGAGTTCCTGGTGCGTGTCCGCGCCATCTGGCCTCGGTAGACGAAGCTGAGGCTGCTGCTTCCGCGCATGCCAGCGGGGCTCCGCGGGGCTTGCTGCGGCTGGCGCTGCCGGGAACCTTTGGCCGTATGTGGATCGGGCCGCTGCTGCCGCAATTTCTAGCGACGTTCCCGGATGTCAGCATCGAGGCCGAGTTCTCCAACCGGTTCGTCGATCTCGTTGCAGAGAACTTCGATGTCGCCGTCCGTCTCGGCGCGCTGGAGGACTCGCGCCTGGTGGCGCGCAAGATCGCGACACGGCGGCGGTTGCTGTGCGCTGCTCCCTCCTACCTCGCCCGCCGGGGCACGCCGGAAGCGCCGGAAGCGCTCACAGAACACGCCTGCCTCGGCTTCTCCGGCTTCCAGACCTTTCCAACCTGGGAGATGACCGACAGTTCGGGACGCCGCGTCAACGTCGACGTCTCGGGGCCGATGGTGTGCGACGATGCCGAGGTGCTGGTCGAAGCCGCGGTGCAAGGCCTCGGCCTGATGATGAGCACCGACTGGCTTGTCGGACGCGAACTCGCCGACGGACGGCTGGTGCCGGTGCTGGCGGACTGGACGCTGGCCGACGAAGGCGCGGTCTATGTCGTCATGCCCTCGGCCAAGGGACAAGCCGCCAAGACACGCGCCTTCGCCGAGTGGATCGGCAAGCGCTTCGCGCCGGAGCCGCCCTGGACGTCGAGGCCGGTCTCAAAGGCTTGATCAATGGGGCGCGCCGGGGGCTAAGACGGCATATGCCGCTGTCACCAGGCCTTTTGTCCTGTATGATCTCGTTGAATGTAGCTTGGGAGGGGATCATGCAAAGTGCATTGGCGAAGTTCATGATGGCAGGTTCCGTTCTGGCCGCGCTACAAGCCGCGCAGCCGGCTTTTGCCGCGTCCTGCAACTGGAGCGCCAAGATGGAAGAAGACGAAGGCGGCAGCGTGCTGACGGCTTCGGTGTGCGGCGGACCGAAGGCCGATGCGCATCTGATGCTCGTCTGTTTCGACAAGCCGGTGCTGAGCTACGATCTGGGTGCGGCCGGCCAGCAGCTGGAACCCGGCATCAGCGCTTCCTTCACCTTCAAGGGCGGTGACAAGAGCGTGACCAAAAAGCTCGACCTCGAGGCCATGTATAATTACTTCACGGCTGAGCTGAGCAAAGACGATCCACTGCTCGTCCTGTTGCGCAGCAAGGGCGACGTCACGGTTACGGCCGACAAATATGGCGAGAACAGCTTTCCGCTGACGGGCTCGAGCGCTGCGATCGGTAAGGTGCTGGCGCAGTGCGGCAAAAGTTCGGCCGGCGAAGCGGACTGAAGCTCCCCACTTTCGACCACGCAGCTTGGTCCCGCGCCTCCATCAGGGCAAAGCCAAGCAGGTTCTCGCCGCGCCCGGTTTGCCGTTTCGCTCATCGACGGGGGCACGGGTTTGGAGGCGGCAATATGCGGCCTGAGTTTTCAACGCGAGCTGCGCTTTCCCTCCGGTGTCGCCACCAGCGAGGCGGCGGCGGCATTGGCCGTGGCGATCGCCGCTTCCATCGGATGGCCACGGGCGAGGCCTGCCGCGAAGGCGCCGACGAATTCGTCGCCGGCGCCATGGGTGCTGACGACCTTGACCGGGACGGCCGCCAGTGCGAAGGCCGCGCCGGTCCGGTCGCAATAGGCGACACCTTCGCCGCCGGCGGTGACGATCGCCGAGGGGTAGGCATCGATCAGCCGCCGCGCGGCTTCGGTTGCGCCGGCGAGCGTATCGACAACCGGAACGCCGGCCAAAAATTCCGCTTCGATGGCGTTGACGATGACGATGTCTATCAGCGCGGTCAATTCGGCCGACAGTGTTCGCGCCGGTGCGGCGTTGAGCACGACGCGGCCGCCGGATGCCTTCACCGCGCGCGCGGCAGCGATGTTGGCGGCATCGGGCACTTCGTTCTGCAGCAACAGCACTGCCGTCTGTACCACCACCTCGCCTGCAGCCGCGATGTCATCACCGCCCAGGGTGAGATTGCTGCCTGAGACGATGACCGCACCATAGTCGCCATCGCTGTCGAAGATCGCCACGCTCACGCCGGAGCCTGCGCCTGCCGCCACGCGCACGAAGCGGCGATCGACGCCGGTGCGATCGAGATTGGCCAGCAGCGCCGTGCCGAAATCGTCGTCGCCGACGGCGCCGATCATCGCCGCACGCACGCCGGCCCGTGCCGCCGAGACCGCCTGGTTGCCGCCCTTGCCGCCGCATTTCGGCTGCCAGGCACGGCCGGTCACCGTCTCCCCCTTGCGCGGACGGTCGGGCGCGTCGACCATGATGTCGTAATGCAGGCTGCCGAAGACGGTGACCAGCGGAACCGTCATGTGCCCCGGTCTTTTCGCTTCGAGGTGACCGCCGACATGGTGCGGCCGAGATTGCGCTCCGCCGCCTGGTAGTCGCGCTGCGCCACCGCCACGAACAGCGCGTCGAGAATGTTGAGCTGCGCGATGCGCGCCGCCGCGTTCTCGCCCATCAGCGGCGATCCCTGCGCGGTCGAGCACAGCACGATGTCGGCAATCTGCGCCAGCGGCGAGTTGTCGTAGTTGGTGATGGCCAGCGTGCGGGCGCCGCTCTTGCGGGCTAGATGGATGGCGTCGATGACGGCCGACGTATTGCCGGAATGCGAAAAGCCGACGGCGATGTCGTCGGCGCCGAGCAGCGAGGCCGACATCAGCATCATGTGCGAGTCGTCATAGACCGATGCGCGGATGCCGATGCGCAGGAATTTGTGCGAGACATCGCGGGCGATCTGGGCGGAGCCGCCGACGCCATAAAAATCGCGGTTCCTGGCGCGGTAGAGCAGATCGGCAGCACGGTCGAAATCGTCCATGTCGAGGATCGCGAGCGTCTCCTCCAGCGCCTGGATCGAGGTGCGGAACACTTTCTGCACGATCTCGGCCGAGCTGTCGTCGACCGACAGTTCCTGGTGCATCTCGGCGGTCGGGAGGCGGCTGTATTCATAGACGGCGGTGCGGAAGTCGCGGTAGCCGGAGAAGCCGAGTTTCTTGGCGATCTTGACCACCATCGCCTCGGACACGCCGGCCTCCTCGGCGATCTGCTTGAGCGGAATGGTCTCGTCGAAACCGCGCCGGCCGAAGACGGTTTCCACCACCTTGGCCTCAAGCGGGGTGAGATGCGGCATCATCATGCGGATGCGCGGCCCCACGGCTTTCAGATCGAGATTGCTCAACGTCATCCACGTCCCCTCGTCTCCGGCCCGAGCATGGCTTCCTGGACGATAGCCTGCGACGTCACGGCGTCCTGGCTGTCCATGGCGGCGGACAGGCGGTTATCCTTCTCCAGCCGGTCGACAACGCGCAGCAGGCGCTTGACGGTGGCGATGTTGACTTCGCATTCGCGCACCGGATCGAGCCCGGTCATGTCGGGAAAGGTGTCGAAGTAGATGGCGCCGGCATAGCCGTCGCACCGAATCTGGCGCAGCAGTTCGATGGTCTGCAGCGTGTGCACCGCGCCGACCATCAGGCCGTCGTCGCGCTTGGCATAGCCATCGTTGAGATGGACGCCGAGCAGCTTGCTGTGGCGAGCGATCAGCGCCGCGGCGAAGGCCGGCTGTTCGTCGGCATAGAGCACATGGGCAAAATCGAGCGTGACGCCGAGATTGGGTAGGCCGACATCGCGGATCGCCAGCAAGGTGGTCGCGGCATCCGGCATCAGCGAGTAGGAGCGCGGTTCGTTAGGCTTGTACTCCAGGCTGATCTGGCAGCCGGGATCATGCGCGGCAACTTCACGAATCCCCTCGATTTCGTGCTGCCAGAGCGTCGCATAGTCAGTTTGAAATGCATAGTCGAAGCCATCCTGGCCCAGCCACAGCGTCATCAGACTGGCGCCGCACGCGCGCACCGCATCGATACCGGCCTTGGTCAAGTCGATGGCTTCGCGGCGCACCGCCGGGTCCGGATTGGTGAAGGCGCCGAGCTTGAAGGCCGGATTGGAGTAGTAACGCATGGCAAAGCCATTGATGGAAAGCCCGAGACCGCCGAGCTTTCGGGCGATTTCAGCCGGCTTTTCACTGACATGATCGGGGAAATTAAGATCAAGATCGGTCAACCCGTCGACCTTGGCCGCGCGAGTGGCCATCTGCAGCATGGACGGCTTGCCGGTGAGATCAGGCCATTCGGCTTGCGGCCGCGAGGCGAAGGAATTCAGGCGGGTGGCGAAGCGACTGTTTGTCATGATGAACCTTTCAGTGTTTACTTCACATAAATACGAATATTTGTAAAGTTCTCATTTCCGAGGCGGTTTGTAGCGCGCAACATCCTGCTTGGCCGAGATCTTCGGCTGCGCCTCTGCATCCATGCCGGGAGTTTCGAGTCCCGCAACGGTGCGGATGCTGGTGCGAGCCCTTGCGCCCTGCCTGCCGATTGACCAATCTCGCCGACACTGTCATGAGCCGCGGTTGGGGGATCGCACATGCCAACGCTTTATCAACTGAAACCGGCCTTTCAGGCCAGGCTGCGGCCGCTGGCCGACCGGCTGGCCGATGCCGGCGTCACCGCCAACCAGATCACGCTTCTCGCCGCCGCGCTCTCCACCGCCACAGGCCTGGTGGTCGCGGCCTTTGCCTTCCATCTCCTGGTGTTCCTGTTGATGCCGGTGGTGCTGTTCGTGCGCATGGTGCTCAACGCCGTTGATGGGATGCTGGCCAGGGAACATGGACAAGCATCAAAACTCGGCATGTATCTCAACGAACTCTGCGACGTCGTCTCGGACCTGGCGCTGATCCTGGCCTTTGCCACCTTGTTCCCGGCCTGGGGTGTCGTCGCCTTCGCTATTACCGCCATGCTGGTCGAGTTCGCCGGCGTGCTTGGCGTTGCCGCAGGCAGCGGGCGCAACTATGCCGGGCCGTTCGGCAAGAGCGACCGAGCCCTGGTGCTCGGCGTCATCGCCTTCCTCATCGCCTGCGGCCTGTGGTTCCAAGCGATTGTGCCCTTTGTGTTTCCGGTCATGGCTACACTGTCAGTCGTAACCGCCATCAACCGGATACGCGGCGGCCTTAGAGCGGGCGGCGCATGATGCCAAAGCGTCAGGCACCCGACCGCCAGAGGGAAACCATGATCCACCAGACCATTGCAGCCGGAGCACCGGCAAGCCTCGAGCGCATCGCGCAGGAGCGCACGTTCAAGAGCCATGACGGCACCGAGATCTTCTACCGCTACTGGCCGGCCGCCGAGTCGACGCCAAAGGGTGCGATCCTTCTGTTCCATCGCGGCCACGAGCATGGCGGCCGCATGGCGCATCTGGTCGACGAACTCGCCATGCCCGATCATGCCTTCTACGCCTGGGACGCGCGCGGCAATGGCCGCTCGGCCGGCGAGCGCGGCTATGCGCCGTCCTTTGCCGCCCTGGTTCGTGACATCGACTGCCTGGTGCGTGAGATCGGCCGGGATGGTTTTGGCCAGCGCGACATCGCGCTGATCGCGCAGTCCTTCGGCGCCGTGCTGGCCGCTGCCTGGGTGCATGACTATGCGCCCGACATCCGCGCGCTGGTGGTGGCTTCACCGGCCTTTTCGGTCAAGCTCTACGTGCCCTTCGCCAAGGAGGGCATTGCGCTGTGGCAGAAGCTCAAGGGCCGCTTCTTCGTCAATTCCTACGTCAAGGCGAAGTTCCTGACGCATGATGCCGAGCGCATCGCTTCCTTCGACGCCGATCCGCTGATCACGCGACCGATCGCCTCCAACATCCTGGTCGAGCTTTACGACCACGCTGCCCGCATCGTCTCGGACGCGCGCGCCATCACCGCGCCGACGCAGCTCTTGATCTCCGGCAGCGATTGGGTGGTGCGGCATGGACCGCAGCACGAGTTCTTCGTCAATCTCGGCAGCAGCGCCAAGGAGCGGCATGTGCTGCCCGGCTTCTTCCACGACACGCTGGGCGAGCGCGATCGCCAGCAGGCGCTGGACCTGATCCGGCCATTCCTCGAAAAGCAATTTGCCACGCCGGGGAGAACCATCGACTTGCTTCAGGCCGACCGCGCCGGCTACACCCGCGACGAGGCCGAGAGGCTCGCCTCGCCGCTGACGCTGCTGTCGCCCAAGGGTATTTTCTGGGCGATGAGTCGCGCCTCGATCCGCATGGGCGCCTGGCTGTCTTCGGGCATGAAGATCGGCATCGCCACCGGCTTCGATTCCGGCTCGACGCTCGACTATGTCTACGAGAACGATGCGCGCGGCACCGGCTTCATCGGCCGCATGGTCGACCGCACCTTCCTCGACGCCATCGGCTGGCGCGGCATCCGCCAGCGCAAGCTGCATCTGGAAGAGCTGATCGGCAACGCCGCCGCCAGCCTGAAGGCAGCCGGCCGTCCCGTCCACATGCTCGACATCGCCGCCGGTCACGGCCGCTATGTGCTCGATGCCGTCGCCAAATGCACTGAACCACCAGCAAGCGTGCGGCTGCAGGATTATTCCGAGCTCAATGTCGGGTTGGGTTCGAAGCTGATCGCCGAGCGGCGTCTGCCGACCAGCGTCAGCTTCCACCAGGCCGACGCCTTCGATGCCGACATGCTGGCCGGGCAAAAGCCGGCGCCGGACCTCGCCATCGTCTCCGGGCTTTACGAATTGTTCGCCGACAACACGATGATTTCCCGCTCGCTCGGCGGGCTGGCCAGCGCCATGCAGTCCGGCAGCCTGCTCGTCTACACCAACCAGCCATGGCATCCGCAGCTGGAGATGATCGCGCGCAGCCTGACCTCGCATCGCGGCGGCCAGGCCTGGGTGATGCGGCGGCGCACGCAGGGCGAGATGGACCAGTTGGTGACGGCTGCCGGTTTCGAAAAGATCGACCAGCGCATCGACCAATGGGGCATCTTCACCGTCTCGGTCGCACGGCGCGTCTGAGACCATGGCCCTGCCTGTCACTGACCCTGCCCCGGCGCGGGAACCCTATTTGGGCATCGTGCTGAGGGCCGCCCTTTGGCTGGCGCTGCTGGCGCCGTTCTTCTATTCGACCTATGGCTTTGCCAACTGGCTGGCGTCGCGGCGCGACCATGTCGGCAGCATCGTGTTTGCCTGGGAACACGCCATCCCTTTCGTCGCCTGGACGATCGTGCCCTATTGGTCGATCAATCTGTTCTACGGCCTATCGTTGCTGCTCAACACGACCAGGCGCGGTGTCGACCGGCTCGCCGGCCGTTATCTCTCGGCGCAGATCATTGCCGTCGCCTGCTTCATCGCGTTCCCGCTGACGGCGACATTCGTGCGGCCGGAAACCACCGGCCTGCCGGGTTTCCTGTTTGCAGTGCTCGGTGGTTTCGACAAGCCGTTCAACCAGGCGCCATCCCTGCACATCGCACTCCTGGTGATCATCTGGGACCATTGGCGTCACGTTCTGGCACGTCACCGTCTCGGCGGCATTCTCCGCCCCGTCTGGCACGTCTGGTGTTTTCTCATCGGCGCCTCGGTGCTGACGACGTGGCAGCATCATTTCATCGACATTCCGACCGGCGCGCTGCTCGGCCTGTTTGCGCTATGGCTGTTTCCGTTCAAGGGCGAATTGCCTTTCTGGGGTTTTCGTCTGACCGCCGACCCCAAGGCGCGGCGGCTGGCGGGCTACTACGCGCTGGGCGCCGCCCTTGCCTTGGCCGGCGCTGCCGGCGGAGCGTTTGTCTCCGCCGATTTTCTCATCCTGTTGTGGCCGGCATTGGCGCTGGCCATCGTCGCCTTCGCCTATGCCGGGGCCGGCGCCAAAGTGTTCCAGAAGGCGGCCGATGCCAGTGTCTCGCTGGCCAGCCGCATCCTGCTCCTGCCCTACCGGCTTGGCGCCCGGATCAATGTGTGGGTATGGACCCGCCAACTGGCGCCGCAAGCGGAGATCACCGACGGTGTTTTCCTCGGCCGGTTTCCGAGTGCCGACGAGGCCAACCGCTTCGGCACAGTGATCGACCTTGCCGGCGAGATGGAACGGCCGCGCGGCGTGACCTGCCGCTGGATCAGCTACGCGATGCTCGACCTCGTGGCGCCGCCTCACGACAGGCTGGAGCGAGCGGTGGCGGCGATCGAGCTGGCGCGCCGGCGCGGCACCGTCCTGGTCTGCTGCGCGCTCGGCTTCCAGCGCAGTGCAGCCGTCGTCGCCGACTGGCTGGTGGTGACGGGGCGCTCGTACACAGCTGCACAGGCGCGCAAGAAACTCGCCGCGTCGGGCAGGCCCGTGCACCTTCAGATCGGGCTGGATGAACCGGGGCTGGAAGAACCGGGGCTGGAAGAACCGACATGAGTTGGCCGGCATGAGTGGCGACAATTTTCCCGAGAAGGCCGAAATATTCGCCGCCGGGCTGATGGTGCAGGCGGTGTGGCCGATCCTGCTGGTGGTCGCGGCTGTGATGGCAGCGCCGGTCATCGGCCTGGTGGCCGGACCGCAGACGACAGCGCTGTCCGCGGCGGCCTGGCTGGTCGCGGCGGCGAGCGCCGTGGCCACGCTGGCTCTTTCGGCCTTGCTTTTGTTCGATGCGCTGCTGTTCCGGCTGATGGCAAGCCACGCCAGCGAGGCCGCCGGGGGTGCCGCGGTCGACGATGTGCTGGCGCGCATGCGCCTGAAGCCCACCGCTGCCGGCGGCCGCTCGCTCGACCATCGCATGGCAGGCACGCGCCGCCTGCTGACAAGGCAGCGCATGGCGCTCGCCATGTTTGCTGCGGCATCCCTTTTCGCAGCGTTTGTTTGAGCCATGACAAAACTTCACCTGCGCGCCAACACCTTCACCTTGCTGCAGACGGTGACTTCGGTCGGCCTGTCGGCGGCGGCCTGGGTGGTGACCGGCGTCAGGCCAATCTGGAACGGCAGCCAGCCGTCGGAGCGGCAGCGCATCTACTTCGCCAACCATGCCAGCCATGGTGATTTCATCCTGCTGTCGGCCTGTCTGAGCGAGAAGGTGCGCGCCCGCACCCATGCGATCGCGGCGGCCGAATATTGGGGCAAGTCGCGGCTGCGCCGCTTCATCGCGCAGGACATGCTGTCGTCCGTGCTCATCCACCGGCAGTGGACCGACGAAACGCAACACCCGATCTCGATCATGCTGTCGGTGCTCGACGACGGCCACTCGCTGATCCTGTTTCCCGAAGGCACTCGCAACACGACGGAGGCGGATCTGCTGCCGTTCCGCTCCGGCCTCTACAATCTGTCGATGGCGCGGCCCGATGTCGAACTCATCCCGTGCTGGATCGAGAACATGTCGCGCGTGCTGCCCAAGGGCCAGTTCCTACCGGTGCCGCTTTTGTGCCGCGTCGTCTTCGGTCCGCCGGTGGCGATCGCGCCCGGCGAAGAACGCCGCACCTTCCTCGAGCGCGCGCGCCAGACGCTGCTGTCGCTCAACCCGCGTCCGGATCGAGACGACTGATGCCACTCACGCTTCCACCGATGCATGAAACCGTCATCCTGCTGGCCGGCCTTGTCTGCGTGCTGACCACGGCGAGCGTCATTGCCGGCATCCTGTCGTGGCGGGCGCCGAAGCCGTTGCCCTCGACGCTCGTCAACTTGAACCAGCGCATCAACGCCTGGTGGGTGATGGTGCTGGCGATCACCGTCGCCTTCTTCTTCGGCCGCACCGGCATGACCATCCTGTTTGCGCTGATCTCGTTTGCCGCGCTGCGCGAGTTCGTGACGCTGACGCACAGCCGGCGCAGCGACCACTGGGTGCTGCTCGGCATGTTCGGCATCATCATTCCCTTCCAGTACTGGCTGGTGTGGACCGCCTGGTACGGGCTCTTCACCATTTTCATCCCCGTCTACTGCTTCCTCTTGATGCCGGCGGTCACCGCGCTCAACGGCGACACCGAGCGCTTCCTCGAGCGCGTGTCCGCGCAGCAATGGGCGGTCATGATCTCGGTCTACTGCGTCAGCCATGTGCCGGCGCTGCTGACCCTCAACGTGCCCGGTTTCGAGGGCCGCAACCTCCTGCTCATCGCCTTCCTGATCATCACCGTGCAAGGCAGCGACGTGCTGCAATACATTTTCGGCAAGCTGTTCGGCAGGCATCTTCTGTCGCCCTCCGTCTCGCCCTCGAAGACCTGGGAAGGGCTGGTCGGCGGGCTGGTGGCATCGAGCCTTCTCGGCGCGCTGCTGTCGTTCCTGACGCCGTTCTCGCCGCTGGCGGCGGCAGGCGTCGCCTTCATCGCCTGCCTGATGGGGTTCCTCGGCGGGCTGGTGGCGTCGGCGATCAAGCGCGACCAAGGCGTCAAGGACTGGGGTCACCTGATCGAGGGCCACGGCGGCATGATGGACCGCGCCGACAGCCTGGTCTTCGCCGCACCGGTGTTCTTCCACATCGTCCGCTATTTCTGGACGTGAGCTAAGCCGTTCAATCGCGGATGGCGCGGCCTGCCTGCTGCAGCAATTCGAAGGCGGCGAAGCGCTTGTCGTGCCAGGGCACGAGGTCGCCACCGGCCGGGCGATAGATGTCGCCGATGCGCGACATGCCGGTCATCGCCGCGATCACATCGGGAAATTTTTGCGCCGCCACCGCAGCCAATATGGCTGAGCCGAGCAGCACCGGTTCGGGCGAGGTCGAACCGGCGACGGTCAGGCCTGTGGTGTCGGCCAAAAGCTGACGTACCAGCTCGCTTTGCGCCGCACCGCCGCTGACGACGATAGTGTCGATGGCAATGCCTTTTTTGGCCATCGCCGCCAGGATCTGGCGAACGCCGTAGCCGATGCCCAGCAGGCCGGCGACATAGAGCGCGACCAGACTGTCGAGGGACGTGTCCATGCCAAGCCCGGCGATCAGGGCCTTGGACTCGGGATCGGCGAAGGGCGAGCGGTTGCCGAGGAATTCCGGCACGACATGCAGTCCATCGGCTAGGTGCGCTACTGCGGACAGGTCGGCGGACTGTTTCGCCGCCTGCTGACCAAGCCAAGCGGTCAGGCCGAGACCTTCCGCCTTGGCTTTTGCGGATGCCTCAGCCGTGGCCGGATGGAAAGCGACGAGGTGGTCGATTGCAGCACCCGCCGCCGATTGCCCGCCTTCATTGAGCCAAAGCCCCGGCACCATCGAGGAAAAATACGGACCCCAGACGCCGGGCACGAAGGCCGGCTCGCTGGTGCTGGCCATGGTGCAGGCCGAAGTGCCGAACACATAGGCCATGCGCGACTGCAAGGTGCCGACCGAGCCCTGCCCGCCAACCGTGCCGACGCCGCCGGCATGGGCATCGATCAGGCCGGCCGCAACCGGCGTTCCCGGCAGCAGGCCGAGATCGGCCGCGGCGGCCTCAGTGAGGCCTTGGGCAAGTGCCGTGCCACCCTCGACGATTTCGGTGCCGATGCGGGCAAAGCCTTCATCGGCGAGCGCGCCGAGGCCGATGGCACGGAAATAGGCATCGTCCCAGCGCCGCTCATGACCGAGATAGGTCCATTTGCAGGTCAGCGTGCAGATCGAGCGCGCCAGGCTGCCGGTTGAGCGCCAGGTCAGATAGTCCGTCAGGTCGAAGAAATGCTCGGCCGCATCGAAGGTGGCGGGCAGGTTCTCGCGCAGCCACAGCAGCTTCGGCGTTTCCATTTCCGGCGAAATGGTGCCGCCGACATAGTCGAGCACGGCGTGCTTGCCGGCATTGATGCGCTGCGCCTGGTCGAGCGCGCGGTGATCCATCCAGACGATGATGTTGCGCTGGCTGTCGCCGGAACTGCCGGCCGGCAACGGCGCGCCGTCCTTGCCGACCACGACCAGCGAACAGGTGGCGTCGAAGCCGATGCCGGCAATGTCGCGCCCGGCGAGCCCCGACTTCGTCACCGCCTCGCGCACGCTGGCGCAAACCGCACGCCAGATGTCCTCGCTCGACTGTTCGGCGATTTCGCCGGACTCGATGAACAGAGCGATGTCGCGCTTCGCCGAGGCAAGCATGGTGCCCTTGCTGTCGAACACCCCCGCCCTGGCACTGCCAGTGCCGACGTCGATGCCGAGCAAGTGGGACATGGGAAACCTCAGAAGTTAGGCAGTAGGCAGTAGGCAGTAGGCAGTAGGCGAGATGGTCAGCAGTGAACGGCCAGTTGCAAGAGCCTCTCCCCATTCCCTACTGCCTAATGCCTACTGCCTCACAAATCATTGCTCTGCGGCAGGATCACCAGGTCCCGGATGGTGACGTTCCGTGGCCTAGTCAGCATGAACAGCACGGCTTCGGCGACCTCGACCGGTTGAATCAGGCCGCCCTTGGCCAGTTCATCCTCAAGCTTGTCCTTCGGCCAGTCGCTGATCAGCGCTGTCACCACCGGCCCCGGCTGCACCGCGCCGACGCGCAGGCCGTGCGGGGCGACCTGGCGGCGCACCGTATGGACGAAGGCCTGCACGGCGTGTTTCGACGCTGTGTAGATCGGCTCCCAGACCACGGGCACCAGTCCGGCGATCGAAGACGTGACGATGATGTCGCCGGTCTTGCGTTCGACCATATGCGGCAGCACGGCGTGGATGGAACGAAAGACCGCATTGATGTTGAGGTTCAGCATGCGGTCCCACACATCGGGGTCGCCTTCGAGCACCGGGCCGCCGACATAGGCGCCGGCATTGGCGTGGAAGATATCGAGCGGGCCGGCCTTGTCCAGGATTTGCGGCATCATCGTCGCGACGCTGGCCGGCTTCATCAGATCGATCACCAGCGGGATCGCGTCGGGACCGAGTTCGGTGCAGACGCTTTTCAGCGCGTCTTCGGCGCGGTCGACGAGCACAACGCGAACGCCGGCGGCAATCAGCGCTCTCGCGCATTCCAGGCCTATGCCCGACGCGGCGCCGGTGATCGCCGCGACCTTTCCACTCAAATCCTGAGCCATTCTATCCTCGTATCGATTGCGGTTGCGTTCAGGCGCGGCCGTGGGAAACCCGCGAGCGGCGTGCCAGGGAGTCGACGATGACCGCAATTGCCAGAACGGCGCCGGTGATCATGTAGCGAAGCGACGATGACAGATCGAGCAAGGTCAGCCCGCTGGCGATCGACTGGATGACGATGATGCCGAGCAGCGCGGAATAGGCGCTGCCACGGCCGCCAAACAGGCTGGTGCCGCCTATGACCGCCGCCGCAATGGCGTTGAGGTTGACGTCGCCGGTGCCGGCCTGCTGGCTGGCGGAGGCCAGCCGCGCCGCCGACAGGACGCCGCCGAGGGCGGCAAACATCGAGCACATGACGAAGGCGCTGAGGTAGATCGAGCGCACCTTGATGCCGGCCCGGCGCGCCGCTTCGCGGTTGCCGCCGACGGCGGTCATCGAGCGGCCCCATTGGGTGCGGGTCAGCGCATAGTTCATCGCCACCACCAGGCCGACGAACAGGCCGAACATCCACGGTATGCCGCGCGCCTGGTTGAGATAACCGACGATCAGTTCGAGCAGGATGGTCAGGGCGGCGACGCGCACGATGAGGCCGCCGACAGACGGCGCTGACAAATTGACGGCCCGGCGGCGGCTGACGGTGCGCAGGCCGCTGATCAGCATGACGATGCCGGGCAATGCCGCCAGTGCATAGGACAGCCAGTCCGGCATGACCAGCAACTGGCCGAAATTCACCAGGTTCGACCCATAGGGCAGATTGATCGAGCCGGTGGAGCCCAGAATATACAGTTGCAGGCCGAGCACGGCGAGCAGGCCGGCGAGCGTCGAGACGAAGCTTGGCATGCCGAGCCGGTTGAACAGCAAGGCATAGAGCCCGCCGATGAAACCGCCGACGGCGATCGCGGCGAGGATGGCGAGCGCCACCGGCCAGCCCTGGTTGACCCACAGTGTGCCGACCATGGCCGAAGCAAAGCCGCTGATCGAGCCGACCGACAGGTCGATCTCGCCGACCATCAGCACACAGACGATGCCGAGCGCGATGACGCCGACGGTCGAGCAGTCGAACAGGAGATTGACCAGATTGCTCGACGAGACGAAGACCGGATTGAGGGCGGTGAACACGCTCCAGATGATGACCAGGCCGACGATGACCGGCAACGAGCCGAGGTCGCCGGAGCGGACGCGGTCGAAGAAGGCGCTGATGGCGCCACCAACGCCGGCCTGGTGCTTGACGCGCACGTCGCTGCGGTCGAGCGCCGTCGATGAGGAGGTGTCCTGCTTGGGCTCCGCGCTCATGGCCGCTGCTCCTGATTGTTCGCTTGTTCGGCGGCCTTGCGCCGTTCGGCGCGGCGCGACACTGCATTGTTGGCGGCGCCGGTGATGGCGCTGACCAGTTCCTGGTTCGAGGCGTCGGGTTCGAAGACGCCGTTGTTGCGGCCGAGCCTGAGCACGACGATGCGGTCGGCGACGGCGCGCACGTCCTCCATATTGTGACTAATCATCAGCACGCCGAGCCCACGCTCGCGCACCCGGTCGATGAGGTTCAGCACTTCCGCCGTCTGGGCGACGCCAAGAGCGGCGGTCGGCTCGTCGAGCAGGATGACCTTGGGGTCGAGCAGCAGCGAGCGGGCGATCGCCACTGTCTGCCGCTGGCCGCCGGACAGCGAGGCGACCGCCTCGCGGACGCTTGGAATACGCGCCGACAATTCGTTGAGCAGCGTCCAGGCGCGAATTTCCATCGCCACCTCGTCCAGCCGCAGCGGGTTGATCTCCTTGCCGAGAAAGATGTTGGCGACGACGTCGAGGTTTTCGCACAACGCCAGATCCTGGAAAACGGTGGCGATGCCGAGCGTCAGCGCGGCACTCGGGTCAGGCATGGTCACCTGCCTACCACGGAAATTGATGGTCCCCGAGCTCGGCTGGTGGACGCCGGCCAGGATCTTGACCAGCGTCGACTTGCCGGCGCCATTGTCGCCGACCAGCGCCACCACCTCGCCGGCATGGACATCGAGATCGATATCGGTGAGCGCCGAAACGGCGCCGAAATTCTTCGAGATGCCGCGCAGGCTGAGCACCAGCTCGCCTGCCGAAACCGGTCCGTCAGAGATGTCAGACATGGTGGCAAACCTTTCCGGATGGGCGGTCAAGAGTGACTGCGAACTTCCGGCCGCCGCAAGGGCGGCCGGAAAGCAGGATCAGGATTCTAGGTCATCCTTTTATGCATGTCGTCATCCCAAAACCGCTGCGCACTTTTGGGGCGACCTGCATTGTCACTTTGTGATGCCGAGCTTCTTGCAGCCTTCGGCATAGCGGTCGACGCAAAGCTCTTCGGCGGTGTTGATCTTCTTGTCGATGATCTCGGCCTTGAGGTTTTCCTGCGTCACCACCGCCGGCGTGAACAGCTGCGACGGGGTGTCGTAGAGGGTCATTTCGGCCTTCGGCGTCTCGCCCGACAGAAGCTGGACGGCGACGTTGGCGGCAGCCGCCGCAACGATCTCGCTCGGCTTGGAGATGGTGTTGTACTGGTCGCCGGCGATGATCAGCTGCAGGGCGGCGATGGTCGCGTCATTGCCGGTCACCGGCGGCACCGGATCGACACCGGCGGCCTTGAAAGCGGCGATGGCGCCACCACCGGTGCCGTCATTGGCCGCAACGACGCCGACGATCTGCGTGGAGAAGCGGGTGATCTGGCCGCTTGCCCATTGCTGCGCCTTCGGCGGCGCCCATTCCGGCGTGTCGTATTCGGCAAGGATCTTGTAGCCGCTGTTGTCGAGGCTGGAATGGATGCCCTTCTTGATCAGCCCTGCGGCCGCGTCGGTCGGCGATCCGTTGATCTGCAGCAGGCCGCCGCTGGCCGGGTCGACCTTCAGCGCCTTGAGGTGTTCGACGAGCGAGTCGGCAATGGCCTTGCCGATGCCTTCATTGTTGAACGAGACGTAGAAGTCGGCAGGTGCAGTCGGGATCGGGCGATCATAGGCGATGACCTTGACGCCCTGGCTCTGCGCCAGCTTGACCAGCGAGGCGGCGGCGGTCGAGTCGACAGGGTCAAGCACGATCGCCTTGGCGCCCTGCGAGATTACCGAGTTGAACTGCTGCTGCTGGCGCGAGGCGTCGGCATCGGCGTTCTGGTAGATCACCTTGCAGCCGGGGCAGAGTTTTTTCATCTCGGCGACGAAGCCGGGATAGTCGTGCTGCTCGTAGCGCGTCGAGGCCTGGTCGGGCATCAAGAAGGCGACCGTGGCGTCGGTAACCGGGGCGGCAAAGGCAGCGGTGCCGCCAAGAAGAGACAGAGTGAGCGCAATGGCTCCCGTCGATTTCCAGGCAAATCTGGTCATTTTGATAGCTCCGTTTCAAGGAATGGTTTCATGAAGCCCTGGACACCACATGGCGCCGGGCCTTGACTGCAGTCGGCTGTTGCGAGGAACAACGGAGCACTTGATCCGTGCTGCGCATCCCCTTGATATCCCTGGATTTCGGGACAAGCGATCTCCAGCACGGGGCGCCTCCAACGCACCCCGCGTTCTTACCTCAGTAAATGTCTAGGCTCCTCCCGATCCTCCCTGTTAGGCGGCAATCTCCGCGCTGATGTTTTCCGCCAGCAGGGCCCTGAAGCGCGAAGGCGACATGCCTTTCTGGGTCAGGAACTGGCGGTTGAAATTCGAGATGTTGTTGTAGCCGGCGGCATAGCAGATCTCGGTAATCGGCATGTCGGCCTCGCTCATCAGCAGTTGGCAGGCGAGGTTGATGCGCAACCGGTTGACATACTGCACCAGCGCCATGCCGGTATGGCGGCGGAAGCTGCGCGAAAACGCGCTCGGGCTGCGGCCGGCGATCGCCGCCAGATCGCTTTCGCTGAACGGCTCGGTCAGGTTGGCGTTGATATAGGCAAGCGCCTTGTTGACGCCGGCCGACATGAAGCCTGAGGGATCTGGCAGATAGCTGGCGCTGGTGAGCGTCCGCACATCGGCGGCGCGGCTCAGAATATCGATCAGTTCCATGAACAAAGCGATGCGGCGAACGCCTTGCGCTTCGACCAGTTCGGCCAGCACAGGTGCGGCGAGCTTGGCGGTAGCGGTGGAGAACAGCGCGCCGCGGCGGCTGAGCTCGAGAATGTTTTCACAACCGGCAAGTTCCGGCAACGCGGCGGTGGCGTCGGCAATGAACTCTTGCGAGAACTGCACGACGCGGCCGCGCAGCGGCACGCTGGCGCCTGCCGGCACGTCGCTGACCCAGTTGTGCGGCAGGTTCGGGCCGGTGAGCACGAGGTTGCCGGGCTCGAACTCGCCGATGAAGTCACCGACGAAATAATGGCCCGTGGTGGCGACGACGTGATGGATTTCGTATTCGGGGTGGAAGTGCCAGCGCACCGTGTGGAAGGGGTAGCCGTGGGCCCAGGCCTTGAACGACTCGCCGCGTCTGATCTGGACGACTTCCAAGTCCGGATTCATGTCAGTTCCTCCCGGCGCCGGTCCGGTCATGCGACCAGTTGCAGTGCCATCTCCCGCAGGCCGCGTTTGCCGCTCTCTGCAGTGATCGAAGCTTAGGCGGCAATTCATGCAGCCGCCACCACGGTGTGTCCACCTCACTGATACTTTTTTGACGTTTTTGTGGTCAAGGCGATACGTTTGCGAGTACGCGGGAGAGATCAGGCCCCGCTTGCGAGACGGTGACGACGCAAACGATGTCGCCGGCGGCGAGAGCTGGTCGCTCGATTTCGGCTCCGTCACAGTGATAATATGCAAAGGGAGCGGATCGGCATGACAAGGACGTTCACCTACTCCGGCAGCCCTGCGCATATTGTCTTCGGCAATGGCGCGTCGTCCGAGGTGGGCACCTGGATCGAAAAACTCGGCTGCAATCGCGCGCTGGTGCTGTCGACGCCGCATCGGGCTGCCGACGGCGAGGCGCTTGCCAAATCCCTCGGCGCGCTGGCGGCCGGCACCTTTTCGGGCGCCGCCATGCACACGCCGGTCGAGGTAACCCAAACGGCAATGGCCAAGGCGACCGAGGTCAACGCTGACTGCGTTGTCGCGCTTGGCGGCGGCTCGACCACCGGTCTCGGCAAGGCGATCGCCTGGCGCACCGACCTGCCGCAGATCGTCATCCCGACCACCTATGCCGGCTCGGAGGTGACGCCGATCCTCGGTCAGACCGAGAACGGCGAAAAAACCACAATGCGTGACGCAAGGATCCTGCCGGAAGTGGTGATCTACGATCCAGAGCTGACCGTCGGCCTGCCGACAGCGATGAGCGTCGCGTCAGGACTCAACGCCATGGCGCACGCGGCCGAAGCGCTTTACGCGCAGGATCGCAATCCGATTTCCACCCTGATGGCGAAAGAAGGATTGCGCGCCATGAAGACTGCGCTGCCGGTGTTGACCAAGGAGCCTGGAAACATCGATGCACGCGGCGATGCGCTTTACGGCGCCTGGCTTTGCGGTACGGTGCTCGGCGCCGTCGGCATGGCGCTGCATCACAAGATCTGTCACACGCTCGGCGGCTCTTTCGACATGCCGCATGCCGAGACGCATGCGGTGATGTTGCCGCACACGATCGGCTTCAACGCCGCCGCGGTGCCCGACTTGTTGAAGCCGGTCGCCGACTTGTTTGGCAGCAGCGCCGGTAGCGGTCTCCAGGATTTCGCCAAGGCGATCGGCGCGCCCCTTACATTGAAAGAACTCGGCCTCAAGCAGGCCGATCTCGACCGCGCCGCCGAGATTGCGACCAGGAACCCATACTGGAATCCGCGGCCTTTCGACCGCGCCGCAATCCGCGCCCTGTTGCAGGACGCGTGGGAGGGAAGGCGTCCGCAAAACTGACGGCAACAAGCAAGGAACTTACCCGCCGCGAATTCATCAGGATACCGCCACGACCGGTGTGCTCGCGGCGGCCTCGCGGTGCCGGCGATCGCCTGCCCTTTCGCATATAGCCGACAGGCATGAGTGGCTCCGCCTGATCGGCGCAGGCCGCTCACGCTTTTGTGCGCGTGAAAAACTGCGCGGCTCGAAAAGCCCATTGACATCAGCCGTATTTTCGACGCAAACGTTATATTGTTACTGTTATACAGTTACACAGCCCGCCTCTCCGGCGACATACATTTCAGACTGCAAGGAGACCACGGATGCGTCGCATTCCCTTTCTCGCCGCGCTGCTCGTCGCGGTGCCGCTTTTGACCGGCACGGCTGTCGGCGCCGAAGACAAGCTGACCATCGTGGCGGCCGAGAATTTCTATGGCGACCTTGCCCGCCAGATCGGCGGCAGCAACGTCACCGTTACCAGCATCCTGGCCAATCCCGACGACGATCCGCATCTGTTCGAGACCAGCCCGTCGACGGCGCGCACCATCGCCGATGCCAAGATCGTCATCTATAACGGCGCCGATTACGATCCGTGGATGGACAAGCTGCTGTCGGCCTCGACAGCCAAGGATCGCACGACCATCGTCGCCGCCGACCTGATCGACAAGAAGTCGGGCGACAATCCGCATCTGTGGTACGACCCGGCGACGCTGCCCGCCATCGCCAAGGCGCTGAGCGCCGATCTTGCCAAGCGCGATCCGGCCAATGCCGTGCATTATGAGGCGAACCTGAAGGCATTCCAGACCTCGCTCGAGGCCATTGACAAGGAAATCGCCGACGTCAAGAACACCTATGCCGGCACCGAGGTGACGGCTACCGAGCCGGTCTTCGGCTACATGGCGGAAGCGCTCGGTCTCAAGATGCTGAACTACGATTTCCAGGTGGCCTTGATGAACGATGCGGAGCCGAGCGCCACGCAGGTGGCGGCGTTCGAAAACAGCCTGAAGGACGGCTCGGCCAAGATCCTGTTCTACAATTCGCAGGTGACCGACGAGGCAACGACAAGGCTGCTCGACATCGCCAGGCAGAACAAGGTCACGGTCATCGGCGTCACCGAGACGGAACCGGCGGGCCAGACGATCCAGACCTGGTTCGGCGGCCAGATCGACGCGGTCCAGAAGGCGCTCGCCGCCCGCACGCAATGAACGTGACTGCGAATGAATGTGACTAAATGAACGCAATCGAATTCGACAAGGTCACGCTGACCTATGGGGGACGCCGGGTTTTATCCGACGTCTCCTTTTCTCTACCGCAAGGCGCCTTTGTCGGCCTGCTCGGCGCCAATGGCGCCGGCAAGACGACGATGCTGCGCGCCATTCTCGGCCTGATCAAACCGGCCGGCGGCGCCATTTCGGTGCTTGGCAAATCGCCGACGCGCGGCAACGCCGACATCGGCTATATGCCGCAGGCGCGGCGCGCGCTTGGCGATGTCGGCGTCAGCGGCCTCGACTTCGTGCTGAGTGCCGCCGGCGGGCATCGCTGGGGCTGGCCCGTCGCATCGGCTGCCGAGAAGGAGGCGGCGTGGAAGGCTCTTGAAGAGGTGGGCGCCGGCGACCTTGCGCGGCGGCCGCTGGGCGAGCTTTCCGGTGGCGAGCGCCAGCGCATCCTGATCGCGCAATCCTTGATCGGCAATCCGCAACTGCTGCTGCTCGACGAGCCGCTGATCAGTCTTGATGCGGGCCATCAGCGCGCGATCATCGACCTGGTGCATCAGATCGGCGAACGGCTCGGCATTGCCGTGCTGTTCTGCTCGCACGAGATCAACCCGCTGCTGCGCGCCGTCGACCGCGTGCTCTATCTCGGCAACCGCAAGGCGGCGATCGGCTCCGTCGACGAGGTCATCAGTGGTCCGGTGCTGTCGAAACTCTACGGCACGCATATCAATGTGGTGCGGGTTGCCGGCCGCATCTTCGTCATGGCCGACGATGTAGAACTCGAGAGCGGGGCGCATGTCCACGATCTTTGACTATGAATTCATGCGCAACGCCTTCTATGCCTGCACCATCGTCGGCATCGTTTCGGGCGCGGTCGGCTATTTCCTCGTGCTCCGGGGCCAGACCTTCGCCGGTCATGCGCTCTCCCATGTCGGCTTTCCCGGCGCCACCGGCGCCGGCCTGATCGGGCTGTCGCCGTTTCTCGGCCTCACCGTGTTCACCGTCGCCGCCGGCATCGGCATCGGCCTGCTCGGCGAACGCGCGCATCGCGACGTCGCCATCGGCATCGTTTTGACGCTGTCGCTCGGCCTGGGCTTGCTGTTTCTGCATTTCTACACCGCCTTCGCCTCGCAGGCGACCAACGTGCTGTTCGGCAATGTGCTGGGCATCAGCCTGCGCACCGTCATCGTGCTTGCGGTGCTGGCGGTGGCGATCCTTGTCGCGCTTTTGCTGATCGCGCGGCCGCTGCTGTTCGCCAGCCTGCAGCCGGAACTCGCCGAAGCGCGCGGCGTGCCGCTCACTCTTGTCTCGACCCTGTTCATGGTGCTGGTCGCCGTCGCCACGTCCGAGGCGGTGCAGATCGTCGGCGTGCTGCTCGTCTTCGCCCTGATGGTGGCGCCTGCAGCCACCGCGCTCAGGCTTACCAGCGGCGTCGGAGCCGGCGTGCTGACGTCCATCGCGCTTGCCGTGATCATCGCCTGGATCAGCCTGACGCTCGCCTTCCTGACCGACTGGCCGACGAGCTTCTGGATCACGGCGCTGGGCGCGGCGGCCTATGTCGTCAGCGGCATGGTCCGGCGCCCGTCGGTCCGAGAGACTCAGAGCGCCGACGCCGGCCCCTGAGGCTTGCCCTCCGGCAGGTCGATCGGGCCGGCTGGGGTGCAAAACTGACGTGAGGGAAATACACCCAAAAAAAGTCAGGTCTACAATCCGGCTCCTGAAACGTTTCAGCCGGGAAAGGCAAATTCGTTCAATCGCCTAGATCGCGACCTCTGTCGCGCCAAAGGTCCGCTCCGGAGCGGCCGGAAAACCCGGCAAACCGCCATTTCAAGCGCATTTTGCGGCGGCGAATGGCTTGCGCGAGGCCGGCTGGAAAGCTGGCCGGGAGGCGCAAAAGCGACCTCCCGCGGCCATCGCGGGCGGCGTTGACAGACCGCGGTGCTGCATGCGTATAGCAAGCCATGGGTCACGCCATGGCCGTGGCGGTTGAGACGGGGCTGGGGGGTTTCGTAACAACAGCATTGACGGCCCGGCGCCGGACGGGCGGCATGCACTCTCGAAGTGCGCCGCTCGCTCTTGGCTGACGCGCCGGCGACCCGGCAGCAGTCCTGGCCTGCGTTATCTCGACCAGGCTCCGCAGAACGCCATCGTCTCAGCTTTTCGATCCGCATCGGTTCGAAGCGAACGAGGTGACGCCCTCTTAACCGATATTCGCTTCGCTACGTCCCCCTCCCCCTGCTGGGCGAGGGGGACGCTGGCGATGAACCGCGCCGGCCGACGTGTATCGGCGCCGATCAGGAACTGCCGACGACGCGATCAAGCAAGCCTGACGACGAGCCGATCAGGCGACCCTGGCGACGTCGATCAAGCAAGCTTGACGACGAAGTGCTTGGTTACCGGCTCGAGGATATGCCAGGTGCCCTTGAAATCGGCTTCGACCACGAACGCATCGCCCGGACCGACCTCGACAGGCGTGCCGCCATCGGGCGTGATGATGATGCGGCCGGCGATCATGTGCACGAACTCATAGTCGGTGTAGGTGGCGTGATAAGTGCCGGGCGAGGCCCGCCAGGTGCCCGACAGCACCTTGCCGTCGGCGGTGGTGTGCTGCACGGCGGTCTGCATGGTCGGCCGGCCCGCGACAACGATCCAGCCCGGTAAGTCGCCGCCCTCGGCATGCTCGACAGCGCCGAATTTGAAAATGGTGGTGTTGGTCATGGGAGGCTCCGTTTGAATTGCATGGCTGCCGGTTGGATAGCCGATGCGTGTGACGGGAGCAACGCAAGGGCCGACCCCGGATGTCGGAGATTTGGCGAAGGAGGCGGGGAGCTAATCTCCCCCATCGAGGGGGAGATGTCGCCGAAGGCGACAGAGGGGGTCGCCGCGCGTGGAGCGCCTGCCTTCACTTGCAGGATTGGGCCGAGTCCGGTCGAACCGACCCCCTCTGGCCTGCCGGCCATCTCCCCCTCAAGGGGGGAGATCAGCGGCGTCGCCTCCTCCAATGTTGCACTGCGTTAGATTTGTTGCATTGCGATATCGACCCATAGGGCGGAGTCTTGGGCCGACTGTCAACGGCTGCGCCGTGTCCCGTTGGGCGCGCACAGCTGCGGCACGTATGATCCCGGCGCGATCGTTGCTCGCTCCAAGGCGGGATCATGCACCAGCACGAGGTGGCAAATCGTGTCAGCATCGTTCCGGCCCGATATCGAAGGACTGCGCGCCTTGGCGGTGGCAGGCGTGATCGCCTTCCATTTCGGCTTCACCGGTCTGCCCGGCGGCTTCACCGGCGTCGACATCTTCTTCGTCATCTCGGGCTATCTGATCACAAAACACCTGCTTGCCGAAATCACCGAGACCGGGCGGCTGAACCTGTGGCGCTTCTACGCCAGGCGCGCCCGGCGGCTGTTGCCCGCGTCGCTGTTCGTCATCCTCGCCACGCTGGTGGCCGGCGCCTTCATCCTGTCGCCGGAGGAACAATCGCTCTATTCGAGGGGCGCCATGTTCGCCTCGGCCTACATGATCAATCTGTGGCTGATCCGCTGGTCGTTCGATTATTTCGCCGCCGATGCGGCCAGCAACCCGTTTGTCCATTTCTGGTCGCTGTCGGTGGAGGAGCAGTTCTATGTCGCCTGGCCGGCGCTGCTTGTGCTGGCGGCATGGCTGCGCCCCGGCAAGCGCGGCGCGATCCTGGTGATCGGCATTGCCGGTCTCGTCTCGTTCGCCGTCTGCGCCTGGCTCACCACGGTCTCACAGCCCTGGGCCTTCTACTTCTCGCCGCTGCGCGTCTGGGAGTTCGCCGCCGGCGGGCTGGCCAGCATGGTGCCGCAACAAGTCTGGCAAAACCGCCCGCGGCTCGCCGCGCCGCTGGCGTGGCTCGGCCTGGCGCTGATCGCCGGCGCCTATCTCTCCTTCAGCGAGGAAGCCCCCTTCCCCGGCTTCCTCGCCCTGGTGCCGGTGGCCGGCACAGTGCTGTTGCTGCTCGCCGGTTCAGCGCATGCGCAGCAAGGGCAGAGCGCTGAGAAAAGCCCGAGCGCGGCACTGGCGCTGCCGCCCCTGCAATGGGTCGGCAAACTCTCCTACTCGCTCTATCTCTGGCACTGGCCGGTGATCGTCTATGCCACGATGGTGGTGCCCGAGCTGTCGCCGCTCGGACGCCTCGCCTGCCTGGCGCTCACTTTGGCGCTGTCGGTCTTCACCTATCATGTCATCGAGAACCCGATCCGTCGCAATGGCTGGCTGATGGCCAGTGCGGCGCGGGCGCTGGTGCCGGCCGTCCTCCTGACCGGCACCAGCGTCGCAGCCGCATATGCCAATGCCAGGCTGGCCGTCCACGATCTGGACCCTGAGCAGCGCAGCATTGCCGCCAGCGCCGCGCAGCCTTCCACGGCGCGCGCGGCCGGCTGTATTCTTTCCTTTGAGACGGTGACGCCGAAGGCCTGCGTGTTCGGCAACAAGGACGCCCCGCGCTCGATTGCGCTGTTCGGCGATTCGCATGCCGACCACTGGTCGACGCCGCTGATCGAGGCGGCGGCCAAGAACAACTATCGCCTCGTCACCTATCTCAAATCGTCCTGCCGTGCCTCGCGGGTGACGACCTGGAACTGGCGGCTGAAGCGCGACTACACCGAATGCGACCAGTGGCGGGAGCAATCGGTCAAGGACATTATCGCGTTGCACCCGCACATGGTGGTGATCTCGGAATTTTCGATCGGCAATGTGATGAAGGAATCGCCCGAGGAACTGAAGCACGCCGATGGGAACGAGGAGTGGAAGACCGGCCTGCGCTGGACGCTGGCGGCATTCAGCCGGGCCGGGATCAAGGTCGCGGTAATCCGGGACGTTCCCTACAATGGAAGCTATGCCGACAAATGCGTGGCGCGGGCGCTGTGGCGCGGGCAGGTGCCTGAAGTCTGCGACACGCCGAGGGACGCGGCGGCGAACGACGACATCGCCGCGGCCGAGCGCGACGTCGTGCGCAGCGTGCCCGGCGCCACCTATGTCGACCTGACCAGCCAGTTCTGCGACGCCCAAACCTGCCACGTGTTCATCAACGGCCAACTCGCCTTCCGCGACCGGCACCACCTGGCGACGCCATTTGCTGAATCACTGGAGCCGCTCTTGGAGAAGGCGGTGTTTTAGGGGGCGGCGAGGTAGGGGGACCTGACGGCTGACGCTCAGTTGATGCGAGCTATGCCACAAACACATCCTCTCGATGGTGAGCGAGGTAAGCCTGCTGCGGCGGGGTGAAGGTGCTAGTGCGCCAGACGGCGGGGGCTTCGGCAAAGCCGAAACTCTGCATCACCAATTGCTCGAATCCGAGCCGCCGCAAATCAGTCTTGTCGACGCGCTGGGATATGAGGACCTGCCCGCTATCTTCAAAACTGATGAAGCCACGGTCAAAGAGGTGGTCGGCATCAGGCGTGAGGAGCAGCCCGTTCATGCCGTCCAAGCGCTCCTGCGCGGAAGCGCATAGGCGCCAAGGCTTGATGTGGCTTGCAATCAGCAACGAGGGATTGGTGACCCCTGTGAGTCGGCACGAGCGCTCCATGGCTTCGACATTGGAACGAAATTTACCTTGGCCGCGACGAGCTTGAATGACGCTCGTCTTTACAGTGTCCTCGAGTTGGAGGTCGTCTCGGATACGGCGCTCAACGACGTCCTCTAAAATTTCATTGACGACTTCGAAAGTGAGACTGTTTGCGCCACCACGCCTCAAAGCTTCGCGGTCGAAAGCTGTACCCGCGACAATTGTGTGAAACACCTCTTGCGATACGCTCGCGAGATAGGCGTTTTGACGGCCTGATCCGGAGTTTGGGTCGATGGGCGAGTATCGGGCAGGCAGAAGCGGACCCAATTCGCCAATTATGTCCGACGGGCGCACCGTCGGCAGGAGCGGCGCCCAATACACCGGGAGAAGCCAACCTTCCTCGTTCCAATTGGCTCCAGTGTTCTTGAACTCCGGTGGTTTCGGTGCTGTGAATGCAAACTCCGCTACCCGACCAATATAGCGCACGGCTTGACCGAAAAAAGACAACACGAGGTCACCAGGTGTCGCCCGACGCATATTTTTGTAGAACTCGCTGCGTGCCCCATTCTTCTGAGTTTTGGGCGACCAGAGATATTGCCCGTCGATCTCTTGGCAGGCGGTCTGACTGTGATTTACCCACCAGAATTGCGACATCGTTTTTGATTTTAATAGTTGCCGTCGGCTGGGTAAGCTCTATTCGAGACCTGTCTCGCCTACAAGCATGGAGCCGACCTTATTGCCAGGTGCGACAGGCGGCGTAACTGCATCTTTCGGCGAGACGCCAAGAAGAGCGTAGGGCGACGATAGTCGCCGCCCCCACCCCACTTGCAAATCGCCCCCCAAATGCCATCTAGATCACAGGCGCACCGCCGGTGCGCCTTAGCCACGGAGCTTTCACTTGACGCAGCGAAGCGGCAGTGCGGATTTGCCGCTGCATGGCGGGCGGGTTCCGAAATGGCTGGGCGATCGCATGACGCGGCTGGGCGCTGTGCTGTGCGAGGCGATCATCCATCACTATGGCCGCGACGAGCTGTTGCGGCGGCTGGCGCATCCGTTCTGGTTCCAGTCTTTCGGCGCCGTCATGGGCATGGACTGGCACTCCTCGGGCATCACCACCTCGGTCGTCGGCGCGCTGAAGCGCGGGCTGAACCCGATGTCGCGCGAGCTCGGCATCCATGTCTGCGGCGGGCGCGGCGCGCATTCGCGCAAGACGCCGCAGGAGCTGACCGCGATCGGCGAACGCGTCGGCATCGATGGCGCGGCACTCGCCACCGCCAGCCGCCTGGTCGCCAAAGTGGACAGTGCGGCCGTGCAGGACGGCTTCGACCTCTATCTGCACGGCTTCATCGTCACCGACGACAGCCGCTGGGTGGTGGTGCAGCAAGGCATGAACGGCGACAGCCGCCAGGCGCGGCGCTATCACTGGCTGTCGGAAGGGCTGACAAGCTTCGTCGACCAGCCGCATGCGGCGATCGAGGGCGAGCGGCAGGGCGAGATCGTCAACCTGACCGATCATCGCGCCGAGCCATCGCGGACCGGACAGCTCGACCTGTTGAAGACCATGAGCCCGGAGCGGATCCTTGACGAGCTAGCGGTGCTGGAGCCGCCGTCGAAAGCAGCGCCTGCGAAATCATCCGCGCAGCCGATGCTGCCCAATCTGGTGATGCCGGCGCATCACGACGTGCGCGAGAGCGACATCGTCATGCACCGGCTGCACGGCAACATTTCCGCGGCAATAGAAAGCGGGCCGGCCGATTTTCCCGAACTGCTGCTGGTGCCCGGCGTCGGCGCGCGCACAGTGAGGGCGCTGGCCATGGTGGCGGAAGTGGTGCATGGCGCGCCTTGCCGCTTCTCCGATCCGGCGCGCTTCTCGCTCGCCCATGGCGGCAAGGACCGCCACCCCTTCCCGGTGCCGCTGAAAGTCTATGACGAGACGATCGCGGTGCTGAAATCGGCCGTCGGCAAGGCAAAGCTCGGCCGCGAGGAAGAGCTTGGCGCGCTGAAGCGGCTGGATGGCGAAGCGCGGCGGCTGGAGCGCTACGTCACCGGGCCGAGCCTTAAGGAGATCGTCGCCGGCGAGTTCGACCAGTCGCACCTGCTTGGCGGGCGCAGTGTGTTTGGGTGCGAGACGGCGGCGGAAGAAGAGCCGTTGAGGACGATCAAGAAAGGCGCTTGATGGCGGCCGGTTCGCGCCGCCCCTCATTTCCCTGCCGGGCGTTCGTCATTCGAAAAGCGAAGCAGTTGGCTTTTCGTCCGCTTTGCGGACCATTCCTCAACTCCCCGTATAGTGACGGGAGAAATATGCTGTCTTCGATGCTTTCGCCAATCGCCAACGTTGCAGGAAAAGCGCCGCCGTCGCGGCCAGCCCCTTCTCCCGTTTACGGGGAGAAGATGGCGGCAGCCAGATGAGGGGCGGCGCGGCGCCTGAAAGTAATGGCTCGTTCAGCGACTCGCCAGTTTCAAGTTTGATTCACAAAACCTCTCTAAGCCACTGTCTTACAATATTAACTTTTACGCGGCACCCTTCAACAGGTCTTCCGGCCGGCCCTCGACGAGCGCGGCAATATAGCTTTCCAGGCTGGTCGTGCCGCGCTCCGGGTTTTCCGGCTGCATCGGCTTGTCCAGCGTGGCCCCGGTCAGGCGGGCATAGGACTCGGCCGCCGCTTTGGAGAAGCCGAGTTTTTCGTAGGTTTCTGTCCAGCGCTCCCGCGGCACCGTGACCACGCGCACGTTTTTGCGCAACGCCGCACTGAAGGCTGCGGCGACATCGGCGGCGGAGTAGCGCCGAGGACCCTCGATATAGTGCGTGCCGGTCTTGTCCGCCGGCTCCAGCAGACGTCTCGCCGCAGCCTCGCCGAGATCCTGCGGCGCCACCATCGGCAGCTCGAAATCCGCCGGGAAGAAGGAGGTGATGACGCCGTCGCGCCGCGCCGTCTCCGGGGCCTGATCCCAGTTGCTCATGTAATAGGCGGCGCGGTTGATGCTTGCCGGAATGGCCTGGGCCTTCAGCTTCTGCTCGAGGCCGTAAAGGACGGTGAGATCGCCGACACCCTCGCCGGCCTGCGCGCCATAGGTCGATTCCGCTACCACTTTTTCGAGGCCGGACCCCTCCAGTGCCGTCGCAATGGCGCCAACCGTCTTGCGCTCCTCGGCGTCGGTGTCGGTCGATGGATCGGCCGGCGGGTTGAGCAGAAACGCCCGCTTGCCGCGCCGCAAGACTTCACGCAGCGCCTCGACATCGAGCACATCGGCAACCGCGGCCTCCGCGCCCTGTTCAACCAACCATGCGGCCTTCGACTCGTCGCGCGTCACCACCGTGACATCCTCGCCCTGCCGCAACAGCGCCATTGCCGCCGCCGAGCCGACATGGCCGGTACCTCCAAGAATGACATGCATGGTCTCGTCCTTCCCTTGCTGATTCATGCCGGATTAATGGCTGGGGCGGCGAAGGGTTCAAAAATCGGGGGACGATGCTGACAGGAGGTGACGCTGACTTTCCTCGCAATGCACGGCGCAGGGGTCGTTCGCATCTTGCAAAATTATGGAACGAGGTCGTGCCCCGCGAGTTATATTAGCGCAACCTTGAATAGGAGGCAGCTATGAGAAAGCTCCTGCTTGCTTCGGCTATCGCTATCACTGCGGCGGCGGCGATGATCGCCCCGGCGAATGCCGGCGGGCGCGTCGTGATCGGCATCGGCAACGGCTACTATGACGATGACTACAATGACAGCTATGGCGACTATTACGATCGCTACGCTCCTCGCCCTTACTACCAGTATAATGCCTACGATAACGGCTTCAGGTACCACAGGTATCACAGGCACCATCGCCATTGCCGCATAGAGTTGGTCAAGCATTGGCGCCATCATCACAGGATCGTCGAGGAAATTCGCGTTTGCGAACGGTGATCCGATAGGGTGAAACCGGTTCGGCCGGCATCTGCCGGCCGGCCACTTCCTGCGCGGCTGCCGGCCTTATCGCGGCTTCCGCATCAGCATCATCCCGTAACCCACGGCCAAAAGGTCGAGCCCGACCTTCAACAGCTTCACCACCACATCTCGTCCCTCGCCGGTGCGTTCGGCGAGCGCCTTCACCGACTGGCCTTCGAGGCAGATTTTGCGAACCACCTCCGCCACTTCCCAGTGGGCCATGGCGGCGATGGCATGGGTGTGGGCGCGGCCGGCGTTGAGCACGCGGTCGGGGATGCCGCCATTGATGCGGCCGCCGTCAATGCGCTCTTCCCACGACATCGGCCGCAGCCCGTCACGCGAGGCGCGCTCAAAATCGTCGCGAAACCGTTGGCCGGCCTCGCGTTGCTGGCGCGTCAGTGAGGTGATGCCGACCAGCGGATCGACATTGCGCACCCGCACGATGCCGCCGGTCGCGGTGTAGCCGTCATTGGAGACCTCGTAGACGCGCCGCGCCTCTTCGGTGCCGACGCTCAGCCGCTTGCGGCCGAAGCGATCGTCCTTCAGCGCGAAATCATGGCCGATCTCGCGGCGGATGCGCACCTGCTCGACTTCGCCTTTGGGGAGTTTTGGTGGCTGCCGTTTCTGCGCGGTTTTTTTGCTCATCGGGGGATCCTTGTGGGATTGGGTTGTTGAGCCGGAAGGTTGGCGTTCCTTCGCCCCCCCCTCTGCCCTGCCGGGCATCTCCCCCACGAGGGGGGAGATTGGCAGTTTCGGCGCCTGCGCCTCTGCAACGTTGGCAATTGGCGAAATCGGCGGCGATATCCGATCGCCCCCGTCGTGGGGGTTGAGGAGTGGTCCGCGAAGCGGACGGAAAGCCAATTGCTTGGCTTTCCGAGCGACGAACGTCCGGCAGGACAGAGGGGGGCGCTGTCCCGCCGGCTTACGATCATTGGTGGGGTCGTCCGGAGGCGAGGAACGGAGCCCAGCCGCTCACACCACCTCGACCACAGGCCGGTGGAAGCGCGCCTGGTGGTATTCGCAGTAGCTTTTCAGCGCCCTTGTGCGCAGGCCGCAGCACAGCATCTCCGGCCCTGGCCGGCTACCGGGAGCATCGTTGTCGGGGTCTTCCTCCAGCGTCAGGTCGAGCGGCGCGCGGCAGCGGTTGAACAGGCAGTCGATGAAGCGCATGGCGGCGACATGCGGCTGACGCCCGAGCGAAGCAGGGCGCGGCGCCGGCACATTGAAGCGATAGACTTCGCCGTCCACCACCAGCCGTCCTTCGCCCGGGATCGAGGGCGCCGGACGGGCTGGCAACAAAGGCCTGGCCGGCGTGTGTCTGGCTTGCCTGGCGACCGGTGTGGCCGGCGTGTGTCTGGCTTGCCTGGCGACCGGTGTGGCCGGTGCGGCCGGCTTCGAAACTTCAGGCCGCCTTACCGGCTTGCTCGGCTGAACCGGCAGGATCTTCCCTGCCGTGTTCTCGTTGGCTGCAGCCGGCGCCGTCGCATTCTTCCTCGGTCGGCCGCCCGACCTGCCGCCTCTGGGGTTGGCGAAGCCGATGGTCTTCGACGCGCTGTTGCGGTGGACGATGCCGATGATGGCGTTGCGCGAGACCGGACTGCCGCGCAGCGCCGTGAAGCGGACGGCGATCCCTGTGGCCGACAGGCCATCCCTCAGCCAGACGGCGATCTCCTGCAATTCGGTGTCGGTATAGGCAGTCATGTCGGTATCCATTGATTGCGCGCAAAGGCCGAGCGCCGGCCCCGAGGGCCTACGGGAAAAATCAGAGCGGATGGTCGGTGCGGTCAGCCGATACTGGCGGCCGGCAGCGAGCCGGCGAGATGCCGCAAGGCGGCTTCGGCGGCCGCTTTGGTGAGGGCGGAAACCGCCCTGCCCGTCAGCCGGTCGAACAGGATGACGGTGCCATCTTCCGTGCGGATGCAGGAAAGGTCCTGCCCGCCGGAGACAGCCCTTGGCGCACCGGCGGCGCCATGGGCCGAAGAGGTGGCCGGAGCCGGGAGAGGAGCGGCTCCGGCCGTTCCGGTCGATCGGGGGGACGACGGTTCGACCGGATCCGGGGCAGAAGCCCCGGTTTGCGTCCGGACCGGGGAGGAGGACAGCCCGGACGATGGGAGAAAGCTGAGGATGCCTGCGGAAACGCTTGCGGTTTGTTCGATCATGCGCTAAGCGTACGATATGTACGAAACGTACGCAAGCGAAATCGTACGTACTGGACGATAAATTCAGGCAATTTGTACGATGCAGGAACCGAGGCACAGATTGCAGCAGGCACGGGCGGAGGCAGGTTATGCCTCGCCGAGCGACGCCGCGCGGGCATTGCGCGACATCAACAAGAACACGCTGATCAGTCACGAGAACGGTAACCGGCCGCTGTCGCGCAAGGCGGCGGAGAAATACGGCCGCCTGTTCGGCGTCGATCCCGGCTGGCTCTTGTTCAACGGCGACGGCGGCAGCCTTGCGGGGGGCCATTTCGGCTTTGACGAGTCGGGCCGGCAGATCCCGATGCCGTCGCTGGCCACCGTCGATGTGCCCATCGTCTCATGGATCAGCGCCGGCGAACTCGGCAGCCAGGACATGGTGGTCAATCTCAGCGACTATCCGACCATCCCCACCACCGATCTGGAGCAGGGCCAATGGATTGCTCTGCGCGTCGACGGCCCGTCGATGAACAAGATCTCGCCACCGGATTCGATCATCTTCGTCAACCTCAGGGACAAGCGGCTGGTGACCAATGGCTGCTACGTCATTTCTGACGAATCCGGCCAGGCCACCTACAAGCGTTACCGCCCCAACGAGAACCCGCCCTTCCAGCCGGCCTCCTACATGGACATCCCGCCGCCGGCGCTCGAAGGCGCCATCACCATCATCGGCCGGGTGAAGCGCTCGATGATCGATATGTGAGGGAGAAGGCGGTGAGGCGCAATCTCCCCCCTCGAGGGGGAGATGGCCGGCAGGCCAGAGGGGGTCGCCGCGCGTAAGGCGCTGACGTCCTCTGTCCGCGATAGGAAGTCGCGTCAGGACGTACCGACCCCCTCTGTCGCCTTCGGCGACATCTCCCGAGGGGGGAGATTACGCGCCCAAAAACTCGTTCGTAAAATACCCCCCGAAATCCGGCCGCTCTTTCAGCCCCTTGCCATCGGCGTCAAGCAGAATGCCGGCCCTGAAGAGGTAGGTTCCGATCGCCTCGATCTTGGCCTTGTCGATGGTGCCGATGACGCCGGCCTGGCTTCTGAGGAAGTGCCCGTCGACGAGCATCTTCAGCGAAGCGTGGATCAGCGCCGGGTCGGTCAGCGCGTCCTTGTTGGACGCGATCAGCAGGTCGCCAGCCTCTTGCGCATGATCGACCGCAAACTGATAGCCACGGCGCGTCGCCTCGAGAAAGGATGACGCCGCCTTTGGATTTGCCTGGAGATAGGCATCACTGGAGGCGATCAAGGTGGTGTGCTCGTCGGGCACGCCGTAGTCGGCGTAGCGGAAGCCGCGCTGCCTGACGCCTTTCAACTCGGCAGCGACGCCTTCCCAGGTCGAGACCTCCAGCGTGAAGTCGACCGAGCCGTTGGCCAGCGCCTCATAGGCCGAGGTGCCTAATGTCACCGTCTCGAAAACGCCCTTGCCGCCATCGTGGCGGATGATGGTCGAGATCAGCGTGTTTTCCCAGGCGCTGCCGAAGCCGCCATAGGTCAGACCGTCGAGATTCCTGGGACTCTTGATCTCGCCGCGATCCGCGTTGAAGACCAACCGGCCGGTCTCCTGCTGGACCACGGCGTAGACCGCCTTGAGATCGGCGCCGGCAGCCCGCTGGGTGAACAGGCCGACGCCGGCAATGCCGAAATCGGCGATGCGGTTGGCGACCAGCGTGCCGGCGCCAGTATCGCCATAGGGCAGGATCTCAACATCGAGCCCGGCCTCGTTGTAGAACCCTTTGTCGCGGGCAACGAACAGGCCGACATGGTTGGTGTTGACCGTCCAGTCGAGCGCGACGGTGATTTTTTGCGTAGCCGCATGAGCGCGAGAGGCAAGCGGCAGTCCGGCAGCCAGCGTCAGCAGCAAAGCCTGCCGGCGTGTGAATTCGGTCATGAAAAACTCCTTTGAGCGGTCTGCGGGAACGAGGGCCGGTCAGTCCCGGGATTGAGCAGCGTGTCGAGGATGTCGGCTTCGAGCGCGACGGCCTGGCGCGCGGCATCGCTGCCGGTGGTGCGCGGGCGCGGCAGCGGCACGGCAATCTCGCCGATGATGCGGGCCGGCCGCGCCGACATCAGATAGATTCGATCGGAGAGGTAGACGGCTTCGCGCACGTCATGGGTGATCAGCAGCGCGGTCCAGCGGTGGCGCTGCCACATGCCTTCCAGCCAGCGCTGCATACCCGCGCGGGTCAGTGCATCCAGCGCGCCAAAGGGCTCGTCGAGCAGCAGCATGTCGCGCTGCTGCACCACGGTGCGCAAAAGGGCGGCGCGCTGGCGCATGCCGCCGGAAAGTTCCGCCGGCCAGGCGCGCTCGAAGCCGGCAAGGCCGAACTCGGCAAACAACGGCGCGACGCGTTCGCGCGCCGCTTTGCGGCCAAGACCCTGAACTTCCAGCCCCAGCGTCACATTGTCGATGACGCGTCGCCACGGCATCAGCGCGTCGCGCTGCGGCATGAAGGCGAAGGGGCTGCCCTGCAATGGTGCGCCGTCGAAGCGCATGTCGCCCTCACCTTTCAGCGCGCCGGTCAGCAACTGGAACAGCGTCGACTTGCCGGCGCCGGAAGGGCCGAGAATGGAGACGAACTCGCCGGCCTCGACATGAAGCGAAATGCCGGCGAGCACCTCAAGCGCGCCGAAGCTTTTGCTGATGTCGCGGAGTTCAAGCCGTGTCATTGGCTGCTGTCTCCCGAAGATCTGACGTCGCGGCTTTCGCTCCCTGCATTCTCCCAAGGCATGGCGAAGCGCTGGACGAGCACCGCAATGGCGAACAAGACAAGCGTGAGCGCGGCGCTGACGGCGACCGCGGCGAGCACCAGATCGGGCCGAAAGTTGTTCTTGGCATTGAGCATGTAGATGCCCAGCCCCTTCGCCGCCCCCGCATATTCGGCGAAGATCGCGCCGACCACGGCGTAGGTGATGGAGATGCGCAGCCCGGCGAAGAAATAGGGCAGCGCCGAAGGCAGGCGCGCCAGCCAGAAGATACGCCAGCGCCCTGCCCCCATGGCGGCGAGCATCTGCGAAATCTCCTTGCTGGTCGCAGCAAAACCTTCGACCAGCGCGACCATCATCGGGAAGAAGGTGACGAGCGCCACAAGCAGGATTTTTGGCATCAGCCCGAAGCCGAACCACAGCACGATGAGCGGCGCGATCGCGACCAGCGGCAAGGTCTGGCTGACGATCAGCAGCGGAAACAGCGCGCGGCGCAGCGGGGCCAAGAAATCGACCAGCGCCGAAAACACGAAGGCAGCGACCAACGAGCAGGCGAAGCCGGCTGATGTGGCGCGGATGGTGGGCAGCGTGTTGTCGGCCAGGGCGGCGCGATGCTCCCAGGCCTGCTGCAGCACGCGCGACGGCGCCGGCAGCACGGTGGGGGCGACACCGCCGTAGCGGGCGTAGAGCTCCCAGGCTGCGAGGAGCAGGGCGAAAGCGAAGGCGGCGGGGATGGTCTTGGCGATGCCGGCGGCTAATCTCCCCCCTCGAGGGGGAGATGTCGCCGAAGGCGACAGAGGGGGTCGTCTCGCATAGAGCGCCCACGCCTTGCCGATGCGAAAAGGACGTCGGCGCTCCACGCGCTGGGACCCCCTCTGGCCTGCCGGCCATCTCCTGCTCGAGGGGGGAGATTCGTGGGCATCGCGGTCTTCGCCAATCGCCAATGGCTCCCCTCCTCTTTGTGCTGAGGGGTCAGAGGCATCTCCTCCACGCAATGGGTCAGATAAACCAGCCACGGCAATATCCTCAAGGAACGACGCTTGAGCCGCGGCTCAGACGGCGCTCGGGCTGTTCGCCGAGATCGTGATGTCGAGGGTGACGTGGCCGGCGCCGGGGCCGAAGCGGCAGAAGGCCTCGTTGAGCGTGGCAAACACCGCACCGGCATCGCCACGCAATTTGGTGCAGAAGTTCTTTGAGCGCTCAAAGACGCCGGACTGTTTCAGGAAATCGATGCAGCCGTAGATCTCGTCCATATGGTCGCCCGTGCCCATAACGTAGAGCGAGAACTGCGCCGCCACCGGCTGGCCGGTCGACGGCGTGGCCTGGACAGCGCGGATCGCGGCGATCTTGCGCTCGTCCAGCGGAATGGCGGGGCCGCCGGTCTCGTCGGAGCGGCAGATCGGATCGTCGGGCTCGCCCGGACAGCCGCGCGAGACCGCCGCCGAAAGCACGCAGTGCTTGCCGCTTTTGGCCGCCGCGACGAACAGGTCGCGCATGGCGGGAAACAGCACCTCGGGCGGCCCGACCATAAGGGTCGAGATGTCATCGGTTTCGATCCGCAGCCGGTCGCGCCAGGGATCGAGCGCGCCGAGCGCGCCGAGGATGACGCCGACGAAATCGTCGGTCATGGGATAAAGGGAAATCTGTGCGCCTGAAAACATCGCCCGCCTCGCTCCGCTGGTATTATCCAGATCAGCTTTAGGGTCCGAAGGCTTGCCGCCCTCATCTCAGCCCCGACGATACGGAGCACCCCTGTGGATGGGCGGGTTAAAGCATTGTTCGCGGCATTGGGGAAGCCGTTTGTTGAGGCACTGCGGGAAAGTGTTTTGGGCCAGACGTGCCGGGCGCCCGGGCGTTAACAGACGACTCGTCAGTTCGTTGCGTTATCGTCCCAACTGTACGAAATTGGCTTGACGCTCATTCGTACATAAAGTACGATATCTCTTTTCGCAGAGAGGAATGTCCTTGAGCACAGCGAACCATGTTGCCTTCGCCGATCTCTCTCGTCCTTTGCCGTCATCTCCGTCGTTGCCGCCGCCTTTATTGCCGCCCCCTTTGTTGCCCTTGTCATTCGATCAGTGCCAACGCCTCGCCGGGGCCTGGCGAATGGCCAGCCAGGACATCGCCGACGACATCCGCTTCATCCGCCAATATCTGAAAGTCGTTGCCGAGAAGGACGAGAGGCTGTCGACCGGCACCCTTGTTCACAGCCGCGCCTATGTAGAGGCCTGCGCCGGCTGGCTGCCACAGACCGTGACGCGCTATCTGCGCCACCTGCGCCAGATCACCGAATGCGAACTGGCCATGACAGCTGCCGGCATTCGCTTTGCGCTGTCGAGTTATGCCTGGGAGGCATGAGGGCGCCTGTCGCCAAACACAAGGAATTGCGCTGCCCGTCGCAGGCGCAATTCGTCAGGTTGAGAGGCTCGGGCGCGCCTGAACGGCGGGCGCCAAGGATGGCCCGGCCAGCGAATTCCGGCCTTGCTTTATTTCGACTGACTTATTTCGACTTGGCCTTATTTCGATTTGGCTTTGCCGGACTTTGCGGCGGCAGGCTTCGCTGCCTTTGGCTTGGCGGCTGCCTTGGCGGGCTTGGCGTCAGCTTTCTTCGCCGCCTTTTTGGGCTTGGCGACCGCGCCGTCGACTTCAGCCGTGGCCTGCTCCCAGTGTTCCTGATGCGCGCCTTCAGGCCGGCCGGCCTTTTCCCAGATCTCGTGCGCGCGCTGGCGAATGCGGTCCTGTTTGTCGTCCGTCACTTAAGCCTCCGTGGTTGGGTCCGGTCGGTTGGTCCAGATTCCACGAAAACGTTAGCCGAAAATTCGGCCGGCGTCTTGAGTGACGAGACATCTCAGCGCGGGTCGGAAATCACCGCAACGCCGAGCAGCGCCGCTTTCTTGACGATCAGCCCCGCGAGGTCGGCATCCGAACGATCGGTGCCGGTGCGCTCCCGCAGGAGCGCGATCGCTTCCTTCATCGATAACAGCGCCGTGTTGCGCTCGGCCAGCAACTTGTCGCAACACGCCGCAACATTGGCGGAGTTCGGGGTCTCGACATGCGGCAACATGGCAATTCTCCTTTCATCATGTTCATCATTCGGCCCTGCCGCCCTTTTAGGAAGAACGACAGGGCCGTATCACCGATGAATGGTTAGGTTGTCGAGCGTTACTCGACCACCTCGACAATCCTGCGCGTGCTGGGGTCGACCAACACGGTATGGTTGTCGACGACGGCGTATCTGTACTGAACGTCGGGAACCTCCTGCAGCTCGACAGTATCAGGCAAGGCAGTGCCGACATTCAATTCGACGCCGAGCAGATTGACCGAGGCAAGCGGATGTTTCTTTACGTACTGGTGCACGACCGTGCGCTGTTCCGGGGTGATGATCACCTGCTGCTGTGCCGGCTGCGTGACGATGACCTCGTCGGCGGCGGCAATGCCGATACCAGCGATCATGGCGAGCCCGGCGACGGCGGGAATAAGGATGGTTTTCATCTTCGTCTCCTGTCGTTGTTGGCGAGCTCCGCCGTGTTCCCGCATGAGGCGAAAACAGCGCAGATCGAGGTGGCGGGCTCCTGGAGGCAAACGCAGCCGGTACGGTCTTGTTCCGCAAGCGGAGACTAAATTGATCGGCTTCCCGGTCATGCCAGCAGAACCCGCACCCGCAAGATTCGCATTGAAGCACAATCCCTCAGGAGACCTTCGACATGGATGATGCACGGCTCCAATTCCGGGCGATTGCGGCCGGCGCCGGCATTGATCCGGTGACCGCGTCGCCCGGCCAAGACGGGAACCGACCGCCTTCGTGCCACGCCGTGAAGTTTCAAGCAAAGGTCATTGCTTCGGCGGCTGCGCAGGCACCTCGCCAGGCTTGATCACCGGCGTCTTGCCCTGGTCCGGCGGCGGCTGCGTCATACCCTGGTCACCACTGGGCGGCGGCTGCAGCACGCCGCCGCAGGGACCGAGCGTGCTGGTCGATTCGCCGCCGCCATTGGCGACCGGCGGCTTCTGACCATCGTCCTGAGGCTGCGCCTGGCAAGGCGCGGCAGGGCCGTGCTGGTCGCCATTGTCCTGCGCAGCCGCCGGGTCGGCCAGCGCCAAGAGCAGCACGCATGGGATGAGGGGGAAAGTCTTCATGGTCCAGCTCCTCTGGATTCATCTCCTTGGCAAAGCAGACTAGTCCTTGGCAAAGCAGACTGGCGGCAATTGGTTCCACGGAGATGGAGTGGTTGCCGGAACCTGACAGCCGGAAGTGAGTTCCACCTTCTCGACGCAAAGCCGCCCGGAGGAGGCAATCATGGAAGAACGAAACAGAAAACCCAATGACGAGGTCGAGGCGCCACCGAGCAAAAACGATGCCCGCGACAGGATCGCCAATGACGAGGTGGAAGCGCCGACGCCGCGCCGGCAGGATTGGGATGCGCTGCGTGGCGCAACGGTCCTGCCCGACGGAGCAGATGAGGAAAGCCTGCCGGACACCACCGGTGTCGAGAAGGAAGGCGAATTGCCCGAGGAGGATGACGACAACCCCTACCAGGACAGTGACGATGCCTTGCCCGACGACGCCGAGGAAGCCGCCATTGGTCACGATCTGGCGAGGCGCGGCGGCCCGTTCGACGACGTGTAAGGCAGCGACCGCGGATACTTTCGAGAGGTTTCCCGGGACGTCCACGCCGTCACCAGTTGGACCAAGGATGAGCTGAAGGCGATGCCGGAGCATCGCGATATTTCGAAGGATCCGGCTGGCCGGATCCTTCGTTTAAGGCGCCTTGGCGGTTTGGCTTAGCCCTTGTGGTCAAGGGCTGGACGGCGACAATCTCGGCACCTTCGACAGCCGAGAAGCAGCCGAGAAGCACGAACGCGAAGCCCAATATTTCAAGCGCCGTCGAGGCCGCTCGCCTGAAATCTTCAAAGTGCGCAAGAAATCCCCGCCGCGGGCGGTGCAGACACGCTCCAGCATCGCAACGCTGCGAACCGGGCCATCGCCCGCCGGCACTTGAGTGCCGACGGGCTCTGACCTTCAGTTCGACCCGGGATCGCCGAGCGCCTCGGTGACGAAGGACGCCGCGATCAGGTCGTCGGCGTCGAGGCGTAGGGAGCCTTCGACACCCCCCATGATGGCCGCGACCTTCTGGAAGGTCTGCATCTCGTGTTCAGTAACGCTGGCGTCTCGCATCCTGGCTTTCAGATCGGCGATGCGTCGGCCCAGTGAGGCCGACGTTCCGATTTCTCTGTTCGACATGGTGGCCTGCTCCTCCCCCAACCCATGCTGTGGACGTACTCAAGTCTGCCTATATATAAGGCAGCGCGAATACAGTCGCCGCAACGCGCGATATCTGGGAAGGTTCCGGCGCCAAATAGTCACGAAATAATACGTGGTGGGACTCGGGTATGTTGAGCGCCGACGCGGCGATAGACACCGCAGCCAGCGGCTGCGGCCATCGGCCTGGCCAACCCGCGTGGCGGGTCGCGAACGCGGGTCGGACTTGATCGCTGCGCGAACAGTCAGCGAGAAGCCGGCACCACGCCGGACACCGAGCGCGCCGTTTCGGGCGAAAACACCACGAAAGCAAAAACCAGAACGGCAGCGGCGACGATGAGCGAGCCGCCGGCGACGATCGGTTCAAGCGCCGGGTTTCCCTGCAGCATCACATACAGCGCCGGCAGCATGATCACCAGGCCGAGTGTGTAGAGCCCGTAGTGGATCATGGCGATGCGACGCGCCGCCTTTTGCGGATTGAGCGCGTAGTAGCCGCCGAAGATGGCGCTCGTCACCCAACCGAGCAGATTGATATGCGCGTGCGCCGGAAAAGCGGCGTGGTCACCCGAGATCGCCATCTGCAGGCCGGCCGCAATCCCCAACATCAGGAACAAGATGGCAGTTTTGAAAAAGAGTTCTGAAACCCTCGGCATGTCATTTCTCCCCCTATGCGGTCTGCGACCGCTTGCGACCTGGAGAATACACCCACGCGCAGAACTTTTCCACGCCGCGCTTATGGGCCATGCCTGCACAGCTTTTTGCACGCTGTTCGACTTTTCTGGCTGCCACAACCCGGCGCCGCCGCGCTACGGCGTCAGCAAGATGTCGGCGCCCGCTCGCTCGTCGAACACCACCGCGCAGCCGCGCCCCAGCGCCACTGCCGACAGCGCGTTGGCCACCGTCTCGTCCGGCGATACGAAATCACCGGTCAGCACTCGCAACTCCTCCACCGCCCTGGCCATTGACACGCAGTGCCCGGCAACGCGATCGCTCGTGCAGGCGTCAATGACGCTGACGAGGTCGATCATCTCGAACTGGCCCATACCGGCCTCCACAAAAACAGCGTCCCGTCGCGGATATGAACGCCGAGGCGAGAGACAATGTTCCGCAGGTCCGATGCCCAGGCGGAGCACTCGACAGCCCGACCTGGAACGGGCCGGCCGGCGACAACCGCTTCGCTTGACAATAGGCCCTGTTTGTTCTCTATTTGTTCGGCAAAAACGCCTCTCACAACAGACGCGGCTAATGCTGCAACGCCGCAAAGGGAACGGTCGGGATGGAGCCCACCATCCTGCATGCGGATCTCGACGCCTTCTACGCCTCGGTCGAGCAGCTGCTCGACCCGGCGCTCAGGGGCAAGCCGATCGCCGTCGGCGGCGGCGTCGTGCTTGCCGCTTCCTACGAAGCCAGGGTTTTCGGCGTGCGCGGCGGCATGCCCGGACAACGCGCGCGCGAGCTTTGCCCCGGACTGATCTTCGTCGGCGGCCATTTCGCCGACTATCAGCGGCTGGGCGACGCCGCCATCAAGGTGCTCGACGATTTCACGCCGCTGGTCGAGCGGATTTCCATCGATGAAGCCTTTGCCGACGTCGCCGGCTGCACGCATCTGTTCGGGCCGCCGGCCGAGATCGCCGCCACGGTGCGTCGGCGCGTCCGGGCAGAGCTCGGCCTGCCGATCTCGATCGGCGTGGCGCGCACCAAGCATCTGGCCAAGATCGCCTCGCAGGTGGCCAAGCCCGACGGCCTGGTGGTGGTCGATCCGAACACCGAACTTGCCTTCCTGCATGATCTGCCGGTCGGCCTGATGTGGGGCGTCGGCCCGGCGACCAAGGCGCGGCTGGCCGAGATCGGCATCGAGACCATCGGCCAGTTGGCAAAGACGCATAGCGGGGTGCTGCGAAGGTTGCTCGGGCCCGCCACCGGCGAAAAGCTGGCGTCGCTGGCATGGAACCGCGACCCGCGAAAGCTCGAAACCCACAGGCGGTCGCATTCCGCCGGCGCGCAGTCGGCGCTTGGCAGACGGCCGGCCGAGGCGCGTATCTTCGGACCCGTGCTGCTGCATCTGGCAGACCGGGTCGCAAGCCGGCTCAGGGCGAAATCACGGCCCGGGCGCACGGTGACGGTGCGCGTGCGTTTCGCCGATCTGCACGCTGTCACACGCTCGCTGACGCTCGATCAGCCGATTTCGGCAACCGCGATGCTGGCCGAAATCGCCGGGGAGCTGGTGCGCGGCGTGCTGGCCGCCAACCCTCGGGAGAAGACCATCTCGCTGCTGGCGATCTCGGTGTCGCAGCTGGAAGAAAGTGCCGAGCTGCAGCTGGAGCTGCCGCTCGGGCTTGCCGATGAAAAGCAGCGACCCGGCAGCAGGCAAGGCCTGGCGCGCTTTGGCGCCGACCGCGCCATCGACAAGATCCGCCAGCGCTTTGGCAGAGAGGCTGTCGGCTACGGCGCCGTGGCGCTGGAAGCCCGGCGCTCGGTTCCCGATGCCTTCCGCGAACTGGCGGAAAAGGAGCTTTGAGGACCGCCGCTGCGACGGCCAGGCCAATGCTTACGCCGCACCCGAAGATAGCACTGCATTTCCGGTCTGCCTGAGCAGGCCGACCAGCCAGGCCAAGCCCGCATCCATCAGCGCAACCTTCGGCACGATGCTGTTGATGTTGAAGTGGCCGAGCCGGATGGGCGCATCGACGCCGACGACACCGAAACGGCCGCCATACATGGCGAGGAACCGGCGCGGATAGGCCGATATCAGATCAGTCTGAGCAAGCACGGCCAGTCCGAACATAAAGTTGGGGACAGTCAGCGCGACGCGACGCGACAGGCCGCGTTCGGCCAGCACCCTGTCGACAAACCCGTTCGGATCGCCATTGTTCGAGACGACCATATGCTGCACGCTGCAATAGGCGTCGAGGCACGGATCGCCGGCGAAGCGGTGGCCGGCGCGCATGGCGACGACGAAATCCTCCTCATAGAGCTTGTCGACGGTGAAGCGTGCCGGCAGGCCGTCGAACGGAATCACCGCGACATCCATGGCGCGCGCTTCGAGTTCGGCGACACAGTCGCTCCAGGCAGTAGTGGGCGACGGTTCACCTTGGCGCGGCAGCAGTTGCCGGATGCCGATGTCGATGCCGGGGGCCAAAAAGCGGATCTGGTCGAGCAGCGGCGGCAGGAGCACGGACGATACCGCATCCGGCGCACCGATGGTGAAGCGGCGCGTCGAGCGGGCCGGATCGAACGGCTCGGCGCTGGCGATCACCCGGCGCACCCGCGCCAGGATCTCGGCCACCGATTCGGCAAGCTCCGTTGCCCGGTCGGTGGGCACGACGCCGCGCGGCGTCTTCAGGAACAACGGATCCCCAAGCAGCTTGCGCAGCCGGCCAAGGCCATGGCTGACCGCCGAGGCCGACAGGTTTAGCCGCTCCGCCGAGCGACCGACATGCCGCTCCTCCATGATGGCTTGGAACAAGACCAGCAAATTGAGATCGGCGCGCGCCAGGTCAATTTTGTTCAGCATATTCCTGAAATCATATCACTGGATTCAGCAGAGTAAAGTTGCGAATGCCTTCTTCGACGCGAAGACGGTGGTGCCGGTTTCGTCGGCACTCATTCAGAGAGGAGCAAATCCATGCCAAACTTTCCCAATTCGGTTCTGGTCACCGGCGCCTCCGGCGCCCAAGGGTCGGCCATTGTCAGCGCTTGCCGCGCCGCCGGCGCCACGGTGCGTGTCCTGTTACGCAAGGGCTCGCCCGATCCGTTCGGCGATGGGGTCAACATCGTGCGCGGTGATCTCGCCGACCCCGGCCGACTGGCCCTCGCCTGCCTCGGCGTCGATGCGGTGGCGCTGACCTTGCCGGTCGGTGCAAGCCCTGAAGAGATCCTGCGCTACGGCCGCAACATTGCGGATGCGGCGCAGCAAGGCGGCGTCAAGCTTCTGGTGTTCAACACCAGCGGCCATGTGTCGGGCCATTCCGGCACGGCGGTGATGGATGCCAAGGCCGAACTCATCGACTACATCAAGACGTTCGGCCCGCCATCCATCGTCCTAAAGCCGACGCTGGCCATGAGCAATATCGCAGCGCCCTGGAGCGCGCCGGCGATCATGCATCAGGGCGTCCTCGCCTATCCGCTGCCGGCCAACTTCCAGACCTCCTGGATCTCCTGGCAGGATATGGCGGCCTACGTGGTCGAAGCGCTGCGGCATCCGGAGCTTGCCGGTGCCAGCTTCGACATTGGCGGGCCGCAGGCGCTGACCGGACCGGAGATGGCCGTCATCCTGTCAGGCATTGTCGGCCGCGAAGTCAGCTATTATCCGGTGCCGCTGGCGGACTTCGCCGCCGCGCTCGAAACCATGCTCGGCAAGGACGCCGCCGAACAGACTGCCGCCAGCTATGCCTGGATCCGCAGCCAGAAGCAGGCCGTGCTTGCCGTCGATCTTGGCCAGACGACCCGTCTGCTGCCGGTGAAGCCGACCTCATTCGCCGAATGGGCAAGAGCGCTGGACTGGGCGGCACTGGCCGGCGATGCGAAGGCGGCCTGACAATGGACCCCATCGCAACCGTCGAACCGGGCGGCCTCGCCGCCCGGAAGAATGTGCCGGATGCCGCTGCCGCCGTGGTCGGCTTCTGGTGGCAGGCAGGACCTGCCGCGTGGTTCGCCAAGGATGCGGCCTTCGACCGCGAGTTTCGCGATCGCTTCCTGCGGCTGCATGAGGCCGCAGCGCGCGGCGACTGCGATGGCTGGATGGCGACGCCCTACGGGGCTCTGGCGCTGATCCTGCTGCTCGACCAGTTCCCGCGCAACGCCTTTCGCGACACGCCGCGCATGTATGCCAGCGACGCGAAGGCCCGCGCGATCGCTACTGAGGCGATCGATGCCGGGTTCCAGCGGATGGTCGATCCCTCGCTGCGGCTGTTCTTCGGGCTGCCCTTCGCGCATTCCGAAGCGATTGCCGACCAGGACCGCTCGGTGGCGCTGTCGCGCGACATCGGCCCGTCCGACCTGAAGCGGGCCGAACATCACCGCGACATCATCCGCCGTTTCGGACGTTTTCCGCACCGCAACCCGATCCTCGGTCGCGCCATGCACGCCCAAGAACAACGCTTTCTCGATGAAGGTGGATTTGCGGGTTAGAGCATGATTCCAAAAAGCGGGTCCGGTTTTTGGAAAAGATCATGCTCCAACAAAGGGTTAGATCATGATGAGATTGCAACCAAATCTCATCATGATCTAGTGCATCGGGACCGAGAAAACCCGGGGCGGGACGACGGCGCCGCGAAGGTTGACAGTGCCGATCCGTCTGGCATTATCGCGTAAGCTTGGAGGATACACTATGAAGAAAACCTATTCGAAGCCTGTTCTGGTCAAAAAAGGCAAGCTTTCGCAGGTTACGGCGCTCGCCAATGGAGCGGGTTCCGGCCCGATCGAGTGAAGTCGTTGAGTCGGACTGTCGCCTGATCTGGCGGCCTCGCCTGACACTGGAGATGCGGCATGAAGAAGACCTATTCGAAGCCGGTGCTGGTCAAGAAGGGCAAGCTCTCGCAGGTTACAGCCGACAATGGTAACGGCTCCGGGCCGGTCGCCGTCTAGCAGCCGATTATCCGACGCCTCGTGCCGTCTGGCCGGGAACGGGGCTTTGGGTGCCCGACGTGGAGAGTGGAAAATGAGGAAGACCTATTCCAAGCCAGTGCTGGTAAAAAGGGGCAAGCTCTCGCAGATCACCGCGAACGGCGCTTCTGCTCCTATTCCGGGCTAAACTCGTTCCCCGGTAGATCGAGATCCTCCTGGCAGAGTCGGGCGGCTTGATCGTTTCCGGAGCATGATCTCCCGCAGGCGGCGGGACCGTTCAGCGCACAACCACCAGATCGTCGAGCACGAGCTGCCAATAGTGGCTCGTTGAAAGGCGCACGCGCGTCACCGCCGCCAGCATCGGCGCATAGTGGACGGGCGCCAGTGCCGACAGGACGATCGTGTCGCTGGCGATCAGCCGGTCGCCAAGCCAGCTCTCGACCAGTGCGGTTTCGCCTTCGGACTTCAACCATGCCGCTGTCAGCATCACGGAATGGAACCCGAACGGTTTGTCGCTCGAGAATTCGGCCGGGTGTCCGCTGCTCGTATAGCAGACATGGTCTCCCGAGATATTGCCGTTGACGTAGCCTTCGCTGCCTTCGGTATGATCGCGCGCCAGTGCGTTCAGGTTGAACCAGGTCAACCCGGCATAACCGGACGGCACCTTGCGCAGGCCGCGCGTCGTGACATCGTCGAAACCGATGGCCTGCAAGGACGCGGCGCTGTCGACAGCCGCGTTCTCGGGCGACAGCAGGCCGAGCTCGGTCGGGTAGGCCGACAAGGCCAGTCGTCGTTCCATGCCATCGCCGGTGACTTCGATCGCGTCGGCGTCATCGGGCAGATCGAGACGGAAGCCAGCCCCAGCACTTAGCGGATGCACTGCCACCTCTTGCCATTTCGCCATCACCGAGATGCTCGCCGAAGCACCGTCCGCTACGCGGCCGCTGAGCCGGCGTATCGCAAACAGGCCGACCGGCTGCAGCATTGCTTCCGAGACCAGCCCGGTGGGCGAGCCCGGCAGCGGCCGGAGGTGCTGCGACTGGACCTCGTTGGCGCTGCTGGAGCGCCAGCCGGGCGGAACCGACACGGTGAAGCGGTAGCTGCCCGGCACATGGATGGGCGCGGCCCGACGTTTCGCCGACGCCAGGAAATTGGCAAAGCCGCCGCGGTTGCTCCGCGCCGCGGCGACGAAGCGGCCGTCGCCATCATGCAGTCTGACCATGATGCCGGCCATCGGGCGGTCGCCGAGCCCGTAGCGGCCGTCACGATCGGCATCGAAGTAGACAAAGGTCGAATGATTGAGCTTGCCGTGGTTGCCCGACCAGTCCCGGCGCACGGCGTAGTCGTTGGCCGGATCTTCACGAAGCCGGGCTCTGGGACGAGACCGCGCCAGCCGCCAGGCGAGAGCCGCAACGACAGCGGCGAACCCGACAAGGAGTATTGCCTTGATCACGGACGGCTCAAGCAATGCTGTCGGCCCTGCTCATCTGGATCTCCTGCGCATACATCGATCCATATATCGATGCTGCAGGCGCTTGAGCAACCGGACACGGGACCGGCGGACCACGGCACCGGCGTCACATATGCATTTCAGGCAACTATTCCGGCGACGGTACCGGCGGCTTCGTCGTCAGCGCCGCGCCGAAGGCGGCGACGACCACGGCGGCGATGCCCGCGCATTGCAGCGGGCTCAGGATTTCGTGCAGGAACAGGAAGCCGGCCAGCGCGCCCAGCGCCGGCTCCAGACAAGTCAGCGTGCCGTAGAGCCTGGCCGGCATCCGGGTCAGCGCCACCATCTCCAGCCAGAACGGCAAGGCGCTGGAGAACAGCCCGACCAGCAGCGCGCTGACCAGGATCGCGGGTGCGATCAGGCCGGTACCCGCCTCGGCGAGGCCGAACGGCAGGGCGACAGCAGCGGCAATGACCAGGCCGTAAGCCGTGGTCTGGCTGCCAAGCTCGGCGCCCGCCTTTTGCGCAAAGACGATGTAGAGCGCCCAGCAGCAGCCGGCGGCCAGCGCCAGCATCACGCCGATCGGGTCGAGTGCACTGCCGGAGTGGATGAAGGGCGACAACAGCGATATGCCGGCAACGGCCAGCACCACCCAGACGAAGTCGGTGGCGCGCCGCGACGACAGCGTCGCCACGAGCAGCGGGCCGGAGAATTCGAGCGCCACCGCGACGCCGAGCGGGATTCTGGCGAGCGCTGCATAAAACAGCAGGTTCAGCGCCGCGAGGTTGACGCCATAGGCGATGAGCCAGGGCAGCACGGCGCGCGACGGCCGCACCCGCCACGGCCTCAGCACCGCCGCCAGCATCAGCGCGCCCACGGCCAGCCGCAGCGCCGTGGTGCCATTGGCGCCGATCAGCGGAAACAGGCTCTTGGCGAAGGTGGCGCCGATCTGGATCGACACCATGGCGCCAAGCAACGCGCCGATCGGCAAGGCCTTCGCTTCAGCTGCGGCAATCGACGTCGACGTCAATTCCAGTCCCTCCCCACGCGACCAGCAGGCCGTAGCGCAGGCCGGAGATAGGGATAAAGGGCCCGGTTGTCGTGTGGCACGAGCGGGCTGTTGATAGGGCAAGGGTGGGAGGCGAACGCCGACGCATTTCCTCTCCCCCGTCGATCGGGGGAGAGGTGTCGAGCGTAGCTCGACGGAGTGGGGGTCGACCGTTCATCCGCCTGATTGCCTGCTTGCAGGCGTTTCGCGCTCGCTTCCGTCGCTCCTGTTTTGCGGCGACCGTGGGTTTCATGACCGCCTTCCCCACTCCGTCGCCGCTTCGCGGCGCCACCTCTCCCCCTCCGGAGGGAGAGGAAAAGAAGCTAGCTCGCCAGCCCATACACCAGGCTCACACGTCCATCCGAAAGCGCCTCGGCCTTGCGCAGCTCCAGTCTGTGCCGGGCGTGCACCATGCCGAACAGCGCCTTGCCGTCGCCGGCGAGCAGCGGATAGACGATGAGCCGCATTTCATCGACCAGGCCGGCTTCGATCAGGCTGGCGGTGATGCGGGCGCCGCCCATGAGGTAGATGTCCTTGCCGGGCTCGCGCTTCAGCGCCGCGATGTCGTCGAGGCTGCGCAGGAAGCGCGTCGAGGCCCAGGCGGCCGAAGTCATGGTGTTCGACAGCACATAGTGCGGGGTTTTCGCGGCAAAGCGCGCCCATTCGAGTTCGGCCGGGTCGACCAGTCTGCCGGTCATCGGCAATGGCTGGTCCGGCTCGTTCTCAAGGATCGCGCTCCAGTAGCGCTCATAGCCGGCATACATGACGCCGCCGAGCAGGCAGGCGTCGATCTCGGGCATCAGGCCGTATTCCTCCGACCAGTTGTCGACCCAGTCGGCGAAGCCTTCGGGGCCTTCCATCTTGCCGTCGATGGAGATCTTCATTCCGGTGATCAATTTACGCATGACTTCCTCCTTCGGGCTTGCGGGATGCAAGCACGTTGCCTGGTTTCACTTCCGATGACGCGCCGCTGTGTCTGGCGAAGGCGCGTGTTTCGCCGGCCCTTGCGCCGGCATCCGATGCAAGGGATCGATGGGGCCCGGTCGGACCGGGCGATGCGTTAGGTCAGGTCAGGCCGGCAGGCGCCGGTCGTATTCCGCCACGATACGGCTAAAGCTGTCCCAGAACGGTTCGGGCTTCTCGGCCGCCACGCGGGCAACCAGGAGGTCGAGATGCACGTGCCAGCCTGCGGCATGCATCATCAGGCTCGAGCGGTCCGGCAGGCGGCGGTGGACCAGGGTGAGCAAGACGTCGTCGCCGCGCTGCGCCAATTCGAAGGTGACATTGCCGCTGCCGTTCCAGGTGATGGTGAGCTTGCGCGGCGGATCGCACTCGACGATCTGGTTGTGCATCCGCTGCTCGCCGCCACTGAAGCTGGCCGGCCTGTCGCCGGGCGGGTCGGTCAGTTCGTCATTGCGCCAGACCAGCTCGAAGGAAGAGCCTTCCTCCATCTCCATGTCGCCGGCCGCCAGCCATTGGCGGCGCAGATCGCTCTGCGTCAGATATTCCCAGACGCGCTCCCTGGTTCCGGGCAAAAGCCGTTCGATCCTCAAAGTGGCCGGCTGGATCAGCTGGGCGTAGCCGTCGAAGCTGTTCATCTGGTTCATCGGTCGTCTCCCTCGGATGATGTTGGCCTGGATGTGTCTGGCTTGGGTGATTCCGGCTTGGATGGTTCCGGATTTGCCGGTGCCGGCGTTGACGGCGTTGTCGACGTTTTGCGCCCCGCCTCCTCGCGCAAAAGCTGTTCGAGGACATCGAGGCGGCTGTTCCAGAAACGCGCGTATTGGCCGAGCCACTGATAGGCGGTGGCCAGCGGGCGGGCCTCGAGGCGGCAGACATGGGTGCGCCCGCGCACTTCGCGCCGGATCAGCCCGGCATGCTCCAGCGCCTTGATGTGCTTGGAGGCTGCGGCCAGCGACATGGCGAAGGGCTGCGCCAGCTCGCTCACCGTGCGCTCGCCGCCGGCGAGGTCGTTGAGCATGTGGCGGCGCGTAGCGTCGCCAAGGGCGTGAAAAACCTGGTCCATCTGGGGCGTCTCTAATTCAACCATGTAGTTGAATATAGAGGCGAGATTTTAGATAGTCAACTAGTTGGTTGAATGTTTTTTGGGGAGGGTGACTGATCGGCGAAGCCGCGAAGGAGTGCCCAATCTCCCCCCTCGTGGGGGAGATGTCCGGCAGGACAGAGGGGGGCGCGAAGGATCGCTACGTTCGACAAGTCGTGTCGGCTAGGACCGACTTCGGCCCAAGCCGTTGCCAAACAATCGACAGGCCGGCGGGACAGCGCCCCCCTCTGGCCTGCCGGCCATCTCCCCCACAAGGGGGGAGATCAGCAGCTTCAATCTCACCCCGCCATTGCGAGCGGAACCGCGCTCTTGTTGGGGATCTGGATGTCGATCTCCAGCGTCGACATGGTCTCGCCGCGGTCCATCGAGACCTGGAGATAATCCTGGTCGATCTGCACGTGCTTGGCGATCACCGCCATGATCTCTTCGCGCAGGATGGAGACGAGATCGGGCTGGCTGCGGTTGCGGCGCTCATAGGCGAGAAGCACTTGCAGCCGTTCGCGCGCCACCGGCGCGCTGGTGCGCCGCTTGAAGATGTCGAGCAGGTTCATGCCGCCCTCCTTCCCAAAAGACGATCGAGGAAGCCCTTGCGTTCGAAGGGCACGATGACCGGCAGCTGTTCGCCCTCGAGCCGCTTGGCCGCGTCGATGTAAGCCTTGGCAGCGGCATTGAGCGGCTCCGACAGCGTCACCGGCGAACCGAGGTTGGAGGCGCGCAGCACATCCTGGCTCTCAGGGATAATGCCGAGCAGCGGCACCGACAGGATCTCCAGCACATCGTCGATCGACAGCATTTCGCCCCGCGCGGCGCGTCCCGCATCGTAGCGCGTGACCAGCACATGCTTGGCGATCTGCTCGCCCTCCTCGGCCCGCAAGGTGCGGGAATCGAGCAGGCCGATGATGCGGTCGGAATCGCGCACCGACGACACTTCCGGATTGGTGACGATGACCGCCTCGTCGGCAAAGCGCATGGCGAGCTGCGCGCCTCGCTCGATGCCGGCCGGGCTGTCGCAGAAGACGTAGTCGAACACCGAGCGCAGCTTGCCGATGACCTCGGCCACGCCCTCCTCGGTCAGCGCATCCTTGTCGCGCGTCTGCGAGGCCGGCAGCAGGAACAAAGTCTCGACCCGCTTGTCGCGGATCAGCGCCTGCGACAGCTTTGCCGAACCCTGGATGACGTTGACGAGGTCGAACACCACGCGCCGTTCGGCGCCCATGATCAGATCGAGGTTGCGCAGGCCGACATCGAAATCGACCAGCGCCACCTTCTTACCGGTCTTGGCGACCGCCGCCCCCAGGGCCGCCGTCGAGGTCGTCTTGCCGACGCCCCCCTTGCCCGAGGTGACCACCACTACCTTGCCCATCAATAAAGCCTCCGTTGTTGTTCGTTATATCGTTGGTCGGGCGCGAGCAGCGCCTGCCGCATTAGCTGAAAGGGGCGATGCGCAGCATGCCGTTGTCGAGAAAGGCCTGCACAGGCTTGCCCCGGACTGACGGGTCCATCTCCTCGGCGGTGCAATACCAGCCATCCACCGACAGAAGCTCGGCTTCGTTCCTGCGGCAGAAGACACGCGCCGCCGTGTTGCCTTGAGCGCCCGCCGAAGCGCGGCCGCGCAGCGTGCCATAGACATGGATGGAACCGGTGGCGACGATCTCGGAGCCGGAGGCGACCGAACCCAGCACGATGACATCGCCATGCGGATGGAAGATCAGCTGCCCCGAACGGATCGGCGAGCGGATCATCAACGTGCCGGCGTCCGGCGCGGCAATTTTGGCGTCTTTCGGCTGTGCCTTGGCATCGCTCGCCGGTTTCAAGTCGCCCGCCTTCAAATCGCCGGCCTCTGCCTTGATGTCACCGGCCGCCTTCGTATCGCCTGCCGGCGTGGCGTCATCCGCCCTGCCCGCCTTGCGGCTCGGCTGCAGCAGACCGTCGGTGGTCGCCTCCTTGGCGCCGACCAGCACCGGCGGCAGATGCGCGCCAAGCTCGGCGCCGCCATCAAGCTCGATGGCATAGATGCGGATGCCGCGCTGGCCGAGCAAATCGACCAGCGCTTCGATGGCCACGACTTCGGGCTTCAGCACATTCAGGTCGAGCACCACCGGGCGCCCGGCAAAATAGCCCGGCGAGTTGCCGACCCAGCGATCCAGGCTCTCCAGCCAGACATCCAAAGGCGCCTCCGGCGTCAGCGTGAACGCGACGAAGGAGCGGGCGCGAAAGCGAATGGATTTGGCCTCGAGGGGAGCGGCAAAGGTCACGGCGGGCGATTCCTTACTGAGAGGTAAACGCTAGCCGTGGTATGGTTAATGAAAGGTTAATGAACTGAATAACCGCATGGCAGATCGGACGCCAATTGGCGACACAGACCGCGACATTCACGAAACTAAGCGCGATTGCTAAGGAACAACGCTGGCGTTGCAAGGGCTATCTAAGTATCACCACTGGGTGAAATCTGGGGCTTGGCGAGATGAAGTTCTTTCGTGTGGCGTTGGCGGCAATCACCGCCGCGGCAATCTACCTGCCGTCCGCGGCAAGCGGCGGCGAGATCGCTTGCGCAACCACCTACGCCGGCCGGCGAATCACCCTCGTTGTCCCCAACGCTGCCGGCGGCGGCTATGATACCTATGCCCGTGCATTTGCGCCGGCCCTTGCCAGCACGACCGAGCTCGATGTCAGGGTCGTGAATATGCCCGCGGCAGGCGGATTTGCGGCGCTAAAGCGTGTAACCAATGCGCCATCCGACGAACTGGTCCTTATGATTGAAAGCGTCTCCGACATAATTTCGCAAGGTGACATTCCGGCTGGCGTCGACAACTGGACGAATCGGCTAAATCCGATAGGACTGATTCACATCGATCCCGAAGCGTGGATCGTTCGGAACGATGTCGATTTGCAAAGCGCCAAACATCTGGTCGCGTCGGTTTCATCGCTTGAAGCCGGCATCCTGCCGATAGTGCTCACCGCGCACCTCCTCGATATCAAGGTCGACGTGGTCTCGGGCTATGAAGGCAGCGGCGCACTCATGTCCGCGCTCCTGCGTGGCGAAGGCGATATGACATCCAATTCATTGACGACAGGCTTGCGCTCGACCGCCGCAGGCGAAGCCAAAGTCGGTCTGGTTCTCACGGAGGGACCTGACCCGAACGCGCCAGGCGTGGCTTTCCTGGCGGGTGAAGGAGGGTTGGTGTGGCAGCGCAGCCAAGGCCTTTCCAAGGAGAAGCAGGAAGAACGATTGCGGTTGGCCATCGCCGTCGCGAAAGCTTCGGCGACAGCGCGGGGATTTTTTGCCCCTGCCGACATGGAGCAGAAATCGCTAGGTTGTCTTCGTGACGCCGTCTCCGCCGCGGTCAAGAGCGATGGGTTCAAGGTGGCGCTTGAAGCTCAGAAACGTCCAATCGAGCCGCGCGACGCCGACCAGACCGTCATCGTGATCAACGATATGCTCAGTGCCTTCCATGAGGCGGAAGCGTATCTGAAAAAACACCCGGAACTCGAGCGGGATGCGCGAGCAACGCGCTGATGACCGGATATTGGGCTGCCCTCGGCACTGGACTGGGCAATGTATTCTCCTGGCCGAACATACTGATCCCGGTGCTTGGCACCTTGGTTGCCATGGCTACGTCCTTTCTTCCAGGGATTGGCGGCGCCAGCCTTGCAACCCTTCTGCTGGTCGCAACCGTGCATTGGGATCCGGTATCGGTGTTGTTGCTGTTTGGCGCCCTGACCGGCGGCGCGACCTTCATGGGATCTATAACGGCTATCCTCTTCAACATACCGGGCAACGCGCCAAGCGCGGCAACCCTGCTCGACGGCCATCCGATGTCCAGGGCCGGCCTGCCTCGCACCGCGATAGCCGCCGCGGCAACGGCCTCGGCCGTCGGATCGGTTTTTGGCGTCCTCGTCCTCATAGCGCTCATGCCGATCATTCGGCCGTTCATCCTGCAATTCGGACCGTTTGAATACGTGCTGCTCGGCGTATGGGGCCTGTCGACGATCATTGCGGTTCCAAGCGCGTCCCGTCTGAAAGCGCTGGCGATGGCGCTGCTGGGGCTTTTGGTCGGTCTTGTCGGAACTGATCCGACCTATGGCCAACCACGCTGGACGTTTGGGAGCATCGCTCTCTTCGACGGCGTCGACATGGTCGCGCTGCTGCTTGGCTTTTTCACCGTTTCTGAAATCATCTCGTGGCGAAAAAGATTGCAGCTTGAAAAAGCGGCTGGCCTGGAAAACGCGAACGACTCGATCTGGACCGGTATGCTTGCTGTCTTTCGTCATTGGGGACTAACAATGCGATCGTCGGCCATCGGCGTGTTGGTCGGCATCATTCCAGGTGTTGGAGGAACGGTCGCCAGCTTCGTTGCCTACGGGCAGGCGATCCAGACAACCCCCAAGGACCAGCGCTCAAGGTTCGGATCTGGTGACATCAGGGGCATCATTGCGCCGGAAGCGGCCGTCGATTCGAAGGACGGAGGCTCGCTTCTGCCGACCGTTGCCTTCGGCCTTCCCGGCAGCGAGGGCGGCTTGATCCTGCTGACAGTCCTGACGGTACACGGCATCGTTCCGGGCATACCGATGCTGACGACCGACTTGCCCCTGACGTTCACGTTGATTACCGCGCTGCTGCTGTCGAACTTGCTGACGTCCGCAGTGGGATTGGCGTTGACACCATATTTTGCGCGCCTGACTGCTCTCAGGATCGACCGCATCGCGCTCCCGATCATTGTCGTCAGCTTCGTGACGATCGTGCAGCTAAACGGGCTGCTGATCGATCTGTACGTAGCCGTCGCTTTCGGGCTGGCCGGCTACATGCTGAAGCGCCTCGACTGGCCGCAAATTCCTTTTGTCATATCATTCGTCCTGGGCGGCTTCATCGAGCGAAACCTGGCGCTCAGTGTGGAGTTGGCCCGTGTCGGCAGGCTGAACCCTCTACAACGGCCGGCGTCGTTGACGATCATGGTCATAATCGCGCTTTCCCTCGCATGGATCGTGCGCGGTGGTGTTTTGCCGCCGCGACGTGTCAAGCCAAAGCGTGCCGATGCCGCAGTCGCATGGCTGTTGACCGGTGGATGCGCTGTGCTGGCAGCGATATCGCTCCAAGGGCAGCCAGGCTATTCGATCTTCGCGCAGGCCGTGGCCTGGTGTTGTCTGTTTGCGATGCTCGCGGTCGCCCTTGTGCAAACGATCTCGCTTGTTGGCCACGAGAAACAGGGAGGCGAACGGACCCATACGATCCCGGAAAGCCATCGTGTGCCGTTGATGATGATGCTCCTGTTGCCGGTCGCTGTCTGGCTGGCGGGCCTCCCGGCGGCGCTGTCCCTGTTTACCCTGGTATGGATTTCAGCCGGTCAGAAGCTGACCTTGAAGTCGGCGACACTGGCATCTTGCACCTCGGTTGCGGTCGCAGTGGCGACCTGGTTTTATCTCGATCGGATAGCCGCTATCGACCTTCCCGCTTCTGCGATGTCGCACTTATTCTAGTGGTCGGGCTACATCCTGACGGCGACGATTTCGTATCTTGGAATTGTCTGGACGCTGTCGGCAGCGGCAAGCGGGGAAACGCTTTTCCCGGTATGATGCTGCTCCGAGCCGACAATCGTCAGGTTGGATTGCTTCAGCATATCCGCAAGGTCTGAATATGTAGTGCGATCTTCATGCAGCGGTTCACCCCAGAGCGCTTCGACGGCCGTCTTCAGCTCCGCCACGGCAGCGGCAGGAAAATGCGCCGCGACGGCGGCCTTCTCGATGGTCGAAAGCCTTCGGCCGATTTCAGCGCTGCCGCGAGGCCCCCTCGGCTGGTCTTTTTCCGATAGCAACCTCTGGGAGAGAAGCAGGCGTCCGCCAGGCTTGAGACTACGCGCCCAACTGTCGACCACCTGCTGGCGTGCGCTGCGGTCGAAGAAATTAAGAACGCTATGCGCGACAACTGCCTGCACCGGCGCACAGTCGCAACCGCGAATGTCGGCGCGGTGGGTCTCGAGCGCAAAACCGGCGGAGCGGGCAAACAGCCTGTTCTGTTCGACCGTCGTTTCACAGCGATCGATCAGCACAAATTCGGGCTCGATGCCGACCGGCCTCGTTTGGCCCAGAACCATTGCCGCCAGGCCGGTGTCGGCCGCGCCCGACAGGAGAATCCGACAGCGTCCCTCCTGGGCCACGGCAGCCAATTCACGTCCAAAGAACCCCCCGCCGGCCGGCTTGGCACCTTTCGATTCCAGCAGGCGGATCATGCTCCACGTGCGATGGTAGGGCATACACCCATGGCTCGGGTCACACAGCACCTCAGCCCAATCAAACGAAAAACGGGCAAGTTGCGTGAGTGGTTCGTCGGTGTAAATCGAGAGCCGTTGTCCTGCCGGTGGGCTTTCTCGCGGGCCGTTCATTGCGATTGCATCTTCCTTCGCCGGACCATTCTTGTTCTCCAAAGCCATCTCACCGGCCATATCCAGCGGCCCGACTGAATGAATTGGTAAGATCCGGCTGAAGGCAGGAAGTCGATTCTCCCGGTGCCGGAACTGTCGATTGCCTCGAATGCAACTTTCAACGCCGCGATAATGTGGCTACGTCGTTCCTCACGGGCGGCTGCGCCACCTTTGAACTTCGGAAAAGTCGGATTGGGGTTGACCTCGAATATCACCAATGCGCCGTCTCGCAACGTGTAGTCCACGCGGCCGAACTGGATATGGCCCGTATTGCAGGCGCGAAGCAGGTCCTCAGCGTGCGGATTGTCCTTTACGAAGGCGAGTTCCTCGCGCACGAAATCCGGGTCGGTGCTGCTTGCCGATGACTTAACGTTCCAGTCGACGGACCTAAGTATGTGCTGGGACACAATCGCGTCCCCAATGCGGAATGCGCCATACTTTCGATAGTAGCCGTTCGAATCGCGATCGGCTTCAAAGGAGACGGCGATGCGCCGCTTCATCGGCTTGGCGTTGCCCTGGAGCACGGCGATCGCCTCTTCAAGTTGGCGTGGGTTTTCCAGAAGCTTGGTTTCCGGCCCCCAAAAGCCATCTTCCATCCGGATAAAAACAGGGTAACGGGTTGGTCGCTCATCCTGCTCCAGACGCGATACTTCGACCGGGTTGATTTCTCTAATACGAAGCCGGCGGAGCAGGGCGAACCGCTCCAGGACAGTCGCGGGATGGTTTAGAATTCGAGCATCAGGGTCGGCGCGCTTTGCGGCTTCGGCAATATCCGCCGCCGCCATCATTTCCATGCCATTCAGATACTCAAAATCAGTAAAAACCAAGGTACCCGCGGGAAAGTTCAGTCGGCGGAAGACTGACTGATAGGTTTCCATGCGCAAAAGCGGCAACAAGTGCCCTGCCGACGAAATCAGCCGCCGCATCGGCGTCTGATTCAACTCGTGCACCAACACTGTGATCATCGTTGCTCGCCACCCCGTCTCGACGTCGTATAGAGAAAGTGGCGAGAGTGTCTACAGGCACGCTGGTGCCGCGAAGTGGTTGGCACTTCGTATCGCGGCATCTGGGCTGCTTCGCCGGCATCGGCACCGTCCGCTTACGGATGTTGCTATGGCCAGCACGGATCAATTTAGGCGCAAAGCTGTCAGAAATGACGGCCTCTGTCGCGACTGCCAAAGTGATAAGTGTCAACAAGACACTCTGAAAGATCGTCCTAGCCCTCCGATCAGGACGTCGCCCGCCTCTTTCCGTCAATCCCCCGCGCCGCCTGCTCAACCGCCGCCCTGTCAGTGCCAAGCCTGTCGATCAACTCCTGCGCTTCGTCTCCGGATATGCCGGTGCGCACGGCGAGTTCCTCGACGGTCAGGACGTCGGTGCTGGCGATCTCGCGCGGCAGGGCGTCGTCGGCGGTCAGCGGCAGCGCCGCCTCGCGGTCGATCTCGGCCTCGGCCCGGTGCCAGTGATGCTCGGGGTCGCCAGTGCCTTCGCGCTCCCAGATCTGGTAGGCGCGCTGCTGTATCTTATGATGCCTGTCGTCGTTCATAGTGGTTCCTCCCCTGGGCCTTAAGGGCGATCCGAACGATCCCAGAAATCGCGCGGTCGCAATCGTTCGCGGCGCCCTTCGCGCTGGCTACTCGCATTGCCGTCTCGGCCCGCCGGAATATGGCTGGTAGCTGTTGTCTTCCGGACGATACGAGCGATAGCGGCTGAAGCAGGATTCGACATGGTCGCCGCTGGTGGCCGCGTAGGCGCCCGCGCCCACGACATAGCTTGCTTCCGTGGCACGCGCCTCAGGGGCTCGCGGCGCGGCGCGCTCGGCGCCGAGATAGGGCGAGACGCAGGTGCGCTGCTGTCCGCTATAGGACCTGTAGCTGTTGTCATCAGGGTTGTAGGAGCGGTAGCGGCTGACGCACCAGGCGAGATGCGGCGGCGGCAGCTCGACCGGCGCGATAGCGCCGGTGACGGCGGGATCGGGCTGCTGCCTGGCCGGGTCCTGAGCCGGCTCCTTGGCGGCGATGTCGGCAGGCGCGGACTGCTCGGGCGGCACACGTTCGAAGTCCTGCGCCGTCTTGTCCACCGGCCGCGCTTTCCGGGTCCACAGCTCCGCCACGCTGACGGTCGGCCTTGCCTCCCGCGCTGGCTTGGCGGCAAGCAGCCAGGCCGCGAAAACCAGCCCGCTGCCGAACACCGCAAGGGTCAGCACGAAGCCGCCGACCAGTCCCAAAATCGCTTTCACTCGACACTCCTTGTGTCCCTGCCAATAAAATGCGGGACATCACGGCTTGTTCCAGAAAAGCAGGCGCGAGGGACCTAAGTCTGACCGACCGACAACCGGCAGCTCGCCGAGAACCGGGTGCGGCGCGATTTTTTTCGACGGTGAAAAATCAAGGGAGCGGTCGAGCAGCCATTGGGCCACGTCGCAGCCGCTATTCCGCCGCCTCGGCATAGTGCTGAGGGACATAGTTGAGGATCGGGCCGAGCCAGCGCTCGACATCGGCCAGCGGCATGGCTTTGCGCCGGGCATAGTCCTCGACCTGGTCGCGTTCGACCTTGGCGACGCCGAAATAATAGCTTTCGGGATGCGCGAGATAGATGCCGGACACCGATGAGCCCGGCCACATCGCATAGCTCTCGGTCAGGCTGACGCCGGCATTGCGCTCACCATCCAGCAGTTGGAACAAGGTCGCCTTCTCGGTATGATCGGGCTGCGCGGGATAGCCGGGCGCGGGGCGGATGCCGCGATAAGGCTCGCCGATCAGTTCGTCGGGCGCCAGCTTCTCGTCTGATGCATAGCCCCAGAATTCCTTGCGCACCTTCTCGTGCATGCGCTCGGCAAAAGCTTCGGCGAAACGATCGGCCAGCGCCTTGACCATGATCGAGGAATAATCGTCATTGGCGCGCTCGAAGCGCTCTGATATCGCCACCTCCTCGATCCCCGCGGTGACGATGAAGCCGCCGATATAATCCGGCTTGCCTATGTCCTGAGGCGCGACGAAATCCGACAGCGCGACATTGGCCTTGCCGTCGCGCTTGGTCAGTTGCTGGCGCAGCGTGAAGAAGGTTGCCAGTTCCTGCGAGCGTGCCTCATCCGTGAACAGCCTGATGTCGTCGCCGACGGCGTTCGCCGGCCAGAAGCCGATGACGGCGCGCGGCGCGAACCATTTTTCCGCGATGATCTTTTTCAGCGTCGCCTGCGCATCCTCGAACAGCTGGCGCGCCGCCGGTCCCTGCTTCTCGTCATCGAGGATCTTGGGATAGCGCCCCTTCAGCTCCCAGGTCTGGAAGAACGGCGTCCAGTCGATGTAGCGCGAGAGCTCAGTCAGGTCCCAGTTCTCGAACACTTTCACGCCGGTGAAGGACGGCTTCGGCGGTTCATAGGCGGACCAGTCCACCCTGTGCGCATTGGCCCTGGCCTTTGCCAGCGGCAGCCGCTGCTTGTCGGCCTCGGAGCGGGCATGCGCGTCGGCGACCTTTTTGTACTCGGCCCGCACTGTGTCGACGTAGCCGCCCTTGGTCTCCTTCGACAGCAAGGACGAGACGACGCCGACCGCCCGGCTGGCGTCGTTGACATAGACCGTCTGTCCTTTGGAATAGCGCGGGTGGATCTTCACCGCCGTGTGCACGCGGCTGGTGGTGGCGCCGCCGATCAGCAGCGGAATGTCGAAGCCTTCACGCTCCATCTCGGCGGCCATGTGCACCATCTCGTCCAGCGACGGGGTGATCAGGCCGGACAGGCCGATGATGTCGACATTTTGCTCACGCGCCGTCTGCAGGATCTTTGCCGCCGGCACCATGACGCCGAGATCGATGATCTCGTAATTGTTGCAGGCCAGAACGACGCCGACGATGTTCTTGCCGATGTCGTGGACATCGCCCTTTACAGTCGCCATCAGGATTTTGCCGGCCGTCTGGCGCTCGCCATTGTCGATGCCATTGGCGGCGTTGGCCAGTTTTTCGGCCTCCATGTGCGGCAGCAATCCGGCCACGGCCTGCTTCATCACGCGCGCCGACTTCACCACTTGCGGCAGAAACATCTTTCCCGCGCCGAACAGATCGCCGACGACATTCATGCCGGCCATCAGCGGGCCTTCGATGACATGCAGCGGCCGCTCGGATGCGAGGCGCGCTTCCTCGGTGTCGGCGTCGATGAATTCGGTGATGCCGTTGACCAGCGCATGCGAAATCCGCCGCTCGACTGTCCAGTCGCGCCAGGCGAGATCGCGCTCCCTGGCTTCCTTGCCGGCGGTGCCCTTGAAGCGCTCGGCGATCTCCAGCATGCGTTCGGTGGCGGTGCCGCCGGCCCTGGGCACGCGGTTGAGCACGACATCCTCGCACGCTTCGCGCAGCTCCGGCTCGATCGTGTCGTAGACGGCGAGCTGACCGGCATTGACGATGCCCATATCCATGCCGCGCTGGATGGCGTGATAGAGAAACACGGCGTGCATCGCCTCGCGCACCGGCTCGTTGCCGCGGAAGGAGAAGGACAGGTTCGAGACGCCGCCCGAGATATGCACATGCGGCAGCGTGGCGGTGATCTCGCCGGTGGCCTCGATGAAGTCGACGCCGTAATTGTCGTGCTCCTCGATGCCGGTGGCGACCGCGAAGACGTTGGGGTCGAAGACGATGTCTTCGGGCGGGAAGCCGGCCTGTTCGGTGAGCAGCTTGTAGGCGCGGGTGCAGATCTCGACCTTGCGCGCCTTGGTGTCGGCCTGACCGGCCTCGTCGAAGGCCATGACGACCACGGCCGCGCCATAGGCGCGCACCAGTTTCGCGTGGTGCAGGAACGCTTCCTCGCCTTCCTTCATCGAGATGGAATTGACCAGCGGCTTGCCCTGCACGCATTTAAGCCCGGCCTCGATAATCTCCCATTTCGAGGAGTCGACCATCACCGGGACACGGGCGATATCAGGCTCGGCGGCGATGAGGTTGAGATATTCGACCATCGCCTTTTTCGAATCGATCAGGCCTTCGTCCATGTTGATGTCGATGATCTGGGCGCCATTGGCGACCTGGTCGCGCGCCACGTCGAGCGCGGGGACATAGTCGCCCGCCGTGATCAGTTTTCGGAACCTGGCCGAGCCGGTGACATTGGTGCGCTCGCCGACATTGACGAAGGGGATCTCGTCGGTCAGCGTGAACGGCTCCAACCCGGACAGGCGCATCTTGCGCTCGATCTCGGGAATTGCGCGCGGCGGATACTTTTTGACAGCCTCGGCAATCGCCCGGATGTGCTCCGGCGTCGAGCCGCAGCAGCCGCCGACGACGTTGACGAGCCCTCCCCGCGCAAAATCCTCGATCTGCGCGGCCATGAAGTCCGGGCTCTCGTCATAGCGGCCGAATTCATTGGGCAGGCCGGCATTCGGATAGGCGCAGACGAAGGTGTCGGCGGCGCCTGAAATTTCGGCCAGATGCGCGCGCATCGCATTGGCGCCGAGCGCGCAGTTGAGGCCGATGGTGAAGGGGTTGGCATGGCGCACCGAATGCCAGAAGGCGGTCGGCGTCTGGCCCGACAGCGTGCGGCCGGAGAGATCGGTGATGGTGCCCGAAATCATCACCGGCAGGCGCACGCCCTTTTCGAGGAAAATCTCGTTGCAGGCAAAGATCGCCGCCTTGGCGTTCAACGTGTCGAAGATAGTTTCGATCAGGATGATGTCGGCGCCACCGTCGACCAGGCCGCGCAGCTGCTCGCCATAAGCCAGGCGCAATTCATCGAAGGTAACGGTGCGGTAGCCGGGATTGTTGACGTCGGGGGACATCGAGGCGGTGCGGTTGGTCGGCCCGACCGCGCCGGCGACGAAGCGCCGCTTGCCGTCTTCCTGCTGTGCCCTCGCCGCTGCCCGACGCACCAGTCGCGCGCCGTCCCGGTTCAGCGCGTAGACGGCATCCTCCATGCCGTAATCGGCCTGGGCGATCGAGGTCGAGGAGAAGGTGTTGGTCTCGAGGATATCGGCGCCAGAGATGGCGTATTGATAATGTATTTCCTCGATCGCCTTCGGCTGCGTCAGGATCAAGAGGTCGTTGTTGCCCTGCTGGTGGCAGGCGCAGCCCGCGAAAGCCTCGCCGCGGAAATGCTCTTCGTCGAAGCCGAGACCCTGGATCTGCGTGCCCATGGCGCCGTCGAGGATGAGGATGCGCTCGCGTGCCGCTGCCGTCAGCGCCGCAAGCACTTCGGACCCATCGGGCTTTGCCGCGACGGGGCCGAACAATGCGTCCAGCGATGCAGAATTCTGCGACATTTTTTATCCTTGAGGCGACAACCATCACATAAGGATATCTTTATGTCAACATACGGAATGCAGGCGAACGCGTAGTGGCGAGAGTTTGGTGCGATGGTCATCCCGATCGACAATGTGACGGCGGCGGTCATCGTCGCCGCTGCGCCGTGCCTACACCACCACGTCCCGATATACCCTCACCTCGCCATCCTGGCCGCGGATGCGCCAATCCTGCCCGTCCCGTCCCTCGACATGGCATGGCCCGAGCGGCACCTTGCCGCCGCCTTCCGGCAGGTCCAGCACATAGACCGGATTGCAGATGCCCGACAGGCGGGCGCGCAGCGCGCCGGCCAGCGCCTGTCCCTGCGCAATCGTGGTGCGCCTGTGCGCCATGCCGCGCGCGAGGTCGCCATGGTGCAGGTAATAGGGTTTGACCCCGAGCCGGTACATCAGTTCGCGGCAGAGTTCCTCCAGCACCTCGACCGTGTCGTTGACGCCCTTGAGCAGGACACTCTGGTTGAGCAGCACGAAGCCTGCCTGGCGCATGACGCGGCAGGCCAATTCGGTGGCCGGCGTGATCTCCCGCGCATGGTTGAAATGGGTGACGATTGTGACCATCAGCCGGCCCCGCAAGGCGCCAACCAGCCCCGGCGTGATGCGCGCGGGCAGCACGACAGGCACGCGTGTGTGGATGCGCAGCAGCCTGACATGCGCGATCGTCTCGATGCGGGCGCGGATTTCGGCCAGCGCCTTGTCCGGCAGCGACAGCGGATCGCCGCCGGTCAGGATCACTTCGCGGATTTCGGTATGGGCTTCGATATAGGCAAAGGCGTCTTCGAGCGCCTCGCGCGTGTAGCCGCGGCCGATCGAGGTCAGAGACTCCTTGCGGAAGCAGAAGCGGCAATAGACCGCGCATTGGTAGGTCGCAAACAACAGCACGCGGTCGGCGTGGCGGTGCGTCAGTCGCGGCACCGGACTGAAGGCATGGTCGGCGATCGGATCGTCGAGCTCGCCTTCCGTTTCGGTCAGCTCATCCGGCGATGGAATGATTTGCGCGCGGATCGGATCGGCGGGATCGTTCCAGTCGATCAGGTCGAGATAGGTTTTGGGGGCACGCACCTTGTGGCGCGTAGCCGCCTCCTGCGCCGCCGCGCGCTCGGCGGGTGACAGCGGCAGCGAGGCGAGATCGCGGACGTGGCGCACGCCCGCGCGGATGTCGTTTTGCCAGGCGATGTCAGCATCGCGTCCTTCGTCGGCGATGGCCGCGTCATCGAAAGTTGAGTCTGGGATCATTGGGGCCTCGAGGCAATTCTGGCGGTGCTATCGGCCGGATGGACGGTTCGGTCAACAGCAGTGGCTCGGCGCGGATTGTCGCTGCGCTGCGATCCTTCGCATTCCCCGACTATCGCCGTAATCGACCAGCGCAGCAATTTCAGGCAATCTGACCGATAAGGCGCTCCAAGGGGAGATGGGCGCCGCCTAGGGAGGACTGCGATGAGCAAAATGCCGCGCTATGAGGATGCCGTTCAGCGCTTTCGCATCGAAGATGAGATCGCGCGGTTGTATGGCAACCCTGGAACCGGCATCAATGCCTATGTCGAATGCTGCGGCCGCTACACCGGAGAAGACCGGCTGGCGCTGCGCGCGATCTCGGCCGGCGGCGAGCTTCGCGAATTCAGCTTCGACGATCTCGCCGACATGTCCGGGCGCGCCGCCAATGTGCTCAAGGCCGCCGGCGTCGGTGCCGGCGATGTCGTCGCCGGCATGCTGCCGCGCGTCCCCGAACTGGTGGCGCTGATCCTCGGGACGTGGCGCATCGGCGCGGTCTACCAGCCGCTGTTCACCGCCTTCGGTCCGAAAGCCATCGAGCACCGCCTCGGCTATAGCGGCGCCAAGATCGTGGTGACCAACCCGGCCAATCGCGGCAAGCTCGACGAGGTCGAGACATCAGCGCAAATCGCCACCATTCTTGGCAATGGCGGTGTGCTACCTGCAGGCGACATCGATTTCCGCGCCGCGCTTGCCGCCGCCTCGCCCGAGTGCCAGCCGGTGATGCGCAAGGGCGACGACTTGTTCATGATGATGTCGACGTCGGGAACGACCGGCCTGCCCAAGGGCGTGCCGGTGCCGCTTCGCGCCCTGCTCGCCTTCGGCGCCTATATGCGCGACGCGATCGGCTTGCTGCCCGACGACATCTTCTGGAATATCGCCGATCCCGGCTGGGCCTACGGCCTCTATTACGCCATCACTGGCCCGTTGCAGCTCGGCATCGCCACGACCTTCTATGAAGGCGCCTTCAACGCCAAGAGCACTTACGACATCATCGAGCGGCTCGGCGTCACCAGCCTTGCCGGCTCGCCGACCGCCTATCGCCTGCTGATGGCGGAAGGCGCGGAAGCTGCGGCCCGAGTCAAAGGCAGACTGCGCGTGGTGAGCAGCGCCGGCGAGCCGCTCAACCCGGAAGTCATCCGCTGGTTCGACGCAAATCTCGCCGCGCCCATTCACGACCATTACGGCCAGACCGAGAACGGCATGATGGTCAACAACCATCATGGGCTCTCGCATGTCGTGCGCGCGGGCTCGGCCGGCTTCGCCATGCCCGGATATCGCATGGTGGTACTGGACGAGGCCGGCAACGAGCTCGGCCCCAACCAGCCCGGCATCCTCGCCGTCGACATCGCGAAGTCGCCGCTGCGCTGGTTCGACGGCTATCACCAAGCCGAGACGCCGGCGACCACGGGCGGCTACTACCGCACCGGCGACACGGTGGAGTACGAGCCGGACGGTTCGGTTTCCTTCATCGGCCGCGCCGACGATGTCATCACCTCGGCCGGTTATCGCATCGGCCCGTTCGACGTCGAAAGCGCGTTGATCGAGCATCCGGCGGTCAACGAGGCGGCTGTCGTCGGCGTGCCCGATCCGCAGCGCACCGAGATCGTCAAGGCCTTCGTCGTTCTGGCGCCGGCTTACAAGGGCAATTCGGAGCTCGCCGAAGAGCTGGCCCAGCACGTCAAGAAACGGCTGTCGGCGCACGCCTACCCGCGCGAGGTCGAGTTCATCACGGAACTGCCGAAGACCCCAAGCGGCAAGATCCAGCGCTTCCTGCTGAGGAAGGCGGAGGTGGAGAAGCGCAAGGCGTGATTAGGCGCCAATCTCCCCCCTCGAGGGGGAGATGTCGCCGAAGGCGACAGAGGGGGTCGTTGCGCGTGAAGCGCTAACGTCGTCTCGCGCTGCAAAAGGAGTCAGCGCTTCACGCGCGGCGACCCCCTCTGGCCTGCCGGCCATCTCCCCCTCATGTGGGGAGATCTGCAGCTCCAACGGCGTCTTTTTTCAGCCCAATGTTGTCATGTATCCTTGGAATCGAACGTAGAGCAGGGTTTATATCATGCGGTGGGTCTGGACGTTTCTGTTTGCACTGGTGAGCAGCGTGGCTTTCGCGGCCTCGCCGGAGGACGACTATGTGGCCGCGCGTGACAAGGCGATTGCTGATATCGCAGCGCTGAACAGTGCGAACGCGGCAATCGAGACCATCGACGCTGAGAACGAGAAGGCGCTGGCCGACCTCCAGCAGCGTCTTGCCGGCATTATCGGGCCGCTGGCGGTCAAGGACTTTCCGCCAACCGGCACAATCAATATCGAAAGCCTCAGCGACTCCGATATCGGCTATGGCATGCTCGATGGGCTGCGATACACCAAGGGCGACGACGGCCCCAGCCTAGTGGCAACGACGCGAGGGCTGCTGGAGCGCTGGCTCCAGTCCAGAACCGCCGAGACCGACGAATGTTTCAAACTGCCCGCCGGCATCGATGAGGCGCTTAAGCTGGATGCCTTCTATACCCAGGCGATCAACAGCGACGCCGCCTTCGAGGGAACGCTCGACTTTCCATTGAAGAAACCCGAAGGCGCCGACATCGCCTTCGCACGGCTCGGCGGCTGGACGCAGGACGTCGGGCCGATCTATGAGCAGGAAGTCATCGTTACGCTCGTCAAAGGCAACAGCGTGAGAATTATCGCAGCGCCGGCAGCCCCTGCCGTTCCGAAGATCGCCGCCTGCGACGCCGTGTGGGCTGCTGCGGACGCCGCCGCGCAGAAATTCCAGGAGGCCTACCAGGCATCGGACCTGAAGGACGAAAAAGCGTTCGAGTCCTCCAACGCCGCCTGGGACAAGGGCGACAGCGACTACCGGGCCTGCATGGCGCAGCGCCTGCCGGCTGACCCGGCTTTCCCGGCGCTGCTCGCCCAGGCGCAGGCGCTGGCCGATCAAATGGCTGGGAAGTAAGCCTCCCGCAAGGGCCCGCGCGGCAAGATCAGGCGGCTTGTTGCAATCTGAGGCGAATATGACTTCGCCGCTGGGTTGCAGAACGCTGCAACCTGGCGTCCTACTTTCGGACACTCATTCAGATTTCGGCTGGACCCTGGCAGCCAAAAGCTTACCGTTTGTTCTCGGATTCGTCTCGAAGCTCAAACTTAAGCTTTAGCTACTATGGTCGACCGAAGGACTACTGTCCTGGAAAGGTCTTCGGATCGAGTTGGCAGGTGCAATGCTCAATTCCGGCCGGTTGAAACGGGCCGTTTTTTCTTCCGCCAACTTGCCGGCGGCGATTGCCTTTGTCGTGCTTCTCGTCTGCGCCCTGGTTGCCGACCAGAGGAACAGAGAAGTCTCCGATCAGCTGGCGCGGGCCGACGTCCTGGCCAAGGTCAACATCATACGCGCCAAGCTCGAAGGCAACATAGGCGGCAATCTCCAGCTGGTTCAGGGTCTCGTTTCGACAATCGTTACCGAGCCCTATATGGGCCAGCAAAGATTTGCGGCACTCGCCCGTAATCTGTTCGAGCAAAAATCGCAGTTGCGCGATATTGCCGGCGCCCCCGACCTCGTCATCGCGCTGATGTATCCGCTGGAAGGCAATGAAAAAGCCATCGGGCTGGACTACCGCAAGAGCGATACGCAACGCATGGCCGCGCTTCGCGCCCGTGACCAGCGCGCGCTGGTGCTCGCCGGGCCGGTCAAACTGGCGCAAGGCGGACGTGGCTTCATCGGCCGTATCCCCGTCTTCGTGCCGACGGCGGGTGGCGGCGACCGTTTCTGGGGTATCGTCTCGGCCGTGATCGATGTCGATCGGCTCTACGCTGCCAGCGGACTGACCGACCCTGATCTGGATATCAATGTGGCGCTTATCGGCAAGGATGCGCTCGGCGGCGGCGGGGAACTGTTCTTCGGCGGCGATAATGTCGTGTCCGGCAATCCGGTGATGGCAGAGGTGCAATTGCCTTCAGGCTCCTGGCAAATTTCAGCCATACCGAAGGGCGGCTGGCCGACCGCTCCGAAAAATGAGTGGCTGTTGCGTCTGCTCATGGCGCTTGCCGGCGCGCTGGTGGTGCTGCCGATCCTCGTGGCAGGACGTCTTTTCGGTGAGCGGCAGAAAAGTGACGCCGAGTTGAGGCGCCTGTCCCGGCGGCTGGAGTTGGCGTTGGAAGCCTCTGCTATAGGCGTGTGGGAGCACGATACCGTCAGCAACGAACTCGTATGGGACGACCGCATCAACGAAATCTATGGCAAACCCGGCGGCGGCAAGACCCGTAGCTATGACGACTGGGCGCTGGCGATCCATCCCCAAGACTTCGAACGGGCTAAAGCAGATTTCGATTCGGCTGTTGCAACACAAGGCCCCTACTCTTCGCAGTATCGGCTCCTGCGGCCGGACGGCACCATTCGCCATGTGCGCACCCGCGCCAGTTTCTTCCGGGACATCGACGGCACGCCAAAAATGATCGGCGCCGAATGGGATGTGACAGGCGACGTGCTGCTCAACGAGAATCTCGTGCGTGAACGTCGCCTTTCAGAATCGAAAAATGCCGAACTGAACCTGGCCAAAGCCCGCATCGAGCATGTCGCGATGCATGATTCGCTGACCGGTCTGCCCAACCGTCGGTATCTGGACGAGATGCTTGCCGAAAACCGCGAAGCCGACGGCCGTGCGGCGTTGCTGCATCTCGACCTTGACCGGTTCAAGCAGATCAACGACACGCTCGGCCATGCAGCGGGCGATGCATTGCTGGTGCATGCTTCGAAAGTCATCAAGGCCAGCGTCGGCAGTGCCGATTTCGTTGCGCGCATCGGCGGCGACGAGTTTGTCGTGCTGAGCCATGGACGCGACGAGAAGGAACTCGCCGCGCTGGCCGACCACATTATCGATGCGATGCGCCAGCCGGTCGACTATCTGGGTCACCAGTGCCGGTTCGGCGTCAGCATCGGCATTGCGGCCAATAGCGGCGTCGATGCAAGGCAGTTGCTTGTCAATGCCGATCTAGCGCTGTACCGGGCGAAAGGCCGCGGCCGCAACCGCTACGAGTTTTTCAACGAAGAGCTGCAGAGCGAGATCGTGCGGACCAAGCAGACCGCCGACGAGATTCTGGGCGGGCTCGAGCGGAACGAATTCATCGTCTACTATCAGCCGCAGTTCGACGCCAAGACGCTGGAGATCGTCGGCGTCGAGGCGCTGTCGCGTTGGGATCACCCGCAACGCGGCATGCTGACCCCCGACGCCTACATCAAGGTGGCTGAAGAACTCAATGTCGTGGCGCTTATCGACCGCACCGTCCTGGAGCAGGCGCTCGATAATTTCGAGCGTTGGTCGCGCAGCCACCTCAACATCCCGCGCGTCTCGGTCAACGTTTCCGCACGGCGCCTGGAAGACAGGGACCTGATCAAGGGTTTGCGCAAGCTTCCCATCAAGGAAGGGACCGTGTCGTTCGAACTGGTGGAGTCGATTTTCCTCGACGAAAACGACGAGCTGGTCAGCTGGAACATCGAACACATCAAGGGGCTTGGCATCGACGTCGAGATCGACGATTTCGGCACCGGGCATGCCTCGATCGTCTCGCTGTTGAAGTTGCGGCCCCGTCGCCTCAAGATCGACCGCCAGCTGGTCACCCCCATCACCAGCTCAACCGCACAGCGGCAGCTTGTGTCGTCCATCATCGACATCGGCAAGTCGCTCGGGATCGAAGTGATCGCCGAGGGCGTCGAGACGATGGAGCACGCGCGCATCCTGAAAGAGCTTGGCTGCGACATCCTGCAAGGCTTCCTGTTCGGCTACCCGATGGATGCCAAAGCCTTCAAGGCCTTCGCGCAGTCGCGCAAATGGCTGGCGGCGAGCTGACAAATCCTGGCTTTGCTGGACGCAAATGCGGACGCAGGACCTGCGTCAGGTCCGCAGCCCCGGCGCCTCGTGCCCGGTCCTCTCCACATATTCGGTATAGCCGCCGCCATAGGTGTGGATGCCTTCTGGCGTCAGTTCCAGCACGCGGTTGGAGAGTGCGGCCAGGAAATGGCGGTCGTGCGAGACGAACAGCATGGTGCCTTCGTACTGCGACAGCGCCGTGATCAGCATCTCCTTGGTCGCGATGTCGAGGTGGTTGGTCGGCTCGTCCAGCACCAGAAGATTGGGCGGCTCGAACAGCATCAGCGCCATCACCAGGCGCGCCTTTTCGCCGCCTGACAGAACCCGGCATTTCTTCTCGATCTCGTCGCCGGAAAAGCCGAAGCAGCCGGCGAGTGCCCTGAGCGGCGCCTGGCCGGCTTGCGGAAACGCGTCCTCCAGCGTCTGGAACACGGTGCGCTCGCCCTCCAGCACCTCCATGGCGTGCTGGGCGAAATAGCCCATTTTCACGCTCGGCCCCCGCGCGACCGTGCCGGTGTCGGGATCGGAAGCGCCTGCCACCAGCTTCAGCAGCGTTGACTTGCCGGCGCCGTTGACGCCCATGATGCACCAGCGCTCGCGGCGGCGGACCTGGAAATCCAGCCCCTCATAGATCGAGCGACTGCCATATCCCTTGTGGACGTTCTTCAGCGTCACGACATCCTCGCCGCAGCGCGGCGCCGGCTGAAAATCGAAATTCACGATCTGGCGGCGCTTGGGCGGCTCGACACGATCGATCTTGTCGAGCTTCTTCACCCGGCTCTGCACCTGGGCGGCGTGTGACGCCCGCGCCTTGAAGCGCTCGATAAAAGCGATCTCCTTGGCCAGCATGGCCTGCTGGCGCTCGAACTGCGCCTGCTGCTGCTTGTCGGCGATCGCCCGCTGCTGCTGGTAGAATTCGTAATTGCCGGAATAGGCGGTGAGCGAACCGGCGTCGATCTCGACCACCTTGTTGACGATGCGGTTCATGAACTCGCGGTCGTGCGAGGTCATCAGCAGCGCGCCCTCATAACCCTTCAGGAACTGCTCCAGCCAGATCAGGCTTTCGAGATCGAGATGGTTCGACGGTTCGTCGAGCAGCATGACGTCGGGCCGCATCAACAGGATGCGGGCGAGCGCCACGCGCATCTTCCAGCCGCCGGACAGTTTGCCGACGTCGCCATCCATCATCTCCTGGGAAAAGCCGAGGCCGTCGAGCACTTCGCGGGCGCGGCCATCGAGCGCATAGCCGTCGAGCTCCTCGAAACGATGCTGCGCCTCGCCGTACTTCTCGATGATCTCGTCCATCCGGTCGGCCTGCTCGGGATCGGCCATGGCCGCCTCGAGTTCGGCCATTTCGGCCGCCACGTCGCTGACCGGCCCGGCGCCGTTCATCACTTCGGCCACAGCACTATGGCCCGCCATGTCGCCGACATCCTGGCTGAAATAGCCGATGGTGACGCCGCGATCGACCTGCACCTGGCCCTCGTCGGGCTGCTCCTGGCCGGTGATCATGCGAAACAGCGTCGTCTTGCCGGCGCCGTTCGGCCCGACAAGGCCGACCTTCTCGCCCTTCTGTAGCGAGGCCGAGGCCTCGATGAAGACAAGCTGGCGGCCGTTCTGCTTGCTGATGCTTTCAAGACGGATCATGCGACTGGAAGAACCTTGGAGGATTTTCCCCGGCCCTTACGCGATCGGCCGCGCCAGAGGAAGCGCCCATTTGACGCCGCGCGCAAAAGCCGCTGCGGTCCGCACCTCCAGAATGCAAAACAGCCCGCCGCGCGATTTTGCGCAACGGGCTGTTTTTGAACCAGCTTCTGTACTCAGTTCGGTGCGGGCACTTCCGCTTCTATTGACGGCACCTGCTGGGCGGCGAGCGAGGCGAGCTTGCCCCGTCTGACGAGTGTCGGCTTCTCATAGGATCGTTTCATAAATGCCCCTCTCTTACACAAGCGGAGACTGTTCCGCCGAACTCGCCATGTCAATAAGCAGCGGTAGTGAGGTGCTTTGGCTGTGTCCGACGAATTGTCACTTCGCGTCGTGGAAAATGATCCCCACTGTATGCCGCCTGCCGGAGCGCAGGCGGCTGACGCCGTGCCTGAGGTTGACGCGGTAATGGCCTTTCGTGCCTTGCACCGGGCGGTTGTGGACAGCAAAGATCACCGCATCGCCCCGGGTCAGCGGCACCACTTCGGCACGGCTTTGCATGCGCGGGCGCTGTTCGGTCAGGACGAATTCGCCGCCGGTGAAATCCTCGCCGGGCTGCGACAACAGGATCGCCACCTGCAGGGGAAAAGCGAGATCGCCATAGAGGTCCTGATGGAGGCAGTTGAAGTCGCCGGGGCCATATTGCAGGAGAAGCGGCGTCGGCCGCGTTTGGCCGCTTTCGTGGCAAAGCTGGAGGAAGGCGGCGTGGTCATCGGGATAGCGCCGTGCCGCGCCCATGCGTTCGTTCCAGTCGTTGGCGACGCCGGCGAGCCTGGGATAGAGCGCGGTGCGCAGGCCACCGACCAGATCCGGCAGCGGATAGCGGAAATAGCGGTACTCGCCCTTGCCGAAGCCATGGCGGGCCATCACCACATGGCTGCGGAAATGGTCCTCATGCGGATAGAGACCGGCGATCTCGGTGCACTCCTCGGGTGAAAGCAGCGCCGGCATGACGGTGCTGCCGTGGCTGTTCAGTTCGCCGATCAGAGCACTCCAGTCCTGCGCTGCGATGCGCGCTTCGGCCGAATGGGCTGCGCGTTTGGTGCTTATCGAATGGATGGTCATGGATGCCTCCTTTGCTTGCGGTCAAAGTGGGGCGAACGAGGCGCCTGGGCCACCCGATTCCTGCGATGAACATTGTCATCTGCTGCCGGCAGCGATTAACTGTGTACATGCATCTTTCGATCGAACCGCTAAATGGCGTCAAAGGGCTTCCTCTCGGATCGTCTAAGGCGACTGTCAGATCCTTCTTTTCAGGAGAGCTCAAGGTCTTCCGGCGGAGCCCAACCAGCGTTCCGGCCGACTATTGGCCGGACCTTGGAGTATTCGCCTATTACAAGGCCGATGGCGCACTCGAAGCGCTAGAATTCACCTCGCCTGCGATCTTGGAACTGGGTGGCGCGTCGCTGTTTCCGATTTCCATGGAGGTTGCGCTGAGGTTCTTGAGACAAACCGACCCCCATGTGAAGGTCGAGATCGATAGCGCGATTCGAATGCTCTCGGCATCAGCATCTGGACAGCCATAGGAAAAGAAGCGGACTCCCAGGTGGAAACACTTTTGCTGTTTGGAGCCGGCTACTACGGCTGATCCTTCCGGGCGATATCCACTGCAGATCGACTGCGTATCGATCGCATCAGACCGGATCGGCACCCTTGCGGCGATACGCCTCCAACTCAGGGTCCAGATCGACCCTCACCGCGTTTGTGAACAGGCAGGTCGCCACCATGATGCCGGCGAAGGCGACGAGGTTGACCAGCAGCGTGTCGTCATAGCGAGCCTTCAGCGCTGCCCAGATGTCGTTCGGAATGACATTGGCATCGGCGGCGACTGCCTTGCCAAATTCGATCAGCAACGCCTCGTCGGAGGTTGGCTGGATTGCCTCGGGATCAAGGCCACCATCGATCAGCGCGCGGCGGAAGAAGGTAAGCGGTATCTCGGCGCGGCATCTCTCGGAGATCGCCAGCGACAACAGCCAGACAGCGCGGTCGTCGAGTGCGGGCTTGAGCAGATCGCGCAGGGTGAACCATTCGGCATAGATGCGGTGGGCCGCCGGTGAATGCAGCAGGATGCGCTTCATGTTGGTCATGCGTCCGCGCAGGCCAAGCTCCCTGTCGTGCTCGGCGCGGATGTCATGCGATGCCGAGGCGTAGTCGATCGGCGGGATCATGGCCATGGGACGGTCCTTGGTTGGTGGCAGCGAGGCATTCTGCGAAGCCCTCACCCAAGCGTCGTATGCAATTGCGGCGCGGCGCGCAGCGTGTTGGACACCGTGCAGATCGCTTCGGCGTCCTCGACGATCCGCTGCTTGGTCGCAGCGTCGAGATCGCCTGAGATGTCGAGCCTGATGTTGAGCCTTTCGACGCGCGACGGCTCGTCCTTGGCCTTCTCGCCGCTGACCTCGGCGCGCACCTCGCCAAGCGCGGCGGCAACCCCGAGGCGGGAGGCGGCGATGCGCGCGCTCAGCACCATGCAGGCGGCGAGCGAGGCGTAGAGCAGGTCGAGCGGATTGAAGCCCGGCGCGCTGACGCCGGTGACGACATCGACTGCACCGCCGGTCGGAGTGGTGATGGAAGGCAAGCCGCCGGGCTGCAGCGTCGCCGTCGCGCCGGTGACACGGGTCCTGACCTTCAACTCAGCCATCGCAAATCCTTCTGGCCGGCAGTCCGGCAAAGGGGTAAGGATCGCCCGTGGCGTGTCCTGTCCCGCTATATGGTATGTCCTGGGCCGATACCGCAACCTCCGCAGAAGCGGCACCCTGTCAGCAATCTTCACCACGCCCGTTCCCTCTCCGCCCTGCCCTGCGGTAGGCTCGCGCGATCCGCAACAGGATCGCGAGAGCCATGATCGTCCAGGCCTGCATCAATGGCGCGCGCGCCGCCGATTTTCACCCCACCCTGCCGCTCGACCCCGACACCATGGCGCGCGACGGGGCGGCTTCGATTGCCGTGGGCGCAGCTGAGCTGCATGTCCATGCCCGCGGCGCGGACTGCCGCGAGAGCCTTGCGCCGGAAGCGATGGACCCGACGATCGCAGCGCTGCGCCGCGCCTGCCCCGGCACGCTGATCGGCGTCTCCACCGGCGCCTGGATCGAGAATGACGATACAAGCACGCTGGTCGCCATCGCCGGCTGGCGCGAATTGCCGGACTATGCCTCGGTCAATCTCAGCGAGGCGGCGGCTCCGATCGTCATGGAGAGCCTGCGCCAGCGCGGCATCGGCATCGAGGCGGGTCTGGCGTCGGTCGCCGACGCCGAGCGGCTGGTCGGCCTCGACCATGGCGGGCGCGTGCTGCGCGTGCTGATCGAGATTTCCGAGCAGACGCTAGACGAGGCTTTTGCGGTCGCCGGCGGCATCGAACAGGTCCTGGAGCGCGCCGGCATTCGCCGTGCCATCCTGCTGCATGGCGAGAACGCGACGGTGTGGCCGTTCGTGCGCCGTGCGGCGGATCGCAACTGGTCGACGCGCGTCGGGCTGGAGGATGGGAAGCATCTGCCGGATGGCACGGTTGCGGCCGGCAATGCCGCGCTGACTGCGGCAGCGGTGGCGATCTTCCAGTCCATTCGATCAGCGTAGCAACAAACTCACCTCTTGCTGTTATTATAAATATCTCGTAGGCTATTTTCATATCAGGAAGAAATTCCACCACATTTTTCTCCTTTATGAAAGCCTTGCCTTTTGCGTGAGCATCTCGATCAAACCGATCGACGGCTGGTAAAGCTGTTGTCGCAGGATGCCCAGCCCGGCATCAACCGGCTCGCCGAGACGATGGCGATCTCGGTGCCGACGGTGCGCTCAAGGCTGCGCAATCTGCTCGACCGCAACCTCTTGAAGATCGTCGGGCTGCTCAATCTGACCGAACGCCCCGAGCTGATCTCGGCCATTGTCGGCATCAACGCTCAGGGACGTGGCCGCGCCCGGGAACTGGCGCAGCGCATTGCCGAACTGCCTTTCGTCAACTCGGCCTCGGTGGTTACCGGGCGCTTCGACATCATCGTCGACGTGACCGTCGCCGGCGATGTCGCCGACCTCTACCGCATCACCAGCGAGCTGATTCCGGGCGCCGGCATTCCCGGGGAAGTCGTGCGCAGCGAAACCTTCGTCGTCATGGCTTCATGCAACAAATGGGTCAGCCTTCCCGAAGGCTGCTGGTCGGAAGAAACACCGTCACGCAAGGAGCCGGCATGAGAATAGCTGTTCTCGGCGGCCTCGGCCTGCAGGGACGGGCGGCCATCGCCGATCTCGTCGCCAGCGCCGGCGTCGAGGAAGTCGTCTGCGTCGATACGTCGGCCGACGGCCCTGCCCGGCTTGCCGGGCTGACCGACCTTTCCCGCGTGCGTTTCGTCGTGCCCGAGGGCCCCATCGGCCCGGCACTTGCCACCGTGCTGGCGGATGTCGACGCCGCCATCGATCTGTTGCCACAGCCATTGATGCGCGAGGCGGTGCAGGCCGCGATCGCAACGCGCACGCCGCTGGTCACCACCAATTACGGCAAGGCGATTGCCGATCTGGCGGCGGAGGCTGAACAGGCCGGCGTTTCGATCATGACCGAATGCGGGCTCGATCCCGGCATCGACCTCGTGCTCTACGCGCGCGCCGCAAAGCAGTTCTCTACGATCTTCTCGATCGATTCCTATTGCGGCGGCATCCCCGAACCGAAGGCGATGGCGAAGCCGCTTTGCTACAAGGTAAGCTGGAATTTCGACATGGTTCTGGTCAGCCAGAACCGCGACAGCGTGATGATCGAGCATGGCAAGCGCGTCGAAGTGCCGGCCGGCCGACAGCACGACAATGCCTTCATCCACGAGATCGAGGTCGCGGGCCTCGGCCGGCTGGAAGCTTTCCCCAATGGCGACGCGCTGCACTATGTCGAGATGCTGGCAGCCGCCAAGGGATTGCAACGCTCGGGCCGCTATACGCTGCGCTGGCCGGGATGGTCGGCGTTCTGGGCGCCGCTGAAGGAACTCGGCTTCCTCTCCGAAGATAAGGTGCCCGGCACCGGCGCCAGCCCACGCGAATTTCTCGGCCGTCTGCTCGGCCCGCAACTGCAATATGGCGCCGACGAGAAGGACCTTTGCGTGATGCGCAATGTCTTTTCCGGTCTCGAAGGCGGCCGCGCCAAAACGGTGACGTCGGACCTGATCATCGAACGCGACCTGGCATCAGGCCTGTTCGGCATGAGCCTTGGCGTCGGCTATCCCGCCAGCATCGTGGCGCAGATGCTGGCGCGGCGCGAGATCGCCACACCAGGGCTTTTGAACCCGCTGCTGCATGTGCCAGACGGGCCGTTCTTCGACAAGCTGGCCAGGCGTGGCATCAAGGTTGCCGAGACGGTGGCCTGGGACTGAGGATTTTCGAACGGTGGCTGCCGCCGGCAAACGGTGCCGCCGCTCAAAAAACACCCAAAAGGGTGGAATAACAAAGTGGAACAACAACGATAACAGGAGGAATGCCAAATGAAGATTGCCAAGCTTTTCATCGCCGGACTTGCGCTTGCGGGCCTGACCGCTGCTGCCAGTGCCGGAACGCTCGACGAGATCACCAAGCGCGGCGAACTGCGCGTCGCGGTACAGACGCAAGGACCTCCCTTCTCGCTGGTCGGCGCGGCCGGCGAGCGCACCGGCAGTTCGGTCGAACTCGCCGAACTGATGGCCAAGGAAATGGGCGTCAAGATCACCTTCCTCGACTATGATTGGGACGGGCTGATCCCGGCGCTGCTTTCGGGCAAGGCCGACCTGCTCGTCGCCGACATGACGCCGACGCTGGCGCGCGGCATGAAGGTCGCCTTCACCACACCTTACATGTATACCGGCAGCACCGTCTTCACCAAGGCCGACAGCAAGTTCAAGACAACCGAGGACTGCAAGGCCAAGGGCACCAAGATCGCCGTGCTGTTGGGCGCCACCGGCGAAAAGGAAGCCAAGAACGCCTTCCCGGATGCCGACATCAAGAGCTACAAGGGCGGCGGCCCGCTGCTGCTCGACGCGGTCAACAACGGCCAGGCCGATTGCGGCGTCAACGACGTCTCGGCGGTCAAGGGTCAGTCGACAGCCTATCCCGCCGGCACCTTCACCATCATGCCGGACCTGTTGTCGAAGGAGCCGCTTGCCTTCGCCACCCGCTACGACGAGCCGGACCTGTTGATCTGGATGAACCTGTTCCTCAACCAGGTCAGCATCGACGGACGCCTGCAGAAGAACCTCGACTACTGGGTCAATTCCGACGCCTGGAAGAAGGATCACTAAGCAGAGGTAAGCAGGGAGTAGTGAGTAGGAAGTAGTGAATGGTGAATGGCCATTCCGCACGCCCTTCACTACTCACTACTCACTACTGCCCATTCACCATTCACCGCCATGCTCGAAAATTTCAGCTTCCGCACCATCGTCGAATATCTGCCGCTGTTCGGGCAGGGCCTGATCACGACCGTTTGGCTGTCGGCGCTGTCCTTTGCCGGCGCGCTGGCGGTCGGCATCGTGCTCGCCGCCATGAACCTGCAGCGCGGCCAGCTGTTTCGCGTGCTGGCCAAGGGCTATATCGATGCCGTGCGCGCCACGCCGTTGCTGGCGCAGCTCTACTTCCTCTATTTCGGCCTGCCGCGTCTCGGCTTCGTCCTGCCCGAGCTGGTCGTCGGCATCATCGCTCTGTCGCTGAACAGCGGCGCCTATGTCGCGGAAATCATCCGCGCCGGCATCCTGTCGATCCCGCGCGGCCAGGTCGAGGCCGGCGTCGCTTCGGGCATGACCTATGTCCAGCGCATGCGCCTGGTCATCCTGCCGCAGGCGTTCAAGGTGACGATCCCGCCGCTGCTCGGCCAGGCGATCGTGCTGGTCAAGGATTCCGCGCTGTTGTCGCTGATCTCGGTTTCCGAACTGACGCGCGCCGGCCAGTTGCTGGCGTCCGACCGCTTCATGCCGGCCGAAGGTTTCATCACCATCGCCGCTTTCTATCTGCTGCTCTATTACGGCCTCAAAGGACTGGCGGGGCTGTCCAGTCGCTGGCTCGGTCTGCAGCCGGCAAGGAGCAGCACATGATCTGGCAACAGCTGCAAAGCCTGGCCGGCAGCTACCCCCTCGCCTTGCGCGGCCTCGGGATGACCGTGATGCTGTCGGCGATCAGCCTGGTGCTGGGCACGCTGCTTGGTTTCGGCCTCGGCATATTGCGCACGGGCGGCAACCGGCTGATCTCGAGCGTGATCGGCGCCTGGGTCGACCTGATCCGCGGCACGCCGTTCCTGGTGCAGATCTTCCTGATCTTCTTCATCCTGCCGGAATTCGGCATCGAGCTCGATGCCTTCACGGCCGGCATCATCGCGCTCACCAACCTCGCCGCGTGCTTCATCTGCGAGATCGTCGCCGCCGGCATCCGCTCGGTGCCGACCGGCCAGGTTGAGGCAGCTCTGGCGTCTGGCCTGTCGCGCTGGCAACGCATGCGCCAGGTGGTGCTGCCGCAGGCGATGCGCATCGTGCTGCCGCCGCTGGTCGGGCAATATGTACTCTTGATCAAGGATTCCTCCGTCGTCTCGGCGATCGGGCTGACCGACCTCACCCGCGTCGGCTGGCTTGTGGTGCAGCGTGTGCCCAACGGCCTGCTGGTCTTCTTCCTGGTCGGCGTCGGCTATTTCGTCGTCTGCTATCCGCTGATCATGCTCGCCCGCCGGCTGGAGCGCCGCATGGGCGCGGCGCATGGCGAGGTGCAGCTGTGACATCGAACCCAAAGGGCTGACCGCCATGACCAATCCAAGCCCGACCAAGACAAACCTGACCAAAACGGGCATGATCGACTTTCGCGGCGTCAACAAATGGTTCGGCTCGCTCAATGTGCTGAAGGACATCACGCTCAGCGTCGAGCCGCGCGAAGTGGTCGTCGTCTGCGGCCCGAGCGGCTCGGGCAAGTCGACGCTGATCCGCTGCATCAATGGCCTGGAGGCGATCAAGGACGGGGATCTCGTCGTCGACGGCCAGCGCCTCGGCGACCCCGCCACCAACATGACGCAGCTGCGCACTGAGATCGGCTTCGTCTTCCAGTCGTTCAACCTCTACCCGCACAAGACGGCGCTGGAAAACGTCACGCTGGCGCCGATCCATGTGCGCAAGATCCCCCGCGCCGAGGCCGAGCAGGCCGGGCGCGACTTGCTGGCCAAGGTCGGCCTCGCCGACAAGGTCAACGCCTACCCGTCACAGCTGTCCGGCGGCCAGCAGCAGCGTGTGGCCATCGCGCGCTGCCTCGGCATGCGCCCCAAGATCATGCTGTTTGACGAACCGACCTCGGCGCTCGATCCCGAGATGATTTCCGAAGTGCTCGACGTCATGGTCGCGGTGGCCGAGGAAGGCATGACCATGATGGTGGTAACGCACGAAATGGGCTTTGCCCGCAAGGTGGCGCAGCGCGTGGTGTTCATGGACGCCGGCGCCATCGTCGAAAGCGGCACGCCGGAGGCGTTTTTCTCCGACCCGAAGACCGACCGCAGCCGGGCTTTTCTAAGCAAGATTCTAAGGCATTAGAGTTTAGCCCAAGCCGAAAGGCCGCGGGGCAGGAACTGTCGACGCACAGCGCCAAACAACGAGCCGCCGGTAGAGTGGATCGGCTACGTTTACGTCTCCGGCTACGCCTCTGGAACTTCCACGTGCCGTCCAGAAGCTCCGCGCGGATGGAGCCGCACCATCCAGTTCCAGCCGGGCCACCATCGGCTGTACGGTCAAGCCACCGGCGCCGCGCCGCGCCGCTCGAGCGCGGTCCTGCGGATGATTTCCGCGATTTCCGGGCTGCTGCTGCACAGCATCTGGAAATCCGCCGCGTGCAGCGACAGGAGTGAGACAGAAGTTGCGGCAGTGACGGTCGCCATACGCGGTTCGCCGCTGATCAGCGCCATCTCGCCGAAGAAGGCGCCAGGGCCAAGCTCCACCGGGTTCGGCGTCGCGACGCTGACGCGGCCCTCCACGACGAAGAACATCCGATCGCCGGTCTCGCCGCTGCGGCAGATCACGGCGCCCGCCGGCACCGTGCGAGGCCTTAACGCGCGCACGATCTCGACCAGCGTGGCCGGGCCAAGCTTCTGAAACAACGGAACGCCGGCAATCAATTGCCAATTGCGGACGAAATCCTCGCGACGGACTTCTTGATAAAAGCCGGAGGCAAGAATGCCGGCCCAGAGCCCGAAGATGCCGATGCCACACATCATGACAGCCCCGGCAAGGACGCGGCCGGCGAAGCTTTGCGGAATGTCGTCGCCATAGCCGGTAGTGGACAGCGTGACCACCGCCCACCACATTGTCTCGGGGATGCTGCCGAACTTTTCCGGTTGGACGTCGCGCTCGATGACATAGGCCGCGAGTGCGACACCGAACAGAACCAGGCCGAAGACCGTGGTGACGCCGACCAGGTTGCGCGCTTCGTTGGCCAGAACCCTGCCAAGCAGCGGGAAGAAGGTCGAGTCGCGCAGCGGCTTCAGCAGCCAGACAGCACAGTAGAGGCTCCGGTCGGGCGTGCCGTCGAGCAGAAATGCGGCGACTGGAACCAAAACCGCGAGCACATCGATCGCGATTGCCGGCGTCCTGTCCCTGAGGTCTCCCGCCCAGCGCTTGAGCAGGGTCTCGGCCATCTGCAGAAGATAGGCGGCCCAAATGACAGCGAGCACAGCAGCCAGAGCCAGTCTGCTTCGTCCGGACATGTTCGGCATCGTGAGCGCAGCCACCGCCAGAAGCCCAGGCGCAGCGAGCACCGCATTTAGCGGTGCGTAGATTCTCAGAAAAGGCAGTACCGACATTCTATCCCACCAGCGGCCACTGTGCTCCAGAATAGAGGCCTTCCGGGCAAGCGCAAAGGGTGCTTTGCGATCGCAAGATCACGTCACGCCAATGGCTTTCGGGCGCCGCTATCGGCTCTCCACGGTCGCACCGCAGGCGACGGATCAGCTCGGGAGCCGCCACATTCGCACGCGACCCGCACCGCGCAATTCCGTTTCATCGAGTGGGTCGCAAGCAAATTTCGGTCCAAGCAGTTGGTAAGTTGCATCGGAAATACGGATTTCATCGGGCTCCGCGGAGGTTTGAATACGTGAGGCGAGATTAACGGTCTCACCCCACAGGTCATAGGCGAACCGCCTCTTGCCTATGACACCGGCGACGATCGGTCCTGAGTGAATTCCAATTCTCAGCCTTATCGGTTCTCCTGCGAAGCGTTCCCGCCTTACCGCCTTGCGCAGCTCAACTGCATAGCGCGCGAGGGCTTTTGCATGATCGGATCGCGCGGTGGGCAAGCCAGAGACCACCATCACACAATCGCCGATTGTCTTGATTTTTTCGCAGCCGTATCGTTCCGAGAGCCGGTCCGCCGCCCTGAAGAAGTAATTCAAGATAGCGAGCGTCGTCACGGCTCCGACGCTTCGCGCTCTTTCGGTAAAGCCGACGATGTCGGCAAAAAGCACACTCACCTCCGCGTGGTTGTCGGCAATTTTCTTTTGCGCTTTCAACCGCTCCGCGATGGATGCCGGAAGAATGTTGAGGAGCAGGGTTTCGGCGCGCTGGTATTCACGCGCCAATCCCTCCTGGCTCTTTCTCAGTGCCTCGTTCGTCGATTGCAATTTTTCGTTGAGTTGACGCTCCCTCTCTTGCAGGAGCGTCATTTCATAGGCCTTCTGTTGAAGCCGCTGCCTGTTGTCTCGTTCGGCAGTGGCGTCCAGAAAAAGCAGCCACACGCACGCATTGTCAGCAAAAAAATGAAGGTCGGCGACACGCCCGCCGGGCAGTTCGATCATGTCCATGCGAAACGGAAGCTCCGGGCAAGGCAGCAAACCTTCCATGAATTCAAGCTGCCCCGCAACAGGCTTGCCGATGCGAAGCGATGACAGCCCGTAATGTTCAACATTACCGCCCTTGGCAGCTATGCAAAGCTCAGCGTCGATTTTCAGATAAGCGACAGCGTGCCCGTCGAAGAAGAAATTGAAAAACCAATTTCTGACTTCTTTTGGCAATTCATGCATGGTCTATTTGGTGACCATCAAGGCAAGTTGACGAAAGGCGTCATCGACCTGCTCGCCCGAAAGCGCACTTGTTAGATAGATTTGCCATCCACGTTGCCTCAACTCGTTGATCTCACCATCCGATATCGCCCACCGATCGGCCAGATCGGACTTGTTGAACAGCAATACGAACGGCATGGCGCCGAATTCGGCCTCGACCCGTTCGCGCAGCGTGAGTGCCACGGCAAGAGTAGCAGCGCGGGTTCCATCGACGACTAGCACGAGCCCGGTTGCACCTCGAACATAGCTGACGCGGAATGAGCCGATATCGTCCTCGCCGGCCAAATCCCACAAAATCAGATCCACGGTTTTGTCCGGGAGCGCGACGCTTTTCTTGTCGATTTTCACTCCGACGGTGGTCAAGTAGGTTTCTGAGAAGATGCTCTGCACAAACCTGCGGACCAGACTCGTCTTTCCGACGGCGAAGCCGCCCAGCATGCAGATCTTTTTTTGCAACATGTTGGGCTCCGCTAGTCCAGGTTTACCGTAATCGAAACCCGGCGATTGGTGGAGCTACCGGTTAGACTGTTTTCAGGTACAGCCGGCTCAAAAGTGCCCGCGCCCCGAACCAGCAGCAGTTCGGGAGCAACGCCGCGCTTGTTGAGAAGCGCACGAACTGTCTCGGCGCGGGCGGCGCTGATCGACGCGTTGGCCGTCTCACGGCCCGTGGTGTCCGAATGCCCGGTCAACATGAACCTCGCCGTTACGCCGGAATTGCGGGCACTCTGGGCGAATTCCTTTATTTGATCCGCCAACCTGTCGAGAACCGGCGTCTGCTCCGGTCCCGGCACAACCTTGCCGGAAGAGAAGAAAATATCGGTCGTCTGGATCGCCTGCCTCAAATGATTAAGTTCTGCGAGGTTCAGCTCACGCAGCTGCGAGACATCCAGAACCACTCCGTCCGCCGAAAGTTGTTCAGCGGCGGCCCGCGCGCGGTTGATCCAGCCGGCAGGAGCCTCACCCACGGCCACGATGCGACCCTGGATGATCGAGAGCTGAACGGTTTTCGGCGGGGACAGCGCCGCCGTCAGCCGCTTCACCACAAACTTCGGATCAAGGCTCTGATAGAATTGCCACTGTGCATGAACGCGGGCAGGATCAACGTCCGTTCCAGACAGCAGGGCTTGCGGGTCGGCGGCAAGCGGGTCTCTCAAGCCGGAAATGTAGAAATGTCCGCCCCTCGCGCTTTGTTGGGCGACGATGATTCCCGATTGGGCCTCAAGTCGCGACACATAATACTGCCAGTGCTCCGCCGCGCGTGCTTCGGGGCTCACGTCACGAACCTTGGAGATGTCGAATTCGGGTCCGCCTGCCGAAAGCTGCCGGGCCGCCGCGCGCGCGCGATCGATCCAGGTGTCGGGAGCCTCACCCTCGGCAACGATGCGATCATCGACGATCGAAAGTCGTACTGTATCCGGCGGATACAGTGACGCCGTCAGCCGCTTCAGCACGAACTCCGGCTCAAGGCTCTGATAGAACTGCCACTGCGCATGAACCCGGGCAGGATCGACCTCTGTTCCCGACAACAGCGACTGCGGGTCGGCGCCAAGCGGGTCTCGCAGGCCGGCAATATAGAATTGGCCGTCGCTTATCTTTTGGTCTGCAACGATGATGCCCGGCTGGGTCTCCAGTCGCGACACATAGGCGTGCCAGCGCTCCGCCTCGCGCACTTGGGGGCTTACGTCACGAACCCCCGAGATATCGAAGACCGGCCCGCCTGCCGAAAGCTGCTGGGCCGCCGCGCGCGCCCGGCTGATCCAGGTGTCGGGAGCCTCACCCTCGGCGACGATGCGGCCATCGACAATCGAAAGTCGCACTGAATCCGGCGGAGCCAGCGACGCCGTCAGCCGCTTCAGCACGAACTCCGGCTCAAGGCTCTGATAAAATTGCCATTGCGGATGAACCCCGGCCGGATCGACTCCCGTGCCTGACAACAGCGACTGCGGGTCGACGGCAAGCGGGTCCCTCAGGCCGGCAATATAGAACTGGCCATCGCGTACCTGCTGTTCGGCAACGATGATGCCCGGCTGGGCCTCCACTCGCGACACGTAAGCCTGCCAGCGCGACACATAAGCCTGCCAGCGCTGCGCTGATTGCCAGGAAAGAAAGTACCAACCGCCTGCCAGACTCAAGAGCAACAGGGCAACGGCCGCCACCAGCCACGGAAATCCGTCGTTTGATTCCTCTTGCTTGAGCTCGACGCAGGTCTGCAACTGCGCCTCTACGGAGGCCAGCTGCGAACCGTCGCCGTCGAACTGCTCTAAAGCCTCTGAGGATTGCTCATGGATGCGAAGCAACACATCGCGAACGATTTCATGCAATTCCTCCGGCGGATTTCCCCGGATCACCGAAACCAGTGTCGCAAACGGTCCAACTTCCGACCAGAGACGAAGCTCGCCGAAACGGATTGTGTCCAGGCCGCTCTGCTCTTTCTCGTTAAATGAGTCTTTTACAAAATCCTGAATCGCACTGAGCATCGAAGAAATGAGCTGAGGATCTTCGCTCGTCGCATTGTCGGCAGTTACATGCGCTATCAAAAGGCCGGAATTCCGATGAATGAGAAAGGCATGTTCCACACGGTAGACAAGGGAATGCTTCAGAACAACTGCCGAGAAGCTTGCCCCTGTTCTCCAGGCTTCAAGTCTCCACTTGAGCCCGTGCCAGGTGAATATGTGCCTTAGAGTTTCATTCAGCGACTGAAAGGTCTGGTCGATCTTTTCCCCGATCGACTTGCGAATTGCCGGCAGAAACACCGGGTACAATATGTCCGTCAGCGTGCGCGGGCTCTTCTGGATCGACCGTTGCACAGCCCGTTCGACAGCTGGCGCAAGCGCCTCGCCGAGTTGCGCGTAAGGCGCTCGTCCGGCAGCACTGGGAAGAACGTCGCCCACGGCCGCCGCAAGCTGCTCGGGTTCGTCGAGCAGATGCGTAACGCGTGAAAGCTCCGAGATTTCGCGGCTGACCAGCAACTGCCGCAGCGTTTCCATGCGCGGATCGGCGGTGGGAACCGCCTCGAACTGCGCACGGTAGTCCGGATCAACGTTCCGGGCAATTTCGATCAAAAGACGAGCCAGAGCCTCGCGATCAATCTCTGTATCGTTCGAGGCTGTTCTTTGCGGAAGGTTGAATGGGTCGACGGTGGACGTCAAGGTCCCATCAACTCACTTTCCAGCTGCGGTCCGAGTTGCTCTTGCTCCCGACGGGATCCTGATTGAGACATTTTGCAACCTCGACAAACAGGCCAGCCAAAAGATTTCGGTCGGTCTTGACGTTGCTGAGGTCGGCAAACATCTTCTCGATCAGCATCTGAACGCCTTCATTCTTCTGCTTGATTTCCTCACGCAGCAAATGATCGTTTCGATTTATCCGGTCCGAAACGTCGCGCTCGAGCGCGCTCAACTGATCCGACAACGTGCGCACCTGCTTTTCAAGAGCCTGGTTTTGCTCGCGAAGATTCCGGTCGATCTCCTTGTCGGCATCGGCTCGTGAATCTTTTTCGCTCCGCAATTGCCCTGCAAGCGAATCGATCTGCTTCTTTGCATTCGACTCGTACATTTCGAGATTGCGCTTGGCCTCGGACTCGACATCCTTGAAGCGCTGCAACACCCGTTCTTCAAGCTTGGAAAAACGGCGGTCATAGTCCTGCATCTGGTTGCCGAACAGCAGGTCACGGATCTTGTCGACACCGACGGCGTCGCCGGCGGTTCCGTTTTCGCGGGCCTGAACTCCCATGAAGTTCAGCCCGTTTCCTTCTGTGTTACCTATCAGATTTACGTCCGCCTTCTTTTCTGAAGAAGCGGAATTCGAAGATTCCTTAGCCATCCATATACCCCCATTGAACACATGCCGTCAGGTAAGCATGTCAGCAATCGGGCCGCAAGCCGGATTCGTCTTGACTTATGCCTATTCATGGGGCAGCCGAGCGCGATGGCTAACGGCCCGGCAATGGCAATCAGGGGCGATGCCCTCTTGAAGGCGCGGAGCGTGCGGACGGTTCCGGGTATCCAAAAAGCGCCTTCAGTCGAACGTCGCCAGCGGCTCGGCGTTGATCTCGACCCACTCACAGCGACGGCTTTCGTGGTAAAAAGACTGGAAGGGCGGCGGGAACGACGGGTCGGCGAAGGCGCCGACGGGAATGGCGATCACACCGGGCTGCGTGTCGATGCGATAGTGGACGGCGGCGCCGCACTCCGGGCAGAAATTGTAGATGACGCGGCCGCCCTCGTCGCCGGTGCGCGTGAACTGCTTCGCCCGCCCCTCGATCGATACATCAGCTTGCGCAAACCGGACATTGTAGCTGAAGGCGCTGCCGGTGCGGCGCTTGCAGTCGAGGCAATGACAGACCGAGATGCGCACCGGCTCGCCCGAACAGACGGCTGAAAGCTGGCCGCAGAGACATTGCGCGCGGCGCGTGACCATTGTTTCTTCCTCCCCTTCACATCACTGCGTATCGGCGCTGGCCCTCAGTTCCGTCCGCTTCTGTTCCGAAACCATGGCCAGATCCAGCACCTTCTGCAGTTCGGCGGCATGGTGGAATGAAGGCTCGGCCTGCACGCCGCTGCGAACCGCATCGACGAAGCGCTGGTAATTGGTCGGCACCGTGCCGGCGTCGAGCACCTGCCATTTGGCGTTCTCGATATCCTCGCCGACACACGCCTTCAGTTCCGAACCCTCGAGATTGTGCACGACTTCGATGCCGCCCTTGTCGCCATAGATGCGCAGGCGCAATTCGTTGATGTGGCCGGTCGCCCAGCGGCTGGCGTGAACGACGCCAAAGGCGCCGTTGGAGAAATCCAGCGTCATGGCGAAGCTGTCATTGGCGTCGAGGTCGTATTCGCCGATACGGTTGCCTGGCGCCTTGTCGAAGGTGCGCAGCCGGCAAAACACGTGGTCGACGTCGAGTGCGGCGCCATAGCTGGCGAAATCGAGGATGTGGATGCCGACATCGCCGAGCACGCCGTTGGAGCCGTGGTCGCGCGACAGCCGCCACAGCCATTTCGGGTCGGTGCGCCAGTCGCCCCAGAATTTCGAGACCAGCCAGCTCTGTAGATAGGAGGACTCGACGTGGCGGACGGTGCCGATCTCGCCGGCCAGCACCATCTGCCGCGCCTTCTGCAAGGCAGCGACATTGCGATAGGTGAGATTGACCATGTTGACGATGCCGGCGGCCTCAGCCGCTTTGGCCATCTCGCTTGCCTTGCCGAAGTCTTCGGCCAGCGGCTTTTCGCACAGCACCGGCTTGCCGGCCGCGATCAGCGCCATGGTGGTCGGGTGGTGAATGCGGTCGGGCGTGACGTTGGCGACCGCATCGAACTCGCCCCACGCCAGCGCGTCTTCCAGCGATGTGAATCGCTTCGGTATCTTGAACCCGTCGGCAAATTCGCCAACGCGCTTTTCATCGACGTCGACAGCACCGACGATCTCGACGCCGTCGATACCGCCGAAGCGGCGGGCATGCTCCTGCGCCATCCAGCCGGTACCCAGTATCAAAAGCCGCATTCTCTGCACTCCGAGCGAATTGGTTCGATTCAATCATATGGCGCAGATACGGTCTAGGAAACCCATGCGGAAAACCGCTACGCCTTTTTTCCTGGATTTTGCTTTAGCGGAAGCCGGCCTCGCCCGAAGCGTGCAGCTTGCCGCCGCGCTCGACGATCGGCTCCAGCGCCTTCTCGACCGGCACGTTCGGCGCCTCAAGGATCGCCGACTTGGTGCCCTGCGGATTGTGCGCCCACTTCACCGCATTGCGCAGCACCTTGTGCACATTGGCGTCGTGATAGGTCGGATAGGTCTCGTGGCCCGGGCGGAAGTAGAAGACATTGCCGGCGCCGCGGCGATAGGTCAGCCCAGAACGGAACACCTCGCCGCCCTGGAACCAGGAGATGAAGACGGTCTCCAGCGGTTCGGGCACGGCGAACTGCTCGCCATACATTTCTTCATTCTCGAGCTCGAAATATTCGCCGACGCCTTCGGCGATCGGATGGCTGGGACTGGTCACCCAGAGTCGCTCGCGCTCGCCCGCCTCGCGCCATTTCAGCGTGCAGGGCGTGCCCATCAGCCGCTTGAAGATTTTCGAGAAATGGCCGGAATGGAGAACGATCAGCCCCATCCCCTCCCAAACGCGGCGGGCGACGCGCTCGACGATCTCGTCGGCCACCGCGCCATGATCCTTGTGGCCCCACCAGACCAGCACGTCGGTCTCGGCCAGACGGTCGGCCGGCAGGCCGTGCTCCGGCTGATCGAGCGTGGCGGTCGAGGCGGAGATCGCCTTGTCGGCATTCAGCGCCTTGGCGATGGTCGTGTGCATGCCCTCGGGATAGAGGGCTGCGACCACCTCGTTGGTCCGCTCATGGATGTTCTCGCCCCAAACGACAGCGCGTATTGTCATGGATGTCCTCGTGGTGAAGCCGACCCGCAGGGGTCACTCATAGTCTGCCTGGGGGTGAAAAGGGAATAGGCAGTGGGGAATAGGCAATAGGGGCAGAAAAACAATCAACAGGCGATGGACGCTCCTGGGCCCTACTGCCTACTGCCTACTGCCTACTGCCTACTGCCTACTGCCTTACGCTCCCCGGCCTTCCTGAGCGACCCGCGTCAGCGGCTTGGTCAGGCGCGGCACGACGACGAGGCGCTTAATCTTGCCCTTCTTGTAGGCGGCAAGGAAGCGGGCGTAGTCCTTGAAGACGACGCAGCCATTGGATTCCGCACGGCCGCCGCGCAGCATGTAGGTGTGGGCGAGCAGGCCGTCGCGGCCGTATTTATTGCCGCCGCTGACCGGAGTGAGACGGAGCGCCTCGACGCCATGGAAGCGGGATTCGCGCAGTCGCAGATCATAGGTGTTGGGCGGCGTCGGGCCGACATTCTTCTTGTGCACGAAGCGCGGCTGGTCGACCATCGAACCCAGCCCCGAATGGGCCTCCAGCCGCGAGCCGTCCGGCATATAGACGGTCTTGGCCGAGATATCGTACACGGCGACGCCGCCGCCCATTCCGGGCGTGGCGAACAGATCCTTGAAGGCGCGACCGACACCGCCCGCCGGGACGTCCGGCTTGGCATAGGCCAGCATCTCGCCGGCCTGTGTCTTCGACCGTTTGCCAGGCTTGATCCGGCTTGATTGGATGCTCTGGCTGTCTGGCACGCCAGGCAGTGCGGCGACCTCCGAAGTACTGCGTGGCGAGCGCGGCGACGAATTGCCCGGCGACTGGGGTGCGGGGCTCTCGGGCGTCCTGTCGGTCTGTGGCTTGGCTGCCCTGGGCTTGCTGGCTTGCCGAGCCTCGGCAGGCTGAGCGGTTTCGGCGCGTGGACGCCAACCGGGCAACGCAATGTTGTCGGGCAGATCGTCCTGCGGCGGCAGCGAAGCGACCTGAACCTCGGCCTGCTCAGGATCCTGCCCTCCGGCGATTGCTTCAACGGCCGGCGGCGGGGCCAGCATGTCAGCGTCTTCCGGCAAGCTGTTGGCCAGCGCCAGCGCCAGGCGCGATGAGCGTTCGATCTCAGCCACTTCCGGCCCAAAGCGTTCCGAGGCCGGGCCATGCTGATCGGGCAGCCGGACTTCGGCGAAACGGGCAGCGACCGGAAGGCTGGCAAGCATGAAGGGCGCATTCGAGGCCTTGGCGAAGGCGGCAGCCAGCTTTTGCGGCGACAGCTCTGCCTTGGCCACCACGCCGTCGAAGCGCATGCCGCGCGAAGTGGCGAGAGCGACGCTGGTGTTTGGCGCAATGTTTGAGGCGACACTGCTCGGGGCCACAGCGTGCGCGGCCGGCTTCAGCCGCGCCATCTTGCCGTCATGCGCGAAGTTCGCGGCGGCATGCGCGCAGCCGGCGTCGCATTGGCTGAGCAGCGAGGCCTGTGATTTTTGCGCCGAAAGCCGAGGCGCCCACGAATTGGCGAGGCTGCGGCGCGAATCGGCAAGTGCTGCGTTCGGCAGAAGCAGACTGTGCGGAAGGCTGTTGGAGGCTGCGGTGAGCGAGGTACCGAGCGAATAGAGGCCGGCCATAGTTGCCACCGACCACAGCGCCAAGGCCGCGCCGACAACCGGCACCACCACCCAGCGCTGGCCGGATCTCTTCGAAGTCAAACCCCGTTCAGGAGTATCGCCCCGGTCTTTCAAACGCAAAAACGCCATACAACCACTCTCAATCGGCATGCAGGCTTGCGACCCTCGCATCCGTGACATCCACAGTTCGCTGGTGCCCCCTGCACCTTTCGCGTCTGTTGCCGATTGAATCAAAAGATGGACAAAGTTGGTTAACCAATCCCTCCATCAGCCACCGATTATGCGGCGCCTGATACGAAAAAAAGAGCACTCCATGGTCTGCGCCACGGTAGAATGCTCTCCCTCACCCCCGCCTTGCTGCCCGTTTTTGCGATCCAAGTCAAGGAAACGCTGCGTCAGCTTGCTGCAAGCCTGTGCTGATTGCCCGCTGATCGGCCTTCTCAATCAGTTGACCTTCCGGTGGCTGGAAGGTCTATCTGCTCAGAGACGGAGACCTCCGGCGACGGAAATTTACCGATGAGAACCGGCATCACGACCGAAGAATCCGACTGCAGGTCGAACCCCTGCTGCGGCTGGCTGAGCACGGATGAATGGGGCAAGGACATGGCGCCGTGAGATGGACTGTGAAAGCGGCGCTGCTGTGGCTGGTCTGTGCCCTTACGATGGGCGCCTCCGTCGGCAGCGGACCGATCGTCGCGGCCCGCCAGGCGTCGATGAAGGAGATGGCGGCGGCTGCGAAAACCATTGCCGGCATGTTCGACCGCAGGCAAGCCTATGACGCGGCAGCCTTCAAGGCGGCAGCGGACACGCTGCGCGCGCGCATCGGCCCTGCCCTGATTGCCGAATTTCCGAGCGGCTCGCTTGGACCGCCTTCGCAGGCCAGGCTGGAGATCGATCAGTCACGGGCGGAATTCGAGGCCCTGGCAAATCATATCGGAACGCTGGCCGACGCTCTGGCCGCCAAGGCCGAAAGCGCGCCGGCCGTCATCACCGATGACATGCGCATGGGCACCGGCCTGGCGATGGGCGGCGGCAGCCTGCTCGGCAAGCGCTCGATTCCAGAGGAAGCCGATCCGACCAAACTGCCGGCGGAGCATATCCTGCATCTCATCCTGCAGGATTGCTCGACCTGTCATTCGAAATTCCGGCAAAAGGTACAGTGAAGCGACATTATCCGGCGGAGCATTTCTTGCTGGCCTGCGCCACAGTCACTTTGCATACAAGTAAATTCGTTTGTGCTAATATATCGCCGGCCGTGCATATCCATGCATGACGAGCATCGGGAGGATGCAATGAAAACCATGAATCGCAGGTCTGCAATTGCCCTCGGTCTGACGACCGCCGCGGTAGCGCCTTTGTTCACCTTGGCGGCATCGGCAAAAATCAAGAAATACGGCCCGAAAGAGGGCAAGGAGATTGCGCCCGGTGTCAGGGTGGTGGAGGTCGGCACCGGCAATGCAGACATTCCCGCCTACAAGAGCATCGCAATTATCGACGTTGTGTTTCAGCCCGGAGCACATGCTCCTCAAACCGTGATGGACAACGACATGGTGTGCACCATTACCTCAGGTGCATTCACGATCAAGAAAGCGGACAAGGAATTCAAGCTCAAGACGGGTGATATGTACACCTGCTCCAAGGGCAAGACCGATGAAGCGACGAATACAAGCAAGGAGGTCGGCGTGCATCGCATCGCCGTATTGATACCCGCATAGCAGATGGAATTCCGGCCGGACCACGCCGTCGCGAGTCCGGCCGGCCAGACGAGGCGATCTCGTTCCGTCGTCAGCGCGGCCATCTCACGCCAGCCACTCCCTGATCGCCGAGCGGGCGGGAACGGCGCGCATGTGGTCTTCGCGCTATGGCTTTGTTTGGGCATGATCTTTTGGGGAAGCTGGCTTGGTTTTCAAATCATCGGCTAGGTCGAATGGCTGATCAACCAGCGCATCCACGTGGCCAATACGGAGATCGAAAACCGCACGAGTTTTGCCGGCCACCGAGCGGTGTTCGAGGCGATCGAGCGCCGCGACCCGGAAGCGGCCGGCCAAGCGATGCGGGCGCATCTGGAAAACGCCCGGCGCAAGTTCAATTCAGGTTCGGGCAGATTGGACTAGCCGGCAGACGCGGCAGCGCTCTGGCGCAAAGCAAAAAGCCCGCCGTTCATAGCCGGCGGCTCCCTTCAATCATACAGCGCGATCCGGTCGCCGATAACCAGGACGACCGAATTTCGGCCTTCAGCGGCTGGTTGCGCTCAGGGGGCGGGCTTCGATGGGTTTGAAGCGACCAGCGAACCCAGTTTGCCGGCTTTGGCCAGACTCGGCTTTTCGTAGGTTTTTTTCACAGAATCCCTCCTTAATAGCATCAATTTCGTCTGCTGGGCCCGTTTTGTCAAATCTGGCAGCAGTCCGTCACAGGTCCCGGCGGCAATTCGTGCCCTTACGCCGGCTCGCGCTTGAGCGCCTGCGCCATGCAGTGAATGCCGCCGCCGGTCTTGGAAATCTCGCTCATGTCGACGGCAGCAACCTCGAAGCCGCGCGCTTTGAGTTGGCCGATCAGCGACTGGCTCGACGTCGGCGCGATCACCCTGTCCTTGCCAAGCGACATGAAGTTGCAGCCGAGCGCCATCGTGTCCTGGAACGGCACGTCGATGATCTCGTGGCCCTTGCCCTTCAGCCAGTCGACGATGCCGGGCTCGGTGCAGGCGAGACACACCGCGGTGAGTTTGTCGGCGATCGGCACCACCATCAGGTCGATATGGACGTAATATTCGTCGATGAAGGCGAGGCGCGTTTCCCAGCCTTCCTTTTCGAACCAGTCCTGCACCTGGCGGGCGCCCTCTTCCTGCGTGCGGGCGCCGCCGCAGCCGATCAGCACCACGCCCTCCTCGATGACGTTGAAGTCGCCGCCTTCGAAGGTGCCAGCCGTGACCATGTCGTAGATCGGGATGCCGAGCTTTTCATAGGTGCGGATGGCGGCATAGTTCTCGCCGCGCCGCCACCAATTGGCCATGGCGGTGATGAAGGCGCCGTAGGGCGTCATGACGCTGGAGTCTCTGGAATAGACCTGCATCGGCAGTTCCGGCGTCGGCTCGTGCCAGTGGATGTTGACGCCGAAATGCTCATAGGCGGCGACGAGGTCCTTGTGCTGCGCCTGGGCGATCTGAACGTTGCAGGGCGCTTCGCGCAAATGCTTGCGCGAGAGCGAGCTGGTCGAGAGGTGGCGCAGGAAGTTTGGCGAGCCGAGCAACACGTCTGTCAGCACGTCGGTCTCGTTGGCAAAGCCCCATGATGTCAGCGGCTTGGTGCCGCCGGCGGGATTGCGGCGCTGCAGCGAGAACGGTTCGGCGATGATGCGATCATGGACGGTCATAAGGTTCTCCTCGATTTGACTATGCAGCTTGATTGGATTGGCTGCTCGGAATCCACCAATCGCGTCCGCGCGCGGTGGTGACATATTCCGGCCAGCGGAAATTGATCGGCGGGTCATAGTCGCAAAGCGGCGCGATCCAGTTGGAGCCACCAATGCCGCCGCCGGTGCGGGTGACGAATTCGTCCATGGCTGCATCACGCGCGGACTTGTCCTCGAGCAGGCGGAGGGCTGCAAGCGCAACCGTCTTGGCGGCGCAAATGACCATCGGGTCGATGGTGGCCGAGATACCGCCCAGCGCGTTCATCGCCCAGGATGGATAGGCATGGCCATTCGCCGAGCGCAGCGCCGGGCGGGCGACATAGAAGCGTGCGGTCGGCGTGTGCCACGACATGTCGGTGTAGTCGTCGGAGGTCGAGTTGATCTGCGACGGAGGCAAATCGCGGCGCAGGATTGCCTCGGCCTCTTGCGGCGCAACCAGCCGCTCCATCTCGTCGATGAAAGGGTTGTCGGTCGCGGTGCCGCCGGCATTGACCTGGACCTCGCGACCGATCGCTTTCGCCGCCTCGTCCCAGCTTGGAGCGCCAACGGTGGACAGCGCCTCATAGGCAATCCCCGCCATGGCGTGATTGGCGAGGCCCGGCCTCGACTTCGACACCCAATGGCGCTCATAGCGACAACCGCTGATCGCCGCGGCCGCGGCCGCATTACGGTCGAGCACCGCGGTGACCTGCTCTGCCATGGCAATGGTCGGCACGCGGATCATGTACTGGATCTCGGCCAGCCCCGCCGGCAGATTGTCGGCGGTCGCCTGCCCGGCGGTGAGGATCGCCTCGCTGATCGACCAGCCGCCCTGGTGGGGTAGCATGGAATCGCGCAGCGCCTTGGAGGCCATGTACATCGTCATCAGTGCGTCGTTGGCGCCGGGCGCCCGCACCGCCGAATGCGCCTGCGGGATCGGCGCGCCATCGCTTGCGCGAACCCAGTTTTCGGGTTCGTCGCAGACAAAACGGTAGATCATCGCATAGGCGGCGCCGCAATGCGTGTCCCAGCGCGCCGTGTTGCAGAGCGGCAGCATATAGAAGGGGTGGAAGGAGATCATGCCGGCAAGGCCGTCATAGTAGCCCTTGGCCGCATGGATCGGCTTCGAGCCCCTGACCTTCTCGGCCGGCTCGCCGGTGAAGCGCAACGTCCCCTCGATGCCGTGGCGTTGCATTGCCGCCTTGGTGGCGAGAAGTCCGCCGAGGCCGGCAATGCCAAGCCCGGAATGCGGATCGGTGTGGCCGCCGGCCTCGCTGCCGAGGCGCGGCCGCGATCGCTTCACCGTTGCCGCGTCCTGGCAGTTGCCAGGCACGGCGTCGTATTCGCCGTACATGCCGATGGTCGGCCCCGGGCCATTCGTCCAGTGGGCGCAAAAGGCGGTCGGCATGCCGGCCGACCCTTCCTCGACCGAAAAGCCCTCATGCTTCAGCCGCGCGACATACCAGGCCGCCGACTGGTATTCGCGCCAGGCTGTTTCGCCGAAATCGAAAATGGTGCGCGTCCACGCCGACAGCGACGGCTGGATGCTATCGAGACAGGCAAGCGCGGTGGCTTGCGCCGAGGTCGTCACCGGTTTCTCCATGCCGCCCAAGAAAGCAGTGAAGCGGCATTGCAAAAAGTGATATGTTTTTCCGGTTCATGCAAATTCGGTTCACCTGAGGCCTCTTGCGAATACCTTCCACACAGGCGCTGCGCGCCCTCGACAGTTTTGCCCGTCACGGCAGTGTCTGGCGCGCAGCCGATGAACTGCACTTGACCCGCAGCGCCGTCAGCCATCAGTTGCGGCTGCTCGAACGCGACCTCGGCTTCGACCTGCTGGAGCGCATCGGCAAGGGCGTGGCGCTGACACCGCGCGGCCAGCGCTATGCCGCCGATGTGAGAAAGGCGCTGACGGTGCTCGGCGATGCGGTGACGCGCCAGGCCGGCACGGGCGTCGGCGGTTCGTTCGCCGTTTCCTGCACGCCGGGCTTCGCCTCTCTGTTCCTGTGCACGCACATCGGCGAGTTCCGGCAGATGTATCCGGACGTGGCGCTGTCGATCCTGACGCCGCGGCGGCTGGACGATGTCAGCAATCCGGACGCCGATGCCTTCATTGCCTTTGGCGTCGGCAACTGGCCGAACCGCTCGGTGGAGTTGCTGTGCGAAATCTCGTTCACGCCACTTTGCAGCCCGACACTGCTCAACAAGGTCGGCGGCTTTTCAAAACCGGCCGACGTGCTGCGCGCCAATCTCCTGCATCTCGGCGACACCGAGGACTGGGCGCGCTGGCTGGCGCTGTCCAAGGTGGAAAACCCCGACACCGAAGGCGGCATCTTCTTCTCGGACATGAACCTCGTTTTTTCCGCGGCGATCGCCGGCCAGGGCATCGCCATGGGCGACGAGCTGACCAGCCGCCGGGCGCTGAGCGAAGGCCGTCTGGTGCGCCCCTTCGACATCGCGATCCCCTCGCCGCGCTCGTATTTCCTGGTGTCGGAACATGCCAAGGCCAGCCACCCGGTGCTGGAAGCATTCAATGGGTGGTTGAGGTCGAAGCTGTCGGAGAACCGGATCAGCCCGTACTAGCCTCCCATCCGTGAATCAAATTTGCCGATCAGGCGAAAACTATTCGGTTGCGGTGAGCCGGCGCACTGCCCTACGCTCAAGCCACGATCAAGGAAGAGGCAGGATGCAGCAACCCGGCCGGGCCGCAGAGATCAAGGCAATCGGGATCGGCAAGAGCTTCGGCTCGTTCCAGGCGCTGGACGATCTGACGCTCAATATCGGCCGCGGCGAGTTTTTGACGCTGCTCGGCCCCTCGGGTTCCGGCAAGACCACCTTCCTGATGATTCTGGCCGGCTTCGTGCAGCCCACCGTCGGCAGGCTTTTCAGCGACGGCGTCGATATCACCGAACGGCCGGCCGAGCAGCGTGCCGCCGGCATGGTGTTCCAAGGTTATGCGCTGTTTCCGCATATGTCGGTCGAAGCCAACATCGCTTTCCCGCTCAAGGTACGCAAGAAATCGGCTGCCGAGATCAAGCGCCGCGTTGCCGAGATGATCGAGCGCGTCGGCCTCAAGGGCCATGAGACGAAACTGCCGGCGCAGCTTTCCGGCGGCCAGCAGCAGCGCGTGGCGTTGGCCCGCGCTTTGGTGTTCGAACCCGGCGTGCTGCTCCTCGACGAGCCGTTCTCAGCGCTCGACAAGAGCCTGCGCGGCCAGATGCAGGCCGAGATGAAGCGGCTGCATCAGGAGACCGGCACCACCTTCGTCTTCGTTACCCACGACCAGAGCGAGGCGCTGGCGCTGTCGTCGCGCGTCGCCATCTTCAACCATGGCAAATTGCTGCAGGTCGGTGCACCGGACGAGGTGTATGACCGGCCGGCCAATCGTTTCGTCGCTGAGTTCCTGGGCGAGATCAACATGCTGCCGCTCAAGGGCGTGAAGCGCGCCGACAATGGCGCGACCGCGCTCTGCGAAGACCGCGCGATCACGCTGCGCGGCAATGCCGAGGCGGTGAACGGCAACGCCATATTGGCGATCCGGCCCGAACATATGTCGATCGCGCGCGAAGCCGCCACCGGCGAGAATGGCATCGCCGCCACCGCCATCGGCTCGACTTATCTGGGTGCGGCGACCAAGCTCGATCTGACGACGCGCCAGGGCGCCAAGGTGACCGTCTCGGTGCCGAACGAGGTCGCGGCGGCGGCGCTGAGCAAAGGCAATTCCGTCTGGCTGACCTGGCCGGCGGAAAAGGGTTTCCTCCTTCCGGACGGAGGATGACGACGAGAACGGCGAAGTCTTCCAGCAAAGAATCTGGAGCGCGCCATAACCACCGGAACCAACAACGAAAAAGGGGAACTAAAATGACAGACCAAAGCAAAAAACAAGCCATGGACGCGCTATCCGCCCGGGCTGTGCGCGGCGAGATTTCGCGCCGGCAATTCACCCAGCTTGCAGCCTTCGTGCTGGCCGGCACGCCGATGCTGCTGCGCTCGACCGGCGCGTTTGCGCAGGCCAAGGAACTGGTGCTGGTCAACTGGGGTGGCGATGCCCTCACCGCTTATGACGCCGCCTATGGCCAGGCCTTCACCAAGGACACCGGCATCGCCGTCAAGATGGACGGTTCGGGCCCGACCGAAGGCGCGATTGCCGCACAGTTCAAGAGCGGCGCGCCGACCTGGGATCTCGTCGATGTCGACCCGTTCTCGGCCATCACTCTCGGTGCCCAGGGTGCGCTCGAGCCGATCGACTACGCCGTCGTCGACAAGAAGAAGATGCGAGAAGGCTTCGGCTGGGAATACGCGGCCTCGACCTATTTCTTCTCCTACGTCATCGCCTATGACTCGGAGAAATACGGCAAGGACGCGCCGACCGGCATGGCCGACTTCTTCGACGTGAAGAAGTTTCCGGGCAAGCGCTCGCTCTACAAATGGGGCGTGTCGAGCTGGGAAGCAGCGCTGCTTGCAGACGGCATCGCGCCGGCCTCGCTCTACCCGCTCGACCTGAAGCGAGCGCATGACAAGATCGCCGCTTTCAAGGAAAACGTCGTGGCTTACTGGGGCGGCGGCGCCGAGAGCCAGAGCGTGCTGCTCAACGGCGAAGCCTCGATGGCGATCGTGTGGTCGACCCGCGCCTCGCTGATCGAGCAGGACTCGGGCGGCAAGATCAAGTTCATCTGGGATCAGGGCCTGATTTCGCCCGGCGCGCTGGCCGTGCTCAAGGGCAACCCCGGCGGCAAGGACGCAGCGATGAAGTTCATCGCCAGCGCCCAGGATCCGCAAAAGCAACTGGTGATGTTCGACAAGCTCGGACAGGGTCCGGCCAATCCGGCCGCCGATGCGCTGATCCCCGCCGACAAGAAGCGCATCAACCCGGTCGATCCCGAAAACATGAAGAAGCAGATCGCGCTCGACATGGACTGGTACGCCAAGAATTACGGGGCAGCACTCGACGAATACACCAAGATCATCTCGGCCTGACCAGGCCGGGCACGAGCTTCGATGAGAGGCACCCTCTCCGACAGGATGGGCGCGGCGGTGCTGATGGCGCCGCTGCTCCTGTTCCTTGTGCTGGCCTACGCCTGGCCGTTCCTCGGCGTCGTCAAGTGGAGCGTCACCTTGCCGACACCGGGGCTCGGCCAGTATGGCGCGCTCGCCACCGATGCCCTGGTGCAGTCTGTGTTCATCCGCACGCTGCGCATCGCGCTGATCGTCACCGTGGTTTCCGTGGCGGCGGCATACGCCATCACCATGGTGTGGGTGCGCGGCAGCCCGGCACAGCGCATAATCGCTGAATTCTGCATTCTCGTCCCCTTCTGGATCTCGGTGCTGACCCGCGCCTTCGGCTGGGTGGCGCTTTTGTCCAACCGCGGCCTGATCAACACCTGGCTACAATCGATCGGCTTCATCTCCGAGCCGCTGGCGCTGGTGCGCAACGAGTTCGGCGTCATCGTCGGCATGACGCATTTCCTCATTCCCTTCGCGGTGTTCCCGCTGGCCTCCGCCATGCGCAGCCTCGACGAGCGCGTGCTGCTCGCGGCGCGCGGGCTCGGCTCCAGCCGCATGCGCACCTTCTGGACCGTGTTCGTGCCGATGACGCGCTCCGGCATCATCGGTTCGGCGATGATCGTGTTCGTCTTCTCGCTCGGCTTCTTCGTCACGCCGGCGATCCTCGGCGGCGGCCGCAGCGTGATGATCGCCGAGCTGATCTATCTGCGCATCTTCCAGAGTCCCGACTGGGGACTGGGTGCGGCGATCAGCGTCGTGCTGGTGCTGTTCGTCGGCGCGCTCATGGCGCTGCTGTTCCGCTATGTCAGACCGAAGCAACTGATCTGATGCCGACCTATCGCCCCGGTCCCGTCTCGCTGATCCTCGCCGTGCTGGTGGCACTGTTCCTGCTGCTGCCGCTGCTGGCGGTCATCCCAGTGTCGCTGACGCCAAGCCGCATGCTGGCTATGCCGACGGGCGAACTGTCGCTGCGCCACTACCGCGCGCTGATCGAGGATCCGCGCTGGCTCGACGCCATCCTGCTGTCGATCCGCATCGGCATCGTCAGCAGCGTCATCTCCACCGTGCTGGCGCTGTGCTTCAGCCTTGGCGCCTGGATGTTCCAGCCGCGCTTCACGGCCACCCTTGTCGGCTTCGTGCTGTTGCCGATGGTGGTGCCGCCGGTGGTCTCGGCGATCACGCTCTACTTCCTGCTGACGTCGATCTCGGGCATGAGTTCGTTCTTCGGCTACGACACCTGGCTCGGCGTCGCCATGGCGCATTCGGTGATGACGGTGCCTTTCGCCACGGTGCTGATCCTGGTCTCGCTCAGCCAGCTCGACCGCCGCATCGACCTTGCCGCGCGCGGCCTTGGCGCCGGCGTGTGGGAACGCGCCACGCGCATCATCATGCCCAACATCAAGTTCGGCATCGTCACCGCCGCGCTGCTGTCCTTCGTGCTGTCCTGGGAAGAGATAGGCGTCACCCTGTTCATCACCTCGGTCAACGCCATCACGCTGCCGCGGCTGATGTGGATGGGCCTGCGCGACAACATCGACCCGGCGATCGCAGCCCTTTCGGTGATCCTGATCATCATCACCGTGCTGGTCCTGGCGGTGAGGACTGTGGTGGTGAAGATGCGCGGCGGGCACTGAGCCAAGGTGGCCAACAACAATCGGCGATAGCCAAGCCGCTGTGTGAAGGGCGTTACGGACGGTGAGCGCCGGGTACATTACGCGGCGTCATGGGAAACCTGCCGCTGGTGACATTTGCCTTCGTGTCGGTGCTCGGAATGGCGGTTCCGGGACCGGACGTCGTGCTCGCCATCACCAACGGCTCCCGCTACGGTTTTCGACGCGCGTTTCTCGGCATGGCCGGCGTCGTACTGTCTGATTTCGTTCTTATCAGCATCGTCGCGCTGGGCTTCGGCGCTCTTCTGCTGGCTTCGGAATTCTATCTCTCGGCTCTCAGGATGTTCGGCGCGGGCTATCTGCTTTTCGTCGCCATCGGTACCCTGCGCACCGCGTCCCGACCTTCGTTCAACCCTAACGTTCCCGAAACACGCCATTCAGCCAAGGCACTCATTGGGCGCTGCTTCCTGGTGGCGGTCACAAATCCGGCGGCCTGGCTGCTTTTCCCCGCGATCCTGCCGCATTTTGTCCGCGTGGATGAGCCGATCGCGATCCAGTATGGCATCCTGGCCATTATCGCCGCGCTTGCCGATGTGTTTGTGCTGACGTTTTACGCAGCCCTTGGCGCGCGGGCTGCAAGGCTTCTGGCTGGGCCAAACGCCGTGTGGATCGACCGGTTGTACGGTATCGCCCTGCTTGGTCTTTCGAGCACTTTGATCCTGCAATCCCTCGGGCATCTGAGATAGTCGACACAGGACTACACAGGGCCGGATTTAGCAATCGGCCCGTAGTCAGCTTGCGAAGAATCTCGACAGCCTTGCAGCCGTGTCTTCGGGGTGCTCTTCCGGGAAGAAATGCCCACCCTTGACCGAGCCGCCTCCGACGTTATCAGCCCATTGCCGCCAGATCGCCAACGGGCCGCCCTCCTCCGCATACCAGTTCTCCAACCCGCCCTCGCCGCTCCAGAGCGCAAGCAGCGGGCATCTGATGCGACAGCCATCAGCCTGGTCCTGCGCGTCGTGCTCGCGGTCGATGCCTGCGGCGGCGCGATATTCCTCGCAGATGGCGTGGGCATGGGCGGGATCACGCAGCGCCTCGATATAGGCGGCCCTGACCTCAGCGGGAAAAGCATCTGGAGCCGAGCCCCAGCCGGCGATCGCATTGTCGACAACTGCGTCGGGTGCTGCGGACAACAGGCGCTCAGGCAGCGGTTCCGGCTGGGCGAGCAGGCTCCACGGCCAGAAGGCCAGCGCCAACCTGGCATCGGCCCGATCCCAGGCGGAGGCCGTGGGGACGATGTCGAGAACGGCGACTTTCGACACGGTTTCGGGATGGTCGAGCGCCAGCCGGTAGGCGACGCGACCGCCACGGTCGTGGCCGGCAACCATGAAACGGTCGAAACCGAGAACGTCCATAACCTGCACCATGTCGCGCGCCATCGCTCGTTTGGAATAGGCGGCATGATTGGCTCCGGAAGCCGGACAGCCGCTTTGTCCGTAGCCTCTCAGATCGGCGGCGACCACGCTGAAATGCGGCGCCAGGGCCACGGCGATGTCCCGCCACATCACATGCGTTTCGGGAAAGCCATGCAGGAGCAGCAACGGCGGCCCTGAGCCACCGGCCCTGACGAAGATCGATGTCTCCTCCATTTGAACGGTCCTGGCGTCAAAGCCCGCAAACATCAGCTGCCGCCAACCAGTCCGTGGCTGGAACGGATTCGCAGCACCTGGACACCCTTCGGCAATTCGATCAGGAACTCCTTGTCGCGGTCGAGATGGTGGATGCTTTGCGGATCGCCGCCGGTAAAGGCGGCCATCGCCTCGACGCTCTCCCAATAGGAGATGGTGATGAATTCCGAATGCGTCGGCGTGTCCTCGCGAAAAGTCTGCACGCCAAGCGCTTTCTCGATCAGCGGCTTGATACCAGCCTCGTAATTGTAGCGCTCATAGGCGTCGGCCCTGCCGGGCGAGGTCCTGCCGCGCCAGATGCGCGCAATGGTCGGGGTTTTCGGTGCCATCTCCTATAACACCCGAAGGCGCGCCGCGTTCCGACTATCCTGACTGGCCGCACAACTGGCTGATAGTCGACGTATGGCAAAGGTTCCGTACAGTAACTTGCACTGGACACGCGGCTATCCTGTCAAGTCCAAACGTGCTCTCTTGTGCTCAACTTGGGAGGGCACAATGAAACTACGTCTAGCTTTCGCTGTATTCACCGCAGGAATTTTCTTCGCATTGTCGGCTGCCTCGGCCGGACAAGGGGAACAGCAAAACATCAACTTCCTGGCTCGGATGTCCGATGCAAGGTTAAATTCGGCCGCCAGAATGGCCGGTGACCTCGTTGGCGTAAGGCAAAGATGTCCGGCGTTGAGGCCAACGGAAGACGGAAAAGCAATTTTTGCCGTCCCGGTCCTTTTGTATGATGGGCGGGACAAACACCTGACCCCAGACCCCCGAAAGTTCAACATGGCCATCCATACCTATGAGAGGGCTTTCGCAATGGCGGCCCAGAGATCGGCAAGTTGCCAAAGCGAGAGGGCCAAATACCCGAAACTTTACCGGTAGATGGCTAACAAGGACGACCTTCAGTCTCCGGCGCCGCGACGCCTCACCTAAGGTATTGAAATTATTGGCAGGATTCGAAGCTGTGACCATCGGTTTAGAAGGCCGGTGCTCTATCCGGCGGAGCTACGGGACCGCTGCCGTCAGCGAACGCGCTCTACCTTCAGGCAGCATGCAGGGTCGGGATGGCGCTAACGTCAACTTCGCGCTCCGCATGCCAGGCATCATACGCGGCCTGCATCCTGAGCCAGATCGCGGCACCATCGCCGAACATCTTGCCAAGGCGGGCGGCCACGGCAGGCGATACCGGCTTCTTCTCACGGATGATATCGTAGAGCTGCTGGGCGCGAGATTCCGAGCAGATTGGCGATTTCCATCTTGGTCTTGCCGGCGGCGGGAACGATGTCGTCGAGCAACGCGCCAGGATGGGAAGGGCAGCGCTCGGTCGTTCTGTTTCGTTCGTACACCTTCAGAGTGCTACCCATATGCCAGGTACAAACCGTAACCTATGTGTCCGGAATGGACCCGGCAAAATTGGCGATCCCGACAGGATTCGAACCTGTGACCATCGGCTTAGAAGGCCGGTGCTCTATCCAGCTGAGCTACGGGACCGCTGGCCGGCATTTGATATCTTGGCCGGCTGGTGTCTATGTGCCAGGCGCTGACCGCCGGTCAATGCGTCCAGGGTATCCTGCGGTCATAGCGGAAATTTTCCGCATAGGAAATCTGCCGGCGCTTGGTCTCTTTCGGCTCCTCGACACGGAAGGCCAGGCCCTGCTTTTCGGCATAGGCCACCGCCTCTTCCCTGGTGTCGAAGGTCAGCCTGATCTGGCTCAGCATGTCGCCCGATGTGGTGTAGCCCATCAGCGGGTCGATCTTCTTGCGTTGGGCGGGATCGAATTCCAGCACCCAATGGCCGGTCTTGGCCTTGCCGGACTGCATCGCGGTTTTGGCTGGGCTGAAAATTCGCGCGGACATGGGCACCTCGTAGCTGCGTTGGCGGTAGCGCCGCCTTATTTCAGTCAATACTGTGCAACACTGCCGACGGCAAGGCCGAAGCGGCCTGCAACCAGGCCGCTTCGGCAGCGGCATCGGCCCGATACACTGGCGTAGCATCAAAAGTCATGGTCATGATGGCGACACAAAGAGGCATGGACGCAGGGATTTTGCACGCCGAGGCCGACAGCCAAGCGATTTTCGACGGCGCGATCGTGATCGGCGCCGGGGCAGCCGGCTTGACCGCAGCCCATGCGCTGCTCAAGACCGGCGTGCCTGTGATGGTGTTGGAAAAGGAAGCCCGGCTGGCCGAGCCATGGCACGGGCGGCACGAGCGACTGCATCTCAACACGCATCGCGACCTTTCGGCGCTGCCGGGCGTTTCCTTTCCTGCCGGCACCCCTGCCTTTCCGCACCGAAACACCATCATCGGCCATTTGAACGAATTCCACGCCATGCACCGGCTGCCGGTCGAGTTCGGCATCGCGGTCGAGGAGATTGGCTTCGAGGGCGACCACTGGCTTGTGCGGACCAGTGCCGGGCCGCGGCTGGCGCGCCATGTCGTCATCGCCACCGGGCGCGACCGGCAGCCCTTCATCCCGGCCTGGAAAGGCATGAAGGCCTTTGCCGGACGCATCATCCATTCGGCCGCATTCGGTAAGGCCAAGGCCTATGCGGGCAAGAAAGTGCTGGTCGTCGGCGCCGGCAATTCCGGCTTCGACGTGCTCAATCACCTGGTGGCAGCCGACGCGGGACAGATCTGGCTGTCGGCGCGCAACGGTCCGGCACTGCTGCCCAAGCGCCTCGGCCAGATCGCCGTCCACCGGTTTTCGCCGATCCTGGCGCGGCTGCCGTTCAAGCTCGCCGATGCGGTGATGGCGGCGACGCAGCGATGGGCCTTCGGCGACCTCACGGCCTACGGCCTGCCGCCGACGCCTTCGGGCGGCGCAAGCCGGCTGGCGTCGGATTATACCGCCATCGCCACCGATGACGGCGCCGTCGATGCCATCAAGGACCGCAGGATCATCGTGCTGCCAACCGTGCGGGAATTTACCGGCGACACGGTCGTTTTCGACGATGGCGCGACGATCCAGCCCGATATCGTCATCGCCGCGACCGGCTACCGCACCGGGCTCGAGGCCATGCTGGGCAGGCTCGGCGTGCTCGACCAAAAGGGCGTGCCGCTGTTCAACGGCGCCGACAGCGACCCGAAACTGCCGGGCCTGTGGTTCACCGGCATGCGGCCAAGCATCCGCGGCTGCTTCGCCAATGCTCGCATCCAGGCCAAGGCGATCGCAGCCAGGATTGCGCGGGAGCGCAGACCGCCAAGCCCCGTTTGATGTTTTAGGGGTTGCGCGACAGGGTCCGGAACCGTATACGCCGCAGGGCCTCGGAGTGTAGCGCAGCCTGGTAGCGCATCTGGTTTGGGACCAGAGGGTCGGGAGTTCGAATCTCTCCACTCCGACCATTTTTTCCCACAAAGCCAGTCCTTGCCCAAGGTCACTCCCAAGGTCGCCAATGGCTGCCTCGCCGGTAGCGCATGGCGGCACGCATTGCCCAAGCAGCAGCCGCTCGCCGATCGGACCCTACATTGGAACACCAGTTCGCTCCCAGAGTTGTGTATGTTCAACCCAAGGAGCAAACAATGAAAACCCTTCTCATCGCCTCGATGATCGCGTTCGCCGGAACGGCGGCTTTGATCGCACCGGCGCAAGCCGCTAGTCTGACTATCCAGTCCGATGACGACGATCAATATTCGTCCGACGATGGCGATATACAGGTTCTTCGCCATCACCAGCGCCACAAAGACTATAGCGACGACTATGGCGACGACTACAGCGACAACCAGGATGGCCAATGGCGGCGCCACCATCGCCATCACCGCTGCCATATCGAACTGGTCAGGCACTGGCGCCATCACCACAGGGTCGTCGAAGAGGTCAGGGTCTGCGGCTGATCCGATCGCTTTGGACCTGCTCCGGCCGGGTTGGCGGCCGGAGCACCAATCTGACCTAAAGCGCGTCGCATTTGAACGGACTCAAGGACGCGCTTGAGGTCTTGTTTGATGCATGTGGTTCTCTCAAAACCGGGGCCACTTGAGCGACATGCATCAGGCGCCCGTGTCATCGAACAGCATCCCTTCGGCGGGTTTGGCTGAAAATCGACGCAGGGATAATCCCCTCGCTTCCACCTCTATCGCCGGTCTAAAAGCGCGTCGCGCTGAAACGTATCCAGGCGACGCGTTTTGATTTTTGTTTTGATGCATGTCGTTCTCTCAAAACCGGGACCACCTTGAGCGACATGCATTAGACTCCGGGCAAAGGGGAGATTCTGGATGCTTGGTCTCGAGGCATGGCTTTCGCTGATTGGCCCTGCCTACTTCGCTTACATCGGGATCACGGTTCCGTTCGTCGTCGTCTGGGCCATTATCTGTGCAGCCCTGTGGATCTGGAACAACCGGCCGAGCAAGAGGCAAGGCCGTCCCCGCTCGTGGCCCGCCAGCGTGCTGTTCTTTGTCGTCGTCGCCGCGTGCTACGTGGCAGCGCATACGGTGGTCTATCTGCTGGTCCGGTATCTGGCGGCGTTGTGGCTATAGGGCACCCTCCCGGACACTCCGGTGACTGCTCCACGAAGGTAAGCTCGCCGGGCGAGAACCCCAATCATCACTCCCGGCGAGCCTACAACCCGATCAGGAACGCGACCAGGACCGGGGTCAGCCGGCAAGTTCCCAGGTGCAAGACGGATGCCAAATAATGTTCCCGAAATGGGACAGCGGCCCTCATGCGGCGGTGGGCACGGAGAGATCGAGTGTATTCATTCGAACACGCTGTCGTCGCTGAAGAGGAAATCCTGCCGAAACGCATGTTCGCAGCTCGCGCTCTGGTCGGGCTGCCGTACCTGGTTACGGCTGCCAAGGATCGATGACAGGCACGCCGGCCGCATGGAATGGCGCCGTGTCACGCGAGGCGACATGAAAGCCGTTTGCGGAGGCGATTGCCGCGATGTAGCCGTCGGGCACAGGAAACCCCTTGCCGGCTGCCCTCGCCTTCACTGCAAGTCGGGCATAGTGCCGGGCCGCCTCGGTATCGAAAGGCAGGATGCGGCGCTCAAACACGGCGCACACACCGGCGAAGGTTTCAGCGAGCGCAGCCTTGCGACGACCCGCCGGCATGGCCTCGATGCCGAACAGCACTTCGGCGAGCGTCACACTGGAGAGGTAAAGCGTTTCCTCGGCCTGGTCATCAAGCCAGGCCAACACAGCTTGATGCGGTTCGGGCTTCATGGCCTCCGAAACGACATTGGTATCGAGGAGGATCATTCGAACCCCAGCGGTTCGGCCGGCGCCTTGTCGCGAGCCTGCTCCAGGACCTCCACGTCTTCATTGGTCAGCCCGGCGCGTCGGGCAATGTCTGCCAGAACGGAGCCGAGTTTCACACGGCCGTCCGGCCGCACCGCGTTTTCCAGAATGTCGCGTATCTCGGCCTCGGTGCTGCGACCGTGCAAGGCCGCCCGTACACGCAGAGCTCGGTGGGTCGCTTCCGGAAGATTTCGGACGGTCACTGCAGGCATTGATATCGCTCCGATGTCATTGATTGAAAGTATCATATTGTTTCAGGTGATGTCACCATGCGTGTTTTGAAAACGTCGCACGGGCGGGATCGACAATCGCCGTCCAGGGAATTGCAGCAGGATCTATACCTCGAACTCGCCCTGCCCTTCGTCCATTGCGCTGACGGTTTCGGCGGCGAGCGCCCTGGTGATCGGCGTCTTGCGCTCGAGCGCGGTGCGGTCGAGGCGCTCGACCACGCGCATGGCGGTGGCCAGCGAGCGCTCGATGCGGCGCACCAGATATTGCACGACATGCGGCTCGACCTCGACCTGGCGGTCGGCGAAGAGTTTGGTGATGACACCGGCCAGAAGCAAATCGTCCGGCTCATGGATCTCGACGGTTGCCGCCGCCTTCAGCCGCGAGGCAAGATCGGGCAACGTCACCCTCCAGGCGGCGGGGAAGCGCCGCGCCGTCAACAGCAAGGTGGCCCCGGCGCCGCGCACTTCATTGATGAGATGGAACAGGCCCGTCTCGTCGATGGCTGTCTTGTCGACATCGTCGATCAGCGCGGGCCTGCCGCCAAGCCCGGTGATGGCATTGCCGATGCGCTGGGCATCGACCGCCACAGCGTTGGCCCGCGCCTGCCAGATCGAGCCCAGATGTGTCTTCCCGGAACCGGCCGGGCCGGCGAGCACGATCACCGGCGACGGCCAGTCCGGCCAGCGGTCGACAAGGGCTGCCGCCTCGCGGTTGGTGGCCGACACCACCAACTCGTCGCGCGAATAGCCGGTGCCATGCCCAAGGTCTAGCGGCAGCTGGCGCGGCGGTTCGGTCTTTTGATCCGCCACGTTCAGCCGCGCGGCGAGCGGTGGCCGCCGCCGCGATCGGCAGGCAGCGGCGGGACTGGCTCGGTGGAGTGTCCCTTGTAGAGCGGCGATTCGAGATAGCGGGCAATGGCAAAGCGCACCAGCACGGCAACCGCCGCCGAAGCAGGAACGGCGATCAAAAGGCCGACGAAGCCGAACAGGGCGCCGAAAGCGAACAGCGCAAACATCAGCCAGACCGGGTGCAGGCCGACGCTTTTTCCGACCAATCTGGGCTGCAGGATGTTGCCTTCGATGAACTGGCCGATGAAGAACACCACGGCGACAGCAACGATCATGGTCCAGTCCGGCCAGAACTGGACGAAGGCGACGCCGACGGCCAGGACCAGTCCGGTCAGCGAGCCGACATAAGGGATGAACGAGATCAGCCCGGCGAAGAGGCCGATGAGGATGGCGAAATTCAGCCCGGTCAGCGTCAGGCCGGTGGCATACATGCCGCCGAGCACCAGGCACAGCGTGCCCTGGCCGCGCACGAAGCCGGCGGTCGCGGTGTTGATGTCCCTGGAGATCGCCCTGACCGTCCCGACATAATCACGCGGCACCCAGCTGTCGACGACCGCCACCATGCGATCCCAGTCGAGCAGCATGTAGAAAGCGACAACCGGAGTGACCACGAACAGGCTGACCACCGACACCAGAGCAACGCCGGAACTCCAGATCGAGGTGAAGACGGTGCTCAGCAGGCCGAAACCGGAAGTGAGCAGCGAATTCAGCCCGTCGCGCAGGCCATTGGCATTGACGCCGAATTTCTGCTCCAGCCATTTCGGATCGAAGCTGGTGATCAGCGACTGCAGCCGGGTCAGATATTCCGGCAGCTTGCTGGCGAAATCGGCCATCTGCGTGGCCAGTACCGGAACCAGGATGACGAAGGCCAGCACCAAAAGGACGATGAAGGCAATCAGGATGACCACCGTCGCCATCAGCCGGGAGAGGCCGAGGCGTTGCAGCCGGTCGGCGACCGGGTCGAGAAAATAGGCCAGCACCATGCCGGCAACGAACGGCAACAGGATGCTGGAAAAAATGTAGAGGAACAGCGCCAGGAAGATTGCCGTGCCCAGCCAGAAGAAAATCTGGCGGCGAAACGCCAGGGACGCAGCCGCCTCTGCCAGCGCGGCAGTCGCGGCATTCTTGTCAACTACCCGGGGTGGAGCCTTCGCCATAGCCGCTCATATGCCTCAGCCAAGCCACGAGATAGGCCGCGGCCGAAGCCACGGTCAAGACCCCGGACAGCAATATGAGCGCAGGCCTGAGCGGGTCGAGGCGGAGGCCAAGGGCAAGTTCGCCCAGCACACGGCGCCAGCACGATCTGGGCGGCGGTGTTGGCCTTCGACACATAGAGCGGCTTCATCTCGACCGGATGCGCCATGATCGTGGACAAAAGCACGGCGCAGATGATCAGCGCATCGCGTGACACCATGGTCACCACCAGCCACAGCGGCAATTGCCCGATGAAGCCCATGACCACGAACACCGAGACCAGAAGCACCTTATCGGCCATCGGATCTAGATAGGCGCCGAGTCTCGAATGCTGGTTGAAGCGGCGGGCGATGAAGCCGTCGACGCCATCGGAAATTCCGGCAACGAGAAATCCGGCAAAGGCCCAGTCCCAGCGCATGTTCAGCATCGCCAGCACCACCGCCGGCACCAGCACGAAGCGCAGGATGGTGATGAGGTTGGGAATGGTCAAAGGCATGTCCCGCCATGCTTGTTCTGCAGATAGATGATGGAGATGGATTGTGGGTGCAAGGACCAGCGGTGAAGGGACGACTGTCCACGTATTTATCTTGGGCAAAAGCCCGGTATCCTGTCGTCATCCTTGCCCCCCGAAACCATTCATGCGAAGAGCCGCCGAGGGAAACAGGGATGCGCCGACGATGAGCAAGGGCGACCGGGCCAAGCGCAAGAACGGGCTCACCTATGCCGAGGCGGGCGTCGACATCGATGCCGGCAACCTCATGGTCGAGAAGATCAAGCCGCTGGTGCGCGCGACGCGCCGGCCGGGCGCCGATGGCGAGATCGGCGGTTTTGGCGGCCTGTTCGACCTCAAGGCGGCGGGTTTCACCGATCCGGTGCTGGTTGCCGCCAATGACGGCGTCGGCACCAAGCTGAAGATCGCCATCGATGCCGGCAAGCACGACACGATCGGCATCGACCTCGTCGCCATGTGCGTCAACGACATCGTCGTGCAGGGCGCCGAGCCACTGTTCTTCCTCGACTATTTCGCCACCGGCAAGCTCGACCCCGACCAGGGGGCGGCAATCGTCGGCGGCATAGCAATCGGCTGCCGACAGGCCGGCTGCGCGCTGATCGGCGGCGAGACCGCTGAAATGCCCGGCATGTATAACGACAAGGATTACGACCTTGCCGGCTTCGCCGTCGGTGCGGCCGAACGCGGCCAGTTGCTGCCGACCGACGATATTGTCGAAGGCGACGTGCTGCTTGGCCTGGCTTCCTCGGGCCTGCATTCCAATGGCTTTTCGCTGGTGCGCCGCATCGTTGGCGTCAGCGGGCTTGCCTGGAGCGATCCGGCGCCGTTCAACGACGAAGCGACGCTGGCCGAAGCGCTGCTCGAGCCGACCCGCATCTATGTGAAGTCGATCTTGAAGGCGATCCGCAACACGCATGGCATCAAGGCGCTGGCCCATATCACCGGCGGCGGCTTTCCCGAAAACATTCCGCGCGTCCTGCCGAAGGACTTTTCCGCAGAACTCGATCTCAATGCCATCGATGTGCCGCCGGTGTTTTCCTGGCTGGCGAAGACTGGCGGCGTGGCGCCGGAGGAGATGATGCGCACCTTCAACTGCGGCATCGGCATGATCCTCGTCGTCGCCTCCGGCCAGGCGGCACAGGTCGCAGCCGTGCTGCAGGAGGCCGGCGAGACTGTGACGCCGATCGGCCGCATCGTTCCGCGCCGCGACGCCGGCGTCATCTATCGGGGCTCGATCGGCCTATGAGCAGGAAACGCACGGTTGTTCTGATCTCGGGACGCGGCTCGAACATGACGGCGCTGATCGCGGCGGCCAGCGACCCGGCCTATCCGGCCGAGATCGTTGGCGTCATTTCCGACCGGGCCAACGCCGCCGGCCTCGGCATCGCGGCCGCGCGCGGTATCCCGACCAAGGTCATCGTGCGCGCCGACCATGCCAGCAAGGAAGCCCATGATGCGGCGATCGACGCCGCGCTGATTGCATTCAACGCCGAGATCGTGGCGCTGGCCGGCTATCTGCGCATCCTGTCCCGCGGCCTGGTCGAGAAGTGGCAGGGGCGCATGATCAACATCCACCCTGCCCTGCTGCCGGCCTTCAAGGGCCTGGATACCCATGCACGCGCATTGCGCGCCGGCATGCGTATCCATGGCTGCACGGTGCATTTCGTTACGCCTGAGATGGATGACGGCCCGATCATCGCGCAAGCCGCGGTGCCGGTGATGGTCGGCGACAATGAGGACACACTGGCCGCCCGCGTTCTGAAAGCCGAGCACCGGCTCTACGCGCTGGCGCTCGGCCTCGTCGCCGACGGCAAGGCGCGCATGGAAGGCGGCCGCACTGTGCTGGCGCATTTCGCTGACGATGCCGAAAACGGAACTTCGGTGGTGATGGCCCCCGACCCGCTGCGCGAAGAGCGCGATCTCGAACATCTGGCGCGGATCACGCCGTAGGCCGGCATGGCGACATCGAGACAATTGCTCCTGCTGCGCCACGCCAAGTCGAGCTGGGACGACCCGGCGCTCGCTGATTTCGACCGGCCGCTCGGGCCGCGCGGGCTGAAGACGGCGCCGCTGATGGGGCGCGAACTGGCCCGGCGCAGTTGGCTGCCCGACCTGGCGCTGGTGTCGCCGGCGCTGCGCACGCGCGAGACATGGCGGCTGGTCTCGGCGGAACTGTCGGCGAGCGTAACGGTGGAGTTCGCCGAGGCGCTTTTCGAAGCCACGGCTGGCGACATTCTGGCCGAGGTGCAGCAGGCAGTCGCATCAGCTGGCTGTCTCCTGGTGCTTGGCCACAATCCCGGCCTGGAGGATTTTGCCCGCCGGTTCGCCGGTCCGCGATCGGGTGTGGCTGCTCTCAGGAAACTTGAAGAGAAATTCCCGACCGGCGCCCTTGCCCGCTTTGTCATCGACGGCGACTGGGCGGATCTCGGCTTCGGCGCGGCCCGGTTGACGCATTGTATCAAGCCGAAGGATCTAAGCTAGACCAAGCTGCCTAACGGGCTAGCCGCAGGTGACAGCCGCAAACCGTGTTTTGAAAAGATCACGGCCAAAGGAGGTAGGACCAGCTGCTGGCGGATTGATTCAAGATCTTTGCGGCCCGAGTCGATTGCACAAAAACAAGAGCGGTGGGCCAGGCCCACCGCTCTTTGTGGTCGTCGATTTCTCAGAAAATCAACGACCCCAGATGCCCTGGCCGGATTCCGGCTGGTTCGAGTCGCCCTTGATCGTGAAATCGCCGAGGCTGGCCGGCTTGCGGATCGAGGCGGTATAGCTGTGATCGATGTTGCCGGCGGGCGCTGTCACAGCAGGCTGGTTGACGCCGTCGGAGCCGTAGTGGTCGCTGCCTGCGAAAGCGGTGCCGGTGGCAAGGAGGATGGCAGCAGCGGTAAGTGCGATCTTGGTCATTTCAGGTAATCCAGATTTTTCAGTTCTGTCCGTCAAGTGGCGTGCCTTGGGAGGAATTCGCGTCGCTCGGACCACCCCGAAATGGGTGTGCGTTGCTGCCATTGCCAATCACAAAAATGTGCGAACCGAACCGTTCGGTTCGGTGTTGGAAGGCGCGAAATGGCGTAGTTGTTGCTATATTCTATTCTCTAGGCGGCTCCGACCTCCAACGCCCCTCGTTGCGTTACCCTTGCATCTCAAAAGGTCGTGAAGCCCAGTACGTCGCGCATGTCGTATTCGCGGGGCGGCCGGACGGCGACCCAGCGTGCTGCCGCAATGGCGCCGCGCGCGAACATCGAGCGGTGGCCCGCCGAATGGGAAAGCGTGAGCGTCTCGCCCTCGGCCAGCAAGCTCACGCTGTGCTCGCCGACGATGCTGCCGCCGCGCAGCACGGCAAAGCCGATCTCGCCGGCAGGGCGTGGACCTGTAAGGCCGTCGCGGATGCGTTTCGCCACATCGTCCAGCCTGACGCCATGTCCGCGAGCGGCCGCCTCGCCCAGCATCAGCGCCGTGCCCGACGGTGCGTCGACCTTCATGCGGTGATGCGCTTCCAGGATTTCGATGTCGGCGGCGGGACCAAGTGCTCGCGCCGCCTGCTCGACCAGCCCGGTCAGCATGCTGAGCCCGAGCGAGTAGCTGCCGGAGCGAACGATGGCGACGGACTTCGAAGCAGTAGCGATGGCGGCGAGATCGGCCGGCTCGAAGCCGGTCGAGCCGATGACCAGCGCCGGGCCGCCGCAGGCCGCGCAAGCTTGTGCAAGATCGACGGAGGCCGAAGGCGTGGTGAAATCGATGACGACATCCGCAAGCGCCAGTGCTTCGTCGCGCTCGACCAGCCCCTCACCGATGCTGCCCGGCCTGTGAAAGCGGGCGACGAGCGTCAGCCTGGGATCGGCCTCGACGGCCAGCGCCATCTGGCTGCCCATGCGCCCGTTCGCGCCGGCTATGGCTATTTTCAAAGGATGCGGCATGCGGCTTTCACTGGAAATGCGAGTCACAACAATGATCTACCATGCCGCCCTGCCAGATTGGTTCAGCCGGCGCCATGGGTCTTGAGCATCATGCCGGCGATCTCCTTGACCAGCTTGGCGGCAACCAGCGCAGTGAGATTGGAGACATCCTGGCTTGCATTGTATTCGACGACATCGGCGCCGACGATGGGCTGGTCGATCCGCTGGATCAGGTTGATCACTTGCCGGGTTGTAAGACCACCGGGTTCGCGGTGCGACACGCCGGGCGCACAAGCCGGGTCGAGGCCGTCGAGATCGACCGAGAGATAGACCGGCGTCTTGAGATCGAGCTGCAGATCCTCGCTGAAATGCCGCGCCTCGATCATTTCGACGCCGAAGCGCTTGAGCTGGTCACGAAGCTCATCATTGAGGGTGCGCAGGCCGATCTGGATCAGCCGGTCAGCCAGCCCCTCCTCCAGGATGCGCGCGAAGGACGAGGTGTGGGACCGCCTGTTGCCCTGATAGGCATCGTAGATGTCGGGATGGGCGTCGATCTGGACGATCGTTAGCCTGGCATGGCGGCGGCGCACGGCACGCAGCACCGGCCAGGCGATGGCATGATCGCCGCCGAGGCTGATCAACGGGTGGCCGGCATCCAGCGCGCGGCCGACCTCGGCCTCGATTCGCTCCCACGGATCGCCGGCGCCTGAAAAGTCGATGTCGCCGTGGTCGACGAAACTGTCCGCCACATCGAAGCCGGTTTCGCTCCACGAGCTGTGCGCGTCGCTTTTGAGTTCGCGCCGGATCAGGGCCGGCGCTGCAGCCGCGCCCTTGAGATAGGACGAGTTCTCGTCATGCGGTATTCCCAGAAGCGAAACCCTGGTCATCGGCGTGCGATCTCCGGGAACAGGCAATCTCCCTAAACCTGGGAGCTGGCTGGCGATAGCAGTGCCGCTTGGGCCAGCTGCGAAGGCGATCAGGCGTCACTTCCCGATCGCGCCGCCCAGCCTTTGCCTGACGATCGCGGCGTGGAAATTCGTGCCGTGCAACAGCCCGTCATCGTTGAAGTCGTAGCTGGAATTGTGCAGCGGGGCCGAGGCCTCGCCATTGCCGAGGAAGACGAAACAGCCCGGTACGTGGTCGAGAAAGCGGGCGAAATCCTCCGAGGCGGTCATCGGCTCCGCCGCGATGCCGGCGGCGCCATCGGCCAGCACGCGCCTTGCGGCGACAAAGGCCGCGTCCACCAGGTCGGCATCGTTCTGCAGCGGCACGAATTCCCTGCTGTAGGTCACGTCGGCGGTGACATTGTAGGCGGCGGCGGTGCCCGCCGCGATGACCCGCATCTGGCGCTCGATCTCGGCGCTGACCTCGGGACGAAAACTGCGGGCGTCACCAAGGATGCGGGCGAGGCCGGGCAATGCGTTGCGGGTGCCGTCGGTGATCAGTTCGGTCACCGAAACCACCGAAATGTCGGCCGGGCTCAGCCTTCGCGAGACGATGGTTTGCAGATTGGTTACCAGCGCGCAGGCGGCGACCAGCGTCTCGTTCCCGGAATGTGGCCGCGCCGCATGGCCGCCGATCCCCTTGAGCACGATCTCGAAATTGTCCTCCGCCGACATAAACGGGCCGGCACGGGTCTCGAAATGTCCAATGGGCAGGCCCGGCATGTTGTGCAGGCCAAAGATCTCGTCGAAGGGGAAGCGCTGCAGCAGCCCGTCATCGAGCATTGCCAGCGCGCCCTTGCCCCATTCCTCGGCCGGCTGGAAAACGAAACGCACGGTGCCGTCGAAACCACCCTCGGCGGCCAGCAGCTTTGCAGCGCCGAGCAGCATGGTGGTGTGGCCGTCATGACCGCACGCATGCATGATGCCGGGGTTCTGCGAGCGATAGGCTGTCGCGGACTGCTCGGTGATGCGCAGCGCATCCATGTCGGCCCTGAGCGCAATCGCCCGGTTGCCGCTGCCGCGCTTCAACGTGCCAACGACGCCGGTGCCGCCGACCCCCTCTGCAACATCGTCCAGCCCGAATTCGCGCAGCTTCGCGGCGACAAAGGCAGCGGTGTGCTTTTCCTCGAAGCCGAACTCGGGGTGCGCGTGCAAATCGCGCCGCCAGCCGGTCATTTCCTGCTTCAGCACATCACGATCGAGCTCAGCCATTTTCTCCCCGACCTATTTTGCAAGCTCACTGGCGACATCAAGCAGGATGTTGGCGCCGGCGACAAGCTCGGCATCTTCAGTGTGTTCGCGCGGATTGTGGCTGATGCCACCGGCGCTCGGCACGAAGATCATTGCCGCCGGCGCGAGGCGGGCCATCATCTGCGCGTCATGGCCGGCGCCCGATGTCATGCGCCTGACGCCGAGACCGCGGTTCTTCGCGGCCGCCTCGATCCGTTCGACGATGCCGATGTCGAATAGCACCGGTTCGAAACGGGCCAGTTGCTCTGCCGAAATCGACAGGCTTTCGGCTGCAGCGAGCTCCTCGAGATAGGCAGCAAGGGCCGCCTCATGCGCCTGCAGGCACTGTTCGTCGGGATCGCGCAGGTCGATGGTGAAGACGGCGCGCGCGGGAATGACGTTGATGGCATTGGGTTCGAAGCGCATTGTGCCGACGGTGGCGACTGTCGGCGTGTTCGATGCGCTCGCCCGATCATGCAGGAAAGTGATGACGCGGGCGGCGGCATGGCCGGCATCGCTGCGCATCGACATCGGCGTGGTGCCGGCATGGTTGGCGGCGCCGTCGATGGTGATGCGCTGCCAGGAAATGCCTTGCAAATTCTCGACCGCGCCGATCGGCACCCTTCACGCTCCAGCACCGGCCCCTGTTCGATATGCAGTTCGAGATAGGCATGCGGCTTGAGGAAGCCGGGTTCGCGGTCGCCGGCATAGCCGATGCGGGCGAGTTCCCGGCCGAGCACGCTGCCGTCCGTGCCGACAGCGGCCAGCACCGCATCGGCGTCGACGCCGCCCGCATGGGCGAGCGAGCCCATCATGTCAGGTGTGTAGCGCACGCCTTCCTCATTGGTGAAAGCGGCGACCGCGACCGGGCGTGACGGCGAAAAGCCCGAAGCCTGCAGCGTCTCGATCACCTCCAGCCCGGCCAGCACGCCGTAGCAGCCATCATAGATGCCGGCATCGATGACGGTGTCGATATGCGAACCGATGAGCAGTGGCGCCTGCCCGGCATTGTCGGGGCTTTGCCAGATGCCGAAAATATTGCCGACCCGGTCGATGGCGACTTCCAGCCTGGCCTGCCTGAGCCAGCCGACAAAGAGGTCACGGCCCTGTTTGTCTGTGTCGGAGGCGGCGAGCCGGATCAGCCTCTCCTCACTGTCGCGGCCGACGGCGCCGAGTTCCCGGATGCGGCCAAGCAGACGCTGTGCATCGATCCCGATCATGGCTATGCCTCGGCCTTCAGCTTGCCGGCCAGCACATCGGCGGGGCTCTGCCCGACCAGCTCGGTATAGCGGTGCGGGTCTGTGGCGCCTTCGGTGTTGATTACAAGCACGCGGGATTTGTCGTCGAGCCCGAGAGCGGACTTGTGGTCGGCCGTCGTCCGGATCAGCCCGGCAAGACCGACGCCGCCGCTTTCGCCGGCGACGATCACTGGATCATTGCCAGCCGGCCGTGCCAGCCGCCGCATCACCGCGACCGCCTCCTCCTCATCCACCGTCATGAAGGCATCGGCAACCCGCGCCAGAACGCGCCAGGCAACTTGCGAGGCCTCGTAGCATTCGAGCATCGCCATCACCGTCGGCTGATCGTGTGCGACCTTGACCACGTGGCCCGCCCGGGCGGCTGCGACAACGCAGGCGGCGCGGGCCGGCTCGACGACGATGAAGGTCGGCCTGGCGTCACCGAGCACGATGGCGAGATGACCGGCCACCGCGGCGGCAATGCCGCCGACACCGGCCTGCACGAAGACATGGGTCGGCGGCTGCGGCAACTGGCCCAACGCTTCGCGCACGATCGCCGTATAGCCCTGCATCACCAGACCGGGGATGCGCTCATAGCCCAGCCAGGAGGTGTCGGACACCACGGTCCAACCTTGCTCAGCTGAAACCTCGGCGGCCTGCCTGACCGAGTCGTCATAATTGCCGTCGACGCGGATCATCTCGGCGCCATAGCGGGCTATTGCTGCAATGCGCGCCTCGCTGACGCCGGCGTGAACGAAGATCGCCGCTTTCGCGCCAACCAACTGTGCACCTTGCGCGACCGAGCGGCCATGATTGCCGTCGGTGGCGCAGGCAACCGTCATGCCGGCAGCGACCGCCCGGACGTCGAACCGGTTGAGATCGGCCACGTCAACGGGCCGACCAAGCGATCGGCTCGCCTCCTCCAGCACCAGTCGAAAAACGGCATAGGCGCCGCCGAGCGCCTTGAAACTGCCGAGACCGAGGCGAAAGCCTTCATCCTTGATGTGGACGGCGCCGAGGCCGAGTTCGCCGGCCAGCGTCGGCAATGCATGCAACGGAGTTGCCAGGTGATTGTCGCGATGGGCCAGAAAGCGCTCGACCGTATCGGCACCGGCATTCCCCAGCGTTTCGGCATCGACCGGATCGAGCGGCCGACGGTGCAAGGCATTGCTGTTGAGCAGGAACACGGGTGGCCTCCTTTGGGTGTGACGAAATCATATTGCAGCCGAGGCGCAAATAGCGCTGTTATTGGCGCTTCGAAATGCAAGTTTGTTTCGCCAGGATAGCGCTTTGCCTCGATCGCCTTCACTCGACAGTTTCGACCTCGCCATCCTTGCCATCCTGCAGCGGGACAACACGATGCCGCAGCGGCTGATCGGCGAAGCCGTCAACCTGTCGGCGCCGGCGGTGCAGCGGCGCATCAAGCGCATGGAACAGTCCGGCGTCATTGCGGGCAATGTCGCCGTGGTCGACCCGGCGGCGGTCGGCCATCCCATCACCATCTTCGTCGAAGTGGAACTGGAGAGCGAACGCTCGGACCTGATCGACGCCGCCAAGCGGCAGTTCTCGGCAGAGCCCGAAGTGCAGCAATGCTACTACGTCACCGGCGAGGCCGACTTCATCCTAGTCATCACCGCGGCCGACATGGGGGCCTATGAGGCCCTGACGCGCAGACTGTTCTTCGACAGCAAGAATGTCCGAAAATTCCGCACCTTCGTTGCCATGGACCGTGTCAAGGTGGGGCTGACGGTGCCTCTGCCGGGATAGCCAGTCACTTTTACGCAATTCCGGACGGAAAACCGCTCACACTTTTCCTGGAATTGCTTTAGCCCGCCGGCCGCAGCCAGACCTTATTGTCGTGGAAGGCCGCACCGCCATAGGGCGCTGGTGCGTCGGCGCCGGTGAGCACATTGATGCCTTCGCCACGCTCATGCGCGCTGTTTGGCCAGATGCCCTCGGCGATCACCACGCCGCGCTTGATGCCATCGAACAGCTTTGCGTGCAGCACCACCTCGCCGCGCCGGTTGCCGACCTCGATACGGTCACCGTCGTCCAAGCCAAGCGCGGCAGCGTCGTCCGGATGCAACAACAATTCCGGCCGGCCTTCCTTGGCCTTCGACACCGGCGTTTCCGAGAAGGTCGAATTGAGGAAGTTGCGCGCCGGTGATGTCGTCAGCCGGAACGGATGCTCGGCGTCCGCCACCTCGATCAGGTCGACATGGTCAGGGAATTCGGGGAGTTCCGCCACCGGCCCGAACAGGCCCATGCTTTTCGGCGGCCGGTTGGGCGCCGCCTGCCCGCTCCAATTGGCGCGGAAGTGAAATTTCTTGTCGGCATGGCCGAAGCCAGCGATGAAATGCGCGGCCTCGAAATCCGGCTGCAGGTCGACCCATTTGTCTTCCTTCAGGCTGACGAAGGAGCCCAGCCCGCGCTTGCCCAGGATGATGTCGATATGCTGCTGCTCGGTCAGGCCAAAGCCCGGCCGGTCGGAGACGCCGAGACGCTGCGCCAATTGCTCGATGACGAAGTGGTTGGTGCGCGGCCCTTCCGGCGGGTCGATCAGCTTGGGACCAAGCGTGATGTGCTGGTTGCCGCCGCCCTTGTAGACGTCGTCATGCTCGAGGAACATCGTTGCCGGCAGCACGACATCGGCAAGCTTTGCCGTGTCGGTCATGAACTGTTCGTGCACGCAGGTGAACAAGTCGTCGCGCAGAAAACCTTGTTTCACCAGCCGCTGCTCGGATGCGACATTCACCGGGTTGGTGTTCTGGATCAGCATCGCCGTCACCGGGGGGCCACCGTAAAGCGCGTCCGCTGCGCCGGTCAGCACCGGACCGATGCGCGACTGGTCGAGATGGCGAATATTGGGATCGCGCATCGCGGTGCCTTCCAGCACATCCTGGTTGAGCTTGAAGATGCCGGAATTGGAATGGAAGGCGCCGCCACCCTCATATTGCCAGGCGCCGGTGACGGCGGCGATGCAGGATGCCGCGTGCATGTTGACCGAGCCATTGCGCTGGCGGGCAAAGCCATAGCCGAGGCGGAAATAGGTTTTCCTCGTCGTGCCGACGAGGCGGGCGAAAGCCTCGATCTCGGTGACGGCAAGACCGGTGATGGCGGAAGCCCATTCCGGCGTGCGCGTCTCCAGATGCGCTTCCAGCCCCTTCGGATCGTCGGTGTATCTTTTGAGATAGGCGCGGTCGGCCATGCCTTCCCTGAACAGCACATGCATGACCGCGCAGGCCAGCGCGCCATCGGTGCCGGGCTTCAGCACCAGGCCCATATCGGCCTGCTTCATCGTCGCGTTCTGGTAGACATCGATGACGACGATCCTGGCGCCACGCTCCTTCCGCGCCTTGATGGCGTGGGTCATGACATTGACCTGCGTGACCACGGCATTGGTGCCCCAGATCACCACGCAGTCGGACTTCGCCATCTCGCGCGGATCGGGACCGCGCAAGGCGCCCGCTCCCATCATCCAGCCGGTCCAGGCCAGATTGGTGCAGATCGAGCCGAAGAAGCCGGAGTATTTTTTCGCATGGCGCAGCCGGTCGATGCCGTCGCGCTGCACCAGCCCCATCGTGCCGGCATAGAAATAAGGCCAGACGGTCTCGGAGCCGTATTTTTCTTCGGCCGCGATGAATTTCTCGGCGACGACGTCGAGTGCCGCTTCCCAGCTGGATTCTTTCCAGATGCCGTCGCCCTTGGCGCCGGCGCGAACAAGCGGCTTCAGCAGTCGGTCCGGATGATGGACACGATCGGCATAGCGCGCGACCTTGGCGCAGACCACACCAGCCGTATACGTATTGGACTTGGCGCCATGGACACGGCCGATGCGGTTGCCATCGAGCAGTTCGACCTCGAGCGCGCAGGTCGAAGGGCAATCATGCGGACAGGCGGAGTGGCCGATTCTGAGCTTGGCGTGCTGGTTCATGCGGCGTTTTTAGCGGGTTTCGCGGGCGGCGTGTAGGGCCAGATCTTACCCTCCCCCTGATGGGGAGGGTCGGCGCGCAGCGCCGGGGTGGGGTGCGGCGCAGACCCCCGCCCCGCTCGGCTTTGCGGATCGACCCTCCCCACAAGGGGGAGGGTAAATCACTCCGCCGTGCCTTCCTCGTACTCGGCCGACATGGTCAGCCACTTTTCCTCGTGGCCAGCCAACTGCTGTGCCAGTTGCGATCGCTCCTTGGCAAGCCGGGTCGCCGTCGACGGATCCTTCTCATATACCGCCGGGTTGGCGAGTTCGTCCTCGATCAGGTCGATGCGCTTGCGGATGCGGTCCATCAGTGCTTCGGTGGCGCGGATTTCCTTGGCCAGCGGCTCGAAGGCGGCGCGGCGCGCCGCGGCATCGCGGCGGCGATCGGCCTTCGATGCCTTCTCGGCCTCGCGCTTGCCGCGGCGGTCACCCGACACGCCGGTGACCAGCGTCTTGTAGTCCTCCAGGTCGCCGTCATACGGGTTGACCGCACCATCCTTGACCAGCCACAGCCGGTCGGCCGTCGCTTCCAGCAGATGGCGGTCATGCGAGATCAGGATGACGGCGCCGGGAAACTCGTTCAACGCATGGATCAGGGATTCGCGGCTGTCGATGTCGAGATGGTTGGTCGGTTCGTCGAGGATGAACAGGTTCGGGCCTTCGAAGGCCGACAGGCCCATCAGCAGGCGCGCCTTCTCGCCGCCGGACAGGTCCTTGGCGGCGGTGTTCATCTTCTCGGTGGTGAGACCGAACTGGGCGACGCGGCCACGTACCTTGGATTCCGGCGCCTCCGGCATCAGCCGGCGGACATGCTCGTAGGCGTTTTCATCAGGCCTGAGATCGTCGAGCTGATGCTGCGCGAAGATAGCCACTTTCAGGCCCGGCGCCACCGTCATGGTGCCGCTCTCCTGCTTCAACCGGCCCGACAGAAGCTTTGCGAAGGTCGACTTGCCGTTGCCGTTGGCGCCGAGCAGCGCGATGCGGTCGTCGGCATCGATGCGCAGCGTCATCTTCTTCAGGATCGGCTGGCCCTCGGTGTAGCCGACATTGACGTTGTTCAAGGCAATGATCGGCGACGCCACCGTTTTCACCGGTTCGGGGAAAGAGAACGGCCGCACCGTGTCGTTCACGATCGCGGCAATCGGCTTCATCTTCTCCAGCGCCTTGATGCGCGACTGCGCTTGTCTCGCCTTCGAAGCCTTGGCGCGGAAGCGTTCGACGAAGGACTCCATGTGTTTGCGCGCGGCTTCCTGCTTGACGCGGCCCTTCTCCTGCAATTCCTTCTGCTCGGTGTACTGGCGCTCGAACTGGTCGTAGCCGCCGCGCCAGAAGGTCAGCTTCTTCTGGTCGAGATGAACGATGGAATTGACGGCGCGGTTGAGCAGGTCGCGATCGTGCGAGATCAGAAGCACCGTGTGCGGATATTTCGACACGTAGTTTTCCAACCAAAGCGTGCCTTCGAGATCGAGATAGTTGGTCGGCTCGTCGAGCAGCAGAAGGTCGGGCTCGGCAAACAGCACCGCGGCGAGCGCCACACGCATGCGCCAGCCGCCGGAGAAGGACGAGGCCGGGCGGCGCTGCGCGGCGTCGTCGAAGCCAAGGCCAGCGAGGATGGTGGCCGCGCGAGATTCCGCCGAATGCGCATCGATATCCGCCAGCCGCATATGGATGTCGGCAATGCGCTGCGCGTCGGTGGCGGTCTTTTCCTCCTCGAGCAATGCGGTGCGCTCGAGGTCGGCCTTGAGCACGATTTCGATCAGCGGCTCCTCGGTGCCGGGCGCTTCCTGCGCCACCTGGCCGATGCGGGTGTTCTTGGGCAGGCTTATCGAGCCGGTCTCGGAGGGAAAGTCGCCGGTGACGGCCTTGAACAGCGTCGTCTTGCCGGTGCCGTTGCGGCCGACGAGGCCGGCCTTTGTGCCGGCTGGCAAGGTCAGCGACGCATGATCGAGAAGCAAGCGTCCGGCCATGCGGAGCGAAAGATCGTTGATGATAAGCATGCCGGGGCTTTTGCACGGGAGGGCGGCGCTTCGCAAGGGCCTGGGCGCCGGCGGGGGCATAAGGCATGAAAACGGCGCGCCTTAAGCGCGCCGTCCATTGCAAACAGCAGACTGACTTTTCAGAGGCTGCCTGGTTCAGGCTTTGGGTTTGCGCTTCGTCACCTTGGCCGCGGCGGCCGGAACGGCCGGCTTGCGGCCGAGGCCCGAAGACTTGGCCAGTGCCGAACGGGTCGCGGAGTAGTTCGGCGCCACCATCGGATAGTCCGACGGCAAGCCCCATTTGCCACGATATTCCTCCGGGCTGAGACCATGGTCGGTCATCAAGTGGCGCTTCAGCGACTTGAATTTCTTGCCGTCCTCAAGACAGACGATGTGGTCGGGAAACACCGACCGCTTCGGATTGACAGCCGGGTTCAGCGCGGGGCTTTCCACGGCGGCAATGCTGCCCAGCTTGCGCACCGATGCGCTGACGCTGGCGATCAGATCCGGCAGGCCAGACGCAGGGAGAGGATTGTTGCCGACATAGGCCGAGACGATGTCAGCAGTCAGTTCAATAGCGGTCTTGCTGTCGATGGTGTGCAATTCTGTTTCTCCCGCCGGTCATGAAGTTGCCGGCTTTTTTTAAGACTTCTCTTGATGTATCGACCTAGCTGCACCCCCCAACGGGTCGCTAAAGTCTCAATAAACGATCAAGAATCGGAACAGGAGGATGTTTCCACAACAGGTTGCAACGTTGCAAATTAGAAAATCTAATACTTGGAAACGGCCGACTTCGCGCCAGCAGATTTCAACTGCACGGACGCCGCAGGTTTAGAGTCGGCCAGTATGTCCAGAATGCGCTTCCAGCGGGCGCACCGGCCGAAATCTTTTTGCTCTATCGCTTTTTCGGCCTTCATGGCGGCGTAGAGCGGCGCCTCGGCGCCGAACTCCTTGAGCAGCCAGAATGCTTCCTGTCTGGCGAGGCGTTCATCGTCGTCAAGCATGTTCAGCCTCCGAGCGTTCTATGCCCACCGCAATACAGCTGCCGATGACGAGGACCGCACCGGCTATCGCGGTCAGCGTCAGCCTTTCGCCCGACAGTGTCAGCAGCAGCGTCGACGCGATCGGCGTCAGATAGGCGATGACCGCAACCTTGCCGCCGCCTTCAAGCTTCAAGGCGCGCGACCAGAAATAATATCCCAGCCCCATCGGACCGGCGCCGAGATAGAGGCCAAGCAGGAGGTGCTCGCTGGATGGCCAGGCTGCGCCGTCGTGAATACACCACAGCAAGGTCAGGCCGACGCCGACCAATGCCGAAGGCAAAAGCAAACGCTCCGACGGTGTGGCCAGGCGGGCGACCGCAATCGAATAGAAGGCCATGCACAGCGCCGAGCCGAAGGCAGCGAGATAGCCGACGATGCTGCCTTGGAGAAAAGGCTGGCCGCGACCACCCGAGATCACCAGCGCCACGCCGACAAAGCCGAACACGGCAGTTAAACCCAGCAGCACGGGGCGTTGCCGCTTGCCCAGCACGATGACCGCCGCCGCGACCATCAGCGGCCAGGTGTAGGCGACGAGATTGGCCTCGATCACCGGCATGGAGGCAAAGGCGATGTATTGCAGCACCATGGTGCCGACCAGGCCAATAAAGCCGACCGCGACCGGCGCCAGGGTGCCGTCAGCACCCTTGGAAAAGGCTGCGTCTTGCGTGTCCCCCTTCCGGCTCGCCAGATGGATGACGGCGAACACCAGAGCCGCTCCACAAAATTGCAGCAACTGCACGAGCGACACTGGATGGCTGGCCAGCAGGGATTTGCCGACCAGCGCGTTGGTCGACCACAGGGCGACCGCGCCGGCGGCGAAGACCAGGGCCGATGGCGAGCCGGATCCATCCCGGAATCGGCGCGACGGTGCCTTGTCCTTATCGCCGACCATGATGTTACCGACGGCCAAACCGGTGTCCACTTCTATGCTCTGGCTACCATGATTCCCTTGATCCGCCCGGGACCGGCGCATCGGTCGCCGCCGCAACCGGACGCTCTTCCTCGAAGCGGCGATAGGCCGGCAGCTGGTTCGTCCAGACGTCTTCGGCCAGTTCGTTGACCCATTCGCGATCGTGATCATTGTCGGCTGCGAGATAGAACATGCGATTGTCGTCGACATAAGGCTTGGCCACCGAGCGCTGGTTGAGGACCAGCGTGACGCGCGAGCCGAGCTGGATCGGCGCGGTGCGGTGCAGGACGCCGAGAAACTGGCCGAGCGTGGCGTAGTTCATCTTGTGGTCGATGCGCATGACCTGGTTGCGCGGAATCTCGCGGCCGGATTCAAGGATGGCGCGGCCGGTCTCGGAATCGTCGCAGTAGATTTCGAGATGGCCGCCGACCAGCGGATTGCTGATCGACAGCGGAATGAGTTCGGTGACCGGGACACCGTCGCAATGCCAATCGACGGCGCCGTCCTTGGGATTCATGAAAGTGACGGTCGAGCCGACGATTGACAGCGGATAGGGCTCGAGCTTGGTGCCCATCATGTCGGACAGACGTTCCAGGCGCAGCTTGTCATGCAGCAGTTCCTTGATCTCCGGGATAAAACGGTCGGCGCCGGTGATGAAGGTAAGGTCGAGGTGCTTGTGCACGGCGTGGCTGGCCTTGAGCTTCAACGCCGCCTCTTCGATCGCCGCCAGCAGCGCCGGGTCGTAGCCATGCAGATACTGCGCAACGCCGAAACCCGACACTTTCCAGGCCGTCTCATGGCCGATAATGGCTTCTCGGCTCATCGCGTAGCGCAGTTCAGGTATGGTATGGGCGTTCATTCTACTTCTCCAGGATGGGGGCATCACTTGGTAAACTGTCGATTAATTTCCCCACCCCTGTAAAATTAGGAATGCTGGTGCTAGTGTAAGCCCAGCTTAAGGTCGAAACGCGTGCGTCTGCTCAGTCAGGTCAACCTCAATTCGCTGAAGATTGTCGAAAGTGCCGCCCGGCACCGTAACTTCACGCGCGCGGGCGAAGAGCAGTTTATTACTGCTTCCGCCGTCAGCCAGCGCGTTAAAAGCCTCGAGGAACAGCTGCGCTTCAAGATCTTCCAGCGCGGCGGCAATGCGGTGTCGCTGACACCCGAAGGCGAGACCTATGTGTCGCGCGTTCGCGAGGCGCTGGAGCGCATCGTGGCGGCCAGCATGGAGGCGACCGGACAGTCGCAGGCGCATGTGCTGAAGATTTCGGTACTGCCGACGTTCGCAGCGCGCTGGCTGTTTGCCCGCCTGCCGCTGTTCCAGCGGCAATATCCCGAAATCGAAATGCGGGTCTCGACCTCCTACGCCACCAATGAGTTCGCCACCTCCGAGTTCGACCTCGAGATCCGCTATGGCGACGGCAGCTTTCCCGACCTCAAAGCGGACCTGCTGTTCAAGGAGGATTTGACGCCGGTGTGCAGCAGGAAGCTGTTCCACGAGGTTCTCGGCGACACGCCGCCGTCACAGGTGACGCCCGACGACCTCAGGCATTTCACGCTGCTGCATTCCGACACCTGCACGCAGAACTGGCAGTCGTGGCTGGGTTTTGCCGGCGCGAGTTCCGTGCTCGGCGAGACCAAGAGCATCTATTTCGATTCCTGCATGATGTCCTATGAGGCGGCCAATGCCGGCATGGGCTTTGCAGTCGCCAACCGCGCCTATATGGCGAGCGAGATCCGCGCAGAGAGACTGGTGGCGCCGTTTGCCGTGCATCACCCCAACACCGCCGGCTGGTATTTCGTCTGCCCGGTCACCGCGCCCTACACGCGCAAGGTGGAACTGTTCAAGCAGTGGATAATGGCCGAGGCGGCGCTGACGCAGTGCCAGCTGGACGCCGGGATTGCCGGCGGCCCGGTGCTGCGCAAGGCCATTGCCTGAGGTCCTCCCGTCGAGTTTCGTTCCGCACGCCATCTGACATCGAAGTTGTTTTGTGCAGAAGCGCCGTCATGAAGCAGGTCGATGCAGCCCACCTCATGACGCAGGCGAGAGACTCAGCTATCTTCGGTTGTTGCGGCGGACCTGATATCCGCCTGGCCGGCGCTATCAGCTCACCTCCCAAGCGGCGCCGGCCTTCTTCTCCCGAAGGCTACCTTCAGCCTTGTCGTCCCGCTAAAACGATCATTGCGCGGGCTGATCGCCGCCGGCCGCCGGCTTTGGCGCCGAATCCGACTGCGGGGCATGGTCGAGCAAGGGTGCTTTGGTCGGCTGGATATTGTTGTCGCAGGCGGCGAGCGCCAAGCCGACGGCCAACAGAACAGGGAGCTTCTTCATGGCAACCTCCTTCGTTTGCCCTCCCCTCGTGAAGGCAACGAGAGGATTCAGCTTTGGTTGCACGCTCGCAAACGACACCGCGTCGGCTGGAACCAAACGGCGGCTCTGAGGTTGGTTGCCTAAAGGAGATCGCGCCATGATCCGTCTGCTCATAACCGGCCTTTTCGCTTACGCGACCTATCGCATCGCCAAGGAGATCATCAAGGACGTGCCTGACAATTTCGATCCGTTGCCGGTGCCTGGCGACGAACGCGCCGCCTTGCGGCGCCAGTCGGCGGCAACGGGTGTCGCGCCACGGCGGTAAGGGCGACTTCCGCCCGTTGCGAACAAAGCGGAAACGATGCTTGATAGGCGATGACCATCGCCATCAATGATTCGTCCTTGCGGCCCGCCTATCTGGCGAAGCTCAACGCCGAGCAGCGGCTCGCTGTCGAACATGGCGACGGCCAGATCGCCGGGCCGCTGCTGGTGATCGCCGGCGCCGGCTCCGGCAAGACCAACACGCTCGCCCACCGGGTTGCGCATCTGATCGTCAAGGGCGCTGATCCCAGACGCATTCTGCTTATGACATTCTCGCGCCGCGCCGCCACCGAAATGGCCAGGCGGGTCGAACGCATCGCCGGCGAGGTCCTGGGCCGAGACGCGTCCGTCATCGCCGACGCGCTGGCCTGGGCCGGTACGTTTCACGGCATCGGCGCCAGGCTGCTGCGCGACTATGCGCTGACGATCGGCCTTGACCCCGCCTTTACCATCCATGACCGCGAGGATTCCGCCGACCTGATGAATCTTGCCCGGCATGAGCTTGGATTCTCGAAGACCGAAAGCCGGTTTCCGACCAAGGGCACCTGCCTGGCGATCTATTCGCGCGCCGTCAACGCTCAGGCGCCGCTCGGCGAGGTGCTGGGTTCGGCCTTTCCCTGGTGTGCCGGCTGGGCCGAACAGCTGAAGGCGCTGTTCGCCCGATATGTCGAGGCCAAGCAGGCGCAGAACGTGCTCGATTACGACGACCTCCTGCTCTACTGGGCGCAAATGGCCGCCGAGCCGGAGATCGCGGCGCATCTGGGCTCGCGCTTCGACCATGTGCTGGTCGACGAATACCAGGACACCAACCGGCTGCAGGCCTCGATCCTTTCGGCGCTGAAGCCGGACGGCGCCGGACTGACGGTGGTGGGCGACGACGCGCAGTCGATCTATTCGTTTCGCGCCGCGGAAGTGCGCAACATCCTCGATTTCCCGCAACAATTCGCGCGAGCCGCCGATGTCATCATGCTGGAGCGCAACTACCGCTCGACCGTGACTATTTTGGCGGCAGCCAACGCGGTCATCTCGGAGGCGTCGGAGCGCTTCACCAAGAACCTCTGGTCGGAGCGCAAATCCTCGCAAAGGCCGAAACTGGTCAGCGTGCGCGACGAGGCCGAGCAGGCGAACTATGTCTGCCAGGCCATCCTGGCCGAGCGCGAGGCCGGCACGGTGCTGAAATCGCAGGCGGTGCTGTTTCGCGCCTCGCACCACAGCGGCCCGCTGGAGATCGAACTGACGCGCCGCAACATCCCCTTCGTCAAGTTCGGCGGGCTCAAATTCCTCGACGCCGCCCATGTCAAGGACGTGCTTTCGGTGCTGCGTTTTGCCGAGAACCCGCGCGACCGCGTCGCCGGCTTCCGCGTGCTGCAGCTCCTGCCCGGCATCGGCCCTTCGGCGGCGAGCACCATCGTCGAGACCATGGCGACATCGCTCGATGAGGAAATGGGGCTGGCCCGCTACCGGCCGCCGCAACGCGCGGCTGAGGACTGGCCAGCCTTCGTTGCGCTTTATTCCGGCCTGCGCGCCCGGTCGGGGAAATGGCCGGCCGATCTCGAACAGGTCAGGCTGTGGTACGAGCCGCATCTTGAGCGCATCCACGAGGATGCGACGACGCGGCGGGCCGACCTCATGCAGCTCGAGCAGATCGGTTCCGGCTATGCTTCGCGCGAGCGCTTCCTGACCGAGCTTACGCTGGATCCACCGGATGCGACCAGCGACCAGGCCGGGCCGCCGCACCGCGACGAGGACTATCTGATCCTGTCGACCATCCATTCGGCCAAGGGCCAGGAATGGAAGAACGTCTTCGTGCTCAACACCGTCGATGGCTGCATCCCGGCCGATCTCGGCGTCGGCACCAAGGAAGACATCGAGGAGGAGCGCCGGCTGCTTTACGTCGCCATGACGCGGGCCAAGGACGGCCTGCATCTGGTGACGCCGCAGCGCTTCTTCACTCACGGCCAGGCAGCGCGCGGCGACCGCCACGTCTATGCCTCGCGAACCCGTTTCATCCCGGCCTCGATTCTCGGCGCTTTCGAGCAGACCTCTTGGGCGAGCGTCCACGCAAAGGACGATCCGCGCCACAGACCTGAAGTCCGCGTCGACCTCGGCGCCCGCATGCGCGGCATGTGGAAATAGAAGCCGCCGCAACCGCGGATGCCGGCCGGGGAGCGACCTCAAGAAGCAAATCGTCCTGTCATGGCATCTCTCAGGGAACCTCGGGCCGCCGGCCGCGTTTTCTGGCGTCCAACCCGCGATCGGAGAGCGGCGACCGCCGCCTTTCCGCCCATCCAGAGAGGCCAGAATGCACGACGCGATGTTCTTCACCCCGGTTGCCGTTAGCGTTGGCGCCGGCCACAAACGCATGCTCGCCTCGCTGTTCGACATGCATGATTTCCTGACCGAATTTCCGCCGTCACGCCGGCGCCTGAGCTATGGCGCGGCCGTGAGGGCTTGCGAGGCGGCGCGCGCCGGAGAAATCTCGACCGAGGCCGCACGCGATGCCCTGATCACCTTTGCAGTCACGGCAGGCATCCTCTGGCCCGCGGTCCAGCCGGCCGTCTCGGTCAAGCCGGTCGCACACGGTTATGGCGGCTACGCCGTCTGAGACGGCCGGGACCAGGCCTGCCCAGCAAAAAAGATCACTCGGACTTGCCGGCCGACGTCGGCGAGGCCTCTGCCAGCCTTGCCGGCGGGGCGGTCTGTTCGGTGTTGCCGACAAAGAGTTGATCGCCGACAAAGGGATAGGCAAGCTGCCGATGATAGAGCGAGGGAACCGGGTCATCGGTGCCGTATTTCTGCGGCATCCTGTCGGGCATGAACAATGTGCCTCCCAGCATGTCGAGCAAAGGGCAGCCTGCCCGGCGAAATTCTTGTCCCAGGCTTCGCGCTCATTGGCATGATGCCAGTGATGAAATCGCGGTGACGCCAGCAGCCATTTCAACGGTCCGACCCTGATACGCGTGTCGAATGGATGAACAGCGACTGCCACTGATAGACCAATGTGAAGATCAGTATGGCGGGGGTCGAAAATCGAGCGCGAAGACCGGCAGGAACGACGCCGATTTGGTCAGGATCTGTTCGACAGGATGGACGCGGTGCGCTGCCAGCCAATCCATCTCCTATGACCGGCACCGCCTTGAGGCACCCTGCCCTCGTTGGGGCCGAAGATCAGCTCGCCAGAGATTAATGCTAAGAGATGAACGGATTGCTGACGGCGGCTGATGCCCCGAAAATCGATATTTCATCTGTATAACGATGTTTTCCAAAGTTTTTGTACATTATCGCGGTTATCGAGAAGTCGATCTCAGAAGCGATAGTTTTTACCGGCAACATGGAAACAAATATGTTGGCCGCCGCTGCACCAAAAACTGGGCACAATTTCCAATTTTTGCTTTACGAAACTCTCCCCCCACGTAGGTCAATCCATGATGTACATAACTCCATGGAGCATATTGTGCGGTCAAGCTTTGAGGGCTAACGTGCCTTGGGATCGGGAGGACGATCAAGCGATCTGTGCGCTGAAAACACTAATAACGGAAATCCCAAGTATATCCTCGCAGGGAATGGTGGAATCTTGCAGAATACACGAGGTGTATTGACGTTTAGGTCAGGTCAGCTTTGGAATAAGGCCAATTTTGGCTCTCTGTTCACAACGGCCGAACGACTGGGTCGGCTTTTTCCGCCTAGAGGTGATTCCTCGGCAACCAACGCCAGTGCTTTGTTTGCCGAAGCACCGCATCGCGGCACGCTCGCCCGAGGAAAATTCGTCCACCTGATCGACTACATGTGGTGCGACAGGCATGGCGTGTTCCTGAAGGGTTGGGCGCATGCACATGAGCAGCCGATCACGGCGATGTCGCTTTGCAGCGGCGATTTTCAGGCGCAGGTCACGGAGTTTGAGGACCGGCCGGACGTGCTGAACTTCTATCCGCATCTTCCTTCCACCAAATGCGGGTTTGCCGTCTATCTGGCGTGCAGTCCGTTTCGTCCGGTCAGGCTGGTAGCCGAGACGCCTGCGGGCTGGACCGAGGTCGACATCACGGCGCTGCCCGCAGAACACCCCCTTAACGCGCCGCTGCCCACCGTCGACAACGGCATGGCCGACTTCATCAACGAGATGCAGAGGGTCAATGGAACCGTCGTGGAAATCGGCGCCCGCGTCGTCGGACCCGCATCGTCGCTGCAGGCGCCACTGTTCAAGCCGGAATGCAAGTTTATCGGCGTGGACATCCACGCAGCGCCAGGTGTCGACGTGGTGGCGGACGCGCATTTCCTCGGCGACCATTTTGAGCCCGGTTCCATCGATGGAATTATGTCGTTTGCGGTCATGGAGCATCTGGCATGCCCGTGGCTGCTGGCGGCCGAGATCAACAAGGTCCTCAAGGTCGGCGGGCTGACGCTGCATTCCTTGCCGCAGGCCTTCCCCATACATGAAACGCCAAACGATTTCTGGCGCGCTTCGGATGAAGCGCTGAAGGTCCTGTTTTCGCCGGAGATGGGTTTCGAGATCCTCAAGGTCGGCATGTGCACGCCGCTCAGGATGTATGTGCATCCGGATTTCCGCGAAGGCGCCATGCATCAGTTTCCCCTATTCGACGGTATGGCCTCATCCTTCGTGCTGGCCCGCAAGACGTTCGATCTTCCGGGAGGCGCCGTCGCCTGGCCACTGCAGAAAAGCCAGTCCATCAAACACAGCCAAGCCTACCCCGCGCATGGCAGCGAAGCTGCGGCGAACCCGAAAAGCGACGCGGCAGCTTCGAATGGCGTGGTGTCGGAACCATCCAAGCCCGCGCCCCGACCGGAATGGGTTATGCCGGAAAGGACCAAGCTGCTGTTGTCGATGTTCGATGCCAGCGGCTTCGGCCTCGAAGTCGGCCCGAGCTACAATCCGCTGTTGCCGAAGTCTCGTGGCTTCAACGTCGAAACGATCGACCATGCCGACGCCGCCACCTTGCGCGAGAAGTACAAAGATAACGCATCGCAGATAGAAGAGGTTGACTACGTTTCGGACGGACGCAGCATCCTCGAGACCATTGGCAAGAAGAAGCGCTACGACTTCATCTATGCTTCGCACGTCATCGAACATGTGACCGATATTGTCCGCTTCATCCAGGATTGTGAAACCTTGCTGAAGCCGGATGGACGGCTGGTGCTGGCCGTCCCCGACAAGCGGTTCTGCTTCGACGCCTTGCGGCCGTTGTCTACGGTCGGGCAGGCGCTGCAGTCCTATTTCGAGGAGCGCAAGCGCCACTCACCGGCGGTTCTCTTCGACCAAGCCTTCTATGCCTGCTGTAAGGCGCAGCAGACTGTCTGGATCGAACCGACTCTCGACGATGTCGCCCTGATGCTGAGTGAAGAGACAGCAAAGGACCACTTCGACAAGTCACAGAAAAATCCGAACTACCAGGACGCTCACGGCTGGCAGTTCACGCCGACTTCGTTTCGCTATCTGGTCAAGAAACTTCGCTCTCTCGGCTACATTAAGTCGGGCGAGATGGAATTTCACACCAACCCTGCAGGGAAACCGAACCTGCACGAGTTTTACATCACCCTTTCCAAGAGTGCGCCTGTCCTGACGACCTCAGACGTTGACCTCATCAAGCAGGCGGAGCAGGAACTTCGCGGTCTCTTCGTAAGCCCTCAAGAGATGGTGACGAGAAGCCAGGTCGAGGCGCTCGAGCGCGACGCCCAGGCAGCGCGCCAGCAGATCGAAAATGCGAACCGGCAGATCCAGCTGCTGACGGTCAGGAACGATGCCTTGCTGCATTCGACATCGTGGAAGGTAACAGCCCCGCTACGCTATATTAGGTCGGTGTTCCTATGATGCACGTATCCCCCAAATTTTCGAAGCTCGCCTCGAAAAAAGCCCCCACGGTGGTGGTCGTCATCCCCTATTACAACGGGTCGGCGTTCATCGAGAGGTCCGTCAGAAGCGTCCTCAACCAGACGCTTCGGCCTGATGAATTCATCGTCGTCAATGACGGTTCGACGGCCACCGAAGCGGCATTTCTGCACAAGCTTGCCAGACGGCTGCATTTCAAAGTGATCGACCAGCCCAATGGCGGGCAGGGATCGGCCAGAAACACCGGCGTTCGCGCGTCGACGTCGAACTACATCAGTTTTCTCGATCAGGATGATTTCTATCGCGACACCCACGTCGAGGCGCTGGTGCGCGCCATTCCGTCTGACGATCCGCATCTGGGCTGGGTCTATGGCGACCTCATGGAGGCGGACGGAGCCGGCAATGTCCTGCGCACGGCAACCGTCAAGCGCCACAGCGCTCACCCGAAGCGCGACATTGAGCAGATGGTGGGCTTCGACATGCACGTCCTGCCCTCCGCGTCGCTGATCTCGCGAACCGCCTATGAAGCCGTCGGCGGTTTCGACCCTCAGTTCATAGGCTATGAGGACGACGATCTTTTCCTGCGCATTTTCCGCAGCGGATACAGCAATTACTTCGTCGATGAGCCAGTGACCGTCTGGTGCATTCGCCCCAACAGCACGTCCTACACCGTGATGATGTCGCGCAGCCGGTTTCGTTACTTCAAGAAACTCCAGGAAATGTTTCCCGACGACCGAAAAATGGTACGTTATTATTTTCGAGATTTGCTTATCCCCCGCTTCCATTCGCAATTCGTCCAGGACGCGATCCGGTGGGCTGTCCAGGAGGACAACCATCTTCCCGAACACAGGAAAGAGTTGGTCTCCATCTTCAACGGCTATGGGCGAGCGGTGTTCAGCAACAAATCGATACCTTGGCGTTTCAAAGCAAAGGTCTGGCTCGAGCGTCTGGTTGTGAACACCAATTCCAAAATCGTCATCCTTACGGCGATCAGGCTGGCCCAGGCCGGCCACGGCTTGCGCGTGTTCTTCACCCGGTCGCTGCGCTAGCCGATGATCCCGATTCACCTGTTTCAGCGCGGCACCATCATCACCAACATGGCAGTCATTCAAACAGCAACATAGAGCACGCACGGGGGCGTGGGGAATGCGGGAGCGGGTAAGGTCTATTCAGGGTCTTCGGGCCTTGGCGGCAATGCTGGTATTGTTCTGCCACGCGCCGCACAACCTGTGGTTCTTCAGGCTCGGCTATTCGGGAGTGGATTTATTTTTCGTCGTAAGCGGTTTCATCATGGTGGTCAGCACCGGCAATCATACCGGCCCACGGGCTTTCAAGCTGTTTTTGATCAACCGCTTCGCGCGGATATGGCCGGTCTATGCAGCCACCAGCGTCGCTATGGCGATTGCTTTCTGCATAATAGGGACAGTTGCACCTCAAGATGTGGCAGCACGGCTGATGAACGATCTGACATTTCAGCCGGCATGGAACAATCCGCCTATCAATGCCCCGGGTTGGTCGCTTACTTTCGAGGTCTTCTTCTACGCGCTTTTCGCCTTCAGCCTGCTGTTCGGTCGCTGGCGTTATCCGCTGCTACTCGGGACGATGGGGACCTTTCTGCTGCTTGGCGGCCAATCGGCCCGAACGGACGGTCTATGGGGTTATGTCGCGCTGGCGACGAACCCGGTGTGCGGTTGCTTCATCGCCGGAGTTCTCGCCGGTCTTGTCTATCGCTCCAAGTGGCGCGGCCCGCCACGTCCGCTGGCGGCATGCCTTCTGGCGGCGTTTGCCGTGCTGACTGGGTATTTACTATTTTTCAGCATCCGCGAATTCAATCATGGTCTCGTCTGGGCAGCAGCGTTTGGCGGCATCGTCATGTCCGTTGCGCTGATGGAGAAGCGCGCTCCGGTATGGGTCCCCAACTCATTGGTTAGCGTTGGGAACGCATCTTTCTCGCTGTATATCTCGCAATGGCTGGTTGTTGTCCCCTTCGCCGTTTACGCGCCACCGGTAGAGGGTACTCTGCAGATACTCATGTTGGCGTGCGCGTTCCTTCTGACGATCGCCGCCATATCAGCCGTAACATACCGGCTGCTGGAAACAGACCTTTCCTTGTGGACCCGGACCAGGCTTCATCGCTTCTTCCAGTCTGCAGATCGCGAACCTGCTGAAATCGCCGCCAGTTCCGTCCCCGCGCAGTGAGATACGAATGTTCCAGTTCCTGAAACCGCGTCCTACAGTCCACAGCCCGGCGACACCCCTGAGGCCAGTCACCGAAGACTGCGTCGACCGGCTTTCCCTCCTCGACGGTATACTGATTGCCACCGGATGGACCACGGGCGCCGACCCGGTAATCCTCTACGATGGCAAGCCGGTTCCCAACCAGGTCTGCGTGCGCTTTGCCCGCCCAGGCCTGGCAACAACGGCCCATGATGGCTTTCGGGTCGCCGCTCCCCTGGTCGACAGAAACATTGCCAACCAGAATGTCTCCGTTGGGTTCGACAATGGCAACCGGCTGAGGCGCTCGCCCAAACACGCGGAGACGTCGACGTCAATTCACGCCAGATTCTGCAAGGCGGTGGCCGACAGGCCAGGCGCGCCGCTGATAGAGATCGGCTCACGGGCCCGTTCCGGCAACACCTACCGGCACTTCTTTCCCGACTGCAGATATTTCGGCATCGACGTCTCGGCCGGGCCGAATGTCGATTTCGTCACCGACGCCCACACCATGGAAGGCGTGACCGAGACGTTCGACTTTGCCTTTTCCATATCGGTCTTCGAGCATCTGATGATGCCATGGGTCGCAGCGCACGCGCTCAACCGGGTGCTGAACGTCGGCGGCCTGGCCTTCATCCAGTCGCATCCAGCCTGGCCCCTGCATGAGGTGCCCTGGGATTTCTTCCGGTTCTCCAAGGAATCATGGTCGTCGATCTTCAACAAATTTACAGGCTTCGAAGTGCTCGACGCCGGCTATGCCCTGGAGGCGGCGATCGTGCCGGCAAACATGGAGAGCGGGCCGCTACAGACCTTTGACGAACACCCCACATTCCTTTTGTCGGCTTGCCTTGCCAGGAAGGTCGGACCTCCAACCGCCGACTGGGCCGCCGACCCGGCCACGATCTACAATCTCAACTACTCACATTGAAGCCGGCGGTCGGAGTGGGTCATGCTGAACAGGACTGAACTTTTGTTTTCAATGTTTGATCCCAAAGGCTTCGGCCTGGAAGTCGGACCGAGCTACAATCCGCTGTTGCCGAAATGCCGTGGTTTCAACGTCGAGATCGTCGATCATGCCAATGCCACGGCTTTGCGCGAGAAATATCGCGACAACGCATCACAGATCGAAGAGGTCGACTACGTTTCGGACGGTCGCAGCCTGCTCGAGACCATCGGCCAGGAGCAACGCTACGACTTCATCTTTGCTTCACATGTGATCGAACATGTCACCGATATCGTTCGTTTCATCCAGGACTGCGAGGTCCTTCTGAAGCCAGCGGGCCGGCTGGTGCTGGCCGTGCCCGACAAGCGCTTTTGCTTTGACGCGTTGCGGCCGCTGTCCACTGTGGGGCAGGCGTTGCAGGCCTATGCCGAACAGCGCAAGCGCCACACGCCGGGAATCCTGTTCGACCAGGTTTCGTATTTCTGCACCAAGGCCCAACAGGTCGTCTGGCTCGAGCCGACCTTTGATGACGTCTCCTTGCTGCAAAGCGGCGAAGAGGCAAAAAACATGGCCGAAGCCGTGCAGGTCGACAGGGCCTATTATGATGCTCACGCGTGGCAGTTCACGCCGGCGTCGTTCCGATTTCTGGTCAAGAAACTTCGCTCCCTCGGATACATCAAATCTGGCGAGATTGCGTTCCACAAAAACGAGCCGAGCCAGTTGCACCTGCACGAGTTCTATATCAGCCTGACGAAGACCGCTCCGGTTCTGGAAGTCTCCGATGTCGATCTGTTCAAGCAGGCGGAAGCGGAACTGCGCGAAATTGCTGTGGACCGGGGCGGGTTGCATTTGAACAGTAAGGCCGCTGCGCTGAGGCATCAAATCGACGCCGTGAACCAACAGATCGAAGCGGCAAACTGGCAGATCCAGCTACTTGCGGCGAGGAACGAAGCGTTGCTGCACTCAACATCGTGGAAGCTGACGGCACCGTTGCGCTATGTCAGATCGGCGTTGCGGCGATCCGCCTGATCGGGTCTGCAGCCGACCGAAGTATCCTAATGCAACGTCGGATCACCGGCGAGCAGGCTGCGCGGCCCGGTCGTTTCGAAACTGACCTGGTCGCGGCCGTTGGACTTGGCCTTGTAGAGGTGCCGGTCGGCCGTCAGGAACATGTCGGCATAGGTGGTGGGTCCGCTGAAGGCGACGCCACCGATGCTCACCGAGAGCGGACAGGGCCGTCCATCCGGGGCAAACTCGACCTCGCGGATGCGCCGCCGGATCCCCTCGGCAACCAGCCAGGACTGCGACGGGTCGGCGCCAGGCAGGAAGATGGCGAACTCCTCGCCGCCGATGCGACCGACGATGTCGGCGCCGCGCAGCTGGGCCTTGATCGTCTGCGCAATCAGCTTGAGCGCCTGATCGCCGCAATCGTGGCCCAATCGATCGTTGATGGTCTTGAAATGATCGGCGTCGACGATCAGCAGGGCGCCGGCATCGACGACGGCCTGGCTGCGCGCCTGTTCGAGATAGGCCTCGACCAGCATCGAAAACGCGCCGCGGTTGAACACCGCGGTCAGGCTGTCGGTCGCCGCGACGATGCTCAGATTCTTCTGGGCGATCGCCAGCTGGCGCATCTTGTACATCAGGAAAGAGAAGAACGATCCACCCAGCACGAGCGGCAGCAACAGGTCGGTGAGCTGCGCCCAGCGCAACGCTTCGGGCGACAGCGACGGAAAATTGTAGGAATCGACAAGGAAGGCCGCCGCGATACAGATCGCCGTGCCGACAACCGTGACTGCTATGACCCTGCCCAAGCTCGTGGGCGAAAGATCGACCCGCATGCCATTTCTCCCACTGTGTTCGCCATTTTGCAGCGGGAACACAAATGAAACCCTAAAATCTTACCTGCAATTCGAATGTGGTTAACCAGAACAATTCCAGGAAAGTGTGAGCAGCTTTCCCGGGAGAAGCGCGTGGGCGCTTTCCCTGAGAATTACCAAGACAAAGGGATAGCGCGTTTCATCGTTTCCGTTAAACGATAAAACGCTCCGCCAATCGAAAGGCGCGATCGATTGCCTTGTGAGTGGCGACAAAAAGCCCGCCACTTGCGCGGCGGGCTTTCCGACTGGCCGGAGGCTTCTCGTCAGCGCATGTCCCTCGGGAAGTCTGGGCCATGCGGTAGGAGAGTGCCGTAAAGCCTCACGGCTGGTTCGACACTCCCGGCGAAACCTGTCTCAGCGACGCGAGATCATAAGGCATAGCTGCCGCAGATCGCTGTCGTAGGTGCCCTCGCTGGCGAGCACATCGACGCAGCGCTTCTTCATACGTGTCAGCTGGCTGTTCGACATGCTGGCGACGACACCGGGTGTCCCAGGGGTGCCTGGTGTTCCAGGAGTTCCTGGAGTGCCGGGGGTACCGGGCGTACCGGGCGTGCCCGGCGTTCCGCCAATGCCGACGCCGACGCCGACGTTGATGCCGCTGCCGACGTTGACGCCGACACCGGCATTGATACCTCCGCTGCCGCCGACCGTGGCCCCAACACCGGCCTTGATGCCACCGGCTCCGCCGACCGTCGCGCCAGCGCCGGCCTTGATGCCGCTGCTACCGCCGACTGAGGCGCCGAGGCCCGCAGTAACGCCGCTATTGCCGCCGACCGTTGCGCCAGCACCCGCCTTGATACCGCCGCTGCCGCCAACCGAGGCGCCGGCACCGGCCTTGACCCCGCCGCTGCCGCCGATCGAAGCGCCAACACCGGCATTGATGCCGCCAGCACCGCCGATAGATGCGCCGACACCGACGCCAATTCCGCCGCCTGCATTCGCGGGAGCGGCAAAAATGACGATAATTGCACCCGCCGCCAGTGTTCTAGCGATTTTTTGAGTGATATTAACCATGACACTCTCCTTGTTGCCGTTCTGCTTTGTGCATTGCAACATGCCAGCAAACCAAAGCAGACATATGCTTATGCACTCACAGCTACGCACGAGTCTTCCTTATAGTTTCTTTATTTTTTCCAAGAATAAGGATTGTAGTTCTCAAGGCGTGCACTGGTCTGCTAAAAAAAAATATGCTTTTGCTTCAACATTTAAACTTTGTTTAATTCTCTAAACAGAAATTCCACCGGAGTTGGAGCGGGTTGTGGCTGCGGCGGCCTGGAGCCGAAGGCCCACAAAAGGCGGGCCACCGACAGCCCAGCCACCTGGCCCCGTCACCGGGCAGCGTTGTGCCGACAGGGTCCTCACAACCCGGCTGGGATTCAGAGCTGGCGTCGGGGATGGATGGTCGGCGCAAATGTACCGGTAACGCTCCCGTGCGTTTAAACGGGAAGCGCGGTCAGGAGATCAGGCGTAGGCGCGGCCTTCGTCGGTGCGTTGGAAAAAGGCTAGGTCGAGCTGCACCGAAGGCCGGCCGAGAATGGTCAGGATGGCGTGCGCCTGGCCGCGGTGATGGGTCTGGTGGTTGAAGACGTGTCCCAGCGCCGGCGCCAGCCGCTGCGAGACGGTGCGCATGTCGGAAACGGTCATGTAGGAGAAGCGGCCGGACAAAGCCTTTTCGGTCAAACCGCCGACCCAGTCGACGATCCGCCTGTCCTCGGCCTCACGCGCCAGCTTCAAGCCAGGCAACGCGCGGTGCAGGATGGCGTCGAGTTTTGCCGGCGCGTCGCCCTCGCCGGTGAAGCGTTTCATCCAGATGCGGTCGGTGGCCAGCAGATGGTTGAGCGTGCCCATCATCGAGCCGAAAAATGCGCCGACATCGCGGTTGAACTCTTCTTCCTCAAGTGCGGCGACGGCATCGTAGATGCGGCCATTGGCCCATTGATTGTAGGCCGCGAACATCATGAAATGCTGTTTCATCTTTTTCCCGCCGACGAGTTCCGCTTCAGCCGCAGGCGACTAATTAGACCGCGAGGGCGCAGCCGCCAATGACCATTCTGTTCAATGAACTCGTCGGACACGACGCGACCCGTCCGTTCAGCCCGCATTGCTGGAAGGAGGCGGCGGCAGCAGCTTAGAGAATAGGCAGTAGGCAATAGGGTCCGAGCGCTGTACTGCCTACTGCCTACTGCCTACTGCCTACTGCCTACTGCCTACTGCCTACTGCCTATTCCCCACACAAGTCTCCTGATCGCCATGCCACCACCCCCCGATTTCACCGATGATTTTCGCGCCGGGCTGGTCACGCTGCTGCGCTGGCGCCGGGATGTGCGGCGCTTCGAGCGGACGGCTTTGCCCGAGGGTACGCTGGAGCGGCTGCTGGAGCTTGCCAGCATCGCGCCGTCCGTCGGTCTCAGCCAGCCGTGGCGCTTCGTGGTGGTCGACAGCGCCGAGCGGCGGGGCGCGGTGAGAGACTGTTTCGAGCGCTGCAATGCCGAGGCGCTGGCATGCTTTTCGGGCGAGCGCGCCGCGCTCTATGCCCGGCTGAAGCTCGCCGGTCTCAGTGAAGCGCCCTGCCAGTTCGCGGTTTTCGCCGATAGGACAACGCAACAAGGCCATGGGCTCGGCCGCATGACGATGCCGGCAACCATCGACTATTCGGCCGTCATGGCGGTGCACACGCTGTGGTTGGCGGCGCGGGCGGAAGGCATCGGCATGGGTTGGGTGTCGATCCTCGATGCGGCCGAGATGGCCGAGATTCTCGACACGCCGCCCGAATGGACGCTGATCGGCTATTTCTGCCTCGGCTATCCCAGCGAGGAGCATGAGATGCCGACGCTGGAGCGCGAGGGCTGGGAGCGCCGGCGGCCGCCCGTTGTTATCAGGCGGTAGTGATACTGACAGTCACTTCGCGCCGTCTTTGCCGACCAGCTTGACGCAGATCGGGTCGCCCTTCGGCATCGGCGTGCATTGCCATTCGGGGCCGAAGCCGAAGTTCGTATCTGTGCGGCGACCCAGAAAGAGCAGCAGAACAAGGCCCACGGCAGCAAAAATGCCGATAATCAATAGGCTGGTGGTAGGCCAGCGCGTCCCGTCAAACATGGTCCGATGTCTTTCCATTCCGCTGGTTTCCCTTCGAAACCGTGCGTGCCTGCGCAACCGCCATTTTCCCGCAAAGCCTTGCCTTTGACCACAGCGTTGCGAACAGCCATGCGGGCGGTCGCGGTCGAATAACGCTGCCGGGGCGCCTCCCCTTGGCAATGGGCCGGGCGGCTTGTATAGAGCCCGCCACTCCACATTCCGATCTCAAGACTTTCCATCTCAAGACAAGGACGACCCCATGGCGCTCGAACGCACCTTTTCCATGATCAAGCCGGACGCGACCCGGCGCAATCTTACCGGCGCCATCACCAGGATGCTGGAAGAGGCCGGCCTGCGCGTCGTCGCCTCACGTCGCGTGTGGATGAGCCGCCGCGAGGCCGAAGGCTTTTACGCCGTCCACAAGGATCGTCCGTTCTTCGGCGAACTGGTGGAATTCATGTCGTCGGCGCCGACCATCGTGCAAGTTCTGGAAGGCGAAAACGCCATTGCCAGGAACCGCGAAGTGATGGGCGCGACCAACCCGGCCAACGCCGCCGAAGGAACCATCCGCAAGGTCCACGCGCTGTCGATCGGCGAGAATTCCGTGCACGGCTCCGACGCGCCGGAAACCGCTGCTGAAGAGATCAAGTACTGGTTCTCGGACACCGAGATCGTCGGCTGAGCCGATAGACAGGTTTGACTATGAAAGCCGGGGCAAAACCCCGGCTTTTTGTTTTTGGCCCGCTCCCTTAGCGGATCAGCGGCGTGTCCCAGAGGTCGCCGAGCAGCGTTTTCAGCTCGGTGAAGCGCTTCTGCCCAAGCTCCTGCGCCCATTCCCGCTCGACGTCGAGCAGGATGTCGGCCATCTTCTGGTATGCGGCGCGCCCGCGGTCGGTGAAGTGGACGACGGTCCCGCCGCTCTCATCGGGTGCCGCCGAGCGAGTGATATAACCCATCGCTTCCAGCGTCTTCAGCAGTTGATTCATGGCCTGCTTGCTCATCGCGGCGCGCTCGGCGAGCGCGCTCGGCCGAAGGCCATCCGGGCCGGGATATTGGATCACCGCCATATGCGGCGGGCTGAGGTCCTCGAAACCCGACGCCCTGAGACCCCTGATCAGCTTGCGGTGAATGGCCATGGCCGGAACGCGCAGCAGTGCACCGATCAGCGGTGGCTTCGTTGGCGGTTCTTCCCTGGATAATGGCATTGACACTCGGGTAAATCGAGTTTACTCATTTCGGTAAATCGGATTTACCACATGGGAGAGTGAAATGCTAGACAGAGCTAGCCAGATCAGCGTCAATCCGGCCGACGAGACAATCAGCCATGGCGGCCTTGCCGTGCGCTTCCTGCTTACCGGCGACCAGTCGAACGGCAGCATCGCCGCCTTCGAACTGACGGTCGCCGGCTCGCAGCGCCTGCCCGCCCCGGCGCACAGCCACGATCACTATGAAGAGACGATGTACGGGATCGAAGGCGTGCTGATGCTGACCGTCGACGGACACCGGCACGATATCGGGCCGGGCCAGGCGCTGTGCATTCCGCGCGGCGCGGTTCACCGCTTCGACAACGACACCGCCGCGACCGCCAAGGTGCTGTGCGTGGTGACGCCGGCGGCGATCGGCCCGGACTATTTTCGCGAGGCCTTCGCCATCTTCAGCACTGGCGGCCCGCCAGACCGCACCAGGCTGATGGACCTGATGCGCCGGTTCGGCCTGACGCCGGCGCCCCCGCCGCCGCAGTCTTGATTCTTAGCTCGCTGCGTTGAAGCGCAAGATATCGTGGCCGTCCTTGTCGGCGATGATCAGCTTGCCGCCATCGACACGGTATGACGCCGCCTTGGCGAGCGCCTCGAACAGCGCCTTTTCCTCGGCCATGATCTCCGGCGCGCAGGCCTTGTAGGTCGAGCCGATGTCGCTGATGACGATGGTCTCGCCATCGACCTTGGCGGTGGCGAAATAGGCGTTGCACGGGCCGCTGCCGCCCGCCTTGCCGGCTTCGCTGACCCGGAACGTCGCCTGCGGCTCCGAAATCACGCCGATACCGTCGATATATTCGACTAGCCAGCTCTGGCCGAACAGCGAGGCCGAGGTCGGCTTGTCGCTCGGCGACACCATTTTCAGCACAATGGCGTGCGGCGCCTCGCTGAGCGGATCGACCTGATAGCGCGAGTCCGTGACGAACAGCAGCTTGTCGTCGGCGGTGATGCGCGCCTGCAGCGCATAGGTCATGTTGGGCCGGATCACCGTTGGATCGAAGCTGATCTCGAACTTGATCGGCACCTGGCCGGCCGGCGCCACCTTGCGCTCGCCGACAATGGCGGCCGGCGCATCGGCCAGCGATACATCGGCAAGTTGAACCGACAGCACGGCGTTGGGCGGCAGCGCGATGCGCTCGCGATACATCACCTCGCCCTTCAGGGTTTTCTCGGCGGCGACGGAAGGCTCGGGAACGGCCAGAACGCCGATAACCAGCGGCACAAAACCGAAGACGAAGAATTCGGCGATCCTGTCCAGCATGCCCTTGCTCCCTTTTTGCCGATGCGATTTGGCCAAGGGAATGCGGTCAATACATGGCTGCGCCGAGATTTATTCGGGCCGCGCCTTCCAGCGCGCCGCAGCCTGGTCGTCGGCGTCCTTGGCCTCGACCCAGCCGCCATCGGTGCCGTCCACGCGGTGCTCCTTCTTCCAGAAGGGTGCACGCGATTTCAGGAAATCCATCAGGAAATTGGCCGCTTCGAACGCCGCCTGCCGGTGCGAGGACGCCGCCACCACCAGCACGATGTTTTCGCCCGATGCGATCTTGCCGTGGCGATGGATGACGGTCAGGCCTTGCAACGGCCAGCGCTGAAGCGCCTCGCCGGCGATCCGGCTGATTTCTGCCTCGGCCATGCCTGGATAGTGCTCGAGTTCCAGCGCCGACAGCTGGCCCTGCTCGTCGCGGCAAAGTCCTGAGAAGGACACCACGGCGCCGATGTCGGCGCGACCCCCGGTCAGTTTCGCGATCTCGGCGGCAACGTCGAAATCGTCGCGCTGGATGCGCACCGTCGGCGCGCCGGACATGGTGTCAGCCCCCGGTCATCGGCGGAAACAGCGCGATCTCGCGCGCGCCGGCTATCTTCTCGCGATGCTCGACATGTTCCTGGTTGATGGCGACGCGGATCACATCAGGATATTGCAGCGCGTGCTCATATTCCTCGCCACGCGATTTCAGCCAGCGCAGGAGGTCGGCCACCGTCTCGATACCGGCGGGCAGTTCGACATCCTCTTCCGGCTTGCCGATCCGTTCGCGCACCCAGGCGAAATAAATGAGCCGGGTGATCATCTCACTCGTCCATGATGTGCTTGAGGCCGGCGCGGAAATAGTCGTAGCCGGTGTAGAGCGTGACGAGGGCTGCGATCCACAGCAGCACCAGTCCGGTCTGCGTGGTCAGCGGGAAGATCTTGTCGCCGGCAGGCCCAGCCAGCAGGAAGGCGATGGCGACCATCTGGATGGCGGTCTTCCATTTGGCGAGCTGCGTCACCGGCACCGAGACTTTCAATGCCGCCAAATATTCGCGCAGCCCCGAAACCAGGATTTCGCGGCACAGGATGATGATTGCCGCCCACAACGACCAGCCTGCGATGCCGGCATGGCGGTCGGTGTCGGCGGCGAGCAGCAGCAGGCAGGTGGCGACCAGCAGTTTATCGGCGATCGGATCCAGCATCTTGCCGATGTTGGACGTCTGCTGCCAGGCGCGCGCCAGATAGCCGTCGAGATAGTCGGTGATCGAAGCCAGCAGGAAGATGATCAACGCCGACCAGCGGGCGAAGTCGCTCGATTTCAGATGCCCCTCGAGAAAAAAGCACAGCACCACCAGCGGCACCGCGACGATGCGGGCATAGGTAAGCATATTAGGCAGGTTGAACGCGCGCTTGGCCATATCTCAGGGACTCTTTCTGCCTGCGTACTCAAATCAGAACCGGATGTAGGGGGTCAACAGGCGAGATTCGATTGGCCAGACGAAAATAGCGCGCGATTGCCGGGATTCGAGTGGCCTGCGAGAAAAGAACGGCTGCTGCCATTTGATCGGGACAGCGGCGTCACCGGCGCTCAGCTCTCATGGAAATGATTGTAGACGAGCTTGGCGACCTGCTCTGAAATACCGTCGACCTTGACCAGATCCTCGACTGCCGCGCGGCTGACCGCCTTCGCAGTGCCGAAGGCCAGCAGCAGCGCGCGCTTGCGGCCGGGACCGATGCCGGCGATCTCGTCGAGCGGGCTCTTGACCAATTCCTTCTTGCGCCGCGCGCGGTGCGAACCGATGGCGAAGCGATGCACCTCGTCGCGCAGCCGCTGGACGAAATAGAGCACGGGATCGCGGACGGGCAGCGAAAACGAGTCCCTGCCTCTGACGAAGAAACGCTCGCGGCCGGCATCGCGGTCCTGGCCCTTGGCGATGCCGATGGCCGCCACGCGATCCTCGATGCCGAGGTCGGCGAGGATCTTGCGCACCGCGCTCATCTGGCCCTGGCCGCCATCGATCAGGATGACGTCGGGCCAGGCCGGGAAGCTGCCGGAGATGTCTTCTTCGATGTCGTCGCCTGCTCCACCGGCTGCCGCGTCGTCGGGAACGACATCGCCATGTTCCTTCAGCAGCCGCGAAAAGCGCCGTTCCATCACCTCGCGCATCATGCCGAAATCGTCACCGGGCGTGATCTCGGTCGAGCGGATGTTGAATTTGCGGTACTGGTTCTTCACAAACCCTTCCGGCCCGGCGACGACCATGGCGCCAACGGCGTTGGTGCCCATAATATGCGAATTGTCATAGACCTCGATGCGCACCGGCGGCTTCGGCAGGCCGAAGGTCTCGGCAAAGCCGGCGAGTAGCCGGCCTTGCGTGGAGGTTTCGGCCAGCCGGCGGCCGAGCGCCTCGCGGGCATTCTGCAGCGCGTTGTCGGTCAAATCCTTCTTCTCGCCGCGCTGCGGCACCGAGATCGACACTTTACGGCCGGCGCGGGTGGACAGCGCTTCGGCCAGCAGTTCCTGATCCTGGACGCCTCGCGACAGCAGAATGTTCCGTGGCGTCGGCTTGTCGTCATAGAACTGCGCCAGGAACGAGCCCAGCACTTCCGCCCCCTCCAGTGCCGGATCGGCCTTGGGGAAATAGGCGCGGTTGCCCCAGTTCTGGCCGGTGCGGAAGAAAAACACCTGGATACAGACCTGGCCGCCCTCCTGATGGATGGCAAAGACATCGGCCTCGTCGACCGTGGCCGGGTTGATGCCCTGATGGCTCTGCACATGGGACAGTGCAGCCAACCGGTCGCGATAAATGGCGGCGCGCTCGAAATCGAGCTCCTGCGAGGCCTGCTGCATGGCGGCAGAGATTTCGGTCTTCACCTTCTGGCTGCGGCCCGACAGAAAATCCTTCGCCTCGCTGACCAGCTCGGCATAGTCGCCATGCGAGATTTCGCCGGTGCAGGGACCGGCACAGCGCTTGATCTGGTAGAGCAGGCACGGCCGGGTGCGGTTTTCGTAGAAGGAGTTGGTGCAGCTCCTGAGCAGGAAGGCGCGCTGCAGCGAATTGATGGTGCGCCCGACCGCGCCGGCCGACGCAAAAGGTCCGAAATAGTCCCCCTTGCGCGAGCGCGCACCGCGATGCTTGTAGATGCCGGGCGAGACGTGATCGCCAGTCAACAGGATGTAAGGGAACGACTTGTCGTCCCGCATCAGCACATTGAAACGCGGCCGCAAGCGCTTGATGAGATTGGCCTCGAGCAGCAGCGCTTCGATTTCGGTGCGGGTGACGACGAACTCCATCGTCGATGTCTCGCGCACCATGCGGCCGATGCGGGCGGTGTGGAACCGGCCTTGCGCGTAGTTGGTCACCCGCTTCTTCAGGCTGCGCGCCTTGCCGACATAAAGCACGTCGCCGGCAGCGTTCATCATGCGGTAGACGCCGGGCGCATTGGGCAGCCGCTTGACCAGTGTCTGGATGACCTCCGCGCCGACCATGCCGTCGGCGTCGCTGGCATGCGGCTGCCAGTCTATCGCTGTGAAGGCGACATCGGGCCCGGTGGCCTCGGGCTCGACGATCTCCTCGACCGCTTCATCCTCAAGCTCGATGTCGGGCGGCATATCGTCGGCGGCGCCGGCGCGCGTCTTGTGTTTCTGGTCTGCGGGACTCATTCCACCATGCCTGTCACATCCGGCGTCTGCCATGCAAGATGCTGGCCGCCGTCGAGCGCGATCATCTGGCCGGTCACCGAGCGCGCCTCCCAGAGATAGCGGATGGTGGCGCCGAATTCGGCCAATTGCGGGCCGCGCTTCAGAATCAGGCCATCGACCTGCTTCTGGAAATCATCATCGTCCTGGCGGGCATTCTTCAGCGCCGGACCGGGACCGATGGCGTTGACGCGGATGCGCGGACCGAGCGCCTGTGCCAGCATTTCGGTCTGCGTCCACAAGGCCGACTTCGACAGCGCATAGGAGAAATAGCGCGGCGTCGGCCGCCAGACGCGCTGGTCGATGATGTTGACGATCAGCCCCTCCTGCCCTTGCGGCAAGGCGCGGGCGAAGTTTTGCGCCAACAGCGCCGGCGTCTTCACATGGATGGCGAAGTGAAGGTCCCATGCCGCCCAGTCGAAGTCCTCGACGCTATCGTCGACGAACAGCGACGCATTGTTGACAAGAAGCGTGACCGGGCCGAGCGCTGCCGCGGCGCGGCCGACGAGATCGCCAACCGCATCCATGTCGGTCAGATCGGCGGCTACCACGCCGGCGCGGCCGCCTCCGTCCCTGATGCTCGCAGCCAGCGCGTCGGCCTCGGCGGTCGAGCGGTTGGCGTGGATGGCGACGGCAAAACCGTGCGCGGCCAGATCCTCGACGATCGCCTTGCCGATCCGCTTCGCCCCGCCCGTCACCAGCGCCGTTCCGGCGGCTTCGATCATCTGTCAATCCTCAATCTGCGCCTCAATTCGGCTAGCGGCACATTGTGACGCGTCCAGGGGTTAAATGCCGTTTCCACCTGGGGCAGGAATGTGGCGAAACGGCTTTTTCGCCGCCGGCACCGCCCCGGATTCGGGTCGGCAGGACCGCAATATAGGACGCTGAACCCGTTGCACCAAGCCGAGTGCAGTGCAGCATCGCCTGCGTACTGACATTTCGCTGTTGCGAAGATGCAACGTCAAGCTTCGGCCTCATTCGTGCCGGGGAATGACCCATTTTCAGGTTCGCTGCCGCCGCATTTTGACACGACATTCGGAACCGTTGAGTGCCAGATCCGTTTCACCCCCCGGACGGGTTGATGGCGCTCAGGACAAACAAGCCTACGTGTCTTGTGGCTTAAGGAGTAAACAACAATGCAAACCAATCTCAAATTCGCGCCGCTCGCGGTTGCGCTCGGGCTCTTCGCCCTCAGCGGTACCGCTTTTGCTGCCGATGTCGTCTCGGAAGAGCCCCCGGCGCCAGCCCCGATCGCCGAGCTCCCCGTCGCTTCCTGGGCCGGCCCGTATGCCGGTCTCAGCGCCGGCTACGGCTTCAGCGGTCATGCCAAAGTCCACGACGGCGGCCCCGACATCAAGACCAAGGGCTTTGTCGGCGGCGTTTTCGGCGGCTACCAGTGGCAGCAGGAAAACTTCGTGTACGGTGCTGAAGCCGATCTCGGCTACAACGGCGTCAAGGGTGACAGCGGCGGCGTCAATTCCAAGGGCGGCTTCGAAGGCTCGCTGCGCGCCCGTCTGGGTTACGCCGTGACCCCGGAAATCCTGCTCTACGGCACCGGCGGCGGCGCCCTGAAGAACCAGAAGGTCTCGGTCCCCGGCGACAGCGACAGCAACACCATGCTCGGCTGGACGGCCGGCGTCGGCACCGACATCAAGATCACCGACAATGTGTTCGGCCGTGTCGAGTACCGCTACACCGACTTCGGTTCCAAGAGCTTCGACAGTGTCGGCACCAAGGTCAAAGAGAGCGACAACCGCGTCACCTTCGGCGTCGGTATGAAGTTCTAACTGTCGTTCAAGCCACGACACAAGAAAGCCGGGCCTCGCGCCCGGCTTTTTTTGTTTCGCCCGTCAGGCCGGCACAGCCACCTTCAGCCCCGGAAACTTCTCATCGAAACGCGCTGCCCAGCGGGTCAGGCGGCCGCGGCCCTTTTCCCATTTGCCGGCGAAGCGCAGAGAGAGGTAGCCGAGGCAGGCACGCAACGCCAACTGGCCAAGCGTGATCTTCTTCGGCAGCTTCGGCGGATTGGCGTTGAGGAAATCGAGTGCGGCGGTGATCTTGGTCCACTGGCGATCGAGCCAGGGTTGATAGACCATCTCCTCCGGACGCGTGCGCCGCTCATAGACCATCGACAGCGCGCAGTCGCATATGCCGTCGGCCAGCGCCTCCAGCACTTCGGCCTCGAGGCGCTTGTCGGCATTGCGCGGCAACAACAGGCTCTTCGAAGCGCGGTTGAGATGCTGGGTGATGGCGCGGCTGTCGTGGATCGAGCGGCCGTCGTCGAGCACCAGCACCGGAATCTTGCCGAGAGGATTGGCTGACATCAGTTCAGCAGGCTTGTCCTCGGTCTTGACCGGCACCAGCTCGACGGCAATGCCGGCATGGAGTGCTGCCATGCGCACCTTGGAACTGTAGGGGGATGAGGGCGCGTAGAGCAGCTTCGGCATGATCGGTTTCCTGTTTTCGGACGGCCAGTGCATGTCGCTCAAAAATGCGGTTCCGGTCTTGAGAACGACGCGCGTAAAACAAAGGTCTAGAGCGCGTCGCCTGAACCCCATCGGATGCGACCGCCTTAGTGTTGGCCGATCTTCCCTGAGGGGCAACTGCCAGAAGGGCAAAACCAGGCGGCCAATCCGCCGACAATGAAGTCGCCAATGCATGTCGCATAGAATTGGCGTCGATTGCGAGAGAACGACGTGGATCAAAACGAGACCTAAATCACAACAAAAAAGCTCCCGGGAATCTGCCAGTCGGCAAAGTTCCCGGGAGCTTTGAGATGGACCGCTGTTACTTCTTCTTGGCGGCTGGCTTTTTGGCCGGTGCAGCCTTCTTCACAGCGGCCGTCGACTTGGCGGCGGCGGCCTTCATCGGAGCCTTGGCGGCGGGTTTTGCCGCTGCCTTGGCTGCCGGCTTCTTGGCGGCGGGCTTGGCTGCTGCCTTCGCAGCAGGCTTCGCCACAGCCTTGGCGGCCGGCTTCTTGGCGGCGGGTTTCGCTGCTGCCTTGGCGGCGGGTTTTGCTACTGCCTTAGCTGCCGGCTTTGCCGCTGCCTTGGCAGCCGGCTTTGCCGCTGCCTTCGGTGCTGCCTTCTTTACTGCTGCAGGTTTCGCGGCAGCTTTCGGTGCCGCTTTCTTTGCCGGCGCTTTCGCCGCCGGCGCCTTCGTCGTGGTCTTTGCCATGCGATGCCCCTTGCGTTTGTGCCGATGGCCGTGAGTGACCCGGCGAGCTAATGCATATCTGACTCGTGCGTATCTAGCCAGCGAAGCATTACATAGAATTTTGCAGATTAAGTTTCGGTTACGCTGAGAGCATGATCGCAATGATCGGCGCAGAAATCGGCAAAGAATCTTCCCGCTTCGCAGCGAACTATTGCGAGAGAAATCTCTGATATCGCGACTCACACGTTCTTCTCGTCAAGCTCACATTCTCTTGCAACGCCGTCGATCTCACGCGGTCATCGGCGGCCTATCGGATGGCAACAATCATCGCACCGCAGAGGCTGATCTTGCTTCATCCCCACGGTTGCAGGAACAGCACTAAACTAAACGCGAGCTTTTTACTCGTACATCGAAAGTGGTTGGATGGAAGCCAGGAAAGACAGTACTTGAAGGGACAGCCTGTTGTGTTGGACGTTTCCCAGACGAGAAGGGAGATCGCCAGCTTCGGCGCAAGAGATGCCCAACGGAAATGGGAAACGAAAGATCGGGGAATCCTCCTCCCGGGAAGCCGCGATCCCTTGGAAGCCAAGGGGTGCAGGCCCCTAAGCGCCAACCCGTTCGCGCACCTGCAGCCGGCGCGAAGGCTCGGCGTGGTGGAGGTGGACGGCAAACGTATCCCACGGCGGCGCAATGCCGATCTGCATCAGGATCCGCCCGATCTCGCCGCGGTGATAGCCGCCATGCGTGACGACATGTGTCAGCATTTCCTGGCGTGACATCATCGCCCTGTCGCCGTCGGTGAAGGTGAAAGGCACAGGCTCTGACATGAGCTTTGGCGAGACGGCTTCGATATAGTCGAGATACCAACGATCCATCGCAGCGACATCAGCGCTCAATTCATCGAGTGCCGGTGTGTCCTCGGTGTTGTCGGACGCATAGCCATGACGCGTGCCGGAAAGATGCGCGGCGAATATCTTCGATACGACAAGGTTGTGGTTGATGAGACGGGTCGCCGTGTGGCGCTGATCGATATGCTCCTGCTGGTTGAGGCCCGCAAGCTTCTCCAGCAATTCACCATTCGCCCAGGCTTGATAAACGAAGAGGCTGCGGAGCAAATCCAGCGCGTCCATGGTCTATATCCTTTGCAAAAAATGTGAGTATGTTATCTATATTCTTGGCTGCTGGAGCAGACATGTCTACTCGCATTGCAAAGCCGCGCTCACGCATGCGCAAGCAGCCGCGCCAGGCGCGTTCGAGAGCGACGGTCGAGGCGCTCATCGAAGCCGGTGCTCATGTTCTGAGCGCGCTCGGCTGGGCCGGCTTCACCACCAACAAGGTGGCCGATGCGGCCGGCGTCAGCATCGGCTCGCTCTATCAATATTTTCCCGACAAGCTGTCGCTGGTCGAAGCAATTCGCCGGCGACATTTCGATCAGGTGCTGTCGGTGATCGCCGAATCAACAGAAGGCGACAAGCCGCTCAAGCGATTCGCGCAGGAGCTGGTGCGCGGCATGATCGATGCGCACAGCATCCATCCGACGCTGCATCAGGTGCTGCTCGACGAGGCGCCGGGCGATCGCGGCTCACGCGCCGCCCATGCCTCGTTCCAATCGCGCTATCTCGATCACTACACGGCGGCGGTGGCGCAATATCGCAGGCGCAGAAAGGACAATGAGACCGTGGCCCGGGTGCTGTCCTCAGCGGTCGAGGGCGTCATCCACAATGCCGCGCGGCGAGACATGCTCGACGCGCCGGAGCTGCAGAAGCAGTTGGTCGAGCTGATCTGCGCTTACGTGTCTGGTGGGAAGGCGGTGTGAGGCAGCGGCAGCAGTTCGGAGATTGGCGAAACCGGAGCGACATCAGATCTCCCCCTTGCGGGAGATGGCAGGTTCAACGGCGGTTCTTATCCGACCTTAGCGCAGGACGCGGCAGCGGCCGTTGTAGACCATCCAGCGGTCGAAGCCCGAGACGCAGAATTCGACATTGTCGCCGATCGAGGCAAAACCCTGGCCTTCCTCGATCAAGTACCAGATGGTGCGGGCGCGGCCATCGGAAAAGCTGACGGTGGCGCCGCAATAGCGGCGGCCGATCGGCCATTCTTCGCTGGCCGGGAGATAGCGATGCTGGTGGATGCGCTGGAAATCTGTGATCGAAACATCCGGCAGATGCGGCACGTGATGCACCTGGTAGGAGAAGCGGCTGGAGATCTTGCTTAGCACCCAGGCCTCGCCGCAAACGCCGCTGTCCTCGTCGGAATAGACGGAAAGGTCGGCGGCCTGTGCTGGCTGGCCGAGGGGTGCGGCCAGCGGCGTGCAAAGCGAAATCAGGGCAGCAAGAGCGGATTTGGCAAAGCGAGTCATGGCAGCCTCTCAAAGGTCGACTGCGCCCACTTTGCGGATTCGGCGGCGCGCGGTCAAGCGGTCGCCCTGACGATGGTTTCCCGCTCCGCAACCGGTTTTGCCGGTGCGAAGCTGCGAAACCACGTCCTGACCTTCGAAAAAGCTCGCCTTGCCCATTAGGAAAAGCGGCCTGCCCATGGCCGGCGGGCCGCCGAAACCCGGTTCAGCCTTGCTTGGCGTCGCCCTGCGGTATGGCGGCCGGGTCCATCCACATCGCTTCCCAGACGTGGCCGTCAGGATCGGCCAGGCTGCGATTGTACATGAAGCCATAATCCTGCTGGGCGTTGATGTCGGCGGCGCCGCCATTTTTCGCCGCCGCCTCGTTCATCGCATCGACCGCCGCGCGGCTGTCGCAGGACACGGCAAGCATGACCTCGCTCGAGGTGGCCGGCGGGATGGGGCGATCGGTGAACTGACGCCATTTGGCGTGGGTGAGCAGCATGACGTTGATCGTTTCGCTCAGCACCATGCAGGCTGCGGTGTCGTCGGTGAAGTGCGGGTTGTTGTCGAAGCCGAGGGCTTTGTAGAAGGCCATCGACGCAGCGAGATCGGCGACGGGCAGGTTGACGAAGATCATGCGGGGCATAGGGTCTCCTTGACAGTACACACTTGAAACCGGACCGGCGTTTCGCCGGACCATCCTCCGATGCCTTCTCTCAACGCACCGGTTTTGCTTTGCCGCGCACCCTCTCGGTCTGCGCCTTCTGCATCGCTTCGACCTCTTGATAAGCCGAGCAAAAACTGCATCTCGGCCGCCGAGCAATGCGGCGCCCGCCTCGAGGATCGGATGGTAGCAGCGCCGGACGAGTTCCTCGGTCTTCTTGCCCGCCGCGACCATGACCTTGCGCCTGTCATCGGATCCGGCTGACGGCTGACGAAGCCGCGCTTTTCCAGCCGGTCGATCAACGTCGTGACCGCCGCCGGCGTGAGATTTGTCTCCCTCGCTACGAGGTTTGCCGGCCCCGCCGGCCGTGATTGATCGCACCGAGACAGCGGCGCTCGGCAGCGCTCAGCACATAGATTTCGGCGACGGTCCCATCGAACGTTTCGACGGCATCCTGCCAGCGCGACATCGCGAAGCCTTATCGCGTTGACTAGTTCCTCTTCTGTCGATCTTGGCATTCGATTCGAAATCTAATAATTAGATATCTATCTATCTGATTCTGGGATTAGCGTCAACGCCGAGCCGATTAGATGTGCATCTCCATGGTTTCGGTTCGTTGAACACAGCTGAGCATTCGCGGATGGCGCCACCGTCAAAACCTCTAGCGACTTTGTGTCTTTGCCGCGGGCGTCGCCCGCTGCGAAGCGTCGCTACTCCCCGGCCAGCCATTCCAGCGACCAGTGCGCCGGCTTTTCGACCGCCAGCAATCTGTGCAGGACCGGCAGCACGATGCGCAGTTCGCGCTCCAGCGTGAAGGGCGGGTTGACCACCACCATGCCGCTGCCGTCGAGGCTTGGTTCACGCGATGCCGGCCGGATCTCGAACTCGATGTCGAGCAGTTTTGGGACGCCGGATTGCTTGAGCGCCTTGCGGAAGGCGATGATCGCTTTGCGATCCTTGATCGGATACCACAGCGCGTAGATGCCACCCGGCCAGCGCCTGTGCGCTTTCTGCATGCCGTCGACCAGGCGGTCGAATTCGCCGGCTTCCTCGAACGGCGGATCGATCAGCACCAGGCCGCGCTTTTCCTTTGGCGGCAGATGCGCGCCAAGCGCCAGCCAGCCGTCGAGTTCGATCACCCTTGTCTGGAAATCGCCGGCAAACAGCGTCTTCAGCCTGGCGGCATCTGCGCCGTGCAGTTCGATCGCCGACAACCGGTCCTGCTTTCGCATGAGGTGCCTGGCGATCAATGGCGAGCCCGGATATTTCTTCACCCCGCCATCGGGATTGAGCGAACGCACCGCTTCAAGATAGGGGGCAAGCAGCGCAGCCGCCGATTTTTCGATCGGGGCGTGGATGAGGCGGCCGATGCCGCCTTGCCATTCGCCGGTCTTTTGCGCTTCCGCCGACGAAAGATCGTAGCGGCCAATGCCGGCATGAGTGTCGACGACACGGAACGCCTTGTCCTTCTGCTTCAGATAGTCGAGCAGAAGGCTGAGCACGACATGCTTGACGACGTCGGCGAAATTGCCGGCGTGATAGGCGTGACGGTAGTTCATGCCGCGCTCATGTCGAGGAGCCTCTGCCCCAACGCGGCGGTGGCGGCTTCGAGTTCGGGTTCTCCGGCCGGCGACCGCCGAAAGCCAGAGTAAGCAGGAAGCCGATCAGGCCGACGGCCATCAGTCCATAGCCAACCGGCCGTGCGCGTTGATCGATCTCACCGGCGCCGGAGCGCAGTATCAGATCCACTGCGCGTATCGGGATATCGTCGGCGTCGCCCGGGCCGGCGGTGAAGAGATAGGCGCCGGGACTGACGGTTTCGATCACGCCGGCCTCGTCGCGAAAGATCTTGTCGGGCAGTTGCGGGCTGACCTGGCGCGGATTGTCGGCGTGGTTGAATTGCAGCGTCGAGGCAAGCACCGTGCGCCCGGCTGTGGCGGCAGTCAGCGTCAGCACGGTGCGCTGCTGCGAGACAATGCGCTCGGCCTTTGCCGTCAGGTCGACCAGCACTCTGACCGGCGCGTCGCCAGCTTTCAGCGTCACCGTCACAGGCCTAAACCGTCCTTGGTCGTAGACGCGCCAGGTGCCGATCTCGTGGCCGGAGAAATTGCTCATGGCCCAGGGATACACGAAGCCAATGGCGGCGCCGGCAAGCAGTATCAGGACAAACAGAAAGCGCATTGAGGAGATCCGGGTGTTCGACAGATTGCCAATAACGCCCTGAAGGCCAAAAAGCGATGGCTGACGCAGCGGAGCCACCTTTGTGGAGTCCGTTGGCGGCACGCAAGCCATGTGGCACTTATGGCGAATGAAGCCTTCCGCAGAAGCATCGACTCGTCTTTTCCAACCGATGCCGGTGGCTCATGCCCAATAGCACCGTGCTGATCACCGGTGCCCGCGCGCCGGTGGCGCTGCACCTGGCGCGGCTGCTGCATGGCGCCGGTCGCCGGGTGATCCTGGCCGACAGCCCGGCCCGGCCGATCGCCGCAGCGAGCACGGCCTGCGCCGCCTACCATCGCCTGCCGCCGCCGCGCTTTGCCGCCGACGCCTATGCCAAGGCGGTGGAAGCGCTTGTCCGCGCGGAAGGCATCGAACTCGTTATCCCGACCTGCGAGGAAGTCTTTTATCTCGGTCGTCTCTGGCAGCACCGCGCCATGCCGGCCCGCCTCTTCGCACCAGAGATGGCGATGCTCGCCCGCGTTCACGACAAGCATGCCTTCATCCGGCTGGCGCAGAGCCTTGGGCTCGACGTGCCGGAAACGATACTGCTGCAAAGCGAGGCCGATCTCGACGGCGTTCGTGGCCAATCGCGCGAATTGGTGTTCAAACCGGTGTGGTCGCGTTTTGCCCGTGACGTACTGCTGCGGCCATCGCCGGACGAACTCGACGCCGTCCGCCCCTCGCCCGCCGCTCCTTGGGTGGCGCAGCGCTACATCACCGGTGAAGAGATCAGCGCCTATGCGGTGGCGATCGAGGGTGAACTCAAAGCGCTGGCGCTCTACCGTTCGCTCTATCGCGCCGGCATGGGCGCCGGCATCTGTTTCGAGCCAGTCGGGGATGCGGCTGCCCGGCGCTTCGTCGAAACCTTCGTCGCCGGCGCCGGCTGGACCGGCCAGATCTCCTTCGACCTGATGCGCGAGAATAACGGCACGGTGCTGCCACTGGAGTGCAATCCGCGCGCCGTGAGCGGCCTGCACTTCTTTCGCGATCCGCGGCGCTTCGCCGACGCGGTCCTGGAGGATGGCGCCGAGGTGAAGCCCGACGTGACGGCGCCGCAGACGGTGAGGCTGGCGATGTGGATCTACGGGATGCCGGCGGCACTGCGCTCCGGTGGTCTCGGCAGCTTTCGCCAGGCGATGCACGATGCCGATGAGCTGCTCGACTGGCCGGGCGACCCCGCGCCGAAGCGGGCGCAGTGGCGCACGCTGGCCGAGATCGCCGGGACAGCACTGCGCCAGCGCATCAGCCTTCAGGCTGCGTCGACGCGCGATATCGAGTGGAATGGGCCGGAGCAGGACTAGTCGAGTTGAAGCGGAACTTCCGGTTTTCAGCTGAGTGCGTAAGTCCTGCTAAGGTTGCCTAAACGGGATTAACTGGCTTTGCGGACAATTGCAGGCCAAGCGCCTTGGTTACGCCCAGCAATGTACTGAGGCGCGGATCGCCCTTTTCGCTCAGCGCCTTGTAGAGTGCCTCTCGGGTCACGCCGGCGTCCTTCGCTATGCTTGTCATGCCGCGGGCGCGCGCGACAATGCCGAGGGCGTGCGCAATATAAGTCGCGTCCCCGGTCTCGAACGCATCAGCGAGCAGTTCGGCTTGAGACTCAGCATCATCAAGATATTCGGCGGCGTCGAATGGTGTGGTTCTGAGGGTCATATCAAACTTCCTTTGCCATTTTCCTGGCTTTTCCGATGTCCCTGTCCTGCGAGCCTTTGTCACCGCCGCAGAGCAGGATAATGACCGTGTTGCCGCGCCGGACGAAGTACACGCGGTATCCCGGACCGTAATCTACGCGCAATTCTCCTATGCCATCGAAGAACTTGGCATCTCCCAACAGCCCAGCCTGAACGCGGACAATCCGTTGGGTGATCTTCTTTACGGCGCGAATGTCCGTGAGCCCTCTGAGCCATTTTCGGAATTCGTCAGTGGATCGAACTTCGATCATCCGTGAACTATAATTTACAGCAGAACTGGAATCAAGTGCCGTGAACTTTAGATTACAACTCGATTTGGTGCACCCGCGGCTCTGCCGCCGCCGGTGGCATCTTGCCGTCGATGATCGCCGCTATGTCGCGGCGCAGGAAATCCAGCGGGCCGGTCGCCGGCTGAACCTGCGGCGGTATACGGGCGTTGTCGCTGGCCGATTTCAGTACACGGCGATCCTGCTGCAGGGCAAAGGCAAAGAGCGGCCGGAAGGCAAGCGCCTTGAGTTCGCCGAACAGGCCCTGTCGCGGGCCGATGAGCCAGCCGACGCCTTCGACGGTCCGTTCGTCCGCCTGACGCAAATGGAAAGTGGTCGCCAGTGCCAGGCCGCCCTTGCCCCAATATTCGAGTTCGACGATGCCGGGATGGCGGTAACGGCCGATGGTCCTGGCGCGCTCGCCTTCCAGCAGCCGGCTGACCAGCCCCTGTTGGCGGTTCTCGCCGGTGTAGCAGCTTTCGACCCAGCCCTTGCCGCCGGTCACCTCGACGCGCACGAGGTGGCGATAGGGCTCGCCCTGGGGCGTGCCTGCCGAGACGAAGACGACGCCGTCGCGCTCGATCGCGCTGTAGCGGCGGACACGGTAATGCGGGACGTCGCCGACATGGCCGGGAATGGCGGTGCAGCGCCCTTCCCCATTGTAGCGCCAGCCATGATAGGGACATTCGATCTCGCCGCTGATGACCTTGCCGGTCGACAGTTCGACAAGCCGGTGAGCGCAGCGGTCGAAGAGGGCTGCAATCCCCTGCGCCGAGCGGAACAGCACCAGCGGCGTGCCATCGAACAGGATGCGTTTCGGCTTGGCTTTGATATCGGCAGACCGCACTACCGCCTGCCAATAGTCTTTGTCTTTTTGCTGCCGGGCTTCGCTCAAAGTTCAAATCTCCTGAGCAGAGGAATGCCGATCTTCGCGAGCACAGATTCCATGATACGCACTGCCGCGCGCTGGCGGCGCGGCAGATGGGCAGCATAGACGGCGTTGTATTCCACCGTCGCCACGGCGCCGCGCAAGCGTTTGAAGGCGGCGGCACCGGCGCTCATGTTGAAGAACAGGCCGTGCGCCGTCGCATGATCCTGAGCCAGCGCCATCATCATGCGGTAAAGGCCTTCGCTCACCGGGAGGCCGGTGTCGTAGCCGACGATGGGCTGCGTCAGTGTCCTGCCGTTCTGAGACAAAGCGGCGACGGCGACCAGTTCACCGCCGGGACGACGCAGGCCTGCCAGTTGCAGGATGCCGCGACGGTGCGTCTCGCCGATATAGCGGGCGGTGTAGTGCGGGTTGAGCGGCGTGTATTTGTCGAGATAGAGCATCCGGTAGAGCGCTTCGGCGCGCGCATAGTCGGCCTCGGTGAAGTCGCCATTGCCGACCCGCTCGAACGGCGTCGTGCGCAGCCGCTTGCGGTCGCGCTTCATGTCGTTGGTCATGGCCGAACCGCGGCCGGCGAAGATGTAGATCTGCCGCGCCGCCAGCATTCGAAAACCCTCCGCCTTCAGCACTGCGATTGTCGAGGGATCGGCGATCTCGTTCAGGGAGCGGATGAGAACAGCGCGATCGGGAAAACGCGCGGTGAGATCGTCGCGCATCGCCGCGACCGCGTTGCGATCGAGCAGCGGCACCGGATTGGTCGAATAGAGCCAGTTGTTGACCTGAACCTGATGGTCAAGGCCGCTCATCCTGACCAGCGGCGCGCACAGGCCGATCAGCATCCGCATCGTTTTTTGCAGCAAGGGCGAGGAGACGAAATTGCGGGTCTCGTCGATGGCATAGTCGATATAGGCGCTGGACGGGCAGCAGATGTAGCAGTTCGGCGCTTCGCTTCTGTCGTTCAGCGTCAGCGGAAAGGAGCGGCCGGCGATCTCGAAGGTTTCGACAGCCACTGTCAGATTGCGCACGAGGTCGCGCACCGGCACCTCGTTGAAAAGCTGAACGAAGGCTTCGACCTCACGCGGGTTGTTTTCAACCTGGTCCAGTTGAGCGACTGGCAATGCGGCAGGCCGATTCACGTCCTCATCCCCAGTCGGCATTCTACACGGCGCAGTTTACGGCTGGTCTCCAGCGGCAGGCTCTTGCGCAGGAGGCTGACTCTCACCGTCGCCTGGCGCGCGGCCAGTAGCGTTCGCACGGCTGCATGCGCGGCAGTGGCGGCTTCGTCGGCGAGCTCGGGCGCAAGGCTAAGTTCGATGACGTCGGCAGCGGTCTGGACCAGGCGGAAATCGTCGATGCGCCGGTCGGCCTTGAGCACCGCATTGCGTAGTATGTCGGGCGTGACGAGGAGCTGCCCGTGCGGCGAGGCGAGCCGGAAAGCGTCGTCCATGCGGCCGACGATCTCGTCCAGCGTGCGCAGCGGCGAGCCGCAGCGGCATGGCTTTTCGGACAGCCGCAGCAGATCGTTCATCCGGTAGCGCGCCATGATCTGGGTCCGGCGGCGAAAGGCGGTGATCAGCGGCATGACCAGGCCGTCGCCGGCCGGTTCGAACTCGAAGAACACCGAATCCTCGGCCAGATGCAGCCCGCCCTGGGGGCAGGTGACGGCGAACAGCCCTTCCGTCGCCATGTAGATCTGGTCGAGCTGACGACCAAAGAATGCCTGGATGACCGGCCGGTCAACCGGGTCGAGCGTTTCGGCGGCGCTGAAGACACGCTGCGGCTTGAGCCTAAAGCCCTCGGCCGCGAAGTGCCGCAGCATCTTCGGCGGCGCGATGATCACCGTCGGCGCGAAACCTTCGAGAGCGCCGCGCCAGCTCTCCGGACCGCGCGTCAGATCGAAGAAGCGCAGGTCGATACGCCGCGATTTGCGCGCGCTATCGTAGAGCCCGGTGTTTTGCGGCAGGATCACCGCAACGCGCTGCCGGCGCCAGAGCAGATCGGGCACTGCTTTGGCCAGGATGGTGCCCAGCCAGCGGTATTTTTCCGCTTCGGAAATGATGAACAGGCCACGATTGCCCGACGTGCCGGTGCTGGCGCCGACTGTCAGTTCACCAATGCGGCCATCGCCTGCCTGCGCCTTCCAGGCCTCGGCGGCCGAGACGCCGCGGATGTTGAAGCGCTCGAAATTGCCCATCAGCGTCGCCTTGTCGGTCACCGGCAGATCGCCGAGATGACGCGGCGTCTTGCCGTAGAACGGCGCGCGCGGCAGGTCGCGGTCGAGAAAGCGGCGCAAGGCATGACCTTGCCAGCGTTCGAAATTCTCACGGCTCTTGCGCGAGAGCCATTGCGTCAACACAAACGAACGGGCCGCTTCCGTCGGCCCGTTCATGCGCTCTCTCCGGCAAGATCGTAGGCCGTCACCGCCGGATCATGACAAAGAACAACCTCGCCGCCGGTCGCCAGAAACCGGCGCAACATTACGCTGGTCGGCTCGATCGCGGCGGCATCCTCGGCCAGCAGGGTTGCCGGCAGACCGGGAGTTCGGTTTTCGACAAGGGCCGCGAACAACCATTGCGCGTCGACGGCGTAGAGCAGCGGCCGCTCCAGATTTGGGAACGAAAGGCCGAACTGGCCATCGGCATGGCCGGGCAGATCGACTGCGATGACGCTGCCGTCGCCGAACAGATCGGCGCCGCCTGGCACGCCGCCGCGAGGTTCGATCCGCCGCTTCGACGACAGCCCGTCGAGCCGGCTCTCGAAATCGGGCGGGAACAGTTCCTTGAAGACGCCATGGCGCAGATTCTGCCGGGAAGTCTTGGCCTTCGCCCGCGCCCAGGCGGTGTCATTGGCGATAAGCCGAGCGTTGGGAAACAGCGACAGGCCCGACATGTGGTCGGCATGGAAATGCGTGACAATGACGGTGCGCACATCCTGCAAAGACAGGCCGAAGCGCGCCAGTACCGCGAGCGGCTGCTCGGCTTCGTTGAGCTGGGGCCGGAGGATCGCACTGTAAAGACGCAGCGCCGTGCTGCGCTCGCTGCCTTGTGTCACATGCGGCGTGTAGCCGGTATCGATCAGTACGGGGCCGGCCTGCGGATGCATGATCAGGCCGTAGCGGACACGTAGCCTGACCTTCGCCCAGCTGCCGCCGCGCAGGATCAGGCGCTCGGCTGCGCCGACAGAGGCGCTGTTGGCGAAGACGATCTTCACGCTGCCCCCCTGCTTTCCATCGCCTTGCCGAATGTGCGATCGAGCCCTTCCTCGAACGACACTTTCGGCGCCCAGCCGAGGATGCGGCCTGCCTTGGAAAGATCGAGGCTCTGCGCATAGGCGAACAGGCCAAGACCGTAGCGCGTCACCGGCGGTTCCGGGCGGCCGGGCAATATATTCGCTACCGTCTCCGCTATCCCGGCCGCCAGCATGGCGGGCCAGAGCGGCATTCTTCGCCAGCGCGGCTGCACGCCGGCGCGGGCGCAGGCCGCCTCGGCAACGCGGCGGACCGGCACCACTTCGCCGCCGGAGATGTTGAATATCTGTCCCTCGGCAGCGCTGCCGGCGGACAGCGCGGCAAGCACCGCATCGACGACATCCTCTATATAAGTGAGATCGATGCGCGCCTTGCCGTCGCGAAACAGCGGCAGCGGGCGCTGCCGTGCCACCTGCAGCAGACGCGGCAGCAGCGTGCGGTCGCCGGGACCGTAGAGGCCGCGCGGCCGCAGCACCACCGGGCTGATCTCAGGCGCCGCCAGCACGATCTCCTCGGCCTGCCGCTTGGTGCGGGCATAGTGGTTGACCGGAGGGGGCAAGGCCGCATTCTCGGAAACTCCGAGCTGGTCGCGATAGGCGAAACAGACCGTCGGGCTGGAGATATGGACGAAGCGGCGCACGCCTTGCCCGCGCGCGAAATCGCTGAGGTTGCGGGTAGCTGTGACATTTGCCGTCTGGAAATCCGCCAACCTGCCGAAGGGCGCGGAAAGTGCCGCGCAGTGGATGATCGCATCGACGCCGTCGAGAGCGCGCGCGGCAGCTGCATCGAATGGTTGAGACAAATCGAGCCGAACGACCCGATGACCAGCGGCTTCGAGCGCCGCGCAGCGTTTGGCGTCCCTGCCAAGACCCAGCGCCGGTGTGCCCAGTGCAGCCAGCCGCGCCATGACATGCGCGCCGAGGAAGCCGCTAGCGCCGGTGACGAGGACGCGTCCCACGGTCATGCTTCCAGCGCCATGCCGCCGAACGACACGCCGGCCGAGGTGCCGAGGAACAGCACTTTGGCGCCGGGCACAATGCGTTGTTCGCGGCGCGCGACGTCGAGCGCAAAGGGGATGGAAGCGGCGATCTGATTGCCGTAGCGCGCCGCGATGTCGACGAGCTTTTCCCTGGCGAAGCCCGTCTGGCGCGCCATGTGGGCGAGCGCGAAAGGGCTTGCCTGATGCGGCACGACGAGGTCGACATCGTCGTGCCGCCAGCCGGCGCGATCGAGCAACTCCGCTACAAAGCCGTTGAAATGGCGTGACGTGACGCGAAACAGTTCCTTACCCTCCATGTGGAACAGGCTGTGGCGGGCAAATTCCTCAGGCTCACGATGAAAGTCGAACCGGGTGCCGCCGGAGCCGATGCTGCAGGCCGCATAGGCGGAAGGGTAGGTGCGCATCAGGTTGGCCGCGACTCGACCCTCGGCAGGGGCTGCCTGTTGCAGCACGGCGGCCGCCGCGCCATCGCCGAAGAGGGCCGCAATTTCCGGCTGGTCCTGCCACGGCAGCGCGCGCGAGGCGATTTCAGACGAGAACACCAGCGCCGTCCGGCATTGCCCGGCCTCGATCAGGCGCGACGCGGTCTCGAAGGCTGTGAGGAAGCCCAGGCAGGTGCTGTTGACGTCGAAAGCGGCCGCCGACCCATCGGCAAGGCCGAGGCGCTGCATGACCAGCGGCGCCGTCGACGGCAACGGCTGGTAAGGCACGCCGCAACCGCCGATGACCAGATCGACACTGCCTGCCTCAAGTTCGGCATCGGCAAGCGCCAGACGGGCTGCGGCACAAGCAAGGTCGACCTGCGATTCGGCGTCGCAGACATAGCGTTCGATGACGCCGGTCGCGGCCTCGAAATGTCCATCGCCAAACCCCAGCCGCGCATCGAGGGCGCGCGACGTCACGCATCGAGCCGGCACGGCCCGCCCGGTTCCGATGATCCTGATCCGCATTCTCAGCCCGCCCAATGAGCCTGCATCCAGTCAATCCATAAAACGGATCCAATGTGATGGCCATCATCAAGACGAATGCGTGGGAACTATGGAGCCTTCAGTGGATTGCGGCTAGAATCTCTCGCACGTATAAAGACCCGTACGGGGGCGATTATGGCCAGATCTTTTTTCCGCTTTATTTCTTCAATTTTTGGCGCGTCCGACGCCAGACAGGAAGGAAAAGCCGAGGCCAACAGAGCCAATACAGGGGGCTTGATCAGAGCCGAATGGCCCCATGACTATCAGTTCCTCTTTATCGAACCACCTGCGAACGAAGTCGCGGAAGCGTTGGACGGCTGGAAGTGGATCGGACTGGATGGCCTTGAACCAGCTGCGGTGTCAGCTTTCGGCGACATATTTTTCCGTGCCGGCGACGGGTCGGTTCGTCATCTCGATATGCTCGACGGGAAATTGACCAGAATTGCGGGTCATTGGGCGGAATTTCAGGCCGACTTGCAGAATGAAGCGCGCCGCGACGAGTTGCTGCTGGCGGGCCTTGTCGTTGCCGCCCGGAAGAACGGACTGATTCCGGCAGCCGGCCAATGCTATGATTTCAAGAAGCCGCCGGTGCTTGGCGGCGAAATGAGTCTGCGAGAGATGGAAACGACGTTTTTCGTTGTGAAGGTGCATATCGCCGGCCAAATCCATCGGCAGGTGAAAGATCTCCCGCAGGGCGCGAAGATAAACAAGGTTACGATCAGCGACCGATAACGCGACTTACGCCTTGCGCTCCCAGCGACGGTCGGGCGTCTGCTGCCAGTAGGTGACAGCGTGGCCCGCTTCTTTCAACACCTTCCAATGCGTCCGCGCCCCTTCGACCTGGGCCGCGTCATGGCCGTCGAACAGGAACACGGCGCGTTCGTAGCCGGCGAGATCGGCGGGTGCGGCGCCATCGACGAGGAAGCGTATCTGCGCCTGGTTGGGGTTGGCGTCGCTCGTGGTGAGCAGGATTGGCTGTTCGGCCGGATGGGCTTCACGGTCGGTCGCGTGCGCGAGGAACGAATCGTCCCTGAATGTCCACAGATGCAGGTCGAGCGCATCGCGCCGCTCCTCGGTCCCTGTCTGCACCACGGCGCGCCAGCCGCGATCGACGCTGCGCTCGAGCAGGCCGGGAAGCGCATCCTCCAGCGTCGATTCGGTCAGGTGGTAGAACAGGACATCGGCCATTCCCTGCCTTATCCCTCGTAATTGTCGCGCACCAGCCGGTCGAGCAGCCTGACGCCGAAACCCGAGCCCCAGGACTGGTTGATCTCGCTCGGCGGAGAGCCCATCGCGGTGCCGGCGATGTCGAGATGCGCCCACGGCGTTTCCTTGACGAAGCGCTGCAGGAACTGCGCGGCGATGATGGCGCCGCCATAGCGGCCGCCGATGTTCTTCATGTCGGCGTTCTTGGAATCGATCAGCTTGTCGTATTCGGGCCCAAGCGGCATGCGCCACAGCCGCTCCTGACTCGCCTGGCCGGCCGCCGTCAACCTGTCCGAAAGTTCGTCATTGTTGGAGAACAGGCCGGCATAATGCTGGCCGAGCGCGACCATGATGGCGCCGGTCAGCGTCGCCAGATTGACCATGAATTTCGGCTGGAAGCGGTCGTTGCAATACCACAGCGCGTCGGCCAGAACGAGGCGTCCTTCGGCATCGGTGTTGAGCACCTCGATGGTCTGACCCGACATCGAGGTGACGATGTCGCCGGGGCGCTGGGCATGGCCGTCGACGGCATTTTCCACCAGCCCGACGATGCCGACGACATTGGCCTTGGCCTTTCGCGCGGCCAGCGCCTGGATGAGCCCGATGACGGCCGCGGCACCGCCCATGTCGCCCTTCATGTCTTCCATGCCGGAGGCCGGCTTCATAGAATTGCCGCCGGTGTCGAAGGTGACGCCCTTGCCAACGAAGGCGACCGGTGCGTCCTTGGCCTTGCCGCCCTTCCATTGCATGACAGCCATCCGGGCGCCGCGCGGCGAACCCTGCGCGACACCGAGGAGCGAGCCCATGCCGAGCTTCTTCATTTCCTTCTCGGTGAGGATCTCGACCTCGACGCCGAGCGCTTCCAGTTCCTTGGCGCGGGCGGCGAATTCGATCGGGCCGAGCGTATTGGCCGGTTCGTTGACAAGGTCGCGCGCCAGAAGCACGCCGTCGATGACCGCAACCTCGTCGGCGAAGGCCTTTTTCGCCGCGGCAGGATCGGCGGTGTGGATGGTCACCTTGACCGGTTTCTTCGGCTCGGCATCGTCCTTGTCTTTCCTGGTCTTGTATTTGTCGAAGGAGTAGCTGCGAAGAATGATGCCGGCGGCAAGGTTCGCCGCTTGCCTGCCGCCAATCTTTGCGCCCGGCACATCGAGGATGACGGCCACCTCCGCTGCCTTGCGCAGGGACGCGGCGATGGTGCCGCCAAGCTTCAGCCAGGCAAAGTCATCGAGGCCGGCGACCTTGCCGGCGCCGACCGCCACCAGTCGGTCGAGCGATGTTCCCTGCGGCGCCAGCACTTCGACGACACCGGCGAATTTTCCGGAAAACTCCGCCACCGGAAACGCCCGCGCCAGCGTTCCTGAGGGGTCGCAGGCCTTTGCCGGTTCGCCAAGACCACCATCGTCGGCCGCCAGCACGATGATGCTGCCCTTTTTGGGTGCGGCAAATTTGGCGAAGGCGATCAATGGTCTCAAAGTCATCAGGTCCTGCTTTCGGGAAACGGCTCAGATTTTCAGGAAAAATGCATTCTCAGGGAAGATGCGCGACATTTGGTCGTTTTCCTTGATTTGGCAAGACTTTGCCGGAATCAGGGCTCATATGCGCAGCGGAATCGATAACGATTCGTCGCGGCACGGCTCCGCTTTCCTGCCGCAACCTTTTGTTAACCATTGATGTTCTCCCTTTCTTATTCATTGCCGCCGACACTCCGGCCTGCGGAACGGGCGATGTGGGACGGAGAATCGGATCGAACCGCCTGAAAGAAATGGCCAAACGCACCCAGTTGTACAGCCGCAGCCGGACGACTACCTTGTCGGCGGGCATGATGCCGTTCGGCAAATCGAGAAAAGCCTTACATGAAGGTCGTTGAACGCTACATCATGCGTCGCGCACTGGCGGTGTTTCTCGCTGCGCTGATCTGGACGCTGGCCATTGTCTGGACGACGCAGGTGCTTGCCCGCATCGACCTGGTCACCGACAGTGGCCAATCGGCGCTCACTTTTTTCGAGGTCGCGGGCCTCATCATCCCCACCATCATCCCGATCGTGGTGCCATTCGCCCTGGTGGTGGCGGTGGCCCAGACGCTCAGCGTCATGAACTCCGATTCGGAATTGGCCGTCATCAACGCCGCCGGCGCCTCGCGCTGGACGATTGTGCGGCCGGTCCTGCTGATCGCGCTGGCGGCCAGCGTCTTTTCCTTCGCGGTCGACAATGGCGTCGAACCCTATGCCAGGCAGAAGAACCGCCAGCTGATAGCATCCTCGCGCGCCGATCTCTTGTCGCTGATCATCCAGGAAGGCACGTTCCGCAAGATCGACGACGGGCTGTTCCTGCAGATAGGCGAGCGGCTGCCGGACAACCGGCTCGGCGGCATCTTCGTGGCCGATTCGCGCGAGGAAGGCGCCAATCTGATCTATTATGCCAAGAGCGGCAGCGTCGTCGAAAAGGGTGACGAGAAGGTGCTGATGATGAATGACGGCGTCATTCATCGCAAGACGCTGACCGGCGACCTGTCGGTCATTCGCTTCACGTCCTACGCCTTCGACCTTTCCGCCTTCATGTCGGCGGCGAACGATATCATGCTCCTGCCCAAGGACCGAACGACGCAATACCTGCTCAACCCGGATCCGAACGACAAGATCTTCCAGCGCAGGCCCGGCGCCTACAAGGCCGAGCTCGACCAGCGCTTTTCCGAATGGTCCTATTCGCTGGTGTTCGCGCTGATCGCGCTGGCCGTGGCAGGCGATGCGCGCTCACACCGCGAGGCGCGCATCCACCCGCTGATCACAGCCATCGCCATTGCGCTGTTCGTGCGCTGGCTGGGCTTCTTTGCCGCCGGCAAGGCCGACAAGATCCCGCAATACGCCTATATGGTCTATGGCGTGCCGGTCATCGCCTCGGCGGTCGCCATCTGGTTCATCGTCACCTCGCGAAGCATGGAACTGCCCGGCAGCTGGGCCGACTGGATGACGAATTTCGCCGGCCGCGTCAGCGATGGCTGGACGGCGCTCAAGCTGCGCCTCAATCGGCGCTACACATCCGGCCAGGGAGCCTGACGATGGGCTGGACCCTGGGCCGCTACTTCTTCTTTCGCTACGTGTCGATCACGATCTGGTTCTTCATCGGCCTTCTGGCGCTGGTGTTCCTGATCGACTTCACCGAGCTGTCCGGCCGCATCACCGGCCTGCCGGGCTTCACCTACGGCACGGCGGTCGCGATCTCGGCGCTGAGGATGCCGATGATCATGCTGCAGACGGTGCCGTTCGTCGGCCTGTTCTCGGCGATGGCGACGCTGGTGTCGCTCAACCGCAAATACGAGCTGGTGATTGCGCGATCGGCCGGAGTGTCGGCCTGGCAGTTTCTGTTGCCCTGCTGCATCGGTGCGCTGTTATTCGGCATATTGTCGGTCGGCGTGCTCAATCCGATCGCCGCGCATGGCTTCTCATGGTCGGAGCAGATGGAAAACCAGCTGCGATCCGGCAATTCGAACGCGGTGGCGGCCGATGCCACGCCGTGGATCCGCCAGAAAACCAACTCCGGCGACACCATCATCGGCGCCCGCGCCATCCTGAACCAGGGCCTGGAAATGGCCGACGCCGTGTTCTTCGTCCTCGATCCGCAGGGCAATATCGTCGAGCGCAAGGACGCGGCGCGGGCCTTTCTGCGCGACGGCTACTGGGAATTGCAGGACGTCAAGGTGTTCAAGGACGGCAACATCCGTTCCGAAACGACCGACCAGTTGCCAACCAACCTCAAGCCGGAATTCGTGCAGGAACGGCTGGCGCGCCCCGAAACCATCCCGTTTTACGACCTTCCCGGCAAGATTGAGGTTGCCCGCTCCTTCGGCCTCAAGGCAAATGCCTTCGCCATGCAGTTCGATTCGCTGGTGGCGTTACCGTTCCTGCTTGTGGCCATGACGCTGATTGCGGCAACAGTTTCAATGCGATTTGCGAGGATGGGGCAGTCGGCAACGATGATTCTGGGTGGCGTCCTCGCCGGCTTTCTGCTTTATGTCGTTTCGGTATTGGTCAAGGCATTCGGCGTTGCGGGATTCGTGCCCACAGCCGTGGCTGCATGGGTTCCGGTTGTCGTGGCTATGTTCTTTGGGGTGACATTCCTGCTATACAAGGAAGACGGCTAGTGAGGGAGGCGGCTTTGCGCAGCCATAGGCAGGCCGGTTTGGCGCGCCTCTATTCGGCGAGCGCCTTGGCATGCCTGCTCGCCTGCGGCGTGCTGACGGCTCCTGCGCTGGCGCAGGACGTCACCGACGTGGCAACGAAGGTTCCTTCCGGCTCCCAGATGCTGCTGGCGGCAGACACGCTCGTCTATAACAACGACAACCAGACGGTCACCGCCATCGGCGGCGTCCAGATCGACTATGGCGGCAACAAGCTCGTCGCCCAGCGCGTCGTCTATGATCGAAACACCAAGCGGCTGGTTGCCAGCGGCAATGTCGAGATCGTCAACAGCGACGGCACCAAGATCAACTCGCAGCATATCGATATTACCGACGATTTCGCTGACGGTTTCGTCAATGCGCTGCGCGTCGAAACGCCCGAAAAAGCCTATTTCGCCGCCGAAAGCGCCGAGCGCATGGGCGGCGTGCTGACAACGTTCCACAACGGCGTCTATACGGCCTGCGAGCCTTGCGAAGACAAGCCGGACAAGGCGCCGACCTGGCGGATCAAAGCCAGGAAGATCATTTGGAACGGCGAAAAGAAGACGGTTCGCTTCGAGAACGCGAATTTCGAATTCTTCGGCTTCCCGCTGGCTTATCTGCCGGCGTTCGAGATCGCCGACCCTACAGTCAAGCGCAAAAGCGGCTTCCTGATCCCCAGCATCGGCTACAACAACCGTCTCGGCGTCGGCGTCAAAGTCCCCTACTATTTTGCCCTGTCGCCGACCTATGACCTCACCGTTACCGGCAGCGGCTACACCAAGCAGGGTTTCCTCGGCGAGGCCGAGTGGCGCCAGCGCTTCAACAATGGCCAATACACGCTGAAGCTTGCCGGAATCAACCAGCAGGACCCTGGCGCTTTCCGTGATTTCGCGGCTTTCCCCGGCGGCTACAATGTCAATTCGGGGCCAGCAGGCGATCCGAACAAATTCCGCGGGATGATGGGCACCAAAGGCCAGTTCGCCATCAATCCGCGCTGGGACTTCGGCTGGGATATCCTGCTTCAGACCGACAAGAATTTTTCGCGTACCTACACGATCGAAGGCTACAACGACGCCGTGCATCAATCGTCGGTCTACCTGACCGGCCTAAACGACCGCAATTATTTCGATGTGCGCGCCATGCGCTTCCAGGTTCAGGAAAACACACCGGACGGCAACGTCGCATCGCGCAGCGACAAGCAGCCCTGGGTGTTGCCGTCGCTCGACTATGCCTACATCCCCGACATGTCGGTGGCCGGCGGCCAGCTGTCGTTCAACGTCAATGCACGAGTCATTCGCCGCGACGATCTCGATCAGGCCTATTTTACCCCCTACGTGCCGGGCTCCGGCGTCCAGCGCGTGCGCGGCATCGAGGGCGAATCCGGTCGCCTCACCGCCGAAGCCGAATGGAAGCGTACCTTCACCACGGACGGCGGATTGCAGTTGACGCCCCTTCTGGCTCTGCAGGGCGACGTCGACTATCTCAACGCTTCTTCGGCTTCGCTGACTGCGGTAAACCAGATGGCAACGAATGTCGGTGCCGCCGACGACATGCGGTCTTCCTTCGCCCGTTACATGGCGACCGCCGGCCTTGAGATGCGCTGGCCGGTGCTGTTTTCGATGGCCGGCTCCAGCCATATCGTCGAGCCGATGGCGCAGGTCTTCATGCGCCCGAACGAGCAGTATGTCGGCGGGCTCGCCGTTCCCAACGAGGATGCACAGAGCTTCGTCTTCGATGCCACGACGCTGTTCGAGCGCGACAAGTTCTCCGGCTACGACCGCGTCGAAGGCGGCAGCCGCGCCAATGTCGGATTCCGCTATTCCGGCGCCTATGACAATGGCTGGGGCACCAATGCCATCTTCGGCCAATCCTACCAGCTGGGCGGCCGCAACTCCTTCAATTCGCCGGATCTGGTCAATGTCGGCGCCAATGTCGATGGGGCTGCTAATTCGGGCCTGGAGACTTCGACCTCCGACTATGTCGGCCTTGTCGGCTTCAGCAGCCCGAGCGGCTTCTCCGGTTCGCTCAGCGGCCGCTTCGACGAGCAGACCTTCGAAGTTCGCCGTGCCGAGGTGAAGGCCGCCTATTCCGGGCTGCCGGTTTCGCTGAGCGCCAAATACGCCTTCATCCAGGCGCAGCCGCTCTATGGTTTCACCACCGATCGCCACGAAGTCACGCTCGGCGCCTCGACGCACCTGGCCGAAAACTGGCGCGTCTTCGGCACCGGCACCTACGACCTGCAACAAAGCGTGCTGGTCAAGGACGGCGTCGGCTTTGCCTACAATGATTCCTGCTTCACCTACCTGATGACGTACTCGGAATCACGCGACATCAACACCAAGGAAGTGTCGCAGAATGTCGGCTTCAACCTGTCGTTCCGCACGCTCGGCGATTTCGGCTCGTCCCAAAGCTCGATCGACTCCATCCAGTAGAGCCGGCTGACGACATCGTTTTGCCGCATAAAGCGGGCACGGATTTCGCCAATATCGGGCTGGAATCGGCCAAAACCGGGCTAGAATTGGGATGCTTTCGATGAGGAAATACCTGTTTTCGGCAGGATTCGCGCTCCTGTTCGCGGCGACCTCGGTCTCTGTCACCACGATGGTACCGCCGGCCTTCGCCAGTGAAATCAAGTATGTCGTCAACAACATGCCGATCACCACCGGCGACATCGCGCACCGGGCTGCCTTCCTGAAACTGCAGCGCAAGAAGGGTGACGCGGGTCAGGAAATGATCGACCAGACGCTGCGTATGGCGGAGGCCAGGCGTCTCGGCATCCGCATCTCCGACGCCCAGGTAGAGGCTGCCTATCAGCGCTTTGCCTCGAGCAACAAGATGCAGCTCAAGCAGCTCGACGGTGTCATGGCGCAGTCCGGCGTGACCAAGGAGCATTTCAAGGAATTCATCCGCTCCCAGATGGCGTGGAACCAGGCGCTGAGCGCACGCTACAGCGGCGGCGGCGGGGAGGTGAGCGAACAGGATCTGGTCAAGCGCATGCTCGAAAAAGGCGGCGCCAAGCCAAGCGCCACCGAGTACATGCTGCAGCAGGTGATCTTCGTGGTGCCGAAGGCCGAGCGCAGTGCCACACTCGCCAAACGCAAGCGCGAGGCTGAAGCCATGCGCGCCCGCTTCAATGGCTGCAACACCACGCGTGAATTCGCCAAGGGCCTGATCGACGTCACCGTTCGCGACCTCCCCCGATTGCTGGCGCCGCAACTGCCGCCGGACTGGGCCGAGCAGATCAAGGCCACCAAGCTGGGCGGCGCCACGGCCGTGCGCGAGACCGATCGCGGCATTGAATTCATCGGCATCTGCTCGTCGCGCGAGGTTTCCGACGACAAGGCGGCCCAGATGGTGTTCCAGAGCGAAGGCAGCGGCGACAAGAACGCCGACGAGCTCTCGGCCAAATATGTCGAAGAGCTGAAGGCGAAAGCCAAGATCGTTACGCGCTGAACCGGCCGAGCCGTGCGTGAGACAGAGCTTCCGCTGGCGCTGAGCGTCGGCGATCCATCCGGCGTCGGTCCGGAAATCGCCATTGCCGCGTGGCAGAGCGCCCGCGGTTCCGGTGCCGCGCCCTTCTATCTTCTCGCCGATCCGGCGCTGATTGCCGCGCGGGCGCGCCGGCTCGGCGCGGCGGTGGCAATCGCCGAGACGGTGCCGGCCCAAGCGGCTGGTGTCTTTCAACACGCCTTGCCCGTGGTGCCGCTGGCGGCCCACTTCACCGATGATCCCGGCCGGCCCGACCCGGCCAATGCCGCCGGCATCATCGAGGCCATCGATCGCGCCGTCGCCGACTGCCTTGCCGGTCACGCGGCCGCGGTCGTCACCTGTCCGATCGCGAAGAAGCCGCTTTACGATGCCGGCTTCGGCTTTCCCGGTCACACCGAATATCTGGCGCATCTGGCCTCGCTCCACACCGGCGGCACGGTGACGCCGGTGATGCTGCTCGCCGGCCCCGAATTGCGCACCGTTCCGGTCACCATCCACATCGGGCTGGCCGAGGTGCCGAAGACGCTGACGACGGAGCTGATCGTTGCCATCGCGCGCATCACCGCCGGCGATCTTGCACGCCGTTTCGGCATCGCCAGGCCGAGGCTCGCGCTTGCCGGCCTCAATCCGCATGCCGGCGAAAGCGGCGCCATGGGGACAGAGGACGAGCGCATCATTCGTCCTGCGGTCGACATGTTGCGGGCGCAAGGCATCGATGCCTTCGGACCGCTGCCGGCCGATACGATGTTTCATGCGCGCGCTCGCGCCGGCTACGACGTGGCGGTCTGCATGTATCATGACCAGGCGTTGATCCCGGCCAAGGCGCTGGCCTTCGACGAGGCCGTCAACGTCACGCTTGGCCTGCCGTTCATCCGCACCTCGCCCGATCACGGCACAGCCTTCGACATCGCCGGCAAGGGCATCGCACGTCCCGACAGCCTGATCGCGGCGCTGAAGCTGGCCCGCCGGCTGGCCGATACCGGCGCAAAGCCCGCAGTTGCATGAGCCAAAAATCATGAGCCCAAATCATGAGCCCAAAATTCATGAGCATTGACGGGCTGCCGCCGCTGCGCGAGGTGATCGAGCGCCATGGACTGCAGGCAAAGAAGGCGCTTGGCCAGAATTTCCTGCTCGACCTCAATTTGACCGGCAAGATCGCGCGGGTCGCCGGCGACCTCAGCGACAGCACGGTGATCGAGGTCGGCCCCGGCCCCGGCGGGCTGACCAGGGCGCTGCTCGCTGCCGGTGCCGGCCGCGTCGTCGCCATCGAGCGCGACGAACGCTGCCTTGCGGCCTTGGCCGAGGTCTCCAACCACTATCCGGGCCGGCTCGAGGTGATCAGCGGCGATGCGCTGAAGACGGATTTTGCCGCTCTTGCCAAGACCGCGTCACAAGACGGCCCGGTGAGGATTGCCGCCAACCTGCCCTACAATATCGGCACCGAGCTGTTGATCCGTTGGCTGACCGTGGCGGACTGGCCACCCTTCTATCAATCGATGACGCTGATGTTCCAGCGCGAGGTGGCCGAGCGCATTGTCGCCGGTGCCGGCAGCGATGCTTATGGCCGGCTCGGCGTGCTGGCGGGCTGGCGGACCGAGGCGAGGATCGCCTTCGACGTGCCGCCGCAAGCGTTCACGCCGCCACCCAAGGTAACGTCCTCGGTGGTGCATCTGGTGCCGCGCGCCAGCCCTTTGTCAACCGACGTGAAAAAACTCGGTCGCGTCACCGAAGCCGCTTTCGGCCAGCGCCGGAAAATGCTGCGGCAGAGCGTGAAGAGCCTGGGTGGCGAGGCACTGCTGACGCGCGCCGGCATCGATCCGACCCGGCGTGCGGAGACGCTCAGCGTCGAGGAATTCGTGCGGCTGACAAACGCGGTTTGACCGGCGGCGCTAGCGCCGCCTAGCAATCGTCATTCAAACGCATTACATTGACGTCGAAGGAGATTGCCATGCCAGCAAATGCACTGGTCCAGACGCGTATCGACGCCGACATCCGGGATCGAGCTTCGGCGGTGCTCGAAAGCATGGGGCTGACGGTCTCGGATGCGGTGCGGATATTGCTCACCCGAACCGCCAACGAGGGTGCGCTGCCCATCGATCTCGTCACAAACAACGAGGCGTATGATTTATGGTTTCGCGCCAAGGTTCGCGAAGCGCTCGACGACACCCGACAAGACATTCCTGATGATCAAGTCGAGGCGCATTTTGCCGAGAGACGCGCCGCGGCGCGGCGTTCGGGTGAACCTAAATCTTGAAGATCGTCTGGTCGCCATTCGCGCTTTCAGATCGCGACGGCATCTTCGCGCATATCGAGGCCGACAATCCTGCGGCCGCGATCGCCACCGATGAGCGGATCGTCGCCGCAATCAACCGTCTTCGGGACCTTCCCCAAAGCGGCCGGATCGGCAGGCTTGCAGGGACACGAGAGATCGTCATCGTCGGCACGCCATATGTCGCGGCCTATCAGCTGACCAACAGCACGATTCGAATCCTGCGCGTGCTTCACGGAGCGCAGCGTTGGCCGGACGATCTGCCAGGCAGCTGATGCGGCTAATTTAGATTGCCAGCGGTGGACGAGCTATTCCGTCTTCTCGTCCAGCAACCCCGAGACGAAATCGAACAGCCCGGGCCGGCGGTCGCGCCGCAGCCTTTCCGCCGTCACGATGCCACGCACTTCGGCGAAGGCGCGGTCGAGATCGTCGTTGACGATGACAAAGTCATATTCCTTCCAGTGCTCGATCTCGTTGCGGGCGTTCTTCAGCCTGGTCTCGATCACGTGCTCCTGGTCCTCGGCGCGGCGCTTGAGGCGCGACTTCAATTCCTTCATCGACGGCGGCAGGATGAAGATCGAGACGATGTCGGCGCGCATCTTCTCCTTGAGCTGCTGGGCGCCTTGCCAGTCGATGTCGAAGAGCATGTCACGGCCCTGCGCCAGCGCCAGTTCGGCCGGCTCGCGCGGCGTCGCGTAGCAATTGCCGTGCACCTCGGCCCATTCGAGCAATGCGTCGGAATCGCGCAGCCGCTCGAACTCGCGCGTGGTGCGGAAGTGATAGTGGACGCCCTCGATCTCCGAGCCGCGGCGTGGCCTGGTGGTGACCGAGACCGATAATTCCAGGCTGCCGTCGCTTTCCAGCAGGTTGCGCGCGATCGTCGACTTGCCGGCGCCCGACGGCGACGACAGGACCAGCATCAGCCCGCGGCGGCGAATGCGGGATCCGAGATCCCTGGCAACCATCGGCTCCTTGCCACCCATTCGGGTTTACTCCAGATTCTGGACCTGTTCGCGAAACTGGTCGACCACCGCCTTCAGTTCCAGCCCGATGGCGGTGACAGTGGCGGCGTTCGACTTGGAACACAGCGTATTCGATTCGCGGTTGAATTCCTGCGCCAGAAAATCGAGCTTGCGGCCGATGGCGCCGCCATTTGCCAGCAGCGCTCTGCCCGACGCCACATGCGTCTTCAGCCGATCGATCTCTTCACGGATATCGGCCTTGGTGGCCAGGAACGCCGCTTCCATGTGCAGCCGGCCGGCATCGAGATTGGCCGACGCATCCATCAGCAGCCGCACCTGTTCGGCGATCCGCTCGCGGATCGCCGCCGGTTCGCGCGACGGGTCGGCCTCGGCTTGAAGCGTCAGCGCCTCAATGGCGTCGATATGGCCGGAAAGCAGCGAACGCAGCGCTTCGCCCTCGTTCTGGCGTGCCTGCTCGAGACCTGTAAGCGCCGTTTCCAGCGCGGACAGGATTGACGCGTCGAGTGCTGCCCGCACCTCCTCGGTTTCGCTGGTTTCAGGGATATCGAGCACGCCGCGCAGGGAAAGCAGACCGTCGGCAGTTGCCGGACCAACACCGAACTGGTCCTGCAGCCGCTTGGCCAAGCCCGCCAGATCCCTGAGGAAGGCTTCGTTGACTACCGGCTGCGCCTGCTGGCCGGCGGCGCGGCCGACGGTCAGCGTCGCTTGGAAATTGCCACGCGAAAAGCGCTTCTGCAGCGTCTGCCGCACAGTCGGTTCGAGCCGCTCGAAACCTTGCGGCAACCGCAACCTGACCTCGACGCTCTTGCCGTTGACCGACTTGACCTCCCAGGCGATCGAGGCGCCGTCATGTTCGGCAACAGTGCGTGCAAATCCGGTCATGCTCTGCAAATTCATGATGCGGCTCGTGTCTCCCTGATGGTCCGATTCTACAAATTGCGCATGCGTTCGATATCACGGGCGGCGCGAATGTCAGAATCGCAATACCGGCAAGATGTTGATTTCCGCTGTCGTTTTCGATCTCGCAGGGCTGAAATCGAGAAGCAGAGGCACCAGAGCAAGACCGAAAACGCTTCGAACCGCGCTGTTCGTTCAAAGCAGCAGCGCGTCCGCCTCTGTCCGCGTTGCTTAAGGTCGATCCGTCTGAAAGCGCCGACCTGCTACTGGGCGGCACCCGTATCGCCGCCGGCATCACCGCTGTCACCGGCGGCATCGCCACTTGCGTCACCGTTGTCGTCGCCATCCGCCGGCGCATCGGTCTGGCCCGGAGTCTTGGCGCCCTTGGCGGCGTCTTCAGCCTGCTTCTTCTGCAGTGCCCGGTAGCGGGCAACGTTCTCATTGTGCTCGGCAAGCGTGGTGGCAAAGACGTGGCCGCCGGTGCCGTCGGCGACGAAATAGAGATCATCGGTCTTCGACGGGTTGGCGACGGCTTCGAGCGCGGCGCGGCCGGGATTGGCGATCGGCGTCGGCGGCAGGCCGTTGATCAGATAGGTGTTGTAAGGCGTCTGTTTCTGGATGTCAGATTGATAAATCGGCCGGTCGGCGGGTTTGCCCTTGCCGCCGAACAGGCCGTAAATGATGGTCGGATCGGATTGCAGCCGCATGCCCTTGGCCAGACGGTTGAGGAAGACGGCGGCAACGCGCGAGCGCTCGTCGCCCCGGCCGGTTTCCTTTTCGACGATCGAGGCCAAGGTGACGAAGTCGTCGACATTGGCCAGAGGCAGGTCGGGCGCGCGCCGCTGCCAGACCTCGTCGACCAACTTCTTCTGGTCGGCGAGCAGCTTGTCGACCATCTGTTGGCGCGTGGCGCCGCGGGTAAAGCGCAGCGTGTCGGTGGCGAGGCTGCCCTCAGCCGGCTTGGCGGCCGGCATGTCGCCGGTCAGCGCATCCTGCTCGGCGATGCGCTGCAGCGCCTGTTCGACCGTCAGGCCCTCGGGAATGGTCAGCGAATACATCACCGACTTGCCGCTCTTCAGAAGCTCCATGATGTCGCGCATGGAGGCGCGCGGCTTTATCTCGTATTCGCCTGCCTTCAGCGCTGAATCATTGCCATAGACCCGCACGGCGATGCGGAAGATGCGGGCATCGCTGATCAGCCCACGCCGTTCGAGCTGGTCGGCAATATCCTGGACGCCGGTGTTCGGCTTGACCAGGAAGGTGTCGCCGGCCACCGACGGGCCCGGTTCGTTGAATGCCTGCTTGCCGAAATAGAGCGAAACGCCGGCGGCGAGGATCATCAACATCACCGCGGAGATGACGAAGTTCATGAACACGACGACTTGGCTGCGCGAGGCGCGCGAGCGCTTTGGTGGTGGTGTGCCGGCTTCCGGGCGCAAAGCTTCGGCCGCGGTCTTCGGCACGATCGGGCCGGTCTGCTGGTTTTGTCCGAATTGTCCGCTGCCGCCCGGATTGGTGTTCATTAGCGCCCTACCATCTGATCTCTTAGAGCGACCATGCGCCCGATTGGACGCACAGCGTGCCCTAACATTTCAAGCCTACGCATCGTGCTTTTAAAAAAAGCGCCTTCGGTTTCAGGCCGATGCGACGAATCCCCAGCGGCAGAGTAGGCTTGAATATGGCAAAATTGACGACAGACCGCTGGCGCGCCGGTCGATACCGCAATCAGCCTGTATAACGCTGGAATACCAGCGAAGCGTTGGTGCCGCCGAAGCCGAAGGAGTTGGACAGCGCCACGTCGACCTGGCGATGCCGTGGCGTGTTCGGAACAAGATCGATCGCGGTTTCGCGTTCCGGGTTGTCGAGATTGATGGTGGCGGGAGCGATGTTGTCGCGGATGGCGAGGATCGAGAAGATCGCCTCGGCGGCGCCCGCGGCACCCAGGAGATGGCCGATCGACGACTTGGTCGATGACATCGAGATTTTCGAGGCGGCGTTGCCGACCAGCCGCTCGACGGCGCCGAGTTCGATCGTGTCGGCCATGGTCGAGGTGCCGTGCGCGTTGATGTAGTCGACGTCGGCGGGCGTCAGCTTGGCCCGGTTCAGCGCCGCCGTCATGCAGCGGAAGGCGCCGTCGCCATCTTCGGCCGGTGCAGTGATGTGATAGGCATCGCCGGTCAGGCCGTAGCCGGTGACCTCGGCATAGATCTTGGCGCCGCGCGCCTTGGCGTGTTCGAGTTCTTCCAGCACCACGACGCCGGCGCCCTCGCCCATGACGAAGCCGTCACGGTCGCGGTCATAGGGACGCGAGGCCTTCTCAGGCGTGTCGTTGCGGTCGGTGGACAGGGCCCGGCAAGCAGCGAAGCCGGCAAGCGATAGCCTGGTCACCGGCGATTCGGCGCCGCCGGCCAGCATCACGTCGGCATCGCCGAAGATGATCAGCCGGGCGGCATCGCCAATGGCGTGCGCGCCGGTCGAGCAGGCGGTGACGACGGCGTGGTTGGGGCCTTTCAGCCCATGCCGGATCGATACCTGGCCAGATACCAGGTTGATAATGTTGCCGGGAATGAAGAATGGACTGATGCGGCGCGGTCCGCGCTCTTTCAGGATGATAGCGTTCTCGGCGATGCCCTCGAGGCCGCCAATGCCGGAGCCGATCATGACGCCGGTGGCGCAGCGCTCGGCTTCGGTGCTGGGCTCCCAGCCGGAATCCTTCAGCGCTTCGTCGGCGGCCGCAATCCCGTAAAGGATGAAGTCGCCGATCTTGCGCAGTTCCTTGGGCTCGAGCACGGCTTCGGGATTGAGCGTGCCGTTGGTGCCGTCACCGCGCGGAATGACGTGGGCGATCTTGCAGGCAAGATCTTCCACTTCGAACTCGGTGACGCGCTTGGCGGCGCTGCGGCCGGTCAGAAGTTCCTTCCAGCTGTGCTCGAAGCCCATGCCAAACGGCGAAACCAGGCCAAGGCCCGTGACGACGACACGCCTCATCGCAGGTCCTCCCCGGTGATGACTGCGGATAGTGTCAGGCCGAAGCCTTGTCGATGTACTTCACGGCATCGCCGACGGTCAGGATGGTCTCGGCCGCATCGTCCGGAATCTCGACGCCGAACTCTTCTTCGAAGGCCATGACGAGTTCGACCGTGTCGAGGCTGTCCGCGCCCAGATCATCGATGAAGCTCGCCTGCTCCGTCACCTTGTCGGCATCGACGCCAAGATGTTCGATGACGATCTTCTTGACGCGCTCTGCGGTGTCACTCATTTGGGGCATCCTCGTCTTTTGTTTGTCTGTCTTCGTTAGCGGGCAGAATGCCGCTAATCAAGCTGAAAGATGGTCCTGCCGGAAACGCAACGGTGCCGGACCGGTTTTTGCCCGAACCGCCGGGTTGCGGGGCCGCATTACACGAAAAATGGCTGAGGTCCAAGGCGAAATGGTCTCTTTTCACAAGCCGGCCATGTCTTCTTATCACCCGGCAATATCCCGTCAGATCATGGCCATGCCGCCGTTGACGTGGATGGTCTGGCCGGTGACGTAGGCTGCCTCGTTGGAGGCGAGATAGGCGACGGCCGACGCCACTTCAACACTCGTGCCCATGCGGCGCGTCGGGATCGCGGCCATTATCGCGTCTTTCTGCTTGTCGTTGAGCTTGTCGGTCATGGCCGATTCGATAAAGCCCGGGGCGACGCAGTTGACGGTGATGTTGCGGGTGGCGATCTCCTGCGCCAGCGACTTGGAAAAGCCGATCATGCCGGCCTTGGAGGCGCAATAATTGGTCTGGCCAGGATTGCCGGTGACGCCGACCACCGAGGTGATGTTGATGATGCGGCCATGGCGGCGGCGCATCATCGGATGGGTCAGCTCGCGGGTGAGCCGGAACACGGCGGTGAGGTTCACCTCCAGCACGCTGTCCCAATCCGCGTCCGCCATGCGCACGAACAGGCCGTCCTTGGTGATGCCGGCATTGTTGACCAGTATGTCGACGCCTTCGAGTTCGGCTTCGGCCTTCTGGCCAAGCGCCTTGACCTCGTCACGGTCGGCTAGATTGGCCGGGAACAGCTTTACCCGGTCGCCGAGTTCGCCGGCCAGGGTCTCCAGTTTCTCGATGCGGGTGCCGTGCAGGCCGACAATGGCGCCTTGCGCATGCAGCACCCGGGCAATCGCCTCGCCAATGCCGCCCGATGCGCCGGTGACGAGCGCCTTGCGGCCGGTCAGTTCGAACATTTTCTTCTCCTGATCTTAAGGGAACACCCTTCCCACGGGAGGGGTTGAATCGCCAGTGGATTATGCAAGCGCGGCCAGCGCCGCCTCGACATCTGGCGGCGTGCCGACGGCGGATGTGGCGATGTCGCGGTTGATCCGCCGCGCCAGGCCGGAAAGCACCTTGCCGGCGCCGATCTCAAACAGCGTGGCGACGCCGTTGGCGCCGAACCACTCCACCGTTTCGCGCCAGCGCACGCGGCCGGTGATCTGCTCGACCAGGCGGCGCGCGATCTCGTCGGGGTCGCTGGTCGGGGCTACAGTGACGTTGGAGACGACGGGCACGACCGGTGCATTCTTGGTCACGTCGGCCAGCGCCTCGCGCATGACATCGGCCGCCGGCGCCATCAGCGCCGAATGGAAGGGTGCGGAGACCTGCAGCATCAGCGCCCGCTTGGCGCCCTTTTCTGTGCACAGTTTCGCGGCGAGTTCCACCGCCGCCCTGGCGCCGGAGATCACCAGCTGGCCGCCGCCATTGTCGTTGGCGATCTGGCAGACTTTGCCGGATCCCGTTGCGGCCTCGGTGCAAGCGGCTTCGACGTCGGGCTGTTCCAGTCCGATGATCGCCGCCATGGCGCCCTCGCCGGCCGGCACCGCCGCCTGCATGGCGTTGCCGCGGATGCGCAGCAGCCGGGCAGCATCGGCGACCGAAACGAAACCGGCCGCGGCAAGGGCGGAATATTCGCCGAGCGAATGACCGGCAACGTAGGCAACCTTGTCCTTCAGCGAAAAGCCGCGCGCTTCCAGCGAGCGGATCGCCGCCAGCGAGACCGCCATCAGCGCCGGCTGGGCATTGGCAGTCAGGGTCAGCGCCTCTTCCGGGCCTTCCCAGATCAGTTTCGACAGCTCTTCGCCCAACGCATCATCGACTTCCTCGAACACCCTGCGTGCCTCGGGGAAGGCGTCGGCGAGGTCCTTGCCCATGCCGACAGCCTGGCTGCCCTGTCCCGGAAAGGTGAATGCGACGGCCATTTGGGCGCTCTCCAGCGGCTGATTTTTCCTGCCTGTGACGCAAGGCGGACCGTCAAGTCAAGCCCGGAGGCGGCATTTCGGCTCTCGCTTGAACCGGAGCTGACCTCGAGTCCCTGTTCCCAAAGGCTTTTTGCCGATCACACCTGATGAAAACCGCTCACGAATCGTTTGCTGGCTCTTCTTATTTTCGCCACAGGCGCTAGCTTTTGCATGACAGTTCTATGACAGAACGGTGGCGCGAGTGGAAATACGCGTTGCTTGGGCCGGGGGAAGAGACGTGGCTAGGATCAGGAAGGGCGCGGCCGTACCCGCGCCACAATTCTTGGAAGACGATCCGTCCACCGGCTACCTGCCGGGGCGCAGATGGCCGGTCATCCGCTACGGTCTGGTCACGCTGCTTGCCTCCGCCATCCTGGTGTTCGCCATCGAATGGATCGTGCGCGGCGACTTCTTCGGCACGGTCGACTTCTTCCTGCAGCCATTCAAGCCGGGCTGGACCACCATCATTGTCTTTGCATTGGTGCTGATGGGACTGGACGCCGTGCTTGGCCGCAGTCACCAGAGCCTGATGATCGTGGCGCCGCTGACGCTGGCGCTGGCCTTTGTCGGGCATCAGAAGTCGCATTATCTCGGCGATCCGCTCTACCCAACCGATTTTCTTTATTCGCGCCAGATCATGGCACTGATGCCGCTCCTGGTGCGCGAACGGCCCTGGACGGCGCTCGCCATGGCGGTCGGCATCGTCGCCGGCCTGTCGCTGCTGATCTATGGCTGGCGGTTGTGGCGCCGCAAGGTTCCGATCCTCAGCCGCAAAGGGCGGCTGGCGCGGCTGACGCTGGCAGTGCCGCTGCTCGCCTTCTTCGTCTCGATCATGGACTACGCCACCTTCTCGTGGACCCGCGACCGGCTGCAGATCATCCCGATCATGTGGGACCAGAAGGAGAACTACGCCTCCAACGGGTTTGCGCTGGCCTTCGCGCTCAACGTGCCGATGGCGCATGTCTCGGCGCCGGCGGGCTATTCCGACAAGGCGATCGACGCGATCGACAGGCCTGCTGTGGCGGCCTCGGTACCGGATGAGAAACCCGACATCATCGTGGTGATGAGCGAATCTTTCTGGGATCCGACCAAGCTGCCCGGCGTCACAATCACGCCTGACCCGATCCCCAATGTGCGGGCGCTGCGTTCCGGCTATATGTTTTCGCCGGAATTCGGCGGCATGACCGCCAACATCGAATTCGAGGCGCTGACCGGCTTTTCCAATGCCTTCCTGCCGGCGGGCTCGATCCCCTACCAGCAATATGTGCGCACACCGACGCCGTCGCTGGCGACCTTCCTGAAAAGCGAGGGATACCGGGCGCGCGCCATCCATCCGGGCACCAACTGGTTCTGGAACAGGGGCGCCGTCTATGCCGATTTCGGCTTCAACGATTTCCGCTCGGAAGAGACGCTGCCGCCACTGGAAAAGCGCGGGCCGCTGGCTTCCGATGCCTCGATGACCGACGAGATCATCGCAGAGGCCGACGCCAGCGAGCGGCCGGTGTTCTTCTTCGCCGTCAGCCTGCAGAACCACGGTCCCTACGAGCCGTACCGCTATTACAATCCGACCCACAAGGTCGCGGCGCCGATCAGCACATGGGCGCGGGAATCGCTGCTCAGCTATGCCGAAGGCTCCGCCGATGCCGATCGCGGCCTCGAGCGGCTGATCGAATGGGCGAAGAAGCGCGACCGGCCGACGGTCATCGCCTTCTTCGGCGACCATCTGCCGCCGCTCGGCCCCGTCTATGTCGAAACCGGTTACCTGAAGGACAATGTCGCGCCGCGCAAGGAACCGACGCCGGCGGCGGCACTGGAGCATCATCAGACGCCGCTGGTCATCTGGTCTAACCGTACCGGTCCGGCGCAGGATATGGGCGCCGTGAGCCCGGCCTTCCTGCCCTACCACATCCTGACAACGGCCGGGATCACGCACCCCTACTACACCGGCTTCCTGGGCGCGCTGCGCGAACGCTATCGCGTCGTCGACCGCAATCTGCTTTTGACACCGTCAGGTGAGGCCACGCCGGACTGGGCGCGGCAGAAGGACGTTGATCCGGCGATCAACGATTACCGCTTGCTGCAATACGACATGATGTTCGGCAAGCGTAAGGCGGCTCCGGATTTCTTCCCCGAAACGATCAACGGTGGTACCCCGCATACGAGTTGATGCCTGGTATTTTTCCAACCCTGCGACGCCAGGACGCTGTCCGGAGCATGCGTTACCCTTGCCTTCCAGACAATTTGCTATATAGACGCCCGCAATCTGCCGGTCCTTGCTGGGGGCTGAACGGAGGGCCGGAGGTTTTACCCAAAACCTTCGTGTGAAGCCAGAAGCGCTTCCGCCTCCCGTGTCTCCGCTCTCGACCGTCTCGAAATGCTCCTTTCTTCCCCGCCCCTTCGGGATCAGCGGGTCAGAGAAGTTGCAGAGGCTTTTGCCGCGAGGATCCGGGAGAGAAACGAAGAAAGGCACTGAACCACTATGGCTTTATACGAACATGTGTTCCTTGCCCGGCAGGACCTCTCGCAGCAGCAGGTCGATGCGCTTGTCGAACAGTACAAGGGCGTCATCTCCGCAAATGGCGGGTCCGTCGGCCGGGTCGAGAACTGGGGACTGAAGTCCCTCACCTACCGGGTCAACAAGAACCGGAAGGCTTACTACACGCTTATGGACCTCAACTGCCCGCCGGCAGCGCTCAACGAGATGGAGCGCCAGATGGGCCTGTCCGAGGACGTGCTGCGTTTCCTGACCGTCAAGGTCGAGGCGCATGAGGAAGGCCCGTCGGCCATGATGCAGAAGCGCGAAGAGCGCTCGGAACGCGGCGGCTTCGGCGACCGCGACCGTGGTGATCGTGGTCCGCGCTCGTTTGGCGACCGTGACCGCGGCGACCGTGGCGATCGTCCGCCGCGCTCATTTGGCGACGCCGGTGGTGATCGTGGTCCGCGCCGTCCGCGCGAAGGCGTTGAAGGAGGTGCAGAATAATGGTCGACATCAATCAGATCCCGACCCGGCGCCCGTTCCATCGCCGCCGCAAGACCTGCCCGTTCTCTGGCGCCAACGCGCCCAAGATCGACTACAAGGACGTGCGTCTTCTGCAGCGCTACATTTCCGAGCGTGGCAAGATCGTGCCGTCGCGCATCACCGCCGTAAGCCAGAAGAAGCAGCGCGAACTCGCCAAGGCGATCAAGCGCGCCCGCTTCCTCGGCCTGCTGCCCTACGTGGTTCGCTAAGACTTTCGAGCAGGCGGTTCGCCGCCTGCTTCCTTCTCCCACGGCGACGGGCGCCGCAGGGGTAATTTGATGATGCATGTCGTTGTCCCAAAACCGGGACCACTCTTGGCGACGTGCATTGAAATCCCGAGTTGAGGTGAAAAGCCTCTAACTGCCGCGACAGGCAGGACAGCGACACCGGCGCCAAGGCGCTCAGAGCTTCCTGACCTGTTCCATTCAATTCGGCGCCGATCCCGCGGTCGGTGCCCAGACGAAGGAATAAGACCATGCAAGTGATTCTTCTCGAACGCGTTTCCCGCCTCGGCCAGATGGGCGATACCGTCAAGGTCAAGGACGGCTTTGCCCGCAACTTCCTCTTGCCGCAGGGCAAGGCGCTGCGCGCCAACGAAGCCAACAAGAAGAAGTTCGAAGGGCAGCGCGCGCAGCTCGAAGCGCGCAACCTCGAGCGCAAGTCGGAAGCCAGCCAGGTTGCCGAAAAGCTCGACGGCAAGAGCTTCATCGCCGTGCGTTCGGCCGGCGAGACAGGCCAGCTCTACGGTTCGGTGTCGACCCGCGACATCGCCGACCTGCTGACCGCCGAAGGGTTCTCGGTCAACCGCAACCAGATCCAGCTCAACCAGCCGATCAAGACTATCGGCGTCACCAATGTGGCGATTGCGCTGCATCCGGAAGTCGAGGTCACCATCAGCCTCAACATCGCCCGCACGGCCGACGAAGCCGAGCGCCAGGCCAAGGGCGAGACGCTGACCACCGCCGAAGCCATCTATGGCGATGACATCAACGACAACGCACGGCCGGAGAACTTCTTCGACCCGAACACCGAGTTCGAAGGCGGCGAAGAAGACAACGCCTGATCCCGCACGGGGCCTGATCGGGAAGCGAGGGGAGCAGCGCTCCAATCACTTCCTCGTCATCCAGCCTTTCTGGACCAATGCCCGGGCCTCTCGCCCGGGCATTTTTGTGCCAAATGGAACTTTTCGAACCCCTATATATTGTTGCAGAATTGGTCCGCCAGTCTGACCGTGAGGGGACATTTGGTGATGAATATTCTGTTGAAGCGCGTTCTCGACCGCCTGGTGCGTACGGGCAATCTGAAAGTCACCGGGCCGAAGGGCTCGACAGTGGTTTTCGGCGACGGCAGCGGCGAGCCGGTGCATATGCACATCAAGACCGCGCATGCCGAGCGCGCCATTACCTTCGATCCGATGCTGGCCGTGCCGGAAGCCTATATGGACGGCGAACTCGACATCATCGAGGGCGGCGTACTGGGTATGATGCGCATCGCCTTCCAGAACATGGGCAGCGGCGGTATCGACGCCACCTGGTCGAAGGCCATCGAGGGTCTGCGCCACGCCTTTCGCCGCCTGCAGCAGATCAACACCGCATCACGGGCGCGCCGCAACGTGCAGCGCCACTATGATTTGTCGGGTGACCTCTACCGGCTCTTCCTAGACGACGACATGCAGTATTCCTGCGCCTATTTCGAACAGCCGGACATGACGCTCGACGAGGCGCAGATGGCCAAGAAACGCCATATCGCCGCCAAGCTCAGGCTAAAGGCCGGCCAGACCGTGCTCGATATCGGCTCCGGCTGGGGTGGGCTCGGCCTCTATCTCGCCAAGGCTTTCGATGTCGACGTGCAAGGCGTGACGCTGTCGACCGAGCAGCACGGCGTCGCCACCGACCGGGCGCATGCGCAAGGCTTGCAGGACCGCGTGCATTTCGACCTCAAGGACTACCGCGAACTCAACGAACGCTTCGACCGCATCGTCTCGGTCGGCATGTTCGAGCATGTCGGCGTCAACCACTTCCGCACTTTCTTCGACAAGTCGGCGACGCTGTTGAAGCCGGACGGCGTCATGCTCTTGCACACGATCGGCCGCTCCGGCGTGCCGTGGGCGACCAGCGCCTTCATCCGCAAGTACATTTTTCCGGGCGGCTACATTCCTTCGCTGTCGGAGGTGATGCCGGCGATCGAGAAGTCGGGCCTTGTAGTCACCGACATCGAGATTCTGCGGCTGCACTATGCCGATACGCTGAAGCATTGGGGCCAGCGCTTTGCCGCCAACCGGGACAAGGCCAAGGCCATCTATGACGAGCGCTTCTGCAGGATGTGGGAGTTCTATCTGGCGGCTTCGGAAGCCGCCTTCCGCTGGCAGGATCTGGTGATCTTCCAGATCCAGATCGCCAAGAAGAACGACACGCTGCCGATGACGCGCGACTACATGGCCAAATGTGAAAAGGCGCTCGAAATGCGCGAAATGGGGCATCGTCAGGAGGCGGCGGCCGCCGAGCCTGCTGTCGCCAGGTCTGTGCCTGCCAGGTCCGTTGCTGTCAGGTCCGTTGCGGCCAAGCCAGCGCGCCGTCGCAAGGTGGCGGATCGCGAATAACGCCTCGATTGCGATTGCCGCTTGCCATTGACGGCTCTGACACTGAAAAAGGTCTCGTTCTCGCGAGACCTTTTTTAATGACCTGCCTGCCCACCATCGCCACCACCCTTGTCGAGTTCGCCCGCGCCTCGGTGCTCGCGCCACGCGGAGCCTGAGCGTGGAACTCCCCGCCTCGCTGCGACAAGGCGTCGAGCGCCTGCTCGAAACGATACCGCTGGCGGTGCTGCGCCAGGCGGCAAAGACGCTGTCTGACCGCTACCGCGCCGAATTGCGCGACGGCCGCCTGCACATGGCCGAAGAGATGGCGGTAAAAGCCTATCTGGCGACGCGGCTGCCGGCGACCTACGCGGCGGTACGGGCCGGTCTCGACGAACTCGCCTATGCGCGGCCCGATTTCCAGCCAACGAGCTTGCTCGATGTCGGCGCCGGTCCTGGCACGGTGCTTTGGGCCACTACAGACCTGTGGCCCGACCTCGAAGAGGCGGTTCTGGTTGAAGCAAGCGCCGCGGTGCGCAAGGTTGGCCAGTCGCTCGCCCTTGATACCATCGCCACCAGGATGGACTGGCGCGCCGGCGACGTGACCATCGACCTTGCCGATCTCAAGCCTGCCGATCTGGTCACCTGCGCCTATGTGCTGGACGAGATCGCGCCGGCATCGCTGCCGAAGCTTGTCGGCCGGCTCTGGCAGTTGACCGGCGACACACTGCTGATCGTCGAGCCCGGCACACCGGCCGGCTGGCAGCGCATCCTGGCAGCGCGCAGGCAATTGCTGGAGGCCGGGGCGCATGTGCTGGCGCCTTGTCCGCATGAGGCGCCCTGCCCGCTTGAGCCCCCCGACTGGTGTCATTTTTCGCGCCGCGTCGCCCGCTCGCGCCTGCATCGCCTGGCCAAGGACGCCGACGTGCCGTGGGAGGACGAGAAATTCATCTACGTCGCGGCTTCGCGGCAACCCGCGCCTGCACGTCAGCCCCGCGTGATTGCGCCGCCGAAATCGGGCTCCGGCAAGGTGCTGCTCAAACTGTGCCAGCCGGATGGCGGCGCCGGCGAGACACTTTTCACCAAGCGCGAGGGCGAGTTGTTCAAGGCAGCGCGGCGACTGGACTGGGGCGATACATTGGACGGAAGAAGCGGATAATCACCAGATTGTTCTTGCTCTGTTCCAACGACTCGGATAAAAGTCAGCGCCTTTCTGAGTCAACCGGAATCGGGGCGCGGAAACACTCTTCTGTGGACGGTTTGCCGCCCCTGTGAACAACGGGCATCGAGGTTGATTGGTCGTGCGGTGATGCAGAAAGGTCAGCACCGATTTATCTCGTTCTGATATCGAGAAGCCGGGATCAAAATCGGGGACATCATGGCAGAGGCAGCGCGAAAATTCGGCGTGGCGGAGCAGCAACCGCTTTATCGTGAAGCGCCGAACAACATCGAGGCCGAGCAGGCGCTGCTCGGCGCCATCCTCGTCAACAACGATGCCTTCTACCGCGTCTCCGACTTCCTCAAGGCCGGCCATTTCTACGAGCCGCTGCACCGGAAAATCTTCGAGGTCGCGGCCGAGCTCATCCGCATGGGCAAGGTGGCGACGCCGATCACGCTGAAAACCTTCCTGCCGGCCGACGAGAAGGTCGGCGACATGACGGTGGCGCAATATGTGGTTCGTCTGGCGGTCGAAGCCGTCACCGTCGTCAATGCCACCGATTATGGCCGCGCCATCTACGATCTGGCCACGCGCCGGGCACTGATTACCGTCGGCGAGGACATGGTCAACATCGCCTATGACGCGCCGGTCGACATGGCGCCGTCCGAACAGATCGAGGATGCCGAGCGGCGGCTGTTCGAACTGGCCGAAACCGGCCGTTACGACGGCGGCTTCGAGAGCTTCACCGACGCGGTCAAGACCGCCGTCGACATGGCCAACGCCGCCTATATGCGCGACGGCCATTTGTCGGGCCTCGCCACCGGCATGCGCGATCTCGACCGCCGCATGGGTGGCCTGCAGGCGTCGGATCTGATCATCATTGCCGGCCGTCCGGGCATGGGCAAGACGTCGCTCGCCACCAACATCGCCTTCAACATCGCCGAGATGTATGAGCCGGCGCAGCAGGCCGACGGCTCGTTCAAGGCAGCCAATGGAGGCGTCGTCGGCTTCTTCTCGCTGGAAATGTCGTCCGAGCAGCTCGCCACCCGCATCATTTCCGAACAGACGGAAATTTCGTCGTCAAAAATCCGCCGCGGCGAGATTTCGGAGATGGATTTCGAAAAGCTGGTCGCCTGCTCGCAGACCATGCAGAAGATCCCGCTGTTCATCGACCAGACCGGCGGTATCTCTATCGCGCAGCTGTCGGCGCGGGCGCGGCGGCTGAAGCGTCAGCGCGGCCTCGACCTCATCGTCATCGACTATATCCAGCTGATGCAGGGGTCGAGCGCGAAATCGTCGCAGAACCGGGTGCAGGAAATCACCGAGATCACCACCGGCCTCAAGGCGCTGGCCAAGGAACTCTCCGTTCCGATCATCGCGCTGTCGCAGCTGTCGCGTCAGGTCGAAAGCCGCGAAGACAAACGCCCCCAGCTGTCCGATCTTCGCGAATCCGGCTCGATCGAGCAGGACGCCGACGTGGTGATGTTCGTCTACCGCGAGGAATATTATCTGAAGAACCGCGAACCGAAGCCCGGCACCGACGAATACATCAAGTGGGAACACGAGATGAACGAGATGCGCGGCAAGGCCGAAGTCATCGTCGCCAAGCAGCGCCACGGCCCGACAGGTTCGGTGAGCCTCGCCTTCCATGGCGAGTTCACACGGTTTTCCGACCTCGCCGAAGAGCATCATATTGCGGAGAGGTTCGAGTAGCTTTTTGGCCTACCGCAGCGCTCCGTCACGCCCCCCTCTGGCCTGCCGGCCATCTCCCCCGCAAGGGGGGAGATCAGCAGCTTTGCGGACGGCGCTCATCTTGCCACGTTGGCGATTGGCGAAAGCAGCGACGATAGCCAATCTCCCCCCTTGCGGGGGAGATGTCCGGCAGGACAGAGGGGGGTGTGCAGGATCACCCTCCTTCGGTCATTTGCAGGCAGCATCACTCCATGGCTAAATCGCGCGTCCAGTTCATCTGCCAGAATTGCGGGTCGGTGCATCAGCGCTGGGCCGGTAAATGCGATGCCTGCGGCGAGTGGAACACGCTGGTCGAGGAAGGCACCTCGGGCGGCATCGGCTCGGGACCGGCCAACACGCGCAATGCGCGCAAGGGCCGCGCCGTGGTGCTGACCAGCCTGTCCGGTGACATCGAGGATGCGCCGCGGATCATCTCCGGCATTGGCGAACTCGACCGCGCCACCGGCGGCGGCTTCGTGCGCGGCTCGGCGCTGTTGGTCGGCGGCGATCCCGGCATCGGCAAGTCGACGCTTTTGACCCAGGCCGCGGCCGCACTCGCGTCAAAGGGCCACCGCATCGTCTATGTCTCGGGCGAAGAGGCTGTCGCGCAGATCCGGCTGCGGGCGCAGCGGCTTGGCGTCGCCGACACGCCGGTCGAACTTGCCGCCGAGACCAATGTCGAGGATATCCTGGCAACAATAGCCGACGGCAAAAGGCCGGACCTCGTCATCCTCGATTCCATCCAGACGCTGTGGACCGACATGGCCGACTCGGCGCCCGGCACCGTCACCCAGGTGCGCGCCTCGGCGCAAGCGATGATCCGCTACGCCAAATCCACCGGTGCTGCCATCGTGCTGGTCGGCCATGTCACCAAGGAAGGCCAGATCGCCGGTCCGCGCGTCGTCGAGCACATGGTCGACGCCGTTCTCTATTTCGAAGGCGAAGGCGGCCATCACTACCGCATCCTGCGCACGGTGAAGAACCGTTTTGGGCCGACCGACGAGATCGGCGTCTTCGAGATGTCGGACAAGGGCTTGCGCGAGGTCGCCAATCCGTCGGAGCTGTTCCTCGGCGAACGCCACGCAAAATCGCCGGGTGCCGCGGTATTTGCCGGCATGGAAGGGACACGTCCGGTGCTGGTCGAGATCCAGGCACTGGTGGCGCCGTCCACATTGGGCACGCCGCGCCGTGCCGTCGTCGGCTGGGACGGCGCACGGCTGTCGATGATCCTTGCCGTGCTCGAAGCCCATTGCGGCGTGCGCTTCGGCACCCACGATGTCTACCTCAACGTCGCCGGCGGCTACCGGATTTCCGAGCCGGCGGCCGATCTGGCGGTTGCCGCTGCACTGGTTTCGTCGCTCACCGGTCTTGCCCTTCCCGCCGATTGCGTCTATTTCGGCGAAATCAGCCTGTCGGGCGCAGTGAGGCCGGTTGCGCATGCGCAGCAGCGCCTTAAAGAGGCCGAAAAGCTGGGTTTTGGAAGTGCGGTTCTGCCCTTGGGCAGCGAGGAGGTTGTCGGGGGGATCGGGGCCGGCGCTTTCCAGCCGACCGAACTTGCCGATCTCGTCGCACGCATAGCCGGCTCACGGCGCAGCCGTGTCGACGTGGAAGATTGACGCGGCTCGCCCGAGCCGTGAAAAGACAATCTGAGTGGGGCGAATGACATGCCGATTACGCTGCTGGACGGAATTCTCGTCGGCTTCACCCTGGTCTCGGCGATGCTCGCCATGGTTCGCGGCCTGTCACGCGAAATCCTGTCCGTCGTGTCCTGGGCGGCTGCCGCCGCGGCGGCATTCTTCTTCTACAAGCCGGTGCTGCCTTACGTTCAGCCCTATGTCGAAAGCGACAAGATCGCCATGGCGGCATCCGCCGGCATCGTCTTCCTCATCGCGCTGATCGTCGTTTCCGTCATCACCATGAAGCTTGCCGACTGGATCATCGATTCCAGGATCGGCGCGCTCGACCGTACGCTGGGCTTCCTCTATGGCGCCGCGCGCGGCGTCCTCGTCGTCGCCGTGGCGCTGCTGTTCTTCAACTGGCTGGCCGGCGCCAAGGCCCCTGCCTGGATCGCCAACGCCAAGTCGAAGCCGCTGCTCGAGACCATCGGCGCCAAGCTGGAAAGCCTGCTGCCCGAAGATCCGGAAAACGCCATCCTGAAGAAGCTCAATCCGAATCAGCCGGCAGCCGAGACGCCTCCGGCGGCCGATGCACCGGCGGTGGATGCTCCGGCAACCGGTGACGATACGCCGGCGCCCGACGACGAGACCGACGCTCCGGCCGATAACGCACCCGCGCCCGCTGCTCCGGCTCCGGCTCCGGCCGCGCCGGCAAACTGATACGGACGGATGGTGCCTGACAGGCGCCATCCCGGCAGTTCCGGCCTGACTTTGATGTGAACGGCGCACGACGTGCGTTGCTTTCGCGGTGCTATCGCACTATATGGCCATTTTAGCGGAGCTTGAGCCCCATGGCAGTTTCGAAGGCAGACGCGGACGACGTCCTTTCCGCCGAAGCAGACGATCATTTCCACGATGAATGCGGGGTGTTCGGCATTTTCGGCCGGCAGGACGCTGCGGCCATCGTCACACTAGGCCTGCATGCGCTGCAGCATCGCGGCCAGGAAGCGGCCGGCATCGTCTCCTATGACGGCACGCAGTTCCATGTCGAACGCCATGTCGGCCTGATCGGCGACACCTTCACCAAGCAGCACGTCATCGACAGCCTGCAAGGCAACCGTGCCATCGGCCACACGCGCTATGCCACGACGGGCGGCGCCGGCATGCGCAACATCCAGCCCTTCTTCGCCGAACTCGCCGATGGCGGCTTTGCCGTCGCCCATAACGGCAATCTCACCAACGCCATGACCGTGCAGCGCGCGCTGCAGAAACAGGGCGCGATCTTCTCGTCGACCTCCGACACCGAGACGCTGCTGCATCTCGTTGCCACCAGCAAGGAACGCGATTTGAATTCGCGCTTCATCGACGCCGTGCGTCAGGTTGAAGGCGCTTTCTCGCTGGTTGCGATGACCTCCAAGAAGATGATCGGCTGCCGCGATCCGCTCGGCATCCGCCCGCTGGTGCTCGGCGACCTCGACGGCGCCTGGATCCTGGCCTCCGAAACCTGCGCGCTCGACATTATCGGCGCCCGCTTCGTGCGCGACCTGAAGCCCGGCGAAATGGTCGTGGTGACCTCGAAGGGCATCGAGAGCCTGTTCCCCTTCGAGCCGCAGAAGACCCGCTTCTGCATCTTCGAATATGTCTATTTTGCCCGCCCGGACTCCTCGGTCGAAGGCCGCAATGTCTACGAAGTGCGCAAGCGTATCGGCGCCGAATTGGCGCAGGAAAGCCCGGTCGAGGCCGATATCGTCGTGCCGGTGCCGGATTCCGGCACGCCGGCGGCAATCGGCTTCTCCCAGGCGGCAGGCATCCCCTTCGAACTCGGTATCATCCGCAACCACTATGTCGGCCGAACCTTCATCCAGCCCGGCGATTCGATCCGCCATATGGGCGTCAAGCTCAAGCACAACGCCAACCGCCGGATGATCGAGGGCAAGCGCGTGGTGTTGGTCGACGATTCGATCGTGCGCGGCACCACCAGCCAGAAAATCGTGCAGATGGTGCGCGACGCCGGCGCCAAGGAAGTGCATATGCGCATCGCCTCGCCGCCGACCAGCGCGTCGTGCTTCTACGGCGTCGACACGCCGGAGAAGTCGAAGCTTTTGGCATCGCGCATGTCGATCGAGGAAATGGCCGAGTTCATCCGTGTCGATTCGCTCGGCTTCCTGACCATTGACGGGCTCTACCGCGCCGTCGGCGAAGCCAGCCGCGACAATGAGCAGCCGCAATTCTGCGACGCCTGTTTCACCGGCCAGTACCCGACCCGCCTGCTCGACTTCGAAGGCCACGACAATGTGCGCACGCTGTCGCTGCTGGCGAACAACGGGGCGTAAAGCCCAACTGCTATCCTTGAAAGCGCTCGCATGACCCTCGACCTCTCCGGCCGCGTCGCGGTCGTTACCGGCGCCTCGCGCGGCATCGGCTACTTCATCGCCAATGAACTTGCCGCCGCTGGCGCCCATGTCATTGCGGTTGCCCGGACCGTCGGCGGGCTGGAAGAACTCGATGACCAGATCAAGGCCGAACGCGCGAAAACCGGCAAGGGCGAAGCGACGCTGGTGCCTCTCGACCTCTCAGACATGGCCGGCATCGACCGGTTGGGCGGGGCCATTCACGAGCGTTGGGGCAAGCTCGACATTCTGGTGGCCAATGCCGGCGTGCTCGGCGTCATCTCGCCGATCGGCCATGTCGAGGCCAAAACCTTCGAGAAGGTAATGACCATCAATGTCACCTCGACCTGGCGGCTGATCCGCTCGGTCGACCCGCTGCTCAGGCTGTCCGACGCCGGCCGCGCCATTCTCATGTCCTCCAGCTCCGCGCATTCGGCGCGCGCCTTCTGGGCGCCCTATGCGGCGTCGAAGGCGGCGGTGGAAGCCATGACGCGTTCCTGGGCGCATGAGACGCAGAGCCTGCCGCTCCGCGTCAATGCCGTCGACCCCGGCGCCACCCGCACCGCCATGCGTGCGCAGGCCGCGCCCGGCGAGGATCCGGAAACGCTGCCGCACCCCTCAGAGGTGGCAAAACGCATCGTGCCGCTGGCGAGCCCCGAGATGAAAGAGACGGGGCTGATCTTCCAGGTCAAGAACAACCGCTTCGTCGCCTACCGGCAGCCGGAATAAACCGGGTTGTAGCGGGATTAAACAGGCCTCCAGTTACGTTTCTTCGAATGTAGGACATTCGAAACCGGAGGACCGACATGCGTAGACTTCTTCTCGTTGCCGCCGCCGCGATTGCCGCCACAGCCGGCGTGGCGCTGGCGCAAGACGCAAAGATGAGTTTCTTCGTCACCAGCGTCGGTTCCGGCAAAGGCGCCGATCTCGGCGGTCTCAAGGGTGCCGACGCGCATTGCGCCTCGCTGGCGGAAGCGGCTGGGGTTACCGGCAAGGAATGGCACGCCTATCTCTCGAGCGCCAATGTCGATGCGCGCGACCGTATCGGCAAGGGTCCCTGGGTCAACGCCAAGGGCGAGAAGATTGCCGATGACGTCGCCTCGCTGCACAGCGACGCCAACGCCATCAACAAGCAGACGGCGCTGACCGAGAAGGGCCAAGTGGTCAATGGCCGCGGCGACAAGCCGAACCGGCACGACATATTGACCGGCTCGAAGCCTGACGGCACCAAGATCGCCGACCAGACCTGCGGCGACTGGACCTTGAGCGGGGCGGAGGGCGCGGCGATGATGGGCCATCACGACCGCACCGGCCTTGATGAGTCGGCGGCGGCGAAATCCTGGAACTCCTCGCATGCCTCGCGCGGCGGCTGCAGCCAGGAGGCGCTGAAAGGCACCGGCGGCGACGGCCTGTTCTACTGCTTTGCGACGAACTGAGAGACGTCTGGGAGCGGTTCGTTCACGGGTCTGTGATGATCCGGCAGGTCCCTCCCCCCTCGCCCTGCTTTCGCCATCAGCCGGGAGTTGCTAGGGTCGACCCGACTCCGACACTCAGCAAAGCGAGGAATTCCCATGGCTGCTCCCAGCGTAGCATTGGTCTGGTACCTGGTGATCGCCGGCCCGCAAGGCGGCATGGTGGTGCTGCCCAGCACCTTCGACACCCGCGAACAGTGCACAAACGCGATTACCGAATATCAGAAGCAGCCGACGCCGGCCGGCTGGGCGGTCAACTGCGTGCCGAGCGCCTCGCCGTTTACCGATGAGGGCGACGCGGAAGAGCCTGCTGCGCAGTAGCGCAATCTCCCCCCTCGAGGGGGAGATGGCCGGCAGGCCAGAGGGGGTCGCCTCGCGTAGAGTGCCAACCTCCTTCCGCACAAAGGGCGTCGCGTCCAGTCGGCCCGACCCCCTCTGTCGCCTTCGGCGACATCTCCCCCTCAAGGGGGGAGATCAGGCGCGCGCACTCACCGTCAGCTCCGGCTTGCTGTTGATGGTCTGGAACACCACGCAATAGCGTTCGGTCAGCTTGATGAGCGAATCGATGCGCGCCTGCGGCTCATCCGTGTCGAGGTTGAAATTCAGCCGGATGGCGCGAAAGCCCACGGGGGCGTCCTTGGCCACGCCCAGCGTGCCGCGAAAGTCGAGATCGCCTTCGGCCTCGACGGTGGCTGCGCCAAGCCTGAATTCCAGCGCCGTCGCCACTGCCTTCAGCGTCACGCCGGCGCACGCCACCAGCGCCTCCAAAAGCATATCGCCCGAACACAATTCGAGCCCGGAACCGCCGGTCGCCGGATGCAGGCCGGCGACCGCCAGCGCCCTGCCCGTCTCGACCTTGCAGGCAATCGACTGGTCGTCGATGGAGCCTTTGGCGCGAAGCGTGATCAGCGCTCGCGAGGAATCGTCGCGATAAGCCTCCTTGATCGGTGCCTGCATGGCCTTGAGTGCGGTGGCGTCCATGTTGCATTCCTTTTCGAGTCCGTCGCGCTTTGATAGCACTGATATGCCGGCGAGACAGCGCCCCCCTCTGCCTGCCGGCCACCTCCCCACAGGGGGGAGATCTGCAGCTTCGCCGATGGCGCTTTCTACGCCGGCGATTAGCGAAGGCGGTCGCGACATCCAATCTCCATCCCTGTGGGGGATGTCCGGCAGGACAGAGGGGGCGTGAAGGAACGCTAGCTCGCGAAGAGTTACTTTGACTTCGACCGCCCGAGCCATACCTAAGCAGAGTCATTCCCGCGGAGGCATCATGCCGTTCAAGCTGAAACTGATCTCGCTTACCCTGTTGGTGCTTGCAGCCTTCGCGCAGCCAGTCGTCGCCGAAACGCCCGAGCGCCCCGCACCGGCAGGCGGCGTGCTGTCGCTGCTGCCGGCACCGCAGACGACCAGCCATTCAATCACCATTGCCGGGCGCAAGCTGGACTATCAGGCTAAGGCCGGCACGCTGTCGCTGCTATCCGGCAAGGGCGAGGTCACCGCGGAAATCTTCTATGTCGCCTATACGCTGCCGCCACTGGCGGGCGCGGAGAAGGCTCGCCCCATCACCTTCGTCTTCAATGGCGGCCCGGGCGCGGCATCCGCCTATCTGCATCTCGGCGCACTCGGCCCGCGTGTCGTCGCGACCGGCGCCGATGGCCAATTCCTGCCGCCGCCGCAAAAGCTGATCGACAATCCCGACAGCTGGCTCGACATGACCGACCTCGTCTTCGTCGATCCGGTCGGCACCGGCTACAGCCGCGAGGCCCCCGGCCAGGACACAAAAGATTTTTGGGGCGTCAGCCAGGACGCCAGTTCGATCGGCGCTTTCATCCGGCTCTATCTCGCCCAGAACGGCCGCACCGGATCGCCGCTCTTCCTTGCCGGCGAAAGCTATGGCGGGTTCCGCGCGGCACTTCTCGCCAGGACCCTGCAGGAAGATGTCGGCCTGAGCCCCAACGGCATCGTGCTGATCTCGCCTGCACTGGAGTTCACGCTGGTGCTGCCCGACGAATTCCAGCCACTGCATTGGGCGCTGGAACTGCCCTCGCTGGCGGCGGTGCGCCTGCGCAGCGAAGGCCTCAGCGGCGAAGCACTGCGCGAAAAGCTCGCCGAGGTCGAAAAGTATGCGCTGGGCGACTACCTCACGGCTCTGACCGGCGGGCTGGAACAGGGCGGGCGGCTGGCCAGCCAGCGCGTGGCCGAGATCACCGGCCTGCCGCTCGACCTCGTGCAGCGCAATTCCGCCCGCATCCCGACCGGCCTGTTCGCGCGCGAATTCCAGCGCGCCAGTGGCAAAGTGCTCAGCCCGTATGACGGCACCATCGCCACCAGCGACATCGCCCCGGAGAGCGCCCGCAGCGCCGGCCCGGATCCGGTGCTCGACCGCAGCGTGCCGGCGCTGACCTCGGCCTTTGTCGGTTATGCGCGCGACGAGCTGAATTTTCGCACCGATGTCAGCTACAGGTTGCTCAATGGCGATGTGACCCACGCCTGGGACTATGGCGGCTCGCGGCAAGGCTATGCCGGGGTGATGGACGATCTGCAGCGGGCGCGCTCGCTCAACCCGGGGCTCGGCGTGGTGATCGTCAACGGCGACACCGATCTGGTCACTCCCTATCTGGCCTCACGCTATCTGGTGAGCCAAATCCCGACGCTCGGCGGGGCAAAACCTATCCGTCTCGACGTCATCGAGGGCGGCCACATGATGTATCTCAGGCCGGGCGGCCGGCGCGCCCTGAAGGAGGCCGCTTCGGAGCTCTACCAGGCAACACAGTGAACGGCGTGCCCACGCTGTCGGCCAGGCTGCGCCAACGCAAGCTTGCCACTGGCGTAGCGCCCCGCAGGCTTTCGCCCGTATAGCCTGCAATGGGAGCCTGTTGGGGCAGGCTTCTTCTTCGTCCTCTTGACAGCGCCGGACACGCCGCATGGCCGATATTGCCATTCTGGAAACGCGCGAAAGGGTGCTTGCCGGCATCCTGTTCACCGGCTGCGCCTATTTCCTGTTTTCGACGCAGGACGCCGCGATCAAGCTTCTGGTCGTCGGCATCAGCGTCTGGCAGATCATGTTCTTCCGCTCGATCGCTGTGCTTATCGGCTGTGCTGCAATCGGCGGACCGCCCATCTTTGCCGACACAATGCGCTCGCCCATCGTGCGGCCGATGCTGGTGCGCAGCGCCTTCACGCTCGGCGCCTGGCTCTGCTACTACAACGCGGCCCGCTCCCTGCAGCTGGCCGAACTCACCACCATCTATTACGCCGCCCCGATCATCGTCACCGTGCTGTCGGTGGTGATGCTTGGCGAAAAGGTGCCGCTGTTGCGCTGGCTGGCGGTGTTCATCGGCTTCGTCGGCGTCTTCATCGCCTGTGATCCCACTCGTCTCGGCTTGTCCGTGCCGATGCTCTTGGTACTGGCTGCGGCAGTGCTGTGGGGCATTGCCGTGGTGCTGTTGCGCAAGACGGCGCTGGCCGAGCGCACGCTGATCCAGCTTGTGCTCAACAATTTCTACTTCCTGGTGTTTTCCGCGGTGCCGGCGCTGTTGGTCTGGCAGATGCCGGACTGGCGCCAGTTGCTGCTTTTGATCAGCGTCGGCGCGCTCGGCGGCGTGGCGCAATTTATGCTGTTCGAAGGCATGAAGCGGGCGCCGGTGTCGATCGTGGCGCCGTTCGAATACACCTCATTGGTCTGGGCCTTCGGGCTCGGCTTTGCGATCTGGGGCGACGTGCCGCGTCGCGAGGTGTTTCTGGGGGCGGCGTTGATCGTCGGCGCCGGCCTGCTGATCATCGGCAACGAGCATTTCCGCAAGCGGCTATGAGTACCCCCGTGCTGACAGCATGGTGGCAGGAGAAGACGGATAGGCTGCTGAGATGACGGAAGCGCTCGACGGCCCAGGCACCACAGATACCGCTGCCGAGCGTACGCTCGGCATTATGCTGGTGGCGGCCTCGGCGGCTTTCTTCGCCCTCACCGGCGTGCTGACCAAATCGATCCACGCCGACCCGCTGACCATCACTTGCTGGCGCGGCTTTGTCGGCGCGATCCTGATCACCTTCTATGTGCTGTGGCGCCGGCGCCGCTCCGGCGGGCCGGAAAGCTTGCGGCTTGGCTGGCGCGGCTGGCTGCTGGCCCTCGAGGGCGCCGCGGCCAGCATCGCCTTCATCTCGGCGTTCAAATTCACCTATGTCGCCAATGTCGCGGTCATCTACGCCACCGCGCCTTTCATCACCGCGCTGCTCGCCTTCGTGCTGGTGCGCGAGCCGTTCCGGGCGCAGACGCTTGCCGCCGCCGCCGTTTCGCTGTGCGGCGTAGCGATCATGGTCGGCTCCGGCTTCGGCAGCGGTCATCTGTTTGGCGATGGGCTCGCGCTGCTGATGACCGCCGGCAGTGCGCTCTACATGATCATGGTGCGCGCCTTCCGCGACACGCCGGTGGTGTGGGCGGGCGCGGTCTCGGCGCTTCTGCTGTTCGTGCTCGGCTGGTTCGTCACCGACCCCCTGGCGATTTCTGCTCGCGACGCCGTGCTGCTCGTCGCCTTCGGAGGATCGTTTGCGGCGGCGTCGATCCTGTGGACGGAAGGCTCGCGGCTGATCCCTGCGCCCGAGTCCGGCCTTCTCGGTGCCGCCGAAGTGCCGTTTGCGATCCTGTTCGCCTTCCTGTTCCTCGGCGAGATCGCGCCGGCCGCCAGCCTGATCGGCGGCGCCATAGTACTGTGCGCGGTTTTCGCCCATGCGGGGCGCGACTGGCTGGCCGCGAGAAAAAGTGCGGCAACCCAATAATTATTTTCCAAGTCATGGAACCATCATGCGGATCAGGCAGTTTTATGTGCGACGGGTCACCCCCCAAGTCCCCCCAAACCCCTCGACCCGTCCTCCTCAAAGCCGACCGTAAAGGTCGGCTTTTTCTTTGGACATCAGCCGGCAAAGCCGGGCAAGGCGAGGTTGTCGCTGAGCAGGATGGCAAGATCGCGCGCCGGCCGCTCGGCGCCCTGGCCGAGTTTTATCGCGAATTGCGCTGTCGGCACCGGCGGCAGGGCGAATTCGCGCGGTGCTTCGGCAATGCCTGAATGGGCAAAGCGGGCGGTGCGCAAGGTCAGCGCGATGCCGGCATTGACCGCCGTGCGCAAGCCGGCAAGGCTGGCGCTGCCGGCGGCAATGCGGTAGCGGCGGCCGGCAGCATCGAGGGCCGCGAGTGCTGCTTCGCGAAAGCCGCAATAGGGGTCGAGCAGCGCCAGCGGCAATTCCTCTTCCCGCACGGCAAGCCCTTTTTGCGAGCACAGCCACAGCATCGGCTCACTGAACAGCCCGACTTCGTCATTGGCCGGCGTCTTGCGTATGACAACAGCCAGATCGAGCTGCCCGGCCTGCAGCGCCTCGCCAAGCTCGGCCGAACGGCCAACGCGGAGTTCGACCCTGACGCGCGGATGGCTGGTCGCGAAGGCGCGCAGCAGCTCCGGCAGGCCGCTATCGGCGAAATCCTGTGTCGTGCCGATAGCGACGCGACCGGCGGCACGCGCGCCCTTGAGCGCCAACCAGGCCTCGCTGTGCACGGCAAGAATGCGGCGGGCATGACCGACAAGATCCTCGCCGGCCGGCGTCAGCCCGCGCCCGCGCCCCTGCGCCACCAGCAGCGGTTCGCCGACGATCTCCTCCAGACGCTGCATCTGCGCGGTCACCGCCGAGGGCGAGCGGCCGACAGCAGACGCAGCCTGAGCCAGCGAGCCGCCATCGACAAAGGCAAGGAAGGTTTTGAGCAGATCGGGATCGAGAGCTTGCATGCTTCGATAATACAGAACCTTTTGTTCGAAACAATTCGATTTTTTTGATTCAAAGATGATGGCATTGTCTCTCCAACGGCAAACAGACGCCGCTCAAACGAAGGAGAGAAAAATGCCCATCATCAACATCAGCGTCACCGGCAAGCCCGACGCCAAGCTGTCCGCCACAATCGCCAAGGAAATCACCGAGCTGACGGCAACCCATCTGCGCAAGGACCCGACGATTACCGCCGTCGCCGTCACCTATGTCGACCCGCAGCATTGGTTCGCCGGCGGCAAATCGCTGGCGGAGCATGGCGCCAACACCTTCTGGCTCGACATCAAGGTGGTCGACGGCACCAACACCAAGCTGGAACTGGAGGCTTATCTGAAGGCGATCTTTGAGGCCTTTGGTAAGTTGCTGGGTGGTGTGCACGAGGAAAGCTATGCCTTCGTGCATGAAGTCCCGGCCGCTGCTTACGGTTATGGCGGCAAGTCGCAGGAGTTCCGGTTCATCAGTGGGCGGCTGAAGGCCACGGCCTGATTGCTACCCAGCGGGAGGATGAAGCCTTGTATCAAGCACGAAATCCTCCCGGAGATGCAAGCTATAAAGGCCTGCCGCCCGGTTGGGATCGAACACCAGGTTCCAGCTGTGCTGGGATACCGCGCTGGGGATCAGAAAGAACGGATGCTTTGCCAGCAGACCATCGCCGAACTGCTGCTGTCCCGCGCCCGGGATGCCGGGACGCAGCCAGTTCGCGTTCGGAATATCGTCGGTTTGGACCACATAAATCTCTGATGGATCGACGATGTCGAATGCCGTCAGCACGTGAGGGACAGTATCCAGCGTGCGAAACCCCTTGTGGACCGCCACCTCCAAGATGGCGGTCGATGGGTCGATGGACGCATATACGGCTCTGATCCCTTTGCTGTTCCACCTTCCCCCAAGCTTGAAGGCTCCTTCGCCACTGTCCCAGCTCGCCTTGAAGCGTCTGTGATCAAGCCTCCAGCCCAACAACTGCCCTGTTCCGAGGGAGCCCGGCAAAGGCGTCACGCGTAGACACCATAGTCGAGCCGCTCAAGAAACTCCTGCACAAGCGCAGTGCCCGCCGCCGTGGCCAGCAGATCGATCGGCCGGCGATTGTCCAAACCCATGGCAGACTCGATCATCCATTTTTCCGCGTCTTCCTGAGTCCCGAGCACGGACGTGGCCTTTGTCAGGAGCTTGGCGAAGTTCCAGGTTCTGGAACCTTGCTCCCGACTGAGGGTCTTGGAGTGATCCGATTTGTGCCGCTGGAATGTCCGCTCGCTCATGCCGAATGCGGTCTCAAACGCATCGGCGGGATCAATGACCATCAGATGCCTGACGAGGCTTTCGAGCGCCTGGCCCGGAATTCCATGCAGGATCATTTCATGTGCCTCAAGAGGACTGGCTACCGAGAATCCAAGAACCTTCCGTCCACCAAACAGGTCGACCATTCGTTCGAACTCCGGCTCCATATGTGGTGCCTCGGCAAAACCCAGCGGGGAACTGGCCATATTACCTCTCCGTCACGTGTCGCTTTTATTTACGACACGTGTCGCAACATTTCAAGGCCTGCGTTTGGGTCATTGCCTGGTGAGGTCAGGTGGAACACCGCTCCCTCGCACCCGCGCATTGACCTTGCTCCCCATTGCGCTACCCTCTGCTCTCGAAGCGGACGAAGAGCCGCATACCGGACCGTTGGGAGAGACGCGGCATGATCCTGACACTGGCGCTGCTTGCAGGCCTCGTGCTGGCCTGGCTGCTGATTGGCGCTATCGAGACGTTTCGTCTCGACCTGCGCTTTACCCAGGCGCTACTCTATGTGCCGTTCAAGCTCGCCTACCGGATCGATGACCGGCGCATCCGCATTGCCCGCAACGCGCCGACGCCGGTGATCTATGTGGTCTCGCACCAGTCACGCTTCGAGCCGGCGCTGATGCTGTCGCTGCTGCCCGACGACACGCTGCACATTCTCGACGAGGCCTCGGCGCGCTCGCCCTGGATGGAGCCTTGGCGCGAGCTTGGCCGCACCATCGCCTTCAACGCCGAGCATCTCTTCGTCAGCCGGCGGCTGGTCAGGGTGCTGAAGGGTAAAGGCCGGCTTGCCGTCTACCTGCCCGATGACGTCGAGCCCGATGTGAAGACGTTTCGCCTGTTCCGCGCCGTCACCCGCATCGCCATGCAGGCCGACGCCCGCATCGTGCCGATCTTCGTCACCGGCTCGCGCGACCTGCCGGTTTCCTTGACGCCAAAGAACCGGGCGCCGCGCCACTGGTTCCCAAAACTCTCGATCAGCGTGCTGGAGCCAATGACGATTGCCGAACTGGTGGCGCGCAACCCCGACCAGGCTTCCAACACCAATGCGTTGTTCGACCGCATCGCCGAGGCGCGGCTTTATGGCAGCAACCTCGATCGCGGCCTGTTCCTGGCCATGCGCGATGCCGCGGATCGCACCGGCGCCTCGCATCCGATCATCGAGGATGTGATCAGCGGCTCGCTCAGCTATCGAAAAATGTTCATCGGCGCGCGCGTGCTCGGCCGCCGTTTCGAGGCGGTGGCGGCGCCCGGCGAAGCGGTCGGGGTTTTGCTGCCCAACGCCAATGGCGTGGTGCTGTCCTTCGTCGGCCTGCTCTCGGCCGGCCGGGTAGCGGCGATGATCAACTACACGGCAGGGCCGGCCAGCGTAACCGCCGCGGTGCGCGCGGCAGTCATCCGAACGGTGGTTTCCTCGCGCGCGTTCGTCGAGAAGGCGGCGCTTGCCGACATCATCGCCTCCATCGAGGCCGGCGGCGCCAAGATGCTGTGGCTGGAGGATGTGCGCGCAAGCGTCACGACGCTGGAAAAGCTCGCAGCAGCGGTGCTGTGGCGGTTCCCGCTGCAGCGGCAGGATGCGGCCAAGCCCGCCGCAATCCTGTTCACCTCAGGCTCGGAAGGCACGCCCAAGGCCGTGGTGCTGTCGCACCGCAATCTCCAGGCCAACGCCATGCAGGCCGAGGCGCGCATTACCATTTCGCCGTCCGACATCCTGCTCAACGTGCTGCCGGTTTTTCACTCTTTCGGCCTGACCGGCGGTACCATCCTGCCGCTGGTGACCGGGGTGAAACTGTTCCTCTACCCGTCACCGCTGCACTACAAGATCATCCCGGAGATCGCCCGCAAGGTGAAGCCGACCATCATGTTCGGCACCGACACTTTCCTTGCCAACTATGCCCGCACCGCCAAGGATGGCGATTTCTCCAGCCTGCGCTTCGTCGTCGCCGGCGCGGAAGCGGTGAAGCCGGAGACGCGGCGCGTTTATCGCGAGCGCTTCGATGCCTCGATCATCGAGGGGTTCGGGCTGACGGAGGCCGCTCCCGTCGTCGCCGTCAACACCGCCATCCATGGTCGCGACGGCACGGTCGGACGGCTGTTGCCGGCGATGCGCATGAAGCTCGAACCGGTCGAGGGTATCGAGGGTGCCGGCCGCCTGTGGCTCGACGGGCCGAATTTGATGATGGGCTACATGACCGCTGACCGGCCCGGCGAATTGCAGCCGCTGGACGGCTGGCACGACACCGGCGACATCGTCTCGGTCGACCGGGAAGGCTTCATCACCATTCGCGGCCGGGCAAAACGCTTCGCCAAGATCGCTGGCGAGATGGTGTCGTTGGGCGCCGTCGAGATGCTGGTGCAGTCGCTGTGGCCGGAAGAGCGCCACGCCGCGGTGGCGGTGCCGGACAAGAGGCGCGGCGAGCGCATCGTGCTGGTCACCACCGCCGACGACGCCGATCCGGAAGAACTGCGCGCCTTCGGCAAGAAGGCAGGTGCGGCCGAACTGATGGTGCCCAACGACATCGTCAAGGTCGGGGAGATCCCGGTGCTGGGTTCCGGCAAGACGGATTATGTCTCGACGCGGAACCTGGCGATCGAGAAGCTGGGGCTGGGCCTGGCGGCTTAGCGTATCTCCCTCCTTGAGGGGGAGATGGCCGGCAGGCCAGAGGGGGTCGCCTCGCGTGAAGCGCCGACGTCCTCTTCGCTCAAACGAGGTCGCGTCCGGGGCGTACCGACCCCCTCTGTCGCCTTCGGCGACATCTCCCCCTCAAGGGGGGAGATAGCAACTACCCAATATCCGACGGCGGCACTTTTTCGCCCTCGCGCTTGGCGCGCTTCGAATACGCCCGCACGCTGAAAGGCAGGAAGATGAGATAGCCTGCGACAGAGGCGGTCAGCGTGTACCAGGGATAGGTCATCAACAGCAGGACGTAGAGAACGACCGCCAGGATGATCGGCAGCACCTTGTCGCCCGGCACTTTCAGGCTTTTGCCGGAATAGACCGGCAGCCGGCTGACCAGCAGGAAAGCGACCAGCACAGTGAAGCCGGTGGCGACGAATGCCGTCAAGCGGTCGGGCTCGAGACCGAGCCGCAGGAACGACAGATAGAGCGGCAGCATAACCAGCACGGCGCCGGCCGGCGCCGGCACGCCGACGAAGTATTCGCTCTGCCAGATCGGCCGGTCATGGTCTTCGTCGAGCACGTTGAAGCGCGCCAGCCGCAGGCCACAGGCGATGGTGAACAGAAGAGCTGCGATCCAGCCGAAGGAGCCGGCGCGGTCGAGCAGGAAGGCGTAGAGCACCAGTGCCGGCGCGACGCCGAAATTGACGATGTCGGCCAGCGAATCCATCTGCGCGCCGAATTTGGATGTCGCCTTCAACATGCGCGCCAGGCGCCCGTCTATGCCGTCCAGGAAGGCGGCGAGCAGCACCATCACCACGGCCGGCTCGAAACGGCCCTCGAAGCCGAAGCGGATGCCGGACAGGCCGGCGCAGATGGCAAGTACGGTGACCAGATTGGGCAGCACCATGCGCATCGGAATCTCGCGGATGCGCGGGCCGCCGCTGCCATGGGCCTCGAACTTTTTGAACGGCGCGCCCACCGCTTACGAAATCCTGACGAGCGGGGTTGCGGAGACGCCGCCGAATTCGGCGAGCACGGTTTCACCTCCGACCGCCGTCTGGCCGACGGCGACGCGCGGCACCGCGGTCGAAGGCAGGAAGACATCGACGCGCGAGCCGAAGCGGATCAAGCCGAAGCGTTCGCCGATGGCGATCGAACCGCCGGTCTCGGCCCAGCAGACGATGCGGCGTGCCACCAGGCCGGCGATCTGCACGGCGACAACGATTCCGTTGGGACTGTCGATGACCAGCCCGTTGCGCTCGTTCTCCGAGCTTGCCTTGTCGAGTTCGGCATTCAGGAACTTGCCCGGCCGATGCTCGATTTTGGTGATGCGGCCGCGCACGGGAGCACGGTTCACATGGCAGGAGAAGACATTCATGAACACCGAGATGCGGGTCATTTCGGTGTTGCCGAGGCCGAGCTCGCGCGGTGGCACGGCCGGGCCGACCGCCGAGATGACGCCGTCGGCGGGACTGACCACCAGCCTGTCATCGACCGGGGTGACACGCTCGGGGTCACGGAAGAAATAGACGCACCAGGCGGTCAGGATCAGGCCGATCCAGAACAGCACCGAGGAGAAATAGCCGAGGAACAGCGTGCCCGCACCAAAGGCGGCAATGAACGGATAGCCCTCGCGATGGATCGGAACGAAGGCATTCTTGATCGAGTCGACGAGGCTCATTGGCTGGAGCTCATGGGCTGGGGGCGGTCCCTGTTTCAGGTCCGGCCTCAATACCGGAAAGGCTCCGCGGCCGCAACGCAACATTGGGCAAGGCCGCATCGGCCGCAGCCGGCAGGAACGGTCACGTGCTTGCCTGCCGGCGGCTTTGCCGCCAGAGTTCATACCGCCGCTGGCTCAGTGCGCGGCGAAAAGGCCGACCGCCCATGATGCCAAACACAGGCAAAGCGTACCTTGTTGCCATACGATTGGCAGCCATGGGTGCCGTTTTGACCGTATTCCTGGCAGCGAGCGACCACGCAGCGGCGCAAGGCAAGCCATCCTTCGATTGCGCCAAGGCCGCCAGCGTGGCGGAAAAGGCCATATGCGCCGATCCGACCCTGGCGCAGGCCGATGCCGACGTCGCGAAGAATTATGCCGCGCTGCTGAAGAGGCTCGATGCTCATGCCGGCAAGGCGCTGCGGGACGACCAAAGCGATTTCATCGCGTATCGCGACCAGATCGCCGGCTTCAACGAAAGTTCGCCCAAGAACCAACAGACTTTCGATCTCGGCGAATTCCTGCGCGACCGCGCAACCTTCCTGTCCGGCATACGCAAGCCCCCCGATGCAGGTTTGATCGGCACATGGAGCAGCGTGCGCGGCAGCGTCGACATCAAGGCTGTTGGCGGAGGCAAGGTCGAAATCTCGGAAGATGTCGTTTCCAATCCAGTCTCGGAAAGTGGGTCATGCGAGATCGACGGCACGGTCGAGGAGCGCAACACTCTGCGGCTGGTCGACCGTGCCGTCGACAACGACAACCCAACCGGTTTTGTCTTTACCTTCCGACGCGACGGCGATGCGCTTGTCGTCGAGCAGAGCGGCGCCGGCAAGGATGGCAGATCGGAGCCCCTGTCATGCGGTGCCAACGGCCATGCCGATGGCACGTTCTTCCTGACTGAGAAAAAGTAGGCTTGCTGTCGCTAACCCGCCGCAGCGGAGCGATCAAAGTGGGCATTGAGCTCGGCCATAGCGGCCTCAGCGAGGCTTTCATCATCCTTGCCGCGCAAGAGCACACCGCCGTTCCGCAACGATTGGAAAAGGAAGACTTGGCCTGATGCCAGCACCACCCAATTCACGATTGCTCCTTCCTCCTTCTGCACCACCGAATTCGCAGAAACGATGGCATCCGTCGGGTCGAAGCCTGCCTTGCGGAGCAGGAGGTCGACGGCGGCGGGAGCATGGTATTGTTCCGCCAACTCGATGACCGCTGTGATCTCGGGCTCTTCAGCAATGCCAAGCTTGGCGCCAACTTTCGGGGCGTTAGCCGCTAGCGGGCTCTCGCCTGGCGGTATGACAAGCAACTCTTCTGGAGCGATGTACTCGTAGACCGTGACGTGTGTCTCCGTCGCACTGCATAGTCGGGTCTTCTTCGCGCTGGTCTGAAGTTGAAAAACCAGCTGTTTCTCTCCTTCTATGTTCAGCATCCTTGCCATGCCGAACGCGATTTTGATCTCGGGCGGCGCGATCTTGGCGCAGGCAAGGCCGGCCCCGACATCGCGCCAGCTCAAGATCATCTGGCCTGCCAAGTTGCCAACGGACTTATGAAGAAGCCTGCCTTCGCGCTTCGGATTGGCCATCACCAGCCGGTGTATGACGTCGTCGTAATCGTCACTATCGACAACTTGCAGATCAGGCCATGACGCGATCCAGCGCGCCAAAAGGTTTTCCATGGGCGCGGCCTCATCCGCAACGTAGAACGCATGATCAAGTGTATCGAGAAAATCATCCCGCCCGCCCTCGAAGCCCGTCTGCCGGGCGGCTTCGTTGGGATGGTCTGCAATCCAGCTGGACATCTTTTCCAAAGTCGCAAGCTGGCCCTTTGCGCCACAAGCAGTGAGTCCAGCTCGTGCGTTGGCAATCATGGCGCCGATTTCCTGCCCGGCATTGTGGATGAATTGACTATGGCCGCCGTTCTTTACCTCCGAAGAGTACGAGTCGGCATGAAGGACCTGCATCGCCTTGGTGTCGATTTCGGGATAACGATAGAGTCCTTTGGAAACCATCGCTGTGACGAATTGCATGACAGCGAAGACGAGAAAAAACGGCTTTTCATCAGGATCCTCGACGTTCGAACGCAGTACGACGACTGGCAACGGCAGGCCGAATTCCAACTGCTTTCCAGAATCTGATGCCGACTTCTCGGGCGTTTTCTTGGATTTGCGGGAAAAGAAACCGAACATCGAAAATACTCTTGGTCGCAAAACTTGCGCGAACGGGTTATTTCCGACGCGACAATATCAGCTGCCCTCAAGGATTAAAGGCACTCTGATCCAGAGGCATCCGCACGATGGTTTGCCAAAATTGTCGGTCATGTCGGGGCGCCACAGATTCACACGTCCTTGGCAGGAAAGCGCTTCGCGACAATGCCGAATTGCGGCGAGGCGACAAACCAAGGGATCCGCAATGCCATCCTCGAAATCAGTCGCCTTGAACGCCAAGGTCATTACAGAAGGCCTCGCTTTCGGGGAGTCGCCGCGCTGGCACGAGGGACGACTTTGGGTCTGTAATTGGGGCACCGGCGAGATCGTCGCGGTGGGTGTGGGCGGCAAGAGCGAGGTGATGCTCACGGTGCCTGCGATACTACCCTATTCGATCGACTGGCTGCCGGACGGGCGGCTGCTGGTCATTTCGGGGCGCGAAGGGCTGTTGCTGCGGCAGGACGCGGACGGGACGCTCGCCACCCATGCCGATTTGAGAGAACTGTCAAAGAGCCCGTGGAACGAGATCGTCGTCGACGGGCGCGGCAACATCTATGTCAATGGCGGCGGGTCGGCGCCTGCACCGGGCGAGCATTTCGGGCCCGGCACCATCGTGCTGATCACGCCGGACGGCTCGGTTCGACAAGTGGCCGAGAACATCGCTTTCGCCAACGGCATGGCGGTGACGCCGGACAACAGGACACTGATCGTGGCGGAGTCGCATGCCAACCGGCTGACCGCCTTCGATATCGCGGAGGATGGCGGGCTTTCCAACCGCCGGGTCTGGGCCGATCTCGATGGCTTTCCCGACGGCATCTGCCTCGATGCCGAAGGGGCTGCCTGGTACGCGGATGTTCCCAACAAGCGCTGCGTGCGGGTGCGCGAAGGTGGCGAGGTGTTGCAGACAGTCGATGCCGATCGCGGCTGCTTTGCCTGCATGCTGGGCGGGCCGGATGGCACGACACTGTTCATCGTCGCCGCCGAATGGCGTGGTTTCGAGAACATGATCAGCGATGCCCGCACTGGCCAGGTGCTGAGCGTCGAAGCGCCCGCACATGGCGTCGGCTGGCCGTCTTACATCTCGGGTAGACGCTGATAGTTGGCGATATCGGCCTTCACACCCAGCCGGGCAATGGTCTCCTGCGGGTTGAAGCCCGCCCGCTCATGGGCTGCCTTGACGATCGGCACGACATTGTCGACGGCCGCCTGGTTTTCCCATTCGACAATGGTGACCAGGTTGAACTCGCCCGGGCCCGAAAATTGCTCGAGCACGAAATCCTGGACGAAGCCTTGCTGCAGACGCAGCAATTCATGAGTCGCCCTGACCTTGCGAAGGATTTCTTCACGGGCCTCGGCAGGAACGACGAATTTGTCGACCCTGAACACGGCTGCCTCGGCAAGTTTATCCATTTGAATCTGTCTCCGTTCTTGAACGACTTGGGTTCGGTGGCTCAGGAACGGGTTTGCGATCTCAACTTAGGTTGAGGTCAAGGGGAAACTTTCGGTGGTGATGATGGCGACGACGCTGCATATCTCCCCCCTTGAGGGGGAGATGGCCGGCAGGCCAGAGGGGGTCGGTTCGACTGGATGCGCCCCCCTTGCGACCGATGAAGGTTAGCGCTCCACGCGCTGCGACCCCCTCTGTCGCCTTCGGCGACATCTCCCCCTCAAGGGGGGAGATAGCGCTCCGCCCCTAGTTCACCTCCGACGTCCTTCTGCGGACGACCACCCCCAGCTCATCGCTCTCGCGTGCAATGCGCAGACGCTCTTCGGCTTCCGTCGCCTCGCGCTGGCGATCCCACATCGAGGCGTAGAGGCCATGTTGGCGCATCAGCTCGGCATGGGTGCCGCGTTCGGCGATCTCGCCGTCCTTGAGTACGATGATCTCGTCGGCGGTGATCACCGTCGACAGGCGGTGGGCAATGACGATGGTGGTGCGGCCCTTGCTGACCAGGTCGAGGGCGGCCTGGATCTCCTGCTCGGTGTGGCTATCCAGCGCCGAGGTCGCCTCGTCGAGCATCAGGATCGGCGGCGCCTTCAAAATCGTGCGGGCAATCGCCACGCGCTGCTTTTCGCCGCCCGACAGTTTTAGCCCGCGCTCGCCGACCATCGAGCGGTAGCCTTCGGGCAGTCGTTCGATGAACGGGCCGATCTGGGCAAGCTCGGCGGCTTTCTGCATGTCTTCCTCGCTGGCGCCGATGCGGCCGTAACGGACGTTGTAGGCGATGGTGTCGTTGAACAGCACGGTGTCCTGCGGCACCATGCCGATGGCGCCGCGCAGACTCGCCTGCGTCACATCACGGACATCCTGGCCGTCGATCAGCACCTGACCGCCCTGGACGTCGTAGAAGCGGAACAAGAGCCGCGAAATCGTCGACTTGCCGGCGCCGGACGGACCGACAATGGCCACCGTCTTGCCGGCCGGAACCTCGAAGGAGACGCCCTTCAGAATCTTGCGGCTGGGGTCGTAGGCGAAGTGCACGTCGCGGAACTCGACCTTGCCGGCTGTAACAGCCAGTGGCTTGGCATCGGGCTTGTCGGTGATTTCCTGCGGCACATCGAGCAGGTCGAACATTTGCTCGATGTCGGTCAGCCCCTGGCGGATTTCGCGGTAGATGAAGCCGATGAAATTGAGCGGCACCGAAAGCTGCATCAGCATGGCGTTGATGAAGACGAAATCGCCGACCGTCTGCGTGCCGGCCTGCACCTCCAGCGCCGACATGCACATGACGATGACGGTGCCGAGACCGAAGATGATGCCCTGGCCGAAATTCAGCCAACCGAGCGAGGTCCATATTCTGGTCGCCGCCATCTCATAGCGTGCCATTGAGCGGTCGAAGCGCTCAGCCTCCATACCCTCGTTGTTGAAGTATTTGACCGTCTCGTAGTTGAGCAGGGAGTCGATCGCCTTGGTGTTGGCGTCGGTGTCGCTGTCGTTCATGTCGCGGCGGATCGAGATCCGCCAGTCGCTGGCGCGAACCGTGAACCAGACGTAGAGCCACACCGTGGCTGCCACCACGACCACATATTTCCAGCCATAAGTGTAGGCGAAGATACCGGTGGTCAGCGCGAATTCGAGGATGGTCGGCGCCGTGTTCAGCATGATGAAGCGCACGATCGTCTCGATGCCCTTGGTGCCGCGCTCGATGATGCGCGACAGGCCGCCGGTGCGGCGCTCGAGGTGGAAGCGCAGCGACAGCTGGTGCATGTGAACGAAGGTGCGGAACGCGAGCTGGCGCACCGCATATTGGCCAACGCGGGCAAACAGCGCGTCGCGCAGCTGGTTGAAGCCAAGCTGCACCAGCCGCACGACATTGTAGGCGACGACCAGCATCACCGGCGCCAGCAGGAAAGATGGCAGCGGCGGCGGCGATTTGGCGTCGCCGGCTAGGGCATCCGTCGCCCATTTGAAGAAATAGGGCCCGGCAACCAGCGTCAGCTTGGCAACGACCAGAAGCAGCGTCGCCCAGGTGACGCGTGCCCTGAGATCGGGGCGGTCGGCCGGCCACATATAGGGCCACAGATTGCGCAAGGTGCCGAAGGTCGAGCTATCGGAAACGGTTTTTTCTGCCACTTGTCTTGCCTTCGGGGTGAGAGGTCAGCGGCCGGAGCAGCAGGAATTGACGAGTGCGGTCAGCGATGCGGAAACGTCGGCGAGCGCGGCGCGGTCGAGTTGATAGCGCGAGCGCTGGCGGTCGGGCTCGAAGCGGACCAAGCCTGCTTCGACCAGGATTTTCAGATGCTGGGAGACCGTCGACTGCGCGAGGTCGAGATGGTCGACAACCTCACGGCAGCAGCAGGAGCGGCTGGCCGACAGATGTCTAAGGATCTCGATGCGCGCCGGGTGCGAGAGTGCGGCGAAGCTCGCGGCAACGGCGCGGCTTTGGGGCGGTGCGCAGTTTGCGTGGTCTGGTTCAGCGAGCGAGTCTGCCATCGTTCATCGGCGATAGACGATGAACGGGTGCGTGGCAAGCTATCCCGATGGGTAGAGCGACCTAATCTCCCCCCTCGAGGGGAGATGTCGCCGAAGGCGACAGAGGGGGTCGGTACGTCCTGACGCAACGTCGTTTGCAGCAAAGAGAAGGTCGGCGTTCTATGCGCGGCGACCCCCTCTGGCCTGCCGGCCATCTCCCCCTCAAGGGGGGAGATCAAGCGCTCGGCCGCTACTGCGTCTTCACCGGCGCCGTTGTCACCTGCTCGCCCATCGCCTTGAGGTCGGCGGCTTCGCCTTCCTTGGACTTTTCCGGAACCTTGAACACCTGCCCCGGCCAGATGCGGTCGGGATCGCTGATCTGGTCCTGGTTGGCGAGATAGATGGTCGAGAAGCGCACGCCGTGACCGTAGACGCGCCGTGAGATCCGCCACAGCGTGTCGTGCCTGCGGATGATCACCGCGCCGTCGGCATGTTCAAGCTTTGGCGCCACCGTCTCTGGCACATCGGGCGTTGCCGCCGCGACGACGGCTGGAACCTCAGCGGCAGGCGCTGCCGGTGCCGCAGGTGCCCCGGCAACCGCCGGGTCAGCCGGAGCCGGCGCTTCAGCCGCCGGTGCGGCTGGTGCGGATGCGGCAGCAGCTGGTGCGGGCTTCGCAGGGGCAGCCGCGATAGTGGCTGGCGCCGCAGGCTTCGGAGCGGCCGGTGCTTCGGCAGCAGCCGGTGCGGCCGGCTCAGCAGGCTTTGCTTCGGCGGGCTTGGTCTCGGTGGGCTTGGCCTCCGCGGGCGCCACGGCGGCGATCGCTTCGCCGGGTTCGCGCTCGAACGGCACGGCGGCGCGGGCCACGACCTTCACGCCGTCGGCGTCGAGACCGTCGACATGGATGGTGTAGCTGCCGACCGGGATGTCGCGCGTCGCCTCGACCAGGAAATGACCGTCGGGCGAGGTCACCGCATCACCAAGCAGGATATCGTTGGCATAGGCGCGCACCTTGCGGCCGGCGTCAGCCAGACCGGCGACGAAGATCTTGTTGCCGTCGATCTCGACCGCTTCGACGACGATCTTGGGTGCAGCCACGCCTGCCGCCGGCGGCGCTGCAGGTACTGCTGGCGCTGCAGGGGCAGTTGCGGCTTCCACAGCCGGAGCAGCAGGTGCTGTTTCAGCGGGAGCGGCAGGCGCTGCCGCGACCACGGCAGGCGCAGCCGTAGCAGGCGCCTCAGCGGCTGGGGCAGCGGCCTGATCGCCGGCGGCCGGTGCCGCGGGCTTGGTCTCAGGCGCCGGGACGCTAAGCAGCTCGGCCGGCTTGCCGGGTTCCTCGACCATCGCCAGCACCTGGCCGGCGGCGTCCTTGGGAACCGAAACGACGGCGGTCTGCACGGAAGGGGTAACCACATCGTCGGCCGTCGCGCGCAACGCAATCGTATAGTCGCCGGGCTTCAGCGGATCGTCGAGAACGATGACGAAGGCGCCGTCCGGACCGGCGACAGTCGAGCCAAGCACCGAGGAGCCGTTGAGGATCTCGATCTTCGAATTGGGCGCAGCATTGCCGGCAACGACGATCGAGCCGTTGCTTTCGACGCGCACGACGTCGAAGCTCGGCGCAACCGGGCCGGCCGCGGCCGGCGCTGGGGTTGTTGGGGCAGCAGCGGGCGCGGCAGGTGCCGCCGGAGCCGCAGCTTCGGTCGCGGGAGCCGTTGCGTCGGCAGGCGCGGGTGCTGCGGGAGCCTTGGCATCGGTGGGCGCGGCGGGCGCCGGCGGCAGCCTTCCCTCGGTCCCCGGATCGGCCGGCTTTTCAGCCGGCGGCGTCAGCGATGCAATCGCCGCAGGCGGCGTGGGATTCAGATACGGGTCGAGTGCGCCCGATACATAGGCGGTTCCGACGACCGCGACGGTCCCACCGGCCGCGAACAGAAACGCCTTCAATGGATTAACAGCCATATTTCCCCTACCCCTTAGCCACCTGAAGCCGGTCTAGCGTGTTTTGCCGGCACCGACAAGAAAAAGCCCGGGCTTGTCAGCCCTTGGGGCTTGACCCCGCATTCAGACCCAATCACCAATCACGAATGAACACGATTCGATCCGTCTGCGTCTATTGCGGCTCGTCTCCGGGCCGCGATGAAATCTATGCCAAGGCCGGGCACCTGCTTGGCCGCTCGCTCGCCAAAGCCGGCCTGCGGCTGGTCTATGGCGGCGGCACCAAAGGCATTATGGGCGCAGTCGCCGAAGGCGCGCTCAAGGCCGGCGGCAAGGTAACGGGCATCATTCCGCGCTTCCTCATCAACAAGGAGGCGACCGAAACCGCGCTTGACCGGCTCGACGAGTTGCTGATCACCGACAACATGCACGAGCGCAAGCACAAGATGTTCGAGAAATCCGACGCCTTTGTGGCGCTGCCCGGCGGCATCGGCACGGTCGAGGAAATCGTCGAGATCATGACCTGGGGCCAGCTCGGCCATCACCGCAAGCCGATCGTCTTCGCCAACGTTCAAGGATTCTGGGATCCGATGCTGGCGCTGCTCGACCATATGGCCAGCGAAGGCTTCATCCACACCGCGCAACGGGTCAAGCCGCTGGTGGTCGAAGACCCCGAGGCCATCGTCGCCGCCATCATGGTGGCGGGGTCGTCGGTCGATGCGCCGACGGAAGGCGTGCAGTCTGTAATTGACAAGATGTGAGGACGAAGCCGGCCTTGGCGCAGGCGGCCAGGAATTGAGCCCGGTTGGTGTCGTCGGCCTGGCGCACCAACTGCGCCGCGTCGTGCTGGCGCTCAAGGCTGCCGGCTACGAAACACTGGGCAACACCTGGATCGGCGACAGCAACAAGGCCAGCCTGGCCCAGAAGCAGAAGTCCAATGCGAAGCCACTGATCGACTGCATCTGCTTGGCAAGGATCTGTAGCGTTGGGGCAGCTGACTTCGATCTGTCCAGCTTTTCTTGAGCTCCGTCTTGTGCGCAATGTAAGCACGTTGGCGACGATTTCCATTTGCAGCCCGCTTCGCAGTTGGTTATCGGAGAACATTGGGCGGGAACGGAAATTTGGAGAGCGAGACAAAGGGGAGATGAATCCGCGCGAGCGATTGACGGCCGCGAAGGGCGAGATCGCGTCGGAACCAAGGACGGCGATCCTGGTCCTCGGAATGCACCGCAGCGGCACCTCGGCGCTCGGCGCCCTCGTCGCCGCGCATGGAGCCACGCCGCCGAAACATCTGCTGCCCGGGAGCCTCCACAATCCCAAGGGACATTGGGAAAGTACCCCACTCACCATCGCCGACGACCACCTGCTCACGGCGGCCGCCTCCTCCTGGCAAGATTGGCTGCCGCTAGATCGGCAGTGGCTGCAGTCGCCGGCAGCCGAGCGATTTCGGCCCATGATGACGGCGATCATTGCCAGCGAGTTCGGCGATGCCCCCCTGTTTTTCGTCAAGGATCCGCGGATCTGCCGGTTCCTCCCCTTCATGGCCTCGATCCTGGCCGATCTCAGGATTGACCCGATCGCATTTCTGCCTGTCCGCAACCCGCTCGAAGTCGCCTGTTCGCTGCAGGAACGGGATCAAATGGCACTGCCGACAGCGTTCATGCTGTGGCTCAGGCACGTGCTCGAAGCGGAGCATCATTCGCGACACATGCCGCGCTGTATCCTGCGCCACGAAGACCTGTTGAGCGACTGGCGACATCAGATGGACCGCGCGGCCAGGGAGACCGGAATCGTCTGGCCTGTCACGTCCGATCAGGCCGACGCCGCAATCGCCGAGTTCCTGGACAAGGACCTGCATCATCAGCGGGCCTCGGTCGCTGATCTGCAAAACCATCCGGATTCCACGCCATTAGTCCGCAGCGCCTATGCCATTTTGCGCAGTATGGCGTCTGAAGGCGACAGCCAGGACTTGCGCGACCAGCTCGACAGGGTGCGGGCAACGTTCGATGAGAGCTGCGATGTGGTTGGCAAGGCCGTTGCCGCAGGGAACCTGGGCGCTAAACGGCTACACGGCGAACTGGAAAAGGGCATCGTCGAGCGTGACGCCCTCGCTGACGCCCAACAGGCCCTCATCCGAGACCGAGACAGCTTCATGGCGGAGCGTGACGCGCTTGCTCACGCCCAGCAGGACCTCATCCAAGCCCGAGACAGCTTCATGGCGGAGCGTGATGCGCTTGCTCACGCCCAGCAGGACCTCATCCAAGCCCGAGACAGCTCCATGGCGGAGCGTGACGCGCTTGCCCTGGCCCAAGACGGCCTCGTAGCCGAGCGTAGCGCGCTGGCCAGGATCCGAGACGACCTGGTGGCGGAGCGCGATGCGGCGCTTGCGTCACGCAGCTGGCGATTGACTGGACCGTTGCGATGGGTGAGCTCCATTCGTCGGCGATAGCAGCAAACACTCTAAACGCTGCTCGACAAACTGTGATCGCCTGTCAAGAAACCGTCACACGGAACCCGCCTCACTCGTGTTACGAAGGACGGGTCGGCATCCGCGCGGCATAGTCGAAATCTGAACCTGGTCGAAATTTCTTGGCGAGGCGAGCCGTGAACATTGCTCTCAACGCGGAAGGCCTGTCGCCTTACCTGCCCGACGAGCACGGGCTGTTCTTCATCTACCATTTCACCGCCGAGGGCCTGCGCACCAAGGACGCGGCCGAGGTTGCATGGACATGGCGCAGCTACCAGCTGTCCGACCTGCGCGCCCGTCATGAGATCGCCGCCGAGCAGGCTCTGCCCGGGCCTGTGCGCGAAGCTTTCCTCGGCGCCAGCCAGGGTTGCCACATCGATCTCGAGGATGCCTGGCTTTATGGCGACCTGCCGGATCTGCGCCACGACTATTCGGCGGAAGCGCGCGGGCTCGGCCATTTCCGTTTTGCGCTCAACGACAAGACGCTGATCGGCGCGCGCAAGCAGCCACTGGAATCGGTCGATCTCATCCGCAAGGCGGTGGAGAGCGGCTCGCGCAAATTCCGCTCCCCCGCCGACCTGGTCGAAGCGGTCATGGGCCAGTCGCTCGACGGCATGGCGGCCGAGCTCCACGGTCTTGGCGATACGCTGGACGGCATCGAGGACCGTATCGTGCGCGATGCCTGGCACGGCGAGCGGCAGTCGCTGGTCGAGGCGCGCCGTCAACTGGTGGTCATCCACCGGCAGATGGCGACGCTCACAAACCTTTTTCGCCATCTCGACCATTCGCATCGCAATGAGCTGCCCGATCGGATCAATGACATGGCGACAAGGCTCTCGCACCGGGCACACACGCTCTATCACGACGGCGAGCAGTTGCAGGCACGCGCAAGGTTGCTGCAGGACGAGTTGATGGCCAAGCTGACAATGCAGTCCAACCAGCTGCTCTATGTGCTGTCGGTGATGACGGCGGTGCTGTTGCCGATGACCATCATATCAGGCCTGTTCGGCATGAATGTCGGTGGTCTGCCCATGGTCAATACGCCGATGGGCTTCTGGGTGGTCTCGGCGGTTTCGATCGTGATCGCCGCGGCGACCTACATGTTCGTAAGGCGGCTCGGGCGGACGTAACGCCCCGATCCCTTTGTTTTCACGCAATTCCCAAGGGAACGCGACGCGCTTTTCCTGGAATGCCCATCACGCCGTAGCGCGAAGATCCTCGACGATGGTGCCGGCGGCAGCGACCTCCGCCTCATGGTCCGGCTCCCGCCAGGTCTCGGCGAGACCCGCCGCATACCATTCCTGCATGGCCGGCAGGCCAAGCAATTGCGGGGGATAGGCTGCAGCTGCCCCTTCGAAAGACAGCCCATAGGATAGCACACGGAACGCCACCGGAGCAAAGAAGGCGTCGACGGCGGTAAAATGGCCGCCGGCAAGGAACGGCCCGCCGAACAGGGCAAGGCCATCGTTCCAGAGATCGCCCAAACGGAACAGATCCTGCTTCAGCGCGTCCGACATCGGCAACGGTTTCACCCGCAAGCCGCAATTCATCGGGCATGCGCCGCGCAAGGCCGTGAAACCAGAATGCATTTCGGCGGCGGCCGAGCGCGCCCAGGCTCGCGCCTTGGCCTCGGCAGGCCACACACCATGGTGGCGCTCGGCGAGATACTCGGCAATAGCCAGCGAATCCCAGACAGCCCAGCCGTCATCCACCAGGCAAGGCACGCGCCCGCTGGGCGAGAACGCCCGGTAGAGATCGAAACTGGGCCCGGTCGGAAACGGCGTCAATTGCTCCTCGAACGGAATGTCGAGGGTGCGCATCAGCACCCATGGCCGCAGCGACCATGACGAATAGTTCTTGTTGGCGATATGCAGCACGTACATCGAAAGGCTCCCTACTTCGGGGCCAACGCCACCGGGCGGATTTCACGGCCACGAAACATCGACCAGGAATACATCGCCAATGCCGCCCAGATCAGCGCGAAGGCAATTGCTTGCGTGGTGCCGAACGGCTCGTCGAAAATCAGCACGGCGATCAGGAACACCATGGTCGGTGCGATGTACTGCATGATGCCGATGGTGGAGAGGCGCAGAAGCTTGGCGCCGAAGGCGAACAGAAGCAGCGGCACCGAGGTGACTGGGCCGCAGCCGATGAGCAAAGCCATATCGGTGCCGTTGCTGGAGATGAAATGGTCCTGGCCGTTGACGACCAGGAAGACGATGTAGGCAAGCGCCGGCACCGACAGCAAAAGCACTTCGAGCAGAAAGCCCTGGCTCGGGCCGATCGGCAGCGTCTTGCGGAAGAACCCATAGGCAGCGAAGGAAAACGCCAGCGCCAACGACACCCAAGGCAATTTGCCGGCATCGACGGTCAGAACGGCAACTGCGACCGCCGCCAGCAACACGGCCACGATCTGCAGCCGGTCGAGCTTCTCGCCGAGCAACAACGCGCCGACGACGATGCTAACTAATGGGTTGATGTAGTATCCGAGCGCGGTCTCGACGGTGCGGTCGACCGAGATCGCCCAGACATAGATGGCCCAGTTGACGGAGATCAGGGTCGCCGTCAGCGCCGCCATGGCGATGCTGCGCGGCGAGCGGATCGCCGCCTTGAAATCGGCTGTGCGGCCGGCCCAGACCAGCACTGCAGCAGCAATCGGCACCGACCAGACGATGCGGTGGGCGATCACCTCGATCAGCGGCAGATGCGCAACCGCCTTCATGTAGAAGGGCAACAGGCCCCATAGCAGATAAGCGCCGAGCGCGAGGAGAAAGCCGCTGCGGGCTTTGGAGTCGGCGTCGGGCTGGATCGTGTCGCTGGCCATGGCAAACGCTATGGCCCAGTGGGCCATCCAAAACCATCGCAAAATTATGATGGATCAATGGACTTCCGCTGATGGTTCAAGGGGCGCCGCCAGTTCCTCGCCCCACTTCGAGGGGCGAGGAACCCAAGTCCTGCAAGCTTACTCCGCCGCCACCAATCCCGCCATGTCGCGGTTCTTCATCAGCTTGTAGACGATCGAATCCATCAGCGCCTGGAAGGACGCATCGATGATGTTTTCCGACACGCCGACCGTCCACCAGCGTGCGCCGGTGCCGTCATGCGATTCGATCAGGACGCGGGTGATCGCCTCGGTGCCGCCATTGAGGATACGCACCTTGAAATCGGCGAGCTCCATGTCGGCGATCTCGCTCTGGAATTTGCCGAGGTCCTTGCGCAACGCGATGTCGAGCGCGTTGACCGGGCCGTGGCCTTCGGCCACCGACATCTTCTCCTCGCCCTCGACCATCACCTTGACGATGGCTTCGGAGACCGTCTTCAACTGGCCGTTGGCATCGAAGCGGCGCTCGACCATGCAGCGGAACGAAGTGACGTTGAAGAACTCCGGCAGGCCGTGCAGCATTTTGCGCGCCAACAGCTCGAAGGAGGCATCGGCGCCCTCATAGGCGTAGCCCTCGGCCTCGCGCTCCTTGACCACCGAGATCAGCGCATCGAGACGATGGTCGTCTCTGGGCACATCGATGCCGCGCCGCTTCAGCTCGGCGAGGAAATTGGCCTTGCCGCCCTGGTCCGAAACCATAACGCGGCGGCGGTTGCCTACTGCCTCGGGCGGCACATGTTCATAGGTCGCCGGCTCCTTGGCCAGTGCGGAGGCATGGATGCCGGCCTTGGTGGCGAAGGCCGAGGCGCCGACATAGGGCGCCTGCGCTTCCGGAGCACGGTTCAGCAATTCGTCGAAGGCGCGGGAAAGCCGGGATATCCCGGTCAGCGCCTCGGCCGAGATGCCGGTTTCAAACCGATCGGCGAAGGCCGGCTTCAGCGCCAGCGTCGGTACGATCGAGACCAGATTGGCGTTGCCGCAGCGCTCGCCGATGCCGTTCAGCGTGCCTTGGATCTGGCGCACGCCGGCCTCGACGGCGGCGAGCGAATTGGCCACCGCTTGGCCGGTGTCGTCATGGGCATGGATGCCGAGATGGCCGCCCGGAATACCTGAAACAATGACCTTGTCGACGATGGCGCGCACTTCCGAGGGCTGCGTGCCACCATTGGTGTCGCACAACACCACCCAGCGCGCGCCGGCATCATAGGCGGTCCTGGCGCAGGCCAGTGCGTAGTCCGGATTGGCCTTGAAGCCGTCGAAGAAATGCTCGCAATCGACCATCGCTTCCTTGCCGGCGGCAACAGCTGCTTCGACCGACGCGTTGATCGAGTCGAGGTTTTCCTCATTGGTGCAGCCGAGCGCGACGCGGACATGATAGTCCCAGCTCTTGGCGACGAAGCAGATGGCGTCGGACTTGGACTGCACGAGCGCTGCCAGGCCCGGGTCGTTGGATGCCGACACGCCTGCCCGCTTGGTCATGCCGAAGGCGACGAACTTTGCCTTCGCCGTGCGCTTCTGCTGGAAGAAGGCGGTGTCGGTCGGATTGGCGCCGGGATAGCCGCCTTCGACATAGTCCATGCCGAACTCATCGAGCAGCTTGGCAATCGCGATCTTGTCCTCGACGGAAAAGTCGATGCCCGGCGTCTGCTGGCCATCGCGGAGGGTTGTGTCGAAGAGATAGAGGCGTTGTTTGGTCATTGTTCTGTTGGCGCGCGAGCACCCCCCCTCTGGCCTGCCGGCCATCTCCCCCTCAAGGGGGAAGATCGGCAGCTTTAGCGTCGGATCGTTTCCTGCAGCGATGAAGATTTGCGAAAGCGCCGATGACAGCCAATCTCCCCCCTTGAGGGGGAGATGTCCGGCAGGACAGAGGGGGGTGCCACGCGCTGTCATTTCCCCGCAAACCCATCCGTCGCGCGTATCAGCCGATCCAGAATCCCCGGCTCCGAATAGGAATGGCCGGCGCCTTCGATGAGGTGGAAATCCGCCTTCGGCCAGGCCTTGTGCAGGGCCCAGGCATAGCGCGCCGGGCACGGCATGTCGTAGCGGCCGTGGACGATTGTGCCGGGAATATCCGCGAGCTTATGGGCATCGCGCAGAAGCTGCCCCTCCTCCAGCCAGCCGGCGTGGACGAAATAGTGGTTCTCGATGCGGGCAAAGGCGATGGCGAAGTGGTCCTCGCCGAACTTGTCGCTGGTCTCCGGCTCCGGTAGCAGCGTGATCGTCTCACCTTCCCACAGGCTCCAGGCAAGGGCGGCTTCCAGCTGCGCCTTGCCATCGGCGCCGACCAACCGCCTGCGGTAAGCGGCCATCATGTCGCCGCGCTCGGCTTCAGGAATTGGCGCCAGGAAACGCTCCCATTTGTCGGGGAACATCTCGGAGACGCCGAACTGATAGTACCATTCGAGTTCGGCGCGGGTCAGCGTGTAGATGCCGCGCACGACAAGCTCGCTGACGCGATTAGGATGCGTCTCGGCATAGGCCAGCGCCAGCGTCGAGCCCCACGAGCCGCCGAACACCAGCCATTTTTCGAAGCCGCACATCTCACGCAGCCGCTCGATGTCGGCAACCAGGTGCCAGGTGGTGTTGGCCTCGAGCGAGGCGTTGGGTGTCGATTTCCCGCAGCCGCGCTGGTCGAACAGGATGACGTCGTAAAGCTTCGGGTCGAACAATTGCCGATGTTTTGGCGAGAAGCCGCCGCCGGGACCGCCATGCAGGAAAACGGCCGGCTTGGCGCCCCTGGTTCCGGAGCGCTCCCAGTAGATATGATGGCCGTCGCCGACATCGAGCATGCCGGACTCGAACGCCTCGATCTCTGGATAAAGAGTACGAAGTTCACTGTTCATTTCATTGCTCATATCTTCAGGCCGTGCGCGGGCCAGTCCGTGGTTTCGTGGTCGGGATGCTGGAAGGAGATGATCTGCTCCTGGCGGGAGTAGAAATCCGGATCCTGATGCACGGGCTGGTCAAAGATCGTTTCCACCCAAGGCAATCGGACCGCGTAGTTGACCTGGATCTGCGGCGCCAGATCGGAGCGGTCGTCGAAGGCGCCGATGGCGATCTCCAGTGCGCCAGGTTGGCGATAGGTCAGCGGTGTACCGCAGCGGGCACAGAAGCCGCGATCGATGTTGACCGACGACTGGAAGTAGGTCGGCTCCTCGCGCACCCATTCGACGCCATCCTTGGGCACTGTCACCAGGGCGCCGAAAAACGACCCGAACTGTTTCTGGCACATGCGGCAATGGCAGATGGACGCCCGGCCAAGCTTGCCCTTGATGCGGAAACGGACGGCGCCGCACTGGCAGCCGCCGGTTCGAACTTCATCGGTCATAACTTTTCCTCTGGCGGCCATTGTTCGGTGTCATGATCGGGATGCTGGTAGGAGACAAGCTCGGCAAGATAAGGCGCCGACGACATGTCGGCCATCGTGTCCTCGCCCGGCAATTGCGGAAGGGTGTCGACATAGGGAAGTTTTGCCTCCGTGCCCCACTGGATCAGCGGCACGATATCAGCCGGATTGTCGAAGGCGCCGATGGCGAGGCCGATGCCGTCGGGCGCGGTAAAGGTCAGCGGCGTGCCGCAATTGCCGCAAAAGCCACGATCGACGTGGCTGGACGAGGCGAAATATTTCGGTTCGCCGCGCGTCCAGTCGAGTTTGGCGCCACGCACCGAGACCAGGGGCGCGTAAAATGAGCCGAACGCCTTCTGGCACATGCGGCAATGGCAGATCGAGGCGTCACCTAGCGCACCCTCGACGCGAAAGCGCACCGCGCCGCACTGGCAGCCGCCGGTGTAGATCGGCCGGTTGTCGAGGCTCATGGCGTTTCACTCCGTTTCATAGTCATTCGGGCGCATGGCAGACGGCCTCGACATTGTTGCCGTCGGGATCCAAGACGAAGGCGCCGTAATAGTCCGGGTGATAATGCGGGCGCAGCCCCGGCCCGCCATTGTCCTTGCCGCCGGCGGCGAGCGCCGCGGCATGGAAGGCGTCGACCTCGGCGCGGCTGCGCGCGGTGAAGGCGACGTGCTGATGGGTCCTCGGCTTGTCATCGCTGGCCTGCAGCCAGAACACCGGCCGGTCGCGGCCATAACCGCCGACCTTGGCGCCGCCGGTATATTCCAGTGGCACCATGTAAATCAGCGAGGCGCCAAGCGGCGCCATCGCCTGGTCATAAAAGGCTTTCGACGCGCCGAAATCGGCGACATTGATGCCGAGATGGTCGATCATGAAACAAGCTCCTCCCTTGCTGGCGCCGGCACGTCGGCGCCGGCCAAGCCGGCCTCGATCACGATGTGCTGGCAGACATTGTCGATATCGCGGATGACGTCGTCGTTCCAGAAGCGCAGGATGGTCCAGCCACTGGCACTCAATTGAGCGCTGCGTGCCTTGTCGCGTTCTGCATCTTCTACGTCGGCATGCTGACTGCCATCAACCTCGACTACGAGGTGGTGGGCCGAACAGGCGAAGTCGACAATGTAGGGCCTAATCGGTACCTGTCGGCGAAAGCTCATCCCCATCAGCCGGTGAGCCCGCAACTCATTCCACAGTTTCAGCTCGGCATCGGTCATGACGCGACGCATGGACTTTGCATTCTTGCGCTGACGCGATGGAACGAGGTCGTGACCCATGCTCAGGCCACTCCGCGCTGGCGATTAGCGAAAACCGAGGCGAGGGCTGATCTCCCCCTTGCGGGGGAGATGTCCGGCAGGACAGAGGGGGGTGCTGTCCCGCCAGCGTCTCAACCGGCAGCCATTGCGTTCTCAGAAAGTGGCCGAAATGAAAGTGGGCAAGAAGGAACGCTGGCGTTCCTTCGCACCCCCTCTGTCCTGCCGGACATCTCCCCCGCAAGGGGGGAGATTGGCTGTCGCTGCCGCCTTCGCCAATCTTACAACGGTGTCTCGCGCCACCCTCACCGCTTTACCTCCCACGTCGTCACGCGTTCGCCCGTGACAGGATCCTTGCCGTCTTTCAGCTGCACGCCTTGCGTCAGCAACTCGTCGCGGATGCGGTCGGCCTCGGCCCAGTTTTTCGCTGCGATCAGTTCCAAGCGCTTGGCGATCGCCTTGGCGATCGCTGCCTCGTCGACCTTGGCCGCGCCGATATCGAAGCCGAGGAACAACAGCGATGCCTTCAGCGATGCGGCCGCTTCGTTGCCCTCCGCGGCCTCACCGGCAAGCTGCGTGAGTTGCTGGAAGGCGGCGTAGGTGGCGAGGTCGTCCGACAGTGCCGCCACAATCTCCGCCGGGACTTGCCCTGCCGACGGCGCCAGGTCAGCCGCGCGTTTCCATTTGCGCAGCGTGTTCTCGGCTTCCTCCAGCTTGCGCACGGAGAAATCGATCGGCTCGCGGTAATGCGTCATCAGCATCGCCAGACGCAGCACCTCGCCCGGCCATTTGCGGCCGCCGAAGGTCTCGGTCTCCAGCAGTTCGGCGATCGCGTAGAAATTGCCGACGCTCTTCGACATTTTCTGGCCCTCGACCTGCAGGAAGCCGTTGTGCATCCAGACATTGGCCATGACGTCGGTGCCGTGGGCGCAACGCGACTGGGCGATCTCGTTCTCATGGTGCGGGAAGATCAAATCGAGGCCGCCGCCATGGATGTCGAAGACATCGCCGAGATAGGCGGCCGACATGGCCGAGCATTCGATGTGCCAGCCCGGCCGGCCCCTGCCCCATGGGCTGGCCCAGCCCGGCTCTTCCGGTGACGACAATTTCCACAGCACGAAATCGCCCGGGTTCTTCTTGTGAGCGTCGACGGCAATTCGCGCACCGGCCTGCTGTTCGTCGAGATTGCGCTTCGACAGCTCGCCATAATCCGGCATCGAGGCGGTGTCGAACAGCACTTCGCCGGCGGCGACATAGGCGTGGCCGCGTTCGATCAAACGTTCGATGAGGGTGATCATGTCAACCTTGCCGTCGGCGCGGCGCGCGACGAACTCGGTGGCGCGCGGCTCGACCGTCGGCGGCAAGCAGCCGAGTGCGGCGACATCCTTGTGGTACTGGTCGGCGGTTTTTTCGGTAACGCGGCGGATCGCCTCGTTGAGCGTCAGGCTTCCCGACGCGATCTCGGCGCCGAAATCGCGCAGCGCACGGGCGTTTATCTTGTCGTCGACATCTGTGATGTTGCGCACATACGTGACACCAGCCTCGCCGTAGAGGTGACGCAGCAAACGGAACAGCACGTCGAAGACGATCGCCGGACGCGCATTGCCGATATGGGCAAAGTCGTAGACGGTTGGGCCGCAGACATACATGCGCACATTCGACGGGTCGATCGGGACGAACACGTCCTTCGTCCGCGTTAGCGTGTTGTAGAGGCTGAGACCCTTCGATGCGTCAGACATGCGTGCCCTTCCGGTCCGTTAAGTTCTGGAGAGAGCCTTACCTGTGCCAAGGCACAAATCGGGCTCCAGCCTGCTGGCCGGGGCGTTTGTCCACTCTGGGGAAAGATGAGGCGAAAACGTCCGGACCAGCGCGAAGCTAGCCAATAATGCAAATGCCACAAATGGCGAAAAACGTTTTCATCGGCGGCTTTATCGCCTTGGCCGGTGTTGCCGTCAAGTCGCAACTTCCGGCAAAAGCGTCGCTGGATCATAGGTCAGGAGCCGCTGAAACATTTTATTAAACATGTCGGCACAGTCATGAAACATTCGCCGGCTAGTCCACCATAGGTCACGATTCGGTCAGATTCGGCCGGCAAACGCAGACACGGAAATGTTACCAGGGAAGAGATCGATGTCACGAACCAAGCAGGAATCGAGCCGCGCCAAGCAACCGGCGCTCGCCAACCACTACCGTGCGATCGGCCCGGCCGCGATCGTCGCCGCCCTTCTCCATACCGCGAAGAATAAAAAGCCGGCGCCGAAAATCACTTCGCCCCGCGCTTCCTGAACAGGCATCGTGCCGCCGCCGACAAGGCGTGCGCCGGAACGGAAGGCTGAGGCCCCATAGCGCGCCTGAAACAACAGCTCTTCCTATTGAGCAGGTTCTTCCCGAAGGCCGGACTGGCTTCTTGGGAACGCGCTCTAAAACAGCGTCATCTGACTGCCGTCCGCGCCGGGCTTCTGGCGCCTGACCTTGCCGGGCTCGACGATGCCCATGTCCTGTATCTCCGGCCCGGTGTTGGCGATCTTGTTGACGAGGTCGGAGACCGGAATTGCCTCGAAGAAATCGGGCAGCGCGGGTTTGAGCAGGTCGGCCACATCGCGCGGTTCGAGCGTGCGGCAGTCCAGCCAGCGGTCAAAATCTTCAGGCGCGATCACCACCGGCATCCGGTCATGGATATGGGCGATGCTGGCATTGGCGTTGACGGTAAGAATGGCGCCGGTGTCCATTTCCGAACCGCCCGGCTCGGAATAGGTTTCAATCAGCCCGGCAAAGGCGATCAACCCGCCACGCCTCGGCCGTATCCAGTAGGGCTGGCCCTTCTTGCCGCTGCCGGATTGCTGCCACTCATAGAAGCCGGAGGCCGGCACCAAGGCACGGCGATGGCGCATGGCGGCTTTGAACGAGGCTTTTTCAATAGCGCCTTCCGAACGCGCGTTGATGAGCAGCGGAAATTCCCTGGTGTCCTTGACCCAGGTGGGGATCAGCCCCCAGCGCACCAGCATCGCCTGGCGATCCGGGAAATTCGAGCCCGGCATGCGCGGCGGTCCCGACAGCGCCATTAGCACCGGCTGCGTCGGCGCGATGTTGTAGCGGGCCGGAAAATCCTCCAGCTCCGCCAGGCCGAGCAAGGCGGCGGTCTGGTCCGGCTTGGCCGTCAGGGCAAAGCGTCCGCACATTGGCAAGCTCGATGAAATGATCCGATCGCGAAAGTGGCGATGGAACCGGCGTTGCGCAACCGCTAAAGCTCAATGCCGCCGGCCGGTCCACAAGGGTCTGGCCTCAAATAGGCGAAAACGAGATCGATGAACGAGCAGCGCAAGACACTTCCCGCAGTCTCGGTCGCCGTCGTGCGCGGCAGGACGGTGCTGCTGGTCAAACGGGCGCGGCCGCCGTCGCAGGGGCTTTATGCCTTTCCCGGCGGCAAGGTCGAGCCCGGCGAGACGCTGCAAGAAGCAGCGTCGCGCGAATTGCTGGAGGAAACCGGGCTGCGGGCGCAGGACTATCGTCCGCTTCGCGACATCCACATCGACGGCAGCGGCGAGAATCACCCGGTCGACTATCTGCTGACCGTGTTCGGCGCCGTTTATGCCGGCGGCGAAGCGACGGCCAGCGACGATGCCGAGACCGCCGCCTTCTATAGTCTTGATGAAATGGCGACGCTGCCGCTCGCGGATGACGTCGTGGAGGTGGCTGAAGAGCTTTTGGCCTGAAGCAAACCGGTATCCGCCCCTCCGTGAATCGCCTTGCAGGCGACAAAATGTTTCGCCAGATAGACTTATGACCCGCACCTCGCTGTTCCTTGCCGCATGCCTCGCCGCCGCCACGGCTGTTGGCGTGCAGCCGGCGCTGGCCGCCGAGTCGCCGTTCGAGCCCGGGCTGATGCGACTGGCCGAGGTGCTGGGATCGCTGCATTTCCTGCGCAATCTGTGCGGCGAAAAGGGCGACCAGTGGCGCACCGAGATGGAAAAGCTGATCGATTCAGAAAATCCCGATCCCGAGCGGCGCGCCCGCTTCATCGCCAGCTTCAACCGCGGCTACCGTTCCTTCGGCGGCACCTATACCCAATGCACGCCGTCAGCGACCGAAGCCATCAGCCGCTACATGAAGGAAGGCGAGACGCTGTCGCGCGACATCGCCTCGCGTTACGGCAACTGACGAGCGCCAGACGGCGTTTAGCCACGCCTTTTCGAGCACCCGCCTTGTATCCACGGCACGTTGATGCAATCTTGGTGTTGCACTTGCGCAACAGTATTAACGAAACGTTAGCGCGCGAATGCGGAATTAACTCAAACTGAAGGTTTTCATCCCGCTCACCGGTCTAATCGGCTAAGTTTGAATCGGACCGAACGCAGGCGACGAAGTTTGTAAAGACGATCAAAAAAATGTCGTATTTACAGACACTTACTTAGCCTGCGTGAGATAGGGGCAGCCAAGCCGGATCCGACCCGTCGGACCGCCGCTTGAAAGGTGGACATCGCAAATGGAACATGGCGTCAACGACATCGACGCGCTGGTCAGGGAAGAAAAGCGCCTGACCGCGGTGGAAAGCCATAGCGAGGCCTGGGCGGAAGGTCTGTCGGCCGGCATAGAACCTGAAATCATCGCCGAGGCAGCGCTTGAAACCGCGTTCGGCGAGATGCTGCGAGCCAATGGCGAAACCTCGGCCCTTGCCCTGCTCGATCGCATGCGTGAAAAGGTGATCGCCGGCGCCTTCGAGCCGGAGCGGTTTCGGCACTAGGCGTCGCGCGTCTCAGAGGGTGCACTGCCAGCTTACCGGTTCTTTGACGACGGCGCGCCGTTTGGGCATCATGCCTGAAGAGCCTAGGCCCGAGGAGAGGCAAGCGGTGAATTTTTCGATGTCAGGCCGGCCTCGCGGCGTGGTCCTCAGCATCTGGCTTGCCGCTTCCTGCGCCGCGGTTCCGCTGGCGCTTGTCCTGACCAGCCCTGCCTGCGCGCTGAGCGAGATCAAGCGCGAGGAGCTTCCAGCTCCTGCCGGGCCACCCGCCAATGGTGAGACGGCGCCGTCTGAAAATTCAGTGCCAATGCCCGACCTGCCCGGCAGGACGCCGCCGGCGGCCAGCCAGCCGAAATCGCCGTCAGAGCCCGGACAAAGCCAGCCGGAAGCCCCCGCCAACGATGGCGGCGTGGCCAACCCAAGTGCCGATCCCGAAGGGCCGGTGCCTGAAGTCGTCTACGACCTTTCCAAATTGCCGGAGCCCGTCAGGCGCATGCGCGATCTGATGGTCGAGGCCTGCGTCAGCGGCGACATCGAGAAGCTGCGGCCGCTGATCGGCAAGGGCGACACCATGACCCAATTGTCGCTGGGCGAAATCGAGGGCGACCCGATCGCCTTCCTGAAAGGGCTATCGGGCGACAAGGAAGGTCAGGAAATCCTCGCTATCCTGGAAGAGGTGCTCAATGCCGGCTATGTCCATGTAGACGTCGGCACACCGCAGGAACTCTATGTCTGGCCATATTTCTTCGCCCTGCCGCTGGACAAGCTCAACGCCAGGCAGCGGGTCGAACTGTTCAAGATCGTCACCGCCGGCGACTATGACGACATGAAGCAGTTCGGAGCCTACATCTTCTACCGCGTCGGCATTACGCCCACCGGGCAGTGGACGTTTTTCGTCGCCGGGGATTGAACGGCGATTCCCCTGGGATGGCTACTGGCTAGGGCTAGAAAGCTCGAGGCCTGTGTCAGGCCATATGCGGATACCTTCATTTCGAAGGGCCGAAATCGCTTCGACCGCCGCGTTGGGATCCATTTGCAGCACCTCGGCGGCATGCCGCAATTCTTCCTTGTCCCGCAGCCTGTTTACCACCCAAGCCACCTTGCGCTCGATATCCACGCCATAGGCCGCCTTCGCCTTGCCAACAGCGTCGCTCGGGATTTCCTTATAGATGCCAACCAGCACTCCAAGATCGATGGCATCGCGATATGCAATTGCACGGTCCTGACATCGATCCGCGTTCGCCAGCAACTTCTCGGCAAACATATCCGCCGGGACCAGGGCGGATACATTCAGATCGTCGTCGAAATGGCCTCGCAGTTTTATGCGGCCTTCGCGGATGACTTCAAACTTGATCGTTTGGCCTTTCAACCGCACGATCGTCCGCAAGCCATATTGATCGATCTGGAAGTCCCGAACAGCCTCGACCGGCTCAGGAAAGAATGCTCTGACGCCACGTTCGGCTGCGGAGGTCCGCAATTCGCGATAGCCATCACTGTCGGCACACAGGAAGTCCACATCCAGTGAGCGGCGATATTCCCCGAATTTCATAACGATCGCAGTGCCACCGCCGAACCAGCACTGGTTTGCGGTCAGGAAATGGCGATCCATCAACCCGAGCGCTTCGGCAATGATCTGGTGCTCGGGCCTCTTGAATTCCATCATGACGCTCGCGGTGTGTCCTGTTGATATTCCGGCTGCGAGGAACGATCAGGTGAGGGAAATCAGCCGGCGGTCAAGAGCACGCCGTGACCGAATTTGTCTGCCAAACTTTGGATAAGCATCTTCTCACGCACAGTAAGACGCTTTTGATCGACAAACCGCCAATTACGCTCATACAGCGCAAATGCCTCTTCGGCCGGAATCGGGCGTGCCGCATCGCGGTTCCAGGCGAGCGCCTGGAGCTCCGGAAACTCCGCAGGGACGATCATGGGCGCGATATCTGCGTTCATAATGCCCTTAACGTAGTGGATAGCGCTTAAAAAATCCAACGCAGCAAGAAACCGCTAAGCCGGCAGCGCCTCGGAAAACTCTACCGGCCTGCCCTGCCCGGGCGTGACGATCTCGCCTTCCCACATCACGCGACGGCCGCGCACGATGGTGCCGATCGGCCAGCCGGTGACTTCCTTGCCGTCATAGGGCGTCCAGCCGGCCTTGGAGCCGGCCTGCGCATTGGTGATGGTCTCGCGGCACTTCATGTCGACAACGGTGAAATCGGCATCATAGCCTGCGGCGATACGGCCTTTCCGGGCCATGCCGAAGATGCGCTGCGGGCCGTGGCTGGAGAGGTCGACGAAGCGCTGCAGGGTCAGCAGGCCTGAATTGACGTGGTCGAGCATGATCGGCACCAGCGTCTGCACCCCGGTCATGCCAGACGGTGAGGCCGGATAGGGCTTTGCCTTTTCGGCCAGCGTGTGGGGGGCGTGGTCGGAGCCGAGCACATCGACAATGCCTTGCGCAATGCCGTGCCAGACGCCGTCGCGATGGCGGGCCGCGCGAACCGGCGGATTCATCTGGATCAGCGTGCCCAGCCGCGCATAGTCGTCGGCGGTGAGCGTCAAATGGTGCGGCGTCGCCTCGCAGGTGGCGACATCCTTGTGCTGTTCGAGGAACACGATCTCTTCGGCAGTGGAGATGTGCAGGACATGGATGCGGGCGCGGGTGCTGCGCGCGATGCGCACCAGCCGCTCGGTGCAGCGCAAGGCCGCGATCTCGTCGCGCCAGACGGGGTGTGAGGACGGGTCGCCCTCGACGCGCAAGCCGAGGCGCTCGCGCAGCCGGAACTCGTCCTCCGAGTGAAAGGCGGCGCGGCGGCGGGTGTTGCGCAGGATCGATGCGACACCCTCGTCGTCCTCGACTAGCAGGTCGCCGGTGGACGAGCCCATGAACACCTTTATCCCGGCAGCACCCGGCAGCCGCTCGAGCTCACCGACATCATTGGCATTCTCGCGTGTGCCGCCAACCCAGAAGGCGAAGTCGCAATGCATCCGGCTGGTGGCGCGGCGCACCTTGTCGGCAAGCGCCGCCTCGCTGGTGGTCAGCGGATTGGTGTTGGGCATTTCGAAGACGGCGGTGACCCCGCCCAGAACAGCGGCGCGAGATCCACTCTCGAGATCTTCCTTGTGCTCCAGCCCCGGCTCGCGAAAATGCACCTGGCTGTCAACGACGCCGGGCAGGACGTGCAGCCCGCGACAGTCGATCGCTTCGCCGGCCGAAGCTTGGCGAAGATCGCCCATTGCGACGATGCGACCACCCTTGACGCCGACATCGCGCGCGCCCTCGCCATCATGGTTGACCACCGTGCCGCCTGTCAGGATGAGGTCGTAGGTGGTGGCCATGGGCGTTCGGTCTCTTGCGGGGGGAGTATCGTCGGCTTACGTAAAGGCCGACCGTTTTGCAAGATCAGGTTCTTTGCCGCCCATGCCTTTTGCCCTGCTCAAAGACCGCGCTCTCATTTCCGTGTCAGGCCCGGATGCCGAGCATTTTTTGCAGAACATCCTCACCACCGACCTCGACACGCTGGCCGTCGACGCGGCAAAGCCCGGTGCGCTGCTTTCGCCGCAAGGCAAGATCCTGTTTGATTTCCTGATCTCGCGTAGCGGCGAAGACGCATTCCGGCTGGATTGCCGTGCCGATATCGCAGACGACTTCCTGCGCCGGCTGATGCTTTACAAGCTGCGCGCCAAGGCCGAGATTGCTAGGCAGGATCAAGTGCTTGTGACGGTTGCCTGGGGCGATGATTCAAGCGCCTCACCTTCTGATTCAACGACACTTGCCGATGTCCGCTTCCGCGATGTGGTTGTGAGCCGTTCCTATGGCGGCGCATCCGCAGGTGGCGACCCGGCTGCGTGGAAGGCGCTCCGCATCGCCAAAGGCATTGCCGAAAGCGGTTCCGATTATCAGCTCGGCGATGCCTTCCCTCACGACGTGCTGCTCGACGAGACCGGCGGCGTCGGCTTCAAGAAAGGCTGCTATGTCGGCCAGGAAGTGGTCTCGCGCATGCAGCATCGCGGCACCGCCAGGCGCCGCGTGCTGATCGTTTCGGCCGACCGCGCCTTACCCGCGCCCGGCACGGAGCTGACGGTTGCGGGGCGGCCGGTCGGCACGCTCGGCTCGACCGCGGGCACGGCCGGACTCGCCATTGCCCGCATCGACCGGGTCAAGGCGGCGCTCGACGCTGGCCAGCCGGTACTGGCCGGTGATGTCACCGTCTCGCTCGCCATCCCGGCCTGGGCGCAGTTCAGCTTTCCCAGGGAAGCCATCGGCGCGGAGGACGCCTGATGGCTGCCGATCGCGTCGGAGCGCCACCGCGCGCGTGGCAGCGCATGCTGTCGGGACGGCGGCTCGACCTGCTAGATCCCTCGCCGCTCGACATCGAAATCTCCGACATCGCCCACGGGCTTGCCCGCGTCGCCCGCTGGAACGGGCAGACCCGCGGCGATCACGCCTTTTCGGTCGCCCAGCATTCGCTGCTGGTCGAGGCGCTGTTCAGCGAGTTGCAGCCGGACGCCTCGGCCAATGCTCAGTTGGCAGCACTGCTGCATGACGCGCCGGAATATGTCATCGGCGACATGATCTCGCCGTTCAAATCGGTAATGGGCGGCTCCTACAAGGAGTGTGAGCTGCGTCTCCAGCGCGCCATCCATCAGCGCTTTTCGCTGCCGCCCGAACTCGGCGTCGGCTTGCGCAAGGAGATCAAGCGCGCCGACCAGATCGCCGCCTATTACGAGGCGACGCTGCTTGCCGGTTTCTCGACCGCGGAAGCAACCGAGTTCTTCGGCCGGCCGCGCGGGTTCAATGCCGACCGCTTCGACTTTAAGCCGCACTCGGTGACCTCGGCGCAAGCTGCCTTCCTCAAACGCTACGCAACGCTTGAAAAGCAACGCCAGGCAACGGTTGCCGTGCATTCGGCGCAGTGAACATACGCTAAATTAACCAGCGGTAACCACAGTACCGGGTTTCGATCACGGTCAGCAGGCACGCCTCATGTCCGTTGCGCACGTCAAGGGTGGTTCGCCCGTCCGCAGACGGGGAGCCGGAGGCGTCGCCGCGCCACGGCAGATCGCCGACGAACTGCGCCACCAGAACGAGCGCTTTTCCGCGGCCGTCGAGAATATGTCGCATGGGCTGTGCATGTTCGACGCCGACGAGCGGATGATCATCTGCAACGGCAACTATATCAGCATCTTCTCCCTCGACGCGAAGATCGTGCGGCCCGGCATCGCGTTCCTGGACATTCTAAAGCACAGCGTCGACATCGGTGTCGCCTCACAGAGCGCCGAAGACCTGTATGCCATCCGCAAGCCCTATATCGAGCGCGCGCAAGCCTCGACCTACGAGGAAATACTGTCGGACGGACGCATCGTTTCCATCACGCACCGGCCGCTGGCCTCAGGCGGCTGGGTGTCGATCTATGAGGACATTACGGAGCAAAGGCGGGCCGAGCAGGAACTGAAGGAGCAGCACCGCCGCTTCGATGCGGCGCTCGCCAACATGTCGCAAGGCCTGTTGATGTACGACGCCGAAGGCACGCTGATCGTGCGCAACCAGCGCTTCCTCGACCTCTACAAGGTCACGCCTGACGACTTCCCGCTCGGCATGAGCCAGCGCGCCCTGCTCGAACAGATGGTGCGACTGCGCATCTATCCGTCGATGGACATCGACGGCGAGATCGCCAACACCAGAGCCAGCCTGCAGGCCGGTGAGGAGCGTTCGACAGACCGCAGCCTTGCCGATGGCCGAACGCTGCTGGTTGCGCGCCGGCCGCTTACCGGTGGCGGCTGGGTGGCGACCTTCGAAGACATCACCGAGCGCCGGCGCGCCGAAGAGCGCATGAGCCACCTTGCCCATTACGACACGCTGACCGACCTGCCCAACCGCTCGATGTTTCGCGAACGGCTCGACCAGGCGATGACCGGCGATACACCGTTGGCGATCTTCTCGCTCGACCTCGATCGCTTCAAGGCCGTTAACGACACCTGGGGACACCCGGCCGGTGACTGGCTGCTGAAATGCGTGGCGGAGCGGTTGCGGCACAGCCTGCGCAGCGACACCGATGTGGTCGCCCGCCTCGGTGGCGACGAGTTCGCCATCCTGCAGTTCAATCCCAAAGGCGCCACCGATGCGGAACAGCTGGCAAAACGCATCGTCGCTGTCGTCAGCCAGCCGTTTCGCGACAAGGGCCGCGACATGCATGTCGGCATCAGCCTTGGCATCGCGCTGTATCCCGGTGACGGCAAGGACGCCGACACGCTTTTGAAGAACGCCGACATGGCGCTTTACAGCGGCAAGAGCGAAGGCCGCAACGTCTACCGCTTTTTCGAGCCCGGCATGGATGCCTTGGTGCGGGCGCGCCTGGCGCTCGAAACCGATCTCGAGACGGCACTGAAACGGCGGGAGTTCGTGCTGGAGTTCCAGCCGATCACCAACATCGCGTCGGGCAAGATCGTCGGCGCCGAAGCGTTGATGCGGTGGAATTCACCGACGCGCGGCCTGGTGGCGCCCGACGATTTCATCGCAGCCGCCGAAGACAGCGGGCTGATCGTTCCGCTGGGCGAATGGGCGCTGAAACAGGCCTGCAGCGTGGCCGCCGGCTGGCCGCCTGGAATGCGCATCGCCGTCAATGTCTCGGCAGTGCAGATCAGAAGCGCCGACTTTACCCGCAGCGTGATTTCGGCGCTGGCCGTTTCCGGTGTGCCGGCCAGCCGGCTCGAACTGGAAATCACCGAGACCGTGCTGATGGATGAGAGCGAGACGGTGCTGAAGACGCTGAGGCAGCTGCGCGAACTCGGTATCCGCATCGCGCTCGACGATTTCGGCACCGGCTATTCGTCGCTCGGCTATCTCAGGCGTTTTCCCGTCGACAAGATCAAGATCGACCGCTCCTTCATCCACGATATCGACAACAAGGACACGGCGGCGATCGTGCGCACGATCATCGGGCTTGGTGCCGAACTTGGCATCACCGTCACCGCCGAAGGCGTCGAGACCGAAGCGCAGCTCGACATATTGCGCAAGGCTGGCTGCGTCGAGGCGCAGGGCTTTCTGATCGGCAAGCCGTCAAAGGCCGCCGACATGGCTCGACTTCTCAAGACGAGGGCAGCGTCCCGGCGCGCCTGAACATCCCCGGCGTCATTCCATGCGCGGCGCGGAAGGTGCGCGAGAGATGGCTTTGGTCGGAGAAGCCGGCCGCAAAGGCGGCACCGGCGAGATCTGAACCTTGCCGGATCAGCAGATCGGCACGGCGCAGCCTGCGGTCACGGATGAAGGCAGCAGGGGTGAGACCCAGCACTTTCCTGAAATCGCGGATAACTTGAAAGCGCGTCACGCCTGCGGCTTCAGCGAGCCGCTGCAAATCGAGGTCCGAGTTCAGATGGTCTTCGATGACCTGTTCATAGACCCGGAGCCGGCTTTTCGATCCGAAGCTTTCGACCGCCTCGCGCCGCCGGCCGCCCCAATCGCCATGGCGCAGGATGAGCTTGCGCAAGGCGATCAGCATGGATGTTTCGGCGCTCGTGGCATCACCCGATGTCGAAGCCAAGTGCGCGACGCCTACTGCCTGGACGAGATCGGCATCATCGACGATCTCTTGCGAAAACAACGGCGGGCGATCCTGCCCGAGTTCGTCCGCGATCGCACCCATGAGCGAGGCCGACGGATAGAAGGTGCGGTAAGCCCAACCCTGGTCGGCACCCGCCTCGCCGTCATGCCATATCTCCGGATTGACGAGCAGAACCGTGCCCGACGGCGCGAGGACAGTCTCGTTGCCGATGCGGACCCGCTCGCACCCTTGCGTGATCAGGGCGACGACATAGGTCGGGTGCGTGTGCAGCTGGTAGCGATGCCGCGTGAAGCGCGCCTTGAGCATGCCAAGATCGCGAAAGCGCGGATGACGCCAGAACTGCGTCGTCTCCTGAGGCTGTTGAATTCCAGACACGGTCAATCCTGTTCAAGACGCTGCCGGCGCAAATCCTTTACGTGCTGGCATCGACAAGGCCGAATTTACGATAGCCGGCAAGGAGAGCGCAATGCTGCACAACGACCCCATCGCCGCCCTCACCCCGCAGGTGGTGGAATGGCGGCATCACATCCACGCCAACCCCGAACTCGGTTTCCAAGAGTATGAGACCGCGCGCTTCGTCGCCGACAAGCTGCGCACCTTCGGGCTTGACGAGGTTCATGAAGGCATAGGCGGCACCGGCGTGGTTGGCGTCCTCAGAGGACGACCAGGCGTGCGCGCCATCGGGCTTCGGGCCGAACTCGATGCCTTGCCCGTGCTGGAGAAGACCGGACTGCCCCACGCGTCGAAAAAAGACGGCGTGATGCATGCCTGCGGCCACGACGGGCACATCGCGATGCTGCTCGGCGCCGCCAAGCTGCTCGCCGACAACAGAGCCTTCGACGGCACCGTCTGTTTCATCTTCCAGCCGGCGGAAGAAAATGAAGGCGGCAGCATGCGGATGATCGAGGACGGACTGTTCGAGCGCTTCCCCGTGGAAGCCGTCTACGCCGTCCACAACTGGCCGGGGCTGCCGCTCGGAAAGATCGCGGCCCGTGCCGGGGCGATGATGGCTGCCGTCGACACTTTCGAACTGACCTTCGAAGGGACCGGCGCACATGCCGCCATGCCGCAGCTTGGCGACGACCCCGTGCTTGCGGCCGGCGCCTTCGTTCAAGCCGTTCAGCGCATCGTCAGCCGTTCGGTCGACCCGCAGGGGGCGCTGGTCGTCTCGATCACGCAGATCCATGGCGGCAACGTCGGCAACATCGTGCCGGCAAGGTCTGGCTGCAGGGAACCTGCCGCTTCTTCGAGCCCGCTTTGTCGGACCATTGCGAAAGGCTGATCGGCGAAATCGCGCAAGGCATTGCGTCGGCGCATGCCCTCACCGCCAAGCTCGCCTACAAGAAAGGCTACCCGCCGCTGGTCAACACGTCAGCCGCGACGGCCCAAGCCGTCCAGGCGGCAACGGCGGTTGTCGGCCGCGAGCAGGTCGAGACCGCATTCAACCCGAGCCTCGGCTGCGAGGATTTTGCCTACATGGTCCGCGAAGCCGGCGGCTGCTATGCCTGGGTCGGCGCAGGAGCGGTCAGACCGGGCGAAGGGCTGCACGGCGATCGCTATGTCTTCAACGATGCCATCGTCCCCACCGTGCTCCGCTATTTCGTCACGCTCGTTGAGCAGACGCTACGCTGACGGCCGAGCGCCTCAGCGCAAGGTCTCGACGTATTTCTCGTGGAAGCTGACATAGCCGGGTTCGACGACTTGGAGATGGCGCTCGATCAGCTGGTGGAAGGCCGGCAGCCGATGGAAGGGCACGCCGGGATAGGCGTGGTGCTCGGCGTGATACGGCATGTTCCAGGCGACTTTGCGCACCAGCCAGTTGGTCAGCGTGGTGCGGGTGTTTTCCAGCATGTTGGCGACAAGCGGGCAGCGGCCATGCTCGGCCAGCAGATAGAGCCTGAGGAAGGGCTGGCCGAGCAGCGCCGGCACGATCCAGACATAGAGCAGTACACTTGCCTCGAACCACAGGGCTAGCGCGGCGACCACGACATAGAAAGCGATCATGGCGCGGGCTTCAGTGCGCACCTTGGGCAGGCCTTTCGGCGGCACGTAGCTGTCGTGGCAGCCGCCAATCGCGTTGGTGTAGAGTGTCTGCAAATGCCCCCACCACACCGGCAGGCCCGAGACGTGGACGATGTATTGCCGCATCGTCTCCGGTTTCGGGAAGGCGAGTTCCGGATCGTTCTCTGGATCCTGGGTGAAACGGTGATGGGCGAAGTGGAAATAGCGAAACCAGACGGCGGGCAGCGCGATCGCCAGGCTGCAGACCCTTGCGGCGGCATGGTTGAGCCACTGCGTCTCGAACGCCGTCCTGTGCACCGTCTCATGCAGCAGCGTGAACAGGAAGACGATAAGAATGCCTTGCGGCAACATCAACAGCGGCCAGTACGACACCTTGGCCGCAATCAGCCCGCCGATAGCCACAATCGCGCCGAGATGGAAGGCGAGTTGGACCAGACCCGGCCCGTCCGACTTGCCGGTCAGGCGACTGCGCTGCTCATTGGTCAGGGACGCGATGACGTCGCGATGGTCTCTGGGTTCGAACTGGGCCGATACCGTCATGGCGCCAAGCTACTCGAATAAGAAAGCTTTCGAAAGACAAGGATTTCTGCGACACAGATAAGCTGACCTTACCTATCGGATCACCCAATGACCGCGCTTCCTTCCCTGAGAGGACTTCAAGCCTTCGAGGCGGCGGCGCGCTCGGGGAGTTTCGCCGCAGCGGCGGATGAGCTCTCGATCTCGGCGGCTGCGGTCAGCCAGCTCATTCGCACCGTCGAGGAGCAGATGGGTCGAAAACTGTTCCATCGCGTCAACCGCCGCGTGGTGCTGACGGAAGCCGGCGTCGAGATGCTGCCCCGGCTGACCCTGGCTTTTCGGGAGATCAGCAGCATCGCGCGTGGCAGCGATGCCTTCCGCCCGCGGCTTGTCATATCGGTGCCGCCGTCCATGGCGATGGGCTGGCTTTCCGAACGTCTCGCCGGCTTTGTGGCCAACCACGGCGCCGTCGACATATCCCTGCGCGGCGATGACGATCCGGTGCCGTTCGACCGCGAACTGATCGACATCCGGCTGTCCTTCGGCCCGCACTATCGTGAACACCCGACCGAAGACATTGTCAGGGACGCCGTCTACCCCGTCTGCGCGCCAGAACTCACCGCCAAAACCGACAGCCTCGCCGGCCTGCCACTGATTCACACCGACTGGGGACCGACCGGCGCGTCGTTTCCGTCTTGGCGCACCTGGTTCGAGGCGGCGGGCATAGAACCCGGCCGCGCAGTGCAGCGCGGCCTGTCGGCGAACTCGTCGCGGGCAGCGCTCGACCTTGCCATTTCAGGGCTGGGCGTGGCGCTGGCGCAAGGCATTTATTGCGCCGGGGCGCTGGAAGACGGCCGTTTGGTCCGGGCGAATGCCCTATCGATCGCGCTGCGTCAGCCATATTGCCTGACGATCCCGGAACGCAGTGCAAGGCGCGACCTGGTGGCGGCGTTTCGCAATTGGCTGATTGAGGAATGCCGGCGGTCGGTGGGTTCGCCGGTGCTCGGCTGATGGACCGAACTGCTCAGAGATGGCCGGCCAGTGCGGCGACCATGTCCTTGTTCGTCGCCACGGGAATGATCTCGAACTCCACCAGGTCAGACCATTCGATGACCCAGCGCTGCAGCAGCGTGACGTCATCGGCCTCGACCAGCAGGAAGCAGCGGCTCATATCAGCCGCGATCCAGGAGTGGTGCACGACAAGCGCGTCCGGCTTCAATCTGCCGCGCTCGCCGAAACGGCGGTAGATCTCCTTGCGGTCGCAGCCGGTGAAATCCTCGATGACGATGAACTGCATTTTTCCCCCTCGGTTGAATTGCCGCCCGGGACGGCAAACTAACGCCCGGGACGGTCCAGCCGCTCCAGGAACCATTGCGTCAGCCGCACCCAGACTTCGTCCTTTTCGCCGGAATCCTCCCAGCCATGGTCGAGGTTCGGGTTGTCGTTGACCTCGATGACGAAGACGCCATCCTTGGTTTCCTTGAGATCGACGCCGTAAAGCCCGTCGCCGATGCAGCGCGCCGCCTTCACCGCGGTGTCGACGACATGCGGCGGCGTCTCTTTCAGCGTGAAGGTCTTGATGCCGCCCTGGTCGGGCTTGCCGCTGGCCTTGTGGTTGACGATCTGCCAGTGTTTTTTCGCCATCAGATAATGCACGGCAAACAGCGGCTGCCCGCCGAGCACGCCGACGCGCCAGTCATATTCGGTCGGGATGAATTTCTGCGCGATCAGGAGATCGGAATCCTCCAGCCACTCGGTGGCGAGCGTCTTCAGTTCTTCGAAGTTGCCGCATTTCTTGACGCCGCGCGAGAACGATGAATCCGGGATCTTCAGCACCAGCGGAAAGCCCAGCGTCTGCGCCGCCAGTTCGAGGTCCGAGGTGCCGGCTATCATCACCGTCGGCGGCACCGGCACCTTGTTGTAGGCCATCAGTTCGTTGAGATAGACCTTGTTGGTGCAGCGGATCATCGACAGCGGGTCGTCTATCACCGGCATGCCTTCCTGCTGGGCGCGGCGCGCGAAGCGGTAGGTGTGGTTTGAGATCGAGGTGGTCTCGCGGATGAACAGCGCGTCGTAATTGGCGAGCTTGGCCAGGTCCCTCCTGGTGATCGGCTCGATTTCGACGCCCATCTTTTCGGCGATCTTGGCCCAGTAACGCAGCGAGGAAATCTCCGACGGCGGCAGTTCTTCATGCGGATCGACCAGCGTGGCGAAGGTGTAGCGTGCCGGCGTGCGGCCCTTGGTGTCGCGCCACTCGCGGTTGGTGTACGTCTCGAGCGCCTGCACGAATAAGGCTTCTTCCTCCTCGGCCATCCTGGCCAGCGGCAGGAAGCCGATCTTGCGGATCGAGGCCCATTCGGCGCTGTCCTTGATGTGAACCTCAAGCGCCGGAGCGCGGAACCAGTCGAACAACAGCTTGGCGAAGCGGTCCCAGACCTTCGACGGTCCGATGCCGAAGAAGATGCAGATTTTTTGCGGGAAAACGCCTCCGAGATCCTTGCGGCACTTGTTGAGCGCCAGCTCCAGTTCCGGCAGCGCGTGCTCGTAGAGCTTGCGCTCGGACAGGTCGATCATCGTCTCGACCGTCGGGATGACCTTGTGGCCGCGCGAACCGGCGAGCAGAGAGGCATAATAGCCGCGGCTCTGGTAGGCGTAATTGTTCGACAGGTTGATGACCTTCGGCTGCTGGCCCCGAAACAGCGCCGGATGCGCAAGATAGTCACGGTTGGTGATGATCTTGTGCGGCGTCGCCGCCGGGTCGAGATCGTTCTGACGGCCGGTGAGGATGACCCAGGTCATTGTTATCAGCGTTTCCCAAGAGTGATGGCAGCACGCAGTCCGTCGCGGCCGAATTGCGCCATGTTCATGAAGATGCCGTGCGGCACGGGAATGTTGGCGGCATCGAGGATGGTCTCCTGTCTTTCGTCCTCGACCCAGGGATCGTGGATCAGGATGTGGTCGCCATCGTCGCCGATAGCCAGCACCCAATGCGGCACCTTCTTGCCGAACATCAGGAAGCCGCTGATCAGCACCAGCACCAGTTTTCCCTGAGCCAGGGCGCCGCGTATATCGTCGATGGTGAACGGACGGTAATTCACCGGGATGCCGTATAGTTCCGCGCGGCGGCGAAAGTCCACCTGGGCAAGTTCCATCACCCGGCGCTTGTCGTCGCTGCGCACCGATTGCAAGAACAGCGCGCCATAGAAGGACACGAAGATTTCCGCCGCAAGCCCGCTTTCGTAGCCGGAAACCGCAAGGCCGAAGGGCTCGCAGCCGCCGGGGCCGGACATCATGAACACGGTCGTTGCCTCGCGCCATAGGCGGATTTCCATGACCGGATCGGGCACGAAGCCCGAATCGAAATTGGCCATCGCCATCATCAGGCAGCATGGACCGCAGGTGAACTCGCAGGTCTGCTGGTAGAACGGGACTTTGGTGGCGACCGGAATATCGCCGCGCAAGGTCTTTTCGTAGCGCAGCGCGGTGGCGCCATCCTCGTAATAGTGAGGCTCGCGACCGATCTTGCGGTAGCCGCTCTGCTCATAGATGCCGATGGCGCGAAGATTGTCCTCGCGCACTTCGAGACGCAACATCATGCGGTCGTGCTCGAAGGCAGCTTCTTCGGCCGCTGCAAGCAGCATGCGGCCAATGCCGCGGCCCCTGAAAAACGGGCTGGTGGCAAGCGAATAGAGCCGGGCGACGCCGCTGCCCTTGCGAAACAGCACGATGGCGTAGCCGGCGACACGACCATCGCTTTCGGCGACCAGCATCTCGGCTGTCTCGCGTTCGATCAACAGGCGGAAGGAGCGCCGGGAAATGCGGTCACTGGAAAAGACCGCCTTCTCGATGGCGGCGAGGTCATCGACGTCGGACGCGCGGGCCTTGCGAATCTCGGCAGGCATGCGGGTTTGGAAAACCTCGATTGGGTGGAGGAAAAGGCCGCGGTCAAAAACGTCGCAAACATCAGCCGAAACGCCGATATCCATCAAGCGCTATCGCACTTCGAATAGGGCCGAATTGTGACACTTTCTACCCCGGCGCATTCCCGAAACGGAATGCGCTTAACTGGCGATACCAGCCAGAAGCTGACCGTAGGCCCGCTTGGCGACCGCAGCCAGTTGCTCGCGCGGCAGCGAGCCGACGACGGCGCAGGCATAGCCCTTGTCCAGCCAGTAGACCGCCTCGGGGCCGTCGGCCTCGGCCATGTAGGTGCCCTTGGACTTGGCTGAGGAATCAGCGGTAACGAACAAGGAGATGCGCTGACCCTTGGCGTCCTCGTAAAGCAGCATCGCTGCCTTGCCCTGGCCGGCCGGCAGCAGCCGGCCGCCAACCAGCTGGAAGCCTTCCGCCACCAGATCCGGCGCCACCAGTTTCAGGCCGACGCGGTTGGACAGCCAGGTCTGCAGGTGATCCTTGTCGCTTGCCGGCACTTCCACCGCATGGCGCTGTTCGGCGGCATAGATGACATGGGCGGCGATCGCCTCTTCGGCCAGTTGGTCATCGGCGCCATCTTCCCTGCCGATGCCGTCGATGCCGGCAAAATAGCCGCCAAGACCGCCGATGACGAGCACTGCGGCCGCCGCGGCCGCAAGCCACCAGCGCGACTGCCGCGCCGCCGCCTTGGTCGCGCCTTCACCGCTAACGATCTGCTTGAACAGCACCGGCACGGGCTCGTCGAGCACACCGGCAAAGGCGGCGCGCAACGCGGCGCGGTCGGCGGTGTAGCGGGCGCTTTTCGCCTTCATTTCGGGATTGGCGTCGATCCAGGCGTCGTAGGCGGCGCGCTCGTCGCCCGGCAGCTCGCCGTCGAGAGCCATGTGGATATCGCGTTCGGAAAAATCGCGGCGGGTCATTTCTCGACGATCCTTATCGAGCGGCGGCGCGCCGTGTCATCGAGCAGGCTGCGCAGCTCCTCGCGTCCGCGCGCTATGCGCGACATCAGCGTGCCGGCGGGCACGCCGAGAATGTTGGCGGCTTCGGCATAGGAGAATCCTTCGATGGCGACCATGACTAGAGCGGCGCGGCGGTCGGGGCTGATCGCCTGCAATGCGTCGATGATCTCGCGCGAGGCGGCGTTCTCGGCCTGCTCGGCGGGGACTGCCTGCGCCTCGTTTGCGTCAAGCGGCAGGATCGCCGCCTCACCGCGCCGGTTCACCTTGCGCATCTGATCGATGAACAAATGATGCATGATCGTAAACAGCCACCTCCGGGGGCTTTCTCCCGTCTGCCAGCTTTCAAGCCGCAAGAGCGCTCGTTCGAGGCAATCCTGGACGAGATCGTCAGCGGATTCGCGGTCGCGCAGAAGCGAGCGTGCGTAGCGGCGCAGGCGCGGTATTTCGCCAAGGATTGCTGCCTTCTTTTCGTCCATGACCGCTGGTTCTGAGGTCGCCCTTGTTTAACCCGATTGAACGCGCCTTCCCGGCGCGGCGCAAGCGGCCAGCGCGAAGCGGTCTGCCGCCCCGGTCACCCAAGCAGTGAGATAACGAGTTGATCGGCTAAATTATTCCCCGCAATCAACAAAAGGGCCGAATTATCCTAAATCGGTCTGTGCGAAATCATGGCCTTTGTATAGCAGTGGAAGATCGCGGCTTTTCGCGCAGGCGTAAGCAAAACAGTCCCCGAGATTCAGATCCGCCTTGTGGCCAACGGCTTTGCCGTAACGGGCACTCGCGTCAATGGCCCGAGAGCCGATGTTGTCGTCAATGGCCAGACTCTCTCCCATGATCTCCACAATGAACTCATCGATCAGATCGCGGGCATGGAGAAGGGCTTCAGCGCTGGGTCTGCGCGGGCCGGCGCCGGCCCTTGCCAATGCCTGTGTTGCTTCGAAGTGAACCAACGGAGAAACCCAGACCTGCCCGGAAAAACCGGATAGCTGCTTCAGCAATTCCTCCCACCCAGGTTCCTGGTTGAGAATGGCGACGATCACCGACGCGTCGACAAACATCAGTCTTCCCACATCTCGTCGGTGAACTTCTTCATATCGAAATCGGGATTGGGCAGGCCAAGCTTCCTGGCCCTGTCCTGAAGACTGGCGATCCGATCGCGCAGCGGCACCTTCGCCCGATTGCGCTCAAGTTCGTGCACGAGCGCGACCCGCACCGCCTCCGTTTTGCTCGGAGCGTTCGTCTCGCGTTGCAATCTGCTGGCCAGCGCATCCACTTCGTCGTCGCGGATATAGAGCGGCATCGAATATCCTCCGTTGGATATTGATATATTCCATCTCGTATATCACTTCAAGTTGCAGCGTTGGCCTCCCTCGCCGCCCGCGTCAGCAGCCGCTGGTAGAACAGGCCGATGCCGATCAGCACGGCGCCAAGACCGATGAAGGACAGCGCCCTGAGCACGCCTTCCAGTTCCGACATGTCGAACAGGAAGACTTTTACCACGGCAATCGCGATCAGCGCCGCCGAGGCGATGCGCAGCACCTGCGACTTCAGCCAGACGCCGGCGGTGAGCAGCACGACGCCAATGACCAGCCAGAGCGCCGAATAGGTGTAGGTCTCGAGCTGGCCGAGGCCGCTCCACAGGCCGATGAACTCGCCCTTGAACACGCGCCTGACCGACAGTGTGGCGTAGGCGAAGACAAGCAATGCCGCCACCACCGCCAGCATCTGCGCATACCATGGCGGCCGCTTGTCCCTGGCATAGAGCGCCAGCCCGCCGACAGCGATGGCCGGCAGGAGATAAGCCAGGAACAAGAGGTTGAACACCGGGATCTGGCCGGTCGATTCGTCGGTGAACAGCGGATTGAGCACCAGGAAATGCTGGAGGACGATGAAGGCGACCGAGAGCACGCCGGCAGCCATCGAGCCGTAGCGCAGCACAGAGCTTGGCGAGCGCATGTCGATGGCCACCAGTATCGCGCCGGCGCCGATGGCGATCAGCGTATAGATCGCCTGTTCGGCGAGCGTCACCGGACCGGTGTCGATGACGCCGCCATGCATGGCGTGGCGCACCAGCATGGCGACGGTGAGCAGCGCAAACAGGGCTGCACCCGCCTCCATCGCTAGGCGCGGCCGGCCATTACCAGCTGTTGGTAGTGCGGGGGTGGTACGCGCGAGTTGCCAGGCGGCAAAGCCGAAGGCTAGCGCCGGTACGCCGTATCCCGGCAGCAGCCAGTTGAACACCCGCGTCGTCGTCAGGAACTCGGCGCCGACGATGGTCGGATCGAAGGCGACGCGGCCGAGCACGGCGACGACCGCGCCGACCGAAATCCAGCCCAGCACCGGATAAGAACGCCAACGCGTCGCCAGCGCCGGCACGATGGCGGCAACGCCGGCAAGCAACGTGGTCCAGCCGGAACCGAAGGCCATGTGCAGCATCAGGAGCCCGGCCAGAGCCGAGCCGCAAAGCGCGAAGGAGACGGCGACGTCGCCCTTGAGCGGCGGCTGTTCGGCGCGCGCAATCCATTCGCCGCCGGCGGCGAAGACGACGACCAGAAGGGCAGCTATCGCTGCGTAGACAAGGTCGCGGTCGAGATTGCCGTAGGCGAGCCACAGCGTCAGCAGAATAAGCAGCGGCGAAGCGACGCCCCATGCCGCCCAGCATGCCGCGCGGACCCGTGCTGAGGCGGCGAAGCGGCGTGCGGCCCAGAAGCCGGCGCCGATGAAAACCAGGCCGAGGGCAATGCCGATGCGCAGCGTCAACGGATTTCCGGCCGCCACCGGCATGCCGTCAAAGCCGATATTCCCCTGGGTTATGTCGGAGCCGATGGTGGTGGGCGGAATGATGCCGAGATGGATCATCACGCTCACCACGCCGGCGGCATGCAGCAGCGGCAGCGCGCGCGGCCGGTAGAGTGCGGTGGCGACAAGGGCGACGAGGACGAAGGCGCCCGGCAAGGCGCCACCGGCGGCGACCAGCGTCGTGTCGACGGACAGGCCTAGCGCTGAAAACGCAACGAAAACGCCAGGCACGATCGAGGGCCAGTCGAAGCCGGTCTTCGCCGTCTCCGCTTCGCTGTCACGTGTGCCCAGCCACACAAAGGCAAGCACCGCCAGCGTCACCGCGTCGATGAACAGGATGACGGCAAGGTCGGCGACGAGCGTGCTCATCATGTAGACGATGGTCCAGGCGCCGGTGCCGAAGAAGGCGGCCGCGATCAGAAATTTCCAGTCGCGTATGCGGGCGATCACGGCTGTGGCGGCAAGCACGATCGCCAGATAAACGAACAGCGCCCAGGGGTTGGGCGCCTGCGAGGACACAAGCGCCGGGGTCGCCATCGAGCCGACGAGACCGATGCCGGCCAGGGCCTGGCCGTGGACGAGGGCGGCGACAATGGTCGCCACGCCGATGGCGCCGAGCACGGTGAAGGCGAAGGCCGGCCCGACGAAACCGTAAATGGCATGCGCGGCATAGACCGTACCGAACAGGATGAAGGCGCCGGCAGCCGTCAGGATCGCCGGAATATAGGCGCCTGCAGCCCCTTGCACCGGCACCTTGAAGCCGGTGCGGCGGATGAACTCGCCGCCGCCGATCAGCACCACGCCGAGCAGTGCCGCCAGGGACAGCCGCACTTCAGGGCCGAAAATGCCGGCCTCGATGGTGTAGCGGATCAGGAACAGGCCGCCCAGGGCCAGCGCGACGCCGCCGACCCAGACCGCCCATCGTGTGCCGAGCGCGGTTTCGACCTCGGACTGGCGGGCTGCCTTCGCCGTGGCGGCAGGCGCGGATCCGGTGAATGCGGCCTTGGCCGCAGCCGACAGTTCTGGCACGGCCTCGCTGGTGGCCGCATCGGCCTCGGCGGCCGGCGCCTGGGCATGTGCCGCGTCGGCTGTTGTTGGCGAAGCTATGCCGGCAACTGGTGCGGTGGCCTGAGCGGCATCCGCCGGTACGCTTGCAACCTGCTCGACCGGTTTGGCAACGGGCGGTGTCGCATGCACGCCGGACAGAACCAGGCTGCGCAGCGCACCGAGCTCGCGCTCGATCAGACTGACGCGGCCCTGCTGGCGCAAGACGAGGACAAAAAGCACGATAACGACGACGGCGCCAATCAGGCTTTCAAACATGGCGGTTCCCCCAAACCAGGCCAGTTTTCACTGACAATTGCGGCGGCCACACGGCCACCTCAGATGGCTATTCAAGTCACGCCACCGCAATGGTGGCCGAAAAGAAGTTATCGAGCATGTTTCGCCGGCAAATTCCAGCGGCCTACGGTCTTTATCCTCATCCATCATCTGAGATAGCCAGGAATGGCATGCCGCCGCCACTTGCCCAGGAGCCATGCTATCCTCGGATGAACTGTGAGGAAATCGAATGCCGAAACGAAGTGCAGGGCTGCTGATCCACCGGACAAGGGCCGGCATTCTCGAATTTCTGCTCGTCCATCCCGGCGGCCCGTTCTGGGCAAGGAAGGATGAAGGCGCTTGGTCGATCCCCAAGGGCCTCGTCGAGGACAATGAAGATGAGTTGGCCGCCGCCCGGCGCGAGGCTGGGGAAGAACTCGGAGTCAGCATCGATGGCGATTTCGAACCTGTCGGCAGCTATCGGCAAGCCGGCGGCAAGATCGTCATCGCCTGGAGTGTCGAAGCCGATTTCGATCCCGATGCCGTTAAAAGCAACATGTTCACGATCGAATGGCCGCCCAGGTCAGGCGTGACGAGGGAATTTCCCGAAATCGACAGGGCCGGCTGGTTTTCCTTCGCCGAGGCCAGCCTCAAGATCCTCGGCGGTCAGCGCGCCATCCTCGACGATTTCATGGAGCATCGCAAAGCCGGCTGAGGCTCTTGCCCTACGAGTACCCCCACCCTACCCTCCCCACAAGGGGGAGGGAATGCTGCCGCATGCAGCTTTTGGTGTGAACCTGGACGTTTTGCGGAGGTCAGCACCCACCGAGTCTCCCTCCCCCTTCTGGCGCAGCGTCTGCCGTAAGGTCGGCCTTGCCGCCCGAATGATGCTTGCGCAAGGCGGCGAGGAAGCCGGCACGGGCATCGGGCTGTTCGATGCCGCGCGGCTCGTAGACATGGCGGGTGAAAAAGAAACCGGTCAGATGGAAGGCGTCCTCGAGTGCCGCGTGGTCCGCCCGCAAGCCGGAGCCGCGCCGCAGGAAGGCCGGCAGCGCCAGCATCTTGTCGCGCCACGGCGCTCCGGCGGCTCGCGACACCGCACGGCCGGATTTCGGCGAGACATAGGCCAGATCCTGCCTGGCGCCGGTCGCCGCGCACTGGCTGAGATCGAGGCCGAAGCCGAGTTCGTCGAGGATGAGCAGTTCGAAGCGCGCCACCAGTTCCCCGGCGGCATCCGAATCGTCCAGATGGGCGATCATCACGGCAAGCGTCTCATACAGGCCGCCATGGGCGTCGCGCTCCGGCAGGAGCCTGAGATGCGCGGCCATGGTCTGCAGGCCGTAGACGGCGACTGCGCTGTCCATCAACCGGGCGGCATTCATCTCGATCGCCTCGGCCTGGAAGGTGCCGAGATGCTCGTCGAGGCGTGCCCGCCACAAAAGGTCGACGCGGTTGCCGGGCTGCAGCACCGGCTGCTGCTTGCGCGAGCGCCCGCCGCGCACCAGGCCGAGATGGCGGCCATGCGCACGCGTCATTACCTCGAGAATGGCGCTGGTTTCGCCATGCTTGCGGGTGCCGAGTATGATTCCCTCGTCGCGCCATTCCATGGCAGGAGCTTGTCACCGGTTGCATGGCGAAATCAAGATTTTGGCGCACCGCGTGCGATCTGTGCTGACATTGGATCTCCGCACATCGTCGAAAGGCTCCGATCACGCGAATTCCCGGTGATCGGCCAGGACGTCGTCGATGACGCGGCGCGATCGCTCGGCTTCGGCCTGGTTGGCGTCGTGTCCGGCAACGGTGATCAGCGCCTTCCACAGCGTCCAGCCGCGGCCGCGCGCCCAGGTCGCTTCATCGACGTCGATGGCGGCACGGAACGCCTCCCGGCTCTCGCCCTGGAAGAACGTCCAGGCGATCGCCAGGTCGCAAGAGGGATCGCCGATCCCGGAGGTGCCGAAGTCGATGACGGCGCTCAAACGGCCGTTTTGGACCAGAAGGTTGCCCCAGGCGACGTCGCCGTGAAACCAGACGGGCGACCCTTGCCAGGTGGCGGCAAGGGCCGCATCCCAGACAGCGGTGGCCGCCTGGGTGTCGATCTGCCCCTCCAGCGCCTGGAGTGCTTCCCTTGTCTGGTTGTCATACACGCTCGGCGATCCGCCGCGGAAGAAATTGTGCTGGCCCGCGGGCGGCCCGCCCGCCGGATCGATCCGCCGGAGCGCAATGAGGAACTTGGCCAGATCGACCGCGAACTGTGGGCGATCGGCGATTTCGGCGGTCTTGGCTGTTTCGCCGTCGATCCAGCGGTAGACGGACCATTGCCAGGGGTAGTCCTCCCCAGGCTCGCCCATCGCCAGTGGAACCGGGATCGGCAGCGGCAGAAGCGGCGCCAGCCTGGGCAGCCAGCGGTGCTCTTTTTCGACCTGCAAGGCATATGGTGCGGCACTCGGCAGCCGCAGAGTCATATCATTGCCGAGGTGGAAGGTTCGGTTGTCCCAACCGCCAAACGTCACCGGGCTCACCGGCAGATGCCGCCATTGCGGAAACTGCGCGTTGACCAGCCGGCGCACGAGATCGGTATCGATGGTCGGTTTTGGATCAGGCATGTCATCGTCTCAAACTGCCGGAGCGGCATTTCTAGACGATGAAGCTCAATGGGGAAACTCAAGCCCCATCTCACGGTAGCGTTCGGGGTCGTCGCCCCAGTTTTCACGCACTTTGACGAACAAGAACAGGTGCACTTTCTGCTCGAGAATGCCGGCTATTTCCATGCGCGCCGACTGGCCGATGGCGCGGATGGTCTCGCCCTTGTGGCCGAGCACGATCTTCTTCTGGCTGTCGCGCTCGACATAGATGGTCTGGTCGATGCGCACCGAGCCGTCCGGTTTCTCTTCCCATTTCTCGGTCTCGATATGCGAGGAATAGGGCAACTCCTGATGCAGCCGCAGATACAGCTTCTCGCGGGTGATCTCGGCGGCCAGTTGGCGCATCGGCAGGTCCGAGATCTGGTCTTCCGGATAGTACCAGGGGCCGACCGGCAGCGCTTGCGCGAGATAGTCGAGCAAATCCTTGCAGCCGGAGCCGGTCAGCGCCGAGACCATGAAGGTGCGCTTGAACGGCACCTTTTCGTTTGCTGCCGCAGCCAGGGCCAGCAGCGCCTCGTGCTTGACCCGGTCGACCTTGTTGAGGATCAGCACCATCGGCTGGCGGACGTCCTTCAGCCGCTCGAGGATGGCGTCGGCGTCACCCCTGATGCCGCGCTCGGCATCGATCAGCAGCAGCACGATATCGGCGTCCTTGGCGCCACCCCAGGCGGTGGTCACCATCGCGGTGTCGAGCCGGCGCTTCGGCTTGAAGATGCCGGGCGTATCGACAAAGACGATCTGCGCGTTGTCATGCGTGGCGATGCCGCGCACGATGGCGCGGGTGGTCTGCACCTTGTGGGTGACGATCGACACCTTGGCGCCGACCAGTTGGTTGACCAGCGTCGACTTGCCGGCATTGGGCGCCCCAATCAGGGCAACGAAGCCGGAATGCGTGGCCTCCGCTGCCGGAGGGAGATCTTCGCTGCCGGTCATGCCGCACTCCCTTGGTTGGCCCAGATGCCTTCGCGCGTAAGAAACGCCGATGCCGCCGCTTCTTCGGCTGCGCGGCGAGAGCCGCCCGTGCCGCTCGCCGGCGCAAAACCGCCGACCTTCACGGACACCGTGAAAACCGGTTGATGTTCAGGTCCTTCTCGTTTCTCGATCGCGTATTCGGGCCTGACATCGCTGGTCTTGGCGATCCATTCCTGCAGGTCGGATTTCGGATTGGGCGGCTTGGCCACCACCTTTTGCGAGCGCGGCTCCCAGTAACGCAGGACGAATTGCCTTGCCGCATCGAGGCCGCCATCGATATAGACCGCCGCGATCAGCGCTTCGACTGCATCCGCCAGATAGTTTCCGCCCGAGCCACGCGAGCGCGCCTTCAAGGCAGCGTCGGCCCGAACCAGATCTTCGAGCTGCATTTCAATGCCGATCTCGGAGCATGTCCGCGCATCGACCAGGGCATTGAAGCGCGGGGCGATTTCACCTTCCGGCGCCTCAGGAAACTTTTCAAAAAGCAGGTCGGCAACGATCAGGCCGAGCACGCGGTCGCCAAGGAATTCGAGGCGCTGGTTGTTGCTGCTTGCCTTGACCGCGCTGGAATGCGTCAGCGCGGTCTCGAGCAAACGGACGTCCCGGAAGGAATGGCCGGTTTTGGCTGTCACCAAATCGGCCAGAGTTTCACCCGTCGGGCGCTTCAAAGCCATCAATTCACGAAATGGAACAGGCGCGACAGGCGCACCAGCGACGGCCATTTCCAGATCTCGAGCGGGCTCGCCTTCCCGGCGATCGAGAAGAAGACGATGTTAGCGCGGCCGACAAGGTTCTCCGCCGGCACGTAGCCGACGCTGAGGCGGCTGTCGGAGGAATTGTCGCGGTTGTCGCCCATCATGAAATAGTTGCCGGGGGGCACGACGAACTCGCGGGTGTTGTCGGTGATCGAATTCGGTGTCAGGTCGAGCGTGTCGTAGCTGACGCCGTTGGGCAGGGTCTCGCGATAGACGTCGACCGGCTCAGGCACTTCCGTGATATCAGGATTTTGGATCTGGCCGGTTTTCACACGAGGCACGCCCTGGCCGTTGATGAACAATTGGCCGTCCTTCATCTGGATCTTGTCCCCCGGCAGGCCGACGACGCGCTTGATGTAGTCGAGCGACGGATCCGGCGGGAACTTGAAGACCACCACGTCGCCGCGCTTCGGATCGGAACCCCAGATGCGGCCGGAAAAGATGTCGGGGCCGAATGGCAGCGAATAGCGCGAGAAGCCGTAGGACCATTTGGTGACGAACAGATAGTCGCCTTCGAGCAAGGTCGGCCGCATAGAGCCGGACGGGATCGAGAAGGGCTGGAACAGCAACGTGCGGATGACCATGGCCAGCAGCAAAGCCTGGATGATGACGCTGACGATTTCGCCAAGCCCGCCGGATTTCTTCTCGGATTTTTCAGCCACGCTCATGTCGTCCTCGATTGTGCGTTGGATGGTATAGAGTCTCGGCGCGCGCTGGGCAACGTCAAGTCGGCGTTAGATAGCGGTCGTCTGATGCAATCAATGTGGCGCTTGTTCGGCGGGCAACGCCTCGATGATCACAAAGGCTTGAGCAAGCGGGAAATCATCGGTGATTGTGAGGTGGATCGCCGCTCTGTGCCCCTGTGGCAGGATTTTGGCCAGCCGTGCCGCCGCTCCCCCGGTCAGCGCCATCGTCGGCGCGCCGCTGGGCAGGTTGGCGACCCCCATGTCGCGCCAGAACACGCCCTGCGCGAGGCCGGTGCCAAGCGCCTTGGCGCAGGCCTCCTTGGCGGCGAAGCGCTTGGCATAGGAGGCTGCGCGGCCTTTGCGGCCTTCCGAGCGGACCTGTTCGACCTCGGTGTAGATGCGCTGGATGAAGCGCTGACCATGCCGTTCCAGCGACTTTTCGATGCGTCTGATGTCGATCAGGTCGCTGCCGATGCCGATGATCATTCCGCCGGAACTTCCCGTCCGCGGTGCCCGGCCTTATGCGCCCGCTCTGCCATGCGCTTCCTGCGCTGCTCGCGAAAGGCTGTCATCCCCCAGCGGGTGATGCCGTAGAAGATCAGCCCGAAGATCAGGCCGAGCGGCACAGCGCCGATCAGCATCGGCTCCAGCACCGGATGCCACAGTTTTGCAAACGACAGCGTGTGCATCATCTCACCAAGATGCGCAGGCGGTCCGTTCTTGGGCAGGCGCTCATGCAGGATCAGCTTGCCGACTTCCCAAGACGCTCCCCACAGCAGCGGGAAAGTCAGCGGATTGCCGAAGAATACCGCGCCGAGGGCGGCGGCCACCAGATTGCCGGCGACCACCCAGCAGAGCACGGCGGCGACGGCGAAATGGAAGCCGAGCGGAAAGAAGGAGGCGAAAACGCCGGCCGCGACGCCGGCCGCCACCGCATGCGGTGTCGCCTTCAGCCGCAGGATGCGCTTGGAGAAATATTGCAACGAGCGCGAAAACGAGCGGCGCGGCCACAGATAGGTACGCACCCGCTCCAGAATGCCATCAGGCTTTCGGCGTCGAAAAAGCACTCTGTTCCAGTTCCCGGTTCATCACGCCCAAATTGCAACCATCCCTGGCCGGGCGCGGTCGCTCCATCTTGCGCTTCGAGGGCGCAGAAAGGCAACAACGACTTTGATATAGCGACTGCCTTGCGGCGGAACAATGAAACGCCGCCGCGATGGTCTGCCGCAGGCGGGTAACAAGAGCGCCATTGGGGCGAAACTGAGGACAATATCGATGAAAGCTCCCCGACGACGGCAAGGTCCGCGCGAAGACGACGCCGAGGCGGATAGACTATTCCCGATATTCGCTGACTTCGACCAAATTGCTGTCCGGATCGCGGAAATAGACCGACATCATCGTGCCGCGGGCGCCGGTGCGCTCGACCGGACCGACTTCGATGGCAACGCCATTGGCTTCGAGACTGGCGCAAATCTCGGCAAGCGGCCTTGCGGCGATCAGGCAGAAATCGCCGGACCCAGGCATCGGCGTCTTGGCTTTCGGTTCAAAAGTGTGCGTTGCCTGATGCAGGTTGATCTTCTGCGATCCGAACAGCAACGCCGTCGGCCGGTTCGGCTCGTCGTGACGCTTCAGGCCAAGCACCCGCTGGTAGAAGGCGCAGCTGTCCTCCACCGAGCGGACCGTCAGCACGAAATGATCGATGCCGGCGATCATCGTGATGTCCCCTAAATGTTGCGGCTACCCGGCTTGATCGCCGGGATGGCGGCAAGTTCGGGCGGCAGGCGGTCGGCGGGATAGGCCGGCACCTCATATTCGGCAAGCGCGATCAGCGGCACGCCGACATTGGTCTTGCCGGCCGAGCGGTCGATGATGCAGGCCGCCGCCACGACCTCGGCGCCAATCGCGCGCAGGCAGTCGATGGTTTCGCGAATCGACAGGCCGGTGGTGACGATGTCCTCGACGATGACGACGCGCGATCCCGGCGCGATCTCGAAACGGCGCAGCCTGAACTCGCCGCCTTCGCGCTCCACCCAGATTGCTGGCACACCGAGATGGCGCGACGTCTCATAGGCCGGGATCAGGCCGCCGATCGCCGGGCCGACGACGTAGTCGATCTTGCCCGGCACCGCCTTTTGAATCTTCTCGGCCAGCGCCTTGCAAAGCCGCTCGGTCTTGTCGGCATGCATGAAGACGCGCGCCTTCTGCAAGAAGACCGGGCTGCGCAGGCCGGACGTCAGGATGAAATGCCCCTCCAGAACAGCGCCCGCCTCGCGGAAAATGCCCAGAACTTCGTCGGTATTCATAACTCGCCCCATGTCCATGGTGAATGGTTAATGGTGAATGGTGAATGGTGGTGAGAGCGCCTTCTTTCACTATTCACTATTCACTACACCATTCACTATTCACTATTCACTATTCACCCATTCACACGCCGCGCATCGCTGACGCTCGAATTATCCTTGAGCTGCGACAGCAGCCGGTTGAGGTGCTTCAGATCCCAGACTTCGAGATCGATCAGCATTTCGGTGAAGTCGGGCGCGGTGCGCACCATAGACAGCGTATGAATGTTGGCGTCGTTGGAGGCAACGACCTGGGCGATATCGGCGAGCGAGCCCGGCGCGTTGATGGCGGTGACCGAGACGCGCGCCGGAAAGCGCTCCTTGGTCTGCTCGTCAATGTCCCAGCGCACGTCGATCCAGCGCTCCGGCTGGTCGTCGAAGGCCTGCAGCGCCGGCGACTGGATGGGATAGATGGTGATGCCGGTGCCCGGCTGGACGATGCCGACGATGCGGTCGCCGGGCACGGCCCCTTCCGGCGCGAAACGCACCGGCAGGTCGCCGCGCACGCCGCGGATCGGTACCGCGCCATCGCGCGGCTGGTCCTTGTCCTTGCGCGCGGCTCGGGTGCCGGGCATCTGGAACAGCATGCCGGCGGCGTTGCGGATCTTCGACCAGCCCTCCTCGCGCTGCTTGGGGGCGCTGACGGTGACGCGCTCGTCCTTGTAGTCTGGGAAGACGGCCTTCATGACGTCGGTCGAGGCGAGTTCGCCGCGCCCGACCGAGGCTAGCACATCCTCGATGTCCTTGCGCGCCAGCCGGTGCAGCACCGGCTTCAGGCTTTCCTTGGTGAAAGTCTTGCCGGCGCGCTCGAAGGCGCGCTCGAGAATGCGGGCACCAAGACCTGAATATTGCTTGCGAATGGCGTTCTTGGTGGCGCGGCGGATGGCTGAACGCGCCTTGCCGGTGACCACCACCGACTCCCACGCCGCCGGCGGCACTTGCGCCTTGGAGCGGATGATCTCGACCTCGTCGCCATTCTTAAGTTCCGTCATTAGCGGCATGATGCGGCCGTTGACCTTGGCGCCGACGCAGGTGTCGCCGACGTCGGTGTGCACGGCATAGGCGAAGTCGATGGGGGTGGCGCCGCGCGGCAGAGCGATCAGCATGCCTTTCGGCGTGAAGCAGAACACCTGGTCCTGGAACAGCTCCAGCTTGGTATTTTCGAGGAAGTCTTCCGGGTTGTCGCCTTCTGCCAGTTGCTCGATGGTGCGCCGCAGCCAGGCATAGGCGTTGGTCTCCTTCGAGATCGCATGGGCGGCGCCGTTCGTCTTGCCGCCGGTGTCCTTGTAGATCGAATGGGCGGCGACGCCATATTCGGCGATCTTGTTCATCTCGCGGGTGCGGATCTGCAGTTCGACGCGCTGACGCGAGGGGCCGACAATGGTGGTGTGGATCGAACGGTAGTCGTTCTGCTTGGGCGTCGAGATGTAGTCCTTGAAGCGGCCAGGCACCATCGACCATGTGGTGTGGATGGCGCCGAGCGCACGGTAACAGTCTTCGACGCTGTCGACGACGACGCGGAAGCCGAAGATGTCCGAGAGCTGCTCGAAGGACAGCGCCTTGGCCTCCATTTTGCGGAACACCGACCAAGGCTTCTTCTGCCGGCTCTTCACGCCGGCGTTGATGGCATGCTTTTCGAACAGCGCCGACAGCGCCTTTTCGATGTCGGTCAGCACACCCTTGTTGCGCTCGAATATCTCGGCAAGCCTGGCTGTGACGGCGCGATAGGCTTCCGGATTGATGAAGCGGAAGGCGATCTCTTCCAGTTCCTCGCGCATGCCTTGCATGCCCATGCGCCCGGCCAGCGGCGCGTAGATATCCATCGTCTCCTCGGCGATGCGCAGGCGCTTGGCCTCGGGCATATGGTCGAGGGTGCGCATGTTGTGCAAACGGTCGGCGAGCTTGACCAGCAGAACGCGGACATCCTCCGAGATGGCCAGCAACAGCTTGCGCAGGTTTTCCGCCTGCTCGGCCTTCTTGGAGACGAGATCGAGCTTCTTCAGCTTGGTCAGGCCTTCGACCAGCTTGCCCATTTCGGGGCCGAACAGATCGTCGATCTCGGCCCGCGTCGCGGTGGTGTCCTCGATCGTGTCATGCAGCAAGGCGACGGCGATCGTCGCCTCGTCCATGTGCATTTCGGTGAGGATGGCGGCGACTTCGAGCGGATGCGAGAAATAGGGATCGCCGGAAGCTCGCTTCTGGTGGCCATGCTTCTGCATGGCGTAGACATAGGCCTTGTTGAGCAGCGCCTCGTTGACGTCAGGCTTGTAGCGCGCAACGCGCTCGACAAGCTCATACTGACGCATCATGGGCGGGTTCTCACGGTGCTGAAATGATTGATGCGCCGCACTGATGTACGGCGCATCTCATAGATAGCCACGAAACTCACGGGACGGAAGTGCCGGAACCATATTCCCGGCAGGTCCAGGGCAGCGATTAGTAGTCGTCGCTCTTTTCCGGGGGAACCAGGCCCTCGATGCCGGCCAAAAGGTCTTCCTCGGTCATGCGATCGAAGGTGACGTTTTCTTCCGCGTCGTCGGCGTCGGTAGCTGCAACTGCGTTGCCGGTCTGGTCGGCGATCGCCTCGCCGTCGGCCTCGGGCTCGTCAACCTCGACATGCTTCTGCAGCGAGTGGATCAGATCTTCCTTGAGGTCGTCGGGCGACAGCGTCTCGTCGGCGATCTCGCGCAGCGCCACGACCGGGTTCTTGTCGTTGTCGCGCGGCACGGTGATCGGCGCGCCCTGGCTGATCTGGCGGGCGCGATGGCCGGCAAGCAGCACGAGCTCGAAGCGGTTGTCGACCTTGTCGATGCAGTCTTCAACGGTTACGCGGGCCATTGATTGCCCCTTTCATGCCTGGATTTGATGGAAAACAGGCGCGGTCCATAACCCGAACGCCGCCAAAATACAAGCATTATGGCTCTGTGGCCCATGGGCTGGCGAATGCCAGCTTCTGGCGCCGCTGAATGCCTTGCCGGCGAAGCCCGCCTACCGGGCGACGACACGGCTCCGATCACAATTGCTTGCAGTGCGCCCCGGCACCCTTGGATTGCCGTAAAACTGGCGCTATCTCGGTTGACGAAAGGTCAGCCGGTTTATTTACGAGCCGAGCGTTATAAACGACCCATTTCGATTAGTCCGCCACCTATTTCGAAAAAGGAATATTGCCATGTTCGACCCCCGTGAAAAAATCGCTCTTTTCATAGACGGCGCCAATCTCTACGCCACCTCGCGCGCACTCGGCTTCGACATAGACTACCGCAAACTGCTGTCCAGCTTCCAGAAGCGCGGCTATTTGCTGCGGGCCTATTACTACACCGCTCTGGTCGAGGATCAGGAATACTCTTCGATCCGTCCCCTGATCGACTGGCTCGACTATAATGGCTTCAAGGTGGTGACCAAGCCGGCCAAGGAGTTCACCGACTCGACCGGCCGCCGCAAGATCAAGGGCAATATGGACATCGAACTGACCGTCGATGCGCTCGAACTTGCCGATGTCGTCGACCACTATGTCATCTTCTCCGGCGACGGCGATTTCCGCACACTGGTCGAAGCGCTACAGCGGCGCGGCCGCAAGGTCTCGATCGTCTCCACCATGGCCTCGCAACCACCGATGATCTCGGACGATCTGCGCCGCCAGGCCGACCATTTCATCGATTTGACCTCGCTGAAGAACGAGGTCGGCCGCGATCCCTCCGAACGGCCGGTGCGCAGGCCCGAGCCGGCCGAAGTCGAAGAGGAAGACTATTGACGGCGGCGGCCTTGGACGCCGCTCCCGAACCCGACCGCGACTGCCCGCTCTGCCCGCGCCTGCATGATTTCATCGCAGACTGGCGGCAGCGCGAGCCGTCGTGGTTCAATGCGCCGGTGCCGACTTTCCTGCCGCCTAATGGCGAGGACGCCGTCGAGCTGCTGATCGTCGGGCTGGCGCCCGGCCTGCGCGGCGCCAACCGCACCGGGCGACCGTTCACCGGCGACTATGCCGGCGACCTGCTCTACTCAACGATGATCGCTCACGGTCTTGCCCGCGGCGAGTTCAAGGCGCGGCCGGATGACGGGCTCGAACTGATCGGCACCGCGATCACCAATGCGGTGCGCTGCGTGCCGCCTGAAAACAAGCCGGTCGGCGCCGAGATCGCCACTTGCCGCAGCTTTCTGGTGCCGACGATTGCACGCTTTCCCAAACTGCGCGCCCTGCTGGCGCTGGGCTCCATCGCCCACCAGTCGACCGTCAGGGCGCTGGGCCAGCGCGTCGCCGCCTATCCGTTCAAGCACGGCGGTCAGTTGCCGGCCGGCGGCGTCACGCTGTTTTCCAGCTATCACTGCTCGCGCTACAACACCAACACTGGGGCGCTGACCGAAGCGATGTTCGTCAAGGTATTCAGCGAGATCGCGTCGTTCCTGCGGAACTAGACGCTGCCTCTCAAAATCCCTCGAGCACGATCTTGCCCTTGGCCTTGCCGGTCTCGATCAGCGCATGGGCGCGCTTCAGATTGGCGGCATTGATTGGGCCGAACGTCTCGCCCAGCGTGGTGCGGATGGTGCCGGCGTCGACAAGGCGCGCCAGTTCGTTGAGATGTTCGCCCTGCGCGGCCATATCGGGCGTTTCATACAGCGAGCGGGTGAACATCGGCTCCCAGTGGACCGAAACGCTCTTGCGACCCAGTCGCGGGTTTCGGGCCGCGATGCGGTGGCGATCATCGTCAGATCGGTCAGCTGGCGCGCGAGCTGGACCGCGATCGACCCGACGCCGCCGGCGCCGCCGACGATCAGGATGGTGTTCGCGGCGCCGATGACTAGCTTCTTCACATTGAGGCGGTCGAACAGCGCCTCAAAGGCGGTGATCGCCGTCGTCGGCAGTGCTGCCGCCTGCGCATAGCCGAGCGAGCCAGACTGGGCTCATCGCCCGCAAGGTCTATGCGCAGATGCCGCCGAAGGTCGAGTACAGCCCGACGCCTCGTGGCCGAAGCCTAGAGCCCGTGATCACCGTGCTGAAGGTCTGGGGCGATGCGAATGTGACGCTGGCGCCGGAGGTTTCCCAGGCCGCTTGAAGCGGAGGCGTGGCAACCGCTTGCGTTGGTCCGGCCCTCACACCGGCAGCAGCGCGTCCGGCTTCACGTCCGATATCGACGCATAGGTGTGCGTTTCCCTGACACCCGGCAGCGGCAGGATCACGCGCTTCAAAAAATCCTGATAGGCGGCCATTTCCGAAATGCGCGCTTTCACCAGATAGTCGAAGCCGCCCACGACCATATGGCACTCCAGCACTTCGGGGGCCCTTGCTACCGCTTCGGCGAAACGGTCGAACACATGCGGCGCCGCCTGGTCGAGCCTGACTTCGATGAAGACGAGCGTGCCGCGGCCGATCTTTTGCGGATTGAGCACGGCCCGGACCGCGGTGATGAAACCCTCACGGAAAAGGCGCTTCACGCGCTGGCTGGTGCCGGTCGGCGACAGGCCGACACGGGCTGCTAGGTCAAGCGTCGTGCGACGCCCGTCCTCCTGCAGCAACCGAAGCAGGCTGCGATCGATGGCGTCGAGCTGATCGGATTCATGATTCACGTTTGCAGCGCCCATATCGCGTGACTTTCACTTCCACATTGCGAAAACAGCATATTTTGACGCACCATTTTCGACAATAGGCTGCGTTTTCAACGAAAGCCGTCTGGAGGAAGTACCCTTCCGCTGGCAGGATCGAGCGGGACAAGAATGCGCGTGACAGAGGACCGAAACACGAAGCCGGCAATCCTTGCTGCCCTGGCCATGATCGGCATCTACGCCGTGCAGTTCGTCGCCGCCCGCTTCAGCCTGCGGGAACATCTGACCGCGACCGATTTGGCAACGTTGCGCTTTGCCGGCGCCGGCATGGTCATGCTGCTGGTCGTCTGGAGAAACGGCCGGGCGACTGGCAAGGCATTGGGCTGGAGGCGTGCCTTGACGCTGGCGGCACTGGCCGGACTGCCCTACCCTATCATCATCAATTGGGGACTGACCTATGCGCCGGCAGCGCATGGTGCCGCACTTTGCCCTGCCTCGATCGTGTTCTTCTCATTCGTGCTGTCGCGCATCGCCACGAGGGAGAAAACCTCGCGCCAGCGAACCATCGGCGTCGCAGCCATCATCGCCGGGCTGATCCTGTTCATTGCACCCGTGCGCACTGGCGGCGGCATGAAGGATGTCCTCTTCGGCGATCTTCTGTTCGTCGGATCCGGCGCGATGTTTGCCACCTATGCCGTTCTCGTGCGGCGCTGGCGCGTCGTTCCGGTTGCGGCGACCGCAACGGTGGTGCTGCTGTCATGCGTGCCGCTGCCGTTGCTCTATTTCTTTGCCCCAAGCGGCCTCCGCGCGGCATCAGTGGCCGAGATTGCCAGCCAGATCGTCATTCAAGGGTTTTTGGCAGGTGCGGCCGCCATGTTCCTGTACACCTATATCGTCCGGCAGCTGGGGTCGCAGGCGCCATCGCTGTTCATGCCATGCGTGCCGATCGCAACCGTGCTGATCGCGATGACGGTGCTCGGCGAGACGCCGACCGGCGCCCAGTTCGCCGCCGTACTGATCATGGCCGCGGGGATGGCTTTTTCGGCTCTTTCCAGGCCTGTTCCCAAGCCTGCGTAAGACTGCGGATGCCAAACTCAAGGCCAGCTGATTCGTTCAAGGCGATGGAGGCTTTTGCGAAGAGAGCGATGCGGGCGCAGCAAATAGCTCGGCCAGCGTTTGCTGCCCACCCTGCAGGACGTTGAGATCGACATCGCCCTCGATCCCGTCGACACGGCCCATATTGTGGTACTGCCAGTAAATCCAGCCGTCCTCGCTCGGCTTGAACGCCAGCGAGCGCAGCCAGCGCTGCCGCACAGCCATCTGTCCGGCATAGGCGTCCTCAGCCTCGTCGGTCAGGTAGATGATCGCCGGCTTGCCGAACGCAGCTTCAACCGGTCCGAGGAAGGCCTGGAGTTCCGCGCTCAGCTGCTCCGGCGACGGGCGTTGCGGGCAGTTGCCGCCGAATTCGATGTCGACGACCGGCGGCAGCAGCGGCTGGTCGTGCGGCACCACCGCGATGAAATTTTTCGCCTGGTCGGCGCCCGGCCGGCAGAAGGTGAAGAAGTGATAGGCGCCGACGGCAAGTCCGGCCGCGCGCGCCTCGCGCAGGTTTTTGGCGAAGGCATCGTCGACATGGTCGCCGCCCTCGGTCGCCTTGATGACAGCGAAGGCGACATCGTCGGCGGCAACGCGGCGCCAGTCGATTTCACCCTGATGATGGGAAACGTCGATACCCCTGACCGGATAGCTGTCACGATCGGGCGAGAAGGTCCGGAAATAGAAGAAGCCGCCTGCTGCGACGAGGCCGGCAAAGACCAGACTGGCCGCACCCCAGAGGATGATCCGGTTCTTCAAACCTTTCCCCATCGTGTTTTGCTGTTGCAGCTGTTCGAAACTTGAAAGCCGATGTCTGGCTTTTCTGGGGCTGCCTGAGATTCTAGCCGCGTTCCTTCATGAGCCGGCCCTTTTCGCGCGACCAGTCGCGCTGCTTTTCTGTCTCGCGCTTGTCGTGCAGTTTCTTGCCGCGGCCGACGGCGAGCAGCAGCTTGGCACGGCCCTGGTCGTTGAAGTAGATTTTCAGCGGCACCAGCGTCATGCCTTCGCGGTCGATGCTCTGCGCAAGTTTTGCCATCTCGCGCTTGTTGAGCAGCAGCTTGCGGCGCCGTCTGGGCTCATGGTTGAAGCGGTTGGCCTGCAGGTATTCCGGCAGATAGGAATTGATCAGCCAGATCTCGCCGCCCTCCACCGAGGCGTAGCTGTCCTGGATGTTGGCCTGGCCCTGGCGCAGCGACTTGACCTCGGTGCCGGTCAGCACAAGGCCGGCCTCGACCGTGTCGAGCACCTCATAGGAAAACCGCGCCTTGCGGTTTTCCGCAACGGTCTTGTTGTTGGGATCGGCTTTTCTGACCTGGTTCATGATGCGGAGAGGTGGCGCCTCATCCTTAATTTATCAAGCCGGCGTGCTTCATCGCCGCATCGATCTTCTCGGCGGTCGATGGCTCGATCGTCACCAGCGGCGAGCGCACCACGTTCTCGACCTTGCCAATCTTCGACAGCGCGTATTTGACGCCGCACAGGCCGGGCTCAAGGAAGATGGCCTTGTGCAGCGGCAGCAGACGGTCCTGCAATTCCAGCGCCTTGGCGCTGTCACCGGACAGTGTGGCTTCCTGGAATTCGGCGCACAGCCGCGGCGCGACATTCGACGTCACCGAGATGCAGCCGACACCGCCATGAGCGTTGAAGCCGAGGGCAGAGGCATCCTCACCTGAAAGCTGGATGAACTCCTCGCCGCAGGTGGCGCGCTGTTCGGACACGCGCTCGACCTTGCCGGTGGCATCCTTGACGCCGACGATGTTCTTGAAGTCGTGCGCCAGCCTGCCCATCGTCTCCGGCATCATGTCGATCACCGAGCGCGGCGGGATGTTGTAAATGATGATCGGCAGCTTGGTCGCCCTGGCGACGGCAGCGAAATGCTCGTACAAGCCGCGCTGTGTTGGCTTGTTGTAATAAGGCGTGACGACCAGAGCGGCGTCGGCGCCCGCCTGCTCGGCGTACTGCACCAGACCGACCGCTTCAGCGGTGTTGTTGGAGCCGGCGCCGGCGACGACCGGAGCGCGGCCCTTGGCCACATCGATGCAGACCTTGACGACATGGCGATGCTCGTCATGCGACAGCGTCGGCGACTCTCCGGTGGTGCCGACCGGGACGAGGCCCGTCGTGCCCTCGCCAAGTTGCCATTCGACGAAGGCGCGAAAGGCTTTCTCGTCGAAACGTCCGCTCTTTTCGAACGGCGTCACGAGCGCAGTAAGCGAGCCTCTCAGCATGTCGTCCAACTCCTTGGAACTTGTTTGTTTATGCGTGTCATCGTCCCAAAACCGGTTCCCGCTTTTGGGCGACATGCATCGGGCGCCTTCTAGCCGAAAGCGAAGCCGCGCACCATAGTCTCGACACTGTTGCGCGGCAAGCATGCCGATGGTGCCAGCAAGCGCAATTCGAACGGCCTCGATAACCCTTTGTTTACGAGCTCTTCACGACCTAAGTCTAGGCTCTCGGGCACCTGGGCTTGCCATCTAAAGTGCCGCAACAGGGAAAGATCAGGATCATGCCGGCCAGTCGGCCACTCCGCTTCATATTGCTTGGCGCCGTTGCCCTGCTGATAGTGGGAACGGCGGCAAACGAGAGCGTCGACGAGCAGACGACCTCATCGATCCCGATGCCTGACATGCAAGATGGAGCGCAGACCGATGCGCCCTCCGCCAATATCGCCGTGTTGAAAGGCAGTCTCGACGCGTTGGCGACCGGCGATATCGCCGCGGCACGAGCGGTGCGCGAAACATTGCCGGCCAGTTCGCTGGACCGCCATATCCTGGCCTGGGCGATCGCGCTCTATGGCGGCGACCGTGTGCCGAGCAGCGAGATTGCCGATACCGCAAAGATGTTGCCGAATTGGCCGGGCACCATCGCTCTGCGCAAGAACAGCGAGCGCGCGCTTTATCGCGAAAACCCCTCGCCGCAGACCGTGGTGAAAGCCTTTGACGGCAGCCAGCCGCTGACCTTTCAAGGCGTGGTCATCCTTGCCCGTTCTTATGTAGCTCTTGGCAACACCAAGGCTGCGCTTTCCGTGCTGTCGCCATTCTGGCGCACCGAGAAGCTGGAAGCCAGGGACGAGGCGGCCGTCAGCAAGGAGTTTGGCGCCATCATTCCGGCTGCCGACCATCGTTTCCGCATGGAACGGATGTTTTATGCCGACCGGGAGAATTCGGCACTGCGGGTCGCAGCACTTGCCGGCGGGCAACCGCTGGCCGATGCCTGGGCCGCCGCCTCGCGTGGCGACAAGAACGCGGCCAAGCTGTTGAAAGCGGTGCCTGCCGCGCAGCAATCGGCCGGCTATTTCTTCGCGCAAGCCGAATATCTGCGCAAGCAGCGGAAGTTTGCGGACGCCGCCGCGGTGATGATGAAAGCGCCAACGAGCCGCGACGCGCTGGTCGATCCCGATGCCTGGTGGGTCGAGCGCCGCGTGCTGTCGCGCGCACTGGTCGACCAGGGCGACTGGAAGACCGCCTACAAGATCGTTGCCGCGCATGCCGCCGAAAGCCCCGCCAGCGCCGCCGAGGCCGAATTCCACGCCGGCTGGTATGCGTTGCGCGGCCTCAACGATCCTGCGACGGCCTCGACCCATTTTGCCCGCATCGCCGATCTCGCGCAGGGACCGATGTCGCTGTCACGCGCCTATTACTGGCTTGGCCGCGCGGCGGAAGTCGGCGGTCCCGGCAATGCGAAGGATTATTTCACCAAGGCGGCAGCCTATGGCACCACTTTCTACGGGCAGTTGGCGGCGGAACGGGTTGGCTTGCGCACGCTGAACATCGTCTATCCCGAGCCAAGCACTGCCGACCGCCAAAGCTTTGACGGCCGCGAAGCCGTCAGCGCCATCAAGCGACTGCAGGAGGCGGGCTACGACCGCTATGCCGAGACGCTTTACCGCGACCTCGCCGGGCAGTTGACCAGCCCCGGCGAGCTGGCGCTGCTTGCGGTGCTGGCGGAAAAGCAGGGCAATCATTTCATGGCGCTGAAGATCGGCAAGATCGCCGGCGCGCGCGGCATCGATGTCGGCGCGCTGTCGCATCCGCTGGGCGTCATTCCCGACACCGCCGACATATCCGGCTCGGGCAAGGCGCTGGCCTATGCGATCGCCCGCCAGGAAAGCGAATTCAATGTCGGCGCCGTCTCCAGCGCCGGCGCGCGCGGCCTGCTGCAGCTGATGCCGGGCACCGCCAAGCAGTTGGCGAAGAAGGCAGGACTGAGCTTTTCCCAGGATCGGCTGACCAGCGATGCCGGTTACAATGCGACGCTGGGGGCTGCCTTCCTTGGCGAGCAGCTCGACCTCTTCGGCGGCTCCTATGTGCTGACCTTCGCCGGCTACAATGCCGGCCCTAACCGCGCCAGCCAATGGGTAGCCAAGTACGGCGACCCGCGCGGCAAGGGCATCGACGCCGTCGTCGACTGGATCGAGCGAATTCCCTACACCGAAACAAGAAGTTACGTGCAGCGCGTGATGGAGAATTACGAGGTCTACAAGATGCGCATTTCGGGGAAGTACGATATCGTTGGGGATTTGGTGAACGGAAGAGGCTGAGGCCGCAGAGCTGTCGCCACGGGCAGACGTTGGCGATCCTTCGCGCACCCTTGCCGGCCATCTCCCCCACGAGTGGGGAGATCAGCTGTCATTGCCGATTTCGCCGATCTCCAACGTCGAAGGAAGGGCGTAGCGCCTGAACCGCCAGTCTCCCCCCTCGTGGGGGAGATGTCTGGCATTTCCAAGAGTGTCAGCTTGCCGACAACCCTCGATTTGACCGCTCCCACCCTCGCCTGTAGCAGACGGAGACAATCCGGACAGGGAGTCCTTTTAATATGTCGAGCACCGACGGCTTCTCCGACTTTTTCTACACCGCGCCGGACGGGCTCAAGCTTCACGCCCGCGTCTATGGCGAGACCAATTCGGCAGACTGGCAGGTCGTTTGCCTGCCCGGCCTGACCCGCAACGCGCGCGATTTCCATGAGCTGGCGCTTTATCTGTCGCAGCGAACCGACAATCCGCGCAAGGTCATCGCCTTCGACTACCGTGGCCGCGGCCAGTCCGCTTACGAACCTGATATCGGCCACTACAATGTCGGCATCGAAGCCGGCGATGTCCTCGCCGGGCTGGCTGCCCTGGACGTCGAGGAAGCGGCCTTCATCGGCACATCGCGTGGCGGACTGATCATCCACGTGCTCGGCGCGCTGCGGCCAGCCATACTGAAAGCCATAGTGCTGAACGACATCGGACCCGTGATCGAGGCCGCGGGGCTGGCCCATATCCAACCCTATCTCGACCCGGCACCGAAACCGAAGAGCCGCCATGAGGCGATCGATGCGCAACGCGTCGCGCACGGCGCGGATTTTCCCGCTCTGACCGCGGCGGATTGGGAGCGGATGGTGTTGGCCCTCTACCGCGAGACGGACGAAGGCCTCCTGTTGCCGGATTTCGACCCCCAACTGGTCGAGACGGTGGCGGGCCTCGACCTCAGCAAGCCGTTGCCGGATCTGTGGCCACAGTTCGAGGCGCTGGCGGCGATACCTTTGCTTGCCATTCGCGGCGCCAACTCGAAACTCTTGTCGGCCGACACACTCGACGAGATGCAAAAGCGTCATCCCGGCATGGAAGCGACCACCGTCGAGGGCCAAGGCCATGCCCCCTTCCTGGAGACAGGCAACCTGCCGGGCGCTATCGCGGCCTTCCTGGATGGAGTACTAATACGGCCCAGGATAAGTAAACCCCAAGATCAAATATGATCCTGGGGTTGCCATGTCAGTATATGAAAGCCTTGGGTAACTATTTGGCTTTCGAGCTTTTCCGGGGCGTCTTGGGTGCCTTCGCCGCTGCCGTTTTGCTCTTTTGGGCAGGCGTTGGCACTGAGGCCGTGGTCAGCGGCGATGCGAAGGCGGAGTTTTTTCCATCACCGGACAGCCCTTCGCCGCGGGGCGTTTCCAGCACGACGACGCAGCCGTCGAGATCGTTGGTGGCCAGATGCGCATAGCGCATGGTCATCGAAAGCGTCTGGTGGCCGAGCCACATCTGCACGCGCCGGATGTCGATGCCGCCCTGGACCAGACGTGAGGCGCAGGTGTGACGCAAGATGTGCGGCACCACCTGGTCGTCGGCGCCGAGGCCGACCTCGGCCTTGGCATCGTTCCAGATGGCGCGAAACTGCGCCTGGCTGAGTTTGGTGAACGGACCTTTGGGCCGGCGGCCCTCTGAGGGCGGCAGTTTGATTACCTCTTTGACCCGCTCGGTCATCGGGATGGTGCGGCTGCGGCCGGATTTGGTGATCCAGAACGAGACGCGGTGTTCCTGGATGTCGTTCCAGATCAGTCCGAGCGCCTCGCCGAGACGGCATCCGGTGTCCACGAGAAAGCATGAAAGACGGTAGGCATCCTCGCTGCGGGTCCTGATGGCGGCGAACAGCCTTGCTTCTTCGTCCCTTTCGAGGAAACGTATCCGTCCCGCCCGCTCCTTCTGGCGGCGGAACTCGGGCAGGCTGTGGATATCCCCCATCTTGTAAGCCTTGCGCAGCAGTTTGCTGAGGGCAGCCATCTTTCGATTGATGGTTGCGTTGCTGTTGCCGCGCTGGCGCAAGGTGCCGATAAGGTTGTCAAGGGTGCTCTGGTCGAAGGCGCTGAACCGTTCTCCGAGGAGAATCTCGTCTATTTCGCCGATGAAGGAGCTGACATTGTATTTATGTCGCCCATTATCCCAGAGTATGTCTCGGTACGCTGAAAAAAGCTCTCCGACCCGGTGCGACTTTACTTCTCTGATCTTGTTGTAGCTGTATTCTATCTTCGCATTTTGAGAAGAGAACATTGAGAAATGTTCGGAGGGGTCGCCCTCTTGTATCGCTTCGATGGTCATAAATTGCCACACCCCCGAGTGGATAGAGTCAGACCTACCCGCTTGGAAGCGTCCTTTCAAGAGATTTAATCACGCAGTTGTGAATTCATCCACCATCAGCGGATCCCACGAACTCACCCTACGGACTGTTCAGCTGCCGATTCCCCCTGTTCCTTCTGCTTGTCTTGACCCAGTCACGAAACAAAACAGCCCGGGCGTTTATGCGCCCGGGCTGGTATTCACCTGTATAAAGCCAGCCCTTAGAACGAGCGCTGGAAGCGGAGCATGCCGCCGATGGCGTCGTCGCCATCAGTAATACCGGTCCAGTTGTGGTTCGTGCCAAGGGTATCGACCTCATCGATCTTGCCTGCATTGACGTAGTCAACTTCGGCAGTGATCGTGAACCCGGGAACGACGTCGTAGGCGATGTTGGCTGCGATGCCGAGGTTTTCACCTTCGTCATACGAAACCTGAGCGTTGAACGAGGTCTTCTCGTTGATGGTGTAGGTGCCACCACCCCAGACTGCCCAGTTGCCATCCCACGGCTTGTAGAAGCCGCGGCCGCCGGCCGGGAACGCGTAGCCCGTATCCGTCAGGTTGTCGTCGGTGCCGTAGCCGCCCATGATGAAGAGCGACAGGTTCTGCATCGGGGTGATGTCCAAACGAACCTTGCCGGAGACTTCTTCATAGTTGCTGTCGTAAGCGATGACGCCGGTGATGGCGCCCCAGCCCTGCGTGTACTTCAAGCCGCCGACGACATGCGGAACGTAGCTGTCGATCGTGCCCACGCCGTAGGAACCGGGAGTACCGCCGCCCGCGCCTTCTTCGAGCGAGATCACGGCCGAGAAGCCGTTGCCCGCATCGAAATAGTACTGGATGACGTTGGTGTCGAAATCGCCGTAGGGAACCAGCGTATCCTGAATGACGTTGCCGGCGTAGCCGATGAACGTGTTGAAGGCCGATTCGTCCTTACCGACGCGCAGGCCACCGAGCTGGATCCAGGCGAAGTTCAGCGAGACAGTGTCGCCGTTGCCAGCAGCATTGGGCGAGCCAAAGAGGGGGCCGGCTCCGTCCGGATCGAAGCCCGAATCACGGTTGTTGTTCTGGAAGTTGAAGCGGGTCTCGGTGTAGGTCTTCAAGGTGCCGAGCTCGGTTTCCTGGCCGGTCCAGGTCTTCAGCGAGAAACGGGCGTGCTTGAACCAGGTGTCGTTGCTGCCACCGTCCTCAACGTCGGCAGACGTCGCACCGTCGAACGAGCCGACGTCGCCGGCGCCGATATCGTAGCGGATATAGCCGCCGATGCGCAGGCAGGTTTCGGTGCCGGGGATGTAGAAGTAGCCCGAGCCGTAAACGTCGCAAATCTTGACGTATTCAGCCGGTTCCGGCTCGGCGACGACGACGGCGTCGGCGGCGCGCGCACCGGAAACTGCGATCAGGGCCGCAGCGGAGCCGAGAAGAAGGCTCTTAATGTTCATTTTCTGACCTCCAGTCAAAAGTTAAAAAACGGGTCTGGGTATTCTTTGCTGAAGGACAGCGTTCCCTGCCCCATCCCCACTACCGAAAAAGATGCGCACCGCGCCGCTCCTTCGAAATCGACATTACCCATGAGGCGGCTGCGTTCAACCACGATCGTACCGGCGAAAGGGCTGTGCGGACGCTATCCCCATGCGTTGTTGCACAAATGACACGATTTGGCCTCAGTCAGAAAGCTCTCATTAACTATCGAAGGGCCCGGAAGTCTTTTCCGCAGCGCCGGAATGCGGCCGAATCCGGAGATGAACGGCCGAGATTGCGGCCATGTCGCCGACTCGCCAGCCAGCGAACAGCCGCAGAATCGCCGCATGCAAAAGGCGGCGCTGCGGCCGAATTCGGAATTTTCAGAGATAATGGCGCCGGCTTGTTGATTGTGCCCGCGCTTTTCTTTATCCAGCGGCGCAACGGAGAGGTGGCCGAGTGGTCGAAGGCGCTCCCCTGCTAAGGGAGTAGAGGTCAAAAGCTTCTCGTGGGTTCGAATCCCATCCTCTCCGCCATCCTGCTTCGCTCTTCGAGCTTCGCAGGACAAGCTCAACCCTCAGCGCGAAGCAGGATGGCGGAGAGGATGCCCTCCGAAGCCTTGGCGTAGGACGGGCGTGTGGTGTGCTACGTGCCGCACAGCGTAAGCCCAGAGAATCCCTTGCAAAATTCGATTGGCAGTCCTGCTTCGCTCTTCGAGCTTCGCAGGACAAGCCCACCTCAGCGCGAAGCAGGATGGCGGAGAGGATGCCCTCCGACGCCCGGCAAAGGAGAGCAGCTCATGTGGTATGTGTATCTTCTGGAGAGTGCGGCTGCCGAACGCGAACGCTATATCGGCATAACGACGGACCTGAAACGACGGCTTATCGAGCACAATGCGGGGAAATCCAGCCATACATCCAAGTTTCTGCCGTGGCGGATCGTCACCTATATGGCCTTTTCGAACCAGGGCAAGGCAGCTTCATTCGAGCGCTATGTCAAATCCGGTTCAGGGCATGCTTCCGCAAACAAGCGCCTGTGGTGATGGCCGCATCACCCGCAGCAAAGTTCCATTTTTCAATAGACCTCAACGATAACAACTGATTACAGCGAAAACGCCTGTCGCCGGCTTCACTGTCTTGTTCGATTCTGACTGGAGGTCAGAAAATGAACATTAAGAGCCTTCTCCTCGGCTCCGCTGCGGCCCTGATCGCAGTTTCCGGTGCGCGCGCCGCCGACGCCGTCGTCGTCGCCGAGCCGGAACCGGCTGAATACGTCAAGATTTGCGACGTCTACGGCGCCGGCTACTTCTACATTCCCGGCACCGAAACCTGCCTGCGCATCGGCGGCTATGTCCGTTACGACATCGGTGCCGGCGACGTGGGTTCGTTCGATGGTGCGAGGTCCTTCGACCATAAGGATGGCGACGAGCAGGATACCTTCTACAAGAACGCCCGTTTCACGCTGAAGACCTGGACCGGCCAGGAAACCGAACTCGGCACCTTGAAGACCTACACCGAGACCCGCTTCAACTTCGGCAACCGCAACGGCTACCCCTCGGCAGACGATCCGACGACCGAAGCAGACGAGTTCAACTCCAACCCTGCCGGCAACAAGAACGTTTCGCTGAACTTCGCCTGGATCCAGCTCGGTGGTCTGCGCGTCGGTAAGGACGAATCGGCCTTCGACACGTTCATCGGCTACGCCGGCAACGTCCTTCAGGATACGCTCGTTCCCTACGGCGACTTTGACACCAACGTCGTCCAGTACTACTTCGATGCGGGCAACGGCTTCTCGGCCGTCGTCTCTCTCGAAGAAGGCTCGGGCTTCGACACGATCGACAGCTACGTTCCGCATGTCGTCGGCGGCGTGAAGTACACGCAGGGCTGGGGCGCCATCACCGGCGTCGTCGCTTATGACAGCAACTATGAAGAAGTCGCCGGCAAGGTTCGGTTGGACATCACCCCGATGCAGAACCTGTCGCTGTTCATCATGGGCGGCTACGGCACCGACGACAATTTGACGGACTCGAGCTATGCGATCGACGCCGGCGGCCGCGGCTTCTACAAGCAGTGGGGCGGCAACTGGGCATTCTGGGGTGGCGGCACCTACACCATCAACGAGAAGACCTCGTTCAACGCCCAGGTCTCGTATGACGAATGGAAGAATCTCGGCGTCGCCGCCAACATCGCCTACGATGTGGTTCCCGGCTTCACGGTCACGGCCGAAGTCGACTACCTCAACGCAGGCAAGTTCGACGACGCCAACTTCTCCAACTTCACCAATGCCGACAAGAAGAGCAGCATCGGCGGTCTCCTGCGCTTCCAGCGCTCGTTCTAAGACGCTCAGCCTGGCTGAAAATCGAACCCGGCGGGCAACCGCCGGGTTTTCTTTTTGAAGCGCCCGTCGCCATTGGCTGCAGTGCTGGCCTTCAAAAGGGTTGCCGCCTACCGGCGGTCAGGTCGTAGAGCGTGACCACCCGCGCCGATTTCATCACGGGCGTGATGGCCACTATTTCCAGCCGCGCCAGAACTTGCGCCGTCCTATTGGGCACGCTAGCAAGAAGGCCCATCTTCTCGTGAGCCTTTGCCATGCGCCAGCGCCCTGCCCTCACGCCGCTTGTCGGCGCGCTTCCCTCGACGGTGCCGTTTGTCGGACCGGAAGCGCAGGAGCGCGAGCGCGGACGTGCTTTTCGCGCCCGCATCGGCGCCAATGAAAGCAGCTTCGGGCCTTCGCCGCGCGTTATCGCCCGTATGGAGCGCGTCGCGCGTGACCAGTGGATGTATTGCGATCCCGACAATTACGATCTGAAGCAGGCTGCGGCCTGCCATCTCGGCGTCGGCGCCGAAAACGTCGTCGTCGGCGAAGGCATAGACGGGCTGCTCAGCCTGGTGGCGCGCATGTATGTCGCGCCCGGCGACGCAGTGGTCACCTCGCTCGGCGCCTATCCGACCTTCAACTTCCACATTGCCGGCGTCGGCGGCCGGCTGGTCACGGTGCCTTACGAGAACGACAAGGAAAGCCTGGACGGCCTGCTCAAGGCAGTCATCAAGGAGAAGGCGCCGCTGGTCTATCTCTCCAATCCGGACAATCCGATGGGCAGCTGGTGGGAAGCAGGAGATATCACCCGCTTCGTCGAAGCGTTGCCGGAAACCACCATGCTGGTGCTCGACGAGGCCTATGGCGAATTGGGGCCGGCCTCGGCGCTGCCGCCGATCGATGTCGCGCGACCCAATGTCATCCGCATGCGCACCTTCTCCAAGGCATACGGGCTGGCCGGCATACGCTGCGGCTATGCGGTGGCGGAAGCCGAGGTGATCCGTGACTTCGAGAAGATCCGCAACCATTACGGCGTCAGCCGCATGGCGCAGATCGCCGGCGTCGAGGCGCTGGCCGACCAGGACTGGCTGCACACCGTGGTGGCGCGAGTCGCTGCCGGCCGCACACGTATAGCCGGGATTGCGGAGACGAACGGGCTGAAGCCGCTGCCATCGGCGACCAATTTCGTCACCATCGACAGCGGCCAGGACGGCGCCTTCGCGCTGAAAGTGCTGCAAAACCTTTTGTCGCGCGACGTTTTCATCCGCAAGCCGATGGCGCCAAGGCTCGAACGTTGCATCCGGGTCAGCGTCGGCCTCGATCATGAGCTCGACATCTTTGCCGAGGAACTGCCCGGCGCGCTCGCCGCGGCACGGGGAAACTAGCCCGGCCGATTGCCGTCGCGACACGGCCTGCCAATGCCGCCAAAGGCCAAGACAGAATCAGCCGGGCCCCCGGCTTCCGTCGATCCAACAACAATCCAACCGTTCAAGGCTGTTGCTTTCGTCCGATCCCGCGCCAGTTCTTGAGCATGGGAGATAACGACCGGCAAAAGGCGGTGCAGGCGCGCATGCATGGTAAGGTGCAAGGCGTCGGCTACCGGATGTGGGCGCGACGCGAAGCGATAAGGCTTGGCCTCGTAGGTTGGGTACGCAATGAACGAGACGGCACGGTGACGGCCTCGATTGCCGGTGCCGATGCTGCGGTTTCCACAATGATCGAACGGCTCCGGCAAGGGCCAAGGGGAGCTTCGGTTTCGAGGGTCGAGTCGAAGAATTCGAACTCCTCGACTCGCCCATCGACTTTCGGATCATTGTCTAGACGGAACCACTTTATTGCCGCTTGAATTAATTGAACGTTCGTTTTATTACTAAATACCGGGAGGCGATCATGGCACGCACAACGGGATCCGATGGCGAAAAAACTGAAGCGGCCGTCCGCGAGGCAGCGGTCAGCCTGATCGCCCGCTTCGGCTATGAGGCGACGTCGATGCGGCAGCTTGCCGCCGAGGTCGGCGTCCAGGCGGCCGCGCTCTACCGCTATTTTCCGACCAAGGAAGACCTGCTGTTCACGCTGATGCGCAAACATATGGAAGGGCTGATCGAAGCGTGGGACGCCGCACGCCCCGACGCAGCCGATCCGGCAACGCGGCTTGCCGCCTATGTCGAAAACCACATCGCTTTCCACATCGAGCGCCGCCACTCAACCCATGTCTCGAATATGGAATTGCGCAGCCTGTCGCATGACCGGCTGACGCAGATCCTTCGCATGCGCACCGCCTATGAGAAGGAGTTGCGCGCCATCCTGCGCGACGGCGCGGAGGCCGGCGCCTTCAGTGTCGATGACACCGGGCTCACTGCCATGGCCCTGATCCAGATGATGACCGGCGTCATCGTCTGGTTCCGGCCGGGCGAGCGGCTGTCGATGGCTGAAGTCACGGCGACATATCTTTCAATGACAATGCGCCTAGTTGGCGCGAACATAGACGACAGTTCCGGGAGGGAGCGGCATGTACACGAACACACTCAGCTTCGGGCATGACGAGGACATCGAGGCGCTGCGCGATCTGGTGCGCCGCTTTGCCCAGGAGAAAATAGCGCCGATCGCCGCCGAGATCGACCGCAGCAACCAGTTCCCCGCGCATCTGTGGAAAGAACTCGGCGCGCTCGGCCTGCTTGGGATCACCGCCGATCCCGATTTCGGCGGTAGCGGCATGGGCTACCTCGCCCATGTCATTGCGGTGGAAGAGATTTCGCGCGCCTCGGGCTCGGTCGGCCTTTCCTACGGCGCCCATTCGAACCTCTGCGTCAACCAGATCAACCGCTGGGCGACACCTGCGCAGAAGGAGAAGTTCCTGCCGGCACTGTGCTCGGGCGAAAAGGCCGGGGCGCTGGCCATGTCGGAATCGGGCGCCGGCTCGGACGTCGTCTCGCTCAAGCTGCGGGCTGAAAAGCGCAACGACCGCTATGTGCTCAACGGCTCAAAGATGTGGATCACCAACGGCCCCGACGCCGAAACGCTGGTCGTCTATGCCAAGACCGATCCGGAGCGGAAATCGCGCGGCATCACCGCCTTCATCGTCGAAAAGACGATGGCCGGCTTCTCGGCATCACCAAAGCTCGACAAGCTCGGCATGCGCGGCTCCAACACCGGCGAACTGGTGTTCGACAATGTCGAGGTTCCCTACGACAATGTGCTGCATGAGGAAGGCCGCGGCGTCGAGGTGCTGATGTCGGGCCTCGACTACGAGCGCACCGTGCTCGCCGGCGGCCCGCTCGGGCTGATGGCGGCGAGCCTCGATGTCGCCATCCCCTATGTGCATGAGCGCAAGCAGTTCGGCCAGCCGATCGGCGAGTTCCAGCTGGTACAGGGCAAGCTCGCCGACATGTATTCGACGATGAATGCCGCGCGTGCCTATGTCTATGCTGTCGCGGCTGCCTGCGATCGCGGCCAGACGACACGCAAGGATGCTGCCGGCTGCGTGCTGTTTGCCGCCGAAAAGGCGACGCTGATGGCGCTCGACGCCATCCAGCTGCTTGGCGGCAACGGCTATACCAACGAGTATCCGACCGGCCGGCTGTTGCGCGACGCCAAGCTCTACGAGATCGGCGCCGGCACCAGCGAAATCCGCCGCTGGCTGATCGGGCGCGAGATCATGGCGGAAGGGGTTTAGCATGGCCGTACTCCAAACCCAGATCTCGCCCTCCTCCGAAACCTTCCGCGCCAATGCTGAGCGCATGCGGGCGCTGGTTGCCGACATTGCGGACAAGGCGGCAAGCGTCGAGCGCGGTGGCTCGGAGGAGGCGCGCGAGCGTCATGTTTCGCGCGGCAAGCTGTTGCCGCGCGAGCGGCTGGCGCAGTTGCTCGACACCGGCTCGCCTTTCCTCGAGATCGGCCAGTTCGCGGCATGGTCCATGTATGGCGAGGAGATTTCCTCGGCCGGCCTCGTCGCCGGCGTCGGCCGTGTCGAAGGCACCGAGGTGATGGTCGTGGTCAACGACGCCACGGTGAAGGGCGGCACCTATTATCCGCTCACGGTGAAGAAGCATTTGCGCGCACAGGAGATCGCGCTGCAAAACAATCTACCTTGCGTCTATCTGGTCGACAGCGGCGGCGCCAACCTGCCTAATCAGGACGAGGTGTTTCCCGATCGCGAGCATTTCGGCCGCATCTTCTACAACCAGGCCAACATGTCGGCGGCCGGCATTCCGCAGATCGCCTGCGTCATGGGCTCATGTACTGCGGGCGGCGCCTATGTGCCGGCAATGTCGGACGAGACGATCATGGTGCGCAACCAGGCGACCATTTTTCTCGGCGGCCCGCCTCTGGTGAAGGCGGCTACGGGCGAAGATGTCAGCGCCGAGGAGCTTGGCGGCGCCGACGTGCACACCAGGCTGTCCGGTGTCGCCGACCACTATGCGCTGGACGACGAACATGCGCTCGCGATTTGCCGGCGCATCGTCAAGAACCTCAACCGGCGCAAGACCGTAAGCCTGAGCTTACAGGAACCCGCGCCGCCGCTTCACGATCCGCGTGAACTCTATGGCATCGTGCCGACGGATTTGCGCCAGCCCTATGATGTGCGCGAGGTGATCGCGCGCGTCGTCGACGGCTCCGAGTTCGACGAGTTCAAGCAGAATTACGGCACCACGCTGGTCACCGGCTTTGCCCATCTTCAGGGCATGCCGGTCGGCATCATCGCCAATAATGGCGTGCTGTTTTCCGAAAGTGCTGTCAAGGGCGCGCATTTCATCGAACTGTGCTGCCAGCGCAAGATCCCGCTGATCTTCCTGCAGAACATCACCGGCTTCATGGTCGGGCGGAAATACGAGGCCGGCGGCATCGCCAAGGACGGCGCCAAGCTGGTGATGGCGGTCGCCACCGCTCGCGTGCCGAAGGTGACGATGATCATCGGCGGCTCGTTCGGCGCCGGCAATTACGGCATGTGCGGACGCGCCTACTCGCCGCGGTTCCTGTGGATGTGGCCGAATGCGCGCATTTCGGTGATGGGCGGCGAACAGGCGGCGACCGTGCTGGCGGTGGTCAAGCGCGAGGGCATCGAGCGCAAGGGCGGTGAGTGGAGCGCGGACGAGGAAGCGAAATTCAAGAAGCCGATCCTGATGAAATACGAGCATGAGGGCCACCCGCTCTACTCCTCGGCGCGGCTGTGGGACGACGGCATCATCGACCCGGCGAAAACGCGCGAGGTGCTGGCGCTCAGCCTGTCGGCCGCGCTCAACGCCGAAATCGAGGAAACGAAGTTCGGCGTGTTCAGGATGTGAGATGAGCAAGTTCGGCGAACGGATACATGTCCACACCGCGACATCACCAGGCTTGCGGTCGATGCCATCGTCAATGCCGCCAATTCCTCGCTGCTGGGCGGCGGCGGCGTCGACGGCGCCATTCACCGCGCCGCCGGCCCGGAGCTCGAATTCGAATGCCGGATGCTGAACGGCTGCAAGTCGGCGAGGCAAAGCTTACCAAGGGCTATCACCTGCCGGCACGTTACATCATCCACACGGTCGGACCTGTCTGGCGAGGCGGCGGCAAAGGCGAAGCCGGACTGGTCGTATCCTGCTATATCAGGTCACTCCAAATCGCCGCCGCCAGGGATTGCCGGACCGTGGCATTTCCGGCGATCTCGACCGGCATCTACCGTTATCCGAAAAATGAGGCGACGCAGATTGCCGTTGGCATCGCAGGTACCTTCGTCGGACAGAACTCAACGCCCGAAACAGTTATTTTCTGCTGCTTCGACGAGCCAACAGCTCAACTATACCGACAAGCCGTTGCTGCCATTGGAGGATGCTAGTCTGCATGGATAAGATGGTTCATCCACCTACGCAAAAGCAATTTTCGGTGAGCAGGCTGGCGGCACTGGAGAATAGACGCTATTGTTCATCCCGCATTGGGCAACGGGGATGGGGTAAAGATGAGGCCGAAATATTCGGGAAAGACGACTGCGTCGGTACTTGCAGTCTTGCTTATATTTGCGGTACCCGGCGTTGGCGCCGCGGCATCGCTGGCGGGAAGCAAAGGCGACATCCATTTCTATCCGTATTTGCCGAAAAGCCCGAAAGACCAGTGCACCATGGCTTACAACGCCTATGTGGCCGCCGGCGGCCATTCGGCCTATGCGACCACGCCCTATGCCCGGATCCGTTCGTTGTACATCATCTGCGGCTCGGGCTTGAATGCACCGTCACAGAAGGCTGCCGAAGAACGGGCGATGAAATCCTGCGAGTCCGCCCGCAGCCATTACAAGGTCATTACAGGTGCGGGCTGCGAAGTTGCGGCATCGAAGTAGGCCGACAAGCATCGGCTTGGGCATTTTTCAAATGGGCGGCGCAAGATGAAATCGACACGCATCAAACGAATTACTGTATCGATGCTTGCCGGCCTGCTCGTATTTACGGCACCCGGTATCGGGGCGGCTGGATCGCTGGCGGGCAGCAAGGGAGACACCCGATTCTGGCCTCCGTTGTCACTGAATCCAAAGGAGCCCTGCACGAAGTCGTACAACGCCTATGTCGCGGCGAGTGGCCACTCGGCCTACGCGACCACATTCTACTCGCGCGTCGACGATCTTTACATCATCTGCGGTGCGCGGCTGAACGCGCCATCTCAGAAGGCCGCGGAAGAGTTGGCGTTGCGAAGCTGTCAGGTTGGCCTGAAAAAGTGGAAGGTTCAGACCGCGAGCGGCGGCTGCAAAATCGCGGCTTCGAAATAGGCTCATTCCTGCCAGACCGGCGCCGCCCGAGACAAACTCTGGAGGCTCCATGTTCGCCAAGATCCTGATCGCCAATCGCGGCGAGATCGCCTGCCGGGTGATATGCACGGCCAGGAAGATGGGAGTGCGCACCGTTGCCGTCTATTCCGACGCGGACGCCAAGGCCCTGCATGTCAAAATGGCCGACGAGGCAGTGAGTATCGGTTCCTCGCCGGTCGGCGAAAGCTATCTGCGCGGCGACAAGATTGTTGCGGCGGCGCTGGCGACCGGCGCCGAAGCAATTCACCCCGGGTACGGCTTCCTCTCGGAAAACCCCGATTTCGTCGACCTGGTGGTGGCGGCAGGGCTCACCTTCATCGGCCCGTCGGCCGCCTCGATCCGCGCCATGGGGCTGAAGGATGCGGCCAAGCGGCTGATGGAAAAGGCCGGCGTGCCGGTGGTGCCGGGCTATCATGGCGAGGCGCAGGAGATCGTGCTGCTGGCGTCCAAGGCGCGTGAGATCGGCTATCCCGTGCTGATCAAGGCGCGCGCCGGCGGAGGCGGCAAGGGCATGCGCCGCGTCGAACATCCCGAGCATTTTTCGGAAGCGCTGTCAGGCGCACGGCGCGAGGCCAAGGCCGCGTTCGGCGACGATCGCGTGCTGGTCGAAAAATATGTCGACAAGCCGCGCCACATCGAGGTCCAGGTGTTCGGCGACAATTTTGGCAATGCCGTGCATCTCTATGAGCGCGACTGCTCGGCGCAGCGCCGCCACCAGAAGGTGATCGAGGAAGCGCCGGCGCCCGGCATGACGCCGGCGCTGCGCAAGGCGATGACGGAAGCGGCGGTCAAGGCCGCCAAGGCGATCAGCTATTCGGGCGCCGGCACCATCGAATTCATCGTCGACGCCTCGCAGGGGCTGAAGGCCGACCGTTTCTGGTTCATGGAAATGAACACCCGCCTGCAGGTCGAGCATCCCGTCACCGAAATGGTCACCGGCACCGACCTGGTCGAGTGGCAGTTGCGGGTAGCCGCCGGCGAAAAGCTGCCGAAGACGCAGAGCGAAATCACGCTTTCCGGCCACGCCTTCGAGGCGCGCATCTATGCCGAGGACGCGGCGAAAGGGTTTCTGCCGGCGACCGGCACGCTGCATCACCTGGCGTTTCCCGACAACGCGCCCGAAGGCGCCAGCATGCGCATCGAGACCGGCGTGCGGGCCGGCGATGCGATCTCGCCCTTCTACGATCCGATGATCGCCAAGCTGGTCGTCCACGCCAAGGACAGGCAGGCGGCACTCGATGCGCTCGGGACTGCGTTGTCGCAGACCGAGATTGCCGGCTCGACCGTCAACACCGCCTTTCTCGCGGCACTTGCCGCGAACACCGATTTTTCGGCCGGCGACGTCGATACCGGCCTGATCGGCAGGCATCAGGAAGCGCTGACCGCGGTCGCCCCGCCGCGCAGCGAGATCGTTGCCGCGGCGGCCCTTGCCGCGGCGGGCGCCGGTGCCTTGCCGCCGTCGAACGATCCGTGGTCGTCGCTTGCCGGCTATGCGCATTTCCACAGCATTGCGCGCCGCACGCGCCTGCGCCATGGCGAGGACGATATACTGGCGCGTGTTTCAGTGCGGCCGGACGGGCGCTTCGAGGTGGCGCTGGACGCGCCCTATGACAGCGTCAATTCGCATGATCTTCGCGCCGCCCCTCGCCTTGCCCGCTGGCCAGGCCACGTCACCGTCTTCGAAGGCGCGGTCGGCTACAGTTTCTTCGTCCCGGATCCGCTGGCGCGCACCGACGAGGCGGCCGCCGCTTCCGGCAGCCTGCGCGCGCCGATGCCAGGCGTGGTCAAGCTGGTGCGCGCGGCAAAGGGCGAAAGGGTGATCAAGGGCCAGCCGCTACTGATCCTGGAAGCGATGAAGATGGAGCACACGATCGCGGCCAGCCATGACGGCGTGATCGCGGAAATCGCCACCGAGGGCGCGCAGGTCACCGACGGAACGGTGCTGGTGCGCTTCGTTGAAGAGGCTGCATAGCCGGCTGGAGGCTTGAACGAAAAATGGCCAGGACAAGCCCGGCCATTTCCTTGAGTACGCGGACGATTACTGCGCGATTGGCGCGTATTTGCCGTCATGCCACTGGTTGATGTCGTAGCTGGCGTTCTTCAGATCGCCCTTCTCATCAAAGGTCACGTCGCCGACCACGGTGCTGAAAGGCGTGCCGTTCTTCAGCGCTTCGGCTACCTTGACCGGATCGTCCGTTCCGGCGCGCTTGACGCCCTCTGCAAACGCCTGAACGACGGCGTAGGAGAACAGCGTAAAGCCTTCCGGCACGAAGCCGCCCGCCTTGATCTTGGCGATGGCCTCCTTGGCTTCCGGCTTGGCCTGCGGGTCCGACGGGAAGACGAACAGGGTGCCTTCACCGGCGGGGCCGGCGACCTGCCAGAATTCCGGCGAGGCGATCGAGTCCGGCATGATCAGCTGGAACTTGACGCTCTGCTCGGCCGACTGACGCAGGATAAGCCCGGCTTCCGGGTGATAGCCGCCGAAATAGACAACGTCGGCCTTGAGGTCCTTCAGCTTGGTGACGAGAGCCGAATAATCCTTCTCGCCGGCATTGATGCCTTCATAGTCGATCTCCTTGAGGCCACCGGCATTCATCGTCGCCTTCACGGCATCGGCAACGCCCTGACCGTAGGCGCTCTTGTCATGCAGGATAACGACATTCTTGCCGGCATATTTCTTGGCGATCCACGGGCCAATGAAGGCGCCCTGCGCGTCGTCACGCGTATAGAGACGCATGATCGTCGGCCAGCCGGCCTTGGCGGCGGCATCGGTCAGCTCGGGATTGGAAGAGGCCGGGCTCATCATCAGCGCGCCGGCCTCGGCGTAGACGGCGGAAGCCGGGATGCTCGAACCTGAACAGGCATGGCCGTCGATAAACTTGACGCTGTTGGCAACGATCCGGTTGGCCACCGAAACCGCCTGCTTGGGATCGCACTGGTCGTCCTCGATGTCGAGCTTGATCATCGAGCCGTTGACACCGCCGGCGGCGTTGATCGCGTCGGCGGCTGCCGTTGCGCCCTGCTTGAACTGGTCGCCGATCGTGGCGAGCTGTCCGGTCATCGGGCCGACCACCGAAATGGTGATGTCATCGGCAAAGGCAACCGGCGCGCTCATCATCAGGCCAAATACGGCCGCGCTCAAAATACCCGTTTTTTTCATGGTGATAGAACTCCTCCCACACTCGCGCAGCCGCTCTGGCCGCGCTTCTTTCCGAAGGCGGGACAATTTCATCCTTCATTGGGCCTGTCTAGGCGCATCGGCGCCGCTCGATTGGGCCTCATCAACGCAAAAAGCCACGCCAGCCTGTTCCGGCCGGTCGTGGCTTTTTGCTCGTAGCAGTCCCCATGCGCCCCCGCGCCACGAAAACCTGCCCGCCGTCCCCATTGTGCACGACTGGACCGTGCCGGCCTGCCGCGTTCTTGTTCTTTCATGGTCGGCCGTCTTGTCGCGGCCTTGTCGTTTCACCGGTTCCGACCGTCTTTGCGGTCTTGATCCCGGGGCTTCCCTGTTTTCGATAATCTGCCTGCGATAATCTGCTCGCGATCTCAGTGCATCGTCATCCATTCGCGGGCTTCGCGCAGCGCCTTGGCGATCTCGACCTTGGACATTGCGGCCGACAGTTCCGAGCGCAGTTCCGCGGCGCGGACCGAGCCCTTGATGGCGGCGATGTTGAACCATTTGTGGGCGGCAACGACATCGGTCTCGCAATCGCGGCCGGTCGCATACATCATGCCCAGTTCGAAAAGAATGTCGGCCTGGGCAGTTGTCCCCATGGCGCCGAAGCCGGCTTCAAGCATTTCAAAACGTGCCATTTTAGTCCCCTGTCTGGCTCCCGAGAGCGGGCCTCTTCTGTCCCCCGGTGTTCCCTGGGGAGCCGCTCTTTCGATGCTTCCGAGAATGAGGCCGAGCCTTGAATCCGTCGTTAAATGGCGTGCTTAATTTGGAGAAAACAAAGCTAAAACAAGAGGTAAACGCGGAAATTCGTTAAGGATACAAAGTCAGCAATCCCGCCGTTTTTCGATCGATTTGACGAAAATTTGCAAGGCGCCGATCAACACTCTGCTAACCACGCAAACCAAAGCCAACGCCTCGATCGTTTCATTTTCACGGGCTGCGCTCTCCCGACCCCGCATGAAAATTGCGAAACCTTCCGTCGCGGCACGCTTTTGTTTTGCCGGGAGCTGGATTAGCTTACGTTTGCGTAAGCGGCAGAGAGGCGGCTGCCCCATCTAAACCAGGGAGGACAGATATGTTTCGCAAAGTGAGCTTGGCCCTGGCGGCCGCCGTGATGATGGCTGGTGCGGCTTGGGCCGATCCGATCGAAGGCAATTGGAAGACACAAGCCGGCGACACAGCAGTAATCGGCGGCAGCGGTTCATTCTCCATCACGCTGAAGACCGGCAAATATGCCGGGAAGACCATCGGTTCGCTCAAGGCGGCCGGGGGCAACAAATATGCCGGCAACATCACCGATCCGGCAAACGACAAGACCTATTCGGGCAAGGCAACACTGTCGGGCACCTCGCTCAAGATGAGCGGCTGCGTGCTCGGCGGGCTGATCTGCAAGAGCCAGACCTGGCACAAGCTCTGATCTTGCTGCTTTGAGTTGACCAACGGGGCCTTCACAGGCCCCGTTTTCTTTTGCAGGACGGTCCGCGCCATAGCGACGACCGTGCCGTTTGCGGCGGCGCAAACCCGAACCGATGCTCTCCCTAAAACATCGTCAATCACTTTGAACCGCAGATGAACGTCGGCATCAGCGCCGGTTCAGTCGCATCAGGGCATTTTGATGGCGTGTTCAAGGAGACACTCCGCAAATGCTCGCTCGCCGCTTCACCATCGTCTGCCTGTTGATGAGCCTGTTCGGGATGCTCTTCGCCATCCTCGTGGCCGAATCCGGCCGTCCGGCCCGTTCCTGGGATGCAGCCAGTTCCTGCCAATTCGATTGCATGAACCATTTTCGCCCCTGAGACGACAAAGACATAGATCCAAACAGAAAAGCAAAAGCCATGAACCGCATCGCCATCAACGCCCTCCAGACCCTTCGGCTCCTGCCGCGGGCGGCGCTCGTCCTGGTCGTGCTGTCGGCGCCGGTCCTGGCCATGCCAATGATGCGGGCCAATGCCGACACGACGATCGACGCGCCGGCGACGAAGAAGCATGGCGTCGGCTTTGTCTTGCTGGTCAGTCTGCAGCGCGGGTAAGGTGTGCCGGTATTAAGGTGATGCCGGCCTGCAAGTGGCGGCCTTGGTGCTCACATGCTTCGAGTACGCTCCGCTCCGGTTCTCGAAGCCAACCAGTTTGGTCGCTTCGCGCCCGTCCTCGACTCCGGCTCAGCCTTACCTGAATCTCAGCACACCTTGGGCGTGGACGAATAAATCGACCACTTGGCGGCAACCCTCCCCTCCCAAGTGCGGCCTCAAGTCTCTATATTGAGCCATGGAAAAGCGAATCTACCCACAAGCTATCGAATCGGTCGTCATGCCGGAGCCTTTCGGCAAGCAGAGCTTCGACGACGCCAAAAAGGCCGTGGCCGCCTTGCAGGTGCTCTACGACCGCAACACCAAGTTTCTGCGCGACTCCTTTGCCACGCTTGCCGCCGGCGGCGACGAAAGCAAGCGCTACCGCGCCTTCTACCCGGAGATCGGCGTCACCACCAATTCGTTCACCCAGATCGACTCGCGCCAGGCCTACGGCCACATGCCGACCCCCGGGCATTTCTCGACCACCATCACCCAGCCGGTGCTGTTCGAACGCTATCTCGTAGAGCAGCTTCGCCTGATCATGCGCAATCACGGCGTGCCGGTAACGGTTTCGGAATCGACCACGCCGATCCCGCTGCATTTCGCGTTCCTTGAAGGAACCCATGTCGATGGCGCCGCCGCCGACCGCATCAAACGGCCGATCCGCGACCTGTTCGACGTGCCGGATCTCGACGGCACCGACGACCAGATCGCCAACGGTACCTTCGAGGTCGCGTTCGGCGAACCAAGGCCGCTGGCGCCGTTCACGGCGCAGCGCATCGACTATTCGCTGCACCGCATGACGCACTACACGGCGACCAGCCCGCAGCATTTCCAGAACTTCGTGCTGTTCACCAACTACCAGTTCTACATCGACGAGTTCGTCGCCCGAGCGCGGGCCCAGATGGCTGAAGGCGGCCACGGCTATACCGAATTCGTCGAACCGGGCAATGTCATCACCAAGGCAGGGCAAAACGCGCCCAGCGAAGGCGTGGCGGCGCCGCGCCTGCCTCAGATGCCAGCCTATCATCTGAAGAAGCCGAACCATGGCGGCATCACCATGGTCAACATCGGCGTCGGCCCGTCCAACGCCAAGACGATCACCGACCATGTCGCGGTGCTGCGGCCACATGCATGGCTGATGCTCGGCCATTGCGCCGGCCTGCGCAACACTCAGGCGCTGGGCGACTATGTGCTGGCGCATGCCTATGTCCGGGAAGACCATGTGCTGGACGATGACCTGCCGGTGTGGGTGCCGATACCGCCGCTGGCCGAGATCCAGGTGGCGCTGCAGGAGGCGGTCGCCGAAGTCACCGGACTTTCCGGCTACGATCTCAAGCGCATCATGCGCACCGGCACCGTCGCCACCATCGACAACCGCAACTGGGAACTGCGCGACCAGCGCGGACCGGTGCAGCGGCTGTCGCAGTCGCGCGCCATCGCGCTCGATATGGAATCGGCCACGATCGCCGCCAATGGCTTCCGCTTCCGCGTGCCCTACGGCACGCTGCTTTGCGTCTCCGACAAGCCGCTGCATGGCGAGTTGAAGCTGCCCGGCATGGCGACCGAATTCTACAAGCGGCAAGTGGCGCAGCATCTGACCATCGGCATCAAGGCGATGGAGAAGCTGGCGGAAATGCCGATGGAACGGTTGCATTCGCGCAAGCTGAGAAGCTTTTCGGAGACGGCCTTTCAGTAGACCGGCTTGCCGTAAATGTTTGCCGCGAGGCGTTTCGTCATCTTGATTGGGCCGCATTTCAGCCGATAAAGGCCTGATACCTCGGCAATGTATTACCCGGTCTATGGGCAAAACCCGGTCTGATGGCACGCGTGCGAAAGATGATGGCTTCAATGGCGTTCCTGGCAATGCTCGGCCTCTCGGCCGCGCTTGTAGCCGGGTTCTTTGGCGCACTGCATCCGGCCTTCGATTCCTTCGCCCATTTCCGCATCCATTTTGCCGTGCTGATGGGGCTGATTGCGCTGCCGCTGCTCGCCACCTCGTTTCGCCTGCAGGCGGGCGTGGGCCTGCTGCTGGCCGTGGCCGCCTTCGCCAGCACGTTGAGCACCTTGCCGCGCCTGTGGCCGGTGCAGGCCGCCAATGACGCCGCGCCCGGCAACGAACCGGTCTACCGGCTGCTGCAGATGAACCTGCGTTTCAACAATCCGACACCCAAGAAGGTTCTTTCGCTGATCGCCAGGACCAACCCGGACGTGATCACGCTCGACGAAGTATCGGCCATGTGGGCGACCGAACTCGGCTATATCGAGAACGCCTATCCCTATCGCATCCTGTGCGCCCATCCCGACGGCGTGTGGGGCGTGGCGCTTTTGTCCCGGCGACCTTTTGCGGCCGGCACCGAGCCGCATTGCGAACCGCGCGGCGCGATGGCGGCCGCCACCGTCGATTTCGGCGGCACTCCGGTCGATGTCGCGGCGATCCATTTGAGCTGGCCGTGGCCGAAGGAACAATACTGGCAGATCGGCGAGTTGACCGAGACGCTCACCTCGCTCGGCGAGACGGCGATCATGGCCGGCGACTGCAATGCCGTGCCGTGGAGCGCCGCGGTACGGCGCGTTGCCTCGCTCGGCGGACTGACCGTGATGCCGTCGGCCGGACCGACCTGGATCCACCGGACCCTGCCCGATTTCCTGCGGCGCTATGTGGGCCTGCCGATCGACCAGGTGTTTTCGAAGGGCGGGGTGACCATCCTGTCGTCGACGCAGATGGAAGAGACCGGCTCCGACCATCTGCCGGTGATGGTGGAATTTTCATTGATGCGCGACGAGACCAAGCCGGTCGACGAGGATTCTACCGCGACTGTGTCGCTGATCCAGCCCAGCATGGGCGGCTAGATCGTACGCCACGGGGCTTACGGTTTCACAAGCCTACCAAGGCCTCGATGATGCGCTCGACATGGCCGCCTTCACTGTGCTCGCGCGCGTCGAACGCGATCTGTTTTGCCTCATAGAGCTTGGAAGTGGCTTGCAAGCGCCGCGTGGCTTCGACGCGCGTTTTGTTGCATTGCGGATCGTTGGCAAATTTCAGGCCGCGAACCGACCGCTCGGCAGCCTGCATCATCTGCCCGGCGATACGGCCATGGGTTCCTTCATGAGCGAGAACGCCTGTGAAAAACCGGTTCCAGCGTTTGCGCAGCGCCGGCGTGACGGCCGAGGCGACGCGCGGGTAGGTGTAGGCGATGTTGAGCGTTCCATTGGCCTGGCGCAGGCGGCAGACGCCGTTGACCTGACCCACGTCCAGGCTCCAGTCGGCGGTGTAGCTTGTCTGCGCGATGGCGTGGGTCATGAAACCGTGCTTGGGGCCCCTGCGGTTCATGGCGATAACCAGACCGGCACCTGTCGTGCCGGTGATGTCATAGGTTCGCGTCTTGACGACGGTTTTCACCCCCGCCGACGCCGTCCCGACGACGCCGCAGGCCGCGCTTACGACGGCGACGCAAAACAAGACCACCACGCGCATGCCATTTTCCCCATGGACGCGGCAATGAGACCACAAGCAGACGACGGTTTCAACAATCTTTGGCGCCGAGCGCCTTACATGCCTTGGTAAACCCGGCCATCGCCGCCATTTTTGCTGGTTGAGACGGCCCCGGTCGGTGAGGCTCACATGCCCTGATAGACCGGGCCTTCGCCGCCTTGTGGCGGCACCCAGTTGATGTTCTGGTTGGGATCCTTGATGTCGCAGGTCTTGCAGTGCACGCAGTTCTGCGCGTTGATGACGAAACGCACATCCTTGTCAGACGGATCGGCGGCGGCGTTGCCGTCCTTGTCGACCCATTCGTAAACACCGGCCGGGCAATAGCGGGTCGAAGGCCCGGCAAAGACATCATGCTCGGAACGCTTCTGCAACTCCATGTCGCCGACGATGAGATGCACCGGCTCGTTTTCCTCGTGATTGGTGTTGGACAGGAACACCGAGGACAGGCGGTCGAAGGTCAGCACGCCGTCCGCTTTGGGATAGGCGATCTTCTTGTGCTTGGCCGCGGGCTCAAGCGTGGCATAATCGGCCTTGCCATGTTTCAGCGTGCCGAAGGGCGAGAAGCCGAACAGCGTGTTCAGCCACATGTCGAGACCACCGAGGCCGACGCCGATAATGGTGCCGAAGCGCGACCAGAGCGGCTTGACGTTGCGGACCTTCTTCAAATCCTTGCCGATATCGGTCGCGCGCCAGGCGTCCTCATAAGACGACAGTTCGTCATTGGCGCGGCCGGAGCCGATCGCTTGCGCGACATGCTCGGCCGCCAGCATGCCGGACAGCACCGCATTGTGCGAACCCTTGATGCGCGGCACGTTGACGAAGCCCGCCGCACACCCCATCAGCGCGCCGCCGGGGAAGGAGAGTTTCGGCACCGACTGCCAGCCGCCTTCGGTAATGGCGCGCGCGCCATAGCCGATGCGCTTGGCGCCCTCGAAGGTGCGCGATATCGCCGGATGCGTCTTGAACCGTTGGAATTCCTCGAAGGGCGACAGCCAGGGGTTCTTGTAGTTGAGATGCAGGACGAAGCCGACCGCGACCTGGTTATCCTCGAGGTGGTAGAGGAAGGAGCCGCCGCCTGTCTTCAGGTCGAGCGGCCAGCCGAAGGAGTGCTGCACCAGGCCCGGCCGGTGGTTCTCGGGCTTGACCTGCCACAGCTCCTTGAGGCCGATGCCGTATTTGCCGGGCTCACGCCCGTCGGACAGTTTGTATTTTGCGATCAGCTGCTTGGACAGCGAACCGCGCGCGCCCTCGCCGATCAGCACGTATTTGCCCATCAGCGCCATGCCCGGCGCAAAGCCCGGGCCATGTGTGCCGTCTTTTTCGACGCCCATGTCGCCGGTGACGACGCCCGTGACGGCGCCGGCATCGTTGTAGACGAGGCTGACGGCAGCAAAGCCCGGATAGATTTCGACGCCTAGCGCTTCAGCCTTGGTTGCCAGCCAGCGGCAGACATTGCCGAGCGAGACGATGTAGTTGCCGTGATTGTTCATCAGCGGCGGCATCAGTATATTGGGCAGACGGAACGAGCCGGCGGGGCCGAGCACCAGGAAATCGTCGGCCGTAACCGGCGTCTTGAAGGGATGGCCATCTTCCTCGCGCCAGCCCGGCAACAGGCGGTCGATGCCTATTGGATCGACGACGGCGCCTGACAGAATGTGTGCACCAACCTCGCCGCCCTTTTCCAACACCACGACGGAAAGCTCGGGATTGACCTGCTTGAGACGGATCGCTGCGGCAAGGCCCGCCGGGCCGGCCCCGACGATGACCACGTCGAATTCCATGCTCTCGCGTTCGATCTCGCTCATCAACCCCTCCGCACTGGCCAACCGTTTCCGGCATTTTGCTGGCTCCTGCGCTGCATAGCGCATCAATCCGCGACAGGAAACCGGCGCTGACGTGACAATGCCGATTTCGACAAAAAGTCGCGGATGACAACTCTGCCGCAAGCGTTTTGCGCGCGGCCGCGCTCAGCGTCCCATATTTTAATTGTTCGACGGCTCTCTTATCGGCCATACTTATTTCCATGCGCACGCCGTCCGGCTATTCATTGACGCGCTTCCCCCTTCCGCCCGGCCGGACGTGCCGAGCGATCCTTCTCGCCCTTTCAATGCTTACGCCGGTTCGCGCTCAGGCCGAGCCGGTGAAGGTGTGGGCGACCGGCGCCTATTCCTTTTCCGACGAGCTTGGCGGTTTCCACATCACCGGCGCCTCGGGCACCGGCACCAAGGAAGATCCGTTGGTCATCTCCGAGGAGCTGAATTCGTCGACGCCGGTGACGCTCACCATCCGCACCACCAAACCGATCCAGCCGTTCAGCACCAACGGCGAATTCGCCAACGGCATCCTGTACATGCGTATCGAGGTGCTCAACAACAGCGGCCAGGCCTGGGTCGAATTCCAGTTCGAGCTGCAGGAGATACTCAACCAGCCGAGCGTGTTCGGCGACGGCCTGTCCTTCGACCAGCGCAACAAGACGCCCGACAACATCCTGTCGAGCGCGTACGCCGATTTCGACCGCGATTTCGAACCCTATGACCGGCTCTTGTTCAAGAGTGGACAGATCGACCCGCTGAAGAGGGGACGCTTCGAGTTTCTGATCACCGACTACACGCCGCGCTGGACGTTCTATCTGGTGCAGGATCCGCGGATACCGACGGGGTAAGCGGCAGACGCCGTGAAAATCGCCACGAAATGCCCTTCGTGATTGGCGAAAGCCGACGAGCGCGTAATCTCCCTCCTTAAGGGGGAGATTACTAACCGCCCAACCTTGCAAATCGTCTCTCGGCGGACGAATGTGCCCGGCATGACTGCCGCCTCCCCCAACAACCGATCCGACCTGGCCGAGTTGCTCGCCTTCTACGCCTCTGCCGGTGTCGACGAAGCGTTGGAGGACGCGCCGGTGAACCGGTTTGCCGGGGCAGCACCGAAGCGCCCCGAGCGCACAACGGCGCCTGCCGCGCCGCCTCGCGAAAACAAGTTTCCGGAACAAGCCGCCGCCAGCCCCGGGCTGGACGCAAGCCGGGTGCCGGACGCGCCGGCGCGTTCCGTTCCGGCCATGGCGACGGTGCCCGACGAGGCACAGGCGGCCCTGGCCCGGCAAATGGCGGCAAGTGCCTCGACGCTCGACGAACTGCGCCAGCACATGGCGTCGTTCGATGGCTGCAACCTCAAATTCACCGCCAAGAACCTGGTCTTTGCCGACGGCAATCCGGAAGGTTTGGTGATGTTGGTCGGCGAGGCGCCCGGCCGCGACGAGGATATTGAGGGCCTGCCCTTCGTCGGCCGCTCGGGCCGGCTGCTCGACCGCATGCTGGCTGCGATCGGGCTTGACCGGACTTCGGTCTATATCGCCAACGTCATTCCCTGGCGGCCACCCGGCAACCGCACGCCGACGCCGCACGAGACCGAAATCTGCCGTCCCTTCATCGAGCGGCAGATAGAGCTGGTCAATCCGAAGGTGCTGGTCAATCTCGGTGGCCCATCAGCCAAAACCTTGCTCAACACGACCGAGGGCATCCTGCGCCTGCGCGGCAATTGGCGCGTCCACACCACGGCTTCCGGTGTCGCCATTCCGGCGATGCCGACGCTGCATCCGGCCTATCTCTTGCGGACCCCTGCGCACAAGAAGCTGGCCTGGCGGGATTTTCTCGAGGTGAAGGCGAAGTTGCGGGAGGTGGGGTGAAGCGCGCCTCTTCCTTCCACCCTTGTGGGGGAAGGTGGATCGGCGCGCAGCGCCGAGACGGATGAGGGGTGTTCCAGCGGAGTGAGACGTTGGCGTTCCCTGGAACACCCCTCATCCGACCGAGCTTCGCTCGGCCACCTTCTCCCACAGGGGGAGAAGGGAGAACCGCGCCAATGACCTCCCAGGTAATTGAAATACGCCTCTCCCCGGCCTACTCATCCCCCATGACAACAGCCCAAACCTCCGCCGGCAGCCTGATCCGCGAATGGCGCACGCGCCGGCGCATGAGCCAGCTTGATCTCGCAATGGAGGCTGAGATTTCGCAGCGTCATCTCTCCTTCGTCGAAAGCGGCCGCGCCGCGCCCTCGCGCGAGATGGTGCTGCATCTGGCCGAGCAGCTTGAGATTCCGCTGCGGCAGCGTAATCAGCTGTTGCTGGCTGCCGGCTTTGCGCCGAGCTTCAGCGAGCGGCCACTCACAGACAAGACGCTGGCGCCGGCGCTTGCCGCGGTCGAGAGCGTGCTCAAGGGGCATGAACCGTTCCCCGCGCTCGCCGTCGACCGGCACTGGAACCTGATTTCCGCCAATGCCGCCATCGGCCCATTTCTGGCCGATGTTGCCGAGCCGTCGCTGCTCCAGCCGCCGGTCAATGTGCTGCGCCTCAGCCTGCACCCGAACGGCATCGCACCGCGCATCGTCAATCTCGCGGAATGGCGGGCGCATCTGCTGGAGCGGCTGAAACACCAGAACGATGCCGCCGGCGATCCCGTCCTGGTCGAGCTGGAGCGCGAATTGCGAACCTATCCGTCCGGGCTCAAGGGTGCGCGGCCGGTGCCGGTCGAGCCCAACGGCATCGTCCATCCGCTGCGGCTGGCGCATGGCGACCAGGTGCTGTCCTTCATCAGCACCATCACCGTCTTCGGCACGCCGCTTGACGTGACGCTGTCGGAACTGGCGATCGAGTCTTTCTTCCCGGCCGACGAGCAGACGCGAGCGGTGCTGGTGCGGCTGGCGAAGGAACGTGCGGAAGCTAACTGAGCCAACCCCGCGGACCTCCTCACCCCTGTGGTGGCGCTGCCTTGCGCGTTCGGGTGCGTTCCAGGCCGAGTTGGCGCTCGCGCCAGATGATGAACATGCCGGCGGCAACGACGATCACACCGCCGACGAGCGTGTTGATGGTGGCGACATCGCCGAAGGCGAAATAGCCGACGACGACACCGAGGATCATCGAGGTGTATTCGAACGGCGCCACCACCGAGGCCTCGGCGTGGCGATAGGCTGCCGTCATCAGGATCTGCGCCAGCCCGCCGCAGAAGCCTGCGGCGATGAGAAGACCGGCCTGCAGCGGCGTCAGCGCCTGCCAGCCGAAAGGCAGCGTAAACAGCGCCATGACGCTCGCCGTTGCCGAAAACCACAGCACGATGGTCGCTGTTCGTTCAGTCTGGACAAGATTGCGCACGAGCAGGATGGCGTTGGCGGAGATCGCTGCGGAGACCAACGCCGCAATCACGCCCAGCACCTCCTGATCGCCGAGTGCGGCGCCCGACGTGAGCAGCGTCAGCTCCGGCCAGGAGATGATCAGCACGCCGACCAGACCGACCGCAACCGCGCTCCAGCGATAGATGCGGATAGCTTCGCCGAGGAACAGCGAAGAGAACATCACCACCAGCAAAGGCTGGGCATAGTTCAGCGTGATCGCCTCAGGCAGCGGCAGCCGGGTCAGCGCAAAGAAGCCGAGCCCCATGGCGCAAACGCCGACGACACCGCGCGCAATGTGGTTCAGCGGGCGTTTGGTGGCAAACGCCGTACCGAGTTTTCTCTTGTAGGCCAGGAAGGCGATGATCGGGAAGATGGCGAAGAAGGAGCGGAAGAAGACGATCTGGCCGGCCGGCAAAGTGCCGGCGGCCTTGATGCAGGTTTGCATGCCGACGAAGACCGCCACCGACATCACCTTGAGCATGATCCCGGTCAGCACACGCCCTGGATGATCGGACAGTTTCCCTGCCGCCTCGTCTCTCGGCCCTAAAGTCACGCCTCCGCCGCTTCCCGAATCGTTGCCCAGATATGTATCGTAGGACGCAGCACAGAGGCACCCATGCCGAATTTCGGTGTGACGACGGTCATCAAGGCCTCGCGATGAAGATGGAAGGGGAACGCCGTGAAATAGGCATTGGCGCAGTTTTGTCGAGTGACCGTTTCGTGTAAAGAGCGCGCAACTTTAGATTAATGGGCCAGGACACGTCAGCGGCTCCGATAGCGACAGGGAAACCCAAGGGAATGCGAACCGATACCGGCCAGGTCTTCAAGCTCGAAGACTACCGCCCCAACGACTTTTCCATCCCGCAAACCGGCCTCACCTTCCGCCTTTCGCCAGACGCAACGCGTGTCACCGCAGTGCTGACGATCGAACGCCGCGATGGCGCCGCCGCCTCGACGTCGCTGGTGCTGGACGGCGACGGGCTGGTGCTCAAGCGCATTGCCATCGACGGTCGCGAGCTTGCCCCGGCCGAGTATCTCGCCACGCCGGACCAGCTGACCATTTTGAGGCCGCCGGCCCGTTTCCAGCTGCTGCTCGAGACCGAGATCGCGCCGGCCAGCAATGAGGCGCTGATGGGCCTCTACCGCTCCCGCAATGTCTATTGCACGCAATGCGAGGCCGAGGGCTTTCGCCGCATCACCTATTTCCTCGACCGCCCCGACATCCTGTCGGTCTATACCGTGCGTATCGAGGCGAGGCTGGACGAAGCGCCGCTGTTGCTTTCCAACGGCAATCCGGTCGAAAGCGGCGCGCTTGCCGACGGCTGGCACTTTGCAGTCTGGGACGACCCCTTCCCCAAGCCGTCCTATCTGTTTGCGCTCGTGGCCGGCAATCTCGGCAAGGTCGCCGACAGTTTCGTCACCATGTCCGGGCGCGAGGTCGAACTCGGCATCTATGTCGAGCCAGGCAAGGAGGGGCTTGCCGGCTACGCCATGGATGCGCTCAAGCGCTCGATGCAATGGGACGAGCAGGCCTTCGGCCGCGAATACGACCTCGACGTCTTCAACATCGTCGCCGTTTCCGACTTCAACATGGGGGCCATGGAGAACAAGGGCCTCAATATCTTCAACGACAAGTATGTGCTGGCCGACCGGGAAACCGCCACCGATGCCGATTTCGCCAATATCGAGGCGATCATCGCGCATGAGTATTTCCACAACTGGACCGGCAACAGGATCACCTGCCGCGACTGGTTCCAGCTCTGCCTCAAGGAAGGGCTGACGGTCTTTCGCGACCATGAATTCTCCGCCGACCAGCGCTCGCGCGCGGTCAAGCGCATCGCCGAAGTGCGCACGCTGAGGGCGCACCAGTTCCCCGAGGACCAGGGACCGCTGGCGCATCCGGTGCGGCCGCGCCGCTACCGCGAGATCAACAATTTCTACACGGCGACGGTCTACGAAAAAGGCTCGGAAGTCGTGCGCATGATCCGCACTATCCTCGGGGCCGAGGCTTTCCGCGCCGGCATGGACCTCTATTTCGAGCGCCATGATGGCGAGGCCGCGACGATCGAGGACTTCCTGAAGGTGTTCGAGGACGCCTCCGGGCGCGACCTGTCTCAGTTCGCGCTCTGGTATCACCAGGCGGGCACCCCGAACCTGACCGTCAGTTCGACGCACAATCCGGCGACGCGCGAGTTTACCCTCGAGATCGAGCAGTCGGTGCCGCCGACACCGTCGGAGAGCCGCAAGCGCCTGATGCACATTCCGCTCGCCTTCGGCTTGGTCGGCGCCGGCGGCGAACCGGTCGCCTATGGCGGCGTCGAAGGCGCCACCGTCGAAGACGGTGTCATCCATATCCGCAAGCGCCGACATATGGTGCGCTTCTCAGGCGTCGCCGAGCGGCCGGCGGTGTCGCTCAATCGCGGCTTTTCGGCGCCGATCACACTTTCGGTCGAGCAGAAGGCCGACGACCAGTTCTTCCTCGCCGGCCATGACAGCGATGCCTTCGCGCGCTGGCAGGCGTTCAACACGCTGCTCACCGATGCGCTGATAGCGGCCTTCCGCCAGATCCTCGGCGGCGCGAAGCCGGCTTTCACCGCCAGGCTGACCGGACTTGCCGGCAAGATCGCCGGCGACGAGACCCTGGAACCTGCCTACCGGGCGCTGGCGCTGTCACTTCCGGGCGAGGCCGACATTGCCCGCGACATCGGCACGAACATCGATCCCGACGCCATCTTTGCCGCTCGCGAGGCGTTGGCGCTGGCAATCGCGCGCGCCAATCAGCAAACGTTCACCGACCTATACGGCCGCCTCGCCGGCGACGGGCCGTTCAGCCCCGACGCGGCAAGTGCGGGACGCCGCGCGCTGCGCAACATCCTGCTCGACTACCTCTCGCTGCCGCCGGAAGGTGCTGCGCTCGCCGCCCGGCATTTCGAAACCGCGACCAACATGACCGACCGCGCCGCAGCGCTGACCGTCCTTGCGCACCGCCATGACGGTTCACCGGAGGCGACCAAGGCGCTGGCCGATTTCGAGGCGCGTTATGGCGCCGATCCGCTGGTCATGGACAAATGGTTCCAGATCCAGGCCAGCGTGCCGGGACCCCGGACAGTCGATACCGTACGCAAGCTGACTGGTCACGCAGCTTTCTCGATGGCCAATCCGAACCGGGTGCGCTCGCTGGTCGGCACATTCGCCAGCGCCAACCAGACCGGCTTCCACCGAGCCGATGGCGAAGGCTACCGGTTTTTTACCCAGACCGTACTCGAGGTTGAAAAACGCAATCCGCAAGTGGCGGCCAGGCTGGCCACAGCGCTGCGCTCGTGGCGCTCGCTGGAGCCGGGCAGGCAAGCCAAGGCCAGGGAAGCGCTGCTGGCGATCGCCGGTGCCGAGAACCTGTCGGCGGATTTGCGGGACATTGTGGAGCGAACGCTGGCCTGATCCCTCCCCCTTGAGGGGACGGTGGACAGCCGCCGAAGGCGGATGGACGGGTGGGGTCGTTGCGGCAGTGCGCGACGTCGACCAACTTCGACCGTGATTGAGAGAGTCGAGCGCTTCGCCGAGGACCCCACCCGGCCCTTCGGGCCACCCTCCCCTCAAGGGGAGGGATTCCAGCGTTATTTCAATCAATTTTTAATGTTTTTCGGCCGCGCCTCTGGACAAGGCGAATCACCTTTGATTCTTTACAGACGATTCGGATGTGCGGTGTTGCCGGATCGTCAAGCGTACGGAAATTCGGGGAGTGCCATTTATGGCCAAGGCGGACGCGTGGGGCGCGCCCGAAGGGACGGCTTTTGAGCGGCGCAAGGCGCGAGGCGACGGCCTCGCCGGCAATACGCGGCTCATCGCTGAACCAGCCTACCGGCGGCTCCTGGCTGCCGAACCCCTTCTGCGCCGTTCGATACCGGCTCTCATCATCATCTTCCTGATCGTCATCGCCGCACTGCGCGTGCTGTCGCTGATGAACGAGCGCGACGAGGCCGAGCGCGACGGCAAGGCGGTGCTAGGTCTCGCCGCCGGCCAGATGGCGAACGCAATCTCGGCCGACCCGACCGCGGCATCCAGCGGTGCAATTGATCTTCTGGAAAGCACGAGCCGCCAGGGCGCCATGGGCAGAAGCCATGTGCTTGTGATCACCGACAGCGCCTTCAAGATCATTGCCGTGTCGCCGCTGTCGACCGGCTGGCAAGGGCGATCGCTGGACAGCCTGGTGCTGGACGGCCAGCCGCTGTTCATGTTCGGCGACCGCGCCGGGGTCATGGATGTCAGCATCGGCGGCCAGGACTGGTACGCGGCGGTGAGCCTGACCCGGGACCGCAAGAACGCCGCCGCCGTGCTGGTGCCGCAGGAAGCGGCGTTCGACAACTGGCGCAAGACCGTCTCGCTCAACGTCACGCTGTTTGTGCTGACAGCCGGCGTGCTGATCATCATCCTCTACGCCTATTTCGGCCAGGCATCGCGCGCCCAGACAGCCGACCGCATCTATCTCGAAGCCCATCAGCGCATCGACATGGCGCTGGTTCGCGGTCGCTGCGGCCTGTGGGACTGGGACATGGTGCGCGGCAAGATGTACTGGTCGCGCTCGATGTACGACATGCTGGGCTACGAGCCCTGCAACTCGATGCTGTCGTTCGGCGAGGTCGACGACATCATCCACCCCGAGGACGGCGACCTGTTCGAGCTGGCCAACAAAATCGTCGAGCGCGAGATCGACCATATCGACCAGGTGTTCCGGATGCGTCACGCCGACGGCCAATGGGTGTGGATGCGCGCCAGGGCCCAGGTGATCGACCCGGAAGCGCCTGAGATCCAGCTGATCGGCATTGCCGTCGACGTCACCGAGCAGCGGCATCTGGCGCTGCGCTCGGAGGCGGCCGACCTGCGCCTGCGGACCGCGATCGAAAACATCAACGAATCCTTCGTGCTGTGGGATGCCGCCCAGCGCCTGATCATGTGCAATTCCAAATACCAGAAGGACAACGGCCTGTCGGACCGCGACGTCATGCCGGGCGCTGCGCGCGCCGTGCTTGAAGAGCGCATGCTGGCCTTCGCCTCTGAACGGCGGCTGGCCAACACCAACGGGCCGCAAGGGGGCGCAACCTTCGAGCGGCAGCTCTCCGACGGCCGCTGGCTGCAGGTCAACGAACTGAGGACCCGGGACGGCGGCACGGTCTCCGTCGGCTCCGACATCACCCAGATCAAGCTGCACCAGGAAAAGCTGGTCGACAGCGAGCGCCGGCTGATGGCGACCATCCACGACCTCAGCCTCGCCCGCCGGGCCGAGGAAGAGCGCGCCAAGGAACTGGTCGAGCTCAACCGCGAATATATGAAGGAAACCGAGCGCGCCGAGGCCGCCAATCGGGCCAAATCCGAATTCCTAGCCAACATGTCGCACGAGCTGCGCACGCCGCTCAACGCCATCATCGGGTTCTCCGAACTGATGGAACAAGGCCTTTTCGGGCCGCTCGGTTCGCCGCGCTACGAGGAATATGCCAACGACATCAACGGCAGCGGCAAATATCTGCTCGGCGTCATCAACGACATACTCGATATGTCGAAGATCGAAGCCGGCCAATTCTCGGTGGACCGCGAGGAAATCGATCTCTGCCCGCTGATCCGCGAGACGGTGCGGGTGATCTCGCTGCAGGCGGCGGAGAAATCGATCACGGTCGAAACCCGCATCGCCGATACGATGACGCTGTTCGCCGACCGCCGGGCGATCAAGCAGATCGCCATCAATCTGCTGTCGAATGCGGTGAAGTTCACCGGTCAGGGCGGCCATATCTCGGTGCGCGCCCGCAACACGTCAGGCGCGCTGGTGCTGACCATCGAGGACAATGGCTGCGGCATTCCGAAGGAGGCACTGAGCAAGCTTGGCCGCCCCTTCGAACAGGTGCAGAACCAGTTTTCGAAGAACCACGCCGGTTCCGGCCTCGGCCTTGCCATCTCGCGCTCGCTGGCCGAGTTGCAAGGAGGAGCGCTGAAAATCCGCTCGACCGAAGGCGTCGGCACGATCGTGTCGGTGCGCATCCCGGTGAAGAAGGCGCAACCGGCGGTGAAGGCGGCGGCCTGACGGCCCGCCAATGCGAGCGGTGCTCTCCGCCGCGTTCAAGGACTGAGTAGCCCCGGTCATGTAAGGGCTCCGGCGGCTTTCGCCGCCGGAGACATATCGCCATTTCACTCCATGCTGTCGTCGCCGCCGTCCCATTGGTGGTGGCGGCCCATGCGGCCTTTCTTTGGGAGTTCGTTGCGCTCGATCTTGCCGTCATTGTTGCGGTCGAGCATGGCGAACACCTTCTTCTCGCGCCCGGTGATGTCGACCGTGGTCAGCGTGCCGTCGCCCTTGCTGTCGTAGCGGGCAACGATGCGCTTGGCCATTTCCTCGAACCGCGCCTTCTCCAGCGCGTCAGCGAGCTGGGCGACTGTCAGCTTGCCGCCATTATCGGCGACCAGCTTCTTCAGCCGCGCGTTCATGGCGTCGGAAAACTGGTCGAAGCTGATGGTGCCGTTGGAATCCTTCATCGCCTTGTCGAGGCGCATCATGGTGCCCTCGCGCATTCTGGCGCTGGCATTGTTCTCGGCATAGGCGGTGGTGCCGACGGCGCCGGCAAGCGCGATGAAGGCAAGGGCAAGTCCGGTTGTCTTTCTCATGGGTATCTCCTGTTGCATCGTCACCCCCGATGCGATCCGAAACAGCCGCCAGCGCTTCACGCCCTCACAACCGTTTCGTACGAAGCAAAAGGTCGAAATCCTTTCTGACCTTTTGCGACGTCTCCTTGAGATGTGCTTCCAGCACACCGAAATCCGGCAGGTCAGTCACCGCCAGAAGCAGATCCGACAATCCCGGCGGAACGTCATCGCGTTCGAATGCGCCGGTGAGGCAAAGCCGCGTCATCTGGGTCAGCGCCAGATAGAGCTGGTAGGCTTCGAAAAGCTGCTGCCTGACGTCGGCCTCGGCGAAATCCGGCGACAGATGCGCCAGGATTTCGCCGGTCGCGGTCACCCTGCGGCCGGCTTCGACCTGCCCGGTTATAACCGCCACCTGCGCGATGAATTCGAGGTCGATGAGGCCGCCGGAGATGAGCTTGATGTCCCAGAGATCGCGCGGCGATTTTTCCTTCTCGATCAGCGCGCGCATCTCGGATGCCTCCGCCCTCACCTTGGCGGCGTCGCGCGGCAAGGCCAGAAGTGCCGCCACCTCGGCCTCGACCTCGGCGCAAAGGGCCGCGTCGCCGCCGATGGCGCGCCCCCGGGCCAGCGCCATGTGCTCCCAGGTCCAGGCCTCCTGGCGCTGGTATTTCTTGAAGGCATCGATGTGGGTGGCCACCGGCCCCTTGTTGCCGGATGGCCGCAAGCGCAGGTCGAGCTCGTAGAGAACGCCTTCGGCGGTCGGCGCCGAGACAGCCGCGATCAGCCGCTGCGTCATCCTGGTATAGTAGTGCGATGGTGCGAGCGGCTTGTCGCCGTCGGACTCGTCGGCATTCGCGTCGTGGTCGTAGAGCAGAATGAGGTCGACATCGGAGCCGGCGGTGAGCTCGCGGCTGCCGAGTTTGCCCATGCCGAGCAGCGACACGGTGCCGCCGGCGATGCGGCCATGACGCAGCGCGAATTCGGTGGTCACCGCCTGCAATGCGGCGTCGATGGTGAGGTCGGCGAGATCGGAAAAGGCGCGGCCGGCGCGCGCCGGGTCGATCGAGCCGGCGAGCAGCCTGACACCGATCAGGAATTTCTGCTCGGAGGCAAAGATGCGCAAACGGTCGAGCACGTCCTCATAAGCCCGGTCGCCTTCGATGAAAGCGGCCAACCGCGCTGAGAGATAGGCTCGGTTGGGCAGTTCGGCGAGCAGCGCCGGGTCGAGCAGGCCGTCGAAGACATGCGGGCGCCTTGTGATGATTGCCGCCAGCCGAGGCGCGGCGCCCATGATCGTCGCCATTAGTTTCAGCAGGGCGGGATTCGACTGCAGCAGCGAAAACAGCTGGATGCCGGCGGGCAGGCCGGCGAGGAATTCGTCGAAGCGAACCAGCGCCTCGTCGGCCCGGCGCGTCTGGCCGAAGGCTTTGAGCAGCGCCGGCGTCAGTTCGGTCAGCCGCTCGCGCGCTTCCGCAGACTGGGTGACGCGGTAGCGGCCGAAATGCCAGCCTCGAATCACGCGGCAGATGTCGCTTGGCCGCTGGAAGCCAAGGCCGTGCAAGGTCTGCAGCGTGTCGGGATCGTCGACATCGCCGGTGAAGACCAGATTGCCGACGCCGGCCGACAATTCAGGCGCGGTCTCGAACAGCGCGGCGTAATGGCGCTCGACCTCATGCAAAGCCGCGCGAAAGGTTTCGGCAAATCTGGCGGCATCGGCAAAGCCCAGCATATGGGCGATGCGTTCCAGCCCTTCATCATCGTCGGGCAGAATATGCGTCTGCTCGTCGGCGACCATCTGGATGGCGTGTTCGACGCGGCGCAGAAACCAATATTGCTGCGTGAGCGCGTCGCGTGCATCGGCGGTGATCCAGTTGCGCGCCGCCAGCGCACCCAGCATCGGCACCGTCTCGCGGCCGCGCAGCTCCGGAAAACGGCCGCCGGCGATCAGTTGCTGGGTCTGGACGAAGAATTCGATTTCGCGAATGCCGCCGCGGCCGAGCTTGACGTTGTGTCCTTTGACCGCGATCTCGCCATGACCCTTGTGGGCATGGATCTGGCGCTTGATCGAATGAACGTCGGCGATCGCCGCATAGTCCATGTATTTGCGCCAGACATAGGGCTGCAATTCCCGCAGGAACGCGTCCCCGGCATCGAGATCGCCGGCCACGGGACGCGCCTTGATCATGGCGGCGCGCTCCCAGTTCTGGCCGCGCGCCTCATAGTAGCGAAGTGCTGCCTCGACCGGGATCGCCAGCGGCGTCGAGCCTGGATCGGGACGAAGCCTCAAATCGGTGCGGAAGACATAGCCGTGCCCGGTGCGGTCCTGCAGGATGCGGACCAGCCTGCGGGTCAGGCGCGCAAACAGCTCTGTGGCCTCGAGCGGATCGACGATCGCCGGCGCATCCGGATCGAAGAAGACGACGAGGTCGATGTCGGAGGAGAAATTCAGTTCATGCGCGCCAAGCTTGCCCATGCCGAGCACGATCCAGCCGGATTGCCGTGACGGATTTTCGGGATCGGGCAATTTGAGCTTGCCTTGGCTGTGCGCCTCGCGCAGCAGGAAGTCGACCGCCGCGCAGGTGCAGGCATCGGCGAGATTGCTGAGGCGCCTTACCGTCAGCGCGGTATCGGCCTCGCCGGAGAGGTCTGCAAGTGCGATCAGGAAGTGAGCTTCACCCTTCCACTGCCTGAGTTCCATCATCAGGCTGGATTCGGAAACGGTCTCGGAAAAGGCGGCCTTGCCGATCGCTTCGGCGATGGCGAGCAGCCGAGCCTCGACACTGCCATCGAACAGCGCGTCGAGGATTTGCGGCCGGCGGCGCGCGACATCGCGGAGGAAAGGCGAGAGATCGAAGACCGCAGCGAGAAACTCCTGGGCCGCGCCCTTGCCTCCTAGGAATTTCGCCAGCCGCGGCAGGTTCTCGTCCTTGGCATCGCCAGCGATCTCCGACAGTTCACGCCGGGCGCGGGTCTCATCCAGCGGCGCGAGCTGCGCCGCCAGTTGCAGGCGCCATTCGGTCTCGATCCGTTTCTGCGCCATCCGCACCGCCATCAATGGTCCTCCCGCCCCGGGAAGCTCATGATAACGGACAATCCGGGATTGGCAGGCAGAAGTTCAAGCCGGCCATTGTGAAAAGTCATGATCGCCTTGGCGAGGCTGAGACCAAGGCCGGATCCCGGCTGCGAGCGGCTCTTTTCCAGCCGCACGAAGCGCTCGGTCGCCCTGGCGCGGTCGGCATCGTCGGGGATGCCATGGCCATTGTCGGAAACGGAAAGGCGGATTTCGTGACCGACGCGCTGCAGGGCTACGCGCACGGCAGGCTTTTCCGTCGCATCGGTCGAGTATTTGATGGCGTTGTCGACGATGTTCGACAGTGCCTGGCCGATCAGCTCGCGGTTGCCATCGACGGAAAAATTCCCGTCCGCGGCAGTTTCAAGCACCACGCCAGCCTCCTCCGCCACCGGCTCATAAAGCTCGACAACGTCATGCACCGCGGCAGCGAGATCGACCTTGCTGGTGCTCTCCGAGGAATAGCCGGCCTCCAGCCTGGAGATCATCAGGATGGCGTTGAAGGTTTTTATCAGCTGGTCGGATTCGGCGATGGTGCCTTCCAGCGCCAGCCGGTAGTCGGTGGTCTTGTGCTTGCCCGAAAGTGTGGCCTCGGCGCGGTTGCGCAGCCTGGTCAGCGGCGTCTTCAAATCATGGGCGATGTTGTCGGAGACCTGCTTCAGCCCTTCGTTCAGCGTCGCGATCCTGGCCAGCATGGTGTTGAGGTTTTCCGACAGGCGGTCGAACTCATCGCCGGCGCCGGTCACCGGCAGCCGTCCCGTGAGATCGCCGCCCATGATGCGGCGGCTTGCCTCCGAGACGCTGTCGATGCGCTTCAGCGCGGCGCGGCCGACAAGGAACCAGATCAGCAGCCCGCCCAGGCCCATCATGCCCAGCGCCAGCATCAGCGCGCGGCGGACGACGGCGCGGAAGCGCTCGGGCTCGCCGAGATCGCGGCCGACAAGCATGATCATCTGGTTGGGCAGCCGCAGCACCAGCGCGATGGCGTTGTGGCCCTTCTCGCCCTCGGACTGAATTTCGGTCTCGCCGGGCTGCGCGCCGTTCGGGTCGGCAGCCTGGTTGCGCTGCCGTTCGAGCTCACCTTCGCCGAAACGGCGATAGGAGAAGGGTTCGGTCGTCCAGCCATCGGTCTCGAGCACCCCCGGTGCCAGGCTCTGCACGTTGCCGGTGAGGATCTGGCCGTTGACATCGGCAATGAGATAGAGGTTGGCGCCGGGCTGGCGCGAGCGCTGCTCGACGACGCGCACCAGCCGCGGCAGGCCGCCGCTCTGATAGGCACGGGCGAGGCCGAGCACCTCGTCATTGATGGTCTGCTGGGTCTGGCCGGTCAGCATGCGGGCCGACAACGACGTCATGTAGAAGACCAGCAACACGGCACATAGCGCGAAAAGCAGGAAATAAAGCGCTGAAAGCCGCGCCGCCGTCGTCCTCATGATGGCCGGCAGGGAAAGGGCCATCGAGTTCTAGCTCATGATGAGATTTGGCTGAAATCTCATCATGACCTACCCCTTTGTTGGAGCATGATCTTCTCCAAAAACCGGTACCTACTTTTTGGGATCATGCTCTAGCCGCTCTTCAGCATATAGCCGGCGCCGCGAACCGTATGCAGGATCGGCTTGTCGAAACCCTTCTCGATCTTGCCACGCAGGCGCGAGACGTGAACGTCGATCACGTTGGTCTGCGGATCGAAATGATAGTCCCAGACATTTTCGAGCAGCATGGTGCGCGTCACCACCTGGCCGGCATGGCGCATCAGATATTCGAGCAGGCGGAATTCGCGCGGCTGCAGCGTGATCTCGCGCGCCGCGCGCTTGACCGAATGGGACAGCCGGTCAAGCTCGAGATCGCCGACCCGGTAGACGGTTTCGGCCTCCCTGGCGCTGGCGCGGCGGTTCAGCACCTCGACGCGGGCGAGCAATTCGGAAAAGGCATAGGGCTTGGTCAGATAGTCGTCCCCGCCGGCGCGCAGACCGGTGACGCGGTCATCGACTTCGCCCAGCGCCGACAGGATCAGCACCGGCGTGGTGTTGCCGCGCGAGCGCAGGCCGGCAATGACGGAGAGCCCGTCGCGGCGTGGCATCATGCGGTCGACGACCATCACGTCATAGTCGCCGGCATCGGCCAGCGCAAAGCCGGTTTCGCCGTCGCCGGCGACATGGGCGGTGTGCCCAGCCTCGGCAAAGGCCTTCTGCATATAGTCGGCCGCCTCGCGATCGTCTTCTATGACGAGAATCTTCATAGAGCCGTTATACGCGATTTCGCCGGAAGATTGAGGGGCGGCCATGAGCGCAAAAGCTTTCGTTCAAGCATGTCGTTTTGCCAAAACCGCCGTGCACTTTTGGGCGACATGCTTCGATGTTAGAGCGGCAGCGGGCGATGGGGCCCGCTGCCGCCGGGGGCAGAACACGATGACTGACTAACGCGTTCGGCCCCTTGCTTCCCGTGCGGCGGCTCGGGGGTGTTGAAACCGCCGCACTGGAACTGTGTGATGTCAGCCTTTGGCGACTGGCAGCGCGACGAAGCGGTTTGAATCGTCGCGGGTGATCTGCATCAGCACCGCCTTGCGGCCGGACTTGACCGCATCGGCCATCGCCTTGGTGACGTCGTCGGTGCCGTTCACCTCCGTCGAGTTGACCGAGGTGATGACATCGCCGGGCTGGATGCCGCGGTCGGCGGCATCGCTGTCGGGATCGACATCGGTCACCACCAGGCCCTTGCCGTTTTCCGACTTGGTGACGGTGAGGCCGAGATCGGCCAGCGCGGCGGGCTTTGCCGGTGCCGCGGGCTGCTGCGGGTCGGCCGAGGCCTGCTTGTCAGTGGATGGCAACGTGCCGAGATCGACCTTGATGGTCTGGCTCTTGCCGTCGCGCCACACCGTGACGTCGACCGACTTGCCGGGTGGGTAGGCGCCGATCAGACGAGCCAGTTCCTTCGGCGATGCGACGTCCTTGCCTTCGACCTGGGTGATCACGTCACCGGCGGTGATGCCGGCCTTCTTGCCGGGGCCACCGTCCTGGGCGCCCGAAACCAGAGCCCCGTTCTGCGACTTCAGGCCCAGCGATTCGGCGATGTCCGATGTAACCGGCTGGATTTCGACGCCGAGCCAGCCACGCTGCACCGAGCCGCTCTTCATCAGATCCTGCACCACCTGCTTGGCGGTCGAGGCCGGAATGTCGAAGGCGATGCCGACGCTTCCGCCCGACGGCGAGAAGATCGCGGTGTTGATGCCGACGACCTGGCCGTTGAGGTTGAAGGTCGGGCCGCCCGAATTGCCGCGGTTGACCGAAGCGTCTATCTGGATGAAGTCGTCGTAGGGACCGGCGCCGATATCACGGCCACGGGCCGAGACGATGCCGGCGGTGACGGTGCCGCCGAGGCCGAACGGATTGCCGACGGCCACCACCCAGTCGCCGACGCGAACCTTGGAATCGTCGGCGAAATCGACATAGGTGAACTTGCCGACGCCATCGACCTTGAGCACCGCCAGATCGGTGCGCGGATCGGTGCCGATCAGCTTGGCGTCAAGCTCCTTGCCGTCATTCATCACCACTGTGAAGGCGGAGCCTTCCTCGACGACATGGTTGTTGGTGACGAGATAGCCGTCATCGGAGATGAAGAAGCCAGAACCCTGCGCCACCGGACGCGGCTGGTCGTTGTTATGGTCGCGGTGGCTGAAGCGACGATTGCCGCCGTCATGGCCGTTCTGATCGCCAAAGCCGCGGAATTGCTTGAAGAACTGGCGCAGCTGCGGATTGTCGGGCAGGTTGTTCATGCCGTCCGGATCGTCGGACTGGTCGGAGCCGTCATCGGCGGCAGGCTCGATCTTGGCCTTGACCTTGACGCTGACCACGGCCGGCGAAACGCGCTCGACGACGTCGGCAAAGCCCGGCACCTGGGGCGCTTCGACTCGCACGGCGTCGGCCAGAACGGGAGCTGTACCAGTGGCAACGGCGCCGAAACCGATGCCGCCGGCAATGGCCAGCGAAGCGGCGGCGGCCAACAGGCGTTTGCGGGTGCGGGAATATGGGTTGGGGGCGATAGTCATGGGTCTCGTATCCTCTTTTCACTGGATGCGGCTCAGGCAGAGCATCCTCGGACAAGAGAAATAGAGAGGCGCACATTACGGCGCCATTTCCGGTGCATGAAAGTTTTGTAATGTTGGGCGGTCGCACAAATCGCTTGGTTGCGCTCGCCTGCTGCCCTATGGTGTACACAACTCAGCACAAGGCTTTCACAATGACAGCAAGCACCACCATGACCATTCGAGTCTCGTCCGAGACCAAGCTGAAGCTGGAGCAGATCGCTACCGATACCAGGCGTAGTAAATCGTTCCTCGCCGCCGAGGCGGTCTCAGCCTATGTCGATCGCGAGCTGGATATCATCGAAGGCATAAAACGTGGCATGGCCGACGCAGAGGCTGGCCGTGTCGTGCCCCACGACGACGCCATGGCGGAGCTCGACGCGGTAATCGAAGCAGCGAAAGCCAGGCGCGCAGGCAAGGCGTGAAGCGGTTCGTCACCTGGTCGCGAGAAGCGCTGGACGATCTCACGCAGCAAGTTGCCTTTATCGCTCAGGACAATCCTGCCGCCGCCCGACGCCTCGCGGACCGTATCCGTGAAATGGGCCGGGGCCTTGGTGATATGGCGACGGGCCGACCTGGCCGGGTAACAGGCACTTATGAGAAGCCCATCGGCCGCCTGCCCTACATCATTGCCTATGAATTGCGCCTGATCGCCGGCCGTCAGAGCATTGTTATCCTGCGCGCCATCCACACGTCGCGGGACTGGCCTTTGGAGGAATGGCCGAGCTAGTCGCTCAGCATCTTGTCCAGCGCCGCCTGTTCCTCGGCGCTCAGCGCCTTGGTTGCCAACGAGCAGCGGGAGCGTGTGGTCAGCACAATGTAAATGCCGCCGACTAGAAGCAGAAGCACCGGCGTGCCCCAAAGCAAGGCGTTGCGCGGGCTGAAGCGCGGCTTCAACAGCACGAACTCGCCGTAGCGCGACACGATATAGTCCATCACCTGCTGGTCGGTATCGCCGGCAACCAGGCGCTGGCGCACCAGGATGCGCAGGTCGCGGGCGAGGTCTGCATCGGATTCGTCGATGGACTGGTTCTGGCAGACCATGCAGCGCAGGCCTTCCGACAGGAGCCGCGCCCTCGCCTCGAGCGCCGGATCGGTGAGAACCTCGTCCGGTTTCACCGCTTGCGCGGCGCCGGCAAACAGCAGCGCCAGAAGCAGGGTGAGCGAGGCCAACGAGAACCTGGTGCTCACGGCGCGCCTGCCGACGGCATGGAGGCTGCCTGCTTGCGGCGGCGCGAGGGTGCGCCAACCCGCAGGCGACGGTCGAGCAGCGACATTGCGGCTCCCGCCATCATCACCAGAGCTCCGCCCCAGATCAGCGTCACCAGCGGCTTCCACCACAGGCGCACCACGACGGATCCATCGGTGCCTTCATCGCCCAGCGACAGATAGAGCTGGTTGAAGCCGATCGTCTCGATGCCGGATTCGGTCGTCGTCGTCTGCCGCACCGGAAAGAAGCGCTTGGCCGAGGTGATTTCGGCTGAAACGCCGCCATCGGCGCCGATCAGGGAAAAGCGGCCGCGCTGCTCGCTGTAGTTCGGACCCTGCGCCGGGAAGAGGCCGTCGAAACGCAGCGTGTGGCCGGAGAGTTCGACGCTCTCGCCGGCATGCATCGACAGTATCCTTTCGGTGCCGAAGCACAGCGTGCCGACAATGCCGAGCGTCGTCAGCCCGAGGCCGAGATGGGCAAGTGCAGTGCCGAACACCGAACGCGGCAGGCCGGCGAAACGGCGCAGCATGATGGCGTGCGACACATTGCCAAAGCCGGACTTGACGGCGAGGTCGGTGAGCGCGCCGCAGACCAGCCAGCAGGCGAGGCCGACACCAAGGGCGGCGAACACCGACGCGCCGTCGATGAACAGCCCGGTGACCAGCATCGCCAGGAGAGCGGCGCCGAAAGCCGCCATCAAGCGCTGGGCGACGGCATAGAGGTCACCGCGCTTCCAGGCGAGCAATGGTCCGAAAGGAACCACGACCAGCAGCGGCACCATCAGCGGGCCGAATGTCAGGTTGAAGAAGGGGGCGCCGACTGAGATCTTGCCGGCCGAAAGCGCTTCGACCGCCAGCGGATAGAGCGTGCCGACCAGCACGGTGGCCGTGGCCGTGGTCAGGAACAGATTGTTGAGGACGAGTGCGCCTTCGCGCGAGATCGGGTGGAACAGGCCGCCGGCGGTCAGCCGCGAGGCGCGCAGCGCAAACAGGGCCAGCGAGCCGCCGATGAACAGCGTCAAAATGCACAGGATGAAGATGCCGCGGGTCGGATCGGTGGCGAAAGCATGCACCGAGGTCAGCACGCCGGAGCGCACCAGGAAGGTGCCGAGCAGCGACAGCGAGAAGGTGAGGATGGCAAGCAGCAGCGTCCAGATCTTGAGCGCCGAACGCTTCTCCATGACGATCGCCGAATGCAGAAGAGCCGTGCCGGCCAGCCACGGCATAAAGGAGGCGTTTTCGACCGGATCCCAGAACCAGAAGCCGCCCCAGCCGAGCTCGTAGTAGGCCCAGTAGGAGCCCATCGCGATGCCGCCGGTGAGGAACATCCAGGCGACCAGCGTCCACGGCCGCACCCAGCGCGCCCAGGAGGCATCGATGCGGCCTTCGATGAGGGCGGCGACCGAGAAGGAAAAGCAGATAGAGAACCCGACATAGCCGAGATAGAGCAGCGGCGGATGGATGGCGAGGCCAAGATCCTGCAGGACCGGGTTGAGATCGCGGCCCTCGATCGGCGCCGGATTGAGCCGGGTGAACGGATTGGATGTCGCCAGGATGAACAGGAAGAAGGTGGCGCCGATAGCCCCCTGCACGGCCAGCACATTGGCGCGCAGCGTCGCCGGCAAATTGGAGCCGAAGACGGCGACCAGCGCACCGAAGAAGGTCAGGATCAGCACCCAGAGCAGCATCGAGCCTTCGTGATTGCCCCAGGTTCCGGTGATCTTGTAGATCAGCGGCTGCAGCGAATGCGAGTTTTCCCACACACTCGCCACCGAGAAATCGGAACTTGCATAGGCGCCGGCGAGTGCTGCGAACGATAGCGCCGTGAGCGCGAAGCCTGTGACCGTGACGGGACCGCCGACAGCCATCAGCCTCTGGTTGCCGGTACGGGCGCCGATGAGCGGCACCAGCGTCTGCACCAGCGACAGCACAAAGGCGAGGACGAGCGCGAAGTGTCCGGTCTCAACCATTACTCACTCTTGCTCTCTTGCCACACGCCCTTGGCCTTCAGCCCGTCAGCGACTTCCTTGGGCATGTAGCGCTCGTCATGCTTGGCCAGCACGCTGTCGGCGACGAAAACGCCGTCGGCGCCAAAGCTGCCTTCGGTGATGACGCCCTGCTCCTCGCGGAACAGATCGGGCAGGATGCCGGTATAGCTGACCTTGACCGATTTGTGCGTGTCGGTGACCGAGAACGCAACCGTCGCGCCGTGCCCGCGCACGACCGTGCCCTTTTCCACGAGGCCGCCGAGCCTGATGCGCTGTCGGGGCTGCAAGCTGGCGGTGGTCAGATCGGCGGGCATATAGAAATAGGAGGCTTTCTGGCCCAACGCATAGAAGGTCAGCCCGGTGGCGGCGCCGAGGAAGGCCAGACCTCCGACAATCACCGACAATCGCTTCTGCTTGCGCGTCATGTCCTACTCCGTCGCCGTCAGGCCGAGCGAGGCGGCGAAGGCGGCGAAATTCTTCGCTTCCTCACTGTCGGCGCCAAACACGGCAATACCGCGATGCAGCGCGTCGCGCGCCTGGTCAGCCTTGCCCAGCACAACATAGGAACGAATGAGCCGCATCCATCCTTCCTCGTCGCGCGGATTTTGCCGCAATTTTTCGTCGAGGCCGGCGACCATGGTTTCGATCATGGCCTGCCTGTCCTGCGGCGCCATCGACGAGGCGGCATCGACGGCTGCGGCGTCGGGGCCTTTGGCGGGCTCTCCTGACGCGACGCTGCGGTTGGCGGCCTCGGCCAGTGCCTGTTGGACAGCTCCGCGCCATGGCGAATCCTGCGGCAGGGAATCGAGCATTTTCTGCCAAGCCGTGGTTGCCTCGGGTATGCGGCCTTCCTGGGCCAGCGCCATCGCCAAATAGAACGAGGCTTTCGCGTTTGCCGGGTCGAGTTTTAGCGCCTGTTCGAAAGCGGATTGCGCATCGGCCGAAACGATGCCGCCGGCCGCATTGGCAATCGCTTCGCCGAGACCGGCCTCGCGGGCAGCCGTGTCGCCATCGAGGCGGATGGCATTGCGATAGGCGGTCACGGCATCGGGAAAGCGCTGCAGGCGCAGATAGATCGGGGCGAGCACGTCCCAGCCGCGTCCATCGCCAGGGTTGGCGGCAAGATGGGCCTCGGCGCGCGCCACCAACTCGTCGACCGAACTATCGGCCGGATTCTTGGCCAGCCGTTCGGCAAGCGGCTGCGACGGCAGATCCGGCGAGCCGAGCTGGCTGTACAGGCCCCAGCTGAGCAGCGGGACCACCAGCACCGCTGATGTTGCCATCAACCTGGCCGCCCTCGACGGCTGCCGCGCGCCAGGTGCATCGGCTTGACCGACATTGGCTTGACCAACATCTCCCAGGCGAAGGATGCGGCGGGCGATTTCGGCGCGCGCCTCCTCGGCTTCCGCCGGCTGGATCAGGCCGCGCGCGGCGTCACGCTCGAGCTCGGCCAATTGATCGCGATAGACTTCGAGGTCATGGTCGCTGCTGGTCGGAGCGTCCGTGCCGCCGCCGGTCAGCGGCAGCAGCACCGCCAGGCTTGCGCCCAGCGTGAGGAGTGCGGCTATGACCCAGAACAGCATGGTTCTTCCAATAGAGCGAGAGCCCTGCTCTCACAACATGAGGTCGCTGCGACGCTTTGACGGGATTCCGACCCCGGCCCAATGTTCAGGTCAGCGGCGTCCAGCTGCCGTCGGCGTTGCGGCATGCGGTGCCCCGCGCGGTCTGGCCGCCCGTGCCGGTAAACACCGTATGGGTGTACTGGCGGCAATCCTGCGAGCCGACGCGGTAGGGCTGGGCCGCGACGACTTCGCCGGAATGGGCCGAACTGTCGCCCTTCCAGGTCACCTTCTGGCCGCTCGCGGTATATTCGAGCGCCTTGTACTCCGCCTCGAGCGCCTTGCGCTTCTCGGTGCTGGTCAGGCCGCTGCCGATCGACCCGCCGACGAGCCCGCCAGCCATGGCCGAGATGATCGTCGTCGCGACCTTGGCACCCGAGGGAGGTGACGCGGGCGGATTGGTGATGGAGATATCCGGGCCACTGCCCTTGCCCAGCGTTCCGCAGCCGGAAAGAGCGAGCAGTGCGGAAACGAGCGCAACGCGAATCTTCATGCCAACAACCGGTTTTCTTGAACGGGATGCGCTGGGGGCCGCGTCATCGGGGGCGTCAGGACGTCATACTATTGACATTTGTCGGAAATTTGGCCGTTTTTAACGGCTTTTGTGCAATCGAGGGGCCGCCATAACACAGGCATTCGGCCGTGTCGATTGGCCCTGGGCAGTACATCATTGCAAGCTCCGCAAGCGCACAACCGCCTTCAGCCCGCCCATCGTGGAGCGTTCCAGCGCCAGCGCCCCCCCATACTCGTTGACGAGGTCGGCAACGATGGCAAGTCCGAGCCCGGTTCCCGGCTTTGTCTCGTCGAGGCGCCGGCCGCGTTTCAAGACATCGCGGGCCTTGTCCTCGGGGATGCCGGGACCGTCATCCTCGATCGATAGCTCGAACAGGCCGGCTGCGGCCGGCGTGACGGATACGGCAACAGTGCTCTTCGCCCATTTCATCGCATTGTCGAGAAGGTTGCCGAGCAGTTCCTCCAAATCCTCGCGCTCGCCAGCAAAGACGATGTCGGCCGCCGGCAGCGTAAGCGACAGGCTGACATCAGGCTTGAGTTTTTGCAGCACGCGCACCATGCGCTGCACCAGCGGCGTCACCGGCGTGCGGTAGACGACGCTGTCGCGCTGCGCCGCGACCCGTGCCCGCTGCAGGTAGTGGTCGACCTGTTTCTGCATCGACGCCGCCTGGTCGGCGATGAGCTGGCCCTTGGCGCCGCCTAGAGCCCGGCCCTCATTGATCAGCACGGCGAGCGGCGTCTTCAGCGAATGGGCAAGGTTGCCGACCTGCGTACGCGAGCGCTCGACGATGCGCTTGTTGTTTTCGATCAGCGCATTGGTTTCGTTGGCGAGCGGCTCGATCTCGGCGGGAAACCGGCCATCGAGCCGCTGCGCCGTGCCTTCGCGCACCTGGGCAAGCGCGTTGCGAACCCGGCGCAAGGGCTGGAGGCCGAGCAGGATAGCGATCGCATTGATGGCGATCATGCCGACGCCGAACAGGCTGAGATAGGTCAACAGGCGGCCCTGGAAGGTGGCGATCTCGTGCTCGAGCTCGGTCTTGTTGCCCATCACGCGGAAGCGCGCGGCGCGGTTCTTGGCATCGAGGACGAATTCGCTTTCGAACACTTGCAGTTCCTCGTCACCGATGCCGTCGGTGGAATAGCTGCGCTGGAAACTGGAATTGAAAGGCACCTCGGCAACGGTCGGCGACGGGATCGTCGTGGTCATCGAGGACGAATGAAGGTTGCCGTGCACGCCTTCGGAAGCCGGCTCCACCGACCAGTACCAGCCCGAATTCGGCTCCGAGAAGCGCAGGTCGCCAAGGTCGGGAGCGCCGGTGAGCTGGCCGGTTTCGGAAACGCCGACGGAGCCGATCAAATTGAACAGATGCGCCGACAGCAGGCTGTCGAAGCCGCGCTCGCTGGCCTGGCGGTAGAGCGTGGTGATCAGAGTGAAGATGACGATCAGGGTGAGGATCGCCCAGATCGTGGAAAAGCCGATGACGCGGAAGGCCAGCGAGCGAGGCCAGAGCCGCGCCGAAAAAGGCTTCCTTGCTGGTATGGGGAGCGGTTCCGCCTTACGCCTCCGGCTCACGCATGCGATAGCCCATGCCGCGCACGGTTTCGATCATGTCGATGCCCATCTTCTTGCGCAGCCGGCCGACAAAGACCTCGATGGTGTTGGAATCGCGGTCGAAATCCTGGTCGTAGAGATGCTCGACCAGCTCGGTGCGCGACACCACCTCGCCCATATGGTGCATCAGATACGCCAGCAGGCGGAACTCATGCGAGGTCAGCTTCAGCGGCACGCCGTTGACATCGGCCTTGGAGGCCTTGGTGTCGAGGCGCAGCGGCCCGCAAGTGAGCTCGGACGAGGCATGGCCGGCGGCGCGGCGGATCAGCGCCCTCACCCTGGCCAGCACCTCCTCGATGTGGAACGGCTTGGTGACATAGTCGTCGGCGCCGGCATCGATGCCCGACACCTTGTCGCTCCAGCGGTCGCGCGCTGTCAGGATCAGCACCGGCATCTTGCGGCCGTTGCGGCGCCAGCGCTCGACGACGCCGATGCCGTCCATCTGCGGCAGGCCTATGTCGAGCACGACGGCATCGTAGGGCTCGGTGTCGCCGAGGAAATGCCCCTCCTCGCCGTCATAGGAGCGGTCGACCACATAGCCGGCATCGACCAGCGCGTCGGCCAGCTGCCGGTTGAGATCCTTGTCATCTTCGACGACGAGTACGCGCATGATCGGTCAGGCCTGTTGATGTGTCAGATATAGGCCGATTCCGGTGGTCTGGGAAACGAGCCCTGCAAGGGGGAAGATTGGATCAGTTCGCCGGGACGACGATCTCGGAGCGGCGCGGACGCTGGCCGTCCTTGCCCGGCACAAGCACGACGATGACGCAGACCTCCTGGCCGCCACGCGTCGTCTGCGAAGCCTTGGCCAGCGTGCCGCCATTCTGCTCGGCAACCTGCTGGCCGATCGCGTAGCAATCCGCCGCGGCTGCCGGCGTCGCTTGCGACGCCAACAGGCCGGCCGCTGTGAGCGCCAGTATCGCGGTTCTGACATGAGAGCGAAGCGTTTTCATGGTCGGCGTTGTAACGCAACTGTGCTGAACGTGAAATGAACGGTGAACGGGTGAAAATCCATCCCCGCAATACCCCCTGCGCGCGCAACGAATGAATGCGATCCTACCGCCCAGTCCCTCAGACCGGGCAATGGATTCATAACCGGAAAACCGGCTGCGCGGCTATGGTGTTTGCGCGCAGGTTCTCAATTCGCAGCCAGATTGGGAACAGGTCAAGGCGAGACCATTCTGAAGGGCCGCCCTAAATAGCGCGGGAAACGCCAAATCATCGGAGTGCGCCATGACGGATAAAGACCTTGCCGACCTTTACCGGGGCTATATCGCTTGCCTGAATGCCCAGGACTGGGCGAAACTTGGAGACTTTGTCGGCGACGAGGTGCAGCACAATGGCGAAATGCTCGGCCTGTCGGGTTATCGCCGTATGCTCGAAGGCGATTTCGAGGCGATTCCCGACCTCCGCTTCAACATCGAACTGCTGGTCTGCCAGCCGCCGCGCGTGGCGGCGCGCCTGCATTTCGACTGTCATCCCAAGGGCGTGCTGTTCGGCCTGCCGGTGAACGGCAAGCGCGTGTCGTTCGCTGAGAATGTTTTCTACGAATTCGGAGAGGGTCGCATCCGCGAGGTGTGGTCAGTCATCGACAAGGCCGAGATCCAGGCGCAGATCTAGGTTGCTTCAATCACTTTGTTCGGTGAGAGCGCGTATCCGCAGCACCCCGTGGTAGAGCGCCAGGTCCTCGTCGTAGCGGGCCTCGGCGAACTCCAGCGACAGGCGGGTCTGGTCGCGCGAGCCGGTGGCGAAAGCGGCGCCGTCAAGGCGCGCCCGGATGCTGTCCATAATCAGACGCGTCTCGGCCTCGCCTTGCGCCTTCGACCAGACATGCAGCGTGATGAGCTGGTCGTCATCATTGTCGGCGCCGGTGTCCAGATCGAATGCGCTGGTCCTGCCATAGGTCACATAAGGGAAGGCGGCACTGTCGGCCGCCTGCTCGCGCAACCCGGCGCCGCCGAGCAGCGCCGTCAGCGAGGCATCGCTCTTCAATCTCATGAACAAGGCTTGCAGCAAATCGCCGGGCGCCGTCATCGTCGTCTCCGTTCGCCTGTCACGCTTTGAACAACCTCAGTTTCGCGCGCAACCTAACCGCGTTGCACGGATTTCGCCAGATGACGATCCGCCTGATGGAAGGCGGCGAATCGGGCGGCATGGCCCTTTCACGGACCGGGTTCTATTTGGCATGCGGGGAGTTTCAAGAAGGGTGTTATGAGGAGCCCTGTTTTCTCCGGCAATTCGAGGTCATTTCATGCGAACGCCACCGCTGCTGCCGGCTTTTGGAAAGCTCTGCGTCAAGCCCCCGGTCGCGATTGCGGCAGCACCCGCCCTGTCGAAGAGCACCGTGGCCCTGCGCATGCGCGAGATACTTTCAATGCATGGCGGCCTGGCCTTGAAGCTGTCGGTGGTGGCCTGGACAATCCTGATCCTGGCGGCGGCATTTTTCATGTCAAAGGCCTGATGCCGATATGACAAACCGCTACGCGTTGCGCATGGACGAGCCCGAGAGCTGGACTATCTTCGACATCTTCACCGGCCAGCCTGTCGAGCTTAAGCAACAGGTAATGGTGGCCATGAATTTGCGCGATGCGGAAGCGATGGCCGACCGCCTGAACAGCCGGGACGTCAAGCGGCGGGCAAAAGCCGACCGCAAGTCCTGACGCACGCTGATCTCAGCCGCTCTGATTGCAAGACGAACGCGCGCTAACCGAAATCCGCGGCTGTGAGCACATATATGCTCTTGCGGGTGCGGGCGTAGGCCTTGCTGGCAATGTCATGGATGGAGCTGGACGCGGTGTCGAAAGCCGCCAGATAGGTGGCTTCCGCGGTCGCCGTCCCTGATGGCGCCTTCGAGAGGGCATCGGCTGCGACAGAGAAGGAAATCTGGAACATGCCGTCGTGGCCGACAAAGCGGATGCGCTTGCCGGCCTCGTCATAGAAGCGACTTGGATTGGGGAATGTCAGGCTCATGACGTGCCCCCCTTCGGCGCGGCGGCGGCTTTCTTGACTGTCGCCCGCTTCTTCTTCGGTGTCGGGTTCAAGGCTTCCGCGACGCGGTCGGCCTCTTCCTTGGCCAGGCGCAATTCCCTGAGCCTTGCTGTCTTGATCTCCCTGGCCCTCGCTTCGGACATGTAGTCGGAGGTTGCCTTGTTGCGCTCGGCCGTCTTCTTCTGCTTGTCCATGAAGCGGGCTTCAGCTTTTTCCATGATGCTCTGATTGCCTTCGGCCATCGCCTAAATCTCCTTCGTGCCTGAAATTGTGAAATCGAACTTACGATATAAATAGTCACTTTTGCCTCGAAATTCAATTTTTTGAAATATCTAGGCGCCTCGCGACGTTTCGAACCCTGCAGACATCATAATACTTTTTAATATTTAATTCTGGCCACGAATAATTTTTGGCACTCCTATCTATCGAGTGCCAACACGCCTATAAGAACGGCGCGGTCGCCTATGCCGGCCCCAGAAAGAAGTTCTCATGAAGTTTCGGCCACTCCACGACCGCGTCGTCATCCGGCGCGCCGAAGGCGATGTCAAATCCAAGGGCGGCATCATCATTCCCGACAATGCCAAGGAAAAGCCGCAGGAAGGCGAAGTCATCGCCGTTGGGCCGGGCGCACGCGACGAAAACGGCGCGCTTGTTCCGCTCGAAGTCAAGGCCGGCGACTTTATCCTGTTCGGCAAATGGTCGGGCACCGAGGTCAAGATCGACGGCGAGGACCTGCTGATCATGAAGGAAGCCGACATTATGGGCGTCATCGACAAGAGCGAGACGGCCGCTATCGGCAAGAGCGGGACGGTCGTCACCGAGAAGAGCGTCAAAGCCAAGAAGGCTGCCTGACCGGCCTGGCTTTGCCAGGCTCCGGCGAGCCGCTTGCTTCACCACACCAACGGGATTGAAAAAAATGTCTGCCAAGGAAATCAAATTCGCCACCGACGCGCGCGACCGCATGCTGCGCGGCGTCGAGATCCTCACCAATGCGGTGAAGGTCACGCTCGGCCCCAAGGGCCGCAACGTCATCATCGACAAGGCCTATGGCGCGCCGCGCATCACCAAGGACGGTGTGACGGTGGCCAAGGAAATCGAGCTTGCTGACAAGTTCGAGAACATGGGCGCGCAGATGGTGCGCGAAGTGGCTTCGAAGACCAACGACCTCGCCGGTGACGGCACCACCACCGCCACGGTGCTGGCCGCATCGATCCTGCGCGAAGGCGCCAAGCTGGTTGCCGCGGGCATGAACCCGATGGACCTCAAGCGTGGCATCGACCAGGCTGTCGCCGCCGTGGTCAAGGACATCAAGGCGAAGGCCAAGAAGGTCAAGTCGTCGGCCGAGATCGCGCAGGTCGGCACCATCGCCGCCAATGGCGATGCCAGCGTCGGCGCCATGATCGCCAAGGCGATGGACAAGGTCGGCAATGACGGCGTCATCACCGTCGAGGAGGCCAAGACCGCCGACACCGAACTCGACGTCGTCGAAGGCATGCAGTTCGACCGCGGCTATCTCTCACCCTATTTCGTCACCAATGCCGACAAGATGCGCGTCGAACTGGAAGAGCCTTACGTGCTCATCCACGAGAAGAAGCTCGGCAATCTGCAGGCGATGCTGCCGATCCTCGAAGCAGTGGTGCAGAGCGGCAGGCCGTTGCTGATCATCTCGGAAGACGTCGAAGGCGAAGCACTGGCGACGCTGGTCGTCAACAAGCTGCGCGGCGGCCTCAAGGTCGCGGCCGTCAAGGCGCCGGGCTTCGGCGATCGCCGCAAGGCGATGCTGGAAGACATCGCCGTGCTGACATCGGGCCAGATGATTTCCGAGGATCTCGGCATCAAGCTCGAAAACGTCACCATCGAGATGCTTGGCCGCGCCAAGCGCGTACTGATCGAGAAGGACACCACCACGATCATCGACGGCGCCGGCACCAAGGCGACCATCCAGGCGCGCATCGCGCAGATCAAGGGCCAGATCGAGGAGACCACTTCCGATTACGATAAGGAGAAGCTGCAGGAGCGGCTGGCCAAGCTCGCCGGCGGCGTCGCCGTGATCCGCGTCGGCGGCGTCACCGAGTCTGAAGTGAAGGAAAAGAAGGACCGCATCGACGACGCGCTGAATGCGACGCGCGCGGCGGTGGAAGAAGGCATCGTGCCCGGCGGTGGCGTGGCGCTTCTGCGCGCCAGATCGGCGCTGGCCGGGCTGACCGGCGCCAATGACGATGTGACGGCAGGCATTTCGATCGTGCTCAGGGCACTCGAAGCGCCGATCCGCCAGATCGCCGAGAATTCCGGTGTCGAAGGCTCGATCGTCGTCGGCAGGCTGTCCGACAGCAAGGACCACAATCAGGGCTTTGATGCCCAGAACGAGGTCTATGTCGACATGATCAAGGCGGGCATCGTCGATCCGGCGAAAGTGGTGCGCACCGCACTGCAGGATGCCGGCTCGATTGCAGCGCTTCTGATCACCGCCGAAGCGATGATCACCGACGTTCCGGCCAAGGATGCGGCGCCTGCGGGCGGCGGTGGCGGCATGGGCGGCTACTGACCATCGCCCGAAAATTGCCCGCTGGAATCTGGGCGGGCATAAATCAGAACAGGCTGCCGGGGACATTTCCCCGGCGAGCCAGGAATTTCCGTCAGTCAGTCAAGACTGTCATCAACGACAGGGAGATCGACAGATGATCACATTCGCCCCGAAGCCAAACGCTGTATCCGCGACCAAGCCGGCGGAGGAGAGCCGCTTCGATCGCATCCGCCGGATCCGCCGACAAGCACAGGCAGGCCGATGCCGGGCCGATTCGCCGCGAGCCGTCGAAGACCGGCGACAAGCGGCCGACGTGACGGCTGCCAACCTCACGACACCGGCAACGCTCCGCCCTCTTCGGTGCGGCGGGCAATGAACTCGTCGAGCACATCGGATGTGGCAACGGCCGACGCAGGCGGCTGGAAGTCGGCCAGCGTCCGCTTCCAGATGCCGGTGGCGCGCTCGGTGGCCGACTTCGAACCGGACTGCGTCCAGCTGCCGAAATTCGACCAATCGGCGACCAGCGGCTCGTAGAAGGCGGTGCGGTAGCGCGTCATGGTGTGGCCGGCGGAGAAGAAATGCCCGCCCGGCTGGACTTCAGCGATCGCCTCGAAGCCGATCGAATCCTCGTCGCCGGGGGTCGTAGCGCAGAGTTCGGCAACCGTCTGCAATGCCTCGATATCGGTGATCAGCTTCTCGTAGGAGACGCTGAGGCCACCCTCCAGCCAGCCCGCGGCATGGATGCAGACGGTGGCGCCGGCAAGCACCGAGCCCCACAGCGCGAACTGCGTCTCGTGCGCCGCCTGCACATCGGAAATGTTGGCCGCACTGCCGCCGCCGGACCGCCAAGGCAGGCCGGTGAAGCGCGCCAGCTGGCCGGCGCCCAGCGTCGCCTTGACGTGCTCGGGCGTGCCGAAGGCCGGTGCGCCGGACTTCATGTCGACATTGGAGGAGAAGGATCCGTAAACCACCGGTGCGCCCGGCCGCACCATCTGCGCCAGCGCGAGACCAGCCAGCGCCTCGGCATGCTGCAGCGTCAATGCGCCGGCGACGGTGATCGGCGCCATGGCGCCGGCCAGGCAGAAGGGCGTGATGACAGAGACCTGGCCGGCCCTGGCGAAGTCGATGATGCCTTGCGCCATCGGGATATCGAGCTGGCGCGGCGAATTGGTGTTGATCACGGTGTAGCAATGGACGCCGGCCAGGAACTCGTCCTGCGAGAGCCCGCGCGCCAGCCTGATCATCTCGAACCCATCCTCGACCTGCGGCGTGCCGCGGGCGAAGACGAAGGGGAACTTGTCCGACAGGGTCAGCTGCGCACGGTTGACGGCATAGTGGCGCAAATGGTTGTCGACATCCTGCGGCTCGATCCAGGGGCCGAGCATATGCAGCACGTCGAAATTCTGAACAAGCTTGGTCAGTTCTTCGAAAGCGGCGAGCGTGCCCGGACGCCGTCCGCGTTCGAGATCGGTGACGTTGGGCGCCCCGGCTCCGGCCAGGAACGTCATCGAGCCGAGCTCCAGCATGAGATCGCGGCTACGGTTGCCCGCCAGCGCCCGGATGGATTTCGGCGCCGAGGCCAGTGCCGCAGTGACAATATCGCGGCCGATGCGCACCATCTGGCTGTCCTCGTCGACCAGCGCACCGGCTTTGGCGTAGATCGCCCGTGCCTCCGGCAGCAGCACCTTGATGCCGAGCTCTTCCAGCACGCGCAACGCCGTGTCGTGGATGGCCGCGACCTGGTCGTCCGAAAACACCGGCTGCGGCAGGAACGGGTTCTTGAGCGAGCGATAGTTCGGGTGGCGGCTTGGCCCGCTGCCGGCCTCACCGGTGTGCCCGCGCCGGCGCTCGCGCCTGGTCTCCCTTATGATGTCATCGACCATGGCCAAAACTCCTCATTGCCGCATCGCCTGCCCTCGGGGTCGTATGGCGAGGCCGGAATAATTCGCGCCGGCCGCTCGACGCCGACAATGTGCACCGAAAGCGCGGTCCCCTCCCCGGCGAATTCGTCGCCCAGCAACGTCAGCGCGACGCTTTTGCCTATTGTGTAGCCATAGCCGGCTGAGGCGACGAAGCCGACGCGCCGCCCTTGTGCCAGACTGGCTCGAAGCCACTGGCGTCGGCATCGACGGCGTCGACCTCCAGCGTCACGATCCGGGCGGCGCTCAACAAACCGTGCGGTGTGGCCTGGCTGCCCTTGTGAGCCGGGCTGAAATGGAAGAATAGTCTTCGCCGGGTATGCCCGCCCTGAAATTGCCCGCTTGCGGTTATCAGGTGGGTTGGGTGAGTTTCGGGAATGGCCAGTCCTTTAGAACGACGTCCAAGACGAAGAGGTCCGATCGCCGCCGCACTGCTGGCGGTGGACGCCTGGATCGATTCCTCGCTCTACGAAATCGGCTTCAAGGCCGGCCAGTTCTGGGAATCGGCAACCATTTTTTCGCGGCGCTTCCGAGTCACCGGCTGGCGACGCGGCATCATCGAGGTGCTGAGCGAAGGTTTTACGATGGGCGCCGGCGGCGTCGTCGTGCTGCTCGCACTCGCGATGCCGGCCTTCCAGATCACCACCGGCGACTGGCGCAGTCAGGGCGATTTCGCCGTCACCTTCCTCGACCGCTACGGCAACGAGATTGGCCAGCGCGGCATCATCCAGCGCGATTCCGTGCCTGTCGACGAGATGCCGGACCATGTCATCAAAGCAGTGCTGGCGACCGAGGACCGGCGCTTCTTCGAGCACTACGGCATCGACGTGCTCGGCCTGTCGCGCGCCATCTTCGAGAATGTGCGGGCCAATTCCGTCGTCCAGGGCGGCTCCAGCATCACCCAGCAGCTGGCCAAGAACCTGTTCCTGTCGAATGAGCGTACCTTCCAGCGCAAGATCAAGGAAGCCTTCCTGTCGCTGTGGCTGGAGGCCAATCTGTCGAAGAAGGAGATCCTGCAGCTCTATCTCGACCGCGCCTATATGGGCGGCGGCACGTTCGGCATCGAGGCGGCGGCGGATTTCTATTTCGGCAAGAGCGTCAAGGATCTGAACCTCGCCGAGGCGGCGATGCTGGCCGGCCTGTTCAAGGCGCCGACCAAATACGCCCCGCACATCAACCTGCCCGCCGCCCGTGCTCGCGCCAATGTGGTGCTGTCGAACCTCGTCGATTCCGGTTTCATGACCGAAGGCCAGGTGCTGCAGGCAAGGCTGCATCCGGCCGAGATCGTCGACCGCGGCGAGCAGAAGAGCCCGGACTATTACCTCGACTGGGCCTTCGATGAGGTCAAGAAAATCGCCAAGCCCGGCCAGCATTCGCTGGTCGCCCACACCACTTTCGACGCCAACATCCAGAAGGCAGCGGAAGAATCCGTCGAATTTCACCTGCGCCAGTTCGGCAAGGAGTACAACGTCACCGAGGGCGCCGTTGTGGTGATCGAGACCAATGGCGCGGTGCGCGCCATTGTCGGCGGCCGCGACTATGGCGCAAGCCAGTTCAACCGCGCCACCAAGGCGCTGCGCCAGACCGGCTCCTCGTTCAAACCTTACGTCTACGCCACCGCCATGGAGCACGGGTTCACCCCGGACTCCGTCGTCTCAGGCGGGCCGATCAGCTGGGGCGGCTGGTCACCGCACAATTACAATGGCGGCTCGGCCGGCAATGTGACGCTGATCACGGCGATCGCCAAATCGATCAACACCGTGCCGGTACGGCTGGCCAAGGACTATCTCGGCATCGGCCCGATCAAGGCGATGGCCGAATCATTCGGCGTGGAATCGCCGCTGGAGTCGCACAAGACCATGGTGCTCGGCACATCGGGCATGACGGTCATGGACCAGGCGACGGGCTACAGTGTGTTCGCGCAGAACGGCTTCGCCGGCTCGCGGCACGGCATCACCCAGCTCGTCACCCGCACCGGCGATGTCGTCTACGACTTTGCCAAGGATGCGCCGGCGCCGCATCGGGTTCTGTCGGAACAGGCTCTGAAATACATGAACACCATGCTGGCTGCGGTGCCGGCGATCGGCACCGCGCGGCGCGCGCAGCTGCCCAACATCGTCGTCGCCGGCAAGACGGGGACGACGCAATCCTATCGCGACGCCTGGTTCGTCGGCTTCACCGGCAATTACACGGCTGCCGTCTGGCTCGGCAATGACGACTTCACCCCGACCCGCAACATGACCGGAGGCACGCTGCCGGCGATGGTGTGGCAGCGGCTGATGGTCTACGCGCACCAGAATATCGACCTGAAGCCGATCCCCGGCCTCGACAAGCCCTTCGTCGACGAAGAGATCGCGGCCAAAGCCGAGGAAGCGGAGAAGAAAAATGCCGATCAGGCAGCCGCCGATGCCGCGGCCGAGCGCCCGGCGGTGCTGTCCAGCCGCACGACACAGACGCTGCGCGAGATGACCAAGGTGTTCCAGGCCGCGCCCGTGCTCGGCTCGCCGCAGACACCGGAGACCCTGTCGGCGCTTTGATTCCACAGCGCTGCTTGCTCTGTGGCCTGCCCCGCTATATCCCCGAACGATAATTCTCTCGACCCGGTTCTTCATGCTCAAGACCGCCTTTTTCACGCTGCTTTCACTTGCCATAGCCATCGGCCTCGGCGGCGGCAGCGTCTGGTATGCGCTGCAGGCGCAGAGCGGCGTCGGCGCGATCAGCATCGGCCAATGGACCGCCTTCCCCGAGATCGGCACGCAAGATGCCGACCCCTATTCGAAGGCGCGCGTGGCGCGCGAGGGCGTGCTGGCGCTCGGCAAGGCGGAAGGCTTGTCCTTCATCGCCGAACGCGATGCGGCCGGCGATGAGCTTCAGCGGCAATGCGACTACAGGATCGAAGGCAGTTTCCCGACCGCCCGGTTCTGGACGTTCTATGCCGCGGATCAATCGCTCGGCGTGGTCGACACCGGCAAGCCGAGGCTGGCGGCGCTGCAATCCTACCAGGTGCTGCGTCAGCCCGACAATTCGGTGATCATCGCCGTCGGCAACCGTCCGGCCCCCGGCAACTGGCTTCTGACCGAAGGTTTTGGCCGGATGTATTTCGTGCTCACCTTCTACGACACGCCGATTGCCTCAAGCACCGGCCTTTCCGACGTGTCGCTGCCCCGGATCGTCAAGGCTGGCTGCAATGCGTAGGTTGCTGCACGCCATCCTGCTCGGCCTGCTCGGCGCCGGCATCGTCCACATCGTGGTGCTTTTGCTGGTGCCGGAATTTACCGAGCGCGATGCCTGGTCACGACTGGCGATGGCGTCCGACCTCTACAAGATGACCAGGCTGGATGCCGAGGCGGGCGGCGCGCCGGTGGTGAAGTCGGTCGATCCGCTGTTTTACGCCGCCGCCTGCCGCTTCGACCTTGCCGAAGGCATGGTGCGGATCAAGGCGCCGGGCAGCGTGCCGTTCTGGTCGGTGTCGGTCTATGACCGCAACGGCCACAATTTCTATTCCTTCAACGACCGCACGGCGACCGGCAGCAAGCTGGACACCGTGGTGCTGACGCCGGCACAGATGATCGACGTGCGCAGGGAGCTTCCCGAAGACCTGCAAGGGGCGATCTTCGTCGAGGCGCCGATCGAGGAAGGCATCTTCGTCATCCGCGCCTTCGTGCCTGACGACAGCTGGAAGCCGATAGTGTCGCAGTTCCTGGACCAGAGCTCCTGCGAACTGCAGGACTACTGACCTCAGCCCGACGACCAGCAAACTCAGTGGTGCGGAACAGGCGTCCGTGGTGTGCCCGGCTTGTCCGCCGGCCGCGCCTGGCCTGCCAATGGCGGATGCTCGTAGCGGACGCCGGGAAAAATGATCACCGCCGCCGGCGTACCGGTGTCCTGAACTGCTCGATTGACTGGTGCCGATCGCGGCACGAAAGACAGTACCATGCCCATGGTTCGCGTATTCCTCTCGGTTGCCCCGGAGCACAACGCAACGCCTCCAAATGTGATTAAGGCCGGCAGAGGGTTAACGGAGCGCTAACGGATCGCGGCTAATTTGATGTTTGTTCCAGGCCTTGCGCGAAACCGACACAGTTGCGGTTGAGCATGGCCCGGGTTGTGTCGAGTGTCGGGCGTATCTTCCGTGTCAGCTTCGGATTTCAGGCAAATCGCCATACGGACGGAATCGGGAAAAGCCGAAAGGCTGTTTCGCGCCGCCGTGTCGGCGTTCTGCTCGCTGACCCGCCCGTCGCGCCGCGAGATCGCCCAGCTCGAGGATCTGACGCTGCCGCTGTTCGACAGCGTGCCGGTCGAATCGCGCCGCTATGTCGCCGCCGCCCTGTCCGAATGCGAATATGCGCCGGCCGCCCTGGTGCGGCGGCTTTGCGAGGAGCCGGTCGATGTCTGCGCCCCCTTGCTCGTCCGTTCGCGGGCGCTGGGCGACATCGACCTGATCGCGTTGATCGGCCGCCACGGCCTGCCGCATGCGCGCGCCATTGCCCGCCGCAAGGATTTGAACCCGACCATCGCGCAGTTGATCAAGGCGCTGGAAAAGCCGACCCTGGTGCGCGTGCGGCAGCCCGAGCCGATCGCCGACGTGGCGGGCGCCGACGCCGAAGCCGCTGCCGCCGCTCCCAGCGCACCAAAACTGCCCGGCAGCGCCGCCGAAACCGCCAGGCGCCGCCTGCGCTCGATGATGCTCGCCGAGGGCGAGGCGACATCGGTCAATCCCTTCGCCGGCTCAGCAACTTACAGCAAGCTGCGCGAGACGGCGCTGACCGGCAACGCCGCCTTCTTCCAGACCGCGCTTGCCGACGCGCTCGATATCGACTTCTCGACGGCGCGGTCGCTGACCGAGCATTCGAGCTATGTCTCGCTGCTCGCCGCGCTGCGGGCGCTCGACCTCAGTGAGGACAGGGCATTCCTGATCGTGGTCGCGGTTTACCCCCGGGAGTTTCCGCACCCGCAGGCGATCCGCATCTTCCTCGACCGCTACCGGCTGCTGCACCACGAGGCGGCGCTCGACAAGGTGCGCGGCTGGAAGGCCGAAACATTGTCGCGAGCGGTGCGCGGCAACACCCCTGTCGCCGCGAATGGCGACCAAGCGCCGGGCGGCGACAAAGCCAGCTTAGGGGCCAGCCTCAAGGCGTCTTGACGGAGAGAAGCTCCTCGACAGAAACCGTTCCGGCCTCGATCTCGACCACCCAGATGTCGGGATCGAATTTTTTCTCCCGCTCAAGCCTGGCGTCAAGCACGGCGGCATCGTCGCCGGCGCCGAGCAGCGTGAAAAAGCGATCATCCGGTTTGTCCGAATCGTAGCTCGTCTGCGGCGCCGGGCCGAACAGGGAGACGTCGCCCAGCCTGCCGCGGGAGAGCACGAAGACAGCGCCGGCCTCGGTCGCGCCGCGCTTGACGACGGCCGCAAAGCCGCCGGCGCCGAAAACACGGCGCAGCAGGGCCGACACCCAAAACTCGGTGGTTACGCGCATGACGAAGCTCCGGAGGACATGCGCGGCGTCTTAGCCGGATTTTCGGCTATCCGCGAGCGGTCGTCTTGACCACCACTCAATTGGTCAGGCCGATCTCGCGCATCTTGACGTAGACGACCTCGTCGGGCTCGCCCGTTTCCGGCAGGCCGAACAGCGACTGGAATTCCTTGATCGCCGCCTTGGTGCGGGCGCCGACGACGCCGTCGAGTTGCATGTCGTCATTGCCGAATGCCTTCAGGCCGGCCTGGATCTTGACGATGCGGGCATCGGGCGCTTGGGCGGATACCGGCGCGGAAACCGGGATGGGCGCAGGCGCGGCCTCGGGCGCGGCAACTCGAGCGGCGGCCATATCCACGGGCCTCGGCACAGGATGCGGGATGCCAGCTGTTGTCTGCTTGGCGCCGAGCTGGTCGAGCAGGACGGCGTCGATCTCACCGGAGGCCGGCAGGCCAACTTTCTGCTGGTATGCCTGGACCGCCTTTTGGGTATTCGGCCCGGAAATGCCGTCGACCGTTCCCGTGTAGAAATCGAGATCCTTCAGGATGCCCTGGACCTGCTCGACGGTCGGATCGCTTTTGACCGGAGCCGGGCCGGGCCGCAGGATGTTGATGGTGGTTTCGGGTTCGTCCGCGCCGGGGTGCGGAAAACCCTCGATGCTGCGGGTGGCGAAGAAGGCGCCGGCATGCGGAAACGGCTGGTACCACAGCGCGTTGGCGGAAACGTAGAACAGCGTCACCAGGAAGGCGGTCGAGCCGCCGACCAGGACCGGATTGCGCGAGATCGCGCCGCCCAGCGCAATCGCGCCGGCCTCGAACGCGCCGCTGCGGCGCTTGACCGCCTTAGGCTGTTTTGCGGAGCGAGCCATTCCTGTCCCCTTTCGCGTCGCCTTTCGTCCTGGTCGCGGGCATCGGCAGCACGCCGTTCCTCTCGGTCGCGCTCCTCTTCGGCCCGTTCACCGGCAGGCTGATCGTGACCGTCGTCCCCTCGCCCGGCATGCTTTCGATCGACATCGTGCCGTCGTGCAGCGCCACCAGGCCCTTGACCAGCGACAGGCCGAGCCCGGTGCCCTCGAAGCGGCGCGTATAGTCGTTCTGGATCTGCATGAACGGCTTGCCGAGATTGACAAAATCTTCCTCGGCGATGCCGATGCCGGTGTCCCTGACCCAGAAATGCAGCCGCGAGCCGATCCGCTTGGCGCCGACGATGATATCGCCGCCATCGGGCGTGAACTTGACCGCATTGGAGACGAGGTTGATCAGGATCTGCTGCACGGCACGACGGTCGGCATTGATCTCCCCGGCGTCCGGCGCAATCTGCGCCTGGAGATCGATGTTCTTGGCATTCGCCTGTAGCTGCATCATCGACTGGCACATCTCGACCGCTTCGATGAATCGGAACGGTTCGGGCTCGGTCGCGTAGGCGCCGGCCTCGATCCTCGAGACATCAAGGATGGAGGTGACGACGGCAAGCAGATGCTGGCCCGACTCCTTCACCAGGCCGACATACTCCTTCTGGCGCGGGTCCTTGAAGCCGCCGAACATCTCATGCAGCAGCATGTCGGAAAAACCGATGATGGCGTTGAGCGGCGTCCGAAGCTCATGGCTGACGACCGCCAGGAAGCGGCCCTTTGCCACCTCGGCCGACGCTGCGGCCTCATTGGCGGCAGCAAGCTCGTCGCGCAATTCGGCAGTCTCGTCGTTCTCGCGCAGCAGCAGAGTGAAGGTCTCCTGCTGCTCTTCGGCACGCATCAGTTCGAGCTGAAATGGCCGGTAATTGTCGGCCGTCGAGGCGCTGCCGTCCTGCGGCAGCCTTACCCGAAGATCGAGCCGGCGCGCCAGGGCGCCATCGCGCATGTCGGCAAGCGCGCTGAGATAAGCGACGCGATCGGACAGGTGGATGCGGTCGAACAGCCCGGCGCCGAAAAGCAGTTCCGGCGGCAGCTTCAGGATGGTGCGCGCCTTGGCTGAGGCATCCAGGACCTCGCCATGCCGGGCGACATGCAGGACAACGGCGTCGATCATGTCTTCAAGGCGGTCGTTTGGAAGCCGCGCGGGCTGCGCGCGTGCGGCATCGCCTAGGGCTGCGAGCCGGGGAACCAGCGTCAGGCCCCAGGCGAGCGGCAGCAGCCAGTGCCACGCCGCGACTTGCGCCCCTCCGAGCGGGACGACAGAGCCGACAAAGGGCTGCAGCAGCATTGCGGCCAAGGTTGAGAGGCCGCCCCAAAGTGCCGCGCGCTTTGAACCGCCGATCCACCAGGCCTCGAATGGCAGTGCCAGGGCCAGCAGCGCAACCGGCGACGCCAGGCCGCCTGCTGCCGCGACGGCGCCGGCAAGGGCAAGACCGCCGGCGGCAAGGGCAACCTGGGCTGCCAGCGTCATCTTACCCGACGCCGCCACCAGCAAGGCGGCGAACCAGCAAAGACCGAAGGCGGCGAAAATGGTTGCGACGGTGACGGCGGCGCCCATGCCCGAGGTGACCAGTGTCACCGCCGCACCGGCGGCGAAGAACGGAGCGGCAAGCATGATGCCGATGAACCGGCGCTGGCGCAGGCGATCGCCCTGGCCGATGATGGCCGGATGGACCATGCGTTCGCAACCGGCCGCCAGCGCGCCAGGCAGTTCAATATATCTGGCAGTTGTCAAACTCAACGCACTCGCACCCGGTCGTGACTGCCCCTGCTTTGCAGGTCGCTTTTGCTTGTTTGAAACTCGCATCCAGCGTTTAAGGAATGAATAAGGCTGACCGGAACAACGAGCGCGCTGCGGCAAAAATTGGAGCGCCGGCACCGGAATGCACCGCCATTTGTGGCCATAGTAAACGGAGCGTTATGTGCAAAGGGCGTGCCCGTGGCTGCGAAACCCTGAGCCGGCATGCCTGCTCTTCTGAAGATATCCATGCGCAACAATCGCTTAGATGGTTACTGCAAGGTTAAGAAAATTGTCGGCATTTGAGGCTAATGCACTGCAAAACGCCTCGCTTCGAATTTGCCTAAAATTTGAGGAAAATTTTCGCTGAGCAGGAAAGCCGTCCTTTGCGCCTCATGTGCCATTGTGGCTGATATAAAGAGGTCATTGCGCATGGACGCATGATCCGGTCATTGGACGAGAGGGCAGATCGATGGGCTTTTTGATAAGAATGGCGTTCTGGTTTTCGCTGGTGTTGCTGGCGCTGCCGCTGACCGTCGGCCCCGACGAGGATGGCCGCGAGAGCGTCGGGCCGTTCCAGGCGCTTTTTGCGGCGCGCGAAGCGGTCGGCGACATCGCCGGCATTTGCGAGCGTAAGCCGGACGTCTGCGAAACCGGCAAGTCGGCGATGCATACGATCAGCGCCCGGGCCAAGGAAACCGCCAAGATCGCCGCCGCCATGCTGGACGACAAGAGCGCCGAGACCTCGCCCGATACATCGCTGGCCACCGGCAGCGTCGCCAAGGACATCGTGCTGCCGGCGACAGTCAACATACCTGCCAAGCTGGTGGCGAAGAACTAAACACCGTTTCAGCTGTATCTACAGCGACACCGCAGGCCGGTCGGACCTCTCGATGCCTGCGGTGCTTTTCTTCTTTTTCCGTGACGCCGCAGCCGCGGATGACTATATCCCGAGCAATGGCCACGACGATCCAGACGATCCGCGACGACTTCTCCCTGCTCGACGAGTGGGAAGACCGCTATCGCTATGTCATCGAGCTCGGCGAAGCGCTGCCGCCATTTCCCGACGCCGAACGCAACGCCGCCAACAAGGTGCCGGGCTGCGTCAGCCAGGTCTGGCTGACCACGAGCCGAGCGCCGGGCGCCGATCCGGTCATCACCTTCACAGGCGATTCAGACGCTCATATCGTGCGCGGTCTGGTCGCCATCATGCTCGCGCTGTTTTCGGGACGGACTGCCAGCCAGATCCTTGAAACGGACGCCGAGGCGACGCTGAGGTCGCTTGGCCTCGACGAACATCTGTCGCCGCAGCGGGCCAATGGCCTGCGCTCGATGGTCAAGCGCATCAAGCGCGACGCCGAGATGGCTCTCAAGCAGACTGCTTGATTGCTCTATCTTCTCTTCTTTCGACGCAATTCCAAGGGAAAGCGCTCGGCAGTTTTCCTGGAATTGTTCTAGAAACAAAAACGGCGCCGTAAGGGGCGCCGTTGATCTTGTCCATTGGAGCCGGTGTTACCGCCCCTTGCGCTTGCGGCCGAGGCCCATCTTCTTGGCCAGCTGCGAACGGGCAGCGGCATAGTTGGGGGCAACCATCGGATAGCTGGCGTCGAGATTCCACTTCTCGCGGTATTCATCGGGCGTCAGACCGTAATGGGTCATCAGGTGGCGCTTCAGCGACTTGAACTTCTTGCCATCTTCAAGGCAGACGATGTAATCGTCATGAACAGAGCGCTTCGGGTTTACCGCAGGCTTCTGCTTGTCGGCCGGAGGCTGTTCGCTTGCTCCGCCCACGCGCCCGAGAGCGGCATGGACATCAGCGATAAGGTTCGGCAATTCGCCGACCGGCACGGGATTGTTGCTGACATAGGCTGCCACCACATCGGCGGTCAGCTCGATCAGCGCATCGCTATTTCTGGAAGGTGTTTCGACGATATCCATGGTTTAGGCCCCAACGAAGGATGTTTCTGTTTGCGCCCTTTTTGGAAGATCGGGCATGGCGCGAATTTCACGCGGGAAGAGCTTCATGGATTCGCGTCCGGGCATCTTAATGAGCCCCCAGACAAAGTAAGTCAATTCGCATCTTGCGCTATATTCAACGATATTCATCGAATAGTCGCTCTTCAGCTTCAATCTTTCGTGCACTCTGTAACTTCGCGATATTTTCTGGTCGGACCAGGACTAGCATGACGTAAGGTCACGCCGTCGCTAAATCAGCAAGGACTCATAAAGTGGGCAGCGATGCTTGGTCTATGCTTCAAGATTTGGGCGGCTGATTGTCGGATTCGTACCAAACCGCAAGTTGCAAAGCGTTGGCGAAACACGCCGAAGAAGATCTTCGGTCTGACCGGATTCAATACGGCGTGAGGTATTTTCCATAGACCCAGCCACTAACAAAACCACCATTTTGCGCCGGGTCGTGCCAAACTTGACACCATTGATAGCGAATTGCCTGTTTCTGTTTCCAGTGCGGCTGGCCGGCGATCTCCAGAAGATTCAAGCCGCTGGTGCACTTGCCGGTCATCTGCAGGATCGTCCCGTTGGGATAGGCGGCCTGCTTCTGCGAGGTGCCGGACGGATATTTGCGAACGTTGAGCGTGTCGCCGAACGGCACGCCAGCCACTTGCCAAGCGGCGAACGCGGTTGCATGAGACTGGCCGGTGAAAGCCAGAACGGTCGAAGCGACGACGGCGAGAGCCGCAGCGGTGTTGATATGGAAATTCATCATCCTCTCCTTTTGGCTCATCTCCCGAGCCCGCCGCAACCAATACATCCCGGCCCTTGAACCCGCGCTGATCGGCGTGTTCATTTGCCATTCAAGTAATTTCTTCAGTGAGACGCAATGACCAAGACCTCAGCTTTTCCGACCGCCAGCCCGCCGAGCCCCGAGAAACACCCCGTCTTCGACACGCATCACGGCATTACCCGCACAGATGACTATGCCTGGCTGAGGGCCGAGAACTGGCAGGCGATGTTCAGGGACCCTTCCCTGCTTGAGGGCCGCATCCGCGCCCATCTCGAAGCCGAAAACGCCTATCAAGCAGTGCTTATGGCCGATACGCTAGAGCTTCGGAAGCAGCTGTTCGGCGAGATGAAGGGGCGCATCAAGGAAGATGATTCGACGGTGCCGATGAAGGATGGCCCCTATGCTTACGGCTCATCCTTCAAGCTTGGCGGCGAACAGCCCCGCTATTTCCGCATGCCGCGCGATGGCGGCGATGAGCAGATCCTGCTCGATGGCGACGCGGAAGCCGAGGGCAAGCCCTATTTCCGCCTCGGCGGCGTCGACCATTCGGCCGATCACCGCAAGCTGTTGTGGGCGTTCGACGACAAGGGCTCTGAATTCTTCACACTTCGCGTGCGCGATCTCACCAGCGGCAAGGAACTGAGCGACCAGATCGAGGCCACCAGTGGTGGCGGCGTCTGGAATGCCGCCGATGACGGCTTCTTCTACACAAGGCTCGACGACAATCATCGCCCGTCCAAGGTGCTGTTCCACGCGCTCGGCGGCAGCCCCCTTAATGACCGGCTGATTTATGAGGAAACCGATCCCGGCTTCTTCATGGATGTCGGCGGCACGCGCTCCAACGAATGGATCATGATCGGGATCAACGATCACGAAACCTCGGAATATCACCTGATGCGCGCCGATGAGCCTTTCGCCGAGCCAAAGCTGGTGGCAAAGCGCGAGACTGGCCTGCAATATGATCTGGAAGAAGGCGGCGACATCTTCTTCGTCCTCACCAATGCCGACGGCGCCAAGGACTTCAAGATCATGACGGCGCCGGCTAATGACCCGGTTCGCGCCAATTGGGAAGAGCTGGTGGCGAACGAGCCAGGCCGGCTGATCCTGTCGGTGGTCGGCTTCAGGGATCATATGGTCAGGCTCGAACGCAAGGAAGGGCTGCCGCGCATCGTCGTGCGCGATCGCCGCAGCGGCGAGGAGCATCTGATCTCGTTCGACGAAGAGGCGTTCTCGCTCGGCCTGTCGGGGTCCTATGAATACGACACCGAGATCATGCGCTTCACCTATTCGTCGATGACGACCCCGGCGCAGGTCTTCGACTACAATATGCGCAGCCGCGAGCGTGTGCTGCTGAAGACCCAGGAAGTGCCGTCCGGTCACAATCCGGATCATTATGTCACGCGCCGGCTGATGGCGCCGGCCGCCGATGGCGAACTGGTGCCGGTCTCGCTCCTGCATCACCGCGACACGCCGCTCGATGGCTCCGCACCGTGCCTGCTTTACGGCTACGGCTCTTACGGCATTGCCATCCCGGCGGCGTTCAACACCAACTGGTTCTCGCTGGTCGACCGTGGCTTTGTCTTTGCCATCGCCCATGTCCGCGGCGGCAAGGACAAGGGCTATGGCTGGTATGACGACGGCAAGCGGGCGCACAAGATGAACACGTTCACCGATTTCATCGCCGTCGCGCAGCATCTCGTCGCCGAGCGTTACACCCAACACGACCGCATCGTCGCGCAAGGCGGCTCGGCCGGCGGCATGCTGATGGGTGCGATCGCCAACATGGCACCGCATAGTTTCGGCGCCATCGTTGCCGAGGTTCCCTTTGTCGACGTGCTGACCACGATGCTCGACGCAAGCCTGCCGCTGACGCCGCCGGAGTGGCCGGAATGGGGCAACCCGATCGCGTCGGCGGAAGATTATCAAACGATCGCCGCCTACTCGCCTTATGACAATGTCGCTGATCACGACTACCCGCCGATCCTGGCGCTGGCCGGCCTCACCGATCCGCGCGTCACCTATTGGGAGCCGGCCAAATGGGTGGCGCGGCTGCGCGAGCGCAAGAGCGGCGACAATCCGGTGCTGTTCAAGATCAACATGGATTCCGGCCATGCCGGCGCGTCGGGCCGGTTCTCCAGGCTGGAGGAGATCGCCTACACCTATTCCTTTGCGCTCAAGGTGACTGGCAAGGCCGAACCCGAGGTTACGGGCAAGCCCGAACCTGAGGTGACGGGCAAGGCTGAGAATGCAACGGAGGCGTCGCAATGATCGATCTATCCACCTTGACGGCTTACATAGCGGTTGTGCTTGGCTTTGTGTTTATTCCTGGCCCAGCCACGCTTTTGACGGTCGCGCGCGCGACGAGTTCCGGAACCAGGGTTGGCGTCGCGACGGGCGCGGGCGTCGCGGCTGGCGATGTGTTCCATACCATCATGGCGATGGTCGGCATTTCGGCGATCATCGCCACTTCGGCAACGCTGTTCAGCGTCGTAAAATATATCGGCGCGGCGTATCTGGTTTACCTCGGCATTCGCGCGATCATCGAGAGAATACCGGCCGACCCTACTGCCGGCGCACTCGCGATCTCCGCCAGCAAGGCGTTTCGTCAAGCTGTCCTGACCGAAGTGCTAAACCCAAAGACGGCGCTTTTCTTCCTCGCCTTCCTGCCCCAGTTCGTGCGGCCTGAAAACGGATCGGTGATGCTCCAGCTGATGACGCTGGGCATAATCTTTGTTCTGCTCGGCTTTTTCAGCACAATCGTCTTTGCCGTGAGTGCGGGCCGGCTCGGCACGTTCCTGCGCCGCAATCCGTCGGTGGTGAAATGGCAAGGCAAGGTGGTTGGCGGCATCTACTGCGCGTTAGGCGTTCGTCTGGCCTTGCAGCAGCGCTGATGTCGAAGCCAAAAGCGCGCCCGTCGAGGCGCGCCGGTCGTCACTTTTTGAATTCCGGGCTGCTCATTTTCACTCGCATTTGCAATGGCTGCGCGCTACCCATGCGCGCCACCTTCCAGACCATGACATACGCAAAGGGGCCACTATGTTGCTCGTCGACACCTATCTCGAGAAATCACCGATCCAGGGCATCGGGGTTTTCGCCAGGAACCACATTGCCAAGGGCACGCTGGTCTGGAAGCTCGACCCCAGATTCGACCGGATCATCGACGTCGAGACCTATGAAGGCGAGAGCGGCCCGGTGAAGAACTATCTCGACCGTTATTCCTATCCAGACCGCCGGGATCCGAACTACATCGTCTTCGAAGCCGACGACGCCCGCTACATGAACCATGACGACGAACCGAATTGCGATGTCTCCTCGCCCGAGGAAACCTATGCCTTGCGCGACATCGCACCCGGCGAGGAACTGACCTGCAATTACAGCCATTTCTTCGAGACGGGCTTCGACTTCCTCGGCGATCGCCACCTGTAGATCGCCACCTGTAGCCGGGATCACTTGGCCGGCTTGCTGCGCACCGGGTAGCCGTTGGGATGCGGCGGCACCGCCTTGAGATAGGCGGCTATTGCCGCGCGATCTTCCGGCGGCAGTTCGGCCATGTTGCGCTGCACGTCGACCATGGCGCCGCCGACCGAATCGAAATCAGGGGTAAAACCGGTTTCGAGATAGTTGGCGATGTCGGCTTCCGACCAGTCACCGAGCCCGCCTTCGCCCGATGTGATGTTCGGCACGATGCCGCTGCCTTCGGCGGCCGCCGCGCCAGCCAGCCACTGGCTCTTCCTGGTGCCGCCGGTGACATCGCGCGGCGTGTGGCATTCGCCGCAATGGCCAGGCCCCTCGACCAGATAGCGGCCGGCGAGTACCGGATCAGGCGTGCCATCGGCAAAGGCAATCACCGGCTCTTTGCTGAGATAGAGCCGCTTCCACAGGCCGAGGCCGCGGCGGATGTTGAAGGGGAAAGTCAGGGAATTGTCGGGCGCCTTGCCGGCGACCGCCGGCAGCGTCTTAAGGAACGCATAGAGATCGGCAATATCAGCCGGCTTCATGCGGGCATAGGACGCGTAGGGAAAGGCCGGATAGAAATGCTCGCCCGACGGCGACACGCCCTTCAGCATGGCGTTGGCAAGGTCCTCGACCGTCCAGGCGCCGATGCCGTCCTTGGGATCCTGCGAGATGTTGGGCGGCACGAAGGTGCCGAACGGCGTCTTGAGCTCGAGGCCGCCGACCAGTTGCAAACGGGCGTCGCCTTGCGAGCCCGGCTTGGCGTGACAGGAGGTGCAGCCGCCGGCATTGAAAATGCGCTTGCCCCTGGCGGCGTCGCCGGGGCCGAGCTGCGCCAGGGTGCCAGTGTCGAGCTTGACCGGCGCCGACAACAGCCAGCCGGCGCCCGCACCGACGACGCCCAGGACAAGGGCGACGCCGACAAATTTTTTCCACAAGGGCATTGCCCGGGATCAGCTCTTCTTCACCCGATAGGTCTTGTGGCAGGTGCCGCAATCACTGCCGAGCGTATCGATCTGCGCCTTCAGCGCATCGACATCGGCGGGTGCGGCGGCGACTGCGGCCTTGACGTCGGCGAGGTACTTGTCTTCGGTCGATTTGAAGCCCGCCATGTCTTTCCAGATTTTGGGCGAGGCGGTGGTATCACCGCTGTCGCTGCCGGCCGGGAACAGCGTGTCGACATCGAACTTTTCCGCGTTGACCTGCAGCGCCTGCAGCGCCGTCAGCACGGCGGCGGCATCGAAGTCCGCTTCGCCCTTGGCGATCTTCGACAGGCCGCCGACGATCTTGCCTCGTTCCTTCATCAGTCCCTGTCGGTCGAGGATCGGGTCGGCAAAAGCCGCCGAGGCGGCGAGGCTGAGCATAGAGATGGCGATAACAAGCTTTCTCATTCAATTGGCTCCAGGATGATGAGGGGTCGCGACCTAACGTTAACGGAGGGCGGGCCGGGATTATTCCCTGTCCGCGGGCCGGATTCTGCCGAATTTTGTGTGCCTGCTGCTTCAGCTGAGAAAGAAAAGCCCCGGAGTACCGGGGCTTCTCTGGGTCGATCAGGCTTTCGCCTCTTCGTACATTTCAAGGACATGGTCCCAGTTGATGAGGCTGTCGACGAAGGCCTCCAGATATTTCGGCCGCGCGTTGCGGTAGTCGATGTAATAGGAATGTTCCCAGACATCGACGCCGAGGATCGGCGATGCGCCATGGACGAGCGGGTTCTCGCCGTTCGGCGTCTTGGATATCGCCAGCTTGCCGTCCTTCACCGAGACCCAGGCCCAGCCCGAGCCGAACTGCGTTGTGCCGGCGGCGATGAAGTCGGCCTTAAACTTGTCGTAGCCGCCGAGGTCGGCGTCGAAAGCCTTCTGCAGGGCGCCCGGAAGCTTGTTGCCGCCGCCGCCCTTCTTCATCCACTTCCAGAAATGGATGTGGTTGTAGTGCTGGGCTGCGTTGTTGAAGAGGCCGGCATTCTTGCCGAACGACTGTTTGACCACCTCTTCGACCGACAGATCGCCAAGGCCCGCTTCGGCGGCCAGCTTGTTGCCGTTGTCGACATAAGCCTTGTGGTGCTTGTCGTGGTGATACTCCAGCGTCTCCTTCGACATGTAAGGCTGCAAGGCCTCGTAGTCGTAGGGCAAGGCGGGCAATCCAAAAGCCATCGGTCATACTCCTCATGGAAAAATCCGGTGCGGATACCGGATTAAGATAGGGCTGCATTGATCTGGAACAACTCCGGAATGAAGCGCCAATTGCCTTTTAGCGGCTCAACCGGCGGAAGTCGAATGCGCCCATTCCCAATAAAGGTCGCGCGCTTTCTTGGCCACCGGCCCGGGCTGCAGATCGCGGTCCTCGATGCGGGTGATCGGCACGACCTTGGAATGATTTCCGGTCGAAAAGATCTCATCGGCTTCAAGAAAGTCGCGCACCGACAGCATCTTCTCCGTGGTCTTGAAGCCGTAATCGCCAAGCAGCGTCATGGTGCGCGAGCGGGTGATGCCGGACAGGAAGGTGCCGTTGGGCGCCGGCGTCAACACGTGGCTGTCCTTGACCAGGAAGATGTTCGAGGTTCCGGTCTCGGCGACATTGCCCAGCATGTCCAGCACCAGCGCATTGTCGAAGCCGCGTCCCTTCGCTTCGAGGATGGCGCGGCCATTGTTGGGATAGAGGCAGCCGGCCTTGGCATTGGTCGGCATGGTCTCGATGGTCGGCCGCCGGAACGGCGACACGGTGATCGAAAAGCCGGTCGGCGAGATCATCGGCGATTCGTAGAGGCAGAGGCAGAAACGGGTCGAGGCCGGATCGGCCGGCACGCCCATGTAGCCGCCATGCTCGGCCCAGTACATCGGCCTGATGTAGACCGCTGTCTTGCCGTCGAACTTCTTCAGCCCGTCCCAGGTCAGTCCAACAATCTCATCGGCGCTCATCGACGGCGCGAGGCCGAGCGCGGTCGCCGATGCGTTCACCCTAGCGGCATGCAGCTCGAGATCGGGGGCGACGCCTTCGAACCAGCGGGCGCCGTCGAAGACGCTGGTGCCGAGCCACATGGCGTGGCTGCGCGGACCCAGAATGGCGACGTTGCCTTCGTACCAGTCGCCGTCGACGAAGGTCCATGTCGCCGATAGCGCCGCAGTCGCCAGTGTCATTGTCGGTTCCGCTTCAAAGCTGCCTGTGCCAAGCATTGGAAGATGCTTTGACCGGCGCCGTCAACCGGCATGGAGCGGTTTTTGTTGAGGCCAGAGCGCCCCAAGAAAGCGATCAAGACTACAATCGATGCTTGCACCTTGCGCCGCCTGCCCTCAAAACTGTCGCCATGCATTACGCGGCTTACGTTTTCGACGCCTATGGCACGTTGTTCGACGTGCACGCCGCCGTGCGCCGTCACGACGGCGAGATCGGCCCCGACGGCCCGCTGCTTTCGGAAATCTGGCGCGCCAAGCAGCTGGAATATTCCTGGGTGCGCACGCTGATGGGCGGCTATGCCGATTTCTGGCAGCTCACCGAACAGGCGCTCGATTTCGCCCTGCGCAAGGTTCCCTCCGCCGACAAGGGACTGAAGGCCAAGCTGCTCGAAGCCTATTGGCGGCTCGACTGCTATCCGGAAGTGCCGGCCGTGCTCAAGGCGCTGAAAGCGTCCGGCGCCAAGCTCGCAATCCTGTCCAACGGCTCGCCCGAGATGCTGGAAGCGGCGGTCAAGTCGGCCGCCCTCGACCAGGTGCTGGACGATATCTTTTCGGTCGACGCCGTCAGGCGCTTCAAGACCGACCCGTCGACCTACGACATGGTGGCGACGGGCTGGCGGCTCTATCCGGGCGCCGTCTCGTTCCAGTCGTCCAACCGCTGGGACATCGCCGGCGCCACCAAATTCGGCTTTCGCACCGTGTGGATCAACCGCGCCAACCAGCCCGAGGAATACCGGGATTTCCCGCCGGCGCTGATCCTGCCGTCGCTTGACGGCCTGCTGACCGGCGGCTGATCACTCTGTTGCCTTCGAGCAACAGTGGCAGAGCGGTCACAGCTTCGCCTTTGTTTGTCCACCCTCAGGCCAGAATCGGAACCGCCTATCGCGTCAGGCATTGGGAGAGGCCGACCACTGCGCCGCTTGAAGGCATTCACGCTTTCTTGCGATTCGAGACTTAAAAAAGGCAACCATGTTGAAGACCGAAATCGACCCCTATCGCCTGAGCCGTCGCGGCTTTCTGAATGCCGCAGCCCTTGGTGCCGCCTCGATTGCGGTCTCCGCCTGCACCACCACCGGACCGGCACCGGCGCCGGTCGAACCGCCACCGCCGACCTATGACGAGCCGCCGCTCGGCGACTATGCGACGATGTACGGCCCGATTTCCGACAGCGGGTTCGAGCTCCCAGCGATCCCGATCAAGAAGATGGACCCGCAGTTCCTACGCCAGATTGTTCCCGATCCGACCGGCCAGCGGCCAGGCACCATCATCGTCGATACGACCAACCATTTCCTCTATCTGGTGCGCGAAGGCGGCCAAGCGATCCGTTACGGCGTCGGCCTCGGTCGCGCCGGCTTCGAATGGTCGGGAGACGCCGTCGTCCAGTGGAAGCAGAAATGGCCGAAATGGACGCCGCCCGATGAGATGGTCGCCCGCCAGCCTGAACTGGAAGAATACAGCGCCAAGAACGGCGGCATGCCCGGCGGCCTCAAGAACCCGCTCGGCGCCCGCGCGCTCTACCTGTTCCACGACAACGTCGACACGCTCTACCGCCTGCATGGCTCGCCGGAATGGAACTCGATCGGCAAATCCGTCTCGTCAGGCTGCGTGCGCCTGATAAATCAGGACATCATCGACCTCTACGACCGCGTGCCGTCGAAGAGCCCGGTCATCGTGACGTCCGACATAGGCCAGCCGATGGCGGCGAGCGGAAACCGCAGAGCCATCCCGATCGATGGCGGGGTGCCGGATGGCTCGGTCCTGCTCGGCCCGGTGACCTGATCGACTTCATCTATGCCATAAAGCGGCAGGTTCCGCTCCATGCGGCAAAGCTCGTCAGGATCCCGATAGCTTCACGCGAATGCCTGGGGTTCGCATCCAAGATATGCAATGCCGGCAACAGGAGGCCAAAAAAGACGTCCAGACAAACCATGGAGCCGCTGCAATCGGGGCGGCCATGCCCAATCTCGACGCTGCTGTGTTTCGTTTCCGATTGATGTATATTAGACGGGAGTATGATTGCAGAGACATACATTTCATTAGATCATTGATGGCGGGGGAACGCCGATGGTGGGATTTGATTTCGATAGTCCGCCTGCCGACGGCGCCGAGGCCAACCTGTCGGCCGAATGCGAGCGCCAATTGCTGCCGCTCGTCCGCGGAATTGTCGAGGCGGCGGTTGCCGCCGGGTGGAGCCAGGAAGACGTTCTTCTGGCCATGGTCGAGCTGTCCTGGGATCTGTACGAGAAACGCCGAGGCGATCTTTAGCAGGCCTGCGTGAGCCGGATAGTTCGGTAGCGCCGGCCAAGCCAGGCCATGTTTTTCTCGCGCGAACTTTTTTCTTCACTTACAATGTTTTTTCTATCCGCGGGATGCGCTACGCTGCCTTTGGGCAGGACTATGGGGGATACAAATTACCGTCCGGATTTCCGGGTTGGCTGTTGCACGGCACGGAATTTCGATGCGCTGGCAAAGCGGCTGAGGCAAGGCTGAGTGAAAAATGCGGGCGAGGTTCAGGAACGCAGCGCAAGCGCCGATCGGGTCGATCGGCACGCCCTCGACACAATCCCCGAAAATGCCAATCCCAGAAGAGCAACCATGCGGGGGAGCGGGATATGCTCTGTCCGCAGCCCTTGGATCGCTCCCGGAGGGTCGCCATCGCCGAAGTCGCTTACCTCGGGGATTTTCGGATCAAGGCCATTTGGCCACCGCCATGAAGAAGCACAAGGGAAAGAAGCCATGGTTCGGGCGATAACTGCTGCTGGATCGTCCGTGGCAATCACAGATAGTCGACCAGCTCTGTCAATGGCCGCGCGATCTATATTCGGAATACAACTCTGGATTGTGACGCCACACTATGCACAATAACTAGGCAAAAATGGTAAGATAAGATCGGAAAATAGTCAGGTAGCCTTGGCTAAAATTCAAACCTGTAAATTTATAGTCAAAATCCTGGTAAAATTTTCATTTGAGCTCAAATTCTTCTTTGAAATATAAAGCAGCATCTGTAGGATTCGAAGGAACGCCCAGGAGCAAACGTCAATTCTGGGCGCCTCGATACAGCACAGGATTGGATTGATCGGCGCAGCAGTGGCAGAGACGAAGATGCAACATAGAGGCAACGTCCAGGAAAGCGCCGGGACAGAGCGGCGGCGCGCGGATCGTCGCATCTTCGACGGAATACCGGAAAGCGCGGGGCGCTACCTGGTCACGTTTCGAGGCGGCGCGGCTCATGTCGTTCATCGGCCGGGATCACACACATTCAAAGCGGCGGAACATTTCGCTTCGGTTCTGCTTGCACCCTCACCAGGGATAGCGGCATCGCTGGGCAGCGACAAAGTCCACGAATACGACGGCGACGTCGGTATGATCATGATCGTCCCAGCCGACCTCGGCGGCAAGGTGACCCGGTCATCCACTACGGAGAGCGTAATCGTGGCGCTCACCCCCGAGAGTCTCTTCGAGCTGGCAACGCGTGAATTCGACACCGGCCATGCCGAGCTTCAACCGCCGCCGTTCGGGACCGTCGACTTTCAGGCGCTGCAACTCGCGCAGTTGCTGAAGGCGGAACTGACGGATCGGGAAACTCCAAACGAGTTCTATGTGGATTCGTTGGTCACCATGTTCGGCGTCCATTTGCTTCGGAACTACGCAGGAGCGCGAAAGTTGCCACAAGCCCCAAAGGGCGGTCTGTCGAACCGCAGCGCCCGGCGGGTGCGCGAATTCCTGGAGGTAAATTTTTCCAGCAAGATCGCGGTGGCCGAGCTGGCCGCACTCTGTGGCCTTTCGCCGAGCCATTTCATCCTGGCATTCACCAAGACCTTTGGCGAGCCGCCGCACAAATACCTGCTGCGGCTGCGTCTCGATTTCGCCGAAAAACTTCTCATCGAGAGCGACCTGTCGATTGCGGAAGTCGCTCATCTCAGTGGATTCTCGGACCAGAGCCACTTGACAGTCACCATGTCCAGATACCGGAACAGAACCCCCAGGCAGGTGAAGCTGCAACGTTAACGACTGTTGCGGCGCGCATGATTGTCCGCGGCGATACCTCGATTGATCTTCAGTATAGTCGAAGGTTGTGTGGCAGAGCAGTCACAGTTGTCGCGCAGGGACCAAATACCGGATTTTCCTACAAAGATTCCGGATTATTCCAAAATACCTGCACCGCGAATGTGCTCATGGTCGCGATGGAAGTCATTTGGGGCGGGGGAGCAACCAGATGATACAGCATGTCGGATTGTCCCATGGACATTCAATTCGCGGAAATCGAGGTCTTCGCGCCTAAGGCCGAAGCGGCCTGGGCTGCACTGCAACGCCAATACGCCAGCCGGATCAGCGCTGCGGAACTCGACCATCTCCTGGCCTGTTTCGTGCTTGGACTGACCTCTCCGGCTTGTGGTGAAGGCGATCCGGGATTTCATTTCGATCTCTGCCGCGCGCTGGTGGCGGTAAGCCTGCCGCCGGAACGGACGGAGGCTGCACTGCATACGGTTCCAGAACCGACGCAGCCATGGGTCGCGAGCGCCTATCAGCTGATTGAAAAACAAGGCGCGAAGGTTGGTCTCTCGTTGCGGGAGAAGACGCGCAATTTCGAAGATTTTTTGGCCACCGAGGCGAATGGTGCGGCACATCAGGGCGCCTCGGCAATTGCGAGGAAAAACTAGCATGACCAGACGCGTCGAGGGGCAAGCAAGGATCGAATTTCTTCCTGGATTTGTCGGAAACTGGATCGCGGGTGCGGCCGACAGTCGCTCGGTTCGTCGCCGCCTGATGGCGGTCCTGCGCATGGCGCATCGTACGCTTGGAATGCGCCGCAAGGGTTTGGGGTTGGGGACGTTGGGCGTCGGCACCAGCGTGCGTTCGGCATTGGCCTGCGGCGTGAGCCCGGCCAGCATGATCGGAGGCTTGGCCGCAATCGCCGCGATCGGCATCGCCACACCGGCCCAGGCACAATACCAGGCTGGCGGTGGTTCGGCGACCGGCGGCAACGCCGTTGCCATCGGTAACGGCACCGCGACGAATGGCAACAACAGCGTGGCGTTGGGCAGTTCCAACAGTGCAACGGGCGACGGCACGATCGCCATCGGCTATGCGATGGGTGTCAATGGCCTCAATGCCATAGGCATAGGTGTCTTCGCAGGCGCAACCGGCGTCAATGCCCTCGCCGTGGGCGGGAACGCCAAGGCCAACGGGGACGCAGCAAGCGCGATTGGCGTCAATTCGGTTGCAACCACAGGCGCGGCCGCCTTTGGCCTGAATGCGCGTGCCGACGGACTGAACTCGACGGCGATCGGCTATGTTACCCGGGCGACCGGGCTGCGCGCCACCGCGCTCGGGTTTGGGGCAACAGCATCCGGCGTGGATTCGATTGCGCAAGGTAACAGCGCCGTCGCCAGCAACCAGAATGCCGTCGCCATCGGTTTCCAGGCGACCGCGACCAGCATCAACTCCATCAACATTGGCGGGCGCACCGTCGTGGGAACAGGCGCGCTGTCGCAGGGCGCCATCGCCCTTGGTACGGATGTGCTGGCATCTCAACAGAACACGGTCTCCATCGGCGTCCTGACCAAAGCGACCGGAACGGGCGCAACGGCGATGGGCAACACCGCCAGTGCATGGGGCAACCAATCCATCGCATTCGGCGTCGGCGCGCAGGCAGGCGTTCAGGCCAACACTGCCTTGCCCAACAGCATTGCCATCGGCACCAATTCGCTGTCTTCGGGCGCTTTCGCCACCGCGATGGGCGCTACCTCGGTTGCGAGTGGCTCCGCCAGCACTGCTATTGGCAACACCGCCGTTGCCAGCGGCGCAAACGCCTCCTCGTTCGGTTCCGGCGCGAATGCGACGGGAGACAATTCTCTTGCCGCCGGTGTCAGCGCCGCCGCCAGCGGGATTGCCAGCACCGCGCTCGGCATCGGCTCCAAGGCCAGCGCCACCAACGCCGTGGCGATCGGTAATGCGGCGGTCGCCAATTCCGCCGACGCTGTTGCAGTGGGCACGAATGCAACGGCGACGGGCGGCAAGGCTGTCGCCATCGGCGCCGGCAACACAGCCTTTGGCAACGGCGCGGTCTCCATCGGCGATCCCAGCTATGCCAGCGGCACCGGCGCCTTCACCGGCGGCGCCAACAACATCGCCAACAGCGACGGCACGGCAACCGCCACCGCCGCAAACCAAGCCGCAGGCGCGGTTGCCATCGGCAACAACAACAAGGCCGTCGGGCAAGGCTCCGTGGCGCTGGGCAATGGCTCGACGGCGGGTGCAGCCGGCCTTGCCGGCAATGTCGCGCTGGGCAACGGCGCGACGGCGACGGCAAGCTCCGGCGACGTAGCGCTCGGTTCGGGCTCGGTGACCGCGACGGCGGTCGGCACCAGCGGCGCGACGATCGGCGGCACGGCCTACAGCTTCGCCGGCACGACGCCGACGAGCACTGTCAGCGTCGGCGCGCTCGGCGCGGAGCGGACAATCACCAATGTCGCGGCGGGCCGGCTCAGCAATTCGTCGACCGACGCCATCAATGGCTCGCAGCTGTTTGCGACCAACCAGCAGGTGACGCAGAACACGACGGCGATCGCCGCCAACACCGCCGACATCACCAATCTCGGCAACACGATCAACAGCATCAGCACCGGTGGCGGCATCAAGTATTTCCACGCCAATTCGACGGCGGCGGACTCGTCCGCAACGGGCACGGACTCCGTTGCTATCGGACCAGTCGCGACCGCGACGGGGACAAACGCCATCGCGGCCGGCACCAATTCGAGCGCCTCCGACGCCAACGCCTCGGCCTTCGGCAGCGGCGCCGTCGCATCGGCGCTTGACGCAACGGCGATGGGATACATCTCCAAGGCCTCGGGCCAATACAGCACCGCCGTCGGCGCCAACGCCAATGCCACAGCCACGTCCAGCACCGCGATCGGCCAGAACGCGTTTGCAACCGCCTTTCAAGCGACCGCTCTCGGCGTAGGAGCGAATGCCGGCGCCCAGAATGCAATCGCGCTGGGCGCCCTCGCCAACGCCAGCAACGCCGGCGACGTGGCGCTCGGCTCGGGCTCGGTAACCGCCGCGGCGGTCGGCACCGCCGGCACGACGATCGGCGGCGTCGCCTACAACTTCGCCGGCACGACGCCGGCAAGCACCGTCAGCGTCGGCTTCGGTCGGCGCGGAACGCACCATCACCAATGTCGCGGCGGGCCGGCTCAGCAATTCGTCGACCGACGCGATCAACGGCTCGCAGCTCTTCGCCACCAACCAGCAGGTGACGCAGAATACGACCGACATCGCCGCCAACACCGCCGACATCACCAGTCTCGGCAACACGATCAACAGCATCAGCACGGGCGGCGGCATCAAGTATTTCCACGCCAATTCGACGCTGGCGGATTCGCAGGCGCTGGGGACGGATTCCGTTGCCATCGGCCCGAACGCGGTCGCCAACAATGCCGGCGACGTGGCGATCGGCGCGAATGCGGTGTCGACCGTGACGACGGCTGTCGGCGGCACCACGATCGGCGGCGTTGCCTACACCTTCGCCGGCGCAACGCCCGCGGGTGCATTCTCGGTCGGCTCGGTGGGCGCCGAACGCCAGATCCAGAACGTCGCGGCCGGGCAGTTGAGCGGCTCCTCGACCGATGCGGTCAATGGTTCGCAGCTGTTTGCGACCAACCAGCAGGTGACGCAGAACACGACCGACATTGCCGCCAACACGGCTGACATAACCAATCTCGGCAATTCGATCAGCAACATTACCGGCGACACCTCGCTGGCCTACACCGACGCCAATGGCGACGGCATACGCTATGTGCGCACCAACGACCGGACGCTCGCCGTCGCCGACTCCTTCGCGCAAGGGATCGGCTCGTCCGCCCTCGGCTACCAGGCGACCGCGAGCGCCGACAATGCGCTGGCGCTCGGCCGCGACACCCAGGCCAGCGTCATCGGCGGCGTGGCGCTCGGCGCCGGCTCGGTTTCGGATCGGGCGGTCGCACCCGTATCGGGATCGATCCTCTCCGGCACCGGCCTCATTCCCTACAACACCGCGGACATGAGCCTGCTCGGCGCCGTCTCGGTCGGCACCTCCACCTCCTATCGCCAGATCATCAACGTGGCCGACGGCACGCAGGACCAGGACGCGGTCACGCTTCGCCAGTTGAAGGGCGCGCTGAGCTCGTTCGCGGTGACGGGGAGCCTGTACTTCCACGCCAATTCGACGGCCGCGGATTCGCTTGCGGTCGGCGTCGATTCGGTTGCGGTCGGTCCGCGCACCACCGTCAATGGCGACAACGGCATCGGCATCGGCAATGGCGCCATCGTGCAGCAGACGGCGCCGGGAGGCATCGCGATCGGCCAGAATTCGACGGTCAACCAGGCCGACAGCATCGCCCTCGGCACCAACGCAACCACCAACGGAGCGCAGGCCGTGGCGCTCGGCGCCGGCGCAAAGGCCAACGAGCCGGGCAGCGTCGCGCTCGGCGCGGGCTCGACGACGGCGGCGGCGGTCGCCACCACCGGCACCACGATCAACGGCGTTGCCTATACCTTCGCCGGAACAGCTCCGACGAGCACGGTCAGCGTCGGCACCGTCGGCAACGAGCGCACCGTCACCAATGTCGCGGCGGGCCGGATCAGCGGCACCTCCACCGATGCCATCAACGGCAGCCAGCTCTTCGCCACCAACCAGGCGGTCGAAGCCATGCAGGGTAGCGTCGGCGACCTGAATCAGTTCGCCGTCCAGTACGACAAGGACGGGAACGGCAACAAGTCCAACTCGATTACCCTTGCCGGCGGCGACCCGAACACGCCGGTGGTCATCCACAATGTCGGGCCGGGCGTTGCCAACACCGATGCGGTCAATGTTCAGCAGTTCAACAGCGGGTTAGCACTCAACCTGGACAATTCGAAGAACTACACCAACCAGGTGGCGGCCACCACGCTGCAGCAAGCCAATGCGTATGCGGACTCCAAACTCAGCCAGCTCAACATGGACATGGGAGAGGTCAGGGGCGAGGCGCGCCAGGCTGCGGCAATCGGCTTGGCGGCCGGCTCGCTGCGCTACGACGATCGTCCCGGCAAGCTGAGCGTGGCCGCCGGCGGAGGCTATTGGCGCGGTGAAGGCGCCCTGGCCTTCGGCGCCGGCTACACGAGCGAGGAGGGACGTGTTCGAGCGAACCTGTCCGGCACAACGGCAGGCGGGCACTGGGGCGTCGGCGCGGGCGTCAGCCTTACGCTGAACTAGAGCCCGGCCATGATCAGGCAGGCAGTCCTTGCTGTCGCGATATCCATGACGTCAATGCTCCTGTCCGGCTCGTTAGCGGCCGGGCAGGAAGCGATCCCTTCCGACTACAGGGTAAAACCTTCCGACGTAGCGATCCCTGCGGATGCGAAGCTTGGCGAATATCAACGGACCACCCGTCCGTTCGAGAACTGGACGCTGATCTGCGACGAGAACCTGAAGGCGCGCCAAAAGGTCTGCAATGTCACCCAGATCATCGAGGACCAGGCAGGACAGGTTGCGTTCAGCTGGTCGCTTGCCGCCACCAAGGAAGGCAACCCCTACATGATCTTGCGCGCCCCGCCGATCGCCAAGAGCGACGCTCCTGTCTCGCTGACATTCGAGGGGCGCAAGGAGCCGATAAAAATTCAACTCGACGGATGCAATCAGGCCGTCTGCGTCGGCATGCTGCCGGTTGGTCCGATCATGCGCGAACAGATTTCGAAGGCCGCGGCATCCGTCATCTCCTTCCCGACCACGGATGGCAGGACGATCAACGTAACCGCGACCCTCAAGGGCTTGGCCGCGGCCGTTGCGGCGATCAATTGACGAGGCAATCGCGATGAACCAGCAATCGATCCATGACCGGATAATGGCCCGCAACCAGGGAAAGGGTGCTGTCCGGGGGTCGGCATCGAAGACCGGAGCAGACCGCAACGAAACCGGGCGAAGACCGCTGTCTTCTCGTTGCTCGCCATTGCCGTCGTCGCCACGGCCGGCTTCGCGGCCATGCGCTACGGCCTGCTCCACAATTTATTGCCGCAGCCGGCGGTCGCGGAGACCAACCAGCCCAATCCGGCCCTGGCCGAGACGCCATTTCTGCAACACGCCAAAGAGGCAGGCTTGCAGTCTTGTTCCAACATTTTCCCGGCCCTTGGGCAGATGCTGACAACCGGCACGACGTACAGCGTCCAGTCGATCTGGAACAACGAGGCCCCCGACAAACACCTCGTGGAAGCCCTGGTCGGCATGAACTACGCCACACAGGGCTACAGCGGCCCGGCGGCAGGCCTGGTGTTCGCGGCACCCACGGCATCCGTTTGCGAAGGTACGATGGTCAGGGTGGCGCCATTCGCGGCCAATTGCGCCGATGTTCCGGCCCTGCTTCCGAAAGACAGCAAGCTTGCCAACAATCTTGGACAAATCAGCGTCTACGAACTTGCCAATGGAGGGGGCAACGCGATGCTGCTGCCAACCGGCAACAGCTGCGTCGTCATTTCCGTGGCCTCGGCAGCAGGAAAACAAGGAGGCGTACAATGAGGGTTAATTCCGCCATTGCGGCGGTCGGCATGCTGTTGCTTTGCGCCGGGCGGCTGGGCGCGGCGGACCTAGCCCCGGCGGCGGACGTGCCCGAGCCGCCGGCCCAGGAGGAGAGAGGCATCTGGGCGGCGATCGCCTATTCGAGCCCCGACGAGAAGCACGGCTTCTTTTGGGGCGCCGACAAGCGGCAGGAGGCGATGGACATCGCGCTGAAGCATTGCCAGAACGCCGGCGGCGGCAGCTGCGCCGTGGTCAGCGTATTCCGCAATCATCGCCATTGGGACGATGACGACAATACCGGCTTTCCCTACAAGCATTGCGGCGCCCTCGCCGTAGGCGAGAAGCCGGAAGGGCGGCTGACCAGTTGGGGCGCCGAGACGGCGCAAACACGCCGGGATGCCGAAGACCTGACACTGCAGGCGTGCGAGCGGAACGGACAAAAATGCAAGATCCGCGAGTGGGTGTGCACATGACGCATCAGAGCGAAGCAGCGGAACGCCAATCGAGGCGCATGTTTGCACTCAGCGTAGCGCCGTGCTCAAGCGGGGTCAGCCCTTCGCCGTGATGCGCATCGACGGTATGCGACACCGGCTCGAAGCAGAAGAAATCCGCATCAATCGACGGCGAATAGAGGATAAAGACGTCGAGCGGCGGCGAGGCCGTGAGCGAGATGGCGATCCTGTCCTCGGGCCGGGTGATCCTGGCGCGGCGGTCCCAGCCGTCGAAGGCGTTGTTGACCCAGCTTCGCGGCAGCAGGGAGGCGTTCGAGAAATTCCACGCGGGGTAATCGGCCACCGGCGCCAGGCCGACCGGCAGATGATGCTTGTCCTCCAGCCAGACCCGCGCCGCCTTCGCCTCGAGCGTCGTTCCGGCGCTGCGCGGGAACCAGGGATGAAAACCGAGTCCGTAAGGCAGGCGAATGCCGGTGCGATTCTCCACGGTGAGCGTGGCATCCAGGGCTCCGTCATGCAGCGCATAGGCGACCCGCGCCGTATATCGGTAGGGGCCGATTTCACCGGCGTCGAGGACCAGTTCAGCCTCGGTGGCGCTATGGCTGGCAATCCGCCACTCCCTCTGGAAGCCGTCGCCATGGATTGGAAAGGCCTCCCCCGGCACGTTCGGCTCGACCGCATGGAAGCGGCCGTCGAAGGCGAAACCGCCGCCTGAGATGCGGTTCGACCAGGGAACCAGAAGCTGGCAGCCGGAGGCGCCGGTGCCATCGTCGGGGCGGAGCAGCGGCACCGTTGCGCCGCAGACCAGTGCGTCGAAGCGGGCGATCGCCGCGCCCTTTTGCGGCGCCAGGACCAGACGGGCGCGGTCGTCGCGCAGTTCCAGGAGGCCGGCCATCCCTTACCAACCGCCGTCGATGGCGATGTTCTGGCCGCTGATCATGTCCGAGGTGGGCTGGCCGACACTTTTACCGCCCCCTGGACAGGCTGCCCAGAATCCCGCGCACGATCGCGCGGCCGACCGACGAGCCGACCGAGCGCACCACCGCTTTGATCGCGGCTTCGGCCACCGTCTGGCGGTTGGACGGGCGCGGCGCCGGGGCGCGGCGACCGCCTGATTGCGGCGGCGGCGGATCGTCATTGCCGAAGCCCGGAATGGTCCAGCGCGAGCGCCCGCTGTCGGCCTGCTGCGCCTGCTCGTCCTGCGCATCCCTGGCTTTCTTCTGCAGCATCTCGAAGGCCGATTCGCGGTCGATGGTCTGGTCGTACTGGCCGGCGACCGGGCTCTGGTCGATCAGCTTGCGGCGCTCGTCCGCCGTGATCGGGCCAAGCCTGGACGACGGCGGCCGGATCAATGTCCGCTGCACCATGGACGGCACGCCCTTGACCTCCAGCGTCGAGACCAGCGCCTCGCCGGTGCCGAGCTGGGTGATGGCGGTGGCGCAGTCGAAATCGGGATTGGGCCGGAAGGTGTCGGCGGCGGTCTTGACCGCCTGCTGCTCACGCGGCGTATAGGCGCGCAGCGCGTGCTGCACACGGTTGCCGAGCTGGGCGAGAACCTTTTCAGGGATGTCCAAAGGGTTCTGCGTGACGAAATAGACGCCGACGCCCTTGGAGCGGATCAAGCGAACCACCTGTTCGACGCGGTCGATCAGCACCTTCGGCGCCTCGTCGAAAAGCAGATGCGCCTCGTCGAAGAAGAACACCAGCTTCGGCTTTTCGGGATCGCCGACCTCGGGCAATTGCTCGAACAGTTCCGACATCAGCCAGAGCAGGAAGGTGGCGTAGAGCCTGGGGTTCATCATCAGCCTGTCGGCAGCGAGCACGCTGATGGCGCCGCGGCCGTCGCGGGTGGTGCGCATGATGTCGGCGATGCGCAAAGCCGGTTCGCCGAAGAAATGCGCCGCGCCCTGCTGTTCCAGCACCAGAAGCGTGCGCTGGATTGCGCCGACCGACGGCTTGGTGACATTGCCGTAGCGCGAGCTGATCTCGTCGGCGCGCGCTGCGATGTTGGCCAGCAGTGCTTGCAGATCCTTCATGTCGAGCAGCAGCAGGCCATCCTCATCGGCGATGCGGAAGGCGATGTTCATGATGCCTTCCTGCGCTTCGGAGAGGTTCATCAGCCGCGACAGAAGCAGCGGCCCCATTTCCGAGACGGTGGCGCGGATCGGATGGCCCTGCTCGCCGAACAGGTCCCAGAAGATGACCGGGAATTCCTGGAAGTCGTAAGGGTCGAGCTTGACCTGCTCGGCCCGCTTGACCAGGAAATCCTGCGCCTTGCCCATCATGGCAATGCCGGACAGGTCGCCCTTGATATCGGCGCAGAACACAGGCACGCCGGCATTGGAAAACCCCTCGGCCAGGATCTGCAGGCTGACTGTCTTGCCGGTGCCGGTGGCGCCGGTGATCAGGCCATGGCGGTTCCCATATTGCAGCAAGAGCTGTTCGGCGCGCTGATAGCTGTCGTCGGGCTTGCGGCTGGCGCCGAGGAAAATGCTGGTGTCGTCAGCCATATGACCATGTCTCCGCAAACTGATGTGTTAAAAGCCTGTGGCCGTGCCGCAGGGTATAGTCAGGCCATTGCGCAGCGACAATGCTATTCTCCAATTGGGCTATCCATCCAGTTGGCTATTCATCCAGATTGGGCCAATCGTCTAAATTGAACCAATCCTCCAAATCGGTTTTTGGAACTTGCGGATTTTGCCGCTGTTTGGCAATCGTTCCATGGTTCGTCCACGCAGGCTGCCCTATGTCAGGGAAGCGAATCCCAACCGCGCAAGCGCATTGCATTGCGATATCTGGCAGGGAACCGTAGACTGGACGGCTGACGCTGGTGCGGCCGCATAAAAACGAGGAACATGGATGGGCGCCGGAGCCTTGACCAGGAGCATCGAACCCGCTGACGTCGAGCGCCAGCGTTGGCTGGCCTTGGCCGAAAAGGCGCTCGCCGGCGCCTCCTTCGAGGAAAAACTGGTCTCGCATACCGACGATCAGATTCGCATCGAACCGCTCTACGATCGCGCCGCCGGCGCCGAGCCGCTTGTGCGCGCCAACCCCAAATTGCCCTGGATCGTCAGCCAGCGCATTGACGATCCCGATATCGGCCGCGCCAAGGCGCAGGCCCTGGACGATGTGGCACAAGGCGCGACGGGATTGTCGCTTGTCTTCGAGGGTGCTCCGAATGCGTTCGGCTATGGCCTGCCAAGGACGGCGCAGGCGCTGGAAACGGTGCTGGATGGCGTACCGCTCAACCGCACGCAGATCCGCATCGACGCCCATCCCTGGAGCCGTGCCGTCGCCGACTGGCTGGTGGCGTTCCTGAGCAAGCGCCGCTCCGACCCGGCAAAGCTGAACCTCTCCTTCGGCATCGACCCGGCGGCAATCTTTGCCGGAACCGGCCGGCTGCGCATGTCGATCGAGGCGTTGCAGGCATCGATGCCGCAATCGCTGGCGCATTTCTTCTCGCTGGGCGTGCCGGGTGTGCTGCTGGAGGCCGACGGGCGGGTGTTCCACAATGCCGGCGCCACGGAAGCGCAGGAACTCGGCACCATGCTCGCTTCCGCCGTGTCATACCTCAGGATGTTCGAGGATGCGCGCCAGCCGCTTGTCTATGCCGCTCCCCATATCGGCTTTGCGCTGAGCGTCGACCAGGACCAGTTCCTGTCGATGGCCAAGGTCCGGGCCTTGCGCAGGCTGTGGGCGCGCATCCAGGAAACCTGTTCCATCCCGGCATCGACAGCCAACATCCATGCCGAGACGTCGTTCCGCATGATGACGGCGGCGGATCCCGAAACCAACATCCTGCGCACCACCATCGCCAGCTTTGCAGCGGCAGCAGGCGGCGCGGACTCGATCTCCATCCTGCCACACACCATCGCCCTCGGGCTGCCGGCCGGCTTTGCCCGCCGCATCGCCCGCAATGCGCAGTTGATCATGGCCAATGAAAGCCATATCGACCATGTCGCCGACCCAGCATTTGGGTCGGGCGCAGTCGAGGCGCTGACCCTGGGCCTGTGCGAAGCGGCGTGGGAAGAGTTCCAGCGGATCGAAGCGGAAGGCGGCGTTCTGGCAAGCCTGCAGCAAGGGCATATCCAGAAGCGCGTCAAGGCAGCATCCGAGCGCCGCGCCGAGGCCTACCGGTCGGGTGAACGGGCAATCATCGGCACCACGCTTTACCCGCTGAAAAACGATGCCCCGGTCGAGACGCTGGCGGCTGAGCGGCGGCCGCCTTTCACAGAGGGCGTGGCGGTGTGCGAGGCGCTGTTTCCGGTCCGCATCGACCAGGCAATCGGAGCCGCACAGTGATCCCGGATTTCAGCCACATTGGCTGGTCGGCGCCACGGCGCGCGCCGGTCGAGGTCAAGGGCCAGCGGCTGACGCCGGAAGGTATTGCCGTCAAGCATCTCTACAGCCAGGGCGATCTCAAGGGGCTGCCGCATCTCGACACCTATCCGGGAATGCCGCCCTTCGTGCGCGGTCCCTACCCGACCATGTATGTCCAGCAGCCGTGGACGATCCGGCAATATGCCGGCTTCTCGACGGCCGAGGAATCCAACGCCTTCTACCGGCGCAATCTCGCCGCCGGCCAAAAGGGCCTTTCGGTCGCTTTCGATCTGCCCACCCATCGCGGCTATGACAGCGACCATCCGCGCGTTGCCGGCGATGTCGGCATGGCGGGCGTGGCCATCGATTCCATCCTCGACATGCGGCAATTGTTCGACGGCATTCCGCTGGGCGAGATGACGGTGTCGATGACCATGAACGGCGCGGTGCTGCCGATCATGGCGCTCTATATCGTTGCGGCCGAAGAACAGGGCGTTGCTCAGAAGGATCTCGCCGGCACCATTCAGAACGACATTCTGAAGGAGTTCATGGTCCGCAACACCTACATCTATCCGCCGAAGCCCTCGATGCGGATCGTGTCTGACATCTTCTCCTATACCTCCCAGCACATGCCGAAGTTCAATTCGATCTCGATCTCCGGCTATCACATGCAGGAGGCCGGCGCGACCGCGGACCTGGAGCTCGCCTACACCATCGCCGACGGCATCGAATATGCCCGCGCCGGCGTCGCCGCCGGGCTCGACATCGACCGTTTCGCCCCGCGGCTTTCCTTCTTCTGGGCGATCGGCATGAACTTCTTCATGGAGATCGCCAAGCTCCGCGCGGCGCGCCTGTTGTGGGCGACCCTGATGCAGAAGAATTTTGCACCGAACGACGAACGCTCGCTGTCGCTGCGCACCCATTGCCAGACCTCCGGCTGGTCGCTGACGGCGCAGGACCCCTACAACAACATCACCCGCACCATGATCGAGGCGATGGCGGCGACGCAGGGACATACCCAGTCGCTGCACACCAACTCCTTCGACGAGGCGATGGCGCTGCCGACCGACCACTCGGCGCGCATCGCCCGCAACACGCAGTTGATCCTGCAGAAGGAATCCGGCACCACCTGCATCATCGATCCGTGGGGCGGCTCGGCCTATATCGAACGGCTGACGCACGATCTGGCGGCGCGTGCGCTCGCCCATATCGAAGAGGTCGAGGCGCTTGGCGGCATGGCGGCAGCAACCGAACAGGGCATTCCAAAACTTCGCATCGAGGAAGCGGCGGCGCGCACGCAGGCGCGTATCGATTCCGGCGAGCAGATACTGGTTGGCGTAAACGCGCATCGCCCCGAGAACGAAATCGACGTCGACGTGCTGAAGATCGACAATGCCGAGGTCAAGGCCCGGCAATTGTCGAAGCTGCAGAACCTGAAAGGCACGCGCAATGTCGGCGCGGTCGAGAGCGCGCTCGATGCGCTGACCCGCGCTGCGCAGGGTAACGAAAACCTGCTGGAATTTGCCATCCGCGCCGCGCGCGCCAATGCCACGGTCGGCGAGATCTCGCTGGCGCTCGAAAAGGTCTTTGGCCGTCACGTCGCCTCGGTGCAAACGATCTCCGGCGTTTATCGCAATGCGCTTGGCGACAATCTGACGGTCGACCGATTGCTGGAGAAGCTCGAAGCTTTCGAGAAGAAGTCCGGCGGCAAGCCGCGCATCCTGGTCGCAAAGATGGGACAGGACGGCCACGACCGTGGCCAGAAGGTGATCGCCACGGCCTTCGCCGATCTCGGCTTCGACGTGACGGTCGGCGCGATGTTCCAGACACCCGACGAGATCGCCAGGCTGGCGGTGGCGCAGGACGTCCATGTCATCGGCGCCTCATCGCTGGCGGCGGGGCACCTGACGCTGATCCCCGAACTACGCGACGCGCTGAAGAAGCTCGGCCGCAGCGACATGCTGATCGTCGCCGGCGGCGTCATCCCGCCGCAGGATTACGGCGCAGTGCTGGAAGCGGGTGCCGCGGAAATCTTCCCGCCAGGGACGGTTATCCCGGAGGCTGCGGATCGGTTGCTGGACCGGCTGCTGGCGGGCTGATTGAAACAGTTGCACTGCTTATCAAAGTTGCGTTGCAATATCGGGCGCAACCTATGGTATAGCTATGAACACCATCATTCACGGACTTGAGGACGGATCGGGCGTTGTAATCCTGCCGCGGGAAACGCTCGACAGCTTGGGCCTGCAGGTGGGCGATGAACTCCAGATCATCGAAACCGACGACGGCATCATCCTAAGGCCGGTGCCGTGTGACGACGTCGAACGGCAAATGCGTGCTGCTCGCGATGTCATGGACAAGTATGAGCCCGCGTTGCGAAAGCTGGCTGTGCAAATAGGGTGAGCTGGCGTCAGGCGTCCGACAGCTTGACGATTTCCCATTCCTTGCCGTTGACGCTTGCGACGTCGCCGACCTTCTTGCCGAACAGCGCCACGGCCATTGGCGAGACGTGTGAGATGCTGCCCTTTGAGGGGTCGGCCTCGTCCTCGCCGACGATCTTCCAGTGCACTTTCTTGCCGTCATCGCTTTCCAGCGTGACACCCATGCCGAAGCGCACCTGGTCGCTGCCCGGTTCCGGCACGGAAAGCTCGGCGCTTTCGCGGCGCGCTGTCCAGTAGCGCAGGTCGCGCGAGACGACGGCAATGCGCTCGCGATCGGCTTTTCGCTCGGCTTTCGCCAAGATGTCGCGCAGATCGGCCAGATTGTCCTCGATCATCGCCAGGCCGCGCTCCGTCACCAGATTGCGGTGTTGGCTGATCGGCCGCTCGCCGATGCCGGCAATGGCGTTTTCGCTGTCTTCCTCGCGGGTAAAAGCCCTGCTCATCGGATAAACTTAGGCCCGCTTCGGCGACTGTACAAGCCACTTGCCGGACCCGGTCATTGGCCGGACTATCGCCGAGCGGAGACCTATGCGGCTGGCCCAATTCCTGCGAAGAACCATTTCATCGCAGGGATCTGTGCCGATGTTGAACAGACGAACGCTTCTCAAGGGGACTGTCGGCTTTGCGGTGCTCGGCGTTTCGCTGGACAACGCCTTGGCGAAGACGGCAGCGCTTGGCTCGATCAACGCCGCCGAGGTCGGCGTGGAGCCGGACGCACCGGACGACCAGAGCAAGGCCTTTGCCAGGATGCTAGCCGAGGCAAGCCAGCGCAATGCGCCGGTGTTCCTGCCGCCGGGCACCTATGTCGTGTCCAACCTGACCCTGCCCGCCCGCGTCAGGCTTTCGGGCGTGCCGGGCGCCTCGCGCATCCTCTATGGCGGCAATGGCCATTTGCTGACGGCCGAACAGGCCGAGCATATAGAGTTCACCGCATTGGTCTTCGACGGCGCCAACGTCGGGTTGGCCGACGATGCGCAAGGCCTGCTCGACCTGCGCCGCGTCGCCCATCTCGTCATCGACAATTGCACGATCACCGGCAGCGGCAAGCATGGGCTGGCGCTGGAGCATGCGTCGGGCCGCGTCGAGCGCTCCGAGATTTCGGGGGCTGCGGACGCCGGCATCTACTCCGTCGAGGCCGCTGGCCTGGCGATATCCGACAACACCGTATCTGACTGTGGCAATGGCGGCATTCTTGTGCATCGCTGGCAGCAGGCCGAGGACGGCACGATCGTCAGCGGCAACCGCGTGCAGCGGATCGGCGCGCGCAGCGGCGGCACCGGGCAGAACGGCAATGGCATCAACGCATTCCGTGCCGGCAATGTCTCCGTCACCGGCAACATCGTCTCTGACTGCGCCTTCTCGGCGATCCGCGCCAACAGTTCCAGCAATCTGCAGATGACCGGCAACACCTGCTCGCGGTCGGGCGAAACGGCGCTCTATTCCGAATTCTCCTTCGAAGGCGCCATCATCGGCAACAACATCGTCGATGGTGCCGCTAACGGCATCTCGATCGTCAATTTCAACGACGGCGGCCGTATGGGTGTCTGCTCGAACAACATCGTGCGCAACCTCTCGACCACCGGCCCCTACCCCGCCGACGCGCCGGGCTTCGGCGTCGGTATCAGCGTCGAGGCCGACACCACCGTCTCGGGCAATGTCATCGAGAACGCGCCGCTCTACGGCATGCAGATCGGCTGGGGCGCTTATATGCGCAATGTTGTGGCGACGGGAAACATCATCCGTCAGGCCGGAACCGGCATCGCCGTCACTGTGGTAGAAGGCGCTGGAAACGCCATCATTTCCGACAACGTCATCGACGGCGCCAAGAACGGCGCCATCATCGGCCAGCGCTGGGCCGAACCGGCGACCGGCGACCTCGCGCGGTCAAGCGTAAGCGGCTATGCGCATCTGACGGTCGAGCGAAACAGGGTCAGCTGAGCGCCGTCGTCGGCCGCAGCGAGCCGACCTTGGCGCCGATGCGGCTTTCGATCGGCGGATTGGCCCGCTCCAGAAGGTTCGCCGCCAGTGCGCCGTCGGCGCTGAGAAGTTTTGCCAGCACAGCGGCAATCATCACCTCGGCGGCGCGGCCGGCGCCGTCATCACATTTTAGCGCGATGCCGAGGCCAAGCTCCGGAACGGCGGCGCAATAGACACCCTCGGCGCCCGTCTTGACGAATATGCGGCCGGGCGCGGCCTGCATCAGCGCCACATCGGCCTTGCCGGTGCCGGCGACCAGGAAAGGCTCGGCCATGCAGGCAGACAGCAGGCGTTTGGCCGCCTTGGCACGCTCAGGGCCAAAGCTCGTGCCCGTCGCCATGCGGGCAAAGCCAAGGGCAAAACTTTTCAGCGGCACGGCATAGGTGGGGATCGAGCAGCCATCGGTTGCCCGGTGATCCGCATCGTGGGCAGCGCCGGTCACCGCCTGCATGGCGTCGCGCACCATCTCCTGCAAACCATGGCCTGCCTTGACGTAGCCTTGGTGGGCAATCCCCGAGTGCACGCAGGTGCAGAGAAATCCGGAATGCTTGCCCGAGCAATTGTTGTGCAGTGCGTTCGGCGAGACGCCTGTGCGGGCCAGTGCGATCGTCGCGTCGTGGCTCGACGGCCAATGCGCGCCGCATTCCAGCGCCGACTTGTCGAGCCCGGCCTTGGCCAGCATCGCCTGCGCCAGTTCGACATGCGCGGGTTCGCCCGAATGCGAAGCGCAGGCCAGCGCCAGTTCGCGGTCGCCGAAGCCGTACGCATCGGCAGCACCCGTTTCAACCAGCGGCAGCGCCTGGATCGCCTTGACCGCCGAGCGCGGAAACACCGGCCGCGCCGTATGGCCGATCTCCAGGACAGGCTTGCCGTCACCGTCGAAGATTGCGACAGCGCCGCGATGGGCGCTCTCGACGATCGCGCCGCGCAAGACCTCGACCAGAACCGGATTTGTCATCACCACGCCCCAAAAATACGGGCCGCTTCTACCTGATCCGGTCGAGGATTGAAACGTAGTTGGCAACGGCAGCGCCACCCATGTTGAAGATGCCGCCGAGCGTTGCCCCCGGCACCTGGATGCCGCCTGCCTCGCCGGTCAACTGCATGGCGGTCAGCACATGCATCGACACACCGGTGGCGCCGATCGGATGGCCCTTGGCCTTCAGCCCGCCCGAAGGATTGACCGGCAGCCTGCCGTCCTTTGCCGTCGTGCCGTCTAGCGCCAGCCTGGCGCCCTCGCCCGGCTTGGCCAGGCCCATCGCCTCATATTCGATCAGTTCGGCAATGGTGAAGCAGTCATGCGTCTCGACGAAGGAGAGGTCGTCGAGCGTCACGCCGGCCTTCTTCAAAGCCTGGTTCCAGGCCTGCTCGCAGCCTTCGAAAGACAGGATGTCGCGCTTCGACATCGGCAGGAAATCCTGGACATGCTCGTTGGCGCGGAAGGCGACGGCGCGGCGCATCATCAACGCCGTCGAGGTGTCGGTCAGCACAAGGGCGGCAGCACCGTCGGAGACCAGCGAACAGTCCGTGCGCTTCAGCGGACCGGCCACGAACGGGTTTTTCTCGCTTTCCTGGCGGCAGAACTCGTAGCCGAAATCCTTGCGCATCTGCGCATACGGATTGTTGACGCCGTTCTTGTGGTTCTTGGCGGCGATCATCGCCAGCGCGTCGGACTGGTCGCCATAACGCTGGAAATAGGCCTGCGCGATCTTGCCGAAGACGCCAGCGAAACCGGCCGGCGTGTCGCCCTCCTCCGGCAGATAGGAAGCCTTGAGCAGGTTCTTGCCGATCTCGGGGCCGGGGGTCGTCGTCATCTGCTCGGCACCGACCACCAGCACGATGCGGGCGGCATTGGCGTCGATGGCGCGGATGCCTTGGCGGACCGCTGCCGAACCCGTGGCGCAGGCGTTCTCGACCCGCGTCGCCGGCTTGAAGCGCAGTCGGTCGTCGGCCTGCAACACGAGGCTGGCGGTAAAATCCTGTGGGGAAAAGCCGGCATTGAAGTGGCCGAGCACGATCTCGTCGACCTCGTCCGGACCGATGCCGGCATGGTCGAGCGCGTCGACCGCGACCTTGGTGATCAGGCCTTCCAGCGTCTCGCCTTCCAGCTTGCCGAAGCGCGAATGCGCCCATCCGACGATGCATGCGGTCATGGCAACCTCCGTTTGCCGCAAGCCTAACATGTCATAGCGCGGCATCAGCCTCTAATATTGTTCAACAGTGAACTGTTTTCCAGTCCAAAGGATGGGCCAGAGCGACATGATCGATTGATCCGAGCGCGAGTTTTTTATTGATTGATCCGTCAATAAAAAATAATCTTCGGTTTTAATCTGGATCTCCCCAATGCCGAAAGTCGGAATGGAACCGTTGCGCCGCAAGGCGCTCATCGACGCGACGATCTCGGCGATCGGCGAGCGCGGCTCGCTTGATGTGACCATGTCGGAGATCGCCGGACGGGCGGGCGTGTCGTCGGCCCTTGCCCACCACTATTTCGGCGCCAAGGACGAGCTCCTTCTGGCGACGATGCGGCACATACTGGCCGAGCTGACCATCGACATGCGGCGCGCCCTGCAATCCGCCGGCTCGCCGCGCGAACGCGTTTCGGCGGTGGTCGCCGTCAACTTCTCCGACATCCAGTTCCGGCCGGAAACCATCGCGGCCTGGCTCGCCTTTTATGTCGAGGCACAGAAATCATCGGCCCTACGCCGGCTGCTCAGGGTCTATGCGCGGCGGCTGCATTCCAACCTGATGAGCGGACTAATCGGCATACTGCCGCGCAACGAAGCCGACCGCGCGGCGGAAGCGGTCGCGGCGATGATCGACGGGCTGTACATCAGGCGCGCGCTGAAGGACGGCGTGCCGGATGCTCAAACCGCGATCGCGCTGGTCGAAGATTATCTCGAAATCAAACTCGGCGGGCGACAGACACAGTGACAGCCTCAGTGATATCAAGGCGACCCAACATCCTGATCGTCATGGTCGATCAGCTCAACGGCACGCTGTTTGCGGACGGGCCGGCGGACTTCCTGCATGTGCCGCATCTCAAGGCGCTGGCCGCACGCTCGGCGCGCTTCGGCAACAACTACACGGCCTCGCCGCTTTGCGCGCCGGGCCGCGCCGCTTTCATGAGCGGGCAATTGCCGTCGCGCACCCAGGTCTATGACAACGCCGCCGAATTCGCTTCCTCGATCCCGACCTATGCGCATCATCTGCGCAGCGCCGGCTACTACACCTGCCTGTCGGGCAAGATGCATTTCGTCGGGCCGGACCAGTTGCACGGTTTCGAGGAGCGGCTGACCACCGACATCTATCCCGCCGATTTCGGCTGGACGCCGGATTACCGCAAGCCCGGCGAGCGCATCGACTGGTGGTATCACAATCTGGGCTCGGTCACCGGCGCCGGCGTTGCCGAGATCACCAACCAGATGGAGTATGACGACGAGGTCGCCTTCCACGCGGTGCAAAGACTCTACGATCTTGCCCGCACCTCCGAGGACGAGGCCAGCCGGCCCTGGTGCCTGACGGTTTCCTTCACCCACCCGCACGACCCCTATGTCGCACGGCGGCAATATTGGGAATTCTATAAAGACTGTCCGGCGCTTGAGCCGGAGGTGGGATTCATCCCCTATGCCCATCAGGACCCGCATTCGCAACGGCTTTACCGGGCCAGCGACTACGACAGTTTCAACATCACGCCGGAGCAGATCCGCCGCTCGCGGCGCGGCTACTACGCCAACATCTCCTATCTCGACGACAAGGTCGGCGAGTTGATGTCAGTGCTGGAGCGAACGCGCATGCTGGACGACACCATCATCCTGTTCTGCTCCGACCATGGCGACATGCTTGGCGAGCGCGGCCTGTGGTTCAAGATGAATTTTTTCGAGGGCTCGGCGCGAGTACCTTTGATGATCGCCGGCAAAGGCATTCCTGCAGGGCTGATCGAGGCGCCGGTCTCCAACCTCGACGTGACGCCGACGCTGTGCGATCTCGCCGGCATCGACATCTCCGCGATCGCACCGTGGACCGATGGCCAGTCGCTGCTGCCGTTGCTTGATGGCGGACAGCGCACCGCGCCGGTGCTGATGGAATATGCCGCCGAAGGCTCCAACGCGCCGTTGGTGGCGATCCGCGACGGCCGCTATAAATTCATCCATTGCGAGATCGATCCGCCGCTTCTGTTCGATCTCGAAGCCGATCCGCAAGAACTCACCAATCTTGCCACCGATCCGACGCATGCCGATCTGGTGGCGGCCTTCACGGGAGCCGTACGAGCGCGCTGGGACATGGCCGCCTTCGACGCCGCCGTGCGTACCAGCCAGGCGCGGCGCTGGGTGGTCTATCCGGCGCTACGCAACGGCACGCATTACCCCTGGGAGTTCCAACCGCTGCAGAAGGCGTCGGAACGCTACATGCGCAACCACATGAACCTCGACAATCTCGAGGAACAGAAACGCTTTCCGCGAGGCGAATGATGACAATTGTCCCCTCCCTCGAGCACCTCAGACAGGCCTATGCCGTGACGTCGAAGGCGACGCAGATCACGCCTTTGCTGGAATCGACAGCCTTGGCCAAGGAGACGGGTGCGGCCCGCGTCTTTATCAAGCCGGAATCACTGCAATGGGCCGGCTCGTTCAAGGTGCGCGGGGCCTATTGGCGGTTGAAGCGGCTGTCGCCGGATGAGGCCATAAAAGGCGTCGTCGCCTACTCCTCCGGCAATTTCGCGCAAGGGTTGGCGGCTGCCGGCCAGGCGCTCGGCATTCCCGTCACCATCGTCATGCCGATCGACGCGCCGGCCGCCAAGCGCGATGCGACCACAGGCTATGGCGCGCGCGTCGTGCTGACCGATCATGGCGAGCGCGCCCGTGAAGAGGTCGCAGCCGCCAAGGCCTGCGAGATTGCCGAGACCGAAGGGCTGGCGTTGCTGCATCCATTCGACGATCCGGAGATCGTTGCCGGCCAGGCCGGCGCCGGGCTCGAAGCGCTCGAACAATTCGAGGCAAAGGACGCCAGTGCCGACCTTCTGTTCTGCTCGGTCGGCGGCGGCGGACTGATCGGCGGCATCTCGCTCGCCTTCCACTATCTGTCGCCGGCAACCGAGATCATCGGCGTCGAGCCGGAAGGCTTCAACGGCATGGGTGCATCGCTAGCGCATGGCGCCATCGAGACCATGCCGATCGCGCCGAAATCGATCTGCGACGGGCTGATGTCGCGGCGGCCGGGCGACGCGCCGTTCGCGGCGGTCAAGACCGCCGGCGTGCGCGGCATCACCGTCGATGATGCCTCCGTGCGGCGGGCAATGAAGATCGCCTTCGAACGGATGAAGCTGGTGCTCGAGCCATCGGGCGCCGCCTCTCTGGCGGCGCTCCTCGGCGGCAAGGTGGATGTGACGGGTAAAACGGTCCTGGTCATGGCTACCGGCGGCAATGTCTCGCTCGCCGATTTTATTTCGCATATGAACGATGGGCGCATGTGAACCATGCTTGAAGCAGACTTCGTCATCATCGGCTCCGGCTCGGCCGGCTCGGCCATGGCCTACCGACTGTCGGAAGACGGCAAGCATTCGGTGATCGTCATCGAGTTCGGCGGTACCGATATCGGGCCGCTGATCCAGATGCCGTCGGCGCTGTCGATCCCGCTCAACATGAGCCTTTACGACTGGGGCTTTGCCAGCGAACCGGAGCCGCATCTCGGCGGCCGCGTGCTGGCGACGCCACGCGGCAAGGTGATCGGCGGCTCGTCCTCGATCAACGGCATGGTCTATGTCAGGGGCCACGCACGCGACTTCGACCACTGGGCCGAACAGGGGGCGGCCGGCTGGGGCTTCGCCGACGTGCTGCCCTATTTCAAGCGCATGGAGGACAGTGACGGCGGCGAGGACGGCTGGCGCGGCCACGGCGGCCCGCTGCACGTCCAGCGTGGCCCGCGCAAGAATCCGCTCTACGGCGCCTTTGTCGAGGCCGGCCGCCAAGCCGGGTTCGAACTGACCGACGACTACAATGGCTCGAAGCAGGAAGGCTTCGGACCGATGGAGCAAACCATTCGCGGCGGCCGCCGCTGGTCGGCGGCGTCAGCCTATCTGAAGCCGGCGCTCAAGCGGCAAAATGTCAGCGTGATCAGAGGCTTCGCCCGCCGGGTGATCATCGAGAATCAGCGTGCCGTCGGAGTCGAGATCGAAGCTCACAAACAGATTCAGGTCGTTAAGGCACGACGTGAGGTGATCGTTGCCGCATCATCGATCAATTCGCCCAAGATCCTGATGCTGTCCGGTATCGGCCCGGCCGCGCATCTCAAGGAGAACGGCATCCAGGTCGTGGCCGACCGGCCCGGTGTCGGCCGCAATCTGCAGGATCATATGGAGCTCTACATCCAGCAGGAATCGACCCAGCCGATCACGCTGAATTCGGTTCTCAACCCATTCTCCAAGGCGCTGATCGGGGCGCAGTGGCTGTTCTTCAAGACCGGCCTCGGCGCCACCAACCATTTCGAGGCCGCGGCCTTCGTGCGCTCGCAGGCCGGCGTCGACTACCCCGACATCCAGTATCACTTCATCCCGGCTGCGGTGCGCTATGACGGCAAGGCGGCGGCGAAGGCCCATGGCTTCCAGGCCCATGTCGGGCCGATGCGGTCGAAGTCGCGCGGCTCGGTGACGCTGCGCTCTCCCGACCCGAAAGCGACGCCGGTCATCCGCTTCAATTACATGTCGCATCCAGACGACTGGACCGAGTTCCGCCACTGCATCAGGCTGACTCGCGAGATCTTCGGCCAGAAGGCTTTTGACGGCTTCCGCGGCAAGGAAATCTCGCCAGGTTCGCATGTCCAGTCGGACGAGGATCTCGACGCCTTCATCCGCGATCATGCCGAGAGCGCCTATCACCCGTGCGGCACCTGCAAGATGGGTCGGGCCGATGACATCACGAGCGTCGTCGATCCGGAGTGCCGCGTCATCGGCGTCGACGGCCTGCGCGTCGCCGACTCCTCGATCTTTCCGCGCGTCACCAATGGCAATCTCAACGCGCCCTCGATCATGACCGGCGAAAAGGCCTCCGACCACATTCTCGGCCGCACGCCGCTGGCGCCCTCCAACCAGGAACCCTGGATCAATCCGCGCTGGCAGGTGGCGGATCGATAGGGCATTGTCCGGCGAAGACCATTGGAGAATTCATATGCGCGCCCAGCCAACGGCATCGCACTATGTCAACGGCCGCTACATCGAGGACGAAGGCGGCGCGCCGCTGCCGGTGATCTATCCGGCGACCGGTGAGGTCATCGCCACTTTGCATTCGGCGACTCCGAACGTGCTGGAGCTCGCCATCGAAGCCGCGCGGGCCGCACAACCGGCCTGGGCGCGGATGAAGCCGGTCGAGCGTGGCCGCATCCTGCGCCGCGCCGCCGACATTTTGCGCGCGCGCAACGCCGATCTGGCGCGGATCGAGACGCTCGACACCGGCAAAGCGATCCAGGAGACGCTGGTGGCGGATGCACTATCGGCAGCCGACTGCCTCGAATATTTCGGCGGCGCGGTTGCCGCCTTCAACGGCGATGCGATCGATCTTGGTGGACCTTTTGCCTATACGCGCCGCGAGGCGCTCGGTGTGTGCGTCGGCATCGGCGCCTGGAACTATCCGATCCAGATCGCCGGCTGGAAATCCGCCCCCGCGCTCGCCATGGGCAACGCCATGGTGTTCAAGCCCTCGGAGAACACGCCGCTGTCGGCGCTGGCGCTGGCCGAGATCTACTCAGAGGCGGGCCTGCCCGACGGGCTGTTCAACGTCGTGCAAGGCTATGGCGATGTCGGCGCCGGCCTGGTCGGCCATGATGTCGTTGCCAAGGTTTCGGTGACCGGCTCGGTGCCGACCGGCCGCAAGGTGCTGTCGCTCGCCGGCTCGAAGATGAAGCATGCGACGATGGAACTCGGCGGCAAGTCGCCGCTGATCGTGTTCGACGATGCCGATCTCGAAAACGCCATCGGCGGCGCCATGCTCGGCAATTTCTATTCGACCGGGCAGATCTGCTCCAACGGCACGCGTGTTTTCGTACAAAGTGGCATCCATGACCGCTTCGTCGACCGGCTTGTCGAGCGGACGAAAAAGATCCGCATCGGCGATCCGCTCGATCCTGAGACGCAGATGGGGCCGCTGGTCAACAAGGCGCAGCAGGAGAAGGTCGTTTCCTACATCGCGGCCGGCAGGCAGGATGGAGCAACGCTCGCCTGCGGTGGCAACGTGCCGTCGCTGCAAGGGTTCGATGGCGGCTTCTTTGTCGAGCCGACGGTGTTCACCGGTGTCACCGACACAATGCGCATTGCGCGCGAGGAGATTTTCGGGCCGGTGATGAGCGTGCTGAAGTTCGACGGCGAGGACGAGGTGATCGACCGCGCCAACGACACCGAATTCGGCCTCGCCGCCGGCGTCTTCACCCGCGACCTGCAGCGCGCTCATAGGGTGATCGCCGAACTGCAGGCCGGCACCTGCTGGATAAACGCCTACAATCTGACGCCGGTGGAAATTCCGTTTGGCGGGGTGAAGCAATCCGGCATTGGGCGCGAGAACTCGCTGGCGGCTTTAGCGCTCTATTCGCAGCTGAAGGCGGTGTATGTCGAGACCGGGGATGTAGCGAGCCCGTATTGAGGGTTGAAAGCGAAGTGACAGCTGATCTCCCCCCTTGCGGGGGAGATGGCCGGCAGGCCAGAGGGGGGTGTGACGGATCGCCACCTTTGGTCTGATCTTCGAGTAGCTGAGACGTCGGCGGGACAGCACCCCCTCTGCCTTGCCAGGCATCTCCCCCGCAAGGGGGGAGATTGGCAGCTCCAACGCCTCACCCCTTCTGCGCCGTGCCGTCCAGATACTGCGTCAGCGCGCAGACCAGATGATAGAAGATGCTGGCCGGCACGTCCGATGCCAAGGAGCGGCCGCGTTCGTCGATGCGGTCGATCCACAGGCCGAGCGGCGCCGGGTCGATGTGCCAGCGGAATAGCCGGCCGACGCGCGCCTCGATTTCGGGCTTGAGGTCGGGACCGCCCGAGCCATCCAGCGCAATCGCCGCCTTGATCGCTTCCGCCTGCGGCCAGCTGCGCGATACGAGGTCGAGCGGCAGGCCCTGCCGGGAGACCGCACCGTAGGCAAGGCCGGTGGCGCGGTTGAGGCCGTTGGCGATGGCCGAGGCGTAGAGCTTGCGGGCAAAATTGCTCAACTCGCCCTGGCCGCTGCGGGCGACGAAATCGGTGAGCAGCGAGGCCCATTCGAAATGATGGCCGGGCTCGGTCCATGTGCCCTTCTCGCCGGCGGCCGGCTTCCACCCGGCGTCGAAATATTCGCCCAGCGTCCAGCTCTCGGCATCGAAGAAATGACTGCGGAAAAGGTCGATGATGCGCGCGGCGCGGCGCAGATAGGTGCGGTCGCCGGTCGCCTTATACCAGGCGAGGAAGGCCTCGAGCAGATGCATATGCGGGTTGGAGCGCCGCTCGCCCTCGCCATCGGATGTCTCGAGAAAGCCGGTCATGCGGCTGTCCTCGAGATGCGCGTCGAGGAACACGAAGGTCTCCTGGCCCAGCCGCAGCGCATCCGGATCGCCGCACATATGCGCATGCGCCAGCGCCAGCAGCACGCAGGAATGGTCGTAGGCATCCTCGGTTGGGTCGGCGACGGAGCCGTCGACATTGAGCGTGCGCACCCAGCCGCCCCGGTCCGTGCGGCCCTTGCCGGCCATGAAGGCGATGCCATGGGAGATCAGGCGATCGGCTGGACCGTCCCAGCCGCGGGCCTTGGCAACGGCGAAGGCGTAGACTTGCCTCGCCGTCGTGCGCATGCGCTTGGGCTTCAACAGCGCCTCGCCGTCGAAGCCGAGCGCCTCGTGGAAACCGCCATGACGCTCATCGACGCCTGAAGTCGACCACAGCGGCAAGGTCTCCTCGAACAGCCAGTGATGCACGCGCCGACGCCAGGCGCCGCTCTCGATGACGCGGTCGTGTGCCGGGGTGAACCTGGTTTCCAGCCGGCCCGACTTTTCCAGCTGCTCGACGATCTTCTTGACGTGCTGGCTGTGACTGACCGGGGCAACGAAGGTGGCGTCCGCGGTCGAGACGATGGCGACATCCTTCATGCCGATCGCCGACAAAAGCCGGCCGTCGCTGCGGATGTAGGAGTTCTCGCAATCGATGGCGACGACATCGCCGACGACGACATTGCCCTTGGCGTCGGCAGGGCCGACATCAAGCAGCGACTGCCAGGAGCCGAGGTCGTTCCAGCGGAAGCCGGCCGGCACCATGGCGATGTCCTTGGCCCGTTCCATGATGGCGTAGTCGATCGAGTTCGACGGGATGGCGGCGTAGAGGTCGAGCGGCATATAGAGGCCGGACAGGTCGCTCGTTGCTGCCTTGTAGGCCGCTTCGGTGGCCTGCCAGATGTCGGGCTGGAAGGCCGCAAATGCGTCGCGCATGGCGCCGGCGCGAAATAGGAAAATGCCGGTGTTCCAGTAGAAGGTGCCCGCACTGAGATAGCTCTGCGCAGTGGCGAGGTCGGGCTTTTCGACGAAGCGCGACACGTCGAAGACGCCGCCGCTTTCGGCTGCGACTTCGATATACCCATAGCCGGTCTCGGGCTGCGTCGGCTTGATGCCGAACACCACCAGACGGCCGGCAAGCGCTGCCTGGCTGCCCGCCTCGACGCTCTGCCAGAACTGCTTGGGCGTGGCGATTTCGTGGTCTGACGGCACCACCAGCACCAGGCTGTCGCCGAACTCCGACAATGTGCGCAGCGCGGCCAGCGCCACGGCGGCAGCCGTGTTGCGCCCGGTCGGCTCGAACAGCGGGCCACCGCCGGCGAGGTCGAGGCCGGCAAGGTCGGCATGCACGCGCTCGGCATGGCGCTCGGCGGCGATCAGGAAGATCGGCGTTTCGCCCTCCGGCCGCGCCGTCAGCCGGCGCAGTGTCTTGGCCAGCATCGAGCCGTCGCCGGAAAGATCGTGGAACTGTTTCGGGTTGTCCTCGCGTGACAGCGGCCACAGCCGCGAACCGACACCGCCGCTCATGACAAAACTGACGATGCGCTCGGTCATGAAAGGTCCAATCAGAACGTCTGGTTGTAAGCGCCGACTTCGGGGCTGCGGCGCAGCACGGCGTCGACCGCCTCGAACATCTGCCGGCGGCGGTCGGACGATACCGGGCTTTCGACAACCACGACAAGCTCCGGCTTGTTCGACGACGCCCGTACCACGCCCCAGGTGCCATCTTCGGCCACGATGCGCACGCCGTTGACGGTGATCAGCTCGGCGATCTTCTGGCCGGCAAAAGCCTTGCCGGCGCGCTGTATCGCCTGGAAGTCCGCCACCACCCGACCGACCACGCCGTATTTCACGTCATCGGCGCAATGCGGCGACATGGTCGGCGTGCCGAAGGTCAGCGGCAGCGCGCGATAGAGATCGGCCATCGAACTTATGGGGTTGCGGACGAGCATCTCACAAATGGCTATTGCCGTGATGAGACCGTCATCATAGCCGCGGCCGATCGGCGGATTGAAGAAGAAATGGCCCGACTTCTCGAAGCCGGCGACGGCGCCAAGCTCGGCGACGCGGCGCTTGATGTAGGAATGGCCGGTCTTCCAGTAATCTGTCTTCGCGCCGTTGGCGCGCAGGACGCTGTCGGTGTTGAACAGGCCGGTCGACTTGACATCGACGACGAAGGTCGAGCCGGGGTATTGGGTTGATATGTCCCGCGCGAGCATGACGCCGACCTTGTCGGCAAAAATCTCGTTGCCCTCATTGTCGACCACGCCGCAACGGTCGCCGTCGCCGTCAAAGCCCAGCCCGACATCAGCACCTGTTTCCAGCACTTTGTCCCTGATGGCATGCAGCATCTGCATGTCTTCCGGGTTCGGGTTATAGCGCGGAAAACTGTGGTCGAGCTCGACATCGAGCGGGATCACCTCGCAGCCGATGCGCTCCAGCGCCTGTGGCGCGAAGGCGCCGGCAGTGCCGTTGCCGCAAGCGGCCACGACTTTCAGCTTTCGCGCGATGCGCTTGTCGCTCACCAGATCGTCGAGATAGGTCTCGCGAAAACCGGAGACGAATTCGTAGGAGCCACCGCCGGCAAGATCGAAATCGCCCGACAGCACGATCTGTTTCAGGGCGCTCATCTCCTCCGGTCCGAAGGTGAGCGGCCTCGCCGCACCCATCTTGACTCCGGTCCAGCCATTCTCGTTGTGCGATGCGGTGACCATGGCGACGGAAGGCGCGTCGAGCGCGAACTGGGCGAAGTAGGCCATGGGCGACAGCGCCAGGCCAATGTCTTTCACCTTTGCGCCCGCAGCCATCAGGCCGGAAACCAGCGCCAGCTTGATGGCAAGCGAATAGGAGCGGAAATCATGCCCGGTGACGATGTCGGGACCCGCGCCAAGACGGCGGATCAAAGTGCCCAGGCCCATGCCCAGCGCCTGGACGCCGATCAGGTTCAGCTCCGGCGGTTGGGTGGAGCCGGCATGGCCAAACCACCAGCGCGCGTCGTATTCGCGAAAGCCGGACGCCTTGATCAGCGCTTCGGTTTCGAATTCGAAGCTGTTGGGCCGGGCGTCGCCTACGATTTTCAGGGGCAAGACAGCAAAGCTCCAGATGGCGAAAACACGATTTATCGAGGCTGCTGCCTAGCACACAAGGCTTTAAGCGGGGTTTATCCCGGGCGGGAAATCCAAGCTTTGCGGCAATGCCCGACGAAAGCCAACGAAATGCGACAGAAGCGCTGCCATTGCCGCTTGCAGGAACGGTATGCGGCAGCTATAAGCCCGCGGTCTGGTCACGGAGTGTAGCGCAGCCTGGTAGCGCACCTCGTTCGGGACGAGGGGGTCGCAGGTTCAAATCCTGCCACTCCGACCAGAAAAAACAGACACTTAGGTGTTTGTTCTCCCGACCCACAAGATAGCTTGATGCAAACCGGCCGCGTCGGCGTCGCTGTCAGCATGGTGTTTTGACGCGACAACCTTCCGCGCTACCTCGATAATAGGAATGCCGCCGAGACAGCGGCCGGAACGAGGTTTGCGGAAGATGAATTTGTTGATTTCAAGCCGGCTGTCAGCGCTGCTCGCTTTGTCCCTGGCGGCAGGCTGCTCATCGCTGGGCAGCGCGGTGAACCCGGCGAAATACGACAGCATGACATGCGCCGAGCTCAACACCGCCGTAGGCGATACCGCGCGCGACATCTCGCAAACCGCCATCACCCGCGGCAAGGTCGCCAACACCAGCGTGCCGAACTGGCTGCTCGGCGGCACGCGCGTGAAGAGCGCAGTGGCCAAGCGTGAGACGGCCAGAATCGAACTGCTGAAGCAGCGGCAAGAGGCCATTGTCGCGACAAGAGCCAACAGATGTCCCAGGTCAGCGGGCTAAGCGAACTGGCCCTACCCTGACTATCTGCTCAACGTCACGCCTTAAGCACTCAGCCGGAAGCGCGTGACATCGATCGCCGCAGCCATCAGCGTCTGGGTGTAGGCGGCCTGCGGGTTGCTGAATATCTGTTCGGTCGGGCCTTCCTCGACGATCTTGCCCTGCCTCATGACGATGATGTAGTCGGCCATGGCGCGCACCACGGAGAGATCGTGGCTGATGAAGAGGTAGGACAGTTCGTGGTCGGCCTGCAGCTTGCGCAGCAATTCGACGATCTGCTTCTGCACCGAGCGGTCGAGCGCCGAAGTCGGCTCGTCCAGCACCACCAGTTTGGGCTTCAGGATCACGGCACGCGCGATGGCGATGCGCTGGCGTTGGCCGCCGGAGAATTCGTGCGGGTAGCGGTTGCGTGCGTTGGGATCGAGGCCGACCTCGAGCAAGGCCTCGACGGCGCGCTGATCGCGTTGCTTGCCTGACAGGTTCGGCTCATGCACCAGAAGCCCTTCGGTGATGATCTGGCCGACGGTCATGCGCGGCGACAGCGAGCCGAACGGATCCTGGAAGACGAGTTGCATCTCACGACGCAGCGGCCGCATCGCCTGGCGGTCGGCGGTGGAGATGTCGCGGTCGCCGAAGCGGATGACACCGTCGCTGGGCAACAGGCGCAGAAGTGCGCGGCCGAGCGTCGATTTTCCCGAACCGGACTCGCCGACGATACCGATGGTCTGGTTGCGCTTCAGCCGGATCGAAATGTGATCGACGGCGCGTAGCAGCAGCGGTTCGCCGGCAAGGAAGCCGCCGCCGATCTTGAAGGTCACTTCGACATTGCGGCCCTCCAGCAGCACAGGAGCGCTGGGCGGCGGCGCCGCCTTGGTGCCGGTCGGTTCGGCGGCCAGCAGCATTTTGGTATAGGCATGCTGCGGGTTGGCGAAAAGTGCTTCCGCTTCGCCTTCCTCGACCACCTCGCCATAGCGCATGACATAGACGCGGTCGGCAAAGCGCCGGACGATGCCGAGATCGTGGGTGATAAAGACGATGGCCATGCCGAGCTTGCGCTGCAATTCGGCGAGCAGCACCAGGATCTGCGCCTGGATGGTGACGTCGAGCGCCGTCGTCGGCTCGTCGGCGATCAGGATGTCGGGGTCGTTGGCCAATGCCATGGCGATCATGACGCGCTGGCGCTGGCCACCCGACATTTCGTGCGGATAGGATTTCATCCGCCGCTCGGGATCGGGGATATGCACCAGCCTGAGCAACTTGAGCGCCTCGTTCCGTGCCTCGGCTGCGTTCAGCCCCCGGTGCTTGCGGATCGGTTCGATAAGCTGGTTGCCGATCGAATAGAGTGGATCGAGCGAGGTCATCGGCTCCTGGAAGATCATGCTGATCTTGGCGCCGCGCACCTTGTTGAGGTCGGGCTTGCTCATGGTCAAAAGGTTGCGGCCGCGATAATCGACGTGACCCGTCGCCTCGCCATTGGACGCCAGCAGGCTCATCGCCGCCATCATGGTCTGGCTCTTGCCGGATCCGGATTCGCCGACCACGGCAACGGTTTCCCCTGCCTTGACGTGGATGTTGATGCCCTTGACCGCTTCGACCGCGCCGTCGAGCGTGCGGAAACGGACGCGAAGGTCCTTGACGCTGAGGATCGTTTCGGGCGTTTCCATCGCAACGGTCCCCATTTTATTTGGTCCCCATATTATCGGTCTCTCGGATCGAGCGCATCGCGCAGGCCGTCGCCGACGAAGTTCAGCGCAAACAGCGTCGACACGAGGAAGAAGGCGGGGAACAAAAGCAGCCAGTTGGCGGTGCCGATGTTCTTGGCGCCGACGGAGATGAGCACGCCCCAGCTGGTCATCGGTTCCTGCACGCCAAGGCCGAGGAAGGACAGAAAGCTTTCCAGGATGATGACCTGCGGCACCAGCAGCGTCATGTAGATCACCACTGGTCCGAGCAGATTGGGGATGACATGGCGCAGCAGGATGCCGCGCTGGCCGACGCCCATGGCTTCGGCCGCCTGGACATACTCCTGCCGCCGGATCGACAGCGCCTGGCCGCGCACGATGCGCGCCATGTCGAGCCACAGCACCGCTCCCACCGCCAGGAACATCAGCACGAAGTTGCGGCCGAAGAACACCACCAGCATGATGACGAAGAAAATGAAGGGCAAGGAATAGAGCACGTCGACGATGCGCATCATCACCTCGTCGATCTTGCCGCCGGAAAAGCCGGCCGCCGCCCCGTAGAGGACGCCGATGACCACCGCGACAATGCCGGCAAGCAGGCCGATGGCCAGCGAGATGCGCCCTGCCATCAGCGTTCGCGAGAGAAGATCGCGACCGGTGTTGTCGGTGCCGAACAGGAAGTACTGCTGTTTGACCGACGCAGTCATAGTCAATTCGAGCCCGTCGGCCGATTTGCTCTCTATCTTGGTATCGTCGAAGGCATCGGAGCGGTCAAGATAGCGGATGTTGCGGTCGTCGATCGGTTTGGTCGAGGTGACGGTGACGGTGACGCGACTGCCGTCCAGTTTCCACTCCTTGATGTCGACGCGCATGCGCTTGATGGCATCCTTGAGCGCCGTCTCGATCATGTCGGGCTTCGGATAGGCTGAAAAGCTTGGCGGCGTGCGCACATAGTCGGCATAGATGGTGGTGTACTGATGCGGCACGAACCAGGGGCCGAAGATGCTGATGACGCCAATGAAGGCCAGGTAATAGAGGCTGAACATGGCGGCGCGGTTGGCTTTGAGGCGCGCCCATGCGTCGCCCCAGAGCGAGCGGCCGACGACGGCCGGCGGAGCGGCGGCGGCTGTGATGTCAGTCATAGCGCACCCTCAGTCATAGCGTACCCTCGGGTCGACGACCGCGTACATGACGTCGACGATCAGGTTGAAGACGATGGTGAAGAGCGCGATCACCACCACGGTCCCCATCACCAGCGTGTAGTCGCGGTTGAGCGCGGCATCGACGAAATAGCGGCCGACACCGGGAATGGAGAAGATGGTCTCGACGATGACCGAACCGGTGAGCAGCGCCGCGGCTGCGGGGCCGGTGAAGGAAACGATCGGCAGGATGGCGCCGCGCAGCGCGTGCTTGACCACCACCGACCAGTCGGAGAGGCCGAGCGCACGCGCCGTTCGGATATGATGCGAACGCAAGCTCTCGATCATCGACCCGCGCATCAGGCGGGCAACGATGGCGATCTGCGGCAAGGCCAGCGTCAGCACCGGGCCGATCTTGTTGATTAATGCGCCATCACCCCAGCCGCCGATCGGCAACAGCTTCCAGGTCAATCCGAACACCAGCTGAATCACAGGAGCGATGACGAAGGTGGGGATAGTGCTGCCGGCGGTCGCCAGCGCAATCACCGTATAGTCGCCAAGCTTGTTCTGGTTGAGCGCGGCGATGGTGCCGAGCACCGAACCAAGCAGCAGCGCCAGGATCAGCGCCGAGGTGCCGAGCTGGACCGATATCGGCAGCCCCTTGGCAAACAGTTCGGTGACGGTGAAGTCAGGCAAATTGTAGCTCGGCCCGAAATTGCCGCGCAGAAGATTGCCGAGATAGTGGGCATATTGCAGCCAGAGCGGATCGTCGAGGCCGAACTGTGCTTCCAGATTGGCCCTGATCTCGGGACTGAGGCCCCGCTCCTGATTGAAGGGGCCGCCCGGTGCGACGCGTATCAGGAAGAACGCCATGGTCACGATGACGAACAGCGTCGGAATGGCGGTCAGAAGCCGCCGTAAGATGTATCGCAGCATCGGCGCCCCGCTTCGGCCAGAGCGACATACGTCCATGCGGACGCATTGCCACGCTCCGGCGCCAAATCTTCGCACCGGGCTTGCCGAAAATCGACCACGACTTTCGGACCGGTGCGATGACCGACCAGTCCGCCGCGCCCAAATGGGGCGCGGCGGTCCAGTCAAGGATGATTATCAGTCCTTGGAGACGAAGCGGGACGGATGGATGTCCATCACATTGTCATCGAAGCCATGCAGCTTCGAGGAGACGATATCGTGGAAGCTGTAGTAGAGAAGCGGAATGTTGCCGACGTCATCGACAAGGATGCGCTCGGCCTCAGTGAGGTCCTTCATGCGCTCTTCCGGCTTGCCGCCGGCAGCCGCGGCCTTGTCCATGGCCGCCTCATATGCCGGGCTGACGTAGTTCGAATAGTTGTTGCCGCTGGCCTTGCGGGTGATGCCGAGGAAGGTCTCGGGATCCTTGTAGTCGGCGATCCAGGCGGCACGCGCCACGTCGTAGTTGCCCTTCTGCTCGAGGAAGGAATAGTGGGTCTTGGTATCGGTGTTGAGCAGCGTGATCTCGACGCCAAGCGGCTTCAACTGTTCCTGGATGGCAACCGCGGTGTTCTTGTGGTTTTCCGAGGTGTTGTAGCGGATCTCCATCTTCAGCGGATGCTCGGGAGTATAGCCGAGTTTCTCAAGGATCTTCTTGGCGGCGTCCTCGCGGTCGATCTGCGGCATGTCGGCGTATTTGGCCATTGCCGGCGTGTAGCCGGCGATGCCCGGAGGCACCATCGAATAGCCAGGCAGCATGGAATTCTGCCAGACCTTTTCGGCCAGGAAGTCGCGGTCGATCGCCATCGAGATGGCGTTGCGCAGCTCGACATTGTCCCAGGGCGCCTTGTCGGTCTTGATCGCGTAATAATAGGTGCCGAGATACGGTCCGACGCGGACCTGATCGCCGAACTTGGTCTTGAGGTCAGCGAGCTGTTCGGTCGGCAGGTCGCCGTAGCTGTCGAGTTCGCCTGCCTCGAAGCGCTTCATCGCCGAAGAGCGGTCTTCGGTCGGGATGTAGTTGACGACGTCCATCTTGACGGTCGCGGCATCCCAGAATTTCGGATTCTTGACCAGCTTCATGTGGTCGTTGGGAATCCACTCGGCCAATGTATAGGCGCCGTTCGAAACGAGATTGCCCGCCTTGATCCAGTCGGCGCCGAGCTTGTCGATCGAGGCCTTGTTGACCGGGTAGGTAGCCTGGTGGGTCAGCATCTCCAGGAAGTATGGCGTCGGCGCCTTCAGCGTCACTTCCAGGGTGTTGGCGTCGATCGCCTTGACGCCCATGTCCTCGGGCTTGCCTTTCTTGGTGTTGACTTCCTCGGCGTTCTTCACGGGATAGAGCATGGAAGCGTATTCGGCGGCGGTCGCTGGATCCTCCAGCCTACGGAAGGAATAGACGAAATCGTCAGCCGTCACCGGGCTGCCATCCGACCACAAGCCGTCCTTGCGCAGCTTGAAGGTGTAGACGGTGCCGTCATCCGATACCGTCCAGCTTTCGGCGGCGCCCGGGATGAGGTTCGTCTTCTGATCGTGCATGACCAGTCCCTGGAACAGGTCGCGTATGATATCGGCTTCGTAGACGGTCGAGGTCTTGTGCGGATCGACCGTCTCCGCTTCGGCGGCGCTGCCTCTGTTATAGACGGTCTCGGCAAGGGCCGGCGTCAGGAACGTGCCTGCGGCAAAGGTCATGGTCGCGGCGACAAGCGTCGCCTTCAGCATATTTTTCAGCATGAAGTCTCTCCCTGTGGCGCTGCCCATCGGCTGCGCCTTACGAGTGTTGACGCCCCGGAACCGATTTCTGGCCCCTTCGAGCGCGCCGCCGGTTCCCGTTCCGGCAGCTGGTGGCAGGAGACTAGACAGACGGAAATATTATTTCAACCGAGTCTTGCTTGACGCTAAGTGAGCATCCTCACCCTAAACCAGCCATAGCTAATCTATATTACCAGGTTCAATTGGGTGCAGCTTGCGGTTGTCCTGCAATTTTGCATTTTGCCCTCAGCAGTTGTCATTAGCGCAACCATCTGGAAACATTCCAGGAATGCAGTTCGTGGCGAAGCTCAACGAAAGTACCTAAGAAGCCCGAAAATGAAAAACGTGGCGCCGGTGACGTTGCGCGGATCACTCGGCACGGTTGCATGCGGACTCGATCTTTTGAAGCCGGACGGCGTCCTTGAAAGATCAGCCAACCTTGCCGACAAACCAGCCCAGGGCCGGCAGCAACAGCCCCTCCTCCTGCAGGACGGCACCGCCACCCAGAGCGATCGCCTCGACAGGCTGGAGATCCGGCGGCAGCCGCCAGTCGGCCGGCTTGTCGGCGAAATTGAAGACGCAGAGCAATATCTCGTCCTCGCCCTGCCGGATGAAGGCAAGGACATCGCCGTCGGTATCGAGAAAGCGGATCGGGCCCTTGACCAGCGCCAGATGCGCCTTGCGCAAGGCGAGCATCGTCCGGTAGCCGGCGAGCACGGACTTGTCGTCGGCGTTCTGGATATCGACCGCCCGAGCGCGGTGGCTTTCCGGCACCGGCAGCCAGGGTTTTCCCGAGGAAAAACCGGCATTGTCGGCGCCCGCTTCCCAGACCATCGGTGTGCGGCAGCCGTCCCTGCCCTTTACCCCCGGCCAGAAACGGATGCCGACGGGATCGCGCAGATCCTCGAAGGTCAGTTCCGCCTCCTCCAGCCCAAGCTCTTCGCCTTGGTAGAGACAGATCGAGCCCCGCAGGCAGGAGAGCAAAGCGATAGCGAATGTCGCCACCGCATCTGGATCGCCGCCCGGCCGCGTCCAGCGGCTGACATGGCGCACGACATCGTGGTTGGAGAATGCCCAGCAGACCCAGCCGTCGGCGACAGCTGCCTCGAAGGCCTCGACGCAGCCGCGCACATGGGCGGCTGAGAATTGCTGACCGAGCAGGTCGAAGGTGTAGCACATGTTGAGCTTGTCGCCGCCGGATGTGTAGGCGGCCAGCGTCTGCAGCGAACGGCCTTCGTCGCCGACCTCGCCGACACTGGCGCGGCCGTCATATTCGTCGAGCAAAGCGCGGAAGCGCCTGAGGAAACCGAGGTTTTCCGGTTGCGTCTTGTCGAACAGATGCTCCTGGAAGAGATAGGTGTTGGTTTCGCCATTGGTGCCGGCGACGCTCGACGCCAGCGGCGGATTGCTGCGCAGCCAGCGGTCGTGGACATAGTAGTTGACCGTATCCAGGCGGAAGCCGTCGACGCCGCGCTCGAGCCAGAACCGCACCGTCTGCAACAACGCGTCTTGAACCTCAGGATTGTGGAAGTTGAGGTCCGGCTGCGAGGCGAGGAAATTGTGCATGTAGTATTGCCGGCGGGTCGCGTCCCACTCCCAGGCCGGGCCGCCGAAGACCGACAGCCAGTTGTTGGGCGCGTTGCCGTCCGGCCTGGTGTCGGCCCAGACATACCAGTCAGCCTTGGGATTATCCTTGCTGGCACGGCTCTCTACAAACCATTCGTGCTTGTCGGAGGAGTGCGACAACACCTGATCGATGATCACCTTCAGGCCGAGCCTGTGCGCCTCGGCAACCAGCGCGTCAAAGTCGTCGAGCGTGCCGAACATCGGATCGACCGCCTGATAGTCGGAGACGTCGTAGCCCATATCGGCCATTGGCGATTTGAAGAAGGGCGACAGCCAGACGGCGTCGACGCCGAGCGAGGCGACGTGCGCCAGCCGTGAGGTGATGCCTGAGAGGTCGCCGCTGCCGTCGCCGGTGGTGTCCTGGAAGGAGCGAGGATAGATCTGGTAGATGACGCAGCCGCGCCACCAGTCGGCGCTCTGTTCGGGTCCCGGCTGGGCATTGTCGTCGGCCATCACGGACCCTTCCTGGCGCGGGCCTTTGCGGTCCGGCGCTCGATCATGAAACTGACACTGCGGCCGGGCAGCGGCCACGCGAGGTCGACCGCTTGCGCTTCAACAGCCGGCTGCCATTCAAACCCTTGCCGCGCGGGCAGCGTGAAGACGCATTGGCGGCGATCGCCATTGACGATCACAGCCAGGCGGCCTTCCCCGCCATCGCCGAGCAGCATGACGAGGCGATGGCGCGAGCCATCGTTCCAGTCGGCTTCGCTGAGCGGCGCGCCGGTCTCGGTCAGCCAGGCGACGTCGGGCGTTTCAGAACCGGCCGGCGGCTCTCCGGTCAGGAAGCGCGTATCGGAAAGCGCCGGCACCGCGCCGCGCAGAGCTGCGAGCACGGACACATGGGCTTCCAGCCCGACGTCGCGCCCGGCCCAGTCGAGCCAGGTGATGGCGTTGTCCTGCGCATAGGCGTTGTTGTTGCCCCCTTGCGTGCGGCCGAATTCATCGCCCGCCGTCAGCATGATGGTGCCGCGCGAGGCAAATAGAGTGGCGAGCAGCGCGAAGCGATCATGGGAACGGGCCTCGGCAATCGCCTTGTCCGAGGTTTCGCCCTCGACGCCGTTGTTCCAGGACAGGTTCTCATTGTGGCCGTCGCGGTTCTTCTCGCCATTGGCCTGGTTGTGCTTGGCTTCATAAGCGACGATATCGGCCAGCGTCATGCCATCGTGCGCGGCGATGAAGTTGACCGTGCGGCTGGCGGATTGGCCCTCCCTGCCGAACACATCGGAGGAGCCGGCGAGCCTTGTCGCCAGCGCACCGACCGCGCCGGCATCGCCGCGCCAGAAGCGCCTGACGTCGTCGCGGTAGCGGTCGTTCCATTCCAGGTATGGCGGCCGGAAATTGCCGAGCTGATAGCCATTCGGGCCGATGTCCCACGGCTCGGCGATCAGCACCCTATCGGCAAGCAGAGGATCGCCAGCGATGGTATCGAGCAACGGGGCCGCCGGATCGAATACGCCAGCGACGCGGCCGAGGACCGGCGTCAGGTCGAAGCGGAAACCGTCGACGCCGGCATGGCGGACGAAATGGCGCAGCGTGTCGAGTACCATGTCGCGAACGACCGGATGGTCGCAGGCAATGGTATTGCCGGTGCCGGTATCGTTGGCCAACCTGCCGTCCGGCTCGCTGCGGTAGTAGGCTTGATTGTCGAGGCCGCGCAGCGACAGCGTCGGCCCGAGCCGGTCACTTTCGCCGGTATGATTGAAGACGAGATCGAGGATGGTGCCAATGCCAGCCCTGCGCAGCACCCTCACAGTATCGCGCAACTCGGCGAGGCCGCCGGGCGCCAGGCGCGGGTCGAGCGCCATGAAGGTGACTGGGTTGTAGCCCCATGCGTTGCTGAGGCCGAGCGGCGGCAAATGGCGCTCATCGATCCATGCCGTCACGGGCATCAGCTCAACGGCGGAGACGCCGATCTTTCTGAGGTGTTCGAGGATGGCCGGATGCGCAAGTGCCGCAATGGTGCCGCGCTGCGCTTGGGGCACGTCCGGATGCAGTCTGGTGAAGGAACGGACATTGAGTTCGTAGATCAGACCGCCCGGCTGGAACAAAGGCGCCTTGGCCGGCAGCGGCTTGGGCAGCGCGCGGGCGACGGTCTTCGGCATCAGCGGCGCGGTATCGGTGCCTTCGTTGCGCCGGGCGGCAAGCCGCCAATGATGCTGGTAGGGCCGGTCGATCTCGACGGCGTAGGGATCGGTGAGCAGCTTGTCGGGATCGAACCACAGCCCGCGCTCCGGCGCATATTCGCCGTCGGCGCGAAAGCCGTAGCGCGTACCCGCGGCAAGGCCGGCGACGAACAGCGCATGGACGCCCTCGCTTTCCGGCTGAAGTTCGAGCCGGTCGATTTCACGGGCGCCGGTGTCGTCGAAGATCGACACCCACAGGCGCCGCGCGGATGACGACCAGGCGGCGAAGCGGATGCCTTCGGGAGTGACGGTTGCGCCGAGCTGGGTCATCGGCGCATCCTCCACTCTCCCCCTTGTGGGGAGGGTCGCGAACGAAGTGAGCGGGGTGGGGGTCGGCGCGGGGAAAGCGCTTTACGAGCACCCCCAACCCGATCCGCTGCGCGGATCGACCCTCCCCACAAGGGGGAGGGTAAAGACGTCACCACCCTCAAGTAATCACGCTCGGCTTGTTGCGCCCGGTGTGGCTCTTGATCCCGGCGATATCATCGGCAGCCGCGATCAGGTCAGCGAGCGCCTCTTGCGTGTCGAGATCATGCCGCGCTCTGTCCGGCTCGTAGCGCTCGATGTAGACGCGCAGCGTAGCACCCGACGTGCCGGTGCCGGACAAACGAAACACGACACGCGAGCCGCCTTCGAACAGGATGCGGATGCCCTGGTTCTTGCTCACCGAACCGTCGACGGGATCGTGATAGGCGAAGTCGTCAGCATTGGCGATCTTCAGGCCGCGCACGCTGGTGCCGGGCAGCGAAGCGAGCTTCGCGCGCAACTCGTCGACCAGGGCGTTGGCGCGCTCGGTTTCGACCTCCTCATAGTCATGACGTGAATAGTAATTGCGGCCGTAGGTCGCCCAATGTTCGGTGACGACGTCCTTGCAGCTTTCGCCGCGCACGGCCAGGATGTTCAGCCACAACAGCACCGCCCACAGCCCGTCCTTTTCACGGACATGGTTCGAGCCGGTTCCGGCGCTTTCCTCGCCGCAGATCGTTGCCATGCCGGCATCGAGCAGATTGCCGAAGAACTTCCAACCGGTCGGCGTTTCGTAGATGCCGATGCCGAGCTGTTCGGCGACGCGGTCGGCAGCGCCGCTGGTCGGCATCGAGCGGGCGATGCCTTTGAGGCCGTCCTTGTAGCCCGGCGCCAATTGCGCATTGGCGGCAAGCATGGCCACCGAATCCGACGGGGTGACGAAAATGCCCTTGCCGATGATGAGATTGCGGTCACCGTCGCCGTCGGAAGCGGCGCCGAAATCGGGCGCATCCGGTCCCATCATCTCGTCATAGAGATGCTTGGCGTGGACCAGGTTCGGATCCGGGTGATGGCCGCCAAAATCCGGCAGCGGCTTGTAGTTGCGGCAGGTGCCATTCTCCGCGCCGAGCCGGCGCTCGAGGATTTCCTTGGCATACGGGCCTGTGACCGCATGCATGGCGTCGAAGCGCATGCGGAAGCCGTATTTGAAATTGGCGCGGATGGCGTCGAAGTCGAACAGGCTCTCCATCAATTCGGCATAGTCGGTGACCGGGTCGATAATCTCGACCGCCATGCCGCCGGCGGTCACCGTGCCGATCTTGTCGATGTCGATCTGGTCGATGTCGGCAGTCTTGAAGCTCGAAATCGTCTTGGTCTTTTCGAAGATCGCGTCGGTCAGCTTTTCCGGCGCCGGGCCGCCATTGCCGGCATTGTACTTGATGCCGAAATCCTCGTGCGGGCCGCCCGGATTGTGACTGGCCGACAGGATGATGCCGCCGAAGGTCTTGTATTTGCGGATGACATGCGACGCCGCCGGCGTCGACAATATGCCGCCCTGCCCGACCATCACCTTGCCGAAGCCGTTGGCCGCCGCCATGGCGATGGCCTTCTGGATGACCTCGCGGTTGTAGAAGCGGCCGTCGCCGCCGATCACCAGCGTCTTGCCCTCAAAGCCCTCCAGCGCGTCGAAGATCGACTGGATGAAGTTCTCGGCATAGTGCTCCTGCTGAAAGACAGGCACCTTCTTGCGCAGGCCGGACGTGCCGGGTTTCTGGTCGAGATAGGGCTTGGTGGCGACGGTCCGGATCATGCTTCAGGCAACCCTTTTCGAAAGCAGCAGGCGGTAGAGTTCAACGTATTTGTCGGCGCTCTTGTCCCAGGAGACATCGGCCTTCATGCCCTGGCGCTGGATCTGTTCCCAGACGGCCGGGCTCGAATGCGCATCGACCAGCCGGCGGATGGCGTGCAGCATGGCGCCGCCACTATTGGGCGCGAACTGGAACCCGGTGGCGACACCTGCCGAGATCGCTGCTTCATTGGCGTCGATAATGGTGTCGGCAAGGCCGCCGGTGCGGGCGACGACCGGCACGCAGCCATAGCGCAGGCCGTAAAGCTGGGTCAGCCCGCAAGGCTCGAAGCGCGATGGGATGACGATGGCGTCGCAGCCGCCCTGCATGGTGTGGGAAAGCCCCTCGTCATAGCCGACGACGACGCCGACACGGCCGCGATGGCGGGCGGTTGCAGCCAGCAGCGCGCCTTCCAGGCCGGCGTCGCCTGAGCCAAGGATCGCCAGCCGCGCGCCGGTGGCGACGACGCCGTCGACCACAGCCGCCAGTATGTCCATGCCCTTCTGCCAGGTCAGCCGGCTGACGACGCAGACGATCGGACTGTCGTCGCGCTCGAGGCTGAAGCGGTCCTCGACAACCGCCCGGTTGGGAAGGCGAGCCTTCAGCGTCGCGGCGGAGTAGGCCGACACCAGATGCTTGTCGGTCTGCGGGTTCCAGATGTCGGTGTCGATGCCGTTGACGATGCCGTAGAGGTCGGAAGAGCGCATGTTGATGAGGCCGTCGAGGCCCATGCCGAATTCCGGCGAGCGGATTTCCTGGGCATAGGTGGGGCTCACCGTGGTGATCGCCCAGGCCGCCTGCAGGCCGGCCTTGAGGAAGCCGACGCCGCCATAGTATTCTACGCCGTCGAGCGCCATCGCCGCGGCCGGCAAGCCGAGCTCGCCAAAAATGCCGGCGCCGAACTGACCCTGGAAGGCAAGGTTGTGAACCGTGATCAGCGACGGCACGCCGACCGCCTTGCCGTAGCGCATATAGGCCAGCGTCATCGCCGACTGCCAGTCATGGGCGTGGACGAGATCCGGCTGGTAGCCGGAAATGGCGCCGCCGGCGATATCGCCACCGACCTGGCTCAGCGCAGCAAAACGCCGCCAATTGTCGGGCCAATCGGCGCCGGCCGCATTGCCGTAAGGGCCGCCGGGACGGTCGTAGAGATGCGGCGCGTCGAGCACGAACAGGTCGAGCCCGGCGATCTTGACGGCATGGACCGAAGCCTTGCCGCCCTGCAGCAGCGGGTATTGGTAGACAGCCTTCTTTTTCTTGAAGGCGTCCATCACCTGGGGAAAGCCGGGGATGAGCGTGCGCATGGTCACGCCCTTGGCGGCCAGCGCGATCGGCAATGCGCCGGTCACGTCGGCAAGTCCGCCGGTCTTGATCAGCGGGAATATCTCGGGCGTGACCGAAAGAACCTGCATGCGTTTATGGTACCCCGTCTTACAGCTTCAGCTTGTCGATCATGTCCTGCGTGACCAGGCAGATGCCCTTTTCCGAAACCCGGAAACGCTTGGCGTCGAGAACAGGGTCTTCGCCAACCACCAGCCCTTCCGGTATCCTTACACCGTGGTCGATGACGACGCGCTTCAACTTTGCGTTCCGGCCGACATGAACGTCGGGCAGCATGACGACCTCTTCCAGCGTCGAATAGGAGTTGATGCGCGCGCCGGTGAAGATCAGGCTGCGCTTCAGCGAAGCACCCGAGACGATGCAATCGCCTGAGACCAGCGAGGAGACGGCCGAACCGCGCCGGCCATCCTCGTCATGCACGAACTTTGCCGGCGGCTTCAATTCGGCATAGGTCCAGATCGGCCAGTCGCGGTCGTAGAGGTCGAGTTCGGGAGTGATGTCGGTCAGGTCGATATTGGCTTCCCAGTAGGCGTCGACCGTGCCGACATCGCGCCAATAGGCTTCGTTCTCGGCCGTCGAGCGCACGCAGGACTTGGCGAAACGGTGCGCGATCGCCTTACCGTGCTGTACGATGTAGGGGATTATGTCCTTGCCGAAGTCGCGGCTTGAACCCGGCTCGGCGGCATCGCGGCGCAGCTGCTCCATCAGGAACTTGGTCTTGAAGACATAGATGCCCATCGAAGCCAGCGCGAATTCCGGCTTGTCGGGAATGCCGGGCGGGTCGGCGGGCTTTTCGACGAACGCGATGATGTTGTCCTTGCCGTCGACATGCATGACACCGAAGCCGGCCGCTTCCAAGCGCGGCACTTCCAGGCAACCGACAGTGACGTCGGCATTGGCATCGACGTGCTGGCGCAGCATCAGCTCGTAGTCCATCTTGTAGATATGGTCGCCGGCCAGGATCACCATATATTCAGGGCCATAGGCCTCGATGATGTCGATGTTCTGGTAGACGGCGTCGGCGGTGCCTTCATACCACTGGGTTTCCGAGACACGCTGGGAGGCCGGCAGGATGTCGAAGCTTTCGTTTCGCTCCGGCCGCAGGAAGTTCCAGCCGCGCTGCAGGTGGCGGATCAGCGAATGCGCCTTATACTGGGTGGCGACACCGAGGCGGCGGATGCCGGAATTCAGCGCATTGGACAGCGCGAAATCGATGATGCGCGTCTTGCCGCCGAAATAGACAGCCGGCTTGGCGCGGCGGTCGGTCAATTCCTTGAGCCGGCTGCCGCGGCCGCCGGCCAGCACATAGGCCATGGCATCGCGCGCCAGCGGCTGGGTTCTCTTCAAGTCTGCCATTTTTACCCTCCCAAATTACCAGTCTGGAGCATCGCCCGGTCCGCAACGAGTCGACGGACCTAATCCGTAACGAGTTGACGGACCTAGTCCGCAACGAGTTCAAGCATGATCGTCGACAGCGGCGGCAAAAGCATCGTTGCCGAAATGCCTCCTCCTTCCGCCCTGGCTTCGACCACACCGCCATTGCCCTTGCCCGAACCACCGTAGTCCGAAGCGTCGGTGTTGATGATTTCGCGCCATTTGCCGACCTTGGGCAATGGCACGCGATAATTGTCGCGCGGCACTGGCGTGAAGTTGGAAATGACGGCGATCGGGTTGCCGCCGGGCGCGTTGCGCAGCCAGGCGAAGACCGAGTTTTCCTTGTCGTCGACGATCAGCCAGGAGAAGCCGTCCGGCTCGCAGTCGCGCGCATGTAGCGCCGGGCGCGAGCGATACAGATAGTTGAGATCGCGCACCGTCTGCCAGACGCCGCGATGCGGGTGGAAGTCGAGCAGGTTCCAGTCGAGCGCACGCGCCTCGCTCCACTCGCGGCGCTGGGCGAATTCCTGGCCCATGAACAACAGCTTCTTGCCGGGATACCCCCACATGAAGGCGTAAAAGGCGCGCAAAGTCGCGAACTTCTGCCAGTCGTCGCCGGCCATCTTGCCGAGCAGCGTGCCCTTGCCGTGCACGACCTCGTCATGGGACAGCGGCAGCACGAAATTCTCGGAGAAGGCGTAGGTCAGGCCGAAGGTCAGGTCATTGTGGTGATGTTTGCGGAAGATCGGCTCCTTGGCGAAATACTCCAGCGTGTCGTGCATAAAGCCCATGTTCCATTTGAAGCCGAAGCCCAGCCCGCCTTCATGCACCGGCGCCGAGACCTTCGGCCATGAAGTCGATTCCTCGGCGATGGTCATCACGCCGGGATGGTGGCCGTAGACCTCCTTGTTCATCTTCTGCAGGAAGGACACTGCTTCGAGGTTTTCGCGGCCGCCCTTCTCGTTGGGGATCCACTCGCCGGCCTTGCGCGAATAATCGAGGTAGAGCATCGAGGCCACCGCATCCACGCGCAAACCGTCGACATGGTATTTCTCGGCCCAGAACAGCGCATTGTTGACCAGGAACGACACCACCTCGCGGCGGCCGAAATTGTAGATCGCGGTGTTCCAGTCGGGATGAAAACCCTTGCGCGGATCGGCATGCTCATAGAGCGCCGTGCCGTCGAAATTGGCCAGGCCATGCGCGTCGACCGGGAAATGCGCCGGCACCCAGTCGAGGATGACGCCGACGCCGGCGCGGTGCGCACCGTCGACGAAACGGGCGAAGCCGTCGGGGTCGCCGAAGCGCGCCGAGGGGGCATAAAGTCCGGTTGTCTGATAACCCCATGACGGGTCATAGGGATGTTCGGAGATCGGCAGGAACTCGATGTGGGTGAAGCCGGTCTCGACAGCATAGGGGATGAGCTGGTTGGCGAGTTCGTCCCATGACAGGAAGCTGCCATCATCGTGCTGCTGCCACGAACCGGCATGGACCTCGTAGATCGATATGGCTTCGCGCCGCGGATCGGCCTTTCGCCAGTAATTGCGATGCGCCTCGTCGCCCCATTCATGCGCCGGCGGCACCGCCGTTACCGATGCTGTGGCCGGGCGCAGTTCAGACTTGAAGGCGAACGGATCGGCCTTGAGCGGCAGGCGCACGCCGTCGGGGGCAATGATCTCGTATTTATAGGGGTGGCCAGCGCCGATATCGGGAATGAACAGCTCCCAGATGCCGGTGTCGCGGCGGTCGCGCATCGTGTGCCGGCGGCCGTCCCATTCGTTGAAGTCGCCGACCACGGAGACGCGCCTTGCATTGGGCGCCCAGACGGCGAAATGGACGCCCGACGCGCCTTCATGGTCGAGGAGATGGGCGCCGAGCTTGTCGAACAGCCTGAGGTGCGACCCTTGCGCGATATAGTAGTCGTCCATCGGGCCGAGCACCGGGCCGAAGGAATAGGGATCGGTCAGCCACCAGTCGCCGCCGGCATTTTTGGCGTGATAGCGCAGCGGCTTACGCTTCTTGATCGACAGTCTGCCTTCGAAGAAACCGGCGTCGTCGCGCCGCGTGAGTTCGCCGGCGTTCTTGCCGGCCAGCGTGTATGCGGTGACGAACTCGGCATTGGGGACGAAGCAGCGGGCAACCAGGCTCTTGCCGGCATCATGCACGCCCAGGATTGCAAAAGGATCGCCATGCGTGCCTGCAACAATTGCGGCGACATCGCCGGCTGACGCCAGCCCGTCCGACCCGCTCGTCGTCGCGGTCGCGCGCGGTTTCTTCATCAGGCGGTGTCCCTCCCTGGGAACCAGTTCTTGTGCACAAGACCCATTGTCGTGGCCTCATGCAATCATATCAGGCGGGCACGTTCCAGATTTCTTTCGCATATTGGCGGATCGTGCGATCGGAAGAGAACCAGCCGACGCGGGCAACGTTGCGGATAGCGCGCGCGTACCAATCGGGGCTGTTGCGCCAGACGGCGTCGACATCGCGCTGGGCGGCGGCATAGGCGTCGAAATCCGCCGCCACCATGAACCAGTCGCTGTTGTAGAGACCGTCGACCAGCTCGCGGTAGCGATCCGGCTGGTCGGGCGAGAACACGCCCGACGATACTGCGGCAACAGCCTGCGCCAATTCAGGGGAGCCCTCGATCACGGCGCGCGGGTTGTAGCCATTGCTGCGCCGCTCGGCGACTTCCGCCGTGCTCAGGCCGAAGATGAAGATGTTGTCGTCGCCGACGCATTCCTTGATCTCGACATTGGCGCCGTCGAGCGTGCCTATGGTCAAGGCGCCGTTCAGCGCGAACTTCATGTTGCCGGTGCCCGACGCCTCCATGCCGGCAGTCGAAATCTGCTCGGACAGGTCGGCGGCCGGCATCATCACCTCGGCCAGGCTGACATTGTAGTTCGGCACGAACACCACTTTCAGCAGGCCGCGCACCGACGGGTCGCTGTTGATGACCTTGGCAACGTCGTTGGCCAGTTTGATGATCAGCTTGGCATTGTGGTAGCTGGGCGCCGCTTTGCCGCCGAAGAATTTGACGCGCGGCATCCAGTCCTGTTCGGGATGCGAGCGGATCTGGTCGTAGAGCGCGATCGCTTCCAGGATGTTGAGCAGCTGGCGCTTGTATTCGTGGATGCGCTTGACCTGGATGTCGAACAGCGCCGACGGGTCGAGCTTGATGCCGAGCCGGTCGGCGACCAGATTGGCGAGCTTGATCTTGTTGGAGCGCTTGACGGCGGCGAACTTGTCGCGGAAGGCGGCGTCACCGGCAAAGGCTTCGAGCCCCTTGATGGCGTCGATGTCGTCGAGGAAACGGTCCCCGATCGCCGCGCGGGCGAGCGCGGTGAGGCCTGGATTGCACTGGATCAGCCAGCGGCGTGGCGTGATTCCGTTGGTCTTGTTGTTGATGCGATCGGGATAGAGCTTGTGGAGATCGGCAAACACCGTCTCCTTCATCAGCTCGGTGTGCAACGCCGACACGCCATTGATCGAGTGCGAGCCGACAAAGGCCAGGTTACCCATGCGCACGCGGCGGTCGCCATTTTCCTGGATCAGCGAGATGCGGCTGATCTGCTCATTGGAAAACTGGTTGGTGGCGCGGGCCTCAAGCAAAACCTGCGCATTGATGGCGTAGACGATCTGCATATGGCGCGGCAAAAGCCGTTCGAACAGCGGCACCGGCCAGCTTTCCAGCGCCTCCGGTAGCAGCGTGTGGTTGGTGTAGCCGAAGGTGCGCTTGGTAATATCCCAGGCCTGGTCGAAATCCATGCCATGGACGTCCATCAGCAGGCGCATCAGCTCCGGCACGGCGATCGCCGGATGGGTGTCGTTGAGATGGATCGCCGCCTTGTCGGGCAGCGAGGCGAGATCGCCATACTGGCTGAGATGGCGCTGGACGATGTCCTGCAGCGACGCGGTGGAGAAGAAATATTCCTGCCGCAGCCGCAGTTCCTGGCCGGCCTTGTGGGAATCGGCGGGGTAAAGCACGCGCGACAAGGCATCGGCCTTGTTGCTTTCGGCCAGCGCGCCGATGTGGTCGCCGGCGTTGAACTTGTCGAGCAGGATCGGATCGACCGGCATGCCGGACCAAAGCCGCAGCGTGTTGACGCGGTTGGCGCGCCAGCCGACCACCGGCGTGTCGTAGGCGACGGCCTGGACATGCTCGGTCGGCTTCCAGACGTGACGCTCGAGCCGGCCATCCTTGGAGGTGATCGATTCCACCGAGCCGCCGAAGCCGACCTCGAAGGCACGCTCCCGCCGCTCGAACTCCCAGGGGTTGCCGTGGTCGAGCCAGGTTTCGGGCAGTTCGACCTGCCAGCCGTCATGGATCTCCTGGCGGAACATGCCGTTGGCGTAGCGAATGCCGTAGCCATGCGCGGGAATGTCGACGGTCGCCATGCTTTCCATGAAGCAGGCGGCGAGCCGGCCAAGACCGCCATTGCCGAGCGCTGCATCCGGTTCGAGCCCGGCGATGAGGTCGAGGTCGACGCCCAGCGACTTGAGCGCTTCTCGCATATTGTCCATCAGGCCGAGATTGGAGAAGGCATCGCGCATCAGCCGGCCGATGAGGAATTCGAGCGACAGGTAATAGACGCGCTTTTCCTGCTGGGCGTAGGCCTCCTGCGTCGCCTGCATCCAGTGATCGACGATGCGGTCGCGCACGACCTTGATCGAGGCTGTCAGCCAATCATATTGCGTGGCAACGGAGGTGCCTTTGCCGACCCGGTATTTGAGAGCCAGCAAGACTTCGTCGGCCAGCGTCTTGGGATCGGGTATTTCGAGATCGGGGGCTTTGGCTGTCATTGTTCGCGTCATACTGCCTCTCGTGATCGTGCTGCGATCATACCGGCTTTCGCTCTCAGTCCCAGCCTATCCTAGTGCATCGCAACATACGTTCAATCGATTTAGACCAGCATGCCGCCAGTCCCCCTGCGGCAATTTATCCGTCGAGCGGATCAGGCAGCGAGTGCAGCCTCCGGCGGAACCTTCGCTCCCGTCATGAAGGCGACGGCGTCGGACATGGTATATTGCTTGGGATCGATGACGCAGAGGCGACGTCCCAGCCGATGAATATGGATACGGTCGGCGACCTCGAAGACATGCGGCATGTTGTGCGAGATCAGCACGATCGGCAGGCCTCGTTTCTTGACGTCGAGGATCAGTTCCAGCACGCGGCGGCTCTCCTTGACGCCGAGTGCCGCGGTCGGCTCGTCCATGATCACCACGCGGCTGCCGAAAGCGGCGGCGCGCGCCACCGCCACGCCCTGACGCTGGCCGCCCGACAGCGTTTCCACCGCCTGGCTGATGTTCTGGATGGTCATCAGGCCAAGCTCGGTCAGCTTGTCGCGGGCGCGCTTTTCCATTGCCGGCCGGTCCAGCATGCGAAGCCAGTCGCCGAGGAAGCCGGGTTTGCGGATCTCGCGGCCGAGGAACATGTTGTCGGCGATCGACAGGGCCGGCGACAAAGCCAGGTTTTGGTAGACCGTCTCGATGCCCGCCTCGCGCGCCTCCATGGGCGATTTAAAAGCGACAGCCTTGCCTTCAAGACGGATCTCGCCTTCGTCGGGCACGGCGGCGCCGGAAATCGCCTTGATCAGCGATGATTTGCCGGCGCCATTGTCTCCGATGACGGCCAGGATTTCGCCGGGGTAGAGGTCGAAGTCGGCATTGTCGAGGGCGGTGACACGGCCATAGCGCTTGATCAAGCCGCGCGCGGTGAGGATGGGTTCCACGGTCATGCCGAAACCTTTCTGATCCATTGGTCGATCGCCACGGCGCCGATGATCAGCACACCGGTGAGCAGCACCTTCCATTGCGGATCGGCGCCCAGCATGTTGAGGCCCATCGAGACGACACCGACGATCATCGCGCCGAAAAGCGTGCCCAGAATTGAGCCGCGCCCGCCGAACAGTGAAATGCCGCCGATCACCGTCGCAGTTATCGCCTGCAGGTTGTAGTCGGTGACGGCGGCTGACGGTGAGATCGAGCCGTTGCGGCCGATGGAAACCCAGGCAGCGAAAGCTGCGATCAACCCGGCAAGGGTGTAGACCGTCATCAACACCTTCTTGGTCTGGATGCCAGACAGCTTCGCCGCCTCCTGATCATCACCAACGGCGTAGACGTGGCGGCCCCAGGCGGTGTGATTGAGCACGTACCAGAGGATCAAAACGAGCACGACCGTGGCGATGACGCCCAGTGTCAGCACCGCCGTGCCGATCTTGAAACTCAGGGCAAAGAGATGCAGCAGCGGCGCCTGGGCGTCGACGTCGGTATCGCGGATCGTCTCGTTGGCCGAATAGATGAAGTTGGTCGCCATGACGATGTTCCAGGTGCCGAGCGTGACGATGAACGGCGGCAGCTTCATGTAGGCGACCAGCAAACCGTTAAGCAGGCCGCAGGCTGCGCCGGCGGCAAGCCCGATGGGCACTGCGAGCACGGCCGGCATGCCGTAGCTGACCGCGCAATTGCCCATGATCACGGCCGAAATCACCATGATCACGCCGATCGACAGGTCGATGCCGGCGGTCAGGATGACCAGTGTCTGCGCGGCACCGAGGATGCCGACGATGGCGATCTGCTGCAGGATCAGCGTCAGCGTATAGGATGAGAAGAAACGCCCGCCAATGGCGATGCCGAAAATTACGATCGACAGGACCAGCACAATCAGCGGCACCGCCGCCGGCGTGGAGTGCAGGAAATGCTGGATGCGCTTGACGGCCGATTTGTGCTCGTCAAAGGCGGCAACGCTTGTGTCGCTGCTCGAGAGAACCTTCTCGAATTCCTGTGCTTGAGCCATGTTTCCTCCCCTGGGCTTCAGCTCCATGCCGATACCCGCTCGCGCCTGTCCGGTCTGCTGCCGGGATTATTCGCGTGACGCATCGTCCACCCGAAGCGGCCGGGGATCAAGCCCCCGGCCGTCAGTTTGCCGCTGGCTGTCAGGCAGCCATCAGCCCCAGCACTTGGCGAGGCCTTCCTTGGTGTCGATCGACTTCACGCCATTGGCCGGCTTGTCGGTGACGAGGTTGACGCCGGTGTCGAAGAAGTTCTTGCCTTCGGTCGGCTTCGGCTTGGCGCCGTCCTTGGCGAAGGCGGCGATCGCCTCGATGCCGAGTGCCGCCATCTGCAGCGGGTATTGCTGCGAGGTGGCGCCAATGACGCCTTCGGTCACCGACTTCACGCCGGGGCAGCCGCCATCGACCGAGACGATCAGCACCTGGCTTTCGAGACCGACCGCCTTGAGCGCCTGGTAGGCGCCGACAGCGGCGGGCTCGTTGATGGTGTGGATGACGGTGATGGAGTTGTCCTTCTGCAGAAGGTTTTCCATCGCCTTGCGGCCGCCTTCTTCATTGCCGTTGGTGACGTCGTGGCCGACGATGCGGGCATCGTCCTCATCGCCGATCTTGTTGGGATCCTTCACGTCGATGCCGAAGCCCATCATGAAGCCCTGGTCGCGCAGCACATCCACGGTCGGCTGTGAGGGGGTCAGGTCGAGGAAACCGATCTTGGCGTCCTTGGCCTTGTCGCCGAGGGTCGCGGCTGCCCAGGCGCCGATCAGCTTGCCGGCTTCCAGATTGTCCGTCGCGAAGGTCGCGTCGGCGGCATCGATCGGGTCCAGCGGGGTATCGAGCGCGATCACCAGCAGGCCGGCGTCACGCGCCTTCTTCACCGTCGGCACGATGCCCTTGGTGTCGGACGCGGTGATCAGGATGCCCTTGGCGCCGTCGGCGATGCAGCTTTCGATCGCCGCCACCTGGCTCTCGCTGTCGCCGTCGATCTTGCCGGCATAGGTCTTGAGGTCGACGCCAAGTTCCTTGGCCTTGGCGGTCGCGCCCTCCTTCATCTTGACGAAGAAGGGGTTGGTGTCGGTCTTGGTGATCAGGCAGGCGCCGACGCCGGCGGCCGATGCTGTCGAAGCAAACGCCATCAGGCCGAGGCCCGCCGCGGCGAACACGGTGGACTTCAATAATGCTTTGGTCACGATCTTCCTCCCATGGAACTATGCGGATGCCGCCAACCGGCATCTCGAGCGCATCCACTGAAGTTCTCCCAGTGTGGACGCGCCCTCAAATGACACCAGCGGGAGCCGCCTGTCAATAATTAAATCACTCTTATTTATTATTGACAGCTTTGCGTGGTTCACTCATTCTGCCGCAAAAGCAGTAAGAATAAACCAAGGGAGGAACAAGGGTGGAGACCGGCATTGCGAGGCACGGTTCGCCCGAGGCGGCCGCCAGCCGTCTCCACCGTGGCACCAACCAGAGCGGCATGCGCGACCACAATGAGCGGCTGGTGCTGTCGTTGGTTCGCCAGCATGGCAGCTTGGCCAAATCAGACATTGCGCGCATGACCGGGCTTTCAGCGCAGACCGTCTCGGTCATCATGCGCGAACTGGAGGAGGACAGCCTGCTGCTGCGCCAGGCGCCGTTGCGCGGCAAGATCGGCCAGCCCTCCATCCCGATGGCGCTGAACCCCGAAGGCGCCTTCTTCATCGGCCTCAAGATCGGCCGCCGCAGCGCCGAACTGGTGCTGATCGATTTCCTCGGAACTGTGCGTTCCATGCTGCAGCACTCCTACCGCTATCCGGCGCCGCGCGAGACGGTTGAGTTCGTCACCGAAGGCATGAAGACGATGCGCGCCGAACTGACACCTGCGCAGGACAAGCGCATTGCCGGGCTCGGCATCGCCATGCCGTTCGAACTGTGGAACTGGGCCGACACCGCCGGCGCGCCGCGCGACATCATGGACGAATGGCGCCATCGCGACATCCCTGCCGACATCCAGGCGCAGTGCGAATTCCCGGTCTATCTGCAGAATGACGCCACCTCCGCCTGCGGCGCCGAACTGGTGTTCGGCCAGACCGGCGGGGCGCGCGACTTCGTCTATTTCTATATCGGCGCCTTTGCCGGCGGCGGCATCGTGCTCAACGGCCGGCTGTTCGGCGGGCCAACCGGAAATGCCGGGGCGCTGGGTTCGATGCCGGTGCCGGGACCAGACGGCAAGCCGACGCAGCTCATCGACGTCGCCTCGATCGCAATGCTGGAAAAGGCGCTTAACGCACGCGGCATTGACGGCTCCTATCTCTGGACCTCGCCGCAGGAATGGGGCGAGATCGGCGCCGATCTGGACGACTGGATCGCCAGCGCCTCGCAGGCGCTTGCCTACGCCATTGTCGCGGCGTCCTCGGTGATCGATTTCGAGGCCGCGGTGATCGACGGCTGGATACCGCTCGCTGTCCGGCGCCGGCTCGTCGATGCGATCAGGCAGGCGATCGGTACGATCGATGGCGAAGGGCTGAAGCTTCCGGTGGTGCGCGAAGGCACCGTCGGCATCCATGCCCGCGCGCTGGGCGGCGCCAGCCTGCCGCTGTCCGAACGCTTCCTCATCGGTTCGACCACGATTTCCAGGAGCATCTGAATGCTGATCGGTATTCCGTCGCTGCTCGGTCCGGAGCTTCTGGCGACATTGCGCGCCATGGGCCATGGCGACGAGATCGCGCTCGTCGACGGCAACTATCCGGCGGAAGAACAGGCAAACCGGCTGATCCGCGCCGACGGTCTTCACCTCATACCGGTGCTTGACGCCATTTTGAGCGTGCTGCCGGTGGACGACTTCGTGCCGGAAGCGCTGTTTCGTGCCTCGGTAAAAGGCGATCCCTCGGTCGCCGATCCGGTCCACCATGAAATCGAAACGATCTGCACCAGGCGCGCGCCGGGCCGCAAGGTGGTTGCGCTGGCGGGCGCCGACTTCTATGCACGCGTCCGGTCGGCATATGCGATCGTCGGGACCAGCGAACCCCGGCTCTACGCCAACATCATCATCCGCAAGGGCGTGATCTATCCGCCGGAGAACAAGAAATCATGATCCTCTGCTGCGGCGAAGCCCTGATCGACATGCTGCCGCGCACCACGACACAGGGCGAGCCGGCCTTTGCGCCCTATGTCGGCGGCGCGGTGTTCAACACGGCGATCGCGCTTGGCCGCCTCGGCGCGCCCGCCGGCTTCTTTTCCGGCCTGTCGTCGGATCTGTTCGGCGGCCAGTTCCGCGAGGCGCTCGGCGCAAGCAAGGTCAGCTCCACCTATGCGCACACCTCCCCTCGCCCGACCACGCTCGCCTTCGTGCGGCTCACCAACGGCCAGGCGACCTACACTTTCTACGACGAAAACACCGCCGGGCGCATGCTGACGACAGAGGATCTGCCGAAACTGGGCGCCGAGATCGAAGCCATGCTGTTTGGCGCCATCAGCCTGATTTCGGACCCGGCGGGTGCTGCCTACGAAGAATTCATGAAACGCGAGCACGAACGCCGCGTCATGATGCTCGACCCCAACATCCGGCCGAACTTCATCCCCGACAAAGCCAAGCACCTCCGGCGCATCCGCTCGATGATGGCGATGGCCGACATCGTGAAGCTATCGGATGAGGATCTGCACTGGTTCGGCGAGGCCGGCTCGCATGAGGACGTCATCCGCAACTGGCTGGATCGCGGCCCGAAGCTGATCGTCGTTACCCACGGCAGCGAAGGTGCCGTCGGCTACAGCAGGGAACACAAGGTCACGGTGATGCCGCATAAGGTGGAGGTGGTCGACACGGTCGGCGCCGGCGACACTTTCAATGCCGGCATTCTGGCCTCGCTGCACGAGCAAGGCCTGCTCACCAAGGCCGGGATCGGCGGCCTTTCGGAGGACGCCATCCGTCAGGCGCTGGCGCTCGGCGCCAAAGCGGCGGCGGTGACCGTGTCGCGGGCCGGCGCCAACCCGCCCTGGCGGCACGAAATCGCCTGATCCACGCTTAGTCCGCCGCCAGCCGCTGCAAGCAGCCGATCACTTTATGTTTCCGCGAGCCGGAAAGACGGACTGATCAGCCGGATTAATAGGCGGCGAAGCCCGGATTTCCGGCATCTTGCGGCAATGCAGGGAAAGCCTGAAGTAACAGGCTGCGACACCTAGACAACCCGTCCCGCGGCCGGTCCGGCTTTCTAGACCGGCCCAACTCTGGTACCAGCGGCCCGGTTAAGTTGTTGTTTCTGTGCGTGTCATTGTCCCCGGGGCAGCCCGCACCACACCGTTTTGAGGCCGACATGCAGTTCATCGATCTTGGCGCGCAGCGCGAACGTATCCGCGACCGGCTGAAGGCCGCGATCGACAATGTCGTCGAGGAAGGCCGCTATATCCTCGGACCGCAAGTCACCGAATTCGAAAACAAGCTCGCAGCCTATATCGGCACCAAGCATGTCGTGGCCTGCGCCAACGGCACCGACGCGCTGCTGTTGCCGCTGTTTGCCGCCGGTATCGGCCCCGGCGACGCGGTGTTCGTGCCGAGCTTCACCTTTGCCGCGACGGCGGAAGTGGTGGCGCTTGCCAAGGCCGAACCAGTGTTCGTCGATGTCGAGGCCGAGACCTACAACATCGACATCGCCAGCCTCGAGGCGGCGATCGCCATGATCAAGAAGGAAGGCCGGCTGAAGCCGAAGGCGATCATTCCCGTCGACTTGTTTGGGCTTGCCGCCAACTACGAGGCGATCATGGCGATTGCCAGGCGCGAAGGGCTGCTGGTGATCGAGGATGCGGCGCAGTCGATCGGCGGTTCGGCCGACGGCACAATGTGCGGCGCCTTCGGCCATGTCGGCTCGACCAGCTTTTATCCGGCCAAGCCGCTGGGCTGCTACGGCGATGGCGGCGCGATGTTCACCAATGACGACGCGCTGGCCGACCAGCTGCGCTCGTTTGCGTTCCACGGTAAGGGCGGGACGCAGTATGACAATGTCCGCGTCGGCATCAATTCACGCCTCGACACCATCCAGGCGGCGATCCTGATCGAGAAACTCGCCATCCTCGAAGACGAGATGGTCGCCCGCCAGGTCGTGGCCAAGCGCTACGCCGAAGGTCTCGGCGACATCGTCAAGGCGTCACGCAATCTGGGCGGTGGCCGCTCGGCCTGGGCGCAATACGCCATCGAGACGCCGAAGCGCGACGGGTTGAGGGCGCATCTCGGCGAAAAGGGCATCCCTTCGGTGATCTATTATGTGAAGCCGCTGCACGAGCAGGTCGCCTATCGCGACTATCCGCGCACGCCGACCGGGCTTGCGGTTTCGGAGGAACTGCCGAAGCGCATCCTGTGCCTGCCGATGCATCCCTATCTCAGCGAAGCCGACCAGGACCGCATCATCGAGACGATCCGCAACTACATTGGCTCGAACTCGGCGCATGTAGCGGCGGCGTAAGTTACGCCGCGTCCGCCGCCTTCCCGCTCGCAATAAAATGCGGGTTGGCGAAATCCTCGTCGTCGCTCTGTTTGCGCTTGCCATAGGTGAGCGGCTCGCCGTCCAGCGTGCGCGTCATGCCGCCGGCGGCGCGCAGTACGGCGTCGCCGGCCGCCGTGTCCCATTCCATGGTGCGGCCGAAGCGCGGATAGATGTCGGCTTCGGCTGCGGCGAGCAGGCAGAATTTCAGCGATGAGCCGACCGAGACGATCTCGGCGGCGCCGAGATCCTTGATGAAGGCTTCGGTCTCCGGGGTGTTGTGCGAGCGGCTGGCAACGACCGCCAGCGGCGTGACCGCCCTCCTAACCGAAATCCGCCGGCGGCCGACGATACGGAAGTCGCCATCGACCTCGATTGCTTCGGCCCAGCCCGGCCGTCCAGAGAAGAACCGCCCGCTGCACGGTGCGAAGACGACGCCGATCTCCGGCACGCCGTGCCGGACAAGCGCGATGTTGACGGTGAAATCGGTCCGGCGGTTGACGAATTCCTTCGTTCCATCGAGCGGATCGATCAGGAAGAAGGCGCCATCCAGATCGGGCGGCACAATGCCTTCGGCGACCTCTTCCTCGGCCACGCAGGGAATATCGGGATAGGCCGCACGCAGGCCGGCGAGGATGATCGTCTCGCTCTCGCGGTCGGCTTCCGTGACCGGCGAGGAGTCCGACTTGCTGTCGACCGCGCAGCCGGCCTTGAAGACCCGCATCACCTCGCGTCCGGCTTCGAGCGCCAGGCGCTCGAACACGTCGAGCATCACTTCGTCGTCAGATGCCGCCGCCGCTGTCATATTGGTCTTCGGCAATGTCGCGCTCATTCAGCCAGTGTTCCAGAGCCTCTACCATCTCCTCGGCCGTCTTGCCGAGTGTCTTGAGATGGATTTCGGGATTTTCGGGAGCTTCATACGGGGAATCGACGCCGGTGAAGTTCTTGATCTCGCCATTCAGCGCCCGTGCGTAAAGGCCTTTCGGGTCGCGTCGGGCGCATTCCTCGAACGGCGTATCGACGAACACTTCGACGAACTCGCCGTCGGCCATCAACTCCCTGGCCATGCGCCGCTCGGCGCTGAAGGGGGAAATGAAGGAGACGATGACGATCAGCCCGGCATCGGCCATCAGCTTTGCCACTTCGGCGACACGGCGGATGTTTTCGACCCGATCGGCGTCGGTGAAGCCGAGATCGCGGTTGAGGCCGTGGCGGACATTGTCGCCGTCGAGAATGTAGGTGTGACGCCCGGAAGCGAACAGCTTCTTCTCGAGCAGGTTGGCGATGGTCGACTTGCCCGAACCGGAAAGGCCGGTGAACCAGAACACGGCGGGACGCTGGCTCTTCAAGTCGGAACGGCCACGCTTGCCGACATCGAGCGACTGCCAGTGGATGTTTTCGGCGCGGCGCAAGGTATGCAGGATCATGCCGGCGCCGACCGTGGCATTGGTGATGCGGTCGATCAGGATGAAGGCGCCGGTATCGCGGTTGTCGGCGAAGGTGTCGAAGGCGATCGGCGCCCGGGTCGAGATGTTGCAGATGCCGACTTCGTTCATCTCGAGCGACTTCGCCGCCTCGCGAGCGAAGTCGTTGACGTTGACGCGGTATTTCAGGTCGGTGACGGTGGCGCTGGTCTGGTCGGTCTCGGTGCGCAGTATATAGGAGCGTCCCGGCAGCAGCGCTGCCTCGTCGAACCAGACGATGTTGGCGGCGAACTGGTCGGCGACCTGCGGCCGTGCCGCCGGCGACACCAGCATGTTGCCTCTGGAGACCTCGACCTCGTCATCGAGCACAAGGGTGATGGCCTGGCCGGCCACCGCCTGGGCAAGATCGCCGCCTTGCGCGACGATGCGCTTGACCCGCGAGGCCTTGCCGGATTTGGCGACCACCACCTCGTCGCCCTGCGCGACGGAGCCGGACGCGATGGTGCCGGCAAAGCCGCGGAAGTCGAGATTGGGCCGGTTGACATACTGCACCGGAAACCGGAACGGCAGTTCGACCGCGGCCTCGTCGACCGATATAGTTTCGAGATGCTCGATCAGCGACGGGCCGGAATACCACGCCGTCTTGCCGGAGCGGCTGGTGACATTGTCGCCATAGCGGGCCGACATCGGGATCGGCACGATCGTCTGGAAGCCGAGCTCGTGCGAGAACTGCCGGTAATCCTCGACGATACGGTCGAACACCGCCTGGTCGAAATCGACGAGGTCGATCTTGTTGACGGCAAGCACGATATGGCGGATGCCGAGCAGCGAAGCGATGATCGAGTGGCGCCGGGTCTGGCGCAGCACAGCCTGGCGCGCATCGATCAGCACGATGGCGAGATCGGCAGTCGATGCGCCGGTCGCCATGTTGCGGGTGTACTGTTCATGGCCGGGCGTGTCGGCGACGATGAACTTGCGCTTGGGCGTGGCGAAGAAGCGGTAGGCGACGTCGATGGTGATGCCTTGCTCGCGCTCGGCCTCGAGGCCGTCGACCAGAAGCGCGAAGTCGATGTCGTCGCCAGTGGTGCCGTGCTTGCGGGAATCGCGCTCGAGTGCGGCGAGCTGGTCCTCGAAGATCTGCTTTGTGTCGGACAGAAGACGGCCGATCAGCGTCGACTTGCCGTCGTCGACCGAGCCGCAGGTGAGGAAGCGCAGCAGCGACTTCTTCTCCTGCGCCGCCATGTATTCGCGCACGCCGTCGGTGGGAGCGAGGCTCTTGGCCAGGATATGGCGCATGCTCAGAAATATCCCTCGCGCTTCTTCTTTTCCATCGAGCCGGCTTCATCGCGGTCGATGAGGCGGCCCTGGCGCTCGGAGGTGCGCGCCGTCAGCATCTCGCCGACGATGGCTTCGAGCGTGTCCGCGTCGGATTCGATGGCGCCGGTCAGCGGATAACAGCCGAGCGTGCGGAAACGCACCAGACGGTTCTCCATCGTCTCACCGGGGCGCAATTGCATGCGATCGTCATCCTTCATGATCAGCATGCCGTCGCGTTCGACCACCGGCCGCTCCTTGGCGAAATAGAGCGGCACGATCGGGATGTTTTCCTGCAGAATGTACTGCCAGATATCGAGCTCGGTCCAGTTCGACAGCGGAAACACGCGGATCGATTCGCCCGGCGCGATGCGGGTGTTGAAGATCTTCCACATCTCCGGCCGCTGGTTCTTCGGGTCCCAGACATGCTGGGCGTTGCGGAAGGAAAAGATGCGCTCCTTGGCGCGCGACTTCTCCTCGTCGCGCCGAGCCCCGCCGAAGGCAGCGTCAAAGCCGTATTTGTCGAGCGCCTGGCGCAACGCCACCGTCTTCATGACATGGGTGTGGGTGTTCGAGCCATGGTCAAAGGGGTTGATACCGTCGCGCACGCCGTCTTCATTGACGTGGACCAGCAGGTCGAAGCCGAGCTTCTGCGCCATCTGGTCGCGAAAGGCGATCATCTCGCGGAACTTCCAGGTGGTGTCGACATGCAGGAAGGGGAAAGGCGGCTTGGCCGGATAGAAGGCCTTCATCGCCAGATGCATCAGCACGGAGGAATCCTTGCCGACGGAATAGAGCATCACCGGCTTGGAGAAGGAGGCGGCAACCTCACGGAAGATGTGGATGGACTCGGCCTCGAGCCGCTGCAGGTGCGTAAGCGCGATGTTCATGGACTGTGAGCGTTCTCTCGTGCAATCCAGACCTTGCATCAGATGGATCGGGCGTCCTTTTCAGCCGCCCGGTTCAAGCTTCACTGCTGGACACTATCGGTTCGTGCCGGCGTTCTAGCAGATCGCCACCTGATATAACAACGCTGGAAAGGCCGGCGGCCACACCGATCGGCAACGAATTTTCCATGAAAAGCCTAGAATCCGAAAATTCCTGCCCGACGGAGCGATAGCATTCAAAGGCCGGGAAAAATCTTGCCTGGACCGAAAGAAACGCCGGCCGGACCTCGTCGCACTTTCGAAAACCGCACCCAGCCGCTATACCGGCTCCTGAACCTGCGCCGGGCGGCATGCCGCAAATGCCGCCGCCAAACATTGTCCGTCGCCACGCGACCCAGCGCATTGTGAACCAGAGCATTGACCCCGATCTCCGCCATCAAGCAGCACGTTTCGCCGTCACGGATCAACGTCACCTTCTCCATTTTGTGCTTCTTTTTCCCGCCGGTACTGGGATCGGCGGTCAGCTTTTTGTTCAATGGCGGCGGCCTGTGGTCGGTGCTTCTGCTTGCGCTGAAAAGACGGCGTTTCAACATCGACCGGCCGATGACCGCGATGACGGTGGCCATCTATGCCTATTGCGCAGCCAGCGTGCTCGCCTCCATCGTCAACAATTCGATCGCCAGGGATGCGCCGCATCTGGCAGGGCTGATCACCTTCCTGTTTTTCCCTGTCTCATACGCGACCTGGAGCATTACCGAGAAAACCACGCTGACGCGCATCGTCGTGCTGGCGAGCGCCGCCGCCTGTTTTGGCGCCCTGCTGCTGGCGGTCGTGCAATATCACGGGCTGGGCATACGGGCCGAAGGCGGCGCCGGCAATCCGATCGTGTTCGCGACCGTCGCCTGCCTCAGCATGATGATGTGCCTGGCAGGCGCCTTATCGGGTGTCGAAAAGAACAGGGCGTTGCTGGCCTGCGCGACACTGGCCGGCGCGGTCGACATTGTCTATTCGGGGTCGCGGATCATCTGGCTGGCGATGCTGGTGGCCGGCATCGCGGTCCTGCTGATCAACCGTCGCAAGCTCAACAACAGAAACGCCATTCGGCTTTTGCTGATTGCGGGCGCGATCGGCATCGTCATCGCGGTCATTGGTCTCCCCATCATTTCCGAGCGCGCGGCCTTCCTGTTCAGCGACTGGGATGCGCTCGCCACGAAGGGCGACCACACGACCGCGCTCGGCTTGCGCGCAGCACTTTGGCAGATTGGGCTGAGCGCCTTCCACGACATGCCGATTTTCGGTCACGGCATTGCTGCAAGCCGTGAGCTGATAAAGGATGGATTCCACAATCAGTTCCACATGCCGTCCACGGGCTTCAGCCATTTTCACAATGGCTTCCTGACTGCATTGGTGGAGGCCGGGCTGCTTGGAGCCGTAACGCTCGCGGCTGTGTTCTTCGTTGCCGCGAGAAACGCGGCCATCGTGCTGCGCACCAGCACGGACGCGATCGAGCGGTTCGGCGCCACGATGATTGTCGTCACTGCGATCACCTACCTCATCGGCGGCCTGACCGGCATTCTGGTCGGCCACGACATCCTCGATGCCACACTGATGGTGTTCCTGGTGTCCGGGACATATCTTGCATCGGGCCGGCAACAAATGCTGCCGGAACAACAGGCACCGGCCCCGGCGCCCCAGGCAAGCCGGCCGTGAAAGTGCTGGTCACAGGCGCGACGGGTTTCATCGGCAGGCAGGTCGTCAACCAGCTGCGCGAAGCCGGGTTCGGGGTGCGCATGGCATCGCGCCACCCGGAACGGCTCGATCCCGTGAGCGATGCGGTTTTGTTGCCGGACTTCGACGCACCGGCTCAGGCATACCAGGCGCTGATGCGAGATATCACCCATGTCGTCCACTGTGCGGCGCTCAACAATGACCGCAAGGCGAGCGAAGCCGACTTCATGGCAGCCAACGCGACACTGACCGCGCAGCTGGCGCGCGCGGCCGCCTCGCGGACAAGCGGGCGCTTCATCTATCTGTCGTCGATCCGGGCAGTAGCCGGTCCCGGTTTCAGCGGAACGATCAGCGAGGCGACGCTCCCTGCCCCGCAATGCGCCTACGGGCGCTCGAAACGCGAAGGCGAGATCAAGACACTGGAAGCCTATGCGTCCAGGCCCTCCGATGCCACGGCGCTGCGCCTGCCGCCGGTCTATGGCGAAGGCATGAAGGGAAACCTGCGTGGAATGATGCGGGCTGCCGCCATTGCCTTACCATTGCCCTTAGGCGCTTTCACCGCAGTTCGTTCGCTGATATCGCGCGACGCGGTGGCTGGCGCCGTGGCGCATCTTTTGACTCGTCCCACGCCACCGCGCCCGACCTATGTCCTGGGCGATGCTTCCCCCGTTGCGATGTTCGAAATCTTGACTGCATTCAGGCACGGATACGACGTTCCGACCCGGCTCGTTCCTGTGCCGGCCTGGCCATTCAGGCTGTTCGCCACACTGCTTGGCAGAAAAGCAGCGTACGACGCTTCCATGGCGACACAGATTTGCGACCCGTCACTGCTGATCTCGGAAGGCTGGATGCCGGAAACCGACACGCTCGGCCGGATTGAGGAACTTGCACGACAGGCCCGTCAGGTCCGGTAGATTGTGCCAAGCAGGATTTTGACGTCAAGTCCGATCGAGGCTCCCCTGAGATATTCGGCATCGGTTTCGGCGCAGAGTTTCGGATCCGACATGTCGATGCCTCTCATCTGCGCAAGCCCGGTAATGCCTGGAAGTGCGGCAAGCACACCCAATTGCCTGCGGCGGTCGACCAACTCGGTTTGCGTGGGCAGGCATGGACGCGGCCCGACCAGGCTCATCTCGCCCTTCAGCACGTTCCAGAGCTGCGGCAGCTCGTCGATCTTGAATTTTCGCAGCACCTTACCGGCGGCGGTGACGGAGTTTGCCGGCGCCTGATGCGAGGGCAGAGATGGCGTTCCCACAACCATCGTCCTCAACTTGTGGCAGCGAAACAGCACCCCGTGCTGGCCGACGCGAGTTTGGGAGAGGAGTGCCGGTCCGGGCGACGACAGCCTGATTGCCAGTATGGCAAGCAGGGTGACGGGCGAGGTCAGCGGCAACAGAACCGCCGCCGCGACGAGATCGAAAGCTCGCTTGGGTCCCCTCATGGCCATCTCAGCATGCTCTAGATCCGCCGCCAGATGAAGGCCACATAGAGCCCAAGCGTCCCAGCCAGCGTCTGCCGGTAGACGCCGCTTTTCCTGAGAAGGCGCAGGCGTCGCAAGATACCGCCCTTTCGCGCCCTGATGAACAGGCCGAGACAGGCGACGGCATCCCTCGTGAGGATGTCGCGATTGACGGCCAGGCCGCTCAGATTGTGATCGGTCCAGACGGCGAACTCGCCCCTGAAGAGGCGCCCCAGCCGCGACAGCCTCGCCTTCCACGACACGTTGGCGCCGACCAGGTTTGCCTCATGCTGGCGGTAGCGCACCAGCGGTCGCGGGTCATAGCGGACAATGCCGCCGGCAGCCGTGACGATCAGATAGGTCCACCAGTCATGGCTGACGAACTCGGTCCTTGCCGATGCCTTTGCCAGCAACTTTCGCGCGGCGCGGTTGATCATCATCGTGTTGCCGCCGGCAATGCTTTGCACAAGCGCATTGCGAAATGCGGGTGGATGCTGGAACAGCGGCGAATACCCTTGCGCTGCTCCGGTTTCGGACATGGTCGCGGTTCTGGAGCAAAACAGCAGCGGCGTTCCGGCGTCGTGCCCTTGCATCCAGGCAATGGCGCTCTCCAGCCTGTCCGGCTCCCAGATGTCGTCCTGGTCGCAGAAGGCGTAGTAGTCGGCCTCGATGCGCGGATCGATGATCATCGCGCGGAAATTGGCGGCAAAGCCTTGGCGAGGACCATTCGACAGGGTCAACCGGCCCTTGGACCAGCGGCTCTGCCAGGCGCCGATAATGGCCGAAGTGCCGTCTGTCGAACCGTCGTCGGAAACCCAGAGGTCGACAACAGGATGCGATTGCGCAGCCAGCGACGCGAGCTGCTCGTCAAGGAAAGCCGCGCCATCTTTCGTGCCCAGCAGCACGGCCACGCGCTGATCTTGTCTGCTCACTGGTTCAAAATCATCTGCAAACGCCTGGGAACGGCCATCGGATCGGTTTCAATAGCCAATCCCGGTCGATCAGGACAGGCTCTTTGTTTTGACGCAATCCCGGACGGAAAACCGCTCCACACTTTTCTTGGAATTGCTCTAACCAGCTTGCCCGACTGTTTTCGCAACGGTTTCCCGGCGTGCCTCACTTGGAGGCTCTTCCGCCTGATAGAGGCCGGCCATGACGGCGAGCGCCGAGGCCTTGTCCTGATCGCGCATGGCCGCCTGCAGCAATGTCAGCGCCGCCTGGACCTTGGGCCATCCCACGACATCGGTCCTGAGGCCGAAGATCTTGGGGATATCCAGCGCGACGATCTCCTCATTGCCGCCATGCAGCACTTCGTGAAGCTTCTCGCCCGGCCTGATCCCGGTGAAACGGATCGGAATGTCGGTGTAGGGGCTTTTGCCGGCCATGCGGATCATGGTTTCAGCGACTTCGAGGATCGGCACCGGCTTGCCCATGTCGAGCATGTAGATGGCGTAGTCGTCCTTGCCCTGGCGCCGCTCGGCGTCGGCCGCCGACATGATGACGAGGTCGACGGCTTCGGCCACCGTCATGAAGTAGCGGGTCATGCGGCGATCGGTGATGGTGACCGGACCGCCGGCCTCGATCTGCGCCTGGAAGATGGTGGCGACCGAGCCATTGGAGCCGAAGACGTTGCCGAACCGCACGGCGATGAACTTGGTGCCGGAGCGACGGCCGCTGGCCCCGGTGGCGTGCGTTTCGTGCAGCGAAGAGACGATCTGCTCGGCGGCGCGTTTCGTCATACCGAGCACCGAGGTCGGATCGACCGCCTTATCGCTGGAAATCAGTAGGAACTGCGGCACCCCGCATTTGGCGGCAACCTCGGCGCAGACGAGGGTGCCCAAAATGTTGGTCTGGATCGCCGATTCCCAATTTTCCTCGAGCAGCGGCACATGTTTGAGCGCGGCGGCATGGAAGATGATGTCGGGCTTGAAATCGCTGACGACGCGGGTGATCTGGCGCCGGTCTGTGACATCGACGATGCGGCTCTTGAGCCGGACATGGTCCTTTTCGTCAACCTGCTGGTCGAGCTGGAAAATACCGAACTCCGAGATATCGGCGACCAGAACCGCCTCGGCGCCAAGTTCCAGCGACCGCTTGACCAGGATGCGACCGATTGAGCCGGCGCCGCCGGTCACCAGGACGCGCTTGCCGCTGACGAAGCCGCCAATGCGCTCAACGTCCGACGGGACCGTGGAGCGGCGCAGGATCGTTTCCATCTCGACAGCGTCGAGAACCAGCTTTCCGCCCTGCCCGAGCTCCGAGACACCGGAGAACTGGACGACGGCGATGCCGCTGTGACGGGCGACACGGACCAGCTCCGAGTATTCCTCGATCTCGCGCTCGGTGCCATTGCCGAAAATCAGCATGTCGAGGCTTTTGGTGCCTCTTGCATATTCTTCGAGGACCTCGACCAGGCGGGGCCGCACGGCCACCACCGGAACGCCCTGTATCTGCGTGCCCAACGGCGCGCCGTTCTCGATGGCCATGATGCCGGCGATGGAATATTCGGCCGGCTCGGCCGTGCGTGTGAAGCGGATGATGACGTCTGCTTCGCCAAGCCTGCCGACGAACAGCGCTTGTTTGATCGCCGCATTGTTTGGGTTGCGGCTCAGGATTCGCCAGCTCGCCCCGTCGCGCAGGAACCGGTAATAGAGCCGAGGCGCCGATATGATGGTGAAGGAGACGAGGAAAAAGACGATGAACTGGCGCTCGTTGAGGCCGGTCACCGGCTGAAACGATCGAACCGCCAGCGAGACGACATAGAGCGTGACGGTCAGGATGGCGCAGCTCTTCAGGATGTTGAAGAAGTCCGGCGTGGAGGCGAAACGCCACACGGTGTTGTAGAGGCCGCAATAGCGAAACAGCATATGGCTGAGAAAAACAATACTTGCCCAGCACGCCAGGCCGGCCGTGGAGAGCGCGTCGAATGAAAGTCTCGACTGCGAAAGCCCCAGACTCAGCGCCACCGCGACCAGGACCATGACCAGGTCCTGGATCATTATAATGGCGCGCCGCATCTTCGGCCGAAGTCCGGACACGACCTCTACATAGGATGTCATTGGGTAGTACTGAACTCCTGGTACGAAAGCTCGGCCGTTGGACCGGCACCGGACCGCCATCGTCCGTCACCACTCCAAAGCACCAAATCCCCCGCCTATCGCCCGAATATCGGCATAGCGTGGAGTTGAGGGCACCGCCAGATGTTTTTTGACGAATATGTGATCAAACGTGAATGCGTTGTTTTCAGACCAATCCTAGCTGTTGAACTGTTTTGCGGGTCAATTGTACAGGTTCAACAGGCGTTGCTAATGGGCGCCTTGAATATTGAGCGCGGCTTCAATAGGCCGCAGTCCGTTGCCATATGCTAGTCGCAACGGCTATGAAGTGTCCCCTCGCCTCATGTCGCCATCGACGTATGAAGCGACAAGCATGGATGCGAAACTATAACGATGATTTTGGCACTGAACGGCGCCCTCGACGACATTGGCAGGGCCATGAGGCTGCACCGGGTGTGGATCGCCCTCGCACACGAGGATATCGGCGACCAGCATCGGCGCACGACGCTTGGTCCACTTTGGCTTCTGGTCAACTACGTTGCCTTCGTCGGCACCTTCGTCTTCGTGTTCCAGCCCGCGGGCAAGGACGCTGCCGGCTACTCCGCCTATGTCGCCATCGGCCTTCTGGTTTGGTTCTACCTGATGGAGATCATTTCCCTAAGCGTCTCGCTCTTTCAGCGCGAAGAGAGCTTCATAGAAGGCACGACGCTGCCATTGTTTGTGTATGTGATGCGCCTGGCGCTGCAGTCCATTATTCGCGCGGGCTATGCGATCGTGGGTTGTGTAGTCATTCTGGTCCTGAGCGGCTCGGCGCTCAACGTTGCATGGCTATGGTCGCTCGCGGGGCTTTTGATGATCCTGCTGGCCAGTCCGGCCGTTATCACGGTCTTTGCTTTTCTCGGCGCTTTCTTCCCGGACAGCGAGTTCATCGTCGGCAACATGATGCGTGTCGGCATGTTTTTCACGCCCGTCTTCTGGGTATACAACGGGCAAGGCGGCATTCAAAATTACGCCTACCACTGGAACCCATTCGCCTATTTCCTGGAGATCGTGCGTGTCCCGATCATCAGCGGCGAAATGCCGGTGCAAGCGTTCGCCGTAACCGGCAGCATATCGCTAGGGATGTGGGCGGTTGCATTGCTGCTGCTGGGTCGATACCGCAGGCAAGTCATATTCCTGATCTGAGTTTTTTGATGGTTTCAATTACGCTGGATAATATCAGTCTGGTCTACAAACTGCACGAAAAGCTGACGCTTTCCGCGCCGGATAAGCGTTTGGGCGCAACAGGCGGCAGGATTGAAGGCTCCGGCAGGAAGCAGTTTGTGCAAGCGCTTGACGGCGTCAGTCTCGAACTGAAGGCGGGCGATCGGCTGGGTCTTGTCGGCCCGAACGGCGCCGGCAAGACGACACTTCTCAAAGTGCTCTATGGCATCTACGAGCCCTCGGGGGGAAGCATCACCATCGAAGGCAAGGTCGACGCCCTGTTTAACATCAATATCGGCTTTCGTCGCGAGGCCACGGGCCGCAGAAACATTGTTCTTCGTGGACTGATCAACGGATGGACGGAAGCCGAGATCCAGGAAAAGATAGAGGATATCATCGCCTTCAGCGAGCTTGGCGACTTCATTGACCTGCCGTTCAAGGCATACAGCCAGGGCATGGCGGCGCGGCTTGCCTTTTCGGTAGCCACCGCGCTCGATCCAGAGATTCTCCTTATGGATGAGTGGATCGGAGCGGGTGATGCTTCTTTCCAGGACAAGGCCAAAAGACGCATGGACGAACTTGCTGAAAAGGCCGGCATCATTGTTCTGGCGAGCCACAATGAGAGCCTGATCGAAAGAGTGTGCACGAAGAGACTGACGCTCCGAAGTGGTCGAGTAGAATCACTTAGGTCGGAACCGGCCGAACCCGATCGGATGCTGAGTGCCTAGATTGCCGCCATCTTCAGCAAGAGTGGACGCGAGACAGACAGCAGCCTTCAAAGTCGATTTGCATCCGAGATCGGCAGGTTAGATTATTGCAGATTTTGTGCCATACAATTGTTTCGCGCACCATCATTTAGAGGACACAATCTTGGAAGTGATCGGTCCGGCCAGCGAGTCTCGTGATACGACAAGTAACAACTTTACAGCCGTCCGTCTCGCCGCTGCTATGGCGGTGGTTTTAAGTCATTCCTACCCGCTCATCGGCCAATCGCATGAACTGATTGTCATGAATCGGACGGTCGGGAGTTTCGCTGTCCACTGCTTCTTCGTGATTAGCGGCTATTTGATCGCCGGTTCGTGGGCGCGCTCTCCCGGATGGAACTTCGTATTTCGCCGAATTGCTCGGCTAGCCCCGGCTCTGATCGTAAGCCATGCTTTCGCACTGATCGCCGCCAGCGCATACAACAACTACATCGGGCAACCAGTGCCGTGGATTTACCACGGCAGTTTGTGGACAATTAACTGGGAGGTCCTGATGTATGTGGGGGTCTGCCTGTTTGGCGTCATGGGCCTGTTGCGCCCAGCCGTCCTAGGCAGCCTTTACGCCGTAGGCCTTTTATTGATCTGTATCAATATGCAGTCGACCAGCACTGGATCGACGGTAATCGCCCCGTTGATCCTACTTTTCGTTTGCGGGGCCCTTCTGCAGATGAACAGGGAGATCGACATCGGCCGACTCGGCCCCTTTGCGCTCATCAGCCTATTCCTTCTGTTTGCGCCGGGGATCTCTGATTTGGTCCTCGACTTTCTCAGGCAGTGGCCACTAGGATTCGTATGGGACATCGACGTCGGCGGCGTCCGCTATATGATTTATTTATTGGCACTACCAATCGCCGTCATTTACCTTTGTGCTTTCTCACCATTCTCGGTGCGATTGCAAAATGACTACAGCTACGGCGTCTTTGTCTTTGCCTGGCCAATCCAGCAGGTCTGCGTTCACTACTTTCTCACTTTGGGCCTGCCAGCCGAGCCGCTCCTGCTTTTTGTGGTATCCGCCAGCCTGTCGCTTTCGGTTGCGGTACCACTTTGGCACTATGTCGAGAAGCCGATTAGCAAATGGCGTATGCGGCGAAGGTCGAGTGAGTGGGAAAGATCCGCACTTAAAGAACGCGAGATGACCCAAATTCCCTAGAAGAATAGACGATCAAGTTCACCAAACAACCCATCCACCAGGTGTTCAGTATTCAAGCTGTATATCGGAAAGCAAACTATATTTCTGGCAATGCGCTCGGATACATCAAGCTTAACAAATTGATCGATACGATCATTTGCCCCGCTGGAGACTGTTGGCCAATAATAACGTTTCGCCTCTATTCCATGTTCAAGGGCTTTAGCAATGAGCTCCGGGGCTGAATGCTTAGAAAAGATTACCGGATACATGGTCCACCCGCTACCTGGTGTGACATTGGTTGGAATTTGCGCGTCTTCTACAGACGAGAAGAACATATCGTATCGTCTTGCATGTTTCTCGCGAGCAGCCTGCATCTCATCGATTCGGCCCAACTGCGCCAACGCGAGCGCGGCATGCAGTTCGTCCATTTTTCCATTTGTACCGCGAAAATAAGTGCGATCAGCCTCGAAACCGAAATTGAGCCGTTTGCGGATTGCTTCAACTCGGTCGAGTGGGGCAAAAATCACACCTCCCTCGCCGATAGCGAATGTCTTTGTTGCGTGAAGTGAAAAAACCTCAACCTCGCCGGCGTCCGAACCGAATAAGGGAAGTTGTGCTCCTCCTAAACTTGCGGCAGCGTCGAAGATTAGCGGTAAATGCTTTGACTGGCAAAACGTCACGAGTTCAGATTGGTCGCGCACCAATCCAAACGGCCGCACTGGCATAACCCCATCGATTTGGGTCCGATTGATCGCCTGCGAAAGGCTGTCGACACTCATTTCGAGCGTACGACCGTCAATATCAATTGGGACCGGAACCAAGCCTGCCATTCGTATGGCTTGGTACGTCGCTGCAAAGGTGAAATTCGAGAATGCGATCGCCTGTCCAGGTTCGAAACGCTCCATCAGTGCGGCCAATAGGCCTTGCGTCGCCGATGAGCATGCCACGGCGCCATACCCCCGAACCGCGTATCGTTCTGCGAGCTTGCGCTCCAGTTCACGCGAAAGCGGGCCGAAATTTGAATAAACGCCAGTCTCAAAGGCGCTCTCATAGATGGGAACCCACGAGGAGGTTCGCGGAAGATCGGGAACGATGAAAGGAAAGGCCGCCTTGTTCACAATTACCTCACTGTCGCACCGGCCGGAATCCGAGTTCCGGGCTCGATTTTCATCTTGGGAATCACGACGGCGCCGGCGCCGATCATCGCATTCGCCCCTACCGTGACTGCTCCACAAAGTACAGCACCAGGGCCAATGAATGCGCCTTCCTCGATCACGCAATCGTGCTCGACAATAGCGCCTGTGTTGACAATGGACAAAGATCCAATACGAACTCCTGGCCCGACATAAGCCTTGTGGCCAATAAAAACACCCTCTCCGAGACAGTTAGACCTAAGATAAGAAGATGGAGATATTATCGAAAACCACTTGGCTCCTAGTTCCGACAGGTAGTTCGCGAGATTTACTCTCGCCTTCGAGGGACCAATCGCGAGGTGGAGATTTGACTCTAAAAATTTTGGAATGTCGGCGAACGACCCAACCCGCAAAGGATGGCCATCATCTAGATCGGAGAAGAAGTATAGAGGTAGATCTTGCTCTGCCAGGACATCCCTACACGAACGAGCATGTCCGCCATTTCCGACTAGAATTTGCATCAGGCAGCCCGTTGAGGCCGACGCCGCCATAGATACCGGCAGGTGCGAAAAACGTTGCGCCAAAAGGCCTTGCCTAAAGACGTCTGAGAATCACGAATCCTCTGTCGAAGATAATTCGACACTTTAGTTTGAATACCATGCGCCAGAACCGTAACAGCGTTCGTTGCCAACGTCGTATTTGTTCTATCAACCGGTGGAATGGGGGCGATTGCTCTCCCGGAGAACATACCCACAAGGACAGCGTCTAGTATCTCGGGGCTGCCCGCGAAGTGATGACGGAGGTTTCGTATAAGTAAATCGTCGTTAAGATGTAACGCATCAATCAAAACCTGGCTCCATTCCACTGCCTTCGCAAGGTTTCCCACAGTCACAAAGTAGCGGACGAAGCCCTTATAAATGTAAATGAGTTCATCATCTGTCCAATCGCCCAACGGAATGATATCGGGCGGACCATAAACGGCAGCGAGGGGGTCCAGTCGGAAGCCTTGTTCGTCCCGTAGCTGCACGTACTTCTTCATCAACACGAAAGACGTATCGAAAGAATTCCGAAGGCTTGAGCTCGAAAGCTCTCCATATTCGGTAGAACAGATGTGATCAACTTTTACGATCCCATTCGCCGTCGACCAGACGCGACGAAACAAGTCCCAGTCACACGAACGTCGAATGATAATGTTCGGATCATACCAACCGGATTGTTCAAACACCTTTGTTCGGACCAAGATTCCGGCGTTGGGCACGTCTGCACTCGTCTCGTCAAAACTCTTCGCAATCATACCCGGTGACCGTTGGCCGATTTGCCAACTATCACCATCTCGCATCATGATGCGGGTCTGCCCATACACGACGTCAGCTCCGGTAACGTTCATTTCTCTTACGAGCGTCTCTAGCGCGTCGGGTTCTAGGACGTTGTCATCGAACATCCAGGTAAGTGCTTCTGCGTCGGGATTCCTGGCAACAAAACAGGCGCCCAGACTTTTGCTGACGGAGTTGAAGTTGTCGCTGCCCGTTATAATGCGTACGCGAGAATCCCGGTTCGCAAATCTCTTGAGAATGTCAGCCGTGCCATCATAGCTGGCGTCGTCATAGCAGATTAGCTCAAACGCTTGGAACGTCTGAGATAAAACGGATTCGATAGCGCGTTTAAGCCAACCGCTTTCAGCCTGACAGAAGGTCGTAAGGTGGATGCTGACCAACATCATTCAACCTCGACAAATTCTTCGAATGATTTCGCTACAAAAACCGGATAGTTGTTTTCTTTGTAGTGCCAAAGAAGAGGTTCTTTGACAAAGCCAATACGAGGCTTTAGCTCGGACCTAATCCGGCTAAAGCGGTCCCAGTCCCCTGGCGTGTTACGCTTAAAGGCATTTACGTCCCAACCTATGGCCGCGTACTTACGTCGATAGAAAACTGCGCCAGTGGTAATTTGTCCAAGTTCGAACGAACCATTGCCAAGGACGACCCACTGCCGGTTGGGCATCTGAGTGCAAAATGCGTGGTGAACGAAATCCACTTTGCGTGACTGACAGGCTTCCAAACACCGCTCGAGTTTGTCCGGCATCATCTCGTCATCATCGTCAATATGGCAAATATACTGCCCCGTGGCCCGAGCCATTGCGGCGTTCATCGCGTAGGTACCGGCAACCTGCCATCGAGCGATCCCAGGACGCGGATAGGGGCCTCTCTGGAGGAGGTTTGTGAACGAAACCCGAGGGTCTCTGATTCCCTGTATCTTTCCCGCACTCGCTTCGTCCACAAAATCGCCAACTATGCAAATCTCGAAGTTTTGATGCGTCTGCCGCATAATCGATGGCAAGCATCGATTGAGAAGCAACTCGGGACGATCACTTGCTGCGATGCAGATTGATATCTTCGTCATAGGAGATCGCCCGCGTTGAGATAATCCACCGACCCAGACGGGACCCGGCCCTCCTTATACCCCCAGGTCAACCAATGCTCCATCGGCGTAGTTTTCCCCGACGAGACCGCAACGTATACATCCTCGTATTCTCCAATATAGAAACCCTCATCAAAAGAAATTCTCAGCGGCAATACCCCATAGAAGTACCCTTCCGACACAACGTATTCACGAACGTCGATGATATCACCTTGGTCAAGAGCAAATTTTATTCCGGGATACATGTCCAAAACGTCACTCTCTCGCACTTTGATGTTTCTGCGAAGGAATGGAATAATTAAACTCCTAAGCGCATAAAAATTACTTGGAAGTCCGTCGCGTTCGTAACTCACAACACCTATATCTGTCAACAATCTCGACAGGCCTGGAAATACTAAAGTTTTCTCTTTCTTTTGCATTCTCACACTAGCCCCGATCTGCCCAGAAAACTATGCTTTATTTTCTTCACGCATCGCGTCTGACGAGCCAAATATCCTGGTTTTCCATTTTTTCTGTATGTTTGAAATTGCGGACAACGTGCCTTCCGCGCAAGAACGAAAATCCGCAACCCACTCCGGGGGCACGACGATTGGTATTGGCCGGTTGCATTCTCGCCATTCAGGTGATTGAAACATCGCTATAGCTATCTCGCGCAGGGCGTTCATCGTCGCTTGCTCGAAGCCATTAGACTCCATCGTCTTGTTTATCGATCGGAGCAACTCCGTCTCAAGATAGTTGAGACTATTGTTCCGATTGACTTCTGCCCGCGCGGTGTATTCAATATTCAGTGCGCCGCAGAGGTTCGTTAGCAGTACATCTTGCCTATCTCGGACAGAAATGAATATCGTGGCCAGATCAGCCGGCCTTACGACATCGGTGATCGCGCTTACAAACGAGGGTTGCATACCTGGCATATTTCGAATTTCAAGCATGGAGTCTGATAGTGTTTTCGAGTGACCGTGCTTCACCATTTCCTGCCAAAGAGAGGCTGCACGCAGGATCGGCGAATTGAACGTGAAGATAAGCTGCGTGCTAAAGCTGTTGAGGATAGAAAGCTGCGTTAAGGCCTCCGGGAATAGGAACGAGAAGTCCTCGCTGCTGAGAATAAGATGCCGCACTCCCGCAGACTGGGCCGAATCGATCAACGTTTGAAAAAGAGCGCCACCATTGATTAGGTCAAACGCCAAGGCGGAATGGCCAGGACCGCGGTCCGGTAGCGCAGGATACCACACCTCTTTCGGTAGAGGGCTTCCAAAGCGATCGAGTAGATACGTCTGGATGGAAGTTGTACCTGTCTTATGAGGGCCTACGTGAAGGCTGACTCGCATCGTTTTGCTTCGGCCTCTCCTCAGTTCCTACTGCGCCAATTATCGACACTGCGTCGCGACGAATCGTCGATGAGGCCGGCAACAACCTCTTTTGTCGATTCCCGCCATTCCGGCGCGATCCAACCGAATGTATCACTGAACTTTGCGCTCCAAAGCCGAGAATTGGCCGGACGCTGCGCGTTTGCCGGATAATTCGCCGTGGCGATGTCACGTATCCGCGCGGTGGGGCCGCCGAGAATGGCGCTCGCGTCGAGAATATGTCGGGCAAAACCGCTCCAATTTACATCCCCGGTTCCCGCAAGATGATAGATGCCATATCCTTCAAAGCGCTCGTCGTCCGCCAACATCGCCGCCGCATGCAGGATCGCATCGGCAATATCAAGCGCCGAAGTCGGATTTCCCCATTGATCGGCGACCACCGCGATCTCGTCGCGGTCGCCGGCCAGCCGCAGCATGGTCTTGACGAAATTCTTGCCGAATGGGCTGTAGAGCCAGGCGGTGCGCAGGATCAGATGGCGCGGATTGGCGGCTGCCACAGCCAGTTCGCCGGCGAGCTTGGAGGCGCCGTAGACGCCGAGCGGTGCGGTGGCGTCGGTCTCGACATAGGCGCCGTCCTTGGTGCCATCGAAGACGTAGTCGGTCGACAGATGGATTACGGGCACGCCGAGCTTCGCGGCCGCCTCGGCGACCTTGCCGGCGCCGACGGCGTTCACAGCGAAGGCAAGATCGGGCTCGTCCTCGGCCTGGTCGACCGCGGTGTAGGCGGCAGCCGACACCACGATATCCGGCCGCGCTGCCGCGAGTGCGTCGAACACCGTATCGGGCCGCGCCAGATCGAGCACTGGGCGGCCGAGGGTGACGACCTCGATGCCATCGCGCCTCTGCCCGGCCTCCAGCAGGCTGGCAGCGACCTGACCGTCGCGTCCGGTGACAACCAGCCTCACGCCGCGCCCTTCCTGCCTTCAACCTGGTCAACCTGGCCATGGGACTGGACTTGCCCCAGCCGCTCGCCGGCATAGCGCTGCTCGCGGATCGGTCCCCACCACCATTTGTTGTCGAGGAACCAGTCGACCGTCCTCGCCAGGCCGCTGTCGAAACTCTCCGCCGGCGCCCAGCCAAGATCCCTGCCGATCTTGGAGGCATCGATGGCATAGCGGCGGTCGTGGCCGGGCCGATCGGTGACGAAGCTGATCAAATCGCGGTAGCTCCTGCCGCCGCTGCGCGGACGCCTGATGTCGAGCAGGCCGCAGATCGTCTCGACGACGCCAAGGTTGGTACGCTCGGAATTGCCGCCGACATTGTAACTTTCGCCGGGCTGGCCCTTTGTGGCGACCAGTTCCAGAGCACGGGCGTGATCCTCGACGAACAGCCAATCGCGCACATTGGCGCCAGCGCCGTAGACCGGCAGCGGCTTTTCGTCGAGCGCGTTGAGGATGACCAGCGGGATCAGCTTTTCGGGGAAGTGATAGGGCCCGTAATTGTTCGAGCAATTGGAGAGCACGACTGGCAGGCCGTAGGTCTCGTGCCAGGCCCGCACCAGATGGTCCGACGCCGCCTTGGAGGCAGAATAGGGCGAGGACGGCGCGTAAGGCGTTTCCTCGACGAACATGCCGCCGTCGAAAGGCAGATCGCCGAACACCTCGTCGGTCGACACATGGTGGAAGCGGAAGCGGGCTTTCCTGTCGTCGCCAAGGCCACGCCAATATTCGAGCGCCGAATTCAGCACCCGGTAGGCGCCGACGATGTTGGTCTCGATGAAGGCGCCCGGTCCGTCGATCGAGCGGTCGACATGGCTTTCGGCGGCGAGGTTCATGACGACGTCGATCTCGTCGCGGTGGAGGATGTCGAGAACCGCCCGCTCGTCACAGATGTCGGCCTGCGCAAATTTGTAGTTGTGCGCATTCTCGATGGTGCGCAGCGAGGCGAGATTGCCGGCATAGGTAAGCTTGTCGAGATTGGTCACATGGTAGGCCGGATTGGCGCACAAATGCCGGCACACCGCCGAGCCGATGAAGCCGGCACCGCCTGTCACCAGAAAATTCATGGCGCTCTCCTCACATCGTCGCGCGTCATGCGAACACCTCGGCCGTGGCGAGCGGCGGCGCCTTGAGGTCCTTGGCCGAGAGCTCGAAGCCGCCGGTGGGCGATGGCCAATCGATGCCGATGTCGGGGTCGTCGAAACGGATCGATCGGTCGTGCGCCGGCGAATATGTGTCGGTGACCTTATACACAACCTCGGTGTCCGGCACGAGCGTGACGAAGCCGTGCGCGAAACCCTTCGGCACCAGGATCTGGTTGCCTTTCTCGGCCGATATTTCGAGCGCGACCCATTTGCCGAAGGTTTTCGAGCTGCGGCGAATGTCGACCGCCACGTCGAGAATCTTGCCTCTGATCACACGCAGCAACTTGTCCTGCGCGCGTGGAGGAAGCTGATAGTGGAGCCCCCGCACGACACCTGCCGCCGCCGAATAGGAGTGATTGTCCTGGACGAAACGCAGGTCGATGCCGGCTTCAAAAAAGCGCTCGGCATTCCAGGTCTCGATGAAATAGCCGCGCGCATCGCCGTGCCGCTTCGGCACGATCTCGAGCACGCCATCAAGACCAAGCTGCCTGAAGTCCACTCTAGTTCTCCGTCAGCTCAGTGACACGCCGGCGCAGATAGGCGGCGTATTCGTTCTTGCCCAGCCGCGTCGCGCGCTCAAGCACCTTGTCGGCAGTCAGCCAGCCCTGCTCGAAAGCGATTTCTTCAGGACAGGCGACCTTGATCCCCTGGCGGTGCTCGATCGTGCGCACGAAGGAAGAGGCTTCATGCAGGCTGTCATGCGTGCCGGTGTCGAGCCAGGCATAGCCGCGGCCGAGCTGATGCACGTGCAATTTCCCGCGCTCGAGATAGACGTTGTTGACCGCCGTGATCTCGAGTTCGCCACGCGCCGAGGGCTTGATCGTCGACGCGATGTCGACGACCTCATTGTCGTAGAAATAGAGGCCGGTGACCGCCCAGTTGGACTTCGGCTCCCGCGGCTTCTCCTCAATCGTCAAAGCCGTGCCGCTGAGCTTGTCGAACGACACCACGCCGTAGCGCTGCGGGTCCTCGACATGGTAGGCGAACACCGACGCGCCGCTTTGGCGCTGCGCAGCAGTGCGGCAGAGCTGCGACAGGCCGTCGCCGAAATAGATGTTGTCGCCGAGAATCATCGACACATTATCCTTGCCGATGAAGTCGCGGCCGATGATGAAGGCCTCGGCAAGCCCGTTGGGCTGCGCCTGCTCGGCATAGGAGAATTCGACCCCGAAATCCGAACCGTCCCCCAGCAACTCCCGAAACACCGGCAAGTCGCGAGGTGTCGAAATGATCAAAATCTGGCGGATACCGGCGAGCATCAAGACGCTCAGCGGATAAAAAATCATCGGCTTGTCGTATATCGGCAGAATCTGCTTAGAGATCGCTAATGTAAGGGGATACAGACGCGTCCCGCTGCCTCCTGCAAGGATTATTCCCTTCAACAAGCTCTCCTTGAGTTACCGGCCCCCGCCTCGAAATCAAGTTGCCCGTGCTTAGGTTTCGCGCAATGGCTTGTCAATTCAATCTCGGCCGTGGATCGGCGCCAGAGTTGCTCTGCATCTGCCGCCTCGCGGCAATTTGACCGACCAGGCACAAGCTGACGATGCAAATGGGCGTGGCGATTTGGCAACCGGCTTGCACCATCGGCTGGCGGACGCGTGACAACAAAAAGCCGGCGGGCCCAGGGCCCGCCGGCTCATTCATTTGTCCGGTTTCAGGGCTGCTTGGGCAGCAGCGACCATACCGCCGGCACCAGGCTGGCGGCGAGCGCAACCTTGATCAGGTCGCCGAGGACGAACGGCAAAACGCCGAACTGCCACGCCTTTTCCGCGCCGATGAGGGTGGCCAGCCAGGCAAAGCCCATGGCCATCATGACGATTTCGGCGACCAGCATGGCGTTGAACAACTTGATCGGGTGGCGGTCCCAGCCGCGGTCGGCGGCCCAGCCGACAATGGCCGCCATGACGACGAAGCCGGCGAGATAACCGCCGGTGCCGCCGATCATGTAGGCGATGCCGATGCCCTTTTCAGGCGTGCTTTGGAAGACCGGGAAGCCCATGGCGCCTTCGGCCATGTAGAGAAGCAGGGTAGCGACGCCAAGCCGCAGGCCAAATGCGGTGGCGATCAGCAGGACGGCCAGCGTCTGCATCGAGATGTCGACCGGCCCGAGCACGACTTTCGTCTTGGCCGACAGGGTCAAAAGCAGCGTTCCGGCGATCGCGAGCAAAAGCTGGGTTGCCAGGCGCTGCGCGCCCTCCTGGGGCAAAGCGAGAGAAACAAGCGGACGCATCGTCGTTGCAAGTGCCATGGTCTTCCCCAATCCGGATTGCCGCAGATCGCGGCCTTGCGTTTTTCTATATTGGCTTCCGTGTTATGCGGCAATCAGTTTTGCCGTCCTCCTGAACAGAGGTTCAACGACACCGCCATGGCGCTCAAATTCGACACCAGCTTCGATCCCGCCTATGGCCGGGGCGTCACCGTCGCGCTCGAGGTCTTGCGCGTCACCGCCAAAAACCCCAGCCCATTCACCTTTCACGGCACAAACAGCTACATTATCGGCCGCGACACACTGGCGGTGATCGACCCGGGTCCGGATGATGAAGCGCATTTCCAGACGTTGCTGAAGGTGATCGCAAACCGGCCGGTGAGCCATATTTTAGTCAGTCACACGCATCGCGACCATTCTCCGCTGGCCGCCCGGCTGAAAGCGCGCACCGGTGCCGCCGTGCTGGCCGAAGGCCCGCACCGCCCGGCAAGGCCGCTGCGGATCGGCGAGATCAATCCGCTCGACGCCAGCGCCGACACCGGTTTCGCGCCGGATGTCACTTTGCCCGACGATACGCTGGTCGAGGGCGATGGCTGGACGATCCGGACGGTGCTGACGCCGGGCCACACCGCCAATCACGCGGCATTTGCGCTCGAAGGCACCGGCATCCTGTTTTCGGCCGACCATGTGATGGCGTGGGCGACGTCGATCGTGGCGCCGCCGGACGGCGCGATGGCCGACTACATGGCCTCGCTGGATAAATTGATCGCGCGCGGCGACCGCCTGCTGCTGCCCGGCCATGGCGGCCCGGTGAATGCGCCGCGCAGCTTCATGCGCGGGCTGAAGACTCACCGCAAGATGCGCGAACGGGCGATCCTCGAACGCATCCGGGGCGGCGACCGGACAATCCCGGACATGGTCAAGGCGATCTACAGGGACACCGACCCGCGCCTGCATGGCGCCGCCGGCCTGTCGGTGCTTGCCCATCTCGAGGACCTGGTGGCGCGCGGCCTGGTTGCTACCCAGGGTGACCCGGCCATCGACGGCGTTTTTGTGCCGGTGGGGTAGAACTACTCAGCCGGCGCCGCACCCACCTGGCCCGCAACTTCCTGATCAAGTTCGGCGAGGAACCCGACGATACGGGCGGCATTGTCGCCGAGGTCGTAGCGGCCGTAGCGGGAGGCCGAGCGCATGTCGACGACGATGGTGTCGCCATCATTGCTGACCCGGATGGCGACGTCGGCGGGCAGGCCCACGACGAAGCTCCGGGCCACGGCCGATATCGTCACCTCGTCTTGACCGTCGGTCACTGGGTATGGCGCGGTAAGTTGCCAATCGCGGCGGTCGAGCACGGTTTCAACGGCGTCGACGACGGTTTCGAAAGGCAGATTGTAGCTATGCCCGGTGACCAGCGGATAGGCGTCGGCCTGCAGGCGCGCTTCGCCCGGCGTTGGCAGCGCGAGCACGTTCATGTCCTTGGTGCGGTCGCTGGTGTCGAGCACTGGCGGATTGTCGAGGTCCGTCGTGATGTCCCTCAGGGGCGGCGTGGTCGCCGCCAAATAGGTGGCAAAGCCGTAGGGCGTCAGCACCAGCAGCGCCAGCAGGGCGCCGACCGAGAGGTCGCGGCCGCCACGGTCACCGAAATGCCACAGCCTGGACAGAGCGAGACCGGCAAACAGCAAAGCGAATGCGGCAAGCAGGGCGACGATCGCCAGCACCCACAGGAAGGCCGGCGTTTCCACCAGTTCGAAATGATGGCCGGCCAGCACGGTGAGCAGCAGGACCAGGGCAAAAGCGCCCGTGCGCCGCGACCAGCCGGCCGCCTTCGATGTCTGCCGCTCGTCAATTTCCATTGTCTTCAGCACCGCCCCAACCCGCACAGACGCTTAGAGCAAAGGATGCTCAAATTGAACATCCCCTGCCCTAACGTTTTTGCCGCCGGTAGCTTGAAGGTCAAGGAAACGCACGGTCCCGGTCAATCCGTCGGCAGGCGGTAGTCGCTGAACTGCTTGCGCAAGGTGATCTTCTGGATCTTGCCGGTGGCGGTGTGCGGGATTTCGCTGATGAAAGCGACGTCGTCGGGCATCCACCATTTCGCCACCTTGCCGTCCATGAACGCCAGTATGTCCGCCTTGCTCGGCTCCTTGCCGGGTTTGGCGACCACGACCAGCAAGGGCCGTTCGCCCCATTTCGAATGATGGACGCCGATCGCCGCGGCCTCGGCGACATCGGGATGGCCGACGGCGAGGTTCTCCAGGTCGATGGTCGATATCCACTCGCCGCCCGACTTGATGACGTCCTTGGCGCGATCGGTGATCTGCATGTAGCCGCCGGAATCGATATGGGCGACATCGCCAGTGTCGAACCAGCCGTCCTTGTCGAACTGCTCGGCTCCGACGCCGCCATAATAGGCGCTGGCGACGGCTGGACCGCGCACCTTCAGCCGGCCGAAGGTCTTGCCGTCCCAAGGCAGTTCCTTGTCGTCGTCATCCGTCACCTTCATCTCGACCCCGAAGGGCGGGTAGCCCTGCTTGCCCTGGATATCGAGCCGGTCCTCGCCCTCGAGCGCTTGATACTGCGGCTTCATGGTGCACAGCGTGCCGAGCGGCGACATTTCGGTCATGCCCCAGGCATGGATGACTTCGACACCGTAATTGTCCTGGAATTTCCTGATGATGGCGCGCGGGCAGGACGAGCCGCCGATGACGACTTTGCTGAGATAGGGAAGCTTCTTGCCGGTCTCTTCCAGATGCTGCAGCAGCATCATCCAGACGGTCGGCACGGCGGCGCTGAAGGTCACCTTCTCGGTGTCGAGCAGCTCGTAGATCGAGGCGCCGTCCATCTTGCAACCGGGCATGACCAGCTTGGCGCCGATCATCGGCGCGCTCTGGCCAAGGCCCCAGGCATTGGCATGAAACATCGGCACGACGGGGAGGATCGTGTCCCGCGCGGAGAGGCCCATGGCGTCGGGCATGGCGGCGATCATGGCATGCAGCACATTCGAGCGGTGGCTGTAGAGCACGCCTTTGGGATCGCCCGTCGTGCCGGAGGTGTAGCACATGCCGGCTGCGGTGTTTTCGCCGAAAACCTTCCAGGCGAAGTCGCCATCGGCCTCGTTCAACCAGTCCTCATAGGCAACCACATTCGGCAGCGTCGTTTCAGGCAGATGCGCCTTGTCGGTCAGGACGATCACCTTTTTCAGCGATTTGACCGCGCCGGCGATCTTTTCCAGCAGCGGCATGAAGGTCAGGTCGACGAAGATCCCTCTATCCTGCGCATTGTTCATGATCCAGACGATCTGCTCGGGGAACAAACGCGGGTTAAGCGTATGGTAGATGGCGCCGATGCCCATGATGCCGTACCAGGCCTCTATGTGGCGCGCCGTGTTCCAGGCCAGGGTCGCGATGCGGTCGCCGAGCACAAAGCCATCGCGCTCCAACCGTTGAGCGACCTTGAGCGCGCGGCGATGAACTTCAGCATAGGTGGTGCGAACGACAGGACCTTCGATCGAGCGCGAGACGATCTCGCGCGTCCCGTGCTGACGCTCGGCATTGTCGATCAGCTTGTGGCAGAGCAGCGGCCATTCCTGCATCAGTCCGAGCATCTGGTTCCTCCCATTGCTTCCTCGTTTTTCCCGTCTTTTGTTCCATTGTGGGACGAACGGAAGGATTGTCCAGTCGTGACGTCTCCAACCGTTAACGGCTGAAGCAAGCAGTGATCGAAAGGCGGAGAAAACCGCCACAATCCGGCCATCGTCGACGTTAAGGTTCGTTAACGGGGTAGGGGTGCGGATTGGCGAGACTGAAAGAGGTTCGCATGGACACGCAGCTCGACGACAAGCAGATCGACGGCAAGCAGATCGACGACAGGCAGATCGACGACAGGCAGATCGACGACAGGCAGATCGACGACAGGCAGATCGACGACAGGCAGATCGACGACAGGCAGCTGGATGACAGCGGGGCCCAAGACGTGCAGTTGGACGATATTCAACTCGACGACAAAGAGCTTGAAGACACGCTTGCCGCAAGTCTGGCCGATCTCGTGCCGGAGGCCAAAAAGGTCACCGAAGACGAATTTGTCGAGGTGGTCGGCGGCGCCCTGGAAGCGGTCGGCGGCACGCTGCTGTTCAAAATGTGCGTCCAGAACGAAGGCGAAGGCCAGCATGTCGCCGCCGCATCGATCGGCGACGGCGGCAATCGCCAGTTCCTGCTGCTCACCTTGCCGACCGGCGGCGGCCCGCTGAAGGTCGAGACGACGTCAAGAAGCACCAACCCGGTAGCCGGTATTGCCGCGGCCTATGCCGGCCTCATGGACGTGTTCAAGACCGCAGCCTGAGCATTCCACGCGGGATCGTTTTTTGTGATCGGAAGGCCAGCTCTGGCCTACTGGCGAAGGCTTGCGCAACGAGTTCTCCAGACACATTTTAGGGACATGGGAAGCAACCCCGCACGCTCCCAATCGAACTGTGCTCCCAATCGAACAAGGAGAACCCCCGCATGGACCAGGTCGCCAACCCCGCCCCCGGCTTTCAGAGCAATCCGGGCAAGGTCATCACCGTCGAACCCTATCGCGGTACCGTGGTCGTGCGTGCCGGCGATACGGTGATCGCCTCATCGACGCGAGCGAAGCTTCTGTCCGAACCGCCCTACCCCCAGGCATTCTACATCCCCTTCGAAGACATCGACTTCACCCAGCTCGGCAAAACCACCCTGTCGACCCACTGCCCCTACAAGGGCGACGCCAGCTACTGGAGCGTGCTGCCGGCCGGCGAGACCGGCAAGGACGCAATGTGGGGCTATGAGCAGCCCTTCGAGGAAATGGCTGAGATACGCTACCACGGCGCCTTCTATCCCAACAGGGTGACGATCGAAGCAGCACCGGCCTGAGCAAGCGACTCAAGCCGCCGTTGCTCGCTTCATCATCCCAGGGTCTTCGCGACGGAGCTTCGCTCCTGTTTCATTCCGGGATGACGAGTTTAGAGGCCTCGGCTAATCTCAAACCTCGGCGACGTTAGTCCAAAGGCGAGGAAACCGCCTGCCGCCGCCTAATCCTAATCAGTCGTCCCGTCGTTGCCGACACCGTCGGCGTCATCCAGCCGCACGAACATCAGCCCCTTGGCCTTCAGCGCGAGCAGACCTTGCACGACGCCCTCGCCGGCGGCGTGGGTCGGCTGGTTGATGTGAGCGATGATGACGTCGCCATCCTTGGCGGCGGCGATGCGCCGGGCGGTTTCTTTTGCACCAAGCAACGAGCCGCCATCGCCGTTGATCGAAAAGCCGGCGATCTTGAAGCCGAGCCTGCGGATCATGGCGATGGCCGACGGACTGTATTCGGCGGTCGCGCCGCGAAACCATTTCGGCGCCGGCTCGCCGGTGCCGGCAAGAGCGGCCGCGCCCGACTCGACTTCGGCCTGCACCGCTTCAGGGCTGCCGGCGCTGCGGATGCCATAGATTTTCTGCGGCGTGTCGACAGCCGGGATGTGACGGCCGCCATGGTTTTCCAGTTCGAACAGATCGGGATGTGCGCGCATGATCTCGACGGCGGCGGCATTTCGCTTCAGCCAGATACCGGTGACGAAGATCGTCGCCGGAATCCGGTTCTCCACCAGGGCCGAGAGTATCCTCGTATCGGTCTGCCCGCCGCAGGCGTCGAGCGTGAGCGCGACGCGGCCGACACTGCTACCGTCCTCAGCCTTCAGATGCAGCGCCGGCTCGACAAGCGGCGCGGCCTGGGCCGAGGACACGGCCACGATAGATAGCGCCAAGGCGCAAAACAGCTTTTGCAAGGGATGCCTGTCTTGTCTGAGAATCGGCGCTGTCATAGCCGCATCCCAGGACCCGCAACAAGGCGGAAATCGGGATAGTGGCCGTGAGAAAGCTGATATCCCGACAATGTGACCGCCGCGCACCGTCAGACGGCGTGTTCCAGTTCCACATGCGTGCGTGACAGGACTTCGCGCACGGCCGCGACGACCGGTTCGACCTCGAGGCGCCAGACGCAGCAGGCCTTGCTGGGATCGAGCGGATTGCACAGGCTGCCCGCCACGCAATTGCACGGCATGGATGGCTGCAAGGCGAGGCTGGGCACGCCAACCGGTCCCCAGACGGCCGGGCTGGTCAGGCCGAAAAGGCCGACAACCGGCGTTCCGGCCGCTGCTGCCATGTGCATGGGGCCGCTCTCATTGCCGACAAACAGCCGCGCCTGCTGCAACACCGCCAGGAGCGTTTCCAGCGACAGCGCGCCGACGAAGTTGACGATCGACGCGGCACTGGCGAGGATCTGCTCGGCCGGCTTGCGCTCGTCAGGGCCGCCGACGAGTACGAAATCCAGTCCGGTTTCGCGCGCAACCGTGTCGATCACGGCGGCAAAGCGTTCATGCTGCCAGCGCCGGCCGTGAAAACTGGCGCCGGCATGCACCGCGATAAAGCCATTTGGCCGCAGATGGTGTTTGTCCAGCAATGCCTGGGCCCTCGCCGTCTCCATCGGCAATGGCCGAATCGACGGCACCCGCACGCGCAGACCGACGCCGAGCGGCTCGAGCGGCGAAAGGTAGCGGTAGAGATAGTGACGTTCGCCAAAACCGAACGGCTCGGCAAAGACATTGGCGGGCTGGCGCTCATGCCAGCGCAGCGGCCTTTCCGGAGGATTGTAGCCGATGCGCGTCCTGGCGTTGAGGAACCTGACGATGAGCCGCGATGTCTTTGAATCGGTGAGGTCGATGGTCAGGTCGAAACGGAATTGGCGCAGCTTGCTGATCATAGAATAGAGCTCGCGCCCACGCTCCAGCGGGGTGCCACGCATGGCAGCGCGGCGGAAGCTGACGACCTCGGCGGCGATGCCGTGCGCGGTGACGAAACTGGCCAGGCGCGCCTCGCAGAGAAAGACGATCCTGACACCGGGATATTCGAGCTGCAGGTTCTTGGCCAGCGTGGAGGACAGAACAATATCGCCGATGAACTTGGTCTGGATAATCAGGATCGAGCGGAAGGGTCTGGGCGAAATCTGTAACATCTTTTTCTCGGCACCGGGCGGGTTGGGGGGCCGTGAAATTGGGAAGAAACGATGTCGGGATTGCGTGTTGAGCCGCGCACATCAGCGTGAATTTGCTTACAAAATCGTAAGCTTAGCGCCAAACGGCCACGCAGGGCTGGCCGTTTCATCGATACCGAAAGGACTATGTCGAAATCAGGATGCCGCGGCGCTCTTTTTGGGGCGCGGCACTGCTGTTTTGGCAATCTGCACCGCGGCTTGGGCTGCGGCCAATCTTGCGATCGGCACGCGGTAGGGAGAGCACGAGACATAGTCGAGGCCGACCTCTTCGCAGAAGCGGATCGAGGCCGGATCGCCGCCATGTTCGCCGCATATGCCGAGCTTGATGTCGGGCCGCGTCGCCCTGCCCTTTTGCGCAGCCATGCGCACCAGTTCGCCGACGCCCTCGATGTCGAGCGAGACGAACGGGTCCTGCTCGATGATGCCTTTCTGCCGATAGGTCTCGAGGAAGGACGCCGCATCGTCGCGCGAGATGCCGAAAGTGGTCTGGGTGAGATCGTTGGTGCCGAAGGAGAAGAACTCGGCCGTAGCGGCGATGACGTGGGCGCGGATCGCCGCGCGCGGCAGCTCGATCATCGTGCCGGTGAGATAGTCGATCTTGACGCCGGTCTCGTCCATGACAGCCTTGGCAACCGCATCGATGCGCGCCTTGACGTAGTCGAGCTCCTTCACCAGGCCGACCAGCGGCACCATGATCTCGGGAACGACCAGCGCGCCGGCCTTCTTGCCGGCCTCGACCGCGGCCTCGAAAATGGCGCGCGCCTGCATCTCGGCGATCTCGGGATAGGAGACGGCGAGACGGCAGCCGCGATGGCCAAGCATCGGGTTGAACTCATGCAGGGCTTCTGTGCGCTGCCTGAGCTTGTCGGGCGAGACGTTCATGGCGGCGGCGACCTCCGCCACCTCCGCTTCCGTCTTGGGCAGGAATTCGTGCAGCGGCGGATCGAGCAGCCGGATCGTCACCGGCAGGCCGGCCATAATCTCGAACAGTTCGAGGAAATCCGAGCGCTGCATCGGCAACAGCTTGGCAAGTGCGGTGCGGCGGTCCTTCTCGGTATCGGCCAGGATCATCTCGCGCATAGCGACGATACGCTCGCCGTCGAAGAACATGTGCTCGGTGCGGCAGAGGCCGATGCCTTCGGCGCCGAAGGAGCGCGCCATGCGCGCATCGAGCGGCGTCTCGGCATTGGTGCGCACCTTCATGCGGCGCACCGCATCGGCCCATTCCATGATGGCGGCGAAATCGCCCGACAGTTCCGGCTGCAGCATCGACACGGCGCCCTTCAGCACCTGGCCGTTGCTGCCATCGATGGTGATGATGTCGCCCTTGCGGAAGGTCTGGCCCATCGACATCAGCGTGCCGGCCTTGTAGTCGACACGCAGCGAGCCGGCGCCCGAAACGCAAGGCTTGCCCATGCCGCGCGCGACCACGGCGGCGTGGCTGGTCATGCCGCCGCGCGTGGTCAGGATGCCTTCCGAAGCATGCATCCCATGAATGTCTTCGGGGCTGGTTTCGATGCGCACCAGGATTGCCTTGCGACCTTGCGTCTTCAGATCCTCGGCATCGCCCGAGGAGAAAACAATCTCGCCGGTCGCCGCGCCCGGAGAAGCCGGCAGGCCGACGCCGATGACATCGCGCGCGGCCTTGGGGTCGATGGTCGGATGCAACAGCTGATCGAGCGAGGCCGGATCGATGCGGGCGACCGCCTCCTCCGTCGTGATCAGCTTGTCGCGCGCCATCTCGACGGCGATCTTCAGCGCCGCCTTGGCGGTGCGTTTGCCGGAACGCGTCTGCAGCATCCACAATTTGCCGCGCTCGATGGTGAATTCGAGGTCCTGCATATCGCGGTAGTGCTGTTCCAGGCGGTCGGAGATGTCGACGAAGGAGCGAAACGCGTCCGGCATCAGTTTCTGCAGCGACGGCTTGTCCGAGCCGGCGGCAATGCGCGCCGCCTCGGTGATGTTCTGCGGCGTGCGGATGCCGGCTACGACATCCTCGCCCTGCGCGTTCACCAGGAACTCGCCATAGAGCATCTTTTCGCCGGTCGAGGGATTGCGGGTGAAGGCGACGCCAGTGGCTGACGTCTCGCCCATATTGCCGAACACCATGGCCTGGACATTGACCGCCGTGCCCCAGCTTTCCGGGATGTCGTGCAGGCGCCGGTAGGTGATGGCGCGGTTGTTCATCCAGCTGGAAAACACCGCGCCGATCGCCCCCCACAGCTGCTCGTGCGGGTCCTGTGGAAACGGCCTGTCGAGCTCCTCCTCGACCTTGGCCTTGTAGAGGGCAATGACGCTCTGCCATTCCTGCGCTGTCAGTTCGGTGTCGAGCTCGTGGCCGAGGCTCGCCTTCTGGTCCTCGAGGATTTCCTCGAACACTTCGTGGTCGAGACCCATGACGACATCGGAATACATCTGGATGAAGCGGCGGTAGCTGTCATAGGCAAAGCGGGCATCGCCGGAATCGGCTGCCAGCGCCTCGACCGTCTCGTCATTGAGGCCGAGATTGAGCACGGTGTCCATCATGCCCGGCATCGAGGCCCTGGCCCCGGAGCGGACCGAGACCAGAAGCAGCTTCGACGGATCGCCGAAACGGCGCCCGGTCAGTTGCCCGATATGGTCCAGCGCCTTGACGACATCGGCCTGCAACGCGGCCGGATAGCTGTTGCCGTTGGCGTAATAGGCGTTGCAGACTTCGGTGGTGAGCGTAAAGCCCGGCGGCACCGGCAGGCCAAGACTGCACATCTCGGCCAGATTGGCGCCTTTGCCACCGAGAAGGTTGCGGTCGCCCGCACGTCCTTCCGCGGCGCCATCGCCGAAGGTGTAGACCCATTTGGTCATGCTCGCCCTCCAAGTTCTCGGAAGATTAGAACCCCGGGGCCAAGACCCGGTTCCCCCGCGCTCCGACCCGAGCGTTATTATGCTGCAGTGCGAAAGGCAAGGTGTGGCAGCGAAGCCCGGCGACTACAATCGATTAAGCAAAAGCTGCGTCGAAAAGACTTGCCGGATCGCTGCCCAGGATATAGAACATATAGGGAACAAGTTGGGAGCAGCGTGATGAAACTCAACGGAAAACTCGACTATCTCGAACTGCCCGCGACCGGCGCGACGCTGGACAGCGTCAAGGCTTTCTACAGCGCCGCCTTCTCGTGGTCGTTCACCGATTACGGGCCGACCTATTCGGCCTTCGGCGAAGGGCTCGATGGCGGCTTCCAGGCCGATGCGGCGGAGGCGCCGGCGAAACCATTGCCGGTGCTCTATTCGCAGGATCTGGAAGCAACGCTCGACGTTGTCGAAAGCGCCGGCGGCACGATCGTCAAGCCGATATTCTCGTTCCCGGGCGGCAGGCGGTTCCATTTCACCGATCCCGCTGGCAACGAGTTGGCGGTCTGGGGCGAATAGCGCGCCCCCGCGCCAAGCGGTGGATCAGTTTTGCACAGTGGCCAACTCGGCATTGAGCTTTCGTGCCGCTCGTCCTATAAGGCCGCGCGCAACGGGCAAAGCTCGCTTGCTGGGGCGTCGCCAAGTGGTAAGGCATCGGTTTTTGGTACCGACATTCCCAGGTTCGAATCCTGGCGCCCCAGCCAAATCACATGCCTTTGGAATCAATGATTTACCGACCTTATCGATGGCTGCCGTCAGGAGCTATCTGACTCCCACGCGACCCCGACTCCGTTGACAGAGCCGGGGCCGTGCGGAGAGGATCAGTAATCGTTGTCGTCCTGGATGACGACGGGATGATGCCGATGATGTCGATAATGGCGATGATGGCTGCGCTCGATCGAGCCGGTCACGATGACCGTATCCCGGCGATGATGTCTGCGGCCGTGGTCGTAGAAGGCAACCGTGCCGTGTCTGCGGTGATGAAGGCGTTGACCCTGGTCATTGATGACCTTTACGCTCCTGTGATGATGTCGATGGTGGGTCGTGATGACCACGTCAGCTTCGGCTGCCGGAGCTATCGTCGGCATGGCAATGAACAGCGCCAAGGCGCTCACGATCATTGTTTTCATTGTAATATCTCCACCTGCTAATTATCCCTTCGCGGGGATAACCGCGTCCCATCCCTTTGGTTCCGAGTAGCGTCGTCGGTCCACGGGCGCGATCAGTGACGGCTGCTCCCGCGCAACACGGCGTGTGAAGGAAGGAATTGCGACAACAGCTCTTGTTGGCAAATTCTGGTGAGCACGCCCTTTCAAGCCGGCCACCAAGGTTACGCAACTCGACAAAGCAGCGCTGCGCACGACCATTCTATGTCGTCGCGTTCGATCTCCTTTATGTGACGGGAAACACTTGTCTTGCGAGGAGGACTGTCGGCACAACTTTTCAGATTTACGAGAATACGACCAATCAGGCCATCTTAGATCGCCTAAGTCGGGCCGTCTCAGATCCCGTAAGAAAGTGCAAGGTAAACCACCGGCGCCAAGATCAGCAGAACCGCGATTCCGATAACCACTGCGATTGCCAGGCGCTCTGTTCGCCTGACAAGTTCAGCGACGTTGTCGTCGTCAGCCGATGGTATGAGGTCAAGAACGGAAGAAACTTCCGCAGGACTGTCGTTGTCGTTTGCGGGTCGGGTGGCGCCGTCACGCACAGATCTCTGGACAAAGGTCACTGTTAGCCTCGCTATTGAAACGCACGCGTTGGCGGTGTCACGACAATCGGGTGCCCGCTAACCTCTCAGGAATGGCGGGCACCCGATTGACCACCGATGAAGGGACTCATGCTCGGCAGCCCGGTTCCAATGTATCGGGAGGGCATAGGTTGCCCGCCTTCAGGCCTATGGCTCCGACGTCAGGACTTCAGTCATACCCTGGTCGGACCTTGGTCTGGCAATCGACGAAGCGATGGCCGCCATTTTGTTTCGACGCAGAAAATGCGGGAACATTAGTAGGCTCTTACGAGTTCACTCCCAGCAACTAGTTCGGGAGAGATACGGTGAACAACATAATCTGGCTCATCGGAGCAGTCGTTATCGTGATTGCGATACTGAGCTTCCTGGGCTTCCGATAAACGTGGCAGCTGAATTGCGGTCGGAGCCTATTGCCATCTGTGCCTTATAGGCATCGCTTTCGCGTTGGCCGGGCGCTTTGCATGTGGGCTTTGGCGTTCGCTCTCAGGTGGTGCTTAAATTCCTTCTCTTCGAACCTTACAGAATGCGCGTCGCAAGCAGGTCGCAAGGGCGACGGTCCTGTTGCAACAGTCGGATCGACGCCATCGCCGACGAAATCAACAAAGCATGCTGCGTCAGCTCGCCTCGCGCATCGCCTCGGCGGCCTGCAGATCGACCGAGACCAGTTGGCTGACGCCCTGCTCGGCCATGGTCACGCCGAACAGGCGGTTCATGCGCGCCATCGTGATCGGGTTGTGGGTGATGATGACGAAGCGCGTCTCGGTGGTCGCGGCCATTTCGTCCATAAGGTTGCAGAAGCGTTCGACATTGTGATCGTCGAGCGGCGCGTCGACTTCGTCGAGCACGCAGATCGGCGCCGGATTGGTCAGGAACACGGCAAAGATAAGCGACATCGCCGTCAGCGCCTGCTCGCCGCCGGACAGCAGCGTCATGGTCTGCGGCTTCTTGCCGGGCGGACGGGCCAGGATTTCGAGCCCGGCTTCGAGCGGGTCGTCGGATTCGATCAGCTGCAATTCGGCCGTGCCGCCACCGAACAGATGCGAGAACAGCCGCTGGAAATGGCCGTTGACCACCTCGAAAGCGGCAAGCAGCCGTTCGCGGCCTTCGCGGTTCAGGCTCTGGATCGCTTGCCTCAGTTTGCGGATTGCCTCGATGATGTCCTCGCGCTCGGAAACGATGGCCTCCAGCCGGTCCGACAATTCCTTCTGCTCTTCCTCGGCGCGCAGATTGACGGCGCCGAGCCGCTCGCGCTCAACCTTCAGCCGGTCGAGCTGGCGCTCGATCTCGGCCATTTCGGGCATCGGGCTGTCGGCTTCCAGGCCAGTATGGCGAATGACCAGATGCGGCGGCGTGTTCAGCGTTTCCTGGATGCGCGCCTCGACCTCGAGCCGGCGCTCATCGGCGGCGGTCAAACGCTCTTCGGCGCGGACGCGGGTTTCGCGGGAATCGGCCAGCGACTGGATCGCCGCGGTGGCGGCCTTGTCCAGCTCGGCCTGCTTGTTCTCGGCCTCCTGCAAGCGGTCGGCGGCCGCCTTGCGCAAGGTCTCTGCCTCGGTCAGCTGCGACAGCAGCGCGCGCCGCCTGGCGTCGATCTCGTCGGGGGCGTCGGCCAGCGTTTCGCGCTCGGCCTCGGCCTCGGCCCTGCGCTCGCCGAGAGAGGCGATCTGGGTCGAGGCGTTTTCGGCCCGCTGCAGCCAGTTGCTGCGCTCGGCGCCGATGGCATCGAGCCGGCGCGTGCGCGCCTCGGCTTCGCGGCGCAGGCCTTCATGGACGGCACGCGCGTCGGCCAAGGTTGCGCGATCGCGGCTGACATTGGCGGCGGTCTGTTCGAGCTGAAGTTGCAGGTCGCCGAGATCGGGGGCGTCCTGCAGCAGCATTTCGGCCTCGGCGAAGGCGGCGGCCGTCTCTTCATGGCTGTCGACGATGCGCGCGCGCGCCTCGTCGAGCGCGGCGCGGCGGCTTGCCAATTCGCCGCCGGCCTTTTCGGCCTCGGCCAAGGCGTTGCGGGCGGCGTCCAGGCCGTGCTGGGCATCGCGCCCTGCCTGGCGGGCATTGCGTTCGGCCTCGCTCGCCTGGCGCAGCGCCTGTTCGGCCTGGGCAAGGGCGGCTTCGGCCTCGCGAACGATCTGCGCCGCCTGCACCGCCTCGGCATCGAGCTCGGCCAGCCGGTTCTTCTGCGCCAGCCTTTGCGCCGCCGCGGTCGGTGCATCGGCGCTGGCGGTCAGCCCGTCCCAGCGCCACAGCGCGCCATCGCGGCTGACCAGCCGCTGGCCGGGCGCAAGCAGCGTCTGCAGGCGGCGGCCATTAGCCGCGTCGACAATGCCGATCTGCGCCAGTCGGCGGGCAAGCTGCGAAGGCGCGCGCACCACGCTGGCGAGGCTCTTGATGCCTTCCGGCAAGGCCGCATCGCCTGGTTGAACCTGGCTTTCGCCCCAATGCACCGGCGCGCTGCGGTCGAGCGGCACGTCGAGGTCCTCGCCAAGCGCAGCACCAAGGGCCGTCTCATAGCCGCGTTCGACGCTGAGTTGCTCCAGCACCGACGGGAAAAGATCGCCGCTGGCGGCATTGAGGATCTTGGCCAGCGTGCGGGCTTCGGTCTCGATGCCGGCGAGTTCGGCCCTGGCATCCTGCAGCGGCGGACGGGCGGCACTCTCGGTGGCGCGCGCCTCGGCGACCGCCTGTTCGGCAGCAATGGCGCCGGCCTCGGCTTCCTCCAGCCGGGCGAGCGCGTCCTCGACCAGAGCACGTTTTTCGGCCGGGTCAGGCAAGCCCGCAACCTTCGACACAATTTCGGACAATTCGCGGTCGACGTCGGCCAGCTGGCGGGCAAAGCGGTCGCGGCGTTCGGCGTTTTCGCGCAGCGTGCGCTCGATCTGATTGCGCGAGGCGGCAGCCTCCGCGCGTTCGGCGGTCAGCGCAGCGAGCTTTGCTTCGCTTGTGACAAGCGTTGCGCCGGCCTGCTCGAAAGCGGCCCGCGTCGTGGCTTCGCGCTCGGCGGCGCCGGCATTTTCGGAGTTGAGTGTCGCTTCTTCCTCGCGCAGGCGCTCAAGAATATCCGCATTGTCGCGCACCATGCGCTCCTCGCGGGCGATGTCGCCGTCGAGCTGCTGCAGCCGGCGCTCCAGTTCGGCCTGGCGGGCGCGGATGCGGCCAGCCTCCTCCTCGATCTGAGCCTTGGCGATCGACAGGCGCTGGAAGGCGGCAGCCGCGGCGGCCTCGGCATCGCGCAGATCGGGCAGCCGGTGGGCGCCGACGCCTTGCTCACGGGCGGCAGCCATCTGGGCGGCGGCGCGGTCGCCGACCAGAGCTGTGGCAACCGCCAATGCCGAACGCGCATCGCCCTCCTGGGTTTTGGCCAAAGTCCAGCGCAGATGCAAGAGCGTGGCTTCCGCCTTACGGATATCGGCCGACAGGTTCTTGAAGCGCGATGCCTGGCGCGCCTGGCGCTTAAGGCTTTCGATCTGGCTCTCAAGTTCGCCGACGACATCGTCCAGCCGTTCCAGATTTTGTTCGGCCGCCTTCAGCCGAAGCTCGGCCTCGTGACGGCGCGTGTGCAGGCCGGAAATGCCGGCGGCCTCTTCGAGCAGCGCGCGGCGCGCCTGCGGCTTGGCCTGGATCAGTTCGCCGATGCGGCCCTGTCCGACCATGGAAGGCGAGCGCGCGCCGGTCGACTGGTCGGCGAACAGAAGCTGCACGTCCTTGGCGCGGGCTTCCTTGCCGTTGATGCGGTAGAGCGAGCCGGCTTCGCGCTCGATTCGGCGCGACACTTGCAATTCATCGGCGTCGTTGAAGGCGGCGGGCGCGGTCCGGTCGCTATTGTCGAGGAACAGCGTGACTTCGGCGGTGTTGCGGGCCGGGCGCGTTCCCGAGCCGGAAAAGATCACGTCGTCCATGCCGGACGCGCGCATGTTCTTGTATGAGCTTTCGCCCATCACCCAGCGCATCGCCTCGACAAGGTTCGACTTGCCGCAGCCATTCGGCCCGACAATGCCGGTCAGGCCGCGTTCGATGACGAACTCGCCGGGTTCGACGAAGGACTTGAAGCCGAGGAGGCGAAGGCGCGAAAACTTCATTCGCGACTGCCTGGAAGGCACAAAGGTGCGCTGACGCCGAAGCGCAGTCGCTCCGGCGCCGCCTGGACGTCAGAGCAGAGGGTCGATGATGGCCGATATTTCCTCAATCGACATCGCACCTTTGTAGGTTTTCCCGTTGATGAAGAAGGTCGGTGTCGAGTCGACCTTGAATTCATCGGCGCCGCGCTTCTGGACTGATCTCACATCGTCCAGAAGTTTCTGGTCCGTCAAGCAGGCCTCGAAGGACTCCTGTGTAAAACCGGCGAGCTTGGAGATCTGCAGCAGCGCATCCTTGGTATTGTTGACGCCCACCCAGTTGGCCTGCTGCTTGAACAGCACGTCGACCATCGGGAAATAATTGTCCTTCGAACAGCGCGCCAGCATGAAACCGGCCTCGGCGCTCGGATCGAACGGGAATTCGCGCAGGATGTAACGCGCCTTGCCGGTGTCGATGTATTTGGTCTTCAACTCAGGGAAGGTGGTCGCGGCGAAATGCGCACAATGCGGGCAGGTCATCGAAGCATATTCGACGATGGTGACCTTGGCGTCATCCTTGCCGAGCTGCTTGTCGGGCAAAGCGCCGGGCTTCAGCAGTTCGGCCATGTCGACATTGCCGGAAGACTCCGGGACCTTGACGGCGGCCGGAGTGGCAGGCGTCGAAGCAGGCGCGGGAGCCGCAGGCTTCACATCCGCTGCTTTGGCATCCTCGCCTGAATCGCTGCATGCGGCGAGCATAGCCACTGCCGGAATGACGGCCAGCGAAGACAGGAGGTTTCTGCGGGACAAGCTACGGTTCATGCGAATCACCTGACTGTGGTTTGATTTTGCAACGCAAAGGCTAGAAAAGGCGAGAGTTGGCGGGAATTAAGGCATCGCCGTCCCCATTCCAATCGCCAAACTCTACATGCAGGATCACGAATGCGCGAGATAGATGACGCGTTCATGACCGACTGATTACCGGTTGATTACCTTGGCCGCTTCCTTTGGCCAAGAATTGTGGCGCCAAGACGCTCCAGCGAGGCGCGCAAGCCTTCATCCTCGATCTTGCCGACGGTATCGGACAATTTGGCCTTTTCGACAGAAGTCAGTGCTCTCGGCGTCGGTTTCGGCCGGGCTTTGTCCCTCAGCACCGGCTTTTGCACGATCCGGATCCTGCCGATCGCGTTGAAGCCGAGAAAGGCATTGACGCGGTTGATGATCTCGCCGGTCTCGTGCTGTAGGTGCAGCGCGGCCATGCCCTCGCAGGCGATGACCAGCACCGCCGGCTCGAACGGATCGTCCTCATGCATGCGGCGCGGCCACTGGATTTTTTCGGGGCGCGAATGGCCGGCGAGCCTGGGGCCGGCGATCTCTTCCCATGACTGCACCAGCCCGATCGAAATGCCGGCCCGCTTGCGCAGCACGGGGTCGAGGATCGCGGTCGCGAGATCGCTCACCGGAACGGGATTGCCGTAAGGCGTTCTCCCTGCCATGTACGTTCTCCAGCCACGCTCCTCACCAGCCTAGAGCCAGCCCGCGATCAATGGCACTGCACGAACAGACCCGCAAGGCCGCATCCGGACCAACTCTATCGGGAGAGATCGCCGCGCGTCTGCTTGCCTGGTACGACGCGCACCATCGCGAACTGCCGTGGCGGATCACGCCGCACGCCGCGGCCGGCGGTGCACGGCCGGACCCCTATCGCATCTGGCTTTCGGAAGTGATGCTGCAGCAGACCACGGTCGAAGCGGTAAAATCCTATTTTCGCGCCTTTGTCGAGAAATGGCCTGATGTGAAGGCGCTGGCGGCTGCGCCGGCCGAGGATGTGATGAAGGCCTGGGCCGGGCTCGGCTATTATTCACGGGCGCGCAACCTCAAGGCCTGCGCCGATCTGGTTGCGAGCCAGGGCGGCCGTTTTCCCGACAACGAAACGGGATTGAGGGAATTGCCGGGGATCGGCGCCTATACGGCGGCGGCGATCGCGGCGATCGCCTTCGACCGTCCGGCGGCGGTCGTCGACGGCAATGTCGAACGTGTCATCTCGCGGCTCTATTCGATCGCAACGCCGCTCAGCGAGGCAAAGCCTGAAATCCGCGCGCTCGTCGCAAGACTGGTTCCGCAGACAAGGCCGGGCGACTTCGCCCAGGCAATGATGGACCTTGGCGCCACGATCTGCACGCCAAGACGGCCGCGCTGCATGCTGTGCCCGGTGCGCGAGGATTGCAGCGCCATCCTGTCCGGCGACCCCGAGCGCTTTCCGGTCCGCCTGCCCAAGGTCGACAAACCACTCAGGCGGGGTGCCGCCTTCGTCGCCGAGCGCGGCGACGGCGCCATCCTGTTGCGCAAGCGGCCTGACAAGGGCCTGCTCGGCGGCATGACCGAGGTGCCGACCACAGGTTGGACAGCGCGGATCGACGGTGCAACCACTTCGGAGGCAGCGCCCTTCCCTGCCGACTGGCGGCGCGCTGGAGAGATCGCGCATGTCTTCACCCATTTCGCGCTCGAGCTCGAAGTTTTTCACGCTCAAGTGAAAAGTGATGCGCCGGAAGGGCATTTCTGGTCGCTGGCCCATGACATTTCCGGAGAAGCGCTGCCGACCGTCATGAAAAAGGTCATCGAAGCAGCGATACCGGGCGCAACCAAAAAACACCGCCCAATTGACTAGCATTCGCTTTGAAAGGCCAGAAATGACTGAAATCCGCCATATCGTGTTCGACATCGGCCGCGTCTTGCTCCACTACGATCCGAACATTCCGTTCAGCCGCCTCATTCCCGATGCCGAAGAGCGCAAGTGGTTCTTCGACAATGTCTGCACGCATGACTGGAACATCGAGCAGGATCGTGGCCGGACGTGGGAAGAGGCGGAAGCGCTGCTGATCGCGGATTACCCGGATCATGCTGAAAACATTCGCAATTTCCGGCGCTATTGGAACGACATGGTGCCGCATGCCTATGAGGACAGCGTCGCCATCATGCTCGGCCTGATCGAGAGCGGCCGCGACGTGACCATGCTGACGAACTTCGCCGCCGACACGCTTGCCGAGGCAAGACTGCGCTTCGATTTCCTTAGCCGCCCGCGCGGCGTGACCGTGTCGGCCGATATCCGTGAGATCAAGCCCGACCGCGCCATCTACGACCATCACGTCGCCGCGTTCGGTCTCGAACCGTCAGCCACGCTGTTCATCGACGACAGCCCCAGAAATGTCGATGGCGCCAGGGCCGCCGGCTGGCAGTCGGTGCTGTTCACGGATGCAAAAACGCTGCGGGCAGATCTTGCGGGGTATGGGATCGCGGTGTGAATGCGCGGAGGGCCGAAGTAACGCTCTATGGCGCCCCCCTCTGGCCTGCCGGCCATCTCCCCCTCAAGGGGGGAGATCAGCAGCCGCTGCGGCCGTTCTCACCTTGCAAGATCAAAAATTGGCGAAAGCGTTGATGACAGCAATCTCCCCCCTTGAGGGGGAGATGCCCGGCAGGGCAGAGGGGGGCCGTCGTAGAGCGCCGAATTTAAACCTTGAATCTCAAGCCCCTGCCCGTTCCATGCCGAGCCTGGCGATGCGGCGCAGTTCGTCGATCGGGGTCAGGCCGCCCGAGCGCTCATAGTGCCAGAAGGTCCAGCCATTGCAGGCGTCCAGGCCCTGCACTTCGGCGCCGATCTTGTGGATCGAGCCGGCGCTGTCGCCGATCGCCACCGTGCCGTCGGCGCGTACCTTGGCCGACCAGCGCTTCTTGGCATCGTAAAGCGTGGCGCCGGGCTGCATAAGCCCGGTATCGATGAGGCTGACAAAGGCGACGCGCGGCTCGGCGCGCTTGCCGGTGAGCACGGTGAGATCGGCGGTTTCCAGCGGCCGCACGGCATCGATGCGCTCATTGGCGGCGTCGATATAGGCCTGCTCGCGCTCGATGCCGACGAAATGGCGGCCAAGCCGCTTGGCCACGGCGCCGGTTGTGCCGGATCCGAAGAACGGGTCGAGCACGATGTCGCCCGGCTTGGTCGAGGCCATCATGATGCGGGCGAGCAGCGCTTCCGGCTTCTGCGTCGGATGCAGCTTGTCGCCATTGTCGTTCTTCAGCCGCTCGCCGCCAGTGCAGATCGGGAACAGCCAGTCGGAGCGCATCTGGATGTCGTCGTTCGATGCCTTCATGGCTTCGTAATTGAAGGTATAGCCCTTGCCCTTCTGGTCGCGCGAAGCCCAGATCATGGTCTCATGCGCGTTCTGGAAGCGGCGACCGCGGAAATTCGGCATAGGGTTGGTCTTGCGCCAGACGACATCGTTGAGGATCCAGAAGCCGAGATCCTGCATCTTGGCGCCGACGCGGAAGATGTTGTGGTAGGAGCCGATAACCCAGATGGTGCCATTCGGCTTCAGCACGCGGCGTGCCGCCAGGAGCCAGGCGCGGGTGAAGGCGTCATAGGCCTCGAAACTCTCGAACTGGTCCCAGTCATCGTCGACGGCGTCGACCTTGGACTGGTCGGGCCGGTGCAAATCGCCGTCGAGCTGCAGATTGTAAGGCGGATCGGCGAAGATGACGTCGATGGATTTTTCCGGCAGCCGGTCGAGCGCGGCGACACAATCGCCCTTGAGGATCGTGTCCAGCCACTCGGATTGCTGGGGGGCGTGGGAGAGGTCGGCGAGAAGACGCACGGCAGACATTTTTACACCCAAGGCACGCGTTACTGTTTACTCCCCGTTATGGTTACCGATCAGCGTAAATATTCGGTGAAGGACGCAACGGTCTAGGCAGCCCTGACGTCGTCAATTTGCGCAGCCCGGCCCGTTGGTGTATGTCGCGCCGCTTGAGCCTTGCCGGGCCTCCATCACCCTCCTCGTTCGGATTGCCATGCCCCAGCCAGATCTTGTCATCTTCGATTGCGACGGCGTGCTCGTCGATTCCGAAATCATCGCAGCCCGCGTCGAGGCCGAATTGCTGACCTTGGCCGGATATGAAATTTCGGCTGAGGAATACGCCGAAACCTATGCCGGACTGACCTTCAAGGACATCATGATGCGGGTCGAGCAAAAATCCGCCATCCCGTTCCAGGCCTCGATGATCGACCGGGCCGAAGAGCTGGTCGACCGCAAACTGCGCAGCGACGTGCGCGCCATCGACGGCGTGCGCGAGGCGGTCGCCGCGGTCACCGCGCCGCGCTGCGTCTGCTCGAACTCACGCTTGGAGCGGATCGAGTTCATGCTCGAGAAAGTGGGCCTGCTGCCGTTCTTCGCCGGCCGGATTTTTTCAGCGCTGGAAATACCAAGCAAGAAAACCAAGCCCGCGCCGGATGTGTTCCTGATTGCGGCGGAGCAACTCAACGCCAATCCGGCAAACACCTTCGTCATCGAGGATTCGGTGCACGGCGTCACCGGCGCCAGGGCCGCCGGCATGCGCGTGATCGGCTTCACCGGCGCCGCGCACAGCTATCCCGGCCATGCCGATGTGCTGACCGAAGCCGGAGCCGAAACCGTCATCCGCCGCTGGGCCGAACTGAAAAGTGTGATTGCCGCTCTGTCGGAGTGGTCGGACGCCTGAACCGATCAGCCCTTGGCTTTGGCCGACCTGGCCGGTTTCTTCTTAGCCCTGTTGTAGGCAATCGCGGCGCGGACGAGCGCTTTCAGCGCATCCGCATCGATCACGCCGCCCTCCGACACATCGATGGCGCGCCACACCTTGCCGTTGAGCCCGTTGTTGAACAGCCTGTCGGGATCCGGCAGGCTGGCGCCGTGAGAAAAGGTCAGCTTCACCTTGTCCTTGTGAGCGTTGCCGACGGCGATCATGCCGTCGCGTGACCATACCGGGCTGCCCATCCACTTCCACTCCTCGATGATTTCCGGGTCGGCGTCGAGGATGGTCTTGCGCAGGCTGGCCAACGTCTTGCCCCGCCAATCGTCCAGCTCCCGGATTCGGGCATCTATCCGCTCGGAGGCAGAGGCGCCTCCCTCGTCCTTGCTCGACATGCTGATCTTCATGGTCTGCCTCCGTTCACATCTTCTCGCCGGGCAATCGGCTGGCCTGCTTCACCCAGGAGGCGAAGTGGGCTTCGTCGATCTCTTCGCCTTCATGGATGTCGAGATACCGCACTTCCTTTTGCCTGGAACCGCCGGGAGGCACAGGATCGAGCGACGTGCCGCGAAAGAAGGCGACTTTGACGTATCTGGTGAAGCAATGCAGGCTGAGGAACCAACCGTCCCCCTCGATGCCATAGAAAGGTGAGTTCCACTTCACCGCCTTGTAGACGCCGGGGACGGCGCTGACGATAAGTGCGTCGATCCGGCGCCCGACATCGCTTTTCCAGCCCGGCATGGCGGCAATATATACCTGCACCGGAGCGTCCCCATAGACCTTAGGGATCTGCGGGTTGCCGCCCGAAAGCAGGACCGGCTTTTCCGGCTTGTCTGGGGCCGGTTTTGCGACCTTCGATTTTCCCGGCGCCTTGGCCATGTCCTACCCTTGCGCGCCCTGCTCGCCACGCGATCTCGCGACGTAAGGCAGCACGAACATATAGAGGCCGCTGAACAGCAGCAGGAATAGCGGCAGCAGCGGCGAATAGACCACCCAGGCCGGAGGTTGCCCGAACGCCATGGTGATGAAATTGGCTGCCACGGTCAGCGTGAAGATGATCGACAGCCAACGATGGGTTTGACGTATCCATTTGCTCAAGTTCATTGCAACTTCCTCTTGAAACCAGCGCCTACCAACGCGCCAGTTGGGTGATCTGGATGAGATTGCCGCAGCTGTCGTTGAGCTGGGCGATAGTCGAGCCGGTCACTTCTGTCGGCGCCATGGCGAACGCACCGCCGCGTCCCTTGATGCGCTCGTAATCACCCTTGACGTCGTCGGTGAACAGCATGAGCGCGGGCTGCCCCTGCTTGAAGATGGCCTGCTGGTAGGCCTTGGCGGCCGGGTTGTCGTTGAGCGCCAGCTGTAGCTCGGCTCCCTCGGGCTCATCGGGTGAGATGACGGTCAGCCAACGAAAAGGCCCATTGCTGAAGTCGGCCTTCACGGCAAAGCCCAGCACGTCGGTGTAGAAGCGCAGTGCGTTGTCCTGGTTGTCCACATAGACGCTGGTCAGCTTGATCTTCATCGATTTACTCCTTTTTGCATTCGGTGCCCCGCGATCAGGGCATGGTACCGGCAGGCTTCAATCCGGCTTCGCCAGGATCTGCTCCAGCTTGGTGAGGAATTGCTGCCACCCGGCCCTGGCGCCGCCATAGGCCTGCTTCTGGCTCGGATGGAAGCCCGACTGCTCGACGCGCAGATGGGTTCCCGAGCTCGTGGGTGTGAGCGTGAACGTCACCACGCTCGTCAGATTGTAGGCGGCATCCTCATGCGCAAAATCCCAGCTGTAGGACAGCGTCCTGTTTTGCTCGATGGCCAGCACCTCGCAGTCGAGCACGCCGCCCCAGTCGCCGCGAAGATTGAAGCTGTGGCCGACGACAGGCTTGAAATCGTTCTTCATGAGCCATTCCTCAATCAGATGCGGCTGCGTCAACGCGCGCCAGATCTTCTCCGCCGGCCAGGATATTTCACGTTCGACGACGACGGTGCGCAGCTCGGGATTGCTCACTGGTCCATCCTTTTCAGCAGGCTCTCGAGATCATCGAAGCGGCTCTCCCAGAATCCAGTCATTTGAACTGTCCAGTCGGTCAGCGGGCCAAGTGCCGCGGGCTGGGCGCTGTAGTGGGTCTGGCGTCCGGCGTGGCGGTCACGCACCAGGCCGGCCAGCTTCAGGACGCCGAGATGCTTCGACACCGCTGGTTGCGAGACCCCGGACTGCGCCGTCAGCGCCCCCACGGTCTGCTCACCTTGGCGGCACAAGCGCTCGAAGATGGCCCGCCGAGTCGGGTCGGCAAGCGTTCTGAACAAAGTATCGTGGGCGTCCGGCATCGGGATCAATAACCTGCGAGCTATTGATTGACGTATAACCGCCGGGATATGGATGAGTCAAGTGCGCTGGCGGAATGGATCGAGATTAAAGCGCAGACGCGACCTGCCGCAGGCGCACGCCTGCAGGATTACGATCGGATCGTTTGGATCTTTCAAAGAGTTGACCGGCACCGTCGCAGCAGCGACGGCGCCCAGGCGCTTAGTTCGTCGCGGGAGCGCGCTTCTTTTTCTTGCCGGACTTCTTGTCCGCCGCCGCCGGCGCGGTGTCGTCATAGCCGGCATAGACAGTGTAATCCCGGGCGGAGGGTTCGGGCACGACGACGTTGGGATCGGTGAACACGAACTGGGTGGCGGTCGAGGGATCGCTGACCTGGATCTGATAGGGGTGGATCTGCGAATAAAGTACGTCGGGGCCGTGCATGACGGCAATGCGGATCGGCATGGTGATGGTGCCGGGGGCGAACAGCGGTCCCGGCACGATCTTGCCGGCAACCCCAACCTTCATCGTCAACTGGCCGTTGGCACGGCTGCAATCGCGGCTCACATCGCTGATCGAGGCCTGGTAGATGATCTTGGCCGGATCCTTGTTCGGATCGACGATGGAGCCGTCAGGCGCCGTCTGCGCGGCGGCAGCGGCCTCGGCATCCTGTGTTGCATCAGCCTTTTTCTTTTTCGGCTGCGGCGCGCCCTTGGCGTAGGTATTGAAGTATGCGGTGCCGTCACGCACCGTCACTTTCGGGCAGTAGGCCTGCAACTGGCTGGCGAGAACCTTGGGATCCTGAGGCGGTATTGGCGCATTCGGGTCGGTCTTCTTGCCGAAACCGAGATTGAGGATGCCATTGTCGCTCGATTGGCAACCGGCGGCGGCAAGCATAAAGCCCGTTAGCGCCAGACCCGCGACAAAGCGACGGTTGAACCTATGAAACGCCATGAAACTGCACTTCCCTCTCGCAAAGTTGGTGACGTATAGCAACGCCACGGCAAAAATGCGACTGAGGCGGCTCGGAAAATTAACCAATTGCCGTGGATGAAACCGGCGGCAGCAATGGACCTTTGACGATGCGCTATGTGAGTACCCGCGGGGATGTGCCCGTGCTTGGATTTGCCGATGCGGTGCTGGCGGGGCTGGCCCGCGACGGCGGGCTTTATGTGCCGCAGACATGGCCGCAGTTTTCGGCAGCCGAGATCCGCGCCATGCGCGGCCTGCCCTATGCGGACCTCGCCATCCGCGTGCTGACGCCCTTCCTCGGCGGCGAGATCGCCGCACCCGTCTTCGAGCGCCTGGTGCGAGAAGCCTATGCCACCTTCCGCCACCAGGCCGTCTGCCCGCTGGTGCAGACCGGCGCCAACACGTTCATCCTCGAGCTCTTCCACGGTCCGACGCTGGCCTTCAAGGACGTTGCCATGCAGCTGCTTGCCCGGCTGATGGACCATGTGCTGACTGAGCGCGGCCAGCGCGCCACCATCGTCGGCGCGACCTCGGGTGACACTGGTGGCGCCGCCATCGATGCCTTCGCCGGCCGCGATCGAACTGACATTTTCGTGATGTTCCCGCATGGCCGCGTCTCGCCGGTGCAGCAGCGGCAGATGACGACATCGACTGCCGCCAACGTCCAGGCGCTGGCGATCGAAGGCAATTTCGACGATTGCCAGGGCCTGCTGAAGGATATGTTCAACGATCATGGTTTTCGTGATCGCGTGTCGCTGTCGGGCGTCAATTCGATCAACTGGGCCCGCATCATGGCCCAGATCGTCTATTATTTTTCCTCGGCGCTTTCGCTCGGCGCGCCGGACAGGCCGGTCTCCTTTACCGTGCCGACCGGCAATTTCGGCGATATTTTCGCCGGTTACGCCGCCAAGAAGATGGGCCTGCCGATCGAGCGGCTGATCGTCGCCACCAACGACAACGACATATTGGCGCGCACTTTCGCGACCGGTGAATACCGCACCAAGGGTGTGTTTGCGACGACGTCGCCATCGATGGACATCCAGGTATCGTCGAACTTCGAGCGACTGCTGTTCGAGGCCTGCGACCGTAACGCAGAGACGGTGCGGCGTTACATGGCCGGCCTCAAGCAATCCGGCGCCTTCACCATCGAAACCGCAGAAATCGACCGGATGCGGTCCGAATTCGACGCCGGACGCGCTGATATGGACGAGGTTGCCGCCACCATCCGTTCAACGCTCGAATCCAGCAATTATCTGCTCGATCCGCACACGGCCGCGGCCGTGCATCTCGCCGCCGGCAAGGCTGACGGTGCAGTGCCGATGGTGGTGCTGGGCACGGCGCACCCGGCCAAGTTCCCGGCCGCGGTCGAAGCCGCCTGCGGCGTGTCGCCGGCCCTGCCCGCATGGCTGGGGTCCTTGATGTCAGCCGACGAAAAGTACACGGTACTTCCATCCGACCTGAAAATGGTGGAAGATTACGTGAGCCGCCACTCAAGGGCAGCGCGTTAGGGAGTACTTGCCATATGGGTGTTGAGGTAAGCCGTCTGTCGAACGGCCTGACAGTCGCCACCGAAACCCTTCCAAGCCTCGAATCCGTTGCCCTTGGCGCCTGGGTCAAGTCCGGCGCCCGCAATGAGCGTGACGACGAGCACGGAATGGCCCATCTGCTCGAGCATATGGCCTTCAAGGGTACGAAAAGGCGGACGGCCTTCGAGATCGCCTCGGAAATCGAGGATGTCGGCGGCGAGATCAATGCCGCCACATCAGTCGAGACGACGTCCTATTACGCCAGGGTGCTGTCCGACGATGTGCCGCTGGCGGTGGATATCCTTGCCGATATCCTGCAGGAGTCCGAATTCGACCCAGAGGAACTGGAGCGCGAGCAGCATGTGATCCTGCAGGAGATCGGCGCCGCGCACGACACGCCCGACGACATCGTCTTCGACCGTTTCACCGAGACCGCCTTCCGCCACCAGACGATCGGCCGCTCGATCCTCGGCACGCCGGAAACCGTCAAATCCTTCACCTCCAAACAGCTGCATGATTTCATCGAGCGCCAATATGGCGCCGAGAAGATGGTGATCGTGGCGGCCGGCGACATCAAGCACGACAATTTCGTGCGCGAGGTCGAAAAGCAGCTCGGCGGTTTCCGCAGCAAGTCCGACAGCACCCTGCCGCAATATGCGCAGTATGTCGGCGGCGATTTCCGCGAGGATCGCGACCTGATGGACGCGCAGATCGTGCTCGGCTTCGAAGGCCGAGCCTATCATGTGCGCGATTTCTACGCTTCGCAGGTGCTGTCGATGATCCTCGGCGGCGGCATGTCGTCCCGGCTGTTCCAGGAGGTCCGCGAAAAGCGTGGCCTGTGCTATTCGGTCTATGCCTTCCACTGGGGTTTTTCCGATACCGGCATCTTCGGCGTTCATGCCGCGACCGGGCAGAGCGACATTGCCGAACTGGTTCCGGTCATTATCGACGAGCTGCAGAAGGCCGGCGAGAATATCCTTCAGGAAGAGCTCGACCGCGCCCGCGCGCAATACCGCGCCGGCCTGATCATGTCGGCTGAAAGCCCGGCCAGCCGCGCCTCGCAGATCGCCAGGCAGCTGCTTCTGTTCGGCCGGCCGATCGCCAAGGAGGAGTTGATGGAACGGCTGTCGGCGCTGACCGTCGAGCGGCTGACCGACCTTTCGTCCCGGCTGTTTTCGACCAAGCCGACGCTGACTGCGGTTGGACCGGTGGGTACGCTCGCGCCCTATGAGGCGATTCTCGATTCGCTTGCGGGCACGCACACCACGGCCCGCAAGCTCGCCGTCTAAGCCTTCAAGCGCCGGTGTTCGCGCTCCCTTTCTTTCGCCGTGACCTGCCGGCACTGAAAGGCGACCGGGTCATGCTGCGCGTGCCCTACACCAACGACTATCGCGAATGGTCGGCGGTGCGCGGCGAAAGCCGTGCCTTCCTCGAACCGTGGGAGCCGCGCTGGACGCCCGATGAACTCGACCGCACCGCCTGGCGGCTGCGCATCGGCCGCTACCGCGAAGACTATGCGCAGGGAACCGCCATCGCCTTCTTCATCTTCGAGAAGGCGAGCGGCAAGCTTGCAGGCGGCATTACGCTCGGCAATATCCGCCACGGCGTCTCGCAAAGCGGCCATGTCGGCTACTGGATCGGGGAGCGGTTCGGCGGCCGCGGCCTGATGACCGACGCGGTCAAGGTGGTCTGCCGCTTCGCCTTCGATACGCTGAGGTTGCACCGGATCGAAGCTGCCTGTATTCCCGACAATGTCCGGTCGATCCGCGTGCTTGAAAAAGCCGGATTCCGGCGCGAAGGACTTCTGCGATCCTACCTCAGGATCAACGGCATCTGGCAGGACCACTACCTCTACGCCCGGATCGCGGACGATCCGCCGGGCGCTGGAACGAAGGACTGATTTTTGACGAATTTCCTGCGAAACGGGTCGCTGTTGGCCTTTGTTCTGGCGGTTGTCGTCACGCTTTGCGCGGCGCTCCCGGCCTTCGCCGTCGAACCGATCAAGATTGCCCGCGACGATGTCGCGCTCGACCTGTCGCGCGCCGTCCAGATCTACGTCAATCAGGGCGAAAACTTCCAGGTGTCGACCGCGCCCGGTCCCGACGGCATCGTGCGGCGCATCGAGGTCGAGGCCAATGACGCGCGCTCGAGCGGCGACTGGGCGGTGTTCGCGCTCGCCAACACCACCGACCAGCAGCTCGACCGGCTGATCGTGGCGCCGCATTTCCGGCTGGTGAATTCCGGCATCTTCTGGCCCGATCTCGGCGCCACCCGCATCGCCGCGATCACCCCCAGCGAGGGCTTCGCGCTCGACCGCCAGTCAAGCTCCGACGCCGACGTGTTCCGGGTAACGCTGAACCCGGGAACGGTGATCACCTTCATCGCCGAACTCGCCTCGCCGAAGCTGCCGCAGGTCTATCTATGGGAGCCGGAAGCCTACAAGGACTCGGTCAATTCCTATACGCTGTTCCGTGGCATCGTCATCGGCATCGCCGGGTTGCTGGCGCTCTTCCTGACCATCCTTTTCGTCGTCAAGGGAACCTCGATGTTTCCGGCGACAGCCGCACTTGCGTGGGCGGTACTTGCCTATATCTGCGTCGATTTCGGCTTTCTAAACAAGATCATAGAGATATCGCCCGGGAACGAGCAGATGTGGCGGGCGGGAACGGAGGTGGCGCTTGCGGCGACCTTCGTGGTGTTCCTGTTCGCCTATCTCAACCTCAACCGGTGGCACGGCCATTTCAGCTATGGCGCGCTGGTCTGGATCCTCGGTCTGGTGCTGATTGCGGGTGTGGCCATCATCGATCCGGCCGTCGCCGCCGGTATTGCCCGGCTGTCCTTTGCCGCCACCGCGCTGACCGGGCTCGGCCTCATCATCCTGCTCGGTCTTCGTGGTTACGACCGTGCGATCATGCTGGTGCCCAGTTGGGTGATGGTGCTGCTATGGCTGTGCGGGTCGTGGATGGCGATCACCGGCATGCTCGACAACGACATCGCCCAGCCGGCATTGGGCGGCGGGCTGATCCTGATCATCCTTTTGATCGGCTTCACCGTCATGCAGCATGCCTTTGCCGGCGGCGCGCTGCATCAGGGCCTGTTCTCCGATCTTGAGCGCCAGGCGCTGGCCGTCGCCGGCTCCGGCGACACGGTGTGGGACTGGGACGTGCTGCGCGACCGCGTCGTCACCAAGCCCGACGTCAGCATCCAGCTTGGCCTGGCGCCCAACAGCCTGGGGGGTGCGGCCCGCAACTGGCTGCCGGTGCTGCATGCCGACGACCGCGACACGTTCCGCACCACGCTCGACGTGGTGCTCGAACATCGGCGCGGCCGGGTCTCGCAGAATTTCCGCCTGCGCGGCGCCGACGGGCACTACCACTGGTTCTTGCTTCGGGCGCGGCCGGTGATCGGCTCGGATGGCGAAGTGATTCGCTGCGTCGGCACCATGGTCGACGTCACCGAGCAGAAAAAGTCCGAGGAAAGGCTGCTGCACGATGCCGTTCACGACAATCTGACCGGCCTGCCCAACCGCGAACTTCTGATGAACCGGCTGGAAGCCATCATCTCGATCGCGCGCACCGAAGAGAAGGTGCGCCCCACCGTCTTCGTCATCGACATCGACCGTTTCAAGCAGGTCAATGACGGGCTTGGCATCTCGGCCGGCGACACCATCCTGCTCACCATTGCGCGCCGCTTGCACCGGCTGTTGAAACCGAAGGATTCGCTGTCGCGCTTTGCCGGTGACCAGTTCGCCCTGATGCTGCTCTCCGAACAGGAACCCTCCCGCATCGCGGCGGTGGCAGACGCCATCAAGCACGCGATCAACAACCCGATCACCTTCGCCAAGCGCGAGATCGTGCTGACCGCCTCGATCGGCCTGATCACCTGGACCTCGGCGCAGACTTCGGCAGAAGACATGGTCAAGGACGCCGAGCTTGCCATGCACCAGGCCAAGCGCTTCGGCGGCGACAGGATCGAGCCGTTCCGGCCGGCCTTCCGCACCGTCGGCACCGACCGGCTGCAATTCGAATCCGATCTGCGCCGCGCCATCGAGCGGCGCGAATTCACCCTTGCCTACCAGCCGATCGTGCGGCTGGAGGACGGCAGCATTGCCGGCTTCGAAGCGCTGCTGCGTTGGGACCATCCGCGCCGCGGCATGATCCCGCCCGGCGATTTCATTCCGGTCGCCGAAAGCTGTGGCCTGATCGTGCAGCTTGGGCTGTTTGCCATGCAGCAGGCGGCCGAAGACCTCGCCGGCTGGCAAAAGCAGATCGGCGACACCCCGCTGTCGGTGTCGGTCAATCTGTCCAGCCGCCAGCTGATCCGCCGCGACCTGGTCAGCGATGTCCGCTCGGTCATCGCCCGCGCCAATCTGAAGCCGCGCTGCTTCCGGCTCGAACTTACCGAATCGCTGGTCATGGACAATCCAGAGCAGACCTCGCATGTGCTGACCAAACTCAAGCAGCTCGGCATCGGCCTGTCGCTGGACGATTTCGGCACCGGCTATTCCTCGCTCGCCTATCTGACCCGCTTCCCCTTCGACACCATCAAGATCGACAAGAGCTTCGTCGACGACGCGACGCCGAAGCGGGCGGTGCTGCTCAAATCCATGGTCAACATGGCGCATGAACTCGGCCTGTCGGTGGTGGCCGAGGGCATTTCCGACGAAAGCGATGCGCTGGAATTGCGCCAGATGGGCTGCGAATATGTGCAAAGCTTCATGTTCGGCGCGCCGATGCCAGGCGACCAGGTGCTGAAGGCGTTGAAAGAGCAGTACCCGATGACGCAGGCGTGATGGGTGAGGCATGCGTCGTGCAGGCGCGTGGTTACATTGGAATGAACCCCGAAAATTAGCTGAAGCGACCGCGCCTTCGTCATCCTAGGGCGAAGCAAGGAGCGCAGCGACGCAGCGCAGACCCTAGGATGACGAAAGTGGCGGGCGGCTTCGGCTAGTCGCGAAGGTTCGGCGGAACGTCGGCGAGGCGAGGCCTCAGGCGTGCCCCGCGGCCAGGCTCAAATGCGCCAGATCAATCCCGATCGATGCCAGGATGCGGTCGTATTTGCGCTCGATGTCGGCGTCGAACAGAAGCTCCGGCGTGGCCGGACAGGTCAGCCAGCCATTCTCGGCGATCTCGGTTTCCAGCTGGCCGGCGCCCCAGCCGGAATAGCCGAGCGCCATCAACGCGCGCCGCGGGCCGCGGCCGGACGAGATGGCGCGCAATATGTCGACCGTCGCGGTCAGGCAGATATCGTCGGAGACGGTGAGCGAGGATTCCACCCGGTAGTCGCCCGAGTGCAGGACGAAGCCGCGGCTGCGGTCCACCGGGCCGCCATTGCGCACGACGAAGTCGCGGGCCTGCGCCGGCAGCCTGATCGCCTCCTGCTCGTTCATGATGCCGAGCTGCACCAGAAGATCGGGAAACAGCATCTGTTGCGTCTGGTTGATGATCAGGCCCATGGCGCCTTCATCGCTGTGCGCACAGATGTAGATGACCGAGCGCGTGAAGCGATCGTCCTTCATGCCGGGCATGGCAATCAGAAACTGGTCGTCAAGAAAGCCGCGTCCACCGGCCGTCTTTTTGTGGCGCAACAAGTCCATGGACGGGAGCGTAACGCGTTTCCGGGACGCCGAAAAGATGCGTGGCGTGGGATTCGGCCAAAGCCCGACGGTTGGAACAACGGATTCCTGGCTGTAAACTTTGCTCGGCCGATTGCTTGAACCCAACTGTTCCTTGCCCGAAGGTCACGCAAATATGATACGCAGAGCGCCATGAAAACATTGCGCGGCCATGAACTGACGATCAAATCAACGCCATGCAAAGCTTGAAAATCCTGCTGCTCGGCGCCGCCATCGGATGCGGAGTAGCCCTTCCCGCCGCCGCCTCGTCTTCCGACTGGTACAACAGCGAAGGCGGCAGGGTGCGGCTGGTGACAACAGGCAAGGCCGACGAGGCCGGCCGCATACAGGGCGTGCTCGACATCGCGCTCAAGCCCGGCTGGAAAACTTATTGGCGCGATCCGGGCGACGCCGGCGTGCCGCCGCAGATCGACGTTTCGGCCAGCACCAACATCACCGATGCGGCGTTTTCCTTCCCGCCGCCGCAGCGCCATGACGACGGCTACGGCAAATGGGCCGGCTACAACCATCCGGTCTCGCTGCCGGTGACATTCACTTTGTCGTCGCCTGGGGATGCGGCCGTCATCGATGCCGACATCTTTCTTGGCATCTGCGAGACGATCTGTATTCCGGTGCAGACGCGGCTGAGCGTCGATCCCGGCGCCGATCCCGACAATGCCGAGGATGCGGCGCTGGTGAAGGCTGCACTCGCCACCTTGCCCGCGCCTGCCAAGCCCGATTTCGGGATCAAGGTGCTGCCGGGCGACCATGAGACGCTGATCGTCGAGGCGACTTTTCCCGGAGATCCGGAGGCGGCGGATTTATTCGTCGCCGGGGGACGCGACTATATGTTCGGGGCGCCTGCACGCAACGAAAAGGACGGCCGGCTGGTATTTACCATTCCGATCCTCGACCGGCCGTCGACGACACCGACCGATGGCGGGTTGTATTACACCCTGACAAGTGCCGAAGGCGCGGTCGAGGGCGTTCTGCCGTTCCCCTGAAACGGAACCCGATCCAGGCTTTCCCTTGATCCAGGCCTTGTCGGCGGTTGCGGGAGATGCCCGATTTCGCTATCGCAAGAAACCTTCCCTGCTTTTCACACGAGGACCATCATGACGATTGCCGTTGGCGACAAACTGCCCGACGCGACCTTCAAGGAAATGACCGCCGACGGCGCCAAGGTGATCACCTCGGCCGAGATTTTTGCGGGCAAGAAAGTGGTGCTGTTCGGTGTTCCCGGGGCGTTCACGCCGACCTGCAGCAACAACCACCTGCCGGGCTATCTTGAGAACCACGATGCCATCCTGGCCCGCGGCGTCGACACCATCGCCGTCGTGTCGGTCAACGACGTCCATGTCATGGGTGCCTGGGCCAATTTCACCGGCGGTCAAGGCAAGATCCTCTATCTCGCCGACGGCAATGGCGACTTCGCCAAGTCGATCGGCCTCGACTCCGACTATTCCAGCGGCGGCATGGGATTGCGCTCGAAGCGCTTCTCGATGATCGTCGACAATGGCAAGGTCACCGCGCTCAACGTCGAGACCAAGCCAGGAGTCGACACGTCGGGTGCCGCTCACATTCTGAGCCAGCTCTAAACCGCGGCGGCCGCCTCGGCTCATGAACGCGATGGCCTGACGACCACGCGCTTCCAGCCGGATTGCCTGCTTTGGGGGACATCGACGATGTTTGACATCATCTGGCGCAGCATTGCGATTGGCATCGGCGCCACGGTGCTGATGGATCTCTGGGCGATGTTCCTGCATCTGGCGCTCAGTCAGCCGCGGCCGAACTGGGGGCCGCCCGGCCGCTGGGTCTGGCACCTCAGGGAAGGCAAGGTTTTCCACGACGACATCGCACAAGCCGCGCCCTATGCGCATGAGCAGGCGCTGGGCTGGGCTTTCCACTATGTCACCGGCATCGTCTACGGCTTCATCCTGGTGGCGCTGGCGGGCACGGCATGGCTGGACGCGCCGACCTTCCTGCCGGCCTTCATCCTCGGCATGGTCACCATCGGCGCCGGCTGGTTCCTGCTGGCGCCCGGCATGGGCGCCGGCTGGGCTGCCTCAAAGCGCCCCAACGCGATACAGATCCGCGCCTTCAACGTGATCTCGCACACGGTGTTCGCGCTCGGCCTCTACGGCACGGCCCTGCTGATCCGCTGAGGACGGGTTCTATCCGTTGGTCGCGCGCGGCTTCATCGCGGCTACGGTATCGATGATATCCTGACATCCGCTTTAGCGCGGCGCCAGACTGTCTATCGACCGCCATCCGTGGACGACGCGGCGCGTGCCGACATCATAGGCGAAGTAGTTGCCGCCGCCGGCCGGCTGATCCGCCGCGCGGCTGATTGCGCGGCCGCTGAGCGAGAGCAGCAAGAGCGTTCCGACGCCGCCATGGCCGACGAAGGCAATGTCGCCGCCATCGGCAGCACCCAGCACCGTTTCGACCTCGCTGACAATGCGTTGCTGGGCATCGATGGCCCGCTCCCAGCCGCGGATGCTTTTGTGCGGGTTGGCGAAGAACTGGTCGGCGACCGCCTCGAACTCCGGCGGCGGCAGGAAGCCGGTTGCCGACCGATCGTTCTCATGCATGCGCTCCTTCACCTCGACCGCGAGGCCGAGGTGTTTGCCAAGGATCTCGGCGGTTTCGATCGCCTTGCGCTCGGCCGACGAGACGACACGGCGGATCGATCCGACCCATGGCTGATCGAGCATGGCTGATGCTCGCGCTCGTCCGATCTCGGACAGCCCCCAGTGCGGCACGGGAACGTTGGCATCGATCTGAACCTGGGGATGGGTGATGTAGTATACGATCGGCATGAGTGAGATCCCATTGCCGATAGCTTGAGCTCAATAGCTTTGGGTCGAGCGCCGTGCCCGTGGCGCCGGCTGTTTCTCGGATGCCGCCGGCTTCAGCGCCACTTTCGGCGCCGCAGGTTTGGCTGAGCCCCTCTTGAACGGCGCCATACCTTCCCTTGCGAGTTCGTCGGCGCGTTCGTTCTCGGTGTGGCCGGCATGGCCCTTGACCCAGTTCCAGGTCACCTTGTGGCGCCGATTGGCCTCATCCAGCGCCTGCCACAGTTCACCGTTCTTGACCGGCTTCTTGTCGGCGGTCTTCCAGCCGTTTTTCTTCCAGCCGTGGATCCATTTGGAGATACCGTCCATGACATATTTGCTGTCGGTGTGAAGCTCGACGGCGCACGGCTCCTTCAGCGCATTCAGCGCCGAGATGGCGGCCAGCAGCTCCATACGGTTATTGGTCGTCTCGGCCTCGCCGCCCGACAATTCCTTGGTCTTGCCGTTGAAGCGCAGGATGGCGCCCCAGCCGCCGGGACCGGGATTGCCCGAGCAGGCACCGTCGGTGAAGATTTCGACCTGCTTGGTCATGTCAGTCCGTATTCCGAAGGCGACTTGATCGCGCGGTGGAAGCGCATGCGGCGGATATATTCGGTCGGATCGCGCTTCATGACCAGCCCGCCGTCGGGAACGGTCAGCCAGTCATAGAGCCGGGTCAGCATAAAGCGCAGCGCCGAGCCGCGCGAAAGAATCGGCAGCGCTGCTTTCTCGCCCTCGCTCAAAGGCCGCACGCTCTGATAGCCGGCCAGCAGCGCCGTGCCTTTGGTCAGGTTGAAGGAGAAATCCTTCTCGAAACACCAGGCGTTGAGACAGGTGGCGACGTCATAGGCGTAGAGGTCGTGGCAGGCGAAATAGAAGTCGATGAGGCCGGACAGTTTCTCGCCGAGGAAGAAGACATTGTCGGGAAACAGATCGGCATGGATGATGCCTGCCGGCAGGCCCTGCGGCCAATGGCGTTCGAAATCCGCGAAATCCGCGTCGACCTCGGCCGCCAGTCCCGGCTCGACCTCGTCGGCTCGGTCGCGCGAGGCATTCCAGAGTTTGCGCCAGCCCTCGATGGCGAGCGCGTTGTCACGCGTCATCGCAAAATCCTGGCCGGCGAGATGCAGGGCGGCGAGCGCCTTGCCGACCTCCGCGCAATGCGCCGCTGTCGGCCGCCGCAGCGACAGGCCTTCGAGGAAGGTGATGATGACCGCGGGGCGGCCGGCCAGCGTGCCGATGACGGTGCCGTCATGCGCGGTCACCGGCAACGGGCAGGAAATGCCTTTGCGGGCGAGATGGCCCATCAGGCCGAGGAAGAACGGCAGGTCGGCCTTGTCGACGCGCTTCTCGTAAAGCGTCAGTATGTAAGAGCCGCTTGAGGTGTGCAGCAAAAAGTTCGAATTCTCGGTGCCTTCGGCGATCCCCTTGTAGGACAAGAGTTCGCCGACCGGATATGCCCTCAGGAACGCGCCGAGTTCGCCCTCATTGACGTCGGTGTAGACCGCCATGGGCTGTTCACGCGGCTCCGTTGACGAAGGCCATGTCGGCCCGCGTCAGTTCGACATCGCGCAGAACCCGCATGACTGGAAAATCCTCCGTTTCGGTGGCGGTGATCGCCAGGTCGATGGTCACCTCGAAGCGCTGGCGGAAGGCATCGATGATCTCGTCGACGATGATCTCCGGCGCCGACGCGCCGGCAGACAGGCCGAGCGTCGAGATGTTTGTGATGTCATTCCACGGAATTTCGGCGGCGCGCTGTACGAGAAGCGACATGGTGGCGCCGGCGCGCTCCGCCACTTCGACAAGACGGCGCGAATTGGAGGAATTGGGCGCACCGACGATCAGATAGAGATCGGCGCCGGCGGCGGTTTCCTTGACCGCTTCCTGGCGGTTGGTGGTGGCGTAGCAGATCGATTCGGCGGCCGGTGCATGCAGTTGCGGGAAGCGCTCCTGCAGCACCCGCAATATGCCGGCAGTGTCTTCGACCGACAACGTTGTCTGGCTTACGAAGCCGAGCGCTTCCGGGTCGGCGGGGGCAAAGGTCCCAGCGTCGGCTTCGGTCTCGATCAGCGTGACGGCGCCTTCAGCCAGTTGGCCCATGGTGCCGATCACTTCGGGATGGCCGGCATGGCCGATCAGAAGCACATGGCGGCCGAGCCGCTGATGGCGCATCGCCTGCTTGTGCACCTTGGACACCAGCGGGCAGGTGGCGTCGAGATAGAAGAGCTCGCGTGCCTTGGCGTCGGCCGGCACCGATTTCGGCACGCCGTGGGCTGAGAAGACAACCGGCGACTTGCGGTGCTCGGCCGGGATTTCCGAGAGTTCCTCGATGAAAACCGCGCCAAGGCTTTGCAGGCCCTCGACGACATAGCGGTTGTGAACGATCTCGTGGCGGACATAGACCGGCGCGCCGTATTTCTTCAACGCCAGCACGACGATCTGGATCGCGCGGTCGACACCGGCGCAAAAGCCGCGCGGCTGGCAGAGCCGGATCGTCAGCGGTGGTTTTGTGGCGGTCTGCAGCATGATTCCAGATCGGTTGATCGTATCGTTTGGCGAAATGAGGTGTGCACCCCTGCCCTGTCAAGGGCAGTTGAGATCAGGTTGAATGGTCAACCTGATCTAACTCTTTGTTGGAGCATGATCTTGTCCGAAACCGGTTCCCACTTTTCGGGGTGATGCTCTGGATCATTCAGTCTTTGCCGGACCGCGCAGCCTGACGATCAGAACCGCGGCAAGAGCCGCCGCCAGGCCATACCAGGTGAAGGCATATTGCAGATGAGAATTCGGCAGGTCGATGATGGTGACGCCGCCGACCGGCAGCCCGCCCGGGTTCGGCGTCTTGTCGGCGTCGATGAAGATCGGCACCAGCACGGCACCGGCCGGCAGGCCGGCACTCGCCGCCATGACATCACGATCCTTCCAATAGAAGATGTTCTTGGCCACGTCATTGTCGGGCAGCATCATCGACGGCTTGGCCGGCAGCGGGTTGCGCGCCAGGCCGGTGACCGTGACCTTGCCGGTCACCTGCCCTTGCGGGCGCTTGGCGGCATCCTTGACATCATAGGGAACGAAGCCGCGGTTGATCAGGACATAGCGGCCATCGTCGAGGGCCAGCGGGGTATAGACGTTGAAGCCGGCGTCGCCGTCCCATGTGGCGTAGAAATGCCGCTCGCCGGAGTGCAGGAACGTCCCGCTGACGGTGACCGGCGTGTAGTCGACATCACCGGTGGCGGCGAATTCCTTCTCGACGTCCGCCAGCGGCTGCGGCGCTGAATGGGTGCGCTGGTCGATGGTCTGCAGAAGGGCTTCCTTCCAGTACAGGCGCTGCACCTGCCATGTGCCAAGCCCGAGCAGGATGACGAACACCACCAGGCCGAGGCCGAGCAGCAATGCCGTCTTCGGCCGCGAGCGGCCGGCGGGCTTGGTCAGCGCCTCGCTCATTGCCCTTGGTCCAGGCGGCCTTCGGCCGCCTTGTTGGCGTATTGAAGCGTCAGCAGCACCCCCTTGATCAACCTCAGCGCCGTCAGGCACAGTCCCACGGCCAGCGGTATCCAGATGATGAAATGCAGCCAGAGCGGCGGGCTCAGCGTGACCTCCACCCACAGCGCCAGCCCCACGACGATGAAGCCGATGATCAGGATGACGAACACCGCCGGGCCGTCGCCGGCATCGGCGTAGGAATAGTCGAGGCCGCAATTGTTGCAGCGCTTGCCGACGGTGAGGAAGCCGGAAAACAGCCGTCCTTCGCCGCAGCGCGGGCAGCGTCCGTGCAGGCCGGCCGAGATCGGCTCGATGGGTGGCCAGATCGCCCTGTCTTCACTCATGGATAGTCATGCTTTACGGCTCGATTTCGATCAGCGTTCCATCCGGCACCATAGTCCAGATTTCGTCCATGTCGCAGTCGGTAACCCCAATGCAGCCATCGGTCCAGTCGACCAATTGAAGCAGCCAGCCCGACCAGCCGAATCCGTTGGCCATTGATGGGGCGCCGAAAAGAAGAAAGGCGACCGCGTTGCCGCGACCGCCCTTCTGATTTGTCGGTTCGGTGAAAGCCGTCAGTGGCCTTCGATCACCGCGCCGACCGATCCCCAGACGTAGATCGATGCGAACAGGAACAGCCAGACCACGTCGACGAAGTGCCAGTACCAGGCAGCCGCCTCGAAGCCGAAATGCTGCTTGGGCGTGAAGTCGCCTTTCCAGGCGCGGATCAGGCAGACCAGGAGGAAGATGGTGCCGATGATGACGTGGAAGCCATGGAAGCCGGTCGCCATGAAGAAGGTGGCGCCGTAGATGGAATCCTTGAAGCCGAACGGAGCGTGCATGTACTCGTAGGCCTGCACCATGGTGAACAGCATGCCGAGGCCGACGGTCAGCACCAGGCCGTTGATCAGGCCCTTGCGGTCGCCATGGATAAGCGAATGGTGCGCCCATGTCACCGTGGTGCCCGACAGAAGCAGAATGATGGTGTTGTAGAGCGGCAGATGGAAGGGATCGAGGACTTCGAGACCCTTCGGCGGCCAGACGCCACCAGTGAAAGCGGTGCGGGCGTAATTCTGCACTTCGCTCGGAAACAGGCTGGCATCGAAATAGGCCCAGAACCAGGCAACGAAGAACATCACTTCCGAAGCGATGAACATGATCATGCCGTAGCGCAGATGCAGCGACACGACGCGCGTGTGGTGGCCCTCATGCGCTTCCTTGATGGTGTCCGACCACCAGGCAAACATCGTGTAGAGGACGATGACCAGGCCGATGAAGAACAGCCATGGATTTGCGATGTTGTGGCCGAAAATCGGAAAATCGCCGTTCTTGAGATACTGCATCAGGGCGACGCCGCCGACTGCAGTCACCAGCGCGCCGATCGACCCCAGGAAGGGCCACGGGCTCGGGTTGACGAGATGGTAGTCGTGTTGTGGTTTTGCGTGCGCGTCTGCCATATCAACCCCCGAGATTTGCTTCGGTATCTGAAACTTTGCTGCTGCTGTCCGGCGTCGATGACGCCACCGGCTTGTTCTTTTGGACCGGGAACATGGTGTAGGACAGGGTGATCGTCTTCAAGTCCTTCAGTTCCGGCACGTTGACGATATCGGGATCCACATAGAACACGACCGGCATGTCCAGCGTCTCGCCGGGCTTCAGCGTCGTGTCGGTGAAGCAGAAACACTCGACCTTGTTGAAGTAGGGGCCCGCCAGTTCCGGCTGCACGTTGAAGGTGGCGCGGCCGGTAACGGCGCGGTCGAACTTGTTGGTGGCGCTGTAATGCGCCTGCGTGGTCTCGCCGATCTTGATGGTGACCGAGCGGGCGACCGGCTGGAACTGCCAGGGAATGCCGTTGGTGTTGGCGTCGAAGCGCACGGTGATGTCGCGGTCGAGGATGCGGCCGGCATATTGCTTTTCGGCCCGCTGCGTGGTGCCGCCATAGCCGGTGGCCTGGCAGAACATCTTGTAGAGCGGCACCGCGGCGTAGGCCATGCCGATCATGCCGCCGAAGAAGGCGACGCAGACGGCGGCGACGACGCGGTTGGTGTTCTTCTTCCTGGAATCGGTCACGGTCTGGCGGGTCATCATCGGTCTCATCCGGTATGGCCGAATTTCACGATGGTCGCGACGTAGAAGATGACGACCAGAATCGCCAGCGCGACGCCGATCGCCGCCGAACGGTTGCGCCGCGCCTTCTTCTGGCTTTCGGTCAGCGTGACCAGTTCAAGCTTCTTGTCGATCATGGTCATGCTCCACCGATGGCCAAAGCGCGACCGACGACACAGTCGGCAAGATAAATGGCGAAGATGGCGAAGAGGTAGAGCAGCGAATAGGCGAACAGAGCCTTGGCCGGCTTCATGACGCGGTCGCTGTCGGTCATGCACAGCACTTTCCAGGCATACCAGACGAAGCCGGCGCCGAGAGCCACTGATGCGACGCCATAGAAGGCGGTAGTGAAACCGAGCACCCAGGGCAGCACACCGATCGGCGCCAGGATCAGGGCGTAGGCAAAGATCTGGCGGCGGGTCGAGGCCTGGCCGGCGACGTTCGGCATCATCGGGATGCCGGCCTTGGCGTAGTCGTCGGACTTGAACAGTGCCAGCGCCCAGAAGTGCGGCGGCGTCCACAGGAAGATGATCAGGAACAGGACGAGGCTTTCCAGGCTCACCGTTCCGGTCACCGCGGCCCAGCCGATGACCGGCGGGATGGCGCCGGCGGCACCGCCGATGACGATGTTCTGCGGCGTCGAGCGCTTCAGCCACATCGTGTAGACGGCGGCGTAGAAGAAGATGGTGAAGGCAAGCAGCGCCGCCGACAGCCAGTTGACCAGTACGCCCAGCGTCATCACCGATAGCACCGAAAGCACAAGGCCGAAGCTCAGGGCTTCGCCGGGCAGGATGCGGCCGGAGGGTACCGGGCGGCCGGCGGTCCGGCTCATTACTGCGTCGATGTCGGCGTCGTACCACATGTTGAGCGCACCAGAGGCGCCGGCGCCGATGGCAATGGCCAGGATGGCGATCACCGCCAGCAGCGGGTTGATGGCCACGGGCGCAGCGACCATGCCGACAAAGGCCGTGAACACCACCAGCGACATGACGCGCGGCTTCAGCAGGGCGAAGAAATCGCCCGACGTGGCTTCCGACATGCGAAAGCCCGCTTCGTCAATCATTGGGTCGTCGACAAGGGCCATGCGTACATAAGTCCAATCATTCCGTTGGCCGAAACCGCCGGCGGGCCGGCGGTTTCGTATTCGGGCTGCCTTACTTGATCTTCGGCAGCTGTTCCCACTGGTGGAAGGGCGGCGGCGAAGGCAGCTGCCATTCGAGCGTCGTTGCACCCTCGCCCCACGGATTGGCGCCGGCGACGCGCTTCTTCTGGAAGGCCTCGAACACGCCATAGAGGAAGATCACCACGCCGACGGCCGATATATAGGAGCCGTAGGACGACACCATGTTCCAGCCGGCGAACGCGTCGGGATAGTCGATGGTGCGGCGCGGCATGCCGGCCAGGCCGAGGAAATGCTGCGGGAAGAAGATCAAATTGACGCCGACGAAGGTGACCCAGAAGTGGGTGTTGGCGATCACCGGCGAGTACATGTAGCCGGTCATCTTGGGGAACCAGTAGTACCAGCCGGCGAAGATGGCGAAGACCGCGCCAAGCGACAGCACATAGTGGAAGTGGGCAATGACGAAATAGGTGTCATGCAGCGAGCGGTCGAGGCCCGCATTGGCGAGCTGGACGCCGGTGACACCGCCGACCGTGAACAGGAAGATGAAGCCCAGCGCCCACAGCATCGGCGTCTTGAACGAGATCGAGCCGCCCCACATCGTCGCGATCCAGGAGAAGATCTTCACGCCTGTCGGCACGGCGATGACCATGGTGGCAAAGACGAAATAGCGCTGCGTGTCGAGCGACAGGCCGGTCGTGTACATGTGGTGCGCCCAGACGATGAAGCCGACGGCGCCGATCGCGACCATGGCGTAGGCCATGCCGAGATAGCCGAACACCGGCTTCTTCGAGAAGGTCGAGACGATGTGGCTGATGATGCCGAAGCCCGGCAGGATCAGGATGTACACTTCGGGGTGACCGAAGAACCAGAACAGATGCTGGAACAGGATCGGATCGCCGCCGCCATCCGGGGCGAAGAAGGTGGTGCCGAAATTGCGGTCGGTAAGCAGCATGGTGATGCCACCGGCCAGAACCGGAAGCGACAAGAGCAGCAGGAAGGCGGTGATCAGAACCGACCAGGCAAACAGCGGCATCTTGTGCAGCGTCATGCCCGGCGCGCGCATGTTGAAAATGGTGGTGATGAAGTTGATGGCGCCCAGGATCGAGGACGCGCCGGCAATGTGGATCGACAGGATCGCCAGATCCATGGCCGGCCCGGGCTGGCCGGAGGTCGACAGCGGCGGATAGAGCGTCCAGCCGCCGCCAACGCCATAGGCGCCGGGCGCGCTCGGCATGAAAGCCGAAGCGATCAGCAGCAGGAAGGCCGGCGGCAGCAGCCAGAACGAGATGTTGTTCATGCGCGGGAAGGCCATGTCAGGCGCGCCGATCATGATCGGCACCATCCAGTTGGCGAAGCCGCCGATCAGCGCCGGCATGACCATGAAGAAGATCATGATCAGCGCGTGCGCGGTGCCGAAGGCGTTGTACATGCTCTTGCCGCCGTCGATGGCGGCATCGCCGTTCATGCCGTAGACCATCTGCGCCAGACCGGTGAATATCTGGATGCCCGGCTCCTGCAGCTCCATGCGGATGACGACCGAAAGCGCGCCGCCGACGATGCCCGCGAAGATCGCAAAGATCAGGTAGAGCGTGCCGATGTCCTTGTGGTTGGTGGAGTACACCCACCGGACCCAGCCATGATAGGGCTTGTGGTCGTGGTCGTCGTGAGCTGCAGCTTCTGCCATGGTCGGCTCCGTTCCCTAATTCTTGCTAACCCGCGGCATCAATTGCCGGCGGCCGCTACCTTGTTGGTACCGTCGACCTCGGCCATCAGCGCCTTGTTGGCGCCGGGGAGGTCGGTCTTGGCTGCTGCCAGCCAGGTCTTGTACTGCGCATCGGATACGACGCGGACGGCGATCGGCATGAAGGCATGGTCCTTGCCGCAGAGCTGCGAGCACTGGCCGTAATAGATGCCTTCCTTTTCCGCCTTGAACCACGTCTCGTTGGTGCGGCCGGGAACCGCGTCCATCTTGATGCCGAAGGCCGGAACGGCAAAGGAATGGATCACGTCGGCTGCGGTAACCAGGACGCGCGTCATGGTGTTGACCGGCACGACCAGCTCGTTGTCGACCGCCAGCAGGCGCGGATAGACCTTGCGGTCTTCCTTGCCGATCGCGGCGCGGTCGGCGTCCTGCAGGATGGCCGAGTTGAAGGAGAGCGTGTTCTCGGTCTGGTACTCATAGTCCCAGTTCCACTGATTGCCCGTTACCTTGACGGTCAGCTTGGCCTCTTCCGGCGGCGTGTACTGCGCCGTCAGCAACTGGAACGAGGGAATGGCGATGAACAGCAGGACGACGACCGGCCCGACTGTCCAGATGATCTCGATCAGCGTGTTGTGGCTGGTCTTGGACGGAACCGGGTTTTTGCTGGCGCGGAACCTGAAGATGCACCAGGCGAGAAGCGCCAGAACCAAAGCAGTGATCGGGACGACGAACCACATCGTGTAGTTCCCGAACCACTCGATCTGCCGCATCATGTCTGTCGCCGGCGGCTGAAAAGTCATCTCCCACGGCTGCGGCTGGGCCGCATGGGCGGAGGCACCGGCGAAAAATGCGGCGGCGGCGCCTGCCGTTGCCATCAATTTGGCGCTTGCTGGGAATTTTCTCATCGCCCTCTTCATCTCCCGGTTCGTCGCGATCGCGACGCAAGAATATCGAACAATGCCGGGATGGGAATCCCGGACAGTCCCAAGGGTGGTTCAAACCATACTCTATTTCCCTCCGCAAGAAAGGAGCGGGCGAAACCGTGCGGCATTTTTGCGCGCAAGTGCTGCCGCGCTGTTTCGACGGCCTCGTGGCCCGCGCGGGTCGTCGACAGACAGGCTATGCGGGCTTGTGTCCGGAATGCGCCCGACGGTCGCAATTCGGGCGAATTTGCTAGGGAAAAGCGCATTATTGCGCCTGCCGGGGCTGACCGGCGGTCGCCCTATCCTTTACTTGGCCTTGGCGCGGCTTAAAGTGCCGTGATTCGCAATGGAGCCGTCATGACCTCTTGGCTTTCGAGAAACGCTTGGCATTCGAAGAGCGCCTGGCATTCGAAAAGCGCTTGGCTTTCGAGAAGCGGGGCGAAGGTCGTTTTTCTCGCCGCCCTGATCGGTATCGGCTCGTCCGCAACCGGCGTCGCCAATGCAGCGCAGCCCAGCGGCACGGTCAAGTCAACGCATGGCGCGTGGTCGATCATCTGCGACACGCCGGCCGGCGCCACCTCGGAACAATGCGTGATGATGCAGAACGTCGTTGCCGAGGATCGCCCGGAAATGGGACTGTCCGTCGTCGTCCTGCGCACCGCCGACAACAAGGCCGAGATCCTGCGCGTGCTGGCCCCGCTCGGCGTTCTGCTGCCCAATGGCCTGGGCCTCAATGTCGACGGCAAGGATATTGGCCGCGCCTATTTCGTGCGCTGCTTCCAGGACGGCTGCTATGCCGAGGTCATTCTCGAAAAGCCGCTGCTCGATACGCTGAAGACCGGGACGTCGGCCACCTTCATCGTCTTCCAGACGCCGGAAGAAGGCATCGGCATCCCCGTCGACCTCAAGGGCTTCGCCGACGGTTTTGCCGCCCTGCCCTGAGCTTGATGCTTGCGAAACCGTCTTTCCTCACAATTCCCACGGGTTTGATCTTTGGCTGTGGGGGTCATCATGCGTGCTTGTTCTTTGCTTTTGTCGACCGGTCTAATCCTGACCGGCGCCGTTTCCGTCGCCTTTGCCGAGGATTCCGAAATCATCACGGCGCCCGATCCGGCCGTCATTTTCGAGCTTGCGAAAGGCTATGGCTCGGCCAAGATGGACAAGGACGACGGGGCGATCCGATGGTCTCGGGCCGGCTTCAGGGCATGAAATATGTCATCTACTTCTATGGCTGCGAAAACCATGAGAAGTGCAAGTCGATCCAGTTCTCCTCGGGCTATACCGACCCCTTCACGGCCGACCAGGCCGATGAATGGAACAAGAAATATCGCTGGGTGAAGGCCTTTTCGGGTGACGGGTCGAACTTCAAGATGGATGTCATGTTCAGGGGCGGGGTTACCCGCTCCTACCTGCTGCGGATCGTCATTGCGGATTGTGCAGGCGCGTCTTCGCGCCTACATCGTGGCAACACCATTCCTCTTGTGAGCGGACCTGCCATGAACAGCCTGACCGGCCAATTCGACATTTCAGACGATCGCATCAAGCGGATCGTCGCCGACACACTGAACGGCGCCGACGACGGCGAACTGTTCCTCGAATACAGCGAGAGCGAAGCGCTGATGTTCGACAATGGCAGGCTGAAGACCGCCAATTTCAACACTGACCAGGGTTTTGGCCTTCGCGCCGTGGCCGGCGAGGCCAGCGGCTACGCCCATTCCAGCGATCTTTCCGAGGCGTCGCTGCTGCGCGCCGCCGACGTCGTCTCGACCGTCAAGGGCGGCTATTCCGGCACGCTTGCCGCGGCACCCGCGCGCACCAACCGCCATCTCTATGGCGAGGAGAACCCGATCCCCTCGCCTTCCTTCGAGGTCAAGGCCAAGCTGTTGCAGGAGATCGACGCATGGCTGCGTGCCGAGGACCCGCGCGTGCGCCAGGTGACGGCCTCGCTCGCGGCGTCCTGGCAGCATGTCGAGATCGTGCGCGCCGACGGCCAGATCGTGCGCGACATCCGCCCGCTGGTCCGCATCAACGTTTCCGTCGTCGTCGGCGACGGCGACCGCCAGGAAAGCGGTTCCTATGGCATGGGCGGGCGCAAGGCGTTCGGCGAGTTCCTGGTCGAGGACGCCTGGAAGCATGCGGCCAGGGAGGCGCTCAGGCAGGCGCTGGTCAATCTCGAAGCCATTCCCGCGCCGGCCGGAACGTTCGACATCGTTTTGTCCAGCGGCTGGCCGGGCGTCATGCTGCATGAGGCTGTCGGCCACGGGCTGGAAGGCGACTTCAACCGCAAGAAGACGTCCGCCTTCGCCGGCCTGCTGGGCCAGCAGGTGGCGGCCAAGGGCGTTACCGTGGTCGATGACGGCACCATGCCGGAGCGGCGGGGTTCGCTGACCGTCGACGATGAAGGCACGCCTTCGGCCCGCAATGTGCTGATCGAGGACGGCAAGCTTGTCGGCTACATGCAGGACCGCCAGAACGCCCGGCTGATGGGCATGAAAGCCACGGGAAACGGCCGGCGCGAAGGCTATGCGCACCAGCCGATGCCGCGCATGACCAACACCTATATGACGGCGGGCGACATGGAGCCGGACGAGATCATCGCCTCGGTCAAGACCGGCATCTATGCCGTATCCTTCGGCGGCGGCCAGGTCGACATCACGTCAGGCAAGTTCGTGTTCGGCTGCACCGAGGCCTACATGATCGAGAACGGCAAGGTGACGCAGCCGATAAAGGGCGCCATGCTGATCGGCAACGGACCGGACGCCATGCACCGCGTTTCGATGATCGGCAACGACATGAAACTCGACACCGGCATCGGCATGTGCGGCAAGGCCGGACAAGGCGTGCCGGTCGGCGTCGGCCAGCCGCATCTCAGGATGAACCAGATGACGGTCGGCGGCACCAGGGTTTGAGCGAGGAGACGTCGGCGGGCTTGAATAGTTCCCCTCACAGGGATATCTTACCTTTGTCTTACACAAGGGTAATACCGCAATGGGTGCAATAGAAAAGCTTATAACGACCGTCTCGACCAAGGGACAAGTCATCCTGCCCAGCGCTATCCGCAAACGGAGGGACTGGGGCGCGGGCACGCGCCTGCAGGTCGAAGACACACCGGACGGTGTACTTTTGAGACCGGCGCCTGCCTTTGCCCCGACACGACCAGAAGATGTCTTTGGTGTCCTGCCGCACAGTGGCAGACCGAAGACCTTGGAGGAGATGGACGCGGCCGTCCTTGCTGAAGCACGGCGGCGCCATGCTCGCGATTGATACCAACGTTGTCGTCAGGTATCTGACGAACGACGATCCCGAGCAGTCCCCGCGAGCCCGGCGGCTGATCGACGGTCAGCCCGTTTTCGTCGCCGTCACGGTGATCCTGGAGGCTGAGTGGGTGCTGCGCAGCGGCTATGGTTATGATCAGGCCTCGATCGTCAATGCACTGCGGGTGTTCGGCGGGCTTCCCACTGTCGAGATAGAGGATGCTGCGATCGTCTCTTCCGCGGTCGATCTAGCCGAGACGGGAATGGATTTCGCCGATGCGCTCCATCTGGGCAAGTCCTCGCACTGCTCAGCATTTGTGTCCTTCGACCGTAAGTTCATCAAGGCCGCACAAGCGGCCGGGTACGAAAGCGTTCGCGAAGGCTAGTTTGCCAGCCGGCTACGTCTTGCGGGGGGCGGCAAACTCAAGCACGGCCTTGTGAAAATCGGCGGATTAACGTCGCCGTTTCGGCTTCTCCAGCAGCGCCACGGCCTCGACATGCGGCGACCACAGGAACTGGTCGATGGGCGTGACGCTCTTCAAGATGTAGCCGCCGTCAATCAGGATGCGCAGGTCGCGTGCCAGCGTCACCGGATTGCAGGAGACGGCGGCGACGAACGGCACATCCGAGCGGGCGATCTGCTTCGACTGGTCCTCGGCGCCGGCGCGCGGCGGGTCGAAGACGACGCCATCGAAAGCATTCAGCTCCTTGAACGTCAGCGGCCGCCGGAACAGGTCGCGGCGTTCGCCGGTTACCCGCTTCAGGCCGGTGGCGAAGCGCGATCCGCGGTCGAGCGCCGAAAGGGCTGCCGCGTCGCCTTCGACCGCGTGGACTTCGGATTTGGCCGCCAGCCGAAGCGCAAAGCTGCCGCAGCCGGCGAAAAGATCCGCGACTTTCCTGGCCCGCTTCAGATGTCCGCCAACGAGATCGGCCATCGTCTGCTCGGCGGCTTGCGTTGCCTGCAGGAAGGCGCCAGGCGGTATGGCGACAGCGACGGTGCCGAACATGACCACCGGCTTTTTCGGCTCGATGACAATCTCGTCGTCGATCGAAAGCCGGGCAAAGCCATTGGCCATGATGAAGTTGGAGGCGACCCGGCGCTGGTTCTCGCCCAGCTTGCCCGACTCATAGACAGCGACGTCAAGCCCCGAGCCCGTCACAGTGACCGCCATCCGGAACGATTTGGTGGTGGCGCAAACCAGGTCGGCGACCGACCTCAAGCGATCGAGCGCGGCAACGATCTCCGGCAGCGAGATCGGACATTCCTCGATGGGGATGATTTCCGGCGACAGATGGCGATGGAAGCCAAGCAGCATGCCTGTGTCGGCGCGCCTGGCGGCAAGCACGACGCGGCGGCGTGTGTGTGGCGCACACGGCACCAGGGCGCCGATGTCGCCGGCAATGCCTTTCAAGGCGTGCACGACCTTGTCGCGTTTCCATTGCTGGTAAGCGTCGGCTTGCAGATGCTGGACGGCGCAGCCGCCGCATTCGGTGAAATGCCGGCAGGCCGGATCGATACGCAGCGGCGACGTCTCCAATACCGCCATCAGCATGGCGCGATCCCTCTCGCGCGCGGCGGTGACGGTCTCGCCGGGCAGGGTGAAGGGAATGAACAGCTCGCCGGTTTCCGTCTCGGCGACGCCGTCGCCCTGCGAACCCAGTCTCTTGATGGTGAAGCCCGTGCTCATCAGTCCTTGGCCCCGGCATCCTTGATCCCGGCAAGCAGGAATTCGCGGTTGCCGTCCCCGCCTTCGATCGGCGACATGTGCAAGCCCAATGTACGCCAGCCAGGGACGCCTTCGAGCCATTCCTGCAGCAAGCCGGCCACACGGGCGGCGTCATAAGGGTCTTTCAAAAGACCGCCCTTGCCGATCGCCTCGCGGCCGGCCTCGAATTGCGGCTTGACCAGAAACACCGCACGAGCGCCGTCCCGTGCCAATGCCAACGCCGGTGGCATCGCCAGTTTCAACGAGATGAAGCTGACATCGGAGACGATGAAATCGGGGATACGGCCGCCGAGATCGGCAGCCGCGAGCTCGCGAGCGTTGAGGCCCTCGATGACGGTGACGCGCGGGTCGGACGAGACACCGGGATGCATCTGGCCGTGGCCGACATCGACGGCAGTGACATGGGCCGCGCCGCGTTCGAGCAGCACCTGGGTGAAGCCGCCTGTCGAGGCGCCGATATCGAGAGCTTCACTGCCCGCGGGATCGAGACTGAAATGGTCGAGGCCGGCGATCAGCTTCAGCGCCGCGCGTGAGACATAACCCTGCGCCGGGTCGTCGATGACGATGAGACAGTGCGGCAGAACCGTCTGGCCGGGCTTGCGGGCGACCACGCCGTCGACCATCACGGTGCCGCGCTCGACCGCGTCGCGGGCGCGCGAGCGGCTCGCAAACAGGCCGCGCTGGACGAGCAATTCGTCGAGCCGCTGGCGTGTGCTGGCTGGCAGAGGGGAGTTCATCGGCCTTCATGGCGAAAGCCGGCCGCGAAGGCAAGGACATTGGCATAGGAGGACGTCGAGACCCGGGCCGCAAGCCAGTCCGCCCGGTTGAATAGCGCAGCCAGTCCGGCAAGATGTAGAGGCTCAGGCAATGCGGAGGAAGACGAATGCTGACGGGAACCTGCCATTGCGGCGCCGCCCACTGGACCCTGGAAGGCGATCCCCGGCCCGATCACGGCCTGCAATTGCACGCTTTGCCGCCGCTATGGCACGCTCTGGGCCTATGACTTTGTCGACGAGCGTATCCGGCTTGCGGGGCCTGTGCAGTCCTACACCCGCGCCGGCAAGGAGACGCCGTCGCTGGAAATCCTGTTTTGCCCGACATGTGCCTGTGTGCTTGCCTGGCGCGGTTTGCGCCGCAGCGACAGCGGCCGCACGCGTGTCGCCGTCAATGTCAGGCTGGCACCGCCTGAGGCGGTCGCCGACCTGCCGATCGACCATTTCGACGGGCTGGACACTTATGACGACCTGCCGCGCGATGGGCGCTGCGTGCGCGATATGTGGTTTTAGAAGATCGTCCGTGAGACCTGCCGTTCAACGGCCGGCATCAGGCCGTCGCTTCCGTCATCTGAAGCCTGCTTGCGCGGGCGCTCGACAGCAACGACTGGTGCGTCCGGCACGACGACAAGCTGCGGCACCTGCTTGTAGGAAAAAGCGCCCCTGATATCGCCCATCTTGCGGGCGACGATGCCTGCCACCGCCTGTTCGAGCTTGCGGTCATAGCGCGTCTCGGCCATGGCCGGCGCGGCGATGACGGCCAAAAGGGCCGCGCCGCACAGAAGCGTTCGCATTGTTTTTAACTCCCTGCCTGGAGGCAGTTCTAGCAGGGCGGCGTTGAAAAACGGCCAAAAGAGACGGTAAGCGAAACGCCAAAGAGAAGCGTTAACAAAGTGTCAGGCTTGCACAGGCAACTGCTTCAGCTGCGTGAGGTTTGATTCAGGCGCGCTGCGCGCGCGCGGAATGGCCGAGCGCGACGAACACGGTGCGCACGATGCCGGCCGCGTCGAGCCCGGCATCGGCATACATTTTTTCCGGCTTGGCGTGGTCGGTGAACTCGTCCGGCAGCACCAGCGGCCGAACTTTCAGACCGCTTTCCAGCAAGCCTTCATGGGCGAGGAACTGCAGCACGTGGCTGGCGAAACCGCCGACAGCCCCCTCTTCCACCGTCACCAGCACTTCGTGCGAGCGGGCGAGACGGCGGATCAAATCCTCGTCCAGCGGCTTGGCGAAACGGGCGTCCGCAACCGTCGTCGAAAGCCCTGCCGCGCCGAGTTCCTCGGCCGCCAGCAGACAGTCCTGCAGTCTTGTGCCAAAGGACAGAAGCGCCACCTTGGTGCCTTCCCTGACGATGCGGCCCTTGCCAATTTCGAGCACCGAGCCGCGCTCCGGCATGTCGACGCCGACGCCATTGCCGCGCGGATAGCGGAAGGCGATCGGGCCTTCGTCATAATAGGCGGCGGTGCGCACCATGTGGCGAAGCTCCGCCTCGTCGGCGGCCGCCATCACCACGAAGCCCGGCAGCGTCGCCAGGAAGGTGGTGTCGAAGGCGCCGCAATGAGTGGCGCCGTCGGCGCCGACGAAACCGGCGCGGTCGATCGGGAAACGCACCGGCAGTTTCTGGATCGCCACATCATGGACGACCTGATCGTAGGCGCGCTGCAGGAAGGTCGAATAGATGGCGGCGAAGGGCTTGTAGCCCTCGCTGGCGAGGCCGGCGGCGAAGGTCACGGCATGTTGCTCGGCAATGCCGACATCGAAGGTCCGGGTCGGAAACGCTTCGCCGAACAAATCGAGGCCGGTGCCGTTCGGCATGGCGGCGGTGACGGCGACGATACGTTCGTCCAGGCGGGCTTCCTGGACCAGGCTTTCGGCAAACACCTTGGTGTAGGCCGGCGCATTGGCCGGGGCCTTGGTCTGCGCGCCGGTGATGACGTCGAACTTGTTCACGCCATGATATTTGTCGGCCGCAGCCTCGGCCGGCGCGTAGCCCTTGCCCTTCTGGGTCACGACATGGATCAGCACCGGACCGTCGGCATGGTCGCGGACGTTCTTCAGCACCGGGATCAGATGCTCGAGATTGTGGCCGTCGATCGGGCCGATATGGTAGAAGCCAAGCTCCTCGAACAGCGTGCCGCCGGTGACGTAGCCGCGCGCATGCTCGACCGCCCGCTTGATGGCGCGATCGGCACGCTTGCCGAGATAGGAGGTCAGTTTCTTGCCGAAGTCGCGCAGGCCAAGATAGGTCTTGCCAGAGGCAAGCCGCGCCAGATAGGCGCTCATGGCGCCGGTCGGCGGCGCGATCGACATGTCGTTGTCGTTGAGAATGACGATCAGGCGAGCATCGAGCGCGCCGGCATTGTTCATGGCTTCATAGGCCATGCCGGCAGACATGGCGCCGTCGCCAATGACGGCAATGACATTGTTGTGGCCGCCGGAGAGGTCGCGCGCCATGGCCATGCCGAGGCCAGCGGAAATGGAGGTCGAGGAGTGCGCGGCGCCGAACGGGTCGTATTCGCTCTCGGCGCGACGGGTGAAGCCGGACAGGCCGCCCTCCTGGCGCAGCGTGCGGATGCGGTCGCGGCGGCCGGTCAGGATCTTGTGCGGATAGGCCTGGTGGCCGACATCCCAGATCACGCGGTCTTCCGGCGTGTTGAAGACATAGTGCAGCGCCACCGTCAGTTCGACGACACCGAGGCCGGCGCCGAGATGCCCGCCCGTATGCGAGACGGCATCGATCAGCTCGGCGCGCAGCTCCGAGGCCAGCTGCGGCAGCTCGCTTTCGTCAAGCTTCTTCAGGTCGGCTGGAATGCGGACCTTGTCGAGAAGCGGCGTATGCAGCGTTGCGTTCACTGGTAAAGGGCCTGCTCAGCTATGATGCGCGTCGATCATGGCGAAATATGCCTGCGTCGCCGGAATGTAAATGCGTGTCAGTGACGCGGGTGATGCTGACGTTAATTGTCCGGTAACGGAATGAACTCTTCCTCGTCTCCGGGAACGATATCGAAGCGGCCCGTCTTCCATTCCTGCTTGGCCTGTTCGATGCGTTCCTTCGACGACGAGACGAAGTTCCACCAGATGTGGCGCGGGGAGCCGAGCGAAGCGCCGCCGAAGAGCATGAAATGGGCGCCGCGCTCGGACGACACGACGATCTCGTCGCCAGGCCGGAACACCAGCAGCCGTTCGGCCGGAAAACGGTCGCCCGAGATTGAGACATCGCCGTCCAGCGTGTAGATGGCGCGTTCCTCGGCGTCGGCGGGAATTTTGACGCTGGCGCCGGGCGCCAGCCTCAGATCGGCGTAGAGCGTCTCGGTGTCGGCTCTTACCGGCGAGCGCAGTCCCTGGAAATCGCCGATCACCACGCGGCCGGAAACACCTTCGGCGTCGATCTCGGGCAGAAGGAGCGCGGCCGTGTTCTCGAAAACCGGCGCCACTTCCTCCTTGCCGTCGGGCAAAGCCAGCCATGTCTGCAGGCCGGAGACCGACATCGGCGCGCCGCGCAGTTCTTCGGGCGTGCGCTCGGAATGGACAATGCCGCGGCCGGCGGTCATCAAATTCACGTCGCCGGGCTGGATGACCATCTCGGTGCCGAGCGAATCGCGGTGCCTGATATTGCCGTCGAACAGATAGGTGACGGTGGAAAGCCCGATATGCGGGTGCGGGCGCACATCCATCGCCTGGCCGGCGCGCAAGATCGCCGGCCCCATGCGGTCGAAGAAGATGAAGGGACCGACCAGCCGCCGCTTTGCCGTCGGCAGAGCGCGGCGAACCTGGAAGCCGCCAATATCCTTGGCGTTTGGAATGACCATGAGCTCGATCTGGTCGCTGGCGAAGGCATCGCCAGGCTCAGGGTCCTTGCCGGGGAAGAAACTCATCTGGATGTCCTCAGGCGAAGCGGAGCGCCGATTTGGCTTTTGCCTTGGCCGCCACCTCTTCGCGATTGCGCGGATGATGCGTGGTTTCCAGCGAATGCAGCAATTCATGCGCCGATTCGGCGATCGCCTCGACGGCACGGTCGAAGGCCGCCTGGTTGCGCTGCGAGGGCCGCGTCGTTCCGCTCAGTTTGCGCACGAATTGAAGCGCGGCGTCGCGGATCTCGTCATGGGTCGCCGGCGGCTCGAAATTGAACAGGGTCTTGATGTTTCTGCACATGCTTGAACTCCTATCTGCTTTATGCCCGCCCCATTCCACTACTCCGCGTCGAGCGGCTCCGTTCCCACCGGTTTGCCATCACGCGACAGCCTGATCTTCTCGACCTTGTCTTCGGCGGCCTTCAGCAGCCGGTCGCAATGGGCCTTCAGCGCTTCGCCGCGCTCATAGATCTTGATCGACTGGTCGAGCGGCACGTCGCCGCGTTCGAGATCATCGACAATCTTTTCCAGCGCGTCGAGTGCCTGCTCGAAGCTCATCGCCTTGACGTCTTCGTTTGCTTCGCCAGCCATACTTTATCCCTTCATCAGCCGCCCGACATGGGCAGCGACCGAAAATGCCAATCCCTGCAGATCGTAGCCGCCCTCGAGCAGGCTGACGAGCCGGTTGCCGCTGTGGCGCCCGGCGCGTTCCAGCAACTGGCCGGTCGCCCAGTCGAAATCGTCCTCGCTGAGGTTGATCTCGGCCAACGGATCGCGATGGTGAGCGTCGAAGCCTGCGGAAATGATGATCAGATCGGGCGCGAAATTGTCGAGTGCCGGCAGGACGCGCGACAGCAAGGCATCGCGAAACATGTCCGAGCCGGTCTGCGGCGCCAGCGGCGCGTTGACGATGTTGCCGGCGCCGGTTTCGTTTTTAGCCCCGGTGCCGGGATAGAGCGGCATCTGGTGCGTCGAACAATAGAGCACCGAGGGATCGTCCCAGAAAATGTCCTGCGTGCCATTGCCGTGATGCACGTCCCAGTCGACGATGGCGACACGCTCGGCGCCGTGTTTCTTCTGCGCGTAGCGGGCCGCGATCGCCGCGGTGTTGAACAGGCAAAAGCCCATGGCCGTGGTCTTTTCGGCATGATGGCCGGGCGGACGCGCGGCGACGAAGGCATTGGCAACGCTGCCCTCGAAAACATCGTCGACGGCAGCGTTGGCCGCACCGATGGCAGTGACCACCGCCTGCCAGCTTTTCGGGCTGGCGCTCGTGTCGGCGTCGATCGAGGCAATGCCGCTTTCAGGGATCGCGGCGCGGACGCGGGCGACGAAATCCTCGGGGTGGGCGTAGAGGATTGTGGCCTCGTCGCCTTGCGGCGCCGTTACCCGATCGAGTGCGGTGAAGGCCTCGTCGTCGAGCACGCGCTCGATAGCGCGCAAGCGGTCCGGCCGCTCCGGATGACCGGGGGGCGTCAGATGTTCGAGGAAGATCGGATGGGTGTAGAGCCTGGTGACCATGACCCGATATAGGCGCGCCCGGCCGCTTTGACCATGGTTTGACGCCGCACCGCCCCGACGTTCAACAGGGATTACACCCCGGGCGCCGGCTGCGTCCAGCGCGAGCCGCCGAAGGAGGCCAGCGCCTTATCCCTGAGTTCCCTGAACTTGGACGACCCCTCGGCCAGCCGCTGGTCCCATTCGGCGTTCGGCACCTGGCCTTCGATGGTCTTGAAATAGACCTGCATCAGGCAGGCTATGGCGAAGGGTTCGATGAAGGCCGCCTTGAAGGCCCAGGCAAGGAGGATGGCGAGCACGAAGGCCCAGCCGCCGAGCTGCCCCGGAATGAACCACATGATGGCGGCGGCCGGCGCCAGCATCAAAAGGAAGATGACGAAGGACACACCCCACATGATGACCGCCAGCCAGATGGCGTTCTTGACCATGGTCTTGCCGTTCTGGGCGTAGAGCACGACGCCTTGCCGGGCTGTCTCGAAGGGCGATGATGAATTGATGCGGATGTTGTAGCCGAGGATGATCTCGTCGACATAGGTCAGCGACAGGCGGATGACCGTATTGATGAAAGCGATCAGGCCGCCGAGACCCGGAATGGGCAGGAAGGCGGCGATGCCGCCGATCAGGCCGGTGATGGCGCGGATGGCGCCCTTGACCAGCTGGTCGACCACGAAAAGGATGTTGGCCTCGGCGAAACGCTCCTTCACCACGTCCTTGGCGTAGGCGATCTGGTCCTGCCCATTGGGAACGTCCCGGCCATCGATCAAATGGACCATGACGGCGATATGGCCGGCCTTGACGACATAGAGGATGTATTCGCGGATCCAGTACAGCGCGATCGAAACGACGCCGATGCCGACGATGCCGCCCCAGAGCGCAAAAGACAGCGGCCCGTCGGGATCGGTGGAGATGTGGCCGACGCCATAGCCGACCGAGGCGCCGCTGCCGGTCGCCACGATGTAGGCGAGCGTAATGCCGAAATAGACGATCATGCGAAAGACGATGAATGGCCATGTCCTGATCATGATGGACACCGACCTGCCGATTTCGAAATCCCACATGCGCCCGAATCTCCCCTCAGAGATGGACGGCGAGGATGAACCCGGGCCGGGAATTGTCAATCTCGGCAATGCCGGGGATCGGCTGGCGAGATTTCAGACCGGCTGCGAGTCCTGCTTTTTAAGCAAGCCTTCAAGCAACTGCTGGAAGGCCGCCACCACGGTCTTCGACGTGGCTTCGGGGTCGTTCGAATTGGCGATGCGCTGTGCCGCCTGGCTGCTGGCGCCGTTGATCAGCCGGGCGGCGGTTTCGGGGTCGACGCCGGGGACGACCACCCCCTCCTGCTGCAGAGCCGTCAGATGATCGGTCATTGAACCGACGCAGGCATTGGCATTCGGCCATTGCGCCGGATCGCCGAGCACAGCCGGACCGTCGCGAAACATGATGCGCTGGATTTCCGGCTCCAGCGCCATCTCGATATAGGTCGTGCATTCGTCGACGAAACGCTGCCAGCGGCTTGGCGCCCGCGACGCAATCTCATGGATGCGGACGGCCATCTCGCCATCGATTTCGGCGATGACAGCCTGCAGCAGGCCCTTCTTGTCGCCGAAATGATGGTAGAGCGCGCCGCGGGTCAGCCCGGCCGAGGCGGTGAAGTCGTCCATCGACGCCTCGGCATAGCCGATTGTGCCGAAAGCGTGGCGGGCCGCCGTGATCAGCTTGGCGCGCGTTTCGGCAATCATCTCCTTGCGGGGTCTGTGCATGGTTCTGGCCTTATTCACATACGCTTCGTATGCCAATTGACATACGCGGCGTATCGACTACCTATATTCATACGGACCGTATGTAATTGTCGAATTGGCCTTTGTCGAGGAACCAGCCATGCAAAACCCATACTCGGAAATCTTTGGTGCCCCTGGAGCCAAGGGGTTTGCCGCCGCGGGCTTCCTCGCGCGGCTGCCGATCGCCATGGCGCCGATCGGCATCGTGGCCATGCTCTCGCAGACGCGTGGCGAATACTGGCTGGCGGGAGCTGTCTCGGCGACGTTCGCGCTGAGCAACGCTTTCGTGGCGCCGCAGATATCACGGCTGGTCGATCGCCTCGGCCAGACGCGGATCGTGATTCCGACCACCATCCTCACCGTGCTCGCCTTCGCGGTGCTGATTGCCGCAGCCAATCAGGACTGGCCGGTGTGGACGCTGTTTGTGTCGGCACTGGCGGCCGCCGCCATGCCCAGCATGCCGGCGATGGTGCGCGCGCGCTGGACCGAGATTTTTCGCGGCCGGCCGCAGATGAACACCGCATTCGCCTTCGAATCGGCGGCGGACGAACTCGTCTACATTGCAGGCGCATCGCTGTCGGTGGGCTTGAGTGCCGCTCTGTTCCCGGAAGCCGGTGTCCTGGTCAGCACGCTATTCCTCGCCCTTGGCTCGGCAGCCTTCATCCTGCAGCGTTCGACCGAACCACAAGTGCGGCCGGTGAATCATGTCTCGAGCGGCTCGGCAATCCGGCTCAGGTCGGTGCAGATCATCACCTTCGCCCTGATCTTCGTCGGCGCCACCTTCGCGACCACGGAAGTGAGCACGGTGGCGATCACCAAGGAACTCGGCCAGCCGGGCGCCGCCAGCCTCGTCATCGGCGTCTATGCGCTGGGATCGTTCGTGCTCGGCCTTATCGTCGGCGCGCTCAACCTGAAAGCGCCGCTGCAGCGCCAGTTGGCCCTCGCGGTCGCCCTCGTTGCGCTCGGCACGCTGCTGCCGCTCACCGCCGACACGGTGCCGCTGCTGGCGCTGACCGTTTTCATCAGCGGCGTGGCGATCTCGCCAACCTTCATCACCGCCTTCGGCCTGATCGAACGCCACGTGCCGGAAGCGATGCTGACCGAAGGCATCACCTGGGTGATGACAGGCATCGGCATCGGCATGGCGCTCGGTTTGTTTGCCGCCGGTGCGGTGGTGGATGAATTCGGCGCCCGCAACGGGTTCTGGGTCTCGGTGGCGGCCGGCGTCATCGCATTGGTGACGGTGTTGCTGGGCCAGCGCAGCCTGGCCACCCGCGCCTGCGAGCTGGACGGCTGCGGTGCAGCCGCCGTTCCCGCGGAATAAACGCACAAGCGTCCGGTCGGGAACGCGGATCGGACGCAGCTTCTCCAAAGGAGCGCGGCTCCCTACGACTGTTCAAGCCTCTTGCGGATCTCGTTTCCATCGAGAACGACAACAGGACTTCCCAGTGTCTCAACCATATCCGGGTTCAGATGGGGTATGGTTTCAGCGCGCCCGACCATCGGCGGACATTCTCCGGCGCAATACACGACCGAGCTGGTGACACGCAGGATTTTCCACAGCGCTTCGTAGAGGCGCGGATCGTCGGGCGGCCGCGCGACGGTGAAGCCTGAACATCGCGAGGCATCGCCGGGGTCGAAATTGAGATAGAGGTCGGCCGACGACGCATCGTCATAGGCGACGACCCAGCAGGTGAATTCAGGTTCACGCCTGGTGACGAACGGCGCGAAGGCATCCTCGACGATCGATGTGGGGAAGTAGCTCTCTTCGCCATCTTCAAAGCAATTGAGATAGGCCTCGAAGCTCATCCGACCGCCCCCTGTCCCCTAGAAAATCTCGGTCTTGGCGATATGAATGCCAAAGCCCTCAAGCCCGACATAGTGGCGTTCGCGCGAGGCGATCAAATTGATCGAGGAGATGCCGAGATCCTTGAGAATCTGCGCGCCGAGGCCGATTTCTCGCCACTCGTTCTCACGGCGGCGGGCCTCTTCGTGGTCCTCACGGTCGGCACTCATCGGCCGGTTGCGCTCCTGATGGGCGACGCCGACCGAACCCTCTCGGAGGTAAACGATGACGCCGCGCTTGCGTTCGCCCATCGCCTTCATAATGGCGTCGAGCCGGTGGCTGGTGCCGAACACGTCGGTCACCACATCCTCCGAATGCAGCCGCACCGGCACGTCCTCGCCGTCACGGATGTCGCCGAAAACGACCGCGACATGGTGCATGGAATCCCAGGGCAGCGTGTAGGTGAAGACCTGTGCCTTGCCGCCGAGTGTGTCGATTTCGGAGCAGGCGACGCGTTCGACCAGCGTTTCCTTGCGCTGCCGGTAGGCGATGAGGTCGGCGACCGAGACCTGCTTGAGGCCGTGTTCCTCGGCAAAGCTCGCCACCTGCGGGCCGCGCTTGACGGTGCCGTCGTCATTGACCAACTCCGAGATCACGCCAACCGGCGGCAGGCCGGCAAGCTTGCAGAGATCGACCGCGGCTTCGGTATGGCCCGAACGCATCAGCACGCCGCCTTCCCTAGCGATCAGCGGGAAGATGTGGCCGGGGCGAACGAAATCCGAACCGCCGACATTGCCGTTGGCCAGGTTGCGCACGGTCAGCGTGCGGTCCTCGGCCGAAATGCCGGTGGTGGTGCCATGCTTGAAATCGACGCTGACGGTAAAGGCCGTGGTGTGGGCGGAATCATTGTCGGCGACCATCGGCTGCAGATTGAGCCGCTTGGCCTCCTCGCGCGGCATCGGCGTGCAGACGATGCCGGAGGTGTGACGGATGATGAAGGCCATTTTCTCCGGGCTGCAATGCACGGCGGCAACGATCAGGTCGCCCTCGTTCTCACGCCCGTCATCGTCCATGACGACGACGATCTCGCCGCGCTCGAAGGCGCGGATGGCTTCGACGATTTTCTTCTGATCGTATGGCATTGGCTCGCTTCGCTCGCAGGGAATAGGGGTTGGGCAGTAGGAGTTAGGGAAGGAAGTACGGGCTGGCTTATTGCCTAATCCCTACTGCCTAATCCCCGGCCTGTCTGTCCCCGGTGCCGCAGATAATGGTCGGCGATGGCGCAGGCAACCATGGCTTCGCCGATCGGCACGGCGCGGATGCCGACGCAGGGGTCGTGGCGGCCCTTGGTCATGACGTCGACGTCGTTGCCGTCCTTGTCGATGGATTTGCGCGGCGTCAGGATCGACGAGGTCGGCTTGACGGCGAAGCGGGCGACGATCGCCTGGCCGGTCGAGATGCCGCCCAGAATGCCGCCGGCATTGTTGGACAAGAAGACCGGCTTGCCGTCATTGCCGATGCGCATCTCGTCGGCATTCTGTTCGCCGGTGATGCGGGCGGCTTCGAAACCGTTGCCGATCTCGACGCCCTTGACGGCGTTGATCGACATCAGGCCGGACGCGATGTCCTGGTCGAGCTTGGCGTATATCGGCGCGCCAAGGCCGGCCGGCACGCCGTCGGCGACGATCTCGATAACCGCGCCGACCGAGGAGCCGGATTTGCGGATGCCGTCGAGATAGCTGGTGAAGACCGGAACGGAGGCCGGATCGGGGGTGAAGAACGGGTTTTCGGCGTCACCGATGAAATTCCAGTTCCAGTTGGCGCGGTCGATCGATTTCTCGCCCATAGACACCAGCGCGCCGCGCACCACCATGCCGGGCACCACCTTACGGGCGAGCGCGCCGGCGGCCACGCGCGCGGCCGTCTCGCGGGCCGAGGAGCGGCCGCCGCCGCGATGGTCGCGCAGGCCGTATTTGACGTCATAGGTGTAGTCGGCGTGGCCGGGCCGGTACTGGCGGGCGATCTCGCCATAGTCCTTGGAGCGCTGGTCGACATTCTCGATCAGCATCGAGACGGGCGTGCCGGTGGTGATCATCGTCTCGCCGTCCTCGTCGAGGATGAAGCCGGATAGCACGTTCACCTCGTCCGGCTCGCGGCGCTGGGTCACAAAACGCGACTGGCCGGGACGGCGCTTGTCGAGTTCGGCCTGGATTTCGGCCCGTGTGAAGCGGATGCCGGGCGGGCAGCCGTCGACGACACAGCCGAGCGACGGGCCATGGCTTTCGCCCCAGGTGGTGACGCGGAAGAGATGGCCGAACGTGTTGTGAGACATGAATTTTAGCCCTGCCCGGCAGCGGAGCCGGATCAAGGGTGCGTTCTATTGGCGTTTTCCACAGCGGTCAAACTGTGATCCGGCGGTTTTAGTTTTGACACATTCGGTTGGTTTCTGCTCTCTTCCATCCGCCCGTTGAAAGCTCGCCGCCATCCGTGCAGGCGCAATGACAAAGAGGACGACGATGCGTACCCTGATTGGCGCTGCTGCCGCCATGTTGCTGATTTCCACCGCCGCCTATGCCGGCCAGACCGAAGGCCTGATCAAGAAGGTCGACAAGGACGCGCTGACGCTGACGCTGGAGGACGGCAAGTCCTTCAAGCTCAACGCCGAGACCGATCTCGATTCGCTAAAGCCGGGCATGGATATCGTCATTGCCTATGACGTGACGAATGGCGAGAACGTCGTCACCGACATGGAACTGCCCGACACCGAGTAACACCGACGCCGAACAGGGTCTTGCCGCTCGGCGGAGCCCTGCCCGGATAAACAGGACGGTCGTCCTGTTTTTATCTGCTCGAACCTAAAGCCAATCCAGACGCCCGTCCTGCAGCCTGAGCACCCGGTCCTGCCGCACTTCCAGGTTTGCCGCTTCATGTTCGGAAACACCTTCGACCATCCGAAACAGAGTCCGCACGACGCCACCATGCGTGACGCAGACCGTCTGGCGGTCGAGCGCCTCGAACCACGGCTTCACCCGTTCGAGCAGCATCTGGTAGCTTTCGGCGCCCTCGCCCGGCGGCTGGAAATTCCATTTGTTGCGTCGTCGCGCCTTCGCCGAGCCCGGCATTCGCGCGTCGAGTTCGGCATAGGTAAAGCCCTGCCAGTCGCCAAAGTGCACCTCGACCAGACGCGGGTCGGTGCGGTAGGCATCGGGATCGAGCTGCATCGCCAAGCGCAGCCGCTGCATCGTCTCGCGCGTCCGCTTCATCGGGCTGGCGACAAAGTCGAAATCCTCAGGATTCTGGATCAGTTCGGCCAGCCGCCGTCCATTGCGGGTCGCCTGCTCGCGGCCGAGCGCGTTGAGATCGGTGTCGGCCTGGCCCTGCAGCCGCGACTCGGCATTCCACTGCGTCTGGCCATGGCGCACGATGTAGACGAGCGGAACCATCAGGTCTTCCGGAAATCAGGACAGGCGGGCGGAAACCGCGGCAGAACTATTCCTTGACGGTCGAAATATCCGGCGCGTCGACCGCCTTCATGCCGACGACGTGATAGCCGGAATCGACATGGTGCACCTCGCCGGTGACGCCACGCGACAGGTCCGACAGGAAATAGACGGCGGAATCGCCGACTTCTTCCTGGGTGACGGTCTGCTTCAGCGGCGAATTGTATTCGTTCCACTTGAGGATGTAGCGGAAGTCGCCGATGCCCGAAGCAGCCAAGGTCTTGATCGGCCCGGCCGAGATAGCGTTGACGCGGATCTTCTTGCCGCCGAGGTCGACGGCGAGATAGCGCACGCTGGCTTCGAGCGCGGCCTTGGCGACACCCATGACGTTGTAATGCGGCATGACCTTTTCGGCGCCGTAATAGGTCAGCGTCAGCAGCGAGCCGCCATCGGTCATCAACGCTTCGGCGCGCTTGGCGATGGTGGTGAAGGAATAGACCGAAATGTCCATGGTGCGCAGGAAATTGTCGCGCGTCGTCTCGACATAGCGTCCGGTCAGCTCGTCCTTGTCGGAAAAGGCGATGGCATGGACGAGGAAGTCGAGCTTGCCGCCCCAATGCTTGGCGACATTGGCAAACACCTCGTCGAGGCTCGCCGGATCAGTGACATCGCAATGACCGGCGACAAAGGCGCCCAATTCCGCAGCCAGCGGCTCGACGCGCTTCTTGAACGCCTCGCCCTGATAGGTCAGCGCGATCTCGGCGCCATGGTCGACGCAGGCCTTGGCGATGCCGTAGGCAATCGATCTGTTGTTGGCGACGCCCAGTATAAGGCCGCGCTTGCCGGCCATAAGGCCCTGTCCACCCGCCATGTCAGCGCTCTCCGAAAGATTTTCTGCTTTGGAGTGCCTATCGCACAGGCAGAAAGGCGCATCAAGCGCAGACGGGGCGCGCGTTCAATTCAGACACTCGGCGTGACAACGAATGGGGGATAATAACGTTGTTGTGAGATTTGAACGCCTCACTGCGGCCAGCGCGCCTTGATGGCCCAGGCCCGCCCGACCAGCCGAATCGGCTGGCCGGCAACGCATCGGCCCTATCCAGCCATTTTGCGCCAGGGAATGAGCATTCCCACCTGCTTGCGGTAGCTTCGGTACTGATCGCCGAACATCGCGACGAGATCGCGTTCCTCGAGGAAGATGCCGAGCAAGATGTAGCCGGTGCTGCCCGCCGCGAACAGGAGATGGCCCCATGTCATGGACGGCGTCGCCCAGAAGGCCAGGAGGAAGCCGACATAGAGCGGGTGCCGGACCCATTTGTAGAACAGTGGCGTCCTGAACACGGGCGGCGCCGGTTCGCTCTTGCGCAAAGCGGCGAGAACCTGGCGCAGGCCGAACAGTTCGAAATGGTTGATCAGAAAGGTGCTGGTCAACAATACCGCCCAGCCGAGCCAGAACACGCCATGGATGACGGCGACCCAGACCGGGTTCTCGACCGTCCAGACGAGACCGGGAATCGGCCGCCATTGCCAGTAGAGCAGCAGCAGGATGAGGCTGGCCAAAAGCACATAGGTGCTGCGTTCGGCCGCGTGCGGGACAATCCGTGTCCACCAGCGCTTGAAAACCGGTCGCGCCATGATGCTGTGCTGGGCGGCGAAAAGGCCGAGCAGCAGTGCATTGACGATGACGGCTTCGACCGGACTTCCAGCGACTCCGGAATCGATCGATTTCGGCACGACCATGTTGCCGACGAAACCGACCGCATAGAGAAACGAACCGAGAAAAATCAGGTATGCGGCAACGCCGTAGATAAGGGTGATTACGCCCGCCATGACTGCCCCTCCATGCAAGCATCAGGATTCGGTCGGTCGACCGAATTCAGCGTCAAAAACCATAAATTTTCTAGCGAGTCAACTTGATCGGTCGCTCGACCGAGATAGAGTGGAGGGACGTCCAGCCCCGGACAGGAGAAGCTATGATCCGCCCAGATTGCACCGCTACCAGCGGCAGCCACGCCGCATGACGGACGCTGCCCAAGCCGTTACCCCGCCGCAGAACAAGCAAAAGCGCGACACGCGCGCCGAACTGATTTCGGCTGCCGAGTTATGCCTCCATCGAGGCGGTTATGCCGATCTGTCGACGCGCCGCGTTGCCGAGATCGCCGGCGTTCCGCTCAGCCAGATCCATTACCATTTCGGCTCCAAGGAACGGCTGTTCCTGGCGCTGCTCGACCATCTGAACGAGGGCCTGCTGAAGCGCCAGGCGGAGACTTTTGCGGCACCTATGCCGCTGTGGCAACGCTGGGAGCGCGCTTGCGATTTCCTCGACGATGATCTGGCGTCCGGCTATGTCCGGATCCTGCACGAGATGATCGCGGCAAGCCTGTCGAGCCCCGAAATCGCCAAGGCGGTGCGCCGCGACCTGCGCGGCTGGTTCGAACTGCTGGACGGACTGGCGCAAGAGGCGGAGCGGCGGTTCGGCGGCCTCGGGCCATTCTCCGCCGCCGAAGTGACCAGCCTGGTCAGCGCCGCCTTCCTCGGCAGCGAGACGATGATCCTGCTGGAGATCGAGAGCCCGCATGTCCCGGTACGGCAGGCGCTGCGCCGCTTCGGCGAAACCATCCGGCGGATGGAGGAAGTGGCGCCCGGCAGTTAGCCAGCGAAGTCGAGCCGCGTCAGCCTTTGCGGCTGCGCATCAGCGCTTCGAGTTCGCTGTCGCCGCCTTCCGGCAGCATGATGCGGACATGGGCGTAGAGATCGCCATGGCCGCCGGCCTTTTCCGGCAAGCCCCTGCCCTTCAGGCGCAGCACCTTATCGGAACTCGACCAGGCCGGAATGTTGACCGCCAGCCTGCCGGTCGGCGTGTCGACCGGCACCTTGGCGCCCAGCACCGCGTCGGCCAACGCTACCTCCAGATCGGCATGCAAGTCACGGCCCTCGATGCGGTAGCGCGGGTGCCTGCGGATACGGATCTTGACCAGCGCATCGCCCGGCTGTCCCGGCCCCTGCTCGCCCTGGCCCTTCAGCCGGATGGTCTGGCCATCCTCGACATAGACCGGCAGCTTGACCGCGATCTTGCGGCCGTCGGGGAACATCGCCGTCACCTTTTCGGCGGTCGCTATCTCCTCGATGGTGACGTCGAGCGTGACGTTCAGATCGGCGGCGGTCGCCTGCTGGCGGCGGTCGCCTGTTCCGGCGCCGCGCGCGCCGGAAAAGGCGTCGCCGAAGATCTGGCTGAAAATGTCGCTGTTGCCGTCGAACGGATCGCCGCCCGGACGCCCCGATCGGAATTCGAAGCGCGAGCCGCCGGCGCCCTGCTGGCGGCGGAAGCCACCGAACGGATCGCCGCCGCCGGCTGCGCCCTCGAAGCCCTGGAATTTCGGCTTGCCGTCGGCGTCGATCTCGCCGCGGTCGAAGGCCGCACGGTTCTTCTCGTCGCCGACGACCTCATAGGCCTGATTGGCGGCGGCAAAACGGTCCTTGGCCTTGGGATCATTCGGATTCTGGTCCGGATGATACTTCTTGGCGAGCTTGCGGTAAGCCGATTTTATGTCCTTGGCCGATGCGTTCTTGGCAATGCCCAGCACCTCATAGGGGTCGCGCATGCGTCCTGCCCTGGAAAATGAGTTAAATCCACGTTGGCCCTTATATGCGCTCCCATAGGAAGAAATTCCAGTGGCGCGCAGGCTAATCGAGGGTTGAAATTGCGATGCCCGCAAACCTCGAAAATCAGAGCGGTTTGAAGTCCTGCATGTGCCAGCCGCCGGCCGCGGCGATGCACAATTGCCCCTTGAACAAAGCGACGCCGTCGAAGCTTTCGCGCGAGGCGGTAAAGCTGCGGCAGGCCTGGCCGTTGTCCTGCACTTCGGCGAGTTCAGTGATGGAGCCCCGCGAGCCGGTGTCGGCATTCGCCCAGGGCACGGCCTGGCCGCGAAGCTCCTCGATGTCGGCCGAAGACACCGCATTGCCGATCGTGGTCTGGTCGGAAGCGCTGTCGGCGTCCGTCGATGTCACCCTGGCCGGCGCGCTTGAGGTGACGATGGAACGATCGACCTCGGCCTTTTCCAGGCTGAAGCCGCCGACGCCGCAGGCGGCAAGCGGCAGGGCGATAATCACGATCACGGCTTTCGAACTGGCCGAAGCGATAACGCTCCATTGCCCGCTGTCAAAAGCTTGCGCGATACGCGACAATCGGCAACCTCCTGAAGCTCGAGACAATTTGAGAAAAACTATGAGTGACACTGAGTTAACAAGTAGTGACTTTACCGAAGCCGCCGAGCCGTTCCGGCTCTTTGCCGAGTGGCTGGAGGACGCCAAGAAAAGCGAAATCAACGACGCCAACGGCGTAGCACTTGCAACCGTCGATGCCGACGGCATGCCGGATGTGCGGATGGTGCTGCTCAAGGGTTTCGATGAAAGCGGCTTTGTCTTCTACACGAATTTCGAGAGCGCCAAGGGCCGCGAGATTCTTGGCAGCATGAAGGCGGCGATGTGCTTCCACTGGAAATCGCTGCGCCGCCAGGTGCGCATACGCGGTCCGGTGGAGATCGTCAGCGACGCCGAGGCGGATGCCTATTACGCGACGCGGCCGCGCGGCAGCCGCATCGGCGCCTGGGCCTCGAAACAGTCGCGGCCGCTGGAAAGCCGCTTTGCCCTGGAGAAGGCGGTGGCCGAATACACGGCGCGCTACCCTATCGGCGAAATCCCGCGGCCCAAGCACTGGTCGGGCTTCCGCATCGTGCCGCAGGCGATCGAGTTCTGGCATGACCGGCCATTCCGGCTGCACGATCGGCTGGTCTTTTCGCGCAACGCCGAAGGCGGCTGGGACAAGACACGGCTTTATCCCTGAGGATCGCCGGGGCCGCCGGAGATCAGTCCTTCTCCATCTGGAACAGCAGGAAATGCGGCCGTTCGCTGGCAGCGCCGACCGCTGGTCGTATAGTCCTGGTGACGTCCTTCGGCACCAGGAATGTCTCGCGCAGCTTGATCGTGTCCCCGGCCTTGGCGCCCGAAAACATCGCGGAAATGCAGGTCTGAACATTGTCCGGCGCGTTCAGCCTTACCGCCGATGTCGGCGACCAGCGCCTTCCCTCGGCATCGATCAGCATCACCTTGCAGCCAAGCCAGAGGTTCTGCAGGTCGGGATCGCCGATGGTCACCGCGAAATCCGCGAGCACCGGTACGGAATCGGGCGGCAGGTTCTTCATTCCGAAGGCGCCGCGCAGATCGGTCAGCTTCCACTCGCTGCCGCCGAAATGCGCGCTCTGGCCCCAGGCCACGCGGCGCTCGAACAGATCGTTGTCGCCGAGCAGCGCCTTGACGCTGTCATAGGCCTGCACCGCCAGGGTCAGGGGAACGAGCACAAGCAGCGCCCAAAGGCTGCGGCGGCGCCATTTTTTCTCCGTCAGCCCTCTATCCTCAATCAGCGCCGTCATTTCGGTTGCCCATCGATCGGCTGCGCCAGATCGAGCGTGCCGACGGTGCCGGCAGGCAGGCCGTCGGAACCGGCTGCGACCGGTCCGATCGAAATCTCGGCCTGCGAATCGAGCGCCGCCATCAGCTTGCTTGAAATCAGCACCGTCGCGTTGCCGGCCTCCTCTGGCCTCACCTCGAAGACCAGCCTCGCCTTCCGCGGCAGGCCGGGGTCGACAGCTACCGGGAGAATGCCTTTGTTGATGAACGACAGCCGCTCGGTGTGGTCGTAGGTCAAGCCCGTTGGTCCGCGCCATGAGGCGACCGCGACGATCGTGGACGCAGCCTTGGCCGCGAACTCGACGGTCACCACCGCCCACACGCCGCCAGTGGTCAGCACCTTGGTCTCGCCGAACCGGTCGGCCTTGAGCTTGCGCGCAAACTCCAGCTTTTCCGCGCGCACCTCGAAGCTGCGGCCGACGATTGTCTCTCCCACATTGCCCCGTACCGGGATCGGGCCAATCAGGTCGGCATAGTGCGGTTTCGAAACCTGCAAGCCGTAGCAGAGCGCTACGGCGGCGAGCAGCAGGACGAGATTGGCCAGTCTGCGCATCATGGCTGGCCTCCAGCATCGGGCGCGACAGGAATGGTCAGCGTGCCGACCGGGCTCGGATTGAACCAGCCGGGCAGGCCGTAGAGGTTGTCGCGCTGTTTGTAGGTTTTGCGGATGACTGTCAGGTCGAGGCTGGCTGGAGCGGCAGCACCTTCCGGCAGCTCCCAGATATAGGCCATGCGCTCCGGCATATCCGGGTGCAGTTCCGGCGACAGCGTCTCGTCGCGCGTCAGCACGATGTACGGTTTTGTCGCCGGGTCGACAGCCGGCTGGCTTGCCTGGAGGAGTTCGAAATAATCCCTCGTCGACTGGGCCGTGCGGTTGGTCATGTCGACCTCGAAGACCAGCGCTTTGGTCCCAGGCTTGCGCAACATGCCATAGACATATTTCTGGGCGCTGACATAGGCCTTCACCGGCTGCAGAAGCCATTGTCCGGTTTCGATCGGGCCGGCTGGAGCCAGAACCGGCACTTGCGCGTGCCTTGCCCCGAAGGCGCCAAGCACGCCGGCAACGGCAATCGCCGCGGCCGTGCCGATGCCGGCGGCAATCCACGCTTTCAGCCGCGATCGGGCGGTTTCAAGCATTCTGCGCCTCGCCTTCCGGACTGGCCGGACCAGCCGGCTGCGCAGCCTCGCTGGCCCGGCGCTTGGGCAGCGCAAATGCCGTTTCGAGGATCGCCGCGAGGAAGCAGATGCGCAACGGCTCGACCAGAACACCGGTCGATGAGTCCTGGAAAGCGCTGCCGAACAGCAGCGACACGCTCTGCGAAAAAACCTGCCAGGTGTCGAGGTCGTGCGGACCGATGATGCGGGTTGCCCCCAGCCACGCCCATGCCGCCAGCCAGTCGATGAGACGATAGCCGACGATCAGCGTGAGCATGAGCACGACACCCGAGCTCAGCGTGATGCGCACGCCATTGGCGATCGGCAGATAGCGCGAGCGATAGCCGGAGATGAAGTGTTCGACGAAGTCGCGCATGAACTTCGGGATGCTTCGATAGCGGGCGCCGAGGCGCTCGACCCGGTCGTGCACGCGCAGCAGTTCCTTGTCGTCGCGTACATCATAGCCATAGATCAACGCCGTCATGACCAGCCAGATCACCGGCAGCAGCATGAAGAAGAACAGCGCGATGAGTTTTGTTGTCGTATCGATCGAGGTGACTTCGACTGGCACCATCGGGTCGGCAAAGGCGGCGGAAACCGGATTGGCGACGCCGTCGGCCGCAGCCTGAAGCGTGGAAAAGATGTTGCGGCTCATGATCCAGCCGACGATATCGTCCTTCCAGCGCGAGATGACGTACAGACCGACGAAGATCCAGTTGGTCTCGCAGATCACGACCACGATTTGCCAGAAGGACTTTGCGCCGCCGCGCTTCTGCATCGCCTGGGCAAAACGCCTGACCAGCCAGGAGATGACGACGGAAAATATGAGCCAGCGCGAATCCAGCACATCCAGCACATTACCCGCGCCTTCGCCGAACGGCGCCATGTCGAGGGTGACGCGCGAATATTGCCGCACCGAATCGCCAAGAAAGCCCCAGGCGGCGTAATAGGCGAAGAAAGGCAGGAGCGCGACAGTGACCATGCGCGCCAGCCTTGCGGCGCTGCTGCTCGGTTCTTCGCGAGACGTCTTATCGGAGGCTTTGTCCCGCGCGGCCTGTTGCGCCGCGCGGATCGCCGGCAGGCCGGGAAGCAGGGTCTGGAACATGGCGACGGTGACGATGAGCTGCGTCAAGGCGACGAGCGTCAGCAGCGCCAAGCCCGCCATATGGTTGAGGAAGGCGGCGCGCGCGGCGATCTGCATGAACAGGTCGCCGCCCAAAATGCCCAACAGCACCATGGCGATCAGCTGCGGCCAGAAGCGCCACCAGAGCCTGAACGTCAGGCCGAGCGGCCTTGCAAAATCGGCAAGCATGTCCCGGCGTTCAACCCGTCAACGGGCGCCGGCTTCGATGCTGTGCGCATCGATGACAAATTCTCGGGTCATGTCCTCTCCACCTGGCCGCCAGGATCGAGCGAGAAATAGTGCAGGCCGAAGCGCTTTGACAACCCTTGAGCGGTTTTCCCCTGACGCCTACCGCCACCGCCAAGGTCGGATACAGCTTGGCGTGAGCCTATGCCTTCTTGCGCGTCATGAAGGCCGTCAATGCGGCGCGCGCTTCGTCGGACTTCAGCCGCTCGGAGAAATGCTCGCTCTCCACCTTGATGCGGGCGACAAGCTCGTGGCGCGGGGCGCGCATCAGGTCACGCGCAATCTTCAGCGCCTGCGGCGGCTTGGCGGCGATCTCGCCGGCCGCTGCGAGTACCGCGGCTTCTAGCCGGTCCTCCTCGACCACCTCATAGATCAGGCCGGCGGCCTTGGCGCGCTCGGCGGAAAAACCTTCGCCGAGCCCAAGCAGGGCGAAGGCGCCCTGCCTGCCGAGGATGAGCGGCGCCAGCAGGCTGGAGCCCGCCTCCGGCACCAGGCCGAGGTCGACGAAGGGTGTGCGGAACACCGTGCGCGGCGTGGCGAAAGTCAGGTCGCAATGCAAATTGAGCGTGGTGCCGATGCCGACCGCAATGCCGTCGACGCCGGAGACCATCGGCTTCTCCGTTTTGGCCAGCGCCATCAGGAAGTCCCAGACCTCGTTGCCGCCCTCACCGCCGGTGGCGATGACCAGGAAATCGGCGAGATCGTTGCCGGAAGAGAAGGCGCCTGAAACACCGAGGAAGACATGGACGCGGACCGCCGGGTCGGCATCGCCATCAGCCAGCGCCTTGGACATTGTCGCATACATGGCGCGCGTCAGTGCGTTCTTCTTGTCGGGACGGTTCATGCGGATGATCTGGATGGCGCCCTGGCGCTCGACGAGAATATGGTCTGTCACGGTCATTCTTCCCTGGTGAGCGCTCTGGTATTCAGGCCGTTATCAGCGCCTTGCCGGCGTCAGCGAGGCTCTCGGCGCCATCGATGACGCGTTCCTTCAAGGCGCTGACTTCGCCGAGCAGGTTTTCGGCGAAAAAGCGGCAAAGGGCGATGCGGCTCTGCTGGGCAAGTCCGCCACGCGCCAGATAAGCGCCGCCGGCAGCAAGCGAGATCAGCCTGAGATAGGGGGTCGCACCGGCTTGCGCTTCGTCCAGACGGCCGTCGGCCAGCAGCTTCTGCAGGAAGCGCGTCGCCTCGGTGAGATCGTCGAACGCCTGGTCAAGCGCTTCGGCGGTGCGGCCGAAGCCCTGCAGGTTCGAGGTCCGCACCTCGTCAGCGATGGCCTCCAGTTCGGCGATATAGCCATGCACATGCTCGCCGCCGCCAAGCGGCAATTTGCGGGCTACAAGGTCGATCGCCTGGATGCCGTTGGTGCCTTCATAGATCGGCGCAATGCGGGCGTCGCGATAGAGCGCGGCCGCGCCCGTCTCCTCGATGAAGCCCATGCCGCCGTGGACCTGGACACCCAGCGACGCAACGTCGACGCCGATATCGGTGGAAAAGGCCTTGGCCAGCGGCGTCAGCAGATTGGCGCGATCGCGCCAATGCGCGGCCTCCTCGCCTGCCGACAGACGCGCGAAGTCGATGGCGTGGGCGCAGGAATACGAGATGGCGCGGGCGATCTGGGTCAAAGCCTTCATGGTCAAGAGATTGCGCTGCACGTCGGGGTGATGGACGATCGGCGCCATCCCGGCGCCTGAAAAGTCGGATGCCTTGCCCTGGCGGCGCTCATTGGCATAGGCGATCGCCTTCTGTGTCGCGGCTTCCGCCACCGCCACGCCCTGCATGCCGACGCAAAGCCTCGCGTTGTTCATCATGGTGAACATGCAGGCGAGCCCCTTGTTTTCCTCGCCGATCAGCCAGCCGATGGCGCCGGGGGTCGCGTCTTGAAAACCGTCGCCATAGATCATGGTGCAGGTTGGCGAGGCATGGATGCCGAGCTTGTGCTCGAGGCCCGAACAGAAGACGTCGTTGCGGGCGCCGAGCGAGCCGTCATCATTGACCAGGAATTTCGGCACCAAAAACAGCGAGATGCCGCGCGTGCCGGCCGGTGCGTCGGGCAGCCGCGCCAACACCAGATGGATGATGTTGTCGGTGAAATCATGCTCGCCATAGGTGATGAAGATCTTTTGGCCGAAGATGCGGTAGGTGCCGTCGCCGGCAGGCTCGGCGCGGCTGCGCAGGGCTGCGAGATCGGAACCGGCCTGCGGCTCGGTCAGGTTCATCGTCCCCATCCACTCGCCGGAGACGAGCTTTGCCAAATACTTTGCCTTCAGCGCTTCGGAGGAATGCTTGTCCAGCGCCTCGACGGCGCCCATGGTCAGCGTCGGGCCGATGCCGAAGGCCATGGCGGCGGAGTTCCACATTTCGAGCGCGGCCATGCCCAACATGGTCGGCAGGCCCTGGCCGCCAAATTCTTCCGGCCCCGACAGCGCGTTCCAGCCACCGTCGATCCAGCTGCGGTAAAGCGCCTTCCAACCGGGCGGCATGGTCACGGCTGCATCCTTCAGCATCGCGCCGTGTTCGTCGCCGATCTTGTAGAGCGGCGCCACCTCCTCGCTGGCGAAGCGGCCGGCCTCGGCCAGGATGGCGTCGACAAGGTCTTCGCCGAGGTCCCCGAACGCGCCGCTGTCGAGCGCCGGCTTGAGCCCGACGACATGCTTGAGCGTGAACGAAATGTCGTCGACCGGGGCCTTGTACATGCCGCTTTCTCCTCCGCTGCTCCGACCGCTCGATCCTAGGACCCGGGCCGATGCAAAACCATCCGCCTCTGGGCGGCCTCCGACCTTCTTTTTACGTAAACGTCAAACTTTGTCACGCGGATTTTCATCGAACTTCGTCGTCCACAGGTGGAGCGGGAGCGTAGCGGACGCCGAGTACCATGTCGCGACCTCGCGCTAGGGGCGCAACGGTGCAGAATTCCGCGCCGTGGCAACGCTTCGAAGTCGCGGAATGCATACTATGGTCCGCGCCGCGTCGCTTCGCTCCTTGCTTCGCCATAGAATGACGAAATCGCGAGAGCGACAGGACTCCTGCCCGAAAGCACTTCCTTAACCATACCGGTCCACCATCGGTGTTTGGTCAGCGGGGATCCCCTGTTTGAAAACGCCGGCGCATCTTCTTCGCCGCTCAGCGATCGCTCTCGCGGCGATGATGGCGCTGACGTCAGCGGCTACAGCCTCGGACTTTTCCGAGCCTTGGCGGGATGGCGACCGCGCGCTGGTGGTCGACGCCTATGAATACAATTCCATCGACTGGGCGCAGCTTGCCACCGACAAGCGCATTGTCGGCTTCATCAACAAGGCCTCCGACGGGCTGCCGCCGCCCTATTTCTGCTACGGCGACGAGCCTACGGTCAAACTCTGCAAGACATTGTGGAAACGCTTTGCGGTGACGCGCGAGCTGTTTCAGACGCGCAAGGTGGTGGCCAAGGCGCTCGGCCTGAAATGGGGCGCGTATCATCTTGCCCGCCCCGGCAATCCGCTCGAGCAGGCCAACAGTTTCATCGATTTCGCCGAGCCAGCCCCTGACGATCTGCTCGCCCTCGATCTCGAAGGCAACGACCCCTCGCAATGGATGTCGCTCGAGGATGCCGAGGAATTCGTGCGCCAGGTGCACCGGCGGCTCGGCCGTTTCCCGATCCTCTACACCAACGGCAAGACCGCCCAGTACATCGCCGACAACCGCTATCGATACCGTCTGCTGTCGCGGCTGCCGCTCTGGTATGCGCGCTACAAGCCCGACATCGACGTGCATTTTCCGATGGGCAACTGGCAGGGCTATGCGCTGTGGCAGTTCTCGGCGCAGGCCAATTGCGGGCGCCTGCGCTGCCCCTACCGCGTCGCCGGCACGCCCAACGACATCGACGTCAACGTCGCGCCGATGGACGCGGCGGCACTGCGCCAGCAATGGCCCTTCGGCGGCCTGATCGACGTGCCGCCCGACTACCTCGCCTCGATACCGGTGCCGGTGTCGCGCGCGGCCGGGCTCGCCGGCAAAGTCACCATCACATACGCCGATGTGGCGACGCCACCGACGGTCGAGGAGATGGTGGCGGTGCTCGGCGCGCGCTGGCAGACATTCCGCGCCGCCTTCCGCATGCCGGTGGTCAAGACGGTGCCGCGCCGCGCGCGCTTCGGCATTGCCGAGTATGTCGCCTGGAAGCGGACTGCGTATCGTTCGGAGGCTCTGCTCGAGGCCGCCTTCTCGCAGGCCGCCGACCCGGTCAGCACCGCTTCGACGGAACTCGTTCGCGAGCGCTGAGGCTCAGGTGGCGCTGGCTTTCTCCCGCGCCACCGCCTGCCAGCCTATGTCGCGGCGGCAGAAGCCTCGCGGCCAGTCGATGCGGTCGAGCGCGGCGTAGGCGCGGCTCTGCGCTTCGCCGACCGTCTTGCCTGACGCGGTGACGTTGAGCACGCGGCCGCCATTGGCGACCAGCGCGCCGCCATTGATGGCGGTGCCGGCGTGGAAAATCTCAACACCATCGCCGGCCGCCTCTTCCAGCCCGCGGATGACCGAGCCTTTTTCCGGCGTCCCGGGATAGCCCTGTGCCGCCATCACCACGGTCAGCGCGGCATCGTCGCGCCAGCGGATCGAACTGTGCGCCAACTGGCCGTCGACGGCGGCGTTGAGCAGCACCAGCAGATCGTCCTTCAGCCGCATCATCAGCACCTGGCATTCGGGATCGCCGAAGCGGGTGTTGTATTCGATCAGCTTCGGCCCTTTGTCCGTGATCATCAGCCCGGCGAAGAGAATGCCGGCGAACGGCGCGCCAAGCTCGGCCATGCCGCGCATGGTCGGCTCGACGATCTCGCGCATGGTGCGCTCGACCATTTCGGGGCTCATCACCGGCGCCGGCGAATAGGCGCCCATGCCGCCGGTGTTGGGGCCGGTGTCGCCGTCGCCGACGCGCTTGTGGTCCTGCGCGGTGCCAAAGGGAAGTGCGGTCGTGCCGTCGCACAGGCAGAAGAAACTCGCCTCCTCGCCGGTCATGAATTCCTCGACTACTACCTCAGCGCCGGCGTCACCGAATGCGCCGTCGAAACAAGCATCGAGGGCGGCGCGCGCCTCGTCCAGCGTCATGGCGATGGTGACGCCCTTGCCGGCGGCAAGCCCGTCGGCCTTGATGACGATCGGCGCGCCGACCTTTTCGACATAGGCTTTCGCCGAGGCAAGATCGGTGAAGCGGCCATAGGCGGCGGTCGGGATGCCGTATTTGGCGCAAAGGTCCTTGGTAAAACCTTTCGAGCCTTCGAGCCGCGCTGCCCGCTTCGACGGGCCGAAGACGCGGATGCCCTGCTCACGCAGATCGTCGGCAATGCCGGCGACCAGCGGCCCTTCCGGCCCGACGACGACGAGATCGATCGCGTTGTTCTGGCAGAAGCTGGCAACAGCGGCATGGTCAGCGATGTCGAGCTTGACCAGTTCGGCCTCGTGGGCGATGCCCGGATTGCCGGGCGCGGCATAGAGCCTGGTCAAAAGCGGCGAGGCCGCGATCTTCCAGGCCAGGGCATGTTCGCGGCCGCCGGAGCCGATCAACAAAATGCGCATGCCGATGTCCCTTGTCATTTCACGACAGGGACTGCGCTATTGCGCTGCGCGGCGCGGGTCAAGACTTTTGGTCCGCTGCTTGCCGGTTGCGCACGGCAGCGTCGCACGCACCGGCAAGCCGAAGCAGAAGCGCGGCTCTCGCGACTCAGCTCTGGTAGACAACCGGAAACCAGTCCTCGCGCAGTTTCTGGCCGGGCTTCATGTCATGGCCGGGATAGGGCGGCGAGGTACGGCCGGGGCGCTCGACATAGCGCGCATCGTCGCCGACCCAGCGCAGCGACAGCGCCCGGCGACGCGCCGCGGTCGGATTGCCGCGCGCACCATGCGCGGTGCGGAAGTCGAACAGGATGGCGTCGCCCGGCTCCATCTCCCATTCGAGCACCTTCAGCGACGGGTCCTTGTCTGGATCCGGCACGGGCAGATAATCGCCCTCGCCGGCATAGAAATTGCTGTCATCGAGCCAGCGCACCGGCAGGATCATCTTGTCCCATTTGTGCGAGCCGGCGATCAGCCGCAGCGTCGCTTCCTTGACCGGATCGATCGGAATCCAGAAGCTGACGGTCTGGGTGCCATCGACGAAGTAATACGGGATGTCCTGGTGCCAAGGCGTCGGCTTTTGCGTGCCCGGTTCCTTGACCAGCACATGGTCGTGGAAGAACTGGGCGCTGCGCGACTGCATCGCCGCTGCCGCGAGTTCCGCGGCCGGGGAATTGCGCACCACGTCGACGAATTCGGGAATGCGCTCCCAATTGCAGTAATCGTCGAAGAAGCTGCCCTTGCCGTTGGCGATGTCCGACGCCGTGGCGCTGCGGTTTTGCATGTTGCGCTCGATGCCGGCGGCGATGGTGCCGACCCAGTCCTTGAAAGCGCCGCGTATGCAGACCGCGCCGTCGCGCTGGTAGTCGGCAATCGCTGCGGCATCGATATGTCTGGCGGCCATCTCATGTCTTCCCTGTTTCGATGACCGACTATCGCAGCCGCCGCACATCGCGTAAAATAATAACTTCTCATCTCTCTTATAGTTTTAGACTATGAATCTGACCCTCACCCAGCTGCGTTACCTCGTCGCCGTCGCACGGCATGGCAGCGTCACCGCGGCCGCGCGGATGCTGAACGTCTCGCAGCCCTCGATCTCGGTGGCGATCGACAATGTCGAAGCGACGCTCGGCCAGAAACTGTTCGTGCGCCAGCGCGGCAGCGGCATCGCGCTGACCTCGTTCGGCCGCAGCGCGGTGGCGAAGGCAAAGCAGGTGCTGGCCGAAGCGGACGAACTGGTTGGGCTCGGGACGCGCGACGCCGATGTCGGGGGCGAACTTGTGCTCGGCTGTTTCGAGGATCTGGCGCCTTATTTCGCGCCGGCGCTGATCCGCGCTTTTTCGCAACGCTGCCCGGCGGTCACCGTGGTGGTCCGCGACGAGACCTTCGAGACGCTGGGCCGGCGGCTCGGCGATGCGGCGATCGATCTCGGCCTGACCTACGATCTCGGCCTGCCCTCGCACTTCGCCCGCATCCTGCTGCATGAGCTGCGGCCACACGCGCTTCTGCCGCAAGGCCACGCGCTGGCCAGCCAGGCCAGCGTCAGCCTGGCGGAGCTGGCGACCCATCCCTTGATCACCACCGACCAGCCGCATAGCTGGCAGCATATGCTGGACCTGTTCCTCAGCCGCGGCCTGTCGCCGGTCTCGCAATCGACGGCGAGTTCGTTCGAACTGCAGCGCAGCATGGTCGCCAACGGCTTCGGCGTCGCGGTGAGCTACACCAGGCCTTATGGCGACAGGAGTTATGACGGGCTGCCGCTGGTCTGCAAGCCGCTGTCCGATCCGCTGCCGATGCAGCGCATCATCCTCACCCATGACACAAGGCAAAGGCTGTCGAAGGCGGCGCTGGCCTTCACGGAGGTGGCGAAGGAATGGTTTGCCAGCCACGATATTTTCACCGCCTGAGCGACAATGCGGCCGCTTGACGGGGCACGCCGCTGCTGCCACTCCAGCACGATGGAAACCATCCAGTCGAAAGCCGCACAGGGCCGCGTCGCCGACGCGCCGAGCGGCCATTGGGTCTACAAGATATTGCCGCGCTGGCTGTGGCCTTACGCGCAGCTTGCGCGCTGGGACCGGCCGATCGGCTGGCAATTGCTGCTGTGGCCCTGCTGGTGGTCGGCAGCGCTTGCGGCCAGCGCCTATCCGCGCGCAAGCGACCCGTTGCTCACATTGCTGCCGTCGCCGTGGTTCCTGTTCCTGTTCTTTGTCGGCGCCGTCGCCATGCGTGGCGCCGGCTGCACCTATAACGACATTGTCGACCAGGACATCGACAACAAGGTCGAGCGCACGCGCTCGCGGCCATTGCCGGCCGGCAAGGTGACGCGCCGCCAAGCCTGGGCGTTCCTGGTCATCCAGGCCTTGCTGGGCCTCGTCGTGCTGCTGCAGTTCAACGACTTCGCCATTCCGCTCGGCATCGTCTCGCTGGTCATCGTTGCCGTCTATCCCTTCATGAAGCGCTTCACCAACTGGCCGCAATTGGTGCTCGGGCTCGCCTTCTCCTGGGGTGCACTGATGGGCTGGGCGGTCGAGTTCGGCGATCTCGATGGCCCGGCCATCATGCTCTATATCGGCTCGATCCTGTGGGTGATCGGCTACGACACCATCTATGCACATCAGGACAAGGAAGACGACGCCATCGTCGGCGTGCGCTCGACGGCGCGGCTGTTCGGCGACAACACCAAGACCTGGCTGGTCGGGCTTTATGGCGGCACGCTGGTCTGCTTCGCCATCGCCTTCGCCTCGGTGCAGGCGCCGGTGGTGGCGCTGGCCGGGCTGATCGCCGCCGGCGCGCATATGGCGCGGCAGATAGCGGTTCTGGATATCAACGATCCCGATCAATGCCTGCGGCTGTTCAAATCGAGCAACCAGGTCGGCTGGCTGATCTTCCTCGGCCTGATCGGCGGTGCGCTGTGGGTGGCGCTGAAGCCGCTGGTGTAGGCTCCCTCTTCCTTCTCCCCTTGTGGGCCCGTTGCGTTATAGGCTTTGGGCGTGGAGAGAGACGGCAAGGGCAATGCGAGGTGGTTTCCGGCGCTGGTTTGTGGCCAGATGGGGTAGGAGTTGGCGTATTCGGCGGATTTCGGGCGCAGTGCGACCCTAGATCAGGTCGCCAGCGTCACCCAGCGACGCATGTTGAAGGCCATGGCGGCGATGAGAACCTGTCCTGCCGCCTTGGCCAGACCGCGATAGCGGATGGCGCAAAGTCGCATGCGGTTCTTCAAGGTGGCGAAGGTCGTCTCGACGGCAAAACGTTGCCGGGCGATCAGTTGGTTGAACTGCTTCAGGCGCGCCGGCAGGCGCGGATGATGCTTGTTGGCCCGCCGCATCAGCCGCGGCTTGATCCCGCGCTGCCTCAGCGACAGCTCGCGCGCCTTCGTGTGATAGGCCGCATCCGCCAGCACCGCGCCTTCGTCGCCACAGATCAGATGATCCGCCTCGACCGTGTCGTTGACGTTGGCTGCTGTCGTCCTCACCCGGCGGATCAGACCAGAACCCTGGTCGACGCCGACATGGGCCTTGTAGCCGTAGGAGGAGCCAGGCTTGCCCTGCCGGCGTGTAAAGCCGGCATCGGGATCGCCGGCATCGCCCGCTTCGTGCGCGGCCCCACTGGGCGGCCGTGCCGCCGCCGTCTCGATCACCGTGGCATCGAGCATCGTGCCGCGCCGCAGGATCAGCCCGGCCTTGTCCAGTTGATGGTCCAGTTCGCCAAACAGCTTCTCCAGAAGCCCGGCCTCCACGAGAAGATTGCGAAAGCGGTTGAGCGTGGTGTGGTCGGGCACCGTCTCCTCGAGCGTCAGTCCAACGAAGCGGCGGAACGACAGCCGATCGGCGAGCGCCTCCTCCAGTTCGTTGTCCGACAGCCCATACAAGGATTGCAGCAGAAGCGCCTTGAACATCACCAGCGAATTGTACGCAGGCCGCCCCGGCCCAGTTGGCGAGCGCAGCCGTGCCAGGATCTTCTCGAAGCGATACCACTTCACCAGCGACGACAGCCGGTCCAGTCGTCCGCTCCGACCAAGACCCTGCGGCAGCAGAGCCTCTACAAAACTGAACTGACCGCTCGGCTTTGTCGTCATCGCAAAAATCCCCGTTTCAAAAACAGGGAATCACATCCACCCAATTTTGCAACAGTGCCCTTGTGGGAGAAGGTGGATCGACGCGCAGCGCCGAGACGGATGAGGGGTGCTCCAGCGGAGTGAGGCGTTGGCGTTCCCTGGAACACCCCTCATCCGTCTTGCCGCTTCGCGGCAATCCACCTTCCCCACAAGGGGGGAAGGAGAAGAGCGCTCTATTCTCTCGAAATAATCTCCTGGCCATCAATAACCAGCCTCAGCCCGAGGTCGCCGGCCCTGCGGCGGGCGAGGAAGCGCGGGCGGCGCGTGGTCGAGACCCGGCCCTTGCGGCGATCCTTGGCCGGCAGCGCCTTGATGGCGGCGCCGAGCGATTCCTCAAGCGTGCGGGCAATGCCGTCGGATTCGATCAGCAGCATCTGCAGCCGGTAAGCATCGGCCCAGGCGCGCCAGTCGGCGGCGACGTCGTCGAGATCGTCGGCCACCAGCAGCGGCACCGACAGCATCGGGTCGTTGTGCAGGAGTTCGAGGGTTACCGTGACATTGCCTTGCGCATCCTCCATCGCGCGGGCGGCGACGCCGCGAAACGCGTTGGCGGGCAGCGCGATGATCGCCGGCACGCCGCTCATCTCGAGCGTGCGGCGGATGACGGCGCCGCGCTGGTCGATGGTGAAGGTAACGTCGCCATAGTCGTCGCGCGTGGCATAGCTCACCACTTGCGGCAGGCGGAATGGGTCGAGGCGCATGTTGCGCCCGGCCCAGACGGGCTTCAATACACTGTTCATCTGCTGCCTTCCTGTGTTTCTCCTGAGAGCCGTTTTGCGGGTCTCTCCGGGCCGGTTTTCCCGGCCTCGTTGTGTGAAACATTAGCGCGAGCTTCTGCCGCCCGGCTTAAGAAAGTCAGTTAAATTTTGCTGATCTCAGGCGATGGTTATCGGAATGAGACCAGCCACAAAATGTTGAAAGGATCAGATAACCTTACCGGGATTCATGATGCCGGCCGGATCGAAGACGGCCTTCACCCGGCGCATCAGCTCGATCGCCATTGGCGGCGCGGTGGCGATCAGCTCGTCGCGCTTCAACTGGCCGATGCCGTGCTCGGCCGAGATCGAGCCGTGGAAGGAGCGCACGACATCGTGCACGGCATGGTTCATGGCGTGGTAGAGGCCGAGAAACGCTTCGTCGTCACCGCCCTCCGGCCGGGAGATGTTGTAGTGGAGATTGCCGTCGCCCATATGGCCGAAGCAGACCACGCGCGCCTGCGGACTGACCGAAGCCACTGCACCGGCCGCCTTTTCGATAAACGCCGGGATGGATGCCACCGGTACCGAAATATCATGCTTGATCGAAGCGCCTTCGGGCTTTTGCGAATCCGGCAGCACCTCGCGGAAGTTCCAGAACGCGTCGCCCTGCGCCAGGCTGGCCGCGATCACCGCGTCGCCGACGATGCCTTGCTGGAGGCCTGCCGACAGCACTTCTTCGATCAGCCCCCTGGCGTCCTCGGCCGAACGGCCCGACGACACCTGCATCAACACATACCATGGCCAATCCTGCGCCAGCGGCCGCGTGACGCCCTGCGCATGGCGCAGCGTGAAATCATAAGGACGCTGGCCGATCAGCTCGAAGGCGGTGAGTGCCGCCCCTGCCCGGTCCATCGCCAGGCTGAACAGCGAAAGCGCTGCTTCCGGCGACGACAGGCCGGCAAAGGCCACTTCGCGCCCCTTGGGCTTGGGAAACAGTTTCAGCACCGCCGCGGTGATGATGCCGAGCGTGCCTTCGGCGCCGACGAACAGGTTCTTCAGATCGTAACCGGTGTTGTCCTTCTTCAGTTTGCGCAGATCGTCGAAGACTTCGCCGGTCGGCAGCACCACTTCGACGCCGAGGCAGAGTTCGCGCGCATTGCCATAGGCGAGCACGCCGGTGCCGCCGGCATTGGACGAGAGGTTGCCGCCGATTTGGCAGGAGCCCTGCGCGGCAAGCGACAGCGGAAACAGCCGGTCGGCGGCGTCGGCGGCTTCCTGCAGCGTCTGCAGGATGACGCCGGCTTCGACGGTCACCGTGTTCGAGAAGACGTCGATCTCGCGAATGCGGTTCAGCCGCGACAAAGAAAGCACAATCTCGCGGCCGGATGCGTCAGGCACCTGGGCGCCGACCAGCCCGGTGTTGCCGCTTTGCGGCACGACCGGCGTTCCCGTCTCGCTCGCCAACCGCATGATACGGCTCACCTCGTCGACGCTGCCGGGACGCAGCACCAAGGCGGTCCTGCCATGCCACAGACCGCGCCGCTCGGTAAGATACGGCGCAATATCGGCCTGGTCGCGCAGCGCGTATTTGTCGCCGGCGATTGCCGCGAAGCGGGCGATGAGAGCGGGATCGAGGTCGAAGGGTGCGTCGTTCATGGGCGCAAACTATGGCGCTCAATCGAGCTTGTCACGGGGGGCAGCGGCACGAAACAGCCGATCGTTGATCGCCTCGCCGAGCCCATCGAACGGGATCGGCTCGACGGCGATCGTCGCCGCACCGCTGCGGTCGAGTTCCTGCAAATACGCGAACAGATTGCTTGCGGCTTCGCGCAAATCGCCTGACGCGGACAGGTTGCGCAAGGCGGCCGCCGCTTGCCAGCCTTCGGCGCGGTCGCCACCAAAGGCCAGCAAGGCCTCGCCTTCAGCCACACTCTGTGCATCGAGCCGCACCGATGCGCGCGGCGCATAATGCGACGCCAGCATGCCGGGCGCCTCGACGCCGGCTGTCGCGCCGCGCTGCAGCTTAATGCCGGTGACGGCCTCGATATCGGCGGCAGCGATGCCGCCTGGCCTCAGCAGCCGCACGCTGTTGCCTTCGACCTTGACGATGGTCGATTCCAGCCCGACCGGGGTGGCGCCGCCATCGACCACCAGCTGGATTTTGGCGCCGAGATCGGCCGCGACGGCTTGCGCCGTCGTGGCGCTGATCTTGCCCGAAGAGTTCGCGCTGGGCGCGGCCAACGGCCGGCCGAGTCTGGCGATCAGCTCGCCGCCGAACCCCCTGGGCATGCGCAGCGCGATCGTGTCCAGCCCGGCGGTGACCAGCGGATGGATGCCGTTGCCGGGTTGGAGCGGCAGCACCAGCGTCAGCGGCCCCGGCCAGAACGCCTCGGCCAGCCGTTTCGACAGCGGATCGAAGGCCGCAATGCGCTCGGCCATCGCCAGATCGGCGACATGGGCAATCAGCGGGTTGAAGCGCGGCCGGCCCTTGGCTTCGAAAATGCGGGCGACGCCGACGCCATTGGTCGCGTCGCTGGCCAGTCCATAGACGGTCTCCGTCGGGATGGCGACGACGTCGCCGCCCTCGAGCAGCGCCAACGCCTGCTCCATCGCTTCGCCGACGGATAGTATCTCAGCCACTCGCTTCACCTCACAGGCGCCGGATCTAAAGCGCGTCGCGCTGAACCGGATTCATGCGACGCGCTTTAGGTCTTTGTTTTGATGCATGTCGTTCTCTCAAAACCGGGGCCACTTTTGAGCGACATGCATTAGAGCGGTTCAGCTGTTCGCTTAAACGCTCTAAGTATTTGTTTTTGCGGAATTCCGGACGGAAAACCGCTACTCACTTTTCCTGGAATTGCTCTAATACGGCAGTGGTTTTCGGGCAAGCCGGCGTTGGCGAATTATCAATGCCTAAAATGCTATGTTTCCCTGCAAGCCGGCATCAATCCACTCGGGTTAAGGCTACTTGGGTTAGGGCTGGCGGCTTGTTGGGCAAGGGGACGGTTTCGATGTCGATGCGTGTGCTTGGAGCGCTTGGTTTCACCCTGGCGGCGATGACCGGTGGGGCGCACGCCTCGTCGATCGTCTTTCTCGGCGTCTCGACCTCGACGCCATCGGTCATCAAGGTTGGCGGATCCGAACCGGTCAGGACCGCCTCGACGCCATCGATCGTCGCGCTCGGCGATGCCCAGCCCGATGTGACTTATGAAAAGGTCGCGGCGATCCCCGAAAAGCCTAGGCAGGATCCGATGATCATTCGCGGCGGCATCGTCGGCGGCGCCTTCGCCGCGCCGGCTCCGGCCAGGGCGAGCGCCGCGGCGCCGGCAACTGAGCCGACGGCAGAGACCGCACCAGCCGGAACTGCAACGGCATCGAACGGCAAGCCCGAGTCGCAACCGGCAGCGCCGCAGCCGGCAACAACACCGCAGCAGCCGATCGAGGGCGTCGGCAAAGCCGAGTAGGCCATTCAGCCAAAACAGTCGGCCAAGACAGTCGGCCGATCCATGCCGCTTGACGCCAATCGACAGCCCGGCGCACGATCGGCTTGGCGGCGGCGGCCCCAATTTCGCCAATCGGTTTTGGCATGAGCGCGCCGGGTTGTAGGAGAGCGAGGGGTTATCATGAACATGACGAAATCTTTGATTATTGCCGGCCTGTTGCTGGCGTCACCTATAGGTGTCGGCGGCGCGCAGGCCGGTGACGAGCTAGGGTCCTACGTCGCGCGCATTTCCGATCGCGACCACCATGCCAGCGACGGCTATGAGCTGAGCAGCGCAGCACAGATGGTGCGGCAGGACCGTGCCAACTGGCACAAGTTCCACCGGCGCGACGCCGACGACCAGGGCGATGACTGGTTCCGCAGCAACGATGATCGCGCGTATCTGGAACGCATGCTGAAGCGCAGTGGCGCGATGAGCTCCTCGACACGGAACGCCATCGTCAATGGCGAGCCGCTGATCCAGGTCGACGTCTATTCAGACAGCGTGCATGTCAGCATTTTGGAGGACTGACGGAGTCAGCCTCGGGAGGACTGAAAACAAGACGGGCGGCGTGTGAACGCCGCCCGTGTTCGGGCTTGTCCGTCCCTTAGCTAGCCAGCTATTCTGGAGAAATCAGCCACCTGGTCGGTGGCCGTGCGGATGCGGGCGAGCAATGCCAGACGGTTGGCGCGCACGGCCTGGTCCTCATCATTCACGAGAACACGTTCAAAGAATGAATCAACCGGTTCGCGCAGCACGCTAAGCGCCAGCATGGCGGCGGAAAAGTCTTCGTTTTGAATCGCTTCGCCGGCTTCTCTCTCCGCCTGATTCACCGCTGCAAACAGCGATTTCTCGGCCTCCTCGCGAAACAGCGCCGGCTCAACAGTCTCGGCGACGAGCGTTTTCTTCTTCTCCTCGGCAGCCAGAATGTTGGCCGCCCGCTTGGCGCCGGCGAGCAGGTTCTTGCCGTCCTCGGTGTCGAGGAAGGACCCCAGAGCTTCGACGCGACGCACGATCTGCAGGAGGTCGTCCGAGTGCGATTGGCCGATCTCCCCCCTTGTGGGGGAGATGCCCGGCAGGGCAGAGGGGGGCGCGCCAGAATGAGAGGTCGGCGGGACAGCGCCCCCCTTTGTCGACTTCGCCGCCCCCAAAAGGGGGGAGATTGGCGCGCTTCCACCACCTGCCAGCACGGCGTCAATGAGATCATGCCGAGCGCCCTGGTCGCGGAGATAGACTTTCAGGCGGTCGTGGAAGAAGGCGAGGAGGTCGGGCCCAAATGCCCGTCCAGCCTTAGACGCGAGATAACTCGCCGTTTGATAGGCACTATCGAAGAGCGATGTCAGCGGCAGTGAGATCCCATTCTCGATCAGGATTCTCACCACGCCCAGTGCGGCCCTTCTCAGCGCGTAAGGGTCCTTCGACCCCGTCGGCTTTTCATCAATGACCCAGAAGCCGACCAGCGTATCGATTTTGTCGGCCAGCGCGACGGCAATCGACACCGGATTGGTCGGCACGCTATCCGACGGACCTTGCGGTTTGTAGTGCCCCTCGATCGCCGCAGCCACGGACGGATGCTCACCCTGCAGCAGCGCGTATTTGCGGCCCATTGCGCCTTGCAGTTCCGGAAACTCGCCCACTGCTTCTGTCGTGAGATCAGCCTTGGCCAGCACGGCGGCGCGAGCGGCGAGCGCGGTAATCTCCCCCCTTGAGGGGGAGATGTCGCCGAAGGCGACAGAGGGGGTCGTCTCGCGTGGAGTGCCAACTCCCTCTTTCTTCGAGAGACCGGACGGCGTCGCGGCAGCCGAAGCGACCCCCTCTGGCCTGCCGGCCATCTCCCCCTCAAGGGGGGAGATCGACTGCGCCACTGTTGGCGCCAGCTCCTGCGCCAGCCGCTTGATCCGCTCCACCCGATCGCCTTGCGTACCGAGCTTGGCGTGAAAGGTGACATTGAGATGGTCGAGGCGGGCCATGCGCTGGTCGAGCGGCTTTTTCAGATCGAGCCCGAATTTCTTCGCCGACGCCTCGAGCTGCTCCAGATCCGGCAGATCGCCCTGGTCGGTCTTCCAGAAATACAGCGCGTCCGACAGGCGGGCACGCACCACCTTGCCGTTGCCGTGCGCGACCTCCTTGCCGCCGTCCTTGGCCTCGATGTTGGCGGTGAGGATGAAGCGGTTGGAGAGGTTTTCGCCGTCGCCCTGCGGCCGGGTGACAAAGCATTTCTGATTGGCGCGGATGGTCAGCCGGACCACTTCTGGCGGTATGGCAAGAAAGGCCTGCTCGAATTCGCCCATCAGCACCACCGGCCATTCGACCAGGCCCGACACTTCTTCCAACAACCCTTCGTCCTCGACCAGATCGAGCCCGTTGGCGAAGGCGAGGTTGCGGGCGTCGGCAAGGATGATCTCCTTGCGGCGGTCGCTATCGAGCACGACCTTGGCCGCTTCCAGCTTGGTCACGTAATCGTCGAAGCGGCGCACGGTGATTTCTCCCGGCGCCATGAAACGATGGCCGTAGGTGATATTGCCCGAGCGGATGCCATCGATCTCGAAATCGACCACCACCGGCTCCTCGGTCTCCGGGCCGAAGGTGCACAGAATCGTCTGCAGCGGCCGCACCCAGCGTAGCGAACCGGGCTTGGCTGAAGCCGGCCCCCAGCGCATCGATGTCGGCCAGGGGAAGCCGCGAATGATGGCCGGCACCAGTTCGGCGATGATTTCTTCCGCCGCCCTGCCCGGCTTCGAAATATGGGCGACGTAGAAATCGCCCTTCTTCGGATCGGAATGAACATGCGCCTCGGCAACCGAGGCAAGGCCTGCCTTGCGCAGAAAACCCTGCACCGCCTGTTCCGGCGCCGTCGTCGACGGCCCCTTGATCTCCTCGTGGGTATCCTTCGAGCGCGCGGTCAGGCCCCTGACATCGAGCGCCAGGCGCCGCGGCGTCCAGTATTCGCGCGCGGCGTCATAGGTCAGACCCGCCTCGACCAGACCGTCGGTCAGCATCTTCCTGAGATCGCCCGCCGCCTTGCGCTGCATACGGGCGGGGATTTCCTCGGAGCGAAGTTCTAAGAGCAGGTCTGGCATGGTTAAGCTCCCACCCTCCCCTTGATGGGGAGGGTCGGCGCGTAGCGCCGGGGTGGGGTGGCGACCTCTCAGCCGCCGATACCTTCGGCACCATCGCGCAAACGCAGGTGTGATTTTCGTTCTTCCACCGCCGCATAGATCGTATCGAGCACGGAATCCAGTTCGTTTTTGATTTCATGGTTCCAGAAGCGAATGACGCGGTAGCCTTGGCTCTCGAACCATTTCGTTCGACGCTCGTCATGGCGCAGCTGGTCATCGAAGCTGTGATGGGCACCGTCCACCTCAATGATCAGCTTCAGCCGGTGGGAGATGAAATCAGGGAAGTAAACGCCTACCGACGCCTGCCTGCGAAAATGAGTGCCTTCTACTGGAATGCGCCACAGATGCCGCCACAGGATGCGTTCCTCGTCGGTCATCGCCGCGCGAAGCCTTTGCGCAGACTGCAGCTTGAATCGATCGAGTTTTGGCATGGAACGTCGCGCTGTCACCCCCACCCGCCGCTTCGCGGCGACCTCCCCCATCTAGGGGGAGGTAAGAGGGCATAGCAACTCGGCTGACCGCTGTTTCCAGGAATTTTGACCGCCCCTGTCGGGCCGCAACCAGCCCGCCCGTCCTTGGATCAAAGATTTCCATGAACCAAACGCAGCGCTGAAGCGACCAACGCTCAGGCAGGGACCTATTGGCTGAACGACCATGAAAACGGCATCGAGACTTCTCCAGATCATCGCGCTCAGCGCCTGTTTCGCCGCGCAGGTGCATGGCGCCTTCTCGATGCCGGGCGTACGGCAGGCTATGCGGACCATGGCGGGGTCGACTGGCCCGATGTTGGCCCCAATCAACATTTCCCTCGAAATGATGAAGTGAGCCTCAGGCGGCGAGCCCGCCGGCCTGGGTCTGCAAAAATGCCTCGCCGCAGGCTTTCGCCAGATTGCGCACCCGCAGGATGTAGCTCTGCCGCTCGGTCACCGAAATCACGCCGCGCGCGTCGAGCAGGTTGAAGACGTGGCTGGCCTTGATGCACTGGTCATAGGCCGGGAAGACCATGCGGTGCATCGGCAGATTGTCGTTCGAAGCCGGGGCGCCGGCCGCGAGCAGCGCCTTGCATTCGGCTTCGGCGTCCTCGAAATGCCTGAGCAGCATGGCGGTGTTGGCATATTCGAAATTGTGCCTGGAATATTCCTGCTCGGCCTGCAGGAAGACATCGCCATAGGTGACTTTTTCGGCGCCTTCTCGGCCATTGAAGTTGAGGTCGTAGACATTGTCGACGCCCTGCACATACATGGCCAGCCGCTCCAGGCCGTAGGTCAGTTCTCCCGCCACCGGCGCGCATTCGATGCCGCAGACCTGCTGGAAATAGGTGAACTGCGACACTTCCATGCCGTCGCACCAGCACTCCCAGCCGAGCCCCCAGGCGCCAAGCGTCGGGCTTGCCCAGTCGTCCTCGACGAAGCGAATGTCGTGCAGCAACGGATCGACGCCGATCGCCTTGAGCGAGCCGAGATAGAGCTCCTGCAGGTTCGGCGGGTTGGGCTTCAGGATCACCTGGTACTGGTAATAATGCTGCAGCCGGTTGGGGTTTTCGCCGTAGCGGCCGTCCTTGGGCCGGCGCGAGGGCTGGACATAGGCGGCGTTCCAGCCCTTGGGCCCGAGCGCGCGCAGCGTGGTGGCCGGATGGAAGGTGCCGGCGCCGACTTCCATGTCGTAAGGCTGCAGGATGACGCAGCCATAGGCGGCCCAGTAATTGTGCAGGGTCAGGATCAGCCCCTGGAACGAGCGGCTGGGATGTATATGGGCTGGACTGTCTGACGTCACGGCGGCCTCGGAAAGCGCTGAAATGATGCCATTCCCTAGTTGCCGGGCCGGCTAGCGTCAAGGCAGCGCCTATCGCCGCCTTGATGAGAGGTTGAACGCTTTGCTTCGGACTGGCCCATTGCCGGACGGTGCCGGTGGCCGTTTGCTCGCCCAGCTTCAACGACAGAGGTTCAGCTATGCAAGGCCAGCTCACCGTACGCCCCGTCACCCGAGAGGATTACGAGCAATGGCTGCCGCTGTGGGACGGCTACAATGCGTTTTACGGCCGCTCGGGCGAGACCGCCCTGCCCGGTGACATCACTGCAATGACATGGTCGCGCTTCTTCGATGCCTATGAGCCTATGCATGCGCTGGTCGCGGAGAGCGAAGGCAAGCTTCTCGGTCTTGTCCACTATCTCTATCACCGCACCACGACGGCGATTTCGCCGAACTGCTATCTGCAGGACCTCTTCACCAATGAGGCGTCGCGCGGCAAGGGCGTCGGCCGGGCACTGATCGAAGACGTCTATACCAGGGCGCAAACCGCAGGCTCCAGCCGCGTCTACTGGCTGACACACGAAACCAACCACACGGCGATGAAGCTCTACGACAAGATCGGCGATCTCTCGGGCTTCGTCGTCTACCGAAAGCTGTTCTAGAATGAGCGCCAACGCTGGGTCTGCGCCGCGTCGCTTCGCTCCTTGCTCCGCCATAGAATGACGATCGCGATAGGGCGTCTCTATCTCTTTGTTTCTGTCGCAATTCCGAGCGGAAAACCGCGCACACTTTTCCTGGAATTGCTCTAAGACGCCTAGCCGAAACAAAAACGGGGCTCAGCGAGCCCCGTTTCATCAGAAGTATGGCCCGATCACCCCTTCGGCGCTGGCGGGGTGGCCGGCTTGACCTTCGGGGTTTCCTGCGCCGTGTTGGATTCGATCGGCGGCAGGCCCTTCATCAGCTTCTGCTGCAAAATGGCAAGCACATCGGGATCCGGCTTCAGGTCGCGCGCCTGATTCCACTGGAAAGTGGCTTCGAGCTTGCGGCCGACGCGCCAATAGGCATCGCCGAGATGGTCGTTGAGCACCGGATCTTCCGGCTTGAGCGACACGGCGCGCTCCATTTCGCGCACGGCGTCGTCGAACCGGCCCATGCGGAAATAGGCCCAGCCCAGCGAATCGACGATGTAGCCGTCGCTCGGCCTGAGGTCGACGGCCTTCTGGATCATCGCCAGGCCTTCCTTGAGGTTCATGTTCATGTCGACCCAGGAATAGCCGAGATAGTTCAGCACCTGCGGCTGGTCGGGGAACAGTTCCAGCGCCTTGAGGAAGTTCGGTTCGGCCTTGGGCCATTCCTTCAGCCGCTCATAGGCGATGCCGCGCTGATAGTAGATGTTCCAGTTGGCATTGGTCGGCGTCTTCAGCACCGCGACCGCATTGTCGTAGACAGTGGCGGCGGAGCGGAAATCCTCCTTCGAGGCATAGACCCCGCCCAGCGCCAGATAGGCGCGCATGTCATCGGGGTGAGCTTCGACGAATGCCTTGAGATGGGCGATCGCCTCGTCGTGACGGTTGAGATCGGCAAGGTTGAGGCCGAGCTGCAGGTCGGAAAGCTCCTTCAGCGGCGAGGAGGCTGGAATGCGGCTATAGAGCGCAATGGCGCCTTCGCCGTCCTTCAGCTGCTCCGCAACGGCGGCAAGCTGCACCAAAGCGGCGTCGCTGTCTGGCTTGAGCGCGAGCGCATATTGCAGATAGAGGCGCACGAACGGCTCGCCGCCGCCGCGATTGAGCGCGATGGCGAGGTCGAGCAGGATTTCAGCGGCGCCTTCGGAGGGACTGGCGACGAAGGGCTCGATCTTGTCGCCCTTGCTGATCCTGTCGCGAAGCGCCTGGATGTCGAGCTTGCCGGGCGCGAACGCCTCGGCCTTGTCGAGCACGTAGAGCGCCTTGTTCTTGTTGCCCTTGCGCGCCAGGAAAGACGCGTAGGCCTGGGCGTTGCGCATCCATGTCTCGGGCGCGGCACCGCCGGCCGTGACGTCGGTCAGGGTCGCGTCATAAAGCGCGTCGGCCTTGTCCGATAGGCCTGCGGCATCGGCGATCAGCGCGCGGTGGAAGGACTTGAACAGGCCGAACCAGTCAGGCCCCTGCAGTTTGTCGATCGAGGCCATCGCCCCGGTGGGGTCGCCGGCGCCCTCTTGTGCCCAGCCGGACATGACGCCGGAAATCAGTCGGTCGAGATCGGATTCGAGCGACAGCTTGAGCCAGTACTGCGCCTTGGTGAAATCCTTCTTGTGGAAGGAATCGACCGCCAGAGCCAGACGCGAGAAGCGCTCGACGTCGGGAACTCCCTTGAGCTTGTCGGCATAGACCAGCGATTCCTCGAAGCGGCCTTGCGCGATCAGCGACAGCATCAGGCTTTGCTGCAGTGAGGTGTCGCCGGGATTGAAGGCGAGCGCCTGCTTGTAATAAGCGATGGCATTGTCGAGGTCGTTGTCGCCTTCGGCGATGCGGGCGGCGAGATAGGCGCCCGAGAAGGAGGTGATCTTGACCGGGTCGGTCGATTCCTTGGCGTAGGCAGGCAGCGGAGAAATCGCCATCCCTGCCACAATTGCCAGCCCCGCGAGCCAGCGCGCACGTCCTTGCCGCATCGTATCCCTTTCAGCCAAGCGCCATCCCGCGTCGGCGCGGAGAAGCCATAGACTCGATGTTTCCTGACAAAGCATGGCCTTTTTGGGGTCAGGCTTCAATCCGGACCGAATTCACAATCGGGTCACCCGATTAACAAACCATGGCGACGCAGACACTATCGGTTCCGACAATAGCAGATCGGGGTTGGGAGCTACAGCCTGACATCGCGATATCCGCCTGCCGCGACAGTGCTGCACAGGCCGGCCCACTCGCAACCCTGGCAGGCCTCACGCGTCACGCCGGCTGCAAAGGCGGCGCGCAAGCCGGCAAGCGTTGCCGCGTCGAGGCTGAAGCGGACGCCGGCCCGGATCGGCCGGGTCAGCAGCTTGCCGACATCGCGTGCTGCCAGCTCGTCCCGGCCGGCGGCGCTTTCGCGCAAGCAGTGGGGCTGCGCCCCGCCGAGCAGCGGCTGGCAGATGTCGTCGGGGCCGGAGACGATCAGAATATCCTCGCCCCGGCCCAGACGTTTCGCGATCACGTCATAGTTGGCGACGAAGGCTGCGCTGTACCCTTCGCCGATATAGGTCAGCAGGCAAAGAAGATGGTGGGAGCGCAGCCGGACGGTCATCGGTCAGGACGCACCAGCGGAGCCTGTTCCATCCCGATGGTATCGGGATGGGGCTCCATCTCTTTGTTTGAGCATGATCTCTTCCGAAAACCGGACTCCACTTTTCGGGATCATGCTCCTGCCGGGTCCGCCTTGTTGCTCCAAAACAGCTTGAGCGTCGCGGCGCCGAGCGCCGATTTCAGCAGGCCGCCGACGAGGAAGGGCAAGAAGCCGAAGGCGATGGCCTGTTCGAGGCCGATCATGAGGGCGAGCCAGGCCGTGCCGAGAACCAGGCAGGCGAGGTTGCCGAGGACCATGCCGGCGAAGGCGAGCAGCACGCGGTTGCCGTTCCAGCCGCGCTCGGCCAGCCAGCCGACGAGCGCGCCGACAAGCGGGAAGGCGAAGAGATAACCGGCGGTCGGCCCGGCAAAATGCTGGATGCCGGCAGCTCCGCCCGACAGCACCGGCAAACCCACAGCGCCCTCGACGAGCCATGCGGCGATGGTGATCGCGCCGAGCCGCCAGCCGTAGAGCGCGCCCACCAGCGTCACCGCAAAGGTCTGCATGTTCATTGGAACCGGCAGCATCGGCACTTCCATGTAGGAGGCGAGCGCAATGGACAGCGTGCCGATGACGATGGCCGCGGCTTGCCAGGCATACGAGCGGGTTTGCAGGCGCAACGGGCTGAAGGAGGGCTTGGAGGGCGAAAAGGCGATGTCGGTCATGGCGGCTTCCCTGGCTGGTTTGAATTATAGATAATTTTGTTGTTCGATCTATTATCGAATCCATATTTGCGCGGGAATGGCAACCCTCGCCCCTAAAAAGGCTTGGGCTTGCGTGTCGAATAAAGGACATTTGGAAAGGCTGGCGGGACAGCACCCCCCTCTGGCCTGCCGGCCATCTCCCCCGCAAGTGGGGAGATCGGATGTCGCCTTTGCTTTCGCCAATGACCGACGTTGCAGGACTAACGCAACGGCAAAGCTGTTGATCTCCCCCCTTGCGGGGGAGATGTCCGGCAGGACAGAGGGGGGTGTGAAGGATCGCTACGCGCGGAATCCGACGACTTGTCCCTTCGTCCCTACCCGACGATGGCAAACGCTTCGCGCATCTTGCCCGACGCGGTCTTGACCGGTTTCTGGCCGATCCACTGAACGTGCCGGCCAAGCGTGGCCGCGGCCGATTCGGTGTTGCCTTGCCGCAGCGCGCTCAGGATCGCGCGATGATCCTGGTCGGTGCGGATTTCCCATTCCGAGCGCCAGGCGGCGAACAGGAAGCGGGCGCTTGCGGCGTGCAAATCGTCGATGGTGGCGATGAGCCGCGGCATGCCGCAGGGCGCCAGGATCAGCCGGTGGAAGGTGCGGTTGGCCTCCTCCCAAGAGCGGACATCGCGGGATTTGTCGCCGGCCTTTGTGGCTTCTTCGGCAAGGTTGAGAATGGAAGCCGTCAGATGCGGCGCGGCATGGCGCAGCGCCAGCACTTCGAGGGCTGCCCGCATTTCGGCGACTTCCCTTACCTCGCCGAGATCGAAAGCGGCGACGCGCACGCCCCGCCTGGGCTCACTGACCGCCAGCCCTTGCGCCTCCAGGCGCCGGAAGGCTTCGCGCACCGGGACATGGCTGGTCTGGAATTCCTCGGCGATGTGATCCTGCCGCAGCCGGGCGCCGGGTTCGATCGCGCCCGATATGATGCGATCCGCCAGCACCTTGCTGATGCGCACGGCGATGGTGTCGTCTGCGGTCTTTGCCATGTTTTATAGATAATTTGCGCCGCAACCGATTGTCGAGCGGTGATTGCCCGATTTTGCATGCAATCTTGCTTTGGCGCCAGGCGCGGGTCAGTTCACCCGGCTGATGCAGAAGTCGATGACGTCGATCAGCGCCGATTTCTGCGGCGTCGCTTCCAGCGGCGCCAGCGCGTCGCGGGCGATCTCGCCGAAATGGCGGGCCCGTCCGATGGTGTCGGCAATGGCGCCATGGCGGGTCATCAGGCCGATCGCCTTTTCCAGGCCGGCATCGTCGGTGACATTGTCCTCGATGGCGCGCTTCCAGAAGGTGCGCTCGGCCTTGGTGCCGCGCCGGTAGGCGAGGATGACCGGAAGCGTCACCTTGCCTTCGCGGAAATCGTCGCCGACATTCTTGCCCAGCTCCTGGCTGGAGCCGCCGTAATCCAGCGCATCGTCGATGAGCTGGAAGGCAAGGCCGAGATTCATGCCGTAGGAGCGCAATGCGGCGCGATCGTTGCGCGTCGCCGATGCGATGACCGGACCGACCTCGGCGGCAGCCGAGAACAGCGCCGCGGTCTTGGCCTTGATGACGGCGAAATGCTCGTCCTCGGTGGTATCCAGGTTCTTGGCTGCCGCCAGCTGCATCACCTCGCCCTCGGCGATGATCGAGGCGGCGCTGGACAGGATGTCGAGCGCTTCCAGCGAACCGACATCGACCATCATGCGAAAAGCCTGGCCGAGCAGGAAATCGCCGACCAGCACGCTCGCCTGGTTGCCCCAGATCATGCGGGCAGTCTTTTTGCCGCGCCGCATGCCGCTCTCGTCGACGACGTCGTCATGGAGCAGCGTGGCGGTGTGCATGAACTCGACCGCGGTGGCGAGCTTGACGTGGCCCTCGCCGGAATAGCCGAACATCTGGGCCGCCGCGAGCGTCAGCATGGGACGCAGCCTTTTGCCGCCCGACGAGATCAGATGATTGGCGACCTCCGGGATCATCTCGACGTCGGAGCCGGCCTTGGACAGGATCAGTTTGTTGACGCGCCCCATATCGGCTGCTGTCAGGTCGATGAGATCCTTGATGGAGGCGGGTTCCCGCTTCCCGTTTTCGATGTTGAGAACGACACCCACCAACAAACACTCCCGTCTTTGATCACGCGTGCGACGGCACCCTGGTCCCGCCTGGGACTCTAGGGCGGCACATACGGGCACGGCAAGAGGCGAATTGGCGCGGCTGCGGTGACGGCGTGTCAACCTTAGCGACCGCATGCCGTTGCCCGAAAACCGCTCCACACTTTTCGGCGCCATGCTCCAGCGTTTACATCAACGCTGCAACCTGCGAACTTCGTCCGATGATAGAACTCGTGCGCACCAACGATGCCGTGATCATCTCCTTTGTCGAATCGCTGATGCGCGATGCCGGGATTGCCTGCTTCGTCGCCGACCAGAACATGAGCATTCTCGAAGGGTCGATCGGTCTTTTGCAGAAGCGCGTGATGGTCGATGCCGACCAGGCCGATCAGGCGCGGCGCATCTTGAAAGACGCCGGCATCGAGAACGAAATCCGCCTGACATAATGGCTGAAGCGAGCGCGCTTACCAGCGATACGCCGGCCCACACGGTCGATGCCTTCCATCGCGGCCGCTTCTGGCTTGTCCAGCCCAGGACAGGGCATCGCGCCGGGATGGATGCCATGATGCTGGCGGCAGCAGTTTCATCCGGCTTTTCTGGACGCCTCGCCGATTTCGGCGCCGGCGCCGGTGCGGCGGGTCTCGCCGTGCTGTCGCGCTGCCCAGAGGCGCAGGTCGTGCTCGTCGAACGGTCGGCCGAGATGGCAGGCTTCGCCACAACCACGCTCGCCCATCCCGGCAATGCGCATCTCGGCAATCGCGCCTCGGTGCTGACCGCCGACGTCACGCTGTCAGGCCGGGCGCGGACGCAAGCCGGCCTCGCCGACAATTCCTTCGATTTCGTCATCATGAACCCGCCCTTCAACGCGGCGCAAGACCGCGCCACGCCAGATCCGCTGCGGCGGCAGGCGCATGTCATGGACGACGGGCTGTTCGAAAGCTGGATCCGGAGTGCGGCTGCCGTCGCCAAGCCGCGCGGGGGCCTGGCCGTCATTGCGCGGCCGGAACAGCTTGGCGACCTCCTCCATGCGCTGTCGGGCCGCTTCGGCGACGCCGAGATGCTGGCCGTGCATCCGCGCCCGGAAGCAGCCGCAATCCGCATTGTCGTCAGGGCAGCGCTCGGCGCGCGCGGCAAGCTGTCGATCCGCCCGCCTTTGATGCTGCATGGGCAAACGGGCGACGGCCCGTCGGAACGAACCGAGATGATCAACAACGGACTGGCGTCGCTGTTTGGCGATTGATTTGGGCCCGTCAGTGTCGTTGCCGCAAAACCGGCACACAGTTGGCTGAGATGGATTGCAGCATTGCCGTTGACCGGCAAATCCCTACATGCGTTGAAGCCATTTGGAGACAGCCACCTCGTGAAACGCCTTTTCAACCGCCTGCTGCCGAAATCCTGGCGATCCAGCGTCGTCACCATTCCCGTCATCAGGCTGCATGGCACCATCATGGCCGGCGGCGGCCCGTTCCGGCCGAGCCTCTCCTTGGCGTCCACCGCCGCCCTCATCGAAAAGGCGTTCCTGTTCGATGCGCCCGCCGTCGCCATTTCGATCAATTCGCCTGGCGGCTCGCCGGTGCAGTCGCGGCTGATCTTCAAGCGCATCCGCGACCTCGCGGTCGAGAAGAACAAGAAGGTGCTGGTCTTCGTCGAGGATGTGGCGGCCTCGGGCGGCTACATGATCGCGGTCGCCGGCGACGAGATCTTTGCCGATCCGTCCTCCATCGTCGGTTCGATTGGTGTCGTCTCGGCCTCGTTCGGCTTTCCCGAGTTGATGAAGAAGATCGGTGTCGAGCGCCGTGTCCACACCGCCGGCCAGAACAAGGCGGTGCTCGACCCGTTCAAGCCGGAGAAGAGGGAAGACGTCGAGCGCCTGAAGGCGCTGCAGCTGGAAGTGCACGAGACCTTCATCGACCTGGTCAGGGAACGCCGTGGCACCAAGCTGAAGGACGATCCGGACCTGTTCACCGGCCTGTTCTGGACCGGCAAGAAAGGGCTGGAGCTTGGCCTCGTCGATGCGTTGAGCGACATGCGCACGGTACTGAAAACCCGCTTCGGCGCGAAAACCCAGCTCAGGCTGGTCACCGCGCCGCGTGGCCTGTTTGGCCGCATCGGCCTGTTCGGCTCGAACTTTTCAGCGCCCGATATTGCCGCCGCCGCCGCAAGCGGCGTGATCGATGCGGCGGAAGAGCGCGCATTGTGGGCGCGCTTCGGGCTTTGAAAAAGCGGGGAAAGCGTCTAGCATAAGCGCTTGACAGTCTGCCTTGCCGCCTTGCGAGGGAGGAGCTTTGAAATGCCACAGATCATTTTCTTCGCAGTTGTCGGCGCCGCCGCTTATTTCGGCTACCGCACTTTCGTCCGCGAGGCCGAACGTGTGACCGCCAAGGTGCGGCGCACCGAAAAGCAGGCAGCCAACGGCACCAACGGCACGCTGGTCCAGGATCCCAAGACCGGCGAATACCGCTTGGCCAAGGACTGAGCATCATCCCGTCAGCAGCCGACAGTTTGGATGCCGCAGCCCGGACGTGGCTTGCGCCCGCCAAGATAAATCTGGCGCTGCACGTCACCGGCAGGCGCGCCGACGGGTATCATCTGCTTGAGAGCCTGGTCGTTTTCACCCGCTTCGGCGATAGGGTCGAGATCGAGCCTGCCGACGCCGACCGGTTCTCCGTATCGGGCCGTTACGCGACTTCCGTGCCGATCGACGACAGCAATCTGGTGGTGAAGGCGCGCGAGGCGCTGCGCAGGCAGGCCGGCCAGCAGAGCACGGCGCCGGTTGCCATCCGGCTGGAAAAGAACCTGCCGGTCGCATCCGGGGTCGGCGGCGGCTCGAGCGACGCGGCGGCGGTATTGCAGGGTCTTGTCGGGACCTGGGGGCTCGACATCGGCGAGGCCGAACTGAGCCGGATCGGTCTCACGCTCGGCGCCGACGTGCCGATGTGTCTTGCGGCAAAACCGCTGGTTGCGCGTGCCGTCGGCGACGAGCTGTCGCTGGTGCCGGATTTTCCGGCGCTCGCTTTGGTGCTGGTTAATCCCGGCGTCGCCGTCTCGACGCCTGATGTGTTCAACGCACTTGAGAAACGCGAGAATGATGGATTGCCGCCGCTGCCGCGCGCATTTGACTTCCACAGCGTCCGCAATTGGCTGGAGATCACCCGCAACGATCTTGAGCCGGCGGCGCAGGCGATCCAGCCGCCCATCGGCCGAGCGCTTTCCCTGCTGAACAGGGCCGGATCTGGATTCTCGCGCATGTCGGGGTCCGGCGCGACATGCTTCGGGCTGTTCGAGACCGGCAATGTCGCCAAGCGCGCCGCCGCCGAGATCCGCAGCCGCGAACCGGAGTGGTTTGTAGCCGTGACACGAAGCATCGCTTCGGAGGGGGCCGATGGCCAAAATTGACGAGAGCCGCCCGTTCATCCCGGTGCGCATCGCGGTGCTGGCGGTGTCCGATACGCGCAGCCTTGCCGACGACAAATCCGGCCAGACGCTGGCTGATCGCATCGCCGAGGCCGGCCATGTCCTGGCCGCGCGCGACATCGTCACCGACGACCGGGAGAAAATCCGCGACAAGGTGCTGGGCTGGTCGCGCGACAAGGAGATCGACGTCGTCATCACCACCGGCGGCACCGGCTTCACCGGCCGCGACGTGACGCCGGAGGCGCTGGAGCCGATCTTCGAGAAGCGCATGGACGGCTTTTCCGAAGTGTTCCATCGCATTTCCTACGACAAGATCGGCACCTCGACAGTGCAGAGCCGAGCGACGGGCGGCGTCGTCAACGCCACCTTCGTCTTCGTGCTGCCGGGCTCGCCCGGCGCCTGCAAGGACGCCTGGGACGGCATCCTGAAGCCGCAGCTCGACTACCGCCACATGCCCTGCAACTTCGTCGAGATCATGCCGCGCCTGGACGAGCATTTGCGGCGCGGCAAGGCCGCCTCGTAAACCAAGGCAAAGTGCCGGCAAGTGCTGCCTTTGTCAGGCAGAATGGCGGCTGGGCCTTCGAGAGGTCATTTCCTCCGGGTCGTCGGGCGGATAGTCTGTCGCCAAGTCAAGACGGAAGAGATCCAATGAACGCGCACCGCGGCGGCTGCCATTGCGGCAACATCCACCTGACGTTCGAAACGGGAATGGAGCCGGCCGAGATGGAGATCCGCGCCTGCCAGTGCGCCTTCTGCGTCCGGCATGGCTCACGCGCCGCCGCCGATCCGCAGGGCCGATTGATCGTCTCGGTCGAGGACGAGGGCCGGCTGCACCGATACCGGTTCGGATTGCGCACCGCCGACTATCTCATCTGCCGCGACTGCGGCGTCTATGTCGCTGCTGTGACCACCGACGGCGAACCGAGAGCGATCGTCATCGTCAATGCGCTGGATGACCGGCCGCGGTTCAACCGCGAGCCGGTCCCGATGGACTATGATGCCGAGAACAAAGAGGGTCGCATTGCCCGGCGGCAAGCGCGCTGGATGCCGGTCGAGATCCGCTCCGGCCTCAGCGGATGACCGGTTCGCCGTGGAAGCGGCGGCGCGAGGGCGGCGAGACGCCGAAGCCGACCTCCATCATCAGCCGTGGCGTGGTGGACGGCACGGTGCCCATGTGGAAGCCGAACGGGTCCTCGACGAAGCCGAGGCCGGCCTCGCCGGTCAGCGTGACCGGGCTGTCGTCGCCATAGACCTTGAGCACGTCTTGCGCCGGATGGCCGACCAGCAGCGTCAACTGGTGCTTGAGGCTGCGCCTGTTGTGGCTGCCTTTGACATAGACGTGCGGGCCGGTGCCGGCATCGCAGGGCTTGAGATAGAAGAAGAATTTCAGCATCCGCCAGTCGTCGAGATCGAAATGATATTTGCCGAGCGAGGCAAGGTTCTTGTCGGCGTCGGAAGCCTCGCCGGTCGGAAAGCTCCACCAGACACGCGTGGTGATCAGCTTCGCCTGCCCGCCCAGATAGTGCTCGGCGATGTCGAGCAGCAGCGGGTCGTTCTGGATGGCGAGTGCCGCCTTGCAGCCGAGGATGCGCTCGAAATAGTGTCCGCTGAGCAAAGAGCGGCCGAACCGCTTCTCGGCTTCTGCGTGTTCTCCGGGCATGAATTCGAGCCGGCGGTCGAAATTGCCGAAGCACGGCGTGCTCTGAGCGAAGCTGGCGATCTCTTCGTGGATTGCCTGCGGAAGGACCAGTCCGGAGAACAGGCCATCGGCGCGCAGCGCCGCGACGATCGACTTGAGGTCGACGCCCCTGAACATCGTCGCTCCGGCACTCTGCGCGGGGCGCGCGGCTTTGGCGCCAAGCCAGTGCAGTTTGCGCGCCGGCATGGTGCGGGCAAGCACGAACATCGGCAGCCATGCGGGATTTTCGCGCAGGTCGGACAGATAGGTCGGGATACGCACCGCAATGCGGCGGAGCAGGCTGCCGTTGCGGGCAATGGCTTCCAGACTGGGGGCGCCGGATTTGTCAGGGGACGAAAGGTTCATCGGGGTCCTCAGATATGAACGGCAGCAACGACGACGCGGCGCTTGCTTACCGCTCCGGCACTACCCAAACCCCGATATCCCGCATCAACGGAATGCTAATCCCGCGTCAGCTTTTGTGCAATGCACAATAGCTTTTTGCGGCGAAAAAGAGGGATGGTGCTGCGACCGTGCCAATGCGGATGAGACGCCGACGCTGCCCCTCATCCGCCCTTCGGGCACCCTTCTCCCTGGGAACGGGAAAAGGGAGAAACATCACTTCTTCGGCGCCAGCCAGATTTCGGCGTCGAGCCGCCTGGTGGCGAGACCGCGCGCAAGGGCTTCGGCGCTGTGCGCGTTCTTCGACAGGGCAGCGGCCTGGCGCTTGCTGATGACCAGCCCTTCGGCCAGCGCCCGGTTGCCCGAAAACACCCGTGACAGGAACGGCGTGCGGCTGCCGCGCGCACGGGAAAAGCGCGCCGGCATGGTTTGCCGCGCCGTGTGAGCGACAACGTCGTCGATCCAGCCCTCCGCCAGCCTTGCGCCGGGTTCCAGAAACAGCAGCCAGTCACCCTTCGCCTGCCTGATTCCCGCGGCAATGCCGCCGGCCACGAAGTGGCAGCCGGCATGATCGGCAACCCGATGCGTCTGGTCGGTCGAGCCGGTGTCGCAGACGATGACATCGCGCACCACGCCCTCGACCGCGCCGCCGATCAACGAGGCGAGCGTGCGGGCAAGGCCTTCTTCGTCATCCCGGGTTTCGATGAGAACGCTGAGCATTTTTAGCCGAATAGCGGAAAGCCCGGCGCAGCGCCAGTTGTGCATGGCCCAACGAAAAAGTTCTTGCTTTGTTCTCATCAGCGAAATAGGATTATTTTCATGAACAGAGCGATTCGACAGCCAGCCGACAGTCCTTGGGAAAGGGCCAAAATGGAACATATCGTGCGTGCGGACATTGCTGCTTTCGGAGCAGGGCGAGCCGAGATGGCCAATGCGATGATCGAACAGAGCGGCATGCGCGTCCGTCCGGATCGCAACCGCGGCCGTTCCGCGGGCATCAACCCGTCCGGCCGGTTCGAGCCGGTCAGCCGGCATGTGTTCGACGACGGCTGGAATTCGCTGGAGGAATTGCCGCCGTTCAAGACCGAAGTGCAGGTCGAGAAGCCGCGCACCATCATCACCCGCAACGAATCGCCCGACATTTCCTTCGACCGCTCGATCAACCCCTATCGCGGCTGCGAGCATGGCTGCGTCTATTGTTTCGCCCGGCCGACGCATTCCTTCATGGGCCTGTCGCCGGGGCTGGATTTCGAAGCGAAGCTGTTTGCCAAGCCGGATGCGGCGCGGCTGCTCGACAAGGAACTGTCGAAGGATGGCTATCAGCCGCGCACCATCGCCATCGGCACCAACACCGATCCCTACCAGCCGATCGAGAAACAATACCGGATTATGCGCGAGATCCTCGAAGTGCTGGAGGCGCGCGGCCATCCGGTCGGCATCGTCACCAAATCCCATCTGGTGACGCGCGACATCGACATCTTGTCGCGCATGGCCGAACGCGGGCTGGCCAAGGTGGCGCTGTCGGTGACGACGATGGACCGCATGCTGGCGCGCACCATGGAGCCACGCGCGTCGACGCCGACCAAGCGCCTCGAGGCGATCCGGCAGCTTTCCGATGCCGGCATCCCGGCCTCTGTCATGGTGGCGCCGATCATTCCCGGCCTGACCGACCAGGAGATGGAGCGCATCCTCGATTCGGCACGCGCCGCAGGCGCCCGCGAGGCCGGCTATGTGATCCTGCGCCTGCCGCTCGAGGTGGCGCCGATCTTCAAGGACTGGCTGCTGCGCCACTATCCCGACCGCTACCGGCACGTGATGTCGCTGATCCGTTCGATGCGCGACGGCAAGGACTATGATTCGGAATGGGGCAAGCGGATGAAAGGCGCCGGCCCCTATGCCTGGCAGATCGGCCGGCGCTTCGAGATCACGGCCAAGCGGCTCGGCCTCAACGCCGAGCGGCGCACGCTCCGAACCGACCAGTTTGTCGCCGCCGCCAAGGCGACCGAGCAGCTGATGCTGCTCTGAGAGTAGCGCCTGCCCTGCCCTCGTGGCTGTCAGGCGACCCAAGAATCCCGTCCGGCCTGTCCCCCGGCCTGCAGACGGTGCCCTCCCGGTCTTGCCCCACTCGACCCTGGAGGGACTTGCGGAGAATCGGAGCCGATGCGAACCTCGCCGCAACATGGCTCGCGCGCGTTCCGATTCTCCGCTTCTTTTCGAAATCGTCGAAAAGCCCGACTTCTCCTTCGAGACGAAGGCGATGGCCGAAGGACTGTGGCCGGTGGCAGGCATGGACGAGGCCGGCCGCGGTCCGCTGGCGGGGCCGGTGGTGGCGGCGGCCGTGATCCTCGATCCCGCCAACATTCCCGACGGGCTCGACGATTCCAAACGGCTCAACCATTTGCAGCGCGAGGCGCTGTTCCTGAAAATCCTGGGGTCAGCGCTCGGCGTGTCGATGGCCTCGGTCAGCGCCGAAGGCATTGACGGCAGCAACATCCTCAAGGCCAGCCTGGAAGCCATGCGCCGCGCCCTTGCCGGCCTGCCGATCCAGGCGAAGCTGGCGCTGGCCGATGGCCGCGATGTGCCGCCGGGCCTCCTCTGCGAAGGCCGCGCGCTGATCAAGGGCGACCAGCGCTCGCAATCGATCGCCGCCGCCTCGATCGTCGCCAAGGTGATGCGCGACCGCATGATGTGCGGCTGCGGCAGCCACCACGAACGCTACGGGTTCGAAGTCCATATGGGCTACGCCACCGTGCGGCACCGCACCGCGATCGAAGAGCATGGGCCGGTGGCACGGCTGCACCGGGCGTCATTCGCGCCGTTCAGGCTGGGTGGGGTTGAGGAAGATGGGTTTGTCGGGTTGGACAGCTAATCTCCCCTTGAGGGGGAGATGGCCGGCAGGCCAGAGGGGGGCGCCGCGCGTCAAGCGCTAGCCCTTCTTGGTCGCAGAAAGAGCGTCGCGCCTGGTCGAACGGACCCCCCTGTCGCCTTTGGCGACATCTCCCCCTCGAGGGGGGAGATCAGGCGCACCACCGCCTTCGCCAATCTCCGTCGCCGCTCAACAAAAAAGCCGCCAGGTTGCCCGGGCGGCTTGATGTCAGCGAGTTAACCCCGCTCAGTTCAGCCTGGCCTTCACGTCCTGCAGCGCGGACTTGAACAGATCCGCGCCGGCCTTGGCGTCGATCTTGCCGGCGAGCAGCGTGCGGGCCGCCTCGACGGCGATGTCGACGGCGCTGGCGCGCACTTCGGCGACGGCTTCGCGCTCGGCCTGGCCGATCTTCTGCTCGGCAAGCGCGGTGCGGCGGGTGACATAGTCTTCGGTCTTCTTGTGCGCCTCGGCGGCAAGCATGTCGGCTTCGCGCTTGGCGGCAGCGACGATGGCTGCGGCCTCCTGCTCGGCTTCCTTGCGCTTCTTCTGGTATTGGCCGAGCAGTTGCTGGGCCTCTTCGCGCAACCGGCGGGCTTCCGCAAGCTCGTCGCTGATCTTGGTCGCGCGGGCGTCGAGCGACTTGGCGATCAGGCCCGGCACCTTGATGTAAACGGCAACGCCGAGGAAAATGACGAGGGCAACCGTTGCCCAGAGCGTTGCGAGAGATGTGGCGTCCATAATGTGCTCCTCACCGGGCCACGGATTTGACCGCAGCCGAGATCTCGGCCTTGCTGGTCTTGCCGCCGACAAGCGCATCGACGATGGCTGAAGCGGTGTCCTCGGCAATCGTGCCGACTTCCTTCATGGCGTTGGCCTTGATGGAAGCAATGCTGGCCTCCGCCTCGCCGAGCTTCTTGTCGAGGGCGGCCTCGACCTTCTTGCGGGCAGCCTCGGCTTCAGCCTTGGCAGCGTCGTTGGCCTGCTGGCCGATCGCGTTGGCCTTGGCCTTGGCTTCCGCCAGTTCCTGCTCGTAAGCGGCAACGGCGGCGTCGGCCTCGCCCTTCAGCTTGGCGGCCTGGTCGAGGTCCTGCGTGATGCGATCGCTGCGGACGTCGATGATGCCGCCAAGGCGCGGCATCACCACCTTCTTCAGGAACAAATAGAACAGCCCGAACGTGATCGCCAGCCACAGAAGCTGGGACGGAAACGTCGCCGGATCGAATGGCGGGAACGTGCCGTGCGCCTCGGCAGGCACGCCGGTGCCGGAATGCGTGTCGCCTTCCGTACCGGTATGGGCGCCTTCAGCGGCGGGTGCGGACTCTTGCGCAAACGCAGATGTCACGAACATGGACTATCCCCTGATATCAGGCATGGCCGCAGGAATGCGGCCAGCCAATTCTTCCCAATGCTCGTCCGACCAATAATTGGCCGAACAGGGGCTCAGCCGAACAGGGCGAGAAGCGCGATGAGAAGCGAGAAAATGCCCAGAGCTTCGGTCACGGCGAAGCCGAAAATCAGGCGGCCGAACTGGCCATCGGCGGCCGACGGATTGCGCAGGGCGCCCGCCAGGTAGCTGCCGAAGATGTTGCCGAGGCCAATGCCCGCGCCGCCCATGCCCAGGCAAGCGATACCGGCGCCGATGTACTTTGCTGCTTCTGCGTCCATTTTAAACTCCTTTGGATCTGTAATTCGTTGCAATTCCATCCGGCGAAAGATGCCGGAAATTCTAGGTCAGTGCCCGGGATGCAGGGCGTCGTTCAGATACATGCAGGTCAGCACCGCAAAGACGTAGGCCTGCAGGAAAGCGACCAGCAATTCCAGCGCGGTCAGCGCGACTGCCATGGCCAGCGGCAACACCGAACCGGCAACGCCGACGGCGCCGAGCGCGCTCAGGCTGACGACGAAGCCCGAAAACACCTTCAGGGTGATGTGGCCGGCCAGCATGTTGGCGAACAGACGAACCGAGAGGCTGACCGGGCGCGACACGAAGGAGATCACCTCGATCAGCACCACCAGCGGTAACAGGAACACCGGAACGCCGTGCGGCACGAAGAGCTTGAGGAAGCCCAGACCGTGCTTCGTGAAGCCGTAGACAACGACGGTTCCGATCACCAGGGCTGCGAGGCCGAAGGTGACGATGATGTGGCTGGTGACGGTGAAGAAGTAGGGGAAAAGGCCAAGCAGGTTGGCGACCAGCACGAACATGAACAGCGAGAACACGAATGGGAAGAACTTCATGCCCTGCGTTCCGGCGGCGTCGCGCAGCATGTTGGAGACGAACTCGTAGCCCATTTCCGAAACCGACTGCAGGCGCCCGGGAACAAGGCTGCGGCTGGAGGTCGAGAGGTACAGAAACGCCGATGCGACGAGCACGGTCGCGACCATGAACAGGGACGAATTGGTGAAGGACAGGTCATAGCCTCCGATATTGATCGGAATCAGCTTGACGATATGGAACTGGTGGATCGGATCGACCTTGTCAGCAGCCATTTACATCCCCGTCAAAACCGCGAGCGGCCTTAAGTGTCCTTGTGCGCCATTGGCGGCGCGCCATTTCATTCTTTCGGATCGTGCGACTTCTCGCTTTTTCCGAATTCCGCCACAACACCTGACGAACGCAGGACATTGAGCACGCCGGCGCCAAAGCCCAGCAACAAGCCGACGACCAGACCCCATGGCGAGGTTCCCGCCACGCGATCCAGAAACCAGCCAAGGCCCACACCCACCACTATCCCGGCGATGAACTCGCTGGACAGCTTGAGCGCCTGGCCATATCCGGCCGTCGCTTTCGCGCCGTCATTCCCCTCGAGCTGATCCGGCCGTCTTGTCGCAAGCGATGCTCCAAGCTCACGCCGGCGGCGTTCGAGATCTTCGTCGCGGATGTCGGCCTCGTGCTTGCTGCCGCGGCCGGTTTCTCCGGTTCCGTCTGGCCCGTTCTTGTCGGCCATCGTAACCCCCCTGCCCGGTCAGACCGTCACCGTCCGTCCGCTTCTAAAGTCGCCGGCAACATAGTTAGAGGGTTTGCGCCCGTCAAGCCACGGGCGGGACTTCAAAGCCATGTATTTTTTCTATTGGAATCAATTACTTGGCGAGGTGCGACATCGTGCCCGGCACTATCGGGTCGGCACATGCCCCGAATCCGTCCGGCGACCGCTGTCCGATTTCGGCTTCCAGGGCCTTGCGGTTCGTTTGCGACAGGCAAGCCGAAGGGCTCAGCTCCAGCCGCCGCCATAGGTGCGGTAGAAGATATGCAGGCCGATCTTGGTCATCTTCTGCATCGTGCGCGCCCAGCCCGGATGGACGTAGTTGGCGTAGTAGTGGGTCGATGAGCCGACTTCGGGAATGAATATCTTGCCGGCGGTGACCGCCATCGCGACGTCCTGCGCGGTCTTGTAATGGGCGGGGCTCTCGATGCGCTTCTTGCGGCCGTCGCAGGCGAAGGAGAACTGGCAGCGGTTCAGCCAGTTGTCGTTCTGGTAGACGACGCCGCAAATCGAGTTCGGATAGGCCGGATTGCGGACGCGGTTGAGAATGACCTGCGCGACGGCGGCCTGGCCGCGCACGGATTCGCCGCGCGCCTCGAAATAGATGCCGTTGGCGAGGCAGGCCTGCTCCTTCGTGGAGAAGACGCTGGCCGGCAGCGGGTTCTGGATCCACGAGTGGTCACCCTTGGCCATCGGCGGAATGAAGCGCCCGCTGCTCGGCTCCTCGTCCTGCAGCAGCGCTTCGAAGGGTGAGGCCTTGGCGTAATCGGGTTCGGCCTGGGCATAGGCGGTGGCCAGCACGTCCGGTCTGTCATTGTTGACCAACGCGGCAAGCATGGCCGGCACGCCGGGATCGGGCTTCTTGTCCACGTTGGTGTGGAAGGCCTGGGCGATCTGGATTTCCTTGCCCTTGATGCCGGGCTTGGCGAAGGCGAGCTTCAGGCCGCTGTCCATGCTCGGCCGCAGCAGCGAGGACGTGCGCTGAAAGATCGAGCCGGCATTGAAGTTCTTCGGCGGCGCCACCGGCGAGACCTGGATGATGCGGCCCTTCTTGTCGGCGCGCATGATGCGGTCCTCGTCGGGCGTGATGCCGGCGACATTGCCCTTGCCGCGAAACGAGACCTTGCCGACGCCGGGCAGGCGCACGCCCGAACCCGAGAGCGAACCGGTGGTGACGGAATCGATGAAAGGCATTTCGGCGGCATGAACCGAGCCGGCGACGGAGCGCTCGACATAAGAGTTCCAGCGGGTGCCCGAGGCTTCGAGGCCGGAAATCAAGCTGCCCATGTCCTGGTAGGCGACGACAGTTGGAAAGCCGATCCAGATGCCGAGCCCGATGACCAATGGCGATACGAAGGAACGTTTTTTCTCACCGGCGGCGGCGGCCAGCCGCTTCAGGACACGTCGATGCACGGGGAACTCTCCAGAAACGCCACTGAGCCACTGGAGAGCCAAAGTGAAGCATTAACCTTGATGCGGGGTTAACGCGGTTGATCGTGTTTTTCCGAAGCGGCCCCAAATGGGACGCCGCTTGCAGGCCGGCCAACCCGTCAGTTCGGCCGCAGGAAAATTGGCCATGCAATCATGGCGCAGAGCGCGCCCACCAGCCAGACGCCAGGCCACGACCAGATGAGCAGCAAAGCCGGAATGGCGGTCGGCACCACGAAGAAGGCGATGAAGACGAAGCTGTTGGCAAGACCGAGCGCGGTTCCGGCGCGGCTGGCGCCGGCAAGCGTGGCGAGTTCGGTGTAGGCGACGCCATGCCAGGCGGAGACCGAAATGCCGGCAACGACCAGCAGCACGTCGATCGCCGGGATCAACGCGGCATGGGCGTCTGGCGTGGCTCCTGCCGCCAGGACCAGCAGGCAGACGGCCGCGAAGCCAAGCGCGCTCGTCATGCTGCAGAGGCGCAGGAACCAGCGGCGGTTGCCATGGCGGTCGGTGAAGCGGCCGCTCCAGACGCGCATCACCATCGCGCCGGTCTGCACCGCGGCAAGGCTGGCGCTGATCGTGAGCGTGGCCATGCCGGCGAAATCGTGCAGGAAGACGGAGGCGAAGGTGAGCACCGCCACTTGCGGAAAGCAGAGCAGGCCGATGGCGGTGGCGATGCGCCAGACCTCGACATTGCGCAGCGGCGCCGGACCGCCCGACTTTGCCATGGCCATGCTGCCGGCATTGTCCAGTTCCGGCGGCTGGTGCAGCCATCGCCAGGCAAACAGCGCAGAGACGGCGTTCATGGCGGCCAGCAGCCCGAAGACCGCCGCGAAACCGTGCACCGATGCCAGCGACGGCAGGACCAGCGCGCCGAGCCCGCCGCCGAGCGGCACCGCGGTCTGCCTGATGCTCATGGCAAAGCCACGTTCGCCTTCGTGGAACCAGGCCATGATGGCGCGGCCGCTGGAACCGTTGACGCTGCCGCCGAGCAGGCCGGTGACCAGAAGGCATGCGGCCAGCATTGCGACGCCAGGCACATAGGTCACTGAGGGCACGATGAACAACGCCATCAGGGCGAGCCACGCCGCGGTCGCACCAAGGCCGGTCAATAGCACGCCGCGATCGCCCCAGCGGTCGGTGAGCAGACCCCAGGGCAGTTCGCTCAAGGCAACGCCCAGTCCGAGAAGACCGAGGACCAGGCCGAGATTGCCATTGCTCAAGTGATAGCCCGACCGCAGAAACACCGCCGCCGCCGGTATGCCGGCGAAGGTGGCGGAGAAACTGGCATTGGCGGCAACGCCGATGCCAAGCACCTTCCAGCGATGATTGGCGCGAAATCGTTCAGCCTTCGACGTGACGGCGGCGGCTCGGCCAACCCGGCCTGGCTCACAATTTGCGTCGGCAATCGACATGGCGGGACTCCTGTTGATGCCCTTTCGGGACCTTGACGCCTCGTCTTTACCGCCATAACTTCATCCCGAATATCGGGAAGTTTTTGACAATTGTTCCCGAAAAACAGGATCGTTGTGATGCGCCGCGTAACCTTCGACCTCGATGTCCTCCGAAGCTTCGTCACCGGCATGGAACTCGGCAGCTTCGCCAAGGCCGCCGACCGGCTTGGACGCTCGACCTCGGCGGTGAGCGCGCAACTGAAGAAGTTGGAGGACCAGGCGGCGACGCCGATCTTCCGCAAGTCGGGCCGCGGACTGGCGTTGACCGAAGCCGGCGAAACCATGCTCGGCTATGCCAGGCGGCTGCTCGAGTTGAACGACGAGGCGGCCTCGGCCATCCGCGACGTGGAACTGGAAGGCTGGGTCAGGCTCGGCCTGCAGGAGGATTTCGGCGAGGCGGTGCTGCCGGAGGTGCTCGGACGCTTCGCCCGCGCGCACCCCAAGGTCAAGATCGAGGCGCGGATCGGGCGCAGCTATGAACTCGCCGAGCGGATCACATCAGGCAATCTCGACATTGCGCTGGCCTGGGACAGCGGCCAGGCGCTGCCTTACAGCCGGCATGTCGGCGACGCGCAATTGCGCTGGATCGGGCCGGCAAAGCTGATCGAGACCAGGCTACGCGAGGGCGAGGCACTGCCGCTGGTGGCGCTGGAAGCGCCATGCCTGCTGCGCACAGTGACGACGGAAACGCTCGACCGCGCCGGCCTGCCATGGCGGATGGCCTTCTCCAGCCCCAGCCTTGGCGGCATCTGGGCGGCGGTCGCCGCCGGCCTCGGCCTGACCATCCGCACGGATATCGGCCTGCCGGCCAATGTCAGGACGATGGCACCGCAAACGTTGGGCTTACCCCCGCTGCCAACCATGGCGCTGGTGATGCACCAGAAAGACGCCGAACTGGACCCGGTGGCGACGCGGCTGGCGGATATTTTGTGGCAGGCGGCGGTGGCGGCGCTGCCGCAGGACGAGCGGTTGAGAGAGGTCGCTTAGACGCGGTGATCACCCGGTGTCGCGTTCCGTCACACCCCCCTCTGTCCTGCCGGACATCTCCCCCTCAAGGGCCCTCAAGGGGGGAGATTGCTGTCATCAACGCTTTCGCCAATTTTTGATCTTGCAAGGTGAGAACGGCCGCAGCGGCTGCTGATCTCCCCCCTTGAGGGGGATGCCCGGCAGGGCAGAGGGGGGTGCTGCCCCGCCAATCTTGCGGAGAATTTCGCAACCGTCACCGCTCACTTGCGCTTGTTCGCTCTCCCCGCGAACGGGTTGTCCGAAGTCCGCAGCGCTATCCTGATCGGCACGCCGGGCATGTCGAAGGCTTCGCGCAGGCTGTTGGAGAGGTAGCGGACATAGGATTGCGGCATCGCGTCGGGCCGCGAGCACTGGACGACGAAACCCGGCGGCCGGGTCTTGGCCTGGGTGACGTATTTGACCTTGAGCCGGCGGCCGGCGACGGCGGGTGGCGGGTGATGCGCCAGAATGCTTTCCAGCCAACGGTTGAGCTTGCCGGTGGAAACGCGGCTGTTCCACACCTTGTGCGTCTTGATGACGGCATCCATCAGCTTGTCGAGGCTGCGCCCGGTCTCGGCCGAAACGGTCACCGCCTGGATGCCGCGCACCTGCGGCAAAAGCCGTGTGGTCTTTTCGCGCAGTTCCGCCAGCAGTTCCTGCGGATTGTCGATCAGGTCCCATTTGTTGAAGGCGATGACCGGCGCCCTGCCTTCGCGGATGATCAGGTCGGCGATCTGCAGGTCCTGCTTCTCGAACGGGATGGTGGCGTCGAGCACGATGATGACGATCTCGGCAAAGCGGATGGCGCGCAGGCCGTCCTGCACCGACATCACTTCCAGCTTCTCGTGGATCCTGGCCTTGCGCCGCATGCCGGCAGTGTCGAACAGTCTTAGGCGACGGCCATGCCAGTCCCAGTCGACGGAGATGGAATCGCGGGTGATGCCGGCTTCCGGGCCGGTCAACAGCCGCTCCTCGCCGATCAGCGCGTTGATCAGCGTCGACTTGCCGGCATTGGGCCGGCCGACGACGGCAATGCGCATCGGCTTGGTGTCGTCATAGGCGGGTTCGGCGTCGGGATCGGTGATGTCCTCGCCGATCAGCACCTCGCTGGCGGCGACGTCCTCGGCCTCATCTTCTTCCTCGCCGAAGGCGCGGTCTTTGCCCAGCGCCTTGATCACCGCGTCGCGCAGATCGGGCATGCCCTGGCCATGCTCGGCCGAGACTGGGATCGGCTCGCCCAAGCCCAGTTCCCAGGCTTCAAGCATGCCGCCCTGGGCGCCCTTGGCCTCGGCCTTGTTGGCGACCAGCACGACCGGCTTGCCGGACTTGCGCACGATTTCGGCAAAGGTCCGGTCGTCGGGCAGCAGGCCGGACTTGGCGTCGATGGTGAAGAAGATCAGGTCGGCCTCGCGGATGGCGATCTCGGTCTGCGCGCGCATGCGGCCGGGCAGCGTCGAAGCGGCGGCGTCCTCGAAGCCGGCGGTGTCGATGACATCGAAATGCAAATCGTAGAGTTTTGCCGCGTGGACGCGACGGTCGCGGGTGACGCCCGGCGTGTCGTCGACAAGCGCCAGCTTCCGTCCCACCAGCCGGTTGAAAAGCGTCGATTTGCCGACGTTGGGACGGCCGATAATGGCGACTTTGAAGCTCATCCGGCCCTACAATCCGTCATCCATCGCCCAAAACCGCAGCGCATTTTGGGCGATGCGTATCATGACGCGCCCGAGCCGCGGATCAGTTCGGACATCAGCGTCGCCCGCTGGCGCGCATTGCGCGGGGCGCCGTCATCGGCGGCGATCTGGTCGAACAGTTTCAGCGCATCCTGGGTCTTGCCTTCTTTCCAGGCGGCAAGGCCGAGCGCTTCGCGCGCCGTGTGGCGTAGCGTGTTGTTGTCGGCGGTCAGCGCCTCGACGCGGCTGGAAACGTCGGCGAAGGAGCCGTGATCGACGAGCAGCAGGGCGGCCCGCAGGCGCGCCATGTCGCGAATGCCCTGGGGAATGGCGGTGTCGGCGGCGACGCCATCGAAATCCGCGACGGCAGCGGCAAAGTCGCCCTTGTCGGCCTTGACGGTTGCCGCGCGCATGCGGGCGAGCAGCGGATAGGCGCCGTAGCCGTCCTTTTCCAGCTGTTCGAGGGCGGTCAGCGACTCGTCGCTCTTGCCGTCATTGGCAAGCTTCAGCGCCTGCGAAAACGCATCGCCCGAGCGGTTGGCGCGGGTCTCGTCCCAATAGCGGTAGCCGACGAAGGCAGCGGTGCCGAGCACCACCAGGACGGCGAGGACAAGGATCGCCGGGCCGAAACGATCCCACAGCACCTGCGCCTTTTCGCGACGGATCTCGTCGTTGACTTCGCGGATAAAACTGTCGTCGGACATCAATCAAAACCATTGCTGCCCCAACAGGGGCGCTTCTTGAGCCCGCGTTTTAGCGAAATTTCGCGGGCATGGAAGGGGCTCGGCAGGAAAATCGGCTAATCGCCGGGCGCATAGCTCCCGACATTGATCGCACCCACGCCACATTTTGCCGATAGCCGGCTTGGACTGCCTCCAGATCAAGCCCAGATTGCCGATGCCACGTTTGTCCCGCGTTGTTGCGTTTTCCTCAGCCGTGCTTGCCATGGCGGGCACTGCTTTCGCCGACCCGCCGGCGCCGCCTGCCCCGGCAAAGCCGAAGCAAATCGTCATCATCTCGTTCGACAGCGCCCGGGAGATCTCGCAATGGCAGCGCAGCCGGGCACTGGCCAAGCGCACCGGCGCGCATTTCACCTACTTTCTGTCCTGCGTGTTCCTGTTGTCGCAGCAGACGCGCGCCGAATACACCGCGCCGGGCAAGTCCGCGGGCAAATCCAACATCGGTTTTGCCGCCTCGAAACAGGAAGTAGCCGATCGGCTCGACCAGATCGGGCTTGCCGCGGCGGAGGGCCACGACATCGCCAGCCATGGCTGCGGCCACTTCGACGGCAAGGACTGGAGCAAGGCCGACTGGCTGAAGGAATTCGCCTCGTTCGGGCACATTCTGGAGAACGCCTATGCGATCAACGGCATTGCGCCCGAGCCGGCAGGCTGGCGCGCTATCGCCCATGCCGTTGTCGGCTTTCGCGCACCCTACCTCTCGACCGGCAAAGGGCTCTACGAGGCCCTGGGTGAAGCCGGCTACCACTATGACGCCAGCGGCGTTTCGAATGGCCCGGTCGAGCCGCCGACCGGCGGCGGCCTGACCCGCTTTTCGCTGCCACAGATCCCGGAAGGCCCGAATTCAAGGCCGGTGATCGCCATGGACTACAATCTCTATGTCCGGCATTCCGGCGGCTTCGAGCGGCCGAGCCAGGCAGCCGAGTTCAGCGATCGGACCTACCAGGCCTTCCGCGCCGCCTTCGACAAGCAATATCAGGGCAAGCGCATCCCGCTGGTGCTGAGCTTCCACTTCACCCTGATGAATGACGGCGCCTATTGGAATGCGCTTGAGCGCTTTGCCGACGAGACCTGCGTCAAAGCCAATGTCGAGTGCATCAGCTTCCGCGATTATGTGCAGAGGCAGCGTGGCGGCGACAGACAGGCGGCGGTGGGCGGCTGAGCCGCCCACTTCGTTCAATCGTCAAAGCTCGGTTTACGCCGGATCTTCGGCGCTCTGCCGCTCAAGGTAACGTTGATCGATGGGCGGCAGCGGCTCGCCTTGCAGTGTCGCTTCGAAGGCGCGCAAGCGTTTGTGAACCGACTGGAGTTCAACGATGGTCGACCAGGAATTGATCAAAAACTGGAGCGATCCCGTCACTCGCCCGAAGGCGTTGGATATCTGGCTGAGCGATCCAAAGGTTATCTTGTGCGCGATAAAGGACGGGGCGAGAATAATAAAGGAGAATATATTATCTGCCTGAAGAAAGGTGTAACGCACGACGTTGAAGTAGATGTAATGAAAATATAGGCGGAAATAGTTCTTCCGCACATTATCGAACAGTTCCGTCGTTGTTTCCGGCTGAGCACGGTCCTCGTGGTCCTCGCCATAGACGAGTTCCTTGCGATAGGCTGCCTCGACGCGCTGGTTGCGAAATTGCAAGCCCGGGAGTTTGACGCCGGCAAGCATTACGGCGAGCGTCCCAAAAAGGCACCAGCCGATCGCCGCTACGACAAGCGGCTGGGGTACAGCGCCGATGATTGGCAATTCGGTAATATGCTGTTGCAGAGCGACCATGACCGGCAGGAAGGCGATGAGCGTCATGATGGACTGGACGAAGGTCGCTCCTAGATCTTCCATGATCTGGGAGAAACGCATCGTATCTTCCTGGATACGCTGTGACGCGCCCTCGATGTGGCGAAGCCGTCCCCAATTGGCCATGAAATGGCCGTTCATCGCCATGCGCCAACGGAAGACCCAGTGGCTGACAATGAAGGCATTGACGACCGATACATTCATGCCGATCAACGCCAGCCAGACAAAGCTGGATTGTCCAGCATAAAATTCGCCGACAGTGGATTCAATCTTTCCTGACATCAGCCCTTGGACGTAGTCGAAGAATGGCCCGTACCAGGCGTTGACCGCGACGCTGATCTGCACATTGAAATAGATGAGGAACAGGATGATCGCGGTGACCAGGATCGACCAATTTTGCCATGGATGCGGCGAATACCAAGCCCAGAACGCGTAGAAGGCGGCCACGAAAAACGCGAAATAGACATAAAACCACAGAAATGGGAGCGACCAGAACACAGAGATGTCGCCGATGGCCGGCGCGTCGGCCGCCGCAGGCGGCAAGCCGATGTTTGCGCCCAGCTGCTGGCCGCCGAAGAACCAAAACAGGATGCCGAAAAGGCTCCAGACGGCGGCCGAGGTGAAAAACAGCTTCGGCTGCGGGAAGAAGGATACGAACACTGTGGCGAATTCCTCGGTCGGTGCGCAAATCAGCGGGGTTGCTGGTTAGGGGCATAAAGTCACACATTAGGTGGAAAGCAAATGCCCGTGCCCGATGCCCGGCATCGAGCAAGACCACAATCATGGCGATTTTGGCGCGGCCGACCAGGTGATGCCTGCCGAGACCAGCAAGACCGCAGCAGCGACGATCGAAGCGAGGAAGAAGTTGCCCGAGGCTTGCGCCAGCAGGCCGGCGACGACAGGGCCGACGATCTGGCCGATGCCGAAGGAAGCGGTCATCAGCGCAAAAATCCGGCGCGGCGCCTGCGGGACAAGCAGCCTTGCCGTCTGCAGGCCCAGTGCCGTGACGGCGATGAAGGTGCCGCCGAGCAGGACGCCCGCCAACAGCGGCCCGGCGGTGCCGCCGATGGCGACGCTGGCGGTGACGCCGACCACCTCGACCAGGCAGCCCACGGCATAGGCCGCGTAAAGCCCGATCCGTGCCGCTACCTTCTGCCACAGCCGGACCGAGGGAAAGCCGGCAAGGCCGGTGACCATCCAGACGCTTGCCTCGAAGACGCGGCCGCCGCCGCCCTGGCGCACGATGGCGACCAAGAAGGTCGCCGTCACCACATAGCCAAAGCCGAACAGGCCGTAGGCAACGATGACTTTCATCAGCGACCGGTCCCTCGGCAGTGCCGGTTCGCGGTCGGCCACGCCGCTGGCAGGTGCGGTGCCGCCGGCGAGCAAGGCGACGAGCGCAAGGCCGCCGGCGGAAATCGCTGCCGACCACAGCCAGCCCGAAGCCCAGCCGGCATGTTCGGTGACCAGAACCGCCATCAGCGCTGAGGATGCCGCGATGCCGAGGCCGACGCCGCCGAAATGCAGCGCCTGCAGGTCGCTTCTGTTGGCGGCTGCCAGGTGACCGAAGACGATGGAGGCCATGAACACCATGACGAAGGCGCTGGCGAGACCGGCAAGGAAACGGATGAGGATGAAGGCCGTCATCGTTTCGGTCAGTCCCATTAGGGCGGCGAGCGCAGCACTGGCGGCAAGGCCGCCAAACATCAGCAGCCGCTCGCGCCCATGCGCCCAGCCGCCGGCCGCCGCAAGCGCGCCGACGAGGTAGCCGAGGTAGTTGGCCGACGCGATCCAGCCGGCATCGGCCGGCGACAGATGCAGTTCTTCCATCATTCCGGGCAGGATCGGCGTGTAGACGAAACGGCCAATGCCCATGGCGACGGCCATGGCGATCATGCCGGCGAGAGCAAGGCGCGAGGGTGATGGCGCGGCGTTCATTGCAGCGCACAATAAGGGTGCGGACCGATCAGACCAATCCACTTGCGTTGGGCCAGACTTGGCGGCGGCGACAGTGGCCGTTGGCGTGACTGTGCCGAGGCGCGAGGGCCACTTGGCGTCGCGCCGCCCCGCCTGCCGGCACCTTCTCCCCATATAGTGACGGGGAGAAGGGGGTTAACCGTGTGCCTCGGCGCCCTTGCCTGCAGGGCTGGTGATTGGCGAAACCTTCGGCGCCGGCAACCTTTCTCCCTTACGGGGAGAAATGCCCGGCAGGCCAATGAGCGGCAGCGCTGGCGCCGACAGTATCGCCTTCCCAGTTACCGCGTCCGCGATTTCAGCGGCAGCCTGCTTGCGCCGTCTCGTATGCAGTGCGGCGCGCCGTCAGGCGAAACGGCATGTCGCCGAGTTCGCGCTCCGACATGGTGTCGAGCACGGGATGCGACAGCGGATCGGTCACCCAATTGAGGACATCCCCGTCATGGCGCCGCCGCGTGTAGCCGGCGGCAAAGACTTTGAGCAATGATACGATCGTCACCATCCTCGCCTCCTCGGTCTGACTGTCCCGCTAGAATCTGCCCTGTCTCGCCGTCTTTCAATTGAGATTTCGGCCGCGCCGGTTTAGAAAAACTGGAATGGCTATGCTGAACCGCGTCCATCTCAACGGCCTGCGCGCCGTCGAAACCGTCGCCCGCCTCGGCTCGCTGGCGGCCGCTGCCGGCGAGCTCAACGTCTCCGTCAGCGCCGTCAGCCAGCAGATCAACCGCACCGAAAAGCAGCTTGGACAGGCGCTGTTCGAACGAACGGCGAGCGGGCTGGTGCTGACCGAGTTCGGCACGGTTTTTTCCGCCCGGCTGGGCGCCGGTTTTCGCGAGCTGGCGCAGGCAGTGGCGCTGGCCGACGAGGCAAGCCAGTGCACGCTGGTGGTTTCGGTGGCGCCGGCCTTCGCCTCGAAATGGCTGCTGCCGCGATTGTCGCGGCATTTCGACCGCCATCCCAACGTGCTGCTGCGCATCGACGCCTCGGTGCGGCTCGCCGATCTCGAGCGTTCCGACATCGACATCGCCATCCGGCTCGGCGACGGCAAATGGCCGGGCGGCCGGGCGGAACTTTTGTTGGCGCAGGAGGTCTTTCCGGTCTGTGCGCCGGTGATCGCCAAAAAGCTGACGTCGATCGAAGACCTCGCACAGACCTGCGCCATCACCGACGAGCGGGCGATGGTCAACTGGGAGAGCTGGTTCAAGGCCGCCGGAGCCGAGCCGGTCACCTTCCGCAAGGGCGCGCGCTTCACCGACCCGATGCTGTGCCTGGAATCGGCGATCGCCGGCCATGGCGTCATGCTCGGCTGGCAATTGCTGGCCGCCGATGCGCTGGCCGACGGCCGCCTCGTCGCGCCTTTCGGCGTGCGGGCGCAGAGCGGCCTCGGCTACTGGCTGGTGACCTCGGCGACCAAGACCGAAAGCCGCAAGGTGCGCGATTTCAAGATCTGGATCCGCGAGGAAATCGCGGCGACCGTGGCGCAGTTCAGCGCGCTGGAAAGCGCTGCCTAGGGCTGTCCGTCGCGACGGTGCTGGAAAGGACAGCCGCGCCGGCCTATGTTGGAACTCTCACTCCCGGACCAAGGCAGGCAGGATCATGACCACACATTCGCGCGGCGTTTCCGCAACGATCGACCCGGTGAAGCTCGACAGGCTGGCGGAAGTCGCCATCAAGGTCGGGCTGCAATTGCAGCCGGGGCAGGATCTGGTGCTGACCTCGTCGATCGCCGCACTGCCGCTGACCAGGCGCATCGTTGAGCACGCTTATAAAGCGGGCGCCGGCCTGGTGACGCCGATCTTCAACGATGACGAGATCACGCTGGCGCGCTTCCGCTACGGCGCGGATGCCGGCTTCGACCGCGCCGCCGGCTGGATGTATGAAGGCATGGCGAAGGCCTTTTCCAACAATGCGGCGCGGCTTGCCGTGCGCGGCGAGGACCCGTCGCTGTTGTCGGCGCAGGACCCGGCGAAAGTGGCGCGCGCCAACAAGGCGAACTCGATGGCCTACCAGCCGGCGCTGGAAAAGATCACCGGCTTCGACATCAACTGGAACATCGTCGCCTACCCGGATCTCGCCTGGGCAAAACAGGTCTTCCCCGGCGATGCCGACGATGTCGCCGTGGTGAAGCTCGCCGATGCGATCTTTTCGGCATCACGGGTCGATGTGGAAGACCCGATCGCAAACTGGACGGCGCACAATGCAGCGCTGCGCGGCCGCACAAAGTGGCTGAACGAGCACAATTTCCATGATCTGCATTTCAGCGGCCCGGGCACCGACCTCACCGTCGGGCTGGCCGATGGCCATGAATGGATGGGCGGCGCCTCGACTGCCAAGAACGGCGTCACCTGCAATCCGAACATCCCGACCGAGGAGGTCTTCACCACGCCGCATGCACGGCGCGTCTCCGGCCGTGTATCCTCGACCAAGCCGCTGTCCTACCAGGGCACGCTGATCGACGATATCTCGGTGCGTTTCGAAGAGGGCAGGATCGTCGAGGCCAAGGCTTCGAAGGGCGAGGACGTGCTGAAGAAAGTGCTCGACACCGACGAGGGTTCGCGCCGGCTCGGCGAGGTGGCGCTGGTGCCGCATTCCTCGCCGATCTCGGCCAGCGGCCTGCTGTTCTTCAACACGCTGTTCGACGAGAACGCCGCCTGCCACATCGCGCTCGGGCAGTGCTATTCAAAATGCTTCGTCGACGGCGCCTCGCTCACCCAGGACGAAATCGCCCAGCGCGGCGGCAACAAGAGTTTTATCCACATCGACTGGATGATCGGCTCCGACAAGATCGACATAGACGGCGTGCACAAGGATGGCCGCAAGGTGCCGGTGATGCGCAAGGGTGAGTGGGCGTAAGCTCGCGGAGGGCGGATGGCCTTCGACCTGACGGTCAAGCGAATTTACGAAGCACCCGCGCCCGATGATGGGCAGCGGGTGCTGGTTGATCGCATCTGGCCGCGCGGCATCAGCAAGGAGGATGCCGCGCTGACGCTGTGGCTGAAGGAGATCGCGCCGAGCGATGAATTGCGGAGGTGGTTCGGACATGAGCCGGCGCGATGGGCGGAGTTTCAGGTGCGGTATTCGGTCGAGCTGGATGGGAATAGAGAAGCGGTGGCGAAACTGCGTGGCTTGCTCGGCAAGGCCAAGGTGACGCTGCTTTATGGCGCACATCACGAGGCGCATAACAATGCGGTGGCGTTGGCGGGGTATTTGCGCTGGACGGGTTGAGAGACAGCGAACCGCTGCATACGCCGCAAGCGAAAGCCTTCACAATTAGCGATCGCCCTCCACGCGTTCGTCATCCTCGTGTCTGCGCTGCGTCGCTTCGCTCCTTGCTACGCCATAGGCTGACGAGGCAGGGCTACGCTACTTCACCACCCCTTCATAAGCCTCCGGCTTGAACCCCACCAAAATCTCATCCCCGACCTCGAGCACCGGGCGCTTGATCATCGTCGGGTTGGCCAGCATCAGCTTCCTGGCCTTCTTCTCGTCGAGCCCTTGCTTGTGCTTGTCGGGCAGTTCGCGGAAGGTCGTGCTGCCCTTGTTGAGCAGCTTTTCCCAGCCAACCTTGCCGATCCATCCATCCAGTCTGCCCACCTCTATCCCCTCGGCCCGGTAGTCGTGAAAACGGTAAGGCACATCGTGGCCCTCCAGCCAGGTGCGCGCCTTCCTGATCGTGTCGCAGGTGGTGATGCCGTACATGGTGATCGTCAAAACGCACTTCCCTTGGGCTGGTGGTCGAATCCGCCGGACAGCCTAAAACCGTCCTTCCCGCTTTGCCAGCACCCCGGTCACATCAGCCCATTTTTAGGGCTTGCCAATACTAAGGAATTTTCCTAAGTATCTTTCTATACCCGTCGACGGACCTCAGGATCGCCCATGCCAAGCCTCCACGCCCCAACTACAAGTCTCCCGCCGATCGACGGCATCTTCCGCGCGCTGGCTGACCCGACGCGGCGGCGCGTGGTCGAGCGGTTGAACCGCAGTCCGGCCTCGGTCAGCGAGTTGGCGCAGCCTTTCGAGATGGCGCTGCCTTCCTTCATCGAGCATCTGAAAGTGCTGGAAGGCTGCGGTCTGGTGCGATCGGAAAAAATCGGCCGCACCAGGACCTATCAGCTGGCGCCCGAACCGCTGCAGCTCGCCGAAAACTGGCTGGCCGAACAGCGCACGCTGTGGGAGCGCCGACTCAATCAATTCGACGCCTATGTGATGAGCCTCAAGGAGCAAGAAAAGTGAGCTATCCCTTCAAGCCCGACCCCAGACTGGACCTTGTGCTGGAGCGCAAGCTCGACGCGCCGCGCGAACTCTTGTGGAGCGCGATGACGGTGCCGGAGCATGTCAAGCAATGGTTCACGCCCAAGCCCTGGCTGATCACCGATTGCGAGATCGACCTTCGTCCGGGCGGACTGTTCCGGACGCGCATGCAATCGCCCGACGGCAAGGAGGTCAACGACCGCCATTGCTGCTATCTCGAGATCGTGCCGAACGAGCGGCTGGTGTGGACCGATGCGCTGCTGCCGGGCTATCGGCCCTCCGGCGAGCCCTTCATCACCGCAGTCATTTCGCTTCAGTCGGATGACAAGGGCACGCGCTACACGGCAACGGCCATCCATCGCGACGAGGCTACCCGCAACAATCATGAAGAGATGGGGTTCTTCGACGGCTGGGGCACGGTGGCCGATCAGTTGGCGCAGTATGTGAAGACCATTTGAGCTTTTCCCACTGCGGCCAGGACTTTGTCCCGGCCGCCTGGTTTTTGGGTCGTGCAGCGAAGTGCGCCGGAACCCTACGGCACCCGGGCTCAGTAGTAGAAGCGCTCTTCGGTGATCTTGCCGTTCTTGACCGTGTACAGGCCAACCTCGTCCATGGTGACCCGTTCGCCGGTCGCCTTGGGCGTTATGTCGAACTTGAAGCGCACCGCGAACTGGTCGCCGTTGACATAGGGGCCTTCGACAGAGCCGCCATGGACTTCGTGGTTCTCTTGCCACCATTCGCCCTTTTGCCTGAGAGCCTCCTTGCCACGGGCGATGGCCATCGGCCCCTCCATGGCTTCGAGGCTGACGATATCATCGGCATTGTACTTTTCACCAGCACCCAGGTGATCCCCCTGCTGGAGCATTTCAGTGAAATCCTTGGCAACATCCGCGATGGTCATGTGTGTTCCTCCTGTTCAGACTGGTTTGAAGTAGGGAAGCGCTTGCCGGCCCGCCACCTTTACCCGCACGACAGCTGACAAGGTGTGTCAGGACGATGATATAGCGCGGCTGTGTGACGACGATTGCGGCGGCGTCGGACAGCGACTTCGGTTGCAGACAAAAGCCAATTCCGCAATGCTGGGTGCATGTGCAACCTCTACAACATCACGACGACGCAAGAGGCGGTCCGCCAATGGACCCGCACATTGCGCGATATCAGCGGCAACCTCGAACCTTCGCTTGATGTCTATCCCAATCAACCTGGGCTTGTCGTTCGCAACAGGACGGATGGGGAGCGTGAACTGGCGAAACTGCTTTGGGGGTTGCCAACGCCGCCCGAGCGCATGAAAGGTAAGGCCGACTACGGCACCACCAACGTTCGCAATCCGCAATATTCGCACTGGCAGCAATATGTGGGCGTCGAGCACAGATGTGTCGTGCCGGTGACCAGCTTTGCCGAGCCCAGCCCTGCGGCGAACGATAAAGACCCGGAAACAGGAATCCAGCGAAATTACTGGTTTGCCCGTGGCGAGAGCCGGCCGCTGTTCTTCTTCGCTGGTTTCTGGACGTCTTGGCAGGGCGTGCGAAAGGTCAAGGACGGTCCCGGCGACTTCGAGCTATACGCCTTCATGACCACCAAGCCTAATGCTCTCATTGCGCCGATACATGAGAAGGCTATGCCCGTGATCCTCACCACGCCGGAGGAAACCGAGGCTTGGCTGACGGCGCCATGGTCGGAAGCACGGCGTTTGCAGCGGACGGCGCCCAACGACGCGTTGGTGATCGTTGAGAAGCCAGCCACACAGATCAAGTTCCCACCACAGGCCCCGGCCCAAGGGTCTCTGTTTTAGCCCGAAATCGGCTCTCCTCAATCGTCGTCTCGCCAGATTACCCGGCGAACCATGCGGATTTCGACAAGACGTCTGACGCGAATTTTAAGGCGTTCAGCAGCGCTTGGCAGAATGATTCCTGCATCGAGCTCACGACCTTTGCAGCGCTCGCACCGCATGTGCCGCTCCACATCCCAAAAGGGGATATCACCAACCAGCTTTGCGAGATCGCCAGGCAGATAGTGTCGAGTGATGTTGCAGTTCCGACATCGAACACGAATTAGCTGCCCGACTTCATGCGCCAAGCAGAGGGTTTGCACATTTCGGCGCGGTCGGGTGCTTAGTTCGGGCATCCCGCAAAGTAGGAATATGTTCCTTTGCGAGTCAATTCACACTTAATTCCACCTTGGCGATCTTCACAGCAGGTTAAATCCAACCGTCGATGAAGGGATTGGGTTGGATCAGCTTCGCAGCATAGGGCAGTTGGCACCACGGCGCAGGCTGATATGCGCCACGTCGCCGACGCTGAATTGAAAGCCCTCGGCCTGGCGCGGCGCATCGATCACCACCGGCAATCCCTGCCCCAGCTCAGCATGCAGCCGCAGCGTGCGGCCGTGGAAGACGATGGAGTTGACGCGCGCCGGCGCGGTGCCGGCGGCGGCATCGGTGGTGGCCAGCAAGTCCTCGGGGCGAACGCCGATGGTGCGCTCAGTGCCTTCGCCGGGTGTGTCGCCGGTTTCAGATGTTGCTTCCAGCGAAAGCCCGCCAGCGGCGAAGCGCAGGCGGTCGCCGTCGCGGCCGATGAAGCGCGATTGCAAGAGGTTCATGGTGCCGATGAAGCTTGCGACGAATTTCGTCGCCGGCCGGTCGTAAAGCGTAGCCGGCGGCGCGATCTGCTCGATGCGGCCCTTGTTCATGACGACGATGCGGTCGGAGATCGACAGCGCTTCGGTCTGGTCGTGGGTGACCATGACGAAGGTGGTGCCGAGCCGCGACTGCAGCCGCTTCAGTTCGACCTGCATCTGTTCGCGCAGATGCGCATCGAGCGCCGACAGCGGTTCATCGAGCAACAGAACGCGCGGCTCGCAGACTATGGCTCGGGCGAGCGCGACGCGCTGGCGCTGGCCACCCGACAGTTCGGAAACGCGGGCGCCGAGCTTGTCGGCGAGGCCGACCATGTCGAGGGCTTCGCGGACGCGCTTTGCCTGCTCGGCGCCGGACAGTTTGCGCAGCGACAGGCCGAAGCCGACATTCTCGGCGACGTTCATATGCGGGAACAGCGCATAATCCTGGAACACGGTGTTGACGGGACGGTCGAACGGCCTGAGCGCGGTGATGTCGCGACCATCGAGCAGCACCTTGCCGCTCGACGGGCTCTCGAAACCGGCAATGACGCGCAGGCTGGTGGTCTTGCCGCAGCCCGAGGGCCCGAGCAGGGTGATGAACTCGCCGCTGATAATGTCGAGATCGACGGCGTCGAGCCCGACAATGCCGCCGGGGAAAACCTTCGAGACCGTGTCCAGGCGTACCAGCGCATCAGGCGCCATCGCGAACCTCGGACGGCTTGGTGGTGTTGACCCAGAGGATCTGGCAAGGCTCGGTGCCGGGATTGCGGAAGGCGTGCAGAAGCGTGCTCTTGAAGGCAAAGGAGTCGCCGCTCTTCAGCACGTATTTTGTCGAGTCCACCACCAGTTCGACCTCGCCCGACAGGACATAGCCGAACTCGTGACCGATATGCGCATAGGCTTCCGCCGTGCCGCCATCGGCTTCCACGGTCACCAAGAGGCCGGTCAGCGCCGCGCCCGGCGGCGACAGCAGCGCCTTGGCGATGCCTTCCGACTTGACCGGGAGCTGCCGCCTTTTGTCGGCGCGCACGCAATAGAGATCGTTGGCGGCTTCGTTGCCGTCGGTGATCAGCGCCGAAGGCTCGATGTCGAGCGCGGCCGCAAGCGGCCAGATCACCTTGACGCGCAGCGAAGACAGGCCGCGCTCGATCTGGCTCAGCGCACCGATGGAGACGCCGGCTTTTGCTGCCAGCTCGGCCAACGACAAATTGCGCTCCAGCCGCAGCGCCCGCACGCGCCGGCCGACGCGAATGTCGGCGTCGGCCTTTGGTTTCGCTTCAAGCATGTCCATCAGTTGGTCCTTGTTGCAGTCTTTGGCGCGGCGGCAAGACCCGCGGGCTTCAGGAGATTAGTCACAATTACCTGCCGTCGGCGCTGCCCCTCATTGTCCTGCCGGACATTTCTCCCCGTATAGTGACGGGGAGAAAGCGGCTGGTCGCAAACTCGGCGCCATTTCTGCAACGTTTGCGATTTGCGAAATCGCTGGTGACAGCGCCCCTCTCCCCGTCACTATACGGGGAGAGGATGCCGGCAGGCAGGTGAGGGGCAGCGCAACCGTCGGCGATGGATCCCTCAGCCGCCCGCCTTCACTTTCTCGAACATCTTCGCCACATCGTCGTTCTGCTTCATCGGGCCGGTGAAGATGGTGGTCTTCAGCATCACCTCCGGGTCCGCCGGCAATTGCAGCTTGTCCAGTTCGTCCTTCGCCACGCCGGCGAAGGCGGTGCTCAGCGAGCTGCCATAGCCGTAGGCCTGGATCAGGTACTTACCCGAGTCGGCGTCGAGCCGGCTGTTGATGAAGTCATAGGCGAGGTCGACGTTTTTGGCGTCCTTGAGCATGACGAAGCCGCAGGCCCAGGTCAGCATGCCCTCCTTCGGCTTCATGAACTCGACCGGCACGCCCTGCTTCTTCAGCGAGGTTGCCGACGCGTTCCAGGTCATGGCGGCGACCAGCTGGCCGCTGGCCAGCGCCTGTTCGACCGAGGTCATGTCGGTGGTGTAGTTGGAGAGCAGCGGACGCTGCTCGCGCAATTTTTCCGCCACCTTGTCCATCTGCTCCGGCGTCATATCGAAGGGGTTTACGCCGGCCAGAAGTGCTGCAACGATCGGCGTGTCATGCACGGCATCGATGGTCGCCATGCGGCCGGCATATTGCTTGTCCCACAGAAGGTTCCAGCTCGCTTCCGGGTTCTTCACCAGATCGGTGCGGTAGAGGATCGAGGTGTTGCCCCAGTCCCACGGCACCATCCAGACCTTGCCGTCGCCGGCCTGGATGTCGGGCAGGTTCTTGAACACCGGGAAGATCGAATCCCAGTTCTTGATGCGCTTGGTATCGATCGGCTGCAGCAGGCCTTCCTTGTTCCAGCGCGCCACCTTGTCGTAGCAGGGATGGGCGATATCGGGGCGGAAGCCGGCCTTGACCTTGGTGAAGGCATCGTCGTCGTCGCCGAAGATCGAGGCCTCGACGCCATCCGGATGGGCCGTCAGGAAGCTCTTGTTGAAGTCGGGCAGTTCATAGCCGGACCAGGTGAAATATTGCAGCTTGTCGGCGGCGAAGGCGACAGTCGACGACAGGACGATTGCAAGCGCGGCAAGCCCGGTGCGGGCTGTCTTTGCAGTGATCGATTTCGGGCCAGTGATCGATTTCAGCCCAGTAATTGATTTCGGGTCGAATGCCATTTCGGTTCTCCTCTTTTGTTATGGTTCAGGCTGGACTGGTGGGCGCCGTCCGACGGGCTGTGCTCAGCCCGCGATGGCGCAGGATTTCGGCGATGCCGGCGATGATGACGGACACAGCAAGGATAGCTGTCCCCAGCGCCATCACGGTAGGCAGCGAGCGAGGAAAACGCAGTTGGCTCCAGATGTAGAGCGGCAGCGTCGGCTCGGTGCCGGCGAGGAAGAAGACGACGATGAACTCGTCGAAGGAAATCAGAAAGGCCAGCATGAAGGCCGAGACGATGGCCGGCAGCGAGAGCGGCAACATCACCCGCCGGAAGGTCGTCCAGTCGGAAGCGCCGAGATCGAGTGCGGCCTCGCGAATGGTTTTCGGAATTGCGGCAAACCGGCTGCGCATGATCACCACGGTGGTCGGCAGCGCCACCAGTATGTGGCCGAGAACGATGGCGATGCGCGACGGGCCGAGGCCGATGAGATTGACGAGGATCAGCAACGATATGCCGACGATGACGCCGGGGATCAGGATCGGCAGCCTGGAGATGGCGCTGATGGTGGCGGCGAGCGGCGAACGACCGTAGAGGTCCATATAGGAGACGGTGATGCCGCAGAGCGTGGCGCCGGCGGCGGCCACGACGCCAATGACGAGACTGTTCAAAAGCGCGCCGGACAGCGCCGGATTGCCATAGAGCGTGGCATACCATTCGAGCGTGAAGCCCTCCAGCGGAAACGCGGCCTGGATGGAGTTGTTGAAGGAAAACAGCGGGATCAACAGCACCGGCAGATAGAGGAAGACGAGATAGGCAAGCACATAGACGCCGAGCCAGCCGCGGCCATCATCTCTCCGCGCCGCGCTCATGTGCGGCTGCCGAATTTGCGGTCGGCGCCGCGTGCGACCAGCACCACGCAGAGGATGACCAGCATCACGCAGACTGAAAGTGCCGCCCCGACCGGCCAGTCATTGGCCTTGCCGAACTGCGACTGGATCAATGTGCCGATCATGGTGCTGGCGGGACCGCCGACCATGGCCGGGGTGACATAGTCGCCGACCGTCGGCACAAAGACGACGAGGGCGGCCGCCAGAACGCCCGGCATCGAATTGGGCAAGACGACGCGGCGAAACGCCGTGAACGGTCTGGCGCCGAGATCGGAGGCGGCTTCGAGCAGCGATTTCGGGATGGTGTCCAGCGCCACATAGATCGGCAGGATGGCGAAGGGCGCATAGGCATGCGCCAGCGTGACGACCACCGCCGCCGGCGTGTTGAGGAAGGCCAGCGTCGGTTCCGACCAGATGCCGCTTTCGATCAGCGCCGAGTTCAAGACGCCATTGTAGGCCAGCACGATCTTCCACGCGAAAACACGCAGGAGATAGCTGGTCCAGAACGGCAGGGTCACCAGAAACAAAAGCAGGCTGCGGCGGCGGCCGGCATGGAAGGCGAGATAGTAGGCGACGGGATAGGCGGTGACGACGGTTGCCAGCGTCACCAGGCCGGCGATCACCAGCGAGCGCAGCGTCACCGTCCAGTAGAGCGGATCGGAGACCACGGTGATGAAGTTGCCTGCCGTGAAGCCGGCGCCGAGCAGCGAGCCGTCATTGCCGCGCAAAGCGAGGAACAGCACCAGGCCGAGGGCAAACAGGATCAGGAAGAAGGTGACGAGCCCGCCCGGCAGCAACATGGCGAAGCGGAAGCCCCGGGCGGAGCCTGCTGGCGCTTCAGACGCAACGACGGTCGACATCGGGCTACTCGACAGAAATATGAAATCGACTTAACTTTTTTCATATTTGTGAAACTGTCAAGTTGAATCAACGCTCGAACGCGTCCAGCATCCGGTACCAGGCGATGGTCGCGGCAACGCCGACCTGGCGGAAGGCGTGGAACGGGATCGGCCGGACCGGCGACAGCGGGAACGGCAATTGATTGACATCGCCGCCCGCGAGGTAGCCCGCCATGCGTTTTCCCAGCGCGGTCATCAGGCCGACGCCCCTGCCCTGGCAACCAACTACGGCGAGCAGGCCCTTTTCCGGCTCATGGATGTGCGGCAGGTGATCCGGCGTCATCGCCACACGACCGAACCAGCGTTTCTCGATCGAGATATGGGCCAAGGCCGGATAGAGCCGCACCAGCGCGCGCTGCAGATGCGCCCAGTCGGCCTCGCTCCTCGGCCGCGCCATGCGGCCGCGGCCGCCAAGCACCAGATGGCCGTCGGTTGTTTTGCGGTAGTAGACGAGAATGCGCCTGGAGTCGGACACCGCCTGCCCTTCCGGCAGGATCGTCGCCGCAAGGTTGGATGACAGCGGCGCGGTCGCGACCTGGAAGGAATGCAGCGGCACGATCGTTTCGGCGAGGCCCGGAAGCAGTCCATCGGTATAAGCGTTCGTCGCCAGGACAACCGCTTTCGCCCGCACCTCGGCGCCGTTTTCGGTTGAAACACCCCAAAGGCCGCCCTCCTTGCGGAGTTTCACCACCTTCTGCCGCTCGGCAATGCTGGCGCCGGCGGCGGCAGCGATGCGCGCCAGTTCCACTGTATAGGCGAGCGGATCGATGACGCCGGCGCGGCGGTCGAGCCAGCCGCCGAGATAGCCTTGCGCGCCGGTCTTATCGGCGATCTCGCTTTCATTCAGAAGCCGGACATCGGCGCCACGCGCCCGCCATTGAAGATCCCTGTTCGCCGCCGCTTTCAATGCGGTTTCGGTATGCGCGGCCTGGATCCAGCCCTTGCGCGTGAACGGCACCGCCAGCTTTTCGTCGCGGATGAGATCGAACACCGTATCCGCCGCCGAGGCGGCGAAATCGACCAGCGCCCGGCCACGCTCGGGGCCGAAATGCTCGAGCAGCCATTCGGGATCATATTTCAGGCCGGGAATGACCTGGCCGCCATTGAGGCCCGAGGCGCCCTGGCCGATCTCGCCGGCCTCCAGCACCTGTACACCGAGACCGAGCCGGGCTGCGTGCAAGGCGGTCGACAGGCCCATGAAGCCGCCGCCGACGATGGCAACGTCGACCGGCGCAGTGACGAGCAACTGGAAGGCGGATGCGGTCTGCGGCTTCTGCCAGATCGGAACGGAAAACGGTGTGGGCAAGGCTTCACCTGGAGTATGCGGAAAATGAAAATTCTAGTGCTAGTTTCATTTTTTTGAAAGAGCGGGCCTCATGTCAGAACCGACAATTGCCTGCGCCACGGGATAGACCTTTGGCGTGAATCCGGTGAAAGTGCCGCGGCCCAGCTGCCATCTCGATCATCAAAGGACCGTAAGCCATGACGAACCCAACGCAGCTTCCAGCCGACGGGCTCTTCATCGGCCGAGCCAGGGCAAGCGATGCCTCGCATCCTCTGGTGGTCACCGTGCGCGACGGGATCGTTTTCGACGTCACCTCGACCACCGCACCCACAGTGCGCGACATCTGCGAGATGGCCGATCCGGCCGGACACGTGCGCTCTGCCAAGGGCGAACCGATCGGCTCGCTCGACGCGATCGCCGCCAACAGTTTTCAGGCCACCCGCGATCCGGCAAAACCCTATCTGCTCTCGCCTGTCGACCTGCAGGCGGTGAAGGCGTCGGGCGTGACCTTCGTGGTCAGCCTGCTCGAACGCGTCATCGAGGAGCAGGCGCGCGGCTCGGCGGAAAAGGCCGACGCCATCCGCGCCGACATTGCCGGGCTGATCGGCCACGATCTGTCGAAGCTGAAGCCCGGCTCACCCGAAGCGATGGAGATCAAGGCCAAGCTCATCCAGCGCGGCGCCTGGTCGCAATATCTGGAAGTCGGCATCGGCCCCGACGCCGAGATCTTCACCAAATGCCAGCCGATGGCGTCCGTCGGCTTCGGCGCCGATGTCGGGCTGCATCCTGTCTCCACCTGGAACAACCCCGAGCCGGAGATCGCCATGATCGCCGCCAGCACCGGCAGGATCGTCGGCGCCACCATCGGCAACGACGTCAATCTTCGCGACGTCGAGGGACGCTCGGCGCTGCTGCTCGGCAAGGCCAAGGACAACAATGCCTCGGCCTCGCTTGGGCCCTTCATCCGGTTGTTCGACGCAAGCTTTTCCATCGACGATGTCAAGCGCGCCACGGTGCGGCTGAAGGTCGAGGGCGAGGACGGGTTTTCGCTGGAGGGCGCGAGCTCGATGGCCGAGATCAGCCGTTCGCCCGAAGAGCTGGTCGCGGCCGCCATGGGGCCGCACCACCAGTATCCCGACGGCTTGGCGCTTTATCTCGGCACCATGTTCGTGCCGTCGAAGGATCGCGGCGAGAAGGGCAAGGGATTCACCCACAAGATCGGCGACATCGTCACCATCTCGTCGGAGAAATTCGGCGCGCTGGTGAACCGCGTGCTTCTGTCGCCCGATTGCCCGCACTGGACCTACGGCGCCAGCCATCTCATGCGGGACCTCGCCAAGGCCGACCTGATCTGATTTCGGAGCAGCGGGACGAACGGATAGCCGATAAACGTTCGTATCCGGTCCCTGTAAGCCGTTTGTTAGCGGAATCCGGGTGACTGTATCGGAAATTCGCTCCAGGATCGGGGCGCGGTCTGTGGGGGCCGAATCGCATGCTCGGTTTGCCGATGATATCGGTGCGCAATCTCGCCATGCGTTATGGCGGCGTTTTCGCGCTAAGGGATATGAACCTGTCTGTCGGACAGGGGACCATCCATGCTGTCGTCGGTGAAAGCGGCGCCGGAAAGTCGACGCTGGTGAAGGTGCTTGCCGGCGTGCTCCGGCCCAACAGCGGCACCATCCGCGTCGGCGACCAGATCGTCACCGTCGACAGCCCGATCGCTGCACGCAAGCACAGCTTCGGCGTCGTCCACCAGGGGCTCGGCCTGTTTGCCGACCGCTCGGTGCTGGCCAATCTGTTCGTCAATCGCGAGCCGTTGCGCAATGGCTTCGTCTCCAGGCGCGAAATGGAGGCACGCAGCCGCACCTTGCTTCGGCAACTCAAGCTCGACGTCGATGTCCACGCTCCTGTGGGACAACTCGGCATGGGCGAACGGCATTATGTCGAACTCGGCCGCGCAATTCTGGAAGGCCCGAGGCTGCTGATCCTCGATGAACCGAATTCTGCGCTCGACCGGCGCCAGACCGAGCACCTGTTCACCGTACTAAGTGACCTCAAGGCCAAGGGCACGAGCGTGCTCTATGTCTCGCACCGGCTGGAGGACGTGTTTGCGATCGCAGACCAGGTCACCGTGATGCGCAACGGCCGTGACGTGCTGACAAGTGAGCGCTCGGCGTTGAGCGAAGCCGATGTGATCGACGCCATGATCGGCCAGCAGCGCGGCAGCCTGTTCCCGCCTGCACTGCCGGCCAATGCCAGCACGATAAGGCCGCGGATCACGGTGGAGGGTCTGAGCGGCGGCCGGATTTCCGGCGTCAGCTTCACCGCCCGCTCCGGCGAGATCCTCGGCTTGGCCGGGCTTGAGGGGTCGGGCGTTGAAGACCTGTTCGAGATGCTGTTTGGCCTGCGCGAGGCGCAAAGCGGCAGGGTGCGGCTCCCCGACGGCTACGGCTTGCCTGGAAATCCGACCGAAGCGGCGCGGCGCGGCATCGGCCTGGTGCCGGCCAACCGCCTGTGCAACGGCCTGATGCCCGACCGGTCGCTGGCCTTCAACATAGGCAACATCGCTACCGGCGCCCGCAACTGGGGGTCTCGCCGCTACTCGCCCAAGGCCGCGATCGCCGCCGCCGCAAGGCAGATCGATGCGCTGCGCATCAAGGGCCTGCCGGACGCGCCGGTGAATTCGCTGCTGGCCGGCGATCAGCAGAAGATCGTAATCGCCAAATGGCTGGAGACGGCGCCGCAAGTGCTGCTCCTAGACAATCCGGCTGGCGGTATCGAGGCGGCTGCCAAGCGCAAGATCTATGCGCTGATCCGGCAGATGGCGGCCAATGGCTGTATCGTTTTGCTGCGTTCGGTCGAGCCGTCCGAACTGACCAACCTCAGCAACCGCGTCCTTGTCTTCCACCGCGGCCGGGTCGCCGGCGAGCTGTCCGGCGCCGAGATGAAGCGAAGGACAGTGCTGCAACTGACCACCACCGGCGAGATGCCGGAGGCGGAGCGGCCGAAAAAGAAACTCGTGGGAGCCATGGCATGACACGATTGGATCCCATGCTACAGCTTGCCGGTTCGGCTGCCCACCCGAAGCGCAGCCTTCACCTGCCCGTCGAACTCAGGCCGCTCATCGGGCTCGTTGTCCTTGTGGCGATTACAGGCTTTGCCCGGCCGGATTTCCTCGACGAGGCCAATGTGCTGTCGTTGCTGGAAACCGCTGCGTATCCCGGCATGCTGGCGATCGGCATGGTGTTCGTGCTCGCACTCCGCGAGATCGACCTTTCCGTCGGCTGGATATTCCATCTCGCGGCCCTTCTCACCGCATTCCTTCTGGCCGCCGGCATCGACCCGTGGCTTGCCGCCCTTTCCGGCGTGCTGCTCGGCGCCGGGCTCGGCCTCGTCAACGGCCTGCTGGTGGTGGCGCTGCGACTGCCGGCCATCGTCGTTACGCTGGGCACCTTTGCAATGTTCCGGGGCCTGGCGGCGGTGGCCGTCAAGATGCAAGCGACAGCTCCGGCCAGCCCAGGCGGCGACTTCTTTGAGATCGTTCACGGCAAGCTGTTCGGCCTTGTGCCGACGGCTGTCTTTGTCTTCGTCACAATGGCGGTGGTGATGCACCTCGTGCTTCACCGCAGCCGCTTCGGCTACCGGATCCAGGCCGTCGGCAGCAATCCGCAGGCGGCGCTCTATGCCGGCATCCCGACAGGTGCTGTGCGGCTGCAGACGCTGGTGCTGATGGGCATCGTCTCGGGGCTGGCGGGCGCGCTGTGGCTTGGCTCTCCCGTTACCGACGTCGACCAAGGCGGCGGTTTCGTGCTGATGGCGATTGCCGCGGCGATCATCGGCGGCACCTCGCTTTCCGGCGGGCGCGGCACCGTCTTCGGTGCGGTGATCGGCATGCTGATCGTCCAGGTCATCTTGAGCGGCGTGACCCTGTTCGGCATCGACGCCGCATGGAGCCCCTTCGTGATCGGCGCGGTGATGGTGCTGGCGCTCGCGCTCGACCGGCTGGCCAAGGTGCTGCGCAACCGCCAGGCCGAGCGCTTTCAGGAAAATCCGCGCGCCTGAGTTTAAGCCCCGCCTGCTTGCCGGGAAATATCTCTATCTCTTGGTTGACGCAATTCCGGACGGAAAACCGTTTCACACTTTTCCTGGAATCGCCCTCTAACTGATGCGATCTGATGGGATCGATGATGGCGCGTTGCATCGCGCCACCATCCATTGGGCGGATGGAGGCTTGCCATCGGCCGCAAAAGAAGATGCTCTGCGCATCCGGGTCGGCGCTGGCAGGAGGAGAGGATCAAGGGCATGGCCCGGATCATCGCCGGACGTGGAGGTCGTTTTTCAACATGGGAGGAAAGCAAATGCTGACGAGGCTACGATTACTCGTGCTTGGCTTGATTGTGGCGCTGGCCGTTCCGGCGGCGGCACAGGCCAAGACGTTCTACTGGATTTCGCATGGCGGCCCGGCCGACCCGGTCTGGACCTACTTCCTGGCCGGCGCCAAGCAATGGGCGAAGGACACCGGCAACACCGTCAACACCTCGTTCCACAATGGCGACGTTGCCTCGCAGCAGGAGGCCGTGCGCGCCGCGATCTCGGCAAAGGCCGACGGCATCGTCACCACCAGCCCCGATCCGGGCAGCCTGATCGAAATCGCCAAGGAAGCCAACACGGCCAAGATCCCGATCATCAACTTCAACACGCCCGATCCCAAGGCAAGCTTCGACGCCTATGTCGGCGGCGACAACGTCACCTTCGGCAAGCACTGGGCGCAATATCTGGTCGACAAGGGCCTGGTGAAGAAGGGCGACTTCGTCTGGATGCCGGTCGAAATCCCCGGCGCCACCTACGGCGTCCAGGAAGAGGAAGGCATCAAGAGCGTCTTCGAACCGCTGGGGATCACCTATGAGATCACCGAAGCGACCCTCGACCAGGCCGAAGCCATCAACCGCATGGTCGACTATCTCACCGCCAACAAGGCCAAGGTCAAGGCAATCATCGGCCTCGGCGATCTGGTCACCGGCTCGATCAAGCGGGTGTTCGACCAGGCCGGCATCAAGCCGGGCGAAATCCCGGTCGTCGGCTGGGGCAACTCGCTCGACACCACCCAGGAAGTGCTGACCGGCTACGTCAATGCCGGCCAGTGGCAGGACCCGCAGGCGACCAGCTACGTCGCGCTGTCGCTGGCCAACATGGCGGCGTCAGGCATTCCTCCGGGCTTCAACGTCATCACCGGCGCGCTCTATGAAAAGGACACCGCGCAGGTCTACGACGACATCCTGTCGGGCAAATAACCCAGACCTTCAACAGTCGCGGCCGCAGCCGCGGTCGCGACTGTCTTTTCGCCGAGCCCTTCGCGTTGCGCGCTGGGCTCAGCCTTCCCCTTCCTGTCGCAGGTTATCAGTGGAAAACCGTTCGCTCATCCAACGCCTGATCGCGAGGCCGGAATTCGGGCCCTTCGTTCTGCTCATCGTCGAAATCGCGGTGTTCTGGAGCATCAACCACGATTTCCTGTCGCCGCAGAACATCTCCAACACGCTGGCCTTCACCGTCGAGCTCGGGCTGATCGCGCTGGCGATGACGCTGTTGATGACGTCGGGTGAATTCGATCTGTCGGTCGGCTCGCTGTTCGGCTTTTCGCCGGTGCTGATGTGGACGCTGTTCAACAGCGGCCTGACCTCGCTGGAGGTCGGCTTCCTCGCCGCGCTGCTGATCGCGGCCTTCATCGGCCTGGTCAATGGCTGGTTCGTCACGCAGCTGAAAATCCCATCCTTCCTGGTGACGCTCGGCATGCTGCTGGTGGTGCGCGGCACCGCGCTGTTCGTCACCGACGGCTTTCCGCAGCGGACGTGGAGCGCCGAGGGCAGCTGGCTGGCCGAAGCGCTGGTCGGTGATTTCTTCATCGGCCCGTTCCGCATCTACATGTCGCTCTTCTGGTTCATCGCGGCGGCCATCGCACTGGGCTACGTGCTGACGCAAAGCCGGACCGGCAACTGGATCCAGGCAGCCGGCGGCAATCCAGGCGCCGCAAGGGCGCGCGGCGTCAACGTCAGCGGCGTCAAGATCGGCCTGTTCGTGCTGTCGTCGGTGATGGCTTCGCTTGCCGGCGTCATCTCGTCGCTGCGCACGTCGGCCGCCAACCCCAACAGCGGCACCGGCTACGAGCTCGAAGTCATCGCCATGGTGGTGATCGGCGGCACGGCGCTGACCGGTGGGCGCGGCACCATCATCGGCACGGTGCTCGGCATCCTCATCCTGCGCGTCATGCGCAACGGCATCGTGCTGATCGGCGTGCCCGGGCTGGCCTACAACATCTTCATCGGCGCCATCATCCTCGGCATGATGGCGCTGCACTCATGGCTGGAACGCCGGCATCAGGCAGGGACCTAGAACCATGGCTGAACCGCTCATCCGCATGTCCAACATCAAAAAGTCCTACGGGCGCGTGCAGGCGCTCGAAGACGCCAATTTTCATGTCAACGAAAGGGAGATCGTCGGCCTGCTCGGCGACAATGGCGCCGGCAAATCGACGCTGATCAAGGTGTTGTCGGGGGCGGTGCCGCTGACCAGCGGCGACATTTTCATCCGCGGCAAGAAGGTCAATCTGCGCAGCACCAGCGACGCCATCGCGCACGGCATCGAGACGATCTACCAGGATTCGGCACTGGTGACGCAGCTGTCGATCGCGCGCAACCTGTTCCTTGGCCGCGAGCCGATCAAACCGCCGCGCTTTTTGAACCGCATGGACCAGGAGGCGATGAACAATGTCGCCCGCGACCTGTTGAAACAGGTCGGCATCTCCAAGAACATCCCGCCGACGACGCCGATCGGCTCCCTGTCCGGCGGCGAGCGGCAGGCCGTCGCCATCGCGCGCGCCATGCACTTCGACAGCGACCTGATCATCCTCGACGAGCCGACCAACAATCTCGGCGTCGCCGAGACGCAAGGCGTGCTGAGCTTCGTGCGCAACGCGCGCGATTCCGGGCATTCCTGCATCTTCATCGCCCACAACATCCACCATGTCTTCCAGGTGGTTGACCGCATCGTCGTCATGCGCCGGGGCAAGGTGGTGGCCGACGACATCGACCCGAAGAAGACCAGCGTGGCCGAGGTCGAACGCATCATCACCGGGATGTCCGACAAGGAGATCCGCGACGCCATCATCGAAGGCGGGCCATCGCACGGCTGAACCGTCTTCGCGCCGTCTGGCACGGAAACGCATCCGCTCTAACTCGTTGTAGAGCATGACCTTTTGACAAAACGGTTCCCGTTTGTCCTAGAAAACCGGTTCCCACTTTTCGGGATCATGCTCTATGACTACAGCCATGAAAGCCACCGTTGCCGACATAGCCAGGAGCTGCGGCCTGTCGACCGCGACCGTCGACCGGGTTCTGAACAACCGGGCCGGCGCGAGCGCCGCCAACCGCCAACGGGTGATGGAGGCGGCCAAGCAGCTCGGCTATTTGCCGGTGGTCGATCAGGTGACGCTGCCGTCGCGGCCGGCGCATCTTGAATTCTTCCTGCCGATCGGCGCCAACGGTTTCATGATCGACCTCGCCGGGCACATCGAGGACTATGCGGGGCGCCTGCCGCTGGTCGCCTCGTGCCGGATCCACAATCTCGGCGGCATCTCGCCGGCAGCGCTGCAGGCGGCGGTTGAAAATCTGTCGCTGAAGGCCAATGGCGTCGGCGTCATTGCCGTCGATCATCCGCGAACGCGCAACATATTGCGCGATGTGGTCGAGGCAGGCATCCGCCTTGTCACGCTGGTCTCCGACGTTCCAGCCGCCCCGCGTTCAGCCTATGTCGGCATCGACAACCGGGTTGCCGGACGCACGGCGGCGCTGTTGATGGGGCGCTTCCTCAATGGCCGCCAGGGTCATCTGGCGATGGTCGTCGGCTCGCGTTCCTATCGCGGGCACGAGGAGCGAGAAATGGGCTTTCGGTCGGTGCTGACAGAGGAATTCCCCAATCTCACGGTCTCGAGTGCGGTCGAGATCAATGACGAACCGGAGGGCAGCTACACCGCAACGATGCAGGCGCTGCACAACGAGCCGGAACTGCTCGGCATCTATTGCGTCGGCGCCGGGCGCTCAGGTGTGGCGAGAGCGCTGCTCGAGGCCAAGCCAAAGAAGAAGCCGGTCTTCATCTGCCACGACCTGACCAAGGAAACGCGCGGCTATCTCGTCGACGACCTCGCCGATGTCGTCATCGACCAGAATGCGCGGCTGATCGCGGAGCAATCTGTGATCCGCCTGCTTGGCTCGATCGCATCCGCCGCGCCATACCTGACGAAGAAGTTCATCGAGCCACGGCTGATCTTCAAGGAAAACGTGCCGGTGCAGTGAAGTCGCGCCGTGGCGGTTTCTCCGATTTGTACGACAAGTCGGGGTAGATGCCGCAAATCTGCACAGCAGCCATGCAACTTTCATTGTTGCCGAATCATTGGGCAACCCGTACTCATCTGGGTGTCGGCCATCTACTCCTCCCAGATGCGATGCCGACGCTGAGCGCGGTGCACCTCCTCCCGCATCTCGTTCGAAATCGAGCCCGCTGCCACCTCCTCCCGGCAGCGGGCTTTTTCATTCTCAAATGAATCTAAATTAGAGTTGACGGGCAAGTTCGGAGAATAGCCAAAAGCCCCGCCGGATGATGGGGACTCCTCAACTCCGAAAGCTGGAATTCAGCGCGCCCTGAAAGAGCTGATCAGGCCTTCAGCCATGCGCACGAACTGCGTGCTGGGGCCCTGGCAGCCCATGGTCTGCACGCTGACGCGCGCCCCTTCGAACAGCAGCGACAGCGTATCGGCCAGAAGCTCGGCCTGACCGATGCCCGCATCCCGGCACAGCGCAACGAGGCGATCGCGCTGAGCGCTCTTGAGCTCCTTGATCACGCTCCTGGCGGGATGGTCCGGCTCGGTCAATTCGGCGGCGGCATTGGCCATGTCGCAGCCGCGACCGTCAGCCGCCAGGCAAGCAGCGGCCATGCGAATCCAGGCATGCAACTGGGCGAGCTTGTCGCCGGGATGCTCAGCCTCGAATTGGTCCCACATCGCGGCGCCTTTAGCCGCCGACGCGCGCAGGCACTGGACGATCAGTTCGTCCTTCGACTCAAAATGACGGTAGAGCGTCATCTTGTTGGTGCCGGCGGCTTCCGTGATGGCGTCTACGCCGACGCCCTTGATGCCATGTTTGTGAAACATGTCCTGCGCCGTCTCCAGGATTCGATCCCGGGGACGCACGCGATCCGTAATGCCGTCTGCCATCGCAGTCTCCTTGTCTCCCTAAAAATTCGGTTCACCTCTTGACTAGGGTGTTACCGGTCTGTAACTATCCGAATGTTACTTACTGGTAACACCTATGTAGCCTTCCGTCAATAACAAGGCCGTGAACTGGTCCTGCCAGATCACAAAGGGTGAAAATTGCAGGTCATGCGGCTCCGGCCGGTGAAGAGATGAAAACCGGTTCGCGATCATCCGATGCGGGCCGCTGGAATGGAGACGCTCCAATGTCGCAGCGCAAGGATTTGACCATCGATGAAGCCATCCGGGATCCGATGATCCGGCTGGTGATGAAAGCGGACCGCGTCAACCCGCGCGCCTTCGAAGCGATGCTGAGGACCGTTGCCGATGAGCAGGGCCTCAGCGGCGCGGCGCCGTCTTCGTATTTTTTGCAGGACCCGGGTTCGGTGCGCAGCAGGCGGCTGTCCCGGTCTGCCCATTCTTTTAAAGAGGCCGGTTCTTCTAAAGAGGTTTGCGTGTCGTGGTAAATTATTTCATCCATCGTCCGATCTTCGCCTCGGCCATCGCCATCATCATGGTGCTCGCCGGGACGATTTGTTATTTCCTTTTGCCGGTTTCGCAGTTTCCCGACATCACGCCGCCGCAGGTCGTGGTCAGCGCGCATTATCCGGGCGCCAGCGCGCAAGTGGTCGCCGATACGGTGACGACGCCGCTGGAACAGCAGATCAACGGCGTCGAAGGCATGACTTACATGTCGTCGTCGAGCTCCAATGACGGCTCCTCGACCATCACCATCACCTTCGATGTCGGCTATTCCTTGAGCACCGCTGCCGTCGACGTTCAGAACCGCGTCTCGCAAGCGGCCTCCTCGCTGCCGGCGATCGTCAACCAGGGCGGCGTGACGATCAAGAAGCAGAACCCGAATTTCGTCCTCATCGTCAACCTGACCTCGCCCGACAGTTCGGTCGATCCGGTGGCGCTGAGCAACCTCGCCTATCTGCAGGTCGTCGATCCGCTGAAGCGGCTGCCTGGCGTCGGCGACGTCCAGATATTCGGCGAGCGCCGCTACTCGATGCGCGTCTGGCTCGACCCGGACAAGCTCGCCAATCTTAGCATCACCGCGGTCGACGTCCAGAATGCCATCTCGGAACAGAACGTCCAGGTGGCGGCCGGCAAGATCGGCCAGTCGCCGGCGCCCGCCGGCACCGCCTTCGAGATGCAGGTCAACGCCGTCGGCCGCCTGAGCGACCCCAAGGAGTTCGGCGACATCGTCGTGCGCGCCAACACCGGCACCGGCTCGCTGGTGCGGCTGCGCGACGTCGCCCGCATCGAGCTCGGCGCGCTGCAATATTCGTCGTCGGCCTTCTTTGGCAAGGACCCGACGGTGGTGCTGGCCGTCTACCAGATGCCCGGTTCCAACGCGCTCGATCTGCAGCAGCACGTCAAGGACAAGATGCAGGAACTGTCGGCCCGTTTCCCCAAGGGCGTCAGCTACGCCATGCACTACGACACCACGCGCTTCGTGTCGGCATCGATGCATGACGTGCTGATCACGCTTGGCGAAGCGCTGGTGCTGGTCGTGGCCGTGGTGTTCATCTTCCTGCAGAGCTGGCGCACGACGATCATCCCGACCATCGCCATTCCGGTGTCGCTGGTGGCGACGATGGTCGTCATGGAAATGATGGGCTTCTCGCTCAACATGCTCTCCCTGCTCGGCATGGTGCTGGCCATCGGCCTCGTCGTCGACGACGCCATCGTGGTGGTCGAAAATGTCGAGCGACAATTGGAGGCGGGCCTCAAACCGCTGGCGGCGACCAAGGCCGCGATGGCCGAGGTCACCGGACCGATCATCGCCACCACCGCAGTGCTGATGGCCGTCTTCGTGCCCGTCGCCTTCATTCCCGGCGTCTCCGGCAAGCTCTACAATCAGTTCGCGCTGACGGTGGCGATTTCGGTCGGCATATCCGCCTTCAACTCGCTGACGCTCAGCCCCGCGCTGAGCGCCGCCTTCCTGCGCCATCGCGGGGAGACGCAGTTCGCCCCGTTCCGCTGGTTCAACACGGGTTTCGACAGGCTGTCGCATGCCTATGCCCATGGCGTACGAATCCTCATCCGGCTGCGCTGGATCATGCTCGGTCTGTTCGCGGCCGGCCTTGTCGCCACATACTTCGTCTGGCAGAAGTTGCCCTCGACCTTCCTTCCGGTCGAGGACCAGGGTTACTTCTTCGTCGTCATCCAGTTGCCCGACGGCGCCTCGCTGGAACGCACTGATGCGGTGGCGCAGAAAGCGCGCGACATATTGCAGGCAACACCCGGCGTAGAAATTGTCGGTTCGATCAGCGGCCTGAACTTCCTTACCAGTGCGGCGCAATCGAACTCGGCGGTCGAGTTCGCCATCCTGAAGCCATGGGAAGAGCGCGGCCCGGACCAGAGCGCGTCCAAGCTCGTAGCCGACGTGCGCGGCAAGCTGATGCAGATTCCGGAAGCCTTCGCGCTGTCCTTCGATCCGCCTTCGATCCCGGGTATCGGCACCACGGGCGGCTTCGAATTCGTCGTCGAGGATCTCACCGGGCGCGGCAGTTCAGCTCTCAACGACGCGACGCAAGCCGTGATCACCGAGGCGCGCAAGCAGCCGGAAATCAATCCGCAGCAGCTGTTCTCGCCGTTCTCGACCTCGACGCCGCAGTTCAACTACGACCTCGACCGCAGCAAGGCCAAACTGCTCGGCCTCAACCTGCCCGACGTCTTCAACACGCTGCAGATCTATCTCGGCTCGCTCTACGTCAACGACTTCAACCTGTTCGGCCGCACCTTCCGGGTGACCATCCAGGCCGACAAGGATGCACGTGCCGACGCAGGCGACCTTTCGCGGCTCTATGTGCGCAACGCCTCCGGCGGCATGGTGCCGCTGAGCACACTGGGCAAACTGGTGCCGTTCGTCGGCCCGGAAACCGTGCCGCACTACAACAACAACGCCTCGGCCACGATCAATGGCGGCGCAGCCCCCGGCTTCTCGTCGGGCCAGGCGGTTGCCGCGATGGAACGGGCCGCCGCCACCGCTTTGCCCAGGGATTTCGGTTTCGAATGGACCGGCATCACCTTCCAGGAGCTCAAGGCAGGATCGATCGCGTCGGTCGTCTTCGGCCTCGCCATCGTCTTCGTCTTCCTGATCCTGGCGATGCAGTATGAGAGCTGGGCGATGCCGTTCATGGTGCTGCTGGCGGTGCCACTGGCCCTGTTCGGCGCCTTCGCAGCCCTGTTCCTGCGCGGCATGCAGATCGACGTCTACTCGCAGATCGGCTTCGTCATGCTGATCGGCCTCGCCGCCAAGAACGCGATCCTGATCGTCGAGTTTGCAAGGCGGCGGCGCGAGGAAGGCTTGAGCATTGTCGACGCGGCGATGGAAGCCGCGCGGCTGAGGCTGCGGCCGATCCTGATGACGGCCTTCGCCTTCATCCTCGGCGTGCTGCCGCTGATGTTTGCGACGGGTGCGGGTGCGGCAAGCCGGCAGTCGATCGGCACCACCGTGTTTGGCGGCATGGTCGCGGCGACCATCCTGTCGCTGGTGTTCGTGCCAGTCTTCTACGCGGTCATCGAACAGCTGCGCGAAGGCCGCGTGCGCAGCGAACCGAACGCTGCTCATGACCAGGACAATAATGAACCGACTGCCGAACCAGCGCCGATGCGCCTGGCCGAAGCAGCCGAATAGAATTGGAGACCAAAATGCGTAAATGGAAAATAGCTTTGGGAACGGCCGTCGCCCTGGGAGCGATCTCGGTGGCAAGCGTCCACTTCCTCGATATGGGCAATCTCAGCCTCAATGCCGGCACGGCGGCAGCGACGGCAGCACCTGCGGCATTCGTCATGCCGGTGCCGGTGACGAGCGTGGTCAAGAAGACGATCCCGATCTACCTCGACTACGCCGCCCGCATCGAGGCGATCCGCAGCGTCACCTTGCAGGCCCGCGTGCCCGGCTATCTGCAGGAGCAGACGGCTGAGGACGGCGCGGATGTGCACCAAGGCGATCTGCTCTACAAGATCTCGCCCGACGACTTCAAGGCGGCTCTCGACCAGGCCAAGGCCGAAGTGCAGCGCGACCAGGCGAGCCTCGACTATGCACGCTCCAATCTCGGCCGCGGCTCCGAACTCGCCAAGAGCGGTTATCTGGCCAAGGATGGGTTCGACCAGCGTACGAGCACCTTGCGTCAGGCCGAAGCGTCGCTTGCCGTCAACCAGGCGGCGGTGCGGACGGCCGAGCTCAATTTGAGCTACGCCGAAATCCACGCTCCGTTTGCCGGCCGCGTCGGCCGCAACCAGGCTTCGGTCGGCACGCTGGTCAGCGTTGCCGGCACGGTGCTGAACACGCTGGTGCAGCTCGACCCGATCTACGTCACCTTCAATCCGAGCGAGACGGACCTGGCAGAAATCGAACAGGCCCGCGCCGCCGGCCCGATCGAGGTCGAGGTGCTGCTGCCCGGCGAGACCGAAGCCAGCCAGAAGGGCGAACTCACCTTCATCGACAACACGGTCGACCACTCGACCGGCACGATTACGGCGCGCGCCACCATCGGCAATGCGAAGTTCTCGCTGCTGCCGGGCCAGTATGTCAGGGTGCGGCTGCACATCAAGCAGCTGCCCGACGCGCTGATGGTGCCGCAGGTGGCGCTGGGTTCGAGCCAGCTCGGCAAATATGTCTATGTCGTCGGCAAGGGCAACACGGTCGACCAGCGCATCGTCTCGCTTGGCGCGACCAGCGGCGACCTTGTGGCGGTGCTCAGCGGCGTTGCCGAAGGCGACCAGGTGATCACGGGCAATCTGCAGAAAATCGGACCAGGAATGCCGGTCTCGCCGTTGCCCCAGGAGAAACCGGCCAGCTGATAACCCCCATCAGCCCCGGTCCTGCGGCGCCTTCGGCTTCCACGCCGAGGGCGCCGTTTTTTTATGGAGCGCCGCACGCCGTTTTTGGAGTAACCGCAAGGCACAAGAATCCGGAACAATCATCTTGTAGGATTGTCGACAATCTGCTTGTCTGGTTTCCGGCTCTCACTGGAGTGACGGAATGGCCAAGCTGGACTTCAGTCCGATCGCGGATACGACACGCCGGGCCGAGATTGTCGCGCTGTTGCGGCGGGCGATCCTGACCGGCCAGCTGGAACCCGGCCAAAAGCTGAACGAGCTGAGGATCGCCGAGCAGATGAGGGTCAGCCGTGCGCCGTTGCGCGAGGCGATGCGCGAGCTGGTGCAGGAAGGCATCCTGACCAGCATTCCCTATGCCGGCACCTTCGTCATCGATGTCACCGCCAAAGATATCGACGACGCCTATTCGCTGAACAAGGTGCTCGATGAATTCGCCATCGAGCGGACATGGAAGCTGCGCGACCAGCGCTTCTTCGACGAACTCGACCGCCGGCACGAGGCAGTGAAGCAGGCGACGCGCGCGCGCGACACCACCCGCCAGATCGAAGCCGCGCTGCAATTGCACGGGCTGATCTATGAATGGGCCGACAATTCGGTGCTGCTGGAAACCTGGCAGCGGCTGACCAGCCGGCTGCAAATGTATTTTGCCCTGCACCAGCGGGCCCGCAACGAGCCGGTGCCGGCCGAAGATCTCCACGAGACCTATGTGCGGCTCTTGAAGGGCGCCGACATGCGCGCTGCCCAGCGCCATGCGCGCGAGCATATCGACCTCGATTTCGAAGAGCTGCTTGCCTATGCGCGTGGCCTCGAGCAGCGGAACATCGAAGGGCTGACCCTCCTCAACACCTAGAGACAACGGACAGACAAGTGCAGATCAAATCCATCAAGGCATATCGCGTCGTGCAGCCCTTCGTGGACGGGCCTTACCGCATGTCCAAGGGGCGTGTGGCCGACTGTTTCGACACGGTGATCGTCGCCATCACCTCCGACAGCGGCGTGACCGGCTGGGGCGAGATGGCGCCGCTCGGCAACTTCTATTCGGCCGCGTTTCCGGCGGGAACGCGCGCGGGCGTGGTCGAGATCGCGCCGCACCTGATCGGCCAAGACCCGCGTGGCCTCGCCGGCATCGGCCGATTGATGGATACGGTGTTCAAGGGCCATCCCTACATCAAGTCGGCGCTCGACATGGCCTGCTGGGATCTGGCGGCCCGCGCCGCCGACGTGCCGCTGGTGACCATGCTTGGCGGCCGCGAGAGCGACATGGCGGAGACCTACCGCGTCGTCACCCACGGCACGCTCGACCAGATGGCGGCACTGGCCAAAAGGATCATCGCCGAAGGCTGCCGCCGGCTGCAGGTCAAGGTTGGCGGCAATGTGCATGAAGACATCGAGCGGGTGAGCGCGGTCGCTTCGGCCGTGCCGAAAGGCACGGTGATTTTCTGCGACGCCAATGCCGGCTGGACACCCTACCAGGCGCGGCAGTTCGCCGATGCAACGCGCGGCATCGACTACACGTTCGAGCAGCCCTGCACAACGATCGAGGAGAACATGTCGGTGCGCCGCATGCTCGACAAGCCGATGGTGCTGGACGAGAGCGTCATCTCGCTCGAGGCGATGCTGGAAATCCATCGCCTGGGCGCCGCCGACGGGCTGACGCTGAAGATCTCGCGGCTTGGCGGCGTAACCAGGACAAGGCAGATCCGCGACGTCGCCGTCGATCTCGGTTTCATGATCACCGTCGAGGATACGGGCGGCGCCGAGATCGACACGGCGGCGATGGCACATCTGTCGCTGTCGACGCCGGAAGAACGCCGGCTGCACGCCATCGCCTTCCATGAGTGGGTGACGGTGCGCACGGCCTCCAACGCCCCACCGGTCACCGGCAGCCACATGGGCATTCCCGACGGGCCCGGCCTCGGCATCGATGTCGTGCCCGACCTGCTCGGCAAGCCTTTCCTAGGGATCGGCTGAGATCAAGCGCAGCATGAAGCTGTCACCCCACGAATCCTCCGTGGGAGATTTGGTCCTGCAGCCATTCTCCGATTTGCGGGTTGAAATATTTTTCAAATGGAAATAGGAATGTTCAAAATGATGATTTGACGCTGCGGCGCGTCGTGACTGGAGGAAGCGATATGGCCCATCCGCAATTTGCAGCGGAACTTCTGCAGCGCGCTGAAGCCCAAGGGCCTATCACCATCGGTCTCGCCGGCGCCGGGCAGATGGGCACCGACATCGTCGTCCAGGTGGCGCTGATGCCGGGCATGCGGATCGGTGCCATTTCCGAGGTGCGCCCGCAAGCGGCGATCGATGCCGCACTGCTCGCCGGCCATGACCGCTCCGACATCGTCCAGGCTGCGAACGCCTCTGCCATCGACCGCGCCATCGAGGCCGGCAAGATCGCTGTCACCGAAGATCTGCATGCGCTGGCCGCGGCCGGCCGCATTGATGTCATCATCGACGCGACAGGCAATCCCAACATCGGCACGCTGTTTGCGCTCGAAGTGATGAAGAACGGCAAGCACATCGTCATGCTCAATGTCGAGGCGGACATTACGATCGGCCGCTTCCTCAAGGAGGAAGCGCGCAAGGCCGGCGTGGTCTACACCGGTGCGGCCGGCGACGAACCCGCCTGCACGCTGGAGATCATCGGCTTCGCCAAGAGCCTCGGCTTCAACATCATCGCCGCCGGCAAGGGCAAGAACAACCCGCTCAAGATCGACGCCATGCCCGCCGACTACGAGAAGGAAGCGGCCGAGCGCAATATGAATGCGCGCATGCTGGTCGAGTTCGTCGACGGTTCCAAGACGGCGATCGAGATGGTGGCGATTGCCAACGCCACCGGGCTGGTGCCCGACGTGCCGGGCATGCACGGCCCGACGGCGACGCTGGAGGAACTGGCCAGCGTGCTTTGCCCGCGCGAGGATGGCGGCGTGCTGCACCGCAAGGGCGTGGTCGACTATTCCATCGGCAAGGGCGTGGCGCCCGGCGTGTTCTGCATCATCGAAACGAGGCATCCGCGCGTGCTGGAGCGCATGGTCGACCTCAAGGTCGGCAAGGGTCCCTATTTCACGATCTACCGTCCCTATCACCTGACAAGCCTTGAAGTGCCGCTGTCGGCGGCGCGCGCCGTTGTCTACAAGCGCGCCGACATGGAGCCGCTCGACCATCCGGTCGCCGAAGCGGTGGCGGTGGCCAAGAGCGATCTCGGCGCGGGCCAATCGCTCGGCATGATCGGCGAGAACGACTATCGCGGCTTCGCCATGACCTGGGAGGACGCCCGCGCCAAGGGCGCGCTGCCGCTCGGGATTGCCGAACGCGCCAAGGTGGTCAAGCCGGTCAAGACCGGCGACTTCCTCACCTATGAAAATTGTGTACCCGACGATTCGATGGTGATAACGCAGATCCGCCGCCGTCTCGACCAGTCGGACGGACAGTTTGTGACCAACGCCGCCTGAACCTTCGGGATCTCCCTGTGATGGACGATGTCGTTATCGGGATCGATGCCTCGACGACGGCGGTGAAGGCAATCGCCTTCACCCGCGACGGCGCGGAGCTGTTCCAGGCGCGCGAGGCCTATCCGCTGGCCAATCCGAAGCCCGGCCATTTCGAGCAGGATGCCGAACATTGGTGGGCAGCCCTCGTCAGTGCGCTGAAGCAGGTTGCCGACAAGGTCGGCGCCGCGCGCGTGGCGGCAATTGCCATAGCCCATCAGCGCGAGACCTTCACCCTGATCGATCAGGCCGGCACGCCGCTCATCCCGGCGATCCTGTGGCTTGACGAGCGCGCCCGGCCACAAGTCGCCCGGCTGTCGGCCGAACTCGGCCGCGAGGCGATCCGCGACTGGAGCGGCAAGCCGCCGGATCCGACGCCGGCGCTCTATGCCATCGCCTGGTTGGCGGAACACCAGCCGCAGGTGCTGGCCAACGCCGCCGCCCTGGTCGATGTTCATGGCTTCTTCGTTCACCGGCTGACCGCACAGCTGGTTACCAGCACGGCAAGTGCCGACCCGCTCGGCTTGCTCGATGTCGCGACAGGCGAATGGCACGCTGAGCTTGTGGCGGCTGCAGGGCTGCAGCCACGGCAGTTGCCGGCGCTGATCGGCCCAGGCGAAATCTGCGGCGGCCTTGCCGAAAGCATTGCCCAGCTGACTGGCCTCAAAGCGGGCACGCCAATTGTCGCCGGCGCCGGCGATGGCCAGGCCATGGGTCTCGGCATGGGCGTCTATGGTGCCGGCAGGAGCTATCTCTCGCTCGGCTCCGGTGTCGTCTGCGGCTGCTATTCCGGCACAGTCACCACATCGGACGCGTTTCGCACGCTGGTCTCGCCCACCGGTTCGGGCTTCATGCTGGAAACCGTGCTGCGCTCGGGCATGCAACTGGTCGACTGGATCGTGCGCACCACCGGCGCGTCTTCCGCGGCAGAACTGGAGAAGGGTGCGGTCGATGTTGCGGCCGGCAGCGACGGTCTTTTGGTCATGCCCTATTGGGCCGGCGTCATGAGCCCCTATTGGGATGGCGCGGCGCGCGGCGCCGTTGTTGGCCTGTCGCTCGACCATGAGCCCAGGCATCTCTTCCGCGCCACGCTGGAAGGCATCGCTTTGGAGCAAGCCATCGCCAGCGAGGCGATGGAGGCCGAAAGCGGCGGCAAGCCGGGAGAGATGATTGCCGCCGGCGGCGGCACCAATTCGGCGCTGCTGATGAAGATCATGGCCAGCGTGCTGGAGCGGCCGCTGTTCGTGTCGCCGGTCAACGAGGCGGCGGCCCTTGGCGCGGCCATGCTGGCGGCTTCGGCGATCGGCTGGTTTGCCTCGCCGGAAGACGCCGCCAAGGCGATGGCGGCGGCGCCGGCCAGGCGTGTCGATCCGGATATGACGCTGGTGCCGGCTTACCGGGCGCGCAAGGCGATCTACCGCGACCTCTATCACGCGACACGCGACATCCACGCGCGGCTCGGTGCGATCTGAGTTCAAGCGCAGCTTGCCTGCGTGAGGCTCCCATGCCCAACCTGCCCAGCTTGCCGATTTTGCGTCCTGCCCGGCCAATGCTAGACTCATCGGGCTCATGAAAGCAGTATTTCACCTTGCCGCCCTGCCCTGGATTGTCGCGCTTGCGGCAGCTCCAATGACGGCGCGTGCGCAGGACGAGCCGCCCTTCGAGGTCACGCTCGACATGGACAATGACGGCAGGATGGATCGGGCCGCGATCGCGGCGGATTCCGAAACCGGGCTGGCGGATCTCTCGATCTATCTGGCTGCCGGCGAAGGAAAGCTCGATCCTTCGCGCAAGCCTGACTTTGTCAAAAGGGCGCTGACGCAGGACCGTATTCTCGGGCTCGAAAGCAAGGGCAAGGGATCGCTTGTCGTCACCTCGTGCTTCGGCTGCGGCGCCAACAAATCATGGGATGCGACGCTGACCATCGTCTGGCGCGGCGGTAAATTCCTTGTCGCCGGCTACAGTCGCGACTGGGACTGGAATGTGCAGAAAGCCGACGGCTCGGTCGGGACGACGCTGGGCGGCTGCGACATCAATTTTCTCACCGGCAAAGGTACCGCTTCAAAGGACCTGGACGACGGCAAACCGGTCGCGGGAAAATTCGTGTCGATCGCACTGGCCGACTGGTCGGACGACAGTCGTCCGGAGCCCTGCGAATTCTGACCGACGCCGACAGCGCTCAACGGTTGAGCAGGCCTTTGGCCGCATCCTCATCGGTAATGAGCACCGAAATCCTGGTGTTGGCGAGCGCGGCGCGCATGACGGCGACCTTCTCCTGACCGCCTGACACCAGGATGATGCTCGGAATATCGGACAGATCCTGCAGCGGATAGGCGCAGACGCGGCGGTTGACCTCATGGTCGACAGAGTGGCCCTCGGCGTCGATGAAATGGCACAAGAGGTCGCCGACCGCGCCGGCCGCCTGCAATTCCTCTAGTTCGCTCGGTTTGATGAAGCCGTAATTGGCGATCGGGCTGTCCTTGGAAAACGAGCCGACGCTGAGCACGGCGATGTTGGCGCGGCGCGCGCGGAAGACGACATCCTGAACGCTGCGCTGGCTCATGAAGGCATCGCGCTGTTCCGGCTTGTCGGCATAGACCGGCACCGGCAGCAGGAAACATTCAGCGCCGATCTTTTCGGCGAACTCCCAGGCGCTTTCGGTCGGGTTGAGCGGCTGCGCGTGGGTGAGGCCGCCGAGCATCGAGACAACCGTCGTCCTGGCGATCGGCCGCCTCGGCAGTTCGTTGATGGCGAATTTCAGGGTGCGACCCCAGCCCAGCGCAATGACGTCGCCGGCATTCACATTGTCGGCGAGATAGGCGGCAGCCGCGTGGCCGATCATCAGCGGCGCGTTGCTGCGATCGGCGGCCGACGGCACCACGACCGCCTGGCTTAGCCCGAAGCGCTGCTTCAGGCTCTCCTCGAGCTGCACACATTCGACGACACTGTCGCGAATGCGGAACTGGACAATGCCTTCCTCGCGGGCGGCCGACAGGATCCGGTGCACCTTGATGCGGCCGACGCCAAGAATCTCGGAGATGCGCTCTTGCGTCAGACCTTCGACATAGTAATGCCAGGCGGCCCGGGCCTTGAGCTCGGCATCGGGGAAGCGCGAGGCCTTCTCGTTTTCGACGGTCGCCATCTTTTGCCCTCCCGCGGCAGATTTCGGAAATCTTTCCGCAAGCGCCGCCCCCTGGCCTTCCCTAGGACAAACCGCCCTGTGGCGCAAACCACCGCCGAATGGCGCAACGGCTCTTGACAATTTTCTAATGAACAGTTTAGCTGAACAAAATTGCATATCAAAGATAAATTGTTCACAGGGAGGTGCCTGGTGAACAAGAGCGGACGGCAGGCCATCGCCGTTTCGCTGACGGAGGAGACGAAGTGGCCGTGAGTAATGATGCAAGCGAGTCGAAGGCTGGCGAGTTGAAAGCCGCGCCCGGCACTCAAGGTGCGACGGCCGCGAAGCTTTCGGCGCTGTTTGCCGGAACCATGGGGCCGCTGATCGGGCTGCTGCTGCTTTGCCTGGCGCTGACACTGACCACCGACACGTTCCTCACCGTGCGCAACATCCTCAACGTACTCGACCAGATCACCGTGCTCGGCATCATGGCAATCGGCATGACGCTGGTGATCCTGATCGGCGGCATCGATCTCTCGGTCGGCTCGGTGCTGGCGCTGGCCGCCATGGTGATGGGCTTTGTCTCCCATCCCGACTATCTCAATCTCGGCCTTGCGGCCGGCGTCGTTGCAGCACTGGTCGTCGCCGGCCTTTGCGGACTGGTGTCCGGCCTGCTGGTGACCGTCACCCGGCTGCCGCCGTTCATCGCGACGCTGGCGATGATGTCGGTGGCGCGCGGCCTTGCCAACATGATCACCGACGGCTCGCAGATCGTCGGCTTTCCCGACTGGTTCACCAGCCTGTCAATCATCCGCCATTTCGGCTTCCTGTCGGTCACAGTCGGGGTGATGATGGTGCTGGCGATCGTCTTCGCCATCTTCCTCAACTACCGCGCCACCGGCCGCAGCCTTTACGCCATCGGCGGCAGCGCCGAGGTGGCGCGGCTCTCCGGCATTCCGGTGAAGTCGCTGACCAACTGGGTCTATGCCATCTGCGGCGTGCTTGCGGGTCTTGCAGGCATTGTGCTTGCCGCGCGGCTGGATTCGGTGCAGCCGAGTTCCGGCCTCGGCTATGAGCTCGACACCATCGCGGCGGTGGTGATCGGCGGCGCCAGCCTGTCGGGCGGCGTCGGCTCGATCGGCGGCACTGCTGTCGGCGTACTCATCATCGGCGTGCTGCGCAACGGCCTCAATCTGCTCGGCGTCTCGCCCTTCATCCAGCAGGTGGTGATCGGCGTGGTGATCGCGCTGGCGGTCGCCAGCGATACCTGGCGGCGCAGGGCGCGATAGAGAACGGGGCACAATTGAGAATTCGCCCGGAGCGTCCGGGCGATAGACGGATCGGTCGATCCGAAACTGGGATGTTCCAAGGGGCGCGATGCGCTGGCGGGACAGTTTGACTATCAACGGAGGAAACACATGCTCACCAAACGTTCACTGCTGCTCGCCGCTGCCGCAATCATTCCCCTGCTCGGGCTGACCGACATGGCCTCGGCCAAGGAGGCCAAGAAACTCGGCCTCGCGGTGGCCAATTTGCAGGCCGACTTCTTCAACCAGATCAAGCAGTCGGTCGAAGCCTACGGCAAGGAGAAGGGCATCGAGATCGTCACCGTCGACGCCAAGGGCGATTCGGCAACGCAGGTCAGCCAGGTACAGGATTTGATCACGCAGAACATCGACGCGCTGATCTACATTCCGGCCGGCGCCACAGCCGCCACCGTGCCGACCAAGACCGCCAAGGCCGCCGGCATTCCGGTGGTCAATGTCGACCGCAACGCCGACGGCGCGCCCGGCGACACCTTCATCGCCACCAACAGTGTCGCCTCGGCGCAGGCGGTGTGCGACTACATCGCCAAGCAGGCCGGCGGCAAAGGCGAACTGATCATCATCCACGGCCAGAAGGGCACCACGCCGGAAGTCGACCGTTCCAAGGGTTGCGGCGAAGCGCTCAAGGCCTATCCCGATATCAAGGTGGTCGGCGAATTGTGGAGCGAAGGCTGGCACCAGGACGAAGGCTTCAAGCTGACGCAGGACCTGCTGCAGTCGCATCCCGATGTCTCCATCGTCATCGGCCAGGCCGATGCGCTGGCGCTGGGTGCGGCACAGGCGGTCAAGGTCGCCAATCCCGGCCACAAGGTCTGGGTTGCCGGCTTCGATGGCGACGTGGCCGCGCTCAAGGCGCTGAAGGACGGCGTGTTCGACGTCACCGCGACGCAGCAGACGCAAGGCATGGGCCGTCTCGCCGTCGATGCGGCGATCAAGCTGGTGGCCGGCGAAAGCGTTCCGGCCGAGCAGCTGCAGGATGCGACGCTGACCACCAAGGACAATGTCGAGCAGTTCATCGCCAAGCATCCGTAACGACCGGCACCGCTTTAGAGAGCACCACGATGTCTCCTGATCCTCGCCACAGCGAAAGCCCGCACAACGGGCTCTTCGTCAACGGCCTTTGCAAGAGCTACGGACCGGTCCAGGTCCTGGCCGATGCAAGCTTTGAGGTGCGGCCGGGCGAGGTTGTGGCGCTGCTCGGCGAAAACGGCGCCGGCAAGTCGACGGTGTCCAATATCATCGCCGGCTCGACCCGGCCCGACGCGGGCACCATCATCTGGCGGGGGAAGCCCTATTCCCCCGCCTCGCCTGCCGCGGCAATCGATGCCGGTGTGGGCATGATCCATCAGGAACTGAAGCTGCTGCCGGATCTGTCGGTGGCGGAAAACGTCTATGTCGGGCGCCTGCCGATGCGCGGCGGCCGCATCGACCGCGCCGAGATGAACGCTAAGGCCTCGGCGCAGTTGAAGCGGCTTGGCCTCGACGTCTCGCCCGAGCGCAAGGTGGGCACGCTGCGCATCGCCGCCCAGCAACAGGTCGAGATCGCCAAGGCGTTGACGCTCAATGCCGAATTGCTGATCTTCGACGAACCCACCGCAGCGCTCGGCGGCGAGGAAACGGAGCTTTTGTTCCAGCAGATCCGCAAGCTCAAGGCGGAGGGCATGTCCTTCATCTACATCAGCCATCGTCTCGACGAGATCGCGCAGATTGCCGACCGCGTGGTTGTGATGCGCGACGGACGCATCGTCGCCCGCCACGAGCGCGCCGATATTCCCGTGCGCACAGTGGTGGAGCAGATGGTCGGCCGCTCGGTCGAACGGATGTTCCCGCATCTGTCGTCGCCGCGCGAGGAGACGCTGCTCGAGGTCGACAACCTGTCCTCGCCGGAGAAGAGCTTCAACAACGTTTCCTTCTCGGTCAAAGCAGGCGAGATCCTCGGCATTGCCGGGTTGATCGGCGCCGGCCGCACCGAACTGGTGCGGGCGATCGCCGGCGCCGATCCGATCTCGTCGGGCTCGGTGCGCGTTGCCGGCAAACCGGTGCATCTCAGCGGGCCAGCGGCAGCCATCAAGGCCGGCGTCGTGCTGGTGCCGGAAGACCGCAAGGCGCAAGGCGTGGTGCTCGACCAGACCATCGGCGAGAATCTGGCGTTCGGCAATTTCGACCATGTCGCGCCGAAGGGCTGGGTGTTCCCGAAAGCGGTGCAGAAATTCGCCGAGGCCGGCATCTCCCGTCTCGGCGTCAAAGGCAAGCCGAACCAGGCGGTGTCGAAACTGTCCGGCGGCAACCAGCAGAAGGTGATCATCGCCAAATGGGTGTCGCGGCCGCCAAAAGTGTTCATCCTCGACGAGCCGACGCGCGGTATCGATGTCGGTGCGCGCGCAGCGATCTACGACGTCATCGCCGACCTCGCCCGTTCCGGCATGGCGGTGGTGGTGGTGAGCTCCGACCTCGAGGAGGTGCTGGGTCTGTCGCACCGGGTGCTGGTGCTGAGCCGCGGCCGCCAGCGCGGCATTCTCGACCGCAGCGAGGCGAGCAATGTCGCGGTGATGGAACTCGCCACGAGCTGAGGACAGGAGTCGGAACAAAGCGCAGCAGGTGGTATCCTCCCAAGGACCGGACCGCGCGGGGCGCCAGCAAAGACTGGCGCCCCTTCATTTCAGGAGGGGGAACAACATGAAACTATTCGATCTCAGCGGCGACGTAGCGCTGGTAACAGGCGCCGGCAGCGGCATTGGCCAGGCCATTGCCATCGGGCTCGCCGAAGCCGGCGCCGACATAGCCTGTTTCGGCCATGCCTCGAAAGGCGGGCTGGATGAGACCGCGCACAGGATCGCCGCGCTTGGCCGCAAGGCGGTGGTGCTGACCGGGACGGTGACGTCGGAGGCCGACTTGGCGACCGCAGTCGAGCGCACGGAAAAGGAGCTCGGCGCGCTGACCATCGCCGTCAACAATGCCGGCATTGCAGGAGCCGAGGCCGCCGAGACGCTGTCGCTGGAGAAGTGGCAGAAAATCTACGACGTCAATGTCAGCGGCGTGTTCCTGTCCTGCCAGGCCGAAGCGCGCGCCATGCTGACGCGGCGCAAGGGCTCGATCATCAACATCGCCTCCATGTCGGGTTCGATCGTCAATCGCGGCCTGACCCAGGCGCATTACAATTCGTCGAAGGCGGCGGTCATCCACATGTCGAAAAGCCTCGCCATGGAATGGGCCGATCGCGGCCTGCGCGTCAATGTGGTGAGCCCAGGCTACACGCTGACGCCGATGAACAAGCGGCCGGAGGTCGCCGAACAGATCAAGATCTTCGAACGCGACACGCCCATGGGGCGCATGGCGACGCCGGAAGAGATGGTCGGCCCGACCGTGTTCCTGGCCAGCCGCGCCGCGAGTTACGTCACCGGCATCGACCTGATCGTCGATGGCGGTTTTGTCTGCTGGTAAGGAGAAAAGATGCAGAAGCGTTTTGAAGGCAAGACTGCGGTCATCACCGGCGCGAGCGGTGGCATCGGCGCGGCGATGGCGAAGCGCTTCGCCGAGGAAGGTGCCGCGGTCGTGGTCAGCGCCATCGATGCCCGCGTCGAGGACGTCGCCGCCGGCCTGAAAGCAGCGGGCGCCAAGGTCGCGTCGATGCGCATGGACGTGACCAGGAAGGATGAGGTTACAGCGCTTTACGATCTCGCCGAGAAGGAATTCGGCCGTGTCGACATTTCGGTGCAGAATGCCGGCGTCATCACCATCGCCCGGATCGAGGCGATGACCGAGGCCGAGTGGGACAAGGTGATGGCCGTCAACACCAAGGGCGTGTTCCTGTGCTGCCAGGAAGCGATCGCGCGCATTCGCAAGCATGGCGACGGCGGCCGGCTGATCAACACGGCATCGGGCCAGGCGCGGCAGGGTTTCATCTACACGCCGCACTATGCGGCGTCGAAGTTCGGCGTCGTCGGCATTACCCAGAGCCTGGCCAAGGAAGTCGCCAAGGAAAAGATCACCGTCAACGCGATCTGCCCCGGCATTATCGACACCGACATGTGGGCTTACAACGACGCCGCCTGGGGCAAGCTGATGGGTGACTACAAGCCCGGCGAGCTGATGGCCGAATGGGTGAAGAACATCCCGATGGGGCGCGCCGGCAGCGGCGAGGACGTGTCCGGCTTGGTCAGCTTTCTCGCCAGCGACGACGCCACCTACATCACCGGCCAAACCATCAATGTCGATGGCGGCCTGATCATGTCGTGAACGTCAGCTCTGGCGGTTGGCAATCGACCAGTCTGAAATTCCGCAGTGCACAGGGCATCAGCCGTTGCGCCGCATGAACGTTGGTATATATAATTTCATCTCATGAAACGGCCTTGGCGAGCTCGCCGGCCGAGACCATGGGACCTTGATGGCTCGCACGTCTGAGAGCGCCGCTGGAGCGGCGATCGATCTGTTGACGATTGCTCACGCAGCAATCCATCCGATGCCATGACGCGGGCCCGCCCGGCATCACATAAACACCAAGTCGAGCAACCATTTCGCCTGCGCAAGTTGCGGCCGCGGCAATGGCATGGTGCGAACGAACTTGCGCAACGACCCGCCTTTCCAACACAATCAAGAAAAGACGCAAGAAGGGAACGGTCAAGAAATTTCCACATGGTTTGACAGGAGAACAAGCATGTCATTTCGCAGTGTGATTTCGAACCTATCAATGGCAGCCCTTGCACTCGCCGCCGCAAGTGCGCTTACATCACCGGTCCACGCAGCAGCACCTGAATCCAACGACCCGATCAAGATCGCGCTGTTCGACTGGACCAGCGTCAACCTCAACGCCAAGATCCTTGGCGGCATCCTCGAAAAGCTTGGCTACACCGTCGAGTATCCCACCGCCGACTACCTCTCCAGCCTGACCACCGGTCTCACCAATGGCGACCTCGATGTCGGCCTGGAGTTCTGGGACACGACGGCCGGCGAAGCGATGAAGGCTTCAGACGCCACCGGCCAGACCGAGCGGCTGGGCAAGCTCGGGCCGAAGGCCAAGGAGGAATGGTGGTTTCCCGAATATATGAAGGAGAAATGCCCCGGCCTGCCCAATTGGGAAGCGCTGAAGGACCCGAAATGCGCCGAGGCGTTCTCGACAGCGGAGACGGCGCCGAAGGGCCGCTATCTCGGCGGCCCGGTAACCTGGGAAGGCTTTGACGACGAGCGCGTCGAGGCGCTGAAGCTGCCCTTCACCGTCATCCATGCCGGCACCGACGCGGCGATGTTCGCCGAGTTGGACTCGGCCTATCAGCGCAAGGCGCCGATCATGCTGTGGATCTATTCGCCGCATTGGGCGCCGGCCAAGTACAAGGGCGAGTGGGTCGAATTCCCGGAGTATACGCCCGAGTGCTACACCGACCCGAAATGGGGCACCAACCCGGATGCCAAATATGATTGCGGCAAACCGCATGGCGAAATCTGGAAATACTCCTGGTCCGGCATGAAGGACAAATGGCCGGTCGCCTACAAGGTGGCCAAGGCGTACACGATCGACACCGATGAGCTCAACAAGATGAGCGGCGAGATCGACCTCGGCGGCAAGACGCCCGAAGATGTCGCCGCCGCCTGGATCGCCGCCCACGAAGCCGACTGGAAAGCCTGGGCGCAGTGATCGCCTGACTGGAAGCCAGACCCGGCCCTAGCGGCCGGGTCTTATCTCCATTTTCCAGAAGGACCATTGGATGACGGAAGCGACTGAACCGCAGGCAACTGGCACGCCGGAGGATGTGCGGCCGATAAAGCTTGCCTGCCGTAATGTCTGGAAACTGTTCGGATCGAACGCGGCCAGCTTCATCCGCGAGCGTGCCGGCAAGGCCAGCATGGCCGATGTCGCTGCCGCCGGACTGGTCGGCGCGGTGCGCGCCGTCGATCTCGAAATCCGCCAGGGCGAGATTTTCATCATCATGGGGCTGTCCGGCTCCGGCAAGTCGACGCTGGTGCGCTGCATGTCGCGGCTGGTCGAGCCGACCTACGGCAAGGTCGAATTCGAAGGCAACGACCTGCTCAAGATTTCCGATGCGGCGCTGATCGAACTGCGGCGTCATCGCATGGGTATGGTGTTCCAGAATTTTGCGCTGCTGCCGCATCTTAACGTGCTCGACAACATTGCCTTTCCCCTGAGCATCCAGGGCCAGGACCGACCGACGCGCGAAGCGAGAGCGCGGGAGGTGATCGATCTCGTGGGCTTACGCGGCCGCGAGCATTTCTATCCGCGCGAACTCTCCGGCGGCCAGCAGCAGCGCGTCGGCATTGCCCGCAGCCTCGCGACCAAGCCGGAGATCTGGTTCCTCGACGAGCCGTTCTCGGCGCTTGACCCATTGATCCGCCGCGAGATGCAGGACGAGCTGATGCGGCTGCAGACCATGCTGCACAAGACCATCGTTTTCATCACCCATGATTTCGACGAGGCGATCAGGCTGGCCGACCGCATCGCCATCATGAAGGACGGCGAGGTCATCCAGATCGGCACACCGGAGCAACTGGTGGTCAATCCGGCGACCGACTATGTCACCGAATTCACCCGGGATGTCGACCGCGCCAAGGTGATTTCGGCGCGCAGCCTGATGCGTGCCCTGGATGGCTCCGAGCATGGCGGCACGGTTTCGCCCGACGCCAGGATCGCCAGCTTCTCGGCCAGCATCGTCGCTTCGGGAAAACCGTTCGCGGTGGTCAACGGCAGCGGCAAGTCGATCGGCGAGGTGACGCCGCAAGCCGTGATCGGACTGCTGGCCGGCATCGACAAGCAAAGAGCCGGCGCATGACGGTGACTGCAAGCGCCAGCCAAACGAGGCCACCGGTTCAGCGCTGGCTGCTGATCTGGGCGCTGGCGCTGGCCGCCGTGCTGGTGGTATTCCTGCTGCAGGAGAGGCTGCCATGGGCGGTCGACTATCCGGCCGATGCGGTCGTTCCCGTCGCCGACTGGGTCAGTGCGCTGATGCGCTGGATCAAGTCGAACTTGTCCTGGCTGACCCGCTCGATCACCGCGGTGCTCGGCGTTCCCCTCGATTTCGCGCTCGACCTGCTGGCCAAGAATTTCAAGATCGGTCACGGTGCCGATGCCTATGTCCTGCCGCGCCTGTCCTGGATCGGCGTCTGCGCCGCCGCGTTCATCGCCGGGCACGCCGCGGGCGGTAGAAAGCTTGGCATGCTGGTCGGCGGCTGCTTCCTCTACACCGCGCTGTTCGGCCAATGGACCAGCGCCATGCTGACGCTGGCGCTGATTTCCATCGCGGTGCCGTTCTGCATCGTCACCGGCCTGTTCGCCGGCATCTGGGCGTGGCGCAAGCCATGGGCCGAGCGGCTGATCATCTCCCCTGCCCTCGATTTGATGCAGACCATCCCGACCTTCGCCTATCTCATCCCGATGCTGCTTTTGTTCGGCAACAGCCCGGTCTCGGCGATGATCGCCACCGCCATCTTCGCCACGCCGCCGATGGTGCGGGCAACGATGCTGGGTCTGTCGCGGGTGCCGTCAGAGATCGATGATTTCTCAGAGATGGCCGGCTGCACGGCGCGGCAGAAATTGTGGCGCGTGCTGCTGCCATCGGCGCGGCCGACGCTGATGGTCGGCGTCAACCAGGTGATCATGCTGGCGCTCAACATGGTCATCATCGCCTCGATGATCGGCGCCGGCGGCCTCGGCTACGACGTGCTGCTGGCGCTGCGTGCGCTGAAGGTCGGCGAAGCGATGGAAGCCGGGCTCGCCATTGTGGCACTCGCCATCGGGCTCGACCGGTTGAGCCAAGCCATCGCCCACGAACAGGCGAAGGGCCACGTTCAACGGCAGGCGAACCAGAGCTTTTGGCGGCGCTATCCCAATCTGTCGCTGGCCATCGCCATCCTGGTCGTGACGACGCTGCTCGGCCTGTTCGTACCGGCATTCGCAGCGGTGCCGAAGGCGATCACCTTCACCACCGCGCCACTGTGGAAGGCGGCGGTCAACTGGGTGACGATCAACTTCTTCGACGTGATCGAAGCGTTTCGCGTGGCGCTCATCCTCAATGTACTGAACCCGCTGCGCGCCTTCTGCGAAGGCTTTCCGTGGCTCGGCGCAGTGGCCCTGCTCGGCCTCGCCGGCTACCAGCTCTCAGGCCTGCGTCTCGCCGCCCTCGTCGCCGCGCTGACCGCCTTCTGCGCCGTCACCGGCCTTTGGGAAAAGACCATGGCGACGGTTTATCTCTGCGGCATCTCGGCCTTCATCGCCTGCCTGATCGGCATTCCGATCGGTCTGATGGCCGCCCGCAGCGACCGCTTCGAAAAGATCGTCACGCCCATCATCGACACGCTGCAGGTGCTGCCGTCCTTCTGCTTCATCATTCCGGTGGTGATGCTGTTCCGCGTCGGCGACGTGACCGCCATGATCGCCACCGTCGCCTTCGCTGTGGTGCCGGCGATCCGCTACACCAATCACGGCATCCGGCAAGTGCCGCCGGCGCTGATCGAGGCGGCGAAGGTTTCCGGCTGCACGCCGCGCCAGACCTTCTTTCGGGTACAATTGCCAATGGCGCTTCCCGAAATCATGCTCGGCGTCAACCAGACGATCCTGATGGCGCTGGCGATGATCATCATCTGCGCCATGGTCGGCACACGCGACCTCGGCCAGGAAGTCTTCATCGCGCTGTCCAAGGCCGATTCCGGACGCGGCATTGTCGCGGGTCTCGCCATCGCTTTCATCGGCATCGTCGCAGACCGGCTGTTCAATGCCTGGACGGCGAAGGCGCGGGCAAGACTAGGATAATTGTTGAATGTCCAATCCCGGCGAACCGCCTTTTGCCGTACTCGTCTTCGACATGGCCAAGACCGGCGAGCCGGACGGGGAGCACGTAGTTTCGGGGTTTGACACGCTGGAGGCGGCGACGTCCTACGCCATTGCGCGGGTTCGCGCCTCGGTGGAGGAGTTGCGCAAGCCCGGCATCGCCACTGCTGAGCTTCGCCAGCTCTGGCAGCTCTATGGCGAAGACTGTTCGGTGCTGAACGCCGGAGTGCGCGGCAGCGATCTACTCGACGATTTCATTGCGACGCCGGCGACGCCAGCCGAGTGCAACTGGCAGGCGCTGGCGCCCAGGCTGCGCCGCTTCCGCGCCTCGCTGCTGATCTCCAACGGCAACAACGAATCCGTCTGGGCGGGCGGCTTCTTTCGCTCGACCTACAGGCTGACGCGAGACGGCCTCCTCGAGCGCTTTGGCGACGACGCCATTGCCGCCTTCAAAGCCAAGGGGATCGAGCCGGCGGAGCCGACGAAGCTCATGGTCGCCAATTACTTCGAGCTTCCCGACCCGCCCTACCCGCCGCCAGGCTTGACGCTGCGATCCTGGAAGGTCGAGGTCGGTTTTGTCTGCCACGACGTGAAGTTCGGTGGCGACGCCGCCGGAATCTTCGCCTGGCCGCAAGAGCCGACCGACTGGGCGCTCAGAACCATGCAGTTCCTGCTGATGGCCGACATGATGGCCATGCGCGGCGATGGCCCCGACTGGGCCAACGACTGCGAGATACTAACCGCCAAGGTGACGAAGACGGAGGCGCCTCCCGACTATCCGCTGGATTGAAAGGATGATCGTCACCTGCACCTCGGTCGGCACACGCGATCTCGACCCGGAAGTGTCCATCGCACTGTCCAAAGTCGCGGCATTGTCGCGGGCTGGCAACAACCTGCCATCGACATCATCGCGGTCGGTCGTCGACCCCTGAGCCGCGAAAGCTCAAGCACGGCTCGGATAGAACGGTTTCGCCTCTTCTGGAGTTCGCCTCTTCTGGAAATGCCAGGCCGCGCTCCAGCTCTTGACTTTGACGCATTTTCGCGCGGAAAGCTGCTTCATCCTCGACCAGCCTGAGCTTGCTGCCGAATGCCCGATCAGCGCGAACCGCCTTTTACTGTCGTCGTCTTCGACATGGCCAAGACCGGCGAGCATGTGGTTTCGGGGTTTGAGACGTTGGACGCGGCTACGTCCTACGCGATTGCTCGGGTTCGCGCCTCGGTGGAAGAGCTGCGCAAGCCTGGCATCGCAGCAGCCGAGCTCCGGCGGCACTGGCATATCCGTGGTGAGGATTGCACGGTGCTGAACGCCAATGTGCGCGGCAGCGATCTGCTTGACGATTTCATCGCGACGCCGGGGACACCGGCCGAATGCGACTGGCGGGCGCTGGCGCCACGACTGCGCCGTTTCTACGCCGCTGTGAACGTCTTCAACAACGATGGCAAATCTATCCGGGTCAGCGGCTTTTTCCGCGCGACCTACCGGTTATGGCACGCTGGCCTGCTCGCACGATTTGGCGACGACGCCATCGCCTCCTTCAAAGCCAAAGGCATCACGCCGGCAGTGCCGACGAGAGTCTCGGTCGACCATCACTTCGAGCAGCCCGATCCGCCGCGCCCGCCGCTCAGCGATATCAGGCCGTTGCTGTCGTGGAAGGTCGAGATCGATTTCGGATGCACCGATGTGAGGTTCGGCGCCAAAACCGACGGCGTCTTCGCCTGGCCCGAGGAGCCGACCGGCCGGGCACTCAACGACATGACACATCTGCTGATGGCTGACAGACTGTCCATGTACGGCACCGGCCCGGAGGGCGCCTATTATAGCGAATTGGTGTGGGTCAAGGTGACGGAGACCGATGCGGCTCCCGACTACCCTCTGAATTGAAACTGGGCCGGTGCCGGCGCATTGTTTTGCATCACGCCGACCTATTCCGCCGCCACGCCCTTCACCTGGAGATAGCTTTCCATCGAGTCGTCCAGCGCCTGCAGCCAGGGCGTATGGTGCAATGGCGCCATGGTGCCGGTCATCAGCGAGCGGTAGGCGTGGTCGCGGAAGCTCATAATGTCTTCCGCCTTGTGGTGCTCCCACTCCATGAAGGTCTGGTTGACCGCCTCGACGTCGAAGCCGGGATAGTCGGTCTGGTCCATCAATTCCTTGGTGTAGTCGCCCTGGAACCAGATCATCTGCTCGGCGTCTTCCAGCGTCTCTTCGCGTGCCCGCCACTTGGCGCCGTGCTCGGCCATCGCCTGTACCGACGGCAGCTTGATACGGCCCATGATGACGTCGCGGGCGAACCAGGCCTGGGCGTCGAACATGTTGAAAGTGTAGAACTGGTCCTGCATGCCGATATAGGACAGTTTCGGGTTCTTCTCCCACACGACGCCCTCATAGAGCCCGTCCGGCCACATGCGATTGGCGGTCTTCAGTTTCAGCTCTTCCGTGAGGAACGGGAAGGAATGCAGGTAGCCGGTGCACAGGATGATGGCGTCGACGTCCTTGGTGGTGCCATCCTTGAAGTGCGCCGTCTTGCCGACGACCTTCTGCAGCAGCGGTACTTCCTTCCAGTTCTCCGGCCATTTGAACCCCATCGGTTTGGAGCGGTAGCTGGAAGTGATCGATCTGGCGCCGTATTTGTAGCACTGCGAGCCGATGTCCTCGGCAGAATAGGAGCGGCCGATGATCAGTATGTCCTTGCCCTTGAACTCCATGGCATCGCGGAAATCATGGCTGTGCAGGATACGGCCGTTGAACGTCGAAAAGCCTTCGAAATAGGGAACGTTGGGAACCGAGAAATGCCCTGAGGCAACGACGACATTGTCGAACTCCTCGGAGTAGGTGACGTCGTTCGTGCGGTCATGCGCGGTGACGGTGAATTTTCTCGTCTCGTCCGAGAAGGTCACCATGCGCACCGGACTGTTGAAGCGCACCCATTTGCGCAGGCCTGATTTCTCGACCCGGCCCTTGATGTAATCCCACAGCACCGCGCGTGGCGGGTAGGAGCCGATGGGACGGCCGAAATGCTCCTCGAATGTGTAGTCGGCGAATTCCAGGCACTCCTTCGGTCCGTTCGACCAGAGGTAGCGGTACATCGAGCCGTGGACGGGGTCGCCATGCTCGTCGAGGCCGGTGCGCCAGGTGTAGTTCCATAGGCCGCCCCAGTCCGACTGCTTTTCGAAGCAGACGATTTCGGGGATCTCGGCGCCCTTGTCGGCAGCCGACTTGAAGGCCCTGAGCTGGGCCAGACCGGATGGCCCCGCTCCAATGACGGCAACGCGCGTTTTCATGGCAGGCCTCCCGGTGTCATTCGATTTTTGGAATTGCTCTTACGAAACAAATTTCACTCACAGGACAGTAATTGCCTCTTGGATGCTGTCAACAGGCCTTGTGGAGAAACCGCGTTTCGCCCCAGCGGATTTCCGGAAACGGATGACGGCGTAAATCCTGTTCGGACACCATTCGACTTAAGGGGCTTGCTGCGCGGTTGCGTTTCTGTATCGGCACCGAATATGTTCACCTGGAGTGAAATAATCATGGGGATTCGGAGGCGAGATGGCGAAGACAAGTTCCGATTCCAAGACTGCTTCGACAAGGGCAAAGCCACCGGCAAAGGCCTCCGTGGACGGAAAAACCATCCGCGCGCCGCTGACGCAGAATCCGCACGCCATTCGCGACAAGCGCGAAAAAGTGCTGGAGGTGGCGATCGGGCGCGAGGTGCGCGCCTTCCGCAAGAAGCTCGGCATCACCGTCGCCGATCTCGCCGTCGCCACCGATATTTCGCTGGGCATGCTGTCGAAGATCGAGAACGGCATCACCTCGCCGTCGCTGACCACACTGCAGGCGCTGTCGAGGGCGCTCGGCGTTCCCGTCACCGCCTTCTTCCGCCGATTCGAGGAAGAGCGCAGCGCCGTCTTCGTCAAGGCCGGCGAAGGCCTCGATGTCGAACGCCGCGGCACCCGCGCCGGCCATCAATACAATCTGCTCGGCCATATCGGCTCCAACACCAGCGGCGTCGTCGTCGAACCCTATCTGATCACACTGACCGAGGATTCGGATGTGTTCCCGACCTTCCAGCATGAGGGCATGGAATTCCTCTATATGCTGGTGGGCGAGGTGGTGTACCGGCACGGCAGCAACCTCTATCCGATGAAGCCCGGCGACAGCCTGTTCTTCGACGCCGATGCGCCGCACGGGCCGGAGCAACTGACGAAACTTCCGATGCGGTATCTGTCGATTATTTGCTATCCGCAGAGCGCGGGGTAGGAGTTCGATCTTCCCTTGATCCTCTCGTGCGGAGATCAGTAGTGCCGCGACGGCCCCCCCTTTGCAACATCGGCGATCGGCGAAAGCCGACGTGACATCCGATCTCCCCACTTGAGGGGGAGATGTCCGGCAGGACAGAGGGGGGCGAACCGCGATGACGCATAATCTGGTTTCCGCCAACAACCGCCGCAATGCGCGCAGGATGCGCAAGGTGATGACCGATGCCGAACTCAAGCTTTGGAACGAGATCAGGGCACACAGGCTGATGGGACTGAAGTTTCGGCGCCAGATGCCTATCGATGGCCATATCGTCGATTTTGCGTGCCCGGACAAAAAGCTGATCATCGAGCTTGATGGTTCCCAGCATGGCCAAGCCGAAACGTCGGAATCGGACGTCGCAAGAACCGCCAAGTTTGAAGCTCAGGGCTGGACGGTCCTGCGCTTCTGGAACGACGATGTCATTCGCGATATCGACAATGTCTGCCAGCATGTCGTGATTGTGGCTGGGCTGAGCGGCGCGCCGTGAGCTTCGCCGAAGCGCTGGGATGGACATTGGGCAAGGGCCGGCACTCTACGGCGCCCCCCTCTGCCCTGCCGGGCATCTCCCCCTCTTGGGGGGAGATCAGCAGCTTTGTGGGCATCTTTAGTCCGGCCCGAACCCCGGTGACGTAGCACTGCCATCATCCAGCTTCGACAGCCATTCGAGCAGCGTCGGCCGATACCGCGTCAGGCCCTTGTAGGTGGCCAGCTCTTCCGGCAAATCCCGGATCACCCGGTGCAGTCGTCTTGCCCATTTCGGCTGTGTCACCAGTTCGTCCATCTTGATGAGATAGCAGCGGATCGGGAAGACGATGCCGTTCGAGCGCGGCAGGCGCCAGAAGCTTTGCAGTTCGACGCGCAGATGCACCTTGTCGCCGACATTTTCGGGCGTCACCGTCGCGCGGTCCGGGCCCCATTTGTGGTAATTCTCCGGGCTGGTGTCGAGGCGCGGGTTTATGGTCATCGTCCAGTTGAGACGCCGCGCCGGCTTGCCCTGCTGGATGTTGGAGAGGAACTTCAGCGCCCTGACGAAAATGCCCTTTTCATGCGCCAGCGGCACCGGCGCGTGCCATTCGAAAAAATTCATGCCGATGTCGAAATCGAGCGACCAGTCGGCCTGGGTGGTGACCATGCCGGCGTCCATCCACAGATTGCCGTCGCGCTGATCGAGGATGCAGAAATCGCCCTGGCTCTGGCGGGTGATGTACTCCATCGGCCCGTAAGGCAGTGTCGAGGTGTCGCCGAAGGTGAAGGTGTCGTCGATGCCGAGCGGCCGGTTGATCCAGCGCCAGCGGTCGCCGTCGCGGGTCAGGGTGAAATGCTCGGGATAGCCAAGTGCCTGTTGCTCCATCAGGAGTTCGAGCAGGTCCCAGCCGGCCAGCGTCATGTGCGGCAGCGACTGGCAACGCAGCGGATCCTCGGCCAACACCAAAGCGCGGTCCTGCATCTCCGCGACATAGTGCTCGTCGACGTCGATCAGGTTTTCCAGCACGCTGCCCTTGGGACCGACGACATGCGGCTCGATGTTGACCGCATACATGTAGCTGTCTTCGTGGAACGGAAACGGAAACCGCCTGATGTGTTCCGGGCTGTTCCTGAAGGTGAAATCGTCGCGAAACGTTTCCTTGCGAAAGGTGATGCCCAAGCTCGCCTCCTATCTTTCCAGGACCAGCGACTTGCCTTCGAAGCGCGACACGCACGGCATGATCTTGCAGCCGGAACGGTGGTCTTCCTCACTCAGCCAGTGGTCGTTGTGGATGAACTTGCCGTCATGCGAGACGACGTTGGTCTCGCACTGGCCGCAGACACCGCCGCGGCAGAGATAGGGCGGATCGACGCCGGCGGCCTCGATCGCTTCGAGTAGGCTCTGCTGCTCGCCGACGCGGATGGTCTCGCCGCTGACGGCAAGTGTGACGTCGAACGGCAGGCCGGGCTGGGGTGCCGCGAAATGCTCGTAGTGCACGGTCTCCGCCGGCCAGCCGAGAGCCGCAGCGCGCTCGCGCACCCAGTTGATCATGCCGGTCGGGCCGCAGACATAGAGATGGGTGCCGAGCGGCTGCGAGGACAAGAGACGGTCGAGTTCGATGCGCTCGTCGCGGTCGTCGTGATAGAGCCGGACGCGACGGCCATAGCGCTCCTGCAGCACATCGGCATAGGTGCCGAGCGAGGCGGTGCGGCAGGTGTAGTGCAGCTCGAAATTGCCGCCGGACCCGGCGAGCTGCGCGGTCTGCGCCATGAACGGCGTGATACCGATGCCGCCGGCAAGCATCAGATGCTTCTTGGCCCTGAGGTCGAGCGAGAACAGATTGACGGGGTAGCTGACCACCATCTCCAGGCCGGGGTTGACGCTCCGGTGCATGAACAACGAGCCGCCGCGGCCGACATCGTCGCGGCGCACCGAGATGGTGTATTCGCGGGTGTCGAGCGGCGATCCCATCAGCGAATAGGGATTGAGCCTTGTGCGGTCGCCATCGCGCATCTCGACCACGACATGGGCGCCGCCGGAAAAGGTCGGCAAAAGCTCACCGTCACGGCGGCGGAAATGGAAGCGCGTCACCAGTTCGTTGACCGGGACGACGTCGCTGACGACGACATCGAGCTTGGTGGTGCCGGTGCTCATGGGAAGACCTCCTCGATGGGAGGAATCTCCGAGCGATCCTCGGCATTTATGCAGACGCCCTGGAATGCTGCCAGCCGTCGCGAATAATGATCGCGCACCAGAAGCAGCAGGCCGCAATGCGCGCAGGTGGCCGGCTGCGTCGTCACATTTTCGGTGATGCCTTTGCAATGCACGCACTGCATGCGCCGCGCCAATGAGCCGCGATGCTCGGTCTGCATGGAGGTATGATCGATGCCGGCTTCGAGCGCCACCTGCATGGCCTGGCCGATCAGCCCTTCGGTGCCGGCGAGATAGAGGCGCAGGCCCATATGCGCGTTGGCAAGCGTCTGCTTCAGCCGGGGCAGCAGGCTGGCGAAGGTTGGCGCGACATGAAATTGCGCGGACTTCAGTGCCTCAAGAGCGGCAACGTGCTTGCCGTCGGCCCCGGGAATGAAGACGATTTCGGCGCCGTCGAAGAAGCCGGGGGGCGCCGTCCTTGCCATATCGACGATCGCCAGCGCGCCTTCCGCATCCGCCACGAAAAGATGATGCTTGCCGGGCTGCGGGGACAGGGTTCCGTAAATGGGCCGGCTGATGATCGTTTTGGCTGCCATTCTCTACTTCGTACCTCGAAACCCTCGCTGTCGATTGTGCCTCAGCCTTTCGCCGTGCGCTTGGTTTTTTTGGGATCGTCGAAGGGCAGAGGCTGCGCCGTCGCCCTGATCGAACCGCTCTTGTTGCGGATCTCGAGCCTGGTGTCCTTGACCGCGCAGTCGACGTCGAGGCGGGCGATGCCCATCGATTTCTCGACCAGCGGCGAATACATGGCGCAGGTGACCACGCCCACCTTTTTGCCGTCGCGATAGACCGGCGCGCCCTCATCCGCGGGTTGCTTGCCGTCGAGCAGCACGCCGTAGATCTTGAAGCGCTCCTTGCCCTTGAGGCGGTAATGCTCTTCGGCGCCACGAAAGCCGGTCTTGCCGGGGCTGACAGTGAAGTCGAGGCCGAGCTCCCACAGCGTGTCGCCGGGGCCTTCGTTCTCGAACGGATATTTCTGCGAGTTGTCATAGGGATAAAACAGCAAATAACTTTCGACGCGCAGCATATCGAGCGTGGTGAAGCGGCACGGAATGATGCCGGCGCTCTTGCCCTCGTCGAGGATCCTGTCCCAGATGGTGCCGGCGTCCTGACCGCGGCAGAATATCTCGTAGCCGCGCTCGCCGGTGTAGCCGGTGCGCGAGATCATGACGGGAAAGCCGAACAGCTGCGTCTGCATATGATGGAAATAGTTGAGGTCGCGAATGCCCGGCACATGCTTTGAGAGATAGTCGACCGCGGTCGGCCCCTGCAGCGACAGATCGTGCAGATTGTCGTCGAAGCGCAACGATACGTCGCGGCCGACGGAAGCGCGCTGCAATTCCTCATGGCCGGTGCCGGAGCCGTGCACCACCATCCAGGCGTTCGGCCCGGTGCGGTAGAGGATGCAGTCGTCGGTGAATTTGCCGGCCTCGTTCAGCATGCAGGCATAGGCCGACTTGCCGGGATAGATCTTCTCCACGTCGCGCGTCGTTGCCAGGTCTATGAGGTGTGAGGCGTGCGGCCCGGTGATGTGAACCTTCTTCAGGCCCGACACATCCATCAGCCCGGCCCTGGTGCGGATGGCGGTGTATTCCTCGTCGGCGTCCTTGTCGTAGGTCCAGGCGGTGCCCATGCCGCTCCAGTCTTCGAGCTTCGAGCCTAACGCGCGATGGCGATCCGCCAGGGTCGAAAATCTCCAGGATGCCGTCATGCGCAAATCCTCCGTTCGAAAATTCTATTGTGTTCCCGGCTCCCTGCGCGGAGGCGGGAGCATTTGGTCGAATATTGATCGCAAACGTCCTGATGCCGCAATACCCGCAAGCAAATAATTTCATTGTCAGGCAAAATTCGCGGCTGGGGACAAACGGTTAACCCAACGTAAAATCGGCTTGACAATTGCTGGATTCGGCCCGAATTTATGAAAAAAATTTCACTCTGTTGAAAGAGGGCAGCGGGCGGCCAATTCGGGGTCGGGCGCTGGAAAAAGGGGAAAACCGATGTCAGACCTGCAGCAGCGCATCGAAGCGCTGTACCGTTCCGACCTGCGCGGATCCGCGCTGCTGATCATCTGCCTTTGGGCGACGATCCTCTTCGTGCTCGTCATGACATGGCCCTACATCCCGGACACCGGGATCAAGATCGTCGTCGCGATCGCGGCGGCCGCAGTGCTGATCTTCAACACGGCCGCCATCCTGGCGATGGTCAATCACTACAAGGAAGACAAGGACTTCATCTACGGTCTCGACATCAAGAACGCCGACGCGGCCCGCAGCCGCAAGTCCTGAAAACAGAACGTCCTGAGGGGTAGAAGACATGTCGCGCTACACGCCGCCGGAACAAGGCAAGGCCGGGCAGATTTTCGATATCGTGGTCGTCGTGGTCGCCATTTTCGTGGCGCTGTGGCTGCCATTGAAACTCGGCCTGGCGGGTGCGGCGAAATCCATCGACGCGCTCGATGCCAAGACCTGGGAAGCGTTGGGACAGAACCCGACCATGGCCTCGATCTGGGAAAAGCTCGGCTATACGCCGGAGACCGCGCACGACATCATCCAGAACCGCTTCCACTACATCATCGACTGGCCGACGCTGATCATCATGGCGGCGGTGCTGATCGGCTATTTCGTCTTCCTGTTCCGCGCCTCCGACCGCGAATATCGCGACGTCATCAACGAAAAGTTCGACGACAAGTAACGCCAGAGATTTTGGGGAAGCACGCTCATGTGGGTCGCACTCTCTTACGCATCGTGGGGCATCTCGGTCGTGCTTGCGCTGTGGATGCTCTACGACTGGTTCAAGATCGACACGACCTATTCCGAGGAGGTGCTGACTTCCTCGCGCGAAGGCGAGCTTGAAGCCGCTTCCGAAAAACACCGGATCTGAGTGGGGATTGAACAATGACGATCACGCTTGAACCGGCAATACACGGCGACAGAGTTTCACTGCTACGCGTGCTCGGCCCGGCCCATGTCTGGGCGCTTGGCGTCGGCATCGTGCTGGTCGGCGAATTCACCGGCTGGAATTTCTCGGCGGACAAGGGCGGCGCACTGGCGGCGCTGATCGTCTGCTGGGTGGTCGGGCTCTTGTACACTTCGGTCGCCATGATCGACTCCGAGGTGACATCGACGGTTGCCGCCGCCGGCGGCCAATACGCGCAGGCTAAGCACATTGTCGGGCCCCTGATGGCCTTCAACGTCGCGCTGTTCCTGGTCTTTGCCTACACCATGCTGGAGGTTTCGGACGCCATCCTGCTCGGCGACACCATCGTCGCCAAGGCCGGCGTCGAAGGGCTCACCCACAACTCCTTCATTGCCGCCACCATCGTCGTGCTGGCATGGCTGAACTATCGCGGCGTGCTGATGACGCTCAACGTCAACTTCGTCATCACGGCGATAGCCTATGTCTCGATCGTTATCCTGTTCTTCTCGGTCAGCCCCTGGACGCAGGGTGCTGTGCTGAAGCTCAACGAGCTGGTCACCCCCGGCAATGCGCTGCCCTATGGCTGGATCGGCGTCATCGCGGCCTTCCAGTTCGGCATCTGGTACTATCTCGGCATCGAAGGCACCACGCAGGCCGCCGAGGAAGTGCGCTCGCCGGCGCGTTCGCTGCCTTACGGCACCATGGCCGGCATGATCACGCTTTTGATCGCCGCCGCCATGACCTGGTATGTCTGCGCCTCGCTGATGCCCTGGGAGTACCTCGGTATCACCTATTATCCCTTGTGGGACGCCGGCAAGCTGACCGGCAGCCCGCTGCTGGAAAACCTGTTGTTCGTCGCCACGCTGCTCGCGGCACTGGCGTCGGCCAATGGCTGTATCAACGATGCGGCCCGCGCGTGGTTCTCGCTTGGACGCGACCGCTATCTGCCGACATGGTTCTCGGCCGTGCACCCGAAATACCGCACGCCCTATCGCTCGATCCTGTTCCTGCTGCCGATCGCGCTCGCCTTCGCCTTCATTGCCGACCTCAACCAGGCGATCACCTTCTCGATCCTGTCGGGCGTGCTGCAATACACCTTCATGAGCATCAACATCATGATGTTCCGCAAAAAGTGGCCGCTGGGCACGATCCGCCGCGGCTATACGCACCCGTTCCACCCGATCCCGGCCATCGTGTTGTTTTGCCTCTGCGTGGTGACCTTCTTTGCGATCTTCCTCGGCTACGGCACGCAGCTGATCGCCATGGTCGCCTTCTACTTCCTGATCTCGCTGTGGTTCCACTTCTACCGTTACCGCTATGTGCGTCGCGGCGACCAGTTCACCATGCCGTGGCCGAAGCCGCAGGGCTATTGACAGGAGAGGGCCTGCCGGTTTGGGCGGGCATGGCGTGACGAGGTGTCTGACGTGACGACAGCATTGCTGGCCGGGGCGGTCGCCGTGGCTCTCGTCCTGCACCTCGCCTGGCATGCGCGCGCCAGCCGCAAAAAGGCCAAGGCTGATCTTGCAGCCGAGGCAGCCAGTATCCGGACCGTCATCACACATGCCGTTGATGTCTCCGATGGCACAGCCGGCGTTGTCACCTGGGCGGGTTCGTGGAACGGACAGCGCGTGCAGCTGCGCACCATCGTCGACACGCTGGCGACGCGAAAGCTGCCGGCGCGATGGTTGAGTGTCACGATCACAGAGCCGGTTGCGGTGCCGGCGACCTTCGACATGATGATGCGGCCGGGCTCGCCGACGACCTTCTCCAATTTCGATCATCTTCAGCATACGCTGCCGAAGGCTCCGGGATTTCCGGCTGAAGCCGTGCTGCGAACCGACTTCAGGGCGGCGCGCTTTCCGCAGAACCTGATCGCCAGCCATCTCGACATCTTTGCCGAAGGCCGCGCCAAGGAACTCTTGATCACCCCGAACGGCGTGCGCATCGTCTGGCTGCTGGCCGAGGCCGAACGGGCGCGCTACGGCGTGTTCCGGCAGGCTGCATTCGGCGGCACAAGGCTGGATCCGGCGCTGGTCGAGAGGTTGCTCACCTCAGCCTCGGGGCTGCGCGACGCCATCAACAGACAGGAAAGGCAGGTGGCATGAACGCCCCCCTACCCCCACCGGCAAACCCCTATCTCGTGCTCGGCGCCGCAATCGTCTTGCCGGCCAGCGGCCACGTCATTCTGGGCGTGCCGGTGCGCGGCCTGCAATTCCTGTTCTTCATGGTGATCCTCGCCTGGGTGACAGCCAAGATCGCGCCTGCCGACGCCAGCTTCATCGGCCGCCACGCCGGCGGCTTCCTGATCTATGCGCTGTCGATCCTCGACGCCTACAAAATCGCCCGCATCCGCACCGCTACATGGGTTCACAGCGCCCGCGACGGCAGCGATAGTGCACCAAGCGGCATCGAACCACATACGTAACTACAGGAATATTTTTTTCATATGATTGAATTCGCACGACGCATTCGGTACATCATCTCTTAGCTGCAAACGCCGGGAGGCTGACATGTGTGGAATCGTCGGACTTTTTCTGAAGGACAAGGCGCTTGAGCCGCAGCTCGGCTCGATGCTGTCGCAGATGCTGATATCGCTCAGCGATCGCGGCCCCGACAGTGCCGGCATCGCCATCTATGGCGCGCCGTCCAGGAATGAAGCGAAGATCACCATCCAGTCCGCCAAGCCCGAGCGCGATTTCCGCGGCCTCGACGCCGAACTCGCCAAGGCCATCGGCGCGCCGGTGAGCATTGCGGTGAAGTCCACCCATGCAGTGTTGAGAACCGCGCCAGACAAGGTCGACGCCGCCCGCGAAGTACTGCAGTCGATCCGCCCCGACGTGCGCATCATGGGCGCCGGCGAAGCGGTGGAAATCTACAAGGAAGTCGGTCTGCCGGAAGCGGTCGTCGACCGCTTCGACGTCCGCTCGATGTCCGGCACGCATGGCATCGGCCATACCCGCATGGCGACGGAATCGGCCGTCACAACGATGGGCGCGCATCCGTTCTCGACCGGCGCCGACCAGTGCCTGGTGCACAATGGCTCGCTGTCCAACCACAACAATGTGCGGCGTGAGCTGGTGCGGGAGGGCATGAAATTCGAGACCGAGAACGACACCGAGGTCGCCGCCGCCTATCTCTCGTCGCAGATGGCGCATGGCAAGAACCTCGGCGAGGCGCTGGAAGGCACGCTGTCCGACCTCGACGGCTTCTTCACCTTCGTCGTCGGCACCAAGAACGGTTTCGGCGTGGTGCGCGATCCGATCGCCTGCAAGCCCGCCGTCATGGCCGAGACCGATCAGTATGTCGCCTTCGGCTCGGAATATCGCGCGCTGACCAAACTGCCCGGCATAGACAATGCGAGGGTCTGGGAACCGGAACCCGCAACCGTCTATTTCTGGGAGCATTGAGCCCATGCCGGCAACCAAACTTTCGAAGGCGGCGCAAGACCAGGCGTCCCGGGTCTTCGATCTCGATGTGTCGTCGCTGCGCGAGCTGAACCAGGCGCTGCACAATCTGACGCCCGGTTCCAACGAGACGGCGTGGGAAGTGCTGCACCCCAAGGGGAGCCATTCGGTTGCGGTCGGCGTCGACCAGCCGGTCAGCATCGATGTGCGCGGCAGCGTCGGCTATTATTGCGCCGGCATGAATGACGGCGCTGCGATCACCGTGCACGGCTCGGCCGGGCCTGGCGTCGGCGAAAACATGATGTCGGGCTCGATCGTCATCAAGGGCGACGCCAGCCAGTATGCCGGCGCCACCGGCAAGGGCGGGCTGCTCGTCATCGAGGGCAACGCATCCTCGCGCTGCGGCATCTCGATGAAGGGCATCGACATCGTCGTGCACGGCAATATCGGCCACATGTCGGCCTTCATGGCGCAGTCCGGCAATCTGGTGGTGCTGGGCGATGCCGGCGACGCACTTGGCGATTCCATCTATGAGGCGCGGCTGTTCGTGCGCGGCAAGGTCGAGAGCCTGGGTGCCGACTGTATCGCCAAGGAGATGCGGCCCGAGCATATCGCACTGCTGCAGGGCCTGCTCGACCGCGCCGGCGTCACCGGCGTCAAGCCGTCGGAATTCAAGCGCTACGGCTCGGCGCGCACGCTCTACAATTTCAATATCGACAACGCCGACGCGTATTGAGGCAGCATGACCTACAAGAACCCGCCGACGACGCCGCGCAAATCCGCGACCTTCGACGACTACACGCTTTCCGAAATCCGCCGCGCCGCGGCGACCGGCATCTATGACATCAGGGGCGCCGGGGCCAAGCGCAAGCTGCCGCATTTCGACGATCTGCTGTTCCTCGGCGCCTCGATCTCGCGCTATCCGCTGGAAGGCTATCGCGAGCGGTGCGACACGTCGGTGGTGCTGGGCTCGCGCTATGCCAAGAAGCCGATCGAGCTGAAAATCCCGATCACCGTTGCCGGCATGAGCTTCGGGTCGCTGTCCGGCCCGGCCAAGGAAGCGCTCGGCCGTGGCGCCACACTCTCAGGCACGTCGACCACCACCGGCGACGGCGGCATGACCGAGGAAGAGCGCGGCCATTCCAAGCAACTGGTCTACCAGTACCTGCCGTCGCGCTACGGCATGAACCCCAGGGATTTGCGCCGCGCCGACGCCATCGAAGTGGTCGTTGGCCAGGGCGCCAAGCCGGGCGGTGGCGGCATGCTGCTTGGCCAGAAAATCTCCGACCGCGTTGCCGAAATGCGCACGCTGCCGAAAGGCATCGACCAGCGTTCGGCCTCGCGCCATCCCGACTGGACCGGGCCGGACGATCTCGAGATCAAGATCCTCGAACTACGCGAGATCACCGACTGGGAAAAGCCGATCTACGTCAAGGTCGGTGGCGCCCGCCCCTATTATGACACTGCACTTGCGGTGAAGGCCGGCGCCGATGTCGTCGTCGTCGACGGCATGCAGGGCGGCACGGCGGCGACGCAGGAAGTGTTCATCGAAAATGTCGGCCAGCCGACGCTTGCCTGTATCAGGCCGGCGGTGCAGGCGCTGCAGGATCTCGGCATGCACCGCAAGGTGCAGCTGATCGTGTCCGGCGGCATCCGCAATGGCGCCGACGTCGCCAAGGCGCTGGCGCTCGGCGTGGACGCGGTGTCGATCGGCACGGCAGCGCTGGTCGCACTCGGCGACAATGATCCGCGCTGGGAAGCGGAGTACAATGCGCTCGGCACCACCGCCGGGGCCTATGACGACTGGCACGAGGGCCGCGACCCCGCGGGCATCACCACGCAGGACCCCGAACTGATGAAGCGGGTTGATCCGGTCGCCGCGGGACGGCGTCTCGCGAACTACCTCAAGGTGATGACGCTGGAGGCGCAGACCATTGCGCGTGCCTGCGGCAAGAACAGCCTGCACAATCTCGAGCCCGAGGATCTCGTAGCCCTCACCATCGAAGCCGCCGCCATGGCCGGCGTGCCGCTGGCCGGCACCAACTGGATACCGGGGAAAGACGGCTTCTAAAAAACACATCAAATAAGCGAGGAACTATAATGGGGAACGATCTCGCCGCATTCGCCAAAGAGAACGGCGTCAAATATTTCATGATTTCCTACACCGACCTGTTCGGCGGCCAGCGCGCCAAGCTGGTGCCGGCGCAGGCGATCGCCGACATGCAGAAGGACGGCGCCGGCTTCGCCGGTTTCGCCACTTGGCTCGACCTGACGCCGGCGCATCCTGATATGCTGGCGGTGCCGGATCCGGATTCGGTGATCCAGCTGCCGTGGAAGCCCGATGTCGCCTGGGTCGCCGCCAACTGCATCATGGACGACAAGGAAGTCGAGCAGGCGCCGCGCAACACGCTGCGCCGGCTGATCGCGGAAGCCGCCACTGACGGCATGCATGTCAAGACTGGCGTCGAGGCAGAGTTCTTCCTGATCTCGCCGGACGGCAGCGTCATCTCCGACAAATACGACACGGCTTCAAAACCCTGCTACGACCAGCAAGCGGTGATGCGCCGCTACGATGTCATCGCCGAGATTTGCGACCACATGTTGGCGCTGGGCTGGAGCCCCTACCAGAACGACCATGAGGACGCCAACGGCCAGTTCGAGATGAACTGGGCTTTCGACGATGTGCTCGCCACCGCCGACAAGCACTCCTTCTTCAAGTTCATGGTCAAGTCGGTGGCCGAGAAACACGGCCTGCGCGCGACCTTCATGCCAAAGCCTTTCCAGGGCCTGACCGGCAATGGCTGCCACGCCCATATTTCGGTCTGGGACAAGGCCGGCAAGGTCAACGTCTTTGCCGATAACGCGATGGAACTCGGCCTGTCGGCCAAGGGCAAGAATTTCCTCGGCGGCATCATGAAACATGCCTCGGCGCTGGCCGCCATCACCAACCCGACGGTGAACTCCTACAAACGCATCAACGCGCCGCGCACCATTTCGGGCGCCACCTGGGCGCCGAACACGGTGACCTGGACCGGAAACAACCGCACTCACATGGTGCGCGTGCCCGGCCCCGGCCGCTTCGAGCTGCGGTTGCCGGACGGCGCCGCAAACCCTTATCTGCTGCAGGCCGTCATCATTGCCGCCGGTCTCGACGGCATCCGCTCCAAGGCCGATCCCGGCAAGCGCTACGACATCGACATGTACCAGAACGGTCACACTGTGAAGGGCGCGCCGAAGCTGCCGCTCAACCTGCTCGACGCGCTTCGCGAATACGACAAGGACAAATCGCTCAAGGCGGCGCTGGGTGAGGAATTCTCGTCGGCTTATCTAAAGCTGAAGCAACAGGAATGGAATTCCTATGCTTCGCACTTCACGCAATGGGAGCGCGACCACACGCTGGACATATAATCGTCCTAGCGGTGCGAGCGACCTCGGAATGACCTGATGAAATATTCGATCTTCTCGCTCGCCCGTGCTGCCCTTTCCGGCCACAAGAACTGGCAGCGCACCTGGCGCGATGCGGCGCCCAAGGACCACTACGATGTTGTGATCATCGGCGGCGGCGGCCATGGGCTCGCCACCGCCTGGTTCCTCGCCAGCGAGTTCGGCATCAGAAACGTCGCCGTGCTGGAAAAGGGCTGGATCGGCTCCGGCAATGCCGGCCGCAACACCACCATCATCCGTTCCAATTACGGCCTGCCCGGCAATACCGGCTTCTACGAGCTTTCGATGAAGCTTTGGGAGCGGATGGAGCAGGACCTCAACTATAACGCCATGGTCAGCCAGCGCGGCGTCCTCAACCTCTATCATTCCGATGCGCAGCGCGACGCTTATGCGCGGCGCGGCAACACCATGCGCATCAATGGCATCGATGCCGAACTGCTCGACCAGGCGGCGCTGAAGAAGATGCTGCCGTTCCTGAATTTCGACCATGCGCGCTTTCCCGTGCAGGGCGGCCTCCTGCAGCGCCGCGGCGGCACCGCGCGGCATGACGCGGTGGTCTGGGGCTATGCCCATGCGGCGAGCGAACTCGGCGTCGACATCATCCAGAACTGCGAGGTCACCGGCTTTGTCCGGGACGGCAACGGCAAGGTGACTGGCGTCGAGACGTCGCGCGGCAAGATCGGCGCCGGCAAGGTCGGCATGGCAGTCGCCGGGTCATCGTCGCGTGTCGCAGCGATGGCGGGCATGCGCCTGCCGATCGAAAGCCATGTGCTGCAAGCTTTCGTCTCGGAGGCGATCAAGCCGCTCATCCCCGGCGTCATGACCTTCGGCGCCGGGCATTTCTATGTCAGCCAGTCGGACAAGGGCGGGCTGGTCTTCGGCGGCGACATCGATGGCTACAATTCCTACGCCCAGCGCGGCAATTTGCCTGTCATGGAAGATGTCTGCGAAGGCGGCATGGCGCTGATCCCGATGATCGGCCGCGTGCGGCTTCTGCGCCAGTGGGGCGGTATCATGGACATGTCGATGGATGGCTCGCCGATCATCGACAAGACACCGGTCGACGGGCTCTACCTCAACGCCGGCTGGTGTTATGGCGGCTTCAAGGCGACGCCCGGTTCCGGCTTCGTCTTTGCCCATCTTCTGGCGCGTGACGAAACGCACAAGGAGGCGGCGCTGTTTCGGCTCGACCGCTTCCAGCGCGGCGCCATGATCGACGAAAAGGGCCAAGGCGCCCAACCGAACCTGCATTGAGGCGGCCGGAACAAGATGCGTATCACCTGTCCTTTCTGCGGCGAACGCGAACTCGGCGAGTTCAGCTATCTCGGCGATGCCAAGCCTGTACGGCCGGCGGCGGATGCCGGCGAAGATGCCGTCTACGACTATGTCTATCTGCGCGACAACATCGCCGGCGTGATGGCAGAGAACTGGTATCACGGCGGTGGCTGCCGGGCCTGGCTGAAGGTCACCCGCAACACGCTGACGCACGAGATCTCGGCGGTGGAACCGGCGGCGGGGGCTGGTGCGAGCCAGGTGGAGACATGAGCTATTCTGTCGAGACCACAGCCGTCGCGAAAAGCGCCAGCCCCCTACCTCCCCCTTGTGGGGAGGTCGGACCGCAGGTCCGGGTGGGGGTCGGTGCCGCACCCCCACCCCGCTGCTGCGCAGCGACCCTCCCCACAAGGGGGAGGGTGAAGAGCGCGACGGTCCCGCCTGGCATTGGATCGATGAGAGGCCGGCCATCGTGAGTTCCAGCCAATCCCATCGTCTCACATCCGGCGGTCTCATCGACCGCTCGGCGCCGCTCAACTTCCGCTTCGATGGCAAGAGCCTCTCCGGCTTCCAGGGCGACACGCTGGCGTCGGCGCTGGTCGCCAATGGCGTCAAGCTGGTCGGCCGCTCGTTCAAATACCATCGTCCGCGCGGCATTCTGACTGCGGGCTCGGAAGAACCCAACGCGCTGGTCGAACTGCGCACCGGCGCACGGCGCGAGGCCAACACCAAGGCCACGACGGCCGAACTCTATGAAGGCCTCGAAGCGGCCAGCCAGAACCGCTGGCCGTCGCTGCGCCACGATGTGATGTCGGTGAACCAGCTGTTCGCACCGATCTTCGTCGCCGGCTTCTACTACAAAACCTTCATGTGGCCGGCAAAATTCTGGGAAATGGTCTACGAGCCGGCGATCCGACGCGCCGCGGGTCTGGGTCGCGCGGCGGTCACCCCCGATCCGGATCACTACGACAAGGCCTGGGCGCATTGCGATGTGGTGATCGCCGGCTCTGGTCCGGCCGGTCTCGCCGCCGCACTCGCTGCAGGCCGCAGCGGTGCGCGCGTCATCCTGTGCGAAGAAGATTTTGCGCCCGGCGGCCGTCTGTTGTCGGATGGCGGCACGATCGACGGTCTGCCGGCCGCGGAGTGGCTGTCGCGCACACTGGCCGAGCTCAGCTCGATGCCGGATGTCCGCATCATGACCCGCACGACCCTGTTCGGCGTCTATGACGGCGGTACCTATGGCGCGATCGAGCGGGTCAACGATCATCTGCCGGTGCCGCCCGAGCATCAGGTGCGCCAGCGCCTGTGGCGCACCGTGGCCAAGCGCTGCGTCGTCGCCGCCGGCGCGATTGAGCGTCCCATCGTCTTTGCCGGCAATGACACGCCCGGCGTGATGATGGCGTCCGCCATCCGCACCTACGTCACACGTTATGCGGCGACGCCGGCAAAGCGGATCGCGCTGTTCACCAACAATGAGGATGGCTGGCGCACGGTCGAGACGGCACTCGGCGCCGGGCTGCAGATCGCGGCGGTGATCGACGCGCGGCCTGACGTCTCGCCTGCCCATCGTTCTCTCGCTTCCATGAACGGCTTCACCGTGCTGCATGGTTCGGTCAGCGGCGTCGACGGCGGCAAGGACGGCGTAAGAAAAATAGCGGTGTCGCTGACCGGCGGCGCGCGCGCCGAGGTCGAGGCCGACGGGCTTGCCGTTTCCGGCGGCTGGAATCCGGCGGTCGGGCTCACCTCTTACCATCGCGGCCGGCCGAAATGGCGAGACGACATCGCCGCCTTCGTGCCGGACGGCGCGCCGCCCGGTATGGTCGCCGCAGGTGCGGCTAACGGCGACTTCGGGCTAGGCGCCTGCCTGCGCGCAGGTTTCGAGGCCGGCGCCGCAGCGGCGCGGGACGCGGGACGCAATGGCAATCCGGGCTCTGCAGCTGTTGCCGGCGACGAGTCCTTCTCACTGACCCCGCTCTGGCACGTCGCCGGCAAAGGCAAGGCCTTTGTAGACCAGCAGCATGACGTCACCGCGTCCGACATCGAGCTGGCGCAGCGCGAGGGTTTTGAATCGGTCGAGCATCTGAAGCGCTACACCACGCTCGGCATGGCGACCGACCAGGGCAAGACGTCCAATGTCGCCGGCCTCGCCATCATGGCGGCGGTGTCGGGCAAATCCATTCCCGAGACCGGCACGACCATCTATCGCCCGCCGTACGTGCCGGTCGCCATCGGCGCCTTTGCCGGCCACCATCGCGACGAAAATTTCCATGCGACGCGGCTGACGCCGTCGCATCACTGGGCGGCCGAACAAGGCGCGATCTTTGTCGACACCGGCCTGTGGAAGCGCGCGCAATGGTATCCGCGCGCGGGCGAGAAGGACTGGCTGGAATCGGTCACCCGCGAGGTCAAGGCGGTGCGCTCGGGCGTCGGCTTCTGCGATGTCTCGACGCTGGGCAAGATCGATGTGCACGGCCCCGATGCCGGCGCCTTCCTCGACCGCGTCTACATCAACACCTTCTCAAACCTTGCCGTGGGAAAAGCCCGCTACGGGCTGATGCTGCGCGAGGACGGCCTCGTCTATGATGACGGCACGACCTCGCGGCTGGCCGAGGACCATTATTTCCTCACCACGACCACGGCGAAGGCCGGGCTGGTGATGCAGCATCTCGAATTCTGCCGGCAGGTGCTATTCCCCGAACTCGACGTGCAACTGACCTCGGTCTCCGACCAGTGGGCGCAGTTCTCGATTGCCGGGCCGAGGACGCGAGACCTGTTGAAGGAAATCGTCGACCCTGCCGAGGACCTTTCGAACGAAGGTTTTCCCTTCATGGGCGTGCGCGAAGTCGCTTTGCGCGGCGGCATCAAGGCGCGGCTGTTCCGCATCTCCTTCTCCGGCGAGATGGCGTTCGAGATTTCGGTGCCGGCGCGTTACGGTGAAGCGATGGCACGCAATTTGATGCTGGCGGGAAAACCGTTCGGCGTGACGCCGTATGGCACAGAAGCCCTCGGCGTCATGCGCGTTGAAAAGGGCCATGTCGCCGGACCGGAACTGAGCGGCATGACGACCGCCGCCGATCTCGGCCTCGGCAAGATGATGTCGACCAAGAAGGATTTCATCGGTCGCGTCATGGCCGGCCGCGAGGCGCTGGTGGCGCCGGACCGGCAGGTCGTGGTCGGCATCAAGCCGATCGACAAGGCGCGCCGCCTGCGCTCCGGCGCGCACATCATCCCGAAGGGCCAGACGCCCGGGCCTGATAACGACCAAGGCTACGTCACCTCGGTCTGCTTCTCGCCGACGCTCGACCAGTGGATCGGTCTCGGCCTTGTCGAGCGCGGCCGCGAACGCATCGGCGAGATCGTCCACGCGCATGATCCGCTGCGCGGTGAAGACTATGATGTCGAGCTCTGCAATCCCGTCTTCTACGATCCCGATGGAGGGCGCCAGCGTGGCTGATTTTTCCTGGAATGTTCGTAGCCCGCTCGAGCGGGCACTTGTTGTCGGGCCTTACGGCGCGAACGGCAATGTCGGCGTGTTGCTGACCGAAATCCGCAATTTCGACCTGATCCAGGTGATGGCGCGGCGCGGCAAGGCGGGAGATTTGGCCAACGCTGCGAAGGCAAGCTTCGGTGTTGCGGCTCCTGAGACACCCAAGGCGGTGCAGACTTCGGATGCGACGCTGATCTGGTCGGGACCGGACCAGTTCTTCGTGCTGTTGAAGGGCGGCAAGCATGGGACTGAAGCACTCGCCCAGACGTTCGCGTCTTCCGCTTCGCTATCGGACCAGTCGCATGCGCGAGTGCTGATCAGTATCTCCGGTACCAAGGCGCGGGCGATGCTGGGCAAGCTGTCGTCGATCGATCTGCATCCCGATGCATTTCTGGTTGGGGCGGCTGCCGCGACCTCGATGGATCACACCAGCGTCACGCTCTGGCGCGGGAATGACCGGCCGGATGGGCAGGCGGTGTTCAACGTGCTGATGTTTGCGACATTTGCTGAAAGTCTGTGGCACACGATGCTGGATTCGGCGGCGGAGTATGGTGTCGAGATCGGGCATTCCGAGGATTTGGCGTAGCGCTTGTGCGCTTCTTCCTTCTCCCCTTGTGGGAGAAGGAAGATCGGCGCGTTAGTGCCGAGACGGATGAGGGGTGTTCCAGGGTACGCCAACGTCTCACCGCTGGAACACCCCTCATCCGTCGCCTGCGGCGACACCTTCTCCCACAGAGGGAGAAGGGGGAGCCAGCCTTGCCAAACGCAACTGCGCTGCTATTCTTGCAGCTAAAGTAATTTTACACACAGGCAAACTTGTTTCTCGAACCGCAAGGCTGAGATGAGCCAGTCGCCCTACCCTTCAGTGACAGCCGGGCCGCCCCGGCCAAGCCTCATCCTGCGGCCCGGCCAGATCGCGCTGCCGCCGGGCATGGAGCGGTATGCGGCCCCCGGTTACGGCGCGGTGCTGATCGATATCGAGGCCGGCGATACATTTGCCATCCGCAATGTCGAGGGCGGCCAGGCCTGCGAGCTTTTGGCCTGGGACAAGTCAGGCGCCACCGACCCCGCCATCTTCGGCGAAAAGTCCAATAGCAATGCCGCCGGGATCAAGGCGCTATTGGCCGAGGGCGACGATAGCCTCGCTTCCGTGCGCCGCGGACTCGAGCGCCGCCAGGTGCAGCTTGACCAGGCCAAGGCGGTGCGCGTCTTCGGCGGCGCCACGCCGGCAGGCACCGAGCAGGCCTTCACCGTCGCGCGCGATGGCGGCTTGCTGATTGCAGCGCCTAGCGGGCCGATGCTGGTCGACGGCCACGACACGGCAACGCCGCTCACCGTCATCGTCCGCCGTGCCACGGTGCGCCTGAAATCGAAATCGCAGCTCGCCGATCCGCTCGCCGATCCGGTGCTCGATTTGCGCGTCCATTCGGCAACAGCCGAATCCTATTTCGTCAAGGCCGGCGACTATCTGCAGATCATCGATGTCGACGGCCGCCAGTGCACCGATTTCCAGTGCTTCTCGGCGCGCAAGCTGGACAAGGGGCTGGACCATCCGCTCGACGTAACGACCACGCGCACGCTGATGGGGTCGAGCTACCCGATGCCCGGCCTTCACTCGAAATATTACGACCAGGACATGGAGCCGTTGGTCGAGGTTATCCAGGACACATGCGGCCGGCATGACGCGTTCGCGCTGGCGTGTGCCGCCAAATATTACGACGACATCGGCTATCCCGGCCACACCAACTGCTCGGAGAATTTCAACCGCGCGCTGGCCGACAAGGGTGTCACCCCACGTGCCGGCTGGATGGCGATCAACTTCTTCTTCAACACGGCGATCGACGCCCATGGCGTCATGGTGTCGGATGAGCCGTGGTCGCGCGCCGGCGACTATGTCCTGCTCAGGGCGCTCACCGACATCGTCTGCGTCTCCTCCGCCTGTCCCGACGACACGACACCGGCCAATGGCTGGAACCCGACCGACATCCATGTGCGAACCTATTCCGGCCAACACAAATTCTCGCGAGCGATCGCCAGACGCATGACGCCCGATTCGGAACCGAAAATGACCCGCGAGACCGCCTTCCATTCAAGCTTCGCCAAGCACACCCGCAACTTCGTGGAATACCGGGGTTATTGGCTGGCCAATTCCTTCGCCAAGGAAGGCGCCATCGCCGAATACTGGGCCTGCCGGCAGGATGCCGTGATCATGGACCTGTCGCCGTTGCGCAAGTTCGAGGTCACCGGCCCGGATTCCGAGGCGCTGCTGCAATACACGCTGACCCGCGACGTCAAGAAGCTCGGCGTCGGCCAGGTCGTCTATTCCGCCATGTGCTACGAGCATGGCGGCATGATCGACGACGGCACGCTGCTGCGGCTCGGCAAGGACAATTTCCGTTGGGTCGGCGGCGACGACCTGTCCGGCGAATGGCTGCGCGACACCGCGAAAAAGCTTGGCCTCAACGTGCTGGTGCGTTCCTCCACCGATCAGATGCACAATGTCGCTGTCCAAGGGCCGAAGAGCCGTGACATTTTGCGAGAGGTGGTCTGGACCTCGCCGCTGCAACCGTCGATCGACGAACTCGAATGGTTCCGCTTCGCTGTCGCGCGCATCGGCGGCGGCAATGGCATTCCGGTCGTGGTGTCGCGCACCGGTTATACCGGCGAGCTCGGCTACGAAATCTGGTGCCACCCACGCGACGCCGAAAAAGTGTTCGATGCCATCTGGGAGGCCGGCCAGCCGCACGGGCTGAAGCCGATGGGCCTGCAGGCACTCGACATGGTGCGCATCGAAGCCGGGCTGATCTTCGCCGGTTACGAATTCTCCGACCAGACCGACCCGTTCGAGGCGGGCATTGGCTTCACCGTACCGTTGAAGGCCAAGACCGACGATTTCATCGGCCGCGAGGCTCTGATAAGGCGCAAGGAACATCCGCAGCACAAGCTCGTTGGCCTCGACATCGACAGCAATGTCGCCGTCGGCCATGGGGATTGCGTCCATATCGGCCGCGCCCAGATCGGTGTCGTCACCTCGGGCATGCGCTCGCCGGTGCTGAACAAAAACATCGCTCTGGCGAGGCTTGACGTCACCCACGCGGCAATCGGCACAGAGGTGGAGATCGGCAAGCTCGACGGTCATGCCAAGCGGCTGCCGGCGCGCGTCGTGGCCTTCGCCCACTACGATCCGCAAAAGACCAGGCCGCGATCCTGAGGGTTGCACCCCCGGCCCTTCGCAGGCTCAGGGCGTTCGAAGCTCGAAAGCAATTGGCTTTCCGTCCGCTACCGCGGACCGCTTCTCACCCCACAAGGGGAGAAGGACAAAGCGAGCGTTTCGCAACCGTGATGTGCACGACGCCACAAATCACTTGACGTGAAAGCGCGCCGGATCAATCTTCACTGTTAAGAAAAAAATACGACTGAGTGGAAACACTGGAGTCGTGCGGTCATGTACCGGGGAACAAGCTTCGCGAAGCCGAGGCATCACCGGCCGGGAACACAAAATGGGGAATTCAGACAGATGAGCACGATTACCACTGCCCTGGAGCAGCCCGCTGAAGGCAAGCTGCTCCGCAACATCGACTGGCGCGGCGCCTTCTGGGTGGCGAGCGGCGTTCCTGCCCTTGTCCTGTTTTCGATCGGCGGCATTGCCGGAACGACGGGAACGCTGGCCTTCGGGATCTGGATCGCTTCCATGATCATGGGCTTCCTGCAATCCTTCACCTATGCCGAGATCGCCGGCCTGTTCCCGAACAAGTCGGGCGGCGCCTCGATCTACGGCGCCACCGCCTGGCTGCGTTATTCCAAGTTCATCGCGCCGCTGTCGGTGTGGTGCAACTGGTTCGCCTGGTCGCCGGTGCTGTCGCTGGGCTGCTCGATCGCCGCCGCCTATATTCTCAACGCGCTGGCGCCGGTGCCGCTGTTCACCGAGGCGTCGCCGGACGTCGTCGCCTATATCGCGGCGCATGCCGGAACGGTGCCTGCCGACGCCATCGCCGCGGTGACCGCGGCGGCCACGCCGGCGATCCGCAACTGGACGCTGTTCAGCCACACGCTAGGTCCTGTCTCCTTCACCCTCAATGCCACTTTCTTCATCGGCGCGGTGCTGATGCTGATCATCTTCTCGATCCAGCATCGCGGCATTCTCGGCACCGCCAATGTGCAGAAGTATATCGGCCTCCTGGTCATCATCCCGATGCTGATCGTCGGTGTCGTGCCGATCGTCACCGGCCAGATCAACTGGGCGAACTTTTCGCCGCTGGTGCCGCTGGCGGCGGCTTACGCGCCGGAGCCCGGCTCGTGGAACATTGCCGGCTGGACGCTGGTGCTGGGCGGCATGTTCATCGCCGCATGGTCGACCTATGGTTTTGAGACCGCCGTCTGCTACACATCGGAGTTCAAGAACCCGGGCACCGACACGTTCAAGGCGATTTTCTATTCCGGCCTGCTCTGCATGCTTCTGTTCATCCTGGTGCCCTTCACCTTCCAGGGCGTGCTGGGCCTCAACGGCATGCTGGCGACGCCGATCGTCGACGGCTCGGGTGTCGCCGATGCACTGGCCGGCATGGTCGGGGGTGGCGCATTGATCCACAGCCTCTTGGTGATGCTGATGATCCTGGCGCTGGTGCTGTGCATCATGACGGCAATGGCCGGCTCGTCGCGCACGCTCTACCAGGGCTCGGTCGATGGCTGGCTGCCGCGCTATCTCAGCCACGTCAACGAGCATGGCGCGCCGACGCGCGCCATGTGGACCGATCTCGTCTTCAACCTGATCGTGCTGGCCATCGCCTCGGCCGACGCGACGAGCTTCTTCTTCATCCTCGCCGTGTCGAACTGCGGCTACATCATCTTCAACTTCCTCAACCTCAATGCCGGCTGGATCCACCGCATCGACAACGGCCACATCAACCGGCCTTGGAAGGCGCCGAGCTGGCTGCTCGGCCTCGGCGCCATCTTCGCCTATGTAAACGCCATCTTCATGGGCGCCGGCGCCAAGGTGTGGAACCCGATGGCGCTCTGGGCCGGCCTGATCACAGCCGCCTTGATCATCCCGGTGTTCTGCTACCGGCACTACGTCCAGGACAAGGGCAAGTTCCCCGACCACATGCTGGCCGACCTCGGCATGGCGGGCGCAGACCTCTCGGTCAAAAAGGCAGGCATGCTGCCCTACCTGACGCTGGTCGCCGGCGTGGTGGTGATGCTGCTCGCCAACTGGTACTTCGTCATCTGAAAGTGATGGCTTGAAAAGAATGGGCGCGCTTCGGCGCGCCTGTTTCTTTTTATGGCAGGACGTCAGCCGGCCTTGCGAATGGCCCCTTCGGAGCCTTTGAAGAACCGGTTCGGCGGACGCTTCAGGCCGAGATTCTCGCGCAAGGTGGTGCCCTCATACTCGCGCCGGAAGAGCTTTCGCCGCTGCAGCTCGGGCACCACCTTCTCGGCGAAGTCGTCGAGCCCGGCTGGCAGATAGGGGAACATGACGTTGAAGCCGTCTGACCCTTCGGCATACAGCCATTCCTCCATCGAATCGGCGATGGTTTTCGGCGTGCCGACGAAAGCAAGGCCGGAATAGCCGCCGAGTCGCTGCGCCAGCTGGCGGACGGTCAAAGTCTCCCGGCGCGCCAGCTCGATGACGCGCTCACGGCCGCTCTTCGAGGCATTGGTCTCGGGGATTTCGGGCAGGGGCGCGTCGGGATCGAAGCCGGATGCGTCGTGCCCCAGCGCGATCGACAGCGAGGCAATGCCGCTCTCGTAATAGACCAGGCTGTCGAGCTTGGCGCGTTTGGCCTGTGCTTCCTCGACACTGTCGCCGACGATGACGAAGGTGCCGGGCAGGATCTTGATGTCGTCGCGCGAACGGCCGAGCTTCTCGGCCCGCCTTTTGACATCGGCAAAGAAGCGCTGCCCAGCCGCCAGATCGGAATGGGCGGCGAAGATCACCTCCGCCGTTTCGGCTGCCAGCTGCCGCCCGGCCTCAGATGCGCCGGCCTGGACGATGACCGGCCAGCCCTGCACCGGCCGCGCAATGTTGAGCGGGCCGCGCACCGAGAGATGCTCACCCTTATGGTCGAGCACATGCAGCTTCGCGGGATCGAAATAGAGCCCGCTCTCGGCGTCGCGGATGAAGGCGTCGTCGGCAAAGCTGTCCCAGAGGCCGGTCACCACATCGTAGAATTCCCGCGCATTGTGATAGCGCTCGTCGTGCTCGACATGCTCGTCGAGGCCGAAGTTCAACGCGGCATCGGGATTGGATGTGGTGACGATGTTCCAGCCGGCGCGGCCGCCGCTGATATGGTCGAGCGAGGCGAAGCGGCGGGCAATGTGATAGGGCGCGTCGAAGGTCGTCGATGCGGTGGCGACAAGGCCGATATGGTCGGTGACGGCGGCAAGCGCCGACAGCAGCGTGAACGGCTCGAACGAGGTCACCGTGTGGCTGCGCCGTAGCGCCTCGATCGGCATGTTGAGAACGGCCAGATGGTCGGCCATGAAGAAGGCGTCGAACTTCGCCGCCTCAAGCGTCTGCGCGAAGCGCTTCAGATGGGCGAAGTTGAAGTTGGCATCGGGATATGAGCCGGGATAGCGCCAGGCCCCGGTGTGAAGACTGACCGGACGCATGAAGGCGCCGAGCCGCAATTGCTTATTGTCTACCATGGGATGATCACCTGATGCGAATGAGCGTTGCCGCTCCGATATGTAAGCAGGATCGGACGGCTTTGTTGTCCTGGAAAGGAATTCTGTTTTGCAAAACCGGCGCCGCGAAGCATTTTCATACAGGTGGCCGTTCAACCTATTTTGATGAACCCGCCCGGTGTTGAGATACTTGCCTGGGTGCTCGGTGCCACCGGCAAGGAGAAAGCCAGAACCGCACGTCAAGCGTACGGCGTTCCAGCATTTTCCAAGGAAGATCCTGTGCCCCAGCAGCGCCTACTCGGCGGCCAGCGCCAGTGGCGGCCTGTCATTGTCCTGCACCGCCTCATCAGCCGGCTTCCTGCCTTTCTTCAGCTCGCGGCCGAAGAACAGCGCGTAGCCTGCCGGCAGCACCAGGATGGTGAGTACGGTGGCGACGAGGATGCCGCCCATCATGGCGTAGGCGAGCGGTCCCCAGAACACCGCACGCGAGATCGGGATCAACGCCAGCACCGCCGTCATCGCCGTCAGCACGATTGGCCGGAAACGGCGCACGGCCGAGCCGATGATGGCCTCCGATCGGTCCATCCCCCTGGCGATGTCCTGATCGATCTGGTCGACCAGGATGATCGAGTTGCGCATGATGATTCCGAGCAGCGCGATGACACCGAGGATGGCGACGAAGCCGAACGGCGCGCCGCTGATCAACAGAGCCGCCGCCGCACCGATGATGCCGAGCGGACCGGTGGCCAGCACGAGCATCGCCTTGCCGAAATGCTGCAGCTGGATCATCAGGAGCACGACGATGACGGCCAGCATGATCGGCGCCTTGGCGGCAATCGAGGCCTGGCTTTCGGCGGAATCTTCCGCACCGCCCTGGATCTCGATCTTGTAGCCGGGCGCCAGGCCGGCGCGCATGCCCTGCATGTCATTGTAGAGCTTGGTGACGACGTCGTTCGACTGCACGCCATCCGGCAGCGTGGCGCGCACCGAGATGGTCGGCAGGCGGTCGCGCCGCCATTCGACGCCCTGCTCGAGCACCGGCACCACCTTGGCCACCTGCGACAGCGGCACGAAGCCGCCGAAATCGGTCGGGATATAGACCGAGTCGACCGAGGACAGCAGGCTGCGGCTGGCGTCCGGTTCGCGGGCGACGATGGAAACCGTCTCCTCGCCATCACGGAAGTCATCGAGCGGCGCGCCGGACATCGCTGCCTGCAGCATCTGGCGGATGCGTTGCGAGGTGACGCCAAGAGCACGGGCGCGGTCCTGGTCGATGATCAGCTTCATCGCCGGTACCGGCTCCAGCCAGTCGTCATGGACGGCGCCGAGCAGCGGATTTTCGGCGAATTTCGCCTTCACCTGGTCGGCGATGCGGCGCACCTCCTGGCGGTCCGGACCCATGATGCGCATCTGCACCGGCCAGCCGGTCGGCGGGCCGAGGAACAGACGGTCGACCTTGGAACGGATCGAGGGGAAATCCTGCGCCAGGATTGAGCGCAGCTTGAGGATCAGCCGCTCGCGTGCCGGCTCGTCATTGGCCATCACCAGAAGCTGCGCATAGTTCGAATTGCGCAATTGCTGGTCGAGCGGCAGGAAGAAGCGCGGCGCGCCTTCGCCGATATAGGTGGCGATGAAGCGCTTGTCCTTGTCGTCCATCATCCGGGCTTCCAGCGCCTTGGCCTGCGTCTCGACTTCCTTGATCGAGGTTCCCTCAGGCAACCAGAGATCGACGAGGATTTCCGGCCGCGAGGATTGCGGGAAGAAGTTTTGTGGGATGAACTGGAACGCCCACAGGCTGGTGGCGAAGGTGACCAGCGTCATCACCAGAACGATGATGCGGTGGCGCACCGCCCAGCCGACCGTGGCGCGCAGCCGCCGGTAGAAGCCGGTGTCGAAGGCGTCATGATGGTTGCCGGCATGCTTGCGCTGCTTGAGGATCATGTAGCCCAGCCACGGCGTGAAATAGACGGCGACGAACCACGACACGACGAGCGCGATGCCGACGACATAGAACAGCGTGCGCACATATTCGCCTGCGGTCGAGGCGGCGAAGCCAACCGGGATGAAGCCGGCGATAGTGATCAGCGTGCCGCTCAGCATCGGGAAGGCGGTCGAGGAATAGGCGAAGCTCGCCGCCTCGATCTTGACCAGCCCCTCCTCCAGCTTGCGCTCCATCATCTCGACGACGATCATGGCGTCGTCGACCAACAGCCCGAGCGCGATGATCAGGGCGCCGAGCGAAATGCGCTGCAGATCGATGCCGAGCTCGTACATGATGGCGAAGGTGGCGGCCAGCACCAGCGGAATGGCAATGGCGATGACCAGGCCGGAACGCCAGCCGATCGACAGCAGCGAGACAGCAAGCACGATCAGCAGCGCCTCGCCGAGCGCCTCCATGAACTCGTTGACGGCGTCCTTGACAACCTCGGGCTGGTTGGAGATCTGGTCAACCGCAACGCCGTAGGGCAGCGCTTCCTCAAAGCGCTTGTAGGTCGCCTCGACATCCGTGCCGACGTCCCTGACGTTAAAACCCTTGGCCATGACGACGCCGACCTGGACGCTTTCGTGGCCGTTGAAGCGGTACTTGCGCTGATAGGGATCTTCGAGACCGGAACTCACGGTGGCGATGTCGCCAAGACGTGTCACCTGACCACCGGCGCGCAGGCGCAATTCCCTGATGTCGGCAGCCCTGGTGACATCGCCCTCGACCGAGATGCGCACCGAGCGCAGGCCGGTGTCGACGGAGCCCGCCGGATCGACATTGTTCTGGCCCTTGATGGCGTTCTGCAGGTCGGTCAGCGTCAGGCCGCGTTCGGCCAGGGCCTTGGACGAGACGTCGATATAAAGCTTCTCCGGCTGGTCGCCGATGATGACGGCCTTCTCGACTCCCGGCGTCGTCAGCAGCATGTCGCGAGCCTGGGTGGCGAATTTCTTCAGCTCCGGACAGCTGTAGCCGTCGCCGCCGATCGAGTGCAGGGTGATGAAGGTGTCGCCGAACTCGTCGTTGAAATAGGGCCCGAGCAGGCCTTGCGGCAGGTCGCCGGAGATGTCGCCAACCTTCTTGCGCACCTGGTAGAAGGCGTCCTTCACCTCCTCTGCATTGGTGTCGCCCTTGATCTGGACGGTGATGATGGCGCTGCCGGCGCGGGTGTAGGAACGGACGAAGTCGAGGTGCGGCGTTTCTTGCAGCTTGCGCTCGATCTTGTTGACGACCTGGTCTTCCATCTCCTGGATCGAGGAGCCCGGCCAGATCGCCTGGACGACCATGACGCGGAAGGTGAAATCGGGGTCTTCCTTCTGGCCCATGCGCATCAGGCCGAGCGCGCCGGCAATGATGATCAGACCGAACAGGAAGCGCGCGATCGAGGGATGGCCGATGGCCCAGCGCGAAAGATTGAAAGGCTGCTTTTCAGTGCTGTCGGTGGCGGTCATCGGCGTCAGTCCAATTCGTTGATCGTGCGCGCATACGCTTTGCATGCAGCTAGGATATTCCGATGCTGGCTTCCGGGCGGCGAGGCTTTCCGAGCGGAGAGACACTCATCGCGGTGGGACGCGCGGATCGATGCGGGGGAACTCGATCTTGGCGTCTCGACCATCGGGCGCTCGCCGCCCGGAAACCTGAATTCGCTTGCCCAGCCCTTTCGCCGAAGCGACGATCAAGCCGGCTTCATGCCTGCGGTCAGCGCAGGGCCTTTGCGGCATCGCCTTCCGCAGAGGCGGCCTGGACCGCATCGCCGGTCAGCTTGACCTTGAGATTCTCGGTCATGAACTGGGTGCCGGCGGCAACGACGACATCCCCCGGCTTGAGCCCGTCGGCGACGCTGACGCCGTCGGCGGTGAACTCCGCAACCTTGACCAGGCGCTCGTGCACCGTCTCGCCGGCGCGGTCGACGGTCCAGACAATCTTGCGACCATCCTTTTCCGCAAGCGCGCTGAGCGGGATCGACACCATCTCCTGCTTCTTGGCCACCGAGGCCTCGATGTTGGCGGTCATGCCGAGCAGCACGCGCGGGTCGTCGGGCAGCGAGACGCGGACGGCAAAGGTGCGCGACTGCTGGTCGGCGCTGCCGGCGACTTCACGCACTTTGCCGGAGAGCGCCAGCGCGTCATCGGACCAGAAGCTGGCCTTGACGTCCTTTCCCGGCTTGAAGGCGGCGATGTCCATTTCGGGAACCGCGATCAGCACTTCCTTTTCGCCGTCGACGGCAACGGTCATCACAGGCGTTCCGGCGCCGACCACCTGGCCGACATCGGCCGAGACCGCCGTGACGATGCCGTTCTCGCTCGCCTTGAGATCGGTGTAGACGACCTGGTTCTGCGCCTGGGCAAGGGTAGAGCGGGCGGCATCGCGCGTCGCTACCGCCTGGTTGTAGCTCAGCGTCGCCTGTTCGAGCTGCGACTTGGAGGTGAAGTTCTTGGCAAAAAGCTGTTCGGCGCGCTTGCGGGACAGATCGACCGTCTCGACCTGCCGCTCGGCGGCGTCGAGGCTGGCCTTGGCGCTCTTGACCGACAACTCATAGTCCGTGGGATCGATACGGGCTAGCACATCGCCTGTCGTCACATGCTGGCCGATGTCGACCAGACGCTCAGTGACCTTGCCCGAGATGCGAAAGCCGAGGTTCATTTCGGTACGGGCTCGCACCGAGCCGGAATAGGTGAGTTCGCGACTCTTTTCGGCCTGGCCGATCTCGACCACCTTGACCGGACGGATGATGTCCTGGACCTCGGTCTTCTCCTGGCTGCAGGCGGCGAGCCCGAGCGTGGCGACGATCAGGCCGGCGACCGGCAGCTTGCGGATGATGGAACTGGACAAAGACACTTTCGTACTCCCGACTGGAGATGAACGGTCGACACCGGCGCCCGGCGGGCGGCGGCTATTACTTCAGAGCCTTGATCGCGTAATCGATGAGATCGTCGGGCATCGCCCGATTGGTCTTGGCAAGGCACTGCGCCACCATTTGCGGGTGGCACAGAATGACGGTGGCGGCGCCGAAGCAGCGCGATGCGATGACCGGATCCTGGTCGGCAAACTCGCCGGCCTCGATGCCCTCGCGGATGACCTCGGCAAACAGGTCGTGAATGCTGTCGATATGCTTGTCGATGACGCCCCAGTCGCGCTCGAGCGCGACGATGACCATTTCGTGGACCTTCTGGTCGTCGAGCATGACTTCCAGCGTCATCTTGTACTGCGCATGCACGTAGCGGCGCAGCCGCTCCTCGGCGCTGATCGGCAACCGGGAAATCTCGTAGGCCATGTTGTAGCTGGCGAGGAGCATGCGGCCGCAGACGGCCTGGTGGATTTCGACCTTGGAGGCGAAGAAACGGTAGATATTGGCCGGCGACATGCCGAGTTCGCGGGCGATGTCGGCGACATTGGTCTTGCCGTAACCATAGTGCCGGAACAGGCGTTCGGCACAGTCGAGAATGCGGGTGACATTCTCCTGGCGGGTGGAGTCGGCCATTATGCTGGCGGCTTCGGACATGGCTCTCTGTCGATTTATGAGTGACGAATTTCAACTTTCGTCAGTCGTAAATCGAAAAGAGGGAAGTGTCAATGCGAATTCGACGTACGCGTATAATTTGGTGACAGAGGGTGTGCGCGAACTCGACCTTGCGCGTGCCGTTGCGCTCTGGAACTAAGATCCCTTCGCCATTTCCCGCAGCTGAAACTTCTGGATCTTCCCCGTCGATGTCTTCGGGATCTCGGCAAAAATCACCGCCTTCGGCACCTTGAAGCGGGCGAGCAGCGCGCGGCAGTGTTCGATGATCTCGGCCTCGCTTGCCACCTTGCCGGGCTTCAGCTCGACATAGGCGACCGGCACCTCGCCCCATTTGTCGTCTGCCTTGGCGACGACGCCGCAGGACGCCACGGACGGGTGTTTGTAGAGGGCTTCCTCGACCTCGATCGATGAAATGTTCTCGCCGCCGGAGATGATGATGTCCTTGGAGCGGTCCTTGAGCTGGATGTAGCCGTCGGGATGCATGACGCCGAGGTCGCCGGAGTGGAACCAGCCGCCGGCGAAAGCCTCGTCGGTCGCCTTCCTGTTCTTCAGATAGCCCTTCATGACGATGTTGCCGCGGAACATGACCTCGCCGATGGTCTCGCCGTCGGCCGGCGTCTTCTGCATCGTCTCCGCGTCCATCACCGTCAGGCCTTCGAGTGCGGCATAGCGCACGCCCTGCCTGGCCTTTCTGGCGCTGCGTTCGCCCTTGTCGAGACCGTCCCAGGCGGTGTGCCATTCGTTGACGACCGCCGGGCCATAGGTCTCGGTCAGGCCGTAGAGATGGGTGACGGCAAAGCCGGCATCGGCCATGCCTGACAGCACGGCTTCCGGCGGCGGCGCGGCAGCGGTGTTGAAGGTAACGGTCTGCGGGAAGTGGCGCTTGTCCTCATCGCTGGCGTTGATGAGCACCGACATGACGACCGGCGCACCGCAAAGATGTGTGACGCCGTGGTCGGCGATGGCATCGTAGATCGGCTTCGGCCGCACCCAGCGCAGGCAGACATGGGTGCCGGCCTGGACGGCCATTGTCCATGGGAAGCACCAACCATTGCAGTGGAACATCGGCAGCGTCCACAGATAGACGGCGTGCTTGGCCATGCCGGCATGGATGGTGTTGGTGTAAGCCATCAGGGCAGCGCCGCGATGGTGGTAGACGACGCCCTTCGGATTGCCTGTCGTGCCGGAGGTGTAGTTGAGCGAGATGGCGTCCCATTCGTCGTCGGGCATCGACCAGGCGTAGCCCTGGTCACCGCCGGCGACGAACGCCTCATAGTCGATCGCGCCGATGCGCTCGCCCTTGGGATAGGGTGCATCGGCGGCATAGTCGGGATCGTCATAGTCGATGACCAGCGGCTTCACCTTGGCCAGTGCCAGTGCCTGTTTGACGACAGCAGCGAATTCGCGGTCGACGATGAGCACCTTGGTCTCGGCATGGTCGAGCTGGAACGCGATGACGGCGGCATCGAGCCTTGTGTTGAGCGAATGCAGCACCGCTTTGGCCATCGGCACGCCGAAATGCGCCTCCAGCATGGGGGGCGTGTTGGACAGCATGACGGTCACCGTATCACCCTTGCCGATGCCGCGCTTCGACAGCGCCGAGGCGAGCTTCAGCGAGCGCTGCCAGAAGGTGCGATAGGTGATGCGCTGGCTGCCATGGATGATGGCGACATGATCGGGATAGGTGCTTGCCGCCCGCTCCAGATAGGTGAGCGGCGTCAGCGGCTGATGGTTGGCGGCGTTCTTGCCGAGATCCTGCTCGTAGGGACTGCCCATCCCGTGCTCCCCGAATTTTCATTGTTGAGAACTTCTAACCACAGCTTCCCGCCACGTCACCATCGGCGATTCCCGACCGGGCACATTTGGCGCAATGATCGTCCAGATTCGATGGGCAAAGAGGTATCGTGTACCCACGCCAGTTTGACTTTTGTCGAGAGCCGTGAATAATGTCAGCCGAGGAGACGGCATGGCGATCCGACCGGCAGAACAGCTTATCCACAAGGCCGCATGGCTCTATTATGCCCATGGCCTGCGCCAGGACCAGGTCGCCAGCCAGCTTAACATCTCCCGCGCCTCGGTCGCCATGTATTTGCGCAAGGCGCGCGAGACCGGCATCGTCAACATCTCGACCTCGACGCAGCTGTTCACCGACGACGTGCTTGCGCGCCAGCTCGAGGACGCGCTCAAGCTTGATGCGGTGTGGATCGCGCCGGAGAATGCCTATGTCGTCGACCCTTCGACGGACGTTGCGGTGCTGGCGGCGGGCGTCTTTCTCGAACTGGTCAAGAAGGGCGACCGGATCGGCGTCGCCTGGGGCCGCACCGTCTACACCATCGCCGACGTCATGTCCTATGCCGACCTGCAGGACGTCACCGTTGTGCAGCTCTGCGGCAATCTCGGCGCGCCCTACTCCTACCGTCCCGACCAGTGCACGATGGAGATCGCCCGGCGGCTCAACGCCAAGGGCCTCAATTTCTACGCGCCGCTGGTGCTGACGACGGAATTGCTGGCGCATGGGCTGCGCGCCGAACCGGTGATCCGCGAACAACTGGCCGATATTGCCAACTGCGATCTGGCGCTCTATTCGGTCGGCACCGTCGATGGCGACAGCCATGTCGTCAAATGCGGCGCGCTCAGCCCCGGCGAGATGGGGCTGTTGCGCGAAGCGGGCGCCGCCGGCGTCGTTGCCGGCCAGATCATCGATGCCACCGGCAAGGCGCTCGACTGCAGCTACAACCGCCGCGTCATCTCGGCCTCGCTGTCGTCACTGCGCCAGATCGAAAAGCGGCTGATGGTGGTGCAGGAAGACAGCAAGTTCGAACCGCTGCTCGCCGCGCTCGCCGGCGGACTCTGCACGCATCTCGTCGTCGGCGCCAGCATGGCGCGGCGGCTGCTCGACCATGCCGGAGCCAGTGCGGGGGCAAAAAAGGCTTCCTGACCAACGAAATCCCAGCAGCAGGCGCATTGTCATCAAGGCGTCGCGGCACTCCTGTTCACAGCAACATCAAAGACAGCAAAGCGGACATAGCGACATGAAGAACCTTTGGAATGACGGCGACGCGGAAAGACTGGTTGCCGACTATGCGAAAAAGGGCGTTGCCCGCGACCTCGCGCTGCGCGTCTACACGACCCGGCTGCTCGGCGGCGAGCCGCGGCTGGTGCTGCATGGCGGCGGCAACACCTCCTGCAAGACCAAGGCCACCGATCTCGTCGGCGACGAATGGGATGTGCTGTGCGTCAAGGGCAGCGGCTGGGACATGGGTGTGATCGAGCCGCAAGGCCTGCCGGCGGTCAAGCTCGGCGCGCTGCTGAAGGCGCGTGCGCTGGCCAGCCTCGCCGACGAGGACATGGTGGCGCTGCAGCGGGCGAACCTCATCGACCCCGCCTCCCCCAATCCATCGGTCGAGACGCTGCTGCACGCCTTCCTGCCGCATAAATTCGTCGACCACACGCATTCGACCGCGATCCTCGCCATCGTCGACCAGGCGGACAGCAAGCCGCTGATCAAGACCGTGTTCGGCGACAAGATGGGGTACGTGCCCTACATCAAGCCGGGCTTCGACCTCGCCAAGGTGGCCGCCGATGTCTACGACGCCGACCCCAGCGTCGAAGGCCTGATCCTCGACAAGCATGGCATCTTCACCTTCGGCGACGCTGCGAAGCAGGCCTATGACCGCATGATCCATTATGTGAACGTGGCCGAAGACTATGTGGCGAAGAACGGCAAGCCGAAGGCAGCGAAAGCCGCACTGCCGGCCAAGCTCGCAACGCCGGCAGCGATCGCGCCGATGCTGCGTGGCGCGGTGGCGGTGGCGCGTGGCGAAGGCCGCTTCGACCGCATGATCAGCGATTTCCGCACTTCGGACGCCATCGTCGATTTCATTAACTCAGCCGGCATTGCAGCCTATGCCGGACGCGGCGTGTCGACGCCCGACCTGTCGATCCGCATCAAGACCGGACCGATGGCGGTTCCGGCGCCAGACGCCGACAAGATTGGCGACTACAAGGCCGTCATCAAGAGCCATGTCGACGCCTTCGCCAACGACTATCGCGCCTATTTCGAAACCAACGATGCGCTGGACGACGTCCAGCGCACCATGCTCGACCCGATGCCGCGGCTGACGCTGGTGCCGGGCCTCGGCATGTTCGGCCATGGCCGCACGCTGAAGGATGCGAAGATCGCATCTGATGTCGGCGAGATGTGGATCGAGGCGGTGCGCGGCGCCGAGGCCGTCGGCAGCTTCCATCCTCTATCGAAGGCCGACCTCTTCCCGCTGGAGTACTGGTCGCTTGAGCAGGCCAAGCTCGCCTCCAACAAGCCGAAGCCGCTGACCGGCCAGGTGGTGCTGATCACTGGCGGCGCCGGCGCGATCGGTGCTGCGACGGCAAAACTGTTCGCCGCCAATGGCGCGCATGCCGTCGTCGTCGATCTCGATGCGGCCAGGGCGGCCGAGGCGGCAAAGGCAGCCGGCAACAATTCGATCGGCGTCGGCGCCGACATCACCAACCCGGCCGAGCTGCGCGCCGCCTTCGACAAAGCTGTCGCTGTCTATGGCGGCGTCGACATTCTGGTCTCCAACGCCGGTGCCGCCTGGGAAGGCCGCATCGGCGAGCTCGACGATGCCCTGCTGCGCAAGAGTTTCGAGCTCAACTTCTTCGCCCACCAGTCGGCGGCGCAGAACGCGGTGCGCATCATGCTGGAACAGGGCACCGGCGGTGTGTTGTTGTTCAACACCTCCAAGCAGGCGGTCAACCCGGGTCCGAAATTCGGCGCCTATGGTGTGCCGAAGGCGGCGACGCTATTCCTGTCCCGGCAATATGCGCTCGACTACGGCGCGCACGGCATCCGCTCCAATGCGGTCAACGCCGACCGCATCCGCTCCGGCCTGTTGACCGACGCCATGATCGCCAGCCGTTCCGGCGCGCGCGGCGTGTCGGAGAAGGAATACATGTCGGGCAATCTGCTCGGACAGGAGGTGACGGCAGAAGACGTGGCGCAGGCCTTCCTGCACCAAGCATTGGCCGAACGCACCACCGCCGATGTGACGACGGTCGACGGTGGCAACATCGCCGCAGCGCTGCGCTAGACATAGACCTGGAGCGGTTCATCGTTCACCAAAACGACGAACCGCTCTCCCACCTGAAGGACTCCAGGCGGAGAACTGCTTTTGCAGGTCGTGCTGAAAAACTGCTCGAACTGGTCAAAATCCACTCCAATCCTTGGCCTATTGCTCGACCACTTTAGGGCGCGCCTTGTGTTTCGCATGCGAGCTCCGACCCTGATCCTTGGTGGAGTTGTCGATGGCTGCGAAGAGACTTCGTGTCGGCGTGCTGTTCGGCGGGCGCTCCGCCGAGCATGAGGTTTCGCTGCTTTCGGCAACCATGTCATGCGTACTCTGGATCGGCGAAATACGACTCCGTTCCCACCTTCGTCACCCGCGAAGGCCAATGGCTGCTGAGCGATTTCAAGGACGGCGCGCTGGCGACACCGTCTGATGGGACGCAGCTTTGCCTGCCGCCGGGCGGGCATGGCGGATGCTGGCGATCCCGCCAAGGGCGCCGCATGACCTGCCTGCCATCGAATATGGTGTTCCGGTGCTGCACGCCTGCATGGCGAGGACGGCGCGGTGGCTGGTGCGCGTCGGGCGGTCATGATGCAGGGGCAGATTCCTAACAGATATTGTTAGATCTTGTTGGCTGCATTATAATGTGGGTATGAAAAACGAACCTATGCGCACCCTCACCATATCCCTTACCGCGCAGCAGATAGCTCGCCTGCAAAGCGCTATCGAAGGTGGCGGTTATGCTTCCAACAGCGAGATTGTCCGCGACGCCCTGCGCTTATGGGAGCAGCGCGAGGAATTGCGCACGCTCGAACTCCAGCACTTGAAGCGGGCCTATGCCGACGGGATGGGCAGCGGCAAGCCAGTGGCTGTCGACCCCACCGAGTTCATCGGCAGCCTGAAGGCAGAACGCCGCGCCCGTGGCTAGCTATAGGCTCACACCGCGCGCTTCGCAGGATTTGCGAGACATCTGGCACACCATCGCCGCCGACAATGAAAAGGCAGCAGACAGACTGTTGATGCGCATTTTCGAAAGACTGGAGCTGGCGGCGCAGCACCCCAAGATGGGCAGCGCACGGCCCGAGTTAAGCGCAACGGCCCGCGTGCTCGTCGAAGGCCGCTATATCATCATCTACGAGCCGCAGCCCGATGGTGTTATCGCTGTGGCGATTGTCCACGGGATGCGCGATCCAGACCATTGGTTGTAGGCCGGCAGGCTTACGATCAATATGAAAAGAGCGGCCCATGCCGCCCTTCGCATCTATCAGATGTCCGATCCTACTTCGCGTTCGGGTTCGGCATCCAGGCCGGCATGGCGACATCGGCATGGGCGAATTGCGGCAGCTTGGCCGACAGGTCCTCCATGTTCTTGATGTCCTTGTCGATCAGGTCCTTCTGGGTGATCAGCGTCGGCGGCACGATGACGTTGTGGCCGGGATCTTCACCGGCGAGCAGCTGCGCCAGCGCGCGCACCGAGACCTGGCCGACGACGGCAGGGTTGGTGGCGGCGGTGGCGGCCCAGGCGCTGTCGGTCTCGCGCATGGCCGCGATGTCCGAGGTAGAGATGTCGGCGGAGTAGATCTTGATCTTCTTGTTCAGCCCCGCCTCGTCGACGGCGATCTTCACACCCTTGGCGAACTCGTCATAGGGCGCGAACATCACATTGATGTCGGGATGCGCCTGCAGCACCGAGCGCGCCTGGTTGGCGACCGAGTTGGCGATCGGGTTGTCGAGCGTGCCGAACATCGCGACTTCCTTGATGCCGGCATGTTTCTTCTTCACGTCGACCCAGGTCTCGTTGCGGCGGTCGAGCGGCGCGATGCCGGCGACATAGACATAGCCGGCGTTCCAGCTCTCGCCATTGTCCTTGACGGCCTGTTCGAGCGCCAGGCGCGCCAGGTCCTTGTCGGACTGTTCGATCTGCGGGATCTTGGGGTTTTCGACATTGACGTCGAAGGCGACAACCTTGATGCCGGCATCAACCGCGCGCTGGGCGGCGTCCTTCATCGATTCCGTCAGGCCGTGCTGGATGATGATGCCCTGCACGCCGAGTGCGATGGCCTGGTCGACCATGTCGGATTGCAGTGCGGCATCCTGGCGGCTGTCCAGCACGCGCAAGTCGATGCCGAGCGCCTTGGACTGGGACTCGACGCCTGAGAGATAGGCCTGGAAGAAATCGCCGGTCGAGAGATAGCGCACCAGCGCGATCTTGACGCCGGGCTTGTCGAACGGCGCCGGCTTGTCGGCGGCAAAGGCCGGGACCTGCATCAGCATTGTTGCGCCGGCCAATCCGAGCGCGACCTTCCCCAAAAGTCGTCTTGTGATGTTCACGTTCTTTCCTCCGTTTGTTGAACCCAAAACTGTTCCGGCAGCCATTCTATCTCCTGCCCCGGCCGGAAAGGGCGAAGGTAAAGACAAGGGCGACGACGAGAACCACGCCCTTGACGAAATCCTGCGTGTAGTAAGGCGCGTTCATCATCGTCAGGCCTTGCAGCAGGATGCCGACGAACAGCGCGCCGATGGCGGTGCCGAAGGCGTTCGGCTTGGCGGCGCCGAGCACCGCGTAGCCGATCAGCGCCGCGGCAACCGCATCGAGCAGCAGATTATTACCCGACGCGATGTCACCGCGTCCAAGCCGTGCGGCCAGCAAAATCCCGCCGATCGAGGCAAAAACTCCTGAAATGACGTAGGCCCAGATCTTGTATGCCTTGACAGGCGCGCCGGCGAGTTCGGCGGCCCGTTCATTGCTGCCCACGGCATACATCATGCGGCCGAAGCGTGTGTATTCGAGGAAGAACCAGATCAGCACGGCGAGCACGATCAGCACGACCACCGAGACCGGAATGAGGTTCGGGATGAAGAAGTCGAAGCGGTGGCGGCCGAGCGCCAGGAAGGCGTCGGAGAATTTGCCGTTGGCGACCGAGCCGTCCGGCATTGTCATACCGGTGGCGATGGAGCGTCCTTCAGTCGGGATGCGCTGCAGGCCGACGAGCAGGAACATCATGCCGAGCGTCGCCAGCAGATCGGGCACGCGCATATAGACGATCAGCCAGCCATTGATGAGGCCGACAAGGGCGCCGATGAGCAGGCAGATGAGGACAGCGACGACAACGTTCTGCTCCAGCACCACCATGACATAGGCAGCCGCCATCATGGCCGATGTGGCAACCGAGCCGATCGAGAGATCGAAGCCGCCGACAACCAGTGTGGCGGTGACGCCCAGCGCCAGCACGCCGGTGATGGCGACCGACTGGAAAATGAAGACGGCACTTTGCGGCGAGACGAACCCGTCGGCGGCGATGGCGAAATACGCGATCAGCCCGAACAGAAGCACGATGAACCCATAGCGGATGGCGTGGTCGCGCAGCGTCATTCAGCGCCCGCCGTCAATACCCAACTCAAACCCGTGCACTCCATTCCAACCCTCAGTTCTTCAATCATCGTGGCTCAGGCCGCACTGTGCAACGGCCCGCCCGCGACTTCGGCCAGCAGACGGTCGAGATCGACATCGGCGTTGCGGTGTTCGCCGACGATGGTCTGCTCGGACATCACCAGTATGCGATCGGCCGTCTCCAGTGCCTCGTCGAGTTCGGTGACGAACAGCAGCGTGGCGCGGCCATTGGCGCTGGCCCTCAGCTTGGCGGCGATGTCGCGCCTGGCGGAGATATCGACGCCCTGGAACGGTTCGTCGAGAATGAACAATCGGGCGTCCTGCGCCATCCAGCGCGCGACCATCACCTTTTGCTGATTGCCGCCCGAGAGCGTATTCATTTCGTCCTTCTCCGAGCGGCAGACGATGCCGAGATCCTCGATCTGCCGGCGGGCAATAGTGCGTTCAAGGCCGCGTTTGAGAACTGAAAAGCGCGACATGCGCTTGTGGAAGGGCAGGCTGATGTTTTCCTGGATGTTGAAGCCGCCGACGATGCCGTTTTCGGCACGGTCCTTGGCGACCAGAAACACGCCGGCGGCGATGGCTTCGCCCGTCGACCCAGGCGCATAGGGCTTGCCATATAAAGTCATCGTGCCGGACAGCGGCTTGCGCAGGCCGAACAGCGTCTCGGCGAGCGCTGTCTTGCCGACGCCGACGAGGCCGGTGATGGCAACGACCTCGCCGTCGCCGAGAGTCAGCGAGAATGGCCGGGCACCAGGGGCGATGCGCAAGGCATCGACGGTCAGGATCGGCTTGGCAGAACTCCTGGCTTCGATGCGGTCAAGATGGATCTTGCGGCCGAGCATGGCGTTAACGGCGCCCTCATAGTCGAGAGGCTTGCTGTCGAATACGCCTGAGATGACGCCATCGCGCATCGAGACGATGCGGTCGGCCAGCCGCCTGATATCCGACATGCGATGCGAGATGTAGAGGATGGCAACGCCCTGCTCACGCAAGCGGTCGAGCAGCGCAAACAGCCGGTCGGCCTCGGCGCTGGACAGCGACGAGGTCGGCTCGTCGAGGATCAGCACTTTCGGCTGGTGCGCCATGGCGCGCGCGATGGCCACCATCTGGCGATCGGCCAGCGACAGGTCGCTGATGCGGGCCTTGAGGTCGATGGCGAGCCCCATGCGGTCGGCCACCGCTTTGGCTTCGCGGCGCACCCGGCCGGGGTTGAACAGCAGCGGCGCGCCCTTGCCGCTCAGCCGGTCGAGCGTCAGATTGGTGGCGACATCGAGATCGGCGACGACGCCGTCATTGATGTTTTGGTGCACGGTAACGACACCGGCGCGGATCGCCTCGGCCGGCGTGTTCGGCGCGAAATCATGACCGGCCAGGTGAATGGTGCCGCCGGCATGGTCATAGACGCCGCTGATAATTTTCACGAGGGTGGACTTGCCGGCGCCATTGGCGCCCATCAGCACAGTGATCTCACCGGCATGCAATTCGAGCGAGACGCCGCCAAGCACCTCGATATGGCCGAAGGATTTCCTCAGCCCGTCCACGCGGAACACGGCATCATTGCCCATTCGTTCCTCCCTGACGATGACGCTATGGGCTACGTCATCAATTGTCAACTCGATTGACAATTGCCAGTCAGCTTCCTAGCTTGGCCTCACCGCCATCGCTCCACTATGATTGGAGCGAGCAAGCGGGAGGGTGAGGAATGACTGCGAAATTGCCGTTTGAAGCACTGTCGGTGGAGACGCTTGCAACGCGCCTCGGTACGAACGAAGCGCTGTGCGCCAAAATCGGCAAAGGCCCTTGGAAGGTGCGCGAGGTCGGCGACGGCAATCTGAACCTCGTCTTCATCGTCGAAGGCGGCTCGGGTGCTGCGGTCGTCAAGCAAGCCCTGCCCTATGTTCGCCTCGTCGGCGACAGCTGGCCGCTGCCCTTGAAACGTTCCTTCTTCGAATATCACGCGCTGACGCGGCAAGAGGCGCGCGCGCCGGGTTCGGTGCCGGCGATCCTCCATTTCGACGAAGCCCAGGCGCTGATCATCATGGAATATCTGGCGCCGCCGCACATCATCCTGCGCCGTGCCCTGATCGACGGCCGCGAGTTGCCAAATATCGCCCGCGACATCGGCCTGTTCATGGCCCGCACTTTGTTCCGCGGCTCTGATCTCTCCATGCCCACCAAGGACCGCAAGGCCGACCTGGCGCTGTTTGCCGACAATGTCGAGCTCTGCGGCATCACCGAAGACCTGGTGTTTTCCGACCCATATTTCGATGCCAAGCTGAACCGGCATACGTCGCCGCAACTGGACGGCCTGGTTGCCGAACTGCGTGCCGACCGCGACCTCAAGGTCGAAGCGCAGCGGCTGAAGCATATCTTCGCCGCCAATGCCGAGACGCTGCTGCATGGCGACCTGCATTCGGGCTCGATCATGGTCACCGACACCGAGACGCGGATGATCGATCCGGAATTCGCCTTCTACGGTCCGATGGCCTTCGACGTCGGCATGCTGCTCGCCAATTTCTGGATGTCCTACTTCTCGCAGCGCGGCCATGAACAGAAGGGCAAGCGTGACGCCATGCGTGCCTATCTGCTCGGGGTGACCAACGACACCTGGACGGTGTTCCGCGCCGAGTTCTCGCATCTATGGCGCACCGAGCGCACCGGCATGCTTTACCAGAAGAGCCTGTTCGAGGATCAGGGCGACATTCTCGCCTCGGAGCAGGCGCTCGACCATGTGCTGCACCAGATCTGGACCGACCTCTTGGGCTTTGCCGGCATCGAGGTGCACCGGCGCATCCTCGGCCTCGCCCACAATGCCGATTTCGAGACCATCGAGGACGAGGATCTGCGGGCCTCCTGCGAGGCCAAGGCGCTGAAATTCGGCCGTCACATCGCCGTCAACCGGCGCCAGATTCACGGCATGGACGAGGTTAATAGTCTGGCCGCTTTGATCGAACGGGAGAGCAGGATTTGAACGTCGGCGAGCGCCACTACCGCACCATCTGGCTGAGCGACGACCAGCGTTCGGTCGAGATCATCGACCAGCGCTGGCTGCCGCACGAGTTCCGCGTCAAAAGGATCGGCACAGTCGACGGCATCGCCACCGCGATCCGTGACATGTGGGTTCGTGGCGCGCCGCTGATCGGCGTCACCGCGGCCTACGGCGTCGCCATCCAGATGGCGGACGATCCGTCTGACGAAGCGCTCGACGCGGCCTGGGAGACGCTGCACAAGACGCGGCCGACTGCGATCAATCTACGCTGGGCACTGGACGAGATGCGGCGGTTCCTCAGGCCGATCGTATTGGGACAGCGCGCGGAGGCGGCCTATAAGCGCGCCGCGGAAATCGCCGACGAGGATGTCGATCTCAATCGCGCCATCGGCGAGAACGGGCTTGCCATCATCAAGGAGATCGCGGCACGCAAGAAGCCGGGCGAGCCGGTCAACATCCTCACCCATTGCAACGCGGGTTGGCTGGCGACGGTCGATTACGGCACCGCCACGTCGCCGATCTATCTCGCCGTCGAGGCCGGCATTCCGGTCCATGTCTATGTCGACGAGACGCGCCCGCGCAACCAGGGCGCCCAGCTGACCGCCTGGGAGATGGCCGGCCACGGCGTGCCGCACACGCTGATCGTCGACAATGCCGGCGGCCATCTGATGCAGCGTGGCGCGGTCGACATGGTGATCGTGGGCACCGACCGCACCACGGCCAATGGCGACGTCTGCAACAAGATCGGCACCTATCTCAAGGCGCTCGCCGCCTCCGATAATGAGGTGCCCTTCTACGTCGCTCTGCCCTCGCCGACCATCGACTGGACGGTGGGTGATGGGCTGACCGAAATCCCGATCGAGGAACGCTCCGGTGACGAGGTGTCGCTGGTCTGGGGCAAGACGGCGGACGGCAAGATTGCGCAGGTGCGGGTTTCGCCCGAAGCGACGCCGGCGGCCAATCCGGCGTTCGATGTGACGCCGGCACGGCTCGTGACAGGGCTGATCACCGAGCGCGGTGTGGCCAAGGCTTCGCGCGAAGGGTTGAAGGCGATGTTCCCCGAACGCGGATAATCTCCCCCCTTTGAGGGTCCCTTGAGGGGGAGATGTCGCCAAAGGCGACAGAGGGGGCCGGCGCGTCCTGACGCGACCTCCCAGCAGCGACAGATGATGCTAGCGCTCCAGTCGAACCGACCCCCTCTGGCCTGCCGGCCATCTCCCCCTCAATGGGGGAGATTAGCGCCTCACCGGCTGGCTACCGGATTTCAGCCCTGCAACAAGAATTGCGGCCTCGATGGCCGCTGACGGTTGCGGTTCTGGCGAAATCCGGCCAGAAGCATCTAGGCCGGCAATCGGCCGGCCCGCGACGTTGCGCTTGAAACCAGATACGGGAGACTATTGGGTGGCTCGCATAACACTGAGACAATTGCTCGATCACGCCGCCGAGTACGGCTACGGCGTACCCGCTTTCAACATGAACAATATGGAACAGGGCCTCGCCATCATGGAGGCGGCCGAGGAGACCAAGTCGCCGGTCATCCTGCAGGCAAGCCGCGGCGCCCGCGCCTACGCCAATGATGTGGTGCTGGCCAAGCTGATCGACGCGCTGGTCGAAATCCACCCCGACATCCCGGTCTGCATGCATCTCGACCATGGCAACAACGAAGCCACCTGCGTCACCGCCATCCAGTACGGCTTCACCTCGGTGATGATGGACGGCTCGCTGAAAGAGGACGGCAAGACGCCGGCCGACTATGCCTACAATTCCGGCATCACCCGGCGCGTCGTCGACATGGCGCATTGGGGCGGCGTGTCGGTGGAAGGCGAGATCGGTGTGCTCGGTTCGCTTGAGAGCGGCGGCGGGGAGCAGGAAGACGGCCACGGCGTCGAAGGCGCCATCAGCCACGACCAGCTCTTGACCGATCCGGAACAGGCGGTCGAGTTCGTCAAGGACACCCATGTCGATGCGCTGGCTGTCGCCATGGGCACCAGCCACGGCGCCTACAAATTCTCACGCAAGCCGGACGGCGCGGTGCTGGCGATGAACGTCATCGAGGAAATCCACCGCCGCCTGCCCAACATGCATCTGGTCATGCACGGCTCGTCCTCGGTGCCCGAGGACCTGCAGGAAATCATCAATAGATATGGCGGCCAGATGAAGCCGACCTGGGGCGTGCCGGTGGAAGAGATCCAGCGCGGCATCAAGCACGGCGTGCGCAAGATCAACATCGACACCGACAACCGCATGGCGCTGACCGGCGCCATCCGCAAGGTGCTGACCGAAAACCCGAGCGAGTTCGATCCGCGCAAATATCTGACGCCGGCGATGGCGGCGATGCGCAAGCTGTGCAAGGAGCGCTTCGAGCAGTTCGGCACCGCCGGCAATGCCCAGAAGATCAAGCCGCTGCCGGTAGCTGAGATGGCCAAGCGCTACAAGTCGGGCAGCCTTGATCCGAAGTTTGGGTGAAGTCCCCTGGCGCCTCTTCCTTCTCCCCTTGTGGGGAAGAAAGAAGAGCTATTGACATAAAAAAGGCCGGGCGCGAAAGCGGCCCGGCCAAAAGAAGGTCAAGAACCTTCAGAGGGGAACACCGTTCGGTGGAATGGGAGGAAACCGCCGAACGATAATTCCTATATGCGCGCATTCGCTGCGGTTGGCGACGAACGGCTTTCTAAAACAATGCGGGATGCGGAAATTTCGTTCTTGTCTTCCAAGATTTCAGCCGGCTGAGCGCCGGTTTCCAGGAGATCGGCGTAGTGCCGGCGCGCCACGTCGGGATGCGAGCGCAGGCGGCTCTTCAGCACATTGGTACCGACATTGCGAAACAGCGGATTGTCGGGATCGCTGGCCGGACCCCGCGCCTCGGCCGCCAGTTCCTCGGGCAGGTCGAGCAGCGGAATCGTGGCGTCGAGCCGGGCGCTGAAGAAGAACGGGACCGAGACGCGCTCGACGCCGGCTGGCGGTGTCACCACACGGTGGACTGTCGCCCGGAGATAGCCGTTCGACGCCAGTTCGAGCAGTTCGCCGATGTTGACCACCAGCGTGTCGGGCAGCGGATCGACGTCGACCCAGGCACCGTCATATTCGACCTGCAGGCCCTTGCTCTCGTCCTGCAGCAGAAGCGTCAGGAAACCGCCATCCTTGTGCGCGCCGACGCCCTGGTTGTCGCCGGTGGCGTCGCGGCCGGGGTAGCGCACGATCTTCATGCGATGGTTGGGCTCGGCCCGGTAGACGGGATCGAAGGCGTCCTCGGCCTGATCGAGCGACAAAGCGAAGGCCCGGAGCAGCCGGATCGCCACCGCCGTCGCCTTGGCCTGCCATGCGAGCAGCGCCGGCTTCAGCTCGGGCAGCGTGGCCGGCCACTGGTTGGGCCCTTGCAGCCGCGTCCAGGCGGGCACGCCGGGGCCTTGTTCGATGGCCGGGCGTTCGACGCCGATGTCGAGCTGTTCGCGCCAGTCGGCCTTGCCTTTGGTCAGCTCGCCGCCGGCGCGCGTGTAGCCGCGGAACTGCGAGGACTTGACCATTTCAATTGCCAGTTTGTCGGCTTCCGGCAGGGCAAAGAAGCGGCGCGACGCGTCGAGCACTTCTGCGGTATCCGCAGCCGATATGCCGTGGCCGGTCAAATAGAAGAAGCCGACATCGCGCGCGGCCGTGCGCAGGTCGAAGAGAAACGTTCGCCGTTCCGAAGCGCCCTGCTCGAGGCGGCCGAGATCAAGCACGGGTACGATCCTGGGCATGGTCAAGCTCCTTGTTCCGCTGTCACGGTGGCACGCAGGCCGGTCCGATCAAAGCAACGCGCAACCCAATCTCGGCGCCGATAGAGAAAGCCGGCGCTGCGTTTGGCAGCCTGCCGGCAAATAACGTTCGTGGCCGCTCATCCGCGCCGGTCCAGCCTGGCGACCAGCCGGTCGCCGACCCACTGGATGCCGCAAACGAGAATGATCAGCACAATGACCACGGCGACCATGACGCTGGTCTCAAAACGCTGGTAGCCATAGCGGATGGCGAGATCGCCGAGCCCGCCGGCACCGATGGCGCCGGCCATGGCCGAAGCGCCGATCAGCGTTACCAGCGTCACGGTGAAACCAGCAACGATGCCGGGCAAAGCTTCGGGCACCAGCACCTCGCGGATGATCGTCCAGCGATTGCCGCCCATGGCGCGTGCCGCCTCGATCAGGCCGCGATCGACCTCGCGCAGCGACACTTCGGCGATGCGGGCATAGTAGGGCGTCGCCGCAATCGACAACGGCACGATCGCCGCCCAGGTGCCGATCGAGGTGCCGACGATCAGCCGCGTCACCGGGATCAGCGCCACCAGAAGGATGATGAAAGGCACCGAGCGGAAGCCGTTGATGACGGCGCCGAGCGCGCGGTTCACCCACAGGCTTTCGGCAATGCCGCCGCGCTCGGTGGCAATCAATGCCAGGCCGAGCGGCAGCCCGAAGACGAGCGAGATGAGGCCCGATGCCGCCGTCATCAGGACCGTCTCCCAGATCGAGCGCAGCAGAAGTTCAAACAGAACCGGCGACATGGCCAAGCACCTCCACCCGTGCGTCGCGGGCCTTCAGGAATGCGATTACTTTGGACAGATGTTTCGGATCGTTGCCCGCGACCGCAAGGAACAGCGTGCCGACCGGCTGCTGCTGGACATGGTCGATGCCACCATGGACGAGGCGGAACCGTCCCGGCACGGCCACCGCAAGATCGGACAGCAGCGGACCGCGCGCGGCCTCACCTGCAACGTCGACCCTGAGGATGAGCTCGGCGCCGCCTCCGGGAGCAAGCCGGCCGGCAATCTCGGCCGGCAGTTGCGGGCGGATGCCGCCGAGCAGGCTCCTGGTGATTTCGGAACGCGGCTCGGCAAAGACCGACCACACCGGGCCTTGTTCGACGATGCGCCCGGCATCGATCACCGCGACGCGGTCGGCGATCGAGCGGATCACCTCCATCTCGTGGGTGATGAGCAGGATGGTCAGGCCGAGCTGCCGGTTGATGTCTTTCAGCAAGGCCAGGATGGAGCGCGTCGTCTCCGGATCGAGCGCTGAGGTCGCCTCGTCGGACAGCAGCAGCGCCGGCCGCGCGGCCAGCGCCCTGGCGATGCCGACGCGCTGCTTCTGGCCGCCCGACAGCGAGGACGGATAGGCCTTCGCCTTCTCCGACAGGCCGACGAGGTCGAGCAATTCGGCGGCGCGCGCCAGCCGTTCGGCCTTTGGGCGGCCCTCGATCTTCAGCGGCAGCGCGACATTGTCCTCCACGGTCTTGGCCGACAGCAGATTGAAGTGCTGGAAGATCATGCCGATGCGACGCCGCAGCGGCTGCAATTCACGCTCGCCGAGCCGGCCGATCTCGCGGCCCTCGATGAAGACGTCGCCGGAGTCCGGCCGCTCCAGCCCGTTGAGGCAGCGGATCAGCGTCGACTTGCCGGCGCCGCTGCGGCCGATGATGCCGAGGATCTCGCCCTTGCGCACCGTCAGCGAGACGCCGTCGAGCGCAGGCGTCGCGCCGAAGCGGCGCTTGAGGTCGACCAGGCGTACGACATCTTCCTGCCCGGCCGATATATTGACCGGACCGGATGCTTCGGCCGTGACGTGCTGGTTCATCTCACTGTCCGTTTCGATGCTCGACAAATGCGACGGCGGCCCGCTCAACAGCGGGCCGCCTGCTCCTGACAACCAGGCGCCGATCAATAGGCGCTGATCCCGGTGCCCTTGTAGACCTTGTCGAACTCGGCCTTGACCGCCTCGTTCTGGTAGGACGCGACCAGCGTCTTCACCCACGCCTCGTTCTCGTTGCCGGATTTCACGGCGATGAAGTTGCGGTAGGGGTTGTCGGCCACTGGCTCCTGGGCGATGCGGTTGTCCGGGCCGAGACCGCTCTTCAGCGCCCAGTCGGTGTTGACGACAGCCGCGTCGAGATCCTCGACCGAGCGCCCGACAATGCCGGCATCCAGTTCCTTGATGACGACCTTCTTCGGGTTCTCGGCAATGTCGGCGGTGGTCGCCAGGATGCCGGTGCCGTCCTTCAGCTTGATCACGCCTTCGTTCTGCAGAACGCGCAACGCGCGGCCCTCATTCGAGGGGTCGTTGGGCAAGCCGATGACGGCGCCTTCGGGCAGGTCGGCAACCTTGGTGTATTTCTTGGAGTAGAGGCCGATCGGCCAGACGCCGGTGTAGCCGACGCGCACGATGTGGTACCCTTGGGTCTTGATCTGGTTGTCGAGATAGGGCTGGTGCTGGAAGGCGTTGGCGTCGATCTCGCCGCGCTCGAGCGCCTCGTTGGGCTGGGTGTAGTCGTTGAACACCACGGTCTCGACGGTCAGGCCTTTTTCGGCGGCCTGGGCGACGACGACGCGCCAGACATCCTCATCCTCGCCGCTGATGATGCCGACCTTGATAGACTTCTTGTCCTCGGCGAAGGACGGCGTCGGCTGAGCCAGACCGGCAAGCGTGACGGCCGAGGCAAAAAGTGCCGCAAGGGCAGCTCGCCGGCTGATGGCTGAAAAAAGAAGAGAGCTGGAAGCGTTTCCGCGTTCGGACATTGTCGATCCCTCGTAATCCTGAAGTCATTGCGGCGAGGTGGAATACCAAGCCTTGACGACATCATCGGCAATGCTGCTTGCCGGATCAAAGAACCGCATTTCTTCTCAAACACGAAGCCGGGAATATTCTCTCAAAGATTTCGCAATTGCGAGAACGGTCACGCCGGACCGGTCAGAATGTCTCGACAAAGGGCCGCAGCTCGACCTCGAAGCTCCAGGCGCTGCGATGCTGGCGATGGGTCGCGAGATAGGTCTGCGCGATCGCATCGGGCGACAGCTGGCTGTCCGGTCGCTCGGGCTTCGTCCCGACCGGCTCGATCTGGCCGTCGATAATGAAATGGGCGACATGGATGTTCTTCGGGAAGAGTTCGCGCGCCATCGACTGAGCCAGACCGCGCAGGCCGAATTTCGGCATGGCAAAGCCGGCGGAGTTGGGAAAGCCCTTGATGCTGGCGGAGGCGCCGGTGAAAAGAATCGAACCGGAGCCGCGCGCAAGCAGCCGCCGCGCCGCTTGCTGGCCGACCAGGAAGCCGCCATAGGCGCCGACAAGCAAGGCTTGTTTGACCGCATCGGGATCGACCTCGGCGATCGGGCCGCGCGTGCGGCCGCTGGCATTGAAGACGGCAAGGGCCAGCGGGCCTTGCTTGTCGGCGGCGTCAAACAGGCCGGCGACGGAGGCCGGATCGGCGACGTCGGTTTCGACGGCCAGCGCGCCGGTTTCCCCGACCAGCGCCGCGAGTTTGGCCGTGTTGCGGGCGGCCAGCACCACACGATAGCCTTCCGTGGTGAGAAGGCGTGCCAAAGAGGCGCTCAGGCCCGCACCCGCGCCGGCGATCACTGCGACTTCGGATGCCATGTCGTTTCTCCTTGGCGATGACGTGTTCGTCTCATAGCTGGCGTCTTGAGCGGCGAGACGCAAGAACGACGTTGCTCGATTTTCGCTGTTCGGTGAAAAACCCTGCCGGCAGGTTCGGAGCAATCGACCGCGGCCAGGGTCTTGCCTGGCGAGACAATCCGTCCGACAGGTGATTGCGTTGGAATCGCAAACGGTGTCGCAAGGGAGTCGACCGTGGAACCAATCTGGGCCGTCGGCCTGATGACCGGCACCGTGCTTGACGGCAATATCGACGTGGCGCTGATCAAGACCGATGGCGAGCGGATCGCCGATTTCGGCACCTATACGCTGGCCCCCTACCCCGCAGCGATCCGTGCCTTGCTGGAGGAGACGCTGCGTCAGGCCCGGGTGTGGAATTTCGACGGGCCGGAGCCGGCGATCTTTGCCGAAGCCGAGGAGGCGCTGACGCGGGCGCAGTCGGCGGCGGTGAAGGACCTTGTCGAAAGCTACGGCCTGACCATGGGCGATATCGGCGTGGTCGGTTTTCACGGCCAAACCGTGCTGCATCGTGCCCCGCAACCCGGGCGGCGCGGCGATACGCGCCAGTTGGGCGATGGCGCGCTGATGCATTCCATTTTGGGCGCCAAGGTCGCCTATGATTTCCGCTCGGACGATGTGCGCGCTGGCGGCCAGGGCGCACCACTGGCGGCTGCCTACCACGCGGCGCTTTTGAGGGAAGCCGACGCCAGCGGGGACACCGCTGTGCTCAATCTCGGCGGTGTCGGCAACGTCACTTGGTGGGACGGCAAGGACAACATCGTCGCCTTCGACACTGGCCCGGCCAACGCGCCGCTCAACGATTTCATCAAGGCAAACGGCCTCGGCGAGATGGACCGCGACGGCGCACTGGGCGCGGCCGGCACCGTCGATGAAGTGCGGCTGGCCAAATTGCTCCAGCATCCGTATCTGACCAAGCCCTATCCGAAATCGCTCGACCGTTTCGACTTCGGCGCCGCCATGGCCGACGGCCTCGGCGCAGAGGATGGGGCGGCGACGCTGACGGCCTTCACCGTCTCGGCCGTCGGCAAGGCGCTCGATTTGTTGCCGCGCCGGCCGAAGCGGCTGGCGGTCAGTGGCGGCGGCCGCCGCAACCCGACGATGATGGCGATGCTGGCGAGGCGCGCCAACGTCGAGGTTGTGCAGGCCGAGACACTGGGCTGGAAAGGCGATGCGGTGGAGGCCGAATGCTTTGCCTTCCTTGCCGTGCGCGTGCTGCGCGGCCTGCCGATCAGCTTTCCCAGCACCACCGGCGTGCCGCGGCCGATGCAAGGCGGGCGGCTGGCAGGTTAGAGCTTCTTCTGCAGGAAGATGCGGCTGCGGCCGACGGGAAAGTCAGGCAGTTCGCCGAAGCGCCGGTAGCCTTGCCGCTCATAGACTTTGGCCGCTGTCGGATTGAACGTATCAATCCAGGCGTTTTGGCAGCCGCGCTTGACCGCTTCCTCCTCGGCAGCGCCCAGCATGTCGCCGGCCATATGCCGGCCGCGCAGGCGTTCGTCGACCCACAGCCACTGCACATAGAGCCAGCCCCAGGCGGTGTATCCCGAAATGCCGGCGACGACAGCGCCGTGCTCATCACGAACGAAGACGGCGATCGGCTTGCGGCCGGAGGGGCCGACATCGCCGTCATTGAACGCCGTCAGCCGCTCGGCCAGGAAGGCGAGGTCGTCTGACGAGGGGTCGGCAGTGGTTTCAAGCGTCGTCTTCATCCGGGCGGGGCTCGCATGGCAAGCCAAGCTCTAGCGAAGGACGGGATGAGAACGCAAGCTTTACGGCTTGATGGGCAGCGGCGATCGCCATGACCCCGCTGCTGCCGCAACCAGCATCAGCACGGCGGCGACGATGGCGCAGATGGCAAAGCCGAACGATGAATAAAGCGGCCCGAAGCTGGTGGTGCCGATGAAGACGGCGAGGTAGGTGACCGAGCTGTTCAGGCCCATGATGGTGCCACGGCGCGACGGATCGAGCGCGGTAAGGCGCATCACCAGCACGTTCAGGCCGAAATGATTGGCAAGGCCCCAGATGGCGATCATAGCCAGATCAGCACGAAATTGCTGCTTGCGAGCGCGATCGCGACATAGACGACGGCGACCAGCAGATAGGCGAAAGGCATGACGCGCCGTGCGCCGATGCGGTCGATGACGCCGTCGAGGAAGGCCGCGGCGCCGAAGCCGGCGCCGTAGGCGAGTGCGGCCAGCGCATTGGCGCTGACGGGCTCGCCCAGATCCTGGTGCAGATGATCGCCGAGATAGCCGTAGACGCCGTAAAAAGCGGTCATGAAGGCGGTGCAGGCGATGAGCAGCGGCACGATGCCCGGAATGGCCAGCGCAACGAACGGCGACGGCGCCGGGCCGCTCTTCCTGACGTCGCTGAGCGAGGTCATCGACAAGGCAGCAAGCGCAATGGCGGAAAGCACCGCGACGGCGGCGAAGACGGCGCGCCAGTGCACGAGATCGGCAAGCACGGCCGACAGCGACACGCCGGCCACCATGGAGACCGTCCAGCCGGTCAGCACGACGCCGATCGTGCCGCTTTCGCGGCCGGGCGGCGCAATTGCCGCTGCACTGGCATAGATGGCCGGCATGGCGACGCCGGCGGCGATGCCGGCGACGGCCTGGGCCGCGACCAGCATGATCACCGTCGGCGCCAGCGCGCTGGCGAGAAGCCCGACCGTCAGCAACAGCAGAGCGCCCTGCAGCATGCGGCGGGCGCCGACGCCGTCGATATAGCGGGCGAGGAACAAAGCGCTGGCGGAAGTGCCGAGGCCGAAGGCAGCCGACGCGGCCATCACCGCCGGCACGCTGGTGCCGAAGGATGCGGCGACTGCCGGAGCAATTGGACCCAGGACCAGCGAGTTCGAGCCGATGACGGCGATGCAGCCGGTCAGGAGATAGGCCAGCGCCGGGATCGGCTGATGGAGCGTTGCAGCTTGATGCGCGTTCGTCATCGGGTCATAATGGCCGAACTGAATTCCGCGACAACAAGGAATTTCGATATGGACGAAGAAACAGATGGGGTTCTGCAGAATAAGGTAGCTCCCCGAGAGCTCGACGCAATCGACCGAAAAATATTAGGCGTGCTGGTCGAGGATGCGACGATCAGCTACGCCGAACTTGGCGAACGCGTCTGCCTGTCGCCGCCGGCGGCGCATGAGCGGGTCAAGCGCCTGCGGCGCAGCGGCGCCATCCGCGGCACGGCTGTGATCATCGACCCGAAGGCGGTGAAAAAGCCGCTGCTCACCTTCGTGCATATCGATACCAAGGGCTGGGGCAAGACGCCGGAGCTGATGGCCGTTTCGCAATATCCTGAGGTCGAGGAAATCCATTCGGTGGCCGGCGACACCTGCCTGCTGCTCAAGGTCCGCACCGAGGACACCAGGGCGCTCGAAGGCCTGCTGGCGCGTCTCTACGAAACGCCCGGCGTCACCTCGACGCGAAGCTATGTCGTGCTGTCGACCTATCTCGAGCGCCCGGTGCAGCCCGAGATCACCGCGCAATGGCCGACGCCCCGGCATATGGCCACGCCGTTGTACTGATCTGCGCTATCTTCGTCTTGCCGGGGCCACAACAATCCTTCACAAACGGCACCCTATATTGATGCCAGGCATTGATTTGGGGTGACGAGAGGCGCGGCTTGGAATTCGAACTGAAAACCATCGAGGCGCTGGCCCCCGATCAGGCGTCGCTAAGCGCCGCCTCGAAGCTCACCAAGCGCTCGAACTGGCCGCGGCTGGAGAAGAACGAGCAGCAGGCGCTGATCTGGGGCGAATGCCAGGGCTCGGGATCCAACCCCTATCGCACCGTCGTCGACACCGGCGACCACGGCTACAAATGCACCTGCCCGTCGCGAAAATTTCCCTGCAAGCACACGCTGGCGCTGATGTGGATCGCCGCCACGGCGCCGGCCAGCTTCACATCAGCCGAAACAACGCCGGAATGGGTCAATGACTGGCTTGGCCGGCGCAGGAAGAGTGCGCCCCCGCCGGTCGACGCAAAGTCTGGCAGGGGCGCGTCTGGCAAGAGCATTGGCGAGGCCTCGCAGGCAGAGGAAAGCACCGTCGATGACGCCGCCGCGACGGAGCGCCGCGAGACGGCGCAGCGCAAGCGGGCGGAAGATACGCGCACCGCGGTGGCAGGCGCGCTGGACGAACTCGACCAGTGGATTGCCGACCAGCTGCGGCTCGGCCTTTCCGCCTTTGCCGACGCCAGCAGCGAGCGCTGCCGCCGCATTGCCGCCAGGCTGGTCGACATGAAAGCAACGGCGCTTGCGGGACGCATCGACGAAATCCCGGCCCGGCTAATGGCGCTGCGCAGCGAGGAACGGCCGGACGCGGCGATCCGCGAACTCGGCAAGCTGGTTTTGCTGGCCAAGGCCTGGCGCTCGGCGCCAGACGATCCCGAATTGAAGCGGCTGGTGTCGGCATCCGAAACCCGCGACCAGGTGCTGGCCAATCCCGATGCAAGACAGGTCGACAGCCAGTGGGAAGTCATCGGCGAGAAGATCGAGACCCGCCGCGACGGCCTTGTCAGCCATTCTACCTGGCTGCTCGACCTGAAAAGCCCGACGCCGCAATTTGCGCTGCTACTCGATTTCTTTCCGGCCTCGGCCGGCCGCCGCTCTGCCGCGTTCACACCTGGCGACCGGTTCGATGCAAGGCTGGTGTTCTATCCGTCACGCCAACGGCTGCGGGCGCTGGTAGCGGAGCGCAAGGGCGATGTCGTGTCGGGCGCCTGGCCGGATTTCGGCCTCGGCATTGTCAAGGATCCGCTGGCGGCGCATGCGGCGCACCAGGACGCAGCACCCTGGTCGACCGATAGCCCGCTGATGCTGCCTGCCGGCGCGATCCTGCTCGATGAGCGCGGCACCGCCTGGTGGCAAGCGGCGCACGACCCGCAAGGGATCGCCCTGCCTGTCGCCGGAACCGTCGATCAAACCGTGCTCGGTCTCGACCTTTCGGCAACGGCAGCCCTGTGGAACGGCGCGCGGCTCGATCTGCTCGCCGCGCAAAGCGGCTTCGGGAGGCTCGATCTGTCATGAACGAGCTCGAGCAAACCGGCCTGGCGACGATGCGCGACTGCTGGATCACCGGCGGAACTGCGTTCGATCTGGCGCCAGCCGCGTGGAAGGAAATCGCCGGCGGCGCAAGCCCGGACGAACGGGAGCGGCTGTTGCTGGCCATCGCCGCGCAGGCGCTCGATGTGGGCTTAAGGCCAGCCGCGCCGAAGTCGCTGAAGCGGCGCCCGCCGCTGCCGAGGCTTGGCCTGCCGCTGCTGCCGGAGCGGTTGCGGCCGCTGTTGCGGGCTGCCTTGAAGAACACCGCCGATGCGCGGCGCAAGGCGCGCGTGGCGACGCTCGTCGCCGGCCGTGGCTACGTGCTGCATCCGATGGACTGGATGCCGTCGGCATCAGACCAGAACAGCCCTGACATCTATGCGCCGTGGATCGACTGGCAGGCCAGCGTCGAGGGGCTGAAGATTGCGCCGCAGGAGCAACTGACGGTGCAGAACTGGGATGACTTTTACCCCGCCGCGCGCCGTATCGCGTTGACCGAGATGCGCCGTCGCGATCCGGCCACGGCCCGCAGCCTGATGGAAGCGAAGGCGCCCGGCGAGCCGGCGGAAGTCCGGCTGGCACTGATCGAACTCATGCATTTCGGCCTGACGCCTGAGGACGCGCCGTTCCTGAAAAGCCTGGCCACTGACCGCTCCGGCAAGGTGCAGGAACTGGCGAGCCGGCTGCTGGCGAGGTTGGGCGAGCACGGTCGTGTTGGTGGCGGTGCCGACGATCCCGTTGCCGAACTTGCCGCCTTCATCGCAGAAGGCAAATCCGGCTTTATCCGCCGCCGCACCACCTACACCCCGGCAAAACTCAAATCCCCGGCGCAGGAAAAGCGCCGCGCCGAACTGTTCGAGACCTGCAATCTGGTCGACCTTGCTTCCCGATTTGGGGTCAGCGAACCCGATTTCATTGCAGCCTGGCAGTTCGGTGCCGACAACAATGCCGACATCCAGATCTCACGAATGGTCGCCGCGTCGGGCAGCGACGCTGCAGTAACGCAGATGGCCGACACGCTGATCGCCGAGGGTGGCAAGCCGGCACTGTTCGTGCTGCACCTGACACCGCGCCTGGATAGCCGCAGGAAGCGTGTCCTGGTCAGATTGATCCTGAAAGATACGCCGCAGTATGTTAGCACGCTCACCCTTGCCGAGGGCTTCGAAGCCAACTGGCTGGATTGGCCCGACCTGACGAACGGCCAGAGCTTGGCGGTGTTGCGTTCGGCTGTCGCCGGCAATGATGACGCGATGAAGCGAACCGTCGACGACCTGTTGGAAACTTTGGGCTTTCTGGCCACTGCGGCGACAGCGGAAAAATTGATCGAGCATGTCGTTGCGGCCGGCATGCCGCCGGCGGCAGCCTCGCTCGCTTTCCTGCGCCTCAACGCGGCCCTGACGGGAACCAACCCATGACAATCCGGAGAACAGCACCATGAACGCAGCCATCCGCCTCCCCGTCGAGCAGGCCTATGCCGCTGAACTGCAGGCGCTGGCGCGCAATGACGACAAGCAAAAACCTGCGGGATGGAGCCTCTCGCCAAAGGCCGTTCTGACCTACCTGCTCGGCGGCAAGGCAAGCGACGGCACCGTGATATCGCCAAAATATGTCGGCCGCCGCCGACTGATGGAAACGGCGGTGGCGACACTCGCCACGGACCGCGCGCTGCTGCTGCTCGGTGTTCCCGGCACCGCAAAATCCTGGGTGTCGGAACATCTCGCCGCCGCCATCATGGGCAATTCCACGCTGATCGTGCAGTGCACGGCCGGTACCGACGAGAACCAGGTCCGCTACGGCTGGAACTATGCGCAGCTTTTGGCCAAAGGGCCGAGCCAGGAGGCGCTGGTGCCGACGCCGCTCTACCGCGCCATGGAGAGCGGCAAGCTATGCCGCCTGGAAGAGTTGACGCGCATGGGCTCCGATGTACAGGACACGCTGATCACCGTGCTGTCGGAAAAGATGATGCCGATCCCGGAGCTCAACACCTCGCTCTATGCCCAGCGCGGCTTCAACATCATCGCCACCGCCAACAATCGCGACAAGGGCGTCAACGAGCTGTCCTCGGCGCTCAAGCGCCGCTTCAATGTGGTGGTTCTGCCGCTGCCCGAAGACATGGCCGAAGAGGTGGCGATCGTCTCCAAGCGGGTCGACGAGTTGGCCGGCGGGCTCGACCTGCCGGTGCCGAAAAATGTCGGCGAGGAGATCGCTCGAGTGTTGACCATTTTCCGCGAGCTGCGCTCGGGCGCAACCGCCGACGGCAAGGTGACGCTGAAGACGCCTTCGGGTTCGCTCTCGACCGCCGAGGCGATCGCCACCATGGTCGGCGGCCTCAGCCAGGCGGCGTGGTTCGACAGCGGCAAGCTCGGCGCCGAAGGCCTCGCCGCCAGCCTTGTCGGCGCCATCGTCAAGGACCCGGTGCAGGACAAGGTGGTGCTGGAGGAATATCTCGAAACGGTGCTCAAGAAGCGGCCGGACTATGCCGGCTATTACGCGGCGCTGAACGCAGCGATCTGAGGTCATGAGCGACGTCGCCTATTTCGGCATCCGCCATCACGGGCCGGGCTCCGCCGACAGCCTGGTGCAGGCGCTGCGGGACTTGCAGCCGGTCGCGGTGCTGATCGAAGGGCCGAGCGACGCGTCCGCCCTGCTGCCATTGCTGGCGCGCCCGCAGATGCAGCCGCCGGTGGCGCTGCTCTGCTACCCCGAGGACGATCCGGCCGCGACAAGTTTCTGGCCGTTCGCCGAGTTCTCGCCGGAATACCAGGCGGCGGTGTGGGCGGTGGCGAACAAGGCGGCATTGCGGTTCATCGACCTGCCGTCATCGGCACGGTTCGCGGCACCGGCAACCGACGACCCCGACAAAACGGCTGACGCCGACAAGCCCGAACCCAAGGACGAAACCGGTGAGGATGGCGAGCCCGCATCGCATCGCGACCCGATCGGCACGCTGGCTGCGGCCGCCGGCTATGAAGATGGCGAAAGCTGGTGGGCCGACATTATCGAGCAGAATCCGCAGCCGGGTCCAATCTTCGCTGCCATCACCGATGCGATGACGACGCTGCGCGACGGCGAAGGTGCGATCGCGCCGTTCGAGGCCAAGCGTGAAGCGCATATGCGATTGGAAATCGCCGCCGCGCGCAAGGAATTCGCCGGACCGATCGCCGTCGTCTGCGGCGCATGGCATGTGCCGGCCCTGCAGGCCGCGCACACGCAGAAGAACGACCAGGCGCTGATCAAGGGAATTGCCCGGCGCAAAAGCATCATGACATGGGCGCCATGGACCGGGCCGCGTCTTGCGCTGGGCTATGGTTATGGCGCTGGCGTCGTCGCGCCCGGCTGGTGCAAGCATCTGTGGCGCACACGAGGGCGGCGCGACGCCGCGACGCTGTGGCTGGCGACGATCGCGGCGGTGCTGCGGGCGAAGGGCCATCTGGTGTCGACCGCGTCGCTGATCGAGGCCGAGCGGCTTGCGCGCACACTGGCTGCCATTCGCGAGCGGCCGAAGCCCGGCTTCGAGGAATTGCGCGATGCCGCGATCGCGGCGCTGTTCAACGGCGAAGCGGTGCTGTGGGCGCTGGTCGAGGCCGAGCTGCTTTTGGGCGCGGATGTCGGCGAGATTCCGCCCGACACGCCGCTGGCGCCGCTGATCGAGGACCTGCAGCGGAACCAGAAGGCGGCGCGGCTGAAGCCGGAGGCGCTGGAACGCGAGCTGTCGGTCGATCTGCGCAGCGAAAGCGGACTGTTTCGTTCGACATTGCTGCACCGGCTGAACGTGCTTGGCGTGCAATGGGGCAGGCTGGCCGACGCCGGCCGCAGCCGCGGCACCTTTCGCGAAAAATGGACGCTGGCCTGGGAGCCGGAATATGCCGTGCGCCTGGTCGAGAACCTGATCTACGGCCCGACTATCGAAAAGGCCGCCAATGGCCGCCTGATCCAGATGCTCGGTGCGGCCGCGAGCCTCGACACGCTTGCCGCCCTTGTCCAGAGCGCCATTACGGCGGATCTGTCGGAGGCCGCGAGCGCCGGCCTTGTAGCGTTGGAGGCGCGCGCAGCGCACAGCAGCGAATGCCTGGAGATGCTGGCCTCGGTGCCGCCGCTTGCCGACATCATCCGTTACGGCGAGGCGCGCAAGACCGAAACCAACCGGCTGTCCGGTTTGTTGGAACGGTTGATCGTCGAAGGCGCGATCGCGCTGCCCTATGCGGTGCGCGACCTGGACGAGCAGGCCGCCACCACGCTGGTCGGTGCTGTGCGCAAGGCCGACACGGCGATCCGGCTGGTCGAGCCCGGCGAAGGCGTGCTCGATGCATGGCGCAACGGCCTGACCGGCGTGCTGGAAGGTCCGGGCTCGACGGCGCTGCTCGCCGGCTGCGCCGCGCATCTGCTCTATGAAGCCGGCCAACTGTCGGCAGAGGACGCCGCCGGGCTGCTCGGACGCAGGCTGTCGCCGGGGACGCCGGTCGCCCAGGCAGCGGGGTTCTTCGAAGGTTTCTTCAGCACTGCCGGCCAGCGGCTGATCTACGACGAGGGCCTGCGCGGCGCCGTCGATGGGTGGCTGAAATCGCTCGGCGAGGACGCTTTCATCGCGCATCTGCCATTGCTGCGCCGCGTCTTCTCCAATCTGGACTCGATGGAGCGGCAGCGGTTGATCGAGGCCGTGCTCGGCCGCACCGCAAGGTTGCCGGCCGGCCTGACGCCGGCGCCGGATGGCGGCGAGGGCTGGCGCCGTCACCTGGAGCGGCTTGGGCCATTGCTGGCGGGCGGAGTGTGACAATGGATGACGAAGCCGAAGTGCCCGAACCCGGCCCAGCATCCTCCGATAGCGGGCGCGAGCGCCGCTGGCGGCTGGCGATCGGCGCCGATGACGAGGCTTCCTCCGCCCTTTCCAGTGATGACAAAAAACTGTCTTCGGCGCTCGATGCGCTTTACGGCGACGGCGCCAATGCCGATGCTTACCCGCGCAAGCGGCGCGGCGGGCTCGGCCGCTCGGCGCCACGCGTGGCGCAATGGATGGGCGATATCCGCTCCTTCTTTCCCGCCCAGGTGGTCCAGATCGTCCAGAAGGATGCCTTTGAGCGGCTGAACCTGAAGCAGATGCTGATGGAGCCGGAATTCCTCAAGGCGATCGAGGCCGACGTCAACCTCGTCGCCGACCTGATCTCGCTGCGTTCGGTGATGCCGGCCAAGACCAAGGACATCGCCCGCACCATCATCGCCGACATCGTTGCCAAGCTGATGCAGCGGCTGGAGCAGAAGACCGCCGAGGCGATCCGTGGCGCGCTCGACAAGTCGCGACGCACCAACCGGCCGCGCCAACGCGACATCGACTGGCCGCGCACCATCTCGGCCAATCTTCGCCACTACCAGCCTGAGCACAAAACCGTCGTGCCGGAAAAACTGGTCGGCTTCATGCGCAAGCAACGCCGGCTGGTCGATCTCGACGAAGTGGTGCTGTGCGTCGACCAGTCCGGCTCGATGGCGAGCTCGGTGATCTACGCCTCGATTTTCGCCGCGGTGATGGCGTCGCTGCCGGTCGTGCGCACCAAGCTGGTCTGTTTCGACACGGCCATCGTCGACCTGACCGAAGAGCTCAGCGACCCGGTCGAGGTGCTGTTTGGCGTGCAGCTCGGCGGCGGCACCGACATCAACCAGGCGGTCGCCTATTGCGCCGACCGCATCGAGCGGCCGACCAAATCCCACTTCGTGCTGATCACCGACCTCTATGAGGGCGGCAACGGCCAGGACTTGCTGCGGCGGCTTGCGGCGCTGGTCCGGTCCGGCGTCAATGTCATCGTGCTGCTGGCGCTGACCGATCAGGGCCGGCCGGGCTATGATCCGGCGATGTCGGCTTCGGTCGCGGCACTTGGCATACCGGTCTTCGCCTGCACGCCGGACCTGTTTCCCGACATGATGGCGGCGGCGTTGCGGCGCGAGGATATCGGCGCCTGGGCAGCCGGCGCCGACATCAAGCTGATCCGCGCCGAGACGGAGCCGAGCAGTCAGGCCTGACTATTCGAACGAATAGGCAAACCCGTCAGTGGAAGCGCTGACGGTCACCTTGGTCATCTTCTCGCCGTCGAGCGACCGGTTCAGCACGCCGCGGCTGAGTTCCGGCAACAGCGTGTTGGTGAGGATGGCGTCGATCATGCGGCCACCGGACTCGATTTCGGTGCAGCGCGCCTTGACCAGCGCCATGACGCCGTCGCCGATCACCAGTTCGGCGTCGTGGCTGGCGCGCAGCCGCCGCGCGATCTTGCCGAACTGATGGCGGGTGATGGCCTCGATCATCGAATCCGAGAGCGGATAGTAAGGGATGGTCACGACGCGGCCGAGGAAGGCCGCTGGAAACACCTTCAGCAGTGGGGCGCGCAGGGCAGCATCGAGGCCGTCGAGCCCTGCCCTCACCGTGCCGTTTTGCGTCCGCTCCATGATGACTTCGGAGCCGACATTGGACGTCAGCAGGATCAGCGTGTTCTTGAAGTCGATGCGCCTTCCCTCGCTGTCATCCATCATGCCCTTGTCGAAGACCTGGAAAAAGATCTCGTGGACATCGGGATGCGCCTTCTCGACCTCGTCGAGCAGGATCACCGAATAGGGTTTTCGGCGCACGGCCTCGGTGAGAATGCCACCCTTGCCGTAGCCGACATAGCCGGGCGGTGCGCCCTTGAGCGTCGAGACGGTGTGCGCCTCCTGGAATTCGGACATGTTGATCGAGATCAGGTTCTGCTCGCCGCCATAGAGCGTCTCGGCCAGCGCCAGGGCCGTCTCGGTCTTGCCGACTCCCGAGGGGCCGCAGAGCAGGAACACGCCGACCGGCTTTTCCGGCGCTCCGAGCCCGGCGCGGCTGGTCTGCACGCGCTTGGCGATCATCTCCATGGCGTGATCCTGGCCGACGACTCGTTCGGACAAAGTGTCGGCGAGCTTGAGCGCCTTTTCGGTCTGGCTGGACAGCATCCTGCCCGTCGGGATGCCGGTCCAGTCCTGGACCACGGCAGCGACCGCATTGCGGTCGACCGACGGCAGGATCAGCGGCGTCTCGCCTTGCGCGGTGGCAAGCTCGGCCATGAGTTCACGCAGCCGCGCCAGATCGGCGGCAGGATCTGGCGCAGCTTCGGCAGCCGGCGCTTCGGTCTCGAACGCTTTGGCCTTCGGCTTTTCAGGCTTGGACGTTTCGGCCTTGGGCGGTTCAGCCTTGGGCACCTTGGTCTTTTCTTCGTCCGGCGCTGCTGGTTCGGCATCGGCCTCGGTTGTCGCCACCGCATCGAGCGGCACGCCGTCGCCGCGCAGCCGCGCGCGCAGTTCGAGGATCTCGGCAACCAGCGCCTTTTCGCGCTCCCAGCGCTCCTCGGCGGCGGCGAGCATGGTCCCGGCCTCAGTGAGCCCGGCCTCGACCCGCGCCTGCCGGTCAGTTACTTCGATGCCGATCGCGGCCTCGCGGCCGATGATGCCGCTTTCGACTTCCAGCGCCTGGCGGCGCCGCAAAATGTCCTCGACCTCGGCCGGCGTCGCATGCTGCGAGATCGCCACCCTGGCGCAAGCGGTGTCGAGCAGGCTGACCGCCTTGTCGGGCAATTGCCGCGCCGGGATGTAGCGATGCGACAGGCCGACCGCCGCCTCGATCGCCTCGTCCAGGATCTGCACTTCGTGATGCTGTTCGAGCACGCCGGCTACGCCGCGCAGCATGAGCACGGCGACCGCTTCCGACGGCTCGTCGATCTTGACCACCTGGAAACGGCGGGTCAGCGCCGGGTCCTTTTCGATGTGCTGCTTGTATTCGGCCCAGGTGGTTGCAGCGATGGTGCGCAATTCGCCGCGCGCCAGCGCCGGCTTCAAGAGATTGGCGGCGTCGCCGGTTCCGGCGGCACCACCGGCGCCGATCAGCGTGTGCGCCTCGTCGATGAACAGGATGACCGGCGTCTCGGAGGATTGGACCTCGTCGATGACCGCCTTCAGGCGCTTCTCGAACTCGCCCTTGACGCTGGCCCCGGCCTGCATCAGGCCGACGTCGAGCATGCGCACGCTGATGCCTTGCAGCGGCGGCGGCACGTCGCCCTGGGCGATGCGCAGGGCAAAGCCCTCGACCACCGCGGTCTTGCCGACACCGGCCTCGCCGGTCAGGATCGGGTTGTTCTGCCGGCGCCGCATCAGGATATCGATGATCTGCCGGATCTCCGGGTCTCGGCCGACGACCGGGTCGATCTTGCCGTCATGGGCGCGCTGGGTGAGGTCTGTGGCGTATTTGGCCAGCGCGGAATCCCCGCCCGGAGCTCGCCGCGGCGCCTCCGCGGTGGGAGCCACTGCTGCCGTGGCGCCGGCTTCGAGCGAACCGTCCACCACCTCGGCAAAGCGGGCGATGACCCCGTCGGCGTCGATCTTGTCGAATTCGCCGCTGATCTTCGCCACCAGGCCTTCCAGCACCGGCGTCTTCAGGCAGGCGAGCACGACATGGGCGCTGCGGACCTCCTCCATGCCGAATTCCAGCGTCGCCAGGTTCCAGGCCTCCTGGATGGCGTGAAAGATGTGGTCGGAAAATTCCTCGATCGAGGTGGCGCCGTAGGGCAGCTTGTCGACGGCGCGGGTCATTTCGCTGGTAAGCCGGCTGGCATCGACGCCGGCATCGGCAATGATCATCTGCACATCCGAACGCTCGGACAGCACCAGTTGTTCTATGAAATGGACGAGTTCGACGTAAGGATTGCCGCGCAGCTTGGCGCTGTCGGCGGCGGCCTTGAAGGCGCGCAGGCAGACCGGATTGAGCTTGCCAACCAGTTCCTTGCGTTTGAACCCCTGCGACGACCGGCGCTGTTCCATCGAACGTGCTCCTGCAATCTGCCCGTCGACAGCCTGCCACATAAGCAGCCGCTTGACAAAGCGCTTGATGCAGCCGGCCTTTTCCCTTTGTGGAGAGTCCCGCGCCGCCAAATGCAGACAACCACGATTTTTTCTAATCCTATGCGATGCGCTTCACATACGAGGTTGGCCAAGCACGCCATGAATTGCGCCATCCGAGACGCAGTTGCACCGACATTCATTAGCGCTCGTTAACTTTTGAGCGGATGGCGAATTGTGGGAATATGCAACCGTGTGCTAACGTTGGGTCACGTACGGTTTTAGAGCCGGTCGCCGGGGGTATCTGTGATCGATCTCGCACTCTGGCTTGCTCCGCTGGACGGTGAAAATCCGTCAGGCGAAGACTTGCGCAACGATCCGGCTTTTCATGAGCTGGAGCGGCTCACGGAGCCGCAGGTCAAGGTCGTCCATGACGGGCGCAACAAGCCAGCCGCGCAATCGACCATTCCGGTCGACTGGCCTGCCGTGCTCGGCAAGGCCGAGGAGTTGCGTTCGCATGGCCGCGACCTGCGCCTGCTTGTCATTGTCGCCCGGGCGCTGGCCAATGAAGAGGGATTGGCCGGACTGGCACAGGGCCTGACCCTGATTGCAAGGACCTTCGAGACGCATTGGGAGACGATGCACCCGGCGCTGCGGGCCAGCCCCCAACCACGCGAGGCCGCCTTGCGCCGCCTCAACGCGCTCGCCGACCTGCAGAACGGCCAGGAAGGCCTGCTGGCGAACCTCAGGCAAATGGTCTTCTTCGCGCCGCGTCCCATCGGGCCGATCAGCGGACGCGATCTCGAACAGGGTGCGCTCGACGATCGCGTCATGTTTCAGGAAGCGGCGTCGGGATTGAATGCCACGGAGAAGGCAGCGCTGGTCAGCGCGCACGGACAGCTCCTGAACCGGGTGGGCAGCGGTTGTGCCGCCCATCAGGACCAGGCCGGTGAACAGATGACGGCGCTCATCGCCGGGGCGCACGCAGCGATCGAGGCGCTCGACGCGGTCGATACGGCCCTGAATGCCCGTCTTGACAGCAACGGGGCTGCCGTCCCGGACCTGAAACGATTTTTGCAGCGCGTGCTGACGACGCTGGAACGCAACACGGCGGTCGAGATCACGGAAGAGGCAGCGACGAAGGGGGCTGCCAGCCCGGCTGCTCCCCCGGCAAGCCCGGCCGCGCCGGTCAGAAACGGTCATGGAGCCGAGACGATGGCAAGCTACGCGGAGACCGGTGCGGGGCTCCCGGACAGGATTTCCTCGCGCGACGATGTGGTGAAGTGCCTCGACCTTGTGGTCGCGTTCTACGACCGCACCGAGCCGTCGAGTCCGATCCCGCATCTCGCCCGCCGGGTGCGCAGGATGGTGCACATGGATTTCGTTGAACTGATGGAAGACCTCGCCCCGTCGGGGCTCAAGGAATTCCGGCTGCTCGCCGGCGTTCCCGACGCCAAGAAGACTGCCCAGAAGGATGAAAGGTAGCAACACATGCCAGCCGAAAGCAAAGCGAAGGTCATCGAGCGAAATCGCGCCCCGCGCGTGCAGATCGCCTACGATGTCGAAACCTACGGCAGCCCGACGACGATCGAACTGCCGTTCGTCATGGGCGTGATGGCCGACCTGTCGGGCGCATCGCAGACCAGGGAAGCGTCCAAGACGGTGCTCGACCGTTCCTTTGTCGAGACCGATGCCAACCGCTTCCCCAAATTCATGGAAGCGCTGGGACCCAGGGTCAAGGCGCGGGTGAAGAACACGCTGCCGCAGGCCGAGGGACAGGAGCGCGACGAAGAACTGGCGCTCGACCTGACCTTCACCAAGATGGGCGATTTCGCCCCCGACAAGATCGCCGAACAGGTCCCGCAACTGGCCGAAATCCTCAAGATGCGGCGCCAGCTCGAGGAGCTGCTCGGCTTCATGGACGGCCGCGTCGATGCCGAAAAGCGCATCGCCCAATTGCTGAACAATCAGCCGCTGCTTGGCCAGATCGCCGCCCAGGCGCTGTCCGACGACAAGGGTGAGGAATAGATCATGGCCGAACAGCAAAAGACCGCAGCATCCGTCGCCGAGGCCGAGGCCGTCGATCTCGGCGAATTCAGCCAGCTCTTGGAGAAGGACTTCAAGGTCAAGAAGGACGACAGCGAGAAGCTGCAGCAGCTGGTTCGCAACCTGGCTCTGGCGGCGCAGTCGCGCTCCGAGACGACGACGATTTCGTCCAACTCGATCAAGTCGATCAAGTCGTTGATCGCCGGCATCGACAAGATGCTGACGACCCAGGTCAACGAAATCCTGCACGCGCCGGAAGTGCGGCAGATGGAAGGCACCTGGCGCGGCCTCTGGTACCTCATCAACAACACCGAGACGGATCAGAAGCTGAAGATCCGGGTGATGAACATTTCCAAGGAGCAGCTGGCCGATACGCTCGAAGACTATGAAGGCCAGATGTGGGACCAGAGCCCGATCTTCAAGAAGGTCTACACCGACGAGTATTCGATGCTCGGCGGCGAACCGATCGGCTGCGTCATCGGCGCCTACGAGTTCTCCAACCACCCGCGCGACGTCGGCCTGTTGCGCAACATCTCCGGCATCTGCGCCTCGGCGCACACGCCATTCATCGCCGCCGCCTCGCCACGGCTGTTCCGCATGGACAGCTGGCAGGAACTGCCCAACCCGCAGGACCTGCAGCAGATCGTCTCCAACCCGGCCTACGCCTCGTGGCAATCGCTGCGCGAGAGCGAGGATGCGCGCTATATCGGGCTGACCATGCCGCGCGTGCTGGCGCGGCTGCCCTACGGCTCGGAGACAGTCCCGGTCAAGGGCTTCTCCTTCGAGGAGGAAGTGCAGGGCGATCACAACAAATATGTCTGGATGAACGCTGCCTTCCCGATGGGCGTCAACATCAACCGCAGCCACAAGCTCTATGGCTGGGGCACCCAGATCCGCGGCGTCGAAAATGGCGGCACTGTGCTTAACCTGCCGGTGCACTCCTTCCCGACTGATGACGGCTCGATCGCGATGAAATGCCCGACGGAAGTCGCCATCGACGACCGGCGCGAGGCGGAACTGGCCAAGCTCGGGCTGATGCCGATCCTGCACCGCAAGAACACCGATCTCGCGGCCTTCATCGGCGCCCATTCGCTGCAGGACGATGAGACGCGGGCGGGCCGCCTGGTCGACCCCGACGCCCAGTCCAACGAGCGGCTCTCCGCCAACCTGCCCTATCTGTTCCCGGTCTCGCGCTTCGCCCACTACCTCAAGGCGATTGCGCGCGACAAGGTCGGCTCGTTCAAGGAACGCACCGACATGCAGATCTGGTTGACCGAATGGATCAACCGGTACGTGCTGGCCAACCCGGCCTTCGCCGACGACAAGGCGCGCGCCAAGCGTCCGCTTGCCGCCGCCGAGGTGCAGGTCGACAGCGTGGAGGGCCGGCCGGGCTACTACAACGCCCGCTTCTATCTGCGCCCGCACTACCAGCTGGAGGGCATCAACGCCTCGCTCAGGCTGGTGTCGGAATTGCCGTCCGTGAAGACCTGATTGCAGCAACCAAACCTTTGTTTGAAAGCGGTGGAGAACGAAAATGCCCACAATGAAGATCGACGGTTTTCTGAAAGTTCCGGATATCAAGGGGCCCAGCACACGCGACGGCCATGACGACGAGATCGAAATCCATGGCGTCGATTACAAGATGGTCGCGCCCTACGACCCCAATTCCCTCTCGCGCCGAGGCCGCGTGTCGATGGGCATGATCAAGTTCACCAAGCACTATGACAAGGCCTCACCCTATCTGGCCAAGGCCCTGTTCGAAAACAAGGCGCTGGACGAGGTCAAATTCTCCGCGCGGCGGACCATCGACGGCGAGAGCAAGGACTATCTGGTCGTTACCCTGACCGACGCCTCGATCATGGAATACGACATGTCGCAGGCCGATGATGAAGCCGACCTGATCCAGGAGGAAGTCTCCTTCGCCTACAAGAAGATCAAGTTCGTCTATGACGACAATGACGAAGCCGAAATGGATGTCTATGTCGGCAAGTGAGGGGCGAGCAAAGCGCCCTGCCGCCGACAAGGTACAGGCGGGCGGTTCACGGGCCAAGCGCGAGGCGGTACAGCCTTCGCTGTGGGACCGCCTCGTCAACGACCTGCCGGGCCTGAGCTCGGAGATAGACGGGCTCAGGCAGGCTCTGCAGGAGGAGCTTGGCGCAGAGCGCCTGGACGAGCTGCTGGCAGACGGACCGAGGCGCATCGACGCCGATGACGCATTGAACCCCGATCAGAAGCGCCGGCTGCACCGGCTGGCGTTTCAGAACCGGCACCGTGGCGAGCTTGAAAGCCGAGGCATCGTGGTGTCGCCCGATGTGCTGCGCGAGGCCGTGCGGCGCGACATCGAGGCGCTGTTCAACACCGAGCGTTTCGAATCCGCGCCGCTGCTATCCGATCTCGAGGCCGAGCAGATGACCGACAGTCCGACATCGCTGGCCGACTTTCCGGAGGTGCGCCGCAGCGTTGTCAATTATGGCGTGCCGTCCTTCTCCGGCCGGTCGTCGCGCGACTTCGATCGCGATGTTCTGGCACGCGAGATCCGCGCCGTGCTCGCCACTTTCGAGCCGCGGCTGAAGGAGAGCGCGACGAAAGTCACGGTCAACCTCGGCGACAAGACCGGCCTGAAGATCGAGATCGACGCCGTGCTGATCATGACGCCGACGCCCGAGCGCATGCGCCTGCGCACGACGATCAATCTCGACAACGGACTGGCGCGCACCGAGTTCAGGGAAGCCTGAGAGATGGACCGGGTCTTCGTAGAATATTACGAGGAGGAACTGTCCCACATACGCGGGCTGGCGGCGGAGTTCGCCGACATGCATCCGGCGGTTGCCCGCAATTTGTCGCTGGATACGGTGCCGTGTCCCGACCCCTATGTCGAGCGGCTGCTCGACGGCGTCGCCTTCCTTGCCGCGCGCACGCGCCTGAAGGTGGATGCCGAGCGCTCGCGGTTTTCGCGCAGCATCCTCGACGTGCTTTATCCCGATCTCGTCACGCCGGTGCCGGCAACCGCCATGGTGGTGCTGAAGCCCGGCCAGCAGGTGCAGACAATGCTTGCCGGCCACGTCGTCAAGCGCGGCACGCGGCTGGTCTCCAGCCTGCAGGCCGGCCTGTCGACACGCTGCACCTTCACCACCGCGCAGGACATGACGCTGTTTCCGATCGCGATCAGTTCGGTCGGCTATTTCCAGGACCGCAGCGCGCTTGCCGCCGCCGGCATCGGCCCGATCGCCGGCAAGGCCGGCGAAGCGGCACTTCGCATCACGCTGGCGCGGACCGGCAAAGGCAAGCTCGACGAACTGGCGCTCGACCGGCTCGACTTCTATTTCGCCAACCGCACCAAGGCGCCGCTAATCTTCGACGCCATCTTCGGAGTCTGCTCTGGTGTCGGCGCTCGACCGGAAGGCAAGACCAATCCATTGTCGCCGCTACCGCCGCCGGAGATGGTCGGCATTGCCGATGCCGAGGCGCTGATGCCGCGCACGCGGCCGACCTTCGAAGGCTACCGCCTGCTGCGCGAATATTTCATGATGCCCGAGCGCTTCCATTATGGGCGCGTCACCGGCTTGCTGCCGGTCGTGCGCAAATGCCAGGCCGGGCTCGAAATCATCTTCCTGTTCCGGCGTCCGGTGCCCGAACTCGCCGATCTGACGCCGGCGGATTTCGATCTCTTCGCCACCCCGATCATCAATCTCTTCGAGCGCGAGTGCAACATCGTCGAGCTCGACCAGCGCAAGACACGCCAGGTGCTGCATGCCGACCGCACGCGGGCGCGCGACTTTGAAATCTACCGCGTCATCCGCGTCGAAGACGCCGATGCCGAGGGACCCGACGCGGAGATACCGGAACTCTTCAGCCTTGGGCAAAATCGCGGCAGCGGCTGGGTCTATTCGACGGAGCGGCGGCCGCGCCGGCCGACCGAGGACGAGCGGCGCCAGGGCGTGACGCGGACCTCCTATGCCGGCGACGACGTCTTCCTGGCGGTGTCGCGCCCAGTCAACAGTCAGGCCAACCGGCCGCTCAAGCGCGTCGATATCATGGCGCTTTGCACCAATCGCGACCTGGCCATCCTCGACGACACGCCGACCCTGACGCTGGAAGCCGGCGACCCTGTGGAGACGGTCCGGCTGCTCGGCGCATTGCGTTCGCCGCAGCCGGCGATCCCGGCAGCGCTGCCGACCGGCGCCGACGGCGAGTCGCGCGCCGACGACCTGGCCTGGCGGCTGGTGTCACAGCTGGCGCTCAACTTCCTCAGCCTGGCCAAGGAAGGCCGCGGCGTCGATCCGCTGCACGCGCTGCTCGATCTCTATGCCGAGCGCGGCGACCCCGGGCTCGCCCGCAATGTGCGCTCGATCGTGCGCATCGACTCGCGCGCGGTGATCGAAAGGCTGGCGATCGAAGGGCCGATGTGCTTCGGCCGCGGCACGGAAGTGACGCTGCATGTCGACCAGTCGGTGCTGGCGGGACAGAGCACTCTGCTGCTGTCGGGCCTGCTGTCGCGGCTGTTTGCCCGCCATGCCGGCATTAACGGGTTCGTGCGCACGCGCACGCGGTTGCTCCAGAAACAGGAGGATGTGCCATGGCCGATGACGCCCGGCAATCGCTACCTGATCTAGAGCGAGCCGCAACCCTGTCCGAGAGTTTCGACTTTTTCGAACTGCTGCGCCGGCTCGAACGGCAAGGCGGCCTGTTCGGCCATTCCGGCCGGCCGGACCGCGAGCCGGCAAGGCTCGGCCAGAATGTGCGGCTGTCCTTCGCAGTGCAGGACGTGGTGGATTTCCGCGAGCCGACGGACAAGTCGCCGGCACGCGTCACGGTCAACAATCTCGGCCTGCTCGGACCCGAAGGGCCGATGCCACTGCATCTGACGCGCTGGGTGCTCGATCGCCTGTCGCAACGCTGGTATGCCGGCGCCGAGGCGCGGCAGACGAGCGACACGACCTTCGTCGATTTTGTCAATATCCTGCAGCACAGGATGATCGCGCTCTACTATCGGGCCTGGGCGGATGCGCATCCGGCTGTGCAGGTCGAACGCGGTGTCGGCGGCCGCGTCCGTTCCATGCTGGAAGCGATGGCCGGCATCGGGCTGCCGGGCACGCAGGATGCCGAACTCGATACAGTAAAACTTCGCCAGGCCGCCTCGCTCGCTGCCCAAGTCGACGGCCCCGAGCGACTGACGCTGTTCCTGGCCGAAGCCTTCAAAGTGCCGGTGGTGCTGAAGGAGTTCGTCGCGGCCTGGATGACCATCCCCAAGGCGCTGCAGACGCGGCTTGCCGGCAGCTATGCCACGCTCGGCCGCAGCGCCACCATCGGCCCGCGCAGCTTCAGCCGGCAGAGCCGCATCGAGCTGCGCATCGGCGCGCTCAGCTATATCGATTACAAGGCCTTCCTGCCGGGCGGTGAGCGGCTGAAGCTGTTGAAGCAGGCGGTGCGCGACCTGATCGGCGAGACCATCGATGTCGATCTCAGGATCGTGCTTGCGGCAAAGGCAGTGCCGCCGGCGAAGCTCGGCACCGTCCAGCTTGCCCGCACCACCTGGCTGGCGCGCAACCCTGCGCGAGGCGATGCCGAAGACATGCGGCTGCGCACCATCGTCGGCTGGCGCGAAGAGGTGGCGGCATGAGCCTGCTGCTGACGCTCGAACAGGGACCCCGCGCGCAAGTCACGCGGCAGGCGCGGCTGGACGAGGGTGAGCTGGTGATCGGCCGCAGCGCCGACGCCGACTGGCAGATCAACGATCCCGACATGTTCGTCTCGCGCGCCCACTGCAAGATCACCAGCAAGCAGGGCGGCTATTTCGTCACCGATACTTCCAGCAGCGGGCTGTTCATCGACGATGCCAGCAGCCCACTCGGCGCGGGAAATACCGAGCGCCTGCAAAGCGGCATGCGGCTGCGGTTGGGCGACTATGTGGTGTGCGTCGATTTGCAGACGGCGAAGACCGAGGCGCCGGCCTTGAGGCCTTCGATGCCCGCCAGCAAGCCGGTGGCGTCGCGGGCGCCGGTCAGTCTCGGTGGCGACGATTTCTTTTCGTCCACGACCCAAGAAGAGCCGGGACGGCCACGCCCTGCCGACCTGCCCGATCCGTTCGAAAAGCCGGTGCCCGGCGCGTTCGCGCGTGCGGATGAACGCAGCTCGCAGGCGTTCGACGATCCATTCAGCCTCGACCCGGTGGCGACGCCGGCGCCAGAGGCCGTCACCGACAAAAGCGGCGGCAAGCCGCTGTTCGACGACCCCTTCGGCCTCGACTCCGCGCCGCTGTCGAGAGAGCCTAGCAGATCCAATTCCGAGCAGCCGCCGGCCTACGATGACGGGTTTGGTTTTGGCCCGGCCGAGTCCACCAGCCTCGACGTTGGCGCGACGGATGGCGGCGCAATCGATGCGGCCTCGCCTGCTCCCTCCGCGGCGCCGTGGGAGCTGCCGGCTCGCGCGGCCGAGCCATCGCCAAAGCCAACCCCGCAACCACCGCCCCGCCCTCCTGTCCGGCAAGCTGCAGCACGGCCATCGACCGGACAGCCGGACGCGGGCCTTCGCGCTGCTTTCCTGCGCGGCATGGGTATGGACGAGGCCGGCTTTCCCGGCCGCAATCCGGTTGCCGACATGGAGAAATTCGGCCGCGAGTACCGGCTGATGATGGATGGGCTGATGCAGCTTTTGCGCAAGCGCGCCGAAGAGAAGGGCAACGCTCGCGTCGCGCAGACCGTGGTTGGCGCGTCCGAGGTCAACCCGCTCAAATTCCTGCCCTCGGTCGACGATGCTCTGGTGACCATGCTGGCCGAGCGCAGCCCCGGTTTCCTCGGCGCCGAGGCGGCGATCAAGGACGCGGTGCGCGATCTGGCGCAGCATCACGTTCGCGCCTGGCGCGGCGTGCAGGGCGCGCTCAAGCGCATGATCGACCGCTTCGATCCGGCGGCGATCGAGCAGGAACTGAAGTCGAGTTCGGCGATCGGCAATCTGCTGACCGGCGGGCGCGGCGCAAAACTCTGGGAACTGTACCAGAAACGCCACCGTGAAATCGCTCACAGCGCCGAGACGCGCTTTCTGGGCGAGATCGGCGCTGATTTTAGGGACGCATATGAGGAGGACTGAGACATGATCGACAGACGCGAATTCATTCTGGCCATCGGGGCTACGGGACTGCTGACGGCTTGCCAGAGCGGCCCGCCTAAACCCTCCGTCATAACGGTCAATTTGGCCGGTGGGGCCGGCATGAACCCGGGACCGGGCGGCGGCGACAGGCCGGTAACGGTAATGGTCTTACGGCTGAAGAGCACCGGCGCCTTCAATTCGGCCGATTATTTTGCCCTGCAGGGCGGTGCCGGCGCGGCACTTGGCGGCGATCTCATCGGCTCCGACACGGTTTCCGTCGGACCCGGCAAGACCGCATCGAAGACCATCACGGTCGAGCCAGAAGTGGCAGCACTCGGCTTCGTCGCGCTGATCAGGGAACCCGGCGGACGCAACTGGCGCACGACCAAATCGGTTTCGCCGGGATCGAAGTTCACGGTCAATGTGAAGCTCGGCAGCGGCGGGATTTCCGCCTAAAGCGCGTCGCGCTTGAACGGATTCAGGCGACGCGCTTTAGGTCTTTGTTTTTATGCATGTCGTTCTCTCAAAACCGTGACCACTTTTGAGCGACATGCATTGGCGGCAAAAGTCCGCAAGCCGCGCAACATGATGAGCAGGAAGCAGAGAGTGGCGGCATGAGCGATGCAAACAGGGTGCTGTGGTCGGAGGGGCTGTTCCTCCGCACCCAGCATTTCCAGCAACAGGACCGCTTCTTCGAAGCGACGGTGCGCGGCGCCTTGCAGGCCGGGCATCTGCATACGTTCGGCTTTCGAACGCTGATGCTCGATCAGGCACAGCTCGATGCCGGCCAGATCTCGGTGCTCTCGGCACGCGGCATCTTTCCAGACGGGACGCCGTTCTCGATCCCCGAGACGATGGATGCGCCGCGGCCGCTGGCGGTGACGCCGGAGATGGGCGCTGGACCGGTGCTGATAGCGCTGCCGCTCGAACCGCCAGGCGGCGTCGGCTTCGACCCCGCTCACGCCGAGCCGTCCGGCGCGCGCTATCGCGGCCGGATCGTGTCGGTGCGCGACGCCGTGCATGGCGGCTCCGATCCAGAGGAAATCGAGATCGCACGGCCGCAGGCGCTGTTGCTGGCGCCGGGCACCGCCGTCGGCGGCTACACCGCGCTGCCGGTGGCCGAACTCAAGGGCGTGCGCGCCGATGGCGGCGTGGCCCTGGACGACACCTTCCTGCCGCCGACCTTGGTCATCGGCGCGGCGTCCTGGTACAGCCGGCTGCTGCAGGAAGTGGTCACCGGCCTCGACCAGATCGCCGAGGCGCATGGCAAGATGGTGCTGGGCGGCCCCGGGCGCAGCGTCGAGGATCTTCTGATCCTCAATTTGGTCAACGCCGCGCGGCCGCGGCTGGCGCACATGCTTGTGCAGGATGTCTTCCATCCAGCCGAGGTCTATATGGAGCTGGCTGGCTTAGCCGGCTCGATGGCGACCTATGGCTCGAGCGCAAGGCGGCTCGGCGAACTGCCTGTCTACGACCACATGGCGCCCGGACCCGCCTATTCGGCGCTGGCCGATGCGCTGCGTTCGCTGATCCTCAGCCTGCGCTACATCGAGCCGAAATCGCGCGCCCTGCCGGTCATGCGCCATGCCACCAATGTGTGGAAGATCCGCATCGACAACCCGAAACTTCTGGTGGCGAGCCGCATCGTGGTGCGGATCGGCTCCGAACTCTCGGAGGATGCCTTGCGCAAGATTTTCGTCAACCAGGCGACCGTCGGCTCGGCCAGCGAATTCGAAGGGCTGTGGAAATCACGCCTGCCCGGCATTCCGCTGAAGCCCCTGCATTCGCAGCCGCGCGAAATTCCCTATGACGGCGACCGGCTGTGTCTCGAACTGGACCAGAAAAGCGAGCACTGGGCCTCGCTGCTCGAAGCGCCGGGTTTTGTGATCGGCGTTTCGGGCGTGCTGCCCAGCGAACCGCAGGTCGACTGCTACTCGGTCAACAGGTGAGATGATGAGCAGGGACGATCCATTCGGACTGTCCGAGGATCGGGAGCGGACGCGCATTCGGCTGAGCGGAGCGCCAACGCCGCGCGCCATGCCGCTGCCGGCGTCAGGGGTGACCGCGAAACGCACCGCGCGCGCGCATTCGAACGTGCTCGTCAACGCGTTCTCGCCGCTGCTGGAATTTGCACCAGAACTCGAAAACGCGCAGCCGCCGGAGAACCCGGAAGCCCTGCGCACCAGGCTGCTCGACGAACTTGTGCGCTGCCGCGACACCACCATGGCGCAGGGCTCCTCGCTCGAGCGCGCCGACCAGGCCGCGTGGCTGGTGGCGGCCCTGCTCGACGATCTGGCGCTGAACACGCCGTGGGGCGGCGCCAGCGCATGGCCGCGCCAGCCGCTGGTGGTGATGCTGCGCGGCGACGTCGACGCCGGCGCGCAGTTCTTCGCCCGGCTCGAAGAGCTTGAACGCCATCCCAATCGCGACCGCGAAATGCTGGAGTTGCAATATCATTGCATGGCGCTCGGCTTCCGCGGCAAATATCGCGTTCCGGGCCGCTCCGGCGACCGTTCGCTCAATGCGGTGCGTGTGGCCGCGGCGCGTTTCCTGCGCGACAGCGACGCCGAAGGCGCACAGCTTTCGCCCAACTGGAAGGGCGTGATCGCCTCCGACGAGCCGCAGCGCTTCATCGTGCCGATCTGGGTGATGGTTGCGGCAGCGGCGGTGATCGCCACCGCCATTCATATCGGGCTGTCGATGAGCCTGAGCAGCCAGGCGGTCGAGCTTTCGGCGCTGGTTCGCGCCTTGCCGCCGCCGACGCGTACGGATGTCACCCGCGCTTCGCCGAAGGTCGACGCGCCGCCGCCGGTGGCGGTGGATTTCGCGCTGCTGCCGGAATTCCAGGCCGCGGCGCCGGACGAGCTCAAGAGAGCGCTGAGCGGCACGGAGAGCGTGTCGCTGGCGCGGCTGGTCATCCAGGCCTCCAATCCCGAACTCTTCCAGTCGTCGCGCGCGCAGCTGACAGACGGCTTCGATCCGCTCATCGCCTCGGTCGCCAAGGTGATCCTCGAGAACCAGGATCTGATCGGCGATATCACCGTGGTCGGCCACACCGACGGCGTTCCCTTGCAAAAGACCAACCCACTGTCCACCAACCAGCGGCTGTCGGAAGCCCGCGCCGCGGAAATTGCCGATATCCTGATTCAGAACGGCGTGCCGAAGGAGCGCGTGCGCTCCGAAGGCCGGGCCGCCACCGATCCGGTGGCCGACGACGGCACACGCGAAGGCCGGGCCTTGAACCGCCGCGTCGAAGTGCTGGTCGAAAAGAGGCTGTGACATGTTCATCCTGCGCTTCCTCTGGGCGGTCCTGACTTCGCGTTTCCTGTGGACGCTGATCGGCCTGGCGCTGCTGTCGCTGATCATCTGGGTATTCGGCCCGATCGTACGGGTCGGCGACTATGTGCCGATGGCGTCGGAGACGGTGCGCATCGTCATCATCGCGCTTTTGGTGATCTTCTGGCTGATCTGGCTGATCGTCGCGCAGCGCCGCGCGATCCGCGCCAACCGCATGTTCGTCGCCGAGATTTCCGCCCCGGTCGAGGAAAAGCGGCTCAGCCCGGGCGAGGAAAACGTCGCCGCGGTCGGCGCCAAGTTCCAGGACGTCATGGTCGAGTTGAAGCGCCGCAAGCTCGGCGGCCGCAAGTTCCTGCGCGAGATGCCGTGGTATGTGATCGTCGGCCCCCCGGCGACCGGCAAGACGACGGCCTTGCGCCAATCCGGCCTCAACTTTCCGATCGACCTCACCGACGATCTGCAGGGCATCGGCGGTACCCGCAACTGCGACTGGTTCTTCTCCGAAAACGCAGTGATGATCGACACCGCCGGGCGCTATGTCCAGCAGGAAAGCCAGCCCGATGTCGACGCCGTGGAATGGCTGGGTTTCCTCGATCTGTTGAAGAAGCATCGTGGCCGTCGTGCGCTCAACGGCGTCATCGTTGCGCTTGGGATCGACGCGCTGTCCGAGGGCGACGAAGCCGTCAAGGCGCATGGCCGCAAGATCCGCAGGCGCTTGGCCGAGCTCGAGGAGCGGCTGGAAATCCGCTTGCCGGTCTATCTCATGCTGACCAAGGCCGATCTGATCAGAGGCTTCGAGGCCTTCTTCAGCGGCCTGTCGACACAGGCGCGCGAACAGGTATGGGGGACGACCTTCCCGCTCGATGCACGCGTCGACGCCAAGACGATCGCGGGCGAAATCACGACGCTGTCGAGGGAGCTGGAAAAGCGGTTGGTGCCGCGGCTGGAAGACGAGGACAAGCTGGCCGAACGGGCCGAGATCTTCCGCTTTCCCGCACAGCTGCAAAGCCTGTCCGAGCCGATCCAGGTGCTGGTCGAGGCGATGTTCGGCGAGAGCCGCTACGAGGAGGCGGCCTGGCTGCGCGGCCTCTATCTGACCTCGGCGACCCAGGAAGGCGCGCCGATCGACCGGCTGACCGCGGCGCTCGCCTCCTCCTTCGGCCTGCCGGCACGACGCACGATGCCGGCGCAGCGCTTCGAGAAGCGCAGCTTCTTCCTCAAGAACCTTTTGACCGAGGTGATCTTCAAGGAGGCCGGACTCGGCACTTTCGATCCGCTGGCGCAGCGCCGCCGCAGCTGGATCTGGCGCGGTGCCGCCGCTGCCAGCGCGGCTGCGGCCATACTCGCCGGCGGCCTGTTCACCTGGTCCTACTACGACAATCGCAACGCCATCGCCGCGCAAGCCGGCCAGTTCGAAGCGCTGCAGGCGCCGCTGACGTCGACCGCGGCGACGCCCGCCTCGGTGCTGCAGCCGGCGATGGACGTTGCCCTGACCGCCATGGACGAAGTCGTCAATGCCAGGACTGCGCCTCCGAACAAGGCACAGGACCTGCTCGGACCATCGGCTTCGGCCGAGATGATGCGGGCGCAGACCGACACCTATGACCACGCTCTGCGCAACGTGCTGGAGCCGCGGATGGTGGCGCTGCTCGAAGCGACCATGTGGCGGCAGATCCGCGATCCGGACTTCATGCTGGGCGCACTCAAGACCTACCGCATGATGACCGGCCTGTCTCAGATGGACTCCGACTTCGTCGAGAATTGGTGGGTGAACGACCTGCCCGAATTCGCGCCGGCCGCGCCCTTCCCGACCGCCGATGCGGAAGAACACCAGTTGGCCGCGATCCGGCGCATGGCGGTTGACGACAGCTACATCGCGCCCGACCAGGCGCTGGTCGCCGAAGCGCTGAAAACGGTCTGCACGATCTCGCTGCCGGCGCGGGCCTACAAGCAATTGCTGGCCGATCCGGCGGTGGCCGGATTGAAGGAATGGATCCCCGCCAATTTCGCCGGGCCGAACGGCGCCAAGGTGTTTTCGCGACGCTCCGACAAGACGCTGCGCGTCGGCATATCAGGCGCCTTCACCTATGACGGCTTCCACGACGCGATCCTCGACCGGGTCGAGGATGTGGCCGCCCAGGCGGCACTCGACCGCGCGGTGTTTGCCGGCGGTTGCTCGGAAAATTCCGAGACCTCGGTGTCGGCGCTATCGGAAGATATCCTGAAGCTCTACTATGACGATTACATCGCGCAGTGGGACAGTTTTTTGCGCGACATGCGGCTGGCGCCGCTCAGCGACCTCAACATTGCCAGCGAGAATCTGAAAGACCTTTCCAGCGCCGATTCCGCGCTGAAGCGGCTGCTGACGGCGGTGGTCCAGGAGGTCGACCTCACCCGCTCGGACGAGGCGCCGACCGACGACAAGGCGGCGGCGAAGGGCGGCTCGAAACTGCTGGGCAAACTCGGCAAACTGGGCAAGATCGTCAAGACTGGCGCCAAGCTGCTGCCGCGCGCAGGATCGGCCAGCGAAGTCGACCTGACCGGCACGCTGGTGGCCGAACACTTCAAGCCGCTCAAGAGCACGATTGCCGAGGTCGACGGCCAGCCGCCGGCGCTCGATGCCGCGGTCGTTGCGCTGACGGCGCTGTCCAATGTGCTGCAAACGGTGACCGCCAATCCCGACCCGCAGGACGCGATCAAGAAACAGGGCGGGCTGGCCGAACTGACCGGCGCCGTCGCCCGCCAGGCACAGATCCTGCCCGACCCGGTCAACACCTGGCTGAGCGGCATTGCCGGCGACACCAGCGGGTTGACGCAGAAGGCCGTGGCCTCCGAGCTCAACGCCATCTGGCGCGCCGATATCCTGCCCTTCTGCCAGGCCGCGCTCAACGACCGCTATCCGTTCAGCCCAGACAGCGCCGTCGACGTCAATGTGCGCGACTTCGCCCGCCTGTTCGGACCGGCGGGCATGATCGACGGCTTCATCAACGACCATCTGCTCGGCTATGTCGATACATCGGCGCAGCCATGGAAATGGCGCGCCGATTTCGGACTCGATCCGTCGGCGCTTGCCGCCTTCGAGCAGGCGCGGCGCATTCGCGACGATCTCTTCCCTGGCGGCCAGGGCCCGGTGATGGCCTTTACGCTGGAGCCGACAGACCTGTCGCCCAACGTCACCCGTGTCACGCTCAATCTCGACGGCCAGAACCTGGTCTATTTCAACAATGCGACGCGGCCGCAACCGATGACCTGGCCCGGCAAGGACGGCACCGGCGTCATCTCGCTCGCCTTCCAGCCGATCGACGGCTCGCCCGAAATCATGCTCAACGAGACGGGTAGCTGGGCGTGGCTGAGGATGCTGCGCGGCGGCCGCTTTACCGGCACCTCGCTGTCCGACGTCTACAGCCTGCGGCTGGGGACGAAAGGCATGTACGCCGACTTCAAGCTCAAGGCGGCGAGCGTGGAAAATCCCTACAACCTCCAGATGTTCAAGAAATTCTCATGTCCGCCGCAGATCTGAACATCGGCTTCTTCGGCAAGATTCCGGCGACCGGAGATTTCGTTGCCGTAAACCTGCCGCGGACCTTCATCGACCGCTGGGACCGCTGGATGTCGATGGAGTTGCGCGAGAGGCCAGACGAGGGGGAATTGGATTCGCGTGTTTGGCGCTTCATCGTCAAGAGCGGCATTTTCGGCGACCGGCCCTGTGCCGGCGCATGGCGCATGAGCGAGGACCGCGTGGGACGCCGCTATCCGTTCGCGATCATCGGGATTGGGGCTACACCGGCACCTGACGATGCATGGTTCGACGGCGTTGCGTCAATCGTTGATGAAGCGGTCGAATTGCAGAGGACGCAGTCCTGGATAGCCGAAGGCTTGGCCAACCTTGCCGCGCCCAGCAACAGCCATGGCGATCCGAACCGGATTGGCTTCTGGCTCGACGACTGGTCGGTGCATGAGTTCGCGTTCTCGGATATTCACGACCTGGCGGCCAACGCCCTGCCGAAAATGCGCGCCCCGCGCCCTGAGACGGAATAGCTCTGATGGGCAGCACAGTCTTTGCTGAAGGCATGGGCTTCTTCCACAAAGGAAGCGGCGGCAAGGGCGTGGCGCCGGGAGATGTGTGCTTGAGCCCGCCTTCCCCGCCGGCAGGCCCGGTTCCGGTTCCATACGTCAACATGCTGTCTTCCAGCGATCTCACCAAAGGCAGTAAGAGCGTCAAGATCGAAGGCAATCCGACCGCGCTCGAAAGCTCGTCGGAGGTTGCGACCAGCACCGGCAACGAGCCGGCCACCCAAGGCCTCGGCGCGGGGGTCATAACGCACAAGATCAAGGGCAAGGGAGTGTTCAAGCTCTGGTCGTTCGTCGTCAAGGTGGAGGGTAAGGGTGTCTGCCGCCATGGCGACACCATGGAGCAGAACACGGCAAGTCCACTCCCGAACACCATCGATACCGCCGCCTTGGTCAACTTCCGCAATGCTCTTCTGGTGAAAGAGAAGAAGAAATGCACGACCGATTATTGCTACGACGATCATTACACCCAGCCAACAGGCCCGCAGAAAGCCAAGGTTCAGAACCGGCCATGCTGGGAATGCAAACGTAACCTTGACAGGTTGAAGAAACGCACGACCGGCAAGAACAAGACCGCGATCAAGCGACTGGAGGCCAAGGTCAACCGGCAAATTTCGGGGAAGGAAGCCCCGCTGATCGCCGATCACCAGCCGACGCAGAAGGCAGCGTGGTACGCGGGTGGATGCAATATAGAGATCGTCCCACAAGGCTTCAAGGATGCGATGAAAGCGCTTTACGTCAGGCCGCATTGCTCCAGCCACAGCAACAGCCAGCCGGGCCGGCAGTCGAAGGTGGACAACAAGGCGATTAGGAAGTTCATGAACGCTCGGGGGATCTAGGCGATGAGTGCAACGGGTTTTGCCGATCTCGACGCTGACTATACGGCGATAATCGATGCGTGGACCGCAGAGCTCCACGCCGTCATGCCGGCGATCGAGGAATGGTGGGGCGCACTGCAGCAGCGCCTGAACGCCTCCGGTGAGAACATAGCCAATCTGCATTGGCCCGCCGGGCTGGTGGCCCATCCACGGATTCTGGCGATCTACCGCAAGCACTACTTCAAGGTTCATGGCCTGAACCTTGAACGGTACGCCCGACAGACCGATGATGACGACGAGGACGATGAATCGAACTGGGGTGAGGATGGCGACGAAGCGGACGCCAGCGGTCCCGTGCCGCCCAATCTGCTGCTGGTCGAAATGATGTCCGAATACGACACGGAACTATTCAAGTACTTCAAGTACTTCGTCTATGTCCCGATCGGCGAGGATCCATCTCTCGAAATGTGCTGAGGCTAGAAGAAGATGGCAATGCGGATTGATCATAGTGTCGAACTCGGCCTGAACCGGCTTCTCAACGCACCCCAGGACGTTGTCGGTCCCGATCATGGAATTCGCCTTTCGCGCCGCGAGGCCTCTGCTGCCTATAGGTCCCTGTTCAAGGCCTACCTCGCTGACTTGCAGGAGACGTTCGAGGTGGCTTCCGAGATCTGGGAAGCTGGCCTCGACGAACTGGTCGATGGCGGCCTGACCGTCAATCAAGCGATCACGGCCCAGCTGGATGATGCAGCGGCCGGCCCGGCGAATCATCCGGCGGTGGTGTGGCTCGTGCGGGAATACTGGCTGCGATGCGTTGCGGTGGGGGAAACGCTGCCCGCGGCCGACCGCCTCGCGCCTGAGGTGTTCCTGCTGCAATGGGTCGTCGATGAAGGCAACAAGGAATATGTAGAACTGCTGACGGCCATGCCCTATTGGCCGATCGGGCTTGATGAAAACGGCCGGTGGTGCTGAACGATGGCCTTCGATGTCTGGCTGGAAAACAGGACACCCTTCGCCGCCGCGACGCACGTCCAATTGAATGCTGACGGCCAAGAAACTCTGATTGTCATGCTATCGGCAAGTTTCACGGCGACGGATGAAGGAAAGGAATTCCAGCCAGCGGCCGAACAGGTGCCGGTGATCTTTGGCGATGAGCCTTTTGGCGATCCGGCCCTTTCATCGACCCGCTACGAAGCGGACATCGCGCCCGTCAAGCCTGGCGCCGAGGTGATCGTGAATGGCGTCGCGCACGCGCCGGATGGAAGGCCGGTACGCGAGATGCAGGTTGGCCTGCGTGTCGGTAACTCGATCCGCAAGGTATTGCAGGTCGTCGGGGACCGGATCTACGACTCCGGCGGCTACAGCGCACCGGCGCCTTTCCGGACCATGCCGATCGTCTATGAACGCACCTATGGCGGCACTTTGGAAGACTTGCGCACGGACCAGCGCAACCCAGTCGGCGTGGGGTACCATAACGCCCGGTCTGCAGATCCTGCGGTCAGAACCGAGGCGCCCAACGTCATGTATCCGGGCGAAGCGCAAGCCCGACCTGGGGAATCCCTGAGGCCGGCGGGATTCGGGACGATTGGCCGGGGCTGGCAACCGCGCCTGGCTTTCGCCGGAACCTACGACAAGGCTTGGCTCGAATCCCAATGGCCGCTCGCTCCCAAAGACTTCGACACGCGGCATTATATGTGCGCCCCAGCCGATCAGCAGATGGCCGGCATCGGCAACGGCGAGGATATCACGGTGATCGGCATGACGGCTTCGGGCAGATGGGATTTCCGCCTGCCGCGCATCACGGCCCCGCTTCGGCTCATTTATGACGATCGTGTAGAAGAAAACGCGTTCAAGCCTGACACCGTGCTCATCGAGCCTGACTTGAAGCGCGTGACCCTTAAGGCTCGTTTGGCAGTGGTAATCCGGCGCAACGTGCCGGCGCTGCGGGAAATCGCCTTCGGCCACATTTCTCCTGTTTGGATCAATGCGCGCCGCAAGCGAAAACTCTATCTCAATCTTCTCGGCGGCGACGGGGCCCTGCGCGATCGCTCGGCGTGGCAGCCGTGAAGCGGCCGCTCTACATCTCGGTTGGTGGCGCCGTCACGCCTGCTGGATTGAACGCGCGCCAGACCATCTCAGCCATTCGCGCCAACCTGTCAGCATTTCAGGAGGTGCCTCTTTCAGAGCCGTTTCCCACCACACAGATCGTGGCACGCATTCCAGCCAAGGCGGGCCTGCGACGCAATGACGGGGTATGGCTCGCCAGCATGGGCGCCCGCGCTCTCAAGGAGGCGATGCTCGACAACAAGGCAACGCCGGACCAGACCGCTGTTCTGCTCGCGCTGCCGGAGAGTTTCCGCGACCATCCGGCGTATGAAGAGGTCGAGCGGGGGCGCCTTTTGAATGCCATTTTCGAGCGATGCGGCCTGCGCTTCAATGCCGGCTCGCGCGTATTTGACGGCGGTGCCGCAGCCAGCGCCGGACTGCTCGACTATGCCGGCGACATGCTAGAATCCGGGACCGTCGCGCAGGTGCTGCTGGGTGGTGTGGACAGCCTCGTCAACGGGACCGACATTGCGCGCTTGATGCGAGCCAATCGTCTGAAATCCGAAAACAATGCTCAAGGGGCAGTCCCTGGCGAGGGCGCTGTCTTCGTGCGCCTGACGCGAGCGCCGGGGAGCGGGCCGGCTGCAATGATTTGCGGGGCGGGCCTGGCTCAAGAGATCGACAGCGTTCTTTCCGAACGCCAGAGTCAAGGCCGTGCGATGGTGGCTTCGCTGCTTGCTGCCTTCAGCGGGTCCGGACCCAAGGAACCCGATATCGAGTTCCTTGTCAGCAATGGAAACGGGGAACGGTACAGCGGGCTCGAACAACTGGTCGGTCGCTCGCGCTTCTACCGCACGCACCGCGAGATATTCCCGACAGCCTACCCTGCGATGACGGTCGGCGACATTGGAGCCGCTAGTGCGGCACTTGTTCTGATGCTGGCGGCCGACAGTTTTATAAGCGGTTACGCGCCGGGCCGCGTCGCAGCCTGCGAGCTTGCATCCGAGGGTGGCAACCGGTCGGCGATCGCGCTTACCGACCTCCGCCAACGCTGAACGGAGGGACAAGCCTTCCCTCGGCGAAAGCGATCACATCCACGCCGGGAACTTGCGTGTCCTGCGCCAGTCTGCCAGCGGCGCCTCGGGCGTGGCGATTGCCGCGCGCAACGCATCCACCCTGAGCCTGCGCATCGAACGGAACAGACGATGGTTGCGCCCGCCGCGCCCTTCGTCCCACCATGCTTCGACGCGATCGGCGGCCGGCAGCGAGCTGTCGTCGAGTTGGGCAAAGCCCTCGCCAAGAACAGCTGGATCGGCAACGAAAAGGTCGGTGTCGCCGAAGTCCACCTCGAACAGATCGCGAAGTGCTGCACCCGCTGCGGATGCCAGTTCCGGCTCGCGCATCTTCTCGATCAGCCACGGCACCACCGCTTGGTCGCCGAGCAGCCCGATCGATGCCGTGGCCGCGATGCGCAAGACAGGCTGTCCGAGACGTGATTGCAGCCAGGCCTTGCCGGCCTTCGGCGGCGTCGTCAGCAGGCGCAACTCGATCGCCGCCTGCGCATGGTCCGTCTCCGTCAGCACGATCTTGTCGATCACCGAGTGCGTGGACCGAGCCTCGCCAAGCAGGCAAGCAGCGAAGGCGGCCGCAAGACGTTCTTTCGTTGTCTCGCCGTCAAGCCCAGCCAGGACTTCCGGAAGCAGGTCGCGCCGCCTGAGCACGCCGGCGAGCCGGACGGCGCGCCAACGCACGTTCGCATTGGAATGGCTGGCCAGATCATGCAGGCGCTGTCCCGGATCGACGCGATGATGCCAGAGCGCAGATAGCCCAAGACAGCGCAGCCGCGCGTCGCGCGTGTCCAGCCACTGCGCCACGAACGGGCGCAGGTTTTCGCCCGGCGTGCGCGCGATCGCGGCAGACAGGCTCGATATGCCGGCGTCACCTAGGCTTGCGCCCGCGTCGATTGCAGAGGTCACCAATTTGGCATCGCTCCAACGCATTGCCAGAGTGCCAAGCACGAAAATCTCGCCCGGTTCGGCGTAGTCGGCGAAGCGCGCTTGAGCAGCTTCCCAACCGGCCTTGCCGGCTGCCATGAGCCCTTCGAGATTGGCTTCGAGACGCTGGTCGATGCGGCCGATATCGGTCTCGTCGAGGATTGGACCGTCGATCTCCAGACGACGTCGAAGCCACAGGAACGCCGCGTCCTCGGCGTGTTGGTCCACGATCGCCGCAATGGTCGCGATGCTGTGCATCGGCAATGCCTCAGTTAAGATGCACGGCCCCGCCGCGGATGCGGTTGGTGCCACTGGCCTGGCTGGTCAACTGGGTGCCACGAATGGTCACGCGTCCATTCTTCTCCAGAATGATCGATGCCAGGCCGCAGCGCAGTTCAATGCGCTCATCGCCGTTGATGACGACACGTTCGCCGTCGCGGACGACTTCGAGGCTCCTGCCGCGGGGCGCAGGATCGACGATGCGCCCGACCACCAGCGGCCGCGCCGGGTCGCCGCCCTCGAAAAGCAAAGCCAGTTCGGATCCGACGGCCGAAACGTCCAGCTCCGTCAGGCTGCGCGCCGCTATCGCGGTCTCGCGCGGATTGCCGACGAAGACAACCAGCGGCGCCCCGCCTTGGAAGCCGATCAGCAGGCCGATCACGACGCCGTCGATACGCTCCAGCACTTCCATGATGATGCCCTCAATTGTTGTTGATCGTGCTGCCCTTGACGATCACCTCGCCGTCGGCCTTGACGGTGATCTTGCCGCTGCCCTTGAGGGTAATATCCTTCCCATCAGCGACAATGGTGCCATCCTTTTTCATCGTGATCGAGGCCGAACCGCATTTGAGCGTGATCGAGTCGGCCGCCTCGATCATCAGATTCTTGCCGACCTTGATCACACTGTCTTCGGCTATCTGGATTCCGCTGCCTTTGCCGACCTTGAGCGCGTGCCCGCCGCCGACATCGGTTGCGTCGTCCGCAGCGATTTTTGCCGACCTGCCCTTGCCGATCTGCGACGACTGTGCCCCGCCGATGGTGAAACTCTGATCGGCGCCAACATTGACGCTTTGCGCCGCCGCGATGTTCCAGCTATCAGCCGCGCCGATATCGTGGCTCTGCGCAGCACCTACGGTGACCGACCGCGTCGCACCGATCGTGTTCGTCTGCGGACCGCCCACAGTTCGGGTCTCGGATGCTCCGACCGAATCGACCCGGGCCGCGCCAACGGTCACTGTCTGGACGATTGCAACCGTCTGGGTGTGGTTGGCACCTATGGTCTCGGTGGAGTTCGAGCCGATGTTGATCGTCTCATTGGCCCCCACCCTCAGTGAGCGGTTCTTGCCGACCGTCTCGGTGTCGTTCGACCCGATATTCGTCGTCTGGTCGACACCGACCTTGACCGTCTTGTTGTTGCCGACGTCCTCGTCGAGGTTGTGGCCGACGGAGTGCTTGGCGTCGTGGTCGATGCGGTCGGACTGGTCGTGCTGGACAAGCTTCTTGCGATCATTCTTGATCAGAAGGTGGTGGTCCTTCTGCGCCTGGAAGTTGACCAGCTCCGAGCCGGCCTTGTCCTCGAACATCAGCTCGTTGTAGCCGCCACCGCCCTTCGACGAGTTGGACTTCCAGCCCGATTGCGTGGCGTTGCCCGGCAGCCCGTAAGGCGGCATCTGCGAGGCGTTGTAGACCCTGCCGGTGATGATCGGCAGGTCGGGATTGCCTTCGATGAAATCGACGATCACTTCCTGGCCGATGCGCGGGATCTGGATGAAGCCCCAGCCGCTGCCGGCCCAGGTCTGCGACACCCGCACGAAGCAGGAGCTCTTCTGGTCCTTCTTGCCGAGGCGGTCCCAGTGGAACTGCACCTTCACCCTGGCATATTTGTCGGTGAAGATCTCCTCGCCGGACGGACCGACCACGGTCGCCGTCTGCGGCCCGCGCATGATCGGCCTTGGCGTGATGCGCGGCGGCCGATAAGCAACTGAGGTCGGCGCCACACCGAGCACCACCTTGAAATTCTCGCCATCGGTGTCGACGCCGGCGCGATAGCCCGGATCGAACAGCCGGTACTCGGCGCTGATCACCAGATACTCCTTGTTCTGGTCGTCGCGCGGAAAGCCGTCGAGCTTGAAGGTGCAGCCGGAGAACAGGCCGCGCACCGTGCCGACGGCGGCAATGCGCAGGTGTGGCGCCTGGATTTCTTCGCGCCTGATCGCCGCCAGGCTGTCGCCGCGCCCGACTTCCAGATGCGCGCCGGGGTGGCGATAGTTCTCGCCCGCGGCCTGCTTGTGGCCGAAGGGCTGCGCCGACTTCGCCATCAAATCGGCGGCGGGTTTTTCGAAGTCATAATCGGTGTGGGCATAGGCGCCGGGGCGCACCGCGCTGCCTGGAATCCAGTCGGTGATGTATTCGACGTCGCGGCGCGAGCCCTGCCCTTCGAACTGATATAGCACCGTCTCATAGCCCGGCGCCGGCTTGAGCTTGCTCATGGCGTCGGCCAGGATCAGTGTGTGCTCACCCTCGGCATGCTCGAAGAAGTACATTATGCCTTCATGCTCGAGCAGCCGCTGCACGAAATCGAGGTCGCTCTCGTCGTACTGCACGCAATATTCGCGCGGCGGATAGGAGCCTTGCAAGCGCTTCTCGAACTTGGCGATGCCGCCATATTTGGAGAAAATCTCCTCCACGATCTCGACGGCGGTCTTGTCCTGGAAAATGCGGCAGTCGGTGGTATTGCCGAGGAACCACAGCCACGGCCTGACGACCGCCTCATAGTGAGCCAGCCGATCTTCGATGCGGGTAAGGCGAAACTCGGCGATGAGGCCGCTGAACCAGCGCTTGGGGTCGGCCTCGCCTTCGATCGAAACGGCGCCGCCCAGCATCTTCAGCGGGTCGATATCGGCATTGGTCGAAACAAATCCAACGGTGTAGGCAAGGCAGCGGCTGATCTCGTCGCGGCCGACGAGATGCGTGAAAGTCAACAGTTCGGCGCCGACCGGCGTCTGCACAAGCGCGGCGCGTTGTTCACTCGGCATGGGTCGTGCCCCTCCTGAGCGCTAGTGTGGCAGGTTCGAAGCCCTTCTTGTGTTAACGACCTCACGTTCAGGGATATTTCGCAACTTGCCACCCAAGCCATGTTGAGCCTACCACATGTTCTATGGCAGACCAAAGAGGACAAGCGGCAGGCCGTTGCTGTTTGCGCCGCTTTCGCCAGTGTGAAACGCCGCTCTCCCGCTGTGCCCGCAAGCTGCTAGACTGTGGCACATCGGATCAATGGAAACGGCAGCGGTCGACGGTCCATAGCGCATGTTCATCAGTCTGCAGATCAGCAATGTCGATGTCCTGCCTGCCGGGCTGCCGCCCGGCTACGCATCGCGCGACCGCGGCTTCGAGATCGGGCGGGAGAACTGCGCCTGGACCTTGCCCGATCCGGACAAGTTCATCTCCGGCCGACATTGCGAAATCCGCTACGAAGGCGGCGCCTTTTTTCTCCACGACGTCTCGCGCAACGGCACATTCGTCAACGGGTCGAGCCAGCGCCTGACCGGCCCGCATCGGTTGGCGCAAGGTGACCGGCTCCGGATCGGCCGCTATATCGTCTCGGTGTCGATCGATGACGGGAACCCAGCCTTCGGTGGCCATGGTTCGACGCAACGGCAGATGCCCGTTGCCGGATCCTTTCCAGACCATGTCGCATCGCCACGGTCACCGACCGCGCCACCCGCTTCGGTCTCCAGACGGCCGCAGCAAGCCGACGAGATCCTGCGCGCGATTGCCGCCGGCGCCGGCATTCCGCCAGAGGTGCTTTTGCTGCGCCAACCGCAGGAGGTAGCCGGCGAGATCGGCGCGGTGCTGCGCATCGTCGTCGACGAGCTGGTGTTGCTGTTGAAGGCGCGCGCCGCTGCAAAAGTCCTGGCCAAGACCAGCGACCGGACCATGATCAATTCCGCCGACAACAATCCGCTGAAGTTCGTGCCCGGGACAGACGAAATCCTCGACATCATGTTCGCGCGGCGCAGGGCCGGCTATCTCGATGCCAGGCACAGCATCGAAGACGCTTTCCACGACCTCAAAACACATGAATTCGCCACCTTCGCCGCCATGCAGGCAGCGCTGTCGCGGTTGCTTGACGATCTGTCGCCCGAGGCGATTGCGAAAAAACTGCCGCCATCCTCCTTTGCCTCGAAGAAGACGCGCGCCTGGGACGCGCTGGTCGCGACCTGGCGGGCCAAGGAGGAAGCGCACGAGAACGGCATGCTGGACATATTCCTCACCTATTTCAGTGAAGCCTATGCCAAGGCCGCCAAACAGAAGACCGGCAAGGGCTAAGCCCGCGCACCGCTGAAGACACCGTGAAGGCGACCCGAGCACGGGCCGGCCACCAAAATTGCGCCGGGTTTCCATCGCAACCTTCTGAGACTACGATCACATACGACGATTGAGCACGCGGGTACGGTTGGTCGACCTCGGGGGTCTGCGGCACATGTCATGTCACGGCGAGATAGCGTCCTGCGGTCCGCGTTTGCGCGGACATGGCGCTGTGCGTCGCGGCGCGCGGGCGTAGAGGCAGGGATCGGCGATGAGCTCGAAGGATGATCCTTTCGATCCGACCGGCAAAACCGTCATCCGCCCCAGCCGCCCCAATCCCGGCCGCAAGCAAAAGACGGTTCTCGCCCGCGATGCGCCGGCCCCCGGCAGTACGGTGATCGCCCCTGCCAGCGTCCCGGAACCCACGGTTTTCGATCCCAACGCCGGCCGCCAGCCGCCGTCCGACGTCACGGGGACGGTGATCTATCAGGGAACGCCCTTCGCCAACGCGCCGGCCGATCCGCCCGTTCACGGCTCAGCCGGGACGGCGGGGAAAACGCCATGGGATGCGCTGCTCGGCGCCAGCGATGCCGTCGATTATGGCGCGGCCAACCCGATCGTCGCTGCCGCGGCGCCCTTGCTGATACTGCTTGGGCATCTGCGGCTGATGGCTGTCGAAAGACCGGCCGAGCCGCTGGCGCAGCATGTCGCCGGCCTGATCGAGGATTTCGACCGCAAGATCGCCAGGACCGATACCTCGGAAGAGGATGCGCGCATCGCCAGCTATGTGCTTTGCGAAACCGCCGACGATATCGTCGCCAATCTGCCCGGTTCCAGCCGGGATGCGTGGGCGCAGCACGCCATGCTGCAGCGCTTCTTCCAGGTCAAACCCACCGGCGCCGGTTTTTTCCAGGCGCTGAACACGGTGCTGGCGACGCCGGAACCTCATCGCAATCTCATCGAGCTGATGCATGTCTGCCTGTCGCTTGGCTTCGAAGGCCAGTATCGCGGCCAGCCGCGCGAGAGCCTCGAACGGGTCCGCCGCGACGCCTACGAGACATCAGCCTATTTCCGCGTCCTCGGTGACGACGACATTTCGCCGCGCTGGCAAGGCTTGTCGGTCACATCGGCGCAAGGCTCCAGGCGGGTTCCGCTCTGGGCCATAGCCGCTGCAACCGCGGCAGTTTTGACCGCAGCCTTTTTCACGCTGCGCGTGCTCATCACCAATGATGGCGAGGCTGTTGCCGGCGAGTTGCTGGCGCTCAATCCGGCGACGCCGGTCACCATCGAGCGCACCGGTTTCGTGCCGCTGACCGAGGAGGTGAAAGTCGTCGCAGCGCCAACGACGATTGCGCAGGTCGATCGCATCCGCACTGCCTTGGCCAAGGAGATCGAAGGCGGCGGCGTCAGCGTCGGCACCAAGGGCGATTTCATCATCGTTGAAATCAGCAACGCCCTGCTGTTCCAGTCCGGACGAGCCGAGGTAAAGCCGGAATTCGAGCCGGTGGCCACCAGCATCGCGGCGGCTCTCGATGCGGAGCGCGGGCCGATCCGGATCGTCGGCCACACCGACAACGTCAAGCCGAAGAAGACCAGCGCCTTCAAATCGAATTTCGACCTCTCCGTCGCACGTGCCCAGTCGGTGGAAAAGATGATCGCAGCGCATTTCAGCGATCCGTCGCGGACAAAGGTCGAGGGCAAGGGCGAGGACGAGCCCATCGCCGACAATGCAACGCCGGACGGCCGCGCCAAAAACCGCCGTGTCGATGTAATGATCCCGCGGGAGGAGATGCTGTGACCGGCTGGCTGCTGCGCATCTTCAGCGCGCTCGCGCTCGCCGGCTTTGCCGCCGCGGTCTGGTACGCCGGCCCGTTAATCCGCTTTGCCGGCGCCCGGCCGTTGGATCCCATCTGGCTGCGGGCAGCGATCATCGGCATCGTCGTCGGAACGGTGGCGATCATCTATGCAATCCGGTTCTGGCGCAGGCGCAAGGCGCAGAAGGCGCTGGAGGCCGCCATGGCCAGCGCCGAGGATGACGGCAGCGATGCAAAGGTGCTGGAAGCTCGCATGAACGAAGCGGTCGCGACGCTCAGGCAATCGAGCGGCAAGCGCAACTTCCTCTACGACGTGCCCTGGTACATCGTCATCGGCCCGCCGGGCGCCGGCAAGACCACCGCGCTGGTCAATTCCGGCCTGAACTTTCCGCTTGCCGGGTCGGGCCAGGCGCAGCCGGTGGCAGGCGTCGGCGGCACGCGCAATTGCGACTGGTGGTTCACCGACGAGGCGGTGCTGATCGACACGGCCGGGCGCTACACGACGCAGGATTCCCATGCACGGACCGACAGCAAAAGCTGGCTGGCGTTCCTGTCGCTGCTCAAGCGGCACCGGACGCGCCAGCCGATCAATGGCGTCATCCTGGCGATCAGCCTTTCCGATCTGATGGCGGACAGCGAGCAGGCGGCCCGCGTCGCCGAGATCCGCAGCCGCCTGCAGGAAATCCACGAGGTCCTGAAGGTCCGCTTTCCCGTCTATGTGCTGTTCACCAAGGCCGACCTGGTCTCCGGATTCATGGAATATTTCGGCGGTTTCGACGAAGCACGCCGGCGCAAGGTGTGGGGCGCGACCTTCCAGACCGCCGAGCGCGGCCTGAACATGGTCGCGGAAGCGCCAGCCGAATTCGACGCGCTGGTGAAGCGCCTGACCGAAGAGATGAGCGAGCGGCTGCAGGCGGAGACCGATCCGGTCGCGCGCATCGCCATTTTCGGCTTCGCCGCGCAGCTCGGTGCGCTGAAAGGCCGGATCGTGAATTTCCTCGAGGGCGTTTTCGAGCCGACGCGCAAGCAGCTGAACGCCCCCCTGCGCGGCCTGTATTTTTCTTCCGGCACGCAGGAAGGCACGCCGATCGACCAGTTGCTGGGCAGCATAGGCCGCAGTTTCGGCAGGAATGCCCAGGCGCATCTTTCCGGCACCGGCAAAAGCTTCTTCCTGCACGATCTGTTGAGCCGCGTCATTTTCGCCGAGTCCGGCTGGGTGTCCTATGACAGGGCGGCCGACAGGCGCGTTGCGATCGCCCGCTACGCCGGCCTGACAGCGATCGCGGCCATAGCGATCGCCGCGCTTGGCGTTCTCGGCCTGAGCTTTACGACCAACAAATCGCTGGTCGCCGCGACCGGCCAGGCGGCAGGCCAATACCGCGCGACAGCCGCGCCGCTGCTGGCCAGCACCACGGTGTTGGATGCCGACCTCGAAACCGTCATCGGCGCGCTCGATGCGCTGCGCGGCCTGCCGGCCGGCTACGATACGAGAGACCAGCCCACCCCGGCCACGGCGACGTTCGGCCTCAGCCAGCGTGAGCGTATCCTTTCGGCCTCCGAGACCGCCTACCGGCAGGGGCTGGAGCGGATGTTCCGCTCGCGCCTGCTGTTCCAGCTCGAACGCACGATCGAGGCCAGGATGGCCGATCCGATGGCGCTGTACGAGCCGTTGAAGATTTACCTGATGCTGGGCGGCAAGGCGCCGAAAGTGGATGACGAGCTGGTCGTCACCTGGCTGAAGCGGGACTGGGAACAGAACCGCTATCCCGGCGCCCACAATCGCGACGGCCGGGCGCAACTGGAGAAGCATTTGCGCGCCATGCTGGCGCTCGACGATGACCAGGATCCCTCGTTCGAACTCAACCGCGCGCTGGTCGAATCCGCCCAGCGCTCGCTCGGCCGCATGAGCCTTGCCGATCGCGCCACCGCGCTCATCCAGTCGGCCACCTATGCGGCGGCGCTGGACGATTTTTCGGTGTCATCGCAAGCCGGCGCGGAGGCGCCGATGCTGTTCGAGCGCAATGACGGAAACGATCTCGCCGGCCTTCGCGTCCCCGGTCTCTACACCCATGCCGGCTTCGACTTCTATCTGGCGCAACTTGCCAGGAGCGCGCAGGCGCTGGTCGACGATCAATGGGTGATCGGCTCGAGCGGCGAGCAAGGCGGTTTCGACCAGGAATTGCTCAAGCTCGGCCCGGAGCTGCTCGATCGCTATGGCAAGGGCTTTGCGGCGGCGTGGAACGAGGTGCTCGACAGGTTGAAGTTCAAGGCAATGGCCGCCGACAAACCGCAATATCTGGCGCTGTCCGCAGCGGGATCACCGAGTTCGCCGCTGATGCAGCTGTTCGAGGCGATCGCGCGCGAAACAGCTTTGACGCAAGAGCGCAATCCGGCTGCGCCGTCTCAAGACAGCGGCCAGGAAATCGCGGCACGCGCCAAGGGCCTCGCCCGCATCGGCATCGAGCTTGCAGCGCGCAAATCGCAGAGCAGGGCCGGGACCGCCTTTGTCAGTACGCAGAACCAGGATCCCGGCGCCAACATCGAAGCCCAGTTCCGGTCTTTCCAGGCTTTGGTGGCCGGGGCGCCGGGGCAGCGGCCGCTCGACGCCCTCACCCAGAATTTCCGCGAAATCTATCAGAGCGTGCGGCTGGCCGCCGATGTCCCCGCCCAGACGGACCAGGCCAACGCCAATCTGCAGCTGCAGATCTCGACGTTGCGCGCCAATGCTTCGCGGCTGCCGAAGGCGCTGGCCAGGATGGTGAGCGCGGCGGCGGACGATTTCGAGGGCACCGTCGCCGAAACATCGACCACGCGTCTCAACGAGATGCTGGAGGAGACCGTCGGCCGTCCGTGCGAAGAGGTGATTGCCGGGCGCTTTCCATTCGCCCCCGCCGGCACCGACGATGTCGCCATGGCGGATTTTGCCAGATTGTTTTCTCCGGGCGGGGTTCTCGACCGGTTTTTCGCGCAGAACCTGGCGTCGCTGGTCGACATGAGCGGCCAGGACTGGGACTGGAAACAGGACACCAGGTTCGGCCGCAATCTGGCGAAATCGACGCTGAAGAACTTTCAGCTCGCGGCACAAATCCGCGCGGCTTTCTTTCCGCTCGGCGGGCCGGTGCCGTCGATCAACATCACCTTCACGCCGCTGTCGCTGCATGGCGATGCCGACATGGCGCTGCTCAATATCGACGGCCAGGTGCTGCAGGCCACCCAAGCCGGCAACACGCCGGGCCTGATTCCGTGGCCGGGCAAGACCGGTTCGGCCAGTCTCAGCCTGACGCCGGAGCTGCCCGGCCGCGAGTCCGCAATCAAGTTCGACGGTCCCTGGGCGTTGAAACGATTGCTGGACAAGGGGCAGGTCACCGCCAATGGCGACAGTCTCGAAGCGCATTTCCTCATCGGCGGGCGCGATGTCGCCTACACGATCAAGACCGGGAAGGACGGTAATCCGTTCACGCTGCCGGCGCTCTCCGCGTTCAGCTGTCCGAAGGCTTTCTGATGGGGAATTGCATGGCAGGACCAAAGATTGCAGGACGCAGAGACAGCGGCGGCACCACACCGTCCGTCATCAGCGGCTTAGATTTCGATACTCTAATGAATGGGGCTGTGGCAGACTGGCCAGGCACGTCAGCCAAGGCGTTGCGGAGCGTAGGCAAGTGAACGATGCCGCCTTTGAGAGCTACGGCGTGAGCCACAAGGGCTGCGTGCGCGACCACAATGAGGACAGCTTTCTGGTCGAGCCGCAGATCGGCCTCTGGGTGGTGGCCGACGGCATGGGCGGGCACGAGGCCGGAGAAGTCGCTTCGGCAAGCATTGTCGAGCATCTGGCGACGATCGGCATCGCCAGTTCGGCGCCGGATCTGCGCGCCCGCTTTGAGGATCGGCTGAACCGGGCGCATGCCGAGATTCGCCGGATTTCGCGCTCACGCGGCGTGACCATCGGCTCCACCGTTGCCGCACTGTTGGCCATGGACGGCAGGTTCGCCTGCCTGTGGTCGGGCGACAGCCGCGTCTATCTCGTGCGCAACGCCGCGATCTCGCAGATTTCGCGCGACCACACCGAGGTGCAGGAACTGCTCGACAGCGGCGCGATCAGCGCAGCCGAAGCGGAGAACTGGCCGCGCCGCAACGTCATCACCCGCGCCATCGGCGTCAACGACGAAATCGCCATAGACTTCCAGCAGGGAGAGACCCTTGCCGGCGACATCTTCATCCTCAGCACGGACGGGCTGACGGCGCATGTCAGCGACGCGGAAATTGCGGCAGCAGTGCTCTCGGGAGCGCCGCAGGCTGCCTGCGAAAAGCTGCTTTCCATGGTGCTTGAGCGCGGCGGCACCGACAACGTCACCATCGTTCTGGTCAAGATCAGAGACAAAGGCAATGGCCTGTCCCGAGCAGGAGGCCACGACCGATGAGCTCCGACGACAAGACCCGGCTATTGCCCAACATGGCGGATACCAGCGTCGGCACGCAGCTCAGCGGCATCTACGAGCTCGACGAACGCATCGCGTCGGGCGGCATGGGCGAAGTCTATCGCGGCCACAACATCCAGACCGGCGATCATGTCGCGATCAAGATCGTGCTGCCGGAATTCGCCCGCGATCAGACGATCCTGTCGCTGTTTCGCAAGGAAGCCTCGATCCTCAACCATCTGTCGCATGACGCGGTCGTGCGCTACCACGTCTTCACCATAGATCCCGGCATCGGGCGGCCCTATCTGGCGATGGAATTCGTCGACGGCCAGTCGCTCTACGACATCATGCGCGGCGGGGCGATGGCGACTCCGGATGTGCGCAAACTGTGCCACCGGCTGGCCTCGGGCCTGAGCGCCGTGCACCAGGCCGGCGCCATCCACCGCGATCTTTCGCCCGACAACATCATCCTGCCGGGAGGCCGGGTCGAGCGGGCAAAAATCATCGATTTCGGCATTGCGCGATCGGCCGCGGTCGGTGGCGAGACGCTGATCGGCGGCAAGTTTGCCGGAAAATACAATTACGTCTCCCCCGAGCAGCTCGGGCTCTATGGCGGCGAGGTCAGCGAACAGTCCGACATCTACAGCCTGGGGCTGGTGCTGGCGGCGGCGCTGCGCGGCAAGCCGATCGATATGGGCGGCTCGCAATACGAGATCGTCGAAAAACGGCGGACCGTCCCTGATCTCTCCGGCATCGATGCCGATTTCAGGGACATCGTCGAAGCGATGCTGCAGCCTGACCCGGATGATCGACCGGCCAGCATGGCCGAAATCGCCCGGTTGACGCGCGACGACAGCGACGCGACCTTGCCGCCGGCATCGCTCGCGCCCCGGCCCGGTCTGCCGCGAACCGGGCAGACCGCAGGGCCTGTCTCGAAGATCGGGGACTCGCCGGCCCAAGGCTTCGGTTCGGCCCCGCCAAGCGGCACGGCGGAGCCGTCTTTCGTGCCGCACGTGCGCCCGGCGCACCTGTCGCAGCCGAAACCGGCTGCTGAAACTCCCAAGCGAGCAAGCACACCGCCGAAGCGTGCTACTACAGGCAGAAATCTGACGATCGCGGTGCTGGCGGCGGTGGTCATGGTATCGCTTGGAGGGCTCTATGCATCGGGTATCGTGGGATTCGGAGACCGGCCTCGCCTCACCGACACCGGCAAGCCGCTCCAACCCGGACTGACAAAGCCGATCGTCGCTGACAAGCCCGTTTCGGACACTGCGCCGGTCGAGAAGACGGTGCCAAAGCCGCAACCAGCGGAGACTCCGGCTGAAGATCAGGCCAAAGCGCCGGTCGAGCCGCAGCCGACGCCGCCAGTCGCGTCGAGCGCCACGGCCCCGCTGCCGGCCGCACCAACCGACAAGACCGTCGCGCTGCAACCGCCATCCGGCCCGTCACAGTCCGATGCCGCGAAGAACCCCGAGCCTGTCAGTCCGCCGGTAGAGCCCAAGGCGACAGCGCCAGCCACGCAAACACCTGAACCGACGGCCGAGGCCCCCAAACCCACAGCACCGACGCCGGAACCCACCGCTCAAGCGCCCGAGCCCAAGGCGCAGGCGCCTGAACCGACCGCGCAGGCGCCCAAGCCGGACACGCAGGCGCCTGAACCGACCGCGGAGCCTAAGCCGAGCCAGCCCGATATCGCCAGCGGTGAGCAGGCCGACAAGCCGGCAGAGCCCGACATTGCCATGAACGTGCCCAAGCCGGAGGTGCCGCCACCGGCCGATGCGGCCGCGGAGCGGGTCACCTGGGTACGCGCCTTCAATGGTGGTGATTGTTTTTTTGCGACGGTGACGTCGGTCGCCGACAAGGGTGTCGCGATCGAGGGCTTCGGCACGTCGGTGCCACCCTTCGAACAGTTGCTTGGGGAATTCCAGGCGAAGTTCCATGTCGAGCCGGATATCAGCGTCCGCCTTATCCAGCCCCCGCAATGCGGGATCACCGGCTTCCTGCGTTTCATGGGCGCGAGCACGGCCGACAGGCCGCAGCTTGTCCTCGACCAGACATCGGTGCCGGACGGCTCGCCGATCGACGGCACGCTGATGACGCATGGCGGGCTGGTGTCGAGCGTGTTCCTGATCGACCACAGGGGCATCGCGTTCAACCTCGACGATCATGTTGTCGTACAAGCCGACAAGGCGACCTTCTCGATCCCGATCGGGCTCGGCGCCGCCGACAAGGCGGCAGGCAAGGCGTTGCCGCAGATCATCATGGTGATCACCGGGCCGCAGGACATAAAGGCGGCGGACTTCACAACGCCGACGCCGGCCTCGGTGCTGTTGCCCAGGATCCTCGACGAGATCGGCGCCAGGAGTTCGGCATTTTCGGCGACCGCCAAATACTTCCGCCTCGGCGGCTAGCACCGACGCCGATGCAACGCCGTCGCCGAGATCCCGTCCTGCTTGCCCGGAACGTGCGCGTGAAGCTCGCCGCGAGCGCGGTCGCGACGCTGTTGCTGGCGCTTCTTTCCACCGGGCATGCGCGCGCCGAATTCACCGTCTGCAACCAGACGCTCGACGTCGTCAATCTTGCCGTCGGTCAGAAGGTCGACGATGCCGACCAGACCGATGGCTGGTGGACCATCGGCGCCAATCAATGCGTCAACGTCATCCGCGAGGAGCTGACCAACCGCTACATCTACATCTACGCGACGGATGTCTTCGGCCACGCCATTCTGGCAGGCTCCACCGACATGTGCATCGAGCGGCGGCGGTTTTCGATCCGCGGCATCGATGAATGCTGGCAGCGCGGCCATATCGCGGCGAAGTTTCTCGAAGTCGACACGCAGGAACAGGTGCGCTGGACCTTCTTCCTGACCGGAAGCGCACCGTGACGCACAGCATCGACACCAGCTTCAAGGCAAAGAAGCAGGCGCGCGCCGCGCTACGCAGGCGCAGGATCTGGCTCGGGCTGGCGGCTGGCCTGGCGACAATCGTCCTCGCCGCGATTGCCACCGGCTTCTATCTTACCGCCGACTACTGGTCGTTCGGCGACGAGGACGAGGAACTGCATGCCGTCGAAGGCTCGGACGACGTGCCGGCCGACGCATCGGTCTACGTGCCGGCCATCATCGACCTTGCCGGCGACCCGATGTGGATCACACTGGCGCCGGAGGCGGGCGCCGCCAAGAGCCGCGGGATGCCGCGCCCGACGGAGCTCGACCAGGCCGGCATCTCCCCTCAGATCATGGTTCTCTCCGACGTGATGCTGAGCGCCAGCGAAAAATTCATGACGACGATCCCCTCGACGCAGGAGGATTTCGCCTTCTTCCAGGCGCAGCGGAAGACCGCGGTCGCGCCACCCGCCGAACCCAACGATCCGCAGAATGACCTGCAGAACGATCTTCAACCATCGCCCGGCGCGGACGGGGCTCCGGCGGCCTCCGGCCCAGCTCCTGACCCGCAGGCTGCTCCGGGTGCATCGGCGGCGGCCGATGACCCCGAGGCCGGCTGGGGCGAGACCATCGATGAGGGCGAAGCGGCACTCCCCGCCTTTCAGAAGACACCGGTCGAAAACAACACCAGCGTTGCCACCGTCAGCTCGGAATACCAGCGCTTCGAGGCGACCCAGGACATTTTCGTGAAAATCCTCAATGACCGCAGCCTGGACAGCGTGGCGCTCGATGCGCATTTTTCCGCCGACGACGCAAAGCTTGCCGGCGAGGCGCTGAAGGCGCTGTTCGACAAGAACGGCCTGCAGCCTGGTTATGTCGTGGCGATGCGCGGCTTTAGGCCGACGCGCGAGACCACGACGATGTCGCTGATGCAGGTCTCGATCTACGCCAGGAACGTCTTTGTCGGCACGCTGACACGCAACGCGGCCGGTGCCTTCGTGTCGGGCGTCGACCCGTGGGTGCGCGAGGACCTGTTCAATTATTCGGGCGCCGAGACCGAAGGCACGCAGAAACGGCAATACCGCCTGCTCGACGCGATCTATTCGACGGCGGCCCGCAACAATGTGCCGAGCGGCATCATCGGCGAAGCCATCATGTATCTGTCGCGCGGAAAGGATCTGGATGCTTTCGCCAGCGAGGACCAGCGCCTTGTGCTGATCTATTCGCAGACGCCGCGCGGCAAGAACGAGACCGACGGACGGGTGCTCTATGTCGGCATCCAAGGCACGCAAAAGAGCCTCGATTGTTTCGTTTTCCAGCAGAGCGACGGCCAGTTTTCCTGCGTCTCGGGCGACGACCAGGTGCGCTCGCTGACGGTGGCCAAGGGCATGGTGACGCCGGTCAACGGTGTCATGACGTCGACCTTCGGGCCACGCAAGCATCCGATCCTGGGCGTTGTTCGCATCCACAAGGGCGTCGACTGGGCAGCACCCGTGGGGACCCCGATCGCCGCAGCCTTCGACGGCGAGATCATCTTCCAGGGCGACGGCGGCGGCTACGGCAATGTGGTCAAGATCGCCCATGGCGGCGGCCGCGAGACGCGCTACGCGCATATGTCGAAATTCGCCATTGCCAGCGGTGTCGGCACCAAGGTGAAGGCCGGCGACATCATCGGCTATATCGGCACCACCGGCCTGTCGACCGGGCCACATTTGCATTTCGAACTCTATCAAAGCGGTCAGGCGATCGATCCGCTCGGAACAGTGACCGCTGCAATCGCCGTCACTTCCAGCGATCCCGCCGTCGAAACGCTGACCGACCGTATCGTCCACGTCGAATCGGGCGGTAGCGCGCGGGCCAAGAACCCGCTGTCTTCGGCGACAGGCGCCGGCCAGTTCATATCCAAGACCTGGATCCGGATGATGAACACCTATCGTCCCGAACTGGCGCGCTCGCTGTCGACCGCAGACCTGCTCGCTTTGCGCTACGACGCCACCATCTCGCGTGAGATGGTGCGCAATCTGGCGCGCGAGGGCGAAGCCTATCTCAAGGCGCGTGGCCACCAGATCACCGCCGGCCGGCTCTATCTCTGCCATTTCCTCGGTATGGAAGGCGCCCATCAGGTGCTGGCGTCGCCGGGATCGGCGCAGTTGAGCGCCGTGCTCGGATCGTCCGTTATCCAGGCCAACCCATTTCTTACCGGCAAGACCGCCAGCTACGTCGTCGACTGGGCGGAACGGAAGATGGGCCGCAAATTGCCGACGCCCGCCACCACCGATGCGGGCCAGCCGACGACGACGGAAGTCCGCCAGACATCGCCGGAGTTCCAAAAATACAAGCAGGCGATAACGGCACTGGTCGGCTCGATCCAAAATACTCTTGAGCCGGGCTAGAGCTGGCAGTTCGCCCCGGCTTTCGCCAAGCCGATTGGTTCTGAGGCCTGCGAATGGTATGTTTGCGGATATTTGGGAAGGTTTTTGGGTCCTTGTGAACCAAAACTGTGGCTGGGATCACATACGCCCAAGAGCCATTTTGGCAGAAGCGATACAGTCGCTGGTGAAATCTAGCATGCGCAGCCATCAATAACGCGCCCCATTGGGGCGGAGGGCCGATCCCATGAAAGCGTTTGCCGTCCTTTTGAGCGGATTTTTCTGTTAATGCTGACCGCGCTTGGCACCGTCCAGGCGGCGGCGCCGGATGCCGGTGGCGTCAAACGCGTCGCGCTGGTCATCGGCAACAGCAAATACGTCCATGCCGTCGAATTGCCCAATCCGGCCAATGACGCGCATCTCATCGCATCGACGCTGCGCAATGCGGGCTTCGAGGTGATCGAGGGCGTCGACCAGGACAATGCCGGCATGCACAGCCTGATCAGCAAATTCACCGAGCAGTCCTACGATGCCGACCTCGCCGTCATCTTCTATGCCGGCCACGGCATGCAAGTCGACGGCAAGAACTTTTTGATCCCGGTCGACGCCGAACTGACGTCACCTGCCTATCTCAAGACCCGCACCGTCCAGATCGACGACTTCATGGCCGCACTGCCGCCCGACCCGGCGGTCGGCGTCATCATCCTCGATGCCTGCCGCGACAATCCGCTGGCACGGACGCTGGCGGCCGCGATGCCGAAGACCCGCTCCACCGCGCTGGGCACCGGCCTGGCGCCGATCGACCCTAAATCAGAGGGCGTCGGCACCGGCGGCATCCTGATTGCCTATGCCACCGACCCGGGCGCCATCGCCTTTGACGGCAACGGCGTCGACAGCCCCTACTCGACCGCGCTCGCCAGGCACCTGACCGAACCCGGCGTCGAGATCCAGAGCGCGCTGACGCGGGTGCGCGGCGAAGTGGCCGAGACCACGCAAGGCCGCCAGCGGCCATGGCACAACGCATCGCTGGGCCGCGAGGTTTTCCTTGGCAAACCGGCCGCCGAAGCCGTGCCGGTGGCAAAACCGGCCGCCGACGACGCGAACGCCGCGACAGCGCCCGCCCCTGCCCCCGTCACCAGCGAACCGCCTTCGTGGGAAGTCGAGCAGCGGCTTTGGGACGAGGCCTCGAAGCGCAACACCGCGCCATTCTACGAAGCCTATCTCGAACAGTTCCCGAATGGCCGCTTCGCCACGGTGGCGCGGCTCAACATCGATGCGCTGAACGATCCGAAAGCCCAGGAACGGCAGGTGGCAGCGCTCGATGCCGACGAAGCGAACTCGGGTTCTGCCGTGCGCACCTCGGTCGGCATTTCGGACGACATGAAGAAGGTGCTGGGCACCGAGGCGACGGAGAACGCGATCGGTCTCGATCGCCAGGGCCGCATCGACCTGCAATTGCGCGTCGAGGCGCTGGGCAACGAGCTTGGCCGCGTTGACGGCAATATCGGCGCCAAGACCCGGCAAGCGATCGGCGACTGGCAAGAGGGGAACGGGCTGCCTCCGACCACCTTCCTGACGCGCGAGCAACTGGCATTCCTGGTTATCCAGACGGATCCGATGATGGAGGCCGTGCGTGCCAAGCATGAGGCCGACCAGGCCGGCGTGGACAAGCCGAAAAAACAGATGGTGCAGAAGGCCCGCACGCTGAAGCCGGTGGCGGAAAAGCCACGCAAGAAGCAGTACGCCCAGAAGCCGCGCCGACAGCAGCAGTTCGTGCAGAAAAGGCGCAACCGGGAGGTCGTGCGCGAGGATGAGCCGCCGCCGCGGGACAACAATGATTTCCTGACCAAGGCGCTGATCTTCGGCACCGGCGTAGCGGTCGGCGGCGTGCTCAAGAACTGATCGATCACATCGAACGACAAAAACGCCGCGTGTCCGTTGGACGCGCGGCGTTGATGGCCGGAAAACGCAGCCGGCGACGCTACTGCGCCTTGATCCGCATCTCGACCCGGCGATTGACGGGATCGTAGGGGTCGGGGTTGCGTGGATTGGCCTCGCCGAGACCGACCGCCTTGATGCGGGTGGCTTCGATGCCGTTGGATTCGAGGAAGGCCGTCACCGACTGCGCCCTGCGCTGCGACAGCCCCTCATTGTAGGTCGCCGAGCCGGATGCGTCGGTATAGCCTTCGACGACGAAGGACAGCTTGCTCAGCCGATCGTCCTTCAGCGCCTTGGCGAATTCGTCGAGTTCGCTGCGCGCCTTGGCGTCGAGCTCGGACGAATCCAGGCTGAAATTGATCAGCATATCGAGGCCGGTCTTCTCCGGAGGCTTTTCTTTCTGGCCGGTCTTGCTCTTGCACTCGTCCTCGGTGCCGACACAAATCCCGCGTGCCGCGCCGTGATCGATCGTGCCGGCAAAGAACTTCACAATGTCTTCCGATTTCTGAAGTGGGTCGGCATAGACGTGAGTCGAGAAAAGCACGGTCGCCAATGCCAAGACTGAAATGTGCCGCTGCATAACGGTTACTCCCGTTTCGAGCATCCGATTTTCACTCAGGCCCGATCCATGGATCCGGGCCAACTCTTCCTGTTCGACAATGATCTGTCGAGATCACGGTCGGCTGTGGAATATACCAAACCGTGAGGCGTTTGTCTGTGAACAACGTCATGGACATGTGGTGGTCGACAGACTTGACCCGCGCCTCGCAGGCGGGTTGAGTGAGGGCTGGGGGAGGATAACAGCAGCGATGGTCAACGGGCTTCGATTCCAGACCGCACGCGATCTCTTCGCCGCGAACACGGCTGTCGCTCGGGACATGACGGCCGTTCCGACCGACCAACCCTCGCTCGAGTTCTGCCGCCGGCTGATGGCCGGGCGCATCCCCGAGGAAGCGATTACCTTTTGCGCCTATCTCCTGCCTGACCGGGCCGCAATCTGGTGGGGCCATGAGTGCCTGGGGCATCTGACCGAGCTGCTCGAAGAGCAGGACCTCGCAACGCTGACACTGATCCAGGAGTGGGTCGGCGACCCCAACAATGCAACCCGCCGGGAGGCTGTCGCCGGGGCGGCGATGACGCAGCAGCACACGCCTGCCGGCTGGATCGCGCTAGCGTCGCAACGGCACATCAATGGCCTGACGCCGCAGACCAACGGGTCGAGGCTGCGGCCGCTGCCGGCTGCGCATGCCGTCAATGCCGGCATACTGGCCGGACTGGCGCGGGTTGCGGTGGCGGACCGTTTCTCCGTGCTCACCGCCTTTGTCGAGATGGGCATCCATCTGGCCGAAACCGAGGCGCTGCGCCGAGCCTGATTGCTCTGGATCGTGATGAGATTTCATTGAAATCTGATCCAACCCATTGTTGGCGGTCTCATTTGCAGCCGTTTTGCGCCCATTTGCCGAGTGCCACCTTGAAGCGCGTGCCCAGCGGGTGTTGCAGGCGCAACACCGAGGCATCATTGGTGACGTAGGTCTTGGCCTGGTCGCACAGCCGCTCCTCGGTCCATTGATGACAGTTGCTGCACTGGTTGTCCCAGACGGACTTTTCCAGGCCCTCGACCGGACTGAAGTGCGGCTTGCCCTGGATGAGTTGGGCGATGCTCTTGCCGTCGATCGCCGGGTCGCCGAAATTGACCGGAACATCGAAAAGGATTGGCGCGTCCGAGCCCAGCTTCGGAATTTCCTCACGCAGCTGTTCCAGCGCCTGCTCGCCGGCGTCCGTACCCGGCGGATTGGCGGCCGCGCCGGTGCGCGCCTGCGTATCGCCTTCGGGCGCAGCCGCGCCGGAATCGCCGACGATCAGCGGCGCCTTGAGATCGACCTTGTGAAGCACGACATCGGTGGTCAGCGAAACGTTGATCCAGGGCCGCTGGCGTCCGGCTGTGGCCTTGAACACATCCGACGTAACCCGGTTCATCGCTTCGGTGATCGAGACGTTGACCTCGCCGATATGGGCAAGCAGCGCCGCCGAAAATGGCGAGTGCTCGCCCGGTCCGTCATAGGCGAGCTGGTTGGGACTGGCAGCGAAGGCGACCAGCGTGCCGGCGCCGCCATTCTCGATCGGTATTTCGGCAAGGCCGCTGCTTGCCGTGCTGTCGCCGCCAGTCTCCTTGGCAAGCACATCGGCGAGCGGGTTGTCGCGGCAGGCGTCGAGGAACACCAGCCTGATGCTGGTCTCGCGCGACATCTGCCGCAGGATGAAGTCCACCTGCACGGCTTCGAAGTCGAGCGAGGTCTCGTCCTCCAGCGCCGCATCGACAGGCAGCAGGTAATTCCTGCCCGAGACCTGCAGGCCATGACCGGCATAGAAGAACAGCGCGATATCGGCGCCACGCACCTGCCGCGCGAATTGCGCGATCTTTTCCTGCGTCTGCGCCTTGGTGAGATCGAGGCCGGAGACGATTTCGAAGCCCAGCCCCTTCAGGCGATCGGACATTGCCTGCGCATCGTTCACCGGATTGGGCAGCACCGGCGCGTTCCGGTAATGGGAATTGCCGAGCACCAGGGCCATGCGGCGTTCGGCACTGGCCGCGGTCATGGTAATGGTCATGGTCAACGCAAGCGCCAGCACCGCGAGGCCGATGCCGCGCATGAAGTTGCCGCAACTTGCAATCATGTCCAAACGCACCGGATTCCTTTTCGGTTGACGGGCCTTCTCAGTTAAGGACCGGCTCAGTTGGCGAGCGGCGTGGCGGAGAACTCGATCCGCCGGTTCAGCGCCTTGTTCTTCGGCGTATCGTTCGGCGCCACCGGCTTTTCCTCGCCATAGCCGGAAGCCGTGATCTGCGCCGATGGAATGCCCGCAGCGATGATCGCGTCGGCGACCGCCTTGGCGCGCCGTTCCGACAGGTTCTTGTTGGCCGTCGGCGACCCGTCGGAATCGGTATGGCCCGAAACCTCGACCTTCAGTTTCGGACATTTGCCGACGACGCCGACCACCTCGGCCAGCAGTGGGCGGCTCTTTTCATCGAGCCGAGCGCTGGCTGGGCGAAAATAGACGGCGCCGGTGCGCGACAGCACCTCGAACCTGTTCAGGCATTCATCGTCGCTGAAGGACGTCTTGCCTGCATCTGTGGCGACCGGCCCGGCATCGGCTGGGGCTGCGACGGCAGGCGCCGCCGCCGGCTTGGCCCCATCAGCGGTGAAGACGAAGTCGAACGACACCGAAGCCGTCGGGACGATGCTGCTGACATTGGCCGCCTGCTGGAGTTTTTCGATGTTGGGCAACAGGCCGAAATCCTCGACATGCACGGCGACCGGCGCCTCCGAGGCGATCGACACCATGCTGTCGGTGATCATGGTGACCACGACATTGGCCTCAAGGTCCTTGTCGACGCCGTGCAGGCTCAGGCGAAACGGGATATGCGCGCTCATGCGCCGTTTGGTGGCGAGATCGGCAAAAGCGGCGGGATCGACTTTCGCCGTCACTTCCGCCGTCGGGAATTTAAAGGTTTCGAAGAACAGGAAGCGCATGCGGACATTGCGAAGGTCGATGCCGGTGTCGACCGAGTTGAGGTCGAACGTGACCTTGGCGGCGCCATCCGATGTCAGCGTGCCCGAGAGGTTCCTGATCTTGTTGGTTTCGACAATGGTGTTCTTCTTCACCGATTGATAGGTGAGCGTCGAATTCGCCGGATCGAGCGTCCAGTTCGGCTGCGCGTTGGCCGCCTGCGGCGCAAGCAGCAACAGACCGAACACCACGACCACCAGAGCGGGCCGACGCCAGCGCTGCGACGACTTTCCATGCCTTACTAATCCGACGACCCCGAACATGCATGTCCCCCGTGACAACACATTTCAGTTGCGATGATGGCGGTCGAACGCCGTGACCTCAGCCAGCATAGAGCGTTAGCCGCGGCTTAGCGAGTAGCGGAGGCGTGATATCGCCGTTGCTTGCTCGGACAGGCCCCGGTTATCGGCTGGCCCACAGCACCCCACGCTCGAAGATGGTGCGCATTTGCGGGACGGAAAACTCATCCGCGGTGTGGCCGAGCGCGCTGAAGAAGACGCGGCCCTTGCCGTAGCGGCGCTTCCAGACCACGGGCATGACGACGCCGTCGATGAAGTCGAGATGCTCACCGCTGAACGTCGTCGTCGCCAGCACCTCGTTGCTCGGGTCGACATGCATGTAATACTGCTCGGAATGGTAGGCGAAACCCTCGATACCCCTGACGATCGGATCGTCGCTGATGATGTCGACACGGTAGTGGATGATGTCGCCGGGGTGCGCGACCCATTGGCCGCCGGTCATGAACTGATAGGCCGGCTCGTTGCGAAAACTGTCGCCCATGGTGCCGTGGAACCCGGCAAGGCCGGTTCCGCCGCTGACGGCGGCGGTGAGGTTTTGCAGCTCCGGTTTCTCGATCGTCGACATGGTGATCACCGGCACGATCAGATCGATGGCCGGGAGCTGCGGATCGGCGAGCGCCGATGTGCCCTCTTCTATCCGCACTTCGAAGCCATGCCCCGTCAATATCTCGCTGACGACAGCGGAGCTGCGGGCCGGCGTGTGACCCTCCCATCCGCCCCAGAAAATCAGTGCCGTCTTGCTCATGCTCGTCTCTCCTTTGGTCGGCAATATTGATAGGCAAGCGGAACGCTTTTGTCTTCCCTTCCATGATGGGCATTCTGGGACGGGCATTTCTGGTCGGAAATCACGACCCGGCGATGAATTCCGTGGATGAGGACCGATTGGCCGCGCTGGCGTCTTGTTTCAATGCCGGGCTGCACTCAAATCAGCTGTCTTCGCGTTTGCGCAGACATCGGTCCGATCCGCCGCAACCAGCCGGAGCCTTCCGGGGAGACCGCTCTATGAGTTTCGACCAGACGACTGTCGCCGCTTATCTGGAAGTCATCACCATCAACCTTGTGCTGTCTGGCGACAATGTCGTGGTGATCGGCATGGCGGCCGCAGGCCTCGCCAAGGCGTTGCGGCAGAAGGCGATCATCGCCGGCATTGCCGCGGCGGCGGTGATCCGCGTCGTCTTTGCGGTGATCGCGGTGCAACTGCTGGAAATTCCGGGGATCATGCTGGTCGGCGGCATGCTTTTGTTCTGGGTGTGCTGGAACATGTTCCAGGAGTTGCGCTCGGCCGGCGACGGCGAGGACGTCGACACTGAAGCCGTAGCACTTGCGACGGCGCGGCCGGCCAAGGCGCTGCGCACCGCGATCCTGCAGATCGTCGTCGCCGATGTCTCGATGTCGCTGGACAATGTGCTGGCCGTGGCGGGCGCCGCCGCCCACGACATGAATGCGCTGGTGTTCGGTCTCATCCTGTCGGTGGTTCTGATGGCGGTCGCCTCGACGCTGGTGGCGGCGCTGCTTGCCAGGTATCGCTGGATCGGCTGGCTCGGTCTGGCAATCATCGTCTATGTCGCGGGAAATATGACTCTGGACGGCGTCGAGCAGATGAGAACGGTCGACTTACACGCGCTGCTCTCGCCAGTTGCAAGCTAGATTCTCCTGGCGATCAAATGATATCGAAAATCCGCCCTGGGTTGAGAATGTTGTGCGGATCGAACGCCACCTTCAGCCGGCGCATGGCTGATATTTCGGCGTCGCTGCGCACGAGGTTCAGCCATTTCTTCTTGTCGAGGCCGATGCCGTGCTCGGCCGAGACGGCGCCACCGCATGCCGCCACGCCGCGATAGATGATCTCATAGGCGGCCGCCGGTTCCGTGGTGTCGACCTGATAGTGCAGATTGCCGTCGCCGAGATGGCCGAAGACGTAGATCTCGGCGCGGCTGTCGACGGCGTGGATCGCGGCTTCGGCGTTGCGCAGGAAACCCGCCATGGTCGCCAACGGGATGCTGATGTCGACGCCGATCATGCCCTCGATCGCAAACAGGAAGCGGTTGGCCTCTTCGCGCACATCCCATAGCGCACGGAATTCGCGCGGCGACTGCGAGACGACCACGTCGGCGACGATGCCGTCCTCGACCGCCTGCATCAGCACCGAAGCGAAACGCTCGCCGTCCAGCTCGGCCTGGTTGCCCTGGATCTCGGCCAAAACATAAACCGGCGCGCCGGCAGGCAGCGGCGCCGGCGCGGCCATGCCGGCAATCATGGCGCCGTAGAGCGGCGAGAAGTTTACCTCATAGGCCGAAAGCAAGGGCCCGAGCCGCTGCTTGAGCAACCCCAGCAACGCAATCGCCGCCTCCAGCGAGCCAAGTGCGCAAAAGGCGGCAACCTCGGTGGCGGGCTTGGGATGCAGCCGCAGGCAGGCGCGAGTAACCACGCCCAGCGTGCCTTCGCTGCCAATGAAAAGCTGGTTGAGATCGTATCCCGAATTGTCCTTGGCCAGGCCACGCAACGAAGTCAGGATCGAGCCGTCGGCAAGCACGGCCTCCAGCCCCAGCACCTGGGCGCGGTACATGCCGTAGCGCAGCACGCGAATGCCGCCAGCATTGGTGGCGATGTTGCCGCCGACCGTCGCCGTGCCGCGCGCGCCGATATCGACGCCGAACATCAGGCCGGACGCATCGGCCGCTTCCTGCACCATTTGCAGCGGCGCGCCGGCTTCCGCGATGATGGTTGCCGCGGCGCCGTCGGGCGCTTCGACCGCGGTCATGCGCTCCAGCGACAGCACCGCTTCGCCCGGCTGCACGCGCGCGCCGCCGGCCAGCCCGGTGCGGCCGCCATGGACGACCAGCTTCTGGCCGATACCACTGCATAGGCGCAGGATTTCGGCGACGTCGGCGGCGTTGCGCGGACGCAAGACCAGTTCGGGCTGGCCGCCGCCCTTGCCGGAGAGGTCGTCGCCATAGCGCGGATCGATAGCATCGCAGATCACAATCGCGGCGGCATCGAGCCGACGATATAGCTGGGAAAGAAGCCGATCGATCTGTTGTGTCATGGTGCCTGGACTTTTCAGCGCTCTTTGTGACCGAGACTTTGATGCGCGACAATTTTCGCGTCAATTGAACAAATTTACGCACGGTATAATCTGTCATTGCGCGTTGAACCCACTGACGTTTCCTGTAAATTTCGTCTGCCGTTGCGTGGCGGACGCGCCGGCTGCAGGACCGTGGGCAGCGTCAAGGGATGACCGAGGTTCTGGCGCGTGCCAGACGAGGATTGAATGCCAATGACGCACAAGACGATGGAGGATTTCGCCCGCTCCTGCGGCGTCTCCAGGCCGACGCTGTCGAAATATTTCGACGATCCGACCAGCGTCAAGCCGGCAACGCGCAAGCGCATCGAAGAGGCGTTGCGGTCGTCCGACTACCAGCCCAATCTGTTTGCCCGCAACCTCAACCGCAAGCGCACCCGCGCCATCGGCATTGTCGTACCGACGGTCACCGATCCCTTCTATTCCGAAATGGTCAGCCGCATCGAGCTCAGGCTGCGCGACGAGGGCTACTGGCCGATCGTCATCTCCTCGCATGGCTCAACCGAGCTCGAAATGGAGGCGACACGTACCATCCTGTCGCTGAAAGTTTCGGGCGCGCTGATCGCGCCGCTCGGCTTGCGCTCGGATCGGCGCACGCTGGAGAAGCTGACCCAGACAATGCCGGTCGTCTATTTCGACACCTATCTTGAAGGCGGCACGCCCTTTGTCGGCAACAACAATGCCCAGAGCGTCTCGACCATCGTCGACTATCTCTGCCGCTCCGGCGACGCCCCGGTCTATTTCGACATCCCGCATGTCAATCACAATTCGCCGGAGCGCCTGAACAGTTACGTCGCCGCGATGCGTCAACTTGGCCAGGAGCCGGTGGTTATCGGCAACACCCGAGACTACACATGGGATTTCGAGCGCATCGGCTACAAGCAGATGGAACAGATGCTCGGGGCCAGCGGCCTGCCGGGCAAGACCGGGGGTCTGCCCGGCAAGACCGGAGGTCTGCCCGGCAAGACCATACTGTGTGCGAATGACCGCCTGGCTTTCGGCGTGATGGCGGCAGCCTTCGCGAAAGGGCTGAAGATCGGCCGCAAGGCCGATTGCGACCTGCGTATCGCCGCCCATGACGACCATCCGCTGAGCCGCTACACCTGCCCCGCACTGACCACCATCGCGCAGGATTTTGCCGCCATGGCGGGGCGCAGCGTCGAGACACTGCTCGCTTTGCTCAACGAGGATACGGCAAACGTCGCGCCGAAGGTCAGCCTCGACGCCGCCCTGGTGATGCGTCAGTCCGCTTGAGCCTTTCCAAAGGCAGGATCGAAGCTTCGCCACGCGGCAATGGCGGCGGCAACCGCCTGTCTCGCTGCCGGGCCGTGAGAACCCATAGAGACGAAGCCGTGGATCTGACCGGGCCAGTGTTCCAGCACGACCGGCACGCCGGCCTGCTGCAGACGCCTGGCATAGGCCTCGCCTTCGTCGGCGAGGATGTCGTGACCGGCGATGGCGATGAAGGTGGGCGGCGCACCGGCGAGGCTTTCCGCCTTCAGCGGTGAGGTACGCCAGTCGCCGATGTCGGCGGCATTGCGGACATAATGGTCGCGGAACCAGGCCATGGTCGAGGCGGTCAGGCCAAAGCCTATGGCGAAGCGGCGATAGCTGTCCGTCGTCTGCCCGGCATCGGTGTTGGGATAAAACAGCAGCTGCGCTGCCGGCGGATTTTTGTCCCCCCGCGTGAGCAGGCCGAGCACCGTAGCGAGATTGCCGCCGGCGCTGTCGCCGGCAACCGCAATGCGGGCAGCCTCGATGCCGAGTTCGTCCGCCGCGCTTTGCATGAAGTTGAGCGTTGCGCGGCAATCCTCTATTGCCGCCGGGAATTTGTGTTCCGGCGCCAGCCGGTAGTCGACGGAAACGACGACTGCGCCCGCCTCGTTGGCGAACCAGCGGCAGATCTCGTCATGCGAGTCGAGATTGCCGATTACCCAGCCGCCGCCATGGAGATAAAGCAGCGCCGGAGCGCCTGCCGAAGGCGCGCCCTGCCCGCGATAGATCCTGAGCCTCAGCGGACCGCCGGGTCCTGCAATGATGCGCTCGCTGATCGACGCGACCAGCTCGCGCTCGCCTTGCAGGGTCGGGAAGCCTTCATTGTAGGCGCGGCGCGCCTGCTCAGGCGTTCCCGTTTCGAACGGCGGCGCGCCGGCCTGGCTGCCGAGCTCGAGCACATGCCGGGCCTCCGGATCTAGGGGCGACGGGGACGGTGGCGATGGCGTCACGGGCGAACCTCCGTCAGGCAAGCAGGGTTGCGGCTTCGTCTTCGCCAAGCAGCGGCGGCTGGTCGACCGTGCCGTTGACGGCAACCGAGCCACGGCTTTCGCCCGAAGCCAGGATCGCCTCCATGATCTCAAGCACATGCAGCGCCAGCTCACCGGAGGCGCGCGGCTTTCTGCCCGCGGCCAGCGCGCGCGCCAGATCGGCGACGCCGAGCATGCGGTAATTGGCGCGGTCGGGCGCGGAATAGGGCCAGTTGCGGTCGCCATAGAGTTCGCTCTCGCTGGCGAAATCGGCCCAGTCGGCGCCACGATCCGACAGCGAAACGGTGCCGCCGAACGTGTCGGGGTCGGGCAGCCTGAGCGAGCCTTCGGTGCCGTGCAGTTCGATCGGATGGTTGGAGTGTTTGAACACGTCCCAGGAGGCGCCGAAGGTGACGGTGGCGCCGGAACGGAATTCGAGCAGCGACACTATGTTGGTCGGCGTGCCGACCTTGAATGTCGTGTTCTTGAACGGCCCGTCGGCCGTGATCAGCCTCTCCTCCTGGCCGTGCGTCGCCATCGCCATGACGCGCTCGACCGGTCCGAGCAGGTTGACCAGCATGGTCAGGTAGTAGGGACCCATGTCGAACACCGGACCGCCGCCGGGCTGATAATAGAATTGCGGATTGGGATGCCAGTGCTCCATGCCCCGTCCCATCATGAAAGCGGTGCCGGTCACCGGCTTGCCGATCGCGCCGTCATCCATCAGCCGGCGCGCGCGGCGGCCGGCTGCACCCAGGAATGTGTCCGGCGCCGAGCCGATCAGCAGGCCGCGCTTCGCGGCCTCGGCGACAAGGCGGTGGCCGTCCGCGGCCGACGTTGCCAGCGGCTTTTCGGTGAAGACGTGCTTGCCCGCCGAGAGCGCTGATAACGAAATGTCGAAATGCGCCGCGGGGATTGTCAGGTTCAGCACGAGGTCGATATCGGGGTCGGCCAGCAGCGCGTCAACGCCGAGGGCGCGGATGCCGTATTCCCTGGCGCGCAGCTCAGCCATGTCAGCGGAAATGTCGGCGCAGGCACGCAACTCGACGCCGCCGAAGAAAGCTGCATTGCGCAGATAGGTCATCGAGATGTTGCCGCAGCCGATGACACCGATGCCGAGCTTTGTCTCTGATTTTCCGTGCATTTCCAGCTTTCCTCCGAGCCAATGGCATGCTGCGCGAACCGTTGCGGTTCCCACGATCCGTCCCCGCAATCCGCTATACAGGATTTTAAATGTTGACGCGCGTAAAATTTTTATAGAGCTTATGAGAATTCTGGCGCGCATTGGGAGGCCGCCAGCGCGAGGAGGAGAACATGACCGGCATGAAAAACGGCCGACGGCCGCTGCGAAGCCCATGGGTCATGCGCGTCTTCCGTCGCGCATCAGAGACCGGGACGGCTTCAGGCATAGATCACCTTGGCCCCGACCCTATCAAGCTCACCGCGTATTGGACCGGGCAGGCCATCGTCGGTGATCACCACATCGACGGCCGACAGCGAAAATGCCTTGGACGTCCCGCTGACGCCCCATTTGCTCGAATCGGCGAGCAGGACAACGCGCCGGGCCATGCGAACGAGGTTCCGCTTCGTTCGCGCCATGTCTTCGTTCACGTCGACCACATCCAGTGACGAGTCTATCGCATGCGCTCCAACAAATACCTGATGCGCTACCAGGCCGCCGAGAGCCGTATCGGCATCGGTGATCAGCGTGCTCACCGTGTCGGGATAGACCCGGCCGCCGATCATATGAACGTCGAGCCCGGGACGATGCATAAGATGCTGCACGATATTCATGGCCGTGGCCGCGACCACGACATTGCTGAGCGGCGGTAACTGCATGGCAAGTTGCATCAAGGTTGAGCCGCCGTCGAAGATGACCGATTGGTTGTCCTCGAACAGGTCCAGCGCCGCCCGGGCGATGCGCTTCTTTGCGTCGAGGTTCGTTTGCATCCGGCGGGCGAACGCGGCCGTCGTCGAATCGGTGGTCCGGGTCACCGCCCCTCCACGGGTCTTGGTCAGCAGTCCCTTGCGGTCCAGTATTTCGAGGTCGGAGCGCACGGTGACCTCCGACACGCCAAACCCGTCCGACAGGTCCTTGATGCGAACCTGTCCGCTGCGTTGCACCTCGCCCAAGATCGATTGGCGTCTCTGCTCCGACAACATTGCCCTGCCCTTGCCTGCCTGCGCCGAGCAATCGCGCCGGCCTCGGCTCACCTTACCGGAAATATGCAGATTCGAAAGCTTTCGAAAGATTGTTTTTCTTTTTTCTTTCGGAAACACTGGATTGAGCTTTTTTAAATCAACCGATCAGGGAATTTTGCACTCATGAGCCTAGGAACCAAGGTGCGTCTCGCGCGCCTCTTCTCGCATCCATCGGGGAACCTCTTTGGCGGCGCGGTTGACCACTTCGTCGGCTATGGCGACGTGCGCAAAGGCGGCCTTGCCGACCTGCCGGGTGCGCTCGCACGCGTCATGGCGGGCAAACCCGACTATGTCAGCATCCAGCCTGGCACCGCGCGCCATCTGTGGCCGCAATATGCGGGCAAAGCTTCCCTGGTGATTCAGGCGGGCTGCTTCACTGCGGACGATCGCATCAGCGAGTTGATCGCAACGCCCGAGGACGCGGTGCGCGCGGGGGCCGATGCGTTGGCCGTGGCCATTCCGGTGCGCGGCGCGACGGAGGGCAAATACATACGCTGGCTGACCGATTCGGTGAATGCGGCGGCCCGCTACGGCATGCCTGTGGTGGCGCATATCTACCCTCGCGATTTCACCGACGGAGCAAAGATCGTCTTCACCCCCGACGAGATCGCCTATGCGGCGCGCATCGGTTACGAGTCCGGCGTCGACGTGATCAAGATCGGCTACACCGGCGATTTCGAGTCGTTCCGGGAGACCGTCCGGACCTGCCCGGTGCCGGTTGTCATCGCGGGCGGTCCAAAGACCGATACGCTGCTCGGCGCGCTTCAGCAGACGGCGGACGCCATCCGTGCCGGCGCGCACGGCGCCGTGGTCGGCCGCAATCTCTGGGGGCACGGCGATCCGGAGAAGGCAGCGCTTGCCTTTCGCGGCGTCATCCATGACGGCCTTTCGGCGCAAGACGCCCTGGCGAAGGCGGGTGCCTGAACGATGCCCACCATCCCCTCGATCCTCGGCTTCGGCGCTATTGCGATCGACGACATCGTCTACGTCGATCAGCCATTGTCGGCGGGCAAGGGTAAGGTTCTGCAAAGTACCCGCGCCTTCGGGGGAAATGTCGCGACGGCGCTGGCCGCCGTCGCGCGGCTCGGCGGAACCGCCGGGTTCGTCGGATGGCTGGCCAGTGCCGCGGACGACGCGGTGCAGCTCGATCTCGTGGCGAGCGGTATTGAAACCGCATTCGCGCCGCGCCATCCCGACGCGCGCCCGGTGCACTCGCGGATCACCGTCGGCTCGGACGGGGAAAGGTTCATCGCGTATGACGACGATGCGATGCTGGGCACCGCTCCGGACTTTCCGGACGATATCCTCAGCCGCGCAACCGTCCTGATCGTAGACAGCTATGCGACCGGGTCGCTGGATGTCGTGGCTCGGGCTCGCGATCTCGGCCTTGCGATCCTCGGCGACATCGAATGGAGCAGCGGTCCCGCCACGGAGCGGCTGATCGCGCTCTGCGACCATCTCATCCTTCCACTTAGCTTTGCACGGACTGCCACGGGGCGCCGATCGCCTGCCGAGATGCTCGATGCCTTGTGGTTGCCATCGCGGTCCGCAGTGGTTCTGACCGATGGCGGCAGAGGTGTGTACTATCGCGGCCGTGAAGAGACAGGTCTCTGGCACCTGCCCCCGCACCGGGTTGCGGTCATCGACTCCACAGGCGCGGGTGACTGCTTTCATGGCGCCTATGCCCATGCGTTGACGCGCGGAGCCGACACCGCGGGCCGGATCGCATTCGCGGCCGCGGCGGCGGCCGTTTCGATAACGGGGCGTGGCGGGCGCGAGGCGCTTCCGACCGAGGACCAGGTCACGCAACTCCTGGCATCGGCGAACGCGCCGTCAGCAGTCGACCTGAAAAATGCGCATGTGGATGCTGGAGCATGACCTGAAACGATCCGACGAAACATTTCGCAGGCGAACACAAGCCCAGGAGAATCATAAAAAATCAGGGCTTATACTTGTGGAGGGAGGAATATGGCAGAAGTCATTCTTGAGAAGATCTGCAAAACCTACGGGAACAGTTTTCGCGCAATCGACCAGTTGAACCTGTCGGTCAAGGACGGCGAGTTCTTGATCCTCGTCGGGCCTTCCGGCTGCGGCAAATCCACGGCGTTGCGAATGATCGCGGGGTTGGAAGACATCACCAGCGGCAGCCTTCGGATCGGCGGGGTCGACGTCGTCGACATGCCGCCCAAGGACCGCGACATCGCGATGGTGTTTCAGAGCTACGCGCTCTACCCGCATATGACGGTATCCGAAAACATCGCCTTTTCGATGCGGCTGGCAGGCAAGCCGAAGGCCGAGCGCAAGAAGCGCGTGGACGAGATCGCCAAAACTCTTCAGCTGACGTCTTTGCTGGACAGCAAACCCGCGAACCTGTCAGGCGGGCAGCGTCAACGGGTTGCCATGGGCCGCGCCATGGTGCGCGAGCCGGCCGCCTTTCTCATGGACGAGCCGCTTTCCAATCTGGATGCGAAACTGCGTGTGCAAATGCGCGCCGAAATCACCAGCCTGCAAAAGCAGCTCGGCGTCACGACCATTTACGTGACCCACGATCAGATCGAAGCGATGACGATGGGCGACAGGGTCGCGGTGCTGAAAGGCGGTGTGCTGCAGCAGGTCGACACCCCCAAGAGGCTCTATGAATCGCCGGTTAACGCCTTCGTTGCCGGCTTCATCGGCTCTCCTTCGATGAACCTTTTCGAGGCGACCCTGAAGGGCGGCGAGCTCGCTTTTCGCGACTTCGCCGTCCGGCTGCAGGATGCAGCCCTCGTGCGCAGGCCGGCCTTGAGGTCGTATGCGGGGCGCAAGGTCGTGTTCGGGATCAGACCGGAGGATCTTTATGACAGCAGCCTTGAATCCGGTCGCAAGTATCAGACGATACCGGCCAGGGTGACCTCGATCGAGGAACTCGGCTCCGAACAGATCGTCCACATGAACATCGACGCGGTCCGGGTGGACTCCGGCGATCCGGATGCGGTGGATGATTTCGGCCTGGCGTCGAACGCGGTGGCGAGGTTCGAGCCGATCAGCGCCGTCCGCTCCGGCTCGGAAATCCGGTTGGCCGTGGATGATGCCAAGTTCCATTTCTTCGATCCCGAAACGCATCTGGCGATCTGAAGATCTGCGGAAGACCGCGGGCGGGAGCGAGGTGCCTGCGGAAGATACAAGAAGGCTTCTGAATGAACAGACGATCGTCCGCATTGTGCGGCCGATCTTGAAGAAGGAGGAGAAAATGATGTTTCGGATACGACCCGAGATGCTGAAAATAGCCGCGGCCGCATGGTTGCTTGGTGCAACCGGCGCCATGGCGGACACGACGCTGGAATTCACCCAATGGTGGGAGCCCGAATTGCCGGCGGGATCGCTCAGGGCAATCATGAACGACTTCGAGGCTGCAAACCCCGGCATCAAGGTGACGCTGGTCAGCGGTCCCTATGCGACCACGCGAGACCAGATCTCGGTCGGCGCCGCAACCGGAACGCTCAGCGACGTCGTCGGTCTCGACGGCGCCTGGGTGAACAATCTGAACGCGCAGGGTGCGCTGGCCGACATGAACCCGATGATGGATGCGAGCGGGTTCGACAAGACCCAGGTCGCGGATATCATCAAGGTGGACGGCAAGGCGGTGATGTTTCCCGTGGCTTCGTTCGTCTATCCGGTCTTCGTCAATCTGGACCTCGCCGCCCAGGCAGGCGTCACCAAGCTGCCGTCGACCCGCGCGGAGTTTCTCGAAGCCGCCAAGAAGATGACCCACGCCGACAAGAACCAGTATGGCTGGGTGCTGCCCTTGTCGCTGCAAACGCCGTCCGGTGTCCAGAACGACCTGATGTCGTGGGTCTGGGCCTCGGGCCAATCGATGATGGTTGAAGGCAAGCCGGCTCTCGAGGGCAAGCCGGTCGTCGATATGCTCACTTTCGTCAAATCGCTGAACGACGCCGGCGTCATCTCGCCCGGCATTGCCACCAAGACCGAGCAGGAGAAGGTCGAGGAATTCGTCAACGATCGGGTCGGAATGATGATCGACTCGCTTGCGCATGTGAACCTCATCCGCAAACGCAATCCCAAGCTGAACTTCGACCTCATCCCGGTCCCGGTCGTGGCGGACTACAGCGGCAAGCGCGGCCTTCCCTACGCCTCCTGGGGCATCGGCATCTCCGCCGCCTCGAAACATCAGGATGAAGCCTGGAAGCTCGTCCAATATCTGATGAGCGAGAAGGTGAATGCCAAGCTCGTGTCGCTTGCAAATGCCTTCCCGGGCAACGTCAACGCCAAGCCCGATTTCGTGACCTCGGACAAGGCTTTCGCCAAGGCTTTCGAAATCTTCAAGACCGGCTATCTCGCCAACGAGTTCACGGGCCTGCCGGTGGCTGAAGACCTGATGACCCAGTTCGACGTGGAGGCTCAGAAGATGCTTGCCGGCGAGCAGTCTCCGGAACAAGCCGCAACCAACGCTCAAAAGGGCTGGACGGCGAAATTCTGAGCGGCCCATTGCTCGTTTGCTATCTTCCACCGGGTGGCCCGGCCTCGGCCAGGCCACCCGTCAACAACGGATCGGCAATTTGAGATGGACCTGTTTTTGAAGCGCACCTTCCTCTTGAAGGCACATCCCAGGGGTCGCACATGACCGGGCAGAAGCGCTCCCACCATCGACTGAAACGAGCGGTCGCACCCTATCTCTATCTATCACCCTCGCTCCTCATAATCGGCCTTTTGATGCTGCTGCCAATGGTGACGGTGATTGGCTATTCGTTCCAGAACAGCGCGGTGCTGCGTCGCGACCCGTCCTTTGCCGGATTGAAACACTACCAGGCGATCTTTGCCGATCCGGTGTTCTGGGCCTCGCTGTGGCACACACTCTACTTCACCTGCATGAGCGTCGTCTTCCATATGACCATCGGCATGCTCTTCGCACTCATGCTGAACAGCGACCGCATCAATCCGACTCTGCGCAACATTCTGCGCGTGCTGTACATACTGCCCTGGCTGTTCACCGCGGTGATTATCGCGGTGATCTGGCGCCTTCTGCTCGAGCCGAATGGTGTCGTGAACAGTGTTCTCATGCAGATGGGCATCATCGGTTCCAAGGTCGAGTGGTTTTCCTCGCCCGCGACCGCGCTGCACGCCGTCACCTTCGCCAACATCTGGGCGGGCTACCCGCTTTTCATGGTCAGCCTGCTCGCAGGCTTGCAGGGCATTCCCAAGGATTTCTACGAGGCCGCCGATATCGACGGCGCGAAGGCCTACCAGAAGCTGATCTTCATCACCATCCCGCAGCTGATGCCGATCATCATCAGCATCTCGCTGCTCGACTTCATCTGGACCATGCAGGTCTTTCCATTGATCTGGATAACGACGGGTGGCGGTCCGATCTACTCGACCGAGGTCCTCAGCACCTACACGTACAAGCTGGCGTTTTCGAGCTACAACCTGTCGCAGGCCTCGGCGAGCGCCGTGGTCATCCTGCTGATCTCTCTCGGCCTGACGCTGTTCTACATCCGTTATCAAAAGGCTCGGTAGTCACATGAGGAAAAGGCACACGCCGAAAGACAGGCTGATCACCGCCGCGCTCCATGTCGCGCTTGCCGCAGGGCTCTTTTTCGCGGCCTTCCCGATCTACTGGATGCTGAGCAGCTCGTTCAAGTCGAACACCGAAATCTTTGCCCTGCCGCCAACCATCCTGCCGAAGGCCTTCACGCTGGAAGCGTATGCGGCCATCCTTGGCGACCCGGTAAAGCTGCGCTTCTTCTTCAACAGCTACTTCGTGGCCGGAGCAGTGACCGTGCTGACGGTGCTGATCGCCTTGCTGGCGGCCTATGGGTTCAGCCGTTTCAATTTCCGCGGCAAGGGCAGCCTCAACACGCTCATCATCAGCACGCAGACGATCCCGCCGATCACGCTTTTGATCCCCTTCTTCGGGCTTGTCGTCTCGTATGGCATCTTCGACACCTATGTCGCGCTGATCCTGACCTATCTGGTGTTTACGCTGCCCTATGCGATCCTGCTGATGACGGGATATCTGAACACCTTGCCCCGCGACCTCGATGAAGCGGTGGCTGTCGACGGCGGCACCAGTTGGACCGCACTGTGGCGGGTGATCGTCCCGATTTCACTGCCTGGTATCGTGGCGACGTCGGTCTACACCTTCCTGTTGTGCTGGAACGAATTTCTCTTTGCGCTGACACTGACGAAGTCGACATCCATGCGCACCGTCCCGATCGGCATCCAGTTGTTGATGGGGCAACACGCCTTCGAATGGAACCAGATGATGGCGATGAGCGTGCTCGGCTCGCTGCCGCTCCTGGTCATCTACCTGGTTGCCCAGAGGTTCTTCCTCGCCGGCATGACCGCAGGGTCGGTCAAGTAGGATGTCCCTCCAACGGAGGTGGAATCAAGGAATGAAAGGATGACCGTGAAAGACCTGAAAGTCGGCTGCCAGACCTTTACCTGGGAAATGCTGGGCGACCGTTTTGCCGGCGGCCCGGACGATCTGCTCAAGGCGATCGCCAATGGCGGCTATGCCGGCATCGAGATTACCGACACGATGATCGGCCGCTATGCCGGCAAGCCAAAGGAGTTCGCGGCCGCGCTGAAATCATCCGGGCTGACGCTCGTCTCCTTCGCCTTCGGCTCCAAGAGCGGTTTCACGCTCAGGGATGAGATCGGCGCCGACCTCGAGACCGCCAAACGCTGGATCGACTTCGCCGCCGCCCTTCCCGGCGCGCTGGTGTCGATGGGCTCGGCCACGATCGTTTCCGACGGGCCGCGCGACGACAAGTTTGCCATCGCCGCCGAGGTCTACAACAAAGCCGGCGAGCTCGGGCGCGAGGCCGGCGTCCAGGTCGCGGTGCATCCAAGCTCGCATCACAACACGCTGCTGTTCGACCGCGCCGACTACGACCGCATCTTCGGGCTGCTCGACGCCTCGCTGGTGGGCTGGGTGCCCGACACCGGCCACATCTTGCGCGGTGGCCAGGACATGGCGGATACGCTCACCACTTATCGCGACCGCATCCGCTATGTGCATCTGAAGGATGTCGACGCGAATGGAACCTGGGCGATGCTCGGCAAGGGCGTCTGTGACACGGCGAAGGTGATCGAGATCGCTGGTGCTGCACCCAATTTCAACGGCTGGCTGGTGCTGGAGGAAGAGTCCGAAACGGCCGCCGCCGACCCTGCTGGCGCCGTCAAAACCAACCGCCAGACAATGCGCGGCTACGGAGCCTGAGACGATGACGACGAACAAGCCCCTGTCCGGCCCCGCCGCGATCGCTGCCCTGCCGCGCAACCGGCTGATCGGCGAGTTCTCGCTGTGGTCGGCCGACCTCGCCAACATGGAGCGCGATTTGAAGCGCATCGAGACCCATGCCGATGTCCATCATATCGACGTCGCCGACGCCCGCTTCACCCCTGGCTTCCTGTTCTTCCCGGACCTGGTGGCGCGCATCGCCAAGCTCACCGCGAAGCCGATCCATGTCCATTTGATGGTCGAAGCCGAGATCGTCGAAGAACAGACGCGCCAGTTCATCGAGGCCGGCGCCGACCTGATCAGCGTGCACGCCGAAAACGGCGAGACCGGCCTGCGCGCCGTGAAACTGGCGCATGAACTCGGGGCCGAGGCCGGCGTGGTACTGCGGCTGGAAACACCGGTCGCGGCCGTCACGCCCTTCCTGGCGGAAGTGGCGTTCGTGACGCTGCTCGGCACCTCCATCGGCGTCAAGGGCCAGAGCCTGTCGGAGCAGGCGTGTCCGCGCCTGATCGAGGCGCGCGCGCTGATGCGCAAAGCCGGCCGCGAGGCCGACATCGTGCTTGCCGCCGATGGCGGCATCCGCCACGAGACCGTGCCGCTGCTGCGCGCCGCAGGTGCGGAGACCGTGGTGCTGGGCTCGCTGGCCTTCGGCGATCCCGACCTTGCCCGGCGCATGGCCTGGCTGCACGGGCTGGAGGTCGCCGCCTGATGACCAAGCTTGCGCTCGCCTTCGATCTCGGTGGCACGGCGCTGCGCGGTGCGCTGGTCGAGAGCGATGGCCGTATCGTCGCTCATGCTTCGGCGCCGACGCTTGCCGGTGCGGGATCGGAGGCGGTGATCAGCCAGATCGTCGCTCTGGCAGGCACGCTCCTCAGGGAACACCCGCAGGCAAACGTCGCCGGCATCGGCGTCGGTGCGCCGGGGCCACTCGACCCCAAGGCGGGGATCGTCATTGCGCCGCCAACGCTGGCCGGCTGGCATGATGTGCCGCTGATCGACATTCTGGGGCGGCACTTCGGGCTGCCGGTGCGGCTGGAAAACGACGCCAATGCGGCGGCGCTCGGCGAATGGCGTTTTGGCGCCGGACGTGGCAGCGGATCGCTGGTGTTCGTGACTGTGTCCACCGGCATTGGCGGCGGCGTCGTCGCCGATGGCCACATCTATCACGGCAGGCGCGGACTGGCGGCCGAGATCGGCCACATGACCATCACCGGTGAAGGCGACCGCTGCTTTTGCGGCGCCATCGGCTGCTTCGAGGCCGTTGCCTCCGGAACCGCGCTCGGCCGCCGCGCCACGCGACTGACCGTGCCGGGCGACGGCTCGCTCTTACGACGGCTGTCAAATGACGGCGACGTCTCGGCCAGGCATGTCGTAGAGGCTGCCAAGGCCGGCGACGCCAACGCTCTCGACCTGATCGAGGCGGAAGCACAATGGCTGGGCATCGGCTTCACCAATCTCTTGCATCTCTATTCGCCCGATCTGATTGTCATGGGTGGCGGCCTTTCCAACGGGTTCGACCTTCTGGCACCGTCGATCAGAGCGGTCATCCAGCAGCGGGCGATGCCGGCCTATCGCGACGTGCCGATCGTGCAGGCTGAACTCGGCGACCGCGCCGGGCTGATCGGCGCCGCCAGCCTGATCCTGTGGGAAGGCGAACCGGGTGCGCCGCTGGCGATGGCGCAGGACGATAAGGACAGAGGCGCGACCGCCGATGCCAGAGAGGCAAGCCACGGCTGAGCTCAAACTGCGCGGCGCGCAGCGCCAGGGTCCCCGAAGAGGACCCCTACCCTTCGCGATTCCAGCTGGCGTATTTTCGGATCGTTTGCCGCTTGTCTTCCGACAAGCCAACAAGGAGATTCTCCTCGAGATAGCCTTGCCGGATGAGATTGGCGAAGACCTGTATTAGCTGTGAATAGCGATAGTCGAACATCTGGTCGATCTTCCGTCGCTGCTGCCGCAGAAAGTCTTCGACGTCCCACATTTCGGAAGGCGTTGCCGCAACGTGGGCCCTGCTCTTGAGTTCAGCCAGCGTCTTGTCGAGCGCCACCTTCAGCGCTGCGTCATAGGCTCTGCGAGCGGCCTTCCTTTCGGACGGAGACCATTTTTCGACGGTCATCGGCTATCTCTATCGAGTTCGCGGTGGCCGGCATCCGGTAGAACCCGCGACAGGCGCAGGACAGCCCCGCTTTTGGGGCCGTTCTACTTCCCGCAATGGTGATCGTTGACCTTGTTCAGCGCATTCGCGTCCGGCCCGACCCTGTCGTAGGAGCAGGGGCCGGCAGCCGTGGTGACCAGCATCTTATCATAGTAGCGCGGGCCGCCGAACAGGGCATAGAAGAGGTCGCGATGGGCGGGAACGTAGCGTTGCTCCGGTTCCGGCTGGCGATGGCGGTGCTTCTTCTCCTTGGCGAGCGCTGCGGTAGACAGGCTGCAGCCAAGCGCGAGAACAAGGGCGGAGGTCGCGAGGATCTTGATGGTCATCGGCAATACCCTTCTGACGGTTCGGAATCGCAGCATATCCAAAAGCGTGGGCCGAACAAAGGTTCCCTGATTACCATAGCCAGCGCCGAAATCAGCCTGTAACGGCACTGCGCGCCCGCCGCCTTTCCGCCGCAACCAGCAAGTCGACGAAGGCGCGCACCTTGGCCGGCCTGAAGCGCGCCGGCGGGAAGACGGCGTGGATGCCCCCGGACGGCAAGGTCCAATCCGCGAACACCCGCACCAGCCGTCCCCGCGCAATGTCGTCGGCGACACTGTAGTCCGGAAAGATGCCGAGGCCGATGCCGGCCAGCACGCAGGACAGCACGCCCGGTGTCTTGTCGCAGCTGACGACAGGGTTGAGTTCGGCCAGCACCGTTTCCGTGCCCCTCGAGAACAGCCATTGGCCGACCCCGCGCAACTGGGCGTTGCCGACCCAGGGCAGCGACTTCGCCTGCCTGGGGCTGGCTTGCCCAGGCAGCCTGGCGGCCAGTTCCGGGCTGGCGACGACGAATTGCTGCAGGCTGCCCAGCCGCCGCGCCAGATTGCTGGAATCGGCAAGCCAGCCGACGCGGATGCCAAGATCGATCTGCTCGTCGACCAGGTTGCTGACCGCATCGTCGAAGATCGTCTCGACCCGCATTTTCGGGTATTTTCTGATGTAGGCGGCGATGGTCGGCGCCACGACCTTCTCGCCATAATCGAGCGGCGCCGTCAGCCGCAGCGTCCCCGTCGGCTGCGCCGCTCGCTGCGAAATGTCGCCATAGGCTGCCTCCGCCTCGCGCAGGATGATCGCGGTCCGGTCATAGAACAGACGACCCTCTTCGGTCGCCGTCACGCGCCGGGTCGTGCGCCGCAACAGCGTAGCGCCAAGCTCTTCTTCGAGCTTGCCGACCTGATGGCTGACCACAGCCTTGGCAACATCGAGACGGTCGGCAGCGGCCGTGAACGAGCCGGTCTCCACCACGGTGGCGAAGTAGACGAGCCGGTTGAGATTGAGGAGTTCGGTCACAGGCCGCTCATTGTCTGATTTTATCAGACAGTTTGTATGATTGATCGCTATTTTTCGCAAGCGGTCCAGCTGTCATCTATTGGGCAACAGAGTGAGGCCGCCATGACCAATGCAACCCTAACCTATCTTTTCGACCCGCTCTGCGGTTGGTGCTATGGCGCCACGCCGATGCTGGATCGACTGGCCGCCGGCGGGACCGCGCTCCAACTGCTGCCGGTGGGGCTTTTCTCCGGTGCCGGCGCGCGGCCGCTGGATGCTGGTTTTGCCGCCCACGCCTGGGACAATGACCAGCGCATCGCGCGGCTGAGCGGACAGCGCTTCAGCCAGGCCTATCTCGACAATGTGCTCAATGTCAGCGGCACCTTGCTCGATTCTTCCGCTGCCACCATGGGCATCAGCGCCGCCGGACTGGACGACTGGCGCCAGCGACTTGCGGCACTGAAGGCGATCCAGCATGCCCGCTATGTCGACGGCCGCGATATTGTGACGGTTGACGGCGTCGCCGCGGTACTGGCCGACGCCGGCATGAGCGACGCGGCAAAGCTTTTGAAAGCGCCGACGCAGGCGTTTCTGGCGAAGCATGACGACCTGGTCAGCCGCGGGCGGACATTGTTCCAGCGGCTGCATGCCAATGGCGTTCCCGCGCTGGCGGTGATCGGCCAAACGGCGCCGCGCCTGATCGGCGCCAACGCGCTGTTCGGCAGCTACGACAATCTCGTCGCTCACATCGAGGCGGCGTAGTCCCAGAAATTCTCCCCAGACGAAATTCTCCCCAGACGAAAGGAAAATCCCCATGAAAATCGCACTTATCGGCGCGTCCGGCCAAGTCGGCTCGCGCCTGCTTAAGGAACTCTCCGATCGCGGTCACAGCGTCACCGCCATTGCCCGGCATCCAGACAAGATCGCGGCACTTCCGGGCGTGACTGCCAAGAAGGGCGACGTCTTCGACAAGGATGGCCTTGCCGCCCTGATCAAGGGTCATGACGCGGTGATCTCCTCGGTGCATTTTCTCGACAGCGATCCCGATACGCTCATCGCAGCCGTGCGTGCTTCCGGCGTCAAACGCTACCTCGTCGTCGGCGGCGCCGGCAGCCTTGAGGTTGCGCCCGGCAAGCGCCTGGTCGACACGCCGACCTTCCCTGATATCTACAAGGCCGAGGCGCAGAAGGGCGCCGACTTCCTCGACACGCTGCGGATGGTCGACGATCTCGACTGGACCTTGCTGTCGCCTTCGGCGCTGTTCGTCGCCGGCGAGCGGACCGGCAAATACCGCATCGGCAAGGACACGCTGCTGACGTCCGACAAGGGCAGCAGCATTTCCTTCGAGGACTATGCCATCGTCATGGCGGACGAGATCGAAAAGCCGGCGCATATCCGCCAGCGCTTTACCGTCGGCTACTGAGCGCACTTCATTGACAGGCGGGCCACTCGACGGAGCGGCCGGCGTCGGTCCTTATCGACGATAGTGCCATCGGAGCCTCCGATTGCACTATCGCTTTCTTCCGTTTCCGCTCCTGCCGCCGGTCTGCGAACTCTCGCCCGGAGCGGTTCAGGACAGGAACGGAAACATGGCAGACACAGACATCTCAAAATCGAAAATCGCTATCGTCGGCGGCAGCTCCGGAATGGGGCTGGCGTTGGCAAGGCGGTGCCTGGACTCAGGCGCCGAAGTCATCATCGTCGGCCGCAGTGAAGCCAGGCTCGAGCGTGCCGGCGAGGCGCTGCAGAACCCTTCCGGTTTGAGCGCCGTCGCGGCCGATATCGCCAGGGAGGATCAGGTCGCTGACCTGTTCAAGCGAATTGGCCGGCTCGACCATATCGTCAGCACCGCCGCCGATATCAAAGGCGCCTATGAGTTATTGCCTTCAGTCGACCTGAAGGCGGCGCAGCGGGTCGTCGAAAGCAAACTTTACGGGCCGCTGCTGCTCGCCAAGCATGGCGCGCCGCAGCTTTCGGCCAACGGTTCCATCACCTTCACCTCAGGCATCGCCGCCTATCGACCTGCCGCGCGCGGCTCCGTCGTCGCTGCCGTCAACGCTGCGCTGGAAGGGTTGGTGCGGGCGCTAGCGGTCGAGCTGGCGCCGATCCGCGTCAACGCCGTCTCGCCGGGCTGGGTCGACACGCCGATCTGGAGTTTTGTGGCCGGCGACAAGAAGCACGAGACGCTCGATGCAATGGCCAGGCGCCTGCCGGTCGGCCGCGTCGGGCAACCGGACGACATTGCCGATGCTATCGCCTTCCTGATGAGCAACGGTTTTACGACAGGGACGGTTCTGCATGTCGAGGGCGGTCACCGGCTGATCTGAGCGCAGCGAAATTCCTGGCCGCGGCAGCCAGCAGCAGTTTCAGCGCCGGCGGTTGCACCCGCCGGCGGCGCCAGATCATGACCAGCGACGCCGTGCGGGCCGAACCCGGCCATGGTAATTCGACGATCTCGCCGCGATCGAGCGCGTCGGCAACGGCCAGCCGCGGCACCAGGCCCATGCCGACACCAGTCGCCACCAGGCCCGCAATGGCGCCGATGCTGCCGACTTCGGCGGCAAGTTCTGGCGCTGCAATCTCGGCAAAGGCAGTGTCGAACATATGCCGGTAGACGCATCCGGTTTCCGTCACCACGAAACGCATCGCGGCGAGCGTGGCCAGGTCGCTCTGCCCCGATGCGGGCGCATGTTCGGGTGAGGCGACAAGGACCAGCGGCTCGGCCGATATCGTGCGCCGGGTCAGACGTTCGTCCAGACCGCCTTTGTCGAAACAGAAGGCGACGTCGATCTCGCCTTCTTCGAGCTGCCGCAGCAGGGCATCGCTGCCGGCGATTTTGAGCCGCAGACCGATCTCCGGGTGGTCGCCTCGAAAGGCCGCCAGCCATTGCGGAAGTTTGACAGTGGCAATCGTCTCCAGCGCGCCGACCGTAACCGTTCCGGCGGTCATTCCCGGCGTTGCCTCGACGGCAATACGCGCCTCCTCCGCCAGTTGCAGAATCTCTTCCGCATAGGGTTTCAGCGCGCCGCCGGCCGTCGTCAGATCGAGGCCGTGGCGCGAGCGGATGAAGAGGACGATACCAAGTTCGCTTTCCAGCGACTGGATCTGGTCGCTGACGCTCGACTGCGCCAGATGAACCTCCCGCGCTGCGCGGGTGATGTTGCGGTGCCGCGCCACGGCGAGGAAGGTCTTGAGCAATCGTGGGTGCATGCCGTTTCCGGATCTGGTCTCAGTCCGATATTTCGGGCTTGGCCGGTCCATTTGCAACCCTGGTTCATTTGCAACCCATTGACGCCGGCGTCATCTGGTTGCGGCAGACCAAGGGGCCAGAATTTCGCGGCAATGACCCGCAAGTTTTCCCACGGCCGGCGCGGTGGCCCAAGAGATCGCCTCTGGCAGATCGCATCGCACGTATGCTCTATGCCAAGCTGATTTCCAGCACCGATGGAAGGACCGACATGCCCCGCCCGCAAGGAACCATCGCCCCGATCCTGACGCCGTTCGAGAACGATGGCCGCATTGCCCGTGACCTGTGGATCTCACATGCCAAATGGGTGCTGGGCCAGGGCGCCCATTTGCTGTCGCCGTTCGGCACCACGGGCGAGGCACTGTCGCTCTCGCTCGACGAGCGCATGCAGGCGCTGGAATGGCTGGTTGCATCAGGCATTTCGCCGGGGCGCATGATGCCCGGCACCGGCGTCACCGCACTGCCCGAAACCGTCGAACTGTCGAAGCACGCGGTCGGCCTCGGCTGCGCCGCCGTGATGGTGCTGCCATCGTTCTTCTACACGGCCGCCGGGGACGATGGCCAGGCGCGCTACTACAGCGAGCTGATCGAAAGGGTGGCCAACCCGGCGCTGAAGATGATCCTCTACCACATCCCGCAGAACTCCGGCGTGCCGGTAAGCCCTGCCCTGACCGCCCGGTTGAGCGCGGCGTTTCCAGAGACGGTCGTCGCCTACAAGGATAGCGCCGGCGACTGGAACAACACGGCGGCGGTGATTGCCGCCGCACCCGACGTCGCGGTGTTCCCCAGCTCGGAGGCGCAACTGACCAAGGGGCTTGCCAGTGGTGCTGCGGGCTGTATCTCCGCGACCGTCAATCTCAACGCCGCGGCCATCCGCGACCTCTACGACGCGACGATCGCTGGCCAAGACGTCACGGAAGCGGACGCCGCGATCAGGGCGTTCCGCAAGGTGATCCAGGATGCAGGCCTGATCCCGGCAACGAAGGCCGTGCTGGCGGTGCGCTCCGGCGACAAACGCTGGCTGAACCTGCGCGCCCCGCACCAGAATGCAACGCTGGAAAGCGGCAAGGCGCTGCTCACGGCGCTCGGTCCCGCAGCCGATCATATTGGCCGCAACTGAGGCTCAGCACAGCGTCGAACCGCCACCGAGCGCCACGACAGCCAACGTCCGTCCCGATTTCGTGGAGTAACGTGCCGAGTGAAGCCCGGATTGTCTCCTCACAATGGAGCCGCTTTGTTCTACACAAACCGAGGCAGGATTCGCGCAACGGCATGACAACCGGATCGCTTATCCCAGGCCAGCTTTGAAAGCCCGGCAGATCGATCCCATGGAGATGCCTTCATTGGCAGAATAAACCCCCGCCTTGCCGTCTAGCGGCGATGCGTTCTCGACATATTTGTGATGGATGCCCACGACTTTCCAATTGCGATTGAACACCGGGCTGCCTGAGCTGCCATTGTCGGTCGGCGATCGATAGTGCATGCGCTGCGGCTTTGCTTCCGCCAGAGGCTCGAACGCCACAAGCCGGCCGTCGAGGAACGAAAAAGAAATTTCCTGCCCCAACGGATGGCCAATAACGACCGCGGTTGGATCGGGCGGCATCACCAACGGCAAATCCACCACTTCCAAAGGATCGATGTCGGATACGTCGTTGTTGAGCTTCAACACGCTGCAATCGTGAGTTCCTACGGAAAGACACTTCACAATCTTCGCCACCGTGTAAACCTTGTTGCCGGGCTGAAGCTGGAACGTGACCTGAACATCTCCCGGCAATGCGGCCCCGCTCTGCGATGGATCGCTGACCACGTGAGCGTTGGTTATCACGACCTGCCCGATTGCGGGGTCGAGCCCAATGTCGGCCGCGGAGACGAGGAAGCCCGTGCCAAGGGGGGCAAAGCCGGAACGAATCATCGCGATCGATTCAGCCGACTTCATCGCAAATCGTAGCGCCACGAGTGAGACCGGGGGAGTTGTGCCGATCAGGGCCTGAAGCTGGTCGGCATTGCCTTTCGTCAAATGGAAGCCTCCCCCCATCTCCACGAGAGCGTCCAGAACGAGGCCTCCGATTATGGCGCCTTCCTCGATCTCGCCAATGCGCCATATTTGCGAAAGCTGCCGATGCGCGCTGGCAAGGGTAAAATTGTCGGTGCGCTCGGACCCGATCGCCTTTTGATACCAATCACGCGCCCCTGCATAGTCCTGAAGCGCTACGCACATCTCGCCTGCCGCTGTGGGGATCCACGGGTCATCGTTGCCGTCGCCGCGGTAGTCAGCTGCCATGCGTTTCAGAATATCTTTGGCAAGCTCGGTCTTCGAGCCGAAATCATGGGGCAGCTCGTGGCTTTCAGCGAGATGTGCCACGGCAACGATCTGCGTCCCGTGCCATGCCAGCATTCCGACATCGTCGGGATTGGTTTCCAATCCTTTCGAGTAGCACTCGTAGGAGCTCTTTAATGCTCTCTTTGCTACATCGAGGCGCTTTTGTCCTATCGCCTCATAGGCAATGTCCTTCCATGCCCTCCCGCGTATGCCGTGAATCTCCGACGCTTCCTTGGCGAACTCCTCGGCCGAGGCCTCCAAAGCAAGATTTCCCAGAATGCCGATTGCGGCCACCTGATTGCCGCGGTCGACCAGGGCTTGCGCATAGATGGTCCAGATACGCGGCGTGCAGTAACCGGCCTTGATGAACGTCTCACCCAGCATCTGTATCTGGTCGTACCTGCGGTTGCGCCGAAGTTCTTTCATCAGCGCCGCGCCAAGCGCCCCCGCGCTGTCCGAAGGCTCCGGCAGGGCCATCCCCAGCCGCTCGCAGAGTTCTCGCAGTTCCCTCAGATCATACCTGCGATTGGCCGAAATTGCCTGTTCGATGAGTTCCTTGTAGTCGTCCATTGTCTTGTTCCCCGTCCCTACGGCTCTCTTGCCTGTGTCATTCGGTCCGCCGCCGGCCCGTCAGCCGCAATGAAATCATAGGGGCTGCGAGATATCCCTCGATCTGAAGCAGCGCAGTACGTCTCCTGCCGGCACTGCGCTTGCTCGCAGCTGGTTCGCGGCAACACGGCTTCCGGAGAAATCGTCCCGGGTTAAGTTGAGGGGTATGTCATGGACCATATCCTTGCCTCCATTCTGGTGGGTAGTCGCTACATACGGGAGATCCACTTGCGCCAGGGCCCGAAGCATAGGTGTACCAAAGTCGGCTACCTATAGTGGATATTTTCTTTCTACCGCAGGCAGCACCGCCTGGCAGCGATTGGCCGCCTCGTGCAGTGCGCGCTACCAGCGCTGGCCGGCGACAATGCCGCGCTCCGGGTCCAGATCGAGAAAATAGCCGTCCCAGCCATTGGAAATCAGCCAGTCGCGTATGGCACGCGCCTCGGCATTGTTGCGGCTCGAATGGCTGAAAAAATGCGTGACACGTTATCGCCCCTCAGCGACAATAAATTCTGACATCACATCGTCATGCGGGGAAAGTTTATAGAGAAGAAATAGGAAAGAAACAGAAACAAATAGACGGATAGCCAGCAACTGACAGAGATTGGCCTCGTAAAGCATGCAGGAGCCAACGCGCGATCAGATGGTGACCGCATGGCCGTCCCACAGGCAATCCGGCTGGGCCCGAGCAGAATGTTCACGCTTCCAGGCACAGTGCGATGCCGCCATTGGCCCTTGAACGGTCAAAATCGAGGCGTACCATCGCGGTATCTGAAACTGAGTCTGTTTTCATTCGTCTGGGCTAATGTCCGGATCGGATTGGGTATTTTCCTTGGCAATGGATGCAACCCGCGGCGCAGCGATGCGCGGCAAATCGTTTGCCCATGTGGCGGAGGCGTCCTGGGGCAAGGGCCTCAGCACGCTGCTGCGCATCCTGCGCATGACGTTGCGCCATCCCTGGCAGGTTGCGATCACCATCGCCTCGACCTTCATCGCCGCGACGCTGCAGCTGTTCATCCCGCGCCTGCTGGGCCACGCCATCGACCAGGCGCAAGGCGTGATGGCTGGAGGCGGCGGCGCGGCGGCTGAGCAGGCGCTGTGGACGACGGCGATCACCTTGCTCGTCGTCAGCATTCTGCGCGGCCTCTTCACCATGGCGCAGAATTATTATGGCGAGGCCGTTGGCCACCGCACCGGCTATGAGCTGCGCCTGGCCTTCTACGAGAAGATCCAGCGGCTGAGCTTCTCCTTCCATGACCGGGTGCATACCGGCGACCTGATTACGCTTGGCCTGCTCGACCTCGACGGCGTGCGCATGTTCTTTTCCACCGGCATATTGCGCGTGGTGCTGCTCGGCGTGCTGATCGGCGTCGGCTCCTATCTCCTGATCAGCACCGATCTCGAGCTCGGGCTGCTCAGTCTGAGTTTCGTGCCGTTCGTCGCCTGGCGCTCCTCGGTCACACAGCTCAGGCTGCGCAGCACCTGGCTGACGCTGCAGGAGCGGCTGTCAGTGCTGAGCCGGGTGATGGACGAGAACCTCGGCGGAATCCGCGTCGTGCGCGCCTTTGCGGCGCAGCGGCATGAGCTGGAAAAATTCGACCGCGCCAAGAAGTCGGCGCTGGAGCTTGCCGACCAGCGCGTCGACATCCGCGTCTCTAACACCAGCGCCATGAATTTTTCCTTCCTGGCGGCCATGGGCCTGGTGCTGTGGTTCGGTGGCCAGAAGGTGATCGCGGGCCAGATCAGCGTCGGCACGCTGGCGCAGTTCCTCACCTTCATGACCATCCTGCAGATGCCGGTGCGCCAGCTCGGGCTGATGGTCAACTCGTTCGCCCGCGCCTCGACCTGCGGCACAAGGCTGTTCGAACTGCTTGACGCCGAACTTGACATCGAGGATGCGCCTGATGCCAAGGATCTCGTGGTCACCGAAGGCTTGCTGCGCTTCGACAATGTCGGCTTCCGCTACGCGGGCGCCGGCGGCCGGCCGGCACTGTCGGGCATTTCCTTCGAGGCCCGGTCCGGCGAGACCGTCGGCATTGTCGGCCCGCCGGGCAGCGGCAAGTCGACCATCGCGCATCTGATCCCGCGCTTCTACGATGTGACGTCAGGCGCGATCACCATCGACGGGCAGGATATACGCGAGGTCACGCTGCAATCGTTGCGCAAGGCGGTCGGCGTCGTGCAGCAGGACGCCTTCCTGTTCACCACCTCGATCGAAAACAACATCGCCTATGGAAATCCGTGGGCGCGCGAGACCCGCATCGGGCAGGCGGCTGAATACGCCCAGTTGCACAATTACATCATCGGGCTTCCGGCCGGCTACACCACGGTCGTGGGCGAGCGCGGCTCATCGCTTTCCGGCGGCCAGCGGCAGCGCCTGACCATCGCCCGCACCCTGATGCTGCGGCCTTCGGTGCTGGTCTTCGACGATTCCACCGCGGCTGTCGACGCCGGCACCGAGCAGCGAATCCGCACCGCGATGAAGCGCTTCGCCAAGGACCGCGTGACGCTGATCATCTCGCACCGGCTGAGCTCGCTGATGCATGCCGACCAGATCCTGTTCGTCGAGAATGGCCGCATCGCCGAGCGCGGCATGCACCAGGAATTGCTGGCGCTGGGTGGACGCTACCGCGCGCTTTACGACCTGCAGCTGCGGCCGGACGACGATTTGCCGGTGGCGGTGGGAGCCGCATGATGTCGACACAGAACGACGACCAGAAGGAAGACACCAGCCGGCGGCCCACCAGGGCCGTCGTCGGTTCGCACCGCGACGAGGAAGAGGTCTTCGGCAAGGTCTACGATCCGCGCATCGTGCGCCGCATCTGGAGCTTCGTGAGACCGTATCAGGGCCGGATCTTCATCTCGGTCGCCGCCGTTTTGGTGTTCACTCTGACGCAATTGGCGATCCCGCTGGTCATCCGTTACGCTATCGACCACGGCATGGCGGCGGGCAAGGCCGACCGCTCGGTGATGAACTGGGCGATCGGCGCCTTCGCTCTGATCATCCTGATCAATTATGGCGCCAGCTATGTCCAGGAAAGTGTCGTCGGCAAGGTGGCCGAGAATGTGCTGTCGGATTTGCGCCGCGCCATGTTCAGCCATCTGCAGCGCGTCTCGCTGAGCTTCATGGACAAGACCGAGGTGGGCCGGCTGATGTCGCGCCTGCAGGGCGACGTCAATTCGATGCAGGAATTCCTTGAGACGTCGGTCATGTCGGTGGGCGACATCGTGCTTCTGTTCGGCATCGTCAGCGTGCTTTTGTGGCTCGATTTTCGTCTCGGCCTGTTGACGCTGTCGACCATGCCGGTGCTGTTCGTCGTGCGCCTGTTCTGGTTGCCGCGCGCCAAGGTCGCTTTCATGGCCGCGCACGAGACCAACTCGATTGCCAATGGGGCGCTGGCGGAAGGCATCCATGGCGTGCGCACGGTGCAGAGTCTCGAACGCCAGCATGTCAATTTCGACCTCTATGACGAGAAGGTGCTGGCCAATCTCAGGACCCACCTGACCTCGGCCAAATATGCGCAGGTGATGGTGCCGATCGTCGACACGCTGACCGGCATTGCGATGGCGACGGTCATCGTCGTCGGCGGCTCGATGGTGCTGTCGCACAGCCTCGACATCGGCGTCATGGTGGCGTTCCTGTTCTATATCCAGCGCTTCTTCGACCCGATCCGCTCGCTCACCATGCAGTACTCGGTCATGCAGCGCGCCATGGCGTCGGGCCAACGCATCTCCGAAGTGCTCGACGTACCGGTCGACGTCAGCGACAGACAGGGCGCGGTGACGCTGACGCGCGACATGGACGGTTCGGTCGAGTTCAGGAACGTCACCTTCGGCTACCGGCAGAACCAGCCGGTGCTGAAAAACATCTCCTTCCGCGTCAATCCGGGCGAGACGGTTGCGCTTGTCGGCCCGACCGGTTCGGGCAAGTCGAGCTGCATGGCGCTGGTGCACCGCTTCTATGATGTCTGGTCGGGCGAGGTGCGGGTCGGCGGCCACGATGTGCGCGACGTGACGCAGGATTCGCTCGGCGATCAGGTGGCGATGGTGCTGCAGGAGCCGTTCCTGTTTTCCGGCACGGTGCTGGAGAACATCCGCTACCACAAGACATCGGCTACCAGCGAAGAGGTTGTGCGCGCCGCGCAAGCCGTTGGCGCGCACGACTTCATCGAGCATTTGCCTGACGGCTACGACACCGAGCTCGAACAGCGCGGCGGCAATCTGTCCCTCGGCCAGCGCCAGCTGATCAGCTTTGCACGCGCACTGGTGGCGGATGCGAAAATCCTGGTGCTGGACGAGGCGACGGCGAGCATCGATTCCTACACCGAGATGCTGATCCAGAAGGCACTGGTCACGCTGCTGGAAGGCCGCACCGGGCTGGTCATCGCGCACCGGCTGGCGACCATACGCGGCGCCGACCGCATCATCGTCTTACAGAACGGCGAGATCGTCGAGAGCGGAAATCACGAGCAGCTGATGGCGGCCAAGGGCCTCTATGCCAGGCTCTACAACATGAACTACGCATCGTTCGACGATATTGCCGAGGAAGACATAGGCGCGCCGGCCGGCAAGGCGACGTGAGCTGCTGCCGGTTCAGCTCGACTGGGAATGGTGCGGGGCCAAAACTCGTCGTCGACCAATTCGGCTTCAGATGACGACACGTTTCAGCTCGCCTTCCAGCGTAAGCCCGGCGTCACGCCTGCCGCGCGTTCAGGTGGAGGAGCGGCCGGCCGCCTAAAGGGCAATCCCGCGTAAATTCTGAATTCTACGCGCCGCCTGGCGCGCGATGCACGCGCAGCTTGCGCCGGAACCTCAGCAAACGCCGTCATGATGGCTTTCGTTCCTTAGCCGTCGGATGAAAATCGCCGGGGAACAGGAAGGCTTGCTGGGAGTTTAGTTCTTCGAGCCGCGCCGTGAACGGCGCGGCAGCGAAGGAGACGGCATATGGGCCTGGGTACCATTCTTATTATCATCCTGATCATCGCGTTGCTCGGCGGCTTCAGCGGCCTCGGCGGCGGCCCGTTCTACGGCACTGGTTACTATGGCGGCGGTGGCCTCGGGCTGGTGCTGATCATCGTGATCATTCTGGTTGTTCTCGGGCGAATATAGCGTCGCCATTGGCGGCCGCCGAGTTTCTACGGCGGCCGCGTTTTCGCCTGACATCGAGGTTTGAAGACATGGCAGCTGAAGACATTGCTGGTCCGGACTGGGCCGACGTCGGCGCGAGCGAGAGCGAACGCGACGAGCTGGGATATCCTAATGGTGGCACTATCCGAAGGCGGCGGGCGTAAGCTGCAGACCCCGACACCCGCCTGGCGGCCGTGGCGTTCATCGAGGCGGATCGGACGCTTCGAGAAACCCAGGACGGCGACGAGGCGGGTCCGGCCTTTCTCGCTATTGTCGACAAGGGCAGCATCGGCCTGAAGGCCGCAATGGCAGGCACGCCTTACGCCTGAACGCGGTCAACCCGCCGTAACTCCGCCAGCAGAAACACCACCAGCACGCAGCACAGCAGGCCAAGCGACAATGGCAGTCCCTGATGTCCGGTCAGTTGCATCGCCAGCCCGGCCACGGGTGAGCCGACGATGCCGCCTACCCCCCATACGAACGCGAAGGCGGCATTGCCGGCGATCAAGGCTTGACCGGTGAAACGCTCGCCGAGCTGGATCAGCGACAGCGTGTAGATCCCGAACGAGACCCCGCCCCAGACGAAGAAGAGCGGCCAGACAAGCCATGTAGCGAAGAGCAACGGCAACAGCAAACAACCGGCCAGGCAAGCCAGGACACAGAACAGCATCATCGGCTTCGAGCCAAACCGTTCGGCGGCGCGCCCAAGCACGACCTGCAGCACGGCATTGCCGGCGATGAAACAGGTGATGAGCGAAGCGATGCGCTGCTCAGTGCTGCCGAGCGCGGCACCATAGACCGCGAACAGCGAAAGCAGGACTTGCTCGAAGGCGGCAGCCGTGAAGACTGCGAACAAGGACAGCGGCGCCAGCGCGAAGAAGCCGCCGACCGACACCGCTTCGCCCTCACGCGGCATGTCGGGCAGGCGTGGCGCGACGGCAAGCACGATCAGGCCGCAGACAAGGAAGGCCGCGCTGCCGATGATGAAGGGTGGCCATCCTTGCGTGCCGACCAAGCCTAGCGACAGCGGGCCGAGGCCAAAGCCGGCGGAAACGATGGAGGAGTATAGGCCCATGATGCGGCCTCGGCGTGCGGCGGGTGTGATCGAGACCAGCCAGGTTTCACTGATCACGTAAAGCGGATTGGCAAAGAAGCCGAGCAGGAAGCGCAACGGCATCCAGGCCCATACATCCTGCGTCCAGGCAATCGCGATCAGGACGGTTGCTGCCAGGATCGAACACACAACCGCAAAGCGCGCCGCGCCCACCCGCCGGACCAGCGCCGGCGTGAAGAGCGACGATATAATGAAACCCAGAGGCGTCATCGCGGCCGAGAGGCCGATAAGGCCCGGTGTCGTCCCTTGCCGTTCCAGGATGAAGCTGAGCAGCGGATACGTCAGCCCCTGTGCTATGGCGAACACCGTAACTGTCGCGATGATGCCGGCCATCGCGGCCCATGCGATGTGGTTCTCCGGCGGTGACGTCGCGTCTTCGGCGCTCATGCCGACTTCGAAGCAGGATCGGCACGTTCCGGCAAGTGCAAATGCCGGCAAAACGCCGCGGTACGCCCAAACAGGCGGGCGGGTCTTATCCGCGACATCAGCTCACACTTGCCAGAAGCGTTTGACGATTTCGGCCTCGACCTGGCGTCTGGTCAGACCGATATCGTCGATCAGGTGCGGATTGGTCTCCGCCATCTGCTTGAGGTCCCAGCGAAAGCGTATCCGCTCGCGCCAGGCCGCGATCATGCCCCGCGGGCTCGTCAGATGCGGGCGAGGCGACACCGCCTTTTCCGGCCAGGCTGCACCAGCAGAAGCAAGGGTATCGTTCATGGCAACCTCCATTCGGTTTAACGGGCGACAGCCCTCGGCTTGCAAGAGGTTGAACTCTGCCGCATGCGGACGGCGCCGTAATTAAGCCCGGCCAAATAGTTCTCAAAAGTTCCAAACTGGCTAGAGCACCTCGCCGTTTCATGGAAACGGCGAGGTGCTCAACTCTTTGTTTTGACGCCATACGTCCGTGAAGCGCTCCGCCGCGCTTTCCCGTGGGAAAACCGCCTTCACACCTTTCCTGGAATTGCTCTATAGATGCGCGTTATGCAGGGATCGCGCTTTGCCTTTGGTCCGTTCGTGCTTGATCCGGGTGCGGGAACGCTCCTTCGGGACCAAGTTCCCGTCGCCGCCGGCCACCGCGGACTGCAGCTGCTGGCGGCGCTCGTCGCCCGGCCCGGCGAGATCGTGGCCAAGGCCGAGTTGATGGATGCGGCATGGCCAGGCACCGCCGTTGAGGAAGGCAACCTCACCGTCCAGATTGCGCAATTGCGCAAGCTGCTGGGTCCGGCCACGAACGGCGGAGAATGGATATCGACCGTTCCGCGCGTCGGCTATCGCTTCGCCGGCGCCATCGAACAGCTCGGCGACGAGAAGCGACAGGCTTTGCCGCTGCCCGCCAAACCGTCGATAGCCGTGCTGCCCTTTGCCAATTTCAGCAACGACCCCGAGCAGGAAGCCTTCGCCGACGGGTTGACCGAAGACCTGATCACCGACCTGTCGAGGATCGGCGGCCTGTTCGTCATCGCGCGCAACTCGACCTTTGCCTACAAGGGCAAGGCGGTGGATGTGCGCGAGGTCGCCAGAGAACTTGGCGTGCGCTATCTCTTGGAGGGCAGCGCCAGACGCGCCGCCGGGCGCGTGCGCATCAACGCCCAGCTGGTCGACGCGCTGAGCGGCGAGCATTTGTGGGCAGACCGCTTCGATCGCGGCCTGGAAGATATCTTCGCCGTTCAGGACGAGGTGACGGCCAAGATCGTCGAGGCGCTGCTTGGCCGGCTGCGCGCGCCGCTGCCGCGCAACCGGCCCCGAAATCTCGAGGCCTACGATCTGTGCGTGCGAGCCCGCAACCTGATCGACGTCTCGCCGGAGACGGCGCGCGAAGCGCATCTGTTGCTGACGCGCGCGCTTGCGCTCGATCCGGACTATGCCGAAGCCTATCGCTGGCTTGCCATGAACCACTGGATGGGATGGGTGCATTGGGGAGAGCCCATTGAGCCTGCCCGCGGCCTTGCCCTGGAACTGGCGCGCAAGGCTGTGGCGATCGATCCCAACGATGCCGGCTGCCACTGGGTGCTTGCTAACCTGCTTGCCTATGAGCGCAGATTCGACGAAGCGGATGTGGGATTTGCCAAGGCGTTCGAGCTCGACCCGAACGAGGCCGATGCCTGGGCGACATTGTCCGACATCGCGGTCCTGGCCGGGCGCGTCGAGGAGGGCCTCGACTATATCAGCAAGGCGTTCCGGCTGAACCCGTTTCCGGCAAGCTGGTACTATCTGACGCTCGGCCAGGCGCAATATGCGGCGCGCGACTATGAAGCCGCCGTCGAGACGACGCGCCGGGACGAGACGTATCGGACAAGCTCGCGCCGTTTCCTTGCGGCAAGCCTTGCGCAACTCGGCCGGATCGACGAGGCGCGCGCCGAGGTCGACCTGTTCCTTGTCGCGAACCCACATTTCACCACCCGCCACTGGGTCGAGACGGAGCCGTTCCGCGACACGGCCACGCTCGACCATTTCGTCGATGGCTTCCGAAAGGCCGGACTTCCGGAGTGACGGACCGGCGTGCTCGATCGATGCAGGCACCGTCGGTTGCGGCTCAACTGCCAATGTTTGCAAGTCGCGAGGCCGCTGACCGATCTTGCTTCCGCGAGCAGTCATCCGACAGCGATTGCAGCGAAGCGGCGCGCGAAACCTCTGTCACGGTGAAGCCGGCTGGAACGGCCAACGATCGATCCGGCCGCGGGTGAGCGCTGGGTGGCGGCGGGCGACTACCTGTTGCGCTCTCGTCTGCAATGCCGGCATCGCGGTCGCCGTGGGCAATGATCGGCTTGCCTCGTTGAGCTTTCAGCGACGCGCTCCGACAACTCGCGATGATTTTTCTAGATGCCGGATGATTTTTCTAGATGCCGTTTGTCGAAGCACGATCTTTTCCGAAAGCCGGTTCCCACTTTTCGGGATCATGCTCTAGCGGCTGTCTGTTTCTTGTTGCTCGCGTGATCGGAAGTCACGCGCACAACCTGATTATCTGAGCGCCCTTTAGCTTTCCTTGTTTGAGGTCGGCGGCGGGAGTAATAGTCGCCACGGAATTGCGAGGAGGAAGAGATGACGCTGAACTTCGACCCGAAGGCGAAGGCCACGGCGTTGTACCATGGCGAATTCCGACCGATGTTCATTGGCGGCAAGTGGGTCGCGGCGCAGTCCGGCCACGGCATGCAGGCACTCAATCCGGCAACAGGCGAGGTGCTGGCGACAGTGCCGCGCGGCGGGGCTGCCGATATCGACTCGGCGGTGGCCGCCGCGCGCGCGGCCTTCGAAGGCCCATGGTCCAAATTCTCGCCCTACGAGCGGCAGTGCGTGCTGCTCAGGATCGCCGATCTCTTCGAGACGCATTGGGAAGAGCTCAGCGTTTCCGACACGCTGGATATGGGGCTGCCGATCACGCGCACGCTCGCTAACCGGCGCCGCGTCATCGGCATGCTGCGCTTCTATGCCGGCATGGCGACGGCGCTGCATGGCGAGACGATCGACAATTCGATTCCCGGCGAGATCGTCACCTTCACCCGGCGCGAGCCGGTGGGCGTCGTTGGTGCGATCATTCCCTGGAACGCGCCGACCGCCGCCTCGATCTGGAAGATCGCGCCGGCGCTGGCGACGGGCTGCACCATCGTGCTGAAACCGTCCGAGGATGCGTCGCTGACGCCGCTGCTGATCGCGCAACTGATGCAGGAAGCCGGCGTGCCCGACGGCGTCGTCAACGTCGTCACCGGCACCGGGGCCGAAGCCGGTGCGCGGCTCGCCGAACATCCAGACGTCAACAAGATCGTTTTCACCGGATCGACGCTGACCGGCCAGGCCATTGCGCGGGCAGCCGTGGCCAACCTCAAGCGCGTTTCGCTGGAACTCGGCGGCAAGTCGCCGATCATCGTCTGCCGCGACGCCGACATCGACAAGGCTGTTCCGATCGCGGCGATGGCGGTGTTCGTGCATTCGGGCCAGATCTGCATTGCAGGCTCGCGGCTGTTCGTGGCGCGCGAAATCCATGACGAGTTCGTCCGCCGGCTCGCCGATTTCGCCGGCAGACTGCGGATCGGCCATGGCATCGAGGCAGAGACGGAAATCGGACCGCTCATCAATGCCAAGCAGGCAGCCAAGGTGGAGGGCTATATCAGGGCCGGCAGCGACGAAGGCGCCGAACTGGTCGCCGGCGGCTCGCGGCTGACCGGCGAGCTCTACGATGGCGGCAACTTCATTGCGCCGACGGTCTTCGGCGCCGTGTCGGACCAGATGACCATCGCGCGCGAGGAGATTTTCGGCCCGGTCATTTCGGCGATGCCCTTCGACTCGCTCGACGAAGCGGTGGCGCGTGCCAATGCGACGCCCTATGGCCTGGCCGCCGGCATCTTCACAACACATCTGGGCACCGCGCACAAGCTTGCGCGCCGCGTCAAGGCCGGCTCGGTCTGGGTCAACATGTACCATGCCATCGACCCGGCGGTGCCGTTCGGCGGCACGAAGATGTCGGGTTATGGCCGCGAGGGCGGCATCGAGCATCTGCACGAGTATCTGGAGACCAAGTCGGTCTGGATCCAGACCGACTGATATTCGCGCGGCGTACTCTGCGAATCACGATGAAACCACAACGGCCAGGACGGCGGCGCAGTCACCGGCTTTGACCAGGCCGGGGAAATGCCGCGCCGCCAGAATGCCGGACATTTTTGCCCGGATTTCCTGCGGAGCGATGCCGGTGCGGCCGGTGGAATGGATGCGCGCCAGCACCGAGCCTTCTTTCACAGGCTCGCCGAGATCGACCATGGTTTCGATCATGCCGTCCTCCTCGGCGAAGGAGAAACAATCGCCTGACGGCATGTCGAGCCACTGAGTTCTGCCCTTCTCGACCGCACCATCAACAATGCCGGCATGGCGCAGCACATTGCTGATGCCGCGCCGCGCGATCCGCACAGTCTGTGCGCGCGAGGTGCCGCCGCCGCCAAGCTCGGTGCTGACGAAGACCTTGCCCATTTCCTCCGCCGCCGTGTCGTACATGCCGACGGAGTCGATCTCGATCATGCGCATCGAGAACGGGGCAGAGAACGCCGCGACCGCATCGAAGGCTTTCTGCTCCAGCACCTTGTCGGGCACCGTGTGGGCGGCACAGAAGGGCACGAAATCCAGTGTCTTGCCACCGGAGTGGAAGTCGAAGACGAGGTCGGCGCGGGGCAGCAATTCGCGCTGGAAATAGTCGGCGATCTTTTCCGTCACCGTGCCGTCGGGACGGCCGGGAAAGCTGCGGTTCATATTGCCCTTGTCGATCGGCGATGTCCGGGTGCCGGCGCGAAAGGCCGGATAGTTCATCGCCGGCACGATGATCACCGTGCCGCTGACCTGTTTGGGATCGAGCGTGCGGGCGAGATCGTAGAGCGCCAGCGGCCCCTCATACTCGTCGCCATGATTGCCGCCGGTGAGCAGGGCAGTCGGCCCCTTGCCGTTGCGGATGACGCAGATCGGGATCATCACCGAGCCCCACGCCGAGTCGTTGCGGCTGTAGGGCAGGCGCAGGAAACCATGTTGCACGCCGTCCTTGTCGAAATCGACGGTCGGGGCGATCGGGGATGGGCGAAGGCTAGGCATCGGGCTCAATTCTTCACCACCAGTTTGCGCGGTACATTGGCGAGGCACTCTACACTGGTTTCGGTGATCAGGATGGATTCGGTGATTTCCAGTCCCATGGTCTCCAGCCAGAGACCGGTCATGAAATGGAAGGTCATGCCAGGCTTGAGTTCGGTGCGGTCGCCGGGGCGCAGGCTCATGGTGCGTTCGCCCCAATCCGGCGGATAGGAGAGACCGATGGAATAGCCGGTGCGGTTGTCCTTGACGATGCCATATTTCTTCAACACGGCGAAAAAGGCGTTGGCGATGTCCTCACAGGCATTGCCGGGCTTTGCCGCCGCCAGCCCCGCCTCCATGCCTTCCAGTGTCGCCTTCTCGGCATCGAGGAATTCCTGTGTCGGCTTGCCGAGAAAGACGGTGCGCGACAGCGGGCAATGGTAGCGGTTGTAGCAGCCGGCGATCTCGAAGAAGGTGCCCTCGCCCGACTTCATCGGCTGGTCGTCCCAGGTGAGATGCGGCGCCGAGGCGTCGGCGCCCGACGGCAGCAGCGGCACGATCGCCGGATAGTCGCCGCCGATGCCATCGACACCGCGCGTGCCGGCATCGTAGATCTCGGCGACCAGATCGCATTTGCGCATGCCTACTTCGATCTTGTCGACGATGCGCTGGTGCATGGCTTCGACGATCCGAGCCGCCTTGCGCATATAGTCGATCTCGGTTGAACTCTTCACGGCGCGCTGCCAGTTGACCAGCGCTGTCGCGTCGACGAAGCGGGCGTTGGGCAGGTGCTTCTGCAACGCGGCGAAGGCGGCAGCCGAGAACCAGTAATTGTCCATCTCGACGCCGATGGTCAGCTTGCCCCAGCCGCGATCACTGAGCACTCTGGCCAAAAAATCCATCGGGTGGCGCTCGGTCGACTGCACGTAGTGGTCGGCATAGCCGACGATGTTGTCATGCGCGAGATAGGCGGTGCGCTTGGCGCCATTGGCATCCTGGCCGCGACCGTACCAGACCGGCTCGCCCGATGGTGGCACGATCACCGCCTGATGCACATAGAACGACCAGCCATCATAGCCGGTCAGCCAGGCCATGTTGGATGGGTCGCTGATAACAAGCAGATCGACGCCTTTCCCCTCCATGGCTTTTCTCGTCTTGGCGAGGCGATCCGCAAATTCGCCACGCGAGAATTTTAGGTTCGGCTGCATTGTTCTTGGTCCTCGTTTGTTGGGCCTGGAGCCTGTTTCAACTTTGTTGGAAACAGGCTCGTCGTTCTTGTTTGAACGTGATCTCTGGGAAAAACCGGGTTCCACTTCCGGATCACGCTTTGGCCAGCATCAGCTTTCAAAAATGGTTCCGGCATTGGCCGCCCGCGCCCGGTTGCGAGCGAGCGTGGCGATCGCCGTATCCTGCACGCCGGTGCCGGTGAGGTCGGCGATGGTGATGTCGCTGGGTGAGCGCCTTCCGTGCCGTTCGCCGGCGATGATCTGGCCGAGTTCGGTGACCGCGGCATCGGCTCCCATCACGCCCGATGCGATGGCGTGATGCAGTTCTCCCAGACGCCGTGTCTGCTTGGCGCTGTCGGCGACATAGAGATCGGCCATGCGCAGGATCGCCGGCGCGATCTCGTTCTTGTGTTCGGCATCCGAGCCCATAGCGGTGATGTGCTGCCCGGCAACGACAAAGCCGGCCTTGATCAGCGGCTCGGTCGACGGCGTGGTGGTGACGATGATGTCGGCGCCGATGGTTGCTTTGGCTGCATCCGGCTCGGCGCGCACGAGAATGCCGAGCTTTTCGCGCAGCGCGCCTGCGGCCGTCTCCGCCTTGACCGCATCGCGCGCCCAGATACGTGCCTCGGCGATCGTCCGCACCAACATGAGCGCTTCGAGTTGCAGCCCGGCTTGCACGCCGGCGCCGAAGATTGCGGCGACGGACGAATCCGGCCGCGACAGATGCTTCGCCGCGACGGCGCCGGCAGCAGCGGTGCGGACATCTGTGAGATAGCCATTGTCCAGCAGCAGCGCGTCGACCACACCGGTTCTTGCCGAGAGCAACACCATCATGCCGCCCCCGCTGGGCAGACCGAGCTTCGGATTGTCGAAGAAGCCGGAGCTTATCTTAACGGCGAAACCGTCTATTCCAGGCACATAGGCCGACTTCACATCGACCTCGCCGCGCTGCTCGTGAATGTCCAACCGCAGGATCGGCGGCATCGCCACCGGCAATGTGGCGAGCGCGCGGAAAGCGTTTTCGACGCAGGCGACCGCGTCGAGATCGAGCGGCACGATTGTGCGCAGTTCCTTCTCGGTGAGGATGGTCATCGGACTCATGTGTCGCGCTCCGTGCTAGCGCGCACCACGAAGGATAGTGTTCCGTCACACCCCCCTCTGGCCTGCCGGCCATCTCCCCCGCAAGGGGGGAGATTGGACTGCACTCCTGCCTTCGCCAATCTCCAGCGCAGCAAGAACAGCGACCGCATCGAAGCTGCCGATCTCCCCCCTTGCGGGGGAGATGTCCGGCAGGACAGAGGGGGGTGGGCGGGAATTCGGCGTGGGAGAGTTTTCATGCCGCGCGCTCCGCGATTGCGTCACCGCAGACGATCTTGCGATGCGTGTTCATGTCGATATTGCGGCCCGAGAGAAGAACGACCACCGGCCCGGTCGCCTTGACCTTCCCGGCAAGCAGCGCGGCGATGCCGACCGCGCCGGCGCCTTCGACGATCTCGCGCTCCTGTTCATAGGCATGGCGGATGCCGGCGGCGATCTCGTCCTCGCTGAGCAGGATGACGTCGTCGAGCAGATCGCGGCACATGGCGAAGGTCAGCCGGTTGTCGAGACCGATGCCGCCGCCGAGCGAATCCGCCAGCGTCGGCAGTTCTTCCACCTCGACCGGGCGACCGGCATCTAGGCTCGCCTTCATCGCAGCACCACGCGCCATCGAAACGCCGATGATTTTTGTCCCGGGGCTGACGCCCTTGACGGCGGCGGCGATGCCCGAGGCGAGTCCACCACCTGAGAGTTGCACCAGGACGAGAGCGGCGTCCGGGACCTGCTCGATCATCTTCAGTCCGAGCGTGCCTTGCCCGGCGATGATGGCCGGGTGGTCGAAGGGCGGCAGCATCACCAGTCCCTCCTGCGCCACCAGCCGTTCGACCTCCTGCTGCGCCTCGTCCTGACTGTTGCCGATGATGCGGACATCCGCGCCAAGCCGACGGATTTCGTCGAGCTTGTTGCCCGGCACCAGTCGCGACATGCAGATCACCGCGCGCATGCCTTCCAGCTTCGCGGCATGGGCCAACGCACGGCCATGATTGCCGGTCGACGCCGCGACCACGCCGCGCGCCTTCTCCTCGGCGCTCAGCGAAGCAATGGCATTCGAGGCGCCGCGCAGCTTGAAGCTGCCGGTGGTCTGGCGGTGTTCAAGCTTGAGGTGGACGGGGATGCCCAGTCGTTCGGAAAGGCTGTGAGATAACCCTGTCGGCGTGCGTTCGATTTTGCCGGCAATTCGCTCCCGGGCGGCACGAATATCGTTAAGGGTGACTGTCGTCATGATCGTCAATCGCGCGGCAAAGGCAGCGTCATCAGACGGCCAAATTCGGGATGCGACGTCCCGTCGCCACACAACCGCAAACAATTCCAGGCGCTGGCCTGATTGCTGGTGACGACCGGGCGGTCGATCGCCTGTTCCATCCCGGGAACCGCGAGCGCTCCGCGCAATGCGGTGCAGGACACGAACAGTGCATCGGCCTGCGCATTCGTCGCCTCACGAGCCAGGTCGGCGATCGCTGCCGGCGCAATGCGCGCCATCTCGCGATCGTCCTCGAAGCCGAGGCAGGTGAAGCTGACGATCTCAAAGCCGCGCTCGGCGAAATACGTCGCCATCGGTCTGGAGGTTTCTACGGTGTAAGGGGTGAGGATGCTGATCTTCTTGGCACCCAGCGCCTTCAGCCCGCGCACGCCTGCCATGGGCGGCGTGACCACAGGAACACCCGGCTTGGCAGACTGGATCGCCGCCTCGATCTCGGCGTCGCCAATCACCACCGAGGCCGAGGTGCAGGAGTAGCAGATCGCGTCGAGCGGCTCGTCTGGCAGGATCAGCGCGGCGCCCGCCGCCAGCTCCGGCTGCATCTTGCGAAGGTTTTCCGGCGTCGTCGGATTCTTGTAGGGAATGCGCGCGACATAGACGCCGATGCGCTCGCTCGCCACCATGCGGCGGAAATCCGGTTCGCTGGTGTGGTCGGTGGCAAGGATGATCAGGCCGACGCGCTTTTCCAGCGGGCGCGCATCGAGCGCCGGCCTTGTCGGCATCAGCCTGATTTCGGGCAGCGGTTTCATCTTGAGAATTACCTTTCGATCTTGCCGTAGCGATGTTCCAGCCAGCGCAGCAGCACGACCGAGAAGAGGCTGATGACGAGGAAGAAAGCGCCGACCAGCGTGATCGGCTCAATGTAGCGATAGTAGGTGTTGGCGACGCTCTTTGCCTGGTTCATCAGCTCCAGCACGGTGATTGCCGATAGCAGCGGTGTCTCCTTGAACATCGCGATGAAATAATTGGCCAGCGCCGGGATCATCGGTGGGATCGCTTGCGGAATGATGATGTTGGTCCAGGTCTGCGTGGCGCTCAGATTGCAGGCCTTGGCCGCCTCCCACTGGCCGCGCGGCACGTTGTCGATGCCGGCGCGATAGACTTCCGCCGTGTAGGTGCCGTAGTGCAGGCCGAGCCCGATAACGCCGGCGACCAGCGGCGGCAACAGGATGCCGAAATCCGGCAGCACGTAGAAGATGAAATAGAGCTGCACCAGAAGCGGCGTGCCGCGGATGAATTCGGCCGCCCAACCAACGGTGCGCGACAGCGCCTTGTTGGGCGAGCGTCGTGCTAGCGCGATGCCCAGACCCACGACAGCGGCCAGCACGGAGCCGAGCAGCGTTGCCAGGATGGTGATCTTCACGCCCTGGATCAGCGTCGGCAGGATCTCCCAGACGAAGTTCCAGTCCCAATCCATCAGACGCGCACCCCGTCGAGGCCGCGCGCCATGCGGCGTTCCAATGAACGCACGCCCCAGGAGATGATCAGCGCCAGGGCGAAATAGATGATCAGGATGGTGGTGAACGGCGCCAGCGTGTTACCGGTCTGCGAGCGCACGACCTGCGCCTGAAAGGTGAGATCGGCGAGCGAGATCAGCGACACCACGGAGGTCGCCTTGAGCAGTTCGATGGCATTGTTGCCGAAGGTCGGCAGCATGATCAGCAGCGCCTGCGGCAGGATGACATGGCGCATGCCTTGCCAGCGGCCGAGGTTGAGCGCGATGCAGGCCTCATATTGTTCGCGGCCGACCGACTGGATGGCGCCGCGTACCACCTCGGCCGCATAGGCGCCGACATTGAGGCCCAGCGCCAGCACACCCGCCTGCAGCGGGGTCAGTTCGAGGCCGATCAACGGCAACACGAAATAGGCAAAGAACAGCTGCACGAAGATCGAGGTGCCGCGGAAGAATTCTATATAGACGGTTGCCAGCCAGCGCAGAGCAAAGAAGCGCGACACGCGGCCCATGCCGGCGAGGAAGGCCATGATCAGGGCGAGCACCGACCCCATCAGCGTCAGCTCGATGGTGACAAGCGCTCCCTGCAATATCAGGCCGAGGTAGCCGGACCACTGGGTCATTCGGGTTCCAACGTTGGCGGTTAGCTTCCTTCTCCCCGTTCACGGAGAGAAGATGCCAGTCCACCCTCCGAAGCTGCAGCGCAGCTGCTGCGGAGGACGGGCAGGCAGATGAGGGGCAGCGCTAAATTCTCAGAACCTGGCGCCGCCCCTCATCCGGCCCTTCGGGCCACCTTCTCCCCGTGAACAGGGAGAAGGCAAAACGGCGCTATTTCGCCGCGCAGAGCTTGTCCCGCGTGGTCGACATCGCGGCTGCGGCCGAGAAGCCGTAGGGCTCGATGATCTTGGCGAACTCGCCGGATTTCTTCAGCTTGGCGAGCTCGACATCGAAGGCGTCGCGCAGGGCCTCATCGCCTTTCTTGAAGGCGGCGCCGTCGCAATAGACCGGCGCGCCGACCACCGGGGCGATGACTTCGAGGTTCGGATCGTTGGCTTTCTTGACGAGGTCGTTGATCGACAGGACGGGCAGCGAATAGGCGTCGATGCGGCCGTCCTGCAGCATCTTCAGGCCGCTCTGGCCGTCCGGCACGACGATGACGCGCTCGCGCGGCACGCCGGCGTTGAGCGCCAGCTTCTCCTCGGTGCCGCCACCGGGCGCGCCGATGGTGGCTGACGTGTCCTTGGCGACGTCCTCGTAGCTCTTGAAGCCCTTCGGATTGCCCTTCTTCACCAGCATCGCCTCGGCGTCGCACAGCACCGGCTCGGAATAGACGACCGCCGCGCAACGCTCCGGCTTCATGAACAGGCCGGCGGTGACGACGTCGAAGCGGCCGGCCTGCAGGCCGGGGATCATCGCGCCATATTCGGAGATCGAAGCGACGATGTCGGCAACACCGAGACGCTTGAAGACCTCGCGCGCCACGTCGGGCGCCGCACCCGAAACTTTGCCGTCGGCGGCGACCGCCGTATAGGGCGGCTCGTTGGCGATCGCGACGCGGGCAAAGCCCTGCGCCTTCAATTGCTCGAGCTTGCTGTCATCGGCCGAACCGGTGCTCGACGCGGCGAGCACCGCCGTCAGTGCGAGACCGGCGACGCCGGCCAGAATGCCAAGTTTCTTCATTGTTCCCAACTCCTTGTTGTCTTCTTGGTTTTGTCTGGGGCGGTCTTCCGCCCCGCAAAGCGGTCAGACACGATGTCCGGCTGCGATGATCTTCTTCAGGAAGCCTTGCGTGCGCTCCTGCTTTGGATGGCGGAAAATCTCGTCTGGTTTGCCCTCTTCGACGATCTTGCCGCGGTCGAAGAACAGCACGCGGTCGGCGAAGTCGTGGGCAAAGCCCATCTCGTGGGTGACCAGCAGCATGGTCATGTCGGTCTCTGCGGCGAGCTTGCGCATGACATTCATCACCTCCTCGACCAGCTCCGGATCGAGGGCCGACGTCACCTCGTCGAACAGCATGATCTTCGGCGACAATGCCAGCGCACGGGCAATCGCCACGCGCTGCTTCTGGCCGCCGGACAGCTGCGCCGGCATCGACTTCGCCTTGTCGGCCATGCCGACCATGTCGAGCAGTTCCATGGCCCGCTTTTCAGCGGCGGCGCGAGGCGTGCCCTTGGTCAGCATCGGCGCCAGCGTGACGTTATCCATGACGCATTTGTGCGGAAACAGATTGAACAGCTGGAAGACCATGCCGATCTTCTGCCGCATCTTGGTCAGGTGCCGCTCGTCGGCGGGCAGCAGCTGGCCGTTGCGCTCCATGTGATAGAGCTGCTCGCCATCGATCTGGATATGGCCGCCGTCGATCTTCTCCAGCGTCATCAGGATTCGCAGGATCGTCGTCTTGCCCGAGCCGGACGGGCCGATCAGCGCCAGCTTCTCGCCGGGCATGACCTGCATCGACAGGCCGTCCAGTACCTTGAACGAGCCGAAGCTCTTCGAAATGGCGTCGACCTTGATGATGGGTGAGGACAAATGAATTTCCCCTGCTGGAGAAGCCTGTGCCCTTAACGATGCGGAACGCGCCAAATCATGTCAATTGGGAAAATAAAATCATGACAATATTTCCGGCACTGCATGATTCCAGAGCAATTCCCGCTTAGATTGCGAGCAGCAGATGCTCCGGATCGCCAAGCAGCAACTTGGTGACAACGCCGAGGCCGGCGCGCAGTTCCCCCTCGGTGGTCGAGCCGAGCGAGATGCGCACCGCCGGATGCCAGGGCGCATCCGAGATGCGGAAGGAGGTGCCGGGCGCGATCGCCACGCCTTGCAGGCGGGCCTGGGCGACGAAGCTTTCCTCGGCACGGTCCGCGGGCAGTTGCAACCAGACATGCAGCCCGTCGCGCCTGGCGCGATAACCAACCCCGCCCAGCACCTCGGCTGCGATGTCCTGGCGGCGGCGCAATGCCGCGCGCTGCCAGCGAACGAGTTCCATCGCCGTGCCGTCGGTCACCCATTTGGTGGCGATCTCGGCCACCAGCGGCGTCGCCATCCAGTTCGACACCAGATGCCGGTTGGCAACGGCGGCGACATAGCGGTCGGGCGCCGCGAGATAGCCGATGCGCAGGCCAGGTACGGTGATCTTGGTGAAGGAAGTGACGTAGAGCGTGCGCTCCGGCGCAAAGGCGGCGACCGGCGGCGGCCGGTCCTCGATCAGCGGACCCAGCACATCGTTCTCGATGATGGCGATGTCGTGCTTGCGCGCGACCGCGGCGATCTCTTCGCGCCGCCGAGCGTCCATCAGCGTCGCCGTCGGGTTGATCACCGACGGTTGCACGAATACCGCGCGAATGTCGGTGAGCCGGCAGACCTCGTCCAACGCCTCCGGGATCAGGCCATTGCCGTCGATCGGCAGGCCTTCCAGGTTGAAGCCGAGATAGCGCGCCAGCGGCACCAGCGTGTGGTGGCCGATGGCCTCGGTGGCGACAGTCGATCCCGGCGGCGCAACGCTCATCAGCGCCACGGTCATCCCGGCGGTCGCGCCATTGGTCAGGCTGATATTCTGTGCGGAGGTGTCGAGCCCACACAGTTTCAGCCATTCGACAGCCACCGCGCGGTGACGCGGGAACACCATGTTGGGCCGGAACGACAACGCCGAACTGGATGGCAGGTTTTCGGCCAGCCAGCCCAGCGCCTGCTTCAGCCGCTCCAAATGCATCGGCTCGCAGACCGGCTTCAGGATTGACAGATCGATGACCTCGCCGAGGCGCTCCGGCAGATAGGGCGGCTCCGGGTCGCGGCGCTGCGTCTGGACAAAGCTGCCACGGCCGATCTCGCCCGAAATCAGGCCGCGCCGGATCAGTTCTTCGTAGGCGCGGCTGACCGTCTGCACCGACAGTTTTAAATCGTCTGCCAGCCTTCGATGCGTTGGAAGCCGCGCGCCGTTGGCCAGCCGCCCGTCATGAATGGCGCGGGCGAACTGGTCGGCCAGCGTTTGATAGGCTGGCCGGCGGATGAGCGCAGGGTCGGGTTGCCATGATGTCATGACTTAATAGAGATCGAAATCAGTGCAATTGACAATCGAAATAATGCGCCGTCATGGTGATGCCGACAAAAAGCGGACGCCGATGACATCGAAACTCGACGCGGTCGACCTCAGGATACTCGACGCCATCCAGCGCGACGGGCGCATCACCAAGCTGGCGCTGGCCGAACAGGTCGGGCTGTCGCCGACGCCGTGCTGGATGCGGCTGCGCAAGCTGGAGAAGGCAGGCATCGTCTCGGGCTACCACGCCAGGATCGCCATGCGCGTGGTGGCGCCGGTCGCCACCGTGTTGATGGAGGTGACGCTGGCCAGCCATCGCCAGGCCGATTTCGACCGCTTCGAACGCGTCATCCGCGACATGCCCGAAATCGTCGCCTGCTGGTCGGTGGGCGGCGGCGTCGACTATGTCTTGAAGGTGATGACGCGCGACATCGACGCCTATCAGCGGCTGGTCGACGACCTGCTGGAGCGCGAGATCGGCATCGACCGCTACTTCACCTACATCGTCACCAAGACGGTGAAGGACGAAATCGTGCTGCCGATAGCCGACCTGCTGCCGGCGTCGGCATAAGCCCGGAGAGAATGTCTGTCGGGACGGCACAATAGAGAGACTCTCTCTCCTTCAAGCCATGCAAACAGCCTCTCTGTCTGCTTCTGGCCGATAGTCTTCCCGCATCAGTCCGAACCGGGAGGCCTCGACCATGTCCGCGAATTTCGCCCGCTCGCATCGCCACGAAGCGCTCGACCGCCTCGCCGACCGCCGGCTGCTGCGCGAGCTCGCCTATGTCGACGGTCACTGGACGGCAAGCGGAGCGGCGAAGAGTTTCGAGGTTACCGATCCGGCGACCGGCACCACTGTCGCATTTGTCGCGGCGCTCGATGCCGGGCAGACGACCAAAGCAATCGACGCCGCCGCACGTGCCTTTCCGGCTTGGCGTTCGTTGCTGCCGCAGGAGCGGTCCAAAATTCTGCGAAAATGGTTCGAGCTGATCATTGCAGCCAAGGATGATCTGGCCCTGCTGATGACACTGGAACAGGGCAAGCCGCTGCAGGAATCGCTCGGCGAAATCGACTACGCCGCCTCCTTCGTCGAATGGTATGCCGAAGAGGCAAAGCGCCCTAACGCCGAGAGCGTCACCAGCCATCTGCCGAATGCCGAGATGATGGTGAGGCGCGAGCCGCTCGGCGTTGTCGGCGTCGTCACGCCCTGGAATTTTCCGGCGGCGATGCTGACCCGCAAGGCGGCCGCCGCACTCGCCGCCGGCTGCACCATCGTCGCACACCCATCCTCGGAGACGCCGCTGTCGGCGCTGGCGCTGGCTGAACTCGGCGAGCGCGCCGGCCTGCCCGCCGGTGTCTTCAACGTCATCACCGGCAAGGCAGCGACGATCGTCGGGCGCATGTGCGAAGACCCGCGCGTCCGCGCCATGAGTTTTACCGGCTCGACGGAGATCGGCCGGTTGATCGCCGCACAGTGTGCTCCGACGATGAAGCGGCTGGTGATGGAGCTTGGCGGCCATGCGCCGCTGATCGTCTTTGCCGACGCCGATGTCGACAACGCAGTGAGCATTGCCATCGATGCCAAGTTTGCAACGTCAGGCCAGGACTGCCTTGCCGCCAACCGCATCTATGTCCAGCGCCCGATCTACGATCGCTTCTGCGCCGCCTTTGCCGAGCGCATCGAGGCGCTGCGGACCGGCAATGGGCTTGTCGAAAAGATCGATATCGGACCGCTGATGCATGAGCGCGCCGTGACCAAGGTCGAGGAACAGGTCGCCGATGCCGTCGCCCATGGCGCGCGCTGCCTCACCGGCGGCAAGCGGCATCAGGCCGGGCCGCTGTTCTACCAGCCGACGTTGCTGGCCGATGTCAGCGACGAAGCGCTGATCATGCGCGAGGAAACCTTTGGGCCGGTCGCCGCAGTCACGCCGTTCGACAGTGAGGACGAGGTGATCGCCCGTGCCAACGCCACAGAATATGGCCTCGTCGCCTATGTCGTTACCGAGAATGGCGCCCGCCAGCAACGTATGGGCCGCGCGCTCGACTACGGCATGGTCGCCATCAACCGCGTCAAGATCACCGGAGCGCCGATCCCCTTCGGCGGCGTCAAGCAATCCGGCATCGGCCGCGAAGGCTCGCGCCATGGGCTCGAAGCTTTCGCCGATCTGAAGTACCTCTGCCTGGACGTCGCATAAGTCCGTCCGGCCATCTCTCAAGGAGTCAAAAAATGCTCGACCAATCCAACGAACTCAATGCCTGGGATCGCGACCACTTCTTCCATCCTTCGACCCATATGGGCACGCATGCGCGGGGTGAATCGCCGACCCGCATCATGGCCGGCGGCGAAGGCGTCACCGTCTGGGACAACAATGGCAGGAAGAGCATCGATGCCTTTGCCGGTCTCTATTGCGTCAATGTCGGCTATGGCCGCCAGAAGATCGCCGACGCGATCGCCACCCAGGCGAAGAACCTCGCCTACTACCACGCCTATGTCGGCCACGGGACCGAGGCCTCGATCACGCTGGCCAAGATGATCATCGACCGCGCGCCGAAGGGCATGTCGAGGGTCTATTTCGGCCTCTCGGGTTCGGATGCCAACGAGACCAACATCAAGCTGATCTGGTACTACAACAACGTGCTTGGGCGGCCGGAGAAGAAGAAGATCATCTCGCGCTGGCGCGGCTATCACGGTTCGGGCGTGATGACGGGATCACTGACCGGGCTCGACCTGTTCCATAACGCCTTCGACCTGCCGCGCGCGCCGGTCCTGCACACCGAAGCGCCCTACTATTTCCGCCGCGCCGACCGCTCGATGAGCGAGGAGCAGTTCTCGCAGCATTGCGCCGACAGACTGGAAGAGATGATCCTGGCCGAAGGTCCCGAAACCGTCGCCGCCTTCATCGGCGAGCCGATCCTCGGTACTGGCGGCATCGTGCCGCCGCCGGCCGGCTACTGGGAGAAGATCCAGGCGGTGCTGAAGAAGTATGACGTGCTGCTGGTCGCCGACGAGGTGGTGACGGGCTTCGGCCGTCTGGGCACCATGTTCGGCTCCGACCATTACGGCATCAAGCCAGACCTCATCACCATCGCCAAGGGGCTGACCTCGGCCTACGCGCCGCTGTCGGGCGTCATCGTTGCCGACAAGATGTGGCAGGTGCTGGTGCAGGGCTCCGACAAGCTCGGTTCGCTCGGCCATGGCTGGACCTATGCCGCGCATCCGATCTGCGTCGCCGCAGGTGTCGCCAATCTCGAACTGATCGACGAACTGGACCTGGTGACGAACGCCGGTGAGACCGGCGCTTATTTCCGCGCCGAACTGACCAAGGCTGTCGGCGGGCACAGACACGTCGGCGACGTGCGCGGCGATGGCATGCTGGCGGCGGTCGAATTTGTCGCCGACAAGGACGACCGGGTGTTCTTCGACGCCTCGCTCAAGATCGGGCCGCAAGTGGCGACAGCACTTGCCGCCAGCGGCGTCATCGGCCGCGCCATGCCGCAGGGCGACATACTAGGCTTCGCGCCGCCGCTCTGCCTGACGCGTGAGGAAGCCGACATCGTCGTTTCGAAAACCGCCGATGCCGTCAACAGCGTGTTTTCCAATCTCTGAGATCGACCCATGAATGCCATGACCAAGACCCTCCCCGCCACCATGGCCGCCGTGCTGCTCACCGGGCATGGCGGACCGGAAAAGCTCGTCTATCGCAGCGATGTGAAAGTGCCTGTGCCTGCCGCCGGCGAGGTGCTGGTTAAGGTCAGCGCTTGCGGTATGAACAACACCGATGTCTGGGTACGCCAGGGCGCCTATGGCACGGAGGAGGACGCTGCCGCCGTGTCGACGTGGCGGCGGCAAGGCAACACGCTTACCTTCCCGCGCATCCAGGGCACCGACACGGTCGGCACCATCGCTGCCGTCGGCGAAGGCGTTTCCCCGGGCCGTATCGGCGAACGGGTAATGGTCGATTTTTCGATCTACAACCGCGACGACGATTCCCTCGCCGACATTGACTATATGGGCCACGGTCGCGACGGCGGGTACGCCGAGTACCAGACGGTGCCGGGCGAGAATGCGCATTTCGTCGATACTGACATGAGCGACGTCGAACTCGCCACCTTCTGCTGCGCCTACCTCACCGGCGAACAGATGCTGGAGCGCGCCGGGCTGAAAGCCGGCGAACGCGTGCTGGTCACCGGCGCCTCGGGCGGCGTCGGTTCCGGCATCGTGCAGCTGGCGCGGGCGCGCGGCGCCATTCCCTATGCGGTCGTCGGCAAGGGCAAGGAGCAGGCGGTGCGCGACATCGGCGCCGAAGCGGTCATTACCCGTGGGGTTGCCGATCTTCCCGCCGCCGTGAATGAAGCCACTGGCGACCAGCCGATCGATGTGGTCGCCGATCTCGTCGGCGGCGCGATCTTCAACGACCTGCTGCGCATCCTGCGACCTGAAGGCCGGTACACCACCGCCGGCGCCATCGCCGGCCCGGTCGTGCAGCTCGATCTCAGGACCATGTATCTCAAGCAGCTGCAACTGCACGGATCGAGCCAGGGCACGCGCGCCGACTTCCGCCGCATCATTGGATACATCGAAGCGAAGAAAATCCGGCCGCTGGTCGGCGGCGTCTACAGGCTCTCCGATTTTCACAAGGCGCAGGCAGACTTTATTGCCAAGGACTTCGTCGGCAAGCTGGTGATCGTGCCGGACGCCATGTGGAACCCGAATATCCGCACATAACGCCCCTACGTCAGAGCTCGTCGTAAACGGCATCATCAACACCTTGCGGCGTGGAGTCGTCGAAACCCAGCATGCGGTTGGTGACGTAGCCGAATCCGACACCGGCGCCGGGATCGGCAAAACCGAGGGCGCCGCCCCAGCCGCCATCGCAGCGACGCGCGGCTGGCATAGGCGGCGTCGTCGAGTTGAAAGCCGGCGGCGAATTGTCGGCGCTTGAGACATAGCGCGCATGAGGCGAACCGGAATCATCGCAACGAATGCAATCCACAGGCCGGCAACCAGACCCTGCATCTTGACAGACGAGGCGAAAGCCAAAAGAGTGAAACCGGTTTCACTGGGGACCGCCGGTGCATTTCGATCTGTCCACTCTGCTCCCGCATCTGGGTTTTCTGGCGCGCGGCGCCGAACTCACGGCCGCGGCTTGCGCGCTGTCGCTGGTAGGAAGCGTCTTCATGGGCGCGTTGGTGGCGATCGCACGCACCTCCGCCTCGGCACTGCTTCGACGGATCGCCTTCGTCTATGTCGATCTCTTCCGCAATGTGCCGTTCATCGTCCAGCTGTTCTTCTTCTATTACGGCCTGCCCGAGCTCGGCATTTACATCGATGCCTTCACCACCGGCGTCGTGGCGCTTTCGATTGCCGGCGGCGCCTATGCCTCCGACATCATTCGCGCCGGCATCCTCGCCATCGACCAGGGCATCATCGACGCCGCTGAAGTGAGCGGCCTGTCCAGGCGCAAGATCTTCACCCGCATCGTGCTGCCGATTGCGCTGCGCACCTCCGTGCGACCGCTCGGATCCGTGCTCATCAACATGATCCTTACGTCCTCGATCCTCTCGACCATCACGCTCAACGAGCTCACCGGCTCAGCCCAGATCGTGGTCTCGCAGACCTATCGGCCCTTCGAGGTCTATATGGTGCTGCTCTGTGCCTATGCGGCCCTGACCTATCTGGTCTCGCTGGGCGTCACCCTGCTCCACCGCCATCTCAATCGGGACATGATGGAGGCGGTCGACTGATGCGGTTCAGCGACTTCACCTCCTACGACCTGATCCTGCTGGCGCAAGGTCTCGGCACCAACGTCGCGCTGTTTCTCATCACGTCGCTGATCGGACTGCTGATTGGCCTGAGCTGGGCGCTGGTGCGGTTCTACCGTGTGCCGGTTCTGGCCCAGATCGTCACCTTCCTGTCGGAGCTGTTGAAGAACTCGCCGGTGCTGGTGCAGCTGTTCCTGGTGTTCTTCGGCCTGCCGGCGCTGCTGCATATAAGGGTGACGCCGGTCACCGCAGCGACCATCACTCTGTCGGCGAACACCGCGGCATTCGTCTATGTCATCGCGGTCTCGGCGGTCGAGTCGATCGAACGCGAGCAGGTCGAGGCCGCGCGTGTCTTCGGCCTGACCCGGTGGCAGGTCCTGCGCCATATCGTTTCGCCCCAGGCTGCCGCCTTCGCGGTCGGCCCGCTCGTCGCGCTGCTGGTCAACCAGCTTCAGGTGACGTCGCTGATTTCTGTCATCGGCGTCGTCGACCTGACCAAGATCGGCCACATCCTCAACATGCGGACCTTGAAGCCGTTCGTGGTCTGGACCGTCGTCGGACTGCTCTACTATGGCGCGGCAAAGCTGGTCGCCCTGCTTGGCGAGCGTCTTGAAAACCGCCTGCGGGCGCACAGCGCCTGGCGGGGGCTTTAACATGCTCAAGATCGAAAACGTGCACAAAGCGTTCGGCGAGGTCACTGTGCTGGACGGCGTCGACCTGACGATCGCGCCCGGCGAAGTGGTCTCGATCCTCGGGTCGTCAGGGTCCGGCAAGTCGACATTGATCCGTTGCATCAACGGCCTCGAAAAGCTGAAGTCGGGCCGCATCACGGTCGACGATTTCGATGTCAGCAAGCCGAAGGAGCTGGCCGAGGCGCGCAAGCGCTCAGGCACCGTTTTCCAGCTGTTCAACCTCTATCCGCATATGAGCGCGCTTCAGAACATTACGCTCGCCCCGATCGAGGTGCTGAAGATGCCGCGCCCTGAGGCCGAGGCGCTGGCGCGCAAGCTGCTCGAGTCCGTCGGCCTTGCCGATCGGGCCAACGCCTACCCGGCGCAGTTGTCGGGCGGGCAGCGCCAGCGTGTCGGCATCTGCCGGGCGCTCGCCATGCAGCCGCGCTATCTGCTGCTCGATGAAGTGACCAGTGCGCTCGACCCGGAAATGACGGCCGAGGTGCTGGCCATCCTGGCTAATCTCGCCGCGCAAGGCACGACCATGCTGTTCGTCACCCACGAGATCGAATTCGCGCGCGAGATTTCCAACCGCATCGTCTTCCTCGACAAGGGCAGGCTGGTGGTCGATCTGCCGACGGATCGTTTCTTCGCCGCGGACGGCGGCCGGGCGCAGCCGCGGGTTGCGCAGTTTCTCTCCAGGATGCGCAAGGACTAGGAATGCTGCTGTTAGCCAACAACGAAGCATGGCCGGGATTCGAGACCTCGGTGCAAATGCTGCGCGATGGCGCCGTCAGCCTGGACGCGATGGTTGCCGGCATCGGCATGGTGGAGAAAGAGGTCAAGGTTCGCAGCGTCGGCTATGGCGGCTGGCCGAACATGCTGGGCGAGATGGAGTTCGACGCCGGCGTCATGGATGGCAATACAAGAGAGGTCGGTTCAGTCGGCGCTGTGCCAAGGACCTTGGCGGTCGCTGCCCTGGCCCAGCAGGTGATGAAGCGCCTGCCGCATGTGATGCTGACCGGCGAAGGGGCGCGGCGCTTTGCCAGCGAAATCGGTTTTGCCGAAGACGAAGTCTTGTTCGAGGACAGCAAGCGCGTCTGGTGGGAGCGGCTGCAACAGGAACTCACACCGCAACAGCTGGCGAAATTCCCCGATATCGATCTGGCGCCGCTCAGCCGTACTATCACCGATCCCGAGCGGGTCCGCGACACCACCGTCTTCCTGTCGGCGGATGCGCGGCGCGGCGTCCATGCCGCGAGTTCGACCTCGGGCTGGGCGTGGAAATATCCGGGCCGGCTCGGCGATTCTCCCATTCCCGGCGCAGGCTTTTACGCCGACAGCCGCTATGGCGCGGCGGCGTGCACCCATACCGGCGAGATGACGATGCGCTGCGCCACCGCACGGACCGTCGTGCTGGCCATGAAGCTTGGCCGATCCCTGTCGGATGCGGTCGCGCTGGCGGTCGAGGAACTGGCTGAACTCGACACCGGCTTCCTGGCCGGAGTGGTCATCCACGCCGTCGACGCCGAGCAGAACCACGAGGTGGTGAATTTCAGATGCGAGGGCGAGGTCCGCTACTGGCTCTGGAAGGATTCCATGCCCGCACCCGAATTGCGGGCAGCAAAACGCGTCACTAGAAAATAAGGAGAGGAACCATGAAAACCGTAGTGCGTGCCTTCGCCGCGCTGGCCATCGTGGCCGGTTCGGCATTTCCAGCCCTTGCCGGCATGATTGACGACATCCGCTCACGCGGCACCATTCGCATCGGCGTATCGCTCGGCGGCGAGCCGATCGGCTTTCGGGATGCACAAAACAACCCTGTCGGCTACGATGTCGATGTCGCGACGCTGCTGGCGCAAAAGCTCGGCGTGCCGGTCGAGTTCGTCGACGTCTCGGGCGATGCGCGTATTTCCATGCTGGTGTCGGGACAGATCGATGTCGCGGTCGCAAACACCTCGGCAACGCTCGAGCGGGCCAAGACCGTCAACTTCACCATCCCCTACAACCGGGCCGGGCTGCGCGTCATCGTCCAGAAGGATGCCGGGATAACCGACCTCAAGGGGCTCGCCGGCAAGAAGGTTGTCGTCGGCCGCGGCACCACGGGCGAAACCTTCCTCAAGGCAGCCGTGCCGGACGCAGAGCTCGTTTATGTCGACCAGTTCGCGCCCGACGGGGTTCTGCAGCTGCAACAGAAGCGCGTCGATGCGGCGATCGAGGATTCCTCACTGCTCGATTACCTCGCAACCAAGACACCGAGCCTGGTGACGCTGCCTGGCCTCTATTCCAACGATCCGATCGGCATCGCGGTCGCCAAGGGCGATCCCGAATTCGTCCGCTGGCTCGACATGTTCGTGTCCGACTTCATCCAGTCGGGCACCTACGAGGCGACCTACAAGAAGTGGTGGGGGCCGGGCTCCAACCCGCCGGCGCTCAACCCGCTGTGGTGACACCCACTACCGGCAACCGATCGGCGCACACTCGAGGCGCCGTCGCAACGATCGCCGATGTCGCGCGGCTGGCAGGCGTGTCGCGTGCCGCGGCGAGCCGTGCGCTGTCGAGCGGACCGCGACCGGTCTCGGCGGACAAACGCGAACGTGTCGTGCAGGCCGCCGCGCAGCTCGGCTACAAACCCAATCTCCTGGCGCAAAGCCTGACCACCAAGACCGTCAATCTGGTTGCCGTCGTGGTCAACCACATTCACGACCTTTCAGATCTCGACCTGTTCGACCGTCTGCTCGACGCAATCCAGTCGATCGGCAAGCAGGTCATCCTCATCCGCATCGGCTCGGCGGAAGGGGTCGAGGATTTTCTGCGCAACGGCGTTGCCTATCATGTCGATGCCGCCGTGGTGTTCTCCGACTTTGCCGATGCAGCGACGGTGCGGCGCATGTTTCGCTCGGACCTGGTCATCATGCTGAACGGACTGCATGACGATCTGTCACCCACCGTCATTCCCGATGAAGGCGTCGGCATCGCCGAGGCCGTGGCGGATGCGGCGGCCAAGCGCGCGCGCACGGCCAGCCTGCTGACCGGCCGTTCGTCCTCGCGGGTCGAACAGCTGCGCATCGGCCACTACCTCGAAGCGTTCCGGCATCATGGAATTGAACTGCTGCAGACGGTCCAGGGAGACTATTCCTACGAGTCGGGCTATGCGGCAGCCGCCGGCCTGACGGGACGCGGCTGTCCCGAGGCGGTCTTTTGTACGTCCGACGCGATGGCCATGGGTGTTCTGGATGTCTGCCGGGCGGATTTCCCCGACAACCGGCCCAGCCGCTTCCGCCTCTATGGCTTCGACAATGTGTCCCTGACCAATTTCGACGCCTACCCGATATCGTCAATCGGCTACGACAAATCAGACTATGTGGGTCATATCGTCGGCGCCCTCTCCAATCCGCAGGTCTTCATGCCCGGCCAGCCGCCTGTCGTTATATTGACCCGGCTGATTTCGCGCTTGACCGCGTAACTAGCGCCGATGTTGGACTGCTTGTCCGGCGTCGATCTCCCAGAGCTCGAACGGAGATCGCGCCGGACAATGTACCGGCGCCTACTGCAATTTCGCCTGCAGCGCGTTGACGTCGTCGGTTGTCATTTCACCGTCGGTCGTCACCTTGCCGTCGACGATCTTCCACAGCCGGAACGGACCGGTGATGTCGCCATATTTGTCGAAGCTGACCGGACCGATGACGCCTTCATAGCGGATCGGCCTGCCGTCCTTGATCAGGCCGAGCGCCTTGGCGAACTCGTCCTTGCCGGCATAGATCGGTGTGCCGGCAGGATCGACCGCCTTGTACATGGCATCCTTGATCTTGGCTGGATCCTCGGAGCCGGCAATGGCAATGGCGAGACCGACAATGGCGCCGGCATCATAGGAACGGTCGGCTGCCGGGTTCGACGGTTCGATGCCCGAAAACTCCTTGTAGTTTTTCAGGAAATAGTCGGTGGATGCCGTCGGGCTGGTGCCGGAAGAGGTACCATAGGCATCCTTCAGATAATCGGCGCCGACGGATTCGATGAAGTCCGGGCTGTTCATGCCGTCATTGAGCAGGAATTTCTGCACGCCGCCCTGCGATATCCAGGTGCGGGCGACCGTTGCGCCGTCGACCGGCGTGCTGACGAGGTAGAGTCCGTCCGGCTCGCCTCCCATCGCCGCCGTCACTTCCGAAGCATAGCTCGACTGCTTTTCATTATAGGGCGTGTCGGAGACGATGGTGCCGCCGAGCGCTTTGTAGGCACGCGAGAATTCGGCCACCATGTTGACGCCGAAGTCGTTGTTGACATGGATGATCGACAGTTTCTTGAAGCCCTTGTCGATGGCGTATTTGGCGGCGGCCACGCCTTGCAGCGCATCCGACGTGATGGTGCGGAAGAAGATGCCGTTGGTCTTGCCGTCGCGGCCAAGGGCGGTCAGCGTCGGCGAGGACGAAGCCGGCGACACCTGCACGATCTTGGCCGGCCCGGTGACCGAGGTCAAAATCGGGATCGACACCGAGGAGATGATGCCGCCGATGATCACCGGCACCTTCTTGACCTGTACCAGCTGGGTCGCGGCATCGACCGCGATATTGCCCTGGCTCTGGCTGTCGCGCGTGTCGGTTGCGAGATCGCAGCCGCGTACGCCACCGGCTTCATTGATGTCGCGGAAGGCCATTTCGACGGACTTCGCGCCGGCCTGGCCGTATTCGCCGGCCGGACCGGTGAGCTCCATGACCAGGCCGACGGTGATCTTGCAGTCCGCTGCGTGTGCGGCGCCGGCCATCGTCACGAGAGCCAGTGCTGTGGTGATTTGAAGTATCGTCTTCTTCATTGCCGTTCCCCTTTTCTTGTTTGAACTTTTGCCTGTTCAGCCTTCCGGCGCCTGCAGCCAGGTCTCATGCAGATGCCGCCATTCGACGCCGTTTGGTGCCGATGAACTGGTGGTGAAGACCGCACTGGACTGCCGGCGACTGTGTTTGCCGGCGCGCAGTTGCGCCTCGATGTAGAAGATGACGATCGTGTCCGCGTCCTGCCAACCCGGCCTGATGTCCTCGATCGATATGGCAAAACCGTCGTCGCAAGTGGCGCGGCTTGTCCGGACATGATCTACGACCGCGTCGCGATCGAGGATCTGGCCATTCGGCGCCACCATGGTGAGGCCTTCGCCCATGACAGCCTCGAAGCGGCCGAACTCCACAGCGTCGGCTCGCGCGGCGACAAACCAGTCGACGAAGAAGCGATGCAGGTCGATGATTTCAGCGCTGGCACGCGAAAAAAGGGAAGGCTCTCCGCTCATTTCTTCCCCGCATTGAGGTTGTAATGCATGATCGAGCCGTGGCGGCCATGACGGTCGCGCTCCAGCGCGTAGACATCGCCCGCGAGGCCGGTGCCTTGTGCGATGGCGGCAGCAATCCGCGCGCGATCGTCGGCGTCGAGCGCGACGTCCATGATTTTCGTATTGGCCAGCGCATGTGCCTGGTTGCGCGCACCCACAATGACGGCCGCGACCTGCGGCTGCTCGAGCACCCATGCCGAGGCGATGGTGGCAATGTCGACGCCGTGGCGATCGCCGACCGCTTTCAGCGCCTTGAGCAGGGACTGGAACAGCTCCCAGCCGCCGAAGTCGTCGATGATCAGCTTGTATTTGACCAGCGAGCGGTTTTCGAGCGGCGTGGAGGGCTCGGCCACGCCAAGCCATTTGTCGCTGAGGAAGCCGCCCGCCACCGAGCCGTAGCAGAGGAAGCGGACACCGTTCTTAGCGGCAAGGTCCGCAAGGCTGTTTGCCGGCCGCTGGTCGAGCACTGAATATTGCAGTTGCTGGCTGACCAGCGGGATGCCCGCGGAGAGGATTTCGGCTAGCCTCGGCGTATCGAAATTGGTGGTGCCGAGATTGCGCACCTTGCCTTCCAGCCGAAGCTCGTCGAGCCAACCCATCGCCTCGACGTAACGAGGCTGGTCATAATCCCACCAGTGAAACTGCACAAGATCGATCCGCTCCGTCTTCAGCCTGCGAAGCGACTGATTGACGATGCCCCTGATGTAGTCGCGGCTGATGCTTGCCAGTCGTTCGAGGTCCGGCACCAGCTTGGTGTGCACCTTCATCCTGGCCGCAACATCGAGACCGCGCTCGCCGGCCAGCCGCAGGCGCGCGGCGCCGATCAGTTCCTCGACGCCGGTGTAGATGTCGGCGCAATCATAGGTCCAGATGCCGGCATCGAAGGTGGCGATGAGGTCGGTCACGGCCTGCCTGCGGTCGATAGCGCCATGGCCGCCGGCCAGCTGCCAGCCGCCGCGGATGACGCGCGAGATCGTATAGCCGGGGCTGAGTTCGACGGTCCTGGCGCTCATCTTTTGTCGGTCTCCTTCGGCAGCGGCACAGCCGTGGTTTGGGCATGGCTGAACCGCCGCTTGGCCAGCCTGACGATCCGCAGCCGGCTGGCGCAATTGGGATCGGGACAGGCGATCTCGGCATCCGAGGTCATCCAGTCATTTGCATGCGTCGGGCGCTGCTTTGCCGCCAGGAGCGGCAACACGGCGGAGATCGAGTAAATCGAAAAACCCTGCCCCGCCGGCAGCGACAGCATTTCGCCCTTGAGTTCGAAATAGTCGCCGGCCCTGGCGCCGCAATAGACCGGCTTGCCCTCGGGGATGACCGCTTCGACGCGCAGATCGAAGAGTTCGAAACTGTCGTCGGCCATTCAGGCCTCCACCAGGCTGAAGGTGATGTCACAGGCGCCGTTGCGGCGGATGACGCCGCAGGCGGCGGCAAACTGATCGCGCTCTCCGGCAAGCACTTGCGCGACCACGCTGCCGGCCAGCCAGCCGATCGGGAACAGCAGCCGCGCCCCCTGCCCGTAGTACAGGCCGATATCGAAGATGGCATTGGGATTGCCGCCCCACACGCGTGGCGGCACATAGGACAGCACGATATCGCCGGGCTGCGGCGTCAGCGTTGCATTCTCCGGTGGCAAAGACTGGGCATAGGCCTGGCCGTGGAGATCGGCTGACGGAACCGGGCACGAGATTTCCGGTCCTGTCCACATCGCATGGATGCCTGGGATGATGCGTGGCTGCGCCAGATAAGCCAGCAGGAAGGCGGCATTCTCCGGCGCCTTTTCGGGCAATAGCAGCGCCGTCACGGAAAGCTTCGAGCGTGGTTCTGTGATGCCGATGGCGGGCTTGGGCATGTCAGTCCTTCGCCGATTGAAGTTTGTCGCGCAGGAAGGCGAAGGGGCGGCTGATGTCGGCTACCAGCGCCTCGCGCGCCGCTAGCGCATCCTGTTTGGCAAGTGCCGCGACAATGCCGCGGTGATAGTGCGCGGTATCGACCTCGCCGGCCTCGGAGAAGGCATAGATGGCGACGCGGATGCAGGGTCCCGATTGAAGCCAGAGGCTTTCGATCATCGGGATCAGCACAGCCGAGCCGCAGCAGCGGTAGATCTCAAAATGGAAGCTCTGGTTGAGCGTCGCTTCGCGGTCGATATCCTTCTTGTGCTTCAGGGCCCGCATCTCGTCCCACTCGCCCAGCATGGCTTCGATCGAAGCGATCTGGCGCGGGCTCATACGCGTGGCGGCAAGCGCGATCGCTTCGCCTTCGATGAGTGAGCGGGCGCGCAGGAGGTCGTCGATGCGCTCCAGCGTGATCGGCGGCACGCGCACCGAGCGGTTGGGCAGCGCCTCCAGCGCCTTTTCCGTGATCAGCCGTCCAAGCGCTTCGCGTACCGGCATGGTCGAGGTGACCAGCGCATCGGCGAGACCGCGGATAGTCAGCACCTGGTTTGGCTCGAAAAGGCCACCGATCAGAGCACGGCGCAACTCGGAATAGACGCGATCCTGCACCGTCTCGCGGCCGACCGGCGTAAGCTGGGCTGCGATCGTCCCGTTGTTCTTGTCGATGGCAGCCTTCTGCATTACCGGCATTTGCCCCATTTTCGGCTTGCGAATGAAATTAAAGCCGAATAGCGTGATCAAGGCAAGTGTGATCACAAATCAAAAATCAGGAGGCGACAACGATCGTCTTCGGCCAGAGGGTTTGATGAGCGATGCAGCGGAGCGCCAACGGCAGGAGACCCGTGCGCCAGTTCTGACGGCACGAAACGTCGTCAGGCGTTTTGGCGGCCTTGTCGCCGTCAACGATGTCTCGTTTGATGTCAAAGCGGGCGAAATCCTCGGCCTGATCGGGCCGAATGGCGCCGGCAAGACGACGATGTTCGATCTGTTGGCGGGCAGCATATTGCCAACCAGCGGCGATATCCTGCTCAATGGCACGCGCGTCTCCGGCGAAGCCGCTCATCTGCGTATCGGCCGTGGTCTTGGCCGCACCTTCCAGATCCCGCGCCCCCTGCCCAATCTGACGCTGATCGAAAACATCATGCTGGCGGCGCAGGGCCAAGCCGGCGAAAAATTGCTCGCCAACTTCGTCACGCCGTGGCGAGTGGCGGCACAGGAAAGAGCAGCCAGGGCAAAGGCACTCGAGCTGCTGGAGCTCGTCTCGCTCGCTCGGCTGGCGCACGAACCGGCGCGCGTGCTTTCCGGGGGCCAACGCAAGCTGCTCGAACTCGCCCGCGTCATGATGGCCGATCCGGCGATCATCCTGCTCGACGAGCCGGCGGCCGGCGTCAACGCAACGCTGCTCGAGATCATCATCGACCGCATCCGCGACATCAACGCGCGCGGCATCACCTTTCTGCTGATCGAGCACAATATCGACATGGTGACGCGGCTCTGCCACCGCGTGCTGGTCATGGCGAGCGGCCAGTTGCTCAGCGAAGGCACTGCGGAAGAGGTCGCCCGCGACCCGCGCGTCATCGAGGCCTATCTCGGAGGTGCGGCATGAGCGAAACTGTCCTCAACGTCCGCAATCTCGAGGCCGGCTATGAGCCCGGCGTGCCGATTGTGCGCGGCGCCTCGATCACCGTCGGCAAGGGCGAGATCGTCGTCGTGCTCGGCCCCAACGGCGCCGGCAAGTCGAGCTTCATCAAGGCGATCGCCGGCCTTGTCCCGATCACCGGCGGCGCGGTGTTCCTGGACGGCAAGGACATAACCGCCGCGCCGGCCCACACCATGGTCCGGCTCGGCCTGGCCTTCGTACCGCAGACGGAGAACATCTTTCCGCTGATGTCGGTCGAGGACAATCTGAAAGTCGCCTGCGGCATCCTCGAGCGACGCGAAATCCCTGCCCGCATCGAGGAAATGTATGCGGCCTTCCCCGACCTCGTCCGCCAGCGCCGCACCGCCGCCGGCAATCTGTCGGGCGGACAACGGCAGATGCTTGCCGTCGCACGTGCGCTGATCGTCCATCCCAAGGTGCTGGTGCTCGACGAGCCGTCGGCCGGCCTCTCGCCGAAATTCGTATCGATGGTGTTCGAGATGCTGGCCGGCATCCGCAGGTCCGGCGTCACCATCCTGCTGGTCGAACAGAACGCCAAGGCAGCGCTGGCCATCGGCGACCGCGCCTATGTGCTGGTCGAAGGCAAGGACCGGCACGAGGGTGTGGCGTCCGAATTGTGGAACGATCCTGTCGTCGCCGAACTCTATCTCGGCCAACGCCCTCACGCCGGCAAGGGAGGCGCGGCATGAGCCTGCAATTTGTCGTCGATGGGTTGCTGACCGGTTCGATGATCGGCCTCGGCGCCATTGGCGTGACGCTCACCTATTCGATCCTGCGCTTCTCGAACTTCTCCCATGGCGACTTCATGGCCTGGGGCACCTATGCGACGCTCGCCGTCGTCAGCACCATCGGCGCGATGTTCGGCAAGGTGGAGCCCATTGGACCGCTGTCCTTCGGCTGGTCGCTGCTGGTTGCGCTGGTTGTCGGCATGACTTTCACCGCCCTGCTGGCGCTGTTGCTCGACAAGGTGCTGTTTTCGCGGCTGCGCTCGCAGGGGCAAGCCATCATCGTGGTGATGGCGAGCTTCGGCGCCTCGATGGCGCTGCGCAGCCTGCTCGAATTCACCTTCAGCTCACGCCCGACCTATTTCAGCCGGGCGATCCAGATCGCCATGCCGGTCGGCTTCGGCATCCGCATCACGCCCGATCAGATCGCGCTGCTGCTGCTGACCGCAGTGCTGGTGCTCGGCGTGCATCTGTTGATGACACGCACGCAGACCGGCCGCTCCATGCAGGCGCTGAGCCAAAATGCGGCCCTGGCCCGCATCGTCGGCATCGATGTTGCCTCCGTGGTGCGCGTCACCTGGATCATCGGCGGGGCGCTGGCCTGTGTGGCCGGCGTGATGATCGGCATTCTGGTGCAGATCCGCCCGTTCATGGGCTTCGACATGCTGCTACCGATGTTCGCCGCCGCCATCCTGGGCGGCATCGGCAGCATACCGGGCGCCGTGCTCGGCGGCCTGATCATTGGCCTTGCCGAAGCCGGTGCGGTGCAGCTGATCGGCGCCGAATGGCGCGCCGCAATCTCCTTCATCATCCTGATGGCGGTGCTGTTCGTTCGGCCGATCGGCCTGTTTGGTGTGAGGGAACGCTGATGGACCTGCTCGGCTACGGCGCCTTCTTCCTGACCACCGCACTGATCTTTTCGCTGGTCACACTGGGGCTCAATCTGCAGTGGGGGCTGACTGGCCTTTTCAATGTCGGCCTTGCCGGATTCGTCGCCATCGGCGCCTATACATCGGCGCTGCTGACGACCCCGGACGATGCCGCGCGCTTCGGCGGCTTCGGTCTGCCGATCCTGGTCGGCTGGGCGGGCGCCATGGTCGTCGGCGGTATCGCCGCAGCACTTACCGGCATGGCCACGCTGCGTCTGCGATCCGACTACCTGGCGATCACCACCTTCGGCGTCGCCGTCGTCGTGCAGCTGGTCGCGCTCAACGCGCAGAAAACAACCGGCGGCCCGTTCGGCATCGGTTTCATCCCGCGCCCGTTCGGCGGCCTTGCCGAAACGCCGCTGCTGTTCAACCTGTCGAACCTCGCCGTCGTTTCGGCTGTGACGCTGATCGCCTATCTCGCTCTGGAGCACCTGTCGCGCAGCCCCTGGGGCCGCGTGCTCAAGGCGCTGCGCGAGGACGAGCGAGCGGCGATTTCGCTGGGCAAGAGCGCGCGCTTCTACCGCGTCCAGGCCTTCGCCGTCGGCGGCGCTATCATGGCGCTGGCCGGCGCTTTGCAGGCGCATTTCACCGGCTTCATCGCGCCCGATAACTATCTGCCGATCCTGACCTTCCAGGTCTGGGTGATGCTGATCGTCGGCGGCTCGGGCAGCAATGCCGGCGCCGTTGCCGGCAGCATCCTGGTCTGGGCGATATGGGCGGGGTCGGGCACGCTGACCAGCGTGCTGTTTGCGCCCGAGCAGCAAGCACGCGCGGCCTCACTGCAGATCATCGCCATCGGCGTCATGCTCTGCGTCATCCTGCTGATCCGGCCTAACGGATTGTTCGGCGACCGGCCGCGCCGACCGAAGCCCGGCACACAGACAAAGGCGGCGGCCAACGAGAACGAGGCCGGATCATGAATGCCATGATCCGGCAGCAAGCGTATGGCGTTTCGCTCTGGCATGCCGTCAGCCGCAACCGCCGCGACCGGGGCGCGCTGCAAGGCGGACTCGACGTCGATCTCGCGATTGTGGGCGGCGGCTTTTCCGGCCTGTCGACGGCATTGCATGCCTCTGAGAAAGGGCTTTCGGTCGCGGTCCTCGAAGCCGAATTCATCGCTTGGGGTGCGACCGGCCGGAATGCCGGCTTCGTCGTTCCGAACTTCGCCAAGCGGGATCCAGACGACATCATCACCGAACTCGGACCCGAGCGCGGCGGGCGCCTGGTTGACTTCGCCGCCGGCAGCGCTGATCTCGTCTTCGGCCTGATCAAGAGGCACGGCATCGAATGCGACGCTGTGCAGAATGGTTGGATCCAGCCGGCGCATTCGTCCGCCGCGCTGGAAAAGACGCGATCGCGCGCCGAGCAATGGGCGGCGCGGGGCAGGCCGACCGTTGCGCTCGATGCCATGGCGGTCACGACGCTCACCGGTATCGGCGGCTACGCCGGCGGTTGGATGGATAACTCAGGCGGTGTCCTCAATCCGGTCGAGTACGCACGCGGCCTGGCAGATGCCGCGGAAAAGGCAGGAGCGCGCATCTTCGAGCAGACGCGTGTCACTTCCATCGACCGCACTCCGGATGGCTGGGCCTTGAAGACGGCGTCCGGCACTGTGCGAGCGGGCAAGGTCTTGGTCGCCACCAACGCCTATGGTGGAGAGCTGAACCCGACCTTGGCGCGGACCTATATCCCGCTGAAAATCTTCCAGATCGCCACCGCGCCGCTGCCGCGCGCCATACGCGCGCGCCTGCTGCCGGGCGGCCAGGGCGTCGGCGACACCAGGCGCAATCTCTTTACCTGCCGCTTCGATGGCCAGAACCGGCTGATCAGCGGCGGCATGCATGTCGTCGGCGCCGGCGCCGAGACGCGCTTGCCGCAAACGATTTGGCGACGGCTCGCCAGGCATCTCGATTTGCCTGACCTGCCGCCGCTTGCCTACAGCTGGACAGGCGTGGCGGCGGTGGTGCCGGATTTCCTGCCGCGTCTCATCGACCTCGGCCCGGGCCTGATCGCCGGCTTCGCCTGCAACGGCCGCGGCATCGCCATGACCACGGCAATGGGCAAAGTTCTGGCGGACTGGGCGAGCGGAACGGACGCCCGATATCTGCCGCTCCCCTTCGCGCCGCCAGCGCCGATCCCGCTGCACAGCCTCGTGCGCTATGCACCGAATATGCTGCTTCCCTGGAGCATCCTGCGCGACCGGCTGGATTAGACAGCCAAGCCAGGTGATCCCCCTGCCGGCGCGCTCATAGCGGCCCGAAAAGGACCGCCACCACCTTCCGCAATCGATGGCCTTGGTGGCCCAAGAGGGTATCTTCAGATCCCCTCCCCATCCAGCCGCATCTACTCCGCAGCCTGAACCCGATTGGCCTGGATGACCGCCCGGATCTCGGACCGGCAGGAGCCGCAATTGGTGCCGGCCTTCAGGGCGCCGCCTATGGCTTCGACTGTCGCGCACCCGGCTGCCACTGCCGCCGCGATCTGGTTGACCCCGACGCTGAAACAGGAGCAGACGGTCGCGCCCGAATCGGGCCGATCGGCGCCGGCGCGACCGGCGACGATCCTGAAGCGTTCGCGCTGGCTGGTGTGAACCTCCTGGAGTTGCTGTGCCGCCCAACCCCGCGAAACCGCCACCGGTCCCGACGCGATAAACAAAGCCCCGGCGAGGTGCTGGTCGTCGAAGGCAGCAATACGATGCTGGCCGGTATCGCGGTCGTGATAAGCGAGCGTATCGGCTACGGGAACATCGAAAAGCGAACCAGCAAAACCAGCCCAGTCGATGTCGTCGTCAGCAAAGGCAAGCTCCACCCGCCAGCCGCCCTTGCATTTGGCCACGGCCCAGTAATCTGCTGCGACCGCCACCGGCTTGCGGCGCACCACGGCGAAGCCGAAGGCTCTCGCGGCGAACTTCTCGATGCGGGCGCCGACATGTTTCAGCGCAGGCTGACCGGAAACCGGATCGGTCAGAGGCGCGGTCAGCGTGTCGAGCCGGCCTTTTGCCGAAAACTGGTCAGTCCAGTGCATCGGCGCAAACACGCTCCCCTGGCGCTGGCGTGCCGTCACCAGCGCGCGCACCAGCACATCGCCGCGCGGGCTGGAGACGCGCACGATGTCGGCGTCGCCAATGCCGTGATGCGTGGCATCCGCCGGGTGGATCTCGACGAAGGGCTCGGCCATGTGCTGGGAGAGACGTGGGCTTTTGCCGGTGCGGGTCATTGTGTGCCAATGGTCGCGAACGCGGCCGGTGTTGAGGATCAGCGGATAGTCCGGGCTGGTGCGTGTCTCGACGATGGGACGAATGGCGATGAAGCGGGCCTTGCGGTCGGGATTGTAGAAATTGCCGTTGGCGAAGAAGCGGGTGTTGGAAGGGTCAAGTCCCGCTTGAACACCCCCCTCTGTCCTGCCGGACATCTCCCCCGCAAGGGGGGAGATTGGCAGCTTTGACGCCGGCATATCTTCTGCATCGTTGGTAATTGGCGAAGGCCGAGGCGACGGCTGATCTCCCCCCTTGCGGGGGAGATGGCCGGCAGGCCAGAGGGGGATGGCTGGGCTCGGCGCCGGCCATTGGAAAGGCTCAAGCGCTGCATAGGCCTCCTTATCAACACCAGCATAACCACCAATATCGAAATCCCGTGCGCCGTCATTCTCGAACCCCGACAGCGCGGCGTGTTCGGCGAAGATTTCCGCTGGCGACGAATAGGAAAACGCCTCGTCAAACCCCATCCGCTTGCCCACCTCGGCGACGATCAACCAATCCGGCCGCGCCTCACCAGGCACCGCAAGAAAGCTGCGCTGGCGCGAGATGCGGCGCTCTGAATTGGTCACGGTGCCGTCCTTCTCGCCCCATGCGGCGGCGGGCAGCCGCACATGAGCGTGGCGCACGGTGTCCGTGCTCGCCAGCACGTCCGACACCACGACGAACGGGCAAGCCTTGATCGCTGCCTCGACGGCATCGGCATCCGGCATCGAATCGACCGGGTTGGTGGCCATGATCCACAGCGCCTTGATGCGCCCGTCGGCCACCGCCTGAAACATCTCGACCGCCTTCAGACCGGGCTTTTGAGCGACGGCCGCCGCATTCCAGAAACGCTGCACGCGGTCGCGGTGCTCGGGGTTTTCGATCTCCATATGGGCGGCCAGCATATTGGCCATGCCGCCGACCTCGCGGCCGCCCATGGCGTTGGGCTGGCCAGTCACTGAAAACGGTCCTGCCCCAGGTTTGCCGATGCGGCCGGTGGCGAGATGGCAGTTGATGATGGCGTTGACCTTGTCGGTGCCCGAAGACGACTGGTTGACGCCTTGGCTGTAGACGGTGACGGTCTTCGCTGTGGCGGCAAACAGGCTGTAGAAGCGGGCAAGCTCCTCTTCGCTCAAGCCGGTGGCGGCGGCAGCGCCGGCAAGATCGAGTTTCGAGGCGGCGAAGAGCGCTTGCCCGAAGCCAGTCGTGTGGGCGGTGATGTAGGCGCGGTCGAGCGCGTTGTGCTGGCCAAGCCAGGCGAGCAGACCAGTGAACAAAGCAACGTCGCCATCCGGCGCGATCGCCAGGTGCATATCGGCGATATCAGCAGTCATGGTGCGGCGTGGGTCGACCAGCACGACCTTCATCTCCGGTCGTTTTTCCCGGGCCGTCGCGATGCGCTGGAAGAGCACGGGATGGCACCAGGCGAGATTGGAGCCGACCAGCACGATCAGGTCGGCGAGCTCGAGATCCTCGTAGGTGCCGGGCACGGTGTCGGAGCCGAAGGCGCGGCGGTGGCCGGCAACCGATGAGGCCATGCATAGCCGCGAATTGGTGTCGATGTTGGCCGAGCCGATGAAGCCCTTCATCAGCTTGTTGGCGACATAGTAGTCTTCGGTCAGCAACTGGCCGGAGACATAGAAGGCGACGGAGTCCGGACCGTGCTCGGCGATGGTTTGCGAAAAGGTCGAAGCGACGAGATCGAGCGCCTCGTCCCAGCCGGCACGGCGACCGTGGATTTCGGGGTAGAGCAGCCTGCCGTCGAGGTCGATGGTTTCGCCCAGGGCCGAGCCCTTGGAGCAGAGCCGGCCGAAATTCGCTGGATGGTCGGGGTCGCCGCGGACGCTGACTTCACCGTCCGCGGCGACTTTCGCCAGCACGCCGCAACCCACCCCGCAATAGGGGCAGGTGGTCCTCACCTCGCGCGCTTCGCCCAGTTCCATGCTTCAGGCCGCGCGGCTGGCCAGCGCTTTCAGCGCAATGAACAGGTGCTCGCCCTCGGTCCGCACAGGAATGGTGCGTACGGCGCCCTCGTCGGCGCCGAGCGCCTTGCCCGTCTCCAGCGAGATGACCCAATTGTGCAAGGGACAGGTGACGGCGGTGCCGTGGACGATGCCTTGGCTCAGCGGCCCACCTCTGTGCGGGCAATGATCGTCGATGGCGTAGACCTGATCGTCCTGCGTGCGGAAGACGGCGATCTTACCCTCGGGTGTGTCGACGCAGCGCGCGCCACGCCGCGGGATGTCGGAGAGTGAGCCGATCGATATCCAGTCCATTTTGATCACTCCGCCGCCTGCGCAAACCCGACAGAAGCCATTGGCCGGAACTCGTGCTTGTCCTTGCCGGAGACGCGTTCCGACCACGGGTCGACCTGGGCGAATTTCTGGCTGAAGACGAAGCGCTCGTAATAGGCCTTGCGCTTGGCGCCGTCGTCCATGATCTGGCGCTTGATCTCGGGGATGCCGATGCGCTTGGCCCATTTGTAGATGCGCTCGAGATAGCGGCCCTGCTCGCGATACATCTGCGTCAGCGCCACGACATGCTCCAGCGCCTCGTCTTCGGTCTTGACCAGGCCAAGCACTTCGGTGCCCTTGATGTCGAGGCCGGCGGCGCCGGCGAAATGGATCTCGTAGCCACTGTCGACACAGATCACGCCGACATCCTTGCAGGTCGCCTCGGCGCAGTTGCGCGGACAGCCCGACACCGCCATTTTGACCTTGGCCGGGGTCCACGAGCCCCACATGAATTTCTCGATGCGAATGCCGAGGCCGGTCGAATCCTGCGTGCCGAAGCGGCACCAGTCGGAGCCGACACAGGTCTTCACCGTGCGCAGGCCCTTGGCGTAAGCATGGCCTGAGACGAAGCCGGCCTGGCCGAGATCGGCCCACACCGCCGGCAGATCCTCCTTGCGGATGCCCAGCATGTCGATGCGCTGGCCGCCGGTGACCTTGACCATCGGTATCTCGAACTTATCGACGACGTCGGCGATGGCGCGCAGTTCGGCGGCGTTGGTGACGCCGCCCCACATGCGCGGCACCACCGAATAGGTGCCGTCCTTCTGGATGTTGGCGTGGACGCGTTCGTTGATGAAGCGCGACTGATAGTCGTCGGCGTAATCGTTCGGCCAGTCGCAGACGAGGTAGTAGTTGAGCGCCGGCCGACATTTTGCGCAGCCGCAGGAGGTCGTCCATTCCAGCTCCTGCATGACGGCGGGAATGGTCTTCAGGCTCTTGGCGATGATCAGCCGGCGCACCTCGTCATGGCCGAGCGTGGTGCAGCCGCACATCGGTTGCACGGCGGCCGGGTTGTATTTGTCGCCGATGGTCAGCACCATCAGCTTCTCGACCAGCCCGGTGCACGAACCGCAGGAAGCCGATGCCTTGGTGTGGGCGCGCACGTCGTCGAGCGAAGCCAGGCCCTTGGCCGTGATCGCGCCGGTGATCTTTCCCTTGCAAACGCCGTTGCAGCCGCAGATTTCCGCATCATCCGGCAAGGCTGCAACGGCCGCCATAGGGTCCAGCGGGGCACCCCCCTGGTAGGACTGGCCGAAGATGAGCGTGTCGCGCATCTCCGATATGTCGGTCTGCTTCTTCTTGAGATCGTTGAACCAGGCCCCGTCCGCCGTCTCGCCATAAAGCACGGTGCCGATGATGCGGTCGTCCTTGAGCACAAGGCGCTTGTAGACGCCGGCGGCGGCATCGCGCAGCACGATCTCCTGGCGGTCCTCGCCTTCGGCGAAGTCGCCAAGCGAGAACAGGTCGATGCCGGTGACCTTGAGCTTGGTCGGCGTGTCCATGTGGACGAAGGCCGCTGCCTCGTTGCCGGCCAACTGGTTCGCGGCAACGCGCGCCATCTCGTAGAGCGGCGCGACCAGCCCGTAGACCTGGCCGTTGACCTCGGCGCATTCGCCGAGCGCGTAGACGTCGGGGTCGTTGCTGCGCATGCCGGCATCGACGACAATACCACGATTGACGGCTATGCCGGCCTCCTTGGCCAGCGCCGCATTCGGCCGGATGCCGACCGCCATCACCACCAGCGTTGCCGGGATGATGGTGCCGTCGGCAAGCTCCACCTGCCCGACCTTGCCGTTGCCGGTGATCGCCTGGGTGTTGGCCTTGGTGATGACCTTGATGCCGCGCTGTTCCACCGCGCGCTGCAGGAGATAGCCGGCGGCTGGATCGAGCTGACGCTCCATCAATGTCGGCATGACATGCAGCACGGTGACGTCCATGCCTTGGGCGTTCAAACCTGCTGCCGCCTCCAGCCCGAGCAGGCCGCCGCCGATGACCACGGCCTTGGCGCGCGACTGGGCGGCAAGCATCATGGCCTGAACATCGTCGAGGTCGCGATAGGTCAGCACGCCCGGCAGATCGTGACCGGGCACCGGAATGATGAAAGGCACTGATCCGGTGGCGATGACGAGCTTGTCGTAAGGCTCGGTGACGCCGTGGTCGGAGGTGACGGTCTTGGCCGCCCGGTCGATGGCGACGATCTTGTGACCCTTGTAGAGGGTGATGTTGTTGGCGATGTACCAGCCGTCGCCGTGGATGATGATTTCCTCATAGGCCTTTTCGCCGGAGAGAACCGGCGACAGCATGATGCGGTCGTAGTTCACCCGCGGCTCGGCGTTGAAGATGGTCACGGTGTAGCGGCCCGGCGCCTGTTCGAGCAGATGCTCCAGCATGCGCCCAGGGGCCATGCCGTTGCCGATGATGACGAGCTTTTCGGTCATGGCGTTACTCCGCGGCTTCGACGAAGCGATGACGTTCATAGAGGAACTTCAGCACCGCTTCGCGGCAGCGCAAAAAGGTGCGGTCGGAAGAGAGTTCGACGCGGCGACGCGGCCGTGCCAGCGGCACCGCAAGCACCTCGCCGATGGTCGCCGCCGGACCGTTGGTCATCATGACGATGCGATCGGACAACAATACCGCCTCGTCGACATCGTGGGTGATCATGATCGTCGTCGAGCCGAGCCTGGAATGGATGTCCATGACCGCGTCCTGAAGATGGGCGCGCGTCAGCGCGTCGAGTGCACCGAACGGCTCGTCGAGCAACAGGATCTTCGGCTCCATGGCAAGCGCCCGGGCAATGCCGACGCGCTGCTTCATGCCGCCCGATATTTCGGCCGGCCGCTTGTCCTTGGCATGGGCCATCTGCACGAGATCAAGATTGCGCATGATCCAGTCATGCCGTTCGGTCCTGCTCTTGGAACGACCAAAGACTTTCGACACCGCCAGGCTGATGTTTTCGTAGACGGTGAGCCATGGCAGCAGGCTGTGGTTCTGGAACACCACGGCGCGCTCGGGTCCGGGGCTGTCGACCTCCTTGTTTTCAAGCAGCACGGCGCCGGCGGAAACCTTGGTCAGCCCGGCGATCAGATTGAGCAAGGTCGACTTGCCACAGCCGGAATGGCCGATGATGGAGACGAATTCGCCCTTGTCGATGGTCAGCCTGATGTCCTTGAGCACCTCGCTGACCTGACCGCCGCGGGCAAAGGATTTGTCGATATGGTCGAGCTTCAGATAGGCCGTCATCGCCCTCTCCTCACTTTGCCGTTGTGCCGCGGGTGACGAAAGCGCCGACCGCAGCGACCAGGCGGTCGAGGCAGAAACCGGTGACGCCGATATAGGCGAGCGCGACGATGATGTCGGGCAGCCGCGACGAGTTCCAGGCGTCCCAGATGAAGAAGCCGATGCCGACGCCGCCGGTCAGCATTTCGGCGGCGACGATGGCGAGCCAGGACAGGCCGATGCCGATTCTGAGGCCGGTGAAGATGTAGGGTGCGGCGGCCGGAACCATGATCTTGACGAAGAATTCGAACTGGTTGAGCCGCAAGATGCGTGAGACGTTGCGGTAGTCTTCCGGAATGTTTCGCACGCCGACGGCGGTGTTGATGATGATCGGCCAGATCGAGGTGATGAAGATAACGAACAGCGCCGACGGGCTGGAATCGCGGAAAGCAGCCAGCGACAGCGGCAACCAGGCCAGCGGCGGCACGGTGCGCAGTATCTGGAACACCGGATCGAGGCCACGCATGGCCCAGATCGACTGGCCGACCAGGGCGCCGAGCGCGACGCCGACGATCGCCGCCAGGCCGAAGCCGATGGCGACGCGCTGCAGAGAGATCAGCACCCGCCACGCAAGGCCGATATCCTGCGGGCCGTTGTTGAAGAACGGATGCGCGATCAGGTCATAGGCCTCGTTCCACACCTGGCTGGGCGGCGGCAGGCTGGCGGTCGGCGACGAGCAGGCGATCTGCCACACGACCAGCATGAAGGCGATAACGATGACCGGCGGCACCAGGGCGGTGGCCAGCCTGCCGGCGATCGCGATCGGGTCGAAGCGGCGCCGCGCTTTGGCGGTGAAAGCGATGACCGCGGCAGGCTTCGCGGGGAACGCCTTCACCGTGGTTTCCTCAATGGCTTGGATGGACATGTCTGAGTATAACTCCGGGGTCGATGCGGGCGACAAGCGGCGAAGCGCCGTTGCGCTGGGGGCGACAAACGGCGCAACGCGCCGTTTGCGCCGGTCAAGCCGATGCCTTGATCTTCAGGCTGTCGAGATAGGCCGACGGGTTGGCCGGGTCGAAAATCTTGCCGTCGAAGAATGTCTCGACGCCACGCGACGACGAGGCCGGAATATCGGCTGCGGCAACGCCGAGATCCTTCGCCGCCTCGCGCCAGATATCCTCGCGATTGACCTGATCGACCAGCGTCTTGATGTCGGTGGTCGGCGCGAATTTTCCCCAACGGATGTTTTCGGCGAGGAACCAGCTGTCGTGGCTCTTGTAGGGATAGGAGACGCCACCCTTCCAGAATTTCATGTAGAGGTCAGTGCCGGTGGCCACGCGGCCATTGCCGTAGTTGATGTCGCCCTTGAGGCGGCCGATAATGTCGGCGACAGGCACGTTCATCCATTGCCGCTTGCCGATGATGGCGGCCATCTCGTCCTTGTTCTCCGTGGCCTCACACCATTGCTGGGCCTCCATGACGGCCATCACGATCGCCTTGGTGGCGTTCGGGTATTTGTCGATGAATTCGGCGCGGAGGCCGAGCGCCTTTTCGGGATGACCCTTCCACAGTTCGCCGGTGGTGGCGGCGGTGAAACCAACGCCCTGGTGGACGAGCTGTTCGTTCCACGGTTCGCCAACGCAGAACACGTCCATGTTGCCGACTTTCATGTTGGCGACCATCTGCGGCGGCGGCACGACAATGGTCGAGACGTCCTTGTCGGGATCGATGCCGCCGGCGGCAAGCCAGTAACGGAGCCACAAATCATGGGTCCCGCCCGGGAACGTCATGGCGGCCTTGATTTCCTTGCCGGCCGCCTTCTTGGCGGCGAAGGCGTGCTTCAGCTTGGAGGCGTCGAGCCCGACACCGGTGCCAGCGTATTCCTGCGCAACCGAAATGCCCTGGCAGTCGTAGTTGAGCCGCGCCACGATAGCCATCGGCATCGGCTGGTTGTTCTGCGTCACCTTGCCGGTGTGCATGAGATAGGGCAGCGGCGTCAGGATGTGAGCGCCGTCGATGCCGTTGGCTTCGCCGCCGAGCATCAGATTGTCGCGCGTCGCGCCCCAGGAGGCCTGCTTGAGCACCTCGACGTCGGGCATGCCGAACTTGGCGAACAGCCCCTTCTCCTTGGCGATCATCAGCGGCGCCGCGTCGGTCAGCGCGATGAAGCCGAGCTTGGCGCCGGTGGCCTCCGGAGCGGTCGTGGCGGCATAGGCGCCCGAGGGGAAGAGCTTGCGGGCCGCCACGAACAGGCCGGCCGTCATGGCGCTGCTGACAAGAAAATCGCGGCGCGTCACATCCTTGAGCGATGTTCCCGTCCCGATCCATTTCCCTATTTTTTCTTTCATCGTGATCTCCGGTTGAACGCTTCGTCGAGTGGCCCAAAACAAAAAAGCCGCCGTCCAGGCCTCGCGCGTCCGTACATCCGGGATCGCGTCGTTGACCTGAGCGGCAGCTTTGCCTGTGGCGCCCGCCATTGGACGCCTGTTCCGTGACCCGCGAAGGGCCTGGCTAATTCAAAGCAGGAACCGTGCCAGTTCTGAGTGAAACGAAAAACCTAAATGAAATCAACATTACGGGCCAGACGCCGGCACGCGAGGCGACATCGCAAGCAGGTCAAAGATTGTTCATTACAGCAATCGCACGCACATTTTTTGTGCAATGCACAAGAATGGCGCGAGAATGATCAGGCTTCCGCGCGAGCGGCTTTCTGGCGCGCTATATAGCCGTCGATCTCGTCGGGGTCGAAGGTCTGACCGTCGAAGAAGCCGTCTGGCCCAAGCACCAAGCCTGCCCCGGTCGCACCGACAGCCGTGGCGACCTTAAGCGCGCCCTCGACCTTCGCATTGGCGCCGGGAAGTGCAACGCCAAGCGGCTTTAGCGCCGAGCGGTAGAGGTCGGGACGGTAGCAGTCACGGGCGATAGCAAGGTTTTCCGGCGTGTGCTCGACATGCCCCCAGCGCACCATCTGCGTATAGAACCACAGCGCATGGCTCTTCCACGGAAAGTTCGCCGCCTTGTCGAAGGGCAGGAAGAAGTCGTCGACATCCAGTTCGGCGCCGCCGCCCAGTTCAAGATGGCCGGTCAGGATCGGCATCTGGACAGCTGGTGGCAGGCCGAGGAAGCCAGCTTGAGCCATCACACCAGCCAGTTCGGCGTGGTTGCCCCGATCCTGGCACCAGCGCGCCGAATGATGAAGCGCGCGCAGCAATGCTGCCAGCGCGACCGGGTTCTCCTGCGACCAGGCCTTGCGCACGCCGATCACCTTCTCCGGACTGTTGCGCCACAGCAGCGCCTTGACGGTGACGATATGGCCGGTGCCGGCAGCGACCGAGGCGCTGTTCCAGGGCTCGCCGACGCAGTAGCCGTCGATCCGCCCAGCGGCCAGCGCATCGGCCATGAAGGGCGGCGGCACGATGACGATCTCGATCTCGCGCTCCGGATCGATGCCGCATCCGGCAAGCCAGTAGCGCAGTTCGTAATTATGCCCCGAATGCGGGTGCACCACGGCAAAGCGCAGCGGATCGCCGCCAGCCCCGGCGCGCTCGCGAATGAAGGCACGAAGGGCTGCGCCCGCGCGCGCGGGCTCGAGATCGGGTATGGCGACGTGTGCCGCCATGCCTTCCCATACGGCGTTGGAGATGGTGACGCAATTGCCGCCAAGCCCGAGCGAAAACGGCACGATGGTCTCGGAAGCAAGCGGCGTCAGCCCGAGATTGCAGGCGAGCGGCATCGGCCCCAGCATGTGCGCCAGGTGGAAATGGCCGATGGCGATGCGGTCGCGGATGTTGGCCCAGGAGGTCTCGCGGTGCAGTGTGAGATCGATGCCCTCGCGCGCGGCAAATCCAAGCTCACCCGCCGCAACCAGCACGGCACTGTCGAAGAGCGGCATGAAGCCGGCGGTGATCTGGTGCTCGGCGCTCATGCTCATTCGTCCTCCGACGGCCCGAGCAGCCCGGCGGCAGTCACCAGGCTCTGGGCAATGTCGCCGATCTTGCGGTTCTGGTTCATCGCCGTCTTGCGCAGCAGCGTGTAGGCCGCCTCTTCGGTCAGGCCGCGCGACTTCATCAGGATGCCCTTGGCACGGTCGATCACCTTGCGGCTCTCAAGCTCGCCTCGAACCTCTTCCAGCTCGCGCGCCATGCGCGAGAAAGCGTTGAAGCGGCTGACCGCCATGTCCAGGATCGGCTTGACGCGCTCTTGCCTGAGGCCGTCGACGACATAGGCCGAAACGCCGGCATCGACCGCCGCTTCGATCGATGCCTGGTCCGATCGGTCGACGAACATGGCGATCGGCCGCTTCACCGCACGCGACAGCTGGAACATGTTTTCCAGCATGTCGCGGTTCGGGTTTTCCAGGTCGATGACGATGACGTCCGGCTCGATCTCGGCGATCCGCCGCGCAATGCCGGTCACGTCGTGGATGACGGTGACCCGCTCATGGCCGGCCTCGCGCAAACCTGCCTCAATGATCGCGGCGCGGATACGGTTTTCGTCGATGACCAGGACGGCGAGTGAGCTGCGGACCATGCGTGCATTGTGGGCAAGGTCGCAAAATTGTGCAATGCGGCATGGTCACAGGCTCCCGCCGCGGAGCAACCGACGACCGACAATGACCCGGTCTAGGTGGTCGGGACAAGGAACGCAGCGCAACGCTGGCGCTGGTGATGACAGCCTTGCCGGTCGCCTGGTGCCCTACCCAACGGTCTAGGTGCGATGAGACTTGCACCGCAACATCGGCTTGTTAAAGGTGGGGGCAACGACGGACATAGCTGTCCTTGCTCGCCGATCTGACCGGAAGGTTACCGCACGATGCTGCTCATGAAACGACGATTGGGGGCCAGGGAGCCGGCGCGCCCGGCACGGCGTCCCGGGAACCTGACGGCGATGTTCGTCCTGATAGCCGGGCCACTCGTCCTTGGCATCGCCCTCCTGTTGGCTGGTCCGGCACAGGCCCAGGCACCGGCCGCCGTCACGCCCGACAAGGTCAAACAGCTGTTCGAGCTTCTCGACGATCCGTCGGTGAAGGCCTGGGTGGCCGAGCAACGAAATCAGGGCGCAGGATCGACGGAAGCGCCTGCCGAGACTAGCGCTCCGCCGGCCGACGCCGTGGCCGCACCGGGCCAGATGAATACTATGGCATCCTCGACGCTCGATCGGATCAAGCATCACATCGAAAAGATCGTGCGAACCTTGCCTTCGCTGCCGGACCAGTTCGCGCGCGTCCGGGCCAATACCATGGGCGATATGTCCAGCAAGGGCCCCGTCAGCATATTGGTGCTGATTGCGATCTTTATCGCTGCCGGCCTGGCGCTCACCTGGGCAATATACAAGCTCACCCGTCCATTTCGTCTTTGGATCATCGCGCAACCCAGAGATACGCCCATCGGGCGGGCCAAGAAGATCGGCGGCCGCACGCTTTATTCCAGCATGATGATCGGCTCGTTCGCGCTGGGCAGCGCCGGTGCGTTCATGCTGTTCGACTGGCCAGCGCTCATCCGCGAGATTGTGCTGACATTTCTGATGGCTGCGGTCTTTACGTGGGCTGTGCGCCTATACGTGATGGCCACGCTCGTCCCTTCTTTCATGGAGGTCGAGCACGCCATCGAGGTTCGTGCCCTGCCGATCACCAACGGAGCTGCTGACCATTGGGCTTATTGGCTGCCCCGGATCGTCGGCGTTTTCGCCTTCTTCGCCGCCGCGTTTGTCCTCTTGCCGGGTCTCGGCATAGACCAGGACGGAATGATGGTCCTGTCGGTGGGCGCCGATTTCATCCTGCTGTTGCTCTTCCTGCTGGCCATTTGGCGTCGGCCAAGAACGCAGCGAGACGGCGCGCGCCACAGCGGTCACACGGCAGTGACATGGTTGTTGACGGCTTACTTCGTCGTTCTGTTCCTCGAACGCATTGCCGGCCTCTACACATTCTTCTGGTTTACCTTCACCGCATTCTTCCTGCCTTTGGCAATTGTGCTGACAGAGCGCGGGGTTAATTTCGTTCTGCGGCCCGGTTCGGAAGATGCCGGCCGGCCGACGATCCCGGCGGTGACGATCGCTGTCATCGATCGCGGTATCCGGATGATTTTCATCCTCGCGGCGGCTTACCTTCTCGCACGCGTACTGGGCCTGGACATGCAATCCATGCGCGGCAGCGATACGACCACCATGCTCATATTGCGCGGCTTGATCAACGTCGTGGTCATTGCCCTTGCTGCCGATTTCGGCTGGTCGATCATCAAAGCCTTGATCGAACGAAAGCTGGGCGTCGCGATACCGCAAGCGGTGGTGAGCGAAGAAGACATCCTCACCCTCGATCCGCATCAGGCGCGGCTGCACACGCTGTTGCCGATCATCCAGAACATTCTGCTAGCAGTGATCATCGTGATGGCGGTGCTGATGATGCTCGCTTCGATCGGCATCCAGATCGGCCCGCTGATCGCCGGCGCCGGCGTCGTCGGCGTCGCCGTGGGTTTTGGCGCGCAAACCATCGTCAAGGACGTGATCTCTGGCGTGTTTTATCTGCTCGACGATGCTTTCCGTGTCGGCGAATACATTTCATCGGGCAGCTACAGGGGTACGGTGGAGAGCTTTTCGCTGCGCTCGGTGAAGCTGCGCCACCATCGTGGTCCGCTGTTCACGATACCTTTCGGCGAACTCGGCGCCGTGCAGAACCAGAGCCGTGACTGGGTCACCGACAAATTCAACATCACCGTTGGCTATGACACCGATATCGACTTTGCTCGCAAACTGATCAAGCGAATTGGCCTGGAACTGGCGGAAGATCCGGAGTTCAAACACTGGGTGATCGAACCGATCAAGATGCAGGGGGTGCAGGAGTTCGGCGAGTACGGCATCGTCTTGAGGGTCAAGGTCACGACCAGACCTGGAGGCGCCTTCAGCATGAAAGGCAGGTTCTTTTTGCGCCTCCGCCAGGCCTTCAAGGAGCAGGGCATCGAGCTCCCATTCCCGACCGTCCACGTCCAGGGGCTGCAAGACCCGCATGGGACAGAGAATGCGCGTTTGGAGGTCACACCTGAATTACGAATGGCCGTCGCCCAGTCGCACACCAATCGGCGCAGAAAAAAAGCCGGCACAACGGAGTAGGACGCTGTGATACCCGCCGGTCGCAACACGGCTTTCCGCGCAAAGCCTGGACCCGCGACACCACGCTAGTCGAGCTTGCCGATAGCGACGACCTGATCGCCGCCAACCAGCACCAGCGTGGCGTTCTGAGGCCAAGCTTGACGAAAAGAGCAGATATGCTGGCCTTTCCGCGAGGCTCAGAGCGCAATCCAGGCGGTCTTGAGGTCGACAAATTTCTCCAGCGCATGCAGCGACTTGTCACGGCCGAAACCGGACTGTTTGACGCCGCCAAGCGGCACGGTGATATCGGCTCCGCCATAGGTGTTGACGTGGACGACACCGGCGTTGATGGCGCGCACCATGCGATGGGCCGTGGAAAGATTGGCGGTCCACACCGCCGAGGCAAGCCCGTAGACAGTGGAGTTGGCGAGATGCACCGCCTCCTCCTCGGTCTCGAAGCGCATCACGCCGAGCACCGGTCCGAACACCTCCTCGCGCGCCAACTGCATCTCTTGCGTCACGTTCTCGAAGATCGTCGGCGCCATGTAGCTGCCGCCGGTCTCGGTCAGTATCCGTTCGCCGCCGGCGACGAGACGGGCGCCTTCGGCTTGCGCCATGGCGACGAAGCCGAGATTCTTGTCCAGCTGTTCGGCGCTCGATACCGCACCGATATCGCTGGCGAGATCGAGCGGGTCGCCGACCTTGAGCCGCGTGGTTGCCGAGACAAGTTCGTCCATGAAAAGATCATAGACCGACGACTGAACGAGCAGACGCGAGCCGGCAACGCAGACCTGGCCTGAATTGCGAAAGATGCCGTTGGCCGAGACGACCGCCGCCTGCTTCAGGTCCGGAGCGTCGGCAAAGACGATGTTGGGCGACTTGCCGCCAAGCTCGAGGAAGACCCGCTTCAAATTGGAACGGGCGGAGTATTCGAGCAGCCGCCGGCCGACCGGCCCCGATCCGGTAAAGGCGATGGCGTCGACATCCATATGGAGGCCAATCGCTTCGCCGGCGACAGCACCATGACCGGTAACGACGTTGAACACGCCTTCGGGAAGTCCAGCCTCGCTTGCGAGTTCGGCCAGCCGCAGCAAGGTCAGCGAGGCGATCTCCGGCGGCTTGACGACGACGCTGTTGCCGGTGGCCAGTGCGGGCGCAATCTTCCAGGCACCGATCATCAGCGGGAAGTTCCACGGCACGATGACGCCGACGACACCGAGTGGCTCCCTGTGGATCAGCCCGAGCACATTGTCGGCCGTCGGCGCGATCTCGCCATAGACCTTGTCGATCGCCTCGGCGTAGTAGCGGATGGTGCCGGCCGCCGACAGTGGCTCGGCCTTGTAGGCCATGCCGATCTCGGTGCCGTTGTCGCGCACGCCAAGCACGACCAGCTCGTCGACATGTTCTTCGATCAGCTCGGCAAATTTCGTCAGCACCTTCTTGCGAAAGGCAGGGGCGGCGCGCGACCATGAACCCTTCTCGAATGCTTTTCGCGCCGATCGGACCGCGCGATCGATGTCGGCGGCATTGCCGTCGGCGATGCTGGCAAAAGGGCGGCCGTCGATCGGCGAAATCACCGCCAGCGTCGCGCCGCTCGTCGCTGCGGCCTGTACGCCATCGATAAACAAGCCCCGATCGCCGATCTCCGTCTTGCGCAGAGCGTCGATGGCATTCTGGCTGATCATTGGTGGCGGACTCCCAGGGAAACATACAACGTGGTTGGCGCTCGGAATTCCCAGCCGCGAAACACCGGCACCTTGCCCGGCACCAGGCTGAGATCGGGGAAGCGCAGGAGCAGCAGCCTTAATGCAAGGCACATCTGCTCGCGCGCGAAAAACCGGCCCGAACAGAAATGATGACCAAAGCCGAAGGCGGCATGATTGCCTTCCCTGCGGTTGATGTCGAAGCGGTCTGGATCGGCAAAGCGGCTCTCGTCGCGGCTTGCCGAGGAGACAAGTGCAGCGACCGCGGCGCCGGCAGGGATCGTTACGCCGCCAAGCTCGACCGCCCGCGTCGTCTGCCGCGTCTGGGTGCCGATCGGCGCCACCCAGCGCAAGCCTTCATCGACAGCCCTGGGCACAAAGGTCTCGGGATCGGCGAGCACCTGCCGCAATTGTTCGGGATGCGCAAGCAGGCCGGCGAGGATCGAACCGGCACCATGTCCGGGCTCCTGCATGCCGCCAAGCAGGATGACCTTGATGCTTGGCATCAAGAAATCGATCGGCCGCGTCGTGCCTTCCGGCATGCCGTCATGCAGCATATGCGACAGCGCCGAGTCGTCGGGTGCGCGCGCCAGTCTATCCAGAGTCGGCCGGATGGCTGCGCCGACCTCGGCGCTGATCGCGTCGGCGATCTCTTGCCGCTTCGGGTCGTTCTCGAAATTGATGGCGCCCTGCGCAAGGCCATAGAACCAGCGGCGCAGCGTCGGCATGTCGATGTCGGCAAGGCCAAGCGAGCGCGCCAGGCTGAGCGTCGACACCGGCTCGAAATAATCCGCCATCAGCTCGGCGGAGCCTTGTTCGGCGATCCGGTCGAGAAAAGGTTCGGCAATCGACCGTACGAGATCGCCGGCATAGGCGGCGACGGTGCGCGGCCGGTATTTCGGATCGACGCCTTGGCGCAGCTGTCTGTGCGTTTCGCCGTCGGTGGTCAGGATGGTCGGCTTGCCGAACGAGCGTTCGACCGGAGACGTACCGACGACGGCGGAGAAGATGTCGGGTGACTTTGCGACGGTCTCGACGTCCTTCCAGCGGGTGACGAACCAGAGATTGACCGCCGGCACGAAAGCGACAGACGCGCTGCGCCGCAGTTCCGCATAGATCGGATACGGATCGGCTTCCAACGCCTCAACGGTGATGCTCTCGGCAAAGCTCAACGCCGGTACTCCCTTTGCGATGGAAAGGGGCGGCGCCGAACGCGCTACCCCCTTGTCCTTTGTCCTAGTCCTTCAGCGGCACGCCGAGATTTTCGAAGGCAACCGGATCCCGGCTCTTCAACGCACCGGCAAGCAGCAGGCCGACCACCGCGGCAATCAGCACCAGCCCCGGCAGGAACACGCCGAGGGAGCCGCTGGCGCCCGACAGGCCACCGAAATTAATGACGATCAGGTAGATGATGACGACGAAAGCGATGAAGGCCAGCCCAGGCAGGATGGTGGTCTTCAGCGCATTCTCCTGCGTCGACGGGTTGGCGCGGAAGTACATCACCACGGCGAGCGAGGCCACCGCCATCATGACGATGACTCCCAGCGTCGCGACATTGGTCAGCCAGGAAAACAGCGCCAGAACCGGATCGAGGCCGAGCACCGCGAACAGTCCGATGACGATCGCTGCCAACACGCTCTGGATGACGGAAGCAACATGCGGGCTCTGGTGCACTGAATGCGTCACGCCGATCGCTTCAGGCAACAGCTTCTCGCGGCCCGAGACGTAGATGTAGCGGGCAACCGCGTTGTGGAACGCCAGCACGCCGGCAAACAGGCTCGACACGAACAGGATGCCCATGGCGTGCGACAGCATGGTTCCGGCGTAGCGGTCGGACAGGCCGAACAGGAAAGTCGTCGGATCCTGAAGCGCCTGCAGTGCGGGCAACAATTTGTCGACGCCGGCGCCGACCGCCATCAGCCAGGCCGTGACCATGTAGAAGACGCCGATCAGCAACACTGAGAAATAGGTGGCGCGCGGAATCGTCACCTTGGGGTCGCGGGCTTCCTCGGCGTAGATCGTCGTCGCCTCGAAACCAATGAAGGCGGCGAAACAGAACAGGATGGCGATGGCGGGCGAGCCGCTGACGATCTGGCTCCAGCTGAACGGCGCCGCCGAGAGACCACTGTCGCCACCGGTCTTGAGGATGGCGAGGTCTAGCACCAGCACCACGATGTATTCGCACAGCACCAGCACCGTCAGGATCTTGGCCGACAGGTCGACCTGGCGGTAGCCCAACACCGCGACGATGGCGACGGCGATGAAGCTCCACACCCACCAGGGCAGGTCGATGCCCCAGCCGGCGAACAGGCCGGCGGTCGCGGCCCCCAGCAGGCCCATGACCCCGATCTGCATGGCGTTGTAGGACAGGATCGCGATGATTGCGGTTGCGCCGCCGGCAAAACCGCCGAGCCCGCGCGCGGCATAGGCATAGAAGGCGCCGGCATTGCCGACATGGCGCGACATGGCGACGTAGCCGACCGCAAACAGCAGCAGCAACACGGTCACGATAAGATAGGTTCCGGCAAAGCCCGCCCCATTGCCCATAAGCATGCCGAGCGGCGTGCCGCCGGCAACCGCGGTGAGCGGCGCCGCCGCCGAAATCACCATGAAGGTAATAGCGCCGACGCCAAGACTGTTCTTGCGCAGCCTGTTGACGGGCGCCTGTTCCGAAACTGCTGACATTTGTCCCTCCAGTTTTACGAACCCCTGGGTTCGCGGCCGCTCGGCCTGTTCCCTGAATGCCATCGGTTCATTATTTGAACCCTTATTTTGAATATAGACTTGCAAAGAATGCCGATGCCTGTCAAGTTAATTCACACATTAAGTTTCTATCCGAGCGGGAGGCTGGATGGGTACGGTCGGCAAGGCGATTTCACTTCTGGAGCTGTTCACGGTGGACGAGCCCGAGTTCGGACTTTCCGATCTCGCGCGGCGGTGTGCGTTCGACAAGGCGACGACGCGGCGGCGGCTGGTGGCGCTTGGCGGCCATGGTTTCGTCGAGCAGGATGCCGGCACGCGGCACTATCGCCTCGGCGCCGGCCTGTCGCGGCTGGCGCGTATCCGCGAAGCCTGCTTCCCGTTCCTGCAAACGGCAATTCCCGTGGCGCAGGATCTGGCGGGTTCGACAACCGAGACGGTGCATCTGTCGGAATTCGGCGTCGACAGACTGATCACCGTCCATGTCGAGCATTCAAGCTGGGCAAACAGGGTGAACATCGATATCGGCCAGCTTCTGCCGCTGCATTCCACCGCCTCCGGCATCGCCTATCTGGCTTTCGCCGACAACGCGACCGTGAAAGCATGCCTGACAGGTTCGCTTGAGGCCTTCACCGATCATACCCTCGTCGAGCCGGCCGCCATTTCAAAGTCGATCGGCGAGGCGCGCGACCGCGGCTATTCGATCTGCGACCAGGGCCATGAGGACGGCGTGATCGGCGTCGCGGCTGCAATCCGGGCCGCCGATGGTCTTGCGCTGGGGACAATTGCGGTGGCAGCCCCGAAGGCCAGGACGACACCGGCTACGATCGTGGAACGAGGGCTTGCGGTTGTGACCGCGGCACGGGAGATTTCGATGCGCCTCAATGGCGAAAACCTGCAAACCCTGAGGAGGCAGGCCTGATGTCTGCAGATATGGCGACGCCCCGAATCCTGGTCATCGGCACGGGCGACACCAAGACCGACGAACTGCTGTTCATGAAAGCGTGTATCGAGGTATCCGGTGGCCGCGCCGTGATGATGGATGTCAGCGTGCTAGGCGCCCCCGCCTATAGTCCCGATCACGACAAGCATGCCGTTGCGCGGGCCGCTGGCGTGACGATGGCCGAAATCGTCTCGAGCGGCGACGAAAACACCGCCATGACATTGATGGCCGTCGGCGCCGTTCAGCTGGTGCGCCAGCTTCACCAGCGCGGCGAGATCGACGCCTTCATCGCCATCGGTGGTTCGATGGGAACCGATTTGGCGCTCGATGTCGCGCTGTGCCTGCCGCTCGGCGTGCCGAAATTCGTCGTCTCGACCATCGCCTACTCGCACCTCATTCCGCCCGAGCGTGTCGCGCCCGACCTGATGATGATCCTGTGGGCAGGCGGGCTCTACGGCCTCAACACCATCTGCAAGCTGGTCCTTTCCCAGGCCTGCGGCGCGGTCGTCGGTGCGGCGAAGATCGTGCTTGCATCCCGTGCTTCCGCCACGGCGGTCGGGCCGACCATCGGCATGACTTCGCTGGGCAGCAGTTGCCTGCGCTATATGAAGACGCTGAAGCCGGCGCTGGAGCGGCGCGGCTATGACGTCGCAGTCTTTCACACCACCGGGATGGGCGGCCGGGCCTTCGAATCGATCGCCAGCCAGGACCATTTCTGCGCGGTGTTCGACTTCAGCCTGCAGGAGATCACCAATCATCTTGCCGGTTCGGTCGTCAGCTCCGGCGCCGACCGGCTGGAGAATGCCGGCGCCCGCGGCATTCCGCAGATCGCAGCCCCTGGCGCCGTGGACATGGTCGACTTGCCGACCTGGCAGGCGCTGCCGACAAAGTTCGCGCAGCGGCCATTCCATGCTCATAACAGGTTGATCGGCTCGATCACCGTCGATGCCGCCGACCGCCGTGAAGTCGCCAGGACCATCGCCGCCAAGCTCGGTGCGTCGAAGGGGCGCTCCGCTTTCATCCTGCCCTCCGGCGGCATCCAGGAATGGGATGCGCAGGGCGAGCCGCTGTACGAACCCGAAGCCCTCGCGGCGTTCACCGATGAGATGCGCAAGGCCATTCCCGCCGGCGTCGAGTTCCACGAGATCGACGCCCACATCAACAGCGACGAGTTCGTCGGCAAGGCGCTCGAAATCTTCGACCGCTGGGTCGAGGAAGGCATCATCCCGCGCGGCATGCCGGCCAAGGGAGTGGCTGCGTGAGCGCTGTTCCTGCCCAGGCGCTCGTCCTCGATTTCGGCGGCGTCGTCACCCGGACCCTTTTCGAGACCCATGCCTTGACCGAACAGGCGCTCGGCCTCGCGCCGGGAACGCTGCAATGGCACGGGCCTTTCGACCCGGATTCAGATCCGCTGTGGCGCTCCATGCAGGCCGACGAGATCAGCGAGCGCGATTATTGGCGCACCCGCACCAGCGAAGTCGGCCGGCTCGTCGGCGAGGACTGGCAGGCGATGGAGACATTCGTCCAGCGCGCACGCGGAGCCGAGCCGGAAAAGATCGTGCGGCCCGAAGCCGTCCGCGCCATCCGGACCGTGCATGCGGCGGGATTTCGCCTGGCGATCCTGTCCAACGAGCTAGATCTGTTCTATGGCGCCGGCTTCCGTCAGCGGCTGCCGCTGCTCGAGCTGTTCGACACCATCGTCGACGCCACCTATACCCGCATCCTCAAGCCCGATCCGCGCGCCTATGCCTTGGTGACCGAGGCGCTCGGCCTGCCTGCCGGCGCCTGTGTGTTCGTTGACGACCAGCAGCGCAATGTCGATGGCGGCCGTGCCGCCGGCATGCGCACCGTTCATTTCGACGTCGCGCGGCCGGCACTTTCCTATGCCGAGGCCCTCGGCCATTTCGACCTCATCTCCTGAGACATTTGCGGAGCCTTGCGATGCGCGACATCAATTTCCTCACCGAGAAAAACGCCAAGCCGATCTGGCATCCGATGGCACACCCGGCCGAGATGCGGGCCAACCCGCCAAAGGTGATCATGAAAGGCGAAGGCGTGATGGTCACCGACATCGACGGCAACACCGTGCTCGATGCGGTTGGCGGACTGTGGAACGTCAATCTCGGCTACTCCTGCGACCCGATCAAGAAGGCCATCGCCGACCAGCTCAGCGCCCTGCCCTACTATTCCGGGTTTCGCGGCACGTCGACCGGCCCGTCGATCGAGCTCGCTTACGAACTCAGCGAATGGTTCGAACCGGAAGGCATGGTGCGGACCTTCTTCACCTCGGGCGGCTCGGATTCGGTCGAAACCGCACTGCGGCTCGCCCGCCAATACTGGAAGATCCGCGGCCAGGGCGACCGGACAAAATTCCTCGCGCTGAAGAAGGGCTATCACGGCACCCATTTCGGTGGCGCGTCAGTCAACGGCAACGCCAATTTCCGCCGCAACTATGAGCCGCTTATGCCCGGCGTCTTCCACATTCCCGCACCCTGGACCTTCCGCAATCCGTTCGATGAGACCGATCCGGCGCGGCTGGCCAAACTGTGCGCCAAAGCGCTGGAGGATGAGATCGCCTTCCAGGGCGGCGACACCATTGCCGCCTTCATCATGGAGCCGGTTCTCGGCGCCGGCGGCGTCATCGTTCCGCATGACAGCTTCATGCCGCTGGTGCGCGAGATATGCGACCGCCACGAAATCCTGCTGATCGCCGACGAGGTGGTCACGGGCTTCGGTCGCACCGGCGCCTGGTCGGGTTCGCGGCTATCCGGCGTGAAGCCGGATTTCATGACCATCGCCAAGGCGATCACCTCGGGCTATTTCCCGCTCGGCGCCACCTTGATCGGCGCCAAGGTCGCCGACGTCTTCGAGGCCGACAAGACCAGCTTCGGGGCGATCGGTCATGGCTATACCTATTCCGGCCATCCTGTCGGCTGCGCGGCAGGGGTGGCTGCACTTGCCGAGACCAAACGGCTTCGCCTGGACGAGAACGCAGCCGCGCGCGGCATCGAGCTGGCGGCGATGCTGGAGGGGCTAAAAGCCAAGCACGCGATCGTCGGCGACATCAGGTACAAGGGCCTGATGGCTGCGCTAGAGCTGGTCTCCGATCGCACGACGAAAAAGCCGGTGGACAAGAAGACCATGGCCGTGGTTTCGGAAGCCACTTATGACGCCGGCGTCATGCTGCGCGTGTCCGGCAACAACATCATCCTGTCGCCGCCGCTGATCATCGGCGCCGCCGACGTGGCAAAGATCGGCGAGGCCATCGATGCAGGTCTGTCGAGGGCCTGATGGACCCGCTGACGCAATGGAGTTTGGTACGCAATGACCCAATCTGAGAAGAACCCGAGCGAGGAAGCGCTCGTCAAGCGGCGTGCCCGCCTGCTCGGCGCGAAATCGCAATTGTTCTACGACGAGCCCGTGCACCTGGTGCGCGGCGAAGGCGTCTGGCTCTACGATGCCGACGGCCGCAAGTATCTCGATGCCTACAACAACGTCGCCCATGTCGGCCATTGCCACCCGCATGTGGTCGAGGCCTTGTGCCGTCAGGCAAGCCTGCTCAACACCCACACACGCTATCTGCACACCGCAATTCTCGACTATGTCGAGCGGCTGACGGCGACCTTCAATGCAAGCCTCGCCACCGCAATCCTGACCTGCACCGGCAGCGAGGCCAACGACATCGCGCTGCGCATGGCGCAGGCCGCCTCCGGCAATATGGGCATCATCGCCACCGACGCCACCTATCATGGCAACACGACGGCGGTTTCGCAGCTGAGCACGCGCATGCCTCCGATCCGCGGCCGCGCCCCCCATGTCAGGCTGGTGCCGGCCCCCGACAGCTATCGCCATCCCGATGCGATGGCCAATGGCAAGGCCTTTGGCGACGCCGTGCGTCAAGCGATCGCCTCGCTCGCACAGGATGGCATTGGCCTGTCTGGCATCATCTTGTGTCCGCTGCTCGCCAATGAAGGTTTCCCGGCTCTGCCCACCGGATTTTTCGACGACGCCTTGGGGGCCGTGCGCGAAGCCGGTGGTCTGGTCATCGCCGACGAAGTGCAGCCCGGCTTCGGCCGCACCGGCAGCCATTTCTGGGGCCATCAGCGCGCCGGCTTCGTCCCCGACATCGTCACCATGGGCAAGCCGATGGGCAATGGCCATCCGATCGCGGCCGTGGTCACCACCAAGGAGATACTGGCGACCTTCCGCGACGCTTTCCGCTACTTCAACACCTTTGGCGGCAACCCGGTCTCCTGCGCGGTCGCCAATGCCGTCCTCGACGTCATCGAACAGGAAAACCTTGTCGCCAACGCGCAAGACGTCGGCGCCTATGCGCTCGGCCTGCTGCGCCCGCTGGCCGACCGGCATGAGTGCATCGGCGAGGTCAGGGGCGCCGGACTGTTCTTCGGCGCCGAACTGGTCCACGACCGCGACACGCGCGAACCGGCGCCCGACATTGCCGAGCAGGTCGCCAACCGCATGCGTCATCGCGGCGTGCTGATGGGCAAGACCGGCATCCACGGCAATGTGCTCAAGATCCGCCCGCCCATGCCGTTCTCGCGCGACAATGCCGATTTCCTGATCGGCCTGCTGGACGAGGTGCTGGGTGAAGTCGGCGGAGTGCCGGCGTGAATTCTGTTTGCACCCAATCCGAGCCCGAAACGGCAGCCGATGTCACGGAGCTCGCCAAGCGTGCGCTCGAACATTGGGGCGCCCGCAATTCTGAGCCGGAACTTCTGAAGCACCGCGAGAACGCCGTCTTCCGCGTGCGGCTGCCGGACGGCCAGCCGGCAGCCATGCGCATCCACCGGCTCGGCTACCACACGGACGCCGCGCTGCGTTCGGAACTGCAATGGATGGGCTTCCTGCAATCCGCCGGCGTCGCCACGCCGTCTTGCGTCGCAACACAGGCCGGCGATCCGTTCGTGCTTGTCAGCACGGCCACCTCGGCGCAGCCCCGGCAGGCCGATTGCCTGAGTTGGCTGGAGGGGCGCGCCGTGGGCGCACGCGGCGTGCCACTGGTCTACACGCCCGACCAGTCGGTCCAGATCTTCACGGCGATCGGGCGGACCATCGCCCATATGCACAATGTCACTGCCTCGTGGACGCCGCCCGCGGGCTTCGTCCGCCATGCCTGGGACTTCGACGGCTTCTTCGGTGCGAACCCGGTCTGGGGCCGGTTCGAGACCTCGCCCTTTCTCGATGGTCCTCGCCGCGCGCTGGTCTTGCAGGCGCGCGACAAGGCAGTGAAGGCGCTGTCGGAACATGAGCGCAGCGCGCGCAATTTCGGCATCATCCACGCCGATCTGGTGCGCGAAAATGTGCTCATCCATGACAGCGCGGTGCGCATCATCGATTTCGACGATTGCGGCCATGGCTGGCACATGTACGACCTTGCCGTCGCCCTCTACCAGAACCGCGAGGAGGCGATCTACCCGCTGATCGAAACCGCTTTGCTTGACGGCTACCAGGAAGAGCGTGCGCTGATCCCGCAGGACATCGCCGCATTGCCTCTATTCGCCGCCTTGCGTGCCTTCGCGTTTCTTGGCTGGGTGCAAAGCCGCGTCGAAGGCGACATCACCAGGGATGTCGGCTTGCGGATGTCGACCATCGCAGCCGATGTGGTGATTGACTACCTGCGCGGCGAACAGCCCAACTGACGAGCCGATGAGAGCCGTCAGCTCTTGGCGAAATGGATACTGACCGTTCCCGAGCTGCCGAAGTCGGCGACGATGGTATCGCCGGGCCGCGCCTCGACCGGGCGCACAAACGATCCGGACAGCACCACCTCGCCGGCCGCGATGGACATGCCGTAGCGGGCGAGCCTGTCCGCCAGCCAGGCAATGCCCATCGCCGGATGGTTGAGCACGCCGGCGCCAAGCCCGGTCTCCTCGACCTCCGCATTGCGCGAGACGATGGCGCCGATCCAGCGCATATCGGCTTCATCGGGTCGTTGCGGCCGGCCGCCGATGACAATGCCGGCATTGGCGGCGTTGTCGGAAATCGTATCGAAGAAAGTGCGCGCCTTCTTTGTCTCGGCATTGACGCGTTCGATGCGCGTGTCGAGGATTTCGAGCGCCGGCGTGATATAATCGGTGGCGTTGAGCACGTCGAAGATGGTCACGCCTGGGCCCCTCAGCGGCGCCTTCATGACGAAGGCTATCTCGGCCTCGACGCGCGGCTGGATGAAGCGGCCGACGGGTATCGTCGCGCCGTCGTTGAAGAACATGTCGTCGAACAGCACGCCCGAATCCGGCGTGTCGATGGCGAGCGCATATTGCATCGCCTTCGATGTCAGGCCGATCTTCCAGCCCTTCGGGGTCAGCCCGGCATCGGTCTTGCGTTTCACCAGCGCTGCCTGGACGCGATAGGCATCCTCCATCGTCGCGTCGGGAAAATCGAGGCTGAGCAGACGGATCTGGCGGCGCGAACGCTCGGCTTCGAACAGCCTTGCCGCGGCATCTTCAGCTTGCTCGGGGGTCACGATGCTACCTCGTCGACGACGCCGTTGCGGAGCACGCCGATGCCGTCGGCTTCGACTTCGATCACGTCGCCCGGCTTCAGCCAGATCGGCGGGTCGAAGCGGGCGCCGGCGCCGGTCGGCGTACCGGTGACGATGAAATCGCCTGGCACCAGCGTGGTGAAGGTGGAGACATAGGAGATGATCTTGCGGAACGAGAAGATCATCCGGCTGGTGCGGTCCTGCTGGCGCAATTCGCCATTGACGCGGGTGGTCAGCGCGATGTCGGCAATCTGCGCCTCGTCGGTGAACGGCACCAGCCACGGACCGAGCGAGCCGGTGCGGTCGAAATTCTTGCCCTGCGTGACGTTGAACTTGGCGTGCCGTACCCAATCGCGAATGGTGCCTTCGTTGCACAGGGATAGTGCCGCGATATGGTCAAGCGCATCCCTCTCGGCGATGCGTCGTCCACCCTTGCCGATGACGATGACGATCTCGCCCTCATAGTCCAGCTGCGGCGATTCCGGCGGCCGCACCAGCGGCGCGTCGTGGCCGACGAAGGAGCGGGGGAAGCGGATGAACAGCGATGGGTTGGAAGGCGCGGCCTGGCCGTCCTTGTACTCTTCGTTGCGGTCCGGGTAGTTGACGCCGACGCAGATGATCTTTTCCGGCGACGGCACAGGGATTTCATAAGCGATGGCGCCGACTGGAAAATCGACGGCGTAGGCTTCGGCCTCTTCCGCCAGCCGCCGTAGCACGCCGGCCTCGATCACTTCGCGCAGCGTCGGCCACTGGCTGTGCCGCGCCGACAGGTCGACGACGCCCTTATCTGTGACCACGCCATAGCGCGTGTTGCCGCCGACGGTGAAGGTGGCGAGCCGCCCATGTGCAGTCATCCCGGTCTCCGTCAGGTTCGCGTCTGTGGTCACGGTGCGATGATCGGCGATGCCGTCAAATCCGGTTGGCGTGCGGCCGCGCCGGCAAAGGTGCTGCCCTCCTCGAACCAGCTTTTCGGCGCCGGCGCGCCCCATAGCGTCTGGCGCTGCGGGTCCTTGAGGTCCCATTTGATCGGCTCCAGATCCGGATCGACCGTCTGGTAGTCCGAGCAGTAGATCTCGATGCGGTGATTGTCCGGGTCGCGGACATAAAGGAAGAAGGCGTTGGAAATGCCATGCCGGCCTGGGCCGCGCTCGATGTTTGCGAGGTAACCGGTCGTCGCCATCAGATCGAGCAGGTCGATGATGTTGAGCGGTGTCGGCACCCAGAAGGCGACGTGATGCAGGCGCGGACCCACACCGTTGGTGAAGGCGATGTCGTGGACACCGCCCTTGCGGTGCGTCCAGGCCGCCCACAGCTTTCCGCTACTGGCATCCTCGGTGTATTCGGTGACGCGGAAGCCAAGCTCGTTGTAGAAGGCGACGGACTCGTCGACATTGGGCGAGAAGCAGTTGAAGTGGTCGATGCGCAGCGGCTTCACGCCCTTGTAGAGCGCATATTTCTGATGAATCGGCGGCAGCCTTTCCATTTGGGCAAAGAACTCGAGCGGAATGCCGTGCGGGTCGCGGGTGCGGAAGGTGCGCGACTGGTACGGTCGCTCGACCCACTCGACCGGCAGGCCTTTTGCCTTGAAGAAATGCTCGGCCTTGTCGAGATCCTCATCCGAAAACACCTTGAAGCCGAGATCGCGGGCTTCGGCGCTGCCGGCCTTCTTCAGCACGATGCAGTGGTGTCCGCGCTCTTCCAGGGCCCTTAGATAGATGGCGTCCGATGTCTCGTCGGTAACCTGCAGGCCAAGCGTGTCGACATAGAAGGCGCGGGATTTCGCAAGGTCGGTGACCGCCAGTTCGACATGGCTGAGGCGCACGATGTTGAAGGCGGGATAGAGGTTTGGTTTGGGCAGTGGCATGCGATGTCCTCCGGTCAGCCGCCGAGCTTCTGGATCGTGTGCGCTGAAGTGGCGAAGGCGATGTTCTTCGTCTCCATGTAGAAATCGAAGGAATGGTCGCCGCCGTCGCGGCCGATGCCGGAATTCTTGACGCCGCCGAACGGCGTCGGCAAATGCCGCACATTCTCCGAATTGACCCAGATCATGCCGGCGTCCAGCGCATCGGTGAAGCGGAAGGCGCGGGTAACATCCGACGTCCAGAGATAGCCGGTCAGGCCGTATTGGGTGTCGTTGGCCAGCGCCAGCGCTTCGGCCTCGTCCTTGAAGGAAATGGCGGTCAGCACCGGCCCGAAAATCTCTTCCTGGGCAATGCGCATCCTGTTGGTGGCGCCGGTAAACAGCGTCGGGCTGACATAGCAGCCACCGCCCGGACCGGCGAACTTGCCGCCGCCGGCGGCTACCACCGCGCCTTCCGATTTGCCGATCTCGATAAAGGAAAGCACCTTTTCCTCGTGCACCGGATGGATCAGCGGACCAACCACCGTTTTGGGATCGAGCGGATGGCCAACCTTGATGCGCTTTGCCTTCTCCGCAACCAGATCCGTGAATGTGTCGTAGACCGAGGCTTCGACCAGAAGCCGCGACGATGAGGTGCAGCGTTCGCCGTTGAGCGAGTAGATCATGAACACGGCCGCATCCGCCGCACGTTCGAGATCGGCGTCGGCGAAGACGATCACCGGGTTCTTCCCGCCCAGTTCGAAATGCACGCGCTTCAGCGTATCGGCGCCCTGTTTCATGATCATCGAGCCGGTGCGGCTCTCACCGACAAAACCGATCGCCTTGATGTCAGGGTGCTCGGTCAGCGCCTTGCCGGCGTGCTCGCCGAGGCCGTTGACCAGGTTCCACACGCCTTTCGGCAGGCCGGCCTCCTCGGCGATCTCGACCAGCAGGCGAGCGGTCAGCGGCGAAAATTCGGCCGGCTTGTGGACGACGGTGCAGCCTGCCGCCAGCGCCGGCGCGATCTTCCATGTCGACAGCATGAACGGCGTGTTCCATGGCGTGATGATGCCGACCGGGCCGATCGGCACGCGCGTGGTGATGTTGACCTGGCCTGTCGTGCGCAGCGTCTCGCCGTCGCGCGCTTCCGGCGCGCGGTCGGCGAAGAAGCGGAAATTCTCGGCGCCGCGCAGCGCGGCCTTGGCCATGAATTTCAGCGCCTGGCCGGTGTCCATGCACTCGACGAAGGCGATCTCCTCGGCGCGCGCTTCGATCGCATCGGCTATCTTGTGCAGCAGCTTCTTGCGCCCGTCGCCCGGCATGGCGGCCCAAGGCGGGAACGCCGCCTTTGCCGCCTTGGCGGCGCGGTCGATATCGGCGGCACTGCCACGCGCGACCTTGGCCAGCGGCTTGAGATCGACCGGCGACATGGTCTCGAAGGTCGAGCCATCCACCGCCGGCACCGCTTCGCCGCCGATCTGGTTCAGCACGCCGTCGCGCTTGAAACGGGCCAGATAGGCCTCGGCCTTTTTCAGATTGCCTTCGAGGTCGGACATATCAGCTTCCGTCACTTGCCGCGCAGTCGCGCGTGGATTGCATTTTTCTTCCAGCTCAGGACCGGATCGATTTCCCTGATCTCCAGGGAAAGAGCGAAATGCGGGGTCTCGAACAGGGGGGCGAGGTATTCGCTCACGGCGGAGAAGACCGCCTCCCCGGTTCGTTTCTTGTCCTCGGCACTGCGGCCGGTTCCAATGCGAAACGACATGTCGAGAAAGGCGTTTTCCGGTAAGCTGTCGGCGATCGCATAGGCCTCCGCGCGGAAGGCCCGCACCCGCACCGCGCCGGTTTCAAACAGCCCGGTGCCGAGCACGGTGCGCAACACCAGCGCGCACAATTCGCTCATGTCGACCTTGGCATCGAGGTTGGCCGAATACTCGATGGAAAAGTGAGGCACCGCGTCTCGTTCCCCGGATTGTTCCACTGCTGTAGTTAACGCGTTAATTACATGCAGCATCACTGAAGTCAAGCCTTGCATCCAAGTTGAGGCGACGATACGGGATGGAAAGGTCAGGTTTTGGCGTGCGGTCCCGCCGACCGCCCGCATCATTGGGGACGCTGCTTCTTGCTGCCTGAAAACACCCGTCGTTCTCTGCCGATGGCGCTGCTCCATGCCCGCGAAGTGGTGATGGCGCGGTTTCGTCCAATGCTGGCGGCGCATGATGTGACCGAACAGCAATGGCGCGTGCTGCGCGTTCTGAGCGAGGCCGGCCCTGTCGAGGCGACGGAACTTGCCGATCGCGCTTCGGTGCTGCCGCCCAGCCTGACACGCATCATCAAGACGCTCGAGGGCCGAAAATTCATCACCCGCAACAAGGCGGAAGGCGATGGCCGCCGTGTCGTGCTGACGATCGCCCCGGCGGGTTCCGCCCTGATCGATGCCTTGTCGCCGGAACGCCTCGTCATCTACCGCGACATCGAACAGCGCTTCGGACATGAGAGGCTCGAGCAATTGCTCGATCTGCTGGAGAGCCTGATCGCCGGCGAGATCTGATTGCTGCGGCTCAGCCGCCAAAGCTGCCAAGCCGCGTCGGCTGCGTGTAATTGCGGTCGACATAGAGCAAGGCCGAGCCGCCGCTGCCGTGCCTGACGTCGATAACGCGGCCGATCATGACATTATGCGTGCCGACGATGTGCACATCCTCGATCTCGCAATCGAAATTGACGATCGCATCGGACAGCGCCGGCGTCCCCGAGGTCAGCGTTTGCCAGCGCGCCGCCGAATAGCGTGCCTCCATGTCCCTGGTCGCGCCGGCGAACTTGCCGGCCAGGTGCATATGGTCATGCGTCAGCACGTTGACGCAGAAGCGCCGGTTGGCGAGGAACATGGCCGCCTGCGCCGAGCGTCCGTTCATGCACACCAGCAGTGTCGGAGGTTCGTCCGACACACTGCACATGGCGGTGGCGGTGAAGCCGCCGCGCCCGGCCGGGCCATCTGTCGTGACGATGTTGACCGGCGCGCAGACCCTTGCCATGGCGTCGCGGAAATCGGCCTTCGAAATCTGCGTGGCCATCTGACATCACCCAGCCGATGAAGCGAGCGGATTGAGCCAGGTATCTCCCGTCCAGCCATTCTCGTCATAGTCGGCCATGCAGGTATCGACCAGTTCTTCCATGGCCTTCAGCCGGCCGCCGCGTTCGGCGCCCTTCAGCACCTGCAGCCGCACCTCTTCCGGCGCACCGGCATAGTTGAGTTCGTAGAGCGCGTGGCGGCCGCCGAACTCGGTGCCGGTCGCGTCCCACAACAGTTTCATGATCTTGATGCGCTCGACATGGCCCATGTCGTTGGAACCGCGCACATACTGCGCGAGGTATTTGTCGATCTCGGGATTGTTGAAGTCGCGCACCGATGACGGCAGGTAGATCAACCCAGAAGCGATCACCCGGCGCACCGTGTCGATGACGCGCGGATAGGCTTCCGACATGAAAGTCCGGTAGGCAAGGGCTGCTTCCAGGTTGGGCAGGACAGCGCCATTCGCCCAGGGGATCGGATTGTAGGCCATGGCGTTGGAGAAACTCCAGAACATGTGCCTGAGCGCGATCACCTCGCCCAGCGCCGCCTGGTTGCCGCGGAAGGCATCGCCGCCGGTGGCGCGCAGCGCCTTTGCCAGCAGGCCGGCGAGGAAGTCGAGCTTGACGGCAAAGCGTGTGCAGCCCTGGAAGCAATAGCCATGCATGAAGCCCGAAGCCGGATGGAAGGACAGGATTTTCTGCGCCTCGCGCAGCACCAGCACGTCCTCCCAGGGGATGAAGACATTGTCGAGCACCAGGATGGCATCGTTCTCGTCGAAGCGCGACGACAACGGATAGTCGAACGGAGCCGCCGCCGTGTTGGCCGTCTGCTCATAGGAGACGCGGCAGAACATCTTTACCCCCGGCGCATTCATCGGCACGATGAACATGACCGACAGCGACGGATCTTCGGTGACCGTCGCCGAACTCTGCGCCAGGAAATTGTAGTGGGTCAGCGCCGAGGACGTCGCCACCACCTTGGCGCCGGAGACATAGATGCCGGCGTCGGTCTCCTTGGTGATGTGGACGAAGACATCCTTCACCTGTTCGGCCGGCTTGTGGCGGTCGATCGGCGGGTTGACGATGGCGTGGTTCATGAACAGCACGGCTTCCTGCGCACGCTTGTGCCAGGCGAGCGCATTGTCCTTGAACGGGCCGTACCAGTCGGCATTGGCGCCGAGCGTGTTCATCAGTGCCGCCTTATAATCGGGCGTGCGGCCCATCCAGCCATAGGACATGCGTGACCACTCGGCGATCGCGGTCTGCTGGGCCGCGAGTTCGCCGGAGGATTTGGCGACGCGGAAATATTTGTGGGTGTAGCCGCCCGAACCGGTATCGGTAGGCGAGGTCAGCGTGCCCTGCCGCTTGGGATCGTGCAGCGCATCATAGAGGCGCGCCAGCGACCGCACCGAATTGCGCATCGCCGGATGGGTGGTGACATCGGCAATGCGCTCGCCGTTGATGTAGACCTCGCGGCCGTCGCGCAGGCTCCCCATATACTCGGCCCCGGTGAACGGGCGCCCATTGTCGGCACGAAAGTCTTCCGATCGCATGATGTTCCTCCACTTATGGCATCAACTCTAGCGCTCCTGGCAAGGATCGGTTAGGACGTAACGGCAAAACCGATTGGACTTTTTCCGGCGCCATGAGCCTCAATTCCATTCCTGATTTCTTTGTCTATGGCGAGCCGGTGCGGCCGCTCGATGTCGGCTTCCTGCATGTCGAGACGGTGCTTGCGCGCAGCAATATTCATCTCGGCCAGGTTGCCGCGCACAAGCATCCGCAAATGGGCCAGATCACCTACTGGACCAGCGGCTCCGGCACCTACCGCATCGAAGACCAATCCTGGGACTTTTCGGCACCGGCCGTCAGCTTCGTGCCGAGCACCATCGTGCATGGCTTCTCGATCGGGCCCGGCACCGACGCCATCGTCGTTTCGGTCGCCGATGATGCGCTTGCGGCAATAGCCGCTCACAGCCTGCTGCCATTGGACCGGCCGGTCTTTGCCGATAGCCTTCCTCAGCACGTCGCGTGGAAAAGGCTTGCGGCGGTGCTGGAGATGATCGCCACGGAATATGCCGAGGCGCAGGCCGGGAGTGACAAGACCCTGCCGGCGCTGATTGCCGTCGCGCTCTCGCAGATCGCGCGCCTTGGTCCCGAGGTGAAGGATGCCACCGGTTCTTCCGATGCTGCATTGGCGCGCGGCTTGCGCCGTCTGGTCGATGCGCATTTCCGCGACAACTGGCCCGTCGACCGCTACGTCGAGGCGCTGGCCACGACACCGCATCTTCTCGACAAGGCCGCCCATAGGGTGCTTGGCAGCGGCGTCAAGCGACTCATCAGCGAGCGACGGTTGCTGGAGGCCAAGCGCTTGCTGCTGTTCACCGTGCGCACCGTCGAGGACATCGCCTACGAAATCGGCTTCGACGATCCGGCCTATTTCTCACGCTTCTTCCGGGAGCGGGTTGGCCAGGCGCCCGCCGCCTGGCGCCGCGCGCAGCTGGGGCAGAGTTGAAGCTTCCGCGCCGGCCAGGATCAGGCGTTTGGGCCGACACGCCGGCCAGGCACGGCGCCGCCGAGTTGATCCACCTGTTGATAGGTGTTGCCGCGCAGCATCACCCCCCGCACGGCGCGCGCATCGAGATTGATGTCGCCGCGAAACTTGCTGGTGTTTTTTGTCGCTTCCATACGGTTCGTTATTTGAACCACCATTTTATGTGCTATGAGCGGACTGCAAGGTGGATTGGCTTCCGTCCCATGCGAAGTATCTTGAGGATGCACGATGAGCACAGTCGGCAAAGCGATATCGCTGTTGGAACAGTTCACGCTCGGCGAACCGGAGATCGGCCTGTCCGAGCTCGCCCGCAAAACCGGCCTCGACAAGGCGACGGCGCGGCGCCTGCTGATGGCGCTGGCCAACCACCGCTTGATCGAACAGGAGCCGGCAAGCCGCCGCTACCGGCTCGGCGCCGGCCTGTCGCGGCTGGCCCGCTTTCGCGACGCGCATTTTCCCTTCGTGCGCGTGGCAGCACCTGTGGTTCGCGAGCTGGCGCTGGAAACCGGCGAGACGGTGCATCTGTCGGAATTCAGCGCCGGCGCACTGCTGACGGTCCATGTCGAGCTGTCGGCAAAGGCCAACCGGGTCAATGTCGATGTCGGCCAGGTGCTGCCCTTGCACGGCACCGCCTCCGGCATCGCCTTTCTCGCCGCTTCGCCTCGGGGAGCGGCCGAGGCCTATGTCGACAAGCCGTTGCCGACCTTCACGCCACACACGGTGACGCAGCCCGACAGGCTGATGAAGGCGATCCGGCTTGCCGCCAAGCGCGGCTATTCCTCGAGCTCCCAAGGCTATGAAGAAGGCGTGCACAGCATAGCCGCGGCAATCCTCGGCTCCGATGGCCGTCCTCTCGGTGCGCTCGCGGTGGCCTCGCCTGTGTCACGCGCCGATGACAGCATGGCGGCCAGCCAGGGCGAAGCGGTGATCAAGGCGGCGCGGCTGATTTCAGCGCGCCTGGCCGGCGAAGCCTGACATCTCTACCGTCGCAGGGGAGATGATTAGCGGGTTAAGTTCCCAGCGGCGCACCGGCCTTGCCGCGACACCGGAACGCTTCGTCTGGGCATGCGGCTGGAGCGCAGCAAGGAAGAATTGTTGTCGCCCGCCCGAGCGTCGCCCACGATCTCGGAAATCGCCTTTGCTTGCGGGTTCAATTCGAGTGCGCATTTTTCGCGCGCGTTCGAGAGCCGGTACGATGTGGCCCGCGCGGGAGTTGCGCCAGAGGCTGAGGGCGGGTGCATTAAGGGGTGGGCCGTTTGCCGGATCTCGGAGAGCGCCCTAGCTCGCCGAAAGCCGGCATCCGGCAGCAAGTTCTACATATTGGCAGCGGTTGGCCGCACGATCACTTCGTTGACGTCCACGCCATCGGGTTGATCAAGCGCAAAACGGATCGCCCGTGCAATGGCGTCCGGTGTGAGCGACTTCTGCCGCCATTCTTTCAGAGCCGTGGCGACCTGAGGATCGCTGATATCGTCGCCTAGTTCGGTTGCGGTCACTCCGGGGGAGATGATCGTGGCGCGGATGTCGTCATGCTCCTGCCGCAGCCCCTCGGTGATTGCCCAGACGGCATATTTCGTGCCGCAATAGACCGCCGCGGTGGGCAGCACGATATGCGCACCGACCGAGGCGACATTGACGATATGCCCATTCTTCTGGGCGACGAAGCGCGGCAGCACCGCGGCGATCCCGTTCAGCACGCCGCCGATGTTGACATTGATCATGCGAGACCACTCATCGCGCTTCAGCGCGGCAAGCGGCGACAGCGGCATGACGCCGGCATTGTTGACCAGCACATCGATCTGCCCGAATTCGGCATGAGCGGCATCGGCAAAGGCGTCGAAATTCGCCGCGTCAGTCACGTCGAGTTCGCGCCACGCGACGCCTTTGCCTATTTCTGCGGCCAGCGCCTTGAGCCGCTCGGTGCGGCGGGCCCCGATGAACAGTCTGGCGCCGGCACCGGCAAGTTCCCGAACCGTCGCTTCGCCGATGCCGCTGGAGGCGCCGGTGATGAGTACAACCTTGTCTTTAAGTCCCGTCATGATCGTTCCTTTTTCGCTGCGGTGACGGGGAGATAGATGGCGGCGAACCGGCAAAGGGCGGTAGCGTGATCGTCCAAAGAGTTTGCACGATCCTCGAAATGAACTCGAAATGCCTTGCAACATTTCGCGCCATGAAGATTTATGCGGCATGGAGAAAATCAATGAACTCGCCGAGCTGATCACCCGCTTTGCGCCGAAATCTGGCATGGCCGGCACTGCGGTGCCGCGGCTGTCGCTCATTCGCGCCAACCAGCCAGTGCACCCGTGCCTGCGGTCTACGAGGCGTCGCTTTGCATAATCGCCCAAGGATCGAAGCGCGTCTCGCTGGCCGACCAGAGCGTGGTCTATGACGCATCGAGCTACCTGCTCGTCTCGGTCGACCTGCCGCTGGTCGGGCATGTGTTGGAGGCGAGCCCGGCGGCGCCCTACCTCTGTTGCAAGATAGATTTTGATTCCACCGCGCTGGCCGAACTGCTTGTGAAAGAAGGACGTGCATCCCCCAGCAGGGATCTGCCGGTGTTAGCTGCCTATCCAAGTGACCCCGACCTGATTGATGCCGCCTGTCGGCTTGTCAGGCTGCTCGATCGCCCCGAGAGCATCACCGTGCTGGCGCCGCTGATCGAACGCGAAATCCTTTACCGGCTCCTCGCCGGACCGCACGGTGACACGCTTCGCCAGATGGCGTCGGTGGACAGCCACCTGAACCAGGTCAGCCGCGCCATCGCCACGATCCGCAATCATTTCCAGGCACAACTGCGCATCGAAGAGATTGCGGCGGCATCAGGCATGAGCGCGTCGTCCCTTCATGCCCATTTCAAGGCGATTACGCGCATGACCCCGCTCGAATACCAGAAGCAGCTGCGCCTGCAGGAGGCGCGAAGGATTATGCTTGCCGGCGGCGTAAACGCAGGCACGGCCGGGTTCGCGGTGGGCTATGACAGCCCTTCGCAGTTCAGCCGAGAATATCGTCGCCTGTTCGGTGCGCCGCCCCGGAAAGATATTCACCGCCTTCAGGCGACACCCAGTTCGGCTGCGGCTTATTGAGTTTTCCGAGCGGCATGCGCCAGCGATGGCTGGTCAGGAGCCAGCCGCCTCCAGGTGGCGAAGCATCCGATCATGCTCGGTAGAACTCCCGGTACCATTCGACAAAGCGCGGAACCCCTATTTCGATCGGGATTTTGGGCTTGAAGCCGGTCGCCTCCTCGAGCGAGCTGACATTGGCGAAAGTTGCCGGAACGTCGCCTGGCTGAAGTGGCCTGAGGTTGCGGTTTGCCTTGCGTCCCAGCGCGTCTTCGAGCACCTCGATCAATCGGTTCAGTTGAACGGGCGAATTGCCGCCGATGTTGTGAATCCTGAACGGGGCGTTGCTGGTCGCTGGGTCTGGCGCGACACTTTTCCACTCAGGATTGGGTGTCGCGGGTTGCTGCATGACGCGGATAATACCTTCGACAATGTCGTCGATATAGGTGAAATCCCGCTGCATGTTGCCATAGTTGAAGACCTCGATCGGCTCGCCGGCGAGGATAGCCTTGGCGAAGATGAACAGCGCCATGTCCGGCCGCCCCCACGGACCATAGACGGTGAAAAAACGCAGCCCGGTGGTCGGCAGTCCAAACAGATGGCTGTATGTGTGCGCCATCAGCTCGTTCGCCTTCTTGCTTGCGGCGTAAAGGCTGAGCGGATGGTCCGCCGGATCGTGCACGGAAAACGGCATGCGGGTGCTGCCGCCATAAATCGAACTCGACGATGCATAGACCAGATGGCCGACGGAGGCCTGCCGGCATCCTTCCAGGATGTTGACAAAGCCGCTGAGGTTGCTTTCCACATAGGCGTGCGGATTGCTGATGGAATAGCGTACGCCGGCTTGCGCCGCGAGATTGACGACAACCTCCGGCGCGGCCGAAAGGAAGAGCTCCGAAATACGGTCCCGCTCCGTGAGATCGGCATGCTCGAAACAAAAATTCGAAAACGCTTTCAGCCGCTCGAGACGAGCCTGCTTCAGGCTGACGTCATAATACTCGTTCATGGAGTCGAGGCCGATAACCTGGCGTCCTTCGGCAAGCAGCCTCAGGCAAAGATGAAACCCTATGAACCCGGCTGCGCCGGTGATCAGTATCGGCCTGCTTGATGTCACTGCATATCCTAGCGTTAATTTCAGGCGAGCTTTACAAGCTCCAGTATTTTATGTTGTCGGGAACTTCATTGGGCTTGATGGCCGACTTGACATCGAACAGTGTCCCCCCCGGCCTGATCATTTGAAAAAGACGCGCTCTTTCGTTGGTGAGATATTGCCTGTGAGGCACCGCCAGAACAAGCGCCTGCAAATCGTTTATCTCATCGAGCGGCAGGATTGTTTCGCCGTGATCACGCCGAGCGGTTTCGACATCGGCAAGGGGATCATGGACTTTAGGGATAATTCCGAACTGCCTTAGTTCCTTGACCATGTCGAAAACGCGGCTGTTGCGCAAATCCGGCACGTCCTCCTTGAATGTCAGCCCGAGAATGCCGACAGAAGCCCCTTTGACGGGCGTGTCAGAACCAATCAGCCGTTTGACAACCTGCTGGGCGACGAAGGCCCCCATGCCGTCATTGATGCGACGTCCGGCGAGGATGATCTGCGGATGGTAACCTTCGGCCTCGGCCTTGGCGGTCAAATAATATGGATCGACGCTGATGCAGTGGCCGCCGACGAACCCCGGTTTGAAGGGAAGGAAGTTCCATTTCGTCGACGCAGCATCAAGAACATCCTGCGTCCGGATATCGAGCCGCTCGAAGATCATTGCCAGTTCGTTCATCAGCGCGATGTTCAGATCGCGCTGGGTGTTCTCGATAACCTTCGCTGCCTCGGCCACCTTGATCGACGGGGCGCGGTAGACGCCGGCATCGATGATACGGCCATAAACGTTCGCGACGCGCTCCAGCGTCTCGTTATTCTCGCCGGAGACGACTTTGACGATCTTTTGCAGCGAGTGTTCTCGATCGCCGGGGTTGGCGCGTTCGGGCGAATAGCCGAGGGCAAAGTCGCGGGGATGTCGCAGGCCGGAAACCTGCTCGATGATCGGCCCACAGAAATCTTCGGTCACACCTGGATAGACTGTCGACTCAAAAACGACGACGGCGCCTTTGCTCACCGCCTCGCCGACGAGTTCGGACGCCAGTTTCAAAGAAGCTAGATCGGGAGCGCGATTTGCGTCGATAGGGGTTGGCACGGCAACGATGAAGAAAGTAGCGCCTTTCAACATCTCCCGGTCGGTGGTCAGCCCTATCGAGGTCTCCTTGAGCGCCGTTGCGTCAACTTCCCCCGTACGATCGACGCCGCCACGCAATTCCCCGATCCGACGCTCGCTGATGTCAAAAGCTATGGTGCCGGGGAAAACCTTCCCAAAGGCAATGGCTACCGGCAGGCCGACATAACCCAGGCCGATAACTGCAATGCGTTCGGACATCCGTGGGGTTCCTCGAGCCACCTGTTGAGCCGACGTGCTTGTATGGCAGGCTGTTGGCCAATTCAACGATGCTCTATCGCGAAGAGGAATGTCTCACGAAAAATGGTCGTTGCCATTTTCATGTTGCCATCCGCCGATGCCATCGATGTTGTGGATAAAATCCAGCAGGACCGGGTTTCGAGCCACTCTCTGCTGCGGATTGGGGTGAACCGTCAGGTTCTGCCGGCCATCTACGCAGCGGCGGCCCTGACGACAGGGCTGATATTCTCTGCTGCCAATCCATAGGCCACTATCGGCCTCAATCGTGCCTTCTGATCAAACCAAATGCCGGGATCGGAATTCGCATCGGCACCGAGCGGATCTGCGAAATTTCAGTTTGGTCCTTGTGCATTGGCTGCGGACACGTCGTATCCTGCGTGTGGCGACCGATATCTGGTCGATCAGCATTTGCCTGGGAGCAGAAATTGGCCAGACTCTATGACAGCCGCAGACGCATTCTCGTTACCGGGGGCGCAGGGTTTATCGGCTCGCATCTTATTGACCGCCTGTTGGAACGAGGCGACGAAATCTTGTGTGTCGACAACCTTTTCACCGGATCAAAGCGCAATATCGACCATTTGGCCAAGCATCCCCGCTTCGAATTCATGCGCCATGACGTGACCTTTCCGCTCTACGTCGAAGTCGATGAGATTTACAACCTGGCGTGTCCGGCCTCGCCTGTTCACTACCAGTACGACCCGGTTCAGACGATCAAGACCGCCGTGCACGGCGCCATCAATGTTCTTGGATTGGCAAAGCGGCTGAAATGCAAAGTCTTTCAGGCCTCCACCAGTGAGGTCTATGGTGACGCGTCTGTGCATCCGCAGCCCGAGAGTTACTGGGGCAATGTAAACCCGATCGGGCCGCGCTCATGCTACGATGAAGGCAAACGCTGCGCCGAAACGCTGTTCTTCGACTATCACCGACAACATGGCTTGTGGGTCAAGGTCGCGCGGATTTTCAATACGTTCGGGCCGCGCATGCACCCGGCAGACGGCAGGGTTGTCTCAAATTTCATCGTGCAGGCGCTTCGTGGTGAACCGATAACCATTTTCGGCGACGGCTCACAGACAAGGTCGTTTTGCTACGTCGACGACCTGGTGAGCGGCATGCTGCGCCTCATGGATACGGGGCCGGAGGTGACCGGTCCAGTAAACATCGGCAATCCAAGGGAAGTAACGATCAGGCGCTTGGCCGAACTGACGACGCAGATGACCGGATCAGGTTCGGATATAATTTACCGCGATCTTCCGCAAGACGATCCGCGGCACCGCCAGCCCGATATCACCCTTGCCAAAAGGCTTGTCGGCTGGGAGCCGACGGTGACTTTAGAAGCCGGGCTGCAACAGACGATCGACTATTTCAAAGCCCTGCTGCCGAAGGTTTCCACAAACTCGCCTTGACCCGGCACCGCAGTGCAACCGTCAAGTCTGACCGATCACCGTCGTGGTAGCGACGCCTTTTGCAGTCGACTCCGGTAGGCTTGAAGTTTTTCGAATTCTAATTATTTTAAGCTTGAAATTATTTTGAAGATCCATGGCGCTTCATCCGTCCGAGCCGGGACACCGGCATTTGGCGGAGAGCAGAAGGAGGAGGAAGATTTGCCGTTGTTCCGGAATAAAACTCCATGAACACAGCACGATTTTCCGAGAGTGTCACAGGCAAGATCGTCGATGGCGTTCTCATCGTCACGATCGAAAATCCGCCGGTCAACGCGCTGTCCCTCCATGTCAGGGCCGGACTGATGGCTGCGCTTGGGCGTGCGGCGTCGGATGAAGTGTCTGCCGTGGTGCTGACCGCCATTGGGCGCACCTTCATCGGTGGCGCCGATATCAAGGAATTCGGCAAGCCCGCTATCGGGCCCACACTGCCTGACGTGATCGAAGCGATGGAGAGCTTCGCCAAACCGATCGTCGCGGCAGTAGGCGGCGCGGCGCTCGGCGGCGGCTGCGAGATTGCGCTGGCCTGCCACTACCGGGTGGCCAGCAAGGCGGCCAGCTTCGGCCTGCCCGAGGTCAAGCTCGGGTTAGTGCCCGGGGCCGGCGGAACCCAACGCCTGCCCCGCCTCATCGGCACGGTCGCCGCAATTGACCTGATCGGCACGGGTCGGCCCGCAAATGCCGACGAAGCTCTCGCTCTCGGTCTGATCGATACCATTGCGGACGATCTTCCCGAAGGCGCGCTCGATGTCGCCCGCCGTCTCGTTGGCCAACCGCTGCGGCGCACGGGTGCGCTTTCCGTCCCGCGCTCGCAACCTGAGGCCGACGCGGCAGCCGCAAGAAAGGTGCTTTCCCGCAGCCGTGGACAGATCGCGCCTGCAGAGGCCGTGAGACTGGTCCGGGCCGCGTCCACGGCCAGACTTGAGGACGGTCTTGTGCACGAACGCGCGACCTTCCTGCGCCTCCGGGATTCTCGCGAGGCGGCAGCGTTGCGCCACGTCTTCTTTGCCGAGAGGCAAGCCAGCAAAGTCGACAGGCTGGAGGGTGTCACGCCTCGCAAGGTCGAGACCGTCGGTATCGTCGGAACCGGCCTGATGGGTGCAGGCATCGCGGTCTCGGCCTTGAATGCCGGCTATCGCGTAATCGGCATCGAGCAGAACGACGACGCCGCGGCAAAAGGATACGAGCGTATCGCCGGGCTTCTCGACAAGTCGGTCCAATCCGGCCGTCTCACCGATCATGCGCGCAGGGAGGCGCTGAGCCGGTTTGAAGCGGCCAGCGACGCCGGCAGGCTGGTGCAGGCCGATCTGGTCATCGAGGCAGTGTTCGACGATCTCGCGGTAAAAACCGAACTCTTCCGGAAGCTCGAACGTATCGTCCGCCCGGACGCCATCCTTGCGACCAACACCAGCTACCTCAACCCCGACGAGATCGCCTCTGCAACCGCCCGGCCCGAACGGATCGTCGGCCTGCATTTTTTCTCCCCGGCCAACGTCATGCGGCTCACCGAAGTGGTGGATTGCGCGGCGACGGCGCCCGATGTGCTCGCCTCGGCGATCGCCTTCGTCAGGAAGCTCGGCAAGCTGCCTGTCGTGTGCGGCGTTACCGAGGGTTTCATCGGCAACCGCATCTATTCGGCCTACCGCCGCGAGGCGGAGTTCATGGTGGAGGATGGCGCAGCACCCGATGAGGTGGATGCCGCGCTGGAGGCCTGGGGCTTTCCGATGGGGATCTTCGCGGTCAACGATATGGCTGGGCTGGAGATAGCCTGGGCGCGGCGCAAGCGACAGGCGGCGATGCGCGATCCGCAAGCACGTTATGTCGAAATCGCCGACCGGCTGTGCGAGGCCGGCCGCTTCGGCCGCAAGACCGGGCGCGGCTGGTACGATTATTCCGACGGCGAGCGCAGGAGCGACCCGCAAGTGGCCGCGCTGATCGAGGCCGTTCGGGCGGCCAAGGACATCGTGCCGCGCCGCTTTTCGCCCGATGAGATCGTCACGCGCTTGCTGGCGGCAATGGCCGAAGAGGGCAAGGCCTTGCTTGCCGAAGGCATCGCGGCGCGTGCCTCCGACATCGATCTGGTGATGATCAACGGCTATGGCTTCCCGGCCCACAAGGGCGGGCCGATGTTCCGCGCCGGAGAGGTTTAAGGACCAGCTACGACAGCCTTGCGATGACGGCGCGCAGTGCCTCGCCGAAACGCCTGACCTCGTCGACCGTGTTGTAATGGACCAGCGAGGCGCGGATGGCGCCGCTGTCCATCGACAGGTTGAGACGCTTCATCAGCCGGGGCGCATACATATGGCCGTCGCGGATGCCGATCTGCATGTCAGCCATTTCCTCGACGATCCGCTGCGGCGACAGCTTGCCGATGTTGAAGCAGAATGTCGGCACGCGTTCGTTGATGCGGGCTTCCTCGGCGACGCCGTAGATCGTGGCATTGCATCCCTTGAGCACGGCGAGCATCTCACGCGCCAGGAGCACTTCGTAATCGCGGATGGCGCCCATGCCGGCAACGATGTTGTCGCGCCGCGAGCGGTTGTTGGAGGGCGCCAGATTGCGGCCGATCAGTTCCAGGTACTGCACTGCGGCATCCATGCCCGAGACGTTCTCGTAGATGAAGGTGCCTGCCTCGACCTTGTAAGGCGGCTCGTCGGGGATGAAATCCTCGCGGAAGGTCGGCAGCCGCTTCAGCGTTTCGAAGCGGCCCCACAGAAAGCCCATATGCGGCGAGAAATTCTTGTAGCCGGAGCAGACGAGATAATCACAGTCCCAGGCCTGCACGTCGATCAGCCCGTGCGGTCCGTAATGCACGCAGTCAAGGAACACTTCGGCGCCGGCCGCATGCGCGATCGCGGCCACCGAAGCGACGTCGACGATCGAGCCGATCGAATGCGCGGTCACCGTGCAGGCGACGAGACGGGTGCGATCGGAAACCAGCGGCTTGAGGTCGTCGACATGCAGGTTGCCGTCCTCGCGCATGCGCCACCATTTGAACTTGGCTCCGGCGGGCTCCAGCGCCAGCCACGTGGCGATGTTGGCGTCGTGGTCCATATCGGTGATGACGATCTCGTCGCGCTCTGTGTCCTTGGCCAGCATCTGGCCGATGCCGAGGCTGACCAGGCGAATGAACGAGGTGGCGTTCATGCCGAAGCAGATTTCCGACGGACTGTAGGCGTTGATCAGCAAGGCCACGCTCGTCCGAGCATCCGCAACCGATTGGTCGACCGTGACCGAGCGCCCATAGCGACCACCACGCTGCACATTGTGCGAGACCAGGTGATTGGTCACCGCGTCGAGCACGCTCTGCGGGATCTGCGCGCCGGCGGCGTTGTCCATGAAGATGAAATCACCGGCGCGCTGCAAGGCCGGAAACATGGCGCGGATGGTGTCGACCGGAAAGCCGCCGGCGGCTTGGGAATTGCTCAACTGTATCTCCTGCGAATGGCTTGGGAAGCGGGACGGTTGATGAGGTCAGCGCGTCTTCTCGGTCTTGAAGCGGTCTTCGAGCAGGCTGACGAGGCGGACCATGGGCCAGAGGAAGATGAGATAGACCAAAGCGGCGCCGATCAGCGGCGAGGGATTGGCATAGAGCGATTGCGCGTTGGTCGCTTCCTTCAACAGTTCCGGCAGCGCAACGGTGGAAGCGAGCGACGTGTCCTTGAACATCGAGACGCAATTGCTGGTCATCGGCGGGATGACGACGCGGATCGCCTGCGGCAGCACCACCTTGCGCAAGGTCAAAAGGAAAGGCAGGCCGAGCGCCTGTGCTGCCTCGAATTGGCCTTTCGGAATGCTCTCAATGCCGGAGCGGAACACTTCTGCCGAATAGGCCGACATGATGATGGCGAACGCCGTCACGGCGGAGGCCCAGGACGACAGACGGATGCCGAGGAAGGGCAGCGCATAGTAGATCAGGATCAGCACCACCAGCACCGGCAGGGCGCGGAAGATGTCGGTGTAGCCGACCGCCAGCCAGCGCAGCGGCTTCGGCGCATAGAGCCGCAACAGGCTGATCCCCAGGCCGATGGGAATGCCGATGCCGATACTCAAAATGCCGAGCAGCAGCGTGTTCAGGAAGCCACGCAACAGCGCCGGCAGGCTGGACATGATCACGTCAGGATTGAAGAAGGTGTCGATCAGCGACATGGGAGCGTTCCCGAACCCCAGAGCAAAGGATGCTCAAGTTAAAACCAATCGACCTTGCCTCCGATGAGGCTATCCGTGTGGCAGCAGGCGCCGGAGCGTGAAATGAATCGTGCCGGCCTGGGAGCCGGCACGATTTAAGTGCATTGCCGGTCAGGCCTTGGGCAGCGGCATTTCCTTGACCGTCGAGGAATCGGCTGGCGCGTCGCTGCCGAACCACTTCTTGTGGATCGCGGCCAGCGTTCCGTCCTTCTTCATCGCGGTCAGCGCGTCGTTCAGCTTGCCGAGCAGCGGATGGTCCTTGCTCATCATCAGGCCGTACTGTTCGCCGGTCTTGATGCGCTGCTTAACCTTCAGGTCCTTCATCTTGGTGAAGGAGTATTCCATGCCCGGAATATCGCTGACGGCGGCGTCCACGCGGCCCGCGCTGAGGTCGAGCAGAAGATTCTGCTGCGTGTCATAGCCCTTCACGTCGCTGTAGCCGTCAGCCTCCTGATGCGCCTTGACCCAGGTCTCGCCGGTCGAGCCTGAAAGCACGCCGACGATCTTGCCCTTGAGGTCGGCCTCGGTGTTAACAGCGCTATCGGTCTTCGTCGCAATGCCCATGTCGGAGTCATAATAGGGCTGGGTGAAGGACAGCGTTTTCAGTCGCTCCGGCGTGATGGTGATCGAGGAGATCGCGACATCGATGCGGTTGGAACTGACAGCCGCGAACAGCGCCTGGAAGCCGAGGTCGGCAATGTCGGTGGTCATGCCGGCACGCTTGGCCGCTTCGTTGACGATGTCGACTTCAAAGCCCTCGAAAGTGCCGCTCTCGTTCTTGTATTCGAAGGGCGGATTGGTCGGGTAGGCGCCGACATTGAGCACATCGGCGGCAAAGGCGGTGGCCGGGCCGGCAGCGATGCCGATCGTGGCGGCGAGAAGAAGCAGGTTGCGACGAGTGAAGCTCATTTTGTGTTCCCTCTGGTTGTTGATCGGGCGGGTTTGCTCCCGCACGGTTTGTTGCCGTCCCACCTCCCAGCGGGGCGTCAATTCATGGCGGCGACCATGCGCTCGAGCGCGGTCGCTATCTGGTCGCGTTCACGGCACACGCACATCCGCAGGAAGGCCGCTGCCGAATTTCCAAAGAGGTGGCCGGGAGCCAGCCCGACGCGCGCCGTCTCCAGTATCCTGGCGCAGGCCTGCCGGGCGTCGCTTTCGCCGTTCATGGCAAAGAAGGCATACATGCCTCCGCGCGGTTTCGTCGGCAGGATGATGCCGGGAATCTGGGCCAGCCTGTCATAGGCAAGGTCGAGGCCGGTTTTGATCCGCTGCCTGATCTCCTCGACCAGCGGCTCGCCTTGGCGGATGGCGGCGACAGCGCCTGCCTGGATAGGCGCGGCGGTGCCGCTGTTGATGTACTGCGTCATGGCGCCAAGCTGGTCGGCCACCCCCGACGGATGCGTCAGCCAGCCGATGCGCCAGCCGGTCATCGCCCACGCCTTCGAAAAACTGTTGACCGACAGCACCCGGTCGCCATCCTCGGCGATCTGCAGGATGGAAGGAGCAACATTGCCGTCGAAATAGAGCCGGCCATAGACCTCGTCGGAGATGATCCAGATGCCGGTGCGCCGGCTGAAGTCGAGCAGCGCCTGCATCTCCTCGCGCGACGCGGTCCAGCCGGTCGGGTTGGACGGCGTCGACAGGAAGATCGCGCGTGTGCGCGCATCGCAAGTGGCGAACAGCCGGTCGAGATCGAGATGCCAGTCGCCCTTGAAGTCGAGCGAAAACGGCCTTGGCTCGCCGCCGATCAGATGGATGGCGTTGTGGATGTTGGGCCATTGCGGCGCGACATAGACGACGTTGCTGCCGGTATCGACCAGCAGTTCCAGCGCCAGGTACAGCGCCTGCATGCCGCCGGGCGTGACCGTGGTGCGCGCAATCGGGATCGTCCGGCCGTGAATGCGCGTTTGGTATTCCGACAGCGCCTCGTTCAGTAGGGGGTGCCCACGCATGTTAGGGACGTAGAACGTCTGGCCTTCATCGAAGGCGGCCTTCGCCGCGTCGCGGATGAAAGCGGGCGTCACCATGTCGCCTTCGCCGTACCAGAGCGCGATCACGTCGCCCAGTTCTCGGGCGCGCACGGCAAGGTTGGCAATGTTTTCGGTGTGCAGGTCACGGATCTGGGCACGTACGCCGTCGAAAGCATAACGCGCGCTGGACGATGACTGGGGCAGTATGAACGACAAGGACTGAAACCCCTCCCACCCGGAGCACCGCGACGGACTGCCCGGCAAGCCCCACCGGCACGACAGTCGCCATCGAGTTTGGATGCTATCCAATGTGCTGCGCTTTTCAAGGAAAAAGTTTTAAGCTTAAAAAGTTTTTGCCCGATCCCGCCCGTCTACCGCAGCTCGGCGCGCGCAGCGGTGCAGTTGGCCGTAGCGCCGGCGCCAAGAAACATCGTATCGCTGGCCAGCACGAAGAAGCTCGCGCCGATAGCGGCCCACTGGCTGATCGTCTGTGGGCTGGCGCAAAATATACCCGATGTCCTGCCATGCGCGACGGTCGCGCGGATGATCCTTGTGATCGCCTCATTGAGCTTGTCCACGCCTTTCGGCCCGATCGCATCGATCGACACGGAGAGATCGCCGGGGCCGACGAAGACCACATCGATGCCGTCTATGGCCGCGATCGCCTCGATGTTGGCCAGCCCCTCCGATGTCTCGACCTGGACCGCGACGACCACCCTGTCATTGGCCGCGGCCAGATATTCGGGAATGCGATAGCCATAGCCGGCCGCGCGGCCAGGCCCGACGCCGCGCTCGCCCAGCGGCGGATAGCGCGAGGCCTTCACCGCCGCCTCGGCCTGAGCAGCGGTCGAGACGCGCGGCACGAGCACGCCTTGTGCGCCGCTGTCGAGCGCCGCCTGGATAGCTTCCGGCGCATGACCGGGAACACGCACCATGGCCGGCACGCGATGCACGTCGGCCGCGCGCACCATGGTTTCGATCGTGTCGCGCGCGATCTGGGCATGTTCCCAGTCGATGCAGACGAAGTCGAGGCCGGTGAGCGCCATCACTTCGACGGCGACGGGATGGGGAATAGCGGCGAAGGAGCCGACGAGATTGGTCTTGCCGATGCACTTCTGACGGAACGCGCTCATATCCATCCCCCTTTTTTCCCCTCCGAATTGATATCCGCAATCGGCGGCGAGGCGAAGCTATTTCAGGCTTGAAATATTTTTGCGCGGGCCTAGCGTGTCGGTCTCCCGCCACGAGTTCCCATGATGATCAAAACGCATCCCCTGCACGGCTCGAACAAACTGAAGCTCGGCGTCTTTTCGACCAATGCCGATGGCGGTCTGGCCATCACCGATGTGCCGGAACGCTGGACGGCAAGCTGGCAGGACAATCTGACGGCGGCGCAGATCGCCGACCGCGCCGGGCTGGAATTTATGCTTCCGATCGCGCGCTGGCGTGGCTTTGGCGGCCGCAACAAGGTGCGCGAATGGTCGTTCGAGACCTTCACCTGGGCAGCAGCTCTGGCGGTGGCCACCGAGCAGATCGGCCTGTTCATGACCGTGCATGTGCCGCTGGTGCATCCGCTCTATGCCGCCAAGGCGCTGGCAACTGTCGACCATATCAGCCAGGGCCGCGCCGGCTTGAACATCGTCTGCGGCTGGAACCCGAAGGAATTCGGCATGTTCGGCACGCCTTTGGTCGAGAAGGGCTACGACCAGGCCGCCGAATGGATCGAAATCCTGGAAAAGCTCTACGCCTCGGACCAGCCTCTGGACTATGAAGGCACATACTATCGCCTCAAGGAGGCGGTGAGCCGGCCGGCGAGCCTGCAGGTTCCACGCCCGGTGACCATGAACGCTGCTTTCGGTGGCCCGGGCCGGGATTTCGCCGCCGCCCGATGCGATTATCTGTTCACGACCTTTTCGGAAATGAGCGATGCCGGCAAGCATGTCGCCGACATCAGCGAGCGGGCCGACAAGGTTGGCCGCAACGTCGGCGTCTACACGGTGGCGCATGTCGTCTGCCGTCCAACCATGGAAGAGGCGCAGGCCTACTACACGCGCTATGCCGTCGATCTGGTCGACCACGATGCGGTCGATGCTCATATGGCAGGCAAGAAGGAGTTCTCGCAGTCGCATGACCCGCATGCCTATGACCGCTACCGGCAGCGTTTCGCCGGCGGCGCCGGCACCTACCCGCTGGTTGGAACGCCGGAAACGATTGCCGCCGAGATGGCGGCAATAGCCGGGCATGGCTACCAGGGCATCGCGCTGTCGTTCGTCAACTACACCCAGGAACTGCCCTATTTCTGCGACCACGTATTGCCGCTGCTGAAGCGGGCGGGGCTACGCTGCTGACAATCCGGGAATAACGAATTCGTTAATCCGGAATGACGGCGGTTGCCTGAATTTCGATCTTGGCGCGATCTTCCACCAGCGCCACCACCTGCATGGCGGCCATCGCTGGGAAATGCCGGCCGATCACCTCGCGATAGGCCTCGCCTATACCCTTGAGATTGCCGAGATATTCGGCCTTGTCGGTGAAATACCAGGTCATCGTGGTGATGTGCCGTGGCTCCGCGCCGGCTTCCGCCAGCACGGCGACGATGTTTTGCAGCGTCTGCCGCACCTGGCCGGCGAAATCGTCGGTCTCGAACTGGCACTGCCCGTTCCAGCCGACCTGTCCGCCCACGAAGACGAGCCTGCCGCGCGCGGCAATGCCGTTGGCGTAGCCGACCGGTTTCGCCCAGCCCTCCGGCTGCAGGATCTCGTGCATTTTCAAGCCTCCCCGGTATTCTTAAAGATCAATCTCAAATCAAATACATCGCCGTCAGGCCGCACCCATCACCTGCCGTGCGATCACCACCTTCTGCACATCGGATGCGCCCTCGTAGATGCGTAGCGCGCGGATCTCGCGATAGAGGCTCTCGACGATATGGCCCTTGCGGACGCCGTCCCCCCCATGCAGCTGCACAGCCTTGTCGATCACCTCTTGCGCCTTGTCGGTGGCGAACAGCTTGGCCATCGCCGCCTCGCGGGTGACACGAGCCGCGCCCATGTCCTTGGTCCAGGCAGCGCGGTAGACCAGCAGCGCTGCGGCATCGATGTCCAGCGCCATGTCGGCGATATGGCCTTGCACCATCTGCAGCTCTGCCATCGGAGCGCCGAAAAGTTTGCGCTCGGCCACCCTGCTGATGCTTTCGTCCAGCGCCCGGCGGGCAAAGCCGAGTGCCGCCGCGCCGACCGTCGAGCGGAACACGTCAAGCACCGACATGGCGATGCGGAAGCCGTCTCCCGGTTTGCCGATCAGCGCCGAAGCCGGCACCCGCACCTGATCGAAGGAAAGCCGCGCCAGCGGATGCGGAGCGATCACCTCAAGGCGCTCGGCGATGCCAAGCCCCTTGGTATCAGCGGGTACGAGAAAGGCGGAAAGTCCCTTGGCGCCCGGCGCCTCGCCGGTGCGGGCAAAGACGACGTAGAGATCGGCGATGCCGCCATTGGAAATCCAGGTCTTCTCGCCGCTGAGGATATAGAAGTCGCCATCGCGGATCGCCGTCATTTCGGTGTTGGCGACATCCGACCCGGAGCGTGGCTCCGAAAGCGCGAAGGCCGAGATCGCCTTGCCGGCCGTGGTCTTTGCCAGCCATTGCTGCTGGTCAGGCGTGCCGAACAGGCTGAGCGCGCCGGTGCCGAGCCCCTGCATGGCGAAGGCAAAGTCGGCCAACCCGTCATGGCGCGCCAGCGTCTCGCGCATGATGCACAAAGTGCGGACATCGAGCGGTCCCGGATTGTCCGTATCGAGCGCCGTCGGCTTCAACCAGCCGTCGCGGCCAAGCTTGGCCACCAGCTCGCGGCAGGCGGCATCGACGTCATGGTGATCGACCGGCAGGTTCCTGGCGCACCATGCTTCCAGCCTTTCGGCCAATTCGCGGTGGCGATCTTCAAAGAACGGCCAGTTGAGGAAACTCCTGTCAGCCATCAATTGCCCTCGAACACCGGTTTTTTCTTGGCGACGAAGGCCTTGTAGGCGCGCTCGAAGTCACGCGTCTGCATGCAGATCGCCTGCGCCTGCGCTTCCGCTTCGATCGCCTGGTCGAGGCCCATCGACCATTCCTGGTTCAACTGCGTCTTGGTGATGCCGTGCGCGAAGGTCGGGCCGGAGACGATGCGCGCCGCCATCTCGAGCGCGTCGGCCTCGAGCACTGCGGCATCGGCCAGCCTGTTGTAGAAGCCCCAGCGCTCGCCTTCCGCAGCCGTCATCGTGCGGCCGGTGTAGAGCAATTCGGCGGCACGGCCCTGGCCGATGATGCGCGGCAGAATCGCGCAGGCGCCCATGTCGCAGCCGGCAAGGCCAACGCGGGTGAACAGGAAGGCGGTCTTGGCCTCCGGCGTGGCGATGCGGATGTCGGCGCTCATGGCGATGATGGCGCCGGCGCCGACCGCGACACCGTCGATCGCCGCGATGATCGGCTTGCCGCAGTTGAGCATCGCCTTGACGAAATCGCCGGTCATGCGGGTGAAGGCAAGCAACTCCTTCATGTCCATCTTGACCAATGGGCCGATAATGTCGTGGACATCGCCGCCCGAGCAGAAATTGCCGCCATTGGACAGAAACACCACGGCGTCGACGTCGTCGGCATAGACGAGGTCGCGGAATGTGTCGCGCAGTTCGGCATAGCTGTCGAAGGTCAGTGGATTCTTGCGCTCCGGCCGGTCTAACCGCACCCTGGCGATCCTGCCTTCGACCTCCCACAGGAAGTGCTTCGGCTTGAGGCCGGCCATCGAACTCATTCGCGTCCCTCCCAGTTGCTGCGGAACGAGGTCAGCATGCCGGTCAGCCGGCGCGCATCCTCCTCGCTGACCTTGGCCAGCAATTCGCCGATCCAACCCTCATGCGCCGCGGCCATTGTGGCAAAGGATCTGGAACCCTCATCGGTCAGTCGCACCATGGATGTGCGGCGATCGCCATTGCGGCGCGCGCGCGCGACCAGGCCTTCCGAAACCAGCCGGTCGACAATGCCGGTGACATTGCCGTTGGAGACCAGCAGGAAGCGCGACAGATCGCTCATCAGCATGCCTTCCGGCGCGCGGTAGAGGGCGGCCATGACGTCGAAACGCGGCAGTGTCGTATCGAATTCTTTCTTCAGCCGCTCGCGCAGTTCCGCCTCAATCGTGCGCGAGGCGCGCAGCAGCCTGATCCAGAGACGCAGCCGGTCCTTGCCGGGTCCCGACGGCGCGGGCAATGGGCCGGCTACCATGTTTCGCCTCCTGAGATCGAAATCGCTTGTCCGGTAATCGACGCAGCCGCATCGCCGCACAGCCAGAGCACCGTCGCGGCAACTTCCTGCGGCTGGATGAAACGGCCTTGCGGGTTGGTCGAGGCAAGGCTCGCCCGCGCCTGCTCGACTGAGCGGCCGGTCTTTTCGACGACGCGCTGAATGGAGTCCGCCAGCATGTCGGTCTCTACGAAGCCCGGGCAAACGGCGTTGACGGTCACGCCGGATTTCGCCGTCTCGGCCGCCAGTGCCCGCATCAGCCCGACCACCCCATGCTTGGCCGCCACGTAGGGCGCGACATAGGCGTAGCCTTTCAGCCCTGCGGTCGAGGCGACGAAGACGATCCGGCCCGCCTTGCGCGCGGCCATGCCGGCCAGCGCCGGCTTCACCGTCAGGAAGGCGCCGGTCAGATTGACGTCGAGCGTCCGCTGCCAGTCGGCAAGCGAGGTCCTGTGCGCCGGCGTGCTGCCGGCAATGCCGGCATTGGCGACGACGATGTCGAACGGGCCGCGCACGGCTTCCGCTTGCGCGTAGAGCGATGTCACCGCCGCCTCGTTGGCAACATCGGCTGACATGGCGTGGATGCGGTCGTTCTCGCCAGCCACCTTGGCAAGCTCGGCCTCGCGCCGCCCGCATATGGTCACCTCTATGCCGGCCTCGGCCAGCACGAGTGCTATGGCCCGGCCGACGCCGGAGCCGCCGCCAGTGACCAGCGCATGTTTGCCTGAAATCGCCAAGGCCGTCGTCATACTTTCAGCCCCGCCGCCGCATCGCGCTCGGCCAGCCGGTAGATCTGGTCGCGTCCGGGAAGATAGGGATCCGGCCATTTGACCCCACGGTCAGTGAGCCTCACCGCCGCATGCAGCGTCCAGTAGGGATCGGCGAGATGCGGCCGTGCCAGGGCCACCAGGTCGGCGCGGCCTGCCATCAGGATCGAATTGACATGGTCCGGCTCATAGATGTTGCCGACCGCCATCGTCGCCATGCCGACCTCGTTGCGGATACGGTCCGAGAATGGTGTCTGGAACATGCGGCCATAGACAGGCTTGGCGGCAATCGAGGTCTGACCTGCCGAGACGTCGCAGATGTCGACGCCGGCTTCGTGCAGCATGCGCGCGATCTCCACCGCATCGGCCGGCGTCACACCCTCGATGCCGACCCAATCATTGGCCGAAATGCGCACCGAAATCGGCTTTCGCGCCGGCCAGGCGGCGCGCACCGCATGGAAGACTTCCAGGGGATAGCGCATGCGATTTTCCAGCGAACCGCCATACTCATCCGTGCGCTGGTTGGTGACCGGCGTGATGAAGGACGACAGGAGATAGCCGTGCGCGGCGTGGATCTCCAGCATGTCGAAGCCGCAACGATCGGCCATTTCGGTGGAGGCCACGAACTGGTCGCGCACCAAATCCATATCGGCGCGGTCCATGGCTTTCGGCACCTGGTTTTGAGGCGACCATGCAATCGCCGAGGCCGCCATGACCGGCCAATTGCCCGAGGAGAGCGGCACGTCGGTGCCCTCCCAGCCGACACGGGTCGAGCCCTTGCCCCCGGAATGCCCGATCTGGGCGCAGATTTTAGCCTCGGTCTCGGTGTGGACGAAATCGACCAGCCGCTTCCACGCCACCTCATGTTCGGACGCATAGAAGCCGGGACAACCGGGCGTGATGCGTCCTTCCGGGCTGACGCAGGTCATCTCGATATAGACAAGCCCGGCGCCGCCCTTGGCACGCTCGGCATAGTGGGCGAAATGCCAGTCGGTCGGGCAGCCATCGACTGCCTTGTACTGCGCCATCGGCGAAACGACGATGCGGTTGTTGAGCTGCATGTCGCGCAGTTTGAACGGCGCGAACATCGGTGCCCGGCGTTGCCTGTTGCCGCCTGCCCCCGCCTGGCGCTGGAACCATTCCTCGGCGCTTTCAAGCCATTTGGCATCGCGCAGCCGCAAATTCTCGTGGCTGATGCGTTGCGAGCGGGTCAGCAGCGAATAATTGAACTGCACCGGATCGAGGCCGAGATAGCGCTCGACCTCCTCGAACCACTCCAGCGAATTGCGCGCCGCCGACTGCAGCTTCAGCACCTCGGTGCGGCGCGCATCCTCATACTTGCGGAAGGCGGCGTCGAGGTCCGGTTCGGTTTTGACATATTCGGCCAGCGCCACCGCGCTTTCCAATGCGAGCTTGGTCCCGGAGCCGATCGAGAAATGTGCCGAGGCCGCCGCGTCGCCCATCAGAGCCAGGTTCTTGTAGGACCAGCGTTCGCACAGCACGCGCGGGAAATTGATCCAGGCCGAACCTCTGATGTGATTGGCATTGGTCATCAGCGCGTGGCCGCCGAGATGTTTCTCAAAGATGCGCTCGCAGACGGCGATGGATTCCTGCTGCGACATGGCGCCGAAGCCGAAGGCAGCCCAGGTCTGTTCGCTGCACTCGACAATGAAGGTCGCTGTCTCGCTGTCGAATTGATAGGCGTGCGCCCACACCCAGCCATGATCGGTCTTCTCGAAGATGAAGGTGAAGGCGTCGTCGAATTTCTGGTTGGTGCCGAGCCAGACGAATTTGCATTTGCGGGTGTCGATGTCGGGCTTGAAGACTTCGACGAAGGTGTTGCGCGCCCTTGAGTTCAGCCCATCGGCGGCGACGACCAGATCATGCGTCTCCATATAGTGCTGAGGGTCGGCGATATCGCTCTCGAACATCAGCCTCACGCCAAGTTCGCGCGCGCGTCGCTGCAGCAGGATCAGAAGCCGCTTGCGGCCGATGCCACAGAAACCGTGGCCCGACGAGACCGTGCGCACGCCGTCATGGATGACGGCGATGTCGTCCCAATAGGCGAAATGCTTCTTGATCCATACAGCGCTGACCGGGTCGTTTTTGGCAAGGTTGTCGAGTGTTTCGGCCGACAGCACGACGCCCCAGCCGAACGTATCGTCGGCGCGGTTGCGCTCAAACACCGTGACCTCGTGGGCGGCGTCCCGCAGCTTCATTGAAATGGCAAAGTAGAGGCCGGCTGGTCCGCCACCGAGAACCGCAACCTTCATCCGTGCGATCTCCTCTTCGCTTGCTGCATATCAAGTATCGCGCCGGAGATAAAATATTTCAAGCTTAAAGTTTCATGTTGGAACGATTGCTGGACACGGGTGGCGCGCCTGCGGGCTGGCCCCGCAAGCGCGCTCTGGAAATTACTTGTCCGGGTTCTTCGGGCTCCACAGCACAGTCTCGGCACCCTTCTCATAGGCCATCCCATCGGGATAGCTGATCGCCTCCAGTTGCAATCCCCATGGCGCCTGGAAATAGAGGATGGTCTGGCCGGCCGCCGGACCTTCCTTGACCGGCAGCGGACCCAACCGCGTCTTCACCCCCTTGCCGTCGAGATAGGCTTTCGCCGCGGCGACATCATCGACATACATGGCAATGTGGAAGCCGCCGATATCGCTGTTCTTCGGAGTCAAATCCTTCTGGTCAGGCGCGGTGTACTTGAACAGCTCGATGTTCGATCCATAACCGCAACGCACCATGGTGACCTGCTCGATGACAGCCTTCGGATCGACGCCCAGAAGATCCTGCATGAAGGTGCCCTTGTCATCGGCGAACGGACCGAACGACATCGCCTTCTTGCAGCCGACGACTTCGGTGAAGAAGTCGACCGCCTGCTTCATGTCGGGCACCGTGATGCCGGTGTGGTCGTGGCCGCGCATGCCGGGGATCGCATCGGCCGAAGCCGTTCCCATCGAGCAGAACAGGATCGCGGCAAGCATCGTGCCGCGGGCTGCGTAATTCATATTACCCTCCGTTCGCGGGCTGATTTTGCCCTCATGCACGTCCGAAGCCCGCTGTTCGGCGTGGGGGGTGAACAGTCCTATGCCGGCGCTTTCGTTGCTGGCCGCAACCAGTCCGCGTCGATCTCAGGCAGTGGGATGGCGGCAAGCAGGTCGCGCGTGTAGGTCTCCTTGGGATTGTCGAACAGCGCATCGGTGGCGCTCGCCTCGACGATCCTGCCCTCGCGCATGACGATCACTTGTTGGCACAGCCGCCGGATGACCGACAGGTCGTGGCTGATGAAGGCGACCGTCAGCCCCATCTCCGCGGCCAGTCTCTCCAAAAGGGTGAGGATCTGCGCCTGCGTCGATACGTCGAGGCCGGAGACGATCTCGTCGGCCAGCACGAATTTCGGCGAAAGCGCCAACGCGCGCGCAATTCCGACGCGCTGGCGCTGCCCGCCCGACAGTTCATGACGATAGCGACTAGCGAAGCTTTGCGGCAGGCCGACGCGATGCAATGCCTCGGCGACGCGTTCCCTAAGCCTGTCGCCAAGCCCATTCTGCTTGAGCGGCGCGGCAATGATGCCGGCGATGGTGCGACGCGGGTTGAGCGACGACATCGGGTCCTGGAAGATCATCTGCAGGTCGCGGCGCAGAGGTCGCAGCTCCGCATCCGGCAGATGGGCGATATCGCGGCCCTCGAAATGGATGCTGCCGACGCTCGGCTCCAGAAGTCTGACAAGCGTGCGGCCGAGCGTCGATTTTCCGGACCCGGATTCACCGACGATGCCGGTCACCGAACCTCTCGGCAGATCGAAGTCCAGGCCTTTCAAAATCTCGGCCAGCGGCGCGCGGCCGATCAGCGGCTTGCGGGTCATGTCGGGCAGCGCCACCTTCAGCCCGCGCACGGAAAACAGCGGCTCAACCATGCGGCCGCCTCCACGCCTGGTCTGCCGCGCCGATCTCGGCGGCAAGCCCGGCCAGCACGGTCTCGTCCACCGGCTTCAGCGAGGCCAAGGGATGGGTGTAGCGTGGCGTGGCGGCTATCAATGCCCGCGTATAGGGATGCTCAGGCGCGGCGAAGAGAGCGGCTGTATCAGCCTCTTCCACCACCTTGCCGGCGTAGAGCACAGACACTTGCTGGCTGATCTTTGCAACGACGCCGAGATCGTGGGTGACGAACAGGATCGCGGTGCCATGCTCGCGCTGCAGCTCGGCGATCAGGCGCAGGATCTGCTTTTGCACGGTCACGTCGAGCGCGGTTGTTGGCTCGTCGGCAACGATCAGCCGTGGCTCGGCGGCGAAGGCGGCGGCGATCAGCACACGCTGGCGCATGCCGCCGGAGAGTTCATGCGGATAGCATTTCAGCACCCGGTCGGGATCGCGGATCTGCACCTCATCCAACAATTGCCGGATACGCTTGTACGCCTTGTCACCGTTCCAGCCGAGAATGCGCACCAGCCGGTCAGTCATCTGCGGACCGATGCGGCGCGACGGGTTGAGCGCAGTCAACGGATCTTGCGGGATCAGCGCCGTGCGAGCGCCGATCAGCGTGCGCCTTGCCTTGGGCTGCAGCCTGCCGAGGTCTTGGCCTTCGAGCTGCATGGCGCCTTCGACGATGCGCACGCTTGACGGCAGCACACCCAGCACCGCCTTGCCGATCATCGTCTTGCCGGCGCCGCTCTCGCCAACAAGAGCACGCACCTCACCCGGCTGCACGGAGAGCGACACCGAGCGCAGCACGCGCTGGCCATTCGGCAGCACGGCGCTCAGATTGGCAATATCCAGGCAAGCGCTCATCGCAGCACCGGATCGAAGCGTGTCTTCAGCGCCTCACCGAACTGGCTGAACGACAGCACGGTGAGCATCAGCGTGACAAGCGGAAACACCAGCACCCACCAGGCCTGATGGATCGACAGCCGGCCCTCGGCGATGATGCCGCCCCAGGTCGGATCGTCGGTCGAGATCGACAGATTGACGAAGGACAGGATGGCCTCGACGATGACGGCGATGCCCATCTCCAGCGACAGCAGTGCCACGATGGACGGCACCACATTGGGCAGCACCTCGCGCAGCATGATGCCGATGCGGCCATAGCCGGCGATGCGGGCGTTCTCGACATAGTCCATGCGCGACTGGCCCATCGCTTCGGCGCGGATCACCCGGCAAAAGCGCGTCCAGTCGATTATGACGATGGCGAGGATGACGGAACTGAGGCCGGTGCCGAGCACCGCGACCAGCAGGATGGCGAACAGCACCGGCGGGAATGCCATCCAGACGTCGACGATGCGTGAAATGATGCGGTCGGCCCAGCCGCCGAAATAGCCGGCGACCAGTCCGAGCGTCGAGCCGACAAGGCAGGCGGCGATCGCCGCCGCGAAAGCGACGATGAAGGCGATACGGCCGCCGAAGATCAGCCGGGAGAGGAGATCGCGGCCGAGGCTGTCGGTGCCCAGCCAATAGCCGGATTCCGCACCACTCATCCAGAATGGCGGCAGCCGTTCCAGCATCAGGTCTTGCGCCAGCGGGTCCTGCGGTGCGACCAGCGGCGCGAAGATCGCGGCCAGCAGCGCCAGCAGCAGCCAGCCGCCGGCCAGCCACAGCCTCGGGCCGAGTCCGCGCCGGGCGATGCGTGCCTCATCCATGGCGCAGCCTCGGATTGAGCAGCGCGTACATCATGTCGACGCCAAGATTGATCAGCACGAACAGCAGCGCGAACACCAGCACGATGCCTTGGATCAGCGGCAGGTCGCGGTTGATGACGGCATCGATCGCCATGTTGCCGAGCCCTTCGTAGGAAAACAGCCGCTCGACGATGACCGTGCCGCCGACAAGGAAGGTGAACTGGACGCCGACGAGAGTCAGTGTCGGCAAGGCAGCGTTCTTCAGCGCCTCGCGCAGGATAACCTGCGTTTCCGAAAACCCCTTCACCCGGGCCAGCACGACATAGTCGAGGTCAAGCACTTCCTTCAGCGACTGTTTCAGCAACTGCGCGATGATTGCCGCCAGCGGCAATGCCAAGGCTACTGCCGGCATCAGCATGTGTTTCAGCAGATCCCAGGTCAGGTCGAAGCGCAGCCGAAGCAAGCTCTCGAAGAAATAGAACTGGGTGACGAAGGGCAGATCGAGCTGCGGCGACACGCGGCCGGAGATATCGAAGATCGGCACCAGCACGCCAAACAAAAGGATCAGCACGAGGCCCCACAGGAAATCGGGAATGGAAAGGGCGGCGCCGCTGGCGATATCGATGCCGGCTTCGACCGCCGTGCCGCGCTCGCGGGCTCCGAGGATCGCCGTCGTGCCGCCGAGCACAACCGCCATGACGAGCGCGATGATGGCAAGTTCCAGCGTTGCCGGCAAACGATTGAAGACAAGGCTGAGCACATCTTGCCTGAGCGAAATCGAGGTGCCGAAATCGCCCCTGACGACGCCGGACAGCCAGATGAAGAATTGCTGCACGATGGTCTTGTCGAGCCCGTAGAGTGCACGCAGCCGGTCGATGTCGGCATCTGTCGCACCGGGGGGCAGCATCATGGCGATCGGGTCACCAGGCGCGACGCGGATCACGACGAAGACGACGACAGCCACGCCGAACAGCGTGATCAGCATCGTAAGCAGACGGATCAGGAATCGTTGCAGGAGCATTCTGGTGTTGGCCCAGTGCGTTTCTAACGAAGAGCCCCCTCATTCGTCCGCTTCGCGGCCACCTTCTCCCCGAGGGGAGAAGAGGTCACGGACAGCTGAGCTGGTCTCTTCTTCCCAGCGGGGAGAAGGTGGCCCGAAGGGCCGGATGAGGGGGCCGCTCAGCGAAGGGTGGCGCCCACAAGCCGATATCAGGCCGGGGTCATCAGCGCCGGCAGCAGCGCGCCGGACACATGCTGCACCACGTTGACGCCCTTGGCATGCACGACCGGTTGCGCATACTGAATCAGCGGCAGCACATAGGCCTGCTCGGCGATATACTTGTCGACAGCCTTCCAGCCGGCGATGCGCTTGGCCTCGTCCTTCTCGCCCCAGAGCGGATTGATCATGTCGATCAGGTCCTGGCTGTCCCACACCGAATGCGGGCTCGGCCCATACATGGCAAAACCAGTCGACGTTGTCGGATCGCCGATGGCATTGCCCCAATTGTAGAAGGCGGCCGGCGCCAGCTTGTCGGCGGCGCGCAGTTCATAGTGCTTGGCGATCTCGTAGACCTCGATCGTCGCCTCGATGCCGACCTTGCGCCACATGCCGACGATTGCCTGGATCATCTCATAATCCTTGGGCTTGAAGCCCTTGGTCGTCTGGATGGTGAACTTGACCGGTTTTTCCGGCGAATAGCCGGAAGCCGCGAGCAGCTCCTTGGCCTTTTCAGGATTGTGCTCGACCTTGATCGAGGCATCGAAGGCCGTGTACTCCGGGGTCTCCAGCGTAGCGATCGGCTGGCCATAGCCGCGCAGCAGCCGTTTGACCAGAAGCTCCTTGTCCACAGCCATGACAGCGGCCTGGCGGACGTTCTTGTCCAGCATCGCTTCAATGTCATTGAAGAAGATCATGCCGATGTCGGAAACAGGCTTGCACGAGCCGGCAAGCCCGTCCTTGGCGATCAGCCGGTCATACTCTTCATAGGGGACCTCCAGCGTCACCTGCGAGGAACCGGATTCGATCTCGGCAACGCGGCTCGCCGCGTCGGTGACGAACTTGATCGTCACATTCTCGAAGGCCGGCTTGTCGCCCCAATAGTGCGGGTTGGCCTTCAGTCGGAGGAAAGCATTTCGCTCGAATTTTTCCACCATGTACGGGCCGGTGCCGATCGGCGCCTTCTCGAAACCTTCCGCGCCAACCTTCTCGTAATAGGCCTTCGGCAGGATGTAGCCGGTCAGGAACGACATCCATTTGAAGTAGACCGGATCGAACTGCACGACGTCGCCGGTGATCTTGTTGCCGTCGATCTTGAAATTGTTGACGTTCTTCCAGACGAACTGGATCGGATTGCCGGTCTTTTCGTCGCCCGCCCGCTGCAGCGACCAGACCACGTCCTCGGGCGTGAAGGGCGAGCCGTCATGCCAGGTCACGCCTTCGCGCACCGTCATCGTCACCTTGGTGCGATCCTCGTTCCAGCCCCATTCGGTGAGCAGGCCAGGCGCAAAGGACAGGTCCGGCTTTTGCGGAATGAACTGGTCGAACACCGACTGGTAGAGACCCTGGATCGTCGGGTTGACGGCCGAAGGTCCGGTGGTCGGATCCCAGGACGGCAGATTGACGTTGTAGGCGATGGTCAGCTCGCCCGCTGCCGCCTTGGCGATCTCAGGCAGGCCGATCGCCGCCACCCCAAGTGCCGCGGCACTGTATCCCAGCAATTCTCGTCTGTTGATTGTCATGGTCGTTCCCCTTGTTGGTTTTGTTGTCTTTGCGCGGCACTATCAGTTTATCGATCCGGGCTTCGTGGGCAGCAGCGCCTTGCCTCTCGTCGCCTTCCTGAAATCTTCCGAGCTACCTCCCGCCAAGCTGTTGCGCGAGCATGAAGCCGGAGGCCGCGCCGGTGCCGGCGCCGGGCCATGTCGCGGCGCCTATGAGATGCAGATTGCCGACCGGCGTGTTCCAGCCGGCATAACCGCGCGCCGGGCGGAACAGGAAATTCTGTGCCAGATGGTGGCTGCCGCAGACCTGGTCGCCGCCGACGAGATTGGGATTCTCGCGCTCGAGGTCGATGGGTGAGAACACCGCGCGGCCGAGGATTTTTGTACGCAGGCCGGGCGCGTAGGTCTCGATGATGTCGAGCACGCGCTCGGCGTAGGCATCCTTGACCTGATCCCAATGCGCGTGAGCGATCCTGCCTGCCGCATCGCCCAGGATTTCGGCAGGCAGCATGCGCACCTGCACCCACAGCACATGTTTGCCCTGAGGCGCGCGCGAAGGATCGATCGCGGTCGGCTGGCCGACGACCAGCACCGGTTCGTCCGGCAGCATGCCCGCCATCGCCTGCTGATAGGTGCGCGACATCGCGTCGAGCGACGGCGACAGATGCACATAAGCGAACTGCCGCAGCTCGGCCCCGGCGCGCCAGTCCGGCAGGTCGTCGAGCGCCAGATGGATCATCATCGTGCCCGGCGCGTGCCGAAATTTCTGCATAGCCGTGTCGAAGCCGGTGTCGCCGGAACCGGTGGGCAGCAACCTGCCGGTCAGCGCCCTGGGCGCGACGCCGGCAATCACTGCCTTGGTGGCCGTATGTGTCTCACCTGAAGCGAGTCGCACCCCAGATGCCTTGCCCCCGGCAACGGTGATCTCGGCAACTTCCGCCCCGGTGACGATCGTGCCGCCGGCCGACGCCACCATGCCCGACAACGCGCGGATGATGGTGTCGGCGCCACCCTTGCCCAGCACCATGCCGAAGCTCTGGTTGGCCATCGATTCAAGATAGGGGAATACGGCGCCGCCGGCGATGTCGGGGGCGAAGTCGAGATGCATGCCCCAGGTGGCAAGCGTTGCCCGCACATGCGCGGACTCGAAATTTTCCTCCAGCCAGGCGCGAGGCGATGACAACAGCAGCCGTCCCGTATCGAGCGCGCCGGACATGCCTTTCTTGCGCCACAGGTTCCAGGCGGTGCCGGCAAGCGCACGCGCACTCATCGGCGATCCCAGCAGCCGGAACAGGTGCTCGGCTTCACCCGGAAAGGCGGCGACCAGTCTACGCCAGGTCGCGGCATCGGCGGCGGAGAAAGCGGCCATGCGGCCGGTGGTTTTTTCCAGATCGTTGCTGACGCCGAACCAGCGTCCGTCCGGGAAGGCGCTGGCAAAACAGTCGGCGACCGGCGCGAACTCAAGACCCTGTGCTTTCAATTCATTTGCATATTTCCGGTGGAAGGCGGAGCCGGCGAACAGGCTCAGATTCATTGCACCGAAATCGTGCCGGAAGCCGGGAAGCGTGTATTCGTGGGTCTGGACGGCGCCACCGATTGCTGCGCTGCGCTCGAAAATCCCGGTTTTCCAGCCTTTGAGCGCGAGATGCGCGGCGCATGCCAGACTGTTGTGGCCCGCCCCGACGAATATGGCGTCAAACTCGCTCACGCCCCGTTCCCATTTCCTTTATGCTTAAAGATAATTGCAGATGCATATGTTTTCGTCTAGTAGGATATTAAGGGCCGAGACGAGCCTTGATCTTCACCATAAAGAGGGAACTTCAGACCATGGACACGCAAAAACTCCTCGGCGAAGTCGCCGGCCAGCTGCTTTCAGGCGCCATCAGGGTGGTCGACCTCTCTGCGCAACTCGGACCCGACACGCCTCTTATCAAGCTGCCGCCGGAGCTTGCCGTCGACACGCCAAAGGTCGAGATCCATAACATCTCCCGTTATGACAAGAACGGCCCGTGGTGGGCATGGAACTGGCTGAAGCTTGGGGAGCATTCGGGCACGCATTTCGATGCGCCGCAGCATTGGATCAGCGGCAAGGATTATCCGGACGGCGCCACCGACACCATTCCGGCGCAGAACTTCGTCGGCCCGGTCAATGTCATCGACTGCTCGAAGGAAGCCGCCGCCGATCACGATTTCCTGCTCACCGTCGACCACATCAAGGCGTGGGAGGCCAAGCATGGCGCCATCAGCCCTGGCGAGTGGGTGGTGATGCGCACCGACTGGTACAAGCGCAATGGTTCGGAGGCTGAGTTCCTCAACGCCAATGAGACCGGCCCGCATACGCCAGGTCCGACGGCCGAAGCCATCCAGTATCTGATCAGCAAGGACATCAAGGGCTGGGGCTCGGAGACGATCGGCACCGATGCCGGCAAGGCCGGCGGCATGGAGCCGCCATTCCCGGCGCACACGCTGATGCACAAGGCCAACCGCTATGGCCTTGCCAGCCTCTGCAACCTCGACCAGTTGCCGCCAAAAGGCGCCATCCTGATCGCCGCACCGCTCAAGATCGAACATGGCACCGGCAGCCCGATCCGCGCGCTGGCGCTGGTGTCGAAAGGCTGAGAAAGCACGCTGAGGTGAGCCAGCCGGATCACATCATCGTTGGCAGCGGCATCAACGCGCTGGTCTGCGCGGCGATGCTTGGCGGCAAGGGCGCGAAGGTGCTCGTCCTCGAGCGCAACGACCGCATCGGCGGCTGCATGCGTACCGAGGAGATCACCGCGCCCGGCTTCATCCATGACGTGATGGCGACCACCTTCGTGCTGTTCATCACCTCGCCGGCCTTTGCGGCATTGGGCAGCGATCTCGCGCGGCACGGGCTGGAGTTCTGTCACACCGGCACGCCAACCGGCGTGCTGCGGCCGGACGGCAGCCATGCCGTGCTCACCACCGACCGCGCCGCCAACGTCGCTGCAATCAATGCGATCGCCCCCGGCGATGGCGACCGGCACGCCGACGATGTCGGCAGCATCGAGCGCAATGCCGGCCTGCTGTTCGGCCTGCTCGGCGGCAGCCTGTGGTCTTATCCGACAGCCAAGCTGTTGGCCGGCGATGCCTGGCGGCGCAGCCCGCGTGGCCTTGCCGCTTTTCTGGGTGAGGCACTGGTGCCGGCGCGCAGCTGGTTGGAAAGCACCTATCAGTCCGAGACAATCCGCGCGCTGTGGGCGCCCTGGGTGCTGCATGCCGGGCTTGGACCGGAAGATGCTTTCTCAGGGCAGATCGCCAAGGTCATTGCCTTCGCGCTGGAAGCGGCCGGCGCGCCGATCGTCAAGGGCGGGGCGAAGAACCTGCTCGCCGCCTTCGAAGCCTTGATCCGTGAACGCGGCGGCGAAATCCGCACCGGCGCCGATGTCGCCTCGATCGTCCAGAGCGGTGGCCGCGCGACCGGCGTGCGGCTGGCATCCGACGAAACGATTACAGCAAACAAGAGCGTCATCTGCTCGGTCACGCCGACGCAGCTTTACGGCCGGCTGCTCGGCGCGGATGCTCCCAAAGCCGAGGTCGAGGCGACACAGAAATATCGCTACGGCAAAGGCAATTTCCAGATCCACTATGCGCTGGCCAAGCCGCCGGCATGGCGCGGCGAAGGCCTCGACAAGGTGGCGCTGCTGCACCTGACGCCGGGGCTCGATGGCGTCTCGAAAGCCTGCAACGAGGCGGCGCGCGGGATGCTGCCGGAAGTGCCGACCATCTGCGTCGGCCAGCCGCATGCGCTCGATCCATCGCGCTGCCCGGAAGGCAAGGCGATCCTGTGGCTGCAACTGCCCGAGGCGCCCCGGCACATCAAGGGTGACGCCGCCGGCAAGCTGCAGACGCCGGCTGACGGACAATGGACCGAGGCGCTGCGTGAAGCCTACGCCGACCGCGTCGAAACCATTCTCGCCAGCCACATCGATGGCTTCAAGGGCAGCGTGATTGCGCGCCGCGCCTATTCGCCGGCCGATCTGGAAGCGATGAACATCAATCTGGTCGGCGGTGATCCTTATGGCGGGTCCTCGACCCTCGACCAGTCGTTCCTGTGGCGCCCATTCAAGACCAGCCGCAACCACCAGACCGGCATCAAAAACCTCTATCACATCGGCGCGTCCACCCATCCGGGCGCGGGCCTCGGCGGCGGTTCCGGTTTTCTGCTGGCGGGGAGGCTTTGATGGAGCAGAAGGTTCCGGAAAAGCGCCAGCGCATTTCGACGCTTGGCCAGATCGGCCTGCAGCAATTCGCGCCCTATCTGATGAACCGCATCATGGGGCGCTACAACGCCACCTTGCGCGACGATTTCCGCAAGCAGGGCCTGACCATTCCGCAGGTCCGCACGCTGGCCGTGCTGTCGGTCACCGACGGCGTCACCGTCAACGACCTCTCGGTCTACACCGTCATCGAGCAGTCGACATTGAGCCGCACGCTCGACACGTTGGAAGGGCAAGGTTTCGTGCGGCGCGAGCAAGGCGTCACCGACAGCCGCATCCGCCATGTCTTCCTGACCGATGACGGCCGCGCCGAGTTCACCCGCGCCTGGCCGGCCATGCATGATGCGTTCGAGGCGATGTTCGACGATGTCGACGACGCCGAATACGCGGCTCTGATCGCCACATTGCAGAAGATGCTGAAGAACATTCGCAAGCACGACATCTAGACGCAGGCGCCGGCCGCACCGCCGGCAACGGAAGGTTGGAAAAATGGCCGAACGGTCTTTTGCCAAGGAAGTCGAAAAACTCAGGCTCGGCGATGGCGAGGAATTTGCCGGCGAAGGCATTCTCGCCATCACCAAGGCGCTGCTGCAATGCGGCGTCGGCTATGTCGGCGGATACCAGGGCGCGCCGATCAGCCATCTGATGGACGTGCTGGCCGACGCACAGGACATTCTGGGCGAACTCGGGGTGCATTTCGAGGCGAGCGCCTCGGAAGCCACCGCCACCGCCATGCTCGCTGCCTCGGTCCATTATCCGATCCGTGGCGCGGCGACCTTCAAGTCGACTGTCGGCACCAATGTCGCGTCCGACGCGCTCGCCAACCTTGCCTCCGGTGGCGTTACCGGCGGCGCGCTGATCATCGTCGGCGAGGATTATGGCGAGGGTTCCTCGATCATGCAGGAGCGCAGCCATGCCTTCGCCATGAAAAGCCAGGTCTGGCTGCTCGACCCGCGCCCCAACCTGCCTTCGATCGTCAAGGCGGTCGAGGATGGCTTCGAGCTATCCGAGGCGTCCAATACGCCGGTGATGCTGCAGGTGCGCATCCGCTGCTGCCACGTCCACGGCCATTTCATCGCCAAGGACAACAAGCGCCCGCCGATGACGGTGGCCGATGCGCTCGACGCGCCGCGCCGCGACACCGGCCGCATCGTGCTGCCACCCGCCTCCTTCCTGCACGAGAAGGAGAAGGTGCAAAAACGCTGGCCGGCGGCTGTCGATTTCATCGCGAGGAACAAGATCAACGAATTCTTCGGCTCGGATCACGGTTCGGTCGGCATCGTCATGCAGGGCGGCATGTACAATTCGGTCATCCGCGCCTTGCAGCGTCTCGGCCTTGCCGACACCTACGGGGAGACGGATGTGCCGCTCTATGTGCTCAACGCCGTCTATCCCCTGATAGACGATGAGTTCCTGTCTTTCTGCGAAGGCAAGCAGGCGGTGCTCGTGGTCGAGGAGGGCCAGCCCAACTACATCGAGCAAGCCTTTGCCGCCATGCTGCACAAGGCCGGGCGCGGCACCAGGCTCGTCGGCAAGGAATATCTGCCGATGGCCGGAGAGTATACCGGCCAAGTCATGCTCGATGGCATCGGCGCTTTCCTGCGCGCCGAGGCCCCCCATCTCTTGCCTGGCGAGGTGCGAGCACCCAACAAGGTCGGCGACGGCGTCGACACCGCCGACCTGATCAACGTCGTGCCGGGACGTCCGCCAGGCTTCTGCATCGGTTGCCCGGAGCGGCCGATTTTTGCCGCGACAAAGCTGGTCGAGCAGGAACTCGGCAACCACCACATCGCCTCCGACATCGGCTGCCACCTGTTCTCGATCATGCCGCCTTTCGAGCTCGGCGCCACCACCATGGGATATGGGCTGGGGCCGGCATCGGCATCGGCGTTCAATTCGCCCGACGCCAAACGCCGGTCGATCTCCTTCGTCGGCGATGGCGGCTTCTGGCACAACGGCCTGACCTCCTCGATCGGCAACGCGGTGTTCAACAAGAATGACGGCGTCATCGTCATCGTCGACAATTTTTACTCCGCCGCCACCGGTGGGCAGGACATCCTGTCGTCGCGTGCGGGCAACAAGACCAAGTCGACCAAGCATCCGATCACCGAAGCGGTGAAGGGCATGGGCGTCAAATGGCTGCGCCACATCGACCGCACCTACGATGTCGGCAAGATGCAGGACACGCTGCGCGAGGCGCTGACGACGGAGGAAAAGGGACCAAAGGTCATCGTCGCCTCTTCCGAATGCATGCTCAACCGCCAGCGTCGCGAAAAGCCGCTGGTCGACAAGGCGATCAAGGGAGGGACCCGTGTCGTCAAGCCGAAATTCGGCGTCGACGAGGACATCTGCACCGGCGACCACGCCTGCATGCGGCTGTCCGGCTGCCCGTCGCTGTCGGTGAAATCGCTCGACGATCCCTTGCGTGACGATCCGGTGGCATCGATCGACCAGAGCTGCGTCGGCTGCGGCAATTGCGGGGAGGTGGCGGACGCCGCCGTGCTGTGCCCATCCTTCTACCGCGCCGATGTCGTGCACAATCCGGGCCGCTGGGACCGTTTCCTGGAAAGCGCTCGCCGCGCCGTGATCGGCCTGATGCAGCGCCGCCGCGAGAGCCGTAGGTTGACGTTCGCCGATGCTTGACCAGGCTTCGCCCTTGCGCCCGAAATCCGGTGCCGCCGATACCGAGCCGGTGATCAAACTCGCTTTGCTCGCGGTCGGTGGCCAGGGCGGCGGTGTGCTCGCCGACTGGATCACCGATGTCGCCGAGCGCAATGGTTACGTCGCGCAATCGACCTCCGTCGCCGGCGTCGCCCAGCGCACCGGCGCTACGATCTATTACGTCGAGATGGCCCGCGACACCGGCCGGCTGCCGGTCTTTGCCCTGTCGCCTTCGCAGGGCGACGTCGACATACTGATCGCCGCCGAGCTGATGGAAGCCGGCCGCGCCATCATCAGGGGCTTCGTCACGCCCGATCGCACCACGCTCATTGCTTCTTCGCATCGCATTGCCGCGGTGTCGGAAAAGATCGAGCCGGGTGACGGCCGGGCCTCGTCTTCGAAGGTACACGCGACGGCGGAAGCTGCATCGAAACGCTTCATCGCCTTCGACATGGAAAAGATCGCCGCCGACAATGGCTCGATGATTTCCGCCAGCCTCCTTGGCGCGCTGGCAGGCTCCGACGCATTGCCGTTCAGGCGTGAAAGCTATGAGCAAGCGATCGGCGCCGGCGGCCGGGGCGCGAAAGCCAGCCTCGCTGCCTTCGCCGTTGCCTACGACCGCGCGCGCGGTACGACGGTCCCCGCGTCAGAGCCGGCAGAACCGGCCACGGTCGACCCCGCTCCGGGTGCAGGGCGCGTGAGCGGTCCGCAGAACCTGCTGCAGGGTTGGCAGGCGCTGGCCGCCCGCATCGACCTGATGCCCGCGGCGGTGCGCGCCATGGCGCTTCGAGGCCTGAGAAAGGTCGTCGACTACCAGGACATCGCCTATGGCCGCGACTATCTCGACCGGTTGGACAAGGCCGTTGCGCTTGATGACCCCGGCCATGCCCATGCATTGTCCATCGCTGCCGCCAAGCATCTGGCCAACGCGCTGTGCTACGACGACATGATCCGCGTCGCCGATCTCAAGACACGTTCGACGCGTGACCGGCGGGTGCGCAAGGAGGTGGGCGTCAAGAACGGCTCCATCCTGCAGGTGACCGAGTATTTCCATCCGCGCATCGAGGAGTTCTGCGGCACTTTGCCGGCGGGATTGGGCAGCTACATCGAGAACCGATCGAAACTTGCAGGCTTTCTCGACCGGCGCATCAATCACGGCCGGCGCATCCGCACCGACAGCTTTGCCGGCTTTGCGGTCCTCTGGTTCATCGGCGGCCTGCGCCGCTGGCGGCGGCGCCTGTTGCGCCACAAGGTCGAGACGGCGCATCTGGAGCGCTGGTATGGGCTGGCGCTCAGCCACGCGCCTCAGGACTACGCGCTCGCCGTCGAAATCTTGAACTGCCGCCGGCTGATCAAGGGCTACAGCGACACCCACGTCCGCGCCCAGTCCAAATTCGATCGCGTGCTGTCGGCGCTCGATCTGGTCAAGGGCCGCGATGACGCTGCCGACTGGATCAGGCGGTTGCGCGAAGCTGCGCTGAAAGACGAGAAAGGCGACATGCTCGATGGCGCGGTGAAGACGGTGGCATCGTTGTCTGATCATGGTGTGGGAGGAGGTCGAGCTTAGGCTGGTACCTCTACGCTACTGCCGCCGTTTCCCTACTCCCACTGGATTCGCGGATTGAACACGCCGCTTCAAGCGATCGCAGCTCGGCTTCCACCCGGATTGCGGGAAGCGTTGCCGGCCGACCTGCCGGGCGTCAGTCGCGCGATATGGACAGCCCCGAGAGAAGCGGAGCGTACGCGGCGAGCCTGCGGGATACGAACTCGGTGAAGAGCCGCACCCGCTTCGTCTTGCGTGTCTCGCCTTGCGTGAGAAGCCACAGTGTCCCATGCATGGGCACGTCGATCCCCGGCACCCTCACCAGCAGGGGGTCGGCATCTCCGACGAAGCACGGCAGTTTCGTTATCCCAATCCCTTGGTGCGCCGCGATGATCTGCGTCTCGGCGTCAGGTGTCCTGAACGGTACTCCCGTGACGTGAACTTCTCCCTCGCGCGCCCAGTCCGGAATTCCATGATTGTCTATGCCTATCCACCGGATGGGATCAGGCGTGCCCGCACGCCATGCGGCTAGTCGATCGCGAGACATGTAGACGCCGCTGAACAGCTCCGGTCCCTTCAGGCCGTGAAGATTGAGCGGCAGGGTCTTGCGGTCGGCGACAATGCGGATCGCGACGTCGGCCTCTCGGTTGGTCAGATTTGCCAGCTCACCGGACGACAAGATTTCCATCTCGATGTCGCGATGCAAACGCGCGAAGTCGGCGAGATCCGGCATGAGCAGGTGTGTGGCGAGGAACGGTGGAAGCGTCACCCGCAAAAGCCCGCGCGCGCTCTGGTCACGACCGAAGACTCGCGTCTCCAGTTGGTGCGACGACGCTTCCATCTGGGTCGCGAGATCGAGGACCTCCTCGCCCGCAGCCGTCAAGCGGTAGCCGGAAGGCAGCTTTTCGAACATCTGCGCCCCGAGGCGTTCCTCGAGCTGAGCGATGCGTCGCAGCACGGTCGAGTGGTTCACACCGAGGTGTGCGGCGGCAGCACGCACCGAGCCTACGCGCGCGGCGGCAAGAAAGTAGCGAACGTCATCCCAGTCGATCATGGTGCATTCCTGCGCAGCGAAGTGCGGCTTGCAAAGCCCATACTAACACGATCAGCCGTAGTTCGTGCGGTCGCCGCGGCGTTCAATCATCTAGCTGGATCGTTTTCGCACCAGCGATGTGCGCGATTGCGCACTCACCGCCCGACTTCGGCGAACCCATCTTGAGGCTCTCGCGGGACTTTCCCGTACATCCAAAGATACGAGACGGCGAAACAAAGGATGGCATGACATGAACAGACTGAATGGAAAGACCGCTGTGATAACTGGCGGCGCTACGGGCATCGGCCGCGCCGCAGCCAAGCGCTTTATCGAGGAGGGCGCCTTCGTCTTCATCTTCGGCCGCCGGCAGGAAGCGCTCAACGCCGCCGTGGCTGACCTTGGGCCTAGTGCCCGCGCGGTTAAGGGCTCGGTCTCGGATGAGGCCGACCTCGACCGACTCTACGCTGCGGTGAAGGCCGAGCGCGGAAGCCTCGATATCGTCTTCGCCAATGCCGGGGCGGGAAGTCCGCTTCCGCTCGGGCAGATCACCGCCAGGCACATTGACGAAACCTTCGACACTAATGTGAAGGGTACGATCTTCACGGTCCAGAAGGCGCTGCCGCTGATGAGCCAGGGCGGTTCGATCATCCTGACCGGGTCGAGCGCCGGCACCACGGGCGCTCCGGGGTTCACTGCCTATAGCGCGAGCAAGGCGGCAGTGCGCAACCTGGCGCGGACCTGGGCGGAGGACCTGAAGGGCACCGGCATCCGGGTAAACGTGTTGTCGCCCGGGGCGACGGCGACCGAACTCGCGAAGGAGGCGTTGGGCGAGGAAGGCCAGAAGGCCTACGGCGCGATGACCCCGCTCCAGCGCATGGCCGATCCGGCGGAGATCGGCGCCGCGGCCGCCTTCCTCGCGTCGCCGGACAGCAGCTTCATGACCGCCAGCGAGGTCGCCGTCGACGGCGGCCTGGCTCAACTCTGACCCCCAGCGCGGTCCGTACCTGGCCCGTGCGCAACGAAAGACAAAGAATTATGAAAAAACTCGAAGGGAAGATCGCAGTCATCACGGGCGGAAGCAGCGGGATCGGATTGGCCACAGCCAAGCGCTTCGTAGAAGAAGGAGCGCACGTCGTGATTACCGGGCGAAGAGAGAAGGAGCTGAAGGAGGCCGCAGCCTTCATCATGAAAAACGTTACGACGGTCGTGGGTGACGTGTCGCTCCTGGAAGATCTGGATCGCCTCTATGCCGTCGTGAAGGAGAAATATGGTCATATCGACATTCTCTTCGCCAACGCCGGCGCGGGGACGATCGCACCGCTCGCCGTCGCTACCGAGGCACATTTTGATCAGACCTTCGATGTGAACGTGAAGGGTCTGTTCTTTACGGTGCAGAAGGCCCTTCCCCTATCAAAGACGGCGGTTCGATCATCCTGAATTCTTCAGTGTCGAACGTGTTGGGGCTTCCAGGGTTTAGTACCTACACCGCGAGCAAGGCGGCTGTACGCAACTTCGCGCGCGCTTGGACACTGGAATTCAAAGACCGCAAAATCCGCGTCAATGCAATGAGTCCGGGACCAATCGAGACGCCGGCCTTAGAGACAACGACTGGCCTTACCCCTGAGCAAGCCGAGCAAGCGGCCGCCCAGTTTGCGTCACGGATCCCAATGGGTCGCAGGGGCAAACCAGAGGAAATCGCTGCTGCCGTAACGTTCCTCGCCTCCGATGAAAGTTCTTTCGTCACCGGCGTGGATCTCGCCGTCGATGGAGGCATGGCGCAAGTCTGAGCCCGGCATTAGCACCAGATCGGAGAAGTACTATGAACTATGCAATCGTAGGATTCGGCAATATCGGACAGGCCCTTGCCAAGGCGTTTGCCCGAAACGGCATCGAAGTTTCCGTTGCAACCACACGCGACCCGGAAAGCTTTGCCGCCGATGCGGCCGCGATCGGACCCACCATCATCCCCAAAAAACTGGCGGAAGCCATCAAGGCGGACATCATCTTTTTGGCTGTCCGCTTCGAGGCGCACCCGAATGTTGCTAAGGCGCTCCCCACCTGGCAGGGGAAGACGATCATCGATGTGACCAATGCCTATGGCGTGCCCCCTGAGGAACTGGGAGGACAACCTTCTTCCAAGTTCATCGCGCAGGCCTTCTCTGGCGCAAAACTGGTCAAGGGCTTCAACCATCTGGTCGCCCCGGTGCTTGATCAGGATCCGGCCGTACATGGTGGCCGGAGGGTCGTGTTCTTGGCAAGCGACGATGATGCTGCCGCAACACAGACTGGGGAGCTTGCGGAAAATCTCGGTTTCGCGCCGATCAAGCTTGGCGGGGTGTCGGAAGGTGGCCTGCTGGTCCAGGCGCGCGGAGACAGCTGGGGTCATCTGATCTTCAAGGACTTGGTCAAATTCGACTGACGAGCGCGACGTCCCCACCGGCAAAGAAACCACGCACTCGATCGGAACTCGGATCGGATCAAGCGCGATCCGATCCGAGCAAAATGGAGAAATCACTATGAGCACCGAGAAGAATATCCACTCCTAAGGAGATTTCGATGTACGACCAATCCAAGGTATCCGAGTTAATCCGGTTCGCACGAATCGAGGCGGGCTCCACCGTGATCGACGTCTACCCTGGCGACGGAGACTGGACGCGCCTCTTCTCCGACATCGTCGGATCAGAGGGGCGGGTCTACAGCTTCGTGCCGGCCGAAGTCGCCCACTTCAAGAACGATCCGGTCGGCCTCATGCGGACGCTCGCGAAGGAGCCGGGCCGAGAGAACGTCGAAGCCGCCTCGGCGGATCTCGTCGCGATGCCGGAGGTCACGCCGCCAGCGGATGTCCTATGGCTGCACCTGTTTTACCACGATCTTCACACCGCCCTGGTCCAGAAGAAGGGTGCGACGGCGGCCGACTTCAATCGAGCTGTCTACAAGCGGCTGAAACCCGGTGGGTCCTACGTCATCGTCGACCACGCCGCCGCCGCTGGGTCGGGCACGAGCGACACCCGGTCGCTGCATCGGATCGACCCTGCATTCGTCGGCGAGGAGGTGGAGGCGGCCGGCTTCGTACTGGACGCGGAAAGCACCGTGCTGGTGAATAAGGATGACCCGCACTCGACCAAGGTGTTCGATCCCGCGATCAAGGGCGAGACCGATCGCTTCGCGTTCCGGTTCGTGAAACCCTGACAGCTCCCGGGCGCCGACTTTCATGTCGACCTCTCCAATGGGCCAATCAACTCGGGTTGGCACCCGTCAAGCTGGGAAAGGTCAACGAGGATGGCGCGCTGGTGCACGCACGCGATGCGGCAGCGCTTGAAGGCGTCCGAGGTGATGATGGCACAAGGTTCTGGAGCACACCTGCCGCAGGTTCCTGATCTGAACCTGATGACATGACTGAGTGCCCGCGCCGTTGAGAGAGCCGGCGCATCCCCTCAGGGATGCGCCGGGACAAACGATTCAAGAATGGCGGATTTCCGTTCCCAGCACCTTCAGGCATTCACGGATGAACGCCGCAAGCGCGGTCCAGCCTTTGGCTGAAACCATGGTCCCATCGACATAGGCGTCGGTGGGAGACAGATCGATATAGGTGCCGCCGGCAAGCGTCACCTCCGGCTCGCAGGCGGCGAGCGCCGCCACCTTCTTGCCGCGCACGACGCCGTCGACCGCGATCAGAATCTGGACGCCATGGCAGATCGTGAAGATCGGCTTTTTCGCCTCGTGGAAATGGCGCACCATTGCCTGTATCCGCTTGTCGGTGCGGATGTATTCGGGGCCACGACCGCCGGCGCAATAGACAGCGTCGTACTGGCTCAGCTGCTTCTCGGCGTCGGCAAAGGTCTTGTTGATCAGCGCATTGTGGCCGGGCTTTTCGGTGTACGTCTGATCGCCCTCGAAATCGTGCAGCGACGTCTTGATCATGTCTCCGGCGCTTTTGTCGGGGCACACGACATGAACGGTGTGTCCCACCGCTTCCATCGCCTGCTGATAGACGAAGATTTCATACTCCTCGGTGAAATCACCGGTCAGCATCAGGATTTTTTTGGCTGGCATGTCTTTCCTCTCGGTTTGTTTCAGGGGCGAGGTGCACTGCGCGCCTCCTTCCGGTATCGAAATCGGCTCAGAACGGGGAGTACAATTCGTAGGCGGCAGGCTGGGCGAACAGCGGCGCGCCGCGCTTGAGGGTGCCTCGGACAAGCACATCGCCAGGCTACTCGAACGCAGGCAGGAGCCTGTCCCGCGAATTTTCGATGTGCGCACGCATGGCTTTTTCGGCGGCGTCCGGATCGCCCCCGGCAAAGGCAGCGAGAATAGCCTCGTGCTCGTCGAGCGCCTCTTCGGTCACCCTGGAGTGATACATCAGGCGGAAGATATGGAAGTGGGTATGCTGGTGATTCAGCGTCTCGCGAATGAGTTCGTTCTGGGCGAACTCGACGATCTTGTCGTGGAAGATCGCGTCCTGACGGGCGAAGTTCGAATAGCGCAGGCGTTCGTCCTTGCCGACCCGCCGAGCCATGACGCCGGCCGCCTCCTGCAGCGCGGCAAGGCGCTCGCCGTCCATTGTTGCGGTGGCTTTGGCCGCGGCGGCAGGTTCAAGCAATAGACGCAGCTCGTAAAGCTCGTCGAAGCGCCGGCGGGTGATTTGTGGGGCGGCGCGATAGCCGATCAGGTGGGTTTTCAGAACCAGCCCTTCCCCCTCCAGCCTGCCAAGCGCTTCACGAATGGGGGTATGCGAGACGTTGAATTCCTTGACGAGATTGTCGACGGTGATGCGCGATCCCGGAGCAATCCTCAAAGACATGAGCTGCGCGAAGATTGCTTCGTAAACGTCGCCAGCCAGACTGTTGGCGCGCTGAATACGACCGGTCGCACGGGCTTCATTGTCAACCGTCAGGTCCGTGTTCTGCATCGTTTGCCTCTTGACAGAACCACCCACTAACATGATGCTCCGCGAAACTCAATCCTATATCCTATACGATTTTATTAGAGGGGTATCGCATGATCATGACCTGCAGCGCCGAGGTCGGCCTCTGGCACGAAGCCAAGCCTGTCGGCTTCCAATCCGTCTTCGCAGGATCTTGTGCATGAGCTTGTTTGCAGCGGCGCGCCTGCCGAGCGAGATTCTATTTGGCAAAGGCCAGCGCCATGTCCTGCCTGCCATTGCCGCCAAATATGGACGGCGTGCGTTCGTCTGTACCGATGAGCGCTTCGCGGCGACGTCGCAGTTCGCCGAGATTCTGGCTGGCTTGCACAACGCGGTGATCGAGGCGCTGGTCTTCGACCGAACGCTGCCGGATGTGCCGCGCGACAGCGTCGCCACCTGCATTGCGCAGGCGAAGGATTTCAAGCCGGACATGGTGATCGGCATCGGGGGCGGCAGTTGCCTCGACATGGCCAAATGCGCTGCACTTCTGCTCAGCCACGGCGGCAAGCTCGAGGACTACTATGGCGAGTTCAAGGTACCCGGCCCTACCCTTCCGGTGATCGCAGTGCCGACGACGGCTGGAACAGGCTCCGAGGTGACCCCCGTCGCCGTGATCTCCGACCCGGATCGGACGCTGAAAGTGGGTATCGCCAGTCCGCATCTCATCGCGGCAGTGGCGCTTTGCGATCCGGATCTGACGGTGACCTGTCCACCGTCCTTGACGGCGATCGCCGGCGCCGACGCGCTGACGCACGCAATCGAGGCCTTCACAGCGGCCAAACGCGGCGCCGACCCTCATTTGCCGCAACAGCACGTGTTCATCGGCAAGAGCGCTCTGACCGATCATTTCGCGCTTCTGGCCATCAGGCTGCTCGGCCGCAGTCTGGAAAAGGCATATCGCGACGGATCGGACGAGGATGCGCGCGCCGACGTCATGATGGGAGCGCTGGCCGCCGGTTGCGCCTTCGGTACGGCGGGAACGGCCGCCGCCCATGCGGTGCAGTATCCCGTTGGCGCGCTTACCCACACCCCGCATGGCCTGGGAGTGGCCACGATGCTGCCCTACGTGATGACCTACAATCTGGCCGCAGCAGCCGCGGAGATTGCGGAAGTCGGCACTGCTCTCGGCCTTTCCCATCAGGGCGGCGGCGACGCCGATGCCTTGGCGCACGCCACCATCCGTGAGGTGAGCCGGCTGTTTGGCGCCATCGGCATCACACCGACATTGGCCGAACTGGGTCTTCCCGAAGACAAGATCGACTGGACGGCTGAGCAGGCGCTGGGCATCGACCGGTTGATCAAGAACAATCCCCGCCCGTTCGACCTTACCGCGATGCGACAGCTGGTCAGGGCTGCTTATGACGGCGACATGTCCGCCACCACGATGTGATCGACCAGGAGCTCATCCAAAATGAACATCGCCGCAGGCATATCCGACGAGGATCAAGATATGTTCGACTACGCCACGGTCTCGCACGGTCTCTACATTGGCGGACGCTGGCGGCCCTCATCGGAGGGCCGCGTGATCGAAGTGGTCGATCCCTCGACTGAAGCCGTGATCGCTGCGGTTCCCGATGCAACACTCACTGATGCCGCCGCCGCCGTCGACGCTGCCGCGAAGGCGGCGGCCGGCTGGCGCGAGACCCCGCCACGCAGGCGATCGGAAATCCTGCGACGCTGCTTCGAACTGATGACGGAACGGGCGGAGACGTTGGCCGCGCTGATCTCGCTGGAGAACGGCAAGGCGCTGCGCGATGCGCGCGGCGAAGTCGCCTATGCGGCGGAGTTCTTTCGCTGGAACGCCGAGGAAGCGGTCCGCATCAACGGCGAGTTCGGCCTTGCGCCCTCGGGCGCGAACCGGATCATTGTCGACTACCAGCCCATCGGCATTTGCGTGCTCATCACGCCATGGAATTTCCCAGCCGCCATGGCGACACGTAAAATCGCTCCGGCGCTGGCGGCCGGCTGTACGGTGGTCCTGAAGCCCGCCAGCGAGACACCGCTGACGGCCTATGCGCTTGCGGCGCTCTACGAGGAAGCCGGCGTGCCGCCCGGCGTCGTCAACGTCCTGACGACCTCGACCCCCGGACCGGTGACGGCGGCCATGCTGGCCGATCCGCGCGTGCGAAAGCTGTCCTTCACCGGCTCGACCGGCGTCGGCCGCGTGCTGCTGGCCGAAGCCGCAAAGCACGTCATTTCCTGTTCCATGGAGCTTGGCGGCAACGCACCCTTCATCGTCTTCGACGACGCCGACCTGGAAGCAGCCCTCGACGGTGCGATGGTTGCCAAGATGCGCAACGCCGGCGAAGCCTGCACGGCCGCCAACCGGCTTTACGTCCAGGCCGGCATCCATGATGCTTTCGCGGAAGGCTTGACCAAACGCATGGCGGCACTCAACCTGGGCCCGGGCACAGACTCAGACACAGAATGCGGGCCGATGATCACCAGGAAGGCTGTGCACAAGATCGACCGGCTTGTGCAGGACGCCGTTGCCCGCGGCGCCAAAATCCTGTGTGGCGGCGGCGTATCTGAAGGCAGAGGCTTTTTCTATCCGCCAACGGTGCTCAAGGACGTGCCGGCCGACGCCGCCATGCTCCACGAGGAGATATTCGGTCCGGTGGCGCCGATCATGCGCTTCGACAGCGAGGCGGATGTCATCGCCAAAGCCAATGACACCGAATACGGCCTCGCGGCCTACATCTACACGCGCGACCTGGCCTGGGGGATGCGCGTGGCATCGAAGATCGAGTCCGGCATGATCGCGCTCAACCGCGGCCTGATGTCGGATCCGGCGGCGCCTTTCGGCGGTGTCAAGCAGAGCGGGCTGGGCCGCGAAGGCGGCCAGAAGCATGGCGTTGCCGAGTTCATGGAGGCGAAGTACATCGCCGTGACCCTGTGAGCGGACATCCCGCCAAAGATCCGTTTCGCATTCGCGATCATGTGGTCGAGTTCGACGACATCGTCGCCGAGATCGTTCGCAGAAGCGAGGAGACCAGGGCGAACGTTCCCATGGTCGCCGATGTCGCCTACGGGGCTGACGCCACCGAAACCATGGATCTGTTCTTTCCCGAGGGCAAACGGGACCGCCTGCCGGTGCACATGTTCATCCACGGGGGCTATTGGCGCATGTTCTCCAAGCGCGACTATTCCTACGTCGCCGAGACCGTTACGAACGCAGGTGCGATCGCGGTCATTGTCGACTACGCGCTGATGCCTACCGTCAGGATGGCCAGGATCGTCGACCAGGTGCGTCGCGCCAAGCGATGGGTATTTGACAATGTCGCACACCATGGCGGCAATCCCGGCCTGCTGACCGTTAGCGGTCATTCCGCCGGTGCGCATCTGGCAACAATGCTTTTCGACGGTGACGAGCGGCCTTCCGGCATCAAAGCTGCGCTGCTGCTTGGCGGCCTTTACGACCTGAAGCCATTGCAGATGTCGTTCCTTGCCGCGGAGATCGCGATCACCGACGAGGAGGCCCGCCGATTCTCGCCGATCGACCACAGTTTCGATCCATCCGTGGGCGTAGATATCTCGGTCGGCGCCGATGAAACGCCGCCGTTCCACAGCCAGGCCGCACTCTTCACGGACCACCTTGACACACAGGGACTGACTGTTTCGCGCACCACCCTTGGTGGGGCCAATCACATGAGCAGCGTCCGTGACCTTGGCTTGGCTGGTACCGAGGCCGCGTCACTGCTGGCCCGCGTCGTGGCCGCCTGAGACTTCCGCCAGAAGCGCTGCTGGGCGCGACCGTTCTTCAAAGTAGCGTCGCAGCATCGAGGTGCCGACAGCGGTGGCAAATCTTCCGCCACCGGTCGCCATACCGTAAGCCCGCCGGCGATGTCGACGTCGACGTGGTTCATGCTTTCCAGCGTGATTGAGCTTGATAACCGACGTCGGCGATCGCCGTCATGCAGGCAGCCCAGTTGAGTTCTCAAGGCTGGCCGGCCAAAGACGCCCTTCAGGGGAGAGCGGGCCGACGTTCCGCAACACCGGCCCGCAACCTCAGAATATGATAGCCCGCGGCACCCCGGAGAAGGGAATCTGCGCTCTCACACCAGCATCGACTGCTGGGCGAAGATGCCCGCCATCGCGCCGTGCGATATTGCCAGGGTGACCGATGGCGGCGTGAGGGGGTTGGCGAGGTCGCCCGCGGCGTAGATGCCGGGCATGCTGGTTTCGCGGCGCTCGTCGACCTTGAGGATTACGCCGAGGGGCGTATCGACCGTGGCGAGGCACAGTGATTCATGCAGGCTTGCGGACGGCTTGTTGCGCGGATGCGCGAACAGGATGTCGACCGCGACCTTGGGGCCGGTATCGAGCTTGACGGTGGCGTTATGCCCCCCATGATGGGCGATCTCGCTGATCCGGCCGTCGACGACAGGTATGTTGCGGCGCGCCAGACCGGCCCGGATATCGGGCGAAATGTCGTGACCATCAGCGAAGACCGTCAACCTGTCGGTCCAATCGTGGAACAGCCTGACCTGATTCATCGACTGTGGGCCGGACCAGACGAGGCCCCAATGCTGGCCGGCGACTTCAAAGCCGTCGCAATAGGGGCAGGGCACGATGGACGTGCCCCAACCTTCGGCAAAGCCCGGAACATCAGGCATCTGGTCGGCGACGCCATAGCTCAGGATCAGCCGGCGCGCGCCGAGGCTTCCGCCATCGCCAGTGAGGACGGAGAAATCGTCGATGGCCCCGGAGAGGCTGTCGGCCCGGGCATTGACCAGCTTGATCGTGGGATAGCGCGCCAGCTGCCGCCGCGCCTCGGCCAGGATGTCCAGCGGTGGCTTGTGATCGTGGCCGAGCAGGCCATGCGAGTGGCCGGCGAAGCGGTTGCGCGGCAGGCCGGTATCGAGAACGGTGACCTTACGGCGGGCACGGCCGAGTTGCAGGGCACCGGCGAGACCGGCAAAGCTGCCGCCGATGATGATGACGTCATCCATGATGGGCTCCGTGTTGTGGATGAGGGGCTGGTTGGACCAAACCTACCCATCGGCTTGCGCATTTCAGAAACTACATGGTATCGTAATCCAAGAATTAGGATACTGTCAAGGACTGGAATTGTCGTGACCGAAAATAGCCAGGGCCGGCGCGGCCGACCCGCCAACGAGGCGCTTGGCCAAACGATACTCGACGCTGCGTCCGAACTCTTTGTGGAATTGGGTTTTCAAGCGACCACATTGGACAAGGTCGCCCAGCGGGCGAAGATATCTAAACTCAGCATCTATCGGCACTTCGAGAACAAGGAGGCGCTGTTCAGCGCGGCCATCGCGTCCGGCTGCCATCAGTTGTTTGCACCACAGGCCCTTCTTGAAGGCGTCGGCGGTTCGGTCGAGGATCAGCTCATGGCGGTGGGATCATCCCTACTTCGCACGCTGTTGAGATCAGATGTCCGCAATGTCGAAGCCATGGTCATGGCCGACCAGACGAATCCAAAGTCCTTAAGCAAGCTCCATTACGAAGCCGGCCCCGCCAATGTCATCGCCCAAATCGAGGCCCTGTTGCGTCAGTTGCACGCGAAGGCGGTTCTGAACGTGCCCGATCCTCTCCGGTCCGCCCGCTTGTTTGCCGCGCTTTTCAAAGGATCCGATCTCCTGATTATCGCACGCTTCGATGACGCGAGAGCAGCGGACGACAACGAAATCGAATCCTATTGCCGGTCGGCCGTCGCCATGTTCATCGCTGCGCACGGCTAGCAGTCCGCCCTGCCCGCTAATCATTGTATTTCTGCGAAATACTCCGCTAGAGCCGCCGTCGCGATGGCGCCCATCCACCTCATGTCGATCGCGTCGGTCGGGCTGCGCGCCCGCCGGTGAGCGGCATCTCCTACCTGCTCCGGTCACAGCGCTGACCCTTGAGCGCCTCGGCCGACCTGTGAGGGCGAGGAAGAGAATGCCGGTTATGGCCGCGAGAATCGAGCAGATGAGGTGTCGATCGCCGCGAAGGGACACCTGCGGACGGACCTTCTTTGGTACACTTGAGTACGTCCATTCGTGGCTCGGGCTCCGGCGGTTCGTGCCCCGACGCGCCCGCGAAGGCCGCTGGTGCCCGCGACAGATCCTTCCAAGGTGCGGGTCTGGAATGGCCCAAAAATTCTCTCGAGCTCCCGGAACATCGGTCCGCCCCTGTGGTTCGACAAGCAGCGGCACAGTCGATCCAACCAGGCATCGGCCCGCTTAGGACAGGCGCGAGGTCCCTACCCACAGATCTTGCGAAAATAGGAGCAAGCTATGCGAGCGTTGGTCTGGCACGGCAAGGAAGACATACGCTGCGATCAGGTTTCGGATCCGGAAATTGAGGATGAACGTGACGCGATCATCAAGGTGACGAGTTGTGCCATATGCGGCTCCGACCTTCACCTCTACCACAACTATGTGCCAGCCATGCTGCCCGGCGACATCATGGGCCACGAGATGATGGGAGAGGTCGTCGAGGTCGGCAAGGGCGTCAACGGCGCTCTGAAGGAGGGAGACCGCATCGTCGTGCCGTTCACCATAATCTGCGGTGAGTGCGACCAGTGCAAGCGACAGAACTTTTCGGTTTGCGAACGCACAAACCGCAAGAAGAATCTCGGTGACAAGGTGTTCGGGCACACCACCGCGGGTCTGTTCGGCTACACTCATTTGACCGGCGGCTATCCCGGGGGACAGGCGGAATACATGCGTGTGCCGTTCGCCGATGCCACGCACGTAAAGGTGCCTGACAGCCTTACCGACGAGCAGGTTCTCTTCCTCGGCGATATTTTTCCTACCGGATGGCAGGCGGCGGCACAGTGCGACATTGAGCCCACCGATACGGTTGCGGTGTGGGGCTGCGGCCCAGTCGGGCAGATGGCCATACGCAGCGCCCTGCTGCTCGGCGCGAAACAGGTGGTGGCGATCGATTGCCTGCCGGAGCGGCTTTCCATGGCCGCGGCCGGCGGCGCCATCGCCATCAATTTCGCCGAGGAAAGTGTCGTCGAACGACTGCGGGAACTCACCGGCGGAAAGGGCCCGGAGAAGTGCATCGATTGCGTCGGCATGGAAAGCCACGTCTCGCTGGCCCAGCCCGATACCGTCTACGATCGCGCAAAGCAGTTGATGCTGATGGAAAATGATCGACCGCACGTTTTGCGTGAGATGATCTATGTCTGCCGGCCGGCCGGCGTGATCTCGATCCCCGGCGTCTACAGCGGGCTGGTCGACAAGATTCCGATGGGACAGGCAATGAACAAGGGGCTCACCTTCCGAATGGGGCAGACCCATGTCAACCGTTGGACCGAGGATCTGTTGCGCCGCATCGAAGATGGCCAGATCGACCCATCCTTCGTCATCACCCATACCGTGGGGCTCGAGCAGGGACCCGAGATGTACAAGGTGTTTCGCGACAAGCAGGACAGCTGCATCAAGGTTGTACTGAAACCGTAGGGAAATCGTCATGAACGTGATTGCCAAACTTACCAACATCACCCGATCGCCTGGCGATCCCAAAGTGCTGAAGACTGGGCAGAGTGCGGTCGCGGCCTCCGATGGCCTTGCCCGCAAGCTCGGCTGGTTCAGCATCGCGCTTGGCGTCGCCGAGCTGGTTAGCGCCGAGCGGATTGCCGGCGCGCTCGGCATGCGCGGCAAGGAAGACCTGATCCGCGCTTATGGGGCGCGGGAAATCAGCAGCGGCATACTCTCGCTTTCAGTGGACAAGCAGGCCGGGCTTTGGAGCCGGGTGGCCGGCGACGGCCTGGATATCGCGACATTGCTGACAGCGTATCGGCATGGCAACCCAAAGCGCGATAATGTGGGCCTTGCGCTTGCGATGGTCGCCGGCATCACATTGCTCGACATCATCGGTGCGAAAAGCGTGACCGCGCGCCACTCTCGGAGCGGGACCAAGCCACGCGATTACAGCGATCGAAGCGGCTTTCCCGGAGGCACTGCCGCAGCCCGCGACCGTGCCCGCTCGCAGCGCAGCCAGGAGGCCGGCACAGCCTGATAGAGATTTCCGAACCCTGGCGCCATGCGACCTGGACAGGTGGCATCTCGTCAGGCCCTAACGCCAGAGGTGGTAGCTCTCGGCGAGCCGAGTTTGCTGGAACAGAGTGGACCGTCGCGCGGCCGTTCTCGCCGTCTCCTGGGTCACCGCCGCGCATGGGTTGTGTGGCCGGTGCGTTAAAGGCACGAAGCAAGCAGCGATCCGACCGGCGTCGAGCCTTCCATGTCTCTTGCCTTGGCAAGGTTCCGGCGATCCTCAGGCCGAGCCGCGTTCGGGAAGCTCGGTCTCTTCCGCCACCCCTTTCCGCAGGTCTCGGCGCAAGCGTTCCGCTTCGTCGGAATTATTATCGTCGTCTGTCCGCTCGAGTTCGCGATCGATTGTCTCGCGCGACCCCTCTGCCGGATCCTGTTGCGGAGATGTGTTCGGGCCGGTTTCGATCTTGCCGTCGCCGGGAACGGTGCGGTCGCGAGACTTCGTCATCTTCAGCTTCCCTTTCATCTGTCATCTGCCTCGGCATGTCCGATGGCATGAATTTTGGCCGCTTCCCTGCCGAACCGGATCGTCGACGCTTTGTTCCGGGAAAGCCCCCGCAGGTTCGTGCTGGTCGGCCCCGGGGCATTGGTCGATGCCCTTGCCGGGAAGCATCCTATGCCAACGAGGTCGGCGGCAGCCTCATCGATGTCGTTATCAACATGTGGGCTGTGAAGGCGTTTTCGGCCCGGACACGCGAGCACGCCAGGCTCGCGGCGAGTTTTCGAACCGAAGCAGATGCGCAGCGTAACAACTGGATGTATACGGAAAAGGCTGCCTCATCCACGACATCGCGCTTTCGGTAATGGCCGGCGGCATGCTCGCCTGGGCGGTCCGGCAGCTGGTAGCGAACTGGTCGTAGGCCTTTGCAAAGCCGCGTCGATGAAGCGGGTGCGGTAGCGCTGGTCGGTGTAGCGTCGAGGCATCTGTCAATCGGAGACAAGCGCGACCGCTTTTGGGACCTCACTGTTTTTTCCACCGGGACTCGACATCTCACTATCATAGTTGATTGTGGCTGCCGGTGACCCTGCGTAATGGATAGCCATTCCAACTCTCCAACAGGAAAACGGTATGTTGTATCCGGGTCGGTTTTTGGGGCCAAGCGACATTGAGATGCTCGCCCAGGTTTGTCACACGGTCTGCAAAGAGCGCGCCCTACCTCTTGCTTCGCAGAACGGAGAGCGCATAGCTGCGCACATACTCAGGCTGTTTATGAACGGCTTGATTGGGCAGAATGAACTGCTTGATGCTGAGAGGAACTGGGCTCGTCGGCCTGACCGTTCGGTCCAGCAGACGATGTCAACTACGCGCACATAAGAGGCCGCGTGACCCAGTCTTGGTAGTCGGAAAGCCGCCAAGGCCAGTTGGGAACAAACCTGACATTTAAGCGTTTGTAGAGCCCTTCCACCGGGCAACTCACCGAAATGCTTCTTGCCGTGCATGATGGAATATCGACGGCCGTTTTGGCGGGCAGGAGCGCCAATGCGGAGATAGTAGGCGTGGTCGACCTCACCAACAAAGCTGAGGTCGACATCGGCATCACCAGCTTGGGAAGAGCCATCCAGTTCGTGGCCAACGCCTCGGTGCTTGGATACGACATTCGCGGCGCCATGGTCTTCTATGGCGCGCCCGGTACCCCGAGCCTAAGGGCGAGAGAGTGCGAGCGCTTGTGGGCGCAGTTTGGCGGCGCGCTTCTACAGCCGTAGCTCTATCAGGACGTTCGCCCCGCCCGTTCTTGGTATGAACGCGTACGGAACTGAGGCGCTACCCAGCCGCAGCGGGAATGGCTCAGTGGTAGCTCTAGCTGGCGACCGCACTAAGCAGCTTTTCGGTGATGGGCTTTGAGCGGCTGAGCCAGCGTGAGAACGTTCGGCCGCATATCTGCCGGTGCCTGCTTTCATGTGACTGGGCGGGGCTATTGGGGAGCCGTGTTGACCACTGGGCCCTTAGCCGAGGGAAGCACTACGGCAACCTCGCCTTTTGCTGGCTAACATCCTTCCGCTCTCAGGGACCGGACCATGCGCACAACAACAGGGTCATACGGTTTCTTTTCGGATTTCCGATAATTCATTGTGAAAAGCGCGGCACGCTGGTTGCAGACCATAATTGCACGGACGTAGCGAATCTCGCCATTCTTGACCCCGGAGTAGCTGGCCCATTTCGGGGCTAGGCGCCGATAGGTCAGTCGCCAACCGGCCTTTTCGTCCTCGATCATGCGATGTTCAATCTCGGCGCGAAAACTTGCTTTGCCCAGTCGCGCGCCCCAAACGACCAGAAACGCGTCTCTTGGGCCCTGAAAAGCCGCGCCCTGCTCCGAATTCTGGGTCAGGACGAAATTCGGAGGAATATCGAAACTAAAGCCAAGCTGTCGGACGCCGAAGGGCTGCCACGCCTCGGCCTGAAGCAACGTGGTCCAAAAGAGAAAAACTGTAAGTCCCAGCAGGAGGCGTCGCATTGCTCTGATTTAGCGCTGGCTAACATGGTGTCCAGACGGACAGAGGTCCGTGACATAAAAAATATGCATCATGGCCGCGCAGCATATGGACGCGGGATTCGCGATTGACGGCGTGCGGTCGAAACGGCTTCCGTCCCACGAAAGGAGAGGACGCAGAGGGAATTGGTGCGTCGGTATGATCGACTGGCAGAAAATTGGCGAGGCCGAATGTCCAACGTTCATTGCCCGCCAAAATGGGCGCCGGCTTCCTCTTGTGCCTAGGGAAGAAGAGCCGAAATTATTCCCTGACGAAGACCCTGATCTACCTCAGACGGGGGGCATGCCCTGTAACTTCGCCGTGACCTGATCCCCTTCGGGGAACAATCAGATCGAGCTCCAGTTTGGCCTTCCAAGCGAAGGCACTGATGGAGCATGCCATGAGATTTCCACACAGCACGACGGCCGCGGCCGCCGTTTTCATTGCCCTGACCTCCCCCGCGCTGGCCCAGTCAAGCGGAACACCATCACCCTCGACACCTGCACCCGCTCCGGCAACCGAACCGCCGGCCGCCGGACAGTTGCCGGATGCGACCGGACAAGCGGATGGACCAACACGCGAAATGATCCGCCAGATGGTTGAGCAAGCTGTCCGTGAGCGACTGCAGCAGGATCGCGGTTCCGAAGAGGGTTTCCGCGAGGAAGATAGTCGCAGCTATCAAGGCGATCGCAACGAGGATGCTGACCGCCACGATGAAGATGGCGACCGTTGGCAGAACCACGGTGACCGCGATCGTGGACACAGAATGGCTGGACGCTGGCATCATCAGATGATGCGCGGTGCCGGCATGCGACTGATGTTCGGGCTGTTGGACACCGATGGCGACGGATCGGTGTCCGAGGACGAGGTTCAACGCGCGGTGGGCAGGATGTTCAGTAGCATTGACGAGAATGGTGATGGCAAGATCGATGTGAACGAGATCCAGTCCTTCATGCATGGCTCCAGCATGCATGGCACTGATAGCGAGGACACGCCGTAGCTGTCTTCAAAGGGAATGCCCTCCCTCGGACAAAGCGGGCGCGTGGCGGCCGATCCCGAAGCGGTGTCTCTTGGCTGTTAGCCGCCCGGCCAGCACCCTTTAGGCTTGAGCTATTCCCGCAGTCCCGCGAGACGCCAGCCGTGACAAAAAAGGCTTCGCATTGCTGATCGAGGAACGATCGAAGCCGACCAACGCAAGGTCACTCGGGCGCCCGGTCTTCCAGCAGAACGAAGGATGCGGCGATCAAGTCGTCGCCATTGATACGTCCTTGGCTGTCCTCCAACATAGTTGCAACCTTGTGGAAGGCCATCATTTCACCCGCGTCAATCTGCGCTTCACGCATCTTGGCTGTGAGATCAGCCACGCGATTTCCTAACGAATGTGATTTTGCAGTCTCGCAATTCGACATGATTAGTCATCCTTTGCCTTGGGGTTTCACGCTGCCGAACGCAATGCTTCAGCGGATGTTCCGAATTTGGCCATCAGTCTTATGGGATAGGACTTGCGTCTGATTGCGGTTGGAAGAAGCCCGAACGGCGGAACACGCAGCCGGACGCCGAATTGGAAACCGACCGTCGATCGAAGTCCCTTGTCGCCGGTTGAGGTCCCGCCATCTTCACTGTCGAGAGGGTGGCGGGATCGCCTTCCGAGGAGCGAGCACATATGAGGTAATAGATATTTCGCAGATGTACTCACGGCCATCCTGCTCGCTTCTTTTGTCTGCGCATGTTCATTCTTCGGGAAACGCCATCTCTCAACGACACGCAAACATCGCGTTGCTACCCACGATTGATGCGATGACAACTGCATCAACAAGCAAAGCCTCTTCGCCTAAGGTGCGGTTGCCGCGGACTTTTCGACTTGAAGGTCGTCCAACGGGTCCCGGTGGTCAGGCGGTGGCGTTCAGCGGGAGCCAGGTAGACTCATCGCGAAAATCCCGCAGCGAGGCTGTCGCAAGTCCTCCTCACCGCGTGCGGATACTGGAATCCGCCTGGCTCGTTGTAACAGGCATGCGAAGATGAGTGTCGGCGCATGGACGCGGAAAAACCCTCCATCGTGAGCCAGCGGGCCTTGTGATGGGATGGCCGGCGCGTGCGGTCAAGGCTGCGCGGGCCGACCATGATGAATGAGGGGACATCTTGGTCACTGGCACGACCGATGAAGAACGAGCTGGGTGTGACAAAACACCCTTGGAGCGAGGATGTTCCCGTCCGCACAAAAAAGCCCGCCGGCGTGAGCCGGCGGGGAATCGCTATTTTGCCGTCAAGCGGACAGACCGCTTGCAGCCCACCCACTGCAGCATTTTTCCACTTTGAGCCGAAATCATTCTCAACTATGGTTCGCCAGGCTTAAGGCATGGGGGATTGCCGATGGTTTTATCACGCAGGGGTGTCGTGCTCGGCGGTCTGGCGCTGGTCGCGGTCGGTGGAACCAGCAATATTGTTCAAGCCGCGGGGGCAAAATCCTTTTTCGCCGGTACCGCCAGCGATAACGATTTCGTCTATCGCAAGACCAACTTCGCCAAGATCGACAAGAGATGGCATCGCCAGATCGTCAAGTATTTCAGCAGCGAGCCGGTCGGCACCGTCGTGGTCGATACCCGCCACCACTTCCTCTACCTCATCATGGAAAACAAGACTGCCATCCGCTACGGCGTCGGCGTCGGCAAGGAAGGCTTCAAATGGTACGGCCGCGCGACGATCGATCGCCGCGCGCTGTGGCCGCAATGGGTCCCGCCCCCCGAAATGCGTGAGCGCAAACCGGACTTACCGCCCATGATCGCAGGCGGCGCGTCCAACAATCCGCTCGGGCCGCGCGCGCTCTATCTGTACCGCGACGGCGCCGACATCGGCTACCGCTTGCATGGCACGCTGGAGCCATGGAGCATCGGCACCGACGCGTCCAGCGGCTGCATCCGCATGTTTCCGGAAGACATCATCGACCTCTACCAGCGGTGCCCGATCGGCACCGCGGTGGAGGTCCTGCCGCACATCGCCGACCAGGCGCCCGCTTCCACCACTGTCGAATGATTGGCGCATCATGAACCGCATGATTGAAAACACGCGCCGGCTGCTCGCAGCCGGCCTGCTGGTTGTGGCCGCATCCTGCTCGACCAGCAACACGCTGGCCCCTTCCACGCCTGACGTCACCAACGCCGAGATTGCCGGCTTCCAGAACGTGCAGCCGGGAAGCGAGGAGGATTTTATCCTCAATGTCGGCCGCCGCACCTATTTCACGAAAGGTTCGGCCGCGCTCGATTCTGTCGCCAAGGCCACCCTCGACACCCAGATCGCCTGGTTGACAAAGCATCCGCACTGGCTGCTCAAGCTGCAGGGTTTCGCCGACGATCCCGGCGCAAGTGAAACGGCGCTGTCACAGCAGCGCGCCGATGCGGTGATGGACTACCTCGCCGCCGGCGGCATAGACCGGAACCGCATGTGGGCCAAGGGCTACGGCAAGGACAGGCTCGTCCGCGACTGCCCCGACTCCGCCTGCAGGTCGCAGAACCGCCGCGTTGTGTCTAATTTGCGCGATGAGAGGGACGAGTCGTAGAGGCTGCTGTTTTGCTGGTCGCCAAATCAGTCTCACAACGCGACGGCGGCATGGCTGCAATGCGCCTATCGGGGACATTCACCCAGCGTTTGCCCCTCCCCGAAAGCTGACGCTCCGGTGAACCCGGAATGAAGTCAGCCTCGCGTCTACCAACCTCCGGTTCAGGGTCTGGTGGGTGGCTTCGGCATGCGCCTCGACCAGTTTGCGGACGTGGCGGTTGTCCGCGATCCTGATCGCGCATGAGCCTCGCCAGATGTCAGTGTGCTACCGAGAGTGGGCGCCGTGGAGCTGGCAGGTACGCTCGCTCAAAGCATCGGCCGTCCACCGGTGACCTCGTAGAGTGCGCCGGTGGTGTAGCTCGATCCTTCCGAGGCAAGCAGCACATAGGTCGCTGCAAGCTCTGCCGGTTGCCCGGGACGCTTGAGCGGTGTGTTCTTCCCGAACTCCTTGACCTTCTCAGAGGGCATTGTCGACGGGATCAGCGGCGTCCAAATCGGCCCGGGAGCGACCGCGTTTACCCGAATGCCGCGTTCAGCTACCAGTCCTGCAAGTCCGGCGGTGAAGTTGGCGATCGCTCCTTTGGTAGTGGCGTAGGCAAGCAGTGCCGGCGAGGGACTGGTCGCGTTGATTGAGGATGTGTTGATGATGGTCGAGCCGGGTTCCATGTGCTTCACTGCTTCCTGGGACAGATAGAACATCGCATAGACATTGGTGCGAAAGGTGAGATCCCATTCCTCCGCGCTGATGTCCTCCAGCTTCTCGAACGACGCCTGGTGGGCTGCATTGTTGACGAGGATGTCCAGGCGCCCGCATTCATCGATAGCTCGCTGCACAAGCGACCGCGCGAAGATTTCGTCCGAGATGTCGCCGGGTGCGAGCACCGCCTTGCGCCCCGCTTCATCGACCAAGCGCGCCGTCTCCTGCGCATCTTCGTCCTCTTCAAGGTACGAGATGATGACGTCGGCGCCTTCGCGTGCAAACGCGATAGCGACCGCCCGGCCGATGCCCGAGTCCGCGCCGGTGATCAGCGCGACGCGGTCCGTCAGCTTACCGCTGCCGCGATAGCTCTCCTCTCCGTGGTCGGGCCGTGGATCCATCTCGTCGGTATAGCCGGGCATGTCCTGCTGCTGTTCGGGAAGCGGCGGCTGAGGATATTTCTGCTGGGCATCCTGCATGTCAGCTCCTTTTTTGGCTGGAGTTGCGGTTGTGTCGATCCGGTTCCGTGATCGGTCCCTTGGCGGCTTTCGAGCCACCTCCCCATTCCTCGGCCTTGCACGCTTGGCCGGCGCCCATGAGGTCCGGCGAACTGCGATTTGCGGTGCCGCTGTCGGTCTTGTTCAACTCGTGCTCCTTCTTCGTCGTCATGGATGCTGGTCCGCTGCTTCTTGTGTGGCTGGTCAGTCTTTCTCGCCGGCGGTAATCATCGACCTCAGCGGCTCTTGCGCCATATTCGCCTCGATTTCCGCGCGTCCGGGGGTATCCGGTAGCGCCTTGCGGAAATTTTTCGCATAATCCGGCGGCATCTTCGGTGGCATCATCGGTTCGTACGGGTCGACCACGGCCTCGATGACCACCGGACCCTCAGCAGCCAGGGCAGAGTCGAGAACGCCTTCCACCTCCTCGGCGCGAGAGACGCTGTAGCCAATGCCGCCCATGGCTTCGGCGGCCATGGCGAAGTCGATGGGCTGGAGTTCGCAGGCGAATTGCGGGTTACCGAGGAACATCATCTGCTCCCAGGCGATCTGATTGAGCATGCCGTTCTTGAGCACGAGCACCTTGAGTGGGACCCGGTACCGAACTGCCGTCGAGAACTCTCCGAGCTGCATCGCGAGACCGCCGTCGCCGACGACCGCGAAGACCGGCCGGCCGGGAAAGGCCAGGCCCGCGGCGATCGCGTAGGGCAGTCCGCATGCCATCGAGGCCAGCGCGCCCGAGACGCCGAAAGCCTGCCCGTCACGCAGTTCGATATGGCGGGCCGCCATCTCGGTGTTCTGGCCGGAATCGGCAACCAGGATCGCCTCATCGGGCAATCGTTTCCCAAATGCGCGTGTGACCACCTGGGGCTTGAGCGAAGTGGCGGCCTTTCGCTCCGACTGCGCCATCATCTCGCGCCAGCGTCGCATGCCCGCCTGCGCATTCTCGAGGAAGCTGCGATCATCCTTGCGCTTCAGGCGCTTGTTCAGCAATCGCAGCGTCACGGCGGCATCGCCGGCAAGGCCGGCCTCAACGGGATAGCGCAGGCCGATGCGCTGCGGGTCGCGCTCGATCTGAACCCCGCGCGCCTGTCCCGGCTTCGGGTAGTATTCGATGTAGGGAAAGGTCGAGCCGACGACGAGCAGCGCGTCACATTCCTCCATGATTTCCTGCGACGGCAGCGTGCCGAGAATTCCGATGCCGCCAGTCGTCAGCGGGTGATCGTCGGGCAAGGCAGCCTTACCGAGCAAGGCCTTTGCGACGGGGGCACCAAGCAGCTCCGCCGTCTCTTCCAACTCGTGCCTGGCACCAAGCGCGCCCCGACCGGCGAGGATCGCGACCTTCGTCGCCCCGTTCAGGATCTCGGCGGCTTTCGCAAGTTGTTCTTCGTCGGGAAGCCTGCTTCCTTCGAACCAACGATCCGGCGTATGCGACGGTTTGTTGCGCTTCGAGCGCTTGGCCTGGTCGAGCGTGTGCTCCTGCACATCGCTGGCGATCGACAGATGCGCAACGCCGCGACGTGCCAGCGCCGACCTGCAGGCGAGACCGGCCAGGCTTTCCATATGCGCCGCGTCGGAGACCTGCGCGTTGAAGACGGCGACATCGCTGAAGACGCGCGTCAAGTCGACATCCTGCTGGGTGAAGGTCTCGATAAGGTCGTGGAACTGCATGCCGGTAATGGCGAGCACCGGCGCTTGGTCGAGCTTGGCATCGTAGAGTCCAGTCAGGAGGTGTGTGCCGCCAGGGCCGGAAGTTGCGAGGCAGACACCGAGCTTGCCTGTCCATTTTGAGTAGGCGCACGCCATGAAGGCCGCGGATTCCTCGTGCCGCACCTGAATGAAGCGGATGCGGTCCTGCCGCTTGCGCAGCGCCTCCATGATGCCATTGATGCCGTCGCCCGGCAGGCCAAAGATGATATCGACGTTCCAGTCGATCAGCGTCTCGATGAGGATGTCCGCGGCGGTCGGCATGTCTCAGTCCTTACCGCGATGCGGATCCCGCCGCCTGGCTGCTCTTGTTCGCGGTCTTGTCAGTCTTACGCTGGTCTTTGTTGCCGCCGCGATTGCTGCCATGCAACTCGTCGGAAGATTGAGCGGTCTTGCCGTCTTCCAAATTAGTGGCCATGCGCAAAGCTCCCTTCATCCGGCCTGCCTAACCAGAAAGTCGGTGAGATGTTCCGTGCCCGAAGGCAAGGCCGCCTACTCAGGTGCCCAAGGGAAACGTGTCAGGTATTACCACTCGATGAGGCGTGTTCGGCAGTCAGCGGCTGAACAGGCGAGGTGCGATCGAACCAGACGAAGGCATCGAACTGTTGCGAGGCCGAGGATTGCACGTAGTGGCCGAGGCTGCCTGATCGCCAAAAGCGCTCGCGGCAGAGCTGGCCGATGTTCAGGTCGCGTCTTCGCAGGTCCCTATAGCCAGAGCGCAACGCCGCCCGGACCGTCCCCATAGGCGAACTCCTCGCACCCCTCGTCGACGAATTTCCCGCGCGGGATTCCGCCTCAGTGACGAAAGGACTCGTTCGTCGCGCACACCGCGGCGGGCGATGTGCGCCTCGACCATGCGGTGCCTGGCGTGCCGGTAGTCTGGCATGGCTCCTCGATAGCTTTAAAAAGACGGCAGGCTTAGTCGTCCTGCCTGCGCTTGTGGTGCTCGCTCTCCTGGTTTTCGCCGCGGATCATCTGGCGATCGTCCTTGTCGGTCAATTCCACGCCCTCGTCGCGTAGATTGGCGCCGTCTTGCCGCGCCTCACGCTCCTGCTTGGATCTCTTCAGCTCATCCTCGGCATTGAAATCGTCGCCGGCATTGCTGGTGTTCTCGCGCTTTTCGATGATGCGCAGCTGCTGCTCGTGGGTCTTCCGGCCGGCCATGGCAAGGTGCCTCCTACTTGTTCGTGCGTCCGGTCTGGTCAGGGTTGATGCCGCCCTGAGGCGTGACGTCGTTCTCGACATCGCCTTCGAACGTATTGTCCCCATCGAGAGCATCGTTCTCGTCGAGCATATCGCCGCCCTTGACCGCGCCCTTCGAGGTGCCGATTCCCGGGTTGTCTCGCAGATCCTTGTCCGTGGGCTGTTTAGTCTTGGGGTGTTGGTTGGTCATGGAATTTCTCAGCGCTGGTTGAGCTTGGACGAAAGACGGTCCTGGCGCTGTCCAACTTCAACGTGGAGAAAATGTTCCGGAACATATTCGCTGTGTCAGGTTCGGTGCGCGTAAGCGGCCAGGCGGCCGCCGTCTCGGCTAGCGAAACTCCAAGCATGCCACATTACATCCCATTCCGAGGCGAATTGGCGGGCTAAAGTGAAAATCGAGACGGTCGAAAGCTTGCAAGGAGTGGGTGCTCTGTTCCGGTGGCGATCTCGGTTGCAAGCAGTTCGCCGGCAATCAAGCCAAGTGTTGCGCCGCTGTGGCTGAAGGCGACGTAATACCCCTCGATCTCCCGCAACTGGCCGAAGACCGGCTCGCCGTCTCCGGGGATTGGCTTGGGCCCGACACCGTAGCTCTCCAATTCCAATTTCGGATGACCGTCGAGAACATTCGACGCTTCGTCGAGAAGCCCCTGGATGGTCGATGCTTTTACGCGATAAGTCCCGTCCGGATTGACTACCACCTGTTCTTCCGACCAGGCAGAATCGAGCGCGAGGGCGCCATCAGGCGTCGGCCGGATGGCGACACGCGGCGTGTTGAGCACGGCGCGTAGCGGCAAGTCGACTGGCTTGGTCCTGACCAGCAGCGCGATTGGTGTCCCATCGGCAATACGCTGACCGGCCACGGCAACCATTCGCGGCACATCCGCACCGGTCGCCAGAAGCACCGCGTTGGCGGCGAAGCTGACCCCGCTGGTGGTGGTGACGCCGGTGGCGCGGCCGTTGGCGACGGTGACGGTAGCGCTTCCGGCCTCGGTGACCACCTGGCCGCCCCGCTCCACGAATTCCGCGATCAATATTTCGATCAGCGACGGCAGGTCGACCCAGCCCTCACCCGCGTTGAAGATCGCGCCTTGAGGCGTGACAGCGCTTGCGCAGACACCCGGCGTGACCAACCTTATGGCGTCCGCGGACAGATGCTGCGCATCATAGCCGAGACGTTTTTCGTGAGCGAAGACATCGGCGATCTCGTTTGAGGCATCGTCCGCATCCCACGTCAGGCCACCGTCGAAACGCAGCCAGGCGGCATCCGGGCATCGCGCCGACAAACTGCGGTAGCGGTCGATACCGATCATGCGCAGGCGATGATATTCAGCCGAGCGCCTGCGCGCCGAATTGATCCAGGCGAGCGAGCGGCCGGAAGCTCCCTTGGCGAGCGGTCCATCATTGACCAGCACGGTCTCGATGCCGAGCCTTGCAAGATGAACGGCCGAGGAGACGCCAAAAATGCCGCCGCCGACGACAACGACCTTGGAAACCTGATGTGATGCAGCCATGAGATATCTTTCACTGGTGGAGGTTGGTTTGGGCGGCCGTCTTGAAGGGCTCATGCGTGATCAAAGCACTTCGGCAAGGAAGTGCTTCAGACGTGGGCTTTTCGGCGTGTCGAAAATCGCTGCAGGCGTGCCGGCCTCGATGATGCGGCCTTCATCCATGAAGACGACCTGATCGGCGACCTTGCGGGCGAAGCCCATTTCATGTGTCACCACGACCATTGTCATGCCGCGCCGGCCGAGATCCGCCATGAGGTTGAGCACGCCCTTCACCAGTTCGGGATCGAGTGCGCTTGTTACCTCATCGAACAAGATGACCTCCGGGTCCATCGCCAATGCACGAGCGATTGCCACACGCTGCTGCTGGCCACCGGAAAGGCTCCCTGGACGATGGTGTTTGCGGGTCGCAAGCCCGACGTCGGCAAGGCGCGCCTCGGCGATGCGCTCAGCTTCCTGTACAGGGAGCCCCTTTACCTTGGTCAGCGACAGCATGACGTTTTCGAGCGCGGTGTGGTCGGGAAACAGATTGAACTGCTGGAAAACCATCCCGACACGCCGGCGCAGTTTTTCAGGCTTCATCGCCAGGATGCTCGCACCATCGAGCAACACCTCACCGCCCTTGGGCTCGACCAGGCGGTTGAGGCAGCGCAGCAGGGTCGACTTGCCCGAACCTGATGGGCCGATCACGCATGTGACCGTGCCAGGCTTGACTGCCAGGCTGACGCCTTTGAGAACATCGAGGTCGCCATAGGCCATGTCGAGATCGGTGATGGCGAGACTGCCGCCCTTGAAGCGGGGCAGCGCTGAGCGGGCATCAGAGCCGGCCTCCGAAGGTGCACTGCCGGTGGCGCCCTCCAGTTCGCTCACTTCGGCCAGGCCGCTGATGACGAGGCCGGCCTTTTGCTTTCCGACCCGCAGCGAGTTGTCGATGTAGTTGACCACATGGGTCAACGGCACGGTGATGACGAGATAGAACACGCCGGCCAGAAGCAATGGCGAGAGGTTTCCGGTGACCACTGCCTGGTCCTGACCGACACGGAAGATCTCGCGCTCCGAGGCGAGCAGACCGAGGAAGTAGACAAGGCTTGAATCCTTGACGTTGCCGATGAACTGGTTGACGAGGGCCGGCAAGACGCGGCGGATGCCTTGCGGGATCACGATCAGGCGCATGCCTTGGCCGTAGCTCATGCTGAGCGCCCTGCAGGCCTCCATCTGCCCGCGCTCGACGCTCTGGATGCCCGAGCGGAATATTTCGCCGATATAGGCGCCGGCGATCAGGCTCAGCGCAAGAATGCCGAGCGGAAAGGGCGAAGGGCCGAAGATTTCACGGCCGATGCGGGCAAAGCCCTGGCCTATCAGCAGGATGGTGACGATCGCCGGCAGCCCACGGAATATATCCGTGTAGACCCGCGCCGGAATGCGCAGCCAGCGCGATTGCGAGATGCCCATGACCGCCAGGATCATGCCGAGAATGACACCCAGCACCGTCGACGCGGCGGCGAGGATCAAGGTGTTCTTCAATCCGATGGTGATCATGCTGGGCAGCACGTCCGCCATGGCCTGCCAGTCGAGGAAACTGCGCCGCAGGTTTTCGAGCCAGTTCATTCGCCCCCCTTTCGGTTGCGCTATTCACATCGTCCGCATCAAGGACGGCGGCGTAATCCGGCCGCCGGCATGAGAGCCAGCGGCCGGGTACGGTCTACTTCTTGGGAAGATACTGGTCGGGCATCGGCGAGCCGGGGAACCACTTTTCATAAAGCGTTTTCCAGGTGCCGTCCTGCATGGCCGCGTGAAGGGCGGTGTTCAGCGCATTGCGGAGCTTGTCGTTGCCCTTGCGCAGGACGAAGCCGGCCGGCGCGTCAAAGGAAGGAATATTGACCGCGATCTTCAGGTTCGGATAGCGAACGCCATAGTCCTTGGCAGCCTCGTAATCGAGGAAGTGGGCATCCACGGTTCCGTTGTTAAGCGCCGAAACGGCGGAGTTGTTGTCGGGGAATTTGACGAGATCGGTTCCGACAAAATTCTTCGCCGCGTAGATTTCCTGGAGCGTGCCTTGCACGACGCCGAGACGTTTGCCCTTGAGCCCGTCCGCCGACGTGATCGACTTGTCTGCGGTAAGCACGGAGAGATAGCCTGCGATATACCCGTCGGAAAAGTCGACGGTCTTTTTGCGTGCTTCCGTCGTGCCGATTGCCGCGACCGCGACATCGAAGCGCTCGTTTGCAACCGAAGGCATAAGCGCCGAGAATTCCTGGCCGGTGAAGATCACCTGGTCGGGCTTGAAGCCAAGGCGGCTCGCGACGTTGCGGAACAATTCGATGTCGAAGCCGGTGAACGACCCATCGGCCTGGGTGAAAGCGTAGGGTTTGGCATCGCCCATGGTTCCGACGCTGATGACCTTCGCATCAATGAGGCCATAGGGATTGTCATCCGCGGCGGCCGCTCCTGAAACGAGCCCGGCGCCGACGCACATCGCCATAAGAGCCATTGCGCCGGTTCTGACCGGGCACATCAACGACTTGAGAATTTCTTTCCTGCTCATGTCTTTCTCCACTCTGAAGGTCTGTTCTTGTTGGTATTTCCGTCGAGCCGCCATCTGGCGCGCCGACATGCCTTGCCGAAGTCACGGTCCGTCACGCCTCTCGGCTCCACTCCTTTTAAAGAGACCGGTCTCATATTGCGTGAGACCGGTCTCTTTGTTAATCGTTATCGCCACGTTGACCTCCCGTCAACAACTCTTGTAGTCGTCATCCGATGAAAAGAACCGCCCCCAAGACCCCGTCGATAACGGTCAGCGACGTCGCCCGCGCGGCCAATGTTTCGAAAGCGACAGCCGCGCGCGTGCTCGGCGGATACGGCGTCGTCAGCGAAATGATCCGCGCGGAAGTCATGGCCGCGGCCAAGGCCTTGGACTATCGTGCGAACGAGCTCGCCCGCAGCATGACGACCGGCCGCTCCGGCATCATCGGCGTGGTTGTCGGCGACATCGAGAACCCGTTCTTCAGCCTCGCGGTACGCGGCATCAGCGACGCGGCAAAGGCAGCCGGGTTCAACGTCATCCTGGCCAATTCCGGCGAGAAGATCGAGGCGGAAAAGGCGGCCGTGAAACTGCTCATCGGCAAGCGCGTCGACGGGCTGATCGTCACGCCGTCGGAATCGCGCGACATCGCGCACCTGCGCGATATCCACCGCTCGGGCCGACCGCTTGCCCTGCTGGATAGGGCGCTGGCAGATCTGGATGTCGATACGGTCACGACCGACGATCGCGGCATCGCCATGCTGGCGACCCGCTTTCTAGCGGATGCCGGCCACCGCAACATCGCCTATGTAACCGCGGTCGACGCCGAAGGGCACGAGTACCGGGATCTCGGGCAGATCTACACCTCGTCGGTCCGTGAGCGCATCGACGGTTTCCTCACCGTGTGCCGAGAGGCCGGACTTGATCGGCCAGAACGCTATGTTCGCCTTGGCGCGACAAGCCCCACCGAAACGCGCAGGGTTGCCGGCGAGATGCTGTCGGCGCCGGATCGGCCGACGGCGATCCTCGCCTCCGACAGCGTCATTGCGCTGGAGATCTTCAAGGTGACCCGCGAGCGCGGCCTGCGGGTTCCCGACGACATTTCGCTCATCACTTTCCATGATGCGGACTGGACGAGCGTCACCACGCCGCCCATCACCGTTATCGACCAGCCCGTCTACGCGCTTGGCAAGAGCGTCGCGGAATTGCTCATCCGACGATTGAAGGGAGATTCCCGCCCGGCGGAAAGGCTCGTTTTGCCGACCGCCATCATTGCACGCGGATCCGTTGGCCCGCCCTCAAATGGAAAGCCGCAAGTGCGCCAAGCATAGGCGTGACGGCGGTACGGCCCACATGAATACGTTAGAACAAGGTCGACGCACTCCGCTTTAAGAATGTACGTCAATGAAGCCCAGCAAACACCCTGATCGCAATGCCGCGTCCACCGTCATCGGGACGGCACGTGCCGGCTCATGGTTTGAAGAGCGTGACGATGAGCCAGATGCCCGGCTAATTCTTGCGCCTGCCTGGCTTCAGGGCCGCCACAAGATTGGTGATCCTGCCCGCCTTGCGGTTGCGGATCTCGGCCTCGTTCTTGCGGCCCACCGCCGCGCGGACAAGTCTGGCGCCGAGATAACGCAAAGGCTCGGGCGGCAGCGACATGCGCCGCTCGATGCCGACCAGACCGCTTTCGCTCCAGCGATCCTTTCGCTCGAGCACCAGGCTCGCCAGAATGCGTCCGGCTATCGGCGTCTGCGCGATGCCGGTGCCGTTGAATCCCATGCCGTAGAAGATATTGGGATGATCGCGCAGGTGGTCGAAGACAGGAACGTGTTCAGGCACGCAGTCGATCGGCCCCGACCAGTCATATTCGATCGCCACACCGCGCAGCGACGGGTAGACCCGATGCAGCTCTCGCATATTGTCGCGGCCGTGCTCCGGGCTGCGGTTGAAGCTGGCGCCGAAATTTCCACTGAAGGCGACGTTGCCGCTGCCACGACCGAAGACCACCCTGCCCCCGATGGTGCGCTGGTAGTAGAGCACCTGGGCCTGGGAATCGCAGATCGAGGCACCGTCGCGCCAGCCGATGCTGTCGAGCAGTTCGGGAACGGCGGCAGTGGCAATCACCTCGCTGCCGACCACATAAAGATGCCGCCGCAGTTCCGGCAGCGCGGAAAGCCAGGCGTTGGCGGCAAGCACGATTTTGTCAGCCCGTACCGCGCCATGCGCCGTGCGCACCGTGCATGTCATGCCGGGTTCGATGGCGAGGACCGGGCTGCGCTCATGGATGATGACGCCGCGTGCCAGTGCCAACTTGCGCAATCCGATGGCAAGTTTGGCGGGATGGACCGTGCCGGCAGTGGTCTCGACCACGCCGACATAGGAGGCCGATGAACCGGTGCGGCGTTGAATGTCCTCGGCTGTCAGCGGGCTGAAACGGTTTTCTCCAACAGCCGCCGTCAAGGCCACGGCGGTCTCCCAAGCGCCTTCCTGCGCAATGGAGCTTGCTGTCCACAACCATCCGTCCAGCCTCAGGTCCATGTCTATGGTGCCGTTTTGCTGCAGCGTCTTCAGCTCCGCGATCGATGCCACCGTGTCGGCGCACAGCAGGCGCGCTTCCTCGAGACCGACGACCGCACTGATCTGGTCGATTTCGGCGAACCATGAATGGACCTGACCGCCGTTGCGCCCCGAGGCCCCCGATCCGCATAGATCGGCTTCAAGGATCACCACCCGCGTTTGCGGCGCCAGTTCAAGGATCCGCAGCGCCGTCCACAGACCGGTATAGCCGCCACCGACGATCACCACGTCGGCGCGCTCGTCGCCTCGCAATGGCTCGGTCGCAGGGGCGGCGGCAATGTCCTGCAGCCAAAACGACCGGTCAGATGCAAGCGCGACCGCAGGCTGCCGCAAACGAATTGTACTCACGCTTGGGCTCCCTGCGCATCGACAATGAAGCTGGCATATTTGGCTGGCAGCCAATCGGGTATCGGACGCGGTCTCTGGGGAAACCCGCCAAGATGGGTGCAGGTCTGCGCCGCCGCGATCGACGCCCTGTGCAATGCCTCCAGGGCGCCGAGGCCGCCGAAATGGAAGCTGGCGAGGAAAGTGGCAATGAAACTGTCGCCGGCGCCACACGTATCCACGACATCGACAAGGGTCGCCGGCGCATGCACGACATTCGTGCCATCGTCGAAGTAGGAGCCGCGTCGACCACAGGTCAAAACTAGCTGCCTTGCGCCGGCCGCCCTGAGCGCGCCCAGCGATGGCTCGATGGGAACATCGACATCGTCCGGTCCGGACGCAAACACAAGCGGGACACCGTCGAGCGGCAGCGCCATATGGGCAGTCGATAGATCGATGCTGAACGGCACATGGTCCGCCACCAATCGTTGAACAAGGTGCTTGTTGGCGTTGGTGCCGAGATGCACCCAGTCGGCCGCGGCGATGACCGCATAATGCGCGGGCGCCGGCATGTAGTTTTCGCCCACACCGAAGGATTCGTGCAGGAACTTCCGGTCGCCGGATTCATCGCGCAGCAAGGTGACGGCCGTATCGCCGCGACGCCGTTCGACGTCGTCCGGGGATAGGCCGGCACCTTGCAGTTCGGCAAGCACCACGTCGCCTTCGGGATCGTTCCCGACGGCGCCGAAATAGCGCGCGGACCAGCCGTTGCGCCGCCATTGCGCCGCGACATTCAAGGCGTTGCCGCCCACCGTCATCAAGTTGTTGGTCAAATAGGCATCAAGGCAATTGTCCCCGACCGCGATAAGCTTCTTCGACGTCATGCCGGCACCGTTGCGCAATTGAGGTATGGCGCGATGGCGCCAAGGCAGCGTGTCCAGGCTTTTACCGGATCGAGCGCGTAGGAGCCGTTGCCGAACGGCTCGAAGGTGAACTTTCCGGCATAGCCCAGGCGCGCGAGCTCGCTGACATAGTGGCCGAGCGGCAGCGTACCATCCCCCCACACCAGATGCCCGCCTGGTGTGCCGTCGACCAGATGGACATGCGCCAGCCGCGAGCCGAACAGGTCGACATAGCCGGCCACGGTGTCGCCGGCCGTGGCCATGGCGACAGTGTCGAGCACGACATCGACGTTGCCGGCGCCCACCTCATCCAGCATTTGGCGCAGGCCTGCCGCATCATTGACGAGGTTGCTCTCGAACCGCTGCAACGGCTCGAGCAGGCAGCGCACCCCGTTTGCGGCGGCGCGCCGGGCGATCTCGCCGATCGAACCGACCGCGCGGTCCCATGCCGGTTGCCGGGGTTCGCTCTCGTAGCCCCGGCCGGGCGTCAGGAAGAGATAGCGGGCGCCAAGCGCCGCGCAGATGTCGGCTGCACGCCAAAACCGCTCGATGCTGTCCTGGCGCAGTGCGGCGTCGCCGGAGGCAATGTTGATTGGATACAACACCTGCTCAGGCGTAAAGCACCAGGCCGACAGCTCGTTGTCGGCGAGTACCCGGCGAACGGATTCGACACGTGCGTCCGTGGCGTGGAACAGGTCCAGATGCTGGGCAATCCCCCACAGCTCGATCTCGCGCAGGCCAAAGCCTCGGATCGTCCTGGCGACCTCATCGAAGGGGAAGTGCTGGAAGCTGAAATTGGCTCCGATCAGCTGATGAGCAGCGAGCTGCGGCATGAAGGCTCCTTTCGGGAATTGTTATTTGCCGATGCCTTCGGCCAAGCCACGGATGAAGTAGCGTTGCGCGCCAAAGAACACGATCACGATAGGCAGCGCCGAGATCGTCATGGCCGCGAACACCACGGCATAGTTGGTCCCGTGGGTTGCCATGATCGACGTCAGTCCGACCGGCAGCGTCTGCACATCCGAGCCGCTCGTGAAGATCATGGCGAAGAGATATTCGTTCCAGGCGAACAGGACGTGCAGGATGACGCAGGAAATGATGATCGGCCGGCACAGCGGCAAGGTGATGCGCCAGAAGATCTGACCCTCGCTGGCGCCATCCATCGTCGCCGCCTCGTCGATGTCTTCAGGCAGATCCAGCATGTAGGCGCGGATGAGGAAGGTGGTGAACGGCACACGGAACGCCGTGTAGAGAATGATCAGCGCCCAGTAGGTGTTGTAGAGACCGAGCGCCTGCAACATCTTCACCAGTGGAATGATCGCCACGGTGGGGCTCAGCATCAAGCCGCCCAGAACGATGGCAATAACCAGCGGCTTTGCCGACATTTTGGTGCGGGTCAGGCCGAAGGCCGTCCAGGCGCTGATCAGGACGGTGCATATTGCCGAAGCGACGGTCACCAGCACCGAGACTGTCACGTAGCCACGCACGCCCTGGTTCCATGCCTGCATGTAATTGTTCCACGACCAATGGGTGGGCAGGGCGAAGGGATCGCCGAAGATCTGCGCATTGTCCTTGAAGCCGCTCAGCGCCATCCAGATCAGCGGATAGATGACGACGACACCAAGGCAGACCAGGAACGAATAGAGCAATGTCCTGGCGATGACCGACCACACGTTCCGGCTGCGACCGGCTGCGACCATCGCACTCATAGCTGCACCCGGCGGCGCTTGGTGTACCAGAGCTGTGCCGCACCTGTGAGCATGGTCAACATGAAGATGACGGCGGCGATCGCCGCGCCATAGCCGAAATTGTCCTCGATGAAGGCCTTCTGGTAGAGCCACGTGCCCAGCACCTGGCTGCTGTTGTTGGGCCCGCCTGCGGTCATCACCATAACCTCGTTGAACACCTGGAACGCGCCCGTGATGGTGACGATGATCATCAACCCCGTCATTTCCCGGGTGAGCGGAAAGGTGATGCTCCACAGGCGGCGAAGCGGACCCGCGCCGTCGATCGTTGCGGCATCGTAGAGGTCGCGCGGGATCTTCTGGATGGCAATGGCGAACAGCAGCGTCGAATAGCCAAAACCCTGCCATTGGCTCATGGCGATGATGGCATAGATGGCGGTGTGCTCATTGCCGAGCCAAGGCATGACGAGCTGGCTCAGTCCAACACGGCTGAGCGCGGCATCCAGCAAGCCGATCTGCGGCTGGTAGATGAAATAAAACAGCAGGCCGGTCACCGTGATCGAGATTGCCGACGGCACGAAATAGACGGCGCGCCACAGCCGGCGCCAGCTTTCGCTTTTCAGGTCCTCGATAATGGCCGCCAGCAGGAACGCGCCGAAGACCTGGAAGATGACGGAGATGAGAGCGTAGAGGCAGTTGTTCCACAGCGCCAGCAGCACGACCGGGTCATGCAGCAGCCGGTCGTAGTTGGCGAGGCCGACATTGGTGACCTCGCCGGTGTAGATGTCCTGGTCGGTGGTGCTGACGATGAAATTGTCGACGATCGGATAATAGACGAACCAGCCGATGAGGATGAGCGCGATCGCCGCCCATCGCAACGACAACAGGTTGGCGAAGCAGGCCCGCCGGCTCTTTGGCCGTTGCGGCCTGGCGACGCCGATGTCGGCGCCGCTGTCCACTGTGTCCGAGGCCCTTGCCATGCTCGCCTGCTTTATTTGGCCGCGGATGCGGCTTTGCGCACCTCGTCCATCACTTGCTCGGGCGTCATCGAGCCGCCCGCCAGCGCCTGCAGGCTGGACAGCCAGACGGCGGCGACGCGCGGTGGGTTGGCCGTATCCAGCCAGGGCATGAGGTATGAGGCGGCGTTGATATCCTTGAGGCCATCGACCACAGCCGCGCTCATGTTCGATTCCGAGGCGCCGCCGATGGTGGCGCTCGGCTGGCCATAGGGTGGCGCAGACAGCACCTGCGCATTTTCCTTCGAAGTCACGAACTTGATGAAATCGATCGCCAGCGGGATGTTCTTCGATGCCGCATTGATCATGTAGCCCTCCGGCGCGCCCTCGATCGACCTGGCGTCACCCTTGGCGCCGGCGGGCACCGGCAGCCGGAAGAATCCGAAATCGGCGGGCTTTAACGCCGACTCCGGTGTGGCGGCCTGATCGAACTCGATGATCTCCTGGTAGTACATGGCCGACTGCGCGTTGGTGAAGGCCTGGAGAGCCGAGGCATAGGATGTGCCGTTGACGCCGGCGCCATCGGTGCAGCGCTCGACAAGCTGGCTGAACTGCTTGAGTGCTGCGATATAGCCTGGGTCGGTGTATTGGGCGGTGGCCGGATCGAAGTCGCGTTCCAGCGTTCCCTGCGGCACGTTGTAGGCGAGCAGCTGGCCTGCAAAGTGGATTGCCGGCCAGGCCTCCTTGTTGCCGAAGGAGATCGGTGTCACGCCGGATTTGCGGATGGCGTCGCAGCTGGTCAGCAATTCCTCGAAAGTGCCGGGTGCCTTGAGGCTGAGCTTGGCGAAGATCTGCTTGTTGTAGCCCATGAACTTGGCATCCTGGTAAAGCGGAATGCCATAGAACTTGCCGTTGTATTGGAACGCCTTGACGGCGGCTGGAGACAGCGACTTGCCCCACTCGGTATCGGCAGCAATGACGGGCGTGAGATCAACGGCGCGATTGCCGCGCACGAAATTGCCACCCCAGCTGCCTGTCCAGGAGAAATAGATATCGGGCAGCGAGTTGGAAGCGACCAGCGTCTTGGTCTTGCCCTTCACGCTGTCGTCGCTCTCCTGGATAAGTTCGACCTTCACATCCGGATGGAGCTTCTCATAGGCCTGTGCCAGGTTGACGAAATACGGCGACAGCTGTTGCAGCCCGAACTTCGTCAGGACCGAAAGCGTGCCGGTGTATTCCACCTTGGCGTTTGGGTCGGCCGTGACAGCCGGCGAAGCGGCGGAACTGCCGCTTATCGACAACCCCAATGATGATACCGCGGCCACCGTGACCGCCACGATTTGCAGCGAACGTTTCATGGATAGCTCCTTCAGAGGTGAGAGGGGATCAATATTCCACGCGTTTGTAGTAGCGACGGGTGGTCAGCGGGTGGTTGCGCAGCACCTCGAGATGGGCGCTCAGCCGCTCGAGCAAGGTGGCGAGCAGAACCGGCGAGATCATGCCGCGGACCTTTGCGGAGATGCCCAGCAACTTGACCGAGGCCGCGTCCAGCGTGCGAACGCGGTCCGTGTAGCGCTTGGCGAAGTTCTCGACCCGGTCGGCCAGGGGCCGAAGGGCATCTTCGCCCTTGAACACGAAAACGCTGACGCCCGGCTCGACCAACTCGAGCGTACCGTGGAAGAAGTCGGCGGCGTGCACCGGGCGGGTGCGAATCCACTGCATCTCTTCGAGGATGCACATGCCGTAATAGTGTGCCTCCGGCCACACCGAGCCGGCGCCGGTGAAGATGTGATAGGTATCGTCCTTGATTGTCTGGGCCAGTTCGGCCGCCCTGTCCTCAAAGGCAGCCTTGGCGTCGGCAAGCAGATCCGGCAGCAGTTTGAGTTCGGCGACAGTGCCATCAAAATCATCATATTCGCCGCGCTCTTCCAGCAGGGCCAGGACGATCAGCAGCGTCTGCAGGTAGAAGGATTCCGACGAGGTGTCGTCTTCGGCGAAGTTCGTGAAATTGTGGTCAGCCTCCCGTGCGATTGGCGTATCCGAATGGCCGGTGAGCGAAATGGTGCGCACACCACGTTTTTTCAGAAAGGCCATGAGCTCGACGCCTTCCTTGGTCGTGCCCGACAAGGACGGGATGACCACCACGGCCTTGCTGTCGAGACCGGCGGGCGGATCGATCACGACCTGCGCCGGATAGGCACCGCTCACCGGGAAGGTGGAACAGCGCTGCGCCAACTCGATCGCGGGCAAGGTTAGAAGCTGCACGCCGCCGGTGCCCATGAAAAACAGCCGCTCGACGCCATGATCTGCCAGCAGTGTGCGCATCAGTGAGCGAACCTCACCTGCGACGGCGACGGCCCCGCTTTGGATCTTCACGAAGCGGTCCCTATCGAAGTTCAGCATGACGTTTTCCTTGTATTTCGCATGTTACAGGCCTCTAGCCCGCCTTAGGCGTCGGTGGGCCGTCTAGCTCGTTTCCCGATGTGAGATCGATCTCACAAGCAATAATGGGCACGCAATTTCGCCAATGGCAAGTCCTTTAGACGAAATTCTCCGAAATCGAGGGGTTTGCTCTTTAGCGCACAGCGCGCCGGGCAACCGATCCGCGTACGATCAAGCGGGTCTGAAATCGGGTACGGCGCGGTGCAACCTTTTTGCCGGCAAGCCGCTCCAGCAGGTATCTGGCGGCGAGCGGTCCGATCTCGGAGATGGGTTGCGCCACGACCGTTATCTGCGGATCGGTGAACGTGGCGAGGTTGAAGTCATCGAAGCCAACCACCGACACGTCATGCGGAATCGAGAGCCCCATTGAACGCAGGCCAAGAAGCGCGCCTTGCGTCATGAGGCTGTCCACCGTGAACAGTGCGGTGGGGCGATTGCGCCGGCTGAACAGGCGGATCGTGGCTTCGATGGCGTGCTCGACGGTCGAGCGCGATACGCCGATGAGCGCTTCATCGATTGCGATCCCATGCGAGTGGAGCGAGTTTTCGTAGCCAGCCAAGCGTTCCTGTGCCGTAAAGATGCGTGACTCGTCGCGCAAAAGACCGATCCGGTGGTGACCGTTGCCAACCAGATAGTCCACTGCCTCGCGTGCCCCGCCCTCGTTGTCGACGACGACGCTGTCGCATTGCAGGTCCTTTACCACGCGGTCGATGAGCACGATCGGTGCGCCTTCGCGGGCCAGTTGCACAATATGCTGGCTGTCGGTTGCAGACGTTGGGGCAAGGATGAAGCCGCGAATGCTGAGCGAGCGAAGGCTCTCAAGCAGTTCTTTCTCCTGTTCTACATTCTCCTCGCTGCTGGCAATCAGAAGATTGTGGCGGTGCTTGCGCAGTTCCACCTCTATGTCGTGCGCGATTCGGGCGAAGAACGGATTCTGGATATCGCCGGGCACGAAGCCTATGATCGGCAATTGTCCGCTGCGCAGCGCCTGCGCGACGAGGTTGGCCCGATAGCCCAGCCTTTCGGCTGCCTCAACCACGCGGAGCGCCGTCTCGTCGCCAACGTAACCATAGCTGTTGAGCGCCCGGGCGGCCGTGGCGCGCGACACCTTAGCCGCTGCGGCAACGTCCTTTAGTGTGATTCCTTTCTGGGCCACAGGTAACCGTCCTTCTTGGATCTGAACATTGCGTCAGATCATTCTCGGCTCGTCTTGCCGGCATCGTTGTGCGGCATATCGGACGATTCTCAAACTGCGAACATAGCTTTCGCAACTCCTTGCCACCTAATCGAGATACGCGCGCTGTTTGGCTATCTGGAAATTTGATCCACGAATGCACCTACATGTTGTGCAGTCAGTTCATTGCCTTGCACTGCCAGCATACGGCAATGAGTTCACGCCATGGTCCAGGCGGCCTCCCTGGCATCGATCATAACACCGATGGAGACGACTAGCCTTGCCGCCAAACTCGGTAGTGTGCTGAGAGTTCTGCAAATTCGCTGAGAGGGGGCGGTCATGGCAGGCTGGTGATTGTTCACGTCACCTGATTCCCGCGAAGGAACGCCACCATGACCAAGACTGAAGTTAAGACCGCCAGCGCTGCCGTCAAAGACATTTTGCTTTCGAACCCGGATGGATTGCACGAAGTGCTCCGTGCGGTGATGCAGGAGGTGCTTGAGGCCGAGATGGACGAGGCGCTGGGTGCCTCGAAGAGCGAGCGTACGCCCGAACGGCTTGGCTATCGCTCGGGCTATTACGGCCGCACCCTGGTCACCCGGGTGGGCAAGCTCGAGCTGCGGGTTCCACAGGACCGGGCCGGGCGCTTCTCCACCGAGCTGTTCGAGCGCTACCAGCGTTCGGAGCGGGCCTTGGTTGCGACGCTTGCGGAGATGTATGTGCAGGGCGTGTCGACCCGCAAGGTGAAGGCGATCACGGAAGAACTGTGCGGCCATGCCTTCTCGGCCTCGTCGATCTCGACCATCAACAAGCGGCTGGACGAGAGCCTGAAGGCGTTTGCCGAACGACCGCTTCAGGAGCCATTCCCCTACCTCATTCTCGATGCCCGCTACGAGAAAGTGCGTGAAGCCGGCATCGTGATGAGCCAGGCGGTGCTGATCGCGGTCGGTATCGACTGGGACGGAAGGCGCCAGATCCTGGCCGTGGAGATGGCCAATCGCGAGAGCCGCTCGGCCTGGAGGGACTTCCTCGTCGGCCTCAAGGCGCGCGGCCTCAAGGGCGTCGAGTTGGTCGTGTCCGACGATCACGCCGGCCTGGTGGCAGCGATCGGCGAGGTGATCCCCGAAGCCGCCTGGCAACGCTGCTACGTCCACTTCCTCAGGAACGCGCTCGATCATCTGCCCAGGAAGCACGGCGACGACTGCCTGCAGGAATTGCGCTGGCTCTACGACCGGCGCGATCTCGCAGAGGCCAGGGCTGATCTTGCCGCATGGCTTGCCAAATGGTCGGCACGCTATCCGCGGCTGACCACCTGGGCGGAAGAAGCCATAGAACAGACGCTGACTTTCTTCCGGCTGCCGCGTCAGCATCACAAGCACCTCAAGTCCACCAACATGCTTGAACGGCTCAACGAGGAAATCCGCCGGCGCACCTATGTCGTGCGCATCTTCCCGAACGCCGAAAGCTGCCTGCGCCTGGTCAGGGCGCTGGCCGTCGAAACCAACGAAAACTGGATGGAGGCCAACCGCTATATCAACATGGATGATCTGCGCGAGCACAAGAAGCTCGCTCTGCGCCAAGCCGCATGACCAGCATCATGGCTGCCCCATTTTGCAGAACTTGACGCACACACAACCCCAAACTCGTCCAGCGATTGGAGGCGAGCTTCCAAAAAGGGTCGAGCCAGACTCTCAAGGCCTGCTGCACAGAGAGCCACAGGCCGGGGGACTCTGAGCAAATCGGAAATCTGAGTCATTTGCTCGGAACCGTCCGCGTCATGCTGCTAACCGGTTTTGATCCTCCGGGGCTCCGCATTGGCAATAGCGACGAAAATGCTGTCGAGCAGATCCTTGTCGCGGAAGGAACTTGCCAAGCAAAGACACGTCGGCCAAGTACGCAAACAACGCCCGGAGACGAAGGCGCATCCGGCAGCACCCTTTTGGGCCAGATAGAGACTCAGAAACCCAAAGCTTTCATCTTCCCGCTATTGAAAACGGAGGGACTTGATCGTGACGCGTGCGCCCGACCATCCCCAACGGTGGGCTCCAAACTGATCGAAACTTCTCGTCGACCTTTGCAAGGTGATTGATCATCGGGGAGACCAAAGCCGAAACGCTGGGGTTGGTGTCTCCAGGGACGCTGAACGAAGCTTCAGGGAAAATCCCAAATCTGCCGATTTCCCTGGCGCTGACCGGACCGGAGGCACGAAAGGCCGCGCCCTTTCCGTGGGGTCGCTCCTCCAAACCGTTTGTCGCAATTTAGAGATGTTGCCTTGACCCCGCACTAGCGTCTACTGCATCTGCTAGTGGGAGCGTCACGAATGGCGAGAAAGTCTGTCCGACGCAAGTCAACGATTTATGATATCGCGGTGGCGGCAAAGTCGTCCCCGACCGCCGTCAGTCTCGTCCTCAATGGCTCGTGGCAACAGCACCGGATCAAGGCGGAAACCGCAGCGACCATCCTCAATTGGGCTGAGCGGCTTGGCTATGCTGTCAACCTCAAGGCACGAGGATTGCGGCTTTCCCGATCCGGACTCGCTGGAATGATCTTGCCACATTACCGCAATCGCTTCTTCGCCGGATTGGCCGAAGCCTTTGAAGCGGAATCCCGCGTCCACCGCTTGTGCCCGATCGTCGTCAGCACCCATCGCAATCCTGATAACGAGTTGAGTGTGACGGAAACCCTGCTGGCTCAGCAGGTGGAATTTCTCTTCCTTGCGGGCGTTCGTGACCCCGATCCGCTGAATGATCTGTGCCGGGCAGCGGGCGTCCGGTGCATCAACATCGATCTGCCAGGCCGCCGGGCTCCCTCAGTTGTTTCTGACAACTACGGGGGCGCCAAGGCGCTCACAGAGATCATTGTTCAGAAATTGAAAGAACGAGGGGGCTCCACCGAAGATCTCTTCTTCTTTGGCGGGGTCAGCGATGATGACGCAACACGTAGCCGTTTGATGGGTTTTCACGATGCGCTGGCAGCGCATGGGATTGTTACGGGCCCGGGCACGATTGACTGCTGCGGATACGCACCGACCAACGCTGCTCGGTCTCTCGCTGCACGATACGCTCAGCTTGGGCATCTGCCCTCAGGTATGTTCGTCAACGGCGTGACCGCTCTTGAAGGAACATTGCGGTTCACTTCGACACTAGCCTCAAGTGAGCTTGGACGGGTTGTTGTCGGAAGCTTCGACTGGGATCCATTCGCGGCGCATTTGCCCTTCGATGTGACCATGGTCCGACAGAATGTCGAGGTGATGATTGCTGAAGGATTTTCGCTTCTCGAGAATTATTCGATAGACCACTTTCCGCTGGTGACCGTACCGACCAGCTTTGGGCGAACCGGAGAGCATGACGGCGCCCAAGAAGATTGGGATTCGGCATCCAAATCGAGCATCGACCACTAGCAATTCTTTGTCACGAGACATCGTTGCAGAAGTTCAACTCCGTTCATCAGCACCTCGGATCTGGGTAGCACCGCCTCCACCCAAGGCTCGCGGGCGATCGCATGTCGTTCTACGGGTGCAGCCTGAGTGCGAAGGGCGGATCGTTTACATCAATCGAGAAATGTTTTTAGACGCTGGTGGCGTGACCGCCTTGCTAAATCTATTTAGCACCTTGACCGGCCGGCATTCAAAGTCTTTTATGGCGCGTTCTGGGAGGAATGCGGCGCCGAGTGCGTCAATGCCGTCGGGCACAAAGGGGTGGGCCAAACAAAGCCGACATGGGCAATAGGCAACTGAAAAACTCGTCAATCAGGGAGGAATTAAATGTTAGCAAAAACTATACTCGCGGCAGCGTTCGGCGCAGCCCTTTCGGTCGCCACAATGAATGCTGCGCTGGCAAAGGACGTCAAGGTTGGAGTTGTCGTGAAGATCGGCGGCATTCCCTGGTTCAATGCCATGGAAACGGGAATAAAGGAAAAGTCGAAAGAGCTTGGCGACGACGGCTTCATGGTCGGGCCGACCAGCGCCGACCCGGCACTTCAGGTCCGCGCGATCGAAGACCTGATAGCTCAGGGCGTCAGCGTAATTGGCGTCGTGCCGAATGATGCAAACGTTCTCGAGCCGGTTCTAAAAAAGGCGCGCGACACGGGCATCAAGGTCATAACCCATGAATCGCCAGACCAGGTGAACGCTGATTGGGACTTCGAAATGGTCTCGGCCGTTGGTTTCGGTGAGGCCCATGCCAAGCTATTTGCCGAGAAAATGGGCGGCAAAGGCAAGTACGTTGTGTACGTAGGTTCTCTTACTGTGCCCGCACACAATACCTGGGCCGATGCTGCAATCGCCTACCTGAAGAAGAACTTTCCCGACATGCAGATGGTTGGCGACAGATATGGCGTCGCCGAGAGCGCCGATGACAGCCGAAAGACGGCTCTGGATGTGCTTGCCGCCAATCCTGACCTCGGCGGCTTCCTGACGTTCGGCAGTCAGGGACCGATCGGCGCCGGACGCGCGATCGAGGAGCAGAAGCTTGGTGACAAGGTGGTTCTTGTCGGTTCATTCTCGCCTAGCCAAGGCAGCGCAATGCTCAAATCCGGCATTATTGACGGCGGCTATATGTGGAATCCTCTGGAAGCGGGCAAAGTATTCGTAACGATGGCTGATTTTCTGGCGGGCGGCGGTGAAATTACCGACGGCATGACGATCGAAGGTCTGGGTGTCGTTCACCCTGACTTCAAAACCGGCACCATCATCGTGGACGCTGTGCAGCCTATCACGGTCGAAACGGTCGATGGTCTTGCAGCCCTAGGGCTTTAGATGGCGGACCATGGCTGGCGTGCCGGGGTGGCAAATCAATCCCGGCACGCCCCATCCTTGTCATTTCAGAAGGGCCCGCCGTGAACCTCGTCGCGTCTACGACGCAGGACCTCCCATCGGTTCTGTCGTTTAGCAACATAAGCGTCACATTTGGTGGCGTTAGAGCCCTCCAGGATGTCGCCTTCGAGGTTCTCCCGGGTGAAGTGCAATGCATCGCCGGTGAGAACGGCAGCGGCAAGAGCACCCTGATCAAGGTAATCACCGGCGTTTGTCAGCCGCTAGCCGGCGCAAACATGTCGATCGCCGGAAAGTCTGTCGACATCATGTCGCCGGCTGCGGCGCGCAGCGCCGGGGTGGAAGTCATCTGGCAGGACCTCGCACTGTTTCCTGAAATGACAGTCGCGGAAAATATCGGGATCAGAACTGTCCTCGGCAACATGCCTCGGCTCGTCGATCATTCGCGCATTCGCGAGGTGGCGCGAGGGCTGTTGGCGCGGCTTGGCGCCGACCTCGATGTCGACGCGCCTCTGCGTAGCTTTGCAATCGCCCAACGTCAGATCGTCGCCATCGCCCGGGCGCTCGCCGGCGATGCGAAGGTTATTTTCATGGACGAGCCCACATCGTCGCTTACTCAATCGGAAACAGACCGGTTGCTCGCGATCGTTCGAACACTCTCGAATGAAGGCATGGCCATCGTCTTAGTCAGCCATCGCCTTGCGGAAGTTCTGGAGATCTCAAGTCGCGTCACCGTTCTGCGCGACGGTAAGGTCGTTGGGGTGTTCCCGACCGCCGGAATGACCCAATCACGCCTCACCGAACTGATGACCGGCAAGACGTTCGACCAAACCGTGAGCACGAGAAACCTTAGTGGATCACCCGTCGTGTTGAAGATCGATCGATTGACCCGCGCAGGCGACTATGACGACGTTTCGCTGACAATACGGCGAGGTGAAACGCTTGGCCTGACCGGGCTACTCGGCGCCGGTCGCACAGAACTCGCGCTTTCTATTTTCGGCATGCTGCGCCCAGACCGCGGCAGCATCGCACTCAACGGGACGGTTCTTCATCTGAACTCCAACCGCGACGCAATCCGCGCGGGTATTGGATATCTCTCCGAAGACCGCTTGTCCCTTGGTCTCATACAAGCTCAGTCCATCGCCGACAACGCCATTATCCCGGTGCTCGACAAGATCCTTGATCGAGGGCTGATCTCCTCGGAGAAGAAGGACGCGCTCGTCAATCATTGGATCGAGGAATTGGCGATAAAAGTCGGGCGGCAGACCGATGCGATTTCCACGCTCTCGGGCGGCAACCAGCAAAGGGTGGCCATCGCCAAATGGCTGGCGGTCGGCCTGAAACTGATCATTCTTGATTCGCCAACCGTGGGGGTGGACGTTGGCGCGCGGGCCGGCATCTTCGAGATTGTCGCCAAGCTCGCTGCCGAAGGCCTGGCGATTCTGCTGATATCCGATGAAGTGCCGGAGGTCTATTTCAACGCCGATCGTATCCTTCATATGGCTGCGGGCAAGATAGTCGCCGAATACGATCCGCACGCCATCCCGCTCGGCGACCTGGAAGCTGCCGTCTATGCGTAACCGCGGCAAGCTCTTCCGGGCTCATCCCACCGAGACATGGCTCGTTGTGGTTCTTCTCATCATGAGCGCAGGTCTCTCCGTTGCGAGCGACAAATTCTTCACCATTGCCAATCTCTTCAATCTGCTCAACACAAGCTCGACAAATCTGATCTTCGCGGTTGGGCTGCTGGTGGTGTTGATCGCTGGGGGCATCGACATCTCCTTCGCTGTGGCCGCGTCAGTGGTTCAATACGTTGTGGCGCTGGCTCTAGCCCAAATGGGAGGTGGTGATTGGTTCATCGGCCTCACCTTGGCGGCAATTGTCGGGATCGCCCTGGGTGCGGTGAACGCCGGCCTCATCTACTATTTCCAGATCATTTCAATCGTTGTCACCATCGCCACCTTCAATATTTTTTTCGGCCTTCTGATGTTCTTCACGCACGGTGTATCGATCTACAATCTGCCTGCATGGTGGACGCATCGCACTGTGCTTTTCGAGTTCCAACAGGCGAATGGCAATTGGGCCGAGCTAACACTGCCGGTTGCGATCATGGCGGTCTGCGTCGCCGCCACCTGGGGGCTTATCCGGTATACCACCACGGGACGGCAGCTATACGCTTTTGGCGATAACCCGGAGGGCGCCCGTCGCCTCGGTATCAACATCGCGGCGATGCACTTCATTGCCTTCGGCTGGCTTGGTTTGATGGCCGGGATCGCGGGACTTGTGCAGGTGCACTATTCCCAGGAAATCGTGCCCAACGCATTGGTGGGGCGCGAGCTGGACGTGCTGGCAGCTGTTGTCCTTGGCGGTGCCAGGCTGGGTGGCGGGCGCGGCACCGTGCTCGGTTGCATCCTTGGCGTGTTTCTTGTGTCGGTGACGCAAAACGGGCTGAACCTCCTCGGCATCTCTCCCTATGCTTTCAAGATGATCGTCGGGGCGATCATCTTGATTGCCATCACGCTGTCCAACGCGCCGCTCGGGCATATCCTCGCGGGCTTGCGGCAGAGGATGGGTACATGACGCAGCGCGTGCTCGAAACTGGAGCGCTACGGCACGGATTCTTGCGCCGTCTTGCCGGCACGTTGGGCGCCGAGAATATCGGACTTTTGCTGGCATTGATTTTGGTGATTGCATTCTTCGGATCTCTCTCGCCGCGATTCCTGTCCAAAGCTACCTTTGAATCGGTGGCCTTCCAGTTGCCTGAACTTGGACTGCTTACGCTCGCGATGTTGATGCCGATCATCTCGGGCGGCATCAATCTCGCCGTGACGTTCACGGCCAATCTCTGTGGCCTCACGCTCGCCTGGGTTCTTCAGGCCAACGGAGGACCGGACGCAAGCATCTATGCCTTTCTACTCGGTTCCGTTCTTGCGGTCGGCGTTGGCACGGCAAGCGGCTTGGTCATGGGCCCGGTGATAGCCTATACCGGCGCGCACCCCATCCTCGTTTCGCTCTCGGTGATGATTTTCCTGCGCGGCCTTGGCGAGTTTCTGACCCGCGGCGCCGATATTTCGGGCTTTCCCGAATTCATCCAGCCCCTGGGCCACGGCAGCATCGTCGGCATTCCTGTCCCGCTGCTGATACTGCTCGGCGCAGTCATCGTCTGGCATGTTTTGATGACCCGAACCAGGCTTGGCTTTTCAAACTATATGGTCGGCTCCAACATCGAGGCGACGCGCTATTCCGGCATCTCGACGCGACGCGTGATCATTCTGATCTACGCGCTGTCTGGCGCCATGTGTGCGTTGGCCGGCATTATCATGATGGCACGATTCAATTCCGTCCGTGTCGGCCATGGCGAGTCCTATGTGCTGATTACGGTGCTTGCCTGCTTTTTGGGCGGGGTGAATCCGTTTGGCGGCTTCGGCAAGGTCGTTTCGGTCTTCCTAGCCCTCATCGTTTTGCAGTTGCTTTCTTCGGGACTGAATCTCTTGGGCGCCAGCCAGCACCTGGCCACAGCCATTTGGGGCATCATGCTGATCGGCGTCATGATCTTGCGGTGGGCTGCCGGGCAGCTCAATTTCATGAGGATAACACGATGAAGGGTTTTGGCGTTCATACGAGCATGTGGACGAGTGGTTGGTCCGTAGAGGGCGCCGAGCACACTGTAGCGGCGGTGAAAAAATACGATCTCGATTTCATTGAAATTTCGCTGGCCGATCCATTTTCTTGCGATGCCGATCACACCCGCAAGCTGCTGGCGGCAAATGGCATGCAGGCGGTGTGCTCGCTAGGGTTGCCCGAATATGCGTGGGCATCGCGCCACCCACAGGAGGCGATTGACTTTCTCAAGGTTGCTATCGACAAGACGGCCGACATCGGAGCCCAGGCGCTGTGCGGCGTAATCTATGGCGGCATCGGCGAGCGTACTGGCGTGCCACCTACCCAGGACGAACTTGATAACATTGCGAAAGTGATGACGTCCGCCGCCGCGCAAGCCAAGTCTCGCGGCGTCGAACTCGGTGTCGAAGCCGTGAACCGTTACGAGAACCACATCATCAACACCGCGGCTCAGGCGGTGGCACTAATCGAGAGAGTCGGCGCCGACAATATGTTCGTGCACCTTGATACCTACCACATGAATATCGAGGAAAAGGGCATGGGCAACGGCATTATCACCGCCCGCGATTACCTCAAATATATCCACCTCTCCGAGTCTGATCGCGGCACCCCGGGCGAGGGCAATTGCAATTGGGATGAGACGTTCGCAACGCTGGCCGCGATCGGCTTCAAGGGCGGGCTCGCGATGGAGAGCTTCATCAACATGGATCCGCGTCTGGCGTTTGGCCTCAGCGTGTGGCGTCCGGTGGCCGAGAGTGAAGCGGTTGTGATGGGCAACGGTCTGCCGTTCTTGCGCAACAAGGCACGGCAGTACGGGCTGATCGCATAAGTTACATCACCATGCGAGATCGAAACTCGGCACATCATGAGCCGACTGCATCGACATTACGGCGACTGCCTTTGAAGCAGGAGCCGCTCGAGAGGCAATATTGCGGCGTTTTAGATCCCGGCCTTCGGCTGCCCCCCGGGCGCAAGCAGCCAACCGGTCGGCGATCGCAACTGCCGCGAACATCTATTTCACCGGCTCGGGCATCGCAGCGCTACCTTCGGCGGCCGCGAGCCGGCCCCGCATCAATTCGCGGCGCTTTCGGAACTCTGCGTATTCCTGGTCGGCCAGTACCCCGATCAGGATCACCGATCCACTCACGGCAAAGTTGAGTGAGGAGGGAATGCCTAGAAGATTGACAAGGTTTTGAAGCACCTGCAGCAAGATCGTTCCGAGCACCACACCAATGATTGAGCCTTCCCCGCCCCGCAACGAGAACCCTCCAAGGACGGCGGCGGCGATCGCGTAGAGCTCGTAGAAATTGGCGTGCGAGCTTGGCAGGATCGAGCGTGTGTACATTGCGAGAAAGATGGATGACAGCGCCGTCAGCCCGGCGCAGATCACATAGGCGCAGATGATAACCCGGCCGGTACGGATTCCCGAAAACCGCGCGGCCTCTTCATTTTTGCCGACGGCGTAGAGGTATAGTCCGAAGGCGGTACGGTGCAGAACGACCAACATCACCGCCGCCAGGACAAGCAGGAAGACAAAAGAATGAGGAATGGGAATGGAGGTAGGCATTGTTGGTAAGAACCGAAACCAGATCGGTGCGACCGGTGGTGAGATATTCCAGATCCTCGAAGCGGGTTTCGTAGGGAAAGCCTGCCGTCGCATCTTGCGTGTTGCCCTGCTGCTCGCCGGCATGAAGATCGCCCGCACCATCCTGCGTCAACCGGCCCTGCAGGCGGTGATCGCCGAGGAGCTGTCGCCGGGCGGGGCCGCCGACCTTTCCGATCAGTCCATAACAGACCACATCCTCGAACACGCCAAGACGGTTTATCACCCCTGCGGCACCTGCCGGATGGGCACCGATGACCAGGCGGTGGTCGACCCGCAATTGCGCGTGCGCGGCGTGCCGCGCCTACGCATCTGCGACGCCTCGATCATGCCGCGTCTCATCAGCGGCAACACCAACGCGCCGGTGATCATGATCGCCGATCGGTGCGCCGATTTCATCCTCGGCAGCGCTTAGCGAGAAACGGGCAGCCCAGAGAAATCCAGGCTGTTTTGAGACGGTGTATCTGTCCAGCGCATGCAGCGACTTGTCGCGACCGAAACCGGACAGCTTGACGCCGCCGGGCGGCACGGTGATGTCGGCGCCGCCATACATTGCATAGGTCCTATCAAATCGAGACTGGGATAGCGATGCCAACGCGCTGCTGTTGGCCGCCAGAAAGCTGGTGCGGATACGCCTGGAGAAATTCAGGCGATGCAGGCAGCTTCACCAGACGCAGCAGTTCCAGCAGCATCCATGACGGCGCCGAAGTCGCGCCCGGCTTCCAGATCATCGCTGAGCCGGCCACACGCCCGGCCACTCGGTCTACCTCGCAAACTACGGCAAGGAACAGCGCATGATTTCGGCCGACACGATGTATGTGCCAGCGCTGCTGGCGCCGCATCCGGAGTGGCAAGGCAGCTACGACCAGGACGGGCCGATGGCGATCACCACGCGGCACAAGCTGATCTATCGCGTGATCGCCGACAACATCCGGATCTCGGGCGGGGGGCTCTCAGAGAGAGTTCCTGCTATTGCTGCTGCAGGCCGGTGATCATGGCAATGATCTCGTTCTTATCGGTCTTCGCGGTCTCGCGAATTCCAATCTGCTTGCCACGCCTGAGAACACAGATGCGGTCGGAGAGCTTGAAGACCTGGTCGAGGCTGTGGCTGATGATCAGGATGCCGACATTGCGCTGCTTCAGAGACTGGACGATAGACTCCACCCGGGCGGTTTCGGCAACGCCCAGCGCCGCCGTCGGTTCATCCAGCAGGATCAGCTTGCTTGCCCAATGCGTGGCGCGCGCGATCGCAACGCCCTGGCGCTGGCCGCCGGAGAGATCGCGGATGGTGGCGTGGGCGGAGGGGATGCGCACGTCCAGTTCCTTCACCAGTTTCTCGGTCTCGTCGATCATGCGGCGGCGGTCGAGCAAACCGAGGCGGTTCAGCGGCTCGCGGCCGAGGAACATGTTCATGTAGACCGTCTGCTGGTCGGCCAGCGCCAGGTCCTGGTAGACGACCTCGATGCCGTGCGCGCGCCCCATGGTGGCATTCGACATCGTCACCGGTTTTCCTTCGATGACGATGGTGCCGGACGAGGGCGGGTGGACGCCCGAGACGATCTTGACCAGCGTCGACTTTCCGGCGCCGTTGTCGCCGACGAGTGCAACGATCTCGCCCGGGAAAACCTCGAGCGAAAAACTCTCGATCGCGGTGATGCCGCCGAAATTCTTGCGAATGTCGTGCAGCTGAAGGATGGGCGCGCTCACCGTCATGTGTTTCTCCTAGACTGGCCAGGCATAGGGTTCACCGAAGCCGTTCTCGATGGTTTCCACTTTCGGATTGTCCGTCGAAATGCCCGACACGCCGACAATATGGGCGCGGGTGACGAAGGCCTGGCCACGGAAGCCGAACACGGCGCTGTCGCCAGGCTTCGGCGCGTTCGCGCCGGCGGCATCGATCATGGCGTAATAGTCGATCGCCGAGGGCGGCGGCACCTCGACGCTGCGCAGTGCCGAGCCTGCCGTCGTCGGTTCAGCCGAGACGATCGCCTTGACGTCGTAGTCGGGGAAGATCGGATCGATGTAGAAGCCGCCGCCAAGGCAATAGGCCTTGCCGCCGGAGAGATGCGAGACCTCAGTGAGATAGAGCACCGCCGGAAGCTCCGGCAAATCTTCCATGACATGCAGCGCGGTGGTGCCATGCAGTCCATTGCCGGGCTCGCACTGCGTCGCGCCAGCCTCGGCGAGTGCCGCCAGCATGACACTCGACGTGGTGCCCGGCGCGTTGATCCCAATGTCCTTGCGGCCTGCCTTAGCCAGCGCTTCCGCAGCTTTCGCGAGCGTCGCCAGATTGGGGGTCGGCAGCACTTTTCGCGAAGCATGGTCGAACAGCAGAGCAGGGAAAGTGGTGATGCCGGCGAAACGGCCGCCTTCGACGGCATCCAGCCGGTCGGCGACATCGATAATGTCGGCGGCATTGAAACCGCCTTCATGGCCGCGATAGAAGATATCGCCTTCGGCGGCGATGCGGGCCAGCAGGTCCTGCACATAGCCGGCCGCCTTGGCGCCTGTTGCCGCTTCCCCAGCCTTGGTAGCGTTGAACACGGTCCAGTAGTCCGGCTTGAAGGTTTTCGCCGCAGCCGCCGCTTCGAATTTTGCGACCTGCTGGAGATGGCCGAGATGGCCAAGCTTCATGCCTGCCTTGTGGGTGGCGCGGGCGCAAGCCATGTCGACGGCGACCGCGCGGTCAATGCCGCCGCGCATCACAGCCCGGCAGAACGACGAGGAGCGGCCGACCTGCTTGGTCATGGCGAAGATCTTCAGGCCGTTGCGGTTGGCCTCGCTCTTGAGAACCCGCGCATTGGCCTCAACCGTGTCGAGATCGAGCACATAAGCATTGGCCGGCAGCTTACCTTGCTGATGCAACCGGATAGCTGATTCGATGAAGGCGGGGTTGCGGCGGCGCAGAATCTCGAGAAACATGGATGGCTTCCTTCAGCGGTTCTTTTCGCGCAGCGACACGGCGACTGCGGTCAGGATAATGAGGCCGCGCACGATCATCTGGTCGGAGACCGACAGGCCCATCAGGATCAGGCCGTTGTTGAGCATGCCCATCATCAACGAGCCGACCAGCGCGCCGACCACGGAGCCCTTGCCGCCATTGAGCAGCGTGCCGCCGACGATGACGGCGGCGATGACCGTCATCAGGTCGGTTTCGCCGAGAGTATATTTCGCCGCCTGCAGGCGACCGGCATAGAGCAAGCCGGCAAGACCGGCGAGCCCGCCGCTGATGGTCAGCACGGCGAGCCTGATCCTGGGCACGCTGATGCCCGATACGCTTGCGGCGCGGGCATTGTCGCCGGTCGCCAGCACATGCGCGCCGAAACGGGTTTCGCGGAACACCAGGTGGCCGATGGCCACGGCAATCACCGACCACCAGACGAGTGAGGGGACACCGAGCAGCGAGCCGGAACCGAAGAAGCCGGTGAACGCTTCGTTGGCCACCGAGATCGAGCGAAGGTCTGTCATCGAACGCGAAACGCCGGCGAACAGGCCGAGCGTCGCCAGCGTCACCAGGAAGGAGGGCAGCCTGACATACGCCACCAGCACGCCGTTGATGACGCCGATCAGCAGGCCGGCGCCGAGGCCGGCGACTATCCCTGCCGGCATGCCGTACGCGTTGATGGTGACGGCGGCTGCAAGGGCCGCCACCGCCACGATCGAGCCGATCGACAAATCTATTTCGCCGGCCGACATGACGAAGACCAGGCCGATGGCCATGATCGTCACCGGCGTCGTCTGCAACACGATGTTCGATAAGTTTCGGACGGTGAGGAAGCCGCTGTCCCTCAGCACAATGGCGAAGAACAGGAAGATCGCCAGGAAACCGAGGTAGACGACATATTGCTGCAGATTGAAGCGGCTGGCGAAGCTGCTACCGGCGCTGGTGTTGGCACTGGACATTTTATTCCTCCGGTGGTGAGCGCTTCGCCTCGAGCCTATTTCACCGCGTCCGCGATAGCCGCCGGTACGTCCCTGTTGAGGGACTTCCTCCAACCGTCCTTCACCGTGTCCTTGGTGACGGCGATGGAATCTACGGCATAGAATGGTTCGGCCTTCTTGCCGACCAGAGAACCTGCCGAGGCGCGCGCCAGCGTCACGCCAATGCTGTAGGCCTCGTCGGCGACGAGGGCCGCGATGTTGCCGCCCTTGACCATGTCGAGCGCGGCAGGCTCATTGAGGTCGAGCGTGACAATCTTGGTGTGCGTGTTGCCGGCACCGCGCAAGGCCGAAAGCACGCTCAGCGCCGGTTCGGCCCAAGTGACATAGATGCCGTCCAGGTCCGGATGCTGGGTGATCATCGCCTGGGCGATGTCTTCGCTGCGCGCCGGGTCGGCCATGCCGGCCTCGGCCTCGATCTTCATATCGGGATAGTCCTGCTCGATGGTCTTCTTGAAGGCCTGGTCGCGCTGGTTGGTGACGTAGAAGTCGGCATCGTGGAAGATGTAGCCGACCTTGCCTTTCTTGCCGAGCGCCTCGGCCATGGCGATGCCGGCCTTGTTGCCCATCTGAAAGAGATCGTCGGAGACGATGGTGACATAGTCCCTGCCCTGCTTGTAGCCGGCCGGGGAATTGTCAACGAAGCCGAGCTTGACGCCGGCCTGGCGTGCCGGATCGTAGACCGAAGCTGCGGTCGCCGGATCGACGGGAAGCGACAGGATGATCGACGGCTTTTTGGCCATCACCGTCTCGATATCGGCCTTCTGTCGCGCGGCGTCGAAACCGGCATCGGTCTGCGCCACCACCTCGATGCCGAGGCGCTTGAATTCGTCATGGGCGCCGGCGTTGACGGCGTTGGTGTATTCGCTCATCTCGTGCCAGACGAGGGCGGCGGTGAACTTGCCGTCCTTGATCTGCTGCTCCTCGGCCGGCGTCAGCGTAAGACTGCTCGCCGGCACCGGCTTTTCACCGTTCGGTCCTGTGGTGACGCCTTCAGCGGCGAAGGCGTGCATGGCTAGCAGGCTCGCCACTGTCGTTATGATTACAGATGCTTTGCGCATGTCCCGGTTCCCTTTTTGTTGTGTCGAAGAAAAGCTCCGGTGCGGCGGGCCGCGCCGGAGCGAGAGCCTTACTTGGCCGCGTCGAGCACCGGCTGCGGCGCGTCGCGGTTGAGCGAGTCCTTCCAGCCCTGCGCGACATTCTCCTTGGTGACGGTCAGGGCCGGGGCGACGACGAAGGCTGGTGTCGGCTGGCCAAGCAGCGACTTCATGCCGGAGGCAGCCATGGCGCGGCCGAGTTCATAGGCCTTGTCGGCGACGAGGGCTGCGACATTGCCGCCCTTGACCATGTCGAGCGCGACCGGCTCGGCGAGGTCGAGCGTGACGATCTTGGTCCTGGCGTTGCCGGCGCCGCGTAGCGCCGACAGCACGCCGTCGGCCGGCTCGGCCCAGGTCACGTAGATGCCGTCGAGATCGGGATGTTGCAAAAGCATCGCGTTGGCCAGTTCCTCGGCGCGGGCCGGGTCGGATATGCCCTGTTCGGCGACGATCTTGATGTCGGGATAGACCTTCTCGATGGTGGTCTTGAAGGCTTGGTCGCGCTGGTTGGTGACGTAGTAGGCAGCGTCGTGGAAAATGTAGCCGACCTTGCCCTTGCCGCCGATCGCCTTGGCCATCGCGTCCGCAGCCTGCTTGCCCATCTGGAATAGATCGTCAGTCACGATCGAAGCGTAGTCGGTGCCCTGCTTGTAGTCCTTGGGCAAGTTGGACAGGAACACCAGCTTGGTGCCGTCCTTGACCGCCTGGCGGAAGGCTTCTGCCGAGGTGACCGGGTCGAGCGGCAGCGCCAAGATGACGTTGGGCTTGGCGGCCAACGCCGTCTCGATGTCGCTGCGCTGGCGGGCGGAGTCGAACTGGGCATCCGTTTTGACCGCAATGGTGATGCCGGCGCGGGCGAATTCGTCGGTGGCGCCGGCGGTTACCGCATTGGTGAAATCGGACGAGGTGTGCCAGAGCAAGGCAGCCTTGTAGCCCTTGTCCTTGAGCGCGGCGATGTCGGCATCGCTTAGGATCACGTCGGCGCTCGGCGTGGCGCTCTCGCCCTGCGGGCCGACCGTCTGTGCGAAAGCTGGGTTGGCGGCAAGCATCAATCCGCCGGCAAAGGCGGCGGCGATCAGTGTCTTCATCGGCATGTCAGTTCTCCCATTTTGCTTCGTTGGTGGTTCAGTCGGCCACGCCGCAGTAGCGGGCCATGAAGGCGGCGAAGCCGACTATGCCGGCGAAATATTCCTCGACATCGACGTGCTCCTCGAATGTGTGGCAATTCCTGATGTCGCCGGGCGCGCAATAGACGGCAGGAATACCGAGCTGATTGATGAAGAAGGGGGACTCCGACCAGAACGGTGCGCCCTCGATGACGCCGCGTCCGCTCATTGCGCCAGCCATCGCGTCGGACAGCATGGCGACTTCCGCCCGCGTTTCGCCGATCTCGGCAGCGGTGCCGCCCAGCCTGTGGTCGCGGCCGGCGGGGTAGGCGAACTCTACCGAAATATCCGGATCGGCGATCGCGCCGCGCACGGCAGCCTCGATCTCGGCGGCGGCGGTGTCGAGGTCTTCGCCAGGCAACAGCTTGCGGATCAGCGAGAGCGTGCAGCGCTCGGGAACGGCAATGTAGCCGCCGCCGGCAAGCCCGGTGATAAGCAGGAAGCCGCGCCCGACCAGTTTGTGCTCGGCGCGCGCGGCGACCTCATCCGAATGCTTCCAAAGCGCCGTCATCGCGGCATGGCTTGCACGGAGCGCATCCTTGCCGAGTTCTGGCACACCGAAATAGGCGGATTTGCCGGTAATCGAGATATCGGTGATGAAGAAGCCGATCTGCGCCGCATAGACGGCCAGGCGGGTCGGCTCGACATAGACGCTGAAATCGGGTGCTGTCACCTCGCCGGTCTCAATGCGTCCGACGAAGTGCTTGATCCCGGCGGAAACGCCGGTGCCGGGCTGGCCGCTCTCCTCGTCGCCGACGAAAGCAAAGGCGACGTCGCCCTTGAGGCGAATGCCGGCCTTGTCGAGTAGCGCGAGTGCCGCAAGCGAAGCAGTGATGCCGGCCTTGAGGTCGCCGGAGCCTCGGCCCCAGACAGCACCATCAATGATCGGGGCGGCGAACGGATCCTCACGCTCGGTGCCTGCCCAATGCTCGCGCCAGCCGTCGACATGGACGGTGTCGGTATGGCCGATGAACAGCAGGCGCTTTCCCTGGTCGGCCCCCTTGCGCTCGCCCCAGATGTTGGGCCGCCCGGGAAGGAATTCCGTCCTGGTCAGGCCGCTGAGGTCAAGGTCGCGCATCCTGGCTTCGAGGAAGTCGACGAAGTTGGCTTCGTTGCCGGTGATGCTCTCGCGGTCGATGGCGCCGCGAAACAGCGTTAGTGCGTCGCCACGGTCGAGCGCTGCCTGCAGGCGGGCGGTAATATCGTGAGTCATATCGCGGCCTCCTTCAGGGCGGCGGCCTGGGCAGGCGGCAGCGAAATCCGGCCATCAGGCGCGTCGACGCCGAACAGCGTGTTGTGCAACTGGCCAAGGCCGATTGCCGCCGCGCCGATGAGGGCTGCGCGTGCGCCAAGTTCGCTCGCCTCGACCCTGACCGGATATGGGAAGCATAGCGGCAGAAGCGCCTGCACCCTGGACAGGATTTCGGGCCGCAACCCAATCGAGCCGCCGAGGATAAACTTTTCTGGATTGGCAATTGCCGCGATTGCCGCAACGCCTTGCGCCAGATGGCGGGCAGTTTCGTCGAGCACGGTGAGCGCGTCCTTGTCGCCAAGCGCGGCATTCTCGAATATTGCCGGCACCGAGACCTGCCTGCCGGTGAGGGCGTGGTAGCGATCGGTCATGGCGTGGGTGGCCACCGCGCGTTCGAATGCGCCGGTGCGCAGTGATTCCTCGGTGAAGGGATCGGCCCCGATCGGCATGAAACCGATCTCGCCGGCGGCGTGCCCAGCACCCCGCACCAGATGGCCGCCCAGCATCAGCCCGCTGCCGATGCCGGTGCCGAGCGCGATGTAGGCGAGATTGTCGATGCCCTGGCCTTGGCCCAGCCAGTTCTCGCCAAGCACCGCGAGATTGACGTCGTTCTCGATCATCACCGCGACGCCGAGCGCTTCTTCGAAGGCATCCAGCACATTCATTGTGTCGAAGCCGGCAATGTTCGGCGCCATTAAAATGCGGCCGGTGGCCGGGTCAGGAGCGCCAGGCGCGCCGATGACGGCCAGGCGTATCTTCTTGCGCGCGACGTGCTGTCTGGCCGCGGCATCGAAGGCCAGCGCTGCAATCTGATCGACGACGAACTGGCCGCCGCGCGGGTCGGTCGGTGTGGCGGCTTCGGCAAAGATCTGGCAGGCAAGGTCGGTCAGCGCGACCCGCACCTTGGTGCCGCCAAGGTCGACGGCGATGATATAGGCTGCGTCGTGGACCAGTTCGTAGGTGACGGCGGTGCGCCCGACATGGCCGCTGGTGCGGCCGGTTTCCTGGACCCAGCCCTCCTGCTCGAGCCCGCGCATGATTTCGGAGATGGTCTGCTTCGACAAGCCCGTCAGCTTGGCGATTGAGGCGCGGGAGATCGGCCCGCCCTGGACGATCGCTTCCATCACGGAGCGCTGTGAGAACTGACGGGATATGCGCGGCAGGTCAGTCACATTGAACTCCCGTTAATTCGTTCTATGACCGAACTTATTATTCGGAACTGGACCTGTCAATGTATGTTCGCGAGCGGCCGTTTTGCGCACGCGAACATTGATCCGGAGGCAGAATTCAGGCGCGGTGCTGCCGTTCGGCAGAAGATAAATGCGGTCAGGGAGTGGCTGGATCAGCTTCTTGAATCAATTGGGCGAACAGCTTCGCAGCGCATTGACAAATAACGATCATGCTAGTCTCTGAGGGTCACTGTTTTCTACAGGAGATCAATACAGCGGATGGTTCGCCGGTCCATATCTCTCGTATTCTCTCGTATGGGTCTGTCGAACCATGGGACGATGAACGAGACTAACTATTGGCTTCGAGAATATCGGTGATGTACCGCGGGTCTGCCTCCCAGTGAATGGCGGCAGCGGAACGTCCGTTTGCAGTTTGCAAACGTGGATAACTGCCATACCGCCTTAACTCGCAAAGACCCGTTTGACGCCAACTGGGCTGGCCCGAAGCCGACCTCTCCGTCCAGCATAGTCCGATCATATTCGGCGCAAACTGCTCGCTTGAACCGTGCGATAGAATTCCGCCAATCTCGACCCGCCTATGCCTGGGGTGGCCCTGCTCACGATCACGAGCGTAGCGCCATCTTCCGAATGGCCGGGTGAGGCTGGAGAAATCGCCGCCGAACCTTCTCGACCAGCCATTCTCCGGCTTTGGCAAAAAGCCGGTTCGAAGGCTTTCCCGCCATGTGGCGTTGCCTTTCGCAAAGACCGGTCAACCGACTTTGAATAGCACTTGCAGGCACGTGGTTGTCAGGCGCCTACCGAACTTGACAAGCAGTCTTGCAGGAACTGCGTCGAGCACTGAACGTTTGACCAAGCGCGGGCATCTCCGCCTTGGCTAAGGACCATCAATGTTCACGTTCATGTTTGCCACCGGCATCGAGAACAGCACCCCGACCATTCGACAAGGCCGGGAGCGCGTCGACGAAATGGAAAAATGCCGCTTCTACGAACGATGGCGCACCGACTTCGAACTGGTCCAGGATCTCGGGGTGCATTTCCTCCGCTACGGACCTCCGATCCACAAAACATGGCTGGGTGACGGACGTTATGATTGGGCATTCGCCGATGAGACCTTCGCGGACCTGAAGGCGAAAGACATTCTTCCGATCGTCGACCTTTGCCATTTTGGCGTGCCGGACTGGGTTGGCAACTTCCAGAACGCGGACTTTCCGACACTATTCGAGCACTACGCCAGGGATTTTGCGACACGCTATCCGTGGATCCAGCTCTTCACCCCAATAAATGAGATGTTCATCTGCGCCACCTTTTCGGCTCGCTGGGGATGGTGGAACGAACAACTGAGCAGCGACACTGCTTTCGTTACCGCCCTCAAGCACATCGTGAAGGCGAACGTGCTTGCCATGCGGGCGATCCTCGAAGTGCGGCCGGACGCCATCTTCATACAGAGCGAATCCTCGGAATACTTCCACGCCGATTCTCCCGAGGCGGTCGGCAGAGCGGAACGGTTCAACAGCGAGCGTTTCCTGTCGCTTGACCTCAACTACGGTCATGACGTGGACGCGCACACCTATCGCTATCTTCTCGAAAACGGGATGACGGCCGAAGAATACAGTTTCTTCCTGGAGAGCCATCTGCGCAGGCATTGCGTGATGGGCACCGACTATTATCAGACCAACGAACATAGGGTTTGGGCAGACGGAACGACGTCCGGGTCCGGCGAGGTGTTTGGCTATGACGAGATCACGCGGCAGTACTTCAACCGCTACCGGCTTCCCGTAATGCATACGGAGACCAACATCAGCGAAGGCCCCAATGGAGACGAAGCCGTCTATTGGCTGTGGAAAGAGTGGGCCAACGTGCTGCGGATCCGCAACGATGGCATCCCCATCGTAGGCTTCACCTGGTACTCGCTGACGGATCAGGTGGACTGGGACAGTGCGCTTCGGGAGAACAACGGACGGATCAATCCGCTCGGCCTCTATGACCTCGACCGAAATCCGAGGGCGGTGGGGCGCGCTTTCAAGGCGCTGATCGCGAACTGGAACAAGCTGCTGGCCACACAAAGTGTCTGCCTTGCTTTGCCGGTCTTTCTTCCCTCACAGCAGGACGATGCCATTGTTCGCGCGCAACAGAATTATGCGCGCAGCCTGCTGAGCGTGGATCGGGTCGCTGAAGGCTGGACTGAACCACTTGCTGCTCCCCAGAAAGAGGTCGAACCTGATGCGCCTGGATAACAAGACTGCAATCGTAACCGGTGCTGCAAGCGGGATTGGACTGGCCATCGCCATGCGGTTGGGCACCGAAGGTGCACGGGTGAGCCGACGTGGGTGGAGGCAAGGTCCAGAAGGCGCGCATGCGGTTCGACAAGGGGCGCTCCGGGAGACCGCTATCACGGTGCTGTCGACTTGCGCTCACGCGTTCGGCAGGTTGGTAATAATCGTCAACAACGCGCCGGCCTGGTAATCTTTAAACCCTTGAGGCTCACTAGCGCGGTTCTGGCTGAAGGTGCTGAGCGTCGACCTGCTGGGCGCAATTTATTTCGCCCGAAAGGCATTCGCTCATATGACATCTGGCGGCGTCATCGTAAACGTATTGAGTGTGCGCGGTCGAGACGAGCTCCGCATGTCGAGCTATACGCCGCGGCAAAGGCCACCCTCCTGTCTCTAACCGAGACCCGACGCAGTTCGCACCTTGGCCGACTGGGCATGAATCCGGACGATTACCGAACCAAATGGAACCTGCCTCGCAATTACCCGATGGTGGCACCCAACCATTCGGGAAGCGCTCTGCATATCGCCTATAACACCCCAGTGGGCGGACAGCTCTCGCCTGAGGCGTCAGTCGTCCTTGAGGCGCTCCGGCATCGCATTGGAGACCCAAGGCTGGTGCACAAGGATCATGACATTGAATTCCACTCTTTACAGGAACAAGTGCCTTTCCTCGGGGTTAGGATTCGACGCCGCAACGGCGTCGAACCCCAAAGGAGACTCACATGAAACGTAAGATTTTGACAGCTACAGCGATCTCTCTCTGTCTCGCCACCGCGGCCTTGGCGCAGTCGTCGGGAACATCCAGCGGCACGAACGGAACGTCCGGCTCATCGGCCGGGTCGGGTATGAGCTCTACGTCCGGCTCCGGCCAAAGCGGTATCCCGAGCGGCTGGGACAGCAAGCTCTCCGGCTCATTCTTCAGCGACGCCAATTCGGGAAGACTTCTGTCGCAGGATGAGATCCGCAAGAACTGGTCGTCCCTGAGCTCTGCACAACAGGCACAGGTTCGCTCCGACTGTTCGAGAATGACGGCCAGCAACGGCACCGGCTCTGGCGCAACGACCGGCACATCAGCCAACTCGGGTTCGATCGACAGTAATACCACGGCCAGCAACAGCACCGGCTCTGGCGCAACCACCGGAACCTCAGGCAGCACGGGTTCGACCGGCAGTAACACCACGGCGAGCAACAGCACTGGTTCGGGTACAACCACCGGCACGTCGGGATCCTCGAATACAGCTGGCGATACGACCGCCAGCACCAGCACGGGTTCGGGCGCAAACTCGGCTGCTCAAATGGCTTCGATGCGGCAACTCTGCACTCAGGTTCAAGGGATGTGAGTGAATGCGGCGCTCCGGGCCGGCTTGGCCGGAATAGATGAGGCCTTGAAGGCCCGGACATCGCTTTGGTTTGGTAGCCATTTCGGCGCTGAAGTCGGCCGGAGATCGGGGTCACAACTCGGCGCTTCTATCGCCGTCGACCGTCCCTCGCCAATAGCGCGCTTCGCGTCGAGACACTTCTCCCGGCTGAGGCAAGCGAGATTCCGTCCCGTCCATACCTGCCAAGATAGACCGTCTCGCGGCCTCCGTTGAGCCTGTAGTCCAGCCGAAAGGAGATCGCGCCACTGGGCATGACGCGAACATACATGCCGTCACGGTCCGCAATCTTGCAGATTTCTCTTTTGGTTCAGGGCTTTAAGGGCGACGTCCGTCAGCATTCCCCGGTACCTCCTGAAAAGTACCGTCAGTACAATTTCGAGGCTCTTCGGCAGAACATTCGTTTTATCTCCAGTGCCTTAAGGCATCAAAAAACACCGTCAGAGCCTCATTGGATCTGACGGTACTTCGAAAAATCTGAGCTAGCAATTTGCGGAAGGTCCGTCAGCCGGTCCGTCAAATCCAATCTCCGCACCGATTGTCGCTGATTGTCTGCGAATGGATTATACGTGTTATCAAATGGTTGTGGCGTACAATGGCGTGTTTTCGGCGGCGTTTGAGTGGGCCTGAATCACTCCCACTCGATGGTGCCTGGCGGCTTTGACGTCACGTCGTAGACGACGCGGTTGATGCCGCGGACTTCGTTGATGATGCGGGTGGCCGCCGCGCCGAGGAAAGCCATGTCGTAGTGGTAGAAGTCGGCGGTCATGCCGTCGACGGACGTCACGGCGCGCAGGGCGCAGACGAATTCGTAGGTGCGGCCGTCGCCCATCACACCGACGGTCTGCACCGGAAGCAGCACGGCGAAAGCCTGCCAGATGGCGTCGTAAAGGCCGGCCTTGCGGATCTCGTCGAGATAGATGGCGTCGGCCTCGCGCAGGATTTCGAGCTTTTCGCGGGTGATACCGCCGGGGCAGCGGATGGCAAGGCCTGGTCCAGGGAACGGATGGCGGCCGATAAAACTTTCGGGCAGGCCGAGTTCCTTGCCCAGTGCCCTCACCTCGTCCTTGAACAGTTCGCGCAGCGGCTCGACCAGTTGCATGTTCATGCGCGCAGGCAGGCCGCCGACATTGTGGTGCGACTTGATGGTCACCGACGGGCCGCCGGTGAAGGAGACGCTTTCGATGACGTCGGGATAGAGCGTACCCTGGGCCAGGAAATCGGCGCCGCCGAGTTTCTTGGCCTCTTCCTCGAACACCTCGATGAACAGCCGGCCGATGGTCTTGCGCTTCGTCTCGGGGTCGGACTCGCCTTCCAGCGCGGAGATGAATTTTTCCGACGCGTCGACAAGGACCAGCGGCAGATTATAGTGCTGGCGGAACATCGCCACCACGCCGGCGGCCTCGTCCTTGCGCATAAGGCCATGGTCGACAAGAATGCAGGTCAGCTGGTCGCCTACCGCTTCGTGGATCAGCAAGGCAGCGACCGATGAATCCACGCCGCCCGACAGCGCGCAGATCACCTTGCCCTTGCCGACCTGTTTGCGAATTGTCTCGACCGCATGCTCGCGATAGGCGCGCATCGTCCAGTCGCCTTCGAGGCCGGCGATGTTGTGCACGAAGTTTCTCAGCAGCCTGGCGCCATCCGGCGTATGCACAACTTCCGGGTGGAACATGATGCCGTACATCTTGCGCGCGACGTTGCCGAAGATGGCGAAAGGCGAGCCTTCCGACTTGCCGAAGACTTCGAACCCCTTGGGCAGCGAGATGACGCGGTCGCCATGGCTCATCCACACCTGGTGACGCTGGCCGGGCGCCCACAGGCCTTCGAACAGCGGGCTGTCCTTTTGGATCTCGACGAAGGCGCGGCCGAATTCGCGATGGTTAGAGCTTTCGGCGACGCCGCCCATCTGCACGCACATGGCCATCTGGCCGTAGCAGATACCGAGCACCGGCACGCCGGCATCGAAGACGATCTGCGGCGCGCGCGGGCTGCCGATGTCCGATGTCGAGGCGGGACCGCCCGACAGGATCACGGCTTTCGGATTGATGCGCTTGAAGGCAGCTTCGGCCGATTGGAACGGCACGATCTCGGAAAACACGCCGGCCTCGCGGATGCGGCGGGCGATGAGCTGCGTAAACTGGCTGCCGAAATCGATGATGAGAACGGTGTCGGCCAGGACTGTATCGGGATGATTGGCTGTCGTCATGGCGAGCCTTTAGAGAAAGAAACGAGTCGGCGCAATGGGGTGCGTAGCCCGACTTTCAGAGCGCTGCCGGCTCTTGCCCAGGCTGCTCCTTGTGTAGCGTGCCGGAGCCGATGGCCTGTTCGAGGCGCATGACCGCATCGGCCAGCTTCTCGTCGATGACATGGAGGTATTCGGTCCAGTCGCCGACATGCCTGAGGTCGGCAGCGCCGTCGGATATGCCGCGCAGGCCGATCAGAGGGACGGCGAACAGTTGGCAGGCGCGCAGGCAGGCGAAGGTTTCCATGTCGACCATATCGGCGGCGATGGCGTCGTAGGCGGCGCCGGTGATGATGGCGCCGCCGGTCGACAGGCTGGCTTCTTTAATGCCCGGTATCCTGAATGATAGCGGGACGGTCACCGGCAGGTCGAGGAACGGCGTCGCGCCTTTTTCGAAGCCTAGTGGCGAAGCGTCGATGTCGCGATAGCTGACCGAGACCGCCTGGTAGATTTCCGTCTGCTCCAGTGTGCGGCTGCCGGCGGAGCCAAGCGAGACGACGAGATCGGGCAACGCCTTCTCGGATTTCAGCCATGACAGTTCGGCGCCGAGCCGCACACCTGCCTCTACCGGGCCGACGCCCGTCATCAGCGGCGTGAACAGTTTTTGCAGATGCGGACCGTACTCGGCCTGCGCCGCCATGACGAAGAGGACGTCCTTGCCACCAATTCGCGTAATTTTGGCCATCAGCCTGCTATCCCGTCACGGCCAACCACCGTCATCATCGTGCCGGTCATGGTCGCGATCAGCTTGGCCTCGCCATCGGCGGCAAAGGCGTAGGCCTGGCCGTCGGCGACGATGATGGTGCGGCCGGGCTTGGTCACCGAGCCGCGGAACAGGAAGCGTTCGCCCCGGCCGGGCGCCAGGAGGTTGACCTTGAACTCAATGGTCAGCACACCGGAATTTTTCGGCATCAGCGAAAATGCGGCATAGCCGCAGGCCGAATCCAGCGCCGTCGAAATCACCCCGGCATGAAGGAAACCGTGCTGCTGGGTCAGTGCCTGGGAATAGGGCATTTCGATCTCGATGATGCCCGGCGTCACAAGGGTCAGCTCGGCGCCAATGGTCGCCATCGCCTGCTGGCGCGCGAACGACGCCCTGACGCGGTCCTCATAATCGGGTGCGGGTACGATCTTTGCTGCCATGGCCATCGCCCTGATTTATCTGCAAAGCTTATCGCAGACGCCTGAACGCCACGCAAATGCTTTTGCTGCACTGCAGCAAAGCACTCAGTTCAACAGGAGCAGCGACGCGTTGAGCAAGGTGGCGAAGGCTACCCACGCGGCATAGGGCGCAAACAGCCAGCCGGAAACCCGGTCGCGGTTCCACACCGTGGCTATGAACAGCGCAATGCTGGCGAGAAGAGCCAGGATCACTACCAGTGCCGGCCCCATCTGTTTGGCGCCGAAGAAAGTCGGCGACCACGCGAAGTTCAGAACAAGCTGGAGGGCCCAGATCTTCATCGCGGCGCCTGCTCGTTCCCGCTCCCATGTCCGCCAGCCGGCTACGGCGATCAGGACATAAAGGAGCGTCCAGGCCGGCGCGAAGACCCAGTTGGGCGGGTTGAAGGGCGGCTTGGCGAGCGAGGCATACCATTCACCCGGCAACGTCGCATAGCCGATCAACAGGCCGCCGCCGAGCACCAGAAGGAGGAAAAGCAGAAGCGACACATGTCTTTGCAAGAATTCTACCCCGTCTGGCGGGCGACGCCGCGCATCTGCAACTGGAGCGCTATGTCAGTCTGTCAATCGCAGCGTCAATTCGCCCGACGCAGCGCACAGAAATAGAAGCCGTCGGTGCCGCTCAGAGCCGGCGACAGCGAGATATCGCTTGTCTTGCCGATCCGGGCGGCCGCTGCGTGACCGGGGAAGCTGGCATCCCAAAGCGCGCGATGATCGACCGGAACGAAGCCCTTGTGCCGTTCGCGAAAGGCGGCGACCTGCTCGCCATTCTCCTCGTCGAACACCGAACAGGTGATGTAAACTAGCAGGCCGCCCGGTTTGACATAGGCCTTCGCCGCATCGAGGATCGCCGACTGCTCGCCCTTGCGGGCATCGAGCTGTCTTTGCATCAGCCGCCATTTGGCGTCTGGACGGCGCCGCCAGGTGCCGCTGCCGGTGCAGGGCGCATCGACCAGCACGATGTCCATGTGGCCTGCGAGGGGGCTGAGCTCAGCCGGCTTGGTGACAACCTGGACGTTGCGGTTTTCCGAACGGCGGAGGCGGTCGAAGATCGGCGCCAGCCGTGCTTTTTCGGCATCATGGGCGAAGACCTGGCCTTTGTTGGCCATCGCCGCCGACAACGCCAGCGTCTTGCCGCCGGCGCCGGCGCAGAAATCGAGCACCTGCATCCCGGCTTGCGCGCCGGCAAGGGCGGCAACGATCTGCGAGCCTTCGTCCTGGACCTCGAACCAGCCTTTCTGGAAGGCCGGCTCGGCCTGTACGTTCGGGTGCCTGCCGTCGCCGTCGATGGGCGGGATGCGAATGCCTTGTGGCGCGATAGCGGCTGCCTTGGCGCCGGTTTCGGCGAGTTCCGCCAGCACTTTGGCGCGGTCGGACTGCAGCGTATTGACCCTGATGTCGAGCGGCGGGCGGGTCGCCAAAGCCGCCCCTTCCGCAACCCAGTCTGCGCCAAAGGATCGTTCGAAGAGCGGCGCGCACCAGTCGGGTATGTCCGCCCGCACCGCCTCCGGCGCGTCTTCAGGCCGGCGCTCGGCCAGCGCCTGCAACTCGGCGGCGCTGAGCAGCGGCGGCGCGAACTTGTCACCCTGGAGCGCATCGTTAAGCGATTGCGGCGTCTGGCCCCATTCGATGAGCAGCGCGCCGAAGCCGATGGCGCGGGGCGTGTCTTCACCCAAAAGCCAGCCGGCGGAACGTTTGTGGCGCAGCGCGTCGTAGACGATGTTGCCGATCGCCGCGCGGTCGCCGCCGCCCGCAAAGCGATGCGACAGGCCCCAATCTTTCAGCGCATCGGCCACCGGCCGGTGGCGCCGGCCAATGTCGTCCAGCACTTCAATGGCTGCCGCCAGCCGTCCGCCCAGTCGCATTCGTCATTCCATCTATCGAGCACAGTATCTTTCGGCCTGCTCTTAGAGCGTTTCGCGTCGAGATTGAACCCCGCTTGAATTTCGCGGCGACGAGGCCTTCCGCTCGCGGCCGACGATTTTCCCCGCCGGCAAATGTCCGCCCGCCGGCGATAACAAATCTCAAATATATGCAAGGTCTCTAATGTTGGTAACTGGCCGCCGTAAGCACGATCTGTGGCGCAATTGCTCAGCTTTCCAAGCTTTTGCGTTGGGAATACTCTTTGCGCCATGATTCGCGGCGCGGAAAAGCGGACCGACGGATCGATACGAGGAGAGGGCAATGAAAACGTATCTTGCGGAAGTTCTAGGGACATTTCTATTGGTGTTTATCGGCACGGCGTCGGTGGCGACGGGTGGCTTTCTCGCCGACTTGCCGCTGGGCCAGGAAGCCATCGGCCTGGCGTTCGGCATCGGCCTGATTGCGGCGGCTTACGCGGTGGGTCCCATCTCAGGCGCACATCTCAACCCAGCCGTCACGCTCGGCGTCTTCCTTGCCGGCCGGCTGCCGGCCAAGGATGTCATTCCTTACTGGATCGCGCAGATCATCGGCGCCATTCTGGCCTCGCTGGCGCTGTGGATCATCGTCTCCGGCCAGACCGGCGGGCACACCACCGGTTTCGGCGCCAATGGCTGGGACGTGGCGAAATGGGGGACGAGTTCGGCCTTCCTGTGGGAGCTGATCGGCACCTTCACCTTCGTCACCGTCATCCTCGGCGTCACCGCCGAGAAGCACTCGACGGCGTTCGCCGGCCTGGTCATCGGCCTGACGCTGGCCGGACTGCACTTCGCAATGATCCCGGTGACCGGCACCTCGCTCAATCCGGCGCGTTCGATCGGCCCGGCGCTGTTTACCGGCGGCGCAGCCCTCAGCCAGCTCTGGCTGTTCATCGTTGCGCCGCTGATCGGCGGCGCAATCGCTGGCGTCGTCGCCAAGGCACGCATCTTCGAAAAGGACTGATTTCGAAGCCTGCGAAAACGAAGGGCGCGGGCCTCGGCCCGCGCCCTTCGTTTGGGAGGTTGTATCAGGCAGCGATGTCGAAACGGTCGGCGTTCATCACCTTGGTCCACGCCTTGACGAAATCGCCAACGAATTTCTGCCCGGCATCCGCCGACCCGTAGACCTCGGCCAGCGCGCGCAGCTGCGCATGCGAGCCGAAGATCAGGTCGGCGCGTGTGGCGGTCCACCTGACTGCCCTGGTCTTGCGGTCGCGTGCTTCATAGACCTCATGCGAGCCCGGCTCGGAGGCCGGATCCCAGATGGTGCTCATCGAGAGCAGGTTGACGAAGAAGTCGTTCGTCAGCGTGCCCGGCCTGTCGGTCAACACACCATGCTTCGAGCCGCCGGTGTTGGCGCCGAGCACGCGCAGGCCACCAACCAGCACCGTCATCTCCGGCGCCGTCAGGTTGAGCAGTTGCGCCCGGTCGACCAGCATGGCTTCGACCGACATCGGCGGTTTGCCCCTGACAAAGTTGCGGAAGCCGTCAATTTTCGGCTCGAGCGCCGCAAAGGAATGGACGTCGGTCTGCGCCTGCGAGGCGTCGGTGCGGCCGGGCGTGAAGGGAACCTTCACCGCATTGCCGCCATCCGTTGCGGCTTTCTCGACCGCGGCGACGCCGCCGAGCACGATGAGGTCGGCCAGCGAGACCTTCTTGCCGCTTGCGTTGAACTCGTTCTGGATGGCTTCGAGCTTCGCCAGCACGCTAGCCAGTTCGACAGGCTGGTTGACCTCCCAGTCCTTCTGCGGCGCCAGGCGAATGCGCGCGCCATTGGCGCCGCCGCGCTTGTCGGAGTTGCGGAAGGTCGAGGCCGAGGCCCAGGCGGTCGAGACCAATTGCGAAACGCTGAGGCCCGAAGCCAGGATCTTGGCCTTCAGCAATGCGATATCCTGGTCGCTGACCAGCTCATGGTCGACGGCCGGAACCGGATCCTGCCAGATCAGCTCTTCCTTCGGCACCAACGGGCCGAGATAGCGCGCGACCGGCCCCATGTCGCGATGGGTGAGCTTGTACCAGGCACGGGCGAAGGCATCGGCGAACTGCTCCGGATGCTCATGGAAGCGGCGCGAGATCTTCTCATAGGCCGGGTCGGCCCGCAGCGCGAGGTCGGTGGTCAGCATTGCCGGCGCATGACGCTTCGAGGGATTGTGCGCGTCCGGCACCGTAACCGCGCCAGAGCCGCCCTTCGGCGTCCACTGATGGGCCCCGGCCGGGCTCTTGGTCAGCTCCCATTCGAAGTTGAACAGATTATCGAAGAAATTATTGCTCCATTGGGTCGGCGTCGTCGTCCAGGTAACTTCGAGGCCGGACGTGATCGCATCGCCGGCAATGCCGGTGGCATGCTTGCTCGACCAGCCGAGGCCCTGCGCCTCGATGCCCGCGCCTTCCGGCTCGGCGCCGACCAGTGTTGCATCACCGGCGCCATGGGTCTTGCCGAATGTGTGGCCGCCGGCGATCAGCGCCACGGTTTCCTCATCGTTCATTGCCATGCGCGCGAAGGTCTCGCGGATGTCGCGGGCCGAGGCCAGCGGATCCGGCTTGCCGTTCGGCCCTTCCGGGTTGACGTAGATCAGGCCCATCTGCACCGCGCCGAGATGGCCGTGCAACTCACGGTCGCCGGAATAGCGCTTGTCGTCGAGCCACTTGGTTTCCGAACCCCAGTCGACATCCTGCTCGGGCTCCCAGACATCGGCGCGGCCACCGGCGAAGCCAAAGGTCTTGAAGCCCATCGATTCCAGCGCGACGTTGCCGGTGAGAATCAACAGGTCGGCCCAGGAGATCTTGCGGCCGTATTTCTGCTTGACCGGCCACAAAAGCCGGCGCGCCTTGTCGAGATTGGCGTTGTCCGGCCAGCTGTTCAGCGGCGCGAAACGCTGCTGGCCCGCACCGGCGCCACCCCGGCCGTCGCCGATGCGATAGGTGCCGGCGCTGTGCCAGGCCATGCGGATGAACAGCGGCCCGTAATGGCCGAAATCGGCCGGCCACCAATCCTGCGAATCCGTCATCACCTTGTGCAAATCCTCGATCACCGCGTCGAGGTCGAGCGTCTTGAACTCCGCGGCGTAGTCGAAAGCTTCGCCCATCGGGTCCGAAAGGCTCGACTGCTGGTGGAGAACGCCGATGTCGAGCTGGTTCGGCCACCAGTCGCGGTTGGTCCTGGCGGAGGTTCCATGCGCGACCGGGCATTTGCCGGCGCTGTTGTCGTCGGTCATCGCGTCCATCTTGGCCTCCGAATTGCTGATTTATGTGTTGTTTTTTCCGGGCCGGCCGGGAGCCGCGCCACTCTGGAATGGTTCCAGACTAAGCCGTCTCTTCGATAAAAACAAATTGCCTTTCCTGTTTGTTGCGATAGGTTTTCCTTATGATTGGCTTGACCGTGCGGCAGATGCAATATTTCGAGGCTTTGGCGCAAACGCTGCATTTCGGCCGCGCCGCAAAACTCGCCGGCGTCAGCCAGCCGGCGCTGTCCGCGCAGATCGCCGAGATGGAGCAAAGGCTGAACTGCCGGCTGTTCGAGCGCGGCGGCAAGACGGTGCGGATGACGGAAGAGGCGCAAGCGCTGCTGCCACGCATCGAGCGCATCCTGCGCGATATCAGCGACGTCGAGACGACGGCCCGGCGCGGCCGCCCGGCCATGGAAGGCCGCTTCCGGCTAGGCATCATCCCGACCGTGGCGCCGTATCTTTTGCCGCATGTGCTCCCGGAACTGAAACGGCATTTTCCGTCCCTGCAGCTCGAACTGCGCGAAGCAGTCACCGCATCACTGGTCGAGGACACGGCAAGCGGACGGCTCGACGCCTTCATTGCCGCGCTGCCGCTCGAGCAGCCGGGCCTGGTCACCGAGGAACTGTTCGCCGACCGCTTCTTCATCGCCGTGCCATCCGGAGATCCAGCCTTCGCCTCGCCACCGGTGCCGCCGGAAAGCCTGGCGCTGGAGCGGTTGATGCTTTTGGAGGAAGGCCACTGCCTGCGCGAACAGGCGCTCGCGCTCTGCGGCAGCGTGCGTCCCGTAGCGATGGCAAGCTACGGCGCCACCAGCCTGACGACGCTGCTGCAGATGGTGGCGCATGGTCTCGGCGTCACGCTTATCCCGGAAATGGCGGCGAAGCCGGCCAGCGCCATGCCGGACCTCAAGATCGTGCCGTTCCAGGAGCCAATGCCGCAACGCACGATCTGCCTCGCCTGGCGCCGCAACAAGGTGCGGCATGATGAATGCGTGGAACTGGCGAAGATCATTCGGGGGTTGGATGCGGCGGTGCTGGGGGTGTGAGTCGTTCGGGTCTTGGATGGCGCCTTGGGAACCCCGAAAAGAAACTCAAATCAGGCGCGTTCGAGAATACCCGCCTTGACGGCTGGTCGCCAGATCGCACCAAAAAAAGCCTCAAGGGATAAATACCAGAAATACATACGCGAAAAATACCACGGCATGGACGATTCCGGTCAGGAAGGTCGTCCTTTCGTTGCTAAAGCTTACGCCGCATATGAAAAGCGCTAAAACCAAAAGTACTGCGTCAGCTTCCGGGAGCCCCAGGGTCAACCCTCGTCCCGTAAGCAGGCTGGCTGCTGCGACCGCAGGTATCGTCAAACCAATCGTGGCGCAAGCCGAACCCATTGCGACATTCAGGCCGCGCTGCAGCTCATTGTTGAGTGAAGCGCGAACCGCCGAAATGGCTTCCGGCATCAAAACCAGACCCGCGATCATTGCCCCCACAATGCTGTCAGCCTGGGTCGCCTGGTAAGCAACGAGCGCATCTTCAACACTTGCGGCGACCTGCTCGGCGAGCATGACAATTCCGATCAGTCCGATTACCAGGAGCAGAGCGCTGGAAGAGATGCTTTTGTGAGGGGCGGTTCGCGCCGAAAGGTCGTGTGCCAGTCCTTCGATGAAATCGTCCCGATGCCGGACTGTCTGCGCGAACACAAAGCTTGCATAGAGCAGCACGGAAAGAACGCTTACCAGGCCAAGCTGAGCTGCCGAAAATGTGCCAGGATCGGTGGTGCGCGTGTAGGTCGGCAGGATAAGCGTCATGACGGTCAGTGCGGCCAGAACCGCCAGATATGCGCTGGTCCCTTGCCGGACAATTGCCTGCTTGCGATGCCGCCAGCCGCCAAACGTGAGACACATTCCGACAACGCCGGTGGAGGCAATCATCACTGTCGAGAAGACGGATTCACGTGCAAGCGTGGGGTTGTTCTCTCCATGCAGCATCATGGAGACGATGATCGACACTTCGATTGCCGTCACGGCAAAAGTCAGCACCAATGTGCCGTAAGGCTCCCCCACACGGTGGGCCACCGCCTCGGCGTGATCGAGCACCACGAAAATAGTGATGAACATGATCGCACTCGAGAGCGCTCCGACGAGAATCCTGACGCTCGGCGAACCTTCGTCCACCGATAGCCCGCTGACTCTGACCGCAACGGCCAGTGCCAGCGCGGCCAAAGGCATCGCATAGGAAGTCGCTGATCGTGCGAAACCAGTCATTCAAGCCCCAATGCGTTCGGCGAACCTTGCGGAAGCCTGTCGAGCACCCCAATGTCGTTTAGAAGCCGGGCAGTCCCGTCCCCCGGCCCTCACCCCTCAAGCCGTCTTCTGCACCACCAGCCCTAGCTCCTCCACCATCGCCTCGCGCATCAGAAACTTCTGCGGTTTTCCCGTCACCGTCATCGGCAGTTCGGTGCGGAAGCGGATGTAGCGGGGGATTTTGTAGTGGGCGATCTGGCCGGCGCAGAAGTTCCTAATCTCCTGCTCGGTCGCGATCTGGTTGGGCTTCAGCACGATCCAGGCGCACAGCTCCTCGCCATATTTGGCGTCGGGGATACCGAACACCTGCACCTCCTTGACCTTGGGATGGCGATAGAGAAATTCCTCGACCTCTCTGGGATAGACGTTTTCGCCGCCGCGGATGACCATGTCCTTGACCCGGCCGACAATGTTGCAATAGCCCTCGGAGTCGATCGTGGCGAGATCACCGGTGTGCATCCAGCCATCGCTGTCGATCGCCTCGCGGGTTTTTTCCGCGTCGTCCCAATAACCCTTCATCACGGAATAGCCGCGTGTGCAAAGCTCCCCGGGCGTGCCGATTGCGACGGTGGCGCCACTGGCATCGATGGCCTTGACCTCGACATGCGGGTGGATGCGGCCGACGGTGGAGACGCGTTTTTCCAGCGGGTCGTCGACGCTGCTCTGGAACGACACCGGGCTGGTCTCGGTCATGCCATAGGCGATGGTCACCTCTTCCATATGCATCAGCGACACCACCTTCTTCATCACCTCGATCGGGCATGGTGAGCCCGCCATGATGCCGGTGCGCAGGCTGGAGAGATCGAAGCTGGCGAAATCCGCATGGTCGAGCATGGCGACGAACATGGTCGGTACGCCGTAGAGGCCGGTGCAGCGTTCCTGCGCCACCGCTTTCAGCGTCGCGCCGGCGTCAAAACCCTCGCCCGGGAAAACCATGGTCGCGCCCTTGGTGACGCAGCCCATCGTGCCCATCGACATGCCGAAGCAGTGATAGAGCGGCACCGGGATGCAGAGCCGGTCGTCGACGGTGAGCCTGATTGCCACGGTGACGAAATTGCCGTTGTTCACGATGTTGGTGTGGGTCAGGGTCGCGCCCTTGGGCGCGCCCGTCGTGCCCGAAGTGAACTGGATGTTGATGGCTTCGCCCGGCTTCAACCCTTCGGAGATGCGGTCGAGGCTGTCATGCTCGTCACGGCCGGCCATCGACAGCACGTCGGCGAAATTGAACATGCCGGGCGAGTTGTCATCGCCCATGCGAATGACGATCTTCAGCGCCGGCAATTTCTGCGCCCTGAGCTTGCCGGGGGTGGCCCTGGCCAGCTCCGGCGCCAGCGTCTCGAGCATGCCGAGATAGTCAGAGGTCTTGAAGCTGGCGGCGGTGACCAGCGCCTTGCAGCCGACCTTGTTGAGGGCATATTCCAGCTCCGTCAGCCGGTAGGCCGGGTTGATGTTGACCAGGATCAGGCCGATCCGAGCGGTGGCGAACTGGGTGACCAGCCATTCCCAGCGGTTAGGCGACCAGATGCCGACACGGTCGCCTTTTTCGAGGCCAAGCGCCAGGAAGCCGGCGGCGAGCGTATCGACCGTGTCCGACAGTTCGCTCCAGGTGAAGCGCTTGTCCTGGCCGACGAAGACGGCAGCATCCTGCGTGGCGTATTTGCTGACCGTGCCGGAGAAAAGCTGAGGGATCGTCTTGTCGAGCAGCGACGGGGTGCGCTCGCCGGAGACATGCGCCCTGCCATCGATCGGCGCGATGAACGCCCTGCCGCGCCCGCGCAGATTGGTGGCGTTCTTGAGCTCGTCGAGATTGATCGCCATCGCCGTCTCCTCCCGATGAGTGAGCCTAGCAGCCTGATGGGGTGGTGGAAAGTACAGGCGGTTTCCCTCCCCTCGAGGGGAGGGTGCCTCGCGAAGCGAGGCGGGTGGGGTCCTCGGCGAAGTGCTCGACTTCCTTGGTCACGGTCGACCCGGCTTGGGTCGTCTCGCGTCGAGCACTGCCGGAGCGACCCCACCCGTCCATCCGCCTTTGGCGGCTGTCCACCCTCCCCTCAAGGGGGAGGGAGCGCGCTCATCTTCGCGGCGATTTCCCGCACTAGCGCCTCATCCGCCGGCGCACGATCTTTCCGGGCAGCCACCAGGCAAGCCTGCGACTCCAGCACAACCCCATCGGCCAGCACCTTGAGATGGTTGGCGCGTAGGGTCGAGCCGGTGGTGGTGATGTCGACGATGACATCGGCGAGGCCGGCGGCCGGTGCGCCTTCGGTGGCGCCGAGGCTTTCGACGATGCGGTAGACCTGGATGCCGTGCTTTTGCGAGAAGAACTGCTGCGTGAGCCGCCAGTATTTGGTTGCGATCCTCAGTCGCCTGCCGTGGCGCTGGCGGAAATCGGCGGCGACATCGTCGAGATCGGCCATAGTATCGACGTCGAGCCAGATGCCGGGCACCGCGACCACGACATCGGCATGGCCGAAGCCGAGGCGAGCGACGATTTCGGCGCGCGCCTCCCAGTCGGCGAGGTTTTCGCGCAGCAGATCCTCGCCGGTAATGCCGAGGTCGACCGAACCTTGCCCAATCTCGCCGGCGATTTCGGACGCCGACAGGAACGCCACCTCGATGCCCTCGGCGCCGTCGATGCGGGCGCGGTACTGGCGCTCATCGCCGGGCAGGCTGACGGCAAGCCCGGCCCTGGCCAGTACCTCCACGGCCTGCTCCTTGAGCCGGCCTTTCGATGGGATCGCCAGCGTGATCATTGCGGCTCTCCCCGCAGCGCTTCGATGCGGTCGAGCCAGACAGAGAAGCCGACGCCGGGGATCGGCGTCTTGGCGCCGAGCAGGGTCAGCAGCCGGTCGTAGCGACCGCCGCCGGCCAGCGGCCGCTCGCCACCAAGTGCTGCGATCTCGAAGACGATGCCGGTGTAGTAATCCAGCGGACGGCCGAAGGCAGCGTCGTAGCGGATCGTCTTTGCAGGCAGGCCATTTGCCTCGATGGCTTTGGCGCGGGCGGCGAATTTTTCCAGCGCCGCGCCCAGCGAAAGCCCGGCAGAGGCCGCAAAACTTTCGAGCGCAGCACTCGAGCCGTCGAGCGGCACGTCGATGGCGAGAAAATCCCTGAGCGCCGCAAACGCTTCGTTCGACAACCGCACGCTGCGCAGTTCGGCCTTTTCGATCAGCCGCCGGGCAATGTCGGCGGGCGCGCGTCCGCCGGATGCCAGCAGGCCGGCCTCTTCCATGCCGCCGGCAATGTGGGCGGAAAGCGCTTCGAGATCGCCATTGAGGACAAGGGCCGCGACTTCGCCGTCAAGCTGACCGTTGCGTGGCGGGTTGGCGAGATCGGACAACGCTGCCTGCAGCATCGGCGCCGAACCGAAGGCACGCGCAAGTCGCATGCGCCAGCCGCGCGGCAGGCCGAGGGCCGCCAGCACCGCCTCGAAGATGGTCTGGTCGCCGAGCGTGATCGCAAGAGGTTGCGCCGGCAGCACCAGCTGCAGCAGCGCATGCGCATCGGCCAGCGAACGCGCATCGGCCTTGGCCGTATCGCGGTCGCCGAGATCCTCGATGCCGGCTTGGAAAAACTCGTTGCCGCCCTCGCGGCGCTGGCGGAACACTTCGCCGAGATAGCAATAGCGGCGCGGCGTGCCGGCCTGCGAGGCGATGTGGTCGAGACAGACGGGGATGGTGAATTCGGGCCGCAGACACAGCGTCTTGCCGGTCTCGCTTTCGGTGAGAAAGATGCGGCGGCGCAGATCCTCGCCGGCCATGTCGAGGAATGGGTCGGCCGGCTGCAGCACCGCGACCTCAACCGCATGGGTGTTGCGGGTGGCGAAGAGGTTTGTGATTTCGGATGCGATGGCGGGATAGCGGGAGGTCATGCGTGGCGCGAGGCACCCCCCTCTGGCCTGCCGGCCATCTCCCCCTCAAGGGGGGAGATTGGCAGCTTGGAGCGCAGCGCCTCTTCTTCAACGCCGGAGATTGGCGAAACCATGCGCGACATCCAATCTCCCCCCTTGAGGGGGAGATGGCCGGCAGGCCAGAGGGGGGCGTTCAAGCGCCACCCTTCGCACGGTCAGCGGCCTGCGCAGCCAAAATCTTCTTCACCTCGGCGACCAACTCGCTCTCCGCCACCGTGACCTGTGCCGGCCTTGCGGCGCGCCATTCGGCGTTGTCGGTGATCTCGGCCGACATGCGGGCGCCCTCGACCAGATCCTTGATCTGCAACTCGCCCTTGGCGCGCTCGTCGCCGCCCTGGATGATGGCGACCGGGCTGCCGCGGCGGTCGGCATATTTCAGCTGCGCCTTCATGCCGGCGCCGCCGAGATACATTTCGGAGCGGATGCCGGCCGCGCGCAGATCGGCCACCATCTTCTGGTAGCGACCTAGGCTTTCCGTATCCTTGTCCATCACCAGCACGACGACCGGCGCGATGACATCGGTGGTGTCCAGCTTGCCGAGGTTCTTCAGCGCCGTCATCAGGCGGGAGACGCCGATCGAAAAGCCGGTCGCCGGCACCGGCTCGCCACGGAAGCGCGAGACCAGCCCGTCATAGCGGCCGCCACCACCGACCGAACCGAAGCGCACGATCTGGCCGTCTTCGTTGGGGATTTCGGCCAGAAGCTCGGCCTCGAAAACCGGGCCGGTGTAGTATTCGAGGCCACGCACGATGGAGCGGTCCATGGCGATGCGATCTTCGCCATATCCGGCCGCCCTGACCAGGGCTTCAATCGTCGCGAGCTCGCCGACGCCTTCTTGGTAAGTCGGGTTCGAGCCCACTATGGAAACCTGGTCGACCTGTGCGTTCCTTGCCGTGGCGAGGAGAACTGCTTCAGCTTGCCCGTCGTCCAAACCAGCGCCCTTGGCGAAGTCGCCCTCGCCTTCCTTGCCGCCATCCCATCGGCCCGGCCCAAGCAGAAGCTTCACGCCTTCCGGCCCGAGCTTGTCCAGCTTGTCGATGGCGCGCAGCACGGTCAGCCGGCGGCCGGCATTGTTGTCACCGCCAAGGCCGATCGCCTCCAGCACGCCATCCAGCACCTTGCGGTTGTTGACCCGGATGACGTAGTCGCCACGCTTGATGCCAAGCGCTTCCATCACGTCGGCCATCATCATGGCCATCTCGGCGTCGGCTGCGACGCCCGGCGTACCGATCGTGTCGGCGTCGAACTGCATGAACTGGCGGAAGCGGCCCGGGCCGGGCTTTTCGTTGCGGAACACCCAGCCGGAGCGGTAGCTGCGATAGGGTTTCGGCAGCTTCTCAAAATTCTCGGCGACGTAGCGCGCCGTCGGCGCGGTCAGGTCGTAGCGCAGCGACAGCCACTGCTCATCATCGTCCTGGAAAGAAAATACGCCCTCATTAGGCCGGTCCTGGTCGGGCAGGAACTTGCCCAGCGCATCGGTGTATTCGATCAGCGGCTGGTCGGCCGGCTCGAAACCGTAGAGCTCATAGACCGAACGGATCGTGGCCATCATCTTCTCAACGGCGCGGATATCGTCCGCGCTGCGGTCGGCAAAGCCGCGCGGCAGCCGCGCTTTCGTCTTTTCCGATTTGTCGGCCATGGGATGGGTCTTTTCGCTTAGTAATCGATGACTTGTTTGGAGTGGGCGTGTCCTAACCGAAGCGGCTTTGTGCGGCAAGGGTTTGCGCTTTTTCCTTCTTCTCCGAAACAAAACGCACCAAAAGGAAACAATTCCGCCATCGGCGCGGCATCGTGCCGACACAATCAGAGCCGATAAGCGCGCCGAAACAAAGGGTTGGGGCCATGACTGCGGCACACAAGTTCGACATCAGAGACGACGGCCTGCATGAAGTCCGGCTGCGGCCGGCCGAGAGCCGTGCGCAGGTGACGGCGAGCCTCGGTCCGTTTGAGGTCACCGCCGACGAGCGCAAGGGTTCCACCATGCGCGAGGCGCTGATGACCGGATTGCTGGTGATTTATCCGGCCTTTGCGGCACTGGCGGCGATTGTGGCGGGATTGTTCCTGACTGGCGCCAGCGGGACGTGAGTTCCTTACCCTCCCCCTTGTGGGGAGGGTCGACGCGTAGCGTCGGGGTGGGGGTGCGGCGCCAAGATACCCCCACCCGCGCCTTCGGCGCGACCTCTCCACAAGGGGGAGGTAGGGGGACAGCGCCCTACTTCGGCCTCTTAAAGGCCTTGCGTTCCTTCTCCACCTGCTCCCGGCACACGCAGCCTTCGAGATGGTCGTTGACCAGACCCATCGCCTGCATGAAGGCGTAGACCGTCGTCGGGCCGACAAAGGTCCAGCCGCGCTTTTTCAACTCCTTCGAAATCCTGATCGAGACCCCTGTCGTCGGGTTGGCGCGTAGATGCGCCATGTCCACCACCGCCGGCCGCTCCTTCGGCCCCGGCTCGAACTTCCAGAACCAAGCGGCCAGCGAGCCGAACTCGTCGACCATTTCGCACGCCCGTTTGGCGTTGTTGATGGTCGAGACGATCTTGCCGCGGTGGCGGATGATGCCGGCATTGGCGACCAGGCGCTCGACATCCTCGTCGGTGAAGGCAGCGACCTTGTCGAAGTCGAAACCGGCGAAGGCCTCGCGGAAATTCTCGCGCTTGCGCAGAATGGTCAGCCAGGACAGGCCGGACTGAAAGCCTTCGAGGCAGATCTTTTCGAACAGCCTGCGGTCGTCGGCGACCGGCCGGCCCCATTCATGGTCGTGGTAGTGCAGATAGTCCGGCAGATTGCCGTGCCAGAAGCAGCGCGTGATCCCGTCGGAGCCGGTAAGCAGTCCGGTGTTGTCTTGCGCCATGGCCAATCCATCCGTTAACGCGCTTTCGCGCTGCATTTACCGCGGCTTTACCAGATTCCTGAACCCGGCGGTAACCACACCAAAAGGTTTACTGACAAAGCGGCATTTTACGCATTCCGATTCATGTTTCGGTTGTGGCTTCGCGCCAAGGATCGCGCAACCGGGGGCAAGTTCCGCCTCCGTCCGTTCGACGATCAAGGTGCGTTCCGATGAAGATCTTTTTGCGTTCCGTGCTCGGCGCCGTGGCCATTCTGGCCGCCGGCGTCACCTCGTCTGCCGCCAACGACCGCTATGCCGACAGGCCGCCGGTGATGGTGAGCCCCGACCTTTCCGCGCCCTGGGTGCTGCAGCTTGGCCGCGCGCCCGGCATCGTGCGGCAGAGCCGCCAGTTCGTGCAGCAGCAGCCACGCCTTCGCTATGCGCAGCCAGCGCGACCCGATCGGGTGCGCACTGCTTCCGTGCAGGCGCCGGCCAAGCGCGTGGTGATGCGGCCGCAGATCAATCCGCTCTATCTGCCGCAGGAAGTCGCCTATGACGGCCCGCAGAAGCCGGGCACGATCGTCATCGATACGACGCAGAACTTCCTGTTCCTGGTCGAGAAGAACGGCAAGGCGCGGCGCTATGGCGTCGGCACCGGCAAGCCTGGGTTCGAATGGTCTGGCACGCACAAGATCACCAACAAGCGCGTCTGGCCGGACTGGCGCCCGCCAGCGGAGATGATCAAGCGCGAGGCTGCCAGGGGCCGCTACCTCCCGACCTATCTGGCCGGTGGCGAAGAGAATCCGCTCGGCGCCCGCGCGCTCTATCTCGGCACGACGGAATACCGCATCCACGGCACCAACCAGCCATGGACCATCGGCGGCTCGGTATCTTCCGGCTGTATCCGCATGCGCAACGAGGACGTGGTTGACCTTTACGACAGGGTCAATGTTGGAACGACCGTGGTCGTGATATAGTCGGCTACCGAATCATCTGGTTCAGAAGGCTAGACCTTCAGGGATCGGGAAGAGTTTACGGGGGACGGGCCGTGTGGGGATGCGGCCAGTCAGGAAAGGGCAGCCCGGGAAACCGCGCTGCCCTTTCTCTTTGCGGCTATAGCTGAGCCAGGCTGCGCCAGAACGTCGCGCCAGGGGGATGACGGTTCGCTTTCACGCTGCCTTGCCGCATTTCCCCTGCTATAGGGACGGCCAAACTCCCCTGCGCCAAACTCGCTGCAAAGGTTCAGCCATGTCTCCGCCAGACGATAGCCGCTATCTCCGGGGCGGCCCGGTCGCCCAGCGCATCATGGCATCCGTGCGCGAGGATGCCGCCATCGCCACCGCCGAAGGTTTTCCGCCCAAGCTGGTGTCGATCACCGTCGGCGATACCGCTGCCGTCGATGTCTATGTGCGCAACCAGCGCGCCAAGGCCGCGCTTGCCGGCATCGGTTTCGAGGAGCGGCGGTTCCCCGCCGACATCAGCGCCGGCGAACTCGAGGCGGCGATCCACGGCCTGAACGCCGACCCGCGCGTCACCGGCATCATCATCCAGCGGCCGGTGCCGGCGCATATCCCGATCAAGACGCTGCAAGCGGCGGTGCATCCACTGAAGGACGTCGAGGGCATGCATCCGGCGTCGATCGGCAATATCGTCTACAACCAGCTCGACCTCGCGCCTTGCACGGCTGCGGCCTCGGTCGAGCTGCTCAAGGAAACCGGCCTCGACCTCAAGGGGCTCGAAGTCGTCGTCGTCGGCCATTCCGAGATCGTCGGCAAGCCGATTGCCTTCCTGCTGATGAGCGAAGGCGCAACGGTGACGGTGTGCCATCACATGACGCGCTCGGTGGCGGCACATGCGCGCCGCGCCGATGCGCTGTTCGTCGCCGTCGGCAAGCCGCGGCTGATCAAGGCCGACATGGTGAAGCCCGGTGCGGCCGTCATCGACATCGGCATCAATTCCGAGATCGGCCCGGACGGCACGAGCCGCATCGTCGGCGACGTCGACACCGAGAGCGTGAAGGAAGTCGCGTCCTGGATCACGCCGGTGCCGGGCGGCGTCGGCCCGATCACTGTGGCGATCCTCTTGCGCAACACAATGGTCGCGCTCAGCCGCCAGCGCGCGCGCTACCAGGCGACGTATGGCGTGGTGGACCGGCTGGCAGCGGAATAGCTGCTTACTCGGCGGCGACCAGGTTTCCTTCGGAGACGCCCTCCGGCTTCGGACCACCATAGGCCCAGTCGAGCAGCTTGATCGTGTGCACCACCGGCAGCTTCGCGGCGGAAGCGATCTGGGTGATGCAGCCGATGTTGCCGGTGGCGACGATTTCGGCGTCGGTCGCCTCGATGTTCTTCACCTTGCGGTCACGCAACCTTGCGGAAATCTCCGGCTGCAGGATGTTGTAGGTGCCGGCGGAGCCGCAGCACAGATGCCCCTCGCGCGGTTCGCGCACGACGAAGCCCGCCTTGGACAGCAATTCCTTCGGCTGGCGGATGATCTTCTGACCGTGCTGCATCGAGCAGGCGGAGTGATAGGCGACGACGGTGCCGGGTTTGCGCACCGGCTCGGGCAGGTCGAGGCTTGCGAGATATTCGGTAATGTCCCTGGCCAGCGCCGAGACCCGCGCGGCCTTGTCGGCATAGGCCGGATCGAGGCGCAGCATGAAGCCGTAGTCCTTGATCGTTGTGCCGCAGCCGGACGCGGTGATGACGATGGCATCGAGCCCGCCCTGGTCGATGGCACGCGTCCACGCATCGACATTCTGCCGGGCCGAGGCAAGGGCTGCTGCCTCGCGGCCCATATGATGGACAACCGCGCCACAGCAGGCTTCGCCCTGCGGCACCACGACCTCGACGCCAAGCCTGGTCAGCAATGCAATCGTCGTCTCGTTGATGGCGGGGTCGAGTACCGATTGGGCGCAGCCGGTGAGGATGGCGACGCGGCCTCTCTTCGTCCCCTGCCCGGCATGAATGCCGGAAGAGGCCATTGGCGAGACCGTCGGGATCGAGGCCGGTGCCAGCTTCAGCATCGCGCTGAGCGGCTTCAGGGCCGACACCTTTTCGAACAGACGAATGAATGGCTTGCCGAGTCTCGCCAATTTCAGCGCGGCGCGAAAGCGCGCGGGATAGGGCAGCACGAAGGCCAGCATGGCGCGGGTGAGCCGGTCGAGCAGCGGCCGCTTGTAAGTTTCCTCGATATGGGCGCGGGCATGGTCGACCAAGTGCATGTAATTGACGCCCGACGGGCAGGTCGTCATGCAGGCGAGGCAGGACAGGCAGCGGTCGATATGGGTGACGATCTCCTTGTCGGCCGGGCGGCCGTTCTCCAGCATGTCCTTGATGAGATAGATCCGCCCGCGTGGCGAATCCAGCTCGTTGCCCAATGTCACATAGGTCGGGCAAGTGGCGGTGCAGAAGCCGCAATGCACGCATTTGCGCAGGATCTTCTCCGATTCCGCGACATGCGGATCAGCAAGCTGGGCAAGGGAGAAGTTGGTTTGCATTATCTTAGCCTTGGGCCATGCGGCCGGGATTGAGGATGGACTTGGGATCGAACTCGGCCTTGAGCCGCGCCGACAGTGCGGCCAGATGCGGCGCCTGCGGCTCGAACACCGGAACGGCGGCGCGATACGAAGGGGTGGCGCGCACCAGCGTCGCGTGGCCGCCGCGATGCTTTCTGATCAGCCCGCGCAGCAGGGCGGCCTCGGGATCGCCCTCCTCCATGCGCAGCCAGACCAGCCCGCCCTGCCAGTCGTAGAAGGCGCTGACACCGATCTGCATGCGCAGCGTCAGCACCATCTGATGGGCCTGAGACGGCGCCATGGAGACGCGCCAGACCGGCTTTTCGCTACGGTCGGCGAATGGCGTGCAGTCCCTTATGTCACGCCAGAGGGTATGCGATGTCTCACCTGCGATCTCCTGCAGCGGGCCGGCATTTTTCAGCAGGGTCTTCAGCGCCTCAATGCGATAGGCGACCGATGGGCCAAACCCTTCGACGCGCAGCAGCGTTGCAGCGTCAGTGCCTAGACTGCCCCCGGCAATGCGCGCGGCGATGCGTTCGGGCAGATGGGCCGCGCTCGACACTTCGGCGCTGGAGCCGAGCGCCAGCGCCATGGCGGCAGAGGCGGCATCGTCGAGTAGGCCGCGCATGGCAAGCGTCACCTCGGTCTCGGCCGCCGGCAGCACCTTGAAGGTGACATCGGTGAACACGGCCAGCGTGCCCCAGCTGTTGGCCATCAGCTTCGACAGATCGTAGCCGGTGACATTCTTGACGACGCGGCCGCCGGACTTGAAGGCCTCGCCGCGTCCGGCAACCGCATTGATTCCCAGAATATGGTCTCGTGCAGCCCCCGCCTTCAGCCGGCGCGGGCCGGACAGGTTCGCGGCGAGCACGCTGCCGATCGTGCCCTTGCCGGGCTCGCCGCCGAGTAAAGGACCGTAATCCATCGGTTCGAAGGCGAGTTGCTGGCCGCTTTCGGCGAGCAGGTTTTCGATCTCGGAAAGCGGCGTGCCGGCCTTGGCCGACAGTACCAACTCGGCCGGCTCGTAGAGGGTGACGCCGGTGAGCTTCGAAAGATCGAGCGTGTGTTCGCTCTGCTGTGGCCGGCCGATGCCGCGCTTGGAGCCGTGGCCGATGATTTCCAAAGGTGACTCTTCCGCCGCCGCCCATTGGACGGTGGAGAGGATCTCGGCCGATGTGGTGGGGGTGAAGGTCGTCATGGCGAAGATGGGTCGAGTTCCTTCGCGCCCCCCTCTGTCCTGCCGGACATCTCCCCCACTTGGGGGGAGATTAGCAGCTTTGGCGACCGCGCCTCTCTAGCAACGTCGAAGGTTGGCGAAGGCAGAGATGACTGGTGATCTCCCCCCTTGTGGGTGAGATGTCCGGCAGGACAGAGGGGGGCGCGAAGGATCGCCGACGTGAGACATTCCGCCCCCATCAAAACCTCGGAATATCCGGAAATGCCAGCTGCCCCCGATGCACGTGCATGCGCCCAAGCTCCGCACAGCGGCGCAGTTGTGGAAACACTTTTCCCGGGTTAAGCAGATGGTTGGGATCGAAGGCGCATTTGACGCGCATTTGTTGGTCGAGGTCGATCTGGTTGAACATCTCCGGCATCAAATCGCGCTTCTCGACGCCGACGCCGTGCTCGCCGGTCAAGACGCCGCCGACCTTGACGCAGAGCCGCAAGATGTCGGCGCCAAAACTTTCCGCCTTGTCGAGTTCGCCCGGCACGTTGGCGTCGTAGAGGATCAGCGGATGCAGATTGCCGTCGCCGGCGTGGAAGACGTTGGCGACGCCGAGGCCGTATTTCTCCGACAGTTCGCGCATGCCGGCGAGCACACCCGGCAATTCCTTGCGCGGGATGGTGCCATCCATGCAGTAATAGTCGGGCGAGATGCGGCCGACCGCCGGGAAGGCCGCCTTGCGGCCAGCCCAGAAACTCAGCCGCTCCTGTTCGGATTGCGAGATGCGACAGGTGGTGGAGCTGTTCCTATAGGCGATCGCTTCGACGAGACCGATCAGGTGATCGACCTCGACGCCCGGCCCGTCGAGTTCGACGATCAGCAGCGCCTCGACATCAAGGGGGTAGCCAGCATTAACGAAATCCTCCGCGGCATGGATTGCCGGCCGGTCCATCATCTCCATGCCGCCGGGGATAATGCCGGCGCCGATGATGTCGGCGACGCACTGGCCGCCCTGCTCGCTGGTCGGAAAGCCGATCAGCAGAGCGCGGGCCGTCTCCGGCTTTTTCAGGATGCGCACGGTGACCTCGGTGACGACGCCGAGCAGGCCTTCGGACCCCGTCATGACGCCGAGGAGATCATAGCCTTCCGAGTCCAGATGATTGCCGCCAAGCCGCACCACCTCGCCGTTCATCAGCACCATCTCGATGCCGAGCACATTGTTGGCGGTCAGGCCGTATTTCAGGCAGTGCACGCCGCCGGAATTTTCCGCGACATTGCCGCCGATCGAGCAGGCGATCTGCGAGGATGGATCGGGCGCATAGTAGAAGCCCTCCTGCTCGACGGCGGTGGTGATGCCGAGATTGGTGACGCCGGGCTGAGCGACGACGACGCGATCGGGATAGTCGATGGCAAGGATGCGGTTGAAGCGGCTCATGACCAGCAGCACGGCATCCTCGAGCGGCAACGCGCCGCCCGACAATGAGGTTCCGGAGCCGCGCGGCACGACACGGATGTTGCGGTCGTTGCAGTATTTCAGCACCCGCGACACCTGCGCCACCGTTTCCGGCAGCACCACGACCAGCGGCAATTGCCGGTAGGCGGTGAGGCCGTCGCTTTCGAAGGCGCGCATCTCATTGGTGGCGTCGACGACGCCCTCGCCCGGCACGATGATGCGCATGTCGGCGACGATCTCCGCCCGCCTTCGCATAGTGGCGTCGTCTGGCTTGGGCATGACAAGGCCGGACATCGGCGGCGTTCTCCGCTTGGCTGGTAAAAATCTTTTACCAATTACATTCGGATGTTGCAAACACCGCGTCGGGCAAAGAGCGTACTGCCCGCCTTCCGCAGCGGCAATCTGCCGCTATTCACCCTCCCCCTTGTGGGGAGGGTCGCGAACGCAGTGAGCGGGGTGGGGGTCCGCGCGACGAAAGCTCTTTACGAGCACCCCCACCCCGATCCGCTATGCGGATCGACCCTCCCCACAAGGGGGAGGGTAAAGTGCGCTCCTACTCCCCCGGATGTTTCGCCGGCTCGGAGTGCATCCGCCTCACTCGCCGCCCCCCCCACCAGACCAGCACGATGGCGACCGGCACCGAGGCGGCGGTGACGACTTCGGGCGCAATGGCATGGCCGAAGATCGAGGCGCCCTTGGCAAGGTAGGAGATCAGACCGACGACATAGTAGGACACTGCTGCCACCGACAGGCCCTCGACCGTCTGCTGCAACCGCAGTTGCAGCCGGGCGCGGTTGTTCATCGACGCCAGCAGATCGCGGTTCTGCTTCTCGACCTCGACATCAACCCACGTGCGCAGCAGCGTCGTGGCGCGGGTTAGTTTGCGCGACAGGTTGGCCTGGCGCTCCTCGACCGAACGGCAGGTGCGCATGGCAGGCGCCACCCGCCGCTGCAGGAAGCCGCCCCAAGTGTCGTAGCCGGGCACGGCTTCTTCGTCCAGCGCCTCCAGCCGCTCGACAACGATGCCGTCATAGGCGCGGCTGGCGCCGAAGCGATAGAGGCTGGAGGCGGCATCGGCTTCCAGCTCGGCGGCAAGCTCGGTCAGGTCGGCGAGCAGCGTCTGGCTGTCGCGGGTTTCAGTGACCTTCATTTCCAGCGTGGTCTGCGCCAACCGGTCTTCGATGCGGCGGGCGCGGCTCGACAGGGTCAGCGCCAGCGGCAGGCCGAGCATGGCAAGCGTGCGGTAGGTCTCGACGTCGATCAGCCGCTGCGACAGCGCCCCGGTCCGCGCCGGCGTCAGGCCGCGATCAAGCACCAGGATGCGGGTCAGGCCGTCGCCGTCCTGGCGGAAATCGGTGACGATGGCCGCATTGCCGCGCTCGACCAGCGAATAGCAGAGGCTCGTCGGGTCGAAGGCCGCAATCAGCTTCTCGCTTGCCGGCGTCCATTTGCGGATCTCCAGCCTTATGCCTGAGATCACCGTTCCCGGCGGCGAGAACCCGTTGCCGAAAGGAGAATCCTCCTGCGCCCTGCCGCTTTCGGCAAGCGGCCCTTCCCAAAGATAGGTCGAGAATTCCGTATGCCGCTCCCAGCGCAGCGTGCCCTTGCCCCACTTCATGGCGTGGTGGCGGGCATGACGGTCGGGCGCCGCGATGCCGAGGCGCCGCGACAGTTCGGAGAGCACGGCCATGTCGACGCCGGAGCCGCCCTCGGTCATGAAGGCGAGTTGCACAAGCACGCGCGGCTTCTCGATCAGCGGATGCGGCCGGGCATGGACCTCGCCGATCGCGCCGGGCCGTCCCTCATGCGCGGGAAAGCCCATCACGCTGCCCTGGGCGCGCGGCTGGAATTCGAGGTTGGACGTCTCGTCCGACACGGTGGTCCCCCTGTTCTCGACCCTTCGTGTGATGGCGTCCTCTAAAGGCAATCCATGAGGCGCGTAAACACCAAAGTCTAGCATCGTAGGTCCTGCCGGCGCGACGCGCAGACCGACCCGATTGGGCAAATTGGATAAATAATTTGACCAGTTGGCGACGCTGGCTTTATCTTGCGCGACGCCGGTTCAATTTCCCAGGCCCCCGTTGAGCGATATTTTCTCCAGGATCGAGCATTCGCGCACCGCCGACGAGGTGGTGCAGCAGATCGAAAGCCTGATCCTTGAAGGCGTGCTGCGCACCGGCGACCGGCTGCCGGGCGAGCGCGAGCTGGCGCGCCAGTTCGACGTGTCGCGGCCGATCCTGCGCGATGCGCTGAAGGCGCTGGAAGGGCGCGGGCTGCTGATCACCAAGGCCGGCGGCGGCACCCATGTCGCCGACGTCATCGGCCAGTTGTTCACCAAGCCGGTGACCGACCTCATCTCGATGCACCGCAAGGCGGTGACCGACTATCTGGAATACCGCCGCGAGATCGAAGGTGTTGCGGCCGAATATGCGGCGCGGCGCGCGACAGCGGACGACATTGCGCTGCTCGACCGCATCGTGGCGCGCATGGACGAGGCGCACCGCACCGGCGATTTCGACGACGAGGCGGAAATCGACGTCGAGTTCCACCATGCTGTGTGCGAATGCGCGCACAACATCATCCTCTTGCACACGCTGCGCTCCTGCTACCGGCTGCTGTCTGAAGGCGTGTTCCAGAACCGGCTTCTGGTGTTCAGCGTGCCCGGAGCGCGCGAGGCGCTGCTGGCCCAGCACGGCGCGATCTACAAAGCCGTGAAGGCCGGCGATCCCTCAGCTGCCCGCCAAGCGGCGATGGACCATATCTCCTATGTCGAGCGCTCGATGCTCGAGGCCGAACGCAGCGGCGACTGGCAGCGCGTGTCGCGGCTCAGGCTTAAGCAGCGCTCCGACGCCGACGACGGCTTCAACACGACTGGCTAACGAGGAACCACCATGAGCGACATCCTCACCATTGCCGATCTCAAGGACCTGGCGCGCCGGCGGGTGCCGAAGATGTTCTTCGACTATGCCGATTCCGGCGCCTGGACCGAAAGCACCTACCGCGCCAACGAAGAGGACTTCCAGAAGATAAAATTCCGTCAGCGCGTACTGGTCGACATGAGCAACCGCTCGCTGGAATCGACCATGATCGGCGAGAAAGTGGCGATGCCGGTGGCGCTTGCCCCAACTGGAATGACCGGCATGCAGCATGCCGATGGCGAGATGCTGGCCGCGCAGGCGGCAGAGGAATTCGGCGTGCCGTTCACGCTGTCGACGATGAGCATCTGCTCGATCGAGGATGTCGCGTCGGTGACCAAGAAGCCGTTCTGGTTCCAGCTCTACGTGCTTCGCGACAAGGATTTCGTGCTCGACCTGATCGACAGGGCGAAGGCTGCAAAATGCTCGGCGCTGGTGTTGACGCTCGACCTGCAGATCTTGGGGCAGCGCCACAAGGATGTCCGCAACGGGCTGTCGGCGCCGCCCAAGATGACGCTGGCCAACATTGCCAACATCGCCATGCGGCCACGCTGGCTGATGGGCATTGCCGGCACCAAGCGCCGCACCTTCCGCAACATTGTCGGCCATGCCAAGGGCGTCGGCGACGTCGCTTCGCTGGCATCGTGGACGACGGAGCAGTTCGACCCGCATCTGTCGTGGAAGGATGTCGCCTGGATCAAGGAACGTTGGGGCGGCAAGCTGATCCTGAAAGGCATTCTCGACAAGGAGGACGCGCTGATGGCGGTCGAGACCGGCGCCGACGCCATCATCGTTTCCAACCATGGCGGGCGCCAGCTCGACGGCGCATCGTCGTCAATCATGGCGCTGGAAGAGATCGCCGATGCCGTCGGCGACAGGATCGAGGTGCATATGGACGGCGGCATCCGCTCGGGCCAGGACGTGCTGAAGGCGCTTTGCCTCGGCGCCAAGGGCACCTATATCGGCCGCCCGTTCCTGTACGGATTGGGCGCCATGGGCAAGCAAGGCGTGACCCTGGCGCTGGACATCATCCGCAAGGAGATGGACATCACGCTGGCACTGTGCGGCAAGCGGCTGGTGACCGACATGGGCAAGGACCAGTTGCGGCGCTAGGGTCTTGTTCACCGATTAGACCCTAGCCTCGCTGGATCACGGAGACGAAGCCGCCTTGACCGAGACCGGCATCCACTACCTCGACGCGCGCGCACCCGATGGCATGCGCCTCTATGCGATCGGCGACGTGCATGGCCGGCTCGATCTGCTCGCCGCCATGCATCGCCGCATCGAGAGCGAACTCGAATACAAGCCGACCAGCGATTGGCGCGTCATCCACCTCGGCGACTATGTCGACCGCGGACCAGAGTCCAAGGGCGTCATAGACTTCCTGATCGAGGCACAGAAACGCGATCCGCGGCATCTGATGCTCGCCGGCAACCACGATATCGGCTTCCTCGACTTTCTCGACGAGCCTGACCCGGAAGGGCTGTTCATCCGTTATGGCGGCGTGCAGACGGCACAATCCTATGGTGTCGACTTAGCGGGACACGCAAGCTGGTTCGGCAAGGCCGAGGCGTTACGGCGGGGACACCAGGCACTGGTCAATGCTGTACCGCAAGCCCATGTCGACTTCCTGCGGTCGCTGCAATTGTCACTGATATCAGGTGATTTCTTCTTATGCCATGCCGGCGTCAGGCCTGACGTGCCGCTGGCGAGCCAGAGCCCGCAGGATCTGGTCTGGATCCGCGACGTCTTCCACAACCATCCAGGGCTTTACCCGAAGGTGATCGTGCACGGCCACACACCGGTGCCGCAGGCGGAGGTGATGCCGAACCGCGTCAATGTCGACACACTCGCCTGGCAGTCAGGCATGCTCAGCGCGCTCGCCGTGGACGGCGCGGACAAGCGTATCCTGACTGTGCAGGGAAAAGCGTTTTAGCGAAGCGCGGCGGTGACGCCGTAGCCGTCGACGGCCTGATGGTTGTTGGCTGCATCGGCGGAATAAATGCCGAGACCGCACAAAACGATGGCAGACAGCATGACAAAGGACAGAAGCGCTGCTTTCACGGACGTCATCTCTAGTTGAGCTTCCTGCATCTGGGCACGAGGCGGTTACCAATGGGTTGAAACCGAGAATTCGTCTCAAAGTTTCGACGATTTCGCGTTTGTAGGTCGATTCTGTATCGGCGGTGTGTCGCGCGGATCACACAGAAGGTTCATCGCGGTTGCATTGCCGTTGCATAGCGCGCGCCTTGTAGGATAGCGTTCGGCCACAAACCAAGGACGAAAGAAGTTGTCCCCGGCAGATTCCCCGCCGCGTGCCAATTATGCAACGGATAGAGCGGTTCGCCGCTACGGCGAACCGCTCTATCTTTTTATCTGACGCAATTCCGGACGGAAAACCGCTTCACACTTTTCCTGGAATTGCTGACTGCGCGCGGCCAGTCTCAGATCGTCGCCACCCAGGCGCGGGCAATGGCCAAGCCCGCGGCGTCGGCCTCGGGGCCGTTGCGTGCCATTTCGCTGTCGAGGCGATCCTGCCAGTCGGGATGGCGATCGGCAATCAGCGGCGCGAAGGATGTGCTCCAGTCCCTCACCATCGGCTGGTCGGCCTCGAAATGGAACTGGAAGCCGTAGACGGCGCGGCCGATACGGAACGCCTGGTTCTCGGCAATTTCGCTGCCGGCAAGCCGCACCGCATTTGACGGCAGCGCGAAAGTGTCGTCGTGCCATTCGAAGATGGGGAAATCCTGGGGAAGTGCGCCAAGCACCGGATCGGTTCTGGCGTCCGGCGTCAGCGATACCTTGTGCCAGCCGAATTCCGAGGCGCCGCCGATCTGGTTCTCACCGCCGAAAGAGCGGGCAACCAACTGGCTGCCCAGGCAGATACCGAGAACCGAGCGATCCTTGGCGGCGAAATCGCGGGTCAGTTCGAGCAGCACCGGGAAATACGGGTAGTCATCGTCGGCCAGCGCATTCTGGCCGCCGCCCAGCATCACCATGGCATCGTGTCCGGTCGCGTCGTCCGGCAGCGCATCGCCCTTGTAGGGCCGGCGCAGGTCGAGATCGGCGCCGGCTTCGGCGAGCGCGGCACCAACCTGGCCAAGGCCGGTGTTGTCGTAGTTCTGGACCACCAGCACCCGCATCGCAAAACCCTGCTGACATGAAATGACGCGACGAGCGATATCATGTCGCCAGCATTGCAGCCAAGATGCGTATTCGGGAGAGAGCTATGCCACTGCAGAACCGGGTCGATCCGTTCGGCGCCATCCATGCCATATCCGAGCGCGGCCTGTTCACCGGCAATCGCGGCATCATCCACGATCCTGAGACCAAGACGCTGCTGAAAAAGCGTTGGGCCTTGCCGGCCTGGATCATCTGCGTCCGCCAATTCCGCAATGTGCGGCGCGAGCCGATGGGCAGGAATCGGCCGGGCGGCAGGGCCGGCTGGACCGAGTTGTTCTTCCTCGACGAGGTGACGGCGCTGGCCGCCGGGCACCGTCCCTGTTTCTATTGCCGGCGTGAGCGAGCCACGGATTTTGTCGGGCGTTTCGGCAAAGTCTTCGGTGTAAACGAACCGCGCGCGCCAATGGTGGACAAGCGGCTGCACAAGGAGCGGCTGGCTTCCGGCGGCAAGCCACCTGATGTCACCATGGGAGAGCTTGCCGAATTGCCGGACGGAGCGATGATCGCGGATGGCGGCTCGGCCTATGCGCTGCGCGGCGGCAACGCGCTGCCCTGGTCGTTCGCAGGCTATGGCGATGCGGCGGCCTTCGACAGCCTTGCCGGCCGGTCGCTGCGCCTGCTCACACCGGCCACGACCGTTTCGGTGCTGCGGCACGGTTTTGAACCGGTGTGGCATCGTTCCGCCGAGACTTGACGCCAGGCACCGCCTCGCCCATTCCTCGGCGATGCGCGCCAATTACAAGATGCAGCGGCTGTTCGTGCCGGACGACCTCGCGGCAGGCATCGAATTCGATGCCGGCCAGCAGCAGAGCCATTACCTCATGCATGTGCTGCGGCTCGGCGAAGGCGCCGAGATTCTGGTCTTCAACGGCCGCGACGGCGAGTGGTCGGCGGCGATCGCTTCGAAGTCGAAGAAGGCGGTGCGGCTGAGAGTGCTCAGCCAACAGCGGCCGCAACCGCCTTTGCCCGATCTAGTTTATTGCTTCGCGCCGCTGAAGCAGGGGCGGCTCGACTATCTCGTGCAGAAGGCGGTGGAGATGGGCGCCGGCATCCTGCAGCCGGTGATCACCCAGCACACGCAATTGGCAAAACCCTCCATCGACCGGCTGCGCGCCAATGTCGTCGAGGCGGCCGAGCAATGCGGCATACTGGCGGTGCCGGAAGTGCGAGAAGCCGAGAAATTCGAGCGTCTGCTCTCCGGCTGGGACAAGGAGCGGCGACTGATCTTCTGCGACGAGGACGCCTCGACCAACAACCCGCTGCCGGCATTGCAGGCGGTGCCGGAGAAGAAGCTGGCGCTGCTGGTCGGACCGGAAGGCGGCTTTTCCGACGACGAACGCAAGATGCTGCGGGCGCTCCCCTTCGTCACTGCCATCCCGCTCGGACCGCGCATCCTGCGCGCTGACACAGCAGCTGTAGCGGCGCTTGCGGTGATGCAGGCGACGGTCGGAGACTGGTAAGAAGCGTAAAGATCAATTCCTGTGACCTGTGGCTCAGGATTTTTCGCTTGATCGGCTGCTGACATTTCGTCCATTTAGCGCCGGCGGGCTCCGAGAGCCGCAGAGGGGGCCCCATGGCGCGCGACACAACCGATTTCCGGCCAATCGAAGACATCGACGAACTGGTCGAGCATCTGGCCGAAGGCAACAAGCCGCGCGACAAGTGGCGCATCGGGACCGAGCACGAGAAGTTCCCCTTCTATGTCGACGGCAACGCGCCGGTGCCTTATGGCGGCGAGCGCGGCATCCGCGCCATCCTCGAAGGCATGCAGCAAAAGCTCGGCTGGGACCCGATCATCGATGACGGCCGCATCATCGGCCTGGTCGAGCCGACCGGCCAGGGCGCGATCTCGCTCGAGCCGGGCGGCCAGTTCGAGCTGTCGGGCGCGCCGCTGGAAACGATCCACCAGACCTGTCGCGAGGGCAATGCGCATCTGGCGCAGGTACGCGAGATCGCCGAGCCGATGGGCATCCGCTTTCTCGGCCTGGGCGGCAGCCCGAAATGGTCGCTGGCCGAGACGCCGAAAATGCCGAAATCGCGCTACGAAATCATGACCCGCTACATGCCCAAGGTCGGCACCAAGGGTCTCGACATGATGTATCGCACCTGCACCATCCAGGTGAACCTCGACTTCGAAAGCGAAGCCGACATGCGCCGCAAGATGCAGGTGTCGCTGAAGCTGCAGCCACTGTCGACGGCGCTGTTTGCCAACTCGCCCTTCACCGACAGCCGGCCGAACGGACTGCAGAGCTGGCGCGGCGACATCTGGCGCGACACCGACAACCAGCGCTCGGGCCTGCTCGAATTCTGCTTCTCGCCCGAGTTCGGCTTTGCCGACTATGTCGAATGGGCGCTCGACGTGCCGATGTATTTCGTCATCCGCGACGGCCACTATCACGACATGACGCACATCACCTTCCGCCAGTTCATGGCCGGCGTTGCCCGCAATGAAGTACCGGACGGACTGCCCACCATGGGCGACTGGGCGAACCATCTGTCGACCCTGTTCCCTGACGTCAGGCTGAAGCGCTTCCTCGAAATGCGCGGCGCCGATGGCGGGCCGTGGCGCCGCATCTGCGCGCTGCCGGCCTTCTGGGTCGGGCTGCTCTATGACGAGGCCGCGCTCGACGCCGCCGAGGCGCTGACTTCGAGCTGGACCTATGAAGAAACGCTGGCGATGCGCAATGCGGTGCCGGAACAAGGCATTTCCGCGCCGTTCCGCAACACGACGCTGCGTGAGATCGGCCGCGATGTAATGACCATTTCGCGCCTTGGGCTGAAAAATCGCGGCAGGAAGAACCGCGACGGCTATGACGAGACCTCGTTCCTCAACACGCTGGACGAAGTCGTGGCGCGCGGTACCACCAGTGCCGAGGAAATGCTGTCGGCCTACCACACGCGCTGGGGCGGCTCGATCGAGCCGGTGTTCATGGAATATGCGTATTAGCGTGGCGCCTTGAGCAGCGGCAAAAGCCGCTTCAATCGAACATCGAAACGAACTAGGTTCTCCCTCGAGGATTTCCGGGAGGAGAAACCGATGCCTACTTTGTTCGACATATTGGCGCAGGCGCAGAACGGCAACGGCATGCAGGCGCTTGCCCAGCAGTACGGGCTTTCCATGCAGCAGACGCAGGCGGCTGTCGCCGCTCTGCTGCCGGCCTTCTCGCAAGGGCTGCAACGCAACACCGCCGATCCCTATGGGCTCGGCGCCTTCATGACGGCGATGGCGAGCGGCCAGCACGCCAAATACTTCGAGGACGCGACCAGGGCTTTCTCACCGCAAGGCGTCAATGAGGGCAATGGCATTCTGGGTCATCTGTTCGGCTCGAAGGAGCTGTCGCGCGCGGTGGCCAGCCAGGCCGCGCAGGCGACCGGCGTCAGCCAGCAGATCCTGCAGCAGATGCTGCCGGCCATCGCTTCGATGGTGATGGGCGGATTGTTCAAGCAGACGACAAACCAGTTGACCGGGGGTCAGATGCAGGCCGCCGGTGGCTTCGGCGGCGGCAGCAATCCGCTCGGCGAGATCATCGAACAGATGATGCGGCAGGCGGGCGGCGGGGCACAGCCTGCGCCGCAGCCAGCACCCAATCCTTACGGTGAGAACCCGCTGGGCAAAGTGCTGCAGGACATGTTCGGCGGCGGCGCCCAACAGCCGCAAAGCCAGCCGCAACAGGCGCCCAACCCCTATGGCGACAATCCGCTGGGCAAGGTGCTGCAGGATATGTTCGGCGGTGGCGCGGCACAGCAACCGCAGGGCCGGCCGCAGCAGCCAACACAGCCGCAACAGACACAGAGCCCTTACGGCGACAACCCGCTGGGCAAGATTTTTGAAGAGATGATGCGGCAAGGCGGTGGTGGCGGCTTCGGCCTGCCCGGTGGGCATTCGGCGCCGCAGCAGCCGCAAGCACCCCAGCCGCGACAGGCACCGCAGGAGCGCCAGGCGCCGCAACCGCAGGCCAATCCGAGCGGCAGGCCACGCAATCCGTTCGACGATATTTTCGGCAAGATGTTCGAGACTGGCGCCCAGCAGCGCGACGACTATCAGAAGGGCGTGGAAACGATCTTCGACCAGTTCAAGCGGGACATGGACCGGCGGTAGTTGGCGGTAGTTGGCGCTAACCTTCGCGGCTTCGGAGCAAGGAACGAAGCGAGCGGCGCAGACCGCACGATGACGACGGAGCTTTAAAAGAAAAGCCCGGTCCTGGAGGAGGACCGGGCCAGTGTGCAGGCTGGCCGGCGGGGAACCGGCAGGGAGTGGGGAGCCTGCTATACTCGTTGGTCGCGGCGAGCCTGAGAAAGGTTCACGGCAACCGAAACAATGCGCCCGATATCACGCTATCTGGCGGGCGAGATCTTCGATCGTATCGGCACGATCGCTCGCAATCGCACGCAGCTTCACGGTCGGATCGGCGCCGAACGGCACATCGATGGCGACATGGAGGTCCGCGCGCGTCAGGCCGATATCGGCGAGTTCGGCGTCCGACATCTCGCCGAGGCGATAGAAGGCCCGGCGATTTTTCCAGGCCTGGTAGGCATTGAGAAGGGTGTTGGCCACGCGCGTCGCAACGGCCGGACGCGAGGTGATGCGCGAGGTCTCGGTGGCGAAATCAAACGTGGTCATGTCGGTCTCCTTCAGACTCGAACTGGACAAGACCAGGCGATCGGCGCTGGGGACAGCGGCCGTTCCGGTCTCGATTCACATGCCTTCATGTGGACAATGTGAATTTGCCACGCACCGATTGATTAATCCAACGAATGTTTCTAATCTTTAGCATCAACGCTACTGATGGATTGGACCGATGAAAGCGCCACTCGATCTCGACCAGTTGCAGACCTTCATCTCGATTGCCGATACCGGCAGCTTTACCCGCGCGGCCGAGGAAGTGCTGCGCACGCAATCGGCGGTGTCGATGCAGATGCGCCGGCTGGAAGAGCGGATCGGCAAGCCGCTGTTCGAAAAGGACGGCCGCACCAACAGGCTGACCGAGGAAGGCGACAAGCTGCTCTCCTACGCGCGCCGCCTGCTCTATCTCAACCGCGAAACGCTGGCCGCCTTCGATGACCAGCGGCTCGAAGGCACCATCCGCATCGGCACCCCCGACGACTATGCCGACCGGTTCCTGCCCGAAATCATGGCACGCTTCACACGGTCAAACCCGCGCGTCGAACTGACCGTCATCTGCGAGCCTACGCCAGGCTTGGTCGAGCATATCAAGCGCGGCAATCTCGATCTTGCGCTGGTGACGCACAACGATACGCGCGGCCAGTCGGAAGTGGTGCGGCGCGAGCCGCTGCTATGGGTGACCTCGGCCAACCATGCCACGCACGAACAGGAAGTGCTGCCGATGGCCTTCGGCCGGCCGAACTGCATCTGGCGGCGCGCCGCCGTCGATGTGCTCGACCGGCAAAACCGCGACTATCGAATCCTGTTCACCAGCTTCTCGGCCACCGTCATCACCGCCGCGGTGCTGTCGGGGCTGGCGATCTCGGTGCTGCCGGAATGCGCGCTGCGGCCCGGCATGCGAGTGCTGGGCGAAGCCGACGGTTTTGGCGCCCTGCCCGACTGCCGCATCGGCATCATGCGCGGCCAGACCCCGCGTCCCGAAATCGTCGACGCTCTGGCCCGACACATCTCGGAAAGCCTCGACAATATTTCCGTGCCGCTCGGCGAAGAAACGGGAAGCTTCGATTTCGCCTCGCTCGCCTTCGCCAAGATGAAGCGGAGCAAGCCGAACCAGATCCTGCCTGGCTGGTAGGAACGATCAGGCCGACGCTGCCGCCTCCGTCGTTGCGTTGGCCGACGACAGGCCGGGCAGCGCCACCAATTGCGCCGGCTCCAGCGGCGGCGACAAGAGGTAGCCCTGCAGCTGCTGGCAGCCCATGGCGACCAGCAGCGCCTTTTGCACCTCGGTCTCTACGCCCTCGGCGGTGACCTCGACCTTGAGCGCGCCGGCGAGATCGATCAGCGCCTTGACGATGGCGCCCGAATTGCCGTCGCCGTCGAGAAGCCGCACGAAGGAGCGGTCGATCTTGAGCTTGTCGATGGCATGGCGGCGCAGATAGCTCAGCGACGAATAGCCGGTGCCGAAATCGTCGAGCACAATGCCGACGCCCGACTGGCGCAAGGCTGCCAGAGCCGCTCTGGTGGTGTCGTTGTTTTCCAGGAGAACGTTTTCGGTGATTTCGAGCTGCAGGCGCTTCGGCGCCAGTCCGGTTTCGGCGAGGATCGAGGCAACCTCTTCGGCAAAGCCGGCGTCGCGCAATTGCAGCGGCGAGACATTGACGGCGAGCCACGGCAGTTTGGTCTTCACGGCGAAGCGGCAGGCTTCCAGCAGGGCCCATGCGCCGAGCTGCCCGATCATGCCGCGTTCCTCGGCGATGGCGATGAACTGCGCCGCCGGCAGTGCGCCATGGACCTCATGCGCCCAGCGGATCAGCGCCTCGGCGCCGACAATGGTCTTGCCGTCGCTGGCAAAGACCGGCTGGTAGGCGAGCTTGATACCGGTGCCGCCATTCAGCGCGCTGCGCAGCTCGCTCTCGACCTTGCGCTTGCGCAGCAAAAGGTCGTCCATGTCGCCGGCGAAGACCTGGTAGCGGCCACGGCCGTTCTTCTTGGCTTCGTAGAGCGCGATGTCGGCCTTGCGCAGCAGATCGTCTGCGTCGGCATCAGGGCCTGTCGACAAGGCTATGCCGATGCTGGCGCTGATAAAGACCTGATCGTCCATCAGCTTGAACGGCTCCTGCAGTTTCTGCAGCACCCTCTCGGAAATATCCTCGGCGTTCCTTACGTCGCGGACATCGATCAGGATCACCGCGAATTCGTCGCCACCCAGTCTTGCCACCGTGTCGACGTCGCGAACCGTATGCTGAAGCCTGGCCGCCGTCTGGCGCACGAGTTCGTCGCCTGCCGGGTGACCAAGCGTGTCGTTGACATGCTTGAAGCGATCTAGATCGAGATAAAGCAGCGCGACCTTGCTTTCATTGCCGGAGGTAAGCAAGGCACGCCGCAGCCTGTCCTCGAACAGTGCCCGGTTGGGCAGGCCGGTGAGCGTGTCGTGAAAGGCGAGATATTGCGCCTGGGCCTGGCTGGTCTGCAGCGCCGATGACGCACGGCGCAGACGCCGGAGCAGAAAGGCGAGCACGCTCGCCGCAACCAGCGCGGCCAGAGCCAGGGCCGGGCTGGCCTTGCCCACCAGCGTCAGGCCGGGCCGTTCCTGGTCCCAGGCAATATAGCCGAGGATGACACCCTGTTTGTCGATAAGCGGAATGGCAGCCGAGCCAAGCGGCTGAGCCATCGGCAGGAGATGCGCCCCCGCCAGCAGATATTTCTGCGCGATCTTGCCGATCACCGCGTCGTTGATGAACTCTATGGAGACATGCAGATATTCGCTGCCGGATGCCTGGGTGACGCGATCCGAACTCGGCACCAGAGGCATGACGCTGAGTATGGCAGGCTGACCGCCAAGCGAGACCAGATCGTCGGCAACGAATTTTGCGCCGGCCTGGCTTGCGTCCTTGCTCATCATCTGGCGCAACCTGGCGATGGTCGGCCGCAAAGCGGGTTCGTCCTCGCCAAAGACGGCAGGCGACACGACCTTGCCTTCGCGCATGGCGTGGACCGGCCGGTTGGCGTTGTCCAGCACATAGACCCGGTTGTGGCCGTAATACGAGTACATCCAGACGCTGAAATTCTCGGCCATCCAGGTCTGGTTGCCGGCCTTGGCGTTTATAACGGAATCATCCCAGACGGCGACGCTTTCCTGCTCGCGCTTTACCGCGGCGATCTGGTCCTGCAGGCCGTTGGCAAGGAAAACCTTCTCCCGCTCGAGCGAGACCCGGTCGGCCTGCATGGTGGCGTAAAGGCCGAAGCCGACAACGATGGCCAGTGCAAAAACGGCAAGCGTCAGCACCGTCAGGGTGACCTGGAACGTCAACGGGCTGCGTTGTTTGCGGGCGCTCATGCGTCCTCCTTGGCCCAGAGTCAATCAGGCCAGGCTTAAGATCAAGTTATGGAATCTTGACGCGGAGCGACAACAGCCGCTCAATCGGCCGATGAGCGACGCAGAATCCGAATCACGAACCAATGCCACCGAATACACGGTGAGCGAGATTTCCGGCGCGCTGAAGCGCACGGTCGAGGATGTCTTCGGCCATGTGCGGGTGCGCGGCGAAATTTCCGGCTATCGCGGGCCGCACTCTTCCGGCCATGCCTATTTCACCCTGAAGGACGACCGCGCGCGGCTCGATGCCGTGGTCTGGAAAGGCACGATGAGCCGGCTGAAATTCCGTCCCGAAGAGGGGATGGAGGTGATCGCCACCGGCAAACTCACCACCTATCCCGGCAAATCCAACTACCAGATCGTCATCGACAATCTAGAACCCGCCGGCGCCGGGGCGCTGATGGCGCTTTTGGAAGAGCGCAAGCGGCGACTGCAGGCCGAAGGACTTTTCGATGCCGGCCGCAAGCGGCGGCTGCCGTTCATGCCGCGCACCATCGGCGTCGTCACCTCGCCGACCGGATCGGTGATCCGTGACATCATCCATCGCATCAAGGACCGCTTTCCTCTGCATGTGCTGGTCTGGCCGGTAAGAGTCCAGGGCGAGACGGCGGGGGCGGAAGTGACGGCCGCCGTCAACGGCTTCAACGCGCTGCCCTGGGATGGCGCGATTGCCCAGCCCGACCTTCTGATCGTGGCGCGCGGCGGCGGCAGCCTCGAGGACCTCTGGGGGTTCAACGATGAAGGGCTGGCGCGCGCCGTCGCCGCCTCGCGCATTCCGGTGATTTCGGCCGTCGGGCACGAGACCGACTGGACCTTGATCGACCTGGTCGCCGACATGCGCGCACCGACGCCGACAGGTGCGGCGGAGATCGCGGTGCCGGTGAAAGCGGACCTCGAAGCGACACTAGCCAGTCTTGGCGCACGTCTCAAAGCAGCCACCTTGCGCAATTTCGAACGCAAGCGGCAGGCCTCGCGTGCGGCGGCCCGGGCACTGCCCTCACCCGACCAGTTGCTGGCGCTGCCGCGACGGCGGCTGGACGAGGCGGCCAGCCGGCTTAGCCGGGGGCTGATGGTCTCCACCGAAAGAAAGCGAGCTCGGTTCTTCGCCGTGAAGCTCACTCCGGCAACGCTGTCGCGGCGGATTGCCGAGGCGCGACGAACCAACGACCGCAACCTTTTGCGCGCCCAGGGGGCGCTGCGCGCATTGGCGAGAGCCCGGCGCGCGGAACTCAATCGCGCAGCGGATCAACTGCCAAAATGCGCAAAAGCATCCCTGCAACGGCACAGGCAGCAACTGGCTTTGCTGCAAGGCCGCATTACGATCGAGCCAACGGCACGGCGGCAAACCGTGCAGAGGGATCTGCTGACAGCTTTGACGAGACGCGGCACGCAAGCGGTACTGCTCAGGCTGGAGCGACTGCGCGGCCGCATTGTCCAATCCGAGAGGCTGATGGCAACGCTGTCGCACAAGGCTGTGCTGGCCCGCGGCTTCGCGCTGGTCAAGGATGCCGACGGCGCGGTGATCAAACTGGCAGTTGATGTGACGCCGGGCGCTGGCCTGCAGCTGGAGTTCGCCGACGGCATCGTAAATGCGGTCGCGACCGGCGACGCCGAGCGGGTGCAGGCCGTTGCCAAACCAGCGGCCACGCCGCCCGCCAGCAAACCCGCCGCAAAGCCGGCGGCCAGCAAACCGAAAGAACCGGGCAATCAGGGCTCGCTTTTTTAGAGGACCGCATGACCGGACATGACCCGCATCTTCAAACGCCGGCGGGCAAGCCGCGCGCCCGTGCTTTCGGCATTGCCTTCGAGGGCACGCCGGGCGGCTTCAACGCCATCACCGATGTGCCCGGCGTATCGGTCGGCTATGCGACGCTGATTTCCGGCGAGGGTCTGCTCGAGGTTGGCACGGGGCCGGTGCGCACCGGCGTCACCGCCATCCTGCCGCGGCCGTTGGCTGAGCTCGCCACGCCGGTGTTTGCCGGTGTCTTCAGCCAGAACGGCAATGGCGAGTTGACGGGGTCGCACATTATCGAGGAAGTCGGCGCCTTCAACCTGCCGGTCACGATCACCAACACGCATTCCTGCGGCGTTACCCGCGACGGCACGCTGCGTTGGATGCAACGCGTGCTGCCGCCGGCGCTCGACAGCGGCTGGGGCCTGCCGGTTGCGGCGGAGACCTATGATGGTTTCCTCAACGACATCAACGGTCATCACGTCGGCTTCGAAGATGTCGAAGCCGCGCTCGACGGTGCCGCCGGTGGAGCGATCGAGGAAGGCAGTGTCGGCGGCGGCACCGCCATGATTGCCTTTGGCTTCAAGGCCGGCTCGGGCACGGCATCGCGCATCGTCGAGTGGCAGGGCATCAGGCATACGGTCGGCGTATTCGTGCAGGCGAATTTCGGCAAGCGGCGCAATTTCACACTGCGCGGCGCCCGCGTCGGGCCTGATCTGGTAGAGCCGGCGATGCGCGAAGGCACGCCGCGTGCCGAAAAGGGCTCGATCATCGCCATCGTCGCCACCGATGCGCCATTTCTGCCGCACCAGATGAAGCGGCTGGCAAAGCGCGTGCCGCTCGGCATCGCCATGACAGGCGGCTTCGGCTACCACAGTTCGGGCGACATTTTTCTGGCCTTCACCACCGCCAATCCGCAAGCAGCACTTGCACCATCGGGACGAACCGCAAACGTCGCTTACATCCCGGACGTCGATATCGATCCGTTCTTCGATGCGGTGGCGCAAGGCGTAGAGGAGGCGATTCTCAATGCAATGGTCGCCAATGAGGATATGAGCGGACGCGACGGCAATTTCGTGCCGGCGCTGCCGAAGGCCTGGCTGAAAGATCGATTTGGATAGAGGACAAGGCCTGGCGGCGCCAGGCCTGTTGCGTCACGGCTTGGCCGCGTTGCTCTGGTCGGCCTCGGCCGCCTCTTCGAGCCGCGATGCGATCAGTTCCTGGATGTCGCCGACTTCTTCCTGGATATCTTCCAGCGGAATGCCGACCTCAGCGGCCTTGGCCGCGCACTCCTTGGCGAGGGTCTCGGCCTGCTTCTCGATCTTTACCGGCGAGTGCTGGCAGTGGACCTTTTCGCCGATCCATCCGCGCAAGAACTCGATCGCATGTTCACTCATACTGCTTTTCCCTGGCGGCTATGCCGGTTGGTAACCGTAAACGTCCGCACCCGGTAAAGGATGCATGCTGCCATTCGAACCGAGTCGGCTTCGCCCGGCAAGTTGATCTTGTCGGAGGTCCGAAGAGCCGAATGAAGGGAAGGGTTCAATGAGCACGTTCTGATTGTTTGATAGAGTGGTACGTTGGCCGGGATCGGCTTCGGCTCTATGCTGTTGTTCTTACGATCTTTTCCTGCTGTCGACGGCCGATTTGTATCACAATAGGGATCACAACGCGTAACACATTTTCTGCTGCTTCGTGGTACACAGCCACAGCTACACGGTCGAAGCCGCCGCTATATAGTGACATCATTATGCGATGTCGACTCTATCAGCCATCCTGCTTCCTTCCGCCGCGCTGTGTCAAACGTCATCCCCGTCCAGTATGGAGATCGGATGGCCCCGGAGGGCGTATGAAGATGTTGATTTTATTGCGTTTCGTGAGCCAAAATCAGAAAGCTCTCGTCAGCGTCACCCCGCTCGACTGCCTCCGCCACACTCAGCGCCTCCGACGTCGATTCCTTGCACGTAACGCGCGGGCCGGATGAACGACAACATTGGCGCTTTGGCAGCGCGCTCCTGCTAAGGACGATGTCTCGATGCGACAAGCTCTGCCTTGCGCTGCGCCGTCTCCAGCCCGATTGAGATGAAGGCGCGCGCATGCCGGGCCAGTTCCATATTGTCGGCCCACAGATTGCGCCAGATCGCGGTCTTCCGTGAGAGGTTCTCGTCGACGATCTTCGACGAGAAGGATTCAAAGCTGAGGTCGTCCCTATAGCCGATTGCGGTCAGCGCATCGAAGATGGCGGCAAAGTCGATATTGCCGGTGCCGAGGAAACCGCGATGGCTCTCGCCGATATGGACATAGCCGATCTTGTCAGCGGCATGGCGGATAGCCAGTCCGACATCGGCCTCCTCGATGTTCATGTGGAAGGTATCGAGATGCAGGAAGATGTTGTCGGAGCCGGTGTCCGCGATGAAGGCCAGGCCTTGTGAAGCGGTGTTGAGCAGATTGCTTTCGAAGCGGTTGACGATCTCCAGATTGAGCGTGACGCCGGCGGCCTTGGCCGTCTCCGCAACCTTCGCAAGTGTCCCCGCGCTGCGGTTCCACTGATCGCGCGTCGGCGCCTGCGTCTGCAAGCCGTGGCTGGTGCTGAGGATGCCGCCAATCTTCTGGCCGCCGAGATCGCGGGTGAGCGCGATCGTCTCGTTGAGGATCTCGACGCCGCGCGCGGCAACCGCCTTGTCGGCACTCGAAATGTCGCCGTCGGCCGGCAGGCCGATGCTGATCGCGACGCCGAGCTTGAGGTCGGCGATGCGCCTGGCCAACCCGCCAACGTCGACATTGGCCGGGTCAAGATAGGAGAACTCGATCAGGTCGAAGCCGGCCTCTCTGGTGTTGGCCAGCGTGCGTTCGAGGTCGCCTTGCGCCGAGCTCGCCGACCAGACGAAGGAATGAATACCGATGCGCGACATGATCGTCTCCCGTTTCTGGAATTGAGATGCGGCCGGGTTGCCCCGGCCGCATCGGCCTTGGGAGGCTTAGCGGGCTGCGGTCCAGCCCTTGTAGTCTTTCAGGTTCTCGGCCGTGATCAGCTTCGGGTCGAGCAGCACGGTCGGCTCCGCCGGCTTCTTGCCGGCAAGCAGCTCAGCCGCCATCGTCAGCGACTGGCCAGCCATCACGTAGGGATCCTGCGAAGCCGAGGCCTTGATCATCGAGGTGCCGGAAGCGAGTTCCTTCTCGATATCGGGAGCGCCATCCACTGCGGTGAAGATGAACTCCGAGCGATTGAGCTGCTTGGCCGCAAGCTGGGCGCCGATCGCCGTCGGATCGTTGATGGCAAACACCGCATCGATCTTGTCGAAGCGGGTGAGCAGCGACTGGAAGACCTTCAGGCCGCCGTCGCGCGAGCCTTCGGCATTCTGATCGTCGGAGAGGATCTTGATGTCGGGGTGTTTTGCAAGGACGTCCTTGCAGCCCTTCACCCGCTCCAGGATCGACGACGACGCGGGGCCGTTGAGGATAACGTAGTCGCCCTTGCCGCCGGTGTGGTCGACCAGATACTGGCAGGCCTCTTCGCCGGCCTTGACGTTGTTGGTCATGACGGTGACGTCGGCGCCTGGCGCCGAGACGTCGAAGGCGGCAACGACGATGCCCGCTGCTTGCGCCTTCTTCACCGCCGGGCCGATCGCCTTGGCATCGACCGCATTGAGCATGATCACGTCGACCCCGGCGGCGATGAAGGAATCGACCTGAGAGACCTGCTTGTTGAGGTCGTAGTCGGCCGACACTGAGGTTACCTCGACCTTCGGGTTGATCTTCTTGGCCGCGTCCTCGATGCCCTTGATGGTGGCGACGAAGAAGGGGTTGCCGAGCAGGCCGACCGAGATGCCGACCTTGTTGAGGTCCTTGGCCGATGCGGGCGCGATGGCGGCGGCCGCGAGTGCGACGCCGCAGAGCAGTTTAGCGATGGTCTTCATTGCTTTCCTCCAATTGCCCCGCGCCTCTCACGGTGCGTTACACAAACCGGTCGTTTACGCCGGCGACCAAGGTCAATCACGTTCTCGCTCCTGCCTGGAGCCTGTAGCGGTCGAGGGCGACTGCCACGATGATGACCAATCCCTTGATGATGTACTGCCAGATGTCCGAGACACCGGCCAAGATGAGCCCGTTGGATAGCACCGCTATGATCAGGCCACCGATCAGCGTACCCCAGATCGAGCCGACGCCGCCGACGAAGCTGGTGCCGCCGAGAATGACCGCGGCAATGGCGTCGAGTTCGTAAGACTGCCCAAGCTGCAGCCCGTTGGCCGCATAGAGCCGGGCCGCTGACATGGCGCCGCCAAGGCCGGCCAGCAGGCCGGAAACGCCATAGACAAAGAGCAGCACCAGCGGCACCTTGATGCCGGTCAGCCGCGCCGCTTCGGCATTGCCGCCGACGGCATAGATCCAGGTGCCGAGCACGGTGCGCTTGAGCACCAGCCAGGACAGCACCACGACCGACAAGGCGATGATGACCAGCCAGGGAACGCCGAACAGCGTACCGTTGCCGATGAAGTCGAACGGCAGGTCCGAGTTGAACACCGTGGTGTCCTGGCCGAGCAGGCGGGCGACGCCGCGCACAGCGGTCAGCGACCCCAGCGTGACGATGAAGGGCGGCAGTCTGATATAGGCGATCAGCAGCCCGTTGATGACGCCGAAGCCGAGGCCGACGAGAATGGCCGCCGGCACGCCCAGCAGTCCCCAATCAGGCACCAGCGACACCATCACCGCCACCATCGCCGAGGCGGCAAGTATCGAGCCGACGGACAGGTCGATCCCGCCGGTCAGGATGACGAAGGTCATGCCCGCTGCCAGCACAATGTTGATCGACGATTGCTGCATGACGATCAGCAAATTGGTCTGGGTGAAGAAGCGCGCGTTCATCAACTGAAAGCCGACCGCCAGCAGGATCAGGATCGGCAGCATACCAAGGGCGGCGAAGGCGGTGCGCAACCGCCGGCTCCTGCCGACAGCCTGGCCACTGATCTCGGTCGCCTTGTCGGTCATCCCTTGGCCGCTCCCGTTGCAAGTTCCATAATTGCTTCCTGGCGCAGCGGCTGGTCTTTGGACGCCGTAACCTCGCCGGCAATCGTGCCGTCGCGCATTACCAGCACGCGGTCGGCAACGCCGATCACCTCCGGCAGTTCGCTGGAGATCATCAGGATGGCGATGCCCTTTTTGGCGAGATTGTCGATCAGCCGGTAGATTTCCGACTTCGCTCCGACATCGACGCCGCGCGTCGGTTCATCCAGGATGACCACTTGCGGCTCGGTCTCGAGCAGGCGGGCAAGCAACACTTTCTGCTGGTTGCCGCCCGACAGCGAACCCGCATTAGCCTGTACCGACCTGGTGCGGATGGAGAGATCCGAAACGGCCGTGGCAGCACGTCTCTCGGCGGCTTTGAAATCGCGCAAGCCGCCGGGCCGCGCATCCCTGGCCAGCACGCCCATGCTGATGTTGTCGGATATCGACATGTCGAGAAACAGGCCGAGTTCCTTGCGGTCTTCGGTGAGATAGGCGATGCCGGCATTCAGTGCCTCGCTTGGCGAGCCGATGGTTACTGGCTTGCCGTCGAGTTCCAGCGTGCCGGCGATGCGTCTGTCGGCACCGAAGATCAGTCGCGCGAGTTCGGTGCGGCCCGAGCCGACAAGGCCAGCCAGAGCCAGCACCTCGCCCTTATACAGTTCGAAGGAGCAGTTCTTCAGGAGATTGCCGTCTGCCATGCCGCGCACCGACAAGGCGACCGCGCGCTTGCTGTCCGGCGGGCGATGATCCTTCCTGTAAAAAGCCGACAGGTCGCGGCCAACCATCATCGAGACGAGGCGCGAGGCGTTCAGCTCGGCGCGCTCAAGTGTGCCGACATAGCCGCTGTCGCGCAGCACGCTGACACGGTCGGCCAACTGGTAGACCTCTTCCATGCGGTGGCTGATGTAGATGATGGCGATGCCTTGCGACTTCAGCGTCGCGATGACCTCGAACAGACGGTCGGTCTCGCGCGAGGTCAGAGAGGTGGTTGGCTCGTCCATGACGATGATGCGCGCGCTGGTCGAAAGCGCGCGGGCGATTTCGACCAGCTGACGCTCGCCGAGCGACAGGCTGGAAACCTGGGCTCTTGCGGTGAAGGACACGCCGAGACGCTTGATGATCTCATTGCTGCGCCGGTAGCATTGGTCGCGGTCGACGATGCCGAAACGCCTCGGCTCATTGCCGAGGAAGATGTTCTGCGCGACCGTCAGGTTGGGCGCCAGCGACAGTTCCTGATAGATAACCGCAATGCCGTGAGCCCGCGCCTTGATCGGGTCGCCGGTGGCGACCGGCACGCCGTCGATCAGTATCTCGCCGCCGGCATCAGGCCGATAGGCACCGGACAGCATCTTCATCAAAGTCGACTTGCCGGCACCGTTTTCACCCATCAGCGCATGGACTTCGCCGGCATGGACGGTCAGCGACACGTCCTGCAAGGCGCGGACTGGCCCGAACGTCTTCGAGATGTGCCGCATTTCCAGCACTGGCTGGCGCGTGACTTCGGCCTGAGCAGCGACGATCACCGTGCGCCTCCCGCTGCCGCGCGGGGGATGCCCTGCTCGCCGATGAGGCCACGCCATGTGTCGCGATATCGGGCAAGTCCGGTGAAGCTTGCGGCACGCACGGGCTCCGGCACTTCCGCGGCAAATTCGCGGCCGACGGTCTCGAAGGCCAGCGCCGCCGCCCCGGTGGCGCTGCCCTCCAGTGTGGCGCCTTGCAGGAAGGCCTGGCTGGGACGCAGTTGCGCCACTAGCCCGGCGAGCAGGCCGCCAGCGTTCAGTCCGCCATCGACGATCACGGTGTTGTCCGAATGGATCTGGTCGAGGCAGAGGTCGACCATCAGCGCGACGTAGAGCAGCGCCACGGCTGCGCGTTCCTCGGCGCTTGGCATGCGGCCGACCAATTTGCCGGCGCGGCCGGGCATTGGGCCGCCCGGCGCGAAGCTCGGCAACGCCATGCTGCCGGCGTTGATCACCCGCTGCACTGTCGCCGGCGCGATCGCGCCTTGCCAGCCGTCGCTGATCGTGGCGAATTCGCGCCCGCCCATAAAGCGGATGGTCGGCACAGGGCCGCCGTCGACATCGACATTGACCAGCATGTCGCGCTGGCCATCGAGCGCGTCGAGCAGGCAATCCGGATTAAGCACGACGACCCAGGTGCCGGTCGAGACGACGGTGACCGGGCCAAGCTCCTGCCGGCGATAGGCATGGAGCGCGGCATTGCTGTCATGGACACCATTGTGGATGGCGATCCGCCGCTTCGTGTCGCCGAGGCGTTGCTCGCCGATAACCGAGCCCGCCCGCTCGAAAGCGGGCATCCGGTCGCGCCAGCCCTCGATGTCGACCAGCGAACTGAAGTCGCGCTTGCGCGGCGCCCATAAATGCGAGTGGCAGCCGAGATAGGACACTTCCGAGACCGCCCGGCCGCCAAACCGCCAGCTCCAGTATTGTGGATAGCCGAGGATCGATTTCGCGGCCGTGAATGCACCGGGTTGCACCGCCTGTAGCCACAGCATGTGGCGACCGTAGTTGAAGCCGAGCGGCAATCGCGGCGAGAAGGTCTCGGTGAAATCCGGAACGAGGCGATCAATTTGCGCGGCAATATCAGCCGGCGGCTCTTGCTCGTAATCGAGTATCGGATGCGTCAGCGCCGCCTCGTCGACCAGGGCAAAGGTGCAGCCATGGCCCGACACCATCACGCCCTCTACGCCATGGATGTCGGCGGCCTCGCTTACGGCGCGAACCGCCCAATCGTGAAGTGCTGCCTCATCAAGCACGCTGAAGCCATCTTTGCGCATCCAGTTCGGCCGGGTCCGGCCCTCGTCGACGATGCGCCCGTCCTGAGCGAAGACGAACAGCTTCGAATTGGTCTTGCCGAAATCGAGGACGGCCATCTTCACTGGATGGCTCCCGAAACCGAGGCGACGCGCACCATGACGCCCGCGTCTTCCAGCATGCGCGCGTCGACGTCGGACAGGCCGTCATCGGTCACCAGCGTGCCGATGCGCGACAAGGGCAGCGCGATGTTACGGGCGTGGATCGACAGTTTGCGGCTGTCGGCCAGCACCACGATCTGGTCGGCACACAGGCTGAGATCGGCGATGGAGCGGACCAGCAGCGGGTGCGATTCCAGCACGCCCTCCTGGCCAAGGCCTTGCGCGCCGAGAAAGAACTTCGATGCGTAGAACGGCTCCGCCTGGGTCGGTGAATGGATGATGCCCGGCTCACGATGCAGATCGCCGCCGGCAACGGTCAGGCTGCAATGGCCGTGGTCGCTCAGATAGGCCGCGAGCGGCATCGAATTGGTATAGAGACGGATGCTGCGCTCGGCCAGCTTGACCCCAAGGTGGAAGCAGGTCGAACCGCCATGCACGATGACCGCATCGCCGTCGCGCACCATCGTGGCCGCGAGAGCGGCGATCTGCCGCTTGGCCTCGACCGCGAGGTCGCGGTTCTCGTCATAGGGCCTGGCATAGGCAACACCCGCCTGTGAAGCGCCGTCGAGCGCCGAGATGCCGCCATAGACCTTCCGTGCTTCACCGGCCTCGTCGATCTTGTCGATGTCGCGCCGCACCGTCGCCGCCGACACGCCGAGCTGCTCCTGCAGTTCGCGCACCGACGCGAAGGGGCGATCCCGCAGCAACTCGACGATCTGACGCTGGCGGCCGGAGTCGCTCAATCGTTTTTCCTCCCAGGAGCCGTTTTTGCCACGGCATTTGACGTAACTTACTCAACATCTTTCCGATTGCAAGAACCTTTGATGAAATTAGATCACTATTGACGTAAGTCGCTCGCATCTGCGATACACATCAACATCCCACGACGGGTATCCGAAGCTGCGAGGCTGGCGGGGCTGATAGAGGAAATGCGCCATGGCGACCTATGCGGATGCGCAGGAAATGGCTGCCTTGCGGGCGCTTTCGGCCAGCATCGGGCGCAGCCCAAACCTGACCCAGGCCGCCGGCGGCAACACCTCGCTGAAAGCCGGCGACACGCTGTGGATCAAGGCTTCCGGCACATGGCTGAAGGATGCGCTCTCCGAAGACATCATGGTGCCGGTGGCGATGGCGCCGCTGCTCAGGGCTGTCGAACAGCGCGACAGCGCCGCCGACCAGCCGCAGATCTTCGCTATCGAGACGCTCAACGCCCGGCGCCTGCGCCCTTCGATTGAAACCACCGTTCACGCGCTGATGCCGCAGCGCGTCGTCCTGCATGTCCATTGCGTCGAAACCATTTCGCTGGCGGTACAGGCCAATTGCGAGGTGGAAGCCGCCAGACGCCTTGATGGTCTCAAATGGGCGTATGTTCCTTATTTCCGGCCAGGCCTGCCGCTTGCCCAGGGTATTGCCGAGCGGCTTCAGGCTGGGGTCGACGTGCTGATCCTTGCCAATCACGGGCTGGTCGTCGCGGCCGATACCGTCGCCGAGGCCGAAGTGCTGCTGCGCCGCGTCACGCTGCTTCTGGCGCGGCCGGCGCGCCAAGTGGCGGAACCGGATGTTGCGGGATTGGCGGCGCTGGCCGGGAAAACCGGTTACAGGCTGCCGGCGGAAATCGAGGCGCACGCGGTCGCCATCGATCCCGAAAGCCGCCGCATGGCGTCGGGGGGCAGCCTCTACCCCGATCACGTCATCTTTCTGGGTCGGGGGTCGGTGGTGGCAAAGCCCGGTGAGGATGTGCCGCGCGTCATCGAGCGGTGCGGTGCAAAGCCCGTGGCGATCCTGTTTCCCGGGCTGGGCGTGCTGATGCGCGGCGACGCCAGTGCCGGCGCCGACGCCATGCAACGCTGCCTTGCCGACGTGACGGCACGCATCGACATTGCAGCGCGGCTGAACTACCTCACCGCCGCCGAGAACGATGAACTGGTCAACTGGGACGCCGAGAAGTATCGCCAGAAACTCAATGCCGCCAGCCGCTGACACGCCGCTTGCCATAGGCATCGACATCGGCACGTCCGGCGCGCGCGCGGTCGCCATGCGTCCAGATTTTTCCATTGCCGCGCGTTCCGCCGTTTCGCTCGAGTTGTTTGGCCGGAATGCCCGCGACCCTGCAGTGTGGTGGTCAGCGGTCGGCGCAGCGCTGGCGGAACTGCTTTCGGGCATCGACCGAACAGCGGTCCGGTCGATCGCTGTTGACGGCACTTCAGGTACGTTGCTGCCGGTCGACGGCGCCGGGCGGCCGCTGGCCGAGCCGCTGATGTACAACGATACGGTCGCCGACAACGCCATTCTGGTCGCGATCGCTCGCGAAGCCCCAGCGACCAGTGCCGCACTTGGGGCGACGTCCGGTCTCGCCAAGGCGCTCTGGTTCCAGCGCACGCCCGGTGTTGCCGCGGTGCTGCATCAGGCGGACTGGATCGCGGGACAATTCTCCGGTCGCTTCGATGTCAGCGACGAGAACAATGCCTTGAAAACCGGTTACGACATCACGGCCCGCTGCTGGCCGGACTGGATTGCGGCCACCGAAATGCGCATGGAGTTGCTGCCCGGTATCGCCAGGCCGGGCGATGTCGTCGGCAAACTCACCGCGGATGCCGCGGATATGTTCGGCTTACCGCGCGAAATCGCCGTCGTCGCCGGAACGACCGATGGCTGCGCCTCGTTCCTGGCGACAGGTGCCGCGGCAATAGGCGACGGCGTCACCGCGCTGGGGTCGTCGTTGACCGTCAAGATCCTGTCCGACCGGCCTATCTCGGCGCCACGCTTCGGCATCTACAGCCATCGGCTTGGAGATGTCTGGCTGGCGGGCGGCGCATCGAACTCCGGCGGCAAGGTGCTGACACAGCATTTCCCTCTGGCGCGCATCGTCGAGCTGAGCATGGCGATCGACCCGATGACCGAGACCGGCCTCGACTACTATCCTCTTGCCACTGCAGGCGAACGCTTTCCGATCGCCGATCCGGCACTGCCGCCGCGTCTTGTGCCGCGACCGGTGGAGGACGCCGACTATCTGAAAGCCATGTTGGAGGGTATCGCCGCGATCGAGGCGCTCGGCTATGACAGGCTCGCCGAGCTCGGCGCTCCGCAGCTGACGTCGGTCAGAAGCGTCGGCGGCGGTGCGGCGAATGCCGCCTGGACGGCGATCCGGCAGCGCAGACTTGGTGTTGATTTCCTGCCGGCGCTTTCGCACGAAGCCGCCGCCGGCACAGCGCGGCTGGCGCTGATGGGCGCAAGCGCGGCGGGGCTTCTATGAGCGCGAAAACAGTCGAACACCTCAACGGCGTCAACCAGCTGGCCGAGCGCTATGATTTTTTCCTGCTCGATCAGTTCGGCGTGCTGCATGACGGCGCCAGCCCCTATCCAGGGGCAGTGGAAGCACTGTCGGCGCTGAAGCGCGCCGGCAAGACCATTGTGCTGATCTCGAACTCCGGCAAGCGGGCGGGGCCTAACGAGAGCCGGCTGCTAAAGCTCGGCTTCGAACCGGGAAGCTGGGACCATTTTGTTTCTTCCGGCGAGGTCGCGTGGGAGTTCTTCCACGACATGGCGGTATCCGGAAAGCTACTGCCAAACACGAAATGCCTGTTGATAAGCCGCGACGATGACCGCTCGGCGATCGAAGGTCTGCCCTTCGCATTGACCAAGGACGGTGACGATGCCGGGCTGGTGCTGATTTCGGCCAGCGAGGGCGACCGCTACGATCTTGAGCACTATCGCCGGCTTCTTGCGCCGGCTGCGGTGCGGCAGGTGCCATGCTTTTGCACCAACCCTGACAAGATCATGCTGACGGCAGTGGGGCCGCGCTTCGGCGCCGGCCGGCTGGCGGATCTCTACGAGGACCTCGGTGGTAGCGTCACGCGTATCGGCAAGCCTTACCCCACTATATTCGGCGCTGCGCTAGCGGTGGCAGGCAATCCAGACCGCAGCACTGTGGTCTGCGTCGGCGACAGCGTCGAACACGACATCGCCGGCGGACTTGCTGCCGGCGTGGCCACGGTGCTGGTTCTGTCAGGAATATTGGCGGACACACCTGACCTGTTCGACCTGTTCGACACGATGGACGCCTACCCGGATTACACCATGGATGGCTTCAGGTTTCGCTGATTTGATTAACCCGGCAGCGCTCGCGCCCGAATCCGGCCTCAACGCCTCGTGGCCACGAGCATTGGCCGGCTGGCTCAAGACTGCCGAACAGCGCGGATCCAGTCGAGCCGCGCGGCTGGAATGAGGCCGTAATTGTAGAAATTGACGCCGTCCACACCGGGCGCCAGCGCCGGCTTCACCTTGGCCGCGAGGATGTCGGGGCGGGCCATTTCCGGATAGAACAGCCGGTAGCCGGCGCCGAGGAATTTGTCCGCGCCCAGTGCCGCACGGCCGGCCGCCATCAGGCTGGCGACATCGCCGGCCTGCATGTCGTAGGCGCACAGGATCGCCCCGTCGCAGACCTTGCCCAGCGCTGCCAGATCGCAACCGCCAAGCCAGCCGTCTTTCAGATCGATAATGACGACCCGCGTCGTGGGATCGGCTACCTCGCGCAGTTCGGCGACCAGGCTGGTCACTGGCTCGAATCGCCACAAGAGATAGGCATGGAGCTCCGGCCACGGCGCAAAGGCGTCGAGGCCGCAGGCGGGGAAATCGGGAAAGCGCCGCTCAGGCACCGCACGCTCGCAGGTCTCGACGATCCATTGCCTGGTGAGCTTACGCGCCGCCTCGGCATCGATGCCGGCTTTTGCCGCACGGGCGACGCAGGACGGACAGAAGCACAGAGACAAAAGAAAATCGTCTTCCGGCGTCAGCCCGACACCGTCCTTCTCGTGATGGTATTCATGGGCAAAGCCCATGAAGGACGGGCTTTCAAGTTCTATCCGGTCCGGCCGATAGCTGTGCGAGATGTCGGCGATCAGCGCGCGGACATAGGCGCGCGCATCGGGATGGGACGGGCAGAGATTGTAGTAGTTGGCGTCGCCGAAGGCGTTGCGGGTGACGGCCTGCGGATGCAGCATGCCCAGGCGGGTGTTGTGCAGGCAGACCGTCCAGCACGAAACGCCTAGCCCGCCCGCGTCGCGACGGCGGATGAGCTGACCGAGCACGTCGCCGCCCTCGGTGATCACGTCAGCCACCTTGGGTTGGACGGCTAGACTTCCCCAGCGCGCAGCGGTCGGCTTGAAATAGATGGTGCCGTCCTCAGGGAAATAGGCCTTGCGGCGCGGACTGCGCGGCTGCAGGAAGCGCCCGGCATGATAGGATGTCGCCAGGCTGATCATGTTGAGCCCGGCGCGCTCGACAAGATCACGTTCGACCGTCTCCAGGCCGAGATCCTGGATGTCCCAGGGATAGGTCCACATGGACAGTTGCTGCATGGAATATCTCTGCCTTTGGCTCAGCCGTCGACCGGCTCTGCGACCTGCATTAGGCAGTCGCCCGCCTCACACATCGTGTGCAGCCGGCGCGACAGCACCAAGCCGCTTTCGGCGAAATGCAGGGCCTCCTCGGCAACATCGAGCCGCTCGAGATCGTGGTACCAGCCGGCCAATTGTCCTGAAGTGACACTGTCGCCGAGCCTGGCGGCGGGCTCGAACCAGCCGCGGCGGGTGGCATAGAGGCCCTGGCTGTGCCTGGACAGGGACAGCAGCCTTGTCGGCGCCGAAGGCTTTTCGCCTGCGCCAAGGACCGGCGCGCCGACCACACCCATTGCTATCATCAGACGGTCGAGTGCGCGGGCCGTGATCGCCATCGAATCGACCGTTGCGGTGCCACCGCCGCCGAACTCGCCGCTGACGCCGATGGCGCCGGCGCGGCGCGCTGCGCCCATCGAGGTTGGCGAGGCCTGGCCGTTGTCAGCGATAAAGCCGTAGGGCATGCCGAGCATGCGCATCAGCTCGACGCCACGCCGGTGGCGCTCGGGATCGGCGTTGCGTTCAACCAGCGCGGTCGGCAGATGCTCCATCGACGTGCCGCCCGAATGGATATCGAAGACGACGTCGTGACGGGGGAACAGCTCCGTCTCAAGGAAATTGGCGAGCCGGCTTGTCGGCGTTCCCGAGGGATCGCCGGGAAAGGCCCGGTTGAGATTGCCGCCGTCGAGCGGCGAGCAGCGCTTGGCGGCCATCACCGCAGGGGCGTTGGCCATCGGCATGATGGTGATGCGGCCCTTGATCCGCTTCGGATCGAGCCGGCGCGCCAGTTTTGCCAGCGACAGCTCGCCCTCATATTCGTCGCCGTGATTGCCGGCCATCAAAAGCAGTGACGGGCCGTCGCCATTGCGGATGAGGCAGATCGGCACCTTGACCTGAAAGTAGGGCGAGCGATCGATCGAGAACGGAATGCTTAGATGGCTGAGCGTCTTGCCGTCGCGGTCGAAATCGAGCGTGTGGGCGAGGCCGGTGTGCATGGTCAGACCGCCGCGACCGCGGTGATTTCGATGCGCAGATCAGGGTCGGCAAGCCGCGCCTCGACGCAGGCCCGCGCCGGCAGGCGGGCAGGATCGATCCAGGCATCGTAGATGCTGTTCATGGCCTCGAAATCACCGATCTGCGGCAGGAAGATGTTGACCGCCACCAACTTCGACTTGCTGCTGCCGGCCTCGACCAGCAGCGCCTCGACTTTGGCAAGCACGTCGCTGGTCTGGCCTTCGATGCCGGCCTTGCGATCGTTGGCCACCTGGCCGGCTATGTGAACGAGGCCGCCATAGACGACTGCCTGCGACATGCGCGAGCCGGACTGAAAATACTTGATCATATCGGATCCTTTCGAGGTTCTCTTTTTCGGGGATCTGGTCAGCCGAACCAGGTGGGGAAAGCGTGGCGGACGTGGCCGGTCGCGTCGACCCCGAAGATCACACGATAACGGTCGAGGCAGGTGCAGGGGTGCGAGATGCCGAATTCGATGACGTCGCCGACGGCGATGTCGTCGCTCGGCGCAATCGACAGGAAGGCATGCTGGTCGTTGAGCTTGACCACCTCGGCGCGCGCCGCTGGCATCGGCAGCGGCTTCCCGGCGCGGAAGACCGTGAGCAGCGTTGGAAATCCCTGGTCGAACGACACGTCGCGCATCCCCATGCCGCAGATGACGAGGCCGGGCTCAGGCCGCGACAGCACTTCGGCCCACAGGCGTAGCGCAGGGCGAAAGGAATGCCGCGCCGAAGCGCTGATGCCGCCTATGGCAAAACCCTTGCGGGCATCGAGGGCGCCGAGCGAACGGTCATAGGTGCCGTGGTCGTGGAAGAAGATGGCGCCGCTGCGCAGCACCAGCGTTGCGTTGCCGTCGCTGAAAACCTCCGGCGAAAGTGCTTCAACCACTCTGTCGAAGAAGGCGGAGCCGCCGGCTGTGACGATCAGCGGTGCGTCGCCGCCGACGCGGGCACGCAGCCGCAGGAACATGTCGGCGGTCATTGCCAGCAGGCGGGATATCACCTCATCGGTGCGACCGGGCTCGGGTTGCGCCGCCGCCCCTTCATAGGTCGTAACGCCGGCGATCAGCAGCCGCCCGCCGGCAGCCGTGATCGCATCGGCGATAGCCTCGGCTTGCGCGGTGGTGCGGGCGCCCGCCCTGCCCGCACCAAGTTCGACCAGCACGCGCAGCGGCGGCAGCGCCGCATTGGCGCGCCAGGCCTCGGCAAGCGCATTCACGGCGTCGACCGAGTCGGCAAAGACATAGAGCTCGGCATCCGGCCAGGCACCAGCAAGCACCGCCAGCCGGTTGGCGCCGCCGGCTCCGCCAACCTCATTGGCGATGATCAGCCGTGTCAAGCCGGCCTTCAGCATCACTGTCGCTTGCCTGATGTCGGCGACCGTCGTGCCCCATGCGCCGGCCTCGACCAGCGACCGGGCAAGGTCGGGCGCCATCGGCGTCTTGGCATGCGGAGCGATCTCAACATTGTGTTCGCGCGCATAGCGCAGGAACAGGTCGCGATTGACGGAGAAGGCCGCCTCGTCGAGGGTCAGCACCGGAAGCGCCATGCGTCCATCGGCGGGATGCCAGTGCTCGGCCGCGACAAGGCTGCTGTCAAGCCCGGTTGTGCCGGGAGGCACGCCGCGGATGCGGTCGTCGAGCTGAAAATTTTCGTGCACCGAAAGGGCTGGAACCGGTGAGTTTTCAGTCATCCGATGCTAACCCTTTCACCGTCGCAGAACGAAGCCAGAATCGATCGCCGGTCACAGCCTGAGAGAGATACGTGCCAGAACCTTACGCCGGACCGATCATCGACGCCCATCATCATCTTTGGGATCTCAGCCTGGGACGGCATCCCTGGCTCGGCGCCACGGCCGGCGAGCGCGGCGGCCTGGGCGAGCTTGGCCCCTTGCGGCGGAACTATCTGCCCGGGGATTATGCGCGCGATGCCATAGGGCATAATGTCGTCGCCACCCTCCATGTCGAAGCCGGCTGGGCGAGTGGCGACTGCATCGGAGAAACGCGCTGGCTTGAAGCACTCGACAAATCGCGCGGCGTCGCCGCCCGCTATGTCGTTCACGTGCCGCTCGCCGATCGCCAGGCGCCTGCGCTGATCGAAGCGCAAGCCGCGTTCGAGCGTGTCGCCGGCGTGCGCGACATATTGAGCTGGGATCCCGACCCTGCCCGCCGTTTTGCGGCCCGTGACGGCATCATGGACGATCCGGCCTGGCGCGCCGGGCTTGCCTTGCTTGGCCAGCATCGGCTGGCCTTCGACCTGATGGTGTTTCCGCGCCAGCTCGCCGGCGCGGCTCGCCTTGCGGCTGCCTTCCCCGATCAGCAATTCGTGCTCAACCATTGCGGCAGTCCGATCGACCGCGACGCCGACGGCATGCAGAGATGGCGCGACGGGCTGCGGCTTCTGTCGCAATGCGACAACGTCGCCATCAAAATATCGGATCTGGTCGCCTACGATCATGACTGGACGCTCGACAGCCTGAAGCCCGTCGTCCTGCATTGCATCGATTGTTTCGGCACCGGTCGCGCCATGTTCGGCAGCGACTTTCCGGTCGCCGGCCTGCATGCCTCGTTCGATGACATATATGACGGCTTCAAAACCATCACAGCGGACTTTTCCGCCGACGAGCAGACGGCGCTGTTCTTCGGCAACGCAAGGCGCATCTATCGGCTCGACGATGTGTCATCGGCGCGCCTGCTCCCGGCCTGAGAGCAGCAGCAGGCCGAGGATCAGCGAGCCGAACAGGATGCTGCGCCAGCCGGGCGATGCGTTGACGACGGTGATCAGCGCGGTGATGGTGACCAGCAGGATGGCGCCGGGGATGGTGCCGGCATAGGTGCCAAGCCCGCCGAGGATCGAGGTGCCTCCGAGGACCACAGCGGCAATCGAGGCGAGCAGATAGGGATCGCCGATGCCGACATAGCCCTGTCCGTTCATGCCCAACACGAGCACGCCGGCAAGTCCCGAGCAGAAGCCGCTGATGCCGTAGACCGCAAGCGTCGTGGACGTGACCGGAACACCGGACAATGCCGCGGCAAGTGGGTTCGCGCCCATGGCGAAGATGCGGGCGCCGAGCGATGTCGCATGCATCGTGGTCAGCACGATCGCCGACACGACCACCCACAACAATACGCCAGCGGGAATGCCGGCCGGCCGGCCATTGCCGAGCCAGTGGACCAGCGGGTTCTCGGCGGTCACGGCGCTGCCGCCGGCGATGATGATCAACAGACCCTGCAAGAATGTCGCCATGGCCAATGTCATGATCATCGGGTGGACGCGCAGCAAAGCGACGCCGAGCCCGTTGACCAGGCCGATTGCCGTGGTCAGCACCAGAACGGCAAGAATGGCGGTGATGCCGGTCGGATCCACCTGCCACGACAGCAGCGGCAGGCTGACGGCGCTGACCGTGACGATGGCCGCGACGGAAAGGTCGATGCCGCCGGCGATCACCACAAAAGTCTGGCCCGCGGCAACCAGGCCGATGACGGCGCCGAGCTCCACCAGATAGCGCAGATGGCCATAAGCGCCGAAGCCGCGCGAAACGAAGCTCGCCACGATCCAGACCGCGGCAACGATGGCAACGGTGAGAAACGGCCGGCTGCGCAGGACCGTCAGGGCGCGTTTGCCGCCCGCGCTGTCATTCCATGCTGTCATTGCTGTGCCTTGCGGGATTGCGGGATGGCGACCGCGCCGATGATGATCAGGCCCTGGGCCACATATTGTGCGACCGGCGTGAAGCCGAGGAAGAACATGACGCTGATCATCAGGCTGAGCAGCAGGCTGCCGGCAAGCGCGCCGCGCATCGTGCCCTGGCCGCCGAGGAAGCCGATGCCGCCGAGCACCGCAGCGGCAATCGAGTTCAGGGTAAAGGCGGCGCCGATGACCGGGTCGCCCGAACCGGTCTGTGCGGCGACGAACAAGCCGGCGCCAGTGGAGAGCAGACCGCTGATCGCATAGGCCGCAATGCGCGCGCCGTCGACCGGCACGCCGGAGCGATAGGCGCCGACCGGATTCTCGCCGGCGGCATAGAGGCTCAAGCCAAGCGGCGTGGCGAGATAGAGCTTCCACAGGAGAATGATGACCACCAGCAGCACGAATGCCGCCGGTGTGTTGCCGGCAAGCAGGTCGGACAGCCACGCCGGGATTGCGCCGCCGGGCCGCGGCAGGATCAGCAGTGCGGCGCCGCCGATGATGAACGACCCGGCAAGCGTCACCACGATGGCCGGCAGCCGAAGCCGTACCACGATGAAGCCGGTCGCCGCCCCGATGCCGAGGCCCGTCAGCGCCACTGCGGCAGTGCCCCCGGCGACGCCCAGCGGCCCGGCCATCGTCGTCGCGGCGATGACCGCGCCCAAGCTGACCGTCGCGCCGATGGCTAGGCTGATGCCGCCGGTGAGCATCAGGATCGCCTGCGCCATGGCGACCAGCGCCAATGGAAACCAGCTCTGCGTGAATTTGGCGAAGCCGGACGCCGTGAACAGGCCCGGAAAGAGGACGCCATAGGCGATGAGAAACACCAGGACGACGGCAAACAGGCTGCGCACGCCGACATTGCGACGCATCTGCACCGGCCAGTAGAGCGCATCGGTCTGCCGGGCGGAGGAAGATCCGTTCATGCCGCAACCTTCCGCTGTTCGGCGCCCATCGCCGCGGAGACGATGGCTTCCTCGCTCAGCGCTCCACGCGCCAGCATGGCGACGATGCGGCCTTCGCGGACGATGGCTACACGGTCGCAAAGGTGCACGAGTTCGGGCGTGTCGGAACTGAGCAGCACGACCGCCTTGCCGGCGGCGGCGAAATTGCGAAGCATCATGTAGATCTCACGTTTTGTTTCGACGTCGACGCCGCGCGTCGGATCGTTGAGCAGAAGCACCAGCGGGTCGTGCGGCATCCATTTCGCCAGCGCCACCTTCTGCTGGTTGCCGCCCGATAGAGCCTGCGCCGCCCGGCCGAGGTGACCCTTGATGCCGAGTTGGGCGGCAAGGCTTTTGGCCGTCTCGCGCTCTGCGCGGCGGCTGCGCAGCTTCAGCGCCGGCAGCCTGGCAAAGGCGGGCAGCATCATGTTGGTGATGATGGGATGGATCAGGTGCAGGCCCTCGCGCTTGCGATCCGCGGGCACATAGGCCAGCCCCAGCGCGTTGGCTTTCGGCACGCCGCCGGGCAGGCCGGAGGCGCCGTTGACGGTCGCCGACGCCGTCCGTGCCGGAATGGCGCCGTAGAGACCGAGCAGCAGATCTTCCTGCCCTTGCCCGACCAGGCCGCCAATGCCAAGCACTTCGCCCGTTTTGATATCCAGATCGACGTCGCGCATCAGGCCGGCCGAAAGATTTCGGACAGAGATAGCGTCGGCAGGCAAATTGGAAGGCTGCCATTGCGGAAAAAGATCACCGGGATCGCGGCCGACCATCAGCCGAACCAACCCGGCGGCGTCGGTGCCTTCCAGGGTGCGGTCGGCCGTGCAGGTGCCGTCCTTCAGAACGGTGACGTGCTGGCACAGCGCCATGACTTCGTTCAGTCGGTGCGAGATGTGGAGAATGGCGATGCCTTCGCCGCGCAACCGCTGCAGCAGATCGGTGAGAATTTTGGTTTCGGTTGCCGATAGCGACGATGTCGGTTCGTCGAGAATGAGCACGCGCGGCCGGCGGTAGAGCGCCTTGGCGATCTCCACCATTTGGCGGCGGCCGAGCGACAGATGCCCGACCGGCGTCGACAGCGGCTCGTGCAGCCCGACAAGTTCGCATGCGGTCCTCGCCCGCGCAGCGAGTTCGCGGTAGTCAATCAGGCCGAACCGTTTGGGATAGGCGCCGAGACCAATATTTTCGGCGATGGAAAGACTGGCCGTCAGGCTGAGTTCCTGCTGGACGACGGCGATGCCGGCCTGCCGCGCAACAGCCGGCGTCATGCGTGAGACCGCGCGTCCATCGACCTCGATCGTCCCGCCATCCGGTCTCAAGGCGCCGGACAAAAGGTTGATCAAGGTCGACTTTCCGGCGCCGTTCTCGCCGAGCAGCGCATGCACGCGGCCCGGCTGGAGAGCGATTGAAACGTCGCGCAGGACGGGGTTGCCGAAGAAAGACTTCGACACACCCCGCGCCGCGAGCAGCGGAGCCATGGTTGTCAACGCTACAACCCTTCAGGCTTATTTCTGAGCCAGCAGCTTCTTGAACAGCTCCTCATCGTAAGGAGAAAAGATGTAGCCGTCAGCCGGGAAGTCCTTGGCCCGGGCGAGGTATTCGTCGATGTTGGAATTGTCGATTACCGGCAGCGGAATCTTGACGAAAGCCGGCACATCCTTGCCTTCCAGCGCCTGGACGGCAGTGTAGGTGGCGAAGGCGCCGAGCCAGTTCGGCTGCATCGTCGCCCAGCTCTTCAAGCCCTTTTCTTTCCAGAGTTCCAAAAACTGCCGGGCGTTCTCACCGGTGATCGGCACCTGTTCACGGCCCTGCTTGTCGAGGGCCAGCACGGCGCCTGCCGACAGAGCGCCGCCGAGCGACAGGATGCCGTCGATCTCGGGGTTGGCGAAGAGCAGGCTGGTGACGGCTTCCTGTGCCGGCGCGACGTTGTAGGGCGTGTTGGTCTCGGCAAGCACCGTCACGTCGGGATGGGCCTTGAGCTCAGCGTCGGCGCCTTTGCGCCTGTCATCGCTGACCGAAACCCCGGCGGGGCCATTGAGGATCAGGATCTTGCCCTTGCCGCCGATGGCGTCGATCAGGAACTTGGCGGCCTGGTCGCCCCATTGCGAAGAATCGGTGTTGACCTTGGCGGTGACCTTGTCGGTATCGACGAGGCTGTCGAAGTTGATGATGGCGATGCCCTTGGCGCAGGCGTCGGCCAGAACGCGTGCCGGTGCGGTCGACGAACCGGCGATCAGGATGATGGCGTCGACATCGGAATCGATCATCGACTGGATCTGCTGGATCTGGACGTTGGCATCGCCCTGAGCGTCGGTGACGACGAGCTTGTCGACCAGTCCCTGCTTTTTCAGGGTCTCGACTTCGGCTTCGATCGTGCCTTGGGTCTGCTTCATCCAGGTCGGCACGGAATAGATGTTGGCCCAGCCGATCGTGTACGGCGCCTTGCGGTCGCCCTTGATGCAGTTGGCGGCGGCATTGGCTGCCGAGCCGGCGCCAAAGCTCAGCACGAGACCGAGGCAAAGCGCGCTGGCGGATGCGAAAAACGGTGATTTCATCATGACTGTTCCCTTCAGAGGTTGTGGCCTCGACGTGCAGAACAAGGGCGAGGAAACCCGTCGGTCCCGGATCTTGGAAACCGTGTGTCGCCTCGGGATTTGTCTGCGTCAGGCTCGTTAGTTTGTCTGGTATTTCAGACAATGTGTCTGTATATCGGACAAATTGGATGCTAGACCGAGCCTTGACATCTTTCAAGCGCCTTGAGACGAGAACCGAAATGATTTTGGCGGATGGTCATGAGCGACGGCACTAACGATGCGATCGGGAAGGAAGCCGGCGCGGAGCCGCGCAACGGCGAACGACGACGCGGCATTGACCGCGTCATCATGCTGCTCGAGGCGTTGCTGCGGCACCGCGCGCCAATGCGCGTCGGCGACATCGCCAAAATGATCGGCGCGCCGCGTTCGACCACCTACGAGATCGTCAACAGCCTGCTCGACGCCGAAATGCTCGAAAACGTCGGCGGTGAAGGTTACGTCTATTTCGGACGCGCCATGCATCTGTTCGGCTGGGCCTACTCACATCACAATGCCCATTACCGTCGCATCATCGAGACCTTGGATAAGTTGGCCGCCGAGACAGGCGAGACGGTCCAGCTATGCGGCCTGCGTGGCAACAAATACGTCGTTCTTGACTGCCGAGATTCCCCAGGCCCGTTCCGGATCTCAAGCGATGTTGGGGTTGAGGTGCCGATCCCATGGACGGCATCCGGACGGCTGCTCCTCGGCCATATGAACGAGCAAGAGTTGAGGGATTTCATCCCATCTGGCGACTACAGGCTTCCCGACGGCCGCATCATTGCACCAGCCGAATTCTTTGCCGATGTTGCCTTGGCCCACCGGCAGGGTTTCAGCGAGACCACAGCCTTGGCCGACCGTTTCACCTGGTGCATGGCGGCCCCCATCCGTGACGGCCACGGCGCCATCAAAAGGACCTTGTGTTTGGTGTTACCCGTCGACACGCCGGAGCCACGGCGCGACGAACTGCTTGCGTTGCTGCGCGAGCGCGCCCGTGGACTGTCTCTGGCGGGAGGCTGACGATCAGCCGTCGTGCACTCAGGTTGAAGCCTCTTAAAGGCACATGGATTCCGCTCTTCCCCATTGGTTCCATTTAGGTTCCGGACCTTAGTCCCATAGTCGGTGGATAAGGTCCGAACCAGGGAACACGCAACCGGAAGCCACATTAGGAGAAGACCGTCGATCAAAGTCCCTTCATCGCCGGTTGAGGATCCCGCCGCTCTTACTGTCGAGAGCGCGGCGGGATCCTTACGCGCGGAGCGAGCACATGAGATTTGTCGAGATTTTCACAGATGTGCTTACGGCCCTGCTTCTCGCTTTATTCGTGTGCGGGATATTCGCTGTTTTCGGAGGCCATCTGGTTCCTCCACGCTACGCAAAAATGGTGTTGCTGCCGGACCTCGATAAGATGACGACTGCATCATCTACACCCAGCTTGCCCGATTCCATCGACTTGCAAGTTCAAAAGCGCCCAGAGGTGCAAAGGTCTACCGGCGTGACACAGCGCGCAGTCGGTCTGGAGCCGCCAGTGCCATCCAGCAAGCGGTAAGAATCAGCGGAGGTTTTGTGGCTCCCCAGCTATCAGAGAGCGCCGGCGATTATTGACAGACCCGGCTCTTGAAATTGGCTGAAATCGCCCTCCACATTTCCGCATCTGTTTGAATTGTGTTTATCAACTAGCGCGAACGCTATGGCGAAGCAGGTTGAGCTGGCGGCGTTCCTGGCTGATCCCCGCCAGTGCTTGATCGCGGCGTGGGATCCTTGTCGAGCTTGGGATTCCGGTCCACCGGTTCGCCATTCACATCGTCGGCCTTGGAGTTTGCAGGGTCCGTTTGGCCAGGATTTGGGCTGTAAGTATCTGGCGATGGAACCCGGCTGTTTTGCTGTGTCGCCGGTGTCTTAGCCTGCTCGCCATAGATTTCAGCGATCCCCCAGGCAACGAGCGCCAAGACAAGGCCTGCCAAGAGCACGCCAAGGACCGGTCGCCCCAAGCCACCCTGCCTGGCCCGCTTTTCCGGAATGTTTCTGCTCATGATCGCAACCTTGGGCTAAGAGGAGTGGCCCGCGCTCCAGGAGCGAAGACGCGGGCAGTCAAGAGCTCCGGATGTTGGCCATGTGGCGAACAGGGAACTCGCTGCACATACCGAACTCGCTGGCGCTGTTGATGTTCCCACGGAATCCAAACAGCGCGCCGCCGGGAGCCGGACTGGCAATTTGGGTTGGAGTGGCTGGAACGAGCCAGCTCAAGGTCAACGAGCGGCGGTGTGCGTAAGCGGGCATTGCGAGCCAGACTGGAACTTTGCCGAATCTGCCGCGTTGCCGACCATGGCCGACTACAACGAGACCACCAATCCGGTGCTGACCGGTTGCATGGCCCGCGTTGCCACCAGGGACATCTGTTTGAAGGCTATCTGAATTTGCTCCTCGTTGTTGGCGATTCCGCCCGATGGAACATCCTGATCCGCTCGCGGTTGGGGAAGCCCGGGCCAGCGGCAGGAGCATCATCATGAACGTCGAACGTAACCCGGCCGAAGACAGAGGCGATATTCAGTCTGGGGTGACAGAGGACAAGACGCCGGGATTCGACCCGGCGGCGGCGCCTATGGAAACCGATGCCGAAGCAGCAGACACCTGCGCCGTGCCGGTTCCCGCAGCGACGGGCACGCCGGCTTTCGCTAATCAAGCAAGCTTCGCCAATGCGATGCGGCGGCCGGACGACGAGCGCGCCCCGGCCCCGAGTAAAAACGGCCCGGTGCTGGCCATTGTCGCGCTTGTCGTCGTTGCCGCCGTCGTGTTCGTTGTCGCCGCGATTCTGGCGCGATAGCAGATCCTGCGCTTGCGCCAAACCTCTGCCCTGCGAAGCGATCAGGGATGCGGTCGTGGCAGCAGGCGATCAGCGGCTGGAAAAACAAGCTGCAGGTTGCAGCGGCGCATGGCACGCCGGCCGGCACCCTGACCGAGCAGCATTGCGGCATGGCCGAACCCGGCTCGGCCGCCAAGGGTTGAGGCCGGATGCTCGTTCGAAGCGGGAACATTTCACATCAAGCCAAGTTCGGGCTCGCAGAGCTTGTCGTCAAGGAACAGCACATGAAGGCCCTGACATGGCACGGCAAAGGCGACATACGTTGCGATCAGGTGGCCGATCCGACGATCCAGGATGACGCGACATCGCTGCAGAAAGTTCGGAACGGCGATATCGACCCGTCATTTCATCGGGCTGGCCCCAAGGCCGGGCCCGAACTTTACAAAACCTTCCGCGACAAGGAGGACGGCTGCATCAAAGTCGTGATGCGCCCGCACGGCTGACCGTTCTGCCTCAGTGGCCCGACTATGTTGTCCGGCCGTCTGCATGCTGAAAAGGCGAGAGTTGAAAATGGCCAAGGACAAACCCGTATCGACAAACCCGGCCGCCACACCTTCGGTCAGATCGCCTGAGGCCACCGGCCTGCCACATCCCCGTCGCGACGCTGAAAACAGCGATTCCGGCGCCAAGCCGACGGCGCCCAAGACCGCTGGCGCCCAGCAAGCGTCCAGATCGCCGCTCGACAGCCGTATTGCAAATCGCAATGCCGGCCGTCCTCGTCAGGCAGGCACGACGCCTCGGCCGACCGACGAACCGCTGGAGTAAAATGAAACCTTAGATGCGGCGCGGGTATCTGCACCGCGGTGTGTGTGCAGTCAGGGTCTTCCTGCCCTGCCGACAGCGCCATACAGGTCTTGATCTCCCGTGGATCGCCGGGATCGGCTTACTTTAGCGGAAAATTCGGTGGCACCGTTGGCTGGGATCGAACCAGCGACCTCCGGATCCACAATCCGGCGCTCTAACCATCTGAGCTACAACGGCACGTTCGCCTGAGCCAGATCGTGGTGAAAATTCATTCTCCGAGATCCGCTCTGTCGTTCGGCGATGCGTCCAATACGGTCTATCAGAGACTAATTCAAGGCCTTTGATAAGGCAAAGCCGGTTCTGCCAACAGGCGCCGGTTTTCTTCGGCAAAAGAAAAAGGCCGGCGGGAGGAGGTGCCGGCCTTTTCCTGTTACGAGCCAGCGGGAGGAGGTGCTGGCTGGTCACCCCGGAGAGCAGAGGGAGGAGGTTCCACTCGCCGGGTATTCATTTGGACAACTCTATCGCACACCTATTTGTCTGACGAAATGCGACGTTTTGATGCATCGCAGAGTTGTGCGCAATTATTAGGCGGCCTTGATGTCCTTCAGGGCCTTCTCGAAAGCGGTCTTGACCGGCTTGGAGACGTCTTCGGCAGCCTTCGAAGCAACAGCCTGGAAGTCCTTGGCCTGCTCGACGGTGGTCTCGACGCGCTTGCGCAGGAAGGCGGTCTGCAGTTCGACCACTTCCGACAGCGACTTGGCGCCGATGAGGGCCTCGAGATGCGAGAAGCCGGCTTCGGCATTGGCGCGCAGAGCGGCGATGGTCTTGAGCGACAGGTCGCTGGAAACGGTCTTGGCAGTCTCGAAGGTCGATTCCAGGACTTTCTGGGTCTCTTCGGCGCCGGTCTTCAACTTGGAGTAGGCTTCCTTCGACTGCTCGACCCCCTTTTCGGCGAAAGCGCGGATCTGGTCGGTTGCCTTGGAAGCGTCGAAGCTCGGGAATTCGACGTTTTCGATGGTCTCAGCGGTCTTGGCCTTGGTCATTTTCCATCCTTTCGGGGTAGCGGCTTTGACAAAAAGCCGTCTCGTTCATGTATGATGGCAATATAGCGGTTTTTTTGTGCGATGCAATATGTTTGTTGCAGTGCACCATAAATTTCTTCCCATGCGTCACCCAAGAGGTTATCCAGGGACATTCCTAGAGGCTGTTAACCAAGTGGCCAGAGATTCCACCTGCTTCCCGCCATGGCTTGTGGACCTTCGCCGCGCGGGCTTTTATTAACAAAGCGTTAACTGCAAATTGCCCGCCTTGTAGGTTCGCCAAGAGGGTTCGCCAAGAGGTTTCACCGAAAGGGTCCGCCAAGCGCATGCCTTCCGAGAACTACTCTTTCCTCGATGTCGCCGTGCTTGATGCGGTTCGCCAGCGCTTCGCCGCCGGCGACGCGATCGCGATTCTGTCGGCCGACCTCGAACAGGTGATCTGGGCCAACGGCCCGGGCGCTGCGGTGTTCGGCTATCCCGATATCGAGGCCATCATCGGCGCCTCGGCTCAGCTGCCGCTGATCGCCAGGCGCCAGATCATGGCGACCGCGGGCTTCCCGCAGATCGGCAGCGACCGCGCCATTACGGTACGGCTGGCGACCGGCATCACCAGCCGCGCCGTCGGCTTCCTGGCCAGTGCGGTGACTATGCCGGACGGCGAAAGCGCCATTATGCTGGTGGTGCCGGCAGCGCAGGCCGGCTCGCGCAGTGCTGCCGACATTGCGGCCCGCGCCATCAGCGGCTTTACCGAAGACGGCCATTTCATCGCCTTTGTCGACGCCGCCGGCACTGTCGAGGCGGCTTCGGATGGCTTTGGCGCGCTCGCCATCCGGCCTGAGACGCTGGCCGCGCTTGTCGCCGACGTGGCGAGCCAGGACGACCGCATCGTCAAGCGGCTGGTCCCCGGCGGCGCCACGTCCTATCCGGCCGGCTTCGCGCGCCTGACCGAGTCCAGGCATCTGCTGGTGGTCATCGACGAGGATCAGCTCGGCGAGGAAAATCCTGTCGGCGAGCTGGATGCCGAACCTGCTGCAGCGCAGGTCGACGATGGCCCGGCGCAAGCCGCCGCGGAGAACGCGGTAACGGTGGATGCGGTGGCTGACCACCCCACCGCAAGCGGGAATCAGGGCGCCCCACTCGCGGCCGCGCCTGATGTCGGGGAGACAGGTCCGGCTGCCACCGAGCATGATGCTTCGGCGTCAACCGATACAAAGGCGGACCATCGCGAGCAGACGACCGGCCGCGAGCAGGCGGCGAATGACAGCGCGCCGGCGCAACATGATCATTGGTACTTCCATGCCGGTGAAGAGCCGCAGGCGGGCGAGCCGGACAGCCCGGCGCAGGCCGAGCCGGACTCTGTTTCCCCGGCCGAGAGTGCGCAGTTGGACAGCAGTGCCGCTGCGCCCGCCCTGCCGTCTGACGCAGCCCCACCGGCTACGCCTCCCGCCAAACGTGAGGTCGACCGCTCGGCGCCGCCGCTGCGCTTCGTCTGGCGCACCGACGCCGACGGCAAGTTCAGCGCGCTGTCGCCGGAATTCGGCGACATTGTCGGCAAAGCCGCCGCCGACGTGATCGGCCGCCGCTTCAAGGACGTCGCGACAATTTTCGGCCTCGACGCCTCGGGCGAGATCGCGGGCCTGCTTGAACGGCGCGACACCTGGTCGGGCCGCTCGGTACTGTGGCCGGTTGCCGGCTCCGACCTGAAGATACCGGTCGATCTGGCAGCACTGCCTGTCTATGGCCGCAGCCGCGCCTTCGAAGGTTTTCGTGGTTTCGGCGTCGCCCGCGCCGGCGATGCGGTGGTCGATCCGGAAGCAATCGGCATGGCGCTGGTCCCCAATGGCGCGCCACCGGCAGCAGCCGAGCCGGCCCCGGAACAGCCCGTGGCGGAAGCTCCCAAGGCGGCCGATCCGTTCGAGGGCGAAGTGCCGGCACTGACCATCGTGCCGAAGCAGGAACGTCGTTTTGCCGACAAGGTCATCCGGCTGGCCGAGCATCGGCAGCCCGCCAGCGACAAGCAGCCGACAAGCGAGAGGGGCCTGTCGACGCTGGAGCGCAGCGCTTTCCGCGAAATCGGCGAGCGGCTGAAGAAGGACAATCCCCCGCCGGAGCAGCCGGAGACTGCCAAGCAGGCCGAACCGGCCAATCCGGATCAGGTAACGCCAGACCAGGCCAAGGCAGATGAGCCCAAGCCGGATCATGTCGAGGCGGACCAGCCTGAAACAGCCGCGCCAGCCCGACAACCCGCCGAGGTCTCGAGTCCGGACGAAGCCGGCCCGGCTGCCGTGGCTGAACCATCGGCAGCCGCACCCGAAAGCGAAACGGCTGAGGCCGAACCGCCGGAAAGCGATGCCGAGGACGAAAAGGACCTGACGCGGCTTGACGGCGAGCAGCCGGACGACGGCCTTGCGGACAGCGAAGCAGGCGAGGCGAAGGCGCCGACAGTGTCGCGCTCCCTGCTCGACTATGCCGATCCCGAACCAGGCTCCGTCACCGAAGACAGTACGGAAGCAACGTCGTCCAACGACGAACTTGCGCCGGCTTCCGAACCGGATGATACGCAAGCCCAAGAGATCGTCGAGGCCGCAGAGCCACAGCCGGTTGTTGCCGAGACGCCGGCCAATGCCGGTGAAGACGACAGCATGACGTCGGCCGACTTCCGCGATGCCGAGGACAATGAGGATTGGGCGCCGTCCGACGAGGCGACCGATTCCGCCGTGGAAGACGGGGACAAGGCCGGCGATGCGGACACAGTGCCGGCAGAACCACAGCGCCTGAAAGTGCCGCCGCTCAAGCTTGAGGGGTTCATGCCTTCGGCATTCTCGGCCGGAGATGAACACAAGGCCCCTGACACGTCGATCCTCGGCAAGCTGCCGGTGCCGCTGCTCATCCATTCGGGCGACGAGCTTCATTACGCCAATGAGGAATTCCTCGGCCTGACCGGCTATGACACGCTTGAGGACCTGAGCGACGCCGGCGGGCTCGACGCGCTGTTTGCCGATCCCTATTCAGAAATGGCCGGCGAAAGCGACCACACACTCAAACTGAAGACGCGCGAGGGCCAGGAATTTCCGATCGAAGCCATTTTGCGTTCGGTGCCGTGGCGCGCCGGCAAGGCGCTGATGCTGGTGGTGCGACGTACCGGCGACAACGAGCCGCCGATGGTTGCGCATCTCGCAGCCGACGAGCAGACGCAGCCCGATGTCTCCGAACTCAAAGCGCGCATTGCCGAGATGCGCACCATCATCGACACCGCGACCGATGGTGTGGTGTTGATCGGCCGCGACGGCGACATCCGCTCGATCAGCCGGCCGGCCGAGGCGCTGTTCGGCTTCGACAGCGACGACGTCACCGGTAAACCGTTCGCCTCGCTGTTTGGCATCGAAAGCCAGCGCGCGGCGCGCGACTATCTGAACGGCCTGTCCGAGCCCGGCGTGGCGAGTGTGATGAACGATGGCCGCGAGGTGATCGGGCGCGAGGCGCAAGGGCGCTTCATCCCGCTGTTCATGACCATCGGCAGGCTGCCCAATGACAGCGGCTTCTGCGCCGTGGTGCGCGACATCACGCAGTGGAAGCGGGCCGAAGAGGATCTGACCCAGGCGCGCGCGGTGGCCGAGCGCGCCTCCTCGCAGAAGACCGATTTCCTCGCCCGCATCAGCCACGAGATCCGCACGCCGCTCAACGCCATTATCGGCTTTTCCGAGCTGATGGTGGACGAGAAGTTCGGCCCGGTAGCCAATGACCGCTACCGCGACTATCTCAGAGACATCAACCGCTCGGGCAACCATGTGCTCGATCTCGTCAATGACCTCCTCGACATTTCGAAGATCGAGGCCGGCCAGCAGGAAATGGACTACGAGGCGGTGTCGCTCAACGATACGCTGGCCGAGACGGTGGCGATGATGCAGCCGCAGGCCAACCGCGAGCGTGTCATCATTCGCTCCAGCTTCGCCTCGCGACTGCCGGAAGTCGTCGCCGACCTCAGAAGCGTGCGCCAGATCGCGCTCAACATCCTGTCCAACGCCATTCGCTATACGCAAGCCGGCGGACAGGTGATCGTGTCGACCGCCTATGAAACCTCCGGCGACGTTGTCATGCGGGTGCGCGATACCGGCATTGGCATGAGCCATGCCGAGATCGAGCAGGCGCTGAAGCCATTCAAGCAGATCAATGCGCTGAAGCGCGGGCGTGGCGACGGCACCGGTCTCGGCCTGCCGCTGACCAAGGCGATGGTGGAAGCCAACCGCGCCCGCTTCACCATCACCTCGACGCCGGGCGAAGGGACGCTGGTCGAGGTCGCCTTCCCGTCGACGCGGGTGCTGGCCGAATAGGGCCGGCCATTCCCGGGCGAGAATCCCGGACAAAGAAAAGGCGTCCAACAGGACGCCTTAAATGGGATTTGCTGTCACAACGGGGGCTTGAGCGAATCTGATCCTCAGGGGACGAGGAACGGGATTTCTCCCTCAAGTTACGTGCGACTATCGGCGCCGGGCCTTAACAACTCCTTACCGGCCGTCCAAAAAATTTACGAATGTGTACCACTCATGAAATCTAGGTAAATTCGACCGACATATCTGGTTAACCATCCCGGCCGCGTCACTCAGCCAGCTGCGGCAGGTTCCTGAACAGCTCCAGCGCCTCTGGATTGGCCAACGCTTCCTTGTTCTTGATGGCGCCGCCATGCACCACGTCGCGCACTGCAAGCTCGGTGATCTTGCCCGATTTGGTGCGCGGAATGTCGCTGACGGCGACGATCCTTGCCGGCACGTGGCGCGGGCTGGCGCCGCTGCGGATCTTGGAACGAATGCGCTTTTCCAGATCCTCGTCCAGCGTCACGCCGGCGGCCAGCCGCACGAACAGCACGACGCGCACGTCATTGTCGAAATCCTGGCCGATGCACAGCGCCTCAAGGATTTCCGGCATCTGTTCGACCTGATTGTAGATCTCCGCCGTGCCGATGCGCACACCGCCCGGATTGAGCGTCGCGTCGGAACGGCCGTGGATGATCATGCCGCCATGCGCGGTCCATTCGGCGAAGTCGCCGTGGCACCAGACATTGTCGAAGCGCTCGAAATAGGCCGCATGGTATTTCTTGCCCTCAGGATCGTTCCAGAAGCCGATCGGCATCGACGGAAACGCCTTGGTGCAAACCAGCTCACCCTTTTGCTCGCGGATCGGCTTGCCGTCATCGTCCCATACATCGACAGCAAGGCCGAGGCCGGGACCCTGGATCTCGCCGGTCCAGACCGGTTGCGTCGGTACGCCGAGCACGAAACAGGAGACGATGTCGGTGCCGCCGGAAACCGAGGCCAGATGTACGTCCTTCTTGATGCCGTCAAAGACGAAGCGGAAATCCTCCGGCGACAACGGTGAGCCGGTCGAGGAAATCGCCCGCACACTCGACAGATCATGGCTGCGGATAGGCTTGAGCCCGGCCTTGCGCACGGAATCGATGAATTTGGCCGAGGTGCCGAAAAAGGTCATCTTCTCGGCATCGGCGAAGCTGAACAGCACATTGCCGTCGGGGTGGAAGGGTGAGCCGTCATAGAGCAGCAGCGTGGCGCCCGAGGCCAGGCCCGACACCAGCCAGTTCCACATCATCCAGCCGCAGGTGGTGAAGTAGAAGAAGCGGTCGCCTTCGACGAGCCCGGCATGCAGCCGGTGTTCCTTGACGTGCTGGACCAGCGTGCCGCCGGCCGAATGGACGATGCATTTGGGAATGCCGGTAGTCCCAGACGAAAACAGGATGTAGAGCGGGTGCGAAAACGGCAGCCGCTCGAACGTGACTGCTTTGGCGGCAAAGGGTGACAGCGCCTCTTCGAGCGCCACGGCCTTGTCGATGATCGCAGCGATGTCGCGCGACGTACCGAGATAGTCGACGATCAGGACCTTGCGGACGGTTTCGAGCTTCGCCGCAACCGCAGCGATCTTGTCGGCGACCTCGATTGCCTTGCCATTGTACCAATAGCCGTCCGGGGCAATGAATATGACCGGTTCGATCTGGCCGAAACGGTCGAGCACGCCCTGCTCGCCAAAATCGGGGGAACAGGACGACCAGACCGCGCCGATGGAGGCGGCCGCCAGCATGCCGGCGACGGTTTCCGGCATGTTGGGCATCATCGCCGCGATGCGGTCGCCCTTTTTCACCTTGAGCGACAGGAAAAGCTGCTGAAGGCGCGAGGTCAGCTGGTGCAGTTCGTTCCACGACAGCCGCCGCTCGATCTTGTCTTCGCCGCGAAAGACGATCGCGTCACCGGAACCGGTCTTCTTCAGCAGGTTCTCGGCGAAGTTCAGCGTCGCGTCGGGAAAGAAGGTGGCGCCGGGCATCTTGTCGCCATCGATGAGCACGGTCTCGCCCCCATCGGTCCCTTTATCGCCGACAATGCCGCAAAAGTCCCACAGCAGGCTCCAGAAGCCTTCGCGATCCTCGACCGACCAGCGGTGCAGTTCGGTGTAGGAGGCGAAGGATGTGCCGCTTTTGGCCGCCGCTGCCTTCATGAACGCGGTCAGTGGTGCTGCGTCGATCTGGTCTTGCGTCGGGGTCCAGAGCGGTGCTTCGGCAGCCATGATCGATCCTCCTTGAAGCCCGTCGCGTCGCAAGACTGATATGCTTTTGTTTTTATGCATGTCGTTGTCCCGGAACCGCCGCACGCTTCCGGGCGACATGCATTAGCCTCAGCTTTACAGGCGCCGCTGTCCCAAAAACGCCGCGCCTCGTAGCAGGCTGAAGCTGCATCGCTTATGCCTACCGCCGTGCAGCAGAGCAAGATTTTGTTCCGCTAAACTCGGCCATGTGTGCGCAATTGCCATCGCCGGGCCATAAAGACTTGAAATGCCTCAGCCCTAAGTCGTAGTGACGACTGGAAGTCGTGGTGACGACTAGGGGTTACACCCGTCAGGCAATTTTATCGGAATGAAAGCATACGGGGCAATATGCCATCACCTTTGATCCGGCGCGGAATATGGGCGATCGGCGTTGCCGTGCTCGTCATCGCGCTGGTCGTCGCCGCTCTGCCGCTGATTGCCTCGACCCGGATCGTGCGCGATCGCATTGCCTGGGAGATGAGCGCGTGGAGCGGATTCAGGGTCACCATCGCCGGTTCGCCGCGCATCGAGGTGTGGCCGAAGTTCCGCGCCATATTGAGCGACGTCACGCTGTCGCAGTGGACCGAGACCGACGCGCCGCCGGTGATCGAGGCCGAACGGGTCGAGGTCGACCTTTCGGCCATGGCGGCGCTGCAGGGCGATGTGGTGTTTTCGACGGCGCGGCTGGTGCGGCCGACGATCCGGGTCCAGCGCGCCGCAAACGGCATATTCCTGCCCGCCATACCAACGGGCGGACGCATCACCCGCTCCATCGACACGGCGCGCGGCGTGGTCAACGCCGATCCGACGAAGCCGGATCTGAGCAAGCTGCCCGCCGATCCGTTCGGCACCGTGGAATTCAGGGACGGCCGTATGGTCGCCTCCGTCGGCGGCAAGGACGTCGAATTGCTGACCAGCCTGTCCGGCCAGGCGAGCTGGGCAGCGATGAACAGCAACGCGACCTTGTCGGCGACCGGAATCTGGCGCGGCGAGAGCGTCACCGTCGATGCCGCCTCGCCCAAGCCGCTGGTGCTGTTTGCCGGCGGCGCCGCACCGGTCACGTTTTCGTTCAAGGCAGCGCCGGCCAGCTTCTCGTTCGACGGCACGGCCAGCATGTCGCAAAACGCCTATTTCGATGGCCAGGCGAAATTCGCCGCGCCCTCGCTGCGGCGCGTGCTGGAATGGTCGCAGGCCGGCATTGCTCCTGGTACGGCGATCGGTTCGGTCTCGATTTCGAGCAAGATCACGGCGACCGCCGGCCGCGTCAAATTCGAAAACACCGCGGTGACGCTCGACAACAACCCGGGAATGGGGGCGCTGGATTTTTCGTTCGGCGACGCCTTGCCGGTGATATCAGGCACACTCGCCTTCGATACGCTCGACCTCAGGTCGCTGTTTTCGGCCTTCACGCCGCTGGCGCCGACCGGCGAGACCGGTCCCGGCGAAATCGACACCAGCTTCGCCGACCGGATCAATCTCGATCTGAGGCTGTCAGCGGCGCATGCCTCGGCCGGCGCAATCCAGCTTGCCGACGTCGCCGCCACGGCGCAGGTGAAGAACGGGCTTGCCGTCTTCGATATCTCCGATGCGTCGGCCTTTGGCGGCAACGTGCAAAGTAGCCTGCGTTTCGACCGCAAACCGGAGGGCTCGCAGGTCGAGATCCGGCTGCTCGCCTCCGACATTGACGGCGCCGCTTTCGGCACCGCGGCCGGAATGACGCGGCTGGTGCCGGCCAGCACCGGCACTGTCTCGGTCATTCTCAAAGGGCCGGGCAAATCCTGGGACTCGATCTTCGAGAACGCGGACGGCTCGGTCTCTGCGACGTTCGGGCCGGGCGCGCTGAGCGGGCTCAATTTGCCGGCATTTCTGAAGCACACGGAACAGGGCGGCTTCTTCGCGCTCGACGACGTCTCGGACGGGACACTGCCGATGGACGGCGCCGAGCTCAAGGCCACCATCTCGAAGGGTGTGGCAAGGCTGGACAAGGCCGAGGCCAATTCGGCGAAATACAAGGTCTGGCTGTCCGGCATCGCCTCTTACGGCGGACGCGGGCTGGCGCTTTCGGGGGGTGTCACCCAGGCCGACCCGGCAGCGGCACCGGTCAATGGCCAGCAGGGATCCAACCAGTCGTCATTCTTCGTCGGCGGCACCTGGAGCACGCCGTTCATCTCGCCGATCAGCCGCGGCGTCTCAGGCGAATAGGCGGACCCTTACCGGGACCGCCCTATCCCTCGTTTGACGCAATCAACCGCGCTGCGCGGCCTGTTCGTCGAGCTGGCGTTGCACCTCACGCCGCTTGTTGGCGACCGAAGCGATGATGACGCCTACCGCCACGACGGCGATCAGGATGGTGCAGGCGGCGTTGATTTCCGGCGTCACGCCGAGACGCACCTGGCTGTAGATCTTCATCGGCAGCGTGGTGGCGCCAGGCCCGGAGGTGAAGGAGGCTATCACCAGATCGTCAAGCGACAAGGTGAAGGCCAGCATCCAGCCGGAGACGATGGCCGGCATGATCACCGGCAGCGTGATCTGAAAGAAGGTCTTTACCGGCGTTGCGCCGAGGTCCAAGGCAGCTTCTTCCAGCGAACGATCGAACGACACCAGGCGCGACTGCACGACGACAGCCACGAAGCACATGGTCAAGGTGATGTGAGCAAGCGTCACGGTCAGGAAGCCACGGTCGAGACCGACGGCAACGAACAGCAGCAACAGCGACAGGCCGGTGATGACTTCCGGCATGACCAGCGGCGCAAACACCATGCCGGAAAACAGGATGCGGCCCCTGAAGCGGGTGTAGCGGGTCAAGGTCAGCGCTGCCAGCGTGCCGAGCACCGTTGCCACCGTGGCGGAGATGACCCCCACACGCGCCGTCACCCAGGTGGCGTCCATCAGCCCCTGATTGTGAAACAGTGAGACATACCATTTGGTCGAGAAGCCGCCCCAGACGGTAACCAGCTTCGACTCGTTGAAGGAGAAGACGATGAGCAGCACGATCGGCAGATAGAGAAAGGCAAAGCCCAGCACGACCGAGGTGACGTTGAAGCGGCTCCAGGTGGCGTTCATTTGTCTTGCTCCTGGGCGCGTGCCTGAGCCTGCTGGAAGAGCATGATCGGCACGATCAGGAGCAGCAGCAGGATAACGGCGACGGCAGATGACACCGGCCAGTCACGGTTGGCGAAGAATTCATTCCACAAGGTCTTGCCGATCATCAGCGTCTGCGACCCGCCGAGCAGGTCGGGAATGACGAACTCGCCAACGGCCGGGATGAACACCAGCAGGCAGCCGGCGATGACGCCGGGCAGCGACAGCGGAAAGGTGATCTTCCAGAAGGCGGCTGTCGGCGGGCAGCCGAGATCCTTTGCCGCCTCGATCAGCGAGTAATCCATTTTTTCCAGCGACGAATAGAGCGGCAGCACCATGAATGGCAGATAGGAATAGACGATGCCTATGAAGATCGCCGTGTAGGTGTTGAGGATGATCAGCGGCTGATCGATGATGTTCAGCGACAGCAGCAGTTGATTGAGCAGCCCCTCGGGCTTGAGGATGCCGATCCAGGCGTAGACGCGGATCAGGAACGACGTCCAGAACGGCAGGATCACCAGCATCAGCAAGGTCGGGCGGATCGTCGCCGGCGCGCGCGCCATGCCGTAAGCGATCGGGAAGCCGACGAGCAAGGTCAGTATCGTCGAGATCGCCGCGATGATGACGCTGGTGACATAGGCTTTGAAGTAAAGCGCGTCCTGCGTCAGCCAGACATAATTGTCGAAGCTGAGTTCGCGGAAGCGGGCAACGAATCCGGAAATGCCATCCCTGAAATCGAGCACCGGCGTGTAGGGCGGCATGGCGATCGCCGACTGCGACAGCGAAATCTTGAAGACGATAATGAACGGAATGAAAAAGAAGAACAGCAGCCAGAGATAGGGAACGATGATGACGAGCCGGCTGACGAAGCCGCTGGCGAGCCGCGTCGGCAATGGTTTGGCCGCGGCCGATGGACCGGCGTCGGTGATGGCGATGTTGGACATGGCCGCTCCCTACCGCGTCAGCACGACGCCGGCATCCGGCCGGAAGGAGACCCAGGCGCGGTCGTTCCAGGTCAGCGGGTCCTCGGTGACTCGCGCCGCGTTGAGCGCGCTTGCCCTGATCATCTGCCCGTCATCCAGCCGGATGTGGTAGACGGTCATGTCGCCGAGATAGGCAACGTCGTAGACCTCGCCCTCAAGCGCATTGACTGCGTCGGCCGGTTTCTTCGACGACACCTTGATCTTCTCCGGCCTGATGGCGAAGACGATGTCGGAACCGGCCTTTGTATCGGTGCTGTTTTCGACGACGATCTGGGCCCCTGTCGCGCCGGTAATGCGCGTGGTGTTTGCCGCACGCTCGGCGACCTTGCCTTCGAACATGTTCACATTGCCGACGAAGTGGGCAACGAAGCGTGAGCTCGGCGCCTCATAGACTTCCGCCGGCGTCGCCACCTGCATCACCTCGCCCTTGTCGATGATGGCGATGCGGTCGGCCATGGTCATCGCCTCTTCCTGGTCGTGGGTGACGACGACGAAGGTAAGGCCGAGATTTTGCTGCAGGTCCATCAGCTCGAACTGCGTTTCCTCGCGCAGCTTCTTGTCGAGCGCGCCGAGCGGCTCATCGAGCAGCAAGACTTTTGGCCGCTTGGCAACCGAGCGGGCGAGCGCGACGCGCTGGCGCTGGCCGCCCGACAATTGGTGCGGCTTGCGCTTGGCGAACTGCTCTAGCTTCACCAGCTTCAGCATCTCGGCGACGCGCTTTTCGATATCCGGTCCCGGCATGCCTTCCTGCTTGAGGCCGAAGGCAATGTTCTTTTCCACGCTCATATGCGGGAACAGCGCATAGGACTGGAACATCATGTTGACCGGGCGGCGGTAGGGCGGGATGCCGCGCAAGTCCTGGCCGTCGAGAAGGATACGGCCGGCGGTCGGCTCCTCGAAGCCGGCAAGCATCCGCAGCAACGTCGACTTTCCGCAGCCCGACGCGCCGAGCAGGGCGAAGAACTCGCGCTCGAAAATGGTCAGCGACAGATTGTTGACGGCGGTGAAGTCACCGAACTTCTTGGTGACGTTCTCGAATTGGATATATGGCTTGGCGTTCGGGTCGTTCCATGGCGCGAAATCCCTGCGGATGCTGCCAAGCGATTTCATGTCCCACTCCGTCCTATTTTTTTGCTTCTTGCCCCAGAGAAGAATGGTCCCGGCAGGTGGCTGCCGGGACCATGTCGCATTGCTTACTGGCCGGTGACGATCTTGGTCCAGCTGCGCGTGATCAGGCGCTGGGTCTTGGGATCGTAGGGCTGGACCGTATAGAGCTTTTTCAAGGTCTCGGCGTCCGGATAGACCGCCGGATCATCCAGCAGTGCCTTGTCGACGAACTGCTGCGAAGCCTTGTTGCCGTTGGCGTACAGCACATAGTTGGACGACTTGGCGATCACTTCCGGCTTCATCATGTAGTTGAGAAATTCGAGTGCCTCGGCGGCATGCGGCGCATCGGCGGGAATCGCCATCTGGTCGAACCACATCTGGGCGCCTTCCTTGGGCACGGAATAGCCGATCTCGACGCCTTGCTTGGCCTCGACCGCGCGGTTGCGCGCCTGGAAGACGTCACCCGACCAGCCGACCGCCAAACAGATATCGCCGTTGGCGAGCGCGTTGATGTATTCGGACGAATGGAATTTGCGGATATACGGCCGCACCTTCAGCAACGTCTCCTCGGCCTTGGCGATGTCGTCAGGTGAGGTGCTGTTCGGATCGAGGCCGAGATATTTGAGCGCCGCCGGGATGATGTCGGCCGGCGAGTCCAGCACATAGACGCCGCAGTCCTTCAGCTTGGCCAGGCTGTCGGGATTGAAGAACACATCCCAGCTGTCGATCTTGTCGGTGCCGAGTGCAGCCTTCACCTTCTTGATGTTGTAGCCGATGCCGACCGTGCCCCACATGTAGTTGATCGAATATTCGTTGCCCGGATCGTATTTGGCGGTGCGCTCCGAAACCGTGTCCCACATGTTGGAAATGTTGGGCAGCTTCGACTTGTCGAGCTTCTGGAACACGCCGGCCTGGATCTGGCGGGCCAGGAAGTTGCCGCTGGGCACGACGACGTCATAGCCGCTGCCGCCGGCAAGCAGCTTGGTTTCGAGGATTTCATTGGAATCGAAGGTGTCGTAGACGACCTTGATGCCGGTCTCCTTGGTGAAGTCGTCAATGATCGAACTGTCGATGTAATCCGACCAGTTGAAGACGTTGACGACGCGATCCTCGGCATGGCCGCCAACGGCGAAAAGCGTCAGAAATGCCGAGGTTGCCGAAAGCCAGAGCGCTTTGCGGATCATGCTGTTCTCCTTTGATGAGTGTTCCTTCGCCAAGTCGTCGCTGTTCGAGCGCGATTGGGCATTTGCTTCAGAGTATTGAGCTTTCCGGGCAGCCACAAGCATGAACTGCCAGCGCCGTCCGGGCGGTTCGACGAGCGGCAGATGATGGCTCTGTGTGCCCGCATGGCGGGCGCGCTGACGCCGTCAGAGGCTTTCGCCGCGGCGCTGGCAGGGATACGACGCTGTGGTCCGGTCTTGGTCCGACCGGCGGGGACACTTGGCAAGATAAGCCTGTCTTGTTGTTGCCGTGCCCCAGCCTGCCCGTGCCGCAGCAAGGTTGTCAATGGCCCGCGCGGGGAAGCTCGGTCAATAGGGCGTGCGGCTTCGCTAATTGGGGAAAGACGGGCGTTATTAGGGAAGACGGGCTCAACCAAGGGAAAGGCGGGTCAATTAGGGGATGGCAGGCCAGTGGTCCCCGGCCGTGCAGGCCTCGCCTGGCGCTTGAATTCAAGCGCGATATGGACGAGCAGCGCGGCGACCACCACCGCGCCGCCGATGATGGTGCGCACCGAGGGCACCTCGCCATGAACGAGCCAGACCCAGATCGGTCCGAGGATCGGCTCGAACGTGCCGAGGAGTGCTGCGATCGCCGCCGGAACCAGCCTCGCGCCGGTGGCGAAGAAGGCAAGGCCCAGGCCGAGATTGATAACGCCGAAGGCAAACAGGAAAGCCATGTCGTGGGTCGACGTGGCAAACTGCGTGGCTTGCGATGCGGCGAAAGCCGCTGCCAGCATCGTGCCGAGGCACGTCGCCGGCGTCATGCGCACATGGGCGAAGCGCCGGGTGATGACGGTGGCAATCGAGAACATGACGGCGATCAGCAGCGACAGCCCGTCGCCGATGGGCGATACGGCGCCGTCGAGCGATTCCGACACCATGATGGCGACGCCGGCGATGACGGCGGCGATCGCCACCCAGGTCGCGACGGCGACGCGTTCGCGAAACAGCACCCAGGCAAGCAATGCCGCCAGCAGCGGCACACCGGCCTGCATCAACAGGATATTGGCAACGGTGGTGTAGGCGAGCGCGACAACGAAGCACGTCGATGCCGTGGCGAAACAGACGGCCACGGCAAGGCCGGGCAGGCCCATGTCGCGAAACAGCCGCAACATGCCGCGCCAGCCGTCGCGCCAGGCCATGAAGCAAATCAGGAACAAAGCCGCCCACAGCGAGCGCCAGAACACCACCGTCCAACTGTCAGCGGTGTCGATGAAGCGGGCGATGGTGCCGCCAAAGCTCCACATCAGCGCCGACAGGAACACCAGCAGCAAGCCGACCCGCTCTTCGCGCGGCGAGACGATCGGCGGTGCGGCGATTGGAGAAGATGCGGTATCGGTCATGAGGTGCGACTGTCGGCTATCTCGGGGCGGCATGATGCACAATGGACGACAGAAACGTGCCGTATTCGCCTAGCGCATAGGCTACCCCCGGACGTGATCCAGCCCGGCATTCCCTTTGGCGCACCGCCAACCGGCAGCCATACGGGCGAACACCGCCGTTTCTAGGACATGCCCTTGTTGCCGCGGATAAAGCGCCAAAGACCGGCCAACGGTACCAGCAGCAGAATGCCGAACTTTTTCAGGGCGATGAGCGCGACCGCAATCAGGCCGGCCTTTGCCGCGAGTTTTCCGGCGATGAGGCCGCCAATGCCAACCGCGGCGACCGTGTCGGTGCCTGGCAGAAAATCGGTGTATTTCTTGCCGGTGTTGAAGTCCGCCACGCCCAGCACTTCGTCCAGGCTCTGCTTGATCTCCGGCAATTGTTCGACCGTAGCGATGTAGCTCATCACGAAGACGCCTTCCCGGCCGAGGAAACGGACGTCGTAATTGAGCGTGTGGACGGTATCGTCTCCGAACTGCAGCTCCTTGGCCCAGTGCAGCCGCTTGTGGACGAAATCATAGACCGGCGGCGAGGCCCAGCCGATCAGCTTGATCGGGGGAAAGCCGCCCTTCACCCGCTGATCGTTGGCCGACAATGTGTCCGCCTGCATGCTGCTCAGCAATTCGGTGTAGTCGATGGATGCGGCGTCGGCGTCATCGACATGGCCGATCTTTTCATAGCGCAATTCGATGCCCCAACCGTTGCCGGCGATGGGCTCGTACTTGGCCGGGAAGATCATGCCGATTGCTTCGGACGCGGTATCAGGCGGATTGCCCCAGGCCTCGGTCAGGACGGACGTCGCGTCCTTCTTGCCCAGAAAATAGAACTTGTCCTTGAGATCGAGATGGATGCCTTCGGGAAGGTCGACCGCGCCGGTCTTTGGATCGATTTTGTCCAGGAATGCCTTGCCGTCGTCACTATACTGTTGATAGTCCTTGAAGAATTCCGAGGATTTTTCTGCCAGAACAGGCCCCGCCAAAAGGGCAAGCGCCACGCCAAGCCACAAAGCTTTCCTGTTCATAAGCCATCCCCCCCTTGGCTGCCCTGCAGCTCACCTTCGATAGCGCAGCGCCGATGCTTAATCAATATTTGGTTCGGCGACGGTTCGGGCAGCGCTCTATTGCTTAGCGCAAACAGCTGCGGTCTTCCGCGACCTCCAGCCCGAGAAGCATCACTGGAAATCGAAGGCGCTCAGGCCCGTCGCCATCTCGTCCAGGCCCAGCGGACGGGTCACCGGCGGCTCGGCGCGGGCGAGGCAGCCGATGCGTTCGCACAGCCGGCAAGCGGGACCGACCGGCGTGGCGGCGCCCTGTCCGGCCTTTGCCGGCAGCCCGGCGCCATAGACGCTCTCGTCGCGAAAGCCGATATCGCAGCCCAACAGCAGCGCGGTGCGGCGCGGGCGCTCGGAGAACGAACCCTGCGGCCCCTCGAGCGTGCGTGCGATGCAGAGGAACTCGGCGCCGTCGGGCATTTCCACCGCCTCGACCAGGATCTGGCCAGGCGAAGCGAAAGCGGCATGGACCGGCAGTTTCGGGCAGCCGCCGCCAAAGCGGCTTTGCGGAAAGCCCTGGCCGCCGGCCTTGCGGAAGCGGTTGCCGGCATTGTCGACCTCGAGCATGAAGAACGGCACTCCGGACAAGCCAGGACGCTGCAGCATGGTCAGGCGGTTCGCCGCCTGTTCGAAGGAGACGCCGAAACGCGAGCGCAGCACATCGATGTCGTAACGAGCCCGCACGGCGGCGGCATGAAAGGCCTGATAGGGCATCATCAAGGCATGGGCGGCGTAGCGGCCGAACTCGAAGCGGGCGAGCCGGCGGGCTTCGTCCGTACCGAGCTTCAGCGCCTGAATTTCGCCGGCGATCGCGACCGTCATGCGGATCAGGCAGGCCTCCATGGCGACTTCGCGCAACTGGTCGAACGGCGACAGCCGCTCCGATAGAAAAAGACGCTGCGAATGACGGTCATAACGGCGGCGCCAGTTCGGCATGGTGGCGACCGGCAGAACCTTGACGACGATGCCATACTCGCGCTTCAGCCACGCCTTCAGCGCGCCGAACAGATCGTCGCCGGGGTCGAGCATCGAGGTGAAGGCCTCGGCCTCTTCCTCCAGTGCTGCAAAATGGTTCGGCCGGCGCTCGAAAATCTCGTGCACTTCGTCGATCGGCAGCCGCGCACCGGACAGCGCCGTGGCGCGGCCCTCGCGCGCCAGAAGCTCGTTGAGATCGGACAGCCGCTCGGCCTGCTCGCGGTAAGCGCGAAACAGTTTTATCATCGCAGCCGATGCGTTGGGGGCTGCCTCGGCCAGTTCGATCAGTTCCTGGTCGCCCGGCAGCTCACCGGCAAGCAGCGGGTCGCCGAACACTTCCTTCAAGGCCGAGATCGACCCTCTCGCCTCACCCTGCAATTCATGCGGGTCGACCTTGTAGACAGAGGCCAGCTTCAGGATCAGTTGCACCGTCAGCGGCCGTTGGTTGCGCTCGATCAGGTTGAGATAGGACGGCGAGATGCCGAGCCCCTCGGCCATCGCCGTCTGGGTCAGGCCTTTGGCGATGCGGATGCGGCGGATGCGCGGCCCGGCGAATATCTTCTGGTCGGCCATCGGCTTTCCGTGACAGGAATTTACACGACTTGCGAGCGATGAACGGCGCACCATCTTTTTACAATTATGACAGACTTACAGCGGCAAGCAGTCAAACACAACACAGGTTTTCTCTTATTTTCTACCGGAAATGGCGGTTTTCCTCGCTCTCGTCGCGGCGCAATGTAAATGATGTCACACACAGACGACGCACACCATCCCAGGGCGCGGCGTTTCAAGACACTGGCATCGATTGATCTGGAGTGACCAATGACTGATTTTTACAATCTTGTCCCATCCGCGCCCGAAGGCCGCTTCGACGGCATCGAACGAGCCTATTCGCCGGACGATGTGAAGCGGCTGCGCGGGTCGGTCCAGATACGCCAGAGTCTTGCCGAAATGGGCGCCAACCGGCTGTGGAAGCTCATCCACGAGGAAGACTTCGTCAATGCACTCGGCGCCATGTCGGGCAACCAGGCGATGCAGCAGGTGCGTGCCGGGCTGAAGGCAATCTATCTCTCGGGCTGGCAGGTCGCCGCCGACGCCAACACCGCGTCGGCCATGTATCCGGACCAGTCGCTCTATCCCGCCAATGCGGCGCCCGAACTGGTCAAGCGCATCAACCGCACGCTGCAGCGCGCCGATCAGATCGAGACCTCGGAAGGCAACGGCCTGTCGGTCGACACATGGTTCGCGCCGATCGTCGCCGATGCCGAGGCCGGCTTCGGCGGACCGCTCAACGCCTTCGAGATCATGAAGGCGTTCATCGAGGCGGGCGCTGCCGGCGTCCACTATGAGGACCAGCTGGCCTCTGAGAAGAAGTGCGGCCATCTCGGCGGCAAAGTGCTGATCCCGACCGCCGCGCATATCCGCAACCTCAACGCGGCGCGTCTGGCGGCCGACGTGATGGGCACGCCGACGCTAGTCGTGGCACGCACCGATGCGGAAGCGGCAAAGCTTCTGACCTCCGACATTGACGAGCGCGACCAGCCTTTCGTCGACTACGATGCCGGCCGCACGGTTGAAGGCTTCTACCAGGTCAGGAACGGCATCGAACCGTGCATCGCGCGCGCCATTGCCTATGCGCCGCATGCCGACCTGATCTGGTGCGAAACATCCAAGCCCGATCTGGCGCAGGCCAAGAAATTCGCCGAAGGCGTGCGCAGGCATCATCCGGGCAAGCTGCTCGCCTATAATTGCTCGCCGTCGTTCAACTGGAAGAAGAACCTCGACGACGCGACGATCGCCAAGTTCCAGCGCGAGCTCGGCGCCATGGGCTACAAGTTCCAGTTCATCACATTGGCCGGGTTCCACCAGCTCAATTTCGGCATGTTCGAGCTGGCCCGCGGCTACAAGGCGCGGCAGATGGCGGCCTATTCCGAGTTGCAGGAAGCCGAGTTCGCGGCCGAAGTCCACGGCTACACCGCGACCAAGCACCAGCGCGAGGTCGGCACCGGCTATTTCGACGCCGTGTCGATGGCAATCAGCGGCGGCCAGTCGTCGACCACCGCCATGCATGAATCGACCGAGCACGTCCAGTTCAAGCCGGCAGCGGAATGAACCGATCGACATAACCAACAGAGGAAACGCCCGAAGGGCAAGGGAGAAGAAAATGGCATCGATAAGCCGCGTCAAGGAACGTGCAGAAGAGCAGTCCACCACGATGAGTGTCGACCAACAGGCGACCATCCGCATGCTGGCCAACGACCTGCACCGGCTCAATCAATCGGTGATGAAGGCAGTGGAGGCCGGCGTCTCGGTGGAACTGGTGCGCTCGGCCCGGCATCATGGCGGCGACGGCAATTGGGGCGACCTGCTGATCCCGGTGATCGTCACGCAGAAGAGTCACGGCTGATCTTCCCTTACGGAAGCTTTGTGCTTGTGGAACCTATGGGCCCCGCCGCTCACTGGCCGATTTCAACGTCACCCGCGAGTTTTCAGCGCGGGTGACTTTCGCTTTTGAGCGTGAACTTAACTACAGTTCGAAAACAGAACTTGTCTCCGGGGTTTAATATTTCCGGCTATATTTCGCAGGTCCGTCATTTCAGCTTGACATGGCGGGCGATCTCACGCCATTTGGCTCTCGGATTTCAACCCTGCATTGAAGCAGCGCCGAGTGCCCGCCCCGCCCATGTGCCCTGTGAACCGCGAGACCGACACCGCCAAACATCTGAATTCGTCAAGCAGGGACGCGAACTCCGAGATATCAACGGATTTCTCCCACGTGCTGGTCGTTGGAAAATCGCCGATCAACCGGGTGGTGGTGTCGAAGATCGTCGAGAAGTCCGGACTGAAGCCGATCTCCGAGTCGCCCGAGATGGCGGCCAAGACATTGCGAACCCTCATTCCGGGCGCCGTCGTTCTCGATGGCGGCCCCGACAACGAGGACTGCCGCGCGCTGATGGCGGCCATCGACGCCTTGCGGCGGACATCTGGGCGGTCGCTCCCCAAGGTGATCCTGCTTTCAACCAAGACCGGCACGCCCGACAGCCTAGGTCTGTCGAGCGTGGTCGATGTGGTGGTAACCAAGCCGATCACCACCGAAAGGCTGCAGCCGGTGGTCGACCGGCTGATCAGTCTCGGGCGCGGCTGATCGCAATCCGCCCGAACGCGTGTGGGGCGGTCAGCCTTCCTTGCCGATGCTCTCGATCAAAGCCGGCAGTTCGCCAAGATCGACAAGCTGACGAAAACGCGGTGCCTCGACCGGCGGCTCGACGCGTTCGAGCACCCAGGTCAGCTCGTGCGGCACATACACACCCCAGCTGCCGGCCTCGATGGCCGGCACCACGTCCGACTTGAGCGAATTGCCGACCATCATGCTGGTCTGCGGGCTGCCGTGACGGCCAAAGATCCTGGCATAGGTGGCGGCGCTCTTGTCGCTGACGATCTCGACTGCATCGAACAGGTCGCCAAGGCCGGACGCCGCCAGCTTGCGTTCCTGGTCGAACAGATCGCCCTTGGTGATCAGCACCAGATGGTAGGCGCCGGCGAGCCTTTCCACGGTCTCACGCGCATGCGGCAAAGCCTCGACCGGATGTCCCAGCATGTCGCGGCCGGCGGCAAGGATTTCGGCGATGGTCGACCCCGGCACACGGCCCTCGGTCACTTCTATTGCCGTCTCGATCATCGACAAGGTAAAGCCCTTGATGCCGAAGCCGTAGACGGCAAGGTTGCGCTTCTCGGCCTCCAGCAGCCGTGCCGAAATGTGCTCGGCCTCGCCGTGGTCGGCGAGTAGGGTTGCAAAATGCTTCTCGGTCAGGCGGAAGAACTGTTCGTTCTGCCATAGGGTATCGTCGGCGTCGAAGCCGATGGTGGTCAATTTGCCAGGCATACGGTGTCTTCTGCTGCTCGATCTGCGGGAGGTTGACCCTAATCTGCGTGGCGCGATTTTCAACCAGGAAGCCGAAGACAGGCAGCTCCCCTTCCCTTCCATCACCGGCAACAGCTATACTGTGATAATTGCAACCCAAACTGGTGAATGATGCCGCCTGCGAAAAAGGAAGTCCGTCCGTCGACCCGCGGAGGACGCGTCCGAACGCCTGCCTTCGTGAAAAATCAACGCGGCGTGAAGAACTGGAAGGAAGTCAGCGCTTGGCTGGAATGGCGCGGCATCGAAGACATAGAATGCATCACGCCTGATCAGGCTGGCGTCGCGCGCGGCAAGATGATGCCGTCGAAGAAATTCACTTCCAACACCTCGCTGGCGCTGCCATCGGCAGTGTTCATGACGACGATTTCGGGCGGCTATCCCGAGGATGGCAACGGTTTCCACTATCCGGAGGATGATGGCGACCTGAAGCTGATGCCGGATCTGTCGACGTTGACCGTCGTGCCGTGGGAAGAAGACCCGACGGCCGCCGTCATCTGCGACCTCGTCCATCAGGATGGCCGTTCGGTCGAGTTCACGCCGCGCAACGTCCTGAAGCGCGTGGTAGCAGCCTACGACAAGCGCGGGCTGAAGCCGGTGGTGGCGCCCGAGATCGAATTCTACCTGGTGCGCAAGAACCCCGACCCGGATTACCCATTGACGCCACCAGTCGGGCGTTCCGGGCGGCCAATCGGCGGCGGAGCCGGCTATTCGATCGCCGGCGTCAACGAGTTCGACGAACTGATCGACGACATCTACCATTTCTCGGAAAGCCAGGGCCTGGAGATCGACACGCTGATCCACGAGGAAGGCGCCGGCCAGCTCGAGATCAATCTGCGTCACGGCGATCCGGTCGAGCTCGCCGACCAGGTGTTCATGTTCAAACGCACCATCCGCGAGGCAGCGCTGAAGCATGAGATCTATGCCACCTTCATGGCCAAGCCGATCCAGGGCCAGCCAGGTTCTGCCATGCACATCCACCAGTCGATCATCGACAAGAAGACCGGGCTGAATATCTTTTCGGCGAAGGACGGCTCGGAAACCGACGACTTCTTCCATTTCATCGGCGGCATGCAGAAGCATGTGCCGAACGCGCTGGTGATGTTTGCTCCCTACGTCAATTCCTACCGCCGGCTGACGCAGTCGGCCTCGGCGCCGGTCAACAACAAATGGGGCTATGACAACCGCACCACGGCGTTCCGCGTGCCGCGCTCGGATCCGGCGGCGCGGCGTGTCGAAAACCGCATCCCGTCTTCCGACGCCAACCCCTATCTGGCGCTGGCGGCCTCACTTGCCTGCGGGCTGATCGGCATCACCAACAAGATCAAGGCCGAGCCTCCGGTGCTGACCACCGCAAACGCCGATGAGATCGACCTGCCACGCGGCCTGCTCGAAGCCGTCGATCTTTTCGAAGGCGACGAGGAACTATGCGCTCTTCTGGGCAAGTCCTTCGCCGCAACCTATGCAGCGATCAAGCGGGCGGAGTTCGAGACCTTCATGGAAGTGATCAGCCCGTGGGAGCGGGAGTATCTGTTGCTCAACGTGTGAGCGGCGACTTCGTCGTGTGAATGGTGAATAGTGAATGGTGAGTAGTTTCATATTGGATGGATGAGCGCAGACGTCGTGCGTCTCGCAGCCATTCACCATTCACCATTCACCATTGGCTGGTGTCCCCATGCCTTACCAATCACCTATCTCCCCCGGTCGCTCCTGGTACGAAGACACAGCCGGACCACGCCCTGAGTACCCTGCCCTGGACGGCGACCGCAGCTGCGACGTCGTCGTCGTCGGCGGTGGCTTCACCGGGCTGTCGGCGGCCGCTCATTTGGCGAAGGCGGGAGCCGACGTCGTTCTGATCGAGGCGCATCGCTTCGGCGACGGCGCTTCAGGGCGCAATGGCGGCCAGCTCGGCACGGGCCAGCGCGCCTGGGCCGAAGAGATGGAGGCCGAATACGGCTTCTCCCGCGCCAAGGCGCTGTTCGACCTTGCCGAGGAGGCGAAAGCGCACCTGCTCGAATTCGCCGCCGTCAACCAGATCGACATCGACTATATGCCCGGCCAGTTGTCCGTGGCGCACAAGCCGCGTTATCTCGACGACTACAAGGCGCATGCCGAGATCATGGCGGGCCGCTTCAATTATCCGCACATGGCCTTCATGGATGCCAGGGAAACGGCCGAACGGCTGGGCTCCACACGCTACTTCGGCGGCACCCGCGACACCGGCACCGGACACATCCACCCGATGAAGCTGGTGATCGGCACGGCAAAGGTCGCGGCAGCGGCCGGCGCGCACCTGTTCGAGCAGACACTATCGACCGGTGTTACCTCCAGCGGCGGCAAGGTCAGGGTGACGACTTCGAGAGGAACCATCACCGCCCAGAAATGCCTGATCGGTGTAAATGCCTATGGCGGCACGCTCGAGCCGGTGAGTGCCGCGCACATCATGCCCATCGGTTCCTTCATCGGCGCGACGGTGCCGCTGGGCGTCGATTCGAAAGTGCTGCCGGGCGGCGAGGCGGTCGACGATTCGCGTTTCGTCGTGCGTTATTTCCGCAAATCCAGGGATGGAAGGCTGCTGTTCGGCGGGCGCGAGGTCTATGGCGTCAACGATCCGAAGGACATCCATGTCCATATCCGCCGGCAGATAGCCGAGCTTTATCCGGAACTGAGCGATGTCGAGATCACCCATGGCTGGGGCGGCTATGTCGGCATCACCATGCCCAGGAAACCGTTCGTGCGCGAGGTGATGCCCAATGTGATCTCGGCCGGAGGCTATTCCGGCCACGGCGTGATGCTGTCGAACTTCTTCGGCAAGCTCTATGCCCAGACCGTCGCCGGCAACCGCGACAGACTGAAGCTGATCGAGGACCTGAACATCCCGGCTTTTCCCGGCGGCCGGCGATTTAGAACGCCATTATTGTTCTTGGCACTGAACTGGTTTGCCCTGAGGGATCGAATATAGAGAAAGTATCTCATATCGGCCGTGGCTGGTACTGAGCTGATTCTATTGAGCTGTTGGTTGCCGCAGCGAGACGTTGCAGAATCCTTAACAAGAGCGCACAATTCCCCTGAGGGCGCACTGATGCCACAATCAAGGGCAAAGGATGCCGGTTCTGGGCGATTGAACGGGGATTTCTGCGGGCCTGCCCGCTTTGTTGTTGGGACCGATGCCGATCGAATGCCGGGCTGCCGGCGCCGATCGAAAGAACACCGGCTCATCTTTTGGAGGTGGCAAGAGTGAACGAGCCCTTCAGTTTCGGCGCGCCGGAACGTCGGCGCTTCGCCATGCAATTCGGCTATGACATGCGGCCCTCCTTCTGGCAGGGGGTGCGCACGAATTCGCATCTGGTGATCGCCGCGGTCGGCACCGCAGCGCTGCTTGGCGTGGCGGGCATAGCGCTTTGGCTGGCGTTGCCGGCCAGCGACCGGCAAGCGATCGCCAGCACACAGCAGAACGTTCCGACTTTTCCGGTCAAGACGACCAAGATTGCCCCGGTCGCGGCCACGGCTGCCGCGGTAGCGGCGCCACAAGCCGCGCGCAAGGGCGATGCGGTTTCATCGACGGTCGCTGCCGGTGGGGCTGCCATGCCGCCGCTGTCGGCGAACGATCCGCGCTGGACTGCGGCGCAATCCAACAGCGACCCTGCCGCGACGCCATCCGATCAGGCGCCTGCCGAGCAGGCTGCCGCCAGACCGTCTGATGCCGCGGCATTCGAAGAACCGGCGGCGCAGAGCGACGCCACGACGCAGCTGTCAAAGGTCGCTGCTCCCGCCAATGACGACGACGCCGAGACCGCCGCCATACCGACGCCAAAACCGCAACTTCCAAACGAGCAATCTTCCGCCGCAACGGACGATACCCAGGCCAAGGCCAAGCCACAGAAGGTGGCTGCTGCCGCCGGCACCGGACGCATCCTCAGGGCGGTGACAATGCGCAGCGGTCCGCAGAAAAACGCCGCCGCCATGGGGACCGTGCCTGCCAAGTCGTCGGTGCAGGTGATGAGTTGCAAGAAATGGTGCCAGATCGTCTACAACGGCAAGCGCGGCTGGATCTACAAGAGCTACATCAAGACCGGGGATTGAGACGCAAGCCGCCAGATCTGGTCAGCCGCCGAGCAACCACCTGAAACGGTGTCTCCTGCGAGCAAGTTTGCGCTTCGCCAGGAAATCCCGCTGTTCCTCGAACGGCACCTCGTAGAGGCCGCACATTTGGCAGCTTTCCGACTTGCGGCATATCGGGACCCAGCATTTGACGTCGTGTGTCCAGGCGAGCGCGATCCTTTCCAGATGAAGGTTGGACGAACTTTTCAGCAGAATCAGTTCTCCTGGGACTGCCGTCCGTTTGATATGATCCGAAACTTCCTTGGCAGTGCGAAGCTCAATGAAACGGCCGCTGTCGCGGTCGGCCTGGCTGGCGCGCGAGCGATGCGCATTGTCGCCGGTATAAATGACCTCATCGGCGATTTCGCGCGCGATGTTGTAGGCGGCGCCGTATTTCCTCGACGAGCCGGCGTAGTCGGATATCTGCCCCAGCACAATGCGCTTGCGAGCACCCTTGGCCTTTGCAATCATCTCCAGAGCAATGTTGAGCGAATGCCAGGGCGCTTTGGCCGTATCGACCAGGAATTTCGGGCCCGCGGATACCTCTTGCACCGTAGAGCGGTTGGGCAGTGGTGCAAACGATGCCGTTCTCGCTACGACTTGCTCTGGCGGGACGCCAAGTTCCAAGGCGGCGGCAACAGCCGCTGCAGTCGGCAGCCAGAATTGCTCGCCGGGAAAAGGCGCTTGAATATTCAGGCTGCCACCGCGCCAATGAAGGGTGAACCGCAGCAATTCCGGATACGCGGCATACACGTCACTCACGCGGTAGTCTGCCTCGCCGGACTGGCCGAAGGTCGCAATCCGGCATTTCGCGCCAGACGCCATGCCGATCACCAGTGGGTCATCGCAATTGAGAACCGCAAGTCCATCAGGTTGGAGTGCCCCGACCAGCGCCCGCTTCTCTCCCGCCACAGCTTCCAGAGTCTTGAACTTGCCGAAATGCTCCAGACGGATCATCGTAACCACCGCCACACTCGGCTTCAGCATCTGCGCCATGGCGCTGATCGTGCCGAAGTCGGAAGCGCCGGCTTCGAAAACGACGTAATCGACTTTGCCGGCCTTCCTCAGGCGCTTGTAAAGCGTTCGGATGAGCGCAGGCATTGTATTGGCCTGGGCCTGTAGATGCACCTTGCCTTGGGCGGCCAGTATGTGTGCAAGCAGGCTGGTGGATGTGGATTTGCCGGAGCTGCCGGTAATGCCGATGAACGTCGCCTTGTTACGCGCCCGCACCCAGCGCGCCTGCAGCCGTCGCAGCGCCCAGCCCAAGTCCTTGCGAATTTTCAGCAATTCCAGTTTCACACCCCGCCAGCTTTTAGCCCAGCCTAATATGCGTCGTGCCAAGTTCCAGAGTCAAACGGGCGCTGGCGTGCTTCAGCCAAAGATTCTAGCGGCCGAGGAGCCGCAGCAGTCTGTGCTTGCGGCGCTTCGATTTTCTCTGCGCCACAAACTCACGGTGCTGCTCAAACGGCACTTCATAGAGGCCGCATTGCTCGCATCCCTCGGTCTTGCCGCATACCGAAACCCAGCACTGGACGTCGTGGGTCCAGGCAAGAGCGACACGCTCGAGGTGCAGATTGGACGAGCTCTTGAGCAGGATCAACTCGTCAGGCTGCGCGGTTTGGGCGATGTAGTCCGACACTTCCCTGGCCGTGCGCAATTCGATGAAGCGGCCGCTGTCGCGATCTGCCTGGTTCGCCTTGGAGCGATGGGCATGATCGCCGGCATAAATCACCTGGTCTGCAATCTCGCGCGCGCTGCTGTAAGCTTGGGCATATCTGTTATTCGAGCCGGAAAAATCCGATAGCTGGCCAAGAACGATACGTTTTCGCCCAAATGTCGATCCGGCTACCATGTCGAAGGCAAGGCTCAGCGAATGCCAGGGCGCCTTTGCGGCATCCACGATGAAGTGGGGGCCGCCCGCGGGGACGAGCACCTGGCCGCGATTTTCCAGAGGCTGGAACGTCGCGGTTCTGTCCTTGACCATCTGCGCAGGCACGCCCAGTTCAAGAGCGGTTGCAACCGCCGCTGACGTCGGCAGCCAGAAATGCTGGCCGGGGAACGACGTCTCGATATCGAGCACACCGCCGCGCCAGTGGAGCGAGAACCGCAACGGCTTGGGATAGGCTGCCTCGATATCGCTGACGCGATAATCCGCCTGCCCCGATGTGCCGAATGTGACGGAACGGCAATAGCTCGCCGAGGCCATGCCCATCACAAGAGGGTCATCGGCATTGAGCATCGCGAAGCCGCCCGGCTCCAGCGCCGCGACTAGGGCGCTCTTTTCTCGAGCGACGTTTTCCACAGTCTTGAAACTGGCCCGATGCTCCAGCCGGACCATTGTGACAACAGCCACGTCGGGGCGAAGCAACTCGGCCATGGGCTTCATTGTATCCGGGCCGAATGCAGCAGCCTCGAAGACGACGTAGTCGGTTTTGCCGCCCTTTCCCATTCGCCTGGATAGGGTCGAGACCAACAGTTTCATAGTGTTGGCCAGAACCTGTGTGTGGACCGAACCGTGGCCAGCCAGGATGTGTCCAAGCAGGCTTCCCGCCGTCGTCTTGCCGGAGCTTCCGGTAACGCCGATGAAAATTGCCTTGCTTCGCGCCCGCGCACGCGTGGCCAGGTAAAGCCGCAGCCGCCATCCCAGATCATAGCGACTTTTCTGCTGCCTGATCTTCATCACCCGCCAACACTATCCACGATCCCGTTATGCCTTTCGGGTGATCGAGAAGTCAAACTGGGGTCCGGCGTGACGACGTCAACTGTTCGTTCCTCGGCCGGCCGGCGCACCGATGCGAACTTTTGCCGACGTTGCTCTGTCTGCCGTGCATTGCGAACAGCGAGGTACTTCCCGAATTGCTCAAATGCAGCGGCCGCCGTCGACCTCCAGCGCCACGCCGGTGATGAAGGCGGCTTCGTCCGACGCAAGCCAAAGCGCAGCGTTGGCGATATCGAGCGGCGTCGACAGACGGCCGAGCGGTATCGAGGCACGGAATTTCTCGCGGATCTCGGGCGTGTCAGTGCCCATGAATTTCTCCAGCATGCCGGTCTCGCCGGCGACCGGGCAAAGGCAGTTCACGCGGATGTTCTTGGGCGCGAGTTCGACCGCCATCGACTTGGTCGCGGTGATCGCCCAGCCCTTCGAGGCATTGTACCAGGTGAGCCCCGGACGCGGCCGCAGACCGGCGGTCGAAGCCGTGGTCAGGATGACGCCGCCGCCCTGCCGCTCCATGATCGGCACCACGGCAAGTGCGGCGTGGTAGATCGCCTTCATGTTGACTGAAGTGATCAGGTCGAAGGTCGCCTCGTCGACGTCGAGCATGTCTCCATTGCGATGGGTGTAGCCGGCATTGTTGACCATGATATCGATGCGGCCGAAGGCGCTTTTTGCGGCATAGACCATCTCGTCGAATTCGGAACGCTGCGAAACGTCGGTCTGGGTCCAGATCGCGGCCTGGCCGATCTCTGCTGCAACGCGCTCCGCGCCCTTGGCGTTGAGGTCGGCGACGACGACCTTGGCGCCCTCTTCGGCAAAGCGCCTGGCCATGCCTTCGCCGAAACCTGACGCAGCACCCGTGATGACGGCAACCTTGTTTTCCAGACGCATGCTTTTTCCGCTCATTGAAGACCCACCTCGCAAATGCATTTTTCCTTTTTGTTTGATGCGTGTCTGTCTCCCAGAACCGCTTCGCACTTCTGGGCGACACGCATTAGCTTTCGTCACATTCCCGCTTTATGTTGCAGGCGCGAAAGCCCCGGGACCATCGCTTGACGAAAAGCCTCCGGGTGGCAGCCAGTGTCAAGGCACATTTGGAGCGAATCAATATGCAGTGATTTGGCCTTGATGTGACACCATGGCACTGGATAGTTTAAATCGATTAGATTATATCCTGCCGCGTCACAGCGAGCGGCGTCAAAGCGGACAGACCATGACCAGCCAGATCATTCCCGTCGATCCTTTCGACTTCATCATTTTCGGCGGCACCGGCGACCTGTCGGAACGCAAGCTGCTTCCCTCGCTCTACCACCGCCAGCGCGACCACCAGTTTTCCGAGCCGACCCGCATCATCGGCACCTCGCGCTCGAAAATGAGCGACGAGGAATTCCAGGCTTTCGCCAAGCAGGCGATCTCCCAGCATGTGAAGCCGGCCGACATCGACGCCGAGGAACTCAAGACATTTCTTGCCCGGCTGTCCTACGTATCGGCCGACGCGACGACTGGTGCCGGCTTCGACAAGCTGAAAAAGGCGATCGGCGAAAGCGACCGCATCCGCGCTTTCTATCTGGCGGTGGCGCCGGCGCTGTTCGGCGACATCTCGCACCAGCTGAAAGCCCACAATCTCATCACGCCGAATTCACGCATCGTGCTGGAGAAGCCGATCGGCCGCGACCTCGATTCGGCGCGCAAGCTCAACGACGTGGTTGGAGACGACTTCCACGAAAGCCAGATCTTCCGCATCGACCACTATCTCGGAAAGGAGACGGTGCAGAACCTGATGGCGCTGCGCTTTGCCAACGCGCTCTATGAGCCGCTTTGGAATTCTGCCCATATCGACCATGTGCAGATCACGGTGGCCGAGACCGTCGGTCTTGAAGACCGCGTCACCTACTACGACAAGGCCGGCGCGCTGCGCGACATGGTGCAGAACCACATGCTGCAGCTGCTCTGCCTGGTTGCCATGGAGGCGCCATCGTCGATGGATGCCGATGCCGTGCGCGACGAGAAGCTGAAGGTGCTGCGGGCGCTGAAGCGCATCAACGGCAATGAGGCACCCAAGCACACCGTGCGCGGGCAGTACCGCGCCGGCGCCTCTGCAGGCGGCGCGGTGAAAGGCTATGTCGAGGAACTCGGCAAAGACAGCTCCACCGAGACCTTCGTCGCCATCAAGGCCGAGATCGGCAATTGGCGCTGGGCCGGCGTGCCGTTCTATCTCCGGACCGGCAAAAGGCTGGCGACCCGCGTTTCGGAAATCGTCATCGAGTTCAAGCCGATCCCGCATTCGATCTTCGGCGACAGCGCCGGGCCGATCTCAGCCAACCAACTGGTGATCCGGCTGCAGCCCGACGAAGGCGTCAAGCAGTTCATCATGATCAAGGATCCAGGCCCCGGCGGCATGCGGCTGCGCCAGATTCCGCTCGACATGAGCTTTGCAACATCTTTCGACGGTCGCGCGCCGGACGCCTATGAACGGCTGATCATGGATGTTATCCGCGGCAACCAGACGCTGTTCATGCGCCGCGACGAGGTCGAGGCGGCATGGAAGTGGATCGACCCGATCCAGAACGCCTGGGAAAGCGCCAGGCAGGAGGCGCAAGGCTATACGGCAGGCACATGGGGTCCCTCGGCCTCGATTGCGCTGATCGAACGCGACGGGCGGACATGGCACGAAAGCAATTGAGCGAGCCCGCCTACAACTGGAACGGCTTTGCCGGGCGCCAGGACCTGGCGGCAGCCCTTGCCGGCAATGTCGCGGCGCGCCTGACCAAAGCCATCGACGAGCGCGGCACGGCCCTGCTTGCCGTTTCCGGCGGCACCACGCCGGCAAAGTTCTTTGCAGCACTTTCGGCCATTCCGATCGCCTGGAACAAGGTGACGGTGACGCTGGTCGACGAACGGTTCGTGCCGGCCTCCTCGCCGCGCTCGAATGCGGGGCTGGTCGCGGCCAACCTGCTGCAGAACAAGGCGGCTGCCGCGCACTTCGTGCCGCTCTACCATGAGGCGGCAAGCATCGAGACCGCCGCGGCGGCCGAAGATGCGGCGCTGAAGGCTCTGCCCTGGCCCCTCGATGTCGTCGTGCTCGGCATGGGCGGCGACGGCCACACCGCCTCGTTCTTTCCCGACGCCGAGAATCTCGGCGATTTGCTCGACCCGGCCTCATCAAGGATCGTGCTGCCGGTTCACGCGGCAAGCGCCGGCGAACCCCGGTTGACGCTGCCGCTGGCGCGGATCGTCGACGCCGGCTTCATCGCGCTGCATATAGAAGGCGAGGACAAGCGCACCGCCTTCGACGGTGCGATGGGACCGGGTGCGAAAAAGCCCATCCGCAAAGTGCTCGAAGCGGCACCCATCCCGGTAGAGGTGTTCTGGGCACCCTGATTTCACGCAAAGCAGTCCCGGCAGACGGTGGAGGACGTTCTTCCGGGGCTCGAAAGGACCGACCATGACAGCCAGACGCGACATCGAAGCCATCACGGAACGCATCCGCCAACGCTCGAAAGCCGGCCGCGAGCGCTATCTCGGCCGCATCGCCGAGGCCTCCAGCCGCACCGCCAACCGGGGCGTCCTGTCTTGCGGCAACCTCGCGCATGGCTTTGCCGTCTGCAGCCCGTCTGAAAAGCTGGCGCTCGGCGCCGACAAGGTGCCGAACCTCGGCATCATCACCTCCTACAATGACATGCTGTCGGCGCATCAGCCGTTCGAGACGTTTCCGGCGCTGATCAAGGATGCCGCGCGCGAAGTCGGCGGCATCGCGCAGGTGGCCGGCGGCGTGCCGGCCATGTGCGATGGCGTGACCCAGGGACAGCCCGGCATGGAGCTCTCGCTGTTTTCGCGCGACGTGATCGCCATGTCCGCGGCGATCGGCCTGTCGCACAACATGTTCGACGCCGCCGTCTATCTCGGCGTCTGCGACAAGATCGTACCGGGGCTTGTGATCGCGGCTCTCACCTTCGGCCATCTGCCGGCGGTGTTCGTGCCGGCCGGGCCGATGACGACGGGCCTGCCCAATGACGAGAAGGCCAAGGTTCGCCAGCTCTATGCCGAGGGCAAGGCCGGACGCGCAGAACTGCTCGAAGCGGAGTCTAAATCCTATCACGGGCCGGGCACCTGCACCTTCTATGGCACCGCCAATTCCAACCAGATGCTGATGGAGATCATGGGCCTGCATACGCCCGGCGCGTCCTTCGTCAATCCAGGCACGCCGCTGCGCGACGCGCTGACGCGCGAGGCGACCAGGCGAGCCCTGGCGATCACCGCGCTCGGCAACGCCTACACGCCGGTAGGCCGCATGATCGACGAGCGCTCTTTCGTCAATGGCGTCGCCGGCCTGCACGCCACCGGCGGCTCTACCAACCACACCATCCACCTCATCGCCATGGCCGCGGCGGCCGGCATCACGCTGACCTGGCAGGACATTTCCGACCTGTCGGAAGCGGTGCCGCTTCTCGCGCGCGTCTATCCGAACGGGCTTGCCGACGTGAACCATTTCCACGCCGCCGGCGGGCTCGGCTTCCTGATCCGCGAATTGCTCGACGAAGGCATCCTGCATGAGGATGTGCAGACGGTATGGGGCGAAGGCCTGAGGCCCTATGCGGTCGAGGCCCGGCTCGGCGAAGATGGCGGCGTCGTGCGTGAAGCCTCGCCGCTGCAGAGCGGCGACGAGAAGGTGCTGGCGCCGTTCAAGAAAGCCTTCCAGCCGACCGGCGGCCTGAAGGTGCTCGCCGGCAATCTCGGCCACGCCGTCATCAAGACGTCCGCCGTGAAGCCGGAACGCCGCGTCATCGAGGCGCCGGCCAAGGTGTTCGACAGCCAGCAGGGACTGAACGAAGCCTTCAAGGCCGGCACGCTGACCGGCGACTTCATCGCCGTCATCCGCTTCCAGGGCCCGAAGGCAAACGGCATGCCGGAACTGCACAAGCTGACCACCGTGCTCGGCATCCTGCAGGATCGTGGCCAGCGCGTCGCGCTGGTCACGGACGGGCGCATGTCTGGCGCTTCCGGCAAGGTGCCGGCGGCGATCCACGTAACGCCGGAAGCGGTCGAGGAAGGGCCGATCGCCAGGATCCATGACGGCGACATCATCCGGCTCGACGCCGATGCCGGCACGCTGGAAGTGCTGGTGCCGGGACCCGAGCTCGCGCTGCGCCGCACGGCCGACATCGATCTCATCGGCAACGAGTTCGGCTTCGGCCGCGAGCTGTTCGCCGGTTTCCGCCAGCTAGTCGGCCGCGCCGACCATGGCGCCAGTGCTTTCGGCACGGCTTGAACCATCATTCCCTGCCATAGAGAAAAGGGCGGCTCAAGGCCGCCCTTTTTCATGAGGAGTGGAACGCCAAATTACGGCTGAACCGTAATCTCGCTCCGTTCGCCGGCCTTGACCGTCACCGGCATTTCCTTGTCATGGCCTTGATCGGACATGTGGCGGACGACGACGTAGTCGCCGGCCGCAATGGTCTGTTGCCAGGTGTCGCCATAGCTCAGGCCGAGCGCCTTGCGGTTGCCCTGGATATCCTTCTTCGACGACAGCACCTCGATCGAATAGGCGCCTGGCGCCGACATCACCAGCACGCCGGCATCGAGCGTCACCTTGACGTCCTTGACGTCGCCAACCTTGACGCTGAAAGGCTGCTCGACGGTTGCGAGCTCAAGCGAGGTGACCGCGACATAGTCGTCCGGCGGCAGCCAGAATTTGCTGTCGGGCCCATAGGAGTGGGCGACATCGTCACGCGAGCCGTCGATCTTTTTCTTGGCCTTGACGATCTGGACGCTGATGCCCGAGGAGTCGGCCTTGTCACCACCTGCAGTGTAGTAGGCGTTGACGGCGGCATGGCCGACGCCGACGACTATGTCTTTTTCCACAGTCTGCCCGGCGGCGAGCTGGATGTTCTCGGTCACCGAGCCGCTGCCGATCGCAACCGTCACCTTCTGCTCACCAGCCGGCACGATGATCCTGGTGTCGCCATAGTGGGTGGTGCTGCCGCCCGGGAAGGCGAAGTCGACATGGGCTTCGTCACTGATCTCGGCGCCCTGGCTTGGCTTCGGATGGATGAGCATGGTGCCGGCGTTCAAGGTGAAGAGCGGCTTGTAGACCTGGCCCGCCTCGATCTTGACCTTCTGTTCCGCCCGAGCTTCGTCGGCGCGCGCGACGACGACATAGTCGCCCGGCTCGAGATTGGCCTCGTAGTTGTTGTACTGGGTGGTGACGGCCTCGCCGCGCGTGCCATCGGCCTTGGCCTTGTAGACCTCCCAGGCATTGCCGTCGGTGATCGGATCGCCGCCATCCGCCATGACCACGCTTGGGACGAAATTGAATTCGGGCTTTGCCGGTTCGGGGGCTGGAGCTGGGGCTGGCGCCGGTGCGGGTTCAGGTGCCGGCGCGGCGACGGTTTCGATCAGTGCTTCCTGCAGCGCCTTCTCGTCCGAGGCCTGGATATATTTGCCGCCGGTGTTGTCGGCGAGACAGGCGATCTGCTTGCCCTCGTCAGCGGTCAGGCCGAAGCCGACGACGTCGACGGTGAAATCGACGCCTGAGGCCTCCAGTTCCTTGCCCAGCGCGCACGGGTCACCTTCGCAGGTTTCAAGCCCATCGGTGATGAGGACCACGGTCGCCTTGTCCTCGGTGTATTTCAGGGCTTCGGCCGCCTGCTTGACGGCTGCGGTCAGCGGCGTCTTGCCGAGGAATTTCAGGCTGTCGGCAGCGGCCGAAATGGCGCTAGCCGAGCCGGCTTGCGGCGGCACGATCAGCTCGATGTCGTCGCAGCTGCCCTTTTCGCGGTGGCCATAGGCCATTAAGCCGATCTCGTCGTCGCCCGGGACCGACTGCAGTACGGTCCTCAGCGATTCGCGCGCGATCTCGAGCTTCGGCTTGCCGTCGATCTGGGCCCACATCGAGCCTGAAGCGTCAAGAATGATGATGACCTTGTTGGCGGCAAAGCCGAGCGAAGTCATCGACAAAAGGAGCAGCGCCGCAGCGACGCTCCGCAAAAGTCCCGCCATGGAAATCTCCTTGAGGCCGCCCTCTTATATGCGGCGGCAAGCTATTTGACGCCGCGTCCGGGCACAAGCCCCGGAGCGGGTCACGAACGGTTGCCGTGTAACAGGATCGGCGCCGGCCGAGGCCTGTTCCGAGGCCGGCTCAGCACCGCGTCAGTACGTGGTGCGGCGCTCTTCGGAAGGCGGACGGCCGAACTGCAGCCGATAGCTCTGCGCGAAATAGGAGTGCGAGGTAAAGCCGGTGGCAATGGCCACGTCGAGGATCGGCATGTTGGTCTGGCGCAGCAGTTCGCGCGCCCGCTCAAGCCTGAGCCGCATGTAGTAACGACCGGGCGTGACGCTCAAATGGCGCAGGAACAAGCGCTCGACCTGGCGCACCGACAGGCCCGCCGATTTGGCAAGCTGCACGGCTGATAGCGGCTCGTCGAGATGGTCGGCCATCAGTTCGACGATGCGCCTTAGCTTCTCCGACTTGCCGGTCAGGTCGCGCTCCGGCCCGACGCGCTGGCGGTCGCCGGCGGAGCGGATGCGCTCATGCTGGAACTGGTTGGCAACGCCGTTGGCGAGGTTCGAGCCGAAGTCGCCACGCACGATCTCCAGCATCAGGTCGATCGAGGTGGTGCCGCCGGCGCAGGTGTAGCGCTTGCGGTCGATCTCGAAGACGTTGCCGGTGCAATTGATGTCGGGAAAGCGCTCGACGAAGCCGGCGCGGTTTTCCCAATGGATGGTGCAGCGATAGCCTTCGAGCTGACCGGCTTCGGCCAGGAGGTAAGAGCCCACCGACAGCGCGCCGAGCGCATTACCGCGCCGGCCCCAGCTGCGCAGCGCCGCCAGCACCTTGCTCTTGCCGGGGAACTCGACCGACAGGCCCACCGACACGAACAGGATATCGACCGGCGGCAAATCGGCGACGGCATAGTCGATCTTGAGCGGCAGGCCATTGGAGGCCATGACGGGATCGCCGTCGGCCGAGACCGTGGTCCAACCATAGAAATCGCGGCCGAGCAGGCGGTTGGCCGAGCGGAAGGTATCGATCGCCGCTGCCAACGAAAACATCGAAAACTTGTCGACCAGCAAGAACGCGAATTGCCGGCCCCCTTGAACGGGATCATCCGGCCGTTCAGAGGGTATAGTAAGGTTCGGCAAAGAAGCTGCTTTCTGGGTCAGAAGGAAGGCCGCTTCAAGCCGGCCGCAAGGTAGGCTGAGGCTAACGTATTGGCCATCAGCATGGCAATGGTCATCGGTCCGACACCGCCGGGCACGGGGGTGATGGCGCCGGCGGCCTTGGCCGCTTCGGCATAGGCTACATCGCCCACGAGGCGGGTTTTGCCTTCGCCCTTCTCGGGTGCGGCAATGCGGTTGATCCCGACATCGATCACGGTGGCGCCCGGCTTGACCCAGTCGCCCTTGATCATTTCGGGCCGGCCGACGGCGGCAATCAGAATGTCGGCTGTGCGGGCCAGCGCCGGCAGATCCTTGGTGCGGCTGTGGGCGATGGTGACGGTGCAGTTGGCGGCAAGCAACAGATTTGCCATCGGCTTGCCGACGATGTTGGAGCGGCCGACGACGACCGCGTTGAGGCCGGAAAGATCCTTGCCGCGCACGCGTTCGATCAAAAGCATGGAGCCGGCCGGCGTGCAGGGCACGAAGGCTGTTTCGAGTTCGCCGGTGCCGAGCTTGCCGACATTGATGAAATGAAAGCCGTCGACATCCTTTTGCGGTGCGATGGCCTGGATGATCTTGCCGGCATCGATATGGGCGGGAAGCGGCAGCTGCACCAGAATGCCGTTGATGGCCGGATCGGCGTTGAGTTCGCCGATGATCTTCAGCAGTGCCGCTTCGGACGTGTCGGCCGGCAGTGTGTGCTGCAGCGAATGAAAGCCGCATTCCTTGGCGGTGCGCGACTTCGACGCGACATAGACCTGGCTTGCCGGATCCTCGCCGACGATGACCACCGCTAAGCCGGGCTGGGCCTTTCCCTTGGCGACCAGGTCCTCGGTCAAGGCCTTGACCTTCTGAACCACGTCTGCGGCGACGATCTTTCCGTCAATCACTTCGGCCATGAACCATCCTCGACATCATTCCAGCCAAGGCGCGGCGCGTGCCTTGAACGTTGCTTGTGCATGTCGTTGTTCCAAACGTTCCGCCCATTCGGGTAAAGCCCGACGGCAGCGCTTTTTGGGCGCCATGCTGCGCGGCATTGTCACGAAATTTGGCCTAAGCAATCCCGTCAAAGCGCCGTCACATGCCGTAAACTCGAAACCGGCAGCTTTTATTCTGTGCTGACGGGCTCAGAGCGACTCATCCTTTCACGGAAAGGCTGAACCGCTCTATTTCTTGTTTTGACGCAATTCCCAAGGGAAAGCGCGCTACGCGCTTTTCCCGGGAAAACCGTTTCACACTTTTCCTGGAATTGCTCAGAAATAGCGGCGGTGCGAACGGCTTTCGGTGAGTTCGCGCACCGCTTCGCGAAATTCGCGCAGGCTGGCGCGGATATCGTCGATTTGCGCCTGCTGGTCTTCCGGCGCCGCCCCAGCGGGCTGCGGAGAAGACCACGGCCCGGACGCCGCGGGCATCGGCTGAGCCTGCGAATAGGCATAGTCAGCCGGCTGACGAGGCTGCGCGTAGCCAGGCTGCTGCGCAGGGGAATTGGCGTGCGGAACCTCGTTCCGGAAGTCCGGCTGGCCATAGCCCACAGGCTCCTGCACCGGCCTTGTATATTCGGCGGCTGGTTGGGCGCGGTAGGTCTCGACGGGTTCGCCTGACGTCCCGCTACCCGGCGCGGCTTTGCGCATCGCCGAGAACAGTCCGTCGAACAGACCTGGGCTCCGGGCGGGAGCGGCCGCGGTCGGCAACACCGGAGGTGCTGCCGGTGGCGGCGCCACAGGCAGCGGCGCGCGATAGACCTTGTCCTCGACCGGAGGGCGGCGCTCGTCCATTCTGCCGCGCGAACGCGAATTGGCAGCGCCGCGCAGGCTGGCAAAGGCGCCGCGCATGGCGCCGACACCGATGCCCGAAGCAAGCCCGAGCAGCAGGCCGGCCATCGCTATTACAGCCCGCGACGGTCCGTTGGGTTCGAGCGGCGGTTGCGCGGGGGTCATCAGATTGATGTTGGTGGTGTTTATGTTTTGCTGTTCGCCGGTCTCCTTGGCGCGCAGCAGGTACTGTTCGTAGACGGAGCGTTTGGCCGTGGCATCACGCTCCAGTTCGCGCAGGCTGACCAGATCGCTGTTGACGTCGCCGCTCTGGACCTTTGCCTGAGCCAGGCGGGAAGCGAGATCCTGCTCAAGCTGGACCGAGCGCTTCAAGTCGACCTGCAGCGACGAGGCGATGCGGCGCAGTTCGCCTGCGATGCGCTCGCGCGAGCCGTCGAGCTGGGCACTGAGCGCCTGGTATTCGGGATGACGCGGTCCCAGACGCACGGCGGCGCGGTCGGCCTCCTGCTTCAAAGCTGCATATTGCGCGCGCAGTTCGCTCATCGTGTTGGAATTGATTTCTTCCGGCAAGGTGCCGTTGATGACCGAATTGACGTCCAGCGAACGCGCCGACGCCGCCCGGGCATTGAGTTCCAGCGTGCGGGCCCGGGTGACTGAGAGCTGCTCGTTGAGCTTCAGCATCTGGTCGTCGCTGATCAGATGGCCCTGCGCGTCAACGAGATCATGCGTGGCCCTGAAATCCTCGACCTTGCGCTCCGCCGTCTCGACATTCTTGCGCAGGTCATCGAGCTTGGCCGTCAGCTGGTCCGTCGCGCGCCCGGCCATCCCGAACTGGTATTGGGCCGCCTCCTGCTGGAAAACGTCCCTGGTCCTATTGGCTATCTCCGCCGATTTGTCGGCGCTTTGAGTGGTGGCGCTGATGGAAACGACAAAGCTCTTGCCGCTGCGCTCAACCGACAGGCTCTTGGCCAGATTGCCGACCGCCAGCGCCTGGCGGCGCACTTCACCGCCGCCGCCAAGGCCATCCTGGCGCGACAGTATCGAGCGAATGAGTGACAGGACGCCAAGGCCGCCAGAGCCCTGTCCGTTGAACTCCGGATCGTCGACGAGATTGAGATCGGCCACGACCTTGTCGAGGACCCTGCCGGATGTCACCATCTTGATGCGGGTTTCGACAACAGCCAGCGCCGCATCGGGCTGCCCGACCGGTTGGGTGAGATCGTTGTCGGAAAGCTTCAGGTCGCCTGGCTCGATGACCATCTGTGTGGTGGCTTCGTATTTCTTCGGTGTCGAAACGGCGACGGCGACGCCGAGCACTGTGCCCAATATCGTCGTCGAGACGATCAGCAACTTGGAACGAGTAATGCCGCGGACGACCTGGAGCGGATCGATCAGCGGCTTCCATTCCTGCCCGTCATCGTCGTCGCGGTCCGGTTGCTGCTCGTGGAAAGAGCGGGGCTCATAGGCCGCGTGGGAGCGAGGCTCCTGACGCCGGCCGGAAACAGGCTCCTCACGCGCGCTGGCGGCCGAAACGGGTTCGCCGTCGGCCTGGAACTGCGGCGGCTCGGGCGGTGACGTTGGCGCCGGATTCGACCGCGCCTCGCGTTGCGAGCGGGCTATGCGGTGACGCGTGGCGGCATCCTCGCGCCATGACGGATCGGCCCGGTCACCGATGGAGACCGCCGACGCATCCGCCGCCTCATCGCCGCGCACGGCTTTGCCGAGCGCCAGGAGGGAGCGCTCGCGCCTCCAGTCTTCACGGTTTTCCCTGTCGACCATTGTCTCGAAACTTTACCTTCGACGGCGCGGGAGCGGCGGTCGGCCAATCGTTAAGTCACGCTAAACAGGCATGGGAAACAAAAGGTTAATTTCCGAAGTCTGCAAGTGAAAGTTTCCGGTATTATGGAGCAAACTCACCAAATATGATGATGTTTACCATTGTTAGCGACGTTGTCGCATCGGTCGGATAGCCCTACATATCATGACATACGCACTCTTGATTTCCCGAGGCTATTGCGAGCCCGTGTGAAACAGGGCATAGAAACGAAACGATTTTCGGCCTAGACCGTTTATCAACCATTGCGGTTCAGAATCGGAAACGCGAAGCCTTTAGGAGGCATACCCATGTTGAGATCCAAGGATACAATCTAGCACCGCGCGGCAAAGCCGTTCGACTACTGATCTGAAAGATGATATCAAAAACCCTCGCTCAAAGGCGGGGGTTTTTGATTCATGTGGACTAGGCTTTCTACGCTTTTCAGCGGCGTACTGATATTAGGTGGCGGGATTGGAATATTATATCCAGCCATATTTGACGAAAAGATCGGCCTAACTCAGATTTTAATTTCTCTTTTCCATCCAGAGATGACGCAAAGCTTTGCCATGCGTTGGCTTCTGGCACTTCTCTTATTTTGCGGTTTCTACGTTGTCACACTAACGTTTTATAACCGCAACAGGCCCGTTACCATTTTGAGCGCCGATATAAAGGCTACGCTAACCAATAATGAATGGAGCAAGACTATAGTAGAAGGCACATTCGTCCTTCGAGCAAACCACCCAAACGTCACGTCCTACAGAACAATACATTCTCCAGATTATGGAACGCTTGTCCTCGATTCAATGAAAGCCGACGTTTATTGCGAGGCGTTTCCCCTTACTTCCGAAATCGAGTTAAACAAGATGGAGGGGGACGGGATCGAGCTTCTGCAACTATTCAACAAGCCTCTACCCAGCATGTGGTACATGCCGCTTATACCGAACTACTTCGTAAGCAGAAACTATGATGATTTGCCGCATTTTCTCAGGAAGAGGCTGGTTAAAAGAAGAACAAGCCTTTCATATCTAGATGAGCACAATGTTGATCTGCCTGCGATGCGTTTCCAGGCGCCAAACTACAACTTTATGTCCATGCACATCGTTCTAGAATTCCCCATTGACGCTTTGCCTAAGTCTTTAAAGGCTAGACGAGAGCTTAATGGCGCTCTGACCGACATGCCGATTGAGGTGGTCCAAAATCTCTATCACGTAAGGGTCAACAAACTTGCGAAAAGCGAAGTCGTCCGAATTAGCTGGAAGAGGGCCTAAGCCCTACACCTCCAAGCTGACTTGCCGAACGCCGATCACGTCCATGCACATCATGAAGAAGGCGGCGGTGAAACTGCCACGGCTTATCTTGTTGGCCAGATTGCGCTCGCTTTCGTGCGCGCCCTTCTCGGTCAGCCTCTCGGCCAGCGCCGCGTAGGTTATGCCTCGACGCTTCAACTCGCCTTTCAGTATGTTTTTTGCCTGCTCCTCATAGGGCGCGGTTAGGGTATTATCCGCCATCATCATTTCTCCAGAAAAAACATCATGGATGATGATATATACCCTTGCATGTGCTGATTCAATGTCCTATATCCGATGCACAACATCATCGGATTTGATATGTCTCAGCATTTCCTCCTCTCCCCCGCCGCCAAGACCCTCTCGCTGGTCAAGGTCATGCGCATGTCGGACACGGAAGCCCGGGCGGCATTCCGCAAAATCCGCTGGTCGGAAACGGATGGTGAGCCGGTTTGCCCGGAATGCGGCGGCGTTGATGCCTATGACCTCAAGACGCGCCAGGTTTACAAGTGCCGCGCTTGCTACAAGCAATTCAGCATCACGTCCGGCACGATCTTCGCCAGCCGCAAGCTGGCAGTGCGCGATATTCTCGCCGCCATTGCCGTCTTCATAAACGGTGCCAAGGGCTATAGCGCCCTTCAACTCTCCCGCGACCTCTCCGTTGACTACAAGACCGCCTTCGTGATGCTGCACAAGGTGCGCGAAGCTATAAAGCTTGCCCGCGACGAAGGTGCGCTGTCCGGCAATGTCGCGGTAGACGGTGCCTATTTCGGAGGTTACGTGAAGCCTGCGAACAACAAGAGCGATCGCAAGGACCGCCGCCTGACTCCCAACCAATCAGGTAAACGCCAGTCGGTGATTGTCGCTCGCAAAACCGATGGCCGCACGGTCACCCACGTAGCCCGGACGGAGGCCGATGGCGTTGCCTTCGTCGCCGCCACGGTCAAGCACGGTACGACCGTTCACGCCGACGAGGCGTCACACTGGGACAAGCTGGCGGTCTATTTCCCGATAAAGCGCATCAACCATCAGGAAGCGTATTCCAAGGACGGCGCTTGCACGAATGCCGCCGAATCGTTCTTCTCGCGTATCCGCCGCGCCGAGATCGGCATTCACCATCGCATCGCTGGCGACTATCTCGGCTCCTATGCCGCCGAGATGGCATGGCGCGAAGATAACCGTCGCGAAGCCAACGGCACTCAGTACGCTATGGTCGTCGGTGCAGTAGGCGTTGCGCCGAAGTCGAATCAGTGGTGCGGATACTGGCAGCGCCGCAACGCCTAGTGCTGGTCGCCCTCGTCAAAGCCGAGAATCTTTGCGTTCGCGCGCCGCTGCATCCTACGAACAAAAATCTTCAAGTGGTCCTCTAGATCCTCGAAGCTTTCCGACGAAAGGTTTTCGGGGAATGTGATGGTCACGTCCCCTTCGTCCAACGCGATAACTTCCTGACGCACCCCCGGCTTGAGCGGCGACACGTCAACCATCTCTGTTGACCGTCGCTGAATCGGACGTGACAGTTCCGTGGCCTCCATCATCTCATCCTCCATAGGGGTCGGAGAATGAGGGTACCCCTTCTCCATACTGGTCGCAAGCGCGAGAGTAGCCAGATAGGTCTTTGCCGCCTTCGCCGCGCCGTCTGCAGAAAAGCCCCGTTTAGCGAGCCAGTAGCGAAGGTTGCTATCGCTCGGCGCTGTTGGAAAGTCCTTTGCAATTGCACTGAAAAGGCTCGGCTGGAATGCCAATCGACGCAGCGCCTCCACTCTGTCCAATGAGTCCTCCGGAGCCATCAGCGCAGTAAGGCCGTCATCGGTGATTCTGTAATCGTCGCCATTGGCGTCAATAAGCCCGTAGGCCCGCAAAGCCCCGATCTTCCCGAGAGCCGGCCCGCTCAGGCTATCGTGCCCCAGGTGCCCCGCCAGCGCGGCCTTGGACACTTTGTTCCGCCCATCTTTCTCGTAGAGCTTCCTGGCCATGGCCAGAGCGCCGGCCAAATCAGTGACAGGGTAATTGGGGCTGCGGACGTTAGCCATGAGGCTTCTCCAACTCGATTGGTCTATTTAATCTATTACCAAATAGAACAAATGGGAGAAGAAATCCAGCGGTTAACTCACAAGGCTCTTGCCAAGCGATCGGTTTTCAATAAGGTTCAAGCCGCCGGGGGATTTGTCCCCCGGCGATTCGAGCATTGGAGATGCGATGGAACCCATATGACCGCTTCCTGATCTGACGAGGTTTGCCGACCTTGGTCAGTTTCAGCAGCCGCCGCTGGGCGGTAGGTGCCGGGCGCGAATGCCCGGTGCCGCACTGATCCGGGAATAAGCCCGGATCATAAACCGTGGCCGAATATCGGCACACATGAACGCAACGACAATGATTCATCTTCGAATCGGCGTCAACCGATATTCGATCGCACCCTTTTCGTGAAAGGAAAAGGCAATGCACGACCGAGACCTCACCCCGGACATGGTTCCGGTTATCAAACTGGCCCGGCAGAAGCGGATTCCGTATTCGTGGATTTCGGGTTACTATCCCGGCCTCAACTTTGGCCGGATTGCTGACGTGATGTCGGGACGTAGGTTCCCCGAAATCCCTCCAGCAAGCGATCTCCCCGCCGACTTCCCTTCGGCGTAAGCAATGCGAGGGGCGGCCTATTGGTCGCCCCTTTTCAGTTTCCACAGCTTGTAAGGCCCGAATGCGTCGTGATCGTCGGTCCAGCCGCATTCCTCAATCAGCCCTTGGATCACGCAAACCTTTATGCAGGCGCCGATGCGCTTCCTTATCGCGGTGACGGTCGCTTCGTCGGCGGCTAGGCCGCGGTCAGCAACCCATAGCTCGGTCACCTGACGCGATGTAAGAGGCGCGGTGGCCTCCCGCATGGTGTTGAGGACGAAACGCTTCACGGAGCCCTTCTGGGCGCGGTGCTTGGTGACGTACTCTTTCAGGGGAGACGCGTCGGCGTTCGGATCGAAGAGCCGGATTGCCGCGTCCAGATGGTCTATGTCGACCGTCAGCTTCTTGATCTCGGCGCGGTACTTCTCACGCAGGGCCACTAGCTCGGCGTGCTTGCCGACAAGGCCAGCAACGGTGTTGGGTCTATCGTAGTCGTAAATGTTCACCATGCATCATGGGTATCATATCATAAATGATGATAAAACCATCATATTTGGTAAGTTTGCTCCATAATACCGAAAGTTTCTCGCTTCGCCACGCATTGCCGGGATCTGTAAAATGGCGTCAGAACCGCACGTTAAGCTTTCCGGCTTACGGCTTTCCTCGATATGACGCAGGCCAGCGACATACCGCAAAGGCGGACACTCGCCCGCATCGGCACCTTCCTTGCCGAAAGACGGGGGCTGGTTCGCGACTATCTTTCAGCCATCAGCGGCGCCGGCGGGCGGCTGGTGTTCTCGCTTGCCTATTTCATCGCACTTGCCAACACGCTGTCGATTGCCGAGTTCGGCATGTTCGCCACCGCCTCGGCGGCCGGCGTCATGCTGTCGCGCATCCTCGCTTTCGGCTTCATCTCGGCGCTTTACCGCACAGCCACCATCCGCCCCAATCTGATCGGCACCTTCACCGCCGGCTTCCTTTTGCTTGGCGCCGTGTCCTTACCACTGCTGGCGGCGGCCTCCTGGGGCGTCTACCTGATCTTCTTCGCCAGCACCGTGCCTCTGGCCGTCTTTGCCGCAATCGTCTTTGCCGAAGCGCTTTTGTGGCGGCCGGTCGAGGTGGTGCTGATCGTCAACAACGGGCTCGGCAAATTCGGCCGCGCCGCGGTGCTGTCGATCGTGACCACGGCGTTCCGTGCGCTGGGCGCCGTGCTGTTCATGCTGTCGGGGCAGCACAGCGTCTGGATCTGGTCATTGTTCTACATCGGCGCCAACGCCGCCTCGCTGCTGCTGGCCTTCGGCTTCTATTATCCACGCCAGCGGCTGAGGCTGCGCACCGAGCTCTATCTCAGGCGGCTTGCCGATTCGATCTATGTTGCCGGCGCCGAAGTGCTGTTCTACCTGCAGTCGGAATTCGACAAGCTGCTCGTCCTGGCGATCGGCGGGCCGCATCTGGCCGGCATCTATGCCATCATCATGCGGCTGGTCGACCTGACGGCAATACCGATCCGCACCTTCTCGATGATGCTGGTGCAGAAGATGATGCGGTCGCCGGAGCTGTTGTCGCGACTGCGGGTCAAGAGCGGTATCGAAGCCGGCGTGTTCCTGGTATCGACATTGGCGCTGGCCGCACTCGGCATCGTGCTGCATTTCTTCCCCAATGCACTTGGCCGGAATGTCGCCGAGGCGGCGCCCTTGGTGGCATTGGCAATCGGCGTGCCGGGACTGCGCAACCTGGTCGAATACCAGGCCGAGCTGCTGTTCGCGCGCGGCCAGACCGCGCTCAGGGCGCTCAACCTCGGCCTGCTGGCGGGGCTGAAGGCGGTGCTGTTGACCTATGTGCTGACCACGATTGCCGACACGCCCAGGCTTGTCGTATCGCTCAATGTCGTCTTCCTGCTGCTCTATCTCGCCTCGGCGCTGCTGACCTATTCGGCGCTGCGCAAGCCCGCCAAGGCAATCTAAGCCAATCCGATCAGGCGGCGGATGCGGCCGATATCGGTGCCGATGAAGGATTGCATGCCGATCGCCACCTGCCCCGGTGCCATGGCGGCGACGAAGCTGCGGAATTCGTCATCCGACAGCGCCTCGCCGGTCCAGTGCACGCGGCAGAATTCCTCCGAGCCGTGGAAATGGCCAGCGCGCTTCAGCACATCGTCGACATAGCGGCCATAGATCATGCATTCGGAGAACCGGCGCACTGAAGCGATGACCTCGACCCAGCCGCGCGCGTGCACCTTCTCGATCTCGGCGCACATCGCCGTCACGGTCTGACGGCGCCAGGCGATCAGCGTCGAAATATAGTCGTGGTTCGAAACCTCGGATGCATCGATACCAATCGCCGAGGCCGCATTGCGCGACCAGATGCGATGCTCGTCGTGACCGTCGCTCGACAGCACGCCGTCGCGCCGGAACAGCCGCACCTTGCCGTCGCGCCAGAAGGCGCTCAGATCGAATGGCTTGAGGAAGGCGACGTCGGAATCACAGAAGACCAGCACGTCTTCTCCAGCATGCGCAGCGATGGCGATGCGGCGCAGCTGCTGCACATGCCAGCCGCGCAGCGGCTGGGCCTTGAAACTGAGCCAGATGCGACGGCGAAAGAGGCTCATCGGATCGTCGAACACACGCAGCCAGCGCGGCAGCAGGTCGCGCTCGTCGACAACGCTGCGGCGGTCGTTTTCCAACTGGCGAAACAGCGCCACGTCGCGGTGCTCGACCAGAATGTAATGATGCGCCACGCCGGAGACATGGCGGTCGAGGGTCTCGCACAACAGGCGGCAGCGTTCGAAATCCGGCGCATAGCTGGCGGTCACCACCGCTGCCGTCGGCGTTTGCGGCAGGGCACCGGTCTCGGCTGCAGGGCTCGGCACGACGCGGCTGTTCACCGCAACTCTCCGGCGGGCTCGGGCCGATGTGAGAATTTCTGCCTGACGACACGCAGCAGGAACACCGGATTGCCGACGACGTAGCGGCGCCACAGCCGGCCGGGCTCGATGCACAGACGGAACAACCATTCGAGCCTCAGCTGGCGCATCCACAGAGGCGCCCGCGGCACCGTGCCGGAGAGAAAATCGAGCAGCGCGCCGACGGCGATCGGCAGCGTGCAGTGGCGGGCATCGATATGACGGGCGATCCACAATTCCTGGCGCGGCACGCCCATGGCCACAAGCAGCACGTCGGGCCGCAATGCCTCGATGCGATCGACGATCGCCTGCTCTTCGGCGGGGGAGAAATAGCCGTCATGGATGACGACGAATTCGTGCTGCACCGCCAGAGCGGCTAGCCTGACCGACGCCGCCTCGGCGTTGGCGCGGGTGGCGCCAAGCAACCCGACGGTCAGCGGCCTCGCCGATGCCTGCAGAAAGGCCGGAATGAGATCAGTGCCGTTGAGATTGTCCGGGAACGGCGCGCCGTAGAGCAGCTTTGCCGCCAGATCGACGCCAACGCCGTCAGGCAGGATGAGGAAATCGTCGAGCGCCTCGGCAAAGACCGGATCGGTAGAGGCGATGTTGGCGTTGTGAGCGTTGAGAAAACTGACCTTGGTGAAGCGCCGCTCGGCAATCAGACGAGCGAGCAGCGCGATCGCGTCATCCCAGCCGATGGCAAGGACCGAAATGCCGAGGATCGTCTTCAGCGTATCGAGCCCGAAGGCGGCGCGGGCGGTGTGCATGTTCATGCAGACACCTCCTCCCCCACCGACCCGAGCTTTTCCAGGCCGAGCCTGATGGCGGCATCCAGTGCCTTGATCTGCCGGCGGTGAAAGGCGCTGCCATCGACATCCTTGACATCGGCCGCCGCTGCCTCCAGCGCGCCGGCGAAGGCGGCCGGATCGTCGGTGACGAAGCAATTTGCCGGGCGATGATCGATGCCGCGCAGCGAACGGCTGGTGGCGACCGACGGCAGGCCGAGCTCGAAGGTCTCGATGGTCTTGAGCTGAACGCCGCTGCCCGCGGTGCTGATCAGTGGAATGACGGCGGCTCCGCGCACGAAATTCTGGGCGTCGGACACGCGGCCGACAAATTCGACACCGGGATGGGCAGAGGTGATATCCGACGGCATGTTGCCGGCGACCCTGATGCGAAAGCTCCGGCGAAGATGCGGCACGACTTTTTCCAGGAACCAGTCGAGGCCGATGCGGTTCGGCTGCCAGGTCCAAGTGCCGATCAGCGCCGCGTCGCAATCGATGCGGCGCGGCTTGACCGGCTTTGGCGCCGTGGCAGTGGTCACCAGCGGCAGCACCGCCGAGCGGTCGTCGCTGGCAACGCCGAGTGCGGCGCGGTCTTCCTCGGCCAGCGTGAAGACGAAGCGAGCCCGGCGGCAGAGCCGCTCCTCCATGGTCTTGAGCAGCCTGGCCTCGCGGGCAAACAGCAGGCGCTGGAAGCGACTGTTTGCTGCTGCCGCATTCTCTTTGGCCGAACCATGTTCGACATTGTGGGCGACGAAAATCGAGGGACGGTCGGCGAACAGTTTGTCAAAGGCGCCGGCGAACTGCACCGAATTCAGGACATAGCCGTCGAAGGGACCGGCGCGCTCGATCGCGGCACGGACTTCGCTGTCGGAAACCGCGCGCAGCTTCACGGAAGCGAAGGTGAGCCCTGACAGCACCGCCTTGCCAAGCCAGGCGAGCTTCTGCCGCGCCGAGGCGCTTTCCGTGCGCACGTCGACGGCGCCGAGCACGATGGTGTTTTCGGGGTCGCTGGGCGCCTTGCCCGGCCAGATGAAGCCGATGACGGTGACGCGCACGCCGGCGCGCCGCAAGGCGGCGATGATCGCAGCATTGGCGATCTCATAGCCCGAAGCGAGAGCGCCGTCGGGCACGATCGATGTGGCGAACAGCAGATGCATCTCACCTATCCAGGCGTCAGCGACTAGCAAAGCTGGGTGAACCCTTGATTAAATCACGCAACGCAACGGCTGAAAGGCGCGGACCGGCAGGCGCCGCTGCGAAAGGTGATTAACGAAACGTTATCGTCGCGGTGTTATCGAAAGCCAGATTCAAAACATGCGGCTGGAGCGGATGATCCCTTTGCCATCGGACGGTTCGGTATCGATTGCGGGACGCTCTCCGGGGCTCGCCGCAGAGACGATCGAAGCCGTCGTCACGCTGCCGACCTTCAAGCGGCCGCAACTGCTGCTCGAAACGCTGGCGTCGCTCAAGGCACAGCAAACCAGCCGGCGCTTCGCCGTCATCGTCATCGAAAACGAGGCCGAGGCGCGTGAGGGCGCCCAGGCGGCCGTGCCGCTGTTCGAACGCGACGATATGAAGGGCATGGTCATCATCGCGCATGAGCGGGGCAATTGCAGTGCCTACAATGCTGGCTGGCAGACGGCGATCCTGCATTTTCCGGATTTCCGCCACCTGCTGGTCATCGACGATGACGAGATCGCCGACGCGGACTGGCTGGAGCGCATGTGCAGGACGGCGGAGACGCTTGGCGCCGACATTGTCGGTGGCCCGCAAGTGCCGGTGTTTACCGATCCTGCTCACGCCAAATGGGCCGAGCACCCGGTGTTTGCGCCGCCCTATCGCCAGACCGGGCGCGTGGCCGCACTCTATTCCTCGGGCAACCTTCTGGTCGGGCGCAATGTGCTCACCATCATGGGGCCACCCTTCCTCGACCTGCGGTTCAACTTCATGGGCGGCGGCGATTCCGACTTCCTCAGCCGCTCGGCGCAGAAAGGTTTCGTGCTTGGCTGGTGCGCCGAGGCAAAGGTGCGCGAAGGCGTTCCGGCCCGGCGCGTCGAGGCTGACTGGATCCGCGCCCGATCCTTACGCAACGGTGTAATCTCGACGCTGGTCGAAAAGAAGAAGCGCGCCGGCACGCCATTCGCCGGCGCCAAGGTGTTTGCAAAAAGCCTGGCGCTGCTGATAGCCTCGCCCGTGCGCGGCGCAATCAAATTGGCGCGGACAGGATCGCTGTCGACGGCGCTTTACCCCGTCTATGTCTCGCTCGGCCGCGTGCTTGCCGAATTCGGATACGCCAATGAGCAATACAGGCAGCCTGAGAAGAACTGACGAGCTGCTGCTGGGCGGCATCGTCACCCGCGACGGCGTGGCGACGGCGATTGCCGCGCTGTTGTTTGCCGTCGTCATCGTGTCGTTCCGGCCGTTTCAGCCGGCAGGCGCGGAACTGACCGGCGACGGCGGCGACATCGTCAACCAGCTCGGCTTCAGTTCGCTCGGCGCCATTTCGATCTTCTCACTGCTGACGTTCGCCGACCCCAAGGTGGTGCGCTCGCTGCTCAGCCCGTCCTGGATTCTGATGCTCGGCTTTTTCATGCTTTCGGTCATCGACGCGACCGACCCGTCCTCGGCCATGCGCGCGGCCTTCTTCACGCTGCTTGGCGTTCTGACGATAGCGACGGTCCTGGTGCTGCCGCGCGATGCCGACAGTTTTTCGAAAGTCATCATATTCTGCGCGATCGTCGTTATCGGCCTGTCCTATGTCGGCCTCATCGTCTTTCCGCATGAGGCCCTGCATACGGCCGATTCGCAGGAGCCCGAACATGCCGGCCTGTGGCGTGGTGTGTTCGCCCACAAGAACATTGCCGGACCAATCATGGCCTGCTTCAGCTTCGCCGGCCTCTATCTCTTCCGGCGCGGCCAGAAATTCTGGGGCGTGGCGATCTTCGGCGCGGCGATGATCTTCATGCTGCACACCGGATCCAAGACGACGGCCGGCCTGGTGCCGTTCTCGATCCTGATCGTCGTGCTGCCGGGCCTGATCGGCATGCGGTTCGGCACGCCGATCCTGTTTGCACTGGCGATCATTGCGACGGCCATCGGTACCTTAGGCATCGTCTTCATCCCGCCGGTGAAAGAGCTGGCGGCCACCTATTTCCCCGACCTCACCTATACCGGGCGCACGACGCTGTGGGAGTTCTCCGGCGAGATGCTGGCGAAGAAGCCTTGGACCGGCTACGGCTATGAAAGCTTCTGGGGCACGCCGCTGCTGCTGAGCCAGGACCAGCCTTTCGACCGGGCCTGGGACATCCGGACCATCGTGCATGGCCATGACGGCTATCTCGACATTGCGGTGCTGATGGGCATCCCGGCGCTGTGCGTTGCCGTCTACACTTTCGTGATCGCGCCGCTGCGCGACTACATGCGCATCCCGCCGCGCAAGGAGAACATCTATCTCGGTGACTTCTTCATGATGGTGGTGCTGTTCACGGCGCTGAACGCGTTCCTGGAAAGCTTCTTCTTCCATCGCGGCGACCCGGTGTGGCTGCTCTTCGTGCTCGGCGTGCTTGGCTTGCGGCAAGTGTCGCTGCGGCCGATCGCGGTGCGCCGGCGACCTTGACCGGCTGGCCTGATCCAGCACCCCTTGAGGGGCTTTCCCGTCTGCCCGCTAGCGTCTAAGGAGAACCCTTGTCTCGGAGGGCTCTCAATGACGATCAGGCTTGTTCTCGCCGGTTGCGGCAATATGGGTTACGCCATGCTTGCGGGCTGGCTGAAATCCGGCAAGCTTGCCCCGCAAGCCGTGTTCGTGGTCGAGCCCAATGCCGAATTGCGCAAGCGCGCCGAGCACCTCGGTTGCAGTGTCGCCGCGGACGCGAACGGGATCCCCGCCGACGCAGAGCCCGACCTCGTCGTCATCGCCGTCAAGCCGCAGGTGATCCGCGACGTCACCGCCGCCTACAAGCGCTTCGGCGACGGCAGGACCACCTTCGTCAGCATCGCCGCGGGCACGCCGGTCGCCACCTTCGAGCACATCCTCGGCCATCTCGCGCCTGTTATCCGCTGCATGCCCAACACGCCGGCCGCGATCGGCAAGGGCATGATGGTGGTCTATTCCAACCCGCTGGTGACCGACGACATCAGGCGTTTCGTTGCCGAGCTGCTGTCGGCGAGCGGTGTGGTGACGACGATCGACGACGAAGGCCTGATGGACGCGGTGACGGCGGTTTCGGGGTCCGGTCCGGCCTACATCTTCCATTTCATCGAGGCGCTGACGGTTGCAGCCGAGAAGGCGGGGCTGCCGACCGAGACCGCCAGGCTGCTTGCCATGCAGACCGTCTATGGCGCTGCTGCACTCGCTGCCGAAAGCGGCGAGGAGCCCGGCGTCCTGCGCCAGCAGGTGACCAGCCCCAACGGAACCACGGCAGCCGCCCTTGCCGTGCTGATGGGCGAAGACCGGCTGACGAAGCTGCTGACCGAGGCGGTGGAAGCCGCGCGGCTGCGGTCGGTGGAATTGGGGAAGTAGCCGAGACGCTCGCGGGGCCGTATCAGCCCCACTTCATCTCACCCTTGGCGACCTTTGCGCCCAGTTCCAGGGACGAGACGTCAAGAAGATCGGGATAGCGCCGCTTCATCGCTGCAATCAGCTCGACGCTGGATTTCGCTTTTTCGGCTTCCTTATTGAAAGCTTCGAGGTAGGCGCGGGTGAATTCCACGGCCGCCAGACCGTCCGGTGCACCGGCTACCTGATGGGACGGCACCACGATGTTGGGTTTGCGGGACGCGATTTCGTTGAGCGCGGCAATCCATTTCTTGCGGTCGTCTACGGTTGGCTCGTCGGCAACCCAGACATGTACGCCGGACGAGATCAGCACGCCGCCGAACACCGCTTCAAGGCTGGGCACCCAGAGATACCGCCGGTCTTTCAGATCGGCGACGGTGACGATCTCGATCTTGTTTCCTTCGATTTCAAGTGAGGTGATATCGGATGCCTCGGGAATGACGACATCCGCCAGGACCTTCGGTCCATTGTCCTTGAGCTGCGGGCCCCAGACATCCAGCTTGGCTTGCACATTGGCTTTGATGGCAGCCACCGTCGCAGCGGCTGCGATGATCTTGGCGTCGGGGAAAGCATCCGCGACGGGACGCAGGCCGAAATAATAGTCAGGGTCGCTGCAACTGACGTAGATCGTGGTCAGAGTCTTGCCCGTCGCCTTGATCGCATCCGCGACCGCACGGCCATCCGACAGCGTAAATCCGCCATCGAGGAGGATGGCTTCCTTCTCACCGGTCAGCAGCACCGGCGTGCGGCGGAAACCCCTCTCGTCAGCCTGAAAATAGGTCCATTCCAGCTTGGCGGCGGCCTTGGCTGCAAAAGCCAGAGGCTGAAGCATGGCAACCATGCCCGTTGCCAGAAGGGTTTTCATTGTTTCGCGTCTTGTCCAAATGGTTTGCAAGATTTCAACCTCAATGGGGTTCAACTGATCGTTCGGAGATTGGCATCTCGGCATCGTTTGAAAAACCCGGATCAAAAAGACAGATGGTCTGCATCGTCAGCACGAGCGCAATGATCAGGCGTGTTGCGCGAGCAGGTCAACAGCCCCATGGCGCGACCGCGGCAGCATTTGGCCTGCTGGGCGGGAGCGGCTGACGAAGCTGCTGACCGAATCGTGGAACTGGGGGAGTAGGATCAGGCCAGATCGGTGTGGGAAAAGCCTTTCCCTTTGTAGAGCGAGGGCATCCCACGGCTTTTTGCCGAGGCGTATGACAGGCAGTCAGCGAGGTTGAGCTGAGCCGGGTGGCCGCGACCTTTGCCATAGTTCGAAAAAGCCTGGATCGCGAGCTTGGCATCACCTCTTTCGATCGGAACCACCTCGATCGCGGCTTCGCGCAGGAAGTCTCCTATTGCCCTTTCGGCGAGAGCGGCTCCACCACCAACTTCGACGAAAGCCGCATCGCCGCTTCGAGCACGACCAGCGGAGATGTTATCCGTATCGAGGCCTGCCCGATCCGGCGGCTCCAATTGGCGGCGTCTTCCTCTGCGGCGAGGACAGCGATCACCACCGAGGTGTCGATGAACATCAGGAATGTCCCCACATCTCGTCGATCTCATCCTTAGTCAGATCCCTGCCGCCGCTTCCCGCCTTGGCCTTCAGATCGTTCGATATGGCGGCCAGCCGCTCAGCCAGCGGAACTCGTTCACGTTCGCGCTGAAGCTCGGATTCGAGCGCCTCGATCACCGCCTCGGTCATTGGAATCTTTCGCTTTTCGGCAAGCTGCCGGGCGAGGTCACGGGCGCGCGGGTCTCTGATCTGGAGATTCATCCTAGAAGCCTCCGTTCGGTGCCACTACAACATAGGGAGTTGTCATGACAAGGCCAGCCCGACTGGCCTGTCGTCCAATCTCAGCTCCCGTACAGCATCTCATCCTGCAGCTTGCGCAAAGCGAACAGCCTGGTCGTGCGGTCGGGTGTGGCGTTGTCGGTGGTGATGAGCTCGCCCTTCCTGACCGGCTTCAGCACCTTGCCGCCTTCGAGCAGGCCGACCGCGACGGCGCTGACGGCGCGGGCCTCTTCGACGGTCATTGTCCAGGAGCGGTAGCAGGTCTCACCGATGGCATCGAAGGTCTCGCCCATGGCGAGATCGCGCTTGGCGACCGCGCAGACCTCGGCCACCGGCTTCGGCAGCGGCACCATGTCGGGGCGGCCGTAGAGCATGATACGCGCTGCCGTCAGCGGCACTTCCAGCGAGGTCAGATGGTAGGGCCGGAAGAAGCTGTAGTAGGGGCCGTGGCCTATGTGCAGGTCGTCCATGCGCTCGACGATGCGCGGATGCGTCGCCTCGACGATGACGAACACGCCGGGCGCCACGCCCGTGCCGATGGTGTAGTCGACAACGCCCTTCTTCGACAGGATGCCGCCATCCGCCTTCGGGATGAGCACCTTGGCCAGCTGATCGCGGTCGGCCTTTGGGCCGTGCATGCCCGGCACATCGGGCACCAGCCCGGTGGCGTTGGCGATGGCGCACATCTCGACCATGGTTTTCGAGCCGTCTACGAACTCGACCAGCATGCGCGGGTTCATGTTGCGGCGAAGGGCTTCCTCGCGATAGTCATCCGGAACGGCATCGTGGTTGAGCGGGTTGTTCTTGCCCTTGCCAGCCGAGACGATGGTGTAGCCGAGCGCGGAGGCAAACTCGATCAGCTCCATGCAGCTCGACGGCTCGTCGCCGGCGCCGACCGAATAGACGACGCCGAGCCGGTCTGCCTGCTGCTTGAGGTAGCAGCCGATTGTGACGTCGGCCTCGACATTCATCATCACCAGGTGCTTGCCGTGCTCCATCGCCTTCAAGTCGAAATCGGCGGCGACACCAGGCTTGCCGGTGGCGTCTATGACGACGTCGATCAGCGGATTGGTGACCAGCATCTCGTTTGAGGTGATGGCGATTTTCCCGGCCTCGATCGCCGCCATGACCTTCGATTGCGTGTCGGTCTCGGCCGCCATCGCCTCGTCGCCATAGGCGATGCGGATAGCGTCACGCGCGGTGTGCGGGCGCCTCGTCGAGATGGCGCAGACCTCGATGCCCGGCATCAGCATGCCTTGCGTGACCAGGTCGGTGCCCATTTCACCGGAGCCGATGACGCCGATGCGCACCGGGCGTCCCTCGGCGGCGCGCCTGGCGAGATCGCGGGCCAGTCCGGTCAGGGCGACATTGGTCATGCAAGCGTGTCCACGGCTTCTTGATTTGCAGGCGGGAATAGCAGGGAACGGCGCCGCTTTGCCAACGAAACCGGCGAGCACCGGCAATTTCTCCGGCAACAGGCCCGGCCGGTGAGGCCAACCCCGGTAGAGGCTGATTGACCCGCCTCGGCGTCAAACCACCCTGATATAGCTCGTCATGCCGGTTTTCTGATGTTCGATGATGTGGCAGTGCAGCAGCCAGTCGCCGGGATTGTCGGCGACGAAACCGAGCTGAACCTTCTCGTTGGGCTGCATGAGATAGGTGTCGGAGATGACCGGCTGAACCTGGCGTGTCGACGACGACAGCACCTTGAAGCTCATGCCGTGCAGATGCATCGGATGCGATTGCGGCGTCAAATTCTCCATGTCGATGACATAGTTTTTGCCGAGCTTCAGCTCGGCCAAAGGCGCGGTCGGATCCGGCGTGTCGCCCGGCCACGGTACCTTGTTGATGGCCCAGAAGGAGTAGCCTAGCGTGCCGCATATGCTGTCGCTCGGCACGTTTTCCGCCGTGGCGCTGAGCGAGAGCGCGATGTGTTTCGCGCTGGCGAGATCCACCTTCGGCACCGGGTTGGCTTCCAGCGGTGCGAGGTCTCGCAAATCGCGCTTGAGCGAGCTGCCGGTGGCGCGCAAGGTGGCGAGGACCTTGGGTTTGGTGCCTCTGATGTCGCCCAGGCTGACGATCGCGCCCTCCTGGTCAGGCATGCGGATGGCGAGCTCCATGCGCTGCCCCGGTCCGAGCAGCAAAGCATCGGGCGCAAAACGCTGCGGCACCGGATTGCCGTCCAGCGCGATGACCGCGGCCTCCCCACCCTCGACGCGAAAGGCGTAGATGCGGGTGACATCGGTGATGGCGACCCGCAGCCGCACCAACCCGCCGGCCGGCGCGTCGAATTGCGGCTGGTCGAGCCAGTTGGCGGTGCGCACCGTGCCATAGGTGCCGGTTTTCGCGGCATCGCGCGGCCGGAACTGCTGGATGAACTGGGCGTCGTCGCCGAGCCGCCAGTCTCGCAGATTGATGACCGCCTCCGCATCGAATTTCGGATCGCCCGGGTTTTCGACCACGATCACGCCGGTCAGGCCGTGGCCCATCTGCTCCAGCGTGTTGCAATGCGGGTGATACCAGAACGTGCCGGCGTCGGGCGGCGTGAAGGCATAGTCGAAATGATCGCCGGTGTAGACGTAAGGCTGAACCAGGAAAGGAACACCGTCCATCTTGTTTGGAACGCGAATGCCGTGCCAGTGGATGGTCGTCGGATCGTCGATGCCGTTGACAAGCCGTGCGGCGAAAGGCTCGCCCTTTTTCATCCTGAGCACCGGCGGCATTTTGGCCTCTCCATAAGTCAGCACATCGCGGGTCTGGCCGATATCCATGAACCTGGCCTGGATCTTTGCCGTCTTGAGAACCACCGGCTCCGGTGCGGCCGCGGCCCAGTCACCAAGCCTGGCCATCGCTGCAAGGCCAACCCCGCCAGCGCCGGCAACCGCGGCCGTTTTCAAAAGCCTGCGGCGGGTGAATAGGGTCATCTGGCGCTCCAACGGAATATGATTACCTGTCGTCCTGAATGACGGGTGGCGACCGGCGCACAAGCCGATACTGCCACATCGCATCTCTGTCATGCCATGGCGAGCCGGTGACATCTGCTTGCGCAACAGCGTGAACGCTGGCGTGCCCACCATTCGCCCGCATCCGGGAGCGCGGGCTCGGGTTAATGCAACTCGGCCAGCAACGCCTGTGCCTCGGCGAGGTTCTTTTCGGAACCGGCGGCGAGATCGTCCATCTTCTTGTCACGGAAGATGACGAGCGCGTCCTGGCATGCGGCGATCGCTTCCTGTGCCATCGCCTTGTCCTTGTGGGCGGCGCCCAGATCGACCAGCACGTCGCACAGGCTGTCCTGCGTGAAGGCGACAGCCGGCACCGAATTGATCTTCTTTTGCACCACGATCGCCTCGCGCAGGACCAACACCGCCTCCTCGAAATGCGCGACATTGTTTTCGGCGCGGCCGGCCATGGTCAAGGCATAGCCCATCTCGTTGCGCGCATTGGCCCAACGTTCGGGATCGCGGTCGCGACCGAGCTGCTCGGCAAGCGCCCGGTTGACGACAATCGCCTCCTCGTACAATTCAGCCGAAGGCTCGCGGGCCGCGATCATGCTCAGCGTCTGCGCGAGACTGGTCTGGTTGGTGATCCAGAGATCGGGATCGCGGGTGATCGTTCGCACCGTGGCGAGGTCGCGGTAGATCTGAGCGGCTCGTTTCAGCTTGCCGACATCGTTCGCCCAGTAACCAAGACTCGACAGCCCGCCGGCGAGATTGTTCTGATTGTTCTCCCAGACAGCCAGCGCATTCTCGCGCGTTACCACGCTGAGCGCTGCGTCATAGGCGGCAATCGCGCGGGTGAGCAACTCGACGTCCTTGCCGTCCGCGGCCATCAGCAAGGCATTGCCGATATCGCCCTTGGTGCGCGCCCATTGCATGCGGTTGGGAAAACCGTCGTAGATCCGCGCTGCCGTCTCGAAGCTCTGCACGGCCTTGGCGTAGAACGTGGCGTCGCCACCAATCCGGCCCTGGCTGTAGAGGGCAAAGCCGAGGTCGTAATTGATATTGGCCCACTCCTCCGGGTCGGCGTCCTTGGAGTAGGCGGGGAGCGCGGCTTCCAGCATGTCGGCTGCTTGCGCCAGCAAGTCCAGGTTGGATGTATTGTCGCCCAGGATCGACAGGGTCTGGCCGAGCACGCGCCGCGTCTGGCCGATCTCCGTGACATCACCGCCTTTCGTCTGCCCGTCGAGCGCCGCCCGCAGCGCGTTGACCGATTGCTGCAGCAGTTGATCGTCAGAGGCCAGCTTGCCTGACATCATCAACGCGCAGCCGAGGCGGAATTCCGTCTTGGCCCAATTGGCTGGGTCCTTGTCGCGGGTGCGAACCCTGAGCACCTGACCGTAGACATCGATCGCCTGCCGCAGGGTCGAGATGTCCCCCGCGCGTTCGCCCCAGTTCGATAGCGTGCCTGCAAGGCTGTAACCAATCGAAGCGAACTCGCCCGGCGCGGCGGTTGCGGTATAGACCTCCCATGCCTGACGATACGCGGTCACCGCCTGAATGTAGTAATCGGTTCCCGTATCGAGATCGCCGAGCGTGTCGTTGACCGATCCCAGATTCTGCTGCAGCGAAGCCCAGTCGAGCGGCAGTTTCTCACGCGGATATTCGGACAGAGCGGCCTGGTACGTGGTGGCTGCCTGCAGCAGCAGTTCCTTGTTCTTCTGCTTGGCGCCGAGGCGCTGCAAGGCGTTGCCGAGCGTCAGCTGGCCGTTGGCCCAGCTCGCCGCGGCGTGCTCGCGCGTCCAAACCGTAAGCGATGCCTCCGCCGCCTCCCGCGCGCGCTGCAACGCGGCGATATCGCCGTTGATCTCGCCGATCGACTCGAATGCGGTGCTCAAATTGTTCTGGATGGTCGCCCATTGCGCCGGCGCGCGTTCCCTGGTCATCTCCTCAGCCGCCGCCTGGAAGGCCGCGACCGATTGCTCAAGCGTCGGTACATCCTTTTCGCGCGCGCCGAGGCTCGCCAGAACGACACCCAGATTGATCTGGCTCAATGCCCAGTCGAGCGGTACGCGCTCTCTGTTGTATTCCGTCAATGCCGCACGATGCGCCTCGATCGCCGCGCGGAAACTGTCCGATGTGGTCTGGCGGTCGCCGATTTCGGACAGCACGATGCCGAGATTGTTCTGCGTCGCCGCCCATTCCAGCGGTAGTTTCTTCAACGACTGCACCTCGAGCGCCGAGCGGAATGCCGCGACAGCCCGCTCCAGAAGCGCCGTCCCGTTCTCGCGCCGGCCGAGCCGCCAGTAGACCGTGCCCAGATTGCCATAGGTCGATGCCCAGTCGTCGGGGTAGGCGTCATGCGTATAGACGGTCAGCGCCTGCTCATAAGCGGCAGCTGCCTTGTCGAGGTTTTCGCGGCCGGCTTCCCGTTCGCCCAACGTAGCAAGCGTGGCGCCCATATTGTTCTGGGTGGCCGCCCAAAGTAGCGGCAACTTTTCGCGGGTGACATAGGTCAATGCCTGTTCATAGGCTGTCAGGGCCTGGGCGAGATACGCATTGTCGCCGGAGAAGTCCCCTTGTTCCGACAGAGCGTTGGCCTCTGCCGCCTTGTAGTAGAACGCGTCTTCGTCGCTCCATTTGGCAGCCTGCTCGAAGGCCTTGGCGTAATCCTGCGCCGCCTCCTTGAAGTTGAAGGAGATTTCATAAGTCCTGGCACTGCTGGCGAAGACCTTTGCGAATTCCAGCCGCTTTGCCTTCAGCTCGGCCTCGGCCTGGTCGACCGTAGACGAAAGTTCGCCGATGCGGGCCTTGGCCTGCTCGTTGAATTTCTGCGCCGCTTCGAGCGCGCCTTCCTGAACCGCCTGTTCGGCGAGTTTCGATAGCCTGGCAATTTCGGGGTCCGGGTTTTTCAAAGTCTCGCGTTCAGCCAACACGTGTTTCAGCCGTTCGGTCTGGCCACGCAGCAGCTTGTCGAGCTCAGCCGGATCCTTGGGTATGTCGACCCCGAGCGCCTTCAGCATGGCGTAGAGCCCATCCATCGGCACCTTGCCGTCACGCGATATGGTTTCGATCTGGCGGCGCTCCGGCTCGGGTAGCGTCGAGATGGTCAGCAGGAGCTGGCGCCGCTCCCTGAGGATTTCGCCCTCATCACCTTTCGGCGCCTCGGCGGGGGTACCGAAATAGAGCAGCCGGCGCAGGCTCTCATTGACCCAGGGCCGCTGCTGGCCATTGGTCTTGAGATAGACCTCCTCGCCGATCATGCGCAAAACGGTGCCGAATTCCTCGCCGCCCATCGTGTCGATGTGGCGCAGGATCGCCGCCGCATATGGGCTGTTGCCGTCGGCCGGACCGTCGAGCGCAACTTTACCGGGTTCGGCGGCAAAGGCGATGACCTGGCCGAGGCTGTCGTCGGCAGAGCCCTTGGCCTGGTCTCCCGACTTGAACGCAACGACGCCGCGCGTTTCGCCGAGGCCGCCCGCGCCGATCGGCTTGCCTTCATCATCCGGCGCCAGCTTCAAGAGCGTGCCCGGCGGGAACGGATCGTTGCGGCAGGCGTCGAGCAACACGATGGTGACCGGCACCTTGGCCTTCAGTTCGGCGACGATGGCCGACAGCGGCACCAGCTTCTCGCCGGCGTCGTCGAGCGCCGAAATGTCGGCATCGACAGGCAACAGATAATTCTCGCCGCCGGCTTCGATGCCATGACCCGAATAGTAGATGATGGCGACGTCTGCTCCCTCGGCGTCGTCGACGAAGCCTTCGAGATCGCGCCGCAATTTGCGCGCGTCGCGGTTGGTGGCGACATCGGTCTCGAAGCCGAGCTTGTCGAGCATCTCCTCGATGGCGCGGGCGTCGTTTTCCGGATTGGGCAATTTGCCGACATGCTGGTAGCCGGACTGACCGATGACCAGCGCCACGCCTTTCAGCGCCTTCGGCTCTTCAGCCCACGCAGGGAGAAGCGTGCACAGGCACAGCAGCAGTGCCGCGGCTATCGCCGCACACGCGCGCCCCATCGCACCTGCTGTTCGCCCAAAGAGCATCGTCTATCCCAAACCCGGCGATATCTTCCGCAGCCGAGATGGCATCATGATGGCCGGCTGATGGCAAGTCCTTGGGCGAGCTGTGTTCTTGTGGTGGATATGCGTACGAGGCGGCTGGCTTTCAGCGTGCGAGCGGTAGTGTTCAGCATGCCGGATACGGCCAGTCCGGCCTGTTCATGAGTGGACAGGTCCGGACTTGTTGAGCAGTCGTCCGGCCCCGTAGAGCCTCTTTCTCTCAATGTTTCCGGGCGAGGGGGCCACGGTTGGATGCGCGGGATTGGCACTTTTGCGTCAGCCGGCTTTTTTGGTCCGCAACGAGACCCCGACTTCGCGACGCATCTTTTTAAAATCGAAGGAATGAACTGGTGCTGCGAGAGAGGATTGAACTCTCGACCTCTCCCTTACCAAGGGAGTGCTCTACCACTGAGCTACCGCAGCCGCTGATGGCGGGGCTTCTGCCATATAGAACCGGCAAGCGCAAGGCGTCTGTGAAAGGCTTTGCCAGACAAGTTTCGCTGACACGGCGGCGCCACAATGCTAGCTATCCCTTGAACAGCAGGCCCTGCCAGTCGCGGGCGGGACGGAACGATGGACGACAAGACAATTCCACCGAAAAAGGCTGATCCGGAAAAAAAGGACGGGACTGACCGCAAGGACCGTCTGGCCGAGCAGCTGCGCGCCAATCTCACGAAGCGCAAGACGCAAGCGCGCTCGCGGCGCACCGGTGATCCTGACCAGCGGCCCGAAGGACTGCCGGCTGCTGAAAAAATGCACAAGGACTGACCGATATCAGCCACACTGGCCGGTCACCTTGGCCAAAGGGGCTCAGAAATCCTATTTCTTGAACCAAGCCGGCCAATGGTCTAGACGGGCCGATACTCAAACTGACGAAAACCGGCCTATCGGGCCGAGGGGACATTCTCTCATGGATCGCATCAGAATTGTCGGCGGCAACAAGCTCGCCGGAAGCATTCCGATTTCGGGCGCGAAAAACGCCGCTTTGCCGCTGATGATCGCCTCGCTGCTCACCGACGACACGCTGACGCTGGAAAACGTGCCGCATCTGGCCGATGTAGAGCAGCTGATCCGCATTCTCGGCAATCACGGCGTCGACTATTCGGTCAACGGCCGCCGCGAGAAGCAGAATGAGGGCTATTCGCGCACCATCAATTTCTCGGCCCGCAACATCGTCGACACGACCGCGCCTTACGAGCTGGTGTCGAAGATGCGGGCATCGTTCTGGGTGATCGGCCCGCTGCTGGCCCGCATGGGCGAGGCGAAAGTGTCGCTTCCCGGCGGTTGCGCCATCGGCACGCGGCCGGTCGACCTGTTCCTCGAGGGCTTGCAGGCGCTGGGCGCCGACATCGATGTCGACACCGGCTATGTGCTGGCCAAGACCAGGAACGGCCGCCTCGTCGGCAATCGCTATGTCTTCCCGAAAGTCTCGGTCGGCGCCACCCATGTGCTGATGATGGCGGCGGCGCTGGCCAAGGGCGAGACGGTGCTGGAAAACGCCGCCTGCGAGCCCGAAATCGTCAACCTCGCCGAATGCCTCAACGCCATGGGCGCCAAAATTTCCGGCGCCGGCACGCCTGTTATCACCATCGATGGCGTCGAGTCGCTGTCGGGCGCGCGCGTGCGCGTCATCCCCGACCGCATCGAGACCGGCACCTATGCCATGGCGGTGGCCATGACCGGCGGTGATGTCGTGCTCGAAGGCGCCCGCCCCGAGCTGCTGCAGACCGCGTTGGATGTGATTGCCCAGACCGGTACCGAGATCACGCCGACCAATTCCGGCATTCGCGTCCGGCGCAACGGCGCCGGCATTTCGCCGGTCGACGTCATGACGGCGCCGTTCCCGGCCTTCCCGACCGATCTGCAGGCGCAGTTCATGGGCCTGATGACCATGGCCAAGGGCAAGTCGCGCATCACCGAGACCATCTTCGAAAACCGCTTCATGCATGTGCAGGAACTGGCCCGGCTCGGCGCCCACATCACGCTGTCCGGCCAAACGGCGATCGTCGACGGCGTCGCCAAGCTGAAGGGCGCACCCGTGATGGCGACCGATCTGCGCGCCTCGGTGTCGCTGGTCATCGCCGGTCTGGCGGCCGAAGGCGAAACGACGGTCAACCGCGTCTACCACCTCGACCGCGGTTTTGAGCGGCTGGAAGAAAAGCTCTCCAATTGCGGCGCGGTGATCGAGCGGATTTCAGCTTGACCGCACGGCAGTTGCTTCAGACAGACAGGCGTCTGGTGCTGCCTTCATTCACCGCCAACACTTCAAACCCGAGGCGCTAGCCTCGGGTTGAATTTGTGTCGCGGTTGCACGGACCGGAAAGACCGCCTAACAGAAGGCTGAAACCAACTTTCAGGTGTGCATTCGGCATGGCAGCCCTCAAACTCATTGCGCTCGACGATCAGGATCTGAGCATCGTCTCGGCTCACGTCCAGGACGCCGTAATGAAGGTCTCCGACCTCGAATACCTGCCTTCGGCCAAGCGTTTCATATTGACCATGAACCGCTTCGTCTGGGAGGCGAAATCCGGACTGTTCAGCAAGCACAATGAGCGGCGCCAGGCGGTGTTGCATTTCGACCGCGTGCTCGGCGCCAAGACCAGCGGCATTGCCCGCGATCGGCCGGCCGAGGTGCTGTCGCTTCTGGCAATCAGCTTTATCGAAATCAGCAAGCCGGCCGGCATCGTCGAGTTGGTCTTTTCCGGCGGCGGCGCGATCATGCTCGACGTCGAATGCATCGAGGCACGGCTTGCCGACATAGGCGGCGCCTGGGAAGCCACCTCGCGTCCGGTGCATAGGGTCTAGAGCATGATCCCAAAAAGTGGGTGCCGGTTTTTGTTGGACAAAACGGGAATCGTTTGTCCAGAGATCATGCTCCAACAAAGGGCTAGATCATGATGAGATTTCAACCAAATCTCACCATGATCTAGACGCAGCCGATGGCCATTACGCTTATCCAGTCCGATGCCGGTTTCGCGCAGCGTTTCGCCGCCTTCCTGACCACCAAGCGGGAGGTATCGGAGGACGTCGACACTGCCGTGCGCGCCATCATTGCGCGGGTTCGTGCCGAGGGCGACGCTGCCCTGGTCGACTACACGCTGAAATTCGACAAGGCCGACCTCAATAGTCTCGGCATCGCCGTGTCGAAGGACGACATCGCTCAGGCCTACAAAGACGCCGATCCGCAGACGGTCGAGGCGCTGAAGTTCGCCCGCGACCGCATCCGATCCCATCACGAACGGCAAAAGCCGCAAGACGACCGCTATACCGATGCCGCCGGCGTCGAACTGGGCTCGCGCTGGACAGCGATCGAGGCGGTCGGGCTCTATGTGCCCGGCGGCACGGCGAGCTATCCAAGCTCGGTGCTGATGAACGCCGTGCCGGCCAGGGTGGCAGGCGTCGAGCGCATCGTCATCGTCGTGCCGGCGCCAGGCGGTGTCATCAACCCGCTGGTGCTGGTGGCCGCCGATATATCAGGCGTTTCGGAGATCTACCGCGTCGGCGGCGCGCAGGCGATTGCCGCCCTTGCCTATGGCACCGAGACGATCCGGCCGGTCGCCAAGATCGTCGGGCCCGGCAATGCCTATGTCGCCGCCGCCAAGCGCCAGGTGTTCGGCACGGTCGGCATCGACATGATCGCCGGACCGTCTGAAGTGCTGGTGGTGGCAGACGGCAGCAACGACCCCGACTGGATTGCCGCTGATCTTCTCGCTCAGGCCGAGCATGACGTGTCGGCGCAGTCGATCCTCATCACCGACGATCCGGCCTTCGGCAAGGCCGTCGAACAGGCGGTCGAGCGGCAGCTGCAGAGCCTGTCGCGCGCCGAGACGGCGGCTGCCAGCTGGCGCGATTTCGGTGCGGTGATCCTGGTGGAGACCATCGAGGCCGCGCTGCCGCTGGTCGACCGCATCGCCGCCGAACATGTGGAACTCGCCATCGACGATGCCGAGGGCTTCCTGGCCAGGATGCGCAATGCGGGTGCTGTGTTTCTGGGACGCCATACGCCCGAAGTCATCGGCGACTATGTCGGCGGCTCCAACCACGTGCTGCCGACGGCGCGTTCGGCGCGCTTCTCTTCGGGCCTGTCGGTGCTCGATTTCGTCAAGCGCACCTCGATCCTGAAGCTCGGGCCGGAGCAGCTGAGAGCACTTGCGCCGGCGGCGATTGCGCTGGCCAAGGCGGAAGGCCTCGACGCGCATGGCCGCTCCGTCGCCATCCGGCTGAACATGTAGGCGGCGATGGCGGACGGCGATCAAACCCGCGCAAGGCTGATCGATGTCGAGCTCGACGAGTCGATCGGCCGTTCGACGCCCGATGTCGAACATGAGCGCGCGGTGGCGATCTTCGACCTGATCGAAGAAAACAGCTTTCAGCCGGTCAATGATGACGGCGCCGGGCCCTATCGGCTGAAGCTCTCGCTGGCCGAATCCCGGCTGGTGTTTGCGGTCGCCCGCGAGGATGGTGCTGATGTCGTCACCCATATCCTGTCGCTGACGCCGCTCAGGCGCATCGTCAAGGACTATTACCTGATCTGCGAAAGCTACTACGACGCCATCCGCTCCTCGACGCCGAGCCATATCGAGGCGATAGACATGGGCCGGCGCGGCCTGCACAATGAAGGCTCCCAGACGTTGATGGACCGGCTGGCAGGCAAGATCGACATCGACTTCGACACGGCGCGGCGGCTGTTCACGCTGGTCTGCGTGCTGCACTGGCGGGGTTAGACCTGACTGGGGCGCCCCGCTCGATCCTGTTTTTGTGCGGCATGAACGCCGTGCGCTCGCCGATGGCCGAGCAGCTGGCGCGGCGCATGCTGCCGCCGGCCACTTTCGTCGCCTCTGCCGGCGTGCACAGGGGCGAGCGCGATCCGTTCGTCGACGCGGTGCTGGCCGAAGAGGGCCTGACGCTGGGCGAGCGCCAGCCGCGCTCGATGGACGATCTCGAGGACGATTATTTCGACCTGATCGTCACCCTGGCGCCGGAAGCCCACCACGCCGCGCTCGAGCTCACCCGCTCGCTTGCCGTCGACGTCGAATACTGGCCGATGCCGGATCCGACCGATGTCGGCGGCAGGCGCGAGCAGATCATGGCCAGCTATCGCGACGTGAGAGAACGGCTGAAAGCGCGCATCAGCCGACGTTTTCTGCTTCCGGAGGTAAAAAACGCGGCGGATTGATGCATCTCGCTCATAAGCGGTCCCGGTTTTGAGACAACGACATGCATAAAACGAAAGCGTGGAGCGCGTCGCATATGACGCGATCTAAGCGTGTTCACAAGCGCACGATTATCATATAGGTTCCGCCGAAATTCCGGCCTGGGCGCTCCAGGGCGCCGGAACTGCAATCCAAGCAAAGGTATCGAATGCCGAAGGAAGAAGTCCTCGAGTTTCCGGGTGTCGTGACGGAATTGTTGCCCAACGCGATGTTCCGGGTGAAGCTCGAAAACGAACACGAGATCATCGCCCATACGGCTGGCCGCATGCGCAAGAACCGCATCCGTGTGCTGACCGGCGACAAGGTCCTGGTCGAGATGACGCCCTATGACTTGACCAAGGGCCGCATCACCTACCGTTTCAAGTAACAGTCCGGCGCGAACCGCGATGAGCATCCTGCAGAAGCTCGTGCTTGCCTCTGGTTCGCCGCGCCGGATCGAACTGTTGCAACAGGCCGGCATCGAGCCGGACCGCGTGCTGCCGGCCGATGTCGACGAAACGCCGCTGCGCGCCGAACATCCGCGCTCGCTGGCCAAGCGGCTGTCGAAGGAAAAGGCCGAGAAGGCGCTGGCCTCGCTGAAAAGCGAGGAAGACTATGCGCCAAGTTTCGTGCTGGCCGCCGATACGGTGGTCGCGGTCGGACGCCGCATCCTGCCCAAGGCCGAGACGCTGGACGACGCCGCCAATTGCCTTGGACTGCTTTCGGGCCGTTCGCACCGGGTCTATTCCGGCATCTGCCTGATTACGCCGGGCGGCAAGCTGCGCCAAAGGCTGGTTGAATCCAGGGTACGCTTCAAGCGGCTTCCACGCGAGGAGATCGACGCCTATGTCGCCTCCGGCGAATGGCGCGGCAAGGCCGGCGGCTATGCCGTCCAGGGTCTCGCCGGTTCGTTCGTCGTCAAGCTGGTCGGCTCCTATACCAACATTGTCGGCCTGCCGCTCTACGAGACGGTGGCGCTGCTTTCGGGCGAAGGCTTCAAGGTCCACACCAGCTGGCATACCGCGCGGCCATGAGCCTGGACGATAAGGTCACACCACTGCGCCCGAAGCGCCCCTGCCCCGAATGCGGCAAGCCGTCGGCGCGCGAGACCTATCCGTTCTGCTCGAAGCGCTGCAAGGACATCGACCTCAACCGCTGGCTGAAGGGCGCCTATGTCATCACCGCGCGGGATGACGAGGACGAGAGCGACGAGCCGAAGTAGGGTTTGGGCGGTGCCGGCCGCGCAATTCCACTTCGCCGACCTTACGCAATTGCTGCTTTGCCGGCGTCGGTATTGTCTGCGACAATTGCCCCGGAAAATCAGCGCTTAGGCGCTGGACAGGCCGGATTCCCGTGCTATAACCCACGCGCTTTCAAGGGGTGCCCCACGGCGCTTTCCTGAAATCCGGTCAGGCGATGTCTCGTTTGCCGGCGAGGCCCAGATAGCTCAGTTGGTAGAGCAGCGGACTGAAAATCCGCGTGTCGGTGGTTCGAATCCGCCTCTGGGCACCATCCCCCCTTCTCCCGGCACTCCCTTTCACCGAACCTTCTACGCTGCAGCTTCTGCAATCGCTTGGAATTGTTGGTCTTTTGCGGTCGCATTGCGCGGTTAAGCGGGACACGGAGGGCTTCAGGAGCATTTGGTCCAACGAGGCGGGGGATGGTATTTCCGTTGGTATTCGACATCCTGATGGTATCGAAACAGCCAAGGGAGACCTGACGAATGCCCCTCTCCGACGTGAAATGTCGAAATGCCCGCCCTGCTTCCAAGCTTGTGAAATTATCTGATGGGGGCGGGCTGCAGCTATGGGTACAGCCCACGGGCTCTCGCCTCTGGCGGCTCGCCTACCGCTTTGACGGCAAGCAGAAACTGCTCGCGCTGGGCAGCTATCCCCTTATCTCTCTCGCCGAGGCACGGGAGGCGCGCGATGACGCTAAAAGGCTTCTGCTAGCTGGCGTCGACCCTGGAAAGGAACGCAGCTTGCGGAAGGCCGATTCGGCAAAGGACACCTTTCGCTCAATCGCGGACGAATATGTTGACAAACTAAAGAAGGAGGGACGTGCTGACCGGACGATCAGCAAGGTCAAATGGCTGCTCGACTTTGCCTATCCGATAATTGGCGACAAGTGCATTCGGGAGATCGACCCGGCCACCATCCTTACCGCCCTCCGCCGCGTGGAGGTTCGCGGTCGATACGAGTCGGCCAGGCGACTGCGCTCCACGATCGGCAGCGTGTTTCGATACGCAATCGCGACCGCACGCGCCGAGACAGATCCGACCTTCGCCCTCAGAGGCGCACTCATCAGTCCGACGGTAACGTCTCGCGCCGCGATTACCGATCCGAAGGCCTTGGGCGGTTTGCTGAGGGCGATCGATGCATTTGACGGACAGCCTACAACCCGGGCCGGTCTGATGCTGATAGCGCTGCTGTTTCCCCGCCCCGGGGAGCTTCGCGTCGCTGAATGGGAAGAGTTCGATTTTGAAAGCTCGGTGTGGACCATCCCTGAAGCACGCATGAAAATGCGACGGCCGCACCGCATACCCCTATCAAAGCAGGCGATCAGCGTCCTGACTTCACTCAGGGAAATTTCTGGTGGTGGATCGCTGCTGTTTCCTAGTGTTCGATCGGCTTCACGTCCGATTTCCGACAATACGCTAAACGCCGCACTGCGTCGTATGGGTTACGGCAAGGAAGAAGCTACCGCGCACGGCTTTCGAGCAACGGCATCAACTTTGCTGAACGAATGCGGCGAGTGGCATCCGGACGCGATAGAGCGGCAGCTGGCCCACATTGAGAACAACGACGTTCGGCGCGCCTATGCCCGGGCAGAGCACTGGGAGGAGCGCATCAACATGATGCAGTGGTGGGCCGATTATCTGGATGAACTTAAGAGCAAAAACCCGCGGGTGAACTCAACCGAGGGACGCCGCAAGCCTGCTGTCCATACGATAACGCGACCATCCACTTTGAACCCAACAGCGGCCGTTCATCAAAGGCCGATACAAATCTCCAACCGCCGGAAATCATACTGACCGTCGAAAAACGCCGAAACTCGTCGCCAAGTCGTAGGCCCGGAGGGGGCAACTTTCTTTCCAGGACACTATTAAGGTTACCGGATGATGACGGTTGGTTTGGGGCCGAAAGCGCAAGGTCCGTTTTCGGGATTCCTGGGTCAAATTAACCCCTCAGGCCTCGAGCTTTTCGCCGTCAAAACGGCTGTTGAGGGATTGGCAGGCTATACCGCTGACGAAGCGCACATGTGACGCACCGAGGATAAGTAACCCCGCTTGGTCACGCGGGCGCTGCCGACCGGTTGGTCGAAACTGGCGCTGGTACTCGCTATTCACGAAATTGCCGATCACCCTGACGAGGTCCACTAAGCAATGGTGAACGTCATTTCTGAAGTCGCAAGCAACTCGGCCGCCCTGCTCCATTGAGGTCAGCCATGCCTTCGCGGAGCCGGCGCAATCTCTGCTGGAGCCTGCATGCTTCTTCAGGCGCAAGCGCTGTGTCTCAGTGCGGCATGAATCCTTTTCTCAGCCAAGCCAATATCTTGCTCCCATTGAGGACCCTGCGGACACGCCCGGCGGCCCAGCCAGCCTGCATGGTGGCGCCGGTGTGGCAACTGCAGACGATCTCATGCAACTGCCAATCGGAGAGTTCGAAGAAGCGTCTGGCTTCCCCGTAGGTATCCGATTGCATGCCCGATGCACGCAGCAGTGGATCGTCAAAGGCGACACTGATCGCCGATCCGACCGCGCGCGCTTCTCCGCGGACAGAGGGATGCAGATGCTCAGTCCCGGTGAGAGCCACAAGGGAGCGCGTCGGATTTCGATAGAGCAGTTCCGCCCACCGCTCTATCCGTTGCGTCCTTGTAGCCAGCAGAGCCGGCGATAGTGGACTGATGTCCGCGACTGACTGGAGTTGATCGAGTGTCTGGTGCTTCATGACTGCCTCCTGTTGGTCGTTCCAATCCCTAGGCCTTTGCTGCAGGATTGGCTCACACGCTAAGCCGCCTCGTAAAGGAGCGGCGGCCGATCAGGTGTTGCCACCAATCGCCCACAGGCACCGCGCGGCGGCATCTGCAGCGACACCAACTGCATTCCTTCGCCAATGTTCCAGCGGGATGAAAAACTGTGCGGCCGGCCGACCCGACGGTCCCGGCTGGCGCACGCAGGATCCTGGAGTGCTGGACGATGATGACGCAGGCCCGGAAAGGCGGCTAGGTTGGACCTTGCTTTTCAGGCTTGACCATGATGTTTCACTACCCGCTCGGTCATCGCGGGAAGGCCAGGAGCAGAGCCGCTGGCAACGGTGAGTTGCGGACGAGGTCGGGCCGTGGAGGACGACGCCCTTGGGCCGCCAGGTCACTGAAGGACCAACCGAAGCGGCGCTTCGGGCGTAAAAGCGACGTCCTTGTAGGTCTGCAATGTCTGCTTATGGAGGAACGGCGGGCAAGGTCTCTTTGACCGGCATGAGGCGCATTTCTGACCGGCAGTTTTGGGGCCGAAAGCGGAAGGTCTGCAATTCGCCCGGGTGAGTGGTATACAGACATGAGCGTTCAACGGCTCGAATTTCCTGTCTGGGAGCCTCTGATGCAGCAGGTGACATTTGGAGACGAGACATGACCAAGATCAAAGGCAAGAATGATGGCCCCGGGGGCCGGAACGAACATTACGACATCGGCAATCGAAAAGATGTTCCTCGAAGAAGCGTCGTGGCCGAGATTAAGCGTGGCGAACACCAAGGCGCACACGTCGTGAAAATTAACGGCCGGGAATATGCGCGGGACAATCCTGATCATTCGAAGAAGGATAATGTTAATCGAGCAGAGTGATCACATTTCGCCTCTGCATTTGGGCGATGCAACCGTAAGCAGTGATAGTCTCCGATCAGGCGGCGGTGGCCGGCAAAGTTCCTGTGCTAGCTCGGTGTACCATATCGCAGCCGGTGCGGTGAGCCCGATACAAAAACAGTAAATGAGATCGAGAAGCTGTCGGGCGGCCTGCCGCCTACGACGAGGAGTACCGGCGCCTCGCAGCGATACAACGGGTCGCCAGCGATTTTCCGCATCGCGGCAATGTCGGAGCCACTGGGTTCGGCGCTGCCCCCAGGATGCGAGTGCCACTCACCGACGTAATACTGGCCCTGCCCCCATCGATCGCGAAGTAAAGCATCGAGGCCCTTCCGGCCCCGTTTGAACCAGGCCCGGCCGAAACGGGAATCCTCGGGCATTGCCATGACTTCAGTAATTCGAACAGAGCGCCCCCCGTCAAAGTATTCCCCAACAAGAATGCCGCCGGTTTCAACACTGCCGGCCCGACCGGCCAACCTCGTAACCTCAGACAGCAGAGGCAGCTCAAACACAGCGGACACGTCAGGAGCGATCGAGCTGTATTTGACCTTAGGAAACTCAGACATTGGTGGCAACCAGTTCGATCTGGCCGTCTTCGTGTTGACGATAGTAGCTCAACGTCCGGCTCGGACTCTCAATTGCTTTCCGGATAAATCGCGTGCCAAACGCGGCCCATAATCTCATGTCCTCGGCAGTGGCGGGAAAGATCGGGTGCCAACAGCCGATCCCTTCCATCGTCGACTCCGAGCGCGCTGGGCTTGGCGTCTCCATGCTCGCCATGCGTTCCACAGCGTCAAAGTAGGGAAAGCTTACTTCGGATGCAGTATAGGCCAGTAGTCCCTCGGCCCTCCACGTTATAGCCAAGCTGACAAAGATCTTCTCCGTACCCCAGTCGAAATCGGCCATTCGACGCAGTACATCATCCGCTCCGGTGCAGTCCACCACCACGTCGGCGGCTCGCAGAGTGGCGATCACAGACTCATCGCTGGGGGGAAAGTTCGTTGCATGCCCAACAGTACGACCATCAATCATCGACGAATTTAACGCGTCCGCCAGTGCGACAGCCTTGTTCCGGCCCACGGCCTCAAGCCCAAGTGCATGCCGGGTCAGGTTCCCGACCTCAAGCCTCTCCCCATCCAGGATGACCAAATCGCGGTTGCCCATCCGGAGCAAGTTTTCCGCGACCGCACCCCCAAGTGCTCCCGCCCCCAAAAGCGCGATCCTGGACGAACCAAGCTTTTCCGATGAGGGGCCACGCCTGCGGAGTTGATCGGACGTCCAGTTCATGGTCCTCATCCAATCGAGCCGGCCGTGGGATTGGGCCACCGCCCTGTCCAGCATACGACGATTGGCTTCGATCGGACGGAAGCCATTCATTTTAGAATGGCGGTGTTGAAGAGGCACGGAGCCGATAGCCATCCAATGCAATCGCGATGGCCCATCCCCAACCCGTTCTTCGACGGGAAACCCCAACAGCAAAGTTGCGCTTTCATTCTTGTGGGTACGTTTGCGAAGCTGGACCCCGGCGAAGTGCAAGATCTCGCCCAGGTCAAACCCCTGTTCAGCAATCAGTGCGTTCAATTCGCTCCAGGTTGTCGGCAAGCCCCACGGTCTGACGACAGGTATCTTGTCGAGTCTCAACCATACGCCCATCTGAACCGATGCAGCCTGCCCGGCCCAGGCTCCCCAGGAAATAGTCTTCACAATCGTGCCGCCGCTATCCGAGAAAGTAACCGTCACCCTGTTGGCACGCGCATGGGGGATATCAATGAAGGAGACGCTTCCCCAGCGTTGCTCCATCTCCATCCAAGACTTGAAACCGGAAATCGCCTCGTCAAAGCCAATCACTGGATGCGAGAGGTTCTTGGCGACGGCGGGACTTCGAACGGATCCCCGACCTGCTTCAACTGGCCGGTCGCAGCGGCATCAATCCACATCAGCAACCGACTGAGATGCCAAATCACCTTCTCAACAATGTCCGAGGGTTCGCCCGTCCACCTGTCTCTGCCAAAGGTGGCTTCCGGCCGGTCAAGACAAAGTTTACCAGTGCGCCATGGGTCGCGGCCCGCCGGCTTGCCATTGTATAGCTGATGCGGAAATGTGACCGTGGGGCCACTCGATGCGCAAGGATAAATCTCGACGCGATTATCCCCGGGCACGAATGACACCACCACGCGCCATCCGGTGCGGGTTGCCATGAATTCTGTCGCCGGCTCGGACAATGTCGCATCAATGGCTAACCACCATCGGCCTGGCGCGACACTGCTCCAGTTGTTCCTGACCATGACGCGCTCCTCGTCCTCAAGCAGCGAGAGCACCTCCTGCAGTGCTGGCGGCACCGAGGGCGAGTTCAAGATCAAGCAAATCGCTGCGTTGTCTGCGGCTGGGCAGGCTTGGTCGGGGTATTGAAAACCGATGGCGCCCGGTCGCCGCCGCGGGGGCCAGGCAATGGAAACTTCGTGCCGAGCAGTGAGCGCCACAGCTCGGCCGATTCCTGGGCATCGTTACTGTCCAGTGCTGCGCGAGCGCGGGACGCCGCCTCGCTGGCAGCCTTATGGAAGGCCCGGAAATCTTCCAGCGGCAAGCGCTTCAGCACGTCGTGCTCAGGAACACCATGATCCGGCAGAACCGGTACTTGGCCGATCTGAGCCGCGTATTCCCAAGTATCGCGAATGCTCTCGAGGACCTGTACGACACCCATCGCCATCGACGTGGTGCCGTCATTGATGACGTGACCGATCATGTGTTCAAGCGGGTAGCCTTTGGGATACTTCGGAAACTCTTCGGTCCCCTCCTGCTTCATCCACTTCAAGGACCGCACGATTTTGACGTAATGGCCATTGCAGACACGGTTCTTGGCCGCCGTCCACTGGATCTGGGCCAGCGGATGGGTCCGGCCCCACTCTCCCACGTCGCGATCGGGCAGATACAGCGGATGCGGTCGCCACTCGCTTGGCGCCAGATCGTTGAGCACTGACGCAGCTTCACCCAATTCCGAGGGCGCCATTGCCGGTTGAGACGCCATGACGGATCTTCTTCGACGCTGAGGTTAGTCAATACGGAATTGGACCGGTAGAGACTTTCCATCACTGCCCGGGATTCTGGATCCTTCGGCAAGGCGGTGATGACCAGATCCAGGTCCACATAGGACAGCTCGATGCCAAAAGAACGCCCCTGCCAGCGCCACTTACCCTCATAGTGGCGATCAAGGAAGGGCACGAACTTCTTCATGGCCTGCTCAGGCGTCGTGTTCTCGTAGTCAATATTGGTCACGACGACGATATCAACGTCCGGCCGCTTGTCACCGCTAGGCCGTATGGCCGTCGAACGACGGACGCTACCTTGCAGAAAAGTAGCCACGACCAGCCCTTTGAGATCTTGGTCCGCGTCCAACCGCGCCCGCAGGGTCGAGGCCCGCCCTTCCAGTCTTCCTTCTGCCTGTCGGTCGGTCGGATCGACGCAAGAAACTCATTGAATTGAGGCTTCAGTTCCATATTCATCCAATCCGGAAGGAGGGGTGGTAGGTCTTGGACCCGGTGAAGTCGAACTCGTAAACCTTCACCGGGCCGATGGCGTCCCGATGCTGGCCGAGGAAGAATGAAAAGGCGTTTGGCGCCGAAACGAAGATGTGGGCCCTGGCGCCGCCGCGCAGGCTAAGCGCCACCAGGACGTCAGACACTTGGTCAGCCATTTCTGCTGCATGAGTGCCGCCTGCTACCGACCCTGGGCCAACCCCGTTTGCTGCGGCGAAATGCAGAATCTTGCCAACGTTGCCCAAGGAGGTGCTAACATAATCCTCGACGTCCGCCAGTGCGTCCCGTGAAAGACTGATTGCCACCGCAACATCTTTGCCCGCCTCGATATCCTGACAGGTGACCGTCATCGACGGCCCCGTGAGCTTGTCGTCCGAGCGCCAGACGGAGGTGCCGCGGCGCCCCTTCTGCATGACTTCGACACCAGTGCCGCTTTTCATACCCAAGAGCGAACCAGCCAGAAATGCAACGGAGGCGTGGGTATCGAGATGAAGCCGAATATCCTTGGTCGTCTGGCGCACGCGCTCAAGGAATGTTCGGACCTCAGGCATGATCGTCTCGGTCCAATCATTTCCCGGACGCAGCAGCCGTTCGTCGAAATGATCGAGCAGCGACAGATGATTTTCCGGAGCGGCCAGTAAATAATCGGTCGGGCCATCACCGAACGAGCGGATGGCGACATTCCGCCGGTCTTCGCCCGCACGAATCCAATCCTGTTCCTGGCAAAGCAGTTCGAAATCTTCTCGGGACAACTTGTTGCGCTGCGTCGCCTTCAAGGCTCGGGCCGCGCCATCGAACCTGAATTCCAGCGTGTTTCCACCGGCCTTCAGCCCGACGCCACGGAAGTGAAAATTGACTTCATCGCGCATCTCTTCGAGCGACCTATGGCCCTCAACGATGTGGAATGTGTCCACAATCGTCTTGAGCTCTTCGTCGCTCGACAGCTTCAGGTGCTCGCGCCAGCATTTTCTGATCTTACCGGTCCAGCTGCGATCGGTCGTTCCGTCGAATAAAATTTCCACGTTGATCGAGCGGTCTTTCGACGTAATCAACTTCCGGAGGTCATCATCATCGCGAATGCGGTCGGTTGTCACGAGAGTGAACGTGGAATTCGTTGGCGCCTTCTCGACCGCCTCCTTGAGGCGCTCAAGGATTGAAAAGCGCGTCGCATGGATAAAGTCCGGGTTCGTCAGCTCCTTGTAACCGAACCGCCCTTCCTGGCTGACGTGGAATTTGACTTGGTGGTGGGCAACCTCGACCGCAAAAGAACGGCGGCCCGATTCCCTGGGCTATAGCGCACCACCACATCGTCAACCCTTTCGGACCATCGGCCTCGTATGAGACCTCGACAACAAAGTGTTGTTCCGGGTCACGAAGCCCCGACGCGTGAATCCAGAAGTATCGCGCCTGGTAGTCGTGCCCGTCCCAATTTGCGATGACTGCGTCAGCCACAGCTCCCCACAGTATCCTCCAATCGATCCATTTCACACCAGCCCTCCTTGGTGGACGGGTCTTACTACCGGCCGCAGCCAATGGATTGGAATGCAATGATGTCGATTGCCCCGCGGTGATTTACGCTCATTAACCGCATCTAGGTTTCAGAAACGATCGCTTCAAGGGTCGAACGAAAAAAGAACAGAGCGCGCCTCTCACCAATTCCGGATGATCAATCTAGGCTACATCAGCAGGTCCCAGCCTTTCCGAGCTATGATGAAACTCGGAAAACTACTTACATCGTGGCAGGGGCCGAATGGCAGCTTTTGGGCCGTTGCCAAGGGGGCGAACGACCGGAATGAGGCGCATTGCTGCTCGACAGCATAGGGGCGGACAGCAGGCGGACCGCTTTCAGGCTTACGGAGCGCGAAGCGAGCGTTCAGGCTGAAAACGAAAAGGTCTCAAAACTGGCTCAAACATGACA
>NZ_JAMYVW010000001.1:0-11954 GCF_040324395.1 Mesorhizobium sp. C277A | reverse complement strand
ATACCACCGCGGCGTAGGCGCGAAGATGATTGCAGGATGGAGCGCTCGGACCAGGCTGAGGGCATCCGCATCGTCACTGTAAACTTCCGAAATCACCAGCGATCCGATTGAATGTCTTCATCATCGCCCTGGCGATCGCATGACTTTTGGAAGCTCCTCTGGCCCGAAAACAACCAGCGCCACCACAAAGATGACCACCAGGTGGGTGATGCCAAATCCGAACATCGGTTCGGACTCTCGCGCACATCGCCGGTAGCGACAATCTCTCCGCGGTTTTGCGACGATCCGGTTGAACGCCTCGATCGACACCGCCAAGCCCGGTCATCAAACCGCTCGCATGGGCCATTCCACCATGAGGCCGCGCGATTGCCGTTCATATTTCGGGCCATGTGGACCGCCGTCAACCCCTGCAAAACCTTGTGGTGAAGCCGGAGCTTGACGGCGAAAGTGCGGAAACCGGCTTCCATTTAGTCAGCATCTGGCGAAGGCCGCAGGGTCGAGCAGTTGCTTCGCGTAAAAACGCAAGCAGATCAAGATGACCGAACCGATCCGCTGTGTCATCGACACCGTGAACGATCCGCACGAATCAGCCTCGATGAGAATATCACGCGCGAGGTAACCAGCTTCAGGTGTTGTTCGTTCATCCGACGATTTGAGCAGTGGACGGGGTGGTTGTGCAAGCCTGCCGCCTATATCGATTGTGCGTGTCGTCGCGGCAGCTATGACGGGAATCGTTCAAATCCGCTGCTTTAGATTGGCGATTTCGTCAAAGACTGTGTGTTACGCCACTCACCTGCCGCTAAAGATGAAGAAACCGCGCGATGGCAGTCAGGCAAAGGGCATAAAAGGGGCTTGATCTCATGAACAGAGTTGTTCTCATGGCGGTAGCACTTGCTGCGATGCTGTTCGGCACGTCTGTCGAAGGCAACGCCGCGGGCCTGGTCGCCACCATTGATGTATCTTCGCAGACCATGACTGTCAGCCGCTATGGTCAAGTGCTTTACCGATGGAGCGTATCCACCGCCCGCAAGGGTTACATCACCCGCGCGGCGCCTATCGGCCGCAACGGACAGCGCGGATGTGGTATTCGCGCAAATACGACATGTCGCCTATGCCTTATTCGGTATTCTTCCGCGGCGGCTATGCCATTCATGGCACCGGCGCGGTGAGATACCTTGGACGCCCGGCGTCGCATGGCTGTGTCCGCTTGCACACCGCCAATGCCGCGACCTTCTATTCAATGGTGCGGGAAGTTGGCTTCGGCAACACGCGGATCGTCGTCACCGACTGAGGCTCGGCGCCGACGAAAAGACACCCACGGCAAGCGGCCGTGCCCGCCTTTGGCTGGCTCTCGCCCGCGAGATGGTCAACGACTTCACGGAGATCACGCCGGGGCCGTTGATGATGCGTGCTGCAGTTCGTCGGCCATATTGCGGCTTTCCGCGCACCAGGCGCGCTCAATCCGCACGACGGCTTACCCGCAGTCGGGGCACGAATGGGTTGGGTCAGGCGTCCGGACTAAGCCGACGGCGTTGGAATCCACCGGTTGTGGTGGGCCAAGATCAGCTAGTAGTCATCCGTTTCGAACAATTGCCCGTGCGAAAAGTTCCCGAACTGCATGACAGCGAACCGGCCGCGTTGACCCGGATAAAGCGTGTGGCTCAAGGGCAGGTCGTTCCAGCCAATTGACACGGGCTTCAGGGGCAGAAATGGCCAGTACGATCGCTCCAGCAATCGCTCTCGACAATCTCCCGTGGGCTGTCATCGTCAGCCTGTCGGCGCGACTTGATCCCTTCCGGTCAGTTCATGTACTCGACCATGCGGTCGTGGAAGCACTCGCACTTGTTGAGGGTGTCTTCGTCCTTGTAGTTCGTCTTGAGATAACCATAGGCCATGCCGCAGGCGACCTTGGCTTCCGACGCCCAGATGAAGGCGGGGCGGGACGAATTGATCCATTCCGAGCTGTTGGCGACGGCCACCGACTCGTCCATGAGCTTCACCACCTCGGTCTTGAGATCGACGATGTTGTCGTTCAATACCAAATTCGACGTGCCGACGGTCCGGCAATAGTCGGCCACCGGCCCTTCGATAATGTCGGCGGCCTGAAGTCCTGTCGCGCATATCGACAGCAGCCCGGCTCCGAAAGCCACTCGCAAAACTCTGTTCATGCTCCTCACCCCGTCCCTTTCGCCCCTTAGACCACGTCCGTCTTGGTGCCGTGGCTGTCATCGTAGAGTATTTTGACCGCATCGGCGGCGCTGTGGAATGTGTAGTTCTCCAGCACGGCGACCGTATGATAGTTGTCGCCGCCGCCGTCGGTGTCGACCTTGACCTCGGCATTGGCCGAGGACTGCGCGATCTCCACGAAGCCGCCGCCTACGAGATCGGTGACGCCAGCCAAGCCTTTGAGCAACGAGGAAAGATCAAGCTGGTCGCCATCGTGGAAGTCTGCGATCAGGTCGGCTACCTCGAGCGAGCCGATGGTGAAGGTCCTTGTGCCATCGGAGGCAACGGACGTTTCCACGGGCGCAACAAGTGAGGTGTTGAGTTCGACCTCGATATAGTTGCCGGTCGTGCCGTCGGCCATCTGGAAGGTGCCGTTGCTTGCCACGGCCTGCCCATCGATTTCGCCGACAGCGGAGGTCGTTGTCGTGCTGATCGAAATAATACCGTTATCAGCAAGGTGTGACAATTCCCCAGAGTCACTGATGCCGTTGGCGTTGGCGTCCTTCCAGATCAGCAGGCTGCTGAAGGCATCGTCGTATTGATCGATGACGCCGTCATGATTGCTGTCGAGCGATGCAAGTGCCGCCGCGCCGCTGGCGAAATGGCCGCCGCCGAAACTCGGCGTAAACAGCTCGGTGCCATCATCGATCTTGCCGTTATGGTTGAGGTCGATCGCCAGCATGCCGTCGTTCGAGGTGTTCCAGGCAATTTGGTCTTTGGTTCCGTCACCATTGATGTCAAACTGGACGCCATGGCTGACGTCGGAGAAGGCGAAGCCATCATGGTTCAGATCCAGGATAATCGGATCGACCGATCCGCCGATCAGGGTGTTCAGGTTCGCTACCGTGACGTTCTGGAGATCGACCAGTGCTCCTACGCCGGCATTGGTGGTTGTCTGGGTATAGACGAACGTATGATTTACGCCCGAGATGGTTGCCGTGAATGCGAGCGTCGCACCGGCGTTTCCGATGTCTGTGCCCATGAGATATTGGACAGCCGCCGCGAGAGCTGCGGTTGAGGTGATAGCCAACGGCGAGCCGCCGGCATCTGTTCCGAAGAACTGGCGATGCCGTTGGTGACCGAATGAGATTCCACTGTATCTCCGCCGATCGTCAATACGGAGTCTCCTGCTCCGTCGACAAGGCCGGCGGTGGCGGCCACCAGAGTCCCTGGCAGGGCCAACTTGTCGGTCCCGGCGACGAAGTCAGTGATGATGTCATAGCCGGTGATCGTCCCGGCATTGCCGGTTCCGCCTATAACGGGTGTCGAATCCCCAGTCCGATCAGGAAGGTGTCGGCGCCGGCGCCGCCCGTCAGGAAATCGTTGCCGCCCCGTCCGATAATGATGTCGTTTCCACCGCCACCGGACAGATGATCGACACCGGACGTACCATAGATCTGGTCGGCCAATGTGGCGTCGCCATTCACCGTGATGCCGGGATCGCCCGGATCATGCGAGAAGAAGGAGAAGCTGACCGAGCGCGCCTGGTAATTGCCACCACTATTGTCGAAGTAAGACAGCGTCCATGAGTCGCCGGCTGTAGGTGGGTGTGCGATCAAATAGCTGGCAAGCGTCGTGGAGGTGGCGTTGCCGCTGCCGTCCAGAAGGAAGATATGGTCGTAGTCGACAGTTGCCTTCATCAGGCCGGTGGCCGGATCGTAGAACCAGCTCTGTTCGAATGTTCCGGCGGTCAGATCGTCTTCGACAACTGCGAAATGGTTGGTGCCTATGACTATCTCGACCTGGACTTCCTGTTCGCGATGCGATCCCGCACTGCTGTCTCCGAACACGCCGGGATTTCGCTCCGCTACAGGTATCGGCGTTACGAAGGGCGACTCTTGAAAGTCGGTATAGACTACTAGAGTCGCGCTATGAGGATCGGCGATTATAGCATTTACCGTGGCTTGTGACAGGGCCAGGGTCGTGACCTGATCATTTCCCGAGGTAAGAGGGCTGCTGCCATTGCCCACCTGAGCAGTGTCGCTGGGCAGACTGGTCGGGGGCACTTCGTGGATGCCGACAGTCTGGACAGTCGTGGCGGTGCCATCGAAGACATTCAGCGTAAGGTTGGTGTTGACAGTATCGGTTACCGTGGCGGTTGGTGTGTAGACCAGGTTACCCAGCAGGTTGATGCCACCGGACGGATTGTAGAGCACGGTGCCGGTTGTCAGGGCGACATAGGTCACGCCGTTGTAGTAGAACACCCCAGTCGGGATCGTCCCTGTTGCGGTGACGATCAGGTTGTCGCCATCCGCATCCGTCGGGATCGAGACCAGCAGCGGATATCCATTGGGATAAGTCGGCGTGCCAAGGGTCTGCTGCCCCGGGTCGCTCGACATCCAGTTCTGGGTGCTGGCAACAACCGGTGCATCGTTGATGTCCGTCAGGTTGATGGTCAATGTCGTCGTCGAGAAGTCGCCGTCGCCGTCCTTGATTGTGTAGACGAACACGTCCGTGGTGTTCGCGTTAATGCTGTGAGCCGTCGACTGGTAGGTGTAGGAGCCGTCGACGTTGAGGTGAGCGTGCCGTGCAGGCCCACAATGTCGGTGTTGACGCCACCCGATACTGCTGTCGTGGTGTTGCCGCCCGCCGCCCGTACGCCATCGATCGTGGCCCCGTCGGCGCCGGCGACGTCATTGACGAGCACGCCTGCCGCCGCCAATACGGTGAGCAAAGCGCCCTCGTTGACATTGCCGGTATCGGCATGCGCCGTCGGCACGTCGTCGATGATGTTGATGACCAGGTTGCCGGCCGGTGCGCTGTCGCCGTCAGTGTCGGTGACGACGACTGCGAAGCTGGCGGTGGTGTTGTCGCCGGTGGTGTTGTCGACGAGCGTGTAGGAATAGCTGATCGTGCCGGCGCCGGTGGCCGGATTGTAGACATAGCTTGCCGTCAGCGAGCCGGTGGCGTCGGTGAAGGTCTGCGCGGCGCCGGTCAGCACATGGCCGCGAGCGAGACTACCGACACGCCGTCCGGCGAAGTGAAGCCGATGGTGCCCGAGGTGGTCTCCGAGTTGGCGGCAGCGTTCGAGCCCGCGGACTCGCCGCCGCGTGCCGGAAGGCCGGCCTCATAGACGGTGGTCGAGGCAAGGCCCGGCGCCGGAATGCTGTCGGTCGGCGTCGAGTCGCCGATCGAGATGGTCAGCGTGGTGTGCGAGTGTCGCCGTCGCCATCCTTGATGGTGTAGGTGAAGACGTCGTCGTGGCCGCCTGCGAGCCGGCATCGCGTACATAGGAGTAGGAGCCGTCGGCGTTAAGCGTCAGCTTGCCGTAGGTGCCCTGGATCTGCACGCCGAGCGAGCCGGTGAAGTCGGCATTGGTGTCGCCGGCCTGGACGCCAACCACCGCTGCGCCGTCTGCACCCAGGACATCGATGCCGGTCACCGGCGAGGTGGTGCCCACCGCCGTCAGCACGTTGCCGGCCTCGGCCGTGAACTGGTTGGAGGCTACACTGTCGGTATCGGCATGCGCCGTCGGCACGTCGTCGATGATGTTGATGACCAGGTTGCCGGCCGGTGCGCTGTCGCCGTCAGTGTCGGTGACGACGACTGCGAAGCTGGCGGTGGTGTTGTCGCCGGTGGTGTTGTCGACGAGCGTGTAGGAATAGCTGATCGTGCCGGCGCCGGTGGCCGGATTGTAGACATAGCTTGCCGTCAGCGAGCCGGTGGCGTCGGTGAAGGTCTGCGCGGCGCCGGTCAGCACATGGCCGGCCGAGCGAGACTACCGACACGCCGTCCGGCGAAGTGAAGCCGATGGTGCCCGAGGTGGTCTCCGAGTTGGCGGCAGCGTTCGAGCCCGCGGACTCGCCGCCGCGTGCCGGAAGGCCGGCCTCATAGACGGTGGTCGAGGCAAGGCCCGGCGCCGGAATGCTGTCGGTCGGCGTCGAGTCGCCGATCGAGATGGTCAGCGTGGTGTGCGAGGTGTCGCCGTCGCCATCCTTGATGGTGTAGGTGAAGACGTCGTCGTGGCCGCCCTGCGAGCCGGCATCGCGTACATAGGAGTAGGAGCCGTCGGCGTTAAGCGTCAGCTTGCCGTAGGTGCCCTGGATCTGCACGCCGAGCGAGCCGGTGAAGTCGGCATTGGTGTCGCCGGCCTGGACGCCAACCACCGCTGCGCCGTCTGCACCCAGGACATCGATGCCGGTCACCGGCGAGGTGGTGCCCACCGCCGTCAGCACGTTGCCGGCCTCGGCCGTGAACTGGTTGGAGGCTACACTGTCGGTATCGGCATGCGCCGTCGGCACGTCGTCGATGATGTTGATGACCAGGTTGCCGGCCGGTGCGCTGTCGCCGTCAGTGTCGGTGACGACGACTGCGAAGCTGGCGGTGGTGTTGTCGCCGGTGGTGTTGTCGACGAGCGTGTAGGAATAGCTGATCGTGCCGGCGCCGGTGGCCGGATTGTAGACATAGCTTGCCGTCAGCGAGCCGGTGGCGTCGGTGAAGGTCTGCGCGGCGCCGGTCAGCACATGGCCGCCGAGCGAGACTACCGACACGCCGTCCGGCGAAGTGAAGCCGATGGTGCCCGAGGTGGTCTCCGAGTTGGCGGCAGCGTTCGAGCCCGCGGACTCGCCGCCGCGTGCCGGAAGGCCGGCCTCATAGACGGTGGTCGAGGCAAGGCCCGGCGCCGGAATGCTGTCGGTCGGCGTCGAGTCGCCGATCGAGATGATCAGCGTGGTGTGCGAGGTGTCGCCGTCGCCATCCTTGATGGTGTAGGTGAAGACGTCGTCGTGGCCGCCCTGCGAGCCGGCATCGCGTACATAGGAGTAGGAGCCGTCGGCGTTAAGCGTCAGCTTGCCGTAGGTGCCCTGGATCTGCACGCCGAGCGAGCCGGTGAAGTCGGCATTGGTGTCGCCGGCCTGGACGCCAACCACCGCTGCGCCGTCTGCACCCAGGACATCGATGCCGGTCACCGGCGAGGTGGTGCCCACCGCCGTCAGCACGTTGCCGGCCTCGGCCGTGAACTGGTTGGAGGCTACACTGTCGGTATCGGCATGCGCCGTCGGCACGTCGTCGATGATGTTGATGACCAGGTTGCCGGCCGGTGCGCTGTCGCCGTCAGTGTCGGTGACGACGACTGCGAAGCTGGCGGTGGTGTTGTCGCCGGTGGTGTTGTCGACGAGCGTGTAGGAATAGCTGATCGTGCCGGCGCCGGTGGCCGGATTGTAGACATAGCTTGCCGTCAGCGAGCCGGTGGCGTCGGTGAAGGTCTGCGCGGCGCCGGTCAGCACATGGCCGCCGAGCGAGACTACCGACACGCCGTCCGGCGAAGTGAAGCCGATGGTGCCCGAGGTGGTCTCCGAGTTGGCGGCAGCGTTCGAGCCCGCGGACTCGCCGCCGGCGTGCCGGAAGGCCGGCCTCATAGACGGTGGTCGAGGCAAGGCCCGGCGCCGGAATGCTGTCGGTCGGCGTCGAGTCGCCGATCGAGATGGTCAGCGTGGTGTGCGAGGTGTCGCCGTCGCCATCCTTGATGGTGTAGGTGAAGACGTCGTCGTGGCCGCCCTGCGAGCCGGCATCGCGTACATAGGAGTAGGAGCCGTCGGCGTTAAGCGTCAGCTTGCCGTAGGTGCCCTGGATCTGCACGCCGAGCGAGCCGGTGAAGTCGGCATTGGTGTCGCCGGCCTGGACGCCAACCACCGCTGCGCCGTCTGCACCCAGGACATCGATGCCGGTCACCGGCGAGGTGGTGCCCACCGCCGTCAGCACGTTGCCGGCCTCGGCCGTGAACTGGTTGGAGGCTACACTGTCGGTATCGGCATGCGCCGTCGGCACGTCGTCGATGATGTTGATGACCAGGTTGCCGGCCGGTGCGCTGTCGCCGTCAGTGTCGGTGACGACGACTGCGAAGCTGGCGGTGGTGTTGTCGCCGGTGGTGTTGTCGACGAGCGTGTAGGAATAGCTGATCGTGCCGGCGCCGGTGGCCGGATGTAGACATAGCTTGCCGTCAGCGAGCCGTGGCGTCGGTGAAGGTCTGCGCGGCGCCGGTCAGCACATGGCCGCCGAGCGAGACTACCGACACGCCGTCCGGCGAAGTGAAGCCGATGGTGCCCGAGGTGGTCTCCGAGTTGGCGGCAGCGTTCGAGCCCGCGGACTCGCCGCCGCGTGCCGGAAGGCCGGCCTCATAGACGGTGGTCGAGGCAAGGCCCGGCGCCGGAATGCTGTCGGTCGGCGTCGAGTCGCCGATCGAGATGATCAGCGTGGTGTGCGAGGTGTCGCCGTCGCCATCCTTGATGGTGTAGGTGAAGACGTCGTCGTGGCCGCCCTGCGAGCCGGCATCGCGTACATAGGAGTAGGAGCCGTCGGCGTTAAGCGTCAGCTTGCCGTAGGTGCCCTGGATCTGCACGCCGAGCGAGCCGGTGAAGTCGGCATTGGTGTCGCCGGCCTGGACGCAACCACCGCTGCGCCGTCTGCACCCAGGACATCGATGCCGGTCACCGGCGAGGTGGTGCCCACCGCCGTCAGCACGTTGCCGGCCTCGGCCGTGAACTGGTTGGAGGCTACACTGTCGGTATCGGCATGCGCCGTCGGCACGTCGTCGATGATGTTGATGACCAGGTTGCCGGCCGGTGCGCTGTCGCCGTCAGTGTCGGTGACGACGACTGCGAAGCTGGCGGTGGTGTTGTCGCCGGTGGTGTTGTCGACGAGCGTGTAGGAATAGCTGATCGTGCCGGCGCCGGTGGCCGGATTGTAGACATAGCTTGCCGTCAGCGAGCCGGTGGCGTCGGTGAAGGTCTGCGCGGCGCCGGTCAGCACATGGCCGCCGAGCGAGACTACCGACACGCCGTCCGGCGAAGTGAAGCCGATGGTGCCCGAGGTGGTCTCCGAGTTGGCGGCAGCGTTCGAGCCCGCGGACTCGCCGCCGCGTGCCGGAAGGCCGGCCTCATAGACGGTGGTCGAGGCAAGGCCCGGCGCCGGAATGCTGTCGGTCGGCGTCGAGTCGCCGATCGAGATGGTCAGCGTGGTGTGCGAGGTGTCCCGTCGCCATCCTTGATGGTGTAGGTGAAGACGTCGTCGTGGCCGCCCTGCGAGCCGGCATCGCGTACATAGGAGTAGGAGCCGTCGGCGTTAAGCGTCAGCTTGCCGTAGGTGCCCTGGATCTGCACGCCGAGCGAGCCGGTGAAGTCGGCATTGGTGTCGCCGGCCTGGACGCCAACCACCGCTGCGCCGTCTGCACCCAGGACATCGATGCCGGTCACCGGCGAGGTGGTGCCCACCGCCGTCAGCACGTTGCCGGCCTCGGCCGTGAACTGGTTGGAGGCTAACTGTCGGTATCGGCATGCGCCGTCGGCACGTCGTCGATGATGTTGATGACCAGGTTGCCGGCCGGTGCGCTGTCGCCGTCAGTGTCGGTGACGACGACTGCGAAGCTGGGCGGTGGTGTTGTCGCCGGTGGTGTTGTCGACGAGCGTGTAGGAATAGCTGATCGTGCCGGCGCCGGTGGCCGGATTGTAGACATAGCTTGCCGTCAGCGAGCCGGTGGCGTCGGTGAAGGTCTGCGCGGCGCCGGTCAGCACATGGCCGCCGAGCGAGACTACCGACACGCCGTCCGGCGAAGTGAAGCCGATGGTGCCGAGGTGGTCTCCGAGTTGGCGGCAGCGTTCGAGCCCGCGGACTCGCCGCCGCGTGCCGGAAGGCCGGCCTCATAGACGGTGGTCGAGGCAAGGCCCGGCGCCGGAATGCTGTCGGTCGGCGTCGAGTCGCCGATCGAGATGGTCAGCGTGGTGTGCGAGGTGTCGCCGTCGCCATCCTTGATGGTGTAGGTGAAGACGTCGTCGTGGCCGCCCTGCGAGCCGGCATCGCGTACATAGGAGTAGGAGCCGTCGGCGTTAAGCGTCAGCTTGCCGTAGGTGCCCTGGATCTGCACGCCGAGCGAGCCGGTGAAGTCGGCATTGGTGTCGCCGGCCTGGACGCCAACCACCGCTGCGCCGTCTGCACCCAGGACATCGATGCCGGTCACCGGCGAGGTGGTGCCCACCGCCGTCAGCACGTTGCCGGCCTCGGCCGTGAACTGGTTGGAGGCTACACTGTCGGTATCGGCATGCGCCGTCGGCACGTCGTCGATGATGTTGATGACCAGGTTGCCGGCCGGTGCGCTGTCGCCGTCAGTGTCGGTGACGACGACTGCGAAGCTGGCGGTGGTGTTGTCGCCGGTGGTGTTGTCGACGAGCGTGTAGGAATAGCTGATCGTGCCGGCGCCGGTGGCCGGATTGTAGACATAGCTTGCCGTCAGCGAGCCGGTGGCGTCGGTGAAGGTCTGCGCGGCGCCGGTCAGCACATGGCCGCCGAGCGAGACTACCGACACGCCGTCCGGCGAAGTGAAGCCGATGGTGCCCGAGGTGGTCTCCGAGTTGGCGGCAGCGTTCGAGCCCGCGGACTCGCCGCCGCGTGCCGGAAGGCCGGCCTCATAGACGGTGGTCGAGGCAAGGCCCGGCGCCGGAATGCTGTCGGTCGGCGTCGAGTCGCCGATCGAGATGGTCAGCGTGGTGTGCGAGGTGTCGCCGTCGCCATCCTTGATGGTGTAGGTGAAGACGTCGTCGTGGCCGCCCTGCGAGCCGGCATCGCGTACATAGGAGTAGGAGCCGTCGGCGTTAAGCGTCAGCTTGCCGTAGGTGCCCTGGATCTGCACGCCGAGCGAGCCGGTGAAGTCGGCATTGGTGTCGCCGGCCTGGACGCCAACCACCGCTGCGCCGTCTGCACCCAGGACGATGCCGGTCACCGGCGAGGTGGTGCCCACCGCCGTCAGCACGTTGCCGGCCTCGGCCGTGAACTGGTTGGAGGCTACACTGTCGGTATCGGCATGCGCCGTCGGCACGTCGTCGATGATGTTGATGACCAGGTTGCCGGCCGGTGCGCTGTCGCCGTCAGTGTCGGTGACGACGACTGCGAAGCTGGCGGTGGTGTTGTCGCCGGTGTGTTGTCGACGAGCGTGTAGGAATAGCTGATCGTGCCGGCGCCGGTGGCCGGATTGTAGACATAGCTTGCCGTCAGCGAGCCGGTGGCGTCGGTGAAGGTCTGCGCGCGCCGGTCAGCACATGGCCGCCGAGCGAGACTACCGACACGCCGTCCGGCGAAGTGAAGCCGATGGTGCCCGAGGTGGTCTCCGAGTTGGCGGCAGCGTTCGAGCCCGCGGACTCGCCGCCGCGTGCCGGAAGGCCGGCCTCATAGACGGTGGTCGAGGCAAGGCCCGGCGCCGGAATGCTGTCGGTCGGCGTCGAGTCGCCGATCGAGATGATCAGCGTGGTGTGCGAGGTGTCGCCGTCGCCATCCTTGATGGTGTAGGTGAAGACGTCGTCGTGGCCGCCCTGCGAGCCGGCATCGCGTACATAGGAGTAGGAGCCGTCGGCGTAAGCGTCAGCTTGCCGTAGGTGCCCTGGATCTGCACGCCGAGCGAGCCGGTGAAGTCGGCATTGGTGTCGCCGGCCTGGACGCCAACCACCGCTGCGCCGTCTGCACCCAGGACATCGATGCCGGTCACCGGCGAGGTGGTGCCCACCGCCGTCAGCACGTTGCCGGCCTCGGCCGTGAACTGGTTGGAGGCTACACTGTCGGTATCGGCATGCGCCGTCGGCACGTCGTCGATGATGTTGATGACCAGGTTGCCGGCCGGTGCGCTGTCGCCGTCAGTGTCGGTGACGACGACTGCGAAGCTGGCGGTGGTGTTGTCGCCGGTTGTGTTGTCGACGAGCGTGTAGGAATAGCTGATCGTGCCGGCGCCGGTGGCCGGATTGTAGACA